>NZ_CP158967.1:0-125000 GCF_050990555.1 Pseudomonas sp. PSE1(2024)
GTGGAGCTTTTGCGCGAAGAGCTGCCTGCCCAACAATTCAACACCTGGATCCGTCCACTACAGGTCGAAGCCGAAGGCGACGAGTTGCGCGTCTACGCACCGAACCGTTTTGTTCTGGACTGGGTCAACGAAAAGTACCTGGGGCGCGTCCTTGAACTGCTGGATGAGCATGGCAACGGTCTGGCACCGTCGCTCTCCTTATTAATAGGCAGCAAACGCAGTTCGGCGCCGCGTGCGGCACCGAATGCGCCATTGGCTGCTGCGCAAGTGTCCCAGGCTCAGGCCAATACCGCGCCAGCCAGTGCACCAGCACCAGCTCCGACGCCAGCTCCGACCAAGCGCTCGACGCAGAAAACCGAAGAAATCAGTGAAGAGCCCTCACGCGACAGCTTTGATCCGATGGCCGGTGCCGCTTCGCAACAGGCCCCGGTGCGCGCTGAACAGCGCACCGTGCAGGTCGAAGGCGCGCTCAAGCACACCAGCTACCTCAACCGCACCTTTACCTTCGAGAACTTCGTCGAAGGTAAATCCAACCAGCTCGCCCGTGCGGCGGCCTGGCAGGTGGCAGACAACCCGAAGCACGGCTACAACCCGCTCTTCCTTTATGGTGGCGTGGGCCTGGGTAAGACGCACTTGATGCACGCGGTCGGTAACCATCTATTAAAGAAGAACCCGAATGCCAAGGTCGTGTACCTGCATTCCGAGCGTTTCGTGGCCGACATGGTCAAGGCGCTGCAACTGAACGCGATCAACGAGTTCAAGCGTTTCTACCGTTCGGTGGACGCCCTGCTGATCGACGACATTCAGTTCTTCGCCCGCAAGGAACGTTCCCAGGAAGAGTTTTTCCACACCTTCAACGCCCTGCTTGAAGGTGGCCAGCAGGTCATTCTCACCAGTGACCGCTACCCGAAAGAAATCGAAGGCCTTGAAGAGCGCCTTAAATCCCGCTTCGGCTGGGGCCTGACGGTTGCCGTCGAGCCGCCGGAGCTGGAAACACGCGTCGCCATCTTGATGAAGAAGGCCGACCAGGCCAAAGTCGAGTTGCCACACGATGCGGCGTTCTTCATTGCCCAGCGCATTCGCTCCAACGTCCGTGAGCTGGAAGGCGCGCTGAAACGCGTGATCGCCCACTCGCACTTCATGGGCCGCGACATCACCATCGAGTTGATTCGCGAATCCCTGAAAGACCTGTTGGCGCTGCAGGACAAACTGGTCTCTGTGGATAACATTCAGCGCACCGTCGCCGAGTACTACAAGATCAAGATCTCCGACTTGCTGTCCAAGCGCCGTTCGCGTTCGGTCGCTCGTCCGCGTCAGGTGGCCATGGCATTGTCCAAGGAACTGACCAACCACAGCCTGCCGGAAATCGGCGATGTGTTTGGCGGCCGCGACCACACGACCGTGCTGCACGCCTGCCGCAAAATCAACGAACTTAAGGAATCCGACGCGGACATCCGCGAGGACTACAAGAACCTGCTGCGTACACTGACCACTTGATGAACACCAGCGCAGCTTATTAAGGCAAGGGACTAGACCATGCATTTCACCATTCAACGCGAAGCCCTGTTGAAACCCCTGCAACTGGTCGCAGGCGTCGTCGAGCGCCGACAGACCTTGCCGGTACTGTCCAACGTGCTGCTGGTTGTCGATGGCCAGCAACTGTCGCTGACCGGTACCGACCTGGAAGTCGAGCTGGTCGGTCGCGTGCAACTCGAGGAGCCGGCTGAAACAGGTTCCATCACCGTGCCGGCGCGCAAGCTGATGGACATCTGCAAGAGCCTGCCGAACGATGCGCTGATCGACATCAAGGTCGACGAGCAGAAGCTGGTGGTGAAAGCCGGCCGTAGCCGTTTCACCCTGTCGACCCTGCCGGCCAACGACTTCCCGACTGTGGAAGAAGGCCCGGGTTCGCTGACCACCAGCCTGGAACAGAGCAAGCTGCGTCGCCTGATCGAACGCACCAGTTTCGCCATGGCCCAGCAGGACGTGCGTTACTACCTCAACGGTATGTTGCTGGAAGTGTCGACCGGTGTGATCCGTGCCGTGGCTACCGACGGTCACCGTCTGGCCATGTGCTCGATGCAGGCCGACATCGGTCAGCAGGAGCGCCATCAGGTGATCGTGCCGCGTAAAGGTATTCTCGAGCTGGCACGTCTGCTCACCGAGCCGGATGGCAATGTCAGCATCGTCCTGGGCCAGCACCACATCCGCGCGACCACCGGCGAATTCACCTTCACCTCCAAGCTGGTCGACGGCAAGTTCCCGGACTACGAGCGCGTTCTGCCGAAGGGCGGCGACAAGCTGGTACTGGGTGATCGTCAGGCGTTGCGCGAAGCGTTCAGCCGTACTGCGATTCTGTCCAACGAGAAATACCGCGGTATCCGTCTGCAACTGGCCAGCGGTCAGTTGAAGATCCAGGCCAACAACCCGGAGCAGGAAGAAGCGGAAGAAGAAGTAGGCGTGGAATACAACGGCGGCTCCCTGGAAATCGGCTTCAACGTCAGCTATCTGCTCGACGTGCTGGGCGTGATGACCACCGAGCAGGTTCGTCTGATCCTGTCCGACTCCAACAGCAGTGCGCTGGTGCAAGAGTCCGACAATGACGATTCGGCTTACGTTGTCATGCCGATGCGTCTGTAATCAGCTGACTCTGGATGTCGCTAAGTCGCGTCTCGGTCACCGCGGTGCGCAATTTGCACCCGGTGACCTTCTCCCCCTCCCCCCGAATCAACATTCTTTACGGCGCCAACGGCAGCGGCAAAACCAGTGTTCTGGAAGCCATTCATCTGCTGGGGCTTGCCCGTTCGTTTCGTAGCACGCGGCTGTTGCCGGTCATCCAGTACGAGCAACTCGCTTGCACCGTATTCGGTCAGGTCGAGCTCGCCGAGGGTGGCCACAGCGCATTGGGGATATCTCGCGACCGTCAGGGCGAGTTCCAGATCCGCATCGACGGTCAGAACGCTCGTAGCGCTGCGCAACTGGCGGAAATCCTGCCGCTGCAGTTGATCAACCCCGACAGCTTTCGCCTGCTGGAAGGCGCGCCGAAGATTCGCCGGCAGTTCCTCGATTGGGGTGTGTTCCACGTCGAGCCGCGGTTCATGGCCACCTGGCAGCGTTTGCAGAAGGCCTTGCGCCAGAGAAACTCCTGGCTGCGGCATGGTACACTTGACGCCGTTTCGCAAGCGGTTTGGGACAGGGAACTGTGCCAGGCCAGCGCTGAAATCGATGAATACCGCCGCGCTTACATCAAAGCCTTGAAACCAGTCTTTGAACAAACCTTGAGCGAACTGGTTGAGCTCGAAGGTTTGACGCTCAGCTATTACCGAGGCTGGGACAAGGACCGGGAATTGAGCGCCGTACTTGCCGGATCCGTGCAACGGGACCAGCAGATGGGTCATACCCAGGCCGGGCCACAACGGGCTGACTTGCGTCTTAGATTGGGCGCACACAACGCCGCGGACATCCTGTCCCGGGGTCAGCAGAAGTTGGTGGTCTGTGCGTTGCGGATTGCCCAGGGGCATCTGGTGAGCCAGGCCCGACGCGGCCAGTGTATTTATCTGGTGGATGACTTGCCGTCCGAGCTGGACGAGAGCCACCGTCGCGCGCTATGCCGCTTGCTGGAAGACTTACGCTGCCAGGTTTTTATCACCTGTGTAGATCACGAATTATTGAGGGAAGGCTGGCAGACGGAAACGCCAGTCGCTCTGTTCCACGTGGAACAGGGCCGTATCACCCAGACCCACGACCATCGGGAGTGAAGGCATTGAGCGAAGAAAATACGTACGACTCATCGAGCATTAAAGTGCTGAAAGGCCTGGATGCCGTGCGCAAACGTCCCGGTATGTACATTGGTGACACCGACGATGGCAGCGGTCTGCACCACATGGTGTTCGAGGTGGTCGACAACTCGATCGACGAAGCCCTCGCCGGCCACTGCGACGACATTAGCATCATCATCCACCCGGATGAGTCCATCACCGTTAAAGACAACGGCCGTGGCATCCCGGTAGACGTGCACAAAGAGGAAGGCGTTTCCGCCGCCGAGGTCATCATGACCGTCCTCCACGCCGGCGGTAAGTTCGACGACAACTCCTACAAGGTATCCGGCGGTCTGCACGGTGTAGGTGTTTCGGTTGTGAACGCGTTGTCCGAAGAGCTGGTCCTGACTGTTCGTCGCAGCGGCAAGATCTGGGAACAGACCTACGTCCACGGCGTACCTCAGGCACCGATGGCGATCGTTGGTGACAGCGAAACCACCGGTACCCAGATTCACTTCAAGGCTTCCAGCGAAACCTTCAAGAACATTCACTTCAGCTGGGACATCCTGGCCAAGCGCATTCGTGAACTGTCCTTCCTCAACTCCGGTGTCGGCATCGTCCTCAAGGATGAGCGCAGCGGCAAGGAAGAGCTGTTCAAGTACGAGGGCGGCCTGCGTGCGTTCGTTGAATACCTGAACACCAACAAGACTGCGGTCAACCAGGTATTCCACTTCAACATCCAGCGTGAAGACGGCATCGGCGTGGAAATCGCCCTGCAGTGGAACGACAGCTTCAACGAGAACCTGTTGTGCTTCACCAACAACATTCCGCAGCGCGACGGCGGCACCCACCTGGTGGGCTTCCGTTCTGCACTGACGCGTAACCTGAACAACTACATCGAGCAGGAAGGTCTGGCGAAGAAGCACAAAGTCGCCACCACCGGTGACGATGCCCGTGAAGGCCTGACCGCGATCATCTCGGTGAAGGTGCCGGATCCGAAGTTCAGTTCCCAGACCAAAGACAAGCTGGTGTCTTCCGAAGTGAAGACCGCGGTTGAACAGGAAATGGGCAAGTACTTCTCGGACTTCCTGCTGGAAAACCCGAACGAAGCCAAACTGGTCGTCGGCAAGATGATCGACGCTGCCCGTGCCCGTGAAGCGGCGCGCAAGGCCCGTGAGATGACCCGCCGCAAAGGCGCGCTGGACATCGCCGGCCTGCCAGGCAAGCTCGCTGACTGTCAGGAAAAAGACCCGGCGCTGTCCGAACTGTACCTCGTGGAAGGTGACTCCGCGGGCGGCTCTGCCAAGCAGGGACGAAACCGCAAGACCCAGGCCATCCTGCCGCTGAAGGGCAAGATCCTCAACGTCGAGAAAGCCCGTTTCGACAAGATGATCTCGTCCCAGGAAGTGGGCACCCTGATCACCGCACTGGGCTGCGGTATCGGTCGCGAAGAGTACAACATCGACAAGCTGCGCTATCACAACATCATCATCATGACCGATGCTGACGTCGACGGTTCGCACATCCGTACCCTGCTGCTGACCTTCTTCTTCCGTCAGTTGCCTGAGCTGATCGAGCGCGGCTACATCTACATCGCCCAGCCGCCGCTGTACAAGGTCAAGAAAGGCAAGCAAGAGCAATACATCAAAGACGACGACGCCATGGAAGAGTACATGACGCAGTCGGCCCTGGAAGATGCGAGCCTGCACCTGAACGAAGACGCCCCGGGCATTTCCGGCGAAGCGCTGGAACGTCTGGTGAACGACTTCCGCATGGTAATGAAGACCCTCAAGCGTCTGTCCCGCCTGTACCCGCAGGAGCTGACCGAGCACTTCATCTACCTGCCGGCCGTGAGTCTGGAAATGCTCGGCGACCACGCCAAGATGCAAGACTGGCTGGCCCAGTACGAAGTCCGTCTGCGCACCGTCGAGAAGTCGGGCCTGGTCTACAAGGCCAGCCTGCGTGAAGACCGTGAACGTGGCGTGTGGCTGCCAGAGGTCGAGCTGATCTCCCATGGCCTGTCGAACTACGTCACCTTCAACCGCGACTTCTTCGGCAGCAACGACTACAAGACCGTCGTTACCCTCGGCGCTCAACTGAGCACCCTGCTCGACGAAGGCGCGTACATCCAGCGTGGCGAGCGCAAGAAAGCGGTCACCGAGTTCAAGGAGGCCCTGGACTGGTTGATGGCTGAAAGCACCAAGCGCCACACCATTCAGCGATACAAAGGTCTGGGCGAAATGAACCCGGATCAGCTGTGGGAAACCACCATGGACCCAAGTGTGCGCCGCATGCTGAAAGTCACCATCGAAGACGCCATCGGCGCAGACCAGATCTTCAACACTCTGATGGGTGATGCGGTCGAACCTCGCCGTGACTTCATCGAGAGCAATGCTTTGGCGGTTTCCAACCTGGATTTCTGATCCCGGTCAGCGCCAACGAAAAGGCCAGCGCATTTGCGTTGGCCTTTTTTATTGCCTGCGATTCACTCCCCTGCCGCCACACTCTCCAACCGATACCCATACCCATAAATCGTCAGCAACTGCCAACCCCGATCCGCCGTCAGCCCGAGCTTGTTGCGCAGGCGATAGATATGGGTGTCCAGCGGTCGCGATGTCGACATCTCTTCATGGGGCCAGAATCGTTCGTACAGATAGTCCCGTGACAGCGGTCGTCCAAGGTTGCTGAACAGGCAATGGGCGAGACGATATTCACGTTCAGTCATGACGATCGGTTTCCCATCGCGGGTGACGGTGAGTTCGGCGTCGTCGAACACCAGGTCGTTGAAACGCAGGACTTCGGTCGGGGCGCTTCGTTGCAGGCTGTGCCGGCGCAGTACCGCCGCCACGCGGGCCTTCAGTTCATTGGGCCGAAACGGCTTGCTGACATAGTCGTCGGCCCCGGCATTCAGGGCCTGGACGATGTCGCTTTCACCGTCGCGGCTGGTGAGCATGATGGCCGCCGGCGGGGCTTCCATGTGTTCGCGTGTCCAGCGCAGCAGCGCCAGGCCAGTGAGGTCGGGCAGCTGCCAGTCGAGGATCAGCAGGTCGAAGGTTTCCCGGCGCAACTGTCGCAGCAGGTCTTCACCGCTTTCGAAGCTGTGCAGTGACCAGGGCTGTCCTCCGGCCTCGGCCATTTGTTGCAGGGTCTGCTCGACCCGGCGCAGTTCGGCGGGTTCATCGTCCAGTATCGCAACGCGCATACGCGGTGGTTCCTTGTCGCTCGGGCAATGGGTGCCGACCGGATCGGCTGACTCCATGCAGTGAAAGTAAGCGGCACGCCGTGGGGTGAGCCGCTATGATTCTTCGGGTCTACGTCCTCAGACCGGCCGCCTATGAAACCATTCAACCCGCCCTGCCCTGTTTCCCATGAATAACCAGCGCCGACACGAAAGCCGCGTACCCAGCCAGGTTCAGCGATTGTTCCGGCAACTGGTGCGCGAGTGGGTGTGGATAAGTCTAGTGCTGTTGCCGCTGACTGCACTGCTTTCCTGGCGCGCGCAGATCAATTTGCATGACCCGGCGCCGTTGATGGGCGCAGGGCTCTCGGTAGCCATGGTCGCGTGTGTACTTGGGTTGCTGCTATGGCGCCCACGTCTGGCGCTCTGGCTGACATTGGGCGGGATGGCTTGCGTGCTGCTGACCAGCGCGGGGCTGGCGGAGATGAGGCGTTGGTGGTCGCCGACGCCTGCGGCGCTCGGCATGCTGTTCGGCTATCTGATCTGGAACTGGCGGCGCCTGAGCGTGGTGCTCACCTACTTCGGCTGGGAGCTGGCGCGGCTGGACAGTGAACCTAAAGTCTTTCCCGAACGACGTCGGGCGCAGTTTCCCAGCGCCGACCGCTTGCAGGGGCAGATCATGGCGCTTGAGCAAGCCATGAGCCGTACCCGCGATACCCGCCGGTTCATTGCCGACGGGCTGGAGTATCTGCCGGTCGCAACGCTGATCAGCGATCCTCGAGGACAAGTCTTGTTGGGCAACCGCAAGGCCCGGAGCCTGTTCGATCACAATCTGGTGGGCGAGGATGTGCTTGATCAACTGGCGAGCCTGGGCTATCCGGAGTTGTCCACAGAGCCGCGCCCGCCGCTATCCGAGCTGCCTCTGCTGGAGTTTCGGGACCACAAGGAACGTAGCCTGCGCCTGGAGCGCGCCGCGCTGTTGCCAGTCGATGGCGACCTGCCGATCGGCTGGCTCCTGAGTCTCACTGACTTGAGCGCCGAACGCGCCGCCGAGGAACAGCGCGGTGTGCTGTTGCGCTTTCTGTCCCACGACCTGCGTGCCCCTCATTCGGCGATTCTTGCCCTGCTCGAGGTACACCGGCATCAAACGGGAACGGATTCGCCGCTGTTCGAACAGATTGAGCGCCAGGTACGCCGGGCGCTGGAACTCACCGACGGCTTCGTTCTGCTGGCACGGGCCGAATCCGAGGCGTATCAGTTTCAACCAAGCCTGTTCGGGATGTTGGTCATGGACGTGCTGGATCAGGCACTGCCCATCGCCCAGCAAAAACGCATCGAGCTCTCGAGTGACATGGACGAACAATCCCAGGAGCGCTTGATCCTGGCGGATCAGGGCTTGCTGACCCGCGCACTGTTCAACCTGCTGGAAAATGCAATCAAGTACAGCCCTGCCGGATCAAGGGTCGACATGCGTGTCAGCTGCCACGATGACTGGCTGAGTTGTGAACTGACCGATCAAGGCAAAGGCATCGCTGCAGAGGAACTGCCCGATCTGTTCAGCCAGTACCGGCGCTTTTCTTCTGCACAGGGCATCGACGGTGTGGGCCTGGGATTGTCGATGGTCAAAGCCGTGGTGGATCACCATGGCGGCCGGATCGAATGCCTGAGCGTGGTCGATCAAGGCACGACGTTCCGTCTGGAGCTGCCGCTGATCGCTGAAGAGCAGGCATAAAAAAACCGGCTATATCAGCCGGTTTCCTTACTTCCGAAAAAAACTTATGCACCTTTTACGGTCTTTTATCAGTTTCAGAAATATATAAGTAAATCAGTAACTTAATTTGAAAATTCGGCACTTTGCGAACAAACCGTACACAGGTTATCCACAAATCTCAGACAGCGATCTGATCGTTTGCAGCCGGTGCCTCAGGGGCCGGCGGCAGCGAGCCCATTTCCCGTTGTGTCTTCTCGTTCCACGCCTGTACCCGATCATTCAGATCGGCGATGGCGCGGGGGCCACTGCCCTCGGCGTACATCGGCTCCCCGATCACCACAGTGATTACGCCGGGCTTTTTACCCCAACCGATTTTCGGCCAGAACTTGCCGGCATTGTGCGCAATCGGCAGCACCGGAAGTGCCGCATTCACCGCCAACGCGCTGCCACTGCGGGAGAACTTGCCGATGGTTCCGTGGGGAACGCGAGTGCCTTCGGGGAAGATCAGCACCCAGACATTGTCCTTGAGCAGCTCGTCACCCTTCGCCGCGACCTGCTTGAGGGCGGCTTTCGGGTTGTCGCGGTCAATCGCGATCGGCCGCAGCATGGCCATCGCCCAGCCGAAGAACGGCACATAAAGCAATTCGCGCTTGAGCACCTGGCTCAAGGGCGAGAAATAAGCGGAGAGAAAGAACGTCTCCCAGGTGCTCTGGTGGTTCGATTGAATCACGCAGGGCCGGTCAGGCACGTTTTCCGCGCCTTTGACTTCGTAACGGATACCGAGGAACACCTTGGTCAACCACAAGGCGCAACGGCACCAGTACACATTGATGAAGCGATAGCGCGCCTTGAACGGCAGAAAGGGCGCGATAAAAAAGCTCAGGCTGCACCACAGCAGAGCGGTGGTACCCAGCAGCAGGTAAAAGAGGAAGATTCTGATGGCCTGCAGTATCGACATGGCGACGTTTACCGTTACGGGCAATGCCCGACTGTTCAAGCGCACTCCCGATCAATCCCTGGTCAGGAACTTCAGAAGCACTCTAGTTGTGGATAAGTTCTGCGGCAATCGCCGCGAGATCGTCAAAAATCAGGGTGCCCACCGGCAAGGTCTTGGCCTGAGTCTTTTCGCCTTTCCCGGTCTTTACCAAAACGGGCTGTGAATCGACGGCTTTGGCGGCCTCCAGGTCACCAAGGCTGTCGCCGACGAACCAGACATTCGTCAGCGCGACGTTGTAATGCTGCGCAATGGTTTTCAACATCCCCGGTTTCGGCTTGCGGCAGTCGCAACCTTCGTCCGGCCCATGCGGGCAATACACGATCAGCCCGACTTCACCGCCCTGCTCCGCCACCAGTTCGCGCAGGCGCGCGTGCATGGCATCGAGGGTGGCGAGGTCGTAGTAGCCGCGAGCAATGCCCGACTGGTTGGTGGCGACCGCCACCGTCCAGCCGGCCTTGCTCAACTGCGCAATCGCTTCGATCGAGCCGGGCAGTGGAATCCACTCTTCCACCGACTTGATGTAAGCGTCGGAGTCGTAATTGATCACTCCGTCCCGATCGAGAATCAGCAGTTTCAACAGCAATCCCTCAACCCAGCAGCGAAATGTCGGCAACACCCAGGAACAGGCCACGCAGACGTGCCAGCAGCGCGTAACGGTTGGCCCGCACGTTGGCGTCTTCGGCATTGACCATCACCGCGTCGAAGAACGCGTCTACCGGCTCGCGCAGGGCGGCCAGACGTGCCAGCGATTCGTTGTACTGACGCGCCGCGGCCATTGGCTGTACAGCCTGGTCCGCTTGCTGGATCGCCGAGTACAGCGAGAACTCGTTGGCGTTGTCGAAGTACTTGGCCTGGACTTCGGTCGGCACCGAGCCTTCCACCTTGCTCAGCAGGTTCGACACACGCTTGTTCACCGCCGCCAGCGCTGCCGCTTCCGGCAGTTTGCGGAAGGCCTGAACCGCTTGTACACGCTGGTCGAAGTCCAGCGCCGAACCCGGCTTCAGGGCACGTACCGACAGGTAGGTGGCCACATCCACGCCTTCGTCTTCGTAACGCGCACGCAGACGATCGAAGATGAACTCCAGCACCGCGTCATTCAGGCCCGCAGCCTTGACCTTGGCACCGAACGCATTCACGGCGAACGCCACGGCGTCGTTCAGGTCCAGATCCAGTTGTTTCTCGATCAGGATCCGCAGCACGCCCAGTGCCGCGCGGCGCAGGGCATACGGGTCTTTGCTGCCGGTCGGCAGCATGCCGATACCGAAGATGCCGACCAGAGTGTCGAGCTTGTCGGCGATGGCCACGGCCGCACCGGTCAGGGTGGCTGGCAGTTCAGCGCCGGCACCGCGCGGCATGTACTGCTCGTTCAGCGCCAGGGCAACGTCTTTCGGCTCGCCGTCATTGAGGGCGTAGTAGTAGCCGGCGACACCTTGCATCTCCGGGAACTCGCCGACCATTTCGGTGGCCAGGTCGCACTTGGACAGCAGGCCTGCACGGGCAGCCCACGAAGCGTTGCCGCCGATGCGTGCGGCGATGTACGCCGCCAGTTTCGACACGCGTTCGGCCTTGTCGTAGACGCTGCCGAGTTTTTCCTGGAACACCACGTTCTGCAGGCGATCGTTGAATGCTTCGAGCTTCTGCTTCTTGTCCTGCTTGAAGAAGAACTCGGCGTCGGTCAGACGTGGGCGAACCACCTTCTCGTTACCGGCGATGATCTGCTGCGGGTCTTTGGATTCGATGTTGGCCACAGTGATGAAACGTGGCAGCAACTTGCCGTCGGCATCCAGCAGGCAGAAGTACTTCTGGTTGTCCTGCATAGTGGTGATCAGCGCTTCCTGCGGCACGTCGAGGAAACGTTCCTCGAACGAGCACACCAGCGGCACTGGCCACTCGACCAACGCGGTCACTTCGTCGAGCAGCGCCGGTGGCACGATCGCGGTGCCTTCCTGACGGGTCGCCAGCTCTTCGGTGCGCTTGCTGATGATTTCACGACGCTCGTTGGCGTCGGCCAGTACGTAAGCGGCACGCAGGTCGGCCAAGTAGCTCGACGGCGAACCGATGCGTACGCTTTCCGGGTGGTGGAAACGGTGGCCACGGGATTCACGGCCAGCCTTTTGGGCAAGGATCGTGCAGTCGATGACCTGGTCGCCGAGCAGCATCACCAGCCACTGGGTCGGACGCACGAACTCTTCCTTGCGCGCACCCCAACGCATGCGTTTCGGGATCGGCAGGTCGTTCAGCGAGTCTTCGACGATGGTCGGCAGCAGACTTGCAGTCGGCTTGCCGGCGATGTTCTGGCTGTAGCGCAGTTTCGGACCGCTCTGGTCGATTTCGCTCAGCTCGACGCCGCACTTCTTGGCAAAACCCAGTGCCGCTTGAGTCGGGTTGCCTTCAGCATCGAACGCGGCCTGACGCGGCGGGCCGTCGAGGTTGATGCTGCGATCCGGCTGCTGGGTAGCCAGCGCGGTGATCAGCACTGCCAGACGACGCGGCGCGGCGTAGACGGTTTTGGTCTCGTAGTTCAGGCCGGCAGCTTGCAGGCCCTTGTCGATACCGGCCAGGAACGCTTCGGCCAGGGTGTTCAGGGCTTTGGGTGGCAGTTCTTCGGTGCCCAGTTCAACCAGAAAATCTTGAGCACTCATTGTGCAGCCTCCAGCTTGGCCAGTACTTCGTCACGCAGGTCCGGGGTTGCCATCGGGAAGCCCAGCTTGGCGCGGGCCAGCAGGTAGGCTTGGGCGACGGAACGCGCCAGGGTGCGAACGCGCAGAATGTATTGCTGACGCGCAGTTACCGAGATCGCCCGGCGCGCATCCAGCAGGTTGAAGGTGTGCGAGGCCTTCAGGACCATTTCGTAGCTTGGCAACGGCAGCGGCTGGTCGAGTTCGATCAGGCGCTTGGCTTCGCTTTCATAGAAATCGAACAGTTCGAACAGCTTGTCGACGTTGGCGTGTTCGAAGTTGTAGGTGGACTGCTCCACTTCGTTCTGGTGGAACACGTCGCCGTAGGTCACTTTGCCGAACGGACCGTCAGCCCAGACCAGGTCGTAGACCGAGTCCACGCCCTGCAGGTACATGGCCAGACGCTCGAGACCGTAGGTGATCTCGCCGGTCACCGGGTAGCACTCGATGCCGCCCGCCTGCTGGAAGTACGTGAACTGGGTCACTTCCATGCCGTTCAGCCAGACTTCCCAGCCCAGACCCCAGGCGCCGAGGGTCGGCGATTCCCAGTTGTCTTCGACGAAGCGGATGTCGTGGACCAGCGGGTCCAGGCCGACATGCTTGAGGGAGCCCAGGTACAGCTCCTGGAAGTTGTCCGGGTTCGGCTTCAGGACTACCTGGAACTGGTAGTAGTGCTGCAGACGGTTCGGGTTTTCGCCGTAACGGCCGTCAGTCGGACGGCGGCTTGGCTGCACGTAAGCGGCGTTCCAGGTTTCCGGGCCGATGGCGCGCAGGAATGTCGCGGTGTGGAAAGTGCCGGCGCCTACTTCCATATCGTAGGGCTGAAGTACCACACAACCTTGCTCGGCCCAGTATTGCTGGAGCGCGAGGATCAAGTCTTGGAAGGTACGCACGGCTGGCGTAGGCTGGCTCACGAAATTCACCTGTTTCTTGGGCTGCGATTTAAAGAGCGGGAGTATACCCGATTCAGTCGCACCTCCACCCCCTGGAGCCTTATGCCACGCTGCTTTTGGTGCAACGAAGATCCGCTGTACATGGCTTACCACGATCAGGAGTGGGGCACGCCGCTACGCGATGCGCAGGGTTTGTTCGAGTTGCTTTTGCTCGAAGGGTTCCAGGCCGGGCTTTCGTGGATCACCGTGCTGCGCAAGCGCGAGCGATATCGCGAGGTGTTGTTCGGCTTCGACGTACAGCGCGTGGCGCAGATGAGCGACGCGGAAATCGACGAATTGATGCTCGATCCGGGGATCATCCGCAACCGTCTCAAGCTCAACGCCGCCCGGCGCAATGCCCAGGCGTGGCTGGCGCTGGAAGATCCGGTGACCTTCCTCTGGTCGTTTGTTGATAACCGCCCGGTAATCAATCATTTCAAGGATCGCAGCGAAGTCCCGGCCATCACCCCGCAAGCCGTGGCCATGAGCAAAGGCCTGAAAAAGGCCGGTTTCACCTTCGTCGGTCCGACCATCTGCTACGCGCTGATGCAGGCCTCTGGCATGGTCATGGACCACACTCAGGACTGCGACCGCTACGCGCAGCTCGTCAACGCCGGTTAGAATGGCCGCCTCGCGCACAGCACAAGATCAGGAGTGACCTGTGGAAAAGTTTAAAGGCGCCATGCTGGTTGGCGCTCTGCGGCTGTTTGCCATGCTTCCGTGGCGGGCCGTGCAGGCCGTGGGTTCGGCGATCGGCTGGATCATGTGGAAAACCCCCAACCGTTCCCGCGATGTGGTGCGGATCAACCTGGCCAAATGTTTTCCACAGATGGACCCGGCCGAACGTGAGCGTCTGGTCGGCCAGAGCCTGAAAGACATCGGTAAGTCCCTGACCGAAAGCGCCTGCGCCTGGATCTGGCCGGCCCAGCGTTCCATCGACCTGGTGCGCGAAGTCGAAGGCCTTGAGGTGCTGAAAGAAGCGCTGGCCTCGGGCAAGGGCGTAGTCGGCATCACCAGCCACCTGGGCAACTGGGAAGTGCTCAACCACTTCTATTGCAGCCAGTGCAAACCGATCATTTTCTACCGGCCGCCGAAGCTCAAGGCTGTGGATGAATTGCTGCGCAAACAACGCGTGCAACTGGGCAACAAAGTCGCCGCGTCGACCAAGGAAGGCATCCTCAGTGTCATCAAGGAAGTGCGCAAGGGCGGTCAGGTGGGGATTCCAGCGGACCCGGAGCCGGCTGAATCAGCCGGGATCTTCGTGCCGTTCTTCGCGACTCAGGCCCTGACCAGCAAGTTCGTGCCGAACATGCTCGCTGGCGGCAAAGCCGTCGGGGTGTTCCTGCATGCCCTGCGTCTGCCGGACGGTTCCGGTTACAAGGTGATCCTCGAAGCGGCGCCGGAAGCCATGTACAGCACCGACACCGAAACCTCCTGCGCAGCGATGAGTAAAGTCGTCGAGCGTTATGTGGCGGCTTACCCGAGCCAGTACATGTGGAGCATGAAACGCTTCAAGAAGCGTCCGCCGGGCGAGGCGCGCTGGTACTGATCGGCGATGGGCGTTTGTGGATAACCTGACCAAACAGGTTATCCACAGCCGTCACGGCTTCTGCCGTTCGAGCTTCTTCAGAAACACCGTCATTTCCTTCTCGGCCTGCTTGTCGCCATGGACCCGGGCCGCTTCGAGCCCCTGCTCCCATGCCTGTCGTGCCGCTGGCAGATCCCCAAGCGCCAACTGCGCCTTTCCCAATAATTTCCACGCCGCCGAGTATTTCGGATCGAAGCCGACGCAACGCTGGAAATGCTCGGCTGCCTTCGCGTTCTCCCCCAGATCCAGATAACCCTTGCCGAGGCCGAAGCGCAGCAGCGAGTTATCCACACCCTTGGCGAGCATTTTTTCCAGGGATTCGATCATCGGTCTCGCCTCTTGGTCGGTCAGAAGAAACTCAGGCCCACGTGGAACAGCTTCTCCACATCGCGAATATGCTTTTTATCCACAAGGAACAGAATCACATGGTCGCCCGCTGCAATCACCGTGTCGTCGTGGGCAATGATCACTTCTTCATCGCGGATGATCGCGCCGATGGTGGTCCCCGGCGGCAGCGCGATGTTTTCGATGGCCTTGCCGATGACCTTGCTCGACTTCGAGTCGCCATGAGCAACTGCTTCGATGGCCTCCGCCGCGCCCCGACGCAATGAGTGCACGCTGACGATATCGCCGCGCCGCACGTGGGCCAGCAAGGTGCCGATGGTCGCCAGTTGCGGGCTGATGGCGATGTCGATGTCGCCGCCCTGGATCAGGTCGACGTAGGCCGGGTTGTTGATGATCGTCATCACCTTCTTCGCGCCCAGACGCTTGGCCAGCAGCGACGACATGATGTTGGCTTCGTCATCGTTGGTCAGGGCAAGGAAGATGTCTGCGTCGGCGATGTTCTCTTCCAGCAGCAAGTCGCGATCCGACGCGCTGCCCTGCAGCACCACGGTGCTGTCGAGGGTGTCGGAGAGGTAGCGGCAGCGCGCCGGGTTCATCTCGATGATCTTCACCTGATAACGGCTTTCGATGGCCTCGGCCAGCCGCTCGCCGATCTGCCCGCCGCCGGCGATGACGATGCGCTTGTAGCTTTCATCGAGCCGGCGCATTTCGCTCATCACGGCTCGAATGTTCGCACGGGCGGCGATGAAGAAGACTTCGTCGTCCGCCTCGATCACCGTATCGCCCTGGGGAAGAATCGGTCGGTCACGACGGAAAATCGCGGCCACTCGCGTTTCCACGTTCGGCATGTGTTCGCGCAGCTGGCGCAGTTGCTGCCCCACCAGCGGTCCGCCGTAATAAGCGCGCACCGCGACGAGTTGCGCCTGGCCTTCGGCGAAGTCGATCACCTGCAAGGCGCCGGGATGCTGGATCAGACGCTTGATGTAGTTGGTGACGACCTGCTCGGGACTGATCAGCACGTCTACCGGAATCGCCTCGTTCTGGAACAGTTGCTCCTCGCGGGTCAGGTACGACGCTTCGCGCACCCGGGCAATCTTGGTCGGGGTGTGGAACAGGGTGTGGGCGACCTGGCAGGCGACCATGTTGGTTTCGTCGCTGTTGGTCACCGCGACCAGCATGTCGGCGTCGTCGGCACCGGCCTGACGCAGAATGTTCGGCAACGAGCCACGGCCCTGCACGGTGCGGATGTCGAGGCGATCGCCAAGATCGCGCAGACGGTCGCCGTCAGTGTCGACCACCGTGATGTCGTTGGCCTCGCTGGCCAGATGTTCAGCCAGCGAACCGCCGACCTGTCCCGCACCGAGGATGATGATTTTCATCCAGTCACTCCATTGAATCCGTTTAGCCGCGCGCGGCAGCGATCTTGATCAGCTTGGCGTAGTAGAACCCGTCATGCCCGCCCTGCCGGGCCAGCAATTGGCGACCATGGGGCTGCTTGATCCCGGCGGCGGTGGCCAGATCCAGCTCCCGTGCGCCCGGCGTACGCTCAAGGAACGCGGCGATCACTTCGGTGTTCTCGGTCGGCAAGGTCGAGCAGGTGGCGTACAGCAGGATGCCGCCCACTTCGAGGGTTTTCCACATCGCGTCGAGCAGTTCGCCTTGCAGTTGCGCGAGGGCGGCGATGTCGTCGGCCTGACGGGTCAGCTTGATGTCCGGGTGACGGCGGATCACCCCGGTGGCCGAGCACGGCGCGTCAAGCAGGATGCGCTGGAACGGCTTGCCGTCCCACCAGGCTGCCGTGTCGCGACCGTCGGCGGCGATCAGTTCAGCATTCAGACCGAGGCGTTCGAGGTTTTCTTTCACCCGCACCAGACGCTTGGCTTCCAGATCCACCGCCACCACGCCGGCCAGTGCCGGTTCGGCTTCGAGGATGTGGCACGTCTTGCCGCCAGGCGCGCAGCAGGCGTCCAGCACTCGCTGGCCCGGCGCGAGGTCGAGCAGGTCGGCGGCCAGTTGCGCGGCTTCGTCCTGCACGCTGATCCAGCCTTCGGCGAAACCCGGCAGGCTGCGCACATCGGCAGCAGCATCCAGCACGATGCCGTCGCGGCTGAAAGTGCACGGCTGCGCGGCGATCCCGGCTTCAGTCAGCAGACCCAGGTACGCGTCACGGCTGTGATGACGGCGGTTGACCCGCAGAATCATCGGCGGATGCGCGTTGTTGGCTTCGCAGATGGCTTCCCATTGCTCAGGCCAGAAGGCCTTCAGGGATTTTTGCAGCCAGCGCGGGTGGGCGGTGCGCACCACCGGATCGCGTTCCAGTTCGGCGAAGATCGCCTCATGTTCGCGCTGGGCATTGCGCAGTACGGCGTTGAGCAAGCCCTTGGCCCACGGCTTTTTCAGCTTGTCGGCGCAACCGACGGTTTCGCCAATGGCGGCGTGCGGCGGGACGCGGGTGTAGAGCAGTTGATAGAGGCCGACCAGCAGCAATGCCTCGACATCGGCGTCGGCAGCCTTGAACGGCTTCTGCAGCAGTTTTTCCGCCAGCGCCGACAAGCGTGGCTGCCAACGGGCGGTGCCGAACGCCAGGTCCTGGGTGAAACCGCGATCGCGATCTTCGACCTTGTCCAGTTGCGTCGGCAGGGAGCTGTTGAGCGAAGCCTTGCCGCTGAGGACAGCGGCGAGTGCCTTGGCGGCGGCCAGACGCGGGTTCATTGCGCGTCCACCGCTGCGCCCAGCACGATGCCGGTGGCGAATTTCTCACGACGGCTGTTGAACAGATCGCTGAAGTTCAGCGCCTTGCCGCCGGGCAATTGCAGGCGGGTCAGGCACAGCGCCTGTTCGCCACAGGCGACAAGCAGACCGTCCTTGCTGGCGCCGAGAATCGTGCCCGGTGCGCCTTTACCCTCGGCGAGTGTCGCCGCCAGCACTTTCAGCGCTTCTCCGTTGAGCGTGCTGTGGGTGATCGGCCATGGATTGAAGGCACGGACCAGACGTTCCAGCTCAACGGCCGGGCGGCTCCAGTCGATGCGCGCTTCGTCCTTGTTCAGTTTGTGCGCGTAGGTGGCGAGTTCATCATTCTGCACTTCGCCTTCCAGGGTGCCGGCGGCCAGACCGGCAATCGCCTGCACCACGGCGGGCGGGCCCATTTCGGCTAGGCGATCATGGAGGCTGCCGCCGGTGTCTTCGGCGCTGATCGGGGTCACGACCTTGAGCAGCATCGGCCCGGTATCAAGGCCGGCCTCCATGCGCATCACGGTCACGCCGCTTTCGGCGTCGCCCGCTTCCACAGCACGCTGGATCGGCGCCGCACCGCGCCAGCGTGGCAGCAGCGAGGCGTGGCTGTTGATGCAACCCAGGCGCGGAATATCCAGCACCGCTTGCGGCAGGATCAGGCCGTAGGCGACCACCACCATCAAGTCAGGCTTCAGTGCAGCGAGCTCGGCCTGAGCGTCGGCGTTGCGCAGGGTCGGCGGCTGCAACACCTGGATATTGTTTTCCAACGCTAACTGTTTGACCGGGCTCGGCATCAGTTTTTGCCCACGACCGGCCGGGCGATCCGGTTGGGTGTAGACCGCAACGATCTCGTAAGGGCTGTCCAGCAGGGCCTTGAGGTGTTCGGCGGCGAATTCCGGGGTGCCGGCAAAAACGATGCGCAGTGGCTCAGTCATGGGGGAGTCTCATAAAAAGAAAAAGGCTTGCCGCAGCAAGCCTTTGGAGAGGGGCATCAAGCGTTCTGGCGGTGCTGCTTTTCCAGTTTCTTCTTGATCCGGTCGCGTTTGAGCGTGGACAGGTAATCGACGAACAACTTGCCGTTGAGGTGGTCGCATTCGTGCTGGATGCACACCGCGAGCAGGCCTTCGGCGATCAGTTCATAAGGCTTGCCGTCACGGTCCAGAGCCTTGATCTTGACCTTCTGCGGGCGGTCGACGTTTTCGTAGAAACCCGGCACCGAGAGGCAGCCTTCCTGGTATTGCTCCATTTCGTCGGTCAGCGATTCGAACTCGGGGTTGATGAACACCCGCGGTTCGGTGCGGTCTTCGGAAAGGTCCATCACGACGATACGTTTGTGCACGTTGACCTGGGTCGCGGCAAGGCCGATGCCCGGCGCTTCATACATTGTTTCAAACATGTCATCGACCAGCTGACGCACTTCGTCGTCCACTACAGCCACAGGTTTGGCGATAGTGCGCAGACGCGGGTCCGGAAATTCGAGGATGTTCAAAATGGCCATAAGCTTGATTGCTGCACGTGTGAGGTAAAGTCGGGCGATGGCCTGGCGGGTCCGAAGATGCAGGCTACCGTTGTGAAACGTAGCTCCTTGATTTTCAGCATAGAGCAGGGAGCGAGCCACGGGGGCTCTGGCGTTTCACGCGAACGCACATAATAAAGGGATTCACCGCATGAGGAAATCACTACTCGCCCTGCTGTTTCTGGCCTCGGCCGGCGCCGCGCACGGGCAAGTGCAACTCAAGGAAGGTTTTCCACAGCAATACACGGTGGTTTCGGGGGATACGCTCTGGGACATCTCCGGTAAATATTTGCGCGAACCCTGGCAGTGGCCGCAGCTGTGGCGGGCCAATCCGCAGATCGAAAACCCTAACCTGATCTATCCGGGCGACACGCTGACGCTCAGTTACGTCAACGGTCAGCCGCGCCTGACCGTCAATCGCGGCGAGTCGCGCGGCACCATCAAGTTGTCGCCACGCATCCGTACCAGTCCGGTAGCCGAGGCGATTCCGAGCATTCCGCTCAAATCCATCAACAGCTTTCTGCTGAGCAACCGCATCGTCGACAAGGTCGAGGACTTCGACAAGGCGCCGTACATCGTCGCCGGCGACGCCGAGCGCGTGCTCAGCGGCACCGGCGACCGGATCTTCGCCCGTGGCCATTTCGACCCGAACCAGCCGGTCTACGGCATCTTCCGCCAGGGCAAGGTCTACACCGATCCGCAGAGCAAGGAGTTTCTGGGGATCAACGCCGACGACATCGGCGGTGGTGAAATCGTCGCCACCGAAGGCGACGTCGCCACCCTCGCCCTGCAACGCACGACCCAGGAAGTACGCCTCGGCGACCGCTTGTTCAGCGGCGAAGAGCGTTCGATCAACTCGACCTTCATGCCCAGCGCTCCCACCACCGACATCAACGGCCTGATCATCGATGTGCCGCGCGGCGTCACACAGATCGGCGCGATGGACGTGGTGACCCTGAACAAGGGCAAACGCGACGGCCTGGCCGAGGGCAACGTGCTGGTGGTGATGAAAACCGGCGAAACCGTGCGTGACCGGATCACCGGTCAGCCCCTGAAAATCCCGGATGAACGTGCCGGATTGCTGATGGTGTTCCGCACCTACGACAAACTCAGTTACGGCCTCGTGCTGAACGCATCGCGCTCGCTCGCGGTGCTGGACAAGGTGCGAAATCCTTAGCTGGCTTCACAAGTTACCAACAGAGTTATCCACAGCTTGTTCCGAAAGGTTCGGGCCTTATAACGATCAAGGATGATCCATGATGATGCCTGTCTCTGCGTCGGCTTCCCCGGCGGAACTGGAAGCGCGCTTGCGCCTGCACCGCTTGCCGGAAATCGGTCCCAAGCGTTTCACCAAACTGCTCGAAGCCTTCGGCTCTGCCTCAAAGGCTATCAGCGCTCCCGCCAGTGCCTGGCGCTCGCTGGGTTTGCCGGCGGCCAGCGCCGAGGCCCGACGCTGCCCTGAAGTTCGCGACGGCGCCAGCCACGCATTGCGCTGGCTAGAGCGTCCGGATCAACATTTGCTGATGTGGGATCACCCGGATTATCCGGCTTTGTTGGCGCAGATTCCCGATCCACCGCCCCTGCTGTTCGTCGCTGGCGACCCACGGATTCTGGAAAAACCGCAGCTGGCGATGGTCGGCAGTCGCCGCGCCTCTCGCCCGGGTATGGACACCGCTGCTGCATTTTCCCGCAGTCTCGCGGGGGCCGGATTTGTCATCACCAGTGGCCTGGCGCTGGGCATCGATGCGGCGGCGCATCAAGCCGCTGTCGACGTCGGCGGGCAAACGGTCGGCGTGCTCGGTACCGGTCTGGAAAACTTTTATCCACAGCGCAACCGACGGCTGGCGGACGCGATGATTGCGTCCGGCAGTGCGGTGCTTTCGGAATTCCCTCTGGACACCGGGCCGACGGCGAGCAACTTCCCGAGACGCAACCGGATCATCAGCGGTTTGTCCCTCGGCGTGCTGGTGGTCGAGGCCAGCGTTGCCAGCGGTTCGTTGATCACTGCGCGGCTGGCGGCAGAACAGGGTCGCGAGGTTTACGCCATTCCGGGTTCGATTCATCACCCCGGCGCCCGGGGCTGTCATCAACTGATCCGTGACGGCGCCGTGCTGGTGGAAACCATCGAGCACATTCTCGAAGCCCTGCGCGGCTGGCAGCATCTGCCGGTATCCACCGACGCAGCGAATCCGGAGAACCCGTTGTTGACCTTGCTGCACGCGGCGCCGCACACCAGCGAGGGCCTGGCCGACAGCAGTGGCTGGGCGCTGCCCAAAGTGCTGGCGGCGCTGACCGAACTGGAGATGGATGGCCGCGCGGTGTGCGAAAACGGCCGCTGGTTTGCGCGCGTGAGCTAGGTTTTACATTGAAGATCGGTAAACTGCGCGAAACCTGTTTGCGGAGAGTTTTTCATGGTCAACAGTTGGCGTGTGCAACAAGCCGCACGAGAGATTCGCGCCGGGGCGGTGATTGCCTATCCAACCGAAGCCGTCTGGGGGCTGGGGTGCGATCCTTGGAATGAAGAAGCGGTGGATCGCCTGCTGGCGATCAAGAACCGTTCGGTGGATAAGGGCTTGATCCTGGTCGCCGACAACATTCGTCAGTTCGATTTTCTGTTCGAGGATTTCCCCCAGGACTGGATCGACCGCATGGCCAGCACCTGGCCGGGCCCGAACACCTGGCTGGTGCCGCACCAGAACCTGCTGCCGGAGTGGGTGACCGGGGTGCATGACACCGTGGCACTGCGGGTCAGCGATCATCCGCAGGTGCGGGATCTGTGCTCGCTGGTAGGGCCGTTGATTTCGACGTCGGCCAATCCGCAGGGGCGGCCGGCGGCGAAGAGTCGCTTGCGGGTCGAGCAATATTTCCGAGGTCAGGTCGATCTGGTGCTCGGCGGAGCGCTTGGCGGTCGCAAGAACCCGAGTCTGATTCGGGATCTGGCCACCGGCAATATCGTGCGCCCGGCCTGATACCACCCTTGGTTAATTTCGTGAGTACTCCTCGGCTTTCACGGCGAGGGGTACTACGCGTGCCTGCGATTTTTCCTTCATTTAACTGAAGTTATAGCCCCGCGTTTTGTTTGAATTTTTCCTTTCTACGTCAGATGAATCTTTAAGTATTCAATTGTTGTAATTTTTCCGACGTTATTCTCAGAAGCCACACAGTGGCGATTTTTCTAAAACCATTCATTATTTCAATGCGCTCAGAAAACTTCGAAAAGTTAACGGCTGCGGAGAAGAAATGGATATCAGGGATTCGCAATTAACGGATTATCTGCAGGAGATTCAGACGACCTTTAAAAGGCGTCATGAAAACTATCGCATCGTTATTCTTGAAGCAGGATCAGACACACGAGAGTTTGAACGGTTTGTTTCCCGTCATTTTCGATTGCGATTGCAACACTACATGTTGACACCCAGAGCCAGGTCACTTGAAACACGCCTGGCGATTATTTCGCGCAGTACCCACTTTCTGTTGTATCAGCACGACAGGCCCACGGCCGTATTGAGAGTGACCCCTGCGCCGTTCGAATGGGCCTCACTGGCGCAGCAGCAACTGTCTCCCGCCACGACGCTGTCGCGCCATGTCGAGTTCAGTCGCTTGATCAGTCACTCGCAAACTCAGTTCCCCATGTCGATCAACGGCCTGCTGGCCGCTGCCACGGAATGGGCGGTCACGCGGGGTTATGAGGGCGTTACCGCGCTCTGCCGATCACCGCAGCGGCGACTGTTCCAGCGCTTCGGCCTGACGCCCATCACCACCGACGCCCTTCGCATCGAACAGCGCCAACGCGGCGATTACTGGCTGCTCTCGGCTCAATGGCAGCAAATCCTCACAGCACTTCAACAGTCCGCCCACCTGCTCGCCAACCCATTGGAGAACTCCGTTGATGAATACGCCTCTCAGTTTTGAACAACAATTAAGCCTGCTCGATGAGCGAATCGAAAAGTCATGGGCCGATATTCTGGAAAGTTCGCGGTTGGTGAATGCCATCCGCGAAGGTAGCGTTTCAAGAGCCTTATATGCGATCTATATGATCCAGACTTTTCACTACACGGCGCACAATGCGCGAAATCAAGGACTGGTGGGTGTTAGACATGCGGATAATCCGGTGTATGCCAAGTTCTGCTTTGAACATGCGGCACAGGAAGTCGGTCATGAAAAAATGGCACTGCATGATGTCATGAGCCTTGGTTTGAAGAATGAAGTGTTTGATATTCCGCCTGCACTACCGGCCACTGATGTGCTGATCGCTTATTTATATTGGATTTCCTTTACCGGTAACCCGTTACAACGGCTTGGTTATAGTTATTGGGCAGAAAATGCCTATCAGTTCATTACTCCTCTCATTGATAGCCTGAGTGAAACACTGGCGCTCAAACCCGCTCAACTGACTTTCTTCATTGCGCATTCCGACATTGATATCGAGCACTTCAACGAAATCAAATTGATGCTGCAGCGCACCTGCAAACGTCAGGAGGACTGGGATGCGATTAGCACTGTCATGGAAACCAGCCTGCGCCTGACCGGCAACATGCTCGAGGCGGTTTACGAGCAGTTCGAGGCCTGGCAAAACGGGTTGGCACCCCGATACGACTTCCTCCATGCGCTGGACAACCAATGAAGGCCGTCCGCCCATGTTCAGATCAGATGGTTGGAGGCAGACATGGCTGATTATTTCGACCGGCTCAACTACACGCTCGGGGATGAGGACACCGCGCTTGAGTACGCGATCCTGCCCAGACATGCCAGGCACGTGCTGGGTATCGCCGGATGCGGCGGCCGGCTGTTGCCGTTATTGGCCGCCGCCCCGGCACGCATGACCTGTACCGATATCAGCGCGCCGCAACTGACGTTTACCCGATTGCGTTTTGCCCTGCTGGAACAGACTGATCACGAGTCGTTCATGGCGTTCATGGGCTATCGAATGGAAAGTATGCGGGCGCGACGCCGCTCCATTTTCCAGCAACTGGTTTTACCACCGACGGATCGTCGCTGGCTTTCCGCGTTCTTCCAGTTCCGACGTTGGGAAGCACCGATTTACATGGGCGCATTCGAGCAGACCTTGAAGCGGTTGGCGAAGATCACCGGACTGTTTACCGGCAAGGCTGGCCGGGGCATTTTTCAGTTCAGCCAGCTCGAGGAGCAAACGGAATATTACCGAAACCGCTTTCCGCTCAAGCGCTGGAAAGCCGTGATCGCTTTGCTGGGAAACGCAGCAGTCCTCAATTCGCTGCTGTACAAAGGCGCGTTTCCACCCAACAACCTGGGGATCAGCTCCCGCGCGGCGTATCTGGAAATTTTCCATACGTTGTTCACCACTCAGGTGGTCCGCGAGAGCTTTTTCCTGCAAATGCTGTTTTTCGGTGAGCTGCGTTATCCACAAGGCTTTCCGCTGGAGTGCGATCCTGCAATTTTCCAGCGGGCTCGTGAGGGACTTCAGCAGTGCGAGTTACGTGTGGTGCAGGCCGACATCCTCGACTGTGTTGCCGGGGAAACAGCCATCGATTTCGTATCGCTGTCGGACGTGCCTTCCTTTATGCCCGAAGCGGCCGGAAAAAATGTCCTGCAGCGCCTGGCTCCAGCTCTGTCGGAAAACGCACAAGTGGTCATGCGGGGGCATTTGCATGTGGTGCGGCCCGATTGCGCAGGTTTCTGCGACATCACCCAACAGTACCAGGCAGACATTGCGCGAGAAAAAACCCAGCTCTGGCATGTCCAGGTCTATCGCCGCACACCCTCTTTGCAGGTATCCCGATGAACACTTTTCAACCGACCGTCAATTGGGTCAAAAACCGTGTCCGGCAAGCGCGTGACGATCAGCAGCAGTTATTCGATGCGGGGCTGAATGGGCTGAAACTGGCTAAACGTGAAGGCAAAGAGATCGAACTCGAAAGCGGCGAGCGGCTGACCGAGTTTCTCTCGTGTTCTTATCTGGGACTGGAGTGTGATCCTCGCTTGATTCAGGAGGCGATGCACTCCGTCGAGTCCTTCGGCGTGCAGTTCGCCGCCGCACGAACCCGAGCGCTGTTGCCACCCATGCGTGAGCTGGATGAACTGCTGAACCGGATATTTCAGGGGCATTCGGTCACCTTCAACTCGGTGGGCAGTGCGCATCTTGGCTGTCTGCCGCTGCTCGGCTCCGGTGAGATGCCTTCGTATCCCATGCGTCGTGGCCCGTGCTGGATTGTCGACCGTGGCGCTCATGCTTCGATGCAAGTGCTGCAAGGCATTCTCTGGCAATTCGGGCCGATACAGCGCCGCGATTGCAGCGATGTAGAGCAGGTGGAAGAAGCGTGCTCGACGGCAGTCGCGGCGGGTAATACGCCCATCATCCTGACCGATAGCATTGGCTCGATGCGCGGTGTGTACCCGATCAATCGCCTGCTGCAACTGGCGGAGCGTTTCGACGGTTATCTCTATGCGGATGACGCCCACGGTACCTCGATCCATGGCGTGGCCGGAGGTGGTTACGCGCTGGACGCGGCGGATGAACGACAGCGTGGCCGGCTGATCCTGCTGTCGTCGTTGTCCAAGGCCTTCGGCGCAACCGGTGGGGCGATTACTGTGCGCACCGAAGCCGATGCGGAGATGATTCGGCGCCATGCATCGACCTATACGTTTGGCGGACCATTGTCCGTTGGCGGGGTGGGCGCGGCAGTCGCTTCGGGGAAAATTCATTTGTCGCCGGAACTGGGTCAGTTGCAGGTGGCGTTGTGGAGAAATATCGCCACGATCGACCGTTTGCTGGGGCCAGTGCTGGGCAATCATCACGTCGCGTCCCCCATTCGTTTTATCCGCGTCGGGGCCGAGAGAGATGCGATCAGCCTGGCGCAGCATTTGCGCCGGCAAGGTATGGCGGTCACTACCGCGTTGTTTCCGGTGGTGGCCAAGGGCGAGGCGATTTTGCGTCTGGCCATCAGCGCGAGCCACAGTCAGCACCAGTTGGAGTCTCTGGCGAACGCCGTCCGTAGCGGATTCGATGAGCTGGGCATTCGTCAGGGAGGGCGCGGCCATGAGCAATGAACTCGTCACGGATGTATCGGCCGAGGCCTTCGCGCGTAAATTGGCTCACGCGCGTTCACTGCCATGGTTCCATGCGCTGTATCCGCGAATCCTTGAAGTACAGGGATTGGCCGATTTGCATCGATTGCCGGTTCTGGCGGTGGAAGACGAGTCCGGCGGCGGGCTGTTTTCCGCGCTCGGTGAAGCTTCACATCGAGCACCGGGTGGCGGGCTGACCCTGACCTCGGGAGGCAGCACCGGCAATCGCAAACAGATCAGCCATTCCTGGGCGTTCAACGCTGCAATCGTGCCCTTGGGAGCACGGATGTTCGGGGTGACGGACGAACGACCTGAATCGGTCATCAACTGCCTGACGGCCGGGGAAATGCAGGGTGCTTTTCAATACGCGTCAGCCATCGTCCAGCACATTGGCGCACGCTTGTTGCCTGCCGGTTCACAGATGGGCGTGCAGCGCGTCGCCGAGCTGATTCAGACACACAAGGCCGATGCGTTGATATGCACACCCTCCTTCGCCGCTGCTTTGTTCAATCATGAAACAGCCGGATTGGGCAGCCTGAAGTGGCTCTACTACATTGGAGAACCTTCTAGTAAAACGCTGCGCGACCAATTGGCCCGGGACTGGCCGGCGCTGAAGATCCGCTCGTTGGGCTACAGCTCGACGGAGACCGGCCCCATCGGTTTTCAGTGCGCCCATCTGGAGCACGGTTTTTATCACCTGCATGCCGACGCCATGCTGCTCGAAGTTGTTGATCCGCTGACCCTCCAAGCTGTGGCTCAAGAGCAAACCGGTGAGTTTTTACTGACGCCACTGCTGCCCGATCACGTGCCGCTGTTGCGCTACCGGATCGGGGATCGTGGGCGAGTCCTGCGCACAGTAAAGAAGTGTGCCTGTGGCAGTTCCATGCCGGTTCTGGCCCTTGAGGGGCGGGTCGAGTCATCGATCAAGCTGGGTGGCGCGATCATCACTCAGTCACAGGTATTGCACGTACTCCGGCAGCTCTTGCCGCAGTTGCAGGCCACCGATGTCCAGGTGCAGATTGATCGACGGCCCGAGGGAGCACGCATGCGTCTGGTCATCGCCGAGGACACACTGACAGTCGACACACGAAGCGTCATTGAAGATGCGTTGCAGGTCGAAGGACAGGCCAGCGCATTGCTCAGGTTGCCCGGTGTGCTGGGGCTGGAGGTGAAGCGTCTTGCTCGTCAGGAGTTCGAAACCACCCTGGCCGGCAAGACGCCGTTTTTTGTGACGTTTGAACAGACCCCGGCACCGTCATGACGATGGGACGAGGTCATCGGTGGTCAGGGCAGCAGGACAGTGGAGCCCGTGGTTCGCCGCGCCGACAGCTCGGTCTGCGCTTTGGCCGCGTCAGCCAGTGGATAACGCTGGCTGATATCCACTTTCAGCTTGCCGCTGGTGATCATCCCGAACAGTTCGTCGGCCATGCGCTGCAGGTTTTCGGCGTTGTTGGCGTAGGTCGCCAGGGTCGGCCGGGTGACGTAGAGCGAACCTTTCGCCGCCAGAATCCCCAGATTCACGCCGTCCACCGCGCCCGACGCATTGCCGAAGCTCACCAGCAGGCCACGGGGCGCCACGCTGTCCAGCGAAGCCGGCCAGGTGTCCTTGCCGACGCCGTCGTAGACCACCGGGACTTTTTTCCCGTCGGTCAATTCCAGCACCCGTTGGGCGACGTTTTCGTGGCTGTAGTCGATGGTTTCCCAGGCGCCATGGGCCTTGGCCAGATCGGCTTTGGCTTTTGAGCTGACGGTGCCGATCAGCTTCACGCCCAGGGCTCTGGCCCATTGGCAGGCGAGCAAACCGACGCCCCCGGCCGCTGCGTGGAACAGAATGGTTTCGCCACCCTTCAGTTCGTAGGTCTGGCGCAGCAGGTACTGCACGGTCAGGCCCTTGAGCATCACGCCGGCGGCGGTTTCGAAGCTGATGGCGTCCGGCAGGTGCACCAGATTCGCTTCCGGCAGGACGTGGACGTCGCTGTATGCACCCAGCGGACCGCTGCCATAAGCTACGCGGTCACCGACCTTGAACCGGGTGACCTCGCTGCCCACGGCCTCGACAATACCGGCGCCTTCCGCACCCACGCCCGACGGCAACGCCGGTGGCGCGTACAAGCCGCTGCGGTAGTAGGTGTCGATGAAGTTCAGGCCGATGGCCTTGTTGCTCACGCGAACCTGCTGCGGACCGGGTTCGGCCGGTTGATAGTCAACGTACTCGAGCACTTCGGGGCCGCCGTGGGCGCGGAACTGGATTCGCTTGGCCATCTGCCTACTCCTTGGGTCATTTGGGAAGGTCCCTATCGAACGCTCATGCTTGATCTTCGTCAACTGCGGCGTGCCGGTTTGCGATGGTATGCTACGCGCCCATTTGCGCGGGGCGCCGCGCAGTTCCGCCCGATCCAAGGTGAAGCCATGACGACCCGCACCGACGCCGTAAAGGCCTATCTGCTCGACCTGCAAGACCGCATCTGCGCCGCGCTGGAAACTGAAGACGGCGGCACGCGTTTCGTCGAAGACGCCTGGACCCGTCCGGCCGGCGGTGGCGGTCGGACCCGGGTGATCGAGAACGGCACGGTGATCGAAAAGGGCGGCGTCAACTTTTCCCACGTCTTCGGCAGTGGCCTGCCACCGTCCGCCAGTGCCCATCGGCCGGAGCTGGCCGGGCGTGGTTTCGAAGCCCTTGGCGTGTCGCTGGTGATCCACCCGCACAACCCGCATGTGCCGACGTCCCACGCCAACGTGCGCTTTTTCATCGCCGAGAAGGAAGGTGAAGAGCCGATCTGGTGGTTCGGCGGTGGCTTCGACCTGACCCCGTACTACGGCAACGAAGAAGACTGCATCCACTGGCACCGCGTTGCCGAACAGGCCTGCGCGCCGTTCGGCCCGGACGTCTACCCGCGCTACAAGGCCTGGTGCGATACCTATTTCCATATCAAGCACCGCCACGAGCCGCGTGGCATTGGCGGCCTGTTCTTCGATGACCTGAACGAGTGGGACTTCGACACCAGTTTCGCCTTCATGCGCGCCATCGGCGATGCGTACATAGACGCTTACCTGCCGATCGTGCAGCGCCGCAAGAACGATGCGTTCACCGCCAAGCAGCGCGAGTTCCAGGAATTCCGTCGCGGCCGCTACGTCGAGTTCAACCTGGTTTACGACCGTGGCACCCTGTTCGGCCTGCAGTCGGGCGGGCGCACCGAATCGATCCTGATGTCGCTGCCGCCGCAAGTGCGCTGGGCCTACGACTGGAAAGCCGAGCCGGGTAGCGAAGAAGCACGCCTGACCGAGTACTTCCTGCAAGACCGCGACTGGCTGGCCCAGGCCTGAGGACTTTTGATGGATCGTTACGTCGTTTTCGGTAACCCGATCGGCCACAGCAAGTCGCCGATGATTCACAAACTGTTCGCCGAACAGACCAGGCAGAGTCTCGACTACAGCACCCTGCTGGCGCCGCTCGAGGACTTTTCCGGCTGCGCCACGGCGTTTTTCCAGGAAGGTCGCGGCGCAAACGTGACCGTGCCGTTCAAGGAAGATGCTTATCGTCTGGCCAACAGCCTGACCGCCCGCGCCGAACGCGCGGGTGCGGTGAACACCCTGAGCAAACTGGCCGACGGCAGCCTGCTCGGCGATAACACCGACGGCGCCGGTCTGGTGCGGGATCTGACGGTCAACGCCGGGTTCAGCCTCACCGGCAAGCGCATTCTGCTGCTCGGCGCCGGTGGCGCGGTGCGCGGTGCGCTGGAGCCTTTGCTGGCGGAGAAGCCGGCTTCGGTGATCATCGCCAACCGCACAGTGGACAAGGCCGAGCTGCTGGCCGAACTGTTCTGTGATCTGGGGCCAGTATCGGCCAGCGGTTACGACTGGTTGCGCGAGCCGGTGGACGTGATCATCAACGCCACCTCCGCCAGTCTCACCGGCGACGTGCCGCCGATTGCCCCAAGCCTGATCGAGCCGGGCAAGACCCTGTGCTACGACATGATGTACGGCAAGGAACCGACCGCATTCTGCCGCTGGGCCAGCGAGCACGGCGCGGGTGTGGTGATGGACGGCTTGGGCATGCTGGCCGAGCAGGCTGCCGAAGCCTTCTTCCTGTGGCGCGGCGTGCGTCCGGACACTGCGCCGGTTCTGGCGGAATTGCGTCGGCAGTTGGCGCTGTAAGGCGCCCTCAGTCCTCGAAGCGGATCGGGCATTTCTCCGGCCCTTCGAGTTTGCGCAACTCCTCCACCACCTGCGGTCGCGCCTGACGCAAGGTCAGGCTGCGATCCTGGCGCAACAGGCGCCGGGCTTCCTGATGGAGCATTTCCACGCCGGAATAGTCGATGAAGTTGATCTGCTGCGCCTCGATCACCACCCGCGCGCCGTGCATCCGTTGCAGGCGCACTTGCAGGTAGTGGCTGGCGCCGAAAAAGATCGACCCGCCGACCCGCAACACATCGTCCTCGCCATCGCGCCAGTGCTGCACCCTCGGCTGCGAAGTACGCTTGAGGTAGAAAAACAGCGAGGCCAGCACACCGGCATAGATCGCTGTCTGCAATTCCAATAGCAACGTGGCGACGCAGGTCAGGCTCATCACCACAAATTCCGCCCGGCTCACCCGCAGCAGCGCACGAATGCCGCGATGATCCACCAGTCCCCAGGCGATCAGCAGAATGCTGCCGGCCATAGCCGGAATCGGAATGTGCGCGATCAGCCCCGCACCGAAAATCGCGAACAGTGCCACCCACAACGCCGAAAACACCCCGGCCAGTGGCGAACAGGCCCCGGCCTCATAGCTCAGCCCGGAACGGGTGAACGAGCCGGCGGACAGCGATCCCGAAAAGAACGCCCCGACAATGTTCGAAAGACCCTGCGCGCGGACTTCCTGATTGGCGTCGAGCAACTGTTGCGAACGTGCGGATATCGAACGGGCAATCGACAGACTGGTGACCAGCCCGAGCATACCCACCGCCACGGCGCTGGGCAGCAGGCGCAGGATCAGATCCATATCCAGCGGCAATCCACTGAACGGCGGCAAGCGGCCGACAAATGCGCTGACCAATTGAACATGGCCGAACATCGCCGGCCACAGCCACACCACCAGACTGCCGAGCACCAAGGTCATCAACAGTGTCGGCCAGCGTGGCAGCCATTGCTTGAGCAACGCACCGACCACCACTGTGGCCGCACCGAGGACCAGCGACGGTTTATCCACAGCCCCGAGATGGCGCAGCAGATCCATCAGGCTGGCCAGCGCCGTGGCCTTGGCCGGCAGATCCAGTCCCAGCAGGTTCGGCAATTGACCGATGGCAATCACCACCGCCGCGCCGAGGGTGAAACCCAGCACCACGGAATGCGAGACGAAATTTACCAGCGCGCCGAAGCGCAACAGCCCGAGCAGCCACTGGAAAATCCCGGCGAGGAAGGTCAGCAGCAGGATCAGGGTGATGTAGTCCTGTGACGCAGGCACGGCCAGCGGGCTGACACTGGCGAACAGCACAATCGAAATCGCCGCGGTCGGGCCGCAGATCAGATGCCACGACGAGCCCCACAGGCAGGCGATCAACACCGGGACGATGGCAGCGTAGAGCCCGTATTCCGGTGGGAGACCGGCGATCAGCGCGTAGGCAATCGACTGGGGCAACGCGAGAATCGCCCCGCTGAGGCCGACGACCAGGTCCCGCCCGACGCTGGCGCGGGTCTGCCGGGGCAGCCAGGTCAGGAAGGGGAAAAGTGAGCGACGGCTGGGGAGGGCCATGGATCCTCTCGGGTGAAATTTTGCGCATTGTACGCAGCCCGGGACGCGGAGCGTCCATTGCGGCATTCCCACGCAGAGCGTGGGAACGATCGGCCGCGCAGTTACAGTTTGGCTTTAACCGCCGGCAACGCATCTTTGCCGTCCACGGTCTTCACACCATCAAGCCACTTGTCCAGCACCGCCGGATTCGCCTTGATCCAGGCCTTCACCGCCTCCGCATTGCTGACCTTCTTGTTCACCACCTCGGCCATGATGCTGTTCTCCATCTCCTGAGTGAACGCAAGATTGGTCAGCAACTTACCCACATTCGGACAGGCCTCGGCGTAGCCTTTGCGGGTCAGGGTGTAGACGCTGCCGGTGTCGCCAAAGTACTTCTCGCCGCCCTTGAGGTAATGCATTTTCAGCTGCACGTTCATCGGGTGCGGGGTCCAGCCGAGGAAGGTGACGAACTTCTGTTTCTTCACCGCCCGCGAGACTTCGGCCAGCATCGCTTGTTCGCTAGACTCGATCAGCTTCCATTGGCCCAGGTCGAAGTCGTTTTTCTTGATGATCTCTTGCAGCGAGATGTTCGCTGGCGCGCCGGAGCCGATGCCGTAAATCTTCTTTTCGAATTTATCGGCGTACTTATTCAGGTCGGCAAAGTTATGCACACCCGCGTCCCACACGTAATCCGGTACGGCCAGGGTGAACTCGGTGCCGTCGAGGTTCTTCGCCAGTTGGGTGACGTCGCCCGTGGCGACGAACTTGTCGTAGAAGCCCTGCTGCGCCGGCATCCAGTTGCCGAGGAACACGTCGACCTGCCCGTCCTTCAAGCCGCCGAAGGTGATCGGCACCGCGAGGGTGTCGACCTTCGCCTTGTAGCCCATGCCCTCCAGCAGAAACCCGGTGATGGCGTTGGTCGCGGCAATGTCGCTCCAGCCGGGATCGGCCATTTTCACCGTGTCGCAGCTCTCGGCGAACGCGGATGCGCTGCCCAGTGCCAGCAGACTGACCGTCACGACTGTGGATAACTTGACCATGGACTTCCCCTTAACGTTATTGGTTTTGGCAGGGTTGTGGATAACGGGCCTTGCGCTCCAGGTCATCGAGGTCGATGTGGTTGCGCATGTACTGCTGACTGGCGTCCACCAGCGGCTGGTGATCCCAGCTCTTCAGTTTGCCGATCGTCAGCGCTTCGGCAACGAAGCGCCGACGGCGCTGACTTTCAAGAACATCGCGGTGGATCGCCGGGATGTCCCACTTGGCCCGTGCTTCGGCGAGAAAATCGTCGAACAGCTGGCGATGTTGCGGTGATTGGCTGAGTTCTTCCTGTTCGCTTGGATCGTTATCCACATCGAAGAGTAGGCAAGGGTCAGTTTCGCTGTAGATAAATTTGAAGGCGCCACGGCGGATCATCATCAGCGGGCTGACGGTGCCTTCGGCCATGTATTCGCCGAACACCTCGTCATGACCGCCCTGCCCTTGCAGATGTGGCACCAACGAACGGCCATCGAGCGGCAGACTTGGTTCCAGGCTGCCGCCGGCCAGTTCGACGAAGGTCGGCAACAGGTCGGCGGTGGAGACGGCAGAGCTGACACGGCCCGATTTGAACTGACCGGGTGCACTTATCAACAGGGGCACACGAGCGGCCATTTCGTACCAGTGCATTTTGTACCAGAGGCCCTTCTCTCCCAGCATGTCGCCATGGTCGCCGGAGAACACGATGACGGTGTCGTCCGTCAGCCCACAATCTTCGAGGGTTTGCAGAAGTTTGCCGACGTTGGCGTCGATATAGCTGCAAGCACCGAAGTACGCCCGGCGCGCATCGCGAATTTTATCCACAGGCAGCGGCTTATCCCACAGGTCGTAAACCTTGAGCAAACGTTGGGAATGCGGATCGAGTGAATGCTGATCCGGCGTCGTCGGAAGCGGGATATCCGCATCGTCATACAAATCCCAGAACGCCTTGGGAATCGTGTACGGGTCGTGAGGGTGAGTCATCGACACGGTCAGGCAGAACGGCTGGTCGCCGTCCTCGCGAATATGATCGAACAGGTATTGCTGAGCCTTGAACACCACCTCTTCGTCGAAGTCGAGCTGGTTGGTGCGCACACACGGCCCGGCCTGCAACACCGAAGACATGTTGTGATACCAGCTCGGCCGCACGTCGGGTTCGTCCCAGTTCACCGCCCAGCCGTAGTCGGCCGGATAGATGTCGCTGGTCAGGCGCTCTTCGTAACCGTGCAGTTGATCGGGGCCGCAAAAATGCATCTTGCCCGACAGCGCAGTGCGGTAACCGAGGCGGCGCAGGTAATGGGCGTAAGTTGGAATGTCGGCGGGGAAATCAGCGGCGTTGTCGTAGGCGCCAATTTTGCTCGGCAACTGGCCGCTGACCAGGGTGAAACGCGAGGGTGCGCACAGCGGGCTGTTGCAGTAGGCGGCATCGAACACCACGCCTTGTTCGGCGAGGCGGCTGAGGTTCGGCAGTTTGATCGGCGACGGGCCGTAGAACGGCAACATTGGCGCGGCCATTTGATCGGCCATGATGAAAAGAATGTTCTTGCGCTTCATGTGATCGCGGCATTCCATAGTGAATATTTATGCGACATTGCTGCGATCGAGCATGGATTCCACGCAATATCCGGTAAAGCCCGCGCCGGACAATGACTAGGATAAGCACAGCTTATGTATGAAGCCCTCGGTGATCTGTCGCTGGACCTGCTGCGCGCCTTCGAGGCAGCGGCCCGTCATCGCAGTTTTACCGCTGCGGCGGTTGAGCTCGGCACGACGCAACCGGCGATCAGTCAGCAGATCAAACGCCTGGAAGAGCAACTCGGCACGCGGCTGTTCGACCGGATCTACCGGGGCATCGAACTGACCGAGGTCGGCTCGATCCTGTTCGAGCAGGTTACCCTCGGTTTGCAGAATATCGACGCAGGATTGAGCGCGATCAGCACGCAGCAGCAACATGAAGTGCTGCAGGTTGCCACTGATTTCGCCTTCGCCGCGTATTGGCTGATGCCGCGTCTGCACCGCTTTCATGAAGCTTATCCACAGGTGGACGTGAGCCTGGTCACCAGCGAGCGCAATCACAACATGCTGCGCCCGGATATCGACGTTGCCGTGCTGTTCGGCGACGGTCGCTTCAAACAGGGCGAAAGTCACTGGTTGTTCAGCGAAGAAGTGTTTCCGGTGTGTAGCCCGCAATTGCTCAAGGATCGCCCCCTGCCCTTGCCGGCCCAGGCACTTATGGAATTTCCGCTGCTGCACCTGCGCGGGGAAAACAGCAGTAACTGGTTCGACTGGAGCGGTCTGTTCCGCGCGCTGAACATCAGTACGCCGCCGGCCCCGGGCCAGTTGCGCTTCGACAATTACACTTTGTTGATTCAAGCGGCGATTGGCGGTCAGGGCGTGGCAATTGGCTGGCGGCACCTTGTGGATAACTTGCTCACCCAGGGGCTGTTGTGCCGGCCGATCGCTGAGACCACCCTGTCGCGCCTCGGTTATTACGTGGTGCTGCCGCAGCGCAAACGCCGGGGCGCGCTGATCCAGACGTTCGTGGATTGGCTGATGGCCGAACAAGCCAGCAGCGCCGAGTCCTTGGCTGGATTGCCGTTGCCTTCGATTGCTGTGTAATGGATCAAGAGGCGGCGACAAAATCCACGTGCTGACGCAGATGCAGATTCAGCCGCAGCTCGTCGGCAATCCCCACCGCCACCCGGTTCAGGCGTTCCAGCGGTTCGGCCAGACCCGGTTCCAGCGTGCGGCCGACCTGACTGAAATGTTCGATCGTCAGCCCGGCGACGCTGCGCGGTGCATTCACCAGCGTCCAGTGCAACGGGCTGCTTTGCAGGGCTTCGCGCACTTCCTCGGCGGCGTGGCGTTGCAGCGGGTCGGCGTTTTCCGGATCGTCCAGTGCTTCGAATTCGCCGATGACAAACAGCCGCGAGACGTTCGCCGCTTGCAATCCATCGATCAACGCATCCACCGCCAGCACCTGTTCCACTGGCCCCAGCACCACGGATTTTTCGACATGATCACTACTCAGCGGCAAGCCCGGCGCATTCAGCAGGCAGATCACCGCCGTGCTGCCGGCCACGCTCTGATTGACCCGCTCGGCATCGAGCAGATCGCCGCTTTTGGTACGCAGCCCCGGCCGTGGCGCGAGCGCCGTCAGATCGTCGAGGATCGCGATGACTTCGTGCTGGCGCCGCAGCAGTTCAGCCATCAACGCACTGCCCAGGCTACTCATGGCACCATAGAGCACCACTTTCACCGCCGGGGTTTCGGCATTTTTCATGGCTGAGGTCCCTTTTGTTTTCCCTTGTATGGCGTGTGACATACGGGCAACGCCGAGGGTTCGAACCGATTCAGAGGGTTTGCGATGCAGACGATCAAGGGTTATCACGCCCACGTTTATTACGACGCCAGCACGATCGAACAGGCGCGGGCGCTGTGTGAGCAGGCCGCGCAATTGTTCCCATTGAAGATGGGCCGCGTGCATGAACGCCCGGTCGGCCCGCACCCGGACTGGAGCTGCCAGCTGGCCTTCGGCCCGGAGCTGATCGGCGAGGTGTTGCCGTGGCTGGCGCTCAATCGCAAAGGTTTGGTGGTGTTCCTGCACCCGGACACCGGCGATGACTTGCTCGATCACACCGAGCACGCGATCTGGATGGGCGCGATGCGGCCGCTGGATCTGTCTATTTTTTAATCAGATGCTTTCTTCGGGTTCGCCCGGCAGATGCTCGTCCAGGTGCAGCCACGGCAACTGGCTGTCGGTCCAGATATGCCGCTCGGCGGCGGCCAGCTCGGGATGATCCAGTGTGGCAATCGTCAGATCGATGCTCTCGGGACTGAGCAACGTCACCAGCGCCAGTTGTGCGCCGCAGTTCGGACAGAAGAACCGGGCGCAACTGGTCGACGAGTCATAACGCGAAGGCGTCCCGGCCAGCCACTGGAAGTTCGCCGCCGGCAGCGTGATCCAGGTGGTGACGATGCCGCCGCTGACCTTTCGACAGATCGAACAATGACAGTGGGCGATGTCGTGCAACGCTCCGCTGAACTGATAGCGGATATGTCCGCAATGGCAGCCACCGCTGTGCAACTCAGTCATCGCCCTGCCCTCCGCTTCCCGTGTTCATTGACTCTAGCCCGCATCCGACGGCCGGTTGGCCGTTCGCTCAAAGCTTTCTTGTGCGAAAGGTAGCTGAAAGGTTCCCCGATTAGGATCGCCCCCACTGCCGGCAACAGACCGGTTGGCCAACGCGTGTGATTGCTCGCACGGCAGGCCCAATTAACAACAACAATGGTGATTCTGATGTCCTCTGCAACCCGCCTCCTCGCTGCAACTCCGCCCGTACGCCTCGTGCTTCCCGTTCTGCGCTGATCCCGCCCGATCCGCTCACTTACCTAGCCGCGCTACGCCTGGAGTATTCCCATGCTGACTTTCCTTGGCTTTGCCATGGTCATCACGTTCATGTTCCTGATCATGACCAAGCGCCTGTCTGCGCTGATCGCTCTGATCATCATCCCGATCCTGTTCGCCCTGTTCGGTGGTTTCGCCCCGAAGATCGGCCCGATGATGCTCGAAGGTATTACCAAGCTTGCGCCGACCGGCGTGATGCTGATGTTCGCGATTCTGTATTTCGCCCTGATGATCGACTCCGGCCTGTTCGACCCGGCCGTGCGCAAGATCCTCAAACTGGTCAAGGGCGACCCGCTGAAGGTTTCGGTCGGCACCGCCGTACTGGCGCTCGTCGTTTCCCTCGATGGTGACGGCGCGACCACTTACATGATCTGCGTGGCCGCCATGCTGCCGCTTTACAGTCGCATCGGCATGAGCCCGCGGATCATGGCCGGTCTGATCATCCTCGCCGGCGGCGTGATGAACATGACCCCGTGGGGTGGCCCGACCGCCCGTGCCGCCAGTGCGCTGCACGTGGACCCGTCGGACATTTTCGTACCGATGATCCCGGCGATGGCTGCCGGTGTGGTGGCGATCCTGATCATTGCCTACTTCTACGGCAAACGTGAGCGTGCGCGTCTGGGTGAGCTGCACCTGATCGGCGACGAAATCGATCACAGCGAAATCAGCGTCTCGCAATTCCCGGATGCCCGCCGTCCGAAACTGATCTGGTTCAACGGCCTGCTGACCCTGGCCCTGATGTGCACCCTGATCGCCGGCCTGCTGCCGCTGCCGGTGCTGTTCATGGTGGCGTTCAGTATTGCCATGATCGTCAACTACCCTTGCCTGCAAATGCAGAAGGATCGTGTCGCCGCCCACGCCGGCAGCGTGCTGTCGGTGGTCAGTCTGATCTTCGCGGCGGGCATTTTCACCGGTATCCTGTCGGGCACCGGCATGGTCGATGCGATGTCGAAAAGCCTGCTGGCGGTGATCCCTGATTTCCTCGGCCCGTACCTGGCGGTGATCACGGCGCTGGTAAGCATGCCGTTCACGTTCTTCATGTCGAACGACGCGTTCTACTACGGTGTGTTACCGGTGTTGTCCGAAGCGGCCAGCCATTACGGCATCACCGCGGTGGAAATGGCCCGTGCTTCGATCGTCGGTCAGCCGGTTCACCTGCTGAGCCCACTGGTACCGTCGACGTACCTGCTGGTCGCACTGGCGGGGATCGAGTTCGGCGATCACCAGCGTTTCACCCTGAAGTGGGCAGTGCTGGTCTGCCTGTGCATACTGGTCGCAGCCTTGCTGTTGGGGACTTTCCCGCTGTTCAGCACGTTGTAACGGCACCAAACTCACCAGGACGCCAGCTGATTGCTGGCGTCCTGGTTTAACACTCGCTCAAAGGAATACACATGGAATGGCTGACCAACCCTGAGATCTGGGTTGCCTTCTTCACCCTGACCGCCCTGGAAATCGTTCTGGGCATCGATAACATCATCATGATTTCGATCCTGGTCAGCCGCATGCCCAAACACATGCAGCAGCGCACCCGGATCTTCGGTCTTGGCCTGGCCATGATCACGCGGATCCTGTTGCTGCTGTCGATCACCTGGGTCATGCGCCTCACCGCCGACCTGTTCGAAGTGTTCGGCCAGGGCATTTCCGGTCGCGACCTGATCCTGTTCTTCGGTGGCCTTTTCCTGCTGTGGAAAAGCTCCCAGGAGATGTACCACGCACTGGAAGGTGAAGACGAAAGCGACGAGACGCCCGGCGGCAAGGGCGGCAATTTCCTCTACACCATCATCCAGATCGCGATCATCGACATCGTGTTCTCGCTGGACTCGGTGATCACCGCCGTCGGCATGGTGTCCCACGTTCCGGTCATGGTCGCGGCGATCATCGTTGCGGTACTGGTGATGATGCTGGCCTCGGGCAAGATCAGCGAGTTCATCGACAAGCACCCGTCGCTGAAAATGCTCGCGCTGTCGTTCCTGCTGGTGGTCGGCACCGTGCTGATTGCCGAATCGTTCGACGTGCACGTACCGAAAGGCTACGTCTACTTCGCCATGGCGTTCTCGCTGGCGGTCGAAGCGATCAACATCAAGATGCGCACCGCCATCGCGAAAAAACGCAAACAGCAGGATCCGGTGAAACTGCGCAAGGATATTCCGGGTCAGTAACCCGAACGCAGTGAATAGACAAAGGGGCCTTCGGGCCCCTTTGTCGTTTAGTTAATCCGGTGGACTTCTAATGAGTCACGGAAACCTTGATGTCGGTGGAAAGATACGAATTTTTAGACTCGACTAGTTAGTTTTTTACCACTTGTTATCCCAAACAAAGAGTGTTTATAGGGACATCATTTTTCAGCGTCATGGTATTCGAGACACACCAACCCGTTGTTTAGGTAGCGGCTGAAGCGAAAAAAATCCTACGTTGAATTGGAGGCGTTCCGTCATCGTAAATTCGTGAGTCCTAGGACAAGTCATATCTGAAGGTCAAATTTAATTTATCTTGCTCGATCGATAGTTTTTTTGAATGCTTAGCACTGTGTTTTCGCTGTGCAGATACCCATGCGTAAGCTAGGCTCGGGGTTGGAAATCATAATGTGAGCGCCATAAACGCTATTTGTATAAGAAATTAGGTACTTTTTCAGGGATTAGATATCAGATATGAATTATTTTATTGATACCGCTGTAAATATTGAGGGGAATAATAAGTTACGAACTCCGCAAATTGAGGCGTATCTTAAGATTAGATCGTTTTTTTCTGATGCTAATACTAAAGAGGCATTAGTTGTACTCCCGACAGGAACAGGTAAGAGCGGCTTGATTTCTATAGCACCATTTGGCACATGCAATGGCAGGGTACTAATTGTTACTCCGGGCCTAGTGACAAAAGATAGTATTAGGAAGACGCAGGAAGCGCTCTATGATAATTTTTGGATTAATTTTGATGTTTTGTTTAATCATCAGGATTTACCTATTACAGTTGAGTACTCAGCCGGTTTGCTTAGGCAGCATTTAGACGATAGCAATATCGTTTATTCAAATATTCAACAGCTGTCAAGCGGCCGTGAAAGCGCATTGATCAATGCAGTGGATCCAGATTACTTTGATCTTATAATTGTTGATGAGGCTCACCATGCTCCGGCTGATAGTTGGAAGCAGCTTCTAAGCTATTTCGGGAGTGCAAAAAAACTTTTTGTGACTGGAACGCCATATCGTGGTGACAATCAGGAGCTTCCAGGAACTCTAATCCATGAAACGCAGCTTTCGGAGGTTATGAGGGATAAGTATGTAAAATGGTTAAGGAAAGAGACTGTTAATGCACATTCTCTATTCTTTACTATTGCGGATTACCCCGGCCGAACCTTCACCCGAGATGAAGTTCTCGAGCTTAAAGATAAAGAGTGGATGGAGAAAAGTGTAGCGCTCTCAGAGGAATGCTCGAAGGATGTTATAAATCACAGTGTGCAGAAGCTGCGAGAGCTGAAAAACCAATCGCCTAAAGTTCCTCACAAAATTCTTGCGGTGGGTTGCAGCATTTTGCATGCTGAGAATCTAAAAGATTGGTACGGAGAACTTGGTCTTCAGGTTGCCTTAGTGCATAGCCAGATGGAGCCAGACGACGTTCTGTCCGAGCTTAGGCGCGTTGACGCCCATGAAGTAGATGTAGTGGTTTCGGTCAATATGCTGATGGAAGGATACGATCACAAGTATCTTACAATTTTATCTTTGTTCAGGCCGTACCGTAGTATTAATGCCTTCGCTCAAATTGTGGGGCGAGTGCTTCGGGCAATACCTCCTGAAGAAATTAGTGCATTTGAAATAGATAACAATGCTCTTATAATCTACCACCAGGAAACTGGCTTGGATGAAATGTGGCATATTTTCCAGAAAGAAGTTGATCGGGCGAAGCATCAAAGAACTAGGGATTATGAGTTCTTGGAGAGAGATTATGTCGAGCGCGATAGTTCGTTAGGCGGCGTTTTAACTGAATCGACTTTTGCAGGAAATTCTGAGTCTTATTTGGAGGATCTGGATTTTAATTTGCTTTTTAAGCAGAAGCGGCAAGAAATTAATGATGCTGCAGAGGCGCAATTAACTGAAATCCAGAAATCTGGTAATTTTGACGAGGAAACTTTAAGACGTTTCAAAGATGTACTGGTTGACGCGAAGACAAAAGAGGTTTCTCAGTATATAGATCCTAACTTAGTAGAAAAACGACCTGCGTTAGCACGGCAAGAGCTTCGAAAGATACTTGCAAAAAAAATTCAGGATGAATCCGCTAGTTTGCTGTCTGATCGTGGATTAGAAGACAAGGGGCTTGAACTTCATGGCTCTTTTAAAAGGATTATTAGCTATATCAAAACCGGCACACCTAATGATGGTGTGCTTGTCATTTATATTAATCACAAGCTATACTCCCGTTTCGGTAAGCGTGAGGCTTTAGAAAATAAGGCGTTAATGCAAGCATTAGATTATATTCCTGCAATTGTGGAAGAGTTGAGAGGTATGCTCCGGTGAACATTTCTATGGATAAAGCGATTCAGAATTTGCTTAATCTGCATTTGGCTCGGGGCGTTCAACCATCCGAACTAGTAGATAATCTTTTCGATTCTGAATACATAGACTTCAGTCTGAAGAAGAAAAATTCTTCTTTGGTACTCGAGCTTTCATATGTCGAGGAACTTGAGGAGTGTTCTCAGAAAATTTTTATGCGTTACACCTACAGTGCAGAAAAATATTTGAATCGGATTGAACAAAAAATAAGTTCAGGTAAGTTCTCCACGCAGTGGTGTAGGAACGAGGAAGTAACCAAAGCAATTGCTGCTATTAAAAATTGCCTATATCAGCAAGGGTTGTCCCCTGAGTCTGTCAATAAGATCTTAAGCACCCTACCTAGCGATTTAGTTGCGTCAGTAGGTGACAGGTTGAAGTTGGTTGCTTAGATTGTATTTGAAGTGTTTCGAATGCCAGTCAGTTGACTGGCATTTTTATTCTAAAATAGTAATTATCTAAGATAGGTTTGCGTCGTTTGCATCGTTTTATTTGCTATCGTTTTTTGTGAGTTTTTTCTTTTGGCACTATTGCGGTTTTTTCTAATTACGGTTGCCGGAAAGTTTCCATCAGAATCCCTTGTATCCGACCAAAACAGCTAACTGGTAGGTTTGGGGTTGAGTTTAGAAAATTAGAAATCCCGCCCTCGCGCCTAAACTGAAATCTGGCCCTATTTTTCATAGGGGGTGGCTAAGGGGGCTCCACATGAACCTGTTTTCATGACACTTTTGTTTCAATCCCCGCTTTAGCTGTGCAATGCTGGCGCCCAGACCGTTAGCCAACTACAGCTTAAGTATCAGAACGTAGAAGTTGCGCGGTACCGTCAACTTGCCCCTCTGGGGCGCTGCTATTACAGGGGGTCTGCATGCTCACCCTGCTCAATCTGCTCTCTGCCGTGGCCCTGCTGATCTGGGGCACGCACATCGTCCGAACCGGCATCCTGCGGGTGTACGGCACCAATCTGCGCCACGTGATCGGCCAGAACATGTCCAAACGCTGGCTGGCCTTTGTCGCCGGCATCCTCGTTACCGCGATGGTGCAGAGCAGCAACGCCACCGCCATGCTCGTGACGTCCTTTGTCGGTCAGGGCCTGATGGCGTTGACCCCGGCCCTGGCGACCATGCTTGGCGCCGACGTCGGTACGGCGCTGATGGCGCGGGTGCTGACGTTCGACCTGTCGTGGCTGTCGCCGCTGCTGATTTTCCTCGGGGTGATTTTCTTTCTGTCGCGCAAACAGACGCGGCTCGGGCAGATGGGCCGTGTGGCCATCGGGCTGGGTCTGATCATTCTGGCGCTGCAACTGATCGTCGAGGCGGCCGCGCCGATCACCCATGCCCAAGGGGTGAAGGTGATTTTCGCGTCGCTGACCGGCGATATCCTGCTCGACGCCCTGGTGGGCGCGCTGTTCGCGATGATTTCCTACTCAAGTCTCGCCGCCGTGCTGCTGACCGCCACGCTCGCCGGCGCTGCGGTGATCAGTCTGCCGGTGGCGATCGGTCTGGTGATTGGCGCCAACATCGGCAGTGGTGTGCTGGCGTTCATGAGCACCAGCATGCAGAACGCCGCTGGCCGGCAAGTTGCGCTGGGCAGCCTGCTGTACAAACTGATCGGGCTGCTGCTGATCATTCCGGTGCTCGACCCGCTGGTGCACTGGATCGACAGCCTGGATTTCAGCCCGCAGGAAATGGTCATCGGCTTCCACCTGCTCTACAACACCGCACGTTGCCTGATCCTGCTGCCGAGCGTCGGGCCGATGGCGCGGTTGTGCGCCTGGCTGCTGCCGGAGCGTCCGGAGGTCAACGGCACCGCCAAGCCGCGTCATCTGGATGCGACTGCATTGGTCACGCCGAGCCTGGCACTGGCCAACGCCGCTCGGGAAACCCTGCGCATGGGCGACCTGATCGACAACATGCTCGACGCGACCCTCGACGTGCTGCGCGGCAAGCAGACCGCCGTCACCCAGGAAATGCGCAAGCTGACCGATGACGTCGAAGCGCTGTACAGCGCGATCAAGCTGTACCTGGCGCAGATGCCCCGCGAGGATCTCGGCGAGCAGGACAGTCGGCGCTGGGCGGAGATCATCGAGCTGGCGATCAACCTCAAACTCGCCAGCGACCTGATCGAACGCATGTTGCGCAAGGTGCAGCAGCAGAAAACTTCGCAACGCCGGTCGTTTTCCGAAGACGGGCTGGAAGAACTGGCCGGCCTGCAACAGCAATTGATCGCCAACCTGCGGCTCGGGCTGTCGGTGTTCCTCAGCGGCGACAAGGAAAGCGCCCGTCAGCTGCTGCGCGAGAAACGTCGTTTTCGCGCACAGGAACGGCGTCTGGCCCACGCCCATGTCAGCCGGTTGCAACGTAAGATCGTGCAGAGTATCGAGACCAGTTCGTTGCACCTGGAGTTGATTGCCGACATGAAACGCCTGAACTCGCTGTTCTGCAGCAGCGCCTATGTGGTGCTGGAAACTTCCGATACCGGTGCGCTGGCGGCGGACGATATGGCTGACATCACGCATTCGCCTTGAACGTCTGGGGTTGTGGTCAGTCAGTAACTCAGAGTTCAGTCTCCAGGGCGCCTTCGCGAGCAAGCTCGCTCCCACATTTGAAATGCATTCCTTTGTGGGAGCGAGCTTGCTCGCGAAAGCGATCTGACTGACGACACGGATCTCCAATTCAGCCGTATGGAAGCTCGTTATGCGTTGCCTGTTGTTCGCCTGCCTGTTGCTCGGTTCCCTGCCCGCCTTCGCCCTGGATCGTTTTCAGGTTGAAGGCTATGCGCTGCCCAACGGTTTGCAATTGCTGCTCAAGCCCGGCACCGAGCGTGGGCACGTGGCGATCCGCTTGGTGATCGGCGTCGGTCTCGACGATTTCGACTGCAATGAAAAGGAGCTGCCGCACCTGCTCGAACACTTGCTGTTCAGCGGCATCGACGCCACCGGCGAAGGTGGCCTCGAAGAACGCATGCAGGCCCTCGGCGGCGACTGGAACGCCTTCACCAGCAACGCCGACACCACGTTCGTCATCGAAGCCCCGGCGAAAAACCAGCGCAAGGTCCTCGACCTGCTGCTGGACCTGCTGACCCAGACCCGCTTCGACGACAACGCGATCAACGCCGCCAAGCGAGTGGTCGAGCGTGAGGACGGCGGTCATTACACCCGTCTGCAACGCTTTCTCGATCGGCAGGATCTGGGCCACACCGCGAGCAACCAACTGGCGGTCGAACTGGGCCTCAAATGCCCGCAGCGGGCCGAGGTCGATGGCCTGACCCGCGAACAGCTGGAGAAGGTGCGCAAGGCCTGGTACGCACCGAACAACATGACCCTGATCGTCGTCGGCGACCTCGACAAACTGCTGCCGGCCTATCTGGAACGGGCATGGGGCGCGCTGGAAGCGGTCGACCCGAGCGAACATCGTCCATTGCCGGACATCCGCGCCAGCGCCGCTCACGAACGCACGATCACTCGCGGCTTCATCGGCAACAGCGCCAAGCTGCACTGGCTGGTGCCGGAGCCGGTGCTGGACGATCAGTACGACGAAACCTTCGACCTGCTCAAGGAATACCTGGAGTGGGCGCTGTATCGCCAATTGCGCCTGAACCACGGTTTGTCCTACGGGCCGTGGGCCGAGCGCGAAGTGTTCGGCGGCGTGGGTTTCATGAGCCTCAACGCCGACCTGGATCGCGGCGACATTGCCGAAGCCGAACAAGTGCTGGAAGACCTCAAGGCCGACCTGCTGAAAAACGGCCTCGATGCCGACACGTTCAATCGTTTGAAGCAAGCTGCCATCGCCCACCAGGCCTGGGCCGTGCAGGGCACCAGCGCCATGGCCGACTATTACTGGAGCGCCCTGGGCGACTACGAGGATGGCCGTTTTGCCGATCCTGCGCGGGAGCTGCAAGGCGTGACGTTGGAGGCGGCGAACAAGGCCATGCGCGAGTTGCTGCTGCAACCGGGCTATCTGCGGATCGAGAAACCGCTGCTCAGTGACGATCAGGTGTTGTGGCTGCTGGCGGGCGGATTGGGCGTGGTGGTGCTGATGCTGCTCGGCTGGCGCCTGCATCGGCGCAAATCCGTGCATCCAGACTGACCGGCAGCCTCGCCACACGGCCCGGCGGGCGGTACTCTGTCGGGGTTTTTTCCTCGACTGTCGTGAACCGCCCAAATGTCTAAATTGACCCTTCTGATCCAGCGCATTCTCGAACTGATGAAGCGCTACCCCGGGGTCATTGCGCTCGGCGGTTTCATCTCCGGGGTCGGCAGCTTCATTCTGGTCGACCGGCAACAGGGGCTGGCGAGCTGGATCACCACGATCATGCTGCTGAGCTGGATCTGGCTGATGCTGGAAAACAGCCTGACCAGGCTGTTCACGCGGATTTTCAAACGGGAAATCCCCCAGCCGCTGCTGCGTTACGCGACGCAGATGATCCACCAGGAAAGCCTGTTTTTCGTCCTGCCGTTCTTCTTCATCACCACCACCTGGAACAGCGGCCAGCTGTTTTTCACCGGGCTGCTGTGCATCGCGGCGCTGATCTCGATCGTCGACCCGCTCTACTACAAATGGCTGGCGCCACGGCGCTGGGCGTTCCTCGCGCTGCACACCCTGACCCTGTTCGCCGCCCTGCTCACGGCGCTGCCGGTGATCATGCACCTGACCACCTCGCAGAGCTTCAAATGGGCGCTGGGGATTGCGGTGGTGTTGTCGTTCCCGAGCCTGGCGTCGATATTCCCGATCCGCACCGTGCGCAATGCCTTGGCGATCCTGTGTATCACGGTCGGCATCGGTGGCGTGGGCTGGGTCCTGCGTTCGTGGGTGCCGCCAGCAACGCTGTGGATGACCGACGTGGCGATCAGCACCCAGGTGCAGGACCGGGTTCCGGGCGCCAGCCTCAAGGAAGTCAGCGCCGAGCAGATCCGTGGCGGCGGGCTCTATGCCTATACCGCGATCAACGCGCCGCGCGGGCTCGATGAGCGGATTTATCACGTCTGGCAGTTCAACGGCAAAGAGGTCGACCGCATTGCCCTCGACATCCACGGCGGGCGCAAGGAAGGCTACCGGGCCTGGACCCACAAGCAGAACTTCCCCGGCAACCCGGCGGGCAAATGGCAGGTGCGGGTGTTGACCGAGGACGGTCAGGTAATCGGCGTGCTGCGCTTCGAGGTCACGGACAGCACACCGACCAAAGAAAAGTAACCGTGTTCGTGCTATTACGTATGCCAGCGTATTCAGCCGAACAAGCACGGAGCTTATGACCAGCAGCCCAATGACCGGCAGTGCCCGCCTGGACACCTCGATCACCCCTGCCCGCCTGCGGGTGACCGGGGACTGGACGCTTGCCCACTACGCCGACCTCAAGCAACTGAGCGAAACGCTCCACGGCCAGTACGACGCCAACACCCCTATCGACCTCAACGGCCTCGGCGCCCTCGACACCGCCGGCGCGTCTCTGCTGGTGGAACTGCTCGGCTCGGAGCGGCTGGGCAAATCCGCCGAACACCCCGACTGCACGATTTCCAGCGCCGACCGCGCCTTGCTGCAAACCGTGTATCGCTCGCTGACCGACTTCTGCGTACCGATCAAGGAACCGGAAATCAGCGTCAGCGTGCAATTGCTGACCCGCATCGGCCGGGCCGTCGACACGGTCTGGCAAGACACCCTGCAATTGCTCGGCTTCGTCGGCCTGATCCTCGAAACCATCGCCCGCAGCCTGTTCCGGCCCAAGCGCTGGCGTATCACGCCGATGATTGCGCACATCGAACAGACTGGCCTCGACGCCGCGCCCATCGTCGCGTTGCTGACCTTTCTGGTGGGCGCAGTGGTGGCGTTCCTCGGGGCGACGGTGCTGGCCAGTTTCGGCGCCAGCGTGTTCACCGTGGATCTGGTGGGTTTCGCCTTCCTGCGCGAGTTCGGTGTGTTGCTCACGGCGATCCTGATGGCCGGCCGCACCGCCAGTGCCTTTACCGCGCAGATCGGCTCGATGAAGGCCAACGAGGAAATCGACGCGATTCGCACCCTCGGCCTCGACCCCATGGAATTACTGGTGGTACCACGGGTGCTGGCGCTGCTGGTGGCGCTGCCGATGCTGACCTTTCTGGCGATGATCTGCGGGATCGTCGGCGGCGCGGTGGTCTGCGCGGTATCCCTGGATATTTCGCCGGCGATGTTCCTGTCGCTGCTGCAAAGCGACATAGGGATTCAACATTTCCTGGTGGGTATGGTCAAAGCCCCGATCTTCGCGTTTCTGATCGCCGCCATCGGCTGTCTGGAAGGCTTCAAGGTCAGCGGCAGCGCCGAATCCGTTGGCGCCCACACCACCTCAAGCGTGGTGCAATCGATTTTCGTGGTGATCGTGCTCGATGCGGTCGCCGCGCTGTTTTTCATGGAGATGGGCTGGTGAGTCGTCTACCCCGCGCGCCCTCCGAGGCGGTGATCGAAGTCCGTGGCCTGTGCAATCGCTTCGGCAGCCAGAGCGTGCACGAGAACCTCGACCTCGACTTGTACAAAGGCGAGATCCTGGCAGTGGTCGGCGGCTCCGGCAGCGGCAAATCGGTGTTGCTGCGCAGCATCGTCGGCTTGCGCCGGCCCAGTGAAGGCATGGTCAAGGTGTTCGGCCAGAACCTGCCGAGCCTGCCGGAGCATGAGCGTTCGCTGATCGAGCGGCGTTTCGGTGTGCTGTTCCAGAAAGGCGCGCTGTTCTCGTCGCTGACCGTCACCGAGAATGTCGCCCTGCCCCTCATCGAACACGCCGGTCTGAGCCGCGACGACGCCGAGCATCTGGCGGCGGTGAAGCTGGCGCTGGCCGGGCTGCCGCTGTCGGCGGCGGACAAGTACCCGGCTTCGCTGTCCGGCGGCATGATCAAGCGCGCGGCACTGGCCCGGGCGCTGGCGCTGGATCCGGACATCCTGTTTCTCGACGAACCCACCGCCGGCCTCGATCCGATTGGCGCGGCGCAGTTCGACCAATTGATCCTGACCCTGCGCGACGCGCTGGGCCTGAGCGTGTTTCTGGTGACCCACGACCTCGACACGCTCTACACCATCACCGACCGCGTCGCGGTACTGGCGCAGAAGAAAGTGCTGGTGGCCGGTCCCATCGACGTGGTCTCGGAAACCGATGACGCGTGGATTCACGAATACTTCCACGGCCCTCGCGGCCGCTCGGCGCTGGACGCCGCCAAACAGCTCAACGAGGTCTGACATGGAAACCCGAGCCCATCATGTATTGATCGGCCTGTTCACGGTGATTGTGGTGGCGGGCGCCCTGCTCTTCGGTCTGTGGCTGGCCAAGTCCAGCGTCGACACCGAGTTCAAGGATTACGAAATCGTCTTCAACGAGGCGGTCAGCGGCCTGTCCCGCGGCAGCCCGGTGCAGTACAGCGGGATCAAGGTCGGCGATGTGGTCAGCCTGCGCCTCGACCCGCAGGACCCGCGTCGGGTGCTGGCGCGGATTCGTCTGGCGGGTGACACGCCGGTCAAGGAAGACACCCAGGCCAAACTGGCCCTGGCCGGGATCACCGGCACGTCGATCATCCAGCTCAGCGGCGGCACGCCAGAGAGTCCGAAACTCAAGGGCCATGACGGAAATCTGCCGACCATCGTCGCCTCGCCCTCGCCGATCTCGCGGCTGCTCAATGACAGCAACGACCTGATGAGCGGAGTCAGCACCCTGCTGAGCAACGCCAATCAGATGTTCTCCGCCGACAACATCGAGCGCGTGAGCAAAACCCTCCAGCATCTGGAACAGACCACCGGCTCAATCAACGATCAGCGCGGCGACCTGCGTCAGGCCATGCAGCAACTGGCGACGGTCGGCAAACAGGCCGGCAACATGCTCGAACAGACGTCCGCGCTGATGCGCAACGCCAACGGTCTGCTCAACGATCAGGGCAAGCAGGCCCTGGGCAGTGCTGAACAGGCGATGAAATCCCTGGAGCAAAGCAGCGCCACCATCAACGGCCTTTTGAGCAAGAACCAGAACTCCCTCGACAGCGGCATGCAGGGCCTCAACGGTCTGGCCCCGGCGATCCGCGAACTGCGTGAAACCCTGAACTCGCTGCGCGCCATTTCCCAACGCCTGGAGGCCAACCCCAGCGGTTACCTGCTGGGCAGTGACAAGAACAAGGAGTTCACGCCATGAAGCTGACTCGCCTCGCCCTCCTCGCCGGCTTCACGCTGATCAGCGCGTGCTCGATCCTGCCCAAGTCCGAGCCGCTGGATGTCTATCGCTTGCCAGCCGCAGAGGCGCCCGCTTCGGCCGGTTCGGCGGCGGCTCAGCACTGGTCGCTGCGTCTGAACAAACTGCAGGCCAGCGAAGCGCTGAACCGGCCGGGCATCGCGGTGATTCCCCAGGGTGACGTGATCAGCACTTATAAGGCCTCGCGCTGGAGCGATCCGGCGCCGGTGCTGGTGCGCAATCGGCTGCTGGATGGCTTCCAGCGGGACGGGCGTATATCGCTGTTGAGCACCGACGACAGCAATTTCCAGGCGGACCTGGAACTGGGCGGCAGCCTGCAGGCATTTCAGACCGAGTATCAGGGCACGCAGGCCAGCGTCGTGGTGCGGGTCGATGCATTGCTGGTGCGTGGCTATGACCAGCGGATTCTCGCCAGTCGCCGTTTCGAAGAACGTCAGCCGCTCAATGATGTGAAGGTCCCGGCGGTGGTGGCCGGATTCGGTCAGGCCAGTGATCGCCTCACCGCGAAGGTGGTGGCGTGGGCGGTGGAGCAAGGGCAGAAAGTTGCCCCACCTGCCCGGCCTTGAGCCTTAACCGAAGAACCAGTAGCAGACGCCGATAGCGCCGAGCACGCCCGCGAGCTCGGCCAGCAGCGCGCAACCGACGGCATGCCGGGCGCGCTGGATGCCCACCGCGCCGAAGTACACCGCCAGCACGTAGAACGTGGTTTCGGTGCTGCCCTGAATCGTTGCGGCCACCAGCGCCGGGAAGCTGTCCACGCCCGAGGTCTTCATCGTTTCGATCAGCATCGCCCGGGCGGCGCTGCCGGAGAACGGTTTGACCATGGCGGTCGGCAGCGCATCGACGAAGCGCGTGTCCCACCCTGCCCACTCCACCAGATGGCGGATACCGTCGAGGCCGAAGTCCAGTGCGCCTGACGCGCGCAATACGCCGATCGCGCAGAGCATCGCCACCAGATACGGCAGCAGATTCTTGGCGACGTCGAAACCTTCCTTCGCGCCCTCGACGAACGCTTCGTAAACCTTCACCTTGCGCAACGCGCCGATCACCAGGAACAGCATGATCAGGCCGAACAGCGTCAGGTTGCCGAGGATCGACGACAGGCCCGCCAGCGCAGTGGCCGACATCGTCGCGAGCAACGCCATGAAGCCGCCGAGGATCAGCGCGCCGGGAATCAGGTAAGCCAGCACCACCGGGTCCCAGACCCGCAGGCGCTGCATGAAGGCCACCGACAGGAAGCCGACGATGGTCGAGCAACTGGTGGCCAGCAGGATCGGCAGGAACACCAGCGTCGGGTCCGGCGCGCCTTGCTGGGCGCGGTACATGAAGATCGTCACCGGCAGCAGGGTCAGGGACGAAGCGTTGAGTACCAGGAACAGGATCTGCGCGTTGCTGGCGATGGTCGAGCTGGGGTTGAGCTCTTGCAGCGCCTTCATCGCTTTAAGGCCGATCGGTGTGGCAGCGTTGTCCAGGCCCAGGCCGTTGGCGGCGAAGTTCAGGGTGATCAGGCCGATGGCCGGGTGCCCCGCCGGCACTTCCGGCATCAGCCGCAGGAACAGCGGGCCCAGCGCTTTGGCCAGCCATTCGACGATCCCGGCTTTCTCGGCGATGCGCAGAAAGCCCAGCCACAGAGTCAGCGTGCCGAACAGCAGCACCATGACTTCGACCGACAGCTTGGCCATGGCAAAAATGCTTTCCACCATCGCCGCGAAGATCCCGGCGTTGCCGCCGATCAGCCATTGCCCCAGCGCCGAAACGGCTGCCACGATGAAGAAGCCAAGCCACAGGCCATTAAGCATCAGTCAAATCCCCCGGAAGATGCGGCGAATGATAGCGGGGTCGCCAGAAACGACAAACCCCGGATTTCTCCGGGGTTTGTCAGGGTGCCTGGCGGGCGGGGATCAGTTGTTCGAAACGTCACCGGCCGGCAGTTTTTCCTTGCTGCGCCAGTGCGGCAGCGAGTTCCAGTAGCGCTGGCCCTTGGCGTCGTCGTACATGCCTTCCCAACGGGCGATGACCAGTACGGCGAGGGCGTTGCCGATCACGTTGAGGGCGGTACGCGCCATGTCCATCACACGGTCGACACCGGCGATGAAGGCCAGGCCTTCCAGCGGGATACCAACGCTGCCCAGAGTGGCCAGCAATACCACGAAGGACACGCCCGGTACGCCGGCGATACCTTTGGAGGTCACCATCAGGGTCAGGACCAGCAGCAGTTGCTGGCTGATCGACAGGTCGATGCCGTACAGCTGAGCAATGAAGATCGCCGCGATGGACTGGTACAGGGTCGAACCGTCGAGGTTGAACGAGTAGCCGGTCGGCACCACGAAGCTGCAGATGGCTTTCGGTGCGCCGTAGGCTTCCATCTTCTCGATCACGCGTGGCAGCACGGTTTCCGAGGAAGCGGTGGAGTAAGCCAGCACCAGCTCATCCTTGAAGATGCGCATCAGCTTGATCACCGAGAAGCCGAACATCTTGGCGATCAGGCCCAGAATCACGAAGGCGAAGAAGGCGATGGCGACGTAAACCAGGATCACCAGCTTGGCCAGCGGCAGCAGCGAAGCGAAACCGAAGTTGGCCACGGTCACCGCGATCAGTGCGAACACGCCGATCGGGGCGTAGTTCATGATCATGTGGGTGACTTTGAACATGCTTTCCGAGACGCCCTGGAACATCTTCACCAGCGGCTCGCGCAGGTCCGACTGCAGGCTCGACAGACCGAGACCGAACAGCACGGAGAAGAAGATGATCGGCAGCATCTCGCCGCGAGCCATGGCCGCGAAAATGTTCGACGGAATCAGGTTGAGGATGGTCTCGATGAACGCGTGTTCATGCTGCACTTCGGCGGCGGTCGCCTGGTACTTGGAGATGTCCACAGTGCCCAGGGTGCTCATGTCGATGCCGGCACCCGGATGGAACAGGTTGGCCAGCAGCAGGCCGACGACGATGGCGATGGTGGTGACGATTTCGAAGTAGATGATGGTCTTCAGGCCGATGCGCCCGAGCTTCTTGGCGTCGCCCACGCCGGCGATGCCGACGATCAGGGAAGAGATGACGATCGGGATCACGATCATCTTGATCAGACGGATAAAGATATCGCCTGCCGGTTGCAGGACGTTGCTGATCCACCAGGCCTTCTCGGCACTGAAATGGTTGAGCAACGCACCGATTGCAATCCCCAACACCAGACCGATGAGGATCTGCCAGGCGAGGCTAAGCTTTGCCTTCTTCATTATCTTTACCCTTACTTGCGTTTGACTCAGGCACATGCAGGAACTGGAACGCTCTTTAGCGGAAAAGTCTGTGCATCTGCCTCCGTATAAGGTGCCCCGAAGCGCGTGTTTACGGCTCTCCGGCAGGCGAAAAAAGGCGCAACTATTCCGATGCAAGGTTGCGCCGTCTAATGCCGTAAACGCCTACCCTATGCCGAATCGGCATGAGTTTTTTTAAATGAAACTGGCGTCCCAACCGGTTCGAATACGACATTTCGGCAGGCATAAGTGCCGTGAACCGGCCATTACAGCGTAGGTTGGTTATTTTTTGAACGAGTGATTTCGACGAAAAATTTAGGAAAAAGCCTACGTTCGGAAACTAAAAGTCCGACTTACTCGATCGACTCTTTCTCGATATACGGTCGCGAGGAAACACCGCGAAATGCTTTCGCATGCAGTGTGAGCGATAAAAAAGACGAGCAGAACGCTCTGGATCAACGTTTTGTCACGTTGAAAGCTCAGCGCAAGTCCGTCGAACCGCTCCGGTTGGCGAACTTGCGTCGCAGCTTTTACCCTGACCCGGCCCTCATCGCAGGCACTCCCTGTACCCGTAGGTCACTCCGACCCTGTAACAGTCAGAACGTCCCGGCCCCCTGGTCATGCACCGGCCTTCCTCGGGCGGGTGCAATGGAGGACAGCCTTTCAGCTGCCCTCATGTTCAATACCAGTTCGGATCTTTCTTCAGCGTTTCCATCAACAGATCCTGCATGCCCTGGTCGGGCTTGCCGAGGAAGCGGTAGGTGGCATGTCGCGTTGGCGACTTGTCCGCCGGCAGTCCTTCGGGCACATCGACCAGCATGGCGTAAGCGTGTTTCTTGTCGAAGCTGAAGGCGACGATCAGGCGGTGGTTGAGGCATTTGTCCTGCGATTCGCAGAGCGGCCCCACCAGATACTGATCGCCATCTTCAGTCACGGCATTCATCTGTTGGTCCGGCGCGCCGGAGAGGTTCATCACCCATTCCGGCAGGCGTTCTTCCTTCTTCACCACGCCTTCCCAGGTTTCCCTGTATTGCGGGTCGGAACTCAACAGTTCGTTGACCCGCGCCTGGCCGTCATTGGCCGCCATCGCCATGGCACTACCGCCCAGAAGCAGGGCGGCTGCCAGTGTCTTTAAACCCTTCATGTTCAACCTCGACCGCGACGGCCAAAGAAGAAGGAAGCGATGAACATCACCAGGAACACGACAAAGAGAATCTTGGCGATACCCGTGGCGGTGCCCGCGATACCACCGAAGCCCAGTACTGCAGCGATGATGGCAATGATCAGGAATGTGATTGCCCAGCTCAACATGGTGATTCTCCTTGCTTCTATTTAGGGGTGTTGCCGGTCTCGGCGCGGGGGCGCCCAGATTCGTTGATCAGAAAACCCAGCGTTCTTCACGGGGCATGTCGCCCAGTGGCTGTGGCTGGTCGACGTCCATCATGCGCATCGCGCCGTTGTCGGTCTGGCTGCTGCTGACGGCGCTGAAGTGCGTCTGCGTCGCGTGTTGCATGGAAATCAGGGGCTCAGGTTGCTGACTCTGCTCCCAGCGCAGGTATTGCTGGCAGGCGATCAGCGTGATCAACAGCGCAAGTGCGCCAAACAGGGCCTGCTGCAAGTGCAGTGGCGAGATACGCATTTGGGCGGCACGTGGGCGAGTCATCCTGGGTTCCTCACTCTTATTCGGTTGGGGCAGTGCATTTCTGCCCGGGCTGAGAGAGTTATTGCAGCCTGCATGCCAGCTTTTTTGTTTGAAAAAACCCAATAAAATCAAATAGTTACAGATGTTGTGAAAATTCCTGACGACGCATCCTGCACGATGGCCCTCGCAGGGTCGTGCGTAATGCACGATTATTTCGTAGGAGAAATCATTCTTTTTGAATTGAGGGCAGGGTGCGGATGTCAGAAAAGGAGGCAGGAAACCGCCTTGAAACTGTGCGATGTTTAAAAAATCAACAAAATCAGCGGATTAGCCGTGAGGGCAGGAGAGAGCTACCCTGCTATGACCGGAATCGATCAGAATCAACCATGCAACTTGCCCGATTTTTCCGGGACTAACCCAAGACATTCACTTATGGAGCGTAGGAAAAATGGAATCAGCCACTGAGCACCAAGGCCGCATTCTGCTGGTGGACGATGAATCCGCCATCCTGCGAACCTTTCGTTATTGCCTCGAAGACGAAGGTTATACCGTCGCCACCGCCAACAGCGCGGCTCAGGCTGACGCGCTGCTGCAACGCCAGGTGTTCGATCTGTGCTTCCTTGATTTGCGCCTGGGTGAAGACAACGGCCTGGATGTATTGGCGCAGATGCGCATTCAGGCGCCGTGGATGCGGGTCGTGATCGTCACCGCCCATTCGGCTGTCGACACCGCGGTGGACGCAATTCAGGCCGGCGCTGCCGACTATCTGGTCAAGCCGTGCAGTCCGGATCAATTGCGCCTGGCGACCGCCAAGCAACTGGAAGTACGTCAGCTATCGGCGCGTCTGGAAGCCCTCGAAGGCGAGATCCGCAAACCCAAGGACGGTCTCGATTCCCACAGCCCGGCGATGAAAGTCGTACTTGAAACCGCGCGGCAAGTGGCGGGCACCGACGCCAATATTCTGATCCTCGGCGAGTCCGGCACCGGTAAAGGTGAACTGGCCCGAGCCATTCACGGCTGGAGCAAGCGCGAGAAGAAATCCTGCGTGACCATCAATTGCCCGTCGCTGACCGCCGAACTGATGGAAAGCGAGCTGTTCGGTCACAGTCGTGGCGCGTTCACGGGAGCCAGCGAAAGCACGCTGGGTCGGGTTAACCAAGCCGATGGCGGTACGCTGTTTCTCGACGAAATCGGCGATTTTCCGCTGACATTGCAACCCAAGTTGCTGCGTTTCATTCAGGACAAGGAATACGAGCGGGTAGGGGATCCGGTTACCCGCCGCGCCGATGTGCGCATTCTCGCTGCCACCAACCTCAATCTCGAGGACATGGTGCGCGACGGGCGTTTCCGTGAAGACCTGCTCTATCGCCTGAACGTCATCACCCTGCATCTGCCGCCGCTGCGCGAGCGGGCCGAAGACATCCTGACCCTGGCCGACCGTTTCCTCGCTCGCTTCGTGAAGGAATACGCGCGCCCCGCGCGGGGTTTCAGTGATGAGGCTCGTGAAGCACTGTTGGGTTATCGCTGGCCCGGCAATATCCGCGAGCTGCGTAACGTGGTCGAGCGGGCGAGCATCATCTGCCCGCAGGAGCGTGTGGAAATCAGCCACCTCGGCATGGCCGAACAACCGGCGAACAACGCGCCACGGGTTGGCGCCGCGCTGAGCCTCGACGAGCTGGAGAAAGCCCACATCGGCGCGGTACTGGCGACTGCCGGCACTCTTGATCAGGCCGCCAAGACTCTGGGGATCGACGCCTCGACCCTGTATCGCAAGCGCAAGCAGTACAACCTGTGAGCATCCGCCGATGAAACTGGCGATGAAGTTGCGGACTCGCTTGTTCCTGAGCATTTCCGCGCTGATCACCGTGGCCTTGCTCGGGCTGATGCTCGGGCTGGTCAGCGTGATGCAGATGGCCGGCACCCAGGAGGCGCTGATCCGCAACAACTTCGTCACCCTCGATCTGGGGCTCAAGCTGCGGCAGACGCTTGGCGATCAACTGATCATGATGCTTGCCGAGAAACCCGATCCCGTGGCGTTCGAAGCATCCAAACAACGCTATTTCGAATTGCTCGACGAGGGTATCGCCCAAGAGCAGAAAAACGACAATCGCCAATATGGCTTCAGTCAGGCGAAGAGCGATTACCTGACCTTCCTTGAGGCGTTCGATATCTCCCGCGATCCGGGCGCCGCCCTGAGTGGTAGTGGCGACTTGCGCGAACGATTCAACACCCTGCGTAACGGTTTGATCACCGAGCACAAGCACGCGCTGGATAACATCAACGCTGTCCAGCACGCTGCCCGTGACCGGGCGCTGCTGATTTCCGGCCTGCTCGGGCTGGTGGGGCTGGCAGTGCTGATCATTGGTTTCGTTACCGCCCAGGGCATTGCGCGGCGTTTTGGTGCGCCGATCGAAGCGTTGGCCAAAGCGGCGGACAATATCGGCCAAGGCAATTTCGAAGTGACCCTGCCGGTGTCCTCGGCGATGGAGATCAATCTGTTGACGCGCCGCTTCGGGCTGATGGCCGAAGCCCTGCGCGAGCATCAGGCGACCAATGTCGACGAACTGCTCGCTGGCCAGCAGCGCCTGCAAGCGGTACTCGACAGCATCGATGATGGTTTGCTGATGATCGACCGTCAGGGTCGTCTGGAACACTTGAACCCGGTGGCCCAGCGGCAACTGGGCTGGGACAGCGACCGTTTCGGCGAGGGTCTGGGCACAGCGCTTCAGCGTCCGGAACTGGATGCGCAATTACAACTGGTGTTGCGCGGCGGCACGCTCGAGCGGGCGCCGGAAGATTTGAGCATCGAGGTCGATGGCGAATCGCGCCTGCTGACCTACAGCCTGACGCCGGTCAGCCATACCCAGGGGCATATCCTCGGCGCCGTGATGGTCTTGCACGACGTCACCGAACAGCGCGCCTTCGAACGGGTGCGCAGCGAGTTCGTGCTGCGCGCGTCCCACGAATTGCGCACACCGGTCACGGGCATGCACATGGCTTTCGGGCTGTTCCGCGAGCGGGCTAAGTTTCCTCCGGAGTCGCGCGAGTCCGACCTGCTCGACACGGTTAATGAAGAAATGCAGCGCCTGATGCAGCTGATCAACGATCTGCTGAACTTCTCGCGCTATCAGAGCGGTTTGCAGAAGCTCACGCTGGCGCCGTGTTCCATCGAGGATCTGCTGGAACAGGCGCGTTTGCGTTTCGCCGATTCGGCGGCGCAGAAGGGCGTTACCCTGCAGGTCGAAGTGCAGGGCCCGCTGCCACGCTTGCAGGCGGATCAGGCGCAGCTTGATCGAGTCCTCGACAACCTGATCGACAACGCCTTGCGCCACACGGCGCGCGACGGGCTGATCCGCTTGCAGGCCCGGCGCCATGGCGAACGGGTGATCATCAGCGTCGAAGACAACGGCGAAGGGATTGCCTACGGTCAACAAGGGCGGATCTTCGAACCGTTCGTTCAAGTCGGGCGCAAGAAGGGCGGAGCCGGGCTGGGTCTGGCGCTGTGCAAGGAAATTGTGCAGTTGCACGGTGGGCGGATGGGCGTTTACTCGCGGCCGGGGCAGGGCACGCAGTTCTACATGGCGCTGGCGGTCTAGGCTTCGTCGTCAATCCGGCGGCCGGCTAGCCGCCGACCACGGGTGATCAGTTCGATGAACTGCACCGCGCTCAAAGCGTGGGCGAACAGCCAGCCCTGACCGAATTTCACCCCTTCGCTGCTCAGCAGCTCGGCCTGGGATTCATATTCGATCCCTTCGGCGATCACCTTCAGGTCCAGCGCCTGGGCCATGTGAATGATGTGCGGCGCGACACCGCTGCTGGCGGCGTCATGGCCGAGGGCGTCGATGAAGGCCTTGTCGATCTTCAAGCAATCCACCGGCAAGGTTTGCAGGTAGGCGAGGCTGCAATAGCCGGTGCCGAAATCGTCAATCAGCACCTGATGGCCGACATCCCGCAGCGCCTGCAGGTTTTCCCGGGCCACCACCACATCGATCAGGCCGCGTTCGGTCACCTCGAAAGCAATCTGCCGCGCCGCCACCCGGTGCAGGGTCAGCAGCCGCGCCATGACCTGGCCGATGCGCGGCACCATCACGTCGCAGGCGGCCAGGTTCACCGAGATGTACAGCTGCGGATTGGCTCGCAGCAATTGGCCGAGCTGCTCGAGCAAGCGTTGCAGGACGAAGTCGGTCATCTGGCGAATCTGCCCGGTGTTCTCGGCCATCGGGATGAACAAATCGGGGCTGGTCAGCGTGCCGTCCGGCCGGCGCCAGCGCAGCAGGGCTTCGGCGCCGACGCAGTTGCGGCTGTCGAGATCGAAGATCGGTTGATAAAGCACCTGCAACTCGCCCCGGCGGATCGCGCCGTGCAGCTCGGCATCCAGCGACTGGCGCTGGCGCACGATCCAGAACACCAGAACGCCTACCAGCGCACCGAGCACCAGACAGAACGGCACCATCCACCACCAAAGCTCCGGAATGTGCATGCCCGAGCGCGGGCTGATCAGCACCAGTTGGTATTCCGGGTTATCGGTGGGCATGCGGTAGATCAGGTGCGACTGGGTGACTTGCAGCGCATCCGGAGTTTTCGGCGGCCAGGGTTCAGTGGGTGGCCAGGCTTGTGGAACGCCGAGTACCGGAATCGCCCGGGTCCCGTGATCCAGCACCACCAGCAGGCTGCTGCCGGGCGACAGGTCGACCATGTCGGTCAAATGCCCGCGTGAAGTGGCGACGCGAAAGTTGCCGCGCCCGAGCATCAGCGCTGCGCGGTTTTCATCGGGTTCGGTGGTGGTGTTCAGCCAATAGCTGTAGGTCGGGCCTTTGATGTCCGGAGGACGGATCACCGACAGGCCTTCCTGGCGCGGACGGTTGGAGCAGATCCGCGTGGCGTCCATGTAGGCCGCTTCATAGACGAAGCGGTAGTTGAACGTCACTTGCTGCAACGTGGCGATCATTTCGTCGTCGCAGCTGCGCAAGGGTTGGGCTTCGAGGTCGTCGAGGCTTTCGCGCAACTGGCCGAACAGTTGCTCCAGACGCGCCAGGAACCGCTCGCCCTGGGCGTTCATTTCCTGGCTTTCGCTTTGTTCGACCTGGCGCATGGCCACGAACAGCCCGCCGGTGATCAGCAGGCTCGCACTGAGGACAGCCGCTATCATCGCCAGAAACCAGGGGCGATAAAACCAGCTACGCAGCGTCTCTCGGGTAGCAACCATCATGGATATCCGAAGAATTACCAATGAGTTATAGCTGCTGATTGCACTTTCGCCCTGACCGTCGGGCGGGCGTCATTATTTTGTCTGATTCAGCACCAGCAGCAACGCTGCCGTTTGCGCATCCGGCGTGCCGTCAAAGCGCGTAGGGCGGTAGTGCATCTGGAAGGCCGCGAGCACATGGCGGGTCGCCACATCCAGCTCCCCGGTCTGCGGCGTCGAGTAGCCCAGGCGCGCCAGTTGGCTCTGGAACCAGGTGATGCTCGGCAGCTCGGCGTCGAACTGCGCCTGTTGGCGTGCCACGGCTTGTTCGTTGGGCCAGAGCCCCAGCCCTTCGGCCGCCAGGCGCTTCCAGGGGAACAGCGGTCCCGGGTCGAGCTTGCGCAGCGGGGCGATGTCGCTATGGCCGATGATGTGGCGCGGGCTGATGCCCTGGCGCTTGCTGATGTCCTTGAGCAGAACGATCAGCGATTGCACCTGGGCTTCGCTGTAGGGATACCAGAGGCGACCGGTCGGCGTGTCCTTGAAGCCCGGATTGACGATCTCGATGCCGATCGAGCTGGAGTTGAGCCAGGTACGGCCTTGCCATTCGCTTTCGCCGGCGTGCCAGGCCCGCAGGTTTTCGTCCATCAGCTTGTAGATGGTGGCGTTCTTGTCGTCGCCGATCAGGTAATGGCTGCTGACTTCGCCGTGGGTCAACAACTGCAATGAGCGTTCGAGTGAAGCGGAGGTGTAGTGCACGATCACAAATTGCACGCGACTGTCGTGATTGACCGAAGGATGGCTGGTGTCAAAACGCGGGCCGCTGGCACAACCGGCCAGTAAGAGTAGCGACGCGAGCAGGGTAAAAAATTTCATGGCAGAGGGCAGTACACGCAAGACGATAATGCAACAGTGTAACGTATCGCCTTGCGCTTCGACGCTTAAAGGGCTGATTTAAACAATATGGAACAATTGCCTCAGCCCAGCTCCACCCGGTTACGCCCTGCGTTTTTCGCCCGGTAAAGCGCCTGATCGGCTCTTTTGAGCACCAGATCGCTGTGTTCTCCCGGCCGGAACGCCGCCAGCCCCATGGAAACCGTGATCGTGACGCGCTCGCCCTTGAAGTGAAACGGGCAGGCTTCGATGGAAGCGCGCAGGGTTTCCAGGAGTTTGGTGCCGACGGCCGGCGGAGTGGCCGGCAGCAGCAATACAAATTCCTCTCCACCAAATCGGGCAATGAAATCGCTGCCACGCAGGCGTTTGCGCAGCACCGTCGCGATGATCTTCAACACCTTGTCGCCGGCCAGGTGGCCGTAGTTATCGTTGATCCGTTTGAAGTGATCGAGGTCGAGCATGGCCAGGCTCAGGGTGTTGCCATGTTGCTGCCATTGGGCGATTTCATGTTCGAGCCGTTCGGTCCAGGCCGCGCGGTTGGGCAGGCCGGTGAGGGGGTCGATCAGGGCTTTCTGGCGCTGCTCTTCAAGGTGTTCGCGATAGCCGAGTGCTTCCTGCTCCATGTGCGCGACGCGCTCGGCCAGGCTTTTCAGGCGTCCGGCGACTTCCTGTTCTCGGGCGTCACGCTGCTTCTGGTGCTGATCCATCGTGCCGAGCAGGCCTTCGAGGTGGTTTTCCAGCACTTGCTTGAGATCATCCAGATCGGCCGCTTCCTGCACGCTGTTCTGCAAGCCGTCGACCTGTTCGCGGATCTGCGTGTCCATCGCCCGCGCCGCGGAGCTGTTGTCGGCGTGGCCTTCGCTGGCGGCCTGCAAGTTGCTCTGGAACGCTTCGAGGCGTTCGTTGAGTTGCTGCAAATAAGCTTCGAATTCGTGCTGGCCGCTGTCGGTAATCGCCAGCATCAAGGTCGCCAGATCGTCGAGGATCGGCAGCAGTTCGTACCAGTTCAGACCGTTTTTCAGGCGATCGCGCATGGCTTCGGCTTGCGGGCGGTGGCGCTCCGGCAGGGTCAGGTCGTCCAGCAACCCGATCAGCGTGTCTTCGATGTGTTTGGCGACCGAGCTGTAGGATGGTTCTGGCGAGTCCGGCAGGGCGTAGAGGATGTCGTGCTCGGATTGCTCGGGATCGATTGCGGCCAATGCCTGGGCGATGGGCTCGGGCAGGGGCAGGCTGTCGAGGATCACCGGCGGCGGGGTATCGCCGGGGTGGATCAGTTCGTCCGGGTTGATGGCTGTTGGCACTGTCGGCGCGAAAACCGGTGGAGGCGTGAAAGCCTGCGGCTCCGGTTTTGGCTCGGCGGGTTCTGGTTCGCTAGAGGCGGTAGGAGCTTCGGTGAGGATTCTGGCCGGCTCGAAGGCCACCACCTCCGGCTCCGCATGATACTCGGGGGTTGGCTCCGGAATTTTCGCTGGTTCGGCCACGGGGGCGGCGATCGGTGCTTGGCTGACGGGCGTAGAGGCGACCGGTTCGGCGGTCGTGACAGGCGCTTCCTGCAAGGGCGCTGTTTCATGCGTGACGGGCGCTTGCTCTGGCGGTGCGGGCGGTGCCGCCACGGCAGGCTGGGTCGCCGTCGCAGGCGTTTCCTCGTTGTCGCGGCTGCCGAACAGACGCTGCAACAATCCGGGGCGTCCCGGTTCTGCCGGGGTCTCCAGCTGGCTCAAAGCCTTGCCCTGCAAGCCGCTGAGTTCGCTGAGCAGCAGCGGCATTTCCCTTGCCTGACTCACCCGGCCGTCCAGCTGCTTGGCGAATTTCTTCAGCGGCTGGGCCACATCGCGGGGCAGGGGCAGGGATTGCAACTGAGTGACCAGCGCAGTCAGTGCAGTGCTGACCTGTTCGATCCGGGTTTCCCGGCGCTGCTCGGAATCGAGCACGGCTTTTTCCAGGCGCGGCAGCAAGGCGGCGAGGCCGGCGTCCATGTCATCGGTGCGCACCACGTCGCGCATCTCTTTCATGCACTGATCGACCACGCGGTCGGTGCCTTCCGCCGCCAGGGTGCTGCGCACCAGGCCACGGCGCAGCAGGTCGAGCCGGGCGTCCCATCGACGTTCGAGCTTTTCCTGTTGTTCGATGCTTTTGAGGTATTTCTCTTTCCAGCGCTGGGCTTCGTCGCTCATTCAGGGGTTCCGCGAAGGGCAGTGCTCAACGCGGGCAATGCATCGGCCGTGAGCGAACCCGGCAGACGAATCTCTACCGCGACCGGCAGGTGATCGGAAATCGGTTGTGCCAGCACTTCGACCTTTTCCAGGGTCAGGGTCGGGCTGAGCAGAATATGGTCCAGGCAGCGCTGGGGGCGCCAGCTGGGGAATGTCGCTTCGAGTTGCGGGGCCAGCAGGCCGAGGTCGCGCAACGGCGAGTGTTGCAGCAGATCGCTGGCGTGGGTGTTCATGTCGCCCATCAGCACCTGATGCTTGTAGCCGCCGATCAGTTCGCGGATGTAGGCCAGCTGCATGCTACGCACCCGGGCGCCGAGCGCCAGGTGCATCATCACCACCACCAGCGCTTCCGGGCCTTCGCCGAAGCGCACCAGAATCGCACCGCGTCCCTTCGGACCCGGCAGCGGATGGTCTTCGATCGCCCACGGCCGCAGGCGACTGAGCACGCCATTGCTGTGCTGGGCCAGTCGGCCAAGGTTGCGATTGAGTTGTTGATACCAGTAGGGGAAGGCGCCGAGCTGGGCCAGATGTTCGACCTGATTGACGTAGCCTGAACGCAGGCTGCCGCCATCGGCTTCCTGCAGGGCGACCAGATCGAAGTCGCCGAGCAGATTGCCGATCTTTTGCAGATTGGTGGAGCGCCCGGGGTGCGGCAGCAGATGCTGCCAGCTGCGGGTCAGGTAGTGCCGATAGCGCTCGGTGCTGATGCCGACCTGAATATTGAAGCTGAGCAAGCGCAGACGGCTGTCTGCGGGCAGGCCCGTCGATTCCAGGTGATGCTCGTTGACCTGCGGATCATGCAGGCCAACGACGCGTTCGGTTCCCCAGCGGCGCATGGCGATTGCCGCGCTTAGTTGGCGGCTGCCTTGTTGGTCGCTCGCTCTTTGGCCACCAGTTGGTCAGCCAGTTTCAGCGCCTGTTCGGCACCGCCGGCAGAGCCGATGTCAAAGCGGTACTTACCGTTGACGATCATGGTTGGAACGCCGGAGATTTCATACTTCTTGGCCAGTTCGCGGGCTTTCACGATCTGCCCCTTGATGGCGAACGAATCGAAGGTCGCCAGGAACTTGTCCTTGTCCACGCCTTGAGTGGCGAGGAAGTCGGCCATGTCGTTCTTGTCGGTCAGTTTCTTGTGTTCTTTCTGGATCGCGTTGAATACGGCAGCGTGTACGTTGTGCTCGACGCCCATTGCTTCCAGGGTCAGGAACATCTGGCCGTGAGCGTCCCACGGGCCACCGAACATCGCAGGAATGCGCACGAAGTTGACGTCGGACGGCAGTTTTTCAACCCACGGATTGATCACCGGCTCGAACGCGTAGCAATGCGGGCAGCCATACCAGAACAGCTCGACCACTTCGATCTTGCCAGGCACGGCGACGGGTACCGGGTTGCTCAGTTCGACGTAAGGGGCAGCAGGGGCTTCGGCGGCCTGGGCGGTCACGCCGAACAGGCTGGCAGCGACGAGGGCGGCGCTGATGATCAGATTACGCATGCTTTACTCCTGGACAATTTTGGTCGCCTCGCGCGACCTGTTTTCAGACAGATCCTGGCGGGCATGAGTTCTGTAGTGTAACGGCAGCGGCCACAAAAAAGGGCGGCCAAAGCCACCCTTTTTATACTTGCTGCGACGGATTAATCGAGCGTTAACGTGGCAGGCGTTGGCCATTGCACACAACGCTCGAATCGCGCGTCTTAGTGCAGGCCCTGAATGTAGCTGGAGACTGCCGCGATGTCTTCGTCGCTCAGCTTGCGGGCGATGGTGCGCATGGTCATCGCGTCGCCGTCGTTGCTGCGGCCGGCTTCTTCCTTGCGGAAATCGGTCAGTTGCTTGGCGATGTACTGAGCGTGTTGGCCACCCAGGTGCGGGAAGCCGGCGGCTGCGTTGCCGGCGCCGTTCGGCGAGTGGCAGCCGGTGCAGGCTGGCAGGCCTTTCTCGAGGTTGCCGCCACGGAACAGGGCTTCACCGCGAGCGACGATTTTTGGATCGGCAGCGCCGACGCTGCCTTTCTGGCTGGCGAAGTAGGCGGCGATGTCGGCCAGGTCCTGATCGCTCAGGTTGGTCAGCAGGCCGGTCATTTCCAGAACGGTGCGCTTGCCCGACTTGATGTCGTGCAATTGCTTGGTCAGGTAGCGTTCACCCTGTCCGGCCAGCTTTGGAAAGTTTGGCGCCATGCTGTTGCCATCCGGGCCATGGCAGGCGCCGCATACGGCGGCTTTTGCCTGGCCTGCGGCTGCATCACCGGCAGCATGGGCGAAGCCTGAGATTCCCACGGTCAACAGCAGACTCACGATCAGTTTGTTCATCAGCTAATCCAACTACGGCTAAGGGTTAAGAGTTATGGACCGGGCTTACTCTCGCTCATCCAGAGGATGAGGGCCTGGTAATCCTCGGCACTGCAGTCCATGCACAAACCACGCGGCGGCATCGCCTTGAAACCCTGGGTCACGTGTTGCACCAGCGTCTCCATACCTTTCGCCAACCTCGGCGTCCAAGCTTCCTGATCGCCTCTTCTGGGCGCCATGGGTAGTTGGCCGGAATGACAGGCTCCACAAACACGGTTGTACACGGCTTCCGGATCCTGTGTAGCCTGTGCGCTGTAAAGCGGCATCAAGACTCCGGCAGCCAGCAGCCATTTCGTCATAAAACGACCTTTTCAGGGTTGAGAGCGTTCTGCGTTCTAATGCGCAATCAAGGTCTGTCGCTCTCGTGAACTTCATCCTTCGCTGGGACAAAGCACACACAAAATCTGCGGCATTATATACTGGCGTCACTGAAACGGAAGCGACACCGCGTTCCGCGCCTAATCCCGGCGCCGCCCACATCGGAAATCCCATGCAACTCAAGAATCCCATCCTCGGCCTGTGCCAACAGTCCACGTTCATGCTCAGTGCCGCCAAAGTCGATCAGTGCCCCGACGACGAAGGCTTCGAAGTGGCGTTCGCCGGTCGTTCCAACGCCGGTAAATCCAGCGCACTGAACACTTTGACTCACGCCAGCCTGGCGCGCACCTCGAAAACCCCGGGTCGCACACAGCTGTTGAACTTCTTCAAGCTAGACGATGAACGGCGTCTGGTCGACCTCCCGGGCTACGGTTATGCAAAAGTACCGATCCCGCTCAAGCAACACTGGCAGCGTCATCTTGAGGCTTACCTCGGTGGCCGCGAGAGTTTGAAGGGTTTGATTCTGATGATGGACATCCGTCATCCAATGACCGACTTCGACCTGCTGATGCTCGACTGGGCCGTTGCCGCCGGCATGCCGATGCACATCCTGCTGACCAAGGCCGACAAACTGACCTACGGCGCAGCCAAGAACACGCTGCTCAAGGTGCAGTCGGAAATCCGTAAGGGGTGGGGCGATCAAGTGACGATCCAGCTGTTCTCCGCCCCGAAACGCATGGGCCTGGAAGAGGCCTACACTGTGCTGGCGGGCTGGATGGAACTGGCAGACAAAGGCGCGGAAGCGGCGACCGAATAATCGGAATATGGAAAATTGGCTGTAGTGCGGTCAGGCAAGGCAAAAGTGTTAGTAAAACGGCCGGGGTCGCGCTCGACTTTAGGGGACCTAAATGAGCATTTTTACTAACGCTTTTAACGCAGCATGACCGCGCTACAGCCAATTTTGAGGCAAAAAAAAGCCCCGGACTTCATATGGGGAGGGAGAAGTTCCGGGGTTTAAGTTCCGAACCGCTAGGGCGGGGTTCAGATATCTGCCAACACTTAACACAACATAGGAGCATCGAAGGGCTTCACCAGCCATTCAGTATCTCTGAGTGCCCTGTCGCAAGATTAGTTCAGAATCTTTTCAAAAAACTTTGGAATAAGCTAAAGAACGATCAGGCCTAAGCGCTTTCCGGTGCCTTTGCCGCGACGCTCGGTCGCGGCAAAACCCCGTCCCAGAGGCCTCAGTGCGCCTCGTCCCAGTTGTTGCCAACCCCCACTTCCACCAGCAACGGCACATCCAGTTTTGCCGCTTCACTCATGTGCACACGAATTTCTTCGCGAACCTGATCGACCAGATCCTCGCGAACCTCCAGCACCAGTTCGTCGTGCACCTGCAGGATGACTTTGGCGTCCAGCCCGGAAGCGCTCAGCCAGTTATCCACCGCCACCATGGCTTTCTTGATGATGTCTGCTGCAGTGCCCTGCATCGGCGCGTTGATTGCCGTGCGCTCGGCGGCAGCGCGTTCCTGCGGCTTGTTGGAGTTGATGTCCGGCAGATACAGGCGACGACCGAAGATCGTTTCCACAAAGCCTTGGTCTGCTGCCTGGGCGCGGGTGCGATCCATGTATTCACGCACGCCCGGATAACGCGCGAAGTAGGTGTCGATGTAGGCCTTGGCGGTCTTGGTGTCGACGCCGATGTCCTTGCCCAGCTTCTGCGCGCCCATGCCGTAGATGAGGCCGAAGTTGATCGCCTTGGCGCCACGGCGCTGGTCGGACGACACTTCATTCAGCTCAACCTTGAACACTTCGGCCGCCGTGGCGGTGTGCACGTCCAGATTGTTGCGGAACGCGTTCATCAAGCCTTCGTCGCGAGACAGGTGCGCCATGATCCGCAGTTCAATCTGCGAGTAGTCCGCCGCCAGCAGCTTGTAGCCTTTCGGCGCGACGAACGCCTGACGGATGCGTCGGCCTTCAGCAGTGCGCACCGGGATGTTCTGCAGGTTCGGATCGCTCGACGACAGGCGACCGGTCGACGCAACGGCCTGATGGTACGAAGTGTGGATACGCCCGGTGCGCGGGTTGATCTGCTCCGGCAGGCGATCGGTGTAGGTGCTTTTCAGCTTGCTCATGGAACGGTGTTCCATCAGCACTTTCGGCAAGCGGTGATCGTCTTCGGCCAGTTTCGCCAGCACTTCCTCGGCGGTGGACGGCTGGCCCTTGGCGGTCTTCTTCAGCACCGGCAGACCGAGCTTTTCGTAGAGGATCACGCCCAGTTGCTTCGGCGAGCCCAGGTTGAATTCTTCACCGGCGATCTCGAAGGCTTCACGCTCCAACGCGACCATCTTGTTGCCCAGCTCAATGCTCTGGATGCCGAGCAGCTCAGCGTCGACGAACGCGCCCTGGCGCTCGATGCGAGCAAGCACCGGCACCAGCGGGATCTCGATATCGGTCAGTACGCTGGCCAGGCTTGGGATGGCGCTTAGCTTCTCGAACAGCGTCTGGTGCAGACGCAGGGTCACGTCGGCATCTTCGGCGGCGTATGGGCCGGCCTGTTCCAGGGCGATCTGGTCGAAGGTCAGTTGCTTGGCGCCTTTGCCGGCGATGTCCTGGAAGCTCACGGTGGTGTGATCCAGGTACTTCTGCGCCAGGCTGTCCATGTCGTGACGGGTGGCGGTGGAGTTAAGCACGTAGGACTCAAGCATCGTGTCGAAGGCGATCCCGCGTACGGTGATGCCTTCGTTCTGATCGCCACCGATGGCGCAGTTGGCCAGGATGTTCATGTCGAACTTGGCGTGCTGGCCGACCTTGAGCTTGTTCGGGTCTTCAAGGATTGGCTTGAGCGCGCGCAGCACGGTGTCGCGATCCAGCTGCTCCGGCACGCCGATGTAGGAGTGGGTCAGCGGGATGTAGGCCGCTTCGTTGGCCTGTACCGCGAAGGACAGACCGACCAGTTGTGCCTGCTGCGCATCGATCCCGGTGGTTTCGGTGTCGAAGGCAAACAGCTTGGCGTTCTTCAGCTTTTCCAGCCAGACGTCGAATCGTGCCTGATCGAGGATGGTTTCGTACGCGGCTTCAGCCGGAGCGGCGGGCGCTTCTTCGGCAGGCGCGCTGAACAGATCGCCGACCGGCGCAGGCTCGGTGGCAGCGCTCAGCTCCAGACGCTTGGCGTCCCGCTCCAGATCGTTGATCCAGCTCTTGAACTCCAGCAGGGTGTAGAGCTCAAGCAGTTTGGCCGAATCTTCCGGGCCCATTTGCAGGTCGTCGAGGCCGATATCCAGCGGCACGTCGACCTTGATGGTCGCCAGTTGATAGGAGAGGAAGGCCATCTCCTTGTGCTCTTCGAGCTTGGCCGGCAGGGTCTTGGCGCCGCGAATCGGCAGGGTCGGCACGATGTCGAGCTGCGCATACAGCTCGGTCAGACCGCCGTTGACGCCCACCAGCAGGCCGGACGCGGTCTTCGGGCCGATGCCGGGAACGCCGGGGATGTTGTCGGAAGAATCGCCCATCAGGGCCAGATAATCGATGATCTGCTCGGGAGCGACGCCGAATTTCTCCTTCACGCCTTCCACGTCCATCGAGCTACCGGACATGGTGTTGACCAAGGTAATGTGGCCGTCGACCAGTTGCGCCATGTCCTTGTCGCCGGTGGAGATGATCACCGGGCGGTCGGCCGCCGCGCTGCTGCGGGCCAGGGTGCCGATCACGTCATCGGCCTCGACGCCTTCGACGCACAGCAGCGGGAAACCGAGGGCGATCACGCTCTGATGCAGCGGCTCGATCTGCACGCGCATGTCGTCGGGCATGCTTGGGCGGTTGGCCTTGTATTCGGCGTACATCTCATCGCGAAATGTCCCACCCTTGGCGTCGAACACCACGGCGAACGGGCTGTCCGGATACTGCTTGCGCAGGCTCTTGAGCATGTTCAGCACGCCTTTGACCGCACCGGTCGGCAGGCCTTTGGAGGTGGTCAGCGGTGGCAGCGCGTGAAAGGCGCGGTACAGGTAAGACGAACCGTCCACCAGGACGAGGGGGGCTTGGCTCATGAGCAGAATCAACCTTTTCGGCGGGCCCGGCGCTAGAATAGCGGGACCGTTGACGACAAAGGGACAAGGTTATCATGCGTACGTTAAATCGCTTGCTGCTGGTCAGTCTGATTGCTGTCTCACCGCTGGCCGCGATCGCGGCGGATGATGCGCCGTCGTCGGAGCCGGAAGTTACCATTAGCACGCACACGGAAGGCGACAAGGTCATTCAGGAATACAGCCGGAGTGGATTCGTGTATGCGATCAAGGTCACACCGAAGGGCGGCAAACCGTATTTCCTGGTGCGCGCCGATGGTACGGACGCGAACTACATCCGGTCCGACCAGCCGAATATGCTGATTCCAGCGTGGGAAATCTTTACCTGGAAGTAAGTTTCCTGACTTTTAATCGGCGCCGTTTGATGGCGGCGCCAGAACTGAGCAGTTTTTAACCATGTCTGTGTTTACCCCCCTGGCTCGGCCCGAGCTGGAAACCTTTCTCGCCCCTTACGGGCTCGGCCGTCTGCTCGATTTCCAGGGGATCGCCGCCGGCAGCGAAAACACCAACTTCTTCATCAGCATGGAAAAGGGCGAGTTCGTCCTGACCCTGGTCGAGCGCGGCCCGGTGCAGGAAATGCCGTTCTTCATCGACCTGCTCGACGTCCTGCACGAAGCCGATCTGCCGGTGCCTTATGCACTGCGCACCACTGACGGCGTGGCCCTGCGCGAGCTGAAAGGCAAACCGGCGCTGCTGCAACCGCGCCTGGCCGGCAAGCACATCAAGCAGGCCAACGCCCAGCATTGCGCGCAGGTCGGTGAGTTGCAGGCGCACCTGCACCTGGCGACCCAGAGCGACAACATGATCAAGCGCAAGACCGATCGTGGCCTGGACTGGATGCTGGAAGAGGGCACGCAGTTTCTTTCGCACCTGAGCGATGAACCGCGTGCGCTGCTGCAAAAGGCGCTGGACGAAATCACCCAACAGAAAGAGAAAATTCTCGCGCTGCCACGGGCAAACATCCACGCCGACCTGTTCCGCGACAACGCGATGTTCGAAGGCACGCACCTGACCGGGCTGATCGACTTCTACAACGCCTGCTCTGGCCCGATGCTTTATGACGTGGCGATTGCCCTGAACGACTGGTGTTCGGACGATGACGGCCTGATCGACGGCCCGCGTGCACGTGCGTTTCTTGGTGCCTACGCGGCACTGCGTCCGTTCACGGCAGCCGAAGCCGAGCTGTGGCCGACCATGCTGCGAGTGGCGTGCGTGCGGTTCTGGCTGTCGCGTCTGATCGCGGCGGAATCGTTCGCCGGGCAGGACGTGTTGATCCACGATCCGAAAGAGTTCGAGCAGCGGCTGGCGCAGCGTCAGACGGTCAGTACGCCGCTACCTTTCGCCCTGTAAAAGAAAAAACCGCAGCCTGTGCAGGCTGCGGTTTTTTTGTATCAGAGCGATTCCAGGCATTCCGCCAGATCATTCCCCAGCTTCTCCAGCACTTGCTCGTAACCCTGAGCTGTAGCTGGCGTGTACCCGCCCAACGCATCCAGCTCCGCCAGCTTCACCGGCAGGCCTGCCACCAGGGTCTCGGCCAGACGTGGACGCAGCGGCGGCTCACTGAACACGCAGGTCTTGCCGACTTCCTGCAAACGCGTGCGCATTGCCGCCACATGTTGGGCGCCCGGCTGCACTTCCGCCGCGACGCTGAACACGCCGGTGTGTTTCAGGCCGTAGGCGTCTTCGAAGTAGTCGAAGGCTTCGTGGAAGACGAAGTAGGGTTTGCCTTCAACACTGGCTAGGCGTTTCTTCAAACGCTGATCCAGTGCATCCAGACGCTCATCGAACGCTTTGGCGTTGCTCTGATAGCGCTCGGCATTGGCCGGGTCGGCGGCGCTCAGGTCAGCGGCCATTTTGTCGGCAATAACCCGTGCGTTCACCGGTGATAGCCACAAATGCGCATCGAGGCTGCCCGGGCGATGGTCGTGATCGTGTTCGTCGGCTTCTTCGGCATGGGAATGGCTGTCTGCGGCGAAGCGGCGCAGTTTCATGCCCGGCAGATCCTGCACGGCAACGCTCGGCAGCGTACGACCGTTCAGCACGCGAGGCAGGAATCCTTCCATGTCCGGGCCGATCCAGTACAGCAGGTCCACCGATTGCACCTTGCGTACATCGGACGGACGCAACGCGTAGTTATGCGGCGAAGCCCCCGGCGGCAGCAGCACTTCCGGAATCGCCACGCCGTCCTGCACCGCAGCGGCAATCAGTTGCAGGGGCTTGATGCTGGTGAGGACTCTGACCTCGGCCTGAGCCGGACCGATCAGCAGAAAACCGGTGATGAATACGACAAAAACAGAAAAAAGTCGGGACACGATGACCACTCAATGAGGCGAGAACGGGTAACATAATAACGTCTCTAACCAAACTCGTCGCCGCTCATGCCTATTACACCGATTGCCAGCCGTCCCCACGACCACTCGCACTGCGTTCACAGCGCGCTGTCCGAGGCCGATGCCCTGTGTGCACAGAAAGGCTTGCGCCTGACCGCGTTGCGCCGGCGGGTGCTGGAACTGGTCTGGCAGAGCCACAAGCCGCTGGGTGCCTACGACATTCTGGCGGTGCTCAGCGAGCAGGATGGCCGCCGTGCCGCGCCGCCAACCGTGTACCGGGCGCTGGACTTCCTGCTGGAAAACGGTCTGGTGCACCGTATCTCCTCGCTGAATGCCTTCGTCGGCTGCGTTCACCCGAAACATTCGCACCAGGGCCAGTTCCTGATCTGCCGTGAATGCCACGCCGCCATCGAACTTGAGCAAAAAACCATCAGCGACGCCATCGTCCACAGCGCCAAGGATGTCGGCTTCATCGTCGAGGCCCAGACCGTGGAAGTGGTCGGCCTCTGCTCCGGTTGCCGGGGGGCTTGATGAGCGATGCGTTGATCCGTCTGGAGCAGGTGGCGGTCCGGTTTGCCGGGCAGAACGTGCTGGACAACATTCACCTGAGCGTCGAGCCGGGGCAGATCGTCACCCTGATCGGCCCCAACGGCGCCGGCAAGACCACGCTGGTGCGCGCCGTGCTCGGGCTGTTGAAACCCGACAGCGGCAGCGTCTGGCGCAAGCCGAAACTGCGCGTGGGTTACATGCCGCAAAAACTTCACGTCGATCCGACCCTGCCGCTGTCAGTGCTGCGCTTCCTGCGGCTGGTGCCGGGCGTCGATCGCCCACGTGCGCTGGCGGCACTCAAGGAAGTCGGCGCCGAGCATGTCATCGACAGCCCGGTGCAAAGCGTTTCCGGCGGTGAAATGCAGCGCGTGCTGCTGGCACGGGCACTGCTTCGCGAGCCGGAATTGCTGGTACTTGATGAGCCGGTGCAGGGCGTCGATGTCGCCGGGCAAGCCGAGCTGTACAGCCTGATCACCCGTCTGCGCGACCGTCACGGCTGCGGCGTGCTGATGGTGTCCCACGATCTGCATCTGGTGATGAGCACCACCGATCAGGTGGTGTGCCTCAACCGTCACGTCTGCTGCTCCGGGCATCCCGAGCAGGTCAGTGGCGATCCGGCCTTCGTCGAGTTGTTCGGCAACAATGCGCCGAGCCTGGCGATCTATCACCACCATCATGACCACGCCCACGACCTGCACGGTTCGGTGGTCAAGGGGCCTGTGACAGGCCAACCTCACGTTCACGGAGATAGCTGCAAGCATGGCTGATTTTCTGTTCTACGCCCTGCTTGCAGGTCTGGCGCTGGCGGTGGTCGCGGGGCCGCTGGGCTCGTTCGTGGTCTGGCGGCGCATGGCCTATTTCGGCGACACCCTGTCCCACGCCGCTCTGCTCGGCGTGGCGCTGGGCTTTCTGCTGGATGTCAGCCCGACCGTGGCGGTGACCGTTGGATGCCTGTTGCTGGCGGTGCTGCTGGTGACCTTGCAACAGCGTCAGCCACTGGCGTCCGACACGCTGTTGGGCATTCTTGCACCGAGCACGCTCTCTCTCGGGCTGGTGGTACTAAGCTTCATGCATGAAGTGCGGATCGACCTGATGGCCTATCTGTTCGGCGACCTGCTGGCGATCAGCCCGACCGATCTGGCGTGGATCCTCGGCGGCAGCGCGGCGGTGCTGGTGTTGTTGGTGACGCTGTGGCGACCGCTGCTGGCGATCACCGTGCACGAAGAACTGGCCAAAGTCGAAGGCCTGCCGGTGGCCGGTCTGCGCATGGCGCTGATGCTGCTGATCGCAGTGGTGATCGCGGTGGCGATGAAAATCGTCGGTGTGTTGCTGATTACTTCGCTGTTGATCATCCCGGCGGCTGCGGCACAACGTCACGCCCGTTCGCCGGAGCAGATGGCACTGGGCGCGAGCGTGCTGGGCATGCTCGCCGTGTGTGGCGGGCTGGCGCTGTCCTGGTTCAAGGATACCCCGGCCGGCCCGTCAATCGTTGTGACGGCGGCCGCACTGTTTCTGCTGAGTTTTGTTCTGCCCCGTCGAGGGGTGTAGACTTGCTCGTTTTTTGCGCAAATAGAGAGTCGCAGGAATGAAGCCGTTCGCCTCCCGTTATCTGCTCCTTGTGGCCTTTTCAGTGCTGCTGGGCGCCTGCCAAAGCACGCCTCCGGTGGCCGAAGTCCCCGATGCGCGGGCCACGGCCATCGCACAGCTGGAGCAAAGCCTGGCCAGCAGCGAACTGGCCACTGCCGAAGACCAATTGGCAGCCTTGCAGGCCGAAACACCCAACGATCAATCCCTTGAGCAATACCAGCGCCAGTTGGCCGAAGCCTATCTGCGTCGCAGCCAGATCGTCCTGCAGAAGGGCGATGTGAATGCGGCCGCAACCGCATTGGCCCGTGCCCGCGTGTTGATGCCCAAGGCCCCGGCGCTGACCGGTGGCGTCAACGGCGCGATCACCGAAGCGCGCAAGGCCGAGCTGGAGAAAGCCGAAGCAGCGCTGCAGGCCGCTGAAGCCAAGCCGAAAGCCAAGGTGATCGATCCGACCGCCGAGAGCACCACGGTCGCGCTGAATATCACCGATAGCCGCAAACTTCGCCGCCAACTGGATGCGATCGCCGCCGATGTGGTGAATTACGACTGTGCGGTGAGCATCCAGGCCCCGCGCACCAATGATTACCCTTGGCTGGCGACGTTGATCACCAAGCGTGTGAAGAAGCTTGATCCGGATTTCGATCTGCAAATCAAAAAGCAGATTCTGCGCAGCGTTCCTGCTCAAGTAGTCTTGAGTCCTCGCAAGCCATAAGAAATCGCGAGCAGGCTCGCTCCCACAGGTACAACATGAATACTGTGGGAGCGAGCCTGCTCGCGATGACTATTTCAGGCATTACAAAACTATCAGGCCGGAATAGCCTTGGCCTTAGGCTCCCGATCCCAGACCCGATGCTGCCCGATCGCAGCAAAGAATGGCTTGGTCAGCGCGCCAACATCCTTGCCTTCTAACAATCCGGCATCCGCCTCCAGCTTCAGCACATCCAGCAACTGTTTGGCCTCGCCATGCAGCGCAATCGCCTTCAAGTGTTTGTACGCCTCCAGCAGGTAATGCAACGCCACGCCGTCAGCGCTCAACGCCTTGACCGACGCCGCGCCACCCGGCACGAACACCGCGTCGAACGCCACCGAAGGCAAACCCTCCATCGACGCATCCACCGCCAGGCTTTTGCCATCGGCGGTCTTCACCGGCGCTGAGGTCGGGCCGAGCAATTTGGCGTGCGCACCTTCTGCCGCCAGCGCCTTCTTCATCCCATCAATCGCCGCACCATCGACGCCGTTGGCCGCAAGGATCGCGACTTTTCGCGTCTTGATGTTCTCCGGCAACAGGTTGGCCTGACTCAGCGATGGCGAGTGATCCAGTGATGTTTTCGGCACGTCGACCGTGCCTTTGGCCGGTGCCGGCAACCCCAGGTTTTGCGCCACGCGCTTGGCCAGTTCCAGATCGATGTTGGCCAGGATCTCGTTCACTTCCCGCGCCCGAATGTGCTCGCGTTCAACCTTGCCCAGTTCGAAGCTGTAAGCCGAGATGATGTGTTCCTGCTCGTGCTTGCTCATGCTCTTGAAGAACAACCGCGCCTGGGAAAAGTGGTCGCTGAACGACTCGCTGCGCTGGCGGATCTTGTTGGCGTCGATACGCTCCGGATAGCTTTCGAACCCGCCGTCCTGCGCCGCCGGTGGGGTTTCTTTCGGCCAGCCGCCATCGATGGAATTCGGCTCGTATGACGCGCGGCCCTTGTCGATCACCGTGCGGTGCTGGGCGTCGCGCTGGCCGTTGTGGAATGGCGCGATCGGGCGATTGATCGGCAGCTCGTGAAAGTTCGGCCCGCCGAGTCGGCTGATCTGCGTGTCGGTGTAGGAAAACAGCCGACCTTGCAGCAGCGGGTCATTGGAGAAGTCGATGCCCGGCACGATATGGCCGGGGCAGAACGCAACCTGCTCGGTCTCGGCGAAGAAGTTGTCCGGGTTGCGATTGAGGGTCATCTTGCCCAGCGGCGTGATCGGAACGATTTCCTCGGGAATCAGCTTGGTCGGGTCGAGGATGTCGAAATCGAAGTCGTGCTCGTTTTCCTCCTCGATGACCTGTACGCCAAGTTCCCATTCCGGGTAGTCCCCGGTCTCGATGGCCTCCCAGAGATCGCGCCGATGGTAGTCGGTGTCTTTACCGGCCAGCTTCTGCGCTTCGTCCCACACCAGTGAGCAAGTGCCGGCGGTAGGACGCCAGTGGAATTTGACGAAGCGCGATTTGCCTTCGGCGTTGATCAGCCGGAAGGTATGCACACCGAAGCCCTGCATGCTGCGCAGGCTTTTCGGGATGGCCCGGTCGGACATGGCCCAGATGACCATGTGCGCCGATTCCGGCACCAGCGACACGAAGTCCCAGAAGGTGTCGTGGGCGGAGCCGCCGGTGGGGATCTCGTTATGCGGTTCAGGTTTTACGGCGTGGACGAAGTCGGGAAACTTGATCGCGTCCTGTATGAAAAATACCGGCATGTTGTTGCCGACCAGATCGAAGTTGCCTTCGTCGGTGAAGAACTTCACGGCAAAACCACGCACGTCACGTACGGTGTCGCCGGAACCACGTGGCCCCTGGACCGTGGAAAAACGCACGAACACCGGGGTTTTCTTCCCCGGATCCTGCAGGAAACCGGCCTTGGTCAACGTCGAATGGTTCTCGTAGCTCTGAAAGAAACCATGGGCGCCGGTGCCGCGGGCGTGGACGATGCGCTCGGGAATCCGCTCATGGTCAAAGTGCGTGATCTTTTCACGCATGATGAAGTCTTCCAGCAGCGACGGCCCGCGAGCCCCGGCCTTGAGGGTGTTCTGGTTATCAGCAATTTTCACGCCCTGATTGGTGCGCAGGGCCTGGCCCGTGGCGTCCGAGCGAAACTTCTCCAGGCTGTCGAGTTTGGCATTGGTGTTGGCGCGATCCGGGGTATCGGTGCCGGCCAGTTGGCTTTTGTCATTGGCAGGTTTCTTGGTACTCATCAGTCATGAACTCCTGTTTGTCCCGGGATTGCTCCGGAACGCTTGAGTGTTTCCCAGGCACGGCACCCAGGGTTTTCAAGTCGCTTAAGTAGTGACTGACGAGGGTTTCGGGCGTTCCTTTTTTATGACCTTTGATCCTGTTATTGCCAAATCGAAGGTTATTTGCGAAATAAATGCTAAGAACCTCTATACGGACAGGCTAAAATGCGCGCCCGGCTAACCGCTGATCCTTTTCCAACGCGCCCCACAAGGTTCGCTACGTGATCGAGTTTCAAAACGTCCATAAGACTTACCGCGTCGCCGGTAAGGACATCACCGCGCTGCACCCGACCAGCTTCTCCATCGAGAACGGTCAGGTGTTCGGCCTGATTGGCCATTCCGGTGCGGGAAAAAGTACCCTGCTGCGTCTGATCAATCGCCTGGAGCAATCCAGTGGCGGCAAGATCATCGTCGACGGCGAAGAAGTCACCGCGCTGGACGCCAACGGCCTGCGCCGTTTCCGTCAGCAGGTCGGGATGATCTTCCAGCACTTCAACCTGCTGGCGTCCAAGACCGTGGCCGACAACGTCGCGCTGCCGCTGACCCTGGCCGGTGAACTGTCCCGTGCCGAGATCGACCAGCGTGTGGCCGAGTTGCTGGCGCGGGTCGGTCTGTCCGATCACGCCAAAAAGTACCCGGCACAGCTGTCCGGCGGTCAGAAGCAGCGCGTCGGCATCGCCCGCGCTCTGGCGACCAAGCCGAAGATCCTGCTGTGCGACGAAGCCACCAGTGCCCTCGACCCGCAGACCACGGCGTCGGTCCTGCAACTGCTGGCCGAGATCAACCGCGAGCTGAAGCTGACCATCGTCCTGATCACCCACGAGATGGATGTGATCCGCCGCGTGTGCGATCAGGTCGGCGTGATGGACGCCGGCGTGATCGTCGAGCAAGGTTCGGTGGCCGATGTGTTCCTGCATCCGAAGCACCCGACCACCAAGCGCTTTGTTCAGGAAAGCGAGCAGATCGACGAAAGCGAGCAGCGCGATGACTTCGCTCACGTGCCGGGCCGCATCGTGCGTCTGACCTTCCAGGGCGAAGCGACCTACGCGCCGTTGCTCGGTACCGTCGCCCGGGAAACCGGTGTGGACTACAGCATCCTGGCCGGTCGCATCGACCGCATCAAAGACATTCCTTACGGGCAATTGACCCTCGCCGTCACCGGTGGCGACATGGAAGCGGCCTTCGCCCGCTTCACCGCCGCTGACGTTCACATGGAGGTGTTGCGCTAATGGAAGACCTGATGAGTTTCTTCACCAATATCGACTGGTACGAAATCTGGCTCGCCACCGGCGACACCATGATGATGCTCGGCGGTTCGCTGCTGTTCACCGTGTTGCTCGGCCTGCCGCTGGGCGTGCTGCTGTTCCTGTGCAGCCCGCGTCAGTTGCTCGAAGCCAAAGGCGTGTACGCGATGCTGTCGCTGGTGGTGAACATCCTGCGTTCGCTGCCGTTCATCATTCTGTTGATCGTGATGATCCCGTTCACCGTGCTGATCACCGGCACCTCGCTGGGCGTGGCCGGTGCGATTCCGCCGCTGGTAGTGGGCGCGACCCCGTTCTTCGCGCGGCTGGTGGAAACTGCCCTGCGTGAAGTCGATCGCGGCATCATCGAAGCGACCCAGTCGATGGGCGCGACCACTCGCCAGATCATCATGAACGCCTTGCTGCCGGAGGCCCGTCCGGGCATCTTCGCAGCGATTACGGTGACGGCGATTACACTGGTTTCCTACACGGCGATGGCCGGTGTGGTCGGCGCCGGTGGCCTGGGTGACCTGGCGATCCGTTTCGGCTATCAGCGGTTCCAGACCGACGTGATGATCGTGACCGTGGTGTTGCTGCTGATTCTGGTGCAGGTGCTGCAAATGGTAGGCGACCGACTGGTCGTGCACTTCTCGCGCAAATAACCGGTTTTGTAATGACATGAGCCGGCCATTCGCTGGCAGGCGCCAGACGGGCGCCGTAAAAAGGAGTTAGCTGAATGAAAAAACTGATCGTTGCCCTGGCTGCCGTTGCAGCGTTCTCGGCCCACGCCGACGAAACCCTGACCGTTGCTGCCACTCCGGTGCCGCACGCGGAAATCCTCGAGTTCGTGAAGCCTGTGCTGGCCAAAGAAGGCGTGGATCTGAAGGTCAAGGTCTTCACCGACTACGTACAGCCGAACGTCCAGGTGGCCGAGAAGCGTCTGGACGCCAACTTCTTCCAGCACCAGCCGTACCTCGATGAGTTCAACAAGGCCAAGGGCACCAGCCTGGTTTCCGTGACCGGCGTGCACCTGGAACCGCTGGGCGCCTACTCCAGCAAGTTCAAGAAAATCGAAGAGCTGCCAAGCGGCGCCAACGTGGTAATCCCGAACGACGCCACCAACGGCGGCCGTGCGCTGTTGCTGCTGGCCAAGGCTGGCGTGATCACCCTGAAGGATCCGACCAACATCCTGTCGACCGTCAAGGACATCGCCCAGAACCCGAAAGACCTGAAGATCCGTGAACTGGAAGCCGCGACCATCCCGCGCGTGCTGACCCAGGTCGACCTGGCGCTGATCAACACCAACTACGCGCTGGAAGCCAAGCTCGATCCGTCCAAGGATGCGCTGGTCATCGAAGGCAGCGACTCGCCTTACGTGAACATCCTGGTGTCCCGCGCGGACAACAAGGACAGCGACGCCATGAAGAAACTGGCCGCTGCGCTGCACAGCCCGGAAGTGAAGAAATTCATTACCGAGAAGTACAAAGGCGCGGTGTTGCCGGCGTTCTGATTTGATCGTGCCCACGCAGAGCGTGGGAACGATCAAAAAGAAAAGGGGACGCCAGTGGCGTCCCCTTTTTTGTGCGTTCAGTTTTTACTTGCGGCTCAACATCACCGGCAACTGCGCCACCAGCTTGGCATTATTCAACGGCGCCCGAATAAACCCGCGCTGCGTCCCATCAGGCCCGATCACCGCCAGGTTCCCACTGTGATCCACCGTGTAATTCGGCTTGCTGGTATCCGCCGGAATGAACGGAATGCTCACTGCGTTCGCCACCTTCTGCAGCTCGTCGATCGACTTCGGCGTCAGACCGATGAACTGTGGATCGAAGTAGCCCAGGTACTGCTTCAACTGCGCAGGGTTGTCGCGGTTCGGGTCGACGCTGACCAATACGATCTGCAATTTATCCACAGCATCCTTCGGCAGCTCGCTCTTGATCTGGCGCAGCTGGGCGAGGGTGGTCGGGCAGATGTCCGGGCAGAAGGTGTAGCCGAAGAACAGCAGGCTCCACTTGCCCTTGAGCTCGTTGACCGTGACCGGTTGGCCGTCCTGATTGGTCATCGTCACGTCCGGCAGGTTGCGGCTCTGCGGCAGCAGGATGATGCCGGCGTCGATCAGCGCGGTCGGGTCGCCCTGGCCCTTGCCGCTCAGCACTTTGTTGACGGTCAGGCCGAGAATCAGCGCGATCACGGCGACGAGGATGAAGACGGTTTTCTGGGTTCGAGTCATAGGTTCAACAGTAGGTAGTGGTCTACGAGCAGGGCGATGAACAGCAGAAACAAGTACCAGATAGAGTACTTGAAGGTGTTGATCGCCGCGTGCGGCCGAGTGCCACGGTACAGCACCACGGCCCATTGCAGAAACCTGGCACCCAGACCGAGCGCGCAGATCAGGTACAGCAGGCCGCTCATGTGGATTACGTATGGCAACAGGCTGACCGCCAGCAGGGCGAAGGTGTACAGCAGAATGTGCACCTTGGTGTAGTGCTCGCCATGGGTGACCGGCAGCATCGGAATGTCGGCCTTGGCGTATTCCTCTTTGCGATGGATCGCCAGCGCCCAGAAGTGCGGTGGGGTCCAGGCGAAGATGATCAGCACCAGCAGCAACGGTTCGGCGCTGACGTGGCCGGTGGCGGCGGTCCAGCCGAGCAGCGGCGGGGCAGCGCCGGCAAGGCCGCCGATGACGATGTTCTGCGGCGTCGCGCGTTTGAGGAAACCGGTGTAGATCACCGCGTAGCCGAGCAGTGAGGCCAGGGTCAGCCATGCGGTCAGCGGATTGGTGAAGGTCAGCAACAAGGCCTGGCCGAGCAACGCCAGCACCAGCGCAAAGGTCAGTGCTGCCGTGGGCGAAACCCGGCCCTCCGCCAGCGGCCGTTTGTGGGTGCGGGCCATGACCGCATCGATGCGCCGGTCCACCACATGATTGACTGCCGCCGCGCCACCGGCACACAACGCAATCCCGAGGTTGCCGAACACCAGCACCGTCCACGGCACCCCGGCGCGGGTCGCGAGGAACATGCCAACCAGCGAGGTGATCAGCATCAGCACCACGACTTTCGGTTTGGTCAGCTCCAGGTAATCACGCCACAGCGCCTGCGCCGGACGTTCGCCGATCAGAATCGCCATGGCGTCTCTCCTTTAATAGTGATGGGCGCCGCCGAGTGTTTGCGCGGGCTCAGGCGCCAGCGCGCGATCATCGGTTGCTTGACCCGAAACAGGCTGGTCCGCGCGTGATAGTTGACCAGCACCATCGTCAGCAGCAGCGCCGCACCGCCGGCGTTATGCGCCACAGCCACCGGCAGCGGCAGATGGAACAGCACGTTGCTGATGCCAAGGGTGATCTGCGCGGCGAGGGCGATCAGCACCAGCCCGGCCAGTCGCGTCATGCCCACCACTTTCAGTTGCCAGGCCAGACCAAGCAGGACAATCGTCACCAGCAGGGCGCCGATGCGGTGGGTCAGGTGAATCGCCGTGCGTGCATCGCTGTCGAGTTGCCCGCCGAGGTAATTGGGGCCGATGTGTTGGGTCAGGTGAAAGCCGTTGGCGAAATCCGCCGGCGGCAGCCATTGGCCGTGGCAGGTCGGGAAGTCGATGCAGGCCACCGCCGCATAGTTGGAGCTGACCCAGCCTCCCAGCGCAATCTGGCCGATCACCAGCAGTAATCCGGCAGTCGCCCAATATTGCAGACGCTTGGGCACGGTCAGCGCCGGCAGCACGCCGGACAGTCTTAACGTCAGCAGAAACAGCAGGCTCAAGGTCGCGAAGCCACCGAGCAAATGCCCGGTCACCACTTGCGGCCAGAGCTTGAGTGTCACCGTCCACATGCCAAATGCGGCCTGGGCGAACACCACTGCCAGCAGAAACAGCGGCAGTTTCAGCGGTTGCCCCGGATGACGGCGGTTCACCCACGCGCGCCCGGCCAGTACCGAAATCAGCATGCCGAGGGTGCCGGCGAAGTAGCGGTGGATCATCTCGTTCCAGCCTTTATGCGCCTCCACCGGCGAGTCGGGGTAATGCAGTTCGGCATGGGCCAGTTGGGCTTCGCTTTTCGGCACGCTGATGAACCCGTAGCAGCCCGGCCAGTCCGGACAGCCGAGGCCGGCGTGGGTCAGGCGGGTGTAGGCGCCGAGCAGCACCACGATCAGCGCCAGCAGGGTGGCAAACAGCGCGAGGCGAAATCCAGGTTTGGCCATGACGATGCCCTTATCCGATGTTCGACAGTTTCAGCAGGTGGCGCAGGTCGTTGAGCAGATCCTTGCCTTTCACGCTCGGGTCGTAGCGCAGCACGAGGTTGCCGTGGGGATCGATGATCCACAGCTGCGGTGTGGCCTTGTCGCCTGTGGCCTTGCTGAAGGTGGCTGCGTCCAGCGGGTAGCGTTGCAGCTGCGGATATTCGCGGGTCAGCTTGGCTTCGTAGTCGGCAGCCAACGGTTGTGCAGCGGCCAGGGCGTGGCTGGCGCGCCCGGCTTCGCGGCCCAGGCCGATCTGGATCTGCCGCGCCAGGTACACCAGTTGCTGGCAGTCCACCGCGCAATCCTTCGGCGCGGTGACCAGCATCTGCCAGCGCGTTTCGTCGGCCTGGATGCCGAGGTCGGCGCGGGTCTGGCCGTTGCCGATCAGTTCGCCGTGATAGCTGCGACCTTCCGGCACCCAGAACTGCAACTTGTACATGCCGGTGGCGAGGATCATCGGACCGACCACGCCGAGCACGATCAGCAGCAGCTGGATGCGTCCGCGACGGCGACTGGCCGGGGCTTTTGCTTCAGACATGCTGGGTGGATTCATGGCCGCTCCCATGGTGTTTCTCCTTTGCGTTGTGCCAGCCGAGATAGAGGTAGAGACCGAGCAGGGCGGTGGCCATGGCGAACCACTGCACGGCGTAACCGAGGTGTTTTTCCGGGCCCATGGCGACCACCGGCCAGTCGGCCTGATAGCTGGCGGGGCCGGGTTCGGCGCGTAATTCGTAGGCGAAGCCGTCGCGTTCGAGGGTTTTCCACAGCTTCGCGGGTTCGACGGCGGTGACGGTTTGCGGCCAGGTACTGCTGACCGGATCGGCATGCAGCTGGAAGGTCGCGCCGGGGGCGACGTACACCCAGGCATCGACATTCACGGCGTCGGCCGGTGTGTTGAATTGCGGTGCCGTGCGCCGATCCGGCCACGGCAGCCAGCCGCGATTGACCAGCAGCCACTGGCCGCTGCGTTGATCCTGAAACGGTTGCAGCAATTCGACGCCGACCTTGCCGTTGCGCTGACGGTTGTCCAGCAACAGGCTGTGGGCAGCATCGAACTGGCCGTGCAGATGCACCCGGCGAAACGCCGGATCGGCGCTGTGCAGCAACTCGGTGCTGGCCATCGGTTCGGCGGCGCGGCGTTCGGCGTAGCTGGCGAGCAGGGCGGTTTTCTCCGCGCCCCGGCCCAGTTGCCAGAAGCCCAGCGAAATCAGCAACGGCAGCAGCAGGCCGACCACCAGTGTCGGCACCACGCCCGGCCGGAAGCGCTTCATGGCCGGGCCAGAAAATCAGTGAGTGCGATCGCTATACTCAACTGCATCGCTTGTTCCCCCGGAGTTCTTCCCATGCTCAAAGCAGCCATCGTCCTGATGCTGATTGCCACGGTGGTCAGCCTGTTCAGCGGCCTGTTTTTCCTGGTCAAGGACGACAGCAGCTCGAATCGGCTGGTGATCGCCTTGAGTGTTCGGGTGACGTTGGCCGCCGTCACCGTCGGCCTGATCGCCTGGGGTTTCTACAGCGGCCAACTGGTGTCGCACGCGCCTTGGTAGCTCTGTTCCTCAGAGCACGTAAACGAAGATGAACAAGCCGATCCACACCACATCGACGAAGTGCCAATACCAGCTCGCCGCTTCAAAACCGAACTGATGTTCGTTGTCGAAGTGGCCCTTCATGATGCGCATCAGCATCACGAACAGAATGATCGTGCCGATGGTCACGTGGGCGCCGTGGAAACCGGTGAGCATGAAGAACGTCGCGCCGTAGATGCCCGAGCCGAGGGTCAGCCCCAGTTCGTGGTAGGCGTGGATGTATTCTTCGGCCTGGAAACCGAGGAACGCGCAACCCAGCAGCACGGTGATCGCCAGCCACAGTTTCAGCGCGCCGCGATGACCTTTCTTCAGCGCGTGGTGGGCGATGGTGATGGTCACGCTGGAACTCACCAGCAGGATGGTGTTGATCAGCGGCAGGCCCCAGGGGCTGATGACTTCCTTGGGCGGCGGGAACAGTTTCGGATCCGGCGTGTGTAGCAGAGGCCAAGTGAACTGGAAGTTCGGCCAGAGCATATGGGCGATGCCTTTGGTGCCTTCGCCGCCCAGTGCCGGGCCGGAGATGTGCCGCACGTAGAACAGCGCGCCGAAGAAGGCGACGAAGAACATCACCTCGGAGAAGATGAACCAGCTCATGCCCCAGCGGAACGACCGGTCCAACTGCGGGCTGTACAACCCCGCGCGGCTTTCCTTGATCACCGTACCGAACCAGCCGAACAGCATGTACGCCAGCAACAGGCCGCCGACGAAAAAGATCAGCGGGCCGTGGGATTCCGGGCGCGCTGCCTTCAGATCGTTGAACCAGGTCGCCAGACCGTACACGGTGACGAACATCCCCACCGTGGCCACGATCGGCCACTTGCTCTGGGCCGGGACGTAATAGTGCTCATGAGTTGCCATTTATTGTTCTCCTTATCGGGCACGCTTAACCGCCAGTGTTTGCAGCCACCGGAGGATGTCGGGCGGTGATATCGAACAGCGTGTAGGACAGCGTCAGGTGCTTCACGTCCTTGGGCATGTCGCGGTCAACGATGAAACGCACCGGCATCTCGATCTGCTGACCGGGCTGCAGCACCTGCTGGGTAAAGCAAAAGCATTCGGTCTTGTGGAAGTAAGCCGCCGCATTGCTCGGCGCGATGCTGGGCACCGCTTGCGCGCTCATCGGTTTGTCGGTGGGGTTGCGCGCGATGAAGATCATCTCGTTGACCGCGCCGGGGTTGGCCGTCAGTTCGTCATGCTTGGGATAGAAATCCCACGGCATGTCGGCAGTGTTGGTCGACAGAAACTGCACCCGCACCTGCCGTGAAGCATCGACGGTCTGCTCGCCCTCGTACTGCCCGGCGGTCTTGCCGTTGATGCCGAACGCCTTGCACATCACGTCGTAGATCGGCACCAAAGCAAAGCCGAAGACGAACATCGCCACCACCACGCCGAGCAATCGGGTGACCAGCTTCTTCATCGAAATCGAGTCAGCCATGGTGTTCAGTCTCAAAATGGGTCCATGTGGGAGCGAGCTTGCTCGCGAAGCAGGCACTGCGGTTCTTCACTAACACCGCGTTATCATTCTTCGCGAGCAAGCTCGCTCCCACAGTCATTTCACTTCCGGCGGCGTGGTGAAGGTGTGATACGGCGCCGGTGACGGCACGCTCCATTCCAGACCTTCGGCGCCATCCCACGGTTTGGCCGGAGCCGGTTCGCCGCCACGGATGGTCTTGATCACGATGAACAGGAAGAAGATCTGCGTGGCACCGAACATGAATGCGCCGATCGACGAGACCATGTTGAAGTCGGCGAACTGCAGGTTGTAGTCCGGAATCCGCCGGGGCATGCCTGCCAGACCCACGAAGTGCATCGGGAAGAACGTCAGGTTCATGCCGACGAAGGACAGCCAGAAGTGCAGCTTGCCCAGGGTTTCGTCGTACATGTGGCCGGTCCATTTCGGCAGCCAGTAGTAGGCCGACGCGAAGATCCCGAAGATCGCCCCCGGCACCAGCACGTAGTGGAAGTGCGCAACCACGAAGTAGGTGTCCTGGTACTGGAAGTCCGCCGGGGCGATGGCCAGCATCAGTCCGGAGAAACCGCCGATGGAAAACAGGATCACGAACGCCACGGCAAACAGCATCGGTGTCTCGAAGGTCATCGAGCCTTGCCACATGGTGCTGGCCCAGTTGAACACCTTCACTCCGGTCGGCACCGCGATCAGCATCGTCGCGTACATGAAGAACAACTCGCCCACCAGCGGGATGCCCACCACGAACATGTGGTGCGCCCAGACGATGAACGACAGGAACGCGATGCTCGCCGTGGCGTAGACCATCGAGGTGTAGCCAAACAGCGGCTTGCGCGAGAAGGTCGGGATGATCTGGCTGACGGCACCGAAGGCCGGCAGGATCATGATGTACACCTCGGGGTGACCGAAGAACCAGAACACATGCTGGAACAGCACCGGGTCACCGCCACCGGCGGCACTGAAGAAGCTGGTGCCGAAGTGGATGTCCATCAGCATCATCGTCACGCACCCGGCCAGCACCGGCATCACCGCGATCAGCAGGAACGCGGTGATCAGCCAGGTCCAGACGAACAGCGGCATTTTCATCAGGGTCATGCCGGGGGCGCGCAGGTTGAGGATGGTGGCGATCACGTTGATCGCGCCCATGATCGAACTGATCCCCATCAGGTGGATGGCGAAGATGAAGAACGTGACGCTTTCCGGCGCATAAGTGGTGGACAGCGGTGCGTAGAACGTCCAGCCGAAGTTCGGCCCGCCACCGGGGGTGAACAGGGTCGAGACCAGCAGCAGGAAGGCCGCCGGCAGCAGCCAGAAGCTGAAGTTGTTCATCCGCGGCAGGGCCATGTCCGGCGCGCCGACCATCAACGGGATCATCCAGTTGGCGAGGCCGACGAACGCCGGCATCACCGCGCCGAACACCATCACCAGGCCATGCATGGTGGTCATCTGGTTGAAGAACGCAGGCTCCACGATCTGCAGGCCGGGCTGGAACAGCTCGGCGCGGATCACCATGGCGAACGAGCCGCCGAGCAGGAACATGCAGAACGCAAACCACAGGTACAGTGTGCCGATGTCCTTGTGGTTGGTGGTCAGCACCCAGCGCATCAGGCCTTTGGCGGGGCCGTGGGCGTGGTCGTGGTCGGCATGACCGTGGTCATCGATGACAGCGCTCATGGCCGGTCTCCTTCAAGTGAGTGGACTGGGCAGGCCGGGGCGCAGGGCCCCGACCGGTTCACGAAGTACGCAATAGACCGGCTCATTTGCTTTCCGCCTGTTTCAGCTCCAGCACTTCTTTTGGCGTGACCATGTCGCCCTTGTTGTTGCCCCAGGCGTTACGTTCGTAGGTCACGACCGCTGCGATATCGACTTCCGACAGTTGCTTGCCGAACGCCGCCATGGCGGTGCCGGGCTTGCCGTGGAAGACAATGCTCAGGTGCGCGTCTTTCGGGCCGGTGGCGATTTTCGAGCCCTTGAGGGCCGGGAACATCGGCGGCAGGCCCTGGCCTTCAGCCTGGTGACAGGCGACGCAGGTGGTGTGGTAGATCTTGTCGCCGCGCTCCTTGAGTTCGTCGAGGGTCCATTCCTTGCTGGTCAGCTCCTTGAGCTGCAACGCTTCGGCCTTGCGCTCGGCGAGCCATTTTTCGTAGTCGGCCTTCTCTTTGACGTCGACCACGATCGGCATGAAGCCGTGGTCCTTGCCGCACAGTTCGGCGCACTGGCCACGGTAGAGGCCGGGCTTGTCGATGCGGGTCCAGGCTTCGTTGACGAACCCCGGGATCGCATCGCGCTTGACCGCGAAGGCCGGCACCCACCAGGAGTGGATCACGTCGGCGGAGGTCACGAGGAAGCGCACCTTGGCGCCGGTCGGCAGCACCAGCGGCTTGTCGACCTCCAGCAGGTAGTGCTCGCCCTTGGTTTCCTTGTTGTGGATCTGCTCGGCGGGCGTGGCCAGGTTGCTGAAGAACTCGACGTCCTGGCCCAGGTATTTGTAGTGCCACTTCCACTGATAACCGGTGATCTGGATATCGATATCCGGCTCACTGGTGTCGTACATCTTGATCAGGGTCGCGGTCGCCGGAACGGCCATCGCCACCAGGATCAGCAGCGGGACGACGGTCCAGAGAATTTCGACGGTGGTGCTTTCGTGGAATTTTGCGGCGACCTGCCCGGTAGAACGGCGGTGCACCATCATCGACCAGAACATGGCGCCGAAGACGATGATCCCGATCACCACACAGATCCAGAAAATGGTCATGTGCAGGTCGAATACTGCGTGACTGATTTCAGTCGCTCCAGGCGCCATATTCACAGTCCAGGCAGCGTGCGCCGGGCTGAAAATCGACCACAACAGGAGGCCCATCCAGACGTGTGGATGTCGCATCATTGCGGGTTCCCCTTATCGTTCTTGTTATCCCGCCGGCTTTCGCCTGCGGCAAGGGATCGGCTGCATCAGACTACGAACTTGAATCGCCGGGCCTTGCTGCGGGTGCAGTCGGGCGTCATCAGCTAACTCCATTCACTGGCGAGTATAGACAGCGGCTGAAAAATGCAATGTGCGCACGTAAATCGAATGAAACAGCTGGCACTTGCGTTCCAGGGCACGAATGGAGAAGGATGCAGACGAGTGGTGGCAAACCGATATAACGCCGTTGCATCAAGGATGAAATAATTATGACAAATGCGTCTTAGCATTTTTCGTAAGCCAGCTAAGTTATGTCTTCCCTATTTCATTGCCTTGTTTCCTGGAGTTTTCATGAACACCGCCGCATTGCGCGAGCAGATCCACATAGCCCGACAACACGAGATTGAAACCGGAAAGCTGACCCGTCAGCTGGAAGCCCAACTGCAACACCTGCACCCGGCCATCCAGTTGCCGGAAACCGACGCCAACGGCGTGCTGACGCGATTTGTCGCCGCCTACATCGACGAAGTGCCAGACCTGCTGGATGCAGCCAATGAAGTCGCCAGGGAAGCGGGAATCGAGTCGCAGATCAAACCGGTGCTGAAAATCGCCGAGCAGTACTTCATCCAGCCGCCCGTGGGCCTGGACAGTCTGCTGGACGAAGCCTATCTGGCGCACCGTTTTGTCGAAGAGGTCAACGACCTGTACATCAAGCATTTCGGCCAGCCACTGATCCCCTTGGACATGACGGTCGCCAATCTGATTGCTCACCAGTTGATCGGTGAGGAATTTGCCAACCAACTCGACGAAGTGGTGCATCACGCGGTGGACAGCATGCTCGACGACGACAGCTTTGCGCTGGAGTCGGTGGAAGCCTACCGCGAGAAACTCAGCAGCCCGGACACCGGTGCGGCGTGGAAACGCTGGCCGTGCATGAGCCGCCGTCTGGGCGTGGGCCTGGAGCTGGATCAGCCTGCGGCTTGATCTCGGCGCAAACGATTGGGGGAACAGATTGCTCTGTTCCCCCAAATGTTTTCAGCCCGCCGCACCGATCCCGGTGGTGGTGCGGATCCGCCCCTCGAGCCGTCGCTTCAACCCGCGCGACTCGATCAACAGTTTCGCCCCCTTGGCCGCATTCGCCCGGCCCCACTCTTCGAGCAGTTCCAGACACGAATGGTCGATGTAGCTCAGGTTATTGAGCGGCACGTGCACCGTCGTGCCCGGCGGAATACTGCCCAGCACCTGCGTCAGTGCCGGCACTTTGAGGAACGTGGCCGCGCCCACCAGACGCAACTCCATTTCCCCGTCCTGCGGCAGATCGATCAGGCTGATTTTCAGGCGTGAAGCTTTGAACGCCAGCTTCACCAGGGTCAGGCCGAAACCGATCAGCACACCAGTCAGCAGGTCGGTGAAGATGATCGCCAGCGCCGTGGCGGCGTAGGTGAACATCGGCATCCGGCCATAACGCCCCAGACCACGGAACGCCTTGAGATCCACCAGTTTGAAACCGGTGTAGACCAGAACACCCGCCAGACTCGCCACCGGAATGCTCTGCAGCACGCTCGACAACAACAGCACAAACGCCAACAGCCACAGGCCATGGAAGATCGTCGAGTAGCGCGTGGTGGCGCCAGCCTGGACGTTGGCCGAACTGCGCACGATCACCCCGGTCATCGGCAGCGCACCGACCAGCCCGCAGAGCATGTTGCCGACGCCTTGCGCCGACAGCTCACGGTCGAAATCCGAACGCGGGCCGCTGTGCATGCGATCCACCGCGGCGGCGGACAGCAGGGTTTCAGCGCTGGCGATGAAGGCCACAGCGAACGCGGCGATCAGCAGCGTTGGATCGGCGAGACTGAGCAGGTCCGCTGGTTTCAGCCAGTCGATGGCTTCGGCGAGATTCTCTGGCACTTCAACTCGTTTCACTTGCAACGCCAACAGCAGGCTGGCACCTGTCGCCAGGCCGACACCGAGCAGCGCGCCCGGAATGAAGCGCAGCGAATGCGGGCGGAATTTCTCCCACAGCCACATCACGGCGATGGTCGAAAGCCCGAGCAACCCGGCCTGCCAGCCAAGGGACGGCAAGGCCTGCGCCACCGCGCCGGGGAATGCCGTGAGGTTGTCCAGACCAGACGGTTTCGGCGCGGCATCCAGCATCACATGTACCTGCGACAGCACAATCAGCACGCCAATCCCCGCAAGCATGCCGTACACCACCGCTGGCGCCGTGACCCGGAACCAGCAACCGAGCTTCAGCCGTCCGGCCACCAGTTGCAGGAAACCGGCGAGCAGTAGGATCGGCCCGAGCATTTCGATGCCGTGCTGGCGCACCAGCTCGAACACCAGCACCGCCAGACCCGCCGCCGGCCCGCTGACCTGCAACGGCGAACCCGCCAGCCAGCCCACCACCAGACCGCCGATGATCCCGGTGATCAGGCCTTTGGCTGGCGGCAGCCCTGACGCAATGGCAATGCCCATGCACAGCGGCAGGGCGACCAGAAACACAACCACTGAAGCGAGCAGCTCCCGTGGCAACACAGCTTTCAATTGAGCCGCACGCATGGCGATACTCCCGAAGTTTTCTTCAGGCGTGGCGAGGCCGGACCGCTGAAACAGCGGCCGGCGTCAAACCACACAGATTTTTAGGAGGATTTAGAAGCGCGCTTTGGGCGTCGCCACCGGGATCGGATGGCTGCCGTCGAGCGGCAGGAAGCAACCCTGATCCGCGTCGTAAGCTTTGATTTCGCTGGTTTCGATGTTGTAGACCCAGCCATGGATGAACAGATGACCGTTCGCCATGCGCGAGGCTACCGAAGGATGGGTACGCAAGTGCTGCAGTTGGGCGATGACGTTCTCCTCGGTGAGGATCGGCATGCTTTCTTTTTCGTTGGCGCAGTTGCAGTTGTCCTGCACCATGGTTTTCGCGACTTCGGCGTGGCGTAGCCAGGCTTTGACCGTCGGCATTTTTTCCAGGCTGTCCGGGTTGAGCACCGCACGCATGGCGCCGCAATCGGAGTGGCCGCAGATGATGATGTGCTGCACGCCAAGGGCCAGAACCGCGTATTCGATGGCGGTGGAAACGCCACCGTTCATCTGGCCATAGGGTGGCACCACGTTGCCGACGTTACGGGTCACGAACAGATCGCCGGGGGAGCTCTGGGTGATCAGTTCGGGCACGATGCGCGAGTCGGCGCAGGTGATGAACATCGCCCGTGGCGACTGGGCCGTGGCGAGTTTCTTGAAGAGTTCTTCCTGCTGCGGAAAGACCTCATGATGAAAATGCAAAAAGCCGTCAACGATATGCTTCAACGCTGCATCGGCGGATTCCGCCACAGGGGCGGCTTGCGCCGACGCAGCCAACGGCTGTTTATCCTTGTCACTCATGATTCATCCTCATTGGCGGATTCGGGGAGTCGTTCCCGTGTATTCCGGTGTGAAGCCAGTGGCTGTTTAGAACATCCGGGTCATCCCGACCCGTCAGTCACTCGATGAACAAGGTAACCGCCGAAACTTAACTCAAACTGAATCAAGCGCTCTAGAACGTGTGTTCCAGGTCACAAAAAACGTGACCGGCGTAAACCGGGCCAAGCATTCCTTCCTCTCAACCATAGGCCAATTGTCCCTAAATCAGCGCCATCTGGCGACCCGGCGGACAGAAGGCCGTGCAATCGAGATTGAAGCCTTCACGGTGATTGAGCCCAAGGCGTTTGAGTGCTTTGGCGAAGCGTTGGGCGAGCAGGTCGGCAAATGGCCCCTCGCCGCGCATTCGGACACCGAAACGGCTGTCGTACAGCTCGCCGCCCCGGCTCTGGCGGATCAGGCTCAGCACATGCGCCGCACGTTGCGGGTAGTGCGCTTCAAGCCATTCCTCGAACAGCGGCGCCACTTCCAGCGGCAGGCGCAGCATCATGTAGGCCGCGCTCTGGGCACCGGCGGCGTGAGCTTCGGTCAGCAGGCTTTCGATTTCGCTGTCGTTGATCATCGGAATCATCGGCGAGCACAACACACCGACCGGAATTCCCGCCTCGCGCATCACCCGAATCGCCCGCAACCGGGCCTTGGGTGCGGCGGCGCGGGGTTCGAGGATGCGTTTGAGTTCATCATCCAGGGTGGTCAGGCTGATCATCACCGCCACCAGCCGTTGCTGCGCCAGTTCGGTAAGCAGGTCAAGGTCGCGCAGGATCAGCGAGCCCTTGGTGACGATGGTCACCGGATGCCGGTAGCGCAGCAGCACTTCGAGGGTCTGGCGGGTGATCCGGTGTTCGCGTTCGATCGGCTGATAGGGATCGGTATTGGAGCCGAGGTTGATCGGAGCGCATTGATAGCCTTTTTTCCCCAGCTGTTCTTCCAGCACCTGCGCGGCATTGGTTTTGGCGATCAGTTTGGTTTCGAAATCCAGCCCCGGCGACATGTCCCAATAGGCGTGGCTGGGCCGTGCGTAGCAATAAATGCAGCCATGCTCGCAGCCGCGATAGGGATTGATCGAGCGGTCGAAGGGCAGGTCCGGCGAGGTGTTGCGAGTGATGATGGTCTTCGCGGTTTCGAAGCTGACTTCGGTGCCCTGGGTCAAAGGCACTTCCTGAAACCAGCCGTCATCCTCGGCCACCGAACGACTCGGCGCGAAGCGGTTGTGCGGGTTGGTCGCGGTGCCGCGACCGCGCGGGGGCAATGGGCTGGTCATCACAGGTGTCCTTGATCTGTATATGCATACAGTATCCGCAAGGTGGCGGATGTTCCACTACCGTTCAGCCGTCCATCAATAAATCGCGCGGTTAGTTGTAAGTTTGTTTAGAGATAAAGTTGCAGTTGTGCAAATTGAAGAAACATAAGTTGGCTGTTCGTTTACTGTTCAGGTTCGTAATATCCACTCCGCTTCACAACACTTGATCATATAAAAGACAAAAGGATTTGATGATGTCGTTTTTTAATTCGCGCGGTATTTTTCTGCAACTGATGCAGCCCGGCCCATCGGAGCCCAATACACTGGTTTCCATGCAACTGGCGCGCAAGGAACTGGGCTGGGATGCCGAGGCGGGCGTGCAGACCGAAATGCTGGTTGATCCGATTTTTGTCACCGCGACTTCCCGGGATGGCGGCCATACCTTCAGCATCGGCCGTCTGGAGCACGATGTGGATCGTGACGGTGAAATCGGTGAGCAGGATCGAGCCAAACTGGTTGCCCTGGCCAAAGCCTATGCCAGTATCACCAATCCGTAACAGCGATTGAATCAATAACCCCTGCATGATTAATCATGCAGGGGTTATTGCGCTTAGTTGTGGCTGGTTACTTGTCCAAGATCACCGGCTGATGTTGTAGTCATATCGTCGGTGCGTAACTTGGCAACCTCTTTCGCAGTGACAGGGGATGCCTTGTTACCCCAACTTCCACGAATAAAACTCACGACATCCGCCACTTCCTGATCCGACAGACGCCAGGCGAAACCCGGCATGGTGAAGGTGGACGGCGCCGTGTGCGTCGCAGGCAGGGTGCCGCCCTTGAGCACGATGTGGATCAGCGAAGTCGGGTCGTCCGATTGCAGCACCGGATTGCCTGCCAGCGCCGGGAACACCCGAGTGTAGCCGTGGCCGTCGGTGCGGTGGCACGCCGCGCAGTTGTCGATGTACACCGACGCGCCACGCTGACTGTCATTACCGTTCCAAAGGGCCTTGGCGGCTTTCTCGTCGTACTGGTGCGGCTGGTCGGCAGGATCGTTGGCCGGCAGCGATTTCAGGTAACGGGCAATCGCGGTCAGGTCGGCGTCGGTCATGTACTGCATGCTGTGGGTGACCACGTCGCTCATGCCGCCGAACACCGCGCTGCGGTCGCTGCGACCGGTCTTGAGAAACTGCACCAGTTGTTCCTCGCTCCAGCTGCCGAGGCCGTCCTTGTGGTCGCCGCGCAGGCTCTTGGCGATCCAGCCTTCCAGCGGCGCACTGCCTGACAGAAAACTGCTGCCTTCGGCCGCGCTCAGGGATTTTTCCTGCATGGTCAGGGCCCGTGGCGTATGGCAGGCGCCGCAATGTCCGAGGCCTTCCACCAGATACGCCCCACGGCTGACGACGGCATCGTCCGACGCGGGTTTGTAGTCCTCGACCTTTGGTGCGAACAGCCAGCGCCAGCCCATCAGCGGCCAGCGCATGCTCAGTGGCCACGGGATGTCGCTGGCCTTGTTCTCTTGTGCCACCGGTTCAACGCCGTGCATGAAGTAGGCGTAAAGCGCCTGCATGTCGGTTTCGCTGACGCGGGCGTAGGACGGATACGGCATCGCCGGGTACAAGGTACTGCCGTTTTTGGCCACGCCATGGCGCACGGCCTGGTCGAAATCCTCGAAACTGTAGTCACCGACGCCGGTTTTATCCGGGGTAATGTTGGTCGAGTAGATCGTGCCGATCGGGGTTTCCATCGGCAGGCCACCGGCGAACGGCTTGCCGTCCTTGGCCGTGTGGCAGGCCACGCAGTCGCCGGCACGGGCGAGGTATTCGCCTTGTTTGATCAAGGATTGATCAACTTCGGCGCCATGAACGGCAGTGCTGCCGAGCAGGGCCAGGGTCGCGATAACGAGAGTCTTCATGGTCATCGCTCCTTAAGCCTGAACCAGCGGGCCGGGGTTTTTCAGGTATTGCTCGCGTATCGCTTTCGCCGACCAGTAGGTCAGCGCGGCAACCAGCCCGGTCGGGTTGTAACCCAGGCCTTGCGGGAATGCCGAGGCGCCCGGGACGAATACGTTGTGCACGTCCCAGCTCTGCAGGTAGCGGTTCAGCGCGCTGGTCTTCGGATCGGTGCCCATGATCGCGCCACCGTTGAGGTGGGTGGTCTGGTACGACGCGGTGTTGAAGTGGTCGCCGACTTTCTTGCCGATCACGGCGATGGCTTTCGGGCCCATGGCCTCGGCGATCTTGCCCATTTTCTCGACCATGAAGCGGTTCATCTTGATGTCGTTTTCCTGCCAGTCGAACGTCATCCGCAGCAGCGGCATGCCGTAGGCATCGCGGTACACCGGGTCCAGATCGAGGTAGTTGCCACGGTAGGACTGATGCGCGCCGTGGGCATCCATCGACACCTGGTGGGTGTAGTAATCGGCGGTCGCGCGTTTCCACGCACTGCCCCAGGCCGGAGTGCCCGGCGGGTTGGAGGTGCCGGCGATCGGTCGGCTGCCGGCCTGGTTGACCCACATCGGCGAGCCACCGACGAAACCGTGAGGCCCGTGGTCGAAGTTGTCGGCGTTGAAGTCGTCCACCGCCACACCGTTGCCGCCGGCGCCGATGAAGTTGTTGGTGTGGGTGTCCTTGTCGAAGAACGCCTTGATGGTGCCCATGTTCTGGTAGGCGAAGTTGCGCCCGACTACGCCTTCACCGCTGACCGGATCGTACGGTTTGCCGATGCCGGAGAGCAGCATCAGGCGCACGTTGTGCAACTGGAACGCGCCAAGGATCACCAGATCCGCCGGTTGCTCGATCTCGCGACCCTGACCGTCGATGTAGGTGACGCCGGTGGCCTTGGTTTTCGTGCTGTCGAGGTTGACCCGCAGAACGTGCGCGTTAGGCCGCAGTTCGAAATTCGGCAGCGGCTTCAGCGCCGGTAGAATGTTCACGTTCGGCGACGCCTTGGAATACATGTAGCAAACGTAACCACTGCAGAAACCGCAGAAGTTGCACGGGCCCATCTGCGCGCCGTAAGGGTTGGTGTACGGCCCTGAAGTATTCGCGGAAGGCAGGTTGTAGGGTTTGTAGCCAACCTCCGTAGCCGCTTTGCCGAACAGCTGTGCGGAAACCGTGTTCTTCTGCGCTTCCAGCGGGAACGGGTTCGAGCGATCCGGGGCGTATGGGTTGCCGCCCTTGCCCTGACCGACCAGTTGGCCTTTCACGGTCCAGGCCTGGCCGGAGGTGCCGAAGACTTTTTCGGCGAAATCGAAGAACGGTTCCAGCTCTTCATAGCTGACGCCGAAGTCCTGGATGGTCATGTCCTTGGGGATGAAGCTTTTGCCGTAGCGCTCTTCGTAGTGACTGCGCATGCGCAGTTCGATCGGGTCGACCCGAAAGTGCACGCCCGACCAGTGCAGCCCGGCGCCGCCCACGCCATTGCCCGGCAGGAACGCGCCCAGCTGGCGGTTCGGCAGGGCGATGTCGTTGACGCTGTGGCGGATGGTGACGGTTTCCTTGGAAACGTCCTGGAAGAGTTTTTTCCGCACGCTGTAGGTGAGTTCGTCGATCACCTGGGGATAGTTGCCGTCCGGGTAGGTGTCCTGCATCGGCCCGCGTTCCAGCGCCAGCACGTTGAGCCCGGCTTCGGTCAGCTCCTTGGCCATGATCGCGCCCGTCCAGCCGAAACCGACGATCACTGCGTCGACCTTCTTCATTACCGTTGCCATGCTCACGCCCTCTCGCCGCGAATCGAAACTGCCGGGAAGGGGTACTGCTCGTTGCGTTCCACCCAATCCATGAAATCGGCGCGGGCGCCGGGGAAGCCGATCATGGTCCAGCCGACCATGCCTTTGTTGCCGCCGTGGATCGGGTCGCAGAAGAACCCTTCCTTGGTGTTTTGCAGCAGCAGACTGAAGAAAATCTTCGACGGAACCGCGTCGAATTGCGGTTTTCCGGCTTCAAGCTGCTTGAGCAGATCGTCTCGGGTAGCGCTGTCTTGCTCGGCAAATGTTTTACCGTTGATGGATTTTGCCCACTGATCCGTGGCGGCGATGCCGAGGCGATAGATCTCTTTTGGCACCAGTTTGCTCTGCCAGCCCATCTCCGGCGCGGCGTCGGCATTGAACGGGCCCTGCATGTACCAAAGCGCACCGGCGGCGTACGGGGTGTTCATCTGACGGTCGATGTATTCCGGCACGCCAGCTTCGAGTGCACCTGGACCCTGCGAATCGTTGGGGATCAATTGCGCGACGGCGGCATTGATGAACGCCCACTCTTCGGCGGTGAAGTAGTTCGGCTGATAAGGGCTGGCTTCAACCTCGGCCGATTTTGCCGGGGCTGTGGCAGGCGCGCTTTCAGGCGCTGCTTGCAGCACGGTGCTGCCGAGACCGCTGCCGGCCAGAGTCACGACCGGAATCAGGGTCAGGGATTTGCGCAAAAACTCACGCCGCGGGTTGTCTCGATCTTCATCAGACATGGGGATGCACCTCATCAGGCATTGATGGTTGTCAGCCGTTTCTGCGAACGGCTCAAGAATTTTCTGGCTGCGACGTGGCCGGAATGACCGGGAGAAGGGGGGACGCGTCTGCAACATGATGTGACAAATGGTAGCAGGCTAAGCAACCGGATGAACCGATTCAGCCAAAAAAAGACTGCTTTTCGATCAAGGGAACCGGCGTCTTCACGATTCTTTTACAAGCGCCTCACAGGGATTTGACTGCGAGGCTCGCAAGCTGCGGCCTTCACTGACGAAACCCACACGGTCGCCGTAAAGCATGTTCCTGACGCGTTTTTCCTCCGCTTTCTGTTTGTCGCTGTTTGCGCTGTTCAGCTGGATTCCCGCTCAGGCCGCGGAAACTCCGGCTTCCCGTCCCGTCGAGTGGGCGCAACCGGTAGAAGTGCAATACAACCTGTTCCAGATGTCGCCCACGCTGTATCGCAGCGCGCTCCCCGATGACGGCGCGGTACCGTTGCTGACCAACCTGAAGGTGGCCACGGTCATCAACTTCCTGCCGGAAGCGGATTCCAACTGGCTGAAAGCCCCCGGTATCCATCAGGTGCAATTGCCCTATCGCACCAATCACGTGGACGACAGTGATGTGCTCAAGACCCTGCGTGCCATCCAGTCCGCCGAAGCCGACGGCCCGGTGCTGATGCACTGCAAGCACGGCTCCGATCGCACCGGCCTGATGGCGGCGATGTACCGGATCGTGGTGCAGGGCTGGAGCAAGGAAGACGCCCTGAACGAAATGACCCAGGGCGGCTTTGGTGAGAGTGGGCACTTCCGGGACAGCGTGCGCTACGTGATGCAGGCCGATGTCGATAAATTGCGCACCGCGCTGGCCAATGGCGATTGCAGCACCAGCGCGTTTGCCACGTGCTCGATGAAGAGCTGGTTTCAGACGGTCAATCTGAAGTAACCCGTCCGGCCTCTCCGTCAACGAGGCCGGCGACCGGCTGGCCGATGAACGCTTCCACCGCATCCAGCAACGGACGCCCCGCACCCGGCGCAAAGAACATTGCACGAAACTCTCGGCCGGTTTGCGCGTTGAACACCCAGTCCCGGCTGAAGCGCTTGAACGCTTCCTCAGCCAGCACACCCGACCAGACGTAGGCGTAAACCGAAGCGTCGTACTGGGTCACCATGTAATCGAATCCATTGGCGAACCGGTGATCGTCCGGCAGTTGCAGAGGACCCAGGCTGCGCTGCACAGCGGTGCAGACCTCCTCGACCGAGCGCCCGTCGCCGTGGGTCAGGTGCAGCTCGAAGTCGATCATCGCCCCCATCAGCAACAAGGCCTGTTGCCGGCTGGAATGGGACTGAGTAGCTGACAGTGCCGCGTCGACCCGTGCGGCGCTCAAGCGTTCGCCGGTCCGAAAATGCGCGCCGAGCCACAACACAAACTCCCGCGACAAACACCACTGCTCGAACAACTGCCCGGAAAACTCCGCCGCTTCATGGCCCAGTTGCAGGATGCCGGACAGGCTGTGATGGGGCGAGCGCGTCAGCACGTGCTGGAGGCAATGGCCAAACTCATGAAACAGCACCCGCAGATCGTCGGTTTCGAGCCGGCACGGATGGGTATCGGTGGCCGGTGTGAAATTGCTGTAAAGCAGGGCAATCGGCAGCGCCGGGCGGCCTTCGGCGTTGATCCGGCGATTGCGCAGCGTGGAGGTGCCGGCGAAGTCCACCGCGTTGTCGCGGTGAAACGGGTCGAGGTAGATATAGCCGATGACCTGCTCGTGCTCGCTGATTTCCAGCAGGCGCACATCGTCATGCCAGTGGCCGCCACCGGATCGCTCGACGATGCGGATCCCGAACATCCGCTCGCAGAACAGAAAGAGCCTGCGCAGGGTGCCTTCGAGCGGGAAGTAATCCCGCAGGTTTTCCAGCGCACCGGGAAACTGCTGCTGGCGCCATTGTTCGGCGAGGAAAACTTCGTCCCATGGCTGGACCCGGTCGATTCCGCATTGCGGCGCAAAGGCCGCCAGTTGTTTTGCATCCTGCGCGAGGGCAGGTGTCAGCTGCGCCGCCTGACGCTGGAGAAAGCCACTGACCCATTCGGTCGTCCCGGCGCTGTTTTTGGCCAGGCTCAGTTGCGCGGCGTTTTCATGGCCGAGCAAACGGGCTTTCTGCTGGCGCAGGGCAAGCAGTTTGGCCAGCACCGGCCCGTTATCAAAGCGACCGGCCAGCGGCCCACGATCGGAGGCGCGGGTCATGTAAGCCACATAGCATTCCTCTCGCAAGGCACGGTTCTCGGCGTACTTGAGGATGTGCTGGCAGGTGTTCTGGTCCAGCCGGATCAGCCAGCCGTCATGGCCGGCCTCGCGTGCGGCGAGTGCCAGCCGATTCGTCATCGCCGACGACAGGCCCGCAAGCAGCGCAATATCGTCTACACGTTTGCTCCACGCCTCGGTCCAGCGCTCGAGGTTGTCCAGAAACACGTACTCCAGCCCGCCGATCTCGCGGTTCAATCGCGCCAGTTCCTGTTGCTGTTCAGCAGGAAGCTCGATGCCCGACTGCTTGAATCGGCGCAGAATCCGCGACAGTGCAATGTTGCGCGACTCATCGAAACTGCCGGCGATCGAACTCTGCGCCAAACGCTGGTAAGCCTCGTACAACGGGCGATTTCGGGCTTTTTCGGAGCGATACTGATTGATCGCCAGATGCGCCTTGGCGCTTTCCACGAGCCAGGTGGCATCGTCAGATCTGACCATCGACAACGTTTCGAGAATCGAGCGGAGTTCACCGAGGCGCGCGTCGGCCTCGTCGATGCTCAGCACCAGATCATCCCAGCCGGGATGTTCGGCCTGACTGGCGATCACCTGGGCGATGATGCGTCGATTGTCGGCAATGATGTGATTGACGGCCGGCAGCAGGTGCTCGGCGCGAATCGCTGGCCACGGTGGCAGCGTCCAGTGTTGCAGGAGGGGATTGGTGTCGGGCATGGCAGCTTCCTTCGAGGCGTGGCACAAAGGGCCAGCCTACGAAGCAAGTGCGGGGGACAGGTGTTAAGCCAATACCACCTTCCACCGATGAATCGGGGAAGGTGGTTGAGGATCAGTGCTGCTCGTCGGGCTTTTTCTTCAGCTTCGGATTCGGGAAGAATTGCACCGCCTGAACCGTTTTGTCCGGTGCCGGCTTGAGCGCGCTGGTGTTGACCCTCGTGCCCAGTTCTTTCGGTACCGAAAGCCCTTGGGCATTCAGCGTATCGCTGTAGCCGCACGCCACGCATTCGCGGTGCGGGACATCGTCCTCGCTCCACATCATCAGTTTGTCCGGCTCGCTGCACGCCGGGCAGACCGCCCCGGCGATAAAGCGTTTTTTGGTCTTCACGGGTGCCTCACTCATGCTGCCGCGTCCTCACTCAGGCCGCTGTGGCGCAAGAGTGCGTCAATCGACGGCTCACGGCCACGGAAGTCGACGAACAGCACCATCGGCGCCTGCGAACCACCGCGAGCCAGGATCGCTTCACGGAAGGCGCGACCGGTGTCGGCATTCAGCACGCCGTCTTCTTCGAACTTCGAGAAGGCATCCGCCGACAACACTTCCGCCCACTTGTAGCTGTAGTAACCCGCCGCGTAACCGCCGGCGAAGATGTGCGCGAAGCTGTTAGGGAAGCGGTTGTAGGCCGGAGGACGCATTACCGAGACTTCGTTGCGCACGCCTTCCAGCACTTGGGCAACGCTGCGGCCATCACCGTGGGTGGCGTGCAGTTCGAAGTCAAACAGCGAGAACTCCAGTTGACGCACCATCATCAGGCCGGACTGGAAGTTCTTCGCTGCGAGCATTTTTTCCAGCAGATCCTGCGGCAGCGGCTCGCCGGTTTCGTAGTGGCCGGAAATCAGCGCGAGGCCTTCCGGCTCCCAGCACCAGTTTTCCATGAACTGGCTCGGCAGCTCGACCGCATCCCACGCCACGCCGTTGATGCCGGACACGCCAGCATGCTCGACGCGGGTCAGCAGGTGATGCAGGCCATGGCCGAATTCGTGGAACAGGGTGGTCACTTCATCGTGGGTCAGCAGCGCAGGCTTGCCGCTGTCGGCCGGGGTGAAGTTGCACACCAGGTTGGCCACCGGGCTTTGCAGCACGCCGTCGAGGGTGCGGCGACGGTCGCGGGCGCCGTCCATCCAGGCACCGCCGCGCTTGTTGGCGCGGGCGTAGAGATCGAAGAAGAAGCGGCCGACGTGCTGGCCGTTTTCCTTGATCTCGAACAGGCGAACATCCGGGTGCCAAGTGTCGAAACCTTTCAGTTCGGCGATTTCGATGCCGTACAAGCGCTGAACGATGGCGAACAGGCCGCCCAGCACTTTGTCGATCGGGAAGTAGGCGCGCAGGGTTTCCTGGGCGACGCTGTAGCGTTGTTCACGGAGTTTTTCACCGTAGAAACCGCTGTCCCAGCTTTGCAGATCGGCGCAGCCCTGTTCGGCGGCGTAAGCCTTGAGCTGTTGCAGATCCTGCGCGGCAAACGGTTTGCTGCGCTTGGCCAGGTCGCGCAGGAAGCTCAGCACCTGATCGCTGGACTCGGCCATTTTGGTGGCCAGGCTCAGCTCGGAGAAGCTGGAGAAACCGAGCAGCTTGGCTAGTTCCTGACGCAGGTCGAGGATTTCGCCCATCACCGGGCCATTGTCGTTCTGGCCGGCGTTCGGGCCTTGATCCGACGCACGGGTGCAGTAGGCGGCGTAGACTTCTTCGCGCAGCGCTCGGTCCTGGGCGTAAGTCATCACCGCGTAGTAGCTCGGGAATTCCAGGGTGATCAGCCAGCCGTCGAGGCCTTTGGCCTGTGCGGCGGCAGCCATTTGCGCCTTGGCCGAATCGGTCAGGCCGGCGAGGGCGGCTTCATCGGTCAGGTGCTTGGTCCAGGCCTGGGTGGCGTCGAGCAACTGGTTGGAGAAGCGGCTGCCCAGCTCGGACAGCTTGCTCTGCACTTCGGCGTAGCGTTTCTGTTCGGCTTCCGGCAGGTCGATGCCCGACAGGCGGAAATCGCGCAGGGCGTGTTCCAGAATGGTTTTTTGCGCCACGTCGAAACCGGCAGCTTCCGGGCTGTTGGCCAGGGCTTCATAGGCCTGGAACAGCTCGCGGTTCTGGCCCATCTCGGTGGAATAGGCGCTCAATGCCGGCAGGCACGACTCGTAGGCTTCACGCAGTTCGGCGCTGTTGCACACGGCATTGAGGTGGCTGACCGGACTCCAGGCTGCGCCCAGGCGATCATTGAGTTCGTCCATCGCCAGCACCAGCCCGGCCCAGGTCGGGTTCTGGCCCTGGGTCTTGAGGATTTCGGCAATGGCGGCGCGGTTGTCGGCCAGAATGGTTTCGATGGCCGGCTGCACGTGTTCGGCACGGATCGCGGAGAACGGCGGCAGGTCGTAGGACTGCAGAAGAGGGTTGTTCACGCTCACGGTTGGCACCTTGGCTGGAAGAAACATGCGCCCATCTTAATTACAATCGACACCCACCGCAGCTATCGGCGACAGAGAGAGAACTAATCGTGTCCCTTCGCAAGTACCAGAATCACACCCCACGCTTGAGCCAAGGCGCTTTTGTCGACGGCTCGGCGGTGGTGATCGGCGACGTTGAAATCGGCGAAGACAGCTCCGTGTGGCCGCTGACCGTGATCCGTGGCGACATGCACCGCATCCGCATCGGTGCGCGCACCAGCGTGCAGGATGGCTGCGTGTTGCACATCACCCACGCCGGCCCGTTCAATCCCGATGGCTTCCCGCTGCTGATCGGCGATGACGTGACCATCGCCCACAAGGTCATGCTGCATGGCTGCACGGTCGGCAGCCGCGTGTTGATCGGCATGGGCAGCATCGTCATGGACGGCGCGGTGGTCGAGGACGACGTGATCATCGGCGCCGGCAGCCTGGTGCCACCGGGCAAGCGCCTGGAAAGCGGTTTTCTGTACGTGGGCAGCCCGGTGAAGCAGGTTCGCCGGCTGACCGACAAGGAAAACGCCTTTTTCACCTACAGCGCGGCGAACTACGTGAAGCTCAAGGACCTGCATCTGGCCGAAGGCTACGACCAGCTCTGACTTTTCTCTCTATTGCCCGGGATTTTTCATGCATTACCAGACCGTTCTATTCGACCTCGACGGCACTCTCACCGACCCGCGTGAGGGCATCACCCGTTCCATCCAGTTCGCCTTGAGCAAACTCGGCATCGATGAGCCGGACCTGACCAGACTGGAACACTTCATCGGCCCGCCGCTGTTGCAGGCATTCATGCAGTTTTATGGTTTTGATGAAGCCAAGGCGTGGGAGGCGGTGAATTTCTACCGCGAGCGCTTCAAGGTCACCGGCCTGTACGAGAATCGGGTGTTCGACGGCGTCACGCCGTTGTTGGAAACCCTGAGTGGCCAGGGCCGGCAGCTGTATATCGCGACGTCGAAACCGTGGGTGTTCGCCCGGGAAATCGCCCGGCACTTCGATTTCGCCAAACACTTCAAGGTGATCTACGGCAGCGAACTGGACGGCACCCGCACCAACAAGGTCGAGCTGATTGCCCATCTGATGGCCGAGGAAGGGCTGGACCCGGCCAATACGCTGATGATCGGTGACCGCAAGCACGACCTGATCGGTGCTCGCAGCAACGGTCTGGATGCGGCGGCCGTGGGTTACGGTTTTGGCAGCCATGAAGAGCTGAGCGCCGAAGCGCCGGCGTATCACTTCGAGACGCTGGCGGAGTTGCATCAGGCGTTTTTGCAGCGCTGATCATCAATCCGGGCGAAGGGCAGCCAGCTCACGCAGCGCTGTCTTGCGCTTGTCCGCCGGTAATCCGCCCAGATGTTCGACCCGCGCATAAAACTGCGGCCAATCTCCCTTCACCTGCCCGAACAACGCCGCAAACGCCGGCACCCACTGGTCATACAGCCCGAACGGCAACAGCCGTGCGTTGTTCAACGGCGCATTGACCCAGGCGTCATAGCGTTTGTCGCCGGACCACTGGCCATCGCGCATCGCTCGATAATCCTGTCGAAACCGTTCGAACTCCGCCGCCTTGCGCTCGCGCATCTGCGCCGTTGCGAGTGGTCGTGCATAGAGTTTTTCGAGGCGTGAACGGGTATCGAGGATCAGCTGAATGAACTGATCCCGCTGCTTCAGCTTCGAGTCGTTTTCCGGGGGCAAGCCACGAAACGCTCGCCACTGCCGCGTACCCTCCTGCTCGACGAAGGTGGCGAAAGACTCGTTGAACTCGGTGTCGTCCTTCACATAGAAACGCTGGTGGGCCAGCTCATGGAAGATCAGCGTCGCCAGACGCTCGTCGCCCCAGCCCATCATCGAATTGAGGATCGGGTCGTTGAACCAGCCCAGGGTCGAGTAGGCCTCGACGCCGCCGATCGACACGTCCATGCCTTGCAGGCGCTGAATCGCGGCTTCACCCCGCGCCGCGCTCTGGCTGTAATAGCCGCGATAGGCCACGCAACCGGCAATCGGGAAGCAATGGTTCTGTGGGCTCAGGGAAAACTCCGGAGTGGCGAACACATTCCACACGACAAACGGCCGACCGATATCGGCGTAGAGGCGATAGCTTTGGTTGTCCGGCAGGTGCAGGTGTTCGCTGGCAAAAGCCCGGGCTTTCTGGGACTGGGCCAGGTGAGTGCGCAGTTTGGCGTCACGGGTCGGGTCGGCGATCACCTCGGCCACCGGCTCCCGTGCCCGCAAAAGCTGCAGCTGACCGCTGGCCAGCTGGCTGTAATAGCTCAGGCTTGAGCAACCGTTGAGCAACAAAATCATCACACCCGGAAACAAAATCCGCAAAACGCGATCAAGTAACCCATGGCTTGGAAGCGGCCTGATCAAAATAAGAAATCCCCCCGGAAAGTCTGCCCAAGACTATCCCGCCCATTGGAGCTCCGCTATGCGCATGTTGATACTGACAGGAAGCGTGCTGACGCTGGCCGGTTGTGCCGGATTCGGAATGCCGTCCCCTGACCCCTCGCAAGCCTGGATCGATCTGGATGCCCGGCAACAGGACACGGCGTTGCAGGCGCTGGAAGTCGACAACAAGGCTGCCGTCGATCATCGTTACTTCGAAGTGCAGCCCGGCAGTCATGAGCTGACGGTGCGTTATCAATTCCCGGTCGAAGCGACCAACATCGGCCCGGATGCCGAGCCGCTGTGGCGCGATTGTCAGTTGAACGTGAAATTCAAGGATTTCAACGCCGGCCAGCGTTATCAGTTGCAGGCGGGAAGCATCGGTTTCCGTCCGTGGGCCAAGCTCTATGACCAACAACGCAACGTGGTGGGCCAGGGCACGCCGGCGGGCTGCCAGCGAACCTGATCGGCGTTATGCTGGATGTCCGAACTCACGGACATCCATCATGCGCACGTTGATGCTGTTGTTGGCCGCAGGCGTACTCGCCGGGTGCCAGACACCGTTGCCCCCCGTCGACCCGAATATGGCCTGGGTCGAATTCTCTACGCCAACCCCCGGCGGCAAACTGCTGATGGCCGAGCGTCTCGACAACAGGCGGCTGACTGACGGGCGTTTCTTCCAGGTCACCCCCGGCAGCCACGAACTGCGGGTGCGCTTCGACTTTGAAGTGTTCGGCGGAGGCGGCAGCCTGATGACCGGCCCCGTTGAGCGGCTGTGCTATCTGACCATCCGCTACGATCATTTCGAGGCGGGCCAGCGTTACTTGCTCGAAGGCCGTTCGCTGGCGTTTACCCCGAGTGCCCGCCTGTACAACGACAAGCGGGAAATCGTTGCCGAAGACCGCGAGGTCAACTGCATCATCTAAGGCGGATCAGCGGTCGTTCTTCTGATAGATGATCTTTTTTGTGCCGTAGTCGCAGGTGCCGACAATCATGGCGATGTCGTGTTTTTCAGCCTCCTCTTTGGAGACTATCTCCAGGGTGTAGGAGGGCACGGCATTCGCCTGAATCTTGATTTCGATCTCTTGCTTGAGTTCTTCGCAGTCTTTGGGCGCTGCGAAGGCCGACGTTGCCAGCACGCCACAGATAACCGCCAAGGCAAAACGTTTCATGGTTGAAGCTCCATCGAAGCAGCGCGCACGAAGATGCGCGAAAGCTGCTGTCATTTATTCGACCACATTTTTGCCTGGCGGGTTCTGATCCGGCTCAATCCGTCAGCCAACCAGCGACGCGTCGAGACTGATCTTCGCATTCAGCACCTTGGACACCGGGCAACCTTCCTTGGCCTTGTTGCTCAGCTCTTCGAACTGCGCCTGGGTCGCTCCCGGAATTTTTGCCTTGAGGATCAGTTTCACCGCGGTGATCGCAAAGCCGCCATCCACCTGATCCAGCGTGACCTCGGCCTGGGTGTCGATGCTGTCGGCCTTGAGCCCGGCGTCACCGAGAATCATCGAAAACGCCATGGAGAAACAGCCCGCATGGGCGGCGCCGATCAGTTCTTCCGGATTGGTGCCCTTGCCGCCCTCGAAGCGTGCCTTGAAGCCGTAGGGCGCTTCACGCAGGACGCTGGTTTCGGTAGAAATCGAGCCGATGCCGGTTTTCAGGTCACCTTCCCAATGCGCGGATGCCTTCTTCACGATAGCCATGTGTGCCTCCTTCAAATCGGGCGCGAAACGCCGCGCCGTCGTGGTTTTTGCCTGCAAGGCTTCTGAGGATAGACGCCGGAACAAAGTTCAGCCCAAGTGAATCGTTGACTTTTTTAGTAGGAAATTTCGGATCGGCTATTGAAACTCGGGTATATGCCCTCATTGCACAGAACACGCTTATGAATTGGGCAGGTTTGCGTTCGCCAAGAACACACCTGCGCCCTCAATCGGAGATGCAGGTTTATGAAGCAACTGTCCGACGTAAAGTTTTCCACCCTCGATCTGGTGCCGGTGCGCGAGAACGGCAGCCCGGCGCAGTCGCTGCGCAACTCGCTGGATCTGGCGCAGCACGTCGAGAAGTTCGGCTACACCCGGTTCTGGGTTGCCGAGCACCACAACATGGACGGCATCGCCAGTTCCGCCACCTCGGTGTTGCTGGGCTATCTGGCCGGCGGCACGTCGACCATCCGGGTCGGCTCCGGTGGCGTGATGCTGCCCAACCACGCGCCGCTGGTGATTGCCGAGCAGTTCGGCACCCTTGAAAGCCTGTATCCGGGGCGGATCGACCTCGGCCTGGGCCGTGCGCCGGGTTCCGACCAGATGACCGCCCGCGCCTTGCGCCGTGAGCGCTCCGGCAGTGCCGATGATTTCCCGGAAGACGTGGCTGAGCTGGCGCGCTTCCTCGGTCCGCGCACCCCGGATCAGCGCGTGATCGCGATGCCGGGCACCGGCACCAACGTGCCGATCTGGCTGCTCGGTTCCAGTCTGTTCAGTGCGCAACTGGCCGGTGAGCGCGGTTTGCCCTACGCCTTCGCCTCGCATTTCGCACCGCGTTTCATGCATGAGGCGATTCGCGTCTACCGCAATCAGTTCAAGCCATCGGCGGTACTCGACAAACCGTACGTGATGCTCGGCGTGCCGCTGGTGGCCGCTGACACCGATGAGCAGGCCGATTACCTGGCGACCTCGGTGTACCAGCGAATCCTCGCGCTGATGCGTGGGCAAAGTCTGGTGCAGCGCCCGCCGGTGAAAACCATGGACGGTCTGTGGTTGCCGCATGAACGTGAGGCGGTGGGGGATTTCCTCGGTCTGGCGATGGTCGGCAGTCCGCAGAAAATCCGCGCGAAACTCGAAGTGTTGATCGAACAGACGCAGGCGGATGAGCTGATCTTCACCTGCGACCTGTACGAACACGCCGATCGCCTGCATTCCTACGAATTGCTGGCGCAGGTCATGAAGGGCTGAACCCGATCGCCGCGCACAAAAAAGCCGACGCATTGCGTCGGCTTTTGTTTTTCCGGCGTGATCAGCCGCGGGTGTAGACGATCTCTTTGGCGCCGCCTTCGCAGGTGCCGACGACTTTGCCGCCACTGGCCGCACCCTTGTCGACGATCTCCAGCGAATACCCGGAAACGCCCTTGGCATCCAGCTTGGCCGCAATTTCGGCCTTCAGTTCTTCACAGGGCTTGCCGGCAGCAAACGCACCACCCGCAAGGCTCAACAAACCTACCGCCAACATGAACTTCTTCATCGGTCGCACTCCCTGGTCGGATTAAAAAAGGCAGGCATCGAGCCGTTCGCTCGATGCACTCACCTCGTAGCGCATTGCCATTCCTATGGCACTCGGCCAGCGCGCAAGTTCAGAATCGTAGACCAAACTCAGCTGCTGGCTATCCGGAACCCGACTTTCAGGGTCACTTGAAAGTGCGCCGCCTTGCCATCCTTGATGTGGCCGCGGGTTTCGGTCACTTCAAACCATTCCAGATGCTTGATGCTCTTCTTGGCCTCGGCCAACGCATTGTTGATGGCGTCTTCGATGCTGCTGGTGGACGAACCGACCAGCTCGACTTTCTTGTAGGTGTGATGGTCACTCATGGTGTTCTCCTTGAAGTGTGCAATTGAGCCTAGCAGCGATTTGCCGTGTTGATTTCGGCGATCCGGGCGAGAGGAAGTTCAGATTTTCTGCACTTTCCAGAAACGCTGAAGTCCCAACCAACACACGCCACTCATCACCAATGCAGGAGAGCCACCATGGCCAACACCTCGTTACGCAAAGCCTCGTTGCAAAGCATGGAAGCGGAGATCGAGAGTCTGCTCAAGTCGTTGGAAAGCCTGAAGGACGACGCTTCGGACGAGTCGCGCAAGACCCTCAAGGCGCTCAAGAACAACGCTGAAAGCGCGCTGAAACACTCGCGCAGCCTGCTCAGCGATGCCTACGAAGAAGTCAAAGTCAAAACCCGCGAAACCGGAATCGCCACCCGCGATTACGCGCAGGAACATCCGTGGACGACCGCCGGTGTGGCGGTCGGTGCGCTGGGTCTGCTGGCCGCTTACTTGCTGTTCAAGCGCGGCGAGTGATCCGCCTGGCGCAGCTCGTTCCTGAGCCACTGCGCCAATTGCCGGGCGCGCCCGTCCGCGGCGCGCTTGGGTAGCCACAACGCCAGTTGTGCCGGGGTTTCGCTGAAACCCCACGGCGCGACCAGGCGTCCGGCCTTCAAGTCTTCGGTCACCAGCGGTTCCGGCGCGATCGCCACGCCCAACCCGGCGACGGCCGCTTCCAGCAAGTAATACAAATGCTCGAAACCCTGCCCCAGCTTCAACGCCTTGGCGTCGAGGCCGCTTTGTTGCGCCCAGCTCGGCCAGGCTTGCGGGCGTGAAGTCGTGTGCAGCAAGGGTTCGTCGAGCAGGGCGATTGGCGGTGCCGATTGCAGGCGCTGGTAGCCGCTGAACAGCGGACTCATGACCGGGCCGATGCGCTCGCTGGCCAGCTCGTACACCTGCATGTCTGCCGGCCATGGCGGTTCGGCGAACAGCAGCAATGCATCCAGCCCCGGGCGTCGTGGATCGAGATCGCCTTCTCCGGCTGACAGGTGCAGACGCAAATCCGGCAGATCGGCATTCAGCCTTCCCAGTCGCGGAATGAACCAGCGCGCCAGCAAGCTACCGGAGCAACCAAGCACGAACGGCGCGTCCGCGGTGCTTTGGGTGAGTTCGGCGCAAACGCTGCGCAAACGGTCGAAAGCCTCGCCGCTGGCATCGCGCAGGCGAATGCCGGCATCTGTGAGTTTCAGGCCACGACCGTCCTTGACGAAAAGACTGACGCCGAGATGCTCTTCCAGCACCTTGAGCTGGCGGCTGACCGCACCGTGGGTAACGTGCAGTTGCTCCGCAGCCTGGCTGACGCTGTTCAGGCGGGCGGTGGCTTCGAAGGCGCGCAGGGCGTTCAGCGGAGGAAGGTCATGGCTCATGATATCTGTGAGTTTTCCTGACAGGTTGTGGCGATCTTATCGGTTTTCAGCCTGGAAGGTCAGGGGTAGAGTGAACGCCATTGTCTTCTCGTGAAATCCGCTGGAGCGAACCATGACCCAGACTTCGAACACCTCCGATCTGCGTAACGGCCCTGACGCCAACGGCCTGTTTGGCTCGTTCGGCGGCCGTTACGTCGCCGAAACCCTGATGCCGTTGATCCTCGACCTGGCTCGTGAATACGAAGCGGCCAAGGAAGATCCGGCTTTCAAAGAAGAATTGGCCTACTTCCAGCGCGACTACGTCGGACGTCCGAGCCCGCTGTACTTCGCCGAGCGCCTGACCGAGTTCTGCGGTGGCGCCAAGATTTACCTCAAGCGCGAAGAGCTGAACCATACCGGCGCGCACAAGATCAACAACTGCATCGGCCAGATCCTGCTGGCGCGGCGCATGGGCAAGAAACGCATCATCGCCGAGACCGGCGCCGGCATGCACGGCGTGGCTACCGCTACCGTGGCCGCGCGTTTCGGTCTGGACTGCGTGATCTACATGGGCACCACCGACATCGAACGTCAGCAGGCCAACGTGTTCCGCATGAAGCTGCTGGGCGCCGAGGTGATCCCGGTGGTCGCCGGCACCGGCACCCTGAAAGACGCAATGAACGAAGCGCTGCGTGACTGGGTGACCAACGTCGACAGCACCTTCTACCTGATCGGCACCGTGGCCGGTCCGCACCCTTACCCAGCCATGGTTCGCGACTTCCAGGCCGTAATCGGCAAGGAAACCCGCGATCAGCTGCAAGCTCAGGAAGGTCGCCTGCCGGACAGCCTGGTGGCATGCATCGGTGGCGGTTCCAACGCCATGGGCCTGTTCCACCCGTTTCTCGATGACAAGAGCGTCGAGATCATTGGCGTCGAAGCCGCCGGTTACGGCATCGAGACCGGCAAACACGCGGCCAGCCTCAACGGCGGCGTACCGGGTGTGCTGCACGGCAACCGTACCTTCCTGCTGCAGGACGACGATGGCCAGATCATCGACGCCCACTCGATTTCCGCCGGCCTCGACTATCCGGGCATCGGCCCTGAACACGCCTGGTTGCATGACATCGGCCGCGTCCAGTACACCTCGGTGACCGACGACGAAGCCCTCGCCGCATTCCATCAGTGCTGCCGTCTGGAAGGGATCATCCCGGCACTGGAAAGCGCCCATGCCCTGGCCGAAGTCTTCAAACGCGCACCGAAACTGCCGAAGGATCACCTGATGGTGGTCAACCTGTCCGGTCGCGGCGACAAAGACATGCAGACCGTCATGCACCACATGGAAACCTCCAAGCAGGAGAAACACTGATGAGCCGCCTGCAAACCCGCTTTGCCGAACTCAAAGAACAGAATCGCGCCGCCCTGGTGACCTTCGTCACTGCTGGTGATCCGGACTACGACACTTCGCTGGCCATCCTCAAAGGCTTGCCGAAAGCCGGTGCCGACGTGATCGAACTGGGCATGCCGTTCACCGACCCGATGGCCGACGGCCCGGCGATTCAGCTGGCGAACATCCGTGCCCTTGGCGCCAAGCAGAACCTGATCAAAACCCTGCAAATGGTCCGCGAGTTCCGCAAGGACAACAGCGACACGCCGCTGGTGCTGATGGGTTACTTCAACCCGATCCACAAGTTCGGCGTCGAGCGCTTCATCGCCGAAGCCAAAGAGGCCGGCGTTGATGGCCTGATCGTGGTCGACATGCCACCGGAGCACAACTCGGAGCTGTGCGACCCGGCCCAGGCAGCGGGCATCGACTTCATCCGCCTGACCACCCCGACCACCGATGATGCGCGTCTGCCAAAAGTGTTGAACGGCAGCTCCGGCTTCGTTTACTACGTGTCGGTTGCCGGTGTGACCGGTGCCGGTGCGGCGACGCTGGAACACGTCGAAGAAGCGGTGGCGCGTCTGCGTCGGCATACCGACCTGCCGATCAGCATCGGTTTTGGTATCCGCACGCCGGAGCAGGCGGCGTCCATCGCGCGTCTGGCCGACGGTGTGGTGGTGGGTTCGGCGCTGATCGATCACATCGCCAATGCGACCACGCCGGACCAGGCCATCGACGGCGTGCTGAGCCTGTGCTCGGCGCTGTCCGAAGGCGTGCGTAAGGCTCGCGTCAGCTGAAGGTAAAGTTCCTGATACAGAGGAATTAGGGCCTCGCGGCACAGACTAATTGAGCAAGACCGAGGGATTCAGAACCACGTTCTGAATCCCTTTTTGCTGTCAGTGCAGTGAGGAAAGACCCGATGAAAATGCCGAAACGTCTGATTGCCAGTCTGGGCGTGCTGATGATCAGCGCGACGCCGCTGCTGGCCAGCGCCGATCCGCGCGACGATCACGACCACGGCGGCCCGCAACAGGGCCACTACGACAATCGCGGTGGCGATCACCATGATTGGCAAAGCAACCATCGCGGCGGCCCGCCGCCTCGGGATTTCGGCCCGGTGCGTCAGGTGATCCGCGACAATCATGGCTACTTCGTTCGCGGTGCACCGCCACCTCCAGGCATCCATCTGGTACGTGGCCGGCCGCTGCCCCACGGCTATTACGGCGAGCGGCTGGATAACCGGGCGTTGAGTCGTCTGCCGTATTACCCGGGTTATGAATGGCGTCGTGCCGGTGGTGACATCGTGCTGATCGCGGTGGGTAGCGGGGTCGTTTACGAAGTGCTGGATGGCGTTCTGTACTGATCGTCAGGCAATAAAAAAGACCGCAATCTTCACAGGCTGCGGTCTTTTGTTTTCAGGGTCGTTGTTTTTCAGGGCAGCTCCAGTCCGCCCGAGGCTTTGTGCAGTTTGCGCAGATGCTCGCCGATCTGCTTCACGTTGGCCTCGCTGGCCGCAATCTCGGCTGCTCGCCTTGGCTCCAGCAGCGCGCGCACTTCTTTATCCAGATCGCCGGTGAGTGCCAGCAACTGTTTCTGGCGCTGACTGCTTTCGGCTTCAAGCCTGCTGAACTCGCTTGGTTGCGGCAGGCCGTAACCTCGGGAGTCGAGCAACTCTGCCGGCCGGCTGAGGAAGCCGCTGTTGGCGAGGATCTGTTGCAAGGTCGCGTTGGCCTTGTCCATGCCACCGTTCTCCAGCTCCCGGGCGCCGAGGTAGCGTTGCTTGACCTCATCCTGAGCGAGCAACAGTTGGCGGCGGAAACTGGCTTGCTCCAGCAACAACAGCGCGGCGCTGGTGCGCAGGTCGGCCCGTTCGAACCACGGGCGACGCTCTTCGGCAGACAGCGAAAGCCATTCTTCCACGGTTGTCTGCTTGATCGGCAATTGCTTCTTCAACACATCGAACATCGCTTGATAACGATCACGGAACGAGTCGAAGCGATAACCCAGGCGCAACGCCTCTTTCGGATCATCGAGCACGCTGGTGTCGGCCAGGCCTCGCCCCTTCAGCACTTCCAGCAAGCCATTGGGCATGATGCTGTCCAGGCCGGTGAGCCGGGCGTTGTTGCTGCCGCTGCGCAACAGCTTCAGTCCTTCCACCGCACAGTTGTTGGAGAGGAAGAAGTAATTGCCGTCGTAGCTCCAGTGCATTTCGGCGGCGTGTTCGACCACGCCCTCGATTTCGCTGCGCGAGAGATTCAGCGGCACCGACGCCAGGCTGCGCAGTTCGGTTTTGGTGTATTCGTCGATCACCTGCGCCAGCGGCAACACGAACAGTCGTGACGGGTACTTGCCGACCAGTCCGTCCCAGCTCGACAGCTGTACGTCACCGACGAAGGCGCGGTACGACAGCACCAGATGCTGATCAAGATCCAGTCGGCAGTCCGGACCGCGTGGCCGGCCCGGTGCACAGATCACCAGACGCAACATACTGTGGCCCCAACGGCTGACCCAGTTCTGGTTGGCTTCGGCTAACAGGTAATCCACCGCGTACACGCGCTCCGGATCGACCTGGCCCAGGGGCTGTTTGGCAAAGTCGTTGCCGGCATTGAGGAAGGCGAAGGTTTTGGCGCACTCATCTTTCGCGGGCGGTGCCCAGCCGAAGTGTTCCTGGTAATAGCGATACAGCGCCGGGCGACGGCAGGCGTAACTCGGATCGAGGAGGAAATACTCCATGTTGACCGCGACAAACTCCTTCGGACTGGAGATTTCGTAGAGGTCGGGACTGCGGGCGATCTGCCGGTTGTGCTGTTCACGTTCGCCACGACGGCCGACGTATTGCTGCCAGCCGGCGAGGTCGAGCAGGCGTGGATCATCGCTGAGGGTGAAGCGCCGACCGTTCTGGCCGCGGCATTCATCGGGAATGCCGATCAGCCCGGCGCTGTTGTTGCGTCGGGTACAGCGCTGGATCAGCGTGCGTTCGGCCGCCGGCCACAAGCGCGCGCGATCGTAAATATGGGTGATTTCGTGCAGCACCGTGGCCAGCAGTTCCCGGCGAACGGTGCCGTGGGGGCGATTGGTTTTTTGTTTCGCCGCACTGCCGTCGGTGAGGCTGGCGAGCAGTTTGCGGTTCAGATCCAGCTCGGAGACGAGTGTCGCTTGGCCGTAGGCGTTGCCGGGCATGTCGTCGGTCCAGCCGACATCGATGCGCCGGTCCAGGCGTTCGATGAAGCTCGGCGGCAACGCCTGCATGGCTTCATCGAGCAGTGCCTGGCTGGCCTGTTGTTGGGCGGGGCTCAGACCGTCGGTCTTGAGCCGCAATTGCAGGCCGGCGTGGGCGCTGTTGCCAAGCAGCAACAGCGCCCCGGCCAGCAGCCAGGCGCCGAGTGACTTCACAGTGCGAGGATGGCTTCGGCGAGTACCTGATCACTGGCGTCGCGAGCTTCCGGCACGCGGGTGCGCAAGGTGTTGAAGGCGGCTTCCAGGTTTGCACCACGGATATCACCGTCGCTGGCCACGAAACTGGCAGCGTCGTCGTGGGCTTCGCGGATGATTTTCGAATCGCGAATCGACGTGGTGGTGTCGGAAGTGAAATCGATGGTGCGCTGGGAAGCGCGGACGATGATGTTACTGGTGGCTACCAGGGTGTGTGCCTGGGCCATATCGGCCAACAACAGCAGGCCAAGGGCGGCAGCAATCAGCGGGCTACGCATGGAACGACTCCGAAAAGACAGGGATGACTATTGGACGAGAATTGCCTGTGCCAGTTCAAGGTCGCTGACATGAAGTTTTGGCCGGCTCTTGCGCAGGTAATGCAGGGCGGATTCGAGCTGTGCGCCGCGCATCTGGCCGTCACTGGCAACGAACGCTGCGGCATCGTCGTGCGCGGCGATGATCAGTTTACGGTCGAACGGCGCGGAAGACACCATGCCGGTGGCCCAGACGCTGACCACGGTGTTCTGCGTGGATACATCGAAGGCGTCTGCCAGAGGAACCCAGCAGGCGGTGATCAGTACAGAGGGGATAAGCAGATTTGAAAGAAAACGCATGGGACTCGGCAGCTGTTGGCGAGTCCCAAGGCTAGCGCAATGCCCGGACTAGAGCCAGCGCCGAAACATCGGGACACGACCGGCATGCCCCGCGATGCCTCTGTCGCTTAGATCGTCAGAATGGCCTGGGCCAGCTGTGCGTCGGTCGCGTTCAGTTGTGGAGCCTGATGACGGATGTGATCCAGTGCGCTCTCCAGTTTCACGCCACGGATTTCGCCTTCGCTGGCCACGAAGCTGGCAGCGTCGTCACGGGCAGCGAGCACGATCTTGTCGTCACGGAAGGACGAGGTGACGTCGGAGGTGGCATCGGAAGAGGACTTGAGCGCGCCAACAACGGCGTCGGTGGTCACGATGAAGCTGGTGGCGCTGGCGTTGGCAGCTACGGCCAGCAGAGCGGCGGCGCTGAGCAGACGAAGACGGGACATGGGAGAACTCCTGTGGATAAACCGTATTGAGAGGTGGCTCGGTGTCTGAAGGTCAGACGCCAGTCGCACAGCATTCGCCACGTTCTGCATGGATCTTAGGCCTCCGTTGCGAGTTCGCACAGTGGTCAGGATGCTGGCCTGAACACATTTTGCGCAACTGTACTTGTCATTAATCAATTTAAATAAACTGTACCTGTCTGGTGTTTCAGGCTGGGTATTCAGGTTTTCTGCCCTGAAACGACAAGACCCGTCGCGGTTTCCCGCGACGGGTCTTGTGTGTTCAATTCGGGTTGCTGGCGGTGGGTCTAGCGACCAGAGCCAGCGACGCTGCTTAGCGCCAGAACGGCTTGCTCAGCTCTTCGTAGCGTTGTGCTTCGCTAATCCCGGCGTCAGCCAGCAGACGCGAATCCAGACGAGCCAGTTGATGGCGGCTGGAGATGCGGCGCTGCCAAAGCATCAGGTTGGCGATAACGCGCAGAGGCAGGGAAGCCTGGGTGTTTACAGCTTTGTCTTCGAAGAACAGTTCGGAACTGAGTGTACGTTCCATGGTTGACATCCTTCCGCTTGTGGCGGGATTAGGTAGTGGTTTAACTGGTGCCCATGATCCTCTCGTTTGGCCAGACTCTCTAGATACAGTTCACCTGTATTGTGAGTGACCAGTTAACTGTTTATAGGGGGTGTACGGGTCAAAATTGCGCAAACTGTACCTGTCTGCGCTTATTTGGTGCATTTTTACCCAATTCGATGGTTCGAGTAGGCAAAAGCCGTAGGAAAAGACCGGTACAGCAGTACAGTTTTTGACGGTTGCAGAGGTTTTCAGAATCCCGCTGGCGAAACTGTGTTTGCACCAACGGGAAATCTGTGCGGATTACACCGCCAGCATGCGTCCGGTTTCTTCCAGATTGATGTGCCAGCTCAGGGCGTCACGCAGGATATGCGGGGTGTGGCCGCCAATGGCGCAGGCTTTGTCGAAGTAGTCGTTCAGCGCCTGGCGGAAATCCGGGTGCACACAGTTATCGATGATGACCCGGGCGCGCTCGCGTGGCGCCAGGCCGCGCAGGTCGGCCAGGCCCACCTCGGTCACCAGGATGTCGACGTCATGCTCGGTATGGTCGACGTGGCTGACCATTGGCACCACGCTGGAAATCGCACCGCCCTTGGCGATCGACTTGGTCACGAACACCGCCAGGTGTGCGTTGCGCGCGAAGTCGCCCGAGCCGCCGATGCCGTTCATCATCCGCGTGCCGCAGACGTGGGTGGAGTTGACGTTGCCATAGATGTCGAACTCCAGGGCCGTGTTGATGCCGATGATGCCCAGGCGCCGCACCACTTCCGGGTGGTTGGAGATTTCCTGGGGACGCAGTACCAGCTTGTCCTTGTACTTCTCCAGGTTGCCGAACACGTCGCTGTTGCGCCGCTCCGACAGGGTGATCGAGCTGCCCGAGGCGAAGCTCAGCTTGCCGGCGTCGATCAGGTCAAAGGTCGAGTCCTGCAGCACTTCGGAGTACATGGTCAGGTCTTCGAACGGCGAATCGATCAGCCCGCACATCACCGCGTTGGCAATGTTGCCGATCCCGGCCTGCAACGGGCCGAGCTTGTTGGTCATGCGCCCGGCATCGACTTCCTGCTTGAGGAAGGTAATCAGGTGATCGGCGATGGCTTTGGTATCGACATCCGGCGACGACACGGTGGACGGCGAGTCCGACTGCTGGGTGATGACGATGGCGACAATCTTCTCCGGCGGGATCGGGATCGCGGTGCTGCCGATGCGGTCGTCGACCTTTACCAGCGGAATCGGCGTGCGGGTCGGGCGATAGGTCGGGATATAGATGTCGTGCAGACCTTCGAGGTTGGCGTTGTGTGCCAGATTGATCTCGACGATCACGTGTTTGGCGAAGATCGCGAAGCTCGCCGAGTTACCCACCGAAGTGGTCGGCACGATGTGGCCCTGTTCGGTGATGGCCACGGCTTCGATCACGGCAATGTCCGGCAGCTTCAGCTGCTGGTTGCGCAGTTGCTCGACGGTTTCCGAGAGGTGCTGGTCGATGAACATCACTTCGCCGGCGTTGATCGCCTTGCGCAGGGTGCTGTCGACCTGGAACGGCATACGCCGCGACAGCACGCCGGCTTCGGTCAGTTGCTTGTCGAGGTCATTGCCCAGGCTGGCGCCGGTCATCAGGCTGATCTTCAGCGGCGTGACCTTGGCTCGCTCGGCCAGCGCATGGGGCACGGCCTTGGCTTCGCCGGCGCGGGTGAAGCCGCTCATGCCGACGGTCATGCCGTCCTCAATCAGCGCAGCGGCGTCGGCGGCGCTCATCACTTTATCCAACAACGAAGGCAGGCGAATACGGTCACGGTACATGGATTATTTTCTCGGGCAGCGAGTAGCAGGATGCGCAGTCTAGTGAATTTCGCGAGCGCCTGTCCCGCTACCAAGGTCGCAAACGAGGCGTCTATTTAGCGGGTTTCAAGTAAAACACCGTTACTGGATCTGCAACAACGCGGCAAATTGTCCGACGTTTTGCGTAAACAAAAACGCCCCGACAAGTCGGGGCGTTCGGTGTTGCCGGCGAGGGTTACTCGACTGCTTTGACCATGTCTTCGATGACTTTTTTTGCGTCGCCGAACACCATCATGGTCTTGTCCAGGTAGAACAGTTCGTTGTCCAGACCGGCATAGCCGCTGGCCATCGAGCGCTTGTTGACGATGATGGTCTTGGCCTTGAACGCTTCGAGGATCGGCATGCCAGCGATCGGCGATTTCGGATCGTTCTTGGCGGCCGGGTTGACCACGTCGTTGGCGCCGAGCACCAGCACCACGTCGGCCTGACCGAACTCGGAGTTGATGTCTTCCATCTCGAACACCTGGTCGTACGGCACTTCGGCCTCGGCCAGCAGTACGTTCATGTGCCCAGGCATCCGACCGGCCACCGGGTGGATCGCGTACTTCACGGTCACGCCATGGTGGGTCAGCTTCTCGGTCAGCTCTTTCAGGGCGTGCTGTGCGCGGGCTACCGCTAGGCCGTAACCCGGAACGATGATCACGGTGTCAGCGTTGGTCAGCAGGAAAGTCGCATCGTCAGCCGAGCCGGATTTCACCGGGCGGGCTTCCTTCTCACCGGCAGGACCGGCGTCTGCTGTATTGCCGAAACCGCCGAGCAGTACATTAAAGAAGGAACGGTTCATCGCCTTGCACATGATGTACGAGAGGATCGCACCGCTCGAACCCACCAGCGAACCTGCAATGATCAGCATCGAGTTGTTCAGCGAGAAGCCGATACCCGCTGCTGCCCAGCCGGAATAGCTGTTGAGCATCGACACCACCACCGGCATGTCGGCGCCGCCGATCGGGATGATGATCAGCACGCCCATGACGAACGCCAGGGCCAGCATCAGTGCGAACGCGGCGAGGTTGCCGGTCAGCATGAAGGTGATGCCGAGGATCAGAGTCGCCAGACCCAGTACCGCGTTCAGCTTGTGCTGACCGCTGAACTGTACCGGTGCGCCCTGGAACAGACGGAACTTGTATTTGCCCGACAACTTGCCGAAGGCGATCACCGAACCGGAGAAGGTGATTGCACCGATGGCTGCGCCGAGGAACAGCTCCAGACGGTTACCCGCCGGGATCGAGTCACCCAGTTGCTTGACGATGCCCAGCGACTGCGGCTCGACCACGGCAGCAATGGCGATGAACACCGCTGCCAGACCGATCATGCTGTGCATGAACGCAACCAGTTCAGGCATCTTGGTCATTTCAACGCGTTTGGCCATTATCGAACCGGCGGTGCCGCCGATCAGCAGGCCGACGATCACGTAACCGATGCCAGCAGTCGCCAGCTCAGCGCCCAGCTTATAGATGAGGCCGACGGTGGTGAGAATTGCCAGCGCCATGCCGAGCATGCCGAACAGGTTGCCGCGGCGCGACGTGGTCGGGTGCGACAGACCCTTGAGGGCCTGGATGAAGCAGATCGACGCGATCAGGTAGAGCGTCGTGACGAGGTTCATGCTCATTACTTAGGCGCCTCTTCTTTTGCTTTCGGGGCTTTCTTCTTGAACATCTCAAGCATGCGGCGGGTGACCAGGAAGCCACCGAACACGTTGACCGCGGCCAGTGCCACCGCGAGGGTGCCCATGGTCTTGCCCAGCGGAGTGACGGTCAATGCAGCAGCGAGCATGGCGCCTACGATCACGATCGCCGAAATGGCGTTGGTCACTGCCATCAAAGGCGTGTGCAGCGCGGGTGTAACGTTCCAGACCACGTGGTAACCGACATAAATCGCCAGCACGAAGATGATCAGGTTGTAGATACCGGGGGAGATAAGCTCTTCCATCGTCTGAATCCCTGCTTAGGCGTTTTTGCGGATGACTTGGCCGTCGCGGCACATCAGGCACGCGGCGACGATGTCGTCTTCGAGGTTCACTTCGAACTGGCCTTCTTTGGTGAAGACCAGCTTCAGGAAGTCCAGCAGGTTGCGTGCGTACAGCGCCGAGGCGTCTGCGGCGACTTCACCGGCGAGGTTGGTCGGGCCGACGATGGTCACGCCGTTCTCGATCACGACCTGATCGGCGACGGTCAGCGGGCAGTTGCCACCCTGGGCTGCAGCGAGGTCGATGACTACCGAGCCGGGTTTCATCTGCGCCACGGTGTCCGCGCTCAGCAGCGTCGGCGCCTTGCGGCCCGGGATCAGTGCGGTGGTGATGACGATGTCAGCCTGCTTGGCGCGCTCGTGCACGGCCTGGGCCTGACGCTGCATCCAGCTCGCCGGCATCGGGCGTGCGTAACCACCGACGCCGACCGCGCATTCGCGTTCTTCATCGGTCTCGTAAGGCACGTCGACGAACTTGGCGCCGAGGGATTCGATCTGTTCCTTCACGGCCGGACGTACGTCGGACGCTTCGATGACGGCACCCAGACGTTTCGCCGTGGCAATTGCCTGCAACCCGGCCACACCAGCACCCAGAATCAGCACGCGCGCCGCTTTCACGGTGCCCGCAGCGGTCATCAGCATCGGCATGAAGCGCGGATAGTAGTGAGCGGCCAGCAGCACCGCCTTATAGCCGGCAATGTTCGCCTGGGACGACAGCACGTCGAGGCTCTGGGCCCGGGAGGTACGTGGCGCCGCTTCCAGGGCGAACGCGGTAATCCCGCACTCGGCCATCTTCGCGATGGTGTCGTTGTTGAACGGGTTGAGCATGCCCACCAGCACCGTTCCGCGCTTGATCAGCGTCAGTTCGGCATCGCTTGGCGCGACCACTTTGAGAATCAGCTCGGCGCCAAACGCGTCATTGGCACTGCCAATGGTTGCGCCTGCCGCTTCATAGGCACTGTCGACAACGCTGGCTTTAATGCCGGCGCCGGTTTGCACAGTGACCTTATGACCTTGGCTGATCAGCTTTTTAATGGTTTCCGGGGTTGCAGCAACTCGTGTTTCACCGGTCTGGGTTTCGAGAGGAACACCAATGTGCACGTCAAATCTCCTGCGTGATCTTATTGAGTAAACCCATGCACTACGGATGGTGCTACTGGGGCGGCCGATCAGCACGATCCCGCCAAATCAGGGCGGGGCGCGGCATTTTGCAGGCGAAGTTTATGCCCTTCAAGGGATTATGACGGGTGACGGAAAATTAACTACAAGTCATCCCGTGACCGAATGTCGCAGATGGCCAGTTGAATCCCTTGCAGGCCGTGCCTTTCAAGGAGTCTGGATGAATTTTAAGAATTTTCTCATCGGTGACGTGAATAGGTCGCAATGAGTCGCGAATGAGGGCGCAAAGCCACGTCGGCAGGCGCTTGTGGGACGTCTGTACGACTTTCGGATACAGTCTGTCTATTTGCGACAAATAGTTATATCTGTAGGGCTTTGGTTTTCCTGACTACGGGGTTAGTAATCGCTGGAGGCCTTTATCCTTCTAGGTTGTAGCTGTGTGCCTGGTTCACCAGCCAGTCACGAAAAGCCTTGAGTGACGCCGATTCGACCTTTCGTTCCGGAATCATCAGGTAATACGCCTTGATGCTGGAGAGCGCGTTCGGGTTGGCAATCACCAGGCGTTTTTCGGCCAGTTCGCGCTGAATCAGGAACGGTGGGATCAGCGCGATGCCCATGTCATGCATGGCCGCCTGGGCCAGCATGGAGAATAGCTCGTAGCGCGGACCTGTCATGTCACGGGGGATGTTCAGGTGCTGCGAGTTGAACCACTGCCGCCAGGCGTAGGGGCGTGTAGTTTGCTGGAGCAGGGGCAGTTCGGCGATTTCATCGGGTGTCAGATGCGACTTGTTGCCGAGCAGGGCGGGACTGCATACCGGCATCGGATTCTCGCCCATCAGCCTGTGGGATTCGGTACCGGACCAGTCGGCATCGCCAAAGTAAATGGCGGCATCGAAGTCGGTGTCGGCAAACAGGAACGGGCGCGTGCGGTTGGTCAGGTTGACCGTCACTTCCGGGTGCTTGAGCTGGAAGTCCTTCAGTCTTGGCAGCAGCCATTGCGTGCCGAAGGTGGGTACCACGGCGAGTTCGATCACATTGGTGCCTTGCTGACCCATCACCGACAGGGTGTCGCGCTCAACCGCATCAAGTTGGGTGGCGACCCGACGGCTGTAGGAAAGCCCCGCTTCCGTCAGCTTCACTCCGCGACGCGAGCGTCGGAAGAGTTCGACGCTGAGGAAGTCCTCAAGGCTGGCGATCTGTCGGCAGATGGCGCCCTGGGTGAGGGAAAGTTCTTCAGCGGCCTTGGTAAAGCTCTCGTGACGGGCGGCAGCCTCAAAGCTGATCAGGGCGGTGGTGCTGGGTATCTTGCGGCGCATGTACGTCAACCTCACTAATACATCGCTTATTCGGCATTTCGCGACGTTTCGGAGTGAGAAATTAGCACAACAGGATGCGAAATCCTCGTTTGCCGGGATGGCGAAGCGGGCCTAGGATCAATGCCACGTTAATTCACCCGATTTGCGAGGACTCACTCATGGGCGGTAAAGCTAGCTTCAACTGGATCGATCCACTGCTGCTGGATCAACAGCTGACTGAAGAAGAACGCATGATTCGCGACACCGCCGAGCAATTCGCCCAGCAGAGCCTCGCGCCACGCGTTCTGGAAGCCTTCCGCCATGAGAAGACCGATCCGGCGATCTTCCGTGAAATGGGTGAGGTCGGCCTGTTGGGCGCGACCATTCCCGAGGAGTACGGTGGCAGCGGCCTCAACTATGTCAGCTATGGCCTGATCGCTCGTGAAGTCGAGCGTGTCGACTCTGGCTACCGTTCGATGATGAGCGTGCAGTCTTCGCTGGTGATGGTGCCGATCAACGAATTCGGTACCGAAGCACAGAAACAGAAGTACCTGCCGAAACTGGCTTCCGGCGAGTGGATCGGCTGCTTCGGTCTGACCGAGCCGAACCACGGTTCCGACCCGGGCGCGATGATTACGCGTGCACGCAAAGTCGACGGCGGCTACAGCCTGACCGGCGCCAAGATGTGGATCACCAACAGCCCGATCGCCGACGTGTTCGTGGTCTGGGCCAAAGACGATGCCGGCGACATCCGTGGCTTCGTTCTGGAGAAGGGCTGGAAAGGCCTGAGCGCTCCGGCGATTCATGGCAAGGTCGGTCTGCGGGCTTCGATCACCGGCGAAATCGTCATGGACAACGTGTTTGTGCCGGAAGAGAACATTTTCCCGGATGTGCGTGGTCTGAAAGGTCCGTTCACCTGCCTCAACTCCGCACGTTATGGCATCTCTTGGGGCGCGTTGGGTGCTGCCGAGTTCTGCTGGCACACCGCTCGCCAGTACACCCTGGATCGCCAACAGTTCGGCCGTCCGTTGGCTGCTACTCAACTGATCCAGAAGAAGCTGGCGGACATGCAGACCGAGATCACCCTGGCGCTGCAAGGCTGCCTGCGTCTGGGCCGTATGAAAGATGAGGGTACCGCTGCGGTTGAAATCACTTCGATCATGAAGCGTAACTCTTGCGGCAAGTCTCTCGAGATCGCCCGCATGGCGCGTGACATGTTGGGCGGCAACGGGATCTCTGATGAGTTCGGTGTGGCCCGTCACCTGGTCAACCTGGAAGTGGTGAATACCTATGAAGGTACTCACGACGTTCATGCGCTGATT
>NZ_CP158967.1:130000-2662500 GCF_050990555.1 Pseudomonas sp. PSE1(2024)
CAGCTAGGAGGTTGGCTTAGAAGCAGCCACCCTTTAAAGAAAGCGTAATAGCTCACTAGTCGAGTCGGCCTGCGCGGAAGATGTAACGGGGCTCAAACCATACACCGAAGCTACGGGTATCACGTAAGTGATGCGGTAGAGGAGCGTTCTGTAAGCCTGTGAAGGTGAGTTGAGAAGCTTGCTGGAGGTATCAGAAGTGCGAATGCTGACATGAGTAACGACAATGGGTGTGAAAAACACCCACGCCGAAAGACCAAGGTTTCCTGCGCAACGTTAATCGACGCAGGGTTAGTCGGTCCCTAAGGCGAGGCTGAAAAGCGTAGTCGATGGAAAACAGGTTAATATTCCTGTACTTCTGGTTATTGCGATGGAGGGACGGAGAAGGCTAGGCCAGCTTGGCGTTGGTTGTCCAAGTTTAAGGTGGTAGGCTGGAATCTTAGGTAAATCCGGGATTCCAAGGCCGAGAGCTGATGACGAGTTGCCTTTAGGCGACGAAGTGGTTGATGCCATGCTTCCAAGAAAAGCTTCTAAGCTTCAGATAACCAGGAACCGTACCCCAAACCGACACAGGTGGTTGGGTAGAGAATACCAAGGCGCTTGAGAGAACTCGGGTGAAGGAACTAGGCAAAATGGCACCGTAACTTCGGGAGAAGGTGCGCCGGTGAGGGTGAAGCACTTGCTGCGTAAGCCCACGCCGGTCGAAGATACCAGGCCGCTGCGACTGTTTATTAAAAACACAGCACTCTGCAAACACGAAAGTGGACGTATAGGGTGTGACGCCTGCCCGGTGCCGGAAGGTTAATTGATGGGGTTAGCTAACGCGAAGCTCTTGATCGAAGCCCCGGTAAACGGCGGCCGTAACTATAACGGTCCTAAGGTAGCGAAATTCCTTGTCGGGTAAGTTCCGACCTGCACGAATGGCGTAACGATGGCGGCGCTGTCTCCACCCGAGACTCAGTGAAATTGAAATCGCTGTGAAGATGCAGTGTATCCGCGGCTAGACGGAAAGACCCCGTGAACCTTTACTATAGCTTTGCACTGGACTTTGAATTTGCTTGTGTAGGATAGGTGGGAGGCTTTGAAGCGTGGACGCCAGTTCGCGTGGAGCCATCCTTGAAATACCACCCTGGCAACTTTGAGGTTCTAACTCAGGTCCGTTATCCGGATCGAGGACAGTGTATGGTGGGTAGTTTGACTGGGGCGGTCTCCTCCTAAAGAGTAACGGAGGAGTACGAAGGTGCGCTCAGACCGGTCGGAAATCGGTCGTAGAGTATAAAGGCAAAAGCGCGCTTGACTGCGAGACAGACACGTCGAGCAGGTACGAAAGTAGGTCTTAGTGATCCGGTGGTTCTGTATGGAAGGGCCATCGCTCAACGGATAAAAGGTACTCCGGGGATAACAGGCTGATACCGCCCAAGAGTTCATATCGACGGCGGTGTTTGGCACCTCGATGTCGGCTCATCACATCCTGGGGCTGAAGCCGGTCCCAAGGGTATGGCTGTTCGCCATTTAAAGTGGTACGCGAGCTGGGTTTAGAACGTCGTGAGACAGTTCGGTCCCTATCTGCCGTGGACGTTTGAGATTTGAGAGGGGCTGCTCCTAGTACGAGAGGACCGGAGTGGACGAACCTCTGGTGTTCCGGTTGTCACGCCAGTGGCATTGCCGGGTAGCTATGTTCGGGAAAGATAACCGCTGAAAGCATCTAAGCGGGAAACTTGCCTCAAGATGAGATCTCACTGGAACCTTGAGTTCCCTGAAGGGCCGTCGAAGACTACGACGTTGATAGGTTGGGTGTGTAAGCGCTGTGAGGCGTTGAGCTAACCAATACTAATTGCCCGTGAGGCTTGACCATATAACACCCAAGCAATTTGCATGCTCCGAGCTGAAAAGCGAGAGAGACCAGATTGCGGTGTGTGAAGACGAAAATGAACCGAAAGTTCGATGCTCACAAAACACCTAGCTGTCACATACCCAATTTGCTGAAGCGAGACCTCTGGTCACGACTCAGTACCCGAATTTCTTGACGACCATAGAGCGTTGGAACCACCTGATCCCATCCCGAACTCAGAAGTGAAACGATGCATCGCCGATGGTAGTGTGGGGTTTCCCCATGTGAGAGTAGGTCATCGTCAAGATTAAATTCCGAAACCCCAATTGCGAAAGCAGTTGGGGTTTTGTTTTAGTAGAAGTCACCGATTTTTGCCGGAACGTTACTGCGGTAACGGGCTGGTCACAGAATTTCTTGACGACCATAGAGCGTTGGAACCACCTGATCCCATCCCGAACTCAGAAGTGAAACGATGCATCGCCGATGGTAGTGTGGGGTTTCCCCATGTGAGAGTAGGTCATCGTCAAGATTGAATTCCGAAACCCCTGTCTGCTAACGCAGACAGGGGTTTTGTCGTTTCAGTACCCACAAAAATCCGATTTTCAAACCGCTCTGCGTGCCTTGCTGCTCCGACGAGCCTGCCATTTGCGCCACCAGATGTAGACGCCAGTCCCCGACAATCCCGCAATCAGAACACCCAATACCGCGATCATCACTTGTCCGGTGAAGCCTATGATCCGTCCCCCGTGTATCGGCAACTGCAACCGATAAAACCGCTCTCCCAACGTCCCTTTTCCTGCGATCTCCTGCCCCAGTAATCGTCCGTCAGTACCGTGGAAGAACAACCAGGATTTACCGTGGGCCTCGGTGTCATGCTGTCCAAACCCCGCACCGTAGAAGTTGTATTCAAAGCTGTAATACAACTCGCCGATCGCCGCTGTCAGCCCCAACCTTTTCCCCTCCTGCTGTGCCCTTTCGTATGCTTGTTGATAACTCAATCGGGTGATCCCCAGCTCTTCGGCAGGCATCCGCCCTCGAGCCTCATACACGCTCGGTTCAATCGGAGAAAACAGCGACACCGCGGGTTTGAAGACCTGGCTCGGCAGGTTCATCGCCACGCTGCTGACGGCTATCGGCAGCAACAACAACCACAGCCACAAGCCCCCTGCCCGATGCAGATCGAAGTTGAGTCGATAGGCATGCCCGCCCTTGATCTTCCAGGCCTTCGACCACTTCTTCCAGAACGGTTTACCCCGCGGTAACGTCAGCCAGAGAGCGATGAAGCAATCGATTACCCAAGCGATGGCCACCAACCCCATCAACAGCAAACCCCAGTTACCGGGCAGTGTCAGGTTGTAGTGAAACTCAAGAATGAACGGAACGAAGTTCTCACGCTGGAAACAGCACTCGCCCCAGTAACGCTGACCTTTTTGCTCTGCGCTGACCGGGTCGAGGTAGAACACTTCATTGCGTTCTTTGAAGGGTTCGCCCGTCGCCGGATTATTTCGCGGAACCGCCGCCAGCAATGCCGTGTGGCCTGCCTCATTCGGGTACTCCATGTACCAGACCTGCAACTTCGGATGGGCCGATTGCACCGCATCAACCAGCCCACCTGGCGGCAGACGCTCCCCCTCGGCCGAAGCCGCGTAAAACTCCGGATTCAACCACTCATCCAGCTCATGGTTGAACGCCAGAATGCTGCCCGTGATCCCGGCCAGCAGCAGAAAAACCGCCGTGGCCAATCCGATATACCGGTGCAATAAAACCAGAAACGAACGCATGAAAACTTCCTCCACAGATACGACAAAGCCAGCCCCTGAAATCAGGGGCTGGCTTTTTTATGCACAAGACAAAGGCTTAGAACTGGTAACTGACCGTCGCGGCGACGTTGCGCTCTTCGCCCATGTAGCAGAAGTCCAGACTGGCGCAGGAGGCTACGTAGGATTCGTTGGTCAGATTGTTCGCATTCAGGCGTACGTCGACACCCTTCAAACCGACCTTGCCGAGGTCATAGCCAATCGATGCGTCGAACAATGTGTAGGACGGCACTTTCATGGTGTTCTCTGCATCCGCCCAGCTATAGCCGACATACCGCACACCGCCGCCCAATCGCAGCCCATCGAGCGCCGCACTGTCGAACTTGTAGTCCGCCCACAGCGATGCCATGTGCCGCGGTGCCTGGCTTGGCGAGTTGCCTTTGTTCTCGATCACATTGGTCGGTGTGCTCAAGGTGCTGGTCATCGACTTCGAGTATTCAATGTCGGTGAAGGTGTAGCTGCCGAGGACTTTCAGGTTGTTGGTCAGCTGCATGTGCGCTTCCAGTTCCAGACCCTGAGAGCGGACAGCACCTACAGCGCGATAGAAGTTTTCCTGCGGCAGTTTGGTCGCCAGGTTCTCCTGATCGATGCGGAACAACGAGGCGGTGAACAGATTGTCGGTACCCGGCGGCTGATACTTCAGGCCCATTTCCCACTGCGTTCCATCGGTCGGTGCGAGCGGATTGCCGGCGCTATCAGCGTAGGAATTCGGGTTGAACGACTCGGAATAGCTGACGTACGGCGCGAGGCCGTTATCGAACAGATACAGCGCGCCGGCACGACCGGTGAGCTTGGTGCGACGATCGTTGATCTCTGTGCCGACCGGACGACCCGCTTCGGCGATGCGGTTTTCGTCGGAGGTTTCCACCCAGTCCTGACGCAGCCCCAGCGAGAAGCGCCACTTGTCCATCTCGATCAGGTCTTGCAGGTAAACGCCGGTCTGCTCCAGGCGCCGCAGATAGCTGGTCTCGCCATATGGCGTGATAGTGGAATTGCCATACACCGGGTTGAACGCATTGATCGGCGCCAGGCCACCACTGGTCCAGTCGACCACGGTTTTGCGCCGCTGATAATCCGCCCCCATCAACACCGTGTGCTTGGTCGCGCCGGTGAAAAATTCAGCCTGCAGCATGTTGTCGACGATGAACGCGTGCAGACGCTCGTCACCGCCGGTGTAGTAGCGATTCAGTTCGTTGCTGGTCGGCGACGTCCAGCCATAGGCATACACCTGATCCATGTTCACTTTGGAGTCGAGGTAGCGGAAATTCTGCCGCACGGTGAAGACGTCATTGAAGCGGTGTTCGAACTGGTAACCGAACGACTGCTGATCACGGGAGTAACCATCGATGCCCGGCTCGCCTTCGAAGAAATGCGGCGAGATCCGGTTGCCGTTGCGCTGATGAATCGTGCCGTCGGCCGGCACGCCACCGTGGTAGCCGCCATCCGGGTCATGCTGCAGATACGCCTGCAGGGTCAGCGAAGTATCTTCGTTGAAATCGATGCTGACGGTTGGTGCGAGGGCGAAGCGCTTTTCCTTGTTGTGGTCGAATTGCGTGTCGGACTGATCCGTCAAACCGATCAGACGATAGGCGATACGCTTGTCGTCATCGACCGGTCCGCTGAAGTCAAAACCGACACCGCGCTGGCCCTGAGTGCCGACGGTGGCCTGAACCTGGTGATAGGCCTCGTACAGCGGCTTCTTGCTGGTCAGCGCCACCAGACCGCCCGGCGAGCTACGGCCGTAGAGCACCGACGAAGGGCCCTTCAGGATATCGACACGCTCAAGGAAATATGGGTCCACCTGCATAGTGCTGTAGGTGCCGCTGTCGCCCATCGACTTGAGGCCGTCGAGGTAGATGTTATCCACCGAACCATCGTTGAAGCCGCGCATTGCCACGTAGTCGTAACGGTGCGTGGCGCCGTAAGGATTGGTCAGCACACCGGGGGTGTAACGCATGGCCTGGGACACGGTTTGCGAGCCCTGGTCGTCCATTTGCTCACGGGTAACCACGGACACGCTTTGCGAAGTTTCCAGCAGCGCGGTACTGGTCTTGGTGGCGATCTGGCTGTGCGTCGCGTTGTAGCCGTCCATGCTGCCCAGCGCGTTGCCGAGGGCGAAGCCTTTGATGTCCGTGGTCGGCAGAGCCAGTGCTTCGGTTTCCGCGACCGAGCGCAACACATAGCTGCTGCCGTCCTGGCTGACCGCCTCCAGACCTGATCCGCCGAGCAAGTGGCTCAAGGCCTGATCGGTCGAATACTCACCCTGTACACCCGGTGACTGGCGGCCCTGGGTTTGCTGCGGCGTCATCGACAACGTGATGCCCGCCTGACGCGCGAACTGGTTGAGCGCATCGCCCAGCGGTCCGGCGGCGATGTTGTAGCGGTGGCTGCTGACCTCGCTGGCATTGGCCGCCATGCTCAGGCTCGGCAACAAGCCAACGCCCAGTGCAGTAGAGAACAGCGCCGCCCGAACGGCGTGACGCAACAGGCCCGATTCGGCAGAGAAATTCAGAGGGTTCTTACAGGTAACGCGCGCAGTCATTGTAGGTTTCCGTAGGCAGTCGCGAAGGCTGAGTTGAAGTGCTTACTGACTAAGCCGGACTTGCCGCGAAAACCCGCCAAAATAATTTCAGGCCACAGACTCCAGCGTCACCCACCAACGAGTGCGGTAGCGCAATTGCACCGGCAGGGTCTGCGGCAGGATCGCCAGCAGCTTGTCGGTGTCCTCAAGACGGAACACGCCGGACAGGCGCAAATCCGCAATGTCCGACGCACAGCTCAGAAATCCCTGACGATACCGGCCGACTTCGCTGAGGAAGTCGCCCAGCCGCATGTTGCGGGTCACGATCAGCCCGTCGACCCAGGCACCGGCGTCCATGTCCAACGGCGGCGCCGGGCGAACTTGATGGTGATCGATCAGATAGCTCTGACCGGCGATGGCCTCTGTTGAGTTGCCGCCTGAGTGAATCGCGACTCGACCACTGGTGACGCTCAGGCGCGTGCATCCATCTTCCTGGCGCAGAATGAATCGCGCCTTGAACGGCTCGTAACTGCCATGACGACTCTGCACCCGCAGTGGTCGGTCAAACGACGCACCTTCATCGGCACCGCCACAGGTGACGATGATTTCTCCACGGGTCAGTTTGATCAGCCGTTGCTGCGCGGTGTAATCGAGATCCACGCTGCTGGCGGTGTTGAGTTCGATCCGCGTGCCGTCCGGCAACTGGAAGCCACGGCGCTCGCCAGTGGCGGTGGCGTAGTCGGCGCTCCACTGTTGCCAGGCGGAAGTGTCGCTGGCCAGCCATCCCGCCGAACCCATCAGCAGCGCGCCGGACAACAGCTTCAATGCCCGACGTCGACCCAGACCCTGAGCACTGTTTTCCAGCGTGTTGAACGCCACCTGCGCACCGGGCACGGCACGCAGATTGTGGGTCAGTTCGGCTTGCAGAGACTGCACCCGCTGCCAGGCCAGTTCGTGATCATGGTGTTCGGCGCGCCATTGTTCGCACTGGCGATTCAGGCGCGGATTGCCATGGTTGTTGCGCAGGCGCAGGAGCCAGTGAATGGCCTGTCGGACGACTTGTTGCGGTGGCTCGGCGCGTCGGCCAAGCGAGAGGTTATCCACCGGCATCAGTTTTCGTACCGCAGCACGTAGCAGTGATACAGCGCATCGGCGACGTAGCGTTCCACCGAGCGCAAGGACAGGCCCATTTGCTCGGCGATCTGCTTGTGGGTCAAACCTTCGCACTGCGCCAGCAGAAATGCCTGACGCACTTTCGGCTTCAAGCCTTCAAGCATGCGGGCAATGCTTTCGAGCAGTTCGATCACCAATGCGCGGGATTCGGCACTCGGGGTTTCGGCTTCAGGCAAATGGGCGATGGTTTCCAGATAGGCGCGTTCAATTTCTTCACGGCGCCAATGATCGATCACTAAACCCCGAGCAACCGTGCGCAAGAATGCGCGAGGTGCCTTGAGTTCCAGACGCTCGGTGCGTTGCAGCAAACGCACGAACGTGTCCTGAGCCAGATCCGCTGCATCGGCGGCATTGCCCAGCCGAGTGCGCAACCAGCCGTTGAGCCAGCCGTGATGACTACTGTAAAGCGCCTGTACTGCAAACTCAGGAGAGGACATGAACGCGACAGCCCGAACGTCACAAATGATAATTAGTCGCATTGTCATCAAGGGTTACAGAATTTGCAACCGGCGCTGCAAAACAGTCATCAAAAAATGACAGGCGAACGCTCTGGCACGCCGTTCGGCGGGAATCTGGCAGAAATGCCGTCCATTTCCTGCAAAGCCCTAAGTTTTCTCCAAAGCGTGCCGACAGACTGGTGAGACATGCGTGCACCAAAGTAGAGCGGCCATCAGAACGCTGCCTGCGCTGTACATGGAATGTTGCATCCGGAACGCATCCCCACTTTTGGCATAAGAAGTCCCATGAAATGAATCTCAAGTTCAGCCATAAAATCCTGTTGGCCGCCTCGGGCGTCGTGGTCCTGGCGTTCGCGCTGTTCACTTTGTACAACGACTATCTGCAGCGAAACACCATTCGCCAGAACCTCCAGTCATCCGTCCAGCAGGCCGGCGACCTGACCGCCAGCAGTGTGCAGAACTGGATGAGCGGGCGGATTCTGGTGCTGGAAAACCTCGCGCAGAACGTCGCCCATCAAGGCAAGAACGCCGACTTCCCGGGGCTGGTCGATCAACCGGCCTTCACCTCGAACTTCCAGTTCACCTACGTCGGTCAGGCCAACGGTGTGTTCACCCAGCGCCCGGACGCGAAGATGCCGGACGGCTACGATCCGCGTCAGCGTCCCTGGTACAAGCAGGCCGTGGCCGCTGACCAGACCATGTTGACCCCGCCATACATGGCCGCCGTTGGCGGTCTGGTGGTGACCATCGCCATGCCGGTGAAAAAGAACGGCGAGCTGCTCGGCGTCGTGGGCGGTGACCTGAGCCTGGAAACCCTGGTGAAGATCATCAACTCGGTGGACTTCGGTGGCCTGGGCCACGCGTTCCTGGTCAGCGGTGACGGTCAGGTGATCGTCAGCCCGGACAAAGACCAGGTGATGAAGAACCTCAAGGACATCTACCCGAACGCCGGTGTGCGCATCGAGAAGGGCAACCAGAACGTAGTGCTCAACGGCCAGGAACGCATCCTGTCGTTCACCCCGGTCGCGGGTCTGCCGAATGCCGAGTGGTACATCGGTCTGTCGATCGACCGCGACAAGGCCTACGCCGCACTCAGCCAGTTCCGTACCTCGGCAGTGATTGCGATGTTCGTCGCGGTGGGCGCGATTGCAGTCTTCCTGAGCCTGCTGATCACCGTACTGATGCGTCCGCTGATCACCATGGGCCGTGCGATGCAGGACATCGCTCAGGGTGAAGGTGACCTGACCCGTCGTCTGGTAGTGGAAAGCAAAGACGAGTTCGGTGAGCTGGGCAGTTCGTTCAACCAGTTCGTAGAGCGGATTCACGCTTCGATCTCCGAAGTGTCTTCCGCGACTCGCCACGTACACGACCTGTCGCAACGGGTGATGGCATCGTCCAACGCCTCGATCATCGGTTCCGACGAACAAAGCGCACGCACCAACAGCGTGGCTGCCGCGATCAATCAACTGGGTGCCGCCACCCAGGAAATCGCCCGTAACGCGGCTGACGCTTCGCAACACGCCAGCGGCGCGAGCGAGCAGGCCGATGACGGTCGTCAGGTGGTCGAGCAGACGATTCAGGCGATGACCGAGCTGTCGCAGAAGATCAGCCTGTCGTGCACCCAGATCGAAACCCTGAATGCGAGCACCGATAACATCGGCCACATTCTCGATGTAATCAAAGGCATCTCCCAGCAGACCAACCTGCTGGCGCTCAACGCGGCCATCGAAGCGGCCCGTGCCGGTGAAGCCGGACGCGGTTTCGCGGTGGTGGCGGACGAAGTGCGCAACCTCGCTCACCGCACCCAGGAATCGGCGGAAGAGATCCACAAGATGATCACCTCGCTGCAGGTCGGCTCGCGCGAAGCGGTGACCACCATGAACGCCAGTCAGGCGTCCAGCGAGGAGACCGTTGAAGTGGCGAACCAGGCCGGTCTGCGCCTGGTCAGCGTGACCCAGCGCATCGGCGAAATCGACGGCATGAACCAGTCGGTGGCAGCCGCTACCGAAGAGCAGACTGCGGTGGTGGAAACCCTCAACGTCGACGTCAACCAGATCAACCTGCTGAACCAGCAGAGCGTGGCCAACCTCAATGAAACGTTGAAGGATTGCGATGCGTTGTCGCAGCAGGCCAACCGTTTGAAACAGCTGGTGGACAGCTTCAAGATCTGATTGCTTGCGGTCAAAAAACAGCCCGCTGCGGAGTGATCCGCAGCGGGCTTTTTCATGCCTTACACAAACAGCTTCAGCACATTGCCCATCGCATCATCGGCGAACCCCTGCACGAAATCCTTGAACCCCGGCAGCGCCTCAGGACCGCCGCTTGCCGGCTCGGCGATGATCGTCCAGGTCGCCCGCGACTTGCCTGCGCCCAGCGATTCCACATTCATCGCCGCCCACAGATTGGCCACGCCCAGCGTGTTGTAGATCGTGGTCCAGGTCATGCTCAGCGCCTGGTCGTCCCGGGAGTTGAGTTGCTCGACCACCACGTTGCCATCCTTGAAGAACTTCTTGCGCAGCGAAGACACGCCTTCGCCGGTCATTTCGATGTGCGACAGGGCCGGAATGAAACGGTCGAAACCGTCGAACTTGCCGACGACCGCCCACGCTTGTCTGGCGTCCACCGGCACTTCCACCGAAGACACGACGTGGCAGCCGTGAGGGTTTTTGATCAGGGTGTCGGGTTGAAGATCGCTCATGGTGTTGCTCCTTGGTGGTTGAGTCAGATGAAGTTGATTTCTTTCAGGTAGTCGCAGCCGCGACGCAGCAGCGCCGGGGATTTTTCCGGGTAGTGCGCGCCCATTTGCTGCACGCCGGCCTGGGCATTGGCGTGGCCGATCAGGGAGATGTCGCCGATGTCTTCCTCGAAGCCGTTGAGGTAGAAACCAAGCACGCCGAACAGCGCGTTATCGGCATCGACCCGGCCCAGTTGCTGTTGCCAGTCGGCGACGCTGACCAGCGAAAACTCGCTGCCGGTTTCGCGGAACGACGCAACGTAGGCATCCCAGCTCAGGGGCTCCGGGTTATGCAGGTTGAACACCGCCCGTTCGGCCGAATAACGGCTGGCGTGGAAGGCGATGAAACGGGCGAGAAAATCCACCGGCATCAGGTCGAAATTCAGCGCGAAGGCCGGCACCTGACCGAGCTGGATCGAGCCCTTGAGCATCAGCATCAAACGGTTCTTGTGCGGCTGGCACACGCCGCTGAGGCTGTTGAAACTGATGTTGCCGGGCCGATACAGATTGACCCGCACCCCACGCTCCCGCGCCCGTTCGAGGATGCGTTCGCCGACCCATTTCGACAGGTTGTAGCCGTTGCGGATGTAGATCGGCGGCGTCGGTGCGGCCGGCAGTTCCAGCACCCGGCCTGCGTCGTCGACGGTGCTGGAGGCCGACAGCGTCGAGACGAAATTGAACACCTTCTTGCTGCGCCCTTCGCACAGCCGCAGCAGTTCGAAAATCGGCTCGACGTTGTCCGCTGCCAGCGACTCGTAGTCGAGCACGTGATTGACGTTGGCCGCGTTGTGCACCAGCGCGCCGAACTCGCGATCCAGTCGCTCGAAATCCTCATTGGCCAGGCCCAGTTGCGGCCGGGTGATGTCCGCCGAATAGACCCGCACCCGACTCAGGTCCAGATGCTCCAGCCGGTTCTCTCGCAAAGACTGGGCAAAACGCTGCGCCGCCGTTTGCCCGCCGCCATCGCGCACCAGACACGCCACTTCGCTGGCGCCCCACCCCAGCAGCGCCTCGACGATGTGCACGCCAACAAAACTGTTGGCGCCGGTGACGATCACCTTGTGCACATCGCCCATGCGGCTGATCGGCAACGGCTCGATGTCCAGCGCTCGCTCGGCGTCGGCCATCGCCTGAGCGCTGAGCACCGCGCTGTCGTCTGTGCCGCGCACCAGCGTGGCGAGCTTGGTGATGGTCGGCAGTTCAATGAAGCGGTTGATCGAAATACTGCGACCGAATTCCTCCCGCAGACGCAGGAGCATGCGCGACAGCAGAATCGAGTGACCGCCGAGATTGAAGAAGCTTTCGTCGGTGGAAATGTCGCTGGTCGGCAGCTCCAGCAACTCACCCCAGATCTCCAGCAGCAGCGCTTCGTCGGCGTTGGCCGGCAGGCATTTGGGGCCGCTGTCCTGCACGCTGACCGGCAGTTCCAGCAAGGCCTTGCGGTCGACTTTGCCGTTGGCGGCGAATGGCATGTTCGGCAATTCCATCCACGCCACCGGTTGCATGTAGTCGGGTAAGAACTGCTGTGCGTGAGCTTTCAAAGACTCGCGCGCGGCATCCGATTGCGGCTGGGCGAGGAACGCCAGAATCCGTCGCTGACTGTCGATCACCACGGCGATTTGCCGATACAGCTGACTCTCGCGCAGGCAGCGCTCGATCTCTTCCGGCTCGACCCGGAAGCCGCGGATCTTCACCTGATTGTCGCGGCGCCCGCACAGCTCGATGCCATCCTCGCCCCACTTGGCCATGTCGCCGCTGCGGTAGGCACGCAGGCGCTGGCCGTCCGGTAATTCCAGATCCAGATAGCGCTCCGATGTCTGCTGTGGATTGTTCAGGTAACCCAGGCATACGCCGGGGCCGACGATGAACAATTCGCCCACCGTTTGCTCCGGCACCGGTTGCAGATCGTCATCGAGGATCAGCACCTGACTGTTGGCAATCGGCCGGCCGAGGGTGCGATTGCTGTCGCCCGGTTGCAGTTGCCGCGCGGTGATCAGCACCGTGGCTTCGGTGGGGCCGTAGAGGTTGTGCAGCTTGCCCTGGCGCGTCAGTTGCTCGATCACGAACGGCTCGCAGACGTCGCCGCCAGTCATGATTTGCCCGACGCTTTGCAGTTGCTCCAGCGGCAGGATGCTCAACAGTGCCGGCGGCAGGAACGCGTGGGTCAGTTGCCGACGGCGAATCAGCGCCACCAGTTGCAGCGGATCACGGCGCTGGTTGTCGTCGGGCACCACCAATTCTGCGCCTTCGAGCAGGGTCGGGAAGATATCGATCAGCGACGAGTCAAAACTCAGCGACGAGAACTGCAGCACCCGGCTCTCGGCCCGCAACTGCACGTAATCGGCGTACCACGCGGTGAAGTGCGCGAGGTTCGCCTGACTCAGCAGCACACCTTTCGGATGCCCGGTAGTACCCGAGGTGTAGAGCGCCATGCACGGCGCATCGAGCTCGGGCCGACGACGCATCAACGGTTGCGACAGATCGGCGTCGGTGCGGTTGATGCGACAGACATCCAGCCCTGGCATCGAACCGCTCAGCGGGTGTTCGCCGTCGTGCAGCAACAGCACCGCCCCGGCGTTTTCCAGAATGTACTGCTGGCGCTGAAGCGGATGGCTCGGTTCCAGCGGCAGATACACCGCGCCGCTGCCGAGAATGGCCAGAATCGAAGCAAACAGCGCATCGCATTTCGGCAGGCAAATCCCCACCACCCATGGTTGCGGTTGTGTCTCCAGCATTGCCAGCAAGCGTTGCTGGATTGCACGGCTGTGAGCATGCAACTGGCGGTAGCTGATCGACTGCTCGGCGAGGTGCAGCGCCGGGCGTTCAGCGTGCTCGATCAAGCTCTGTTGCAGCCGCTCGATCACCGGGATCCGTGCCTGTTGCAGCAACCCCGGATTGGCCGTGGCATTGAGGCGATGGACGTAGGCCAGGCTGTCGAGAAACAACAGGTTTTCCACCTGCTCGAAGTCCGGCGCACGGGCCGTCGTCGCATGCTGGAAATACTCGGCATCGCGGGAAAAGCGGCTGACCAGCAGCGCCACCTCGTCCACCACCTGCGCCAGTGTTCGCTGGCGCAGGGCCTGACCGTTGCCGGACGGTTCGTCGGCGATGGGCACGCGGCTCAGCAACGTCGAGTTGTACAGGCACAGCAGATCAAGCACCGGCAAACCGCCGGCGCCCGTTGCACCGATACCCAGACGCAAAGTCAGGTGCGGTGTCACGCCGTGATCCTGCGGCGCAAGGCTGCCGTCATCGATCACCAGATCCACCGACGGAGCCGCTTGCGTCAGCAATGAATGACCGTGTTGTTCGAGCTCCTGCGCCAGGTCGGTCAAGGCCTGGCTGCGGCCCCTCAGCAAAATGTCGAGACGTCTCATGTCAGCCTCCTTGTCAAACCAGGTAGTCGCGCAGGGCGTGCTGCACGCACGGTGTGTCGAGCAGCGAGCTGTTGTGGAAAAACCGCACGATGTTGCCCACCAGCGGGTGGTGGCGATTGATCGGGAAGGCCAGCCCGGCCATCTCGTCTTTCAGTGCGCGGCGGGTTGCCTCGTTGACTGGCAGGGCGTCGATCAGGCGCAGGTCGAAGGACTTCTGGATGTCGTTGGTCAGGTAGTGGCCGATGAACACCGGCAGGATCTGCGCGATGCATTCGCGATCCGCATCGCTCGCGGTGTGCCAGTAGATGCGCACCATCCGCGCCCAGAAACTCGAGTGCCGGCCCTCGTCGAGCAAGTGGTCGGCCATCAGGCCCTTGATCGACGGCTTGACCGTGTCGTCCCGGGCGAACGCCGCGACATCGCCGGTCACGGTGTTTTCGGCGATGGCGACGCAGATCAGTTCCACGGCGCTGCGCAGATGTTGCGGGGCCAGCTCGACGGCGGCCGGAATCGCCCGGCTCAGTTCGATTTCATTCGGCAGCTCGATCGGCTCGATGCCGGTCATGGCCACCGTTTGCTGCATGAAATCCATCGCTACCAGTGCGTGGTAATCCTCGTCCACGACCACGGTCATGGCGTCGTAGCGACAGGCGAACGGGAAGGGCACAGCGAAGCGGTTCTTGGCGATGCTGCGCGCGGTCTTGTCGACGATCTCGGTTTCGAAAATCACCACGTCGTTGATGAACTTGTACAGCGTCTGCACCAGGGCGAAATCACGCTGTTCCGGGCATTCGCGCAGGAAGGTTTCGCTGAGCACCAACGGCTGGCGGCTGAGCGGATAGATCAGCCGCGCGTCATCTTCCAGCACGCGGCGCGGCCGGGTGCGAATGGTCGCGCGGCTTTCCCAGGCATCGGCGAAAGACTGGTAGTCGGCGGCGTTCATTGGGCCACCTCCGCCAGCGGTTCGCGCATGCTCAGGCGCAGGCCGTCCCACAGGGCGATGCGGCTTTCCACGGCGGCGATGGCGCTGGCGTAGACCTCGGCTTCGCGCTGCGGATCGCCGTCCACCAGTCGGTCCAGCAGTTGTTCTGCGGCCGGGCCGTGGTCTTCGGAGTCGACTTCGATGTGTCGCTCGAGGTAGTAACGGAAGGTCGGCGCCTGTTCGACGCCGATGCCCCAGGCATCGAGCATGCGCTGGAACATGGTCGGAATCACGCTCTCGCGACCGTGCAGGAAGGCGGCGGCGACGCTGTGACCGGGTGCATGCAGCGCGGTGTGCAAAGTGTCACGGACGAACCGCGCAGCCGCCGGATCGACCTCGACGCTTTGCAGGGCGACGTCGTAACTCACGCCTTCCTGCTGCAGCGTCACGAAGCGCTCCACCGCTGTCGTGTCCGCACCGACTTCGCGCATCGCATCGAGGTACAGTTCGAAGTGACTGTAATGCCCGTGTGACAGCCGGTCGTCAGATTCTTCCCCGAGCACGATTTCGTTGATCAGTCGTGCCGCGTGCGGATCCCGTGGCGGCAACCACGGCAGACGCGTGCAAGTCAGTTCCTGCTGCAGGCGCTTGGTCAGCGACATGAAGTCCCAGACGGCAAATACATGGGACTCCATGAAACGGCGCAATGTCGCCAAAGAATCGATTTCGGAGAAGATCGGATGAACGCTGAGTTCGGCTTTCTTTAGTGTAAGTTGCTCTTTAGTTGGCATGGTTGCGAGACTCTGGCTAATAGGGAATAGGGATTGCTCAATCAATCGCTAATAACGCTGAACAAGTTTCTCCAGGCGAACGACAGCCTCATTCGGTTTCGATGAAAGCAGGCAATGTCTGAAGGGCCCGAGACAGCAGCGGACGGTCAAACCGTCGCAATCGAGGCCTTACTGCAAGGTTGTGCCGGGTTTGTCATTTCGGATCCAAACTCGGCGAAGAAAAACTAATACATCGCAAAACAACTTAACAAGTTTATTTTTAATTATTTTTAGTTGACTGTTTTTGAAGTATGAGTGGGTCTGATAAAACTTATAAGTTAAGTTTTATTTGGGCGTAGTTACTCCTTTCGGCGTTTAATGGCCAAAATTGAACGACAAGAGTGAATGCCTCACTCGAAGCAACTTTCCAATTGAGTAATTGAATGAATATGAGGGGATGAAGTCGGGCTGTAACGGCGCCGTTTCTTCCTGTTCCCGTGACAAGGCTCCTTCCGTAGGTTCCTGGTGCGGGGACTGCTGCCGGGGCGGCGCGTCCCCGTTCTATATTGGGTTGGCGATTCAAGGGTGCGCGTAAATCGGCGCCGCGGCTATCGTCGAAAATGACTTCCTTGCGGTGCAAATTCCGGGCTGTTCAAAGCAGGGGGGAGGTTAGAGCGCAGGCGCCGATGTGCCACGGCAAATGACCGTGACCGGTGGGGGGATTTGTAAGCGGGTTATTCGCCGGGTGAGTGGTAGCTCACCCGGGAGAGAGATTCAGCGCGCCGCTTTGCGGCTTTGGCCGGCGGAACTGGCGAGGTAACGAGTGATGACCTCGACACCGCGATTGAGGTGCTGCTCCAGCAGTGTCACGGCGTGCGGGGTGTCACGCTCTTTCACGGCCTGCAACAACGCACGGTGATCGTCCTGGGAGAGTTTGCCCAGGCCCATGGCCTCGAGGTTGAAGCGCAGGAAGCGTTCTTCTTCATTCAGGCCGTCCTCCACCAGCCGCAACAGCCGGCCATTGGGCGCCTTGCTGTAGAGCGCCATGTGAAACAGACGGTTGAGCCGACCGATTTCGGTGTAGTCGTGTTCGATTTCCAGCTCTTCGATGTAGCCGGCCGCGCGCTCGTGATCGGCCGGGGTCAGCAACGGGATCGACTGGCGCAGCGCTTCGGACTCCAGCAGGATGCGCAGCTCATAGGTTTCCGTTGCGTCACCCTGAATCAGCGGCGCCACCACCGCGCCTTTGTGCGCAATCACGTTGAGCAGGCCCTGGGCCTCGAGCTGACGCAAGGCTTCGCGCACCGGCATGCGGCTGACACCGAACAGGTCGGCCAGATCCTGCTGGCGCACGGCGGTGCCGCAGGGCAGGCGTCCGTCGAGAATCGCGGCGCGCAGGGTTTCTTCGATGACCGAGCGCGCCAGATGCGCGGGAATCGGGCCTTCGACTTTGATGCTGTGGAGTGGCTTGGGCTTCTGGGTCACAACTGCACACCCTATGACTGCGGATTTGGATCCAAAGGACACTAGTGATTGCTCTACAGGTTGTCAAACCGTGTAGAAGAACCCTGTCACATCTGAAGTTTAGCGCGCCAGCGATGATCTCAGGGTGCCATTGTTTTTTGCTGGGCTAACCTTCACCATCAAGCGCTTTCCTCTCTGCCCTGGATGCCTTGCATTGGCGGTACGTTTCGCAATCCCACGGATTGCGCGCTGGCTTGCCTGCGCGCTGCTGCTGGCCGGCATCATGCTGGGCGGCCTGCATGCCGATTGGGATTTTTCCGCGATCAGCCGCAAGGCCACGGCACTGTACGGGCCGTTGGGCGCCGGGCAACAGCGGATCGATGCCTGGCAGAACCTGCTGGCCACGCAGAAGCAGGTCAGCGAGATGGAAAAGCTCAAAGTGGTGAACCTGTTTTTCAACAAACAGATGCGCTACGTCGAAGACATCGATCTGTGGCACGAGGTCGATTATTGGGAAACCCCCATCGAAGCCTTGTGGAAAGGCGCCGGCGACTGCGAAGACTACGCGATCGCCAAGTATTTCAGCCTGCGCCACCTCGGTGTGGCCAGTGACAAGTTGCGTATCACCTACGTAAAGGCCCTGCGCCAGAACCGCGCGCACATGGTCCTGACTTACTATTCCAGCCCTGACGCCATGCCGCTGGTGCTCGACAGCCTGATCGACCCGATCAAGCCGGCCGCCGAGCGAACCGATTTGCTGCCGGTCTACTCTTTCAATGCCGAAGGGTTGTACCTGCCGGGCGCCAAGGGCAACAAGAAGGTCGGTGACACCAAACGCCTGTCACGCTGGCAGGATGTGTTGAAGAAAATGCAGGCCGAAGGATTTCCGGTCGAGACGACTAACTAGGAGCACGCGCTCAGATGTCTTTGTTCAAACAGCTGTTGATCGCTATCTGTCTGTTCCTGGTGGTCGCCTTCACCGGCAGCTTCATGGTCAGTCTGGAGAGCTCGCGCACCCAGTACGTCAACCAGTTGCGCTCCCATGCCCAGGATGCGGCCACGGCGCTGGCGCTGTCGTTGACGCCGAACATCGATGACCCGGCGATGGTCGAGCTGCTGGTCAGTTCGATCTTCGACAGTGGTTATTACTCGAGCATCCGCGTGGTCGACCTGAAGACCGACCAGACCATCGTCGAGCGCAACGGCATTCCGGCGGTCACCAACGTGCCGGACTGGTTCGTCAAACTGATCGGCCTGGAGCCGGCCGGTGGCGATGCGCTGGTCAGCCGTGGCTGGGAGCAGGCGGCGCGGGTCGAGGTGGTCAGCCACCCGATGTTCGCCCTGGCCAAACTCTGGCAGAGCGCGCTCGGCAGCCTGGGCTGGTTGCTGGTCTGTGGGGCGGTGAGTGCGGTGCTGGGCGCGTTGTTGTTGCGTCGGCAATTGAAGCCGCTGGATTACATGGTCAAGCAATCCCACGCCATCGCTCGTCGTGAGTTCCTGAGTCTGCCGGACCTACCGCGCACGCCTGAATTGCGGCGCGTAGTGCTGGCGATGAACCAGATGGTCGAGAAGCTCAAGGCACTGTTCCAGGAGCAGGCCGAGCGCAGTGAAAAACTGCGCACCGAGTCCTATCAGGACAACCTTACGGGGCTGGCCAACCGGCGTTATTTCGAGATGCAGTTGAATGCGCGGGTGAGCAACCCGGAGCAGGCCAGCTCCGGATATCTGCTGCTGTTGCGGGTCAAGGATCTGGCCGGGCTGAACCAGCGTCTTGGCGGTCAGCGCACCGATGAATTGCTCAAGGCAGTCGGCGAGCAACTGTCCCGCGAGTGCGCCAAATACCCGGAAACCCAGAACCTCGTCACCCGGATTCGTGGCGGTGAATTCGCCGTGCTGGCGCCGGGGCTGACCCGAGAAGAAGCGCTGCAACTGGCGCAGAGTCTCGACAGTGCGCTGAGCAGTCTGCACGCGACAGGCGCCACCGACGTGGCCGCCGTGGCCTCCATCGGCCTGGCACCGTTCGCTCACGGCGATTCGCCGCAAGCGGTCCTCAGCCTCGGCGATCAGGCGCTGGCCCAGGCCGAAGGGCAGGGCGAGCAGAACTGGGCATGCCTCGATCAGAGCCTGGTGGCGGACGTCGGTGACGATCACCACGCCTGGCATCGCTTGCTCGATCAGGCGTTGAATCAGCGGCGTTTCGAGCTGTTCTTCCAGCCGGTAGTGGCGGCGCAGGACACGCAACTGGTGCTGCATTACAAGGTGCTGTCGCGCTTGCTCGACGAGCAGGGCCAGACCATTCCCGCCGGACGCTTCCTGCCGTGGCTGGAGCGCTTCGGCTGGACCGCGCGACTGGACCGTTTGATGCTTGAGCGGGTGCTGGAGCAGATGGCCGGACATGAAGAGTCCCTGGCGCTGAATCTGTCGTCGGCGACCCTGGCCGATCCGCAGGCGTTGAACAAAGTGTTCGAGATTCTGCGGACGCATTCCAACCTCGGTGCGCGCCTGACCCTGGAAATCGGCGAGGAACAATTGCCGGAGCAAGCGGTGCTGGAACAGTTGACCCGGCGCCTGCGCGAGCTCGGGTTCTCACTGAGCCTGCAGCGCTTCGGCGGACGCTTCAGCATGATCGGCAACCTGGCGCGGCTCGGGCTGGCGTACCTGAAGATCGATGGCAGCTACATCCGGGCGATCGATCAGGAAAGCGACAAGCGTCTGTTCATCGAAGCGATCCAGCGCGCGGCGCACAGCATCGATCTGCCGCTGATTGCCGAGCGAGTCGAGACGGAAGGGGAATTGTCGGTGATTCGCGAGATGGGGTTGTATGGGGTTCAGGGGCAGCTGTTCGGTGAGCCTGCGCCTTGGCGGTGAGCCATTGAGATCGCTGCCCTCACCCTAACCCTCTCCCGGGGGGAGAGGGGACCGATTGGGGGATATTGGAGAGGTCCGCCGACCTGAACGATTCGCCGTGAATCCATAATCGACTCGATTTTTCAGGTCGATGTATAGCGCCAGACACCTCGGTTGGCCCCCTCTCCCTCCGGGAGAGGGCTGGGGTGAGGGCAGGCTTTTGATTCCGGGTGGATCAGATCAACCCGCCCTCATCCTCATCAATCAACTGACTCAACCCCCCCAGCGCTTCCCGCGCCTGGGTCCGGTCCATCAACTTGGCCTGGGCCGCCGGCGGCAGGTCGGTGACGCGGATCACGCCTTTGCTGGTCAGCACCTGAATCAGGTCGTCGAGTACCCGGATCATTTCCAGGTCGCTCTGCTTGAGCTGTTTGAGGCTGTTCTCCACGGCCTCGTTGGCGTACCAGGCCTGGATTTCGTGGTGGTCGGCCGGCAGCGTTTCCGTGGCCTCGGCGTAGGCCGCAGCTTCCACGCGAATCAACTGACCCTGCGCATCGCGTTGCACGTAAAACATTGAGCATCCCTCGGAAATGGACCAGCGTCATGCTGTCAGCAGCATAGCCAACTGCGCGCGAGTATGCGGTGCGCCGACGAAATCGTCACCGGTACAAGCGCCGCAAACGTGACGGCCGCCCCAAGTGGGGCGGCCGTTGTTCACGCATCAGCTGTTGTTGTGGTCGACCTTGATGGTCGGATCGCTGCCGGCAATCAGATTGTGAATGTTGGCCGTGGACCAGTTGTTGCCTTCCAGTTTGATCGTCACGTCCGGTGTGGCGGCTGCGGCATCGCCCGAGTTGAACTTGCCGCCCGAGCTGACTTGCAGCGACGACACGCCGTCGACCGTGGTGATCTTCAGGAAGTTGTCGATGGTGCTGCCGGTCTCGCCCTGCAATAGGTCGCGCAGGTCGATGCGGTCGCCTTCGCTGGCCTTGAAGTCCTTGATCACGTCGTTGCCGGTGTCGCCCGCTTTCCAGACGAAGGTGTCGGCACCCGAACCACCGATCAGGATGTCGTTGCCCTGACCACCGATCAGCGTGTCGTTGCCGGTGCCGCCGAGCAGGATGTCATTGCCCTTGCCGCCGTCGAGCAGGTCGTTGCCGCCCGAGCCGAACAGGATGTCGTTGCCCGCGCCGCCCAGCAGTGTGTCGTTGCCATCGTGGGCACCAGACACATCAAACGCCTGATAGTGCTCGGTGATGTACTGGTGCACGTTGCTGGTGGTGACTTTGCTGACGTCGACTCCGGTTTCCTTGGCCACGAACGCCTGCATCGCCTGATAACCCTCGCCGGCAATGCCGTTGAAGCTCACCAGGTCGCCGAACAGGATGTCGTTGCCGTCGCCACCGCTGACGGTGTCGTTGCCCGGCATCGTCGCTTCGGTGTGGCCGATGATCGAGTTGGCCAGGTCCTTCGGATCGATGTTGGTCTGCGGCGCGTGGTCCGAGTCATACGGCTTCAGGTCGTTGAGGCTGACGCCGTTGTTGATGCCGATGGCCTCGACGGTCGACAGTTTGTCCAGCAGTGCGAAGCTGCTGGTGGAGTTGTCGGTGGTGGTCGAGCCGGTACTGTTGCCCGAACCTGCCAGGCTTGAGAACTCGTAAGTACCGTCGCCCTGGGCATGCAGGGTGCCGAAGTTCTGGTACGACCAGCTGCCGCCGGACTTGGTCCAGACCGTCACGTAGCCCGAGGCACTGATGTCGATCTGGTGCGTGCTGTCCGGGTACAGGCTGATGGCTTTGCCCAATTGATAGTTGCTGGTCGTGATCAGGCTATCGAGGGTTTTGTTGCCGTACAGCGTCGGGTTGGTCGACTCGTTGCTCTGGTAGTAGGTCGGCTGGCCGTCGGTGATGAAGTACGTAAGGTTCTTCGCCCCGGTATTGGCCACGGCCTCGGCACTCTGGAACCAGTTGGCGGTGGTCTTGAACACGTCCTCGTAGTTGGTGCCGCCGCCGGACGACATCGAGTCCAGCACGGCCTTGAGCAAGGTCAGCGCGTTCGGGTCGTTGAGGTTCACCGACACCGACTTGTTGACCTGGGTATCGAAGTCCACCAGGAAGATGTTCACCGTGCCGGAGTTGCTGCCCAGGCTCTGCTTGAGGGTGTTGAACACCGACGTCAGCGAGTCCTTGGCGGCGTTGATCGACGAGGCGCTCATACTGCCCGAGCTGTCGACCATGAACGCGATGTTGTAGTTGGTGCCCGGCACCACGGTCAGGCCGCCGATGTCGGCGACGATGATGTCGTTGCCGTCGGTGCCGGTGACGGTGTCGTCGGCCGAAGTGGCGACCACCGCGTTGTACACCGCTGGCACCACGGTGACCGGAATGGTCGCGGTGGTGCTGGCCGAGCCGCCGACTTGTTCGGTGGAGGTCGAGGTCACGGTCAGGTTGAACTGGCCGTTGTAGTAGGTCGGCGGGGTTACGGTCAGGGTGCCGAGGTTCCAGCCGGTGACGTTGGCGTCGCCGCTGGTGGCGGTCACGGTGAAGCTGTGGCCTGCGCCGTCGCTCAGTACCGAGCCGACCGGTGCGCCGCTGATCTTGATGCTCAGGGTTTCCGAGCCGTCGTTATCGGTCAGCGCGGTGCTGATCGACGACAGTTTCACCGTGGTGCCTTCGGCGCCGGTGTTGAGTTTGTAGCCGTCGTAATAGCCTTCGCCGTTGTTGCCGTGCAGATCGGAGACGGTCACGCCGGCATTCACCAGATCCTGCACGCCGGTGTAGATCGGCACGCCGGCACTGCTCAGGTCGATCGGCGTGCTGCCGTTGACCGACAGGTTGACGTCGTAGCTGCCCGGGCCGCTCTGGTTGTGGTGGTAGATGTCCAGGGTGTAGTAGCCGCTGGTGGTCGGGGTGAACGAACCGTTGAGGTTGCCACCTGCGCCCCACGTGGTCGAGGCTACGTTCTTGCCGCCGATGGTCACCAGCAGGCTGTCATCGCCGGTACCGCTGAAGGTGTAGGTCTTGCCGGCTTCCAGATAGATCAGGCCCGAGGTTTTCGACGCAGTACCGGCGGTCACGCTGCCGTCGGACTGCACGTTGTTCACGGTACCGCTGGTGTTCGGCTTGCCCGCGCCGTCGATCACGTTTTTCAGGGTGGTCGAGTTCGCGCCGCTGCCGTCGGTGCCCAGGCCCGACAGACCGGTCCAGACTTCCTTGATCAGCCCGGTGGACTTCACGCTGTTGTCGGCCACCGACAGGGTCGGCGCATCCGCCACCGGCGTGATATCGATCTTGATGGTGCCGGTATTGCCCAGCAACTGGCCGTCGGTTGGCTGGAACTTGATCTGTGCGTAGTCAGCCTGGTTGTTGCCCAGGCCGGTGCCACCGTAACCGTTCACGCCCGACTCGTTGGCATCCGGCAGGAAGCGCAGCTTGCCGGCGTCGATGTCAGCCTTGCTGAAGGTCTGGTTGTTGGCGACGTCTTTCCAGGTCGAGCCGTCCAGGTACTGCAGTTTGCCTTCGCCCGGCAGCTGGGTGATTTTCACGCCCAGGCTGCTGGCCGGGCTGTCGACGTCGCTGACGCCGAAGGTCGACCAGCCGAGAACCAGCGGGGTGTCTTCGGTGCCGGTGACGTTGACCGGTGCAGCGACCGGCGCGTCGTTGATCGCCACCACGTTGACCGTGGTGGTCGCAGTGTTGGAGTAGTTGCCGCCATCGGTCACGGTCACGGTGATGATCCGCGGCACGGTGCTCGGGTCTTCACTGCTGTTGGTGAAGCTGATGTTCTTGATGGCCTGCATGTAGTCGGCGAGCGTTGCGTTGCCGGACAGGGTCAGGGTGACGGTGCCGTTGGTGCTGTTGGCATTGATGGTGATGCCGTTGACGCTGTTGCCCAGGTTCAGCGCATCGCCGTCCTGACGGTTGGTCAGCACGACGGTGGCGCCGGTCAGCATGGTGCTGTCCGGGTCGGTGATCTTGATATCGGTGTCGGCAATTGATACGCCTGCGCCCGGGGTGTTCTCGGTGAAGGTCACCTTGTAGTCGGCACCCGTTGCACCGCTGGAGTTGTTGGCGTCGAGGTCGATGACCGGCGGTGCATCGTTGTCGATGATCGAGGTGCTGACGCTGCCATTGGTGCTGCTGACCGCCAGGTTTTCGAAGTTGCCGCCGGTGGCCGAGTCGATCTTGACCACGAAGTTTTCGGTGCCTTCGGTGATCTTGTCGTCGATGGTCGCAACGTTGAACTGCGCGCTGCTGGCACCGGCCGGGATCTTCACGGTGTACACGCCGGTGAAGTCCGAACCGTCGGCGGCGGTGCCGCTGTAGACGATTTTCAGGGTCACTTCGGTCTGCGCCGGGTGGGTCAGGCTGACGGTGTAACTGGCGGTCTGGCCTTCGGTCACCGAGGTGCTGCCGGTGATGCTGACGGTGGTGGTGTCGATGGTATCGGTGACGCTGGTCACGGCTGGTGTGTTGCTGGTCACCAGGTTTTCGAAATTGCCGCCCGTGGCGTTGGTGATCGTGGCCTGCACGTTGCCGGCGTCTTTGTAGACGTCGTCGGCTGGCGCAGGAACGGTCACGGTGCCGGTGGTCTTGCCCGCTTCGATGGTGATCACCGAACCGTTGCTCAGGGTCACGGTCACTGGCGAGCCAGCGGCGTTGGTCAGGGTTGCGGTGTAAGTGATTGAGCCACCTTCGGCCACGGTGCCGGTCGCGCTGAGCGACAGGTTGGTGGTGTCGATGGTGTCGGTGACGGTGGTGCTGACCGGCGTCTTGTCGGCCACGAGATTTTCGTAGTTGCCGCCAGAAACGTTGGTGATCGAGTTGGTCAGCGGCGTGTGACCGGTCAACGCGTCGTTCGGTGCGGTGGTGGTCACGGTGCCGGTGGTCTTGCCGACTTCGATGGTGATCGACTGACCGTTGGACAGGGTTACCGTCACAGGAGAGCCGGTCACTGGTGCGCCGACGGTCGCGGTGTAGACAACGTTGCCACCCTCGGCCGCCGTCGTGGTCGCGGTCAGCTTCACGGTGGTGGTGTCGATGGTGTCGGTGACGCTGGTCACGGCTGGTGTGGTGCTGGTGACCAGGTTCTCGAAGTTGCCACCGGTGGCGGACTTGATCGTGGCCTGCACGTTGCCGGCGTCTTTGTAGACGTCGTCGGCTGGCGCAGGAACGGTCACGGTGCCGGTGGTTTTACCGGCTTCGATGGTGATCACCGAACCGTTGCTCAAGGTCACGGTCACTGGCGAGCCAGCAGCGTTGGTCAGAGTTGCGGTGTAAGTGATCTGGCCACCCTCGGCCACGGTGCCGGTCGCGCTGAGCGTCAGGTTGGTGGTGTCGATAGTGTCGGTGACGGTGGTCGAGACCGGCGTCTTGTCGGCTACGAGATTTTCGTAGTTGCCGCCAGAAACGTTGGTGATCGAGTTGGTCAGCGGTGTGTGGCCGGTCAACGCATCGTTCGGCGCGGTGGTGGTCACGGTGCCGGTGGTTTTGCCCACTTCGATGGTGATCGACTGACCGTTGGCCAGATTCACTGTTACCGGCGAGCCAGTCACCGGCGCACCCACGGTCGCGGTGTAGGTGACGGTGCCACCTTCAGCTGCCGTCGTGGTCGCGGTCAGTTTCACGGTGGTGGTGTCGATGGTGTCGGTGACGCTGGTCACTGCTGGCGTAGTGCTGGTTACCAGGTTCTCGAAGTTGCCGCCGGTAGCGTTGGTGATCGTGGCCTGCACGTTGCCGGCGTCCTTGTAGACGTCATCGGCTGGCGCAGGAACGGTCACGGTGCCCGTGGTTTTACCGGCCTCGATGGTGATCACGGCGCCGTTGCTCAAGGTCACGGTCACCGGGGTGCCCGCAGCGTTGGTCAAGGTTGCGGTGTAAACGATCGAACCACCCTCGGCGACCGAGTTGGTGGCGCTGAGGGACAGGTTGGTGGTGTCGACGGTGTCGGTCACGGTGGTGCTGACCGGGGTCTTGTCGGCAACCAGGTTCTCGTAGTTACCGCCGCTGACGTTGGTGATCGCGTTGGTCAGTGGCGCATGACCATTCAACACGTCGTTAGGCGCGGTGGTGGTGACGGTGCCGGTGGTCTTGCCGACTTCGATGGTGATCGACTGACCATTCGACAGTGTCACGGTCACTGGCGAACCGGTCACAGGCGCACCGACGGTGGCGGTGTAGACAACGTTGCCACCTTCAGCAGCTGTTGCGGTCGCAGTCAGCTTCACGGTGGTGGTGTCGATGGTGTCAGTAACGCTGGTCACCGCTGGTGTGGTGCTGGTGACCAGGTTCTCGAAGTTGCCACCGCTGGCGTTGGTGATCGTTGCCTGTACGTTGCCTGCGTCTTTGTAGACGTCATCGGCTGGCGCAGGAACGGTCACGGTGCCGGTGGTTTTGCCCGCTTCGATGGTGATCACGGCGCCGTTCGACAAGGTCACGGTCACTGGCGAGCCAGCGGCGTTGGTCAGGGTCGCGGTGTAGGTGATCGAACCACCTTCGGCCACGGTACCGGTCGCGCTGAGCGACAGGTTGGTGGTGTCGACGGTGTCGGTGACGGTGGTCGAAACCGGGGTCTTATCAGCCACCAGATTTTCGTAGTTACCGCCGCTTACGCCGGTGATTGCGTTGGTCAGCGGTACATGACCGGTCAACACGTCGTTCGGCGCGGTAGTGGTGACGGTGCCGGTGGTCTTGCCGACTTCGATGGTGATGCTCTGGCCGTTGGACAGGTTTACGGTCACAGGCGAGCCGGTCACCGGTGCACCAACCGTCGCGGTGTAAGTGACGGTGCCACCTTCAGCAGCTGTCGCGGTTGCGGTCAGCTTCACGGTGGTGGTGTCGATGGTGTCAGTAACGCTGGTCACCGCTGGTGTGGTGCTGGTCACCAGATTTTCGAAGTTACCGCCCGTGGCGTTGGTGATCGTGGCCTGCACATTGCCGGCGTCTTTGTAGACGTCATCAGCTGGCGCGGCGACGGTCACGGTGCCCGTGGTTTTACCGGCTTCGATGGTGATGACGGCGCCATTGCTCAAGGTCACGGTCACCGGGGTGCCCGCAGCGTTGGTCAGGGTCGCGGTGTAGGTGATCGAACCACCTTCGGCCACGGTGCCGGTCGCGCTCAGCGACAGGTTGGTGGTGTCGACGGTGTCGGTCACGGTAGTGCTGACCGGCGTCTTGTCGGCCACCAGATTTTCGTAGTTGCCGCCCGTCACGTTGGTGATTGCGTTGGTCAGCGGCGTGTGGCCGTTGAGCGCATCGTTAGGCGCCGTGGTAGTCACGGTGCCGGTGGTTTTACCCACTTCGATGGTGATGCTCTGGCCGTTCGACAGGTTCACGGTCACTGGCGAGCCAGTCACCGGAGCGCCAACGGTAGCGGTGTAGGTGACAGTGCCGCCTTCAGCCGCCGTCGTGGTCGCGGTCAGTTTCACCGTGGTGGTGTCGATGGTATCGGTGACCTGGGTAACGGCCGGAACAGTGCTTGGCACCAGGTTTTCGAAGTTGCCACCGGTGGCATTAGTGATCGTGGCCTGCACGTTGCCGGCGTCCTTGTAGACGTCATCGGCTGGCGCAGGAACGGTCACGGTGCCCGTGGTTTTACCGGCTTCGATGGTGATGACGGCGCCGTTCGACAGAGTCACGGTCACTGGCGAGCCAGCGGCGTTGGTCAGGGTCGCGGTGTAGATGATCGAACCGCCCTCGGCAACCGAATTGGTGGCGCTGAGGGTCAGGTTGGTAGTGTCGACCGTGTCGGTGACGGTGGTGGAGACCGGCGTTTTGTCGGCCACGAGGTTTTCGTAGTTGCCGCCCGTCACGCCGGTGATCGCGTTGGTCAACGGCGTGTGGCCGGTCAGCGCATCGTTCGGTGCGGTGGTGGTGACGGTGCCAGTGGTCTTGCCGACTTCGATGGTGATCGACTGACCGTTGGACAGGGTCACGGTGACTGGCGAACCGGTCACAGGCGCGCCCACGGTCGCGGTGTAGGTGACAGTGCCGCCTTCAGCTGCCGACGCGGTCGCGGTGAGTTTCACCGTGGTGGTGTCGATGGTGTCGGTGACCTGGGTCACGGCCGGAACGGTGCTCGGCACCAGGTTTTCGAAGTTGCCACCGGTGGCGTTGGTGATCGTGGCCTGCACGTTGCCGGCGTCTTTGTAGACGTCGTCGGCTGGCGCGGCAACGGTCACGGTGCCAGTGGTTTTGCCGGCTTCGATGGTGATGACGGCGCCGTTCGACAAGGTCACGGTCACTGGCGAGCCAGCGGCGTTGGTCAGTGTCGCGGTGTAGATGATCGAACCGCCCTCGGCAACCGAATTGGTGGCGCTGAGGGTCAGGTTGGTGGTGTCGACTGTGTCAGTGACGGTGGTCGAAACCGGGGTCTTGTCGGCTACGAGATTTTCGTAGTTGCCGCCCGTCACGCCGGTGATTGCGTTGGTCAGCGGCGTGTGGCCGTTGAGCGCATCGTTCGGCGCGGTGGTGGTGACAGTGCCAGTGGTTTTGCCCACTTCGATGGTGATCGACTGACCATTGGCCAGGGTCACGGTCACAGGCGAGCCGGTCACAGGCGCGCCAACAGTCGCGGTGTAAGTGACGGTGCCACCTTCAGCGGCCGTTTCGGAAGCGGTCAGCTTCACGGTCGTCGTGTCGATGGTGTCGGTGACTTCCGTTACGGCTGGAACGGTGCTTGGCACCAGGTTCTCGAAGTTGCCACCGGTTGCGTCCTTGATCGTGACTTCGACTTTGCCGGCGTCCTTGTAGACGTCATCGGCTGGCGCGGCAACAGTCACGGTGCCGGTGGTTTTACCGGCTTCGATGGTGATGACGGCGCCGTTCGACAGAGTCACGGTCAGCGGGGTGCCGGCCGGGTTGGTCAGGGTCGCGGTGTAAACGATCGAGCCACCTTCGGCCACGCTGTCGGTCGCGCTCAGCGACAGATTGGTGGTGTCGACGGTGTCGGTCACGGTAGTGCTGACCGGGGTTTTGTCGGCGACCAGATTTTCGTAATTGCCGCCGCTCACGCCAGTGATCGCATTGGTCAACGGCGTGTGGCCGTTCAGCGCATCGTTTGGCGCAGTGGTGGTCACGGTGCCGGTGGTCTTGCCCACTTCGATGGTGATCGACTGACCGTTGGACAGGGTCACGGTGACTGGCGAACCGGTCACAGGTGCGCCCACGGTCGCGGTGTAAGTGACGGTGCCACCTTCCGCGGCCGACTCGGTCGCAGTGAGTTTCACCGTGGTGGTGTCGATGGTGTCGGTGACTTCGGTCACGGCCGGAACGGTGCTCGGCACCAGGTTCTCGAAGTTGCCACCGGTGGCGGTCGAAATGGTTGCCTCGACTTTGCCGGCATCTTTGTAGACGTCGTCTTTCGGTGCATCGACAGTCACGGTGCCGGTGGTTTTACCGGCTTCGATGGTGATCACGGCGCCGTTCGACAGGGTCACGGTCACCGGAGTGCCGGCCGGGTTGGTCAGGGTCGCGGTGTAAACGATCGAACCACCCTCGGCCACGGAGCCAGTGGCGCTCAGGGTCAGGTTGGTGGTGTCGACGGTATCAGTGACGGTGGTCGAAACCGGCGTTTTGTCAGCCACGAGGTTTTCGTAGTTACCACCAGTCACGCCAGTGATCGCGTTGGTCAGCGGCGCATGGCCGTTGAGCGCATCGTTCGGCGCGGTGGTGGTCACGGTGCCCGTAGTCTTGCCGACTTCGATAGTGATCGACTGTCCGTTGGACAGGGTCACGGTCACAGGCGAACCGGTCACAGGCGCGCCGACGGTAGCGGTGTAAGTAACGGTGCCGCCTTCAGCCGCCGACTCGGTCGCGGTGAGTTTCACCGTGGTGGTGTCGATGGTGTCGGTGACGTTGGTCACGGCCGGAACGGTGCTCGGCACCAGGTTCTCGAAACCGCCACCGGTGGCGGTCGAAATGGTCGCCTCGACTTTGCCGGCGTCTTTGTAGACGTCGTCTTTCGGCGCATCAACGGTCACGGTGCCGGTGGTTTTACCGGCCTCGATGGTGATGACGGCGCCGTTCGACAGGGTCACGGTCACCGGCGTACCCGCCGGGTTGGTCAGGGTCGCGGTGTAAGTGATCGAACCGCCCTCGGCAACCGAATCGGTGGCCGTCAGGTTCAGGTTGGTCGTGTCGACAGTGTCCGACACCGAGGTGTCGGCAGGCTTGCCGTCCACCGCCAGGTTTTCGTAGTTGCCACCGGTGGCCTTGTCGATGGTCACGCTCAGCGAACTGCCGCCCGCCAACGGGCTGTTCGGCGCGACGAAGTTCACGGTGCCGGTGGTCTCGCCCACGGCGATGGTGATGGTCTGGCCGTTGGACAGGGTCACGACGACCGGCGAGCCGGTCACTGGCGCCGTCACTGTCGCGGTGTAGACCACGGTTTCGCCTTCGGCGACGTTGGCGGTAGCGGTCAGCGACACGGTGGACGTGTCGATGGTGTCATTGACGGTGGTGACCGCCGGGGCGGTGCTGGTGACCAGGTTTTCGAAGTTGCCACCGGTGGTGGTCGAAATGGTTGTCTCGACTTTGCCGGCGTCCTTGTAGACGTCGTCCTTCGGCGCATCGACGGTCACGGTGCCGGTGGTTTTGCCGGCTTCAATGGTGATCACAGCGCCGTTGCTCAACGTCACGGTCACCGGGGTGCCGGCGGCGTTGGTCAGGGTTGCGGTGTAGGTGATCTGGCCACCTTCGTTGACTTCCGGCGTGGCGCTCAGAGTCAGGTTGGTGGTGTCGACGGTGTCAGTCACAGTGGTGCTGACCGGCGTTTTGTCGGCCACGAGATTTTCGTAGTTACCGCCGCTCACACCGGTGATTGCGTTGGTCAGCGGTGTGTGACCGTTCAACGCATCGTTCGGCGCGGTGGTGGTAACGGTGCCGGTGGTCTTGCCGACTTCGATGGTGATCGACTGACCGTTGGCCAGGGTCACGGTCACAGGCGAGCCGGTTACCGGGGCGCCAACGGTGGCGGTGTAGGTAACGGTGCCGCCTTCAGCCGCCGACTCGGTCGCAGTCAGTTTGACCGTGGTGGTGTCGATGGTGTCAGTGACTTCGGTAACCGCCGGAGCAGTGCTCGGAACGAGGTTCTCGAAGTTGCCGCCAGTTGCATCCTTGATGGTGACTTCGACTTTGCCGGCGTCTTTGTAGACATCGTCTTTCGGTGCATCGACGGTCACGGTGCCGGTGGTTTTACCGGCCTCGATGGTGATGACGGCGCCGTTGCTCAGCGTCACGGTCACTGGTGTGCCGGCAGGGTTGGTCAGTGTCGCGGTGTAAACGATCGAGCCGCCCTCGGCCACCGAGTCAGTGGCGCTCAGGGTCAGGTTGGTCGTGTCGACGGTGTCGGTGACGGTGGTCGAAACCGGGGTTTTGTCGGCTACGAGATTCTCGTAATTGCCGCCAGTCACGCCAGTGATCGAGTTGGTCAGCGGAGTGTGGCCGTTGAGTGCATCGTTCGGCGCAGTGGTGGTGATGGTGCCGGTGGTTTTGCCCACTTCGATGGTGATCGACTGACCATTGGCCAGGGTCACGGTCACAGGCGAGCCGGTGACCGGGGCACCAACGGTGGCGGTGTAAGTGACGGTGCCGCCCTCGGCCGCCGACTCGGTCGCGGTGAGTTTCACCGTGGTGGTGTCGATGGTGTCGGTTACATCGGTGACAGCCGGAACAGTGCTTGGCACCAGATTCTCGAAGTTGCCGCCAGTTGCATCCTTGATGGTGACTTCGACTTTTCCGGCGTCTTTGTAGACGTCATCTTTCGGCGCATCGACGGTCACGGTGCCGGTGGTTTTACCGGCCTCGATGGTGATGACGGCGCCGTTGCTCAGCGTCACGGTCACCGGGGTGCCGGCCGGGTTGGTCAGGGTCGCGGTGTAAACGATCGAACCGCCCTCGGCCACCGAGTCAGTGGCGCTGAGGGTCAGGTTGGTCGTGTCGACGGTGTCGGTGACGGTGGTCGAGACCGGCGTTTTGTCGGCTACGAGGTTTTCGTAGTTACCGCCAGACACGCCAGTAATCGAGTTGGTCAGCGGGGTGTGACCGTTCAGCGCGTCGTTCGGCGCAGTGGTGGTGATGGTGCCGGTGGTTTTACCCACTTCGATGGTGATCGACTGACCATTGGCCAGGGTCACGGTCACAGGCGAACCAGTGACAGGTGCGCCAACAGTGGCGGTGTACGTAACGGTACCGCCTTCAGCTGCCGACTCGGTTGCGGTGAGTTTCACCGTGGTGGTGTCGATGGTGTCGGTGACTTCGGTAACAGCCGGAACAGTGCTCGGCACCAGGTTCTCGAAGTTGCCGCCGGATGCATCCTTGATCGTGACTTCGACTTTGCCAGCGTCTTTGTAGACGTCATCTTTCGGCGCGTCGACGGTCACGGTGCCGGTGGTTTTGCCCGCTTCGATGGTGATGACGGAGCCGTTGCTCAACGTCACGGTCACTGGAGTGCCAGCCGGATTGGTCAGGGTGGCGGTGTAGGTGATCGAGCCACCTTCGGCCACGGTGCCGGTCGCGGTCAGTGTCAGATCGGTGGTGTCGACGGTGTCGGTCACGGTGGTGCTGACCGGGGTTTTGTCGGCTACGAGGTTTTCGTAGTTGCCGCCGCTCACGCCAGTGATCGAGTTGCTCAGCGGGGTATGACCGTTGAGTGCGTCGTTCGGCGCGGTGGTGGTGATGGTGCCGGTGGTCTTGCCGACTTCGATGGTGATGGTCTGACCGTTGGCCAGAGTCACGGTGACCGGCGAGCCAGTCACCGGAGCGCCAACAGTGGCGGTGTAGGTGACGGTGCCACCCTCAGCCACCGACGTATCGGCGCTCAACTTCACGGTCGACGTATCGATGGTGTCAGTCACTTCAGTGACGGCCGGTACGGTGCTCGGAACCAGATTCTCGAAGTTGCCGCCGGACGCATCCTTGATGGTGACTTCGACCTTGCCGGCGTCTTTGTAGACGTCATCGGCCGGAGCCGGAACGGTCACGGTGCCGGTGGTTTTACCCGCTTCGATGGTGATCACCGAGCCGTTGCTCAGAGTCACGGTCACTGGCGTGCCAGCTGGATTGGTCAGCGTGGCGGTGTAAACGATCGAACCGCCTTCGGCCACGGAACCTGTAGCGCTCAAGGTCAGGTTGGTGGTGTCGACGGTGTCGGTGACTGACGTCACGGCCGGAGTCTTGTCGGCGACCAGGTTTTCGTAATTGCCGCCGCTGGTGCCGTCGATCTTCACGCTCAGCGTGTTGCCGCCGGCCAGTGCATCGTTCGGTGCGGTGTAGTTGACGCTGGCGCTGCTGGCGCCGACCGGGATGGTGATGGTCTGGCCGTTGGACAGCGTCACGACCACTGGCGAACCGGTCACCGGTGCGGTGACGGAGGCGGTGTAAACCACCACGCCGCCTTCAACGGTGCTGGCCGTGGCGCTCAGGGAAACGGTGCTGTTGTCGATGGTGTCGGTGACATCGGTCACCGCCGGGGTCTTGTCGACCACCAGGTTTTCAAAATTGCCGCCCGTGGTCTTGGTGATGCTGGCGTCGACTTTGCCGGCGTCCTTGTACACGTCGTCGCCCGGTGCTGCGACGGTGATGGTGCCGGTGCTCGCGCCTTTGGCGATGTTGATCACCGCGCCGTTGCTCAGGGTCACGGTCATGGCCGTGCCGGCCGGGTTGGTCAGGGTCGCGGTGTAGACGATCGAACCGCCCTCGGCGACCGAACCGGTGGCGCTCAGGCTGATGTTGGTGGTGTCGACGGTGTCGGTGACCTTGGTCACCACAGCCGTACGGTTGGCATCGACCTGTTCGAAGTTGCCGCCGCTGTGGCTGGCAATCGCGGTCTGCACCTTGCCGCCATCGATGTAAGGCGTGTTGGCCGGCGCAGGGAAATTCACCGAACCGCTAGTGGCACCGGCGGCGATGTTGATCACCGCGCCGTTGGCCAGGGTCACGGTCATGGCGGTGCCGGCCGGGTTGCTCAGGGTCGCGGTGTAGGTGATCTGGCCACCTTCGCTGACGGTGTCGCTGGCGCTCAGGGTCAGCGTGGTCTTGTCGATGGTGTCGTTGACCGTGGTGCTGACCGGCGTCTTGCTGACGTCGAGTTTCTCGAAGTTGCCACCGCTGGCATCGGTCATGGTCACGGTGAGCTTGCTGACATCCTTGTAGACGTCATCGCTCGGCGCCGGGATGGTCACCGAACCGCTGGTCTTGCCGGCCTCGATAACGATCGTCTGGCCGTTGCTCAGATTGACGGTCACCGGCGTCTGCGCGGCGTTGGTCAGGGTCGCGGTGTAAGTGATCGATGTGCCTTCGAGCACATAGCTTTCGGCGCTGAGAGTCAGGTGCGTGGTGTTGATGGTGTCGGCGACGTTGGTCACCGCTGGTGTCGGGTTGGCCACCAGGTTTTCGAAGTTGCCGCCGGAAGTGTCCTTGATGGTCACTTCGACTTTGCCGGCGTCTTTGTAGACGTCATCGGCTGGTGCGGGAACGGTCACGGTGCCAGTGGTTTTGCCGGCTTCGATGGTGATGACGGAGCCGTTGCTCAACGTCACGGTCACCGGGGTGCCGGCCGGGTTGGTCAGGGTGGCGGTGTAGACGATCTGCCCGCCCTCGTTGACGTTGCCGGTGGCGGTCAGCGATACGGTGGTGGTGTCCACGGTGTCGGTGATGGTGGTGCTGACCGGGGTTTTGTCGGCCACGAGGTTTTCGTAGTTGCCGCCGCTGACGTTGGTGATCGAGTTGGTCAGCGGTGCATGGCCGGCCAGTACGTCGTTCGGCGCTGTGGTGGTCACGGTGCCGGTGGTTTTACCGACTTCGATGGTGATCGACTGACCGTTGGCCAGGGTCACGGTCACCGGCGAGCCGGTTACCGGGGCGCCGACCGTCGCGGTGTAAGTGACGGTGCCGCCTTCAGCCGCCGATTCGGTCGCGGTCAGTTTGACGGTCGAAGTGTCGATGGTGTCGGTGACCTGGGTCACGGCCGGAACAGTGCTTGGCACCAGGTTTTCGAAGTTGCCGCCGGTTGCGCCGGTAATGGTCGCTTCGACTTTGCCGGCATCCTTGTAGACGTCATCTTTCGGTGCATCGACAGTCACGGTGCCAGTGGTTTTGCCGGCCTCGATGGTGATGACCGCGCCGTTGCTCAAGGTCACGGTCACCGGAGTGCCGGCCGGATTGGTCAGCGTCGCGGTGTAGATGATCGAGCCGCCCTCGGCCACGGAATCGGTGGCGCTCAGGGTCAGGTTGGTGGTGTCGACGGTGTCAGTGACGGTGGTCGAAACCGGAGTTTTGTCGGCGACCAGATTCTCGTAGTTGCCGCCGCTCACGCCGGTGATCGCGTTGGTCAGCGGTGCGTTGCCGGCCAATGCGTCGTTCGGTGCGGTGGTGGTGACGGTGCCGGTGGTTTTGCCGACTTCGATGGTGATCGACTGACCGTTAGCCAGGGTCACGGTGACCGGCGAGCCGGTTACCGGGGCGCCAACTGTCGCGGTGTAAGTAACGGTGCCACCTTCAGCTGCTGACTCGGTCGCGGTCAGTTTGACGGTGGTCGTGTCGACGGTATCGGTCACGTCGGTAACAGCCGGAACGGTGCTTGGCACCAGGTTCTCGAAGTTGCCGCCGGAGGCGTCCTTGATGGTCACTTCGACTTTGCCGGCGTCTTTATAGACGTCATCGGCAGGGGCCGGAACGGTCACGGTGCCAGTGGTTTTGCCCGCTTCAATGGTAATGACGGAGCCATTGCTCAACGTCACGGTCACCGGGGTGCCGGCCGGATTGGTCAGGGTCGCGGTGTAAACAATCGAACCACCCTCGGCGACGGTGCCGGTGGCGCTCAGGGTCAGGTTGGTGGTGTCGGCAACGTCTGTCACCGTGGTCGAAACCGGAGTCTTGTCGGCCACCAGATTTTCGTAATTACCGCCGGAAACGCCGGTGATCGAGTTGGTGAGTGGTGCATTGCCGGTCAACGCATCGTTCGGCGCAGTGGTAGTCACGGTACCGGTGGTTTTGCCCACTTCGATGGTGATCGACTGACCGTTGGCCAAGGTCACGGTGACCGGCGAACCGGTCACTGGCGCGCCGACAGTAGCGGTATAAGTGACAGTGCCACCTTCAGCTGCCGACTCGGTCGCGGTGAGTTTCACCGTGGTGGTGTCGACGGTGTCAGTGACTTCGGTAACGGCCGGAACAGTGCTTGGCACCAGGTTCTCGAAGTTGCCGCCGGTGGCGTCCTTGATGGTGACTTCGACTTTGCCGGCGTCTTTGTAGACGTCATCGGCTGGTGCCGGAACGGTCACGGTGCCGGTGGTTTTGCCAGCCTCGATGGTGATGACGGAGCCGTTGCTCAACGTCACGGTCACCGGGGTGCCAGCAGGATTGGTCAGGGTTGCGGTGTAGACGATCGAACCGCCTTCGGCCACGGAACCGGTAGCGCTCAGCGACAGGTTGGTGGTGTCGATGGAGTCGGTGACGGTGGTGGTCGCTGGCGTCGTGTTCGGCACCAGATTCTCGAAATTGCCGCCGGTAGCACCGGTAATAGTGGTGCTGACGGTGCCGCCGTTGTTGTAGACGTCATTCGGTGCGGTCGGCACGTTGACGCTGCCGGTGGTCTGACCGGCGCCGATGGTGATGGTCGAGCCGTTCGACAGGGTGACGGTCACCGGCGTCTGCGCCGGGTTGGTCAGGGTCGCGGTGTAGGTGATCTGGCCACCTTCGACCACGGTGCCGGTAGCGGTCAGGGTCAGGCCGGTGGTGTCTCGCGAATCGACGATCGTGGTAACGGCCGGTGTCGGGTTCGGCACCAGGTTCTCGAAGTTGCCGCCGGTGGCACCGGTGATGGTGGTGGTGACGGTGCTGCCGTTGTTATAGACGTCATTCGGCGCGGTCGGCACGTTGACGGTGCCGGTGGTCTGGCCGGCGCCGATGGTGATGGTCGAGCCGTTGGACAACGTGACGGTCACCGGCGTCTGCGCCGGGTTGGTCAGCGTGGCGGTGTAGGTGATCTGACCGCCCTCGGTCACGCTTGGCCCCGCCGTCAGAGTGACGGTGGTGGTGTCGATGGTGTCGGTGACCTGGGTCGTGGCCGGGGTGGTCGGCGGGGTCACGGTGATGCCGCCGCCGGTGGTGCCGGTGACCGTCACGTCGATCTGGGTCGGGTCGTTATAAACAGTGTCGTTCGGTGCCAGTGGCACGTTGACGGTGCCGGTGGTGGAACCGGCCGGTATCACGATCACCGCGCCGTTGGACAGGGTGATGGTCAGGTCGGTCAGCGGCGCCTGGGTCAGGGTCGCGGTGTACACCAGCACGCCGCCGGCTTCGGTGATGCTCGGCGTGGCGCTGAGGCTCAGGGTCGATTCGCGCAGGGCATTGGCGTTGGTGTCGGTGGTCTGGCCGCCGGTGATGTTCTGCGCGGCTTGGCCGGCAGCGTTGATGCCCGCAGTCGGGAAACCGATGGTTGGGTCGACGCGGCCGGCGGTCGCATCGAGCATCACGAAGCTGTGACCGCCACCGGCGGCACCGCCAGTCCCCGCGGCGCTCGGGCCGGCAGCGGTGGCATCAAGAGCGGTGGTCGGGTCGACGCCCGCGGCGATGGCTTGTTGCAGTTCTTCTACCGACGGCGAGGCTTGCGCGGTGGCTTCGGCCAGGTCGGTGCTGGAGTCCGGGGTATCGGCGCTCCACTGGGTGTCACGGCCCAGATCGATCGTGCGGCCATCGGCCAGTTCCAGAGACACGGCGCCGGAAACGCCGGTGTCGACCTGATCGCCGGCAAACAATCGGTCGCCTTCAACGAGTACGCGACGGACGCCCTCTGGGGACACCACGAAAACCTGACCGACAATGCTTTTGACGATGGCAACAACACTGCTCATTGAAGACTCTCCGGGTGTCACGTTCAGTTGACTTCCATAGACCTGATGGCTGTCTGCGCCGATTCAGTCTGGACGTACTTTTTAAAAAAGATGAAACAAAGTTGACGCTGCTGTTCGTCAATATTTTGGCTAGATTCTTTCGCTATTAACTTTATGCCAAACTATTGACCTTCTGGGTGCCATCCTAAACAATCGTCCCAGTAATGTCACATTGATATTTATGCGGCGACCTGCCCTTCAGCGTGTGATCCAGTTCCGGTTTTAAACTTTCCGACATACGGTCATTCCGGTTGCCATCTTCCGACGCAGCTCACCAATTTGCTGTGATTCAAGACAAGAAGTTCTGGGAAATCTTTACCATGCGTTCGCACCTGTTCAAGGCTCTACCCTTCGCTCTCGCCGCCTCTTTCGTACAAGCACAATCCTTACCAGAAGCCATGCAGCAGGCGCTGGATGTCCATCCGGAAATCCAGGCAGGGGTCAACAGTCGGCTGGCCGCGGATTATCAATTAAAGGCTGCAAAAGGTGGATACCTGCCCAAGGTCGATCTGCTGGGCGGTTATGGTCGTGAAGGCACCGACAGCGTGACCACCCGCGCCAATGGTGGCGGCAATCACTGGGAAACCCTGAACCGCAGCGAGTCAAGTTTGCGTCTGTCGCAAATGGTCTTTGACGGTTTTGCGACGTCCAGCGAAGTCGGGCGTCAACAAGCCACCGTCAACTCCCGCGCCTATTCCTTGCTCGGCACTTCCGAACGCACCGCGCTGACCGTGGCCCAGGTTTACCTGGATGTACTGACTCGTCGCGAATTCGTGCGTCTGGCCGAAGAAAACCTCAAAAGCCACCAACGCATCTACGACCAGATCCAGCTGCGCACCCAGCGCGGCGTCGGCAGCGGTGCCGACCTCGATCAGGCCGAAGCGCGGATGGCCCAGGCCCGCAACAACCTGATCACCGAGCAGACCAATCTCGCCGACTCGGAAACCAACTTCCTCAGCGCCGTCGGCCAGATGCCCGATCAACTGGAGCGTCCGGCGCCGTTCATGGCGATGATGCCGGCCAACCTGAATGAAGCCCGCGCGCAGATGCTGGAAAACAGCCCGATCCTGCGCTCGGCCGAGTCCGATATCGCCGCTGCCGAGAAGCAGTACGAGACCGCCAAGTCGACCTTCTACCCGCGCTTCGACGCCGAGCTGGGCCGCACCGCCGACAACGACCTCGACGGCCAGAACGGTCACAACAACGAATGGCAGGCCATGCTGCGCATGCGCTTCAACCTGTATTCGGGCGGCAGCAACAAGGCGGACCTGGAATCCAAGTCCTACCTGTCGAACCAGGCGCTGGACATCCGCAACAACGCCTTGCGCCAATTGAATGAAGAACTGGGCCTGGCCTGGAACGCCCTGAACAACGCCAACGCTCAGGTGCCGATCGCTCAGCAGTACGTTGATCACAGCACCTCGGTGCGCACCGCTTACCAGCGTCAGTTCAGCCTCGGCGAACGGACCCTGCTGGATTTGCTCGACAGTGAAAACGAGCTGTTCACCGCTTCGCGGCGTCTGGCTGAAATCAAAAACATTCAGTTATTTACTCAGTATCGAATCAAGGCGACCATGGGCGAATTGCTCAAGAGCCAGGGAGTGGTCGCACCATTGGCATCCGTTGTGCAGAACGACGTGAAGCCCAAGGTCCAGCTGCCTGGGATGAATTGAGTTGTCCCTTTTCAACTGCTAAAGAGTGTCGAGCGTGGAATCAGAAGTCAGTCGAGTTCATCTCAGTCATGATCCACGCGCGTTGCACGACGATCCGTTACTGGATGGTCTGCTCGCTCTTTGCATGCTCCACCAGAAACCCGCCAGCGCGGCGATGCTGACCACCGGCCTGCCGCTGCCCAAACAACGCCTGAGTGTCGAGCTGTTGCCCCGTGCAGCGGCGCGCGCCGGGCTGCAAGGGCGGGTGCTGCAGCGCAAGCTGGAAGAAATTCCGACGATTGCCATGCCGGCGCTGTTGCTGCTCAAGGATGGCCGCAGTGCCGTCCTGCTCGGCTGGCAGGGTGAGAACGACGCGCGGGTGCTGCTCAGCGAAAGCGACGGCGGCGAGTCCCTGGTCAGCCGCGAGCTGCTGGCCGACGACTACACCGGCAAAGTGTTCTTCGCCCAGCCCCAGCACAAATTCGACGTCAACCACGGCACGCTGATCCCGCGTGCGCGCTCGTGGTTTCGCGACACCCTGAAGCGTTCGCGCTGGCTGTACGCCGACGCCATCGCCGCCAGTTTCCTGATCAACATCATCGCCATGGCCGCGCCGCTGTTCGTGATGAACGTCTACGACCGCGTGGTGCCGAACCAGGCCGAAGCGACCCTGTGGGTGCTCGCGCTGGGCATCACCGGCGCCTATATGTTCGACCTGATCCTCAAGAGCCTGCGCAGCCTGTGCCTGGATCTGGCCGGCAAGAAAACCGACCTGATCATCTCCGCCACGCTGTTCGAACGCATCGTCGGCATGGCCATGAAATACCGCCCGGCGCGGGTCGGCAGCTTTGCCCAGAACATCCACGAGTTCCAGAGCCTACGCGACTTCCTCGCCTCGCTGACCCTGACCAGCCTGATCGACCTGCCGTTCACCATCCTGATCTTCATCGTCATCGCGATTCTCGGCGGGCATCTGGTGTGGATTCCGGTGCTGGCCTTCCCGATTGCGCTGCTGATCGGCTACGCCTTGCAGAAGCCGCTGGTGGCAACCATGGAACGCACCATGGCCCTCGGCGCCGAGCGTCAGTCGAGCCTGATCGAAACCCTCGCCGGCCTCGACGCGGTGAAGGTCAACAACGCCGAAAGCGAACGCCAGTATCAGTGGGAACAGACCATCGGCACCCTCAGCCGTCTCGAGCTGCGGGTGAAAATGCTCTCCGGTCTGGCGATGAACATCACCCTGCTGATCCAGCAACTGGCCGGGGTGATCATGATCGTCTTCGGCGTGTACCAGATCATCGCCGGCAACCTGAGCATGGGCGGCCTGATCGCCTGCTACATGCTCAGTGGCCGCGCCCTCAGCCCGCTGGCATCGCTGTCCGGTCTGCTGACCCGCTACCAGCAGGCGCGGGTCACCATGACCTCGGTCGACCAGATGATGGAGTTGCCGCAGGAGCGCAATTTCGAAGAGCGCCCGTTGAGCCGCAAGGTTCTGCAAGGCGCCATCGAATGCCGCCAGCTCAACTTCACCTACCCGGAACAACAGAACCCGGCGCTGAAGAACATCAACCTGGTGATTCGTCCCGGCGAGAAGATCGGCATCATCGGCCGCAGCGGTTCCGGCAAAAGCTCACTGGCGAAACTGCTGGTCGGCCTGTATCAGCCGGACGACGGCGCGTTACTGGTGGATGGCGTCGACATCCGCCAGATCGACGTCAGCGAGCTGCGCTACAACATCGGCTATGTGCCGCAGGACATCCAGCTGCTGGCCGGCACCCTGCGCGACAACCTGGTTTCCGGCGCCCGTTACGTCGAGGACGAGCTTGTCCTGCAGGCCGCCGAATTGGCCGGCGTCCACGAATTCGCCCGTCTGCACCCGCAGGGTTATGAGCTGCAAGTCGGCGAGCGCGGGCAGAACCTGTCCGGCGGTCAGCGCCAGAACGTCGCCCTGGCCCGGGCGCTGTTGCTCAATCCGCCGATCCTGTTGCTCGACGAACCGACCAGTGCGATGGACAACACCGGCGAAGAACGCCTCAAGCAACGCCTCGCGGCGGTGGTGGAAAACAAGACCGTGGTGCTGGTGACGCACCGGGCATCGCTGCTGTCGCTGGTCGATCGCCTGCTGGTGGTCGACCGTGGACAGATCCTCGCCGACGGCCCGAAAGCGGCCGTCATGGAAGCGTTGAAGAAGGGGCAGATCAGTGTTGCTTAAGTCGGGTTTCAAGGATTCGATCCGCCGCTACTTCAAGGGCTCGGCATCGCTGCAGGGCCAGCCGCTGCCGGAGGTTAACAAGGCCTTGATCGAGGACGCGCCGCGCGTAGTGCGGCTGACGATCTGGGCGATCATCGGTTTCTTCGTGTTCCTGATGCTGTGGGCCAACTTCGCCGTCATCGACGAAGTGACCAAGGGCGACGGCAAAGCGATTCCCTCGTCGAAAATCCAGAAAATCCAGAACCTCGAGGGCGGGATCGTCTCCGAGCTGTTCGTCAAGGAAGGCCAGATCGTCGAAGCCGGCGCGCCGCTGGTTCGCCTGGACGACACGCGTTTTGCGTCCAACGTCGGCGAAACCGAGGCTGATCGGCTGTCGATGCTGCTGCGGGTCGAGCGCCTGAGCGCCGAGGTCGATGACCGCCCGCTGAATTTCCCCGAGGACGTGCTCAAAGCCGTGCCGGGTCAGGCGAAAAGTGAAGAATCGTTGTACATCAGCCGTCGTCAGCAACTGCACGACGAAGTTGGTGGTTTGCAGGAGCAGTTGATCCAGCGTCAGCAAGAGCTGCGTGAGTTCACCTCGAAGCAGGCGCAGTACCGCCAGCAACTTGGCCTGCAACGCCAGGAAATCAACATGTCCGAGCCGCTGGTGGCCCAGGGCGCGGTGTCGCCGGTGGAGGTGCTGCGACTCAAACGTGCCGAAGTGGAAACCCGTGGTCAGCTCGACGCCACCACCCTGGCGATCCCGCGCGCTGAATCGGCGATCAAGGAAGTGCAGCGCAAGATTGACGAGACTCGCGGTAAATTCCGCAGCGAAGCCCTGACTCAGCTCAACGAAGCGCGCACCGACCTGAACAAGGCCCAGGCCACCGGCAAGGCGCTGGAAGACCGGGTCAGCCGTACGCTCGTCACCTCGCCGGTGCGGGGTATCGTCAACAAGATGCTGGTCAACACCATCGGCGGCGTGATTCAGCCGGGCAGCGACCTGCTGGAAATCGTGCCGCTGGACGACACCCTGCTGGTCGAAGCGAAGATCCGCCCGCAGGACATTGCGTTCCTGCATCCGGGCCAGGAAGCCACGGTGAAATTCACCGCGTATGACTACACCATCTACGGTGGTCTGAAGGCCAAGCTGGAACAGATCGGCGCCGACACCATCACCGACGAAGACAAGAAAACCACCTACTACATCATCAAACTGCGTACCGAACGCAGCCATCTCGGCACTGACGAGAAACCGTTGCTGATCATCCCCGGGATGGTGGCGTCGGTGGACATCATCACCGGCAAGAAGACCGTGCTGAGCTATCTGCTCAAACCGATCATCCGGGCGCGGGCCGAGGCGTTGCACGAACGCTAGATCTTTATTGGCCTTTCAGGCCTCTTCGCGAGCAAGCCCGCTCCCACACTCGACTGCGTTTTTCCAGAGACACGCGATCGAGTGTGGGAGCGAGCTTGGTCCGGGCGGCGATCCGACGAAGGCGTCTGTCGGAACAACACATTCCGTCCAGAAGTGACACAAATGGTCACTCACCATCCAGTCCATTCCTAAGCAATCGCCATATCGTTATTCGTTAACAGTATTTAAATTCCGCTTCTTATAGCTATAAAGTCAGCCTCCTGCGTACCTGCCGACCAATCGGCGCGCCGCACGACACGAACCAACACGCAATCCAGCGTGAGTTTCTGATCGACGCGCGCGCCCTTGAGCGCGCCGTGCGTGGGAGATTGATTGATGTCCGCAGCTACTGCTACCCCAAGCGCCGCGACTGTCGCGACGCAAACTTTCGAGATCCGCCCGTTCAGCGGTGCCGTCGGCGCCGAAATCATCGGCCTCGACCTGACCCGCCCGGTCAACGATGAAGACTTCGCCCGCATCCACCGCGCGCACCTCGATCACCACGTCGTGGTGTTCCGCGACCAGCGCATCACCCCGCAACAGCAGATCGATTTCAGCCGCCGCTTCGGCGTGTTGCAGATCCACGTGCTCAAGCAGTTCCTGCTGGCCAATCACCCGGAAATCCTCATCGTTTCCAACATCGTCGAGAACGGCCAGAACATCGGCCTCGGTGATGCCGGCAAGTTCTGGCACTCGGACCTTTCCTATAAAGAGCTGCCGAGCCTCGGCTCGATGCTGCACGCCCAGGAGCTGCCGTCCGAAGGCGGCGACACCCTGTTCGCCGACATGCATAAAGCCTGGGACAGCCTGCCCGACGCCCTGCGCAAAGCCGTCGAAGGCCGCTCGGCTGCGCATTCCTACACCGCGCGCTACAGCGAAACCAAATTCGAAGGCAACTGGCGCCCGACCCTGACCCCGGAGCAATTGGCTCAGGTCGCCGAAGTCGTGCACCCGGTGGTCCGCACCCACCCGGAAAACGGCCGCAAAGCATTGTTCGTCAGCGAAGGCTTCACCACTCGCATCGTCGGCCTGCCGGAAGACGAGAGCAAACAACTGCTCGACGAGCTCTACGCCCACAGCGTGCTGCCGCAGAACATCTATCGCCATCAATGGCAGCCCCACGACATGGTGTTCTGGGACAACCGCTCGCTGATCCACCTTGCCGCCGGCTGCCCCGCGCACCTGCGCCGCAAGCTGTATCGCACCACCATCCAGGGCGACGCGCCTTTCTGATTTGCCGGAGATCCGATCATGTCCAAACGTCTTCCATTCGCGCCGCTGGCGGCGGCCATCGGCCTCGGTTTCAGCCTGATCGCCGGCAGCCTGGTGGCGCCGACCGTGGCCCACGCCGAAGGTGAAATCCGTATCGCCGAACAGTTCGGTATTGTCTATTTATTGCTCAATGTGGTGCGCGATCAGGGACTGATCGAGAAGTACGGTAAGCAGGAAGGGCTCGACATCAAGGTCGACTGGACCCAGTTGTCCGGCGGCGCGGCGGTCAACGATGCGCTGCTTTCCGGCTCCATCGACATTGCCGGCGCCGGTGTCGGGCCATTGCTGACCATCTGGGATCGCACCCACGGCAAGCAGAACGTCAAAGCCGTGGCCTCGCTGGGCAACTTCCCGTACTACCTCGTCAGCAACAATCCCAAGGTCAAAACCATCGCCGACTTCACCGAGAAGGACCGCATTGCGGTGCCGGCGGTTGGGGTTTCGGTGCAGTCGCGCTTCCTGCAATACGCGGCGGCCAAACAGTGGGGCGACAAGGAGTTCAATCGCCTCGACAAGTACACCATCGCCGTTCCGCACCCGGACGCCACCGCTGCCTTGATCGCTGGCGGCACCGAGCTGACCGGGCACTTCTCCAACCCGCCGTTCCAGGATCAGGCGCTGGAAAATCCGAATGTGCACGTGGTGCTCAACTCCTATGACGTGCTCGGCCCGAACTCGCCGACCGTGCTGTTCGCCACCGAGAAATTCCGCAACGAGAACCCGAAAACCTACAAGGCGTTTGTCGAAGCCCTGACCGAAGCCGCGCAATTCGCGCAGAACGATAAAGGCGCGGCGGCGGACACCTACATCCGCGTGACCAAGGCCAAGATCGACCGCGCCGCGTTGCTGAAAATCATCGACAACCCGCAGTTCGAATTCAGCGTCACGCCGAAAAACACCTACCCGCTCGCCGAATTCCTCTACCGCGTCGGCGCGATCAAGAACAAACCCGAATCGTGGAAGGACTACTTCTTCCAGGACGCCAAACCGTTGCAGGGGAGCTGATCGACATGAACGCCCCTTTGCAAGGCCACGCGGCCAGCAACCCGATCGCCACCGCGCAAGCGCTGCTGGCGGTCGACCAGGTCAGCCTCGAATACCGCACGCCGCAGCGCGTCGTGCGCGCCACCCACCAGGTCAGTTTTGAAGTCGATCAACAGGATCGCTTCGTGCTGCTCGGCCCGTCCGGCTGCGGTAAATCCACCTTGCTCAAAGCTGTCGCGGGGTTCATTGCGCCGTGTGAGGGCGAGATCCGTCTGCAGGGCCAGCGCGTCGACGCGCCGGGGCCGGACCGGATCGTGGTGTTTCAGGAGTTCGATCAACTGCCACCGTGGAAAACCGTCAAACAGAACGTGATGTTTCCGCTGCTGGCTTCGCGCACGCTGAAGAAAAAGGAAGCCGAGGAGCGTGCGCTGCACTATCTGGAAAAGGTCGGTCTGGCGGCGTTCGCCGATGCCTATCCGCACACCTTGTCCGGCGGCATGAAGGCGCGGGTGGCGATTGCCCGGGCGCTGGCGATGCAGCCGAAAATCCTGCTGATGGACGAGCCGTTCGCCGCACTGGACGCCCTGACCCGGCGCAAGATGCAGGAGGAGTTGCTGCTGCTCTGGGAGGAGGTGCGTTTCACCTTGCTGTTCGTCACCCACTCGATCGAAGAAGCGCTGGTGGTCGGCAATCGCATCCTGCTGTTGTCGCCGCACCCGGGCCGGGTGAGGGCGGAAGTGCACAGCCATCAGTACGATCTGCACAGCCTTGGCGGCGTGGCGTTTCAAGAGTCGGCACGGCGCATTCACCGTTTGCTGTTCGATGAAGGGCCGTCGCTGGAAACCGAGCGCGAGCACGATTTCAACGACATTCGCATCGCTTATTGAGCCACCCGGAGGATTGCCCGATGAGCCATTCATCATCCGTACGTCAAGAATTCGAAAATGATCTGCAACCGCTGACCAGCGTCCCGGTGGAGCGCGAGCTGCCGCTGGGCCAGCGCCTGTGGCAACAGGGCTGGCTGCGTAAAAGCGTGATTCTGATTTTGCTCGCTGTGCTCTGGGAAGTGGTGGCCCGGGTGCAGAACAACGATCTGCTGCTGCCGAGCTTTTTGCAAACCAGTCATGCGCTGTACGACGGCCTGCTCAGTGGCGAACTGCTGGGCAAGGTGTGGATCTCGCTGGTGGTGCTGCTCAAGGGTTATCTGATCGGCATCGTCCTGGCCTTCGCCCTGACCACGCTGGCGGTCTCGACCCAATTCGGCCGGGACTTGCTGAGTACGCTGACCTCGATGTTCAACCCGCTGCCGGCCATTGCGCTATTGCCGCTGGCATTGCTGTGGTTCGGGCTGGGACAGAACAGCCTGATTTTCGTGCTGGTGCATTCGGTGCTGTGGGCGCTGGCGCTGAACACGTATGCCGGATTTCTCGGCGTCTCGGAAACCTTGCGCATGGCCGGCCGGAACTACGGTTTGAAGGGCATGCGCTTCGTGCTGTTCATCCTGATTCCGGCGGCGCTGCCGTCGATCCTCGCCGGGCTGAAAATCGGCTGGGCCTTCGCCTGGCGCACCCTGATCGCCGCCGAACTGGTGTTCGGCGCCACCAGCGGCAAGGGTGGTTTGGGCTGGTACATCTTCCAGAACCGTAATGAGCTGTACACCGACAAGGTGTTTGCCGGTCTGGCCGTGGTGATCCTCATCGGTTTGCTGGTGGAGAACCTGGTGTTCGACACGCTGGAGCGGGTGACGGTAAAACGCTGGGGCATGCAGCGCTGATTTTCTGATCTGCTAGCATTGCGTGCGAATCAATCCTGATCGGTCATGAGTGCTCAGCATGCAACTCCCGGACATGAACCTGTTGGTCGCCCTCGACGCCTTGCTCGACGAGGGCAGTGTGGTCGGCGCCGCGCGGCGGATGAACCTCAGTTCGGCTGCCATGAGCCGCACGCTGACGCGGATTCGCGAAGCGATTGGCGATCCGATTCTGGTGCGCGCCGGTCGCGGTCTGGTGCCGACGCCCAAGGCGCTGGAGTTGCGCGAGCAGGTGCGCGATGTGGTCGAACAGGCGGCGCTGCTGTTTCGCTCGGCCGATGCGGTGGAACTGGGGACGTTGCGCCGGCGCTTCAGCATTCGCGCTAACGATTTTTTCGTCGGCGTGTACGGCGGCAAGCTGTTCGACACCCTCGATCAACTGGCGCCGCACTGTGAGTTGCGTTTCGTCCCCGAGGGTGACGGCGATGATGAAGCCCTGCGCGAAGGGCGGATCGACCTGAGTGTCAGCAACACCCGCCCGGTGACCCCGGAAGTCAAAATACAGAACCTGTTTTCCACCCACTTCGTCGGCCTGGTGCGCGAGGATCACCCGCTGCTGGATGGCGAGATCACCGCCGAGCGCTATGCCGGGTTCTCCCACATCAGCATGTCCCGCCGGGGCATCGCCCGTGGGCCTATCGACACCGCTTTGAATGCCTTGGGGTTGGAGCGGCGAGTCGCGGTGATCGCGCCGAGTTTCCATGCGGCGATGTTCGCCCTGCCGGATTCCGACCTGATTCTGCCAGTACCCAAGGAAGCGTTGCTCAGCGTGCGGCGGCTGGGCTTGAAGCTGCGCTCGTTCGACCTGCCGATTCCGCTTCCGACGTTGATGCTGACCCAGGCCTGGCACCCGCGTTTCGACAAGGATCCGGCCCACCGCTGGCTGCGCGAAACCCTCAAGACCTGCTGCGACGAAACCTGGCTGGCGGCACAGCCCTGACGATTGCGTCTGATGCACTTATAAACTGCCGAGAAGTCAATTTTCGTCAGCACTAAGCCCTACTACTATGCTCCGGTATTTTTCCCTCCGGAGTTTGCCTGCATGACATCCCTGACGGTCACGGCGCCGATGGCCGCTGCCGCTCCGATGGCAGCCGCGCCACCGGTGTTCGGGGCGCGGATCATCATCGGTCTGGTCGGCGTGCTGCTGGCGGTGCTGGTGTCGGGTCTCAACGAGATGGTGACCAAGGTCGCCCTGGCCGACATTCGCGGCGCCCTGAGCATCGGCTACGACGAAGGCACCTGGCTGGTCGTCAGCTACACCGCGACCTCGGTGGCGGCCATGGCATTCGCGCCGTGGTGCTCGGTGACCTTTTCCCTGCGTCGTTTCACCCTGTGCGCCATCGGCGTGTTCACCCTGCTCGGGGTGCTCTGCCCGTTCGCCCCGAACTACGAAAGCCTGCTGCTGATGCGCATCCTGCAAGGCCTGGCCGGCGGTGCGTTGCCGCCGATGTTGATGACCGTTGCGCTGCGGTTTCTGCCGGCCAACATCAAGCTTTACGGTCTCGCCGGTTACGCCCTGACCGCCACCTTCGGCCCAGGTCTTGGTACGCCGCTGGCCGGGTTGTGGACCGAATACGTCGGCTGGCAGTGGACGTTCTGGCAAATCATCGTGCCGTGCCTGATCGCCATGGCCGCTGTCGCCTATGGCTTGCCGCAGGATCCGCTGCGTCTGGAACGCCTCAAAACATTTAACTGGAAAGGCCTGCTGCTGGGCTTTCCGGCGATCTGCATGTTGGTGATCGGCCTGTTGCAGGGCAATCGGCTGGACTGGTTCGAGTCGAACCTGATCTGCGCTTTGCTCGGTGCCGGTTCGCTGTTGCTGGTGGCGTTTCTGATCAATGAATGGTCGCAGCCGATTCCGTTTTTCAAGTTGCAGATGCTCGGCATTCGCAACCTGTCGTTCGCGTTGATGACGTTGGCCGGCGTGCTGGTGGTGCTGCTGGCAGTGGTGCTGATTCCGTCGAGTTACCTGGCTCAGGTGCAGGGTTACCGACCGGTACAGACCGCGCCGATCATGCTGATCGCGGCATTGCCGCAGTTGATCGCGCTGCCGCTGGTGGCGGCGTTGTGCAACTTGCGTTGGGTCGATTGCCGCTGGGTGCTCGGCATCGGTTTGAGCATGTTGACGCTTTCGTGCCTCGGCGGCTCGCAGCTGACCTCGGAATGGATTCGCGACGATTTCTACGTGCTGCAATGGCTGCAGATTTTCGGCCAGCCGATGGCGGTGCTGCCGTTGCTGATGCTGTCGACCGGCAGCATCCAGCCGCAGGACGGGCCGTTCGCTTCGGCGTGGTTCAACACCGTGAAAGGCCTAGCGGCGGTGGTCGCCACCGGCGTTATCGAAGCGCTGACCACTTCGCGCCTGCATTTTCACTCGACGATGCTGGTCGATCGCCTCGGCAACTCGCCGCTGGCCGCGAGCAACGACCCCGGCCTCGCCCATCGCCTGCACGAACAGGCGGTGGTGCTGACTTCTTCGGATCTTTATCTGTGCATGGCTGGCGTCGCGGTGGCGATGATCCTGCTGATTTTCTGGCTGCCGACGCGGATCTTTCCGCCGCGCGCGCCGACCTGACTGAAATAGAAGGTTCTTATGACGACTCAAGCAAAGCAAAAACTCGCGGTGGCTGTGGCCGCTGCGCTGGCGGTCGGTGTGCTGGTGTATCTGGCGATGCCCGGCATGTTCGGCAAGCGTACTCAGCAGAACACCAACGATGCGTTCGTCTCCGCCGATTTCACCCTGGTGGTGCCGCGTGTGGCCGGGTTTATCAAAGAGGTGTTGGTGGAAGACAACCAGCAGGTCAAGGCCGGGCAGTTGCTGGCGCTGATCGATGACCGCGACCTGCGCGCTGCTGCCGAGGCCGCCGACGCGCAAACCCTGGTGGCCCGCGCGCAGTTGCAGAACGCCAATGCCACCCTGGAGCGCCAGACCTCGGTGATTGCACAGGCGCAGGCGTCGGTGGTTTCGGCCAAGGCTGAAATGGCTTTCGCACAGCAGGAGTTGAACCGCTACAACCACCTCGCGGGCGTCGGTGCCGGCACCGTGCAGAACGCGCAACAGGCGCGGACCCGGATCGATCAGGCCTCTGCGCGGCTGGACACGGCCACCGCGAAACTGGCGGCGGAACGTAAGCAGGTCGAGATTCTGACGGCGCAGCGCGATGCCGCCGAGGGCAGTTTGAAACACGCTCAGGCTGCGCTGGAAATCGCCAGTTTCGAGCTGTCCTACACGCGCATCACCGCGCCCCAGGACGGCATGATCGGCGAGCGCGCCGTGCGGGTCGGTGCGTACGTGACGCCGGGCAGCAAACTGCTGGCGGTGGTGCCGTTGAAGCAGGCGTATGTGGTCGCCAACTTCCAGGAAACCCAGCTCACCGACGTGCAGCCGGGGCAGGATGTTGTCGTGCGGGTCGACAGCCTCGGCGGCGAAGCGCTCACCGGCCGCGTCGAGAGCATCGCCCCGGCTACCGGCGTGACCTTCGTGGCGGTCAAACCGGACAACGCCACCGGCAACTTCACCAAGGTTGTGCAGCGGATTCCGGTGAAGGTTTTGCTGGATCCGGGCCAGCCATTGGCCGAACGCTTGCGGGTGGGGATGTCGGTGGAGGCGAGCATCGACACCGAAAGCTCGATGACGTCGGTGCGTGAGGTGACGCAGCGATGAAGCGCTTTCAGTCCATGACGGTTGTCCTGAGTCTGTCGGCGTTGGCGGCCTGCACCGTCGGCCCGGATTTCCAGAAACCCGAAGCCACGCAGATTGCCGAGTGGGCTAAACCGTCAAAAAGCGCCCCCAGCCAAGCCGTCAGCGAATCCTTGAACGAGCGCTGGTGGGAGGTCTTTAACGACAAGCAACTCTCGGCCCTGACCCAGCGCGCCTTGCGCAGCAACCTTGACCTGCAACTGGCCAGCAGCCGCCTGCAACAAAGCCGCGCCGCCCGTCAGGTGATCACCGCCGACCGTTATCCAACGACCGCCGCCACCGGTAGCTACGCCCGCAAACGCAACAGCGGCGAAGGCCTGAACGACCCGTCCGGGCACAACGGCGATTCCGCGTTCAACCTGTGGGATGCCGGTTTCTCGGCCTCCTGGGAGCTGGACTTCTGGGGTCGCGTGCGCCGGGAAACCGAAGCCGCCGACGCCAACCTCGAAGTCGCGGAAAACGACCGTCGCGGCGTGCTGCTGGCGGTACTCGCGGACACCGCGCAGAACTACATCCAACTGCGCGGCGTGCAAAACACCCGCGCGGTCACCGAGCAGAACCTCGATGTGGCGCGGCACAGCCTGAAGCTTTCGCAACTGCGCCTCAACGATGGCGTAGCCACCGATCTCGACGTCGCCGAAGCGGCCGCGCAAGTGGCGGCCATCGAATCGCGGCTGCCGGCACTGGAGCAGCGTCAGGCGCAACTGATCAATGCCATCAGCCTGTTGATGGGCGAACCGCCGCAGGCGCTGGCGAAAGAGTTATCCACAGATGCGCCGGTGCCACAGTCGCCGCTGACCGTCGCCATCGGCCTGCCGTCGCAACTGGCCGAGCGCCGGCCGGATATCCGCCAGGCCGAAGCCCGATTGCATGCCGCCACCGCCAACATTGGCGTGGCGAAGGGCGATTTCTATCCGCGCATCACCCTGTCCGGCAATCTCGGCTCGCAAGCCATGCAGCTCAGTGATTTCGGCTCCTGGGGCTCTCGCGCCTTCGGCATCGGCCCGCAATTCAGCCTGCCGCTGTTCGACGGCGGCCGCCTGCGCGGCGTGCTTCAACTGCGCGAAGCCCAGCAGCAGGAAGCGGCCATCGGTTATCAACAGACCGTCCTGCGCGCCTGGCACGAAATCGACGACCAGTTGACCGCCTACAACGCCAGCCAGCGCCGCCGCGACAGCCTCGCTGAAGCCGTGCGCCAGAACCAGATCGCCCTGCGCACCGCGCAACAGCAATATGTCGAAGGCGTGGTCGACTTCGTCAACGTCCTCACCGTGCAAGGCGCACTGCTCGCCACCCAGGAACAATGGGTGGAAAGCTCCACCGGCGTTTCACTGGCGATGGTCGGGCTGTACCGGGCGTTGGGCGGGGGATGGGAGTCGGTGTATCCGGTGGGGGAGATGGCGCAGCGTTGAGTGCAAAAGCGCAAAAATAAAAAAACCGGCCGAAGCCGGTTTCTTTGACCCCAACTGCCAGCGAACTGAATCGCTACGTACGGGGTTGAGTGCGGTGAGAGTAAGCAACGAACGATAAATCGGCAATAACGGCCTTTTGGAAAGACGCGTAGGAAACTTCCCTAAAGTTTGTAAGCGACGAAAGCGCCCACCTCAAGACGAATGATGGCCTTTCGCTTGACGCTAATCCCCGCTGTCGTAGACTCCGAGCATCCGTCAGGGAGTAACGGTTATGCGGCGTTTTCGTGGTTGGGTTGTCGGATTGACCTTTGTAACGTGTGCAGTTCAGGCTCAAACGCCCGCGCCAGACGATCCGCTGCTGGATAACGGCGGGGCGGCGAATGCGTCGGCCAGCAGTGAAGCGCGCGGTGTGTTGCGGGCGCGGGATCAGGCGACGTTGGCCAGCGAGTTGTCCGGGCGCATCGTCGAGTTGCCGTTCAGCGAGGGCGAGTCGTTCAAGAAGGGCGATACCCTGGCGCGGTTCGACTGTTCGGCCTATCAGGCCCAGTTGAATGCCGCGCAGGCCGCCAGCCGTGGCGCCGGTGAAGAGCTGGCGCACAACCGGCAACTGGCGGCGCTCAATTCCGTCGGGCGTTTCGAAGTGGCCCGGGCCGAGGCCAAGGTCAGCGAAACCCAGGCGCAATCTCAGGTTTATCAAGTCCAGGTCAAACGCTGCAGCGTGGTCGCGCCGTTCGACGGGCAAGTGGTCGAGCGCAAGGTGCAGCGTTATGAAAGCGTGCCGGCCGGTGCGCCGCTGCTCGATGTGGTCGACAACCGCACCCTGGAAATTCATCTGCTGGTGCCGTCGCGCTGGATGGCCAGGCTCAAGCCCGGTCAGTCATTCAGCTTCGTGCCTGATGAAACCGGTCAGGCCATCGACGCCACGGTCAAACGCCTCGGTGCGCGGATCGATGAAGGCAGCCAGACCCTGTTGCTGGTCGCAACTCTTCCCGAAGCCAAAGGCTTGCTCGCCGGCATGAGCGGCACCGCGCGCTTTCCGGAGCTTAAGTGAACGCCCCGGTGAGCGGCGCCGCCGAGCAAGTATTCGCGCGGTTTCTCGATCTCGAACGGCAGACCCGCGCGGCCCATGACATTTCGCAACTGGCCTACAGCCTGGTCAATGACGGCCAGTCACTGTTTGGTTTTCGCCATGCGGCGCTGCTGATCGCCGGCAAAGTGCAGGCGGTGACCGGGGTCAGTGCGGTGGAGCCGAATGCGCCGTTCGTGGCGTTCGTCGAGCAGGCCGTGGCGCAGTTGTTCAAGCAGGATGTGCTGAAACAGGCGCGGGTGATCACGCCGGAAATGGTCGGCGAATCGATCCAGGCCGACTGGCGCAGTCTGTCGGCCATGCAAGTGTTCTGGTTGCCGTTGATTGATCGTCAGGGGCAGGTGTTCGGTGGTTTGTGGCTGGCCCGTGATCTGCCGTGGAATCCTTCCGAACAAGTGCTGCTGTCGCAGCTGGGCGACACCTATAGTCATGCCTGGCTGGCGCTGCAACCGCGCAAGCCATGGCGGCTGCGCTGGACCCGCAAACGCCAGGTGGCGCTGGTCGCCGTGTTGTTGCTCGGGCTGTTGATCCCGGTGCGCCAGTCGGTGCTGGCGCCTGCCGAAGTGGTGCCTCAGGGCGGGCGGGTTGTCGCCGCGCCGCTGGACGGAGTGATCGCAGAGTTTCTGGTCAAACCCAACCAGAGCGTGAAAACCGGTGATTTGTTGCTGCGCTTTGAAAGCACGACGCTGAAGGCTCAGGCCGATGTCGCCGAGCGTGCACTCGGAGTTGCCGAGGCGGAACTCAAAGCCAACTCCCAACGCTCGTTCGTTGACGCCGAATCCAGCTCCCGGGTCGATCTGCTGGCCGCCCGCGCCGAACAGAAACGCGCCGAACGCGACTACGCTCGCGAACTGCTCAACCGCAGCGAAGTGCGTGCCGAGCGCGACGGCATTGCGGTGTTCGCCGATGCCGAGCGCTGGACCGGCAAACCGGTGCAGACCGGCGAACGGCTGATGGAAATCGCCGACCCGAGCCAGGCCGAACTGCGTATCGAACTGGCCGTGGGCGACGCGATCTCGCTGGAGCCGGGTGCCGAAGTCGCGCTGTTTCTCGACAGCGATCCGCTGCAACGCCATCTCGCCACCCTCGAACGTTCGGCCTACGAGGCGCAGCCCACCGCCGGCGGCCAATTGGCCTATCGGCTGGACGCCAATTTCGCCGACGCCCCACCGCGCATCGGCCTGCGCGGCACCGCAAAAATTTTCGGCGACCGCGCGCCGCTGGCCTTGTACCTGCTGCGGCGCCCACTCGCCGGGCTGCGTCAGAGCGTAGGCCTTTAAATGACGCTGCCGAGCCTGCGTGCCGACCTGCAATTGTCGCCCGCGGCGCCGGCATTGGACGGTTCGCCGCGCTGGACGTTGGCCGACCCGGTGCGCGGGCGCTACTTCAAGCTTGGTGCGGCAGCCATGCGTCTGTTGCGCCACTGGTCGCTGGGCGATCCCGAACAAGTGCTGCGCGCCGCCAATCGTGAACCGGGTTTGCCTCTGGACGGCAACGAGCTGGCGCAACTGCTGGAGTTCCTGCGCGGCCACGATCTGATCAGCGCCCTCGACGAGCAACAGCGCGCCAGCTATCGGCTCAAGGCCCTCGTACAACGCCAGAGCCTGTGGAAAATCCTGCTGCATCAATACCTGTTTTTTCGCATTCCACTGTGGCGGCCGGACGCTTTTCTCAACCGTGCCTGGCCGTGGCTGGAGCGTTTCGGTCCGAGGGTTTTGCGCTACGGTCTGCCGGCGACGCTGGCGCTCGGAGTGTTTCTGGTGTCGCGGGACTGGCAGCGGTTCGTCGGCACTTTTCCGCACCTGTTCAGCCTCGGCGGCGCGATCGCGTTCGGCATCGCGTTGTTCTTCGCCAAGCTCTGTCATGAGTTCGGTCATGCGTTCATGGCCAAGCGCGCCGGGTGTCGAGTGCAAAGCATGGGCGTGGCGTTCATGGTCTTGCTGCCGATGTTCTACACCGATGTCAGCGATGCCTGGCGGGTCAATGATCGACGCGCGCGACTGCTGATCGGTGCCGGTGGAGTACTGGCGGAATTGCTGCTGGCGAGCATTGCGTTGCTGGTCTGGTCGTTCCTGCCGGACGGGCCCGGTCGCACGGCGGCGTTCATGCTCGCCAGCGCGACGTGGATCACCACACTGGTGGTCAATCTCAACCCGTTCATGCGTTTTGATGGCTACTTTCTGCTCAGCGACTTATGGGAAGTCGACAATTTGCAGGGGCGGGCCTTTGCCCTGTGTCGATGGCGGCTGAGGGAATTTCTGTTCGGCTATGGCGCGCCCGCGCCGGAGCCTTGGTCGCCGACGATGCAGCGGCGTTTGCTGATCTGGGGGTATGGCTCGTGGTTATGGCGTGCGGCGTTGTTTTTCGGGATCGCGCTGGCGGTCTATCACTTGTTCTTCAAGGTGTTGGGGATCTTCCTGATGCTGGTGGAACTGGTGTGGTTCATTTTCCTGCCGATCATGAGTGAGTGGCGCCAGTGGTGGAGCCGCCGCGAACAGGCTCACGGTCCCCGGGTGTTGCTCAGCAGCCTGGCGGTACTCGGCCTGTTGCTGGTGCTGATCGTGCCGTGGCGCAGCTCGGTCGAGTTGCCGACGATGCTTGAGGGTGGTCGCGCCAGTGCCTTGCACGCGCCGACGGCGGCGCGGGTCAAAGCCGTGAAGGTCGAGGATGGCCAGACCGTTGCTCAGGGCGACGTGCTGATCGAACTGGAATCGCCTGATCTCGATTCGCGGCAGGCCATCGTCCGCCGGGAAATCCGCATCCAGCAATTGCTGATGCGCCGCCAGGCTGGCCGTAGTGAAACCGCTGCCGACGCCGGCATCGTCGAGCAACGCCTTGCCGAAGCGGTGGCGGAATACCGTGGCCTGACTGCTCAACGTGAACGCCTTCTGTTGCGCGCACCTCATGCGGGCACCGTACGAGATCTGCTGCCGAACCTGACGCCGGGCCGCTGGCTGTCGAGCAAGGATGCGCTGGCGCGGGTGGTCGAGGACGGCACGCGACTGCGCGGTTATCTGGCCGAAGCCGAACTGTGGCGGGTCAAGCCCGGTGCCACTGGGCGGTTTATCGCCGACGACCCGATGCATGCCGCCATCGCGGTACAACTCAATGAAATCGACACCAACGGTGTGGCCTATGTCGATCAGGAGGCGCTGACTTCCGATCACCACGGGCCGATTGCCGTGCGCCGCGATCAGCAGCAACGGGCGGAACCGGTGCAGGCGCAATACGGCGTGCGTTTGGCTACGCTGGATAAGGCACCGACCCCGGTGCAGCCGCTGCGTGGCGTGGTGGTGTTGCAGGGCAGCGGCGAATCGGTGCTCGGCGTGGCCTGGCGCCGGATGGCGGCGCTGGGGGTCAGGGAAAGCGGTTTCTAGGGAGCATGAAGGTGACGGACAACCTGGCGGCGGACGGATTGGTGGTGCGGCCTTCGCGGGCGACTGACGGACCCTTTCTGCAGAGCCTGTATCAATCGGCGCGGCCGGATCTGCAATGGATCGACGGCGAGCAGGAACAGGTGCAGCAAATCGTTGCCCAGCAGTTTCAGGTGCAGGAGCAGGGCATGGGTGAAAACCATCCGAATGCCATGCACTACATCGTGGAAAAACTCGGCACGGCCATCGGCGCACTCAGCACCGATTTCGGCGTCAATGAAATCCGCGTGTTGTACCTCGCGTTCATTCCACAGGCGCGGGGCAAAGGTTACGGACGAACCGTGCTGCAAGGCGTGCAAAAAGCCGCGCAGCAAGTGCGCTGCCCGGTGGCGACGGTGGTCTGGGCCAACAACCCCCATGCGCGCCAGCATTACCTGGCGCTGGGGTTTGCCGTGGAGGAGCGCAATCCGGCGGCGGAGCGGTTGGTGTGGTACCCGCAGTGAGGCGGGGTCTCAGTTGAAGGAAATGCAGAAATAACCCAGTTGCGGATCCCGCCCCATCGCCGGCACCCGCGACACGAAAATGTCCTCCACCCGGCCGAGTTCCGGCAGCTCCAGCGCGCATAAACCGTCGACGAACTCGGTCGGCACCAGGCTGTTGAATTCGAGGCAGAAGGGCATGCGTTCGCTGTAGCGGGTTTTCGCCGCGGGGACCTCATCCAGGTGCTCGATCCGGATCGGCAATGCCGTGCCATCGGGCAGGTGCAGCGTGCGTTGCTGTCCGAGCAACGGCTGGACGTGTTGAATCTGAACCGCTTGCAGCATGGTCTGACTCCAGTGAAAAAAGAACGGCCGGGGGCCGTGAAGCCCCCGGCGTTTGCTCAGTTGCGCGACGGGAACAGGCCGTTCAGGGCAACGCTGAAGTTGAGGACCAGGGCCGGGTTCAAGACTTGCAGTGGCTGACTGCCGCCGGTGGAGGAAATGTCCCCGGTGACGGTGGTGGTCACACCCTTGAGTGGCACCGGTGTGGCGCCTTGGGCGTCGGAGTAAATGTTCGCCGAACCCGGGCCGCCGCCGGACGCGCCGAGGTACGAGTTGGTGGCGGTCGGCACGGTCGCCGGATTGCTGGCGGGTACTGCCAGGGACAAGGCCGTGTTGGCGGTGAGGCCGGTCATCGCGTGAGTGTGGTTGGGCATGTTGGCGATGGTGGCGGTGACGCTTTCGGTGCCGTACACCTGACCGATGACGCGCGGCGTCAGGCCCAGTCCGGTGCCTTGTGCGACGGGCACGCGACCTTGCAGGTTGGGCAGTTGAAAGTTGGTCGTGCCATTGCCGCCGTAGTAAGTGCCGAGCAAGGCGAACAGCGCCTGGTATTGCGAGATGCCCAGGATTTGCCCGTTGCACAAGGCCCAGCCACTCGGGGCGAAGTTGAAGGCGAACGGTTGAATCGTACCCATAAAGACTTCCATGGTTCCTCATCCTTCTGTTGTGTGGTCGGCGCGCCGCGCGGTCGCCCTTATTGTCGGGCCGGTCGAAACGTTTTGCTGACTCCTTCCTTTTGCGCGGGCAGGTCACGCCAAGCCGTAGCGTAGACCCGGATCGACGGACTTGCCGGACGTCGTCACGGCCGCGCGTCGACTTCGGCGCTGGCCTACAGTGTTCGCAATCAATGACGCAAATCGAGTTCGCAAAAAACGCTGAGGGGAGGTTGATGGAGGTCCTTCGCGAGACGCCGCTGGGGGATACCCAGGATCCGTTCGCCGCACCGAATGCCGGTGTCCGGCGCCTGTTGCGCTGGGCGCGCGAGCATTGGCTGATACCGATCCTGTTGCTGGCCACCGTGGTGCGTTTTTATGACCTGACCGCTGCCGCGATCTGGGGCGATGAAGGTTCGAGCCTGCTGCTGGCGCGCTATTCGCTGGGCGGGATCTGGACACACGCCGCGTTCGACGTGCACCCGCCGCTGTACTTCATGCTGCTGCACGGCTGGATCGGCGTGTTCGGTGACGGCCTTCTGGCCATTCGCAGTTTCAGTGCGCTGGCCGGTATCGCCACGGTCGGGCTCGGCGTGAGCCTGGTCGACCGGCTGGCCACCCGCCGCGCCGCAATCATCGCCGGGGTGTTGCTGGCGCTACTGCCGACGGCGGTGCGCTATAGCCAGGAAGTGCGCATGTACGCCTTGCTTGGCTTGTTGCTGATTGGCGCAACGCTGGTACTGGTCAAGTGGATCCGGCGCCCGCAGCGTCACCGTTATCTGCTGATCTACGCGCTGCTGATGACGGCGGCGTTGTACACCCACTATTTCGCCGTGCTGGCGGCGCTGAGCCATTGGCTGTATCTGGGGCTGATCCGCCTGTTGCCGGGTTATCGCCTGAAGCATCTTCAGCGCAAGGACTGGTGGCTGGCCAATCTGGCCATCGTCTTGCTCTACCTTCCGTGGTTGCCGAACCTGATTGACCTGTTGCAACACATGGACGCGCTCAAGGCCGGCGGCGATGTGGGCTGGGAAGATCCGGTAACCCTGTCTTCGCTGCCGTCGATGATCTGGCTCTGGCTGATCCAGGATGAGGGCGAGCAGTTGCCGTTGCTGCTGTTCGGCGGTGTGCCGCTGGCCTTGCTGGTACTGGCGGCTGTCGCCGTCGCCCGGGATCGCAGCGTGAACCATGGCAGCGTCCTGCTGGCGCTCTACACCGGCGTGCCGTTGTTGCTGGTGTTCGCCGTGTCCTTCGTCACGCCGGTGTTCATCGAGCGTTACCTGACTGCCTACGCGCTGGGGCTGCCGATGCTGGCGGCGCTGGCCATCGACCGGCTCTACAGCAGCGTCCGCGTGCTGGCGATGGCGGTGCTGCTGTCGCTGGTCGGGGTCGAGATGATCGGGTTGAACAACAACGCCATGGTCGACCGCAACGACCAGTTCAACGTCATGGTCGATTACGTCAACCGCCACTTCACGAGCGGCGACCGGATCGTTACCAGCGACATGCTCTGGTACCTCAGTTACGTCTATTACAACCGTACAGACGCTCAAGTCCGGCTGTTTACGCCGCCCACCGTCGAGGGGCGCTCGACCCGCCCGAACCACTACGGCTTCGGCACGCTGGTGTCCGATGAGGTTTACCTCGATCGGTTGGGAGACCTGCCGAAGGACAGTGCCCGGGTCTGGTTGATCGGTGATCTGGACGTGGAAGTACCCGATCCATTTCTGCCCCTGCCTGCGACCTGGCAGCTGCGGGACCAGGTGCAGGCGGGCGGGGCGAAAGCGCGACTTTTTTCGTTGCAGGCGCCCAATGGATCGGGAGAAAACTGACTTAAACGCTTCACCATTTTATTCGCGATAAAGCCGATATTTTTAAGTCCGTTTTGCTCTGTTTTGATATCAAAACACTACTAGTCGAAAGGGTATTGTTGGACTACGCTCGTGGGACAAAAGGACTTACAAATACGGTGAAGGGATTGCAGCAGTTCCACTTTATCTCCGGCTTGCCGCGCTCAGGTTCTACCCTCCTTTCTGCAATCCTCCTGCAGAACCCGCGTTTTCATGCCGGCATGACCAGTCCGGTCGGCGCGCTGTTCTCCGGGGTCCTTGAACAGTGCAGCGCCGGCAGCGAATTCGGCGCGGTGATCGACACCGACATGCGCCGCCGCCTGTTGCGCGGCCTGTTCGATTCCTACTACGCCGACAAGGCCGACAAACCGGTGGTGTTCGACACCAACCGCCAGTGGTCTGCGCGACTGCCGGCCATCAACGACCTGTTCCCTCAAGCCAAGGTCATCGCCTGTGTGCGCAATGTCGCCTGGGTGATGGACAGCCTTGAGCGGCTGTACCGCGCCAATCCTTTTGAAAACACCAAACTGTTCGGCGATGCGGTCGAGCGCAACACTGTCTACAGCCGCTGCGAGACTTTGGCCCAGCGCAATCGTCTGGTGGGTTTCGCCTGGGCGGCGCTCAAGGAAGCCTATTACGGCGAGCACGCCGATTCGCTGCTGATCGTCGATTACGACCTGCTGACCCAGGCCCCCGAGCGGGTGCTGCGGCTGGTCTACGACTTCATCGGCGAACCCTGGTTCGAGCACGATTTCGAGCACCTGGCCTATGACGCGCCGGAGTTCGACCAGGCCCTGGGCGTGGCCGGCCTGCACAAGGTCAAGCCCAAGGTCGCCCTTGAGTCGCGGCGCACGATCCTGCCGCCGGACCTGTTCAAGCAATACGCCGATCTGTCCTTCTGGCTCGATGGCTCAGCCAGCGCTGCCAATGTCATTCGTATGAAGTCCGACGCCGCGATCAGCTGATCGCGGCGTTTTTCATTGATGCGTCAACAACTGTGTTCGAGTCCGGGTGAGCAACATGTGGTGGAGCAAGCAGAAGTCGCGGGTTACCGAAGGCCAACGGACGCTGGCGGCGCCCATGATCATGTCGCTGGAACCGCGCATGCTGTTCGACGGCGCCGTCGCGGCCACCGTGGCCGACACCGCCGCCCAGGCTGACAGCCATGCCACCGCCGATGCCGCGAAAGCGCCGGCTGCCGACCACCCGAGCGCCAGCAAGGACACCCACGGCCAGGCCGACGCCACGCCCGCCGCCAGCCCGGTCGCGGTGCCGGGGCAGAGCGTGGTGTTCGTCGATTCCCGGGTCAAGGATGCCGACAGCCTGCTCAAGGGCGTGGCCCCCGGCACGCAAGTGGTCAAGCTCGATGCCGGCAAGGACGGTTTGCAGCAGATCGCCGATTACCTCGACCAGCATCAGGGCGTGAGCTCGGTGCAGATCATCGCTCACGGCAACGCCGGTGACCTGTGGCTCGGCAACAGTTACCTGTCGGCCGACAACGTCGCCCAGCGCAGCGCGATCCTGGCGGAAATCGGCAAGGACATGAACGTCGGCGGCGACATCCTGATCTACGGCTGCTACACCGCCGAAGGCGATCGTGGCCTGAGCTTCGTCGACTCGTTGGCGCAATTGACCGGCCGCGATGTGGCCGCCTCGAACAACCGCACCGGCGTGGGCGGCGACTGGGCTCTGGAGATCGCCACCGGCAACATCGAAAGCGCCAACGTGCTGTCGGCCCAGGCGATGAGCGAATACCAGTGGGGCCTGGCCACCTGGACCGCCACTAACAATGCCAACACCGGGGTCGGCTCGCTGCGCGCAGCGCTGGCGTCGGCGCAGAACGGCGACATCGTGACCTTCAGCAGCGGCATGACGGTGCAGCTCACCTCGGAATTGCTGATCAACAAGAACATCACGGTCGATGGTGACCTGAACAACGACGGTGTCGCCGACGTTACGCTCGATGGCCAATACCGGACCCGAGTGGTGGAAATCACCTCCGGCAGCACGGTGACCCTGGATGGTCTGGTCATCACCCGGGGCCTGGTCTCGGGCAACGGTGGCAATGGCGGTTACGGCGCAACCGGCGCCATGGGCGGCGGGATTTTCAACGCCGGCATCCTGACCCTGAACAACGTTTCGGTCACCGGCAACGCGGCGGCCGGCGGTGGTGGTGGCGGTGGTGTCACCGGTGCGTTTTACGGCGGTGGCGGCGGCGGTGGCGGTGGTCTTGGCGGTCAGAGCGGCGGTCATGGCGGCACAGCCGGGCCGGGCACCGGTACGCTGGGCGGCCAGGCCGGCAGCGGCGGTGTCGGCGGTTACGGCGGTGGCTACGACGCGACGCACATGGGCGGGCGCGGCGGCTCGACCACGGGCGGCGCGGGCGGTGTGGGCGTGTCCTATTACAGCAATGGCGGCAATGGCGGCACGGCCAGCAACGGCACGATTTCCATCGGTGGCGGCGGTGGCGGCGCTGGCTGGGACAAGGTTGGCGGTGTCGGCGGCAATGCGGCCGGCGGCATTTACAACGCTTCCACCGGCACGCTGAAAATCGTCGGCACCTCGGTCATCAGCAACAACATCGGCGCGGGCGGCGGTGGTGGTGGCGGCAGCGGCCAGGGCAGCAACAACCTGAACGGCGGCGACGGTGGACGGGGTGTCGGCGCGATCTGGAACCAGGGCGGCACGGTACTGATCACCGCTGCCAACTTCAGCGCCATCAGCGGCAACGCGGCCGGCAGCGGGTCTGGCGGCGCAGAACTGGGTGGTGGCGTGACGGGCTCTGTACCGTTGGCCTTCGCGGCAATCTATAACAACGGCGGTACGCTCAACACTGCTTATGTTGAGCCACCGACCGCGACCATCGTGATGGCCGACACGGCTCTGAAAATCGGCGAAACCTCGCTGGTGACCATCACCTTCAGCCGGGCAGTCACCGGCTTCACCAACGCCGACCTGACCATCGCCAACGGCACGCTGACATCGGTCAGCAGCAGCGACGGCGGCCTGACCTGGACCGCGACTTTCACGCCGACCAACAACATTACCGACAGCACCAACCTGATCACCCTCGACAACACCGGAGTGACCGCCATCAGCGACGGCGTGGCGGGCGTCGGCACGACCAGCTCGGTCAATTACGCGATCGATACCGCGCGGCCGACCGTGACCATCGTGATGTCCGATACGGCGTTGAAGATCGGCGATACGTCGCTGGTGACTTTCACCTTCAGTGAAGCGGTGACCGGTTTCACCAACGCCGATCTGTCTATCGCCAACGGCACGTTGAGCGCAGTGAGCAGCAGCGACGGCGGCATCACCTGGACCGGAACGTTCACCCCGACAGCCAGCATCACTGACACCACTAACCTGATCTCTCTGGACAAGTCCGGTATCGCTGACCTGGCGGGCAACGCCGGCAGCGGCACGACTGATTCGGCCAATTACGTGATCGATACCGTGCGGCCGACGGCAACCATTGTGGTGGCCGACACCAATCTGGCGGCCGGTGAAACCTCGCTGGTGACCATCACCTTCAGCGAAGCGGTCAGCGGCTTCACCACCGCCGACATGACAGTGGCCAACGGCACCCTGACCGGCCTGAGCAGCAGTGACGGCGGCATCACCTGGACCGCCACGCTGACGCCGACCACCAACATTACTGACACCACCAACCTGGTCACCCTGGATAACACCGGGGTCGTCGATCTGGCCGGCAACGCCGGCAGTGGCACCACCAATTCCAACAATTACGCGATCGACACCGCGCGTCCGACCGCGACCATCGTGGTGGCCGACAACGCCCTGAAAATTGGCGAAACCTCACTGGTGACCATCACCTTCAGCGAAGCGATCACCGGTTTCACCAACGCCGACCTGACCATTGCCAACGGCACGTTGACGGCGGTCAGCAGCAGCGACGGCGGTATCACCTGGACGGCGACGTTCACGCCGACCGCCAGCATCACCGACGCGACCAACCTGATCACGCTGAACAACACCGGCATCGCGGATCTGACCGGCAACGCCGGCAGCGGCACAACCGACTCCAACAATTACGCCATCGATACCGTGCGCCCGACCGCGACCATCGTGGTGGCCGACAACAACCTGCGGATCGGTGAAACCTCGCTGGTGACTATCACCTTCAGTGAGGCGATCAGCGGTTTCACCAACGCCGACCTGACGGTCGCCAACGGCACGTTGAGCGCGGTCAGCAGCAGCGACGGCGGCATCACCTGGACCGCGACGTTCACCCCGAGCGCCAGCATCACTGACACCACCAACCTGATCACCCTGGACAACACCGGCATCGTCGACCTGTCGGGCAACGCCGGAAGCGGTACTACCGATTCCAACAATTATGCGATCGATACGGTGCGGCCAACCGCGACCATCGTGGTCGCCGACAGCAACCTCACTGCCGGCGAAACCTCGCTGGTGACTATTACCTTCAGCGAAGCGGTCAGCGGCTTCACCAACGCCGACCTGATCATTGCCAACGGTACGCTGACCGCCGTGAGCAGCAGTGACGGCGGCATAACCTGGACGGCAACGTTCACGCCGAACCTGGGCGTCAACGACGCGACCAACCTGATCGTGCTGGCCAATACCGGCATCGCCGACCTTTCGGGCAACGCCGGCAGCGGCACGACCAACTCCAACAACTACACCATCGACACCGTGGTGCCGACCGCGACCATCATCATTGCCGACAACGCGCTGAAAATCGGCGAAACCTCGCTGGTGACCATCACCTTCAGCGAGGCGGTGACCGGTTTCACCAACGCCGACCTGACGATTGCCAACGGCACGCTCAGCGCGGTGAGCAGCAGTGATGGCGGCATTACCTGGACGGCCACGTTCACGCCGACCACCAACATCACCGACGCCACCAACCTGATCACGCTGGACAATACCGGCGTACAGAACCTGTCAGGTAATGCCGGCAGCGGCACCACCGATTCGAACAATTACGCCATCGATACGGTGCGTCCGACCGCCACCATCGTGGTCGCCGACACGGCGCTCGGCGTCGGCCAGACCAGCCTGGTGACCATTACCTTCAGCGAAGCGGTGACCGGTTTCACCAATGCCGACCTGATCATCGCCAACGGTACGCTGAGCGCGGTGAGCAGCAGCGACGGCGGCATCACCTGGACCGCGACGTTCACGCCGGCAGCGGGCATCACCGATACCACCAACCTGATTACGCTGGACAACACCGGCATCTCCGATCTGGCGGGCAACGCCGGCAGCGGCACCACCGATTCCAACAACTACGCGGTCGACAGTCAGCGTCCGACGGCGACCATCGTCATGACCGACAGCGACCTGCGGCCCGGCGAAACCGCGCTGGTGACCATCACCTTCAGCGAGGCGGTCACCGGTTTCGATAATTCCGACCTGAGCGTCGCCAACGGCACCCTGAGCAACGTTTCGTCGAGCGACGGCGGCATCACCTGGACGGCTACCTTCACGCCGAACATCGGCGTTACCGATCTGACCAACCTGATCGTCCTGAACAACACCGGCATCACCGACTTGGCCGGTAACACCGGCACTGGCACCACCAACTCGGCCAATTACCAAGTGCAGACCCAGGTGCCGACTGCCACCATCGTGGTTGCCGACACTTCGCTGAAGGCCGGGGAAACCTCGCTGGTGACCATCACCTTCAACGAAGCGGTCAGCGGTTTTGACAACAGCGACCTGACCATCGCCAACGGCACGTTGAGCAACGTCAGCAGCAGCGACGGCGGCATCACCTGGACCGCGACTTTCACGCCGACCAGCAACATCACCGATGCCACTAACCTGATCACCCTGAACAACGCCGGGGTGGCCAACCTGTCGGGCAACAGTGGCGTCGGCACCACCGATTCCAACAACTTCGCGATCGACACCGCGCTGCCGACCGCCACCATCGTGGTCGCCGACAATCGGCTGGGCATCGGTGAAACTACCACCGTAACCATCACCTTCAGCGAAGCAGTGAGCGGGTTCGATCTGTCGGACATCAGCGTCGCTAACGGTTCGCTGTCGAACCTGACCAGCAGCGACGGCGGCGTGACCTGGACCGCGACCTTCACCCCGACGGCCAACGTCAACGATCCGACCAACCTGATCCTGATCGACACCGCCGGTGTCCAGGATCTGGCCGGCAACCTCGGGGCGAGCATCGCCATCTCCAACAACTACATCCTCGATGCGACCCGGCCGACGGTAAACATCGTCGTCGCCAATCCGAATCTGGGCATCGGCCAGAGCACCACGGTGACCTTCACGTTCAGCGAGGCGGTGAGCAATTTCGACCTGTCCGACCTGAGCGTGACCAACGGCGACCTGAGCAACCTGACCAGCAGCGATGGCGGAAAGACCTGGACCGCGACCTTCACGCCGACCGCGAATGTCACCGACCCGAGCAACTTCATTGCGCTGGACACCAGCAACGTCACCGACCTTGCAGGCAACGCCGGCAGCACGGTGGCGGTGTCGAACAACTACGCCCTCGACAGCGAACGGCCGACCGCCACGGTGGTGATCGCCAATCCGAACCTGGGCGTCGGCCAGACTTCGCAGGTGACCATCACCTTCAATGAAGCGGTGAGCGGTTTCGACCTGTCGGACCTCAGCGTAGCCAACGGCACCTTGTCCAACCTGAGCAGCAGCGACGGTGGCAAGACCTGGACGGCGACCCTGACGCCGAATGCCAACGTCAACAGCGCCAGCAATGCGATCAGCATCAACACCGCCGGGGTCAGCGACCTGTCGGGCAACAGCGGCAGCGGCGTCAGCAGCTCCGGCAATTACGTGATCAACACGGTGCCGGTGGTGCCTGTGCCTCCTGTGATACCGACTTCTCCGCTGATCGTCGTGACGCCGGATCCGGAATTCCGCAGCAGCGATCCGGTCGCGCCGCCACCACCGCCGAACGTTCCGCTGCAACCGATCGTCTTCACGCCGCCCACCGGCGACCTCGGTTCGCCGCTGACTTTCGCGCCGTTGTTCGAGCAGCGGGTGATCGGCAACGGCATCCGTCCGCTGGGGGATATTTTCATCAATCGCGGTGCGCTGAGCCCGAGCTTCATTGCCCAGGTCTTCAGCAGCAGCGACAACCTGGGTGACGGTTCCGGTCATGGCTTCCTCGGATTCGGCGGCGGCGATGGCGGGGTGTTCGGCAGCAGCACGCTGTCGAGCCTGTTCAATCAGGACAGCAGCACCGAGCGCGATTCGCTGAATGCCTTCGGCAGCCAGTCGATCAAGGGCGGCGATATTTCCCAAGGCCTGCGCGGTGTGTTCGGCGCGCCGACCCTGGGCCAGCAACTGCAACAGATCAAGGACAGCGAGCAACACCGGGTCGACAACCTGGCGGCAGCACTGCAACAGGTCGGCATCAGCGAAATGCCGGCCTGACAACACACAACAACTCAATATGTGCGGGACCTAGGGGCGATCCAGGGATGAAGAAAAGTCAGAAGTTGTTCGGCGCCAGCCTGCTGGCGCTGGCGATCAGCGGATGTGCAGTGACCAGTGAACCGATCGAACGCAGTGTCAGTGAACAAAGGGCCCGGGCCGACCTGCAAAGCATGTACAAGGGCCAGGAACCGCTGAGCGGTCCGCTGACCCTGCACCAGGCCATGGCCCGCGCGGTGAAATACAACCTCGAAGGCCGCTTGAAAATCATGGAGGAAGCGCTGGCCAAGCGGCAGCTCGACCTCGCCAGTTTCGACATGCTGCCGCGCATGGCGCTGGACGCCGGCTACGTCGGGCGTAACAACGTCAGCGCCTCCAGCAGCCAGAGTGTGCGCACCGGCACCCAGTCCCTGGAACCGTCGACCTCTCAGGACCGCGACCGCGACGTCGCCGACCTGACCATGGTCTGGAACGTCCTCGATTTCGGCGTCAGCTACATCAGCGCCAAGCAGCAGGGCGACCAGCGCCTGATCGTTCAGGAACGCCGGCGCAAGGTGATCAACACCATCGTTCAGGACGTGCGCTCGGCCTATTGGCGGGCGATGGCCGCCGAACGCCTGCTCAAGCAGATCGACAGCCTGATGGCGCGGGTCGACACCGCCCGGCGCAATAGCGAAAGCATGAGCGAACAGCGCATCGGCGATCCGGTGCAGTCCCTCGGCTACCAGCGTTCGCTGATCGAAGCGACCCGGCAACTGGAAGAACAACGCCGCGCGCTGTCGCTGGCGAAAACCGAACTGGCGACCCTGATCAACCTGCCGCTGGGCACCAACCTGACGTTGGCCACCGATGACGGTTATCAGATCCCGGAACTCAAGGTCGATCTGAGCAAACTCGAACAGGAAGCCCTGACCAGCCGTCCGGAACTGCGCGAGCAGGATTACCAGACCCGGATCAGCGCCGCCGAAACCCGCAAGGCCATGCTGCGTCTGCTGCCGGGCCTGGAGTTCTCCGCCGGCGGACATTACGACAGCAACTCGTTTCTGGTCGAGCAGGGCTGGGCCGACTACGGCGTGAAGGTCACCTGGAACCTGTTCAACGTGATCTCTGCCCCGGCGGCCATCGACGTGGCCAAGGCCGGTGAAGAAGTCGCTGCTGCACGGCGCCAGGCGATGTCGATTGCAGTGCTGGCGCAGCTTTACGTGGCGAACGCCAACTATCAGGAGGCGCTGCGCCAGTTCAAGACCAACCAGCAACTGTCGGACATCGACGGGCAAATCGTCGGTCAGTTGCGTAACCGTCGTCAGGCCGACGGCATTGGTGAGCTGGACCTGATTCAGGGCGAGCTCAACACCTTGCAGGCCGATCTGCGGCGCGATCTGTCCTACGCCGATCTGCGCAATGCCTACGGCCAGATTTTCGCCAGCGCTGGTCTCGACCCGCTGCCGGATCAGGTGCAGTCGACCGAAGTCCAGTCGATTGCCACCGCCCTGGCCAACCGCGAAGCGGCGTGGGCCTCGGGGAATATTTCGGTGCCGGTGGCCCATGCCTCCGCGCAGTGACGTATTGGCGCCGACCGCCAGTATCAGCCGTGCCCAACGCGAGGCCCGCAACGGCCATCGCGGCACGGCGATGCTGCTGACCGGTCTGCCGGCGGCGGGCAAGTCGACCCTTGCCCAGGCGTTGCATGCCGAGTTGTTCAGTCGCGGTCTGCAAAGCGTGGTGCTTGATGGCGATGGGTTGCGGGTCGGGCTCAACCGCGACCTGGGTTTTACCGATGCCGACCGCCTGGAAAACATCCGCCGCGCCAGTGAGCTGGCAGCGTTGCTGGTGGAGAACGGGCAGATCGTGATTCTGGCGATGATCGCGCCGCTGGCGGAACTGCGTGAGGTGTTTGCCCGCCGGTTGGGCGAGGACTATCGCGAGGTCTGGTGCAGCGCCGCGCTGGCGGTGTGCGAGCAGCGCGATCCGAAAGGGCATTACGCCCGGGCCCGACGCGGCGAGTTGGCCGGGTTCACCGGCGTATCGGCACCTTACGAGGCGCCGGCCCAGGCTTCGCTGGTGCTCGACACCGGCACGCTGACGGTCGAAGCCTGTCTGGACCGCTTGCTGACCTGGCTCGGCGAAACTGCGGTGTTGCCCAAGGCATGAGCCGGCTGGCGTTCTCACGGTTGCCGGTGACGGTGGACCTGCCGTTGCTGTTGCAGGCGCTGGCGGCGATTGACGACGCTGCCTGGCGCGGTCATTTCAACACCGCTTATTTCGCCGGCGACTGGAGCGGCGTGGCGCTGATCTCCGCCGCCGACGCGCTGACCGAACTGTCCCCCGGCAGTGCCGAACCCGTGCAACGCACCCCTTGGCTGAATGATCGTCGCTGGCAGCAGGCGCTGCGGGATCTGCCGCTGGAAATCGTCAGTGCGCGGCTGCTGCGACTAGGGCCGGGCGGGCAGATTCATGAGCATCGCGACTACGATCTTGAGGGTGCGGACGCCGATTTGCGCCTGCATATTCCACTGCTCAGTCCGCCCGCCGTGGACTTCTGGCTCGACGGCCAGCGGATGCCGATGACGGCGGGAGAATGCTGGTTTCTCGATCTCGCCCGGCCGCATCGGGTCGACAATCGCGACAGCACGGCTCGGGTTCATCTGGTGCTCGATTGCCGCCCCGCGTCCTGGCTGGAGCAGATGATTGTTGACGGTTTGCCGAGCACTCCGCTGCCCGATGGCGCGGAGACGGCGCTGCAGCGATTTCAACGGTTGCTGGTCTCGGATCCGTTGCTGTCCGCAACGTTGCAGGCATTGCACGACCCCGAAACCTTCATCGACCAGACGCTGGCGTTGGCCACTGAGCGCGGTCTGCATTTTTCCCGTGAAGAACTGCTGGCGGCGATGCGTAACGGCCGTCGCTCATGGAACGAACAATGGCGTCTGTGAATTTCGACGGCTGGTTGCCGATCCGCATCTGGAAAACTGCCGGGCAATGGCAGGTCGACTGGTGCTGGTTTGGCGACACGCCGCTGTATCAGCCGTTCTTTCGTGAGGCCGTCGAAGACGCGTTGCGTCTGCCGTTCAATCAGGCGTTCCGACGGCAAACACCCTTGTCGACGCTCATGGATTGGCAAGCGCTCAGTCCGGGGCTGCCGCCGAGCGCCTTCATCCTGCACGCCTCGCGTTGCGGTTCGACGCTGATCAGCCAGATGCTTGCCCGGCTCGACGATCACATCGTGGTCTCGGAGCCGCCGCCCCTTGATGCCTTGCTGCGTAGCGATCTGCCGGACGAAGAACGCCGCGCGGCCATCGCCGGATTGCTTTCGGCGTACGGTCAGCGGCGGTGCGGTACGGAGCAGCGACTGGTGATCAAACTCGACGCCTGGAACATCGGCGAATGGCCGTTGCTGCACGAGTGTTTTCCCGATACGCCGTGGCTGTTTGTGTATCGCGATCCGCTGGAAATCGCCGTCTCGCATTTGCGTCGCCCTGGCCTGCACATGGTGCCGGATGCGCTCGGCGATTGTGTGCTGGACGATGATTTGCCGTTCGAGGGCCGCGAGGATTTCATCGCCCGGCGGCTGGGGCGCCTGCTGGAGGCGGGGTGGGTGCATTGCCGTGATTCTGCCGGGCTGGCGCTCAATTACAGCGAATTGCCCGACGCGATGAGCGGGCGGCTGGCGCGGTTTTTCAAGCTGAGTGCGGCGCAGTGCGAACAGGCGCTGACGGCAACGGCGCAGCACGCGAAGCAGCCGTCACAACCCTTTGTCGTCGATGGCGAACACAAGCGCCGCGAGGCATCGGCGCTGTTGCAGGCACGGGTCGAACATTGCGCTCGTGCGCCCTATGCCGCGCTGGAACGCTTGCGCGCGCTCACGATTTCGCCGACAGATCCGCCATCCCCTTGAGCAGTTCGATCGGCAATGGAAAGACGATGGTCGAGCTCTTGTCGCCGGCAATCGAACTCAAGGTCTGCATGTAGCGCAACTGCATGGCGCCGGGCTGGCGGCCGAGCATTTCGGCGGCCTGCATGAGTTTTTCCGAGGCCTGCAATTCGCCTTCGGCGTGGATCACCTTGGCGCGCCGCTCCCGCTCGGCTTCGGCCTGCTTGGCGATGGCGCGCACCATCGACTCGTTGAGGTCGACGTGCTTGATTTCGACATTGGCGACCTTGATTCCCCAAGCGTCGGTCTGGGCGTCGAGCACTTGCTGGATGTCGATGTTCAGGCGTTCGCGCTCGGCCAGCAGTTCGTCCAGCTCATGTTTGCCGAGTACCGCGCGCAGGGTGGTCTGGGCCAGTTGGCTGGTGGCCATGAGGAAATCTTCGACCTGGATGATCGCTTTCTGTGGGTCGAGCACGCGGAAATACAGCACCGCGTTGACCTTCACCGACACGTTGTCGCGGGTGATCACGTCCTGTGGCGGCACGTCGAGGACGATGGTGCGCAGATCGACCCGGACCATTTGCTGCACCACCGGAATCAGCAGGATCAGCCCCGGCCCCTTGACCTGCCAGAAGCGTCCGAGCTGGAACACCACGCCGCGTTCGTATTCGCGCAGGATGCGGAACGTCGAGCCGGCCAGGGCGATCAGCAACAGCAGCAGCGCGACAAAACCGATTTGCAGACCCATGATCACTCTCCGAGCGGTGCCGCGTCAGTCGCGGACACTTGCAGCAACAGGCCCTTGCGCCCGACCACCCGCACCGGTTGCCCGGTGTGCAGCGGCGTGGCGCTCAGCACCTGCCAGCGTTCTCCTTGTAATTGCACCCAGCCGTTGCGGCTGTCTTCCGGTTGCACCACCGTCACCGCCGTGACACTGCCGAGCAGGCCGGCATCGCCGCTGACCGGTTGGCGCGGTCGGGTTTTCAGGGCACGGATCAGCAATGCGATCAGCAACAGGGCGCTGACCAGCCCGAGGCCGATCATCATCGGCACCGGCAGTTCGGCGTTGCTCAGGATCAGCGCGCCGATCACGAACATGACGATACCGCCGAGGCCGATCACCCCGTAGTTGGGCAGTGCGGCTTCGGCGATCAGAAACGTGATGCCCAGGGTGATCAGCCACAGGCCGACCGGGCTGACGGCGGCAAACGGACTGTCTGCCGCAACCACCGATCCACTCAGCAGCAACAGGGCAAGCGCACAGCAACGGATGTTCACGTGACCCTCCGCGAGAGTCAGGGCTTGTTCTTACAGTCTAGTTGAGGCTGCGGCTGGATGATTTTTGATCAATTCGCCTGTCTCGCCAGTGGGCGGATTTCCCGGTGTTTGCAACTCGCCGGACTAGACTTTCAAGGACAGCCACAGCGTTTCATTACCGTCCGCCGCGCAGCGTCGGCGGGCACCGAGGTGCATCATGCGTATGGCCAAGAAAGTGCAGAGCAGCCTCAACCGGGCGCAATGCGAATATGACATCGTCACCCACCCGCACTCGTCCAGCAGCCTGGAAACGGCGCGGGTCTCCGGGATTGCCGCAGAACGGGTGGCCAAATCGGTGATCCTGGACGACCGTCACGGGCACTACCTGATGGCGGTGCTGCCCGCCAGCCGCCACCTGGACTTGAGCAAGGTGCGCAGCAGCGGCGAATGGCAAATCACCCGCGAAAGCAATCTGGCGCACATCTTCGACGACTGTGAGCGCGGTGCCGTACCGCCGCTGGGCGATTCCTACGGCCTGGACATGGTCATCGACCCGCTGTTGACCCGGCAGAAAGACATCTACCTGGAAGCCGGCAACCACAACAACCTGCTGCACATGAGCATGCCCGAATTCCTGAAAATGGTGCCGCATGCGCAGGTGCGGGAGTTGAGTCAGTAGATTTGTGGCGTTTTTGACGACGCCAATCGCGAGCCTGCTCGCGAATCTCTTACATCCACCGAGTCTTAGAAGGAGCAGAACAATGGAAAACCCGACGCACAGCCTCCCATCCCTGTTCAAGCAACTCGGCCTGGACAACGACCCGGTCAGCATCGACCAGTTCATCGCCACCCATTCCCCGCTCAAACCCGAACTGCATCTGTGCGACGCGTTCTTCTGGACCAAGAGCCAGGCGGATTTCCTGCGGGACGAGATTCTCGATGATGCGGATTGGGCGGAGGTGGTGGATCAGTTGGATGTGATGTTGAGGAAGGGGCGGGGGTAATTATCAGCTTGCCGTTCGTAAGCTGAATCAACTCATCCGGTTGCCAGTAATGCTTCCTTAGACCAGAATTACGACCTCAATTGAGGTCTTTTATTATGCAAAGTGTTCTGGCCGATATGGCTGTCAGTGTTTCTGAATTGAAGAAAAACCCCTCCGCAGTGCTTAACGGCGCGCACGGAGGAGCAGTTGCTGTCCTGAATCACAACCGGGTCATGGGCTACATGGTGCCGGCTGACGTTTACGAAGCCATGATGGAGCGGCTCGATGATCTCGAGTTGGCAGAAATCGTTCGTTCTCGCAGGCACGAGACTCCCATACCGGTAAGCCTGGATGACCTATAAGCTCGAATTTCTGCCTTCCGCTCACAAAGAGTGGAACAAACTGGGTCATACGCTGCGTGATCAATTTAAAAAGAAGCTGGCTGAGCGTCTTGAGCGTCCCCGTATTCCAGCTGACTCCCTCCACGGCATGCCTGATTGCTACAAGATCAAACTCAAAGCGTCCGGTTATCGACTGGTTTACCAAGTGATCGAAGAGCGGGTGGTTGTCTCGGTAGTCGCCGTGGGTAAGCGCGAGCGGAGCGACGTCTACGAAAACGCGAAAAGGCGCTGAGCTGAAGCACGTAACCCAATTTGTTTCAAAACTTGACTGAATTTCCCCACCAATGCGATATTGATAGTTAGCAAACTAACAGTGTGTGCATTCCCTCGTGCCGAATAACCTCGACGCTCTCCAGATGAATATCAGCAGTGCCATGGTGGTGGCCGCCAGGCATTGGCGGAAGATCTGCCAGACCACGCTGGTCAACTATGGAATTTCCGAAGCCTGCGCCGTCCCGTTGTTGATGATCGGGCGTTTGGGCGAGGGTGTGCGCCAGGTGCAGGTGGCGCAGGCGGCGGGGATGGAGTCGCCGTCGCTGGTGCGTCTGCTCGATCAGTTGTGTCACGCCGGTTTTGTCTGCCGCACCGAAGATGCCCAGGACCGTCGCGCCAAATGCCTGAGCCTGACCGACACCGGCCGTGAGCTGGTGCAAGCGGTCGAAGCGCAACTGGTGCGTCTGCGTCATGAAGTGCTCGAAGGCATCGACCAGCGCGATCTGGAGGCTACGCTTCGGGTACTGAGAGCTTTTGAGGCGGCCACTCCGCCAACGGTGATCAATCCGTGAACGGGTTCTTTTCCGGCATGCCACCCGCGCGGGACTGGTTCTACGGGATCCGCACGTTCGCGGCCTCGATGATCGCGCTGTACATCGCCTTGCTCATGCAAATGCCGCGTCCTTATTGGGCGATGGCCACGGTGTACATCGTTTCCAGCCCGTTCCTCGGCCCGACCAGCTCCAAGGCGCTGTACCGCGCGATCGGCACGTTTCTCGGTGCGGCGGCAGCAGTGCTGTTCGTGCCGATGTTCGTCCAGAGCCCGTACGTGCTGGTGGTGGTCATCGCCCTGTGGACGGGGATTCTGCTGTTCCTGTCCCTGCACCTGCGTACCGCCAACAACTACGCGTTGATGCTGGCCGGCTACACCTTGCCGCTGATCGCCCTGCCGGTGGTGGATAACCCGCTGGCGGTGTGGGACGTGGCCGAGTCGCGGACTGAGGAGATCTTCCTCGGCATCGCCGTGGCGGCGGTGGTCGGCGCGATGTTCTGGCCACGACGTCTGGCACCGGTGTTCAACGATGCCGTGGGCAAATGGTTCGCCGACGCCACGACCTACAGCCTGAAATTCCTCAGCCGCGACGTCCAGCCTGAAGAAGTCACCGCCCTGCGCATGGCCATGGTTGGCAGTTTCAACAGCCTGGAATTGATGATCGGCCAGTTGCCGCACGAAGGTGCGCGGCCGCAGACGGTGCGCAACACCAAGGAACTCCGCGGGCGGATGATCCATCTGCTGCCGGTGATCGACGCCCTCGAAGATTCGCTGTACGCCCTCGAACGGCGCACGCCGGAACTGGTGGAAAAGTTCGCGCCGCTGCTCACCGCGACCCGCGAATGGCTCGGCCACAAAGACGCCGATCTCGACCGCTGGCAAGCCCTGCGGGATCAGCTCGAAGCGCTGCAACCGAGCGCCGAAGCCCTCGAAGATCGCAAACAGTTGCTGTTTTCCAATGCGCTGTACCGCCTCGGCGAATTCATCGATCTGTGGCAGGACTGCCGCAGCCTGCAGGACGCGATCCTGTGCGAGCGCCAGGACAGCTGGCGCGCGGTTTATCGCCACTGGCGGCTGGGTCGCCTGACGCCATTCATCGACCGTGGGCTGATGCTGTATTCGGTGGTCTCGACCATCCTGGCGATCATCGTCGCCTCGGTACTGTGGATCCTGCTGGGCTGGACCGACGGTGGCAGTGCGGTGATTCTGGCGGCGGTGTCGTGCAGCTTCTTCGCCTCGATGGACGACCCGGCGCCGCAGATCTACCGGTTCTTTTTCTGGACCGGGATGTCGGTGCTGTTTGCCAGCCTGTACCTGTTTCTGGTGCTGCCGAACCTGCATGACTTTCCGATGCTGGTGCTGGCGTTCGCGGTGCCGTTCATCTGTGTCGGCACCCTGACGGTGCAGCCACGTTTCTATCTCGGCATGCTGCTGACGCTGGTCAATACCTCGTCGTTCATCAGCATTTCCGGTGCTTACGACGCGGACTTCTTCGCCTTCGTCAATTCCAACCTGGCGGGCCCGATGGGACTGTTGTTCGCGTTCATCTGGACGCTGATCGCCCGGCCGTTCGGCGCCGAGCTGGCGGCCAAGCGCCTGACCCGTTTCAGCTGGAAAGACATCGTCAGCATGACCGAACCGGCGAACCTCGCTGAACACCGGCAACTGGGCGTGCAACTGCTTGACCGCCTGATGCAGCACCTGCCGCGTCTGGCGCTGACCGGCCAGGACACCGGCATCGCCATGCGCGAGGTGCGCGTGGGGCTGAACCTGCTCGACTTGCTTGCCTATACACCGCGAGTGACGGGCGCGCCGAACGCGTTGCTCAAGCAAGTGGTGGCAGAGGTCGGCGAATATTTCCGGGCCTGCCTCAAGGCCGGGGAACGCTTGCCGGCGCCAAGCGCCTTGCTGATGACCATGGATCGCACCCGCCGCGCGCTCAATGGCCACGGCGATGAAGAAACCCGACTAAACCTGTTGCACGCCTTGAGCGGTTTGCGCCTGGCGCTGTTGCCCGGCGTGGAATTCGTCTCCAACGCAGAGCCCGAAGAACCGTTGCCCGAAGGAGCGCCCCTATGATCGGTGATCTGGACATCAGCGGCATTTTCCTGCCGACCCTGCTGGTGTTGATGGGCATCACTTATGTGCTGTTTGTTTTGGTACACGGCGTGCTCACACGCCTGCATTTCTACCGTCTGGTCTGGCACCGGGCATTGTTCAACGTGGCTCTCTACGCCGTGATGCTGTACGGCGTGGATTCACTCAGTCGATACCTGATGACATGAAAAAACCGTTTCTGACCCTCGGTCGCGTCGTCCTGACGCTGCTGATCGTGACTTTCGCCGTCGTCGTGGTCTGGCGCATGGTGATGTATTACATGTTCGCGCCCTGGACCCGCGACGGCCACATTCGCGCCGACATTGTGCAGATCGCTCCGGACGTGTCCGGGCTGATCCAGCAGGTCGAAGTAAAGGACAACCAGCTGGTGAAACGCGGCCAGGTGCTGTTCAGCATCGACCAGGACCGTTTCAAACTGGCGTTGCGCCAGGCCAAGGCGGCGGTCGCTGATCGCGAAGAAACCCTCGCCCAGGCGCAGCGTGAAGCCAAGCGTAACCGTGGTCTGGGCAATCTGGTGCCGGCCGAACAGCTGGAAGAAAGCCAGTCGAAAGTGGCCCGCGCGCAATCGGCCCTGGCCGAAGCGCTGGTGGCGGTGGACAGTGCGCAGCTCAACCTCGACCGCTCGGTGATCCGCAGCCCGGTGGACGGCTACGTCAACGACCGTGCACCACGCTCGCAGGAGTTCGTCACCGCCGGGCGTCCGGTGTTGTCGGTGGTCGACAGCAATTCGTTTCACATCGACGGCTATTTCGAAGAGACCAAACTCGACGGCATCCACATCGGGCAGTCGGTGGATATCCGCGTGATCGGCGACCGTGCTCGCCTGCGCGGGCATGTCGAAAGCATTGTCGCCGGCATCGAAGATCGTGACCGTTCGAGCGGCAGCAACCTGCTGCCCAACGTCAACCCGGCGTTCAGCTGGGTGCGACTGGCGCAACGGATTCCGGTGCGCATTGCCTTCGACGACGTGCCGGATGACTTCCGCATGATCGCCGGGCGTACCGCCACCGTATCGATCATCGACGATCAACCGCAGGAGCCCGCCAAATGAGCAGGGCTCTGATGATCGCCGGTTTGGGCATGATGCTGTCGGCCTGCTCGATGGTCGGGCCGGATTATCACGTGCCCGAAGACGCGGCGATCCAACGTAAGGATTTCCAGGGCGACCTGGCGGTGGCCGGCAAACCGGTGGTGTCGGCCCCGGTGCCGGCGGACTGGTGGCGGCTGTATCAGGATCCGCGCCTGGATCAACTGGTGCAGCAGGCCATGGCGTCCAACACCGATCTGCGGGTAGCGGCGGCGAACCTGTCGCGGGCCCGTGCGCAGGTCGATGAAGCCGAGGCGGCCGGTGGCTGGAGCGGCGGCGTGAAAATGGGCGCGCAACGCTTGCAGGAATCCGGCGAGGCGTTCCTGCTGCCGGAGAAAGTGCCGGTGGCCAACATCGGCGATATCGGCATCAGCGCGTCCTACCAGTTCGACCTGTGGGGCACGCTGCAACGCGGGATCGAAGCGGCAAAGGCCAACGCCGACGCGACCCAGGCCGCTGCCGACACCGCGCGCATCACCTTGGTCGCCGACGTGGTGCGGGCTTACACCCAGGTCTGCGCGGCCAACGAGGAACGGGAAATCGCCCAGCATTCCCTCGACCTGCAATCCCAGAGCACCACGCTGATCCAGCGTCTGCGCGATGCCGGGCGCGGCGACGAAACCCAGGTCACCCGTTCGCAGACCCAATTCAAATCCCTGCGCGCCGACATGCCGCGCTATGAGGCGGCGCGTCAGGCCGGGTTGTTCCGGCTGTCGATGCTACTGGCCAAGCCTGTCGATCAATTGCCGGCCGGCACCGCGACCTGCGCCGAACTGCCGAAAATCGCCCAACTGGTGCCGGTCGGCGATGGCGCTGCGCTGCTCAAGCGTCGGCCGGACATCCGCCAGGCCGAGCGCCGTCTGGCGGCCGCGACGGCTGGAATCGGTATCGCCACGGGCGAGTTGTACCCGGACATCAGTTTCGGCGCGACAATCGGCACCGTCGGCATTCTGGACAACCTTGGCAAACCCTCCACCAACCGCTGGGGCTTCGGTCCGTCGCTGAGCTGGAGCGTGCCGACCAACGGCGCCCGGGCCCGTATCCGCGAAGCCGAAGCCACAACCCAGGGCGCGCTGGCGCACTTTGACGGTGTCGTGCTGAACGCCATCCGCGAAACCCAGACCGGCCTGTCCCAGTACTCCGCGCTGCTGCAACGCCGCGATGCGCTGGCCGATGCCGAGCAGTCGGCGAAACTGGCGGCCGACCAGACGCACCGCTTCTTCCAGGCCGGCCGCGAGTCGTTCCTCGCCGACCTGCAGGCCACCCGCACATACACCGACGTCACCGCGCAACTGGCCGCTGCCAACACCCAGGTTGCCATGAGCCAGATCGATTTGTTCCTCGCCCTGGGCGGCGGTTGGGAAAGCGGACGAACGCAAGCCTCGAGCGCCAGCAAACCCTGAGGCCGTTGCTATGCTTTGAAGTATTGAAAGGGCGCCCCGAACCAGGCGCCTTTTCAGTGCACATCGCTAGCGCAGGTCTAGGGGAAACCAATAATGAAAAACCCTTACGCTCTCGGCTTCTGGTGCGCCCTGGTAGCCCTGCTGCTGCTGTCGGCCACCTATTTCTACGGCATCATGCTGGCCCACCAGATCGACAAGGCAATGGTCTTCCTCGACAGCACCGTGGCGCTGATCGCGGTCATGGCGATCGTGGTCGTGGCGTCGGCGCTGGTGCAGACCCAGCGACTCAAAAAACGCCAGCTCGAGCAAAGCAAGACGCTGCTGCTGATCTGGGACACCAAAGTCGCGCTGCGTAAAGTCGAAACCGTATTCGACCGCTACTTCTGGGGCGGCTACTGGCAGCCGGGGCGTACCTTCGCCGAAGTCATGGGCGAGCTCACCGGCACGCCGCTGGAAAAAAGCCTCGAAGCCCTGAAAAAACAATGTCTGGCCCTCGACCGGCAAGTCGCCGGCGACGGCTGGCACTGGCTCAACAACGCCCGCGAACTGTCGGACGTCGCCACAGCCATGGCCCGCGAGCGCTATCAACTGGACTTCTGCGACCCGCGCAGCGACGGGCCGGGCGGGGCGGTGATCGACCGGGATTTCGAAGTGCTGGTGTACACCTGGACCGCGCGGCTGAAAAGCTTCGACCATCAGCTCGATGAGATCGAGGTGCAATATTCCTGATCCCGAAAAGATCGCCGAACCCGGCGATCTTTTTGTTTGTCCATGACTTGTCGACACTCTTTAACCTTTAAACATTGGGCCGCGTCGCACTGCCAGTGCTAATCTCCACCGCTAAATTCAGCGGAGTCGCGCCACGGCCCGGTCACGGGTTCAGGGAAGACGACCACACTTTCAGCCACGGAAATCGATCAGGTCATTCATGAATAAATCAGCAGGCGTGCTTCTCGGAATTGTTGTGGCCATCGGCGCCATCAGCGTAGGCGGGGCCTGGTACACCGGCACCAAAATCGAAGGCGTGCTGAACAATGCCGTCGCCAACGCCAACAGCGAGTTGCAGACCGCCATGGCCGGCTCCAACGGCAGTGCGTCGCTGGAACTGGTATCGCTTGAGCGCAACACCTTCAGCAGCACCGCGCACTATCGCCTCAAGGGCGAGGGTGAAATGTTCGGCGAGGCGCCGGTCGAGTTGCTGTTCGTCGATCACATCGAACACGGCCCGCTGCCGTTCTCGCGTCTGGTGTCGCTGAAGTGGCTGCCGGTCATGGCCACCAGTCACTACGAACTGGAAAAGACCCCGATCACCGAAAAATGGTTTGCCGCCACCAAGGGCGCCGCGCCGCTCAAAGGCGTGGTCAACATCGGTTACGACCAATCCACTACCGGCAACCTCGAGCTGCTGCCGCTGGAAGCCGCGCTGGACGACAAGTCGAGCCTGAAGTTTTCCGGCCTGAACATGGACATTTCCGCCAGCGCCCAGGCCCAGAAGGTCAAGGCCGACGGCTACATGGACAGCCTGCACCTGACCACGGTCGCCGAAGATCAGGCGCCGGTGCAGATCGAACTCAACGGCCTGACCCTGGCCAGCAACCTCGCCAAGAGCACCTACGGCTATTACACCGGCGAGAACACCCTGGAACTGACCAGCAGCAAGACCACCTTCGGCGTCAAACAATCGGTGCTGGGCGTGAAGAACTTCGAAATGAAGAACCGCACCGAAGAGAACGGCAGCAACGCCTCCGGCCGTGCCGACTACAAGGTCGGCGAAGTGACCCTCAACGACAAGAAAATCGGTTCGGCCAACCTGGCCATGAGTCTGAAAAACCTCGACATTCCGTCGGCCATGTCGCTGATGCAGATCTACCAGACCAAGCTCCAGCCTTACGAAAAAGCTGCTGCCGAAGCCACCGCCGCCGGCCTGCCGGCACCGGAGCTGAACCTGACCGAGGCCGAGTCCACCCAGGTCAAGGCCGACCTGCAGAAACTGCTGGCAGCCGGGCCGCAACTGGCGCTGGAAGACCTGTCGCTGAAAACCGCCAACGGCGAAAGCCGGGCGAGTCTGGTGCTCGATCTGGCCAAGCCACAGTCAATGGACCTGCCGCCGGATCAACTGGGCAAACAGCTGATCGCGCTGCTTGACGTCAATGTGCTGGTGTCCAAGCCGATGCTGGTCGATCTGCTCAGCGTCCAGGCGCAAATCGACGGTCAGACCGATGCCAAGGCCATCGTTGACCAGGCCAGCGCTGGCGCCGACATGTTCGCCGGCATGGCCGTCGGTTCGCAGCTGGCGACCCTGGATGGCACCAACGTTGTCACCAAACTGCATTACGCCGCCAATCAGGTGGAATTCAACGGCCAGAAGATGACCGTCGAGCAGTTCGTCGGCTTCCTGATGAGCAAGTTCGGCAGCATCGAACAGCCTCAGTAAACGCCCCGCGCGTCACCGAAATGCCCGGCCTCTGCACCCGCAGACGCCGGGCGTTTTGCTGTCTGGCGTCCGGGTTTGCGGCCGGTCGGGAAATCCTTCGTCACGAATCTGAACAATTATTGTGTTCTGAATATTGATCTACGCTTGCGTGCAAGACTGCTTGGATAAGCTTGGCTGAGCGTTTTTTGCTTGGCCTCCGTTACGAAATGGGCAAGGGGGGGCGTTGCTACCCGGCTGGCCATGTAAGGATGCTGACGAATGCCGCGTATTGATGTTCCTGTATTACATCGTGGTTTACGCCCTTTGTTTCGAGTCGCGCTGTGCAGCCAGTTGCTCTGGCCGGCGTTCGCGTTCGCCGATACGGCCTACGATCAAATGGTGCTCGACGCCCGGGCCGGGCATTACACGCCCGCGCTGACCGTTTTGCGTCAGGTGCCGCCGGCCCAGGCCACCACCGGCCAGGTCAGCGATCACCTGCAAATTGCCGGTTGGGCCGGGCTCGACGCCGAAGTGGTGCAGGTCTACGAGACTCAGGGTCGTGGCCGGGCACTGCCGGTTCAGGCGCTGACCGCCACCGCCCGGGCCTACCGCAACCTCAAACGCTGGGATCAGGCGATCGAGGTCTACAACAAGGCCCTGACGCTGGGGCCGGACAACGCCGACCTGCAACTCGGTCTCGCGCTGACCCAGGCCGATTCCGGCAAGCCTGACGAAGGGGTGATCCGCGCCCGTTCGCTGGTTGCCGCCAAACCCGATGATCCTTCCCGCCGACTGGCACTGGGCTACGCCTTGAATCGCGCCGGCAAGCCGTACGACGCGCTGTTCGAATACGACCAGGCCTTCATCCGCGCCGGCAATAAACCGGAGGTCGCCCGCGAATACGTGGTCGCCCTGCAAAAGGCGCGTCTGCCGGAGCCGGCGCTGCGTCTGGCGAAGCAGCGTCCGGGGTTGATCGATCCCGTCACCTTGCGACGTCTGGAAGGCGATCTGGCTGCGGAACGCGTGCGACTCGCCGAACTGGCCACCCGCAGCGAAAAAGAACGCTACGTGATCGCTGATCGCGCCCTGGCCGACTACGACCAGTTGCTCGCCACCTGGACTCCGGACGCCACTGCCCACGACGACGTGACCCGCTGGCGCATCGACCGCATGGGCGCGCTCAAGGCCCGGGCGCGCACCGCCGAAGTCATCAGCGAATACCAGAAGCTGCAAGCCGAAGGCGTGAAGATCCCGACCTACGCCCTACGCTGGGTGGCGGCGTCCTATCTGGATCAGCGCCAGCCGGAAATCGCCACCGATCTTTACCGTCAGGTGCTGGCCGCGCCGGACGCCGATGTCGGCGACCGACTCGAAGACACCACGGCGCTGTATTACTCGCTGCTGGAAAGCGACCGCGCCGAAGAGGCGCGCAAGGTTGCCGAAGATCAGGCGAAGACACAGAAACCGCGCATCGAACTCAAGGGTCTGCCGATCGGCAACCCCAACGACGAATGGATGGACGCCCAGCAACTGGCGGCGCAGGCCGGCACTTACGGCTCCGACCTGCCTCACGGCGAAGAGCGCTTGCAGACCCTGGTGGATCAGGCGCCGGGCAACATCGGCCTGCGCCTGGCCCAGGCGGACTTGTACCTGGCCCGCAACTGGCCGCGCCGCGCGGAAAATCAGCTCAAGGAAACCGAGAGCATCGCGCCGCGCGACATGGGCCTGGAAGTCGCACAGGCCCGCACCGCCATGGACTTGCAGGAATGGCGGCAGATGGATGCGCTGACCGATGACGTGGTGGCGCGTTTCCCCGACAACCGTCAGGTCCAGCGTCTGGCCCGTGAGCGCGAAGTGCACGACATGTCCGAGCTGCGCGTCGAGGCCTACGGCGGCAAGGCCAACGGCGGCAACGGTGGCGATGCCGGTGCGGTTACCGGCAGCCGGGATTTCGGCATCCAGACCACCCTTTACAGCCCGCCGATCAATGAAGACTGGCGAGTGTTCGCCGGGGCCGGATACGCCACTGGCGATTTCGCCGAAGGCACCGGCCACCATCGCTTCCAGCGTGTCGGTCTGGAGCGTCGCACCCGCGACATGACCCTCGAAGCCGAAGTGTCGAACCATTCCTATGGTTTCGGCGACAAGCAGGGCGCGCGTCTGGCGATTGCCCGCGACATCGACGATCACTGGCAATACGGAGGCAGCCTCGAATACCTGTCGGCCGAGACCCCGCTGCGGGCACTCAACAGCGACATCAAGGCCAACGGCGGCAGCGGTTTCATCCGCTGGCGCGCCAACGAGAGCCGCGAGTGGCGGCTGGCGGTAAGTCCGTCGCACTTCAGCGACGGCAACAACCGCGTCGAAGCCTTGCTGACCGGAAAAGAGGGCGTCTACAGCGCGCCGAACCTGCAAGTCGACGCGGGCCTGGAAGTGGGCACCAGCCACAACTCCAAGTCCGATGACGTGCCGTACTTCAACCCGAAGTCGGACTTCAGCGTCATGCCGCTGCTGAACGTCAACCACGTGCTGTACCACCGCTACGAAACCGTCTGGAGCCAGCAATTCCAGGCCGGTGCGGGTACTTACAGCCAGCGTGATCACGGCACCGGCGGCATGGCATTGCTCGGTTACGGCCAGCGCTACGCCTGGAACGACGTGTTCGAGGTGGGCGGTTTGTTCAGCGTGATCAACCGGCCCTACGACGGTGACCGGGAAACCGATCTGCGTCTGCTCGTCGACCTCACTTTCCGCTTCTAGAAGAGTTTGAAGATGCCTTTGATTTCGCGTTTCATCCTTCTGCTGGGAGTGCTGCTGGTCAGCGCCTGCGCCCAGCAAGCCCCGGCCTTCGTGCCGCCGTCCGAGCGACCGCTGGCAGCCAATGAAAAGCCCTGGCCGAAAAACCACGTGCTGGGCATTGCCTACCACGACGTCGAAGACCGTGACCCCGATCAGGCGGTGGTGGCGGTGCGCACCGAGCGCCTGCTCGAACAGCTCGCCTGGTTGCGGGAGAACAACTACAAACCGGTGACGGTCGACCAGATCATGGCCGCGCACAAAGGCGGGCCGGAACTGCCGCCCAAGGCGATCCTGCTCAGCTTCGACGACGGTTACTCAAGCTTCTACACCCGCGTACTGCCGGTGTTGCGCGCCTACAACTGGCATGCGCTGCTGGCGCCGGTCGGCACCTGGATAGATACGCCGCTGAACCAACCGGTGGACTTCGCTGGCACGCCGCGTCCGCGCTCGGACTTCCTGACCTGGGCTCAAGTGCGGGAAATCTCCCAATCGGGCTTGGTGGAAATCGCCGCCCACACCGACGCCAGCCACAAAGGCATCCTCGCCAACCCGCAAGGCAACCTGCAGCCGGCGGCCGCGACCCGACGCTACGATCCGGTGAGCAAACGCTACGAATCCGAAGCCGATTTCCAGGCGCGGATCCGCGCTGACGTGCAGGCGATCTCGGAGAAAATCCGCAAGAACACCGGTAAAAAACCGCGCATCTGGGTCTGGCCTTACGGGACGGCGGACGGCACGTCGCTGACCGTGGTCAGCGAAGAGGGCTATGAAATGGCCCTGACCCTCGATGACGGCCTCGATGCCCTCGACAACCTGATGAGTGGGCCGCGTTTCCTGGTCGCTTCCGACCCTGACGGCGAGCACTTCGCCAACAGTGTGGTCGGCGTGCAATCGGATTTCACCATGCGCGTCGTGCATGTGGATCTGGACAACGTCTACGACCCGGATCCCGCGCAGCAGGAAATCAACCTCGGCAAACTGATCCAGCGCATGGCCGACATGGGCGCCAACACGGTGTTCCTGCAAGCCTTCGCCGATCCGAAGGGCGACGGCCTGGTGCATTCGCTGTACTTCCCCAACCGTCATCTGCCGATGCGCGCCGACCTGTTCGACCGTGTCGCCTGGCAATTGCGCACCCGGGCTCACGTGAAGGTCTTTGCCTGGATGCCGGTGCTGAGTTTCGAACTGGATTCGAAGCTGCCACGGGTCACGCGCTGGGATCCGAAGACCGGCACGACCGCTGTCGACCCGGACCAATACAAACGCCTGTCGCCGTTCGACCCCGAGGTGCGGCGGATCATCGGCGAGATCTACGAAGACGTGGCACGCCTGACTTCGGTCGACGGCATTCTCTACCACGACGACGCGGTGCTTTCGGACTTCGAAGACGCCGGCCCTCAGGCGCTGAAGGCTTACGCCGCCCAAGGCTTGCCGGGCTCGATCGCCACTCTGCGTGACGATCCGGCGGCGATGCAGCGCTGGACGCGCTTCAAGAGCCGCTACCTGATCGACTTCACCAACGAGCTGACCGCCAAGGTGCGCGCGATTCGTGGCCCGCAAGTGCTCACCGCGCGCAACATCTTCGCCGAGCCGGTGCTCAATCCGCAAAGCGAAGCGTGGTTCGCGCAGAACCTCGATGACTTCCTCGTGACCTACGACTGGACGGCGCCGATGGCCATGCCGCTCATGGAAAAACAGACCCATGCGCAATCCGGTCCGTGGCTCGAAGAGCTGGTGGCGAAGATCAAACAGCGCCCCGGTGCGCTGGATCGCACGGTGTTCGAACTGCAAGCCCGAGACTGGACGAAAAAGGAACAGGCCGACATCGACGGCGCACAACTGGCTGACTGGATGAGCCGCCTCAAGCGTCAGGGCGCCACCAGTTTCGGCTACTACCCGGACAACTTCCTCGAGAACCTGCCGGACATGAAAACCGTGCGGCCTGCGCTCTCCAACAAATGGAACCCATGACATGCTGGATAGACTGCTGGCCCTGCTTGTTCTGGCGATCGTCCTCGGCGTCCCGCTGGGGCTGATCTTCCTGGTCACCGGGCAATTCCTGATGGACTTCGTGTTCTTCTACCCGCTGTTCATGTCCGGGTTGTGGATTTCCGGTGGCCTGTATTTCTGGCTGCACTGGGAACGGCACTGGCCGTGGAAGGACGACACCCTGCCGCCACCGCTGGAAGGCGAACCGCTGATTTCGATCCTGATTCCTTGCTACAACGAGGGCGACAACGCCGCCGACACCATCCACGCGGCGCTGGCGCAGCATTACCCGAACATCGAAGTCATCGCGATCAACGATGGCTCCAAGGACAACACCGCCGAAGTACTGGATGCGCTGGCCAAGGAAGATCCGCGATTGCGGGTGCTGCACCTGGCGGAAAACCAGGGCAAGGCCGTGGCCCTGCGCATGGGCGCCATCGCTGCGCGCAGCGAATATCTGGTGTGCATCGACGGTGACGCGCTGCTGGCGCCGAACACCGCCGCTTACCTTGTGGCGCCGATGCTCGACAACGCACGACTGGGCGCGGTGACCGGCAACCCACGGATCCGCACGCGTTCGACCCTGGTCGGGCGAGTTCAGGTTGGTGAGTTCTCGTCGATCATCGGGCTGATCAAGCGCACCCAGCGGGTGTTCGGGCGGATCTTCACCGTGTCGGGTGTGATCGTCGCGTTCCGCCGCACAGCGCTGAACCGGGTTGGCTACTGGAGCCCGGACATGATCACCGAAGACATCGACATCAGCTGGAAGCTGCAACTGGACCACTGGAGCATCTTTTACGAGCCCCGTGCCCTGTGCTGGATCCTGATGCCGGAAACCCTGCGCGGTCTGTGGAAGCAGCGCCTGCGTTGGGCCCAGGGCGGCGCCGAAGTGCTGTTCAAGAACATTCGCGGGATCTGGCAGTACCGCCACCGTTACCTGTGGCCGCTGTTGTTCGAATACTGCCTGTCGACCGGTTGGGCGTTCACCTTCCTGTTGTCGGTGATCTTCTGGGGCGTCGGCAAGTTCGTGGTCATGCCTGAAGCGATTGCGGTCGATCACCTGATGCCCCCGGCGTTTACCGGGTTGCTGCTGGCGTTTGTCTGCCTGGTGCAGTTCGCGGTCAGCATCATCATTGATCGGCGCTACGAACCGGGCCTGGGCAAGACCATGTTCTGGGTGGTGTGGTACCCGATCGCGTTCTGGTTCGTCAGCCTGCTGACCACGCTGGTCAGTTTCCCCAAAGTATTGTTCGGCCAACACCAGAAGCGTGCGCGCTGGGTCAGTCCCGACCGGGGTATCAAACCTATCGGGGACGACGAAGAGGAGGTTATCAAATGAAAATCATCCGGACCCGCCAACGGCCGTTTCTGGTGGTGGTCGATGCGCTCTTCACCGTGCTGGCCTGGGTCGGCCTGTTGTATCTGCTGGTGCGCGGCCTGTGGCCGTTGATCGAGACCCACGAAGGCGGGCCGCGCATCGACAACTCGGCGTTCGAAGCCCTCGGCACCTTGCAGATTTATCTGTGGGTGGCGCTGGTCAACGCGGTGATCCTGATCGGCTGGGCGCGCTATCAGCAACGCAAGAGCCGAAGCTTCGCCCAGCGTCGCCTGCCGTCCCCGGTGGTCGACGATGAAGGGCTGAGCCGCAGCTTCAAGCTGTGCGACGAGCGCTTTCAGAAACTGCGCGGGCCGGGCGTGATGACCATCCACAACGATCAGGACGGTGACGTCAGTCACGTGGTGCCGCATCTGTGGCCGGTCCAGCCGGAAGAACTGCCGCCACCGCTGGCGCCACTGGAACATCCTCGGGTGATTTTTCTGCACGCCGAGGACGACGACAATCGCGAGCCGCTGAACCGGATCACCTGATGGCGCGAATCAGCCGCCAGGCTTCATCCATCGGCAGCGGTTGCTTCATGCGTTCGGCCAGCAGGGCCATCGCTCGTTCCTCTTCGCAGGCGACTGCTGCCACCACCACGCCCTTGCTCCCGAACAGCCCGATAAACGGCGGCTGTTCGGGTTCGCCGATAAATTCGACCGCATCCCACGCCTCGGCGTGGCCGAGATAGTCGTAGTTGCGGCCGAAATGCCAGGTCCAGAAATACGGCACGTCGAGGTAATGCTCATCGCCACCGAGCAGGTTGGCGGCGGCGATCCGCGCGTGCTGCTGGGCCAGGCGCCAGTGTTCGATGCGTTGTGGCTGGCCGTTCAGCGGGAAGGTGGCGATATCGCCAATCGCCCACAGGCTGTCGGCGACGCGCAGGCTGGCATCGACCAACAGTGATTGATCGTCCTCGCGCGGCAAGTCGCCGAACGCTTGGGTGGCCGGATGCACGCCAATTCCCGCCAACACCAGATCCGCCGACAGGCGCAAGCCGTTGTCGAGCAACACCGCCTCGACCTTGCCGTCGCCGGTGATCTCCCTGGCTTCGTGATCGGTGATGAATTTCACGCCGTTTTCTTCGTGCAGTGCCCGGATCGCCTTGCCGACGGCTTCACCGAATTGCGCCGCGAAGGGAATCGCATGGCGCGCCAGCACCGTCACCTCGAGACCGTGCTGGCGCAGGGCCGAAGCGCATTCGAGCGCAATGAAACTGTCACCGATGACCACCGCGCGCTGGCCGGGTTGGGCGGCGTCCATGATGGATTGCGCCTGGGCTTTGCAGCGCAGGACAGACACCTGGGGCAGGTCGGCGCCGGGCAGTTTCAGCGCGTTCGGCGTTGCGCCGGTAGCCAACACCGCCGCGCTGTAATGCAGTGTGCGGCCATCGCTCAGGTGAAGGGTTTTGGTATCGGCATCGAGCCCGCTGACCTCGCCTGAAACCCGGTTGATGTGCTGTTCGCGGTAAAAGTCGTCATCGCGCAGGGGCGGGGTTTCCGCCGGCGGCATTTCCCCGGACAGCACGAATTTGCTCAGCACCGTGCGGTCGTAGCCGGCGTCCGGCTCGCGGTCAATCAGCACGATCCGCCCGCCGAAGCCTTTTTCCCGCAGGGCGGCGGCGCAGGCCGTTCCCCCGGCACCGGCGCCGACGATGACAAAGGTGCGCGAATCGTCCTGCGGCGGGGTGTGCGGATCCGGCAGCGGCTGATCATCGACCCACACCTCGTCGCCGCGCAGTTCCAGCGGGTAACGCTTCAGACTGTCCAGCGCCGGAGGCTCGCACAACGCGCCATCCTCGGCGCGAAAGGCTGCCTTGTGCCACGGGCAGATCAGCCGGCCGTGGCACAACGCACCTTCCGCCAGCGGCGCGCCGGCGTGCGGGCATTCCCCCTGAAAGGCGCGCAACTGGCCGGCGGCGCGCAGCAGGACGATCTTGCAGTCGCCGATTTGCACCTCCAGCCCACGGTCTTCAGGCACATCGGCGAAACGGGCGACACGGTGCAGGGTCATGGTCGTGCTCCTCACAGGCATTTCTCTTACGAGTTTGGGCCGCATTGCGAGGTTCAGCCATTTCCCACTGCCACGGCACGAACGGTACGGCTATAGTTTGCAGGCCGACGAAGGCCCAACTGCACAAGGTGCTCCCGGAATGACCCGATTGACCTCTCTCAACCCTTGGCTGGCAGCCGTTGCCGTCGCCCTTTGCGTGCAGTTTCCGGCGCAGGCCCAGGAGCGTTTCACCCTCAGCATTCCCGGTGTGTCGGATAACCGCCTGTTCACCTCGGCGGCGGCGAGCGATGCGGCCGGCTGCGGCGGCAAGAACCAGTCGCCGGCCCTGAGCTGGAATGCCGGCCCGAGCGGCACCCTGAGCTACGCCATCGTCATGCACGATCCGGACGGCCAGAAAGGCGCGGGCGTCGATCACTGGGTTCACTACGGGATCAAGGCCACGACCCGGCAGGTTCCGGCCGGCGTTGGCGCCAAATCGGCCCTTGAAGGCGTCGGTGGCACCAACAGCAAAGGCACCACCAGCTACATCGGCCCATGCCCGCCGGTTGGCGATAGCGCCCACCACTACATCATTCAGATCTACGCCCTGGATCTGGCCCCGGACGCCTTGCCTGCCGGCCTGACCCGCGCCCAGCTGATGGAAAAGATCAAAGGCCACGTGCTGCGCAACAGCAGTGCGGTGCGGCGTTATCACCGCTGAAAAAAATTTCGGCGAGGTTTAACCCGAACTGACAGGGCTGCCCGTCTCAGGGGATGAATGGATCAATTCTTCCCCGAGGTCAGCCCCCATGTCCCTTCCTTCCACGCTTCTGCGCCCCCTTGCTGCCAGTGTGTTGCTGGTGGTTGCCGGTTGCGGTGTTTCCTCCACTCCGGAAACCACCGTCGCGCCACCTCCGGCACAGACCGAACTGAAATCTTCAGTGCAACCTGAAGTGGTCATGGCCGATAGCGCGATGGCCAAGCGCAGTGCACGGGCGGCGCCGATCGCCAGTTTTGCACCGATGCCGGCCGGTGAAAGTTATCCACAAGGCTATCGCGACGAACAGCGCGAGCAGTACGCCAAGCTGGCCGACAACCCGATCCACAGCGTCGCCGAAACTCCGGTCTCGACCTTCAGCGCCGACGTCGACACCGGCGCCTACGCCAATGTGCGGCGCCTGCTCAATCAGGGTCGACTGCCGCCGGAAGGCGCGGTGCGGCTGGAGGAGATGGTCAATTACTTTCCCTACAACTACGCGTTGCCGAGCGATGGCTCGCCCTTTGGCGTGACTACCGAACTGGCTGCCTCACCGTGGAACCCGCACACCCGCTTGCTGCGTATCGGCATCAAGGCGTCCGACCGCGCGGTGGCGGAACTGGCCCCGGCCAATCTGGTGTTTCTGGTGGATGTGTCCGGCTCGATGGACCGCCGTGAAGGCTTGCCGATGGTCAAAAGCACCCTGAAATTGCTGGTCGATCAATTGCGCGAGCAGGATCGGGTGTCGCTGGTGGTGTATGCCGGCGAATCCAGAGTGGTGCTGGAGCCGACTTCCGGACGGGAAAAGGCGAAAATTCGCACAGCCATCGAGCAGTTGACCGCCGGTGGCTCGACCGCTGGCGCTTCAGGCATCGAGCTGGCTTATCAGATGGCGCAGCAGGCGTTCATCCCCAAAGGCATCAACCGCATCCTGTTGGCCACCGATGGTGACTTCAACGTCGGCATCAGCGACTTCGACAGTCTGAAACAAATGACTGTGGATAAACGCAAGACCGGGATTTCCCTGACCACTCTGGGTTTCGGTGTGGATAACTACAATGAACACCTGATTGAACAACTGGCCGATGCCGGTGACGGCAACTACGCCTACATCGACAACCTGCGCGAAGCGCGCAAGGTGCTGGTGGATCAACTCGGTTCGACCCTCGCCGTGGTGGCGAAAAACGTCAAATTGCAGGTCGAGTTCAACCCGGCGCAGGTCAGCGAATACCGGTTGCTTGGTTATGAAAACCGGGCGTTGAAGCGTGAGGATTTCAGCAATGACAAGGTCGATGCCGGTGAGATCGGTGCAGGCCATACGGTGACGGCGTTGTATGAAATCGTTCCGGCAGGCGAGAAGGGCTGGTTGGAGCCGCTGCGTTACGGAAAAACCGATGCAGTGGTTTCCGAGAAGACAGGAGAATTGGCAATGCTGCGCGTGCGATATCAAAAGCCTGAGGGTGGGAAAAGTCTGTTGATCGAACGGCCGATTGCCAATCAGGTTGCGCCGGCCAGTGAGGATCTGCGTTTCGCTGCCGCCGTCGCCGCGTTTTCCCAGCAACTCAAGGACGGTCGCTACACCGGCGAGTTCAGCCTCAAGGACACCGAAGCCCTGGCCCGAGGTGCCCGTGGCGATGACCGCTTCGGCCTGCGCAACGAGTTCGTGCAACTGGTTGAACTCGCGCAAAGCCTGCGTACCTCCACCGCCTCCAAACGTAATCTCCACTGAGCGACGGATTGAATAGTGAGCCGCCTCAAAGGCTTCATCACACAGCTGTTTGCTTCTGCAGACAGCCTTGAGGCCAGCAGCGACGAATCGCTGCTGGCCCGTTATCGCGAGGGTGACGGCAAGGCGTTCGAGATCCTGTACACCCGTCATCGCCAGAGTCTTTACCGGTATCTGCTCGGTTTGAGCGGCAAACCGGAACTGGCCGACGAGGTGTTCCAGGAGACCTGGCTGAGCCTGATCCGCAGTGCCAGTCAGCCACAAGGCCGGGCGACCTTTCGTACGTGGCTGTTCCAGATTGCCCGCAATCGTCTGATCGACCACTGGCGCAAACACGGCGCCCGGCAACCGTTGCATGACAGCTACGACGAACAGACCCACGCCGTCAGCGACGACGCCTCCGATCCCGAACAACTGCTCAACCTCAGCCGCGACAGCCAGCGCCTGGAGAGCGCTCTGCAATCCTTGTCCGCCGACCAGCGCGAAGTGTTCCTGCTGCGCGCCCACGGCGACCTCGACCTGGCGCAAATCGCCAGTCTCACCGAAACACCGCTGGAAACCGTCAAGAGCCGCTTGCGCTACGCCCAGCAAAAACTGCGTCGGCTGCTGGCCGAGGAGGTACTGACATGACGGACGCCCGCCCGACACCCGAAGAGCAAGTGCTCAAGCACATGCGCGAACAGCACACCGCCGAACCGCCGGCGCATCTCGATGCGCTGATCCTCGACGCCGCCCGCCGTGAAACCCCGGCGCCACGGCAAAACCTGTGGCAACGCTGGCTCAAGGCCTGCCAGCAACCGCGCTACCAGGTGGCTTTTGCCAGTCTGGTCGGCATCGCGCTGATGCTGTCGCTGGTGCAGCGCGCGCCGGAGCCCGTGGCTCAATACGATTTCGCCCCTGCTGCCAAACCGGCCGCGCCTGTGCTCCGTCAGGAGGCCCGATCGTTGTCGACCCCCGCCGGGGCGCTTTCTGCGCCAGCTCCCGCGCCGATGGCGGAAATGGCTGCACCGATGCAGAGCGAGTCGATCAGCGCCGACACGGCAGACGAAGCCAAGGTCAGCAAGCGCGCCGCCGCCCCGGTCAACGGTCTCGACGAGCAACTGCGCGAAGTCCTGCGCCTGCGCGAGTCCGGCCAGTCGCAAGCGGCCGACAGCCTGTTCAATAACCTGCACAAGCGCTACCCGAACGTGAATCTCGACCTGCGACTGGAAAAAATCCGCAAGAACTGACCGTATCAGCCATCCGCCATTTGGCATTGACCCGCAAAAACGCGCACTATCGGGTCATTGCCGATGCGCTGGAGGATGCCGTGGCCCAAAAAATCGACCGCATCGCCCAAATGCTCAACTGCCCGGTGAAGGGTGAGGAACTGCGGCGGGCAGTGACGGAGAGTCGCAAGGAGTTTCTTCTGGCCAAGCAGGCTGAAGAGGATCTGGAGGACGACGTTCTCGATGATGAGTTGATCAAGGACGAAGAAGACGATGATGAATACGACGAGTTTGACTGGACGACGGAGTGAGTCGCCAGCCAGCAGACACAAAAAAGCCCCGGACCTTGCAGTCCGGGGCTTTTTCGTTTTGTTCATGGCGCACCAGGCGGGATTCGAACCCACGACCCCTGCCTTCGGAGGGCAGTACTCTATCCAGCTGAGCTACTGGTGCAGCGGGCGACATCATACCTAGGTCGGCTCGGGGCGTCCATGCCGGGTTTGGGCGTGGATTGTCAGCATGCATGTCGGTAAGAAACCCCTGCATTCCATAAAGCTGTAACGTCCTGCAAAAGGCTCGCTTGGCGCTTTGGGGAGGCTGTTCTATGGTTTCCATGCGATCGGGGCTGTTGGTACGTTGATCTGAAATGTTCACCAAAAGCGGCGTTTTTGTTCTTTTTTTCGAACGCCCTATTGTCCTTCAACCCCTTTGAACCTAGGATTCGTTTGAGATTTCAAACGCTCCTTATCCAGGTGCTGAGCCGCACGCGTTTTGAGTCGTGCGCTATTTATGTGCCAGCCCGGTAAATGATTTCCCTGACGGCAGCCTTGCGAGGCGCCTTTCTACAATCATAATTTTGCTCCGCGCCTTGCGCGGTGCTGTTAAGGAAAGCCGACATGCAGCTTAAAGACACCCAGTTGTTCCGCCAGCAAGCCTTCATCGATGGCGCATGGGTCGACGCGGACAACGGTCAGACGATCAAGGTCAACAACCCGGCCACCGGCGAGATTCTGGGCACCGTGCCGAAGATGGGCGCTGCCGAAACCCGCCGTGCCATCGAAGCCGCCGACAAGGCGCTCCCGGCCTGGCGTGCACTGACCGCCAAGGAGCGTGCAGGCAAACTGCGTCGCTGGTTCGAACTGATGATCGAGAACCAGGACGACCTCGCTCGCCTGATGACCCTCGAGCAGGGCAAACCACTGGCCGAAGCCAAGGGCGAAATCGTTTACGCCGCTTCGTTCATCGAGTGGTTCGCCGAAGAAGCCAAGCGCATCTACGGTGACGTGATTCCGGGTCACCAGCCGGACAAGCGCCTGATCGTGATCAAGCAGCCGATCGGCGTGACCGCTGCCATCACCCCGTGGAACTTCCCGGCGGCGATGATCACCCGTAAAGCGGGCCCGGCCCTGGCCGCCGGTTGCACCATGGTGCTCAAGCCTGCTTCGCAAACTCCGTTCTCCGCATTCGCTCTGGCCGAACTGGCCCAGCGCGCCGGCATCCCTAAAGGCGTGTTCAGCGTGGTGTCCGGCAGCGCCGGCGACATCGGCAGCGAGCTGACCAGCAACCCGATCGTGCGCAAACTGTCCTTCACCGGCTCGACCGAAATCGGTCGTCAGCTGATGTCGGAATGCGCCAAGGACATCAAGAAAGTCTCCCTCGAACTGGGCGGCAACGCGCCGTTCATCGTGTTCGACGACGCGGACCTGGATAAGGCCGTCGAAGGCGCGATCATTTCCAAGTACCGCAACAACGGCCAGACCTGCGTTTGCGCCAACCGTCTGTACATTCAGGATTCGGTCTACGACGCGTTCGCCGAGAAGCTGAAAGTGGCAGTCGCCAAGCTGAAAATCGGCAACGGTCTGGAAGACGGCACCACCACTGGCCCGCTGATCGACGAGAAAGCCGTGGCCAAGGTGCAAGAGCACATCGCTGACGCGGTGAGCAAAGGCGCAACCGTTCTGGCCGGCGGCAAGCCGATGGAAGGCAACTTCTTCGAGCCGACCATCCTGACCAACGTGCCGAAAGACGCTGCCGTGGCCAAGGAAGAAACCTTCGGTCCGCTGGCGCCGCTGTTCCGCTTCAAAGACGAAGCCGACGTGATCGCGATGTCGAACGACACCGAGTTCGGTCTGGCCTCGTACTTCTACGCTCGCGACCTGGGCCGTGTGTTCCGTGTGGCGGAAGCCCTGGAATACGGCATGGTCGGCGTCAACACCGGGCTGATCTCCAACGAAGTCGCGCCGTTCGGCGGCATCAAGGCCTCGGGCCTGGGTCGCGAAGGCTCCAAGTACGGCATCGAAGATTACCTGGAAATCAAATACCTCTGCCTGGGCATCTAAGCCTCGGTAGAAGATCGCTGTAAACGCAAAGGGCACGAGAGCGCTGTCCCTTTGCGTCGTTTCAAACCGGAATTTTCTCTGCGGCCGGGAACGCCGTGGCAGTCGATCATCGCATGCTGCCACCGCCGATTCCTCCCGCTTTATCCTTGAACCACGCCGCCCGATGAGCGGCGAATGAGGACTGCAATGAGCAAGACTAACGCTGAACTGATGGCCCGTCGTACCGCAGCTGTTCCACGTGGTGTTGGCCAGATTCACCCGATCTTCGCCGAGTCCGCGAAGAACGCGACCGTGACCGACGTTGAAGGTCGTGAATTCATCGACTTCGCCGGCGGTATCGCCGTACTGAACACCGGCCACGTGCACCCGAAAATCATCGCCGCCGTGACCGAGCAGCTGAACAAGCTGACCCACACCTGCTTCCAGGTTCTGGCCTACGAGCCGTACGTCGAGCTGTGCGAGAAAATCAACGCTCGCGTACCGGGCGACTTCGCCAAGAAAACCCTGCTGGTGACCACCGGTTCCGAAGCCGTTGAAAACGCCGTGAAAATCGCTCGTGCCGCCACCGGCCGCGCTGGCGTGATCGCCTTCACCGGTGCTTACCACGGTCGCACCATGATGACCCTGGGCCTGACCGGTAAAGTCGTGCCTTACTCGGCCGGCATGGGCCTGATGCCAGGCGGCATCTTCCGCGCGCTTTACCCGAACGAACTGCACGGCGTGAGCATCGACGACTCGATCGCTTCCATCGAACGCATCTTCAAGAACGACGCCGAGCCGAAAGACATCGCCGCGATCATCATCGAGCCTGTACAGGGTGAAGGTGGTTTCTACGTCGCGCCGAAAGAATTCATGAAGCGTCTGCGCGCTCTGTGCGACCAGCACGGCATCCTGCTGATCGCTGACGAAGTGCAGACCGGCGCTGGCCGTACCGGCACCTTCTTCGCCATGGAACAGATGGGTGTTGCTGCCGACCTGACCACCTTCGCCAAATCCATCGCTGGCGGCTTCCCGCTGGCCGGTGTTTGCGGCAAGGCCGAATACATGGACGCCATCGCTCCAGGCGGCCTGGGCGGCACCTACGCCGGTAGCCCGATCGCTTGCGCCGCGGCCCTGGCCGTGATGGAAGTGTTCGAAGAAGAAAAACTGCTGGACCGCTGCAAGGCTGTCGGCGAGCGTCTGGTCACCGGCCTGAAAGCCATCCAGGCCAAGTACCCGGTGATCGGCGAAGTCCGTGCCCTGGGCGCGATGATCGCGGTCGAGCTGTTCGAAAACGGCGACAGCCACAAACCAAACCCGACCGCCGTCGCGGCTGTCGTGGCCAAGGCGCGTGACAAGGGCCTGATCCTGCTGTCCTGCGGCACCTACGGCAACGTTCTGCGCGTCCTGGTACCGCTGACCTCGCCGGACGAGCAACTGGACAAAGGCCTGGCGATCATCGAAGAGTGCTTCTCGGAGCTGTAATCCGTAGCACCGTGTGATCGGATCGACAAAAAACCCGCTTCGGCGGGTTTTTTCATGCCTGGAGAAACACTTGCGCGGTTTTCAGGTTGTACCGAAACGCCAGCATTGGCTAAGGTTCAAGCATTGCAAGGGAGGGCGAGCATGACTGCCGTCGATTTACCCGCTGTACCCCGAGTGCTGATTGCCGAGGCCGATCTCTGGTCGCGTGACCTGCTCAAACAAGTGTTGCTGAATGTGCGCTGCGACGCGCGGCTGGACCTGTGCGCCGATGGCCAGGAGGCAATGACGCTGCTCAGCAAAGTCCCCTATGACCTGGCGATCGTCGACTGGGAGTTGCCCGGCGTCGATGGCTTGAGCGTGTTGCGCAGTGTCCGCCAGCGCAAACGCAATCCGCCGCTGCCGTTCATTCTGATGAGCAGTCGCAACGACAGCGCCAGCGTGCGCGAAGCCCTGCCGCTGGCGCCGACCGCCTACCTGGCCAAACCCCTGAACATGGAAAGCCTGACCGAACGTTTGCAGGGTCTGCTGCTGAACGCCGGTGAAGAAGTGTTCTGTGAAGTACCGGCGCTGGCGCCGGGCATGACCCTCTCGGTATTCCTCGAACGTCGCCGCGAGCAGGCCGATGGCGCGCCGCTGATGACCGACGTGCAAGTGGCGGTCAAACGCAGCCTCAACCCCAACGGGCTGGACTTGAAGCTGCTGGAAGAGGAAATCCGCACCGATCCGCAGATCACCGCCGTGTTGATCGCAGCGTCGAACAGCGCCGCTCAGCATCATGGCGCGCCAGTGCAGACTCTGGCGCAGGCGCTGCATCGCCTGGGCACCGGGCAAAGCATGAACCTGATTCTTGGCCTTGCACTCAAACGCAGCGCCCGACTCAGCGACCCATGCCTGGCGGATTACGCCGAGCGTTATTGGGGCCTGTCGCTGCACACCGCCGAGTACGCCCGCACCTTGGCGCGGCTGCTCGATCTGGATCAGGAGCGTTGCTACTGCGCCGGGATGCTCCATCGCCTCGGTGATCTGGCGTTGCTGCGTTGTCTGCAGGAATGGAAGCAGGCCGGCGGCGAGCTGGATGAACTGGAGGAAGTCGGCGATGCGCTGGCGGAATTCGGTGCGGCTTACGGCTCGGCGTTGCGCACCCGCTGGCGTTTGCCACTGGAGCTGCGCGAGTTGATTGCCTCGGTCTACCAGCTCGGTGGCGGGGTGTACTCCCGCGAGGCGCTGGTGATGAACATGGCGGCGCAGATGGCCCGGCTGACCGAGCATGAAGGCGTTGAGGAACTGGCGAAGAGCCGCACGGCGCGCTTGCTCAAGATCGGGTTGCCGGAGCTGACGCGGATGCGCAAATAGCGGCTTGATTGCGCATCCGGTCTGGAATCAGGCGGAAATGATCCGGTTCTTGCCCTGCCGTTTGGCCTCGTACATCGCCGCGTCCGCGCGGGCGAACAGTGTGTCGAGGCTTTCGTCTTCCGGGGTGAGGCTGGTCAGGCCTTGGCTGACGGTGATGCCGAACGTCTGATCGGCGTGATTGAAGCTCAGCCGCTGAATTTCCCGTTGCAGCCGCTCGGCCACCTGCATCGCCATGTCCGGTGCACAGCCTGGAAAAACCGCAGCAAATTCCTCACCGCCAATCCGCCCGAACAGGTCTCCCCGGCGTAACGAAGCACGACCGCATTCGGCAATTCGTTGCAGCACGTTGTCGCCTTCCGGGTGGCCGTAGGTGTCGTTGATCACTTTGAAGTCATCGATGTCCAGCAGCAGGAACGCCAGTGGCGCACCCTGCAGGCGGGCGTTTTCGAATTCGCGGTGGGCGCACTCGAAGAAGTGCCGGCGATTGCTGCTCTGGGTCAGCACGTCGGTGGTGGCCAGGCGTTGCAGCTCGGTTTCCATCTGCTTCTTGTCGGTGATGTCTTCGGCGATGCCGACGATGATCACCGGTTGCCCCGGTTCGTCCTGACGGTTGATGAAGCACTTGTCGCTGATCCAGCGCACCTGGCCGTCGGCGTCGATGATCCGGTATTCGCGGTCTTCCACGGCGCCTTTGTGCAGCACTTCGGCGAGGCTGCGTTCGGCGTATTCGAGGTCATCGGGGTAGATGCTGTCGCGCCACTGGTTGTAGTCGGCCAGCAGCAGGGCGGCGGAGCGGCCGAAAATCCGTTCGTAGGCGGGGCTGACGTACAACACCTGACGGGTTTCCCAGTTAAAGGCCCAAAGCACGGCGTTGACGCTGACCAGTAGCGAACTGAACAGCTGTTCACGTTCGCTCAGTCGGGCGACTTCGCCCTGGGCGTGCATCAACGCCATCAGGGTCTGCGCGGCCTCGGGCCACTGGGGAGGGGATGAGTCTTTTTGATTGTTGTTGACCATCGACACGAATCTCAAAGGGCGTGCCGGGAAGTCGACAACGGCCACGGGAAAGCCCGCCGGGGGTGGCGAAGTGTCTTTGAGATAGGGGAACGGGGGTGAAGTTCCGAAGGGTGCGCCCTGGAACGGGGCGCACCGATCAACGGCATCAGGCGGCGACAGGGCGCAGCGAGTAGGTTTTCAACTGGTCGGCGAATTCACGCAGAGACTGGATGCCACTGGCCTCGGCCTCGTGTACCCATTCCTTGATGGCGGCGAGCATGTCGTGGCCATTTGCGCTGGTCTTGACCCAGATCTGCTGCAGGGCCAGACGTTTCTCGTAGATTACCTTCAGCGCCTGGCTGTGCTCGAGCATGCTCTGGATGCGCGCGTGGTGGCGATCTTCCAGCAGGCTGGTTTCCCGCGACAGTAGACGCTTGGCGCGATGGAACTGGTGGCGTACCGAATGATCGACCTTGGCCAGTTCCTGTTTGACCAGCGGGCCGATCACCAGCTTGCGGTACTGGGCCATGATCTGGAAGCGGTTGTTGAGGATCGCCATGGCGGTGTCCATGTCCAGGCTGCCCTTGCCTTCGACGCGGTGGGCGATCGGGGCAACACGCTGAACCTTGGCCAGACGCAGGAAGCTGAAGACCTGGATCCAGGCCCAGCCGAGGTCGAACTCCCACTTCTTGACCGACAGCTTGGCCGAGTTGGGATAGGTGTGATGGTTGTTGTGCAGTTCTTCGCCGCCGATCAGGATGCCCCATGGCACCAGATTGGTCGCCGCGTCGCGGCATTCGAAGTTGCGGTAACCGACGGCATGGCCGAGACCGTTGACCACGCCGGCCGCCCAGACCGGGATCCACATCATCTGGATTGCCCAGATGGTGATGCCGATGGTGCCGAACAGCAACAGGTCGACGACGGCCATGATCGCTACGCCCAGCAGCCGGTAGCGGCTGTAGAGGTTGCGCTCGATCCAGTCTTCGGGGCAGTTCTTGCCGTAGATGCGCAGGGTTTCCGGGTTCTGCGCTTCTTCGCGGTACAGCTCGGCACCTTTGCGCAGGACGGTGGACAGACCCTTGACGACCGGGCTGTGCGGGTCGTCTTCGGTTTCGCATTTGGCGTGGTGTTTGCGGTGGATGGCAGTCCACTCGCGGGTGTTCTGCGCCGTGGTCAGCCACAGCCAGAAACGGAAGAAATGCTTCAGCCCGGCATTCAGCTCCAGGGAGCGATGGGCCGAGTAGCGGTGCAAGTAGACCGTGACGGCTACGATCGTCACGTGGGTCATCACCAGGGTGACGGCGACCAGTGACCAGGCCGACAAGCCAAGAAAACCTTCGTACCACATAGGCTATAGGGCCCTCGATAAAGAAAAAACAGCCGTTGCATTATCACCAAGCACACAGATAAAACCAGTCGCCCTTTCAGATAAGAGATGGCTGGATGTTTCTTGACCTATAATCCCGACATTTTTGTAGGGACATGGACGGCCGAATGTCTGCCACATACCGCGATGCTTTGCGTGCAGCGCTGCTTTACCTGGTCCTTGCTGTTGTCTGGCTGCAAGGTACTGGCTATTTATTGAACAGTTTCTTCGATAACTCTGACGAACTGCTGCGCTGGCAACTGATCAACGGCTACGTGTTCGTAGCGCTCAGCGCCGGGTTGATCTTCCTGGCCCGGGCGCGGCTGTTCGAATGCCTGGGCATCGGCGCCCGATTGCGTGAGCGCCAGGCGGATCGCGAACGCCTGCGTCAGGCCGCTGCGGTATTCGATTGCACCCGCGAGGGCGTGCTGGTCACGGACCGGCAGGGGTTGATCGTGCACGTCAATCGCGCGTTCATGGAAATCACCGGTTATCAGCGCGATGAAGTCATCGGCCAGCAGCCCAGCCTGTTCAAGTCGGGGCACCATCCGCCGGGGTTCTATCAGGCGATGTTCGCTTCTTTACAGGCGCGGGACGAATGGAGCGGCGAGATCTGGAACCGGCGCAAGAGCGGTGAAATCTACCCGCAATGGCAGACGATCCGGGTCATTCGTGACGATGACAACCGTCTCAGCCATTACGTCGCGGTGTTTTCCGACATCAGCGCGATCAAGGATTCCGAGCACGAACTCAAGCACCTGGCCCACCACGATCCGCTGACCGACCTGCCCAACCGCCTGCTGTTCAGCGACCGCGCCGAACAGGCGCTGGCATCGGCGCAGACCCACAAGCGCGGCTGCGCATTGCTGATGATCGATCTGGACCATTTCAAACTGATCAACGACAGCCTCGGCCACACCATTGGTGACCGTTTGCTCAAGGCAGTCGCGGCGCGTTTGCAGGCGTTGTTCGGGCCGGGCATCACCCTGGCGCGGCTGGGCGGCGATGAATTTGCGGTCCTGCTGGAAAGTTGTCCACAGCCGGCACAGGCGGCAGCGCTGGCTCAGCGTATTCTCGATGCGCTCAAGGAGCCATTCTGCCTCGACGGCCATGAACTGTTCATCAACGCCAGCCTCGGCATCAGCCTGTTTCCCAGTGATGCACTGAGCGCCGAACAGCTGTTGCGCAACGCCGATGCGGCGCTGTTCAAGGCCAAGAGCAGCGGCCGCAATGGCTACGCGCTGTACACCGAAGAGCTTACGGCTCACGCCCAGCAGCGGGTCGAAATCGCCTTCGAGTTGCGCCGCGCGCTGGAGCAGCAGGAACTGCGGGTCTACTACCAGCCGGTGCACGACCTGAAAACCAGTCGCCTGATCGGCGTCGAAGCGCTGGTGCGCTGGGAGCATCCGCAGCGTGGCCTGGTGTCGCCGGCGGAGTTCATCCCGATTGCCGAGCGCACCGGGCTGATCTCGGAAATCGACGCCTGGGTCATGCAGCAGGCCTGCCGGCAGATGTGCCAATGGCAGCAGGCGGGAGTAGTGCTGTCGTTTGTCGCGGTGAACGTGTCGTCACGTTTGTTCGCCCGTCGCGAGTTGTACGAGCAGGTTGCGCAGGTGCTGCACGAGACCGGCCTGGATCCGGCCTATCTGGAACTGGAGGTCACCGAAAGTGCGGTGATGGACGATCCGGAAGTCGCGCTGGAACAGATGCATCGTCTGCGCGAGCTGGGCATTCGTCTGGCCATCGATGACTTCGGCACCGGTTATTCGTCGTTGCTGCGGCTCAAGCGCCTGCCGGTGCAGAAGCTCAAGATTGATCAGGGCTTCGTTGCCGGCCTGCCGTGGGACGAGGACGATGCGGCGATCGTCCGGGTGATCATCGCCCTGGCCCGCAGCATGGGCATGCAGGTGCATGCCGAGGGTATCGAGCAGGCGGAACAGGCGGCGTTCCTGCTGGGGCAGGCCTGTGATCTGGGGCAGGGCTACTGGTTCGGACGGCCGGTCCCGGAAGCGCAAATCGACTGGAACCGGGCGCCCTTGATCGGTTGAGGGCGGCCTACGGCGGGTTTGCCGACGGGCAAATCCGCCGCAAACCCTTGCTGCACCACATAATGCTTTCCAGTTATATAAACATTCTTAAATAGTCTTTTTAAGAATATCCAAAGCTCTCTTATATTGCTCCCACGCCGAACGCAGTGCCGCCCACTGCCAGGCATATCCCATACAAAGGAGCAGCACCATGAGCGCATCACTGCGTAGCGTTGACGGTCAGGACGAAAGCACCATCTTGCGCGAAATCCAGAGCGCCTTGCGCGACCTGCGTTTCGGCGCGGTGGAAATCACTGTGCATAACGCCCAGGTGGTCCAGATCGAACGCAAAGAGAAATTCCGTCTGCAGCAACCGGGTAACAAACCGGCCTGATTCGTAGTCTGCGGCAGCTCCTGCGGGGAGCTGTTGGCAGAAGCTGCCACAGGCTGCGGTCGTTGAACGAGCAACCCGATTCCAGCAATCCATAAGAAAAAGCCACCACCAAGAATTCCAGGAGCTTTCACCATGTCGTCGATTCGCCGTTACGCTTTGGCCGCCCTGGCCAGTGCTGTGTTTGCCGGTTCCGCGGTTGCCAAGGATTACGAACTGCTCAACGTGTCGTATGACCCGACGCGCGAGCTGTATCAGGATTACAACGCCGAGTTCGTGAAGTACTGGCAGTCGGAGCACGCCGGCGACACCGTGAAAATCCAGCAATCCCACGGCGGTTCGGGCAAGCAGGGCCGTGCGGTGATCGACGGTCTGCGCGCCGACGTAGTGACCCTGGCCCTGGCTGGCGACATCGACGAAATCGCCAAGCTCGGCAAGACCCTGCCGGCTGACTGGCAGAAGCGTCTGCCGGAAGCCAGCACTCCGTACACCTCGACCATCGTGTTCCTGGTGCGCAAGGGCAACCCGAAAGGCATCAAGGACTGGGGCGACCTGGTCAAGAACGACGTCTCGGTGATCACCCCGAACCCGAAAACCTCCGGCGGTGCGCGCTGGAACTTCCTCGCGGCATGGGCCTACGGCCTGAAAGCCAACGGCGGCAACGAAGCCAAAGCCAAGGAGTACGTACAGACCCTGTTCAAGCACGTTCCGGTTCTGGACACCGGCGCCCGTGGCTCGACCATCACCTTCGTCAACAACGGTCAGGGTGACGTGTTGCTGGCCTGGGAAAACGAAGCCTTCCTGGCGCTGAAAGAAGACGGCGGCAAGGACAAGTTCGACATCGTCGTGCCTTCGCTGTCGATCCTCGCCGAACCACCGGTGGCCGTGGTCGACAAGAACGCCGAGAAGAAGGGCAACGAGCAGATCGCCGAAGCCTACCTCAAGCACCTGTACAGCCCGGCCGGCCAGGAAATAGCGGCGAAGAACTTCTACCGCCCGCGTGACAAGGACGTGGCAGCCAAGTACGCCCAGCAGTTCCCGAAACTGGAACTGGTGACCATCGACAAGGACTTCGGCGGCTGGAAAACCGCACAGCCGAAATTCTTCAACGACGGTGGCGTGTTCGACCAGATCTATCAGGCGCAGTAAGTTTCAATAGCCTAAAACGAGCCCCGGATTTATGTTCGGGGCTTTGCGCGTTCTCAAACCAAGGACTTTTATGTCGCGTCGTATCTCCCCCGTCATACCCGGCTTCGGGCTGACGCTGGGCTACACCTTGGTGTACCTCAGCCTGATTGTGCTTATCCCGCTGGCGGCGATGTTCGTCCACGCCGCCCAACTCACCTGGGACCAGTTCTGGACGATCATCTCCGCGCCCCGCGTTCTCGCCGCATTGAAGCTGAGCTTCGGCACCGCGCTGTGCGCCGCGATCATCAACGGCATCATCGGCACGTTGCTGGCCTGGGTGCTGGTGCGCTACACGTTCCCGGGGCGCAAGGTGATCGACGCGATGATCGATCTGCCGTTCGCCCTGCCGACCGCCGTGGCCGGTATTGCGCTGACGGCGCTGTACACGCCGACCGGGCTGGTCGGGCAGTTCGCCGCCGACCTCGGTTTCAAGATCGCCTACACCCCGCTCGGGATCACGCTGGCGCTGACCTTCGTGACCTTGCCGTTCGTGGTGCGCACGGTGCAGCCGGTGCTGGCCGACATCCCGCGTGAAGTCGAAGAAGCCGCGGCGTGCCTCGGCGCGAAACCTTTGCAGGTATTTCGTCACATCCTGCTGCCGGCGCTGTTGCCGGCCTGGCTGACCGGTTTTGCCCTGGCGTTTGCCCGGGGCGTCGGCGAGTACGGTTCGGTGATTTTCATCGCCGGCAACATGCCGATGAAAACCGAGATCCTGCCGCTGCTGATCATGGTCAAGCTCGACCAGTACGATTACACCGGCGCTACCTCCATCGGCGTGTTGATGCTGGTGGTTTCCTTCGTCCTGTTGCTGCTGATCAACTTGCTGCAGCGGCGCATCGAAACCCCATAAGGAGGCGCGAACCATGTCCCAATCGTCTATTGCGGCCGCTTCCTCGGCCAACGCCGCCCGCCGTGGCAGCGCCACTTCGCGGCGGATCCTGATCGGCCTCGGCTGGCTGATTTTCTTCCTGTTTCTGGTGCTGCCGCTGTTCATCGTGGTGTCGCAGGGTTTGAAGAACGGCCTCGGCGCGTTCTTCACGGCGATCTTTGAACCGGATGCCTTGTCGGCCCTGAAACTCACCGTGATTGCGGTGCTGATTTCGGTGCCGCTGAACCTGGTGTTCGGTGTCAGCGCCGCGTGGTGCGTGAGCAAATACTCGTTCCGCGGCAAGAGTATGCTGGTGACCCTGATCGACCTGCCGTTCTCGGTGTCGCCGGTGATCGCGGGTCTGGTCTACGTGTTGATGTTCGGCGCCCAGGGCCTGTTCGGGCCGTGGCTGCAGGATCACGATATCCAGATCGTCTTCGCCCTGCCGGGCATCGTGCTGGCGACAATCTTCGTCACCGTGCCGTTCGTGGCCCGTGAGCTGATCCCGCTGATGCAGGAACAAGGCACTCAGGAAGAGGAAGCCGCGCGCCTGCTCGGCGCCAACGGCTGGCAGATGTTCTGGCACGTGACCGTCCCCAACATCAAATGGGGCCTGATCTATGGCGTGGTGCTGTGTACCGCGCGGGCCATGGGTGAGTTCGGTGCGGTGTCGGTGGTTTCCGGGCACATTCGCGGGGTGACCAACACCTTGCCGCTGCACGTTGAGATCCTCTACAACGAATACAACCACGTGGCCGCGTTCGCCGTGGCGAGCCTGTTGCTGATCCTGGCGCTCTTCATCCTGCTGCTCAAGCAGTGGAGCGAAAACCGTATCAACCGCCTGCGCGCCAGCGCCGCGGAGGAATAATTCATGTCGATCGAAGTGCGTAACGTCAGCAAGAATTTCAATGCGTTCAAGGCGCTGGACAACATCAGCCTGGACATCCACAGCGGTGAACTGGTGGCGCTGCTCGGCCCGTCCGGCTGCGGCAAGACCACCCTGCTGCGCATTATTGCCGGTCTGGAAACCCCGGATAACGGCAACATCGTGTTCCACGGCGAGGACGTTTCCGGCCATGACGTGCGGGATCGCAACGTCGGTTTCGTGTTCCAGCACTACGCTTTGTTCCGCCACATGACCGTGTTCGACAACGTCGCATTCGGCCTGCGCATGAAGCCGAAAAACCAGCGCCCGACTGAAAGCCAGATCGCGACCAAGGTTCACGAGCTGCTGAACATGGTGCAACTGGACTGGCTGTCGGATCGTTATCCGGAGCAACTGTCCGGCGGCCAGCGTCAGCGTATCGCTCTGGCCCGTGCGCTGGCGGTAGAGCCGAAAGTGCTGCTGCTCGACGAGCCGTTCGGTGCCCTCGACGCCAAGGTGCGTAAAGAGCTGCGCCGCTGGCTGGCGCGCCTGCACGAAGACATCAACCTGACCTCGGTGTTCGTGACCCACGACCAGGAAGAGGCGATGGAAGTGGCCGACCGCATCGTGGTGATGAACAAGGGTGTGATCGAGCAGATCGGCTCACCGGGCGACGTCTACGAAAACCCGGCCAGCGATTTCGTCTATCACTTCCTCGGCGATTCGAACCGTCTGCATCTGGGCGATGACAATCACGTGCTGTTCCGCCCGCACGAAGTGTCGCTGTCGCGGCATGAGCTGGAGGATCACCACGCCGCTGAAGTCCGCGATATCCGTCCGCTGGGCGCGACCACGCGGGTGACGTTGAAGGTTGAAGGCCAGACGGATCTGATCGAGGCGGAAGTGGTGAAAGACCACGACAGCCTGACCGGGTTGGCGAAGGGGGAGACGTTGTTCTTCAAGCCGAAGGTCTGGCAGAAAGTCGCCAACGTTTGATCTCGCTCGTTCCCACGCTCCGCGTGGGAACGCCGCTATAGACGCTCCGCGTCCACTGTGACGCGGAGCGTCACGGGATTCATTCCCACGCAGAGCGTGGGAACGAGCGAGCCGGGCAGTGGTTCAGACAGCCGCACGATTCGGATTGACCCGCACCACACCCGCCCGCGCCTCGATCTGCTCTTTCAGCTCATGGCGCATCCCGAGCATGAACGCCAACTCGGCCACCACAAACAGCGGCCCGACAATCAACCCGCTCAAGTCATCCACAAACGCTGGTTTGCGCCCTTCATAGTGGTGCCCGACAAACTGGATCACCCAACCAATCACAAACATCGCAAGACCTGCGCTCAGCCAGACCATGGTGCTCTGTTGCGCCAGGGCATGCCCTGCCCAGACCGACAGCCCCATCAACACGGTCATCAGAACCCCGAGCTTCAGCTCCAGGCGCAGGTAAAACCACGCCGAAGCGAGGGCCGCGATCACCGCCGGGGAAATCCACAAGCCGCCCACCGACCATTCCGGCCGCGACAACAGCACGGCCACCGCCACCACAATCAGCGGAATCCCGATAAAGTGGCTGGCGATGTTGCGCGGGTCACGGTGGTAAGCGGCGTATTGACTCAAATGATCGACGAGGCTTTTCATTGTTGTTCCTCCTGTAGGGTGATCGAATCATGCCCCGGGTTCACGGCTCGCTCTGTCAGGCAGGCGACAATCTTTAGGAGAACGCATGGATAAGGTCTGGCGCGAGCGTCTGTTGACCGGGCAATGGTTCAGTCATCTGCCTTCGTCCTTTCAGGATAGTCTGCTGGCGGCGGCCCGGGAGCGGCGGCTGGCGGCGGGACAGCGCTTGTTCCAGCGCGGCGATGCACCATGCGGGCTGTACGCGGTGCTCGACGGCGCGGTGCGCATCGGCGCGGTCAGCGAGCAGGGCAAGGAGGCGTTGCTGAGCCTGGTGGAAGCGCCGCACTGGTTCGGCGAAATCTGCCTGTTCGATGGTCAGCCCCGCACGCATGACGCTTACGCGGTCGGGCCTTGCACCCTGCTGAACATTCCCCAGGCCACGCTGCTGAAACTGCTCGACGAACATCCTGTCTACTGGCGCCATCTGGCCTTGCTGATGAGCCACAAATTGCGCCTGACCTTCATCAACCTCGAACAGCTGAGCCTGCTGCCGGCCCCGGCGCGTCTGGCTCATCGCCTGCTGATGATCGCCGAAGGCTACGGCGAACTGGATCCGCCACGCCGGGTGCTGCAACTGCCCCAGGAACAGTTGGCGTCGATGCTGTCGCTGTCGCGGCAGACCACCAACCAGATCCTCAAGGAGTTGCAGGGGCAGGGGATTATCGGCTTGAGTTACGGCGAAATCGAAATCCTCGACGCCGCGCGATTACGCGCACTGGCGACCCTCTGATCTCCACCTGCCAGTGGCTTACGAACCGCGATAAGTGGAGAAACCATACGGGCTCAGCAGCAACGGAATGTGATAGTGCTGATCCGTCTGCTTCACTTTAAAGATCACTGGAATCTCCGGAAAAAACGTCTCGTGCTTCGTCTTCTCGAAGTACTCGCCGGTCTTGAACACCACCCGATATTCGCCCGCCTCGATCGGTTTGTTCGACGGGAACAGTTCGGCGATCCGTCCCTGTTCATTGGTGGTGCCCTGCGCCAGCGGCTGCCAGTCCTGGCCGACATGACGTTCCAGCGTCACGTTGATGCCCGGCGACGGCAGGCCGTTTTCCAGATTGAGTACGTGCACGCTCAGAGGGTTGCCGGCGGCCAGCGCCAGGCTCGAAAAAGCGCTCAAGCCAAGCGCGGCGAAAGTCATGCGCAGTGGGGTCATGGTGATGCTCCTGGGTTCAAGTACGGTTGAGGGACAGGCCGACGATTTCGGCAGCCTTGATCGCGCAGTTTTCGTCCTGCTCGCCGCCACCGGAACCGGCTACGCCCATGGCGCCAACCAGTTCCTTGCCAGCGAACAGCGGGATGCCGCCGCCGAGTAACAACAGCTCATCGAGGGTGTTGAGGTTGGCGGTTTCCGGGTTGCTGCGGGCGCGCTCGGCGAACAACCGGGTCGGGGTCTTCGTCGATAGCGCGGTGTAGGCCTTGCGTTGGCTGGCGGCGGTGTTGTGCGGGCCGATACCGTCGCCGCGCAAGGTCACCAACAGGTTGCCGCCACGGTCGAGCACCGACACCGTGCCGGTGCAGTTTTCCAGCGCTGTGTCGGCCAGCAGCCGTGCGGTTTTCAGATCGAGATCGGTGTGACGGGGCAGTTCAGGCGCAGCAAACGCAGCGCTGCTGAGGCCGATTGTCAGGCTGGCAACCAAGTATTTAACGGTCATGGGCAGGCTCCAAAAAGCGAAGGCCGCCACCTTATCCGCCGGTCCCCGTCGAAACCTCGTCAGCCGGATTACAAGTTTGTAATGGGCAACACGGCCGAAGGGGCCTAGCCTGTGCCTCTGATCAATCGAGGTGTGCCATGCGTTTGCTGGTCGTAGAAGATGAAGCCAAAACCGCGAATTTCCTCGCCAAAGGGCTGGGCGAGTCGGGTTTTGCCGTGGATGTGGCGCTCAATGGTCTCGACGGGCGCTACTTCATCGAGCAGCAGGAATATGACCTGATCATCCTCGACGTGATGTTGCCGGGCCTCAACGGCTGGCAATTGCTGCAGTTGATCCGCCAGCGTGGCGCCACGCCGGTGCTGTTCCTGACAGCGAAGGATGCCATCGAAGACCGCGTGCGCGGCCTCGAACTGGGGGCCGATGACTATTTGCTCAAGCCGTTCGCCTTCGCCGAATTGCTGGCGCGGGTGCGCACGTTGTTGCGGCGCGGGCCAATGCGCGAGGCCGAGTCGTACAGCATCGCCGATCTGGAGATCGACGTGCTGCGCCGTCGGGTCAGCCGTGGCGGTCAGCGCATCGCTCTGACCAACAAGGAATTCGCCCTCCTGCATTTGCTCGCCAGCCGACAGGGTGAAGTGCTGTCGCGCACGCTGATTGCTTCGCAGGTGTGGAACCTGAATTTCGACAGCGACACCAACATGGTCGAAGTCGCGGTGCGCCGGCTGCGTTCGAAAGTCGATGATCCGTACATGCCCAAACTGATCCACACCGTGCGCGGGGTCGGCTATCAACTCGAAGCGCCCGACGATGCGCGCTAGATCCATCGCCTGGCGCCTGGCCCTGGCGTTCGCCGCCGTCTGCGCGTTGGTGCTCAGCGCGATTGGCGTGTTCCTGTATCGCTCGCTGGCCTCGGAGATCGCCTGGCGCGATGACATGGCCTTGCTCGGTCGTCTGGAACAGGTACGCGCATTGCTCGCCGACAGCGACAGCCTCGACGCCTTGCAGGCGCGGCCACGGCTGTACCAGAACATGCTTGGCAATCTCGACAGTCTGCTGCTGGTGCAACGCGCGGACGGCTCGAATGTGATCACGATCAACCCACGCCAACGCGCACTGCCAGCCGTGCAGGCCATCCCCCGGGATCAACCGCCGCAACGCCGCGATGTGCTGACCTGGCAGGCGGCGGACGGTGTCGAGCTGGCCCTGTTGTCAGGTCAGGCCCAAGGCCCGAACGGCGAAACGCTGACCGTGATCGCCGGCAAAGTCTTGAGCGAGCGCGAGCAGATGCTCGGCAGCTATCGCCTGCGCTTGTATCTGGCCGTCGGACTGGGTGCCGTACTCGCCTTCACGCTTGGTCTGGTGCTGTTGCGCCGAGGTTTGCTGCCTCTGCGCAAGCTGAGTGAGGCGCTGCGCGGCATCGACCTGCGCAGCCTCGACCAACGCGTCCCCACCGCCGGCACGCCAGCGGAATTGCTGGAACCGGTGCACGCGCTGAACGGCATGCTGGTGCGGCTGGACGACGGCTTCCAGCGCCTCTCACAGTTTTCCGCCGACCTTGCCCACGAAATCCGCACGCCCCTGCACACTTTGCTCGCCAGCAACGGCCAGGCACTGAATTACCCGCGCAGCAGCACCGAGTATCAGGAAGTGCTGGCCTCGAACATGGAAGAGTTCGAGCGGCTCAAGCGCATGGCCGAGAACCTGATGTTTCTCGCCCGCGCAGAGCAGGCTGAGCGGGCGCTCGATCTGCGCACGCTGGAACTGCACGAAATCGGTGATGAGTTGTGCGACTACTTCGAAGCCCTGGCCGATGACCGGGAAATCTGCCTCGAAAACAGGTTCAGTGGAGAGTTGCTGGCGGATCAGCAACTGCTGCAACGCGCCTTGGGCAACCTGTTGGCCAACGCTGTACGCCATGCCGACGCCGGCTCGGTCATCAGCCTGCGCCGGCGCGATGAACCAGGCGTGTGCTGGCTGCAAGTCCACAACCTCGGCCCGGTCATCGCGGATGAGCATCTGGGCAAACTGTTCGACCGCTTCTACCGCGTCGACCCGTCCCGCGCGGAGCCGGGAGATTCCGGCGGATTGGGACTGGCAATCGTGCAGTCGATCATGCAGTTGCATGGGGGGCGGGTGCGGGTGAGTAGTGATGCAAATCGCACTGTGTTTGAACTGGGGTTTGTGGTGACCTGACGGGCGCTTTCGCGGGCAAGCCCGCTCCCACAATGGTCGAGGTGTGACACGGATTTTTTTGTACGCCCCAATTCTTGTGGGAGCGGGCTTGCCCGCGAAGAGGCTGGTCGATTCAGTACAAATTCCAGGCCCGTCAGCGCAACTGATCCCGAAACTGCCCCGGCGTCATCCCCGTCCAGCGTTTGAACGCGCGGCTGAAGCTGCTGGTGTCGGCAAATCCCAACAGATAACTGACCTCGCTCAGCGAGCATTGCGGATCGCGCAGGTGCAGCAGCGCGAGGTTCTCGCGGCTTTCATTCAGCAGGGTGTCGAAGCGACAACCCTCGTCCGCCAGATGCCGTTGCAGGCTGCGCAGGCTCAAGTGCAGGGCCTGGGCGATGCGTTCGGCGCTGGGTTCGCCTTCGGGCAGTTGTTCTTCGATGGCGTCGCGCACCTTGCGCTCCCAGGTCAGCGGTTGGAGCTGGGCGAGGGTGCGTTTGAGCACTGCCTCGTTGTGCTCGGCCAGTTCCGGGTTGGCGTCGTCGAGGTGGCTGTCGAAGTCGGTGAGGGCGAATTCGATGCGGTCTTCTTCGGCGGAAAAATGCACCGGCGAGCGGAATACCTTGTGCCATTGATGGGCATCGGCTGGTTCCGGGCGACGCAGATAAACCGCCAGTGGTGCGTAGTCGCGGCCCAGGCGATTGCGACAGGTACGCACGTAGATCGCGGCGAAGGCGTCGATGGCTTCGAAGGCCGGAGCGGGGTTGTCGGTCGGGATTTTCAGGCGAAACCGATAGCGGTCTTCGGTGCGGGTCAGCTCCAGTTCCAGCGCGTCGCTGACCACCTGGTGATAACGCACGATCCGCTCGAACACTTCACGCAGGCTGCCGCTGGCCACCAACGCATAGCCCAGCGCGTGAAACGTCGTGGGGCTGACGAACCGCGACACTCGCAAACCGATTGCCGGATCACCGCTGACCTGCACCGCGATTTCCCACAGGCGTGTGGTCGCGGACAACGGATAGCGGGCGTTCGGGTCGTCCATCAGTTGCGGATCGAGTCCGGCCTGCTGACACAGGGCAGTGCTGTCCAGCCCCAGCGCGTCGAGTTGCTTGCGCAGGGCACGGGTCCAGCTGGCGAGAGAAGTCGGTTCCTTCATGCTGATTGGCGCTTCCGGTCAACAGGTTGGCGTTCTCGGCTACCGCGTTCGAAATCTGCGCGGGGCAGGATACGAACATCAATAACCAGAGGATGGAAGCATGGACCGTACTTCTGCAAGTCCCCAGCGACACAATGCTGCCCAGCGATCAGCGCATATTCGCGAAGTAGTGCTGGCCAAGGGCGTCGAGCTGCGCGAGCGCTACCCGATTCTCAAGCATCAGGACGCCCTCGGCGCGGGGATTCTGGCGTTTGCCATGGCCGGGATGATCGGTTCGGCGGTGCTATACATCAACGGGCACATGGCGTGGTGGGCGTGTCTGTTGCTCAACGCGTTTTTTGCTTCGCTGACCCATGAGCTTGAACACGACCTGATCCACAGCATGTATTTCCGCAAACAGCGCGTGCCGCACAACCTGATGATGGGCATGGTGTGGCTGGCGCGGCCGAGCACGATCAACCCGTGGATTCGCCGCCATTTGCACCTCAATCATCACAAGGTGTCCGGCACTGAAACCGACATGGAAGAACGGGCAATCACCAACGGCGAGCCTTGGGGTTTCGCGCGGTTGCTGATGGTCGGCGACAACGTGATGTCGGCGTTCATCCGCATGCTGCGGGCCAAGACCTGGGCGCATAAATTCAGCATCATCAAACGCACTTTGAAGGTCTACGCGCCGCTGGCGCTGGTGCATTGGGGGGCTTGGTATGTGTTTCTCGGGTTCCATGCGGCCAATGGAATCGCTGACTTGATGGGCTCGCCGATCAAATGGTCGGCGACCACGTTGTCGGTGATGCAGGTGATCGACATCGCCGCCGTGGTGATCATCGGCCCGAATGTATTGCGCACCTTTTGCCTGCACTTCATCAGTTCGAACATGCATTACTACGGGGATGTGGAACCGGGCAATGTGCTTCAGCAGTGCCAGGTGTTGAATCCTTGGTGGCTGTGGCCGTTGCAGGCGTTCTGCTTCAACTTCGGCAGCAGTCACGGGATTCATCATTTTGTGGTGAAGGAGCCGTTTTATATTCGCCAGCTGACGGTGCCGGTGGCGCATAAGGTGATGCGGGAGATGGGGGTTCGGTTTAATGATTTCGGGACGTTTGGGCGGGCGAACAGGTTTGTTCGCAAGGAAGAAGTCCAGCAGAAAGAAGTGCAGACGGCTCAGGCTTGAAGGTATCCGAAGCTATCGCCGGCGAACCGGCGATAGCCTTACATCAGCCCCCCTCAATCCGGCTGAAACGGCGACTCACTCAAAATCACCCCGGTCTCCTCCACATACCGCTGCCAATGCTCAATCAGCGCCTCAAGCTTCTGCGGCTGACTCGACGCCAAATCATGAATCTCCCCCGGATCACTGCCCAGGTCATAAAGCTGCCATGTCGCCGGCCCCACCGGCCCGGGGATCCACACCGCCTTCCACTGCCCCTGCCGAATCGCCCGGCGCCCGAACAACTCCCAGCCGGTAACGGTGTGTTCGTCATGCACCTGCGCCGTTTCGCCGGACAAGAAACCCAGCCACGATTTACCACGCAACGGCGCCACCGGTTTGCCGTGCCACTGCTTGCCGGGATGGCGCACGCCGGCCAGATCGAGGATGGTCGGCGTGATGTCCATCACCGTGCCGAAACCATGGCTGATCTGCCCCTTCAGCGGCAGCTGCGGATAGTGCAGCAGTGCCGGAACGCGAATCCCGCCCTCGGTGGTGAAGGCCTTGAACAGGCGTGACGGCGCGGTCGCCACCTGCGCCCAGTTCGGCCCGTACCAAACGTAGGAATTGGCGCGCCCGATGTTTTCGAGGCTGTTGTCGTAGTGCTGGCTCAGATACGTCACCAGCTCCGGACCGAATTTCGGGAAGGCTTCCAGCAGTGCGCCTTCGGCACCGTTGTCGGACATGAACAGGATGAAAGTGTTGTCGAGCTGGCCCTGCTGGCGCAGGTAGTCGACGACGCGGCCGATGTTCCAGTCCATGCGCTCGACCATCGCTGCGTAGACCTCCATCGCCCGGGCGGAAATGCGTTTTTGTTCATCGCTCAGCGCGTCCCATTGCGCGGTCAGCTGGATCAGCGGATGCGGCTCGATATCCGGCTCGATCAGCCCCAGCGATTTGAGTTTTTCCAGACGCTCGAGGCGCAGCACTTCCGGCCCCGCGTCGTAGCGGCCACGGTATTTTTCGACGATGTCGGCGGGCGCCTGCAACGGCCAGTGCGGCGCGGAAAACGGCAGGTACGCGAAGAACGGCCGGCTCTGGTCACGCTCCTTGAGGTACTGCAACAGCTTGTCGCCGAAGGCGTCGGAGGAATAGAAATCCTTGGGCAATTCGTCGATGAACGTGTCGTCCTCGATGTACAGCGCCGGGGTGGATTTCAGCAGGCCGGGCGTGTGTTCATCGTAGGTCGGTTCGAATCCGTAGTGGTTGGCCGCGCCGGGCAGCAGCGAGAACGAACGCTCGAAGCCACGGGCGTGAGGCGCCAGTTCCGCGGTCAGGCCCAGGTGCCATTTGCCGCTCATCAAGGTCTGGTAACCGGCTTCGCGCAGCAACTCCGGCAACGCGACGACACGGTCGTTGAGATAGCCTTCGTAACCCGGTTTGCCGATCAGCTCCGGGGTCAGGGTTTCGGCCATGGTGCCGATGCCGGCGATGTGGTGATCGGTGCCGGTGAGCAGCATCGAGCGGGTCGGCGAGCAGGTCGGTGCGGTATGAAAATCGGTCAGGCGCAGGCCGTTGTTGGCCAGGGCATCGAGGTTCGGCGTGGCGATTTCGCCGCCGAAGGCACCGATGTCGGAGAAGCCGAGGTCATCGGCCAGAATCACCAGAAAGTTGGGACGTTGCGGCATCAACAGGCTCCTGTTCAGCAGGCAATGAACGACAGCGGCAGATCGCGGATCTGCACCGGTGCGCTCGGTTGGTAATGGTCGTCACTGGTCAGTTCGTGCAGCAGTTCTTCGCGTAACTGGTGGAAGTCGAAACTGCTGCGCTGGCGCGGATGGGGCAGGGCGATGTCCACCACCTGTTTGATCCGGCCGGGGCGCGGTTCCATGACCACCACGCGGTCGGCGAGGAAGATCGCTTCCTCGACATCGTGGGTGACCAGAATCGTGGTGATCTTTGCCCGTTCGCGAATCGCCAGCAGCTCGTCCTGCATCTGCTGGCGGGTCAGCGCGTCGAGGGCGCCGAAGGGTTCGTCGAGCAACAGGATCCGTGGGCTCGCCACCAGTCCGCGAGCAATCGCCACGCGCTGGGCCATGCCGCCGGAGAGTTGATGCGGGTAGGCGCGGGTGAAATCGCGCAAGCCCACCAGCTCGATGAAATCGTTGATGCGTTGCTGTTTTTCAGCGGCGCTCAGCGGCTCGTTGACCAGACCCAGCCCGATGTTGTCGGCTACGGTCAGCCACGGGAACAAACGGTGTTCCTGAAACACGATGCCGCGCTCGCCGCCAATGCCGTTGACGGCTTTGCCATCGACTGTGATCTGACCGCGAAATTGCGTATCGAGGCCCACCAGCAAACGCAGCAAAGTGGATTTGCCGCAGCCGCTGGAGCCGACGATGGCGACGAATTCGCCCTCGGCGATGTCGAGGTTGAATTCGCGAATCGCCTCCAGTTCGAAACCGTCGACGTCGAAGGATTTGCCTACATGGTTGAAGCTGACAATCGGTGCGTTCATGCGTGTCTCCAGCGGGTGGCGCGGATTTCCAGGCGTTGGCCAATGAGGTTGAGCAGGGCGCCGGTGAGGCCGACCAGCAGCATCCCGGCCATGATCAGGTCCATGCGCAGCAGTTGTTGGGCGCCGATCATCTGGCTGCCGATGCCGCCGTTGGACGGCATGAAATATTCGGCGCCGATGGTGCCGAGCCAGGCGTAGATCAGGCTCAGTCGAAGCCCGGCGAAAATCCCCGGCGCGGCGCCCGGCAATACCAGGCGACGCAGACGCTGGCCGAGGCTCAGGCGAAGGACCTGCGCGGCTTCGTTGAGTTGCGGCGAGAGGTTGGCGACGCTGCGTTGGGTCGCGACAAACAACGGAAAGAAAGCGGCGAGGGCGACGAATACCCACTTCGCCAGTTCGCCCAGCCCGAACCACGCGGTGAGCAGAGGCACCCAGGCAAAAATCGCGATCTGGCGCAGGGCGGCGAGGGTCGGGCCGAGTACGCGTTCGCTGGTGCGCGACAGACCCAGCAATAAACCCAGCACGAGGCCGAGGCCGCCGCCAATCAACAGGCCACCAAGTGTGCGGCCCAGGCTCAGGGCCATGCCGGAGATCAACGTGCCGTCGAGCAATCCGTTTTTCGTCGCCTCAAGCACCACCCACGGGCTGACCAGAATGTTGGCATCGATCCATTGCTGATCGACCGCCAGTTGCCACAATGCAAACAGCGCCAGCGGCAGCAGCCACGGCTGCACGCGTTGCCAGCCTTCGTAGCGCGGGCCGCGACGAATCTCCGCCGTGGCTGGGTGCGGCCAGTGCACCAGTTTCCTGTCCAGCAGACCGATGCCGCGATCCATCGCCACGCCGATCAGACCGATCACCACGATGCACACGAAGACGATGTCGAGCATGAACAGCTGACGCGCCCAGACCATCAGGTAACCGATGCCTTCGCTGGAGGCCAGCAGCTCGACGGCAAGCAACGACGTCCAGCCAGCGGCCAGTGCCAGACGCACGCCGGCCATGAACGCTGGCAGCGCGGCGGGCAGCACCAGTCGGCGGATCAACACGCGTGGCGGCAGACGTAAAACCGCGGCGGCTTCACGCAGTTTGGGTTGCGCATCGCGTACGCCGACCAGTGTGTGCAAAGTCACCGGCACCACGATGGCCTTGACCAGCACCACCAGTTTCAGCGTTTCGCCGATGCCGAAAAACACCATGAACAGCGGAATCCACGCCAGCGTCGGCACCTGGGCCAGGCCGGCGAAGGTCGGGAAGATCAGGCGTTCGAGACGACGGCTGAAGCCCAGCGCCGCACCGAGTACCGCGCCGGCGGTAACGCCCGCCAGCAGGCCCCAGAACAACCGTTGCAGACTGATCCACAAATGGCTCCATAACTCGCCCTGGGACAACTCGATCGCGCTGTTCCACACCAGCGATGGCGCCGGCAGGATCTGTTCGCTCATCCATTGATTGCGCGCCGCCAGCCACCATAGGGCGAACAGTCCGAGCGGCAATATCCAGGGTAAAACGCGGTGGCTCAGGCTTGGCCAGGTTCGCCGGCTTTTCAACGGCGGTGCGGCCAGTGGCAGGCTGAGCAGGGATTCACGGGCCATGGTGACCTCCGTTGTCGGGTTGGATCGAGTCAGCGGAATTAGCTAAAAACAAATTGTTATAAGTGAGTTGGAAAATAATCATTTTGGAGATAAGCAGCGCCATTTAAGGCCTCCAGCCCGGCGCGCATCCAATGCATTTGAAGAATATTTTCGATGCTCTCCATGCATACTGCTCTGCATGTCCCGACTTTGCTGGCTTAGCTTGAAAAGCTATAAAAATGTGCTTTTTAAGTATTTAAACGCTGATACGGATTGCGCCTACTTTCGGCTCCTCAATGCCCGCCGTGATCAGGAGCCGCACCCATGAACCTTCCCTTCAAACGTGTCATCAGTCTGTTTGCCGCGCCGGCGCTGGCGGGTCTGCTGGCGTTCTCTGCCCAGGCCGACGAGCTCAAGGAAATCAGGATTGCCGTGCCTGATCTGAGCGCGGGTACTCAACACAGCGGCGGGGGCATCGTGGACGTGCTGCGCGATCAGCAGATCTTCGAAAAGGCCTTCGCCGATCAGGGCATCAAGATTCAGTGGAGCTTCTTCAAGGGCGCCGGGCCGGTGATCAACGAGGCGTTCGCCAACGGTCAGGTGGATCTGGCCTATCTCGGAGATCTGGCGGCCATCATCGGCAAGTCCAACGGTCTGGATACGCGCCTGCTCAGCGCCAGCGCCCGGGGTGTGAAGCAATACCTGGGCGTGGTGCCGGGTTCGGGGATCAAGACGCTGCAGGATCTCAAAGGCAAGCGCGTGGCGATCTTCCGGGGCACCGCGACCCAGCTGTCGTTCGATGCGGCGCTGGCCAGCGTGGGCCTGAGCGAGAAGGACGTGAAAGTGATCAACCTCGATTTCAACGCAGCGGTTGCGGCGCTGGCGGCGAAGCAGATCGATGCGTCGTGGGGCAGTTCCGGGCTGACTGCATTGCAGGCCAAAGGCCTGGCCGAGTTGCCGCTTAACACCAAAGACCTCGGTGGCGCCGGCAGTGTGCAGGCGGTGCTGGTGGGCACCGGCAAGTTTGTCGACGGGCATCCGGAAGCCGTGGCGAAGCTGCTCAAGGCGCAGCAGCAGGCAGTGGAGTGGCTGACTCAGGACAGCAACAAGGACGCTTACGTGCAGCTTGTGTCGGGACTCGCGAGCTATCCGCCAGTGATCCTGACCCAGGATCTGAAGGATCAGAACCTGAGCGAAGTGTTCCCGTCGACACTGGATCCGCTGTTCCTCGAAAACCTGCAGGGCAAGGTGGATCTGGCGGCGCAGCAGAAGCTGATTCGCAAGCCGTTCAAGGTGAACGAGTGGGTGGCGCCTGAGCTGGCGGCCGCGAAGCTCTGAGTCATGCAGTCATTCCCGCGCAAGGCGTGGGAATGACCCTCAAACCGCGACGCTGATCGCCTGTTTATCCACCGCCACCAGCGTCTCGATCATCGCCCGCGCCGCCGGTGACAGCCGGAATCCCGTGCGGCTCACTATCCCGCATCGCGCATTCATGCTCTCCAGGTTCTGCGGCAGATTGCGCCAGTGCAGCAGCGCCAGCGAGCCTTGGGCGATGTCCTCGACAAACGCCTCTTCAGTGCCCACGCCAATCGCGTCGGATTGCAGCACCACTTTCACCAGCGCTGGAAAATGCTCGGTCTCGATGGTCGGTGAGAAATCGATCCGCCCGCTGAGATTTGCCAGCAGTTTGCGAATGCCCGGCGGGATCAGCGTGGTCGCCAGCGGGTAGTCGAACATGTCGTTGGTCGACAGGCTTTCCTTGGCCAGCAGCGGATGCCCCGGCCGGCAGAAAAACACCCCGCGCTTGGGTGTCAGCGGCTGGGTCTGGAAGTTCGGGTCGGACTCGAAATGGCGGATGTCGGCGATGAAGAATTCGATCTCTTCGCGGCTCAGGGCGCGGCTGAGTTTTTCCCAGTTATCCACCTGAAAACAGGTGCGCACTTTCGGGTGCGCATTGATGAATTGCGCCACCGCGTCCGGCACCAGTTTTACCGCCGGCGCCGGGCCGCAACCGAAGTGCAGTTCGCCAGCGTCGAGCTTGGTCATCTGCGTCACTTCGGCGCTGAGTAATGCGGCGCCCTGCACCAGGGTGAGGGCGTGTTGCAGAACCACCTGGCCTTCGGGCGTGGGGCGCAGATCCTTGTTGCCGCGATCCACCAGCACGCAGCCGAACTCCTGCTCCAGCCCCTGAATACTGCGGCTGAACGCCGGTTGAGTGATGCCCATGGCGTCAGCCGCACGGACAAAACTGCGGTGTTCGTTGAGGGCGATGAAGTAGCGCAACTGGCGAAGATCCATATGCTTTTCCGGCATCCTAAAAATAGCTCGAAGGCATTTGCGACGAGGTTGCTTGAGGTTTTAAATGCAAGCTCTTATTCCGTCAACGAAGCATGTGAATATCTATTAGATGTAAATGGAATATAGATAGAGCGTTGTTTCGCTGCCGTCCAACCGCAAGCAGTCGATGAGGGTCTACCCATGAGCAATGCCGCACTCGCTGTAAAACCCGCTGTCCACGCGCTGGACATTCATCCGGTGGCCGGCCGTATCGGCGCCGAAATCCGTGGAGTGCACCTGTCCGGTGAGCTGGATGCCGCGACGGTTGAAGCCATTCAACAGGCGCTGATCCAGTACAAGGTCGTGTTCTTCCGCGAGCAGACCCAGCTCGACGATCAACGTCAGGAAGCCTTCGCGCATCTGCTCGGCGAGCCCGTGGCGCACCCGACCGTGCCGTCCCGCGAGGGCACCCGTTATCTGCTGGAACTGGACGGCGCCGAAGGGCAGCGCGCCAACTCCTGGCACACCGACGTGACCTTCGTCGATGCCTACCCGAAAGCCTCGATCCTGCGTTCGGTGGTGGCTCCGGCGTTCGGTGGCGACACGCTGTGGGCGAACACCGCGACCGCGTACAACGAACTGCCGACTGAATTGCGTGAGCTGGCAGACAAACTGGTGGCTGTGCACAGCAACGAGTACGACTACGCCGCCGTGAAGCCGGACGTGTCGGCGGAGAAGCTCGAGCGCTATCGCAAGATCTTCACCTCGACCGTCTACGAGACCGAGCACCCGGTGGTGCGTGTGCACCCGATCAGCGGCGAAAAGAGCTTGTTGCTGGGGCATTTCGTCAAGCGCATCAAGGGCTATTCCCAGGCTGATTCGGCGCACCTGTTCGGCTTGCTGCAGAGCCATGTGATTCGCCAGGAGAACGTCGTGCGCTGGCGCTGGAAGGCCGGTGACGTGGCGATCTGGGATAACCGCTCGACGCAGCATTATGCGATTGATGATTACGGCACTCAGGATCGTGTGGTGCGTCGGGTGACGCTCAAAGGGGAAGTGCCGGTCGGGGCGAATGGGCAGCGTAGCCAGACCATCAAAGGCGCAGAAATCGTCGGCGTCTGACTGATCGTTCCCACGTCGAGGCGTCGAACCGTCTGCGTGGGAATGCCTCAAGGGACGCTCTGCGTCCGCTTTGGGACGCGGAGCGTCCCGGGCTGCATTCCCACGCGGAGCGTGGGAACGATCAACAACAATCTCAATCACCAGACGCCAATCTGAACGAGCTTCTCGGTCTCCGGCTCCCCATAACGAAACCGCTGCCCACGCAAATCAATCTCCTGATGACTGATGGTCGTGCGCCGCTTCAACCCGCGCACCCACTCGAACAGATACCCCGCATGCTCCTCGCGCACTGCCGCATACGCCGGATCAGCGCCCAGATCCTGCAGCTCCTGCGGGTCATTCAACAGATCGAAAAGCTGCGGCCGGAAGCCGTCGTACGCCAGGTATTTCCAGCGCTCGCTGCGCACCATGGTCATGCGGCAGCGGTCGATCGGCTGGCCCAGTCGCTCACGTGCCGGGGCCTGGAAGGCATAGTCGTATTCGCTGATCGCATAGCGGCGCCAGTCAGGACTTTCACCGTGCAGCAGCGGAATCAACGAGCGACCCTCCAGTCGATGCTCGGCGCCCCTCACACCCAGCGCTTCGAGAAAGGTCGGCACGCCGTCGATGGTTTCCGCCAGGCGTTCGTCCACCGTGCCCCGCGTGACATCCGCCGCCGCACGCGGGTCGCGCACGATCAGGGGGACGCCCACCGCCTGCTCCAGCAAAAACTCCTTCTCGCCCAGCCAGTGATCGCCCAGAAAGTCGCCGTGATCGCTGGTGAACACGATCAGCGTGTCCTCCCAGCGACCGTTGCTTTGCAGGAAATCGAACAGCCGCCCCAACTGATCATCGACCTGTTTGACCAGGCCCATGTACGTCGGGATTACGTTCAGTCGTACCGGATCTTTGGAGAAATTCAGGCTTTCCTCATGCTGGCGAAAGGCCTGATAGACCGGGTGGTCGCTTGGAGAGGCATTACGTACCGGTTCGAGAATCGATTTCGTACTGTACAAGGTGTGGTATGGCGCCGGTACGATGTAGGGCCAGTGGGGTTTGATATAGGACAGGTGTAAAAACCACGGTTTTTCACCTTGCTCACCGATGAAGTCGATGGCTCGATTTGTAGTGTAGACAGTCTCTGAATGTTGCTCGGGAATTCGCGCTGGCAAATGGGCATTGCGCATTTTCCAGCCGCTGAGGATTTCGCCGTTGTCGCCTTCGGCCGCGTTGGCCCAGTCGTGCCAGGGGTTACGCCCTTCGAAACCCTGTTCCCGCAGGTAATGGGTGTAAGGCGCGGATTCGCGTTTGTCATCGAACAGTGGATCGTCCGGGAAGATGCCGTCGTGTCGAAAGTACGGCTCGAAGCCGACTTCGTTGAGCACTTCGGCCTGGGCGCTTTCGGGGTTGATCGCCAGCCGCTGCAAGGCATCCACGTTGGCCGTGGCGTGGGTCTTGCCGACCAGCGCAGTACGAATGCCGTGGGGCCGCAGGTAATCGCCGATGGTCAGTTCTTCCAGCGGCAGCGGCACCGCGTTCCACGCTACTTGATGGCTGCTGACATAGCGCCCGGTGTAGGCCGACATCCGCGACGGCCCGCAGATCGTGCCCTGTGTATAGGCGCGGCTGAAGCGCACGCCGGCGGCGGCCAGGCGATCGATGTTCGGGGTGTGCAGGTGCGGGTGGCCGTAGCAGGACAGGTAATCGCGGCGCAGCTGATCGCACATGATGTACAGCACGTTGCGCACAGGGTTTTGCGGGTTGGACATGGGGTTCACCAGTCAGAAAGACAGGCGAGGTTTTTCGCTTTCGGCGAGGGTGTTCGGCAAGTGCATTCGGGGAATGTGTTTCATGCAAGAAATGCATTGGCGCCTGTACCGGCCTCTTCGCGAGCAAGCCCGCTCCCACAGGAGTACGCGTTTCAAATGTGAGAGCGGGCTTGCTCGCGAAGGCGGTGTGTCAGACGGCAAAGTTCTCCAGTGAACACACCTCTTCTTCCACCGCATCGATCGCCTTGATCTGCTCGATCATCGCCTCGGCCAGTGGCGACAACCGATACCCGGCGCGGCTGACAATTCCGTAACGGGTGTAAAGCTCCTCCAGATCATCCGCCAACCCTTCGACCTTCAAGCACACCAACTCACCCCGGGCCTGATGCAGCGCATCCGAATAGGCGCCGACGATGCCGATCGCGTCGGAGCGCAGCACCACGCCGAGCAGGCTGGCGCTGTTCTCGCACTCCACATTCGGGACGAAATCCGGGCGGCCACTAAGATCGACGATGACCTTGCGTAGATTCGGCGGACGAATGCTCACGGCCAGTGGATAACTCATCAATTGCTCGGCCGTGACCCGATCCGATGCGGCCAGCGGATGCCCGGAGCGGCAGCAGAAATGCCATTTGCGCGGTCGCAACCGGTGGGTCAGATAATCCGGATCCGCCTCGAAGTGCCGAGTATCGGCAACGAAGAATTCGAACTCTTCGCTCAGCAGCCGTTTGCTCAGGCTCTGCCAGTCATCGACCTGGTAATGCACCCGCGCTTTCGGGTATCGGCCGATGAAGCTGCCGATCGCTCGCGGGATCAATCCTGCCGCCGGCGCCGGGCCGCAACCGAAGCGCAATTCCCCCGCCTCCAGCCCGTTGAACTGGCTGATCTCGTTGGCCATCTGCTGCGCACCGCTGACCAGTCGCCGCGCATGTTCAAGCAGCACCTGGCCCTGTTTGGTCGGTGGCAATTCCTTGCGCCCGCGATCCACCAACTGACAACCGACGCTGTGTTCCAGCGCCTGAATGCTGCGGCTGAATGCCGACTGCGACAGGTTCACCGCCTGCGCGCCGGCGACGAAGCTGCGTTGTTCGGCGAGGGCGATGAAGTGTCTGAGCTGGCGCAAGTCGATATGCATTTTTCACATAAAAAAAATCCGGGAAATGCATTGGATATGCATTAGGTCGACTCCTTATAAAGGCAATCTCTTATGCAGTAAATCTTTGTAAAAACATAAATAAATAACTTAAAAGAATATGCAGCACGGAAGATGTCTGCGTGTTTTTTGACCAGGAGCAGCCCCATGAGTCCGTTGAACCTCGCTTCACCGCCGCCGCCACGACGGCTCAAACGTCTGCCTCTGGCCCTGTTGCTGGCGGGGAGTGCCAGCTGGACCCACGGCTACGCTGCGGAAACGGAAACCCCTGTGCCGGCACCGGCAGGCAAGACCGCGACCGCCACTTCGCAACTGGAAACCGTGACCGTCACCACCCGCCGTCGCGAAGAAAGTTCTCAGGACGTGCCGACGCCCATGAGCGTGGTGAGCGGCACGACTTTGGAGACGCAACGGGTCTACCGGATTCAGGATCTGCAGCAACTGGTGCCCAGCGTCAACGTCGCCTACATGCATGCGCGCCAGTCCAGCGTGTCGATCCGGGGCCTGGGCAACAACCCGGCCAGCGACGGTCTGGAAGGCAGCGTCGGGCTGTACATCGACAACGTTTATCTGGGTCGCCCGGGGATGGCGGTGTTCGACCTGATGGACATCGAACAGCTCGAAGTCCTGCGCGGGCCGCAGGGGACTTTATTCGGCAAGAACACCACCGCCGGGGTGATCAACATCAGCACCCGCGCACCGAGTTTTACCCCGGAACGCAGCATCGAAACCTCGGTCGGCGAGGACGGTTATTTCCAGACCAAGGGCACGATTTCCGGGCCGCTCAACGATGTGCTGGCCGGGCGTTTGTCGGCCTATCGCACCCGCAGCGACGGTGACATCAAGAACGAATTCAACGGCCATGACCTGAACGGCGGTTCCCGCGACGGCTTCCGTGCGCAGTTGCTGTTCAAACCCAACGAAAACTTCAATCTGCGCTGGATCGGTGACTACAACGAAGAGGATTCCAGCGCCGGCACCCGCGTGCTGTACAACACCGGGCCGACCATCAACGGCGTCAATCTCTACTCGGCCCGCGCCGCCGCTGCCGGTGCGACGCTGGTCAACGGCTCGCACCGCAAGGTCAATCTGGACAATGACCAGCACGTCACCGTGCATCAGGGCGGCACGTCGGTGGAGGCCAACTGGACCCTTCCGAGCGACTTCACCCTGACCTCGGTCAGCTCTTACCGCTTCTGGAATTTCACCCCGCGCAACGACGACGGTCTCAACGTGCCGGCGACCTACAACGCCGGGGTGTCGGTGGAGGACAAACAGTATTCCCAGGAATTTCGCCTCGCGTCGCCCAAGGGCGAGTTCTTCGATTACGTCCTCGGTGCCTACTATTTCGGCTCGGACCTGGACAACAAATCCTTCGCCTATTACGGCCCGCAGGCAGACATCTGGAACGGCACGCCACGGGGTGCACTGGCCAACGTCAACAGTGTCGGCCGTGGCCATATCAAGACCGACAGCTTCGCGCTGTTCGCCCAAGGCACCTGGCACCTGACCCCGCGTCTGGATTTCACCGCCGGGGTGCGTGGCACCTATGAAGAGAAGAACGCCTGGGTCAATCGTGATGCGCCGGTCGGTGGCGCCGCTGTCACGGGTGCCGCCGCCACCGCGCGACGCGGCCGGACCGGCGCCTACGATTCCGGCGACCTGAATCAGTACAGCTCCAGCCCGTCCGGATTGCTCAACCTCAGCTATCGCTTCACCGATGATCTGCTCGGCTACGCCACCTTGTCTCACGGCGAAAAATCCGGCGGGGTCAACCTCGTGGTCGGCTCGGCCCCGACCGCTGGTGCCGACTCGTTGCTGATCGGCACCGAGCGCGCCAACAACGCCGAACTCGGCTTCAAGAGCACGCTCTGGGATCGGCGTTTGCAGCTCAACGCCAACGTGTTCTGGACTCAGGTCAACGCTTACCAGACCAACGCCTACGACGACGTCAACCGTGTGCAATACCTGACCAACGCCGGTTCAGTGCGCTCGCGCGGCGTGGAGTTCGAGAGCACCGTGATCCCGTTGCGCGGCCTGACGCTGAACTTCAACGGCTCGTACAACGACGTCAGTTACCTCTCGTACAAGGACGCGCCGTGCCCGCCGGAAGTCAGCCAGGCACCGGGTGCTCCGGCCTCGTGCGACCTCAGCGGTCATCAGGTGGTCGGCGCCTCGAAATGGATCGGCAACGCCAACGGCAAGTACGAATGGAATCTGGATAACGGCCTGCAACCTTACGTCACCGGCAGCTACGCGTTCCGCTCCAAAGCGGTGGGCACGGTCGAAGATTCCGACTATGGCCAGATCCCGAGCTATGCGGTGGTCAATCTCTCCACCGGCCTGCGCGGCGATTTCAATCAGGGTCAGTGGGACGTCTCGCTGTGGCTGAAAAACGCCTTCGACAAAACCTACTACACGACCCTGTGGACCGGCGGCAACGGCGGTTACGAAGGCCTGCTCGGTACGCCGCGCACCCTTGGCGTCACCGGTCGCTATGACTTCTGATCGACCCTTCAAGGAGCTGCATCATGTTGCGCATCAAAACCGCTTTACCGGTGTTGTTGTCCGGCGCAGTGCTCAGTGCCGGGGCGCTCGCCGCGCCCAGCGTCTACCCCACCGGCGTCACCCGTTACGACCCGGCCAAGGCCTTCAATCAATATGTGATCTTCAGCGGTGCCGACAAGCAGACGCACCTGATCGACATGAACGGCAACGAGGTCAAGAACTGGCCGCAGTCGGGTTTCCCGTCGGCGATCATCGACCCGAAACTGGTGGGTGGCGAGCGCGGCCATGTGTTGCTGCAACTGAGCGAAAAGGATCCAGGCAAGCTCGGCTCCGCCGGCAATGGCCTCGGCAATCAGAGCGTCGGCGAGCTGGACTGGAATGGCAAAGTCGTCTGGCAGTGGGGCGACAAGGCGCCCGGTGGTGCGGCGCAACAGCATCACGATCAGCGTCGCCTGAGCAACGGCAACACCGTGGTGCTGGCGAACAAGGTGCACAAGGTCAAAGGCTTCAAGGTGCCCGAGGTGATCGATGACGCGATCTATGAAGTCAGCCCCGCCGGTGCGGTGAAATGGCAGTGGCTGGCGTCGGATCACTTGAACGAATTCGGCTTCACCGCCGAGCAGTTGAAGCTGGTTCGCGCCAGTGAAAATCCGGATTACTTGCACATCAACAACCTCAGCCTGGTCGGGCCGAACAAGTGGTTCGATGCCGGCGACAAGCGCTTCAACCCGGACAACCTGCTGATCGATTCGCGCAACGCCAACTTCATCGCGATCATCGACAAACACAGCGGCAAGGTGGTCTGGCGCCTGGGGCCGAATCTGCCGTTGGCCAATCCGAAAACCGCGCAGAAAATCCCGCGCCCGGTGGACCAGTTCGTCGGTCAGCATGACGCGCACATCATCCCGGCCGGATTGCCCGGCGCGGGCAATCTGCTGGTGTTCGACAACCAGGGTTCGGCGGGTTACCCGAACGTCACGCTGGGGCTGATTTCCGGTTCGCGGGTGCTGGAGATCGACCCGGTGAAAAATGAAATCGTCTGGCAGTACAGCGCCGCCAATTCGAAGCAGCCGGGGTGGGCGTTCTACAGCTCGTTCATCAGCAGCGCGCGGCGCTTGCCCAACGGCAATACGCTGATCGATGAAGGCATGAACGGGCGGTTTTTCCAGGTGACGGCCAGTGGTGAAAACGTCTGGGAATACGTCAGCCCTTATCTGGGCAAGGCGCCGGGCAGCGACGCGATCAGCAACTGGGTCTATCGGGCCCTTCCTGTGAGTTATGACTGGGTGCCGGCAGGAACGCCGCGCTCGGAAACGGCAGTGATTGCGCCGGCCATTGGTGTGCAACAAACCAATGCCAGTCGTTAGTTATTAAGAGTCTTCCGAATCGAAATAAGTTATGAGCGACATGAATAGTGCATATAGCAATTTCGTTGAAAAGTCGCGTGGACAATAAATGAATGTCCAACCATCCTGAGTGTCGTGAGTTTCCAGGAGGAAACTTGCTCTCATCGGAAGACACTTATCCAACGATAAAGGAAATCTCGTTATGTCGAGCATTAATGGCACTTATGTAAATGCCAACTCTGGCGCCAAGCTGGTTATCACCGACGGTAATGATTCCAATGGCAGCTTCAGCGGCACCCTCAGCCAGGGTGGCGTGAATTATGACATCCGTTACGGGAACTACCACTTCCAGAACAGCACCGGCAACCCGACTACAATCGCGGTGCTGGCTCAGAACGGAAATAGTGGTTATCAGACCTGGACGCTGTTTTCGCCTGATCACAACTACGCGAAACTCCGGGCTACCGGCTCGCGCGTGAACTTCGATGGTGAAGTTGTGAATTTGGGTGGTGAGTTTCTGAAGCAATAAGAAATTCCGTAAATCGAAGGCCGATGCATTAAACATGCATCGGCCTTTTTATTTACCTCTTAAAAAGCTCGTCAACTATCACCTTGGCATTAGTTGTCACTGAATCCCGGGTCATCGATAACCCAATGCCTTGGATGAATACTTTTTATGCCAGGAAAGCATGTCGATTTCGGCGAATCGCTGGAAGCCTTGCAGGCCGTGGCTTTGGCGGAAATGACCGTTTCATATATTCCATAAGCGTCTATTCATAACATGAAAGATTACTTTCGGAGATAAGCGTCTAGCCCAATGATTGACCCATCGATCACGCCGTGGGGGATTCAACAAGCGGCGAATCGGCTACGCGAAAAAACGCAAAGAGACCGCAGGGAGTAAATCAATGGGCAATGTCCAGACCGCCGCCAGTGCACAGGAGGTGCTGTGGCGCCAGGCGCCGAGCGGCGAGTTGGTCGATCTCGGCCGGCCCCATCGTGTGCCGTTGGGGCAGCTGCGTTTGCAGCGCGCGCCCAAGGGCATTCTGAGCCGCCGCGAAACGATTCTGCTCGGCGTTCTGGCGCTGGTGGTGCATGGCGCGGTGATCTACTGGATCAACCAGCATCCGACACCGGCGCTGCCGATCGTGCCGCCGGAAATTCCACCGATGACCATCGAGTTTTCGCGCCCGGCGCCACCGGCACCACCTGTGGTTGTACCGCCACCACCGGCGCCTGTGGTCGAGCCTCCGCCACCGGTGGAGGACGAACTGGCAACCAAGCCACCACCGAAACCGAAGCCGATTCCCAAACCGAAACCGGTCGCCAAACCTGTATCGAAACCAGCGCCAAAAGCCGTCGAGCAACCCCCGGCTCCGCCACAACCGGCCGCTCCGGTCGCCGCGCCAGCGCCACCTGCACCACCGGCGCCTGCTCCGGTGACGCCGGCCTCGGCCAACGCCGCGTACCTGAAGAACCCGGCGCCGGAGTATCCGTCGCTGGCCCAGCGTCGCGGTTGGGAAGGCACGGTGTTGTTGCGGGTACACGTGTTGGCCAGCGGCAAACCGGGCGAGATCCAGATTCAGAAAAGCAGTGGCCGGCAACAGCTCGACGATGCGGCGCTGGACGCTGTGAAGCGCTGGAGCTTCGTGCCGGCCAAGCAGGGTGATGTCGCCCAGGACGGCTGGGTCAGCGTACCCATCGATTTCAAGATTCATTAAACCGAAACCAATTTCGCGCTAAACGTTTACACGAGGGAACACATCATGACGTTACTGGCATCTCCACTGGAATCCATCGAAAGCGCGGTGATCTGGCTGCTGGTGGTCTTCTCTGTCGCCACCTGGGGCCTGGCCTTGCTCAAGGCGCTGCAGTTCGGCCGGTTGAAGGCGCAGGACCGCAAATTTCACAAGCGCTTCTGGGCGGCGTCGAGTCTGGACTCCGCCGCCGAGTTGAGCGAAACCCAGCCCGGCGCGGCAGCGCGGGTGGCACAGGCCGGTTATGCGGCGATCCAGGTGGGCGAGGCGCCGCAGGCCAATGACCTGAGCCAGGCGATCAATCATCAGGATCGTCTCGAACGTGCCTTGCGCCAGCAGATCGTCCGCGAGCGTCGTTCGCTGGAAACCGGTCTGGCGGTGGTCGCGAGTATTGGCAGCACCTCGCCGTTCATTGGTCTGTTCGGCACGGTGTGGGGAATCATGGAAGCGTTGAAAGGCATCAGCGCGGCGGGTTCGGCGAGCCTGGAAACGGTCGCGGGGCCCATCGGTGCAGCGCTGGTCGCCACCGGTGTAGGGATCGCGGTCGCGGTGCCGGCGGTGCTGGTTTACAACTACTTTTTGCGTCGTCTGAAACTGACGGCGGCGGATCTGGACGACTTTGCCCACGACTTCTACAGCCTGGCGCAAAAGAGCGCGTTCCGCGTGCTGATCCACCCGACCGCGCATAAGGCAGCGGCCCAGGGCAACGCAACAAAAGTGAAGGAGGCGTCCTGATATGGCCTTCTCCACGCAAGACAGCGACGAGGTGCTGAGCGAGATCAACGTGACGCCGCTGGTGGACGTGATGCTGGTGTTGCTGGTGGTGTTCATCGTCACCGCGCCGCTTTTGACCAACGCGATACCGATCAACCTGCCGAAGACCGAAGCGGTGGCGCCGGTCGAGCAGAAAGACCCGTTGGTGGTGAGCATCGACGGTGCTGGAAAACTATTTATCAACAAGGACGAAATCCAGCCGGACCTGCTGGAGTTCAACCTCAAGTCGGCCAAGGCGAAGGACCCGGAAGTGCGCGTGCAATTGCAGGCCGACGACGGGGTGAATTACGGCGAAGTGGCGCGAGCCATGGCTTCGATTGAGCGGGCGGGCATCACCAAGCTGTCGGTGATCACTGCACGATAAGGGTTTCACGTTTTTCCGGGGCCGTCTCCTTGGCAGGGTGCGGCCCCTTTTTTTGCCCAATGCTTAATATTCTTTTCAGGTCTTAATAAATAGCTTCTTATTCCTTAACGAATATAAATCCCGTCCCTATACTCGTTCAGGAACAGACACGACGCAGGAGAGCTCCCCCATGCGCAACGAATCAATCCGTTATCTGATTGTGCCGGGCTGGCAAGGATCGCCAGAAGATCATTGGCAAACCCACTGGCAGAACAGCCTGCCCAACAGCGCGCGGGTGGAGCAGGCCGACTGGCTGACGCCGCGTCGTGAAGACTGGGTCGCTGCGCTGGCTGAGGCAATTGCTGCCGACAGCTCGCCGGTGATTCTCATCGCGCACAGCCTGGGCTGCATCACTGTGGCGCACTGGGCGGCCACCGCGCCGCTGCATCATTTGCGTCAGGTACGCGGGGCGCTGCTGGTTGCGCCAGCGGATGTCGAGCGTCCGGCGTGCGTGCCGGCACTGCGTAATTTCGCGCCGATCCCGACCGATCTGCTGCCCTTCCCGAGCCAGGTCGTCAGCTCCGACAACGACGCCGCCGTCAGTGCGCCGCGTGCGCTGGAACTGGCGCGCAACTGGGGCGCCGAGGCGGGGATTCTCGCGGGCGCCGGCCATATCAACGTGAAGTCCGGGCATCAACGCTGGGAGCAGGGATTCGCTTATCTGTATCGCCTGCAAAACCGCATGGAACATCACGCCCGGCGCCGTGCCTGATCACTTTTATTTTTTTCAACGCCCCCGTCTCCCGGCGATTTGGGGCGGGAGTCTGCCATGAGTTTTGAAACCTTCGGTCAGCCGTTGCTGACCTTTCCCGATGCGGAAAAAAGTCCCCTGAGCATCCGCGCCAAGGCGCTGGTGTTCGTCGATCCACGCTCGCGTCAGTTGCGCGAGGAAATGGCCCAGCTCGCACCGCGCTCGACCTCTGTGTTGATTCGCGGCGAGACCGGCACCGGCAAGGAATTGCTCGCCCGCCACATACACCGCGCCAGTGATCGCAGCGGGCTGTTTGTCTCGGTCAATTGCGGGGCGATCAGCCCGACCTACGCCGATGCGGAGTTGTTCGGCTACGCCGCCGGCAGCTACAGCGGATCGGCCAGCAGTCGCGCCGGCTGGTTCGGTTCGGCCAACGGCGGCACCTTGTACCTGGACGAGATCGGCGACCTGCCGCTGCCGATCCAGATCAAATTGCTTTCCGCCCTGGAAAACCACGAAGTCACCCGCGTCGGTGCACATCAACCAAGCCCCGTGGACGTGCGCCTGGTCGCTGCGACCAGCATCGATCTGGCCCAAGCAGTGGCGGCGGGGAAATTCCACGAGCGGCTTTATCACTATCTCAGCGAAGGGCATCTGGAACTGCCGGCATTGCGCGCGCGGGTCGGCGACATTCTGTCGTTGGCCGAGTACTTCCTTGGCATCTACAGCCAGCGCCTGGATCTGCCGGTGCCGCTGATCAGCGAAGCGGCGCAACAGGTGCTGGAGCAGCACAGCTGGCCGGGCAACACCCGGGAGCTGGAAAACGTCATTCATTTTGCGCTGCTGGTGAGTACCGGCGACGAAATTCTGCCAGAACACCTGAACCTGCCCGAGGTGTCTGGGCCGCTGGTTCAGATCGAACGTCAAGTGGCGAACATCAGCCTCAACGGCACCGTCGACGAACGTAAGGCATTGAAAGAATTGCTGTTGAGCCTGAGCGAGGCGTTGTAACCATTTTGTTCAACATGAACAAAATGGAATATGAAGCTGAATAAACGTTATTGTCCGGGAATAAAAAATCCCGGTATTGTCCGCTTCACGCCAGCAGTAGCACATCGCTGGCACACGTATTAATGCCGTCGTCGATGACGACCGATTTTCGATAAGGACACTGCATGAAAAAGGTTCTGTTGTTTACCGCATTGGCGGCTGCTCTGACTGCTTCCCTGGCCCAGGCCGGCGAGAAACTGGTGGTTGCTGCGACGCCGGTACCGCACGCCGAGATCCTCGAACTGATCAAGCCGACCCTCGCCAAAGAAGGCGTGGATCTGGAAATCAAGGTCTTCACCGACTACGTGCAGCCGAACGTACAGGTGGGCGAGAAGCGTCTGGACGCCAACTACTTCCAGACCAAGCCTTACCTGGACAGCTTCAACGCCGGCAAATACAAGGACGACAAGGCCAAGTACCTGGTGACCGTGCAAGGTGTTCACGTTGAACCGTTCGGTGGCTACTCGAGCAAGTACAAGACCCTGGCCGAACTGCCGGACGGCGCCACCATCGCCATTCCGAACGAAGGCAGCAACAGCGGTCGTGCACTGATCCTGCTGCAGAAGGCTGGCCTGATCGAGCTGAAAGATCCTAAGAACGCTCTGGCCACGCCAAAAGACATCGCCAAGAACCCGCACAACTTCAAGTTCAAGGAACTGGAGTCGGCCCTGCTGCCGCGCGTTCTGAAAGAAGTCGATCTGGACATGATCAACACCAACTACGCGCTGGAAGCCAAGTTGAACCCGACCAAGGACGCCCTGGTGATCGAAGGCGCTGATTCGCCTTACGTGAACTTCCTGGTCGCCCGTGAAGACAACAAGAACAGCGACGCCATCAAGAAACTGGCCGCTGCCCTGACCAGCCCTGAAGTCAAAGCGTTCATCGAGAAGAAGTACAACGGCGCGGTACTGCCGGCGTTCTGATCCGACGCAACAGCAACCCACTTCAAGGTTGAAAAAAACGCCGATGACCAGCGATGGTCATCGGCGTTTTTGTGTGTGCGTTTGCGATGATCGTTCCCACGCTCTGCGTGGGAATGCCTCATCGGGCGCTCTGCGTTCGGCTCTTGATGGGACGCGGAGCGCCCCGGGCTGCATTCCCACGCAGAGGGTTCGACGCCTCGACGTGGGAACGATCGAAGTGGGGGCTACGCAGCGCTGGTTTTCAGCGCCCTGCGCAAAGCCACCAGCCATTTCACGAAATCCTGCGGGTCCGGTCGCTGCGGCACTTTTACGTCCATGTTCTCTTCCTTGTTATGGGGTCGGCCGGGGGAGTCTGGCCAAAAGCTGTTCGTCCTTGGAGGGCTTTTACGAAAAAAAGATCCGTCCTACAGCGAAAGGAAAAATAGCCTTCTTATTCTGTCGGGGCAAACCCGCAGGATAGTTTTTTGCGTGATATCAATATGCTTTAACGGTATTTAAATTCTTTTTCTTATACCTTTAAAGTCGGTGCCTGCCGGACAGTTACCCGCTGTCCATGGACTGCACCACCGTCGCTTACCGAGCGGCGTCAGGATGTTTCATGACCTTCGATTACGCATTTATCCTCAGCACCCTGCCGGCGTTTCTCAAAGCCGTGGGCGTGACGCTGCAGGTCGGTTTGATCGCCATTGGCACCTCGCTGCTGGTGGCATTGCTCAATGCGACGATTCTGGTGTTCCGCACGCCTTACCTGCAAAAACTGGTCGGGCTGTATGTGGAGCTGGCGCGCAACACGCCGCTGCTGATCCAGTTGTTCTTCGTCTACTTCGCGCTGCCGGCGCTGGGGATCAAGGTTTCCGGTTTCACTGCGGCGATCATCACCATGACTTTTCTCGGCGGCGCCTACCTCACCGAAGTGCTGCGCGCCGGCGTCGATGCGGTGCCTCAGGCGCAACTGGAATCCGGTCGCTCCATCGGCTTGTCCCACGGCCAGTTGCTGCGCTACGTGATCCTGCCGCAAGCCGGAATCCTCAGCCTGCCGTCGCTGTTCGCCAACTTCATTTTCCTGCTCAAGGAGACCACCGTGGTCTCGGCCGTGGCGGTGCCGGAAATTCTCTACACCACCAAAAGCTACATCGCGCTCTACTACAAGACCTACGAAATGCTCGCCGTGCTGACGCTGATCTGCGTGCTGTTGTTCCTGCCGCTGTCGCTGCTGTTGAGCCGTCTGGAAAGGAGGCTCCAACATGGCCAGTTCGGGTCTTGAACTGCTCTGGGTGTCGTTGCCGCAGTTGGCAAAAGGCGCCGGGCAAACCCTGTCGATCTCGTTCCTGAGCATCGCCATCAGCACCGTCGGCGGCGTGCTCTACGGCGTGCTGCGCACACTCAACGTGCGATGGCTGAACGCGCTGCTGCGGATCTATCTGGAACTGTTCCGGGCGATCCCGGTGCTGGTCTGGTTGTACCTGCTGTTTTTCGGTCTGCCGATTTTCTTCGGCCTGAGCCTGCCGAGCTTCTGGTGCGCGGTGCTGGTGCTGTCGCTGTGGGGCGCCAGCGAGGTGGGCGAAGTGGCGCGCGGTGCGTTGCATTCGTTGCCGCGCGGGCAGCGTGAGGCGGGGCTGTCGATCGGCCTGAACGCGGCGCAGCTCTACGGCTACGTGCTGTTGCCCCAGGCGCTGAAGCGCATGACGCCACCGACCATCAACGTCTACACGCGGATCATCAAGACCAGTTCGCTGGCGGTGCTGATCGGTGTGGTGGATGTGATCAAGGTTGGCCAGCAGATCATCGAACGGACCTACGAATCAGTGCTGATCTACGGCGCGCTGTTCCTGTTTTTCTTTTTCATCTGCTACCCGCTGTCGGCCGCCTCGCGTGCGCTGGAGCGGCGCTGGACGCAAGCATGAGCGCATTGATCGAGTTTCAGGGCTTCAACAAATTCTTCGGCGAACAGCAGGTGCTCAAGGGCATCGACCTGCAAGTGAAATCCGGCGAAGTCATCGTCATCCTCGGCCCCAGCGGCTGCGGCAAAAGCACCCTGCTGCGTTGCCTCAATGGTCTGGAAACCGCCCACAGTGGCTCTCTGAAATTCGCCGGCCGCGAATTGCTGGACAAGGCCACCGACTGGCGCGAAGTGCGTCAGCAGATCGGCATGGTGTTCCAGAGTTATCACCTGTTTCCGCACATGAGCGTGCTCGACAATTTGCTGCTCGGCCCGCTCAAGGTGCAGAAGCGCGAACGCCGCGAAGCACAGCAGCAAGCCGAAGCGTTGCTTGAACGCGTGGGCCTGTCGGACAAGCGCGACGCCTTTCCGCGCCAGCTCTCCGGTGGCCAGCAGCAACGTATCGCCATCGTTCGCTCGTTGTGCATGAACCCGCGGGTCATGCTCTTCGACGAAGTCACCGCCGCCCTTGATCCGGAGATGGTCAAGGAAGTGCTGGAAGTGATTCAGGGCCTGGCTCGCGAAGGCATGACCCTGTTGATCGTCACCCACGAAATGGCCTTCGCCCGCGCGGTGGCCGATCGCATCGTGTTCATGGATGCCGGGCGCATCCTTGAACAGAACCCGCCCGAGCTTTTCTTTACGAACCCGCAAACCGCACGCGCGCAGCAGTTCCTGGAGAAGTTCTCCTACGTTGAAGCACTGCTTTCAACGACTTCGCCCAAAACGACTCAACCCAAGGAACTGGAACTGCCATGAAAACTGCCAAAGCCCTATTTGCTTTACCGCTGATCAGCCTCGCGCTGCTGGCCGGCTGCAACAAGACCGAAGAACCGGCCAAGCCCAAAGTCGCCAGCGAAAGCACCGCGCCGGCCGGTTACCTGGACAAGATCAAGGCCCGCGACAAACTGATCGTCGGCGTGTTCACCGACAAGCCGCCGTTCGGTTTCGTCAACGAAGCGGGGCGTTACGTCGGCTTCGATACCGACATCGGCCGTCAATTCGCCAAGGATCTGCTGGGCGACGAAAACAAGGTCGAGTTCGTGGCCGTCGAGCCGGCGAGCCGCATTCCGTTCCTGCAAAGCGACAAGGTCGACCTGATCCTCGCCAACATGACCGTGACCCCGGAGCGCAAGGAAGCGGTGGAATTCACCAATCCGAACCTCAAGGTCGCGGTGCAGGCGTTGGTGCCCCAAGGCAGCGAAGTGAAGAAACTGGATGACCTGGCGACCCGCACCACCATCGTCACCACCGGCACTACCGCCGATATCTGGCTGACCAAGAACCACCCGGACTGGAAACTGCTGAAGTTCGAGAAAAACTCCGAGTCCCTGCAAGCCCTGGCCAACGGCCGTGGCGATGCCTACGCGCAGGACAATCTGGTGCTGTTCAGCTGGGCCAAGCAGAACCCGGGCTACCGCGTGCTGGACGAAAAACTTGGCGCCGAAGCGCCGATTGCCCCGGCGGTGAAGAAGGGCAATATCGAATTGCGCGACTGGGTGAACACCGAACTGGCCAAGCTGGGCGAAGAGAAATACCTGCTCAAGCTGTATGACCAATATGTGCGCAAAGAGCTGAGTGATGACACCAAGCCAGAGAGCGTGATTGTTGAAGGCGGGAAGTGGCAGGGTTAACTCCCTGACAGATGATCGTTCCTACGCTCCGCGTGGGAATGCAGCCCGTGACGCTCCGCGTCACTGGACGCGGAGCGTCCCCAGAGGCATTCCCACGCAGAGCGTGGGAACGATCAGATACGGTGTGGGATCGAGAGTGTGAGGCTAATCAGGCCAATTCCACGCCGGCTCATCCAGAATCCTCTGCCCGACGATCCCGGTCTGGCCGAGGTTTTTTTCCAGCACGATGCAATTGCATTCCGGGTCTTCCTGCAACGCCGAAATCAAGCGCCGGGCATGGGACACCACCCACACCTGACACTGCTCCGACACGCGGATGATCAAGCGCGCCAGCGCTGGCAGCAGGTCCGGATGCAGGCTGGTTTCCGGCTCGTTCAGCACCATCAGCGATGGCGGGCGTGGCGTCAGCAGCGCGGCGACCAGCAGCAGATAGCGCAACGTGCCATCCGACAGTTCCGCCGCCGACAACGGCCGCAGCAATCCTTCCTGAAAAAACTCGATGGCAAAGCGTCCGCCCGCCAGCGGTGCGATATTCAGCCGTGCGCCGGGAAAGGCGTCGCTGATCGCCGCCTGCAACGCCTCGGGATCGCCGATCTCGCGGATGGTCTGCAACGCCGCTGCCAGATCGCGCCCGTCGTGGTGCAGCACCGACGTGCGCGTGCCCAGTTGCGGCTGGCGTACCGGGGCGTCGGCGTCGCTGCGAAAGTGATCGTAGAAGCGCCAGCGGCGGATGAACTCGCGCATCTGGAACACTTCCGGCGAGGTGCGCAGGCTGCCGACCTGATCGAACAGGCTGTCGAAGTTCGGCGTGTATTGCGCCAGAACATCCCAGCCACGACCTTCACGGGCACGGATCATCGGCCCGTCGCGATCCACCAGCAGGCTGGCCGGACGATAGAGCGGCCCGGCCCAGATGCATTCCTTTTTGATTTCCGGGTCGAGGGAAAAGAACGAGAGGCTTGGCTCCGGCAATCCCAGGGCGATCGAATAGCTGAAATCTTCCCCGGCAAAGCCCAGACGCAGGCGTTTGACACCTTGGCGCACCGTGGACTGGATCGGCACTTCACCGTTGCGCATGCGACGGCTGATGGTTTCCGGCCCGGCCCAGAAGGTCGAGTCGAGCCCACCCTCTCGGGCCAACGCATTGACCACGCCGCCCTGAGCGGTTTCCGCCAACAGCCGCAGCGCCCGGTAAAGGTTGGACTTGCCGCTGCCGTTGGGGCCGGTGATCAGGTTCAGACGGCCCAGCGGGATTACCAATTTATTGATCGAGCGGTAATTGGCCACCGCGAGGGTCTTGAGCATGAAAATCCTTCTTGAGTGCCCCGAAATCCGGGTCAGGATACTCGCTGCACAGAAATGCATATATCGCCCGGACGAAGGTTGAACCCTGTTCTAAGCTCACAGTCGTATCGTCACTTGCACGTTCGTACACAGGAAGGAGTCTGCATGGCGAGTCCCGGATTGAAAACAGCGGTCATGCTGAGTCTGTTCGCTTTGTTGAGCGCGTGCGGCGAGAAAAAGGCCCCCGCCGAATACCTGCCCCGGGTCTTCGTGCAGGAGGTCAATCCCGCCAATTACGCCGCCGCCGTGACCCTCACCGGCGATGTTCAGGCCCGCGTGCAGACCGAACTGTCGTTCCGGGTCGGCGGCAAGATCATCCAGCGCATGGTCGATGTCGGTGACCGGGTCTCGGCCAAACAAGTGCTGGCCAAGCTCGATCCGAAGGATTTGCAGACCAACGTCGATTCCGCCCAGGCCCAGGTGGTGGCCGAGCAGGCGCGGGTCAAACAGAGCGCCGCCGCGTTCGTCCGCCAGCAGAAACTGTTGCCCAAGGGCTACACCAGCCAGAGCGAATACGATTCGGCGCAGGCCGCCTTGCGCAGCAGCCAGAGTGCCTTGAGTGCGGCCCAGGCGCAGTTGGCCAATGCCAAGGATCAACTGAGCTACACCTCGCTGATTGCCGATGCGCCGGGCGTCATCACTGAGCGTCAGGCTGAAGTCGGCCAGGTGGTTCAGGCCACGGCACCGATTTTCAGCTTGGCCCGGGACGGCGACCGTGACGCCGTGTTCAATGTTTACGAATCCCTGCTGGCCGAACGGCCGGCGGAGCGTTCGATCGTCGTCAGTCTGCTCGACAACCCCGCCATCAAGACCACCGGCACCGTGCGTGAAATCACCCCGGCGGTGTCTGCGCAGTCCGGCACGGTGCAGGTCAAGGTCAGCCTCGACAGCCTGCCGCAGGGGATGCAACTGGGCTCAGTGGTGAGCGCCACGGCCAAGGGCACCGGCAAGTCGGCGGTTGAATTACCGTGGTCGGCGCTGACCAAGAACGTCAGCGATCCGGCGGTGTGGATGGTCGACGATAAAGGTGAAGCGCAGTTGCACAACGTCACCGTCAGCCGCTACCTGATCGGCAAGGTCATCATCAGCGAGGGCCTCAAGGGCGGGGAAAAAGTCATTGTTGCGGGTGGGCAGTTGCTGCATCCGGGCATGAAGGTCGAAATTGCCGAAAACACCTACAAGGATCTGCAACCGGGAGCACAGCCATGAAGCGTCTGGGGCTGTTATCCATTGGCGTGTTGCTGGCCGCCTGCTCGAAAAGCGAGCCACCGCCGGAACCGGTACGGCCGGTGTTGTCGGTCAAGGTCGAAGCCATGAGCGAGGAAAACCTCGGGCGTTTCGCCGGCAGCATTCAGGCGCGCTATGAAAGCAACACCGGTTTTCGTGTCGGCGGGCGCATTGCCAGCCGCAACGTCGACGTCGGTACCGAGGTGCAGAAGGGCACGCTGCTCGCCACCCTCGATCCGTCCGATCAGCAGAACCAGCTGCGTTCGGCCCAGGGCGACCTGGCCAAGGTACAGGCACAGCTGATCAACGCCCAGGCCAATGCCCGCCGTCAGCAAGCGCTGTTCGACCGTGGCGTCGGGGCGCAGGCGCAACTGGACATTGCCATGACGGACCTGAAAACCACCCAGGCTTCGCTGGATCAGGCGCGGGCGGCGGTCAATCAAAGCAAGGATCAACTCGATTACACCGAACTGCGCTCCGATCACAAAGCCGTGGTCACCGCGTGGAACGCCGAGGCCGGGCAAGTGGTGACGGCGGGCCAGCAAGTGGTGACCCTGGCGCAACCGGACATCAAGGAAGCGGTGATCGATCTGCCGGACACCCTGGTCGATGAGATCCCGTCCGACGTGGTGTTTCTGGTGGCCGGGCAGCTCGATCCGAGCATCAACACCACGGCGACCCTGCGCGAGATCGAACCGCAGGCACAAAGCGCCACGCGCACCCGGCGCGCACGATTGACCCTGGCCAATACGCCTGACGGCTTCCGCCTCGGCACGGCGATCAGCGTCACCCTTAGCTCGGCGATCAAGCCGCGTATCGAATTGCCGGTTACCGCGTTGCAGGAGGTCGATGGCAAACCGCGAATCTGGGTCATCGACACCCAAAGCAAGACCGTCAACCCGCGCGATGTCAGCGTGATCAGCCGCACCGACAGCAGCGTGGTGCTCGCGGGGGGCGTGAAGAACGGCGAGCGCGTGGTCAGTGCCGGCGTCAACAGTCTCAAACCCGGACAATCCGTGAAACTTGACGAGGACAGTCAATGAAAGGCTCTTTCAATCTCTCCGAATGGGCCCTCAAGCATCAGTCTTTCGTCTGGTATCTGATGTTCGTCGGATTGCTCATGGGGGTGTTCTCCTACTTCAATCTGGGGCGCGAGGAAGACCCGTCGTTCACCATCAAGACCATGGTGATCCAGACCAAATGGCCGGGCGCGACCCAGGAAGAAACCCTCAAGCAGGTCACCGACCGCATCGAGAAAAAACTCGAAGAGCTCGACTCCCTCGATTACGTGAAAAGCTACACGCGCCCCGGCGAATCGACGGTGTACGTGTATCTGCGCGACACCACCAGCGCCAAGGACATTCCGGAAATCTGGTATCAGGTGCGCAAGAAGATCGACGACATTCGCGGGCAGTTTCCGCAAGGCATTCAGGGGCCGGGATTCAACGACGAATTCGGTGACGTGTTCGGCTCGGTGTACGCCTTCACCGCCGACGGCCTGACCATGCGTCAGTTGCGCGATTACGTGGAACAGGCGCGGGCCGAGATCCGCAATGTGCCGGGGCTGGGCAAGATCGAAATGATCGGCCAGCAGGACGAAGTGATCTATCTGAACTTCTCGACCCGCAAACTCGCGGCGCTGGGCATTGATCAGCGTCAGGTGGTGCAGAGCCTGCAATCGCAGAACGCGGTGACCCCGGCCGGTGTCATCGAGGCGGGACCCGAGCGGATTTCCGTGCGGACTTCGGGGCAGTTTGCTTCGGAAAAAGACCTGGCCGAGGTCAATCTCAAACTCAACGACCGCTTCTATCGCCTGGCCGACGTGGCCGACATCACCCGTGGTTACGTCGACCCGGCCACCCCGGAATTCCGCTTCGACGGCAAGCCGGCGATCGGTCTGGCGATTGCCATGCAGAAGGGCGGCAACGTTCAGGAGTTCGGCAAGGCCCTGCATAAACGCATCGATGAGCTGACGGCGGATCTGCCGGTCGGCGTGGGCGTACACACGGTGTCCGATCAGGCGGTGGTGGTGGAGGAAGCCGTTGGCGGCTTCACCAGTGCCTTGTTCGAAGCGGTGGTGATCGTGCTGGTGGTGAGCTTCATCAGCCTTGGCGTGCGCGCCGGACTGGTGGTGGCGTGCTCGATCCCGCTGGTGCTGGCGATGGTGTTCGTGTTCATGGAATACAGCGGCATCACCATGCAGCGGATTTCCCTCGGCGCTCTGATCATTGCCCTCGGCCTTTTGGTGGACGACGCGATGATCACCGTGGAAATGATGGTCACGCGCCTGGAAATGGGCGAGAGCAAGGAGGAGGCGGCGACGTTCGCCTACACCTCGACCGCGTTCCCGATGCTCACCGGTACGCTGGTGACGGTCGCCGGTTTCGTCCCCATCGGTCTCAACGCCAGTTCTGCCGGCGAGTACACCTACACGCTGTTCGCGGTGATTGCCGTGGCGATGATCGTGTCCTGGATCGTGGCGGTGTTTTTCGCCCCGGTGATCGGCGTGCACATTCTCAGCACCAACGTGAAACCCCATGAAGCCGAACCGGGGCGCGTTGGCCGTGCATTCAATGGCGGTTTGCTGTGGTGCATGCGCAATCGCTGGTGGGCCATCGGCATCACCGTGCTGTTGTTTGTGCTGGCGGTGTTCTGCATGCGGTTTGTGCAGAATCAGTTCTTCCCGTCCTCGGATCGACCGGAAATCCTGGTCGACCTCAACCTGCCGCAAAACGCCTCGATCGACGAAACCCGCAAGGCCGTCGACAAGCTCGAGGCCACGCTCAAGGGCGACCCGGACATCGTGCGCTGGAGCACCTACATCGGCCAGGGTGCGATCCGTTTCTACCTGCCACTCGACCAGCAATTGCAGAACCCGTACTACGCGCAACTGGTGATCGTCAGCAAAGACTTCGAAGCCCGCGAGGCCCTGAGCCAGCGCCTGCGCGAACGTCTGCACAAAGACTTCGTCGGCATCGGCAGCTACGTGCAGGCGCTGGAAATGGGCCCGCCGGTGGGGCGTCCGATCCAGTACCGGATCAGCGGCAAGGACATCGATCAGGTGCGCAAGCATGCCATCGACCTGGCGACTGAACTGGACAAGAACGAGCACATCGGCGAGATCATTTACGACTGGAACGAGCCAGGCAAAGTCCTGCGAATCGACATCGCCCAAGACAAGGCGCGCCAGCTCGGGCTGTCGTCCGAAGACGTGGCGAACCTGATGAACAGCATCGTCAGTGGCGCGCCGCTGACCCAGGTCAACGACGACATCTACCTGATCAACGTAGTCGGTCGCGCGGTGAGTTCGGAACGCGGTACGCCGGAAACCCTGCAGAACCTGCAGATTGTCACGCCCAACGGCACGTCGATTCCTTTGCTGGCCTTCGCCACGGTTCGTTATGAGCTGGAGCAGCCGCTGGTGTGGCGTCGTGACCGCCTGCCGACCATCACCATCAAGGCGTCGGTGCGTGACGAGATTCAGCCGACCGATCTGGTGAAGATCCTCAAGCCGTCCATTGATGACTTCGCCGCCAAACTACCCGTGGGCTACAAGGTCGCCACCGGCGGTACGGTCGAGGAGAGTGGCAAGGCGCAGGGGCCGATTGCCAAGGTGTTGCCGCTGATGCTGTTCCTGATGGCGACCTTCCTGATGATCCAGTTGCACAGCGTGCAGAAGCTGTTCCTGGTGGCCAGTGTTGCGCCGCTGGGGCTGATCGGCGTGGTGCTGGCGCTGGTGCCGACCGGCACGCCGATGGGCTTCGTGGCGATCCTCGGGATTCTGGCGCTGATCGGCATCATCATCCGCAACTCGGTGATCCTCGTGACCCAGATCGACGAGTTCGAGCGCAAAGGCTACGCGCCGTGGGATGCGGTGGTGGAAGCCACCGAGCACCGCCGTCGCCCGATCCTGCTGACCGCCGCGGCGGCGAGCATGGGTATGATCCCGATCGCCCGGGAAGTGTTCTGGGGGCCGATGGCCTACGCGATGATCGGCGGGATCGTGATCGCGACCCTGCTGACGCTGCTGTTTCTGCCAGCGCTATACGTGGCCTGGTACAAGATTCGCGAGCCGAAGAAAGAGGCGCAGTAAGGCGAGCGCCTTGCGCTCATCGCCAGCAGGCTGGCTCCCACATTTGGAATGCATTCCCCTGTGGGAGCCAGCCTGCTGGCGATGACGTCTGAATGCATTACACCGTTTTGCGCCAGACACTCGCCAGCCAGGGCTGCTGCTCACGCGGTAGCCCCGCCGGCCGGTAGTAGTGCTCCAGCTCGACGAACCCGGCAGCGGTCAACAATCCGCGCCACGCTTCAAGATCGTGATACGAGCCATAACGCGGCCCGTTCCAGCCTTCACGGTTATCCCCACGCGGATTGGAGCTGAACAGCACGCCGCCCGGTTTCAATGTCCCGTGCAACTGCTTCAAGACCCGGGGCAACTCCTGCAACGGCACATGAAACAGCACCGCATTGGCGAAGATCCCGTCGAAGCGTTCTGCCGGCAGATCCAGCTTCAGAAAGTCCTGGCACCACACTTCACAGCCACTGTCTTCCCGCGCCATCTGCGCGAATTTTTCCGCGCCGTCGAGGCCGACGGCGACGTGTCCCATCCGGGTGAATGTCTGCAAGTCCCGACCCGGTCCGCAGCCGAAATCGAGAATGGAAAACGGCGCCTCAGCCTGGATGTGCCGCAGCAGGGCGTCGATGTTCTGGCTGACATCGTGATCGCGGGTGCCTTCACGAAAATCCTCGGCCACCGAGTTGTAATGGCCGAGGGTGGTGGCGGTGATCTGTTCGAGGTCGGTAGAGGTCTGCTTCATGGTCGTCATGGGCTGAAAGGAAGATCGGCAGACTATAAGCGCTTTCGCGGTTCAGAGGATCCAGATCCGGACAAAGCACAAAACGCCGGTTCAAGTGCAATACATATTTACCGCACCTGACCGTTCCCGATCGGTTGCAATAGCGCCCACGCGATAGACGACTAGCGCGATGTCTGCCCGATTTTTTCAGGGGGATTTACTCAACAAGGATTTTTTCATGGGCAATACTCGCAAAACCTCCACCGCGTCCTCCAGCCACTGCCTGGCAGACGCCATTGCACTGCGTAAAAGATCCGGTGCTGACTTTCCCGAGTACGAACCTGCGCACAAGAGTTTTCGGGACATGGATCAAACGGATGTGGAGGCCGTTCGCCAACCGGATATGCCAGACGCCGCAGTCATTGTTTCATCCTTGCCGACCGCCGAGGTCCTGTCGGGTCGTTTCGGGGACGGGGCGCTTGCGGACTATCGCCTGAAAGCGCCGGCCACCCTGCCTGCGCCTGATGCCCTGGGGTTGAGGGTTATCAAGGGACGCACGTTCGTCGATGTCGCCCCCGGCGAGATTGTCCAGGTTCGGCAAACCCCAGCGGGCGGTGAATATCGCGCGACCTTGATGTCCGAGTGGACGGCTTCGGGACCGGTCCTGTTCTTCGATCCGCACAGCAAGAAATGGTCGCCGGAACGGGCTCGGTCATCCGGCGACGCAGGCAATGTCATCGATATCGACATCGATGAGCTCATCCGCAATATCAGGAAAGATTCGGAAAAGCACAGTCGGGTTCACACCGGTATTGATGACGCGATCGAGCACGAGACTGCAAAGGAAGCCACGCTGATTGCACGGGGGCTGAAGCAGTTTCCACCGGAGCAGGCCGCATTGATTCGCACAGAGTTGCGAGTGGTCGAAAGCGTTTTCGCTGATGCCGTTCACGCCATTGGCTTGAAATACGACGGTGCCAGCGCGGTTTACGAAAGTTTTTTTGGCGCAGGGCACCAGGCCGTGGCGCAGCAGTTCTCTGACTCGGTGGCGCGAGGTCTTGCGCTTTCCAGGGAGTACCAAGGGACTTGGGGCGAGGAAAAATTCTTCGCAGTGGAAACTGAAAACAACAGCGCCGCCTGGATGTACAAGAAGGATTTCCATGGCCGCTTCTTCCTCAACCGCAAGTACATGCAGCAAGAGATTCTAGGCATGTCCCTGGGCCATGAAATGCTGCATACCAACCGCATCGATCGCTTCAGGACCATCGGTCCCAACGCCGCGGATTTCTTCTATCTGGGTGACAGCCAGCGTGGCTTGCTGAGTCTGGAGCCGCTGACCGTCTACGACATTCCGGAGCGCAGTGTTTCCGAAGTGATCATGCGCGGTGGATTGACAGTCGAGTACGTGAACGCTTTTACGGACGATCACGACAACCTGCTGTTCGGGATCAGTGATTATCTGGGGATCGGCGACGATCTGGATCTTCAGACGGCGGTCGGCCTGTTCAATGCAAATCCGGCGCTGCGCGCGCATTTGGCCGCGAACAACGCCGACAGCATTGTTTACGCGGCAAAAAGCATGCAGGCGCTACATCGAAGCAAAACTGAATACGCGTGGCTCGACAGCCTGATCGATGATTGATGCCGGGGAGGGCAGCGCTCATCGATTGTTCTAGCGCTTGTTCAGCCCTCGCGCCAGGCGATCGCCGCCCAGTTGAATCAGCGCCACCAGCGCCACCAGCAGCACGATCACGGTCAGCATGATCTGGCTGTCGAAGCGCTGATAGCCGTAGCGATAGGCGATGTCGCCCAGGCCACCGGCGCCAATCGCCCCGGCCATGGCCGAGGAGTTGATCATCGTCACCAGGGTGATGGTGAAACCGCCGACGATCCCCGGCAGCGCCTCGGGCAACAGCACATGCCAGACGATGTGCCAGCGCCGGCAGCCCATGGCTTGCGCAGCTTCGATCAGGCCATAGTCGACTTCACGCAGGCTCACTTCGGCGATCCGCGCAAAGAACGGCGTGGCCGCGATGGTCAACGGCACGACGGCTGCCCAGACGCCGTAGGTGGTGCCGACGATCAGCCGGGTAAACGGAATCAGCGCGACCATCAGAATCAGAAAAGGAATCGAGCGAAACAGGTTCACGAACGCACCCAACGCGCGATTGAGCACCGGCGCTTCGTAGATCCCGCCCTTGTCGCTGGTGACCAGAATCACTGCCATCGGGATACCCGCCAGCAGTGCGATCAGCGACGAAACGCCGACCATCAGAAACGTGTCGATAAAACCCTGCAGCAAGCGATCAAACCACATAACCCAGCACCTCCGTGCGTTGTGCCCACTGGCTGGCACGCTGACGCAATTCCTCGGCGTTCAGCTTTGATCCCGCCACCGCCAGCAGCAATTGCCCGAGCGCGTGGCCCTGAATCCGTTCCACGCCGCCCTGGAGCAATTTCACCCGGCCACCGAGCGCGGCGAACAGCGCGGCCAGATCCGGCTCATCCTGCTGGCTGCCGGTGAACTGCAAACGCAGCACCACGGCCGCGTCGGACGACGACGGTTGCGCCTGCAAACGGCTCTGCAATTCTTCGGGCAAGGCGTGTTGCAGCGGTGCGAGCAAGGTCTGGCTGACCTCGTGCTGCGGGTTGCCGAACACTTCCCAGACCGGGCCCTGCTCGACAATGCGGCCATGTTCCAGCACGACGACGCGGTCGCAGATTTCCCGGATCACCGCCATCTCGTGAGTGATCAGCACGATGGTCAGGCCCAGGCGTTTGTTGATCTCGCGCAGCAGGCCAAGGATCGACTGGGTGGTTTCCGGATCGAGGGCCGAAGTGGCTTCGTCACACAGCAGAATGTCCGGGTCGTGCACCAGCGCGCGGGCGATGCCGACACGCTGTTTCTGCCCACCGGAAAGCTGCGCCGGATACGCCTTGTGCTTGGCTTGCAGGCCCACCAGTTCCAGCAGTTCGCGAACCTTTTTCTCCCGTTGTTCTTTCGGGACACCGGCGACTTTCAGTGGCAGTTCGACGTTCTGCCACACCGTTTTCGCCGACATCAGGTTGAAGTGCTGGAAGATCATGCCGATCCGTCGGCGCAGGGCGACCAGGCGATCCTCGTCGTATTCGCCGATGTCCACCTGATCGATCAGCACCCGGCCCGAGGTCGGTTGTTCGAGGCGGTTGATGGTGCGGATCAGCGACGACTTGCCGGCGCCACTGCGGCCGATGATGCCGAACACTTCACCGCGCTGGATCGCCAGGTCGATGCCTTGCAGGGCGGCGACCGGGCCTTGTTTGCCGTCGTAGGTTTTGCCGAGCCCGACGAAACGCACATGGGCGCGGTTCAGCTCGGGATGCAGTTCGGTGCGCTGTGCCAGCGCGGGTGGCTCTGGAAGATCCAGTCGCCGTTGAATGGCTGCTGTCATCCTCAGCTTTCCCAACCGGCCTGGTACAGCTTGCCGTGGGCCTTATCCAGTGCGGCGCGAACGGCCGGCGAATGCTGGTAGATGTCGACGAACTTGATCAGGCGCGGGTCGGTTTTGCTCTTCGGCTGGATCACGAACTGAATCACGTATTCCTTGTGGTCGAGGCCGTCGAACAGCAGCGCGGAGCCCGCATCGAACGTCTTCGCCAGACGGATGTAGGCCGGGTAGCCCTGCACCAGATCGGCGTCATCGTAGGCGCGCACCAGTTGCACGGCTTCGACTTGCAGGATCTTGATCTTCTTTGGGTTGGCGACGATATCGTCTTCGGTGGCCTTGTAGCCGACGCCCGGTTTGAGGGTGATCAGACCGGCCTTGGCCAGCAGTTGCAGACCGCGACCGCTGTTGATCGGGTCGTTGGCGATGGCGACGCTGGCGCCCTCAGGCAGCTCGTCGAAGCTTTTGTATTTCTTCGAGTACAGGCCGACGTTGTTGATGATGCCCGGGGCGAATGGCACCAGGTCGAAGCCGGAGGCGGCCTTGGCGTTTTCCAGGAACGGGATGTGCTGGAAGTAGTTCACGTCGATGTCACCGGCGGCGAGGCTGACGTTCGGCGCGATCCAGTCGGTGAACTCCACCAGCTCGACTTTCAGGCCTTGTTTGGAGGCTTCCTCGACGGCCGCTTCCAGCGGAATCGCGAACGCGGCGGTGGTACCGATTTTCAACGGGGCATCGGCGGCGAACACCGCCGAGCTGAACAGGCCGAAGGCCAGGGCCAGTGCTTTGACTGGGTGGGACAGGAGCTTCTTGGTCATGGTGGTTTTCCAGTCAGTGAAATTAGCCTGATTCCCACGCAGAGCGTGGGAACGATCAGTGCCGGGGTTAGTGTCGGTAGTGGGCGCCGGTGTGTTGCTGCGGCAAATGCGCTTCGCCGTGAAACAGTTTTTCCCGCAGGCTGCCGGTGTCGTACGCGGTCTTGTACGAGCCGCGCCGTTGCAGTTCCGGAATCACCAGATCGATGAAATCCACATAGCTTTCCGGGGTGACGATGCGGGTCAGGTTGAAGCCGTCGAGGCCGGTTTCGGCGATCCACGATTCCAGTTCATCCGCCACTTGCTGCGGCGAGCCGACCACGGTGATGTAGCGTCCGCCGAGGGCGTGCTGGTCGAGCAATTTGCGCCGGGTCCAGTCGTTGTTCTGCAGGTTTTTGGTGGCGGACTGGATCGCGTTGCTTTTGACGTACTGGATCGGTTCGTCGATTTCGTACTGGGAAAAATCGATCCCGGTGGACGCCGAAAAATGCGCCACGCCCGCTTCGGCGCTGGCGTAGCTCAGGTATTCGGCGTGCTTGGCCCAGGCCGCGTCTTCGGTCTCGCCGACGATCACGTTCAGGCCCATGAACACCTTGATGTCCTCGGGATTGCGACCCGCTTCGACGGCGCTGGCGCGGACCTTGTCCACCTGCACCTTGGTCGACGGCTTGTTCTGGCCGCTGATGAACACGCACTCGGCATGCCGCCCGGCGAACAGCAGACCGCGATCCGAACTGCCGGCCTGGAACAGCACCGGCGTGCGCTGCGGTGACGGTTCGCACAGGTGATAACCCTCGACCTGATAGAACTCGCCCTTGTGTTCGACCTTGTGCACCTTGTCCGGCTGCGCGTAGATCCGCTGCTGTGGATCGTTGAGCACCGCGCCGTTTTCCCAGCTGCCTTCCCAGAGTTTGTAGAGCACTTCGAGGTATTCGTCGGCCTGGTCGTAACGCCGGTCGTGCTCGACCTGTTCACTCAGGCCCATGGCCTTGGCGGCGCTGTCCAGATAACCGGTGACGATGTTCCAGCCCACCCGTCCACGGCTCAGATGATCGAGGGTCGACATGCGTCGGGCGAACAGATACGGCGGCTCGTAGGTGAGGTTGGCGGTCAGGCCGAATCCGAGGTTTTTGGTCACCGCGGACATCGCCGATACCAGCAGCAGCGGATCGTTGACCGGCAGCTGGATCGACTCTTTCAGGGTGACGTCCACCGAGTTCTGATAGACGTCGTACACGCCGACGATGTCAGCGATGAACAGCCCGTCGAACAGCCCGCGCTCCAGCAGTTGCGCCAGTTCGGTCCAGTACTCGATGGTCTTGTACCGGGTCGAGGTGTCGCGGGGATGCGTCCACAACCCGTGGTTGATGTGGCCGATGCAATTCATGTTGAACGCATTGAGCAGGATCTTTTTCTTGCTCATCAGATGGTCCCCCGCAGCGGAGGGTTTTCATCGTTGAGGTAGTAATTGCCCACCGCGTGATACTTCCAGCGCACCGGGTCGTGCAGGGTGTGCACCCGGGCGTTGCGCCAGTGGCGGTCGAGGCCGTGCTCGATCAGGGTGGCCTGGCTGCCGGCGAGTTCGAACAGGGTGCTGCCGGCGGCCAGGGAGATTTCGGTGCTGATCGCCCGTGCTTCGGCGACGGCAATCGAGGCCGCTGCAACCATCTCGGCGTTGGTCTCGGCCTGGGCCGCGTCGAGGAATTCGCCGGCGCGTTCGAGCAGCGCTTCGGTGGCGTGCAGGCGAATGCTCAAGTGGCCGAAACTCTTGAGGGTCAGCGGGTCTTCGGTGGCCTTGTCGTTACCCGAATCGATCCATGGCCGGGTCTTGCTGCGCACGAAGTGCAGCGCATCTTCGTAAGCGGCGCGGGCGATGCCGGTGTCGATGGCGGCGTGAAGGATCTGCGCCAGCGGGCCGACCGGGGTCGGGCGTTCGAAGGCGCTCTGGAAAGGGATGACATCTTCGGCGGCGACGTACACATCTTCGAACACCACCGAGCCGCTGCCGGTGGTGCGCTGGCCGAAGCCGCTCCAGTCGTCGATCACGGTCAGGCCTTTGCTGTCGCGCGGGACGAAGGCCAGTTGTTGCACGCCGTTTTCATCGACTACCGACGTTGGAATGCGTTGGGCGTAAATGGCGCCGGTTGCGTAGAACTTGCGACCGTTGATGCGATAACCGCTGCCGTCGCGTTTCAGGCTGGTAACACGGTCATGGGCAGTCTTGGTGCCCAGTTCTGCCAGGGCATTGCCGAAGCGCTGGCCGGCGAGAACTTCGGCGTACAGCCGTTGTTTCTGCTCGTGGCTGCCGTTCACCCGAAGCACTTCGAGGGCATAGAAATGGTTCTGTGGAATCTGCCCCAGCGAGCCATCGGCCCGGGCGATCAGGGCGATGACTTTGGCCAGGGTCACATTGGACACGCCAGCGCCGCCGTATTCCTTGGGCACGCTGATGCCCCACAGGCCGGAGCGGGAAAACACGTCGAGTTCCGGCAGCGGCAGGCGGCGTTCGCGATCGCGCAGGTTGCTGTCGCGCTGGAAGTCTTCGGCCAGGTCGCTGGCGACGATCAGGGCTTGCTCGTCGCTGGTGATGACCGCGACGGGATGGGAAAAAGTCATGTGTTTCTCCAGAGATCTGGTCAAAAGTGTTCTGGTCGTCAGATCCAGGAATGGCGAGCCGGCAACTTGCCGTTGAGGCGATAGGCGCCGACCGCGTGATACTTCCAGCGCACCGGGTCGTGCAGGGTGTGCACCCGGGCGTTGCGCCAGTGACGGTCGAGGTTGAATTCGGCGAGGGTGGCGCGGCTGCCGGCCAGTTCGAAAAGCTTTTCGCTGGCCAGCAGCGAGATCTCGGTGGTCAGCACCTTGGCTTCGGCCACGGCAATCGACGCGCGGGCGGCGGACTCGGCGGTCAGCGGTGCGGCATGCACCTGATCCAGCACTTGCCCGGCCTTGCGCAGCAGCGCTTCGGCAGCGTGCAGTTCGATTTTCAGTTTGCCGATGTCGGCGATCACGTAGAGATCGTCGCTGGCGCGTTCGACGTTGGCGTCGACCCACGGCCGGGCGCGGGTCTTGACGAATTCGATGGCGTCATCGATCGCGCCACGGGCGATGCCGGCGTCGATTGCAGCCTGAATCAGCTGCGACACCGCGCCTTGGGTATTGGGCTTTTCGTTGATTTTCCAGTTGTCCACCACGAGGCCGGCGTCGACCCGCACGTTGTTCAACAGGATCGTGCCGCTGGCGGTTGTACGCTGGCCGAAACCCGACCAGTCATCGACGATGCGCAATCCCGGCGTGCCGCGACGGACGAAAGCCAGGACTTGTTTGCCGTCATCATTGAGCGCCTTGATCGCGACCCAGTGGGCGAACAGGGCGCCGGTGGAATAGAACTTCTGGCCGTTGATCACGTAGTCATCGCCGTCGGCGGTGATGCGCGCTTTCAATTCCAGGGTGTCCTTGGTACCGCGTTCAGGCCCGGCGTTACCGATGCGCCAGCCTTCCAGAACGCTCTGCAACAGCAGTTTTTTCTGCTGTTCGGTGGCGCTGCCGAGGATCAGGTTGATGATGCCGAACTGGTTCTGCGGGATCTGCCCCAGTGCCGGGTCGGCCGCGGAAATGATCGCGAACACCTCGGCCAGGGTGACGAAGGAAACCTGCGGCCCGCCGTACTCGCGCGGAATCGCGATGCTGCCGAGGCCGCTGCGGGTGAACTGTTCGATTTCCGACCACGGCAGCTTGCGCTGACGATCACGTTTGGCGGCCTGCACGCGGGCGACTTGCGCCAGTTCGTGGGCGGCCTTGATGGCTTGAGCGTCGTTGCGCAGCACTTGCGCGGGCAACAACAACGGGGCGATGTCCAGGTCACTCTGGACGTTTGCGTCTGCCAGACTGGACATCAGTGCCGCTCCTTGGCTGCACGCAATGCCCTGGCGATCTGCACTGGGGTGATTGTGTTCCGGACCATGCTACCTACCTCACATCTCATGAAAAACGCCGCAAAAGTGCGGCGAACGAAAGAATGTCCGGTGGTCCGGTTCATATACCCTAAGCGCGTATAAAATTTAAATAAACTAACTTTTAGGAATATGTATAGAAGGGGTCGTGGTCGGTCTGGTTAAGCGTGCGGTGGCGAAGGAATTCGTCCCTCGCCGACCGTCGATGCTCATTTTTTTCGCGGCTCTGCTGCCTTCAGCGTTTCCTTGAGCGGCACCTTGAGGTAGGGGTTCACGCAACCGATCTTCAGCGTTCGCGGCGGCGCCCAGCGCGAGTTGTTGCCGACGCGGTCGAGGATGCAGTAGGTCACGTCCAGCCGCAGGTCCTCGCCGGCCTCGGTGATGATCGCCGGCGGCACCCAGACCTGAATCGGCTTGCCGATATCGGCCGGGGTGATGCGTGCCAGATCCATCCGTACATCACCCCAGCGCAGGGTGATGGCGTCGCCTTCGTCCATGTTCAGATAGGGCTCGATGGTCAGTGGTACGCCGCGTCTGATCTGGTTCGCGTTGACCCCCTGACGACGAATGGTTTCGGGCAGCGTGACGGGTGCCAGTTGCTGGTTTTCGTCGCCACACAGCGCTGGAGGCTGTCCGCCGGGGCAGTCGAGTTTGACCGTGACCTGCGCGGCTGCCGACAGCGATGGCCCGTGACCCACCCGCATGACCCGATAGTGGATGCGTGACGAGCCGCTGGCGATGAAGCTTTCCGGCACTCGCAGGCTGACTGGGGTTGCGACGTCCTGTGCTGTCAGCACGTGAGAGGCGACGTAGCAGTTGTCCCAAAACAGTTCGATCAGATCGCCGGTGTCCATGTCCTGATAAGGGGGCACATCGACCAGCAGATGGGCCGCTGCCGCAAGGTTGATGCCGTTGTTTTGGAATGGCGCCAGGCTCGGCGCGGCCAGTTCGGGGATGTGCGAAGTGCGGGTCATGAAGTCCTCTCCTTGAAGCCTTGCAGCGAAATCCGTTTCTGAAAGTTCAAATGGCGTGAATTGCCCGGTAATAAAAACAGGGTCGTTCGGCCATTCGTTATCGGGTCTAGGTAATGTTGTGGGGGCGCGATGAGTGACTAGATAAAAGTTCGCTGAATGGCGTGTCAACGGAGAGGATTAGTTAATTGAAGAATTACGGATTTATCAGAAGCTTCCTACGCGGATAAGGCACTCTACCTATTCTGCATAGCGAATCGGGCCACAGCTTTTGCCGGATTTTATTGTTCTGTCGTCGGTCGGTTTGTACAGCTGGAAATTTGCAGGGCGCGAACTTTAATCGCGGCGAGACTGTTGCAGGACATATATATGTAATGCAGTCGCTGGATTAAGTTTTTTATTGGGGGGGTGTAAGCGAAACTTCCATCCATGGAAGTTTTTATTCGAGAAAGTTAACGGATCAGCCGTTGTTTCTGAACTTGCTGAGGAACTGTCGAGTGCGTTCTTCTTTCGGATTGGCAAACAACGCTTTCGCTTCACCTTGTTCGACGATCACGCCCTTGTCGAAAAACACCACGCGGTTGGCCACGTCACGGGCGAACGCCATTTCGTGGGTGACGATGACCATGGTGCGTTTCTCCTCGGCGAGGCCGCGGATGGTCGCCAGCACTTCACCTACCAGTTCCGGATCGAGGGCCGAGGTCGGTTCGTCGAACAGGATCACTTCCGGCTCCATCGCCAGCGCCCGGGCAATCGCCACGCGCTGTTGCTGGCCACCGGACAGGCGCCGTGGGTAGGCGTCTTCCTTGCCCGCCAGGCCAACCTTGGCCAGCAGCTTCTTGCCCAGGGCAATGGCTGCATCACGGGGCGTCTTCTTGACCACGATCGGGCCTTCGATGACGTTTTCCAGGGCGGTGCGGTGCGGGAACAGGTTGAAGTTCTGGAACACGAAGCCCACGTGCTGGCGCAGGTTGCGCACCAGGCTCTGCTGCTGGTTCAGCGGGCGGCTGGTATCGATTTCGATATCGCCGACCTTGATCCGGCCGCTGGTGGGTTGTTCGAGGAAGTTCAGGCAGCGCAGGAACGTGGTCTTGCCCGAGCCGCTGGGGCCGATGATTGCCACGACCTCGCCTTCCTTCACCTCCAGATCAATGCCGTTGAGCACGACTTGACCCTTGAACTGCTTTGTCAGTTTTTCCACGACAATCATGGGGTCAGGACTCCTGGTCGTGCCGATTGACCCGCTCTTCCAACTTGTTCTGGAAGTGCGACAGCACCGTGGCCAGAATCCAGTAGATCAGCGCGGCGGCAAGATACATGGTGAAGACTTCGAAAGTCCGGGCGGTAATCAGCTGTGCCTGACGGAACAGCTCCGGCACCTGAATGGTGGCGGCCAGTGCGGTGTCCTTGACCAGCGAAATGAAGCTGTTGCCCAGCGGCGGCAAGGCCGTGCGCATCGCTTGCGGCAGGATGGCCCGGCGCAGGGTCTGCGCGCGGGTCATGCCGATGCTCGCAGCGGCTTCCCACTGGCCGCGCTCGATTGAACCGATTGCGGACCGCAGGATTTCACAGGCGTAGGCGGCCATGTTCAGCGAGAAGCCGATCAGCGCCGCCGGCAGCGGGTCGAGTTCCATGCCCAATTGCGGCAAGCCGTAATAGATCACGAACAGTTGCACCAGCAACGGCGTGCCGCGAAAGAACGACACGTAGATGCGGGCCAGCCAACTGACCGACTTGAAACGCGACAGGCGCATCAACGCCAGGCCAAAGCCCAGCAGCAGGCCGAAAAACATGCCGCCGAGGCTGAGGATTACCGTGTAGTACGCGCCCTTCAACAGGAAGGGCGCGGAGTCCAGTGCGAGTTGGAAAGCTTCTTCCATTATTGGGTGACGTCAGCGTTGAAGTATTTCGTGGACAGCTTCTCAAGGGTGCCGTCGGCACGCAGTTCGTCGAGGGCCTTGTTCACGGCGGCCAGCAGTTCAGGCTCGCCTTTGCGCAGGGCAATACCGGCTTCCTGACGCGAGAAGGCTTCACCGGCGGCGACGGTTTTCGGCGCTTTCTTGGCGTATTCCAGTGCCGCCAGACGGTCGATCAGGATCGCGTCGGTACGGCCGTTGTTCAGGTCGGCGAACTTGGTCGGATCATCGTCGTAGGTGCGCACGTCGGCACCCGGCACGTTGGCGCGGACCCATTGTTCGTAGTTGGTGCCCAGACCCACGCCGACTTTCTTGCCGGACAGGTCAGCGGCGGATTTGATGTTCAGCGCGGCTGCCTTGTCTTTCAGCACCAGCGCCTGAATCCCGGAAACGGTGTACGGCTCGGAGAAGTCATACTTCTTCTTGCGCTCTTCGGATATGGTCACTTGGTTAACCACGACGTCCAGACGCTTGGATTCCAGGGCTGCGAGGATGCCGTCCCACTTGGTCGGCTGGATCTTGGCCTTCACGCCCAGCTTCTTGGCCAGGGCTTCGGACAGCTCGACTTCGAACCCCGACAGCTTGCCGTCGGCATCGACGAAGCTGAACGGTGGGTAAGTGCCTTCCAGGCCGACGTTGATAACGCCCTTGTCCTTGATCTGTTGCAGTTGCTCACCGGCAACCGCCTGCCCCAGCAGACCGGCGCTCAGTGCCAGGCCCAGCGAACCTACCAGCAGATTTCGACGTAGTGCGGAAAGAATCATGACAAGCCCCTGTGTTTTCTTATGGAAGACGCTTAAGGAAAGTTGGCGAATCCGGGAATTGGACGACAGCGCTATCCTGCCTTAAAGCAGCTTATGCGTCTCTCGCGAAATTCGCCTGCGGCGAGACTATATGACGGTTCTTTTAGAATGGAAAATAATGAATTTTCCGTTTGTTATTCTTTTAATGAATATGTATTCGAGCTGACGCTGAGCGTTCCCACGTCTGGCGCGGGAACGCGCTCAGGCCTACAGAAAGTCCTTGTACGCGAACAACGCCGGGGCGCCGCCGGTGTGCAGGAAGATGATCGGGCCGTCGTCGAAACGTCCGCGACCGATGCCGTCGAGCAGCCCGGCCATGGCCTTGCCGGTGTAGACCGGATCGAGCAGCACGGCATCCTGACTCGCCAGCAGCTTCACCGCCGCCAGGGTTCCGGCGTTAGGCTCGCCGTAGCGCGGGCCGAAGTATTCGTCCCACAACTCGACCTTGAAGCTGTCCGGCAGCGCCACACCCAGAAGGTCGGCGGTGCGTTCGGCCAGGCCCTGGACTTTCGGACGCTGATCTTCTTCGCTGCGCGAAACCGTCACGCCGATCACCGGCAGTTGCGGCAGGGCTTCGCTCAAGGCCAGCGCCAGACCGCTGTGAGTGCCGGCGCTGCCCGAGGCCAGAACCACGGCGGAAAATTGCAGGCCGGTGTCCTTGATCTGCTCCGCCAGCTCCAGGCCGGCGCGCACGTAACCCAGCGCGCCGAGGGCGTTGGAGCCACCGATCGGCACCAGATACGGCTTCTTGCCGTTGCTGCGCAGGCGCACGGCGAGGGCGGCCAGTTGTTCGTCGGCGTTGTCGAGGTTGTCGACCAGCTCGACCTTGGTGTCGAACAGATCCAGCAACAGGCGGTTGCCGTTGCCGGTGTAGTTGCTGTCGTCGGTGCCCAGCGGATTTTCCAGCAGGGCCACGCAGCCCAGACCCAGTTTCGCGGCCAGCGCGGCGGTCTGGCGAACATGGTTCGATTGCAGTGCACCAGCTGTGATCAGCGTATCGGCGCCTTGGGTGAGGGCATCGGCGGCGAGGTATTCGAGCTTGCGCAGCTTGTTGCCGCCCATGGCCAGAGGCGTCAGGTCATCGCGCTTGATGTAGACATCGCGGCCGAGCCAGGTGGACAGGCGCTCGAGTTTTTCCAGTGGGGTCGGTTGGCCGAGCAGGTCGAGGCGGTTAAAGCGATCCAGCTGTTGTTTGATCGGTTGTGTGGACATGGTTCCGTACTGATGCAAGGAGATGTCAGGACTATAGGCACGCCGATTTACCGGGGCAACCGCCAATCGCTTATAGCCAAATGTGCTTAGCCCAGCACTATCGGTTCTTAATTCGCCCCGGTGGGGTTGCCGTAAAGTAGGCGCCGTTGACGCGGCCAGACAGTCCGGCCGCCCGTGAGGAGTCTTTACCGTGAGCGAGCGTTCCAGCCATTGGCAATTGCAGACCATCGTCAGTCAGCTGCGTACCGCGCGGGATCAGTGGCGGGCACAAAATGGCCGTGCTTCCGGCGAGCAGGGCGGGCGCGAATTGCCGTCCCGTGATGCGATGGCGCAGATTCTCGAAGCCCTGTGCGGCGCACTGTTTCCGATGCGGTTGGGGCCGGTGGATCTGCGTGAGGAAAGCGAAGATTTTTACGTCGGCCATACCCTCGACGTTGCCTTGAATGCATTGCTGGCCCAGGCACGACTGGAACTGCGTTATGCAGCCCGCCACAGCGCCCAGGCTGACACTGAAGTCGAGGCGCAGGCGATCAGGATCATCCAGGATTTCGCCCTCGCGTTGCCGGGCTTGCGCAGCCTGCTCGACACCGATGTGCTGGCCGCGTATCACGGCGATCCGGCGGCGCGCAGCGTCGATGAAGTGCTGCTGTGCTATCCGGGGATTCTGGCGGTTATTCACCATCGTCTGGCTCACCATTTGTATCGCGCGGGCCTGCCGCTGCTGGCGCGGATCAGTTCGGAAATCGCCCACTCGGCGACCGGCATCGATATCCATCCGGGCGCGCAGATCGGCCGCAGTTTCTTCATCGACCACGGGACCGGCGTGGTGATCGGCGAGACCGCGATCATCGGCGAGCGCGTCAGGATCTATCAGGCGGTGACCCTCGGCGCCAAACGCTTCCCGGCGGACGAGGACGGCCAGTTGCAGAAGGGCCATCCACGCCATCCGATTGTCGAGGACGACGTGGTGATCTACGCCGGGGCGACGATTCTCGGGCGGATCACCATCGGCAAAGGCTCGACCATCGGCGGCAACGTGTGGCTGACCCGCAGCGTGCCGGCCGGGTGCAACCTGACCCAGGCCAACCTGCAGCATGATGACGGGACGCAGAAGTAATTTTTCTGTCTGATCGTTCCCGCGCAACGCGGGAACGATCGTCCTCGCCACAGCGTCATACCCCCTCTTGAGCTAGCGTACGAAAGGTACCGCTGAGCCCTGCGATTAGTCCTGAGCGTACTATCCATGTTTAACTTGAACGTTCATTCAAGTTAAACCGGCGGTTCGCTGCCCGCTCACAACAGGAGGCTTGCCTTTGCTGAGTCCGATCATTTCAGCCATTTTCCAACCCCTTGAGGTGCACCGTTCATGAGTGCATCGTCCACCCCCGCCAGCGGTCTGGTGCGCATGAATCCGCCGGTGTTCTGGTTCGCCGCGACGGTGATCCTGCTGTTCGGCCTGACGGTCATCGCCATGCCGGAACAGGCCGGCGCCTGGCTTCTCGAAGCGCAAAACTGGGCGGCCAATACGGTCGGCTGGTACTACATGCTCGCGATGACCCTGTATCTGGTCTTCGTGGTGGTCACCGCGTTATCGGGCTACGGCAAGATCAAACTCGGTGCCGACCACGACGAACCCGAATTCAGTTACCTGTCCTGGGCCGGCATGCTGTTCGCCGCCGGGATCAGCATCACGCTGTTTTTCTTCTGCGTGTCCGAGCCGCTGACCCACATGCTTCAGCCGCCGCAAGGCGAGGCCGGCACCGCGGAGGCGGCGCGTCAGGCGATGCAGATTCTGTTCCTGCACTGGGGCCTGCACGGCTGGGGCGTGTTCGCCTTCGTCGGGATGGCGCTGGCGTATTTCGCCTACCGGCATAACCTGCCGCTGGCCCTGCGTTCGGCGCTGTATCCGCTGATCGGCAAGCGCATCAACGGCCCCATCGGCTACGCGGTGGACGGCTTCGGCATCATCGCCACGGTGTTCGGCCTCGGTGCGGACATGGGCTTCGGCGTGCTCCATCTCAACTCCGGTCTGGACTACCTGTTCGGTATCGCCCACACCCAGTGGATTCAGGTCGGCCTGATCACGCTGATGATGGGCGCGGCGATCATCGTCGCCGTCTCCGGTGTGGATAAAGGCGTGCGGGTCATGTCCGACATCAACATGCTGCTGGCCTGTGCGCTGCTGTTGTTCGTGTTGTTCGCCGGCCCCACCCAGCATTTGCTCAACACCCTGATCCAGAATCTGGGCGACTACCTCGGCGCGTTGCCGATGAAGAGTTTCGACCTCTACGCCTACGACAAACCGAGCGACTGGCTCGGCGGCTGGACAGTCTTTTACTGGGCCTGGTGGATCGCGTGGTCGCCGTTCGTGGGCCTGTTCATCGCACGTATTTCCCGTGGCCGGACCATCCGCGAATTTGTCTTCGGCGTGCTGCTGATTCCGCTCGGTTTCACCCTGGCGTGGATGTCGATCTTCGGCAACAGCGCCATCGACCAGGTGCTCAATCACGGTATGTCGGCACTGGGCATGTCGGCCCTCGACAACCCGTCGATGACGCTTTACCTGCTGCTGGAAACCTATCCGTGGAGCAAGACCGTCATCGCGGTGACGGTGTTCATCAGCTTCGTGTTCTTCGTCACCTCCGCCGACTCCGGCACCGTAGTGCTCTCGACCCTGTCGGCCAAGGGCGGCAACCCGGATGAAGACGGTCCGAAATGGCTGCGGGTGTTCTGGGGTGCGATGACCGCGCTGATCACCAGTGCGCTGCTGTTCTCCGGCAGCATCGATGCGCTGAAGTCGGCGGTGGTGCTGACCTCGTTGCCGTTCTCGCTGATTCTGCTGCTGATGATGTGGGGCCTGCACAAGGCGTTCTATCTGGAGTCGCAGAAGCAGATCGCGCAACTGCATTCGCTGGCGCCGGTGTCCGGCTCACGGCGTGGCAAGGGCGGCTGGCGCCAGCGTCTGAGCCAGGCCGTGCACTTCCCGTCGCGCGACGAGGTGTACCGCTTCATGGACACCACGGTGAAACCGGCCATCGAAGAAGTGACGGCCGTGTTCGCCGAGAAAGGCCTGAACGTGGTCACCCAGCCGGATCCGGCGCACGACAGCGTCAACCTGGAAATCGGTCACGGCGAGCAGCACCCGTTCATCTACCAGGTGCAGATGCGCGGCTACTTCACGCCGTCGTTCGCGCGAGGCGGCATGGGTTCCAAGCAGTTGAACAATCGCCGCTACTACCGCGCCGAAGTGCATCTGAGCGAGGGCAGTCAGGACTACGATCTGGTCGGTTACACTAAAGAGCAGATCATCAACGACATCCTCGACCAGTACGAACGGCACATGCAGTTCCTGCATCTGGTGCGTTGATCGGGGCAGGGCGCCGGGACGGATTCAGGTCTCGGCGCTCAGCACCATGAACAACACCATCGCCGCCAGCGGCACGCCATACACGGCGCTGCCGATCGCAATCTCTGACCCCAACGGCTGCCCGGCGTGCACCACGCCGACCGCACCATTGATCACCGTCAACGCCAGCCACAACGCCGCGAAACCATAGGCCAGCGTCTGCCGACTGAAGCCGATGCGCTCGCCGATGTAAAACATCAGCGCCAGCAGGATCAGGCCGAAGAAAATGATGATTGCGGTGTGCATGGGGAGGCCTGCGGCATAGTCGGTGTTTGGTCGGGCGCCTTCGCGGGCAAGTCGAATCGTCGCACCGCCGCTCCCACAAGGGTTCTGTGTCCTCCACAGATTCTGTACGCAACACAGAACCTGTGGGAGCGGGCTTGCCCGCGAAGGCGCCACCTCGGTTTCATTTAGAGCATAGCCAAACCCGCCCACGCCATATTCGTCAGGTACTTTCCCGCTCAATAACCGTGCACTGCAGCAAGTTCAGCCGCTGCACCTCATCGCTCGGCAACACGCCCAGACTTTCCAGCACCCGGGTTGCCGCCAGCACGCCGATCTCCAGCGCCGGCGGTTTGATCGTGCTCAGGCTCGGCAGCAGCATTTCGGCGAACGGGTAGTCGCCGAAGCCGAGGACGGCGCAGTCTTCGGGGATCTTGAGGCCGGCGCGTTGTCCGGCGAGCAGGCCGCCGGCGGCGAGGTTGTCGTTGGCGAAGATGATGGCGTCGGGGCGGGGTGAGGCGTTCATCAGCGCTTCCATTGCTTGCTTGCCGGCCTCGAACGGGGCGCGATCGGCGTCGGGTGCGAATACCCACGGTTCCAGTCCTAGCTCACGCACGGTCGCCGCATAACCGTCCCGGCGCTCCAGTGCGCTGAAGTCGCCGGGTGCGCTGTTCTGCACGAACGCGATGCGTCGATAGCCTTTGCCGTGCAGATAACGAGCGGCGCTGACACCCACTTCAAAGTGCGAAAAGCCGATCTGCATCGGCTCGCGATCCGGTTGGTAATCCCAGGTTTCGATCACCGGGATATCCGCCTCGGCGAGCATCTTTTCCGTGCCCGCGCTGTGGAAATGACTGGTGACCACCAGCGCTGCAGGCGACCAGCCGAGGAACGCCCGCACGGCGTTTTCTTCCTGTTCTGTGCTGAAGTAACTCGAGGCCAGCAACAGCTGATAACCGTGACGGCTGAGGGTGTCGCTGAAACCCTGAATGGTGTTGGCGAAGATCGGCCCGGAGATGTTCGGGATCACCATGCCGACGATTTTCCCCCGCGCCGAGGCGAGCCCGCCGGCCACTAGATTCGGCACGTAACCCAGTTCGGCGACCACGGCCGCGATCCGTTCGCGGCGTTCGGGCGAGACCTGTTCCGGCTGGTTGAAGTAGCGCGACACGGTAATCGCCGAAACACCGGCCTGGCGCGCTACCGCGTTGAGGGTCACGCGGCCGGCACCACGGCGTTTGCGGGGCTTTTCTTCGCTCAAGGCTCGATCCTTCTTAAAAACCAAAACGCATATAAAAGTAATTTTTCAGTATTGGACGGTCTATGTCCGACTTGCCAATACTGGCGATGTTAGCGCTAACAAGGCGCGTTGTCTGCTACTCGCTCGAGCGAATGCCCAAGACACCGAGACAGGCGCTGTCGTCGCAGAACGGCAGCGGTTCAGGGCAACTTTTCGAGCGGGCAAACATGCACAACATTCCTGGGGCGACACACAAACTGGCGCAATCGATCCGCGCTGCGGGCTGGCTACTCACCGGGCTGGCCGCGCTGCCGCTGCCGGCCGCGTTCGCCGCCGACAGCTCCGATCAGGAGCCGACACTCAAGTCCGTCACGGTCACTGCCACCCGCCGCGAAGAGTCGCTGCAAAAGGTGCCGGTGGCGGTGTCGGTGATCGACGGTGAGCAGCTGGAGCGCGACAACCGCAACAGCGTGGCGAGCATCGTCCAGCAAGTGCCGTCGCTGAATTTCCGCACTGGCGCGTCGAACAAGGACACCTCGCTATTCGTGCGTGGCGTGGGGACTATTTCCACCTCGCCGGGCGTCGAGCCGACCGTGGCCACGGTAATCGATGGCGTGGTCTACGCCCGTCCCGGCCAGTCCACTCTCGATCTGCTGGATCTGGAACGCGTCGAAGTCTTGCGCGGCCCGCAAGGCACGCTGTTCGGCAAGAACGCCTCGGCCGGCGTGCTGAACATCACCAGCAAGGCGCCGACCGCCGAGACCCACGGCTACATTGATCAGTCGTACTACAGCGGTAACGAAAGCCGCACCCGTTTCGGCATCGGCGGCAGCCTGATTCCGGACACGCTCAAGGGCTCGATCAGCACCTTGTTCGGCACTTACGACGGCAACGTCGACAACAAGCACAACGGTCAGGAGGTCAACGGTTACAACCATCGCGGCGTGCGCGGCAAACTGGAATTCACTCCGAATGACGACATCACGTTCACCCTGATCGCCGACTACATGCAGTCCCACGATGACGGCCCCAACGGCGTCGTCACCAAGGCTCTGACCCCGGCCTTCGCCAATGCGCTGAGCCCGGTCGGCGCGACCAGCCACAACCGCGACATCAACACCGACACCCGTACCCACGTCGAAGACACCAACAAGGGCCTGTCCGGCCAGCTCGACTGGCAACTGGGGGATTACACCCTGACCTCGATCACCGCGTGGCGCGGCTGGGACAACACCCAGTATCAGGACGGTGACCGCCTCGGCACGGTAACGGCGGCGTTCCCGGGCACAGCGGACAAGGGCGATCTGGCCTTCGACCAGTACTCGCAGGAGCTGCGTCTGGCGTCGCCGAAAGGCGAGTTCCTCGAATACGTCGGCGGCCTGTTCTACATGCACGGCAAGGATGACGAGACCTATCAGCGCACGCTGACCACCACCACACGAACTGATCGCGGCGTCGCCGATTACAGCACCACCAGCGACAGTTACGCGGTGTTCGGCGAAAGCACGCTGAATTTCACTTCGGACTTCCGTGGCATCGCCGGCCTGCGCTACACCCACGACGATCTGGAATACGATCACCGTCGTGTTTCGACTTCCGCCACCACCGTCAGCGGCATTCAACCGGCCACCCGCAGTTCCGGTTCGGTGGATGAGGACGGCTGGTCGGGCCGGCTCGGTTTGCAGTACGACCTGAGCGATACCGTCACCACTTACCTGACCTACTCGCGTGGCTACAAAGGCCCGGCCTACAACGTGTTCTTCAACATGCAGCCACGCGATACCGAAGCGCTGAAACCGGAGACTTCCAACACCTGGGAGGCGGGGATCAAAGCCTCAAGCTGGAACAATCGCCTGACCACCAACCTCGCGGTTTTCCACAGCGACTACGACAACTATCAGGCGAACTTTTTCGACACCGTCGCCGGGCAAGTCGTAACGCGCCTGATCAACGCCGGCAGCGTCAGCACCGAGGGTGTGGAACTTGATTTCGCCCTGCAGGCGACCCAGCAACTGAAATTCTCGGGTGCGCTGGCCTACACCCGCGCCCGCATCGACGAGTTCGCCTGCCCGGCAGGCGCGGCGGCGTCGTGCAACGTCAACGGTAAACCGCTGCCGTTCAGCCCGGACTGGAAAAGCTACGTGCGGGCCGATTACACCATCCCGCTGGAGAACGGCCTGGATATCGAACTCGGCACCGACTACAGCTGGCAGAGCGAAGTGCAGTACGACATCAGCCAGAACGCCGACACCAAACAGGGCGCCTACGGCCTCTGGAACGCCAGCGTGGCTCTGGCCGATTACACCAACGGCTGGCGCGTGGCGTTGCTCGGCAAGAACCTCACCGACAAGTCGTATTCGCCATTGCTCGCCAGCGGTGGCAACTACATCTACCGCGCTGTGCCTCGCGACGACGAGCGCTACTTCGGCGTGCAACTGCGCAAGGACTTCTGAGATGAGCAGACAGCTGAAACTCGGCGCGTTCCTCATGGCCACCGGGCACCACGTTGCCGCGTGGCGTCATCCGGACGTGCCGGCCAACGCCGGGCTGGATTTCGCCCATTACAAACGCCTGGCGCAGATTGCCGAGGCGGCGAAATTCGACACCTTGTTCGTCGCCGACAGCGTCGCCGCGCCAACCCAGGACATTGCTAGCCGCATGGCCCGTTCGGATCACTTCGAACCACTGACCTTGCTCTCGGCCCTGAGCGCAGTGACCGAACACATCGGCCTGATCGCCACCGCCACCACCAGCTACAACGAGCCGTACCACGTGGCGCGTAAATTCGCCTCCCTCGATCACCTGTCGGGCGGGCGAGCGGGGTGGAATCTGGTGACCTCGGACAACGCCGCCGAAGCGCAGAATTTCGGCCGCGACGAACACATCGGCCATGCCGAACGCTACAGCCGCGCCCGGGAATTTCATCAGGTGGTGACCGGGCTCTGGGACAGTTGGCAGGACGACGCCTTCATCCGCGACAAGGTCAGCGGCGCCTATTACGACCCGGAAAAACTGCACGTGCTGAATCACGTCGGCGAGCACTTCAAGGTCAAAGGCCCACTGAATGTTGCGCGTTCGCCACAGGGGCAGCCAGTGATCGTGCAGGCCGGTTCGTCGGAAACCGGACGTGAACTGGCGGCGCAGACGGCCGAAGTGGTGTTCACCGCGCAGACCTCGCTGGCCAGCGCCCAGGCGTTTTACGCCGACCTTAAGGGACGCTTGCCGAAGTACGGACGCAGTGCCGATTCGCTGAAAATCATGCCCGGCGTATTCGTCGTGGTCGGACAGACGGAAGCCGAAGCGCAGGAAAAATGTGAAACGTTTCAGCAATTGGTCGAACCCGAGGTTGGCGTCGCCCTTCTTGGGCGTATGCTGGGCAACTTCGATCTGTCGAAGTACCCGCTGGACGGGCCGCTGCCGGAGTTGCCGCTGACTGACAGCGGCCAGCAGAGCCGGCAGAAACTGCTGACCGAACTGGCTGGCCGGGAGCATCTGACCCTGGCCGAACTGGGGCGCAGAATCGCTGGCGGTCGCGGGCATTACAGCGTCGTCGGCACACCGTCGCAGATTGCCGACCGTTTGCAGGAATGGTTCGAGCAGGGCGCGGCGGACGGCTTCAACGTGCTGGTGCCGCACCTGCCCGGCGGGCTCGAAGACTTCGCCAATGGCGTGGTCCCGGAACTGCAACGGCGCGGACTGTTCAGAACCGGATACGAGGGCCGGACCTTGCGCCAGAACCTTGGCCTCGCCCGGCCCGGCAATAGATTTGCGTAGCAATCGACACCCGATTCAAGACCGACAAGAGAGGATTCGATGACTTACACCGCTGCCGAGAATCGCTACAACTCCATCCCTTACCGCCGCGTCGGACGCAGCGGTCTGGTGCTGCCGGCGCTGTCCCTGGGCCTGTGGCACAACTTCGGCGACAGCACGCCGATCGACACCCAGCGCTCGTTGCTGCGCACGGCGTTCGATCTGGGGATCAACCACTTCGACCTAGCCAACAACTACGGCCCGCCCTACGGCAGCGCCGAGACCAATTTCGGTCGTTTGCTACGCGAAGACTTCAAGCAGTATCGCGATGAACTGATCATCTCCAGCAAGGCCGGCTGGGACATGTGGCCCGGCCCTTACGGCCAGGGCGGCGGCTCGCGCAAATACGTGCTGGCCAGCCTCGACCAGAGCCTGCAACGCCTGGGCCTGGACTATGTGGATATCTTCTATTCGCACCGCTTCGACCCGGACACCCCGCTGGAAGAAACCGCGAGCGCCCTGGCCACTGCGGTACAGCAGGGCAAGGCGCTGTACATCGGTATCTCGTCGTACTCCGGGGTGAAAACCCGCGAAATCGCCGCGTTGCTCAAAGAGTGGAAAGTGCCGCTGCTGATTCACCAACCGGCGTACAACCTGCTCAACCGCTGGGTGGAAAAGGACCTGCTCGACACCACCGACGAACTCGGCACCGGCGTGATTGCCTTCACCCCGCTGGCGCAAGGATTGCTGACCGACAAATACCTCAACGGCGTGCCGGCGGATGCGCGGGTCAATCGTCCGGGCGGCGGCTCGTTGCTGTCTTCGCACTTGTCCGAGGCGAATATTGCTCACGTCCGGGCGCTGAACGAAATCGCCAAGCGTCGTGGGCAGAGCCTGGCGCAACTGGCGTTGGCGTGGACGCTGCGGGATCCGCGAGTGACTTCGGCACTGATCGGCGCGAGCCGGCCGGAGCAGATTATCGAAAACGTCGGGGCGTTGAAGAACTTGAGCTTCAGTGCGGAAGAGCTGGCGGAGATTGACCGGTTTGCCCAGGAGGGCGGGATCAATCTTTGGGAGAAGCCTTCGACGGCTGAGTAATGACACACTGATGATCGTTCCCACGTAGAGCGTGGGAACGATCAACGTAAAGGCTCAACGAAAAAACGGCACATCCCCCAACACCGTAGCTCGCTGCATCACCCGCCGCGCCGGCCGGTAATCATCCACTGCGTAATGCTGCGTCACGCGGTTGTCCCAGAACGCAATGTCATCCTTCTGCCAGCGCCAGCGAATGGTGAATTCCGGCCGCGTAGCGTGGGCGAACAGAAACTTCAGCACCGCTTCGCCCTCGGTTTCCGACAGCTCATTGATCTTCGACGTGAACCCTTCACTGACGAACAGCGAACGCCGTCCGCTCACCGGATGCGTGCGAATCACCGGGTGCGACAACGGTGGATTCTTGCGCCGTGCCGCTTCCCACTGCGCCAGTGCTTCAGGCGTGTTGCCGTAGCGCTCCAGCGGAAATGAGCGGGTGAAATCGTGAGTCGCGGTCAGCCCTTCAAGCATGGCTTTCATCGGCGCCGACAGCGCTTCATACGCGGCAATCCCGCTGGCCCACAATGTGTCGCCACCAAACTCCGGCAACAGCTTGGCGCTGAGCACCGCGCCCATGGCCGGGGTCGGCAGGAAGGTCACGTCGGTGTGCCAGATCGCGTTGTCGCGCACGTCGGTGACGGCGGTGTCGAGGATCAGCACTTCCGGCTGTTCCGGCACGTTCGGGTAGATCGGGTGAATGTGCAGGTCGCCGAAATAGGCGGCAAAACGCGCCTGCTGCGAAGGCTCGATCGGCTGATTGCGGAAGAACAACACCTGATATTTGAGCAATGCCTGCTCGATGGCGTCGCGCTGTTCCAGGTTCAGCGGTTGGCTGACGTCGACGCCGCTGATCTGTGCGCCGAGGGCCGAGCTTAAAGGGGTGATGTTCAGGCTGCTCATGGTGGTTCTCTTCAATTCCGGGGCCCCGAAACTGTCGGGGTAGTCAGTGCTGAAAAATCAGTGGGCCTGGCCGTGCCACGGCACCAGTTTGCGTTGCAGGGCGCGCAGGCCCATCTCCATCGCGAAGGCGATCAGGGCGATGACCAGAATCCCCAGCACCACCACATCGGTGACCAGGAACTGCGCAGCCGACTGCACCATGAAGCCCAGGCCGCTGGTGGCCGCGATCAGTTCGGCGGCGACCAGAGTCGACCAGCCGACACCCAGACCAATGCGCACACCGGTCAGAATGTCCGGCAGGGCGCTTGGCAAAATCACGTGGCGGATCAGTTGCGCGCGAGTGGCGCCCAGCGACTGCGCGGCGCGCAATTTAGCCGGGTCGACAGTGCGCACACCGGTGGCGGTGGCAATCGCGATCGGGGCGAAAATCGCCAGGTAGATCAGCAGCACTTTCGACAACTCGCCGATGCCGCACCAGATCACGATCAGCGGCAGATAGGCGAGTGGCGGAATCGGCCGGTAGAACTCGATCAGCGGATCGAGCACGCCACGGGCGATTCGGTTGGCGCCGATGGCAATGCCTACCGGCACTGCGGTCAGAATCGCAAAACCGAGGCCCAGGCCTATGCGGCTCAAACTGGCGCCCAGGTGCTGCCACAACGTCGAATCCATGTAGCCCGTGGTCGCCAGCAACCAGCCTTTTTGCAGCACGGCGGACGGTGGCGGCAGGAACAGCGGTTCGATCAGACCGGTGGCCGTGACGGCCCACCAGATCACCAGCAACGCGAACAGGGTCAGCAGGCTGATCCAGCGGGTGCTGAGGCTGCGACGCACGGGAATCACCACCGATGTGGCGGCGGGTTTCACGGCGGTGGCGGAAACGTCGTAACTGCTCATGCGCGCTCCTGCCGTTGAACGGCGCTGCGTTGCGAGAACACTTTGGCCAGCACGTGTTCGCGGGTTTCGATGAAGCGCGGATCGGACTTGATCGCCCGCGCCGATTCGCCGGCGGCGTAGCGCTGGCCGAAGTCGAGGTGCAGGCGCTCGACGATCTGCCCCGGATTCGGCGCGAGCAGAATCAGGTCAGTGGCGAGGAACACCGCTTCTTCAATGTCGTGGGTAATCAGGAACACCGGTTTGGCGGTGCGTTGCCAGACTTGCAGCAACAGCTCCTGCATCTGTTCGCGGGTAAAGGCGTCGAGGGCGCCGAAGGGTTCGTCCATCAGCAAAACACGCGGATCGGCGGCGAGGGCGCGGGCCAGGCCAACGCGTTGCTTCTGGCCGCCGGAAAGCTGCCAGATGCGACGATGTTCAAAGCCGGAAAGGTCGACCAGCGCGAGCATTTCCCGGGCGCGCTGTTCGCGTTTGTCCTTGGCCACACCGGCCAGTTCCAGACCGAAAGCGACGTTGGCCAGCACGTCCTGCCAGGGCAGCAGGGCGTCATCCTGGAACACCACGCCGCGCTCGGCGCTCGGGCCTTTGACCGGCACGTTGTCGAGGGTGATACGGCCGGCGCTCGGTTCGACGAAGCCGGCAATCAGGTTCAACAGCGAAGTCTTGCCACTGCCGGACGGGCCGAGGGCCACCAGCAATTGCTGAGGGCCGAGGGTCAGGGAAATGTCGGACAGTACCGGTTCCGGGCTGCCGGGGTACTGTGCGCTGATGCGCTCCAGCTGTAGCAAGGCCATCGCAATTAACTCCCGATCAGTTGGTGATGTACTTGGCGCTGACGTACGGCGCGTAGTCCGGCAGTACCGCTTCGACCTTGCCTTGCTCCTTGAGGAATGCAGCAGTGTCGGTGATGGCTTTGGTGGTCGGCGCGCCGAGGTCACTGACCTGATCCGCCGCCAGCGGGTAGACGTTGCCTTGCAGCAGCAATGGGATGTCGCTGGCTTTGGCGCCCGAGAGCTTCACCAGCTTGTCGACGTTGCTCTGATTGGCGAGCCAGGCTTTCGGATCCTTGCGGTAGTCGGCGTAGGCGTCGAGGGTGACCTTGGCGAACGCGGTGACGATTTCCGGGTGCTTCTCGGCGAAGTCCTTGCGCACGATCCAGGCGTCGAAGGTCGGCGCGCCGAACTTGGCCAGTTCACCGGAAGTGATCAGCACTTTGCCGTTTTCCTTGGCCACACCCAGCGCTGGATCCCAGACGTAGGTGGCGTCGATGTCACCGCGTTTCCACGCAGCAATGATCGCTGGTGGGGCGAGGTTGAGGACGGTGACTTTCGACGGGTCGATGTTCCAGTGCTTCAGTGCGGCCAACAGGCTGTAGTGACCGGTGGACACGAACGGCACGGCGATTTTCTTGCCGACCAGATCCTGTGGCGTCTTGATGCCGGAGCCGTCGCGGGCGACCAGCGCTTCGGCGGCGCCGATCTGGGTGGCGATGAGGAAGGTTTCCACCGGGACTTTGCGGGTGATCGCAGCGGTCAGTGGGCTGGAACCGAGGTAGCCGATCTGCACGTCGCCGGAGGCGATGGCGGCAATGATGTCGGCACCGTTATCGAATTTGCGCCAGTTGATGTCGGCCTTGGTGGCTTTTTCGTAGGTGCCGTCGGCCTGGGCGACTTTCGCCGGGTCAACGGTAGTCTGGTAGGCGACGGTGAGGTCGGCGGCCTGAGCCAGGAAACTCGCGGCAGCCAGAGAGGCCACGGCCAGCAGGCGAAGCGGGAAATTCAGTTTCATTGAAGAGCTCCATATCAGGCGACCGAGCGTCGGCGTGAAAGGAGACTAAATGATCTAAGAATCTAGAAATAAATAACTTTTTAGAATTAGCTTATGAGCGGAAAAATCTAAGCCGGGGAGTATTTGATAGTTCCCACGCTCTGCGTGGGAATTCAGCTTGTGACGCTCCGCGTCACTGGGACGCAGAGCGTCCCTTGAGGCATTCCCACGCAGAGCGTGAGAATGATCATCAGCGTGAGGCGTTACCACACAGGCGGTTCGATGCCTCGACGTGGGAACGATCAATCCAAAGACAAACGATCAGTTGCTGATCGCCAAAATACTCGCCTGATAAGACCCGACAAACACGTCGAAATCGCCCACCTCGTTCTGCTCAAGGTCAGCCTGTTGCGCCAGCGACGAACGCGCCAGTTCTTCAAACTTCGCTTGTTCCTCAGCCGCCAACGGCTCGCTGCGGAAGAACTCGGCATGGGCCTGACTCTGGCGCAGGGAGAATTGCGCGAAGCTTTCCTTGTGCGCGGCCATCGCCGCCAGCACCTGGGCCGAAGGCGTCAGGGACGAATCCTTGACCTTGGCCAGTTGCGCATCGAGTGCCTTGCTGTGGGCATCGCCGCCATGGCTTTGATCCAGCATCGCCGCCAGCGGAGCGATTTTTTCCAGCAGTTCGGCGGCCCATTCCTTCAGCTCGACCGGTTGGCCGTCGCGCTGCAATTGCAGGCCCGGACGGCGGCCTTCCTTGACCACGCTGAGGAAGTTGGAGGTGGCGTTGCCGCAGGAGTTATTGGTCAGCAGCGGGCTTTCGTTCAGCGCGCAGTACAGCAGGAACGCGTCGAGGAAGCGCGACTCGGTGAGGTCGATACCCATCGGCAGGAACGGGTTGATGTCCAGGCAGCGCACTTCGACGTACTGAATGCCACGGGCCATCAAGGCCTGGATCGGCCGCTCGCCGGTATAGGTCACGCGTTTCGGGCGGATGTTCGAGTAGTACTCGTTCTCGATCTGCAGGATGTTGGTGTTCAGTTGCACCCACTCGCCATCCTGATGCGTGCCGACTTCGACGTACGGCGCGTACGGCGTGGCCACCGCTTTGCGCAGGCTGTCGGTGTAGCTCGCCAGGTCGTTGTAGCAAGGGGTCAGGCCGGCCTGGGCGTTGCTCTGGTAACCGAGGTCGCTCATGCGCAGGCTGGTGGCGTAGGGCAGGTACAGGGTGTCCGGATCCAGCTGTTCCAACTGGTGCGCACGACCGCGCAGGAAACCGGCGTCCAGCGCCGGCGAAGCACCGAACAGGTACATCAGCAGCCAGCTGTAGCGGCGGAAGTTACGAATCAGCGCGATATAGGACGACGACTGGAAATCCCGGTCGGTGCCGACGAAGCCTTCGGCTTCTTTCAGCAACGGCCAGAGCTTTTCCGGCAGGGAGAAGTTGTAGTGAATCCCGGCAATGCACTGCATGGTCTTGCCGTAACGCAGGGCCAGACCCTTGCGGTAGACGTACTTGAGCTGACCGATGTTGGAGGTGCCGTAATAGGCGATCGGGATGTCTTCCTCGGCCGGCAACGGGCACGGCATCGATGGACTCCACAGGTACTCGTTGCCGAGCTTGCTGTAGGCGAAGCGATGAATCTTGTCCAGGCTCGCCAGGGTGTCGGCCGGGTCTGGCAGGGCGGGCGTGATGAACTCCAGCAGCGACTCGGAATAGTCGGTCGTGATCTGTTCGTTGGTCAGCGCGGAACCCAGGGCTTCAGGGTGCGGCGTTTGGGCCAGGCGGCCTTCGCCGGTCACGCGCAGGCATTCACGTTCGATACCGTGAAGGCACTGCTCAAGCAGAGAGAGGTTAGCGCGCTCGCCGAGCAGAGCCAGGCGGCGGTTGAGAAGTTCGCTCAATTTGGATTCCTTCACGCGTCAGTCGCCCCAATATGGGGGTGGGCAGGACGGTCTACAAGGGTGAAGTTGAAACTGGCGTTTTCGCCTGGTTTTCGGGTGGTTAAACCCATGTTGGAAACGCCGACTTCAATCCTTGAATCTGGCTGATACACGCGAAGAAAATGAGATCCCTGTGGGAGCGGGCTTACCCGCGAAAGCGGTGTGTCAGACAAGTTGATACTGGCTGATACGCCCCATTCGCGGGCAAGCCCGCTCCCACAGGAAACTCCGACGCTGCGATCACAGCGCCGAAATTAACTCAAAATGATGAACAACATCTACAGGACAGCGAACGTGCCTTGCGCTTTTGCGACCAGTTTGTCGCCCTGCATCACGTCGGCTTCGACCACCAGCGTGCGCCGGCCCGGGTGGATCACCCGCGCCGTGCACATTACCTCGCCTTCAGAGACGGCGCGGATGTAGTTGATCTTGCACTCGATGGTCGCGCTCTGCTGGTCGAAGCCGTGGGTGCTGGAACAGGCCAGCCCCATGGCGATGTCGACCAGACTGAACAGCGCGCCGCCGTGCAGCTTGCCGCCGCGGTTGCGCAGTTCGGGTTCCAGCGCCAGGGCGACTTGCGCCACCCCGGTTTCCAGACTGTGCAGGCGGCAGCCCAACAGTTTGAAAAACGCGCTCTCGACGAGCCCGGCCGGAATATCCATCAGCGTTTCTTCAACTGCTTGGCGTTGGCAAACAGCGACGCCATCGCGTTATTTACCGGAGCCGCCGGAGTGCTTTCCTTGCGCGGAGCCGAACCCTGCGACTGGCGTGGTGCCGAGCCCGGACGCGAACCACGGGCGCCGTCGATCTTCTCGCCCGGAGTGTCGCTCATGCGCATCGACAGGCCGACGCGTTTGCGCGGGATGTCGACTTCCATGACCTTCACTTTCACCACGTCACCAGCCTTCACCGCTTCGCGCGGATCCTTGATGAATTTCTCCGACAGCGCCGAAATGTGCACCAGACCGTCCTGATGCACGCCGATGTCGACGAACGCGCCGAACGCGGTCACGTTGGTCACCACGCCTTCGAGGATCATCCCCAGTTGCAGGTCCTTCAGGTCCTCGACGCCTTCCTGGAACTCGGCAGTCTTGAACTCCGGGCGCGGGTCGCGGCCCGGTTTTTCCAGTTCCTGCAGGATGTCGGTGACGGTTGGCAGACCGAAAGTCTCGTCGGTGAACTTCTTCGGATCCAGACGCTTGAGGAACGAGGCGTCGCCGATCAGCGAGCGAATGTCGCGGTCGGTTTCAGCGGCGATGCGCTGCACCAGCGGATAGGCTTCCGGGTGAACGGCCGAGGAATCCAGCGGGTTGTCGCCGTTCATCACACGCAGGAAGCCGGCGGCCTGTTCGAAGGTTTTCTCGCCCAGACGCGCGACTTTCTTCAGCGCGGCGCGGGTCTTGAACGCGCCGTGCTCGTCACGGTGAGTCACGATGTTCTGCGCCAGGGTTGCGTTGAGGCCGGAGATCCGCGCCAGCAGTGCCACGGAGGCGGTGTTCACGTCCACGCCCACGGCGTTCACGCAGTCCTCGACCACGGCGTCCAGACCGCGCGCCAGTTTCAGTTGCGACACGTCGTGCTGGTACTGGCCGACACCGATGGATTTCGGATCGATTTTCACCAGCTCGGCCAGTGGATCCTGCAGACGACGGGCGATCGACACGGCGCCACGGATCGACACGTCCAGATCCGGGAATTCCTTGGCTGCCAGCTCCGATGCCGAATACACCGATGCGCCGGCTTCGGAAACCATGACCTTGGTCATTTTCATCGCTGGGTATTTTTTGATCAGCTCGATTGCCAGCTTGTCGGTCTCACGGCTGGCGGTGCCGTTGCCGATGGCGATCAGGTCGACCGAATGCTTGGCGCACAGGGCGGCCAGAATCGCGATGGTCTGATCCCATTTGTTGTGCGGTACGTGCGGGTAAACCGTGGCGTGATCCAGCAGCTTGCCGGTGGAGTCGACCACCGCAACCTTGCAACCGGTACGCAGGCCCGGGTCGAGGCCCAGGGTGGCACGCGGGCCGGCCGGGGCGGCCAGCAGCAGGTCGTGCAGGTTGTGGGCGAACACGTTGATCGCTTCGGTTTCGGCGCCGTCGCGCAGCTCGCCGAGCAGGTCGGTTTCCAAGTGGGTGTAGAGCTTGACCTTCCAGGTCCAGCGCACCACTTCACCCAGCCATTTGTCGGCCGGCCGGTTCTGGTTCTGGATGCCGACGTGCTGGCCGATCATGCCTTCGCACGGGTGCAGGGTGCCCGGCAGCTCGTCGCCGACTTTCAGCGCGGAGCTGAGAATGCCTTCGTTGCGGCCACGGAAAATCGCCAGCGCGCGGTGCGACGGCATGCTTTTCAGCGGTTCGTCGTGTTCGAAGTAATCGCGGAATTTCGCGCCTTCCTCTTCCTTGCCGGCGATCACGCGGGCACTGAGGGTGGCTTCCTGCTTCAGGTAGGTGCGCAGTTTTTCGAGCAGGTTGGCGTCTTCGGCGAAGCGCTCCATGAGGATGTACTTGGCGCCTTCCAGCGCTGCCTTGGCGTCGGCCACGCCTTTTTCGGCGTCGACGAAGCGCGCGGCTTCGGCTTCCGGGGCCAGCGACGGGTCATTGAACAGACCGTCGGCCAGTTCGCCGAGGCCGGCTTCCAGGGCGATCTGGCCCTTAGTGCGGCGCTTCTGCTTGTACGGCAGGTACAAGTCTTCGAGGCGGGTCTTGGTGTCGGCGAGTTTGATTTCGCGCTCCAGCTCAGGGGTGAGTTTGCCCTGCTCCTGGATGCTGGAAAGAATGCTGATGCGCCGTTCGTCGAGTTCTCGCAGGTAGCGCAGACGCTCTTCCAGATGACGCAATTGGGTGTCATCGAGGCTGCCGGTCACTTCTTTCCGGTAACGGGCGATGAAGGGAACGGTAGAGCCTTCATCGAGTAGCGCGACGGCCGCTTCGACCTGTTGTGGGCGTACGCCGAGTTCCTCGGCGATGCGGCTGTTGATGCTGTCCATAAAACCACCTGACAAATTGTGAAAGCAGGCTCGCAGGCGCGTAAATGAAGGCCCGGAGTCTGGTGGGGCGGCTTGATGCTGGCCGCTGCCTGGGTCAAAAGGCATCCCATTGACCCGTGAAATCGAACAATTACTGCGGCGCCCATGAAAATAAAGGACGGCCACCTGCGGTAACGATTCAGACGTTGCCTGACACAAAAGGCCGCGCATTATAACCAGCGTTCTGTCATTCGGGGGCGAAGCAGTCTGTAGGCACAAGCCCCGGTTTTCTGGCAGTGAAGGAAAAATCTGCTAACAATGCACACGGTGCGTATAACGGCAGCTACGCCATAATGCGCGCCGAGCTAAAAGGAGCATCCAATGAGCAGCACTGCACAAACTGCTGAAGGCGAAAAAATTCTCATCGTTGACGACGATCCGGGGCTGAGCAGCCTGCTGGAACGCTTTTTCGTCAGCAAGGGCTACCGTGCCCGCGCCGTACCGAATACCGAGCAGATGGATCGTCTGCTGTCGCGTGAAGTGTTCAACCTGGTCGTCCTCGACCTGATGCTGCCGGGCGAAGACGGCCTGACCGCTTGCCGCCGCCTGCGTGGCGCGAACAATCAGATTCCGATCATCATGCTCACCGCCAAGGGCGACGAGCTGAGCCGTATCAAGGGCCTGGAACTGGGCGCCGACGATTACCTGGCCAAGCCATTCAACCCGGACGAGCTGATGGCTCGCGTCAAAGCCGTGTTGCGCCGTCAGGCCGCGCCGGTGCCGGGCGCGCCGGGCAGTGAAGAAGAAAACGTCACGTTCGGCGACTACGTGCTGTCCCTGGCCACCCGCGAACTCAAACGCGGCGACGAAGTGCACATGCTCACCACCGGTGAGTTTGCGGTGCTCAAGGCCCTGGTGATGAACGCCCGTCAGCCGCTGACCCGCGACAAGCTGATGAACCTGGCCCGTGGCCGTGAGTGGGATGCCCTTGAGCGTTCCATCGACGTGCAGATTTCCCGTCTGCGCCGGATGATCGAACCCGATCCGTCCAAGCCGCGCTACATCCAGACCGTCTGGGGTGTCGGCTACGTGTTCGTGCCGGATGGCAACTCCACCAAGTGATGGGTGATTTGTAGGAGCGGGTCTGCGGGAAACGGTCGGAAACGCCGTCCGCGCAGACTCGCAATCCGCAATATGCGAGCATTGCTCGCTCCTGCAAGTGTGTAGCGGTTATCCATGAAAACCCCCGTCTGGTTCCCCCAAAGTTTCTTCTCCCGCACCCTGTGGCTGGTGCTCATCGTCGTATTGTTTTCCAAGGCATTGACCCTGGTTTATCTGTTGATGAACGAGGACGTGCTGGTGGATCGGCAATACAGCCACGGCGTCGCCCTGACGCTGCGCGCCTACTGGGCCGCCGACGAAGAGAACCGCGCGAAAATCGCCGATGCCGCCACGCTGATCCGGGTGGTCGGCGCCGGTGTGCCGGAAGGCGAACAGCACTGGCCGTACAGTGAAATCTACCAGCGGCAGATGCAGGCGGAACTGGGTGCCGACACCGAAGTGCGCTTGCGCATGCACTCGCCGCCGGCCTTGTGGGTTCGCGCGCCGAGCCTCGGTGATGGCTGGTTGAAAGTGCCGTTGTACCCGCACCCGTTGCGTGGCCAGAAAATCTGGAACGTGCTCGGCTGGTTCCTGGCGATCGGCCTGCTGTCCACGGCGTCTGCGTGGATTTTCGTCAGCCAGCTTAACCAGCCACTGAAGCGTCTGGTTTATGCCGCCCGGCAACTCGGCCAGGGCCGCAGCGTGCGCCTGCCGATCAGCGACACCCCCAGCGAAATGGCCGAGGTTTATCGCGCCTTCAACCAGATGGCCGAAGACGTCGAGCAGGCCGGTCGCGAGCGTGAGCTGATGCTGGCGGGGGTATCCCATGACTTGCGGACCCCGCTGACCCGTCTGCGGCTGTCACTGGAGTTGATGGGCGACCGCACCGACCTGACCGACGACATGGTGCGCGACATCGAAGACATGGACGCGATCCTCGACCAGTTCCTCGCCTTCATTCGCGATGGTCGGGACGAGTCGGTGGAGGAGGTGGACCTCAGCGATCTGGTGCGTGAAGTGGCGGCGCCCTATAACCAGACCGAAGAGAAAGTGCGCCTGCGCCTGGAACCGATCCAGCCGTTCCCGCTGCGTCGGGTGTCGATGAAGCGTCTGCTGAACAACCTGATTGGCAACGCGCTGAATCATGCCGGCGGCAGTGTGGACGTCGCGGCCTATGTGTCCGGTGACACCAGCGCGCCATACGTGGTGCTGAGCGTGATGGACCGTGGGGCGGGGATCGATCCTTCCGAACTTGAGGCGATCTTCAACCCGTTCACCCGTGGCGATCGTGCCCGGGGCGGGAAGGGCACCGGGCTGGGACTGGCGATTGTGAAGCGGATTGCTTCGATGCACGGCGGCAATGTCGAACTGCGCAACCGCTCCGGTGGCGGACTGGAAGCACGGGTTCGGTTACCGCTGGGATTGATGCTGCCGCGAGACGCGGTTTAAGTTTCAGGCGGCCTTGCGGCCGCCTGATTCAAGGTTCAACCCTTGCCTTTTGTGCGGGTCATGTTCGGCCCGCCATTCTTCTCGAGATGCTCGATGATGATCCCCGCCACGTTCTTGCCCGTGGTGGTTTCGATGCCTTCCAGACCCGGTGACGAGTTCACTTCCATCACCAGCGGCCCGTGGTTGGAGCGCAGGATATCCACACCCGCCACCGACAGCCCCATGACCTTGGCTGCACGCAGCGCAGTCATGCGTTCTTCCGGGGTGATCTTGATCAGGCTGGCACTGCCGCCCCGGTGCAGATTGGAGCGGAACTCGCCGGGCTTGGCCTGACGTTTCATCGCCGCGATCACCTTGTCGCCGACCACGAAGCAGCGGATGTCGGCGCCGCCGGCCTCCTTGATGTATTCCTGCACCATGATGTTCTGCTTCAGGCCCATGAACGCCTCGATCACCGACTCCGCCGCCGTCGCGGTTTCGCACAGCACCACGCCGATGCCCTGTGTGCCTTCCAGCACCTTGATCACCAGCGGCGCGCCGTTGACCATGTCGATCAAGTCGGGAATATCGTCCGGCGAGTGGGCGAAGCCGGTCACCGGCAAACCGATGCCCCGGCGTGACAGTAACTGCAACGAACGCAGCTTGTCCCGCGAGCGGGCGATGGCCACCGATTCGTTGAGCGGAAACACGCCCATCATTTCAAACTGACGCAACACTGCGCAGCCATAAAACGTCACCGACGCGCCGATCCGCGGGATCACTGCATCGAAACCCTCCAGCGGCTTGCCGCGGTAGTGGATCTGCGGCTTGTGGCTGGCAATGTTCATATAGGCGCGCAAGGTGTCGATCACCACCATTTCATGCCCGCGTTCGGTTCCGGCTTCGACCAGACGGCGGGTGGAATACAGACGCGGGTTCCGCGACAGCACAGCGATCTTCATGCAACACCTGTGGAGGAGGTAGATACCGGGAACACCGGCTTGTCTTGTACATATTTGATGCCCGGATTGACCACCAGCTGGCCGTCGATCAGGGCTTTGGAACCGAGCAACAGGCGATAGCGCATGGACTTGCGGCAGGCGAGGGTGAACTCGATCGGCCAAACCCGGTCACCCAGGGCCAGGGTGGTGCTGATCACGTAGCGCACCTGGGCCTGACCGTTCGAACTCTTGATGGTCTTGCGGGCGACCAGTGGCGCTTCGCATCGCCGATGGCGTAACTGCACGACGGTGCCCAGGTGCGCGGTGAAGCGCACCCACTTCTCGCCGTCACGTTCGAACGGCTCGATGTCGGTGGCATGCAGGCTGGAGGTGCTGGCGCCGGTGTCGATTTTTGCCCGAAGGCCAGCGACTCCCAGATCCGGAAGCGCCACCCACTCGCGCAGACCGATAACGGTCAAATGGTCAAATGTCTTCAATGGAAAAAACCAACGATTAACGCGTCCACGCTTCAGGGGACACCTGGGCTAACGCTTTGAATGCGGGTCTGGCGAACCAGTAACCCTGCATCAGAAATATTCCGCAGTCCGCCAGGAAATCCCGCTCCCCCGCACTCTCTATGCCTTCGGCGATGACTGTAACGTCCAACTCCGCACAGATTGTGACAATCCCCCGAACGATAGCCTGACGAACACGGTCACGGTCGATATCGCGGATCAGCGCCATATCGAGCTTGATCAAGTCCGGTTGGAAATCGGCCAGCAGATTGAGCCCCGAATAGCCGGCACCGAAATCGTCGATGGCCGTCTTGAAGCCGAATTCGCGGTATTCACGCAGAATATTGGTCAAATGGCGATAGTTATCTACGTGCTCGCTTTCCAGTGTTTCGAAAATCAGCCGGTCGATCGGGAAATTGTGTTTTCTGGCAGCCTCCAGGGTGCTGCGAATGCATAACTCTGGACGATAGACGGCGTTGGGCATGAAGTTGATCGACAAGTGTGTCTGCATATTAAGCTCGGCTGCGCCTTCGATGGCCCGAGTCCGGCAGAGCTGGTCGAAACGGTAGCGGTTATCTTCTGTAACCTGATCCAACACCGTTAAAGCGCCTTCACCGGCCGCCCCACGAACCAGTGCCTCATAGGCGTACACCGATTCGTCACGCAGATCCACGATGGGCTGATAAGCGAACGAAAAATCGAAGCCCAGCGGCTCGCTTTGCTGGCAGCCCAGGCACCCGGATTTGGGCGAGGTCAATGAAGACGGAAATTTGGTCACTCGATCACTCCATGCCGTTGAACCGGCGAAGATCACAGTTTATCTGGAGGGCCGGATTCTTGCGCCCGACAGAATCGGTAGTACAGTTCCGACTACTGGCTGAACGAGGAATTCATATGGCGCAAAAACAGGAAGAGGACGACAAGGTCCGTCTCGACAAGTGGCTGTGGGCCGCGCGTTTTTTCAAGACTCGCGCTTTGGCCAAGGCTGCCATCGAGAGCGGCAAGGTGCATTGTCGGGGAGAGCGCTGCAAGCCTGGCAAAGAGCCACGCATTGGCGATGAGTTCGAGATTCGCACCGGCTTCGATGAGAAGACCGTTGTGGTTCAGGCCCTGTCGATCGTGCGTCGCGGTGCACCTGAGGCGCAGACGCTGTATGCCGAGACCGAGGCGAGTATTGCCAAACGTGAAGCGGCTGCGGCGATGCGCAAGGCGGGCGCCTTGGGCGTGACCACCGACGGCAAACCGAGCAAGAAGCAGCGCCGGGATCTGTTTAAATTTCGTGGGAACAGTAGCGGCGAATAAAAAAACGCAGCCTGCCGGCCTGGGTTCAAGACCCGCCGGCGGCTGCGTTTTTTTCAGTCACCGTTGATTACTGCGCGGACACCACACTCATCCGCGAAACCATCGGCAGTTTGCCCAGCAGCCGGAAAACCGGCGCCGTGACCTTCAGCCAGAAATTCGCCGCGTGATAAGCAAACGGCGTGTAGTAACCCCAGCCCAGTGCCCACACCGCCAACAGCATGCCGCCGATGTAATCGTCCTGGCCCCAATGTGCACCAGCGACCAGGCGCGGCAACATGAACAGCAGTGCCAGGCCCCAGATCACCAGGAACTGGCCGACCGTGCGACTGAACACGCCCATGAACAGTGCCCAGATCAGCAGCACCGAAGCGTGGTCACCGGGGAAGCTCTGACTCGAGCGGTCCTTCAGTTCCCAGGTCTTCTCCAGGTGCGGGAAGTAATCGCTGATGTGCACTGCGCCTTCGAGCACCATCGACGGGCTGCTGTGCTGCCAGCCCATGTGATCGGCGAACTTGGAAAACAGCGCGCGGATCACCACCATCAGCAGCAGGATCGAAAAAAATCCGAAAAAGGCGCGACGCACGTCAATCGCCCTGAACACCCAGTCGCCCTTGATCAGCAGCGTCAGCAGAATCAGGCCGACGACGATGTCGAACGGTCGCAGACTTGCAATTGCCCAGATGTGGAGCCATATGGGGTTGCTGGCCAGCGGTGCATTGAGTGTGCGGAACAGCCACTCGTCGAAAATCACACACAGCATCTGACCCGTAGGCCATAACCAGAAAGCCAGTAGTGCCAATGGCACGATGTTGCACAGAACCAGCCGGCCGAGGTTCCACCTTGATTGGAACAAACCCGGATTGTTCATAAAATGCCTCCCGTGGCTGAACATCGGCATCAAAAAGGATGCCAGAAGCGCGGGATTTTCATTCTTTGTAACCATTTTGTCATCACATTCAGATACCCAGACCTATGACCGATTTCCTCGATACCGATTACACCCAACGCTTCATCTTCGATGACAGCGACACGCGCGGCGAACTGGTGTCGCTGGAGCGCAGCTATGCCGAAGTGCTCGCCAAGCACCCGTACCCGGAACCGGTTGCGCAATTGCTGGGCGAACTGATGGCGGCCGCGTCGTTGCTGGTGGGCACCCTGAAATTCGATGGCTTGTTGATTCTTCAGGCCCGCTCCGAAGGCCCGATCCCGCTGCTGATGATCGAATGCTCCAGCGAGCGAGAAATCCGTGGCCTGGCGCGCTATCACGCCGAGCAGATTCCGGCCGATGCGACCCTCGGCGACCTGATGCCGAACGGTGTCCTGGCCTTGACTGTCGACCCGATCGCCGGCCAGCGTTATCAGGGCATCGTCGACCTCGACGGCGAAACCCTGTCCGACTGCTTCACCAACTATTTCGTCATGTCCCAGCAGGTCGGCACTCGCTTCAAGCTGTGCGCCGATGGCCGTCGTGCCCGTGGTCTGTTGCTGCAGCAACTGCCGGCCGATCGCCTGAAAGACGAAGAAGAACGCGCCGCCAGCTGGCAGCACATCACCGCGCTGGGCAACACCCTGACCGCTGATGAACTGTTGAGCCTGGACAACGAAACGGTTCTGCATCGCCTCTACCATGAAGAGCAGGTTCGTCTGTTCGATGTGCAGAAACTGCGCTTCCACTGCAGCTGCTCCCGCGAGCGTTCGGGCAATGCCCTGGTCAGCCTGGGTCTGGAAGATGCGCAGGCACTCGTGGCCGAGCAAGGTGGAAAAGTCGAGATCGATTGCCAGTTCTGCAACCAGCGCTACCTGTTCGATGCGGCAGATATCGCTCAATTGTTCGCTGGCGCGGGCGTCGAGACGCCGTCAGATACCCGGCACTAAAACGGTTCAGCGCAGGTAAATTCACTGCTCAACGACGGAATAACGCCGTTACGACGGGAGGGCCCTACTCTTTTTGGGCTTTTCTGGCATAATCCGGCCCACTTTTTTCGCGGTAGTAGTGCACGACTTTCTACTACAAAACGTTTGGAGCACACTCGGCCACTGGCCGACGGGGAACCTCATGACGCAAGCCAATAACGCCGTGTACACCGATCTGAGTGTTGATGATCTGGTAAAAGAAGCCCTGAACCGCGGTGAAGGCGAGCTTGCCGATACCGGCGCTCTGGTTGTTCGCACCGGTCACCGCACCGGCCGTTCGCCAGTCGACCGTTTCATCGTTGAAGAGCCTTCCACCCAGGCTGCAATCGCCTGGGGCCCGATCAACCGCAAGTTCCCGGCCGACAAGTTCGACGCGCTGTGGGCTCGTGTTGAAGCATTCAACAACGCGCAAGAGCATTTCGTTTCCCACGTGCATGTAGGCGCGGCCGAAGATCACTACCTGGCCGTGAAGATGACCACCCAGACTGCCTGGCAGAACCTGTTCGGTCGTTGCCTGTTCATCAACCCGGCTCAGTACAACCCGGCCGGTCGCGAAGAGTGGCAAGTGCTGAACGTCGCCAACTTCGAGTGCGTGCCTGAGCGTGACGGCACCAACTCCGACGGTTGCGTGATCATCAACTTCGCCCAGAAGAAAGTGCTGATCGCCGGCATGCGTTACGCCGGTGAAATGAAGAAAGCCATGTTCTCCGTGCAGAACTTCCTGCTGCCGGCCGCTGACGTACTGCCAATGCACTGCGCTGCCAACATCGGCGAAGAAGGCGACGTAACCCTGTTCTTCGGTCTGTCGGGCACCGGCAAGACCACCCTGTCCGCCGACGAAAGCCGTTACCTGATCGGTGACGACGAACACGGCTGGGGCGAAGGCGTTGTCTTCAACATCGAAGGCGGCTGCTACGCCAAGTGCATCGACTTGTCCGAGAAGAACGAGCCGGTCATCTGGAAAGCCATCAAGCACGGCGCGGTGCTGGAAAACGTCGTGATCGACGACGCCAAGCACGCCGACTACGCCGATGTCAGCCTGACCCAGAACAGCCGCGCGGCCTACCCGCTGGAGCACGTTGCCAAGCGTTCCGAGAAGAACCTGGGCGGCGAGCCAAACGCTGTGATCTTCCTGACCTGCGACCTGACCGGCGTCCTGCCGCCAGTGTCGATCCTCAACGAAGAACAAGCGGCCTACCACTTCCTGTCCGGCTACACCGCTCTGGTGGGCTCGACTGAAATGGGTTCGGGCAGCGGCATCAAGTCGACCTTCTCCACCTGCTTCGGCGCACCGTTCTTCCCGCGTCCGGCCGGCGAATACGCTGAACTGCTGATCAAGCGCATCCGCGGTTTCGGCTCCAAGGTCTACCTGGTCAACACCGGCTGGACCGGCGGCGGCTACGGCGTCGGCAAACGCTTCAACATCCCGACCACCCGCGCGGTGATCGCAGCGATCCAGAGCGGCGCGCTGATCGGTGCAGCCACCGAGCACCTGGACACCATCAACCTGGACGTGCCACTGGCCGTACCGGGCGTCGAAACCAACCTGCTCAACCCACGCAACACCTGGGCTGACAAGGCTGCGTACGACGAAGCTGCCAAAGCACTGGCCGGTCTGTTCATCGAGAACTTCAAGAAGTTCGAAGTGAGCGACGCGATCAAGGCTGCCGGGCCTAAGTTGTAAGACTTAGTTTTGGTGAATGAAAAAGCCGCCTCTTGAGGGCGGCTTTTTTGTGGGTGACGGGTTGGATTTCATTGTCAGATCAACTGCCATTATTCCCGCACAATCCGCGTTAAACAGCCAGAATAATGCTACTTAAGGAGCCGCGAATCCCCTGAGCATTTTCTCTCCAGCCATCATGGCCATTGCCGTCTGGTATGCAGCACTCGTAGTACTTCCACAACGTCAACTTTGATTGCGTAGATGATGACGTAGTTTGGAGTGACGACGATTTCGCGGGTACCTTCCGCGATACCTTTTCGGTACAGGGCTGGGTGCTGGCGAGCGCTTTCTCCTTTCAGTTCGAAGGCCTCATCGAGTTCAATCGCTGCAACGGGATTTTCCTGGCTGATACGCTCCATGATGTTGTCTCGGTCATCCAGCGCTTCTTGGCGCCAGACCAACCTCATCAACGTGCTCGCTGACGCAGGGCATCCCGTTTGGCGGCAAATATCCTGCGAGCGTCTTCATCGCTGACGCTGGGTCTTGGGTCATCAATGCTGATTTGTACCTGTTGCTTGACCCATTCTTCATACGCAGCTGCTTCATGAGCTTGTTTCATCGCTTCGGCGCGATCAGGGCGAGCATAGGTTTTTATCTGTAGGGGGTCGTAACTGGAGGCGTCCACATCGAAGTGATTGATGCCCACTCCTTGCAGGTAGGTCACCAGTGTTTCAAGCCGCTTGAACAGACGTACCTGGCCACTGCGTTGTGCGGTCAGTGAGTATTCTTTGCTTCCTTGCTGAATCTGAATCGACCAGCCACCGGGTTTGGCGACGATATGTGCGCTACTGATCGAACCGTTCTCAAACAGCCGCGTGAGAGTGCTGTGATCAATGGTTTCAGTGGTCATGAAGGCAAGCCCTTGGTTGAACAATGGCTCCCATCGTACGCAATCAATAATAGTTTGCAAAATTCTGATCCTTAAGTTTCGCGCCGGAGATGTCAGCGTCAGTGTTCGAGATAGGGGCAGGCAGTTCTAGCTGTGAACACGCCTGCCGAGGAATTCGTCAGGCCGGCGCTTTCCAGTTGAGCATTCGTTGCTGGGCGACCTGGAGCAGGTCATAGCCGTCTTTGGTGAGAAGGTAGAGCGCGTGTGTGATGTGCGGGATGTCTTCTACGTCGGCGTGTTTGAAGCAGAGGCAGTAGAGGGTTTGCAGCAGGTCGCTTGAGGCGCGCAGGCGCTGGACGGCGCATTCGAGGATGTCTTGCGGGTTGGCTTCGGTGTCGATGACGAGGGGCTTGGTGTCGGTGAGGTTGGAGTCGAGTGGGCGGTAGCGATCGGAGTGGAGCTCGTTCCATGATTTCATTTTTTAGATCCTCAATTGCTTCGAATGAAGCCACCACATCGTGACCAAGCGACTGGAGGCGACTGTGTTCGGGTTGGTCAACCGGTGAGGATCATGCACATACCCGGCACGCTCGAAAGCGTCCCAAACACAGCCACCATAACGCTGCTGGCAATTGAGTGCCGGCAGCATACAGCGGACGCGAATGCATGATCCATTCGGGTGACCAAGCCCGAGTCGCTGAATTGGCAGCGACAGTCACAACTATAGGTTTCAGCCCACTGGCGCCGATAGAAGACAAGGCGCCGCTGCGTGTAGGAACGGGATGCAGATTCCGGCAGGCTGTTCCTACAGTTCAATCACGGTTTTCAACGAATCGCCCGATACCCCTCAACATCCAGCACACTCGTGGTCAGCCCGGTCGCCGGGCTGTAGATCGTGCCTTTCACCGTCGAAAACGGAACGCCTTTGCTGCCCAGCGAAACGTAGCGCTCGCCTTGATCCAGTTCGGTGAACCAGGTGTAGGAGCACTTCTCCATGGCCTTGTATTTCGCTGCCGCGTTGACGATGGTGGCGGCATGGTTGCGCAGGTCGGCGTCGGTGAGGTTGAGGTTTTTGTCGAGTACGGTGCCCCAGCGTTTCAGGCAGACCTCGGCAAAGTGGCGGACGATGAGGCCGGGTTCGGCCAGCACTTTTGGACCACTGTTGCCGTCGGCGGAGGCGTTGCCGACCAGGGTGGCGTGACGGCCGGGCATGGGGAAGATGCTGGTCTTGGTGCCGGTCGCGGTTTGCGGGATGACGCAACTGAAGCCCTTGGAGCGCTCATCCCGTGCATAGAAACCCACATATTCTTTTACGTTGGCGTTGAGCTTTACCCGTTGTTCCTGAAAGTTGCCAATACCTGGTACCGGGTCGATGGCAAAGATATTCACTGGGATGTTTTTCAGTGCACTGTCGTTGAACATGGCATTGGCCAGCATATGGCAACTGATGCCGCCGCGGCTCCAGCCCACCAGATTGACTTTTGTTGGAATAACACCGTCCTTGCGAAAGGTTTTAATAATCTGTTCCTGTAACTTCTGTTGCGTGACGCTGCGATCGCCATAGTTATATTTACGCCACAGCCAGGAACCTTCGACTTTTACATCTTCAATCGGGATGCCAGCGGCTTTGAGGCGGTTGTATTCCGCTTCGGTCAGTTGCTCGCGCTGCCAGTCGCACTTGCCTTTGATGATGTTCATCGCGTGCAGGACGTTTTCCTCCCAGCCCTTGCCGAACAAGGTCCCGCTGAGGCCGTAGTCCTTGGATTGGGTGAACAGTTCATCGGCTTGCAGGTTGCTGGTGCCGGGGCCATCGACCACGATCCATTCGGCGAACTCGCGACCGACGTGATGAGAGGCAAGTGTGGAAACCAATTCACCGTCCCAATAGTTTTCGTGGGCGTTATCAAACTTTGTCGAACCTGTACCGCAAAAGAAAATAGTCAGCGTAGTCATGTTGTTGCTCTTGATTGATGTAAGAGCAAACAGGCTAGTTCCAATCTTTGTTGTAATGGAAGTGATGGGTTGTTGCGAACTTTGTAAGTTGGTCAGCTGGCTTTAACTATTTATTTGCTGTCTGGCAACTTCCAGCAAGTCACAGCCGTCCTGCGTCAACAAATAAAGCGCATTGACGATGTTGGGGATATCTTTCACATCGGCCTGTTTGAAACACAAACAGTAAAGAGTTTCCAGCAGATCACTGGCGGCACGCAGGCGTTGATCGGCGGCATTGAGCAGGTCACCCGGTGCAGCTGCGGTGTCGATGACCATTACCGGGTTGTCGCCGTTGCAGGTCTTGAGAGGGCGAAAACGAGTATTCAGCGGTGTGAACATGTTCATGGTTGAGGCGTGTCCTTTACGAAGTCGCTTCGGCGGGCCGACACAGTGTTTTCAGTCGCGCCGGCCACTATAGAAGGGCGCCGTCGAGTGGGACAAGACAGCCACAATGGACAGAATTCGTAGGGGTTTTTCCGGGGTACGGGCATTTGCCCTACGCGTTTTTGCGGCTTTTTCACAGCCAAACCCTGATGGGCGAAATTTCCTACGTGTTTGTCGGGCGATTCCCGTTAAACATCTGTATGGTGCGCGCCAGAATCCGTGGGGTGTTTCCAAACGTCCGACACAGACTTAAAGGGAATTAGGTATGCAGTGGCTACGAATGGCCTCGATCGTTTTGCTATGGGCGGGTGGTTGTCGTTTGGCGTTGGCCTCCGAGGCGGGCAATGGACTGGTGCTCACCCAAGTGGAGCGCACCGAATGGCCGGACGCACTCACGACCCAGGCCAGCATCGACACGGCGTCCCGCGCCGAAGTGCTGATGTTCGGCAAGGCACTGCTGGCCAGCGAAGGCCTGGATGAGTCCGGGCTGAAACAACGTCTGGGCGTGCCGCATGTGCAGCTCAAGTCGATCCGCCAAGTGCGTGACGGCCTATGGGATCGTTTGCTCACCACCTATCGCAACGCCAGCCAGAACTGCGACGAGCAAGCGTTCTGTCCTCGGGTGCGCAGTGTCGCCGACCTGCGTCAGTTGGCGGCGGCATTCACCGGTGATATCAGCCCGGCCCATGCACTGTGGGCCAGCAAAAGCCAGGGCGTGCATGAGCAGCTGTTGAACGAGCAATTGCGAGTGGCGGTGTTGCAGCCGTAGTCCCGCTGTCACGGCCCCGCCGTCACGACGTTGGCCAAAGGCTGGAGGTCGTCGGGTATCATCCCGTATCGATTTGACCCCCGACCTTTTCTCGACTCGCTGCGATCGCCCGCTAGGCTGTTGGCATCACAGCGGTCAACGGAGTGACAGCGAATGCACAACACCCTGGAACAGGTTTTCGGTTATCCACAGTTTCGACCCGGCCAGGAGACCGCAATCAGCGCCGTTCTCGCCGGGCGCTCGGCAGCAGCGATATTTCCCACCGGCTCCGGCAAGTCCCTTTGTTATCAGGTGCCGGCGCTCTTGCTGCCCCATCTGACGCTGGTGGTCTCGCCGCTGCTGGCGCTGATGCAGGATCAGCTCGAGTTTTTGCGACGACACGGGATTTCGGCAGGCAGCATCGATTCGGCGCAGAGCCGCGAAGACGCCAACGATGTAATGGCGCGCGCCCGTTCGGGCGAACTGAAGATCCTGATGATTTCCGTGGAGCGTTTGAAGAACGAGCGCTTTCGCAACTTTTTGCAGCAGGTGCCGATCTCGCTGCTGGTGGTGGACGAGGCGCACTGCATCTCCGAATGGGGCCACAACTTCCGTCCCGACTACCTCAAGCTGCCGGACTACCAGCGCCAGTTCAACATCCCGCAAACCCTGTTGCTGACTGCCACGGCGACGCCGAAAGTGATCGCCGACATGCAGGCGAAATTCGCCATCGCGGCAGAAGATGTGGTGACCACCGGTTTCTATCGACACAACCTCAATCTGCTGGTCGAGCCGGTGCGTGGGCAGGACAAGCGCCGACGGCTGGTGGAGTGGATGAGCGAGCGCGCGGGGCAGCCGAGTATTGTCTACGTCACCCTGCAGAAAACCGCCGAGCAGATTGCCGAACATCTTGAGCGCAATGGTATTCAGGCCGAGGCTTATCACGCCGGTTTGCCTCATGAGCAACGGGACGGAATCCAGAAGCGCTTCATGGGCGGGCAGTCCAATTGCATCGTCGCCACCATCGCGTTCGGCATGGGCATCGACAAGAGCGACATCCGCAACGTGGTGCATTTCGACCTGCCCAAATCCATCGAAAACTACAGCCAGGAAATCGGTCGCGCCGGACGTGACGGGCAGCCGTCCGACTGCCTGGTGCTGGCCAACCGCGACAGCCTCAATGTGCTGGAAAACTTCGTGTATGGCGACACGCCGGAACAGGACGGCATTCGTCATGTGCTCGACGAATTGCAGGCCGCCGCACCCGAAGGCCAATGGGAATTTCTGCTGGGGCCGTTGGCGGATCAGAGCAACATTCGTTCGTTGCCTCTGAAGACGTTACTGGTGCAACTGGAGTTGCGAGGGCTGATTGCCCCGCGCTACGCGTACTACGCCGAATACCGTTTCAAATACCTGCTGGAGCCCGAAGCATTGCTTGAACGCTTCGAGGGCGAGCGCAGGGATTTCGTCGCCGCGATCATCCAGACCTCAAGCCGCGCACGCACCTGGGCCACGGTGAATTTCGAGGCGATGTACGAGCAGTATTCCGCCGAGCGCAATCGGGTGGTGAAGGCGCTGGATTACTTTCAGGAAAAGGGCTGGGTCGAGCTTGAGAGCAAGCAAATGACCGAGGTCTACAACGTCCTGCGCGGCGATTTCGACAGCCAGGCCCTGAGCGCTGAACTGCATGAGTATTTCACCCGCCATGAGCAAACCGAAGTGGCGCGGATTCACGCCATGCTCGAGCTGTTCGCCACCGAGCGATGCCTCGGATATCGGCTGGCCGAATATTTTGGCGATCACAATGCGCCGCAGCAGTGCGGACATTGCTCGGTGTGTCACGGGCACGTCGCCCGGTTGCCGGCGCCTCCGGAACTGCCGGCGCTTGTGGATAAAAATTTTGCGGCGTTGTGTGGCGATTTTATCCACAGGCATCAGCGGCACGCTGGCAGTGCTCCGTCGGCCGAGCGGCTGACCCGGTTCCTCTGCGGAATCAGTGTGCCGCTGTTTACCAAACTCAAGGCGCGGGCCATTTCCGGGTTTGCGGCGCTCGAGGAATATCCCTACGCCGAGGTCCGGGCCTGGGCTCAGACGCATCTTTGAAATTCCGAATCCATCTGCTGAATGTCGATCATCACGGCAATGAACTTCAAAAATGCCCGGTGGCTGACTATGGTGATGGCTGTCTTCGGATCGCCAACAAGAGAACAACATGAGCCAGACATCCTTCGCTATTCAGCAGGCCGCCGTGATCGGCGCCGGCACCATGGGCCGCGGCATCGTCATGTGCCTGGCCAACGCCGGCGTGTCAGTGCAGTGGGTCGATAACAATCCACAAATGCTCGAACAGGCGCTGGCCACGGTGGCCGATATCTACGCGCACAACGTGCGACAGGGACGGATCGACCAGGCCGAGGCCGATGCGCGGATTGCCCGTATCAGTGCGGCGCCAGACTATGTGGCGATCCGCAACGTCGACCTGGTAATCGAAGCGGTGTACGAAAACCTCGAACTCAAGCAGAAGATTTTCCGCGAGCTCGATGGCGTGCTGAAGCCCGAAGCGCTGCTGGCGAGCAATACTTCGGCGCTGGACATCGACGCCATTGCCGCCGCGACACGACGCCCGACTCAAGTGCTGGGCCTGCATTTCTTCAGCCCGGCGCACATCATGAAGTTGCTGGAAATAGTCCGTGGCGCACAAACTTCTCCGGCTGTGCTTGAGGCCGCGCTTGAGCTGGGCAAGCGCATGGGCAAGGTCAGTGTGGTGTCGGGCAACTGCCACGGTTTTATCGGCAATCGCATGCTGCATCCGTATGTGCTTGAAGCGCGCAAGATGTTGCTCGAAGGGGCGTACCCGCACCAGGTCGATGCGGCATTGCAGAGCTTCGGTTTCGCCATGGGGCCGTTTCGCATGTACGACGTGGTCGGCATCGATCTCGAGTGGCGTGCCCGCGAGCTGGCCGGCAAAGGGCAGGACGCGCCCGAGGTTCAGGTGGATAACCACTTGTGCGAAGAGGGTCGCTTCGGTCAGAAGTCCGGTAATGGCTATTACCATTACGAGCCGGGCAGTCGTCAGGCCGAGCATGATCCCGAGGTCGATGCGCTGGTGTTGAACGTCAGCGAAGCGTTGGGATTTCATCGCCGGGATATCGGCTCGGAGGAGATCCTCGAGCGGTGCCTGCTGGCGTTGGTCAACGAGGGCGCGAAGATCCTGCAGGAAGGGATTGCCGAGTCGGCGCATGACATCGATCAGGTCTACCTGAATGGCTATGGCTTCCCGGCGGAGCGAGGCGGGCCGATGGCCTGGGCGGACGATCAGGGGCTGGCCGACATTCATAAACGGTTGCTGGCGCTGGAGACCCGGCAGGGCGATCACTGGCGACCGGCACCATTGATCGGCGAGCTGGCGGCGCGAGGCAAGGGTTTTTACCTTTAGACTGGGCATATCACTCCAGGAATCGACACTGATGTCCAACCCGATGCCGCAACGCAGCGATTACCCGCACTTCCAGCCGATCACCACGCGCTGGCATGACAACGACGCCTACGGCCACGTCAACAACGTCACCTATTACAGCTTCTTCGACACGGCGGTGAACACGTACCTGATCCAGGTCGGAGGGCTGGATATCCATGACGGCGAGGTGGTGGGGTTTGTGGTTAGTTCGTCCTGCGACTACTTCGCGTCGATCGCTTTTCCGGATCGAATCGAGATTGGCCTGCGGGTCGGCAAGCTGGGCAACAGTTCGGTGCAATACGAACTGGCGGTGTTCAAGGAAGGAGAGGGCGAAGCCTGTGCCGCCGGGCGCTTCGTGCATGTATTCGTCGACCGGGCGTCCAATCAGCCGGTGTCGATTCCGGCCCCATTGCGCGAGGCGCTGGAACGCCTGACGGTATGACAGGCAAAAAAAATCGCAGCCCGGGGGAGCTGCGATTTTTTCTTCAAGCCTTCGCCTCAGCGGTGGCGATAGTACTTGTGATGCTTGCGATGGCCGTAGGCATGACCGCGACCACGGTGGTCGTCACGGTAGTAGCGACGGTCACGGCCACGGTCGTAATGACGATCATCGTCATCGCTCTTGTTGCCCATGTAGTTGCCCAGCGCGCCACCCGCGCCGCCGCCGGCTGCTGCGCCGATCAGGCTGCCGGTGGTGCCGCCCATGCTGCGGCCGACCACGTTGCCGCCGGCTGCGCCCAGTGCACCGCCAATGGCTGCTTCACCACGGCTGCGCTTGTCGGCGCCCACCGCACTACCACCCGCGCCGCCCAGGGCTGCGCCGATGGTTGAACCTGTACTGCCGCCTAACGATTGACCGACGACCGAGCCAAGAACCCCGCCCAATGCGCCGCCCACACCTGCTTCGGTGGTGCCTCCGGCAGAAGCGAAGCCACTGACCAGGCCAAGGGACAACAAGAGAATCGAGGAGAACTTCATAGAGGAGCCTCAAAGGGATGACGGCGCGATCCTGAGGCTCTGGAATGGGCGTGACAATCGAAATCCGACGAATAACACGACTTGTATACAATTCTGCAAGTTACTGATTTTTGGACGGAACTTAACGGTTTTTCGCCGGTCTTTAGCTACTTCGGACAGGCCGCTTTGATCACAAAGCGGCCTTTTTTGTGGGCGTTTGAAAAGTGTCTGCGCTCCCACGCAGAGCGTGGGAGCGATCAGGATCAGGCCGATTTGGCCATGATCAGCCCCGTTTCACTCGCCGCTTCCAGCCGGATAGCAATAAACTTCGACGTCGGCGTATGGCTGCCATCGCCGGTGCTTTCCAGCGGCACCAACGGGTTCACCTCAGGGTAATAAGCCGCCGCCTGCCCCGCCGGAATATCGAACGCCAGCAGCGTGAAGCCCTTCACCCGACGCTCGCGGCCGTCGTCCCACAGCGACACGATGTCAGCCTTTTGCCCCGGCTTGAAGCCCAGACGAATGATGTCCGCCTCGTTGGCGAACAGCACATCACGTTGCCCCTTCACGCCGCGATAACGATCGTCGAGACCATAAATCGTGGTGTTGTACTGATCGTGGGAACGCATCGATTGCAGGATCAGGTCCGGCAGTTGGCCGGTAGCGCGAGTGCGCTCGTGGATCAGGTCCTTGGGCAGCATGTTCGGCTTGAAGTTGGCCCGGCCTGACGTGGTGTTCCACTTGCGCGCGCCGGCGCTGTTGCCGAGGTAGAAACCGCCCGGGTTCTTGACCTTCTCGTTGAAATCCTTGAAGCCCGGAATGGTGTCGGCGATCAGCTCGCGGATGCGCCGGTAGTCGGCCACCAGCCAGTTCCAGTCCACCGGTTTGCTGCCCAGGGTCGCGGCGGCGATGCCGGCAATGATCGACGGCTCCGAGCGCATCTGGTTCGACAGTGGCTGCAACTGACCGTTGGAGGCGTGCACCATGCTGAACGAGTCTTCCACGGTGACGGCTTGCGGGCCTTCGGTCTGGATGTCGATGTCGGTACGGCCCAGGCACGGCAGGATCAACGCATCCTTGCCGTGAGCCAGGTGGCTGCGGTTGAGCTTGGTGCTGATCTGCACGGTCAGGTCGCAGTTGCTCAGGGCCTGGAAGGTACGCGGGCTGTCCGGTGTGGCTTGGGCGAAGTTGCCGCCCAGCCCGATGAACACCTTGGCGCGACCTTCGGCCATCGCGTGAATCGCTTCGACCACGTTGTGCCCGTTGTGACGCGGCACCTTGAACTGGAAGCGACGCTCCAGGGAATCGAGGAATGCCACCGGCGGACGCTCGTTGATGCCCATAGTGCGGTCGCCCTGCACGTTACTGTGGCCACGCACCGGGCACAGACCGGCGCCGGGCTTGCCGATGTTGCCGCGCAGCAGCATCAGGTTGGCGATTTCCTGGATGGTCGGCACCGAATGACGATGCTGGGTGATGCCCATCGCCCAGCACATGATCACGTTCTTGCCTTTGGCGTACATGCGCGCCGCTTGCTCGATTTCCACCAGGGTCAGGCCGGACTGCGCGACGATCTGTTCCCACGGCGTGTCATCGACGACGCCCAGATACTCGAGCACGTTGACGCTGTGTTCATTGAGGAAGTCGTGATCGAACACCGCCGGTGCGCCGGCCTTCTGCGCCTCGCGTTCCCATTGCAGCAGGAACTTGGCCATGCCGCGCAGCACCGCCATGTCGCCGCCCAGCGCCGGGCGGAAATACGCGGTGTTGGTCGGCTTGTCGCCGTTGGTGAGCATTTCGATCGGGTGCTGTGGATGCTGGAAACGTTCCAGACCCCGCTCTTTCAGCGGGTTGATGCACACCACCTGAGCGCCGCGTTTCACCGCTTCACGCAGGGGTTCGAGCATGCGCGGGTGGTTGGTGCCCGGGTTCTGGCCCCAGACGAAAATCGCGTCGGCGTGTTCGAAATCGTCGAAGGTCACGGTGCCTTTGCCGACGCCGACACTCTGCGCCAGCGCCACGCCGCTGGCCTCGTGGCACATGTTCGAGCAGTCGGGGAAGTTGTTGGTGCCGAAGGCGCGCACGAACAGTTGATACAGATACGCCGCTTCGTTGCTGGCGCGGCCCGAGGTGTAGAACTCGGCCTGATCCGGACTCGACAGCGCTTGCAGGTGTTTGCCGATCAGCGCGTAGGCATCGTCCCAGCTGATCGGCTTGTAGCGATCGGTTTCGGCGTCATACACGACCGGCTCGGTCAGACGGCCCTGATACTCGAGCCAGTAATCGCTCTGTTCCAGCAACGCGGTGACGCTGTGCTTGGCGAAAAATTTGCCATCGACTCGACGCTTGGTCGCTTCCCAGTTCACCGCTTTGGCGCCGTTTTCGCAGAACTTGACCATGCCGCTTTCCGGCGAGTCGCCCCAGGCGCAGCCCGGGCAGTCGAAGCCGCCGTTCTGGTTGGTCTTGAGCATCATGCGCAGGTTTTTCAGGGCGTTGTCGCTGGTCAGCCAGGCCTGGGCCACGCTGATCAGTGCGCCCCAGCCGCCGGCTGCGCCCTTGTAAGGCTTGTAGCGCGGGACGGGTTTCTGGTCGGCTTGATGGTGTTGGCTCACGAGTGTTTCTCCATTTCTGGGCTATACACCCGCGGCGCGTTCTTTTGCGGCAGGTGGATGAGATTGAGGTTGTGGCGTCGGGCCCATTGCACGGCGAGGCCGGTGGGCGCGGACAGGCTGACCAGGGTCTGAATCCCGGCCCGCAAAACTTTCTGGATCAATTCGAGGCTGCAACGGCTGGTAACAATCGCCAGCCCGCCGGCTGTGGATATCTTTTGCCGGATCAGGCCGCCGATCAGCTTGTCGAGGGCGTTGTGCCGGCCGATGTCTTCGCGGCCCAGCAGTAATTCACCGCTGGCGTTCATGAACACCGCTGCGTGCACCGCGCCGCAATGCTGGCCCAGCGGCTGGAACGCGCCGATGCGCTGGCGCAGACCGTCGAGCCATTCGATGGGCGGCAAGGGGGCGCCGGGCAAAACCTTGAGGTCAGGCAGCGCCTGCTCCACTGCTTCCACGCCGCACAGTCCGCAACCGCTGGTGCCGGCCAGTTGCCGCCGCTGCTGCTTGAGGTTCCAGAAGGCGCGGTTGGCAATGGTGACTTGCGCGTATTGCGCCGAGCCCGAACCACTCAGTTGCAGGTCGTAGATGTCCGAGGCGTCTTCGATGATGCCGCTGCCGAGGCTGAAGCCGACGATGAAGTCTTCAAGGTCGGTCGGGGTGACCAGCATCACGGCCTGGCTGATGCCGTTGTAGGCAATCGCCAACGCGACTTCTTCGGCCAGCGCGGTGCTGGCCGATTCCGCGAGGGGAAGATCGCTGTAGCTGTAGGTCTGACTGGCGGCTGGCGCGGGCGTTTCGAGAGCAGGCGCCGCGCAGGCCGGGCGCTTGGCGTTCATGGCATCACCGACGGATTGATCAACGTTAAGACTAGGCGCGGCAAGTTGTCGCGTCTAATCGCTAGTGTCGATCCTTCGATAGATGCCGTCGATCAAGCGTCCGTTGGTGATTTTTGATAGAGCGCGAAACACGCCTCGGCCAGCGCCGAACGCGGGGCGCCGCGACGCATGATCAGCCCCAGTCGGGCGAGGGTCTGGGCGTTTTCGATGGGTTGCAGGCGCAGGTTATCCGTGAGGTTTTCCAGACCGCCGTCCAGCGGCATCACCGCGCAGCACAGCCCGCCGTGCACAGCTTGCAACAATTGGTGGACGGCGTCGGTTTGCAGCAAGGGTTGCGGCGTCAGGCCACGACTGTGGAAGTTATGGTCGATGGACTGGCGAAAGTGCATGCCGCTGGTGAGCATGCCCAGGGGCAGTTCGATCAGTGATTCCCAGCTCAGCGGTGCTTCGCCAAAGCTGAAGAACCGCTGGTCGTAGAGCAGCCCCATCTGCGTTTCACTGAACGCCAGGGATTCGAAACGCTCGCCGTCGAGGCGATCCAGGTAAGACACGCCAATGTCGATGCGGTTGTTCGCCAGTTGCTCCAGAACCTGTTCGGAGCTCAGCGAGGACAGTTCGAAGCGCAGGTTCGGGTGTTGCGCGTGCAGGCGTTGCAGCAAAGGCAGCGCATCGAAACTCGACAACGGCACCACGCCCAGCCGCAGGGTGCCGATCAGATTGCCGCGACAGGCCGCCGCTTCCGCCTGCAAGCCGTCATAAGCCGCCAGCACCGTGCGCGCCCAGGCCAGTACCCGTTCGCCCGGCGCGGTGAACCCTTCGAAGCGCTGGCCACGGTTGACCAGCGGCAGGTCTAGTTCTTCTTCGAGGCTGCGCAGGCGCATCGACAAGGTCGGCTGGGTGATGTGGCAGCGGGCGGCGGCCTGGCCGAAATGGCGGGTTTCGTCGAGGGCGATGAGGAATTTCAGCTGCTTGATGTCCATCTTCGCTCCGGGGCGCTGGCAAGGGTGAGCGATTCTACCGCTTGCGCGGGGGCAGGGTCATTGGTCGGGCCGGAACCGGGTTTGTCCGGGGTGGTCTAGGCTTTGTCGACTGACCCTTTATTCCATGGAGAGAAACGCAATGAGCCTTTTCAGCTTTCTGAAAGAAGCAGGTGAAAAAATCCTCGACGCGCTGACGCCGGACAAGGCTGAAGCCAATGGCGAGGCATTGACCAAGCACGTGCAGGACGCGCTGACCGGCATCGACACCTCGAAGATCCAGGTCAAGGTTGAAGGCGAGAAGGTCATCGCCACTGGCGAGGCGGCTACTCAGGAGGAAAAAGAAAAAATCCTCCTGGCGCTGGGCAACGTGGCCGGCGTCAGCGGCGTGGACGATCAGATCACCGTGACCGGTGGCGTTGCCGCTGCTGCAAAATTTGTCACGGTCGAGAAGGGCGATACGCTAAGCGCGATTTCCAAGCGTGTGTACGGCGACGCCAACAAGTACAACAAGATTTTCGAGGCCAACAAGCCTCAGCTCAAGCATCCGGACAAAATCTATCCGGGGCAGGTGCTGCGTATTCCTGAGTAATCGCAGATACCGCTACCGCGAGCAGGCTCGCTCCCACATTGGAATGCATTTCAGTTGTGGGAGCGAGCCTGCTCACGATGGGGACGATGCGGTCTACAGGCCCGCAATCAAATCCCGATAATCCTCGACCGCCGCAAACTCCCCGGTGTCCTTCGGCCCTTTGCGGCTGTCCGGTTCCTTCACGGCCAACAGATGCGCCACGCCGAAATTCCGCGCACTGCGCAGGATCGGCAAGGTGTCGTCGATGAACAGGCTGCGTGCCGGGTCAAAACCGATGTCGGCCTGCAAGGCGTCCCAGAATTGCGGGTTTTCCTTGGGGAAACCGTAATCGTGGGAACTGATCAGCCGTTCGAAGTATGGCGCCAGTTCGATCCGTTCCAGTTTCAGCGACAGTGAATCGCGGTGCGCGTTGGTGATCATCACCACGCGTTTGCCGGCTCGTTTGATCGCTTCCAGAAAGGTGTCGGCGTCCGGGCGCAGGGCGATCAGGTGGGCGGTTTCCAGTTTCAGTTCACGCACCGACAGCTTCAGTTCCGCGCTCCAGAAGTCCAGGCAGTACCACTGCAATTGACCGGCATGGCGCTCGAACAGCGGCTGCAATTCCATTTCCGCCATGGCCCGACTCACGCCATGCAGTTCGGCGTAGCGTTGCGGCAGGTGTTCCAGCCAGAAGTGGTTGTCGAAGTGCAGGTCCAGCAGCGTGCCGTCCATGTCGAGCAGAACGGTATCGATGTCGGACCACGGTAATGAAGGCATGGCAACGTCTCGAACGGTAGAAAGATATCCGACGCAAACAATCGGAAAAGCCGCGTTATAGTAGCGCGTTCACGCCAAGGAGCTTTGCATGCGCCAGAAACCCACCGTACTTGCCCGCGAGATCGTCGCCACCAGCCGGCTGTTCTGCGTCGAAGAGCTGAAGCTGCGTTTCTCCAACGGCGTGGAACGCACCTACGAGCGGCTGGTCGGCAAGGGCGCCGGCTATGGCGCGGTCATGATCGTGGCGATGCTCGATGCCGAGCACGCGGTGCTGGTCGAGGAATACTGCGGTGGCACCGACGAATATGAACTGTCGTTGCCCAAAGGCCTGATCGAACCCGGCGAAGATGTGCTGGCTGCCGCCGAACGCGAGCTCAAGGAAGAAGCCGGTTATGGCGCGCGACAACTGGAGCATCTGACCGAGCTGTCGTTGTCCCCCGGTTACATGAGCCAGAAGATACAGGTGGTGCTGGCCACCGATTTGTACGAAGAACGCCTCGAAGGCGATGAGCCCGAGCCGATGCGTGTGGACAAGGTCAACCTGCGGGAGCTGTCGACGCTGGCGCAAAATCCGAATTTCAGTGAGGGACGCGCCCTGGCGGCGTTGTACCTGACCCGCGACCTGCTGACCCAGCGCGGATTTTTCCAGTCATGAGTGAGATGCCGATGAGTTTTCCCCATCCGTTGATGGCGCCGGTGGTCGAGCTGGCATTACGGGCCGGTGAGGCGATCCTGCCGTTCTGGCGCGCCGACGTAGCCGTCACCGCCAAGTCCGATGATTCGCCGGTGACGGCGGCGGACATGGCCGCGCATCACGTGATCGTGGCCGGCCTGACAGCGCTGGATCCGAGCATTCCGGTGCTGTCCGAAGAGGACGCCAACATCCCGCAAAGCGTGCGCGCGAGCTGGCAGCGCTGGTGGCTGGTGGATCCGCTGGATGGCACCAAGGAGTTCATCAGCGGCAGCGAAGAATTCACCGTCAACATCGCGCTGATCGAGAACGGCCGGGTGGTGTTCGGTGTGGTGACGATGCCGACCAACGGTCGCTTCTACGTCGGCGGAGCCGGGATTGGTGCCTGGCGCGGCGATACGGGCGGTACGCCGGTGGCGATTCAGGTTCGTGACGTGCCGGGACCTGGCGAAGCGTTTACCGTGGTTGCCAGCCGTCGTCATTCGAGCCCGGAGCAGGAACGCTTGCTGGCTGGATTGAGTGCCAGCCTTGGCGAGTTGCAGCTGGCCAACATCGGCAGTTCGCTGAAGTTCTGTCTGCTGGCCGAAGGTGCTGCCGATTGCTACCCGCGTCTGGCGCCGACTTCGCAGTGGGACACCGCAGCCGCGCAGGGCGTTCTGGAAGGGGCGGGTGGCGAGGTGCTGGACCTTAGAGGCGAAGCGTTCTGTTACCCACCACGAGAGTCGTTGTTGAACGGTTTCTTCCTGGCGTTGCCAGCGAAAGCCGCGTGGCGGGCGAAGCTGCTCGAACTCGCCCGCTCGTAAGCTCCCTCAGTCTTCAGCGGTGCAGGACGTACTGCCCGCTGAACGTCACCGCATCCTCATCGCTTCCCGTATTGACCACCCGCGTGTGCAGGGTCAGTCGCGCCCGTCCGTAGCGCTGATACATCGTCAAAAATTTCTTCCACACCGCAGCGCTCGGTGACGGGCAGATCGCAATGGCATCGCCCGTGACCGGCAGTGGATAACTGATCTGCCCTTCCTGAATCACGATGTGCCCGTCTTCGATGCCTTCCTCTTTCAAACGCAAATGCAGCCAGCCCCAACCCGCCAGCACCGCGCCGCAATACAGGCTGCCGCCGAACATGGTGCTCTTGTGATTGACGTTGGCGTCCAGCGGCAGGTGCAGGCGTAGTTGCTGTTCCTGCCAGTCGAGCACCTTGAGGCCCATGTCCCGGGTCAGTGGGATGTCGTGGTGAAGAACGGATTCCAGATAACGACTGTCGTGATTCATGCCCGGACCTCTTGCGGCAGAAAAGTGAATTGAGCGTGCTTCATTCGGATTCGTCGGAATGGCCGCCGCTGCCAGCGAAATTCAACCCGTGCTTGCGCAGTTTGTCGTGCAGGGTCTTGCGCGGAATGCCCAGGGCTTCGGCGAGACTGCGCACGGAACCGTGAGAGCGGGCCAGTTCGGCGGCGATCAGGGATTTCTCGAAGTTTTCCACTTGCTCGCTGAGCCCGCCCGCCGTGATTTCGACGGTGGTGCCGGGGCTGCCATCGGGCTGCGTGTTGTCCAGTGCCAGTTCCAGGCCGAGGGCAAAACGCTCCGCCGCGTTCTGCAATTCCCGCACGTTGCCCGGCCATGAATGCCGCAGCAGCAACGCCCGTTGCGCCGGTTGCAGTTCATGCGGTGGCAGACCATGGCGCGCGCTGGCTTCATCGGCGTAATGCTGGAACAGCATCAACGCGTCTTCGCCCCGTTCACGCAGTGGCGGAATGCGCAGCGGCGCCACGTTGAGGCGGTAATACAAGTCCGCCCGGAAACGTCCCTGATCGGCGGCCTGACGCAGGTCTTCCTTGGTGGCGGCAATGACGCGGATGTCCAGCGGGATCAACTGATTGCCGCCCAGTCGTTCGACCACGCGTTCCTGCAGCATGCGCAGCAGTTTGACCTGCACATCCATGCTCATGCTTTCGATTTCGTCGAGGAACAGCGTGCCGCCATTGGCGAATTCAAACTTGCCGATCCGGCGCTTTTGCGCGCCGGTGAAAGCGCCGGGCTCATGGCCGAACAGTTCGCTTTCGACCACCGACTCGGCCAGCGCTCCGGCGTTGATCGCCACGAACGGGCCGTTACGTCGGCTCGACAGATCGTGCAGGGCGCGGGCGACGACTTCCTTGCCGGCGCCGGTTTCGCCGAGGATCAGCACGTCGGCCTTGGTCGCCGCCAGCGCGCCGATCTGCTCGCGCAGGCGTGACATCGGCGCCGACTGGCCGACCAACCGCGCGCTCAGTTCGTTGCGATCACTCAGGGCCATGCGCAGGCTGCGGTTGTCCAGCACCAGGCGCCGCAGGGCCAGGGCGCGGCGCACGCTGTCGAGCAGGGCGTCGCTGGCGAAGGGTTTTTCCAGAAAGTCATAAGCACCGGCGCGCATGGCCTGCACGGCCAGGGGCACGTCGCCATGGCCGGTGATGAGCAGCACCGGCAGTTCCGGGTCCTGGGCGTGCAGTTCGCTCAGCAGTTCCAGGCCATCCATGCCGGGCATGCGGATGTCGCTGACCACCACGCCCGGCCAGTCGCGCTCCAGTTGCGCGGCCAGACCTTTGGCCTCGGACAGCGGAAGAATTTTCAGGCCGGCCAGATCCAGGGTCTGGCCGAGGGCCTGCCGCAGGTGCGGATCGTCGTCGATCAGCACCACCTGAATGCGGTTGTCGATGGTCATGCGCTTCGATCCTCGGACGGTTGCAGGCTGACCCCGGGCGCGCCGGCGCGCAGCCGCAGGGTGATCAAGGCGCCACCTTGCTTGTGGTTGGCGAACGACAGTTCACCACCGAAGGCGCGCATCAGGGTTTCGCAAATGGCCAACCCCAGACCGAGACCCTGAGTGCGGGTCTTGGTCGTGTAAAACGGTTCGCTGGCGCGGCCCAGGGCTTCCATGCAGAAACCCGGGCCATTGTCGCGAATGTACAGGTTGACGCCTTCGTCGGTGGATTCGGCACTCAGCCACAATTTGCGCGGCGGGCCTTTTTCCGTCAGGGCGTCGAGGGCGTTGGCCAGCAGGTTACCCAACACCTGACGCAGACGGGTTTCCCCGGCCTCGACCCACAGGGTGGCGGCGGGCAGGTCACGGATCAGCTCGACATCCATGCTGCGGCGACGTTTGGCCAGCAAGGCGAGCGCGTCGTCCAGCGCCGGTTGCAGGGCGACGCTTTCCGGGGCGTGGCGGTCGCGGCGGGCGAAGGCGCGCAGGTGGGCGATGATCGAGGCCATGCGCCCGGTCAGCTCGCTGATCAGCTTGAGGTTACCGCGGGCATCTTCGGTGCGTTCGTGGTCGAGCAGCACTTCGGCGTTCTCGGCGTAGCTGCGGATCGCCGCCAGCGGCTGGTTAAGTTCGTGGCTGATGCTCGCCGACATTGTCCCCAGCGCCGACAGTTTGCCGGCCTGCACCAGATCGTCCTGGGCGCGCACCAGTTCCTGCTGGGCCTGTTCGCGTTCAAGCACTTCCTGTTTCAGGCGGCGGTTGAGGCCTTCGAGATCGCTGGTGCGTTCGGCGACCCGCCCCTCAAGCTCCCGTCGGGCCTTGGCTTCGAATGCGATCCGTTCCAGATAATGACGACGACGCTGCATCATCAGGCCCAGCAATAGCATCACCACCAGCAAGGTGGCGCCGCCGATCGCCACCACCGTGCGCACCGGTCGGTCGATCAACGTGCGCGGGGCCAGAATGCTGACGCTCCAGCCGGTTTCCGCGATGTCCTGGGTCTGCGGCAGCCACGCGGTCGGGCTCAGATTCAGCGGGCGTGGCTCGCGGGTCGGGTAGGGCTGGATTGCGGTGATCGCCGCACGCTCGGCATCACTCAGAGTGCGGGTCGCGCGAAAGCGCCATTCCGGGCGCGAGGTGAGGATGACGACACCGTTGTGGTCGGTCACCAGCAGTTGTTCCGGGGTTTTGCCCCACAGGCTTTCGGTGTGGTCGAGGTCAACCTTGATCACCAGCACCCCGATGATTTTCTCGCCATTGCGCACGGCAGCGGCGAAGAAGTAGCCGCGCTTGGCGGAGGTGGTGCCCAGACCGAAGAAGCGCCCGAGGCGGCCGGCCATGGCCTCGCTGAAGTACGGCCGGAAAGAGAAATTGCGCCCGACGAAACTGTCGTGCTTGTCCCAGTTCGATGCCGCGAGCGTCTGGCCTCTGGTGTCCATCAGGTACATGACTTCGGCGCCGGTCTGCGCCGCGATGTTCTTCAACAGGCGGTTGGCGTTGCCCTGGGTCACGCCGTCATCCGGCGCCCCGAGCACCGCGCGCAGGGCCGGGAGGTCGCCGAGGATTTGCGGCAGCACTTCATAGCGATGCAGCGTGCCCAGCAGGTTGGCGACGTAGAGGTCGAGGGTCTGGCGGTTCTGGCCGGCCAGTTCGCTGCGGTAATAGCGCTCGGCCAGATGTTCCAGCGGCCACAGCAGCGGTGCCAGGCACAGAGCCAGCAGGGCAAGACTGCGCCAGCGGGGGCGGCGGGGAAGGGTCGGAGTCATGAGCATCGAGCGCCTGTGGGTACAGGCGCATTATGCCTAGGCTTGCCGGCGCAGTCTGCGCACCCGTGGTCGGGTGTGCAGCGGCGCTGAAAATTCACACAGGACTTCAGGAAAAGACGTCGGCGTCCTTGAAGAAGGCGGCTGCCTGATCCTTGGCCGACAGTTTTGGCGCTTCGTCCAGCTGCCAGTCGATAGCCAGATCCGGGTCATCCCAGCGAATGCTGCGCTCGGCCGACGGGGTGTAGTAGTCAGTAGTCTTGTAGAGGAATTCGGCGAACTCGCTCAGCACCACGAAACCGTGGGCGAAACCTTCCGGTACCCACAGTTGGCGATGGTTGTCGGCGGACAGACGCACGGCCACCCACTTGCCGAAATGCGGCGAGCTGCGACGGATATCCACGGCGACATCGAGGACTTCGCCGACGGTGACGCGGACCAGTTTGCCCTGGGTGTTTTCCAACTGGTAATGCAGCCCACGCAGAACGCCTTTCTGCGAGCGCGAATGGTTGTCCTGCACAAACTGCGTGTCGAGGCCGGTCGCGTCCTGAAACGCCTTGGCATTGAAGCTTTCGTAAAAGAACCCGCGCTCATCACCAAACACCTTGGGTTCGATGATCAGGACACCAGGCAGGTCAGTGGGGATTACATTCATGGGGATATTCCAGTGGCAGGTTTGAATGGCCGACATTCTTGCGCAAAGTGCCAGAGGGTGCGAGGGGGGCATGCAAATCCACTTGCCTCGCAGGGCGTCGGGGGACGGATGGTCGGGGGTTGCTAATCGCCCGTAGCAATGGCGATATAGGCGCCTATTAAAATTTCAGGGGTCGTTCCATGTCGTTCGCCACGTTGATTCATCGCGCCAGTTTGCCCAGCCCTCAGGTTTCGCTGGAGCAGGCCCGGCATCTGCTGGCGCAGCATTACGGCTTGAACGGCACGTTGCAGGCCCTGGGCAGCCAACAGGACCTCAACTATCGCGTGGACAGCGAGCGTGGGCGGTTCGTGCTGAAGATCTGTCGGGGCGACTATTCGCTGGTCGAACTGCAAGCCCAGCATGCTGGCCTGAAATATCTGGCTGAACACTGCGATGTCCACGTTCCCCGGGTCATCCCGGCCAATGACGGCCAAGACCTGCTGACCCTGGACGTCGGTGGAGAATCGGTGCATGTGCGACTGCTCGATTACATTGAGGGCCAGCCACTGACGGCTCTCGATCATCTTGGCCATGAGGTTGTTGCCGGGTTCGGCCGGCTCTGCGGCGAAATGGATCTGGCCCTGGCCGGGTTCGACCATCCGGGGCTTGAACGCACGCTGCAATGGGACGCGCGCCACGCCAGTGCCCTGATCGAGCACCTGCTGCCGGTCATCGGCGATGAACGCCAGCGCACGCTGATCGCCGAGGCTGCCGAACAGGCCAGGCTTCGTTTGCAGCCCCTGCTGGAAAAGCTGCCGGTGCAGGCGATCCACATGGACATCACCGACGACAACGTGGTCTGGCAGCGTGACGCCCGGCGGCACTGGCAGTTGCAGGGCGTCATCGATTTCGGCGATCTGGTGCGCACCTGGCGCATCACCGACCTGTCGGTCACCTGCGCCGCGCTGCTGCATCACGCCGCAGGCGACCCGTTCGTGATTCTGCCGGCCGTGCAGGCCTATCACGCGGTCAATCCGCTGCAACACGAAGAGCTTCTGGCGCTGTGGCCGCTGATCGTGGCACGGGCGGCGGTGTTGGTGCTCAGTGGCGAGCAACAGGTCAGCATCGACCCGGGCAATACCTACAGCCGCGACAACCTGACCCACGAGTGGGAGATCTTCCGGGTCGCCACGTCGGTGCCGCTGGCCTTGATGGAGGCGGCGATTCTCACGGCGGTCGGCCAGACATTGCCAGCCATCGACAGTGAAGGTTTTGCGCCGTTGCTGCCCGATCTGGTCGGGCGCGAATTCGCGTTGATCGATCTGGGGGTGTTGAGCGCGCACTTCGAGGCGGGCAACTGGGAGCAACCTGGCATCGATCAGCGCCTGTTGAGTGAAGCCGCGGCCATCCACGGTCTGGCGGCCAGTCGATACGGGCAATACCGGTTGTCGCGCACCCGGCCTGACAGCGCCGATGAGCCAGAGACATTCCCGCTGCACGTCGAATTGCACGTGCCCCAGGGTTCGACGGTGGAAGCGCCGTTTGCTGGCGTACTTCACCTGTCGGCCGACGGCGCGCTGCGACTCGACGGCCCGCAACTGAGCCTGCGTTTGTGGGGCGTGAAACCTTCGTTGCACGGCGGCGCAGCGCTGGTCAAAGGCCAGGTGATGGGTTCGGTGGACGGTCCGTTGATCGTGCAATTGATTCGCGGCGCACAGCTTGAAGCGCCGCTGTTCTGCACGCCGACCCGCGCGGCTGCTTGGCAAGCACTTTCCCCATCACCGGCCGCGCTGCTGGGCCTGGCCTGCGACGCCGAACCCGAGCTGGACGCGGCAACCCTGCTGGCGCGCCGCGACGCCAGTTTCGCCCGCACCCAGAAGCATTATTACGTCGACCCGCCGCGCATAGAGCGCGGCTGGCGCAATCACCTGATCGACATGCAGGGCCGCTCCTATCTCGACATGCTCAACAACGTCGCGGTGCTCGGCCACGGTCATCCGCGCATGGCGGCGGTGGCGAGCCGGCAGTGGTCGCTGCTCAACACCAACTCGCGATTTAACTATGCGGCGGTCGCCGAGTTTTCCGAGCGCTTGCTGAAGCTGGCGCCGGAGGGCATGGATCGGGTGTTCCTGGTCAACAGCGGCAGCGAGGCCAATGACCTGGCGATTCGCCTGGCGTGGGCCGCCAGCGGTGGCCGCGACATGATCAGCGTGCTGGAGGCCTATCACGGCTGGACGGTCGGCGCGGACGCGGTCTCGACCTCGATTGCCGATAACCCGCAGGCCCTGAACAGTCGCCCGGACTGGGTGCATGCGGTCACCGCTCCCAACACCTATCGCGGCGAATTTCGCGGCCCGGATTCGGCGCCGGATTACGTGCGCAGCGTCGAACATCATCTGGCGAAGATTGATGAGCAGAAACGCCAACTGGCCGGGTTCATCTGCGAGCCGGTCTACGGCAATGCGGGCGGGATCTCGCTGCCGCCGGGTTACCTGAAAAAAGTCTATGAACTGGTGCGCGCCCGGGGCGGCGTGTGCATCGCCGATGAGGTGCAGGTCGGTTACGGGCGCATGGGCCACTTCTTCTGGGGTTTCGAAGAGCAGGGCGTGGTGCCGGACATCATCACCATGGCCAAAGGCATGGGCAACGGCCAGCCGCTGGGTGCTGTGATCACCCGCCGGGAAATCGCCGAGGCGCTGGAAGCCGAGGGTTATTTCTTCTCGTCCGCCGGCGGCAGTCCCGTGAGCTGCCAGATCGGCATGGCGGTGCTCGACGTCATGGAAGAAGAAAAACTCTGGGAAAACGCCCAAGTGGTCGGCGCTCACTTCAAGACCCGGCTGGAGGCGTTGATCGATCAATATCCGTTGGTCGGCGCGGTGCACGGTTCCGGGTTCTATCTGGGGGTCGAGCTGATCCGCAATCGGGAAACCCTGGAACCGGCGACCGAGGAAACCACGCTGTTGTGTGATCGTCTGCGGGCGCTGGGGATTTTCATGCAGCCAACCGGCGATTACCTGAACGTCCTGAAGATCAAGCCGCCGATGGTCACCTCGCGTCAGAGCGTGGATTTCTTTGTCGACATGCTGGCGAAGGTGCTTGAAGAAGGGCTTTGAAACGATCCGCAACCTTCAAATACCGATTTGTATCGGTATTTGAAGGGGCTAATTCAGATTGTTTTTTATTATTGGCTTCTAAAGCCGATATTTATCGTTTATAAAGTCGCCATAGTCCGTCGTCCATCCCTGTACGGCGTGTTGAAAACCCTCGACGGTTCCCTGGAGTCTGATCGACATGACCACATTGAAAAGCACACCACGCGCCGATGGCTTCTACATGCCGGCCGAATGGGCACCGCAAACCCAGACCTGGATGATCTGGCCGGAACGTCCGGACAACTGGCGTCTGGGCGGCAAGCCAGCTCAGGCTGCCCATGCCGCTGTGGCCAAGGCCATCGCGCGTTTCGAACCGGTGACCGTGGCGGTGTCCGCCGGCCAGTACGAAAACGCTCGCGCTCGCCTCGACGTGCCGAATATCCGTGTGGTCGAGATGTCCAGCGATGACGCCTGGGTTCGCGACAGCGGCCCGACTTTCGTGATCAACAACAGCGGCGAAGTGCGCGGTGTGAACTGGGACTTCAACGCCTGGGGCGGCTTTGACGGCGGCCTGTATTCGCCGTGGAACCGCGATTCCCAGGTCGGCGGCAAGATCCTCGAAATCGAGCGCAGCTCGCGTTATCGCACCGAAGGTTTCGTGCTCGAAGGCGGCTCGATTCATGTCGACGGCGAAGGCACCCTGATCACCACCGAAGAATGCCTGCTCAACCGCAATCGCAACCCGCATTTGGGCCGCGAAGAAATCGAAGCGGTGCTCAGCGAAAACCTGTCGGTGGACAAGATCATCTGGCTGCCGGATGGCCTGTTCAACGACGAAACCGACGGCCATGTGGATAACTTCTGCTGCTACGTGCGTCCGGGCGAAGTGTTGCTGGCGTGGACCGACGATCCGCAGGATCCGAACTACCCGCGCTGCCAGGCCGCGATGAAAGTGCTGGAAAGCAGCACCGACGCCAAGGGCCGCCCGTTCACGGTGCACAAGATGCCGATTCCGGGGCCGCTGTTCGCCACTGAAGAAGAGTGCGCGGGCGTGGATCCGGTGGATGGCACTCAGGAACGTAACCCTAGCGTGCGTCTGGCCGGTTCCTACGTGAACTTCCTGATCGTCAACGGCGGCATCATCGCGCCAAGCTTCGACGATCCGATGGACGCGCCGGCCCGGGAGATCCTGCAGAACCTGTTCCCGCAACACGAAGTGGTGATGGTGCCGGGCCGCGAACTGTTACTGGGCGGTGGCAATATTCACTGCCTTACCCAACAGCAACCCGCACCGCACAAAGAGTGAGTGCGGATGTAACAGCTTGAGTTGATTGAAAAAACGACCGGGCAGTCATTTGTTGCCCACGGTTGAAGAGAAACCCGCAGCCCGTCAGGACTGCGGGTTTCTTTATGTCCGCCGGTCGACAATTTCATGACGTTGGCATAGGTCTTGTATCGCTCATGGCGCACTAGGGAGGGGGGAGAACTTCAACAGTTCTGTCATAAACCTTGGATAACGTAGCCGCTCATGAACGGGGAGAGAGCGCTGAAATGAACGCCGAAGTGAACGTAATCAGCGAGCGGACGTTGCATCCCATGGCTGTAAATAGTGAGTCGCTCCAGATTGTCGCGCACTGGTTGAAGTCCAATGGAACGCGTCAGATCAGGGAACCTGATCCGCGCCGGATGATGATCGAGCGTTACCCCGCTGGCCTGTTCAGCGAGGCCGAACTGGAAGCACTTTGGGATGTGATGGAAGGATAAGAAGAACAAACAAGGATTGTAAAAAGCGCTGCCGGGATGGCAGCGCTTTTTTTATGGGCGCGATATCAGAAGCTGTAGGTGCCGGTAACCACCAGGCTGCGCGGTGCGCCCGGCTGGATCTGGAACGCGCTGGTGGCCGACGAGTAATACTCGCGGTCGGTGATGTTGTTCAGGGCGCCACGCAGGTCCCAGTCCTTGTGGCGGTAGCCGACCAGTGCGTCCCAGCGACCGTAGCCCGGCAGCACGGTGGTGTTGGCGTTGTCGGCATAACGCTGACCGACCAGGGTCAGGCCGGTTTCGGCGTACCAGCCCATTTCCGGTTTCCAGGTCAGGAACAGGCTGCCGTTGCGCTTGGCCACGTTGTTCACGCGTTTACCTTCCAGGCCGTTGTTGTCCTTCTCGATAGTTGCGTCCTGCACACCGACGCCGCCGCGCACGTACCAGTTGCCGACGATCTTGCCGGTACCGGTCAGCTCGATCCCGCGCGAGCGTTGCAGACCGCTGAGCACGGTCAGGGTCGGGTCGTTCGGATCGGTGGTGCGACGGTTGTAGAGTTCCAGCTCATAGACGGCGAGGGTGGTGCTCAGGCGATCGTCGAGCCAGTCGCTCTTCACGCCGATTTCTTTCTGCTTGGTCAGCTCCGGGCTCAGGTCATTGGTGTTGCCGGCCGCGCCCGGGGTGATGCCGATCAGACCGCCGCCGACCGGCGAGAAAGTCTTGGTCCACGAGGCGTAGAACGAGTGGTTCTGCAGCGGCGTCCAGACCACGCCGAAACGCGGGCTGGTGCTATGGCTGTCACGGTCTTCGGAGATGTTGCGCAGCTTGTTGGTCGACTCGATATCGAAGGTGTCGTAGCGCAGACCGGCGAGCAATTGCCATTGATCGTTGAGGCGCAGTTGATCCTGAACGTAGACCGCGCGGCTTTCGACTTCGGTGTGGCTGCTGCTCGACACCTGCATGCGCCCGGTGTGGCGCAGGTCGCGGTTGGGGTTGTACAGATCCAGCGATGGCACCGGTTGAGTACCACGGCCGGTGGCGGCGTTGTACAGCGTCGGGTCGCGGCGCTGGCTGCCGGTTTCGAGGCCGGTCAGCAGGCGGTGCTCCAGGCCGAAGGTTTCGAAACCGCCTTCCAGCTCAACGTTGTTGAATACGTTGCGGGTGGTCAGGTCCTGCTGCCAGTGCTGGCGGGTGACTTTCCTGGTCGCCGGGGTGTAGCCGGTGAGGTAGGTGTTGTCGAAATCGCTGTCGAGCTTGAACACACCGAGTGTGTGGCGCAGCTGCCAGTTGTCGTTGATTTCATAAGCCAGTTTCGAGCGCAGGGATTGCGTCTTGTCGTCGATGAAATCGTGATCGTTGCCGTAGGTCGTGTCCCGGCCGACATCTGCCGGACGTCCATTGACGCCGGGAATGCCGCGATCCGGCGTGCGGTTGTAGCGGCTGTATTCGTATTGCACCAGCCAGTTCAGGTCAGGCGTGAGCTGCCAGCTCATCGACGGTGCGAACAGTTGGCGATTGCCGCTGACGCCGTCGCGGAAGCTGTTCTCGTCCATGTTGCCCATGTTCAGGCGCAGGCTGATGTTGTCGCTCGGGTCGGTGCTGAGGTCGGCGTACAGGCTGCGCAGATCTTCGCTGCCGCCCTGGGCCTCGATGGTCGAGCGACGACCGAATTCGGGTGCCTTGCTGACGCGGTTGACGATCCCGCCCTGGCTACCACGGCCGTACAACACAGCGGCCGGGCCTTTGAGCACTTCGACGCGTTCGATGTTGTGCAGGTCGCGCTTGTACTGGCTGTCGTCGCGGATGCCGTCCAGATAGAAGTCATTGCTGGCGTCGAAGCCGCGGATGCGCAGGCTGTCGAAGCGCGTATCGCCGCCGCTGCTGACGTTGGGCATGCCGCTCAAGGCGTCGCCCAGGTCATTGGTGCCGTAGTTGGCGAAGTTGGCGGTCTTGACCGAGTCGATCGCCTGGGGCACGTAACGCACAGGGGTTGAGGTACGGGTGGCGGTGTTGCTGACCCTCACGCGCGGGTCGTCGGCCTGGGTTTCGGCACTGATCGAGGTGGCGGGCAGTTCGGTCGCGGAGTAAGCGAAACCGGAAGACAAAAAGGCAGAAAGCCCAAGCGTGACGGGCGTGAGACGGAACGGGGCAGGCATTGAAAAGCGCATCCGAAAGGGTGAAAGAATTCGAGCGCGCGAATGGTAATGCTTTGCATTTACTTCCGTTAATTATTCCTGAAAGGTTCCGTGGTTTGATTGTGTCAATTTATTTCAGATTTGTATCGGAGCGGACAACGAGTGCATTTGACCGATTGCCGAAACAGACTGAAAGCCATTCCGGCGTTTTTCCGCAACGACCGAGGGACTAATGTGCCGACATCATTTTTCCCACCTTCCGAGCGGAGCTTTCCGATGACTCTTCATTACATCTACGACCCGCTGTGCGGCTGGTGCTATGGCGCCAAACCACTGGTGCAAGCCGCACAGCAAGTGCTGCCGGTAGTCGCCCACGCCGGCGGCATGATGACCGGTGCCAACCGCCAGAACGTTTCACCGCAACTGCGCAATTACGTAATGCCACATGATCGGCGCATTGCCGAATACACCGGTCAGCAATTCGGCGACGCCTACTTCGAAGGCTTGTTGCGCGATCACTCGGCGGTGTTTGATTCGGCACCACCGATTGCTGCTGTGATGGCAGCGGAAAAAATCGACGGTCGTGGCCTGGAACTACTTGGCCGTTTGCAGACTGCGCATTATGTCGAAGGGCGGCGAATCGCCGACGAAAGTGTGCTGTTGGAATTTGCGGTGGAGTTGGGCTACAGCGCCGATATTTTCTTGAACACCGTGCAGTCCGTCGACACCGAACAACATATAAAGAACAGCCGCGCCCTGTTGGCAAAAGTTGGTGGGCATGGTTTTCCAACTTTTGCACTGGAACAGGACGGTCAATTCACACTGGTTGATATCGGGCCGTGGCTGGGCAAGCCAGAAGCCTTCGCCCGATGGTTGAGTGAGTCGTTTACGCCTGCGCCAGGGACTGAAACCCTGCCAGTCTGTGGCCTCGACGGTTGCGCGTAATCCCGCATCAAAATCCCTGACTGCGGGCAATTCCGTGCACGAAGCCATCGCAAAATTTACTTTTTTTAGACGTTTTTCGCCTATTTAAAGACGATTCTTGAAATTGACACATTGTTGAGGGCGCGGCTACGATTCGGCCCAACGCCTGTGGCTAACCGCCATGACTCAAAATTAGGAGCAGGCCCGCCATGACATAGTCTTGAGCGGGTCTTTTTGTTTCGGGGTGAATAAAAGAGTGCAATAAGCGCCGTTTCAGCCGTTCGACACAGCGCGTTTCAACCCGTAATAAGGAAAACAAAATGTTGAACAAGCGAATCAGTCTGATCGCACTGGGGATGTTGAGTGCCACTTCGGCCATGGCTAACGACCAGGCCGAGTCCAAGGGTTTTGTTGAAGACAGCAGCCTCAAAGTGCTGCTGCGCAATGCCTACATCAATCGTGACTACAAAGACGGTAACGACGATAAAGCCGAGTGGGGCCAAGCGGCTATCGGTACGTTCTCGTCCGGTTTCACCCAAGGCACCGTCGGTGTAGGTGTGGACGCGTTCGGTCTGTACGCGCTGCGTCTGGACGGCGGCAAGGGCCGCAGCGGCGCTGGCGGTATCGACTTCTTCAAACAGGGTGACAGCGGCAACGCGGCTGACGACCTGTCCAAGGGTGGTGCAGCGGTGAAATTCCGTCTGTCCAACACCGTGCTGACCTACGGCGACCAGATGCCGGCCCTGCCGGTGCTGAACTACGACAACTCGCGTCTGCTGCCGGAAAGCTACACTGGTACCTTGATCACTTCCAAAGAGATCAAAGGTCTGCAACTGGACGCCGGTCGTTTCACCGCCGAATCGCGCAAGAGCGCTGAAGGCCGTGACAGCGGTGGTCTGAAGTCGATCAACGTGTTGGGCGGTAGCTACCAGTTCACCGAACAGTTCAAGGCTGCGCTGTACGCATCCGACGTTGAAGACGTGCTGAAGAAGCAATACGTGAACGCCAACTACGTGTTCCCGATCGACAAGGATCAGTCCCTGACCCTGGACTTCAACGGTTACCGCACCAAGCTGGACAACTCCTACGTCCGCGAAAACGGTGTGACCGGCGACGACAACAAGATCTGGAGCCTGGCAGCGACCTTCGCCACCGGCCCGCACTCGTTCACCGTGGCGCACCAGCGCTCCACCGGCGACAGCAACCTGGGTTACGCCTACGGCGGTTACCAGAAAGGTCAGGGTCGCGTGGGTGACGGTGGCAACACCATCTACCTGGCCAACTCCTACTGGTCCGACTTCAACGCTGAAGACGAGCGCAGCTGGCAGTTGGGCTACGGCCTGGACTTCAGCGCATTCGGCGTACCGGGTCTGAGCTACAACTTCGCTTACGTGCGTGGTGACAACATCACCACGTCCACCAGCGAAGGCGGCACCGAGCGTGAGATCTTCAACCAGTTCAAGTACGTCGTGCAAAGTGGCCCGGCCAAAGACCTGAGCATCAAGCTGCGCAGCTCGATCCTGCGTGTTTCGCAGAAATCCAGCGAATACAACGTCAGCGGCAACGAACTGCGTGTGTTCGTGGACTACCCGATCAACATCTTCTGATGATCGGTTGAACCCGCGAAACGCGACAGAAAAACCCCGACTTGTTCGGGGTTTTTTTTTGACGCTTTTTGAAAAAACAGCATAAAAACCCGTGTTTTTGTCATTTGAAATGCACTTTCAAGCCGTTTCAAATTGCGTTTCAAATAGGGCTTTAAATGCCTGAAATTCTTTCTCATGGACGCAAATTCTCCACCTAATAGATTAGGCCGCTCAATGCAGCGGAGAATTTGGTAATGATCGTTTTAACCAGAGAAGTGGGCGAATCGCTACGGCGCGACAAGTACGCCAATGTGCAGGGTGCTGACTTCAATCTCTACGGTCATTTCGCCGACTTCGTCAGACTGACCAAAAGTTGGGAAAACATGGAGCCTGACAGTTACTACGGTCAGGCCGAAGCCGGCATGCGTTACCGTCGTTACAGCGACTTTGAATACAACCCCAAGACTCGCGAACTGAAGCAACTGGAACATCGCGCGTACGTGCAGTCCAAGGCCAACAACAGCTATGTGGGCGGCGTGGTGCGGCACTTCCAGGACTTCTCGGACGAAGTCATCAGCTCGCCGGTGATGCGCAGCCTGATCGACACCGACTTCGAAGTGTACAAAAGCGTGTTGCCGGAAGAGCTGCACGATGAAATCTGGCAGTGCCAGATCCATCAGATCCGCATCGAGATCAAGCCCGGCAAACAACTGGAAATCACTCCGGAAGGGATTCACTGCGATGGTTACCCGTTCAGTGGCGTGCACTTCTGGGGTCGCAACAATGTCGAGGGTGCGGAGAGTCGTCTGTACGACATCCACGAGCATCAACTGGCGTCGACCACCTACCAGGAAATTCTCGACACCACTTACTTCCTCGATCGCGACATGCGTCACTACGTGACACCGGCACGCAACACTCACTCCCACGCCATGGCGTACCGGCAAATCCTGGCAATTTCTTTCTCGCGGCCCGGGACCGCTTTCGACATTGTTCGCTAATCAGATCACCCAAATAGACGGTGTCGAGTGCTCGACACCGGTGGTGCTGCGGCGCGCGACGGCCAAGGACGCGCAGCGCATGGAGCGCTTCTTCCGCCAGTTCGACGAAGTGTCGTTCTGCGAATGGCAGGACGCCAAATGCCTGCGCGGCGTGCTGATCCAGAAAACCACCACGGCCTATCTTGCCTTCGACGTTGAAGGCGAAATCGTCGGCGCGGTGCTGGGTGGCATGCTCGGCAGTCGCGGCACGATCAACCATCTGGCGGTCAGCCTGCGCTATCGCAGCCAGGGCGTCGGCCAGCGGCTGGTGGAAGCGGCGTCGGCCGACATGAAACGGGTCGGTGTGCTGCGGATGTTTCTGTTCGTCGACGATGCTAACCTCGCGGGCAAGCGTTTCTGGACGGCCCAGGGTTTTTGCGAACCTCACGGCGAGCGGACATTTGAGAGGGATCTATGAATGAAACATCCGGCAGTGCGCCGCTGATGGTCGACCGTCAGCCATCGCGCACCTTTGCCGAAGCCAGCCCGGTGGTGGCCGGTTACTTCACCGTGTCGTTCGTGTTCGGGCTGATGGCGGTCAACGCGGGGCTGCCGCTGTGGCTGCCGGTGGCCATGTGTCTGTTCGTGTATGCCGGGGCTTCGCAATTTGCGGCGCTGGCGCTGATCAGCAGCGGGGCATCGCTGACCACCATCGTGCTGACCACGTTTCTGATCAACGCGCGGCACATGCTGATGTCGGTCTACATGGCGAAGGCCCTGCGGGCACTGGGTCTGAGCCGCATGGAGCGCTGGTGTTACGCCGGCGGCCTGACCGATGAATCGTTCGCCTTCCACAGCGTCAAACTGGGCACTGGTGCGCCGGTGAACATTCGATATCTGATCGGCTTCAACCTGTTCTGCCACACCTCTTGGGTGATCGGCGGATTGCTCGGCGCTCTGTGCGCGCAGTACGCGTCGCACCTGATCAAATACCAGCTCGATTACGCGCTGACCGCGATGATGCTCTACGTGCTGGTCTCGCTGTGCAACACCCGCAACAAACTCATCGCCGCTCTGGCCGCAGTCGTCTGCATGGGCGCACTGAGTCTGGTGGGCAGCTCGCCATTCAACGTTTTCATCGCCACGTTTGTGGGCTGCGGAGTGGGTGTATGCCTGACCAAACGTTCCTGATTCTGGTGGTCGCGCTGATGATGGCCGTGACCTTCCTGCCACGGGCCTTGCCGCTGCAGGTCAACACCGAGCACTGGCCGCCCTTCGTCGCCCGGGCGCTGGAGTACCTGCCGGTGGCGATCGTCGCTGCGATCAGCCTGACACCCTTGTTGATCAAGGATCAGCACATACAGCTCGATCGCCCGGAATTCTATGCAGCGATTCCGACGTTGTTATGTGCGTATTTCAGCAAAAACCTCTTTCTCAGTGTGGCGGTTGGGACGGCTGCGTACATTGCGCTCGGCTCGTTCATGTAGCGGCAGATCGACCACGTCGTTCAACGCCTGGCCGGACAGATCCGGGTTGTTCACCGCCAGGCGCACTTCGAGGAAATCCTCGAACCCGGGGAAAATCGTCAGGCCGTTCTTCTGCGCGGCCTCGCGGGAGACCATGCCGACCGCGTCCATCTGGGTGATGAGCGACAAGGTCAGCGTTTCGCTGCAGGAGTAGATCGTCCGCTGACTGTTCTCGTGATTGCCCAGCCCGGCGTCGAGAAAACGCAAAAAGCTGTGGGAATACGGACAATCTTCTGCGGGACGCACCTGAAACTTGTTGCCAAGCAACGTCAGCGGATCGTTCTCCTGACCGCAGTGCGCGCCGACCACCTGCACCTGCACTTCCGGCAGGACAATGCTCGGCAAGCCCGGGCGCTGCGGGCCGATCAACACGGCAAGGTCGAAGTCTTCGTTCTTCAGCTTGCTGAGGTTCTCCATCGACTCGGCGTAGCTGAATTCCATCTGGTAATCGGGAAACACCTCGATCAGGCGTCCGATCATTCGCCGGTTGAAGTCCGGCGCCAGCGTGGTGTTCAACGCCACTTTCAACGTGCGCTGTCCCGGCACCTTCAATGCTTCGACTTTCTCTTCCATCTGCCGCGTGGCAATCAGCACTCTGTCCATATAGGGCGTCAGCTCGGTGCCTTGCGGCGTCAGCGTCAGCCCCTTGTTGGATCGTCTAAACAAGCGGAAACCGAACTGCTCTTCGACCTTGTTCAACTGTGCGGCCAAGGCCTGCACGGTCAGGCACGAATGCTCGGCTGCGGCCGACAACGAGCCGGTCTGCACGATGCGCATGAGGTTGCGTAAGGTTCTGCTATCCATGGGTAATGCCCTCTGAAGTGGGCTGGGTATTGTTGTGTACGTGACGACCTGAACGGCGCCATTTGCCGGCTATATTCCTGTACCTGAGCATAGTTGTCGCGCAATTAGTAGCGAATTGATGTCCCCGCCGATGGCTGGAGGCTGACACAGGATCGGGGTTTTTGGTGACGTGGGGGTGATTGGGGTCAAAAAAAGTGCACGGTTTGGGTGCGTCTTCGGGGATTTTTCAAGGGAAACGACTGACACGAAGGGTGCCTTTTACCCGCAGTTTTTACGGACAGGTCCCAGAGATCATTGCGAATGAGCTGATATCGACTGTCAGAGTGATCGTCTCTAATAAGTCGCACTGTCTGGAAATAGGTAATTGCGATGCTGGTTAAACGAAAATCCGAACATGTGCGAAGACCCTCGCAGAAGACCGCCCGCGCCATGAGGGAAGCACTACTCCTTCGCCAGTATTTTGATTCGATTGGCTGAAGGCACAAGGAGATGCAGAAAAAGGCATTGAATCACGCTGAACTGACGCGTTCGTTTTGCTCAAATTCTGGTGTCGTTGTTACAGGCTATTCATTACACCACCTCACAAATGAAGTACCCCACCCCTACTTTTTCCCCTCCCGGCACACGCCTACATTGAGCTCCAACACCTGACCATCATCCCGAGGGCAGGTCACTGGAGTAGTCGTCATGCCATTTGTCAGCGTACGCATCACCCGCGACGGTGTTACCCGCGAGCAGAAAGCTCAGGTGATCGCCGAAATCACCGAAACCCTGGAACGCGTCCTCAACAAACGCCCGGACCTGACCCACATCGTGATCGAAGAAGTCGACACCGATAACTGGGGCTACGCCGGCATCACCACTACCGAATACCGCCGACAACTGGCGGAACGGGGCCAGTCATGACCCCGACCGTGACCATCGATTTCGTCTCCGACGTGGTGTGCCCCTGGTGCGCACTCGGGGCGACAGCGCTGGAGCAGGCGATCGGCAATCTGGCCGGCGAGGTGTCGGTGGAGTTGACCTACAAGCCCTTCGAACTCAACCCGGACATGCCCGCCGAAGGTGAACCGGCGGTGCAGCACCTGATGCGCAAATACGGCCGCACCGCCGAAGACGTCGCCGCCGGCAAGAAGATGCAGATCGAACGCGGCAAAGCCATCGGTTTCGAGTTCGACCTGGAGAAACGCACGCACTTTCACAACACCTTCGACGCTCATCGATTGCTGATGTGGGCGGCGCAGGAAGGGCGGCAGGTCGCGCTGAAAAAGATCCTGCTGCGCGCTTACTTCCGCGACGGCGACAACCCCAACGATCACCCGACGCTGATCCGTCTGGCGACCGAAGCGGGACTGGATGCGGCGAGGGCCCGCAAGGTGCTGGCCAACGACGAATTCGCCAGCGAAGTGCGGCAACTGCAGGCGTTTTACCGGCAGCACGGAATCAACTCGGTGCCCGCGCTGATCCTGAACGGTAAGCACCTGGTGTCCGGTTCGCAATCGGTCGAGTACTACGAACAAATGCTGAAACAACTGGCTACCGCCTGATTCAACACCTACTTATTGATTGAGGATTTCATCATGAGCAATTCGAAAAAAACCGTCGTTATCACCGGTGCTTCCCAAGGTCTGGGCGAAGGCATGGTCAAGGCCTTCCGTGAACTGGGCTACAACATCGTCGCCACCTCGCGCTCGATCAAACCGTCGAACGATCCGCAGATCCTGACCATCGCCGGCGACATCGGCGACCCGGCCACCGCACAGCGTGTAATCAGCGAAGGCGTGGCACGTTTCGGCCGCATCGACACCCTGGTCAACAACGCCGGCATCTTCGTCGCCAAACCGTTCACCGCCTACACACCGGAAGACTACGCCGCCGTGCTGTCAGTCAACCTCAACGGTTTCTTCTACATCACCCAACTGGCCATCGCCGAGATGGAAAAACAAGGCAAGGGCCACGTGGTCAACATCACCACCAGCCTGGTCGACCACGCCATCGACGGCGTGCCCTCGGTCCTCGCTTCGCTGACCAAAGGCGGCCTCAACGCCGCGACCAAATCCCTGGCCATCGAATACGCCAAGCGCGGAATCCGGGTGAACGCGGTATCGCCGGGCATCATCAAGACACCGATGCACGGCGAGGAAACCCACGCGGCACTGGGGGCGCTGCATCCGGTTGGGCACATGGGCGAGATCGACGATATTGCGCAGGCAGTGGTGTATCTCGATAACGCGAACTTCGTGACTGGCGAGATTCTGCATGTGGACGGTGGGCAGAGCGCTGGGCACTGATTGATGCGGCAACACAAAGCCCTCGCAGCGATGCGAGGGCTTTTTTGTGGGTGACGGTTTATGGATCCGGAGTCAGCACTTTGATCGCGTCATCGACCAGTGCCTTGCTCAATTCCTGCAAATATTGCGAGGCACTGGCGTGGAGTTCCGGATCGTTGGCGGCAGAAGTATCTGACGTGAGCAGTTTGGAAAGGTGCAGCAGATGCGAAGCGTGGGAGAGGGCGGTGACGACCGGGACGCCGGGGTTGGTGCGGAAGAGTGCGTGGTTGGACTGGAAGGAGAAATGGGTGAGGCCGAGGGTTTTCAGATCGTGGGGATTGGTCATGGCTTCACCTACCGTTTGCTGGTTGGTGGAGTCGTTTGCAGATTTCGGATGGATCAATGCTAATCATTTGTGAAACTCCCTGTATCAAATGAGGGCTGCCAATTCGTTATCAGGCGAATGGGTGGCAGCTATGCGCAGGCTGATAAACCGGAGATACAGGAACCCGGCAGACCCGAAGGTCTCCCACGCACAGCCGCCATTACACGGAAATGCAGGCACAAAAAAACGCCGGCAAACGTGGGTTGGGGCGCTGGTGCGCCTGTATCTTACGCGGGTTATCAGGCCCGGTCGCTGAATTGGCAGCGACGGGTTTGACGGTAGCGTGGGGGAGGGTTGCGCGCAATCGTGGCCAGGTGGTGGCGGGGCTAGCGATCTTCCAGATGTGCGGTGCAACAGTTATGTTGCATGCGTAACAAATATGTTGCACATTCGCTCTACCGAAACAGCGAGTGATGCACATGAAGTACAGCGAGTTTCGGCGATGGTTGAAAGCCCAAGGCGTTGAGTTCCAAACCGGCAAGGGCAGCCATTTCAAGGTTTCCTTGAATGGCAGATCAACTGTCTTTCCCGACCACGGAGCCAAGGAGATGGGCGAAGGGTTGAGAAAATCGATAATCAAACAGCTGGGCCTCAAGGATTGAGGCCCAGCTGTACCCCATGAGAGGAAACGTGATGTTCGAATATGCGTTGGAAGTCCACGAGGAGCCGAGCAGTGTCTGGTTGTCCTGCGCAGAAATTCCAGAGATGCATGCCGCTGGCGACACCCTTGAGGAAGCGCTAGACGGCGCCATTGATGCAATGGAAACAGCTTTGTCGATTTATGTTGATGATCGCCGGTTGATTCCAACAGGTGATGCGGGAGAGCAGGAAAGTGACGCGGTATTGCGTCTGCCTGCACTGACTGCTGCAAAGGTTGGGTTGTGGAATACGCTTCTGGAGTCTGGGGTGAGTAAAGCTGAACTAGCGCGTCGCTTGGGTGTGCAACGGCCCCAGGTAGATCGGTTAGTCGATTTCCTGCATCACTCCAAGATTGAGAATGTTGAGCGTGCATTGCAGCAGCTTGGACGGCGGATTTTACTTTCGGTTGAGGCTGCGTAAGGTTGAAGAAAATCCCCCCATAGTGATGGCTGTCGGGGGCTTTTCATTTGGGGTGGAAAACACACTCTCCAGAAACAACAAAGCCCCTGCATTTCTGCAGGGGCTTCGTTTTGTATGGTGCCGGCACCAGGAATCGAACCCGGGACCTACTGATTACAAGTCAGTTGCTCTACCATCTGAGCTATACCGGCGTGTGGGCGACGATTATAGCGACTCGGGTGCTTCTGTAAACCCCTGAATTCAGACTATTTTTGCGCCCTCTGCGAATCACGCCCGGCGCAGGACGTTGCGCAGTTTTTGTACAGCGCGCCAGGCGCGGCTGTTTTGCATGGCGCGCAGTTCGGCTTCGGCTTGTTCGGCGCGTTGCAGGGCGGTTTCCAGTGCAGGGTTTACCGGGTGGGCAAGGTTGTGGCCTTTGCACAGCTGGAAGTTGTCGAGGTTGCACGGTGGCAGGTCGAACGCGGGTTTGAGGCCGATGTGTTCGTTGGCCAGGAAGAAACTGTTGAGGCCGTCGAACAGAACGTTGGTGTAGCCGGCGTCGGTCACCAGGTGTTCCCAGGTGTGGTCGCGCTCCCATGGGGTTTCGATGAGGATGATCCATGGGCGGAAGCGGCTGAAGTCCATGCCGCGCAGGACGGTTTCTTCATGGCCCTCGACGTCGATTTTCAGGAAGTGGATCGGTCGCTCGGCGGCGTGCTCTTCGCAGATCGAGGTCAGTGTGCGTGCGTGGACGGTGAGGCTTTGCACGTCCATGCCGAGGTTTTTGCGTTCTTGCGCAACGACCGGGTCAGCGGTGGACAGGCCGGTGTCGGGAATGCCGTAGAAGGTCAGTTCGCCCGGCTGGTCGCTGGCTACGCATTGCAGCGTGGTGTCGCGGGGGCGAGTTTTGCGAAGTGCGTCGTGGTAGTTCTGCATCGGTTCGACATTGATGCCTTGCCAGCCGCGATCGTAAAAGGCCTTGGTGACCGAGTCGTGGATCGGGTCATTGGCGCCGACGTCGATATAAAAACCGTTTTCAAAATACTGCAGGGCGCGCCAAAGGCGAACGTCCTCGAAATTCTGTGCGTAAGAAATGAACGTCACGGTCGCTTCCTGTCGGTCAGATTTTTCTTGTTCGGGTGTGCGCTACCTGCGCGGCGTAGGTCTGTATAGCAAGGGCGGATGGCAGGCGCAATTGTCCGTTGCCGGCGTCCGCGATTCGGCGGTTATGTCCTTTTGGTCGAGGGCTTATGCACAACAGGCTCTGAAGAGGGCGGGCTTAGGCAGGTTTTTGTGGACGGGTTCTCATTTGAGTCGCAAATCCCTGTTTTGCCGGTTTTTTATTTATGTGAACAAAAAATGACCAGCGCTGTTAATGGCCTGAAACAGCCGTGGATATTGGATCCACGAGAAAACCATCAACAGAGTTATCCACAGGCTGTGAAAGATTAAACGCGTTCGGCCAGCAACAGGAAATTGCGCGGTGTGAGCGGCGCCTCGCAGAAGGTGCCGAGGCGTACGACGTATCCCTGTTCGGTGAGGAAAAGTGCCCGATCCAGATTCAGCCAAAGCTCCAGCGGCCGTCGGAACAGTCCGCGTAGCAGTTCCAGGTTGCGAACTTCGGCCAATCGCTGCCAACCGGCGACTTCCAGTGCTACCCAATCTGGCGAGCCGATTGTGGATAACTCTTTCAGCGCTGCCAGGTCGCGGCAGTAATCAGCAAACGGTTTCTCCAGCCAGGCGCTGGGCAGAGAAGGCGTGGGCAGGTATTCGTCGACGCCGCGCACTTGCCGTTGCAACAGATCAAAGGCCAGTCGCCTGGCCATGGAGGTGTCACGCTGACGTCGGACGCGGGCACCGGCGGTGACGGTTTCGCTCATTGGCAGTGAAAGATCTTCCAGCGAGAGCTGTAAGTCTGATCGCGAACCTGCGGAGGACAACGCCTGATATTCAGTGCGACTGATCCGGTTATAGCAGCACGGTGAAACAGCCAATTGTCGGCAACCGGCGGCACTAGCCAGATACATCAGCCGCACATGCAGATCACCGCAAGCGTGCAGGGCAACAGGCGTGTGTTCGGCGTTCATCAATAAAGCGGTGTTTGCAGCGAGCACATCCTGCTCGACATGCAGCGCATTCAATCGATGACGCTGACTCAATGCCTGACCACTGGCAACCAGCGCCGGGTCATATTCCAGGCAGGTGAGTTGCTGATCAGCACCGAGCAGACGCCGCCCCAAATGACCTTTGCCCGAACACCAATCCAGCCAGTGTCTCGGTTGCGCGGCAAACGACAAGCGGCTGGCGAAGGCTTCGATCTGCTGCCATTTGCGCCCCGGCACATCGACATTAAGACGATGCCCGGCGGCTTCCAGCGAATGTGCAGGCAGTTCACCCACCGCACTCAACTCAAGCGACAACGCCGCCAATGAAGCAAACGGCTCCGGGGCATTCAAGAGTTCGGCAGGTTGGTTGTGGGCGTTTTCTGCATCTTCCAGCGACCGCCCGCGTAGCCACGAGGCCAGTTCCGGGTAAGACGCTTCCCAGGGCAGGTGCAGATGAGTGAACGGGCGGGGCTTCCACAACGCCTGATGGGCTGTGAGAAATGAATCCAGTGCCGTGAAACGGGCGAGTAGGGCCTCGCCCGTCAACACGTCGGAAGAATCAGCGCCCCTGGCACGCATCGACGCGCAGCCAGCGTTCCAGCAGCTTGAAGCCGCGAACCAGAACGTAGGCCATCACCAGATAGAACACGCCGGCAGCGAAGAAGATTTCCACCGGCAGGTAAGTGCGGGCAATGATCGTGCGCGCCATGCCCGTCAGTTCCAGCAAGGTCACGGTGCTGGCCAGGGCACTGGCCTTGAGCATCAGGATCACTTCGTTGCTGTAGGCCGGCAGGCCGATGCGCGCGGCACGCGGCAGGATGATGTAGAACAACGCTTTCGGTCGGGACATGCCCAGCGCCCGGGCCGCTTCGATTTCACCCGGCGGAATCGCCTGAATCGCGCCGCGCAGGATCTCGGCGATGTACGCCGCCGTATGCAGAGTCATGGTCGCGGTGGCGCACCAGAACGGATCGCGCAGGTACGGCCACATCGAGCTGTTACGCACCGCATCGAATTGCGCCAGGCCGTAGTAGACCAGGAACAGCTGAACCAGCAACGGCGTGCCACGGAAAAAGAAGATGTAGGCGTAGGGCAAAGCGCGCACGTACCACAGCTTCGAAGAGCGGGCGATGCCCAGCGGAATCGCCAGCAGCAAACCGGCGATCACGGCGATGGCCACCAGTTCCAGGGTCAGCGTCGCGCCTTGGGCCAGTTTCGGCAGCCACTTGATGATGACTTCCCAATTCATTGAGCGCTCCTCGCGAAGCCGCGTGCGGCGCGCTTTTCCAGCAGGTGCATGCCGATCATCGCCAGCACGGTCAGGCACAGGTACATGAGCGCCGCCACCATATAGAAGGTGAATGGCTGCTTGGACACGGTCACGCCGATCTGCGCGTGGCGCATGATTTCTTCCAGGCCGATGACCGACACCAGCGCGGTGTCTTTCATCAGGATCATGAACAGGTTGCCCAGGCCGGGCAGGGCGATGCGCCACATCTGCGGCATGATCAGCCGGGTGAAGATCCGCCATTTCGACAGGCCCAGGGCCACGCCGGCCTCACGGTGGCCTTTGGGAATGGCGAGGATCGCGCCACGAAACACTTCCGTGGCGTAGGCGCCGAAGCACAGGCCCAGCGCAATGACGCCGGCGGCGAAGGCGCTGAGCTCCAGTTCGGGATTGCCGAGGAACTCACCGAGCGCGCGCATCGCGTTGACCGTACCGAAGTAGATCAACAGCACCCAGAGCAATTCCGGGACGCCGCGCACCAGGGTCGAATAGGTTCCGCCAAGCCATTGCAACGGCTTGTACGGGGAAGTCTTGGCCAAGGCGCCGAGCAGACCGAGCACCAGCCCCAGGCACAGGGCCGAGAGTGCCAGTTTGACGGTCATCAGCGCGCCGGCGAAGAGCGCCGGGCCGAATCCGTAGAGGTCGATAATCATGGATTTCTTTTCAAATCGCGGCAGGCAAGGCCGGGGATCGGCGCCGTCATGTAACGGCGCCGATCCGGCAGGTCAGGATCAGTAGATGCTGAACGGGAAGTACTTGTCGTTGATCTTCTTGTAGGTGCCGTCGGCAACGATTTCCTTCAGCGCGGCGTTCAGCTTCTCGCGGATCGGGTCGCCTTTACGTACAGCGATACCGATCTTGTCGCTTTCTTCCACCGGGTCGCCCTTGAATTCGTAGGCTTTGCCGGCGTCGCTTTTCAGCCACTCGTAGTTGACGTATTTGTCGGCGAGGATGCCGTCCAGGCGACCGGAGGTCAGGTCGAGGTAAGCGTTTTCCTGGGTGTCATACAGCTTGACGGTGATGTCGTCACCGAAGTTGTCTTCCAGGAAGGTGCCGGCCAGGGTCGCACGCTGGGCGCCGATCACTTTGCCTTTCAGCGCAGCCTTGTCGGTTTTGAAGTCGACGTTTTTCGGCGCGATGAATTGCAGCTTGTTGGAGTAGTACGGGTCGGTGAAGTCCACCGCTTGCTTGCGCTCGTCGGTGATCGACATCGAGGAGATCAGGAAGTCGAACTTCTTGGCGTTCAGGGCCGGGATGATGCCGTCCCAGTCCGAGGTAACCACGGAGCATTCAACTTTCATCTTGGCGCACAGGGCGTCGCCGATGTCTTTGTCGAAGCCGACGACGTTGCCGCTGGCGTCTTTATTGTTGAACGGCGGGTAAGCCGCTTCGATGCCCATCTTCAGGGTCTCGGCCATGGCACCGGCGCTGAATGCGAGGGTGACGGCGGCGGCCAGGAAGACCTTTTTGTAGTTCTGCATGCGGGTAGCTCCGTTAGCGGTTGCTGGACATGAATTGTTTGCAGCGCGCCGAAAGCGGGTTTTCGAACACCTGCTGTGGCGATCCTTGCTCTTCTACCAGGCCCTGGTGGAGGAACACCACTTCGCTGGAGACCTGACGGGCGAAGCCCATTTCATGGGTCACGAGCAGCATGGTGCGGCCTTCTTCGGCCAATGCGCGGATGACATTAAGTACTTCCTGGACCATTTCCGGGTCAAGGGCGGAGGTGGGCTCGTCGAACAGGATCACCTTGGGCTGCATCGCCAGTGTGCGGGCAATCGCCGCGCGCTGTTGCTGGCCGCCGGACAGTTGCGCCGGGTAGGCGTGGCGCTTGTCGGCGATGCCGACCTTGGCCAGCAGCGCTTCGGCGACTTCAATGGCTTCGGCCTTGCTCTGGCCGAGCACGCGGCGCGGGGCTTCGATGATGTTGTCGAGCACGCTCATGTGCGGCCACAGATTAAAGTTTTGAAACACAAAACCAATCTCGGAGCGCAGGCGATTGATCTGCTTGCCGTCGGCGGCAACCAGTTCGCCATTCTTGGCGGCCTTGAGCTTGAGTTCTTCCCCGGCCACCAGGATCTGGCCCTGATGCGGGTTTTCCAACAGGTTGATGCAACGCAGGAACGTGGACTTGCCGGAACCGGAGGAACCCAGGATCGAGATCACATCGCCGTCGCGGGCGGTCAGCGAGATGCCTTTGAGCACCTCAAGCTGTCCGTAGCGTTTGTGCAAGTTGCGGATTTCAAGCGCGGGCGTGGCCTCAGCCATGTGCGTTCCTCATATATGTTGCGCTCCTGCTGTTGGTTGGCCTTCCTGGCGAGGCGGCCAAGCTAGCATAGCGTTTCAATGGCAGCCAACAGCGCTACGAGCGGTAAACGGATGGCGTGTGGCAGGTTGTCGCATCGGCGCAGCAGACTGTCGCCCCATCAACAACCGAACGGGTGTTTGAACGTGGATTCCCGTGGGTGTCGCGTAAAAAAAGGCGCGATGTTGCCACCTTTGGCGGGGTGTTGGAAGCGCTAACCGGCCGAACGTTCCTCATTCGCCCTTTTATTGTGCATCCCGTACTTTTTCAGTGTGTTTCTGGTGCGCTGATTCGTCTAGAAAGTGGGTCGCAGGGTAACGCTTTGGCGAAAGGCCAGTATTCTCAAGGACTTGCGATGACTGTCCGGTCGCGCTGAAAACCGCAGGCCAGAAGAGTTTGAAACATTTTGGCGCAATTATTGCGTGCAGAATCTGGAACGCCCCGTTGGTTTCTTTTTACGAGAAGGAAAACCAGACGGGCCGGACTGAATCGCTTTCCTCGCAAAGGTAGTTTCAATGAGCAGTACCCAAAGCTCCAATGGCCTCGAACAGGGGCTCAAACCGCGTCATGTGACCATGCTGTCGATCGCCGGGGTGATCGGTGCAGGTCTGTTCGTAGGCTCCGGCCACGCCATCGCCGCCGCAGGTCCCGCTGTTCTGCTGGCTTACGCCGCTGCTGGCGCGCTGGTTGTGCTGGTGATGCGCATGCTCGGCGAAATGGCTGTTGCCTCACCTGACACTGGCTCGTTCTCGACTTACGCCGACCGCGCTATCGGTCACTGGGCCGGTTTCACCATCGGCTGGCTGTACTGGTGGTTCTGGGTCTTGGTGATTCCGCTGGAAGCCAACGCCGCCGCAACCATCCTGCACGCGTGGTTCCCGGGTGTGGATATCTGGGCCTTCGCGCTGATCATCACCATGCTGCTGACGGTGACTAACCTGTTCAGCGTGAAAAACTACGGTGAGTTCGAATTCTGGTTCGCCCTGCTCAAAGTCGTGGCGATCATCGGTTTCATCATCCTCGGCGTCGCAGCCATTTTCGGCTTCCTGCCGAACAGCCAGGTCAGCGGCGTGTCGCACATCTTCGACACCCAAGGCTTCCTGCCGAACGGCATGGGCGCGGTGCTGGGCGCGATCCTGACCACCATGTTCTCCTTCATGGGTACCGAGATCGTGACCATCGCGGCCGCGGAATCGAAGAACCCTGGCAAGCAGATCTCCAAGGCCACCAACTCGGTGATCTGGCGGATCGGCCTGTTCTACCTCGTTTCGATCTTCATCGTTGTGGCCCTGGTGCCATGGAACGACCCGGTTCTGGCCAGCGTCGGTTCCTACCAGACCGTGCTTGAGCGCATGGGCATCCCGAACGCCAAGATGATCGTCGACATCGTGGTTCTGGTTGCTGTGACCAGCTGCCTGAACTCGGCGCTGTACACTTCTTCGCGCATGCTGTTCTCCCTCGGCAAGCGTGGCGATGCACCGGCCATGGCGACCCGCACCAACAAGAGCGGCACCCCTTACTGGGCGGTGATGCTGTCCACCGGTGCGGCGTTCCTGTGCACCTTCGCCAACTACGTGGCCCCGGCTGCAGTGTTCGAATTCCTGCTGGCCAGCTCCGGCGCCATCGCGCTGCTGGTGTACCTGGTGATCGCGATTTCGCAACTGCGCATGCGTAAACAACGCATGGCTCGCGGCGAAAAAATTGTCTTCAGCATGTGGCTGTTCCCGGGCCTGACCTACGCGGTGATCGTATTCATCGTCGCGGCCCTGACCATCATGCTGTTCCAGGACGCCCACCGCGTGGAAATCCTCGCGACCGGCCTGCTCAGCCTGCTGGTGGTCGCTGCCGGCCTGCTGGTGGCTCGCCGCCGCAATCTGGAAAAACGTGGCGCCGCGGTTCTGAACTGATCCGCAACGCGTAACGCAAAACGGCCGCTATCAGTGATGACAAGCGGCCGTTTTTGTTACTGCGAGCGGTTTATTCGCTCTTCTCTTCCTGCGCTTCCACCGACTGACCGTAGGTGTCCAGCGCAATCCCGAAATCGCTGATGAACTCCGGTTCGCTCAGCCAGGCCTGGGCGGTCTCGCGATCCATGCCGTCGGCCCACATGCGGTAGTCGATCAGCATGTCGGCGGCCAGGTGAGTGGCGGCCATGCCTTCGTTCTCGGCGTTTTCCATGTCCAGCAGTTCAGGGTGATCGACGATGATGAACGCCAGCTCGCGGAGCAGCGTCAGCAGCATTTCGTTGCGGCTGACGGCTTCGGCGTCGCGCATCTTGCTGAACATCGCCAGGGTGTATTCCGGGATCGGCTCGGCGAGGTGGCCGAGGTCATCGTCCTGCGCCAGAGGTTTGCGACCGACCATGCGGATCTGCTTGGCTTTGGCCTTGGCGCGTTTGGCGCGTTTCTGTTGCTTGTTCAGGGATGCCATGGGAACTCAGTTTTTCTGTTGGGTTTGTGCGGCGATTGCGTCGGACGCGGCCACATAGTCTTTCTGGAAATCCGGCGATTCGATCCACGCCAGAGCGCCAGCCTCGTCGGTCTCGGTGGACCATTGGCGGTACTCGATCAGCGCGGCGAGGATGAAATCCATCGCGCCTTCTTCGCCTTCCTGCTCGTACACCAGCTCCAGCAGTGGGTCTTCGAGGAACGCGGTGCACAGGGCCTGCTGGCTGATCTTCTCGGCGTCGATCATTTTCTTGAACAGTTCGGTCAGGTCCACCGACTCGAAGTCGATGCGGTCGTCGTTCGGGTCCAGCTCGACTGGCGCTTCCGCACGTTTGGTGCGGTTCTGCTTGGCCTTGGTCTTGGCCCGGGCGGCGCGTTTTTGCTGCTTGTTGGCGGAAGCCATGGTGTGTGTTCCGTGGTGCGTTAAAGGGCTTGGCTGCGTGGGATTTTGCGCCCCGGTGTGTCGGAGGCCAGTTCGCCGGTCTGCAGCCAGGTCAGAGCGATGGGCCATAGTGTGGCTTGGTATGCGCTGCGAAAAAAGGCGAAATGTCCGACTTGCTGCTCACCGATGTCCTGCGGCTCGATTCGCAGGTGGGTCTTTTGCGCGTTGTGGAAGTAAGCGAGCAGGCGTTCGATGGCGGGAATCGTGCCGTAGGGATCGTCGCTGATGCTGATTGCCAGGGCTTTGGCCCGGACGTTGGCGAAGGGCAAGTCCGCCATCGCTCTGCCGCTCGGGCGCCGCTCATAACGCGCGGCAGGCGTGCTCCAGTCGCGCACCACGCCGGCGGGCGTGTCTTCCAGCCAGCCAAGTCGCTTGCCCGGAAAGTAGCCACAGAGCAGCGTGACCAACGGCATCAGCAGATGCCATTTGCCGAACATTCGCCAGCGGTGCTCGGGCGCGTAATCGCGCCAGTAAGCGAACTGCGCGCCGACCGTCACCAGTCGTCGGATTATCTTTCCAGAGGCCCCCAGGCCTGCTGCGCAGCCGCCGAAGCTGTGCCCGACCACATCGATCGGCTGCCCGGGAAATTCCCGCTGCGCGCACTTGAGCATCGCCTCGAAATCCAGCGCGCCCCAATCCGTCCACGAAGCCTGCAAACGCTTCATCGACTTTGGTCGCGACTCGCCAATGCCCCGGTAGTCGTAAATGATCACGTCAAAGCCGTTGGCGAACAGGTACGCCGCGAAGCGTGAGTAGTGGCGGCAACGCACGGATGTGGCGGCGTTGATGATCACCACTGGGCGTTGTGGGTCGGGCGAAGCGTGGCGCCAGGTGAAGCCGCCGAGCAGATAGCCATCGGCGGCGGGTTCCTGAAAGGGTGCGTCCTGAACATCGCTTTCGAGCGTGGTTTCGCTCCGGGCATCTTCCAGTGCGTGCGTCTCTTGAAAACCCATGGCTCTCGACCTTCGCGGAGTAGCTGCCAACGATAGTCCCAGCCAGCTCGGTGAACAATCCGTCGACGGTCAATCAGCCGTCTGATCGCTCAAGCGTTCTTCCAGTCGAGTGTGTTCACGGTTCAACTCCGCTCGTAACTCCTCTTCACTCGGCAGCACCAGTTTGTAGCTGCTGGCGAACAGTTGTTCATTGCCCTTGAGGATCGTGTAGCGCGCAACCGATTCATTTTGCTGTGCGCAGAGAATGATCCCCACCGTTGGCCCGTCGCCCTCGCTGCGTTTCAGGTCGTCGTACATGCGGATGTACATGTCCATCTGGCCCACGTCGCGGGCGCTGAGTTTGCCGCGCTTCAGATCGAGGATGACGAAGCATTTGAGCAGGTAGTTGTAGAACACCAGGTCAATGTAAAAATCATCGTCGCCAGCGCTGATGCGTTGCTGGCGACCGACAAAAGCGAAGCCTTTGCCCAGCTCAAGGAGAAATCCCTGGAGCTGATCCATCAGGGCCTGTTCCAGTTCGGACTCCTGAAGCTTGCCCGGTGATGGCAGGCCGAGAAATTCCAGCAGGACGGGGTCGCGGATGAATTCCCGGGGATTGCTTTTCATCGCGGCAATGTTGGTCGCGGCCTCTGCATAGACGTCGGTTTTGTCTCGGCTCAGCAACAGGCGTTCGTAGTAGAGCGTGTTGATCTGGCGATCAAGGGCGCGGCTTGACCAGTTTTGTGCAGCGGCTTCGTTCATGTACCACTGCCGGGCGGGTTCGCTTTCGACCTGCAATATCCTGCGGTAATGGGTCCAGCTCAATTCGAGACGCAGTGCGTCTCGAATTGGAAAGAGCTGATAAAACTGCCGCATTTTTCGAAGATTAGTAACGTCGAAGCCTTTCCCAAAGTCCGCAGTCAGTTCCTTTGCCAACGTAGCCAGGAGCTGTTTTCCATACCCCGCGCGCCGGGCACCCTGTTGCTCGAACTCGACAATGTGTCGCCCGATCTGCCAGCAGGTCTGGACCTGAATCGTGTCGACCGTTCGCAGCACTTTCTGCCGCGCCTCGCGTATCAGTTCGCCCAGGTCGCCCAGTAGCGAATCAATTTTTGGATCTTGCGTGTCAGCAGGTTTTAGTTGGCTCATCAGGTCTTCCGGCTCAGGGGGAACAGAAGCAAGAGCATGCCAATTGCCTTGGTCTGGGGATGCCGGCCGCCTCTGATGCCACTGAAGGAAGAGTGGGCGGGTTTTGCGAGATCAGGCTGACGAAGTCCGCGAACGAGGAGTACGGCGTGTAGTCCTTTTCGTATCAACCGCAACTCCCAATCGTTCTAAAACCCACCCCGCAAGACAAAATCTAAACAGAGGTAACGATTGGGTTCCGCGAGAGCCCGGGAGTCGTCCTCATGAAACGCGTTCTTTCCTTCGTGCTGTCCGTTGCCGCTGCGGCGGTGCTGCTGTTTCCGATCATGGCGCAGGCTGCGAGTCTGGAGCCGGTCGACAGTTCTGCTGTGCAGGTTCAGCAGCAAGAGCAAAACGGTGTTCGCTATCTGGCCGGCGGGATTGGTGAAGATGAGTCGAAAGCCATTCAGCAATCCGCGGGCTACAACCTGCACATGACGTTCGCCGTCGGCATGCAAAACCAGTACACCGCCGATGTCGACGTGATGATTCAGAAAGCTCCGGGCCAGACCGTGCTGACGCTGAATCAGACCGGTCCATTGGTCTACGTACAGTTACCGCCCGGCAAATACACGGTCGTCGCGACCCGCAATGGTGAAACGCGCCGGGATGCGGCGGAAATTGGCGGCGGTGCTGCGCGCAATCTGGTGTTTCACTGGAATGACAACAGCTAGTGGCGTTACCGGTCGCGCCGGGAAGGCGCGACCGTTGCCGTGCGGCCCAGCCAGATCAATAACCACGCGGCGCCCGACAGGAAGAGGGCGAGGAGGCAATGCGTGGCGACGGCAAACCAGAAGCTGGCGGGTTGTGTGGTCAGCGAATACACGGCGAAGCGTTTGCCGCGTGCCATGTTGCTGATGCGCCCCTGAATCAGACCGTCCACGGTTTCGTAGGCAATCAGGCCGATACACAGGATCAGCACCAGGCCGAGCGCGATCATCAGCCAGTCGGTGCGTTTTACGGGTTGCGCGGGATGGGGCAGGGGGACGCGGGTTCTTCTCTGGTTCATCGCGGGGATGACCCTCTTCCGTAAGGGTTGGGCAACGTATCGCGAATTCCGGCCTGCAAGAAGGGCGGGATCGGGCCGTCATCAAATCGCAGGCATAAAAAAACCCTGAATCTTGCGATTCAGGGTTTTCGGTATTTGGTGCCCAGAGACGGAATCGAACCGCCGACACGGGGATTTTCAATCCCCTGCTCTACCGACTGAGCTATCTGGGCAACGGGGCGCATTAAAAGGGTTTTTCGGATTTACGTCAACGACTTTTTTAAAATTTCTTAAATTAATTCCGTCGCTTACGATCCGACCCCCGATTTTGCGGGGTTTACTCTGCAGGCGGAACGTAGCCTTCCGCTTGAGCGTATTCCTCGCCGGAGAAGTACTTGTCCATTTCGCCCTGAAGAAATTTGCGGTCTTCGGCGTTCATCATGTTCAGGCGTTTTTCGTTGATCAGCAGGGTCTGGTGTTTCTGCCAGTCGGCCCAGGCCTTGGCAGAGACGTGTTCGAAGATGTCCTGGCCCTTGGCGCCCGGGTACGGTGGGCGCTCCAGGCCTTCGAGTTGTTCTTTGTACTTGCGGCACATTACGGTGCGGGTCATGTCGACTCTCCTGCATTCAAGACGGCGGCCGCGCGTTCGAGCAAGGTCTTGACCGGGGCGGCGAGGCCCAGGCGCGGCGGGGTGGCGAGGTTATACCAGAGCCAGTCGGCCTCGGCCACGTGACCGCCGGCTTCCTGTACCTGAACCAGCCAGGGTTCGATGGACAGCTGGAAGTGGCTGAAGGTGTGGACAAGGCTCGGCAGCGCCTGCTGCTCGCCCAGTTCCAGCGAGTGCTGCGCAGCGAGGTGTTGCAGGTCGTCGAGGCCATCGAGTTCCGGCAGGCTCCACAAACCGCCCCACAATCCGCTGGACGGGCGGCGATAGAGCAAAATCGCGCCGTCCTCGTTGGCCAGCAGTGGCATCAATGTGCGTTTCTGCGGGATGGCTTTACGCGGCTTGGGGATCGGGTAACGCGTCTCCAGGCCGAGCATGTGCGCTTCGCAGCCCTTTTCCAGCGGACACAGCAGGCAGCTCGGCTTGCTGCGGGTGCAGAGTGTGGCGCCTAGATCCATCATCGCCTGGGTGTAGGCGTTGACCCGATCCTGCGGCGTAAAGCGCTCGGCGTTGGCCCACAGCTGTTTGGCGACCTTCGGTTCGCCGGGGTAGCCCTCCTGCGCGGTAAAGCGCGCCAGCACCCGTTTGACGTTGCCGTCGAGAATCGGCGCGCGCAGGCCCATGCTGATGCTGGCGATCGCGCCCGCAGTCGACAGGCCGATGCCCGGCAAATCCGTGAGCTTCTCGACATCCCGGGGAAACTCGCCGCCGTACTGGCTGACGACAATCTTCGCGGTCTTCTGCAGATTGCGCGCGCGGGTGTAGTAACCCAGCCCCGTCCACAGGTGCAGCACTTCGTCCTCCGGCGCTTCGGCCAGGGCCTGGACCGTCGGCAGCGCGGCCATGAACCGGTCGAAGTAATTGAGCACGGTGCTGACCTGAGTCTGCTGCAACATGATCTCGGACACCCACACCCGATACGGGTTGATGTTCTGTTGCCAGGGCAAATCATGGCGGCCGTGGCGGTCGAACCATTCCAGCACCGCCGTGGAAAACTGCTCCGCTCTCATCGCTTGAACAGCCCCTTCAATGCGTTTTTCAGTTCCGGGCTGACTTTGTCACCCAGTTTCTCGTCGATTTTTTCGCTGATCTTGTCGCCGGCCAGTTTGGTCGCGACCTGGCCCATGCGTTCGTTGTCCACGCGGCAGGCCTTGGCGCCCAGTTCCAACGGGCCACGGCAGCGCAGCGGCCATTCGATGCCGACGAATTTGTCACCTACCTGGCAGGCCGGGTCCGGCATAGCGCTGGTGTCGCCTTCGACGATGATGCCGACGCGATAGTCCATGCCCAGCACCTTGAGGTCGATATCGCCGTCACCGTTGACGCTCATGCCGGGGATGCGCACTTTCAGGTCCGGGTTGCTGGCCACGCCGTTGCGGAAGGTCAGGTTGCCCTTGAGTTCCTGGAACGGCGTGTCCTTGCCGCGCGGCTCGCCACTCAGGGATTTGCGATTGAGGGTGGCGATGCCTTTGCACAGTTGCTGTTCAAGGTTGGCGTTGAGCAGCACGCCGTTGTTGATCACGAAACTGGCGTTGCCATTGAGGGTTTCGATCAGCGCCTGCTGGCTGTTGCCGCTGCCGGTGACGGTGCTGGTGAGATTGACCAGACCCTTGACCGGCGGATTCTTGCCCTGGCTTTCGAGGATTTTCTCCACCGGCACCCGGTTGATCCGGGTCTGCAGGTTCAGTATCGGCGCGGTCTGGCGCACGTCCAGCGTGCCCTTGGCTTCGAAGTCGCCGTTGTACAGCTCGCCTCGCAGGTTCTCCAGGGTCAGCAGGCCGCCCTGGCCGGTGGCTTTCAGTGCGGCGTTCTGGATTGGCAGCTTGTCGAGGGTCAACTGGCCGAAGGTCAGGTCGGCGTTCACGTCGAGCTTGCTCAGGCGCTCGACAGGGAACAGGCGCTCGGTGCTCCAGGCGCTTTTGCTCGGTTTTTCCGGCAGCGGTGTGCTGCCGGCACCGGCCATGGCATCGGCTTCGGTGCTGGCGACTTCGGCCTGACGGACCTGCGTGGCGTTGTTGGCTTTTTCCGATTTCGGCGGCAGGTAGCGGTCGACGTTGAAGGTGTCGGCCTTAAGGACTGCCCGCAGCGATTGCTTGGCGAAATCTTCGACGGCGATGCGGCCGCTGAAGCTGCTGTCGTCGAGTTTCAGGTTGATGTTGTCCAGCGCCACGCTGGTTGGCGTCGCGGCGACACGGCTAACCAGTTCAACCTTGCTCAGGCTGCCTTCGGCCATGGCCGGCAAGGTCTGACCGATGCTGTCGACGAATTTCGCCAGGTCGAACTGGGCGATGGAAATCCCGCCGGTGATCTGTGGCGTCTTGTCCAGGTCGTTGGCCTTCAACTCGCCCAAGGCGCGCAACTGATTGACCGAGAGCTTGATGCCGGTCCATTCGGCGACGTTGGCGGCCTTGTCCAGCAACAGTTGGCCTTGGGCGGCGAAGGTCACGGTCTTGCCCTGTAGCGGATCACCGGCGACTTCGCCGGAAAGCTTCAGGTCTTCGAACTTGTAGCGTTGCAGGGCGCGTTCGAAGCGCAGCTCGCCGTTGAGCTCGGTGCGCACCCGCAGCACTGGCTGGTTGGTGCCGAGGAACGCGGTGGCCTTGACCGGAATGTTGGTCGAATCGTGAACCGCGCCGGTGCTCAACTGAATGCTTTCGGCGCTGAATTGCTTGCCGGTCAGCTCGTCGTTGTATTCCACGCGGGCGTTGTTGACGGTCAGGCTGTCAATGTCGAGGCGGATCGGCTGGGCCGGTTTTTCCGGTTGCGCAGGGGCCTCGGGGGCGGTTTCGGCTGTGGTGGTCGGCGCCGGATTGCTACCGGCCTTGGGCGGCACCTTGCCGATGTCTTCCCAGTTGCCATGCCCGTTCTTGTCACGGTTCAGGCGCAGGTTCAGGCCTTCGACGCGCACGTCGCTCATCTGCACTTCGCGGCGCAGCAGCGGCAGCACGCGTACGGACAGGCCGAGCATCTGCAGGTCGGCGAACGGTTCGGCAGGCTTGGCCAGGGTCGCGACGCTGGCCTCGTGCAGTTCCAGGCCGAGCCACGGGAACAGGCTCCAGCCGATATCGCCATTGAGCGTCAGCTCGATGTGGGCCTTGTCGCGGGCTATCTGGCGGATCTCGTCTTTGTAGTCGTTGGGATCAAACAGGTGGGTCAGGGCGAAGCCCGCCGCCACAATGATCAGCAACAGCCCGAGAAGTACCAGACCCAGGATTTTGCCGAACGCTTTCATGGGCGAGTCCTTGTAAGTAGTCGAATTCGTAATTTAGCCGGGGAGTATAGCGCTGCATCAACCCGCGCTGTTGCGGTGTCCCGTGCAGCCTGCTGAACCGTGATGTACAGCGCTTCGACAACGATCGGCATCGGGGTTCCCCGGCATCAGGAGATCAGATGACTCAAAAAAGGTGATATCAGTTTGGTTTTTCTGTCACGTGCAAATGGTAACCTTCGCCCGTTCGTCCGCCCATCTGCGACTTAACGTCGCGCTTTCAAGGAGCTTCACCCGCAAAAAACGGTCATGCCTGCGTGCATAAAGGCCGGGGGTGAGCAGTGGCTGGCGAACCATACTAATAATTGGGGGATACACAATGAGCACGACCATTACGGCGGACGGCCTCAAAGCCGATCAGCCCGGATTCCTGTCCAAGGAACGCATCATCGCCAAGCCCGGTTTCAACCGTTGGCTGGTCCCGCCGGCCGCTCTGGCCATTCACCTGTGCATCGGCATGGCCTACGGCTTCTCGGTGTTCTGGTTGCCGCTGTCCAAGGCGCTGGGCGTGACCGCTCCGGTGGCTTGCGCACCGGACATGAGCTTCATCGCACAAGTCTTCTCGTCGCAATGCGACTGGCCGATCTCCATGCTCGGCTGGATCTACACCCTGTTCTTCATCTTCCTCGGCTGCTCGGCAGCGATCTGGGGTGGCTGGCTCGAACACGCCGGGCCACGCAAGGCCGGCGTTGTATCGGCACTGTGCTGGTGCGGCGGTCTGCTGATTTCCGCACTGGGTATCTATACCCACCAGATCTGGCTGATGTGGATCGGCTCCGGCGTGATCGGCGGTATCGGTCTGGGCCTGGGCTACATCTCGCCGGTTTCGACCCTGATCAAGTGGTTCCCGGACAAGCGCGGCATGGCGACCGGCATGGCGATCATGGGCTTCGGCGGTGGCGCGATGGTCGGTGCGCCGCTGGCAACCGCTCTGATGAGCCATTTCGCTTCGCCGGCTGGCGTGGGCGTGTGGCAGAGCTTCGTGGCCATGGCCGCGATCTACTTCGTGTTCATGATCGGTGGCGCCTTGGCCTACCGCGTGCCGCCAACCGGCTGGAAGCCTGAAGGCTGGACCGCTCCGGCTAAGAAAGCGTCGAACGCGATGATCACCCACCGTCACGTTCACGTGAATGTGGCGTGGAAAACCCCGCAATTCCGTCTGGTGTGGCTGGTGCTGTGCCTGAACGTGTCTGCCGGTATCGGCATCCTCGGCATGGCTTCGCCACTGTTGCAGGAAGTGTTCGGCGGCAAGCTGCTGGGCAACGATCTGCCGTTCGGTCAGCTGGACGCCGGCCAACTGGCTTCCATCGCTGCCATTGCAGCCGGTTTCACCGGTCTGCTGAGCCTGTTCAACATCGGCGGTCGTTTCTTCTGGGCGTCATTCTCGGACTACCTGGGCCGCAAGAACACTTACTTCGTGTTCTTCGCACTGGGTTTTGCGCTGTACGCACTGATCCCGAACCTCGGTCACCTGGGCAACGTTGCGCTGTTCGTGGCGGCGTTCTGCATCATCCTGTCGATGTACGGCGGTGGTTTTGCGACCGTTCCAGCGTATCTGGCCGACCTGTTCGGTACGCAGATGGTGGGCGCGATCCACGGTCGTCTGCTGACTGCCTGGGCTGCTGCTGGCGTGCTGGGTCCGGTGCTGGTGAACTATCTGCGTGAGTATCAGCTGAGCATCGGTGTTGAACGCGCCGCCGCTTACGACATCACCCTGTACATCCTCGCCGGCCTGCTGGTGCTGGGCTTCCTGTGCAACCTGCTGGTGCGCCCGGTGGCCGACAAGTACTTCATGACCGACGCCGAACTGGCCGCCGAACAGGCGCTGGGCCACGACAAGGGTGCTGACGCCAGCACCGTGCTGGAGTGGAAAGCCGCGCCGGGCAGCAAGCCATTGGCGATCGCTGCGTGGCTGGTGGTGGGGATTCCGTTGGCGTGGGGTGTGTGGGTGACCCTGCAGAAGACGGCGGTTCTGTTCCACTAAGTAACCGTTAAAACGCAGAACCCCTGTGGGAGCGGGCTTGCCCGCGAAGGCGTCCGGTCAGTCGACATCACTGTTGATTGACCCACTGCTTTCGCGAGCAAGCCCGCTCCCACATTTGTTTCCGGGTGCCTGTAATGGCTTGTATGGACATGTCTACCCGCGACAGTCGGGGCTTCTATCCGTCTGTCATATCACCTCTCGTGTTTCTGTTTCGGCCCCGCGCCCCTATAATGGCTGCCTTTTTCGCCCAATGATTTTGCGGAGCTGGTGATGGCCGAACGTAAGGCGTCTGTCGAGCGCGACACTCTGGAAACCCAGATCAAAGCCTCGATCAACCTTGATGGCACCGGAAAGGCCCGATTCAATATCGGTGTTCCTTTTCTTGAGCACATGCTGGATCAGATCGCCCGTCACGGGTTGATCGACCTGGATATCGAATGCAAGGGCGATCTGCATATCGACGACCACCATACGGTGGAAGACGTCGGTATCACCCTCGGCCAGGCCTTCGCGCAAGCCATTGGCGACAAGAAAGGCATCCGTCGCTACGGCCACGCCTACGTGCCGCTCGATGAAGCGCTGTCGCGCGTGGTGATCGACTTCTCCGGCCGTCCGGGCCTGCAGATGCACGTGCCGTACACCCGCGCCACCGTTGGCGGCTTCGACGTCGACCTGTTCCAGGAATTCTTCCAGGGCTTCGTCAACCACGCGCTGGTCAGCCTGCACATCGACAACCTGCGCGGCACCAACACCCACCACCAGATCGAAACCGTGTTCAAGGCATTCGGCCGCGCGCTGCGCATGGCCGTCGAGCTGGATGACCGCATGGCCGGCCAGATGCCTTCGACCAAGGGCGTCCTGTAATGCAGACGGTTGCAGTTATCGATTACGGCATGGGCAACCTGCACTCGGTGGCCAAGGCCCTCGAGCACGTCGGTGCCGGCAAGGTGCTGATCACCAGCGATGCGGCAGTGATTCGCGAAGCTGACCGCGTGGTTTTCCCCGGCGTCGGCGCGATTCGCGATTGCATGGCGGAGATCCGTCGCCTCGGTTTCGATTCGCTGGTGCGTGAAGTCAGCCAGGATCGTCCGTTCCTCGGCATCTGCGTCGGCATGCAAGCCTTGCTCGACAGCAGCGAAGAGAACGACGGCGTTGACTGCATCGGCCTGTTCCCGGGCGCGGTGAAGTTCTTCGGCAAAGACCTGCATGAAGACGGCGAGCACCTGAAAGTCCCGCACATGGGCTGGAACGAAGTGAAGCAGGCGGTGGATCACCCGCTGTGGCACAACATTCCGGACCTGGCGCGTTTCTACTTCGTGCACAGCTACTACATCGCCGCCGGCAACCCGCGGCAGGTGGTTGGCAGCGGTCATTACGGCGTCGATTTCGCCGCGGCGCTGGCCGAAGGTTCGCGTTTCGCCGTGCAGTTTCACCCGGAGAAGAGCCATACCCATGGCCTGCAATTGCTGCAGAACTTCGCTGCGTGGGACGGTCGCTGGTAAATGGCCGTCAAGAAATCCAAGCCGCCGATCCTGACCCTCACTCCCGAGCAGGAGAGCGAGGCCAACCGCAAGATTCAGCGGTTCATGGAGGATCGTTTCGAACTGGACCTGGGTTCGTTCGAGGCGGCGGAAATTCTTGAGCTGTTTACCCGCGAAATTGCTCCGCACTATTACAACAGGGCGATTTTCGATGTGCAGACCCACCTCAAGGAGCGGTTTGAAAGCATCGAAAGCGACCTGTGGGCGCTCGAGAAAAACTGATTTCCGAGCCAAGCTGAACATTCAAATTTGAAGGTTTGCCAGATGCTGATTATTCCCGCTATCGATCTTAAAGACGGTGCCTGCGTACGTCTGCGCCAGGGCCGCATGGAAGATTCCACAGTGTTCTCCGATGACCCGGTGAGCATGGCTGCCAAGTGGGTGGAGGGCGGTTGCCGCCGTCTGCATCTGGTCGACCTGAACGGCGCTTTCGAAGGCCAGCCGGTCAACGGCGAAGTGGTGACCGCGATTGCCAAGCGCTACCCGACCCTGCCGATCCAGATCGGCGGCGGCATCCGTTCGCTGGAAACCATCGAGCACTACGTCAAGGCTGGCGTCAGCTACGTGATCATCGGCACCAAAGCGGTGAAGGATCCGGCGTTCGTCGCTGAAGCCTGCCGCGCGTTCCCGGGCAAGATCATCGTCGGTCTGGATGCCAAAGACGGTTTCGTCGCCACCGATGGCTGGGCTGAAATCAGCACCGTGCAGGTCATCGACCTGGCCAAGCAATTTGAAGCCGACGGCGTTTCCTCGATCGTTTATACCGACATCGCCAAAGACGGCATGATGCAGGGCTGCAACGTTCCGTTCACCGCTGCGCTCGCTGCTGCCACCAAGATCCCGGTGATCGCTTCCGGCGGCATTCACAACCTGGGTGACATCAAGTCGCTGCTCGACGCCAAGGCGCCGGGCATCATCGGCGCCATCACCGGCCGGGCGATCTACGAAGGCACTCTCGACGTCGCCGAAGCGCAAGCTTTCTGCGACTCGTACCAAGGCTGAGGACTGACCATGGCGCTGGCCAAACGCATCATCCCTTGCCTGGACGTGGACAACGGCCGGGTCGTCAAAGGTGTGAAGTTCGAGAACATCCGTGACGCCGGTGACCCGGTGGAAATCGCCCGTCGCTACGACGAACAGGGTGCCGACGAGATTACCTTTCTCGACATCACCGCCAGCGTCGATGGCCGTGACACCACGCTGCACACCGTCGAGCGCATGGCCAGCCAGGTGTTCATCCCGCTGACCGTCGGCGGTGGCGTGCGTACCGTGCAGGACATCCGCAACCTGCTCAATGCCGGTGCGGACAAGGTGTCGATCAACACCGCTGCCGTGTTCAACCCGGAATTCGTCGGCGAAGCGGCGCAGCATTTCGGCTCGCAATGCATCGTCGTCGCCATCGACGCGAAGAAGGTCTCCGGCCCGGGCGAAACCCCGCGCTGGGAAATCTTCACCCACGGCGGTCGCAAGCCGACCGGCCTCGACGCGGTCGAGTGGGCGAAGAAAATGGAAGGCCTGGGTGCCGGTGAAATCCTCCTGACCAGCATGGATCAGGACGGCATGAAAAACGGTTTCGACCTCGGCGTGACCCGCGCCATCAGCGATGCGCTGGGCATTCCGGTGATCGCCTCCGGCGGCGTCGGCAACCTGCAGCATCTGGCTGACGGCATCCTTGAAGGTCACGCCAGCGCGGTGCTGGCGGCGAGTATTTTCCACTTCGGCGAATACACCGTTCAGGAAGCCAAGGCCTACATGGCCAAACGCGGCATCGTAATGCGTTAAACATCCATACAGGCCAGTGGACAGCATGGCGTACCCAAGGCACTCTTGGGCACGCCATGGATTTCGGTAGCCCGACATGATCAAACGCCTGCTTCTCGCCCTCGCCAGTGCCTCCGTGTTGTTGATCAACACCGGCCACGCCGAAGAAAGTCCCGACACCGATCTGGTGCTCCTCACCGAAAACTTCCCGCCGTACAACATGGCGAAGAACGGCAAGAATTTCGCCCAGGATGAAAACATCAACGGCATCGCCACGGACATCGTGCGCGAGATGTTCAAGCGTGCCGGCATCACTTACAGCCTGACCCTGCGTTTCCCATGGGAGCGGGTCTACAAGCTGGCGCTGGAGAATCCCGGTTACGGTGCGTTCGTCATGGCACGCCTGCCGGATCGCGAAAAGCTCTTCAAGTGGGTCGGCCCGATCGGCCCGGACGACTGGGTCATGCTGGCCAAGGCCGACAGCAAGATCACTCTCGAAACCCTCAATGACGCGCGCAAGTACAAGATCGGCGCCTACAAGGGCGATGCGATTGCCGAGACGTTGACCAAGCAGGGTCTGAAGCCGGTGGTGGTGCTGCGCGATCAGGACAACGCCAAAAAACTCGTCAGCGGACAGATCGATCTGTGGGCCACCGGCGATCCTGCCGGCCGTTATCTGGCGCGGCAGGATGGCGTGACCGGGCTGAAAACCGTCCTGCGCTTCAATAGTGCAGAACTGTATCTGGCACTGAACAAGGACGTGCCGGACGAAGCCGTTGCCAAGCTTCAGGCGGCGCTCGATCAGATGCGCAAGGACGGTGTGGTGGACGAGATCATGGGGCGGTATCTGTAACTATCGCTGATCCTGTCGTTGGTTGCGGATCCGCCTTGGGCTCCGCAGCCGGCAGCTTTTCAGGTTCCTGTTCGGGCGCAACGGCTGTCTGTTTCTCGAGTTCCTTCTTCGTGTCCTTTGCCGGCTCCAGCTCGGCGGGGTAATCCGCCAGATGCAGGCTATCCATATCGGTAAAGCTGAGGTGGCCCTCCACTTGTGAGCCATCTTCGCGCAGTAATCGGTAGTCGCTTTGCATCAGATACACCGCGGCGAACCGGTTTTTTCCAACCAGCGCAATAACTTCTGCCTCCGAGGAATTCACCCATTCATAGGGTGCCGATCCGGTGTTGCAGAAGCTGTCGCCCAGCCTGGCTGAGCAGGTGATGGCCGACTGAGGCGCAGACATTGCCGAAGGCCATTGGTTGCCGATGTCGAGACCCGTATTGCGGGTGAACGTGCGCACCATCTCGAATGACTGGGCTCGGCTGGCTCTCCACCTGAAAGGGCGATGCATGTCAGAGCTGTTCCGGCCTTCGCCGACGAGCAAGTAGTGATCAGTTCTTTCCAGGCGGTAAAACGGTGAAGTCTTCAGCTGTACGAGGCTTGGCATCAGCGGGTCGCTGACGGCGAACCACGGCAATCTGACAACCTGTGTGATCCGGGATGGCGTCAGGGCGGCGGAGGCATCGTGCCCGGTCAGTACGGGTGCCGCCGGTGGAGTCTGGACCTGAAGCGGAATCGGCATCCGCAAGGCGTATGCGGTGATGGGAGCTGCAGGTTTGCTGTAGCCGTTAGCGCCGATAAAGGTGCCGGGGGCAAAGTAGATCTCCCCGGCGGGGGCGCTCGGGGGGGAGACGGTCCAGGTGCTGAAGTCGCGGTCGGCTCCGCTGCCCTTGTCGCTCCAGATCAGGGTGCTGGCACTTGAGGCTACCACCAGGTCGGCGCGTACACAGCGAACGGCGTTGAAGGACGGTTTGCTGCTGTCGTTGGAACATACCAGCCCGAGTGCCACATAACCCTCGGGTGGGATCGGCCGCCAGATAGAACAGTCACCGTTGGCCCGCGAGCCGGTATCGCTCCAGACCCATTGATAGTCATTGGGCCTGCTCAGTGCCGGGCCTTTGCCGGCCTCGGCATTTTGCAAGTCTCCTTCACGGACAACGGCCATTACCCGTTTTTCGTTGATGTTGTCCCGTCCGGAGATAACGAGGTCGCCCAAGGGGAAATAGCCGGGCAGCAGGTCGGGAGCCGGAGTGGGGCGCCAAAAGCTGCCGGGTTTTGACTTTGAGCCTGTGTTGTCCCAGATCCTGTGAAATTCGGTGGTGAAATTGATCAGCAGGTTTTCAACCGCTATGGGCTCCATTTGCCGAGTCGGTGATATGAGATGGGTTTGGGTGTCCATGATTGATCCTGAATAGAGAAAACGGCACGGTGGCCGCGACGGGTCTCAATATCCGGGTCTGGAGGTGGCGTCCTGCGGTATCTATTTATTGCTTGGTGACAACTTGTTACCGGTAAACGCCGTCTTTGCCATGAGCGGCTGTCGCACGATTACTGCGTACGCTGATCATTTGCTTGATGTCGATCCACTCGATGCCCTGAGCCTTCAACTTCGGCAACTCACGCTCCAGCACAGCCAGAGTCTGTGGATACGGATGGCCGATCATCACGGCCGAACCCTGTTTGTGCGCCAGGCTGATCGCCGTCTGCAACTGCGTCAGGATCGCCGCTTCGGTGCGTTCGTCATCGAGAAACACATCCCGCGAAACGCTCGCCAGATCGATTTTCTGCGCCTGTTGCGCAGCGACGGTCTGGGCGCTGGTGCGGCTGTCGACGAAGAACTTGTGGCGGCGCTGCAACTCGCCCATCAACCACGCCATCGCCACTGGTTGTGCAGTCATGCGACTGCCCATGTGGTTGTTGATGCCGGCGGTGTAGGGGACCATTTTGAACGCAGCGTTCAGGCGTTTTTCAAGTTCTTCGATGGGCAGTTCGGGATGCCAGGCGAACGGGCCGGTGGCCGGGTCCATCGGCATGTGCAGGATCACGACCTTGCCGGCGCGATGGGCTTCGCGGGCGAATTCGGTGGCATGCGGGGTGTCGGGCATGATCGCTGTGGTCACCGGCCCGGGGAGGGCCAGCACGCGGCGATCCCGGGGCAGGTTCTGCCCCAGGTCGTCGATGATCAGCGTCAGGTAGGCTTTTTGAGGTGTTGGTCTGGCAGGTTCCGCGTGAGCAGCACCCGCCAGACAGCACAGCAGGACAAAGACGAAACGCAAAGACATCCTCAACGGCCGGACGTGATGCTCAGGCCTTTGAGCAGGCTCAGGGCCTGGGCCAGCTGGTAATCGTCATCCTGCGGCATCGCCTTGGCCTTGCCGCCGGAACCGGTCGGTTTGTCCGCGCCGCCATTGCCGTTGCCCAGGTGGCCTTGCAGATCGGCTTCCTTGAAGTAGTCGTTGTCCGCCTCGTTGGTGATCTTGGCACGGCGTACTTCGATGTCCGGGACGATGCCCTGGGCCTGGATCGAGCGGCCGTTCGGCGTGAAGTACAGCGCCGTGGTGATCTTCAGCGCGCGGTCGTTGTTCAGCGGCAGCACGGTCTGCACCGAGCCCTTGCCGAAACTGGTGGTGCCCATGACCACGGCGCGTTTCTGGTCCTGCAGGGCGCCGGCGACGATTTCCGAGGCCGAGGCACTGCCACCGTTGATCAGCACGACCATCGGCACCGCTTCGCTTTCGTCCTTGCCGGTGGCGGAGAAGCGCAGTTCGGAGTTGGCGATCCGGCCCTTGGTGTAGACGATCAAGCCTTTGGTGATGAAGTGGTCAACCACTTCCACCGCTGCCTGCAATACGCCGCCCGGGTTGTTGCGCAGGTCGAGGATGATGCCGTTGAGCTTCTTGCCATTGTCCTTGCGCAGCTTGGCCAGGGCCTTGGAGACCTCTTCGCCGGTCTTGACCTGGAACTGGGTGATGCGGATCAGGCCATAACCCGATTCCAGCAGTTGCGCCTTGACGCTCTTCACCTGAATCACGGCGCGAGCGAGGGTTACGTCGAACGGCGTGCCACCGTCGCGCACCAGGGTCAGGGTGATTTTCTGGCCAATCTTGCCGCGCATTTTGTCCACGGCTTCGGTCATGGTCTGGCCACGGGTCGGCGCGCCGTTGATCTTGACGATGAAGTCGCCGGCCTGGATGCCGGCCTTCGATGCTGGCGTATCGTCGATCGGCGACACGACCTTGATGAAGCCGTCTTCGGCGCCGACTTCGATGCCCAGGCCGCCGAACTCGCCGCTGGTGCTTTCCTGCAACTCGGTGAAGTCTTCAGGGCCGAGGTAGGCGGAGTGCGGATCGAGGTTGCTGAGCATGCCCTTGATCGCGTTTTCCAGCAGGGTCTTGTCGTCCACCGGCTCGACATAAGCCGCCTTGATCCGGTCCATGACCTCGGCAAAGGTGCGCAGCTCTTCCAGCGGCAACGGCGCCTTGGAAGTCGCGGCAGTACCTGCCGGAGCGACGGCCGGAGCCGGTTGAGCGGCAAACGCCAGAGGCGCGCCGATCACCAGGGCGATCGTCAGGGCCAGCGAGGTAAGGCGGGACAAATGCAGCATGTCGAACGAACTCCTGAATTAGATGGCGTGCTTATCCTTGCGCACGGCACCATTGCGCCGGATCACTCGGGTGACCCTGCTGACGAATTGCGAAATACAGCGCTGGTGTGTCCTGGCCGCCACTGTTACCCACAGTGGAGATGGACTCACCGGCTTTTACCACGTCACCTGCCGACTTCAGTAGCGTCTGGTTGTGACCGTAAAGACTCAGAAAACCGTTGCCGTGATCGAGGATCACCAGCAGCCCGGCACCGCGCAGCCAGTCGGCGAACACCACGCGCCCGCCGTGTACGGCATGCACCTGGCTGCCGGCGGAGGCGCTGATCATCACGCCGTCCCACTTGGTACGGGCATCGTCACCACGGGTTTCACCGAAGCGTGCCAGCAGTCGACCATCAACCGGCCATGGAAGTTTTCCCCGACTTGAAGCAAAAGGGCCACCGAAGGTCTCGCCGCCGCTGGACACCAGGGCGCCGGGAGTCGATCTGACCGGTTTGCGTGGGGCGTCGGTGTTTTCCGCCTCGGCCTCACGCAAGCGCTTTTTTTCGGCTTCCTGCTGGGCGATGAGCGCTTTCTGCCGCGCTTCTTCTGCCTCACGAGCCTGGCGGGCCAGGGTTTCTTCAATGGTTTTAAGGACTTTAGACAGGTCTGCCTGATCCTGCTCGCGGGCGGCCAGTTTCTGGTCCCGCGCTTTCACGTCGTCATTGAGTTTGGCAAGGGCCTGCTGGCGTTCCTTGCGGACCTTGTCGAGCGCTTCGCGCTGAGTGTCGAGATCGCTTTGCTGTACCAGCAATTGCGCCTGCTGCAAGCCGATGTCCTTTTCGACATTGGCCAGTTGGCGCAGGGTTTCGTTGAAGCTTTTAAGCTGCTCCAGGCGAGCCTGGCTCAGGTAGTCGTAATAGGTGAGGGTGCGGGCGAATTTCTCGGGGTTCTGCTGGTTGAGCAGCAGCTTGAGGTATTCCTGGCGACCGTTCTGGTAGGCGGCGCGGGCCTGGATGGCGATCAGTCGCTGCTGTTCAGTGCGCGCGCTCTGGAGTTTTTTTTTCTCCGCATCGAGCCGCTGCAGCTCGGATTCGCTCTTCTTCAGCTCTTTCTGCAGGGCTTCGACCTGTTTCTCGAGCTTGCCCATCTCGGTTTCGGTGCCCTTGAGCTCCTTTTGCACGCCGGATTTTTCTTCCTGGAGCTTGCCCAGCAGTTTTTTCAGCTCGGCGATGTCCTGGCGCGTGGCGTCCAGTTGCTGTTGGGTTTGCGCGCGCTCATCCGCGAAGGCCGGTTGGAGCAGGCATGTCAGAGCGAGGGCGATCAGGACGCGAAGCATAGAGGCGGGCGGCACCAGGGTAAGGGACGGCCTAGTATGCCCGCCCGACGCGGCAAAAAAAACGCCTCAAAGCCAACTGCTTTGAGGCGTTCGTCATAAAAAGCCGTTTCAGGCTGATTACAGGGCGTTTTTGATATCAGACCAGAATCGAAGTGCCAGTCATTTCCGCCGGTTTTTCCAGGCCCAGCAGTTTCAGCATGGTCGGCGCCACGTCCGCCAGCACGCCGCCTTCGCGGACTTTCAGGTCACGCTTGCCGACATAGATGAACGGCACCGGCTCGGTGGTGTGTGCGGTGTGGGCTTGCCCGGTGGATTCGTCGGCCATCTGCTCGACGTTGCCGTGGTCGGCAGTGATCAGCGCTTCGCCGCCGACTTTTTCCAGTGCTTCGACGATGCGGCCGACGCAGGTGTCCAGGCATTCCACGGCTTTCACCGCGGCTTCGAACACGCCGCTATGGCCGACCATGTCGCCGTTGGCGTAGTTGACCACGATCACGTCGTAGCGCTGGTTCTCGATGGCCTCGACGATGCGATCGGTGACTTCCGGCGCGCTCATTTCCGGCTGCAAGTCATAGGTGGCGACTTTCGGCGACGGGATCAGGATGCGCTCTTCGCCCGGGAACGGTTCTTCACGACCGCCGGAGAAGAAGAAGGTCACATGGGCGTATTTCTCGGTTTCGGCGATGCGCAGCTGGGTCTTGCCGTTTTTCGCCAGGTAGTCGCCGAGCACGTTTTCCAGGCTGCCCGGCGCGAAGGCGGCGGGGGCCGGGATGCTGGCGGCGTATTGGGTCAGGCCCACGTACTGCACTTTTGGCTGGCGTGCGCGCTCGAATTCCTTGAAACCATCTTCGACAAACACGCGGCTCAGCTCGCGGGCGCGGTCGGCGCGGAAGTTCATGAACACCACGGCGTCGCCGTCTTCGACTTTTACCGGCTCACCGATGCTGGTGGCCTTGACGAATTCGTCGCTCTCGCCACGGGCGTAAGCGGCTTCCAGACCTTCCTGGGCGGTGGCGGCGTTGAATTCGCCGTTGCCATCAACGATCAGGTTGTAGGCCTGGGACACTCGGTCCCAACGGTTGTCACGATCCATGGCGTAGTAGCGACCAATCAGGCTGGCGATGCGGCCCTTGCCCAGCGCCTGGAAGGTCGCGTCGAGCAGTTCGATCGACGAGGCAGCGCTCTTCGGCGGCGTGTCACGGCCATCGAGGAAGGCGTGCAGGTAGATTTTTTCGGCGCCGCGCTTGAAGGCCAGTTCGGCCATGGCGATCAGGTGATCCTGGTGGCTGTGCACGCCGCCATCCGACAGCAGGCCCATGAAATGCACGGCCTTGCCGGCGGCCACGGCCTTGTCCACGGCGTCGCAGATGGTCGGGTTCTCGAAGAACTCGCCGTCGCGGATCGCTTTGGTCACGCGCGTGAAGTCCTGATACACCACGCGCCCGGCGCCGAGGTTCATGTGGCCGACTTCGGAGTTGCCCATCTGGCCGTCCGGCAGACCGACGTCCATGCCGCTGCCCGAGATCAAGCCGTTCGGCACGGTGGCCCACAGGCGATCCAGCACAGGCTTTTTGGCCGCATAGACGGCGTTGGATTCGGGGCTGTCGCTGTGACCGAAGCCGTCGAGAATCATCAGGACCAAAGGTTTAGGCGTGGTAGTCATGGAATCCACTCGTGGCTAATAAGAAGAGGGCGATGGAAAAGGGAGTTGGAGTTTAAAGCGAAGTTCCGGCGGCGTCACCGCCGGACGGGGTTTGGCCGACCATAGTGGCTGTGTATACTGGCCGACATTTTAACGCCCTGGAACCTCCTTCGATGGTTGCTCACCTGATTGAATTTGCCACTAACCACTACATTCTTGTCGGTATCTTCGTCGTACTGCTGGCTTTGCTGCTGGCGCATACGGTGCAGGGCGGCGGTAAAAGCCTGAGCACGGGCGAGCTGACCGCACTGGTCAACAAGGAAGCCGGCGTGGTGGTCGATATCCGTCCGAGCAAGGACTACGCCGCCGGTCACATCGTTGGCGCGGTGAACATTCCCCAGGACAAACTGGCCGCCCGTATCGGCGAGCTGGAAAAGCACAAGGCCAAGACCATCATTCTGGTCGACGCCCTGGGCCAGACCGCCGGCACCCACGCCCGCGAACTGATGAAGGCCGGCTTCACCGCCGCCAAGCTGTCCGGCGGGATTTCCAGCTGGAAAGGCGACAACCTGCCGTTGGTGAAGTGACATGAGCGACGTCATCGTCTACTCCAGCGATTACTGCCCTTACTGCTCGCGCGCCAAGTACCTGCTCGCGAACAAAGGCGTGGCCTTCGAAGAGATCAAGGTCGATGGCAAGCCGCAGGTGCGCGCCGCCATGGCCCAGAAGGCCGGACGCACGTCCGTGCCGCAGATCTGGATCGGCGACACCCACGTCGGCGGATGTGATGATTTGTATGCCCTGGAGCGCGCCGGCAAGCTCGACGCGCTGCTCAAGGCCTGAACTGCTGCACCTGCAAACCAAGAACCCTAAAAGACCCAAGATCAGAAAGGATCTGAGATGACTGACCAACAGAACACTGCAGCCAGCGAAGAAGAAACCGCACCGCAATTCTCCTTGCAGCGCATCTACGTACGCGACCTGTCCTTCGAAGCCCCGAAAAGCCCGGCGATCTTCCGCCAGCAGTGGGATCCGGCGGTCGCTCTGGATCTGAACACCCGCCAGAAAGCCCTGGAAGGTGATTTCTACGAAGTCGTGCTGACCCTGTCCGTGACCGTGAAAAACGGTGAAGAAGTGGCCTTCATCGCTGAAGTGCAACAGGCCGGCATCTTCCTGATAAAGAACCTGGACGCGGCTTCGATGAGCCACACCCTGGGTGCGTTCTGTCCGAACATCCTGTTCCCGTACGCTCGCGAAACCCTGGACAGCCTGGTGACCCGCGGTTCGTTCCCGGCCCTGATGCTGGCCCCGGTGAACTTCGACGCCCTGTACGCGCAAGAGCTGCAGCGCATGCAGGAGTCCGGCGAGACCCCGACCGTTCAGTAAGCGGTCGATCGCCCAAGAAAAAAGCGCCGTTACAGGCGCTTTTTTCTTGGGCGATCGAGTGGCATTACTTGAAGTCGTTCTGCCGCCACGCTTCGTACACGGCGACTGCCACAGTATTGGACAAGTTCAGGCTGCGGCAGCCTTCGCGCATCGGCAGGCGCAGGCGCTGTTCGCCGGGCAGGGCATCGAGCACTTCCGGCGGCAGGCCACGGCTTTCCGGGCCGAAGATGAACGCATCGCCGGGGACGAACGCGGCATCGTGAAACGGCCGCGAACCCTTGGTGGTGAAGGCGAACAGCCGTGGATGACCGAGGCTTTCCAGGCAGCTGGCGAGGTCGGCATGGCGCTGCAAAGTGGCATACTCGTGGTAGTCGAGACCGGCGCGGCGCAGGCGTTTGTCGTCCATCTCGAAACCCAGCGGTTCGATCAAATGCAGGTGGCAGCCGCTGTTGGCGCACAGCCTGATAACGTTGCCGGTGTTCGGCGGAATTTCCGGTTGAAAAAGGATGACGTGAAACATGCACGGCTCCGAAGGTAAAGATGACGCGCATTCTACGCCGCAAGCGGATCCGCGTTCGAAACTATTCCCGCGGGTGATGGCATCGCTGGCGATCGTCGGTGTGATGGTCGGGATGATGATCGGCCGTTTGACCACGCCTGACCCAACCGTCTTGCAGCAGGTCGAGGTGATCGATGGCGGTCTGGCGGTCTGGTTCAACAACGAGCCGAAGCTGCACGGCGAGATCGTCGATGGCAGCCTCGCGTTGCTGTTCGAGGCTGAAGGCAAGGCGCAGAAAGGTCAGCTCAAGTTCAACGGCAAGGACGTGAACTGGCGGACGCGGCTGAGTGACGGGGGATTGTTGCTGACGCTGGTGGCGGCGCGGCCGCTGCAAGGCGACTGGGTTGGCCAGGCGGTCGATGACCGCTGGCGGCTGGAGATCCATCTCCGGGAGCAATAAAAGAGGGAATCCCCGGCCTGCCTGTACCAAGGTTCCCGAAACGGGCGGGCTCATCGCATCGCGTTCTGAGCCGGTGTAAAGAAGGAACCCCTGACCTGCCTGTATCAAGGGCCCCAAAAGGGTGGACTCGATGAGTCCGGTGTAAAGAGGGGAATCCCCGGCCTGCCTGTACCAAGGCCCCCGAAAGGGTGGGTGAATCGAATCACCTGATGGAGTTATTGCAGGGGGCGTGCCAGTTTTTCTCGTTTTGAAACAAAAAAGCCCGACACAACGACGAAGGCCCCGTAATACGGGGCCTTCGTCTTTTTACAGGTTGGGGTTTTCAGCGGTTTACAGTGCAAGCCTGGGCCAATGACCGTGCCCGATTAAGGGTCACGGTGCCTTGCGGCGGTGCAGGTTGGCGCTGAATCTCAGCCTTCATCGCCCTCATCGTCATCCCCGCCATCGACCTTCATGCCGAGTTCCTTGATCTTGCGGGTCAAGGTGTTGCGGCCCCAGCCCAGCAGGACCGCAGCGTCACGACGACGTCCGGCGGTGTGCTTCAACGCGGTCTCGATCATGATCCGCTCGAACGCCGGCACCGCGCTGTCGAGCAGGCTCGACTGACCGCGCGCCAAGGCTTGATCGGCCCACTGGCGCAGTGCCTGTTCCCAGTTAGTCACTGGCGCCGAGTCCTGCGGCAGGCTCAGCAGTTCCGGCGGCAGGTCGCTGATGTGCACCTCGCGCCCGGACGCCATCACGGTGATCCAGCGGCAGGTGTTTTCCAGTTGGCGCACGTTGCCCGGCCACGGCAGGTTCTTCAGGTATTCCTCGGTCTCGCTTTTCAGCAGCTTCGGCTCCACCGCCAGTTCTTGCGCGGCGCGGCTGAGGAAGTGCTTGGCCAGGGTCGGGATGTCTTCGCGACGGTCCGACAGACGCGGGATGTGGATGCGGATCACGTTGAGGCGGTGGAACAAGTCCTCACGGAATTTCCCGGCGTGAACCAGGGTTTCCAGATTCTGGTGCGTCGCGGCGATGATCCGCACATCGACCTTGACCGGCACATGCCCGCCGACGCGATAAAACTCGCCATCGGCCAGCACCCGCAGCAGTCGGGTCTGGGTGTCCGCCGGCATGTCGCCGATTTCATCGAGGAAAAGCGTGCCGCCATCGGCCTGTTCGAAACGGCCGCGACGCAGGTTGGCCGCGCCGGTGAACGCGCCTTTCTCGTGGCCGAACAGCTCGGATTCCATCAGGTCTTTTGGGATCGCCGCCATGTTCAGCGCGATGAACGGCGAAGCCGCTCTTGGGCTGTGGCGGTGCAGGGCGTGGGCCACCAGTTCTTTGCCGGTGCCGGATTCGCCGTTGATCAGCACGGTGATGTTGGAGTGGCTCAAGCGCCCGATGGCACGAAACACTTCCTGCATCGCCGGCGCTTCGCCGATGATTTCCGGGGTGCGGGTCAGGGTCGGTGCGACTTCCAGGCCCTGTTGTTCCTGGGCGTGCTGATTGGCGCGCTTGACCAGCGACACCGCTTCGTCGACATCGAACGGCTTGGGCAGGTATTCGAACGCGCCGCCCTGATAGGAGGCGACAGCGCTGTCCAGATCGGAGTGAGCGGTCATGATGATCACGGGCAGCCGCGGGTGCTGCTCGCGGATCCGCGCCAACAGGTCCAAGCCGCTGGCACCGGGCATGCGGATATCGGAGATGATCACGTCCGGCTGCTGGCGCGCGAGGCGGCTCATCACGCCATCGGCACTGTCGAAGCTCTGGGTGGTCATGCCTTCCTGTTGCAGGGCTTTTTCGAGAACCCAACGGATAGAACGGTCGTCATCGACGATCCACACGGTTTCACTACGGCTCATGTCGATGTGGCTCCTTGTTCCAGTGGCAGAAAGATCGAAAACGTGGTGTGGCCGGGGTGGCTGTCACACTCGATCAGGCCCTGGTGCTGGCTGATGATGTTCTGGGTGATGGCCAGGCCCAGCCCGGTACCGTCCGGACGGCCGCTGACCATGGGAAAGAAGATGGTTTCCTGGAGTTCCGCCGGAATGCCCGGGCCGTTGTCGATGATCTCGATCTTGGTCACCAGACGATGGCGGACGTGGCCGATGGTGAACTGGCGCATGGCACGGGTGCGCAGGCTGATGCGGCCCAGGCGCAGCTCGTTCTGGCTGCTGATGGCCTGCATCGCGTTGCGCACGATGTTCAACACCGCCTGAATCATTTGTTCGCGGTCGATCAGGACGTCGGGAATGCTCGGGTCGTAATCGCGCACCAGCGTGATGCAGCCCTGGCTTTCGGCCTCGACCAGGTGGCAGACACGCTCCAGCACTTCGTGGACATTGCACAGGGCCAGCGACGGCAGTTTGTTCGAGCCGAGCATGCGGTCGACCAGATTGCGCAGGCGGTCGGCCTCTTCAATGATCACGTTGGTGTAGTCGCGCAGGCTGTCTTCTGGCAGTTCCCGGGCCAGCAGTTGCGCGGCACCGCGGATGCCGCCCAGCGGGTTCTTGATCTCGTGGGCCAGGCCGCGCACCAGCATCTTGCTGGTTTCCTGCTTCGACAACTGGGCCTCTTCCTTGGTGATGCGCAACAGGCGATCACGGGGATGGACTTCCAGCAACAGCAGGGTCGCGCCGTTGCTGAGGATCGGTGTCACCGCGTAATCCACGGTCAGGGTCTGGCCGGTGAGAGCGGTGAGCATCGCTTCGCGCTTGGTGAACGGGTGCGCCTGCTCCACCGCCTGGCGTAACGAGTTGAGCGCCTCGGTGGACTCGGTGAACAGCTCGCTGATGAACTGCCCATGGCTGCGCTGACCGCTGATGGCCAGCAGCATCTCCGCCGCCGGGTTCATGTACTCGAGGCGCAATTCGCTGTCGAGCAGGATGGTGGCGGTGGTCAGGTTGTCGAGTAGCAAGCGATGCAGTGCGTCACTGATGGTCATGAGGACCTCTTTTGGAGCATGGCGCGCGCAGGGATACAGCGCTGATGCGAGGAAAATGCAAAAACCAAACCAAGGCTCCGAAAAGAAGCGTTCAACCCCTGAAACGGGCGTTTGACGCTCGTTTGCGTGGCAGCCGAACCGCTCTGGCGGGTACTTTCGAACCAAAATGGGTTGGGATGTGAGTACGGTGCAGCGTATTGCACCAATATAGTGCGCAAAGCTGAACGGCGTCAGAAGAAACGCAGGAAAGGATTTTTCGGTTCGGCGGGTTTGTCTTTCAGCGGACATTCCGGGCGAACGCCGTAGTCGGCGCTGACGCAGGGTTTGACCTGACGTTTCTGCGCCAGGGAAATGCGCTGCATGTGGAACGGCTGGTTGGCGGTTTTCTCCACGGTTCGGCCCTGAGCATCGAGGATCTCCACCGACAGGTTGTGGCTGCCGCGATCGATATTGCTCAGCGGGAACACCGGGCTCAGGCCGGGTTCGCCGACGGCCTGGCCGTCCAGCAGCAGGCGATACAGATGACCTCGTTGCAGGCCCGGCTCGCTGGTGACGCTGACGATCAGCTCGCCGGCGCTGCTGCGAATGGTCGCGTCCGGCTCGGGGATCAGCACGCGCAGCATGTCGTAGTGGAACAGTGGCGGCTCTGCTGATTTCTTCGACGGCGTGACCGGCGCAGCGGCGGTCGGATTCGAGGCCATCCGATTGCTGGTAGCCAGCGGCACACGCTTGGCGTTGCCATGCGGTTGATCGGTGTAGACGCGATTGCCCTGTGCGTCGATGTAAGTGAACACCTCGGCCGATGCGCCAAACGCGATCAGCAACAGGCACAGGGCAATCAATCCCCGCATCATGGCTTGTGTACCCGCTGGACGGTGAACACCACCGCCGGGCTCTGCTGAATGATCGCCTCGCCATTGATCACCTGCACCGCCAGCCGATGCTCGCCCCGGTCAACGTTTACCAGTTGCAGGATCGGCACGTTGCTCGGCTGGCCATAAGGCGCGTCGTCCAGCAGCAGACGCAATTGATGCGGCGGTTGCAGGCGCGGCTTGATCAGCACGCTGACCGTGAAGGTGCCGTTGTTGGCGCGCAGGGCTTCTTCGGTGGGCAGGCCGGTCAGCTCCAGCACTTCATAGGCATTTCGCGCAGGCTCGCGGCTGGTGGTGTCTGAAGAGGGCGCGCTCGGTGCCTGAGGCTGGACGCTGTTGAGCGGCGGCAACTCCACCGGCTGCGCCTGCACGCCGTCCGGCGCATGATCGCTGTACACCGTGTTGCCGCTGGCGTCGGTGTACTTGTAGATCTGCGCGGCAGAGGGCAGGGCGATCAGCAGCAGAATATAGAGAAGGGTGCGACCCATGAAATCGACCGGAAACGAAAACGATGGGTTGCAGCATAGGCCAGTCGCGGCGGTTGGCCCAACTCGCTGCACATCCAGAAATGTATTCAAGCACCACAAGTCCCTGTGGGAGCGGGCTTGCTCGCGAAAGCGGCGGATCATTGGAGGTGATGCTGACTGATACGACGCCTTCGCGAGCAAGCCCGCTCCCACTGTGTGGTGCATCGCCAACGAATTCCGGCCAATAAAAAAGGCCTCCCGAAGGAGGCCTCTTTTTGTCACGCCGCGTAGCGCGGCGCTACCGGATCAGCAGCTGTAGTACAGCTCATATTCCAGTGGGTGTACGAAGGTGCGGACCTTGATTTCTTCTTCGGATTTCAGCGCGATGTAAGCGTCGATGAAGTCGTCGGAGAACACGCCGCCCTTGGTCAGGAACGCACGGCCCTTGTCCAGCTCTTCCAGGGCTTCTTTCAGGCTGCCGCAAACTTGCGGGATCTCTTTCGCCTCTTCAGGCGGCAGGTCGTACAGGTTTTTGTCAGCTGCGTCGCCTGGGTGGATCTTGTTCTGGATACCGTCCAGACCGGCCATCAGCAGTGCTGCGAAAGCCAGGTACGGGTTGGCAGCCGGATCCGGGAAGCGGGCTTCGATACGACGGCCTTTCGGGCTGTTGACGTAAGGAATACGGATCGAGGCGGAACGGTTGCGAGCCGAGTAGGCCAGCATTACCGGCGCTTCGAAGCCTGGCACCAGACGCTTGTAGGAGTTGGTGGCCGGGTTGGTGAAGCCGTTCAGGGCCTTACCGTGCTTGATGATGCCGCCGATGAAGTACAGGGCAGTGTCGGACAGGCCGGCATAACCCTCACCTGCGAAGGTGTTCTTGCCATCTTTGGAGATGGACATGTGAACGTGCATGCCCGAACCGTTATCGCCGTACAGCGGCTTCGGCATGAAGGTCGCGGTGCGGCCGTAAGCGTCGGCAACGTTGTGCACAACGTATTTCAGGGTCTGGGTTTCGTCGGCTTTCTTCACCAGGGTGTTGAACTTGACGCCGATTTCGTTCTGGCCGGCAGTTGCCACTTCGTGGTGGTGAACTTCAACGGTCAGGCCCATTTCTTCCAGTGCGTTGCACATGGAGGTACGGATTTCGTGGTCGTGGTCGAACGGCGGGACCGGGAAGTAGCCACCTTTCACGCCTGGACGGTGGCCTTTGTTGCCGCCTTCCACGTCCTGGTCGGACATCCACGAGCCTTGCTCGGAGTAGATCTTGAACATGGAGCCGGAGATGTCGGACTTGAACTTCACTTCGTCGAAGATGAAGAACTCAGGCTCTGGACCGGCGAATACGGTGTCACCGATACCGGTGGTCTTCAGGTATTCCTCGGCGCGGCGGGCGATGGCGCGCGGGTCGCGATCGTAACCTTGCATGGTCGAAGGTTCGATGATGTCGCAGACCAGGATCAGGGTCGGCTCTTCGGTGAACGGGTCCAGAACGGCGGTTTCGTCGTCCGGCAGCAGGATCATGTCGGAGGCTTCGATGCCTTTCCAGCCAGCGATGGAGGAACCGTCGAACATCTTGCCAACTTCGAAGAAGTCGTCTTCCAGCGCATCGCGAGCCGGCATGGTCACGTGGTGCTGAGTGCCTTTGGTGTCCGTGAAGCGCAGATCAATCCACTTGACGTCATGATCTTTGATGAGTTGAACCGACTTCGACATAGTGTCCTCCGGGTGAATTAGGGCGGGTAGTGGATGCCCTTAATAGTGGTGATGCCGGCGCGAATACTCTGCCAAGGCAACCTGCCTCACAAGGGAGCAAATTGCATGCCAGTGCCCCAGCATGGGTTTTTTGCCCCAAATTCACGCTTCTAAAGGTCGAAAGCGCCTTAAAGGCGAAAATCTCGCCCTTTAATGTAGCGCTCAAATCGAAAAATGACCCGTTTTGGTGCGTGCAAAACCTTCTGCACATTAACTGGTTAAACCTTGAGCAATTTCCGCTATAATCCGCGCCCCCCTTTTTCGGCTGGCCCTGCGCGCGCTGTTTTCATGAAACTAATCGTAAAAGTCTTCCCCGAGATCACCATCAAAAGCCGACCTGTCCGGACGAAATTCATCCGCCAGCTGGCCAAGAACATCCGCACCGTGCTCCGCGACCTGGACCCGGCCGTGGTGGTGAACGGTGTGTGGGACAATCTCGAGCTGGAAACCCGCGTCACCGACCCCAAGGCCCTGAAAGAGATGGGCGAACGCCTGACCTGCATGCCGGGCATCGCGCACTTTCTGCAGATCGACGAGTACCCGCTGGGTGACTTCGACGACATCACCGAGAAGTGCAAGCAGCACTACGGCGATGCGCTGGCCGGGAAGATCTTCTCGGTGCGCTGCAAGCGTGCGGGCAAGCATGCGTTCAGCTCGATGGACGTCGAAAAATACGTCGGCAGCAAGCTGCGCCGTGAGTGCGGTGCCGCCGGAATCGACCTGAAACAGCCGGAAATCGAAGTCCGCATCGAAGTTCGCGACAAACGGTTGTTCGTGATCCACAGCCAGCACAATGGCATCGGCGGCTACCCGCTCGGTGCGCTGGAGCAGACGCTGGTATTGATGTCCGGCGGTTTTGACTCGACGGTTGCCGCGTACCAGATCCTTCGTCGCGGCCTGATGACGCACTTCTGCTTTTTCAATCTGGGCGGTCGTGCCCACGAATTGGGCGTAATGGAAGTCGCGCATTTCATCTGGAAGAAGTACGGCAGCTCGCAACGCGTGCTATTTGTCAGTGTTCCGTTCGAAGAAGTATTGGGCGAAATTCTCGGCAAGGTCGACGACAGTCATATGGGCGTTGTATTGAAGCGTATGATGTTGCGCGCAGCGTCGAGCATCGCCGAACGCCTGCACATCGATGCGCTGGTCACCGGCGAAGCGATTTCCCAGGTGTCGAGCCAGACGTTGCCGAACCTGTCGGTCATCGATTGCGTCACCGACAAGCTGGTGTTGCGACCGCTGATCGTCGCCCACAAGCAGGACATCATCGACACGGCCGACCAGATCGGTACCGGTAATTTCGCCCGGCACATGCCGGAATACTGCGGCGTCATCTCGGTCAACCCGAAGACCGCCGCCAAGCGTGGCCGGGTCGAGCACGAAGAGCAGGAATTCGACATGGCGGTGCTCGAGCGTGCGCTCGCAAACGCCAGAATGGTGCCGATCGATCGGGTGATAGACGAATTGGGCCAGGATTTGCAGATCGAAGAAGTCAGCGAAGCGCTGGCCGGTCAGATCGTCATCGACATCCGCCACCCGGATGCCGCCGAGGATGACCCGCTGGAACTCGCCGGCATAGAGGTACAGACGATGCCGTTCTACGCAGTGAACGCTCGTTTCAAGGAACTGGACCCTACTCGCCAGTACCTGCTGTATTGCGACAAAGGCGTGATGAGTCGCCTGCATGCCCACCATTTGCTCAGTGAGGGGCATGCCAATGTGCGCGTTTATCGACCGAGCTAAGTGCCCGGGGCTGTTTGCCTGTGGCCTGCGTCACCGGCCCCCCGACACCGCCGTCAAGCTGTAACGGCCATGCCGGACACTACTGTCAATCGCTGCCAAGACTTGTCAGCAAACCGAATCCTCTGATCGAGATACACAAGTGATCGAAAATCTACGCAACATCGCCATCATTGCCCACGTTGACCATGGTAAGACCACCCTGGTAGACAAACTCCTGCGTCAATCCGGCACTCTGGAGCGCAACGAGCTCAACGACGAGCGCGTGATGGACTCCAACGACCAGGAAAAAGAGCGCGGCATTACCATTCTGGCGAAAAACACCGCCATCAACTGGAACGGCTACCACATCAACATCGTGGACACCCCGGGCCACGCCGACTTCGGCGGCGAAGTTGAGCGCGTAATGTCCATGGTTGACTCCGTGCTGCTGCTGGTCGACGCCCAGGACGGCCCTATGCCGCAAACCCGTTTCGTGACCAAGAAGGCTTTCGAAGCCGGCCTGCGTCCAATCGTGGTCATCAACAAGGTTGACCGCCCGGGCGCGCGTCCTGACTGGGTTCTGGACCAGATCTTCGATCTGTTCGACAACCTGGGCGCTACCGAAGAACAACTGGACTTCCAGGTTGTTTACGCTTCGGCCCTGAACGGCATCGCCGGTCTGGACCACACCGCCATGGGCGAAGACATGACCGCGCTGTACCAAGCGGTAGTCGACCACGTTCCGCCTCCGGCTGTTGACCGTGACGGTCCGTTCCAGATGCAGATCTCCGCTCTGGACTACAACAGCTTCCTGGGTGTTATCGGTGTTGGCCGTATCGCTCGTGGTCGCGTCAAGCCGAACACCCCGGTTGTCGCTATCAGCGCCGACGGCAAGCGCCGTAACGGTCGTATCCTGAAGCTGATGGGTCACCACGGTCTGCACCGCGTTGACGTTGAAGAAGCTGCAGCTGGCGACATCGTCTGCATCAGCGGTTTCGACGAGCTGTTCATCTCCGACACCCTGTGCGACATCAACAATGTCGAGGCGATGAAGCCTCTGACCGTTGACGAGCCAACCGTTTCCATGACCTTCCAGGTAAACGACTCGCCATTCTGCGGTAAAGAAGGCAAGTTCGTGACCTCCCGTAACATCAAGGATCGTCTGGACAAAGAGCTGCTGTACAACGTTGCACTGCGCGTTGAAGAAGGCGACTCGGCTGACAAGTTCAAGGTATCCGGCCGTGGTGAGCTGCACCTCTCGGTACTGATCGAAACCATGCGTCGCGAAGGCTTCGAGCTGGCCCTGGGCCGTCCTGAAGTGATCATCCGTGAAGTTGACGGCGTGAAGCAGGAACCGTTCGAAAACGTGACCATCGACATCCCTGAAGAATCCCAGGGCAAGGTCATGGAAGAAATGGGTCTGCGTAAAGGCGACCTGAGCAACATGGTGCCGGATGGCAAAGGCCGTGTTCGTCTGGAATACAACATCCCTGCTCGCGGTCTGATCGGTTTCCGTAACCAGTTCCTGACCCTGACCAACGGTGCTGGCATCCTGACCTCGATCTTCGACCGTTACGCTCCAGTGAAGTCGGGCCACATGTCCGGCCGTCAGAACGGCGTTCTGGTTTCGGTTGAAACCGGCAAGGCACTGACCTACTCCCTGGAAACCCTGCAGGCTCGTGGCAAGCTGTTCGTGGAACACGGCCAGGAGATCTACAACGGTCAGATCGTTGGTCAGAACTCCCGCGACAACGACCTGGGTGTGAACCCGACCAAAGGCAAGAAGCTCGACAACATGCGTGCTTCGGGTAAAGACGAAACCATCGCTCTGGTCCCACCTGTTCGCTTCACCCTGGAACAGGCTCTGGAATACATCCAGGAAGACGAGCTGTGCGAAGTTACTCCTAAGTCCATCCGTCTTCGCAAGAAGATCCTGGACGAAAGCGAGCGTACCCGCGCTGCCAAGAAAGCCAAGGCGTAATTTAGCCCAGGCTTAAAAAAACGCCCCCGGTCGAGAGACCGGGGGCGTTTTTGTTTGTCTGGCTTTTGGAAGTATTGTTCCCACGCAGAGCGTGGGAACGATCAAGCGGGATCAGAAGCGCTCGATCGACCGCGAATTCTGCACCCGCTCCACTTCCTTCGGCTTGTACGCGCAGTAACCCGGGCGCGGGCCGATCTTCGGGTGGTTGCGGCAGGTGTCCGGGCGCTTGTCATAAATGGTGCACAGGCGGCTCTTACGATCCAGGTAGTAGCAATCGTTGTTGCTCATGCGCTGCAGGGTGAAGATCCCCGACTTCTGGTTGAAGCGCTCGACCAGACCTTCCTTTTGCAGACGCTTGGCGATGTTCTTCGGCGGGTCACCCAGTTCGAACTCGTCGACCACACCGATGCGCACCAGATCCTTGATCTTGACCTCGACCGGCAGCGTGCAGCAGCTGGAAACGCACGAGCCGCACATCGGGGCCGAATATTTGGCCCAGGTATCGAGACGGTCGATCTCGGCTGCGGCGATCAGGTTGGGCTTCATCATCGGTGTTTACCAGGCGTGTGCATCAGGGCGCGCGATCATACCGGGACTGGTGGATTTTTGAACAACCTTTCGCCAGATTTTTTCTTCATGCACCCGCATCGTCCGACAATTCGGCACGGCCCCTGCATTCATTGAGGCATTCGCCAGAGTATTGCCGGTCGATCTCACACTCTCGGTAAAAACTGCCGAACCAGAGCCCTTACCGTCGGTCAGACCGTCTAGGCTCTGACAACTCCCCGCTCGCTCGAGGTCCTATCGATGACTCAAGAACCACTAGTTCGCGAAGCAGAGGTGGCCGCATTCCGCGACGCCGTCCTGACCAAACTCACCTACGCGGTGGGCAAAGACCCGGATCACGCCTTCGACCATGACTGGTTCGAAGCCATCGCCCTGGCGGCGCGCGATCACATGGTCGAGCACTGGATGGACCACACCCGGCAGATCTACCGCAAAGGCCAGAAGCGGGTGTATTACCTCTCGCTGGAATTCCTCATCGGCCGTCTGCTGTACGACAGCCTGAGCAACCTCGGCCTGCTGGACGTCGCCCGTGAAGCGCTGACCGAACTGGGCGTCGATCTTGAGCGCATTCGCATCCTAGAGCCGGATGCGGCACTGGGCAACGGTGGTCTCGGACGTCTGGCAGCGTGCTTCATGGAAAGCATGTCGACCCTCGGCATCGCCGGCCACGGCTACGGTATTCGTTATGAGCACGGGTTGTTTCGCCAGGCCATCGTCGACGGCTGGCAGCAGGAACAGACCGAGCACTGGCTGGACTTCGGCAACCCCTGGGAGTTCGAGCGGCCAGAGGTGGTCTATCCGATCGGCTTTGGCGGCAGCGTCGAGACCGTCACCGACGCCAGCGGCAAGTCCCGGCAAGTCTGGCACCCGGCGGAAACCGTCCGGGCGATTGCTTACGACACTCCGGTGGTCGGCTGGCGCGGCGCGAGCGTCAACACCCTGCGCTTGTGGCGGGCGCGAGCCATGGAGGATCTGCACCTGGAGCGCTTCAACGCCGGTGACCACCTGGGCGCGGTCGCCGAAGTGGCCCGGGCCGAAAGTATTTCCCGCGTGCTCTACCCGGCGGACAGCACCGAAGCCGGGCAGGAACTGCGCCTGCGTCAGGAATACTTCTTCGTCGCCGCCTCGCTTCAGGATCTGCTGCGCCGTCACCGCAACATGCACACCTCGGTGCTGACCCTCGGCGATCACGCGGCGATCCAGCTCAACGACACGCACCCCTCGATCGCCGTCGCCGAACTGATGCGCCAACTGGTCGATGTCTACGACGTGGCCTGGGACGCGGCGTGGCAAGTCACCGTCGACACGCTGTCGTACACCAACCACACGCTGCTGCCCGAAGCGCTGGAAACCTGGCCGGTGGGCCTGATGGAGCGCATGCTGCCGCGGCACATGCAGATCATTTATCTGATCAACGCCCAGCACATCGATTCGCTGCGGGCCAAGGGTATCCACGATTTCGACGTGCTGCGCGCGGTGTCGCTGATCGAGGAAGACAACGGTCGCCGGGTGCGCATGGGTAACCTTGCGTTCCTCGGTTCTCACAGCGTCAACGGCGTGTCCGGGCTGCACACGCAGCTGATGCGCAAAACCGTGTTCGCCGAACTGCACAAGCTGTATCCGGAGCGGATCAACAACAAGACCAACGGCATCACCTTCCGCCGCTGGCTGTACCAGGCCAACCCGGAACTGACGTCGATGCTGGTCGATTCCCTCGGCGCGGATGTTCTGGATAACCCCGAACAGCGTCTGCTCGATCTTGAGCCGTTCGCCGAAAAACCAGCCTTCCGCAAAGCCTTCGCCGAGCAGCGGCTGCACAGCAAAAAGGCCCTCGCTTACCTGATCCATGAACGGCTGGGGATCGCGGTCAATCCGGCGGCGATGTTCGACGTGCAGGTCAAACGGATTCACGAATACAAACGTCAGTTGCTCAACCTGATGCATACGGTCGCGCTGTATCAGGCGATCCGTGCCGAGCCGGAAATCGACTGGGTGCCGCGGGTGAAAATCTTCGCCGGCAAAGCGGCGGCCAGTTATCACCAGGCCAAGCTGATCATCAAACTGACCAACGACATCGCCCGGGTGGTGAACAACGACCCGACCGTGCGCGGCCTGCTCAAAGTAGTGTTCCTGCCTAACTACAACGTCAGCCTGGCGGAAAGCATCATTCCGGCGGCGGACCTGTCGGAGCAGATTTCCACCGCCGGTTTCGAGGCCTCGGGCACCAGCAACATGAAGTTCGGCCTGAACGGCGCGCTGACCATCGGCACCCTCGACGGCGCCAACGTGGAAATGTGCGAAAACATCGGTGCCGAGCACATGTTCATCTTCGGCCTCAGTGCCCAGCAGGTCGAGGCGCGCAAGCAAAACCACGAGTTCAGCGCCTTGCCGGATATCGCTGCGTCCCACCGTTTGAACGATGTGTTGCAGGCGATCCGTAGCGGGGTGTTCTCGCCGGATGACACGTCGCGCTACACCGGGCTGATCGATTCGCTGGTGGATTACGACCGGTTCTTCGTCTGCGCCGATTTCGACTCCTATTGGGATGCGCAGATGCGTGTCGATGCGCATTGGCACGACGCCAACAACTGGTGGCGTTCAGCGGTGCTGAACACCTCGCGCATGGGCTGGTTCTCCTCCGACCGGACGATCCGCGAGTACGCCACGGATATCTGGAAGGCACTGGAGTAACTTTTAGCGACAAATGTGCGCCCGGCCCCACGATTGTTGGGCCGGGCCGATATACTGAGCGTTGGTTCCGCCCCGCCACGGGGCTGCTCAGGGATATCGACCATGCAATGGATGTTCATGTTGATCGGGCTGCTGCTCGGCTGGCTGCTCGACGAGTCGTTCAGCGATGCGCTGTTGGGCGCGTTGCTGGGGCTCGCCATCGGGCAGGCGATGCGGATTGCCCGGCTCGGTTCACAGGCTGCCGAGCAACAGCGTCAGCTGGATCACGCGAAGATCGCGTTGCAGGGCGTCGAACAGCGTCTGTTTCTGCTGGAGGGTGCTCCGGTGCATTCGCCAGTGCCGCCGAGCGTCGCGCCGGCCAGCGAAACGGTCGTTGAACCCGTCACGGTATTTGAACAACCCGCTGCCGCAGAACCCGAGCTGGTCTGGGAGCTGCCACCCGAACTCGAACCTGTCGCCGTCGCGGCCAGCGAACCGAGCCAGCCGCTGCCGGTCGATGTCTGGCGTCTGGACGCCGTTACGCCTGAACCTGAACCCCGACAACCCGCCGAACCTCGTGGCCCGAACCTTATCGAGCGCGGCATCAGCGCTGCGCGCAACTGGCTGTTCGGTGGCAACACCGTGCTGCGGGTCGGTGTGGTGCTGTTGTTCTTCGGTCTGGCGTTCCTGCTGCGCTACGCCACCGAAGGCATGGTGGTGCCGATCGAATTGCGTTACGCCGGGGTTGCGGCGGCAGCGCTGGGATTGCTGGCGCTGGGCTGGTGGTTGCGCCATCGCAACAACAGTTACGCCTTGATGCTGCAAGGCACCGGGATCGCGGTGTTGTACCTGACGGTGTTTGCGGCGATGCGCCTGCACCCGCTGCTCGATCCGTCTGCTGCGCTGGGCTTGCTGGTGGCAGTGACGGTGTTCTCGGCCATTCTGGCCATCACCCAGGACTCCCTGGCCCTGGCCTGCGTCGCCGCGCTGGGCGGTTTCGCCGCGCCGATTCTGACGTCGACCGGCGCCGGCAACCATGTCGCGCTGTTCAGTTATTTCGCGCTGCTCAACGCCGGCATCCTGGCCATCGCCTGGTTCAAGGCCTGGCGCCTGCTCAACCTGATCGGCTTCGTGGGCACCTTCGGCATCGGTTTCGCCTGGGGCCTGCGCTCGTACACGCCGGAGTTGCTGTGGAGCACCGAGCCGTTCCTGATTCTGTTCTTCCTGATGTACCTGGCCATCGGCCTGATGTTCGCCCGACGCAAGTTGCTGGACATGCCGGACGCCCCGGCAGACGGTGATCGTGAGGCGCTGCTGCACTGGTCGGCGCGCAAGGGCGACTACGTCGACGGCACGATGCTGTTCGGTCCGCCACTGGTGGGTTTCGGCCTGCAATTCGCGCTGGTGCAGCATCTGGAATTTGCAGCGGCGTTCAGCGCACTGGCGCTGGGCATGATCTACATGGCCCTCGCCAAAGTGCTGATGGGCGGACGCGCATTGTTGCTGGGCGAGACTTGCCTGGCGCTCGGGGTAATTTTCGCCAGCCTGGCGATTCCATTGGGGCTGGATGCGCGCTGGACCTCCGCCGCCTGGGCGGTAGAGGGCGCGGGGATTTTCTGGCTCGGCTTGCGTCAGCAACGGCCGTTGGCCCGGGCCTTCGCGTTGCTGCTGCAACTGGGCTCGGCGCTGGCGTTTCTCAGTCAGTTGCGCGTTGGCGAAAGCAGTCTGCTATACGGTGCGCCATTGGGGGCATTGATGCTCGGCGCGGCGTTGCTGTTCAGCTTCTATCAATTGCGCAAGGCGTCGCCGGAGCAAACTTCACCGTGGGAACGTCAGGGCTTGTCGGTGCTGGCGTGCTTGGGGCTGACCTTCCTGTATCTGCTGGCGCCGCTGTTCTTCTTCACTCAGGGCACGGCGATCAGTTGGGCGCTGGCCGGGCTGGTGACTTTGTTCGTTGGCTTGCGCCTGCAATCGCGCACCTTCCTGTTCACCGCGTTTGCCGTGCAACTGCTCGGCGGAGCGTTGTTCCTGTTGCGCCTGCAAGGGGCGGGCGAGGATTCGGCGGCCGTGTTCAGCGCCGGGTGGAGCGGTTTGCTCAGCGCATCGCTGATCGGTCTGGCGCTGATCGCCGGCATGTTGCTGGCGGCGCGCGACGAGATGGTGCGCAGCGATGTTCGTTTGCTGCGCGGTTTGTCGGTGGTGCTGCTGGCAGGTCTGGTGTTGATCAATCTGGCGGTGTTGTTCGTGCTGCCCTGGCAAACCGCGAGCGCGGTGTGGGCGGCCAGTGGCTTGCTGATCATCTGGCTCAGTCTGTACCTCAAGCAGCGCGTGAGTTTTGTTTTCGGTCTGCTGTTGCAACTGATCGGCGGCGCAGCGTTTTTGCTGGCCGGCCCCGAACTGCTCGGGCCGTTGTCCAGCGAAGGTCTGCGACCGCTGGCCCATGGCGGATTCTGGACGCCATTGGTGCTGGGCCTGGCGGCGATGATCGGGGCGTGGCGCCTGCAACTGGGCAATCACGCCTCGGCGTTCGACGTGCTGAGTCTGCAGCGACTGTCCGAAGTGTTGCTGGTGTGGGGCGCCGGTTGGTGGGCGCTGGCGTGGGTCAGCGAAGTGCTGCGGTTTGCGCCGCTGAATCTGCAGGGGCCGCTGTTGCTGCTGGTCGCCGCGCTGAGTGTCGCGTTGTGGACGCTGTTGGCACTGCGCCTGAAATGGCCGTCGCTCGGGTTGCTCTGCACCGTGCTGATTCCGGCGGCCGGACTGGTGTTGCTCGGTGCGTGGCATTCGCGTTATCACCCGGCGGCGGATTTCGGCTGGCTGGCCTGGGCGGCGGTGTTCGTCGTGCATTTCATCAGCCTGCGACGCCTGGCGCCGATGTTGTCGGCGCGGGCCTTGAGCACGGCGCATGTGCTCGGTTGCTGGCTGCTGATCGGCGTGCTGGCGCTGGAGTTGCGCTACGGCCTGCTGCTGTTGTCCGAGCAATACAACGCCTGGCGCTGGCTGGGCTGGGCGATTCTGCCGAGCGTGTATTTGTTGCTGATGGCTGCGCCGCGTCAGTGGCCGTGGCCGGTGGCGGCGTTCCCTCGTGAATATCGCCTGTACGCGGCGGCGCCGCTGGCGGTGTTGATGTTGGTCTGGTTCTGGCTGGCCAATGGCGTGAGTGATGGCAATGCCGAACCGCTGCCTTATTTACCGCTGCTCAACCCGCTGGAATTGGGTCTGCTGTTTGCGCTGTTCGGTGTCTACGTCTGGTCGCGCAGCGCCGTGGCCGAGCTGTCGATCCGCCAGGATTACGCGGCATACGCGACGCAACTGATTGCCGGTATTTCGCTGTTCGCGCTCTGCACCGCGCTGGTCACCCGCGCTGCGCACCATTGGGCGGGGATTCCGTTCGAGCTCGACCTGTTGCTCGAATCGATGCTGGTGCAGGCCGGTCTGTCCATCGTCTGGACGCTGATGGCGCTCGGGCTGATGATCGGCGGGCACCTGCGCCATCGCCGCGAAGTCTGGTTGATCGGCGCGGCGCTGATTGCGCTGGTGGTGGCCAAACTGATTTTTGTCGAATTGAGCAACCGTGGCGGACTGGCCCGGATCGTCTCGTTCATCGGCGTCGGCGTGTTGCTGCTGGTGGTGGGCTACTTTGCGCCGCTGCCGCCCAAACGCGTCGACGCTGCACCGGCGGCGGACAAACCGGCCCCGGAAACCGAAGGAGTGTCGTCTTGAGTCGCAAGCTTAATCTCGGGTGGCTGTTGCTGGGCGTGGCCATGACGGCCGGCGCCCAGGAAAAACCGGCGGACTTCGCCGCGCAGGTGCCGTTGTCGGTCAGCGGTTCCGGCCCGTGGTATCGCCTCGAACTGCCGCTGAGCGTGCAGTTGCAGGCGCGCCAGACTGATCTCAGCGACCTGCGGGTGTTCAACGCCGCCGGAGAACCGCAGGCCTATGCGCTGGCCCGGGAGTCAGCGCAGACCCGCGACGTCGGCCAATTGCATGAGGTGAAGTGGTTCCCGCTGTACAACTCGGCGGATGCCACCGAGCGCGCGCCGAGCGTTCGCGTGCAATCCACCACCACCGGCACGCTGGTGGAAGTACAGCCGTCCAGCCAGCTCGAAGCCGGTGAAGAAGTGCTGCGCGGCTGGCTGCTCGACGCCAGTGCGATCAAGGCGCCGTTGCAGCAACTGATCCTCGACTGGACCAGCGAGCGCGACGGCTTCCAGCGTTTCAGCATCGAGGCCAGCGATGATTTGCAGCACTGGCAGGCCTGGGGCGAGGGCCAGGTCGCGCGCCTGACGTTTGCCGACGAACGGGTCGAGCAACATGAAGTGGCGCTGCCGGGGCAATCGGCGCGGTATCTGCGTCTGCTGTGGGATTCGCCGGCTTCGGCGCCGGTCCTGACGTCGGCGCAACTGAAAAGCAGCGATCCGCGCAACCTGCCGCTGCCATTGGTCTGGTCGCCAGCGTTGGCCGGCAGCAGCGGCAAGCCCGGCGAATACACCTGGCAGTTGCCGATGGGGCTGAACATCGAGCGGGTGCAGGTCGAACTGAAACAGGCCAACAGCCTGGCGCCGGTGACGTTGTCGGGGCGTCGCGAAAGCAGTCTGCCGTGGCAACCGCTGAGCAGCGGCTTGCTCTATCGCCTGACCCAGAATGGCCAGGACGTGGTGCAGAACGAATTGCAGCTCTACGGGCAGACCGTGCAGCAGTTGAAACTGACGGTCGACGAACGTGGCGGCGGTCTCGGCGATCAGGCGCCGAGTGTGAAATACGCGGTGCGCGCCACGCAGGTGATCTTCCTCGCGCGCGGCGACGGGCCTTACAGCCTGGCGCTGGGCAATCCGAACGTGAAGACGGCGAACCTGCCGCTGACCACGCTGATCCCCGATTTCAAACCGGAGAAACTGGCCACGCTGGGCAAGGCCACGGTGCAGGGCGAAGCGCTGGCGACCCAGACTTCGACGGCCACCACCTCGGCCACGGCGGACACCAACTGGAAGAAATTCGGCCTGTGGGCGGTGTTGCTGCTCAGCGTGCTGTTTCTGGCGGCAATGGCTTTCAGTCTGCTGCGCAAGCCGCCGGCCAAGTCCTGAATATGACGGGTGTGGCCTCTACACCCGTCGGGTTTCCAACTACGCTGAATCCGGTGCCTGAACTCTCTCGGTTCGATCACGTCTGATAGCAGGAATTGCACCCGACGCACGTTACCGGGCGTCATTGCTCGCTACGGTTTCAGACTCCCTGTAAACTGCGCGGGTTTTTAGCCCCCCATTCCACCGGAGCCGTCCATGTCCCGCGTTACCCTGAGTCGCTATTTGATTGAGCAGACCCGCAGCAACAACACTCCTGCCGATCTGCGCTTCCTGATCGAAGTGGTGGCGCGTGCCTGTAAAGAGATCAGCCACGCCGTGTCCAAAGGCGCCCTGGGCGGTGTTCTGGGCAGCATGGGCACAGAAAACGTGCAAGGCGAAGTGCAGAAGAAGCTCGACGTGCTGTCGAACGAAATCCTGCTCGAAGCCAACGAGTGGGGCGGTCACCTGGCCGGCATGGCGTCCGAGGAAATGGACAATGCCTACCAGATCCCGGGCAAATACCCGAAAGGCGCCTACCTGCTAGTATTCGACCCGCTGGACGGTTCGTCGAACATCGACATCAACGCTCCGGTCGGCACCATCTTCTCCGTGCTGCGTTGCCCGAACGAATACCTGAGCCAGAACGAAGCGCTGGATGAAAAGGCCTTCCTGCAGCCAGGCACTCAGCAGGTTGCCGCCGGTTATGCCATCTACGGTCCGCAAACCATGCTGGTGCTGACCCTGGGCCACGGTGTCAAAGGCTTCACCCTGGACCGCGAAATGGGCAGCTTCGTCCTGACCCACGAAGACATCACCATTCCTGAGTCCACCCAGGAATTCGCCATCAACATGTCCAACCAGCGTCACTGGGAAGCTCCGGTACAGCGCTACGTTTCGGAATTGCTGGCCGGTGAAGAAGGTCCGCTGAAAAAGAACTACAACATGCGCTGGGTCGCGGCGATGGTCGCCGACGTGCACCGCATCCTGACCCGTGGCGGTCTGTTCATGTACCCGCGCGACAGCCGCGAGCCGTCCAAGCCGGGCAAACTGCGTCTGATGTACGAAGCCAACCCGATGTCGTTCCTGGTGGAACAGGCGGGCGGCGCTTCCACCGACGGTCACCAGCGCATTCTCGACATCAAGCCTGAAGGCCTGCACCAGCGCGTAGCGGTGTTCCTCGGCTCGAAAGAAGAAGTCGCCCGCGCCACGGCTTACCACAAGGAATAAACCATGAACGCGCCCTGGCAGCCGTTGCTCGATTGGTGGTTCGGTCACTCCGAATCGGCTACTGAAGTGACGGCGCAACAGGGCGGGTTGTGGTTCGGCAAGAAAGACAGCCAGGACCTCGAAGCGCGTGAGCGTTTCGGGGTCTTTGTCGATCAGGCCCTCGCTGGCGAATTGACCGAGTGGACGCAACGTCCCGAAGGTTGGCTGGCGGTGGTGCTTTTGCTCGACCAACTCCCGCGAATGATCTTTCGCGATACGCCCAAGGCTTTTTCCGGTGATCTACGGGCCCAGAAACTGGTTGCTCAGGGGATTGCTGCAGACTTCGATCGGCAGTTGAAACCGATCCAGCGACTCTTCATCTACCTCGTCTTCGAACACTGCGAAAACCTCGCGGTGCAGAATGAAGCCGTCTCGCGATTCATCGAACTGGTGGCTGAACAGCCGGAAGCGGAGCGCGGGGTGTTTGCCGACAACCTGGATTATGCCGAGCGGCATCAGAAGGTGATTGCGCGGTTTGGGCGGTTTCCGCATCGCAATGCGGTGTTGGGGCGGGAGTCTACGGCGGAGGAGTTGGTGTTTCTTTCGCAACCAGGGTCGAGTTTCTGAATCAGTATCAAGACGACTGACCTCTTCGCAGAAAGGCCCGCGAAGAGATCAGTGAGAGCGCCTTAAATCCTGAAGCTGCCTACCAACTGCTTCAACCGCGCAGCCTGCTGCTCCAGATCCGCACAAGCCCGCAACGTCGCCTGCAAGTTCTCCACACCTTCCTGGTTCAGCGTGTTGATCTCGTTGATATCGACGTTGATCGACTCGACCACCGCCGTCTGCTCTTCCGTCGCCGTCGCTACCGACTGGTTCATGCCGTCGATCTCGCCGATACGCTGGGTCACGCTGCCCAGGCGTTCGCCGGCCTGGTTGGCGATGCCGACGCTGCTTTCGCTCTCACGCTGGCTCTCGGTCATGATGCCGACCGCCTGACGCGCGCCGACTTGCAGCTCTTCAATCATCTTCTGCACTTGCTGCGCGGAATCCTGGGTGCGGTGCGCCAGGTTGCGGACTTCGTCGGCGACCACGGCGAAACCACGACCGGCTTCTCCGGCACGGGCCGCTTCGATGGCGGCGTTGAGCGCCAGCAGGTTGGTCTGCTGGGAGATGCTGGTGATCACTTCCAGAATCTGCCCGATGTTCACGGTGTTGCTGTTCAGGGTTTCGATGTTGCCGCAGGAGTCGCTGATCTTCGCCGACAGCTGTTGCATCGCGTGGATGGTTTTATCCACAACCTGCTGGCCGTCTTCGGCCAGGCTGCGCGCGTCGCTGGAATGTTGCGAGGCGAGGGCGGCGTTCTGGGCGATTTCCTGGGCGGCGGCGCCTAGCTGGTTGATCGCGGCGGCCACGCTGTTGGTGCGCGAGGCTTGCTGGTCGGAGTTGAACATCGACGAGTTCGACGCCGCGACCACGCGCAGGGCGACTTCGTTGACCTGGCCGGTGGCCGACGACACTTCGCGGATCGAAGTGTGAATGCGCTCGACGAAACGGTTGAACGACAGCCCCAGCGCGCCGAATTCATCGTGGCCGTGGATGGTCAGGCGTTTGGTCAGGTCACCTTCGCCTTCGGCGATGTCGTGCATGGCGCGGCCCATGGTCAGCAGCGGTTGCATCAGTACGCGGATCAGCATGCCGAGCAGGGCGATGATGATCACCACGGCGATGACCATGGCGATCAGCGCCGAGGTGCGGAACTCGCTGAGCATCGAGAACGCGGTGTCTTTGTCCAGCACCAGCGCCACGTACCAGTCGGCCGAGGGCACGCCGTTGACGTGGGTGAAGGAGATCAGCTGGGTCTTGCCGTCGAACTCGACTTCTTTCAGGCCCGGGCTGACTTTCGGCGCACCGTTGGGATAGGCCTCGGCCAGGGTCTTGAGCACCAGTTTGCTGTCCGGGTGGATCAGGATTTTGCCGTCGGCGCCGACGATGAACGCGTGACCGTGGCCGCCGAAGTTCAGCGAGTTGATGATCGCGCTGACACTCGACAGGTCAATGTCGGCGCCGGCCACACCGATCATCTGGCCCTGGCGCTGCACCGGGGTGGCGACGGTGATCACCAGTTTGCCCGACGACGCGGCGATGTACGGTTCGGTGACGATGGTCTGTTGCGCAGCATTGGCCGCCTTGTACCAGCCACGGGCGCGCGGATCGTAATCCGGCGCACGGTTGCCGGCCGGGACCGAGAACATCACACCGTCTGCACCGCCGAAGTAGCTGAGCTGGAAATTGCTGGTGTAGGCGGGCAGGTCGATAATGCGTTTCAGGCTGGCCGGGGCGTTGCCGTCGGCGACAACCTGTTGCGCCATCGATTGCAGCAACTGGATGCGGCTTTCCAGCCAGGTCTGGATGTTGCTGGTGGTCAGGCTGCCCAGTTCCTGCATCGACGCTTCGGTACTGCTTTGCAGGGCTTCGCGCTGGCGATAGTCGTTGAACAAAATGAAACAGGCGAACGCAACGGCCACCACGAGGGCGGCAGCCAACAAGATCTTGTGGCTGAATTTCATGTTTCTGGTCATTAAGTGAGCTACCGCGAAGGGGCTGGTCAAGAAAGGGCGGCAATTTGCCACACTATCGGGCTTTGCGCTGCTCTTATTTCGACCGCGGCGCGCCAAAGATTAGGCGCCTTTTGCGAAATACGACGAAATGCTCAATAGCCTTACAAACTGTCTGATTTACCGGCGAAAGCCGGACGAGCGGGCTAACAAATAGCCAGCCTCCCAGGGAACCAGACAGGGGTTTTCTCTTCTAAGCTTCTGGTTGGCGCCATGCCATCCCCCTTCCGTTCCAGGAGTTACACCATGTCGCTGCGATCTATCGCCCTGCTGTCGTTTTGCGTGCTGTTGGCCGCATGCAGCAAGGTCAATCAGGAAAACTATTCGAAGCTCTCGGCCGGCATGGCCAAGGCCGAAGTGGAGACACTGCTTGGCAAGCCCACCGATTGCTCGGGCGCGCTCGGCATGTCCAGTTGTACCTGGGGCGACAAGAACAGCTTTATCAGCGTGCAGTACGCCGGTGACAAAGTGCTGATGTTTTCCGGCCAAGGCCTGAAGTAAACCGGGGCTACGCGCCCACGGGAGAAAAACAATGAAGCGGTTATTGCTTGTCCTTTTGGCCGGCCTGGTATTGGCCGGCTGCGCCACGTCCGGTGAAGATCCGCTGGCGCCGAAGACGGTCAACAGTGTCAATCTCAAGCGTTACCAGGGCACCTGGTACGAACTGGCGCGTCTGCCGATGTATTTCCAGCGCAATTGCGCGCAATCCGAAGCCCGCTACACCCTCAAGCCCGACGGCAATGTCGGGGTGTACAACCGCTGCCTGACGGCGGACTGGCAGTGGGAAGAAGTCAAAGGCACGGCTTATCCACAGGTGCCGGGCAAGACCGACAAGCTGTGGGTCGAGTTCGATACCTGGTTTTCGCGCCTGATTCCGGGTGTGGCGAAGGGGCAATACTGGGTGCTGTACGTCAGCGATGACTACAAGACCGCGCTCGTGGGCGACCCGAGTCGTCGCTACCTGTGGCTGTTGTCCCGCACGCCGACCGTCAACGGCGTGGTGCGTGAGGAACTGCTGAGCAAGGCGCGTCAGCAGGGTTACGACACCACGCGCCTGATCTGGCGTACGTCGGATCAGCAGATGGCCAAGACGTCCAACTGATGTCTCCTGTTCTGATCGTTCCCACGCTCCGCGTGGGAATGCCTCAATGGACGCTCTGCGTCCGCTTTCGGGACGCGGAGCGTCCCGGGCTGCATTCCCACGCAGAGCGTGGGAACGATCAGTAACAGAGGTTTGTGTCAGCCCAAAAGCTCTCGCAGGACCTGGGTGAAGGCGCGATTGCTGTCCTCCTCCCCGGCATGTCGCCCCTCGCGCACAGCCCACTGACCATTGACCAGCACGTCGCGTACCTGACGATCGCCACCGGCAAACAGCCAGCGATTGAGAATCCCGTCACCGCTGGCCGTGGCCAGATACGGATCGTTGCCATCGAGCACAATCCAGTCGGCACGCTTGCCGACTTCCAGCGCGCCGATCGGCTGGCCCAAGGCCTGAGCACCACCGTCCAGCGCCGCGTCATACAGCGTACGGCCGACCATCGGCTGATCCGCGCCATACAAGCGGTTGCGCCGCTGATCGCGCAGGCGCTGACCGTATTCCAGCCAGCGCAGTTCTTCCACCACGCTCAACGACACATGGCTGTCGGAGCCGATGCCCATGCGCCCGCCCTGAGCGAGGAAATCCACCGCCGGGAAAATCCCGTCGCCGAGGTTGGCCTCGGTGGTCAGGCACAGGCCGGCGATGGCGCGACTCTTGGCCATCAGCGTGACTTCTTCCGGATTGGCGTGAGTCGCGTGGACCAGGCACCAGCGCTGATCGACTTCGGTGTTTTCGTACAGCCATTGCAGCGGACGACGACCGCTCCAGCTCAGGCAGTCGTCGACTTCCTTCTGCTGTTCGGCGATGTGGATGTGCACCGGGCATTGCTGGTCGCTGGCTGCCAGCACTTCGCTGATCTGCTGTGGCGTGACCGCGCGCAACGAGTGGAAGCACAGGCCCAGCGACTGCGCCTTTTGCTGCGCCAGCAGGGGTTGCAGGCGCGATTGCAGCTTCAGGTAGTTTTCGGTGCTGTTGATGAAACGGCGCTGGCCTTCGTTCGGCGTCTGGCCGCCGAAACCGCTGTGGCTGTAGAGCACCGGCAACAGCGTCAGGCCGATGCCGGCGGAGCTGGCCGCCTGGCTGATGCGTAACGCCAGTTCGGCCGGGTCGGCGTAAGGCTGGCCGTTGTAATCGTGGTGGACGTAATGGAATTCGGCGACCGAGGTGTAACCGGCCTTGAGCATTTCGATGTACAGCTGACGGGCAATCACACCGAGCTGGTCGGGGCTGATTTTTCCGACGAGCCGGTACATCAGATCGCGCCAGGTCCAGAAACTGTCGTTGGGATTGCCGGCCACTTCTGCAAGTCCCGCCATCGCTCGCTGGAACGCGTGGGAGTGCAGATTCGGCATCCCCGGCAGCAGCGGACCGCTCAGCCGTTCGGCGTCATCTGCGGTGGAATCGGCCTGGATTCGGGTCAACACGCCATCGGCGCTGACCTCGAGACGTACATTGTTGGCCCATCCGTTAGGCAGCAGCGCGCGTTCGGCAAAGAAGGCGGACATGGTTCAGCACCCCATCGTGTGTTATTTGTATATACATATACAGACGTTTGCCTGCCCGGTAAACTCCGGCAAGCTAGCAACTTTCATCCAATGAACAGGGATCCACCGTGCCGACTCCGCCTCCAGTCTCCCCGTTGGCCGCGAACATGGGCGACAGTCCGGCGCCCTTGTACGCCCGCGTCAAACAGATGATCACCCAGCAGATCGACAGCGGTAACTGGCCGCCGCATTACCGCGTGCCGTCGGAAAGCGAGCTGGTCAGCCAGTTGGGCTTCAGCCGCATGACCATCAACCGCGCGCTGCGGGAAATGACCGCCGACGGTCTGCTGGTACGCATGCAAGGCGTCGGCACTTTCGTTGCTGAACCGAAGAGCCAGTCCGCGCTGTTCGAAGTGCACAACATCGCCGACGAAATCGCCTCCCGTGGCCATCGCCACACCTGTCAGGTAATCACCCTGGAAGAAGAGGCCGCCGGTTCCGAGCGCGCGCTGGCGCTGGACATGCGCGAAGGTCAGAAGGTCTTTCACTCGCTGATCGTGCATTACGAAAACGACATTCCGGTGCAGATCGAAGACCGCTTCGTCAACGCGCTGGTCGCCCCGGAATACCTCAAGCAGGACTTCACCCTGCAGACGCCTTACGCCTATCTGAACCAGGTCGCCCCGTTGACCGAAGGCGAGCACGTGGTCGAAGCGATCCTCGCCGAAGCGTCCGAATGCAAATTGCTGCAGATCGAAAAAGGCGAGCCTTGCCTGTTGATCCGCCGGCGTACGTGGTCGGGTCGTCAGCCGGTGACGGCGGCGCGCCTGATTCACCCCGGTTCCCGTCATCGTCTGGAAGGTCGGTTTCATAAATGAAAGAGTTAAAGGTATTACGCGCCGAAGGCTACCCGCGCATGCCGTGGAAAAACGGCGGCGGCAGCACCGAGGAAATCACCCGTGACACCGGCGCCGGCCTCGACGGTTTTGGCTGGCGCCTGTCGATTGCCGACATTGCCGAATCCGGCGGCTTTTCGACCTTCGCCGGTTACCAGCGGGTCATCACGGTATTGCAGGGCGACGGCATGACCCTGTGTGTCGACGGCGACGATACCCGGCCGTTGTTACCCCTCGACCCGTTTGCCTTCAGCGGCGAAAGCCAGGTGTCCTGCACCTTGCTCGGCGGCGCAATCCGCGACTTCAACCTGATCTACTCGCCCCAGCGTTACAGCGCACGCCTGCAATGGCTGGACGGCGAACAGCGGTTTTTCAGTTCGGCAAGCACCGTGCTGGTCTTCAGCGTCAGCGAATTGCTGGAGGTCACGGTCGGTGACAGTGCGTCGCAACTCGGCCGCCATGACTGCCTGCAACTGGACGGTAACACCGGTTTGACCGAGATTGCCGTCAATGCCGGCTGCTGCGTGATCGAACTGTCTCCGCGCTGATCCTTCCTTCTGATCGTTCCCACGCAGACGGTTCGACGCCTCGACGTGGGAACGATCTAACGATCAACGATCAAAAACCGCTGCTTTGAAAGCAGCGGTTTTTTTTCGTCCCGACGTTCCCGAAATGCGCACCAACTTGTTACCGAACGCCCCAGCGTGGCGCAAAACCACGCTTTCGTAACAACCGCTCGCTGCCCTCAATCCACCCCGCGAAAAATTTCATCAACGCCAGAGCCCTTGATTCAGGCGCTTTCCAGCCCTGCCCGGGATTTTTGTTGAACGACCCTCCAACAAGTTGGCCGCTCGATTGCATATGCTTGTATGTACAAGTAAAGACGTATGCGTATGAGTCGAACGAGACTCTCCGCAGCGTCCACTGATTCGCTTGTCGCGCACTGATGCGCACAGGCTGCTTGCCCACTGCCAGGGTTGGTTTGAATTGATCGCTGAGGAGTCTTTTTCGTGACTGACAACAAAACCACTAAGTTTCGTGACGTCGAAATCCGTGCCGCCCGCGGCAACAAGCTGACCGCCAAGAGCTGGCTGACCGAAGCGCCGCTGCGCATGCTGATGAACAACCTCGACCCGGAAGTCGCCGAGAACCCGAAAGAGCTGGTGGTCTACGGTGGCATCGGCCGCGCTGCGCGTAACTGGGAATGCTACGACAAGATCGTCGAGAGCCTGACCAACCTCAACGAAGACGAAACCCTGCTGGTGCAATCGGGCAAGCCGGTCGGCGTGTTCAAGACCCACAGCAACGCCCCGCGCGTGCTGATCGCCAACTCCAACCTGGTTCCGCACTGGGCAACCTGGGAACACTTCAACGAACTCGACGCCAAAGGCCTGGCCATGTACGGCCAGATGACCGCCGGCAGCTGGATCTACATCGGCAGCCAGGGCATCGTCCAGGGCACCTACGAAACCTTCGTTGAAGCCGGTCGCCAGCACTATAACGACAACCTCACCGGCAAGTGGGTACTGACCGCCGGCCTCGGCGGCATGGGCGGCGCCCAGCCACTGGCCGCGACCCTCGCCGGTGCCTGCTCGCTGAACATCGAATGCCAGCAGGTCAGCATCGATTTCCGCCTGAAAAGCCGTTATGTCGATGAGCAAGCCACTGACCTCGACGACGCCCTGGCCCGCATCGCCAAATACACCAAAGAAGGCAAGGCGATCTCCATCGCGCTGCTGGGTAACGCGGCTGAAATCCTCCCGGAACTGGTCCGTCGCGGTGTGCGTCCAGACATGGTCACCGACCAGACCAGCGCCCACGACCCGCTCAACGGTTACCTGCCGGCCGGCTGGACCTGGGACGAATACCGCGCCCGCGCAAAGACTGAACCTGCTGCCGTGATCAAGGCCGCCAAGCAATCGATGGCCGTGCACGTCAAAGCCATGCTCGACTTCCAGAAGCAAGGCATCCCGACCTTCGACTACGGCAACAACATCCGTCAGATGGCTCAGGAAGAAGGCGTCGAAAACGCATTCGATTTCCCGGGCTTCGTACCGGCCTACATCCGTCCGCTGTTCTGCCGTGGAATCGGCCCGTTCCGCTGGGCTGCGCTGTCGGGTGATCCGCAGGACATCTACAAGACCGACGCCAAAGTCAAAGAGCTGATCCCGGACGACGCCCACCTGCACAACTGGCTGGACATGGCGCGCGAGCGCATCAGCTTCCAGGGTCTGCCGGCGCGTATCTGCTGGGTCGGCCTGGGCTTGCGGGCCAAGCTCGGTCTGGCGTTCAACGAAATGGTCCGCAGCGGCGAGTTGTCGGCACCGATCGTGATCGGTCGCGACCACCTCGACTCCGGCTCGGTCTCCAGCCCGAACCGTGAAACCGAATCGATGCAGGATGGCTCCGATGCAGTCTCCGACTGGCCGCTGCTGAATGCTCTGTTGAACACCGCGAGTGGTGCGACCTGGGTGTCCCTGCACCACGGCGGCGGCGTCGGCATGGGCTTCTCCCAGCACTCGGGCATGGTGATTGTCTGCGACGGTACTGACGAAGCGGCCGAGCGTATCGCTCGCGTGCTGCATAACGACCCGGGTACCGGCGTCATGCGTCACGCCGATGCCGGTTACCAGATCGCCATCGACTGCGCCAAGGAACAAGGGCTGAACCTGCCGATGATCACCGGCAAATAAAAGGCTTTGGCTTTATGTGGGAGCGAGCTTGCTCGCGAAGAGGCCGGCACATTCAGTATCTGTGCTGACTGACAAATCGCTTTCGCGAGCAAGCTCGCTCCCACAGAAAAGCGGCCCTACAGAAGCGTAGTGAACAATTAAAACAATCCACAGAGGTTGAATCATGGCGGGCAACACCGATCGTGCAGGCAGTAAACCGTTGATCGAAAGGCGTTCGATCGACTACATCCCGGAAGCGGAAAGACACGGTCGTCTGTTCAGTCAGTTCACCCTCTGGATGGGTGCCAACCTGCAAATCACCGCGATTGTCACCGGGGCCCTGGCCGTGGTGCTGGGCGGCGATGTGTTCTGGTCATTGATCGGTCTGCTGATCGGTCAACTGCTGGGCGGCGGGGTGATGGCGCTGCACGCGGCGCAAGGGCCGAAGCTTGGCCTGCCGCAGATGATTTCCAGCCGGGTGCAGTTCGGCGTTTACGGCGCGGCGATTCCGATCGTGCTGGTGTGCCTGATGTACCTGGGCTTCACCGCCACCGGGACCGTGTTGTCCGGTCAGGCGCTGGGTCAGTTGTTCGGGGTCAGCGACACCGTCGGCATCCTGCTTTTCGCCAGCGTCATCGTGGTGGTCACGGTGCTCGGCTATCGGGTGATCCACTGGATCGGCCGAATCGCCAGTGCCATTGGCGTGATTGCTTTCGTGTATCTGTTTAGCCGTCTGATGAGTCAGGTGGATGTCGGCGCACTTCTGGAAATCCGCCACTTCAGCTGGAGCAGTTTCCTGCTGGCGGTGTCGCTCGCGGCCTCCTGGCAGATCGCTTTCGGCCCGTACGTGGCGGACTACTCGCGCTACCTGCCCAGCAAGGTGTCGTCGGTGAAAACCTTCTTCGCCGCCGGCGCCGGTTCGGTAATTGGTGCGCAGGTGGCGATGATCCTCGGTGTGTTCGCGGCCGCTTCGGCCAACGGGCAATTCGCCGGTCATGAAGTCGCCTACATCGTCGGTCTGGGCGGGACCGGTGCCACCGCCGCGCTGCTGTACTTCAGCATCGCGTTCGGCAAGGTCACCATCTCCACCCTGAACTCCTACGGCAGCTTCATGTGCATCGCGACCATCATCAGCGGCTTCCGTGGCCACCTGACGGTCACCCGCATGCAGCGTCTGGGGTTCGTGCTGGTGATCGTCGGCGCGGCGACCCTGATCGCGCTGCTCGGCCAGCACTCGTTCCTGGGTGCGTTCAAGTCCTTCATCCTGTTCCTGCTGGCGTTCTTCACGCCGTGGAGTGCGATCAATCTGGTGGACTACTACTGCATCACCCGCGAGCGCTATGACGTACCGGCGCTGGCGGATCCGAACGGTCGCTACGGCCGCTGGAACCTCCTCGGTATCAGCGTTTATGTGTTCGGGGTGCTGGTGCAACTGCCGTTCATTTCCACCAAGTTCTATACCGGTCCATTGGTAGCGGCCCTGGGGGATGTGGATATTTCCTGGATCATCGGCCTCGTGCTGCCCGCAGCGCTGTACTACGTCTGCGCGAAAAAATGGCACGGCACCGTACCCGATCGACTGATTCTGCCCGTCGAGCAGGACAGCGTTGTACAACCTAAAACAAGCGGGGCCGGTCGCGCTGCGGCGCAGGCCTGATTTGGACGTGGACAGGGCTGGATGCCTCTTGACTGCCGTAAGCCAATTCATGATTAGGAGCGTCACAACAATGAAATCGAACAAGACCCTGCTGACCACATTGCTTTCCATGGGCCTGCTGGCCAGCGCCGGCGCGACCCAGGCCGCCGGCTGGTGCGAGTCCGGCAAACCGGTGAAATTCGCCGGCCTGAACTGGGAAAGCGGCATGCTGCTGACCGACGTTCTGCAGGTGGTGCTGGAGAAAGGTTACGACTGCAAGACCGACAGCCTGCCGGGCAACTCCATCACCATGGAAAACGCCCTGAGCAGCAACGACATCCAGATCTTCGCCGAAGAATGGGTCGGCCGCAGCGAGGTCTGGAACAAGGCCGAGAAGGCCGGCAAGGTCGTCGGTGTCGGCGCGCCGGTGGTGGGTGCGATCGAAGGCTGGTACGTGCCGCGCTACGTGATCGAAGGCGACGCCAAACGCAAACTCGAAGCCAAGGCGCCGGACCTGAAAAACATCGCCGACCTGGGCAAATACGCCGCCGTCTTCAAGGACGCCGAAGAGCCTTCCAAGGGCCGCTTCTACAACTGCCCGGCCGGCTGGACCTGCGAACTGGACAACAGCGAAATGCTGAAAAGCTACGGCCTGGAAAACAGCTACACCAACTTCCGTCCGGGCACAGGTCCAGCGCTGGATGCGGCCGTGCTGTCGAGCTACAAGCGTGGCGAGCCGATCCTGTTCTACTACTGGTCGCCAACCCCGCTGATGGGCCAGATCGACGCGGTGAAACTGGAAGAAAAAGCGGGCGTCGACAAGACCGTGACCATCAAGGTCGGTCTGTCCAAAACCTTCCACGAGCAAGCGCCGGAACTGGTGGCCGTGCTGGAAAAGGTCAACCTGCCGATCGACCTGCTGAACCAGAACCTGGGCCGCATGGCGAAGGAACGTATCGAGTCGCCAAAACTGGCGAAAATCTTCCTCAAGGAACATCCTGAGGTCTGGCATGCGTGGGTGAGTGAAGACGCTGCCAAGAAAATCGACGCGGCGCTGTAGGTCGAATTCCTCCCGGCCAACCGAGAGGCTGGCCGGGGTGTTCGCCGCAATCGCTTGATTGAGTTTCCTGATTGAGAGCCGCTTATGTTTCCCGAAAGCTTTACCTTTTCCATCGCCGACTGGGTCAACGGTTGGGTCGATGCGCTGGTCACCAACTACGGCGATGTGTTCCGCCATATCTCTGACACCCTGCTGTGGGCCATCGTCAATCTTGAAGGCCTGCTGCGCGCCGCACCGTGGTGGTTGATGCTGGCCATCGTCGGCGTCGTGGCCTGGCACGCAACGCGCAAAGTCGTGACCACCGCCGTGATCGTCGGTCTGTTGTTCCTGGTCGGCGCCGTCGGTCTGTGGGACAAGTTGATGCAGACCCTCGCGCTGATGATGGTGGCGACGGTCATTTCGGTGCTGATCGGCGTACCGCTGGGGATTCTCTCGGCGCGCAGCAATCGCCTGCGTTCGGTGCTGATGCCGCTGCTCGACATCATGCAGACCATGCCGAGCTTCGTGTACCTGATTCCGGTGCTGATGCTGTTCGGCCTGGGCAAGGTGCCGGCGATTTTCGCCACCGTGATCTACGCCGCACCGCCGCTGATCCGCCTGACCGATCTGGGCATTCGCCAGGTCGACGGCGAAGTGATGGAAGCCATCAACGCCTTCGGCGCCAACCGCTGGCAGCAACTGTTCGGCGTGCAACTGCCGCTGGCCCTGCCGAGCATCATGGCCGGGATCAACCAGACCACCATGATGGCCCTGTCGATGGTGGTGATCGCCTCGATGATCGGCGCCCGTGGCCTGGGGGAAGATGTGCTGGTGGGCATTCAGACCCTCAACGTCGGACGCGGTCTTGAGGCCGGTCTGGCGATCGTGATTCTCGCAGTGGTCATCGACCGCATTACCCAGGCGTATGGTCGGCCACGGCATGAGGTGAGCAAATGAGCAACGCAACCGTGAGCAAGATCGAAGTCAAAAACGTCTTCAAGATTTTCGGCAACCGCGCCAAGGACGCCCTGGCGATGGTCGGCCAGGGCAAGACCAAGGATCAGGTGCTGAACGAAACCGGTTGCGTGGTCGGGGTCAATGACTTGTCCCTGAGCATCGGTACCGGCGAGATCTTCGTGATCATGGGCCTGTCCGGCTCCGGCAAGTCGACCCTGGTGCGCCACTTCAACCGCCTGATCGACCCGACCAGCGGCGCGATCCTGGTGGACGGCGTGGACATCCTGCAATACGACATGGAAGCCCTGCGCGAATTTCGCCGACACAAGATCAGCATGGTGTTCCAGAGCTTCGGCCTGCTGCCGCACAAGACCGTGCTCGACAACGTCGCCTACGGCCTGAAAGTGCGTGGCGAGAGCAAGCAGCTGTGCGCCGAACGCGCGCTGCACTGGATCAACACCGTGGGCCTCAAGGGCTACGAAAACAAATACCCGCACCAGCTCTCCGGCGGCATGCGCCAGCGGGTCGGTCTGGCCCGCGCCCTGGCGGCGGACACCGACATTATCCTGATGGACGAAGCGTTCAGTGCGCTGGATCCGCTGATCCGCGCCGAGATGCAGGACCAGTTGCTGGAGCTGCAAAAGACCCTGCACAAGACCATCGTCTTCATCACCCACGACCTCGACGAGGCCGTGCGCATCGGCAACCGCATCGCGATCCTCAAGGACGGCCGCCTGATCCAGGTCGGCACGCCGAAAGAGATCCTGCATTCGCCGGCGGACGAATATGTCGACCGCTTCGTGCAGCGGCGGGCGGCGGTGGTTTAAAGGTTTACGGCAGGCTCGTTCCCACGTCGAGGCGTCGAACCGTCTGCGTGGGAATGCATCCCGTGACGATCAGGTTAAAGAGGTTTTAGATGTCCCAGGCTGAAAAAATCGTTATCGCCGACGCCCCTATGCGTTGGCAGGATGTGGTCGCAGTCGCCCGTCACGGCGCGCAGCTCGAGCTGTCGGCGCAGACCTGGGCGCGCATTGAAAACGCACAGGGCATCGTCCAGCGCATCGTTGCCAGCGGCGAGCGCGCCTATGGCGTGAACACCGGGCTCGGTGCGCTGTGCAACGTTTCGCTAAAAGACGAACAGCTCAGCCAGCTGTCGCGCAACACCTTGCTCAGCCATGCCTGCGGCGTCGGTCCGGTGCTGGCCGATGAGCAGACCCGGGCGATCATGTGCTCGGCGATCCGCAACTACAGCCACGGCAAATCCGGCATTCATCGCCGGGTGGTCGAAGCGCTGCTGGCGCTGCTCAATCGCGGCATCACCCCACAAGTGCCGTCCCAGGGGTCGGTGGGTTACCTGACCCACATGGCGCACATCGGCATCGCGCTGCTGGGCGTGGGCAATGTCAGCTATCGCGGGCAGATCGTGTCTGCACAGCAGGCGCTGGCGGAAGAGGGCCTGCAACCGGTGCAACTCGGGGCGAAGGACGGCCTGTGCCTAGTCAACGGTACGCCGTGCATGACCGGCCTCGGTTGCCTGGCGATTGCCGACGCCACGCGGCTGGTGCAATGGGCCGATGTGATCGGCGCCATGAGCTTCGAAGCCCAGCGCGGCCAGATCGCCGCGTTCGATGCCGAGATCATCGCGCTCAAGCCGCATCCGGGCATGCAGCAGGTGGGCGTCAATCTGCGCGCCTTGCTCGATGGCAGCGAAGTGATCGCCGCGAGCAAAGGCATTCGCACCCAGGATGCACTGAGCATCCGCTCGATCCCGCAGGTGCACGGTGCTGCCCGCGATCAACTGGAACACGCGATCAAACAGATCGAAACCGAACTCAACGGCTGCACCGACAACCCGTTGCTGCTGGGCACGCCGGACGATTTCCGGGTGATGTCCCAGGCCAACCCGCACGGTCAATCGGTGGCGCTGGCGGCGGATTTGCTGGCGATTGCAATGGCCGAAATCGGCTCGATTGCCGAGCGGCGTCTGGACCGTTTGATCAACCCGCACGTCAGCGGTCTGCCGGCGTTTCTGGTGGCCAATCCGGGGGTGAACTCCGGGATGATGATCGTGCAATACGTCGCCGCGTCGCTGTGCGCGGAAAACCGCCAGTTGGCGCAACCGGCGGTGCTCGACAACTACGTCACTTCGGGGCTGCAGGAAGATCACTTGAGCATGGGCACCAACGCTGCGCTGAAGCTGCATCGCGCGCTGGAAAACTGCACGCAGATCCTCGCCATCGAATACCTGCTGGCGGCCCAGGCGTTTGAATTCCTCAAGGAGCAGCGCTTCGGCGCGGGAACCGATACCGCCTGGCGACTGCTGCGCGAAAAAGTCCCCGCCTACGATCAGGACCGCTGGCTGGCGCCGGATATCGCCGCAACTGCAAGCGTTCTGAAAGACACGGATCTGATACACAACGCATTACCGAATTTGCACTGACAACTACCCATACCAGCGTGCCAAGGCGCGGATCGTCCAAAAGACGAGAGGCGACGGATAACGGAATGCTCCGGAGCGACTGGTAGTTTCTCTTTAACTAAGAGCTGAATGCCTCAAAAGGAGCATTTAAATGACTGCGCTGAACCTGATCCCCGGCCAACTGAGCCTGGCCCAACTGCGTGACGTTTATCAGAACCCGGTCAAGCTGACCCTCGACAACAGCGCCAGCGCGCAGATCGAAGCCAGCGTGGCCTGCGTCGAGCAGATCCTCGCGGAAAACCGCACCGCCTACGGCATCAACACCGGTTTCGGCCTGCTGGCCTCGACCCGCATCGCCAGCGAAGACCTGGAAAACCTCCAGCGCTCGCTGGTGCTGTCCCACGCCGCCGGCGTCGGCCAGCCGATCAGCGATGAGCTGGTGCGCCTGATCATGGTGCTCAAGGTCAACAGCCTCAGCCGTGGTTTCTCCGGCATCCGTCGGGTGGTGATCGATGCGCTGATCGCCCTGATCAACGCCGAGGTCTACCCGCACATTCCGTTGAAAGGCTCGGTCGGCGCCTCCGGTGACCTCGCGCCATTGGCGCACATGTCGCTGGTGCTGCTGGGCGAGGGCAAGGCGCGCTACAAGGGCGAGTGGATGGAAGCGACCGAAGCGCTGAAAGTCGCCGGTCTGACCCCGCTGACCCTGGCGGCGAAAGAAGGTCTGGCGCTGCTCAACGGCACTCAGGTGTCCACTGCATTCGCGTTGCGTGGTCTGTTCGAAGGTGAAGACCTGTTCGCCGGCGCGCTGGCGCTGGGCGGTCTGACGGTGGAAGCAGTGCTCGGCTCGCGTTCGCCGTTCGATGCGCGCATCCACGCCGCCCGTGGCCAGAAAGGCCAGATCGACGCCGCGGCCGCTTACCGCGATCTGCTGGGCGAGCGCAGCGAAGTCTCCGACTCGCACCAGAACTGCGAAAAGGTTCAGGACCCGTACTCGCTGCGTTGCCAGCCGCAAGTCATGGGCGCATGCCTGACCCAGTTCCGTCAGGCCGCCGAAGTGCTGGCTGTCGAAGCCAACGCCGTATCCGACAACCCGCTGGTGTTCGCGGCTGAAGGCGACGTGATTTCCGGCGGCAACTTCCACGCCGAGCCGGTGGCCATGGCCGCTGACAACATGGCGTTGGCCATTGCCGAAATCGGTTCCCTGAGCGAGCGCCGTATCTCGCTGATGATGGACAAGCACATGTCGCAACTGCCGCCGTTCCTGGTGGCCAACGGTGGCGTGAACTCCGGCTTCATGATCGCCCAGGTGACCGCTGCGGCCCTGGCCAGCGAGAACAAGGCGCTGTCCCATCCGCATTCGGTGGACAGCCTGCCGACCTCCGCCAACCAGGAAGACCACGTGTCGATGGCCCCGGCCGCCGGCAAGCGCCTGTGGGAAATGGCCGAGAACACGCGCGGGATTCTGGCGGTGGAATGGCTGGCGGCGGTGCAGGGCCTGGACCTGCGCAACGGCCTGAAGACTTCGGCCAAACTGGAACAGGCCAGGGGAATTCTGCGTCGCGAAGTGCCGTTCTACGAGAAGGACCGCTTCTTCGCGCCGGATATCAATGCGGCGACCGAGTTGCTGGCTTCGCGGGTTCTGACTGAACTGGTTCCGGCGAAACTGCTGCCGAGCCTTTAACCCCACCACTGATCGTTCCCACGTCGAGGCGTCGAACCGTCCGCGTGGGAATGCAGCCCGTGACGCTCCGCGTCGCTGGACGCGGAGCGTCCCTTGAGGCATTCCCACGCAGAGCGTGGGAACGATCACAAGACGAGGACTTGGGATGAAAACCCTCTGGCAACACTGCCACGTCGCAACCATGGCGCAAGGCGTCTACTCGATCATCGAGGATGCGGCCATCGTGACGTCCGGTGCACTCATCGAGTGGATCGGCCCGCGCAGCCAATTGCCGTCAGGCGAATACCCGGCGGTCAATGACCTGCAAGGCGCGTGGGTCACCCCCGGCCTGATCGACTGCCACACCCACACCGTGTTCGGCGGCAACCGCAGCGGCGAATTCGAGAAGCGCCTGCAAGGCGTCAGTTACGCCGAGATCGCAGCCGCCGGCGGCGGCATCGCCAGCACCGTGCGCGCCACGCGCGAAGCCTCGGAAGACGAGCTGTTCGCCAGCGCCGCCAAACGTCTGAAAAGCCTGATGCGCGACGGCGTGACCACGGTCGAAATGAAATCCGGCTACGGCCTCGATCTGGCCAGCGAGCGCAAGATTCTGCGGGTCATCCGTCGCCTCGCCGCCGAGCTGCCGATCAGCGTGCGCAGCACCTGCCTGGCGGCCCACGCCTTGCCGCTGGAATACAAGGATCGCGCCGACGACTACATCGATCACATCTGCGCCGAGATGCTGCCGGCTCTGGCCGCCGAAGGCCTGGTGGATGCGGTGGATGCGTTCTGCGAATACCTGGCGTTCTCCCCGGAGCAGGTCGAACGGGTGTTCATTACCGCGCAAAAACTCAATCTGCCGGTGAAACTGCACGCCGAACAATTGTCGTCCCTGCACGGCTCCAGTTTGGCCGCGCGCTACCACGCATTGTCCGCCGATCACCTGGAGTTCATGGACGAAGCCGACGCCATCGCCATGGCCGAGTCCGACACCGTCGCGGTGCTGTTGCCGGGCGCGTTCTACTTCCTGCGCGAAACCCAGTTGCCGCCGATGGAAGCCCTGCGCAAACACAAAGTGAAAATCGCCATCGCCAGCGACCTCAACCCCGGCACCTCGCCGGCGCTGTCGTTGCGTCTGATGCTGAACATGGCCTGCACCTGTTTCCGCATGACCCCGGAAGAAGCCCTGGCCGGCGCCACGATTCACGCGGCGCAAGCTTTGGGCATGGCTGATACCCACGGCTCACTGGAAGCCGGCAAGGTCGCGGATTTTGTCGCCTGGCAGATCGATCGCCCGGCGGACCTGGCGTACTGGCTGGGTGGTGAACTGGACAAACGCGTCGTGCGTCACGGCGTTGAATCAAGTCTGTAGGAGAGCGGTTGTGGATAAGGTTCTGAACTTCAAACAAGGTCGCGTGCCGCTGCTGATCAGCATGCCCCACGCCGGTGTGCGCCTGACCCCGGCGGTCGAGGCCGGGTTGATCCCGGACGCGAAAAGTCTGCCGGACACCGACTGGCACATTCCGCAGCTCTACGATTTCGCCGCCGAACTGGGCGCCAGCACGCTGGCGGCCGAATACTCGCGATTCGTCATCGACCTGAACCGGCCGTCCGACGACAAACCGTTGTACGCCGGCGCCACCACCGGCCTGTACCCGGCGACGCTGTTCGATGGCATTCCGTTGTTCAAGGACGGGCAGGAGCCGTCGAAAGAAGAACGTGCGACATACCTGGAGCAGATCTGGACGCCGTACCACCGCACCCTGCAGGAAGAGCTGGCGCGGCTGAAAGCCGAGTTCGGTTACGCGCTGCTGTTCGATGCGCATTCGATCCGCTCGATCATCCCGCACCTGTTCGACGGCAAACTGCCGGACTTCAACCTCGGCACCTTCAATGGCGCCAGTTGCGATCCACAACTGGCCACGCAGCTGGAAGCGATCTGTGCACGCCACGACGCTTACAGCCATGTGCTGAACGGACGCTTCAAGGGCGGCCACATCACCCGTCACTACGGCAACCCGGCCGAGAACATCCACGCCGTGCAACTGGAGCTGGGCCAGTGCACGTATATGGAAGAGTTCGAACCGTTCCGCTACCGCGCCGATCTGGCGGAGCCGACGCGGTTGGTGCTGAAGGAATTGCTGCAAGGGCTGCTCGCCTGGGGCAAAAAGCACTACAACTGAATCAGCTGTGATCGTTCCCACGCTCCGCGTGGGAATGCAGCCCGTGACGCTCCGCGTCACTGGACGCGGAGCGTCCCTTGAGGCATTCCCACGCAGAGCGTGGGAACGATCGGGAGAAGTCGCCACCGTGCAAATCCTGGTCGCCACAGTTCGCTTTTCCCGCTCGTCTGCTGCGTAATGTTTCGGCCACGGTGCAAGAAGACACCGATCCGAACAATAACCCGCTGCCGCACGAGACGATCCCACATGAAAAGACTGTTCACTCGTTGTGCGTTAATCCTTACCGGCAGTGCGCTGCTCAGCGCCGGCGCCATGGCTTCCGACGATGCATCCTGCAGAACCGTGCGCATGGGCGTGGTCAACTGGACCGACGTGATCGCCACCAGCGGCATGGCCGACGTGCTGCTCAACGGCCTCGGCTACGAAAGCAAACAGACCAGCGCCGTGCAGCAAATCATCTTCGCCGGCATCCGCGACAAGCGCCTCGATATCTTCCTCGGCTACTGGAAACCGGCGATGGACAAGAACATCGCGCCGTTCCTCGCCGCCAATCAGGTCAAGGTCATGGACAAACCAAGCCTGGCCGACGCCCAGGCGACGCTGGCGGTTCCGGATTACGTGGCGGCGGCGGGGCTGAAAACCTTCGGCGACATCGCGAAATTCAAGAATCAGCTCGGCGCCAAAATCTACGGCATCGAGCCCGGCAGCGGCGCCAACACCACGATCAAGACCATGATCGAAACCAACCATTTCGGCCTGAAGGATTTCAAGATCATCGAATCCGGTGAGGCCGGCATGCTCGCCGCCGTGCAGCGAGCGGTGAACCGCAAGGAATTCGTGGTATTCGTCGGCTGGACCCCGCACCCGATGAACATCAACATGAAAATCACCTACCTGACCGGCAGCGAAGACGTCTACGGCCCCAACGAAGGCGCCGCCACCGTTTCCACCGTCACCGCGCCGGACTACGCCGAGCGCTGCCCGAACGTCCATCGACTGCTGGAAAACCTGACCTTCACCGCCGCCCAGGAAAGCCAGTTGATGGTGCCGATCATGGAGCGCAAGACCCCTCAGGAAGTGGCGAAGACCTGGCTGCGTGAGCATCCCGAAGACCTGCAACGCTGGCTGGCGGGTGTCAGCAGTTTCGACGGCAAGGACGGCGTGGCCACGGTTCAGGCCAGCCTGAAAAACTGATGGGCACTTATCCACTCTCGCCGTCGATGGCGGCGTTCGTCGCCAGAACCGAAGGCTTTGCCAGCGATGACAGCAGCCTCGGCGGATTGCGCAAATCCTATGACGCCATGTGCCGCGCCTTCACGCCCGAACGGCCGGCGGGTCTGGAGGTGGTGGATTTCCAGTTGAGCGGGGTGGCGGTGCGTTCGTATCGTCCGCCTGTCCGGCCATCGGCCAGTGGCTGGCCGTGCGTGCTGTATCTGCACGGCGGCGGTTGGGTGGTCGGCGGGCTGGACTCCCATGACTTCATCTGCTGCGAGCTGGCCATGGCGCTCGGGGCAATGGTGGTGGCGGTGGATTACCGGCTGGCGCCGGAGCATCCGTTCCCGGCCGGTTTCGAGGATTGCCTGAGCGTCTGGCGCGCGTTGCGCAGCGGGCCGTTCTGGTTCGATCCCGGGCGGATGCTGGTGGCGGGCGACAGCGCCGGCGGCAATCTGGCGGCGGCGCTGTGCCTGGCGCTGCGCGATGCCGGCGAGCCGCTGCCGGGGGCGCAGGTCTTGATCTATCCGGGGCTGGGAGGCGACGAGCAGTTGGCGTCACGCAGCGAATGCGCCGATGCGCCGTTGCTCGCCAGCAGCGATGTCGATTGCTATCACGCCTTGTACCTGCGCGGCACCGCGAAGCCGAACGCTTATGCGATGCCGTTGCTGGCCGGGGACTTCAGCGGGTTGCCCCCGGCCTGGATCGCCGTGGCGCAGTTCGATCCGCTGCGTGACGACGGCGTGTGCTACGCCGAACGGCTTAACGCAGCGGGCGTCGACGCGGCGCTGTATTACGGCGAAGGGCTGGTTCACGGCTGCCTGCGGGCGCGGCATCAGGTCGCCGAGGTCGATCGTCTCTTTGAGAACCTCCTGGGGTTCATGGCTGACAAATTGTGACAGCGTGCGGGCATGCTCATTGACGTAAATCGGGTTTATGATGCCGGACGGCAGAATAATAGAAGTCCCCCCAGGGATGACCTCGACCCCTTACGGAGCGCGCAATGCAGACTTTGTTTCCGCAGATCAAACCTCACGCACGGCACGATCTGGCCGTCGATGACACCCATACACTGTACGTCGACGAAAGCGGTTCACCGGAAGGTTTGCCGGTGGTGTTCATCCACGGAGGTCCCGGCGCCGGGTGCGACGCCCAGAGTCGCCGCTACTTCGATCCGAACCTGTATCGCATTGTCACCTTCGACCAGCGCGGTTGCGGTCGTTCCACGCCCCACGCCAGCCTGGAAAACAACACCACCTGGGATCTGGTCGAAGACCTTGAGCGCATCCGCAAACACCTGGGCATCGACAAATGGGTGCTGTTCGGCGGTTCCTGGGGGTCGACCCTGGCGCTGGCGTACGCGCAGACCCACCCGGAGCGCGTGCATGGGCTGATCCTGCGCGGGATCTTTCTCTGCCGTCCGCAGGAAATCGAATGGTTCTACCAGGCTGGCGCCAGCCGTCTGTTCCCCGATTACTGGCAGGACTACCTCGCGCCGATTCCGCTGGACGAGCGCGATGACCTGCTCAGCGCTTTCCACAAACGCCTGACCGGCAACGACCAGATCGCCCAGATGCACGCAGCCAAAGCCTGGTCGACCTGGGAAGGGCGCACCGCGACCCTGCGTCCGAACCCGCTGGTGGTCGACCGTTTCTCCGAGCCGCAGCGCGCCTTGTCGATCGCGCGGATCGAATGCCACTACTTCACCAACAATGCGTTCCTTGAGCCAAACCAGCTGATCCGCGACATGGGCAAGATCGCCCATCTGCCAGGCGTGATCATCCATGGTCGCTACGACGTAATCTGCCCGCTCGACAACGCCTGGGAACTGCATCAGGCCTGGCCGAACAGCGAGCTGCAGGTGATCCGCGATGCCGGCCACGCCGCGTCCGAGCCGGGCATCACCGATGCACTGGTGCGCGCCGCCAGCAAAATGGCCCGTCGTCTGCTCGACCTGCCGCCCGAAGAAGCATGAAGGGGCTGTTGCAGCGCGTGAAAGGCGCGCGGGTCGAAGTGGCGGGCGAGGTGGTCGGCAGTGTCGATCAGGGTTTATTGGTGCTGGTGGCGGTCGAACCCGACGACACGCCGGCCAGCGCCGACAAACTTCTGCATAAGCTGCTTAACTATCGAGTGTTCAGTGACGCGGAGGGCAAGATGAATCTGTCCCTGGCGGATGTGGGCGGCGGGTTGCTGCTGGTCTCTCAGTTCACCCTCGCTGCCGACACCAAAAGCGGGTTGCGCCCGAGTTTCTCGACCGCCGCCCCTCCGGCGCTGGGTGAAGAATTATTCGACTATCTATTAAGCAAAGCGAAACAGATGCATGGCACAGTGGCATCAGGTAGATTCGGCGCGGATATGCAGGTGCACCTGGTCAACGATGGCCCGGTAACCTTCCTGTTACAGACATGAAAGCGCTTGAAACATCTTTTTAAGGGCTTTTCGACTGAAAACAGGGAATTTTCGCGATAAATACTTTGTTACCCCTGATGCGTTGTCACGCGGGCTACTAGATAATCGCGCGCTACGGGGATCAGCGTTCGTTGGTCCATTTTGACTTAGGTAGAGACTTGTCCGGATCCGATTGGGGAATCATTTTGACCCAGCGGAGTCGGAACAATGCTCGCCAACTTGGCAAGGGTGCCCTGAAAGGTCGGTTCTTTTGTACCGAATCCCTCACAGGCACTTCATCTGGCCGTTGGTTTATTGATCTGTTTTCGGCGAGGGTTGCTCGTGATTGTTAGTCCCTGTAATGCAGCAAAATTGTCTGCCAAACGCTTGCGCAGCGCTCTGGTAGCGGGCTCGGCAGTACTCTGCCTGCTCAGCGCCGGCCAGCTTTGGGCATTCAATCTTGACGATGTGTCGGCCAAGGCCAAAGAGCTGGCCGGGCAGAAGTTCGAAGCCCCGCGCAGCAACCTGCCGAACGAATTCCGTGAAATGAAATTCGCGGACTATCAGAAGATTCGTTTCCGCACCGAAAAAGCCGAATGGGCCGACCAGAAGAACCCGTTCAAGCTGTCCTTCTATCACCAGGGCATGCACTTCGATACGCCGGTGAAAATCAACGAAATCACCGCGAACACCGTCGAAGAGATCAAATACGATCCGAGCCGTTTCGATTTCGGCGACCTGCAGTTCGATCCGAAGGCCACCGAACAACTGGGCTATGCCGGTTTCCGTGTGCTGTACCCGATCAACAAGGCTGACAAGCAAGACGAAATCATGACCATGCTGGGCGCGAGCTACTTCCGCGTCGTCGGCAAGGGTCACACCTACGGTCTGTCGGCCCGTGGTCTGGCAATCGACACCGCTTTGCCGTCCGGCGAAGAATTTCCGCGTTTTCGCGAGTTCTGGATTCAGCAGCCGAAGCCGGGCGACAAGCACCTGGTGATCTTCGCCCTGCTGGATTCGCCACGTGCGACCGGCGCCTACCGTCTGATCCTGCGTCCGGGCAGCGACACCATTGTCGACGTCAAGGGCCAGATGTACCTGCGTGACAAGGTCGGCAAGCTCGGCATCGCGCCGCTGACCAGCATGTTCCTGTTCGGCGCCAACCAGCCGTCGAAAGTGCTCAACTACCGTCGTGAACTGCACGACTCCAGCGGTCTGTCGATCCATGCCGGCAACGGCGAGTGGATCTGGCGTCCGCTGAACAACCCTAAACATTTGGCTGTCAGCCAGTTCAGCGTCGAGAACCCGCGTGGTTTCGGTCTGCTGCAACGTGGCCGTGACTTCAGCCACTACGAAGACCTCGACGACCGCTACGACAAGCGCCCAAGCGCCTGGATCGAGCCGAAGGGCGACTGGGGCAAAGGCACCGTAGATCTGGTCGAGATCCCGACCGCCGACGAAACCAACGACAACATCGTTGCGTTCTGGAGCCCGGAAAAACTGCCGGAGCCTGGCCAGCCGCTGGACTTCGCCTACCGCATGCACTGGACCATCGACGAAGCCGCACTGCACGCGCCGGACAGCGCCTGGGTCAACCAGACCCTGCGCTCCACGGGTGACGTCAAGCAATCGAACCTGATCCGTCAGCCGGATGGCAGCGTTGCCTACCTGGTCGACTTCGAAGGCCCGTCTCTGGCCGCTTTGGCCCCGGATGCGGACGTTCGCAGCCAGGTCAGCGTTGGCGACAACGCCGAGCTGGTCGAGAACAGCGTGCGCTACAACCCTGAAACCAAGGGCTGGCGCCTGACCCTGCGGATGAAGATCAAGGACGCGAGCAAGTCCACCGAGATGCGCGCGGCTCTGGTTCAGCCAGTGGTGACCGCTGATCTGGCCAAGTCTTCGGTGCCGACGTCCAACTCGTCGGTAGCCAAAGCCGACAAGGTTGCCGCCAAGCAACAAGAGAAAGCCGACAAGGAAGCCAAGGCCGCCGAGGCCAAACAGGCCGACGCCAAGCCGGTTGCAGATGCCAAGGACAAGGCCAACAAAGACGCCAAGCAGCCAGCCGCTGCGGACGCGGCCCCAGCCACACCGGAATCGGCACCGACTGAAGAAGTCCTGACCGAGACCTGGAGCTATCAGTTGCCTGCCGATGAGTAACTCTCAAGTACAGCCAGAGACTCTGTCCGAGTACCTGGCGCATCTGCCGATGACCGACGAGCAGCGCGCGGAACTCGCGGGCTGCCGGTCCTTCAGCGAATTGCATGAACGCCTGTCGTCCAAGACCTTTGACGCTCCGACCGAAGCCGCCCAGGCTTCGGTGGGCAAGCGCCTGACCCTGAGCACCGCCGAAGAGCTGCAAGACGCGGAAATGCTGGTGCTCGACGCCAGCGGCCGGGTCAGCATGAAGGCCACGCCGCCGATCCGTCGGACCAAGGTCGTGCCGGAGCCGTGGCGCACCAACATTCTGGTGCGTGGCTGGCGCCGCCTGACCGGCCGGACCAACCCGCCGCAACCGCCGAAGGACGCCAACGTGCTGCCGGCGGCGCGCTGGCGCACGGTCGGTTCGATCCGTCGCTACATTCTGCTGGTGCTGATGCTGGGCCAGACCATCGTCGCCGGCTGGTACATGAAAGGCATCATGCCGTACCAGGGCTGGTCGTTCGTCGATCTGGAAGAAGTCCTGCATCAACCGCTGCTGCAAACCGCCACGCAAGTGCTGCCGTATGCGCTGCAGACCAGCATCCTGATCATGTTCGGGATTCTGTTCTGCTGGGTGTCGGCCGGTTTCTGGACCGCGCTGATGGGCTTCCTCGAATTGCTCACCGGCCACGATAAATACCGGATCTCCGGTAAAAGTGCCGGCAACGAGCCAATTCCGAAGGATGCGCGCACCGCACTGGTGATGCCGATCTGCAACGAAGACGTGCCTCGGGTGTTCGCCGGTCTGCGTGCGACCTTCGAGTCGGTCGCCGCTACCGGTGACCTGGACCGTTTCGACTTCTTCGTCCTCAGTGACAGTAACGACACCGACATCTGCGTTGCCGAGCAGCAGGCCTGGCTGGACGTCTGCCGCGAAGCCAAGGGTTTCGGCAAGATCTTCTATCGCCGCCGTCGCCGTCGCGTCAAACGCAAGAGCGGCAACCTCGACGACTTCTGCCGTCGCTGGGGTGGTGACTACAAGTACATGGTCGTACTCGACGCCGACTCGGTCATGAGCGGCGAGTGCCTGACCAGTCTGGTACGCCTGATGGAGGCCACTCCGGACGCCGGCATCATCCAGACCGCGCCGCGTGCTTCGGGCATGGACACGCTGTATGCCCGCATGCAGCAGTTCGCCACCCGCGTTTACGGTCCGCTGTTCACCGCCGGCCTGCACTTCTGGCAGCTGGGTGAATCCCACTACTGGGGTCACAACGCGATCATCCGCATGAAGCCGTTCATCGACCACTGCGCCCTGGCGCCGTTGCCGGGCAAGGGTGCGTTCTCCGGTGCGATCCTCTCTCACGACTTCGTTGAAGCTGCGCTGATGCGCCGTGCCGGCTGGGGCGTGTGGATTGCCTACGATCTGCCGGGCAGCTACGAAGAACTGCCGCCGAACCTGCTAGACGAACTCAAGCGTGACCGTCGCTGGTGCCACGGCAACCTGATGAACTTCCGTCTGTTCCTGGTAAAAGGCATGCACCCGGTGCACCGCGCGGTGTTCCTGACCGGCGTGATGTCTTACCTGTCGGCACCGCTGTGGTTCTTCTTCCTGGTGTTGTCGACCGCGCTGCTGGCGGTGAACACGCTGATGGAGCCGCAGTACTTCCTCGAACCGCGTCAGCTGTATCCGCTGTGGCCGCAATGGCACCCGGACAAGGCGATCGCGCTGTTCTCGACGACTATCGTGCTGCTGTTCCTGCCGAAGCTGTTGAGCATCATCCTGATCTGGGCCAAGGGCGCGAAAGAGTTCGGCGGCAAGTTCAAGGTGACCCTGTCGATGCTGCTGGAGATGCTGTTCTCCATGCTGCTGGCGCCGGTGCGGATGATTTTCCACACCCGTTTCGTTCTGGCCGCGTTCCTCGGCTGGGCCGCGACTTGGAACTCGCCGCAGCGTGACGACGACTCGACGCCATGGAGCGAAGCGGTCAAGCGTCACGGTCCGCAGACCCTGCTGGGCTTCTTCTGGGCGCTGCTGGTGATCTGGCTGAACCCAAGCTTCCTGTGGTGGCTGGTGCCGATCGTCGGTTCGCTGATGCTGTCGATTCCGGTGTCGGTGATTTCCAGTCGCGTCGGTCTGGGCCTCAAATCCCGTGACGAGAGCCTGTTCCTCATCCCCGAGGAATACAATCCGCCACAGGCGCTGCTGGCCACCGATCAGTACACCCACGAAAACCGCTGGCACGCGCTGAACGACGGCTTCGTCCGCGCCGTGGTCGATCCGCAGCAGAACGCCCTGGCGTGCTCGCTGGCGACCTCGCGTCACGGTGAGGCCGAGCCGATCGAATGGCTGCGCCAGGAACGTGTGCGTCACGCGATCAAGGTCGGCCCGGCCGGGCTGAACAACCATGATCGCCTGCAACTGCTGAGCGATCCGGTGGCCCTGGCCCGTCTGCACGAGCAGGTGTGGGCCGAAGGTCACGCCGAGTGGCTGGATGCATGGCGGGCTTCGGTGAAAGCCGACCCTCATGCACCGCTGCTGCCGCTCAAGCCGGTGAGCTTGCAGACGCAACCGGCCTGATGAAGAAACCCCGCGAAAGCGGGGTTTTTTTTGCCTGCCGATTACCGTCGCGGATCACTCGTTCCCACGCTCTGCGTGGGAATGCAGCCCGAGACGCTCTGCGTCCCATCCGGCACCAACCGATCAAAAAACCTTGTGCAAACGGACGAGTGCGTTAGCATCCGTCCCCGAATTGGCGCACCCGGACAATCTTGTCCATTTCTGTCGGTTTTCGCGCCGCAAACGCAATGGTTTTGGGGACTTGAAGATGAAGAAGTATCTGTCGATGCTGCTGGTCGGCGTCACGGCACTGGTTGCAGTCAATGCGGCGCAGGCCGGCGCAATCGATGACGCGGTCAAGCGCGGCTCGTTGAAAGTCGGTATGGATCCGACCTACATGCCGTTCGAAATGACCAACAAGCGCGGCGAAATCATCGGTTTCGAAGTCGACATCCTCAAAGCCATGACCAAGGCCATGGGCGTCAAGCTGGAGCTGGTCTCCACCGGTTACGACGGGATCATCCCGGCGTTGATGACCGACAAGTTCGACATGATCGGCAGTGGCATGACCCTGACCCAGGAACGCAACCTGCGCCTGAACTTCAGCGAACCGTTCATCGTGGTCGGCCAGACCCTGCTGATCCGTAAAGAGCTGGAAGGCACCATCAAGTCCTATAAAGACCTGAACACCGCCGATTACCGCATCACCTCCAAGCTGGGCACCACCGGCGAGATGGTCGCCAAGAAGCTGATCTCCAAGGCCAAGTACCACGGCTACGACAACGAGCAGGAAGCCGTGCTCGACGTGGTCAACGGCAAGGCTGACGCCTTCATCTACGACGCGCCGTACAACGTCGTTGCAGTGAACAAGGTCGGCGCCGGCAAACTGGTGTTCCTCGACAAGCCGTTCACCTACGAGCCGCTGGCCTTCGGTCTGAAGAAGGGTGACTACGACAGCATCAACTTCATCAACAACTTCCTGCACCAGATCCACGAAGACGGCACCTACGATCGCATCCATGACAAGTGGTTCAAGAGCACCGAGTGGCTCAAGGACATGGAATAACACCCGCTCGCCGATCGTTCCCACGCTCTGCGTGGGAACGCCGCCCGGGACGCTCCGCGTCCCTTCGCAAGCGTGACGCAGAGCGTCACAGGATGCATTCCCACGCAGAGCGTGGGAACGAGCGAATCAGAGAAACATTCAATGAAACAGAAAAAAGCCCAATGGCCCTGGCACGTCCTGACCGTGCTGGTGCTGGTCGGCCTGGCCGGCGCGCTGTATTACGCCACGTCGCTGATGTCCTATGAATGGCGCTGGAATCGTGTGCCGCAGTACTTCGCCTATCAGGCCGAGGAAACCCAGCGCGCGACCGACATTTCCACCGTCAGCGAACTGGTGCGCAAGGGCGGCAGCGCGCAGGTCACTCTGCGCAACGATGCCGGTGACGAGCAGCACCTGACCGTCGACGAAAACAGCCTGCAATTCGCTCAGGGCGACGATGTGGCCGAAGGCGACGTCGTGGGCGTGACGCGGCATTGGGCGGCAGGTCCACTGTTGTGGGGCCTGTGGACCACGCTTTGGCTGTCGGTGGTGTCCGGCGTGCTGGGCTTGCTGATCGGTCTGGCCACCGGGCTGTGCCGGCTGTCGAGCAACCCGACCCTGCGCGACCTGTCGACGATTTATGTCGAACTGGTGCGCGGCACGCCGCTGCTGGTGCAGATCTTCATTTTCTATTTCTTCATCGGCACGGTGATGAACCTGTCCCGGGAATTCGCCGGGATCGCCGCGCTGTCGCTGTTCACCGGCGCCTACGTGGCGGAAATCATCCGTTCCGGCGTCCAGTCGATTGCTCGTGGCCAGAACGAAGCGGCGCGTTCGCTGGGTCTGAGCGCCGGCCAGTCGATGCGTCATGTGGTGCTGCCGCAAGCGTTCAAGCGCGTGCTGCCACCGTTGGCCGGGCAGTTCATCAGTCTGGTCAAAGACACCTCGCTGGTGTCGGTGATCGCCATCACCGAGCTGCTGAAAAGCGGTCGTGAAGTCATCACCACGTCGTTCTCGCCGTTCGAGATCCTGTTCTGCGTCGCCGGCCTATACCTGTTGATCAACCTGCCGCTGTCGAAAATCGCCAGCCGGCTTGAGCGGAGGCTCGCGCAAAGTGATTGAAGTCCGCGATCTGGTAAAAGTCTTCGACACCCGTGGGCAAGTGGTGCGCGCGGTGGATAACGTCAGCACGTCCGTCGCCAAGGGTGAAGTGCTGGTGGTGATCGGCCCGTCCGGTTCCGGCAAGTCGACGTTCCTGCGTTGCCTCAATGGTCTGGAAGAATTCGATTCCGGCTCGGTGAGCATCGACGGCCTGCAACTGGCCGACCCGAAAACCGACGTCAACGCCTACCGCCGCGAAGTCGGCATGGTGTTCCAGCATTTCAATCTGTTCCCGCACATGACCGTGCTGGAAAACCTGTGCCTGGCGCAGAAAGTCGTGCGCAAGCGCGGCCAGAAGGAAAGCGAGGCCAAGGCTCTGGCATTGCTGGAGAAGGTCGGCATCGCCCAGAAGGCCCGCGAATATCCATCGCGCCTGTCCGGCGGTCAGCAGCAGCGCGTGGCGATTGCCCGGGCGCTGGCGATGGATCCGAAGGTCATGCTGTTCGACGAACCGACCTCGGCCCTCGACCCGGAAATGGTCGGCGAGGTGCTGGACGTGATGAAGAACCTGGCCGTGGAAGGCATGACCATGGTCTGCGTGACCCACGAAATGGGCTTCGCCCGGGAAGTGGCGGATCGGGTACTGTTCTTCGATCACGGCAAACTGCTGGAAGACGCCTCGCCGTCAGAGTTCTTCGATGCACCGAAGGATCCGCGAGCCCAGGCGTTCCTGCGGCAAGTCCTCTAAACGCAGGGCAAAAAAAACGCAGCCACAGGCTGCGTTTTTTTATCACTGATCATTCCCACGCTCTGCGTGGGAATGCCGCCCAGGACGCTCTGCGTCCCTTCGCAAGCGTGACGCGGAGCGTCACAGGATGCATTCCCACGCGGAGCGTGGGAACGATCGGGCGTCCACTTACACCTTGAACCGGCCCACCAGCGTTTGCAGGTGAGTGCCCAAACGCGCCAGCTCGACGCTGGAGGCCGCCGTCTCTTCACTGGCCGCCGAGGTCTGGTCCGAGACATCCCGCACGTTCAGCACGCTGCGGTTGATCTCTTCGGCCACGGCGCTCTGCTGCTCGGCCGCCGCGGCGATCTGCTGGTTCATCGCCTGAATCGCCGAGACGGTGCGGGTGATGCTTTCCAGCGAACCACCGGCACGCCGGGTCAGCTCGACGCTGCTGTCGGTCAGGGTGCGGCTGTTGTCCATGATCGTCGCCACTTGCTGGGTGCCGTTCTGCAGACCGACGATCAGCTCTTCGATCTCTTCCGTGGACTTCTGAGTGCGCTGGGCCAGGCTGCGGACTTCGTCGGCAACCACCGCAAAGCCGCGACCGGCTTCACCGGCACGAGCGGCCTCGATGGCCGCGTTGAGGGCCAGCAGGTTGGTTTGCTGGGCCACGGACTTGATCACGTCAAGCACGCTGCCGATCTTGTCGCTTTCGCGCTTGAGCTCGCCCATGGCCTCGGTGGAGTGGCCGACTTCTGCAGCCAGACGTTCGATCTGGGCGATCGCTTCGCCAACCACCTTGTCGCCTTCACGGGCCTGCTGGTCGGCGGCGACCGCTGCTTCCGAAGCTTCCTCGGCGTTGCGCGCGACTTCCTGCACGGTGGCGGCCATTTCGTTCATGGCGGTCGCGACCTGGTCGGTCTCGATTTTCTGATTGTTCACGCCGGCGCTGGTCTGCTCGGTCACGGCCGACAGTTCTTCGGCGGCGCTGGCGATCTGGGTCACGCCGTCGCTGATCCCGCCGATCAATTCGCGCAGGCCTTGAGTCATGCTCTGCATCGAGCGTTGCAGTTGGCCGAGTTCGTCGCGGCGCAGGGACACCAGGTTGTGGGTCAGATCACCGGCGGCCACGCGCTCGGCAACTTTCAGGGTTTGCTCCAGCGGAATGATGATCTGGCGGGTGATCGCCCAAGCGGCGAGCAGGCCGAAAGCCACGGCCAGCAGAGTGGCGATCAGCAGCTGGTTCTTGGCGCTGGCAGCATCGGTGTCGCGGACGATGGTCTGGGACACCGTGAGTTTCTTGCTGACATCGAGCAGGATGTCACCCTGGGCCGACATGCGGGCCAGCGCCTTGGCATTGTTCACCTGGGAGTCGCGGAACTGGCTGACGGCAGCGCGGTAAGCCTTCAGCGATTCGGTGGCCTGCTGCAGGTTGGCGATGTGTTGCTCGGGCAGTTTGCTCGGCAGGCTTTCCAGATTGTTCAGGGCGGCGGCGATGGCATCCAGCGCCGGTTGTTCGGCTTCGGCCTTGCCGCTGTAGGTGTAGCCGCGCACCTGATAGCGCGCCTGCTGCAGCAGTTTGCTCAGCTCGATCACGCTGTTGAATTGCGCGACGCTGTCGCCTTGCAGCAGTGATTTCTCGACTTCGCTGACCTTGGCCACGGCGTTATCGGCGCTGGCGCCGAGTTTGCTGCGGGCGTCTTCACGCTGCACGGTGGCCTGGGTCATGTCGCCAAAGGCGCGTTTGTACTCGGCAACCGCCGCCAGTTGCTGATCGATCATGGCCACGTCGGACGGTTGCTCGATCATGCCGCGAGCGCTTTGCAGGCCGGCGTCGAGTTTGCCGAGCAGGTCGTTGACCGCACCGGGGCCCTGTTCGCCACGGCGGGCTTCATAGTCCAGGCGCGCCAGGCGCAGGTCCTTGGTCAGCTCGTTGAGGCTGGAGATGAAGCCGAGTTTGTCGCCCCGGCTGATGATGCCGCTCATGCCGGTCCAGCCGGTGAAGGTGATCAACAGGGTCAGCAGCAGCACCAGGCCGAAACCGATTCCAAGCTTACGTTTGACGCTGACGTTTCCAAGACTCTCGGCTAACCAACGGTACATGCGACGACTCCCTCGGACCACTAATTGGACTTATGGGGAGGGTATCGGCCGCATGATGGCAATCTGTAACGCCTTTTGTCTGGCGAAGACTTCAGAACAGCCGGGCGAGCAGCGCGGTGACGGCGGTTTCGACCCGCAGGATTCGCTCGCCAAGCTGCACCGGTTGCAGCCCGGCCTTGGCCAGCAGATCGATTTCGTAGGGAATCCAGCCACCCTCGGGGCCGATGGCCAGGGTCACCGGTTCGCTCAGGGCACGCGGGCAGGGCGGGAAGTTGCCCGGATGGCCGACCAGGCCGAGGGTGCCGTCGGTGATGGCCGGCAGGCGGTCTTCGACGAACGGCTTGAAGCGCTTCTCGATGATGATTTCCGGCAGCACCGTATCCCGGGCCTGTTCGAGGCCGAGGATCAGTTGTTCGCGGATCGCTTCCGGTTCGAGGAACGGCGTCTGCCAGAAGCTTTTCTCGACCCGGTAGCTGTTGACCAGAATCACCTTCGACACGCCCATGGTCGCCACGGTCTGGAACACCCGGCGCAGCATCTTCGGGCGGGGCAGGGCGAGTACCAGGGTCAGCGGCAGTTTGGCCGGCGGCGGTTGATCGAGGGTGACCCGCAGTTCGGCTTCGCCTGCTTCCAGGCGCAGCAGCTCGGCCGAGCCCATCAACCCGTTGATGCGCCCGACCCGCAGGCTGTCGCCGACTTCCGAGCGGTGGACTTCCTGCATGTGAGTCAGGCGCCGATCACGCAGCACGACGCGGTCGGCCGCGATGAAGTCGGCCTCTTCGAGCAGCAGCAGGTTCATGGCTGAGTCGCTGGCGGCTGGTCGTTGTGGTCGTCGGCGGTTTCTTCCGGGCGCTCGCGCTTGCTGACCAGACTGCCGAACAGGATGCCGACTTCGAACAGCATCCACATCGGCACGGCCAGCAGGGTCTGGGAGAAGATGTCCGGCGGGGTCAGGATCATGCCGACCACGAAGCAGCCGATGATCACGTACGGACGGATCTTCTTCAGGTATTTGACGTCGACCACACCGATCCACACCAGCAGCACCACGGCCACCGGGATTTCGAACGCCACGCCGAAGGCGAAAAACAGCGTCATGACGAAATCGAGGTAACTGGTGATGTCGGTCATCATTTCCACGCCGGCCGGGGTGGCGGAGGCGAAGAATTTGAAGATCAGCGGGAACACGAAGAAGTAGGCGAACGCCATGCCGGTGTAGAACAGCAGGATGCTGGAGATCAGCAACGGTACCGCGACACGCTTCTCGTGCTTGTACAGGCCCGGTGCGATGAAGCCCCAGATCTGATGCAGGATCACCGGAATCGCCAGGAACAGCGAGACCATCATCGTCAGTTTCAGCGGCGTCAGGAACGGCGACGACACGTCGGTGGCGATCATCGTCGCGCCGGCCGGCAGGTATTCACGCAGCGGCGTCGAGACGAAGGTGTAGATCTGCTGGGTGAAGGCAAACAGCCCGGCGAAGATGATGAAGATCGCCGCCACGCAACGCAGCAGGCGGGTGCGCAACTCGGTGAGGTGCGAAACCAGCGGCATGTGCTGGTCGTTTTCGGGGAGATCGCTCATGGGGCTCGCGGCGGCAGAGTGGTGTCGTGAGGCGCTGGTGTGGTCGGCGCGGCGGTTGGAGCTACGTGTTCAACCGGGGCTGGCGCGACGACAGGCGCTGGTTCGGTTGGCGCTACAGCAGGTGCCACAGGCGTTGGAGCTGCAGGGCTGTGAATCGTCTGCTCACCCACGTGCTCGACCGGCGTCGGCTCCTGCTGAACCGGCGTGAAAATCTTCCGCGCCTCCTGCTCCAGCGACAGGATGTGCTCGTTGTGCAGTTGCCGACGGATTTCGTCGGCACCGATTTCACGCTCAACTTCCTGTTTGATCGCGTTGAAGCTGCGCTTCAGCCGTCCGACCCACAGGCCGGCGGTGCGCGCAGCGCCCGGCAGACGCTCGGGACCCAGCACCAGCAGGGCAACGAGGCCGACGAGCAGCAGTTCAGAGAAGCTGATACCAAACATTAGTCAGTGCTCACACGTCTTTGCGGATCGGCTCTTCGACTTTCTGCGCCTGCACGTCGATGGTGTGCGGCGGGTTGGCCTGAGCGGTGGCTTGCGGCTGAACCGGTGGAACCGGCTGCGCAGGCGTGACGGTCGGATCGGCCGGTTTTTCGTCGTCGTTCATGGCTTTACGGAAGCCCTTGATCGATTCGCCGACGTCGGTGCCGAGGTTTTTCAGTTTCTTGGTACCGAACACCAGTACCACGACCACCAGGATGACGATCCAGTGTTTCCAGTCAAAAATGCCCATGTTGCTGTTCCTCTCTAATAGTTGTTCAGGCGGACGGGCGCGAGGCTTTCTCGACGTGTCCGGACAGGCCGAAACGGCGATCCAGTTCATCCAGCACTGCCTGCGGATGCTGCCCCAGCTGGGCGAGCATGACCATGCTGTGGAACCACAGGTCGGCGGTCTCGTAGATCACGTCGCTGCAGTCGCCGCTGACGGCGGCGTCCTTGGCGGCGATGATCGTTTCGACCGATTCTTCGCCGACTTTCTCCAGAATCTTGTTCAGACCCTTGTGATACAGGCTGGCGACATACGAGCTGTCGGCGGCTGCGCCCTTGCGCTCTTCCAGCACCTGAGCAAGGCGGGTCAGGGTGTCACTCATGTTTGTGTCCTGCGGAGTAAATAGCGTGCGGGTCTTTCAGGACCGGGTCGACCGTTTTCCAGTCGCCGTTTTCGAAGACGCGGTAGAAGCAGCTTTGACGGCCGGTATGGCAAGCGATGTCGCCGATCTGTTCGACCATCAGGATGATGACGTCGGCGTCGCAGTCCAGACGCATTTCATGCAGCGTCTGTACGTGGCCGGATTCTTCGCCCTTGCGCCACAGCTTGCCACGGGAACGTGACCAATAGATGGCACGGTTTTCCGCCGCGGTCAGCTCCAGGGCTTCGCGGTTCATCCAGGCCATCATCAATACGCGTCCGGTCTTGTGATCCTGGGCAATCGCCGGCACCAGGCCATCGGCGTCCCACTTGATCTCGTCCAGCCAGTTTTTCATCTTCGACTCCGACAGCGAACCCACACTTCAATAGTCGGGTTCAGGCGTTGAAACAGTGTGCCAGCCGATCACGGAACTGGCTATCGGCGAACGACCAGATACAAGCCGACTGCCACCATGATTCCGGCGGGCCAATGCCCCAGTTCGTGCATCGGGCCCCCGGCGGCGAGGATCGTACCGCCCGCCAGATGGGCGCTGCCGAGCAGGCGCAGGAACCAGTCGTCCTTGCGTTTTTTCCATGGTGGCGGCGGGTCGTTGGCGTGGGGCTGGGACATGCGTTCGAGCAGGTCGCGGGCCATGTTGGCCAGGTGCGGCAGTTGTTCGAACTGGCTCTGGACGTTGCCGATCAAGGCTTTCGGGCTGACGCGCTCGCGCATCCAGCGTTCGAGGAACGGCTGTGCGGTGTTCCACAGATCGAGGTCCGGGTACAGCTGGCGGCCCAGGCCTTCGATGTTCAGCAGGGTCTTTTGCAGCAATACGAGTTGTGGCTGCACTTCCATGTTGAAGCGGCGCGCGGTCTGGAACAGGCGCATCAGCACCTGGCCAAATGAAATATCTTTTAATGGTTTTTCGAAGATCGGCTCGCACACGGTACGGATCGCCGCTTCGAATTCGTTGAGCTTGGTTTCCGCCGGTACCCAGCCCGAATCGATGTGCAATTGCGCCACGCGGCGGTAGTCGCGCTTGAAGAAGGCGAACAGGTTGCGCGCCAGGTAGTCCTGGTCTTCCGGGGTCAGACTGCCGACGATGCCGCAGTCGATCGCGATGTACTGCGGGCTCCACGGGTTGACGGTGCTGACGAAAATGTTGCCCGGGTGCATGTCGGCGTGGAAGAAACTGTCGCGGAACACCTGGGTGAAGAAGATCTCCACGCCGCGTTCGGCGAGCATCTTCATGTCGGTGCGCTGGTCGGCGAGGGTCGCCAGATCCGTCACCTGAATCCCGTAGATGCGCTCCATCACCAGCACTTTCGGCCGGCACCAGTCCCAATAGACTTGCGGCACGTAAAGCAGCGGCGAGCCTTCGAAGTTGCGCTTCAACTGGCTGGCGTTGGCCGCCTCGCGCAACAGATCGAGTTCGTCGTAGATGGTTTTTTCGTAGTCGCTGACCACGTCCACCGGGTGCAGCAGACGGGCGTCGGCGGAGACCTTTTCGGCGGCGCGGGCGAGGATGAACAGCCACGCCAGATCCTGGGCGATGATCGGCTTCAGGCCCGGGCGGATCACCTTGACCACCACTTCTTCACCGGTCTTCAGTTGCGCGGCGTGTACTTGCGCCACCGAGGCCGAGGCCAGCGGTTCGACGTCGAAGCGGCTGAACACTTCGCTGATCTTCTTGCCCAGTTGCTCTTCGATCAGCTTGACCGACAGCTGCGAATCGAACGGCGGCACGCGGTCCTGCAACCGCATCAGCTCATCGGCGATGTCTTCCGGCAGCAGGTCGCGGCGGGTCGAAAGGATCTGCCCGAACTTGATGAAGATCGGCCCCAGGTCCTGCAAGGCCAGGCGCAGGCGTGCGCCACGGCTCAGGTCCAGCGGCTTGCGCGGGAGCCAGCGCCACGGCAAGACGTAGCGCAGCGCCAGCAGGAACCACGGCAAAGGCAGGTCGAACAGCAGGTCATCGAGGCGGTAGCGGATCACGACGCGCTGGATGCGCAACAGACGGCGGACGGCGAGCAGCTTCATGCGTTATCGCTTGGGTCGAGGGATCGGGAAAGGCGCTCGAAGCGCGCCTCGAGACGTTCCAGATCGAGTTTGATCCGGTCCAGTTCGCTGAAGCGGGCTTCGGCTTCGCGCTGACCGACGAGGGTACGCGATTCTTCGGCCAGGTATTCGGCGAGGTTCTGGTTGAGGCTGGCAAATCCTTGTTGATACCAGCGGGCGCGGCTGCGCAGGTGACCGCCGACCAGTTGCGTGGCGACCGGGCCCAGCCAGCGCGAGAGTTCGTACTCCCAGTCCAGCTCCAGATCCTGCAGCACGCCCGCCAGCTCCAGCAGCACGCCGCTGTCACCGTCGAGTTCGACTTCCGGCGCGTGCAGCACCGCCGTCTTGTCCTTGCTCAGGGCCAGTTTCACCAGGCTCGAGGCCGGGGCGCGCAGGGTGCAGTCGACGCCGGTTTCCCAGTGGGATGCCAGCATCAGGCCTTCGTCGCTCGGCAGGATGAACAGTTGCAGCGCCGGGCTGCGGCAATCCACGGCAATCACTTTGCCGGTCAGATGCGCCAGTCGCGGCAGCGCCGTGCTGTCGAGACGCAGCACGCGGTTCAGGCCGAGTTCGACGCTGGCGAGCAGCCCGGTCAGCAGCATCAGGGTTTGATGCCGCGGTGCAGGGCGACGATGCCTGCGGTCATGTTGTGATAGGTCACGCGGTCGAAACCGGCGTCGACCATCATCGACTTCAGGGTTTCCTGATTCGGGTGCATGCGGATCGATTCGGCCAGGTAGCGATAGCTTTCCGAGTCATTGGTGATCAGCTTGCCCATCAGCGGCATGAAGGCGAACGAGTAGGCGTCGTAGGCCTTGGACATCAGCGCGTTGGTCGGCTTGGAGAATTCCAGCACCAGCAGGCGACCGCCCGGCTTGAGTACGCGCAGCATCGAACGCAGGGCGTCTTCCTTGTGCGTCACGTTGCGCAGGCCGAAGGCGATGGTCACGCAGTCGAAATGGTTGTCCGGGAACGGCAGCTTTTCAGCGTCGGCCTGAACGAACTCGACGTTGCCCGAAACACCGACATCCAGCAGGCGGTCACGACCGACCTTGAGCATGGATTCGTTGATGTCCGCGAGAACCACCTGACCGGTCGGGCCGACCAGGTGCGAGAATTTCTTGGTCAGGTCGCCCGTACCGCCGGCGATGTCCAGCACGCGGTTACCGGCGCGCACGCCCGACAGTTCGATCGCGAAACGCTTCCACAGACGGTGCATGCCGCCCGACAGAAGGTCGTTCATCAGGTCGTACTTGGCGGCCACGGAGTGGAACACCTCAGCGACTTTTTCCGCTTTCTGGCTTTCCGGAACGTTTTTGAAGCCGAAGTGAGTGGTGGGTTCGGCATCGCTGCCTTTGCGCTGATCAGTCATATCGCTGTCACCAAAAGAGAATGCGCGACATTCTAATCCCCAAGCCATGCTTTGTCTTGGAATGGCTAAAGGTAAGATGGGCAACCTTCGGGACGATTTGCCGCAGTGGCGGTCAAGATTCGTTGCAGGCATTCATAGCCCCATTCAAAAAGCAGGAGTCATTCAATGGCCCATATCAGTGTTGAGCGTGCCCACAGCCTGGGCAAGGAAGCAGCCCGCGAGAAAGCCGACAAACTGGCGCAGAAACTCTCCGATCAATATGGCCTGGAGCCGCAGTGGTCGGGCGATGTCCTGAACCTCAAACGGTCGGGCGTGAAGGGCGCGGTGCATGTGGCCGAGGATTCGATCCGGGTCGACGTGGAACTGGGCCTGATGATGTCGGCCATGAGCGGCATGATCAAAGCCGAGATCGAAAAGGCGCTGGATAAAGCGCTGGTCTGATTTCTGCCTGAAATGAAATCCCCCTGTGGGAGCGAGCTTGCTCCGGGCGGCGATCCGACGAATACGTTGTATCAGCCGACATTTCCGTGACTGACACACCGCATTCGCGAGCAAGCCCGCTCCCACATTTGTTTTGTGGTGTGCCCACCTGTTTATGTCAGTTGTTAGGGTGCCGTTTCTAATTTTTCTCCCTACTTTGTGCGTGAGCCCGACACTCGTCAGGGCAGTTCCTCAAACCTTCTGCGCGTGAGGTGCACCATGGCCAAAGTCATTTTGAAGAAAAAAATCGACGCTTCGACTTCCGCTCTGAGCGACGTCAAATCCTATGCCCGCAAGATCTGGCTGGCAGGCCTGGGTGCCTACACCAAGGTCGGTCAGGAGGGCAGCGAGTACTTTCAGGAGTTGATCAAGGCTGGTCAAACTGTTGAAAAGAAAGGCAAAAAAGCCGTCACCGAAAAACTCGAAGCGGCCAACGCCGAGATCGATGAAGCCAAGAGCGAAGTCAGCTCTTTCAAAGGCCGGGTCGAAGTTCAGCTCGACAAGGTCGAGAAGGCGTTCGACACGCGTGTCGCCAGTGCCTTGAATCGTATCGGCATTCCGTCTAAACATGACGTTGAGGCACTCTCTGCTAAGCTCGATGAGCTGACGGCATTGCTCGAACGCGTCGCGCGTAAATCTTAAGGAGAACGGGATGGCTGGTAAAAAGAACACCGATAAAGAAGGCAGCTCGTGGATCGGAAAAGTCGAAGACTATTCCCGCAAGATCTGGCTGGCTGGTTTAGGCGTGTACTCGAAGATCGACACTGACGGCAGCAAGCTCTTCGATACATTGGTCAAAGACGGCGAGAAAGCCGAGAAGCTCACCAAGGCTGCAGTCGGCAAGAAAGTCGATGCTGCCAAGGATTCTGCAAGCTCGGCAAAATCGCGTATCAGCGGCGTGAAAGATCGCGCGCTGGGCACCTGGGATCAGCTGGAAGGGGCTTTCGACAAGCGCCTGAACAGTGCGATTTCGCGCCTGGGCGTACCGAGCCGCAACGAGGTGAAGGATCTGCACAAGAAGGTCGATACCCTGACCAAGCAGATCGAAAAACTCACCGGCCTGAAAGCTCAGCCTGTCGCGGCCAAAACCGCAGCAGCCAAGCCTGCGGCCAAAACCGCTGCCAAGCCACTGGCTAAAGCCGCCGCCAAACCGGCCGCAAAACCTGCAGCCAAAACCGCTGCTGCCAAGCCTGCAGCGAAAGCCGCGGCCAAACCGGTTGCCGCCAAGGCCGCCGCCAAGCCGGCAGCAAAACCAGCTGCCAAACCTGCGGCCAAGCCAGCAGCGAAAACCGCTGCCGCCAAACCCGCTGCCAAGCCTGCCGCCAAACCGGCTGCGGCGAAGAAACCGGCAGTGAAAAAACCGGCCGCGCCGAAAGCCGCTGCGCCGAAACCAGCTGCGCCAAAACCGGTGACCACACCGCAAGCACTGGCAAGCACGTCGAACTCCGCCTCGGCTCCAACCCCGGCGCCTGCTCCGACTGCTGCATCGACTCCGTCGACGCCAACCAGTCAGTCCTGATTTTCAGGGCTCAAGAAAACGCCCGGCCTGTGAAGGTCGGGCGTTTTTGTTTGGGTAAAAGCCGTCGGATTACTCGTGATCTTCGAGATACTGCAAAGCCATCCTCTCCGTCGCCACCTTCACCGGCGGCAACAGATGCGGCGCCACCAGCATCATGATCTGGTACACCACCAGCCGCACTTCCCCTTCGCGATCAAGAATCCGCTGATAGTCCAGCGAGAACAGCAACGTCATGGTGATCTGCTCCACCAGTTGCCCCAGCGCCTGGGTGTCGCTGACCAACTGCCCCGACGCCTTCAGCCGCGCCAGCAATGATGCCAGCGTGCGCTTGAGCACGTTGAGGAACTGGCGAATGCCCTTGGCCAGTTTCGGCAGGCGTCCGGCCAGGTTCGACAGGTCCTGGAACAGGAAGCGGTACTGCGCCAGACGTTCGACGATCAGGTGCAGGAACAGCCAGTAATCCTCCGGCGCCAGTTCGACATCGGCGGGCGGGTCGAGCAGCGGGGCGAGGTCGTTCTGGAAGCGCTCGAACAGGCCGAGAATCAGCGGTTCCTTGCCGTGGAAGTGGTAGTAGAGGTTGCCGGGGCTGATCCCCATTTCATTGGCAACCTCCATGGTGGAGACGTTCGGCTCGCCCTTTTCATTGAACAACTGCAGGGCACATTCGAGGATCCGTTCGCTTGTTTTCATCCAGTCTTCTTAAAAGGGCTTGAGTCAGTCAGCGCACACGCACATAGGTGCCGGGTGCCGCTTCCATCGGTGGATAATTGGCGTTGCCGAGGGTCATCTGGGTTTCGTGCAGGGTGCCGGAGCGCTGCTGCACCCACTCCAGCCATTGCGGCCACCAGCTGCCGTCGACTTTCTTGGCGTCGTAGTACCAGGCGCGCGGATCACCGCTGAGCTTTCCGTTCTCGACGTAATTGGCTTTCGGGTTGCCCGGCGGGTTGAGGATGCTCTGCACGTGGCCGCTGTTGGACAGCACGAAGCGCCGCTCACCGCCCAGCAACAGCGTCGAGCGATACACCGCGTCCCACGGCGTGATGTGGTCGTTCATGCCGGCCACGCTGAAGCTGTCGACCGTGACCTTCTGCAGATCGATCGGCGTGCCGCACACTTCCAGGCCACCCGGATGGGTCAGCGGGTTGTGCTTGAAGAAGTCCAGAATGTCGCCATGAAACGCGGCGGGCAGGCGGGTGCTGTCGTTGTTCCAGTAGAGGATGTCGAACGCCGGCGGCTCCTTGCCCAACAGGTAGTTATTGACGAAATAACTCCAGATCAGATCGTTGGGGCGCATCCAGGCGAACACTTTGGCCATGTCGCGACCGTCCAGCACGCCTTTCTGATAGGAGCGCCGCTTGGCCGCTTCGAGCGTTTGCTCATCGGCGAACAGGGTGGCCGGGGTGTTCATTTCACTGTCGAGCAGGCTCACCAGATAGGTGGCGCTGGACACCCGCCGCAACTGCCGCTTGGCCTGCAGATGCCCTTGCAGCGCCGCAATGGTCAGCCCGCCGGCGCAGGCACCCATCAGGTTGACCTCGCGGGCACCGGTGATCGCCCGGCAGATGTTCATCGCTTCTTCCACGGCTTCGACGTAGGTCGACAGGCCCCATTCGCGATGGCGCACATCCGGGTTGCGCCAGCTGATCATGAAGGTCTGCAAGCCGTTCTTCAGCGCAAACTGGACGAAGCTGTTGCTCGGGCTGAGGTCGAAAATGTAGTACTTGTTGATTTGCGGCGGCACGACCAGCAGCGGTTTCGAATACTGCTTCTCGCTCATCGGCCGGTACTGGATCAGCTCGAGCATTTCGTTGCGAAACACCACCGAGCCGGTGGTGGTGGCGACGGTCTTGCCGACTTCGAAAGCCTGTTTGGTCACCTGGCGTGGCAGGCCGTCGTTGTGCAGCAGGTCGTCGATCAGATGGCTGAGACCGCGCACCAGACTGTGGCCGCCAGAGTTGAACAGCTCCTTGACCGCCAGCGGATTGAGCAGCGTGTTGGAAGGCGCCACGGCGTCGTTGAGCAGGGTGAAGGCGAAGTGCGCGCGGGCGCGGTCGTCGTCGCTCATGCTGCTCTCGTCGATCCAGCTCTTGACCTGTTTCTGCCAGGCCAGATAAGCCTGAAGGCTGCGCCGATAGAACGGGTTCAGGCTCCACGCCGGATCGGCGAAGCGGCTGTCCTGCGGATTGGTCGGGTGGAGGGTTTCGCCGAGCAGCACGCGTCCGAGCGCGCCTCCCAGCTTCAAGGCGTGTTTTGCACTGTGGATCGGATTGCGCAGCCCGTGGGCTGCCACGCTGCGCAAGGTCGAGATCAGGTCGCGGCCGCGCAGACCGGTCATGGCACTCTGTGCATTGATGAACACGGCGGGGCTGGGCACGACGCCCGTCGCTGGTTTGTCACGCATGACTCAACACTCCTTCGTCTTCAGGCCAAAAACAAACACACCGAACCAGAACACCATAGACGCTGTTGCGGGTTGCTGCCTGCGTGGCCTCCTGCCACGCACCTGTCCAGACGCGTTGCAAAACGCTGTCCAGAAATCCGTGCCGGGACGGTTATCCGCCCAGCGGTGTCGGGTGCGGATGCATCACCGCACGCTGACGTTCCTCCTGGAGGAATTTCATGATGATCGGCGCCACCGCCTCGGCCCGGGTAATCAGGAACAGATGCCCGTCGTCGATGATGTGCAACTGCGCGTTGGGGATTCGCCAAGCGAGCATGCGCATGTTGATCAGCGGGATCAGCGGGTCGTCATCACCAGCCAGCACCAGGGTCGGCTGGTGGATCTTGTGCAGCCAGTGAATGCTGGTCCAGCCCAGGCCCGCGAACAGTTGCCAGTAGTAGCCGAGCTTGCCCGCCGAACGCACCTTGGCCGCATGGCTGGCGGCGAGTGTCGGGTCGCGGCGGAACGAGCCACCGTAAATCATCGGTGCGATGCGGATCACATGGGACGGCTGGATGTAGCGCCGTGGGCTGGCCATCATCCACAGCACTTTCGGCTTGCCAGGCACCATCACCGCACCGGCAGCGGTCGCCGCCAGCACCAGCTTCTTGCAGCGCTCGGGATAGTCGTAGGCGAACTGTTGCGCCAGCGCGCCACCCCAGGACACGCCGATCACGTTGACCTGTCCGTAGTCGAGGTAATCGAGCATCCGCGCGGTGAGCTTCGCCAGCCCGGGAAAGCGATACGGTCGGCTCGGCGTCGAGGAGCCACCGACACCGGGCACGTCGAAGGCGATCACCTCCAGGTCCGGATCCAGCGCCGCGACAAAAGGAAACACCAGCTCCAGGTTGGCGCCGATGCCGTTGAATATCAGCAAGGGCGTCAAGTGAGGCTTGCCGGGGCGGACCGCCGTGCGGATGGTCTGGCCATCCAGCTCGACAGTTCGAAAGATGAACGGGTGCGGCATGCTTCAAGGCCCTGTGGGTCGCAATCTCAGTGTTCACCTCACTCCCGAAAGGGAGTGAGGTGTGTCGGTTACCGCTCGTGTACGTAAGTGCCCGGTGAAGCTTCGCCTGCCGGATACGCCTTGTTGCCCAGCTTGGTCGGCGCCTTTTTCAGTTCGCCCGACCGCGCAGCCTGCCACGCCTGCCAGTACAGCCACCAGGAGTCGGCGTGCTTGGTCGAGTTTTCCTGCCAGTCATCGGCATTGGCGGTCATTTCGTCGCTGGTCATGTAGCGCGATTTCGGGTTGCCCGGCGGGTTCAGAATGCTCTGGATATGCCCGCTGCTGGACAGCACGAATTCCACCTTGCCGCCAAACAGCTGCGCCGACTTGTAGCAGGACTTCCACGGGGTGATGTGGTCGTTGGTGCCGGCCAGCGAGAAGATGTCGGCGGTCACCTGCTTGAGGTCGATCGGCGTGCCGCACACTTCCAGTGCATTGGGGCGGATCAGTGGGTTGTTTTTGAACATCTCGATCAGGTCGCCGTGGAACGCGGCCGGCAGTCGAGTCGTATCGTTGTTCCAGAACAGGATGTCGAACACCGGCGGCTCGTTGCCGAGCAGGTAGTTGTTGACCCAGTAGTTCCAGATCAGATCGTTGGGGCGCATCCAGGCGAAGACCTTGGCCATGTCTTTGCCTTCGAGCACGCCGGCCTGATACGAATGGCGCTTGGCGGTCTCCAGGGTCTGCTCGTCGACGAAGAGCGCGACGTCGCTGTCCAGCGTTGTATCGAGCACGCTGACCAGCAGGGTCAGGGCGTTCACCTTGTTCTCGCCGATTGCCGCGTAGTGACCGAGCAGGGCGGTGCAGGTGATGCCGCCGGAGCAGGCGCCAAGCATGTTGACGTCCTTGCTGCCGGTGATCGCGGTGACCACGTCGACCGCTTCCTTCAGGGCTTCGATGTAGGTCGAGAGGCCCCACTCGCGCTGTTCCTTGGTCGGGTTGCGCCAGCTGACGATGAAGGTCTGCACATTGTTGCGCAGGCAGAAGCGCGCCAGGCTCTTGTCCGGGCTCAGGTCGAATACATAGAACTTGTTGATTTGCGGCGGCACCACCAGCAGCGGGCGCTCGTGCACTTGCTCGGTGATCGGCTTGTACTGGATCAGCTCCAGCACGTCGTTGCGAAACACCACTGCGCCTTCGGTCACGCCCAGGCTCTTGCCGACCTCGAACGCGCCCATGTTGACCTGGCTCGGCATGCCGCCGTTATGCACCAGATCCTTGGCCAGATGCGAGAGGCCGTCGAGCAGGCTTTTGCCGCCGGTCTCGAAGAAGCGTTTGACCGCCGCCGGGTTGGCCGCCGTGTTGGTCGGCGCCATGGCTTCGGTCATCAGGTTGATCACGAAGTGGCCGCGCGCGATGTCCTTGGGCGAGAGGCTGCTGTCGTCGATCCAGGCATGGAGTTCCTTGCGCCATGCCAGGTAGGTTTGCAGATAACGTTTGTACAGCGGGTTCTGACTCCACGCCGGATCGACGAAGCGACGGTCATCGCCCGCCGGTTGCAGGTCGGATTTGCCGAACAGCACGTTCTTCAGCTCAAGGCCGAACTGGGTGAAGTGTTTGACACTATGGATCGGTTGTTTGATGGCCTGGGTCAGCACCATTCGAGCAGAGGCCAGCAGATCCTTTCCGCGAAGCCCAACGACAGGATTCAGCCCCAGGGTGTTCTCCGAGGCCTGGTACTTCAAATCATCGTTATTCTTGTTACTCATCTACGACGCTCCATTGTCCTGAGACGAGTACCCGGTTTTCTGCTGTGCAGTTCCACAGCCAATGCCAGGTACTACTGCTCGGGTGACCGTTGATTCTGCATAGCTGCTTTACAGTCGTAGAGCACTGCAGGGAACTTGCCAGTTCCATTGGTTACCCGAGATTGATTTTTTTCGCAAGCAGCCGATCCCGGGCCGCTTTAGCGGAGCATTCAAACAGATGAATCTAGAAAATGCCCTCTAAACAGTCCGAGGCGCGGACTAGAGCATCAGCTTGACGACGGACTGGTCCGGGTCACGGGTTTTGCCGGCGGCTTTGAGCTCGGCCAGATAATCCGCCCAGAGTGCGTCATAACGTCGCCCCAGCTCGTACAGATAATCCCAGGTGAACAGGCCGCTGTCGTGACCGTCATCGAAGGTCAGTTTCAGTGCGTACTGACCGGCCGGTTCTACCTTGGTCAGGCCGACGTTCAGCTTGCCGAATTGCAGGATCGGTTTGCCGTGGCCCTGGACCTCGGCGGAGGGGGAATGCACGCGCAGGAATTCGGCGGGCAGGGTGTATTCCTCGCCGGACGCGTATTTGAGCGACAGGGTTTTCGAGGCTTTGTGCAGTTTGATGTCGGTGGGGAGTTGGGTCATTGCCGGCGTTCCGTCAGGTGAAAAAAATTGTGGGAGCCGATGGCTCCCACAGTTTCACGACCACTGTAAGTATGGCTTACAGGATATAACGGGACAGGTCTTCGTTCTGCGCCAATTCGCCCAGGTGGCTGTTGACGTATTCGGCGTCGATCTGGATCGCCTTGTCGTCGTGGGCGCTGGCCAGATCGCCGGCACTGAACGACACCTCTTCCAGCAGACGCTCGAGCAGTGTGTGCAGGCGACGGGCACCGATGTTCTCGGTCTTCTCGTTGACCTGCCAGGCGATCTCCGCCAGACGCTTGATGCCTTCCGGCTGGAACTGGATGTTCAGGCCTTCGGTTTTCAGCAGTGCGCAGTATTGCTCGGTGAGCGAGGCATGCGGTTCGCTGAGGATGCGTTCGAAGTCCTGCGGGCTCAGGGCCTTGAGTTCGACGCGGATCGGCAGACGGCCTTGCAGCTCCGGTACCAGATCGCTCGGCTTGCTCAGGTGGAACGCACCGGAGGCGATGAACAGGATGTGGTCGGTCTTGACCATGCCCAGCTTGGTGTTGACGGTGCAGCCTTCGATCAGCGGCAGCAGGTCACGTTGCACGCCCTCGCGGGACACATCGGCGCCGCCGACATTGCCGCGCTTGGCGACCTTGTCGATTTCGTCGATGAACACGATGCCGTGCTGCTCGACCGCTTCCAGAGCCTTGGCCTTCAACTCTTCTTCATTGACCAGGCGACCGGCTTCTTCGTCGCGTACCAGCTTCAGCGCTTCCTTGACCTTGAGCTTGCGGGCCTTCTTCTTGCCCTTGCCCATGTTGGCGAACAGGTTCTGCAACTGGTTGGTCATTTCTTCCATGCCCGGAGGCGTGGCGATCTCGATGCCGGCCATTTCGGCGACTTCGATCTCGATTTCCTTGTCGTCCAGCTGACCTTCGCGCAGGCGCTTGCGGAACAGTTGGCGAGTGTTGGAATCCTGGGTCGGCGCTTCTTCGTTGCTGAAGCCCATGCGTGCCGGTGGCAGCAGGGCGTCGAGGATACGGTCCTCGGCGGCGTCTTCGGCACGGTGACGAACGCGGGTCATTTCCTGCTCGCGCAGCATCTTGATCGCGGCATCGGCCAGATCACGGATGATCGATTCGACGTCACGGCCGACGTAGCCGACTTCGGTGAACTTGGTCGCTTCGACCTTGATGAACGGCGCGTTGGCCAGTTTGGCCAGGCGACGGGCGATCTCGGTTTTACCGACACCGGTCGGGCCGATCATCAGGATGTTCTTCGGGGTCACTTCAACGCGCAGCTCTTCAGGCAGCTGCATGCGGCGCCAGCGGTTGCGCAGGGCAATCGCGACGGCGCGCTTGGCATCGTCCTGGCCGATGATGTGGCGGTTGAGTTCGTGGACGATTTCGCGGGGAGTCATGGACATAATAATTGACGGTCCTCAAGCAGAAACAAGCCGTGGCACAGGGGCCGCGTCAGGCTTATTCAGCGAGATCCTGCTCCTCAATGGTCTGGGTGTGGTTGGTGAATACACAGATGTCGCCGGCGATGCCGAGAGCGGTCTCGACGATTTCGCGGGCCGACAGGTCGGTCTTCTTCAGCAGGGCGCTGGCGGCGGCTTGCGCATAGGCACCACCCGAACCCATGGCGATCAGGCCGTCTTCGGGTTCGACCACGTCACCGTTGCCGGTGATGATCAGGGATGCGTCCTTGTTGGCGACCGCGAGCATCGCTTCGAGGCGGCTCAGGGAACGGTCGGTGCGCCATTCTTTGGCGAGTTCGACGGCGGCGCGAACCAGGTGGCCCTGGTGCTTTTCAAGCTGGCCTTCGAAACGTTCGAACAGGGTAAAGGCGTCGGCTGTGGCACCGGCGAAACCGGCGATGACTTCGCCGTGGTACAGGCGACGAACTTTCTTCGCGTTGCCTTTCATCACGGTGTTGCCGAGAGAAACCTGGCCGTCGCCGCCCATGACGACTTTGCCGTGGCGGCGGACTGAAACGATGGTGGTCAAGGGAAGAGTCTCCACACTGCGGGGCGAAAATGCCTTATGCCCATTCATATGGGGGTGGTGGAGAGGATTTCAACTGCGGGGCGGGAGAGGGGACGAGCGGTGCTTTGTACATGATCGTTCCCACGCAGAACGACATGATCGTTCCCACGCTCCGCGTGGGAATGCCTCAATGGACGCTCCGCGTCCCTGCGGCAAGGGACGCGGAGCGTCCCGGGCTGCATTCCCACGCAGAGCGTGGGAACGATCGGTGGGGAGGTATCAGCGGCTCTGGCGTTGTTGTAACAACAGGTTGCTGAAGCCGGCGCCCGCCAGTTGTTTCTGGGCGGTGGTCAGTTGTTCGCGGTTGCTGAACGGGCCGACCAGTACGCGGTACCAGGTTTCATCCTTGACCGTCCCTGACTCAACCGCGACCGCCTGGCCGAGCAGAATGATCTGCGCGCGCACCTTGTCGGCATCCGTCTCTTTGCGGAACGAACCGGCCTGCAGGAAGAACTTGGTCACCGGTGCAGCCTTGGTCACCGGCGGCGCTGGCGGCGGGGTGATCCCGGCCAGTGCAGCCTGTGCGCGTGCGGTGTCGATCTTCGCCGCTTCGGCCGGGGTCACCGGCGTGGTCGGGATCGCCGGCACCTGTGGCGTCGGCAGGGTTTTCTCCGGCACGGCGTCCGGCGGCACGATCACTTCCGATTCCGGCAGCAGGGTGTAGAAGTCGTACTTCGGCTTCACCGGTTGCGTCGGGCTCGGCGGGGTCTTGTTGGCCTCGGCGATCTTGGTGGCTTTCTGTTGTTGCTGTTGCTCGATCTTCTCGCGCTTGACCGTGTCGCTGCCCTTGCCCGGCTCCAGTTTCATCAGAAACACGATGAACGCGCCGACCGTCAGGCCGATGGCCATCCACAGCCAGCCCGGAATCGGCTGCTTCGCTGGAGCTTGGTAACGGCTGGCGCCACGCTTGGGTGCAGGTTTTTTCTTGGCAGCCAACTTACATGCGCTCCAGGGTTTCCAGGCCGAGCAGTTCCAGGCCTTGCTTGAGGGTACGGCCGGTCAGCGCGGCAAGGCGCAGACGGCTTTGCATTTGTGCCGGGGTGTCGGCGGCGAGGATCGGGCAGTTCTCGTAGAAGCTGGAGAACAGGCCGGCAACGTCGTACAGGTAAGTGCACAGGGTGTGTGGCGTGCCCTTTTCCGCAACGTTGTTCAGCACTTCACCGAACTGTGCCAGTTTGGCTGCCAGTTCCTGCTCGTGCGCGGCCTCGAGGACGATCTGGCCGTCGACTTCGCTGAAATCCTTGCCCAGTTTGCGGAACACGCCGGCCACGCGGGTGTAGGCGTACAGCAGGTATGGCGCGGTGTTGCCTTCGAAGTTGAGCATCAGGTCGAAGTTGAAGCTGTAGTCGCTGGTGCGGTGCTTCGACAGGTCGGCGTACTTCACCGCGCCGATGCCGACCACTTTGGCGATCGCGCGCAGTTCGTCTTCGGCCAGGGTCGGGTTCTTTTCCTTCACCAGGCTGTAGGCACGTTCCTGCGCTTCGGTCAGCAGGTCGATCAGCTTTACGGTGCCGCCATCACGGGTCTTGAACGGACGGCCGTCGGCGCCGTTCATGGTGCCGAAGCCCATGTGCTCCATTTCCATCGGATGGGTCACGAAGCCGGCCTTGCGCGCGACGGCGAACACTTGCTGGAAGTGCAGGGCCTGACGCTGGTCGACGAAGTACAGCGCACGGTCGGCCTTCAGCTTGCCGCTGCGATAACGCACGGCCGCCAGGTCGGTGGTGGCGTACAGGTAACCGCCGTCAGCCTTGACGATGATCACCGGCAGCGGCTCGCCTTCGGCGTTCTTGAATTCGTCGAGGAACACGCACTGGGCGCCGTTGCTTTCGACCAGCATGCCGGCGGCTTTCAGGTCGTTGACCACGTTGATCAGGTCGTCGTTGTAGGCGCTTTCGCCCATCACGTCGGCCATGGTCAGTTTGACGTTGAGCAGTTCGTAGATCTTCTGGCAGTGCGACAGCGAGATGTCCTTGAACTTGGTCCACAGCGCCAGGCATTCAGCGTCGCCGGCCTGCAACTTGACCACCAGGCCACGGGCGCGGTCGGCGAATTCCGGAGATTCGTCGAAGCGTTGCTTGGCGGCGCGGTAGAAGTTTTCCAGGTCCGACAGCTCGTCGCTGGTGATCGGGTTTTCCTGCAGGTACGCCATCAGCATGCCGAACTGGGTGCCCCAGTCGCCGACGTGGTTCTGACGGATGACGGTGTCGCCGAGGAATTCGAGTACCCGCGCCACGCCGTCGCCGATGATGGTCGAGCGCAAATGGCCGACGTGCATCTCTTTGGCCAGGTTCGGTGCCGACAGGTCGACCACGGTGCGTTGCGCCGGGCCGGCCTTGCGCACGCCAACGTGAGCGTCGGCCAGTGCGGCGTCGAGGCGCGAGGCCAGCGCCTGAGTGTTCTGGAAGAAGTTGATGAAGCCTGGGCCGGCGATTTCGGCCTTGGTGACGTTCTCGTCAGCCGGCAGGGCGGCGATGATTTTTTCCGCCAGATCGCGCGGTTTCATGCCCGCAGGCTTCGCCAGCATCATCGCGATGTTGCTGGCGAAGTCGCCGTGGGTCTTGTCCCGGGCGTTTTCCACCTGGATCGCCGGCGTCAGGCCTTCAGGCAACACACCTTCGTTGACGAGTTGGGTGAGGGCTTGTTGGATCAGCTGGCGAATGGTGTCTTTCATGGTCTTCTCTTTCGACCGCAAGCGCGGCGGCGCATCGATGCGCGGGTGGAAAAACTGGGCATTATCCGTTGCGAAGACGGGCTTGCCAACCTTAGCAGGCAGGATGTGGATGTGTGGTGACAAATAGACTGCTTTCGCGAGCAGGCTCGCTCCCACCCTGGAATACATTTCCCTGTGGGAGCGAGCTTGCTCGCGAAGGCGAGCGTCAGATCAATACAAGTCGACGGGATCGACATCCAGCGACCAGCGCACCGCGCGGCCGCTTGGCATCTGCTCCAGCACCAGCAGCCAGCTCGCCAGCAATCGGTGCAGCGGCGCCCGGGCCGTGGCTTGCAACAGCAGTTGCGCGCGGAAGCGCCCGGCCCGGCGTTCCATTGGCGCCGGCACCGGTCCCAGCAGTTCAATGCCGGTCAGATTCTGTTCGGCCAGCAAGCGCTCGGCCTCGCTGCACGCCTCATCAAGAAAGCCTTCGGCCTGCCCCGGCTTGTGCGCTTCGGCGCGCAGCAGGGCGAGGTGGGAAAACGGCGGCAGTCCGGCGGCGCGGCGTTCGCTCAGGGCCTGTTCGGCGAAGGCGAAGTAACCCTGCTCGGTCAGTTGCACCAATAAAGGATGGTCGGCCAGATGCGTCTGGATGATCACCTTGCCCGGTTCTTCCGCCCGCCCGGCCCGGCCGGCGACCTGCACGATCAACTGCGCCATGCGCTCGCTGGCGCGGAAGTCGCCGGAAAACAGCCCGCCGTCGGCATCGAGGATGGATACCAGCGTCACCCGAGGGAAGTGGTGCCCCTTGGCCAACATCTGGGTGCCGACCAGAATGCACGGCTGGCCTTTCTGGATCGTGGCGAACAGCTGGTTCATCGCGTCCTTGCGCGACGTGCTGTCACGGTCGACGCGCAGCACCGGATAGTCCGGGAACAGAATCGCCAGCCGTTCCTCGGCCCGCTCGGTACCGGCGCCCACGGGGCGCAGATCGACCTTGTTGCACTTCGGGCACTGGCGCGGTACGCGCTCGACGTAACCGCAGTGGTGGCAGCGCAATTCGCCGTAGCGCTGGTGCACGGTCATCCGCGCATCGCAGCGCTGGCACTCGGACATCCAGCCGCAATCGTGGCACAGCAGAGTCGGGGCAAAACCCCGACGGTTGAGGAACACCAATACCTGCTGGCCGGCGGCGAGGGTCTGGCCGATGGCTTGCTGCATCGGCCCGGAAATGCCGCTGTCCAGTGGACGGCTTTTCACATCCAAGCGCAGGAAACGTGGCTGTTTGGCGCCGCCGGCACGTTCATTCAGGCGTAGGAGTCCGTAACGGCCGGTGTAGGCGTTGTGCAGGCTTTCCAGGGATGGGGTCGCGGAGCCGAGCACGATCGGGATGTTTTCCTGCCGCGCGCGCACCAGCGCCAGATCCCGCGCGTGGTAGCGCAGGCCTTCCTGCTGTTTATAGGAGCCGTCGTGTTCTTCGTCGATGATGATCAGCCCCGGATTCTTCATCGGGGTGAACAGCGCCGAACGGGTGCCGATAATAATGTCGGCCTCGCCATCGCGGGCAGCGAGCCAGGCATCCAGCCGATCACGATCGTTGACTGCCGAGTGCAGCAGGGCGATGCGTGCATTGAAGCGTTGTTCGAAGCGGGCGAGGGTCTGCGGGCCGAGGTTGATCTCCGGGATCAGCACCAGCGCCTGCTTGCCGGCCTCGAGGGTTTCGCGGATCAGTTGCAAATAGACTTCGGTCTTGCCGCTGCCGGTGACCCCGGCCAACAGAAACGCGTGATAACTGTCGAACCCGGCGCGAATCGCCTCGTAGGCGGCGCGCTGTTCGCTGTTGAGCGGCAGCTCGGGCTGGGCCAGCCAGTGTTCATGGCGCGCGCCGGGGGCGTGGCGGCGCACTTCGACCTGCACCAGGTCCTTGGCCAGCAGCAGGTCGAGGCTGTCCTTGCTCAGCATCAGTTTGCTCAGCAACTGATGGGCGACGCCGTGGGGATGTTGGGCCAGCGTCGCCAGGGCTTCACGCTGGCGCGGGGCGCGGGCGATGCGCGGGTCATCGAGGCTGGCGCCGGGAGCGGCGGACCAGAAGCGTTCCTGCCGAACCTCGGCCAGTTCGCCCTGGCGCAACAGCACCGGCAACGCCCAGCTCAGGGTGTCGCCGAGGCTGTGCTGATAATACTGCGCCGTCCACAGACACAGCTTGAACAGCGCCGGCGGCAGTGGTGCTGTGGCGTCGAGCAGCGCCAGCGCCGGTTTGAGCTTTTCCACCGGCACTTCGCTGGTGTCGGTGACTTCCACCAGAATCCCGATCATCTCCCGTCGGCCGAACGGCACCCGCAGACGCATGCCCGGTTGCAACTGCGAACGCAGCACGCCGGCCGGGGCCCGATAGTCGAACAGGCGGCGCAGGGGCGAAGGCAGGGCGAGGCGCAGAATGGCGTCGGGCACGCGGGATCTCGATAAGAAGCTAACAAGCAGCGGGGATGAGGTTTGGGCCGGGAGCCTAGCAGACGGTCGGTCTCAGCGACAGCTTGCGTGATCGGGATTGTCTGGTAGAATCCGCGGCCTAATTACGTGCGGTATTCAACAATCGTGTTGGATGGCGGCACGCCAGCTGAGGAAAACACCATGAAAGCCGATATCCACCCGAATTACCCAGAAGTTGCAGTAACTTGCAGCTGCGGCAACAAGTTCGAAACCCGTTCGACCTTCGGCAAAGCCCTGGCGATCGACGTTTGCAACGAGTGCCACCCGTTCTACACCGGTAAGCAGAAGACTCTGGACACCGGTGGTCGCGTTCAGAAGTTCGCCGACCGTTTCGGTGCTTTCGGCGCGAAAAAGGCCTAAGGCCCTTCATTCTGGAAAACCTCAGCGGCTTTTCCGGTCTGATGAAAAAGGCGTCCCTTGCGGGCGCCTTTTTTGTGTCCGCGATTTGGCTCTCCGCCGCCCAGGCCTTGTGCCCGGCCCCGGCCGGGCTGGACAGCGCCACGGTGCAGCGGGTGGTCGACGGCGACACCCTGCGCCTGGGCGATGGGCGCAATGTGCGGATGATCGGCCTCAATACGCCCGAACTCGGCAAGCAGGGTCGCAGCGACGAGCCGTTTGCTGTGGCCGCGCGCAAGCGCCTCGAAGCCTTGGTCGCCGAGAGCGAAGGGCGGGTCGGCCTACGACTCGGCGCCGAGTCCAAGGACCGTTACGGCCGCACCCTGGCCCATGTTTTCAGCGCCAAGGGTGAGAATCTCGAAGCGCAGATGCTCGCCGATGGTCTCGGTTTCCAGGTCGCGGTGGCGCCGAATGTCGATCTGGTCGATTGCCAGCAAGCCGCCGAGCGCCGCGCGCGAAAGGCCGGGCTGGGCCTGTGGAAGCGCTCTCCTGTACTGAAAGCGGAGCAGATCGAGCGCTCTGGTTTTGCCGTGGTCAGCGGTCGTGTGAGCAAGGTTCAACGCAATCGCGGCGGAATCTGGATCGAGTTGCAGGACAAGGTTGTACTGCGCGTTGCACCCAATCTGCTGGATCGCTTCGACGCCACCTCTCTGCAGGCGTTGAAGGGCAAGCAGATCGAGGCTCGTGGCTGGGTGGTCGACCGTTCCCGGCGCGGCGGACTGAAATCAGGTCAGGCGCGCTGGCTGTTGCCGCTGACCGATCCTTCGATGCTTCAGTCGTCCCGCTGAATAAAAAGTTGTAGACATTTTTTCTGTCGATTGTGAACAGTCTAGCCCTTGTGCGCCGTGGCTCTTGGCCCAAAGTCTTAGGGCAGGGCGCTTGACAGGGGTGACCGGGCAGTCTTGTGGGGACTTTGCGAGGCGCGTATCCTCGCTGACCAGTCTGTCCAACAGTAAAAAGCGGAATGCCAAAATGTCTGATCTGAAAACTGCCGCTCTCGAATATCATGCCAATCCTCGTCCAGGAAAGCTGAGTGTCGAGCTCACCAAGGCCACTGCTACCGCCCGCGACCTGTCGCTGGCCTACAGCCCCGGCGTAGCTGAACCAGTGCGCGAGATCGCCCGCGATCCTGAACTGGCCTACAAGTACACCGGCAAGGGCAACCTGGTTGCAGTCATTTCCGATGGCACCGCGATTCTGGGTCTGGGTAACCTCGGCCCACTGGCTTCCAAGCCGGTCATGGAAGGTAAAGGCGTGCTGTTCAAGCGCTTCGCCGGCATCGACGTCTTCGACATCGAAGTCGACTCCGAAAGCCCGCAAGCCTTCATCGACACCGTAAAACGCATTTCCATCACCTTCGGTGGCATCAACCTGGAAGACATCAAGGCGCCTGAGTGCTTTGAGATCGAACGTGCTCTGATCGAGCAGTGCGACATTCCGGTATTCCACGATGACCAGCACGGCACCGCGATCGTGACCGCTGCGGGCATGATCAACGCCCTGGAAATCGCTGGCAAAACCCTGGCCGACGCCAAGATCGTCTGCCTGGGCGCTGGCGCAGCCGCCATCTCCTGCATGAAACTGCTGGTGAGCATGGGCGCCAAGGTCGAGAACATCTTCATGGTTGACCGTACTGGCGTGATCCACGCTGGCCGTGACGACCTGAACCAGTACAAGGCTGTGTTCGCTCACCCTACCGAGAAACGCACCCTGGACGACGCCATCGAAGGCGCTGACGTATTCGTCGGCCTGTCGGGCCCGAACCTGCTGAGCGCCGAGCAACTCAAGCGCATGGCGGCCAACCCGATCGTCTTCGCCTGCTCCAACCCGGATCCGGAAATCTCCCCGGAACTGGCTCACGCCACCCGTAACGACGTGATCATGGCCACCGGCCGTTCGGACTACCCGAACCAGGTCAACAACGTGCTGGGCTTCCCGTTCATCTTCCGTGGTGCCCTGGACGTTCGCGCCAAGCGCATCAACGAAGAAATGAAGATCGCTGCCGCCAACGCCCTGCGCGAACTGGCCAAGCTGCCGGTGCCTCAGGAAGTCTGCGACGCCTACGGCGGTATCTCCCTGGAATTCGGCCGTGAGTACATCATTCCGAAGCCAATGGACAAGCGCCTGATCACCGTTATCTCCGACGCCGTGGCCAAGGCCGCGATCGAGACTGGTGTGGCGACCCTGCCGTATCCGAAGAACTACCCGCTGAAAAGCGTGGATGACGTGTTCAACGGCTAAGTCGTTGTAGCGCTTCAACCGAAAGCCCCGGCTCGTGAGAGTCGGGGCTTTTTTATGCCTGTTGATTTTGGGGTGATCTTAAGGGCCTCTTCGCGGGCAAGCCCGCTCCCACAGGGTTTTGTGGCGTTCACAAATGGAGCGTACACCCGGTTACTGTGGGAGCGGGCTTGCCCGCGAAGAGGCCGGCCCAGACAACACAAAAATGAACAGGTAATAAAAAGCCCCGTACTTCAATCGAAGGCGGGGCTTTTTAGCGGTTCAGGATCAGGATCAGAACAGATCGATCGGCGCCTGCTCATCCGCTGGCAGCGGACTGCCCGGCACGGTGCCATTGCCGATCTCGTTGACCGACGGTGGCGTGTCCTCAGCCTTGAACAGCTCGAAGTAGGCCCCCGGCGTGCTCGGCGATGCCGCACGACCGCTGACCGGGTCCACCCGCAGGCTGAGGATGCCTTCCGGCTCCGGCTGGACATGCGGTGGCTTGTCCTTGAGCGCGGCGGCCATGTAGTTCATCCAGATCGGCAGTGCCACGGTGCCGCCGAACTCCCGGCGACCGAGGCTTTCCGGCTGGTCGAAACCGGTCCACACGGTGGTCACGTAATCGGCGTTGTAACCGGAGAACCACGCATCCTTGGATTCGTTGGTGGTACCGGTCTTGCCCGCGATGTCGCTGCGGCCCAGAGCCAGTGCGCGACGACCGGTGCCGAGCTTGATCACGTCCTGCAACATGCTGTTGAGGATGTAGGTGGTACGGCCATCGACGATGCGCTCGGCAACTGCCGGTGCTTGCGGCACGGCGGCGTTGCCCGGCGCTTCACCCGGAACCGGCGCTGCATTGACTGTAAACGATTCGGTAGCGGGGGCCGCGATGCCATCGGTGGCCGCGCCGCCCTGCGGTACGGTCGGCGGATTGGCGACGAACAGCGTGTCGCCATTGCGGCTTTCGATCTTGTCGATGATGTACGGGGTGATCTTGTAGCCGCCGTTGGCGAAGGTGCTCCAGCCGGTGGCGATTTCCATTGGCGTCAGGGTCGCGGTGCCCAGCGCCAGGGACAGGTTTGGCGGCAGGTCCTGCTTGTTGAAGCCGAAGCGGGTGATGTAGTCGATGGTCTTGCCCACGCCCATCGCCTGCAACAGGCGGATCGACACCAGGTTGCGCGACTTGTACAGCGCCTCACGCAGACGGATCGGACCGAGGAAGGTGTTGGTGTCGTTCTTCGGACGCCAGACCTTGTCCAGGTACTCGTCGACGAACACGATCGGCGCGTCGTTGACCAGGCTGGCGGCGGTGTAGCCGTTGTCCAGTGCGGCGCTGTAGACGAACGGCTTGAAGCTCGAGCCCGGCTGACGCTTGGCCTGCATCGCGCGGTTGTAGTTGCTCTGCTCGAAGGCGAAGCCGCCGACCAGCGACCGGATCGCGCCGTTCTGCGGATCCAGCGACACCAGCGCGCCTTGCGCCTGTGGGATCTGGCTGAACTTCAGCGAATTGTTTGGCTGGCGCTGCACGCGAACCAGGTCGCCGATCTGTGCCACATCCGACGGCTGACGCGGGTTGGCGCCCATGCTGTTGGTGTTGAGGAACGGGCGGGCCCATTTCATGGTGTCCCACGCCACGTGCTCTTCGCCGGTGCGGGTCAGCACTTGCAGGCCGTTCTTGTCGACCTGGGTGACGATGGCCGGCTCGAGGCTACTGATCGTGCGTTGCTTGGTCAGTTCGGTGGCCCAGGCTTCACGGGTCTTGCCCGGCAGACGTGATTCAGGGCCACGGTAGCCGTGACGCTGGTCGTAGGTCATCAGGCCTTCGTGCAGCGCGGTGTTGGCCATTTCCTGGAGGTTGCTCGGCACCGTGGTGGTGACGCGGAAACCTTCGGTATAGGCGTCGCTGCCGTAACGACCGACCATTTCCGCACGGGCCATCTCGGCGATGTACGGTGCGTTCACTTCCGGGGTCGGCACGTGATAGCTGGCGTTCAGCGGCTCGTTGATTGCGGCGGTGTAGTCGGCTTCGGTGATCTTGCCGAGCTTGTACATGCGCCCGAGGATCCAGTCGCGACGCTCCTTGCTGCGCGCCGGGTTGGCCAGCGGGTTGAAGCGCGACGGGGCTTTCGGCAGGCCGGCGATCATCGCCATCTGCGCCAGGCTGACTTCGCGGATCGACTTGCCGTAATACACCTGCGCCGCCGCCTCGATGCCGTAGGCGCGGTTGCCCAGATAGATCTTGTTCACGTACAGCTCAAGGATTTCGTCCTTGGTCAGCTGGCGTTCGATCTGCAGGGCCAAGAGGATCTCGGTGGTCTTGCGCGAGAAGCTGCGTTCGCTGGTCAGGAAGAAGTTCTTCGCCACCTGCATGGTGATGGTGCTGCCGCCGGACTGGATGTGACCGCTCTTGACCAGTTGGGTCGCGGCACGCATCAGGCTGCTCGGGTCGACGCCATAGTGATTGGCGAAGTTGTCGTCTTCAGCACTTAGTAACGCATTGATGAAATTGGGGGGAATGTCGGCGAAACGGATCGGTGTGCGGCGCATTTCGCCAAATTCTGCGATCAACTTGTTGTCGCTGCTGTAGACCCGCAGTGGAATCTGCAACTGAATGCTTCTCAGCGCCTCCACAGATGGCAAACCCGGACTAAGGTAAAGAAACGCGCCGCTGAGACCTAAAAGCAGTCCGCAGAAAACGGCGACGATGGACCAACCGAAAAATTTCAGCAGACGAATCAAGGCTTTTGGACATCCACGGCAAAGAATGAATTGGGCGACAGGGTTCCGGGAAACACACAGAACGACCCGCGCCGGCAGTAAAAAGCGGAAAAAATCGCTGGGCATTATAAGCACTTTTCCGCTGGGGGCGTCATTTGCGCTTCTGTCAAGACGGGGCGAGGGAACGCAATGCGCATTACAGAGTCCGTAACTCACGGATAGTCATAGGGAATTGGTAGTGCTAGGACTCTTCAATAAAAAGGCCAATACGTTACTGGGGATCGACATCAGCTCCACATCGGTGAAGCTGCTGGAGCTGAGCCGTCAGGGTGAGCGCTACCGGGTCGAGGCGTACGCGGTGGAGCCGTTGCCGGCGAGTGCCGTGGTCGAAAAGAACATCGCCGAGCTCGAGGGCGTCGGCCAGGCCCTGTCCCGGGTGCTGGTCAAGGCGCGCACCGGGCTGAAAACCGTGGCGGTGGCGGTGGCCGGCTCTGCGGTGATCACCAAGGTCATCGAGATGGACGCCGGGCTGTCCGACGATGAACTGGAAAACCAGCTCAAGATCGAGGCCGATCAATACATTCCCTATCCGCTGGACGAGGTCGCCATCGACTTCGAAGTCCAGGGCGTTTCGCCGCGCAACCCCGAGCGGGTCAACGTACTGCTGGCCGCCTGTCGCAAGGAAAACGTCGAAGTCCGCGAAGCGGCGCTCGCCCTCGCCGGGCTGACCGCGCGGGTGGTGGATGTCGAAGCCTACGCACTGGAACGCTCGTTCGGCCTGCTGGCGACGCAACTGGCCGCGTCCCAGGACCGGCTGACAGTGGCCGTGGTCGACATCGGCGCCACCATGACCACCCTCAGCGTCCTGCACAACGGCCGGATCATCTATACCCGCGAACAGCTGTTCGGCGGTCGACAGCTGACCGAGGAAATCCAGCGCCGTTATGGCCTGACCCTTGAACAGGCGGGACTCGCCAAGAAGCAGGGCGGCCTGCCGGACGACTACGTCAGCGAGGTGCTGCAACCGTTTCGCGAGGCGCTGGTGCAGCAGGTGTCGCGCTCCCTGCAGTTCTTTTTCGCCTCCGGCCAGTACAACGCCGTCGACCACATTCTGCTGGCCGGCGGCACGGCGTCGGTGCCCGGGCTCGACCGGCTGATCGAAGAGCGCCTGAACACACCGACCCAGGTGGCCAACCCGTTTTCCGACATGGCCTTGAGCAGCAAGGTCAACGCCGGGGCCCTGGCGAGCGATGCGCCGGCCCTGATGATTGCCTGCGGGCTCGCGCTCAGGAGTTTCGACTGATGGCGCGGATCAACCTTTTACCCTGGCGCGAGGAGCGTCGCGAAGAGCGGCGCAAACGCTTCCTGCTGGCCTTGACCGGCGTGGTGGTCGGTTCGGTCGGGGCGGTGCTCATTGCCGACCAGATCATCAGCGCCGCCATCGCGCGGCAGGTCGCGCGCAATGACTACATCGGCAAGCAGATCGCCGTGGTCGACGAACGGATCAAACAGATCAGCGAACTCAAGGCCCACCGCCAGCAACTGGTGGAGCGCATGCGCATCATCCAGGACTTGCAGGGCAACCGGCAGATCAGCGGGCGGATTTTCGATCAGCTGGCGCGCACCTTGCCCGACGGGGTGTATTTCACCGATGTGAAAATGGTCGGCAAGACCCTGTCGATCAGCGGCGCGGCGGAGTCGAACAATCGGGTGTCCGACCTGATGCGCAATCTCGATGCCTCCGACTGGTTCGATGCGCCCAACCTCAATGAAGTGAAAGCCACCACCGCTGGCCAGGTGGATCAGGCCAACGTCTTTCAGCTGACCGTTCGCCAGACTCGACCCCGGATCGAGGAGGACGACCAATGAAGCCGTCCGAGTGGCTGGACAGCCTGCGCAATGTCGATTTCAACGACCTGGACACCAGCAACATCGGCTCCTGGCCGCCAGTGGTCAAAAGCCTGGCCGGCGGGCTGTTGATGGTGTTGGTTCTGGCGCTTGGCTATAACTTTTTCATCAGTGACCTGGAGAACCAGCTCGAGCTCAAGCGTGAGGAGGAGGTCACCCTCAAGGAGCAATTCGCGAGCAAGGCGCGCATGGCGGCCAATCTGGAGCTGTACACCCAGCAGATGAAAGAGATGGAAAACTCGTTCGGCGTGCTGTTGCGGCAATTGCCCAGTGACACCGAAGTGCCGGGGTTGCTGGAAGACATCACGCGCACCGGGCTGGGCAGCGGTCTTGAATTCGAAGAGATCAAGCTGCTGCCGGAGGTCACCCAACAGTTCTACATCGAACTGCCCATCCAGATCACCGTAACCGGTGCCTATCACGACCTTGCGACTTTCGTAAGCGGCGTGGCCGGACTGCCACGGATCGTCACCCTGCACGATTTCGAGCTGGCGCCGGCCAATCCCGAAGGCGGGCCGAAGTTGCGCATGAGCATTCTCGCCAAGACCTACCGCTACAACGACAAGGGGCTGCAAAAATGAGCCCGATCCGTTTTATCGCCTTATCGACATTGTTATTGATGCTCGGTGGCTGTGGCGGCGATGACTTCAGTGACCTCGACGCCTACATGAATGAAGTGCGCCTGCGTCCGCCGGGCAAGATCGAGCCGACCCCGACCTTCCGCTCTTTCCCGACGTTCACCTACAGCGCCGCCAACCTGCGCAGTCCGTTTTCGCGTCAGTTACGGGTCGATCTGGCCGGGCAGAAACACGGCTCTCGCGACGTGAAACCCGATCCCAACCGGGTCAAGCAATACCTCGAAGGTTTCAACATCGAGCAGTTTGAAATGGTCGGCACGATTGCCAACGCCTCTGGTTCCTTCGCGTTGCTGCGGGGGGCGGGCGGGGTCCATCGGCTCAAGGTCGGCGATTACCTGGGCCGTAACGACGGGCGGATCGTTGCGATCAGCGCTTCCCAGGTCGAAGTGGTGGAAATCGTTCCGGATGGCCAGGGCGCCTGGCTTGAGCGGCCGCGCACCATTCCTTTGAAAGAGCACTCTTAAGTGGAAGTCGAATAATGAACAGGATTTTTTCCACCCTCGGTTTTTCGCTATGGATGGCGCTGCTTTCACCGATGGTACAGGCAGCCAATCTGAAGGCGCTGGACGTCGCGGCACTGCCGGGCGACCGGGTCGAGCTGAAGCTGTCATTCGACGGCCCACCCCCGCAGCCCAAGGGCTATACCACCGATTCGCCGGCACGGATCGCTCTCGATCTGCCGGGTGTCGCCAGTCAGCTGGCGAGCAAGACCCGTGACCTGGGCAGTGGCAATGCCCGCACGGCCACGGTGGTCGAGGCCAATAACCGGACGCGGCTCATCATCAGCCTGACGCAACTGGCGCCTTACGACACCCGGGTCGAAGGCAATGCGGTATTCGTGGTGGTCGGGCAAGGCAGCAAAGCCGCTGCCCCGCGTCCGGCGGCTCGTGCACCGCGCGCAGCACCTGCGGCAGCGCCGGTCCGGACCTTTGCGCCAACCGCCAGAGCCATTCGCGGTGTGGATTTCCAGCGTGGCACGGCGGGCGAGGGCAACGTGGTCATCGACCTGTCCGATCCAGCCATCGCACCGGATATTCAGGAACACGACGGCAAGATCATCCTCAATTTCGCCCGTACCCAATTGCCCGAACCGCTGCGGGTGCGCCTCGACGTCAAGGATTTCGCCACCCCGGTGCAGTTCGTCAACGCTGGTGTCAGTGGTGATCGGGCGACGATCACCGTCGAACCCAACGGTACGTTCGACTATTCCACTTACCAGACCGACAACAAGCTGACCGTCAGCATCCGGCCGTTGACCGTCGATGACCTGCAAAAGCGCAACGCCGACCGCAACAGCTATAACGGCGAAAAGCTCTCTCTCAACTTCCAGGACATCGATGTGCGTTCGGTGCTGCAACTGATCGCCGACTTCACCAACCTCAATCTGGTGGCCAGCGATACGGTGCAGGGCGGAATCACCTTGCGCCTGCAGAACGTACCGTGGGATCAGGCGCTGGATCTGGTGCTCAAGACCAAAGGCCTGGACAAGCGCAAGGTCGGCAACGTGTTGCTGGTGGCGCCGGCCGATGAAATCGCCGCCCGCGAACGGCAGGAACTGGAATCGCAGAAACAGATCGCCGAACTGGCGCCGTTGCGCCGCGAGCTGCTGCAAGTGAACTACGCCAAGGCTGCGGACATCGCCAAGCTGTTTCAGTCGGTCACCAGCGCCGAGGCCAAGGTCGACGAGCGGGGTTCGATCACCGTCGATGAGCGGACCAACAACATCATTGCCTACCAGACCCAGGATCGCCTCGACGAGCTGCGGCGGATCGTGGCGCAGCTGGATATCCCGGTGCGTCAGGTGATGATCGAGGCGCGGATCGTCGAGGCCAACGTCGATTACGACAAGAGCCTGGGCGTGCGCTGGGGCGGTTCGATCCAGAACAAGGGCAACTGGAACACTTCCGGGGTCAGCAACGGTTCGTCGACCACCATTGGTACGCCGGGCAGCACCAGCACCAACTCGCCGTTCGTCGACATGGGCACGGTCAACAATACGTCCGGGATCGGCATCGCGTTCATCACCGACAACGTATTGCTCGACCTCGAGCTGACCGCGATGGAGAAGACCGGCAACGGCGAAATCGTCTCGCAGCCCAAGGTGGTCACCTCCGACAAGGAGACCGCGAAGATCCTCAAGGGCACCGAGATTCCGTACCAGGAAGCCAGCTCCAGCGGCGCTACGTCGGTGTCCTTCAAGGAGGCGTCGCTGTCGCTGGAAGTGACGCCGCAGATCACCCCGGACAACCGCATCATCATGGAGGTCAAGGTCACCAAGGACGAACCGGACTACCTGAACAAAGTGCAGGATGTACCGCCGATCAAGAAAAACGAGGTCAACGCCAAGGTGCTGGTGAACGACGGCGAGACCATCGTGATTGGGGGCGTTTTCTCAAATACTCAAAGCAAGGTTGTAGATAAGGTGCCATTTCTTGGCGATGTGCCGTATCTTGGCCGCCTTTTCCGGCGTGATGTGGTTTCGGAGAAAAAATCCGAGCTGCTGGTATTTCTCACTCCGCGTATCATGAATAACCAGGCGATTGCTGTGAGTCGTTGATTCTGTGCGAAATTTGATTCTTGTAGGACCGATGGGGGCTGGAAAAAGCACCATCGGCCGATTACTGGCCAAAGAGCTGCGCCTGCCGTTCAAGGATTCCGACAAGGAAATTGAACTGCGTACGGGCGCCAATATTCCGTGGATCTTCGACAAGGAAGGCGAGCCCGGCTTTCGTGATCGTGAGCAGGCGATGATCGCCGAGCTGTGCGCGTTCGACGGCGTGGTGCTGGCGACCGGCGGCGGCGCCGTGATGCGCGATGCCAACCGCAAGGCCCTGCACGAGGGCGGGCGGGTGGTGTATCTGCACGCCTCCGTCGAGCAGCAGGTCGGCCGCACTTCCCGCGACCGCAACCGGCCGTTGCTGCGCACCGCCAATCCGGAGAAAACCCTGCGCGATCTGCTGGCGATCCGTGATCCGCTCTATCGGGAAATAGCCGATCTGGTGGTGGAAACCGACGAGCGGCCACCGCGCATGGTCGTGCTCGATATTCTCGACCGCCTGCAGCAACTTCCGCCCCGTTAAAGCGCCGCACGAAATGCGCTATCCTCGGCGACCTGTAATGGCCGCCAAGGGTTGTGGCGGATGGCGTGCGAGTGGCGTCACACCAGCACATGCCGTGAACATTCGATAATTCCAGGCAGGACGCCTGCTTCATCTTCATCGTGGGGACACATGCAGACACTCAAGGTCGACCTAGGCGAGCGCAGCTACCCGATTCACATTGGCGAAGGATTACTGGACCAGCCTGAGCTGCTGGCCCCGCATATCCACGGGCGGCAAGTGGCAATCATCTCCAACGAGACCGTTGCGCCGCTCTATCTCGAGCGTCTGACCCGCAGCCTGGCGCAGTTCTCGGTGGTTTCCGTGGTGCTGCCCGACGGCGAAGCCTTCAAGAACTGGGAAACCCTGCAACTGATCTTCGACGGCCTGCTGACCGCTCGTCATGACCGCCGCACCACGGTGATCGCCCTCGGCGGCGGTGTGATCGGCGACATGGCCGGTTTCGCGGCCGCCTGCTACCAGCGCGGCGTCGATTTCATTCAGATCCCTACCACGCTGCTGTCCCAGGTCGATTCGTCGGTGGGCGGCAAGACCGGGATCAACCATCCGCTGGGCAAGAACATGGTCGGCGCGTTCTATCAGCCGAATGTGGTGCTGATCGATACCGCGTCCCTGAAAACCCTGCCAGCGCGCGAGCTGTCGGCCGGCCTGGCGGAAGTCATCAAGTACGGCCTGATCTGCGACGAACCGTTCCTGACCTGGCTTGAGGAAAACGTCGACGCCCTGCGTGCGCTGGATCAAACGGCCCTGACTTATGCCATCGAGCGCTCCTGCGCTGCCAAGGCGGCGGTGGTCGGCGCCGACGAGAAGGAAACCGGCGTACGGGCCACCCTCAATCTCGGCCACACCTTTGGCCACGCCATCGAAACCCACATGGGCTATGGTGTCTGGTTGCATGGGGAAGCGGTCGCTGCTGGCACCGTGATGGCGCTGGAAATGTCCGCGCGCCTGGGCTGGATCAGCGAGCAGGAGCGCGATCGCGGCATCCGCCTGTTCCAGCGTGCCGGTCTGCCGGTGATCCCGCCGGAAGAGATGACCGAAGCCGATTTTCTTGAACACATGGCAATTGACAAAAAAGTGATCGACGGTCGCTTGCGCCTGGTGCTGCTGCGCCGTATGGGCGAAGCGGTGGTGACCGACGATTATCCGAAAGAGGTTCTACAGGCCACGCTGGGAGCGGATTACCGCGCTCTGGCTCAGCTTAAAGGTTAATAAGATTCCGATGACTAGTTTGCATGCCGACGAGGCGTTCCTCGGCCATTTCCAGTTAAGTCACGACCCTTTCGCGCCGCGGGTGCCGGGCTTCAAATTCTTCCCGGCCCAGCGCAAGCCGGTGCTGGGTCAGCTGCATCATTTGGCGCGTTACAGCCAGTTGCTGCTGGTGGTCACCGGCCCGCAGGGCAGCGGCAAGACCCTGCTGCGTCAGGCGCTGGTTGCCAGTACCAACAAGCAATCGGTGCAGAGCGTCGTCGTTTCCGCCCGTGGCGCCGGCGATGCAGCCGGTGTGCTGCGCCAGATCGCCCAAGCGCTGGACGTGGCCCAGGCCGAAGTCGGGGCGATCCTCGATCAGGTCGTGCAGCTGGCGCTGACCGGTCAGGAAGTCTATCTGCTGGTGGACGATGCCGAGCAGCTCGACGAGTCCGCGCTTGAAGCGCTGATGGCGCTTGGCGCCGGCGCGCCGGAAGGCCGCCCGCACGTGTTCCTGTTCGGTGAGTCGTCGCTGATCGCCCAGCTCGAGGCTTTGCACCTTGAGGAAGAGCGCTTCCACGTCATCGAATTGCAGCCGTACACCGAAGAAGAAACCCGCGAGTATCTCGACCAGCGGCTCGAAGGCGCGGGCCGGGGGGTCGAACTTTTCACCGCGGATCAGATCTCTGATATTCACGAAAGCTCCGAGGGTTGGCCCGGCAACATCAACCAGGTCGCTCGCGATGCTCTGATCGAAGTCATGATTGCCAGCCGCTCTGCGGTCAAGCGTCCAAGTATGGGGTTCAACATGCCGAAGAAACACGTATTGGCGATTTCCGCCGTCGTTGTGGTCGCGGTCGCTGCCGCCTGGCTGATGCCGGGTCGCAACAAGGCACCGACCACCGGTGCGCCGGCCAACGAGCAGGCGCAACTGCCATTGGGCCAGGGCACGCCGCAGGCGGGTGGCGCACCGTCCGTCGAATTCAACGGCAATACCCAGCCGATGCCGCTGCCGTTGGTCGGCAACTCGCAACCGGTGATGCGTGGCCCGCTGGCTGAAGCAGCGGGTGGCATCACTGAGGGCGACGACGGCGTGCCGGTCGAAGGCTCCAGCAACACGCCACCGACCGTGACCACCACCGCGCCACCGGCGGGCGTTCAGGCCGGCCCTGCACCGACCCCGGTTCCAGTTCCGGCACCGAAGCCGACCCCGGCCCCGACCCAGGTCGCTACCGCCAAGCCTGCTCCGGCCGCTCCAGCGGCCAAACCGGCTCCGGCGCCTGCCAAGCCTGTTGCCGCCGCGAAACCTGCCGAGAAGCCGGTCACCGTCGCCAAGGCCGCCGGTGGCAGCTGGTACGCCGGTCAGCCGACCAGCAACTACGTGGTGCAGATCCTCGGCACCAGCTCCGAAGCGACCGCGCAAAGCTTCGTCAAGGAGCAGGGCGGCGAGTACCGTTATTTCAAGAAAGTCCTCAACGGCAAGCCTCTCTACGTGATCACCTACGGCAACTTCGCCAATCGTGATGCAGCCGTTTCTGCCATCAAGGCCTTGCCAGCGAAGGTTCAGGCTGGTAAACCTTGGCCTCGCACTGTCGCCAGCGTCCAACAGGAACTGGCAACAACTCGCTGAAGATTCGGCGGCCTTACCCAGGCCGCCTCTCCAAGCACCTCAAAATTTCTACAAGTGCGCGCCGCCCTTACGGGCCGCGTGCCTTGTGGTGTCTGCGTCACAGTAGTCTTTGAGTCGTTGCGGTCAAAATTAAAAAAGTTTTGACTAGCACAGCAGATCGCTTTAAACCTTTCACAAATGCGACATTAATTTGCGACATTTCGTCGTCAAATTTGTGAGCCTCTGTGTCGCTGTGTACAATGACCACCCTTTTGCCCCCGCTAAGCCGGCGTACGTTCGGCGCGAGATGCAAGTGGTTGAATTGAAAAGAAATTTGCCTCGAAAAGAGGCAGCCTGGTGAGAAAGTGTCTATGAAAGCAGGTCTGTACCAACCAGATGAATTCAAGGATAACTGCGGTTTCGGCCTGATAGCCCATATGCAGGGCGAACCCAGTCATACCCTTTTGCAAACGGCCATCGAGGCCCTGACCTGCATGACCCACCGCGGTGGGATTAATGCCGACGGCAAGACCGGTGACGGTTGCGGTCTGCTGATCCAAAAGCCCGACGCGTTCCTGCGTGCCATTGCCCAGGAAACCTTCAGCGTCGAGCTGCCCAAGCAATATGCCGTGGGCATGGTCTTCTTCAATCAGGATCCGGCCAAGGCCGAAGCCGCTCGCGAGAACATGAACCGCGAGATCCTGGCCGAAGGCCTGCAACTGATCGGCTGGCGCAAAGTTCCAATCGACACCAGCGTCCTCGGCCGCCTGGCCCTTGAGCGCCTGCCACAGATCGAGCAGGTGTACATCGGCGGCGAAGGCCTGAGCGATCAGGACATGGCGGTCAAGCTGTTCAGCGCCCGTCGTCGTTCGTCGGTGGCCAACGCCGCCGACACCGACCACTACATCTGCAGCTTTTCCCACAAGACCATCATCTATAAAGGCCTGATGATGCCGGCCGACCTGGCCGCGTTTTATCCGGACCTGAGCGACGAGCGCCTGCAAACCGCAATCTGCGTGTTCCACCAGCGCTTCTCCACCAACACCCTGCCGAAATGGCCGCTGGCCCAGCCATTCCGCTTCCTCGCCCATAACGGCGAGATCAACACCATCACCGGCAACCGCAACTGGGCCCAGGCCCGTCGCACCAAGTTCACCAACGATCTGATGGATCTGGAAGAACTCGGCCCGCTGGTCAACCGTGTCGGTTCCGACTCCTCGAGCATGGACAACATGCTTGAGCTGATGGTCACCGGCGGCATCGACCTGTTCCGTGGCGTGCGGATGATCATTCCGCCAGCGTGGCAGAACGTCGAAACCATGGACCCGGATCTGCGTGCGTTCTACGAGTACAACTCGATGCACATGGAACCGTGGGACGGTCCGGCTGGCGTGGTAATGACCGACGGTCGCTACGCGGTGTGCCTGCTCGACCGTAACGGTCTGCGTCCGGCGCGCTGGGTCACTACCACCAACGGTTTCATCACCCTCGCGTCGGAAATCGGCGTGTGGGACTACAAGCCTGAAGACGTGATTGCCAAAGGCCGTGTCGGCCCGGGCCAGATCTTCGCCGTGGACACCGAAACCGGGCAGATCCTCGACACCGACGCGATCGACAACCGTCTGAAATCCCGTCATCCATACAAGCAATGGCTGCGCAAGAATGCCCTGCGCATCCAGGCGACCATGGAAGACAACGACCACGGTTCGGCTTTCTACGACGTCGATCAGCTCAAGCAGTACATGAAGATGTATCAGGTCACGTTCGAAGAGCGCGATCAGGTACTGCGTCCGCTTGGCGAACAAGGCTACGAAGCCGTTGGCTCGATGGGCGACGACACGCCGATGGCCGTGCTGTCCCAGCGCGTGCGCACGCCGTACGACTATTTCCGCCAGCAGTTCGCGCAGGTGACTAACCCGCCGATCGACCCGCTGCGTGAAGCGATCGTGATGTCGCTGGAAATCTGCCTCGGTGCCGAGCGCAACATCTTCCAGGAATCGCCGGAACACGCCTCGCGCGTGATCCTCAGCTCGCCGGTCATTTCCCCGGCCAAGTGGCGTTCGCTGATGAACCTCGACCGCCCGGGTTTCGAGCGGCAGATCATCGACCTCAACTACGACGAAAGCGTCGGCCTGGAAGCAGCAATCCGCAACGTCGCCGATCAGGCTGAAGAAGCCGTGCGTGCCGGTCGTACCCAGATCGTCCTGAGCGACCGTCATATCGCTCCGGGCAAACTGCCGATCCACGCTTCGCTCGCCACCGGCGCGGTGCACCACCGCCTGACCGAAAAAGGCCTGCGCTGCGACTCCAACATCCTGGTGGAAACCGCCACTGCACGCGATCCGCATCACTTCGCAGTGCTGATCGGTTTCGGCGCCTCGGCGGTCTATCCGTTCCTGGCGTACGAAGTGCTGGGCGACCTGATCCGCACCGGTGAAGTACTGGGCGACCTCTACGAGGTGTTCAAGAACTACCGCAAAGGCATCACCAAAGGTCTGTTGAAGATCCTGTCGAAGATGGGCATCTCGACCATCGCGTCCTATCGCGGTGCTCAGCTGTTCGAAGCCATCGGCCTGTCCGAAGAAGTCTGCGACCTGAGCTTCCGTGGCGTGCCGAGCCGCATCAAAGGTGCGCGTTTCATCGACATCGAAGCCGAGCAGAAAGCACTGGCCACCGAAGCCTGGAGTCCGCGCAAGCCGATCCAGCAGGGCGGTCTGCTGAAGTTCGTCCACGGTGGCGAATATCACGCGTACAACCCGGACGTGGTCAACACCCTGCAAGCCGCCGTGCAGCAGGGCGACTACGCCAAATTCAAGGAATACACCTCGCTGGTGGACAACCGTCCGGTGTCGATGATCCGCGACCTGTTCAAGGTCAAGACCCTCGACACGCCGCTGGACATCAGTGAAATCGAACCGCTGGAATCGGTGCTCAAGCGCTTCGACTCCGCCGGTATCTCGCTGGGCGCCCTGTCGCCGGAAGCTCACGAAGCCCTGGCCGAAGCCATGAACCGCCTCGGTGCGCGTTCCAACTCGGGCGAAGGCGGCGAAGACCCGGCACGCTACGGCACCATCAAGAGCTCGAAAATCAAGCAGGTTGCGACCGGCCGTTTCGGGGTGACCCCGGAATACCTGGTCAACGCCGAAGTGCTGCAGATCAAGGTCGCCCAGGGCGCCAAGCCGGGCGAGGGCGGGCAACTGCCGGGCGGTAAAGTGAACGGGCTGATCGCCAAGCTGCGTTACGCAGTACCGGGCGTGACCCTCATTTCGCCACCGCCGCACCACGACATCTACTCGATCGAAGACTTGTCGCAGCTGATCTTTGACCTGAAACAGGTCAACCCGAAGGCGCTGGTCTCGGTGAAACTCGTGGCTGAAGCAGGCGTTGGCACCATCGCCGCCGGTGTGGCCAAGGCCTATGCGGACTTGATCACCATCTCCGGCTACGACGGCGGCACCGGTGCTTCGCCGCTGACCTCGATCAAATACGCTGGCGCTCCATGGGAACTTGGCCTGGCCGAAACCCACCAGACCCTGCGCGGCAACGATCTGCGCGGCAAGGTTCGGGTCCAGACCGACGGCGGCCTGAAAACCGGCCTCGACGTGATCAAGGCAGCCATCCTCGGCGCTGAAAGCTTCGGCTTCGGTACTGCGCCGATGATCGCGCTGGGCTGCAAATACCTGCGCATCTGCCACCTGAACAACTGCGCCACCGGCGTCGCGACCCAGAACGAGAAGCTGCGCAAGGATCACTACATCGGCACCGTCGACATGGTGGTGAACTTCTTCACCTACGTCGCCGAAGAAACCCGTGAGTGGCTGGCAAAACTGGGCGTGCGTTCCCTCGAAGAGCTGATCGGCCGTACCGATCTGCTGGAAATCCTCGAAGGCCAGACCGCCAAGCAGCATCACCTGGATCTGACTCCGCTGCTGGGCAGCGATCACATCCCGGCGGACAAGCCTCAGTTCTGCGGCGTCGAGCGCAACCCGCCATTCGACCAGGGCCTGCTGGCCGAGAAAATGGTCGAGATGGCGACGTCGGCGATCAACGACCTCAGCGGCGCCGAGTTCGATCTGGACATCTGCAACTGCGACCGTTCGATCGGCGCACGGATCTCCGGCGAAATCGCGCGCAAGCATGGCAACCAGGGCATGGCGAAAGCGCCGATCACCTTCCGCTTCAAGGGCACTGCCGGTCAGAGCTTCGGCGTGTGGAACGCCGGCGGTCTGAACATGTACCTGGAAGGCGACGCCAACGACTACGTCGGCAAAGGCATGACCGGTGGCAAGCTGACCATCGTGCCGCCGAAGGGCAGCGTTTATAAGACTCAGGAAAGCGCCATCATCGGCAACACCTGCCTGTACGGCGCCACGGGCGGCAAGCTGTTCGCCGCCGGCACCGCAGGCGAGCGTTTCGCCGTGCGCAACTCCGGTGCCCACACGGTTGTGGAAGGCACCGGCGATCACTGCTGTGAGTACATGACCGGTGGTTTTGTCTGCGTTCTGGGCAAGACCGGTTACAACTTCGGCTCTGGCATGACCGGCGGTTTCGCCTACGTGCTCGACCAGGACAACACCTTCGTTGACCGGGTCAACCACGAACTGGTGGAAATCCAGCGGATCAGCGGCGAGGCGATGGAAGCCTATCGCAGCCACCTGCAGAACGTGCTGAACGAGTACGTCGCGGAAACCGACAGCGAGTGGGGTCGTGAACTCGCCGAGAACCTCGATGACTACCTGCGTCGTTTCTGGCTGGTCAAGCCGAAGGCTGCCAACCTGAAGTCGTTGCTTTCCAGCACCCGTGCCAACCCGCAGTGATATGCGCCTGAAGAGTTTGATGAGGTTTTAACAATGGCTGAACGTCTGAATAACGACTTCCAGTTCATCGATGTCGGGCGCAAGGATCCGAAGAAGAAACTGTTGCGTCAACGCAAGAAAGAGTTCGTGGAAATCTACGAACCGTTCAAACCCCAGCAGTCGGCCGACCAGGCCCACCGCTGCCTGGGTTGCGGCAACCCGTACTGCGAATGGAAGTGCCCGGTGCACAACTTCATTCCGAACTGGCTGAAGCTGGTGGCCGAGGGCAACATCCTCCAGGCCGCCGAGCTGTCGCACCAGACCAACACCCTGCCGGAAGTCTGCGGTCGGGTGTGCCCGCAGGATCGTCTGTGCGAGGGTGCCTGCACCCTTAACGACGGCTTCGGCGCGGTGACCATCGGTTCGGTCGAGAAATACATCACCGACACCGCGTTCGCCATGGGCTGGCGCCCGGACATGTCCAAGGTCAAACCGACCGGCAAGCGTGTCGCGATCATCGGCGCAGGCCCGGCGGGTCTGGGTTGTGCCGACGTGCTGGTGCGTGGCGGCGTGACCCCGGTGGTGTTCGACAAGAACCCGGAAATCGGCGGTCTGCTGACCTTCGGCATCCCCGAGTTCAAGCTCGAGAAGACCGTGCTGAGCAATCGCCGCGAAGTCTTCACCGGCATGGGCATCGAATTCCGCCTCAACACCGAGGTCGGCAAGGACGTGACCATGGAGCAACTGCTCGCCGAATACGATGCCGTGTTCATGGGCATGGGCACCTACACCTACATGAAGGGCGGTTTTGCCGGTGAAGACCTGCCGGGTGTTTATGACGCGCTGGACTTCCTGATCGCCAACGTCAACCGCAACCTGGGCTTTGAAAAGTCGCCGGAAGATTTCGTCGACATGAAAGGCAAGAAGGTCGTGGTTTTGGGCGGCGGCGACACGGCGATGGACTGCAACCGCACGTCGATCCGCCAGGGCGCCAAGTCGGTGACCTGCGCCTATCGTCGTGACGAAGCGAACATGCCCGGCTCGCGCAAAGAGGTGAAGAACGCCAAGGAAGAAGGCGTGAAATTCCTCTACAACCGCCAGCCGATCGCCATTGTTGGCGAGGACAAGGTCGAAGGCGTGAAAGTGGTCGAGACCCGTCTCGGCGAACCGGACGCCCGTGGCCGTCGCAGCCCAGAGCCGATCCCGGGCTCCGAAGAGATCATCCCGGCCGACGCCGTGGTCATCGCTTTCGGTTTCCGCCCGAGCCCGGCGCCGTGGTTCGAGCAGTTCGAGATCCAGACTGACAGCCAGGGCCGCGTCGTTGCGCCCGAGCAAGGTCAGTACAAGCACCAGACCAGCAACCCGAAAATCTTCGCCGGTGGCGACATGGTGCGCGGTTCTGACCTGGTGGTAACGGCGATCTTCGAAGGCCGCAATGCGGCTGAAGGGATCCTGGATTACCTAGGCGTCTAAACCCGGATCCTGAGCCAAAAGCAATAACCCTGTGGGAGCGAGCTTGCTCGCGAAAGCGGTGGATCAGCCAACAGCAATGTTGTATGTGAAGCCCTCTTCGCGAGCAAGCTCGCTCCCACAGTTGTTTCTCAGTGTTGCTGATAGCGCATTTCCAGCGCGACAAATTGACCCGATAGACAAAAGGCTGACCTGCATCCGTGCCTTTTGCGTCGCGCTCTGAGAAAATGCCCGCACTTTTTTTCCGGATGCCGACATGACTGCCCTGAAGAACGACCGTTTCCTCCGCGCCCTGCTCAAGCAACCCGTAGACGTCACCCCAGTGTGGATGATGCGCCAGGCCGGCCGCTACCTGCCGGAATACCGCGCCATCCGCGCCCAGGCCGGTGATTTCATGAGCCTGTGCATGAATCCGGAATTCGCCTGCGAAGTCACGCTGCAACCCCTCGACCGCTATCCGCAACTGGACGCGGCGATCCTGTTCTCCGACATCCTCACCATCCCCGATGCCATGGGCCAGGGCCTGTACTTCGAGACCGGTGAAGGTCCGCGCTTCAAGAAAGTCGTCAGCACCCTGGCCGACATCGAAGCCCTGCCGATCCCGGATCCGCACAAAGACCTCGGCTACGTGATGGACGCGGTCAGCACCATCCGCCGCGAACTGAACGGCCGTGTACCGCTGATCGGTTTCTCCGGCAGCCCGTGGACCCTCGCCACGTACATGGTCGAAGGCGGCTCGTCGAAAGACTTCCGCAAGACCAAGGCGATGCTCTACGACAACCCGCAAGCCATGCACCTGCTGCTGGACAAGCTGGCACAGTCGGTGACGTCGTACCTGAACGGCCAGATCCAGGCCGGCGCCCAAGCGGTGCAGATCTTCGATACCTGGGGCGGCAACCTGTCGGCGGCGGCGTATCAGGAGTTCTCCCTGGCCTACATGAAGAAAATCGTCAGCGGCCTGATCCGCGAGCACGACGGTCGCAAGGTGCCGGTGATCCTCTTCACAAAAAACGGCGGCCTGTGGCTGGAAAGCATCGCCGACGCTGGCGCTGACGCACTGGGCCTGGACTGGACCTGCGACATCGGCAACGCCCGCGCACGCGTCGGCGACAAGGTCGCGCTGCAAGGCAACATGGACCCGACCGTGCTGTACGCCAAGCCGGAAGCGATCCGCACCGAAGTCGGGCGCATCCTCGCCAGCTACGGCAAAGGCAGTGGTCACGTGTTCAACCTCGGCCACGGCATCACCCCGGAAGTCGATCCGGAACACGCCGGCGCGTTCCTGCGCGCGGTGCACGAGTTGTCGGCGCAGTATCACGAGTAATCGGCGCTCAGCTCTAATGCTAGAAAACAAAAACGCCCGGCTTGTGCCGGGCGTTTTTATTTGCGATGGGTTTAGCGTCCGAGGAGTTGCTCGGCGTAGCGGGCGATGATGTGGTCGAAGGGTTTTTGATTGGGAATCGCGGTATTTCTGATCGCTGTCACCAACCGCTCAAGCTCTTCTTCGCTGACTTGCATGACAAACTCATCATCGAAGAGGCGGCGGATTGTGTCCTGACGTCGATTTTTGAGATAGGCAATGTCTAACGCCAGTACCTCGATCATCTTTGTGGCGGGAAGGTCGTCAGAATCTTTTGGCTGGATTTCGCCGGTTCGCAGATATCGGAAGCGCTGTTCACAGTTCTCGTCGGTGGGAGAAATGTGTTGGTTTTCGTCGAACCAGTTGCCCTTCTTATGGCCGCAGTGCAACGGGTTGCCGGGCTTGGTTTCTCGCAGGCAGGAGGCATGAAGGTTGTGAAACTCCAACGCCAGCTCTTCGAAATGCTCTTGAGGTCTGAAGTGCTCGATATGGCTGGTCGAGGCATCTATTTCCCGGCCGCAATAACAGCAGAAGAAGCCTTGCTCCTTAAGCAGGGCATTATGCAAATCCCGTTTTTGCGGGTTTTGTAGCGTTGGGTAAGTTGGACTCCACTCGTCGTTCGCCGAGTTTTTCCAATCTGTAAATGAAGCGGGTTCAGTTCCTTTGAGCACTCGCTTCATTTGCCGAGAATCTCCTTGCGCCTGATCAGTGCTTCGGCGCCGGCGAACTCCGGTAGGTCGGGGGCTTTCTTTTTCAGCGCCTCAAGTTGTGATTTTGCCTTTTCGAGGTCGTTGTCTTCCAACGTGGAAAAAAGCTCGGACAGCAGATCTTCGATCTCTGGTTCGCGCTGCGTAACGCCCATTACCTCTTCAAGCACGCTGCTGGAATCCAGACCGTAGGTGACACGCGGATGAGTAGGATCCCCGTTGTGCAACACGATGACTTCCACAGGTTTCAGGCTGCCGATGATTTGTGGGGAATGGCTTGCGGCGATGAATTGGACTTTGGGAAAAGCCTGTCTCAATGCAGGCACGATGCTGCGTTGCCAGGCCGGGTGAAGGTGAATATCCAGTTCGTCGATGATGACCACGCCTGAGGTGTTCTTCAGGACGTCTTTGCCCATGTGGGGATTGAGGATGCACATGCGTCGGGCGATATCGGCGAACAACGCAACCATCCCGCGTTGACCATCACTTAGATTGCTGAACTTCGAAGTGGCGTTGCCGCCCATATCAACAATCAAGCTCGCAAGTTCGACGTCGTAATAAAGTCCACTTGAGCCCGGTAACATCGCTTGCAAGGCAGAATTTACCAGTGAAAGCTCATCGTAAAATTCAGTTACTGGCTTGGCAGACCGAAAAGCTTTTTGCAGTTGCTCCAACGTCTTTTTAACGAGCCAACTTTCAAAGTCTTGCAGGTTGGTGGCTGCGTTCGACCAATTCTTATAACCATCAAGTCGCGATAATTTGAGCGATGCGGCCTGTTCTGTAGATGCGCTACTGGTAGTCCAGCGACGGTCTGCGCGATAAAAAGCGATCAGCGGAATATCGGTGTTTTCTGCGAGTGTCGACGGGCCGAAATTCTTCGTGTTCAAAACAGGTATAGGTGCAAATTCATCACCTGAAAGCCTGCGCTTTGTTCGAGCCCAAAACAGGTTCTGAAAGGCATTTCCCTCGCATTCAAGCGTCAGTGGGAAAGTCTTTTCAAAGCGGGTTCCGTTTTGGTGATGGTTGATAACGGTACGTACATCGTCATCATCGGATATCTTCATAGAGTGGCCCGCCGAGGCGAATATCTCGCCAAAGCTTTGGGCTACGGCATTCAACAACGACGTCTTCCCGCTCCCATTAACCCCCACCACCAGATTGAACCCTGGCTGAAAGTCGAAAGTAGCATCTTCGTAGCAACGAAAATTCTGAATGTGGAGACGGTCCAGGCGCATTCTGGCTTCCCTTTACCAAAGCAGGCGAATGCCGTCAGTGTACCTTGGCCCGTGATTACCGCTAGGGCGCAGTTGTGGCTAAACCTTTTCGCCACCACCCAACGGCGGCAACTTCGCCAGCTTCAACGCCACCAACAGCGCCACCAGCAACAGCGCGCCGATGAACAGGCCAATCCCGTTCCATCCTGCCATGTGCCAGAACACCCCGCCCGCCGTCCCGGCGATGCTCGAGCCAGCGTAATAGCTGAACAGGTACAGCGACGACGCCTGGCCCTTGGCCTTGAGCGCCCGGCGGCCGATCCAGCTACTGGCCACCGAGTGGGCGCCGAAGAAGCCGAAGGTGAAGATCAGCATGCCAATGATCACCAGCGGCAGCGGTGTGAACATCGTCAGGGCGAGGCCGGCGAACATCAGGGCGATGGTGGCCCACAGCACTTTGCGGCGGCCCAGTTTGTCGGCCAGCGAACCGATTTTCGCCGAGCTGTAGATGCCCGACAGGTACACCACCGACAACAGTCCCACGAACACCTGATCCATGTGGTACGGCTCGGCCAGCAGGCGGTAGCCGATGTAGTTGAACAGGGTGACGAACGCGCCCATCAGCACGAACGCTTCAAGGAACAGCAGCGGCAGGCCGGCATCGCGAAAGTGCATGGTGAAGCCGTCGAGCAGGCTGCGCGGATGCAGCGAGCGGGAGCGGAAGTTACGCGACTCCGGCAGGATCTTCCAGAACACCGCCGCCGCAATCAGCGCCAGCCCACCGATCACCATCATCGCCGTGTGCCAGCTGACGAAGTCGATCAGCACCCCGGTGATCAACCGCCCGCTCATCCCGCCAATCGCGTTGCCGCCGATGTACAGACCCATCGCCAGACCGATGTGCTGCGGATGGATTTCCTCGCTCAGGTAAGTCATTGCCACCGCCGCCAGGCCGCTTAGCGACAACCCGATCAGCGCGCGCATGATCAATACGCCGTGCCAGCTCGGCATCATCGAACTGGCGATGGTGCACAGGGCCGCGGCAAACAGCGCGGCAACCATCACCGGCTTGCGCCCGACCCGATCGGAAATCGGGCCGGTGATCAGCAGACCAAACGCCAGCATGCCGGTGGCCACCGACAGGATCAGACTGCTCTGCGCCGCGTTGATCGAATATTCGTGGGACAGCAGCGGCATCATCGGCTGCACGCAGTACAGCAGGGCGAAGGTAGCGAAGCCGCCGCTGAACAGCGCGAGCACCGTGCGCATGAACGCGGGCGTGCCTTTCTCGATGTAGATTTCTTGCAGTTCGGTCAGCACATCGTCCGCCGTAGCGGGCGGTACTTCATGGGCCAGTGGAGCGACGGCGGTTTTCACATCAGACCTCGGAGGGCGCGGGCAGGCAGGCAATGAAAAAATCATATAGCTGGCTAATGTTTCTATCCAATATATTGTTCGACCTGTTTGATAGCTTTCACGACCTAATGGGATGCCCATGGAATTACGTCATCTGCGCTACTTCATCGCCGTTGCCGAAGAACTGCACTTCGGCCGCGCCGCGCAAGTGCTGGGTATCTCCCAGCCACCGCTGAGCCAGCAGATCCAGGCGCTGGAACAGGAAGTCGGCGCGCGGCTTTTCGAGCGTACCAATCGTCGGGTCGAGCTCAGCGAGGCCGGGCGACTGTTTCTGGAAGAGGCGCGGCTTGTGCTGGCGCAAGTCGATAAAGCGGCCGACGTGGCCCGCCGTGCACAACTCGGCGAGCTGGGGGAGTTGAAGATCGGTTTCACCTCGTCGGCGCCGTTCAACTCGACCATTCCCCAGGCGATATTTTCCTTCCGTCAGCGTTTCCCGGCCGTGCACCTGAACCTGCGCGAGATGAGCAGCACCATGGTGGCCGACGCGTTGGTGGACGAATCGATCGAAGTCGGCATCATGCGCCCGCTGGGCCTGCCGGATTCGCTGAGCGTAGTCGAACTGATGCGCGAGCCATTGGTCGCGGTGCTCAGCTCCAAACATCCGCTGGCACAGGGCTCTGAAGAGGGGCTGTTCCTCTCGGCGCTGGCTCTGGAGCCGTTCGTGTTCTTCCCGCGCAGCTACGGCAGTGGTCTGTATTCGCAACTGATCAGCCTGGCCCGCGACGCCGGGTTCAGCCCGCACTTCGCCCAGGAGGCCGGCGAAGCCATGACCATCATCGGTCTGGTGGCCGCAGGTCTGGGCGTGTCAGTGATGCCGGCGTCGTATCAGCGGATGCGCATCGACGGCGTGGTCTATCGGCCGCTGCTCGATCCCGAGGCCGTGACGGCGGTGTGGCTGGTGCAGCGCAAGGATCAGAAATCACCGATGGCCAAGGCGTTTGTCGAGTTGCTCACGCGCAAGGTTGAAGCCGGTTGATCAGGGCAGCCGAACCAGATCACCCTTCAACGCCACCCGCGTCACAAACACCCCGGCCCGACATTCATAAGTGTTCAGATCCTTGCGCACATGCTGGTCGTAGTAGCTGACGATATTGGTCACCGCATTCGCCCCGACACGCTTGGCCTCGGCCTGCAGCGCAATCAGATTCGACTGCAACACCCACTCGCAGGAGTCGTGATCGCTCTTGTTGAAACCGTTGGTCTTCAAGTCACTGACCACGCCGCGCTGCAACAACCGCTGAGTCCCCTGAGGCCCGTTGCCGACCAGATAAAACTTCACACTGCCGTCCAGCCGCCCGGCGCGCATTGCATCCGACACAACTGTTTCGAACGGCATGTACATCAGATTGGTGGCGTGGCTGGCGCTGGGGAGCAGGCTGAAAAGGGCGGCGGCGATGAGGTCTTTCGCTTGCATGGTCATCTCCTTGACGTAACGCGCAGCAAATCATGGGTATGACGAGTGTAGACGCCGTATATCGGACAGAGAGAAGTCCATGTAGAGTGCGTGTAGCTCAACGGCTACAGCTGATATCGAGACATCAAGCAAGCCAGGCTCATCGCGGAATCCTGGCAGGAGCAAAACCCATGACCGAACAATTCACTCGTTGGGACTCAGCCGAGTACCTCAAGACAGAAGAGGACATGGCCAACTATCTGGACGCCTGCATGGAAGAGGCGGGTGACGACCCGGCTTTTATTGCCAAGGCACTTGGCACGATTGCTCGGGCGCGTGGCATGACCCAGGTCGCGCGGGATGCGGGGCTATCAAGGGAAAGTCTTTATCGCGCACTGTCAGGCGAGGTAAATCCTGAATTTGGAACGATCCTCAAAGTCATGAAAGCGCTGGGGCTGAAGTTGCATGCCAGCACATGATCTGAATAGAAAAGGGCGCCGAAAGGCGCCCTTTGTCGTTTCCGGCCGTTACTGAACCGTCGCCAGATCGCCCTTCAACGCTACGCCGGCCATGATTGCGCCCGCGTGGCATTCGTAGGTTTTCGCATCCTTGCGCTCGTTGCTCTTGTAGAAGCTGACGATGTTGGTCACGGCGTTGGCGCCGGCGCTTTTCGCGGCCTGGTGCAGGCTGATGATCGCCGATTGCACGACCCACTCGCAGGCTTCCTGGTCGGTCTTGTTGAAGGCGTTGGTCTTCTTGTTGGTCACGGCGCCGGGGGTGACGACGGTGACTTTGCCGGCCGGGGCGTTGCCCGCCAGATAGAACTTCACGCTGCCGTCGATCTTGCCGGTGCGGGTCGCTTCGGCGACGGCCTTGTCGAACGGCAGGTACACCGCCGTGTCACGGGCCTGGCTGACGGCCGGCAAGGCGCAGATGAGCAGAGTGGCAGCGAGTTTCTTTAAGTGCATGGAGGTCTCCTTGACCTGGATTAATTCGGTTGGGGCCAGCGACGGAAAATCAGCGAGGTGTTGACCCCGCCGAAAGCGAAGTTGTTGTTCATCACGTATTCGTGGCTCATCTGGCGGAACTCGCCGCGCAGATAGTCGAGCTTGCCGCAGTGCGGATCGACCTCGTCGAGATTGAGCGTGTGCACGTACAGGTCGCGGTTGAGCATCTCGATGCTGAACCACGATTCCAGCGCCCCGCAGGCGCCGAGGGTGTGGCCCAGGAAGCTTTTTTGCGAGCTGATCGGCATGCGTTCTCCGAACAGGGCACTGGTTGCCAGGGTTTCGGCGACATCGCCCTGTTCGGTGGCGGTGCCGTGGCCGTTGACGTAGCCGATGACGTCCGGCGTGAGGCCTGCGTCTTCCAGTGCCAGTTCCATTGCCCGGCGCATGGTGACTTGCTCGGGGCGGGTGGTGTGCTGGCCGTCGGCGTTGCTGCCGAAACCAACGATTTCGGCGTGAATGTGCGCACCGCGTGCCAGGGCATGCTCCAGTTCTTCAAGCACCAGCATGCCGCCGCCCTCGCCGATCACCAGACCGTCGCGGCCCTTGTCGTACGGGCGTGGCGAGGTGTGCGGTGCATCATTTTTCAGGCTGGTGGCGTACAGCGCGTCGAACACCATCGCCTCGGTCGGGCACAGCTCTTCGGCGCCGCCGGCGAGCATCAGCGGCAGACGACCGAACTTGATCGCCTCGTAGGCGTAACCGATGCCCTGGCTGCCGCTGGTGCAGGCGCTGGAGGTCGGGATCAAGCGGCCGGTGAGGCCGAAGAAGATGCTGATGTTCGCCGCCGTGGTGTGCGGCATCATCCGCACATAGGAGTTGGCGTTGAGGCCCTCGGCCACCGAGTTGAGCAGCATGTTGCCGAACGCCTTGATCTCGTCGGTGCTGCCGGTGGACGAGCCACAGGCCACGCCCATGCGCCCGTCCTTGATCGATTCGTCGCCGAGCAGGCCGGCATCGGCCAGCGCTTTTTCCGCCGCGCCGACGGCCAGCCGCGAAACACGGCCCATGCTGCGTAGCTGTTTGCGGGTCCAGTGCGCCGGCACCTGGAAATCATCAATGGGCCCGGCCAGACGGGTGTTGAGCTCGCTGAAGCGATCCCACTCGTCCATCCGGCGAATGCCGCTGCGGTTGGCGGCGAAATTGCTGGCGATGGTCTCCCAGTCGCTGCCCAGCGAGGTGATGCCGGCCATGCCGGTGACGACGACGCGCTTCATCAGCACAAGCCTCCGTTGACCGCCAGCACCTGGCGGGTGATGTACGACGCTTCCGCCGACATCAGGAAATTCACCGCACCGGCCACCTCTTCAGGCGTGCCCATGCGTTGTGCGGGGATCATTTTCAGCAGTTCTTCCACCGGCACGTTTTCATCCAGCATCGCCGTGTCGATCAGGCCCGGCGCGACGCAGTTGACCGTGATCTTGCGCTTGGCCAGTTCGATCGCCAAGGCTTTCGCGGCGCCGATCACACCCGCTTTCGACGCGCTGTAATTGACCTGACCACGGTTGCCGATCAGCCCCGAGACCGAGGTGATGCAAACGATGCGACCAGCGGCGCGGCGGCGGATCATCGGCATCATCACCGGGTGCAGGACGTTGTAGAAACCGTCGAGGTTGGTGCGCAGCACCACGTCCCAGTCATCGTCGCTCAGGGCCGGAAAGGCGCCGTCGCGGGTCAGGCCGGCATTGAGCACCACGCCGTAGTAGGCGCCGTGGGCTTCAACGTCGGCTTCGAGGATGGCTTTGCAGGTTTCGCGGTCAGCCACGTCGAATTGCAGGATGCGCGCGGTGCGGCCGAGCGCTTCGACTTCGGCTTTCACTGCTTGCGCTTGCGTCATGCCGCTGCGGCAATGCAGGACGATATCGTGGCCGGCACTGGCCAGGCGCAGGGCAATGGCGCGGCCGATGCCACGGCTGGAGCCGGTGACCAGTATTGATTCAGTCATCGTTCGACTCCTTGTTTGTTTCGTTGCGGGATTGCTCTAGATAGTCCGCCGCGTGGGGCGGGCGGAACACGTTCAGCCGGGCGCTGGCCTCGATGCCGGGCGCGTTGATGTGGCATTCGAACACGCCCATGCCGTTGTCGTCTTCCAGCGAGCGCAGGCCATGGATGGTCAGTTCGCTGCCAACCGGAAAGGCCGCGACATTGCATTCGAACTTGCGTGTGCCGAGCAGAAAGCCCAGCTCCACCGGGTTGCCTTTTTGCCGCGCATGGCAGCCGGCGAACGCGGCGACGCTTTGCGCCATCAACTCGACGCCGACCCACGCCGGCAGGCTGCCGTCTGGCAGGCTGAACAGGCCGCCGGGCCGGACGGTGAGGGTGGTGTGGATCTGTTCGTCGTCAAAGCTCAGGATCCGGTCGATCAGGATCATGTCGCCAGCGTGGGGCAGCAGTTCGGCGAGCGGCCAGTGGGTCATGGGGCGTCTCCGATAATCAGGCTGACGTTATTGCCACCGAAGGCAAATGAGTTGCTCATCAGGTAGCGGGGTGCAATGGACGCCAGGCGTTCGCTTGCGGTCACCCACTTGAGCGGTGGAAGGTCCGTATCCGGCTGGCCATCCCAGACGTGCGGCGGCAAAGCGTGGTCAGGGTTGTCGGTACTCAGGCTCAACCAGCAGAACGCCGCTTCCAGTGCGCCGGCGGCGCCGAGGGTGTGGCCGGTCATCGGTTTGGTCGAGGAACACGGCACGCCTTCGGCAAACAGTGCGGCGACGGCCAGGCTTTCCATGGCGTCGTTGTGCTGGGTCGCGGTGCCGTGCAGGTTCAGGTAGCTGATGTCGCCGGCTTGCAGGTGGGCTTGATCGAGGGCTTTTTGCATCGATTGCAGTGCGCCACGGCCGCTCGGTTCCGGTGCGGAAATATGGTGCGCGTCGGAGCTGGCGCCAGCGCCGAGCAGGGCGATGCCCGGCCCTGCGCCGCGTGCTTTGCTCATCACGAACAGCACCGCCGCTTCGCCGATGTTGATGCCGTTGCGGTTGGCGGAAAACGGATTACAGCGCTCGTCGGACACCGCTTCCAGCGCACTGAAACCGTTGAGGGTCAGTTTGCACAGGCTGTCGACACCGCCGCACAGCACGGCGTCGCACAGGCCTAGATCGAGCAGGCGTCGGGCGCTCATCAGCGCGCGTGCGCTGGAGGTGCAGGCGGTGGAAATCACATAGGTCGGGCCGCTCAGTTGCAGCCAGTCGGCGAGGAAATTCGCCGGGGCGCCGAGTTCCTGTTGCCGGTAGTCGTAATCGGTCGGGAACTGGTGGTCGCGAATGTAGTGCGCCAGGCCGCGACTGGCCTCGTCGATACCGGAAGTGCTGGTGCCGAGTACCACGCCGATGCGCTCGCGCCCGTACGTCTGGATCGCCTGCTCGATGTCATCGCGAATCTGCAACGCGGCTTCCAGCAACAGTTGATTGTTGCGGCTGCGCTGGTCGGCCAGCGCCTCGGGAATCGGCGCCAGATCACCGTGCACGGCGGCCACCGGCAGTTCGCGCTCCGGCACCCAGCCGGACTCGCGGCGCATGCCCGAGCAGTCGCCGGCAAACAGGTTGCGTGCCACGGCTTGCTTGTCGCGCCCCAGGGCGCAGATCACGCCGAGGGCATTGAGATAGGCGGTCATGACGTCGGTTCACCGAGTGGCGTTACGCGATAGTGCGGGCCTTGTGACAGGTTCAATTCGAAGCTCAAGGGTTGGGTGTAACGAATGTCCCAACGCGTCGGCAGGGAACGTTGGTTGCCCTGTTGCTGCGCGTCGGGGTAGTTGCGCGACAGCTCGCCCGCCGGGGTCAGGGCGAACAGCAGCGCGGCGAACAGCTCCCGGGCTTCCGGGTTGGGCGGCAGCAGGCCGTCGGCCTGCCAGTGCCCGTCGATCAACTGCTGGCGCGCCTGGGGAATGCCCAGCGGATCCATCATCGACCAGCGGATGCCGGGGCCTTCGCGCTGGATCACCAGCAACCAGTCTTGCTGTTGCCCGGCCAGGTGACGCTCGATATGCAGTTGCATCGGCAGCGGCAGGCTCGGGTTGCCGGCCGGCAGCGGCGCCTGACTGGCGCAGGCACCGAGCAGCAAGACGCAGGCGAGCAGCAGAACACGCAACATCAGACAGCCTCGTTCAAGGGTTTGCGGGCCACCACGTTGACCAGGGTTTCTTCCCGCTGGCCGAATGGTTTTGGTTTGTGCAATCCAAAACGCTCGAGCAGGCCGAAATCCTTCGACCGGCTCCACCACAGGTACGGGTACGAAACGTTCTGTTCGCCGAACTCGAAACCCTGCTGGCGAATCATCTCCAGGTACTGCGCCGCGCTCTTTTGCACGTGCATCGGATGACGGAACAGCCAGCGAATCACCCACGTATCAATGTAAGCCTCGGTGGACTCGGCGAACAGCAGATAACCACCGGGTTTGAGCACCCGATAGAACTCGGCGAGGGCTTTTTCCTGCTCCACCAGATGATGGAAGGTCTGGTGACAGAACAGCAGATCGACGCTGGCGTCCGGCACATTGAGCGTCGCGCAGTCGCTGCCGATCAGATCGACGTCGAAGCCCAGACGCGCGGCCTCGGCGGCGCTCAATTCCAGGCTGTGCGGATCGGCATCGACGCCGATCAGGCGCTGTGGCGCGAAGGTCTGGCGCAGGTGACCGAACGACTTGCCTTGGCCGCAACCAGCGTCCAGCAGCACCGGGTTGGCCGGCAACGATTCGCTGAACAGTCCGCGCAGATCGTTGATCGCCACGCGCAGCACATGGTGCTGCCAGGTGTGGCTGCGCAGGAACCAGAAGCCGAAGCGGGTTTCCTCGACGTAGTTGTCGCTCAGATAATTCATGTGTCGTCCCTTGCACAGAGTTCGGAGATCGTTTTCAGCCGACGGCGCGCTTCACTGACGAACGGGTTGCGTTCGTCCCAGGCGTAGCCGGCGAGGATCGAGCAGATCATGCGGCGGATTTCCGGGGAGCCTTGCTCGTGGAAAATCACGTCCTGGAAAGTGCCGGCGTACCAGCCTTCGACGTAGCAGCGGAAAGTGTCGACCCCGCGTTTCAGCGGCTCGGCGAACTCTCGCTGCCAGTCCACCGTTTCGCCCTGCAACTGCCGGTGCAGCACAGCGGCGGCCATGCTCGCGGAACGCATGGCAATGGTCACGCCGGAGGAGAACACCGGGTCGAGAAATTCCGCCGCGTTGCCCAGCAGCGCAAAGCCCGGGCCGTGCAGGGTTTTGACGTTCGCCGCATAGCCGCCGAGAGTGCGCGCCGGGGTGTCCCACACGGCGTTGTTCAGCACCTTGGCCAGGCTCGGGGTTTCGGCGATGAACCCGCGCAGGCAGGCGTCGAGGTCGGTATCGCGGCCCGCGAAATGTTCAGCGGCAGCCACCACGCCGACGGAGCAGCGACCGTTGCTGAACGGGATCGACCAGAACCAGATATCGCGGTGCTGCGGGTGAGTGGTGATGAGGATCTTCTCGCGGTCGAAACCGGGGTGATCGATATGGTCTTCAACGTGGGTGAAAACGGCCTGGCGAACCGGGAAGTTCGATGGTGCTTCCAAGTCGAGCAGACGCGACAGCACGCGGCCGTAACCGCTGGCATCGAGGACAAAGCCAGCTTCGACGCGGTACTCGCTGCCGTCTTCGCGGCGCACATTCAGCTGCGGTCGCGGGCGTTCGAAATCGACGCTGACAATCGCGTCGCCGTAGCGGATTTCCGCGCCCTGCAACGCCGCCTGATCGGCCAGCAACTTGTCGAAGTCGGCGCGTTGCACCTGTAGGGTCGTGGGCTTGCCGGCGGTGAAGGTGTCACCAAAATCGAAGGCGCTGTAGCGCTCGCCCCAGGCGAACGCCGCACCGTTCTTGCGCTGGAACCCGGCGGCATTTACCGCTTCGAGCATGCCGGCTTCTTCGACGAAATCCAGGCAATGGCAGAGCAGGCTTTCACCGATGGAGAACCTCGGGAAATGCTGGCGCTCGATCACCAGCACGTCGTGCCCCTTGCGCTTGAGCAGTGCGGCGGCAATGGCGCCGGAGGGGCCCGCGCCGATGATCACGACCTGACGGGATTCCATTTCAACGATTGGCACGCGAGCTCCTGGGTACGGCAATAGGGTTCAGTGACGCCCGGTGCAGGCCGATGAAGGCCGGCAACAGCGTCGCGATCAGACCCATCAGCATTAGCGCAAAGTACAGCGCCGGACTGATGAGCTGTTGTTGCAACAGCAGGTTGAGAAAAACGATTTCGCTCAAGCCGCGAATGTTCAGCAGCACGCTTTCGCGCCAGCGACTGGCGCCTGCGAACGACGCGCCGGCCCAGCCGAGGCCGAGCCAGTTGCCCAGGATTTTGCTGGCGATCGGCAACAGCAGCAGCGCCGCCCATTGCACGGCGCCGAGGCTGGCGAGGGCGCTGTGTACGTCGATCTGGACGATGCCGAAAGTGAGGATCAGCGGAATCGCGACCCAGGTCTGCAAGCGGTTCATCCAGTGCGCCGGCAGCGGCAATACCAGCGGCACCTTGAGCGCGGCCATGCACAGCAGATAACCGATGCCGAAAATCAGTGCGTTGAGTTTGTAGTGTTCGGCCAGCACCAATAGCGCAAAAAAACCAAGGCTGTAGGTCAATGGCCGGCGGATGCCGAATACCCGCAGCAGCACCGGTACGCAGGCCATTCCCAGCGGTAGCAGCAGACTGCTCAGGTGCAGGCTGCCCTGGGCGAGGCCGAACAGCGTCCAGCAGGTCAGGTCGATCAGGATCGCGGTCTGCACCAGACGCCGGGTGGCGGCGGGCGGGTAATCGATGTGGCGCAGGTACAGGTACAACACCGGAATCGCGGTGATGGCGAACACCAGACCGATCGCCAGCGAGTTGATCCACGGCTGCGCCGGCAACAGCCAGTACGCCGTCGCGAGGCCGCAGGTGAACGGCACGGCGAAACTCGGCAGGGCGATCTTCACGCTCTGGCGGTCCAGGCGCAGGTCGATCACGTCGCTGAGGATGTGCCCCAGCAGCAGGGCGAAGCTCAGGCTGTAGAGGTTTTTCAGCCAGCCCGGCGCGATCAGTTCGGCGCCGTTGAGTTGCCAGCCCGGTTCGATCCAGAAGTACATCAACAGCGGCAGGCCGAAGCTTGCCAGCAGCAATTGGCTGACGATCGGGATCAACCCGAAGTGCCGGCCGACCCGGGTGGCGACGAAGAACAGCGACAGGGCCATCAGCCAGAAAATCACCACCATCATGCTGAAGGCTCCGTGACTGCAACCGCGTGGGCCTGACGCCCGGCCCACGGCGCGAGCATGAAGCTAAAGGCCAGACCGAGGCTCACCGACAGGCCGAAGTTACTCACCGCCGGCGTGCTCGACACCGCCAGCAGCCCGAACGACAGCCAGGTGGTGGCGGCCGCGAGCAAGGTGCCAAGCAGGCTCACGGCCGCACCGCCGACCTGCTCGCGCATGAGGATCGCGTAGTCGACGCTGATCGCCGTCACCAGCAGCAGGCCGAACAGGCTGAACAGGGTCAGCGGCTGACCGAGCCAGCCCAGGCTGGCGACGCTGCACAGCGCAGCGAGCAGCGGCAGGGCGACGATCCGCAGCGCGCCGCCGAGGCCGAACGGCAGCATCAGCACCAGCACGATCAATACGCAGGACGCGAGTTTCAGTTCAGCAGCGCTGATCTGGGTCTGGGCGAACACCTTGTTCAGATCGCCAAGCCGGTCCACCAGCATCACGCCGGGCAGGTCCAGCGCCTGCACCCGCAACAGCGACGGATTGTTCAGGCCTTGCAGGCTGACCATCGCTGCCACGCCGTCCTCGGTCGGCCCCAGCCACAACGTGCGGTAGGGCTCGCCGAGCGGACCGGCCAGTGCTGCATCGATGTCTTCGGCGGGCAGTTCCTGTAACTGTTTCAGCTCGGTTTGCAGCGCCGCCAGCGGCACGCCGACCTCCAGCAACGGCTGCCAGAACTGCGGCAACTTGCTCAGCGCCTCACGCACTTGTTGCTGCTGAGCCGGCGGGCTGACCAGTTGATTGAGCGCCAGATAACCCTGCAACTTGTCGAGGTTGACCAGTTGATCCAGCCGCTCGCTCAGGGCCGCTTGCCGTTCCAGCAATTGCTGCTGATCGGCGGCGCGCACCAGGAAGAACTGGCTGGTCGGCTGGTAGCCGGTAATCCGCGCAATGGTCTGCGCCTCATCGGTCAGACGTTGCGGCGCGCCGACCCACTGGCGAATGTCGTTCTTGCTCTCCAGTTGCAGCAGGCCACCGACGCAGAAGGCGATCAGCAGGGCCAGCAACACCGGCGTCCTGACGTGCTCGAGCAGGGTTTCCCGCAACCGCACCAGACGCTCGGCCAGTTGCAGCGGCCATTGCGCCGGGCGCAGTTCGACGTTTTTCAGCAGCGCCGGCAGCAGGCACACCGCCGACAGGTAGGCGCCGAGCAAACCGGCGGCGGAGAACACCGCGATCTGGGTCAGCGCCGGGAAGGGCGTCCAGGCCAGTGCCAGGTAACCGATGGCGCTGGTGATCAGGCTCAACGTCAGCCCGGACAGGGTCAGGCGCAACGCCGGCCAGCTGTGCCACGGCTTGAGGCTCCAGCTCTTGGACAGGTAGTGCAGCGGGTAATCCACCGCCACGCCGATCAGGCTGGAGCCGAGCACCAGCGTCATCACGTGCATGTGCCCGAACAGCGCAACACAGGCCACCGCACCGAACAGCATGCCGACCAGCACCGGAATGAACGCCAGCAGCACCCGCCAGCGGCGGAAGGCGAGCAGCAACAGCAACAGGATGCCGATGGTGGCGCCGCCGCCGACCCAGGTCATTTCCCGGGTCGCCTGCTGCTGACCGTTGGCGGCGTACAGCAGGCCGCTGGCGGCCAGCAGTTGTACGTCGGCGCGAGCCGCTTGTTCACGGCTGTGTTGCAACAGGGCGGCGACTTGCAGCGGTTGATTCATGTCGAAGGCGCTGCCGGTAGTGCGTGCGCGCAGCAGCACCCAGCTTTTGCCGTCGGCATCGGCGATCAACGCGCCACTGCCGATGTCCAGTTGCACCGCGCCATGTTGCGGCTGGCTGTTCTGGATGCGCCCGGTCAGACCCAGCCAGTCGTCCTGGCTCGGCACCAGACTGAACCCGGTGAACGGGTCGAACAGTGCCTGCACCCGTTGCTGGATAAAGGCGTCGGGATGTTCGCTCAGCAGTTGCCGGTCATCCGCCGAGAGCATCGCCAGCCGCCCTTGCAGCAACTGCGTGCGCAGGGCCGGCAGGTCCGCTTGCAGGTTCCACTGGACTTTTTCGAACAACCCGCTGGCCTGCCATTGCTCGCCCAGGGTCTGGGCCATGGCGACGGCTTGCTGGCGATCGGCGTGACCGATCAGCACCAGGATGTCGCGGTTGAGCGGTTCCTGCATGCGTTGTTCGGCGCGCAGTTCGAGGGCGTCCGGATGGGTGCCGGGCACCAGTTCCATCAGGTTGGCCGACAGCGGCGCGCCGTCGCGCCACTGCCAGGCGCCCAGTGCGACGACGGCCAGCAGCAGGATCAGGAACAGCCAGGGCAGCCTGCGTTCACTCGGCAAAGTCATGTTGCTCCGCGTCGCTCAGAGGTTGGCCGGCGGTGCTGTCCTGCATGCGCAACACGGTGCTGTCGCCCTGGGTTTCCAGCAGTTCGATGGTGTTCACCAAGGTGCCGCCGCTGATGTTGATCTGATTGAACACCTGCTTGAGCAGCACCGAGCGCGGGGTCAGGGTCAGTTGCCATTTCTGCGCATCGCCGCTCAGGGCCAGTTCGAAATCCCGTTGCAGACCGCTGCTGTCGCCTTGCAGTACGGCGAGGAACAAACGGTTCTGCTCGGCCCCGGCGCTCTTGTTCGGCAGCAGTTGCCAGCCGGTGGCATCACGTCGGGCGATGCCCTTGGCGCTAATGCGGTAATCCTGTTGCAGCGGGGTTTTCAGCAGCCACAGCAGGCCGTGGTTTTTCGCCAGCACGAAGCTGCCCTTGCTGATCAGCGGCTGGGGCAGGGCGCGCAGGTGTTTTTCCTGGGTGAACTGGCCGTGGATCACGTCCGGTTTCGCCAGTTGCTCGCTCAACTGTTGCAGGTCGAAGGCGTTGGCCAGCGACGACAGCGTCAGCAGCGCCAGGGCCCCAAGGGATTTCAACAGCACATTCATCGCAGCATCCTTTCCACGGCATCGGTGAAGACTTTCGGCGAGGCCAGTTGCATCTCGCGGCTGCTCATCTCGACGGCGACCTGTACCGAGCTCGCGCGGGTCAGGCGCTCGCCGGTCTGGGCGTCGGTGATCAGGTAGTTAATCTTCAGCCGGTTTTCCCACTCCACCAGACTGGCGCGCACGTTCAGCCGCTGGCCGAACACCGCGCCGCGCACGTAGCGCAGTTGCAGGTCGATCACCGGCCACGCATAGCCCGAGTCGACCATCTGGTTGTAGTTGTGGCCGATCTTGTCGAGCAATGCGCAACGTGCCACTTCCAGGTATTTCACGTAATGGCCGTGCCAGACGACGTGCATGGTGTCGACGTCAAAAAACGGCACGAGGATTTCCGTATCGGCGTGAAGCACTCCGGCACTACGCATGCAGCCTCCAGTGTTGTTCGGCGATGCGTTGCAGACACAGGCGCAGTTCGCCTTCCAAGGCGCGGTCTTCGATCACCGGCGGGAAGTCCTGGGCCAGTTGTTCGTGCATGGCGGCCAGCGACGGTGGCAGCGGACGCGCGTCTGCATCGCGACCGCGCAGCCACACGCCCTGATTGGCCGCGAGCAACGTGGCGGCGGCGACCTGTTCGGTCAGCTCCAGCACCCGAATGGCGTCGCGAGCGGCGATGGTGCCCATGCTCACCTTGTCCTGGTTGTGGCACTCGGTGGAGCGCGAGAACACGCTGGCCGGCATGGTGTTTTTCAACGCTTCGGCGGTCCAGGCACTGGCGCCGATCTGCACGGCCTTGAAGCCGTGGTTGAGCATCGCGCGGTCGGCGCTGGCGCCCGACAGGTTGCTCGGCAAACCGTGGTTGTAACGCTCGTCCACCAGTAGCGCGAGTTGTCGGTCGAGCAGGTCGGCGACGTTGGCCACGAGGTTTTTCAGGCTGTCCATGGCGAACGCGATGTGTCCGCCGTAGAAGTGCCCACCGTGCAGCACGCGCTCGGCTTCGGCGTCGATGATCGGGTTGTCGTTGGCGCTGTTGAGTTCGGTCTCGATGAACGAGCGCAGCCAGTTCAGGCTGTCGGCCAGCACGCCGAGCACATGCGGTGCACAGCGTAGCGAGTAACGATCCTGCAAGCGGTGCAGCGGCGCGGTCGGCGCGTCGATCGCCAGATCCTTGCGCAGCCACGCGGCAACCTGCATCTGACCCGGATGCGGCTTGGCGGCGAACAGGCGCTCGTCGAAGTGTTCCGGATTGCCTTGCAGCGCCACCACGTTCAGCGCGGTGATGCGGGTGGCCAGTTGCAGCAGGTAATCGGCGCGGGCGTAAGCCAGGCAGGCCAGACCGGTCATCACGGCGGTGCCGTTCATCAATGCCAGCGCTTCTTTCGGGCGCAGCACCAAAGGCGTCCAACCCAGTTCGCGGTGCACATCGGCAGCCTGGCGGCGTTCGCCACGGAACATCACTTCACGCTCGCCGGACAGGGTTGCGGCGACGTAGGACAGCGGCGTCAGATCGCCGCTGGCGCCTACCGAACCCTCTTCAGGAATCAGCGGCAAAATGTCGTGTTCAAGGAAGGCATGCAGGCGTTCAAGCAACTCGATGCGCACCCCGGACACGCCGTGGCACAGCGACTGCAAACGCGCCGCCAGCACTGCACGGGTGGCCTGAGCGTCGAGCAGTTTGCCCAGCCCGCAGCCGTGGAAGGTGTAGAGATGACGCGGCAGCGCCTCGACGTGATGCAACGGCACCGCGACCACGCAGGAATCGCCGTAACCGGTGGTCACGCCGTAGATCACGCCTTCCTTGTCCAGCAGCGAATCGAGGAACCGCGCGCCCTTGGCGATGCGTTCGCGATAAGGCGCGTCGCTCTGCAACTGCACGGGCGCCTGACGGTTGGCCAGGGCCAGCACGTCTTCGATGCGCAAAGGGCGTTCGCCGAAGGTGACCGGCTCAGGAGTTGGCGTTGTCATCGGTTTTCCAGAATGGGTAAAAGTTGAACCATTGGCACGGTGCTTCGAGGCAATAGTGACTCAGGCGTTGCGCGTAGCGGGTGGCCCACTGATGAATGACCTGTTCGCGCTCGCGGCGTGACCACACGACGGCGTCGGCGAACGGTTCGAGGGTCAGGCGGTAGTGTCCGTCTGGTTGCTTGAGGCACATCAGCAGGTTGACCGGGCATTTAAGCAGGCCGGCCAGCAGCCACGGCCCTTGCGGGAACGGCGCCGGGTGGCCGAGAAAGTCCACGGTCACGCTGCGCCCGCCATGCAGCGGCACGCGGTCGCCGGCAATCGCCAGCCACTCGCCGCGCTCCAGGCGTTCGTGCAGTTGCAGCATGATCACCGGGTCCAGTTCGCTGACCTGGATCAGACGCAGGTTGGTCGCCCCGGCCTCGCCCAGCAGGCGATTGAACTGCTCGGCGTGCTTGGTGTGCACCAGCACGTTCATCGTGACTTTTTCGCCCAGCTCCGCCAGCGCCCGGCACACTTCGAGGTTGCCCAGGTGCGCGCCCACCAGCATTTGCCCGCGACTGCCGCGCAACTGATTGCGCAGCAGCGCCGGGTCGATGATTTCGATCTGCTCGATCTTCAGCTTGCCGTTCCACACGTCGAGCTTGTCGAGCAGCGAATCGGCGAATGCCATGAACTGGCGGAACACCCGCCACCGGGTCGGGCGCAATTCGTGGCGACCGCTCCAGTCGGCGAGGCGCTGTTGATACTGCCAGGCACTGCGCCGGGCGGTGCGGCCGAACAGGAAAAAGTACAGAACGATGCCGTACAGCAACGGACTCAGCAGGCGTCGGCCAAGGACTTTGGCGGCGAACGCGGTGAATTTCATCAGCAGGAAACTGCCGCGCTCTTCGCGGTCGGCCCAGTGCTTCTTGTCGGTCTCGATAGTCATGCGCGCCACCGTCGCCAGAGGATTGCGGGCAGACGCAGCAACATGCCGAAGAACAGGCGCGTGTGCATGCTCGAAATCAGTACGTTGTCGTGGAACAGGCGAAAGTGCGACACGCCGTCCAGCGGGTAATGCACGCTGGTCTGCAACCAGCGCATCGGCTGATTGCGCCATGACAGGCGCACCAGAATGTCCGAGTCGAAATCCATGCGCTTGCCGATCCGCGCCGAGTCGATCACGCCCAGCGTCGGTTCCAGCGGATACACCCGGAAGCCGCACATCGAATCGCGAATCTGCAGCGACAAGGTGTTGATCCACACCATCACGTGGGTCAGATAACGCGCATACAAACGGCCCTTGGGCACGCTGGCGTCGTACAGCGGATAGCCGCAGACCAGCGACTTGGGGTGAGCGCGGGATTCCTCGATGAAACGCGCGACATCCTGCAAGTCGTGCTGACCGTCGGCGTCGACCTGCAAGGCATGGCTGAAGCCCAGTCGCGCCGCTTCACGCAGACCGGTCATCACCGCGCCGCCCTTGCCCTGATTGGCAGTGAGGCGCACCAGATACACCCGCTCGCGCTCGGCCAGCGCGTCGAGCACCGCCGCGCAGGATTTGCTGCTGGCATCGTCCACCAGAATGCACGGCAGATCCTGGGCGAGCAGGGCGTCGACCACCGTGCCGATGGCGGTTTCGTGGTTGTAGACCGGGATCACGGCGCAAGGATTATGCATCGCCAACTCCCAGCAGAATCCGCCCGCTGGAGCAGGTCGCGGTGTCGTTGCGGTAGGCGAAATACAACTTGCCGCGCTCCGGGTCGAAGCGCAGGTGCAACTGGATTTCATCGCCGGGGCGCACCAGTTGCTGGAATTTCAGCACTTCCATGCCGGCGAACGCGCCGGGCAGGTTCAGCAGTTGCCGACCCAGGTTCAGCGCCCATTCGACCTGCACCACGCCCGGCAGTACCGGGGCCTTGGGGAAGTGGCCGCTGAAGTAGGCCAGATCCGGCGGAACGCTCAATTGCAGGTTCCATTCGCCCTCGGTTTCAGCCTGCTCCAGAATCTCCGGTGCTTTGGGCCGTGGCGCCAACAGCAAGGCTTCGACGTCGGCTTGAGGCAACTTGCCCTGCGAGGTCAGCGGCAACTGTCGCAGCAGACGCCAGCGGCGAGGCAGGGCGAGGGCCTCGCAATGGTCGCCGAGATGACGGCGCAGGGTTTCGGTCAGGCTACGCCGACCGTGTTCGCGCAGGGCAAACAGGCCGGATTCGCTGAGCACCAGCAGCGCGCCGAGGGACGCGCGGTTTTCCTGCACCACGCCCAGACGCGCTTCGGCGACCCAGTCGTGGGCCACCAGCGCCTGTTCTAGCATCGGCAGAGAGATACGTTTTTCTTCGAGTTTGACGATCCGGTCGAGCCGCCCGAGCAATTCAAAGCGGCCATCGGCCTGAATGCGCGCCGCATCGGCGGTGTGTTCGACATGCCCGGCGGGCAGGTAAGGCGAAGCGATCAGCAAGGCCCCGTCGCTGTCCTGGCTCAACTCGACGCCGGAAAACGGTTGCCACAACGATTCGCCCTGACGCCAGGCGATGCCGCCGGTTTCCGAGCTGCCGAGGATTTCCGTCGGCCACTGTCCCAGGCGTTGATGCAGGCTTTGTGCGGCGTCAGCCGGCAGTGCGCCACCGGACGAAAACACCCGGCGCACGACGCTCAGGGCTGGCCAGTCGAGGTTGTCGCCCATGCGTTTGAGCAGCGCCGGACTGGCGACCCAGGCGAAGGCCGGGTGCTCGCGGCTGGCGCGTTGCAGGTCTTCCGGGAAGGCCAGTTGTTTGCGCAGGAACGGGCGCCCGGCGCACATCGGCCACAGCACGCGGAACAGCAAGCCGTAGATGTGCTGGGTGGCGACGCTGCCAAGAATGCAGGCCTCACCGAGATCCGCGCCCCACAGTTGCTCAAGGGCTTCGACTTCGTTGGCCAGTTGGCGCAGGGATTTGTCGATGCGCTTGGGCTCGCCGCTGGAGCCGGAGGTGCACAGGCTCAAGCGGCACTGGTCGAGATCCAGTTCGGCAGCGGGCAGGGGAGGTTGCAGCACATCGCTCAGGCGGGCGTCATCGGCCTGATCGGTCAGCCACAGATCGACGTCGTTCGACCAGCGCTGGCGGGTCTGCGCTTGCAGATCCGAAGGCAGCAATACGCTGACGCCCGCGCGCCAGGCGCCGAGCAGGGCGACGGCCAGGTCGGCGGCATCTTCCAGATGCACCGCCAGACGTTGTACGCCGCGCGCTTGCAGACCTGCCGCCAGACTCAGGGCCTGTTCGCGCAGGTTTGCGTGATCGAGTGCCGGCACGACGGTGATTGCGCGCTGCGGCAGATCCTTGAGCAACAGCTGCTCAAGTTTTATCCAGTTCATGGGCGACCTCTTACCCGTTGTCGTATCAGCCATTCAATGGCAAACATCAGGCCGATCAATCCGTAGGAGATCAGGCCGGTGTACAACATCCACCAGTTCAGCGGCGCCCACAGTGTCAGCAGGGCGGCGCACAAACCGTTGCAAAAGAAAAACACGCTCCAGGCCACGGTGACCTGGCGGGTGTAACGAATCGCCTTGGGCGGCAGTTGCGGTTCACGCAGGCGAGCCAGACGCTCGACCATCGGCGGGCCGTATTTCAGGCTCAGGCTGAACAGCACCAGCATGAAGCCGCTGATCAGCACCGGGTACCAACGCAACAGCAAAGTGCTGTCGAACACCGCCAGCAGCAGGCAGAACACGATCGCCACGCAGGCCATCCACAAACTGCCGGGCTTGCGTTCGCCGGTCAGCGCCCGGGCCAGCCACAGGCCGCCCAGCAGCAGGCCGAACTGCCATGGTGCGAAATGCTCCATGCCGAAATACACCGCAAAGGGATACAGCAGGCCTGCCAGCAGCAGGCCGAGGCCGATCAGTCGGCTCATGCGGCCGGTTGAACCAGACGGTAGACCGCCTCGACCACGTCACTGACGGTGCGTACCGACTTGAATTCCTCGGCGGCGATTTTCTTGCCGGTCTGGCGTTTGATGTGATCGATCAGGTCGACGGCGTCGATGCTGTCGATTTCCAGATCCTGATACAGGTTGGATTCCAGGCTCACGCGAGCCGGGTCCAGTTCGAACAGCTCGACCAGGGCATCGCGCAGGGTGTTGAAGATGTCGTCACGAGTTTGCATGGTCCGGTCTCAAGCTGCCTGTTTTGCCGTGACGAACGCCGCAAGGCTCGCCACGTTGGAGAAATGGTTACGGGTGTCCTTGGCGTCGGCGTCGATCTTGATGCCGTACTTTTTCTGGATCGCCAGGCCGAGCTCCAGAGCGTCGACGGAATCCAGGCCCAGGCCTTCGCCGAACAGCGTCTGGTCGTCGCCGATGTCCTCTGCGCTGATGTCTTCGAGGCCCAGGGCGTCGATGATCAGCTCTTTGATGTCACGGTTTAGATCGCTCATCTTCGGCGAGCTCCTTGATAAAGAATTGGTGCAAATAGTCGTTGAGCTTGCGCGAAGCCTGGGGCGGGGGCCCCTGCGCGGCGAAAGTCTGTGGGTCTATATCGGCCCCGACGCGAAAACTGAAGTGCACGCGGCGACTGGGAATGCGATACCAGGGTTCGGCCTTGGTCAGGGTGGTCGGGCTGACGTGGATGACCACCGGGGTGACGATTTTCGCACCGCGCAATGCGATGGCCGCCGCACCCCGATGAAAGGCCGGCGCCTGTCCCGGTTGGGTGCGGGTGCCTTCGGGGAAAATGATCAGGGTCTGCCCGCTCTGCAGGGCACCGGCGGCAGCGTCGAGCATGTCCATGCTGCCGTCGTTGCTGATGTATTCGGTGCTGCGCAGCGGGCCACGGGTGAAGGGGTTTTCCCACAGGCTTTTCTTCACCACGCAGTTGGCCCGGCGCACCAGACCGATCAGGAACACCACATCGATCAGCGACGGGTGGTTGGCGATGATCATCTGCCCCGGACGGCCGAGACGTTCGGCGCCCTGAATGTCGTAGGTCAGCACGCCGGTACGGGCCATGAACCGGACGAAAAACCAGAACAGCCGGCTGACGGTCTGGCGCGCCCGCTCGCGATGCACCCTGGCATCGCCCGGCAGGCAGCCGAGCAATGGAAATACCAGCAGGCGCAGGCACAGGCCACCCAGCCCGAACAGGGCGAAGCTGGTGGCGGTGGCCAGCAGACGCCAGTAATAGGCGTCGCGGTTTTTTCCGATTACAGGTTGCGTTGCCAGGTCCATAGACGAGTCTTCCAGGCATGTTGGCAATGGGGTTGCTGACCGAGCAGGGTTCGCAGCAGATTCAGCGCATGGGGCCACTGCGTTTTGGACAGTGCTTCGGGGGCGCTGTTCAGGGTCAGCCGCCAGTCGGTACCGGGGGTGAGCAACAGCCCGACCGCGTAGGGAAACGGTACGTCGTCGATCCACGTCGAATAGGCTTCGGGCGGCTGTTCCTCGGTGATCACCAGCAGCACCGCCGGGGCGCCTTCGTTCAGCAACGTCGCCGCTTCGAGCATGCCGTGTTCGAGGCCGTCGCCGGCCGCGGCGAGCGCGGTCATTTCGCTGGTTTCGCCGCGCATGATCGACCACAGGCCGATGATCGCATTGTGCACCGACAGGCTGAACTGGGTCGGCGACAGCGGCTGTTCGTTGGCCAGATCGCTGAGGATTTCAAAGGTGCGCGGGGTTTCGCCGTGCCGGGAGACAAACACCAGCGGCAGATTTTCCCGACCGTCGGCCAGCGGCCAGCCGACACTGAACGCCATCCGCGCCAGACGGCTTAGACGACGGCGCTGCATGGCCGGCAGAAACGACACATCGGGTGCGGCATCGCTGCCTTCGAGCACGACTGGTTGTCGGCTCCAGGCTTGCCAGGCTTCCACACTGTCGAGCCCGGGAGCCCAGGCGCGCCATTGGGCGATGTTGAAGTTGATCACGGACATTTATCCCGCCCCTGCGGGCTGAGTTGACGCGGTTTCGCCAACGTCGCCGCTGAGCTGATTTAGCCTGAAATGGCATGGCGCGTGGCGCCGGGTGGCGCGCATTATCCCGGTGCGACGAGTGTGTAGCAAATGCTGGTTACATTTTGAACGACGAAATGAACCGAATGGTACGCGGCAAGAGCTGTCACTTGGCCATTATCCAGGTTGTCGGGTGTCTGTCTGTCAGGCGAATCGGCGATCAACGGGTCTCTTTGCGCCGTATTCATTGGGAGATTGGCGCCTGACTTTGTAGTCCGCGTCCATCGAGGTAGCGAACCGGCACCGGGCACCACTACACTCGGTCATTCTTTGATACACGGAGGTTTTGTCATGCGGCGCGTGGTGTTCAATCAGAAAGGTGGCGTGGGCAAATCCAGCATTGCCTGCAATCTGGCGGCGGTAAGCGCCAGCGAAGGTTATCGCACGCTATTGGTCGACCTCGATGCCCAGGCCAATTCCACTCAGTATCTGACCGGGCTCACGGGTGACGACATTCCGATGGGCATTGCCGACTTCTTCAAACAGACCCTGTCTTCCGGGCCGTTCTCAAAAAGGAATCAGGCGGATATCTACGAAACGCCCTTCGACAACCTGCACATCATCACCGCCACCGCCGAACTGGCCGACTTGCAGCCCAAGCTCGAGGCCAAACACAAGATCAACAAGCTGCGAAAGCTGCTCGACGAGTTGTCGGAGGATTACGACCGGATCTATCTGGATACGCCGCCGGCGCTGAATTTCTATGCGGTCTCGGCACTGATTGCCGCCGATCGGGTACTGATTCCCTTTGACTGCGACAGCTTCTCGCGTCAGGCCCTCTACGGTCTGATCGCCGAGATCGACGAGTTGAAGGAAGACCACAACGAAGGCCTGGAAGTCGAAGGCATTGTGGTCAACCAGTTCCAGGCCCGGGCCAGCCTGCCGCAGCAGATCCTCGACGAACTGATCGCCGAGGGCCTGCCGGTATTGCCGGTCTACCTCGCCAGTTCAGTGCGCATGCGCGAATCCCATCAGGCCAACACGCCGCTGATTCACCTCGATCCACGGCACAAGCTGACGCAGCAGTTCGTCGAACTGCACAACTTGCTCGAAGACGCCTGAAGCCTTGTCAGATGCCCTGGCTGCGCAGCCAGGCCATTAACTGTGGCGACGGGAAGGCCCCGCTCTGACGGGCTACTTCCCGGCCGTTGCGGAACAGAATCAGGCTCGGAATCGAACGAATCCCCAACTGTGCCGATAATTGCTGATTGGCCTCGCTGTCCAGCTTGGCCAGCCGGCACTTGCCCGCCAACTGCGCAGCCGCCTGCTCGAACACCGGCGCAAACGACTTGCACGGTCCGCACCAGTCCGCCCACACGTCCACCAGCAACGGCAGATCACCCTTGATCTGACTGGCGTAATCGCCTTGCTTGAGCTCGAACGGCTTGTTCAGCAGCACCTCGGACTTGCAGCGCCCGCATTTCGGATGGTCGTTGAGGCGCTCGGCGGGGATGCGGTTGAGGCCGTTGCAGGAGGGGCAGGGGATGAGGAGTGGGTCGGTCATGATCGGCTCGGTGAATTAGGCAGTTCGTACAACAAATCTGGAGTCGTGCGAGGTATTTATCAAGGCGAAATCTGACAGCAGTTACCTTCAGTAATCGAGGATGTCTCCTACATAAAGTGTCGTTTCGGCTGATTTTTCTCCTTCTGCTCACGACATAGAGTGAATCCGGGCGTCCTGGTAATTCGCTGGGAACCAACGCAAGGGGCAAAAATGAGCGGAATAGTTGAGTTGGCTATTGAGCACTGGATTCACGTCGCACCTGTCCTTAAACGGCCAGAGTCAGACGAGGAATACAATTTTTTGGTCGAATCAGTTAAGGAACTGAGAGGCATGGCTGGAGCGGACGAGTCACACCCGCTCATGGGTTTGGTCGAAATGATAGGCCGCCATCTCGACGCTTATCGCCAGTTACATCGATCGTCTTGAACATTTGGAAGCTGGAAACGGCCTCAAGACGAGCAACTGATCTCCAAATGCTTGCCCCACTCCGGCGGCCGTTCCGCGTAACTCTCCATTCCAGGCTGTTCTTCGAATGGATTGCTCAGCACCGCATGCAGCCGCCGCACCTCGGTGTAGTCACCCTGTTCCGCCGCATCAATCGCCTTCTGCGCCAGATAATTGCGCAGGATGTACAGCGGATTCACCGCATGCATCCGCGCGCGGCGCTGTTCTTGATCGCTTGCACCATCGCGTGCGACACGGGCGACATAGCGCTCGCCCCAGGCATCGAAACCCTTGATATCGACGAAGTCATCGCGCAGGCGAGCGACGGCCTGTTCGGCTGACTCTTCGCCCAGGCGGCGGAAGAACAGCGTGTAGTCGACGCCGCTGTTCTGCATCAGTTGCAGCAGTTGCTCCAGCAGTTGCTGGTCGTCGTCCTCGGCGCTGGTGAAGCCGAAACGGCGGCGCATCAGGTCGAGGTAATGGGCCTGGAACAGCGGCAGGTACAGGCCGAGGGTTTCGCGCAGGGCTTCGACGCTGATGAACGGCGTCAGGGCCTGGGCCAGGGCGCTGAGGTTCCATTGGCCGACCGGCACCTGATTGCTGAAGGAGTAGCGGCCCTGATCATCGGAGTGGTTGCAGATGAAGTTTGCGTCGAAATCGTCGAGGAAGGCGAACGGGCCGAAGTCGAAGGTGATGCCGAGGATCGACATGTTGTCGGTGTTCATCACACCGTGGCAGAAGCCGTAGGCCTGCCATTTGGCGATCAGTTCGGCGTTGCGCTCGACGATTTCGCGGAACATTGCCAGATACGGTTCCGGCTGTTCCAGGCATTCGGGGTAGTGCATCGCCAACACGTGTTCGCCGAGCAGCTTCTGCTGTTCGGGACGCTTGGTGTAATAGAAATATTCGAAATGGCCGAAACGGATGTGGCTCGGCGCCAGGCGCAGCACCATCGCGGCGCGCTCCTGTTTCTCACGCCAGACCGGGGTGTCGGAGCCGATCACGCAGGCGGCGCGTGAAGACGGGATGTTCAGCGCATGCAGCGCTTCGGACGCGAGAAACTCGCGGATCGAGGAGCGCAGCACCGCGCGACCGTCGCCCATGCGCGAGAACGGCGTCTGCCCGGCGCCCTTCAGATGCAAGTCCCAGTGCTCGCCGGCCGTGTTGTAGACCTCGCCCAGCAACAGCCCGCGACCGTCGCCCAGCTGCGGGGTGTAACCGCCGAACTGATGCCCGGAATAGACCATCGCCCGAGGCTCGGCGTCGGCCCACAGCTTGTGGCCGCCGAACAGCTCGGCAAATTCCTGGGTGTCGGCCACTGCTGGATCCAGATCCAGCAGCGCCAGGGCCGCAGGGCTGGCCACGACCAGTCGCGGATTGTCGATCGGTTCGGGCAGCACGTGGGCCGAGAACGCATCGCCCAGGCGGGCGAAGCGGTTGTCGAAGGTCAGTTCGTCGAGGGCTTTCAAGGACCGGCTCCAGCAGAATGTCCGAGCATTCTGCTGGGATTAGCCGGGTTAGTCGAGTTTGGCCGGCGGCGGTTCCTGTAACGGTTTCTGGTCGTCGCTGACCGGCACGATGGTTTTGGTTTCCGGCTCGATCGGCACCATCTTGTATTCCTGGCCATGCAGGTTCTTCAGGTAAACCTCCATCTGGCGGAACGAGATGTTGATGTGCTGCTTCTTGAACTCGCGGTTGATGAAGCGGTTGACCTCATCGAGTACCGGGTTGCGGTCGCCGAGATCACGCACATGCATGCGCAATTCGTGGTCGAGGGTGCTTTCGCCGAAGTTGAGGAAGTACACGTGCGGCTCGGGTTCCTTGAGCACGCGCGGGTTTTCCCGGGCGGCTTTGAGCAGCAGTTCCTTGACCAGATCCAGATCCGAACCGTAATCGACGCCCAGTTTCAGGGTCACCCGGGTGATGGTGTCGGTCAGCGACCAGTTGATCAGTTGCCCGGTGATGAACGTCTTGTTCGGGACAATGATGTCCTTGCGGTCGAAGTCGGTGATGGTCGTGGCGCGGATGCGGATCTTGCTCACCGTGCCCGACAGGTTGCCGATGGTGATGGTGTCGCCGATCCGCACCGGGCGCTCGAACAGGATCATGATGCCGGAGATGAAGTTCGCGAAGATCTCCTGCATGCCGAAACCGAGGCCCACCGACAGCGCCGCCACCAGCCATTGCAACTTGTCCCAGCTCACGCCGAGGGTCGACAGGGTCGAGACGAAACCGACCCCGGCGATCACGTACGACAGCAGCGTCGTGGTCGCGTAGGCACTGCCCTGGGCCAGATTGAGTTTCGATAGCACAAACACTTCAAGCAGACCCGGCAAGTTGCGGGCGAGCGCAAAGGTGATGCCGATGATGATCAGCGCGCCGAGCATGTCGCCGATGCTGATCGGCACCATGCTCATGTTGGCGCCGGTACCGCTGGTGTATTCGTAGAGGGTGATGTTGTCGAGGTACGAGAACACCGTGATCAGGTCGGCCCAGACCCAGTACAGCGCGGCGATGAAACCGCCGAGCAGCGCCAGACGGATCAGGCGCAGGGACTGTTCGTTGACCTTCTCGATGTCCAGGGTTGGCTCTTCGATCACCGCTTCGCCGTCGCCGGCTTCTTTCGCGGCCTGACGTTTGGCCAGGGCGCGCTGGTAAGCCAGACGACGTGCCGCGACCGCGAGACCACGGACGAAGGTGGCTTCGATCACCAGCCAGAACATCAGCAGGTACAACGTGTTGATCAAGCGGTCACTGAGCTTCAGCGCGGTGTAGTAGTAGCCGAAGCACACGGCGACGAACAGCGCGATAGGCAGCAGGGTGAACATCACACCCACGGCCTTGCGGAACAGCGAGGCGTTTTCGTGGGTCGGGCTGCTGATCAGCAGGCGGCTGAGTAGCCATGCCATCAGGGCGTAGCAGGTCAGCACCACCGGCATGCCCAGCACATCGTCGGCCAGCGCCGCCGGTTGCAGTTCGGCAACCGCCACCACCGCCACCAGCGCCATGACCACCAGTCCGAGGCGACGCACCCAGCCTTGCAGGAATTCGACCTGCGGCTTTTCCCAGCGGAAGTGCAGTTCAGCCACGCCGCCCGGCGCGAGGATCCGGTAGGCGGTGTAGAACACCAGCCACGCCTGGGCCATTTGCAGCAGCGCCGCGCCCATGTTCGCGTTCTGCCCCCGTGCGTCGATCTGCAACGCCAGCCCGCACAAGGCCAGGCCCAGCGCCACCGGCATCGCCAACAGAATGTTGATCAGGATCGCCTGCGGCGTGTGCCACTGGCTGTCACGCTTGAAGTGGCCGATGTCCTGGTGAACCTTGTTCAGGCGTGAATACAACTGCTTGCGGCGCCACAGCAGCGCGCCGATCAGCAATGCCAGCGGCAGGAACAACAGCGGCCGCTGGGTCAGGCCGTCGGTCAGTTCGCTGAGGCTCGAGGCCAGCGGCAACGTGTCGATCTGACGCTTCAGGCGTTCCGGCACGCCGCGCATCCATTCGGTGTCCAGCGGCTTGTTGCTCGGGATCCAGAACATCTGCTCGTCGAGGGTCGCGCGCAGGCTTTGCGCGGTGCTCAGCAGTTGTTTCTGGTTGAGTTGCAGGGTGATCGATTCGTTGAGCATCGCGCTCAGTTCGCGACTCAGCCGTTCCAGCAGATCGACACGAGTGTTGGCCAGCTCCAGCAGACTCTTGCGCAGTTGTGGCGTGACTTGCTCCGGCGGCTGGGTGGAAAGCAGGTTGTCGACATACGTCGCCGGATTGCTCAGCTGTTCGCGCTGCTGGTTGATTTCGAACTGGTACAGGCGAATGTCGGCGATCTGGTCCGCCAGGTCGCGGTCGACCTTGAGGCGCGGCAGCGCCTGTTTCTGTTTATAGAGAATCTTCGACAGCAGCAGGCTGCCCTTGAGCACGTTGATTTGCTCGTCGAGGGCCGAATCGCTCTGGGTCACGCTGTCCAGTTGCTGCTTGGTCTGCAGGTTCTGCTGGGTTAGTTCGTTGAGTCGGTCAGTGCTTTTAAGCAGATAGTCGGAAAGTTTGAGGTTGGCCGCGCTTTCCGTGGCGAGCAGGGTGCTGCTGCCGGACTTCTGAGCCTCGATCGACTGCTGCGTCACGGTCTCCTGCGAGAGGGTCAGACGCTTCTGGTTGATCAGGGTTTGCAGTTCCTGGATCTCGCGATCCAGACGGTCGGACTTTTCCGAAAGCAGGTCATGCTGGCTGTTGCCCAGATCCTGCAATTGGTTGTTGCCGGCCAGCTCCTGACGGCGCAGCGGGATCAGCGCGTTCAAGGCGGCCAGTTCGGCGTTGAGCAGGTCGCGCTGCTCGGCGCTGACGGTCTTGCCGGCGTCCTTGCCGGTCTTGAGGATGTTGTTGATCTGCTGGATGCGCGTCTGGCTGCTGGAAATCTCGGCCTGGGCACGCTCGGGGCGGGTCTGGGCGGTGATGATCAGGCTGTTGGCGTCGGCCAGGGCCTTTTGCAGATCGCTTTGCTGGGTCGAGCGCTCGGTGAGCATCTGCTCCAGCTGCTGGATGTTTTCCTTGGGGAAGCGCTGCGCTACCGGTACCACGGCGCTGGCCTTGAGGCGGGTCAGTTCGCGCGAATTCTCGATGGTCTGCTTCGGCGCAGTGGCCAGCTGCTGCTTGAGGTCGATCAGCTTCTGCTCGTAGTCACGCCGGTTGTTGAGCTGGTTCAGCGTGTTTTGCAGGACCGTCTGCAGGGCCTTCTTGTCGGCCTCGGGCAGTTTGCTGTCGGTGAGTTTATCCAGGCTGGCCTGCACGGCGTCGCTGGACGGCGGTTCGGCGGCTTGCAGCGGGCCGACGGAAAGACTCAGGCCCAGCAGGGCCGCGAGGAAAAAAGAGCGCAGGGTAGGCATAGAGACCGGTCAAGCAAGTGAGAGTGGACGCAGTTTAGAGGAAGAGCCCGGGGCCCGGGCGACTTCCTTCGGGGAATCTGACGCCCACTTTGCCGATCTTGTTCCCGTCCATGACCGCAACCGTCCAGTGGGTGTTGTTCCATTCCACCTGGTCGCCAACGATCGGTGCACCGCCGACTTTCTGGGCAATGAAGTGGCCCAGGGTCATCTCCGGATCGATGCCTTCGGCGGGCAGGCCGTACAGGGCGGCAACCGCTTTGAGCTGGGCGTCTCCCTCGAGTACGAAGTCGCCGAAGAAGCGCAGATCGAGGCCGCGTTGCGGCGCCTGGCTGAACAGTTTCCCGAGGGCCGGAAGGTTGTGTTCATGGCCGATAACACACAGCAAATCATCGACTTCCAGCACCGTACTACCCGACGGATGGAGCAGTTGCTGGCCGCGAAACAGGGCAGCGATACGTGTGCCTTCGGGCATTTTCAGCTCGCGCAGGGGCGAACCGATGCACCATTTTTCCGCGCCGAGTTTGTAAACGAACAGCTCCCACTCGCTGGTGACGTGCACTTCGAGCGCTGCCCGCGAAATCGGCGCCGGCTCCGGCGGTACCGTCACCTTGAGCAGCTTGGCCACCCACGGCAGGCTCGTGCCCTGCACCAGCAGCGACACCAGCACGATAAAGAAGGCGAGGTTGAAGTACAGCTGTGCATTCGGCAGCCCGGCCATCAGCGGGAACACCGCCAGAATGATCGGTACCGCGCCACGCAGGCCAACCCAGGAAATGAAGGCTTTCTCGCGACCGTGGAAGGCCTTGAACGGCAGCAGCCCGACCAGCACCGACAGTGGCCGGGCGAACAGGATCATCCACAGCGCCAGACCCAGGGCAGGTACGGCGATCGGCAGCAAATCATGCGGAGTGACCAGCAAACCCAGCACCAGGAACATGCCGATCTGCGCCAGCCACGCCATGCCGTCGAGCATGTGCAGGATGCCGTGGCGGCTGCGCACCGGGCGGTTGCCGATCACCAGACCGCACAGGTACACGGCGAGGAAGCCGCTGCCGTGCAGGGCGTTGGTCAGGGCGAACACCACCAGACCGCCGGCGATCACCAGAATTGGATACAGGCCGGCGGCCAGATTGATCCGGTTGACCAGTTGCAGCATCAGCCAGCCACCGCCCAGGCCGATCACCCCACCGATGCCGAACTCGCGGATCAGGTGGGTCAACAGGCTCCAGTGCAGGCCGGTCTGGCCGCTGGCGAGCATGTCGATCAGGGTCACGGTGAGGAACACCGCCATCGGGTCGTTGCTGCCGGATTCGATTTCCAGGCTGGCGGTCACCCGCTCGTTCAGGCCCTTGCCGCCAAGCAGCGAGAACACCGCCGCGGCGTCCGTGGAGCCGACGATGGCGCCGATCAGCAGGCCTTGAATCAGATTGAGATCGAACAACCAGGCGGCGGCCATGCCGGTGAGGCCGGTGGTGATGAGCACTCCGACCGTGGCCAGCGACAGGGCCGGCCACAGGGCCACGCGGAAACTGGACACCCGGGTGCGCAAGCCGCCGTCGAGCAGGATCACTGCCAGCGCGAGGTTGCCGACCAGATAGGCCGTCGGGTAGTTATCGAAAATGATGCCGCCGCCATCGACCCCGGCAGTCATGCCGACCGCGAGGATGATCACCAGAATCGGGATGCCGAGACGGGAAGAAAGGGAGCTGACAAGAATGCTTGCGCCTACCAGCAACGCGCCGATCAAGAACAGGCTGTTGATGGTCGTCGCATTCAAAGGCAGTACTCCAGAAGCGGAAAGACGGGCACAAACTGACCATGCAGTCTGCGTGCCAGCGATTCTAACCTGTTGAAATGTGATGCTGTCAAAAAGGTTTTTCAGCTTGGCGCATGATCGTTCCCACGCTCCGCGTGGGAATACCTTAATGGACGCTCTGCGTCCGCTTCTGGGACGCGGAGCGTCCCGGGCTGCGTTCCCACGCAGAGCGTGGGAACGATCAACGCAGAGGGCGGCTGCATTCCCCCGCAGACGGTTCGGTGCCTCGACGGGGGAACGATCAATGCAGAGGGTTAGAGGCTGAACCGCCCAACCATATTGTTCAGATCCAGCGCCAATCGCGACAGCTCGTTGCTCGCCGCACTGGTCTGATTCGCGCCGGTCGCCGACTGCACCGACAGATCGCGGATGTTCACCAGGTTGCGATCGACTTCCCGCGCAACCTGCGCCTGTTCTTCGGCGGCGCTGGCGATCACCAGGTTGCGCTCGTTGATTTCGACGATGGCCGTGTTGATCGTGTCCAGCGACAGACCGGCGCCACGGGCGATGTTCAGGGTCGACTCGGCGCGCTCGGTGCTGTTGCGCATCGAGTCCACGGCGTGTTCGGTGCCGCTCTGGATGCTGCCGATCATGCGCTCGATCTCGCTGGTCGACTGCTGGGTGCGGTGCGCCAGGGCACGGACTTCGTCAGCCACCACAGCAAAACCACGGCCGGCTTCACCGGCACGGGCCGCTTCAATCGCAGCGTTCAGTGCCAGCAGGTTGGTCTGGTCAGCCAGGCCACGGATCACGTCCAGTACCTTGCCGATGTCGCGGGATTCGTTGGCCAGGTCGCCGATCAGGGTCGCGGTGCTCTGCACGTCGGCGCTCATGCGTTCGATGGCGCTGACGGTTTCCTGCACCAGATCGCGCCCGTCGCCGGCAGAGGTGGTGGCGTTCTTCGAGGCTTCCGACGTGCTGACCGCGTTGCGCGCGACTTCTTCAACAGCGCTGGTCATCTCGTTGACCGCGGTGGCGGCCTGTTCGATTTCGTTGTTCTGCTGGGTCAGCCCACGGGCGCTTTCGTCGGTGACGCTGTTCAGCTCTTCGGCGGCGGAGGCCAGTTGGGTGGCCGAGCCGGAAATCCGCTGCAGGGTGTCGCGCAGCTTCGATTGCATCTTGGCCATGGCCGCCAGCAGGCGCCCGGCTTCGTCGGTGCCGTCAACGTGAATCGGCTGGGTCAGGTTGCCTTCGGCGATGGTTTCCGCCGCATCCAGTGCCTTGGCAATTGGTTTGGTAATGCTGCTGGTCAACAGCCAGGCGAACAACAAAGTCAGGCCGGTGGCGATGATTAACAGGGTCACGACCAGATTAAACGACATCGAATACTGATCAGTGGCGCCCTGATTGGTCTCGGCGATCTGTTGGGTGTTGATCTCCAGCAAGCGCGCGAGAGCGGTATTCACCGCTTCGGAATTGGCGAGCAAATCGGTGTTGAGCATCTGCCGCAGTTCGTCGACCTGATTGTTGCGCGACAGAGTCTTCATCCGGTCTTCGAGCTGGCGGTACTGCGCCAGCAACTGCACGTACTGATCATAAGCCGCGCGTTCTTGCGGGCCATCGATCAGCGGCTCGTAGGCGCGTTGCGCGTCGGTGATCTGCCGGTTGCGCAAATCGAACAGCTCGATGGTTTTTTGCTGGACGTCTGGCTCACGGTTGATCAGCAACCGATACGACAGCACGCGCAGGCGCAGGGTCAACTGGGTGAATTCGTCGAGGGCTTTGATCGAAGGCACGCTGGCCGTGGCGATGTCTTCGCCTGCTGCGCGGATCTTGCTCATCTGATTCAGGGCGAACACGCCGAGAATCAGCATCAGGCCGCCGATCAAGGCGAAGCCGGTGAACGCCCGGGGGGCGATGTTCATATTACGAAGGGACATGGAGGCGGATACCAGGGAAGGGCCGCATCCGTGCGGGCTGAGACTGCTGTTGGGTGACTTATCGGTCAGGCGAATGAACTCTTTAGTCCATGTGCGTATTTGTCGCATCCGCACGCAAGCGACGAAGTGCAGGAACCAGATTGGCAGATGACAGTCTCTAAGACTCGCAAGAACGGTCGAGCCGCCAGGAAAATCAAGGCCTTGCGCCGGTTTAACCCTGGCGTCAACGACGACTTTTCTTTATCGTACGCGCCCTTTGAAAAAGCCCTGGAAGATCAAAATGTTGGAAGCATCCCTCAGCCAATTGGAACAGCTTGTCAGCGACCTGGTGCAACAGAACCAGACCCTGTCGGAAACCAACCAGACCCTGTCCACGGAACTGGCCCAGGCCAAGGATGAAAACGAAAGCCTGCAACTGAGCCTGATGGAACAGGAAGAAAAGCACGGCGCCACCGCCGCGCGCATCCAGGCCCTGGTTGATCGCGTCAACGCAGGCCCTGTCAGCGCATGAACCACGGCACAGCAGGGGTAAAAGTCATCTCCATCATGGGGGAGGACTATTCGATCAAGGCACCGGCCGGGGAAGAACAGACCCTGCTGGACGCCGCATTGATGCTCAAGGCCGCACTGGCCGACACCAAGCGCAAATACCCGACGCTGATCGGCGACCGCCTGCTGGTGCTCGCGGCGATGAATCTGTGCTCGCAGCAGATTGAAATGAAGAAACAGCATCAGGAAGAACTCGAGCGTTACCAAGAGCAAGTCAGCGCCACGGTCGAGACCATCGCCAAGACCATCAATCAGGGTTGATGGGGTTGCGCACAACCAAAGAATAAGATTGTCGATTGCGTTGTATACAATCGGCACGGCTGTTGCAGTGTTTCAGCCTCTTATTCTTTGGGGGTGCTCCATGCAGTTCTGGCGTCGCAGTATTCAATGGCAGCTGATCCTCGGTATGGGCACCGCCCTGCTGGTCAGCATTCTGATCGTGGTTGGCATTTATACCCTGGTGGTCAACCGCCTCGCCCAGAGCTATCTGGTCGAACAGGCGCTGCCGTCGAGCATCGAAGCGACGCGCAACGACATCGAACGAATCCTCGTTCAACCCCTCACCGCCGCCAAGGACATCGCCAGTAACACGATGGTCCGCGACTGGCTGGCCAATGGTGAAGACTCCGCCAAAACGGCGGGCTTTGCGCAGTATCTGGAAGGCATCCGCGCCGAACACAAGGCGTTTACCGCGCTGATCATCGGCACCGAATCCAATCATTACATCACCGAAAAAGGCCTGGATCGCACCCTCAGCCGATCCAAACCGGCCGATGCGTGGTTTTACTCTTTCCTCGACAGCAACCAGCCGCGAACCCTGAACATCGACAACGACGGGGCGACCGGAGAGCTGGCGCTGTTCATCGATTTGAAGGTCGAGCAGGCCGGCAAAGTGGTCGGTGTCGCGGGGCTCGGGTTGAGCATGAAAGAGCTGTCGGAGCTGATCCACAACTTCAGCTTCGGCGAGCGCGGGAAGGTCTATCTCGTGCGTTCCGACGGTTTGATCCAGGTCCATCCCGAGGCGCAGTTCAGCGGCAAGCGCACCTTGAGCGAGCAGATCGGTGGCTCGGCAGCACAAGCGGTCATGGGCCATAAAGTGGCAACCAACAGCAGCTTCCAGCGCGATGGCGAAGACTTCCTCGCCTTCAGCCTGCCTTTGCGCGACCTCGGCTGGACCCTGGTGGCCGAAGTGCCACAGTCGCAGATCTACGCCGAAGCCCGCCGGGCGATGTGGATGAGCAGCGGCATCGGTCTGGCGGTGGCACTGGTTTGCCTGGCGCTGGTGATCTGGCTGGCTCAGGGATTGGTGCGACCGATTCGTCAGGTAACAGCTGCGCTGGTAGCAATCGGTAGCGGTGGTGGAGATTTGACCCATCGGTTAGATTCCAGCCGCGCGGATGAGTTGGGCGACCTCGCTCGGGGCTTCAACCGTTTCCTTGATAGCCAGCGCGGAATGATCGGCGAAGTGCTGACCACCAGCGAGCGTCTGCGTGTTGCCGTCGGCCAGGTGGCCCGGGTTGTGGATAACACCGCCGAGCGCTCAGGTCGTCAGCAGGAAATGACCGACATGGTCGCCACCGCCGTCCACGAAATGGGCCTGACCGTGCAGGAAATCGCCCAGAACGCCGGCAATGCCGCGCTCGCCTCACAAACCGCTCGTGATGAAGCGATGCAGGCGCGGGAAGTGGTCGGGGGCTCGATTCGCCATATAGAAAGCATGTCCGATGAAATCGGCGTCGCGGCGGGCGCGGTGGGTGAGCTAGCGCATCAGGTGGCGTCGATCGATCAGGTGCTGGCGGTGATTCGCGGGGTGTCCGAGCAGACCAACCTTTTGGCGTTGAACGCGGCGATCGAAGCGGCGCGGGCCGGGGACATGGGGCGTGGTTTTGCGGTGGTGGCGGATGAAGTGCGGACATTGGCGCGACGGACTCAGGCGTCTACCGACGAGATCCAGCAGATGATCGGCAGCCTCAAGCAGGGGGCGGAGAATGCGGTTTCATCGATGCGCACCGGGCAGGCCGCGACGGGGACTGGTGTTGAATCGAGTCAGCGTACCGGGGCTTCTTTGACTGCGATTACCGGGCAGGTCGAGCGCATCAGTGACATGAACCACCAGGTGGCGACGGCGACTGAGGAACAGTCGGCGGTGACCGAGGAGATCAACCGCAACGTGCAGGGGATTTCCGATCTGGCCCGGGCGACGGCGGGGGAGGTTCGGGCTTGTCGTGAGGATTGTCAGATGTTGCAGCGGTTGGCGGATGATCTGGCGCGGCAGATGGGTGGGTTCAAACTATCTTGATTGATCGTTCCCACGCTCTGCGTGGGAATGCAGCCCCGGACGCTCCGCGTCCTCTCAAGATCGTGACGCAGAGCGTCACAGGAGGCATTCCCACGCGGAGCGTGGGAACGATCACCGTGGGATCAGAACCACGCATCCTGCATTGCCAGACACGTATCATCCCGCGCCTCCAGCAACGTCAGCTCATGTTGGCACCCCGGCACTTCCCACGTCAGAAAATACCGCGCCGCCTGCAACTTGCCCTTATAGAAGTCGGCATCCGCCGCATTCCCCTTGGCCAACCCTTCCTCGGCTCGAATCGCCTGCTCCAGCCAGCGCCAGCCAATCACCGCGTGCCCGAACACCTTCAGGTACAACGCCGAGTTCGCCAGGCTGCTGTTGACCTTGCCCTGAGCCAGATCCGTCAGCAGACCGATGGTCACCGTCTGTAAGCGCGCCACCAGTTTCTCCAGCGGCTCACGCAATTCAGTCAACGATTCGTACGCCACCGCGCGCTCGGCGGTGTCGGCAATCAGGCGAATCAGTTGCTTGAGCCCGGCGCCACCGTTCTGCGCCAGTTTGCGCCCGAGTAAGTCCAGCGACTGAATGCCGTGGGTGCCTTCGTGGATCGGGTTCAGACGGTTGTCGCGGTAATACTGCTCCACCGGGTATTCGCGGGTGTAGCCGTGGCCACCGAGAATCTGGATCGCCAGTTCGTTGGCTTTCAGGCAGAACTCCGACGGCCAGGATTTGACGATCGGCGTCAGCAAATCCAGCAGTTCATGCGCTTGTTTGCGTTCGGCCTCGGTTTCCAGCGTGGTGGTGTCATCGAACAGCCGTGCCGCATACAGACCGAGATCGAAAGCACCTTCGACGTAGGATTTCTGCGTCAGCAGCATGCGTCTGACATCGGCGTGCTGAATGATCGCCACCGGCGCCGTCGTCGGGTCCTTGCTGTCCGGCACCCGGCCCTGCGGACGTTCGCGAGCGTATTCCAGCGAGTACAGATAACCGGCATAACCAAGCATCACCGCGCCCATGCCGACGCCGATCCGCGCCTCGTTCATCATCTGGAACATATAGCTCAAGCCGTGATGCGGCTTGCCTACCAGATAGCCGACGCACTCGCCGTTATCGCCGAAGTTCAGCGCCGTGGACGTCGTGCCGCGCCAGCCCATCTTGTGGAACAGCCCGGCCAGCAGCACGTCATTGCGTTTGCCGAGGCTGCCGTCATCGTTGACCAGAAACTTGGGCACGATGAACATACCCTTCACCCCGGCCGGCGCGTCCGGCAGCTTGGCCAGCACCATGTGCACGATGTTTTCCGAGAGCGGGTGATCGCCGCCGGAGATGAAGATCTTGTTGCCCTTAAGGCGGTAAGTGCCGTCGGACGCAGGCTCTGCGCGTGTACGAATATCCGACAGTGACGAGCCGGCATGAGGTTCGGTCAGGGCCATGGTGCCGAAGAAGCGGCCGTCGATCATCGGTTGCAGGAAGCGCTGCTTCTGCTCTTCGGTGCCGAAACTTTCGATCAGGTTGGCCGCACCCATGGTCAGGAACGGATAGGAGGTCGACGCCGCGTTGGCCGACTGGAAGTGGGCGAAGCAGGCCTGGGACAACAGTGTAGGAAGTTGCATGCCGCCGGCGTCGAAACTGCGCGCCGCGTTGAGGAATCCGGCTTCGAGGAACGCATCCACCGCCGGTTTCACCTCGGGAATCAGAATCGCCTGACCGTTCTCGTAGCGCGGCTCGTTCTCGTCGCCCTTGCGGTTGTGCGGTGCGAAGTACTTTTCGGCGATGTTGCGCGCCGTGCCGATGGCGGCATCGAAGGTTTCGCGGTTGTGCTCGGCAAACCGCTCGCGCCGGGTCAGGCCCTCGGCATCGAGGACTTCGTACAGCTCGAAAGCCAGATTGCGGGAACTGAGCAGCGTCTCGGACATGGCGGCCTACCTTTTTTTGGAATGGGCCGAGTCTAGGCGTGCGAATAAAGGCTGAAAAGGAAGATTGATAACGGTGATGGAGAGGCCAAAAAAATGGGCGCCGGTGAGGGCGCCCATTTTTATGTTCCTGTGCTGATCGTTCCCACGCTCTGCGTGGGAATGCCTCAAGGGACGCTCCGCGTTCCAGCCGCGCTGCCAACTTCAAGTCTGGCACCGATGGGACGCGGAGCGTCCCGGGCTGCATTCCCACGCGGAGTGTGGGAACGATCGCGCGGGGTTTAGCCGATGGTCATCAGGCTGGCGTTACCGCCCGCTGCCGCAGTGTTGACGCTCAGCGCGCGCTCGATCACCAGGCGCTCAAGCGCAATGTTGGTCTCGCCCTGGGACAGGCCCTGAACTCCAACGATGGCGCCGGCACGTTTGGCGATCTGCTGGCAGACCGCACGCAACTGGTCGGAATGGCCGTGATGCAGAACCGCATCGAACACCACGTCGTCCTTGTTCCAGTCGGAAACCAGCTTGATCCGCGCCTGAATCTCCTTCGGCAGGCGTGCGAACAATGCCTTGCTGGTGTCGGATTCCGGCCAGACCGCCGAACCGCCCACCGCCAATACCGCCGCGAGCTGGGTCAGCAGATCACCTTCGATGTCCGCCAGGCACAGCACGTGCTCGCGCGGCAGGATCGCGTAGCTGTTCTTCTCGCCGGTCGGGCCGGCCAGTACGCGGGTGATACCGCTTTGCGACTGCGCTGCGTACTGCACGCACAGGGTGCTCAGGTCGGCGAACTTGTTGCTGTCGGCCCAGGCTTTCAGGGCGGTCAGCGGTTTGCTCATGGCGTCGCGCAGACGAACGTCCGGTGCCACGGCAGCATCACCGCGAGCGAAGGATTGTTCGATGGCATCGGTAGGACGCGTCGACAGCAGACGGTACAGGTACAGCGGGCCACCGGCCTTCGGACCGGTACCCGACAGGCCTTCGCCACCGAACGGCTGGACGCCGACCACGGCACCCACGATGTTGCGGTTGACGTAGACGTTACCGGCGTTGACGTTGTCGATCACCTTGGCGATGGTCTCGTCGATGCGGGTGTGCACGCCGAGGGTCAGGCCGTAACCGGAGGCGTTGATCTGGGCGATCAACTGGTCGATCTCTTTACGCTTGTAGCGCACCACGTGCAGCACCGGGCCGAAGATCTCGCGTTGCAGCTCGTCGAAGCTTTCCAGTTCGATCAGGGTCGGCATGACGAAGGTGCCGCGTTTGACTTCCTCGGTATCGGCGATGGCCACCTGGTACACGTTGCGACCTTTGTCGCGCATGCCCTGGATGTGCTTCTCGATACCGGCCTTGGCTTCGGCGTCGATCACCGGGCCGATGTCCACGGACAGGCGCTCCGGGTTGCCGAGACGGCTTTCAGCCATCGCACCTTTGAGCATTTCGATGACGCGATCTGCGGAATCCTCCTGCAAGCACAGGACGCGCAGCGCAGAGCAGCGCTGGCCGGCGCTGTCGAAGGCCGACGACACCACGTCGATCACCACCTGTTCGGTCAGTGCCGAAGAGTCGACGATCATCGCGTTCTGGCCGCCGGTTTCGGCGATCAGCGGAATCGGGCGGCCCTGGTTGTCGAGGCGACCGGCGATGTTGCGTTGCAGCAGACGCGCGACTTCAGTGGAGCCGGTGAACATCACGCCTTTGACGCGCTCATCGCCCACCAGGCCGGCGCCGACGGTTTCACCGCGACCCGGCAGCAGTTGCAACACGCCTTCCGGAATCCCGGCTTCGAGCAGCAGACGCACGGCTTGTGCGGCGACCAGCGGAGTCTGTTCGGCCGGTTTGGCCAGCACCGGGTTACCGGCGGCCAGTGCGGCGGCGACCTGACCGCTGAAGATCGCCAGCGGGAAGTTCCACGGGCTGATGCAGACCACCGGGCCCAGTGGGCGGTGGGCGTCGTTGCTGAAATCGTTGCGCGCCTGCACTGCGTAATAACGCAGGAAGTCGACGGCTTCGCGGACTTCGGCGATGGCGTTGGCGAAAGTCTTGCCGGCCTCGCGGGCCAGCAGGCCCATCAGCGGCTGGATCTCGCCTTCCATCAAATCAGCGGCACGTTCCAGAATCGCGGCACGTTCGGCGGGCGGGGTGGCCTGCCAGATCGGAGCGGCGTTCAGGGCGCATTGAATGGCGTTGTCGACGTCTTCGACAGTGGCTTCCTGCACGTGGCCGACCACGTCACGCAGATCGGACGGGTTCAGCACCGGTGCCGGCGCTTCGTTGCTGGAGGCGCAACCGAGTATCGGCGCGGCTTTCCAGTTGTTGTGCGCGGTGGCCAGCAGGGCGCAGGACAGCGAGGCCAGACGATGTTCGTTGGCCATGTCGATGCCGCTGGAGTTGGCGCGCTCGGATCCATACAGATCACGCGGCAGCGGAATGCGCGGGTGCGGCAGGCCGAAACCACCTTCCACGGTCGCCATCTGCTCGATCTGCGCAACTGGATCAGCCACCAGTTCCTGGATCGAAATCGACTGGTCGGCGATGCGGTTGACGAACGAAGTGTTAGCGCCGTTTTCCAGCAGACGACGTACGAGGTACGCCAGCAGGGTTTCGTGAGTGCCGACCGGAGCGTACACGCGGCACGGACGGTTCAGCTTGCCTTCGGAGACCTTGCCTACAACCTGCTCGTACAAAGGTTCGCCCATGCCGTGCAGGCACTGGAATTCGTACTGGCCCGGGTAATAGTTCTGACCGGCAATGTGATAAATCGCCGACAGGGTGTGGGCGTTGTGCGTGGCGAACTGCGGGTAGATGACTTCCGGCACCGACAACAGTTTGCGGGCGCAGGCGATGTAGGAAACGTCGGTGTACACCTTGCGGGTGTAGACCGGATAGCCTTCCAGGCCTTCGACCTGGGCGCGCTTGATTTCGCTGTCCCAGTACGCGCCTTTCACCAGGCGGATCATCAGGCGATGACGGCTGCGGCGAGCCAGGTCGATCACGTAGTCGATCACGTACGGGCAACGCTTCTGGTAAGCCTGGATCACGAAACCGATGCCGTTCCAGCCAGTCAGTTGCGGTTCGAAGCACAGGCGCTCGAGCAGATCCAGCGACAGCTCCAGGCGGTCGGCTTCTTCGGCGTCGATGTTCAGGCCGATGTCGTATTGCTTGGCCAGCAGGGTCAGCGACAGCAGACGCGGGTACAGCTCATCCATCACGCGCTCGTACTGGGCGCGGCTATAACGCGGGTGCAGGGCCGACAGTTTGATCGAGATGCCCGGGCCTTCATAAATCCCACGGCCGTGGGAGGCTTTGCCGATCGAGTGAATGGCTTGTTCGTACGAGGCCAGGTACTTCTGGGCGTCGTGTTCGGTCAGCGCCGCTTCACCAAGCATGTCGTAGGAATAACGGAAGCCCTTGGCTTCGAACTTGCTCGCGTTGGCCAGGGCTTCGGCGATGGTTTCGCCGGTCACGAACTGCTCGCCCATCAAGCGCATGGCCATGTCGACGCCCTTGCGGATCATCGGCTCGCCACTCTTGCCGATGATGCGGCTCAGGGACGAAGTCAGGCCGGCTTCGTTGTGGGTGGAGACCAGTTTGCCGGTCAGCAGCAGGCCCCAGGTCGCGGCGTTGACGAACAGCGACGGGCTGTTGCCCAGGTGCGGCTGCCAGTTGCCGGTGCTGATCTTGTCGCGGATCAGCGCATCGCGAGTGCCCTTGTCCGGGATACGCAGCAGCGCTTCGGCCAGGCACATCAGCGCCACGCCTTCCTGGGACGACAGGGAAAATTCCTGCAGCAGGCCCTGAACAATGCCTGCACGACCGCCGGCACTCTTCTGGTTACGCAGTTTTTCCGCGATGGTCGCGGCGAGTTTGTTGGTGGCTTCGGCCATCGGCGCCGGCAGGCGAGCCTGCTCGATCAGCATCGGCACGACTTCCGGCTCAGGGCGACGGTAAGCAGCGGTGATCGAGGCGCGCAGAACCGATTGCGGCAGGATGCTTTCGGCGAATTCAAGGAAGCATTGGTGAGCGTGATCGGTGTGGACTTCGCCCGCGTCGTCGGCGTCCTTGGCGGTCAAACCGTTCAGCTCGGTCAGGGTTGCACCACCCTCGAGTTTTTCCAGGTAATTGAAAATTGCCTGCTTGATCAGCCAGTGCGGTGTGCGATCAATCGAGGTTGCGGCGGCCTTCAGGCGCTCGCGGGTCGGGTCGTCAAGTTTGACCCCAAGGGTGGTGGTAGCCATATTTTTATCCTCATAGGTGCCGCAGTTGCGCGACAACAGCTGGCGGCAAGATTAGCCGCGAGCCGAAAGAGGTGCAACCGGGTGCAACCCTTTTTTGTCGGAATATTCGGCAACTCGTCAGGAAATAATTTCTGGTACGAAAGTGCCGCTCCTGCTTGGTGCTTTTGCTTCTAGCAAAGGCCCCTGATTGCGCTAAAAGGGAGCAAAAAACCGCCTTTTCGGGATAATTCCGATTAGGTGCAACTAATTCTCAAGAAACTGGTTGCACCTGTTTTAGTTTGTTGAATAGGATTCGCGCCCAAGGTGCAACCGGGGAAAACCCGGTGTACCGGCCAATGGCTTTCCTGGGGAAACATTGGTCATAAATGCGCGGCCGTGCGAATCGTCTGTCAGACCTCGGTCTGCAAACGGTGCAACCGCCGCCGCTACATAAAAACAAAGCCAGGGCACGTACGTAATGAGCGCAAGCAATCCAACCCTGATCACGTTCGTGATCTACATCGCAGCAATGGTGCTGATCGGCTTCATGGCCTATCGCTCCACCAATAACCTTTCCGACTATATTCTGGGCGGCCGCAGCCTGGGCAGCGTGGTGACCGCATTGTCCGCCGGCGCTTCCGACATGAGCGGCTGGTTGCTGATGGGCCTGCCGGGTGCCATCTATATGTCCGGCCTGTCCGAAAGCTGGATCGCCATCGGCCTGATCGTCGGTGCCTACCTGAACTGGCTGTTCGTCGCCGGCCGTCTGCGTGTTCAAACCGAGCACAACGGCGATGCGCTGACCCTGCCGGACTACTTCGCCAGCCGTTTTGAAGACAAAAGCGGTCTGCTGCGCATCATTTCGGCGGTAGTGATTCTGGTGTTCTTCACCATTTATTGCGCTTCCGGCATCGTTGCCGGTGCCCGTCTGTTCGAAAGCACCTTCGGCATGTCCTACGAGACTGCGCTGTGGGCCGGTGCTGCAGCGACGATTGCCTACACCTTTGTCGGCGGTTTCCTCGCGGTGAGCTGGACCGACACCGTACAAGCCACCCTGATGATCTTCGCCCTGCTGCTGACGCCGATCATCGTGCTGCTGGCCACCGGCGGCGTCGATACCACGTTCCTGGCCATCGAAGCGCAAGATCCAAGCAACTTCGACATGCTGAAAAACACCACCTTCATCGGCATCATTTCGCTGATGGGCTGGGGCCTGGGCTACTTCGGCCAGCCGCACATCCTTGCGCGCTTCATGGCCGCCGACTCGGTGAAATCCATCGCCAATGCCCGTCGCATCTCCATGACCTGGATGATCCTGTGCCTGGGCGGCACCGTGGCCGTGGGCTTCTTCGGTATTGCTTACTTCTCGGCGCACCCGGAAGTCGCGGGTCCAGTGACCGAGAACCACGAGCGTGTGTTCATCGAACTGGCCAAGCTGCTGTTCAACCCGTGGATCGCCGGTGTGCTGCTGTCAGCCATTCTGGCGGCGGTAATGAGCACCCTGAGCTGCCAGTTGCTGGTGTGCTCGAGCGCCCTGACCGAAGACTTCTACAAGACTTTCCTGCGTAAATCCGCTTCGCAAGTCGAGCTGGTATGGGTCGGTCGTGCCATGGTGTTGCTGGTTGCACTGATCGCTATCGCGATGGCTGCCAACCCGGACAACCGCGTGCTGGGTCTGGTGTCCTACGCCTGGGCCGGTTTCGGAGCAGCCTTCGGTCCGGTCGTGCTGATCTCGGTGATCTGGAAGAAAATGACCCGTGACGGCGCACTGGCCGGCATCCTGGTCGGCGCGATCACCGTGATCGTGTGGAAGCATTTCGAACTGCTGGGTCTGTACGAAATCATCCCGGGCTTCATCTTCGCCAGCCTGGCGATCTACTTCGTCAGCCTGATGGGCCAGCCGAGCGCCGGCATGGTTCAGCGTTTTGAAGCGGCCGAGAAAGATTTCCATCTGAACAAGTGATGGAAATGAGCTGAGGCTCACAAGAAAACGGCCCGCGTCCTACAGGAAGCGGGCCGTTTTTTATTGCCTGCGATTTTTCTGAAGGAAAAGTCTGTAGTCGAATGCGCCGATTTTTGAAGGGCAGATCGAAATTTCAAGTAGGGGAAATCTGATTTTTCAGTCACCCATCCTGCACCCCTTGCCCCTCATGCAGAATCGCCCGCCCTCAATCTGCAGAGAGACATCGGATGTTCGCGCCTGCCAATCAACCGCGTTTCACGTTGACCGTCGAAGGCGCCCAGTTTGACCTCAAAGTCCTTGAGTTCACGGGCAAGGAAGCCATCAGCCAACCCTTTCGCTTTGACCTGGAGCTGGTCAGTGAACGGCCGGATCTGGATCTGGAAAGCCTGCTGCACTGTCAGGCGTTTCTGAGTTTTGATGAAGACGGTTCCGGTATTCACGGTCAGATCTATCGGGTCGGGCAGGGGGATTCCGGCAAGCGTCTGACCCGCTATCACGTCAGCCTCGTTCCGCGTCTGGCCTACCTTGGTCATCGGATCAACCAGCGAATTTTCCAGCACCAAAGCGTTCCGCAGATCGTGACGCAGATCCTCAAGGATCACGCGATCCTGCGCGACGCCTTCGAATTTCGCCTCGGCAGCGATTACCCGCCGCGTGAATACTGCGTGCAGTACGCCGAGAGCGATCTGGCGTTCATCCAGCGGCTGTGTGCCGAAGTCGGCATTCACTTCCACTTTCAGCACAGCCCGGACGGGCATCTGTTGGTGTTCGGTGACGATCAAACGGTGTTCCCGCGTCTGGCCGAGCCGACGCTGTACCTGCCGGGCAGCGGCATGGCTGCGGCTGCACCGGCGATCAAGCGCTTCACCGTTCGGGTGGAAACCCGCACCAGCGTGGTCACCCGACGTGATTACGACTTCAGCAAACCCCGGCTGGCGCTGCAAAGTCGCGCCGAAAGCGAACAGCGCCCGGTGCTGGAGGATTACCACTTTCCCGGCCAGTTCACCGAGCGCGAAACCGGCAAGCAACTGGCCCAGCGCACCCTTGAGCGGCATGTCGCCGACTACCGTCAGGCCGAGGGTCGCAGCGATCAATCTGCCTTGGTCAGCGGACATTTCCTGCAACTGGCCGAGCATCCGCGCCAGGATTTGAATGACCTCTGGCTGCTGACCTCTCTCGAGCACCATGGCCGACAGCCGCAAGTGCTGGAGGAATCGGTGACCAGCGACGGTGATGAATTCCAGGGTTACCGTAATACCTTTCTTGCCACGCCGTGGGACGTATTCTTCCGCCCGCCGATGGGCCCGGAAAAACCACGGATGCTTGGTTATCAGCCAGCCGTAGTCACCGGCCCGCAAGACAGTGAAATCCATTGCGACGAGTACGGCCGGGTCAAGGTGCAACTGGCCTGGGACCGCGACGGCGAACTCAACGAGCATTCCAGTTGTTGGTTGCGGGTCGCAAGCGGTTGGGCCCATGACCGTTATGGCAGCGTGCTGATACCACGGGTCGGCATGGAAGTGCTGGTGGGGTTTATCGATTCGGATGCCGACAAGCCTCTGGTCATGGGGTGCCTGCCGAACGCCGCCACGCCGGTGCCGCTGGATCTGCCGGCCGACAAGACCCGCAGTATTTTCCGCAGCCAGAGTAGTCCCGGCGGCGGGGGCTACAACGAATTGCGTATCGAAGATCGCAAAGGCGCCGAGGAAATCTACCTGCGCGCCCAGCGAAACTGGACGCAGCATGTACTGAATGATCAACAGGTACAGGTGGATAACCAGCGCAGTGTTGTCGTGACTGGTCTCGCCAAGCATGAATTGAAGGCCGATGAGCAGCGCATCACCCACGGCCAGCGTCAGACCGAAGTGAAGCAGGACGACCACCTCACTGTGACCGGCGACCGTAATATCCGCGTGAACAACCAGACGTTCAGCGCCAATGCGCAATTTCACGTCAGCGCCGGCCAGCAGGTGGTGATCGACGGCGGGGCGAGCGCGACGATCCAGGCCGGCGGGCAGTGGATCAACATCGGCCCCGGCGGGATCTTCAGCAGCGTGCCGATTGTGGTGGGTGGCGCGCCGATGGCGGCGATGAGCGCGGCGCCGACCGTGCCGGGGTTGCCGGAGAAACTGGTGGCTGCACCGGCTGCGATTCTGACTGCCGCGCAAATCATGAGCCTTAAAGGAGACGCACCGTTCTGCGAAGAATGCGAGCGCTGCAAGGACGGTGTCTGTGCAGCCTGATCAATGGTTGAAGGATGTGCCGCTGAAGCCGTCGGAGCAGGTGTTCGCGATTTTCAGTAGCGCCAGTGCGGTGGATCCGCTGAAGGCTTGGCCGCTGAAAGCGCAGATGCCGAAACCGGTCTGGGCGGAAACGATCTATGCCGAGTGGGATGCGGTGATGCCCTACGTGGGAATCGTCGACGTAGGCAGTGAGTTTCTGGATTGGGTGGCGACCACGGAGTCTCGTGACTGGGGTTGGCTGGCGGTTTCTTCGGCAGGGTTTGAGGCGGTGGTCGAGCACTTTCGCAGTTTGACCCAGGTGCTGATGCCGGACGGGAAAGCGGTGTTCTTCCGGTTTTGGGATGGGCGGTTTTTGTTGCCGATCCTTGAGTCGTTCGAAGTGGATGCCGGCCAATTGCTGCCGGTCCTCACGCGAGGATTGATCAACGGTCAGGTCGTCGAGATCGGGGGCAGGGCGAGGGGCTCGGGGCGGGAGTTTCCTTGGTGGTCGGTGCCGCAAAAGCTGCTTGCGCAATTCGGCGGTGATGCCCGGATCAAGAATGCCTTGCAGTGGTTGAGCGAGGAGCAACCGGCGTTGTTCGAAGCATTCCCTACCGATGTCTTGCGCTGCAAGGTTGTCAGGTTTTTCGAAGTTTCGGCGTCGGACGAATCGTCGGCTTCGGCATTGCTGGACTACTTGCGGGACGAGTCAGAGTGAAATTTCCGGGCAAAGGCTTCGGACGTTTCCTGCGAGTTGCGGCGGTTTGCGTGAACTGGTGGGCGCGGTGGTGCGGGGATAGTCTTTGGTTGTCTCCGCAAGTGTGGAGGCAGGGCGTAGGAGCCCTGATTTCAGAGCAGTGCATAAGCGTCGTTGCCCGATTTGCGGCAGTCTTCGCTCGACCGTAAGATCCTTTGCGGCGGTTATGCGCGGGCACGCTTCGGCGTGGCTGAGTGCTCTGGTCTCAGTCCTCCTACCCCGCGCATGGCTGCCACCCAATCCTGTAGGAGGGAAACGGTGTGCGCCTCTTTCACTACCAGAGGATTAAACAATGAGCACGCTTCATCCAGATCCACCCTACGAACCATTCATCCCTCACCCCAACAACCGCCTCATGGCGCTGACCAGCAACTGCAACGACATGCCCACGTTGTTCATCGACACCCACGCCCCGCTCGATGTCCTGATGGACGCCGCCAACTACCGTATCCGCGCCGTCATCTAGGTCCTGGAAAACATGTGCATGCGCGGCTCGGTCGAGTGCGACTCGGTCATCCTCAGCGACTTCGCCCAGCTCTGCGTTATTCCATTGCGTGACGGCTGTGATGTGCTGGATGTGATTGGCAAGCGCCTACACGCCATACCGTCCTGACTCGATCGTTCCCACGTCGAACCGTCTGCGTGGGAATGCCTCCAGGGACGCTCCGCGTTCCAGGCGTCCACCGCAATTGTGGCTGATACCCCATGCGACGCGGAGCGTCACGGGCTGCATTCCCACGCAGGGCGTGGGAACGATCATTAGTGCAGCGGCACGCCACTCAGCTGCGAGCCCCTGACTTGCCGCCCGGTAAAAGGTAAACTTCACGGCCCTCGCAGGAGCAGCCATGAATTATCGTCACGCCTTCCATGCCGGCAATCACGCCGATGTGTTCAAACACCTGACCTTGACCCGCCTCATCGCCCTGATGTCGCGCAAGGAGCAGCCGTTTGCCTATCTCGACAGCCACGCCGGCATCGGTCTGTATGACCTGCAGGGCGATCAGGCCAACCGTACCGGCGAGTACCTGGAAGGCATCGCGCGCTTGTGGGATCAGCCGGATCTGCCCGCGCTGACCGCGGACTACATGAAAGTGCTGCACGAGATGAACCCGGATGGCCAGTTGCGCTATTACCCGGGCTCGCCGGAGCTGGCGCGGCGTCTGACCCGGCCGCAGGATCGGGTGATGCTCAACGAAAAGCACCCCGAAGACGGCGTCCTGCTCAAGGACAACATGGCCGGTGATCGTCGGGTGAAAGTGCATCTGGGCGAGGGCTGGCATGTGGCCCGTGCGATGTTGCCGGTGCAGGAGAAACGCGCGGTGATGCTGATTGATCCGCCGTTCGAACAGCTCGATGAAATGCAGCGCTGTGCGGCGTCGATGAAAGAGGCCATCGGCCGGATGCGTCAGACCGTGGCGGCGATATGGTATCCGGTGAAGGATCAGCGTGCGCTGCGTCGTTTCTATCAGGATCTGGCCGGCACCGGTGCGCCGAAGTTGCTGCGGGTCGAGCTGCTGGTGCATCCGCTGGACACGCCGAACAGCCTGAACGGCTCTGGCCTGGCGATTGCCAATCCGCCGTGGGGGCTGGAGGAAGAATTGCGTGAGCTGCTGCCGTGGCTGTCCAAGAAACTTGGGCAGACCCAGGGTGGGTGGCAGATGGATTGGTTGATCGCCGAGAGCTGATCAACCGTCAATGATCGTTCCCACGTCGAGGCGTCGAACCGTCAGCGTGGGAATGCCTCAATGGACGCTCTGCGTCCGCTGTTGGGACGCTCTGCGTCCCGGGCTGCATTCCCACGCGGAGCGTGGGAACGATCAGTGGTCGCGGTCAGACGACGCGGTCAGTTACCCGCCAGGCTTGGTGGCATGCAAACGCCAGTGCCGCCAATCCCGCAGTAGCCTTCCGGATTTTTCGCCAGATACTGCTGGTGATAAGTCTCGGCGAAGTAAACGGTCGGTGCCTGTTCGATTTCGGTACTGATTTCACCCAGACCCGCCTTCGACAGCTCAGCCTGATAGACAGCCTTGCTCTTCAGCGCCGCATCCAGTTGCTCCGGATGGGTCGCGTAAATCACCGAGCGGTACTGAGTGCCGATGTCATTGCCCTGGCGCATGCCCTGCGTCGGGTTGTGCAGTTCCCAGAACATCGCCAGCAGCTCTTCGTAGCTGACCTTGGCCTTGTCATACACCACCAGCACCACTTCAGCGTGGCCGGTCAGGCCCGAGCAGACTTCTTCGTAGGTCGGGTTCGGCGTGTAACCGCCAGCGTAGCCGACCACGGTGCTGACCACGCCTTCGCGCTGCCAGAAGCGGCGTTCTGCCCCCCAGAAGCAGCCCAGGCCGAAGATCGCGAAATCGACGTCTTCGAAAAACGGGCCGAGCAGCGGCGTGTCTTCGAACACGAAGTGCTTTTCAGGCAGGGTCATTGCGGTTTCGCGGCCAGGCAGAGCTTGTTCTTTTGTCGGTAGCACGTTTTTGTTCACCAGAATTTCCGAGCGCAGAACCATGATCGTTCCTCTCAGTCAGGATGGGATGTAAAAAGTCTGACCGCCAGTGTGCCCAATGATGCCCGGTTAATCACTAGGCAAAATGTGCGGGTACTGTCTTGGGGTTTACAGGCAGAGCGGGCCGCGCGGGTAGCGCTTGAGCGCCTGGATCAGCTCGCCGCCCGGAATCGGCCGGTCGAACAGGTAGCCCTGGCCGACGTCGCAGCGGTGTCGGCGCAGGAACGCCAGCTGCTCGGCGGTCTCGATGCCTTCGGCCACGACCTTGAGTTTCAGGTTGTGGGCCATGGCGATCACGGCGGAGGTGATTTCCATGTCGTCCTGGTTGTCCGGGATTTCATGGATGAAGCTGCGATCGATCTTGATGATGTCGATCGGGAATTTCTTCAGGTAACTGAGCGACGAGTAACCGGTGCCGAAGTCGTCCATGGCCAGGGTCAGGCCCAGACGCTTGAGCTGGTCGAGCTGCAAGTGGGTGTCTTCAGTGGCTTCCAGCAGCAGGCCTTCGGTCAGTTCCAGCTCCAGCAGATTGGCCGGCAGCGCTTCTTCCTTGAGGATGTTGGCGATCGAGGCCACCAGATCCGGGTCGGAGAACTGCTTGGGCGACAGGTTGATCGCCACTTGCAGATTGCCCATGCCGGCGGCGGTCAGCGCCTTGCTCATGCGGCAGGCCTGGCGGGCGATCCACTTGCCGATCGGAATGATCAGGCCGGTTTCCTCGGCGACGCTGATGAATTGGTCCGGGCGGATCATGCCGCGCTCCGGGTGGTTCCAGCGCAGCAATGCTTCCATGCCGAGCAGGCGACCGCTGCGCAGGCACAGCTTCGGCTGGTAGAACACATCCAGTTCGTTCTGGGTCAGGGCGCGGCGCAGGTTGTTCTCGACGAACAGTTTGTAGCTGGCCTCGGCGTTCAGCGCTTCGGTGAACACCTGGACCTGATGTTTGCCGTTGGCCTTGGCCTTGTGCAGGGCCAGACCGGCGTTGCGCATCAGGGTCTGCGGGTCGCGGCCGTGCAGCGGCGCGCAGGCCAGGCCCACGGAGCCGGTGACGCTGATCAACTGGTTGTCGACGAACATCGGTTTGTCGAGGGTCATCAGCAGCTGGCTGGCGATCTGTTGGCCGGCTTCGAGGTCGGTGTTGTCGAGCAACACCGCGAATTCATTACTGGCGAACCGCGCCAGGCTGCCGCTCGGGCTGAGGCTGTTGCGCAGGCGCCGGGCCAGGCTGATCAACAGTTTGTCGCCGGTCTGGTGGCCGAGGCTGTCGTTGATCCGTTTGAAGTTGTCGATGTCCACCAGCAGCAGACTGATCGGGGTATCGCTATCTCGGGCGAAGCGTTCATCCAGGTTGCGGATAAATGCAGGCCGATTGCCGAGGTTGGTCAGGTTGTCGGTGTAGGCCAGGCGCTCGATGCGCTGCTGCGCCAGTTTGGTCTGGGTGATGTCTTCGTAGATGCCAATGTAATGCGTCAGCTCACGGTTGTCGCCATAGACCTTGGAGATCGACAACTGACCCCAGTAGGGTTCGAGGTTCTTGCGGCGGCTCTTGAACTCGCCCTGCCAGCTGTTGCTCTTGGCCAGCGCCGAGGGCGCGTCGAACAGCAGCTCGCTTAAGTTTTCCAGGGCTGGCAACTCCGACAGGCGCTGGCCGTGGACTTCCTCGGTGGTGTACTGGGTGATCGCGGTGAAGCTCGGGTTGACGTACTCGACCACGCCGTCGCAGTTGACCAGCAAAAAGGCGTTGGCACTCTGCTCGACCGCGCGCTGGAACAGGTGCAGCGCGCTGGTGGCAGTGCGGCGGTTGTGATTGTTGATGACTTGGGCGAACTGGTCGGCGAGTTCACCGGCAAAGGCGATTTCGTCGGACTGCCAGGCGCGGGTGACGCCGGTCTGCTCCAGGCACAACACGCCGACCACCTGGCCGTCGACGCGGATGCTGGCGTCGAGCATGGCGTTGACGTCACGCGGGCGCAGGGCTTCGGCCATTTCCCGGGTACGCGGGTCGCGCATCGCATTGTGCGCGTCGATGGCGCGGCTGCCGTGCAGGGCTTCCATGTAATCGGGGAAGCCGCTGACGTCGATCACGTCCGGCAGGATGTATTCCTGGGTGGCGCGGTGGTACGCCGAGATCGGCACCAGTTTCTGGCCTTCGAGATTCCACAGGCTGGCGCAGTCGATTTCATAGATATCGCAGGCGCAACGGGTAATCAGTTCGGCGGCTTCTTGCAGGGAGTTCTGGCTGCTGTAGCGCTGGCGGGCCAGCAGCAGGATCAGGTCCTGCTGGGCGCGCACCCGCTCCAGATGCTGCAGTTGTTCCTGCTGGGCACGCTGATTGAGCTCAAGGGCGATTTGCAGGCGTGAATTCTGGGTTTCCAGGTCGACTGACGGCAGCGTCGGTGCTTCGTCGAACACGTTGTCGACCGCCAGCAGGTAACCGCGCAGCAAGTGGCGGTTGTGCTGTCTGTAGGCTTCGCCGAGTTCAAGAATGCTCAGCGCGCCGGCGGCGGTGTGCAGGGTGTAGCGCACCAGATAATGCGGGCTTTCGCCGAGTTGTTGCTGGATCGCGTCGTGCAACTGATAGCGCGCTTCGGGCTCCATCAGGCTGGCGTAGGGCGAGCCGACCAAAGCGCAGAGTTCGACGGCAGGCTGGCCGAACTGGCGTTCACAGTTGGGATCGAGAAACAGCATCGCCCAGCTGGCTTCATTCAGGCGCTCGAAACGCAGCATGCCGAGCCGCGAGGGCACAGGCAACTGCGTCACTACCTCGGCCACCATACGGCTGGCGGCATCGGGTTGGCTCTTCATGAAGGGAACTCGCTTGGAAATTTGCTGAACGCGCCGGGCTCTCGCCCTCTTTACTGTTGCCTGCGGCAAGGTTGCATCATTGCGGCACCGACTGACAAGAGACATGAAGGCCAAGTGCTATAAGAATATGTCGGCTGCAGTGAACATTTCTCCAGCACTTGCCGGAAACTAATGCTATCAACCGTGGAGATGGCCGTTCCAGAGCCTTCGGGCATCCGGAACGGTCGTGCCGCTGGATTCATCGCAACGGAATATCGATGGATTGCAGGTGCCTGCCATCCCGGTCGTGATAGTTGACCTGGATCCGCCCGGCCTCGACCACCATGTGCGCAAAGTTGTCCTGGCTGATGACCTGGCTGGTCAGCGCGTGCCGGTATTCGCCTGCCTCGGTCTGCGCCAGCGGTTGATCTAGCGTGAAGGTCGCGGCGGTGGCGTAGGGCAGCAGTTTGCTGTTGCTCAGCGGTGAAGACACGACGGTGTGTACTTCAAAGTCCGGGTCTTCGCTGTGGCTCAGGCGACTGGTCAGCGAACCATGCACATCGCCGGAAATGAACACGACGTTCCTGAGCCGATGTTGGCGAATGGTTTCCAGCAAGCGCAGGCGCTGTTCGGGGAAGCCCGCCCAGGCATCATCGCCGTTCATTTTGCGGTCGGGGTAGAACATGACGCTGGTGACCACGAACTTGACCCGTGCCGTGCTTTCGACCAGCCACGTGCACAAGGCCTGTTCCTGTTGTTCATCGAGGATGCGACGGTTGTTGTTCGACAAGTCGCGGCGAGTTCGACTGTCCGTCACAAACCATTCGATATCGCCGTCGCTGAATTGATACCAGTAGTGCTTCAGTGAAGTGCAGTCGATTGTGCCGTTAGTTGTTGATGAATAAGCAGGGCTATGACTGGCTTGATAGAGTTCGTAAGCCTTCATCGCATTGCTAAACAGTGTTTCATCGGACTCGTGGGCGTTCATTGGCCAGTTATCTTCTATTTCATGATCATCCAGAATCATGTAAGTCGAAGTCTCCGACATCAGTCGTCGGATATTGGGCAGGGAAAACGCCGCACGGTACTTTGCAATGAAGTCGTCATAGTCACGGTCCGGGGCGAACAGGTTCAAATCGTCCGCGTAGATCTGATCGCCACACATCATGATGGCGCTGATCGCCGGTTGTGCGCCTTCGATCAGTTGGCTGATGGACGCGAAGATCCGGTCGCCCAGGTGCGGGAGCACCGGGATGCCGGAGGTCATGCGCAGGTAGCGACAGGAACCAAGGATGTAGGCGCGCGGCTGCAAAAGCTGGCTGCTGCGGGTGCGCAGGCGATAGATATCCCGTGGCCATTGCAGCGGCAGCTCCGCCACGCTGTGGTTAGTGTGGACGGGACTCATCGGGCTGAACCAGCCGGTTTGGTATTCGTACTCGGTGTCGGCTTGCAAATGATCGAGCACCAGCACTTCAGTCATGTCGCGGGTTGAATCCAGTTTTACAAACTGGCCCGTCTGCCATTGTTGCGAATCCAATATCCGGTAACGGATGCCGGCAAATACGGCAGCGTTATGTTGCAGTCCGCCACGAATGAAAATTCGCGCCTGATTAGTTGTTGTGTGGCCAACGATCGGGCCGACAGTAGGTTTCAGCATGTTCGAATCCATTCGAATAAGTGTTGGTGATTGATAAAGTTGCCTGGCTTTTCGGTGCAACTTTGATGCGCCAAGGTTAGTTGCCTGTCGCTGAAAAATATCGATTTGAAGTGGACTAAAGTCGTGGCCTATATCAGCGCAAGTTGTGGGAAAAGTGCAGGCGAACGTTATTTCAGGCAAAAAAAAGCCCCGCCAAACTGACGGGGTTGAGGTACGAGCGTGTGGCGCTCGAAAACGTGGAACACGGTCGGCCCTCCGTTGCCGGAGGGCCGAGCGCTTTACAGCAGGATGGTGCGGATGTCCGCCAGCAGGTCGCTCAGACGCTTGGTGAAGCGTGCAGCAGCGGCGCCGTTGATCACACGGTGATCGTAGGACAGCGACAGAGGCAGCATCAGTTTCGGCTGGAAGGCTTTGCCGTCCCAGACTGGCTGGATGGTTGCCTTGGAAACACCGAGGATCGCCACTTCCGGCGCGTTGACGATCGGCGTGAAGCCGGTACCGCCAATGTGGCCGAGGCTGGAAATGGTGAAGCAGGCGCCTTGCATCTCGTCCGACGAGAGCTTCTTGGTCCGGGCTTTTTCAGCCAGGGAAGCGGCCTCGGCGGCCAGTTGCAGCAGGCTCTTCTGGTCGACGTTCTTGATGACCGGTACGAGCAGGCCATCCGGGGTGTCGACGGCGAAGCCGATGTTCACGTATTTCTTGCGGATGATCGCCTTGCCGCTTGGTGCCAGCGAGCTGTTGAAGTCCGGCAGTTCCTTGAGCAGGTGTGCGCAGGACTTGAGCAGCAGCGGCAGGATGGTCAGCTTCACGCCGGCCTTCTCTGCGACAGCTTTCTGTGCGGTTCGGAACGCTTCCAGCTCGGTGATATCCGCCGAGTCGAATTGCGTTACGTGCGGCACGTTCAGCCAGCTGCGGTGCAGGTTGGCGGCGCCGACCTGCATCAGGCGGGTCATCGGCACTTCTTCGATTTCGCCGAAACGGCTGAAGTCGACGACCGGAATCGGCGGGATGCCCGCGCCACCGGTTGCGCCAGCAGCAGCGGCCGGTGCTTCCTTGGCCTTCTGCATCATGGCTTTGACGTAAACCTGCACGTCTTCTTTCAGGATGCGACCGTGCGGACCGCTGGCGCCGACAGCGCTCAGCTCGACGCCGAACTCTCGAGCCAGTTGACGCACGGCAGGGCCGGCGTGAACCTTGGCGCCCGGCTTGGCTGGAGCAGCAACTGGAGCGGCAGCAGCAGGTGCAGCGGCAGCCGGAGCAGCAGCGGCTGGTGCCGGAGCGCTCGGAGCAGCAGCGGCAGCTGGAGCCGGGGCAGCAGCCGGAGCGGCGCCTTTGACTTTCAGCTTGAGGATCAGGTCGCCGGTGCCGACTTCGTCATCCAGCTTGATGGAAACGCTTTCCACCACGCCAGCGGCAGGCGACGGGATTTCCATGCTCGCCTTGTCGGATTCCAGAGTGATCAGCGACTGGTCGGCTTCAACGCTGTCGCCAGCCTTGACCAGCACTTCGATGATCTTGGCCTTGCCGGCCGAACCGATGTCCGGAACGTGGATGTCCTGAACGCTGTCGGCAACCGGTGCGGCCGGAGCAGCGGCAGGCGCCGGAGCAGCGGCAGCGGCCGGAGCAGCAGCCTGGGCCGGAGCGGCCGCAGCAGGGGCCGCAGCACCCGCCACTTCCAGATCCAGGATCAGGTCGCCAGTGCCGACTTCGTCGTTCAACTTGACGCTGATGGCCTTGACCACGCCAGCGGCAGGCGACGGGATTTCCATGCTCGCCTTGTCGGATTCCAGGGTGATCAGCGACTGATCAGCCTCGACGGTGTCGCCGACCTTGACCTGGATCTCGATGATCTGGGCCTTGCCCGACGAACCGATGTCCGGCACGTGCACTTGCTGAACCGAAGCGGCAGCAGGGGCAGCAGCTGGTGCAGCCGGTGCAGGAGCGGCAGCCGGTGCAGCTTCGGCCTTGGCGGCAGGAGCAGCAGCCGGAGCAGGGGCCGCAGCTGCGGCGCCCTCGACTTCCAGTTCCAGCAGTTCGTCGCCTTCTTTCAGGCGATCGCCCAGCTTCACTTTCAGGCTCTTGATGACGCCGGCTTTCGGGGCCGGCACTTCCATGCTGGCCTTGTCCGATTCCAGAGTCAGGATGCTCTGGTCGGCTTCGATACGGTCGCCGACCTTCACAAACAGTTCGATTACTTCACCTTCACCGCTGCCGATGTCAGGTACGCGAATGAGTTCGCTCACAGAGTTTCTCCTCAGCAGTCTAGTGGGTTGCGTTTTTCCGGGTCGATGCCGAACTTGGTAATGGCCTCGGCCACGACTTTAGGTTCGATATCACCACGGTCAGCCAGTGCTTCCAGGGCTGCCAACACCACGAAATGACGGTCGACTTCGAAGAAATGACGCAGTTTCTTGCGGCTGTCGCTGCGGCCGAAACCGTCGGTGCCCAGGACTTTGAATTCCTTGGACGGTACCCACTGACGGATCTGCTCGGCGAACAGTTTCATGTAGTCGGTAGAGGCGATGACCGGACCTTTACGGCCGCTCAGGCATTCTTCGACGTAGCTGCGCTGAGGCTTCTGGCCAGGTTTCAGACGGTTGCTGCGCTCTACGGCCAGGCCGTCGCGACGCAGTTCGTTGAAGCTGGTGACGCTCCATACATCGGCGCCGATGTTGAACTCTTCACGCAGGATCTTCGCCGCTTCACGGACTTCACGCAGGATGGTGCCGGAGCCCATCAGCTGTACGTGGTGCGCCGCATCGCGGGTGTCTTCTTCCAGCAGGTACATGCCTTTCTTGATGCCTTCTTCGGCACCGGCCGGCATCGCTGGCTGCTGGTAGGACTCGTTCATCACGGTGATGTAATAGAAGATGTCCTGTTGCTCTTCGGTCATCTTCTTCATGCCGTCCTGAATGATCACCGCCAGCTCGTAGCCGTAGGTCGGATCGTAGGTGCGGCAGTTCGGGATGGTGGCAGCCAGCAGGTGGCTGTGACCGTCTTCGTGCTGCAGGCCTTCACCGTTCAGGGTGGTACGGCCGGCGGTGCCGCCGATCAGGAAGCCACGGGTGCGGCTGTCGCCAGCGGCCCAGGCCAGATCGCCGATACGCTGGAAGCCGAACATCGAGTAGAAGATGTAGAACGGCAGCATTGGCTGGTTGTGGCTGGAGTACGAAGTACCGGCAGCGATGAAGGAGCTCATGGCGCCTGCTTCGTTGATGCCTTCTTCAAGGATCTGACCTTTCTGGTCTTCCTTGTAGAACATCACCTGGTCTTTATCGACTGGCTCGTAGAGCTGGCCGACGGACGAGTAGATGCCCAGCTGACGGAACATGCCTTCCATACCGAAGGTACGGGCTTCGTCCGGGATGATCGGAACGATGCGCGGGCCGATTTCCTTGTCCTTGACCAGTTGCGCGAGGATTCGCACGAACGCCATGGTGGTGGAAATTTCACGGTCGCCGGAACCGTCAAGGATCGCCTTGAGGGTGTCCAGATCCGGAGTCGGTACGCTGAAGCTCTGTGCGCGACGCTGAGGTACGAAACCGCCCAGTGCAGAGCGGCGCTCGGCCAGGTAACGGGCTTCGGCGCTGTTTGGCTCCGGCTTGAAGAACGGCAGGTTTTCCAGCTCTTCGTCTTTCACCGGGATGTCGAAGCGGTCGCGGAACAGCTTCAGGCTGTCGACGTCGACTTTCTTGGTGTTGTGCGCGGTGTTCTTCGCTTCGCCCGCACCGGTACCGTAACCCTTGATGGTCTTGGCCAGGATGACGGTCGGTTGTTCTTTGTGGTTGACCGCTTCGTGGTACGCCGCGTAGACCTTGTACGGGTCGTGGCCGCCACGGTTGAGTTTCCAGATCTCGTCGTCGGACAGATCAGCAACCATCGCCTTGAGTTCAGGCGTGTTGAAGAAGTGTTCACGAACGAACGCGCCGTCTTTGGCTTTGTAGTTCTGGTACTCGCCGTCGATGACTTCGTCCATGCGACGTTGCAGGATGCCGTCGACGTCCTTGGCCAGCAGTGGGTCCCAGAAACGGCCCCAGATGACTTTGGTCACGTTCCACTGAGCACCGCGGAACACGCCTTCGAGTTCCTGGATGATCTTGCCGTTGCCGCGAACCGGGCCGTCGAGGCGCTGCAGGTTGCAGTTGATGACGAAGATCAGGTTGTCCAGCTTCTCGCGGCCGGCCAGGGAGATGGCGCCCAGGGATTCCGGCTCGTCGCACTCGCCGTCGCCCAGGAAGCACCAGACTTTCTGTTTGCCCGGCTGGATGAAACCGCGGTGTTCCAGGTACTTCATGAAGCGAGCCTGGTAGATCGCCTGGATCGGGCCCAGACCCATCGAAACGGTCGGGAACTGCCAGAAGTCAGGCATCAGCCAAGGGTGCGGGTAGGACGACAGGCCCTGACCGTCGACTTCCTGGCGGAAGTTGTTCATCTGGTCTTCGGTGATGCGGCCTTCCATGAATGCACGGGCGTAAACGCCTGGCGAGGTGTGGCCCTGGAAGTAGATCAGGTCGCCGCCGTGTTCGTCGGTCGGGGCCTGGAAGAAGTAGTTGAAGCCGATGTCGTACAGGGTCGCACTGGAAGCGAAGCTGGAGATGTGACCACCCAGGTCAGAATCTTTCAGGTTCGTACGCATTACCATGGCCATCGCGTTCCAGCGTACCAGCGAGCGAATGCGGCGTTCCATGAACAGGTCGCCAGGCATGCGTGCTTCGTGGGTAACGGGGATCGTGTTGCGGTAAGGCGTGGTGATGGCGTAAGGGAGCTGCGAACCGCTGCGGGTCGCCAGTTCACCCATACGGGTCATCAGATAGTGAGCACGGTCTTCGCCTTCTTTGTCGAGAACCGATTCCAGGGCGTCCAGCCATTCCTGGGTTTCGACGGGATCGAGGTCTTGCATGGCTTGCTCCAGGGCGGAAAGGCTTCCAGAATCGGTTGCCTGAGTTTGCGACTGGCCTTGTGGGCAGACGATTTAAAATTCTTGGATTGCCGACAGGTTGTTCCGGCGGCGTGTAGTTTTACTACAAATCATCCGGCATTTCAGCCTTTCGAATGTATAGACGAGTAGTAAAACTACAGATGAAAGGCTTGTGGCCTCCGACTGCGTTGTGAGAATAATCGTTAAGGTTGGTCTTTAGCCATCCGAAAAAGGTGAAAGTTTGATGCTGGCTGCCAAAGAAAAAGAAATTTCAGCTATTTCTCACTTTTGTTCGACAGTCCTTCGCGTAGCGGTTTTTCGATCATCACTACAAGCGGCCATTTACACGCCGATCAAGGATAGACCATGACCCTGCCCGCGCTTGCCGAACTGCCCGCCATTCTCCTGCCGTTGGTCAGCCGATCGGAGCAGTCGTTCCGTGCGGCCGTCGGTCAACTGGAAGACGATCACGGCTTCTCGTCCTGGACGCCGGAACGCTGGGCGCAGTTCGCCCGCGTCAGCGCCGCCAGCGATTTCGTCATTGAACAGAGCGTTCGTGACCCTTTGATGTTGTTGTCGCTGGTGCAGTCCGGCGAACTGGACCGGCCGTTCGCCAAAGGTGAGTTGTGCGGGCAGATCGCCGCCGCCGTCAGCCTCGCCCAGACCGAAGATGAACTGGGCCGGGCCCTGCGTCGTCAGCGCACCCGGCATCAGGTTCGCATCATCTGGCGCGACCTCAACCGCCAGGCCGATCTGGTGCAGACCTGCCGCGATCTCTCGGACATGGCCGACGCCAGCATCGATCAGGCCTATCAATGGTTGTACCGTCGCCATTGCGACCAGTTCGGCACGCCGACCGGCCGGCGCAGCGGCGAACCGCAGCAAATGGTCATCCTCGGCATGGGCAAGCTCGGCGCGGTCGAGCTGAACCTCTCTTCGGACATCGACCTGATCTTCGCCTACCCCGAGGGCGGCGAAACCGTCGGCGTGAAGCGCCCGCTGGATAACCAGGAATTCTTCATCCGCCTCGGCCAGCGCCTGATCAAGGCCCTCGACCCTATCACCGTCGACGGCTTCGTGTTCCGCGTCGACATGCGCCTGCGCCCGTACGGCTCGTCCGGCGCGCTGGTGCTGAGCTTCAATGCGCTGGAGCAGTATTACCAGGATCAGGGCCGCGACTGGGAACGCTACGCGATGATCAAATCGCGGGTGGTGGCCGGCGATCAGGTGGCGGGCGAGCAGTTGCAGGAAATGCTGCGGCCGTTCGTTTACCGGCGCTATCTGGACTTCTCGGCGATCGAAGCACTGCGCACCATGAAGCAGTTGATCCAGCAGGAAGTGCGACGCAAAGGCATGGCCGACAACATCAAGCTGGGCTCGGGCGGTATCCGCGAAGTCGAGTTCATCGCCCAAGCCTTTCAACTGATTCACGGCGGTCGCGACCTGAGTCTGCAACAGCGCCCTCTATTAAAGGTGTTGAGCACGCTCGAAGGGCAGGGCTATCTGCCGCCGGCGGTGATCAGCGAACTGCGCGAAGGTTACGAGTTCCTGCGTTACACCGAACACGCGATTCAGGCGATTGCCGACCGCCAGACCCAGATGCTGCCGGACAGCGCTCAGGATCAGGCGCGTATCGCATTCATGCTCGGTTTCCACGACTGGGAGGCATTCCACGAGAAGCTGATGTTCTGGCGCGGCCGGGTGGCGTGGCACTTTGCGCAAGTGATCGCCGATCCCGATGAGGACGAAGGCGTCGAGAGCGAAGTGGTGGTCGGCGGTGAATGGCTGCCGCTGTGGGAAGAGGCTCAGGACGAGGAAGCGGCCTGTCGCCAGTTGGAAGAGGGCGGTTTCGCTGACGCGACCAAGGCCTTGAAGGCACTGGCGAGCCTGCGTGCCAGCCCGCAGTTGCGGGCGATGCAGCGTCTGGGGCGCGAGCGTCTCGATGCCTTTATTCCGCGTCTGCTCGCCCAGGCGGTGGAGCATGAAAATCCCGATCTGGTGCTTGAGCGGGTGTTGCCGCTGGTCGAAGCGGTAGCCCGGCGCTCGGCTTATTTGGTGCTGCTGACGGAAAACCCCGGCGCGCTGCGGCGTTTGCTGACGCTGTGCGCCGCCAGTCCGTGGATCGCCGAGCAGATCACCCGTTTCCCGCTGCTGCTCGATGAACTGCTCAACGAAGGCCGGTTGTTCAAGCCGCCGCTGGCGCCGGAACTGGCCGCCGAGTTGCGCGAGCGCCTGACGCGGATCCCGGAAGACGACCTCGAACAACAGATGGAAGCGCTGCGCCATTTCAAACTGGCGCATCGCTTGCGCGTCGCCGCCTCGGAAATCGCTGGCAGCCTGCCATTGATGAAAGTCAGCGATTACCTGACCTGGCTGGCCGAAGCGATTCTGGAACAAGTGCTGGCCCTGGCCTGGCGCCAGACCGTGGCCAAGTACGGCACGCCGCTGCGCACCGATGGCACGCTGTGCGATCCCGGCTTCATCATTGTCGGTTATGGGAAAGTCGGCGGGATCGAGTTGGGGCATGGTTCGGATCTGGACCTGGTGTTCATCCACGATGGCGACCAGCAGGCCGAAACCGATGGCCCGAAACCGATCGATGGCACGCAGTTCTTCACCCGGCTCGGCCAGCGGATCATTCACTTGCTGACCGCGCAGACCAACTCCGGTCAGCTGTACGAAGTGGACATGCGCCTGCGTCCGTCCGGGGCGTCCGGGCTGTTGGTCAGTTCGCTCGGCGCGTTTGCGCGCTATCAGGAAAATGAAGCCTGGACCTGGGAACATCAGGCGCTGGTGCGGGCGCGGGTGCTGGTGGGCAGCAAGGATGTCGGCCAGGCGTTCGAGAACGTCCGGGCCCAGGTGCTGGGCAAGGCGCGGGATCTGGCGAAACTGCAACAGGAAGTGAGTGAGATGCGCGCCAAGATGCGCGACAACCTCGGCAGCAAGAGCACCGCCGCCGGTACCGGGGCGAATGCCTTCGAGGCCACGGCGCCGTTCGACCTCAAGCAGGACGCCGGAGGTATCGTCGATATTGAATTTATGGTGCAATACGCGGCTCTGGCGTGGTCGCAAACCCACCCGCCGTTGCTGCGCTGGACGGACAATATCCGCATTCTGGAAGAGCTGGAGCACGAAGGGCTGATGCCTGCCGAAGACGCCAGCCTGTTGCGTGAGGCCTACAAGGCCTATCGTTCCGCCGCCCACCGGCAGGCCTTGCAGAAGGACGCCGGGGTGATACCGGGCGATCAGTTCGCAGACGAACGGCGGCAGGTGATGCGGATCTGGCGTGAGCTGGGGCTAAGCTGATTCTCGAGACGGGGAGGCGTAAAGCCTCCCCGGTTCGTTTATGGAAACCACATGAATATTCTGATCGTTGGGCCCAGTTGGGTCGGTGACATGGTGATGGCGCAGACACTGTTTCAGTGTCTCAAGCAGCGCCACCCGCAGTGCGAAATCGACGTGCTGGCCCCCGAGTGGAGCCGGCCGATCCTCGAACGCATGCCCGAAGTGCGCAAGGCCTTGAGCTTCCCGCTCGGCCACGGCGCGCTGGAGCTGGCGACCCGTCGGCGGATCGGCAAATCCCTGGCCGGCCAGTACGACCAGGCGATCCTGCTGCCGAACTCGCTGAAGTCGGCGCTGGTGCCGTTCTTCGCCGGCATCCCGAAACGCACCGGCTGGCGCGGCGAATTCCGCTACGGCCTGCTCAATGACGTGCGCACGCTGGATAAAGAACGTTATCCACTGATGATCGAGCGTTTCATGGCGTTGGCCTACGAGCCGAACGCCGAGCTGCCGAAACCTTATCCGCGCCCGAGTCTGCAAATCGATCCGGTGACCCGCGAGGCCGCATTGGCCAAGTTCGGTCTGACCCTCGACCGTCCGGTGCTGGTGTTGTGCCCCGGCGCCGAATTCGGTGAAGCCAAACGCTGGCCGTCCGAGCATTACGCCAAGGTCGCCGAGGCGCGTATCCGCGAAGGCTGGCAGGTCTGGCTGTTCGGCTCGAAGAACGATCACGCGGTCGGCGAAGACATTCGCGCGCGGCTGATTCCGGGCCTGCGCGAAGAGTCAGTGAACCTCAGCGGCGGCACTTCGCTGGCCGAGGCCATCGACCTGATGTCCTGCGCCGACTCGGTGGTCTCCAACGATTCCGGCCTGATGCACGTGGCCGCCGCGCTGAATCGTCCGTTGGTGGCGGTCTACGGTTCGACCTCGCCGGGTTTCACCCCGCCGCTGGCCGAGCATGTGGAAATCGTCCGTCTGGGCCTCGATTGCAGCCCTTGCTTCGACCGCACTTGCCGTTTCGGCCATTACAACTGTCTGCGCCAGCTGATGCCGGACGCGGTCAACGATGCCTTGCAGCGTTTGCAGGGCTCTGTGGTCGAGGTTCATTAACTTGCGGGTATTGCTGATCAAGACTTCATCGCTGGGCGACGTGATTCACGCGTTGCCGGCGCTGACCGACGCCGCCCGGGCGATTCCCGGGATCAAGTTCGACTGGGTGGTGGAAGAAGGTTTCGCCGAGATTCCGACCTGGCACCCGGCCGTAGGCAAAGTGATTCCGGTGGCGATCCGCCGCTGGCGCAAAAACATCTGGAAAACCATCACCAGCGGCGAATGGAAGCGCTTCAAGCAATCCGTTCGGGCGAATAAATATGATCTGGTGATCGACGCTCAGGGCCTGCTGAAAAGCGCCTGGCTGACCCGCTACGTCAAAGCCCCGGTGGCCGGTCTCGACAAGGGCTCGGCCCGCGAGCCGATCGCCGCGCGCTTTTATGACCGCAAACTGGCGGTGGCCCGAGGTCAGCATGCTGTCGAGCGTGTGCGCCAATTGTTCGCTATCGCCTTGGGTTATGACTTGCCCAAAGGCCTGGGCGATTACGGCCTCAACGTCGAGCGTCTGGTCGAACTGCCGCGCAAAAATGCCTACGTGGTGTTCCTCCACGGCACCACCTGGGACACCAAGCACTGGCCGGAAGCCTACTGGCGCGAGCTGACCGAGCGGGTCGGCTACCTCGGCGTCGGGATCAAGCTGCCGTGGGGCAGCCCGCTGGAGAAGGCCCGGGCCGAGCGCATCGCCGCCGGTTTCAAACACGCCGAAGTGCTGCCGAAGCTGAACCTGGCCGGGGTCGGCAAGGTGCTCGCCGGCGCCCAGGCCTGCGTCGCGGTGGACACCGGCCTCGGTCACCTTGCCGCCGCTTTGGATGTGCCGACGATTTCCCTGTTCGGCCCGACCAATCCGGGCCTGACCGGCGCCTACGGCAAGCTGCAGATTCACCTCGGCAGCGATTTCCCGTGCGCGCCGTGCCTGCAAAAGAAATGTACGTATCAACCGACCGCGCAGGATGCCCGTCAGTTTGACCTGAAACGCGAGTGGCCCCTGTGCTTCACGCGTCTGAATCCCGAGCGTGTTGCCAGCCGACTGAGCACGTTGTTGATGGCTGAGGAGCTGCGCTGATGCAATTGGCTTTTGTCCTGTACAAATATTTCCCGTTCGGTGGCTTGCAGCGCGATTTCATGCGCATCGCCCTCGAATGCCAGAAGCGCGGGCACCAGATCCGCGTCTACACCCTGATCTGGGAAGGCGACGTGCCACCCGGTTTCGAAGTGCTGGTGGCGCCGGTCAAGGCGTTCTTCAATCACCGGCGCAACGAAAAGCTCAGCGCGTGGATGGAAGCGGACCTGGCCAAGCGCCCGGTGGACCGCCTGATCGGCTTCAACAAGATGCCGGGGCTGGACGTCTACTACGCCGCCGACGGTTGCTTCGAAGACAAGGCGCAGAACCTGCGCAATTCGCTGTATCGCCGCTGGGGCCGTTACCGCCACTTCGCCGAGTACGAGCGCGCAGTGTTCGCCAAAGACGCGAAGACCGAAGTGCTGATGATTTCCGAAGTGCAGCAGCCGCTGTTCATCAAGCATTACGACACGCCGCTGGAACGCTTCCACCTGCTGCCGCCGGGCATCGCCCAGGACCGTCGCCGCCCTGCGGATGCCGACCAGATTCGCGCCGGTTTCCGCGCCGAATTCAATCTCAAGGACGACGAACTGCTGCTGGTGCAGATCGGTTCCGGGTTCAAGACAAAGGGTGTTGATCGCAGCCTGAAAGCGCTGGCCGCATTGCCTGCCGAGCTGAAGAAACGCACCCGGCTGTTTGTAATCGGCCAGGATGACCCCAAATTGTTCCAGATGCAGAGTGCGACGCTGGGCCTGGGCGACAACGTGACGTTCCTCAAGGGGCGCAGCGATATCCCGCGTTTCCTGCTCGGCGCCGATCTGTTGATCCACCCGGCGTACAACGAAAACACCGGTACGGTGCTGCTTGAAGCGCTGGTCGCCGGGTTGCCGGTGCTGGTCAGCGCGGTCTGCGGTTACGCCCATTACATCGCCGAGGCCGACGCCGGGCGAGTGCTGGACGAACCGTTCGATCAGGCGCAACTGACGCAATACCTGACTGACATGTTGAACGACGACGCTGCACGGGCGGCCTGGAGCCGCAACGGTCTGGCCTTCGCCGAGACGGCCGACCTCTACAGCATGCCGCAGCACGCGGCCGATGTGATTCTGGCGGAGCACGCTTAAATGAAGTTGATGCTGGCTGAACCGTTCAAGAGCCTGTGGGCTGGCCGCGATGCATTCGTGGAAGTCGAGGGCTTGCAGGGCGAGGTGTACCGCGAGCTGGAAGCCCGCCGGACGTTGCGCACGGAAGTCGACGGCAATGGCTTTTTCGTCAAGATTCACCGGGGCATCGGTTGGGGCGAGATCTTCAAGAACCTGCTGACCGCCAAACTGCCGGTGCTCGGCGCGGGTCAGGAATGGAAAGCCATCCAGCGTTTGCAGGAAGTCGGCGTGCCGACCATGACCGCCGTCGCTTACGGCGAGAAGGGCAGCAACCCGGCGGATCAGCATTCGTTCATCGTCACCGAAGAGCTGGCGCCGACCATCAGTCTCGAAGACTTCAGCATCGACTGGGTCAAGCAACCGCCGCAGCCGAAACTCAAGCGGGCGCTGATCGCCGAGGTCGCGCGCATGACCGGCATGATGCATCGCGCCGGGGTCAATCACCGCGACTGCTACATCTGCCACTTCCTGCTGCACACCGACAAACCGGTCACGCCCGAAGATTTCAAACTCTCGGTGATCGACCTGCACCGCGCCCAGACCCGTCCGGCGATCACTCAGCGCTGGCGCAACAAGGATCTGGCGGCGCTGTACTTTTCCGCACTGGACATCGGCCTGACCCGCCGCGACAAGCTGCGCTTCCTCAAAGGTTACTTCCAGCAACCGCTGCGCCAGATCCTGGCTGAAGAAGCGCCGTTGCTGAGCTGGCTCGAAGGCAAGGCCAACAAGCTCTACGCGCGCAAGCAACGGTACGGGGATGCGCTCTGATGGCGGGTTGGAATCTGGAGCCTGAGTACAGTGAACTTGCGCAGTATTTCGGTAGCCTCGAAGCGGTATTTGCCCTTCAGGGCGAGCGCCTGACTCGCGATCCATTGTCCGAAGTCATTCGCGTGCAACTCAACGGCGTCAACTATTACGTCAAGCGCTACACCGGTGCCGGCAAGGGCCTGCGGCGTTATCTGGGCAAGCCCCGGGTGAAGATGGAATGGCAGAACCTCAAACGCTTCGCCAAGTGGGGCATTCCCACCGCCGAAGTGGTGGCGTGGGGGCTGGAGCGCAACGGCATGGCCTACGATCGCGGGGCGATGATCACCCGTGAACTGCCGCGCACCGAAGACTTGTCGGCGCTGGCCGAACGCAACGATCCCAAGCTCAAGGATCGTGCCTGGGTCGACGGCGTCAGTCGGCAGCTGGCTGCTTATACGCGTGTCATGCACGACCACCGCTTCACCCATAACGATCTGAAGTGGCGCAATTTGCTGATCGACGATCAGGCGCAGCTGTTTCTGATCGACTGCCCGAACGGCGATTTCTGGCGCGGTTTCTGGCTCAAGTATCGGATCACCAAGGATCTGGCCTGCCTCGACAAGGTGGCCAAGTATCACCTGTCGAACACCCAGCGCCTGCGCTTTTACCTGCAATACCGTGGACGTGATCGGCTGAATGCCGCCGACAAGCAACGGATTCGCCACGTGGTGAGATTTTTCGAGGGACGCGAATGACTGATTTTCTGGCCGCTGAAGACCGTGCGCTGCTGGAGCGCCACGGTCTCGGCACGTTCGATGCGCTGTGGTCCAAGCAGCTCGACGCCGTGGATGAGCCCAACACCGATGGCGGCGGCTGGAGCAGCGTGTTTCGTCTGGATCTGGAAGGGCATGGCTATTACCTCAAGCGCCAGTGCAATTACCTGACCCGCACCCTGCACGCGCCCTTCGGCGAGCCGACGTTCGCCCGGGAATTTCGCAACATCAGTCGTTACAACAAGCTCGGCATTCCGGCGTTGCAGGCGGCGTTCTTCGGTGAGCGCAAGGTCAACGGCGAAGTCCGTGCGATCCTGCTGACCCGGGCGCTGGACGGCTGGGACGATCTCGATTCGCTGTTGCAGCGCTGGTCGGACCTCGATGCCGCGCAGCAATCGGCGATTCTCAAGTCCTGCGGCCTGTTGGCGCGCCATCTCCACGGCATGCGTCAGGTGCATGGCTGCTTCTATCCAAAACACATTTTCCTGCGTGCCGAGGGCGACGGCTATCAGGCCCAGTTGATCGACCTGGAGAAGACTCGGCCGTTGCTGTTCGGTATGCGTGACCGGGTCAAGGATCTGGAGCCGCTGCTGCGCCGTGCGCCGGAGTGGAGCGAAGCGCAATTGCGTGAGCTGCTGGCGGCGTATCTCGATCAATCGACGGACAGTTCGCTGGTCGATAGCTGGGTCACGCGGCTGACCGCGCGGCGCAGTCGCAAGGAGACCCGCTGATGCAGCTGTCCGACCTGAAAAATGCCGGGCGTACGCCGAGTCTGCCGCTGACGGTTTCGCTGGCCGATGCGGCGGGCGCTGCCGATTTGCAGTTGCTCAGCCTGTTGCGGGTGTTGCCGGGGCAGCGTTACGTCGGTGCCGGTGTGTGGCGCGGGCGTCCGGTGCTGGCCAAATTGCTGGTCGGCAGCAAGGCAGCGCGGCATTTTCAGCGTGAACTGGAGGGCGTGAAACTGCTCGCCGCCCAGGGCATGACCACGCCGTTGCTGCTGGCCGATGGCTTGAAGGACGGCGAGGGTGGCTGGCTGCTGTTCGAGTTCCTCGAAGGCGCCGAGAGCCTGGGCGATGCCTGGAGCAAGGTCGAATCCTTGCCGGTGCTGGCCGACGAACAATCGGCGGTGCTGGCCGAAGCGCTTGGTGCCATCGGTCAGTTGCACGGCAAAGGCCTGTGGCAGGAAGACCTGCATCTGGACAACCTGCTGCGCCACGGTGGTCAGCTGTATCTGATCGATGGCGCCGGTATCTGTGCAGAAAATGCCGGCCAGCCGTTGTCCCGGCACAAAGTGCTGGAAAACCTCGGGGTGTTCTTCGCCCAGTTGCCCAAATCGCTCGAGCCGTTCACCGAAGAATTGCTGGTGTATTACCTGCTGAGCAACAGCGAACACGCGCTGCCGCTGGAAGCCCTGCAAAAGCAGATCGACAAGGTGCGCGCCTGGCGCTTGAAGGATTACCTGATCAAGGTCGGTCGTGAATGCACGCTGTTCAGCGTCAAGCGCGGCGCGTTCGGTCTGCGGTCGATCCGCCGCGAGGAAGAGCCCGCGATGCTGCCGGTGCTGGAACAGGCCGATGCCTTGCTCGATCAGGGCCATTTGTACAAGACCGGCGGCGCGGCCAGTGTCGGCAAGGTCGAGGTTGCCGGGCGTCCTCTGGTGATCAAGCGTTACAACATCAAGAATTTTGCCCATTGGCTGAAGCGCTTCTGGCGTCCAAGCCGCGCCTGGCATTCCTGGCGCGAAGGCAATCGCCTGGCGTTTCTCGGCATTGCCACACCAAAACCGCTGGCAGTACTGGAAACCCGGTTTTTCTGGCTGCGCAGCAAGGCCTATCTGATCACCGAACACTTGGCGGGGCCGGACATCATCGAGCGCTTTGCGCCATATGTTGAAAGCGGTGAAGCGCCTGAAAGCGAATTGCAGGCACTGGATCAGCTGTTTGCACGGTTGATCGCCGAACGCATCAGCCATGGCGACTTCAAGGGTCATAACCTGTTCTGGCAAGAAGACCGCTGGGCGCTGATCGATCTGGACTCGATGTGCCAGCACGGCTCGGTGGGCAGCTTCGCCCCGGCCTATGCCCGGGATCGCGCGCGGTTCATGCGCAACTGGCCTGAGAGCAGTGCGCTGTATCATGTGATCGATCAGCGATTGCCCAAGGATGTAGTGGGCACTGCATGATTGTTTTCGCCAGCGCGTAAGACATTTCTGCAGTTGAATTCGGGTAAGGCATGTGGCGACAAATCCTTGTGACTTGTCCTACGGTCTTCCCGGAACCCATGAACTGCCCCTCGCAAAACCCCGATGCTAGTTTGCCCCGACGTTCCCGGAGGGCAAACCTTGAGCATCAAAAACGCTATCACGATCGGCGCATTTTCCCTGGTACTGTCCGGCTGCGGCACCGCCGTCACGGTGTTGCAGGACGATGAAGGCGCCACGCGCGGCCTGCGCAAACAGAAGACCTACTGTCAGTCGATTCCGCGCATCTACAGCGGGCTCGCCCACGATTTCTGCCTGCTGCACGCGCCGCCCGATCCTACTGGCATTCTGGTGCCGGTCGTCCTGCTCGACCTGACCCTGTCCGGGGTGTTCGACACGGCGTTTCTGCCTTACACGATCTATCGCCAGGCAGTGGACGGGAATATCAGTGTTTATTGGCGACCAAGCCGTGGATAGGCCCATGGACAAGGGTTCTGTGGGTTGAACGACATGGGGCAATTCGCACAGGGTCATTCCCGCCACGTTTACGCTATAATCCCGCCCTTTAGCTGTCTCTCGCCCGGTGCGAGGGCACATCATTTTTCAAGGCGCATCGCGCCTGAATGCAGACTAAAGAGGCTAGACCCCTGTGGCATTGACGATTCTTGGCCTGTCCGGCGCCCTTAGCCATGATCCTTCAGCAGCCTTGTACATCGACGGCAAGCTGGTCGCGGCGGCTGAGGAAGAGCGCTTCGTACGCGATAAACATGCAAAGAACCGCATGCCCTACGAATCGGCGAAGTTCTGCCTGGAGCAGGCAGGCATCAAGCCGTCCGACGTTGACGTGGTGGCGATTCCGTTCGCCCCGATCAGCATTTTCGGCAAGGCTCGCTGGCAGTACGCCAAGCGTTACTGGTACGCCCCGGACCGCGCACTCGACGCGATCCTGATGGGCAACCGTCGCTACAAGCGCTATCGCAACAAGATCGTCTGGTGCCTGGAGCAACTGGGCTTCGATCCGAAGAAAATCAAGATCGAGCCGGTTGAACACCACCTGGCCCACGCTTCCAGCGCCTATCACTGCTCGGGTTTCAAAGAGAAAACCGCGATCCTCGGCATCGACGGCAAGGGCGAGTACGCCACGACCTTCTTCGGTTATGGCGAAAACGGCAAGATCCACAAGATCAAGGAATTCTTCGATCCGGACTCCCTCGGTGGCCTGTACGGCGCGATCACCGAGTTCCTCGGTTTCGACATGCTGGACGGCGAGTTCAAGGTCATGGGCATGGCGCCGTACGGCGACGCCAGCAAATACGATTTCTCGCGTCTGGCCTCGTTCGAGAACGGCGAACTGGTGATCAACACCGACTACGCCAACGTGATCGGCCTGCGTCGCTATAAAGAGAAGGGCAAGGGTTACTACTTCTCGCCGAAGCTGATCGAGTGGCTGGGTCCGAAGCGCGAAGGCGACATCGCCGACGAGCCGTACATCCACTACGCCGCCAGCATTCAGGCGCTGTTCGAAAAAATCGCGCTGCAGATGATCGACTACTACCTGGGCGACGTGCTCAAGGAAACCGGCAAGCTGGCCTACGCCGGTGGCTGTGCGTTGAACGTCAAGCTCAACCAGAAAATCATCGCCCGCGACGACGTCAAGGAGCTGTTCGTACAGCCTGCTTCCGGCGACGCCGGTACGGCGGTTGGCGCAGCGGCCTATGTGTCCAACGCCCGTGGCGTGCCGGTCGAGAAGATGGAACACGTCTACCTCGGCCCGTCGTACAGCAACGAAGACGTGATCGCCGCGTGCGCCCGTCACGAGAACAAGCCGACCTGGCGCAAGCTCGACAACATGCCGGAGCAGATCGCCAAGATCATGGTCGATGGCAACCCGGTGGCCTGGTTCCAGGGCCGCATGGAGTTCGGTCCGCGTGCACTGGGCGGTCGTTCGATCATCGGCTGCCCGAGCGTGGCTGGCGTGGCTGACCGCATCAACCACCAGATCAAATTCCGCGAGCGCTGGAGGCCTTTCTGCCCGTCGATGCTCGACACCGTTGCGCCACAGATGATCAAGATCGATCACCCGGCGCCGTTCATGACCTTCACCTTCGAAGTGGCTGAAGAGTGGAAGACCCGCGTGCCGGAAGTCGTCCACGAAGACGGTACTTCGCGGGCCCAGGTGCTCAAGCGCGAATACAACCCGCGCTACTACGACATGATGAAGGCGCTGGAAGTGCTGACCGGCAACGGCGTGTCCCTGAACACCTCGCTCAACCGCCGTGGTGAACCGATGATCTGCTCGCCGACCGACGCCCTGAACATGTTCTTCGGCTCGGATCTGCAGTACCTGATCATGGAAGACATCCTGGTGGTCAAAGAAGGCGCAAACGCTTATGACACGCTCGGCTGAACGCCATGTGCTGCAGTTCTGTCACGGCTATGACGGGCCGTTCCTCGACTGCGCGCGGCAGTACGCCAGCCTGTTCGCGGGCACCGGTTATCGGGTCACCACGGTATTTCTGACCGGGGCTGCCGATAGCGAGGTGGCCGCGGCCTGCGCCTCCGATGAAGTGTTGTTCATGGAATACAGCTCCAAGGCCATTCGTGGCCTGAAGCTGGGCGCCATCGGCGATCTGCGCAAGATCGCCGCTTCACGCAATTTCAGTTTCTGCATCGCCCATCGCTTCAAGCCGATCTACATCGCCTTGCTCGGCACTTCGCTGCCGGTGATTGGCGTGCACCACGCGTTTGGCGATTACAAACGCGGCTCGCGCAAACTCTTTGCGCAGATTTTCCGCAAGCGTCTGAGCCTGCTCGGCGTGTCCGATGCGGTGCGCGACGACATGCGCCACTGTCTGCCGAAATGGCCGGCGGCGCGTATCCAGACCCTTTACAACCGCATCGATGTCTCGGCGTTGCAGATGAGTCAGGTGTCCGCCCGTGAAGCCCGCGAGACCCTCGGTCTGTCGGCGGATGCGTTCATTGTCGGCAACGTCGGTCGTCTGCACCCGGACAAGGATCAGGCCACGCTGCTGCACGGTTTTGCCGCGGCATTGCCCGGTCTGCCGGCCAACAGCCAACTGGTGATTCTCGGCAAGGGTCGTCTTGAGGACGAACTCAAGGCGCAGGCCCGTGAGCTGGGCGTTGGTGATCGCGTGCTGTTCCTCGGTCAGGTGCCGGATGCGCGCAATTACTTCCGCGCGTTCGATGTGTTTGCCTTGAGCTCCGACCACGAACCGTTTGGCATGGTGCTGCTGGAGGCCATGGCCGCCGGCGTGCCGTTGCTGGCCACGGCGTGTGGCGGGGCGAAGGAAGTGGTCGAAGGCGTGGGCATTCTGTTCCCGCTGGGTGACGCAGAACATCTGGCCCAGGGCCTGAAACATCTGGCCGGTATGGACGAGCAGCAGCGTCGCCAATGCGCGGAGATGATGTTCGAACGCCTGCGCGAGCGCTTCTCCGACCGCGCCGTACGCGACACCTTCTGGCATTTGCCGCAAGTTACCGATCTGGCACCGAGGGGCTGATGCTCAACCGATTTCAAGGCTGGCGCGAACGTGGCTGGTCGCCCGTTGACGCCTCAACTTATGCACAGGCCTGGCAACGTTTCGGCGGCAGCGTCGCGACTCATCCCATGGTCGTCGAGCGTCTGGCGAATCTGGCCGGCATCCCGGTGCGCTATCTGGCCTGGGAACAGCAGGGCGAAATCAAAGCCGCGATCCCGACCTGGGGCCGCGACCTGGCCTTGTCCAAGGACGTGCTCAAACGCAACGGCAAGAAAGGCCTGTTCGACCTCGGCAACGCCGAGCTGATCCTGCCGGCCGCCGCCGATGCCCAGGCCCCGCTGCGCCATCGCGGGCGCTACCTGTCGGCGCTCAACGAAAACCGCTTCAGCGGCCTCAAGTTGCAGACCGAACAACTGGCCATGGCCCGCACTCCCGAAGAGCTGTCGAAGAAGTTTCGCTACAACCAGCGCCGTGAACTGCGCCTGCTGGAAGAGGCGGGCGGGGTGGTGCGGCCGGTCAGCGATTTTTCCAGTGCCGAACTGGCAGCCATTTATTGCGTCCTGTTTCAGCGCCGCTGGGGTTTCCCGGCCACTGGCGCGGCGCGCATGGCCGAAGTCATCGAGCTGTTGCGCGAGCTGTTGATCGGCTCGGTGATCTTCCTCAACGATGCACCGATCGCCATCCAACTGGTGTACCGCGTCGAAGCCCCGGAGTGGATCAGCGTCGAGTACATCAACGGTGGCGTCGATCCTGAAACCCGTGAATTCAGCCCTGGCAGCGTCCTGAGTTTCCTCAATACGCAATCTGCCTGGGAGCATGCGCGGGCACTGGACAAGCCGCTGCGCTTTTCCTTCGGTCGCGCCGACCGTGAATACAAGGATCGCTGGTGCAATCCTGTGCCGGTCTTCACCGTATGAGTCAGCCCATGAGCCGCAAACAGCAACTGCTCAAGCGTCACCGGCGCAATAAGCGCATCGGCCTGTTGATCGCACTGATCGTGTTGATCGCCCTCGGCGTGCTGGTGGCCTGGTGGTTGCCGCTGGTGCTGGCGGTGATTGGCTGGATCGCCCACGAAGCCTGGTTCGCCGATCACCTGTTCTATTCGCCGAAAGACGATTACCAATACAGCTTTCCGCCGTTCACACCGCAGCCAAAAGTGCATTTGAACGGCGAGCAATTGCGCCTCGACGAGGGTGTGATGCTGGTGGACGACGCCACGCTGATCCTCGCCGTGAAGGTCAAAAGCAGCTTTCTGGGACGCTTCTTCGATCCTCGGGTCGAGTTGGCTGGTGGCACCCATCCCGATGCGCAGACGTTCGAACGCGGCGTCAATGGCCTGCGTTATCTGAACCTCAGCGGTCAGGCGCAGGCCTTGTCACAAGGCCAGTTGCGTCTGCGCGGGCGCTTTTGCCGGGTGTCCGGTGAGCCGGTGCTGTGGGCGCTGGAGCAACCGGACTACCGCCAGCAGCGGGTGATGGTCATCGCCCCTCACGCCGACGATGCCGAACTGGCCGCCTACGGTCTGTACAGCCAGGCCAAAGAAGCCTGGATCGTGACCCTGACTGCCGGCGAGATCGAAGCCGAACACTATCAACAGATGGGCCTGAACAAGGTCGAGGCGGCGCGGCTCAAGGGCCGCTTGCGTGCCTGGGACAGTCTTGCCGTACCGCGCTGGGCTGGCGTGCCGCAGGAACATTGCGTGCAGCTCGGTTATTTCTGCCTGCAACTGGCGGCGATGCAGGCTGCGCCCAATCAACCGATTGGCTCGCGGGAAGCCGATCTGAACGACACGCGGATGTTTCGTCAGCTGAATCCGTTTGCCTTGCCCGGCGATGCCGACGGCGCGCCGACCTGGAACAACCTGCTGGCCGACCTGCGTGACGTACTGGCCCGCGCGCGCCCGGATGTGATCGTGTTGCCGCACCCGACGCTGGATCCGCATCCCGACCATATCTGCGCCCAGGAAGCGGTGCTGGAAGCCTTGCGCGGTCTCGATTACCAACCGACCCTGCTCGGTTACGCCAATCACTTGCACGACAATGACCGCTGGCCGATGGGCGACAGTGGGCAGGGCATTGCCTTGCCGCCGACGTTCGACGCAGGCGTGGCGATGCAGCCGCTGTGCCTGCCGCTGTCGATCGAATTGCAACGGGACAAGGCCATGGCGCTGAGCATGATGCATGACCTGCAGCCACCGGCCCCGTTCAAGCGTCGCCTGCGCCGGCTGTTTCAGCGACTGCTGGCCGGTCGGATGCCGTCGGTCTACGGCGAGAACGAATTTTTCAGAAAAGCGGTCAGGCGCCAGGAGCTGTTCTGGCTACTCAAACAGGGCGAAACGGGCGTCAACCGGGGAGATTTATGAGTCAACGGTCAAAGGTGTTGCAGCTGCAGCCCGACTACAACGTCAAATCCCATGATTTCGCCGACCTCGCCGAGCAAATCGTCAAGGCGCTGCCGACCGATCGTTACGAAGTGACCGCCGCTTTCCTGCGCGGCAAGCCAGGGCCGGGCGAAGCCGTCAGCCGTGCTGACCGTTCGGTGTATTTCGAGTTTTCCGACAAGTCCCTGAAGGGCATGCGCCTGCGGGCGATGTGGCAGCTGTACAAGTTCTGCCGCCGGGAAAAATTCGACGTCGTGATCTGCAACCGCTTCAAACCGGTGAACATGATGCTGACGCTGAACCGCTGGTTGAAAGTGCCGCTGTGCATCGGCATTTCCCACGGTTTCGGCGAGTACGACCGCTTCTACCGTCGTCGCCAGACTCAGCGCCTGATCGATCGGCACTGGCGCTTCGTCGGCGTGTCGCCGGCGGTCAAACAGTATTTGCTGGATTGCGATTGCGGTTTCACTGACCAGAACACGTACGCAATCACCAACGCCATCGACATCGAGCAGGCCGAAGGTTTGCAGCACAGTCGCGAACGCGCTCGCGAGTTGCTGGGCATCGACCCGAAGGTGCGGCTGATCGGGGCGCTGGGGCGACTGGTATCGGTCAAGGGCCACACTTACCTGTTGCAGGCTTTCGCCCAACTCAAAGACAAATACCCGAACACCCAGCTGGCAATCATCGGTGCCGGGCGCCTGCAGGCGCCGCTGGCCACCGAGATCGAACAGTTGGGCCTGAGCGGCCGGGCGCACCTGCTGGGCTTCAAGGAAAACGCCCTGCAGTACGTGCGCGCGTTCGATATCTGGACCATGCCGTCGCTGGCCGAAGGCCTGGGCCTGGCCTTGCTGGAAGGCATGAGCGGGCATCTGCCGGTGATCGCCTCGAACGTGCCGGCCATGCTGCCGCTGATCGAAGGTGCCGGTGGCTTGTCGATCACGCCCAGGGACGTACCGAGCCTGGTTGCGGCGCTGGACACCTACCTCGCGCTGTCGGATGACGAGCTCAAGGCCAAGGGCGAGCAGGCCTATCGTTATTTGCAGGAGCAGCACGACATCGAGGTCTTCCGCCAGGAATACCTGAACCTGATCGACTCCGGCCTGGAGCAGGCCCGCAAGGAACAGCCGTGAGCGAAGAAAGAGCCATGAGCGAAGAAAGAGCCTTCAGCGAGTCCGCAGTCGTGAGCGGTGAGCAACCTCTCGTCACTGTCATCATCGCCTCCTATAACCATGGCCCGTACATCGAGGAAAGCATCCTCAGCGTCATCAACCAGAGCTACCAGAACATCGAGCTGCTGGTGGTCGACGACGGTTCGAAGGACGACAGTGTCGAGCGCATCACTGCCTTGCAGGCCAAGCACGGCTTCGACTTCCGGGTGCAGCAGAACCAGGGCCTGACCAATACGCTCAACGGCGCGATCGCACGGGCCAAGGGCAGCCTGATCGTGCCGTTCGGCTCCGACGACATCATGTACCCCGACCGGATCGCCACTCAGGTCGCTTACATGGACGGCAAACCGGAAGTGGGCATCTGCGCCGGCAACATCGAGCTGATGGACGCCGACGGCAATCTCTACCCGGAAAAGCGTCAGCGCCGGGACGTGCCGTTCCGTCGCGCGGATTTCGATGACATGTTCCTGGAACGCAAGCCGTATCCGCCGGCACCGACCCTGATGATCCGTCGTGAGGCTCTGGACAAGGTGGGCGGGTTCGACCCGACGATTCGTCTTGAGGATCTGTACATCGAGCTGAAAATTACCCGCGCCGGGTACTTCATCGATGGCCTGAACGTGGTGATGGCGCGCTACCGCAAGCACGCCACCAACTCCTACAAGAATCACCGTTTCATGATCGAGAACATCCTGCGCACCTACGCGCTGTTCAGCGATCATCCGCTGTACGACGAAGTGCGCTACAAGTCGCTCAACTCGATGTTCCTGAAAACCGCCAACCGCGATCGCAAACTGGCGCGGGAGCTGTTGGCGCAAATCCCGTTCAAGGCCTGGAACAAGAAAACCTGGCGCGGGTTGGGCCGGTTGCTGTTTTCACCGTTGGAAAAAGACTGAGCCATGGGCTGGATTCAGCGCTGGCGCGAGCGACGCGCGAAACGGGCTATTCGCAAATTGCCGAAGATCGAACGCGGCACGGCGCGATTCCGGCAGGCCTACCCTGACTATGGTTTCGGTCGGGGCAGTTATGGCTTGCCGCTGGTGCATGACTGGAAGGAAGGCTCGACGCTGAACATCGGCGCCTATTGTTCGATTGCCGAAGGCGTGCAGATTTTTCTCGGTGGGCATCACCGTGCCGACTGGGTGACCACGTTTCCGTTTCCGGCGATGCTGCCGGAGGCGGCCCACATCAGCGATTACAGCGGCACCCATGGTGACGTGACCATCGGCAACGATGTCTGGCTGTGTTCCGGTTGCACGATCCTGTCGGGCGTCACTGTCGGCAGCGGTGCAATCATCGCGGCGGGTGCGCTGGTTACGCGGGATGTCGAACCCTACGCGGTCATGGGGGGCAATCCCGCGAAGTTCCTGCGTTGGCGGTTCCCCGAGGAACAGCGTCACCAGCTGTTGCAGAGTGCCTGGTGGGACTGGCCGGAAGCCGAATTGAACGGGCTGGCCGGCACGCTGTGCAGCGATGACGTCGAGGGATTCCTCAGTTACGCCCGACAGCGTCGATCGACATAGCTGCTCAGCGATCCTGAACGGCTTTCTCGGCCAGCTTCTTCGACCCGGACCTTTTCTGGCGCAACCACTGCAGAAATGTCCTGCCCGCTTCAATGCCCGGTTTTTCGATGTACAGGAATGTCAGGCTGGCGATGACGATCAGCAGGCAACTGCACACGGCCATCAACAGCAGATAGAGGATCGGGTTTTGCGGGTTGAAGGGTATGAAGTGCGGCAGTTGCTGCACCATGATCCAGAGCACATAACCGTGTAGCAGGTAGGTGCTGTAGCTGATCTCTCCCAGCCAGCGGACACTGCGCAGGCGCAGGGCGCCAAACAGCGGATTGCCCGAGGCCACGATCAGGAAGAACACGGTCAACAGCAGCAACGGCATCAGGTTGAAGGCGCGTTTGTACAGCGTCATCACCAGGACCAGAGCCAGCAGGGCTATTACGGTGGCGAGACGTGTCTGACCCCATGCCGCCAGCTGCGGGCGACGCACCCAGTAGGCTGCGGCAATCCCTCCCAGAAAACTCGCCAGGAAGTGCTTTTTCAGCGAATGTTCCCAACCGACCACCTGATACAGGGTGTAGATCCCGATCAGGCAGAGCACCACTTGCAGCCAGTGTCCACGATAGATGAACACCAGCCCCAGCAGCGGCAGTGCCAGGTAGAAAAACACCTCATAGGCCAGCGTCCAGGTCACGTTGGAAATCAACATCCCGCTCTGCGGGTACTGATTGATGTCAGGTCGGTCGAAGGTCAGCCAGGCCAGTATCTGCCCGGCCAGTTGTGTACCGGAGTCCTTCAGTTCCCAGCCTTGCAGGTAGAACACCGTGACAAACACGATCAGCATCAGCGGCAGATACAGAGGGTAAAGCCGAAATACCCGTGACACCGCAAAGGCCTGCCAGTCGTGATCACGGCCCTGTTTGAGCAGACGACTCCAGAACAGAAAACCGGTGATCATGAAAAACAGCGCAACGCTGGCCTGACCCAGTTGCGAGTAGAAGTTGCTGGGCGGAAAGTCGATCACACCGGTACGCAGGTAAAACCAGGTGATGATGGCGTGATGGATGAATACGCCAAAAGCCAGGTAGCCACGCAGGCCGTCAATACTGCCATAGCGGCTTTCGCCGGCATGTTGCAAATGCGTGGCCGCTTTGGGTAGCAGGCGAAGGAGCAGAGCCGAAGTCGCGATAGCAAGCAGATACGCTATCGCGGCATAGACTGGGTTTGTATCCGTCATGATCAATGGGCCCGGACCGGGCGACCTCCCTGTTGCACCTGCCGGTGCAGATTGTCGACCGCAGCTTTGGAGGCCGTCACCGAATAACCCTGGAGCAGGGCATCGAAGTGATCCTCGAACAGCCAGCGCTTGTCTTCCGTGTAGCGCTGCATGTGACGCAAGTTGCGTTGGCGCAATGAAAGGCTCAGGGGCGACGGATAGATGCGCAGGTCGGCCAGATCGATCAATCCGAATTCGCCATCCTCCAGCACCAGTACGTTGCCCAGGTGCAACGAGCGGAAATACACGCCCTGTTCATGCAGTTGGGCCATGAACTTGCCAAAGCGTTCCACCAGGGCCTGGCGTACTGCGGGAGCCGTGATGCCTTGCAGCACCTGACGCAGGGTATGGCCCGGCAAAGGCGAATAATGAACGGCGCTGCTGCCGTCTTCGAGACGATAAAGACCCAGTATCTCCGGGGTCGGGATGCCTGCCCTGCGCAATTGCTCGCTGTTCACGGCAAATCGCTCGGAGTAGGGATTGAAGGTGCCGGAGGTGTACCAGCGGCGACGGCGGAATAGTTTCAGGAAACTGCCATCTTCCAGGCGCAGAACTTTGGGCCCCAGGCCGTCTTCTTCGATGATCCGGGCATTTTGGCTCAGCTGCTGCATGTCGGCTGCCGAGCGTTTTACCACCGGCCTGTCCAGCAGGCGGCGGGCACGCAGGTTAATGCTCAGTGCGGCAATCAGTGCCAGCGGTATCCACAGCAGGAACCAGTGCTCCTTGGGCCGCGAAAGGATGCCGCCACCCTCGGTCAGTCCCGCACCGATACCGAATACCAGCAGGGTCGAGGCGATGATCAGCAAGGGCTGTACACGCTGGCGCCAACTGCTCAGCAGTCCCCAGGCGAGGAAGAACAACCACGGCAGCAGGCCCAGCAGGCCGACGTAATAGAGGACACCCAGCGCAAAACTGTGCGGCTCCTGAAAGTTGTATCCGACACCGGGATCGATCGACAGGTTGGCGTTATAGCCGTGGCCGATCCACGGATGATCGGAAATCTTGTTCAAGGCCAGTTGCCAGATTTCGAAGCGATAGGAGTCGCCACGTTCGATGATCATTTGCGAAAACACGGCCATGACCACCGCACCGCTGGTGGCCAGCGCGCCCAGCAGCAGCAGCGAACGACGGTTCCAGCAGATGAAGCACAGCCAGAGTGCCGCCGCGGTCAGGGCGACCAGCGGGGTTCTGGAACCGGTGCCGATCACCGCCGCGAACATGATCGCCATCGCCGGCATACTGAGCCAGAGCAGCTGGCGACGCTTGCAGGTCATGCTGATGCTGAGCCAGTAGGCACAAAAGAAACCGAACAGATGAGAACTGAGCAGCGGGTTGTCGAAGGCGCCACCACCGACCAGGCGCATCCCGGGCTCATAGGTGCGGGCAAAATGGATCAGGAAGACACTGGTGGCCACTAGCGCAACCAGTGCCGCCGTGAACAGCAAGGGCTGGAGGATATCGTTGCGATAGCGCACCAGCAGGTAGCAGCCGGCGAACAACAGCAAGGTGTGCAGCGGCGGCTTGAACATACCGCCGATCGGTTCATCCCCCGGTCCCCAGCACAGGCTGAGCAGCGCCCAGGCGACGAACAGCAGCAGTGCGATGATCAGTGGCTCCTGGAGCAACTCCTTGAACGCCCGCGGGCGCAAGCAGATGGCGATCAGCGTCGGAATGCTGAACAAGCCGTAAAACAGTTTGTGATGCAGGCTGCGACCCGGCAGGAAAAACAGTGCGCACAAGAGCAGGAAGTAGCCGGCGGGGAGTATCCACAGACTAATGAAATCGAAAATTCGATTGGAAGTACTGCTGAAGCCGCGAAGTTGCATGCTGAGAGATTCAATCCTGAAGTTGATCGGCCATTTCGATGATGGCTATTTGATGCTGAAAAAGATGCCTAACAATAGCAGCCTTTGCCCGATTGCCAGAACCCTGAAGAAGCTGTGCTAAAGTCAGCGTCCTTTTTATCGACTTTCGCGTGATATGACCGACTCCAGTCCCGCCGCAAGCCCTTCGAGCTTGAAAATCTACTTCCGCCTGCTCGGCTATGTCCGGCCGTACATCAGTCTGTTCCTGATCAGCATCGTCGGTTTTCTGATTTTTGCCTCGACCCAGCCGATGCTCGGCTACATCCTCAAGTACTTTGTCGACGGTCTGTCCAATCCCGAGGCGGTGCTGTTTCCCACCGTGCCTTACCTGCGCGATCTGCAACTGTTGCAGGCCGTACCGCTGCTGATCATTCTGATCGCTGCGTGGCAGGGTCTGGGATCTTATCTGGGCAACTATTTCCTGGCCAAGGTTTCCCTGGGCCTGGTGCACGACCTGCGGGTGCAGTTGTTCAACAACCTGCTGGTCCTGCCCAACCGTTATTTCGACAAGCATAACTCCGGTCACCTGATTTCGCGTATCACCTTCAACGTGACGATGGTCACGGGGGCGGCAACAGATGCGATCAAGGTCGTAATCCGTGAAGGCATGACGGTGATCTTCCTGTTCGCCTCCCTGCTGTTCATGAACTGGAAGCTGACGCTGGTGATGGTCGCGATCCTGCCACTGATCGCCGTGATGGTGCGCACCGCCAGCAAGAAATTCCGCAAGCAGAGCAAGAAGATCCAGCTGGCCATGGGCGACGTCACCCACGTCGCCTCGGAAACCATCCAGGGCTATCGCGTGGTGCGCAGCTTCGGTGGTGAAGCTTACGAGGAGAAACGCTTTCTCGACGCCAGCCAGAGCAACACCGACAAGCAACTGCGCATGACTCGCACCGGCGCGATCTACACGCCGATGCTGCAACTGGTGATCTACAGCGCCATGGCGGTGCTGATGTTCCTGGTGCTGTTCCTGCGCGGTGACGCGTCGGCCGGTGACATGGTCGCCTATATCACTCTGGCCGGCCTGCTGCCCAAGCCGATCCGCCAGTTGTCCGAAGTCAGTTCGACCATCCAGAAGGGTGTGGCCGGTGCCGAAAGCATTTTCGAGCAACTGGACGTCGAGCCGGAAGTCGATACCGGCACGGTCGAGCGCGATTCGGTCAGCGGTCGCCTCGATGTGCGCAACCTGAGCTTCACCTACCCGGGCACCGAACGTCAGGTACTCGACGACATCAGCTTCTCGGCCGAGCCGGGGCAAATGGTGGCGCTGGTGGGGCGTTCGGGCAGCGGCAAGTCGACGCTTGCCAACCTGATCCCGCGCTTTTATCACCATGACAAGGGCGAGATCCTGATCGACGGCGTGGAAGTCGAGCAGTACAAGTTGCTCAACCTGCGCCGCCACATCGCCCAGGTGACCCAGCATGTCACGCTGTTCAGTGACACTGTGGCCAACAACATTGCTTACGGTGACCTGGCCGGGGCGCCGCGTGAAGACATCGAGAAAGCCGCGCGTGATGCGTATGCGATGGACTTCATTGCGCAGTTACCGGAAGGCCTCGACACCCAGGTCGGAGAGAACGGCGTGCTGCTTTCCGGTGGCCAGCGCCAGCGCCTGGCAATCGCACGCGCCTTGCTCAAGAACGCGCCGGTGCTGATCCTCGACGAGGCCACCTCGGCTCTCGACACCGAGTCCGAGCGGCACATCCAGGCCGCCCTGGATCAAGTGATGAAGGGCCGTACCACGCTGGTAATTGCTCACCGCCTGTCGACCATCGAGAAGGCCGATCTGATTCTGGTCATGGATCAGGGCCGGATCGTCGAGCGCGGCACTCACGACGACCTGCTGGCACAGAACGGCTACTACGCGCGTCTCAACGCCATGGGCCTCGACGCCCCGGCCGAAGACATCGCCTGATCCCGCCGAAAACCCCGGGCGCGCAATGCGCCCGGCGATTTGTATCCAGTCCTTTACCCTTCTTGACCAAACCGGCATAAAACCGGCCATCGCGCTTGTTAAGGTTCCTGAACGAACTCTGACTTCAAATCGAAGGGGCCATCCTCTTCGCGCGGGTGCTGGCATGCTGCAACGTTATCTCTGGAAATTGCTGCCCAAGCCGCAGCGGGCCTTTCTGCTGGGGCGCCTGTCGGTGGTCGACCGGCAAGTGGTGAACAAGTCGATGTCGGCCAGTCTGGCCTTTCCCGCTGCCTTCGAGCAGCGCGACTGTCTGTTTATCCACGTGCCCAAATGCGCCGGCAGCAGCTTGTGCGCGGCGATGTTCGACGGCTGGCGTCCCGGACACTTGCCGTTGTACTGGTACGAAGAGCAATTTCCCGAGCAATATGCCGCGGCCTACAAATTTGCCTTTGTGCGCGATCCGCTGGAGCGCGCCTATTCGGCTTACGCCTTTTTGCATGGCAACACCTTGGGCGGGCGCGATCACGCCGCTCAGCAGATGGTTCGGCAATATCGGGATTTCGACGATTTTGTCGCACGCTGGCTGCATCCGGAGACGATCTCGCGGCAGCTGCACTTTGCCGCACAGACCGACTTTCTCACCGATTCACTGGGTCATCTGGCCCTGGACTTCATCGGTTACCAGGAACATCTGGAACAGGATTTCAAACAGGTTTGCGACCGTTTGGGGATGGTGTGTCAATTGCCGCACGTCAACAGCTCCCGGCAGCGCCAACCGCTGAAGGCGCGGGAGTTCTGCTCGGCGCGAACCCGTCGGCTGGTGCGTCGGGCCTATCAGCGCGACTACGAGTTGCTCGGTTATGAATGAGGCGCTGCACAGTCTGGTGACACGGCCTGCCATCAGCCCCTACAGCCTTGCGCTGTCCCGCCAGGCGCGAGCCGCGCTCAAGGGACAGCGGCCGCGTTGCCTGTGGCTGACCGGGTTGTCCGGCGCCGGCAAGTCGACCCTGGCCAATTCGCTGGAGCTGCACCTGCATCAATTCGGGATGCACACCTTTCTGCTCGATGGCGACAACGTGCGCAATGGTCTGTGCCGGGACCTGGGCATGGACGATGCCGGTCGCCGGGAAAACATCCGGCGCATGGCGGAAGTCGCCCGGCTGATGGTTGATGCGGGGCTGATCGTCATCGTCGCGGCGATCTCGCCGTTTCGGGCCGAGCGGGATGCTGCGCGGCAACTGTTTGCCGAGGGCGACTTCATCGAAGTGCATGTGAGCACTTCGCTCACGGTGTGCGAGCGCCGTGATCCGAAAGGTTTGTATCAGGCGGTGCGCCAGGGTCGTATCCAGCATTTCACTGGCATCGACAGCCCTTACGAGGCGCCGTTGGCGGCGGAGTGCCGGATCGACACGGAAGCGGTCGAGCCGAGCGAGGCCTGTGAGCGGTTGGCGGCTTTTCTGCTTAAAAAATGAGCAAAAAAGCCAGCTGTTTCATCCTGTTGCAGCCGCCGCACAAGCCTTCGCCAACCCTGTGTTAATATCGCGCCCCTGTTCATTTTGTATGTGGGTTGCTCCATGAAGTTGTCCATGCCGCGATTCGATCAAGCCCCTGTCTTGGTGGTCGGCGATGTCATGCTCGACCGTTACTGGCATGGTGGTACCTCACGGATTTCCCCTGAGGCGCCGGTTCCTGTCGTTAAAGTCGAGCAAATCGAAGACCGCCCGGGCGGTGCCGCCAACGTTGCCTTGAACATTGCCGCGCTGGGTGCGCCGGCGTCGCTGGTCGGTGTGACCGGTGACGACGAAGCCGCCGACAGCCTGAGCAACAGCCTCAAGGGTGCGGGCGTGCGAGCCTTGTTCCAGCGCATCGCGCACCAGCCGACCATCGTCAAGCTGCGGGTCATGAGCCGGCACCAGCAATTGCTGCGTATCGACTTCGAAGAACCGTTCGCCACCGACGCACTGGCCCTCGGCGCGCAGGTCGATGATCTGCTCGAAGGCATCAAGGTGCTGGTGCTGTCCGACTACGGCAAAGGCGCCCTGAAAAACCATCAGGCGCTGATCCAGGCCGCGCGTGCCAAAGGCATTCCGGTGCTGGCCGACCCGAAGGGCAAGGATTTTTCGATCTACCGTGGCGCAAGCCTGATCACCCCGAACCTCAGCGAATTCGAGGCCATCGTCGGCGGCTGCGCCGATGAGCACGAGCTGGTGACCAAGGGCGCGACGCTGATGCACGACCTGGATCTCGGCGCACTGCTGGTGACCCGTGGCGAACACGGCATGACCCTGCTGCGTCCGGATCATCCGGCGCTGCATTTGCCTGCGCGGGCCCGTGAAGTGTTCGATGTGACCGGTGCCGGCGACACAGTGATTTCCACTCTGGCGGCTGCGATTGCCGCTGGCGAAGAACTGCCGCACGCGGTAGCGCTGGCCAACCTGGCGGCGGGCATCGTGGTCGGCAAGCTGGGTACCGCGGCGATCAGCGCCCCGGAACTGCGTCGCGCCATTCAGCGTGAAGAAGGTTCCGAGCGTGGCGTGCTGGGTCTGGAGCAACTGCTGCTGGCAGTCGCCGATGCCCGGGCGCACAATGAGAAGATCGTGTTCACCAACGGCTGCTTCGACATCCTGCACGCCGGCCACGTGACCTACCTCGAGCAGGCGCGGGCCCAGGGCGATCGCCTGATCGTCGCGATCAACGACGACGCCTCGGTCAGCCGCCTGAAAGGGCCGGGCCGGCCGATCAACAGCGTTGACCGGCGCATGGCGGTTCTCGCCGGTCTCGGTGCGGTGGACTGGGTGATCAGCTTCGCCGAGGGCACCCCGGAAAACCTGCTGCGCGAGGTCAAGCCGGACGTGCTGGTGAAGGGCGGCGATTACGGTATCGATCAAGTGGTCGGCGCCGATATCGTCAAAGCCTACGGTGGCACCGTTAAAGTGCTGGGGCTGGTGGAAAACAGCTCGACCACGGCGATTGTGGAAAAAATCCGCAAGTCCGAGTGATGCAAACATGAAGACCGCGCCTGCGACGACTCTCTGGAGTCACTCGCAGGCGCGGTCTTTTGCCGTTCAGGAGTTCACTTTCTTGCGCGGCACGATCTTCTTCAGCAGTTGCTTCGCCTTGCCGCGCAACCGTGCCAGCCCCGTGTCCTTGGGCGGCGGGGTCAAACCCTGCTGGCGCAGCCAGTCCTTCCAGCGAATCCGCTCATCGCGCACCAGCCAGCCGTCCTGCCGGGCGAAACTTTCCGCCAGGTACAGGCCGCGAGTGCCCGCCGGGTACAACTGACCTTTCTTCAGCGTGTACAGCTCGGGCAGCGGTTCGCTGTCCTGCAACGGCATCAAGTACAGATCGGGGCGTTTGCGGTCGAGCCGGGCGACCAGTTGATCGCCTTCCAGCCGTTCATCGACATGAAACAGGCTGAGGTTCTTGGCTTCCTTGGGCACGTCCAGCCGCAAGTCGTAGATCAATTGCAGCGACGCGGTCGGCAAATGCACGTAGGCCCTCGGCCGTTCGAGCAATTGCAGATTGGCGCAGCGCACCGGCCGGGCCGAACCGGACAGCGGCGTCAGGCGAAAGGGCAGGGCCTCGCGATAATGCAGCGCCGAGGCGTACGGCGCCGGCAGCCAGGTGTCGTTGAAGCGCCCGCCGAGCCAGCCTTCCGGGGTTTCCAGCAGGCACTCTTCGGCAATCTCCTGGATCGCCGTGTGCAGCGGAATGTTCAGCTCATGGGCTGGTACGTAACCGGAAATCAACTTGAGCACCACATCGCCGCGATCCTGCCGACGCTGGCGCACCAGCACCCAGTAATCGCGATTCTGCCAGTGCAGGGTCAGGCGTACCGAGACGCCGAGGTTGGCCAGCTCCAGCGCAAACCGCTCGGCGTCGGCCACGCTGACCGGTTTGCGCCGCTGCAGGGTCTGGGCGAAATTCAGCGGCATGCCCACGCTCTGGTAGGTCAGGCCTTCCGGCGTGGCTTCGACGAACAGCGGCAGCGTCTTGAAGTTGCTCGGGTTCTTTCTGATGAGCGTACGCGGCATGTCGGCTCCTGCTTAAGGCCGCGAGGCGGCGTCAGTGACCACGAAGGACCTGGGCAACGGTCGCAACGTTATGGGCGAGGTGCAGCGGATTGATTGTCCCGACGATGGCACTGGCCACGCCGGGCTGGGCGAACAGCAACTCGAAGCTGGCGCGTACCGGATCCACGCCGGGACTCAGGCACACATGACCGCTGGCCAGGGCCTTCTTCACCAGAATGGCTTTGCCGTGGGCAGCAGCATAGTCAATGACCGCCTTCTCGTTTTGTTCGTTCAGATTGTAGGTGACCATCGCGCAGTCGCCTTGCTCCAGTGCTTTGAGGCCACCGTCGACGGTTTTGCCGGAAAAGCCGAAGCCGCGAATCTTGCCCTCGGCCTTGAGTGCCGCGAGGGTTGCGTAGACTTCGCTGTCGTTGAGGATCGCCAGATCGTTACCGTCGGAGTGCACCAGCACCAGGTCGATAAAATCGGTTTCAAGACGTTGCAGGCTGCGCTCCAACGACATTCGTGTGTGAGCGGCGCTGAAGTCGTGGGTCGACTGGCCGTCGACAAATTCTTCGCCGACCTTGCTGACGATCACCCAGTCCTGACGCTGACCGCGCAGCAGCGGGCCGAGGCGTTCTTCGCTGCGGCCGTAGGCCGGGGCGGTGTCGATCAGATTGATACCCAGCTCCCGCGCCTGTTTGAGCAGCATGCGCGCGGCATCGTCGTCGGGGATCTGGAAGCCGTTGGGGTATTTCACGCCCTGGTCGCGACCGAGTTTGACGGTGCCCAGGCCCAGCGGCGAAACCAGCAGGCCGGTGCTGCCCAGCGGGCGATGCAGATCGTGCAGGGTCGGCAGGCTCATGGCAGCAGTTGCTCCCAGGCGGGAACGCCCATCGGTGGTTTTGGCAATTCTGGTAGCGGAGCCGAGTGGCTCGGCTGGATGCCGTCGCGTTGCAGGGACGCGATCACCCGGTCAGCGAAGTCCGGCGCCAGGGCCAGTTTGGTTGGCCAGCCCACCAGCAGGCGACCTTCTTCAGCGAGGAAGGCGTTGTCCGGACGGGTCAGGCCGGTTTGCAGTGGTTCGGCGCGATCGACGCGCAGGGTCGCCCATTGCACGGTGCTCAGGTCGATCCATGGCAATAGCTGACCGAGTTCTTTCTGGGCGGTGGCGATCTGTTCGGCCGGCTCACGGGCCACGCCTTCGGATTCGGCAATGTCGCCGCCCAGATACCAGACCCACTGACCGTCGGCGGCCGGGTGGGTGGTCACGGTGATGCGCGGCTTGGTGCCGCCACCGAGGCAGTGCGCGTACAGCGGCTTCAGGCCCGGGCCCTTGGCGATGATCATGTGCAGTGGCCGGCGTTGCATGGCCGGATGAGTCAGGCCCAAAGCAGTCAGCAGGTCGGCGGTACCGGCACCGGCACTGAGCACGATGCGCTGGGCGCAGATCTCGCGGCCATCGACTTTCAAGCCAACCAGCACGCCGCTTTCCAGCAGCGGCTCGATGGTCTGGCCGGCCAGCAGACCGTCACCCGACAGGTCGGCCAGACGCTGGATCAGGCTCGGTACATCGATCACCAGTTCGGCGAGGCGGTAGACCTTGCCCTTGAAGCGTTTGTCTTGCAGGGCCGGCGGCAGTTGATCGCCCTTGACCTGATCGACCCGGCCACGCACCGCTTTGCTGGCGAAGAAACTGGTGAGGTTGCCGGCCAGGGTGCCCGGCGACCACAGGTAATGGGCTTCGGACAGCAGGCGCACGCCGCTCAGATCCAGTTCGCCGTTACCGGCCAGGGCTTCACGCCAGCGGCGCGGCATGTCGGCGATGGCTTCCGAGGCGCCGGTCAGCGCACCGTGCAACGCGTACTTGGCGCCGCCGTGAATGATGCCCTGGGACTTCACGCTCTGCCCGCCGCCGAGGCTGGCGCTTTCCACCAGCACGGTCGAGAAACCCTGGCGACGCAGGCGCGCGTTCAGCCAGAGACCGGCGACACCCGCGCCGACAATCAGCACGTCGGTGGAAATTGGAGATGGCATGCAACGACCTCAGTGTTCAAGACGAGGGCGCAGTATACAGACTCGGGGAAAAGGGGATTTGTCGATGATCAACAGAGGGAAGGCATGAGCCCTTGCCGGCACGATTGCCTGCAAGGGCTTAGGTCAGGATTAATGGCCGGCGGTTTTCGAGAACAGCTGAATCACCACCACGCCGAGCACGATCAGCGCCATCCCGAGCATTGCCGGGACATCCAGCTTCTGCCCATAAATGAAAAGCGCCGCGACGCTGACCATCACGATGCCCATGCCGGCCCACACCGCGTAGGCCACGCCCACCGGCACGCTGCGCACCACCAGGGTCAGCATCCAGAACGCGATGGCGTAGCCGACGATGACCAGCACCAGTGGCAAAGGCGTGCTGAAACCTTTGACGGCTTTCATCGAAACGGTCGCGATCACTTCGGCACAGATGGCGATGGCCAGGTAGACGTAAGCGTTCATGTTCAAATCCTCGTGTGTAGCGTTGCTTTCTGAGGCGGCATTCTAGTGATTCACCAGATGGGGTAAAGTCATTACCTATCTGTTTACAAGATGGGTTGGCCGATGAGCATGCAGTGGAATCTGGAGCAGTTGCGGGTGTTTGTCGCGGTGGCTGAACAGCGTTCGTTTTCCGCCGTGGCGCGTCAGCAACGCAAGGCGCAGTCGGCGATCAGCAGCGCGATTGCCATGCTCGAGGACGACCTCGGTGTCAGTCTGTTCGAGCGTAGCAGTGGTCGCCAGCCGAGTCTTACCGAAACGGGTGAAGCTTTGCTTGAAGAGGCGCGTGAAGTGTTGCGCCAGTGCGAGCGCCTGAACGGTCGGGCCGTGGCCATGATGCGCGGGCAGGAAGCGCAACTGCGGGTGGCCCAGGACGAGGCGATGCCTTATCAGGCGCTGGTGGAAAGCTTCGGCGCGCTGGCCGAGCAGTTTCCGAGTCTGGAGGTGCAACTGACCAGCGCCGCCCAGGGTGAAGTCTCGCGCAAACTGGTGGAGCGTCGGGCCGATCTCGGGCTGCTGTTCTATCACGACGAAATCCCCGAAGCGCTGGAGCGTCGGGTGCTGGGCAGCGTGGAAATGGTCACGGTCTGCGGTGTCAATCATCCGCTGGCAGCGCAATCCCGGGTCAACTGCCAGCAGCTTGCTCAGCATCGGCAATTGCTGATGTCGACTCAGAGCAGCGTCTATCCCGGCAGCGAACCGGCCAGTCCGCAGGTCTGGCGCGCCGACAGTTTCTACGTGATGGCTGAATGGCTGGTGCGTGACCTTGGCTGGGCCTGGCTGCCGCGCCACGTGGTGCAATACTCGGCGTATCAGGGCCTGATGGTGGAACTGGACAGCGAATGGACGCCGCCGGCGCTGGTGGTGGAACTGGTCTGGCGCCGCGACGAACCCCTCGGGCCGGCCGCCCGTTGGCTGGCGGAGCGATTTGCCATACACCTGCGGGCGATCGGCGGCAAAAGCCGATAAACTCCGCCGCCATGAATAGAACTCTCTACACCGCGCTGTTTTACCTGGGGCTGCCATTGGTGGCGATTCGGCTGTGGCTGCGCTCGCGCAAGGCACCGGCGTATGCCAAGCGGATTGGCGAACGATTCTCCTACGGCATGCCGACCCTGCAACCGGGCGGCATCTGGGTTCACGCCGTGTCCGTGGGCGAAAGCATCGCCGCCGCACCGATGATCCGTGCACTGCTGCAACGTTATCCACAGCTGCCAATCACCGTGACCTGCATGACGCCGACCGGTTCGGAGCGCATTCACGCGCTGTTCGCCAACGAGCCGCGCATCCAGCATTGCTACTTGCCTTACGATTTGCCCTGCGCGGCGGCGCGTTTTCTGGATCGCGTGCAGCCGAAACTGGCGGTGATCATGGAAACCGAACTTTGGCCGAATCACATTCACCAATGCGCCAAACGCGGGATTCCGGTGGCGCTGGCCAACGGACGCCTGTCCGAGCGTTCGGCCAAAGGTTATGGCCGGTTCAGCAAACTGACCGCGCCGATGCTCACCGAGATGAGCCTGTTCGCCGTGCAGACCGAGGCCGAAGCCCAGCGCTTCCGCGATCTCGGTGCGCGCCCGGAGACAGTCGAAGTCACCGGCTCGATCAAGTTCGACCTGACCATCGACCCGCAACTGCTGCAACGCGCTGCTGAACTGCGTGGCCAATGGCAGGCGCTGGAGCGACCGGTATGGATCGCCGCCAGCACCCATGAAGGCGAAGACGAGGTGGTGCTGAACGCTCACCGTCGTTTGCTGGCCAACCATCCCGATGCGCTGCTGATTCTGGTGCCACGCCATCCGGAGCGTTTCAACTCGGTATTCGAGTTGTGCCAGCGTGAAGGTTTTGCCACGGTGCGTCGCTCCACTGGCGCAAGCGTCGATGCACAGACTTCGGTGCTGCTCGGCGACACCATGGGCGAATTGCTGTTTCTCTATGCCCTGGCCGACAGCGCGTTCGTCGGCGGCAGTCTGGTGCCCAACGGCGGTCACAACCTGCTGGAACCGGCAGCGCTGGCGAAGCCGGTGATCAGCGGCCCGCACCTGTTCAACTTCCTCGACATCGCCGCGCAATTGCTCAGCGCCGGGGCGTTGGCCGAGGTCGATGACGCCGAAGGTCTGGCGACAGAAGTGCAGCGTCTGTTCGAACTGCCGCGCGATGCACAGCGCATGGCAGAAGCCGGGCTGAGTGTGATGCGCCGCAATCAGGGCGCGTTGCAACGTTTGCTCGATGGCCTGGGAAGGTTGATCGACCGCCCATAAAAAAACGCAGCCTCAGGGCTGCGTTTTTTGTTTAAGGCCGGGCCTTGAGCTGGGCTTCGGCAGCCTTGGCCAGATCCGGTGGCAGGAAATCCTTGTCCGGGTTGTAGTCAGCTTTCAAATAACGCGTCAGATCCTGCAAGTCACCCGGGTTCAACGTCCCCGCCGCCTGCTTCAGGCGCAGGTTGTCGAGGATGTAGTCGTAGCGGGTGTTGTTGTAGTTGCGCACCGAGGTGTACAGCTGACGCTGGGCGTCGAGTACGTCGACGATGTTGCGCGTCCCCACCTGATAACCGATTTCCGTGGCTTCCACCGCGCTCTGGTTGGAGATGATCGACTGGCGGCGCGCCTGTACCTGCTCGACGTCGGTGTTCACCGCGCGGTGCAGGTTGCGGGTGTTCTCGACGATCTGCCGGCGCAGGCCTTCACGTTGCTGTTCGGTCTGATCCAGTTGCGCGTAAGACTGGCGCACCTGAGAGCTGGTCAGCCCGCCGCTGTAGATCGGGATGTTCACCTGCAACGCCAGGGTGCGTTGTTCGACGTTGCCGCCATACGGCGTGCCGAAAGCATTCGGGTTGCTGAAGCCAAACGAATCGTTGTCGCCTTTCTCGTACTTCGCCACGGCGTCGAGAGTCGGCAGGTGGCCGGCCTTGCGCTGTTTCAAGGTCTGTTCGGCGGAGCTGACCGCGTAGTTGCTGGCCAGCAGATTGAGGTTCTGTTTCGCGGCGGTATCGACCCAGGCCTTGGCGTCGTTCGGCGCCGGCGGCAGGATCGGCAACGTGTGGACGATGCCCTGGATCGAGTTGTACTGACGGTTGGTCAGTGTGATCAGCGCTTCGAACGCATCATCGACCTGACGCTGGGCGACGATCCGGTTGGCGCGGGCAGTGTCGTAACTGGCTTGCGATTGCAGCACGTCGGTCTTGTCCGACAGGCCCACATCGAAGCGCTCGTTGGACTGGTCGAGCTGGCGCTTGAACGCGGCTTCCTCAGCCTTGGTCGAGGCCAGGTTGTCCTGGCTGCGCAACACGTTGAAGTAGCTTTCGGCGGTCTGCAGGATCAGGTTCTGCTCGGTGGCCGAGAGTTGCAGCGCGGCCTGCTCGTTGACGTCCTTGGCGGCCTGGTACTGGAACCAGCGATCGGCGCGGAACAGCGGTTGCGCCAAGGTCGCCTGATACGACTGGGCGCTGCGGTTGGCGACGGCCGACGGCTGATCGATGTCGGTGCGCACATTGGCGACCTGGGCGCCACCGGACAAGTTCGGCAGCAGCCCGGCGCGGGCCTGGGGCACGACTTCTTTCTGCGCGCCGTACTGGGCGCGGGCGGCGGCCAGGTCGGCGTTGTTGTCGACCGCTTCCTGATAGACGCTGACCAGATCAGTCTTGGTCGATAAAGGCGCTTCTGCTGCCCAGACCGTGGCGGTGGACGCACAAGACACGGCAACAGCCAGTGAGAGTTTGCGCAGCATGAGGCGATCCCTAGCATGAATATTATGGAAATAATCCGGGCGCCAAAGGTAAGGCGCGGCCCATGCAGCGTCAAGGCGCAGCATGGCGTAGCGAGTGTAGTTGCGCAGGCGGCAGGCAACAATCTGCCAATTGCGCCATTCATCATGGTGTTTGCAGCGGTGTTGGCGTTCTTTGCCGGTTGTGTCTAGACTGGCCGGGTTCTTGTCGGGGTGCCTTGCTATGAGGCTGAGATCGAATAATTTCGGATCCCGTTGAACCTGATCAGGTTAGCGCCTGCGTAGGGAACAAGATTTCTCGTCACCCGGCGAGTCCTCTTGTGCTTCGTCCGGGATATTGTTCGACAATCGAACGCTCGACGACGATGCACAGCACCAGTCCTGGTGCGTCCGTGCCTTTCAGGTTCTGCTCCGACAATCCACTGCCTGGATGCTGTCTGGAGAGCCCGTGATGACTACAAAATCTAAAAACGCGATCAACCTGAGTGACTCGGCCAAGGTCGACGAGCAGTCGGTTCAGCCGTTCACTCGTTCGCAAAAAGTCTACGTTCAGGGCTCCCGCCCGGACATCCGCGTGCCGATGCGCGAAATCACCCTCGATGTGACCCCGACCGACTTCGGCGGCGAAATCAACGCGCCGGTCACCGTCTACGACACCTCCGGCCCTTACACCGATCCGAATGTGGTGATCGACGTGCGCAAAGGCCTGGGCGACGTACGTTCGGCGTGGATCGACGACCGTGGCGACACCGAGCGCCTGCCAGGCCTGAGCTCGAACTTCGGCCAGGAGCGTCTGGCCGATCCGGAGCTGACCAAGCTGCGCTTCGCCCACGTCAACAACCCGCGCCGCGCCAAGGCCGGGGCCAACGTCAGCCAGATGCACTACGCGCGCAAAGGCATCATCACCGCCGAGATGGAATACGTCGCCATCCGCGAAAACATGAAGCTGCAAGAGGCCCGCGCTGCCGGTCTGTTGAAGCAGCAGCACGCCGGCCACAGCTTCGGCGCGAGCATCCCGAAAGAAATCACTCCTGAGTTCGTGCGCGAAGAAATCGCCCGTGGCCGCGCGATCATTCCGGCCAACATCAACCACGTCGAACTGGAACCGATGATCATCGGCCGTAACTTCCTGGTGAAGATCAACGGCAACATCGGCAACAGCGCGCTGGGTTCGTCCATCGAAGAAGAAGTGGCGAAACTGACTTGGGGCATTCGCTGGGGCTCGGACACCGTGATGGACTTGTCCACCGGCAAGCACATCCACGAAACCCGCGAGTGGATCATCCGTAACTCGCCAGTGCCGATCGGCACCGTGCCGATTTATCAGGCGCTGGAAAAAGTGAATGGCGTCGCCGAAGACCTGACCTGGGAGCTATTCCGCGACACGCTGATCGAGCAGGCGGAGCAGGGCGTCGACTACTTCACCATCCACGCCGGCGTCTTGCTGCGCTACGTGCCGCTGACCGCCAAGCGTGTGACCGGCATCGTCTCCCGTGGCGGTTCGATCATGGCCAAGTGGTGCCTGGCGCACCACAAAGAAAACTTCCTCTACACCCACTTCGACGAAATCTGCGAAATCATGAAGGCCTACGACGTCAGCTTCTCGCTGGGCGACGGCCTGCGTCCGGGCTCGATTGCCGACGCCAACGACGAGGCGCAATTCGGCGAACTGGAAACCCTCGGTGAGCTGACCAAGATCGCCTGGAAGCACGACGTGCAATGCATGATCGAAGGCCCGGGCCACGTGCCGATGCAGTTGATCAAAGAGAACATGGACAAGCAGCTGGAGTGCTGCGACGAGGCGCCGTTCTACACCCTCGGCCCGCTGACCACCGACATTGCACCGGGCTACGACCACATCACCTCCGGCATCGGTGCGGCGATGATCGGCTGGTTCGGTTGCGCGATGCTCTGCTACGTGACGCCGAAGGAACACCTGGGTCTGCCGAACAAGGATGACGTGAAGACCGGGATCATCACCTACAAGATCGCCGCTCACGCAGCGGACTTGGCCAAGGGGCATCCGGGCGCGCAGATCCGCGACAACGCCTTGAGCAAGGCGCGTTTCGAATTCCGTTGGGAAGACCAGTTCAACCTGGGTCTGGACCCGGACACTGCCCGTTCGTATCACGATGAAACCCTGCCGAAGGACTCGGCGAAGGTCGCGCATTTCTGTTCGATGTGCGGGCCGAAATTCTGCTCGATGAAGATCACTCAGGAAGTCCGCGAATACGCAGCCAACCAGCGGATCGACGCGGTCGACGTGGACGTCGCCCAGGGCCTGGCGGAACAGGCCGAGCGGTTCAAGAAGGAAGGCAGTCAGCTGTACAAGAAGGTTTGATCTGACCTGAATTCTGCGGCGTCTGTGCTGGCCTCTTCGCGAGCAAGCCCGCTCCCACACTGGATCTCCTGTGAACACAGATTTTGTGAACAGCGGGATTTGAATGTGGGAGCGGGCTTGCTCGCGAAGGCGTCAGAACTGGTGCCAAAGATCTCAATGACAAAAAATACTCCTCCGAGATAACACCCTTGAGCATTCAACCCTGTACTTATTCCCCCGACCTCGCCGTGCCCGCCAACCAGCGTGTGTTCGGCGGTCGCGATCTGTTTTCCCTGTGGTTTTCCCTCGGCATCGGCCTGATGGTCTTGCAGACCGGTGCATTGCTGGCGCCGGGGCTGGGCCTGTCGGGATCGCTGCTGGCGATCTTCCTCGGCACCCTGGTCGGGGTCCTGTTGCTGGCCGCCGTTGGCGTGATCGGCAGCGACACCGGCCTGTCGTCGATGGCCGCGCTGAAACTCAGCCTCGGCAGCAAAGGCGCGAGCCTGCCGGCGCTGCTCAACCTGCTGCAACTGATCGGTTGGGGTTCGTTCGAAATCATCGTCATGCGCGATGCGGCCAGCCTGCTCGGCACCCGTGCGTTCAGCGAAGGTTCGCTGTGGGCCAGTCCGATGCTGTGGACTTTGTGCTTTGGTGCGCTGGCGACCTTGCTCGCGGTCAGCGGGCCATTGACGTTTGTGCGCAAGATTCTACGCAAGTGGGGCATCTGGCTGATTCTGGCCGCGTGCATCTGGCTGACCTGGAACCTGTTCGCCAAGGCAGACCTCGCCGCCTTGTGGGCACAGGCCGGGGATGGCTCGATGCCGCTCGCCGTGGGCTTCGACATTGCGATTGCGATGCCGCTTTCGTGGCTGCCACTGATCGCCGACTACTCGCGTTTCGGCCAGCGGGCGAAGAACGTATTCGGCGGCACGGCAATCGGTTTCTTCATCGGCAACTTCTGGCTGATGAGCCTCGGCGTGGCCTACACCCTGGCCTTCGCGCCGAGCGGTGAAGTCAACGCGCTGCTGCTGGCGCTGGCCGGCGCAGGTCTGGGCATTCCGCTGTTGCTGATTTTGCTGGACGAGTCGGAAAACGCTTTCGCCGATATTCACTCGGCCGCGGTTTCCAGCGGGATTCTGTTGCGCCTGAAAGTCGAGCATCTGGCGCTGGCCATCGGCGTGATCTGCACCCTGATCGCCTTGCTTGCGCCATTGGCGCAATACCAGAACTTCCTGCTGCTGATCGGTTCGGTGTTTGCGCCGCTGTTCGGCGTGGTGCTGGTGGATCACTTCATCCTGCGCAAGCGCAGTGCCCAGGTGGCGTCCGCCGCGTTGCGCTGGCCGGCACTATTGGCCTGGCTGGGTGGCATCAGCACCTATCACTTGCTGGCCAATCTGTATCCGGATGTCGGTGCGACCCTGCCGGCGCTGGTGCTGGCAGGGCTGCTGCAACTCGTGCTCGGTCGGGCTTTCAGTTACGGCCGGGAAACAGCTCGGGTTTGAGAATGCCGTTCAGGCGCGGGTAAGGGATCTTCAGTTCGACGTGGCCCAGCGCATACGGCGCGATGGTGGTCACGTCGTACTTGAGGATCACGCCGCCGTAGGTCAGCGCCACGTTCGGGGTTTTGACGAATGGCCAGCTCTTCACGAACTCCGGTTCCTGATCGAGCTTGGTGCTGATCAGCCAGCTGTTGTGCGCCACCTGCGCGGCTTTCCAGAACGCCTCTTCCTGACCCGGCAGCAGCATGTCCGACAGGGTCAGCACCTTGTGCTGCTGACGCGAATAGTTGATGAAACCGCGTCCCGGCGTACCGTGGGCACCGCCGGTGTCCAGGTAGCTCGAGGTTTCGATGATCACCAGACCGTCATGCTGCTCGCGTACTTTCGCCTGCAAATAGCTGCTGTTGCGCGGGCCGGCGTTGGCCAGGAACTGCTCGCGATACGCTGCCAGCGTCGGCGCCACCGGCGCGTTCGGTGCGGTGCGGGTCATTTGCAGCAGGCGTTTTTCGATGATGCCGTCCAGCGCCGGTTCTGCCGGGAAGCGCAACGTATCGATGTTCACCAGCGGGCAGTCCGGGTTGGAGCAACCGGGTTTCAGCGTTTCCGAGGCGTCGCGGGTGGTTTCCAGCGGCGTGCGGTAGTTGGGCTGGAACAGACTGGCGCAAGCGCCCAGGGTCAGGGCGATGGCGGCCACGGAGGCGATTTTGAAAAGCGACATGGGCGTCCTTTCTGAAGCAGGGGAAGGCAAAAAGTTACCGCTTCGACTCTCAACGAAGCGGTCAGTTCGCCACTAAGCTAATTAGAGTGGGTTTCGCCTCCACCGTCCATCCCGCTGACAGTAAAGGGGCTGCATCAAACGTCACGGGCGCGTTAGGATGGCGCGAAGTCGAGGTCGCAGGTAAGGCGCCTCGTATTGGATTTGCAGTAAAGAGGATGCTCATGACCGATTTTGCCAAAGCCATTCCGACCGCCGTCGATATCGTGCGACGCGAGCAGTGCTACAAGGGCTTCTACAAGCTCGACCGTCTGCACTTGCGCCACGAACTGTTCGCCGGTGGCATGAGCCGCGAAATCAATCGTGAAGTGTTCGTGCGCCACGATGCGGTGTGCATGCTGCCCTACGATCCGCAGCGCGACGAAGTGGTGCTGATCGAGCAGTTTCGCGTCGGCGCTCTGGGCAAGGCGGACAACCCTTGGCTGGTGGAACTGGTCGCCGGTCTGATCGACAAGGACGAACAGCCGGAAGAAGTTGCTCACCGGGAGGCACAGGAGGAAGCTGGGCTGGACATCAAGGCCCTGTGGCCGATGACCAAATACTTTCCATCGCCGGGCGGCAGCAACGAATTCGTGCATTTGTATCTGGGGCGTTGCAGCACCGAAGGCGCGGGCGGCCTGCATGGGCTGGAGGAAGAAGCTGAAGATATTCGCGTCACGGTCTGGGCTTTTGAAGATGCCTTGCAGGCCGTACGTGACGGACGGATTGCCAATGCGGCGAGCATCATCGCCTTGCAGTGGCTGGCGCTCAATCGCGCCGAAGTGAGGGGGCTATGGTCGTAAACAAGCTGCGCGATCGCTACCGCGTCGACCTCGTGGGCCTGCAAGCCGCCTGCGAGGCGAACTACGCGCGCCTGATGCGACTGTTGCCGGACATGCGCAGCGACCCGGAGGCACGGCGCATCGCCGTGACCCAGGGCGACCAGATGCTCGGCGTGCTGACCCTGGAAGTGCTGCAGGCCTGTCCGTACACCACGACCCTGCAAGTGCGTCAGGAACACAGCCTGCCGTGGCTGCCGGTGCCGCAACTGGAAGTGCAGGTCTATCACGACGCGCGCATGGCCGAGGTGATCAGCGCCGAGCATGCGCGACGTTTTCGCGGCGTCTATCCTTACCCGAATGCGGCCATGCATCAGCCGGACGAAAAGGCCCAGCTCAATCTGTTCCTGGGCGAATGGCTGAGTCATTGCCTGGCGTGCGGACACGAATACGCGGCGGTCCGATAACCGCCGCAAGTTGTGAACTGCGTCCGGTTCGCCGGTTTCTCTTTGCGCTGTCCCCCCGCATAATTGCCGCACCTATCCAGTCCCGCGATCCCGGGGGAGAACGCCTTGCCGAGCGTATCGACTTTGACCACCGCCGACACGGCGTTGCTGGTGCAACTCTCTGACAGTCATCTGTTCGCCGAGGCGGACGGAACGCTGCTGGGCATGAACACCCGCGAGAGCCTGCAAAAAGTCATCGAGCTGGTGCTCGAACAGCAACCGCGGATCGACCTGATCGTTGCCAGCGGCGACCTGTCCCAGGACGGTACGCTGGAGTCCTACCAGCAATTCCGGCAGATGACGGCACAGATCGATGCGCCGGCCCGCTGGATCCCCGGTAACCACGACGAACCGCAGATCATGGCTCAGGCGACTGTGAAGAGCGCGCTGCTGGAGTCCGTGGTGGATGTCGGCAACTGGCGCGTGACCCTGCTCGATTCGGCGGTGCCCGGATCGGTGCCGGGGTATTTGCAGGATGACCAACTGCAATTGCTCGCCCGCTCCCTGAGCGAAGCGCCGGATCGCCATCATCTGGTGTGCTTCCACCATCATCCCGTGTCGATCGGTTGCGCCTGGATGGAGCCGATCGGCTTGCGCAATCCCGAGGCGTTTTTCGAAGTGCTCGACCGTTTCCCGCAGGCCCGTGCGGTGCTGTGGGGACATGTCCATCAGGAGATCGACCGCGAACGCAACGGCGTAAGGCTGATGGCGTCGCCGTCGACCTGCATTCAGTTCGAGCCAGGCAGCGAAGACTTCAAGGTCGGCGAACAGGCACCGGGGTATCGCTGGTTGCGATTGCTGCCGGATGGGCGGATCGAGACCGGTGTAGAGCGTGTCACGGGTTTCGATTTTCAGGTTGATTACGGCTCCGACGGTTACTGATTTCTTCGTCCGTGCGGGTTCACCTCAGGTGCGGATCAATCGAAGCACTTGCGTCACGAGACCGGCTGCATATCGTTGGGCTCGAATGCGCTGCTCTGAAGTTTCCTCATCGTTGCCGTAGATGAACTGGCCATACAGCACCGGGCCGGTCAAAAGGTATCCTTCCACACCATTTCCTTCCGCAAATTTTCTTTGCAGAGCGTCCAGGCCTGCTTCCAGAGCATCAGCATGTTTGCCACTTTGGAGCTTGATCAGGAACTGATCGGATATGTATTGCGCAGGGCCGGCGTATTGCATGACGTGAATCAGATCGCCTGCGTCCTTGGGTTCTCCACGGCTGTCGAATGCAAGCGCCTTGAGGATGATGAACGCTACCAGATCCTTATACCGGACATCTTCAATCGCAATGCCTTTGCCATCCAGCAGCGTTGCGGTCACGCGTTTTTCTTCGAACCAGTCATGAGTGATTTCCGCATGCTCTATAGCGAGGGCGGAAACCTCTTCACCATCGATGGATATCGTCGAGAACGGTTTTTGCTCGATAGCGCCTCTGAGAAACTCGACGAGTACAACATGCCGGTCGGAAATACGCCGTTGCCAGCGCCAGGCGGATGCCCACCCATTGTCTTCCGTGAAGCGTTCAAAGCCCCGTTCGGCCAACTGCTGGGCCAATGATGCATAGCCTCCGCCCTCGGCGATCACTTGAAGGTTGAGGACCACGTCTACATCCGATGTGCCTGCATGTGGCGGAATGTTCGGAGGCGCTTCGGGCGTGAGGTAACGCGGGACGAGGCCGCCAACCAGTCGAATCGTTGCTTTAAGGGTTCCGAATGCGCCCAGCAGCGTGACGAGAACCTGCTCGCAAGCATTGGTATGGTCGCTGGAGTAGCCGTCAGCGGTTTTAGGCTTGGGGGCCACAGCCATCATCAGATCCTTAGAATGTCTGCACGAAACCGGGCGGCCAGTTCCTTGTTTCTTCCGCGACCATTCAGCAGGTCGATGTATTGAATAAAGGGGCTGGCAAACCATGTTCCCTCATGCTTTTGGCGGAACAGCATTTCTGCGCCGCTGCGCTCAATCAGTACGATGTTCGAGCCTTTCTCGGCGGGTTTCAGTGCCAAAGCTGCCACAAAATCGCTGACGGACTCCGAAGGGATTGCGATCTCGGCGACATCGACTCCGGTCAAAAGAGGTGATAGTGCGTTTGCAGCAGTCGCCCCCGTCACTGCCCAGTCGTCCGGGATGCCTGACTTCATCGCCGTCAGCGAGACTTGAGTGAGGAGATTTTCAGGGCTCGAGGAGAATAGATACCAGCGAGATTTCGTTTCTTTGGATTTCTGGCGGGCGGCAGCCCAGGCGTCGAGCAGCTTTCCCGGTTGGCTGAGTTTACGGCGCTGGTCCCGGCCGCGTCCGTCGGATGTAACCAGCCATTCGAGTTTTTCGAGCTCCTTGAGTACAACGGAGACCGAGTAGACGGATGTTTCAGATGCCTCAGCAAGCTGATAGCCGGTGAACCAGTCTCCCTTCAGGTGGAGAAGAGCGTGTATCACTTTCTCTCTGGAGCGGCTGAAGAGAGAGAAGGTGCCCACCTCTTTTTTGCCTGCGTAAGGGCGCTCGATGTGGATCAGCCACCGATCATGGCGTAGATGCATGGAGCCGCTTGAGTCGTAGTAACCGATGTTTCTTACTTTCAACTCTTCGCGGGCACCTTTGCTCAGGTGTTTCGCAATAACCATGGGTATCACGTTTTTTTCATGAGCATTTGCGCGAAGCCGGGCGCGATAACCCTCCAGTGTCCACGCCGCATCTCGAACATCGCGGGGATAGCCTTCGTTCAGAATCTCGATCGGGACATGCCACTGTTCTTCAGATGCAGTGGCTTCTACTACGGCATCCAGCACGCTTCCTTCGCTTTGAGCCTGCTCGCAGATGCGTATGACCGAAACACCGGTCGCTTCCTCAAGCGCCGAAACGAAACCGGCCAGCAGGCTCTTTTCGTGATGATCAGATACTTTGTTTTGCATGCTTGATCCCAATTTTTTCGGGGGTGATCAGCCAAGGTTATCGATGCAGAATAGTTTATCAGTACGGATAAACAACGAAAGTTCCTTATTTGTTATCAAATTTTGCTTTGTTATCTGATCAGCTAACAAGGCTATTTTTGATAACGAATGGACAGCTGGCCCAACCCACCAAGACTCCCTGTAAACTCCGCTATCTTCAGCCGACGCCCAGGGAGCTCAAATGTCCGGTTCGATTCTCTATATCCATGGTTTCAACAGTGCGCCGGCCTCGAAAAAGGCCTGTCAGCTGGTCGAGGTAATGGAGCGGCTGGGTTTGAGCGATCAACTGCGTGTGCCGGCGCTGCATCACCACCCGCGCCAAGCCATCGGTCAGCTGGAACAGGCAATCGCCGAACTCGGCCGGCCATTGCTGGTGGGAAGCTCGCTCGGCGGCTACTATGCGACTCACCTGGCCGAGCGCCATGGCCTGAAAGCCCTGCTGGTCAACCCGGCCGTCAGTCCGCACCGGATGTTCGACGGATACCTGGGCACCCAGAAAAACCTGTACACCGACGAAACCTGGGAGCTGACCCACGACCACGTGACGGCTCTGGCCGAGCTGGAAGTGCCGGCGCCGCAGGATCCGCAGCGTTATCAGGTATGGTTGCAGACCGGGGATGAAACGCTGGATTATCGCCTTGCCCAGCAGTATTACCGGGCCTGTGCCTTGCGCATCCAGGCCGGCGGCGATCACAGTTTCCAAGGATTTGTTACACAATTGCCGGCATTGCTCAGCTTTGCCGGGATTGGCGCCGATACCTATCAGGCAATCGATTTCACCGCACTGTGAAGTCTTGCCCCATTTTCATTGAATCACTGACGACGAGACCCTATGGCCACTCCCAGCGCTAGCTCCTATAACGCCGACGCCATCGAAGTCCTCTCGGGCCTCGACCCGGTGCGCAAACGCCCCGGCATGTACACCGACACCAGTCGGCCGAACCACCTTGCCCAGGAAGTCATCGACAACAGCGTCGACGAAGCCCTGGCCGGCCACGCCAAATCGATCCAGGTCATCCTCCACGCCGATCACTCGCTGGAAGTCTGCGACGACGGCCGTGGCATGCCGGTCGACATCCACCCGGAAGAGGGCGTTTCGGGCGTCGAACTGATCCTCACCAAGCTCCATGCGGGCGGCAAGTTTTCCAACAAGAACTACCAGTTCTCCGGCGGTCTGCACGGGGTGGGTATTTCGGTGGTCAACGCCTTGTCGACCCAGGTACGGGTGCGGGTCAAACGTGACGGCAACGAATACGAAATGACCTTCGCCGACGGCTTCAAGGCCACCGATCTGCAAGTGATCGGCACCGTCGGCAAGCGCAATACCGGGACCAGCGTGTATTTCGCGCCGGATCCGAAGTACTTCGATTCGCCGAAATTCTCCATCAGCCGCCTCAAGCACGTACTCAAGGCCAAAGCCGTTCTGTGCCCGGGGCTGTTGATCAGCTTCGAAGACAAAGGCACCGGCGAAAAGGTCGAGTGGCATTACGAAGATGGCCTGCGCTCCTACCTGGTAGACGCGGTGAGCGAATTCGAGCGCCTGCCGGACGCGCCGTTCTGCGGCAACCTGGCCGGCACCAAGGAAGCGGTCGAGTGGGCCCTGTTGTGGCTGCCGGAGGGCGGCACTTCGGTCACTGAAAGCTACGTCAACCTGATCCCGACGGAGCAGGGCGGCACCCACGTCAACGGTCTGCGTCAGGGCCTGCTCGATGCGATGCGCGAGTTCTGCGAATTCCGCAGTCTGCTGCCGCGTGGCGTGAAGCTGGCGCCGGAAGACGTTTGGGAGCGCATTGCTTTCGTCCTGTCGATGAAGATGCAGGAGCCGCAATTCTCCGGCCAGACCAAGGAGCGTCTGTCGTCTCGTGAAGCAGCGGCTTTCGTTTCCGGTGTGGTCAAGGACGCGTTCAGCCTGTGGCTCAACGCCAATCCTGAAACCGGTCTGGCGCTGGCCGAACTGGCAATCAGCAACGCCGGCCGTCGCCTGAAAGCGAGCAAAAAGGTCGAGCGCAAACGCATCACCCAGGGGCCGGCATTGCCGGGCAAGCTGGCCGATTGCGCCGGGCAGGATCCGATGCGTTCCGAGCTGTTCCTGGTGGAAGGTGATTCCGCCGGCGGTTCTGCCAAGCAGGCGCGGGACAAGGAATTCCAGGCGATCCTGCCGTTGCGCGGCAAGATCCTCAACACCTGGGAAGTCGACGGCAGCGAAGTGCTGGCCAGTCAGGAGGTGCACAACATTGCCGTGGCCATCGGTGTCGATCCGGGCGCCGAGGACATGAGCCAGCTGCGCTACGGCAAGATCTGCATCCTCGCCGACGCCGACTCCGACGGTCTGCACATCGCAACATTGTTGTGCGCCTTGTTCGTCCAGCATTTCCGCCCGCTGGTGGATGCCGGTCACGTCTACGTGGCGATGCCGCCGCTGTACCGCATCGACCTGGGCAAAGAGATTTTCTACGCCCTGGACGACGCCGAGCGCGACGGGATCCTTGACCGTCTGGTGGCCGAGAAGAAACGCGGCAAGCCGCAGGTCACCCGATTCAAAGGTCTGGGTGAAATGAACCCGCCGCAGCTGCGTGAAACCACCATGGACCCGAACACCCGCCGTCTGGTGCAGTTGACCCTCGGGGACGACTTCGCCGAGACCTCGGAAATGATGGACATGCTGCTGGCGAAGAAACGCGCCGGCGACCGCAAGACCTGGCTTGAATCCAAGGGCAACCTCGCCGAGGTTCTGGCCTGATGCGGTTTGGCTGGGCCTTGGCGGGTGCGTTGCTGCTGGGTTCGATGACGGTGTCGGCAGAGCCTGTGCAAGAGCTGCGCGTGCTCGCCGAACACCCGGTCGAAGGCATGCGCGGCGGCAACCTGTCGGGGCTGGCCTTGTGCGGCAATGACCTGTGGACGGTTTCGGACCGCGACGATGATCAGATCTACCGTCTCGATATCCGCGACCGGGTCTGGCAGGCCACGGCCGTGCGCATCGATCCGCCGAAAGTGCCGGACAGCGGCTTGCCGTGGGGCATCAGTTCGCGCACCTGGGCGGCGTCGTTCATTCGGGGCGGCGATCTGGATTTCGAAGGCATCAGCTGCGACAGCGCCGGCAACCGCTACATCGTCAGCGAAGCTCACGCGGCCGTGCTGCAAGTGCCGCCGCAGGGGCCGTCGTCGTGGCTGAAAATCTCGCCGATGATGGTTCGCGAGGCGCGGGCCAGCGGGATGCTGCTGCAATTCAACGCGATATTCGAAGGCCTGGCGATCAACCCGGCGGGCGATCAGATGTGGCTGGCTGCCGAGCGGCAAAGCCGTGGCTTGTTGCTGATCAAGCGCCAGCAGACAGTGTGGGATTGTGACGGTCGCTGCGTGCTGCTCAGCGAAGGCGGGATGGAAATGCAGCCGCCACAGTTCCCGAAAGCCCGTCCGGTCAATCGGGATTTTTCCGATATCTCCCTGTTCAACGGCAAGCTGTTTACCCTTGAGCGCAACGCGTACCAGATCTGTCGACGCGATGCGCAGACGGCCAAGGTCGAGCTCTGCTGGTCATATGCGGCCGAGCTGTTGCAGGCCAATCGTCGTTACGAGCAGAACTTCGGGCTGGAAGAGGCACTGGTGGTCGATGCTCAAGGTGCATGGATCGGCGTCGACAACAATTTTGGCCCGCGCGCCGATGGCGAGGTTCGCCCGATCATCTGGCGTTTCGCCGCGCCTGAGGGTGGCTGGAGCGCCAAGCCATGAGCCAGCAACCACCGGGCAAACGCACCGGTCGGGTGCTGATGATTCTGGCGTGGTGCGCGGCGCTGTTTCTGGCCACGCGGTTTTTCGGCCAGTGGGAAGAACGCCAGCGAAATCCCAATGTGGAAGTGGCTTCGCAACAGGGTAACGGCTTTATCGAAGTGAAACTGATCGGCAACGCCCAGGGACATTTTGTCGCCAGTGGCCTGATCAACGGTCGGCCGGTGGAGTTCATGCTCGACACCGGCGCGACCGACGTGGCAATTCCGGCCGAGGTGGCGAAAAACCTCAGGCTGGAAGAAGGTTTCGGTGTGACCCTGAGCACGGCCAATGGCCTGAGCCAGGGCTATCGCACCCGTATCGACCGCCTGCAACTGGGCGACATCGTGCTGCGGGATGTCCGCGCACTGGTGGCGCCGGGGCTGCATGGCGATCAGGTGCTGCTCGGCATGAGCGCCCTGAACAAACTTGAATTTACTCAGCGCGGCGGCACCATGCTGCTGCGCCAGACAACGAACCGATGAGGCCCGCATGAGCGACAACCTTGCAGACAGCTTAGATGGCGTAGAACGCCGGTCGCTGGCTGACTTCACCGAAAATGCCTACCTCAACTACTCCATGTACGTGATCATGGACCGTGCCCTGCCGCATATCGGCGACGGTCTGAAACCGGTACAGCGGCGTATCGTCTACGCCATGAGCGAGCTGGGGCTGGATGCCGATTCCAAGCACAAGAAATCGGCGCGTACCGTCGGCGACGTGCTCGGCAAGTTCCACCCCCACGGCGACTCTGCGTGCTACGAAGCGATGGTGCTGATGGCCCAGCCTTTCAGCTATCGCTACACGCTGGTGGACGGCCAGGGTAACTGGGGTGCGCCGGACGATCCCAAGTCCTTCGCTGCCATGCGTTACACCGAAGCGCGGCTGTCTCGTTACTCCGAAGTCCTGCTCAGCGAACTGGGCCAGGGCACCGCAGACTGGGGCCCGAACTTCGACGGCACCTTGCAGGAACCGCTGGTGTTGCCGGCACGTTTGCCGAACATCCTGCTCAACGGCACCACCGGTATCGCCGTGGGGATGGCCACCGACGTGCCGCCGCACAACCTGCGCGAAGTCGCCACTGCGTGCGTGCGCCTGCTCGACGAGCCGAAAGCCACGGTCGAACAGCTCTGCGAACACATCCAGGGCCCGGACTACCCGACCGAAGCGGAAATCATCACCCCGCGCGCCGACCTGCTGAAAATGTACGAAACCGGCAAGGGCTCGGTGCGCATGCGCGCCGTGTACCACGTCGAGGACGGTGACATCATCGTCACCGCGCTGCCGCACCAGGTCTCCGGGGCCAAGGTGCTGGAGCAGATCGCCGCGCTGATGCAGGCCAAACCGTCGAAAGCGCCGCAGATCGCCGATCTTCGCGACGAATCCGACCACGAAAACCCGTGCCGCATCGTGATCATTCCGGTCAACAGCCGCGTCGACCACGAAGCGCTGATGCAGCACCTGTTTGCCAGCACCGAGCTGGAGTCGACCTACCGGGTCAACGTCAACATCATCGGTCTGGACGGCAAGCCGCAGCTGAAAAACCTCCGTGCGTTGCTGGTGGAGTGGCTGGAATTCCGCGTGCTGACTGTACGTCGCCGCCTGCAATTCCGCCTCGACAAGGTCGAGCGTCGCCTGCACCTGTTGGACGGTTTGTTGATCGCTTACCTCAACCTGGATGAAGTGATCCACATCATCCGTACCGAGGAGCATCCGAAAGCCAGGCTGATCGAGCGTTTTGACCTCAGCGAAATCCAGGCTGACTACATCCTCGACACCCGTCTGCGTCAGTTGGCGCGACTGGAAGAGATGAAGCTGCGCGACGAGCAGGACGAACTGCTCAAGGAACAAGCCAAGCTGCAAGCCCTGTTGAGCAGCGAAGCCAAGCTGAAGAAGCTGGTTCGCAGCGAGCTGCTGAAAGATGCTGAAACCTACGGCGATGACCGTCGGTCGCCAATCGTCGAGCGCGCTGAAGCCAAGGCGCTGACCGAGCACGATCTGCTGCCGAACGAGAAAGTGACTGTTGTGCTGTCGGAAAAAGGCTGGATCCGTTCGGCCAAGGGCCACGAGATCGATGCGACCGGCCTGTCGTACAAGGCTGGCGACGGCTTCAAGACCTCGGCGGCGGGGCGTTCGAACCAGTCCGCTGTGGTCATCGACTCCACGGGTCGCAGTTATTCGCTGGCCACCCACACCCTGCCATCGGCACGGGGCCAGGGCGAGCCGTTGACCGGTCGCCTGACGCCGCCGCCGGGCGCCACGTTCGAATGCGTGCTGATGCCTGAAGAGGACTCGCTGTACGTGATCGCCTCCGATGCCGGCTACGGTTTTGTGGTGAAAGGCGAAGACCTGCAAGCCAAGAACAAGGCCGGCAAGGCCCTGTTGAGCCTGCCGAACAACGCCAAGGTGATCGCGCCGCGTCCGGTCGCCGACCGCGAGCACAACTGGCTGGCCTCGGTGACGACCGAGGGTCGCCTGCTGATCTTCAAGATCAGCGATCTGCCACAATTAGGGAAGGGCAAAGGCAACAAGATCATCGGTATTTCCGGTGAGCGTGTGGCCAGTCGCGAAGAATATGTCACGGACATCGCCGTTCTTCCGGAAGGCGCCACTTTGGTGCTGCAGGCCGGAAAACGCACCTTGTCGCTGAAAGCCGACGACCTCGAACACTACAAAGGTGAACGTGGACGTCGTGGTAACAAACTGCCACGTGGCTTCCAGCGGGTGGATGCGCTGCTCGTCGAAAACCTCAATTAAGCGTCCTAGAGCGCCGGATCTACGATTTAACCCGTAGATCGGCGCTTTGGCGCTGGAGTCGGAACGCATATTCACGGATGATATGGCCTTTCCAAGCGCCGGCGTGGCCGAGCGTTCTTCATATTTATTGAGTATTTTCACTGTGGTCAGCCTTGTGGCGGCCACCTGGACGGGATGATGACTTCTCTGCGCCCCCTTATTTTCCTGCTCGCCGGCGTTCTTGGCCTGGCGGGTTGCAGCGTTCACCAGCCGGTGTCGCTGTATCAGCTGGACAGCGGAAGTCCGGCTCAGCCTGCGCAAAGCTCAGGCATGGCAGTTTTGCTGGGCCCTGTGATCGTTGCCGATTACCTGCAACGTGAAACCCTGTTGCAGCGTCAACCGGACGGCAGCCTGCAAGCCTCGGTCGATGGCCGCTGGGCCGGCAGCCTGTCTTCGGACATCGATCAGTTGCTGTTGCGTCAGGTCGCCGGGCATCTGGACAGTCAGCGCGTCGTGCTGGCGCCGGCCACTGTGGGCTTCACCCCGGACGTGCAGGTGCTGTTGACCATTACGCGTCTGGACTCGGGTCAGTCGCAACCGGCGATCCTCGACGCGCAATGGCGTCTGATCGACCGCCGTGGTCAGGTGCGCGACAACCGCATCGTCCATCTGCAGGAACAGCATGCCGGCACTACCGCCGCGCAGGTGCAGGCGCAAGGCGTGTTGTTGCAGCGTCTGGCGGAGCAGCTGTCGGTAGCGCTCAAGCCGTTGGCCAATCAGCCACCGGTCGCCGAGGCGCCGCGCAAACCGGCACCGAAACCGGCAGCACCGGCGGCGGAAGCCGAGAAGCAGCCGAAGATCCCGATGGCTTCGCCGATTCGAACGGATATGGAAGTGTTCCGCTTCTAAGGCTGGAACGAGTCAGAACAGAGCCCGCCTTGTGCGGGCTTTGTTGTGTCTGGGGTTCTGAGTAGAAGATCAAAAGCTCCCTCACCCCAGCCCTCTCCCGGAGGGAGAGGGAGCCGACCGAGGTGTCTGGCGTCATACATCGACCTGAAAAATCTTGGCGATTATGGATTCAAAGCTGGGCGTTCAAGTCGCTGCAGCTCTTCAATATTCCCGGATCGGTTCCCTCTCCCTACGGGCGGTCCGACGTTTCGGGAGGGCTTGGGTGAGGGGGCTCTTCAGGGCCAGGCGCAATCACGAAAACGCCACGCACAAAAAAGCCCGCAGGCAATCACTCGTCTGCGGGCTTCGTTGTAACTGGTCTAAGGCTTAAGCCCGGCGCTCATGCATCCGCGCCAGCTGCCGCTCAAGCATCGACGGATAAGGCTCCATCAACCGCTCCACACAGCAAGCCCCCTCAGGGCTGGCAATCGGCCGGATTCGTGCACGCTGGCGGATCAGCGCGTCGTCACCGATCTTGCGTTCCACCAGCAGCAGGTTGCGGCTGTGTTGCGACAGGGCCAGGGCGTCCTGGGCGGAGTCGGTCAGCAACAAGTCGATCTGGCTCAGACCAAACAGCTCATCGCCGAGGGTCAGGCCCAGCTGCAATTGCAGGGTGATGCCGCTGTCGGCGACTTCGATCTGCAACTGGTGGCCCAGCGCCCGCAGCAGCTCGCCGCAGCAGATGGCGTTGGTCAGGTAATCGTCGCCGCTGTCTTCGGTGTGGAACAGCATCAGCGTACTGCCGTCGTTCAGGGTTTCGATTTCGCCCTGATACAGCGACGCGGCCTGTTCCAGGCAGTCGCGATAGCGATCCTGCAACTCTTCCAGACGTGCGCGCGGCAAACGGCGAAGTTGTTCCTGCGAACCCAGTTGCACCGCCAGCACCGCCGTATGTTGCGGCACGCTTGGGGTCGGTCGGCGCACTGCCGGTTGCGCTGCTTCGTCCAGCGACTCGTCACGCAGATCGGCGAACGGGTCTTCGTCATCGTCGTCTTCAACGGTGCTGACCACATGGCGTGGCGCAGGCTTCTGCGCGGCCATCGGGCGGCTCTCGTCGAAACTCGGATCACGCAGGTTGCGCACTTCGAATTCCGGCTCGTCGTCCTCGAACTCGGGTTCCGGCTCGGGCTCCGGTTCAGCCGGCTCCGGGGCATAGTTGGCGTGCAACTGGCGGGCAAGATCACCGATCTCGTCCTGACGCTCGATCCCCGGCGTGTATTCGTCGATCCGGCGCAGCCACACACGCAATTGCAGCAGCGGCGTGGAAATGTGCCGGCCCAGACGCAGGCTCAGGGCCAGGGACAGTGCCAGCAGGATCGCACTCAGGATGCCCATGCTTTGCAGGCTGATGGTCATCGGCTGCTGGAACTGATCCATGTCCAGGCTGATGCGCAGTTGCCCGGCGGTCACGTCCTGGAAGGTGATCTTGCTCTCGTACATGCCCTCGGCTTCGCCGAGCAGGCCGTGCTTGGGCCGCTGACCGGACTCGGCGAGGATGCGGTTGTCCACGCTGTAGATGGCGGCGTGGGCCACCAGCTTGTTCTTGGTCAGGTTGTTGAGCAGCACGTTGAGGCTGAGGATGTCGTTGGACACCAGCAGCTCGGTGGCGGAGGTGGCGGTCTGCGTGGTCAGGCTTTCGCCCAGCGCATCGGCCTGCTCGTGCATGGCCTGCTTGAATTGCAGGCCCATCACGCAGGCATAGATCACCAGGGCCAGGGCGACCAGGATCACGTTATGGCTGGCAATGCGCAATGCAATCGGTACACGGCGGTGGCGCAGTGCACGGAAGATCAGCAGAAAGAAGTTATCGGTTTTAACTGGCGTGGGCCGGTTCACTGAGCTCGGCTCTTTTGTCCGTGAAGTTGACGCGCAGTATAGCGACAGGCCCTAGACCGGCAAAGCGCTGGCGGTGCCCGATGGTCACTGAAAGTGGGTAGAATGCGGTTTTTTTCCAGTTGCGGGGGTGCGCGTTGCGCGAAATCGTCCTGATTAACATCACGGGAGTCGACCGTCCGGGTCTGACGGCGGCCATTACCGGTGTACTGGCCCAGGGTGGTGTGAATATCCTCGACATCGGTCAGGCGGTGATCCACGACATGCTGTCGTTCGGCATCCTCGTGGAAATCCCCGACTCCGAGCAAGGCAAGTCGGTGCTCAAGGACATCCTGTTCAAGGGCTATGAGCTCGACCAGCAGGTGCGCTTCACCCCGGTGTCCGAAGAGGATTACCAGCAATGGGTGGGCAATCAGGGCAAGAAACGCCACATCGTTACCCTGCTGACCCGCAAGGTCACCGCCGGCCAGTTGCAGGCCGTGAGCTCGATCACCGCCAAATACGGCCTGAACATCGACCATATCGACCGTCTGTCGGGTCGCATGCCGCTGGACACCCCGGCTGACAAGGGCAAGGGCTGCATCGAGTTCTCCGTGCGTGGCGAAGCGGCCGACCCGCAGGCGCTGCGCGCCGAGTTCCTCAGCGTGGCTCAGGAACTGAACGTCGACATCGCCTTCCAGGAAGATTCGCTGTTCCGTCGCAACCGTCGTCTGGCGGTGTTCGACATGGACTCGACCCTGATCGAAGCCGAAGTCATCGACGAGCTGGCGAAAGCCGCCGGCGTCGGCGATCAGGTTTCGGAAATCACCGAGCGGGCAATGGCCGGCGAGCTGGATTTTCGCGCCAGCTTCAAAGAGCGTCTGGCGCTGCTCAAGGGGCTGGATGTCAGCGTGCTCGACTCGATCGGCGCCTCCCTGCGTCTGACCGAGGGTGCCGAAACCCTGTTCGCCGAACTCAAGCGTCTGGGCTACAAGACCGCGATCCTGTCGGGCGGCTTCACCTACTTCGCCAAACAGTTGCAGGCCAAACTCGGCATCGACTACGTGTTCGCCAACGAACTGGAAGTGGTCGATGGCAAGTGCACCGGCGTGGCGATCGAGCCGATCGTCGATGCCCAGCGCAAGGCCGATCTGCTGAAGCAACTGGCTGAAAAAGAAGGTCTGCGTCTGGAACAGACCATCGCCGTGGGCGACGGCGCCAACGACCTGCCGATGCTGGCGATTGCCGGTCTGGGCGTGGCGTTCCGCGCCAAGCCGCTGGTCAAGCAGTCGGCGAAGCAGGCGATCTCGACCCTCGGTCTGGATGGCGTGCTGTACCTGCTGGGCTTCCGGGATCGCGACGGGCAGCTCTGAAAGCTCTGCCGCCTGAGCTGCCCCCTTCGCGAGCAAGCCCGCTCCCACATTGGAATGCATTTCAAATGTGGGAGCGGGCTTGCTCGCGAAGGGGGCGCCCCGGATTATCAGACTCCACTCAAAGGGACTTCCACAACGAGTCGAAATCCTCCTCGCTCCCGCCATTCCTGGCCGCCTCCAGCGAGCGATAGGCAAACTGATTGAAACTGTGAGTGCTGGCCACCCGCCGATCCAGCCCGGCGCGGTGCTCTTCGCCCTGGGTGTTGATCAGCACTTTATTGCCTTCCTGAAACGGCAGCCGTGGCGCGAGTAATGTCGCCGGCAAATCGATCGCACTGATCTCCGGCAACAGCAAACCGCGCAGATACTGGCTGTGATCATCCCGCGAACGCACCAGTTGCAACCCGCACGGCCGGGCATGGGGCGCCACCAGTTCGATGCCCATTTGCGTGCCGGCGCCGCGCACCTGGCGGATCCAGCGCACCACGGCAATGCTCCAGCCCTGGTTGAGGCTGTCCTGAATCCCGACCATTTCCCCAGCCTGCAATTCGGCCGGTACGTCCTTTGGCCAAGCAAGGCAATAACCGCCGGGGCTGTGGTTGATCACCGGCAAGGCATAGGTCGGGTAATGCGGCTGACTGTCGGCGTCGCCTTCATCGTCGATCAGCGGTTCGTAGCGGATTTCCTCGTAGGGCAACAATTCATCGGACGTGCTCTGTGGTGCGGCATCGAACGCCTGGCTCCAGCTGTCCTTTTCGCCCTGAACCACCGCGCGGCTGAAATTCGCCGCACGGGCCCCGGGGTGCTTGAGCAGTTCGCTGAAGGTGCGCTCGCCGCCAAGGTAGAAGTGCAGGGCGCTCATGCCGACACACACGGTCAGGTTGCCCTGGCCGACGGTGCGCTTGAAGCTGCGTTCGGCGGCTTCGCCCCAGGTGGCGTGCAGGTGTTGCAGGGTGTCGAGGGTCAGGCCGGACGGCACGGGCAGCGGCGAGGTCGCATCCTGATGCAGCAGGTGGGCCTCGATGGCATTCACCAGCGGTTGCGGATCGAAACCGAGCAGACTGGCTTGTTGCTCGCTACGGAATTGGGAGCGGTAGCGCGGGCCGGCGTCGATCTCTGCCGAAACCGCGAACAACCCTTCGCCCGGATGGGCGGGATGCAGTTTCAGCCACGCACTCCATGGTTCCACTACTTGGGCCAGACGCGCGATCTGGTTTTGGCGCAACTGATTGCAACGGGCGCTGCCCAGCAGCAGGGCCGCAAGGTAGGTCTGTTCGACACTCAGCTCGCCGGTCAGGCTGGCAAGGTCGTCGCGCACCCGGCGATGTTGCAGTTGCAGCTCGCAGGCACAGCGAAACAATTGATGCAGTTCGAACCACAGCTGTTCCGGTGCGGCGCTGTACAGCTGCGTGGCGCGAACCAGTTGCCCTTTCAACGCATGAGTCGCCCGTTGCAGCGCTTCGCTCACAAGCGCTGCGCGATCCCGGGAATACTTGGGCGCGATCCGCGCAATGATCTGTTTGTAACCGATGGCCAGCTGACTTTGCAGGGCCTGGCACAGGTTGCTGATCTTGCGTGAGCGCTCATCGAGCATGATCGCCTGATGCAGAAAATGCCGTTCCAGGTGCTGGCAGACGAAGTAAACCTCGGGGCGTAACAGTTCCAGCAGATGCAGGCGATTGTCGCTGGGGGTCAGCAGTTGATTGAGTTCGCCGAGGCCTTGATACAGCAGGCGCGCGGTTTCGCCGATGTTGGCCTTGGGCAGGCCGGCGATCCAGCGCTTGAGGTCGCGCGGGGTGGCTTCACAGAAAGACAGGCGCAACTGCGTGGGCGTCGGGGCACTCAGTTTCGGTTGGGATCGTGGCTCACTCATGCCGTGACAAGCTCCGGCGGCGAATAGGGCAATGCCAAAAACTCTAGCAGTTGTGCTCTGTTTCGCAGGCGATTGTCAGGCTTTTTTACCGTTGGTCTGCTGGCCTGGTGCCATTTCGGCAGGCGCTACTAGGCTCTCAGGCGTGCGATCGGAAACGCACGGTTGCACGGCTTGCCGCAACGTCGGGCAGGTCTCTGAAAAACTTCAAGGAGATGAGGTTCATGTCTAAATACGCAGTGGCAAATCAATGGGGCGGTAGTTCGGCACCTTGGCATCCGGGTGGAACCTGGGTGCTGGGCGCGCGGGACAACCAGAACGTCGTCGCGATCGAGATCAAGTCCGGCGACGGTGGCAAAAGCTTCACCGGCACCATGACCTACGCCGGCGAAGGCCCTATTGGCTTCAAGGCTCAGCGCACTGGCCAGAACCAGTACAACGTCGAAAACCAGTGGGGTGGCAACGATGCCCCGTGGCATCCAGGTGGCAAGTGGGTGATCGGCGGGCGGGATAACCAGAACGTTATCGCGTTGAGCGTCACGTCCAGTGACGGAGGGAAAAACCTCAGCGGCACCAATACCTACGCCAACGAAGGGCCGATCGGCTTCCGTGGGCAGATAGAGTAACGGCGCCACTCAGGTCGTGTCCGCCCCTTCGCAGACGTGCGAAAGGGCGGATCAACAGGTTCAGGCGTTGGACAGTGCCAGGGCCTGACCCATCTGTACCGGCGAGCCGGCTTTCAATTCTTCAACCCATTTCACCTGATCCGGCCCGAACAACACGATCGCGGTCGAACCCAGCTTGAAGCGCCCCAGTTCCGCACCTTTTTCCAGATGAATCGGCGCACGGGCGGCCTCGTCGTAGCGGAAGGTTTTCAGTTCGCGCTTCGGTGGCGTGACCAGACCGGCCCACACGGTTTCGATCGATGCCACGATCATCGCGCCCACCAGCACCACGGCCATTGGCCCGCGCTCGGTGTCGAAGATGCACGCTACACGCTCGTTGCGGGCGAACAGTTCCGGAACGTTTTCTGCGGTGGTCTGGTTGACCGAGAAGATCCGGCCCGGGATGTAGACCATTTCGCGCAGGGTGCCGGCCAGCGGCATGTGCACGCGGTGGTAGTCCTTCGGCGACAGGTAAACAGTGGCGAATTCACCGCCCATGAACGGCGCCGCATTCGCTGCATCGCCGCCCAGCAGTTCCAGCACGCTGAAGCTGTGGCCCTTGGCCTGGAAGATGCGACCGTGTTCGATCGGGCCGAGCTGGCTGATCGCACCGTCGGCCGGACTGAGGATTGCGCCCGGGGTCTGGTCCAGCGGTCGTGCGCCGTCTTTCAGCGCACGGGTAAAGAAGGCGTTGAAGTGCTCGTAAGCGGTGACGTCTTCAACCAGTGCCTGCGACATGTCCACCTGATAACGCTTGGCGAACCAGGTGGTGAAGGCATTCTTGAACCAGCGCACGCGGCACTCGGCGACGCAGCCGGCCAGGCGCGACAGCAAGTGATGCGGCAACAGGTATTGGCTGATGATAAACAAACGCTCTTTCATGACTGTCCTTAAAAATCCTTAAAGCTCGACGGGGGTGTCGGGGTGGTTGCCCCATTCGCCCCAGGAACCGGCGTAGCCCTTGACCCGCGGATAACCGAGGGCCTTGGCCACCAGATAAGTGAAACCGGACCGGTGATGGGTCTGGCAGTGGGTAATGATTTCTTTGTCTTTGGTGATCCCGAGGTTTTCGAGGATCTGCGGCATGTCGGTACGGATGCGCAGCTGACGCGCCTGATCCATGCCCGCCGTCCATTCGAAATTGACCGCGCCGGGGATGTGTCCACCCTTGGCCGCCAGGACTTTCTCGCCGGAGTACTCCAGCGGCCCGCGAGCGTCCCAGATTGCCAGGTCAGCGGCGCCGAGACGGCTTTGCAGGTATTCGCGGGTGGCGGTCGGTTCCTCGTGCAGCGTCAGGGCAACCGGGCCGCCCGCCGCCGGAGGAATCTGGATCGACATCGGCGAACCTTCCGCCAGCCACGCCGGCAGACCGCCGTCGAGGTAGTGATACTTGTCGTGACCGATCACGTCGAGCAGCCAGATGAAGCGCCCGGCCCAGCCACCGCCTTCGTCGTCATAGACCACGTAGACCGCGTCTTTGCGATGGCCCAGCTCACCGAACAGTTCTTCGAGTTTTTCCTTGCTCGGCAACAGGCCCGGAGCCGGCGCCTGACCCAGCTGGGTGCGTTTCGGATCAACAAAACGTGCGCCGGGAATATGTCCCTCGGCGTAGCGGGCGGCACTGGTCAGATCCACCAGAATCAGATCGCGGGATTCGAGGCGCGGCAGCAGGTCGCTCGGCTCGATCACCAGGGCCAGGCCAGAGAAATCAGACATGTGAGGTCTCCAGAGCACAAAGGGGAAGGATTGTAGCTGTCATTGGCCGCGCTGGCTAAAACTGTGCAGGGCTTTCTCGATGCACTGCGCGGTTTTGCCGAAGGCTTGCACGGTGATGTCGGCGAACGGCCCGCCACCCTGGTCGGCGACCACGATCATGATCACCCGGCCGTTGTTCACCAGCGAGCGCAGGAATAGATGTTCGCCACGGAACAGCGTGCGCAGCGAGGGCGGCAGCAGGGCGGAAAACTGGGCGTTGTTGTCCGGGGTGATGCGTACTTGCGCCTGCTGCGCGAGCAAGCGTTGCAGCACCGAACTCTGGCTGACGACGAAATTGAGCGCAGCGGCTTCCTTCGGCAGCCCCGAGGTTTGATGGACGCGCAGATTGGCGTGGCTGCGGTCGGCCATCAGGATCATCACCCGGCGCATACCGCTGGCGACCAGCGCATCGCGGGCGGCGACGGTCAGGCTCATGGCATTGGTGAAGCGGCTTGGCACAGCCAGCAACTCGGCGCATTGCCGGCGCCACTGGGTCAGGTCTTCAGCGGAAGGCGCCGCAGCCGGGAGCATTCCGGCGGGCAGGCGACGGGTGCCCCACGGCCACAGCAGCGAAACCGCCGGGTGCCACAGGTCCGGCATGGAATGATGGCGAGCGCTGACGGCGGCCTGTTGGTGCAGCTGCTGTTGCACCTCGTCCATCGAGATTTGCAGGTAGAGGCTGGTCAGGAATTGCCAGCGCTCACTGTGCGGACTGTCCCAGGCCTGTTGCGCCGAGAGCGCCAGACCGTTGGCCAGCAGCACGGTGTTGGCCGGCTGGTTGAGCCAGCGGCGCAGGGTCGGGTCGTCGTCGAGGCGGTTTTGCTGGCGCAGCGGATGATCGACGTCGCGGGCAATGCGCAGGACTTTGACCAGTTCGCGCTGCTCGGTCAGCAGCAGGCGATAACCTTGCTGGACCCAGATCGGCAGACGCCAGGCTTCGACCAGCGCTTCGCCGATTTTCAGCAGGCGCACACCGAATAGCTGCTTTTCCACGACTCGCGCTGATTCGCCCTTGTGGATAACCCGCACTTCCCACTCTTCAAGCAATTTGGGAAAGGTCAGCGCCAGCGGCCACAGCGGCGACAGAAACAGCAGGCTGCCCCAATGAATGTCCTGCCACAGGCGCGCGAGACGGCTGGCGAAAAAACCGTTGGCCTGTTGCGTGGCGTGCTGGCTGATCATCTGCAACTGGCGCAGGGCCTGGGGGATCTGTGCGGCAGGTTCGGCGGGCAGGCGAGCGAGCAGTTCTTCGGTACGGCCAAGGCCGAGACGATTGATCGCCACTTCGAGGTTTTCCGCAGGCGCGGTCATGTTGCCGTGGGTGTGGCGGTTGGCTTCGCGGATGATGCTCAGGGCCAGCGCCGGACTGTCCTGCATCAGGTCGGCGATGTCGCGCAACGAGCTGCGGTCATCGCGAATCGCCCGGCAGACCCGGTCATGGGCGTCTTGCGGCACCGGCAGGCGAACGCTGTCGAGCAGCTTCACCCAGCCATCGAGTGTGGTCGGTTTTACGTGTGGGACGTTCGTTTCATTAGCCATGTCTGGACGAGATCTTCACTGACTGTAGACGCGCCCGGCATGGGCTAAATTGGCTTTTCGCCTGAACTGGCTATAGTCTGGCGCAGTTTTGCCGATAAGTAGAAGAAGAGATTTTTTAACTTCCGAATATGACCTTGAACCCGACTTAAATAAGTACTTTCTACCTATGGCTAAAATTATCGGCATCATCGTCGTATTCGCGAGCGTGCTCGGCGGATACGTGCTCTCCCACGGCAAGATTGCCGCTCTGATCCAGCCCTTCGAGGTGATGATTATCGGCGGTGCTGCACTCGGTGCATTCCTGCAGGCCAACCCCGGCTACATGACGATGCACGTGCTCAAGAAATCCCTGAGCATGTTCAGTTCGCGTTTCAGCCACACGTTCTATCTGGAAGTGCTGGGCCTGATCTACGAGATCCTCAACAAGAGCCGCCGCGAAGGCATGATGGCCATCGAAGGCGACATCGAAGACGCCGCCGCGAGCCCGATCTTCGCCAAGTACCCGGCGGTACTGAAAGACGAACGCATGACCGCGTTCATCTGCGATTACCTGCGCATCATGTCCTCCGGCAACATGGCTCCCCACGAGCTGGAAGGTCTGTTCGACATGGAACTGTACAGCCTGAAGGAAGACCTCGAGCATCCGTCCCACGCGGTGAACGGCATTGCCGACGCCATGCCGGGTTTCGGTATCGTCGCGGCGGTACTGGGTATCGTGGTGACGATGGCCTCGCTGGGTGAGGGCGATCAGAAGTCCATCGGTCTGCACGTAGGTGCGGCACTGGTCGGTACCTTCTTCGGTATTCTCGCGGCGTACGGTTTCTTCGGCCCGCTGGCGCACTCCCTGGCGCACGATGCCAAGGAAGAGCTGAACGTCTACGAAGCCATCAAGGCCTCGCTGGTGGCTTCGGCTTCCGGCATGCCGCCATCGCTGGCTGTCGAGTTCGGTCGCAAGGTTCTGTACCCGGCTCACCGTCCAAGCTTTGCCGAGCTGGAACAAGCTGTTCGCGGTCGTTAAGTCATGGAAAATAACCAGCCGATAATCATCAAGCGCGTCAAGCGCATCGCCGGCGGGCATCACGGCGGGGCGTGGAAGATCGCCTTCGCCGACTTCGCGACGGCGATGATGGCGTTCTTCCTGGTGTTGTGGCTGCTGTCCACCGCGACCCCGGAGCAGAAGATCGCCATCGCCGGTTACTTCAAGGACCCGGTCGGTTTCTCCGAGAGCGGCACGCCGTACATCATCGATCTGGGCGGTACGCCGACCCTCGCGCCGGAAAACACCCTCAACCCTGAAGTGAAGTCTCAACCGCAGCCGGACAAGGTCACGGTCGACACGGAACAGGTTGAAGGCATGGCCGAGCAGGTCGAGAAGGAACGCCTGGAACTGCTGCTGCAAGAACTGCAGAACAAGGTCGACGAGAACCCGCAACTGCAGAAATTCAAGGACCAGATCCTGTTCGAGATCACGCCGAACGGCTTGCGCATCCAGATCATGGACGCCGAGAACCGGCCGATGTTCGACTCCGGTTCTGCACGCCTGAAACCGTACTTCGAAGACATCCTGCTGGCCATGGCCGACACCATCAAAGCGGTGCCGAACAAGATCAGCATCAGCGGTCACACCGATGCCAAGCCTTACGTGGGCAATGGCGACTTCGGCAACTGGGAGCTTTCGGCCAACCGTGCCAACGCCGCCCGGCGTGCACTGGTGGCGGGCAGTTATCCGGATGCTCAAGTGGCGCGGGTTGTTGGTTACGCCTCGTCGGCGCTGTTCGACAAGGAGAACCCGTTCAACCCGGTCAACCGCCGCATCGACATCGTGGTGCTGACCAAGAAGGCCCAGGCGGCCATCGAAGGTTCGCAAGGTGCCGACCCGTCGCAACCGGCAGATCAAGGCCAGAACGGCGCCGCGCCGGCCACCCCGGTCGACCCGAACGCCTTGCCGGCGGATCAGCAGCCGGTACCGGCCCACGAGTTGCGCGAACGGCTGAACCTGTTCGACGACCCGCTGCCGAAACCGACCGAGCCGGGCGCAGCGGCACCAGCCCCGGCACCAGCTCCGGCGCCTGCTGCACCGGCCGCTGCTCCGGCCCCCGCGCCGAAACAGTGATGTCTAGTCCTGAAATAGGTTTACACCTGTTTCACCCTAACGCCCGATGCACCGCATCGGGCGTTTTGTATTTTAAGGACAGGTGCGGGCGCTCCTGGTTGTAGATCAAGATCGCCTCCCGCACCATTTGCTCCGCTTGCGCCAGGTCTGTTGGCCGATGGAGCAAAAGCTCTGTCTTCAAGATGCCATTGACCCGCTCTGCCAAGGCGTTTTGGTAGCAGTCGTAGCCATCAGTCATTGAGCACGTAATGCCATGCTTGGCATGGAGCTTTTGATAAAGCGCCGAGCAGTACTGCACACCTCGATCCGAGTGATGAACCAGTTTCTGGCGTGTTCGACGCGTCTTCAAAGCCATGCGCAAGGCTTGAGCCACCGAGTCGGCATGTAAGCTGCCATGCACGTGATAGCCGACTATTTTTCTCGAGAAGGCATCCGTCACCAGACTCAAATAGACCGGATCGTCACGCTTGGTGGACAGATAAGTGATATCGGCTACCCAAACCTGTTCCGGACCGGTAGCGACAACTTGCGATGGGCCTGGTTTGAGCAGATTGGGATGGCAGCGGAAGTGATGATGACTGTCGGTCGTTTTGTGATAAGCCCGCTTCCTGCGGACCAGTTGGCGGTGATCACGCAAGACAGCCAATAACCGATCGCGGCCGACATGCAGCTCCTGTTTCTCACGCTCCGCGTGCATCAACGAGTGCAATTTGCGGGCGCCAATGCAGGGTTGGCGTACTCGGATTGTCTGCACAAACTGGATGAGTTTCTGATCTTGCTCGATGCGAGCCCGATAGACGCGATTACGTTTGTAAAAGGCTTGGCGACTGATCCCCATAAAATGGCAAGCCCTGCTGACACTCAGGGTTTGGGTCTGCGCAACGACTTGCCGGGCCGCTTTTTTACGACAGAGACGCCGTAGTCGTTCTTCAGCACATCCACCACGTCTTCAAAAAACTTGGCTTTCTGATTCGCCAGCGCCAACTGCTCCTCAAGCTCTTTGATTCTCTGCTCGGGAGTTAAGGGCAAAGTGGGCTCGTCCATTGGTCGGTTCCTTTGGGAACGAATGGAGGCGCCTTGGCTCCAGTCTTGCCGACCATGCTTGCGTAACCAAACCAACACCGTCGACCGACCCTGAATTCCGTAGCGCCGTTGAGCCTCTTTATAACTCAACTCGCCTTTTTCGACTTGGTCGACAACCGACAATTTAAAAGTCAGCGTGTAATCGCGTTGACTGCGTTTTGCGCCCGAATCCATTGCACCCTCCTGATAAGAAGCCAGAAGGTGTAAACCTTATTCAGGACGAGACATGACCCACAAAAAAGCCGCGAGATGATCGCGGCTTTTTTGTGTCTGGCTATTTTAAAGCCTAGTAACCGTTTTCCGGCAGGCTGGCGATGATCGAGCGATAGCTATTCATGCGCTGCTGCTGCACGCGGCCGTCTTCCAGGGCCTTGAGCAGTGCGCATCCCGGTTCGCGGTCGTGTTTGCAGTCGCGGAAGCGGCAGGTGCCGAGCAGGTCGTTGAACTCGATGAAACCAGCTTCGACGTCGGCGCGGCTGACGTGGCCGAGGCCGAATTCACGGATGCCCGGGGAGTCGATCAGTTCGCCGCCGCCGGGGAAGTGGAACAGGCGTGCGGTGGTCGTGGTGTGCGTGCCCTGGCCGGACAGCTCGGACAGCGGGCCGACGCGGGTTTCGACTTCCGGCAGCAGGCTGTTGACCAGCGACGACTTGCCGACACCGGACTGGCCGACGAACACGCTGATGCGCCCGTCGAGCTGTTGCTGCAATTGCTCCATGCCGTTGCCGTGGTGCGCTGAGACTTCCAGCACCGGGTAACCCAGCGTGCGATAGACCGCCAGCAGGGCATTCAGCGCCGGGGCGTTCTGCTCGTCGATCAGGTCGAATTTGTTCAGCAGCAGCAACGGGCGGATGCCCGCGTGCTCCGCCGCGACCAGATAACGGTCGATCAGGTTCGCATGGGGCTCGGGCAGCGGGGCGAAGACGATGACGATCATGTCGACGTTGGCGGCCACCGGTTTGAGCTGGCCACGGCTGTCCGGACGGCACAGCTCGGTGGTGCGCGGCAGTTGCGCGACGATCACGCCGATGCCCTGGTTGCCGGCGCGCCAGACCACTCGGTCGCCAGTCACCAGCGCTGGCAGGTTGGCGCGCAAGTGGCAGCGGAAGACCTGGCCGGCCAGTTCGCCGTCAACGGCCTCGACCTCGACCTGCACGCCGAAGTGGGCGATCACCAGGCCGTGCTGTTCCGGGCCCAGATCGCCGCCTTCGAGCGCCTCGACAGCCGAGGACTCGCGTTTGGCGGCGCGGGCGGCGCGCTCGCCCTGAATCTTTTCGATGCGCCAGTTTTGACGACGATTGAGTTGGCGTTTGGCCATGGGTGTTCCGTCTGAAGAATGCAGCGATTAGGTAAAACGGCCGCGAGTTTAGCACGCCCGGCAGGCTGCCTAGGCTAAACTGCGCAGCATTGCTCAGGAGCCGAAATATGCAAAACCCGCAGAATCTGATCTGGATCGACCTCGAAATGACCGGTCTGGATCCGGAAAACGACGTGATCATCGAAATGGCCACCATCGTCACCGACAGTGACCTGAACACCCTGGCCGAAGGCCCGGTGATCGCCATTCACCACAGCGACGAAGTCCTCGCCCGCATGGACGAGTGGAACACCCGCACTCACGGCAACTCGGGCCTGACCCAGCGCGTGCGTGAAAGCCGCGTGAGCATGGCCGAGGCCGAAGCCGAAACCATCGCGTTTCTGGAAAAGTGGGTACCGAAGGGCAAGTCGCCGATCTGTGGCAACAGCATCTGCCAGGATCGTCGCTTCCTTTATACCCACATGAAGTCGCTGGAAAGCTACTTCCACTACCGCAACCTCGACGTCTCCACACTCAAGGAACTGGCCGCGCGCTGGGCGCCGGACGTGCGCGACAGCTTCAAGAAGGGCAGCACCCACCTGGCGCTGGACGACATCCGCGAATCCATCGCCGAGCTGCAGCACTACCGCAAGCATTTCATCAAGTTCTGAGATCGGCACCCACGCCGAGGTGCCCTCTTTTGGTGCCTCGGCGAAGTGAGTAGACTGCGCGCCTTCCTGCCAGGATCGCCACCATGTTGCTGATGCTCTACCTCGTCGCCATTACTGCCGAAGCCATGACCGGCGCCCTGTCTGCGGGCCGTCGCGGCATGGACTGGTTCGGCGTGGTGCTGATCGCCTGCGTCACGGCTTTAGGCGGCGGTTCGGTGCGCGATGTGCTGCTCGGGCATTACCCGCTGACCTGGGTCAAACACCCGGAATACCTGGTGCTGACAACGGTCGCCGCGATGATCACCGTGTTCACCGCACGCTGGATGCGGCACCTGCGCTCGCTGTTTCTGGTGCTCGACGCGGTCGGTCTGGTGGCATTTACCCTGATCGGCTGCATGACTGCCCTTGAAATGGGCCACGGCATGCTGGTGGCCTCGGTCAGCGGCGTGATCACCGGGGTATTCGGCGGCATTCTGCGCGATATCTTCTGCAACGACATCCCGTTGATCTTCCGTCGCGAACTGTATGCCAGCGTCTCGTTCGCTGCGGCGTGGTGCTACATGCTCTGTCTGTTCCTGAACGTGCCGAGCGAGCAGGCGATTCTGATCACGCTGTTTGGTGGCTTCCTGTTGCGTCTTCTGGCGATTCGTTTCCACTGGGAAATGCCAAAGTTTGTCTATAACGACGAGCATTGAAACCTTGCGCAAATGAACCCATAGCTGGTCTGCCAGCAAATGACTTCTTTGCTATCTGGATTGTCCGGGGCGGCCGCGTTACGTTCTTCGAGAGCTTTTTTCTTTGGATTTACATTTTATGATGAATGTATCTCGAAGTTAATATGGCCGATTTTTTAGAATTGCCGATTCTGTATTGGTTTTAGCTACAGGTTCTTACACTTAACTTTTTGCCGGTTTGGGGTTGCATGTTATTCATGGCTTACTTCGTTTTTGCTTTGCGAGGTATGGAATGACATCAAGCACAAGGAGTAAAAGTATGAGTGAGCTTAACGAAGTATCAGGAAATCAGTTGGCCGGTCCTGGAAGACTGGACAGTATTGACTTGAAAGTGAAGTTGAATTCTTCCTCGTCCACGCGAAATAAAGTGCTGTACGGCAACGGCCGCATGCAAGTAAAGGTTCAGGTGCTGGTGTCAGGTTATGATGAAAACGGGGATCGCATTCTGGTTCCAGGAGACGTCATGAATACGGTTGAACTTATTCACTACAACACCGGGAGAGCCTTGCGCGACGGCTGGAGTGCCAGTATCGATCAAGGTCGATATACGCTGGAAGCGCCAGTGATTAAGGATGAGCCGGATAACGGTATCCATCCGCAAGTGCGCACATTCTGGGTATCGTCCTCGGGTAGCGGCTCGACGCAAATCGCGGCAAGCGTTTTTTTGAACGGAGTGACTATCCGAAGCAATGCAACCGGTCTTTCCGGTTTTCAGGACAGCAGTGTCACTCTGGACGCTCAGGTGCCGGTTACCTATTCGGTCGACCAGTTTCGCTGGACTTCGACCAGGCGCGGCAATGAGGAGCCGGGAAACCGGATCTGGAACTACTATCTCGGACTTGTTTATCAGGGACAGCAGATCAATCTGGTGGACTGGGTTGCTTCAAAAGGTACGGATGATGTCATGTTTGCCTATGGTAACTGGGTACATGCGTGGAAAACCAACTATCTGAAGGGAGTCATGGTAAGGCCGAACAAGACTGATATCACTGTGGCGCTACCTGTTAATGACAATACTTTTGTAAATTATACATTTCGAGATCACGCTCTGGATTCTTCGTCAAAGACCAAAGAGTATGTCGTGATAGTCAATGATCGTCACGGCGAGTTGACCGTCGTGCAGGCGCTTTCCGAGTTTGCGTACACTGCGGCAGATTCCAGCGCCGATGGCGTGTTTCCGTTTGCCGTAATCGATCAATATGGCACAGAGCACAAGTTGGCCATTCGGACCGACTCTGAAAAGCGTGAGTTCTTTCTGGAACGGGGATAAGTCCGCGGCGAGTGCAGTCACTGCTTGAGTTCTTTTCGTCGAGACCTTGCCGATTAAAATACAACGGTGTCGACTCCTGTATTGGTTGATGGTGAGCGTGGCAGCGCGCAAGTCTGATGTCGCCCGATTTGTTTTACGGTTAATGCAGCCGTTTTTTCGCAGTTTTAAATGATTGCGGAAAAGCGGTTCTTTATTGTGCGTAATTGATTCGATTTTGAAACAAATGACAGGATGTTATTTATGAGTAACCACTCTCCGGAATCCGTGCATTCGAATGCTTTCAATTTTGGTGATTTTGTAGCCGGCGGGGTCGATCCCAGAACCGGCGTTTATACCTGTTCGTTATCCCTTGGGTCTATTCAGTCCGTCGATCTGAATGGCCCTTCATTCAATCTTGCGCTGAATTTCAATCCCTTGAATTCACACAATGCCGGTTATGGCGCCGGCTGGTCCTTGTCGATCACCCGTTATGACTTGCGCAGCAGAGTCATGACGTTCTCCAGCGGCGAGAGCTATAAAGCTGTGGAGTCGCGGGGAGCCTTGCATTTCAAGGAAATGAAGCTGGAAAGTGCCAAGGTTCTGAAAACTGCTGATGGACGATACGAGATCCGATACAAGGATGGTCGACGTGAAGTGCTCAAGGTCCATGGGGCGACTAACATCGCGGTTCCCGAGACGATATTCGCAGCCAATGGCGTGAGTATTTCCCTGAAGTACAGGACGTTCAATGAGCAGCCGATGCTGATCGAGATCAGCGACTTCCAAAGAACGTTGCTCAAGATCGCCCGCAAAGACACAAGGGTGATTCTGACCCGGCATCCGGAGACGCCCTCCAGCGCTGAGTTTGCTCTGACGCTCAGAAACAATCAGGTCAACGCCATCGATTTGCCGGAAGGTGGGGGCTGGAAGCTGCAGTACGCAGACGGTTATCTGACCCGAGTTGAATCGCCCCTGGGTGCCGTGGAAAACATTCGCTACAAGGAAGTCGGCCATCGATTCCCGACCGTCGGGGGCGATCAAAGCCTGCCGTGCGTCATTGCCCACGATATCTACGCCAGACACGGGCAACCGAAGGTCAGCAAGATTTACACCTACTCGGACCATAATTACCTTGGGCACGGCGTTGCAGCGGATCCCCAGGACGATGGCGATCCTCTTTTCCGCGCCGTGGGGGGCTATCAGTATTCCAGCGAAGAGCGGCTGATTGTCGGGAGCACAGTCCACACCCGCATCAAGCGAACCTACAACAAGTTCCATTTGTTGATTTCCGAGGTGACCACTTGCGGTAATGCGCAAACGTCGGTTTCAACCCGATATTACTGTGACGTAAAGCTACCTTTCACTCAGCAACCTGCGCAGTTCCGGATGCCTCAAGTCCAGACCCTGACTTACGAGGACCTGACGACAAAAGAGAAGCGTTCCGAGACCTCTGTCACTGAATACGATGCCATCGGCAACCTGCTCAAACAGGTTGGGGTGGACGGGGTGACAACGCAGTTTGAATACTATCCGGCGACCCAGACTCCGGATTGTCCGGCAGATCCGCTGGAGTTTGTCCGCTTCCTGAAGCAGAAAACCGTGGCCCCCGCGACGGGTGGCGGTGCGTCCACCGTCACACGTTACCGCTATGCCTTACTCCCCATGCTCGAGGGAGGGACGCTGGCCAGTGTGGTGCCTGTCGAGGAAAACTTCTTCGAGTGGGTCGCAGATCGCGAAGTCCATCGTTCGACCATTGCGCTGACTTATCTGGAAACGCCGGACAACCCGCTTACACACGGCCTCTTGAAGCAGCAGAAGGTCACCCGTAACGGCACGACGACTTGTATCAACTATGCCTACGCGACTGACGATTTCTCCCTGAGGCTGAAGACAACCTTGCAGGGTTTCGACGGTACCGCGAGTTCGACCGAGCAAACGCTTTCCACCCTGAGCGGTTTGGCGCTGTCAGAGCGCGATGCCGACGACAGTGTGGTTACATTCGAATACGACAAGCTCGGGCGTCGTGTCCGCAAGACGCTTGTCTCTGGCACGGCGCATGTCGCGTCGTACCAATGGCGTCACGAAACGGCCAAGGTAGACGTGCCGGCCACGGTGGTTCTGACCGATCCGTCGGGAGGTATGCAAAAAGTTACCTACGACGCGTTGGGGAGGGTCATCGGCGTTGAAGAAATGGATTGTGACAACCCGGATCCGGCAGGTGCATTTCCAATGCGAGTGTTCTATGCCGCGCTCCATGATCAGGTCGGACGATTGACTGAGCAGACCCGCACCGATTGGTGGGACGGTGTTGCGCGCCCTGTGAAGTCGCAGCTGTTTTACGATAACTGGGGTCAGGTCAAGGAGACTCGCCATGCCGACGGACGAGTCGAGTACAACGAGTTCGATCCGGTGAAGCGCCAGCGCAAGCATTGGCAGCAAGGCCTGGGTAAAACCGTCACTGTCTTCAATGCCTTCGGCAAGCCGGACAGCCTTGAAGTCTTCGACCTCAAGGCGCAAAGCCTGGGCAAAACCGTCTTTGAGTACGACGGATTGGGGCGCACCATCAGTCAAACCGATCCGGCGGGGAACAAGACCAGTTATGAGTACGATGCGTACGATCGTCTGTTTCGCAGTGTTTTGCCTGACGGGCATGCGGTACAGACCGAGTTTGCCGTCCATAGCTCCGAGGCATTGCCGGTCGCCATCAGGGTCGCCGGGAAACTGTTGGGGCAGCAGGTCTTCGATGGTTTGAACCGGCTGACAGAGCATTCGGTGGGCGGGCGCAAGTCGGTTGCGGTTTATTCGGCCGGCAAGACTCAGCCCGCATCGCACACGAGCGCCGCAGGGGAAACGACCGGGTTTGTCTATTCATCGGGACCGGGTGGGGCCTTGATTGAGCGCAAAGCGCTAACAGGCAGCGGAGTACTCACCCGTTTCACCTATGACGAACGAAACGGCAGAATGGAAAGTTGCGTCGAGCAAGGACGTGAGAATCTGTTCGAATACTTTCCTTCCGGGCGCCTGAAGTCGGAAACAACCCGCTTTGCCGAACGGCGCCAGACGACCTCCCAAACCTACTCGCTGGCGGGGCGCCCTCTGGAATACGTGGACGTGGTGGGCACGCGGCACAAAACCGAGTACGACATCTGGGGGCGCGAAACCTTGCACAGGCAAGGTCCGGTGGAAACTCGATATTTCTATGGCAAGGCTGGTTTGCTTGAGCGGATCGAAACCCGGGATACCCTGTCCGGGCATCATATCTTCACGCACCTGACCTACGATGATATCGGTCGTGAGCTGACCCGCCGTTTCGAAGTCAACGGATTGCCCTCGCAAACACTGAGCTCCAGTTACACCGTGGCGGGCAAGCTGGCGCAGAAGGTTCTCAGACGCGGCTTCATGGTGTTGCGCGATGAGCGGTTCTCTTACGACGCACGCGGGCGAGTCATCCAGTACGACTGTGAAGGGCTCCAGCGACCGCGAGACCCTTATGGCAAGGAAATTATCCAGCAAACATTCACGTTCGATGCGCTGGATAACATTCTCGCCCTGCAAACCACGTTCCCTCTGGGCGTCAACGTGACGACGTTCAGTTTCAGCGAACAGAACCCGGCTCGATTGGTCGGGGTCCAACATTCTCATGCCGACTATCCGGCACCGGTCACCCTGGAATACGACGCCAATGGCCGAATGATCAAGGACGATCAGGACCGCACTCTGGCCTACGACGCCTTTGGCCGCCTGACTCAGGTGATCGATGCACGTGGGGAGCTCCTGCGCGGCTACCAATACGACGGCCTCGATCGGCTGGTTGAGTTGTCGCAACCCGGGAAGTCGGCGGTGCAGCGCTTTTATCACCACGGCAAAGTGAGCAGCGAAATCAGTGGTCCTGAATCACGCAGTGTCCTGCGACACGGCCGTCTGATATTGGGACAGCAGCAACTGGGAGCGGGTGCGGGCATTCGGCTTTTCGGGGCTGATCAGCAGCAGAGCGTGCTGAGTCGTTCGCATGGCGAACAATCGCTCGACAGCGCCTACAGTCCCTACGGGCATCGGCCAGTCGAGGGAGGCCTGTTCAGTCAGGCGGGTTTCAACGGCGAGCAACTGGATGAAGTCACCGGTCTGTATCTGCTGGGCAATGGTTACCGGGCCTACAGCCCGACACTGATGCGCTTCATCAGCCCGGACAGCCTGAGCCCGCTCGATGCAGGCGGCTTGAATGCTTACGCGTATTGCCTTGGCGATCCGGTTAACCGAGTGGATCCCACGGGGCATGTTTCCTGGCAGTCGATTGCCGGGATTGCGCTGGGGTTTATCGGGAGTATTGCAAGTATCGCGACACTGGGGGCGGCCACGCCATTGGCATTACTGGCCGTGGGACTGGGAGTCGCCTCGGGCGTTACGGCCATTGCCAGCGAGTTGGCGCATGAACTGGATCCGCAATCTTCGGCTGGCGACATTCTGGGTTACATCAGCCTGGGGCTTGGGTTGGCATCTCTTGGCGCCGGGCTGGCGGGTCAGGCTATCAGAGGTGCCAGCAGGTTGGCGGGGGCTTTCAAGTCAGGATTGAGCAACAATCCGCGCGAGGCCGCCAGAGCCATGGCGAGTGGAATGGGGGGGCGAAGCACTTCAGGAACGAGTGCGGGGGCACGAAAATGGACATACAAGACCCAGGGCTTCAGGGGGACGGTGGATGGGCAAAAAACAGGAAGAGGCGCCATTCCCGGTTTTGAAGAGCTTGATGACATTTCAAGGGATAAATTCTTCCGTTTCAAGGATGCAATCAAGGACGCAGGAAAGTCTCCAAGCGAAGCTGCCAATGGGCTTGGGGGCAAGACTTATTACAATGAGATGGTCCCTTTCAAGTCTCCCAATCCGCGTCAACTCCGCGACCCAGGTTACTTCAATGACACGGGTTACACAGAAATCAGACTTAACCAGGCCACGCGCCTGTTTTTCTTTGCGAACCATGACACCCGTACGGTGACCATGCATGCGTTTGGTCATACCGTGAGAGGCGCTTGATGGGCGTGGCATGCCATGGCCGGGAGAGCAACGCTCACTCGTGCTTTTGCCGGACATATTCTGAGGAATGATCCGGTCGCGCCTTCAACGGTTCCAGCAGGAATCGCTGAAGGCGCCTTTTCATTTTCTGGTCAGGCAGTCAACGCGCCGCGGGGTGGCGGTCTGGGCATGCAGGCTCATGCGGTAGACATACATACGACAGCCCGCAGCAAGCGCAGCGGTATGATGGTTTTCTCGAGGGCCAGACAATTCAGGTTTGGCTGACTGACCTGCGCGTTCGATACGGTTCGCGTAGAACTCCGTTATCAGTGCAACCCAATCTCAAGGATGAGAGTTTCATGGCTGACAAATCACCCAGGATCAAACCTGGCTCCAGCAAAATAAATGACTCCGCTGCCGATGGTTCTCATCGGGTGCCCAGCGGGGATTCTCCCCCCTCAGCCCTGCCGCATCGCCCGGATCCGCTACCGTCTCTTTTCCTGCCGGATCCTGTCACGACGGCGCAGATAACCAATCCCAGGCCGAGCGTGGAGCTTTTCGCGATTAATGAAGTGGCGGGAGTTGCCTCGCCCACTTCTTTCGCGGACTACCGGGTGCCCGCCCGAAAAAATCTCGGCGAGGTCGATGCGCAGGGCGTTCGTGAGTTCAAACACCGCCAGTATGTGGCTGTTTCCGACGATCATTTCGTACAAGTGGTTCGGGATGCCGAAAGCGGTCTTTTTCGCGCCACGGTCGCCAGAGAACTCAAGGCTTCCGGTCCGCTGATGGAGCCGGACGCCGAGGGCAGGTACTGGCACCCTATAGCATCAGGGAGCCCGTTGGATCGAGGCGATGCCCCGTCGGGGCTGGCGCGCAGTGTAGATGAGCGTCTGGCAACGTTGTTTCCGACCATGGCCCAGGATGCTCGGACTTCCATGCACCGCGAGCGATTGACGGGTGATCCGCTGCTGGCAGTGGCCCGGCTGGAAGCGCAACACTTCACTCTGGTGAAGGATCTTGGCGCGTGGACCGGGCAGGTGCCGTCCCGGCACCCGGTCACGGGTTTGCCTCTGACAAATACCGAAATTGCTGCGCAGACAGCAAGCCGAGAGCGTTTTGCTCAGGAGCTTCAGGACAATTGGTCCCGGAAGGCAACCAGCGCCAATCCGTACACTCCATCGACGCTGGATTACGATCTCGATGTACTTGGCAGCCTGCCTCGTTTGTCGGCGGATTTCAGCCATGTTCGCGAGTTGAGTCTGACCAGCACTGCCCCGTTGGAAGACAGCACCTTTCTCGCGAGTTTTCCATGTGTGCGGTATCTCACCCTGTCCGGCTTTGCGTTGAAATCGTTTCCCGCTGAGGTGTACCAGATGAGGGAACTGGTGACGCTGACCTTGGACAACTGTGACATACGGCTCAGCGAAGCCAGCGTTGAAGGCCTTGCCCACATTGAACAACTGACACTGTTGGACTTGAGCAACAACCCGCTCGGACTGTCGCCCGATCTCAGATTCATGAGGCGCCTGGACAGTCTTTATCTCTCGGATACAGGGCTGAACGAGGTGCCTGTCGGGCTATTTGAAAGCGAAAGTCTGGCATTTGCCGATCTGCGCAATAACGAAATTGCACACTTGCCAGACGAACTCTTCGAGGTGCCGGATGTTCGGCAAGTCAATTTCAACTTTCGAAACAATCCGCTGGATGAGGCTACGCTGCAGCGAGTCAGTGTCTATATGGAGGCCGCTGGCCTGGACAGGAAAGTCCTGATTCAAGTTGATGGAGAAGGCCAGATGCAGCCACAAATTGCAGCATTCGAGGGTGAGGACAGTGGTGTGGAGAGCTCGTGAAGGAAAGCTTTACGGCTTTTTATCCAGATGCTGGCGCAGTGCCCATTCGACATGTTCTCTAACCAACTCTGACGGATGATCCCGTCGCGCCTGCAATGCTTCCAGCACCGGAATCGTTGAGGGCGCATTCCCCAGCCCCACCGCCAGATTGCGCAGCCAGCGCTCATAACCGGCACGGCGCAACGGCGAACCCTCGGTGCTGCTGAGGAATTTGTCTTCATCCCACAAGAACAGCTCTGCCAGTTCGGCGTTGTCCAGGTTGTGCCGTGGCTTGAAATCGCTTTCGCCGGACGGGCGGGCGAAGCGGTTCCACGGGCAGCAGATCTGGCAGTCGTCGCAGCCGAACACACGGTTACCGATCAGCGGTCGCAGGTCTTCGGGGATGGCGTTCTTCAGTTCGATGGTCAGGTAGGAAATACAACGTCGCGCGTCCAGCACATACGGGCCGACGAAGGCGTTGGTCGGGCAGATGTCGAGGCACGCGGTGCAGCGTCCGCAGTGTTCGGTGCTGTGGGGCTCATCCACCGGCAGGGGCAGGTCGACGAACAGTTCGCTGAGAAAGAAGTAACTGCCGGCCTTGCGGTTCAGCACCAGGGTGTTTTTGCCGATCCAGCCCAGCCCGGCCTGTTCGGCGATGGCCTTCTCCAGCACCGGGGCGCTGTCGACGAAGGCGCGGAAACCGAACGGGCCGATCTCGGATTGAATCCTGTCCGCCAGTTGTTGAACGCGTTTACGGATCAACTTGTGATAATCGCGGCCCAAGGCATAACGCGAGATGTAGGCCTTTTCCGGTTTCGCCAGCAATTGCGCCATTTGCGTGTCGCCCGGCAGGTAGTCCATGCGCAGCGAGACTACGCGCAAGGTGCCCGGCACCAGCTCTTCGGGGTGCGAGCGTTTGCTGCCGTGGGCGCCCATGTAATCCATTTCGCCGTGGTAGCCGGCCTCGAGCCAGCGTTGCAGGTGCTGCTCGTGCTCGGCCAGGTCCAGACCGCTGATGCCGACTTGCTGGAAGCCCAGCTCGCGGCCCCAGTCCTTGATGGATTGGGCGAGGGCAGGCAGATCTGTGGTGATGGCGGACATGAGGCGAGAGAAACCGGAGCTGAGGTGCGTATAATTCTGCCAGACATCGGAGCCCGAAGACGCATGCCGCACACTAAAGATCAATTACCCGACGCGCTGTACCGTGCCGCACAGGTGCGCGAACTCGACGCACGGCTGATCGCCGCGGGCACACCGGGCTTCGAATTGATGCAGCGTGCCGCCCATGCCACGTGGCGTGCACTGGTACGCCAATGGCCGGCCGCGAATGAAATGACGGTGCTGGCCGGGCACGGCAACAACGCCGGCGATGGTTATCTGGTGGCGGCGCTGGCCCACCGTGCGGGTTGGCAGGTTCAGGTGCTGGCTGTCGGCGAGCCGCAGCGTTTGAAGGGCGATGCCGCCGTGGCGCACGCCGAAGCCGTGGCCGACGGCGTCTCGATTGCCCCGTGGGATGTGTCCTGCGAGTTGCGCGGCATCGTCGTTGACGCGTTGCTGGGCACCGGCCTGAGCGGCGAAGTGCGTGAGCCTTATGCCGCTGCGATTGCGGCGATCAATGCCAGCGGACTGCCGGTGGTGGCGGTCGATATCCCTTCCGGATTGTGCGCCGACACTGGTCGTGCGCTGGGTGAGGCGGTGCACGCCGACCTCACCGTGACTTTCATCGGCCTGAAACTCGGGCTGTTCACGGGCGCGGCGGCGGATCACGTCGGCGAACTGCTGTTTAACGATCTGCAGGCCTCGGCCGAAAACTTCAGTGACATTCCTGCCGCCGCTCAACGGCTCAACGCGGTTAACCTGCCGCGTCTGGCGGCCCGCGCGCCGGCCGCGCACAAGGGGCGTTTCGGCCATGTGCTGCTGATCGGCGGCGATCACGGCTTTGGCGGGGCAATTCTGTTGAGCACCGAAAGTGCTTTGCGCAGTGGCGCCGGTATGGTGTCGCTTGCGACCTGTCCGGAACATGTGCCGGCGGCGCTAAGCCGGGTGCCGGAAGCCATGGTGCTGGGCACTTCTTCGGCCAATCAATTGATGGGGCTGCTGGAGAAGGTGTCCGTGCTGGTGGTCGGGCCGGGGCTGGGTCAGACCGGTTGGGGAAGGGCGCTGCTGTCGGCTGCTGCCAATGCCTCGCTGCCGCAGGTGTGGGATGCCGATGCGCTGAACCTGCTGGCCTCCGGTTTCGTCAGTCTGCCCAAGGATTGCGTGATCACGCCGCATCCGGGTGAGGCGGCGCGGCTGCTAGGGATGAGCACCGCCGAGGTGCAGGCCGATCGCCCGGCGGCGGCGCTGGCATTGAGCAAAAAATATACAGCGGTGGTGGTGCTCAAAGGCGCAGGCAGTTTGATTGCTCATCCCGATGGTCGTCTGGCGCTGTGTCATCAAGGCCATCCGGCCATGGCCACTGCCGGACTCGGCGATGTATTGGCCGGTCTGATCGGCGCGCTGCTGGCCCAGGGCATGGACGGTTTCGATGCCGCGTGTCTGGCGGTCTGGCTGCACGCCAACGCCGGTCTGCAACAAGGTAAATTCGGCCGTGGGCTGGCGGCCAGTGATCTGATTCCAGCCATTCGTCAGTTGTTGGAGGAGCATGCACCGTGTCTGAAGTAACCCTGTACCTGGCCGATGAACAGGCCATGAGCGACTTTGGCGCACGCATCGCCCGTATCACCCAGGGCCATGGTCTGATCTTTCTCGAAGGCAATCTCGGGATGGGCAAAACCACGCTGTCGCGGGGCATCATTCGCGGTCTGGGGCACGTGGGGGCGGTGAAAAGTCCGACCTTCACCCTGGTCGAGCCCTACGAGATCGGTGACGTCCGGGCGTTTCACTTCGACCTGTATCGTCTGGTCGATCCGGAGGAGCTGGAGTTTCTCGGGATCCGCGACTATTTCGAAGATGACGCCCTGTGCCTGATCGAATGGCCCGATAAAGGTGCAGGCTTTTTGCCAAAGCCTGACCTGACCATTACCATTAGCCCGCAAGACAGCGGACGTTCGCTGACCATTTTATCCCAGGGCTCGCGCGGCGAGGCCTGGTGTGCCGCTTTGGCATTGGAAACCAATTGAATGATGGGGTTAGGTATGCGCTTTCGCGCGTTGGTGGCTGCCGCTGGACTGATGTTGATGGCAGTAACCGTCAACGCTGTGGCCGAGACGAAGGTCAACAGCGTGCGCCTGTGGCGGGCGCCGGACAACACGCGACTGGTGTTCGACCTGACAGGCCCGGTGCAGCACAGCGTCTTCACGCTGACTGCGCCGGATCGTCTGGTGATCGACATCAACGGCGCCACCCTCGGCGCGCCGCTGAAGGTGCAGACCGCCAACACGCCGATCACCGCCATGCGCTCGGCCCAACGCACGCCGACCGACCTGCGGGTGGTCATCGACCTGAAAAAAGCCGTCACCCCGAAAAGCTTCTCGCTGGCGCCGAATGCGCAGTACGGCAACCGTCTGGTCGTCGACCTGTTCGACAACCCGGCTGACGCCGCACCAGCGCCGACGCCTGCGCCGACCCCAACGGTTGCGACCGTGCCTGCGGTGCCGGTCACCCCGGCCGAGCCTGCAATCAAACTGCCGCCGGCCCCGGCCGGCAAGCGCGACATCATTGTGGTCATCGACGCCGGCCACGGTGGCGAAGACCCGGGTGCGTCCGGTTCTCGCGGTCAGCGCGAGAAAGACGTGGTACTGCAGATCGCCCGTGAATTGCAGCGTCAGGTCAACGGCATGAAAGGCTTCCGCGCCGAACTGACCCGTACTGGCGACTATTTCATCCCGCTGCGCGGCCGTACCGAGATTGCCCGCAAAAAAGGCGCCGACCTGTTTGTCTCGATCCACGCTGACGCCGCGCCGTCTGCGGCGGCGTTCGGTGCGTCGGTGTTCGCCCTGTCCGACCGTGGTGCCACCTCGGAAACCGCCCGTTGGCTGGCCGACAGCGAAAACCGTTCCGACCTGATCGGCGGTGCCGGCAACGTCAGCCTCGATGACAAGGACCGGATGCTGGCCGGCGTTCTGCTCGACCTGTCGATGACCGCCTCGCTGACCTCCAGCCTCAACGTCGGCCAGAAGGTCCTGACCAACATTGGCCGGGTCACTCCGCTGCACAAACAGCGCGTGGAGCAGGCCGGGTTCATGGTGCTGAAATCGCCGGACATCCCGTCGATCCTGGTGGAAACCGGCTTCATCTCCAACGCCAACGAAGCGAACAAGCTTTCGGCCGCGAGCCACCAGCAGGCGCTGGCGCGTTCGATCAGCAGCGGCGTGCGTCAGTTCTTCCAGCAGAATCCGCCACCGGGCACTTACATCGCCTGGCTGCGTGATTCGGGCAAGATCGCTCAGGGCCCGCGTGATCACCGGGTGGGCCCGGGTGAGACCGTGGCGATGATTGCCGTGCGGTATCAGATTTCGCCGGCCACGCTGCGCAGCGCCAACAATCTGAAAAGCGATGATCTGAAAGTCGGTCAGCACCTGACCATTCCCGGCACCGAACTGGCGTCCAAAGAATGAATCAGGTCCTGAACGCTGCCCGCATTGAACTGCTCAGCCCGCGGCTGGCGAACCAGATCGCCGCCGGTGAGGTGGTCGAACGCCCGGCCTCGGTGATCAAGGAGCTGCTGGAAAACAGCCTCGACTCCGGCGCCAAACGTATCGACGTCGATGTCGAGCAGGGCGGCGTCAAACTGCTGCGTGTGCGTGACGACGGCAGCGGCATTTCCGCCGATGACCTGCCGCTGGCGCTGGCGCGTCACGCCACCAGCAAGATCCGCAACCTGGAAGACCTTGAGCAAGTAATGAGCCTGGGCTTCCGGGGCGAGGCTTTGGCATCGATCAGCTCCGTGGCACGTCTGACCCTGACCTCGCGCACCCGCGATGCCGATCAGGCCTGGCAGGTCGAGACCGAAGGCCGCGACATGGCGCCCCGCGTGCAGCCGGCGGCCCATCCGGTCGGCACTTCGGTGGAAGTCCGTGACCTGTTCTTCAACACCCCGGCGCGACGCAAATTCCTCAAGACCGAAAAAACCGAATTCGATCACCTGCAAGAAGTGATCAAGCGTCTGGCGCTGGCGCGTTTCGACGTGGCGTTCCATCTGCGCCACAACGGCAAGACCATCCTCAGCCTGCACGAAGCCCACGATGACGCGGCCCGCGCCCGGCGTGTGGCGGCAATCTGTGGTTCGGGCTTCCTTGAGCAAGCGCTGCCGATCGAGATCGAACGCAATGGCCTGCATTTGTGGGGCTGGGTCGGTCTGCCGACCTTCAACCGCAGTCAGGCGGATTTGCAGTATTTCTTCGTCAACGGCCGAGCGGTGCGCGACAAACTGGTGGCCCACGCGGTGCGTCAGGCTTATCGCGATGTGCTGTTCAATGGCCGGCACCCGACGTTCGCGCTGTTTTTCGAGGTCGACCCGGCAGCAGTAGACGTCAACGTACACCCGACCAAGCACGAAGTGCGCTTCCGTGACGGGCGCATGGTGCATGACTTCCTGTATGGCACCTTGCACCGTGCCCTCGGTGATGTGCGACCGGAAGATCAGCTTGCCGGATCGGTCACTACCGCGATCGTCCGGCCAACCGGCCTTGAAGCTGGTGAATTCGGTCCGCAGGGCGAAATGCGTCTGGCGGCCAATGCGTTGCTGGAGCAGCCGCAGGCGCAACCGGCGTTCAATACCTCGTCGGGTGCCAGCGCTGGCGGCGCTTATCAGTATCAATACACGCCGCGTCCGCAATCGACCGTGCCGGTTGCCGAGGCGCAGGCTGCGTACCGCGAGTTTTTTGCGCCGCTGCCCGAAGCGAACGCCAATGCGCTGCCGGCCGGTCAGGAAGACATTCCGCCGCTTGGCTACGCGCTGGCGCAGCTCAAGGGCATCTACATTCTGTCCGAGAACGCCCAAGGCCTGGTTTTGGTGGACATGCACGCCGCTCACGAGCGCATCATGTACGAACGTCTGAAAGTCGCCATGGCCAGCGAAGGCCTGAGCGGTCAGCCGCTGCTGGTGCCGGAGTCGCTGGCGGTCAGTCAGCGCGAGGCTGATTGCGCTGAAGAACATGCAGCTTGGTTCCAGCGCCTCGGTTTTGAATTGCAGCGCCTTGGCCCGGAAACCCTGGCCATCCGGCAGATCCCGGCCCTGCTCAAACAGGCCGAAGCCAACCGTCTGGTCGGCGATGTGCTGTCGGACTTGATGGAATACGGCACCAGCGACCGGATCCAGGCGCATCTGAACGAACTGCTCGGCACCATGGCCTGCCACGGCGCGATCCGCGCCAACCGGCGCCTGGCCCTGCCGGAAATGAACGGCCTGCTGCGTGACATGGAAAACACCGAGCGCAGCGGTCAATGCAACCATGGCCGGCCGACCTGGACCCAATTGGGCCTGGACGATCTGGACAAACTGTTTCTGCGCGGTCGTTGATGAGCCAGCTTCCTCCAGCGATTTTCCTGATGGGCCCGACCGCTGCGGGCAAGACCGACCTGGCCATCGAGCTGACCAAGGTGCTGCCGTGCGAGCTGATCAGCGTCGATTCGGCGCTGGTCTATCGCGGCATGGACATCGGCACCGCCAAACCGTCCAAAGAACTGCTGGCCGAGTTTCCGCACCGGTTGATCGACATTCTCGACCCGGCCGAAGCCTATTCGGCAGCGGATTTCCGCCGCGATGCACTGGAGGCCATGGCCGAGATCACCGCGCGTGGAAAAATTCCGCTGCTGGTGGGCGGCACGATGCTCTATTACAAGGCTTTGATCGACGGTCTGGCGGACATGCCGGCGGCCGATCCCGAGGTTCGCGCGCAGATTGAAGAAGAGGCCGCACGCCTTGGCTGGCAGGCCCTGCACGATCAACTGGCGATCATCGATCCGGAGTCGGCGGCGCGCATCCATCCGAACGATCCACAACGACTGAGTCGTGCGCTGGAAGTTTACCGGGTCAGCGGTCAGAGCATGACTGAACTGCGGCTGAAACAATCTGTACAAAGTACCGAAGCGGCCGCATCGGGACTGCAACAATTGCCCTATACTGTCGCGAACCTGGCGATTGCTCCAACTAATCGGCAGGTACTGCACGAGCGCATTAAACAAAGATTCACAAATATGCTGGAACAGGGATTCATCGACGAGGTCGTAGCCCTGCGTAATAGAAGTGACCTGCATGCCGGGTTGCCGTCTATACGTGCGGTAGGCTACCGCCAGGTCTGGGACTTCCTGGATGGCAAGCTGACGTCGGCCGAGATGCAGGAACGGGGCATCATTGCCACGCGCCAATTGGCCAAACGACAGTTCACCTGGCTGCGCAGCTGGAAAGATTTACACTGGCTCGACAGTCTGGATTGCGACAATCTGCCACGCGCCTTGAAATACCTTGGGACGATCTCCATATTGAGCTGAGTCCTTGCAATTGCCGTCTATCCTTGGGGGTGTGGCGGCAAAAGCCATCTGTTTACCTATTTTTTATATTGAATCCTTAAAGGAGTGCGGCACATGTCAAAAGGGCATTCGCTACAAGACCCTTACTTGAATACTTTACGTAAAGAGAAAGTGGGGGTTTCCATCTACCTGGTGAACGGGATCAAACTGCAAGGCACGATCGAGTCGTTCGACCAGTTCGTTATCCTGCTGAAGAACACCGTCAGCCAGATGGTTTACAAACACGCTATCTCTACAGTCGTGCCGGTTCGTCCAATTCGTCTGCCAAGCGCAACCGAATCCGAAGCAGGTGACGCTGAGCCAGGTAACGCCTGATAGGAGTCTCCTTTGTTCTTTGAGCGCCACGGTGGTGGTGAACGAGTCATCCTCGTTCACTTGGATGGACAGGACCCTGAGGCGCGCGAAGATCCGCAGGAGTTTCAGGAACTGGCAAATTCGGCTGGCGCCGAGACCGTTGCGTTTTTTAACGTGCCGCGTCATCGGCCAACCGCCAAATACCTGATTGGCAGCGGCAAGGTCGAGGAATTGCGCGACCTGGTCCACGCCGAAGAAGCCGATCTGGTGATCTTCAATCACGTCCTTACGCCCAGTCAGGAACGTAACCTCGAACGTGTTTTCGAGTGTCGCGTGATCGACCGTACCGGTCTGATTCTCGATATTTTCGCCCAACGCGCCCGTACCCATGAGGGCAAGCTCCAGGTAGAACTGGCCCAGCTTGACCACATGAGCACCCGGCTGGTTCGCGGCTGGACTCACCTTGAGCGTCAAGGTGGTGGTATCGGCATGCGCGGCCCGGGTGAAACCCAGCTCGAAACCGACCGGCGACTGCTGCGGGTACGCCTGCGCCAGATCAAGGGCCGGCTGGAAAAAGTGCGCAGCCAGCGCGAACAGTCGCGTCGCGGCCGCTCGCGTGCGGATATCCCTACCGTGTCTCTGGTGGGATACACCAACGCCGGCAAGTCCACGCTGTTCAATAACGTGACCAAGTCCGACGTGTACGCGGCTGACCAGCTGTTCGCCACGCTCGACCCGACCCTGCGCCGTCTGGATCTGGACGACCTGGGGCCGATTGTCCTGGCCGACACGGTGGGTTTCATCCGCCACTTGCCGCACAAACTGGTCGAGGCATTTCGGTCTACGCTCGAAGAGTCGAGCAACTCCGACCTGCTGTTGCACGTGATCGATGCGGCCGAACCGGATCGCATGTTGCAGATCGAGCAGGTGATGGTGGTGCTGGGCGAGATCGGTGCCCAGGACTTGCCGATCCTCGAGGTCTATAACAAACTCGATTTGCTTGAAGGCGTTGAGCCACAAATCCAGCGCGATGAAAACGGCAAGCCCCAGCGGGTCTGGCTGTCGGCGCGTGATGGCACCGGTCTGGAATTGCTCGAGCAGGCGATTGCCGAGTTGTTGGGCAGTGACCTGTTCGTAGGAACCTTGCGCCTGCCTCAGCGGTTCGCGCGTCTGCGTGCGCAGTTCTTCGAACTGGGCGCGGTACAGAAAGAAGAACACGACGAAGAAGGGGTCAGCTTGCTGGCCGTTCGATTGCCACGCTCGGAGCTCAATCGACTGGTGAGTCGTGAAGGCGTTGTGCCGACGGAGTTCATCGAGCAACACACTTTGCAATAAAAGCCTGGCAAAGCGGTTGTGCCGCAACGGCAGGCATTCTGTAGCATTGGTCGGCGCGCCGTGGGTGCGTCTTTGCTTTATCAGATGGAGAGCGCTATGGCTTGGAATGAGCCGGGTGGCAACTCGAACAATCAGGATCCTTGGGGTGGCAAGCGTCGCAACAACGGCGACCGCAAGGGACCGCCGGATCTCGACGAGGCCTTCCGAAAGCTGCAGGAAAGCCTGAACGGGTTGTTCGGTGGTGGAAAAAAACGCGGTGATGACGGTGGTGGCTCGGGCAAGAGCGGCGGCTTCGGCGGCCTGCTCGGCATCGGCCTGGTCGTGCTGGCGGCCGTCTGGCTGTACAGCGCGGTGTACGTCGTGGACGAGCAGGAGCAGGCCGTGGTGCTGCGCTTCGGCAAGTACTACGAGACTGTCGGTCCCGGCCTGAACATCTACTTCCCGCCGATCGACAAGAAGTACATGGAGAACGTCACGCGTGAGCGTGCCTACACCAAGCAGGGCCAGATGCTGACCGAAGACGAGAACATCGTCGAAGTGCCGCTGACCGTGCAGTACAAGATCAGCAACCTGCAGGACTTCGTGCTGAACGTCGACCAGCCGGAAATCAGCCTGCAACACGCGACCGACAGTGCGCTGCGCCATGTGGTGGGTTCCACCGCGATGGACCAGGTGCTGACCGAAGGTCGTGAGCTGATGGCCAGCGAGATCAAGGAGCGTCTGCAACGTTTCCTCGATACCTATCGCACCGGTATCACCGTCACCCAGGTCAACGTACAGAGCGCAGCGGCACCGCGTGAAGTGCAGGAAGCCTTCGATGACGTGATCCGCGCCCGTGAAGACGAGCAGCGTTCGCGCAACCAGGCTGAAACCTACGCCAACGGCGTGGTGCCGGAAGCCCGTGGTCAGGCACAGCGCATCCTCGAAGATGCCAACGGTTACCGTGACGAAACGGTCTCGCGCGCCAAGGGTGAGGCAGATCGCTTCACCAAACTGGTCGCCGAGTATCGCAAGGCGCCCGAGGTCACTCGCCAGCGTCTGTACCTGGACACCATGCAGGAAGTCTTCAGCAGCACCAGCAAGGTACTCGTGACCGGCAACAAGAACGGCCAGAGCAACCTGCTTTACCTGCCGCTGGACAAGATGATTCAGAACAGTTCGGGCAGCAATGCACCGGTCACCGGTTCGGCTGCCGTCAGCAACAACACGGATGCTGCGCCGCATGTCACTGACCTGCCGCAGTCGCGTACAAGGGAGACCCGCTGATGAGCAATAAATCGCTGATCGCCCTGATCGTTGGCGTTGTTGTGGTACTGGTTGGCTGGAACTGCTTCTACATCGTTGCTCAGACCGAGCGCGCGGTGTTGCTGCAATTCGGTCGCGTGGTTCAGGCTGACGTTCAGCCGGGTCTGCACGTGAAGGTTCCTTACGTTAACCAGGTGCGTAAATTCGACGCACGTCTGATGACGCTGGACGCACCGACACAACGCTTCCTGACGCTGGAAAAGAAAGCCGTGATGGTCGATGCCTACGCCAAGTGGCGCGTGAAAGATGCCGAGCGCTTCTACACCGCAACGTCCGGCCTCAAGCAGATCGCCGACGAGCGTCTGTCCCGTCGTCTGGAATCGGGTCTGCGTGACCAGTTCGGTAAGCGCACCCTGCACGAAGTGGTGTCCGGTGAGCGCGATGCGCTGATGGCTGACATCACCGCGTCGCTGAACAAGATGGCGGAAAAAGAGCTGGGTATCGAAGTGGTCGATGTCCGGGTCAAGGCCATCGATCTGCCGAAAGAAGTGAACCGCAGCGTGTTCGAGCGTATGAGCACCGAGCGTGAGCGTGAAGCTCGCGAGCACCGCGCCAAGGGTAACGAGCTGGCCGAAGGCATCCGTGCCGACGCCGATCGTCAACGCCGCGTGCTGCTGGCTGAAGCCTATCGTGAATCCGAAGAGATTCGCGGTGACGGCGACGCCCAGGCCGCTGCGATCTACTCCAAGGCCTACGGTCAGGATCAGGAGTTCTACGGTTTCTACCGTAGCCTGCGTGCCTACCGTGAAAGCTTCGCGAACAAATCCGACGTCCTGGTCCTCGACCCAAGCAGCGACTTCTTCCGTTACCTGGAAAAGTCCAAGCCTTGATACGACGTTGACCTGAATCATTCCGCCCGGCGGCTAAAACCTCGGGCGGGGTGATCCTTTGGGAAAACGTGTGTATGATGCGGCAGCCGGGAAATTCCCGGCTTTTTTGCGTCTGCACGTTTGATTGCTGTTTTTGTTGCAGAAGATCGGGTTGAATGGCCCGACAGTTTTTCGAGGAAAGTGATGGGCGAAGCCGGTAACAGGCCTTTCGCCGCGTCGTTCATGCGCGTGCGTTTTGAACGGGCCGGTCATTTTCTGCTTCACTCAAGGCTCGCCCTCGGGCTGGCCGCCCGGATCTAAGGGGAATGGCGTAATGGCAACGGTAGACCGCTGGCTGCTGCCAGATGGCATCGAAGAAGTACTGCCACCGGAAGCGGCGCGCATTGAAGTCGCGCGTCGTCAGGTGTTGGATCTGTTCCAGAGCTGGGGTTACGAGTTTGTCGTGACTCCCCATATCGAGTACCTGGAATCCCTGCTGACCGGCGCGGGCCAGGACCTGGATCTGCGTACCTTCAAGGTCATCGACCCGCAATCGGGCCGGCAGATGGGTTTCCGTGCCGACATCACGCCGCAAGTGGCGCGCATCGATGCGCACACCCTGCGTCGCGAAGGCCCGAGCCGTCTGTGCTACGCCGGCAGTGTGCTGCATGCCCAGCCGCGTGCCTTGTCGTCCTCGCGCAGCCCGATCCAGTTGGGCGCCGAGTTGTACGGCGATGCCAGCCCGAGCAGCGACGTCGAAGTCATCAGCCTGATGCTGGCCATGCTGCAACTGGCCGACGTGCCGGACGTGCACATGGACCTCGGACATGTCGGCATCTACCGCGGTCTGGCCCAGGCGGCCGGCCTGTCGGGTGAAGTCGAGCAGCAGTTGTTCGATGCGTTGCAACGCAAGGCCATCGACGAGGTCATTACCTTGACCGAAGGCCTGCCGGCCGATCTGTCCGGCATGCTGCGTGCGCTGGTCGACCTGTGCGGCGGTCGTGAAGTACTGACCGCTGCCCGCGAGCGTCTGGCCAATGCGCCGGCCCCGGTACTGGCGGCACTGGAAGACTTGCTGGCGATTGCCGAGCGTCTGTCGGTGCGTTTCCCGGAGCTGCCGCTGTACTTCGACCTCGGCGAGCTGCGCGGTTATCACTACCACACCGGTGTGGTGTTCGCGGTGTTCGTGCCGGGTGTTGGCCAGTCCATCGCCCAGGGCGGTCGCTACGACGACATCGGCGCCGACTTCGGTCGCGCCCGTCCGGCCACCGGCTTCTCCACCGATTTGAAAACCCTGGTGACCCTGGGGCGTGCTGAGATCGAGCTACCGTCTGGCGGTATCTGGATGCCTGACAGTACGGATGCGGCACTCTGGCAGCAGGTTTGCCAGTTGCGCAGTGAGGGTCAGCGTGTCGTTCAGGCGTTGCCTGGACAACCTTTGGCCGCCGCCCGTGATGCGGACTGCGACCGGCAATTGATCCAGCAGAACGGGCTTTGGCAAGTATCGCCACTGGCTTCTTGAGTTTTCCTGCCGGCTGACGCCGGCACCAAGTTTGCGCGAATGAGGACAAGTGTTATGGGTAAGAATGTCGTAGTCCTGGGCACCCAATGGGGTGATGAGGGCAAAGGCAAGATCGTTGATCTGCTGACCGAACATGCTGCCGCCGTAGTGCGCTACCAGGGTGGCCACAACGCCGGTCACACTCTGGTGATCGACGGTGAAAAAACCGTCTTGCACCTGATCCCGTCGGGCGTGCTGCGCGAAGGCGTGCAGTGCCTGATCGGCAACGGCGTGGTGGTTGCACCTGACGCCCTGCTGCGCGAGATCACCAAGCTGGAAGAGAAAGGCGTACCGGTGCGCGAGCGCCTGCGCATCAGCCCTTCCTGCCCGCTGATCCTGTCCTTCCACGTGGCGCTGGACCAGGCCCGTGAAAAGGCCCGCGGCGAGCTGAAGATCGGTACGACCGGTCGCGGCATCGGCCCGGCTTACGAAGACAAGGTTGCACGTCGTGGCCTGCGTGTTGGCGACCTGCTCAACATGCCGCGCTTTGAAGACAAGCTGCGTGAACTGGTGGACTACCACAACTTCATGCTGGTCGGTTACTACAAAGAGCCTGCCATCGAGTACGAAAAGACTCTGGCCGAGTGCAAGGAATACGCCGAGCTGCTCAAGCCGCTGATGCTGGACGTGACTGCCGAGCTGCACGACCTGCGTCGCGCCGGCAAAGACATCATGTTCGAAGGCGCCCAGGGTTCGTTGCTCGACATCGACCACGGTACCTATCCGTACGTGACCAGCTCCAACACCACCGCGGGTGGCGTTGCGACCGGTTCGGGCGTTGGCCCGATGTTCCTGGATTACATCCTGGGCATCACCAAGGCTTACACCACTCGCGTAGGTTCGGGTCCATTCCCGACCGAGCTGTTCGACGAAGTCGGTGCGCACCTGGCCAAGCAAGGTCACGAGTTCGGTGCTACCACCGGCCGTGCCCGTCGTTGCGGCTGGTTCGACGCCGTTATCCTGCGTCGCGCTATCGATGTGAACAGCATCTCGGGCATCTGCCTGACCAAGCTGGACGTACTCGACGGTCTGGAAACCATAAACATCTGCACCGGCTACAAGGATGCACAAGGCAACGCTGTTGCCCCGACTGACGCTGACAGCTACGTAGGTCTGCAGCCTGTGTACGAAGAAGTGCCAGGCTGGACCGAATCGACCGTGGGTGCCAAAACCCTGGAAGAGCTGCCGGCTAACGCTCGTGCCTACATCAAACGCGTTGAAGAGTTGATCGGCGCGCCGATCGACATTATTTCGACGGGTCCGGACCGCAACGAAACCATCGTTCTGCGCCATCCGTTCGCTTGATAAGTCGTTGATGTAAAAACACAAAGGCCCCTTCATCGGGGCCTTTGTCGTTTATGCCTGTTGGACGGCATGACCTTTGCTGTGATTCTGTCTACAAGAGTGCCATCAAATTAATGGCGTCAGAAGTAGAGGGATTCAAAGTGTCAGCCGTTCTCTCACTGTTACAAAGCCGTCTGTTGCGGCCTGTGTTCGTTACCCTTGGTATCGCCCTTTTGGTGCAAGTGCTGGTGGCCGTCGCCCTGACGCGGAGCACCGTCACTGCGCTGGAAGCCGATCTCGGCACTCGTCTGGGCGCCGACAGCCAGAAGTTGTCCGGTGAGCTTGAGCAGGCCGGGCGCGAAGTCACGTCGAGCCTCGACAACCTTTCCTCAAGTACCCGTCAGCGTCTTACCGCCGGCCTTTCCTCGCGTCTGAAGGAAGAGCAGGCGCAGCTGCGTGCGACTCTGGAAAAAGACCTGAAGGATTCGGCCAATGACATGGCCCAGTTGCTGGCCTCGGTGGCGCCTCGCGCCATGTGGGACAGCGACGTGCCGACCCTGTCCGAGTTCGCCCGCCGGGCCCAGCGCAATCCCAACGTGCTGTTCGTGGTGTATGACGACGCCACCGGCCAACATCTGACCCGCTACCTCAACCGCGAAAACCCGATCAACAAGGCCCTTTTGGAAAAAGGCCAGGGTGAGCGGGCGCTGGATAAAGTGCTGGATGCGGCGAAGAACGATCCGTCGGTCTACTACCTCGAAGCCTCGATCAATCCCAATGGCGTGGAAATCGGCAAGGTGCTGATGGGCGTCTCGACTGCTTCGGTCGAAACCGATCTGGCGGCGCTCGATCAGCGCTTCACGGCGTTGATTGCCAGCAGCGATCAACTGGTCGGCGACAGCCTCAAGGGCGCCGCTGCCGACAGTGCCACCGCCATGCGTGCGCGCCTGCAATCGGCGCAATCCACGGCTGCCGAAATGAAGGCCAACACCACCAGTACCGTGCAGGACGCAGCAGCAACCCTGCGTTGGCGTATCGGCATGGGCCTGGCGCTGGTCGGTGCCGGCGTGCTGTTGCTGCTGGCGGTGGTGCTCGGTCATCGAGTGGTCAATCGCCTGAAAATGCTCAACGCCGCCATGGATGATCTGGCAGCAGGCGAGGGCGATCTGACCAAGCGCGTGCAGATCAACAGCAAGGACGAAATCGGCGACATGGCGTCGGCGGTCAACCGCTTTGTGGACAAGTTGCAGCCGATCGTGCGCGAGGCCGGGGATGTGGCTCAGCGTACCGGTCTGGAAATCGGCGCCATGACCCTGCGCAACGCCGGTGCCGATGCTGCGGCCGGGATGCAGCGTGATGAAGTGGCCGAAAGCCTGCGGGCGCTTTCGCAAATGGCCGACGAAGCGCAATCGGAAAGTCATGCGATGCAGGCGGCGCTGAAGCAGGTGGTGGATATTCGCCAGGCCACTGACGAGAACACTCGCACCTCGGCCAAGGTCGGCAGTCTGATCGAGGCGCTGGCGGGGCAGGTCGATACCGGGGCGAAAGTTATCGAACGGCTGGCGCAGCAGAGCGAGCAGATCGAAGTGGTCCTGACCGTGATTCACGGAATCGCCGAGCAGACCAACCTGCTGGCGCTCAACGCGGCCATCGAAGCGGCCCGAGCCGGCGAGACCGGTCGCGGGTTTGCGGTAGTGGCGGATGAAGTCCGTGCGTTGGCGAGCAAGACCCAAAGCTCCACCGGCGACATTCAGGCGCACATCGTGGCCTTGCAGCAGGGTGCCCGTGAGGCGGTGGAGGCGATCGGCCAGGCCGGGCGTCAGGCCAGCGAAGGCTTGCTGGTACTGCGTGACAGTGCGCGGTTGCAGCAGTCGGTGCAGGCGTCGGTCGAGCAGGTGCATGCGGCGATTGGCCTGGCGACTCAGGCAGCGGCGCATCAGGCGCAAGGCGCGCAGGCTGTACGTGGGCGGGTCGAGACGATTCATGCCCAGGCCGAGAAAGCCGCCCAGGCGGTGGTCGAGACCACGGCCAGCGGCAAGGTGCTGGATGGTCTGGCGGCGCAGCTCAAGGCGAGTCTGGGGCAGTTCCGGGCCTGATAGTCCGGGCAAAAAAAATCGCAGCCTCGGCTGCGATTTTTTTATCGGCTCAAATACATTCGGGTCGTCAGCAGATACACCGGCAGCCCGGACACCACAATCAACAACGCCGCATAAGGCGCCGCCGCTGCGAACTCGACATTCGCGGTGTGCGCCCAGACTTCGGTCGCCAATGTGTTGAGCCCGGTCGGGCTCAGAAGCAGCGTCGCCGTCAGTTCTTTCATGGCATCCAGAAACACCAGCGCAAACGCCGCGCCAAGTGCCGGAAAGATAATCGGCAGGGTCACTCGGCAGAACGCCGTGAACGAAGAGGCGCCCAGCGTGCGGGCGGCTTCTTCGAGTTGCGGTGCGGCCTTGTTCAAAGCCGTGCGGATCGGCGCCTGAGCCAGCGGCAGAAACAGCAGCGCATAAGCGAACAGCAATAGCGCGGAGGTCTGGTACAGCGCCGGCACGTAATGCAGGGCGAAATACACCAGCGTCAGGGCGATCACTAATCCCGGCAGGGCGTGCAGCAGATAGGGCAAGCGCTCGGCCCAGATCGCCAATTGGCCTTTGTAGCGCACCACCAGCAACCCGACCGGCACCGCCAGTACCAGACACAATCCCGCGCCACCCAGCGATAGCGCCAGCGACGACAGCAAAGCTTCGGTGATCGCCGCAACCGGGAATGCCGCTGACGATCCCACGGCAAGCCAGTAAGCCAGCATGCCCAGCGGAACCCCGCTGCCGACAATCGCCAGCATCAGGCAGTACAGCTGGCCGGCGATCGACCAAGGCCCGAGTCGCACTTGTTCAGCCCGACGCGCCGCTCCCTGGCCAGTGCGCACATGACGGCCCTTGCCGCGCACGCGCAACTCCAGCCACAACAGCATCAGGCACAGCGCCAGCAACACTGCCGACAGCATTGCCGCGTTGGCATTGCTGAATTCCAGTTCGAATTGCTGATAGATCGCGGTGGTGAAGGTTTGCAGACCAATGATCGACAGTGCGCCGAACTCCACGAGCATGTGCAATGCGATCAGCAACGAGCCGGCCAGCAGCGAAGGCCAGAGCAGGGGCAGGGTGACGCGGAAAAACACGCCCCAGCGATTCTGTCCCAGTGTGCGAGCCGACTCTTCAAGGGAGGGATCAAGATTGCGCAGTGTGGCGGCCACTGGCAGAAAGATCAGCGGGTACTTCGACAGGCTCATCACAAGAATCGCCCCGCCGAGTCCTTCGAACTGCGCGCTGAGCGAAACCCAGGTGAAGCTGCTGACAAATGCCGGCACCGCGAACGGCAGGCAAAGAATCACGCCCCACAGCCGTCGGCCCGGCAGATTGCTGCGCTCCAGCAACCACGCCAGTGACAGGCCGATCAGGCCACAGGTCACGGTTACGCCAACCATCAGCGCTAGCGTATTGCGCAGCAGGCCGAACACATACGGGCGCCACAGCAAGTGCAGCGCCTCGGACCAGCCCGCCTGCCAGGCTTTGAGCCCGACGTAGGCCAGCGGCAACAGGCTCATGACCACCAGCAACAACACCGGCAGCATCAGCCAGATCGACGGCCGCTTGCGCCGTGGCACGTAACCCCCGCGTGTAGCGGGGGCGGATAACGATGCGGTCATCAGTTCAGGCCAACTTCGCGTTCCAGCTCCAGCGCTTCCTCGGCATTACCCAGATCGGCCGGCGTGACGTCCGGCGCTTCCAGTTCACTGAAAGGCTTGAGGCCGCGATCCGATTCCATGCCTTTGTGCAGCGGGTATTCGGCGGTGGTCTGGGTGATCACGCGCTGGCCTTCTTCGCTGGCCATGTAGGCGAGGAATTGCTGGGCTTCTTTTGGATGTTTGCTGGATTTCAGCACGGCTGCGCTGGACACGGTGATCAGGCCGCCAACGTCACCGCCGGTGAAGTAATGCAGTTTCGAATCAAGCTGGCCTTTTTCCCGTTGCAGGGCGAACCAGTAATAGTTGTTCACCAACACGGTGGCGACTTCGCCGTTTTCCACAGCCTTGAGGGCGACCATGTTGTTGCTATAGGTCTTGCCGAAGGCACGCAGACCGGTCAGCCATTCTTCGGCGGCTTCGCGGCCGTGTTTTTTGATGATGGCGACAGCCTGTTCCTGGAACGCGCCGCTGGTCGGTACGAAACCGACCTTGCCTTGCCACTGCGGGTCGGCGAAATCCAGCACCGATTTCGGCAGGTCCTTTTCGTCGATCAGTTTCGGGTTGAAAGCCACCACGCGAACCCGGGCGGTAACGCCGATCCACGTGCCGTTGCCGGCGACGTATTCTTTCGGCAGAACAGCCAGGGTCGCGTCGTCGGCCTTGGCCAGCAGGCCTTGCTCGCCGAGGTTGTTCAGCGGCGGGGATTCTTCGGTGTAGATGACGTCGGCGGGGGAGCGGTCGCCTTCTTCGATGATCTGGCTGGCCAGCTGATTGCTGCTGCCCTTGCGTACATTGACGTGAATGCCGGTCTTGGCTTCGAAGGCTTTGGCGATCGCGTCGCCGACTTCCTTGTGTTGACCGTTATAGAGAGTCAGGGAAACTGCGTCGGCAGCCTGGGTGAGGGGAGTGGCGAGTGCCAGGCCGAGCAGGGTGAAGGTCAAGCCGCGGCGCAGGGTATTTCGAAACATCATTCGCAGGGTTCCTCACTGTCGCATTGCAAAAACTTGCAACAATGATAAACGATATTGTTTCTCAAGTGCGCCTTGCGGGGAGGAGGTGGGTCTGGTAGGCGTTGGGGCTCAGACTTTTACAAACCCCGGAAACGCAAAAACCCGCTTTCGCGGGTTTTTGTGAAATTCAAGATCGTGACCTTGAATTTGAATTGGTGCCCAGAAGAAGACTCGAACTTCCACGACCGTAAGGTCACCAGCACCTGAAGCTGGCGTGTCTACCAATTTCACCATCTGGGCTTCATCTTCAGCGTTGCCGCTGTTGATGTGGCGCACTATACGGAGCGCCTTTTGATCTGTAAACCCCTGATTTGATTTTAATAAATCATTTTCAGAAAAAAGGCGGGGCGCAGAATGCAAAAAACCCGCTTTCGCGGGTTTTTGTGTGAGTCTTGAAACTGATCTAGTCTCAAACTCGAAATTGGTGCCCAGGAGAAGACTCGAACTTCCACGACCGTAAGGTCACCAGCACCTGAAGCTGGCGTGTCTACCAATTTCACCACCTGGGCATCTCGTCAACGTGTGTGCGTCGTCGATGGCGCGCACTATACGGAGCGCCTTTTTAACTGTAAACCCCTGCCAGCAAAAAAAAATGATTTTTTTTACCAGCGGTGTTCAAAACGCCCTCCAGGCGTCGATACAAGGCTCCAGACGCGCCTTATATAGTCGGAAATTTCCCGTTTGATGGCGCCTATGCCAAACTAACCCGCATATAGACAAGGTGAAAACTCTCTAATGGCCGATTGGCAGTCCCTCGATCCCGAGGCCGCTCGTGAAGCGGAAAAATATGAAAACCCTATTCCCAGCCGCGAACTGATCCTTCAGCACCTTGCTGATCGGGGTTCGCCTGCTGCCCGCGAGCAACTGGTCGAAGAGTTTGGTCTGACCACAGAAGACCAGATCGAAGCCCTGCGCCGCCGCCTGCGCGCCATGGAGCGCGACGCTCAACTGATCTACACCCGCCGTGGCACGTATGCGCCGGTGGACAAGCTCGACCTGATCCTCGGTCGCATCAGTGGTCACCGCGACGGCTTCGGCTTCCTGGTGCCGGATGACGGCTCCGACGACCTGTTCATGAGTCCGGCGCAAATGCGTCTGGTGTTCGATGGCGACCGTGCCCTGGCCCGTGTGTCCGGCCTGGATCGTCGTGGTCGTCGCGAAGGCGTGATCGTCGAAGTGGTGTCCCGTGCCCACGAAAGCATCGTCGGCCGTTACTTCGAAGAAGGCGGTATCGGCTTCGTCGTTGCGGACAACCCGAAGATCCAGCAGGAAGTGCTGGTCACCCCGGGCCGCAACGCCAACGCCCAGATCGGTCAGTTCGTCGAGGTGAAAATCACCCACTGGCCGACTCCGCGTTTCCAGCCGCAAGGCGATGTGATCGAAGTCGTCGGCAACTACATGGCGCCGGGCATGGAAATCGATGTTGCCCTGCGCACCTACGACATTCCGCACGTCTGGCCTGAAGCCGTTCTGAAGGAAGCCGGCAAGCTCAAGCCGGAAGTCGAAGAGAAAGACAAAGAGAAGCGCGTCGACCTGCGCCATCTGCCGTTCGTCACCATCGACGGCGAAGATGCCCGCGACTTCGACGACGCGGTCTACTGCGAAGCCAAGCCAGGCAAGCTGCGCCTGTTCTCCGGGGGCTGGAAGTTGTACGTGGCGATTGCCGATGTTTCCAGCTACGTGAAGATCGGTTCGGCCCTGGACAACGAAGCCCAGGTGCGCGGCAACTCGGTGTACTTCCCCGAGCGCGTGGTGCCGATGCTGCCGGAGCAGCTCTCCAACGGCCTGTGCTCGCTGAACCCGCACGTCGATCGTCTGGCCATGGTTTGCGAGATGACCATCTCCAAGTCCGGCGAAATGACCGACTACTGCTTCTATGAAGCAGTGATCCATTCCCACGCCCGTCTGACCTATAACAAGGTCAGTGCGATGCTGGAAACGCCGAAGGCTACCGAAGGTCGCAAGCTGCGCGGTGAATACACCGACGTCTTGCCGCACCTCAAGCAGCTCTACGCGCTGTACAAGGTGTTGCTGGCTGCCCGTCACGTGCGCGGCGCGATCGATTTCGAAACGCAGGAAACCCGGATCATCTTCGGTTCCGAGCGCAAGATTGCCGAAATCCGTCCGACCACCCGTAACGATGCACACAAGCTGATCGAGGAATGCATGCTGGCGGCCAACGTGGCCACCGCTGAATTCCTGAAGAAGCACGAAATCCCTGCGCTGTACCGCGTCCACGACGGCCCGCCACCGGAGCGTCTGGAAAAACTGCGTGCGTTCCTCGGTGAGCTCGGCCTGTCCCTGCACAAAGGCAAGGATGGTCCGTCGCCGAAGGACTATCAGGCCCTGTTGGCCAGCATCAAGGACCGTCCGGATTTCCACCTGATCCAGACCGTGATGCTGCGCTCCCTGAGCCAGGCGGTGTACAGCGCCCAGAACGAAGGCCACTTCGGCCTGAATTACGAAGCCTATACCCACTTCACCTCGCCGATCCGTCGTTACCCGGACCTGCTCACGCACCGGGCGATCCGCAGCGTGATCCATTCGAAACAGGACACTCCGCACGTTCGTCGTGCCGGTGCGATGACCATTCCGAAGGCGCGCATTTATCCGTACGACGAAGCGGCGCTGGAGCAACTCGGCGAGCAGTGCTCGATGAGCGAGCGCCGCGCCGACGAAGCGACCCGCGACGTGGTGAACTGGCTCAAGTGCGAGTTCATGAAGGACCGCGTGGGCGAATCGTTCCCGGGCGTGATCACTGCCGTGACCGGTTTTGGTCTGTTCGTCGAACTGACCGATATCTACGTCGAAGGCCTGGTGCATGTCACCGCACTGCCGGGCGACTACTATCACTTCGACCCTGTGCACCACCGCCTGGCGGGCGAGCGCACCGGTCGCAGCTTCCGTCTTGGTGACACCGTTGAAGTGCGCGTCATGCGCGTCGATCTCGACGAGCGCAAGATCGACTTCGAGATGGCTGAAAAAACCATCAGCGCGCCGATCGGCCGCAAGAAGCGTGGCGCCGAGACAACCGCTCCAGCAGCGAAGGTTGTGGAAGAAAAGGCTCCGGCAAAAACCGCCAGCCGTCGTCCTGCCAAGGAAAAGGTCGCCGAGGCTTATCGCCCAAGCGATGCCGTGGCGAAAAACGCCGAACTGCGCAAAAGCCGTGAAATGAAGAAGGCCTTGCTGGCCGACGCCAAAAACGGTGGTAAAGCGGCGTCCGGGGGAAAGACCGGACGGTCGGCGCCTGAAAAGGCCTCCGGCGGCAAGCCAGCCAAACCGAGCAAACACCGTAAAGGCCCGCCGAAAGCGGGTTCCGCTCCAGCCAAAAGTGGCGGGGCGCGTAAACCGAAGGCGAAGTCATGAGTCAGTTGGAAAAAATCTACGGCGTTCACGCGGTAGAAGCGTTGCTGCGTCACCACCCTAAACGCGTCAAGCAGATCTGGCTGGCTGAAAGCCGCAACGATCCGCGCGTGCAGACGCTGATCGAACTGGCCAACGAAAACCGGGTCCAGATCGGTCAGGCCGAGCGCCGCGAAATGGACGCCTGGGTCGAAGGCGTGCACCAGGGCGTGGTGGCGGACGTCAGTCCGAGCCAGGTCTGGGGTGAGGCGATGCTCGACGAGCTGCTCGATCGCACCGAAGGCGCGCCGCTGTTGCTGGTGCTCGACGGCGTGACCGACCCGCACAACCTGGGCGCCTGCCTGCGTTCGGCGGATGCTGCCGGTGCGCTGGCGGTCATTGTGCCAAAAGACAAGTCGGCCACCCTGACACCTGTGGTGCGTAAAGTGGCTTGCGGCGCGGCGGAAGTGATTCCGCTGGTGGCCGTCACCAACCTTGCGCGCACCCTGGAAAAGCTCCAGCAGCGTGGTCTGTGGATCGTCGGCACGGCGGGTGAGGCCGAGGTCAGCATCTATGACCAGGATCTGACCGGCCCGACCATCCTGATCATGGGCGCCGAAGGCAAAGGCATGCGTCGCCTGACCCGTGAGCATTGCGATTACCTGGTGCACCTGCCGATGGCCGGTAGCGTCAGCAGTCTCAACGTTTCTGTTGCGACCGGCGTGTGCCTGTTCGAAGCCCAGCGCCAGCGCGGCGCCAAGGCCAAGGCGACTGTCAAAAAGGCTTAAGCCTTACGCCGATTCAAATGTGGGAGATTCTATGTTGCAGGGGAACCCTGCAACCTTAAATTGGGTTGGTATTCGCTCTGATTTTTCATGAGGGCGAATGCCACCCGGCAAAGCTTGCGGGCGAGGATGACCAAGGCCTGGGTTCTGGCCAGACCTCTTGCCAGATAGGATTCATAGAACGGTTTCCAAACAGGGGATCGACAAGCTGCCATAGCTGCATTGTGTGCAAGACGCCGTAATTCCCCGTCACCTTTTTTGCTCAAGTGGCGAGGACTGTGTTTCTTGCCTGAGTCCTTTGCCTTCAAATCCATTCCCAGAAAGGCGATGAACGCATCGGCGCTGGGGAACTCACCTCGCATATACGTAGTTGCCAAGCCCGTTGCCGTGAGTTCACCAATCCCTTCAATCGCTTTGCAGCGTCTGATGTTTTCGCTAATGCCGGCCTCTTGGCTGACTTTGCGAAGTAATTCCTGAATGGCCTGATCAAGCTGTTTGAAATGCTCCAACCCATGGGCCAAAAGATCTTCAAGGAGAGGTTCGTTTGACCAGCTCAGCATGATACTGACTCGGGCCTTCATCAGCTGCGCACGCTTGTTAAGCAGACTTTTCAACACCGTGTAGTGCCGTGGTGGTGGGCTCCAGACCCGCAGCCGGTGCTGTTCACTGGTTAGATAACGCGCCAGAAGACGTGCATCACAAGGGTCGGTTTTTGCACGCTGACCGATGCTTTCGCGGTAATGGCTCACCCGGTAAGGGTCCACGACGTAAACCCGATGCCCCATACCATGGGCCAGTTCGGCCGTGTCCAGGTGGTAGAGATTAGTGGCTTCCAGGGCGATCGAGCTTTGTGCGGGCAAGGTCTTCAGCCAACGACCTACAGACGTGCGGTCATTGTTGATGACCTGGGTAATTTCCAGATCTTCGCGATAAACAACGATTTCGGCCTTGGCCACATCGACACCAATCACCGTTGGCGAGGTAAGGATTGTCATGACGAATCCTCGGAGCTAGGGTTTAAGAGCTTGTCGGGGTCTACCGTAGCGCTGGCTTGCCTCTATCGTCGGTTTTACCGATGAATTCCTTATCGGCGCTTTAGGTAGAAAGGGCGGGACGAGAAGTCTCCCACGGTCCGTACTGGCTAGAGTCGGAATCGAGCTTTTAGTCCCGCCCACCCCTTCAAGTCTAAACATACAAGCGGGCTTGCTCGCGAAAGCGGAGTGTCAGTCGACAAAAATGTTGCCTGATGTATCCCCTTCGCGAGCAAGCTCGCTCCCACAGCGTTTTATGGCGGGGCAAAATTTTGGTGACTGTTCAAATAATCACCAATTGCCTTGCACCTCTTCAGTCCCTTCTCTACAATTGCGCCCCTTGCTGTGGCGGCAGGCATGCATGTGCCCCGCGCCAGCAAGTCCATAAGTGTCATTCACTCCTTGTCTGACCGTTTTTGAGCGGCAGGCTACAACCCGTAAGGAGCATTCATGCGTCATTACGAAATCATCTTTCTGGTCCACCCTGACCAGAGCGAGCAAGTCGGCGGCATGGTTGAGCGTTACACCAAGCTGATCGAAGAAGACGGCGGCAAAATCCACCGTCTGGAAGACTGGGGCCGTCGTCAACTGGCCTACGCAATCAACAATGTTCACAAGGCTCACTACGTGATGCTGAACGTTGAGTGCACCGGCAAGGCCCTGGCCGAGCTGGAAGACAACTTCCGCTACAACGATGCAGTGATCCGTAACCTGGTCATCCGTCGCGACGAAGCCGTTACCGGCCAGTCCGAGATGCTCAAGGCTGAAGAAAACCGCAGTGAGCGCCGTGAGCGTCGCGAACGTCCTGAGCACGATGGCAGCGCCGATGGCGATGACAGCGATAGCGACAGCGACAACAGCGATAACGCTGACGAGTAATCCACGGACCTTTTAAGGAGCCTATCAAATGGCACGTTTCTTCCGTCGTCGTAAATTCTGCCGCTTCACCGCTGAAGACGTGAAGGAGATCGATTACAAAGATCTCAACACTCTGAAAGCCTACGTATCCGAGACCGGCAAAATCGTTCCAAGCCGCATCACCGGTACCAAAGCTCGTTATCAGCGTCAGCTGGCCACCGCTATCAAGCGCGCCCGCTTCCTGGCCCTGCTGGCCTACACCGACAGCCACGGCCGCTGAGACCGGGCAGTCGACAAGTAGCAAAGGATTGAATGCATGCGTGCCTTAGCTGAGTTCATCATGCGCGGCCGTATGCAGGCCACTCTCGTAGTGGCCGGGTTTGCAACATTGCCGTTGTTGTATTGGTTGGGTGCCGCCGCCGGGAGCCTGGTGCTTCTGCGGCGCGGATTGACCGACGCCCTGGGCGTCGTGTCGCTGGGACTGCTGCCGGCATTGATCTGGTGGTTGTATGCCGATGACCCACGGGCACTTCTCGTGCTGCTGGGTTCTTCGGGGCTTGCGCTGGTGTTGCGCGCAAGCGAGTCCTGGGTCCGTACGCTGCTGGTCAGCGTAGCCATGGGGCTGGTGTTTTCAGTGGTGCTCGGGGCGGCGTTTGCGCCCCAGATCGAGATGCTGGCGCAGGCCTTGGTAAAGGTCATGCCCGCGCTTCTCGGTGATGCCTACCAACAATTGTCGGTAGACGAGCAGGCGCATTTCGCGTCGCTGATCGCACCGGTCCTGACCGGCCTGATTGCGGCTTTGTTGCAGATCGTCAGCGTGCTGAGCCTGATTGTCGGGCGTTACTGGCAGGCGTTGTTGTACAACCCGGGTGGTTTTGGTCGCGAGTTTCGCGCCATCCGGATCCCGCTGGGGCCGGCGATGTTACTGCTGGCGTTGATGCTTCTGGGCCCGAATCTCGGTGCACAGATGGCCATGTTGACGCCGTTGTGCAGTGTACCGCTGGTGTTCGCCGGGCTGGCCCTGATTCACGGGCTGGTGGCGCAAAGGCGACTGGCCGGTTTCTGGCTGGTGGGGTTGTACGTGACGCTGTTGCTGTTCATGCAGCTGATCTATCCGTTGCTCGTGGTTCTGGCCATTGTCGACAGCCTGATTGATTTTCGCGGTCGGGTGTCGAAAGACACCGATAACGCGAACGGTGAAGGTTAAAAGTTAAGAGGATTTCCACATGCAACTGATCCTTCTGGAAAAAATCGCCAACCTGGGCAACCTGGGCGACAAAGTAAACGTTAAGGCCGGTTACGGCCGTAACTACCTGCTGCCTTTCGGCAAAGCCACCGCTGCGACCGCTGCCAACCTGGCTGCGTTCGAAGAGCGTCGCGCTGAGCTGGAAAAAGCCGCCGCAGACCGTAAAGCATCGGCTGAAAGCCGTGCTGCCCAACTGGCCGAGCTGGAAGTGACCATCACTGCCACCGCTGGCGACGAAGGCAAGCTGTTCGGTTCGATCGGTACTCACGACATCGCTGACGCACTGACCGCCTCCGGCGTTGACGTTGCGAAAAGCGAAGTTCGTCTGCCGAACGGCACCATCCGCAACGTGGGTGAATTCGACGTGGCTGTGCACCTGCACGCCGAAGTTGAAGCCACCGTACGCGTTGTCGTGGTAGCAGCTTAAGCAACACCCTGATCGACTGGCGGCTTGTCCGTCAGACGGTTAACATCGGGCACGATCCTGTTTACAGGTCGTGCCCTTTGTCTTTCTGCACTCCCTGCTTTTCCTGATTAAAAAGTGGCCATGAACGAAATCTCCGCTCCCGAGCAATACGATCTGCAAACCGCCGCGCTGAAGGTGCCGCCGCATTCCATCGAGGCCGAACAGGCCGTGCTCGGTGGTCTGATGCTGGACAACAACGCCTGGGAACGCGTGCTCGATCAAGTCTCCGACGGCGATTTCTACCGACATGACCACCGTCTGATTTTCCGTGCGATCGCCAAACTGGCCGATCAGAACATGCCGATCGACGTCGTGACCCTTGCCGAGCAACTGGACAAGGAAGGTCAGACCTCGCAGGTCGGCGGCCTCGGTTACCTTGGCGAGCTGGCGAAGAACACGCCGTCTGTCGCCAACATCAAAGCCTATGCGCAGATCGTCCGCCAGCGTGCGACGTTGCGTCAGTTGATCGGTATCAGCACTGAAATTGCCGACAGCGCCTTCAACCCCGAAGGTCGCACCGCCGAGGAAATCCTCGACGAAGCCGAGCGGCAGATCTTCGCGATTGCCGAGGCCCGGCCAAAAACCGGCGGCCCGGTGGGCGTGAATGACCTGTTGACCAAGGCCATCGACCGCATCGACACCCTGTTCAACACCGCCGACTCGATCACCGGCCTGTCCACCGGCTACACCGACCTCGACGAGAAGACCAGCGGCCTGCAACCGGCCGACCTGATCATCGTCGCCGGCCGTCCGTCGATGGGTAAGACCACCTTTGCGATGAACCTGGTGGAAAACGCCGTGTTGCGCAGCGACAAGGTGGTGCTGGTGTACTCCCTCGAGATGCCAGGTGAATCGCTGATCATGCGTATGCTGTCGTCCCTCGGTCGTATCGACCAGACCAAGGTGCGTTCCGGCCAGCTGGAAGACGACGACTGGCCGCGCCTGACCTCGGCGGTCAACTTGCTCAACGACCGCAAGCTGTTCATTGATGACACCGCCGGCATCAGCCCGTCGGAAATGCGCGCCCGGACCCGGCGTCTGGTGCGCGAGCACGGCGACATCGGCCTGATCATGATCGACTACCTGCAGCTGATGCAGATCCCGGGTTCCAGCGGTGACAACCGGACCAACGAGATTTCCGAGATCTCCCGATCCCTGAAAGCCCTGGCCAAGGAATTCAACTGCCCGGTAGTCGCCCTGTCGCAGCTCAACCGCTCCCTGGAACAACGTCCCAACAAGCGTCCGGTGAACTCCGACTTGCGGGAATCCGGAGCGATCGAGCAGGACGCCGACGTGATCATGTTCGTGTACCGGGACGAGGTGTATCACCCGGAAACCGAACACAAGGGCATCGCCGAGATCATCATCGGCAAGCAGCGGAACGGCCCGATCGGCTTCATCCGCCTGGCCTTCATCGGCAAGTACACCCGCTTCGAAAACCTCGCGCCGGGCAGCTATAACTTCGACGACGACGAGTAAGTCTGTCGTCGTCTGAAAGCCCCTGATATTTCCGACCACAGCCGTCGGAATTGGTCATTTTTTGTGCTATATTCCGCGCCCGCGATTTTGCACCTCAACACCGGTCATCGACATGCAAGCAGCCAAGCCGTTATTTGACTATCCAAAATACTGGGCCGAATGTTTCGGGCCGGCGCCATTCCTGCCGATGAGCAGGGAGGAGATGGATCAGCTTGGCTGGGATTCCTGCGACATCATCATTGTTACGGGAGATGCCTACGTCGATCACCCGTCGTTCGGCATGGCGATCATCGGCCGGCTGCTTGAGTCGCAAGGCTTCCGCGTCGGGATCATCGCGCAGCCGAACTGGCAGTCCAAAGACGACTTCATGAAGCTTGGCGAGCCGAACCTGTTCTTCGGCGTCGCGGCCGGCAACATGGACTCGATGATCAACCGCTACACCGCGGACAAGAAAATCCGTTCCGACGACGCCTACACCCCGGGTGGCATGGCCGGCAAACGTCCGGACCGCGCGAGCCTGGTTTACAGCCAGCGCTGCAAGGAAGCCTACAAGCACGTGCCGATCGTGCTCGGCGGCATCGAAGCCTCCCTGCGCCGCATCGCCCACTACGACTACTGGCAGGATCGCGTGCGCAACTCGATCCTGATCGACGCCAGCGCCGACATCCTGCTGTACGGCAACGCCGAGCGGGCGATTGTCGAAGTCGCCCAGCGTCTGTCCTACGGTCACAAGATCGAAGACATCACCGATGTGCGCGGCACCGCGTTCATCCGTCGCGACACGCCGGCGGGCTGGTACGAAGTCGACTCCACGCGCATCGACCGTCCGGGCAAGATCGACAAGATCATCAACCCGTACGTCAACACCCAGGACACTCAGGCTTGCGCGATCGAGCAGGAGAAGGGCCCGATTGACGATCCGGAAGAAGCCAAGGTCGTGCAGATCCTGGCCAGCCCGAAAATGACCCGCGACAAGACCGTGATTCGCCTGCCGTCGATGGAAAAGGTGCGTAACGACCCGGTTCTGTACGCCCACGCCAACCGCGTGCTGCACCTGGAAACCAACCCGGGCAACGCCCGTGCGCTGGTGCAGAAGCATGGCGAGATCGACGTCTGGTTCAACCCGCCGCCGATTCCGATGACCACTGAAGAAATGGACTACGTGTTCGGCATGCCTTACGCACGTGTTCCGCACCCTGCGTACGGCAAGGAAAAGATCCCGGCCTACGACATGATCCGTTTCTCGGTGAACATCATGCGTGGCTGCTTCGGTGGCTGCACCTTCTGCTCGATCACCGAGCACGAAGGCCGGATCATCCAGAACCGTTCCGAAGAGTCGATCATTCGCGAAATCGAAGAGATCCGCGACAAGGTGCCGGGTTTCACCGGCGTCATTTCCGACCTCGGCGGCCCGACCGCGAACATGTACCGCATCGCCTGCAAGAGCCCGGAAATCGAATCCGCGTGCCGCAAGCCATCGTGCGTGTTCCCGGGCATCTGCCCGAACCTGAACACCGACCACTCGTCGCTGATTCAGCTGTATCGCAGCGCCCGTGCCTTGCCGGGTGTGAAGAAGATTTTGATCGCCTCCGGCCTGCGTTACGACCTCGCGGTCGAGTCGCCGGAGTACGTCAAGGAACTGGTGACCCATCACGTCGGTGGTTACCTGAAGATCGCCCCGGAACACACCGAGGAAGGTCCGCTCAACCAGATGATGAAGCCGGGGATCGGCACCTACGATCGCTTCAAGCGCATGTTCGAGAAGTACACCAAGGAAGCCGGGAAAGAGCAGTACCTGATTCCGTACTTCATCGCCGCGCACCCGGGCACCACCGATGAAGACATGATGAACCTGGCCCTGTGGCTCAAGGGCAACGGCTTCCGTGCCGACCAGGTGCAGGCGTTCTATCCGTCGCCGATGGCCACCGCCACCGCGATGTACCACTCCGGCAAGAACCCGCTGCGCAAGGTCACCTACAAGAGCGACGGCGTGACCATCGTCAAGAGCGAGGAGCAGCGTCGTCTGCACAAGGCGTTCTTGCGTTATCACGACCCGAAAGGCTGGCCGATGCTGCGTGAAGCGCTGACCCGCATGGGCCGCGCCGACCTGATCGGGCCGGGCAAGAACCAGTTGATCCCGCTGCACCAGCCGGCCACCGACAGCTACCAGAGTGCCCGTCGCAAGAACTCGACACCGGCTGGCAGCCACAAGGTCGCGAAAGAGAAGACCACCAAGATCCTCACCCAGCACACCGGTCTGCCTCCACGCGCCAGCGACGGCGGCAATCCTTGGGACAAGCGTGAACAGGCCAAGGCCGCGGCATTCGCCCGCAACCAGCAGGCCGCCAAGGAGCGCAAGGAAGCCGCGAAAGGCAAAGGGCCGAAACCGGCACGCAAGCCGGTCGTACCGCGCTAAAACGCACTTGAGCTGAACAGAACGCCAACCTTCGGGTTGGCGTTTTGCTGATCGTTCCCACGCTCTGCGTGGGAATGCCTCTAGGGACGCTCCGCGTCCAGTGACGCAGAGCGTCACGGGCTGCATTCCCACGCAGGAGCGTGGGAACGATCACGGGAGAGGGTCAGGGGAAGGGGCTCTTCGCAACATTTGCGTGCAACTGTGCCAAACCATTTCACCGCATCGCCCGATTTTGGTGCTGTACTGCCCTAAGCATTCCGGGAAAGCGCCCAAGCCTCTGCATGGCATAAGTCTTGCGCGCTTTCGAATACGCTTGGGCTCGCAGGAGGCACGCCGTGTCGATTCATGTCGCATTGCATCACGTCACGCATTACCGCTACGACCGCGCTGTCGAACTCGGCCCGCAGATCGTGCGGCTGCGCCCGGCTGCTCACAGCCGCACGCGGATTCTGTCTTATTCACTGAAAGTCTCGCCCGAGCAGCACTTCATCAACTGGCAGCAGGATCCTCAAGGCAACTACCTTGCACGGCTGGTGTTCCCCGAGAAAACCGCCGAGTTGCGAATCGAGGTCGATCTGCTGGCCGAGATGGCGGTGTTCAACCCGTTCGACTTTTTCCTCGAGCCCTACGCCGAGAAAGTCCCCTTCGCCTACGCCGCCGATGAACGCAAGGAGTTGGCGCCGTACCTCGAAACCCTGCCGCTGACGCCGAAATTCAAGGCCTATCTGGACGCCATCGACCGTACGCCGCTGCCGGCCGTGGACTTCCTGGTGGCGCTCAACCAGCGTCTGAGCGAAGACATCAATTACCTGATCCGCATGGAGCCGGGCGTACAGACCCCGGAACACACCCTTGAGCATGCCTCCGGCTCCTGCCGCGATTCGGCGTGGCTGCTGGTGCAACTGCTGCGCAATCTCGGGCTGGCGGCGCGTTTCGTCTCCGGTTACCTGATTCAACTGACTGCCGACGTGAAAAGCCTCGACGGCCCTTCCGGCACCGAAGTGGACTTCACCGACCTGCACGCCTGGTGCGAGGTGTATTTGCCCGGCGCCGGCTGGATCGGCCTTGATGCAACGTCGGGGTTGTTCGCCGGTGAAGGGCATATCCCGCTGGCCTGCAGTCCCGATCCGTCCTCGGCGGCGCCGATCAGCGGTCTGGTGGAGCCTTGCGAATGCGAGTTCAGCCACGAAATGTCCGTGGAGCGGATCTGGGAAGCACCCCGGGTCACCAAGCCCTACACCGATGAGCAATGGCTGGCGATCCAGGCGCTGGGCCGGCAGATCGATGCCGACCTGCTGGAAGGCGACGTGCGCCTGACCATGGGCGGCGAACCGACCTTTGTGTCCATCGACGACCCCGACGGTGCCGAATGGAATACCGCTGCGCTGGGCCCGGACAAGCGTCGGCTATCCGCCGAACTGTTCCAGCGCATGCGCAAGCATTACGCGCCCAAAGGGTTGGTGCATTTCGGCCAGGGCAAGTGGTATCCGGGGGAGCAGCTGCCGCGCTGGTCGCTGAATTGCTACTGGCGCCGCGACGGCGTGCCGATCTGGCACAACAACGCATTGATTGCCGATGAGCAGCAGGATTACGGCGCCACGGGTGAACTGGCCGGGCGCTTTCTGGCGAGTGTCGCCGAACGCCTGAAACTGCCGACACGCTTCGTATTCCCGGCCTACGAAGACAATTTCTACTACCTCTGGCGCGAAGGCGCCTTGCCGAGCAACGTCAGCGCCGAAGACTCGCGCCTGGAGGAACCGCTGGAACGTGCGCGACTGCGCAAGGTGTTCAGTCAGGGGCTGGACAAGGTCATCGGCCAGGTGCTGCCGCTGGCGCGCACCGCCAAGGGCGATCAATGGCAGAGCGGGCGCTGGTATCTGCGTGACGAGCATTGCCGGTTGGTGCCGGGGGATTCACCGCTCGGCTATCGCCTGCCACTGGGTTCGCAGCCCTGGGTGAAGGCGGCAGAGTATCCGTTCATTCATCCGAACGATCCGAATCAGGACTTCCCCGAACTGCCCGAAACATCGCAGCTCAACGAACACGGCGAGCCCGCTCCGGCGGACGAGCGTGTGCCGAAGATCGACGAGTCCGCCGACTGGCTGACCCGCACCGCGTTCTGCGCCGAGGCCAGGGAAGGCCGGTTGTACCTGTTCATGCCGCCGCTGGAGCGGGTCGAGGATTATCTGGAGCTGGTGGCCGCCATCGAAGCCACCGCCGAGGAGCTGCACTGTCCGGTGTTGCTGGAAGGCTACGAGCCGCCGAGCGATCCGCGCCTGAGCAATTTCCGCATCACCCCGGATCCCGGCGTGATCGAGGTCAACGTGCAGCCGTCGGCGACCTGGGACGAGTTGGTCGAGCGCACCGAATTTCTGTACGAAGAAGCGCGCCAGACCCGACTGTCCACCGAGAAATTCATGGTCGATGGACGACACACCGGCACCGGCGGCGGTAACCATTTCGTGCTCGGTGGCGCGACACCGGGCGATTCACCGTTTCTGCGCCGTCCGGATCTGCTGCGCAGCCTGATCAGCTACTGGCACAACCATCCTTCGCTGTCCTACCTGTTTTCCGGCCTGTTCATTGGCCCGACCTCTCAGGCACCGCGAGTCGATGAAGCGCGCAACGATGCGCTGTATGAGCTGGAAATCGCTTTCGCGCAGATGCCGGCGCCGGGAGAGGAATGCCCGCCGTGGCTGGTCGATCGCCTGTTGCGCAATCTGTTGATCGACGTCACCGGCAACACCCATCGCGCGGAGTTCTGCATCGACAAGCTGTATTCACCGGATGGCGCCACCGGGCGCCTCGGTCTGCTGGAGTTGCGTGCGTTCGAGATGCCGCCCCATGCGCGCATGAGTTTGGCTCAGCAGCTGTTGTTGCGGGCGCTGGTGGCGCGGTTCTGGCGCGAGCCTTATGCGCCGCCGAAACTGGTGCGCTGGGGCACGGAACTGCACGACTGCTTCCTGCTGCCGCATTTTATCGAGCAGGACTTTGCCGACGTCATCGTCGAACTCAACAACGCCGGTTATCCACTGCGCGCCGAATGGTTCGCGGCGCATCTTGAGTTTCGTTTCCCCAAGGTCGGCGACTACGCCGTCAACGGTATCGAGCTGGAATTGCGTCAGGCCCTTGAACCCTGGCATGTGCTGGGCGAGGAGGGCGCGGCGGGCGGTACGGTGCGCTACGTCGACTCATCGCTGGAGCGATTGCAGGTCAAGCTTACGGGGCTGCCGCCGCAGCGTTATCTGCTGACCTGCAATGGCATCCCGGTGCCGTTGCAACCGAGCGGGCGGGTGGGCGAGTTTGTCGCCGGCGTGCGTTTCCGCGCGTGGCAACCGGCCAACTGCCTGCAACCGACGATCCCGGTGCATGCACCGCTGGTGTTCGACTTGCTTGATACCTGGATGCAGCGCTCGCTGGGCGGTTGCCAGTACCACGTCGCGCACCCGGGCGGGCGCAATTACGAGACGCTGCCGGTCAACGCCAACGAAGCGGAGAGTCGACGCATGGCGCGTTTCTTCCGCATCGGACATACGCCGGGGAAACTTCCGATACCCAATGTCGAAGCGAACGACGAACTACCGATGACACTCGATTTACGACGTTTCTGAATCAGGCACGACGCCCGGATTTTTCGTATATCCGGGCGTCATGTGCCTGCGTTAGTCTGACCGCTCCTTGCCGGCTGCCGAGCTTTCCATGCCTGACCTGCTTGACCGCTACCCGCTGACAGCGGGCACCTATCACGAACTGCTCGACGACAGCGGGGCGGTGCGCCCGCACTGGCGGCGACTGGTCGACCAATTGCAGCGCAGCACCCCGGCGCAACTGGTGCAGCGTCAGGCGTTGCTGACCCGGCAGATCCAGGAAAACGGCGTCACCTACAACGTCTATGCCGACCCCAAGGGCGCGGACCGTCCATGGGAGCTGGATCTGTTGCCCCACGTAATCGCCGCCGATGAGTGGCAACAGCTGTCGGCCGGGATTGCCCAGCGTGCGCGGCTGCTCAATGCGGTGCTGGCGGATCTGTACGGCCCGCAGCAGTTGATCCGCGAAGGCTTGTTGCCGGCGGAGCTGGTGTTCGGCCACAACAATTTTCTCTGGCCCTGTCAGGGCATTGCACCACCGGACGGGGCCTTTCTGCATCTGTATGCCGTGGATCTTGCGCGCACGCCGGACGGGCGCTGGTGGGTGACGGCGGATCGTACCCAGGCGCCATCGGGCGCCGGTTATGCGCTGGAAAACCGCACTATCGTGTCCCGCGCCTTCCCCGAGTTGTATCGGGATCTGAAAGTGCAGCACCTGGCCGGCTTCTTCCGCACCTTGCAGGAAACCCTGGCCCGTCAGGCCCCCTGCGACGATGACGCGCCCCTGGTGGTGTTGCTGACCCCAGGTCGTTTCAACGAAAGCTATTTCGAGCATCTCTATCTCGCCCGCCAGCTCGGTTATCCGCTGGTGGAGGGCGGCGACCTGACAGTGCGTGATGCCACGGTCTACCTGAAAACCCTCAGCGGCCTGCGCCGGGTGCACGCGATCATGCGTCGGCTCGACGATGACTTCTGTGATCCGCTGGAGCTGCGCACGGATTCGGCGCTCGGCGTTCCGGGATTGCTGGAGGTGGTACGTCAGGGACGGGTGCTGGTGGCCAACGCCCTGGGCAGCGGCGTGCTGGAGTCACCGGGGCTGCTGGGCTTCCTGCCGAAGATCAATCAGTACCTGTTCGGCGAAGAGCTGATCCTGCCGTCCATCGCCACGTGGTGGTGCGGCGAAGCGCCGGTGTTGGCCCAGGCCCTGGAGAAACTGCCTGAGCTGTTGATCAAACCGGCGTTCCCGTCGCAAAGTTTTGCGCCGGTGTTTGGTCGGGATCTGAGCGAAAAACAGCGTGAAAGTCTCGCCGCGCGCATGCAGGCCCGCCCTTATGCCTATGTCGCGCAAGAACTCGCCCAGTTGTCCCAGGCGCCGATCTGGCAGCCCGAGGACGGGCAACTGCAACCCCGGGCAATCGGCATGCGCATGTACGCAGTGGCCAGTCACGATGGTTATCGGGTGCTGCCCGGTGGCCTGACCCGGGTCGCCGCGGAAGCCGATGCCGAAGTGGTGTCGATGCAGCGCGGTGGCGCGAGCAAAGACACCTGGGTGCTGGGGGATCGACCGCCGAGCGGTGAGCAGTGGAAAGCCCAGCGCAACATCGGCGTGCCCGATCTGGTGCGCCGTGATCCGTATCTGCCGTCGCGGGTGGTGGAAAACCTGTTCTGGTTCGGACGTTACTGCGAGCGTTGCGACGACAGCGCGCGGCTGTTGCGCATCATGCTCGCGCGTTACGTCGACGGCGATGACCCGCAAGCCTTGCAGGCCGCCGTGGATCTGGGCGAGCGGCTGATGCTGCTGCCGGATGAGGGTGAGCTGCCGGAGCGTTTGCTCGCGGCACTGCTCGGCGAGGACTGGTCGTTCAGCCTGCGTTCCAACCTGCAACGCTTGCAGTGGGCGGCATCGCAAGTGCGCGGCAAGCTGTCCCGGGAAAACTGGCAGGCGCTGGTGGAGTTGCAGCGAGAGGCTTCGGAGCTGGACACCGACGAGCCGGATTTCGGCGAGCTGCTGGATTTTCTCAACCGGTTGGTGATGTCGCTGGCGGCGTTGTCCGGGTTTGCCCTCGACGACATGACCCGCGACGAAGGCTGGCGCTTCCTGATGATCGGCCGGCGGATCGAGCGCCTGCAATTTCTCAGCAGCAGCCTCGCGGGTTTCCTGCGTGGCGCCGGGGCGTTCGATCAAGCGGGGCTTGAATGGTTGCTGGAGCTGGGTAACAGCAGCATCACCTATCGCTCGCGTTATCTGGCGGTGGCGCAGTTGATTCCGGTACTCGACCTGTTGCTGCTGGACGAGCAGAACCCTCATGCGGTGCTGTTCCAGTTGAAACTGGTGACCCGCACCCTCAAGCGGCTGAATGATGATTTCGGTGTGCCGAGGGAGGTGGGGTTGCCGCCGCTGGTCGAGCGTCTGGCGCGTTTCGACCTAAGCTGTCTGGAGAATCCGCTGTTCGGTGAATCCAGCGTGCGCGCGGCCCTCGACGGTCTGGCGGACTTGCTGCAGGAAATCGCCGACGCCAGCAGTCAGGTGTCGGATCGTCTGGCCCTGCGCCATTTCGCCCATGTCGATGATGTCAGCCAGCGCACGGTGTCCGTCTGATGAGCGCCCATTACCAGATCCTTCACGACACCTGCTATCGCTACAACAGTCCGGTGTCCCTGGCCCAGCAACTGGCGCATCTGTGGCCGCGCGAATGCGAGTGGCAGCGCTGCACCGAACAGCAACTGCTGATCAGTCCGGAGCCGACCACCCGCCGTGACGAGCAGGATGTCTTCGGCAATCCGCTGACTCGCCTGGCTTTCGAACGGCCTCACGATGAGTTGCAGGTCAACGCACGGCTGACGGTCGAAGTGCTGGCGCGGCCCGTGGTGGATTTCCATCAGTCACCGGCCTGGGAACTGACCCGTAACGCGCTGACCTACAGCAGCCAGCCGCTGTCCGCCTCGTTGCTGGAGGCCTGTCGCTATCGATTCCAGTCGCCTTACGTGCATCTGAAACGCAGTTTCGTCGAGTTCTCGGAAAGTTGTTTCCCGGCCGGCAGACCGTTGATGTTGGGTGTGCAGGCCCTGATGCAGAAGATCTTCAGCGAATTCACCTTCGATGCCGAAGCGACACAGGTCGCGACGCCGCTGGTGGAAGTGCTCGAGCGCCGACGCGGGGTCTGTCAGGACTTCGCGCACCTGATGCTCGCCTGCGTGCGATCACGCGGGTTGGCGGCGCGTTACGTCAGCGGCTACTTGCTGACTCAACCGCCACCGGGGCAGCCACGGTTGATCGGCGCCGACGCTTCCCATGCCTGGGTTTCGGTGTTTTGCCCGGTGCTGGGCTGGGTGGATTTTGATCCGACAAACAACGTGCAGCCGGCACTGGAGCACATCACCCTGGCCTGGGGCCGGGATTTTTCCGATGTCTCGCCGTTGCGCGGGGTGATTCTGGGTGGTGGCAATCACGACCCGGAAGTCCGCGTCACCGTGTTGCCCTTGGAGGAGTGAAGATCAAATGTGGGAGCGGGCTTGCTCGCGAAAGCAATTTGTCAGTCACATCCATAGTGAATGTCACGACGCTTTCGCGAGCAAGCCCGCTCCCACAGGGATTGTGTTCAGTGGTCCTGCAGTGTTGCTCAGGCGTCGGGTGCCTGGTCTTTCGGTGCCTCAACATCATCATCGGTCGCCACTTCACCATCAGGGTTCAGTGCCGCTTCTTCAGCCATCTGTTTCTTGCGCTGAAGCTTTTCCTCTTTCTTCTGTTCCTTGGCCAGATCACGTTGACGTTTGGCGAAGGAGTAATTGGGTTTGGCCATGGGCGATCCTCTGGGGTCGAAGGTGAGGTTGAGCGGCGCGTATTCTGCCCTGTATCGGTGCCCGGCGGTTAACCGGGTTTCTGGTCGACCCATTTTGGGGTGACGGTGGGCTTCCAGTTGTCGAGGGCTTCGAGCAGCGTTTGCGGCGATTCACTCACTTGCAGCATGTCACGGTGCGGCGCACGAACGAAGCCTTCGCCGACGATGTGATCGAGAAATGCAGTGAGTTTGCTGTAGAAACCGTTCACTTCCAGCAGGCCCAGCGGCTTGCCGTGGTAGCCGAGCTGGCCCCAGGTCCAGACTTCGAACAGCTCCTCCAGGGTGCCAAGGCCACCGGGCAGGGCGATGAACGCATCGCTGAGTTCAGCCATCCGCGCCTTGCGCGCGTGCATGCCGTCGACCACTTCCAGACGCGTCAGGCTCTTGTGACCGATTTCCTTGTCCATCAGGCTCTGCGGGATGATGCCGATCACTTCGCCACCGGCCGCCAGCGCGGCGTCGGCGACAATCCCCATCAGGCCGACGGCGCCACCGCCGTAGACCAGCGTCAGCTTACGCTCGGCGATAGCCGTGCCGAGGGCGATCGCGGCTTCGGTGTACGCCGGGGTGGTGCCAGCGTTGGCACCGCAAAATACACAAACGGATGTGAGAGACATGCCTTCCTCCTGGGTCAATCGGTCACAGGGTAATGGCTGGCACGCCTTGATCCAAGGGCTAGACTTCGCGTTTCGGGGTTTCATAGGTGCCGCTGGCACCACAGGCGTAGGCGGCGAGCAGACTGCACAACAGGCTGTTGAAGGACATGACGGATACTCCAGGTGAGTGTTGAGCCCTGAAGATACGGCCCGGCCAATCGTCTGGCTGTTAGATTGTTTCGATGAGTGTCATAGCCTGAAAGTTGTATACAATTTTTGACTCAAGTCATAGGAACTTGCGAAGATTTCAGGCAGTCTTCCAACCATTCGTGTTTTTGTTAACCCTGCCTTGGAGATTCACCATGTTTTCCAAAGTTGTTGCGGTATCCCTGCTGGCGCTGGCCAGCAGCCAATTGATGGCTGCCGAGTGCAAAACCACCGTTGATTCCACCGACCAGATGTCCTTCAACACCAAGGCCATCGAGATCGACAAGAGCTGCAAGACCTTCACCGTCGAGCTGACCCACTCCGGCAGCCTGCCGAAGAACGTCATGGGCCACAACCTGGTGATCAGCAAAGAAGCCGACATGCAGCCGATCGCCACCGACGGCCTGGCCGCCGGCATCGACAAGAACTACCTGAAGGACGGTGACGAGCGCGTTATCGCTCACACCAAGATCATCGGCGCCAAGGAAACCGACTCGGTGACCTTCGACGTGTCCAAGCTCAAGGCTGACGAGAAGTACGGCTTCTTCTGCTCGTTCCCGGGCCACATCTCGATGATGAAAGGCACCGTGACCCTGAAGTAAGCAACACAAGGTCAAAAAAAAGCGTCCCGAAGGACGCTTTTTTTATGCCCTGGATTCAAGGCGCAAACGGCATGACCCGTTTGTGATGGGTCTTTTTGTAGGTGTTGACGATGATGTCGAACGCCTCCTGACGCACCGGCTCGCCGTGCAGGAAAGCGTCGATCTCGGCGTAGGTCACGCCGTGGGACGCCTCGTCCGGCTTGCCTGGCGAAAGGTCTTCCAGATCCGCCGTCGGCACTTTTTCCACCAGCGATTCCGGTGCGCCGAAGCTGCGGGCGATGGCCCGGACCTGGTTTTTCACCAGACCGCTGAGCGGGGCCAGGTCGCAGGCGCCGTCACCGAACTTGGTGAAGAAACCCATCACCGCTTCCGCCGCGTGGTCGGTGCCGATCACCAGGCCGTGAGCCGCGCCGGCGATGGTGTACTGGGCGACCATGCGCATCCGCGCCTTGGTGTTGCCGAGCACGAAATCCACCGACACCGCATGCTTGCCTTCGAAGGCTGCGACTTCGCTGGCCAGGGATTTCACCGCCGGGCCAATGTTGACGGTGTGGCGCTCGTCCGGGGCGATGAAGTCCACCGAGGCCTGGGCGTCGTGTTCGTCGAACTGCACGTCGTACGGCAGGCGCACGGCGATGAACTTGTAGGCCTCGTCGCCGGTGCGCTCGCGCAGTTCACGCATGGCGCGCTGGGCCAGCAGCCCTGCGGTCAGCGAATCGACCCCGCCGCTGATGCCCAGCACCAGGGTCTTGAGCCCGGAACTGGTCAGGCAATCCTGGATGAAGGTGATGCGTCGGGCGACTTCCGCTTCGAGGGCCTGGTAATCGGCGAACGGCGGCTGAACGTTGAGCTGTTCAGCAATCTCACGCTGTACGGCTTGCATGAATTCACTCCTTGCTAGAAAGGCTGGAAACGGCAGGAACCTGGAAAACGTGTCGCAAATAGGCGACGAAATTCGGGTCTTTGCAGTGGGTCTTGCCCGGCTCGTCGGAGATCTTCGCCACCGGTTGGCCGTTGCAGGCGGTCATTTTAAGCACGATGCTCATCGGTTCGACACCCGGAATGTCACAGGTCAGGTTGGTGCCGATGCCGAAGCTGACATTGATCCGGCCGCGCAGCGCCCGGAAGATCTCCAGCGACTTGGGCAGCGTCAGGCTGTCGGAGAAGACCAGGGTCTTGCTCATCGGGTCGATGCCGAGCTTGTGATAGTGGGCGATGCATTTTTCGCCCCACTGCACCGGATCTCCGGAGTCATGGCGCAAACCGTCGAACAGCTTGGCGAAGAACAGATCGAAGTCGCCGAGGAACGCGTCGGTGGTGATGCAGTCGGTCAGGGCGATCCCCAGCAAGCCGCGATACTCGCGAACCCAGCAATCGAGGGCGGCGATCTGGCTGTCGATCAGTCGCGGGCCGAGTTGCTGGTGCGCCATGATCCATTCGTGGGCCATGGTGCCCAGCGGTTTCATGTCCAGTTCGCGGGACAGGTGCACGTTGCTGGTGCCGACGAAACGCCCGGGGAAATCGTGCTTGAGCACGTTCACCACTTCTTCCTGCACGCGGTAGGAAAACCGTCGGCGCGTGCCGAAATCGGCTACTTGCAGTTCAGATAATTCATCGGCCGAGGCGTTGGCCGTCAGCCAGTCGAACTTGCGGTAAAGCTGTTCGCGGGCCTGTTCCAGCACTGTTTCACGGTAGCGATAGCGGTTGCGCACTTCGCTGACGATCGCCAGCAGCGGCACTTCAAACAGGATCACATGCAGCCACGGCCCGCGCAGGCGGATGAACAGCTCGCCGTTCTCGATGCCGGTGTGCAGGTAGCGCAGGTTGAAGCGGAACAGACCGAGGAAGCGCAGGAAATCCGGCTTGAGGAACGAGATGCGCTCGAGAAAGCTCAACTGATCGGCGCTCAGGCTCAACTCGGCCAGACGCTCGACCTGGAAGCGGATCTCCGCCAGATACGGGCGCAGATCTTCACTGTTACGGCAACGGAACTCCCATTCGACTTCGACGTTGGGGTAGTTGTGCAGCACCGCCTGCATCATCGTCAGTTTGTAGAAGTCGGTGTCGAGCAGGTTCTGCACGATGCGATCGGCAAACACACTCTCGCTCATAACGGGGTCTCCAGACGGGCCGCGCGTTGGCGCGGTATCAATCAATGGCGCTAGTGGCGCATATCCGGGGTGGGGATTGCCAGCGATTTTTATCCCGGCGCAGCGCCTCAGACCGCATCAGGACTGTCGATCTGCTCCAGCATCCACTTCACGAAATCCCGCACCTTGGGCACTTCTGCCGCGTGTTCCGGGTAGGCCAGGTAATAGGCATCGGTGCTGGGCATTGCATGCTGCCAGGGAATGACCAGTTTGCCGTCGGCCAATTCCTCTTCCACCAGAAACCTCGGCAACAGGGCGACGCCGCAGCCGACCTGCGCGGCGCGGATGCACATATAAAAGGTTTCGAAACGCGGGCCGTGGTAGCTGTGTTCGGTCTGGTAGCCCTGGCTGTCGAACCAGTCGTGCCACGCTTGCGGGCGCGAAGCATTCTGCAGCAGGACCAGATCGGTGAGTTGCGTTGGATCAGTCAACGGAGTGTCCGGCAGGCTGCTCGGCGCGCAGACCGGCACCAGCTCTTCGCCGAACAGCTTCAGGCATTCGGTGCCGGGGCGTGAACCCTGGCCGAAATAGAACGCCAGGTCGCTGCGACCTTGCAGCAGGTCATCGGCCTCTTGCTCGTTGCACAGATCCAGATGAATCGATGGATGACGCAGGCGCCAGCCCTTGAGGCGCGGCACCAGCCAGCGGGCGCCGAAGGTCGAGGGCGTGGAGACGCGCAGGACTTCGGTTTCGCCGCCGTAGGAACGCAGGTAATGGGTCGACATCTCGACCTGGGTCAGGATTTTTCTGACTTCCACCAGGTACAGATCGCCGGCCGGGGTCATCTGCAAACGGCGGCGCACCCGGCGGAACAACAAGTGCTGCAGCAATTCTTCGAGCTGCGCCACCTGCTTGCTGACAGCGCTCTGGGTCAGGTTCAGTTCCTCGGCGGCCCGGGTGAAACTCAGGTGTCGGGTCACGGCCTCGAAGCACTGCAACGCGGTGATCGACGGCAAGTGGCGTTTGTTCAGCATGGGCGATCCTTTTCTTGTCTTTCTGCGCAGCATGAATAAACGGAATGATATCTCGCGTAAAGGTCGTTTGTTGCACAGCCTTCCTGACGCTACAACTAAAGGTCTGCCCGGTCGTGAAAACGCGCCCGCACACATTCAGTTTTTTGCTCGAGGAGTGACCCATGGTTGCCGCATTGCTTGATCGTCTAGGTGTGAACCCGGCCCTGTACCAGAACGGCAAAGTGCCGGTGCATTCGCCCATCGACGGCAGCCGCATCGGCGCCGTGAACTGGGAAGGCCCGGCCGAAGTCGAGCAGCACATCAGTCGCGCAGATCATGCGTTCGAACAATGGCGCAAGGTGCCGGCCCCGCGTCGCGGTGAGCTGGTGCGTCAGTTCGGCGAAGTGCTGCGTGAATACAAAAATGATCTTGGCGAACTGGTTTCCTGGGAGGCCGGCAAGATTACTCAGGAAGGCCTCGGTGAAGTGCAGGAGATGATCGACATCTGCGACTTCGCCGTCGGCCTGTCCCGCCAGCTTTACGGTTTGACCATCGCCTCCGAGCGCCCGGGCCACCACATGCGTGAAACCTGGCACCCACTGGGTGTGGTCGGCGTGATCAGTGCGTTCAACTTCCCGGTCGCGGTGTGGGCGTGGAACACCACGCTGGCGCTGGTCTGCGGCAACCCGGTGGTGTGGAAACCATCGGAGAAAACCCCGCTGACCGCTCTGGCCTGTCAGGCGCTGTTCGAGCGCGTATTGAAGAATTTCAGCGATGCCCCGGCGCACCTGAGCCAGGTGATCATCGGCGGTCGCGATGCCGGCGAAGCGCTGGTCGATGACCCGCGTGTCGCGCTGATCAGCGCCACGGGCAGCACCCGCATGGGCCGCGAAGTGGCGCCGAAAGTCGCCGCACGCTTCGCCCGCAGCATTCTCGAACTGGGCGGCAACAACGCGATGATCCTCGGCCCGAGCGCCGATCTGGACATGGCCGTGCGCGCCATTCTGTTCAGCGCCGTCGGCACCGCCGGCCAGCGTTGCACCACGTTGCGTCGCCTGATTGCCCATGAATCGGTGAAAGAAGAAATCGTCACCCGCCTCAAAGCCGCGTACTCCAAAGTCCGTATCGGCCATCCGCTGGAAGGCAATCTGATCGGCCCGCTGATCGACAAGCACAGCTTCGAAAACATGCAGGACGCGCTGGAGCAGGCGTTGAGCGAGGGCGGTCGGGTGTTCGGCGGCAAGCGCCAACTGGAAGATCAATTTCCGAATGCCTACTACGTGGCGCCGGCCATCGTTGAAATGCCGGAGCAGAGTGACGTGGTGTGCAGCGAAACTTTCGCTCCGATCCTTTACGTGGTCGGTTACAGCGATTTCGAAGAGGCGTTGCGCCTGAACAACGCCGTGCCGCAAGGCCTGTCGTCGTGCATCTTCACCACCGATGTGCGCGAGGCCGAGAAATTCATGTCGGCGGTCGGCAGCGACTGCGGCATCGCCAACGTCAACATCGGCCCGAGTGGCGCGGAGATCGGCGGCGCGTTCGGTGGCGAGAAAGAAACCGGTGGCGGTCGTGAGTCGGGCTCGGATGCATGGCGCGCGTACATGCGCCGTCAGACCAACACCGTGAACTACTCGCTGGAGTTGCCGCTGGCGCAGGGCATCACGTTCGATTGAGGATTGAGCGGTAAGTCCCTTGTGGGAGCGAGCCTGCTCGCGATAGCGGTGTGTCAGTCGACACCAATGTTGGCTGAAACGCCGCTTTCGTCGGAGCGCCGCCCGGAGCAGGCTCGCTCCCACATTGTTGAACTGTGTGTTTGTTAGGTTTCTGTTGGAGTCTGGCAATGCCGTTACGCGAAGAATGTCTGTGGGAAAAACTCACGCCGCAACGACCGGATAACACGGCGCTCAGGGGCGAAGTCAAAGTCGATGTCTGCGTGATCGGCGCCGGGTTTACCGGGCTGTCGGCGGCGCTGCATCTGCTGGAAAAGGGCAAGAGCGTCTGCGTGCTCGAAGCCCATCGCGCCGGGCATGGTGGCTCCGGGCGCAACGTCGGGCTGGTCAACGCCGGGATGTGGATTGCGCCGGACGAGATCGAGGCCGGCTTCGGCGAGGCGGTCGGCAGTCAGCTCAACCGCATGCTCGGTGCGGCGCCGGCGCTGGTGTTCAGCCTTGTGGATAAATACAACATCGATTGCCAGTTGCGCCGCGAAGGCACCCTGCACATGGCGCACAACGCCAAGGGCGAGGCGGATCTGCGCAGTCGCGAAGAACAGTGGAAACGCCGCGGTGCACCGGTCGAACTGTTGACCGGCAAGGCCTGTGAACAGGCGACCGGTACACAGAAGATTGCCGCCGCTTTGCTCGACCGGCGTGCCGGTACGCTCAATCCGATGGCTTATGTCACCGGGCTGGCCAACGCTGTGATCGGCCTCGGCGGGCAGATGTTCGATCACTCTCCGGTCGCGCGTCTTGAGCGCCAGGGGCAGAAATGGTCGGTGCAGACCGAGCAGGGTGCGGTGCTCGCCGAACAAGTGGTGATCGCCTCCAACGCCTACACCGAAGGCGACTGGACCGAACTCAAGCGTAACTTCTTCCCCGGTTACTACTATCAGGTCGCTTCGGTGCCGCTCACCGAAGACGCTGCCCATGAAATCCTCCCGGGCGGGCAGGGCTCGTGGGATACCCGCCAGGTGCTGAGCAGCATCCGCCGTGACAAGGATGGTCGTCTGCTGCTGGGCAGCCTTGGCAACGGCAATCAGAAACCGGCCTGGTTTCTCAAGGCTTGGGCCGACCGGGTGCAGCAGCATTACTTCCCTAATCTCAAATCCGTGGAGTGGGAATGCACCTGGACCGGGCGCATCGCTTTCACTCCCGATCACCTGATGCGCCTGTTCGAGCCGGCCCCCGGACTGGTGGCCGTCACCGGTTACAACGGTCGTGGCGTGACCACCGGCACCGTGGTCGGCAAGGCGTTCGCCGACTACCTGTGTAACCGAAATCCTCAGGCGTTGCCGATTCCCTTCGCACCGATGCAGCCCCTGGCGGGTGTGGGCTTGCGCAGTTGTCTGTACGAGGCCGGGTTCTCGCTGTATCACGCGGGCCAGTGCCTGCGGATCGTCATTTGAGTGTTGAAATATGTTGCCGGAAGCGGCGCTTTTCGATGTAGCGACTAGCCTGTAATGGTGCGGGTTGTAGCAGTCCCGCACCAGCAGTGTGCAGTTCGGTGACGCGGGCTGTTACAGGCTGGTTGCACGTCGTTTGGCGCCGCGGTTGCAATGATGGCGCGTGCTGGTTGCGCCTGAAAAAATAATTGGTTTCACCTTCCGCGGTTTAGACGGTTGCACGCCCAATGAAAATGGGAACGAAACAGTCGAAATAACAAGAAAGCAGCGACTTTTTGAAGAATAAAAAACCGATGGCACGGCCCTTGCTCTGAGCATTCAAGTGAAGTCGCAGTGCCAACTAAAAAAAACCTTGGAGCACCACCTCATGTCCCAGACGTTTTACAAGAAAGGCTTTCTGGCCCTCGCAGTGGCTACTGCGCTGGGTGTTTCTGCGTTTGCACAAGCTGATGTGAAAATCGGTGTGGCGGGTCCGATGACGGGCGCCAACGCGGCATTTGGCGAGCAATACATGAAAGGGGCACAAGCGGCAGCCGACGCGGTCAACGCGGCGGGCGGCGTCAACGGGGAGAAGATCGTCCTGGTCAAGGGCGATGACGCTTGCGAGCCGAAACAGGCGGTGACGGTCGCCAAGGACCTCACCAACCAGAAGGTCGCCGGTGTGGTCGGCCACTTCTGCTCGTCCTCCACCATTCCTGCGTCCGAGATCTACGACGAAGCCGGCATCATCGCGATCACCCCGGGTTCCACCAACCCGCAAGTGACCGAGCGCGGCCTGAGCGCCATGTTCCGTATGTGCGGCCGTGACGACCAGCAAGGCATTGTGGCCGGCGACTACATCGTCGACGTGCTCAAGGGCAAGAAAGTGGCCGTGCTGCACGACAAAGACACCTACGGTCAGGGCCTGGCCGATGCGACCAAGGCTCAACTGGAAAAACGCGGCGTGAAGCCGGTGCTGTACGAAGGCCTGACCCGTGGCGAGAAAGACTTCAGCGCCGTGGTCACCAAGATCCGCGCGGCCGGTGCCGACGTGGTCTACTTCGGCGGCCTGCACCCGGAAGCCGGTCCACTGGTCAAGCAACTGCGTACCGAAGGCCTGAAAGACGTGAAGTTCATGTCTGACGACGGCATCGTGACCGACGAACTGGTGACCACCGCTGGCGGCCCACAGTATGTCGACGGCGTGCTGATGACCTTCGGCGCCGACCCGCGCCTGCTGCCGGAAAGCAAGACTGTAGTGGATGCCTTCCGCAAGGCCGGCACCGAGCCTGAAGGCTACACCCTGTACGCCTACGCTTCGGTTCAGGCACTGGCCGCCGGCTTCAACGGCGCCAAGTCCAACAAGGGCGAAGACGCTGCCAAATGGCTGAAAGCCAACCCAGTGAAAACCGTGATGGGCGAGAAGACCTGGGACGCCAAGGGCGACCTGAAAGTCTCCGACTACGTGGTTTACCAGTGGGACGCGACCGGCAAATATCACCAGCTGGAAAAACAGAAGTAAGGGCTGACGCGATCGGCTGACCTCTGCAGAACACCTGTGGGGGCCAGCCCGGTCGTGGCTGACATTGCTCCGACGTAAATCTGTATTTTTCCTAGAAGAACCGCGCGCCCCAGGGTGTGCAGGTTCTCACTGCGTGAGATTGCGTTATGGATGGTATTTTCCTGCAGCAACTGGTCAACGGCCTGACCCTCGGGTCGGTCTACGGCCTGATCGCCATCGGCTACACAATGGTCTACGGCATCATCGGCATGATCAACTTCGCCCACGGCGAGGTTTACATGATTTCCGCTTACCTCGCGGCAATCAGTCTGGCTCTGCTGGCTTACTTCGGTATCGAATCCTTCCCGCTGCTGATGCTCGGCACACTGGTCTTCACCATCGTTGTCACGGGGGTGTATGGCTGGGTCATCGAACGCATCGCCTACAAACCACTGCGCAACTCCACCCGACTGGCACCGCTGATCAGCGCCATCGGTATTTCCCTGATTCTGCAAAACTATGCCCAGATCAGCCAGGGCGCCCGCCAACAGGGTGTTCCGACGCTGCTCACCGGTGCCTGGCGCATCGACGTCGGTTCGGGCTTCGTCCAGCTGACCTACACCAAGATCTTCATTCTTGTCGCGGCGTTCGTCGGGATGGGCCTGCTGACCTACGTGATCAAGTACACCAAGCTCGGCCGCATGTGCCGCGCCACCCAGCAAGACCGCAAGATGGCTTCGATCCTGGGGATCAACACCGACCGGGTGATTTCCTATGTGTTCATCATCGGTGCAGCGATGGCGGCCCTGGCCGGCGTGCTGATCACCATGAACTACGGCACGTTCGACTTCTACGCAGGCTTCGTCATTGGCATCAAGGCGTTCACCGCTGCGGTGCTCGGCGGGATCGGCTCGCTGCCTGGCGCCATGTTGGGCGGGATCATCCTCGGGATCTCCGAGTCGCTGTTCTCGGGCCTGGTCAACTCCGACTACAAAGACGTGTTCAGCTTCTCGCTGCTCGTACTTGTTCTGGTCTTCCGGCCTCAGGGCCTGCTGGGCCGTCCTCTTGTGTCGAAGGTGTAAGCGATGTCTTCAACCACTACAAAATCCATTGATGTCAAAAAAAGCCTGGTTGAGGCGATTCTCGCCGGTCTGATTGCCCTGATCGTGTTCGGGCCGATTGTCGGCGTGGTACTCGACGGCTACAGCTTCAACCTCGAACCGACCCGCGTGGCGTGGATCATCGCCATCGTCATGGCTGGCCGTTTTGCCCTCAGCCTGTTCCTGCAAACCCCCAAGGGCCTGCGCATTCTCGAAGGATTCGAGAGCACCGGTTCCGGCGTGCATGTGTTGCCCGCCGATCACAAATCCCGCCTGCGCTGGATCATCCCGCTGCTGATCGTGCTGGCCGTGGCCGTGCCGTTCGTGTCCAACTCCTACCTGCTGGGCGTGGTCATCCTCGGTTTGATCTACGTGCTGCTGGGTCTGGGGCTGAACATCGTGGTAGGTCTGGCCGGCCTGCTCGACCTGGGTTACGTGGCGTTCTACGCCATCGGCGCCTACGGTCTGGCGCTCGGATATCAGTACCTCGGGCTGGGCTTCTGGACCGTGCTGCCGCTGGCGGCGATCACTGCTGGCCTTGCCGGTTGCATCCTCGGTTTCCCGGTGCTGCGCCTGCACGGCGACTACCTGGCGATCGTGACCCTGGGCTTCGGTGAAATCATTCGTCTGGTGCTCAACAACTGGCTGTCCCTGACCGGCGGCCCGAACGGCATGCCGGCGCCACTGCCGACCTTCTTCGGTCTGGAGTTCGGCAAGCGTGCGAAGGATGGCGGGGTACCGTTTCACGATTTCTTTGGCATCGCCTACAACCCGGACGTGAAGTATTACTTCATCTATGCGGTGCTGTTCCTGGTGGTGCTGGCGGTGCTGTACATCAAGCATCGTCTGGTGAAGATGCCGGTCGGCCGCGCCTGGGAAGCCCTGCGTGAAGACGAGATCGCTTGCCGCTCGATGGGCCTCAACCATGTGCTGGTCAAGCTCTCGGCGTTCACCATCGGTGCGTCCACGGCGGGTCTGGCGGGTGTGTTCTTCGCCACCTACCAAGGCTTCGTCAACCCGACCTCGTTCACCTTCTTCGAATCGGCGCTGATCCTCGCCATCGTGGTGCTCGGCGGCATGGGCTCGACCATCGGTGTGGTGATCGCAGCGTTCGTGCTGACCGTCGCTCCGGAACTGCTGCGCGGCTTCGCCGAATACCGCGTGCTGCTGTTCGGGATCCTGATGGTGTTGATGATGATCTGGCGACCTCGCGGGCTGATTCGCATCAGCCGTACCGGGGTCACTCCACGCAAAGGTGCCATTCACTATGAGAGGACTGCGCCATGAGTGAAGTCGTACTCTCTGTTGAAAAACTGATGATGCATTTCGGTGGCATCAAGGCTTTGAGCGACGTCAGCCTGAAGGTCAAACGCAACTCGATCTTCGCCCTGATCGGCCCCAACGGCGCCGGCAAGACCACGGTGTTCAACTGCCTGACCGGGTTCTACAAGGCCTCCGGCGGCAAGATCGAACTCAACGTGCGCGGCCAGCAGACCAACGTCATCCAGCTGCTGGGCGAGTCGTTCAAGCCGACCGACTTCGTCTCGCCGAAAAACTTTGCCAGTCGCCTGTACTACAAGATGTTCGGCGGCACTCATCTGGTGAACCGCGCGGGCCTCGCCCGGACGTTCCAGAACATTCGCCTGTTCAAGGAAATGTCGGTGCTCGAAAACCTGCTGGTGGCCCAGCACATGTGGGTCAACCGCAACATGCTGGCCGGCATCCTCAACACCAAGGGCTATCGCAAGGCTGAAAGCGACGCGCTGGACTGCGCGTTCTACTGGCTGGAAGTGGTGGATCTGGTGGACTGCGCCAACCGTCTGGCCGGTGAACTGTCCTACGGCCAGCAACGCCGTCTGGAAATCGCCCGGGCCATGTGCACGCGGCCGCAGATCATCTGCCTCGACGAACCGGCCGCCGGCCTCAACCCTCAGGAAACCGAAGCGCTGAGCGCGATGATCCGGCTGCTGCGCGACGAGCACGATCTGACCGTGGTGCTGATCGAACACGACATGGGCATGGTAATGAGCATTTCCGATCACATCGTGGTGCTGGACCACGGCATCGTCATCGCCGAGGGCGGTCCGGATGCCATTCGTAACGATCCGAAAGTGATCGCGGCCTACCTGGGCGCCGACGAAGAGGAAGTCGTATGACGCAACCCATCCTCGAACTCAAGGATCTGGACGTGTTCTACGGCCCGATCCAGGCCCTCAAAGGCGTTTCGCTGCAGATCAACGAAGGGGAAACCGTCAGCCTGATCGGCTCCAACGGTGCCGGCAAATCCACTCTGCTGATGTCGATCTTCGGCCAGCCACGGGCGGCGGGCGGGCAGATCCTCTATCAGGGCGTGGACATTACCCACAAGTCATCGCACTACATCGCTTCCAACGGCATCGCGCAATCGCCGGAAGGGCGGCGGGTGTTCCCCGACATGACCGTCGAGGAAAACCTGCTGATGGGCACCATTCCGATCGGCGACAAGTACGCCAAGGAAGACATGCAGCGCATGTTCGAGCTGTTCCCGCGGCTCGAAGAGCGCCGCACGCAGCGCGCCATGACCATGTCCGGCGGCGAGCAGCAGATGCTCGCCATCGCCCGGGCGCTGATGAGCCGGCCCAAGCTGTTGCTGCTGGATGAGCCGAGCCTGGGCCTGGCGCCGATCGTGGTGAAACAAATCTTCGCCACCCTGCGGGAACTGGCGAAAACCGGGATGACCATTTTCCTCGTCGAGCAGAACGCCAACCATGCGCTGAAACTGTCCGACCGGGCGTACGTGATGGTCAACGGCGAGATCCGCCTGACGGGCACCGGTAAGGAGCTGCTGGTGAACGAGGAAGTGCGCAACGCTTACCTCGGCGGTCACTGATCGTTTGAAGTTGTCCACAAGCCCCGATACGTGAGTGTCGGGGCTTTTTTGCGTCTGCTTGTTCGCTGAAAACCAGGACTTTCGGGAAATTGTGGAAAACAAAATCGCCAACCTGCCAAAGCGCGACATAAAGCCGCTGCAAATGGCTGTTTTTCCACAGTTTTGACTTGTCCCCGTTTGCTGTGGAGCTGGCTGTGAATAACGTGGGTGTAGCTGGCTGAAAGCCTTTGAATCCGTGGCTTGCAGCGCTGTGGTTGTTTTTTGATCAGTGTGTTTTTGCTGAGGTGAAGGCCTGTTTGTCAACCTTTTTATGGGCGTGCAAAACAGCGCGGATGGCTGTGGTCAATCCTGTGGATAAGTCTGTGATTAAACTCTGGAAAGACTCGGCTAAGGGCCGTAATTGCTGGCCTCGCGCAATCATGGCCATGACCGCCCGGTCGTGCAAAATGCCCTGCCCGGCACAACTGGTTGTTCAGGGTCAAGCAAAAAACTTTCCAAATCGCCCGCAAAGCCTTGTGTGGCGCGGCTTTGCGCTTTTCCACTTGCCCCCGGAAACTGTGGAAGGGCTTGTGGATAACGTGCGTGCACATGGCTACAGGCCACGGCGCGTATGGCGTAGCGACCATTGATCAAATAATGAGCAGGATTCGGTGGTTGCCGGTTAAAGCGGGGCCGGGCATGCTGCCCGCTGATTTTCTATTCCAATGGCTGCCCGGGCGGCCGAAGCAAGGAGAACACGATGTCCAACACCCTGTTTATCACCGGCGCGACCTCCGGTTTTGGTGAAGCCTGTGCCCGTCGTTTTGCCGAGGCCGGCTGGAAACTGGTGCTGACCGGTCGTCGTGAAGAACGCCTCAACGCGCTGTGCGCCGAGCTGTCGAAGCAGACCGAAGTGCATGGCCTGGTGCTGGACGTGCGTGATCGCAAGGCGATGGAGGAGGCGATTTCCAATCTGCCGCCATCGTTCGCCAAGCTGCGCGGCCTGATCAATAACGCCGGGCTCGCGCTGGGTGTGGACCCTGCACCGAAGTGCGACCTCGACGATTGGGACACCATGGTCGACACCAACGTCAAAGGCCTGATGTACAGCACTCGTCTGCTGCTGCCACGCCTGATCGCCCACGGTCGTGGCGCCGGCATCGTCAACCTCGGCTCCATCGCCGGTAACTACCCGTACCCGGGCAGCCACGTTTATGGCGCTACCAAGGCGTTCGTGAAGCAGTTCTCGCTGAACCTGCGGTGCGACCTGCAGGGCACTGGCGTGCGGGTCAGCAACATCGAGCCGGGCCTGTGCGAGAGCGAGTTCTCGCTGGTGCGTTTCGCCGGCGATCAGGCGCGTTACGACGCGACCTACGCCGGTGCCGAGCCGATCCAGCCGCAGGACATCGCCGAGACGATTTTCTGGGTGCTGAATGCGCCGGCGCACATCAACATCAACAGCCTTGAGCTGATGCCGGTGAGCCAGACCTGGGCCGGTTTTGCCATCGAGCGTAACAAGGCTTGATGCGATTTTGCCCTCTTCGCCAGCCGGCTGGCGAAGAGGGCAAATCGGCCAAATTCTGGCAGTAAGGTAGACTCACTCCTCAACAACCCCACCGCACCCAGCGGTTTTCAAGGTTTTCGAGGAGTCAAAGTGAGTAACCGAGGTGAGCAGTCGCTGCTCAAACAATCGACCATCCTGATGTTGGCCGTGTCGATCGCCGGGATCGCCACCGGTTTTGTTTCGGGTTCCCAGTCCATCCTGTTCGATGGCTTTTTTTCGCTGATCGCAACCTTCATCAAAGTCCTGATGCTGATCACCGCGAAGCTGATCGCCAAGCAAAGCAACCAGCGCTTCCAGTTCGGTTTCTGGCATCTGGAGCCGATGGTACTTTTGATCGAGGGCAGTTTCCTGCTGCTGATCGCGATCTACGCGTTTCTCAACGGTGTGTTCGGCATCATCAATGGCGGTCGTGAGATCGAACTGGGGCTGGTGATCATCTACGCGGCGGTGTTCACCGTTGTCGAGTTCGCCTACTTCTTCTACGTCCGCCACCGCAATCGCAAGCTCAAGTCGAGCCTCATCCAGTTCGACAACATCAGCTGGCTGGTGGACGCGATGTTGTCGGTGGGCCTGTTGATCAGTTTCCTCGCGGCGTTGCTGCTCAAGTCCCAGGGTTATGGCGAGTGGGCGAAGTTCGTCGACCCGCTGATTCTCATCGTGCTGGCTCTGACCATGCTGCCGCCGGCGTTCAAGATCCTCGGCCCGGCGCTGCGGGACGTGCTCGGCATTGCGCCGGACACGCTGGACGATCAGGTGCGCCAAGTGATGGACGCCGCGAAGGTCGAGCATGGTTTCGACGATTACGTGTCCTACGTGCAGAAGCACGGGCGGGCGCGGTTCATCGAGATTCATGTGGTGTTGCCGGCGGATTACCGGCTGCAGAGCGTCGGCCAGCTGGATGTGCTGCGTGAGGAGATTTCCGCGAAGCTGGGCAAACCGGACGCGGCGCGTTGGCTGACCATCAGCTTCACTGGCGACCGGAAGTGGATTGCCTGAGGACCAATCGCCAGCAGGCTGGCTCCCACATTGGAATGCAAATCCTGTGGGAGCCAGCCTGCTGGCGATTGCGGAGGGTCAGTTAGCGTAGATATTCAGTCAGACCGGCATAACACGTCGCCAGGTGATACGGCGTGGTCGACGGCATGTCCTTGCGGCTGACCTCACCCTGATCGTCACGGCACTCGTGCCAGCCGCCGACATGCAGGAAACGCTGTTGCAGCGCCTGCAACTGGCGCAGCACCGCGCTTTCACTGCCCGGACGCAAGGTCAGGGCGCGCAGGTATTCGGCCTGGGCCCAGATGCGCTGGGTCGAATCCTTCCCGTGTCCTTGCGGATCGAGCATGGCCAGCACCGCACCGGTGTCGGCCTCGACGCCCTGTTGTTCGGTGAAGGCAAACGCACGATCCAGTGCCGCGTGCAGCTTCGACCCGCGCAACAGCGGCGAGGATTCGAGCAGGAAGTACCATTCAAACTGATGCCCTGGCTCAAACCAGTTATCCACAGCCCCCAGCGGCTTTTCCATCAACACGCCCTGTTGCGGTTCGATGAAGCGCTTGTGCATGGCTGTGCATAACTCGCTCAGCGCCTGCTGGGTCTGGGGATCTTCGCGCACGGCCAACGTGGCCAGGAAGGCTTCGGCCAGGTGCATCAGCGGGTTTTGCAGCGGGCCGGTTTCCAGCGTGATCCAGTCGCGGTCGAGGCAGGCTTCGTAGAGGCCGTCGCCCGTTGCGAATCGTCGGCCGATAACTTCGAGCGCGGCGTTCAGGGTCGATTCCACCAACGGTTCACGGGATTTGTCCCAATAGTGGGCGCAGGCGAACAGGATGAAGGCGTGGGTGTAGAGATCCTTGCGCTGATCCAGCGGTTTGCCCTGCGGATCGATGCTGTAGAACCAGCCGCCGTGCTCGGCATCGTGGAAGTGCCGTTGCAGGGAGCGAAACAGCGCAGCTGCGCGGGCTTCGGCGTTATCCACAACCCCGATCAGGCTGGAAAACAGGTACAGCTGCCGTGCGCAGGCCATGGCCCGGTAGCGCTGCGGTGGCAGCGGCTGATGCGCGGCGTCCAGCGCCTCGTAAGGCAACGCCATGTCAGCGTTCCAGCCCGGTCCTTGCCAGAGGGGCACGATCACGTTCAGAAAGTGCTGTTGCACTTCGCCGAACAGGGCGGTCAGTTCAGGCAGGGAGGTGGAGCGGGAAGCGTGGGGCATGGGCGGACGTCGTCACGGCAGGGGCGATTGCGCGACATGGTAGCAGAGCGGCGGCCTTTAGAGACGCGGTGTCTGTCAGTCCGCCTTCGCGAGCAAGCCCGCTCCCACAATGGTCACGCCGAACACAATACTTGTGAACAACACAGAACAACTGTGGGAGCGGGCTTGCTCGCGAAGAGGCCTGATCAGGCGATAGAGTTCAACCGGCCAGCAACCACGCGCCGGTCACCGCCGAAGCCGCTCCGGCCAGTCGAACCAGCGGCGCGGCCGCCTGAGGCAGAAAACGCACGACGGCATAACCCGCCGCATGCAGCGCAGCCGTTGCAACCACGAAACCGGCGGCATACGCCCAAGGGCTCGACATGTCCGGCAACTCCAAACCATGGGCCACGCCATGGAACAGCGCAAACAGCGCCGTTGCCGCCACCGCCATCACCAGTGGCGGACGCACCGCCAGCGCCACCGCCAGACCCAGCGCCAGCACCGAGGCGGCAATCCCGCTTTCCAGCGCCGGCAACTCCAGCCCTTCAAAACCGAGCAGGCCGCCGATCAGCATGGTGCCGACGAAGGTGCACGGCAGCGCCCAGCGCGCCGCGCCTTGCTGCTGCGCCGCCCACAAACCGACGGCCACCATCGCCAGCAAATGGTCGAGGCCGCCGATCGGGTGGCTGATGCCGGCCACCAGGCCAGAGTCGCCGTGGCCGGGGTGGGCGAAGGCCAAGGCCGGTGTCAGCAGCAGTGCGACGGCGCCGAGAATGCGTTTGAGTGTCATGGATAAGCTTCCTTGTTGATCAGTGAATCAGGCTGCGGTCAGCAGGCCCTGGCGTTCGATGAAGGCAATGATTTCTTCCAGGCCCTGACCGGTTTTCTGGTTGCTGAACACGAACGGCTTGCCGTTGCGCATGCGTTGGGTGTCGCTGTTCATCATCTCCAGCGAGGCGCCGACCAGCGGCGCGAGGTCGATCTTGTTGATCACCAGCAGGTCGGATTTGCAAATGCCGGGCCCGCCCTTGCGCGGCAGCTTGTCGCCGGCCGAAACGTCGATCACGTAGATGGTCAGGTCGGACAGTTCCGGGCTGAAGGTTGCTGACAGGTTGTCGCCGCCGGACTCCACCAGAATCAGATCCAGCCCCGGAAAGCGCCGGTTCAGTTGATCCACGGCTTCGAGGTTGATCGAGGCGTCTTCGCGGATCGCGGTGTGCGGGCAGCCACCGGTTTCCACGCCGATGATGCGTTCCGGTGCCAACGCTTCGTTGCGCACCAGAAAGTCGGCGTCTTCGCGGGTGTAGATGTCGTTGGTCACCACGGCCAGGTTGTAGCGCTCGCGCAGGGCCAGGCACAGGGCCAGGGTCAACGCGGTCTTGCCGGAACCGACCGGGCCGCCGATACCGACGCGCAGGGGTTGTGTGTTCATGTGATTCTCCAGATAAAAGGCCCTAGGAACGGAACAGGCGGCTGTACTGGCGCTCATGGGCCATGCACGCCAGGGACAGACCGAACGCGGCGCTGCCGAGGTGTTCGGGATTGATTCGGGTGGCGTCCTGCTGCGCCTGTTGCAGCAGCGGCAGCAGTTCGCTGGTCAGGCGCTGGGCGGCTTGCTGACCCAGCGGCAGGGTTTTCATCAGCACCGCGAGCTGGTTTTCCAGCCAGCTCCACAGCCACGCGGCGAGGGCGTCCTGCGGGCTGATCTGCCAGGCGCGCGCGGCCAGTGCCCAGCACAGGGCCAAGTGCGGTTCGGCGCAGTGTTCGAGAAAGTCCCGCGCGGGCTGATCGAGTTCGGGCAGGCCGTTGAGCAATTGCTGCAACGAGTAGCCCATCTGCCGGCTCTCCAAATGCAGCTCGCGGGTTTCGCGGCTGGCGCGATGGCTTTCGCAGAGCTTGCGCAATTCATCCCAGTGTTCGTCCGCGGCGGCCTGGCAATGGGCGAGCAGCATGGGCGCCTCGAACCGCGCGAGGTTGAGCAGCAATTGATCGCTGATCCAGCGACGGACGCTGTCCGGGCTGTCGACGCGGCCGTTATCCACAGCCATTTCCAGGCCCTGGGAATAGCTGTAGCCGCCAATCGGCAATTGCGGACTGGCCAGGCGCAGCAGCGCCCAGGCCGGGTTCACAAACGGACGCCGAACTGATGGAGTTTCGGCGCGTAGTTGAAGTCTTCGTCACCGTGCCGCGAATGATGATGGCCGCCACCGTAGGCGCCGTGTTCCGGCTGGAACGGCGCTTCGATCGATTCGACCTGCGCACCCAGTTGTTCAAGCATCGCCTTGAGCACGTAATCGTCGAGCAGGCGCAACCAGCCGTCACCGACTTGCAGCGCCACATGACGATTGCCCAGGTGATAGGCGGCGCGGGTCAGTTCAAAGGCGTTGGCGCAGGTGACGTGCAGCAGTTGTTCGGGGCGGGCGCAGACCCGGACGATCCGGCCATCTTCGGCTTGCAGGCATTCGCCGTCATATAGCGGCGGCTGACCGCGCTCCAGAAACAGTCCGACGTCTTCGCCTTCGGCACTGAAACAGCGCAGGCGGCTTTTGCTCCTGGCTTCGAAGGTCAGGTGCAACTCGGCGGCCCAGACGGGTTGGGGGTCGATTCTGCGATGAATCACCAGCATCGGAAAGCTTCCAGCAGTGGACAATGCTCAGGCTAGAGCAAGGGGCTTGCCAATCGGACGAAGCGTAGGAAAACCCTGTCGGAGACTAGTGGATGTTTCAAGATGTTGCAGGATTGTGGGGTGTTTTGGTGCATGAAGTTTTTTACATGCACCAATTTGCGGCGCAAAAAAAATCGCAGCTCCAGGCTGCGATTTTTTGCTTTCTCACTCGGTACTGCCGAGCCCTTGCCAATGCTTCAACCCGATAAAGATGAAGCGCAACTGCTGGGTGATCTTCGCCTGGGGCGTCAGATGCTCGGGCAGGGCTTCGGCGGGCGGGTCGATGATGTCCGGCAGGGTGGCGAACACCGATTTGACGATCAGGTCGGCCATCACGCTCAGGCCCTCGCGATTGAGGTGCTGCAGCTTGGGCATCAAGGCCAGGTCCGCCGCCAGGTCGGAGCTGATGTCCTCCCGCAAACGGCCAATGGCCTGACGCACCGGCAACGATCCGCCGTACTGCTCGCGGGCCAGAAAGAGAAATTGCGAACGGTTGGCGCTGACCACATCGAGAAAGATTCGCACCGACGCATCGATGATGCCGCCCATGACAAATTCGTTGTGGCGTACCAGGCGGATGGTTTCGCGGAAGGTCTGGCCGACTTCACTGACCAGCACCAGGCCGAGTTCGTCCATGTCGGCGAAATGCCGGTAGAAACCGGTGGGCACGATGCCGGCGGTTTTCGTCACTTCACGCAGGCTCAGGCTGCCGAATCCTCGGCCGCTTTCCATCAGGTGGCGGGCAGCGTCCATCAGGGCGTTGCGGGTCTGTTGTTTCTGTTCGGCGCGGGGCAGCATCGCAAGGGAGTGTTCTTAGGCAAGACAAGCGCCGCACTCTAGCAAATCGGCTTTGTCGGCGTCGAACGGCAGGGGGGGATGAAAGCGGGAAATCGCGACTTCTTTATACAGGCTGCTGAAAAGTCAAAAGCCCAATCCGGGGATTGGGCTTTTTTTCCAGGCCGCCATTGGCTTAGCTCAAAGCGCTGTTGCGTTCGATCACACGGTCACCACCACCTTCGGCCAGCGTTTGACCTTGTGGGGTTTTGTCGTAGCCGTCAGCAGCCAGGGTTTGACCTTGTGGGGTACGGTCGCCGCCGTCAGAAGCCAGAGTCTGGCCTTGTGGGGTACGGTCGCCACCGTCAGAAGCCAGGGTTTGACCTTGTGGAGTGCGATCCGAACCGTCTTGAACCAGACCTTTCTCTTCCAGACGATCACGGCCGCCTTCAGCTACGGTTTGACCTTGTGGGGTTTTGTCATAGCCATCTTGAACCAGACCTTTTTCTTCCAGACGGTTGCGACCGTTTTCAGCCAGGGTCTGGCCTTGTGGAGTGCGGTCCGAGCCATCAGCGGCAACAGTCTGGCTGAACACCGAGTGGCTGGATTTCACTTGCGGGGTAGCCTGTTCGGCAGCTGGCAGGGCGAAAGCGGTGCTGGCCAGCATCGAGAGGGTAAGACTGAACAGAAGTTGGCGTTTCATGATGGGTTGCTCCTTGGGAGGGCGATAAAGTGGGTACGAGGGCAATGCTACTCTCGATAAGTCGATATAAAAGTTCATAAACACAATGGTAATAATCAACAGAATTGATTGTTCGCTTGGGAGGCTCTAGCTCGGGTGTTTCAGGCGGGCGGTTTTGCACTGAGGTGGGTATTTTCCACCCACTCGCGCCCCGCAAATGTGCGGGTCCGGTAACGCCAATTCGACCGATCGGTCAGAATGGCGACCGTTTTTCCCCCTCGAGGGGGCTTCGGATTAAACCTGCGGGCTGTTTGTCAGTCACAGGTTTCATGAGGGCCATCACGGCCCGTCGTTTCAGCTGCGTCGTGCCAATGGATGCAGTCGTCTTCAGGAGCTTTGTGCAATGACGCGCACGCGTAAAATCTTCGCCTGGACCTTCGCTACCCTCGTGCTGCTTCTGGCAGTGCTGGTGTTGATTATCGTGTTCTTCGACTGGAACCGGATCAAACCGCCGCTCAACGCCAAAGTTTCGGAAGAACTGCATCGACCGTTCGCCATCAACGGCAACCTGTCGGTGGTCTGGCGGCGTGAACTCGACGAGGGCGGCTGGCGCGCCTGGGTGCCGTGGCCGCATGTGGTGGCCGAGGACCTGACGCTGGGCAATCCGGACTGGTCGAAACAGCCGCAGATGGTCACCCTCAAACGGGTCGAGCTGCGCATTTCGCCACTGGCTTTGCTGGCGCAGCGGGTGACGATTCCACGGATCGACCTGACCGAACCCAACGCGCAATTGCAGCGCCTGGCCGACGGCCGCGCCAACTGGACCTTCAAGTTCGACCCCAAGGACCCGAATGCCGAGCCGTCGAACTGGGTGGTCGACATCGGCGCCATCGGCTTCGACAAGGGCCACGTCACCCTCGATGACCAGACCCTCAAGACCAACCTCGACCTGCTGATCGACCCGCTGGGCAAGCCGATTCCGTTCAGCGACATCGTCAGCGACAAAGCGGCGAAAACCGCGCAGGACAAGGGCGGTGCACCGCAGGATTACGCCTTCGGCCTGAAAGTCACCGGCCAGTACCACGGCCAGAAACTCGCCGGCCAGGGCAAGATCGGTGGCTTGCTGGCTCTGCAGGACGCGAGCAAACCGTTCCCGTTGCAGGCCCAGGCGAAGATCGGCGATACCAGCGTCGAACTCGCCGGCACCCTGACCGATCCGCTGAATCTCGGTGCCCTCGATCTGCGCCTGAAACTGGCAGGCGCCAGCCTCGGCAATCTGTATCCGCTGACCGGCGTGACCCTGCCGGACACCCCGCCGTACGCCACCGACGGTCATTTGATCGCCAAGCTGCATGAGCCGGGCGGGGCGCAATTTCGCTATGAACAGTTCAACGGCAAGATCGGCAGCAGCGACATTCATGGTGATCTGGCTTACGTCGCCAGCCAGCCACGGCCCAAGCTGAGTGGCGCGCTGCTGTCCAATCAATTGCTGTTCGCCGACCTCGCGCCGCTGATCGGTGCCGACTCCAATGCCAAGCAGAAGGCCCGTGGCGGCGAGAGCAAACAGCCGGCGGACAAGGTGTTGCCGGTGGAAGAATTCAAGACCGAGCGCTGGCGCGACATGGACGCCGACGTCGAATTCACCGGCAAACGCATCGTCCACAGCGAAGAACTGCCGTTCACCGACCTCTATACCCACCTCAAACTCAACGACGGCGAACTGAGTCTGGAGCCACTGCGCTTCGGCGTGGCCGGTGGCAACCTCGACGCGCAGATTCGCCTCAACGGTCGTACCGAGCCACTGGAAGGCCGGGCCAAATTGACCGCGCGCAAGTTTAAGCTCAAACAGCTGTTCCCGACCTTCGAGCCGATGAAGACCAGTTTCGGCGAGCTCAACGGCGATGCTGATATTGCCGGACGCGGCAACTCGGTGGCCAAACTGCTGGGCGGCGCCAACGGTAATCTGAAGATGCTGATCAACGACGGCGCGATCAGTCGCGAGTTGATGGAACTGGCCGGGCTCAACGTCGGCAACTATGTGGTTGGCAAGATCTTTGGCGACAAGGAAGTGAAGATCAACTGCGCGGCGGCGGACTTCGACATCAAGACCGGCCTGGCGAGTACGCGGCTGTTTGTGTTCGATACCGAGAACGCAATCATCTACATCGATGGCACAGCGAACATGGCCACCGAGCAACTGGATCTGACGGTGACGCCGGAGTCCAAGGGCTGGCGTCTGATTTCCCTGCGTTCGCCGCTGTACGTGCGTGGCAAGTTCATCAAGCCGGATGCCGGGGTGAAAGCGGTGCCGCTGATTCTGCGCGGGGCGGGGATGGTGGCGTTGGGCGTGATCGCTGCACCGGCGGCGGGACTGCTGGCGCTGGTGGCGCCGAGTGGTGGCGAGCCGAATCAGTGCGCGCCGTTGCTGGAACAGATGAAGGCGGGCAAGGCGCCGGTGACCGTCAAACCCACCAAGTAATCGCTGCAACCCGATCGTTCCCACGCAGAGCGTGGGAACGATCGGTCAGCGGGGGAGCGGGGATTAGAGGTCTTTCAGGATATCGGCCATGTCATCCGCATGCTCTTCTTCCTGAGCCAGGATGTCTTCGAAGATCCGCCGCGTGGTCGGATCCTTTTCACCGATGTACTGGATGATCTCGCGGTAGCTGTCGATGGCGATCCGTTCGGCCACCAGGTCTTCGTAAACCATTTCCTTCAAGGTGTTGCCGGCCACGTATTGCGCGTGGGACATCTTCGACAGCAGGTCAGGGTTGAATTCGGGCTCGCCGCCCAATTGCACGATGCGCTCGGCCAGACGGTCGGCGTGTTCGGCTTCCTGAGTGGCGTGCTCGAGGAACTCGTCGGCGGCGACGTTGGCTTTCAGGCCGTTGGCCATGAAGTAGTGGCGCTTGTAGCGCAAGACGCAGACCAGTTCGGTGGCCAGCGATTCGTTGAGCAGGCGCAGCACTTCTTCACGGTTAGCGCTGTAGCTTTCGGTCACCGCGCCGTTTTCCACGTGCTGGCGTGCGCGCTCGCGCAGGGTTTGAACATCAGACAAATGCAGGTCACTCATTTCAGTCTCCTGGAGGCTAATCCGATTGGCGTCACGTTCTGCTGACGTGATCGTTACCAGGTTGTGAGTGATGAACGCTGCAAAAAGTTTTGTCGGATTCAGCGCGGCACATGCCCGGAAAGCTGCGCCTCTTCGCGCAGCCAGGCAAAAAACGCTTTCACCGGTGGATGCCGCTCGCGGCCCGGTACGCAAAGCGCGCTGTAACCGGCGCCGTCGACCTGCACCTCGCCCTTGTACGGCACCAGCAAACCACTGGCGACACTCTCCGACACCAGAATATTGCTCGCCAGCACCAGCCCCTGTCCGGCGATGGCGGCTTGCAGGGCGTAATGCTCTTCGTCGTATTCGCGGACGGCTGGATGCTGATTCAGCCAGTTCTCGCCTGACTGCGCGCACCATGCCTCCCAGCCGTGGGCGTAGAGCTTTGAGTTGTGCCAGCGCACGCTGATCAGCGCCGGGGTGCGGCGGGCGGCCAGCGCCACTTGTTCCGGCGAGCCGTACACGCCGAACGATTCATCGAACAGGCACAACCCGTAGAGGTTCGGGTAATCGTCGAGGCTGTAGCGCAACACCAGATCGACGCTGGCGTCCTGATGCAGGTCGATCACTTCGCAATGGGTGTCCAGCCGCACATTGATGTTCGGGTGTTTAGCGTAAAACCGTCCCAGACGTGGCACCAGCCACAACGCAGCGAACGCGGCGGTGGTCGACAGCGTCAGGCTGCTGCCACTGCGTTGCGGGCGCAGGGTATCAACGCTTTGCGCCACTTCCAGAAATGCCCCATGCAGGCTGCGAAACAGCCGCTCGCCGCCCTCGGTCAGGCGCACCTGACGCGGCAGGCGTTCGAACAGCGCCACGCCGAGCCAGTCCTCCAGCGAGCGGATCTGATGGGAAATCGCCGTCGGCGTCACCGCCAGTTCTTCGGCGGCCGCCTTGAAGCTCAACAGGCGCGAGGCTGATTCGAACGCGCGCAGGGCGGTCAGGGGCAAGGCAGCAAACATGAAAACTCCACGGATGAAATCAATTCATCCCGAATGATTTTTGCTCATTTGAGGCGACGACTGAATGGCAGCAATCTGGCGCCACACAGTCACTCAAGTCTAGTCCCAAGGAGATTCAGATGAGCAAGATTCTTGCGATCCATGCCAGCCCACGCGGTGAACGCTCCCATTCGCGTCGTCTGGCGGAAAGTTTTCTCAGCGCCTGGCAAGTCCGTCATCCACAGGCGCAGGTCACTCGCCGCGAGGTTGGGCGTGCGTTGATTCCGGCGGTGAATGAAGCGTTTGTCGCAGCGGCGTTTTACCCGGAACCCGAGGCTCGGCCGCTGACGATGCAGGCCGATCTGGCGCTCAGCGATCAGATGGTGGGCGAGTTGTTCGATCACGACCTGCTGCTGATTTCCACGCCGATGTACAACTTCAACGTGCCCAGCGGCCTGAAGGCCTGGGTCGATCAGATCGTGCGGTTGGGTCTGACGTTCGACCATACGCTGGACAATGGCATCGCCCAATACACGCCGCTGCTGCACGGCAAAAAGGCGCTGATCGTCACCAGTCGCGGCGGTTTCGGTTTCGGCCCGGGCGGTGAGCTGGAGGCGCTTAACCACGCCGATCCTTGGTTGCGCACCGCGCTTGGCTTCATCGGCATCAACGACGTCACGGTGGTCGCGGCCGAGGGCGAGGAGTCCGCCGAGCGCACCTTCGCGGTGTCGGTGGCCGAGGCCGAGCAGCGCTTGCTCGACCTGGCCCGGGCGTTCTAGGTGGCCTGGCTGTTTCTGCTGATCGCGGCCGGGTTCGAGGTCACCTTCGCCATGGGCATGAAGTACGCCGAGGGTTTCACCCGGCTGTGGCCGTCGCTGATCACCGTGGTTGCGGCGGTGGGCGGGATCTATTTCCTGACCTTGGCGATGCGCGAGTTGCCGGTGAGCATCGCTTATCCGATCTGGACCGCCATCGGCTCGCTCGGCACGGTGTTTCTCGGTTTCGCGCTGCTGGGCGAGAGCCTGACGCTGGTGAAGTTGTTGTCGGTGGGGCTGATTGTGGCGGGGGTGGTGGGGCTGAAGTAGGCTGGTCGTGGAGTTGTCATCATCGAGGAGGATGCTTGGCGGGCGTTTTGCAGGCCCTGCATCCACTCACCGACCACAAGGATGTTTGCCCATGTCGCAAGATTCGGCCACACGTTATCCACTGGTGCTGGTGCCGGGAATGCTCGGTTTCATCCGTCTGGTGCTGTACCCGTACTGGTACGGGATCATCAAAGCGTTGCGCCGGGGCGGTGCGACGGTGATTGCGGTGCAGGTGTCGCCGCTCAATTCCACCGAAGTGCGTGGCGAGCAGTTGCTGGCGCTGATCGATGAAATCCTGCGCGAGACCGGTGCGGCCAAGGTCAATCTGTTTGGCCATAGCCAGGGTTCGCTGACGGCGCGTTACGCGGCGGCCAAGCGACCGGATCTGGTGGCTTCAGTCACATCGGTGGCCGGGCCCAATCACGGTTCGGAACTGGCCGACTATCTGGCGAAACACTATCCGGCGGACAGCGCCAAGGGCCGCATTCTGGAAGCGCTGTTACGCTTTGTCGGCTGGCTGATGGCGCTGCTGGAAACCGGTTATCACGGGCCGAAACTGCCGGTGGATATCCACGCCTCGCACCATTCCCTGACCACTGAAGGCGTGGCGCTGTTCAACCAGCGTTATCCACAGGGCCTGCCAGAAACCTGGGGCGGGCAGGGGCCGGAAGAGGTCAACGGCGTGCGTTATTACTCGTGGTCCGGCACCTTGCAACCGGGCAAGACCGATCGCGGTGGCAACCTGTTTGACGGCACCAACCGCAGTTGCCGGTTGTTCGCCAAAACCTTCGTGCGCGAGCCGGGGCAGTGCGATGGCATGGTCGGACGCTACAGCTCGCACCTGGGCACGGTCATCGGCGATGACTACCCGATGGATCACTTCGACATCGTCAACCAGTCGCTGGGACTGGTCGGCAAAGGCGCGGACCCGGTGCGGCTGTTCGTCGAGCATGCCGCGCGGTTGAAAGCCGCCGGGGTCTAGCAGTCAGACCGCGTCATCGTTCTTCGCGAGCAAGCCCGCTCCCACAGGGGAACGCATTCCAAATGTGGGAGCGGGCTTGCTCGCGAAGAGGCCAGATCAGGCGACGCTGAGTTTGCGGCCGAGCACCGTCGTCCAGCGCTCGGAAAGAATCACCCCGCCCAGCGTCAGCAAGCCACCGACCAGGTGATACATCGCCAGTTGTTCCTTCAACACCACCGCTGCAATCAGCGCCGTGATCAACGGCAGCAGGTTGAAGAACAGCGTGGTCCGGCTCGGGCCCAGGCGCTGTACGGCCTGCATCCAGGCCAGCGGCGCGAGCATCGAGGCCAGCAGGCACGCGTACAGCACCAGCGGAATGTTCTGCAGGGTCAGGCCGGTTTTCGGCGACATGACGTACAGCGGAAACAGCACCACTACCGCCACCAGCACCTGCAAATACAGCAACACCAGCGGCGGCAGGCGCAGTTGCCATTTTTTCAGCAGGGTGCTGTAGATCGCGTAGGCGAGGGTGGCGACCAGCATCATCGCGTCACCCAGGTTCACCCCGTGTTGCAGCAGTGCGCCGAGGCTGCCGGACGACACCACCACCAGCACACCGGCGAATGACAGCACCGCACCGACCAGCGCACCGGCGGTCAGGCGCTGGCCGAGGCTGATGATCGCCATGGCCAGCGACATCAACGGCATCAGCGACAGGATGATGCCCATGTTGGTGGCGCTGGTCATGGTCGCGGCGAAGTACGCCAGGCTCTGATAGACCGCCATGCCCAGCACGCCAAGGATGAAAATCTTGCCCAGGTTCGGGCGGATCTGCGGCCAGTGCGCGATTACCTTCCTGAGCATGAACGGTGTGAACAGCAGGCCGGCGAGCAGCCAGCGGTAGAAGCCGATCTCGGCGGGGAAGATCGCGCCAACGGCCAGCTTGTTGATCACGGTGTTGCCGGCCCAGATGAAAATCGCCAGCAGGGGAAACGCGTATTGCATGGGAGGAGAAACCAGTACGTTGATGAACGGTGATTATCCCCTGTCTGGATGCAGGCCTATACTGCGAACCGGACAACCCGCCCCTGATTCCGGACAGCATGAACAGTAAACATATCGATCTGCTGGACTTCAGCGAACTGCCGTCGGCGGTGTATTTCCGCTATGCCGACTTCAACGCCCATGAATACGCCGCACCGCACCGCCATCCGTGGGGCACGCTGGAATACGCGGCCCACGGCGTGTTGCACATGGATGTCGACGGCAGCCGTTTCATGTCGCCGCCGCAGTACGCGGTGTGGGTGCCGCCGCAGGTGGAGCACAGTTTCTACAGCCATCAACCGGTCAACTATCGGGCGGTGTGCCTGGCGCCGGATGTCTGTTCCGATTTGCCGGCGCAGGCCTGCACCCTGGCGATCAGCGACATTCTCAAGGCGATTCTCAAGGACTTCGCCGCTCGTGATGTGAAGATCCCCGCGTTCGAAGCCGACCAGCGTCTGGCCCAGGTGCTGGTGGATCAATTGCGCCAGGCGCCGGTTCACCAATGCTATCTGCCCTACGCCAGCAGCCCCGGATTGCTGACCATCCTCGAAACCCTGCAGGCCGAGCCCGGCAACAACCAGCCGCTGGCGCATTGGGCGGCGCAGGTGCATGTCAGCGAGCGCACCCTGGCCCGGCAATTCGTGCGGGAGTTGGGGATGAGTTTTGGCGAGTGGCGCCAGCGGCTGCGTTATCTCGCGGCCATCGAGGCGCTGGAGTCGGCGCGCAGCGTGCAGGAAATCGCTTTCGACCTCGGTTACAGCAGCGGTTCGGCCTTCATCGCCATGTTTGCCCGGCAGGCCGGATGTACCCCCGAGCAATACCGGCGCAGCCACCTTGATGGCAGGAAGGTGTAACAAGCTTTGACTACACTCAGCCGGAGGCCGCCTCCATCGAGGCGGCGCCAAGGAGAAAACTCCATGAAGATGCTGCGTGTCCCTTTGTTGATGATCGGTCTGCTGCTGTGCTCCCAGGGTTTCGCCGCCACGGCGCAACAGAACAAGATGACCACCTGCAATGCCGACGCCACGGCCAAGAGCCTCAAGGGCGACGAGCGCAAAGCCTTCATGAGCACCTGCCTCAAGGCAGCTCCGGCGGCCAACGACGCCAAGGCCCTGACCCCGCAGCAGGAAAAGATGAAAACCTGTAATGCCGATGCCAAGACCAAGGCGCTGACCGGTGATGCGCGCAAGACGTTCATGAGTGATTGCCTGAAGAAAAAATAAGATCGACAGATCGCAGCGAGCGGCAGGGCATCCGCTCGCTTCGGCGCCGGATCGCTGGCAGACTGCCAATCCTTTTACGCCGTTCGTTTTGAGGCTGTATGCCAACGTTTTCTGAGCGTCATGTAGTGTTCTGGGTCAGTTGCATCATCATTTTCGGCGGTCTGTTGCTGGTGTTGCCATTGCGTTTGCTGCCCAGTCTGCTGGCCGGCTTGCTGGTGTTCGAACTGGTCAACATGCTCACCCCGCAACTGCAACGTCTGATCGAAGGCCGGCGCGCGCGCTGGCTGGCGGTGGCGCTGCTCGGCACGCTGGTGGTGAGTGTGCTGGCGCTGATCTTTGCCGGGGCCATCAGTTTCCTGCTGCACGAGGCGGAAAACCCCGGGGCTTCCCTCGATAAATTCATGGGCGTGGTCGACCGCGCGCGCGGGCAACTGCCGCCGTTTCTCGACAGCTACCTGCCGGCCAGTGCCGCCGAGTTCCGTGTGGCCATCGGTGAATGGGCGAGCAAACACCTGTCCGACCTGCAACTGGTGGGCAAGGACGCGGCGCACATGTTCGTGACGCTGCTGATCGGCATGGTGCTGGGCGCGATCATCGCCTTGCAGCGCGTGCCGGACGTCACCAAGCGCAAGCCGTTGGCGGCCGCACTGTTCGACCGTCTACACCTGCTGGTTCAGGCGTTTCGCAACATCGTGTTCGCGCAGATCAAGATTTCCCTGCTCAACACCTTCTTCACCGGGATTTTCCTGGCGGTGATCCTGCCGATGTTCGGGATCAAGCTGCCGCTGACCAAGACCCTGATCGTGCTGACCTTCCTGCTCGGTCTGCTGCCGGTGATCGGCAACCTGATGTCGAACACGCTGATTACCATCGTCGGTCTGTCGCTGTCGATCTGGGTGGCGATTGCGGCGCTGGGTTATCTGATCTTTATCCACAAGCTGGAATACTTTCTCAACGCGCGCATCGTCGGCGGGCAGATCAGTGCCAAGTCCTGGGAGTTGCTGCTGGCAATGCTGGTGTTCGAGGCCGCGTTCGGCCTGCCGGGGGTGGTGGCGGGGCCGATCTATTACGCGTATTTGAAGAGTGAGTTGAAGCTGGGCGGGATGGTTTGATCCAGGCTTGATCGTTCCCACGCTCTGCGTGGGAATGCCTCAATGGACGCTCTGCGTCCGCTTTGGGACGCAGAGCGTCCCGGGCTGCATTCCCACGCAGAGCGTGGGAACGATCTTCGTGCGGTGTCAGTTCACCGAGCCATAGCGTTTCATGGCCTCGATCGCCAGACCGCTACCGATACTGCCAAAGATATTCCCTTCAACATGCCGCGCGTTCGGCAGCATCGCCGAGACGCTGTTGCGCAGTGCCGGAATACCGCTCGAGCCACCGGTGAAGAACACCGTATCAACCTGACCCACCGCCACATTGGCGTCCGCCAGCAACTGGGTGACGCTGCCGCGCACGCGCTCGAGTTGCGACTCGATGGCCGATTCGAACAACGCCCGGGTCAGTTCCACGCTCAGGCCCGACTCGATGCGGTCCAGCGGCACATGACGGCTGTCGTTGTGGGTCAGCTGGATCTTGGTTTCTTCCACTTCCATCGCCAACCAGTGCCCGGCGCGCTGTTCGATCAGCTTGAACAGACGGTCGATGCCGCCGGTGTCCTCGATGTCGTAGCGCATGCTGCCCAGAGCCAGGGTCGATTTCTGCGAGTACACCGAGTTGATGGTGTGCCAGGTCGCCAGGTTCATGTGGTGGCTGGTCGGCATGAATGCACCGCTCTTCATGCGGCTGCCGTAGCCGAACAGTGGCATCAGGCCTTGCAGGCTCAGCTGTTTGTCGAAGTCGGTCCCGCCGATGTGCACGCCGCCGGTGGCGAGAATGTCATCGTGACGGTTATCCACACCGCGACGCTCGGGCGACAGGCGCACCAGCGAGAAGTCCGACGTACCACCGCCGATGTCGACGATCAGTACCAGCTCTTCCTTTTCGATGGTCGACTCGTAGTCGAAGGCCGCGGCAATCGGCTCGTACTGGAACGAAACGTCCTTGAAGCCGAGCTTGCGCGCCACTTCCACCAGGGTGTCTTCGGCTTCCTGGTCGGCCAGCGGATCGTCGTCGACGAAGAACACCGGACGGCCCAGCACCACCTGCTCGAACTCACGACCGGCGGCCGCTTCGGCGCGGCTCTTGAGCTGGCCGATGAACAGCCCGAGCAAGTCCTTGAACGGCATCGCGGTGCCGAGGACGCTGGTGTCGTGTTTGATCAGCTTGGAACCGAGCAGGCTCTTGAGCGAGCGCATCAGCCGGCCTTCGTAGCCTTCCAGGTACTCGTGCAGCGCCAGACGGCCGTAAACCGGGCGGCGCTCCTCGATGTTGAAGAAGACCACCGACGGCAGGGTGATCTTGTCGTCTTCCAGCGCGATCATCGTTTCCACGCCGGGGCGCAGCCAGCCGACGGTGGAGTTGGACGTGCCGAAGTCGATGCCGCAGGCACGGGCTGGAGAGGCGTCTTTCATGGTCTTTCGGTTCCGGTCAAAAAAACGGCCGCGCAGTGTATGTCAGTGCGCGACAGATTCGAAGGCCGGTCATCTGCTATTTCACGTCTAAGCTTGCTTGAAACTCGCCGCTTTGCCCCAAACTTGCTGGCATGGGCCGGCAGACATACCGGCGGTCGCAAGAACCGCCGTCCACTGCCGATAAACTTCTGCTGCGCCACCCGGTCACAACCTTGAGATCGGTCAACCAGCCTTGCGCGAATCGGCGCATGCTGGCATCGGCGCGAAATCGATAACGGATGGTGATTCCTTCGATGGACTTCAAAGACTATTACAAGATACTCGGCGTGGAGCCGACGGCTGACGACAAGGCAATCAAGGCTGCCTATCGCAAGCTGGCGCGCAAATACCACCCCGATGTCAGCAAGGAAAAGGACGCCGAGGCCAAGTTCAAGGACGCCTCGGAAGCCTATGAAGCGCTGAAAAGTGCCGACAAACGCGCTGAATACGATGACCTGCGCCGTTACGGCCAGCACGGTCAGCCGTTCCAGGGCCCGCCGGGCTGGCAGAGCCGTGGCGGCTTTGGCAACAGTGGCGGTCAGGACACCGGTGACTTCTCGGACTTCTTCAGTTCGATCTTCGGCAATCGCGGCCCCGGTTTCGGTGGCGGCGCTGGCCGGCAATCCCGCAGCGCCGGACGGCGAGGGCAAGACGTGGAACTGGAACTGCCGATCTTTCTGGAAGAGACGCTTTCGAACGAGTCGAAAAAGATCAGCTTCCAGGTGCCGCAATACAACGGTTCCGGCCAGCACGTCAGCAACACCAGCAAGAGCCTGAACGTGAAGATCCCGGCGGGCGTGACCGACGGCGAGCGTATTCGCCTCAAGGGCCAGGGTGCACCGGGCATCGGTGGCGGCGCCAATGGCGATCTGTACCTGACCATCCGTTTCGCGCCGCACCCGAAATTCGACGTCGAAGGCGAAAACCTGATCATTACCTTGCCGCTTGCTCCCTGGGAGCTGGCGCTGGGCGCCGAAGTGGCCGTGCCGACCCTGACCGGCAAGATCAACCTCAAGGTCCCGGCCGGCAGCCAGAACGGTCAGCGCATGCGTGCCAAGGGCCACGGCCTGCAGAATAAGGCCGGCGAGCGCGGTTATCTGTTCGTCCAGCTGAAGGCCGTGATGCCGAAAGCCAACGGCGATGACGTCAAGGCGCTGTGGCAGGAGCTGGCGAAGAAGGCCGCCTTCAATCCGCGAGAGAACTTCTGATACTGACGACGGAGTAGCCCATCATGAGCAGCCCCCTGATCGTTCAACTGGACATGGCAGAATTCTGTGAGGCGGCCGACCTGTCGGACGTCTACGTGATCGAAATCGTCGAACACGGCATCCTCGAACCTCAGGGCACGCAGCCCAGGGAGTGGCGCTTCACCGACTACGAACTGGCCCTGGCCAAACGCGCCGCCAAGCTGCGGCGCGACCTTGACCTGGAATGGGAAGGCGTCGCCCTGGCGCTGGACCTGCTGGAAGAAGTGCAGGAGCTGCGGGCCGAGAACCGCATGCTCCGTCAGCGTCTGGCGCGGCTGGTGGTCGAGTAGCGCTTCAAACCTGTCTGGGCAGCGTCACGCTGAACAGCGTTCCGTCGGCTTCGCTTGAACTGACTTCGATCGCCCCGCCGTGGGCGGTCACCACTTCCTTGACGATGAACAGGCCCAGACCGAGGCTGGTCGACGGTTGGCCGAGTTCTTCGTCGGCACTGCGCACCAATGGATCGAAAATCGTGCCGATGGCCTCTTCGGGGATGGGGTTGCCGTAGTTTTGCACGCTCAGGTGAACGCTTCCCGAATCGCCCCGCAGCGTCACCAGAACTTCCCGCGGGTCTGAACCATGCTGCAAGGCATTGCCGATCAGATTTTGCAGCAATTGATCGATCCGTCCGGCATCCCAGACGCCGCGGGTGTCGCCCTCGGTTTTCAGTGTTGGATCACATTCCGGATTGCCGGCGCAGGCTTCGGCGATGGCTGCTCGCGCCGCGTCGGCCAGGTCCATCGGTGCCGGTTCGATCGGCAGGCTTCTGCCCAGGCGGCTGCGCACCAGTTCCAGCAGGTCGCTGACCATCGCCGCCATGTGCCGCGCGCCTTGCTTGATGTTCAGCGCACAGGTCAGCGCATCGCCTTCAAGCGCTGTTTTGCGCATCAGCAATTCGGTGGACATGCTGACCGCTTGCAGCGGCGCGCGCAGGTCGTGACCGAGGATCGCGAGGAAAATGTCCCGCGAGCGGTTCACCTGCTCGGCGTAGGCGGCCGTCGATTCGGCCAGGGCTTCGTCGATGGCTTCGTTGAAGCGGATCATGTCCTGAAAATACGCCATGTCCGGGGATTCCAGACTGTTGACCCAAAGGCGAATCACACAGGCCCGCAGATGGCGGAATTCCGATGTCATCTGCACCAGATCAAACCCGACGGTATGCCGCAACTCGCCATGGCTGGCGCCGGCCTCGTCCAGGCTTGGGGTTTTCTCCGGGCCTTCGCCCTTGGCCTTGGCGATTTGCTCGCTGGCGGTCTGTGCGGTGTCCATGTCGCGCGCGGCGGCCAGCAGGATCGCCCGGGCATGATCACGCAACGCTGCCCGATCCATGGTGTCGGCCGCCGGAGTGATGGTCCTGGCGAACTGTTCCCATTCCTCGACGATGTGATCCGCGTGTTGCCGGATGAATTCGGATAAACGCATGTCCGGGTTCCTGGAAATTCAAGGCGGGGCGTTCGAATATTAGCCCCTTTGCGCGGGAATGAAAGCGCCGCTCGGATCTGAAATTTTCGCTGACAACCCGCGGTGCCACGATACATATCTACCGCAGCCACAGAGGCTTGGCATGGTCTGCTTTCGCTCCATTTCAAGGAGTGAAACCATGCCCGGAATCCCTGTCACCCGATCATCACCCGATGACGCCCCCCTCCCGCCAGTTCCGCGCGCGACGCAAAGTCTGCACGCCGATTTCCTTCAGAAGGCCAGCCCGGACTGGCTGATCAACGCCTCGGCTCGGCAGCGGGAAGGGGTGAACAGTGTCGATCCCGCCAAACCTGACTGGTACAGGCGCGCATCGCGCGATCAACGCAAGGCGGTGGGCGATGCCGTGACCGCCAGCCTCGCCGCCCAGACCCGTCTGGACAAGGCCATGTCGACCTTTCAGGACATCGACAGCTTCGCCGCGCCGTTGCTGACCAAGGCCCTCAAGGACCGCTTCAACGTGACGCTGGACGTCAGCAAGACCTGGCTGGTGCTGAACAAACCGGTGGAGATCGGGATTTTTGCCATCGATATCGATTTCTTCGAAGTCCTGAAGCTGCCCTTGCTGCAAGCGGCGCTGCACAACTTCGAAGCCCGAGAATGCAAAAACGGGGCTTTTCATGAAACATCGGGATTTCGCAGTGAAACCTCGACACCCGGCACGCTTGCGCCGTTGAACACGCACCTGACCGTCGAGCAATTCACCGGCCTGTGCCGCTCGCTGGACATCGGGGAGAAATACCAGGCTTACCTCAAGGATTTCCTGCACCCCAGAGACGCGGTGGCCGAGCACGTGCTGCGCGATAAATTCATCGACGCCCATAAAACCGCATTGCATGCAGCTGCAGAACTGGCGTTGGTCAAGGGTGATATCGGCCGTGAGGATTACGCCTCGATTCGATCGATCCTCAACGGCGAACTGGCACCGCGTCAGGGCCAGCGGCAAATCTGGTTCCGTGATCTGGGCCTGATGGGCCGGCGCATGACCGGCTGTGTAATGTTCACGATCTGCGAGAAGTATCGCTACAGCGACGACGCGATCCTGTACATCCCGGGTGATCCCTACCACCCGCTCAAACGCTACAAGGGGCGGGAAATCGCGACGATGTTCAAGCAGCGGTTCACCGCTCCCGATGCGACTCAGGCTCATCCTGCAGACCCCAATAGCTACCAGCGGTTTTTCAGCCAGTTCGTCGCGTATGCCGACCGACCGCGCTACTTCGGCCAGTTCACCGACGACACGCCGAACCGCACGTTTTCGCAAAAACTCGCTCCTTACGAGCCGCTGCTCAATGAGTTTTTCAAGGCACTCAATCCGATCAACGCGGCACTGATCGGCATTCACGAGTTACCGCCTGCGCCGCCGGTCGAACAGGTGCCCAACGCAGATCCGTATCTGAACCCGGTTGACCTGTCGCGCAAGGGCGGCGGGATCTGGTCGGACAACATCGACCTGTGGAATTACCAGTTCGAGCAGCATCGTGACCGTTTGATCGCCGATGCCCGTAGCCATGCCGTGCCCACGGCGGATGTCGACGCCAAAGTGCGCTCGGAGAAGCTCGCCACATTGTTGAACATCGGCATGCTGGTGCTGATGGGCGTCTCGATGTTCGTGCCGGTATTGGGCGAAGTGATGATGGTGGTGATGGCCGGGCAACTGCTCGAAGAAACCCTTGAAGGCGCCATCGAGTGGAGCGAGGGTGATCGCAAGGCCGCCAAGGCGCATCTGATCGATGTCGCGCAGAATCTGGCGTTGATTGCCTTGATGGCGGGCGCCGGCAAAGGGCTCGCCCGGCTGACCGCCGCCCGATCGACACCGGTCATCGAGCACCTGCACCCGGTGGAAATGCCGGACGGCACGACTCGCTTGTGGAAGCCTGATCTGAGTGGCTACGAAAGTCCGGTCACACTGGACGAGAATGCTGTACCGAATGCGTTGGGGCAGTACAAGTCGGGAGAAAAAAACTGCATACGCCTCGATGGCAAGACTTATCAGCAGACTTACGACGAGTCGCTCAAAGCCTGGCGCATCCAGCATCCGAGCGATCCGCAGGCCTATCAGCCACCCTTGACGCACAACGGCGCCGGCGCATGGCGATATACCCTGGAACGCCCGCAGGTCTGGGACCGGTTGACGCTGTTGCGGCGTATCGGCCACCGCACTGCCCCGTTCTCTGACGAGCAATTATTGACGATGGCCGATGTCGCCGATGTCAGCGACAACGCCTTGCGCAAGATGCACCTGGACAACGCCTTGCCGCCACCGGAACTGGCGGATGCCATGCAACTGTTCAACGCCGAGCGCGATGCCGGACTGATCGTCGAACAGGCAGCCGGCACTCAGGCAGTCGACAGTCGATTCATGCATCTGTTGCCGCTGCTTCCCGACATGCCGCGCTGGCCGTTCGGGCGCAGGCTGCAGATCTTCGACAGCCCGGACTTCTCGGGGCGGGCAATCGGTTACGGGACGAAACGCGGCGGCAAGGCGCCGATTCGCATCAGCCGGGCCGAGGTGCTGAACGGTGAGCTACCGGCCCGGATACTCGCGGCACTGGATGAGGCAGAGACGGTGCGTCTGCTGGGTGGCGAGCCTGCACGGGTTCGCGCATCGAGGGCACAGGAGTTCTCCAGACAGATTGCCGACTACGCCAGCGCGCACCAGCCCGCGTTGTTCGACAGTCTTCTCAAGGCAAACGATCCAGTCGACCCTCGGGCGGCGAAGCTGCAACGAGTCGTCCCCGGGTTGACCGGGCGAGAGGCAACGGCAGCATTGGGACAGGCCGATGCCGAAGAGCTGGCGCGACTGGACAGCGCCGCGAAGGTCCCGTCGCATTTGCAGGAACTCGGTCGCTGGTATCGCCAGCAGGGACGCCTGACCCGGGCTCTGGCCGGGTTGCGCAGTGAAACCATGGCCTCGCCCGACAGTCGCCATCTGGCGTTGCACACATTGCGGCGGCTGCCGGGCTGGTCCGATGACGTGCGTCTGGAAATCCGCGAGGGCAGCATCAGCGGGCCGATGCTGGATGCCATCGGCAGCGAAACGGCCTCTGCGCACAAGTACCTGGTCAAGCATGGAGATGCCTTTCAAGCGGACAATGAGCGTGGTGAGCCGCTCAATAGCATTCCCCACACGGGTGATAACTTTTTCAGCTCGTTGATGCATGCCTTGCCCGATCCTGCACGTCATGCGTTGGGTTTTCCGAGTGTCGGGCAGAGCATCGAGTTGCAAAACGCGATCATTGAGCGAGCGCTTGCCGAGCGCAGTCAGTCGGCCCGGATTCTGCGTGCGGGCGCGGCAGAAAAACCATGGTTCAAACCGCCGCAACGCATTGCCCCCAAACTGCTCGGTTATCCCGCCAGCGGCGATGGACCGGGGCCGAACCCGGCGTTGACCGGTCATGTCCAGAGCGTCTACCCGGGGCTGACCGATGTTCAGGCTCGCGGCTTCATTCTCGAGCAATGGCGGCTGGGCAAGACCGACCAACAGATCTTTCATCTGCTCAATAACCGGTTGAGCGAGTGGCGGGAACTGGAAACAACACTCGATCAGTGGATGATGTCGCAGAACCTGCGCCTGCGCAGTGCCCGTGACGAGTTCGTCAGCGTGGTGCAAAACATCAAGGACTGTTGGCGCAATGCACCGTTGGCTGAACACGATCCGCGAGCGGCCCGCCTGACGCTGATCAGTGACGCGCCGCTGCCGTCATTGGCGGCGGACTTCTCCCATGTTCGCGAACTGACGTTGCGCGTTCCGGTCGTGGGCGACACGCTTGCGGCGTTTCCCAATGTCGAGAAACTGGCACTGACCGCGCGCGTTGCGGAATTCGACAAAGTGCTCGCGACCTTGAAAACCCTGCGTCACATGACCCGTCTGAAGCTCTCGACACCGATTACCGGCCAGGTGGCGACGCGTCTTCGGGAGTTGACCCGACTGGAAGAACTGGAGCTGCACTGTACCGCCAGCGGCATGAACCCGGTGGTGCCCATGACGCTCGAGGTCGGCGGCCTGCGCCAACTGCGCAGGCTGGAAATCGGCAGTCCGCAAATGCACCAATGGCCACACGGTGTTCTGGATTTGCCACGGCTGGAGCGCCTGAACCTGCGATCAACGGCAATCAACACCCTGCCGATGGAAATCTATGAGGGCCATCAGCGGCTGTTGTCCGGCCTGTCATTGGACTGGTCGAGGTTCCCGCGTCGGGTGTTCAAACCGATCTACGAATTTGTCCGCAACCAGCCCCGGCATCTGCTCGATCTGGACGAAATGGTCGCGGACTATTGCCGCGGCGAACTCAAGCGTTTTGTCGGCATGGAGCCGAGCCTGTTCGATGTCTTGAGTACGGGGTTCAAGGCGCAATGGGCTGACGTCGGCAGCCGCTTTGCGGCGATCGAAACCTTGAGTGAACAGTTCAGTGAACTCAACCGTCTGGACGGGTGGGTCGGCGCCGAACCGACGCTTCAAAATGGCGGGACCGCGCGGTTGGCGGTCGCCGATGCACTGAAGGCCAGTTGGCGCAGCGGATTGTTCCAGCGTTATGGCGCGCGGACCGAAAGTATATTTTTCAACCTGTACGTCAGCTTGCCCAACGATGCGTCGGTGCTGGATATTCTCGGCTCGCCGGTGGACAGTCTGCCGACGCTTTCGGCAGAAGGATTCACCCACGTCAGAAGTCTGCATCTGGCCGGATTGCAGGCACCGGTCGAGCAGTTGCGTGGTTTCATCAGCACCTTTCGCGGGATCGATACCCTCGATCTGAGCCATTGTGGCTTGAGTGAATTGCCGTTGGATGCAGATACCCTGCCGGCACTCGAAACCCTGAACCTGCACGACAATCCGCTGAGCAGTATCGACGTGCGCGGGATGAATCGCCTGATGGCGCTGGATCTCAGCGCGACGGCCCTGCGCGAATGGCCGGTGGGGGCAGAGCTTCTGCCGGAGCTGACCTGGCTGGATCTCAGCAACAGTCAGTTGACCTCGCTGCCGGAGGCGTTGCTGGCGCGTGACGCGTTGTTGCTCGATACCAGCCTGGTCGGAACACCGCTGACCGAGCAGGCCAACCTGTTGCTGGTCATCGCACGTCAGCGCATCGAACAGGCCAGAGGCCTGCTGCCAGGATCGTTGCAGCGCTTTGCGCTGGAAGAACCGCGCCATCGCACGCCGCCTGTCGAAAGTGGCTCGGTGATCGCTCGACGTTTGTTGCCGCTGCCGCCGCTGTCGGCAGGCGAAGGTCCGGCCGGGTGGGTTGCACGTATCCAGCGCCTGCGCTCGCAGTACGACAGCGCTCAGGCGCAGCTGGCGATTGAACGGCTGCAAGGCGCGGGGCTGACCGAAGTTGAGATCGGTGCACGAATCGACGCTTGGGAGCAGACGTTCGAGTCGCTGACGCGACGCCTGAACGATTGGTTGTTCACCCATGAAACCCGGGGCATGGATTGGGTCGTGTCATCGCGCACTCGTCAGCTCGCCGCACAGCGGATCATCGAATGCTGGCGTGAGGGCACGGTCGACTGGAATGGCGTGTTTGACCGAGAGCTGAATCTCGACGGCCTGCAGGTGGGCAACCTGCCCGCACTGGAAGAAACGTTCGCGGCGGTGCGCACCTTGAACCTCTCGGGAGTGAAGCTCACTACCGAGGGTTCCAATGACTTTCTCAGGGCGTTCACGCAGGTGCGAAGGCTCAACATCGGCGGCAATCACTTGCTGGCAATTCCCGAGCCAGTGGGGCACATGCTGCAAATTGAGCGACTGGAGCTGTCATTCACCGGGCTTGTGGATTCCGCAGCGCTGGATCAAACGCTGGCGGGCCTGCCGCAGCTGCGGCGGCTGGACCTGAGCCACAACGGCCTGCGCACGTTCAGCGTCGCCCGACTGGAGCGGCTGGAGCGGCTGAACCTGCGTGACAACCTGCTCACGGCATGGCCGGAAGGGGTGCTGCAAGCTCCCCGTTTACGAGCGATCGATCTGAGCAACAACGAAATCTCGTCGATTCCCGTCGAGTTGTACGACAGCGACCATGCCGGTTTGCTAGCCGGCAGCAATCTGTCGGAGAACTACGAAATGTCGCAACAAAGTCTGATCCAGCTGCGTGATTACGCCGATACCCATGGGCGTGGCGACGTGCTGGGCCTGACGTATGCCGACATCGACCGGATGATCGATGACATGGACAGTACGACCGAAAGTGACGGTGATGGCGCGGGCTTCGAAAGTGATGCAGAACCGGATGAAGTGGTTCCGACACTTGCTGAAAGCGTTCTTGAACTCCAGGCCACACCCTGGATTGAAAACATTCCTCATGAGGATGCCGCTCGCTGTTGGGCGATGTGGCAGCGGTTGGCCGCCGAGCCCGACAACGCCGCCTTCTTCCATCTGCTTTCGCAGATGCCGCATACGGAGGAGTTCCGGGTGTTTCGCGCCGATCTGACACGACGCATCTGGGAAATCGTCGAAGCGGCCGATGGCAGTCAGGAGCTGCGCGACACACTGTTTTCCATGGCGACCACGCACACGACATGCGTCGATGGCCGCACCCTGGCGTTCAGTGAAATCGAGGTCAAGGTGTTCGAGTACAACGCCTTGCGACATTTGCAACCCGGCCTCTTGGCGAAGGGGCGCGCCCTGCTCGAATTGTCGCGGCAGCTGTTCCGCCTGGGCGAGGTGGAAAAACTTGCTGCCCGCAACATGGGACGTCATGCCGATCCTGCGGAAGTTCGATTGCAATATCGAATCGGTCTGACTTCAGGTTGGGAGGACGGCCTGCAACTGCCCGGGCAGCCAAGGCACATGCGATTTGCCCGACCCATCAGGGGCGAGGAGCTGGCGACGGCGCGTGACGCCGTCGTGACGGCGGAAAAAAGCGAGCAGTTCTATGAAGAGCTGATCAGTCGCGAATACTGGGTGCAGTACCTGACCGAGAAGTACCCGGACGAACTCGGCGCACTCAAGCGCAGCGCGGATGAAAAGCTGCAACGACTCGAGGACGAATATGAAGACGTGACCAGCACGGCGTACCAGGAGGCGGTACAGATGCTCGAGATCGAGCGCGGTATCGAGCGCAACCAGCAACTGATTGCCCTGTCGCACCTGGAAACAGGCGAACCGCTGACGGTCACTCTCGACGAGGAGCAGCCTGGCTCTTCACGTTATTCGATGGACACTTCAACCCGCTGAAGTGTCGGCAGTCCCGGTCATCGAAAGCCTCGACGACCGGGGCGCTGACTCAGAACAGAAAGTAACGTTGCGCCATCGGCAGGGTTTCGGCCGGTTCACACCAGAGCAACACGCCGTCGGCCTTGACCTGATAGGTCTGCGGGTCGACGTCGATGTTCGGCAGGTAGTCGTTGTGGATCAAGTCGGTTTTCTGCACGTCGCGGCAACCTTTGACCACGGCGATTTTCTTCTTCAGGCCCAACGCTTCGGGCAGTCCGGACTCCTGCGCTGCCTGACTGATGAAGGTCAGGCTGGTGGCGTGCAGCGAGCCGCCGTAGCTGGCGAACATCGGGCGGTAGTGCACCGGTTGCGGGGTCGGGATCGACGCGTTGGCGTCGCCCATCAGGCTGGCGGCGATGGCGCCGCCCTTGAGGATCAGCGTCGGTTTCACGCCGAAGAATGCCGGGCGCCACAGCACCAGATCGGCCCACTTGCCAACTTCCACCGAACCCACTTCATGGCTGATGCCGTGGGTGATCGCCGGGTTGATCGTGTACTTGGCGATGTAGCGTTTGGCGCGGAAGTTGTCGTTGCCTTCGCCGTCCTGAGGCAGCGGGCCGCGCTGCTTTTTCATCTTGTCGGCAGTCTGCCAGGTGCGTGTGATGACTTCGCCGACGCGGCCCATGGCCTGGCTGTCGGAGCTGATCATCGAGAACGCACCGAGGTCGTGGAGGATGTCTTCGGCGGCAATCGTTTCGCGGCGGATGCGGCTTTCGGCGAACGCCACGTCTTCGGCAATGCTCGGGTCGAGGTGGTGGCAGACCATCAGCATGTCGAGGTGTTCGTCGATGGTGTTACGGGTGAATGGCCGGGTCGGGTTGGTCGAACTCGGCAGCACGTTGGCGAAACCGCAGGCCTTGATGATGTCCGGCGCATGGCCGCCACCGGCACCTTCGGTGTGATAGGTGTGGATGGTCCGGCCCTTGAACGCGCCGAGGGTGGTTTCGACGAAACCGGACTCGTTGAGGGTGTCGGTGTGGATCGCCACTTGCACGTCGTACTGGTCGGCGACGCTCAGGCAGTTGTCGATGCTCGCCGGGGTGGTGCCCCAGTCTTCATGCAGCTTGAGGCCGATGGCGCCGGCCTTGACCTGCTCGATCAGCGGCTCCGGCAGGCTGGCGTTGCCCTTGCCGGTTAGGCCGATGTTCATCGGGAACGCATCCGCTGCCTGAAGCATTCGCGCCAGGTGCCACGGCCCCGAAGTGCAGGTCGTTGCATTGGTGCCGGTGGCCGGCCCGGTGCCGCCGCCGATCATGGTGGTGACGCCGCTCATCAGTGCTTCTTCGATCTGCTGCGGGCAGATGAAGTGGATGTGGGTGTCGATGCCGCCGGCGGTGAGGATCATGCCTTCGCCGGCAATCACTTCGGTGCTGGCGCCGATGGCGATGGTCACGCCGGGCTGCACGTCCGGGTTGCCGGCCTTGCCGATCGCGGCGATGCGCCCGTCCTTGAGGCCGACGTCGGCTTTGACGATGCCCCAGTGGTCGATGATCAGCGCGTTGGTGATGACGGTGTCGACCACTTCGGCCGCCAGCAACTGGCTCTGGCCCTGGCCGTCGCGGATCACTTTGCCGCCGCCGAATTTCACTTCTTCGCCGTAGGTGGTGAAGTCCTGTTCGACCTCGATCCACAGCTCGGTGTCGGCCAGGCGCACCTTGTCGCCGACGGTGGGGCCGAACATGTCGGCGTAGGCTTGACGCGAGATCTTCATGTGTTCGCCTTGGAATTCAATTGGTTTTGAGATCGTTCGCTGCGCTCACTTTCGCGAGCAGGCTCGCTCCCACAGGGGATCGGATTCCAGCTGGAGGAACTCGGTTTAATGTGGGAGCGAGCCTGCTCGCGATGGAGACACCGCAAATTTCAGAGGTCACCCATGACCCGCCCGGCAAACCCGAACACCCGCCGGTGCCCGGCGTAATCCACCAGTTCCACCTCGCGGCTTTGTCCCGGCTCGAAGCGCACGGCCGTGCCCGCCGGGATGTTCAGGCGCATGCCACGGCTGGCGGCGCGGTCGAAGGTCAGGGCGTCGTTGGTTTCGAAAAAGTGATAGTGCGAGCCGACTTGGATCGGCCGGTCGCCGCTGTTCGCCACTTTCAGGCTGACAGTGCGGCGACCGACGTTGAGTTCGATGTCGCCGGGCTGGATTTTGTACTCGCCGGGAATCATCAGTTCGCTCCTTGCAGGACTTTGTAATAGAGGGCCGTCGGGCGATAGGTGCCGTTCGGGTCGCAGGCGTAGTCGGGGATTTCCCCGGCGCGGGTATAACCCAGGGCCTTGTAGAAATCTTCAGCCGGGGAGCCGGCCTCGGTGTCGAGGTAAAGCATGCCGCGCTTGTATTGGCGGGCCGCCAGCTCAAGCGCTTCCATCAATTGCTGGCCGAGGCCGCGCCGCCGGGCGTGTTCGCGCACCAGCAGTTTCTGCACCTCGGCGCGGTTGAGGCCGTTGGCTTTCTGGCACAGGCTCAACTGAACGCTGGCCTGCACCTGTTCGTCCTTGACCACCACCCACAGCAAGACGTTGCCCTTGTTCAGGTTGTCCTGCACATCGTCGAAATAAGCGCGGGCCTGTGTGGCATCGAGATCGGCCATGAAACCGACGCTGGCGCCATAACCCACGGCGTCGAGCAGCAGGTCGATCAGGCCCTGACGATAGTGCGCAAAACTTTCAGCATTGACGCGTCGCAGTTGGGCGGGGTTCATCGGTGTCACTCCTTGTGGGCGGGCGGCGGCTCCGCGCCAGGATTGAGGGTCAGTTGCATGAAGGTCAGGTCGAGCCAGCGGCCAAACTTGGTGCCGACTTGCGGCATCTGCCCGGTGGTGATGAAACCGGCGCGTTCGTGCAGGCGAATCGACGCGGCGTTGCCGCTCTCGATGGCGGCGACCATGACGTGCTTGTCGCAGGTTTTCGCGCGTTCGATCAGCGCAGTCATCAGTTGCGGGCCGAGGCCGTTGCCGCGCTGGTCGCTGCGCACGTAGACCGAGTGCTCGACGGTGTGGCGGAAACCGTCGAACGGCCGCCAGTCACCGAACGAAGCGTAGCCGAGGGTGGTGTTGTCGGCGTCGACGATCACCAGGATCGGATACCCCTGGGCCTGACGCGCGCTGAACCACGCCTGACGGTTGCCGAGGTCGACGGCGGATTCATTCCAGATCGCCGTGGTGTTGAGCACGGCGTCGTTGTAGATGTCGCGGATCGCCGGCAGGTCGGCGTGCAGTGCATCGCGGATGGTGTAAGTCATGGCGCGGCCTCAGACGATCGGTTGGTGGACGGTGACCAGTTTGGTGCCGTCGGGAAACGTCGCTTCGACCTGGATCTCCGGGATCATTTCCGGGATGCCTTCCATCACCTGATCGCGGGTCAGCAGGGTGGTGCCGTAGTGCATCAGCTCGGCCACGGTCTGGCCGTCACGGGCGCCTTCGAGCAGCGCCGCCGAGATGTAGGCCATGGCTTCCGGGTAGTTGAGCTTCACGCCACGGGCCAGTCGCCGCTCGGCCACGAGGCCGGCGGTGAAGATCAGTAGCTTGTCTTTTTCGCGTGGGGTCAGGTCCATCGTTTGAAATCCATTGTCGGCAGTTGAAGAAAATCAGGTATTCCAGATTCGGGGAGGCAGGGCTTCGCGGCCGAGCAGCGCAGGTCTGAGCAATCGCCAGAGATCGATCAGCCAGGCCCGCGCCAGCAACGCTTCACTGGCCAGGCAACGGGCGACCAACAGACCGGGCAACTGCGTCAGATCCCCGCGCACCTCGTGGCCCAGCGAGCGGCAGCGCTCCAGCAATTCAGCATCAATCTCACCGGTCACCAGCAACGTCGCAAACACCGGATTGCCATCCAGCCCGATCGGCGAATCAAGCAAGCCGTCATCGCCGACGATGCGCTGGCGCTCATGCCACAACAACCGCCCATCACGGCGAATATCCAGATGCGCCTGGAAGTGCCCGAGGTCGAAACGCTCGCCACTGGCCGGGCGACCCAGCGCCACCACGTCCCAGTAGAACAGCCGCGCATCGCCTTCAAGCTCAATCGAAGTCGTGAGTTCTGCCTGGGCGGCGCTGTAAACGATGGTTTCCTGCGGTAGCCATTCCAGTGTCGCGCCATCAGCGACATGCAGGTTCAGCGACTGATAAGCGGGCCCTGCCGCGCGATACCACTTGGCCGCGCCGGGGCTGGTGATCTGTGCCCAGGCGCCTTGTTCGACGCGGGCGCTGATGTCCAGCCGGTCACCGCCGGCAATCCCGCCCGGCGGGTGGACGATGATGTGCTGGCAGACCTCGGGCCCTTCGGCGTACAGATGCTTTTGCACCCGCAACGGGCCGAGGTGCCGGCGTCGGGTCGGCCGCGTGCAATCGCCGAAGCGGGCGTAGGCCAGCTCCAGCTCGGCGTGCCAGCTCGGGGTAAACAGGGCAGTCGCTAAAGGTAAGTTCATGTTTTCTAATTATCGTTAGGACGCTACAGATTAGACCGTAACCTCAAATAGTCACCAGCCCGCGCACACCTTCGGCTTCCATATTTTCGCCACGGCCCTGCTGCACGATCTCGCCCCGGGACATCACCAGGTACTGATCGGCCAGTTCGGCGGCGAAATCGTAGAACTGCTCCACCAGTAGAATCGCCATGTCGCCCCGGGCGGCGAGCTTCTTGATCACCGCGCCGATTTCCTTGATTACCGACGGCTGAATGCCCTCGGTGGGTTCGTCGAGGATCAGCAGCCGTGGACGACTGGCCAGTGCGCGGCCAATCGCGAGCTGCTGTTGCTGACCGCCGGACAGGTCACCGCCGCGCCGCTGTTTCATTTGCAGCAGCACCGGGAACAGCTCGTAGATGAACGCCGGAACCTCCTTGGCTTCGCTGCCGGGGAATCGCGACAGACCCATCAGCAGGTTTTCTTCCACGGTCAGCCGGCCGAAAATCTCCCGGCCCTGCGGCACGTAGGCGATCCCGGCGTGCACCCGCTGATGCGGCTTGAACGTGGTGATCGGTTTGCCTTCCCAGTTCACCGCGCCTTCCTTGGCCGGCAACAGGCCCATCAGGCATTTGAGCAGCGTGGTCTTGCCCACACCGTTACGCCCGAGCAGGCAGGTCACTTCGCCGACCTTCACGTCAAAGCTCAGGCCGCGCAGGATGTGGCTTCCGCCGTAGTACTGGTGCAGCTTGTCGACTTGCAGCATGTTCAAACTCTCCCCGGTGATCGTTCCCACGCTCTGCGTGGGAACGATCGGATTCCTCTTCAGCGGCCGAGGTAAACCTCGATCACGCGCTCGTTGTCCTGCACCTGTTCCAGTGATCCTTCGGCCAGCACGCTGCCCTGGTGCAACACCGTGACGTGGTCGGCAATCGAGCCGACGAAGCCCATGTCGTGTTCCACCACCATCAGCGAATGCTTGCCTGCCAGCGACTTGAACAGCTCGGCGGTGAACTCGGTTTCGGCGTCGGTCATGCCCGCTACCGGTTCATCGAGCAGCAGCAATTGCGGGTCCTGCATCAGCAACATGCCGATTTCCAGAAACTGCTTCTGCCCATGAGACAGCAGCCCGGCGGGGCGATTGACCGAAGTGGTCAGGCGAATCGTGTCGAGCACTTCGCTGATCCGGTCTTTCTGCTCGCCGCTCAACTTCGCCCGCAGACTGGCCCACACCGACTTGTCGGTTTTCTGCGCCAGCTCCAGGTTCTCGAACACACTCAACGCTTCGAACACCGTCGGTTTCTGGAACTTGCGACCGATGCCGGCCTGGGCGATCTGCACTTCGCTCATCTGCGTCAGGTCGAGGGTTTCGCCGAACCACGCCTTGCCGTGGCTCGGCCGGGTCTTGCCGGTGATCACGTCCATCAGCGTGGTCTTGCCCGCGCCGTTGGGGCCGATGATGCAGCGCAGTTCGCCGACGCCGATGTACAGGTTCAGGTTGTTCAGCGCCCGGAAACCGTCGAAGCTCACGCTGATGTCTTCCAGGGTCAGGATCGTGCCGTGGCGGGTGTCGAGGCCCGGCCCGACGCGTTGCCCGAGGCCGATCGAGTCGCGGCTGGTGCCTTCGTCCTTGTTGGGCTCCACCGGGAAAAAGGCCGGTTCCAGCATGAATTCTGCGCTCGCCGTGACTCTCATGATTCACCTCGTTTCTTCAGCAGACCGATCACGCCTTTGGGCAGGTACAACGTCACGACGATGAACAGCGCGCCGAGGAAGAACAGCCAGTATTCGGGGAAGGCCACGGTGAACCAGCTCTTCATGCCGTTGACCACGCCGGCGCCGAGCAGTGGGCCGATCAGGGTGCCGCGCCCGCCAAGGGCCACCCACACGGCGGCCTCGATCGAGTTGGTCGGCGACATTTCGCTCGGGTTGATGATTCCCACCTGCGGCACGTATAGCGCACCGGCCAGTCCACACAACACCGCGCTCAAGACCCAGACGAACAGCTTGAAACCGCGTGGATCGTAGCCACAGAACATCAGGCGATTCTCCGCATCGCGCAGGGCAGTCAGCACCCGGCCGAACTTGCTGCGTGCCAGGCGCCAGCCGATGAACAGGCTCGCCACCAGCAACAGCACCGTCGCCAGAAACAGCACCGCGCGAGTACCTGGTTCGGTGATGCCGAAACCGAGGATCGTGCGGAAATTGGTGAAGCCGTTGTTGCCGCCGAAGCCGGTCTCGTTGCGAAAGAACAGCAGCATCCCGGCGAAGGTCAGGGCCTGGGTCATGATCGAGAAATACACGCCCTTGATCCGCGAGCGGAAGGCGAAGAAACCGAACACCAGCGCCAGCAACCCCGGCGCCAACACCACCAGGCACATCGCCCAGAGGAAGTTGCCGGTGCCGCTCCAGTACCACGGCAATTCAGTCCAAGACAGGAAGGTCATGAACGCCGGCAAGCCATCACCGGCGGCCTGACGCATCAGGTACATGCCCATCGCATAGCCGCCGAGGGCGAAGAACAGGCCGTGACCCAGCGACAAAAGACCTGCGTAACCCCAGACCAGATCCAGCGCCAGGGCGACGATGGCGTAGCAGAGAATCTTGCCGACCAGCGTCAGGGTGTAGGCCGAGACATGCAGCGCACTCTCCGCCGGCAACAACGACAGCAGCGGCAGGGCGATCAGCAAGGCGAGAACAACGGCGCCGACAGCGAGAGTGACTTTCGGGCCGGCCTTTTGTGTGGCCGTGACAAGTAGAGGCTGGTTCATCAGTCGATCACCCGTCCTTTCAGTGCGAAGAGGCCTTGCGGACGTTTCTGGATGAACAGAATGATCAGCGCGAGGATCAGGATCTTGCCGAGCACCGCACCGATCTGCGGTTCGAGAATCTTGTTGGCGATGCCCAGGCCGAACGCGGCGAACACGCTGCCGGCCAGTTGGCCGACGCCGCCGAGCACTACCACCAGGAACGAGTCGATGATGTAGCTCTGGCCGAGGTCAGGGCCGACGTTGCCGATCTGGCTCAGGGCCACGCCACCGAGTCCGGCGATGCCCGAACCGAGACCGAAGGCGAGCATGTCGACGCGCCCGGTGGGCACGCCGCAGCAGGCGGCCATGTTGCGGTTCTGGGTGACGGCGCGCACGTTCAGACCGAGGCGGGTCTTGTTCAGCAGCAGCCAGGTCAGCACCACTACGAACAACGCAAAGGCGATGATCACGATGCGGTTGTACGGCAGCACCAGATTCGGCAACACCTGAATCCCGCCGGACAGCCACGCCGGGTTCGCCACTTCAACGTTCTGCGCACCGAACACCAGACGCACCAGCTGAATCAGCATCAGGCTGATGCCCCAGGTGGCGAGCAGGGTCTCCAGTGGGCGGCCGTAGAGGTGACGGATCACCGTGCGCTCCAGGGCCATGCCGATGGCAGCGGTGACGAAGAACGCCACCGGCAGCGCGATCAGCGGATAGAACTCGATGGCATTCGGCGCGTAGCGCTGGAACATCAACTGCACGACGTAGGTCGAGTAGGCACCGAGCATCAGCATCTCGCCGTGGGCCATGTTGATCACGCCGAGCAGGCCGAAGGTGATCGCCAGCCCCAGCGCCGCGAGCAACAGAATCGAACCGAGGGACATGCCGCTGAAGGCCTGTCCGAGCAGTTCGCCGACCAGCAGTTTGCGCTTGACCTGGGCGAGGCTGGTTTCGGCGGCGGTGCGCACATTGGCATCGGTTTCGACGCCGGGTTCGAGCAAGCCTTCGAGGCGGGTGCGGGCCAGCGGGTCGCCGGTTTCACCAAGCAGGCGCACGGCCGCGAGGCGCACCGCCGGGTCGGTGTCGACCAGTTGCAGATTGGCCAGCGCCAGGCTCAGCGCGGCGTGGACGTTTTCGTCTTGTTCGCCAGCCAGTTGCTGGTCGAGGAATTTCAGCTGCGCCGGTTTGGCGCTTTTCTGCAATTGCTGCGCGGCGGTCAGACGGGTTTTGGCGTCGGCGGCAAGCAATTGGTGGCTGGCCAGTGCGGTGTCGATCAGACCCCGCAGGCGATTGTTCAGGCGCAGGGTTTTGGGTTGGCCGTCGACGGTCAGTTCGCCTTGTTGCAGGGCGTTGATCAGTTCGACACGGGCCGGATCGGGCTGCGCGGCCCAAGCTTCCAGCAATTTGGCTTGTTGCGTGGGGTTGGCGGCGACGAAGTCTTCGGCGTCGCTGGCGTGGGCGGCTATCGGCAGCAAAAATGCGAGGGCCAAGAGGAAACGGTATAGGGCAGTTGGCATAGTCAGTCGCCTTGACGCGGACATTGTGGGAGCGAGCTTGCTCGCGAAAACGGTCTGACATTCACCATCGATGTCGACTGTCAGGGCCCTTTCGCGAGCAAGCTCGCTCCCACAGGGATTTGTACCCGCCTCAAGTATCGAGGCGGGCATCCAATGGCTCAGTTGCTCTTCACCGCATACTCCGGCTTCTTGTCGTTACCCGGAATGAACGGACTCCAAGGCTGCGCCCGAATCGGCCCCTCGGTCTGCCACACCACGTTGAACTGACCGTCGCTCTGGATCTCGCCGATCATCACCGGTTTGTGCAGGTGGTGATTGGTCTTGTCCATGGTCAGGGTGTAACCGGACGGCGCGGCGAAAGTCTGGCCGCCGAGGGCTTCGCGGACCTTGTCGACGTCGGTCGATTTGGCTTTCTCCGCCGCCTGCGCCCACATGTGGATGCCGACGTAAGTGGCTTCCATCGGGTCGTTGGTCACCGCTTTGTCGGCGCCCGGCAGGTTGTGTTTCTTCGCGTAGGCTTTCCAGTCGGCGACGAATTTCTTGTTCGCCGGGTTATCCACGGACTCGAAGTAGTTCCACGCCGCGAGGTTGCCCACCAGCGGCTTGGTGTCGATGCCGCGCAGTTCCTCTTCGCCCACCGAGAACGCCACCACCGGTACGTCGGTCGCCTTCAGGCCCTGGTTGGCCAGTTCTTTGTAGAACGGCACGTTGGAGTCGCCATTCACGGTCGAGATCACAGCGGTCTTGCCGCCGGCCGAGAATTTTTTGATGTTGGCGACGATGGTTTGATAGTCGCTATGACCGAACGGGGTGTAGACCTCTTCGATGTCTTTATCCGCTACGCCTTTGGAGTGCAGGAACGAACGCAGGATCTTGTTGGTGGTGCGCGGGTACACGTAGTCGGTGCCGAGCAGGAAGTAGCGCTTGGCGCTGCCGCCTTCTTCGCTCATCAGGTATTCAACCGCCGGGATCGCTTGCTGGTTCGGCGCGGCGCCGGTGTAGAACACGTTCGGCGACATCTCCTCACCTTCGTATTGCACCGGATAGAACAGCAGGCCGTTGAGTTCTTCGAACACCGGCAGCACCGATTTGCGCGACACCGAGGTCCAGCAGCCGAACACCACCGCGACCTTGTCCTGGGTCAGCAACTGGCGGCCCTTTTCCGCGAACAACGGCCAGTTCGACGCCGGGTCGACCACCACCGGCTCAAGCATCTTGCCGTTCACTCCGCCCTTGGCGTTGATCTCGTCGATGGTCATCAACGCCATGTCCTTGAGCGACGTTTCGGAGATCGCCATGGTGCCGGACAACGAATGCAGAATCCCGACCTTGATGGTCTCGGCGGCCTGTACGGTCCAGGTCATGCCCATCGCGGCAATGGATGCCGTGAGTGTGAAAGCCTTGATCAAACTGCGACGCTTCATTGTGCGATCTCCATGAACGTTAAAGTTTTTTATGGTTGGCAGATGCGAACGACTGAAGGCTGTTTTGCAAGGGCTGTGCCCGGTCGGGTTCGGGCAGGGAAATGTCGGTTTAGAGCGGTTGCGCGCAGAGTCGGCGCACCATGAGGGGACGTGTTGCATGCAAAGGTGCAACGGGGTGCGCCAGATTGGGGCGCACCCGGAGGGTTCAGCGGCGGCGCATCAGGCCGATGAAGAACAGGCCGCCGAGGGCTGCGGTGGCGACGCCGATGGGCAGGTCTTCGGGTGCGATCAACGTCCGCGCAGCGACGTCGACCCACACCAGAAACACACTGCCGAGCAACACGCACACTGGCAGCAGACGCCGATGCTCAGCACCGATCAGGCGCCGGGCAATGTGCGGCACCATCAGCCCGACAAAACCGATGGAGCCGCTGATCGACACCAGCACCCCGGTCATCAGCGAGGCGATCACGAACACCCGCAGACGCACCGCCCGGGCATTCAGGCCGAGGGTGACGGCGGTCTGTTCGCCGGCCATCAAGGCGTTCAGCGGACGGGCCATGCCGATCAGCAGAATCAAGCCAAGCAACACGCTCAGCGCCGGCACCGCCAGCAACTCCCAGCGCGCCAGACCAAGGCCGCCGAGCATCCAGAACATCACCGCCGAACTGGCCCGGTGATCGCCCATGAACAACAGCAGATTGGCGATCGCCATCATCACGAACGACACCGCCACGCCGCACAGCAGCAGCCGATCACTGTCCAGCCGACCCTGGCGGTTGGCGATGCCCAGCACCAGAAACATGCTCAACAACGCGCCGATGAACGCGGCAATCGGCAACGTCAGCAGGCCGACGATTTCACCGACGTGCAGTACCACGATCACTGCGCCAAGCGTGGCACCGGAGGTGACGCCGAGCAGGTGCGGATCGGCCAGCGGATTGCGCGTGACTGCTTGCAGCACCGCGCCGATCAACGCCAGCCCGGCGCCGACCAATGCACCGAGCAACATGCGCGGCACGCGGATCAGCCAGACGATGTGTTCCTGGCCGGCGCTCCAGTCCGGCACGCCGAGGCCGAACAGTTTGTGCAGCAGAATCCGCCACACCACGTCCACCGGCACCCGCGCAGGGCCGAAGCCCAGCGACACCACGCACGACACCAACAGCACCGCGCCGAGGGCAATCAGCAGCCAGCCATAACGACGATTGATCATTCGCCGTGGAAACCTTTGGCCAGGGTTTCAACCGCCAGCACGTTGTCGATCCCCGGCGTGGCCTGCACGTAAGGGATGACGATGAAGCGCTGGTTCTTGATCGCGTCCACCGATTGCAGGGCCTTGTTCTTCAGCAGGAATTCAATTTTCTGCTCGGCGGTGATTTCGCTGTAGTCGACGATCACGATCACCTGCGGATTGCGCTCGACCACGGTTTCCCAGTTGACCCGGGTCCAGCTCGCTTCAACGTCATCGAGAACGTTGCGCCCGCCGGCGGCGTCGATCAGCGCTTGCGGCATGCCGAGGCGGCCGGAGGTCATGGCGCGGTCTTCGCCACTGTCGTACAGGAACACCCGTGGTTTTTCAGCAGGCAGGTCTTTACGGATTTCGGCGACCTGGCTTTGCATGTCGGCGATCAACGCGTTGGCGCGATCCTGCACGTCGAAAATCTTTCCGAGATTGCGCAGGTCGTTGTAGGTGTCGTCCAGCGTGGCGGCGGGGCGCTTCATCACGAAGGCGCAGGATTCGGTCAGCTCATAGACGTTGATGCCCAGCGGTTGCAGGGTCTGCGGCGTGAGATCGCCGCCGACGCGCATGCCGTAGTCCCAGCCGGCGAAGAAGAAATCGACGTTGGCGTTGAGCAGGGTTTCCACTGACGGGTACTTGGCTGCCAGCTCCGGCAGACCGTCGAGAAGACTCTGCATTTCAGGCGTTACCGACTTCCAGCCACTGACGCCGCTGTAGCCGGCCATCTTCGACTTGAGGCCGAGGGCGAGCATCATCTGGGTCATGTTGATGTCGTGGCTGACCGCGTGTTTCGGCGCTTCCTTGAAGGTCACTTCGCGGTTGCAGCTCTGGATCGTCAGCGGGTACTGGGTGGCCTCGGCGAAGGCTTGGGTCGTGCCTAGCAACAGGGCGAGGCAAAGCAGGGAGCGCACAGTCATGGTCGGGTTATCCAGGTGATTCGCGGGTAGCCGTGGAGGGGGTGTGGATCGATCAATGCTTCGACGCCGAACACGTCGCGCAGCAGTTCGACGGTCAGGACTTGTTGCGGGGTGCCGCTGGCGACGATGCGACCGTGGTTGATCACATACAAACGGTCGCAGAACGCGGCGGCCAGGTTCAGGTCGTGAATGCTTGCCAGCGTGCCGATCTGCAAACGCTTGACCAGTTGCAGCAGTTCCAGTTGATAACGCGGGTCGAGGTGGTTGGTCGGCTCGTCGAGGATCAGCAGTTGCGGTTGCTGGGTCAGGGCTCGGGCGAGGATCACCCGCTGTTTTTCTCCACCGGACAGGGTGGCGAACGCGTGGTCTTCGAAGCCTTCGAGGCCCACGGATTTGAGGGCCTGGGTGGCGAGATTGCGGTCTTCCAGCGTGTCGCCGTCGAACAGGCCTTTGTGTGGCGTGCGGCCCATGGCGACCACTTCTTCGACGGTCAGGCCGAAGGCGTCGGGGAATTCCTGCAGCACCACGGCGATGCGTTGCGCGCACCAGCGTGAGGATTGTTTCCACACGTTGTGGTGATCGAGTCTGACCTCACCGTGTTCCGGCTGACTGAAGCGATAGGCGCAGCGCAACAGGCTGGTCTTGCCGCTGCCATTGGGCCCGATCAGCCCGACGAACTCACCGGAGGCCACTTGCAACGAGGCGTCACGCAGCTGGAACTGGTGATGGCAGTGGCCGTGGCCCAGAGGTGTCCAGGCGAGATGGGTGAGGGACAGTGAGGTCATTTCGTTCCTGTTCTAGAAGGTGTAGTCAGCGGTGACAAAGAACGAACGAGGCTCACCCAGAATCCACTGCTGGCCCTCATTGTATTGGCTTTGCGCGTACGTCCGGTCAAACAGATTGTTCACCTGCAACCCCAGCGTGGTGTTGCGCAGGGCTTTCCACGACAGCGTCGCATCGACCACGGTGTAGCTCGGCAGCTCGTTGCGGTTGGCCATGTCGGCGTAGCGCGCATCGACGTAACGCACACCAGCACCGGCCTTCAGATCATCGGTCAGCGCCTTGCTCAGCCACAGATTGGCAGTGCGACGTGGCACGTCCACCGGGCGATTGCCGTTGCGCGACACCGGCACGCCGCCGACTACCTCTTCAAAATCGTCGTATTTGGCTTTGACGATCGCCGCGTTGGCTTGCAGTTGCCAGGCGTTCGGCAGTTGCAGATCGAGGCTGGCTTCCAGGCCGTTCGACGATTGCTGCCCGACCTGCTGCTTGAGCGTCGGGTTGCCCGGGTCGTCGGTCAACAGCTTCTTCTTCACGATGCGATACGCCGCCAGCGTGAACTCGCCGCGCTGATCCCAGAACAGTTGCTTCAGGCCGATCTCGGTTTGCCGGGCGGTGGAGAGGTCATATTGCTGCTGACTCGGGCTCAGGGAAATCAGGCCGCCGATGCCATCGGTGCTGGTGGCGACCTGGCCGTAGAACGAGGTGTCCTGCGTCAGCGCGAACACCAGGCCAGCCTTCCAGTTGTTGCCGGTCAGGGTCTTGTCGCTCTGACTGCCGTCGACCAGATTGTTGCGATCCACGTGCACGTAGTCGCGGCGCACGCCGGTCACCAGCGACCAGCGTTCGCTCAGTTGCGTGCGGTTTTCGGCGAACACCGACATCTGTTTGGTAGTGCTGTCGAACTGATCGCGATACGGATCGGCGCTCTCGAAATAGCCGGTTTGCGGGTGATAGCGATCCAGCGGCTGACCGTTCGGCAATACGTCGTTGAACGGCGAGTTGCTGTCGAGCTGAAAGCGGATGCGGTTGTAATCGACACCGGTCACGGTTTGGCTGTCGAGGCCGAACAGTGAGTGCTTGAAGGTGAAGGTCTGGCGGTCGCCGACCTGCTCCTGTTTGTGGCCGATGCCAAAGTAGCCGCTGCGGCTGAGCTGTTGGCTAGCGATATCGAAGTTGTAGTTCTCGGCGTTCTGCCAGCGGCGTTGGGCCTTGAGGTAGTACAGCTCGTTGCTGGCGCTGACCGCATCGTTGATCTGCCAATCCGTGGTCAGGCGCGTCCATTGATCGTTGTAGTGCTGCTTGTCGTCGCGCACGTTGTAGTTCTTGTTGCGCAGGCTGTCCTTCAACTGGCCGTTGATCAGTGGCGTGCCGAAGTAGTTCTGCGGGCGCTGATCGCCGTAATCGTGAGCCAGGGTGAAGGTCAGATCGTCGGTGGCCTGCCAGCGCAGGGCGGCGCTGATGAAGTCGCTGGACGAGTCGCCGCGATCAACCCAACCGTTGCTGCGCAGGCGATTGAGATTGAGGCGATAGCTAAGGGTATCGGTCAGCGAGCCGCCGCTGTCGAACGCCTGCTGCTGGCGGTCGAACGAGCCGTAACCGACGCGCACGTGGTTTTCGATTTCGCCTTCGAACGGCTTCTTCGGGATCACGTTGACCACCGCGCCGGTCGCGCCTTCGCCGTACAGCACCGAGGCCGGGCCGCGCAGGACATCGACGCGTTCTACCGACCAGGTGTCGACCGGGAACGTCACGGTGCCCATGCCGGTGTACATGCGGTTGCCGTCATACAACTGCATCACCGAGCTCTGCCCGGTAAAGCCCCGGGCCTGCAACGAAGTGCCGCCGTCGCCCGGCGTGCCGGTGCGACTGATGCCGGTGCTGCGCGACACCGCGTCCTGCACGCTGCGATCGCCACGGGCGCGGACTTGCTCGCCGCTGAGGCTTTCGACGCTGGCCGGGGTTTCCATCGCGCTGAGGTTCAGGCGCGAGCCGGCGCTGGTCGGCGTGGTCAGGCTGACGGTCTGGTCGTCATTGGCCGGTGCGGTGATGGTGCCGGTGGGCAGCGTCAGCGGGGCGTTGTCGGCGTGGGCGCTGTGGTTCAGGGCGAACAGACAGAGACTGGACAAGAGGTACTTGTTCATCGGGGCGGTGAATCACTTCTTCAAAAGAAAAGCCCGCAGGCTCATGACAGTGCATGGCTGCGGGCAGAGCAGCAAATTTGCGTTATACAGTAACACTAAAAATTGCCGGAGTTTAAGCCCCGGCAGTTTAAAGATCTGTCTAAATCGCGCATCTCGCCTGTTTCATGATGAAGTTGAGGCAGATTCAGCTTGTCGGCCCAGACGCGACAACAGCAGCCGATCCAGCAACCACACCACCACCAGCGAAGCCCCCACCAGCGGAAACACCACCGCCAGAACCAGCATGATCGCCACCCCGGTTTTCCACTTCGGCAGGTCGTGGCGCAGCGGCGGCACGCCGAACTTGCCCTGTGGCCGGCGCTTCCACCAGATCACCACGCCGCTGACGGCGCTGAGCAGGATCATCAGGCAGATCAGCAGCACGATGATCTGGTTGAAGGTGCCGAACATCTTGCCTTCGTGGAGCATCACGCCGATCTCGGTAGCGCGGGCAACAGCGCCGTACTGCTCGAAGCGAACGTCGGCGAGGACTTTGCCGGTGTACTGATCGACGTGCAGGGTGGCGTCGTTGCGCGGGTCGTCGGCGAACACGGCGATGGTGAATACGCCGGTGGCAGTGGTCGGCATTGTGATGCTGTAGCCCGGCTCGACCTTGCGCTCAACGGCGATGTTCTGCACATCCTGCAGGCGGATGGTCGGGGCGGCGGGGCCGTGTTGCATGCCGCCGTGGGCCATGTGTTCGGCGTGGTCGCCGGACATCGGCATCGGGGTGTTTTCCATCGCCCACGGTACGGTCTGGCGCGCAGCGTTGTTGAGGCTGCCGGCCTCGACGTCGGAGGTCGGCACGTTGTCCCACATCGCCGCCGGGAACACGTTCCACACCTGGGCGTACTGCTTGCCCCAGAAGCCGGTCCAGGTCATGCCGCTGAGCAGCATCACCAGCAGCAATGCCGCGCCCCAGAATCCGGTAACGGCATGCAGGTCACGCCACAGCACGCGGCCGCGACTGCTCAGGCGTGGCCACAGAATCCCCGCTGCCTGACCTCGCGGCCACCACAGGAAAACCCCGGACACCACCAGCACCACGCCCCAGCCGGCGGCCATTTCGATCAGTCGGTCACCGACGGTGCCGATCATCAATTCGCCGTGAATGGCCCGGGCGATGGCTTGCAGGTTCTGCCTGGCATCCTGCTCGCCGAGGATGTCGCCGTGGTACGGATCGACGAATACGTTCAGCTCATGGCCGGCATTGGCCACGACAAACTGCGCGCTGCGCTCGGCATTCACCGGCGGCAGGTATTGGGTGACCTGGCCCTGTGGATAAGCGCTTTTGACCTTTTGCAGCAAGTCATCGGCCGGCACCGTGTGATGCCCGGCGGGGACGTTCAGCAGGCTGCTGTACATCAGCGAATCGAGTTGCGGCTTGAACAGGTAAATGATGCCGGTCAGGGCCAGCATCACCATGAATGGGGCGACGAACAATCCGGCGTAAAAATGCCAACGCCAGGCCAGGTTGTAGAAATTCGGTTTGGGCTGCTTCATCACGTGTGCTCCGCTTGGCTTGGATCTTCTAGTTGTCTGTTGCAGCCCGCTCCCTGAAGGGAGCGAGCGCCCTTGAGGGTTAGAAACTCATGTCCACCTTGGTCCAGAGCGTGCGCCCCGGTTCATTGATCGCTTGCGGGTCGTTGGCCGGGTAGCCGAACCCGGCGTTGCCCGCCAGGTTCAGGTGTTCGGCGTAAGCCTTGCCGAACAGGTTGTCGACGCCGGTACTGACCTTCCAGTGTTTGTTGATCCGGTAGGCACCGTTGAGCGAGAACACGCCGAAGCCTGAACTCTTGTCGTAATCCTTGCCGACCACGTTGCCCTTGTTCTGGTCGATACGGTTTTGCGCGGCGACCACCCTCCACAGTGCGCCGGCGCTCCAGTTGTCTTCGGTATAGGTCAGACCGAAGCGCGCATCCAGCGGCGGCATCTGCGGCAGAGCCTTGCCGTCGCTGCTGTTCTTGCCCCAGGCGTAGGCCAGGGTCGCATCGGCTTTCCAGTTGTCGGTGAGTTTGTAAGCGGCACCGAGTTCACCGCCCATGATCCGCGCGTCGATGTTCTCGGCGCGGGAAGTGCTCATGCCCATCATCCCCGGGGTGTAATCGAACAGGATGTAATCGCGCACCTGGCCGATGTAACCGGAGGCCCAGGCTTCGAGCTCGGCGCTCTTGTAGTTCACGCCGAAGTCGAGCTGAGTGGTCTTTTCCGGCTTGATCGAATCGAACGCATTGACCGAACCGGCCGGGCCGGACTTGGGCGAAAACAGCTCCCAGTAATCCGGAAAGCGCTGGGCGTGGCCGAGGCCGGCGTAGAGCGTGGTCGGGCTGTCGGCCAGGTCATGCTCGTAACGGATGAAACCGCTCGGCAGGGTGTCGGCGCGGGTATCGCCGGCAGTCGGGTTCGGGCGGGACATCATTCCCGAGCCGGTGGTCTGTCGGAAATCCCTGGCCGAGGCGCGGTCGACCCGGGCGCCGGTGATCAGGCGGTCGCGATCGGCGGCGTACCAGGTCATTTCGCTGAACACCCCGTAGTTATGGAAGTCGGCGTCCTTGGTGTACGGCTGATCCTTGTAGGTATCGATGCCCATGCCACTGCGCTGACGGTGTTCGTTGGTCTGCGCATCGAGCCCAGTGATCAGCTGGATATCGGCCCAGCGCCAGGTGGCCTTGATCCGCGCGCCGAGGGTGCGGCGGTCGACGTTGGACGCCATGGGCCCGGCCATCATCCCGGTGCCGGACGGCGTGCGCAGGGTGTAGTTGTCCATCACGTGGTCGGCGTAGTTGTAGTAGACCTGGGCTTCGAGCTTCTCCAGCACATCGGTGATGTTGGATTTCTCGACGCGCAGACCGAGGCTTTCGCGCAGGAATTGCGAACCGTCCATGCCGCGTCCGGCGTAGCGTGCTTCGCCATCGCCCTTGCCGGCGGTGAGTTCGATCAGGGTGTCGGCGTCCGGGGTCCAGCCCAGCGCCACGTCGCCGTTCCACTTGTCATAGCGCGAGGCAACGATGTCGTTGTTGCCGTCGCGGTAGTCGTCGGAATGCGCGGTGTTGCCGATCACCCGCACGTAGCCCAGCGATCCGCCGGCCGCCGCATCGACGACCTTGTCGAAGCGCCCGTGGGAGCCGGCCAGTACGCTGGCGTTCACCCGGGTGCCGAGCTCGCCGAAGCTTTCCGGCTCGCGGTCGAACAGGATCGTGCCGGCCGACGCGCCCGGTCCATAGAGCACGGTTTGCGGGCCTTTGATCACGGTGAGTTTGTCGTAGGTTTCGGGCGAAATGTACGAAGTCGGCGCGTCCATCCGGCCGGGGCAGGCGCCGAGCATCATGCTGCCGTTGGTGAGGATGTTCAGGCGCGAACCGAACATCCCGCGCAATACCGGATCACCGTTGGTGCCGCCGTTGCGCACCAGAGCGAAGCCGGGAATCGTTTTCAGGTAGTCACCGCCGTCGCTCGCCGGCACTGGCTGGCGCGGGTCTTTCGGGTTGGTGACGATGGTCAGCGGCGAACTCGGGGCGATGGCGGTGATCACCGTCGGGCTCAGCTCATCAGTGTGGCCGGCGTGTTCGTCGGCGTGGACCAGCGGGGACAGCAGGACGCCGCAAAGGACGGCGGTAGCGTGCCTGAAACGAACGCGGGATTCGTTCAGGGCAAAGGACGCCGGGGCAGAAGCCGGGCGTGGGACAGCAGAAAACCTGGACATGACAATTTCCATCAAACAGTCGTAAACGACACGGCCGGCAGCCTGAGGCTGTCTTCTCAACCGTGTGCAATCAGAGGTGGGTGTTTACGCTGCGACGGGCGGGGCGCGGGTGCGGGCGCCGGGGAAGAAAGTCTGCCGGGCATGGCCCAGACGCGGGGAGGGTGGGGTGAAGGTGTTGACGAGTGGAATGCTGAAAGTGGCGAAGCTGCCGCCGCCGGTCAGCGCCGGGCAGTTGAACAGCAGGCTGCAATAACCGCATTTTTCCCACAGCACATGGTGCGAGGATTGCGGCGGGCAGTGTTCGGCCGAGGGTTTTGCTTCATGCGCGGAATGATCCATGCCCGCCATGTCCATCGACATGTCCATGCTCATCGGCATGGAGGTCGAGGCGTGCTGATCCATCGGCATCGACTGGGAAATCAGCGGGCCGATGAAGATCATCAACATGGCGAACAGGGCGATCCAGCTGCCGCGGGTCAGGTGTTCAGTCTGACGGCGTTGCAGGGAGGGCCTGGCGCTCAGGGGGCGCATGGGCGGCGTCTGCCGGAACGGTTACTGGGCGTGCGCGTGGGCTTGCGTGGCTTGCGGCGGCTTCTTCTGCACCGCGACTTCGACGGTCACGTCACCGGCATTTTCGAAGTGCATCGTCAGGGGAAAGCGCTTGCCGTCGGTCAGCAGACTGCGGTCGGTCGGATTCATCAGCATCACGTGATAGGCCATCGGCGCGAAGGTCACGTTTCCACCGGCCGGGATGGCCACGTTCGGCACCTGTTGCATCTTCATCAGATCACCCTGCATCACATGCTCGTGCAGTTCGGCCGTCGGGGCGATGGGCGAGTCGACACTGAGCAGGCGGTCAGCGGTTTTGCCGCCGTTGTGGATGATGAAATACGCGGCAACGGTCGGCGCGTTCGGCGGCAGTTCCTGCGACCACGGGTGGGCGATTTCCAGCTCGCCGGCCTTGTATTCGTGGGCATGGACGAAGCACGCAGGCAGCAACAGCGCAGCGATGACGATGAATTTGTTCAACATGGCAGTTCTCCAGAACGATTTGAAACGCAGGTCAAATGCGGGAACAAATCAGACCAGAGGAGAGGCGCGGGGATTGAGGCTCGGCCATTGCTGGCGCGGTGTCGGAGTTTGCAGCACGGCGGGCGCCACGCTGCGATTGCTTTCGTATTGAGCGAAATACAGCTGCGGCGAATGCCCCGGCAACGCCACCACCGGCGCCGATCCGGAACAGCACCAGCAATGCTGCATGGTCGAATGATTGTCACCGCTCTGCGGCGCTTTCTGATCGAGGCTGCCGATGTCGATCGCCACCATCTTCGTCCCGCTGCCGGTGCAGAAACTGCTCCACAGCAACTGCTCGGCCGGCGTCTGCGCCGCCTGCGCCATCGCTCCCGTCAACGGCATGGCGAGCATGTTGAACAGCACTGCGAAGCAGGCGATCCAGGCAAATGCGAGCCGGTGTCGGTTCATGGGACAGATCCGTAGGGTGGGCGATCAGGCGCGGCTATTTAGCCTGATCAGGGCCGATAAGTAAAAAAGCGTCGTGCGGTTTGGTGTCGCAGAGGATTCAGCCTGCTACGGCATGTAACCGCAAACCCAGCGCCTTCATGACTTTCATGATAGTCGCGAATTCCGGATTTCCAGTGCTGCTCAGCGCTTTATAAAGGCTTTCGCGGCCCAGACCTGCATCTCGTGCAACCTGGGTCATGCCTTGGGCGCGGGCAATGTCATTAAGCGCTGCACGGATGAGAACGCCGTCGCCAGCATCTTCGTCAAAACAAGCGTCCAGGTAAGCCGCCATCTCCTCCGGCGTTTTAAGAAACTCTGCAGCGTCGAAGCGGGTGAATTTTTCGGTCATGACTTACTCCTCATTACCGATGCTTTGCGCCATCCGGATGGCGCTTTTGATATCTCGTTTTTGTGTCGACTTGTCGCCCCCCAGCAGTAGCAGATAAATCACGTTACCTTTACGTGTGAAGTACATCCTGTAGCCGGGGCCGTAATGAACACGCATTTCATAAACGGCACTGCCAACGAACTCGCAATCACCCATGTTTCCATGCTCTGCACCTCGAATCCTGGCGATGATGCGAGCTTTGCCGTTGGTGTCTTTCATCGAGTCGAGCCAATCGGCAAATGCAGGGGATCGTTCAAATTCGATCATGTCGAAATCGTATTCCTTGGGATACAGACTGACAAGCTGCATTTTTCTTGAACGCTGCAGTGCGCTTCAAGAATTTGCTCGCTGCAAATCTGTGGGGATTAAAGGAATCGAAATCTTGGCTTGAGGTGGCAAAAGCGAACAGTCAGCTGCTTCCTGAAAATTTGCCGGCCAAATCAAGGATTAGCTCGAAATCAGGAATAATCTGACGTAGAGAGGGCTTTCAGGACTTCAGACGTACTCATGAACTCCCGATCAATCCCCGCCAACACCGGCCGCTTCAACACCATCACCGGCACCCCAAGCTCCCGCGCCACGTCCAGTTTCGGCTCGGTTGCGGTGCTGCCGCTGTTCTTGCTGATCAGCACGTCGATCTGCCGGCGTTCGAACAGCGCCCGCTCATCCTCCAGCAGAAACGGTCCTCGGGCGCCGATGACTTCGCAGCGTTCGTTGCCGGGGTAGACGTCGAGGGCGCGCAGGGTCCAGAACTGGTGCGCAGGGATTTCGTCGAGGTGTTGCAGCGGTTCGCGGCCAAGGGTGAACAGTGGGCGGCGGAAGGGTTCGAGGGCGGTGATCAGTTCGGCCCAGTCGGCGACTTCGCGCCAGTCATCGCCCGGCTGTGGTTGCCACGCCGGGCGGCGCAGGGCCCAGCAGGGAATGCCGGTGAGTTGCGCAGCGGTGGCGGCGTTCTGGCTGATTTGCGCGGCGTAGGGATGGGTCGCGTCGAGCAAAAGTGTGATGCCTTCGTCGCGAATGAACTGCGCCAGACCTTCGGCGCCACCGTAGCCGCCGACGCGCACCTGACACGTCAGATCGGTCGGCACCCGGCCGACGCCGGCCAGGCTGTAAATGTGTTCCGGTCCCAAAGTGCGCGCGATGGCCAGCGCTTCAGTCACGCCGCCGAGCAACAGGATTCGCTTCATACAAAGGCTCCCGCATGGCCAACGATGCCGCCCTGACGATCAATCGCAAACACCTCGACCTGGACCTTCGCCGGCACCACGCTACGGGCGAATTCCAAAGCATGGCGACAGACCTCATCACCGAGGGCAACGCCCGCCGCACTGGCCATCGCCAACGCCTGCTGACTGGTGTTCGCCCCGCGAATGGCTTGCCGCAACGCATCGTCCGCACCAATCGCCGCCGCCCACTCGGCCAGTTGCGGCAGGTCGATGCTCGAATGGCGCGAGTGCAGATCCATGTGCCCGGCCGCCAGTTTGCTGACCTTGCCGAAGCCGCCGCACAGGCTGAGTTTATCCACAGGCACTTTGCGCAGGTGCTTGAGCACGGCGCCGACGAAGTCGCCCATTTCGATCAGGGCGATTTCCGGCAGGTTGTAGACCCGGCGCATGGTGTCCTCGCTGGCGTTGCCGGTGCAGGCGGCGATGTGCAGGTAGCCGTTGGTTTTCGCCACGTCGATGCCTTGATGGATCGAGGCGATGTACGCCGCGCAGGAAAACGGCCGGACGATGCCGCTGGTGCCGAGGATCGACAGGCCGCCGAGAATCCCCAGGCGCGGGTTCATGGTTTTCAGCGCCAGGGCTTCACCGCCCTCGACATTGACCGTCACCTCGAAGCCGCCGCGATAGCCGGTTTCCTCGGCGAGCAGCGTCAGGTGATCGCTGATCATCTTGCGCGGTACCGGATTGATCGCCGGTTCGCCGACGGCCAGCACCAACCCCGGGCGGGTGACGGTGCCGACGCCTTTGCCGGCAATGAAGCGGATTCCCGGCTCGGCCATCAGTTGCACCCGTGAATAGAGCAGAGCGCCGTGAGTCACGTCCGGGTCGTCGCCGGCATCCTTGATGGTTCCGGCTTCAGCGCCGTCATCAGTCAGTCGACAGAACTCCAGGCGCATCTGCACCTGCTTGCCTTTGGGCAAGACGATCTGCACGGCGTCCGCCACCACGCCGCCGAGCAGCAGACGGGCAGCGGCGAGGCTGGTGGCCGTGGCGCAGCTGCCGGTGGTCAGGCCGCTGCGCAGGGGCGCGGGTTGTTCGGCGGTTTCGTCACGCATCGAGGGGTTTGACCAGATCGAGCAGGGTGATCGGCAGAGCCTGGCGCCAGGTGTCGAACTCGCCCAGCGGCTGGGCTTGAGCGATGTGGATGCGGGTCAGCTCGCCGCCGTGGCGTTCGCGCCAGCTCATCAAGGTCATTTCGCTTTGCAGGGTCACGGCGTTGGCGACCAGTCGGCCGCCGGGTTTGAGTTGTTCCCAGCAGGTGTCGAGCACGCCTTCGCGGGTCACGCCGCCGCCGATGAAAATCGCGTCCGGACGTTCCAGCCCGGCGAGAGCTTGCGGGGCACTGCCGCGAATCAGTTGCAGGCCGGGCACGCCCAAGGCGTCACGGTTGTGTTCGATCAACTGTTGTCGGCCGTCATCGGCTTCGATAGCCAGAGCGCGGCAGCTCGGGTGAGCGCGCATCCACTCGATGCCGATCGAGCCGCTGCCGGCGCCGACGTCCCACAGCAATTCGCCCGGTGTCGGGGCGAGGCGGGCGAGGGTGATCGCGCGCACGTCGCGCTTGGTCAGTTGGCCGTCATGCTGGAAGGCCGAGTCCGGCAGACCGGCGAGACGCGACAGGCGCGGTGTCTGCGGATCGCCCAGGCATTCGATGGCGATCACGTTGAGGTCGGCAATGAGCGGATCGTTCCAGTCGTTGGCTGTGCCGTCGATCCGGCGCTCGGTGTCGCCGCCCAGATGTTCCAGAACACTCAGACGACTGGCGCCGAATCCGCGCTCACGCAGCAATTGCGCAACGGCGGACGGGCTCTGGCCGTCATTGCTCAGCAACAACAGGCGCACGCCGCTAAACAGTTGTGCGTTGAGGGCTGCAAGCGGGCGAGCCACCAGCGACAGCACGCTGACGTCCTGCAACGGCCAGCCCAGTCGGGCCGCCGCCAGCGAGCAGGACGACGGCGCCGGCAAAATCAGCATCTCGGCCCCCGGCACCTGCCGCGCCAGACTCGCGCCAACGCCGTAGAACATCGGATCACCGCTGGCCAGCACGCACACCGCTTCACCGCGACGCTCGAGCACCGGGGCCATGGAAAACGGGCTCGGCCACAACTGGCGTTCGCCACGGATGCACACTGGCAACAGATCCAGCTGACGCTGACCGCCGATGATCCGCGAGGCGCCCATCAAAGCGCGCCGGGCATTCTTGCCCAGGCCCTTGAAGCCGTCTTCGGCGATGCCTACAACCGTCAGCCAGGGGGTCATGCCATTCCTCATTACTTATCTATCGTCGGTGGGCGACATGATAACTCGACTTCCGCGAAATGACTGCTGCGCATTTGAATAGCCTGGAAGACATCTAATGTTTATGTTGTTTTTTCTCGGGTGGTTTCTTTGTTGATAAGTTTTGATTGTAGTTGGCAATGAATTTGTCAGGGGTGATTTGTTGTTTTGAGCAGTAAATTTTATAAGGGAATTGATAATCTATGGAAATGTTTGAGAATAATGTGCTGCCTCAAGTCGCCGAAAGCGCTGAAGAAAGCAGCTCGATTGTGGCGGGTAATGGCTTGCTCACTTTTTTTTCCGGGGTGAGCCGTGAAGATGAACGGTTTATCAAAGACAGCATGCGCTGGGCAGAGCATCAAGCCGACCAACGCGTGAATAGAGGACAGGCTCCGGGTTTCTGGTTCGAGTATTACTCTGCATCGCTTCAACATCTTGGCTGGGAGCTGGGTGATCCAGTGCGGGTTACCGGCCGGGAGTTTGAAGGCGACTTTCTGGATGCCTGGTCAATGTCGATGGCGAGACTGCTGAGTAGTGGAAGGCGACAGCAGATGAAAAAAACCTTTCAATTGCTGGAACACAATCCGGCGGGCTTTGATTTGTTTGCGGAAAGTGTCCGGGAATGGAATGACTTTGTATTTTCACCGGCCTATTACAATTATTATAAACATCTTGAAATAGTAATAAGTCACGTCGGCTTGCTCAACTCGCAGTGGGCGAAGAAGTATTTGTTCTGGGATGTCGAATATTCCAGGTCGCAGCTGGAAATCTATGCGCGGCGTTTCATGAATACGCCGAAAAACATGAACGCTCGGCGAGCAGAACTGGCAGAGCTGGTCCGCGATATGCGTCGTAATGAGTTTGCTCTGAATCAGTAAATTTGGTTTCTTGTTTGTATTGAAATAACTTGAATTCAGTGAAAGTTGCTAGTTGATTGAGTGAAAGTTAATTTGAGTGTGCGCCATGGAGGCGTTTTGATTTTTAAAGGAATGTACGAAATGAATGAAGTAATTGCTAAAAACAATGAAGTGGCTGATGAAGTCCTGTCTGCAGCTCAACGTATTGCTTTTATCGAGGAGTGTAACCAACTCATCGCGGCGCAGCCCGTCCCTCGCTCTGCGAAGTTGTCGCTGAATGCCAGTTTGCCAATCGACAAGGATGAACTTAACGCAGCCATTATGGGCACAGGCATTGCCGGTTTTGATGAAAGTATGTCGAAACGCAGCAAACGCATTGTGAAGAATACTTATATGTACGCCGATCTGGTTGCTTTGCTCAAATACCCTGCCGCCAGTCAGAAAGAGCAGCGTTACAACGAATTCATGCGACTGATGAAACTGGCGGGCTGGTTCGCGTTCAGTCAGCCTTACAATCGTTACCAGGCCACCTCCCAGAAACTGACCATGGACAACATTGCGCTGAACATCATCCACACCGCGGTGTCGGCGGTGGGGGGCACGGGTGCAGCAGCCTTGAAGGTGCTCAAGGACGTGGCGGATGCCACCATGGACGCGCTGAAAGATGTCCCTGAAGCGCTGGTTCTTTTTGAGCGCAACGCCAAAAAAGCCGAGGGCGGTAACTTCTGTATGTCGAGTGCCCTGGAGGACAAGGACGGCACCATTACGATGGCCATCGCTGCCGTTCAGTACTTCGCTGCGGCGCAACCGACCAAGGTGCTGTTTGTCGAGTGGACTACATCCAGCGTCAGTATCTACAACGGTTCGGCCACCATGTCCATGGACGAAGAAGACTACTTGATGGTCGAGCCATTGATCGTCAAGGCACTGACCGAACAGCGCGAAAAAGCGCTCAGCTATGAGTTTGGCAAGGCCTGATATTCATTGAAGCCAGAGGCACGGGCCTCTGGCTTTTTTATAAGGAGTTCTCGATGAATACAGGTATCGGTTTTAAAACCTTCATATGTGCCGGTACGGTGGTTCTGGTCGCGGATGAGTTGCTGGAATCGGATAGGTGCGACGGTCTGGATGCGCTGCTTTATGCTCAGTTGGTCGCCTCTCACAAATGTCCTGATTTTGCTCAGGTCGATCCATGGAATCAGGCCAATAAGGTCGCTCTGAGAGTCACCGGTGCAATGTTGCTGGATAACCCGCAAGCCAGTCTGCCTGTACCGATGCCGGGCAGTTTTTCTCTCGTCGAATGGGCTCGGCGGACTTTTCAACAATGGGTCCCTGCTGCGACCGGTGAAGTCGTGGATCTCAGCCTGGATTCGCTGTCGAGCAAGGCAGCCCCGACACTGGCAATGGAAGTTTTGCTCGAGAACGCCCTGTATAAAGACAGGTGGGTCCGGTTCGGTTTCAGTCTTCTGTCTCGGGGCCTCGGGGTGTCGACGGTGTTCATCGCGTTCGAAGTTGATGAAGTCATTGAAGGCAATCTTTTGCTCCATCGATTCAGTACCGCAAACGTGCGCGGTAACTTATCAATCGATGGTTACAGGGCGCTGATCGACCCCGAAGATTACGTCTTTTCCCGGGACAAAGTGATTGCGTTATTGGGCGACCGGCGCCAGGAGCAGATCATCGCGCTGGCCTGAGAACGGACGGTAAGCTCCAGCTGCCGGGAAAGATGATGCGACACGATCGGCTGTCCGACGGCAGACTTTTCATGCAGTCAGGCAAAGCAGGCATAATGGCGACCTTTCGCCCACCACAGCACTGCCTGCCAGCCGGTCATCCTTTGAACGAACGTCCGATGTCCAACGCCATACGCCCCTCGGCCTGTCCGGGGTTGCTGCGTATCGTCCAGGCGCTGGATGGAGGGATCTGCCGGATCAAGCTCGATGGCGGTTCGATCACGGCCGATCAGGCCGATGCGGTGGCCAATGCCGCCGAGCGGTTTGCCGGCGGGGCGATCGAGGCGACCAACCGGGGCAATCTGCAGATTCGCGGGATCGGCGAGCAGTCCGCCGCGCTGATCGACAGCCTGTTGGCCGCCGGTCTCGGGCCGCGAACCGCAGCGGGTGACGATGTGCGCAACCTGATGCTCAGCCCCTCCGCCGGCATCGACCGGCGGATGCGCTTCGATACTCGTCCACTGGCCGGGCAGATCCTCGAAACCCTGCAAAGTCATCCGCGCTTCCACGAGCTGAGCGCCAAGTTCGCCGTGCAACTGGATGGCGGTGAAGCGCTGGCGATGCTCGAACATCCCCATGACCTGTGGTTGTCGGCATTCGAAGAGTGCGGCGACACGCTGTTGGCGTTCAGCCTGGCGGGTTGCCCGACGGATCGACCGCTGGCTGCCGTGGCGCTTGCGGACGGACATGCGCTGGTGGTCGCGGTGCTGGAGTTGTTCCTCGATCTGGCCCGTCCGGAGCAGGCGCGAATGCGCCATCTGCTGGATGAATGCCCGACGCCGGTGTTTCTGGAAAAACTCGCTCAGCGGATCAACCTGAAGTCAGCCGCTGATTGGCAGCGCGAAGCCGGACCGGAGGGTTTGCACATCGGCATCCATCCTCAGCAATCGGCCGGTCAGGTCTATGTCGGTGCCGCCCCGGCGCTTGGCCGCCTCGATCCGGACATGCTGCGTGGCGCCGCACAATTGGCCAGAACCTTCGGTGACGGCAGCCTGCGTTTCACCCCTTGGCAGAGTCTGTTGCTGCCCAATGTGCGGGAAACCGATGCGGTTCAAGTGCTCGACGAATTGAGCAAGCTGAACCTGCTGACCCGCTTCGAAGATCCCTTGGCGCACCTGATCGCCTGTACCGGCGCCAACGGCTGCGGCAAAGGCCTGGCCGACACCAAACACGATGCCCGCCTGCTGGCTACGCTGTTGCCACACGCCGTGGATGTGCACCTGTCCGGCTGCCCGCGTTCCTGCGCGGCCGCACATCGGGCTGCGGTGACGCTGCTGGCGGTCGGCCCCGGTCACTACGATCTCTATTTTCGCGATGCAGCCCTGCCGGGATTCGGCGCGCTGCACGCTCACAACCTTACTATCGAAGCGGCGGCGAAATTGCTCGCCGCCCGCTCACGGAGCCCCCTTGATGCTTGATTACATCCGCGACGGTCAGGAGATCTATCGCAACTCCTTCGCGATCATTCGCAGCGAGGCCAACCTGGCTCGCATCCCGGCCGACCTGGAAAAACTCGCCGTGCGGGTGATCCACGCCTGCGGCATGGTCGAGGCCATTAACGGGCTGCAATTCTCCGAGGGCGCGGGCAAGGCCGGGCGCGATGCGCTGGCCGCCGGCGCGCCGATCCTGTGCGATGCGCGGATGGTTTCCGAGGGCGTGACCCGTGCGCGCCTGCCGGCCAACAACCAAGTGATCTGCACCCTGCGCGATGACAGCGTGCCGGATCTGGCGCGCGAGCTGGGCAACACTCGCTCGGCAGCGGCGCTGGAACTGTGGCGCCCGCATCTGGAAGGCAGCGTGGTGGTGATCGGCAACGCGCCGACCGCGCTGTTCTATCTGCTGGAAATGCTCGACGCCGGTGCCCCGAAACCGGCGCTGATCCTCGGCTTCCCGGTGGGCTTTGTCGGCGCTGCCGAATCCAAGGCCGAGCTGGCCGCCAACAGCCGTGGCGTGCCGTTCGTGATCATGCAGGGCCGCCTCGGCGGCAGCGCCATGGCCGCCGCCGCGGTCAATGCCCTCGCCACGGAGATCGAATGATGCAGGCTCAAGGACGTTTGATTGGCCTGGGCGTCGGCCCCGGTGATCCGGAACTGATTACCGTCAAGGCCCTGCGCCTGCTGCGCGAATCGCCGGTGGTGGCGTACTTCGTGGCCAAGGGCAAGAAGGGCAACGCGTTCGGCATCATCGAAGCGCACCTGCAGGACGCGCAGAATCTGCTGCCGCTGGTGTACCCGGTGACCACCGAAGTGCTGCCGGCGCCGCTGTCCTACGAGCAAGTGATCAGCGATTTCTACGATGACGCGGCAGAAGAAGTCGCCGCGCATCTGGATGCCGGTCGCGACGTGGCGGTGATCTGCGAAGGTGACCCGTTCTTCTACGGCTCCTACATGTACCTGCACGATCGCCTCGCCAGCCGTTACGAAGCCGAAGTGGTGCCGGGCGTCTGCTCGATGCTCGGCGGCGCGTCGGTGCTGGGCGCGCCGCTGGTGTATCGCAATCAGAGCCTGTCGGTGCTGTCCGGCGTGCTGCCTCACGATGAACTCAAGCGCCGTCTGGCCGATGCCGACGCGGCGGTGATCATGAAGCTGGGGCGCAACTTTCCGAAAGTGCGCGACGTGTTGGCAGAGCTGGGCCTGGCTGAGCGTGCGCTGTACGTCGAGCGCGCGACCATGGCCAACCAGAAGATCGTACCGCTGGATGAGGTCGAGCCGATGTCGTCGCCGTACTTCTCGCTGATCATTGTTCCCGGCGAACGGTGGCAAGGCTGATGACTCACTCCACACCGGCCATCGTCATCCTCGGCCAGGGCGCGCTGGCCACGGCCCGTCGCCTTAAGCAGGTCTATCCGGCGTCGCAGATTCACGGGCTCAACGGGCGAGTCGAAGGGGCTGATCTGACTTACAGCGACTTCGGCGCGACCCTGCGCGAGCTGTATCAACAGGACACGCCGATCATTGCCTTGTGCGCGGCCGGCATTGTCATCCGCACCCTGGCGCCGCTGCTGCTGGAGAAAGGCGTCGAGCCAGCGGTGCTCGCCGTGGCTGAAGACGGCAGCGCCGTGGTGCCATTGCTCGGTGGCCTCGGCGGGGTGAACGTCATGGCCCGCGAGATCGCGGCTGCGCTTGAAGTGGCAGCGGCGATCACCACCAGTGGCGAATTGCGTTTCGGCACCTGCCTGCTCAACCCGCCCGGCGGTTATGCCCTCGGCGATCTGGAGCAGGGCAAACGCTTCGTGTCCGATCTGCTCGCCGGCCACAGCGTGCGCATCGACGGTGCTGCGCCTTGGCTTGCGCAGGCGCAACTGCCGGAGGATCCACAGGCGCAGCGTTCGATTCATGTGGGCAGCGATGCCCGCGCGGCGAGCGCCAGTGAGTTGCTGATTTATCCGCGCAGCGTGGCGGTGGCGGTCGGTGCCGATGTGGCCGACCTGCCTGATGCAATTCGCGATGCGTTGCAGCAGGCCGGTGTGGCGATTCAATCGCTGACCTGTCTGGTGGCGGCGGATACTCAGATGGCCAGTCCGGTATTGCGTGAAGCAGCGCTTGAACTGGCAGTGCCGCTGCGCTTTGTCGCGCCGGCGAATGACATCGGTGAGCTGGCTCGCGATGCAGTCTCCGCCGCTCGAATCATCACAACATCCCGCGACATTGCCATCGCCGTGGCCGAACAGCCGCTGGATGTTTCACAGGTCGGCCGTCCACGCGGTCGCCTGGCCGTCATCGGCCTCGGCCCAGGTGCGGCAGAGCTGATGGTGCCGGCGGTGAAAGCCGAACTGGCTCGGGCCACCGACGTGCTGGGTTACGAAACCTACGTGCGCATGGCCGGCCCGTTCCGCGACGATCAGGTGCAGCATTGCACCGACAACCGCGAAGAAATGCAGCGTGCCCGTCACGCCTTCAGGCTGGCGGCTCAGGGCCGTTCGGTGATCGTCGTTTCGTCCGGCGATCCGGGCGTGTTCGCCATGGCGGCGGCAGTGCTCGAAGCGTTGCACGAGTCGACGGACCCGGCGTGGCACAGCGTCGATCTGGAAATCCTGCCGGGTGTTTCGGCGTCGCTCGCCACCGCCGCTCAGGCCGGTGCGCCGCTGGGCCACGACTTCTGCGTGATGTCGCTGTCGGACAACCTCAAGCCGTGGTCGATCATCGAAAAACGTCTGGATCTGGCCGCCGAGGCGGATCTGGCATTGGCCTTCTACAACCCGATCTCCCGTGCCCGTCCGTGGCAACTGGGGCGAGCGCTGGAAATCGTCGCGCAACACCGCACGCCGCAAACGCCGGTGGTGTTGGGCCGCGATATCGGCCGTCCCGGACAGGCGTTACGCACCACCACGTTGGGCGCATTGACTCCGGATCAGGTCGACATGCGCACCATGGTCCTGATCGGTTCGTCCACTACGTGCACCTTCCCTCGCCCGGAAGGCGGGGAGTGGGTGTATACACCGAGGTGGTACGGGGACAAGCCCGTAGCCTGATACCGTTATATTAGTTTTCGATAAAACCCAAAAAGGCCGCGAATTCGCAATTCGCGGCCTTTTTGGTTTGTGCGCTTTCTGAAGTTTGTATTTGTTTCAATAGCGTTTGTTTGAATGGTCTAGTGTTGTTGGATGTTTCGTTGGACATTGTTTGAATGGCTTTGTGTTTGTCTTTGGGTATTGTTTTGCACTAGTTTCGGTTATGTGAAGTTTGTTCGGGTTTTAGTGTTTGCTTGTTGCAAGTTGTTTGCTCTCGCGGCGTCGGCGCGCGCGTGTAATTTATTATGTCGAGGAAATGTTTCAATGCAGGAAGCTAAAGTTCATGGCGGGTATGTAAAGTTTGTCAATCTGTTCAAATTGTCTGATCTTGAACAAGCGCTGTTACCCTACAAGAATACCGTTCGTTATGACGAGGTGATCCGTTACTACTTTGCCTGTGTCGGTTTGCTCGACTCGCCACGGCTCTTGCAACCCCTCGCGCTGTTAAAGCGGGCGCTTGGAGAGTTCGACGGGCATCGGGTGCGACGTGAAGTTGAAAAAGCACCTGCGCCGAGCCCGAAGACGGAAACAGCGCCCGATCTTTCAGAAATCAGCGCCAGGGTCAGCGACTTCGAGTCGCGGCTGAACTACAGCGTTGAACTGATGAAGACACCTGCTACGCAGGTGCCGAAGATCCTGCACTTCGTCTGGCTGGGTGGCGGAGTCGGTGACATCCAGCGCGATTACATCAATGTCTGGAAACAGGTATTGGCCGGTCAGGGTTATCAGATCAACGTCTGGTATGACAGTGATGCGTTGCTGGCCTGGCAGGCCAATCGCTTGATGGTCGAGGCGGCCAAGGCGGACGCCATGGAGCACGGGGGCGTCGACAGCCTCTCCGACAAGGTTTTGGGCGAGATGTATGTCGCCCGCGCTATCGCTTTGAAGCAACAGATGAGCGAACACATTGATGCGGCGGTTGCGAGGGGCGAATCCGCCGATGAAGCAAGATTGCAGTTGTTGAGCCGTGCTTATGGGCAGAACGTTCAGGATTTAAGGGCGTTGAAAGCAAAGAACCGTGAAAGTATCGATGCGCTGGTCGGAGGTAATATTCGAGTGCGCGATCTGGCGGGTTCGGAAATACCTTTGAAGTTGCGGGATGTTTACCAGCGGGAAATGCGCATGCGGGGCAACCTGGCGGCTGCGTCGGATATCGTAAGAGCAGAGGTCTTGCACTTCGAAGGTGGCAGCTACAGCGATGTTGATAATTTGCCGCCGTTGCTGAAGGAAATTGCAGGTATCGATATCAGCGACTTTGGTGCTGATGCGCGCCTCGGTGTCTTGCAGTTGATGCTGGATCAGAATCCCGACTGGATGCCCGGTCGACAGGCGCTACGGGGGCGGTACAGAGACAAGCTGCTGCAAATACCCGAAGAGCATCGCCCGGTGCTGCAGGCGTTTGCCAAAAGCCGGCCGCTTTTGACTCAGGTGTTTCAGCCTCCGCAGGATCTGCTTGTCCGACCGTATGCGCTGCGCGCAGTGGCAATGGAAAACACGATCAGCAATGCCTACATGATGGCTCATGCCGGTTCGGCGGTACTTGAGTCCGTGCTCAAGCGCTTCAGGTTCAACTACGAACTGCTCGATGACACCACCCGGTTGGCGATTGAAAGAGGTATCAGACTTCAAGAGCATGAAGCGATGAGTCCGCTGGCCAACGAAGTACTGGAACGATCTTACGGGCCTTTGGTTGAGTTGCCGGGAATGGAGTCCCTTTTTGCGGCTTATCTGGCGGATGCCGTTGCCGGATACCACAACGAAGGTATCCGTCCGGGAAACGAGGGGACGATCTATTTGACCGGACCCGCCGGAATCAAGGATGGCACCAGCGATTTCGAAAAGACATTTTTAACGCCCGAAGGGGCGCAGGCGTCACGGCGGGAAATGGCCATCGCACCTCTGCAGACGGTCAATCAGGTCACTGAAGAGGAGCTGGATCACTCCTGGAAAGAAAACGAAACCGATACCCGAAAGTGGCTCGATACTGAACAGCAAAGCTGGCGCGACGGCCGATACAAAACCCGCTACGCCGGGAATGTCGCCGAATTGCTCAAGCAGACCACCGTCGAATTCGAACTCGGCTGGCCACTGGTCGAAGGACGTCATGTCCTGAATACCGAGCTGTTGCAGCGTATGGCTGATCACCTCGGGGAACCGTTTACCAAGGCGATGATGAGCGGCCACGATGGGCCGGTCGTGTTCGCCGACCGATTGCCGCTGAGCTTCGATGATCGTCAGGCCATACGTCATCAGGACACTCGCCTGCGGCCACCGGCATTCCCGAAAAGTCCGATTGCCCAGAGTATCGCGCTGGATGAGCTGCTGATCGGGCTGGGTACCCGTTCCTGGCAACTCGCGCAGCTCAACCCGCTGCAGCGTTTGACGATCGGCGCGTTGCTGGGCGCCGATTCACTGGATGCCCAGCGATTTTCCGCATTGAACGGTGCGCTGGACAATCTGATCAACAGCGTCAGTGAGCGCGGTACGTCCGGGCGTTACGCGCTAATTGAACAGCAGCTCTATCAGCACCGGGCACCTGCGTTCATGGCAGGCATGGCCAGTGTGGGTGATGAATTGCCCGCACATTCGGTCAACGCACTCAGCCTGAAAAAGAACGCGCTGGCCAACGCTGCGACGCTGTTTGACTGGGGGCGCCGGGTAGCGCAGATCCAGCGGCTGGCCACTCAAGAGCATCGCGATCAAATCCAGGAGCGGGCGGAGCAGGTGCTCAATCAGTTCGCGGCCGGCACCGTCAAACTGGTGCCTCAGGATTTGTTGATGCACGGGCTGGGTGATACCGCGGCCGGACGTTGTTTTCCGCTGGCGCTGGCGATGAGTGCCGCCCTCACTGAGGGCGAGGGGGCCACCCGACAGTTGCGCGAGCGATTCTATCTGGCGGTACTTGAGCCGGAGCATTCGGACTCGAAGGCGTTTCTGGCCGCGCTGGAGGAAATGCGTGGTGTGAACGCCGCAGAGGTGGGCACGGCGCTGGGGCGGGTCGATCTGGACAACATGGTCGCGACTCTCGAGGCGTCCGCAGGGCCTCGAACCCTGATGCTCAACTCGGACAACCACTCGATGCTGGTGGCCCGGACCGTAAACGGGAGTACGGCCGTTTACCACTTTTACGATCCGAACTTCGGCCTGTTCGAATTCGACAGCCCGGCGACCTTCCGGATGGCCCTGAAGCAATTTTTCAAGAACACGCATATCGCCCGTCATTATGCCGTGTACGGCAAACCCGGCCGTCCGCAGTTCGATCTGATCGATGTGCAAGGCGAAAAGGTTGCCGCCCTGAACCTGTCGAACGGCATCAAGGTAAGTCAGTTGCTCAGGGATGAACCGCTGCCGGACAAACCGTTCAGGTCCGTTCGCCAAAGGGTGAACAGCGCTCACGGTCGATCGCTCATGGACAATTCGCGCCTGGGCAGTGCGTTGCTGTCTTCAGAAAATGACTGGTGGGCCGAGCAGATTGCCGACGTCACTGCACGCTTGCAGGAGGGCCATGAGTCGGTCACTCCACTGGTGCCGTTGTTCGACTCGCTGGAGGTGACCCCTGAAGGCGGTTACCGGGTACACATGCTCGACCCGCAAAGTGGCGAGACGGTCGCCGTGGTCACCAGCCGGGATGATCGCCTGCTGCGGATCAGGAATTACCTGACGGATCTGTTTTCGACGCTGGGGCACAAACCTGCGACCGGCGCGGTGGTGGATCCGACAGAGGCGGCGGCCGTGCACACGCTCAATGCCGGTTTTGCGGTACAGGCGCTGATGAATGCATTGCGCGGGCGCGAGGGCGAAGATCGCACTGTGAGCACCGCGGTGCAGTGGCATGCCTACGTCAACTACGCACAACTGGTGCATGGCAATGTGGTCGATGCGGCGGGGCTGATCGGCCTGGTGCAAGCCGCATTGCGTGATGAAAAACTGATCGCCCGCACCACTGCGAAGGTGGTCGGCGAAGCGCTTGAGCCGTTGACCGGCAGAACCCTCGGCGCGGTGGCCGGGCATGTGGCCAACGAGGGTGTCGGCGCGGTGCTGGGTCTGGCGAATGTCGGCTTCGATATCTATCAGTTGGCGAATGCCCGCAACGATGTCGAGACCGCCACCTATGCCACCCAACTGACCTTCGACGCCAGCAGTCTGGCCCTGACCGGTGCGGGACTTGGCGCAGCGGCCGCTGGCGCGGGTACGGCGGCTGCGGTGCTGGGAGGCGCCGGGGTGATTCTTGGAGGGCTGGCCGTCGGCGTGACTGCGCTGGCGCAGAACTTCGCGACCATCGCTGAAGAAGCGAAGGCGGTCGGACTGTTTTTCGCGGAGCTGGAGCAGGCACATCACGGCGCCGGATTTCACTACAGCGACGAGCAAGGTGCCTGGTTGCCGCGACCGTCGCTGATCATCAACGGACTGGATCTGAGCGCCGGCAAACTGCTGCTCGACAGTTCCCGGCTGTATCCGCTGCGTGATCATTTCGGTGTGCCGGACTTCGAGGTCGATTACCCGCGAGCCATCCACCTCAGTAAAGAGCTAGGCTACCCCGCCGAAATGACGTTCGCACCATCGGCCGAGCAGGCCATTGTCCTGCCCTGCACGCCGCTCACTTGCTACGGCTACGAGTACCAGATCCTGCCGTTTTCATCGCAACGCCACGACAAGGGTTTCGACATCGCGCGGCGTCTGGAGAAGAAAAAAGCCGACGGCCAATGGCTGTTCCTGTTTTCGTTCTACTCTTTCCCCAGCCATTACATTGTTCATCGGATGTACCCCGATTATCGCCCGACCGAGATCAGCATCACGCTCGATGCACAGGCGCGCAAACTGGTTGTGCCGGTGATTCCCAAGCCCTGGCACGAGCAGATCAGTTATCGGATTCAGGGTGGGGGAGGCGCTTGCACGCTGGTGCTCAATCCAGGTGTCAACGTCGAACTGGTGTCCGTGGGGGCGCAAAAGAACCGCTGGACCATCGTCGCACCCTGGGCCCGAGAGTCGGAGATCGTGTTCAGCCAGGACGGGCAGTTCAGTGTCAAAGGCTGCCAGTTCAAGGTGACGGCGAACAGTGCGCCGGAGATCTCCCTGCTGATCGAAAATGGCCGGCTCTTCAGGATCGCCGACGGCAAACGGCACGAGCTGGAGCTGCTGCAGGAACAGGCGCCCAAAGGGCTGGATGACCAGACCCTGCAGGATCATCTGCAAGCGCTGGCACGGGCGCATCGACTGGCGCTGCGCTATACGCCGATCCACAACTACCGGGTTCCTTTTGAAAACCCCAAGGCGCCGCGTTACACCAACGGCTGGTACGACGCCATGGAGGATCGGGTCCTCTATATCCGCAATGATGAAGTGTTCGACGATGAGGGATTGTTCTCGGTGGTCACCGGCGGCTCGGCGTTTTTCCATGATCAGAGTGGCTACGATATCTGCCAGGTCGATGCCGACACCGGGCTGCTGAGCCATCGTTATCGATTGATCTTCCGACACGAGGGCGCGAGCTCGATTCGCAGTGTTGAAGCCGATGGCCAGGGTGTCATCCATGTGGTGCAGGAATATACGTATGAAGACGGCACGTTTGAGCGCCTCAACTACCTGATACACCAAGGTGAGCTGTGGTTGAGCTCCGTCACTCGCGGGCTTGAACCGACTTACGCAGCGCTGTTCGATGACAGCAAAAGCCTGGCAGATTGGGCTCCGGTGCTGGGTGATCGGGCGAAGCGCATGCCGGTTCATGCGGACAAAGACTTTGCCACGGTCGACTGGCAGTTCGCGCCTTATGTTTCGGTCTGCTGGATGATCGAAGAGAACGAGCGGGACATGGCCTGGGTCCGTACCCGTGACAACCTGATCGTGCGCCCGGTACCGCGACGTCACCATGCGCGCGCCTGGCCCGATTCGATCCAGAACCTGAACGAGCTGATGCTGCTGACGCCGGCCGATGACGGCGACGTGTTTGTCATTTACGACCGACCGTTCCAGAGCCTGTGCCGGGTGCAGCGCACTGTGGCGCAGGAGCAGAATCAATGGTCGCACCGCTGGGTGCAACCCGAGCGCCTGAAGCAGGTGACGGCTGAGCACAATGGCTATCAGGCCCGCACCGAGGACGGGTTGTCATTCGGGATCGGCGCTGATGGTGAGCTGCATTTTGCCGGCCTGGCAGAACCCTGGCTCAAGGGACGCAAGCAATGGTGGCTGGCGCTCGAAGCGATCGCCCGGCAATACGCCGTCGAGCAATTCCCTATTGTCGGCATTGCCAATGCTGCCGGGGATGCGCGCTTGCACGCCTGGTACGTGGACAACCGCTTGTTGTTGTGTGAAGCGCAGCAAACGCAGCTCCGGTTGCTGGGCATGACACCGGACAATCTGTCGGCATGGCTGTTCGAGCCCGAGAGTGGTGAGGTCTGGCGCCAGACGTTTATCGATCCGCAACATCTGCAGTCGGCGTTCGGAGAGGGCACGCAGTTGTTGCAGACCCGGATGCTGACCAGGCCAGAACGACTCTGGACGGCGTGGCGCTTTGCCGATGTGCGGGTCCACGGTGCGGGTCTCGTGGGCACGACGCGCGAAGGTGTGGTGCTGCAACTGGAGCATCAGGAGCCACCGCAGATCATCGGTGTGCAACAGAATTGGCTGGCGGCCCATGGCGAACATCTGATCAGCGACTTGCAGGCCTTGCTGGCGAACGAAGCGCATCGTCCGTTCATTTCGATCGCCGCACAGGACGCCAGTGTGCAGTGGTACATCGCTGACAGCGCGCGGCTGGTTCAGATCCCCGCTGCCGACCTGCCTGAGGATTACCAGCTGCTCGGAACCCGGCGGCATGCCGATGTCTTGCTGCATGATCCGCAGGATCGAGTTGTGCAGGGTTATCCGAGCCTGCGCCAGATCAAGCCGCTGGATTACGTCCAACGCACGGGTGACGTGCTGGTGCTCGAAGGACGGGTGGATGCCTACGATCTTCTGCCGGTGATCCCGGACGATGTGCGCACGCTCGTTTTGCGGGTAGGGCGCGGTGCGATGAAGTGGCACCTGTCGGAGGCGCTCATGCGCAAGCTCGACTCGCTGGTGGTGGACTGTCGTTATCCGCTGGGGGCCCGCCCGCTGGTCATGAGCCGTTTGATCCTGACGCTGACTGTCCCTCAGAAGCTGGAGGTGGCGATGGTCGAGGATCATCTGGTACTGATCGACCCCGACAGTGAGCACTGCGTTCTGGTGCGCAATGCGGATGCGTCAGATCCCTCGCAGCGGGGTGATGCGATGCTTGAGATCAATGGCCTGCGTCCGTGCCAGGTGTCGACGCTGGTGCGCTGGTTGAAGGCGCGCAAGGAAGGCGCCGAGGGCGTGACGCTGAAAGCGTTGATCGATCAGGCGGATGCGAAGAAAGCCGTCGAGTCGGCGGGTTGACGGTCCGCGGTTACTGACGAAAAAAGACCGCCGACGTTACCGTCGGCGGTCTTTTCGTTTCAGGGTTCAAGGCACCAGATAGCCTTTGACCCCGGTAAAGATGATCTGCGCCGCCAGTGCACACACGAACAACCCCATCAGGCGGCTGACGATCTGCAAACCCTGATCGCCGAGAATGCGTTCGATGCGGTTCGACAAGTAAAGCACCACACCCACCGTGAAGCTGGCGAGGGCGATACTCATGATCGCAAACAGTTTGTCATCCCAGTGCGGCTGGCTGACGCCCATCACCAGCAGTGCCCCGATGGTGCCGGGGCCGACAGTCAGCGGAATGGTCAGCGGAACGATCGTCACATCCTGCTGCACGTTGTCGGTCTGCACGGCCGACTTGCCCTGCGCCATGCCCAGCGCCGAGATGAACAGCACGCTGCCGGCACCGATGCGGAATGCATCCACCGTGATGCCGAACACATCGAAAATCACCCGCCCGAACAGATACAGCAACACGCTCGAGACCAGGGTGGCGACTGCCACTTTCCAGGCCAGGCGGCGTTGTTCCTTGCGCGAGTAACCGCGGGTCAGGCTGATGAAGCAGGATAACACGAAGAACGGGCTGTAGAGCACCAGCATCTTCAGGTAAACACTGAATAACACGTGGAGCATGGCGCGGGCTCGCTGGCGGGGAAAGTCGGGGGAGTCTAACAGGCGCTATCGTGTCTGTCGGCTCACGACGGTTGCGTCGTCGCGCGGTTCTGTTGATCACGCTGGGCCACCCAGTGCTCGATCAGCTCACGCAGTTGCGACAGCTCCACCGGTTTGGCCATGTGCCCGTCCATTCCGGCCTGGCGCGCGCGTTCCTTGTGCTCGGCGAGGATGTGCGCGGTCAGCGCCACGATCGGCGTGCGGATGCGCTGATTGCCGACTTCCCACGCCCGCAGTTGCTGGGTGGCGGAGAAGCCGTCGAGGATCGGCATTTCGCAGTCCATCAGCACCAGGTCGTAACGCTGGGCTTTCATCGCCTGCAAGGCTTCTTCGCCATTGCTGGCGGTGTCTGGCTGCAGGTTGAGTTTGCCGAGCATGCCCCGGATCACCTTGGTCGAAATGGTGTTGTCTTCGGCCACCAGAATGCGGAAATCGCTCGGCACCTTGACCGGCGCAGCGGGGCTCGCGACCTGTGGCTGGAACACCACCTGACCACGGTTGCGCTGGTTGAGTTCGTCGGCGAGCGTGGTCTTGAGGGTGTAGCCGGCCACCGGTTTGGCCAGGATGCGTTTGATCCCCGAGTTGCGCGCGATGATCTTGCTCGGCGCATTGCTGATGCCGGTGAGCATGATCAGCAGGATGTCGTGGTTCAGGCTCGGGTCTTCCTTGATCTTGGCGGCCAGTTGCATGCCGGTCATGCCGGGCATGTTCTGGTCGAGCAGGACCACGTCGAAGTAATCACGCAAATGCGCCTTGGTGCGCAGCAGGGCCAGCGCTTCCTTACCCGACGGCACGGCGCTGACGTTCAGGCCCCAGGCGCTGCATTGCTGCACCAGCACCTTGCGGCAGGTGTCGTTGTCGTCGACCACCAGCACGCGTGCGCCTTGCAGCGGGCTGTCGAGGTCCGAGGTCGGATGCTCCAGACGATCAGGGTCCAGCGGCAGGGTCAGCCACAGCGTACTGCCTTGGCTGGCGCCGCTCTTGATGCCGAACTCGCCCTGCATCAGACGGATCAATTGGCGGGCGATCACCAGACCGAGGTTGCCGCCCAGGCGGTTGGCCGACAGGAAGTGCTTGCTGTGCAACTCGGCGTGCATCAGCGCGTCGCGTTCTTCCTGATCCATCGGCTGGCCGCTGTCCTGCACGGCAATGCGCAGGCGTGGCCCGGCGCTGCGTTCGTCGAGGGCGACGACTACCAGCACTTCACCTTCTTCGGTTTTCTTCAGGGCGTTTTCCAGCAGGCTCAGCAACGTCTGGCGCAGGCGTGTCGGGTCGCCGCTGATGACCCGTGGCACTTGCGGCTGGATGAAGCTGATCAGCTCGACGTTCTGCTGTTCGGCCTTGGCGCGGTAGATGCTCAGGCAATCGTCGATCAGCGCGTTGAGGTCGAACTGCACGTCGTCCAGTTCGATCTGCCCGGACTCGAGCCGCGAGATGTCGAGGATCTCGTTGATCAGGGTCAGCAGTTCGTTGCCGGCACTGTGGATGGTTTGCACGTAATCGCGTTGCTTGACCGACAACGGTGTGCCGAGCAGCAGTTCGGTCATGCCCAGTACGCCGTTCATGGGCGTGCGGATCTCGTGGCTGATCTTGGCCAGGAACTCGGCCTTGGCGTTGATCTCGGCGTTGCTCGCCGCGAGGTCGCGGCTGATGCTGAAACGGCTTTCGGTGATGCTGCGCTGGCGCTCGCCGAGGGCGATGCTCATCAGCAGGCCACTGATACAGATGAAACCCATCAGGGTCATGATCAGGCCTTGCGGCGCGACCAGGGTCAGCCCCAGCAGGGCCGGGAGGATGATCAGCGTGCCGATGTTGAACACCACCATCGCGGCGACGAACAAGCGGGCAGGGCGGTAGCCTTTCTGCCAGTGATAGAACGCCACCAGCAACATGCTCAGCCCGGCCAGGGCCACCAGCGCGTAGGTGATGATGTTCAGCGGCAGGGTGTTGACGAACAACAGCAGCAGGCTGCAGATCACGATGAACAGGATGTCGCCGATCAGCAGCTTGTTCAGCGGATGCGGGCCGAGCGGCGCGAAGAAGCGGTAGGCGAACATCAGGCCCGCCGGAGCGGTCAGCAGCAGGGCCAGATAGGCGCCAGGAGTCTGGATCGCGTGCCAGTTCGGCAGCCACGGACCGGCGAGGTTGAGCAACAGCAACAGGCTCAGGCTCAACAGGCCTTCACACACCGCGAGCCACAGGCTGCTGCGCGAGCGGGTGTAGGCGTAACGGATCAGGTTGTGCAGGATCAGCATCGCCAGACAGCCGAACAGCAGGCCATAGATCAGCGTCTGGTTGTGATTGGCCGCGGCCATCACAGCCGATTGCAGGGTGATGTACGGGCGCAACTGGTGATCGGAGACCAGTCGCAGGTAAACGTCGAGGGGTTTGTCGCTTTGCGGCAGCGGCAGCATGAAGTCGCTGCTCGGCAGCGGTCGTTCCACCTGGGGCTGGGTGGTGCCGGTGTCGCGTTGTTCGATCAGGCGATCGCCGTCGAGGACATACAGATTGAGGTGCGACAGGTCGGGGGCGAAGATCCGCAGCACTTGTTCGTGCTTGCCGGGCGCCAGCCTGAAGCGCAGCCACAAGGCACCATCGGGTTCGGCCGCGGTCAGGCGGTCAAGCTCGATAGGGCTGAATTGATTGGTGTAGCGGGCGGAGCGGATGTCGCTCAACTGGAGGTTGCCCTGATCGTCAAGCAATACCGACCAGCCACTGCCTTGCGCGGCCTGGGCCGGGAGCATGCAGAGCAAGGTCAACAGCGTGACGGTGAAGCCTATGGCAATCCTGAGCCAGCGCACGGCGAAATCCCTTCGTAGGTTGATGCCAGAATATAACGATGCGCAGCGTCGGAACAGTCCGGCAAGGGCGATGAGCCCCTGCCGGAAACACAGCGTAGCTTATTACTGAGACTCACCGCGTTCACGGGCAATGGCGCGGTAGCCAATGTCGGTGCGGTAGAAGCAGCCTTCCCAGTCGATGGCCTTGGCCAGTTTGTAGGCCTGCTCCTGGGCGGCGCCGACGCTGGCGCCCATGGCGGTGGCGCAAAGCACCCGACCACCGGCCGTCACGACCTTGCCGTCCTTGAGCGCAGTACCGGCGTGGAAGACCTTGCCTTCCAGTGCGGCGGCTGCGTCCAGACCGTTGATCGGCGCGCCCTTGGCGTAGTCGCCCGGGTAACCGCCGGCGGCCAGCACGATGCCGACGCTCGGACGTGGATCCCACTGTGCTTCAACCTTGTCCAGCGCCTGGGCCAGTGCGGCTTCGACCAGCAGCACCAGGCTCGATTGCAGACGCAGCATCACCGGTTGGGTTTCCGGATCGCCGAAACGGCAGTTGAACTCGATGACCTTCGGATTGCCGGCCTTGTCGATCATCAGACCGGCGTACAGGAAACCGGTGTAGACGTTGCCTTCGTCGGCCATGCCGCGCACGGTCGGCCAGATCACCTGGTCCATCACGCGCTGGTGCACGTCGGCGGTGACAACCGGAGCCGGGGAGTAAGCACCCATGCCGCCGGTGTTCGGGCCGCTGTCGCCGTCGCCGACGCGTTTGTGGTCTTGGCTGGTGGCCATCGGCAGAACGTTCTTGCCGTCGACCATGACGATGAAGCTGGCTTCTTCGCCGTCGAGGAATTCTTCGATGACAACGCGCGAACCGGCGTCGCCAAAGGCGTTGCCGGCGAGCATGTCGCGCACGGCGTCTTCGGCTTCGGCCAGGGTCATGGCGACGATCACGCCTTTACCGGCGGCCAGGCCGTCGGCCTTGATCACGATCGGTGCGCCTTTTTCACGCAGATAAGCCAGGGCCGGCTCGATCTCGGTGAAGTTCTGGTAATCGGCCGTCGGGATCTTGTGGCGTGCCAGGAAATCCTTGGTGAAGGCTTTCGAGCCTTCCAGCTGCGCGGCGCCAGCGGTCGGACCGAAGCAGTCCAGGCCACGGGAGCGGAACAGGTCGACGACGCCGGCCACCAATGGCACTTCCGGACCGACGATAGTCAGGGAAACGTTTTTCTCGGCGAAGTCAGCGAGCTGCTCAAGGGCCAGCACGTCGATGGCGACGTTTTCGCACTTGGCTTCAATCGCAGTGCCGGCGTTGCCCGGTGCCACGAAAACTTTCTGCACACGCGGATCCTGAGCCACTTTCCAGGCCAGTGCGTGTTCGCGGCCACCGCTGCCAATGATCAAAACATTCATTTCAAAAACCTCAAAATTCTGTCAGGCGCTGCTGGAGCGCTTTATGTGGGAGCGAGCCTGCTCGCGAAAGCGGTGTGTCAGTCAACGTCAACGTCGCTGGCAGATTGCATTCGCGAGCAGGCTCGCTCCCACATTTGAATCTGTGTATCAGTGACGGAAGTGGCGCATTCCGGTGAACACCATCGCGATGCCGGCTTCATCAGCAGCAGCAATCACTTCAGCATCACGCATCGAACCACCCGGCTGGATCACCGCCGTGATACCGACCTTGGCCGCATTGTCCAGACCGTCGCGGAACGGGAAGAACGCGTCCGACGCCATCACCGAACCAGCCACTTGCAGACCGGCGTGCTCAGCCTTGATCGCAGCGATACGCGCCGAATTCACGCGGCTCATCTGGCCGGCGCCAACACCGATGGTCTGACGGTTCTTGGCGTAGACGATGGCGTTGGATTTGACGAACTTGGCCACTTTCCAGGCGAAGATCAGGTCGTGGACTTCCTGTTCGGTCGGGGCGCGCTTGGTCACCACTTTCAGGTCGTCGGCGCCGATCATGCCGATGTCGCGGCTCTGTACCAGCAGGCCACCGTTGACGCGCTTGTAGTCCCAGGCCGGAACGCGATCCGCCGACCACTCGCCGCAGGCCAGCAGGCGCACGTTGGCCTTGGCTGCGACGATGGCGCGGGCTTCTTCGCTGACGCTTGGGGCGATGATCACTTCAACGAACTGACGCTCGACGATCGCCTTGGCGGTCTCGGCATCCAGTTCACGGTTGAAGGCGATGATGCCGCCGAACGCCGATTCGGTGTCAGTGGCGTAGGCCAGTTCGTAGGCCTGACGGATGCCGCCTTCGGCGTCCGGGCTCACGGCCACGCCGCACGGGTTGGCGTGCTTGACGATCACGCAGGCCGGTTTGACGAAGCTCTTCACGCATTCCAGCGCGGCGTCGGTGTCGGCCACGTTGTTGTACGACAGTTCCTTGCCTTGCAGCTGGGTGGCGGTAGCGATGCCGACTTCGGCAGGCTTGGCCTCAACGTAGAACGCTGCGCTCTGGTGCGGGTTCTCGCCGTAGCGCATTTCCTGGGCCTTGATGAACTGGCTGTTGAAGGTACGCGGGAATTCGCTGCGACCTTCAGTGCTGAGGGTGTCAGCGGCCTGGTTCACGGTGCCCATGTAGTTGGCGATCATGCCGTCGTAGGCGGCGGTGTGTTCGAACGCCTTGAGCATCAGGTCGAAACGCTGAGCGTAGGTCAGGCCGCCGGCCTTGAGGTTTTCCAGGACGTTGGCGTAATCGCTGGCATTCACCACGATGGCCACGTCTTTGTGGTTTTTCGCCGCCGAACGGACCATGGTCGGGCCGCCGATGTCGATGTTCTCGATGGCGGTCGGCAGGTCGCAGCCTGGCTTGCTGATGGTGGCTTCGAACGGGTACAGGTTGACGGCTACCAGATCGATCGGTTTGATGCCGTGCTCGTTCATGATGGCGTCGTCGATACCGCGACGACCGAGGATCCCGCCGTGGATTTTCGGGTGCAGGGTTTTCACCCGACCGTCCATCATCTCTGCGAAACCGGTGTAATCCGCGACTTCCACTGCGGCCACGCCGTTGTCCTGCAGCAGTTTGAAGGTCCCGCCGGTGGAAAGGATTTCCACGCCCAGGGCTTCCAGCTCCCTGGCGAATTCGAGGATCCCGGTCTTGTCGGAAACACTGATCAAGGCGCGGCGGATCGGCAGGCGGGTAGTCTGGTCGGTCATCTCAATTTCCATCAAAAGCAAGGGAAGTCAGCAAAAAAGGCGACCGGTTTTACGCGGGCGCCTTTCTGGTTTGATTGAATGCTTACAGCAGATCGTACTGCTTGAGTTTCTTGCGCAGCGTGCCGCGGTTCAGTCCGAGCAGCTCGCTGGCCTTGGTCTGGTTGCCCTTGACGTAGTTCATCACGCTTTCGAGCAGGGGAGCCTCGACTTCGGAGAGCACCAGGTTGTACACGTCCGTGACGGACGCGCCCTCAAGGTGGGCGAAATAATTGTGCAGCGCCTTCTCGACACTCCCGCGAAGGGTCTGGCCTTCTTCGCTCGGGGTATTGAGGTGCTGTTTCAAATTCACGTTGTCGCTCACGGGTGTTGTTCCACTCACTAAAGTCTCGGTCATCATCGTCATGCGGCCACCCCTTCTCCGTCCCCTGTCAGGCTCTTGTAACGTTCGGCGAAGAACTCCCGAACGTTGGCGCATTGTGTTTCCGTACCATCCAAACGATTGAAGTGGGCGCGAAATTCCCTGGCGCCCGGCAAGGTTGCGAGATACCAGCCCACATGCTTGCGGGCAATTCGCACGCCCATCACGTCCCCATAGAAGGCGTGAAGGGCGGCCAGATGCTCAAGCAGAATGCGTTCCACCTCGATCAGCTCCGGCGCCGGCAGTTTTTCGCCGGTACGCAGGAAGTGTTCGATCTCGCGAAAAATCCATGGCCGCCCCTGGGCAGCTCGGCCGATCAACAGGCCATCGGCACCGGTCGCGTCGAGCACGTAGCGGGCCTTTTCCGGCGATACGATGTCGCCGTTGGCAAAGACCGGAATCGACACCGCCTGCTTGATCGCGGCAATGGTGTCGTACTCGGCTTCGCCGGTGTACAGGTCGGCGCGGGTGCGGCCATGCACCGCCAGCGCCGTGATCCCGGCCTGCTCGGCGATCTTCGCCACGGTCAGGCCGTTCTTGTTGTCGCGATCCCATCCGGTGCGGATCTTCAGGGTCACCGGCACATCAACTGCCGCCACGACGGCGTTCAGGATCTCGGTAACCAGTGCCTCATCCTTCAACAACGCGGAGCCGGCGGCCTTGTTGCAGACCTTCTTCGCCGGGCAACCCATGTTGATATCAATAATCTGTGCGCCCAGTTCGACGTTGGCCCGGGCCGCATCCGCCAGCATCTGCGCATCGCCACCGGCGATCTGCACCGAGCGTGGCTCGGGATCGCCTTCGTGGATCATGCGCATGCGCGACTTGCGGGTGTTCCACAGGCTCATGTCACTGGTGACCATTTCCGAGACTACAAGCCCTGCGCCCAAACGCTTGCACAGCTGACGAAAGGGCTGGTCGGTGACGCCCGCCATCGGGGCGAGGATCAAGCCGTTCTGCAATGTATATGGGCCGATGCGTACCGCCGACATAGGACTTCCCTGAAGTGGGGCCGGATCATGAGAGTTCGAAAAAGGGTTGGCATGATACCCGCTCTCGATGACTGGATAAAGGCTGAATTGAACAAAATCTGAACAGTTATTCTGTTATTACCGGCGGTTTGGTCGCGCGCTGCGCAGTCAGAAAACTGCCGTCAATCTGGAAGCGGTGAAGCGTTTCACTCGGGCGAGTGGAAACTCAGGCTGTAGTTCACGGCTTTCGGGCCTGGATCGAGGATGTCCAGGGCGATGTGGATCGGCGTCTGCGGCGGCATTTCCGCCATGCCTTCGAGGTCGCCGTTGAGGTATTCGCCGGGTTTGAAGCGACGACTGGCGATCAGATGACCGTTGAGGTCGGCGAAGCGCAGCTCCAGCAGCGGAAACGGCTGCGAGAACGGCGCGCGGTTATAGATGATCGCGTCCACCACCAGCGCACCGCTGAATTCCGGGTGGCTGCGCACCACCAGATTACTGCTCTTGATCTTGGCGATATCGACCTTGGACGGCACCGTGCAGCCGATTTGCGGGCACAGTTGCTGGAACCACGGCCGGTATTGATCCTGGCGCGCCAGTTCATCGAAGTGATAGGCGATGTACTGTCCGCCCAGGCCGGCAGCGGCGAGTACGATCAGCAACAGCCAGAGCAGGCGACGGCCCCAGGGCGAGCGGCGTTTCTGCCAGTCCAGTTGCAGCGGATCGTCGGTCAGATCCTGCAAGGCTTCGGCGCGAACGCTGGATTCAACGCGTTCGCGTTTTTTGCGCGGAGCTTCGATCAGTGGCAGTTCGTCGTCGACGTCGTCGCTGGCCGACAGGCGTTCGCGGCGGGCATTCGGGTCGATCGGATCGTGCAGGCGCAGTTGCGGGATCGGCGGTTCATCGTCGAGATCCACCGGTTCCAGCGACAGCGAAGGTTCGGTGCGCTCCGGTTTGATCGGCTCGGGCTCGACGACGTCGGGTTCATCTTCGACTTCGGGTGCGCGCTCATCTGCCGGTTCGCTGAACAGGCTGTCCGGCCACGTCGTGTCTTCCGGTTCGTGGCTGTCGCGGCGAGCGCTCAGGGCATCTTCGCGTGGGCGGCCGAACTCGGTCGTTGGCTGGATTTCCCGTTGCTCGAGGCGGGCCAGTTCTTCGTCCAGATCCAGACTGTCCAGATCCAGCTCGGCGGCGCTCCATTGCTTCTGGCTGATGGCGCGCGGCTCGGGCGTTTCGACGATGGCCGGTGGTTCGACAGGCGCAGGCTCGCTGATCGGCGGCTCGCTGATTAGCGGCGCCACCGGCGTGACCGCTTCCTTGCCTGCGTGTTGCTCCAGCAATTGCTTGGCGGCATTGAACACTTGCAGGCAGGAGCCGCAACGAACCACCCCGCGTGCCACACTCAACTGAGCGTGGCTGACGCGGAAACTGGTTTGGCAATGCGGGCACTGGGTGACGAAGCTGTCGGTCATGCGGCGATCCGGATTGAACAGGCGGTCATTCTAGCGCCGACGGCCGGTGATGCGCACCCAGCCATCACGATTGGCGATCGGGTCGAGATCAAAGTCCTGCGCGTAGGCGGCAGCGACTTCGTCACCTTGTTCGGCAAGAATCCCGGACAGCGCCAGACGCCCGCCGGACTTGACCAGGCCGGACAGTTGCGGCGCCAGGGAAACCAGCGGACCGGCCAGAATGTTGGCGACCAGTACGTCGGCTTTGACCTGCGGCAGGTCTTCCGGCAGGTACAGCGGGAACAGCTCGTCAGCGATGTTGTTGCGCCCGGCGTTGTCACGCGAAGCTTCGAGTGCCTGCACGTCGATGTCGGTGCCCACGGCTTCTTTCGCGCCGAGCAGCAGGGCGGCAATCGCCAGAATCCCCGAGCCGCAGCCGAAATCCAGCACGTTGCAGTCTTTCAGGTCCTGGCCGTCCAGCCATTCCAGGCACAGGGCGGTGGTCGGGTGGGTGCCGGTGCCGAACGCCAGGCCCGGATCCAGCAGCAGGTTGACCGCGTCCGGCTCCGGTGCGGCGTGCCAGCTCGGCACGATCCACAGGCGCTGGCCGAAGCGCATCGGCTGGAAACCATCCATCCAGCTGCGTTCCCAGTCCTGGTCTTCGATCACTTCGCTGTGGTGCTCGGGCAGCGGGCTGCCGGTCAGCAGTTCCAGATGGGCCAGTACCGGGGCGGCTTCGGTGCCGCCCTCGAACAGGGCCAGCAGGTGGGTGTGCGCCCACAGCGGGGTGGTATTGAGTTCCGGTTCGAAGATCGGCTGATCTTCGGCGTCCATGAAGGTCACCGAAACGGCGCCCACTTCAAGGAAAGCGTCTTCGTAGGTTTCGGCTTGTTCCGGGCTGATGGCGAGTCTTACTTGCAGCCAAGGCATGGCGGGCACCTGTGAAAAAGATTGATTGCAGCCTAGCGGCCTGCGAGAAGCGCGCAAGTTTACGCGAGCGCGACGGTTTTGTGGGAGCGGGGAATGTGTGAGCAGATGAAACCTGCAGAAACAACAAAGCCGCCCGAAGGCGGCCTTGTCAGGTGCGGGCTGAAGCTTAGTGCTTCTCGCCAGCCAGCTTGTGCTCGAGGTAGTGAATGTTCACGCCCCCTTTGCAGAAGCCTTCGTCGCGGGTCAGATCACGGTGCAGCGGGATGTTGGTCTTGATCCCGTCGACCACGATTTCGTCCAGGGCATTGCGCATGCGGGCCATGGCTTCGTCGCGGGTCGCGCCGTAAGTGATCAGCTTGCCGATCAGCGAGTCGTAGTTCGGCGGAACGGCATAACCGCTGTACAGGTGCGAATCGACGCGAACGCCGTTGCCGCCTGGAGCGTGGAAATGCTTGACCGTACCCGGGCTCGGCATGAAGGTTTTCGGGTCTTCGGCGTTGATCCGGCATTCCAGCGAGTGACCGCGGATCACCACATCATCCTGGGTATACGACAGCTTGTTGCCAGCGGCGATGCTGAGCATCTCCTTGACGATGTCGATACCGGTGACCATTTCCGAAACCGGGTGCTCCACCTGAACACGGGTGTTCATTTCGATGAAGTAGAAACGACCGTTCTCGTACAGGAACTCGAAGGTGCCGGCGCCACGGTAGCCGATGTCGATGCACGCCTTGACGCAGCGAGCCAGGACTTCCTTGCGCGCGTTCTCGTCGATGCCCGGTGCTGGCGCTTCTTCGAGAACCTTCTGGTGACGGCGTTGCAGCGAGCAATCGCGGTCGCCCAGATGGATGGCGTTGCCCTGGCCGTCGGACAGAACCTGCACTTCGACGTGGCGCGGGTTGGTCAGGAATTTTTCCAGATAGACCATCGGGTTGCCGAACGCCGCGCCAGCTTCGGAGCGGGTCAGTTTCGCCGAGGCGATCAGGTCTTCTTCCTTGTGCACCACACGCATGCCGCGACCACCACCGCCGCCGGCGGCCTTGATGATCACCGGGTAGCCGACTTCACGACCGATGCGCAGCGCCGTTTCCTCGTCTTCCGGCAGCGGACCGTCGGAACCTGGAACGGTTGGCACGCCCGCTTCGATCATCGCGTGCTTGGCCGATACCTTGTCGCCCATCAGGCGAATGGTGTCGGCTTTCGGGCCGATGAAGGCGAAGCCGGAGTTCTCGACCTGCTCGGCAAAGTCGGCGTTTTCCGCGAGGAAACCGTAGCCTGGGTGAATGGCGGTAGCGCCAGTCACTTCAGCGGCAGCGATGATGGCCGGGATGTGCAGGTAGGACTGAGCGGCAGAAGCCGGGCCGATGCAGACGGATTCGTCTGCCAGACCCAGGTGCATCAGCTCTTTGTCGGCCTTGGAGTAAACGGCGACGGTCTTGATGCCCATCTCTTTGCAGGCACGCAGAATCCGCAGGGCGATCTCACCGCGGTTAGCGATCAGAACTTTTTCCAACTTCGCAGTCATCAAAGGCTCTCCGCAGTTCAAACGATGGTGAACAGCGGTTGGTCGTACTCAACCGGCTGGCCGTCTTCGACGAGGATGGACTCGATCACACCGCTGGTTTCAGCTTCGATGTGGTTCATCATCTTCATGGCTTCGACGATGCACAGGGTGTCGCCTTTCTTCACGGTCTGGCCGACTTCAACGAAGGACGGCGAGGTTGGCGAAGATTTGCGATAGAAGGTGCCGACCATCGGCGAACGGGCAACGGTGCCGTTCAGCGCTGGAGCAGCAGCGGCAGCCGGAGCTGCTGCAGCAGCAACCGGAGCGGCAGCGGCGGCAGGTGCAGCGGCCGGAGCCTGCATCGGAGCCGGTGCGTAATACTGCTGCGCCGGGGTCTTGCTGTGACGGCTGATGCGTACGGACTCTTCGCCTTCCTTGATCTCGAGCTCGTCGATGCCGGACTCTTCCAGCAATTCGATCAGTTTCTTAACTTTACGGATATCCATGAATCATCAACTCCCAAGGGTCGGTCAGGGGCGTATAGCTTGTTGTTCAAGCTGCTCTAGTGCAGCCTCCAGGGCCAGTCGATAACCGCTGGCGCCAAGGCCGCAGATCACTCCTACCGCTACATCGGAGAAGTAAGAGTGATGGCGGAAAGGTTCGCGTTTGTGCACGTTGGACAAATGCACTTCGATGAATGGGATGCTCACTCCCAGCAGCGCGTCACGTAATGCGACACTTGTGTGTGTAAATGCTGCCGGGTTGATCAGAATGAAGTCCACGCCCTCGCCGCGTGCGGCGTGGATGCGGTCGATCAATTCGTACTCGGCGTTGCTTTGCAGATACAGCAGATGATGGCCGGCTTCACGGGCGCGGCGTTCCAGATCCTGATTGATCTGCGCCAGGGTGGTCGACCCGTAGGTCCCGGGTTCCCGGGTGCCGAGCAGGTTCAGGTTGGGGCCGTGCAGCACCAGTAGCGTTGCCATCTGCGTGTTCCTTGTTATGGGTGAGCCTTCGTCAGAACCCGGCGACTATGCCGCAAAGACTTTGTGACTGTCCAGTTCTCTGCAATAGCCAGCACGATGTCCGATGTTTGCGCAAAATATGTGACTGACTGATTAAATCCGGTCATTCGCTTTGGCGACACGTTCGGCGAAGTCGCTGGTGTTGATCTCGCCGATCACCCGCACATCGCGACGTTCCACCCCGTCCTTGCCGAAGAACATCAGCGCCGGTGGGCCGAACAGGCTGTAGCGGTCGAGCAGGGTGCGCTGTTCGGCATTGCTTGCGGTGATATCGAAGCGGATCAGCCGATAGCCCTTGAGCCGATCGACGACTGTCGCGTCATTGAGCACTTCGTGTTCGATGACTTTGCAGCTGATGCACCAGTCGGCGTACCAGTCGAGCAGCAGCGGGGTGCCGGCGGTTTTCGCTTCGAGCAGCACTCGATCCAGTTCCGCCGGGGTGCTGACGGTCTGCCACGAACCGCTGTTTTGCGCGGTCGAGCCACTGTCGGCAAGGCGTGCCGGGGCTATCGGATTCAGCGGGTCGGTCTGCCCGCTGAACGCGCCGTACCAGCAGGCCAGCGCATAAAACAGCAGGAACATGCCGAGCAACTGGCCGAGGCGTTTGCGCGGCGGTTTGTAGACGAATTCCAGAGCGCCGAGGAACAGGCCGACACCGCCGGCCAGCAGGCCGATCAGCAGCAAGGTGATCTGCCCCGGCAACACCCGGCTGAGCAACCCGATGGCCAACCCGAGCAGCAACACGCCGATGCCGTTCTTCACGTACATCATCCACGGCCCGCTTTTCGGCAGCCACGCTGCGCCGCCGGTGGCCACCAGCAACAGCGGCGCGCCCATGCCCAGCCCGAGCATGAACAGCTTCAGGCCGCCGCCCAGCGCATCGCCGCTGGCGCTTATATAAAGCAGCGCGCCGGCCAGCGGGGCGGAAACACACGGGGATACCAGCAGACTCGACACCACGCCCAACACCGCCGCGCCCCACAGCGAGCCGCCTTCGGTACGGCCGGCGATCCGGTCGAGGCGGCTGCTGATGAAGTGCGGCAGTTTCAGCTCGAACACGCCGAACATCGCCAGCGCGAACACCGCAAAGAACATCGCAAACGGCACCAGCACCCACGCCGATTGCAGCCGCGCCTGCAAATTCAGTTGCGCGCCGAACAGCCCCATCAGCGCGCCAAGCAGCGCGAAGCACGCCGCCATCGGCAGCACATAAGCCAGCGACAGATTGAAGCCGCGCCAACCGCCGACCTGCCCGCGCAACACCACGCCGGACAGGATCGGCAGCATCGGCAACACACAAGGCGTGAAGGTCAGGCCCAGGCCCGCCAGGAAGAACAGCGCCAGATCACGCCAGTCCCAATCCGTCACCGGAGCGGACGCGTCACTTGCCGCTGCGTTGCCCTCGATGCTCAGGCGTTCGGTTTCCGGTGGGTAGCACAAACCCTTGTCGGCACAGCCCTGATAGGTGACGGCCAACGTAAACGCCCGGGAATCATTGCGCGGCAGCTCCACATCGAGAATGCCGTGGTAGACCTCGACGTCGCCGAAATACTCGTCGTGTTTCTGTTCGCCTTGGGGCAGTTGTGCGGCGCCAAGTTTTACCTCGGCAGGCTCGGCACGAAACTGGAAGCGATGGCGGTAGAGGTAATAGCCTTCGGTGGCGACGAAGCGCAGTTTGACCGATTGCGGCGTGCTCTCGACCAGGCTCAGTTGAAAGGCTTCGCGCACCGGCAGGAAATCGGCGCTGTTGTTGACCGAGCCCAGCGTGGCGCTGGGTTTGCTGTCGAACAGACCGGCGGCGCCGGCCGGCAGGGCGAAGACGAAAAACAGCAGGCAGAGCAGACGGCGCATGACAATCTCGCGAATCAAAGGTGCGGGAATGATAGCGGACTTGGCCCTGCGCTGTGTGTCACACGCGGAACGCCTGCACGGCGGTGTGCAGCTGACCTCCCAGTAACAGCAGGTTCTCGCCCTGCTCGCGGCCCTGACCGATGCGCAGCAGATTGTCCCCGCCCAATTGGTGAATCCGTTCGCTGTGATCGCGGATCTCGCTGACCGCGCCGCTCTGTTGCGCGGTGATGTCGGCGATGCGGATCGCGGTGTCGGAGATGGTCTGGATCGCGCCGACAATCTTGTCCAGCGCCCCGTCCGCCGATTGCGCCTGATTGGCCGTGGCCTCGGCGTGTTCGACCTGCGCGCGCATGCCCTCGACCGATTGCCGGGCGGCGGTTTGCAGGCCGGCGATCAGGGTCTGGATTTCCGCGGTGGCGCCGGCGGTGCGTTGCGCCAGCGAGCGCACTTCCTCGGCCACCACGGCAAAACCCCGGCCCATTTCCCCGGCGCGGGCAGCTTCGATCGCCGCGTTGAGCGCCAGCAGGTTGGTCTGGTCGGCAATCGAGCGGATCACCGTCAGCACGCCGCCGATGGTTGCCGACTCTTCGGCCAGGTGTTCGATCATCTGCGCGTTGCCTTGCACTTCGCCGACCAGTGCGTGCAGACCAGTGAGGCTCTGGCCGATCACTTGTTGCCCGTGTTCGACGGCCAGCCCGGCATGGCGACTGGCGTCGGCGGCCTGCCTTGCATCGCCGGCCACTTGCTGGATGGTCGCTTCCAGTTCGCCGAGGGAATCACGGATCAGCGCGGTATCGCCGGCCTGATGTTCGGCGCCGCTGTGCAAGTCATTGCTCAGTTCGGCGAGGGTGCGGCTGCTGCCGGCCACTTGCTCGGCATTGCCGCGAATGGTCCCGACCAAGTCCACCAGATAGGCACGCAGGCGATTGAGCGAGGCTTCGATGTCGTGTAGCTCGCGGTTGGTCTTGCCCAGATGAATGTCGCGGCTGAAATCGCCTTCGGCCCAGGTCGACAAGGCTGGCGCGAGGTTGGTCAGGGTGCGGGCCAGGCGTCGCTGCAGGGTGTCGATCAGCAGCGCGATCAGCAGAATAAGGCCGATCATCACGCCTTGCATCAGCCGTACTTCGCCCTGGATCTGCCCGTGCTGGGCACGCACCACGGGTTCGAGACCAGCGATGGCCTGCTGCACGGCAGCGATTTTCTGGTGGGTCGCGGTGCTCAGGTCGGTGCGTTTCTGGATCTGCTCGCGGGTGCGCGCCAGCTCGGCCGGGTAACGGCCGAGCAAACTGTTGAGCTCGCGTTTGAGGCCGACGCCGGCGTCTTCGGCAGCGGCTTTTTCCGTGCTTTCGATTCCCATCATCGCGGCGAAATCGTCGCTGCCGGACTCACTGCTGGCGACCACGCCGAGCAAGGGCAGGGCGTCGATCGTCTGGGCCTGGGTGCGGATGTTGCTGACTTCGCGCTCGACATCGGCGGCCAGTTCACTGCGTCCGCTGCTGACCAGTTTGTCCCGGGCCAGCGACAGTTTGCCCAGATGTTGAGAGGCGACCAGCAGGGGCGTCAGGTAGGTCGCGTTGCCGCCGGCGTAGGTGCTGAGCTGGTCGAGGCTGGCGCTCAATTCCCGCTCGGCCTGCAACAGCAGGGCCTGCGGATCACCGGCCAGTTTGCCGGCGGCCAGCAGGTCGGTCTTGCTGAATTCATCGAGGCCGGTGAGGCTCGGGCGCAAGTTGTCGGCCAGCGCCGGCGGCAGCTCGCCGAGTTCTTTCTGCAATTGATCGATGGCCTGGCTGGCGCTGCTCAGGCGCAGGGCGTCGCCGCTGGCGAGGTAATCCTCGACATTGCGTGCCACGTCATTCTGAAATTGCTGCGACAGCCCCAGGTAACGCTCCATCAACAGATACGGGCGCTCCAGGGCTTTCTGCGACCACCACAGCGTGGCGCCGAGGGCCACGCAGACGGCGACCAGCAACAGAGTATTGAGATTGGTGAGCAACTTCAGGCGCATGACGGCTACCAACGGCAGAATGGTAAGCGCCTGAATTTATTGCGGTTCTGTTACAGGGTTATGACCGATTGGGTCGAATCCGATGAAAAAGTGGCACTTTGCTTTGAGTCGCGCGCGGTCTGCACCCGGTTGCGTCCTTCGCCCTTGGCGCGGTACAGCGCCTCGTCGGCCTGGCTGGCCATCATCAGGCTGTCGGAGTCGTCGTGCATTTCCACCACGCCGGCACTGAAGGTGCACCACAGATCCTGCGGCTGGGCCGGATAGTGAATTTCGGCAAAGCGCTGGCGGATTTCGTCGAGCACTTTGTGCGCCGCTTCTATATCGGTGTCCGGCATGACGATGGCGAATTCCTCGCCGCCGTAACGGCCGATGAAGTCGGTCTTGCGCAGACGCTGCTTGAGAAACAGCGCCAGGCTCTTGATCACCCGATCGCCCATGGGATGGCCGTGGCTGTCATTGACCCGCTTGAAGTGGTCGATGTCGAGCATCGCAAAGCTCAGCGGCTTGTTCTCACGGCGGGCGCGGAACGAGCAGTCTTCGAGCAATTGCAGAATGTGCGTGTGGTTGTACAGGCCGGTGAGGCTGTCGCGGACCATCCGTGCCTTCAAGTTGCGCGCGCGGGCGGCGCGGTTGCGCACAGTGGTGATCAGGTGGCGCGGCTTGATCGGCTTGGTCAGGAAGTCATCGCCACCTTCGCTCATGGCGTCGAGTTGCTTGTCCAGATCGTCTTCGGCCGACAGGTAAATGATCGGCACGCTGACGTAGCGGTCGTTGTGGCGGATGACCTTGGCCAGCTCGGTGCCGGTGCAAGCCGGCATGTACATGTCGAGGATGATCAGATCCGGCTGGAAGTCCGCCAGCTCGGCCATGGCCTGGATCGGTTCGATCAAGGTGCGGGTGACGATCCCGGCGCTGTTGAGCAGGCGTTCGGTGTGCAGGGCCTGGGCGCGGGAGTCGTCGATGATCAGCACTTTATAGGGTTCGTACTGGGCGACGCAGGTCAGGACTTCGATCTTCTCCAGCAGGCTCGAGGCTTCGAGGGTGCCGGTGAGGAATTCCTGGCCACCGGCGCGCACCGCCGCGAGGCGGGTCGGGGTGTCGGTTTCGTGCAGGCTGAAGAACAGCAGCGGCAGCGGTTCTTCCAGACCTTGCTGAGCTTCGGCGGCCAGTTTCAGGCCGACGCCGGCGCCGCTGAAATCCACGTCCATGACAATCGCGGCCGGCAGGCGCTCGACCATCGAGGAGCGAAACGCCGACACGCTGTCCAGCGCCTGGGCGCTCAGACCGAAAAACTCCAGCTGCTTGGCCAGCCGCTCGGCGCGGTCGTGATCCTGCAGCATCACGTAGATCGGTTTGCGCAGGGGCGGCAGAAAGGTCTGATCAAGCTGATCGCCATGGCGCAGGCCGGTGCGCGACAAGCGCTGCATCAAACGGTTGAGATCGGTGATCAGGCCGCTGCTCAGGCGCCCGCGATTGGCGTCCACCGCTTCCAGCGACTGGCTGATGTGGCGGGCCAGCTGCGTGTGTTCGGGCTGTTCGAAGCGCTCGGCAAAACGCAGCAGGCGCAGATTGGCCTCGCTCAGTTCGGCGAGATCGGCAGTGGACCACTCACTGCGTTGCAGGCGCTGCCATATCTCAAGAATCTGACGTGCCTGATGAATTACCCGCTGGGCAAAGTGGTGCTTGAGGCGCTCACGGCTGGGGTCTTCTGGCTCGGTCATATCCTGACTACTAGTTAGGGTGCATGCTGAGATCGACTGGTGGCTCTATGCTAGCACCTCTTTTCCCTTACATGAGTGTCGTACGTCAATAATCTGCGGTACGACGTCATTCAGTTTCTGACTGTCGGGTTTCAATTTGAACCTGATCGTCGGGGAAGTCCCCATCTACCGGGCATTTGCCGATCTGAATGCCGGTGAGTTTATCGGAGGATGAGAAAGGTGGAGCAGGGTGTTTGTGCTGTCGCGTTACGGGTATTGGCGGCGAAATGGCGATGAATCCGCTATCGGGGAATCCCTTAGGGCGGTCTGTCCCGGCCTCGTGTCGGGTGGCGAGACAACGCCTGTCAATATTGACGGGTGCCCGGTCGAGGCACGTTGTTGTATGGTTGTGGTCGAACCGTTGAACCCAAGATTGAAAGGATATCGCCATGCTGGACTGGAAGAACCGCGCGGGCAGCGCGCCTGAACGTGCCGCCGAGCCCAAGTCGGCCGCCCGCAGCTATGTCGGCGGGCTGTTGTTCAGCCGAGCGCTGGCCACGCTGGTCGCCATTTACCTGTTGGTGACCATCGGCCTGGGCTGGTACTGGAGCCAGGAGCCGGCGCTGTTTCCCGTGGCGCAGAACGCTCAGGTTGCCGCCGAGAAAGAGGGCAAGCAGATGGTGGTCGGCTACACCACCGTCGAAACCCTGAAAACCGTTGCCGGCACGTTGCTCGACAAGCCGGGCGGTTACATTTCCAACGACCGTTTCCCGCCGGGCCTGTGGATGGACAACATGCCGAGCTGGGAATACGGCGTGCTGGTGCAGGTCCGCGACCTGACCCGTGCCCTGCGCAAGGACTTCGCTCGTTCGCAGTCTCAATCGGCTGAAGACGCCGACCTGGCCAAGGCCGAGCCGCGCTTCAACTTCGACAACAAGAGCTGGATCCTGCCGTCCAGCGAATCGGAATATCAGGAAGGCATCAATTCCCTGAGCCGTTATCAGGCGCGCCTGTCCGACCCGACCCAGAAAAACGCGCTGTTCTACGCCCGCGCCGACAACCTGAACAACTGGCTGGGCGATGTGGGCACCCGTCTCGGTTCGCTGTCGCAACGCCTGTCGGCCAGCGTTGGCCGGGTCAAGCTCAACACCGCGCTGAAAACCGAAGTGCCGGCGGTGGGTGAAGTGCCGCAGGTCGACGAGGAAGTCGTCGAGACTCCGTGGATGCAGATCGACAACGTGTTCTACGAAGCCCGCGGCCAGGCCTGGGCGCTGTCGCACCTGCTGCGCGCAATCGAGGTCGATTTCGCCGACGTGCTGGCGAAGAAGAACGCGACCGTCAGCGTGCGTCAGATCATTCGTGAGCTGGAGGCGTCGCAGGAGCCGATCTGGAGCCCGATGATCCTCAACGGCAGCGGCTTCGGTGTGCTGGCCAACCACTCGCTGGTCATGGCCAACTATATTTCCCGAGCCAACGCCGCCGTGATCGATTTGCGTCAACTGCTCAATCAGGGCTGAGTCATGGACGAGAGCGCCAAAGAGGCGGCCCACCGCGCCGCCTCGGATGCCGAACAGATCGCCTGGGTCGACGAGCAGGACAACCTGCTCGGCGCCCTGGTGCGCTCCGACCTGCGCGAGCGCGGACTGATCGGCCGTGGCACCTACATCATGCTGTTCAACTCCGCCGGTGAACTCTGCGTGCATCGGCGCACGTTGAGCAAAGCCATCTATCCCGGTTACTGGGACGTGGCGGCAGGCGGTATGGTGCAGGCGAACGAGACCTACGCCGAGTCGGCGGCCCGTGAACTGGAAGAAGAATTGGGAGTGAGCGGCGTCGAGCTGACGGCCCACGACCATTTCTACTTCGCAGACACCGGCAATCGCCTCTGGTGTTCGGCGTTTTCGGCGGTGTGGGACGGGCCGCTGATCCTGCAGCCGGAAGAAGTGCTCGAAGCGCGCTTTATTCCGGTCGAGCAGGTCATGCTGGAAATCCAGCAAAAGCCTTATTGCCCGGACTCTCTGGCCGCGTTGAAACGCTATCTGAAGGCTCAGCAAAGCGACGTCGCAAAGAACACATAAATTGGCGCCGATTGGCACTTAGCAATCGGCGTTTTTGCCGTTACACTGCGCGACCTTTTCAAGCTGTGCCGGCCCGCTTTCAGGAGCTCATGGCACAGTAGCGCTGCCCCTGCCTGAGTGGGGCTTCGCGGTCGATAGCCTTGCCCAAGGCTGCGATCAGTCTTTGTCCTCCCGAGAGGATTGCCGGTGGCCAAAAAAGCCGCATCCTTCGCCGCCCTGGGCGGCCTGGTATTTTCCACCGACGCAGGTCGTCATTGCCCGGAATGCAGCAAGCCGGTGGACGCCTGTATCTGCAAACAAACCGTGATCCCGGCCGGCGACGGCATTGCCCGCGTGCGCCGCGAGAGCAAGGGCCGTGGCGGCAAGACGGTGACCACCATCACCGGCGTGCCCCTGGCCGAAGACGCACTCAAGGAGCTGGCGACAACGTTGAAGAAACGTTGCGGCACCGGCGGCGCGTTGAAAGACGGGATCATCGAGATCCAGGGCGACCACGTCGAGCTGCTCCTGGCCGAGTTGGTCAAGCACGGTTTCAAGGCGAAGAAGTCCGGCGGCTAGCAGCCTCTGTGAAACCCACCGGCGGCTTGATTCAGCTCCAGAGTCCCTGGGTCTGACGTCGTTTCCATGGTTTTCACAGAGCCTGTTCATGACCGGTTTCTAAACTCAACGCTGTCAGCGCGGTCTACCGCCCCGCTGACGAACCGTCATTTTCATTCTTTAGACTGCGCCGGCCTGAGATCAGGCGACGCACTATGACTTCTTTATAGGGGACTTCGATGTCCGTACGACGCACACGCAAAGACGATGGCAGCCAATGGACAGTTGCGGACAGCCGCAGTGTTTACGGGATTCGCCATTGGGGGGCCGGGTATTTCGCGATCAATGACGCCGGTCGCGTCGAAGTTCGTCCGAACGGCCCGAGCAGCTCGCCTATCGATCTGTTCGAACAAGTCGACCAGTTGCGCAAGAGTGGCTTGTCCCTGCCGCTGCTGGTGCGTTTCCCCGACATCCTGCAAGACCGCGTCCGTCAGCTGACCGGCGCTTTCGATGCGAACATCGAGCGTCTGGAATACCAGAGCAAATACACCGCGCTGTACCCGATCAAGGTCAACCAGCAGGAAGCGGTGATCGAAAACATCATCGCCACCCAGAACGTTTCCATCGGTCTGGAAGCCGGCTCCAAGCCTGAGCTGCTGGCGGTGCTGGCGCTGGCGCCGAAGGGCGGCACCATCGTCTGCAACGGTTACAAGGACCGCGAGTTCATCCGTCTGGCGCTCATGGGCCAGAAGCTCGGTCACAACGTGTTCATCGTGATCGAGAAAGAATCCGAAGTCGGTCTGGTGATCGAAGAAGCCGCCTCGCTGAAGGTCAAGCCGCAGGTCGGCCTGCGCGTGCGTCTGTCGTCGCTGGCATCGTCGAAGTGGGCGGACACCGGTGGTGAGAAATCCAAGTTCGGCCTGTCGGCGGCGCAACTGCTGTCCGTGGTCGAGCGCTTCCGCGCGGCGGGCCTGGATCAGGGCATCCGCCTGCTGCACTTCCATATGGGTTCGCAGATCGCCAACCTCGCTGACTACCAGCACGGCTTCAAGGAAGCGATCCGTTACTACGGCGAGCTGCGCAACCTCGGTCTGCCGGTCGATCACATCGACGTCGGTGGCGGCCTGGGCGTCGACTACGACGGTACCCACTCGCGCAACGCCAGTTCGATCAACTACGACATGGATGACTACGCCGGTGTCGTGGTCGGCATGCTCAAAGAGTTCTGCGACGCGCAGGCCTTGCCGCATCCGCACATCTTCTCCGAAAGCGGCCGCTCGCTGACCGCGCACCACGCGATGCTGGTGGTGCAGGTGACCGACGTCGAGAAGCACAACGACGACGTGCCACAGATCGAGAACAAGGAAGCGCTGCCGGAAACCGTGCAGTGGCTGGTTGACCTGCTCGGCCCGACCGACATCGAAATGGTCACCGAAACCTACTGGCGCGCCACCCACTACATGAGCGACGTGGCCGCCCAGTACGCCGACGGCAAGCTGACCCTGGCCGAAAAAGCCCTGGCCGAGCAGTGCTACTTCGCCGTGTGCCGTCGCCTGCACAACTCGCTGAAAGCGCGTCAGCGTTCGCACCGTCAGGTGCTGGACGAACTCAACGACAAGCTGGCCGACAAGTACATCTGCAACTTCTCGGTATTCCAGAGCCTGCCGGACACCTGGGCGATCGATCAGGTCCTGCCGATCATCCCGCTGCACCGTCTCGACGAAGAGCCGCTGCGTCGTGCCGTTCTGCAAGACCTGACCTGCGACTCCGACGGCAAGATCAACCAGTACGTCGACGAGCAGAGCATCGAGACCAGCCTGCCGGTGCATGCGCTGAACGAAGGTGAAGACTACCTGCTGGGCGTGTTCCTGGTCGGCGCCTATCAGGAAATCCTCGGCGACATGCACAACCTGTTCGGTGACACCGACTCGGTGAACATCTACCAGAACGCCGACGGCAGCGTGTACCACGCCGGCATTGAAACCCACGACACCATCGAAGACATGCTGCGTTACGTGCACCTGTCGCCGGAAGAGCTGATGACCCACTACCGCGACAAATGCGCCAGTGCCCGCATCAGCGCCAGCGAGCGCACCCAGTTCCTCGATGCATTGCGCCTGGGTCTGACCCGCTCCTCCTACCTGTCTTCCTGAGGCCAGGTTCCGCTTTCATCGGGTTGTCTGAAATTGTTCCGCTCACCGCGGACGTTTCAGACAACCAGGTGAGACGCTTCTTTTTCTCTTCGCGAAACGGCTTGCTTCCAGGCGAGCAAAGTGACGTCGTCTGCTTTTCGCGTAGGTCATTTCCGAATTTGTAGTTCGGCCCTCTACTCGGCCATGGGTCTCGGCGAGAATCCCCGCCCGCCCCCCTGTAGAGAATTCCCCCATGTTCGATCCAGCCGACGAGCCGTCGTTTCGTCTCGATGTAGCGGGCCTGTCCGACTCGCTTGAAGTCCTGGCATTCACGGGTTGCGAAGCCATCAGCGAGCCTTTTTCATTCGAGATCGACGTGCTGGTCGATGATCCGCACCTGGACCTTGCCGGCCTGATGTACCGTTCGGCGCGCCTGTGTTTCGGGCCTTGTGGCAATGGTGTTCACGGGCAGTTGCACAGTCTTGTCCAGCATGAACAGGGGCGCGGTGCCCGGTTGTTTCGGGCGCGACTCGGGCCTCGGTTGAGCTGCCTGGGCCTGCGTTACAGCCAGCGCATCTTCAGTGATCTTTCGATACCACAGATTCTTGATCAGGTGCTCAGGGAGCACGGCATCAGTGGCAACGGGCGCCGGTTTGATTTGCAGAACGCCTATCCGCCCCGCACGTTCTGCACCCAGTACGGCGAGTCGGATCTGGAATTGATGCAGCGGTTGTGCGGCCAGGCACGCATTCACTATCACTTCGAACATGGGGGCAGGGGGCATTGCCTGGTGTTCGGGGATGACCCGGCTCGACTGCCACGCGCCGGGAACCTGCGATGCGAGGGCGAGGATGTGAGCCGCTGGCAACTGGGCGAACACGCGCGCCTGCATGCAGCAGGTTCGCGGCGGACACGCACGGCGCAGGGGCACTCCGATTCGCCAACCCTGCGCAGTGGTCACTGGCTGACGATTTCCGGCCAGCCCCTGGCAGACGCGAATGCGCACTGGCTGGTGAGCCGAATCGAGCATCGGGCCGATCAGTCCCTCGAGCCGCCCTACAGCAATCGGATCTTTGCCGCTGACCAGTTGCCGCGGCCCCGATCATCCGTTGAATACCGGGGTGCGCGCATGTGCAGCCCGCAACGTGCGTGGGTGGTGTCGGTCGAGGAAATGCAACCGGATGCCGTGCGGCCGGTGGCCGTTCAGTTCGACTGGCTCTATCAGGGAGAAGGGGCCCGCCCCAGCCATTGCTGGCTGCCGCTGGCTCCGGCGTTGGCCGATACGCCGATGGCATCATTGAAGGACGGGGTGGAGGTGGTGGTGAGCTTTCTGGAAGGTGACCCAGAGCAGCCCGTGATCAGCGGCGTCTTGCAGGTTCCGGCACTCACCGAAGCCATCGAGGATGATGCACCGTCAGCACTGCCCGAGCGTCTGGCGAGCGCGGGCCTGCCTCAATGGCTGAAAGCGGCCGAGCCGTTATTGTTGTTGTGCCTGATACCGGGCGGTGGCAGTTATCGGCATTGCGCGGCGTCACTGTGCAGCTGTCGATTGGTCGCCGGGCTCAAAACGAGCGACGGAAGATGAGCGTCGCGGCCCCCGGACAGCGCGCTCAATGGTTGTTGCTGGATATCGCACAGGCACCACAGGCCGTGCAGACGTTACGCCAGGGATTTGCCGGTGTGCACAGCCTGAAGCTGTTTGACGGTACGGAGTTCCAGCCGGTCAGTGAACAGGGCCCGTGGCTGATCGACCTGCGTGACAGCCCGGCGCTGTCGGCGCTTTGCCACGCCGACCCGCAGACCTGGCAAGGGCTGCTGCTGGGCAGCGAGGCCTCGGCGCCGTTATTGCGCGAACACTTGCAACGGATGCTGACCGTGTCAGTCGGCCTGAATCACCGGGCACTGCTCAATTTCTACAATCGCCAGACCGCCAGCTACTTTTTCGATGCCTGTGATGCCCGGCAGTTGAGCTGCTGGCTCGGGCCGATCGGGTGGCTGCGCTGGTTCGGCGGGACCTGGGCCGATCTGGCCGGCGGCAGTCAGGGCTGGCAGCAATTGCGCAATCCGGGGCTGGCCGTGGAGCCGCTGCGGATCGAGCAAAGCCTGACCCGTCGACAGCGCGAACGCCTGCACCGCTGCCTGCTGGATCAGCATGTCTGGCGCTGGAGTCAGGCGACAGGGAACGACTATCGGCTGATGTCTTCCTTTCAGGAGCAAGGCCTGGAACTGGGGTTCAGCGAGCAGGCGCTGCTGGACGACTGGTTGTGGCTGCGTTTGCAGCATCCGCGTGCCGAGCTGACGCCGCTGCCGCAAGGATTGACCCCACGGGAGCGGCTTGAGCTGTTGCGTCGGCGTTGGCTGAACGCCCCGTCGTGAAACGCCGCTTCAGTGAGCGGCACCGTTGAACCAGTCATCGGTGCGCTGCAGCCACCACGCCAGTCCCCCGAGGGTCAGGCTGCGCAGCACCATGAACAGCAGGAAAGATATCCACAGGCCGTGATTGCCCAGACCTTGCAGCGCCCAGGCGACCGGCAGTAGCAGGATCACGGTCGCCAACATGCCGTTGCGCATTTCCCGGGCGCGGGTGGCACCGATGAACAGGCCGTCGAGCAAGTAGCTCCAGACCGCGATCAACGGCAGGACGGCCAGATAGGGCAAGTAGATGAAGGCGGTGTCGCGCACGCTTTGGATGTCGGTCTGCATTTCGATGAACAAGTGGCCGGCCAACAGAAACAGCGCGGCAAAGCCCAGGCTGGCCAGCAACGACCAGCCACCGGCAACCACCAGCGAGCGGCGCAGGGCCAGACGATCGCGGGCACCGATGGCGTGGCCGCACAGGGCTTCGACGGCGTGGGCCAGACCGTCCAGCGCGTGGGCGGTCAGCAGCAGGCCGTTGAGCAGCAGCGCGTTGGCCGCGACCGTGGCATCGCCGAGTCGCGCGCCCTGCACGGTGATCAGGAAAAACACCGATTGCAGGGCCAGGCTGCGGATGAAAATGTCGCGATTGACGGCCAGCAACGGGCGCCAGCTCTGCCAGACTTTCAGGGCGGCCCAGGCGATGTGGCCGGGATAGGCGCGCAGTGCCTTGCGAGTCATCCACAGGCCGAGCAGGGCGCCGCTCCATTCGGCGATCACCGAGGCCCGCGCCGAACCGACCACGCCCCAGTCCAGGCCGATCACGAACCACAGGTTGAGCACGATGTTGATCAGGTTGGTGCTCAGCAGAATCGCCAGCGGTGCCCGGGCGTTCTGCGTGCCGAGGAACCAGCCGACCAGCGCATAACTGGCCAGCGCTGCCGGCAGCCCGAACAGCCGGGTGTGGAAGAAGTCGCGGGTCAGCTGATCCAGTTCTGCCGATGGTTGCATGAAGTGCAGCGCGACGCCGCTCAGCGGTACGCCCAGGGTGCCGAGCAGCAGCGCCAGCCCCATTGCCAGCAGCAGGCCCTGAAGCAGAATCTGCCGCAAGGCTGCACCGTCGCTGCGCCCGGCCGCCTGCGCGGCGAAGCCGGTGGTGCCCATGCGCAGAAAACCCATGGCCCAGGCCAGAAAGGTGTACAGGCTGGCACCTACCGCCACCGCGCCCAGTTGATGGGCGTGGGGCAGATGCCCGATGACGGTGCTGTCGACCAACGCCACCAGCGGCACGGAAATGTTGGAGAGGATCATGGGGGCGGCGAGGGCCCAGACCCGGCGATGGGTCGGGCGGTCGCGCCAGTCGGCGATCAGGTTGGACATGCGGGCTCCTTGGGGAGCGGCATTGTAGCGGGAGGTGTCAGTGAATGATCCAGCTCAGCAGCCACAATCCCAGCAGCAACCAGATGATCCCGGCAATGATCGAGGCATTCATGAACGCGCGGATTGCCGACCACAGCAGCATCAGGCCGACGATCAGCGCGATGATGCTGATGATCGACGTGTCCATCCCCAGCGCCTTCGACAGCCCGTCGACAAAGTTGCCCCCGGCGTTGCCCAGCAGATTGAACAGGCCGCTGAGGCCGTCGACGATGAAGCGGATGATCGAGCCGAGCGCCTGGCCCAGCCATTCGAAAAAGCTTTCTACCTGCATGTCTGTTTCCTGATGAAAGAGCTGAGCCTTGGGCCGCAGCGGGTGCGGTCGAGTTCCCTGCAAGCATAGAGGGTTTTAACGGGCGACTGGCGCTTGCCTTCGCGCAGCTTCCCCCCGAAGCTATACGCCTTCAGGAGAGCCCGATGAACCTTGTTGAACTGACCGAACGCCTGCACGCCATTCGCGACCGCAATGACTGGCGGCAATTTCACAGCCCGAAAAACCTGGCCATGGCCGCCAGCGTGGAAATGTCCGAACTGGTGGAAATCTTCCAGTGGCTGACCGAAGACCAGTCCCGCCAATTGCCGGCGGACAAACTCGCCCACGCCGGTCAGGAAGTCGGCGACATCGTTCTCTATCTGTTGCTGCTGTGCAGCGAACTGGGGCTGGACATGAATGAAGTGGTGCGCAGCAAGCTCGCCGACAGCGAACGGCGGTTCAGCTGATGAGCGACCGTCATTTCGATCAGTTGGCGACTCGCTTCGCCGAAAAAATCTACGGCGGCGCCAAAGGCGCGATCCGCCTCGCAGTGCTGCAGGCCGACCTCGCCGAAGCCTTGCCGGATCGTCCGTTGCGGGTGCTGGACATCGGTGGCGGCCTGGGCCACATGTCGCTGTGGCTGGCCGAACGCGGGCACGAGGTGACCTTCACCGAGCCGGCCGAGCCGATGCTCGAAGGCGCACGCCAGCGCTTTGCCGAAGCCGGGCAAACCGCGACGTTCATTCAGGCACCCTGGCAGGAACTGCTCGGCCAGCTCACCGAACCCTACGATCTGGTGCTGTGCCATGCGGTGCTGGAATGGCTGGCCGAACCCCACGCGATCCTGCCGGTGCTGCATCAGTTGACCAAGCCCGGCGGCTGGCTGTCGCTGGCGTTCTACAACCGCGATGCGCTGATTTACCGGAACCTGCTCAAAGGCCATTTCAAGAAAATGCGCAAGAACGACATGGCCGGCGAAAAGCAGAGCCTGACCCCGCAGCAGCCACTCGATCCACGGGAACTGGCGACGCAACTCGCCGGGTTGTGGCAGGTCGAAACCCAGAGCGGGGTGCGGGTTTTCCACGATTACATGCCGGTGGAATTCCAGGCCCGCGCCGAGTTGATTGATTTGCTCGAGATGGAGCTCGCCCACCGTCGTCACCCAAGCTTCGCCGGGCTTGGGCGCTACTTGCACTGGATCTGCCGGCCGATCTGATCGGAGCGAGATATGAAAGGTCATTCAGGGTTACTGCTGATCTGTCTGGGGGTGGCCGCCTGCCAGGGCAGCAACCCTTACGTGGCGCAGTCGCGACCATTGCCGCCGGCGCCCCCGCAAGCGGCGACCACCTTCGACCGCAGCGCTTATCCCGCGCCCCCTCGTGATTACGGGCGCTATCGCAGTTGGGCGTGGCTCAACGGTCAGCTGCCGCCGGGCACGGCCTGGGCGGATTCGGCGCAAGTGGCCGAAGCCGTCAGCAGTGCGCTGGACCAGCGCGGTTTACGCCCGCTGCATGACAATCGTCCGGCCGATCTGCTGGTCAGTGCCAACCTGAGCCTGGAAACCCGCCTGCGTCAGGTGCAGGACGATTACGGTTATTACGGCGGCGGATACGGTGGTTATGACCGTTACGGCCGCGGATACGGGATGTACAACACGGTGCCGATCGTTCGTACCTATCAGGAACAGGTCGTAGTGGTGCGGGTCGATCTGTTCGACGCCGGCAGTGGTCAGCCGGTCTGGAGTGCCAGCGCCGAAACCGGCACCCAGGGCAAACAAGGTGATCGCACCGATGCGATTCGCGAGGCTGTCGAAAAGGCCCTGTCGGCGTATCCTCCCGGTTAGCTTCCTGCAATTGAGAAGCTCCCTCAGGTTCATGTCTTCCACCGGAGAAAAACCATGTTCCGCCGTCTCGCTTTACTGGCCGTGGCCGCACTGCTCAGTGCCTGCGCCGCCAACCAGGTCAATCATGACTTCGACGCCAGCCGCGACTTTGCCGCGTACCGCAGCTGGAGCTGGAAAGACCCCGCCCTGCAATACCGCCCAGACGATCCACGGATCAAGAGCGACCTGACCGAACAACGCATCCGCCAGGCTGTTGCCGACCAACTGGATCAGCGTGGTCTGCGCCCGGCCGCTTCGGGTGCCCGAGGCGATCTGTTTGTGCAGACCTACCTGATCGTCGAGGATCGTCAGCAACAGGTGACCACCAACTACGGCGGCGGTTGGGGTGGCCCGTGGAACGGTTACTGGGGCGCGCCCATGTACAACGAGACCCGCAATATCACCTACAAGGTGGCGACCATTCAGGTCGATCTGCTCGACGGCAAGGACGGCAAACTGGTGTGGCGCGGCAGCGACGAACAGATGCTCAGCCGCACGCCGAACCCGGCGGATCGCAGCAATGCCATCCGCGAGACGGTGGCGCGGATCCTGTCGAATTACCCTCCGCGCTGAGCCTGTACAAAAAACGGGAGCCTATGGCTCCCTTTTTTATGGGCGGGTGAAACTGGCGCGTTGCCAGCAGTGTCGGTGCAGCGCGTCTACACTCAAATCCACCAATGGAGGTTGCGCCCGGCAGTGCGCCGGCAAAGGAGTGCGCCATGTCGCGTCATCCGCAGTGCGGCGGGCCAGCCCGGCAGCGCGGGGCCATCGGCCTGATGGCGGCCGCCACCCTCAGCCTGGCGCTGGTGTTGATGCTGCTGGTCGTGGACAGCGGCCGCCTGTACATGGAACAACGCAAACTGCAGCGCCTGGTGGACACCGCCGCCCTCGAAGCCGTCAGCCGTGGCGGCAATTGCCTGCCGGGCCTCACCGCCGCCAGTTACGCGGGGCAAAGTGCGACGCGCAACGGCTTTGTTGCCAACGCCACCAACGTTCTTGTGATCGATTGCGGAAAGTTGGCGACAGCCGCTACCGGCCTGCGCACGTTTACGGTGGACGCAACGCAATCAGAGGCGGTCAAGGTCGCGGCCAATCGTACCGTCACAACCAGTTTTGCCGGTGGCGTGCAGGCGTTGTTCAGTGGCACACCGGTCAATCTCAACACGGTACTTTATGCTTCGGCGGTGGCGGCCAAACCCAAGCCGACCGTCGCGCAATTGAACATCCGCAGTAACCTGGCCAGCATCAACACCGCCCAATCGAACATCCTCAATCCGCTGTTTTCCGGGCTGCTCGGGGGCAGCGTCAACCTGACGGCCCTGGGCTGGAACGGCCTGCTCAATACCGACATCAATCTACTCAGCTACCTGAATCAACTGGCGATCAACCTTAACGTGGCCGCCGGCAATTACACCCAACTGCTCAATACCCAGGCCACGGTGACCCAATTGATCCAGGCCGCGATTACGGCGGTGCAGCTCAATGGCGCCACCGCTGAAGTGATCACCGCGCTGGGCCAGTTGCAAGTGGCGGCGATCAATGCCGCGCCGGTCAAGCTCGGCGAAATTCTGCAATTGCAGACCGGCACCACGGCCGCCGGGCTGGATGCCAATCTGCAGTTGCTGCAACTGGTCCAGGGCGTGATTCAACTGGCCAACAGCAAGAGCGCGGTGGCCGCGACCTTGCCGATCAGCGTGCTGGGGCTGGCGAATGTCACAGTGCGGGTCAAGGTCATCGAGCCGCCGCAGTTTTCAGCGATTGGCGATCCGGCGCTGGCCAAGGCCAACCCCACCGGGCCAAACCGGATTTATGTGCGCACTGCGCAGATTCGCACGCTGCTTTCGGTAAATCTGCCGGTGTTGTCCGGGGTGACCGGGCTGGCCAATGCGGTACTAGGGTTGGTTGGCACGCTGACGCCGACGCTCAATGCGCTGTTGAGCCTCAATCTGGTCGCCACATTGAACTCGGTCGGTTGCCTGCTCGGTGCCGGTTGTGAACAACTGGACCCGAAGCTGTTGCCCTCGCCGCAAATCGACATCAGTCTGGATGCCGGCGGCGCCATCAGTTACGTCACCGACTACAGTTGCCCGACCGGCAACACCGGTACCAAAAGCCTGACGGCCCGCACCATCACCTCGATTGCCGATCTCAAGCTGGGCAAGATCGACCCGACCAACGCTTTTTCATCTGCCGCCGAACCCACCGTCACACCCTTGCCGCTGGTGGACCTGGGCACGGTGACCTGCCACAAGATTCTGGGGATCGGCAGCTGTGACCCGAGCACTCACGTGCCATACGGCGCCGGCGGCATCGCGATCATGGTCAACACCAGCGTGGCGCAGAACACCCAGAATCTGGTGTTTTCCAGTGGTACACCGTTCGCCACACCGCCCAACCTGAAACTGCCGCCGAGCGTGATTGCCGCCGCGCCCTCAACCAATATCGTCAGCAGCCTGGCAAGCACACTCGCCGGGATCAATCTGATCGTCTACAAACCCCAGGGCAGCAACCCGCTGGGGGCGATCGTCACCGGCGTCGCCAGCCTGATCAGCGATGTCACGACGATCCTGCAACCGCTGATCACCAACCTGGTGAGCCCGCTGCTGGATCCGCTGCTCAACAATTTGCTCAAGGGGCTGGGGATCAATCTCATGGACGTCGACGTCGGCGCCAACATGACCTGTGGTCAGACCGGCAAGGCGTATCTGGTGATCTAGTCGTCGGGGGCGATCGGCAGTTCGATGCAGAACCGTGCACCGTCCGCCGAGTTGCGCACGCTCAAGTGGCCGCCCATGTTCTCGATGATCCCGTAACTCACCGACAACCCCAGACCGGTGCCGACGCCTATCGGTTTGGTGGTGAAGAACGGTTCGAAAATCCGCTCCAGCAGCCGCGGGTCAATACCGCCGCCGTTGTCCTCGACCCACAGCCGCACCTTCTGCTCGTCGCGCTCGGCGTAGATCGAAATCCACGGCTTGAACGCCGAGTCGGACTCGCGTTTGCCGAGCAGCGCATCCCGGGCGTTGACCATCAGGTTGATCAACACCTGTTCAAGCTGATCGACGTACCCGCGCACCTGAACCTCGAACGCGGTTTCACTGATGCGCAAATCCACGCCTTTGCCGCGCATGCCTTCGGCCAGCAGCGACAGCGTGCCTTCGATGGCGCTGGCCGGGTTGAACAGCTGCTGCTCGATTTCCGAGCGGCGACCGAACACCCGCATGTGGTCCACCACTTTCGCGGCGCGCTGCACCTGAGCGTCGATGCGATTGAGTTTGTCGGTCAGGTAATCGATCTGCACATCGCCGTTGCTCAGGCGCTTCTGCACGTTGACGATGGCCATGCGCATGACGTTCAGCGGCTGATTGATTTCGTGGGCCAGGCCGGTGGCCATTTCGCCAAGGGTGGCCATTTTTGCGCTTTGCGTGAGTTGCTGCTGGGAGCGGCGGACTTCCGTGTTGTCGCGGCCAACGGCTTGGACTTCGATCAGTTTGCCGTGCTCATCGAACACGCCGCGATCCGACCACACCCACCACGCATGTTCGCGCCCCGGCAATTGCAGGTTGATTTCGGCGGTGCTGACAGGAGATTGCGGGGTCAACTGCGCCAGGCGCTCAACGAAGGCCGCGCGCTGAACGTCGGACATCCAGCTGCCCAGATCGACCCCGGCCAGGTCTTCGGGAGCGCATTCCAGATAGGTCGCCAGCGGCCGGTTGCCGAACGTCAGGATCAGGTCCGGGCGATAGCGGCAGATCATCGCCGGCGAGTCCTCCACCAGAATCCGGTAGCGTTCCTCGCTCTGTCTGACCTGCTCGGCGGCCAGCGTCGCTTCGGTAACGTCCAGCCACAAACCGACGGCCTCCACCGGCAGGCCGAGGTCATTGCGCAACAGCCGGGCTTCGTCGAGCAGCCAGTGGTAATCGCCGCGATTGTCGCGCAGGCGATAGCGGGCGCGCACCGAGCCTTCGCGCAGCAGTTGCCGGGTGCGCTCGAAATACAGGGCACGGTCATCCGGGTGAATCCGCTCTGCCAGCGCACTGGCGTCACAGTCCTCCAGGCTCCAGCCCAGCAGCGGTTGCAGGCTGGCGCTGAAAAACGCCGGCAGCAAGGCGCCTTCGACGTAGTGCTGGACGTAAATCACCGCCGGCGAACTGGCGATCAGGTTGTCCAGCCGCGCATGGGCGGCGGCGGCCAGTTGCTGCTGGTTCTTGATGTCGCTGATGTCGAGCATGAACCCCACCAGCCGCCGATGCTCGCCGGTGCCGGTGACTTGCCCCTGAAGGCGATACCACGCCGGCGTCTGGCTGGCGTCGCGAGCATGCAGGCGCACGCACAGGTCGAGAATTTCCCCGTGCAGTTGCAGGGCTTGCAGGCGGCTGCGGACTTCTTCGCGATCGGCGGGATGGATCAGCGTCAGCCAGGTGTCGAGCGTCAGCGTCGAGCTGTCCTGTTGCAGCGTGGCGGCCAGCGTAGGGGCCAGTTGAATCTGCTCGCTACTGCTGATTTCCCACCAGCCTGTGCCGAGCAGCGTCTGCAACGACTCCAGCCGTTCCAGTTGCAGTTGATGCTGTTGTTCGCGCAAGCGCCCGAGCAGTGGGCCGGCCAGTGCGCCCGCCAGCATCAGCCAGTCGCGGTCGGTCAGATACGGCGCGGTCTTGTCCACCGCGTAAAAACCGCAGAGCAGCCACGCCATCACGCCTCGATCATCGCTATAAGGCACGGCGAAGCCTTCGGCATTGCCGAACAGGCCCTGAACCCGCGAGTGTTCATACTGGCCGTAATGCTCACCCAAACGTTGCGGGCCGGTGCCGTTGAGACTGTCGAGCGGCGTGCCCAGACGCTGGCCGTCGTGCCACAGCGCCGGGGCGTCATGAGCGTGGAATTGTTGATGGATCTGCCAGCCTTGTTCCTGTTCATCGAGCAGGGCGAGCGCCAGGCACGGGATCTGCCAGCGCTGGGCGATCACCTGCAATTGTTCGCTGACAAGCATCGGTAACCGGCCCAGGCTGCAGCTGCGCACCTGTTTGCTGATCTGCTCGGCGAGCATGTGGCACGCCTCGCGCTGATGCGCTTGCTGGCGTTCAGACAACAGGTCGGCGATGTCGATCAGTTGCAGCAGCCAGCCATCGCCCAGCGGCTGGACCCAGCCGCGCAGGTGCAAGGTCTGGTCGCCCAGGCCGGGGAAGTCCAGGTCCAGCAGTTGGCCTTGCCAGTCCTGCGGCCGGCCCTCGATGGCCAGCGTGCTGTGTGCCAGCAGGTAGTCGTGCAACGGCAACGGTTTGTCACGGGGCGTCTGTTGCGCCAGCAGCAAGCGCAGCGGGCCGGCCATTTGCAATACGCCGCCGTCGTTGTCGAGGTGGATGTGCAGGCCCGTCAGCGGGGTGCCGAGCACGTCCGGCAAATCGCTGGCGACCATGCTTCGCTTGAGCAGGCGGCCGAGCAGGTTGTCACCCGGAGTCAAAATTTAAGGCTCGAAATGGCGGTCAGGTTGGTGGGCAGGCTGGGGACAGCGCCGATGCCCGGCAACACCAGAAACGGGATGACCCGATTGAGTTTGCTCACCGGGTAATTGACGCTGACGGTGAGCGTGCCCTGAGTCGGGTCGTAGACCGTTGTCGTATCCGTGCCGACCACCACGTTCAGCGACGACGGCAGCACCGACAATTGCTGGGTCAACGCGGTATTCGCGGTGCTGACCAGCACGCTGGAATAGTTGGGAATCGCGGGATCGACCGCCACGGCGCGGCGGATGGCTTCGGCGGTGACCTGGTTGAACGTCTGCATCAGCACGAACGGCAGGCTGTAGCTGACCAGGCCATAAAACACCGCGAAAAAGATCACGAACACCAGGGCGAACTCGATCGCCACCGCACCTTTTTGCGCCTTCCGAGAGCCGGTTTTCATCCGTGCGTCTACCCTGACAGTCAATGCGTAGTATCAGCATAGAATCATTCAGCAAAAACGGACGGTTTTTACCGCATGCAAAGCCTTGTCCTTCTGATCTGGTTGACGGCGTGCGCGGCTCAGGATGCCCGGCAACGAAGGATTGCCAACGTTCTGACGCTGGGTGCCGCCGCTCTCGCGCTGGTCTATCTGCTGTCTTTCGGCACCACCTGGATGGGCGCCGAAGCCGGGCAGGGCGGCTGGGCCTGTGTCGTGGCGCTGGCGTTCACGCTGCCGGGGTATTTCATGGGGCGAATGGGCGCTGGCGATGTGAAATTAATGACAGCTCTCGGTCTTTCGACGGACGGCCTGTCGCTGCTCGGGATATTCATCGGCGCCGGTGCGGCGAGCCTGCTCTGGATTCTTCTGGCGCCAAGACTCTGGCTGCATATGAGTCAAGGGCTTAGGCATCGTCTTCGATATATGGCGCCATCCATGTCAAAAAAGCTGCCATTTGCGCCGTTCGTGCTGATCGGTTTTGTGCTTGCGCTACCTTGGATCCATTAGTCGCCGAACGCCACTAGTCTTATGTACATAGTCGGAAAGTGGGTCTACTTTCAAAGGTAATGGTTATACAGCCGACGGCTGACAGTACAGGAATGGTCAGCTTTGGCCTGGGCATGGAGTGGCACGTGAACAAGCTTACATCTGCGGTAAAAGTCCTCGTTGTCGACGATCAGCCTCTGATCGTCGAAGAACTCTGCGAATTTCTCGAGAGCAGCGGCTACCGCTGTGTGCCGTGCGAGTCCAGTAAAGAGGCGATCGAGCGTTTTTCGGACGACCTCGCGATCGGACTGGTGCTGTGCGATCTGCACATGCCGGACATGGACGGCATTCAACTGGTGCAGGAACTGCAACGGCTGGCCGGCAAACACCGGGCGTTCGAAGCGATCATGCTCACCGGCCGCGCCGACAAGCAGGACGTGATCAAGGCCTTGCGCGCCGGGATTGCCGACTACTACCAGAAACCGGTCAATCTCGATGAATTGCTCGAAGGCCTGCAACGCCAGGAAACGGTGCTGCAGGAGCGGCAGAAAACCCTGCAACTGGGCCATCTGAACCAGAAGCTTCAGGACCTGTCTTCGTCCATCGACGATCTTTATCAGGATCTGGACAAGGTGCGTCGAGGGCCGGCGCCGGTCAGCGACGAAACCGCCCGCGAGACCGGTGAACTGGAGATCCCGGCGATCTTCAATCAGCTGTCGCCGCGGCAACTGGACGTGGCGCGTCTGGTGGGCAAGGGGCAGACCAATTATCAGATTGCCTGTGAGCTGGGCATCACCGAAAACACCGTGAAGCTCTATGTTTCGCAGGTGTTGCGCCTGACCCACATGCATAACCGCACGCAGTTGGCGCTGGCGTTATCGCCGGGCAATTCCGGTTTGCGTCAGCGGGTAACTGCCCACTGAAACGGACTGCCGGGCATTCTCTTTACCCGGCATTCACCTTTGGCTTGGGAAACAGGTTGTCGAGGGTTTCCAGCAGCCGCACGTGATAGATCGGCTTGCGGAACAGGTCCAGCACCTGCAACCGCAGCATGTCGCTCACGTCCTCCATGTCCGCATGTCCCGACGTCACGATCACCGGCAGATGCTGGCGCGAGGTGTGCTCGCGCAAACGCTTGATCAGCGACATGCCGCTCTCTTCCGGCATGCGCAGATCGGTGATCACCAGGGCGATATCGGGATGGCGGGTCAGGTGATGCAGGGCGAGTTTGACCGATGTGGCGGTATGACAGACGAAGCCTTCGCCTTCCAGCAACTCCGCCAGCTCCAGCAACGCGTCCTCTTCGTCGTCAACCAGAAGCAACTGTTGGCGTGGGGAAGAAGACACGTTCATGGGCAGTACCTGAAAGCTGAATGGAAGATCGAGTGTAGCCCGACATCAGCAAGGTGCTGGCGCAACTTCGATTACGGAGTTGGCCGGGTTTGCGCAGTGCCGCCCAGCGACACCAGGACGTTGTTGAAGATCGCCAGCATACGATCACCCAGCGGGGTGACAAAAACGACAACCACCACGGCGACCATGGCCACGACGATGGCGTATTCGATTGCCGAAGCGCCCTCTTCATGTTTGTACAACAGCAGGGCTTTGGCCATTAAATAATCAACGATCATTCGAAACATGTGCCCACTCCTTTGCGCTCCTGGCGCCGATGAAACGGCAGCGGCAAAGCGTTCGCCGTGCCATTTGAGCATTGTCAACAAACCCCCTCCCAACAACTGTAAGAACGGATTAGTCATAAAGGATTAGTCGCTTCGTCTCTCCCGGTATTTCGACTGCTAATTGGCCAACACCCATACTTTCGTGGGTTATTTGCCTGTCAGTAATGGCGTTTTGGCTTGTTTCAGCTAGCGTGGAAATAGCGAAATAGTTGGATGTTCATAGCTGCCTGATTGCGATGTTCCCTTGGTAGGAAGTGCGGGCTGGTAGTGCAGCAGGAAAGGGAGAGCCGTCATGAACAGTCGTGTGACCATGGGCCTTGCAGCGGTGCTTTTACTGGGCGCCATCGTTGTCGGATATTGGGGCCTGGTGCTCAGCCGCCAACCCGCTCCGGTGGCCGAGGCTCCCGCGCCGACGGTGGTCACCGTCGAAACAACCGTCGCTGCCGCCGAAGACCAGACCCGTCAACCTGTCGTGGTGCTGGTGCGTGACGTCCCGCCATTCACCCCCCTTACTGCCGCCGATCTGGCCGTTGAAAAACTGCTCAGCGCCCCCGCCGGCAGCCTCGGCACCATCGAGCAGGCCGTGGGCCGCACGCCGTGGCGCCACCTGAGCGCCGGCACCTGGCTCAACGAAGAAAGCTTCGAGGCTGGCGGCACACTGGCGCGCATGATCCACAGTGACGAGCGCGCACTGGCCGTGTCGGTCGATGAAGTGATCGGTGCGGCCGGGCAGTTGATCCCCGGGGATTACGTCGACGTGCTGTTGTACCTGCGCCAGGACGCCAGCAATCCGCAGCAGTCGGCACAGATTGTGGTACCGGCCATGCGCGTGCTGGGAGTCGGCGAACAGTACGGCCTGACCAACGACGGTCAGCCGTCCGCTCCCGCAATGAGTGCCGACGACAAGATCAAACAGGACCAGCGCCGGCTCACCGCGCGCACCGTGGTGCTGGCGGTGCCTGAACAATTGTTGAGTCGAATGATGCTCGCCACTCAGGTCGGGACGTTGCGCCTGGCCGTGCGCAGCAGTGAAGAACAGCGCCTGGCCAAGTACTGGGCCGGCGAAAGTCAGGCACCGGACAAATTGGTCGCCGCCAACAGTCAACTCTTCCAGTTCACGCAGCTGGCGCTGGGGACAGCGCCGAAAGCGTTGTCGAGCGGCGACCAAGCTGTGGCGGCACGGCCCGCAGTGGAAGTGATTCGCGGCAATCAGACCAACAACAAAACCCATGACTGAGCAAGGATCCAAGTGCATGCAGAGTCGTTCCTGGCCGACCTTCAATCCCGTGCTCCGGGCCTTGCTGCTGATGGGACTGTCAATCAATGCCGCGCACGCGGCTACCGGCAACTGCGCGGCCCTCGGGCGCTTGCCGCCGGTGATCGAAATCAACGAAGGCTGGCAGCAGGACATGCAATCACCGGTGGCGATCACACGCCTGGCCATCGGTGATCCGAAAATCGCCGACGTGCATGCCAATGGCAATTCCTCGTTCCTGCTCACTGCCGTGGCGCCGGGCGCTACCAGTCTCATGGTCTGGACCGGCTGCTCCAGCGAGCCGCGTCAGAGCATGGTCTTCGTCAAGGGCGCCGCCACTTCGGCCCTCACCAACACCAGTGCGCTGCCGTCGGATGATGCGCTGTTGCCCTCGCAGGTCCAGACCGACATTCGCTTCGTCGAAGTCAGCCGCACCAAGCTCAAGCAGGCGTCGGCTTCGCTGATCGGCACCCGCGGCAACTTCCTGTTCGGCTCACCCGGAACCCTGCCGCCCATCGACGGCGTCCCGCAACCGCGATTGCCGGTGGACAACGCGCTGTTCAACTTCTCGTGGATCGGCGGCAAGACCATGGCGATCATCAATGCCCTCGAGGGCAGCGGCTTCGCCTACACCCTGGCGCGGCCAAGCCTGGTGGCTCTCAATGGGCAAAGCGCAAGTTTCCTCGCGGGCGGGCAGATTCCGATTCCGGTGCCCAGCTCCGGTAGCGACAACGTGTCGATCGAATACAAGGAATTCGGCATCCGCCTGACCCTGACGCCCACCATCATCAGCCACGATCGCATCGCCCTGAAAGTGGCACCGGAAGTCAGCGAACTGGATTTCAGCAAAGCGGTGAACATCGCCGGCACCACGGTGCCGGCCCTGGCCATCCGTCGCACGGACACCAGCATTTCCCTGGCCGATGGCGAGAGTTTTGTCATCAGCGGTCTGATCAGCACCACCAACTCATCCCAGGTCGACAAGTTTCCGGGGTTGGGCGATATCCCGGTGCTCGGGGCCTTTTTCAAAAGCTCGCAGATCAAACGCGAAGAGCGTGAGCTGCTGATGATCGTCACCCCGCATCTGGTGCGCCCGCTCTCGGCGGAGGCACAACTGCCGTCGTTGCCGGGTGAAAAACTGCGCAACTACGATCCGAATTTCTACCGCATGTTCTTCCTGGAAAACGGTAACTTCGACAAGCGCAGCGGGTTGTCCCAATGAGCCAGAGCCTGAGTCAGACCTTCCTCGCCATCACCCGCAACAACACCGATCTGGAGTGGCTGCAAAGCGCGCTTGCGCCGTTGGGCCAGGTGGTCAGTGCCGGTGGCGGCAGCCTCGACGAATTGCTCGCACTGGTGGACGTGACCTTCGCCAGCCTGGTGTTCGTCGGCCTCGACCGCGAACACGTGGTGGCCCAGAGCGCGCTGATTGAAGGCGCGCTGGAGGCCAAACCGATGCTGGCGATCGTTGCCCTCGGCGATGGCATGGACAATCAGCTTGTACTGAATGCGATGCGCGCCGGGGCACGGGATTTCGTCGCCTATGGTTCGCGTTCCAGCGAAGTGGCCGGGCTGGTGCGGCGCTTGAGCAAGCGCCTGCCGCCGGTGACCCATAACGCACAACTGGGCGGTCTGACGGTGTTGTACGGCGTACAGAGCAGTTCCGACGGCGCGCTACTGGCCAACCATATGGCACTGGTGGTGCAAAAGAGCGGACAGCAGACGCTGCTGCTGGATCTAGGTCTGCCCCGTGGCGACAGCCTGGCGTTGCTGGGGCTGGAGAGTTCGTTCCACTTCGGCGATGCCTTGCGCCACCTGCGCAGGCTCGACGCCACGTTGATCGACAGTGCCTTCACCAGCGCCGAAGCGGGGCTGCGGATTCTGGCGTACGCCGACAACGACGAGCCGCTGGAAAGCACCAGCGCCGCCGAGCTGTACATGTTGCTCAGCGCCTTGCGCCAGCACTTCCAGCACATCGTCGTGAACCTCACCGGCCAGCCCGACAGCGAAGCCCTGCGCACCTTCGTCAGTCATTGCGACAAGCTGCTGTGGTACACCGACCAGAGCGTTCTCGATTGCCGGCGCAATCTGGCGGTGTTCAATCTGTGGCGGGAAAAAGGCATGAAACTCGATCACGGACGGCTGCTGGTCGACCGCTATCTGAGCAACGTCGCGCCGGATGCGGACACCCTCGGCAAGACCTTCAACCTGGAAGTGATCGCCGTGCTGGCCTTGAGTCCGGAGCTGCGCATGAACGCCAAGAACCAGGGCGTCAGCCTGTTTGAACTGGCCCCCCGGGAGAAACTCACCCAGAGCCTGCGAGTGCTCGGCGAACGGCTGGCCAAACGCTCCGAAGGCCTGGCCAAACCCAAGGTCACCTGGTTCGACCGGTTGCGAGGCACCTCATGAGCCCGGAAAAACTCTTCGGTGCGCCGGCGCGTGGCCAGTCGGGCAACACCGACCACGAAGGCCTGAAACTGGTCCTGCATCGGTACATCATCGATGCCATCGAGGAGTCCGGGAAAAACCTGCTGGAAGGTTCGCGGCAGTTGCTGGCGCAATTCGTCACCGACAAGGTCGCCGAATACATCGCCCGTCTGCACCTGGCGATTTCACGTTACGAGATGGAGCGGCTGGCGGAAGAAATCGTCGATGAGCTGACCGGATTCGGCCCGCTGGAAGTGTTGCTGCGCGACAGCGCCGTGACCGAGATTCTGGTCAACGGCCCGCACCGGGTGTTCGTCGAGCGTGACGGCGTACTGCATCAGAGTGACTTGCGTTTCATCGATGCACATCACGTCGAACGGGTCATGCAGCGCATTCTGGCGCCGCTCGGGCGCCGGCTGGACGAGTCTTCGCCGATGGTCGATGCACGCCTGCCCGACGGCAGCCGGGTCAACGCGATCATCCCGCCGATCGCCCTCGACGGTCCGTGCCTGTCGATTCGAAAATTCCGCAAGGACATGCTCAAGAGCAGCGACCTGATTGCGATGCAGACCATCGACCTGCCGATTTTCGAGTGCTTCCAGGAGGCCGTGGGCAAGCGCTGCAACATCCTGATCAGCGGCGGCACGGGCACCGGCAAGACCACGCTGCTGAACATTCTCAGCCAACTCATCAACCCCCACGAACGGTTGGTAACCATTGAAGACGTCGCCGAACTGCAACTCGGCCATCCTCACGTGGTGCGCCTGGAAACCCGGCCGCCGAATGCCGAGGGCCATGGCGAGGTCAAGGCCAGCGACCTGATCCGCAACGCCCTGCGGATGCGTCCGGACCGGATCATTCTCGGCGAGATCCGCGGCGTCGAAGTGCTCGACGTGTTGACGGCGATGAACACCGGTCACGACGGCTCGATGAGCACGGTCCACGCCAACAACGCCCAGGATGCATTGCTGCGTCTGGAAACCCTGGTCGGCCTGACCGGGCGCACGGTGGCCGAACGCACCCTGCGGCAGATGATCTGCGCGGCGCTCGACGTGATCATTCAATTGACCCGCATGCCCGACGGCCGCCGCTGTGTCAGTGAAGTGGTGGAAGTGGTCGGCGTGCGCGAAGACGTGTACGTCACCAACACCCTGTTCCGTCTGGATCGGCGCACCGGTTTCGGCTTCCTGCGCGAGGCGGTCAACCCGGCCGGCGACAAGTTGCGGCACGAGTCGAGTCTGGGCTAAGCGCATGGAGCCTTCGTCATGATCGGACCGGTGATCCTGATCGTCCTCTGCCTGCTGTTGTTGGGGCTGTCGATTCGCCTGTTCCTGCAAGGTGTGCGCAAGACTGCCAACGAACGGGTGCTCTCGCGCCTCGCCGCCGGGCAGCCCCAGGGCGTTGCCGAAAAAACCTCGTGGACCGGGCTGGAGCGGATGTTTTTGCGGGCCGGCCTCGGTCGGCCGAACGAGCACTTCGGGCTTTGGCTGTCGTTGTGGGTTGTGGCCACGATGCTGGGTTACCTGCTGGCCGACTGGATCGGTCTGCTGGTGCTGATACTCGCGCCGCCGCTGATTCTGCGGCTGTACATCGCGTGGCGATATCGGCGTCGGCTCAAGCGGATGATCGAACAGTTGCCGCAGTTGCTCGACCACACCGTGCGCAGCCTCAAGTCCGGCCGGACCCTGAGCGATGCAGTGATGGGCGGCATCGAAACCAGTGAGGACCCGTTGAAAGCCGCGATGGGCCGGGTGCAGCGCAACGTGCAGCTGGGGGTGAACCTGCCGGACGCGGTCAGTGATTTCGCCGAGCTCTACGAGCAGGACGAATTGCGCATGTTCGCCCTGGGCCTGAAGGTCAACCACCGCTACGGCGGTAATGCCAGCGAGTTGCTGGAGAACCTGATCAAGCTGATTCGCGAACGCGACCAGGGTGCCCGGCAACTGCGCGCGCTGACCGGCGAAACCCGGATGACCGCGTGGGTGCTCGGATCGCTGCCGGTGATCCTGGTCAGTTACTTCATGCTGACCAATCCCGGCTACATGCTCGGTATGTGGAACGACTCGGGCGGTCGGACCATGCTGATTATCGCGGTGGTGTTGCAGGTCTCCGGTTGCCTGGCGCTGTGGCGCATGTTGAGGAGTGTCTGACATGCTGATGCTGGCCAGTCTCATGCTGTTGCTCGGGGCGCTGTTGCTGGTCGGCAATCACCTGCTGACCGAGCGGCGTCGAGTGCGTCAGGTCAACCAGCGTCTGCAGGGGCACCTGGTGCGCGAGAACCGTTTCGGCAACTGGCTGCGGGCACTGGGCAGCAGCCGGTTCGGCCAGCGCTCGGTGAGCATCGACAGTGAAACCCAGACCCTGCTCAGCCGTCTTGGCTGGCGCCGGGCCAGCGAGCGCTCGCTGTTTGCCGCGTGCCAGATCGGCACGCCGCTGCTGACGCTGGGGCTTGGCCTGTTTCTGAAAGAAGTGTTTTTCCCCCTCGCCCCCAACGGCTGGCTGGTGCCGATGATCGCCACAGGCGTTGGTTATCTTGTGCCCAAACGCCTGCTGGCGTACGCCGCTGGCCGGCGGCAGAAAATCATCGCGGTGGAAGTGTCGACGTTCATCCCGCTGCTGCGGATCCTGTTCGAATCCGGCATGGCTGTCGAACAGGCCCTGCGTGTGCTCAGTATCGAAGGGCAGAAACTGCTGCCGGAGCTGACCAGCGAACTGCGCCTGATTCTGGCCCGTGTCGACTCCGGCCTCGAGCTCGGACAGGAGTTGAACAAGGCGGCCGCGATGCTGGCGGTGGATGAGTTCACCGACACCTGCGTGATCCTGCAACAACTGATTCAACAGGGCGGCGGGGCGATGAAATCGCTGCTGACGCTCAAGCAACTGCTGGATGACCGACGCCTGACACGATTGCAGGAATACATCTCGAAGATGTCGGCGAAGATGTCGGTGGTCATGATGCTGTTACTGTTCCCGGCCTTGCTGATCGTTTTGGCGGGCCCGGGTTTTACCGCAATCACTCGGGCGTTTGCGTCCTGACAATGAAAATGACTATGGCGATGGAGAGCGATGGATGAAAGCACTGATGGTTGTGGCAAGTCTGTTGCTGCTCGGCGGTTGCGCAACGGACGGTCAGGCGCCGTGGACGACGATGCTGGCGCCGGCCAGTTGCAGCAAGTTGAGTTCCGAACAGGAACTGTCGCTGAACCTGGCGGATGATCTGGTCAACGACGGCAAGCTGCACGCCAGCCTGGCCAACCTGCAGGGCCTGCCCGACAACCTCGTCGAGGTGCGGCTGCGCAAAGCCAAGGTCTATCGCCTGCTGGGACGCAGCGAAGCCGAGCCGTTGTATCGCAGCCTGCTCGGCACGTGCCTGAACGCCGACGCCGAACATGGCCTGGGCCAGTTGTATGCCGCCCGTGGCGACAACGGTCAGGCGCAGGCCCACCTGCAACGGGCGGCGCGGCTGGCGCCGACCAATGAAGACATCCGCAACGATCTGGGCGTGGTGTACCTCAATCAGCTGCGGCTCGAAGACGCTCGCTTCGAGTTTCTGACGGCCATCGAGTTGAAGCAGAACAATCAGTTGGCGACGCTGAATCTGGTGACCCTGCTGCTCTACCAGAACAACTGGCAGCAAGCTGCGGAAGTGGTCAGCCGCGCGCACCTGACCCCGGAACAGTTCACCGATGCCCAGGAACGCGCGGAGAAACTCAAGTCGCCGGTCAAGGCCAGACCTGTCGCTGGCAATCAGGTTGCCGTGGCGGTTGATGCGCAACCGGCGACGATCAAGTGAGCCTCAAGGAGCTGCCATGAACACGTTCAAGACGCTGTGCTGCCTGAGTCTGCTGAGTCTGCCGCTCGGCGCACTGGCCATCGATGCCGGCCCGGCCTCGGCGCAGCAGCAGGAAACCGAAGGCTGGCTGTTGCTGCAAAGCCGCAACAAGGCTGCGTCCCCCGATCCGCAGGCGGCCACGGCCACCGAGCGTGAACTGGCGATGCAGCGCTGGCTGAAGAAGTACAAATATGAGATTCCCGATTTCTACGACCCGGATGCGGGTGGCAAGATCGAGAAGCAGTAGTCGCGCTTCGCAGGCCACCGCAGTTGCCTGCGGCAGCGGCCTATAACTGATAGCTGAAACTGATGCTGTAGCGCGGCCGGCGATTGAAGGTGTCCAGCGCTTCATCCGACATTGCCTTGGCGGCTTCCAGGGCGATGTTGTAGTACTTCGCATCGCCAAATCTCAGACCGAACGCCGCCGATGACAGGTTGTTGGCCTGCACCGGCAATTCATTGAACCAGCTGCGCGAGCGGTCGAGCACGAAATACGGTTGCAGGATGCGCACCCAGTTGCCGTCGCGGTTGAAGCTGTAGTTGATCTCGTAAGCCACGCCCCAGCCCTTGTCGCCGGATGCCTGATCGTCGGGATATCCGCGGCCGAAATTCTGCCCGCCGAACACCGCGCGCTCGCTATCGGGCAGGGTGTCGCGGCTCCAGTACAACGCAGCCGACAGCACTCCTTGCCAGTTGTCGAGGAACTTGTCGCTCTGTACCCCCGACAGGCGCACTCGGAAGAAGTCGAGGTCGATGGCGCTGTTGTTGGTGTGTGCACCCAGGCTGTCGAAGCCCTGATAGACGCCGCCACTGAGGATCCGCAGTTGCCGGGCATCGGCCTTGCGCCAGTCGCTTTCGAAGGCGAGGGCGCGGATGTCGGTGCGTTCTTCGACGCTCAGCGGGTAGCCGATCACCTTGTAGCGGGTCTTGTCGTTGACGGCGTACAGGCGCGATCCGGCGGTCAGCAATTCATCCGAGGCGGCAATCAGCGGGAGGGTGAAACCGAGCGAATAACGATCGTTTTCACGGTGCGGCTTGAGTTCCAGTCCGTTGTTCAACAGCACGTTGGTGCCGGGGTCGGCGCGATAGCGTGAGGCCGACAGACTCAGTTGTGCGCCTTCATCGTTGATGAACTGGTTGTAGTCCAGCCGGTAGTAATGCTCGTGATCATCCCCCGGTGGAAACAGGCCGCTGAGGCTCAATTGTTCGCCCATCGACGTTTGTGAATTGCTGCTGACGCCGAGCAGGGCCTGGGTGCCGTTGCGGTTGTCTTCGGTGGTGCTCAGGGTGCTGGTGAACGGCTTGCGACTGGCCTGGGCCACCAGCGTCGTCGCGCCGTCGGTGGTGCCGGGCGGCGGCACCTGGGCCTGGATCGTCACGCCGGGAATGCGGGTCATCAGCGTGGTGTAGCGCTCGAACGTCTTGCGCGTCAGCGGGCGTTCGGCCTGGAGCTTGGCGGCCAGCCGGTCGAGCAGGGCTTTGACCCGTCCGACGTCGCCGGCGATCTGCACGTCGCGCACGTAACCTTCCACCAGCACCACGCGCGCCACGCCGTCATCGAAGGTTTGTTGTGGCAGGAAGGCGTAGGACAGCAGATAACCGTCCTGTTGATAACGACGGGTGATCGTGCGGGTGGCTTCGATCAGGTCGGCGAGGCTGCTCTCGCGGCCGATCAGGGGTTTGTAGATTTCGGCCAGTTCGTTCAGTGGATAGAGCGTGCCGCCTTCGATCTGCACGGTCCTGAGGTTGATCTTCGTGCCCATCAGCAACGGCTGGGCGGCCGTGGCGCCGGGCTCCGGCACTTGCAGCGGCGCGGCGTTCGGCCGGTAGGCGTCGGCGGGCAGGTTCGGCACCGGCAGGTTGCGGATGGTTTCGTTGCTGTTGAGAAAGCTGGGCAGGGTGTCGGCGAGGGCGGTGGAACTGAGACTGAGCAACAGCAGGGATGCCATGACGCGCATAGGACACTCCATGTTCAAACCCGCAGCACGGGGCTGGGTTTCTCCTAAGAAAAAAGCGGAAGACTCGTGGGAATCTTCCGCCCTCAACCAAGCGTAGGCGCTGTAGGTAAGGCCGTCGAATCGGCCAGGTGCAAATCAGCGATTGCGACCGCCCAGGGCGCCGGTGAGGCCGCCGAGGACGCCACCCAGTCCGCCGCCGGTCCCGGTGGCAGTGCCACCGTTGACCAGTCCGCCGACTGCTGTGACCGTGTTGCCCACCGTGGTGACGGTGTTGCCGACCGCGGTGACGACAGGATTGGCATTGGTGCTGGCAATCGTGTTGCCGAGATTGCCGACGGCGCCGCCAACCTGGCCGGTGAGACCGGCGACCGGAGAGCCGAGCCCGGTGGCAGTGCCGACATTCTGGGTCAGGCTGGTGACCGCAGTGGTGACCGGTGCAAGTCCGGCACCGACGTTGTTGCCCAGCGTTGCCAACGGAGTGGTCGGGCTGGTGATCGGCGAGCCCGAGCCGCCGAGCACGGTGTTGAGCGAGGCCACGGTGTTGCCGGCCGCTGCCAGCACGCCACCGGGTGCGGCGAGAGTGCCATTGCCGCTGCTCAAGCCGGCGCCGACGTTCACGACTGCGCCGGCGACGGTTTGCAGCAAGCCATTGTTGCCCAGACCACCACCGACGCCCGTTCCCGAACCGGTGCCGTTGGCGACCAGTCCACCGGCCTTGCCGACAGCGGTGCCGACATTGCTCAAGGCACCGCCGACAGTGTTGGTCAGGGCGTTGCCGTTGCCGGCGTCGGTGACTTTGTCGCCTACTCCATCGACGGTGCTGCCGACTTTCTGCAGCAGGCCGTTTACGGGAGCACCCAGCCCCGTAGCGCTGCCGAGTTTGTCCGTGGTGCTTTCGACCATGGCAATCACCGGTACCAGTTTGCTGCCCACTTCTTTGGTAACCGAGCCGAGCGGGCCGGTGGTGGTAGCGGTGCTGAGCGTGTCACCGAGCATGGTGACTTTTTCACCGACTCCGTTGAGCAGTGGAGCGACTTTGGTCACCACACCGCCGACCACTGGAACGCTGCCGGTGGCAGTCGCCAGTTTGCCGCTGAGGTCGGACACGCCGTTGCCCACATCCTGCACCACGCCGCCGACAGCCGAAGCGGTGACGCCCAGACCGTTGTCGGTGGTCGCCAGTTTGCCGATGCCGTTGGCTACGCCGTCGCCCAGCGTGGTCACCACGTTGCCGGCGGTTTTCGCTGCGCTTTGCACCACACCGCCAACGACCGGCACGCCGCTCAGGGAGTCACCGACCTGGCCGACACCATTACCCACTCCGCTGACGGTATTGCCGACGTCCTGCACCAGTGTGGTGGTAACCAGAGGCGTCGGAGTGCCCGGATTGGTGGGGTTGGTCGGGTCCGTCGGGTCGGTGGGATTGGTCGGATTGGTTGGATCCGTCGGGGTCGTCGTGCCGCCAGTTCCGCCGGTGCCACCCGTGCCCGCCGTATCACCGGTGCCTCCGGTACCGCCCGTGCCGCCAGTACCCGCAGTCGAACTGTCGGGGGAAGAGCTGCCGGAGCTGCTGTGATGACCGCCGCCGCCACTGCTGCAACCGGCCAGACCGAGAGAGAGAATAAGGGCCAGTGCTGTTGCCGACTTGCACCACGCCTGAGCTTTCATGTGGGTTTTCATGAGGGTTATTCCTTGCACCTGTGACAACGTTCGTTGACTTCGACGGCTCGCCGGTTCTGTTGCCGGCAATGCCTTCGTCCGTTGTGCTCATATCAGTCGCAAGGCTGGATCCACGCCATTCTCAAGTTGGTATTAACGCCTTTATGCAGGGGGCGGCGAGTGCCGCCTAACGACTAATACCGAGGATATAGGCGCGCAAAAAAAAGCCTTGAAAATCAAGGCTGGGTTTCGGCGAGGGACGTTTGTGCGGCGCGGGAAAACTTAAGTGATATATACACAATTGAGCAGGTTTTCCCGGCCTCGATGTCAGGCTACCGGCTGCCAGTTGCCCGCCATGTGCTCCAGATCCCCGGCGCCGATCAGGCGTAACTCACCGCTGGAACCGGCCGCGCTGGCGAACAGGCTCACCTCGCTCGGCAGGCGCACCGGTTTGCGAAAATGCACGGTGACCTCAAGGTTGGCCTTGGGCAGATGATCCGCCAGTGCCGCCAGCGTCCGGGCCTTGTTCCACAGACCATGAGCGATGGCGGTTGGGAAACCGAACAGCTTGGCGCTGGCGGCACTCAAGTGAATCGGGTTGTAGTCGCCGGAGACTTTCGCGTACTGCCGGCCGATGTCCGTCGGCGCCTTCCATTGCGCCACTTGCGCGAGGGGCAGTGTCGGCTCCCAGGTCTGTTCGATCGCTTCGCCTTCGAGCTTCACGCCACGACAGAGCATCCGGCTTTCGGCTTCCCACAACGGGCCGAGTTGATCGTCGAGGGTGGTCAGCAGATCGAAGGTCGCGCCCTTCGGATGCGGTTGCAGGTTATGCACCCGGACGCTGACTTGCGCACGACTGATCCCGCCCATCGGCCGCAATACGCGGATGCGGTTGCTCAGATGAATCAGCCCCAGCAAAGGGAACGGAAACTCTTTGGCCGTCAGCAATTGCATCTGCAGGGCGAACGCCAGGATATGCGGATAGGTCGGCGGCAGCAGACCGTCATCGGTGAAACCGCAGACCTTGCGATACGCCGCCAGCCGTTTTCCATCCACCTCGACGGCACAGCGCAAGCCGCTGTCGGGCAGAGTGGTGCCGGTGATTTTGCGTCGGGTCGCCGCCCGGGCATACAGCCCCGGCAGGCTCGGCTCGTGGTGCAGCGTTTGCCATTCGATGGTCATGTTCAGGCCCCCAGAACGCTTTGGCCGCACACCCGCAACGCTTGCCCGGTGAACGCGCCGGTGCCCGGTTGGGCCAGCCAGGCCACGGCTTCGGCGACGTCTTGCGGCAGGCCGCCCTGGCCCAGCGAACTCATGCGCCGGCCGGCTTCGCGCAGGCCAAAGGGGATGTGCGCGGTCATCTGGGTCTCGATGAACCCCGGCGCCACGGCGTTGATGCTGATGCCGCGTTCCAGCAGCGTCGGCGCCCAGGCCTGGGCCAGTCCGATCAGGCCGGCCTTGCTCGCCGCGTAATTGGTCTGCCCGCGATTGCCGGCGATGCCGCTGATCGAGGCCAGCAGAATCACCCGCGCGTTATCGCGCAGGGTGCCGCTGTCGAGCAGGGCCTTGGTCAGCACTTGCGGGGCGTTGAGGTTGACCGCCAGCACCGCGTCCCAGAACTCGGGCGTCATGTTGGCCAGGGTCTTGTCGCGGGTGATGCCGGCGTTGTGCACCAGAATGTCGAGGCCGTCCGGCAACTGTTCGATCAGTTGCGTAGCGGCGTCTTCGGCGCAGATGTCGAGGGTGATGGCGCGCCCGCCGAGGCGAGCGGCCAGGGCTTCGAGATCGGTTTTCGCGGGCGGCACGTCGAGCAGGATCACCTCGGTGCCGTCACGGGCCAAAGTTTCGGCGATGGAGGCGCCGATGCCTCGCGCCGCGCCGGTGACCAGCGCCTTGCGCCCGGCCAGCGGGCGGGTCCAGTCGGTAACTTGAGTGGCGCAGGCCGTCAGACGAATCACTTGCCCGGAGACAAATGCGCTTTTTGGCGAGAGGAAAAACCGCAGCGGTCCTTCGAGCTGATCCTCGGCGCCTTCGCCGACGTAGATCAGTTGCAGCGTGCCGCCGCTGCGCAGCTCCTTGGCCAGCGAGCGGGAGAAACCTTCGAGCGCGCGCTGCGCACTGGCGGCAAACGGTTCGCGCAGGGTTTCCGGGGCGCGGCCGAGGATTACCAGATGCGCGCTGCTGTCGAGGTTCTTCATCAGTGGCTGGAAGAATTCGCGCAGCTGTTTGAGCTGGTCGGTGTGCTGCAAATCGCTGGCGTCGAACACCACGGCCTTGAGTTTCGGGCCATGGCCGGGAATCCATTGGGTGGCGGTCGCCGGTTGGTCGCCGTAGCGGTAGATCGCGTCGGTCAGGCGATTGGCGAAGGTGCTGACCCGCTCGGCCAGCGGCCCGCCGCCGATTAGCAGCGCACCTTCCACCGGCCGCAGGCGCCCGGCCTGCCAGCGTTCCAGCCTCACCGGCGACGGCAGGCCCAGGGCTCCGACCAGGCGGTGGCCGATGGACGAGTTGGCGAAGTCGATATAGCGGTCAGACATGGAACGCTCTCCAGAAGATGGGGTTCAAAGTGTGGACTGCGAAGGGCAATCAATCGTTCGATCCACGCAATAAGGCCTACGCTAGAACAGCAGAGTAGTTTGCCCTCGGCGCTTTTGTGGCCCGACCGGGTTTTCAGCGCTCGATTTTCAGTCCGGATATTTCACAAGGAGCATTTCATGAGTCAGCTGCGCCGCGTCGCGATCATTGGTGGCAACCGCATTCCGTTCGCCCGTTCCAACGGGCCGTATGCCACCGCGAGCAATCAGGTGATGCTCACCGCCGCCCTCGAAGGCCTGATCGAACGCTACAACCTGCACGGCCAGCGCATCGGCGAAGTGGTCGCGGGGGCGGTGCTGAAATTGTCACGGGATATGAACCTGACCCGCGAATGCGTGCTCGGCTCGCGCCTGTCACCGGCGACCCCGGCCTATGACATTCAACAGGCCTGCGGCACCGGCCTGGAAGCGGCGTTGCTGGTGGCAAACAAGATCGCCCTCGGCCAGATCGATTGCGGCATTGCCGGCGGCGTCGACACCACGTCCGACGCGCCGATCAGCGTCAGCGAAGGCCTGCGCAAGATCCTTCTGCAAGCCAACCGCGCCAAGACCACCGGCGACAAGCTCAAGACCTTCCTGCAATTGCGCCCGAGACACCTGATCCCCGAGTTTCCGCGCAACGGCGAACCGCGCACCGGCCTGTCGATGGGCGAGCACTGCGAGTTGATGGCGCAGACCTGGAACATCCCCCGCGAGGAACAGGATCAATTGGCCTTCGAAAGCCATCACAAACTGGCGGCGTCCTACAGCGAAGGCTGGCACAACGACCTGATGACCCCGTTCCTCGGCCTCACCCGCGACAACAACCTGCGCCCGGACCTGACCCTGGAGAAACTCGCGACCCTGAAACCGGCCTTCGAAAAAAGCGCCAAGGGCACGCTGACCGCCGGCAACTCCACGCCGCTGACTGATGGCGCCTCGGTGGTGCTGCTGGGTAGCGAGGAGTGGGCGAAGGAGCGTGGTCTGCCAATCCTCGCGTATCTGCGCGACGGCGAAGCGGCGGCGGTGGATTTCGTCAACGGCGCCGAAGGGCTGCTGATGGCTCCGGTATATGCGGTACCACGGTTGCTGGCGCGCAATGGTTTGACCTTGCAGGACTTCGACTACTACGAAATCCACGAGGCCTTTGCTGCGCAGGTGTTGTGCACGTTGAAGGCCTGGGAAGATCCGGAATACTGCAAGACCCGGCTCGGGCTGGACGCGCCGTTGGGGTCGATTGATCGTAGCCGTTTGAACGTCAAGGGCAGCTCGCTGGCGGCGGGGCATCCGTTTGCCGCGACGGGCGGGCGGATCGTGGCGAACCTGGCGAAGTTGCTGGATGCGGCGGGGCAGGGGCGGGGGTTGATTTCGATTTGTGCGGCGGGGGGGCAAGGTGTGACGGCGATCATCGAGCGCTGAAAGAACAAGAATCCCCTCTCCCAAAGGGAGAGGGGATTCCAAAGGTTACTCAGGTACGGAACCGCCGCACCAACCCATCCAGCTCATTCGACAACCCCGCCAGACTCTGCGAATCCAGCCGCGCCGAATTCGCCAGCTCCGCCACCAGTTGCGCATCACCATGAATCTGGCTGATGTGCCGATTGATGTCCTCGGCCACCTGATGCTGCTCTTCCGCCGCAGTCGCAATCTGCGTGTTCATGTCGCGAATCACATCCACCGACTCACGAATCTGCCCAAAGCTCTCCCGCGCCTCGCCAATGCGTGCCACCGATTGCTGCGACACATCAAGGCTGGCGCGCATCTGCTGAGTCACCGCGCTGGTGCGTTTGGCCAGGTTGCCCAGCAGCCCGTCGATTTCCGCCGTCGAATCCGCCGTGCGTTTGGCCAGTGCGCGAACCTCATCGGCCACCACCGCAAAACCACGGCCTTGCTCACCGGCCCGCGCTGCTTCGATGGCCGCATTGAGCGCCAGCAGGTTGGTCTGTTCGGCGATGGAACGGATGGTGCCGAGGATCGACTGGATGTCGTTGCTGTCGCGCTCCAGTTGTTGCATCGACTGCGCCGACTGCTCCAGTTCCTGGCTCAGTTGATCGACGCTGTGCACCGCCGCATCGATCTGCTGCTGACCTTCGCGGGCCTGGCGCTGGCCGCTGTCGGCCGACTCCGCTGCCTGGCTACAAGAGCGGGCGACTTCGTTGGCGGTGGCGACCATTTCGTGGAACGCGGTCGAGACCATGTCCACCGCTTCGCGCTGGCGTCCGGCGGCTTCGGCCATGTCGCCGGAAACCCGGGTCGAACTCTGCGAAGTGGCGAGGATTTTCCCGGCCGCGCCGCCGATGTGCTGGATCAGGCTGCGGATCGCGGTGAGGAACTGGTTGAACCAGTTGGCCAGTTGCGCGGTTTCGTCGCTGCCACGGATGTCGAGGTTCTTGGTCAGGTCGCCTTCGCCCTGGGCGATGCCTTCCAGACCGCTGGCCACGCTGCGGATCGGCCGCACGATGAGGCTGGCGAAACTGGCGCCGACCACGGCGAAGAACACCGCCAACACCGCAGCGATGATTGCGATCAGCCAGGTCAGTTGAGTGGCCGAACTCATTACGTCGTTCTGTTTGATCAGGCCGATGAAGGTCCAGCCCAGTTGCTCCGAGGGCCAGACGTTGGCCATGTAGCGTTCGCCGTTGAGCTCGATGTCAACCAGGCCTTTGCCGGCCTTGGCCAGTTGCGCGTAGCCGTCGCCGAGGCTGTCGAGTCGTTTGAAGTTGTGCTCCGGTTGCTTCGGATCGACCAGCACCGTGCCGGTGTTCTCCATCAGCATCAGGTAACCGCTTTCACCGAGCTTGATCTGTTTGACGATCTCGGTCAGTTGCTTGAGCGACACGTCAATGTTGACCACGCCACCCTGGGCGCCCAACTGGTTGGCGACCGCGCGCACGGTGCTGACCAGAACCGCGTCGTCGCCGGCCCAGTAATAGGCCTCGGTGCGCAGGGTCTTGCCCGGGTTGGCCATGGCGGTCTTGTACCACGGGCGGGTGCGCGGGTCGTAGTTGGCCATCTTTGGATCGCCCGGCCAGAAGGCATAGCCGCCGCTGTTCAATCCATAGGACACGTAGGAGTAGGCCGGGTGGGATTTGGCCAGCCCTTCGAACAGTGCAAACAGTTGCTTGTCGATCTCGCCATCGGAGGTATCGGCGGCGTTGGCGCTCATGCGGCTGCGAACGCTGCCGTCGGCGTTCTTCACCAGCGGTTGCGTCGCCAGGTAATCGACGTTCTGGCTGATGCCGTCAAAGAAAAGCTGCATGGCGTTGCTGACCTGACGGATCTCGCGCCCGCTGCTGTCGACAAAATCGTCCCGGGCATCGCTGCGCAGGTTCAGTACAACCAGCGTGGCGACCAGCACCACGGGCAAGCAGGCGATGATTGCAAACGCCCAGGTCAACTTCTGTTTGATGTTCATCCGCGCTCCAGATTTTCTTGTAGGCCCACGCAGTGCAGATGACTCGCGGTTATTGGCAGCCGAAAAACGTTGTTTTCCACCCGTTTCCTTGAGTGCGACATCGAAGATTTTTTTGGAACGATTGTCGGACAAATTCCTCTGTCTCTGAGGAATTCGGCTGCCGGAGGGGGAAATTGAGGCCGGAAGAGAAAATTCTTACGAGCTGCGTGCAACGGGATGTCAGATTCTGTCGCAAATGCCCTCAAGTCCTGTCGCCAACAACCTCGACAGCCTCGGCTATGATTCGCAGCGGCCGATAAAGCGGCGGATCGGCCCGGTTTATCCGGCACAGTGTGTGCATCCACAGGTTCACAGGTCGGCAACCCCTCCCCGTGATGCGAGGATTGCCGTATAACGAATGACATTCGCGTGTTTGGTAATAAAGGACCCACAATAAAAGCTGATGAAGACTCCAAAACGCATTGAACCCCTGATCGAGGACGGTCTGGTCGACGAAGTGCTGCGTCCACTCATGAGTGGCAAAGAAGCAGCTGTTTATGTGGTGCGCTGCGGCAATCAGTTACGTTGCGCAAAGGTCTACAAGGAGGCGAACAAACGCAGTTTCCGCCAGGCGGCCGAGTATCAGGAAGGCCGCAAGGTTCGCAACAGCCGACAGGCCCGGGCGATGGCCAAGGGGTCGAAATTCGGTCGCAAAGAGACCGAAGACGCCTGGCAGAATGCCGAGGTCGCGGCGCTGTTTCGTCTGGCCGGCGCGGGTGTGCGAGTGCCCAAGCCCTACGACTTCCTCGACGGCGTGCTGTTGATGGAACTGGTGGCCGACGAATTCGGCGATGCCGCCCCGCGTCTGAACGACGTGGTGCTGGAGCCGGATCAGGCCCGCGAATATCACGCGTTCCTGATTTCGCAGATCGTGCTGATGTTGTGTACCGGTCTGGTGCACGGTGACCTCTCGGAGTTCAACGTGCTGCTGACACCGACCGGCCCGGTCATCATCGACCTGCCGCAAGCGGTGGACGCCGCCGGCAACAACCACGCGTTCAGCATGCTCGAGCGTGACGTCGGCAACATGGCTTCGTATTTCGGCCGCTTTGCTCCGGAGTTGAAGAAGACCAAATACGCCAAGGAAATGTGGGCGTTGTACGAAGCGGGTACGTTGCACCCGGCCAGCGTGCTGACCGGCGAGTTCGACGATCCCGAGGACCTGGCCGATGTCGGCGGGGTGCTGCGCGAGATCGAAGCGGCGCGTCTGGATGAGGAGCGCAAGCAAGCCATCCGCGCGGCGGACGACGAACCCAAGGGCAAGTCCGACGAACCGCCTCCGCCACCGTGGATGCAGTGAGCATCTGAAAAAGAAAACCCGGCTTCGGCCGGGTTTTACACATTCAAGGATTGATTGTGACCACCACTTCCCGCAATGCCCGGCTGATCATTACGGCGCGGCTGATTTCCGATTTCGGCGCGTTCCTGAACATGGTGGCGCTGGCCACTTATGTTTACCTGCTGAGCAACAGCGCGATGAGCGTGGGGATTTTTCTCGCCAGTCGCGTGGGCGGCGGGATTTTCGCCAGCCTGATCGGCACCGCGTTTTATCGTCGATGCAGTGGCCGTCTGCCGTTGATTGCCTTCGATCTGCTGCGCGCCGCTGTGCTCGGATTGTTGCTGATCGTGCCGGTCAGTCAGCAGGCGTTGTTGCTGCCGCTGATCGCGTTCGGCCTGGGCTTAGGCAATTCGATGTTCGCCATCGGCCTCAACAGCCAGTTGCCGCGCTTGATCGAGCCGGCGCAGTTGCTCAAAACCAATGCCTGGATCACGTCCGCCTCGTCCATGGCGATGGTCGGCGGCAGTCTGGTGTCCGGGTTGCTGGTCGCCGGGTTTGGTTTTGAAACGGTGTTCGCGCTGAACGCGGTGACCTATCTGTTGGCGGCGGTATTGATTGCGCCACTGCGGTTCAGCGCACCGGACCCAGTGGCCGAATCCAGCGCTAAACAGGGTGAATGGTCGGCATTGCTGCAAGGCCTGCGCGGCGCTCCCGTGGTGGCGGCGATGCTCGCTGTCACGATGGCCGACACCTTGGGGAGCGCTGCTCACAACGTCGGTTTTCCGATCATCTCCAACCTGCTGACACCGGACTCGGCGAGCACCACGCTGGGCCTGATGCTCGCGGTGTGGGCCGCCGGCAAGCTGCTCGGCGCGCGGATCGCCAGTCGCCTCAACGGCTCGGAAAACATCCATCTGGAGCGCCGCTATTTCGGCGGTGTGCTGCTGATGTCCTGCGGCTTCATCCTGATGTTCCAGCAGCACAGCGTCGTCGGCCTGTTGCTGTTTTCGCTGCCGGCCGGATTGGGTGACGGATTCTCGGAAGTCGGCCTGATGTCACGGCTGCAACGGGAACCAGAACCCCTGCGCCTGCCGATCTTCAGTTTCCTGACGCTGTTGCAGATGACCGGGTTTGGCGTCGGCATGCTGATCGCCGCACCGTTCTATTCGTGGTGGGCGCCGGGTGCCGTGGTGCTGCTGTTCCACGGCATTCCTCTCGCCACAGTGTTGTCGATGAAAATCCTGCTGCTCAGGCGCGAGCGGGTTGCGCGCAGCAGCCCGACGCCAGTTCCTTGAGGATCGGGCAGTCCGGGCGATGGTCGCCGTGGCAGTGCTCGACCAGATCCTGCAGGGTGTCGCGCAGTTCGCCGAGTTCGCGGATCTTCTGATTCAGCTCGTCGATGTGCTGGCGGGCCAGGGCCTTCACATCGGCGCTGGCGCGCTGGCGATCCTGCCAGAGTGTCAGCAGCTTGCCGACTTCCTCCAGCGAGAAACCCAGGTCCCGCGAGCGCTTGATGAACGCCAGCGTGTGCAGGTCATCGTCGCCGTAGACGCGATAGCCGCTGTCGGTGCGATGGGCGGCTTTAAGCAGACCGATCGACTCGTAATAACGGATCATCTTCGCGCTCAGGCCACTGTGGCGGGCCGCTTGGCCGATGTTCATCGGTTGTCCTCCAGATCCTCGGGTTTCCAGGTTTTCAACAGTAGCGCATTGCTCACCACGCTGACGCTCGACAGGGCCATCGCCGCGCCGGCCAGCACCGGATTGAGGAAACCGAACGCCGCCAGCGGAATGCCGATCAGGTTGTAGACGAAGGCCCAGAACAGGTTCTGCCGGATCTTCGCATAGGTCTTGCGGCTGATCTCCAGCGCTGCGGGCACCAGCCGAGGGTCGCCGCGCATCAGGGTGATGCCGGCGGCGTGCATGGCCACGTCGGTGCCGCCGCCCATGGCGATACCGATGTCGGCGGCCGCCAGCGCCGGTGCGTCGTTGATGCCGTCGCCGACCATGGCCACGACCCCGGTTTTCTTCAGCTCGGCGACAGTGGCGGCTTTCTCCGCCGGCAGCACTTCGGCATGGACGTTTTCGATGCCCAGCGCTTCGGCGACCACCCGGGCGCTGCCGCGGTTGTCGCCGGTCAGCAGGTGGCTGTGGATATGCTGGGCCGCCAGTTGTTGCACCGCGTGCAGCGCGCCGGGCTTGAGGGTGTCGCCGAAGGCGAACAGACCGAGTACGCGGGGCTGCGGACTTTGCTCGATCAGCCACGACAGCGTGCGGCCTTCGGTTTCCCAGGCCTTGGCGGATTCGCTCAGGTTTGCGGCGTTCAGACCGCTTTCTTCCAGCAAGCGCCGGTTGCCCAGCGCCAGGCGCCGACCGTCGAGGCTGCCGGCGATGCCGCGCCCGGTCAGGGACTGGCTGTCGCTGACATCCGGTACGTTCAGACTGCGTTCGGCACAGGCATCCAGCACGGCTTTGGCCAATGGGTGTTCGCTGCCGCGTTGCAGTGCGCCGGCCGCTGTCAGCAGGGCGTTTTCGTCACCGTCGATCGCACTGAAATGCGCGATGCGCGGCGTGCCGGAGGTCAGGGTGCCGGTCTTGTCGAACACCACGGCGCTGACTTCATGGGCACGTTCCAGGGCTTCGGCGTCCTTGATCAGAATCCCGTGCCGAGCGGCCACGCCGGTGCCGGCCATAATCGCGGTCGGTGTCGCCAGACCAAGGGCACACGGGCAGGCGATTACCAGCACCGCGACGGCGTTGATCAACGCGGTTTCCAGCGGCGCGCCGTACAACCACCAGCCGATCAGCGTGGCCAGGGCCAGTAGTAACACGGTCGGCACAAACACCTGACTGACTTTATCCACCAGTTTCTGGATCGGTGCTTTCGCCGCCTGAGCGTCCTCCACCAGACGGATGATCCGCGCCAGCACGCTTTCCGCGCCGAGCGCCGTGGTACTCACCAGCAAGCGGCCTTCGCCGTTGATTGCCCCGCCCGTGACCTTGTCGCCCGGTTGTTTGGGCACCGGCAGGCTTTCGCCGCTGATCAGCGCTTCATCGGCGTGGCTCTGACCTTCCAGCACTTCGCCGTCCACCGGGAAACGTTCACCGGGTTTGACCAGTACCCGATCGCCGAGGCGCAGGGCGCTGATGGCAACGTCCTGTTCGCGGCCATCGATGACTTGAATCGCCCGCTCCGGCCGCAGCGCTTCCAGTGCGCGAATGGCGCTGGCGGTCTGGCGCTTGGCGCGGCTTTCCAGGTATTTGCCGAGCAGTACCAAAGCGATGACCACTGCCGAGGCTTCGAAGTACAGATGCGGCATGCGCCCGTCGGCGGTGGCCCATTCGTAGAGACTCAGGCCATAACCGGCGCTGGTGCCCAGCGCTACCAGCAAATCCATGTTGCCGGCCCCGGCGCGCACGGCTTTCCAAGCGGCGACGTAGAAACGTGCACCGAAGATGAATTGCACCGGGGTCGCGAGGGCGAACTGCGCCCAGGCCGGGAGCATCCAGTGAATGCCGAACGGTTGCAGTAACATCGGCAGCACCAGCGGCAAGGCGAGGGCGATGGCGCAGATCAACGCCCAGCGTTCATGGTTCAGGCGTCGCTGGCGATTGTCTGTTTGCGGGTGTTCGAGTTCGAAGAGACTGGCCGAATAACCGGCCTTGCTCACGGCGGCGATCAGGGTTTGCGGGTCGACCGCGCCGAGCAACTCAAGATGAGCGCGTTCGTTGGCGAGATTGACGCTGACGCTTTTCACCCCGGCAACCTTGTTCAGGGCGCGCTCGACGCGACCGACGCAGGAAGCGCAGGTCATGCCGTCGATGTTCAATTCCACGGTGTGCTGCGGCACGCTGTAACCGGCGCGTTCGACCGCTTCCATCAGCGCCGGCAGGCTGTTGCCGGGGGCCTGCACCCGGGCCTGTTCGGTGGCGAGGTTGACGCTGACGGCACTGGCGCCGCTGACTTTGCTCAACGCCCGCTCGACACGACCGGCGCAACTGGCGCAGGTCATGCCGCTGATGGGCAGATCGAACGTGATGGAATCGGACATCGGTCGTACTCCCTGTAGTGGATGCCTACAGGATCAACCTTGCCATGCTGGCAAGGTCAAGCGCCAGTTTCCCCTTCCGGCTACCCGCTACCGCTCGCCCGCCTGATCGTTCCCACGCTCCGCGTGGGAATGCAGCCCGGGACGCTCTGCGTCCCAAAGCGTGACGCAGAGCGTCACAAGAGGCATTCCCACGCAGAGCGTGGGAACGATCAGCGCGATCAGAGGGAATCAGTAACCGAGGCCGGTCGGCTTGAGGTACATGCCTTCCTGGTTCATCGCGATGCGGAATTTCAGGATGTCGCCGGCATGCAGTCTGATCTCCTGCGAGCCCGGCGCGAGCATGCCCGGGTTGCAGCCCGGCATTTGTCCCGGCAGCAGTTTCAGGCGCAGCGAGACATTGCCCGGCGGCAGGTTGAACGACGTGCTTTGCTCCTGGAACAGGCGCGCCGACAGTTGATCCTGGATGTACACGCCGATTTCGCACGAGGTCGCCACTTCCAGGCGCTCGCGGGAAATGATCAGCACCCCGTAATCTTCCCCGGCGGCATGCACCGAAGGGATCGCGGCAAAGAGGCTGAGAAAGCCAAACAGGCTGAAAGCTGACCAGCGCATGGCTGAATCTCCTGAATTCATGTCATTGATGCATGCAGCTTGGCCGAGCGCGGCGACGATTGCCAGCCCGGCAGTTTTTTGCAGAACTTGACCTTGCCATCGTGGCAAGCCCGAAACTGCCGGCAACCTCACTCAAAGGAGTCTTTCCATGCAAGTGTTCACTGTTGAAGGCATGTCCTGCGGTCACTGTGTCAAAGCCGTCACTCAGGCGGTGCAGAGCAAGGATCCGGCCGCCAGCGTGCGGGTCGATCTGGCGGCGAAGGAAGTCGGCGTCGAAAGTGCGTTGAGTGCCGAGCAGGTCATCGAGGCGATCAGCGAAGAAGGTTATGCGATCAAGCTCGCCTGATCTTTTTAATAGTTAGCGAGCTACCGGAATGTTCAAGGCGTCTTCGCGCGGCTAGACTGTCGGGCTGCACTCTCTACTAAAGTGCCCTCCCAATGCCTGCCGAACGTGGACGCCTGATGAACTTCCGTACCCTTCTGATTCTCGGTGCCCTGACCGCTTTCGGTCCGTTGGCGATCGACTTCTATCTCCCCGCGTTTCCCACCATGGCGCTGGCGTTCGGCACCGACGAGAAACACGTCCAGCTGACGCTGTCGGCCTATTTCTTCGGCCTGTCCATCGGCCAACTGGCTTACGGGCCGGTGGCGGATCGCTTCGGTCGGCGGATTCCGCTGCTCATTGGTTTGACGCTGTTCACGCTGGCGTCAGTGGCCTGCGCCTATGCGCCGAATCTGGAATGGCTGATCGGCGCGCGGCTCGTGCAGGCGCTGGGCGGTTGTGCGGGGATGGTGATTGCCCGGGCGGTGGTCAGCGACAAATGCGACGCAGTGGGTTCGGCGAAAGTCTTCTCGCAACTGATGCTGGTGATGGGGCTGGCCCCGATTCTGGCGCCGATGCTCGGCGGTCTGCTGGTCAACACGACGGGGTGGCAGTCGATCTTCCTGGTGCTGACCGGTTTCAGTGCCCTTGCCGGACTGGCGGTGGCCCTCGGCCTGCCGGAAAGTCTGCCGGCGCATGTTCCGCGTCAGCCGTTGTCCGGCGCTTTGCGCCAGTACGGTCGGCTCCTGGCGGACCCGGTCTACATGGGCCATGCCCTGACCGGCGGCATCGCCATCGCCGGGATGTTTGCCTACATTGCCGGCTCCCCGTTCATCTTCATCAAGTTGTATGGCGTACCGGCCGAGCACTTCGGCTGGCTGTTCGGCACCAACGCGGCCGGGTTCATTCTGGTGGCGCAGGTCAATGCGCGACTGTTGGCCAAACGTGGTCCGGCGTTCCTGCTGTCGCGGGCGGTCTGGGTTTACCTGGGCGCCGGGCTGACGCTGCTCGCGGTCAGCGCGTTGCACACCGAGGCGCTGTGGCCACTGTTGATTCCGTTGTTCATCTGCGTGGCCAGCCTTGGCTGCATCAGCCCCAATGCGGCGGCGTGTGCGATGAACGGGCAGGGCGGTCGCGCCGGCAGTGCTTCAGCGTTGCTCGGCAGTATGCAGTTCAGTGTTGCCGCCGGGGCTTCGGCGTTGGTGGGGATCCTGCACGATGGCACCGCCGTGCCGATGGCCATCGTCATCAGCTTGTGTGGTTTGCTGGTGGTGTGCGCAGCGACGCTCACCCGGCGCATGCAGAATGCCCGGGCGCTGGCAAAGGCACAGACCGAAGTCTGAACGGAAGAACTCAGCCGACAGCGCGTTGCTGGCCGAGGTCGGGAATCTGGTGGGGCGCGCAGATACGCGCTTCGAGGGTGCGAGTGAAGGCGCGAGCTTCGGCCTCACTGCGGAAGGTCACGGCGTGCTGGTCGAGACGAACTTGCCACTGGGACTTTGCCACTTCTTTTATCAGGATCTTCATTGCTGACCTCCCGTACGTAAAAGATTGCATCGCAGAGGACTCGATTGTAGTCCTGAATACGATCGCAATTGTGACAAGGGTCAAGCATCTGACTGACGGCAAAAAAACACCGCAGCCCCCGAGCCAGCCACATCGGAGGCTGGAGAAGGCTGCGGTCTTGCGGATTTTAGAAACCTTCTAAAACAATTTTCCCCTTGGCCTTGCCGCTTTCCAGCAATTCATGGGCGCGGCGCAGGTTGCTCGCGTTGATCGTGCCGAAGTGCTCGCCGACCGTGGTTTTCAACGTCCCGCTGTCGATCAGCCCGGCCACCCGGTTGAGCAGTTTGTGCTGCTCGATCATGTCCGGCGTTTCGAACAGCGAGCGGGTGTACATGAACTCCCAATGCAGCGACAGGCTCTTGCGCTTGAGTTTGGTCACGTCCAGCGCCTTCGGATCATCGATCAGCGCCAGTTTGCCTTGCGGCGCCAGGGCCTCGACCAGTTGGTCCAGGTGCTGGTCGGTCTGGGTCAGACTGGCAACGTGGGTCACCTGGGTGACACCGGCGCGCTTCAGTTCTTCGCTCAACGGCTGGCTGTGATCGATCACCAGGTCAGCGCCCAGCTCGGTCACCCAGTCGCGGGTCTCAGGGCGGGAGGCGGTGCCGATCACCTTGAGTCCGGTCAACTGGCTGGCGAGTTGGGTGAGGATCGAACCGACGCCGCCCGCCGCGCCGACGATCAGCAGGCTCTGGCCTTCATCGGTATTGCCTTCGCGAATCTGCAGGCGTTCGAACAACAGCTCCCAAGCGGTAATCGCGGTCAGCGGCAGGGCGGCGGCTTCGGCGAAGCCGAGGGTTTTCGGCATATGGCCGACGATTCGCTCATCGACTACGTGCAATTCACTGTTGCCACCGGCCCGGGCGATGGAGCCGGCGTAGAACACCTTGTCGCCGGCCTTGAACAATGTCACTTCACTGCCGACCGACTTGACCACACCGGCCACGTCCCAGCCCAGCACCTTGGCGGCGCCGCCGTCCGGCGCGACGTTCTGGCGAACCTTGGTGTCGACCGGGTTGACCGAAATCGCTTTGACTTCCACCAGCAGGTCGCGGGGGCCGGCTACCGGCTCCGGCAGTTCGATGTCTTGCAGGGATTTCTCGTCGCTGATCGGGAGCGAGGCGTAATAGGCGATGGCTTTCATGGAGAACTCCGAAAGTGAATAAAGGAAGGCTTCAGGCGATGACGCGCAGGCGCTTGAGTTCGAAGTGTTCGAGGAACGCCTCGGCCTGGCTGCGGAAATGCTGGATATGAGCGCTGGCATCGTGGGCTTGCAGGGCTTCGTCGCTGGCCCACTGCTCGATCATGTAGAAGGCCAGCGGATTGGCCAGGTCCTGATGCAGTTCGTACTGGCCGCAACCGGCTTCGGCGCGGGTCGGTTCGATCAGGGCGCGCAGGTGCTGTTCGAGGGCGTCCTGCTGGCCAGGTCGGGCAATCAGGGTGGCGATGGCGGTGAAAGGCTGGGACATGTTCGACTCCGGGACGGGATGAATTCGATGGATGGCATGATTGGCTATTTCTGCCGGAGATAAAACCGGCTAAAAGAGCAGTCTCTTTCAATATCTTTTTGATAATCGGGGCTGAGATGCTGCGTTTCGATGACTTGCAGTTGTTTGTCCGGGCGGCGGATCTGGGCAGCCTGTCGGCGGCGGCGCGGGTGATGGATATGTCTGCCGCCGTGGCCAGCGCCGCGCTCAAACGTATCGAACAGCAACTGGGCGCGCGGTTGTTGGCACGCTCCACTCGTAGTTTGCGGCTGACGGCCGAAGGTGAAGGGTTTCTCGAGTACGCCCGGGCGGCGCTGAGCAACCTTGATGAGGGTCGGCGTCTGCTGGCCAGCGGGCAGGATCAGGTCAGCGGGATTTTGCAGCTGTCGGCGCCTTCGGACTTCGGGCGCAATCTGCTGTTGCCGTGGCTCGATGACTTTCAACGTGAACACCCGAAACTGACGGTGCGCCTGCTACTGGGTGACCGCATCGCCGACCTGTTTCGCCAGCCGGTGGACATCGCCTTGCGCTATGGCGAGCCGGAGGATTCGAGTCTGGTGGCGCTGCCGATTGCCCCGCACAACCGACGGGTGCTGTGCGCATCACCGGCCTACCTGGCCCGGCACGGCGAGCCGCTGCATCTGGAACAGCTCGCTCAGCACAACTGCCTGCTGTACATGCTCGGCGGCCGGGTGCACGACCATTGGAGTTTCCACGACGGCAAACGCGAGGTCGGCCTGACCGTCAGTGGCGACCGCTTCAGTGACGACGCCGATGTGGTGCGCCTATGGGCGGTGGCGGGAGCCGGCATCGCCTACAAGTCGTGGCTCGATGTGGCCGGTGATGTGCTGGCGGGGCGGCTGAAAGTGCTGTTGCCGGAGCTGCTCTGCGAACGCGCTCCGCTGAATCTGCTGTGCGCCCATCGCGCACAATTGAGTAAGCCGGTGAACCTTCTGAGGGAGATGCTCGCCAGCCGTTGCGCCGAATTGAGTAGCCGTTTTCCCGTTTTCCAGAAGTCTGACCATTAGTCGCAGGTAAATAGCGAAATTTCTCTCAGGAACAATCACCAACCACGGCCGCTCCGGCGCAGGACGCCGCGAGCAACCCGCTTATACTAGCGGCCGCCTGATGCCCGCACCAAAAGGCCGATGCGAGAACGATCAGACCGCAACCGGCCGGGTAGGGACGAGGGTCGCGACAGTGCTGCGGTTTCCTTGCTGCGGCGCGCTGCCTCGCTTGGGCTCAAGGTATTTTGCGCGCCTTGGCCGACGACTGATTACTGGTCAAGATGTCTATGAGCTGTAGACGATACGATTCAACAGGGAGTGAATAGATGGAACATGCACCTTGCATCAGCCAGATCGCCACGTTGCTGGCCGATCCCAAACGCAGCGCAATGATGTGGGCGCTCATGGATGGCTCGGCGCGGCAGACCGAGGAGCTGGCGTTGCTGGCGGGGCTTTCGCCGTCATCGGCCAGTGCGCATCTGGGGCGCTTGTCCGCTGGCGGTCTGTTGAAGGTCGAGGCGCGCGGTCGCAAACGCTTCTTCCGCCTGGCGGCTCCCGAAATCGGCGCGGCCATCGAAGCGCTGGCCAGCGCCACGTTGGCCAGCGCTCCGCGAGAAATCCCCGACGTGTTCAAGCGTGCCTCGCCGGTCGTCAGACCCCAGGCCGCGCCTTCGTCACTGCTGCGCGCGCGTTTTTGCGACGACCATCTGGGTGGAACGCTGGCCGCCGACCTGTACCAGCGCCTGCTCGACGCCGGCTGGATCGAGCAGCTTGAGCATAGAGTGGTGGTCACGCACAAAGGCTCGACACAACTGGCCGGGCGCGGGGTTTACATCCAGGCGCTGGCCCACCGCAACGCCCAGGTGGCATGCGCCTGTCCGGACTGGAGCGAGCGTCGCCCGCACATGGGGGGCTCGCTGGGCGCGGCGTTGCTGCAGCTGTTCATGCAGTCGGGCTGGCTGGTACTGCCCAACGATTCCCGCGCCCTGCAACTGACGGCGGCGGGCCAGCGGGAAATTCATCGATTTGCCTGTGAAACCGAGCTGGAAATGGCGTTGTAGAGCGCTTTCTTCCACGGAACAGCAACTGAACGTCGCCAACGGCTGCGAACACGTCGCATCTGGCACAGGCGCGCAACCGCTATCGCGCACACTCGATCCGGGGACTTTTCGGATTGAGGAGGTGGCATGGACACGGGAAATTTCAGCGCGGCAGATCGACTGGAGCGCCTGCCAGTCAGCGGTTATCACCGGATCATCTTCATCATCATCGCCCTGGCGTTTTTCTTCGACTCCATGGATCTGGCGATGATGACCTTCCTGCTCGGCTCGATCAAAGCCGAGTTCGGCCTGAGCAGTGCGCAGGCCGGCCTGCTGGCCAGTTCGAGTTTTTTCGGCATGGTGCTGGGGGCGTCGCTGTCCGGATTGCTGGCGGATCGGTTCGGTCGCAAACCGGTGTTCCAGTGGAGCATCGTCCTGTGGGGGCTGGCCAGTTACCTGTGCTCCACGGCGCAGACGGTCGAGAGCCTGACGCTGTTTCGCATTCTGCTGGGAATCGGCATGGGCATGGAGTTTCCGATTGCCCAGTCGATGTTGTCGGAGTTGATTCCTGCACAGCGTCGGGGTCGTTACATCGCCTTGATGGACGGTTTCTGGCCGCTGGGTTTCGTGGCTGCCGGGGTATTGTCGTATTTCCTGCTGCCATTGATCGGCTGGCGCGACATCTTTCTGGTGCTGGCGGTGCCGGCGGTGTTCGTACTGGCGATCCGCTTTTTCATTCCTGAGTCGCCGCGCTGGCTGGAACAGGCGGGCAAGCATGACGAGGCGGACAAGGTTTTACGCGGGATCGAGGCGCGGGTACAAGCCTCACTCGGTGGTGCTGCATTGCCGGAGCCGGTTCGTTTGCCACGCAGCGTGACCCCACCGGGCCATTTCCTTTCGGCACTCAAACAGATCTGGTCGCCGCTGTATCGCCAGCGCACGACGATGATCTGGAGCCTGTGGTTCTTCGCGTTGCTCGGTTTTTACGGCCTGACCTCGTGGCTCAGTGCGTTATTGCAACAATCGGGTTTCGCCGTAACTCAGTCGGTGTATTACACGGTGCTGATTTCCCTCGGCGGGATTCCCGGCTTCCTGATGGCGGCCTGGCTGGTGGAGCGTTGGGGACGCAAGCCGGTGTGCATCGTCACGTTGCTCGGCGGCGGGGTGATGGCGTTTCTGTACGGACAAAGCGCGGTGTTTGGCGGCAACGTGGCGCTGCTGATCGGCACGGGGCTGTTGATGCAGTTTTTCCTGTTCGGCATGTGGGCGGTGCTCTACACCTACACGCCAGAACTGTATCCGACCTCGGCGCGGGCGACGGGCTCGGGATTCGCCTCGGCCATTGGACGCGTAGGTTCGCTGCTCGGGCCGTTGGTCACCGGACTGGTGTTCCCGATTACCGGGCAGGGCGGGGTGTTTGCGCTGGGGGCGTTGTGTTTTGCGATTGCGGCGGGGGGGGGTGTGGCTGTTCGGGATGGAGACGCGGGGTAAAACCTTGGAGGAATTGACCGAAGCAGAAGTTATTGGCTGAACCCTGAACCAACTGTGGGAGCGAGCTTGCTCGCGAAAGTGGTGTATCAAACAACATCTTCGTTGAATGACAGACCCTATTCGCGAGCAAGCTCGCTCCCACATTGGTTACGTGCTGTTGCTTATGGTTTTACCAACCGCGCATCCAGGCTGTTCTGCGCCAGGCGTTTGGCCTGATCCTGGGTCATGCCCAGGTGGGTGTGCAGCGCATGGAAGTTCTCGGTCACGTAACCACCGAAGTACGCCGGGTCATCGGAGTTCACCGTGACCTTCACGCCGCGCTCGAGCATGTCGAGGATGTTGTGCTGCGACATGTGATCGAACACGCAGAGCTTGGTGTTCGACAGCGGGCACACGGTCAGCGGGATCTGCTCGTCGATGATCCGCTGCATCAGGCGCTCGTCTTCGATGGCGCGTACGCCATGGTCGATACGCTGGATTTTCAGCAGGTCGATGGCTTCCCAGATGTACTCCGGCGGGCCTTCTTCGCCTGCATGGGCGACGGTCAGGAAACCTTCGTGACGGGCACGATCAAACACGCGCTGGAACTTGCTCGGCGGGTGACCCATTTCGGAACTGTCCAGACCTACCGCGACGAATGCATCACGGAACGGCAGCGCCTGGTCGAGGGTTTTCTGCGCTTCGTCTTCGCTCAGGTGGCGCAGGAAGCTCAGGATCAAACCGCTGGTGATGCCCAGTTGCTGCTCGCCATCTTTCAGCGCGGCGGCGATGCCGTTGAGCACCACTTCGAACGGGATGCCACGGTCGGTATGGGTCTGCGGATCGAAGAACGGTTCGGTGTGAATCACGTTCTGTTCTTTGCAGCGCAGCAGGTAGGCCCAGGTCAGGTCGTAGAAATCCTGGGAGGTGCGCAGCACGTCGGCGCCCTGGTAATACAGGTCGAGGAACTCCTGCAGATTGTTGAAGGCGTAGGCCTTGCGCAGGGTTTCGACGTCGCTCCACGGCAGGGCGATCTTGTTGCGTTCGGCCAGGGCGAACAGCAGCTCGGGCTCCAGCGAGCCTTCGAGGTGCAGGTGCAGTTCGGCCTTGGGCAGGGCGTTGAGCCAGTCGTACATATTCTTTTCTCATCAGGTGCAATGACGGCATTCTACAGATGCCCGCCGAAACAATTGGCAAAACCTGACCAACCGATCCATCACACCGCTTCTTGCTCCCGTCGATAGGCGTAGGTATCGGCGAAGCGCGACAGCAGGAATTCGGCGCAGGTGGTGGTCGGATATTTCGCCGGATGGTGTGCGTCCTGGCAACCGGGCAGGCACTCGATACGGGTGTCCGGGTGCGGCTCGGCGAAGAACGGCATCGAGTAGCGATCCACGCCGAGCGGGCTGATGACCCGATGTGGGGTCGAGCGATATCGGTCATTGCTCCAGCGCGCCATCATGTCGCCGAGGTTGACCACGAAGGTGCCGTCGATGGGCGGTGCGTCGATCCACTGGCCTTTGACGTTTTTCACCTGCAAGCCGCCGGCGGTGTCCTGATACAACAAAGTGATGCAGCCGTAATCGGTGTGCGCGCCGGCACCTTGCTGCTCGGCGGAACTGGCGGTGTGGCGCGGCGGGTAATGGATCATTCGCAGCACGCTGACCGGCTCGTTGAAGCGCGTGTCGAAGAAGTCGCGCTCGATGCCCAGCGCTAACGTCATGGCCCGCAACAGGGTTTGCGCGAGTGCCTGCATGTCGAGGTAATGCTGCTCCATCAGCGCTTCCCAGCCGGGAATGGCCGGATGACGGTTGGGGCCACGCAAGGGTTTTTCCGCCAGCACCTCGGGATGATCGGCCGGCAGGTTCAGGCCCATGTCGAAGGTTTCCTTGAGGTCGCTGGGTTTGTCCGGGTCGAGCTGTTCGGTGGCGATGGCGCCGTAGCCGCGGTGATGGACAGTCTGGGTGATGTCGATCTTGAGTTTTTCTTCTGCCGGTTGCGCAAAGAAGCGCTGTGCGTGATCGAGCAGGGATTCGATACGCTGCGCAGAAATCGGGTGGCCCTTGATGTAGAAAAAGCCCCATTCGCGGCAGGCGTGGTCGATCTGTTCGGCGACGGCGGGCCAGGCGTTCTGGTCGTCGGAGTAGAGCGGCGAGATGTCGATGATCGGAAGGCTGTTCATGCACAATCCTTGAATACGCAGAGATCCAACTGTGGGAGCGGGCTTGCTCGCGAAGGCGTCGTATCAGTTGATACATGAGTTGCCTGATAAAACGCTTTCGCGAGCAAGCCCGCTCCCACAAGGGAATGGTGGTGGGGCCGGGATTACTTCGGCATCTCGGCCTTCATGCCTTCGACGTAGTAATTCATCGACGCCAGTTCCGCATTGGTCGCGCTGACCCCCGCCGGGATTTTCTCGACGCCGGCCTGATCCTTGATCGGCCCGGTGAACGGTTGCAAGGTGCCGCTCTTGATGTCGGCGATGATCTGCTCGGCTTCGGCCTTCACCGGTGCCGGCACCAGATCGCTGATCGGCAGTTCGACCGTGCCTTCCTTCAACCCGCCCCAGTAGTCCTGGGCTTTCCAGGTGTGGTCGATCACGCTCTGGGTCGCCTGAATGTAGTGCGGCGCCCAGTCGTTGACGATTGAAGTCAGCACCGCTTTCGGCCCGAAGTGCGCCATGTCCGAAGCGTAGCCCACGGCATACACACCACGTCGTTCGGCGGCCTGAATCGGCGCTGGGCTGTCGGTGTGCTGGAACACCACGTCCACGCCCTGATCGATCAGCGCGTTGGCAGCGTCGGCTTCCTTGCCCGGATCGAACCACGAGTTGACCCACACCACTTTGATCTCGGTGCCGGGGTTGTACTTGTTCAGGGCCAGCTGGATCGCGTTGATGTCGCGGATCACTTCCGGGATCGGGAACGAGGCGACGTAACCGATCTTTTTGGTCTTGGTCATCTTCGCCGCGAGGAAACCGCCGACGTAACGACCCTCGTAGGTGCGCGCGAGGTAGGTGCCGAGGTTCTTGTCCTGCTTGTAGCCGGTGGCGTGTTCGAAGGTCACCTTGGGAAACTGCTTGGCGACTTTCACCGTCGGGTTCATGTAGCCGAAAGAGGTGGTGAAGATCAGGTCGTAATTGTCCTTGGCCATGTTGCGGATCACCCGCTCGGCATCGGCGCCTTCGGCGACGTTCTCCACGTAGTTGGTGGTGATCTGCGTGCCGAGTTTCTCCGCCAGCGCCTTGCGCCCCTGTTCATGCTGATACGTCCAGCCGTGGTCGCCGATGGGGCCGATGTAGACGAAACCGACTTTCAGTGGATCGGCGGCACTGGCGCTCAGGCTGAGGCCAAGGCCCATGGCGATGCACAGCAGTGTTTGCAGTGGACGTTTTTGCATGAACGCGAACTCCCTTTTGTTGTGTGTGGGGAGGGCAATGCAAAAGGCTGACCAAGCGGACAACAAATCGAGTCGAAATCGCGGCGAGACCTTCGCGAGCAAGCTCGCTCCCACAAAAGCACCGCGATCCCTGTGGGAGCGAGCCTGCTCGCGATAAGGCCGGCCGGGCCGAAAAAAGTGCATGCCCGTACAAGGACGCCATCCACTGGTGCGCTAAGGTGTAACGAACCATTAGCGCCGCCCCGCAGTCAGTAGCTCATTCGAACCCCTGCGCCAAAAGGCCCGCCATGCTCACGATCCTCAAGCAAGAAAGCTTTCTGCTGCTGGCCCTGATCGCGGCTTTTGTCGCGTATCCGCTGGAGCACTGGCTGCTGCACAGCGGCCAGATCGTCGCGCTGACGGCCGGCCTGGTGCTGATCGCGTTCATCGTCGCCGCCTCGATGCGCGTCGCCCATCAGGCCGAATTGCTTGCGGAAAAAGTCGGCGACCCGTACGGCACGATGATCCTGACCCTCGCCGCCGTGCTGGTGGAAGTGGTGATCCTGGCGATCATGATGAGCAACGAAGCCTCGCCGACGCTGGTGCGCGACACGATCTATTCGGCGGTGATGCTCGACATCAACGGCATCCTCGGCCTCGCCGCATTGATGGGCGGGATCAAGCATGGTGAGCAGTCCTACAACGACGACTCGGCCCGCAGTTACAGCGTGATGATCCTCACCGCCATGGGCGTGTCGATGGTGGTGCCGGAGTTCATTCCCGAGGCCAACTGGAAAATCTATTCGGCGTTCACCATCGGCGCGATGGTGGTGCTTTATGCGTTGTTCCTGCGCATGCAGGTCGGCCCGCACAGCTACTTTTTCAGCTACAGCTACCCGGACAAACGCCGCAAGAAAGAGCCTGTGGAAGAAGAGCCGAAACCGGTCAGCCTGGCGCTGTCGATCGGCATTCTGGTGTTCGGCGTGGTGGTGATCGGCGCACTGGCCGAGGTGATGTCCAAGACCCTCGATCTGGGCCTGGAAGGGACGGGCGCACCGCCGGTGATCACGGCGATTCTGGTGGCAGCGATCTCGGCAGCGCCGGAGATTCTGACCGCGTTGCGCGCGGCGTTGGCCAACCGTATGCAGTCGGTGGTCAACATTGCAATGGGCGCTTCGTTGTCGACGGTGATTTTGACGGTGCCGGTGATGGAAGCGATGGCGCTCTATACGGGGCAACCGTTTCAGATGGCGATGACGCCGGTGCAGACGGTGATGATCTTCATCACGCTGATCGTCAGCGCGATCAACCTCAATGACGGGGAGACCAATGCCATCGAGGGCATGACCCACTTTGTGCTGTTTGCGACGTTCATCATGTTGTCGCTGCTGGGCCTTTGAAGGCGACCATCGCTGACCGATCGTTCCCACGCTCCGCGTGGGAATGCATACCGGGACGCTCTGCGTCCAACGTCGGACGCAGAGCGTCCATGGCTGCATTCCCACGCAGAGCGTGGGAACGATCATCAGGTCAGGAGGAGGGATCAGTTACCGGCGATCAACTGTCGAGCCGCCTGGCTGTGATCGGCAATCAGGCCTTTGAGATCCAGGCCTTCAACCTGCCCGTCAACCACACGCCACTTGCCGCCGACCATCACCCGATCCGCACGGTCCGCGCCGCACAACAGCAACGCCGAGATCGGGTCATGGCTGCCGGAGAAGCGCAACTCATCGAGCTTGAACAACGCCAGATCCGCCTGCTTGCCGACTGCCAGTTCACCGATATCGGTGCGGCCCAACAGGCTCGCCGAACCCTTGGTTGCCCAGCCCAGCACGCGTTCCGGGGTGATCTTTTCGGCGCCATAACGCAGGCGCTGGATGTACAGGGCCTGACGTGCTTCGAGGATCATGTTCGACGCATCGTTGGACGCCGAACCATCCACACCGATGCCGAACAACGCGCCGGCATCGGTCAGATCGATACTCGGGCAGATGCCGGACGCCAGGCGCATGTTCGAGCTCGGGCAATGGCAGATGCCGGTGCCCGCCGCGCCGAGGCGGGCGATTTCGTCGGGGTTGAAATGGATGCCGTGGGCCAGCCAGGTGCGTGGGCCGAGCCAGCCGACGCTGTCCAGATAATCCACGGTGCGCAGGCCGAAGCGTTGCAGGCAGAAGTCTTCTTCGTCGAGGGTTTCGGCAAGGTGAGTATGCAGACGCACATCGAGTTTGTTCGCCAGTTCGGCGCTGGCGGACATGATTTCCGGGGTCACCGAGAACGGCGAGCACGGTGCCAGAGCGATCTGGATTTGCGCGCCGTCGCCACGTTCGTGGTACTCGTGAATCAGGCGCTGGCTGTCGTCGAGAATCACCTGGCCTTCCTGCACGGTCTGTTGCGGAGGCAGGCCGCCGTCCTTCTCGCCAAGGCTCATCGAACCGCGGGTGAGCATGGCGCGCATGCCCAGTTCGCGCACGGTTTCGACTTGCACGTCGATGGCGTTTTCCAGGCCATCCGGGAACAGGTAATGGTGGTCGGCAGCGGTGGTGCAGCCGGACAGCAGCAACTCGGCCAGCGCGACTTTGGTGGCGAGGGCGAGCTTTTCAGGCGTCAGGCGCGCCCAGACCGGGTACAGGGTTTTCAGCCACGGGAACAACGGCTGGTTGACCACCGGCGCCCAGGCGCGGGTCAGGGTCTGATAGAAGTGGTGATGGGTGTTGATCAGGCCCGGCAGGATCACGTGCTCACGAGCGTCGAACACTTCATTGCATGGTGCGGAAGGTTGCTGGCCGGCGCCGAGCACTTCGGTGATCACACCGTCTTGCAGCACCAGACCGCCACGGGCATCGAGACCGTTGGCCGTGAAAATGGCGAGGGGATTTTTTAACCAGATACGGGTCGCAGGCATTGTGGCCGGCTCCTCTGAAAGTTGGGTTCAGGGTTGCCAGCTCAGTGTTGCCCTGTCTGCTGATCCAGGGTCGCCGCGAAGGACGAGGTGCGGAGTTTCGAACAAAATGTTGCGACGGGCAAGTCCAACCCGACCAGACACCAAAATCCTTTTGTAGGAGCGAGCCTGCTCGCGATGACGGAGTTTCAGTCGACATATTTCCTGGCTGATCCACCGCCATCGCGAGCAGGCTCGCTCCCACATTGGGAATCTGTTGATTACCAGGGAATGGTTTCACCTTTGTAGTTCACGAAGTGATGGCCGCCCTTGCCGGCGAACGCATCCACCTGATCCACCAGGCCACGGGTGCTGGTCTCCACGTCGATGTCGGCGCCTTCGCCGCCCATGTCGGTTTTCACCCAGCCCGGATGCAGCGACAGCACCGTGAGTTTCTGATCGCCCAACTGAGTGACGAAGCTGTTGGTCATCGAGTTCAGCGCCGCCTTGCTGGCCTTGTACAGCGCCAGCTCCGGCGCGTCGGGCATGGTCACGCTGCCGAGCACCGAACTCATGAACGCCAGCACGCCGCTGCCGTCGCGGATCTGCCCGACGAAGCGCTGGGCCAGATTGATCGGCGCCACGGCGTTGGTGAAGAACAGTTGGCCGACTTCCGCCAGCGTCGCGCCGCCCGGGGTTTGCACGTCAGGGCCTTTGACTCCGGCGTTGACGAACAGCAGGTCAAAGGTCTCGCCCTTGAGCTGCTGACTCAGGGCGATCACGGCTTGCTGGTCGTCCATGTCGAGTTTTTCGATCTGCACGTTGCCCAGTGCTTTCAGCGCCTCGGCGTTCGCAGGATTGCGAACCGTGGCGGTGACTCGCCAGCCGTCGGCCAGCAGGGTTTTCACCAGGCCCAGGCCCAGGCCCCGGGAGGCGCCGATGATCAGTGCGTGCTTGGCAGGATTAAGTGCGGACATGATTGGCTTTCCTTGAAAGTTGAAAGATCACGGGTTCAATGGACAGCGTTGACCGAGCCGATGCTGCAACTCCTGGCGCAACTCACCGAGCTCGGCCATGCGGGTTTCGACCAGCTTGAGTTTGTCTTGCAGCAGTTGCGTGACGGTGGTGTCGGGATTTGGCGATTGCCACAGCGCGCCAACGCTGCTGCCGATCTCGCCGAGAGTAAAGCCCAGACGCTGCGCCGTTTTGATGTAGAGCACCAATTGCACCATCTCCGGCGGATAGTCGCGATAACCGTTGGCGCTGCGTTGCGCCGCGATCAATCCGCGCTCCTCGTAAAAACGCAGCGTGTCACGGCTGACATCGCAGGCCTGGGCCAACTCACCGATGCGCATCTTGCAGGTCTCGAAAGTGTTTGACCCTGGAGCATACTCCAGGCTTTACCGTGGTTGCTCCCTGAAATTTTGGAGCAAGGATGATGTGGACTTCAACGCAGTATCGGCAGTTGGTGCGCGGCAGTGCCTGGTATGACTTGATCGTGACGGCGGCGTTTGTCACGCCGTGGAGTTTTGCTGTGTTGCATGGGTTGCTGACGGCGCTGAGCCAGGCGCTGGAACTGCCCGGCGAGCTGCCGCCGTTCGAACCTGCGCATCTGCTGATAGCCAATTTGTTCGGTTCGGTGGTGTGCATGTGGGCGGTGCTGCGGATTCGTGATCCGCAGCCGGTTTATGGGCGCTATGACGCGGTGACGCGGTTTCTGTTCGCCGCGTGGATGACGTATGCCCTGGCCCACGGCGCCAGTTCGTTGCTGGTGGGTTTCCTGGTCTTCGAACTGGCGTGGGGCATTGCTCAGGTGTTGCCGGTTCGGCCGCTGTCGCGAGCCGTCACGGCTTAGTGTCCGGCCTGCCACGGTTGTCCCAGTGACACCGGCGCATACAACCGCGTGCGCACTGCATCGCGGGATAACAGCACCAGCACCAGAATCGTCGCGACGTACGGCAGCATCGCCAGCAGGCTGGAAGGAATCGCCAGCCCCAACCCCTGCGCCACCAGGTGCAGGATGCTGGCGAGTCCGAACAGATACGCACCGAGCAGCAACCGCCACACCCGCCAACTGGCGAACACCACCAGCGCCAAGGCAATCCAACCGCGTCCGGCGGTCATGTTTTCTGCCCACATCGGCGTGTACGCCAGCGACAGATAAGCTCCGGCCAACCCGGCCATCGCGCCGCCGAACAATACCGCCAGTGTGCGCACGGTCAGCACCGGCAAGCCCATGGCACTGGCCGCATCAGGATTCTCGCCGACCGCTTGAATGATCAGCCCGACACGGCTTTTCACGATCACCCACGCCACCAGCGCAAACAGCGCGAACGACAGATACACCAGCAGATCCTGGGCAAACAGCATGCGGCCAATCAGCGGGATTTCGCTCAGGTAGGGAATAGCCATCGGCTCGAATCCCGCCAGCGGTTTGCCGACCCACGCTGCGCCGACAAAGGTCGACAGGCCGACGCCAAAAATCGTCAGCGCCAACCCGGTCGCCACCTGATTGGCGTTGAACACCAGCGCCACCAGAGCAAACAGCGACGACAGCAATATCCCGGCGAGCATCGCCAACACCACGCCGAGCCACAGGTTGCCGCTGTTGAACGCGACGATGAAACCGATCACCGCGCCAAACAGCATCATCCCTTCCTGGCCGAGGTTGAGTACGCCGCTCTTCTCGCAGATCAGTTCACCCAGTGCCACCAACAGCAATGGCGTACCGCAGCGCACCATGGCGTAGAAAATATTGCTCAGCAGATTGATATCCATCACAGCGCTCCGGCGGTTACGGCAGTGGTAGAAGTGCGCCGCACCCAGCGCAGGTTCAGGCGTGGCCGATAGAGGATCAGCACGTCACAGGCCAGCAGGAAAAACAGCATCATTCCCTGGAACAACTGGGTGATCGCCTGCGGCAGATTCAGCGTCATCTGCGCGCTCTCGCCACCGATGTACAGCAGCGCCATCAACAGGCTGGAAAACAGAATGCCGATGGGATTGAGCCGCCCGAGAAATGCCACGGTGATCGCCGCATAGCCGTAGCCCGGCGAGACTTGCGGCACCAGTTGGCCGATCGGCCCGGTGACTTCGCAAACACCGGCAAGCCCCGCCAATCCACCACTGATCAGCAGTGCGAGCCAGATCAGACGCTTCTCGCGAAACCCGACGAATCCTGCCGCACGTTTGTCCAGCCCCAACACTTTGATCTGGAAACCGACGAAGCTTTTCTGCAGCAACACCCACACCGCGACCAGCGCGAGCAAGGCGAAATACACGCCGATGTGCGCCCGACCGTCCTCCATCAACAGCGGCAGGCGGCTGGCATCGCTGAACATCGCCGACTCGGGAAAATTGAACCCGGCCGGATCCTTCAGCGGCCCGTGTACGCAGAACAGCAACAGGTTCAGCGCGATGTAATTGAGCATGATGCTGGTGAGGATTTCGTTGGCGTTGAAGCGTGTGCGTAACCAGGCGGTGAGCCCGGCCCATGCGGCGCCGGCGAGGGTGCCTGTGAGCAGGATCAGCACCAGCGCCCAGCGGCTTTGCATATCGATAATATTTACCGCCAGCGCACTGCCAGCCAGGGCGCCGAGCAGCAACTGGCCTTCGGCGCCGATGTTCCAGATCCGCGCCTGATAGGTCACTGCAAGGCCCAACGCACACAACAGGATCGGCAGGGTTTTGACCAGAAGTTCGGAGACTCCATACAGATCGCTGACCGGGGCGATCAGCAAGGTGTGCAAAGTCTTCAGCGGATCGTGGCCAAGGGCGACGAACAGCAAAGATCCGCAGACCAGCGTCAGCGTCGCCGCCAGCACCGGCGAGCACCACAGCATCAGGCGCGATTGCCGGCCACGGGGTTCGAGGGAAAGCAACATGGGAAAACTCCGTTAAACCGTGGCCGGTTGTGATTGAGGGGTGTCGAACTGGCCGGCCATCCAGCCGCCGACGTCGCTGAGGCGGGTTTGCGCCGTGTCCTGCAACGCCGACAGGCGCCCGCTGCACAGCGCGCCGAGGCGGTCGCTGATCTGGAACAGTTCGTCGAGGTCTTCGGAGATCACCAGAATCGCCGCCCCGGCATCGCGCAGGGCAATCAGCGCCCGGTGGATGGTGGCCGCCGCGCCGACATCCACGCCCCAGGTCGGGTGCGCGGCGATCAGCAGTTTCGGTTGCTGGAGGATTTCCCGGCCGAGAATGAATTTCTGCAGGTTGCCGCCGGACAGGCTGCGGGCGGCGGTGTGGGTGTCCGGGGTTTTCACGCCGAAGCGCTGGATGATCGTTCGGGCGAGGGCTTCGACTTTGCCGCGCTCGATCAAGCCGTGGTTGACCAGTCCTTGTTGAAAGGCGGTGAGCAGGGCGTTGTCCGCCAGGCTCATGTCCGGCACCGCGCCATGCCCGAGGCGTTCGGCGGGGACGAACGCCAGGCCGAGTCTGCGTCGCGCATCCGGGCGCTGATCGGCGATGGCGTGTTCTCGGAAGCGGATGGTTTGCGCTGCATCGCGGGGCAGTGTCTGCTCGCCGCTGAGCAAGGCCAGTAACTCGTCCTGACCGTTGCCCGCCACGCCGGCGATGCCGACGATTTCACCGCTGCGCACCTGCAGGTCGATGTCGCTCAGGGAGCAGCCGAAGGGATCCGGGTTGTGCCAGTTCAATCCGCTAACTTGCAAAAACGCTGCGCCACCGGTGACCTTCGTGAACTCGCCGATCAATGTCGCGGCGTCGCCCACCATCAATTGCGCCAGTTGCCGATCAGTGCAATCGGCCGGTACGCAATGCCCGGCCACCCGGCCGCCGCGCAGAACTGTGGCGCTGTGACACAAGGCGCGCACCTCGCCGAGTTTGTGGCTGATGAACAGAATGCTGCAGCCCTCGGCCGCGAGCCGGCGCAGGGTGATGAACAACTCGTCGGCTTCCTGCGGCGTGAGCACCGAGGTCGGCTCATCGAGAATCAGCAGGCGAATGTCCTGCATCAGGCAACGAACGATCTCGACCCGTTGCCGCTCGCCGATCGACAGGCTGTGGACAAGTCGCTGGGGTTCCAGCGCCATGCCATATCGGCGCGACACTTCACGGATTTTCGCCTCCAGCTGTTTCGGCGAACCGGCTCCTGCGCCCATCGCCAGTGCGATGTTTTGCGCCACGCTCAGGGTCTCGAACAGCGAGAAATGCTGGAACACCATGCCGATGCCCAACTGCCGGGCCTGGGCCGGGTTGCGCATGCTCACCGGTTGACCCTGCCACAGCATCTCGCCCGAATCGGCCTGGGTGACGCCGTAGATGATCTTCATCAAGGTGCTTTTACCTGCACCGTTTTCACCGAGCAGCGCGTGGATTTCACCGGGGGCGATGCTCAGGTCGATGGCGTCATTGGCGAGGCAACCGGGATAACGTTTGCTGATGTGGCGCAGTTGCAGGCGCGGTGTGGACGTGGGGTTTGGCATGACAGGCTCGGGTCGCTTGGAGTTGTGCCTGTGGATAAAGCAATTTCCTGGCCATTGAGTCAGGAACCTGTGCGACCGCTGTTTGCCAGCCTGTGGCGTAGAGCCTGTGGAATGAATTCGACGTCTTGCGCGGCACCACTTGAGGGCAAAGCCCTTGATCAGGCTCCAGTTTTGCCCGCATCTGGCTGATCAAAAAACGAACAACCTCGCCGAAGCCATGCAGAACCTGCGACTGCGCCAGCCATGAACGGCTTATCCACAGGTTGCTCCACAGTATTTGTGCGCAAGACAAAATCCCGGGCATAAGCACTGCCGGGCTTTCTTCTAAAGGCGATAAACAACGCTAAGCGATTGTTTTTACGTGAAATTGTTTGTTGTGATGGACGATTGGACGAAAAGTGAACAAATCCCGCAAAGCCACGTGACAGAAGGGTTACAGCATCCTGTGCTCAGGTTATCCACAGCCGGGTGCACAGCGGATGTGGGCAAGTCTCGGGCATAAGCAAACGGGCTGGTGCCCCAAAACATGGCGAGGGTTCAACGCTGAAGCAGGATTCGCCCACGGCTCAGGTCGGCCAACTGATTCTGCAACAGCTCGATGTGCGCTTCGCCCACGGCCAGTTGCAGCTCGACACCATTGGCGGTGAAGTTTTCCTCGACCACCAATCCGCCCAGATCCGCGACCCGCAGTTTCACCAGCGCCAGTTCACTGAAAGCGCAGGCGCAACGTACGGGCACGCGACTGATCAACTCGACCTTCGGCGCGGCCTGCAGACATTTGTTGGCGCCGCCGCCATAGGCCCGGGCCAGACCGCCGGTGCCCAGTTGAATGCCGCCATACCAGCGGATCACCAGCACCGCGACCTGATCGCAGTCCTGCGCTTCGATGGCCGCGAGAATCGGCCGCCCGGCAGTGCCACCGGGTTCGCCGTCGTCGTTGCTGCGGTACTGGTCGCCGAGCTTCCACGCCCAGCAATTGTGCGAAGCGTTCAAGTCGCTGTGCTGCTCGATGAAGGCTTGCGCCTCAGCGGGGCTGCCGATCGGCGCGGCGAAAGTGATGAAACGGCTTTTGCGAATCTCTTCGCGGAATTCGCAGAAGCCGCTGAGGGTGAATGGCATAAAACGACTTATATAGAAGAAGTGAGGCCGCAGCCTTTGAGGATGATGCGGATCAGATTGTTGCCGGCGTCTTCCATGTCCTGTTTGGTCAACTTGCTGCGACCGGTCACCCGGCAGATCTGGGTGGCGAAGTCGGCGTAATGCTGGGTGCTGCCCCACAACAGGAAGATCAGGTGCACCGGGTCGACCGGGTCCATTTTGCCCGCGTCGATCCAGGCCTGGAACACTCCGGCGCGGCCCTGGAACCATGCGCGGTAATCCTGGTTGAAATATTCGGTCAGGCATTCGCCGCCGCTGATCACTTCCATCGCGAAGATTCGCGACGCTTGCGGCTGGCGACGGGAAAATTCCATTTTCGCGCGGATGTAGCGGGTCAGCGCTTCGGCCGGATCGTCCTCGGCCGTGAGGGAGTTGAAGGTGCTGTCCCACAATTGAAGGATGTTGCTCAGCACCGCCACGTACAGTCCCAGTTTGTTGGTGAAGTAGTAATGCAGATTCGCCTTGGGCAGTCCGGCCTTGGTGGCGATGGTGTTCATGCTCGTGCCTTTGTACCCGTGACGGGCGAACTCGTCTTCGGCGGCTTTGATGATGGTCTCTTCGTTCTTCTGACGAATGCGGCTGGCAGGTTTGCCGCCGTGAGCGGGGACTTCAAAGGTCATAGGCACTTCCGGGTTTGTCTGTGGGGTGCAACCAGTTGCGTTGATAGCGCAACCACCGGCGCGGGACAAGCCCCGGGCGAATAAAACCCCGGTCGTCAGCGGGTGGCGGCGAGGCTTTCGAGAAAGCTTTCCAGTACCAGATGAGGGCGGCGACCCTTGCGGGTGACCGAGGCCAGGCTCAAATCATAGAAACGGGTGCTGGCCTTGAGTGCGCGCAAGCGACCTTGTTGTACCCAGAGACTGGCGTAGTGATCGGGCAAATAGCCGATGTAACGTCCGGTCAGAATCAGGAACGCCATGCCTTCACGGTCGGAAGCGCTGGCGGTGCAATTGAGGGCTTGATAGTGCGCCTGGATCTCCGCCGGCAAACGGAAGGTCGGGGCGATGGCGTCCTGACTGTTGAGGCGCTCGTCATCCAGCTGTTTATCGTCGACGTAAAACAGCGGATGACCCACCGCGCAATAAAGCAACGAACGTTCGCTGTACAGCGGCTGATATTCCAGTCCCGACAACGCACTGGCCTGCGGCACCACGCCGACATGCAGGCGGCCGTCGAGCACGCCTTGTTCGACTTCGTTGGGGGCGATCATGCGGATCTGGATCTGCACGTCCGGCCCGCGCTCCTTCAACTGCGCGAGCGCGTGGGTGATGCGCATATGGGGCAGGGTGACGAGGTTGTCGGTCAGGCCGATGATCAACTCGCCGCGCAAGTGCTGGTGCAGGCCGTTGACCTCGGTGCGGAAACTTTCCAGCGCACTTAGTAGCTGCAACGCCGATTGATAAACCTCGCGACCTTCTTCGGTCAGGGAGAAACCGGCGCGCCCGCGCTGGCACAGACGCAGGCCCAGGCGTTGCTCCAGATCGCTCATCTGTTGGCTGATCGCCGAGCGACCGATGCCGAGCACGGTTTCCGCCGCCGAGAAGCCGCCGCACTCCACCACGCTGCGAAAAATCCGCAGCAGGCGAATATCAAAGTCACTGACCTGGGCCAGTGGATCGGGGCGACGGCTGCTCATGCTGTGGTTCTCATTGTTTAGCAGAGTTCTAACTGAAGGTTAGAAGAGTTGAATTTCACCGACTTTATCCGCGTGGCAATTTAGCTGCAACAACGCTTTCTATCTCTCTGAAGCTTATTGCCCTGTGAGGTTTTGCCCGATGAACATGCCTGAAAACGCGTCGTCGCCACTGGCCAGCCAACTGAAGCTGGACGCGCACTGGATGCCGTACACCGCCAACCGCAACTTCCAGCGCGACCCGCGTCTGATCGTCGGCGCCGAGGGTAGCTGGTTGATCGACGACAAGGGCCGCAAGGTGTACGACTCGCTGTCCGGTCTGTGGACCTGCGGCGCCGGGCATACCCGCAAGGAAATCCAGGAAGCGGTGGCCAAGCAGTTGGGCACTCTCGATTACTCGCCGGGCTTCCAGTACGGCCACCCGCTGTCGTTCCAGTTGGCGGAGAAAATCACCGACCTGACACCCGGCAACCTGAATCACGTGTTCTTCACCGACTCTGGTTCCGAGTGCGCCGATACCGCGGTGAAAATGGTCCGCGCTTACTGGCGCCTGAAAGGCCAGTCGACCAAGACCAAGATGATCGGCCGTGCCCGTGGTTACCACGGTGTGAACATCGCCGGCACCAGCCTCGGTGGCGTCAGCGGCAACCGCAAGCTGTTCGGTCAGGCGATGATGGACGTCGATCACCTGCCGCACACTCTGCTGGCGAGCAATGCTTTCTCCCGTGGCATGCCGGAGCAGGGCGGTATCGCACTGGCCGATGAGCTGCTGAAGCTGATCGAGCTGCACGATGCTTCGAACATCGCTGCGGTGTTCGTTGAGCCTCTGGCCGGTTCCGCTGGCGTGCTGGTTCCGCCACAGGGCTACCTCAAGCGCCTGCGTGAAATCTGCGATCAGCACAACATCCTGCTGGTGTTCGACGAAGTGATCACCGGTTTCGGCCGGACCGGCACCATGTTCGGCGCCACCACCTTCGGCGTGACCCCGGACCTGATGTGCATCGCCAAGCAAGTCACCAACGGCGCGATCCCGATGGGCGCGGTGATTGCCAGCTCCGAGATCTACCAGACCTTCATGAACCAGCCGACCCCGGAATACGCCGTGGAATTCCCGCACGGCTACACCTACTCGGCGCACCCGGTAGCTTGCGCCGCTGGCCTGGCGGCACTCGACCTGCTGCAAAAGGAAAACCTCGTGCAGAGCGTGGCCGAAGTCGCGCCACATTTCGAAAATGCCCTGCATGGCCTGAAAGGTGCGAAGAACGTCATCGACATTCGTAACTACGGCCTGGCCGGTGCAATCCAGATCGCGGGCCGTGATGGCGATGCCATCGTGCGTCCGTTCGAAGCCGGTATGGCGCTGTGGAAAGCCGGGTTCTACGTGCGCTTCGGCGGCGACACCCTGCAGTTCGGCCCAACCTTCAACAGCAAGCCGCAGGACCTTGATCGTCTGTTCGACGCGGTCGGCGAAGTGCTGAACAAGCTCGACTGATTTTTCCTTCTATATAGATACGCCAATAGCAGGCGCCCCTTGCGGGCGTCTGCGCACAAGAATTCAGGAGTTTCCCGATGAGCGTTATCCCGCATTTGATCAATGGCGAACTGGTGACCGAGAACGGTCGCGCGGTCGATGTGTTCAACCCGTCCACCGGTCAGGCTATCCACAAGCTGCCGCTGGCCAGCCGCGAAACTATCCAGCACGCCATCGATGCCGCCAAGGCTGCTTTCCCGGCCTGGCGCAACACGCCACCAGCCAAACGTGCTCAGGTGATGTTCCGTTTCAAGCAACTGCTGGAGCAGAACGAAGCGCGCATCGCGCAATTGATCAGCGAAGAGCACGGCAAGACTCTGGAAGACGCTGCCGGTGAACTGAAGCGCGGTATCGAGAACGTCGAGTTCGCCTGCGCAGCGCCGGAAATCCTCAAGGGCGAGTACAGCCGCAATGTCGGCCCGAACATTGATGCCTGGTCGGACTTCCAGCCGCTGGGCGTGGTGGCCGGCATTACGCCGTTCAACTTCCCGGCGATGGTGCCGCTGTGGATGTATCCGTTGGCGATCGTCTGCGGCAACTGCTTCATCCTCAAGCCGTCCGAGCGTGATCCGAGCTCGACCCTGCTGATCGCGCAACTGCTGCTGGAAGCCGGCCTGCCGAAAGGCGTGCTGAGCGTGGTCCACGGTGACAAGACTGCGGTGGACGCGCTGATCGAAGCGCCGGAAGTCAAAGCGTTGAGCTTCGTGGGCTCGACCCCGATTGCCGAATACATCTATGCCGAAGGCACCAAGCGCGGCAAACGCGTTCAGGCTCTGGGCGGCGCGAAGAACCACGCGGTGCTGATGCCGGATGCGGATCTGGACAACGCGGTCAGCGCACTGATGGGCGCGGCTTACGGTTCTTGCGGCGAACGCTGCATGGCGATCTCGGTTGCCGTGTGTGTGGGCGATCAGGTGGCGGACGCACTGGTGGCCAAACTGGTTCCACAGATCAAGGCGCTGAAAATCGGTGCCGGCACTTCTTGCGGTCTGGACATGGGGCCGTTGGTTACCGGCCAGGCGCGCGACAAGGTCAGCGGTTATGTCGAAGACGGCGTTGCGGCGGGTGCGACCCTGGTGGTCGACGGTCGTGGTCTGAGCGTTGCCGGTCATGAAGAAGGCTTCTTCCTGGGTGGCTGCCTGTTCGACAACGTCACGCCTGAGATGCGCATCTATAAAGAAGAGATCTTCGGGCCGGTGCTGTGCGTCGTCCGGGTGAACAGCCTGGAAGAGGCGATGCAACTGATCAACGATCACGAATACGGCAACGGTACCTGCATCTTCACTCGTGACGGTGAAGCGGCGCGTCTGTTCTGCGACGAGATCGAAGTCGGCATGGTCGGCGTCAACGTTCCATTGCCGGTGCCGGTGGCTTACCACAGCTTCGGTGGCTGGAAGCGTTCGCTGTTTGGCGACCTGCATGCCTATGGTCCGGATGGTGTGCGCTTCTATACCCGTCGCAAGGCGATCACTCAGCGCTGGCCACAGCGTGCGAGCCATGAGGCTTCGCAATTCGCTTTCCCTAGCTTGTAAGTAGAAGGGCAGTACAAAGAAGGCCGACCTATTTAGGTCGGCCTTCGCGTTTCGGGACTTTTTTGACCGATATGACAGATTTATGAAATTAAGGGTTGACGGCAGATTCTGAGTCTCTATAATTCGCCCCACTTCCGGCGCAGTCGAAACGGAAAACTCCTTGAGATTCAATGAGTTAAGTAGGTTTCGAGAGCGGGTCGCTTCAGTTCATCGAAGCCTGGAAGGAGTTGGAAATGCCGGTTTGTTGGGTGCTTTCAACGGTTCGATCTTCTCGGTCGAAAGCGGAGAAAAAGAGGTGTTGACAGCAGCGTGTAACGCTGTAGAATTCGCCTCCCGCTAACGAGAGATCGGAAGCGCAAGTGGTTGAAGTTGTTGAAGAAATCTTCGAAAACTTCTGAAAATAATCACTTGACAGCAAATGAGGCTGCTGTAGAATGCGCGCCTCGGTTGAGACGAAAGGTCTTAACCAACCGCTCTTTAACAACTGAATCAAGCAATTCGTGTGGGTGCTTGTGGAGTCAGACTGATAGTCAACAAGATTATCAGCATCACAAGTTACTCCGCGAGAAATCAAAGATGTAACCAACGATTGCTGAGCCAAGTTTAGGGTTTCTTAAAAACCCAAAGATGTTTGAACTGAAGAGTTTGATCATGGCTCAGATTGAACGCTGGCGGCAGGCCTAACACATGCAAGTCGAGCGGATGAAAGGAGCTTGCTCCTGGATTCAGCGGCGGACGGGTGAGTAATGCCTAGGAATCTGCCTGGTAGTGGGGGACAACGTTTCGAAAGGAACGCTAATACCGCATACGTCCTACGGGAGAAAGCAGGGGACCTTCGGGCCTTGCGCTATCAGATGAGCCTAGGTCGGATTAGCTAGTTGGTGAGGTAATGGCTCACCAAGGCGACGATCCGTAACTGGTCTGAGAGGATGATCAGTCACACTGGAACTGAGACACGGTCCAGACTCCTACGGGAGGCAGCAGTGGGGAATATTGGACAATGGGCGAAAGCCTGATCCAGCCATGCCGCGTGTGTGAAGAAGGTCTTCGGATTGTAAAGCACTTTAAGTTGGGAGGAAGGGCAGTAAATTAATACTTTGCTGTTTTGACGTTACCGACAGAATAAGCACCGGCTAACTCTGTGCCAGCAGCCGCGGTAATACAGAGGGTGCAAGCGTTAATCGGAATTACTGGGCGTAAAGCGCGCGTAGGTGGTTCGTTAAGTTGGATGTGAAATCCCCGGGCTCAACCTGGGAACTGCATCCAAAACTGGCGAGCTAGAGTATGGTAGAGGGTGGTGGAATTTCCTGTGTAGCGGTGAAATGCGTAGATATAGGAAGGAACACCAGTGGCGAAGGCGACCACCTGGACTGATACTGACACTGAGGTGCGAAAGCGTGGGGAGCAAACAGGATTAGATACCCTGGTAGTCCACGCCGTAAACGATGTCAACTAGCCGTTGGGAGCCTTGAGCTCTTAGTGGCGCAGCTAACGCATTAAGTTGACCGCCTGGGGAGTACGGCCGCAAGGTTAAAACTCAAATGAATTGACGGGGGCCCGCACAAGCGGTGGAGCATGTGGTTTAATTCGAAGCAACGCGAAGAACCTTACCAGGCCTTGACATCCAATGAACTTTCCAGAGATGGATTGGTGCCTTCGGGAACATTGAGACAGGTGCTGCATGGCTGTCGTCAGCTCGTGTCGTGAGATGTTGGGTTAAGTCCCGTAACGAGCGCAACCCTTGTCCTTAGTTACCAGCACGTTATGGTGGGCACTCTAAGGAGACTGCCGGTGACAAACCGGAGGAAGGTGGGGATGACGTCAAGTCATCATGGCCCTTACGGCCTGGGCTACACACGTGCTACAATGGTCGGTACAAAGGGTTGCCAAGCCGCGAGGTGGAGCTAATCCCATAAAACCGATCGTAGTCCGGATCGCAGTCTGCAACTCGACTGCGTGAAGTCGGAATCGCTAGTAATCGCGAATCAGAATGTCGCGGTGAATACGTTCCCGGGCCTTGTACACACCGCCCGTCACACCATGGGAGTGGGTTGCACCAGAAGTAGCTAGTCTAACCTTCGGGGGGACGGTTACCACGGTGTGATTCATGACTGGGGTGAAGTCGTAACAAGGTAGCCGTAGGGGAACCTGCGGCTGGATCACCTCCTTAATCGACGACATCAGCTGCTCCATAAGTTCCCACACGAATTGCTTGATTCATTGAAGAAGACGAAAGAAGCAGCCCGAAATTGGGTCTGTAGCTCAGTTGGTTAGAGCGCACCCCTGATAAGGGTGAGGTCGGCAGTTCGAATCTGCCCAGACCCACCAATTTTGTGTGGGAAACGCCTGTAGAAATACGGGGCCATAGCTCAGCTGGGAGAGCGCCTGCCTTGCACGCAGGAGGTCAGCGGTTCGATCCCGCTTGGCTCCACCACTACTGCTTCTGAAGTAAGAGCTTAGAAATGAGCATTCCATCGTTGTGATGGTGAATGTTGATTTCTAGTCTTTGACTAGTTCGTTCTTTAAAAATTTGGGTATGTGATAGAAAGATAGACTGAGATCCACTTTCACTGGTGGTGATCAGGCTAAGGTAAAATTTGTGAGTTCTCTTAGTTGAGAAATTCGAATTTTCGGCGAATGTCGTCTTCACAGTATAACCAGATTGCTTGGGGTTATATGGTCAAGTGAAGAAGCGCATACGGTGGATGCCTTGGCAGTCAGAGGCGATGAAAGACGTGGTAGCCTGCGAAAAGCTTCGGGGAGTCGGCAAACAGACTTTGATCCGGAGATGTCTGAATGGGGGAACCCAGCCATCATAAGATGGTTATCTTGTACTGAATACATAGGTGCAAGAGGCGAACCAGGGGAACTGAAACATCTAAGTACCCTGAGGAAAAGAAATCAACCGAGATTCCCTTAGTAGTGGCGAGCGAACGGGGACTAGCCCTTAAGTGGCTTTGAGATTAGCGGAACGCTCTGGAAAGTGCGGCCATAGTGGGTGATAGCCCTGTACGCGAAAATCTCTTAGTCATGAAATCGAGTAGGACGGAGCACGAGAAACTTTGTCTGAATATGGGGGGACCATCCTCCAAGGCTAAATACTACTGACTGACCGATAGTGAACTAGTACCGTGAGGGAAAGGCGAAAAGAACCCCGGAGAGGGGAGTGAAATAGATCCTGAAACCGTATGCGTACAAGCAGTGGGAGCAGACTTTGTTCTGTGACTGCGTACCTTTTGTATAATGGGTCAGCGACTTATTTTCAGTGGCGAGCTTAACCGAATAGGGGAGGCGTAGCGAAAGCGAGTCTTAATAGGGCGTCTAGTCGCTGGGAATAGACCCGAAACCGGGCGATCTATCCATGGGCAGGTTGAAGGTTAGGTAACACTGACTGGAGGACCGAACCGACTACCGTTGAAAAGTTAGCGGATGACCTGTGGATCGGAGTGAAAGGCTAATCAAGCTCGGAGATAGCTGGTTCTCCTCGAAAGCTATTTAGGTAGCGCCTCATGTATCACTGTAGGGGGTAGAGCACTGTTTCGGCTAGGGGGTCATCCCGACTTACCAAACCGATGCAAACTCCGAATACCTACAAGTGCCGAGCATGGGAGACACACGGCGGGTGCTAACGTCCGTCGTGAAAAGGGAAACAACCCAGACCGTCAGCTAAGGTCCCAAAGTTATGGTTAAGTGGGAAACGATGTGGGAAGGCTTAGACAGCTAGGAGGTTGGCTTAGAAGCAGCCACCCTTTAAAGAAAGCGTAATAGCTCACTAGTCGAGTCGGCCTGCGCGGAAGATGTAACGGGGCTCAAACCATACACCGAAGCTACGGGTATCACGTAAGTGATGCGGTAGAGGAGCGTTCTGTAAGCCTGTGAAGGTGAGTTGAGAAGCTTGCTGGAGGTATCAGAAGTGCGAATGCTGACATGAGTAACGACAATGGGTGTGAAAAACACCCACGCCGAAAGACCAAGGTTTCCTGCGCAACGTTAATCGACGCAGGGTTAGTCGGTCCCTAAGGCGAGGCTGAAAAGCGTAGTCGATGGAAAACAGGTTAATATTCCTGTACTTCTGGTTATTGCGATGGAGGGACGGAGAAGGCTAGGCCAGCTTGGCGTTGGTTGTCCAAGTTTAAGGTGGTAGGCTGGAATCTTAGGTAAATCCGGGATTCCAAGGCCGAGAGCTGATGACGAGTTGCCTTTAGGCGACGAAGTGGTTGATGCCATGCTTCCAAGAAAAGCTTCTAAGCTTCAGATAACCAGGAACCGTACCCCAAACCGACACAGGTGGTTGGGTAGAGAATACCAAGGCGCTTGAGAGAACTCGGGTGAAGGAACTAGGCAAAATGGCACCGTAACTTCGGGAGAAGGTGCGCCGGTGAGGGTGAAGCACTTGCTGCGTAAGCCCACGCCGGTCGAAGATACCAGGCCGCTGCGACTGTTTATTAAAAACACAGCACTCTGCAAACACGAAAGTGGACGTATAGGGTGTGACGCCTGCCCGGTGCCGGAAGGTTAATTGATGGGGTTAGCTAACGCGAAGCTCTTGATCGAAGCCCCGGTAAACGGCGGCCGTAACTATAACGGTCCTAAGGTAGCGAAATTCCTTGTCGGGTAAGTTCCGACCTGCACGAATGGCGTAACGATGGCGGCGCTGTCTCCACCCGAGACTCAGTGAAATTGAAATCGCTGTGAAGATGCAGTGTATCCGCGGCTAGACGGAAAGACCCCGTGAACCTTTACTATAGCTTTGCACTGGACTTTGAATTTGCTTGTGTAGGATAGGTGGGAGGCTTTGAAGCGTGGACGCCAGTTCGCGTGGAGCCATCCTTGAAATACCACCCTGGCAACTTTGAGGTTCTAACTCAGGTCCGTTATCCGGATCGAGGACAGTGTATGGTGGGTAGTTTGACTGGGGCGGTCTCCTCCTAAAGAGTAACGGAGGAGTACGAAGGTGCGCTCAGACCGGTCGGAAATCGGTCGTAGAGTATAAAGGCAAAAGCGCGCTTGACTGCGAGACAGACACGTCGAGCAGGTACGAAAGTAGGTCTTAGTGATCCGGTGGTTCTGTATGGAAGGGCCATCGCTCAACGGATAAAAGGTACTCCGGGGATAACAGGCTGATACCGCCCAAGAGTTCATATCGACGGCGGTGTTTGGCACCTCGATGTCGGCTCATCACATCCTGGGGCTGAAGCCGGTCCCAAGGGTATGGCTGTTCGCCATTTAAAGTGGTACGCGAGCTGGGTTTAGAACGTCGTGAGACAGTTCGGTCCCTATCTGCCGTGGACGTTTGAGATTTGAGAGGGGCTGCTCCTAGTACGAGAGGACCGGAGTGGACGAACCTCTGGTGTTCCGGTTGTCACGCCAGTGGCATTGCCGGGTAGCTATGTTCGGGAAAGATAACCGCTGAAAGCATCTAAGCGGGAAACTTGCCTCAAGATGAGATCTCACTGGAACCTTGAGTTCCCTGAAGGGCCGTCGAAGACTACGACGTTGATAGGTTGGGTGTGTAAGCGCTGTGAGGCGTTGAGCTAACCAATACTAATTGCCCGTGAGGCTTGACCATATAACACCCAAGCAATCTGTAGACTCGAAAGAGACCAGATTGCGGTGTGTGAAGACGCAATGAACCGAAAGTTCGACGCTCAAAAAACACCGAAAGCTGTCACATACCCAATTTGCTGAAGCGAGGCCATCTGGTCACGACTCAGTACCCGAATTTCTTGACGACCATAGAGCGTTGGAACCACCTGATCCCATCCCGAACTCAGAAGTGAAACGATGCATCGCCGATGGTAGTGTGGGGTTTCCCCATGTGAGAGTAGGTCATCGTCAAGATTAAATTCCGAAACCCCAATTGCGAAAGCAGTTGGGGTTTTGTTTTGCCCGCAGGAAAGTTCTTACAGCATTCTCAGCCGCCTTGCGGCTGTCGTCGCCTGCCGACAATGCTAAGGTTCAGCCCTAGCTTTTGTACTTTTCCAAGGAAGCCTTCATGCCGGACACCCAGTCCCTCAACGCTGCATTCATGGTCGTTCAGAGCAACAGCCTGGATGAACTGCGCAGCCTTGTGATCAGCATCATGCGGCGCTATCCACTGGCTCCCCTGGAGAACGAAATCGCGCTTGTACAGAGCAACGGCATCGCTCAATGGCTCAAGCTGGCACTGGCTGAGGATCCTGAAGAGGACGACTCCGGCGGCTGTGGTATCGCCGCCGCTATTGATGTGCAACTGCCGGGCAGTTTCATGTGGCAGCTTTACCGGATGGTTCTGGGACGAGAGGACATTCCGGCAAAGTCGCTGCTCGATAAGGCACCGTTGACCTGGCGTCTGATGCGCCTGTTGCCACAGGTCATCACCCGACCGCATTTCGAACCGCTACAGCGCTTCCTCACCCATGACACCGATCTACGCAAACGCTACCAGTTGTCCGAACGTCTGGCAGACCTCTTCGACCAATACCAGGTTTACCGCGCTGATTGGCTTGAGGACTGGGCAGAGGGGCATCATCAACTCCGAAATGTAAGAGGTGAAGCGAAGCCGCTCTCACCGACCAGTTGCTGGCAGGCAGAATTGTGGCGCGCTCTGCTGGACGATGTGGGCGAGCAAGGCATGGCCCAGAGTCGCGCGGGCGTGCACCAGCGGTTCATGGAGCGCATCAACAGTCTTGAACGCGCACCGACCGGACTTCCCCAGCGAGTGATCGTTTTCGGAATTTCCTCGTTGCCCGCCCAGGTACTGGAAGCATTGGCCGGGTTGTCTCGTTTCAGCCAGGTTTTATTGTGCGTCCATAACCCCTGTCGTTATCACTGGGCCGATATCGTTGCCGACAAGGATCTCTTGCGTCATCAGTACAAGCGGCAGGCCCGAAAAAACGGCATGCCTGTGGTGCTGGATTCGGAATCGCTCCACCAACATGCTCACCCGCTCCTCGCAGCGTGGGGTAAGCAAGGTCGCGATTACATCAACCTTCTCGACAGCTACGACGAGCCGGACAGCTATCGCGCAGCATTTCGCAACGGACGTATCGATCTGTTCAGCGAAAACCAGCCGAAGAACATGCTGAATCAGTTACAGGACGACATTCTGGAGCTGCGGCCGCTCAGCGAGACTCGAACGCTCTGGCCGGCAGTCGATCTGACTCAAGACGATTCGATCCGCTTTCACATAGCTCATAGCGCCCAGCGCGAAGTGGAGATTCTCCACGACCAACTCCTGGCCCGTTTCAGTGCCAACCCTCAATTACGCCCTCGCGATGTGATCGTGATGGTGCCTGACATCGATAGTTATGCGCCGCATATCCGCGCCGTATTTGGCCAACTGGATCGTCAGGATCCACGCTTCATTCCCTTCACTATGGCCGATCAGGGCCAGCGCGGGCGGGATCCATTACTGATCGCTGTCGAGCATTTGCTCAAGCTGCCGGACAGTCGTTTCCCCGTCAGTGAAATTCTCGACCTGCTCGACGTTCCTGCGTTACGCGCCAGGTTTGGTGTGCAGGAGCGAAACTTGCCGACTCTGCATCGCTGGATCGAAGGGGCCGGCGTACGTTGGGGCATCGATGCCGGGCAACGGGCCGAACTGGGATTGCCCGACGAACTGGAGCAAAACAGTTGGCGCTTCGGCCTGCGTCGGATGCTGCTCGGCTATGCCGTCGGCAGTTCCGGAGCCTGTGGGGATATCGAACCCTACGATGAAATCGGTGGTCTCGATGCCGCGTTGATCGGCCCGTTGGTAGCGTTGCTGGATGCACTGGAGCTTTCGCATCAGCAACTGATGAAACCCGCGCAACCACAGGAATGGGGATATCGGCTTCAGGCGTTGATGCAGCTGTTTTTCAAACCCGAAGATGAGCATGACGACTACCTGCTGGCTCAGCTCGAGGAGTTGCGCGAAACCTGGCTGGAAACCTGCGAGGCCGTCGGTCTGCTGGACGAGCTGCCACTGACCGTCGTCCGTGAGGCCTGGCTGGCGGGGCTGGATCAGGGGCGTCTGTCGCAGCGCTTCCTGGCGGGAGCCGTGAACTTTTGCACGCTGATGCCTATGCGCGCGATCCCGTTCAGGCTGGTTTGCCTGTTGGGCATGAACGATGGCGATTATCCACGCGCTCAACCGCCGCTGGACTTCGATCTCATGGGCAGCGACTACCGGCCGGGAGATCGATCCCGTCGGGAGGATGATCGCTATCTTCTGCTCGAAGCGCTCTTATCCGCCCGTCACCAGCTCTACATCAGTTGGGTGGGCCGCAGCATTCGCGACAACAGCGAGCGGCCAGCCTCTGTGTTGATCGGCCAGTTGCGCGATCATCTCGCCAATGGATGGCGATCGGTCGACGACAACGAAGATCTTCTGATTGCCATGACTCAGGAGCATCCGTTGCAGCCATTCAGTTCGCGCTACTTCCATGAGGAAGACAAACTGTTCAGCTATGCCAGCGAATGGCAAGTGCTGCATCAGCATCACGAGCAGAATGACGTCGCAACAATGCTTGCCCCCCATGTTCAGGAGGAACCGTTGAGTCTGGAGCTGCTGCAGGACTTCCTGCGCAATCCGGTTCGACACTTTTTCACTCAGCGACTCAAGGTTTACTTCGAAGCGGCGCAGGTTCCACAGGCTGACGAAGAACCCTTTGTGCTGGATGCATTGCAGCGATACATGCTCAGCGACAGCTTGCTCGGGGCAGCCTTGAGACACCCGAACAATGTTGATCAGGCGCTCGAGTCTCAAGCCCGACGCCTGCAGAACAGCGGACTGCTGCCCATGGCCGGATTCGGTGAATGCCTTCAGCGAGAGTTGATCGAGCCTTTGCCAGACTTGTTGCAACGATATCAACAGCTGTTGGCGTTATGGCCAACACCGCTAACCAACGCGCTACCGATCAATTTTGAATGGCAGGAACTGCGCCTTGAAGGATGGCTAGGCGGTTTGCACCGGCGCGCCGATGGCGGCGTACTGTCGGTCACAACAATCCCCAACAGCATAGGCTCGATCAAGAGCCGCAAATGGCATCGCATGACCAATCCCTGGGTCAGCCATCTCGTCGCGTGCGCCAGTGGACTCTCCCTGACGACCGCACTGGTGGCGAGTGATGACACGCTCCTTCTTGAACCTCTGGAACAGACTCGAGCGGGGCGCATTCTTGAGGATCTGCTGCGTGCCTGGCAGACGGGCATGCGCCAGCCACTTCCGGTCGCGGTGAAAACGGCTTTTGCATGGCTGGCCCAGACCGATCCGGTCAAGGCTGAAGCGGCTGCCCGTAAAGCCTATGAGGGCGATGCTCAGACCAGCGAAGGCGAGCGGCGTGAAAGTCCGGCTCTGTCCCGACAATTCGCCGACTTCGATGCACTGCAGGCGGATGAAACCTTCTCCGGTTGGTGTGATGCACTGTATCGCCCTCTGCTTGAGGCACCTTGGCGTTCATGGACCCACGAGGAGGCAGGCGCATGAGTAACCAGCAGCCTCTCGCCCTGGCATTCCCGTTAAAGGGCAGCCAACTGATTGAAGCCAGTGCGGGCACTGGCAAGACGTTTACCATTTCGGCGTTGTATCTGCGGTTGATCCTCGGCCACGGAGGCGAGGCGAGTGGTTTCGCTCGAGAGCTGTTGCCCCCGCAGATTCTCGTGGTGACTTTCACCGACGCGGCCACCAAAGAGCTGCGCGAGCGCATACGCACGCGTCTGGCCGAGGCCGCCCGTTTCTTTCGTGACGAGACGCCTCCCCCTGATGCGCTGATCGATGAGCTGCGTGCACAGTTCGATCCGCAACAATGGCCCGGTTGCGCGAACCGACTGGATATCGCAGCGCAATGGATGGATGAAGCTGCGGTCTCGACGATCCACAGCTGGTGTCAGCGAATGCTGCGCGAGCATGCGTTCGACAGCGGTAGTCTGTTTACCCAGACCCTGGAAACCGATCACAGCGACCTGCTCGGCGAAGTGCTGCGCGATTATTGGCGGCTGTTCTGCTATCCGATGCAGGGCGATGCCTTGAACTGGGTTCGCAGCCACTGGGGAGGGCCGGCGGCCCTGTTGCCGCGTGTGCGTGGGCTGTTTGGCACCGAGCGCGAAGGGGATTCAGAAAAGACGCCATCCGAGCTGATCGAAGACTGCCTGCAGGAACGCCGTGCGGCATTGGTGGAGTTGAAGGGGCCATGGCGGCAGTGGGCTGATGAGTTACTCGCCATCTGCCATCAGGGCGTCGCCAACAAAACCGTGGACGGGCGCAAGATGCAGGCCCGCTATTTCGAACCCTGGTTCGAAAAGCTCAAGGCCTGGGCCGAGGACGAGTCGCTCGAGCAACTGGATATCGGCACCGGGTTCGCCAGGCTCACGCCGGAGGGCATGGCTGAAGCCTGGAAGGGCGAGCCGCCGAGTCACCCGGGCCTGGATGCCATGCCTGTGCTCAAGTCGAGCCTCGACAATTTGCCGACGCCCGATGCGGCCGTGCTGCAGCATGCTGCCAAATGGGTTGGTGCTCGCTTTGAAGACGAGAAGCGCCGTCGGGCCGAAATGGGTTTCGACGACATGCTGTTGCGTCTGGATGCTGCCCTGCAATCCGATGGTGGGGAACGTCTCGCCACGCTAATCCGCGAGCAGTTCCCGGTCGCCCTGATCGATGAGTTCCAGGACACCGATCCGGTGCAGTACCGGATCTTCGAAAGCATCTATCGCATTGAAGAGAATAATCCCGAGACCGGGCTGTTCCTGATTGGCGACCCCAAGCAGGCGATCTATGCCTTCCGTGGCGCGGACATCTACACCTATCTGCGAGCCCGCCAGGCTACAACCGGACGCCTGCATACCCTGGGCACGAACTTCCGTTCCAGTCACGGGATGGTCAGTGCGGTCAACCATGTTTTCGAACGTGCCGAGTCCCGTGAGCAAGGGCGCGGAGCATTTCTGTTCCGAGAGAAAAACGGCGATAACCCGGTGCCATTCCAGCCTGTAGAGGCTCAGGGGCGTAAAGAACATTTGCAGGTATCCGGGCTTGATGTGCCAGCGCTGAGCATCTGGCATTTATCCACCGACAAGCCACTGTCCGGGACGGTTTATCGTCAGCAGTTGGCGGCGGCCTGCGCCAGTGAGATCACGACCCTGCTCAATGGCGGACAGACTGGTCGCGCCGGGTTTGCGCAAGAGGGCAAGGATTGGCGTGGGCTGCGGCCAGCGGACATTGCGATCCTGGTGCGCGACGGTAAAGAGGCGCAGGCGGTACGCGGTGAGCTCGCAACGCGCGGAGTCCGCAGCGTTTATCTGTCGGACAAGGACTCGGTCTTTGCCGCACAGGAAGCCCATGACCTGTTGTCGTGGCTCAAGGCGTGCGCCGAGCCGGATGTCGAACGCTCCCTGAAAGCGGCGCTGGCGTGCATCACACTGAATCTGCCACTGGCTGAACTGGAGCGCCTGAATCAGGACGAACTGGTCTGGGAAACCCGGGTCATGCAGTTCCGTGGTTATCGTGAGCTCTGGCGCAAGCAAGGGGTGCTGCCGATGTTGCGGCGCCTGCTGCACGACTTTCAACTGCCGCAGATGCTCATTGCCCGCAGTGATGGCGAGCGGGTGCTGACCAACCTGTTGCACCTGTCGGAGTTGTTGCAACAGGCCGCGTCGGAACTCGATGGCGAGCAGGCACTGATCCGTCATCTGGCCGAGCATCTGGCGCTGTCCGGGCAGGCAGGTGAAGAGCAGATCCTGCGTCTTGAAAGCGACGAACAACTGGTCAAGGTCGTGACCATTCACAAGTCCAAGGGGCTTGAATACCCTTTGGTGTTCCTGCCGTTCATCTGCTCGGCCAAACCCGTGGATGGCAGTCGATTGCCGCTGCATTACCACGATGAGTCCGGCAAGGCCCGCATCAGTCTGAAGCCCGACGCTGAACTGATCGCCCTGGCGGACAATGAGCGCCTGGCGGAGGATCTGCGTTTGCTCTATGTCGCGCTGACCCGCGCGCAACACGCGTGTTGGCTCGGGGTGACGGATCTCAAGCGCGGTAACCACAGCAGTTCGGTGCTGCATCTTTCTGCGCTGGGCTATCTGTTAGGCGGCGGCGCAACGTTGAACGAGTCCAGCGGATTGGCTCGCTGGCTGGACGATCTGCAACAGGATTGTTCGGCGCTGAGCGTTGTTGAAATGCCGGAGGCCACAAGCGAGGAGTACCAGCCTCCGCGTAACGAAGCCACGCTACGTGCCACCCTTTTGCCGAGCCGCAGGGCCAGCGAAAACTGGTGGATCGCGTCATACAGCGCCTTGCGCATCAGTGACGTGCTGAGCGTCGGCAATGACGAAGCTCCAGACAGTCCGCAAGCGCAAAAACTGTTCGACGACGAACGCCTCGATCCTGAAGCTCCGCGCGAGATCATCGCCGGCGGGGCCGATATTCACCGCTTCCCTCGCGGACCGAATCCGGGAACGTTTCTTCACGGTTTGCTGGAGTGGGCAGGGGAGGAAGGGTTCGCGGTCACCCGCGAGTCGCTGGACGATGCGATTGCCCGACGTTGCAATCGGCGGGGCTGGGAAGGCTGGATCACCACCCTCGGCGACTGGTTGCAACACTTGCTCAAACTGCCGTTGCCCGCAGGGCTCGACCAACCGCCGGTGGTGCTTGAGCAACTGAAGCAGTATCGGGTCGAGATGGAATTCTGGTTCGCCAGCCACAAAGTCGACGTGCTCAAGCTCGACGAACAGGTGCGTCAATTCACTCACAACGGTGTGGCCCGGGTCGGCGCCGAAGCGGTGCAGCTCAATGGCATGTTCAAAGGCTTTATCGACCTGACGTTCGAGCACGAGGGTCGTTACTACGTGGCCGATTACAAATCCAACTGGCTGGGCGTCGATGACGCTGCATACACCGAGCGGGCCATGGAGCAGTCGATCCTCGACAACCGTTATGACCTGCAATACGTGCTGTACCTGTTGGCACTGCATCGTCAGCTCAAGGCGCGGCTCGCGGATTACGACTACGACCGGCATATCGGCGGCGCGTTGTATCTGTTCCTGCGCGGAACACGGGCCCCTGGCGGTGGCGTTTACTTCGCGCGACCACCAAGGGAGCTGATCGAACGTCTGGACTTCATGTTCCAGGGCAAACCGCAACCCAAGGCCGAGCCCGCGTGGGAACAGGGAGTACTGCTATGAGCCGGACATTCGCAGACCTGCTGCCAACGCCGCTGACCGCCGACAGCCTTGCGCAACTGACGCCCCTGGCCCGTGCCGATGACCTGTTGCTGCTGCTGACCCAATGGGTCGAGCGTGGCTGGTTGCGGGCGCTGGACAAGGCATTCGTGGCTTTTCTTCATGAATTGGCACCCGATGTCGATCCGCTGGTGTTGCTCGCCGCCGCATTGACCAGTCACCAGCTCGGCCATGGTCATGTCTGCCTGGATCTGTTCGAAACCCTCAAGGCGCCGGATTTTGCACTTTCCCTGCCGCCGGAGGGGGATGTGCAACCCGGCGTGTTGCTGCTGCCTTCGCAACTGCTCGAAACCCTCGACGGAGCGCACTGGTGCAAGGTGTTGGCCGGCAGTTCGCTGGTGGCACTGGCTGCCGACGAAGGTGCGCCGGCGCAGGAGCGCCCGCTGGTGTTGTCCGGCAAACGCCTGTACTTGCGGCGCTATTGGGCCTACGAGCGGCGTATCGACAGCGCATTGCATCAGCGTCTCGCGGAGCAGGAAGCGACACCACCCGATCTTGCACGGCGGCTGGACGAGCTGTTCGATCCGGCCCAGCGTGCGGATGTCATCGACTGGCAGAAACTCGCCTGCGCCTTGGCCACCCGAAGTGCCTTCAGCATCATCACGGGTGGCCCGGGCACCGGCAAGACGACGACGGTGGTCCGTCTGCTGGCGTTGCTCCAGGCACCTGCGGTCGAGGCGCACCAGCCATTGCGCATCCGCCTCGCGGCGCCTACCGGTAAAGCGGCGGCGCGGTTGACCGAGTCCATCAGTCAGCAAGTGCAATCGCTGAAGGTCGCTGATAGCGTCCGGGAAAAAATTCCGACCGAGGTGACCACGGTGCACCGCCTGCTTGGCAGCCGTCCCGGCACGCGGCACTTTCGCCACCATGCCGGTAACCGTCTGCCCCTGGACGTTCTGGTGGTCGATGAAGCATCCATGATCGACCTGGAAATGATGGCCAACCTGCTTGATGCCTTGCCGCCTCATGCCCGGTTGGTGTTGCTGGGCGACAAGGATCAACTGGCCTCGGTGGAGGCGGGCGCGGTGCTGGGGGATTTGTGCCGCGATGCCGAGGCCGGTTGGTACAGTCCGCAGACCCGCCAGTGGCTCGAGAGTGTAAGCGGTGAATCCCTGCAGGACAGCGGCTTGCACGAAGGCACTGACGGCTCGCATCCGTTGGCCCAGCAAGTGGTGATGCTGCGACACTCGCGGCGTTTCGGCGAGGGCAGCGGCATCGGTCAACTGGCGCGACGGGTGAATCAGCAACTCCCGGTCGAGGCTCGCCAGTTACTGGACGCCAGAACCCATGGTGATGTGTTTTCGTTGCCGCTTCAGAACGAACACGACCGGAACCTTGAGCACCTGGTGCTCGATGGGCACGGCGTAGGCCCTCACGGATATCGACACTATCTGAGCGTCTTGCGCGATCGACGTCCGGCGAGCGGAACGCCGCTCGAGAGCCCGGGCTGGACCGACTGGGCGAGTGACGTCCTGCGGGCCTTCGATACCTTCCAGTTGTTGTGCGCAGTGCGCAAAGGGCCATGGGGTGTCGAGGGGCTGAACCAGCGCATCACTGATGCGTTGCTCAAGGCGCGGCTGATCGAAAGCGACCAGCAATGGTACGAAGGCCGCCCGGTGCTGATGACCCGAAACGACTACGGTCTGGGGCTGATGAACGGTGACATCGGTATCGCCCTGAAACTGCCCGAGCGCGATGGGCCGGATGCCGGTAAGTCCGTGTTGCGAGTGGCGTTCCCGCGTAACGACGGGCGCGGCGGGGTGCGTTTCGTGCTGCCTAGCCGGCTCAACGATGTAGAGACCGTCTATGCGATGACTGTGCACAAGTCGCAGGGCTCGGAGTTTGCCCATACCGCGTTGATCCTGCCGGACGCCCTGAATCCCGTGTTGACCAAGGAACTGATCTACACCGGAATTACCCGGGCCAAGGACTGGTTCACCTTGATCGAGCCTCGGAGCGGCGTGTTTGAAGAAGCGGTGCAGCGCAAGGTGAAGCGCTTGAGTGGACTGATGCTGGAACTGGAAGACGGGACGCCGCATAAAGGATGAAGGAGCTTTCAATTGCCGCCGATAATTGACCGACCGGTCAGAGGCCGCTGTATCGCTGGCGTTCCAACGCTGTGCTATCGTTGCGGCATCATTTCGTAACGATCCAAGAGAATCCCTGCATGAAGGTGGCTGTCTGGGCGACAGAGCGCGTAGTTGGCTGCAAGCGGGCGTTGCTTGCCGGTGTGCTCTGTTTGCTCTCGGGTGTGGCCGCTGCCCAGACTCAACCCCCGGCGGGCATGGCCGAACAGCGGGCCAAATCCGTCACCCAGGTTGTCCTCGGTATCCTCAGTTACGCGCGCTGGCCGGTAGAGCCAGCACAGTTGCGCCTGTGCATCGTCGGCCCGACCGAATACACCGACGACCTGGTCAAGGGCACGACCCAGGCCACGGGGCGTCCGGTCATCGTGCGTCGACTGTTGGCCGATAATCCGGCCATCGTCAGCGAGTGCGACGCGGTCTACATTGGCAAGCTTACGATCGACGAACGCAGCCGGCTGTTCGCATCCCTGATTGGTCATCCGGTGCTGAGCATCAGTGAAGGCGGCGATCAATGCACGGTCGGCAGCCTGTTTTGTCTGCGGGTCGGCGATGAGCAAGTGTCGTTCGAGGTCAATCTCGACTCCGTCGCCCGCAGCGGCGTGCGCATTCATCCCAGCGTGCTGCAGTTGTCGCGCCGCAAACCGGCGGTGCCATGAGACGCGATAAATCCACAGGGCGCCCGACCCTCGGCTCGGTCATCGGCCGTGGCAACCTGATTGTGGCGCTGGTCGCCGTGGCAATGGCCAGTGTGTCGTTGACGCTGCTTGGGGTGCTGGCGCTGCGTGTCTATGCCGATCACAACCTGCACTTGATCGCCCGCTCGATCAGTTACACCGTGGAAGCCGCCGTGGTGTTCAACGACAAGGCCGCCGCGACCGAAGCCCTGGCGTTGATCGCCTCGACCGAAGAAGTGGCGGATGCCCAGGTGCTGGACACTCAAGGCCAGTTGATCGCGCGCTGGCAGCGTCCGGAGAACGGCCTGTTTTCCGAACTGGAGATGCAGGTCGCGAGGGTCATTCTGGAAAAACCCATCAGCCTGCCGATCCTGCATCAGGATCGGGAGATCGGCCGCATTTTGCTGATCGGCCACGGCGGCAGCCTGATGCGCTTCCTGTTGAGCGGTCTGGCGGGCATCATTCTCTGCACGGCGATCAGCGCCTGGGTCGCGCTGTACCTGGCGCAGCGTCAGTTGCGCAGGATCATCGGTCCGTTGCACAGCCTGGCTTCAGTAGCGCATGCCGCCCGTAGCGAGCGGGCACTCGATCGACGCGTACCCCGGGCAAAGATTGCCGAGCTCGACAACCTGGGCAATGACTTCAATGCCTTGCTCGATGAACTCGAAGACTGGCAAACCCACCTGCAAAGCGAGAACGAAACCCTCGCTCACCAGGCCAGCCACGACAGCCTCACCGGATTGCCGAACCGGGCCTTTTTCGAAGGCCGCCTGATCCGTGCACTGCGCAGCGCCCACAAACTGAACGAGCGCGTGGCGGTGCTGTTTCTCGACAGCGACCGATTCAAGGATATCAACGACAGCTTCGGTCATGCCGCCGGCGACGCGGTGCTGGTGGCGGTAGCGGATCGGGTGCGAGCGCAGTTGCGTGAGGAAGATCTGGTGGCGCGTCTGGGCGGTGATGAATTTGCCGTTCTGCTGACGCCCCTGCACAAGACCGAAGACGCCGAGCGCATTGCCGACAAGATCCTCGCCAGCATGGACATCCCGATTGCGCTGCCAGGCGACAGCAGTGTCGTGACTTCGCTCAGTATCGGCATCGCCGTTTACCCCGATCATGGCGCCACGCCCGGCACCTTGCTCGATGCGGCGGATGCCGCGATGTACCAAGCCAAGCGTTTGTCGCGCGGCGCCCAATTCACGGCCGGGTCGGAGCACCCGGTCGATTCCGTTCAAACCAGGAGCTGATGCCCGTGTTCTCACTTTCCTTTCGACTGTTTTCCACCCTGTTGCTGACGGCCATGCTGGCCCTGACCGGTTGCCAGACCGCTCCACAAAAGGGTCTGACGCCTGCCCAAGTCGCGGTCCTCAAGCAGCAAGGCTTCGAGTTGACCGATGACGGCTGGGAGTTCGGCCTGTCGGGCAAAGTGCTGTTTGGCAGCGATGTCGAAAGCCTGAACAAGCAAAGTACCGAAATCGTCGAGCGCATCGGCAAAGCGTTGCTGGGTGTCGGCATCGAGCGCGTGCGGGTCGATGGCCATACCGACGCTTCGGGCAAGGAAACCTACAACCAGCAGCTGTCTCTGCGTCGCGCGAAAAGCGTCGGCAAAGTGCTGACGTCGGTTGGCATGAAAGAAGAGAACATTCAGCTGCAAGGCCTCGGCAGTCGCGAACCGGTCGCCTCCAACGACACTGCCGCCGGCCGCACCGAAAACCGCCGGGTGTCGATCGTGGTCAGCGCCGACTAGTCGGCGAACTGCATTTCGCGGGTCTGCCCCATCAACAGCGCCTGATTGCGCTCGGTCACTTCGCGGATGTAATCCCACAACAGGGTAATCCTCTTGAGCTTGCGCAGATCCTCCCGGCAGTACATCCAGAACTGCCGGGTGATGTCGATTTCCTCCGGCAACACTGGCAACAGGCGCGGATCCTGGGCCGCAAGGAAGCACGGCAGAATCGCCAGCGAGCGCCCCTGCTGCGCCGCCACGAATTGCGCGATCACGCTGGTGCTGCGCAAGTTCGCGCTGGCGCCGGGCACCACGTTTGCCAGATACAGCAGCTCCGAGCTGAACGCCAGGTCATCCACATAACTGATGAATTGATGCTTGCCCAAATCGGCGGGGCGGCGGATCGGTGGGTGTTTGTCGAGGTATTCCTGGGTCGCGTAGAGCTGCAAGCGGTAGTCGCAGAGTTTGCAGCACACGTACGGTCCGTGTTCCGGGCGTTCGAGGGCGATGACGATGTCGGCTTCGCGTTTGGACAGGCTGATGAAGTGCGGCAACGGCAGGATGTCCACCGAGATCGCCGGGTAGGCGTCGACGAAGTGGCTCAGTTGCGGGGTGATGAAGAAGCTGCCGAAACCTTCGGTGCAACCCATCCGCACATGCCCCGACAGCGCGACGCCGGAGCCGGACACCTGCTCGCAGGCCATGTGCAGCGTGCTTTCGATCGACTCGGCATAACTCAGCAGGCGCTGGCCTTCGGCAGTCAGCACAAAACCGCTGGTGCGCGACTTTTCGAACAGCAAAGTGCCGAGCGCCGCTTCCAGCGAGCTGATCCGTCGCGACACGGTGGTGTAGTCCACCGCCAGGCGTTTGGCCGCCGTGCTGGCCTTGCGGGTACGGGCGACTTCGAGGAAAAACTTGAGGTCGTCCCAGTTCAGCGAGCCTAGAGAGGTGATGTTTTTTTGCATGATGGACGGGCTTATATGTGCGTTCTTATTAGAAGTTTGCACATCTATACTCCAAAAACAGTCCGACAACCAATTCGCGACACACGCCTCATCTCAAGGCGAACCTTTCGCCTTGGCTCCCAAGATAAAAACAATTTCTGGAGACCAGCATGAACGCATCGCTTACGCCCAACGAAACCACGGTCCAGAAGGTCAAGCTGCTGATCGACGGCGAGTGGGTCGAGTCGCAGACCACCGAATGGCACGACATCGTCAACCCGGCGACCCAGCAAGTGCTGGCTAAAGTCCCGTTCGCCACCGCCGCTGAAGTTGACGCCGCCGTCAGCGCCGCACAGCGCGCCTTCCAGACCTGGAAGCTGACCCCGATCGGCGCGCGCATGCGCATCATGCTCAAGCTGCAAGCGCTGATCCGCGAGCATTCCAAACGCATCGCCGTGGTGCTGAGCGCCGAGCAGGGCAAGACCATCGCTGACGCTGAAGGTGATATTTTCCGTGGCCTGGAAGTGGTCGAGCACGCCTGTTCCATCGGCAGCCTGCAAATGGGCGAGTTCGCCGAGAACGTGGCCGGCGGCGTCGACACCTACACCCTGCGCCAGCCGATCGGCGTTTGCGCCGGCATCACCCCGTTCAACTTCCCGGCAATGATTCCGCTGTGGATGTTCCCGATGGCCATCGCCTGCGGCAACACCTTCGTCCTCAAGCCATCCGAACAGGATCCGCTGTCGACCATGCTGCTGGTGGAACTGGCGATTGAAGCGGGCATTCCGGCCGGTGTTCTGAACGTCGTCCATGGTGGCAAGGACGTGGTCGATGGCCTGTGCACCCACAAGGACATCAAGGCCGTTTCGTTTGTCGGTTCGACCGCCGTCGGCACTCACGTGTATGACCTGGCCGGTAAGCATGGCAAGCGCGTGCAATCGATGATGGGCGCGAAGAACCACGCGGTGGTGCTGCCGGATGCCAATCGCGAGCAAGCGCTCAATGCCTTGGTCGGCGCCGGTTTCGGTGCGGCCGGTCAGCGTTGCATGGCCACCTCGGTGGTGGTGCTGGTGGGTGCGGCCAAACAATGGCTGCCGGATCTGAAAGCGCTGGCGCAGAAACTCAAGGTCAACGCCGGCAACGAGCCGGGCACCGATGTCGGTCCGGTCATTTCGAAAAAGGCCAAGACGCGGATTCTCGATCTGATCGAAAGCGGCATCAAGGAAGGCGCCAAACTCGAGCTGGACGGTCGCGACATCAGCGTGCCGGGCTACGAGAAAGGCAACTTCGTCGGCCCGACCCTGTTTTCCGGGGTAACCACCGACATGCAGATCTACACCCAGGAAATCTTCGGCCCCGTGCTGGTGGTGCTGGAAGTCGACACCCTCGATCAGGCCATCGCGCTGGTCAACGCCAACCCGTTCGGCAACGGCACAGGCCTGTTCACCCAGAGCGGTGCGGCGGCGCGTAAATTCCAGACTGAAATCGACGTCGGCCAGGTCGGCATCAACATCCCGATTCCGGTGCCGGTCCCGTTCTTCAGCTTCACCGGTTCGCGCGGTTCGAAACTCGGCGACCTCGGCCCGTATGGCAAGCAAGTGGTGCAGTTCTACACCCAGACCAAAACGGTCACGGCGCGCTGGTTCGATGACGACAGCGTCAACGACGGCGTGAACACCACCATCAACCTGCGCTGAGGAATGGCCATGAAAATCGCATTTATCGGTCTGGGCAACATGGGCGCGCCGATGGCGCGCAACCTGATCAAGGCCGGGCATTCGCTGAATCTGGTGGACCTGAACAAAACCGTGCTGGCGGAACTCGAGCAGCTGGGCGGCACCATCCGCGCTTCGGCTCGCGAAGCTGCTGAAGATGCAGAACTGGTGATCACCATGTTGCCGGCGGCGGTGCATGTGCGCAGCGTCTGGCTCGGTGAAGACGGTGTTCTCGCCGGGATCGGTAAAGGTGTGCCGGCAGTGGATTGCAGCACCATCGATCCGCAGACTGCGCGCGATGTGGCGGCGGCGGCCGCCAAACAAGGCGTGGCCATGGCCGATGCACCGGTGTCCGGTGGTACTGGTGGCGCCACGGCCGGGACGCTGACCTTCATGGTCGGTGCTACTCCGGAACTGTTCGCCACCCTGCAACCGGTGCTGGCGCAGATGGGCCGCAACATCGTGCATTGCGGTGAGGTCGGCACCGGGCAGATCGCCAAGATCTGCAACAACCTGTTGCTCGCCATTTCGATGGTCGGCGTCAGCGAGGCGATGGCGCTGGGCGATGCGCTGGGCATCGACACCACGGTGCTCGCCGGGATCATCAACAGCTCGACCGGGCGTTGCTGGAGTTCGGAAATGTACAACCCGTGGCCGGGCATCGTCGAAACGGCGCCAGCTTCGCGTGGTTACACCGGCGGCTTCGGCGCCGAGCTGATGCTCAAGGATCTGGGGCTGGCCACCGAAGCGGCACGTCAGGCCCATCAGCCGGTGGTGCTGGGCGCGGTGGCGCAGCAGTTGTATCAGGCGATGAGTCAGCGCGGGGAAGGTGGCAAGGACTTCTCGGCGATCATCAACAGCTATCGCAAGCCGCAGTAATCGTCGTCAGGCCTGTGCTCGTCACAGGTCTGCAATTCAGATGCAGTAGGTGTTGCCGGGAAATCACGTCGGGTGGTTTCCCGGCTTTTTTTGTATCAGGCGAACACGAAATATTTGCGTACGGTCTCGACCACTTCCCAGGTGCCCTTCATGCCTGGCTCGACCACGAAGATGTCGCCGGCGCGCAGGTGAATCGGCTCCATGCCGTCCGGGGTAATCACGCAGTAGCCTTCCTGGAAATGGCAGTACTCCCACTTCACGTAGTCCACCCGCCACTTGCCCGGTGTGCAGATCCAGGTGCCCATGATCTTGCTGCCGTCTTCGCTGGTGTAGGCGTTGAGGTTGACGGTGTGCGGGTCGCCCTCGAGCTTTTCCCATTTGCAGGCGTCGAGTACGGGCAGGGGATGGGTGTCGCGCAAAACGGTGATAGGTGCGGGCATGACGGCTCCAGGCCAGAGGGAGTTAGAGCCGTCACCGTAGCCTTCGCGGGTGCTGTCGAAGTGTCTGGGGTCGACCTCCAGATGCCTGTAAGCGCTGGGGCAAATCTGCACTCCTCCCTAATTTGCACCAGCACTGTGCATATAAGAAGGTTTTGGCACAAGCGTGCACCATAAAAGTTCAATCAATTTTTAGACTAAAACGAGATAACCATTCTGACACCTATTGCAAAACAAAATCGTCTGTACTATAACATTCGTACTAAAGAACTATTCCTCAAAACGGAGCTCCATCTGAGTCACGGACAGACTTGAATCGGCTTTTTCTCATCTTGAAACTGACTTGGCTTTTGGCTCAAGTGTGAACTTCTACCTGTTGTTAATGAATAATGACAGTTGAATGAACCGGACAGTTAATAAGCGGCGCGGACGCAATGTCTCGCGTGCTTTGAGTAGAAGCCTTAAATAAACAGTTAATTATTATTTGTGCACTGGCGGATTTATATCTGCGGGATACGCACGTCTATCGAATTTTTATGTGCCCGGCATCAATGGAATGAGGCTTTATTGTGGACGACATAAACGTAATTGAAGTTTCGACGATTGTTGATAGTGCGAGTGAACTTAGTCGGCACGTCTGGGTGCGTGCCGGCAGTCGCCTGACAAATGTGCAGATAAGCGATGACTGCTTCATCGGCTTCAGGTGCGATTTGCAGCACGCGTCCATCGGTAAATCCAGCATGTTCGCCACCGGTGCCCAGTGCCTGGGGACGGCGCAGTCGCCGGTTCGGATTGCCGAAAATGTCTGGCTGGGCGCCAAGGCCACCGTGGCTGCCGGTGTTTCCATCGGTGCCGGGGCCGTGGTGGCGGCTGGCGCGTTGGTGACAGCGGATGTGCCGCCGGACGCAATCGTCGTCGGTCGTCCGGCGCGGGTCATTGCCCGGCGCAGCGTGGTCGAGGACGGCCGGCCGAGCCCCGAACCAGTGTTGGCCAAAGTCCGGGAGCGGGCGCGTCAGGGATTGCCGTCGATGCTCGATCGGTCCACGCAGTCGGTCGCGCGGCTCAAGTCGCTGAACCCCGACACCTTGACCTGGGACATCAGCGACGACGCCCTGATCGATGCCGAACTGCGCGGCGGAGCGTCGGTGGAAATCGCCCGGGACTGCATTCTGATCGGGCGCAGCAACCGTCAGGGCGGCATGTCGCAACTGGGTGGCATCGAATTGGGCACCGGCGTGCGACTGGCTGCCGGTGTGGTTATCGAGGCGGCCGGCGGCGTATCCGTCGGTGCTTTCAGCGAGTTGTCCGAGGGGGTCACGATCGTTGCCTCCACCCATGATCATTCTTTCCGCTCACTGCCTTGGGAGGAGGCACCGGTGCGCATTGGAAGTCGTTGCGTTATTGGCGAGGGCGCCATCTTGGTAGGTCCACTGAATATTGGTGACGGTGCCGTTATCAAGCCGTACTCGGTGGTTATAAGGGATGTATTGGAAAACACTGTGGTTCATGGCGTTGTTCAACTAATGGAGATTCAAGAATGATTTTATTTGCCCCCAATCCAACCGGTTCCGGTCACAACATGCGCGCGCTGTCCATCGCTCAGGCGATCAAGAAACAGCGTCCGGACATGCCATTGACCGTGGCACTGGCTTCCTTGCAGCCGACCTTCACGCCGATGTTCGAAAAGTCTGGCGTAGAAGTTGTGGATATTGCCGGTCGTTTGGTCGATTACTCGAAAAAGAGCAACTTGTCGAAAGAGCTCGACTGGAATAATTACATTGGCGGTTATATCGCCAATACCTTCTTGTCCGGCGAGCGGATTCTGTCTTACCTGGCGCTGATCGCCGAGTACAAGCCGACTGCCCTGGTGTCGGACTACAACATGGCCGCCTGCCTGGCCGCGATTTTCAGCGGCACGCCGCTGGTGTTCGTCACCGAGCGCTACGACTTCACCCTGTGCCAGCTCGAAGACCATGATCTGGCCGACGGCGGTTTCGAAGTCAATGCGCTGGAAATGGCCCGGGCCCGCACCGCGCTGCACAGCCAGTTCAACTGGATGATCAATCAGAGCCAACTGGTGCTGACCGACAAACCGTACGTGGCGTCCCTCGATCAGGGCACGCCGGTGGCCGAAGCACTGGTCAGCGGCAAGGCGCATTTCGTTGGTCCGATGATCCGCGACATCAATGTGCAGACCGGTTTGAACGTGCGCGAGCAACTGAACCTCGGCGACTCGCCGTTCATTGTGGCTTCGATCAGCGGCACCACGATGTTTGCCCAGAACAAGGACGCGCTGCTCGCCGCCTATCTGGACAGCTTCAAGATCCTGCGCGAGCGCAATCCGGAACTGAAACTGGTGTTGCTGGGCCGTCAGGATATCCAGGCTCAGGACGGCGTCGTCTGCGTGCCGTACTACCCGGACTGGATGGGCCTGCTGCGCGAAGCCAGCCTGCTGATTTCGGCGCCGGGCTGGATCACCGTGACGGAAATCGCCGCACTGCAGATTCCGACGCTGTTCGTGCTGCCGTCCAAGTCCGAGTACCACGAACTCGAGGCGCTGCGCCGTCTGGAGCTGCTGGGTTTCCCGACGCATCTGGGCCACGACCGCGATGCGATCGTCGAGCTGATCCAGGGCGAACTGGAAAAGGACACCGATGCTTCGACCTACTACGCGCCGCATCAGCAAGTGTCCGCGCCGGATGGCGAAGGTGCCGCCCGCGCCGCGACGCGCATCATCGAGTTGTGCCAGGGCAGCGTTGTGTCGCTGACCGAAAGCAAAGCCGCTTAACCTCAAGGAAGAGGGATTCACCATGTCACTGCATCCGCAGTTTCTATTTGATCAAGGCCTCAAGGACATCGACCACGGCGGCTTTTTCGCCGTGACCGATGCCAGTGGCGAGGTTGCGATTTCCAGCGACAAGCAGTTGCAGGATCAGGTCGCCGCGACGCTCTATCAGGCCGAGCACGGCGACGATGTCGAACTGCGTTTTGCCCATGACGGGCTGATGCGTTTGCATGATGCGTCGAATGGCGGTTTCCACGAACTGGCCGACCGCTACTGGACGCCGCACGGCTCCGGACGCTGCCGCACGCTGGCGCTGCAACTGGACGCGCTGGCGGCATTGATTGCCTATCAGCGCCGGGTGCCGCAGGACGCGGCGAACAATGCCGCGATCCACGGCCTGCTGGAAAAGGTCGAAGCGATCTACGCTCGGTCCACGGTCGCCGGCCTGTACAGCAGCGACTGGTCGACTCCGCTGGAGCTCGCGACTTCGATCGATCTCGACATCAGCGCCACGGCGTTGCTCGCGCGTATCGACAATCAGCCGTTGGGTCTCGGGTTGGTCGGGCACTTGCAGATTCATGCAGAAAACCTGATCGGCCGGGTGGCCGGCAGCGACAGCCAATCCTGTGTCGATGTGGCGCTGACCCGTTGCGGTGTGCGGGCTCAAGTCAGCCTGGTGCTGGCGCAACTGGCTGATGCACGCGACGACAATGCGTTGTCGAACCTGGCCCGCTCGTTCCTGCTGCAAACCCTGGCGCTGTTCCGCGATCCGGCGTACGGCGGGTATTGGGATCGGGTCGGGATCAACGGCAAAGTGCGTTGCGACTGGCACACCTCGTACAGAAATCACGAGTCGCCATTTCCGATCAAGACCGCCTACGACGTGGCGTTGCTGTTGCAGGCGATTCAGGCCTTGCCGTCCGGCGCGAGCGAAGCGGATCGGGCTTCGGTGACGGCAGCGTTGCTGGAGTTTCACGACGCCCGCAATGGCGGTCTGTTCATGGGCAAGGGCTATTTCTGGTCGACCCCGGATGACCCGACCGTGCCGTTCATTCGGCAATTCTGGGCACCGCCGCGTCAGCCGGGGATCTTCAGCATCGGCAACCTGACGTACCTGCCGTTGCACCTGAAAAGCCTGAAAACCCAACTCGCCGCGGCCCACGCGTTGCAGTCCATCGAGCCGGCCGCTGCCGTCACTCATCATGACGATGCGGCGTTGGTAAACCGTGAGCTGCAAGTGATCGATGGCGGTGGTGATGTGCAGCGCATTCATCCGAATGGCGTGCCGACCATTAATGTTGATCTGCAGCGTTATCTGGCGTGGCTGGCCAAGGCCCGGGCATCGAACGAAACGCCTTACGGGCTGACAGCCGAAACCGCGCCATTGGGTTTCCGTGCTGACAAGACTTGGCAGGTGTTTTCCGGACTGCACGTGATCTCGGACTTGCACGCGCTGGGTCTGCAAATCGAAAACAAGGCCAGCCTGATCGATTGCATCCGGGCCTCGCAAAACACCGACGGTGGATTCGCCGAGCAGCCGGGGCATCTGAGCGATGTGTTCGCCACCTACTGCGCGGTGTTGTCGCTGCGAGTGCTGGGCGCCTTGCCGAACGATATCGGCGGTTGCGTGCTTTACCTGCAAGCGTGTCAGAACCCGGACGGCGGGTTCGGTGATGTACCGGGTTTCGGCTCGGACATCTGGCACACCAATCTGGCGGTGCTGTCGCTACATGCGCTTGAAGCCAAGGCGCCGGACGAGCAGGGCGTGATGGCGTTCGCCTTGCGCTGCCGCTCGGCCGACGGCGGTTTCGCCAATAAGCCCGGGTATCCGCCGGACGCGTTTTCGGTGTACCGCGTGGTGTCGACGCTGTTCATTCTCAACCGACGCATCGTCGATGCCGAACAGACCGTCGCCTGGCTGCAGAGCCTGCAACTGGCCAACGGCTCGTTCCATTACCGGCCGGGCAAAGCGATCAGCCTGGTGGGCACTTACATGGCCATCGCGGCGATGTACCTGCTCGACGCGCAGCCGACGTATTTGCAGGAATCGAAAGACTGGATCGCTTCCCATCAGAAGCAGGACGGTGGATTCGGCCCGCTCAACGCAACCTCGGCAACCACCGACGAAAGCTTCGTCTGCATCCAGACGCTGCTGATTCTCGAACAAGGGCTATCGCAATATTGGGTGGCGTTGTTGAACTGACCCGCACACAGCATCGAAGGACGTTAAGTCATCATTTTGCCAGGGGAGGCGCTGATGAAAATTTTAGTGACAGGGGGCGCGGGCTTCATTGGCTCGGCCGTGGTGCGGTTTCTGATTGAAGAGACCGAATGTGAAGTGATCAACGTCGACAAACTGACCTACGCCGGCAACCTTGAATCGCTGGCCGACGTGTCCGATTCGCCGCGTTATCGGTTCTGTCAGGTCGACATCTGCGACAAGCCAGCGCTGGACGAATTGTTCGCACGGCTGCAACCGGATGCGGTGATGCACCTGGCTGCCGAGTCCCACGTGGACCGCTCGATCGATGGCCCGCAAGCCTTCATCGAAACCAATATCGTCGGCACCTACACGATGCTCGAAGCGGCGCGTGGTTACTGGAACCGACTGGACGCTAAGCGTCAGGCGGCGTTCCGTTTCCATCACATTTCCACCGATGAAGTGTATGGCGACCTGGAGCCCGAAGATCCGGCGTTCACCGAGCGTACGCCGTATGCGCCAAGTTCGCCGTACTCGGCGACCAAGGCCGGTTCCGATCATCTGGTCCGCGCCTGGCATCGCACCTTCGGCCTGCCGGTGGTGATGAGCAATTGCTCAAACAATTACGGGCCGTATCACTTCCCGGAAAAACTGATTCCACACGTCATTCTCAATGCGCTGCAAGGCAAGCCGTTGCCGGTGTACGGCGATGGTGCGCAGATTCGCGACTGGCTGTTCGTCGAGGATCACGCCCGCGCCTTGTATGCGGTGGTCACGCGCGGTGAGGTCGGGCAGACCTACAACATCGGCGGCCACAACGAGAAGACCAACCTGGAAGTGGTGCACACCCTGTGCGACCTGCTCGAAGCGCGCGGTGCGGAGAAACCGGCGGGTGTTGCGCACTTCCGCGACCTGATCACCTTCGTCAAGGATCGTCCGGGCCACGACAAACGCTACGCGGTCGATGCCGGAAAAATCCACGCGACGCTGGGCTGGACGCCGCAGGAAACCTTCGAAAGCGGCATGAAGAAAACCGTCGACTGGTATCTGGACAACCGCGCCTGGTGGGTGCGGGTGATGTCCGGTGCCTACGCGCTGGAGCGCCTCGGCGAGCAACGCGACGAAGCCCTCGTGGCCTGACCATTCAGTCATTCAAATCTCACTGCTTGAAAGGAAAAAAGCATGGCCAAGTACAAAGGAATTCTGCTGGCAGGCGGCGCCGGTTCGCGTCTGCACCCGATCACCCTGGGCGTCTCGAAACAGTCGCTGCCGGTGTATGACAAACCGATGATCTACTACCCGCTGTCGGTGCTGATGCTGGCGGAAATCCGCGAGATCCTGATCATCTCCACGCCGGAAGATCTGCCGGGCTTCCAGCGCATGCTCGGCGACGGCAGCCAGTTGGGCCTGAGCCTGAGCTACGCGGTACAACCGAGCCCGGACGGCCTCGCGCAGGCGTTCATCATCGGTCGCGAATTCGTCGGTGAAGACAACGTGTGCCTGGTGCTCGGCGACAATATTTTCTACGGCGCCGGTTTCGGTGAAACCCTGCTGCAAGCGGCGGCGCGTGATGAAGGCGCGACAGTGTTCGGCTACTACGTGGCCGATCCCGAGCGCTTTGGCGTGGTGGAATTCGATGCTGCCGGCAAGGCCTTGAGCATCTGCGAAAAACCGAGCGATCCGAAGTCCAACTATGCCGTCACAGGCCTGTATTTCTACGACAACGAAGTGCTGAAGATTGCCGCCGACATCAAGCCATCGCCGCGAGGTGAACTGGAGATTACCGATGTCAACAACGTCTATCTGCAACGCGGGAAATTGAACGTATCGGTGATGGGTCGTGGGATGGCCTGGCTGGATACCGGAACCCACGATGCGTTGATTGAGGCCGGCAATTTCGTGCAGGCCATCGAGAAACGCCAGGGCCTGAAAATCGCCTGCCTCGAAGAGATCGCCTACAACAAGGGCTGGATCGACGACGCGCAATTGCTGGTGCACGCGGGCAGCATGAGCAAGACCGGTTACGGTCAGTATCTGGCGCGACTGATCAACGATGACGTGGTGGTTGCGATGGATGCGCAGCGCCCGTTGAAAGGCGCTGCCTGATCAAGTGTGGGAGCGAGCCTGCTCGCTCCCACAGGGTCAGTGGCCGGTCACGCTGTCGAGTTGGGCAGCTTTGACCGTCGAGTGCGGTTCGGCCGACGGGGTTTGCAAACGGGCCAGGCGATTGGCGTGAGTCGGCGCTTCGGCCGCCAGCGGGGAGCGGCGTTTGCGGGTTTCTTCACGCAGCACCGGCAACACTTCCTTGCCGAACATGTCGAGTTGTTCCAGCACGGTTTTCAGCGGAATGCCGCCATGGTCGAACAGGAACAGCTGGCGCTGATAGTCGCCGAAGTACTCGCGGAAGGTCAGGGTCTTGTCGATGATTTCCTGAGGGCTGCCGACGGCCAGCGGGGTCATTTCCATGAATTCTTCCAGGGATGGACCGTGGCCGTACACCGGGGCGTTGTCGAAGTAGGGACGGAATTCACGGCGCGCATCCTGCGAGTTGCGACGCATGAAAATATGCCCGCCGAGACCGACGATCGCCTGCTCCGGCGTGCCGTGACCGTAATGGGCAAACCGCGCGCGGTAGAACTCGACCAGCGCCATGAAGTGCTCACGGGGCCAGAGGATGTGGCTGGCAAAAAAACCGTCGCCGTAATACGCCGCCTGTTCGGCGATTTCCGGGGTGCGGATCGAGCCGTGCCAGACGAAGGGCGGCAGGTCATCGAGGGGCCGCGGGATCGAGGTGAAGTTTTTCAGCGGGGTGCGAAAGCGTCCGCTCCAGTTGAGGTCTTCTTCGCGCCAGAGCCGGTGCAGCAGGCGGTAGTTTTCCATCGCCAGTGGCAGACCGTCGGCGATGCTCTTGCCGAACCAGGGGTAGACCGGCGCGGTGTTGCCCCGGCCGAGCATCAGGTCCATACGGCCGCCGCAGAGGTTTTGCAGCAGCGAATATTCTTCGGCCAGACGCACCGGATCGTTAGTGCTGATCAGGGTGGTGGACGTCGAGAGAATGATGCGTTGGGTCTTGGCTGCGATGTAGGCCAGCAGCGTGGTGGGAGAGGAGGTGATGAACGGGGGATTGTGGTGCTCGCCGGTGGCGAACACGTCCAGTCCGATGTCTTCGGCCTTCTGCGCAATTTGCAGGGTGGCCTGGATGCGCTCGGATTCGCTGGGGGTACGGGCGTTGGTAGGGTCTTGCGTGACGTCGCCAACGGTGTAGATCCCGAATTGCATAAAGCCTCCTTGCCTTGGGTAAAGGTGTGTTTGAAACCCTTGCCGCGAAGAATGAATCATCGCGGCACTTGAAATGTACGCCTGTACACGTACAATCGCAAACATGGGTCATTGCACAAACGGACTTGAAGACCTCATCGAGAGAGGAACGCGACATGGAACTGGGATTTATCGGTCTGGGCACGATGGGCGCACCGATGGTGCTGAACCTGCTGAAAGCCGGGCATCGGGTCCGCGTGTGGAATCGTTCGTCGGCACCGCTGGAAGCATTGGCCGCGGCCGGCGCCGAAGCTGTCGCGACACCGGCACTGGCGGCGCAGGCCGAGGTGCTGATTTCGATGCTCGGCGATGGCACGGCGATCCGCTCGGTGTTCTTCGATGCCAAGGCGCTGGACGGTCTGCGGGCCGGCAGCGTTCACGTCAATATGTCCACGGTATCCGTGGCGCTGGCCAGGGAGCTGGCGGCCGTGCATGAAGCACGTGGCGTCGGTTACGTGTCGGCACCGGTGCTGGGGCGGGTCGATGTGGCGGCTGCCGGCAATCTGAACATTCTCTCCTCCGGGCCCGCCGAAGCACTGGCCCGGGTGCAGCCGCTGTTCGATGTGCTGGGGCGCAAGACCTGGACGTTCGGTAACACGGCTGAAGTGGCCTGCGCCGCCAAACTGTCGGCTAACCTGATGATTGCCTCGGCGATCGAATCCATGGCCGAAGCCTCGACCCTGGCCGGCGGTTACGGCATCAGTCGCGAGGCGTTCATCGAAATGATCACCTCGACCCTGTTCGCCGTGCCGGTCTATCAGGGATACGGCAAGCTGATGGTCAATGAAACATTCGAGCCGGCCGGTTTCAAATTATCGCTGGGCCTCAAGGATGTTCGCCTGGCGCTGGAGGCCGGTGAAGCGGCCCAGGTGCCGCTGCCGTTTGCCAGCGTGTTGAAGGACAACCTGCTGGACGGCATGGCCCATGGTCAGGCCGATCAGGACTGGGCCTCACTGTCGAAAGTCAGTGACCGGCGCGCCGGCGTGAAGTAAGCAAAAAGATTCAAGCAACGTAACTTGTTCGCAAGTTACGTTGGCCTCTTGCGCCTTGCGTAATTGTCGGACAGTGATTGCTCTTTTATTGGGAAATGAAAGAAGTCTGATAATAGTGCTTGTCAAATGTACGACTGTAGACGTACATTTTTATCGGGGTTTAACAACAATAAAAAGTTCTGTCTGTTTTTTCGTCTGCTGATCGTAAATAAATAATAGCTAGGAGCCGTTATGAAAAATCTAATGCAATGGAACAGCCTTCCCTCCGAATCCAATGAATGGCTCGAGAAGGTGCGTGCACTCAATCCGCTGATTATTCAGCACCGCGATTACAGCGAGCAGACCAATGCGACGCACAAGGATGTGATGTCCCGATTCTTCAAGGAGGGTTTTGGCCGCACCTCGGTGTCCAAGGCGTTCGGCGGGTCCCAGGTCGATATCCAGACCACCTCCGCCCTGCTGCTGGAATTCGCCCGGTTTGACGCCTCGCTGTCCTGGCAGCTGGCGGTGCAAGTGGCGATGGGGCGCCTGTCGGATTACCTGCCGGAAGCCACTTCCGAAGCGATCTACAACCACTGCGACGGTTTCGTGATCGGCGCCATCCACTCCGGCGGCGAAGCGCTGCCGATGGGCGACGAGTACCTGCTGAGCGGCAAATGGGCGTTCGCCAGTGGCTCGGCCCACGCCGACTGGCTGGTCTGCACCGCCACCGTCAAAGGCACTGAAAACAACACCACTCCGGAAGTGCGGATGTTCTTCGTGCCCGCCAGCCAGTGCACCATCCTGCCGACCTGGGACACCCTGGGCATGCGCGGCACCGGCAGCCATCACTTCCAGTGCTCCAGCGTGATCGTCCACAAGTCCTTCTCGCTGGATGTCGAAACTCTCAAACAATCCCCCGAAGCGCGCAGCTCCCGGGCCTACGCCACCGGTTACTACGAGTTCGGCACCCTGGCGGCGATGTCCACCGTGCTGGGCGTGGCCCGCGCTGCGGTCGACCATTTCCGCAACGACCGCGCCGTGAACACCGATCCGGGTCTGGAAGGGGTGATCTTCGAGAAGACCGGTCGCGCCATCTCCTCGGTGCACACCGCACAACTGCTGCTGGAAGATGCGATCCACCAGGTGATCAACCGCGGTGAAACCATCGGCGAACCGGTCAGCGCCCGCGTCGGTCTGGCAGCCTCGGTGCTGACCGAAAACTCGGTCAATGCGGTCAACCAGATCTACTCGATGGCCGGTTCCAAAGCCGTCTACAAGTCGCACTTCCTGGAGCGTTGCTTCCGCGATATCCACACCGGTTCGAAGCACTTCACCCTGTCGCCTTTGAACTTGCACGGTATCGGCAAGTATTACCTGGATAAAACCAACGTACTGGCCGCGGCGTAACAGCGGATAAATAAAGCGGGCGCGTTTACAAGTGAAAGTTCACAGGGATCGATAACGCGCCCGCCTTAAGTTGCACCTTTATTTTCTTAAAACTCAAACTTTTGTGCTCGCAGCAAAGAGTCAAGGGAGTGCCACATGCTTGCTCGAAACATTATCAAGTCGCTGATCTTTATTATTCTTGTGGTGGTGCTATCCGCTGCACTGGGCTGGCGTTTCTGGTCGCCGCCACCGGCGGCGGCCGAGCAACGGATCCCCAGCACCCGGGTCGGTCTGGCCGTAGTCAAGAAACAACCGTACACCTACTACCTCGAAGCCATCGGCAAACTCGAAGCCCAGCGTCAGGTGCTGGTGTCGGCTGAAGTCAGCGGCAAAGTGGTGGACATCGATTTCGAGTCCGGCGATGAAGTGAAGGCAGGGCAGGTGCTGCTCAAGCTCAACGACGCGCCGGAGCAAGGCGAACTGGTGCGCCTGAAAGGCGAGTACGAATCGGCCAAGGCCCAGTTCGCCCGGGTCCAGGAACTGGCCAAGACCGGCGCCGAAAGCCGTCGCGCCTTCGACAGTGCCCGCGCTCAATACGACGCGGCCAAAGGCGACATGGAGCGCATGCAGGCGCAGATCGCCCAACGGCACATTCGTGCGCCGTTCGCCGGCACCCTCGGCATTCGCCAGGCGCACCTGGGCCAATACCTGCAGGCCGGCAGCGCGGTGGCAACCCTGACCGATCCGGGCGTGCTGCGCGTCAACTTCACCCTCGCCGAGCGCGATGGCTCGCAAGTGCAACTGGGCCAGACCGTGCAGGCCAAGGTCGATGCCTGGGGTGATGTGACCTTCGCCGGCAAGATCGTCGCGGTCGATCCGCAGATCAACCAGTCTCACACCATCAACGTTCAAGCGGTCATCACCGACACGCAAAAACGCCTGCGTCCCGGCATGTATGCACGGGTCTCGGTGACCCTGCCGCAGACCGCCGAGCTGCTGATTCCGGAAACCGCGATCACCTACAACGCCTACGGCGAGAGCGTGTTCTCGGTCTACACCGACGAGGCCGGGGTGCAGAAGGTCAAGCGCGAAAGCATCAAGGTCGGCGAGCGCCGCGATGGCTGGGCGGTGGTCGACAAGGGCCTGACCGAAGGCGTGCAAGTGGTGACGTCCGGCCAGCTCAAGCTCCACGACGGCGTGGCGGTGGAAGGTGTCCCGGACACGATTGCTCTTAAACTCAGTGGGCTGGAAAAATGAATTTCACCGACCTCTTTCTTCGCCGCCCGGTGCTGGCCGTGGTGGTCAGCACGCTGATCCTGCTGTTCGGGGTACGCGCGCTGATGAACTTGCCGATCCGCCAGTACCCGATGCTGGAAACATCGACCATCACGGTCACGACCCAGTATCCCGGCGCTTCTTCGGAACTGATGCAAGGCTTCGTCACCCAACCGATCAGCCAGGCCGTGGCCTCGGTCGAGGGCATCGACTATCTGTCGTCGACTTCGACCCAGGGTCGCAGCCAGGTGACGATCCGCATGGCACTGAACAGTGACTCGATCGCGGCGCTGACCGAGGTCATGGCCAAGGTCAACCAGATCAAATACCGCTTGCCGAAGGACGCGTACGACCCGGTGGTGGAACGCACTTCCGGCGGCTTCACCAGCGTGGCCTACGTCGCGTTCGCCAGCTCCAACCTGACCATTCCGGAGATGTCGGATTACATCTCCCGCGTCGTCGAACCGATGTTCGCCGGCATCGAAGGCGTGGCCAAGATCAACATCATGGGCGAGCAGAAACTGTCCATGCGCCTGTGGCTCGACCCGCAGCGTCTGGCCGGTTACGGCATGACCGGGCAGGACGTTTCGGCGGCCATCGAGGGCAACAACTTCCAGGCAGCACCAGGGCAGGTCAAAGGCCTGTACGTGGTCAGCAACCTGCGGGTCAACACTGACCTGAACAGCGTCGAAGATTTCCGCGACATGGTGCTGCGCAACGACAACGGCCACATCATCCGTGTGCGTGACGTCGGCACTGTGGAACTGAACGCAGCCTCCACCGATACCAGCGGCGCGATGAGTGACGTGCCGGCGCTGTTCCTCGGTCTGGACGCCGCACCGACCGGCAACCCGCTGGTCATCGTAAAACGCGTGCGCGAATTGCTGCCGCAGATTCAGGAAACCCTGCCGCCGGGCGTGACCGTGCAGATCCCGTTCGAAGTGGCGCACTTCATTCAGTCGTCGATCGACGAGGTGAGCTACACCCTGCTCGAAGCGCTGGTGATCGTGGTGCTGGTGATTTACCTGTGCCTGGGTACGTTCCGCACCGTGCTGATTCCGCTGGTGACCATTCCGCTGTCGATGCTCGGCGCGGCGATGCTGATGCAGATGTTCGGCTTCAGCCTCAACCTGCTGACCCTGCTCGCCATGGTGCTCGCCATCGGGCTGGTGGTGGACGACGCCATCGTCGTGGTGGAAAACGTTCACCGTCACATCGAAGAGGGCAAGACGCCGTTCGACGCTGCGCTGATCGGCGCCCGTGAAGTGGCCGGGCCAGTCGTAGCGATGACCTTCACCCTGGCGGCGGTGTACGCGCCGATCGGTTTGATGGGCGGCCTCACCGGCACGCTGTTCAAGGAGTTCGCACTGACCCTGGCGGGCGCCGTGGTGATTTCCGGCATCGTCGCCCTGACCCTGTCGCCGATCATGAGTACCCGCCTGCTGGACGCGAAAACCAGCGAAGGCTTCATGGCCGTCAAGGCGGATCGTTTCTTCCAGTATCTGTCCCGTCGTTATGGCGCGCTGCTCGGTGGTTCGCTGGCGCGTCGCTGGATCAGCCTGAGCGTGGCGCTGGTGATCTTCTTCAGCCTGCCGTTCCTCTATCGCTCGGCGCAGACCGAACTGGCGCCGCTGGAAGACCAGAACATTCTGCTGACCGCGATCAAGGCACCGCAGCACGCCAACCTGAATTACCTCGAAGCCTACGCCCACGAGCTGTACAAGACCTTCAACGAAATCCCCGAGGGTTACAGCAACTGGGTGGCGAACGGTTCCGACGGTCTGTCCAACAGCGTCGGCGGGATCAACCTGGTGGACTGGGAAAAGCGCGGTCGCGACGCCAACACCATCCAGCCTGACTTGCAGGCGCGGGTGAACCAGATCGAAGGCACGAGCATTTTCGTGTTCCAGATGCCGCCGCTGCCGGGCTCCACCGGTGGCCTGCCGGTGCAGATGGTGATCCGTAGCGATCAGGAATATCTGGCGCTGTACAACGTGATGGATCAGCTCAAGCAGGCGGCGCAAGCCAGTGGTCTGTTCGCGGTGGTCGACAGTGATCTGGACTTCAACAACCCGGTGGTGGAAATCCAGGTCGACCGGGCCAAGGCCAACGCCCTGGGCATCCGCATGCAGGACATCGGCGAGACGCTCAACAGCCTGATCGGCGAGAAGTACGTCAACCGGTTCTCGTTCCACGGCCGTTCCTATGACGTGATTCCGCAATCGGTGTCGGCGGATCGCCTGACCCCGGAAACCCTGAAGCTGTATTACGTGAAGGACCAGAAAGGCAATCCGGTCCCGCTGTCGACACTGGCCACCCTCAGCGTCAAGGTCGAGCCGAATCGCCTGACCCAGTTCAACCAGCAGAACTCCGCCACGTTCCAGGCCATTCCGGCGCCGGGCGTGACGTTGGGTGATGCAGTGGGCTTCCTGCAGAAGCAATCGGAAGGCTTCCCGGCCGGCTTCAGTTTCGACTGGCAGTCCGACGCCCGCCAATACGTGCAGGAAGGCAACAGCCTGGCGTTCACCTTCGGCCTGGCCCTAGTGATCATCTACCTGGTGCTGAGCGTGCAATACGAGAGCTTCCGCGACCCGTTCATCATCCTGATCAGCGTGCCGCTGTCGATCTGCGGAGCCCTTGTACCGCTGGCGCTGGGCATGACCTCAATGAACATCTACACCCAGATCGGCCTGATCACGCTGATCGGTCTGATCAGTAAGCACGGGATCCTGATGGTCGCGTTCGCCAACGAGTTGCAGCGCCAGCAAGGCATGGACCGCGTGCAAGCGATCCAGCACGCCGCGCAGGTGCGTCTGCGGCCGATCCTGATGACCACTGCGGCGATGGTGGTCGGCCTCGCGCCCCTGTTGTTCGCCAGCGGTGCCGGCGCCAACAGCCGCTTCGGCCTGGGCCTGGTGATTGTGGTGGGGATGCTGATCGGCACCTTGTTCACCCTGTTCATTCTGCCGTCGGTGTACACGCTGCTCAGTTCGATCAAGCAACCGAGCCACGCACCCGAAGCCGAACCGGCCGGTGTGCCGCAACCCATCCTGTGAGGACGTGACATGCATTCGATTACACGTTTGATGCTGGCGCCGCTGGCGGCGTCCATCCTGTTGGCGGCGGGTTGTGTGAACTACGCCGGGATCGATCATCAGGGCAAATTGCTGGCGGTCGGCGATGCGCCGTCCGACAGCCTGAAAGACAAGCTGCCGCCGGCGCAATGGCCGCGTGCGGACTGGTGGACATCGCTGGGCGATCCACGTCTTGGAGCATTGATCGAGGAGGCGTATGCCAGCAACCCGGACTTGCAGGAAGTCGCTGCCCGGGTCGCGAAGGCCAATGCATTTCTCGACCTGCGCGACGCCGAGCGCTATCCCGAAATGGACGCGTCGGCGGGTGTCACTCGCGGTCGGCTGTCACGCTTCGAGGACTACAGCGGCGAGGGCCACAAGTACTTCACCGCACGCAATCTGGCGGTGAATTTCAGCTACACCTTCGATCTTTGGGGCGGCCAGCGTGCCGCGTGGGAATCGGCGCTCAACAGCGCACGAGCGGCGGAAGTCGATCTGCAATCGTCGCGGCTGATTCTGGCGACAAACGTGGTCAAGGCTTACAACCAGTTGGCGTATGCCTGGCAGGTCTCGGAGCTCAATCAACGGGATCTCGAACGCCTGAGCAAACTGGTGGATCTGACGGATTCACGCTATGGCTCGGGCCTCGACAACCTGTCGCAACTCAAGCAGGTGCAGAGCCTCAAGGCGCGTTCGGAATCGACCCTGATCGGCGCCAACGAAGACATCGAAATCGCTCGTCTTCAATTGTCGGCGCTGATCGGCAAGGGCGTTGATCGTGCGCACACGCTTGAGCGGCCATCGAATCTGCAAGCGAGCGTGGTGGCATTGCCGGCGCAGTTGCCGGCTCAACTATTGGGCCGTCGTCCGGACATCGTCGCTGCGCGTTGGCGCGTGGAGGCCGAGACCAAGAACGTCGAGGCAGTGAAGACCACGTTCTACCCGAACATCAATCTGGTGGCAGCGGCGGGTTCCCATGCGCTGACCGGTGATGCGTTGTTCGCCGGGGTCAGCAAGTTCTGGAATGTGGCGCCAACGGTGTCGCTGCCGATCTTCGATGCGGGTCGTCTGCGCTCGGATCTGAAGGCCGGCAATGCCGAACTCGACAGTTCGATTGCGCAGTACAACCGGGTGTTGAATTCGGCCCTGCACGAGGTGGCAATTTCGGTGACGCAGTTGCGTTCGTTCGAGCAGCAAATCGTCGTGCAGCGCGATGCCTGTTCGATTGCCCAGTCTTCTTACGATCTGTCGCAGTCGCGCTACAAGGCCGGGGAGGACACGTTCCTCGATGCGCTGAATATCGAGCAGCAATTGATCCAGGACGAAATGCGCCTGGCCTTCCTCAACAGCAAGCACATCGACAGTTCGGTTTCGTTGATGGCGGCGCTGGGCGGCGGGTTCCAGACACCCGCGCTGGAGACAGCGCAGAGCAGCGATTTGTAGTTGTTTTGCGGGACGCCGCCCTCGGGGCGGCTGTCGCGGGGAAAAAGCATCTTGTGTATAGTCTTACTGTTCTCGTATAGACGAATACAAGCCGGATTTTTCCCGCCTATATCATCAAGGGTAGCTACCTATGAACGTCCCGAATCATCCCAATCAGGATCAGATCCTTCTGGAAAATGTGCTGAACGCATTGGGAAGCCCGCTACGCCTGACCGTGTTGAAAGTGTTGTCCGATGGCCAGGAACATCCATGCGGCCGGATCCTCAAGGGCGCATCGAAGTCGACCATGACCCACCACTGGCGGGTTCTGCGCGACAGCGGTCTGATTTGGCAGCGCCCTTACGGTCGGGAAAACCTGCTGTCCCTGCGTCGTGAAGACATGGACGTGCGTTTTCCGGGATTGCTCGACTCGCTGCTGGCGGCGGTCAAGACCGATGAACAGACCATCAGCGTCATCAGCAAACACGAAGTGACCGAAGAAAACGGAGCCGAGTGACAGACACCGCCGGTGAAGGGTTGGCCTTCCACGGCAACCAACAATTCACCATCACCAGGAAGGTGTGAGCGGGTATGGATACAAGTCATTACTGGTCATCGCGACCGCTGTCGGAATTGACCGGCTCCGAGCATCACTGGCTGTTTTTGCCCGGGGCACTGACCCCACGTCTGAAAGCCATGGGCGATTATTCAATCGAAGTCGTCGAGCAGTCCCATGGCCCGCTCAATCCTGAAGAAGCGCAAGCGCTGAACGTGCCGCCGGCCACTATCGGCTGGGTGCGTGAAGTGGTGATGAAACTCGATGGCGAAGCCTGCGTCACCGCGCGCAGCCTGACCAGCGTGCCGGCACTGAATGGCGACTGGGCGGATCTGAACGGCTATGGCCGTCGACCGCTGGCGGAGATTCTCTACACGTCGGAGCAGACCCTGCGCGAGCCTTTCCAGTGCGCCTTGCTGTCCCCCGGCGCACCGCTGGCGGCGCTGTCCTATCGCTTCGCGCCACAGGCCAAACGTCTGCTGGCCCGGCGTTCGCGTTTCACCCGCAATGGTTCGGCGCTGCTGGTCAGCGAGTGCTTTTTGCCTGCCTTCTGGGCACGGGTTGAATACGCTCAGGCGCTCAAGTCGGCCTGATGAAAAAAACCTGCGGGCGTTCACGCCCGCAGGTTTTTTTCGCCGGTTTTTCAGAGCCGGATCACCGCTTCGATCTGCTTGATGGCCGGCGTCAGCGCTTGCGCCAGTTGCTCGGCTTTCGAGGTCGGGCGCATGGTTCTGGATGACCGTAGGAACAGAGGATCATCGAACCGCTTGCGCAGTCGTGCCAGCGATCCGCTGATGGCGGGTTGTTTGACGTGCAGGCGCTCGGCCGTGCGTGACACGCTGCGTTCGCGGAACAACACCAGGAAAATGATGATCAGGTTCAGGTCGATATCCGCGAAGTTGTCTTCATTGAATAGCATGGTTACATCCCTGTCATGACCCGCCGGCCGGCGTCAGCCGAGGCCGGCGGGTGTCTGGATCACTGCTCGGGTGCCAAGCGCAGTTCGTCGTTCAGACGGTAGTAACTGCGGTTGAAATAGACCAGGCCTTCCGTGGCCTCGCTGTGTTGCTGCAGCTCGAGGATTTCACAGTAGAAGATGCTGTGGGTGCCGACCTCGTCGACCTTGCTGACCCGGCAATCGAGGCTGACCAGCGCCTCTTCGATCACCGGCGAACCGGTCTTGAGGGTCTGGCAGTTCACGCTGGAAAAACGCTCCTGCATGCTCAACTGCCGATTGGCGAACGCCCCTGATGTCGACTGGTGATCACCGGTCAGGACGTTCACGCACAGCACGCCATTGGTCTTGAAATGCTCGTGGTTGGACGACGAGCGATTGACGCACACCAGCAGCGTGGGCGGTGAATCCGTCACGCTGCACACCGCCGACGCGGTAAAGCCGAAACGCCCCGCAGGGCCATCGGTCGTGACGATGGTGACGGCACTCCCCAGCATCGCCATTGCATTACGAAACTCCGTTGAATCAACCATCGCGTCACCTCATTCCATGTAGGTTTAATGGAGCCGATCCGTTCTTCCTTGTCCGTTGTCGTTGTGCGAAAACGGGTATCGGGCAACACGTTCGCTCTGGCGATATAGTACGTATGTATACGTACCTTGCAAGCTATTCCTTGTGCTTATTTTGCGGTCGATACGCTCGACAGGCATTGCTGTTGCGCCTGTTCAAGGCTGGCCTCCAGCGTGCTCAATTCCTCTTGCTGTCGGGTGAGTTTCAGCAGCTGCGCCGCGATTTCCTTTTGCTTGTCGGCAATCGCGCGGCGGGCTTTTTCGTAGGGTGACAATTCCGGTTGGCCGGCGAAGATCGCCTGCAATTCCCTGAGGCGAAAACCCAGCGCCTGCGCGCATTTGATAAAGCTCAGCAGTTCGACCGTCTGCGGGTCGTAGACCCGGTATTTGCCCTGGCGCGGGGCCTCGGGCAGCAGGCCGATCGACTCGTAATGGCGGATGGTCTTGATCGTGGTTCCCGAACGCTGTGCGGCCTGGCCGATGTACATGTGCAAATCCCTTTTCTCCGTCAGCGGGCCCGAGCAGCAATAGCGGAAAACTCAATGGCGGGCAATCGATCCGGCCTGCTTCAGCCAGGTTTCGCGCTGATGGTCGCTGGCGCCGAGCACCGGCCCGAAGGTCAGTGTCCGGCGTGGTTCGATACCGCAGAACGCCAACGTGTTTTTGCGCACCTCGTGCAGGCCGGGCATGCGATAGATCCAGCGGTAATACCAGGGCGGGGTGTCCATAGTGACCAGCAGGTGGGCGCTGCGACCATGCAGGAGTTTGTCGGGGAACGCTTTGCCCTGGCGGTACTTGAAAGCGAAGCCGGGGAGCAGGACCCGGTCGAAAAAACCTTTGAGCAGCGCCGGAATCCCGCCCCACCAGATCGGGTACACCAGCGTCAGGTGTTCGGCCCACAGCAGGTCGGCCTGGGCCTGGAGCAGATCCGGTTCAAGGGTCTGAACCTGACGGTAACCTTTGCGCAGGATCGGATCGAAATCGAGCTGGCCGAGGGCGATTTCCCGTACTTCGTGCCCTGCCGCGCGAGCTGACTGTGCGTAGCGTCCGGCCAGTGCCGCGCAAAAACTTTTGCTGGATGGATGGCCGAGAATCAACAAAATCCGCTTGCCCATCATGAATGCCCCTGAGGAAGAAACCCCAAGGGTAAAGTCTGCCCCTCAGGGCAGAGTCAAGGTGTCGAGCAGGGCGCGGGCATAGGTGGGGAGGGCGGCGAAGTCGCGGGCGCACAGCAACAGTTTGCGCCTGGCCCAGCCTTCATTCATCGGCAGGGTCTTGAAGGCTTGCGGCGCGGCACGCTGAACCGCCGCCAGCGGCACGATGCCCAGACCGGCACCGCGGGCCACCATGCGCATCACCCCGTCGAAACCATCGGCGCGGATACGGATCTGCATCCGCGAGCCGCTGTGCAGTGCCTGTTCTTCCAGGTACACCGCCAGAGCACTGTCGACGTGCAGCCCGACAAAGTCGTGGCGCAGGGCGTCGCTGAAGCTGACTTCGGTCGCGTCAGACAGTGGGTGTTCCAGCGGCAGAATCAGCATCAGCGGATCATCGCGAAAGGCTCGGGTCTGCAAGTCGGTGGTGTCGATCGCGTCGGACACAATGCCCAGATCCGCCGCGCCCTGACGCAAGGCATGGGTGATGCGGGCACTGGGCAATTCCTGCAGATCAATGTCGAGGTTTGGGTGCTCGCGCAGGAAATCCGCCAGCACCTCCGGCAGGTATTCGCTGAGCGCCGTGGTGTTGCACAGCAGACGCACCTGGCCTTTGACGCCGCGCGCGTATTCGGCCAGATCCTGTTGCAGGCGTTCGGCCTGTTGCAGCAACACCCGCGCATGTTGCGCCAGGGCTTTGCCGGCCGGTGTAGGCGTAACGCCACGGCGCCCGCGCTCAAGAAACTCGGTGCCCAACGAAGCTTCCATCGCCCGGATCCTCGCACTGGCCGCCGCCAGCGACAGATGACTGCGAGCGGCGCCGGCGGTGATGTTGCCGCTGTCGATGATGTGCAGGTACAGGCGCAGGTCGGTGAGGTCGAAGTGCATGGGACAGCCTCAATATCAGTGGTGTCAGTCCTGACGCCTTCGCGGGCAAGCCCGCTCCCACAGGTCCGATGTCGAACACAAGTTCTGCGTACAACACAAACACTGTGGGAGCGGGCTTGCCCGCGAAGAGGCCAGTGGCCGCGAAGAATTTACAAGCCTCTTGTACAGGTAGAGGCTGCCTCAGTGTATGACAGATTTTCAGTTCACCCGCGCAGGCGCAAAGTGTGGCGATGAACGCACTCGCAGATTTCTATCAAAACCTCGGTCTGGCCCTTTCATTGCTGGTGATTTCGACCTTCGTCGTCGCCGGTCTGATCAAAGGCGTGATCGGTCTCGGCCTGCCCACCGTTGCCATGGGTTTGCTCGGTCTGGCTATGGCACCGTCGCAGGCTGCGGCGTTGCTGATCATTCCAGCGACCCTCACCAACGTCTGGCAACTGGCGTTCGGCGGGCACTTGCGGGGATTGGTGAAACGCTTGTGGCCGATGCTGCTGGCGATCTTTCTCGGCACGGCCATGGGCACTTTGTGGATCGGCATGGCGGGCGGGCATTGGGTCGTGCGCGGGCTCGGCGCGGCGCTGTTGCTCTATGCGCTGAGCGGATTGTTCCTGCCGACGCTGAGTGTCAGTCGCCGCCATGAACCGTGGCTCGGTCCGCTGTGTGGCGTGATCACCGGCGTCATTACTTCGGCCACCGGTGTGTTCGTGATTCCCGCCGTTCCGTACATGCAGGCCCTGGGCTTGAGCCGCGATGAGCTGGTGCAGGCGCTGGGCCTGTCCTTCAGCGTGTCGACCCTGGCACTGGCCGGTGGATTGCTCTGGCGCGGGTCGCTCGGTGGCGCGGAGTTGAGCGCCTCGCTACTGGCGCTGATCCCGGCGGTGCTCGGGATGTTGCTCGGCCAATGGCTGCGTCAGCGCATCAGCGCCGTGCTGTTCAAGCGGGTGTTCTTCATTGGTCTGGGCGCGCTCGGCGCCCATCTGCTGATCAGCGGCTAGCGGACGAATCGCTGAGCATTTCAATCGGGCGGATATCGAAATCCCGCTCCAGATACTCCATGCGCTGGGCCAGGAATTGCTGCATGTGCGGCAGGTTCGAGTGCACGTCCAGATGCGCCTGGCTTTCCCAGATCTCGTAGAAAATGAACAGGCTCGGGTCTTCCTTGTCGCGCAGCATGTGGTACTCGATGCAGCCGGGTTCGGCGCGGCTCGGTTCGACATAGGCGCGGAAAAATGCTTCGAAGGCCTCGGCTTTTTCCGGGCGGGTCTTGGCGTGCAGGATGAAACCCTGGCGTTCGCTCATCGCAAAAAACTCCATTCAGATTTAGATGGCGGTCAATCCTACGGCAACAATCGGCATTCGATTCGTGCGTTTTACTCAAATGAATTTTGCGCAACCGGTGCTTATTCCGCGCGAGGCGGATCGCTAATCTGCCGCCATTGAATTTTTCCCCTTCTCCATCCAGCGCTCTGCGCTGCGCATCGGAATCCGATCGAGGCTCTCCCATGAAAAAAGTGCTGTTGCTCAATGGCGGTAAAAAATTCGCCCACTCCGACGGTCGCTACAACACCACCCTGCATGAAGCGGCGCTGAGCGTGCTGGATCGTGGCGGTGTCGACGTCAAGACCACCTTCATTGACGAGGGTTACGACATCGCCGAAGAAGTCGCCAAATTCCTCTGGGCCGACGTGATCATTTATCAGATGCCGGGCTGGTGGATGGGCGCGCCGTGGACCGTGAAAAAGTACATCGACGAAGTATTCACCGAAGGCCACGGCAGCCTCTACGCCAGCGATGGCCGCACCCGTTCCGATTCGTCGCAGAAGTACGGCAGCGGCGGTCTGATCCAGGGCAAGCAATACATGCTGTCGCTGACCTGGAACGCACCGCAGCAGGCGTTCGATGATCCGACCGACTTCTTTGAAGCCAAAGGCGTGGACGCCGTGTACTTCCCGTTCCACAAGGCCAACGAGTTTCTCGGCATGACCGGCCTGCCGACATTCCTCTGTGTGGACGTGATGAAACGCCCGAACATCGAAGCGGATGTGGCGCGCTACGAGCAGCATCTGACCGAGGTGTTTGGCCTCAAGGCCTGACGCTCGGCTACTATCGAAGGCCTGAGCTTGCGCTGCAGGCCTTTCGATTCGAGGACACCCGTGAAAGCCAGATCCGATGAGTTGCAGATTTTCGTCTGCGTGATCGAATGCGGTTCGATCTCCGCCGCCGCCGAGCAGGTCGGACAGACGCCGTCGGCGGTCAGCCGCACGCTGTCGCGGCTGGAAGCCAAGCTCGACACCACGCTGATCAACCGCACCACCCGGCGCATGGACCTGACCGAGGAGGGCAAGTATTTCTTCGAACAGGCCAAGCTGATCCTCGACCAGATGGATCAACTCGAAGAGCGCCTCTCTTCCCGTCAGCAGACGCCATCAGGACGGTTGCGCATCAACGCCGCATCGCCGTTCATGCTCCACGCCATCGTGCCGTACATCGACGAGTTCCGTCGGCTGTACCCGGACATCCAGCTCGAACTCAACAGCAATGACCTGATCATTGACCTGCTGGAACAAAGCACCGACGTCGCCATCCGCATCGGCACCCTCGCCGATTCGACGTTGCATGCTCGTTCGCTGGGTTGCAGTCCGCTGCTGATCGTCGCCAGTCCCGCCTATCTGGAAAAACACGGCGCGCCGCTGCAAGTGGCCGATCTCAGCGAACACACCTTGCTCGGCTTCACCCAGAACGAAGGCCTCAACCAGTGGCCGCTGCGTTACGTGCACGGTGACCGCTGGCCGATCACTCCGGCAATCAGCGCCTCCAGCGGCGAGACGGTTCGCCATCTGGCGCTGGAAGGCCAGGGCATTGCCTGCCTCTCGCACTTCATGACCATCGACGACATACGTGCCGGGCGGCTGAAGGTGTTGCTGGCGGAATTCAACAGCGGTTATCGCCAGCCGATCAACGCGGTGTACTACCGCAACTCGCAGCTGGCGCTGCGCATCCAGTGCTTCCTCGACTTCATCCAGAGCAAACTGGCGGCTTACGCCAGCGCCGATTTCAAAGGCTGATTCGTGATCCCTGCGCAACAGTGATTTGGTTGTGGGCGGGTTTTTCCACCGAGCTCGGCGGTCGATACTCGTTGCATCACTTACTCACGCAGGGAGTTTCTCCATGAACGTATTCGTCACCGGCGCTGCCGGTTTTATCGGCGGCTCCATCGCCACCGGTCTGGTCCAGGCCGGCCACACCGTCACCGGTCTGGTACGCAGCGCCGAACAGGCCAATGAGCTGAAAGCACTGGGCATCACCCCGGTAATCGGCACCCTCGACGACAACGCATTGCTGGCCGAACAGGCCCGCGCCGCCGACGCCGTGATCAACGCCGCCAGCAGCGACCATCGCGGCGCGGTCGAAGCCTTGCTCGATGCCCTGCGCGGCTCGAACAAAGTGTTCCTGCACACCAGCGGTTCGAGCATCGTCGGCGACGCCTCGGGCGGCAAATCCAGCGACGTCATCTACTTCGAAGACAACCTGCCGGAGCCGACCGTCGACAAGGCCGCACGGGTGGCCATCGACAACCTGATCCTCGCGGCAGCGAAGGACGGTGTGAACTCGGCCGTCATCTGCAACACCCTGATCTACGGCCACAGCCTGGGCGTCAATCGCGACAGCGTGCAGTTGCCGCGTCTGCTGAAACAGGCACGTAAAAGCGGCGTAGTGCGTCACGTCGGCACCGGTCAGAACATCTGGTCCAACGTGCACATCGAAGACGTGGTGGCGCTGTACCTGCTGGCCCTGACCAAAAACGTCCCGGGCACCTTCTACTTCGTCGAAAGCGGCGAAGCGTCGTTCATCGACATGACCACCGCCATGGCCCAGGCCCTGAACCTCGGCGAGCCACAAGACTGGCCGCTGAAAGACGCCGAAGCCGAGTGGGGCTACGAAATGGCCAACTACGGCCTCGGCTCCAACAGCCGCGTACGCGGCAAACACGCCCGCGAACTGCTGGGCTGGGCGCCGAAGCGTACGTCGGTGGTTGAATGGATTCGTAACGAAATGGTGTGAGTCCACGCTGAAAAGGTGACGCCCCAAGACCGGTGGAAGCAAGCTTGCTTGTTTTCACCGGTTTTTTGTGCCCGAGGATCATGAAAATCCCACCCCTCGATTTTCATTATTCGCGACAAGACATATCCAAAAGCGACAACCCTTATCCCTCCACGAAAATTACTTTCACTTCGTTTGAAAACTCGATCTCGAAATGATTTATGAGTTTCACAACCCATTCGAACGTGACCCTTTCGAGGAGTACCGCATGACACCGTCCTTCGGCTATTGGCTGCTGGTCTACGCCGCCGTTGCCATCATCGCCCTGATCGTTCTGATCGCCCGTTACCGGCTCAATCCGTTCATTGTCATCACCCTGATTTCCATCGGCCTGGCGCTGGTGGCGGGGATGCCGCCGTCCGGCGTGGTGGGGGCGTATGAGGCCGGGGTGGGCAAGACGCTGGGGCATATTGCGCTGGTGGTGGCGCTGGGGACGATGCTCGGCAAGATGATGGCCGAGTCCGGCGGGGCCGAGCAGATGGCGCGCACGCTGATCGAGCGCTTTGGCGAGAAGAACGCGCACTGGGCGATGGTGTGCATTGCGTTTCTGGTGGGGCTGCCGCTGTTTTTCGAAGTCGGTTTCGTGTTGCTGGTGCCGATTGCCTTTACCGTGGCGCGGCGGGTTGGCGTGTCGATCCTGATGGTCGGTTTGCCGATGGTCGCCGGTCTGTCGGTGGTGCATGCGCTGGTGCCGCCGCACCCGGCGGCGATGCTGGCGGTGCAGGCCTATCAGGCGTCGGTCGGGCAGACCTTGCTGTATGCGATTGCCATCGGCATTCCGACGGCGATCATTGCCGGCCCCCTGTACGCCAAATTCATCGTGCCGCGCATTCAGTTGCCGGCGGATAACCCGCTGGAAAAACAATTCCTCGAACGCGAACCTCGCAACAGCCTGCCGGGTTTCGGCATCACCATGGCGACCATTCTGTTGCCAGTGGTGCTGATGCTGATCGGCGGCTGGGCCAACCTGATTTCCACGCCGGGCAGCGGCTTCAATCAGTTCCTGTTGTTTATCGGCAACTCGGTGATTGCGCTGTTGCTGGCGACGCTGTTGAGTTTCTGGACGCTCGGCATTGCGCAGGGTTTCAACCGGGAATCGATCCTCAAATTCACCAACGAGTGCCTGGCACCGACCGCCAGCATTACCTTGCTGGTGGGTGCTGGCGGCGGCCTGAACCGGATTCTGGTGGACGCCGGCGTCACCGATCAGATCGTCGGCCTGGCCCACGAATTTCACCTGTCGCCGTTGATCATGGGCTGGTTGTTCGCCGCGTTGATGCGCATCGCCACCGGTTCGGCCACCGTTGCCATGACCACGGCTTCCGGCGTGGTCGCGCCAGTGGCCATCGGTCTGGGTTATCCACACCCGGAACTGCTGGTGCTGGCGACAGGCGCGGGCTCGGTTATCTTTTCCCACGTCAACGACGGCGGCTTCTGGTTGATCAAGGAATACTTCAACATGACGGTGGCCCAGACGTTCAAGACCTGGACGGTGCTGGAAACCCTGATCTCGGTTGTCGCTTTTGCCCTGACCGTCGGTCTTTCTTACCTGCTGTAGTCGGAGTTATCCGCCATGGACATCCTTTATCAGATCCGCGCCCGTCAGGATTCCTTCAGCGCCGGTGAAGGACGCATCGCCCGTCTGATGCTCGACGACGTAGGATTTGCCGCCTCCGCCAGCCTCGAAGAGCTGGCCCAGCGGGCCGAAGTCAGCACTGCCACGCTGTCGCGCTTCGCCCGCACGGTCGGTTGCCGCGACCTGCGCGACCTGCGCCTGCAACTGGCCCAGGCCAGTGGCGTCGGCAGCCGTTTCCTCGACCCGGCGGGCACGCCCGAACAGTCGGCGTTTTACGGGCAGATCGTCGGCGATATTGAAACCACCCTGCGCCAGCATCTGGCGGCGTTCGATGAATCGCGCTTCGTCGATGCGGTGAAACTGCTGGGCCAGGCGCGGATGATCCACGCCTTCGGCATCGGCGGTTGCTCGACCCTGTGCAGCGATGAGTTGCAAGTGCGGCTGGTGCGCCTCGGCTACCCGATTGCGGTGTGCCACGACGCAGTGATGATGCGCGTCACCGCCGCCAGCCTCAGCGCCGAGCAGGTGGTGATCGTCTGTTCGCTGACCGGCATCACCCCGGAGTTGCTGGAGACCGTAGCGCTGGCGCGCAACTACGGCGCACGGATTCTCGCCATCACCCGCGCCGACTCGCCGCTGGCGGAACTGGCCGACATTGTCCTGCCGCTGCAAGGCGCCGAGACCTCGTTCATCTACAAACCGACGGCGGCACGCTACGGCATGCTGCTCGCCATCGACGTGCTGGCCACCGAGCTGGCGCTAGCCAATCCTGAAGACAATCAAGAACGTCTGCGGCGGATCAAACTCGCCCTCGACGAATACCGTGGCGGCGACGATCACCTGCCGCTGGGAGACTGACATGCTGTACGACACCCTGATTCGCAACGCCCTGGTCATCGACGGCAGCAACAGCCCCGGTTACGCCGCCGACGTGGCGATCCTCGATGGCCGCATCGCGCGCATCGGCGACTTGGGCGAGGCCCGCGCCACCGAGGAAATCGACGCCGCCGGGCGTGTGCTGGCGCCGGGTTTCATCGACGTGCACACCCACGACGACACCGTGGTGATTCGCCAGCCACAAATGCTGCCCAAGCTCAGCCAGGGCGTGACCACGGTGATTGTCGGCAACTGCGGGATCAGTGCGGCACCGGTCAGTTTGCGCGGCGATCCGCCGGATCCGATGAACCTGCTCGGCTCGGCGGCGGCGTTCGTTTATCCACGTTTCAGCGATTACCGCGCGGCGGTCGAAGCGGCCAACACCACGCTGAACGTCGCGGCGCTGGTCGGCCACACGGCGCTGCGCAGCAATCATCTTGATGATCTGTTTCGCACCGCCACCGACGATGAAATCAGCGCGATGCGCGAACAGTTGCGTGAAAGCCTGGAGGCGGGCGCCCTTGGTTTATCCACAGGCCTGGCGTATGCGAGTGCGTTCTCCGCATCCACCGATGAAGTCATGCAACTGACCGAAGAACTGAATGCGTTCGGCGCGGTGTACACCACGCACCTGCGCAGTGAATTCGAACCGGTGCTGGAAGCAATGGACGAAGCCTTCCGCATCGGGCGTCACGCACGATCACCGGTGATCATTTCCCACCTGAAATGTGCTGGCGCCGGTAATTGGGGCCGTAGTCCGCAGTTGCTCGCCTCGCTGGAAGAGGCGGCGAAAACTCACCCGGTCGGCTGCGATTGCTATCCGTATGCGGCGAGTTCTTCGACCCTGGATCTGAAGCAGGTCACCGACGCCCACCGCATCACCATCACCTGGTCGACGCCGCATCCGGAAATGGGCGGTCGTGACCTGATGGACATCGCCGCCGAATGGAACCTGTCGTTGCTCGACGCCGCCAAACGCCTGCAACCGGCGGGTGCGGTGTATTACGGGATGGACGAGAACGACGTGCGCCGGATCCTCGCTCATCCGCTGTCGATGGTCGGCTCCGACGGCCTGCCGGAAGACCCGTTCCCGCACCCGCGTCTGTGGGGCGCTTTCCCACGGGTGCTCGGACATTTCAGTCGTGATGTCGGGCTGTTTCCGCTGCACACCGCCGTGCACAAGATGGCCGGTCTGTCGGCCGCGCGTTTCGGCTTGAAGGAAAGGGGCGAGATTCGTGAAGGGCACTGGGCGGATCTGGTGTTGTTCGACCCGGCGACCGTGCGTGACGTGGCGGATTTCAACGAGCCGCAACGTGCCGCCCAAGGCATTGATGGCGTGTGGATCAATGGCGTGTTGAGTTACCGCGACGGTCAGGCCAATGGCCAAAGACCAGGACGGTTCCTGGCGCGCCAGGGTGATCTGCGCGACGGCTTTCGTTGAATTTTGCTGACTGCGTCACGGTGATGGCACATTGCAATTAAAGAAAGCCATCACCAAGCCGAATTGCTGACATCCACCCCGGCTACACTCTGGGGCCAATCAGTCAGGGAGCAACCCATGAGCTTCGGCAAAACCACCCCGATCCTGCGGATTTTCGATGAAGCCAAGGCCGTGGAATTCTACGTCGACTTCCTCGGCTTCAAGATCGATTGGCAGCATCGTTTCGAACCCGGTTTCCCGTTGTACCTGCAAGTCTCGCGCGGCGAGTGCGTGCTGCATTTGTCCGAACACCACGGCGATGCGACACCGGGTTCTGCCCTGCGGATCGAGACCGATGAGCTGGAGGCGTTCCAACAGCAGTTGGTCGCCAAGAACTACAAGTTCTCGCACCCGGGCATCCAGGCCATGCCGTGGGGCAGCCAGGACATGACCATCGCCGATCCGTTCGGCAATCGTCTGGTGTTCACCAACGCGATCAGTCTCTAGCTGTCGTTCGCTACCCGGTGAGTCTGCCGAAACTCACCGGGCGGCATGCCGCGTCGGCTCTTGAAGGTGCGGTGAAACGAGCGCGGTTCGGTGAAGCCCAGATACTGGGCGATGTCCTGAATCGGCAAGGTGCTGTTGAGCAGATAATGCTCGGCCAGTTCCTGACGCAGCTCGTCGAGGATCTGCTGATACGAGGTGCCGGCCTGATGCAACTGGCGTTGCAGGGTGCGCACCGAGACGGCGAGATGTTCGGCCACCTGTTCCTTGCGCGGCAGACCTTCCTTGAGCAACTGGCGCAGGATGCTTTTCACCCGCTGTTCGAGCGACGCATCCTCCAGCGTCGCCATCAAACTCTGCGCGTGTTCTTCCAGGGTGCGCAGCAAATGCGCATCGGCCTGACGCAATGGCAACTGCAAATACGGCAACGGCACGACCAGCGCTGAATACGGCTGATCGAACAGCACCGGGCATTCGAAAAACTGTTCGTACTGCGCCTGCGTGGTGTCCGCCGGGATCGAGTGTTCCAGCCACACGGCGGCCGGCGACAGTTGGGTGTCAGCGATCCAGCGTGCGTATTGCAGCCAGGAGCCGAGCACGTTTTCCACCAGGTGCCGGCGAATCCGCGGGCGCTCAAAACGGCAGCTCCAGATCAGGTGCACGTGGCTGTCGTGCACCTCGGCGCGGCTGACGCCCATGTCGCCCACCAGTTTTTCGAACGGCATGATCCGGCTCATGGCGTCGCCCAGTGTCGCGCAATTCATGGTGATGTAGCCGAGCACGCTCCAGGAGTTGGGCAGCACAAAATTCGCGGCGTTGAGGCCGAACAGCGGATCGCCCGAGTGTTCGCAAAAGTAATCGAGCAACCGCTCATGGGTTTCACCCGGCAGGCGCAGGCTGTTGTCGCTCAGCTGTTGCGCCTGCAACCCGGCCGCCGCCAACGCAGGCTCGATGGCCAGGCCCAGATGTTCGGCATGGCGCAGGTACTTGAGCAGCGGCGGAACGGAGGTGAAGCCGAGCGATTGCATGACCGTATTCCCTTGATCGAGGCCGCCACGGGCGGATGAGCGCCCTGAAAGGTAATTTGAATCCACGACTAAAGTAAATGGCTGACGCTTGCGCGACGTTTGACTCAATTGGCTACTCGAACTGGCCGGATGCGACCGTGACACTTTCGGCCGGCTGACTAGTATGAGGGCCTGAAATCTCACTGATCAGACTGCACAGAAGGACACACGCATGCGACGCTGGAACGGCTGGGGAGATGCAACCACGGTGGTCGAACTGCCGGCCCAGGGCGCAAGTTTTCTCCATGAACGACTGGGGAAGGGGCGCGCGCTGCCCGATGCGACGCTCGAAGCGGCGCTGGCCCGCGTGCCGGTCTCGCGGCTGGCGGAACACGCCTTGTACAGCATCGATGCCCATGACCGTCTGCTGCATGCTCGAGGCCAGAGCCTGCCGGACTGGCTGGCGTTGCGCGAAGGCGCGCTGGGCAATTACCCCGACGCCGTGGCGTTCCCGGAAACCGACGAACACATCCGCCAATTGCTGGCGCTCGCCCAGGCGCAGGACCTGTGCCTGATCCCCTACGGCGGCGGCACGTCGGTGGCCGGGCACATCAACCCGCCAGACTCTGCGCGGCCCGTGGTGACGGTGTCCCTGGCGCGGATGAGCCGCCTGATCGACCTCGACGAACAAAGCCTGCTGGCGACTTTCGGCCCCGGCGCCAGCGGCCCGCAGGTGGAAAGCCAATTGCGCGCCCGTGGCTACACGCTGGGGCATTTTCCGCAGTCGTGGGAGCTGTCGACGCTGGGCGGTTGGGTGGCCAGTCGTTCCAGCGGTCAGCAGTCGCTGCGCTATGGGCGGATTGAGCAACTGTTCGCCGGCGGAACCCTGGAAACCTTTGCCGGGCCGCTGCAAATTCCAACCTTCCCGGCCTCGGCGGCCGGCCCTGATCTGCGCGAAGTGGTACTGGGTTGCGAGGGGCGTTTCGGGATCATTTCCGAGGTCAAGGTGCGGGTCAGCGCGCTGCCGGCCGATGAGCGTTTCTACGGTGTGTTTCTGCCCAGCTGGAGCAAGGCGCTGCAAGCCATTCAGCAACTGGCGCAAGCGCGGGTACCGCTGTCGATGCTGCGCTTATCCAACGCGGTGGAAACCGAAACCCAACTGGCGCTGGCCGGCCATCCACAACAGATCGCCTGGCTGGAAAAATACTTGAACCTGCGCGGTGCGGGGCAGGGCAAGTGCCTGCTGACCTTCGGCGTGACCGGCAATCGCAAGCAGAATGCGCTGTCCCTGAGCCAGGCCCGTCAGCATCTGAAAGCGTTCGGCGGTGTGTTCACCGGCACGCTGCTGGGCAAGAAGTGGGCGCAGAACCGCTTTCGTTTTCCGTATCTGCGGGAGAACCTGTGGAACGCCGGTTACGTGGTCGACACCCTCGAAACAGCCACCGACTGGAGCAACGTCGACAACCTGCTCAACCGGATCGAAAACAGCCTGCGCGATGCGTTGGCGGCGGAGGGGGAGCGAGTGCACGTGTTCACCCATCTGTCCCACGTCTACGGCGAAGGCTCGAGCATCTACACCACTTACGTGTTTCGCCCGGCGGCGGACTATCCCGCGACACTGGCCCGCTGGAAGGCCCTCAAACACGCGGCCAGTCAAACCGTCGTCGACAACCACGGCACCATCAGCCACCAGCACGGTGTGGGCAAGGATCATGCGCCGTACCTGCCGCGCGAAAAGGGCGAGCTGGCGATGGACACCTTGCAGGCGCTGAGCCGGCACTTCGACCCGGCCGGGCGCCTGAACCCCGGCACGCTGTTGCAGGAGTGACGGCGATGAGCGCGGACTGGAACGCCGAATGGCGCCAGCAAGTCCTGCCGACGCTGGCGGGTGAAACCTGGGATCTGATCGTCATCGGCGGCGGTATCAGCGGCGCCGGCATCCTGCGTGAAGCCGCGCGCCGTGGCTGGCGTTGCCTGCTGCTGGAACAGCGTGATTTCGCCTGGGGCACCTCCAGTCGGTCTTCGAAAATGGTCCATGGCGGTTTGCGCTACATCGCCAAGGGCCAGTGGCGCCTGACCCGAGATTCAGTGCGCGAACGCCAGCGTCTGCTCGACGAAGCGCCGGGGCTGGTGGAACCGATGAGTTTCATGATGCCGCACTATCGCGGCGGCTTTCCCGGGCCGCGAGTGTTGGGTGGTCTGCTGTCGATCTATGACGCATTGGCCGGGCGCCGCGATCATCGTTTCCATGATGCGCAGCAACTGCGTTATCTGGCGCCGGGCGTGAAAGAAAATGACCTGCTGGGCGGCACCTGTTTTGTCGATGCGCTGACTGATGACGCGCGGCTGGTGATGCGCGTGTTGAGCGAAGCGCGGGCGGACGGTGCGGTGGTGCTCAACGGTGTACGCGTCGAACATCTGCTGCGGGAAAACGGGCGGGTGTGCGGGGTTCAGGTCGAAGACTGCGAAGCCGGCGCTTCAATTCAATTGCGTTGTGGTGTGCTAGCGGTGGCCACCGGCGCCTGGGCTGAACGCTTGCGTCCATCCGAGGCGCCGCGTCAGTTGCGCCCGTTGCGTGGCAGTCATTTGCTGCTGCCGGGCTGGCGCTTGCCAGTGGCGCAGGCCTTCACGTTTATGCACGAGCAGGATCGGAGACCAGTGTTCGTTTTCCCTTGGGAAGGCGCCACGGTGGTCGGCACCACGGACCTTGATCACCGCGAGAATCTGGACCAGAGCGCGAGCATCAGCACCGAAGAACTCGACTATCTGCTGGCCGCCTGCCGACAGCAGTTTCCCGGCGCTGAAGTGACAGCAACCGACGTGCTTTCAACCTGGTCCGGCGTGCGCCCTGTGGTGGGCAGCACGGCAGGTGAGCATCAGGACAAACCGTCGAACGAAACCCGTGAACATGTGCTGTGGCAGGAGCCGGGTTGCGTCACCTTGGCCGGCGGCAAGCTCACGACGTTTCGCCCGCAAGCCATCGAAGTGCTCAAGGCCTGCGCCGACATGCTCGGTCGCTCTTTCGACGATGATGCCGCGCCGGTGTTCGCGACGGTACCGCCACTGGCGATTCCCAGTCTCAGCCCCGGCCAGTGGCGACGTCTGGCCGGGCGACATGGCCGGGACCTACCGAGGCTGGCGCAATTGCTCGCCGAACTGGGCCTCGACACCGTCGGCGCCACCGACACCTTGTGGGCGGAACTGGCTTTCGCCTGCGAGTCGGAAATGGTCCTGCACCTGGATGACCTGCTGCTGCGCCGAACCCGCCTCGGCCTGTTGCTGCCCTGTGGCGGCGCGGATTATTTCCCGGCCATTCGCCGACTCTGTCAGCCGCGACTGGGCTGGGACGACGAACACTGGCAACAGGAACAGCAACGCTATCAGGCGTTATGGCAACGCCATCACGGCCTGCCGGAAATCGCGCAGTGATGCCCCTCGAAGAGAGCTCCATGGACAACCACCCGAACAAGCATTACCTGCTGGCCATCGACAATGGCACCCAGAGCGTGCGCGCGCTGCTCTTCGATTTGCAGGGCAATCTGCTCGGCAAGGGCAAGGTTGAATTGCAGGCCTATTACTCGACGCAACCGGGCTGGGCCGAGCAGGATCCCGAATATTACTGGGCCAAACTGGGTGAGGCCTGCCAGCAGGTGTGGGCGCAAACCGGCATTGATCGTTCGCAGATCGCCGGGGTTTCTCTCACGACGCAGCGCGGCACGGTGATCAACGTCGATGCCCAGGGCAAACCGTTGCGCCCGGCGATTCTCTGGCTCGATCAGCGCCAGAGCCAAGTCGAAGGCGGGATCAAGGGGCCGTGGGGCTGGCTGTTCAAACTGGCCGGCGCGCAGGCTACGGTGGATTACTTTCGCGCCCAGGCCGAGGCCAACTGGATTGCCCGCCATCAACCCGAAGTGTGGGCGGCGACCGACAAGTTTTTGCTGCTCTCGGGGTTTCTCACGCATCGCCTGTGCGGACGTTTCGTCGACTCGGTGGGCTGTTGCGTCGGTTACTTGCCGTTCGACTTCAAGCGCCTGCGCTGGGCCGCAACCCGTGACTGGAAATGGCAGGCGCTGGCGGTGCGTCCCGAGCAACTGCCGACCTTGCACAAACCCGGTGAAACCCTCGGCCATATCAGCGCCGAAGCGAGCCGCCACACCGGCATTCCCGAAGGCGTCCCGCTGATCGCGGCGGGGGCCGACAAGGCCTGTGAAGTGCTCGGTTCCGGCGTCGTCGATTCGGGCACGGTGTGCCTGTCTTACGGCACCACGGCGACGATCACCAGCACCCGTTCGCGCTATCTGGAAATCGTCCCGTTGATTCCGCCGTACCCGTCGGCGGTGCCGGATCAGTACAACTGCGAGGTGATGATTTATCGCGGTTACTGGATGGTCAGCTGGTTCAAGAACGAGTTCGGCCTGCGGGAAATGCAGCAGGCCAAAGAGCAGGGCATCGAGCCCGAGCAACTGTTCGACGCGCTGGTCGATGCAGTGCCGCCGGGGTCGATGGGGTTGATGCTGCAACCGTATTGGTCGCCCGGTATTCGCGAACCGGGCGTGGAAGCCAAAGGCGCAATGATCGGCTTCGGTGACGTGCACAGCCGTGCGCACATTTACCGCGCGATCCTTGAGGGGTTGGCCTACGCCTTGCGCCAGGGCATGGAGAAAATCGAGAAGCGCTCGAAGATCTCCGTCACCCGTTTACGCGTCGCTGGCGGTGGTTCGCAAAGTGATGCGGCGATGCAACTGACGGCGAACATTTTCGGCCTGCCGGCGGAGCGTCCGCACGTCTATGAAGCGTCCGGTCTGGGCGCGGCGATTTGCTGCGCGGTGGGGCTGGGGCTGCACGCGGATTTCCCCACAGCAATTGCGGCGATGACCCGGGTTGGCGCGGTGTTTCAGCCGCAACCCGAGGCGCAGCAGGTCTACGAGCGACTGTACAAGGACGTTTATCTGCGCATGTATCGGCAGCTCAAACCGTTGTACCAGAGCATCCGCAAGATCACCGGTTACCCGGCCTGAACGAACAGCGCACGTGGCGCTATCGGAGAACTTTTCTGGTGAGATCGGACAGTGTCAGAGGCGGGGTCGATTGTTAGGCTCGATCCCCTCGGCACACATAACAAGAACCAGAAGCAATGAAGCTGATCTCCCTCCTGCTGCTTTGCGCAATGGCCCCCACGGCGTGGGGCTGGTCGAACCATACGGTGGGCAGCTACCTGGCGTTGCAGGATCTGCCGGCGTTGCGCGATGCGTCGCCCGTCGAAGTTGAGCCGCTGGAGCAGTTTCTCTCCGAGCAATATCCGGCCATCGTCGCGTTGCTCGATGAGCAGGAGCGCTTCGCCCGCGAGCATTTCAAGCAGTACCCGCCGCGCCCCGACAACCTCAAGTTGCCCGCCGCGCCGAGCGACAATCTGCGCCACGACTTTCTCACCGCGCTGCGGATCAATCCGCAGATTTTTCTGGCGATGGTCATCCAGCCGTTGCCGGGCAAAGACCTGCCCGAGCGCGAGCATCTGCAGGCCGATCAGGTCATGGTCGAGCAGACGCTGTCGCCGTGGAATCGCCAGCGTTTCATTCGTGTGAGCGACCACGAAAAAGTCGCGCCTCTGGCCGTACTGGCGAGCGCTGCCGACGAGCCGGATTACGGCCACGACATCAACCTGTTCAGCGACAACCCCGGCGAAGTCGCCGCGCTGTATGGCTTCGGCCCGCAGCCGTTTGGCGATGCGCGCTTCCAGTACAGCTCCCAGGCGCCGTTCCACATGGGCTTTTTCCATGAAAGCCCGGTGGTGTACGCGGCCGCCGAATTCCTCGAACGCAGCTGGCCGGACTGGCGTGCGTATCAGTACATGGGGCTGGCGCGACTGGCGTTTGCCACCGGCCATTCTTACTGGGGTTATCGCTTTCTCGGCTGGGGCCTGCACCACGTTCAGGACCTGACCCAGCCGTATCACGCCAAGCCGTTGCCGGGCGTCGAACTGCCGAGCCTTCTGCTGCTGGAGGGCAAGGCGCTGGCCGGTTTTGCGGAGGACAAACAGGCGTCCATCGAACGGGTCGCGACCCGCCACATGGAAGTCGAGAAATACCAGTCGACCTGGCTGCGCCGCGTGCTGCGTGCCGGTCAGTTGCATCCGATGCTCGACGCTTACGCCGATGCCGCCGGGGACGCGCGTTACCCGCCGTACTCCGTGGACTACCTGCGGGAAGTGGTGAGTGCTGAGTCGGTCGACGACTCCGCTGCCTTCGATGAAGCCATCGGCCAGTGGCTGGAAACGGCGCCGGTCACCAGCGATTTCAGCGCGGGCAATCAGTTGCAGCGCGAGACCTTCGAGCACCCGGAGCTCAATCAGCAACTGCTCCGGCTGCTCGGCCATTTCGGCGCCCACAGCCGGATTTTTGTCCGTGCGGGGCTGGCGCCATAAGCATCGCGGCAACACACAACAATAAGAACAGGGAAGGAGGAACAGATGATCAACACTCGATTGCGCCTGTCTGGCGTAGCGCTCCCCGGTGTCGGTTTGGCAGGGCTGCTGCAACTCTGCGCAGTTGATGCGGTGCAGGCCGCCGAGTTCAGCGTGCTGGACAATCAGGTCACCGGCTCGCTCGACACGACCTTGTCCTATGGCCGCTTGTGGCGGGTCCAGGGCCGGGACAAGACCAACGATGACGTCAACACCAACGACGGCAATCGCAACTTCGACACCGGGCTGGTTTCCGAGGTGTACAAGATCACTTCGGAGCTGGAAGCCAACTACCAGAACTACGGGATGTTCCTGCGCGGCACCGCGTTCTACGACACCCAGTTGATGGACAAGCGCAACGACTACTACCACAACAACAGCCCGTCGCAGCCGAGCCAGAGTTATCCCCAGGAGGACCGTTTCACCGGCCAGACCCGCGACATCGCCGGCAGCCGGATCGAGATGCTCGACGCCTACGTTCATGGCACCTGGGACGTCGCATCAATGCCGGTCACCGCGCGAGTGGGGCGGCAGGTGTTCAACTGGGGCGAGGGGATTTTCTATCGCGGCGGGGTCAACACCACCAACCCGGTGGACGCCGCGAAATATCGCTTGCCCGGCGCCGAGGTCAAGGAAGTGCTGATGCCAGTGGAGGCGGTCAGCTTCAACATCGGCCTGACCGACAGCCTGACGATGGAGAGTTTCTACCAGACCAACTGGAAAGAAACCCGCATCGATCCGGTCGGCACGTTCTACTCGCAGACCGACCTGTTTGCCGACGGCGGCAACACCGCCTACAACAACTTCAGCGGCACCGCGCTTGATACGCCGGTGCCGGGGTTCGGCAATGTCATCGGTCTGTACAGCGCGCTGGGCAACAATCCGTTGCTCGGCCCGGCGCTGAAGTCCACCGGCCTGTACGCCAACGGCGTGACTCCGGCCTATGGCAACACACTGAAAGTGGCGTCGATCGGCAAGGACTACAACGCGCGCAATGACGGCCAGTTCGGCTTCGCCTTCCGCTACATCGCCGAAGAACTCAACAGCACCGAGTTCGGCCTGTACATGGTCAATTACCACGCCAAGGAGCCGACCATCGCTGCCGACCTGGGCGGTTACAACGGCATCGACATGAATGCCCTGACCAACATGCTCTCCAGCGTTGCCGGCAGTCAGGCCGGGGCCCTCGCCAACGGGCTGGCGACTGCCGATGTGATGGGCAACATCCAGGCCCATCGGCGTTATGCCGAAGACATCCGCATGTACGGTTTCAGCTTCAACACCACGCTGGGCGAGGCTTCGGTGTTCGGTGAAGTGGCCTACCGACCGAACCTGCCCATCGGCCTCGCGGCCACCAACGATTTGATCGGCGATCTGGCCAACGGCGCTGCCGCAGCGGTGTCCGGCAAGACCATCAACGTCGGCGGGCAAATGGTCACCCTCGACAGCCAGATCAACAACGCCGAGCGGGTGGAAGCGTTCAACACTTCGCTGGGCAGCATCTACAACTTCGGCCCGACGCTGTCGTTCGACTCGATGTTCGGCATCTTCGAACTGGCCTCCGAGCACCTGCGCGGCAGCAGCCTGCAATACACCGCTTACGACGGCAGCAACCGCTACTACGCCGGTACCGGCAACACTTCGTATGTGTCCGGTGGCGATCGCGACGATCAGGTCAATCGCGATTCCTACAGCTACACGGTGATGTTCAACGGCACCTGGAACGACGTGTACGCCGGGGTCAACGTCTCGCCTTACGTCGTCTACAAGGACGACTTCAAGGGCAACAGCTACCAGGCCGGCAACACCATCGAGGGCCGCAAGGCCTACACGCTGGGGATCAAGGCCAACTACCAGAACAGGCTCGAAGCCGAGTTGCAGTACACCGAGTTCTACGGCGGTGGGCAGAACAACGGCATTCGCGACCGCGACAACGTCGGTTTCAACCTCAAGTATTTCCTTTGATATCCAGAACACCGGTGCCCCCTGTGGGAGCGAGCCTGCTCGCGATGAGGACGGCACATCCAGACGTTGTGTTGCCTGACTCACCGCCATCGCCAGCAGGCTGGCTCCCACAGGGGATTTGCTGGCTATGCAGACCTGGTTTTATTTTCGGAGAACGAACATGTTTCCTGCATCACGACTGACCAAGACCACACTAGCGTTGCTCTTGAGCCTCACCGCCGGCAGTACACTGGCCGCCATCTCGCCCCAGCAAGCCGAACAACTGAAAACCTCGCTCACCCCCATGGGCGCCGAGCGCGCCGGCAATGCGGCCGGCACCATTCCGGCCTGGACCGGCGGCATCACCCAGGCACCGGCCGGCTACAAACCCGGCCAGCATCACCCGGATCCGTACGCGGCGGACAAACCGCTGTTCACCATCACCAAGGCCAATCTCGACCAGTACAAAGCGCATCTCAGCCCCGGCCAGATCGCCCTGTTCACCAGCTACCCCGACACCTTCCAGATGCCGGTCTATCCCTCGCGCCGCTCCGGCTCGGCGCCGCAGTGGCTGTATGACAACACCCTGAAAAATGCGACCTCGGCCAAACTGCTGGAGGGTGGCAGCGGGTTCGCCGATGCCTATGGCGGCGTGCCGTTCCCGGTGCCCAAGGATGGCGTCGAAGTGCTGTGGAATCACATCACCCGCTATCGCGGCATCTACGTGGTCCGTCGCGCCTCCGAAGCACCCGTGCAGCGCAACGGCAGCTTCGCGCTGGTGACCTCGCAGCAGGAAGGCTTCTTCAACTACTACCGCCCGGGCGGTCAGTTCGTCGACCTGAAAAACATCCTGTTCTACTACCTCGCCTTCGTGAAAAGCCCGGCCCGCCTCGCCGGTGGTGCAGCGTTGGTGCACGAGACACTGGACCAGCTCAAGGACGCCCGCCAGGCTTGGATCTACGACGCCGGCCAACGCCGCGTGCGCCGTGCGCCGAACCTCGCATACGACACGCCGATCGCCTCCTCCGATGGCCTGCGCACCGCAGACGACACCGACCTGTTCAACGGCTCGCCGGACCGCTTCGACTGGAAGCTCAAGGGCAAGCAGGAAATCTACATCCCCTACAACAACTACAAAGTCGGCAGCCCCGACGTGAAATACGCCCAACTGCTCACCCCCGGCCACCTCAACCCGCAATACACCCGCTACGAGTTGCACCGGGTCTGGGTGGTCGAAGGCACACTCAAGCCAGGCTCACGGCATATCTATTCCAAACGCGTGCTGTTCCTCGACGAAGACAGCTGGGGCGCCGCACTTGTGGACCAATACGACGGGCGAGGGGAGCTGTGGCGCGTGTCGATGGCCTACCTGAAAAACTTCTACGACCTGCCCACCACCTGGAGCGCACTGGACGTATTCCACGACTTGCAGGCGCGGCGTTACTACGTGCAGAACCTGGATAACGAAGAGGCGTCCACCGTCGACTTCTCGCAACCGGTGCCGGAGGATTCGTATTTCATGCCTTCGGCGTTGCGGCAGCGGGGGACGCGGTGAGTGATTTGACTTAGCTGCATTTCCTTCCCTCACCACGCTGTGGAGAGGGAGGGATGGTTTTCGGTTTAGCAAAAAAATGGCGAGCACACCGCACTCGCCACCTCCCGCATCAATCAGTCGGCACGACCTTGTCCAGCGCACGGTTAACGGCCATTTCGGCGATCATCACGATCTGGGCGATGCCTTGCAGGGTCTTGCGGTGGCTGCCCTCGACCAGCGCAACATGATTGTTGAGCATGACGGTGGCGGAGCCGAGGGATTCGCTGGCGTCTACCAGCAGGGATTCGGTGTCGGCTTCGGGGTGAGCCTGATAGAGGGTGTTGGGTTTGTAGGGCGCGGCCATGATGTGGGCGCTGAGTGGGCCCAGGTGATAATCGAGGGCGCGTTCGGCGGCTTCGTTGAAGCGTTTCGAGCCGGGGCATTCGTACGGGGATGCCGGATCCGGGATGATTGTGGGGTCGGTGAGCGGTGGGTTTGGCGTTACCTTGAACATGGTGACTAACCTCTTGGTTGAGGCCGCACCTTTTCGCCGCTAAGCAAAAGGGTGGCAGCTGTGCGCAAGTTAGCGGACCGGTAGTCACCTTAAACCCGGCGCACCCGAAGGTGCCATGCGCACAGCCACCATCAAGTGCAGGCGAGTGCCTGACTGGATTCGACATGTGCAACCGTAAAGCGACTACCCGAGCCGCTAAGCTCGATCACTGGAAATCAGTGACGCAATCAAATTACGCAGCCAGCCCAAGGCGCACAAGCCGGCGGATTCTGGCGTAGCCGTAGGCAACGGCGCAAGGTTTTGTGGGCTTCGGGACGTATCACCGAGTGTCCTTAAACACCCATCGCCAACCGTGTGTAATTACGTTTCAGAACGCGTCATCTACTTCCTGAAGTTGGCAATTTAAGGACAAAAAAGAAGGGCAGCTTTTCAGCTGCCCTTCTTTGTACATCGGCTTTCGTGTGCAGGGTTTACACGCGGAAATGACTCACCATCTGCTGCAACTGCCCACCCAATCGCGCCAGTTCAACGCTGGACTTGGCGGTCTCATCACTCGCCGCAGCAGTCTGCTCCGACACGTCGCGGACGTTGATGATGCTGCGGCTGATTTCTTCGGCCACGGCGCTTTGCTGTTCGGCGGCTGCGGCGATCTGCTGGTTCATCGACTGGATGTTCGACACCGTGCGGGTGATGTTTTCCAGGGAGTCGCCGGCCTTGCGGGTCAGGGCGACGCTGCTGTCGGTCAGGGCGCGGCTGTTGTTCATCACGGCCGAGACTTGCTGAGTGCCGTTCTGCAGACCGGCCACCAGGCCTTCGATTTCCTCGGTGGATTTCTGCGTGCGCTGGGCCAGGCCACGGACTTCGTCGGCGACCACGGCAAAACCGCGACCGGCTTCACCGGCACGGGCGGCTTCGATGGCGGCGTTGAGGGCCAGCAGGTTGGTCTGTTCGGCCACGGCCTTGATCACGTCCATGACGCTGCCGATCTTGTCGCTTTCCTGTTGCAGCACGCTCATGGCTTCGGTGGAACGCACCACTTCGCTGGCCAGACGCTCGATCTGGGCGATGGCTTCGTTCACCACTTTGTCGCCTTCGCGGGCTTCGCCGTCAGCGGCAGCTGCGGCTTGCGAGGCTTCTTCGGCGTTGCGCGCGACTTCCTGCACGGTGGCGGTCATCTCGTGCATCGCGGTGGCGACCTGATCGGTCTCGACCTTCTGGCTGTTCACGCCGGCGCTGGTCTGCTCGGTCACGGCCGACAGTTCTTCGGCGGCGCTGGCGATCTGGGTCACGCCGTCGCGGATGCCGCTGATCAGGTCACGCAGGGTCACGCCCATGCGCGCGATGCCTTGTTGCAGCACGCCGAGTTCGTCGCGGCGGGTGACGATCACGTTGTGGCTCAGGTCGCCGCTGGCGATGCGGTCGACCACGGCCATGGTTTCCTGCAGCGGACGGGTGATCTGACGGGTGATGATGAACGCGGCGATGACACCCACCAGCAAGGCCAGCAGGGTGCTGATCAGTTGCAGGGTGCGGGCCTGGGCGCTTTCGATGTCACGACGGTCGAGCTGGATCTGATACAGCTGCTCGCTCAGGGTCACGATGGTCGCGCCCTGATCGGTCATTTCCTTGCGCGCCTGCACCGCATCGGTGTTGGCGTTCTTGAAGGCCTGCAAGGCGCTGCGGTAGTTGGTCAGCGCGGTTTCCAGCTGACGCAGGGCGTCCTGCTGCGAACTGGCGAAATGCACGTTCAGCTGCTTGAGGCTGGCGATGGCCACGTCCAGTTGGCCGACGGCTTTCTGCTCGGTCTCGGCATTGGTAGTAGCGGTGTAGCCGCGTACTTCGTAACGCGCCAGGATGAAGGCTTCCTTGGCGGCGGTGATGGCCTGGAACTGCTCGAAACGCTGCTCGCTCATGTCCATCTGCTGGACGCGGGCGCTGATCGATTCGATCAGGTTGTACGCGGTCTCGGCATTGGCGGCCATGGTGTCGCGCGCCGTGTTGCCGGTGCGGTAGGCGTTACGCATCTTGTTCAGGGACGTCTGGTACTCGGTGATGGTCGCCGCCTGCTCCTTGAGCAGTTTGACGTTTTCCGGGCTCTTGAATTTGCCGATCAGCGCTTGCTGTTGTGCGGCGAAACCGTCGAGGGTGGTCTGCACGTTCTGCGCGGCGGTTTCGTCGCCGTTGGTCAGCATGTATTGCAGGCGCACCACGCGCAGTTTGGTCAGGCCAGCGTTGAGCTGGGTGATGTCGCTCATCCAGTTGCTGCGATCAATCAGGCCGCCCAGGCTGGTCCAGCCGGTGAGCGCCAGGATGCAGGTCAGGGCCAGGACGAGGCCGAATCCGAGCCCCAGTTTCAGGTTAACGCTGATGTTGCCGAACCAGCTATTCATCACAAATCCTCCAGAAAACGTTGTGCGTCTTGATCGTCGGTCAGGCTGGAAGATTGTTGTTTTTTTGAGCCAGCAAGGGTGTAAGCAGGACTGTATCGGCCGCAAATCCGATAGCTGAAAGGATTTTGTCCTACGCAATTTGTAACAAGCGCCCCCAAGACTTTTTTCACATGGGTTTCACTGCCTGCCCACGCCGTGCTCTTTAACCTCGCCGCATCGAATGACAAGTGATGGCGGCTTTTTGTGGAATTGCGACTGAGTCTGTTCGGCGTCAAGCGCTCGATTGATCTGAGCGGTCTGGCCCGTTTTCGAAACACCTGGGTGGTCTTGGCAGCGTCGGCGCTGGTGATTCCGCTGACCCTCTGGCTGCTCGCCCCGGCGGCGGTGCCTGACCTTGCCCACGGCAATGTGGCCGGGGCGCAGGCGCTGAAGGAGGGCTGGAACAAAGGCGAAATCATCGTGCTGGTACGCCACGTCGAGCGCTGCGACCACTCGAAAGCGGCGTGCCTGAGCGGTCACGATGGCATCACCGATCGCTCGCGCAGTGTCGCGGTGAGCGTCGGCGCGCAGTTCGAGCAGTTGGGCCTGGACAAGGCCGATGTTTACAACAGCCCGATGATGCGCACCGTGCAGACCGCCGGCTACATGTTCAACAAGGCAGCGACCGGTGAAGACTGGTTGATCAGTTGCAAGGGCCGGATGCTGCAGGACGCGCTCGCGCACAAAGTCCCGGGACGCAACCTGATTCTGGTGACCCACAGCGAATGCATGGCGCAGCTGGAAAAAGACCTCAAGGTGCCGGCCTCGACCCTCGGCTACGGCGCATCGCTGTTTGTTTCCGCCGCCAGCCCGGCGGCCCCACAGATGCTCGGCTTCATTGAAGCCTCCGACTGGCGCACGGTGACCACCCGATGAAATCCCGCTTTTATGCTTACAACTTCGGCATCCCGCTGCTGTGTACTGCGCTGGTGTTCCTGATGTTCGACATGACCCGTATCGACATCGCGTTCAGCAATCTGCTGTTCGATCCGCTGAGCCAATCGTTCCCGCTCGACAAGATTCACTTCTTCGAAAAACTGACCCACAAGTGGGCGCGGATCATTCCGAACTGGACGGCGGAAATTGCCTTGATCGGCGCCATGCTGTCGTTTGTCTGGCCGCTGGTGAAACCGCAAAAGCATCCGCGTCTGGGCGGTTTTCTCGAGCGCTGCAAAGTCGCCCCGGTGCTGCGCTTTGCCGCCGAGCACCGTAGAGATTTTCTGTTTGTGGTGGTGGCTTTCGCGGTCTGCACCGGGGTGATCCATTTCCTCAAGGCACACACCAGCGTCTACTGCCCGATCGAGACCACGCTGTACGGCGGAAAGATGCCGCACATCGAGTGGTACAACAATTTCCAGCTGTTCCACGAAGCGGGTGAAGGGCGTTGCTGGCCGGGCGGCCATGCTTCCGGGGGCTTCACCATGCTGGCGCTGTATTTCGTGGCGCGTCGTTATCAATGGCGCTTCTCCAGCGCATTGCTGTGGGGCTCGCTGCTGCTCGGTTTTGTCTACGGCACTACGCGAGTCCTACAGGGCTGGCATTACATGTCCCACACGTTCTGGGCCGGGATCTTCGTGTGGCTGGCGTGTTTGCTGACGGCGCTGGCGTTCTACGGGCGGGCTCGTCTGGAATTGCCGGTGTTGAGCAAGCGTGAACGGAAGGTGTTAGCTGCACAGCCTGAGGTTTCTCTCTGAGTCTCTCGCCGCTGAAATGAAAAACCCGCCATCACCGGCGGGTTTTTGTTTGCGCTGTCGTGGCTTCAATAGCCCACGAAGTAATACGCCTGGCGCCCGACCATCATGGTCTTGTGGACTTTCAGCGGGGCGGCGGGTTCGCTGTCTCCCGAGATCACGGCGATGTTCGATGGCGAGGCGCTGAGGAAGTCCTTCAATTGCGCATCGGTGTCCAGGCCCTTGAGGACGCTCCGGGTATAGAACACGCTGGCGCCGCCGACCCGCTCGTTGGCTTGAAACAGTGCGACCTGATTGCCGCTCGCCTGCAAGGATTGGATGTGCTCGGTCAGCGGCAGGAACGACAGGTGTTTATCGGCGTTCGGCAGTGCCCATTGCGCGGCGCCAAGGTAGCTGGCGATCACCACCGTCAGTATCCCCGCCACCACTGTCTGACGATGACGGGCGATTCGTCCGACAAAACCACTCTTGTGATCCTTCAACTTGTCGAACAGCACGTTTGCGTATTCCGCTGCGATCACTGCCGCTGCGGGTGTCATCGACATCAGGTAAACCGTGCGTTTGCTAGAAGCCAGGGTCAGCAGGAGGAACTGCGCAATGATCCACAGGCTGAAAAACAGCAGGTAACGGTTGGCCTTCAGTTCCTTGCGAAAATGCCACAGGCCCAGATAGACCAGAATGTTCCAAGGCAAGAACGCCTGCGGCAGCTTGGCGAGGTAGTAGTAGAACGGCTCGTAGTGGCCGGCTTCGACGAACGATCCGCTGAAACGCCCGACGCTGTTGGTCAGCAAGACTTCTCTGACTGCCTGGGCGCCGCCGTGCTGATAAAGCACCGCGAGCCAGATCATCAGCGGGATCAGGCCGAGCGCTGTCAACAAACCGGGCCGCAACCACTCGCTCAGTTTGAAGCGCCTGTCCATCAGATTGTCGGCCAGCAGATAAGCGAAAATCACCACCCCCGGCATCGCCAGACCGAGCACGCCTTTGCTCAGCGTGGCGATGGCTATCCCGGCGACGAACAGCAACGAATTGGCTGGAGTCGGTGCTCGCTGCGCCTGGAAGAACGCTAACAGCGCCGTGGTCACGCCGAGGGCGAGCAACGCATCCTCGCCGACGCCACGCACGTTGCTCCAGTAACTGGCCATGGTCGCCAGCAGAATCCCTGCCGTCCAGGCGATGGTCTTCGGGCGTTCGAAGCGGCGCAACATTGCGTACAGCAGCATCACGCTGAGCAACCCGGCCACCGCCGACGCCAATCGCACCGCCCAAGGTGAGACGCCAAAAACGCGCATGGCGCCGGCGTCCAGCCACAGGCTCAGGGGCGGTTTTTCCAGGAAGGGTTCGCCGAACAGGCGCGGTGTCACCCAGTCGTTGTCCAGGTGCATTTCCATCGCAATGCCCGCAACCCGGGCCTCGGTGGAGCCTTGCAGTTGATGGTTGCCAAGGGCGAAAAAGAACAGCAGGGCGGCAAGCAGAAGCAGGGAAGAGGCGGCACGCGACATGGGTTCAGGCAACCGGAAGTGAGCGGAAACCCGAGCTTACGCGGCCAATCCTTAATAATTTGTGAACGTCAGGACAGCGGTCGTGACCAGCGTTGCTCCGGCGTTTCGAAACGCGGATTGACCCGCGCCGTCAGCACATGATCCTGCCAGCGCCCGGCAATGTTCAGGTACGCCTTGGCATAGCCTTCACGTTCAAACCCGAGGCGCTCCAACAATCGTTCGCTGCGTTCATTGCCGGGAATGTAGTTGGCCATGATCCGGTGCAGGTTCTGGGTCTCGAACATATAGGCGATAGCCGCCTCCAGCGCTTCCTGCATCAAGCCCTTGCCCTGATTCGCCTCGTCGATGTGATAACCCAGATAACACGCCTGAAACGCACCGCGGATGATCCCGCTGAAATTGCAGGCGCCGATCATTTGCTCGCCGTCGGGGGTCAGCAACGCCATATGCACCGCGAGCCCGGCTTCGAAGGCGCTGGCCTGTATTTCAAGGCGTCGGCGGATCTGTTCGGTGGAGAAATAGTCGGTGGTGCGAATCGGTGACCACGGTGCGAGATGGCGCAGGTTGCGTTGATAGAAATCGCTTTCCAGAGGCGCTTGATCCGGGTCGAGTACCGCGAGCGTCAGGCGTTGACAGGGGAGGGTCAGCAGCGGCATCGGGTGCTCCGGAGGCAGGGAATGATTGACAGAATTGTCCGGCCGGACGGAAAACACAACTGGATCGCCGCCCGTAGAACACTATAAATTTCCCTGATTCACTTCACATCCGGTTATGAGGTTCGTCGTTCAAGGAGGACATGATGGAATGGGCATTCAAGGCGGGGGAGCAGTCGCTGCGACTGATACCGGCGGATCCGGCGTTTTACTCGTTGTTTCAGCAGGCGCTGAACGCCAGCTACCCGGATCATTCGGAATTTCTACCCTGGCCGCGTGAATACACCAACGCGGAGCAGGCGCTCGAATTCCTGCTAAAGGCCCGAAAAGAGTTCAACAGTGAAACCGGCGAGCGACGATGGCTGATCGTGACCGAGGACGGGCAAGCGCTGATCGGTTGCATCGGACTCAAGCCCCGCTCGCGCAACCGCTACGTCGTGGGCTATTGGGCCAACACCGAGCAATCGGGCAAGGGCTACATGCGCGCCGCCCTCACGCATCTGCTCAACAACCTTCCTGAATTCACCTTTTACCTGACGGCGTCCTCTGCCAATGCGCGAAGCCGGCGTCTGGCCGAGGCTGTCGGGTTTGTGTTGATCAGGATCCACCCAGGGGCCCGGCAATCGGAACGGCACGGTGAGCAAGACACCTGCGTCTACCGCCTGCCGGGCAAAACGCAGGCGAAAAAAAGCCCGCAGGAGCGCGGGCGAACCGTAGTTTCTTGAATGAGCGAGGCCAATGTACACGGCCATCACCGCCGCCGGGGTGAAGAAAAGTTCATGTCGATGAACGACTTGCGTCATCGACGGGCAGTCGATTTTCAGTGCACGACAGGCGCCGTCGTACGGGGCACCAGATTCACTGGATCAAGGTTCTCCACGGCGCGATTGACCAGCATTTCGGTCATGATCGACAGCTGCCGGATCGCCAGCAAGCGGCTGCGCTGAGAGCCTGTGAAATCATCGGCGATGTTCGCCGTCATCATGTTGAGCGCCGCCAGGGTTTCACAGGCATGGGTCAGCAGAGTGGCCGTGTCCACGTCGGTGCGCACGGAGAAAATCTCGTTGAACGGCAGGGTGCGACGCGGCTTTCTCACGTATTCCTGAGGCTGGGCAAGCACAGCCGGTTCTTTCGATTCGGTTTCGTGAGACGGTGTTTGATCAGGCAGGCTTCGGGTGTCTTTTTTCATGACGAGGCTCCATGGTTTCAGGCTCCCGGCGAATTCCTTTGGTAAACCATCTGCCGGGTTGCAGCGGAGCGCGAAGACTAGCGTTTGGAAGCATCTTGAACCAGTTCATGAAAGTCGACGCGGGTTGCGGGAAATTTCCTAGGACGGTGGGTGGGCGGAACTGCAGATGCGACAATGCCCGCACTGGGAGGGTCTTGTCGTTTGAGAGTTGGTGGGACGGGGTAATTTGAAAAAATTCGGTATCTATATTTTTACTAGTTAATCATTTATTGGTAAATATTCTTGGGTACTAGGTGAAATGCTGGGTGGTCTGGCTTTCGATGGACTGCGATTTTTTAACTTCTTCCCCAAAAAGGAATCGGGATCGAATCTATCAAGCAAAAGATCGTGCTGTTGGTTTGCCCCTGCGCGTACGATGTCCCCACACGCATGCACATTCAATGTTGCGATACGTATGTCCACCTCTGCGATCTGCCCCTAGCTCGATCAGCAGGCACCTTGGCCAAGTAAGCTTTCAGTCAGCTTCAACGCAGAAGGGGAGCAGCTTTTCGCAGGAGCCTTCAGATGTGCGGTGTCGGTGACGTCTTGGGATTTATCGTTAAAACGAAGATCGACACCAACAATGATCTTGAGAAAGTTTCATTTGGATTAACTCGCCCAGGTTTGCGACGTGCAAAAAACTGGGGCTGAGTACGAAATATCGAGCAACCCCCACCCAACCTCATAGGGCAGATCCTCACACTGGCAGTGGAAAAAGCAAGAGAAGCGGTTTCGGCATTCATCCACACGGCAGGCGGTTTCACTGTGTCATCAAGCCGCGAAAGTCAGCGTGTTTTTGTGGGTATGCTATTGATTGTAGGGGGTAAAGAAGGCCTACGGCAGTATATCTAATTGAAGGGAGCACATAGAATGAGCGTCCTTGTGCCAACGTCGGCTCGACACGCACATAACACGATTCAGGTCAGGTCCGAATGCTTTGGAAAGATCATGAAAACCGTATGAAACAGGATAAGCAGTATGACCAGTACCCAACAACGTAACGCCCTACAACGTCAGATCTGGGCCATCGCCAATGACGTGCGTGGCGCCGTCGATGGCTGGGACTTCAAGCAGTACGTGCTTGGCACCCTGTTCTACCGTTTCATCAGCGAGAACTTCGTTGACTACATTACCGGCGGCGACAGCGCGGTTGATTACGCGGTGATGGAGGATGATGACCCGCTGATCGCCTCCGCCAAAGATGACGCCATCAGGACCAAAGGCTATTTTATTGCCCCCAGCCAGCTGTTCAGCAACGTGGTCGCCAAGGCCAGCAGCAACGACAGCTTGAATACCGATCTGGCGCGCATCTTTGCCGCTATTGAGAGCTCGGCCAACGGCTACGCCTCCGAGCAGGACATCAAGGGCCTGTTCGCCGATTTCGATACCACCAGCAACCGCCTAGGCAATACCGTCGCCGACAAGAACAAGCGCTTGGCGGACGTGCTCAAGGGCGTGAGCAAGCTGGAGTTCGGCAGCTTCGATGCCAGTCACATCGACCTGTTCGGCGACGCCTACGAGTTCCTCATCTCCAACTATGCGGCCAATGCCGGCAAATCCGGCGGCGAATTCTTTACCCCGCAGCATGTGTCCAAGCTGATCGCCCAGTTGGCGATGCACAAGCAGACCAGCGTCAACAAAATCTACGACCCGGCGTGCGGCTCCGGCTCGCTGCTGCTGCAGGCGAAAAAGCATTTCGACGCCCATGTCATTGAGGATGGGTTCTTCGGCCAAGAGGTGAACCATACCACCTACAACCTGGCGCGGATGAACATGTTTCTGCACAACATCAACTATGACAAGTTCAACATCCAGCTCGGCGACACGCTGCGCGCTCCGCACTTCGGGGACGACAAACCCTTCGACGCCATCGTCTCCAATCCGCCGTATTCGGTGAAGTGGATCGGCGACGACGACCCGACGTTGATCAATGACGACCGTTTTGCCCCAGCGGGCGTGCTGGCGCCCAAGTCCAAAGCCGACTTCGCCTTTGTGCTGCATGCTTTGAGTTACCTGTCTGGCAGGGGGCGCGCGGCCATCGTCTGCTTCCCCGGCATTTTCTACCGGCGCGGCGCTGAACAGAAGATCCGCCAATACCTGTTGGACAACAACTATGTGGAAACGGTGATCTCGCTAGCGCCCAACCTGTTCTTCGGCACCACCATCGCCGTGAACATTCTGGTGCTGGCGAGAAACAAGACCGACACCACAACCCAGTTCATCGACGCCAGCGCGCTTTTCAAGAAGGGCACCAATAATAACTTGCTGGAAGACGCGCATATCGAGCGCATCATGCAGGTGTTCGATAGCAAAGAGAATGTCGATCACTTCGCGCAGTCGGTGCCGTTGGAAAAGGTGGCCGCCAACGATTACAACCTGTCGGTTAGTAGTTATGTGGAAGCTAGGGACACTCGTGAAGTGGTGAGCATTGCCCAGCTCAATTTAGAGCTGAAAAAGACAGTCGCCCGGATTGCTCAGCTTCGGTCTGAGATTGATGCAATCGTCGCAGAGATCGAAGGTGAGGAGGCTGAGGCATGAGTAACATTAGTTTCATGGACAGCCTGTTGGATGGGGTGGCAGTGGAGTGGAAGGCGCTGAGCGAGCTCGGCGAGTTAGTTCGCGGTAGCGGCTTGCAAAAAAAGGATTTCACCGAAAAAGGTGTGCCAGCTATCCACTATGGCCAGATCTACACTCATTACGGTTTGTCCACGTCTAAAACAAAATCGTTTGTATCACCTGATTTGGCTAGGCAATTAAGAAAAGTCAATCAGGGGGATGTGGTAATTACCAATACAAGCGAGAACCTTAAGGATGTGGGGAAGGCTCTTGTTTATCTTGGAGAGCAACAGGCTGTAACAGGAGGCCACGCAACCATCTTGAGGCCTGGCAGTTGCTTGCTCGGTAAATACTTTGCCTATTTCACCCAGACGAGCGAGTTTTTTGGTGAGAAAAGAAAGTACGCAAAGGGAACAAAAGTAATCGACGTATCTGCCACTGATATGGCAAAGATTCGGATTCCCATTCCCTGCCCAGACAATCCCAAAAAATCGTTAGAAATCCAGTCCGAAATCGTGCGTATGCTCGACACCTTCACTGAGCTTACCTCCGAGCTTACCGCCGAGCTAACCGCCGAGCTTAGCATTCGCGAAAAGCAATACAACTACTACTGTAACCGGTTGTTGAGTTTTGAAGAGCAAGAGTTGGAGTGGAAGACGCTTGAGATGATCACAACAAGCATTGCTTCGGGACGAAATAAGGTTCGAACTACCGAGGGCGCTGTTCCAGTCTATGGATCTACAGGCCTGATCGGCTTTACAAATGAAGCAGCCTACTCGGGCAATGTGCTTCTTGTTGCTCGCGTCGGCGCAAATGCTGGGCGAGTTAACGCAGTCGTCGGTAGTTTTGACGTGTCTGATAACACGCTAATAGTTCGACCCAATGAGGCGTGGAACGTACGCTTTGCTTTTCATCAGTTAGCGCACATGAACTTGAACCAATACGCGGTAGGTGCTGGGCAGCCGCTGGTGACGGGCGGCCTCCTAAAGAGCTTGAAAGTCCAACTTCCGCCAATGAGTGAACAAGAGCGCATTGCCACAGTTCTGGACAAGTTAGATACTCTCACCAACTCTATCAGCGAAGTTCTGCCCCGCGAGGCCGCGCTCCGACAGAAGCAATACGAGTACTATCGCGACCTGCTGCTGGGCTTCCCAAAACCGGAAGAGATTACAGCTTAATATGAATAACACGCTGACCGAGATTGCCCAGCAACTGAAAGACGCCAACGGGAAGGTGCAACTGATCTACGCCTTCAACGGTACGGGCAAGACGCGCCTGTCGCGTGAGTTCAAGCAACTTATTGCGCCTAAGACCGATGGCGTAGTGGGCGATGAGGAAGTAGGCGAGCCTGAACTATCACGCAACAAGATTCTCTATTACAACGCCTTCACCGAAGACCTGTTCTATTGGGATAACGATCTGGTGGGTGATGCCGAGTACAAATTGAGGATTCAGCCCAATTCTTATACCAGTTGGCTGCTGACGCTACTCAAGGATCTGGGGCAAGATGGAAATATCATTCATTATTTTCAGCGTTATGCGAACGACAAGCTAACGCCGCATTTCAGCGCTGATTTTGATGAAGTCACCTTCTCCCTAGAGCGCGGTAACGAGGAGCATTCCCCTCATATAAAGCTTTCCAAAGGCGAAGAGAGCAATTTTATTTGGAGTGTTTTCTACACCTTGCTGGATCAGGCGGTAACGATTTTAAATCTTGCCGAGCCGGGCGAGCGCGAGACTGGCGCCTTTGATCAGCTGGAGTATGTCTTCATTGACGACCCCGTCAGCTCCCTCGATGAAAACCATTTGATTGAGCTGGCAGTCAATCTGGCCAGTCTGATCAAATCAAGTCAGTCCAATCTGAAGTTCATCGTTTCGACGCACAACCCACTGTTCTATAATGTGCTCTTTAATGAACTGAATGGCAAGACCTGTTACATGCTGGAGCGGTTTGAAGACGGCAGCTTTGTGCTTACTGAGAAACGCGGCGACTCCAACAAGAGCTTTTCCTATCACCTGCACCTGAAGCAAACCATTGAGCAGGCGATTGCTGAAAACAAGGTTGAACGGTTTCATTTCACCTTGCTGCGTAACCTCTACGAGAAAACAGCCAGCTTTCTTGGCCACCCAAAGTGGTCCGACCTTTTGCCTGATGACAAGCAGCTTTATTTGAGCAGAGTTCTCAATTTCACCAGCCACAGCACGCTATCGAATGAAGCGATCGCCGAGCCAACGCCCGCAGAGAAAGCGATGGTCAAACTGTTACTCGACCACTTGAATAGCAGCCATCGATACTGGCAACAGGAACAACAAAATGCTTGAGTACAGCAAGGTCATCGCTGAATCTAACAACTTCATCGTCCTGGATAAATACGCCAAGGAATGGAAAGTTGCCGAGAGCTACCAGAGTGAAGGCGATCTGGAGCGCGAGTTCATCCAGGATCTGGTCAATCAGGGCTATGAGCATTCCACCGGGCTGAAGACGATGCCGGCGCTGATGGCCAATGTGCGCACGCAGTTGCAGGCGCTGAACAGAGTCGAATTTTCCGAGGCCGAATGGGAGCGCTTCGTGGAAAGCTGGTTGGACAAACCCAGTGACAACATCCTCGACAAGACCCGCAAGGTTCACGATGACCATGTACATGACTTCGTGTTCGATGACGGGCGCATCCAGAATATTTACCTGCTGGACAAGAAGAACCTGGCCCGCAATAAGATGCAGGTTATCAAGCAGTTCGAGCAGGCGGGCAGCCACGCCAACCGCTATGACGTGACGATTCTGGTCAATGGCCTGCCGTTGGTGCAGGTGGAGCTGAAGAAGCGTGGCGTGGCGATCCGCGAAGCCTTCAATCAGGTGCACCGCTACAGCAAGGAGAGCTTCAACACCGCGCATTCGCTGTTCCGGTATCTGCAGCTGTTCGTGATCTCCAATGGCACCGATACGCGCTACTTCGCCAACACCACCCAGCGCAACAAGCATAGTTTTGACTTCACCATGAACTGGGCGCAGGCGGACAACAGCCCGATTAAAGATCTGAAGGATTTTACCGCGACCTTCTTCCAGAAGCGCACCCTGCTCGATGTACTACTCACCTATTCGGTGTTCGACGTCAGCAACACCCTGCTAGTGATGCGCCCGTACCAGATTGCCGCTACCGAGCGCATCCTATGGAAGATCCGCAGTGCCTGGCAGGCCAAGCGCTGGAACAGCGCTGAGGGCGGCGGTTTTATTTGGCACACTACCGGCTCAGGCAAGACGCTGACCAGCTTCAAGGCTGCGCGTTTGGCCACCGAGCTGGAGTTCATCGACAAAGTGTTCTTCGTTGTGGATCGCAAGGATCTGGATTACCAGACCATGAAAGAGTACCAGCGTTTTTCACCCGACAGTGTCAATGGCTCAGAGAGCACGGCGGGCCTCAAGCGCAACCTGGATAAGGACGACAACAAGATCATCGTCACAACCATCCAGAAGCTTAACAACCTGATGAAGAGCGAAGGCGACCTGCCGGTGTTCCACCAGCAGGTGGTGTTCATCTTCGACGAGTGCCACCGCAGCCAGTTTGGCGAGGCGCAGAAGAATTTGAAGAGGAAGTTCAAGCGCTTCTATCAGTTCGGCTTCACAGGCACGCCGATCTTCCCAAAAAATGCACTGGGCGCCGATACAACCGCCAGCGTGTTTGGCCGCGAGCTGCATTCCTATGTAATCACAGATGCCATCCGTGACGAGAAGGTGCTCAAGTTCAAGGTTGACTACAACGATGTCCGTCCACAGTTCAAGGCTCTGGAAACCGAGCAGGACGAGAAGAAGCTCAGCGCCGCAGAGAACCGCCAGGCTTTGCTCCACCCCACGCGCATCCGAGAAATCTCGCAGTATCTGCTCACTCATTTTCGCCAGAAGACCCATCGTGTACAGGGAGCAAACAGGGGCTTCAATGCCATGTTCGCGGTGAGCAGCGTCGATGCCGCCAAGGCGTACTACGAGACACTGCAAAAGCTGCAGGAAGGCAGCGACAAGCCGCTGCGCATCGCAACCATCTTCTCCTTCGCCCCCAATGAAGAACAGGACGCCATTGGTGACATCGTCGATGAGAGCTTCGAAGTGTCGGCGATGGACAGCACCGCTAAAGAGTTCCTGAGCGCGGCGATTGCTGACTACAACGCGCTTTTTAAAAGTAGTTTTGGCGTGGACAGCAAGGGTTTCCAGAACTACTACCGCGACCTGGCCAAGCGCGTGAAGGAACAGGAAATCGACCTGCTAATTGTGGTCGGCATGTTCCTGACCGGCTTCGATGCGCCAACGCTCAACACGCTGTTCGTCGACAAAAACCTGCGCTATCACGGCCTGATCCAGGCCTATTCACGCACCAATCGTATCTTCGACGCCACCAAGACTTTCGGCAATATAATCACCTTCCGCGATCTGGAGCAGGCTACGGTCGATGCCATCACGTTGTTCGGCGACAAGAACACGCGCAACGTAGTGCTGGAAAAAAGTTACAAGGAGTACATGGAGGGCTTCACCGACACGCTGACCGGCGAGGCGCGGCGTGGCTTCATGGATGTGGTTGCGGAGCTGGAGCAACGTTTTCCCGACCCGGCCAACATCATCAAGGAATCGGAGAAGAAAGACTTCGCCAAGTTGTTTGGTGAGTACCTACGTGTGGAAAGTGTGCTGCAGAACTACGACGAGTTTGCGGCGCTGAAGGCGCTGCAAACGGTCGATATTAGCGACCCTCAGGCCGTGGAAGCATTTAAGCTCGAACACCACCTGGATGACGAGAAGGTAGCCGAGCTGCAGACCATCCGCCTACCTGCCGAGCGTAAGGTGCAGGACTATCGCTCCACCTACAATGACATCCGCGATTGGCTGAGGCGCGAGAAAGCGGGCAACGAAGCAAGCGAGTCCACTATCGATTGGGACGATGTGGTTTTCGAAGTGGACCTGCTCAAGTCTCAGGAAATCAATCTGGATTACATCCTTGAGCTCATCTTCGAGAAGAATAAGAAGGTCAAGGACAAGGCGGTGCTGGTCGAGGAGATGCGCCGGGTAATTCGAGCTAGCCTGGGCAACCGAGCCAAAGAAAGCCTGGTGGTGGATTTCATCAACCAGACCGATTTGGATCGAATTGATGACAAGGCTAGCGTGATCGATGCTTTTTTCACTTTCGCCCAATCAGAGCAGCGGCGCGAGGCCCAAGAGCTGGTCAGCGATGAGGAGTTGAATGAAGTGGCGGCTAAGCGCTACATCGCCACTTCACTGAAGCGGGAGTTTGCTAGCGATAATGGAACTGAGCTCAGTTCCGTTTTGCCTAAGATGAGTCCACTTAATCCGGCTTACTTGGCAAAAAAACAAAGGGTCTTTCGCAAAGTTGCTATTTTTGTCGATAAATTCAAGGGGGTTGGAGGGCAAATTTAATGGGCGTCCTGTTAGGGTTGGCACCCATCCCTAAATTGGTTGTCAACAATTTCCGCAGCCGCCAGTGGCACGAAACCGTTGTGCGGATAAGGCCGTGGCCAGTTATGAGGTATCGACACCCATGTCCTGCTCAGTCAAAACCTTCTTCAGGCTACGAAACAGCTGCTCTATCGGTAGGGAGTAGCAGTTTTTTCGGTCTGCTCATGCTTTGGGTCATCCGATAGCGCCACAGTTGCTGGCGTAAATTACGCCTGCCGTATTGGCTTCCCTGATTGCTATGAAACAGGACGTCTCTTGGCCTGCGACGCATTTCAAAAGCCCTGTCGAGTGTTTGGATGACCAGATCGATATCGCCCAGCCCTGCATCCGTTTCCAGTGGCCCTTTGCCCAGATATAGGTGATGTCAGCGCACTAAGTCGTGTTCGGTGTTGCCACGGCGTACTGCTGATAGAGGAGGTCGGGAGTTCCGGGCATTCAGCCGGGGCTTTCTTACACACATGAGAACCAACTTCTGCTGATCAACCGCTGCTTCTTCATTAATCCTCTGATCTGGAAGTGTCCCACCTCGACGCCCTCATTCCGGAGCATGGCCACGATACTAAAACGACCGGCAGAGCTATGGCATTATCTGGCCGCTATAGTCGTGCTTTTCGTTCACACAAACGCCCACCATTGCTACAGTCTCACTTCGAATTCATGGAAATAACGAGTGTCAGCATGCCAGCGATGTGGATGATTCGAGGTGACGGCGGCCGTCTCTATGACGATTTCAGAGATCGCAATATGGCGGCGATTGGTTGGGCTCAACTAGCCCCTGAGGCCAAGCCAGGTGTTTCTCGGAAGGCGTTGATTCAGGCCTATAAAGACCTCCAGCCAGGGATTAAGGACGGGAGTGCCGTATCTGGTGCTTCACAGGTATTTCGTTTCGTTAACGAAATCAGCATTGGCGATACGGTCGTTACGTATTCTCCCGCGAACCGAACGTATCTGGTCGGTCGCTTCACTGGCGAATGCCAGCTTCGCCCAGATCTGGCGGATGATGGGATGTCTTTAACTCGGTCTGTTGAGTGGTTCCCAGAGGAAGTTGATCGCGACAAGCTAACTGGCGCGAGCAGAAACAGTCTGGGATCAACACTAACCGTATTTAATGTTGCAGAGGATGCTCAGAAGGAATTGCTGGCCCTCGCTACTGGTAAAAACGTCTCCGCTACGCCGAAAGATCTTATTGAAGACCCAGAGGCTCTGGAAGACCCGTTGAAAGATGTTCAAGAGATTGCCTTTGAGAGGATCAAGGACCAAATCAACAGTCTGGATTGGGCTGAAATGCAGGAGCTGGTAGCCGGGATTTTGCGAGCTATGGGTTACAAGACACTCGTATCCCCGGCCGGTGCTGACAGGGGGAAAGACATCATCGCTTCCCCTGATGGTTTTGGATTTGAACCGCCACGCATTGTTGTGGAGGTTAAACATCGAAATGCCCGGATGGGGAGTAGTGAGATTCGTAGCTTCTTGGGCGGTCGGCACAAGGATGATCGCGGGCTGTATGTCAGCACTGGCGGGTTCACCAAGGAGGCGCTTTATGAGGGAGAGAGGGCCCATGTCCATCTGACAATGTGGACGCTGGATGAACTGGCTCGCACTCTGATGGCCCATTACCCGGCTACTGATCCGGAGACCAAGCGATTGGTGCCGTTGAGCTATTTTTACATGCCTGCGTAAAAAGCCTCGTTGGCCGAAAAAGCAGGTGCTGATTTGAAGTTCCCAAATCAGCACCGAATCGCAGACACAAAAAAGACGTCCATGGACGTCTTTTTTGTCTATTTGGTGGAGCCGGGGGGATTTGAACCCCCGTCCGCCAGTACTCCGCTGTCGGTACTACATGCGTAGCCGTGTCTATTAAGTTAACCCTCAGCGACCCGACGGGCAGGGTGCTTTGGGCGAGTTGTGTAAGTTTTAGCCGCTTCGTCCACAACGTACTGCACGGCGATTCTGTTCTATATGACAATCATTTTGGGTTTACAGACATCCCCTGATGATTGCTGGACCCGAAGGTACCAGGAGTGCATGTCAGCTGCAATTAAGCAGCGAGAGCAGCACCGTATTGGTCGTCATTGGCAACTATAAGTAGTTGCAACAGTGGATTTACGACTTCTGTTACCAAGTCGGCATGCACCTAGAGTTTCGCAACCGGCGTCGAATCCTAAACGGCCCCGAGCCTGGTGCTCTGTGGATCTTGTGAGCAACAAGCCTGCGCAGTGTACGCCAAACGGCTCATAAGGCCAACCCGAAGGTTGGCCTGAGCTTCGATCAGTTGTTGGTTCCGCTGGTTTTGCGGATTTCCAGAATGGTTTGCTGGGTTTCAGCCACGCATTCGTCGATCTTGCCCTGGGCCTTGAGTGCCTGGGCTTTTTGCACACTGGCTTCTACCCGTTGATTCAGGTCGGGTGAGGCCATTGCCTGCGCCTTGGCGTTGTTGATGGTTTGCAGATTGGCATCGCACAGATCGGCGGGCTTGTCGGCGGCGAACGAAGCAGACGCCATCATCGAGGCAGTAACGAACAGACCTAACAGTACAGAACGTTTCATATGAATCTCCTTGAACTGAGGGATCCAGACTTCGCTGGCCGTCAGGACGGGCAACCGAATGGAGGACAAGCCCCGATTGTTCGGGGCTTGTTCTGTGGACTGCGGTCGCTCGCAAGGGTTCTATATTTCTTCAGAGGGCAGTTGCGGGGGCTTTGGATCGGGTTACCCGGTCCACCAGATACACCAGACCGTGGTAGTCGATGCCGCCATGTTGCGTCAGACCGATCTCGCAGGTGCGACTGGTGGAAATCCCCTCGCTGCACTGTTGCACCGCATCCTTGAGCGTTCTCAGTGAGTGGCTGTTGAGCTCCGGCGTGGTGAAACCCTTGTCGCCGGCGAAACCGCAGCAGTGAATGCCTTCCGGAATCACCACCGTCTTGCTGCATTTGCGGGCCAGGTCGATCAGCGCCTGGCTTTCCCCCAGGTGCTGAGTGCTGCACGTGACATGAACTGCAATCGGTGCTTCCTGCGGCATGAACTCCAGACGATCCATCAGATGCGTACGGATGAATCGGACAGGGTCATACAGATCCAGGCGAACATTTCCCACATCCTGCACCAGCCGCAACGTGCAGGGGCTGGTGTCGCAATAGATCGGATCGAGCCCGCCGCGACTGGCCTGGAGCAATGCGCCGATCAGCTCCTGACGCTTGTGCTCGGCCTGTTCGGCATAGCCCTTTGACGCGAAAGGCTGGCCGCAGCAGAGGTTGTCCAGATTGTCCGGGAACACCACCTGATAACCGGCCTTTTCCAGCAGGCCACGGGTTTTGTCGTACAGCGACATCTGCTCCTTGTCGCCCGCCGCCGGCCCCATCACTCGCGAGACGCAGGCCGCCAGATACACAACGCGCGGACGTTCATCCGACACGGCCGGGCTGAAGCGAATGGCTTTTTCCGGCTGCGGCATCGCGTGGGTCCACAGCGGCACCTGACCTTTGGACAGCCGCGTCAGGGTGGCCGAAAGCTTCGCCAGACGCGGTGCGCCCAGCAACATCCGCGCACCATTGGCCACATGCAGGGTGAAACGCGCACCTTGCAGGGTGGTGGCGAAATTTCCTTCGATCAAGTTGGCGGTTTTCGTATGCGTGGCGTGACGGCCGCGAAGCTTTTTCACCAGCTCGCCGGTGTTAATGCCTACAGGGCAGCGTTGCGCACACAAACCGGTCGCGGCGCAGGTATCGATGCCCTGGTACTCGTAGGCTTTTTCCAGTTCGGTGGTGTCGATTCCGGCGCGTTTTCTTGCCTGGATGTCGCGCCAGATCACGATGCGCTGGCGCGGGCTCAGGGTCAGGCCTTTCGAGGGGCAGACCGGCTCGCAGAAACCGCACTCGATGCATTTATCCACAATCTCGTCGGCCGCCGGCAGCGGTTTCAGGTGCTTGAGGTGGATCTGCGGATCTTCGCTGAGCACCACGTCCGGATTGAGAATGCCGTTAGGGTCGAGCAGGCGTTTGAGCTGCCACATCAATTGATAGGCGTCGCTGCCCCATTCCAGTTCGACGAAGGGCGCCATGTTGCGCCCGGTGCCGTGTTCCGCCTTCAGCGAACCGCCGAACTCCACGGCCACCAGTTGCGCCACGTCGTCCATGAACGCCTGATAGCGTGCGACTTCTTCCGCGCTGTTGAAGCCTTGGGTGAAGACGAAGTGCAGATTACCTTCCAGCGCGTGTCCGAAAAGGATCGCTTCGTCGTAGTGATGTTTGTCGAACAACTCGATCAGGCGGTTCACGCCGATCGCCAGTTGTTCTACCGGGAAGGTCACGTCTTCGATGATCACCGTGGTGCCTGTCTTGCGCACGGCGCCGACGGCAGGGAAGGTGTCCTTGCGGATCGCCCAGAGGCGGGCGTTTTCGACCGGGTCTTCGGTGAAGTCGACCTGCTTTTCCACCGGAAAGGCGCTGAGCGACGCCATGATCTGCGCCAGTTGTTCCTGCAGCAAAGTGGAAGAAGCGGCGCGGGATTCGATCAACAGCGCGCAGGCATTGTTCGACAGCTGCTGTACGAAAGCCGGCATGCCGGGTTTGTCCTGCACTGAGCGCAGGCTGCGGCGGTCGAGCAGTTCCACGGCGGACACCGGTTGGCTTTTCAGTACGGTGACGGCGTTGCAGCAGGTTTCCACGTCTGGGAAAACGATCAGCGCCGAGGCCTTGTTCGAGTGGTCGATCACTGTGTCGTAAGTCACCGCGCTGATGAAGCCGAGAGTGCCTTCGGAACCGACCAGCAAGTGGCTCAAGATATCCACAGGCTCATCGAAATCCACCAGAGCGTTGAGCGACAGGCCGGTGGTATTTTTCAGACGGTATTTGTGGCGGATTCGCGCGGCCAGTTCGGCATTGGCGCGGGTCTCGCGGCCCAAGGTCGCCAGACGTTCCAGCAATTCACCGTGGCTGACTCGAAACGCCTCGACGCTGGCAGCATCTTCGGTATCCAGACGTGTGCCGTCGGCCAGCACCAGACGAATCCCGGCCAGCGTGTGATAAGTGTTTTGCGCGGTGCCGCAGCACATGCCGCTGGCGTTGTTGGCGACAATGCCGCCGATCTTGCAGGCGTTGATCGAAGCCGGATCCGGGCCGATCTTACGCCCGAACGGTGCGAGCCACGCGTTGGCCTGAGCGCCGATCACGCCCGGTTGCAGGCGGATTTGTGTGCCTTGCCCTCGGATCTCCCGGGCGTTCCAGTTATCCCCAAGCACGATCAGCACCGAATCACTGATCGCCTGGCCGGACAGGCTGGTGCCGGCGGCGCGGAAGGTCACCGGGACCTGATCGCGCTGGGCCAGTTTCAGCAGTGCCACCACTTCATCTTCGGACTCAACGCGGATCACCAGTTGCGGAATCAACCGGTAGAAGCTGGCGTCGGTGCCGAAGGCCAGGGTCGACAGCGGATCGTCGAAACGGCGTTCGGCAGGAATCAGTTGCTGCGCATCGCGCAGGAAAGTCGCCGGTAAGGTCATTGGTCCTCCAGGATCAACACCACCAGGTCTTTCGGGCCGTGGGCGCCGTAGGCCAGCACTTGTTCGATGTCGGCGGTTTTCGACGGGCCGGACACCAGTAATGCATTGGTCGGCATGCCTTGCGCCCACTCGAATTCCTGCTGCACCTGGTAGAAGTTGTCGCGGATCTGGCTGGCCTTGAGCAGGGCGAAATGCACTGGCGGTACCAGGCTCATCAGCCGTGGTTCTTCGCGGGTCGGCCAGAGAATCAGGCTGCCGGTGGCGGCGATGGCGCCGAGGGTGCCGGTCAGGCTGGCCGGGGTGTCGTTGAACAGCTCGGCTTTCCATTCCTCCATCGGCCGGTCGTAGGACTTCAGCGCCGGCAGATCAGGATTGTTCGCCCAGTGTTGTGTGATCCGTTGCCCGTGGGGCGTAGTCGGTGCGATCAGCAGGCTTGGCAACTGACGGTCGCGCAGTAATTGCGCCAGCAGCGCAGGCCACGCATCAGCGGAAGTCAGGTGGATTTCGGTGTGCACCGCTTCCATCAGTTTGCGCAGTTGCGGGATCCGTTGTTCGGCGCTGTAGGTGTAAGGCTGGGTCACCAGATCGACGTCGAAGTTGTCGGCAATCGGGGTGGTGCCGGTCAGGCTTTTCCTTAACTTGCCGAGGATGTTTTGCTTGGCGCTCATCAACGGTCTCCTTGTTTGGCCAGGTGTTCGCGAGCCATGTCATGCAGTGAGCGGGCGGCGGGTTTCGGCGCGCTGTGATTCTGCGTCCAAGGGCCGACATTGTTCGGCGCCAGCGCGCGCAGGCGTGTGGCGAAAAACGCAAACAGTCGATACAAAGTCGGCGAGCTGTTGAGCTTCGCCCAGGCGTTCCAGATGAAGCGTTCCTTGCGCGAATACTTGCTGCCCTGACCGCGCATCACTTGATGAGGACTGTCGGGGGCTTTGACGTTCTCTTCGCGTAGGCGGCGCAGCAGTGCGGGAATAGGAATTTTTACCGGACACACTTCACCGCAGGCTCCGCACAGCGAAGAAGCGCTCGGGTGATCCGGGACTTTCGCCAGGCCGACCATGTGCGGGGTGATGATTTTGCCGATCGGGCCGGGGTAAACCTCGCCGTAGGTATGGCCGCCGACGCGGGTGTAAACCGGGCAATGGTTCATGCAGGCGCCGCAGCGGATGCAGTTCAAGGTTTGGCGCAGTTCGCTGTCGGCAAACGCTTGGCTGCGACCGTTGTCGAGCAGTACCAGATGCACTTCCTGCGGGCCGTCGAGTTCGTGTTCCTTGCGCGGGCCGGAGATCATGTTGACGTAGGTGGTGATCGGAATGCCCAGCGCCGAGCGGGTCAGCAGCGACAGCAGCGGCACCACGTCGCGCAGGTTTTCCACGACTTTTTCGATGCCGGTGACGGCGATGTGCACCGGCGGCACGGTGGTGGTCATGCGGCCGTTGCCTTCGTTTTCCACCAGCAGCAGGGTGCCGGTTTCGGCCACGGCGAAGTTGACACCGGAGACGCCGATGTCCGCTTCGAAGAATTTCTGCCGCAGGACCCTGCGACCGATCTGAATGAGTTGGTCAACGTCCTTGGTGTATTCCACGCCAAGTTTGTCGTGGAACAAGGACGCGACCTGACCGGCATTCTTGTGGATTGCCGGCATGATTATGTGTGAAGGCTTCTCGTGGTCGAGCTGGACGATGTACTCCCCCATGTCGGACTCCAGACATTCAATGTCCCGAGCCTCGAGGAAATGGTTCATCTCCATCTCTTCGCTGACCATCGATTTGCCCTTGATCACTTGCCGCGCCTCGTGAGCGCGGATGATCGAAAGGACGATGCCATTGGCCTCGTCCACCGTTTCCGCCCAGTGCACTGTCACACCGTTGCGGGTCAGGTTCTGTTCCAGTTGCTCGAGCAGGTCGGGCAACTTGGAGAGCGCGCGGGCACGAATCGCATTGCCCAGTTCACGCAGATGTTCTCTTTCGTGGGCATCGCTGAAAGCCGCTGCCCGCTTGGTCATCAGTGAATCCATCGCGGTGCGGAAGTTGTTCCGCAACTGCGAATCGCCCAGGGCATTGTGTGCCCGGGTGCGGAAATCTTCTTCTACGGCAACCGTAGGAATAATCGTGGAAGTGCTCATCGCGCACCTCCGGTTCGTTGCCAGAGGAAGCTCGCCAGGTGTTGCCCGCGCAGCGCTTCCTTCTGTTTTTCCAGCGAGCCGTTGATGTTCATCAAGCAGCCGCAGTCGGCACTGAGTACCTGATGCGCGCCGGATTCCTTCAACGCCCGGGTCTTGTCAGCCACCATCGCGCCGGAAATGTCTGGCATACGGACGCTGAATGTCCCACCGAAGCCACAGCATTCGCTTTCGTGATCGTGGTTGACCCGTTCCACGTTGCTCAACTGCGCCAACAACTCGCGGCCGTGCAAGTGGGTGTTCATTTCCCGTCGCGCCGAACACGAGGTGTGCAGCGCCACTTTGACCGGCTCGCCGCTGTCCTTGAGCTGCACCTTGCAGACGAACAGCAGAAACTCGGCCAGCTCATAGGTGCGGGCCGCGAGGGCCTGAACCTGTTTCAACGTTTCCGGCTCGTCCTTGAACAAGTCGGCGTAATGCTCGCGGATCATCCCGGCGCACGAACCTGACGGCACCACCACCGGATCGTCCCCGGCAAACAGAGCCAGTTGCGAGCGCGCCACCGTCCGTGCCTGCTCGGTGTAACCCGAGGTGTAGGCCGGTTGTCCGCAGCAGCTCTGCCCTTGCGGGTAGTCGACCCGGATGCCTTCGCGTTCCAGCAAGTGGATCGCGTCCATCCCGGCTTCCGGGTAGAACAGGTCGACCACGCACGTGCCGAACAGGTAGACCTGCGAGGGTTTCTCGCTGGGGTATTGCCGGGGTTCGGGCAGTGGCGGTGCGACGCGAGTGGCGTTGGGCACAGCGTTGTAAAAAAGCTCGCTCATCAGGCGTGTCTCCGGGTGGGCCCGGTTATCCGTCTGTTGAGGCTGCCGAATATAGAGCGCGTTGCTTTCAGCAGCCTTACAGACCGGGTTGTGAATTGCTGACGCCGGAATCACGAACCGGCGTCGGTTATTTCCATGTCGCTTGTAGTCTTAATGCACCAGCATGCCGGTGAACCAGTAGGCCTGAGCCAAAGTGATCAGTCCGACGATCGTGGCAAAGAATAGGCTGTGCTTGAGGGTGAAGCGGAACAGATCGGATTCCTTGCCCACCAGACCGGTCGCGGCACAGGCCACGGCGATCGATTGTGGCGAAATCATCTTGCCGGTCACGCCGCCGCTGGTATTGGCCGCCACCAGCAGGGTGTCGTTGACCCCGATCTGGTGCGCGGTGGTCGCTTGCAGCGAACTGAACAGGGCGTTGGACGAGGTATCGGAACCGGTCAGGAACACGCCGAGCCAGCCGAGGAACGGCGAGAAGAACGGGAACGCTGCGCCAGTACCGGCCAGCACCAGAGCCATGGTCGAGGACATGCCGGAATAGTTGGTGACGAAGGCAAACGCCAGCACCATGCCGATCGACAGGATCGGCCAGCGCAGTTCGTAGAAGGTCTCTTTCAAAGTGGTCAGACCAGTTTTGAAATTGATCTTCAGCACCAGCATCGAGATCAGCGCGGAGAAGAAAATCGCCGTGCCGGTCGCGGAAATCGGATCGAGTTTGAACACGGCCGGGATCGCCGTCGGGGCGGCAACGATCGGTGCGGTCTTGATCACCAGTTGATCGAGGTGCGGAATCGCGAAGTTGAACACCCAGGCGTACATCGAGCCGCCGGCGGCGAACATGGCCTTGAAGGGCTTGAGGGTCCAGATGGTCACCAGCACGGTGAGGATCAGGAACGGCGACCACGCCTTGAAAATTTCCCCAAGGCTGTAAGGCGAAGCGACGGTGGTGCGCTTCTGGCCGAAACCGCCGACGCTGGCAGTCACCACCGAAGCGGAAACGGCGCCGGCAATGTGCTGGCCGGCGGCACGTTTTGGCTGCCAGACCTTCAGGAACAGGGTGAGCGAAATCAGGCTGGCCAGGGCCGACGTGATGTCCGGCAGTTCCGGGCCGATGAAGTTCGAAGTGAAGTACTGGGTCACGGCGAAGCTCAGGCCGGCAACCAGTGCGGCTGGCCAGGTTTCACGCACACCGCGCAGGCCGTCCATCATGAACACCAGCCAGAACGGCACGAACAGCGACAGCAGCGGCAGTTGGCGGCCGGTCATGGCGCCGATCTTGAACGCGTCGATGCCGGTGACTTGCCCGGCCACGATGATCGGAATACCCAGCGCGCCGAACGCCACCGGTGCGGTGTTGGCAATCAGGCACAGGCCGGCGGCGTACAGCGGGTTGAAGCCCAGGCCTACCAGCAGCGCAGCGGTAATCGCCACGGGCGCACCGAAACCGGCGGCACCTTCCAGGAATGCGCCGAAGCAGAAACCGATCAGCAGCACCTGCAGGCGCTGGTCATCGGTGATCGACAGCACCGAGCTGCGGATGACCTCGAACTGACCGCTCTTGACCGTGAGTTTGTACAGAAACACCGCCGCCACAATGATCCAGGCAATCGGCCATAGACCATAGGCGAAACCATATCCGGCGGCGGCGAACGCCATGTCGACCGGCATCTGGAACGCAAAGATCGCCACAAGGATCGCCAAGGCGAGCGTGATGCTGCCGGCTACATGACCTTTGAGGCGGAACACCGCCAGGGCGAGGAAGAAGAACACGATGGGGATGACGGCCGCGAGTGCGGACACGCCGAGACTGCCGAGCGGGCTGTAGAGCTGTTGCCAGGTTTGCATATGGGGTGGCCCCTAATTGTTGTTGGTCAGGCACTGTCAGCGTTCTTGGTTAATTGGTAAGACCAATTTACAATCGCTGTTGGCTAGGGTAAAAGCCTTGATATCGGTGTGTCAATTTGCCGCCCTAAAACTTTTGTCGAACAACCGGACGGCGAGTCGGATTGCACCGGTTGAATTGGCGTCATCTGGCAGGTGTCGGCGCAGCGTCGATAGGCCAGAATAGAGAGCCCGGCGAGCGGTCGGGATGGTGGAGAGTTGAGTGATGGGGTTTGATCAGATACGTCAGCGCCGTTTGTCTGACGACATTGTCGAGCGACTGGAGGGGATGATTCTCGAAGGCACGCTGAAGTCCGGCGAACGTCTGCCGGCCGAGCGGGCACTGGCGGAGCAGTTCGGCGTTTCCCGGCCCTCGTTGCGTGAGGCGATTCAGAAGCTTGCGGCCAAGGGCTTGCTGGTCAGCAAGCAGGGCGGCGGCAACTATGTCGTGGAAAGCCTCGGCTCGACGTTCAGTGATCCGCTGCTGCAATTGCTGGAAAGCAATCCCGAGGCGCAGCGCGATCTGCTGGAATTTCGCCACACGCTGGAGGCATCGTGTGCCTATTACGCAGCATTGCGCGCCACGGATGTGGATCGCGAACGACTGACGGCTGCGTTTGAAGAGTTACAGGACTGCTATTCGCGTCACGACGAAGTGAGCCGGGCGGAAGAGGGCGCGGCGGATGCGAAATTCCACCTGGCGATTGCCGAAGCCAGTCATAACGCGGTGTTGCTGCACACCATTCGCGGCCTGTTCGATCTGCTCAAGCGCAACGTGGTGACCAACATCGGTGGCATGTACAAGCAGCGCACGGAAACCCGCGACATGCTGATCACGCAGCATCGGGAGTTGTATCTGGCGATTATCGAGGGGCGCGCGGAACAGGCGCGTGAAGTGTCCAGTCGACACATTCTGTATGTGCAGGAAGTGCTGGAAGAGGTGCGTCAGGAAGTGCAGCGCATGGCTCGCGCCGAGCGACGCAAAGGGATGTAGGCATGACCGTTCCCGTGCCGGGCGCGGGAACGGTCATTCAAGCAGAAGAATCAGTCTTCCTTGCCCTTGTTGCGCACCGCACGCTGCAACTCGCGACCGGCGTCGCGTTCGCGTTCGGTATCACGCTTGTCGTATTCCTTCTTGCCCTTGCCCAGTGCGATCTCGCACTTGACCATGTGCTTGCTCCAGTACCAGGACAGGCACACGCAGGCGTAACCCTTTTGCTGCACGGCGGCGGCGAGCTTGTCCAGCTCGCGGCGGTTGAGCAGCAACTTGCGGGTACGCACCGGGTCGGCAATGACGTGGGTGCTGGCGGTCATCAGAGGCGTGATGTGGCTGCCGAGCAACCAGGCTTCGCCATCCTTGAGCAACACGTAACTGTCGACCAGTTGCAGTTTGCTTGCCCGCAGACTTTTTACTTCCCAGCCGGCCAGGACCAGACCAGCCTCGAACTTGTGCTCGATGAAGTAATCGTGTCGCGCCTTTTTGTTTTGCGCGATGGTCCCTGTTGGGTGTTTCTTCTGTTTAGCCATAGGGGCGGCATTATATGGAGATAAACGGCTGTCGGCTACGGTGATGCTGCGTGCTTGAGCAGGTTGAGTGAATCCCGGACAATGCGGCCTCTTTTTCTAACGCTTGGGCGTGATAAACGATGTCGACAGACAAGGTTTCTGTCCACGGCAGTTGGGCTAGCCGCTGGGTTTTCATATTCGCCGCGACCGGTTCGGCCGTGGGATTGGGCAGCATCTGGAAATTCCCCTACATGGTCGGGGTCTACGGTGGCGGCGCCTTCGTGCTGATGTTTCTGGCGTGTATCGCGCTGATCGGCATCCCGGTGATGCTCGCCGAAACCCTGATCGGCCGGCGTGCCCGTCAGAGTCCGGCGAATGCCCTGAAGGTGCTGGCGCTGGAAGCCGGGCATTCGGGCAAATGGTCGTGGGGCGCGTTCGCCGGGATGATCACGGCGCTGCTGATCCTGTCTTTCTATAGTGTGGTCGGCGGCTGGTCGCTGGATTACATCATTGATATGGGACGCGGGGATTTCCAGGGCGCGACGGCCGATCAGGTCGGGGCGTACTTCGGTAATGTCATCGCCGACCCGTGGCGCATCACGCTGTGGCACACGGTTTTCATGCTGTTGTCGGCCGTAGTGATCGCCAAAGGCGTGGTTGCCGGGCTCGAGCGCAGCCTGCGGATCATGATGCCGCTGCTGTTCGTGATGGTGCTGGTGTTGCTGGGTTACAGCATGACCACCGGGCATTTCATGGAAGGCGTGCACTTCATGTTCGACTTCCACCCGGAAAAAGTCCTCGACGGCTTGCTGCCGGCCATGGGCCACGCGTTCTTCTCGCTGAGCGTGGGCGTGGGCTCGATCATGATCTACGGCGCCTACATGACCAAGGAAGCTTCGCTGTCCGGCACGGTCGTGGGTGTGGCGCTGCTCGATACCTTCGTTTCGCTGGTGGCCGGTCTGGCGTTGTTTCCGATTGTGTTCGCCGGTGGTTTGAACCCGAGTGAAGGCCCGGGGCTGATGTTCGTCAGCCTGCCATTTGCTTTCGGTAACGTGCTTTTCGGCCAGTTGATGGGCGTGGTGTTCTTCGTTCTGGTGGCCATTGCCGCCTGGAGCTCGGCGATTTCCCTGCTGGAGCCGATGGTCGCCTATCTGGTCGAGCGGACTAAAATCAGTCGTGCCTGGGTGACATTCTGGTTGGCGTTCACCTGCTGGTTCGTCGGCCTGGGCACGGTGTTTTCCTTCAATATCTGGAAGGAAGCCAAATTTTTCGTGAACGATGGCGGGGTGTTCCATCTCTACCAATGGGGTGCGGCCGGTGGCCTGGACTTCTTTGGCGTGATCGACTTCTTCACCTCGCGGATCATGTTGCCACTCGGCGGACTGTGCTTCGTGCTGTTTGCCGGTTGGGTGATGGGGCGTGAAGCGGTGCGTGACGAATTGTCGATTCGCAGTCCGGCGCTGTTCGCCCTGTCTCTATTCTTGATGCGCTATGTGGCGCCCATCGGCATTCTTGTAGTGTTTGCCGCCCAGCTCTGGAAGTGACGCTTACATGACGACACATATTCAACGATCGGCGCTGCTGCCTTACCCGGCGCAATTTCTCTACGACCTGGTCAATGACGTGGCGCGCTACCCCGAGTTTTTGCCGTGGTGTTCGTCTGCTGAAGTCCTGGAAAGCTCGCCTGAGCATATGCGCGCCAGTGTCGGCGTGGCCAAGGGTGGCCTCAGTCAGCACTTCGTGACGCGCAACACGCTGGTGCCGGGGCAGTCGATTGAAATGAACCTGGAGGAGGGGCCGTTCAATCAGCTGCACGGCGTCTGGGTATTCAAGGCGCTGAACGAGAAAGCCTGCAAGATCAGTCTGGATCTGTCCTTCGACTATGCCGGGCCGCTCGTCCGCGCGACGCTTGGGCCTTTGTTCAATCAGGCGGCCAATACGCTGGTGGATGCGTTCTGCCAGCGTGCCAAGCAGATGCATGGTTGAGCCGGTGATCGAAATCGAAGTGGTGTATGCCGCCGTTGATCGTCAGATTTTGCGTGTAATCAGTGTCGCTGAGGGTACAACAGTGCGTGCGGCGCTGATGGCGTCCGGGATTGATGGTGAATTTCCGGGGCTGGATCTGAGCAGTTGTCCCTTGGGGATTTTCGGCAAAGTGATCGCTGATCCGGATGCTCGACGGGTTCAGGAGGGCGATCGCATCGAGATCTATCGGCCACTGTTGGCTGATCCGAAAGAAGTGCGCCGTCTGCGTGCCGCCAAAGCTGCCGAGGCCAAGGCGCGAAATCAGTAGGCTGGCCAAACGGCAGGCAATAAAAAACCCGGAATTTCCGGGTTTTTTATTGCGTCGCAAATTATTGCGGCGAGGTGTCCAGCGGTTCTGGCGTTGGAACCGGAACGGTTTCCACACCATCGACGTCCTTCTGGATCTGATCCAGCAAGGAGCCTGGCTTGGCCGGTTTTTCCGGTTTCGGCTGCTCGGCGTTTTCAGCAGGAGCGGTCACGCTGGTGCCACTGTCCTTGCCGAGAATGGCTTCGTCACGGCTGACGCCCGGCATGAAGTCACCGGACAGGCTGACAAGGCGGTCATTCGAGTCGAAAATGACACTCATGCGTTCCTGCTGGCGTTCACCGCCACCAGGTTGCAGGCTGTACAGATAATCCCAGCGGTTGGCATGGAACGTGTCGGCAAGCAGAGGGTTGCCCATGATAAACCGTACTTGCGGCCGGGTCATTCCCGGGCGTAACTGGTCTATCATGTCCTGCGTGACGACATTGCCCTGCTGGATGTCGATTTTGTAAACCCCGGGGAATGAACAACCGGCGAGTGCGAGCAGTCCCACAAAGGTGAAACTGGTTAGCAAGAGCTTGGTGTTTTGCATCGGTGGGCGACTTCCACTATCTTGGCTGGGACAACGTAAACGCCGATCATACCCGCATTAAGAGAAGCTGCGAAGCAGCATCGCGAGAAAGCTGACCATGGTTGAAAATAGCGAACTACGCAAAGCCGGCCTCAAAGTGACCCTGCCACGGGTCAAGATCCTGCAAATGCTCGACTCTACAGAGCAGCGTCACATGAGTGCCGAGGACGTCTACAAGGCGTTGATGGAAGCTGGCGAGGACGTCGGTCTGGCCACGGTTTACCGTGTTCTGACCCAGTTCGAAGCGGCTGGCCTCGTGGTCCGTCACAACTTCGACGGCGGCCACGCGGTATTCGAATTGGCCGACGGTGGCCACCACGACCATATGGTCAACGTGGAATCCGGTGAGGTCATCGAATTCGTCAGCACCGAAATCGAAAAACTCCAGAAGGCAATCGCCGAGGAGCACGGTGTCGAGTTGGTGGATCACAACCTGGTGCTGTACGTACGCAAGAAAAAGTAAGCATGTCGCGCGAATTTCAGGTTCGCGAAACGAGCGAAGGCGACCCAAGGGTCGCCTTCGTGCTTTCTGCGGTGCTTAAACTTTTGCGGTAACCACCATCTTTTTCGCGTGCGCCAAAGACTCTTTGGTCAGATCGATGCCGCCAAGCATCCGCGCGACTTCTTCTATACGGTCATTCTTGCTCAGCTTCGAAACGGCCGTGTGAGTGGCCTGCTCGCCTCGCACCTTGTGCACGAACAGATGTTGGTGCCCCTGCGCCGCGACTTGTGGCAAATGCGTGACCGTCAGTACCTGTCCGCGATCTCCGAGGCGACGCAACAACTGGCCGACGATTTCGGCCGTCGGACCGCCAATCCCCACGTCCACTTCGTCGAACACCAGCGTCGGTACGCGAGAGGTCTGGGCGGTAATCACCTGGATGGCCAGGCTGATCCGTGACAGCTCACCGCCGGACGCCACTTTGGCCAGGGCCTTCAAAGGCTGGCCCGGGTTGGCGCTGACCAGCAGCTCGACCTGTTCCAGGCCATTGGGTTGCAGTTCGCTGCTGTTGTTGGCGCGCAATTCGATGGTGAAACGACCGCCGGGCATGCCCAGGCGCTGAATCTCTTGCTCCACCGCGCTGGCCAGACTGCCGGCCGCCTGATGACGCAGCTCGCTCAGCTCCCGGGCCTTTTCCTGATAGTGGCGGGCATAGGATGCGAGTTCTTCGGCAAGACGTTCGATGGATTCATCGTTGGCGTCCAGGGCTTCGATTTCGTCGAGCAGCTTTTGCTGCATCTCTGCCACTTCCGTCGGCTGAATGCGGTGTTTGCGTGCCAGCGTGTAGATCGAGTCCAGACGTTCTTCCAGATATTGAAGGCGCGCCGGATCGGCATCGAAGTTGTCGAGAAAGCGATTGAGTTCGCCGACGGCTTCTTCGACCTGGATCTGCGCGCTGGTCAGCAGGCTGCTCGCCTCACCCAGCGCGCCGACCGAGTTGTTCACGCTCGACAGGCGATTGAGGCTGGCCGTCAGAGCATTCAGCACGTTGCCGGAATCGCTTTCGCTGCATTGCTCGACCACTTGTCGGCAGATGCCGAGCAGGGTTTCGGCGTTGGTCAGGTTCTTGTGTTCCTGCTCCAGTTCCTCCAGCTCGTTTTCACCGAGGCCGAGGTTTTCCAGTTCTTCGAGCTGGTAGCTGAGCAGTTGATGGCGTGCGCGCTGTTCGTCGCCGGAATTGGAAAGGCGTTCCAGCTCCTGACGGGTCTGGCGCCAGCGCTGGGCGGCCAGGTGAACCTGCCGCGCCAGATCGGTAGCCCCGGCGTACTCGTCGAGCAGGCGCCGGTGGGTGTCGGTCTTGAGCAGGGATTGGTGTTCGTGCTGACTGTGGATGTCGATCAGCAGCTCGCCGAGCGCCTTGAGATCGCCAAGCGGGCAGGGCGTGCCATTTATATAGCCGCGTGAGCGACCTTCGGAGGTGATGACCCGGCGCAGGATGCACGGGCCGTCGATTTCCAGGTCGCGTTCCGCCAGCCAGGCACTGGCCTCGGGGATGTCGGCCAGATCGAAGGTCGCCAGGATATCGGCCTTGTCGGCGCCCGGTCGAACCACGCCGCTGTCGGCGCGATCGCCAAGGGTCAGGCCCAGCGCGTCGAGCATGATCGATTTGCCGGCGCCGGTTTCCCCGGTAATCACGCTCATGCCGCGATCGAGTTCAAGATCGAGATGTTCAACGATGGCGTAGTTGTGTACGGACAGGTGCACCAGCATAAAGGCCGCTCCCAGGCTTCAGGTCTGGTTATTTATACAGTGTTTTGTTTCGGGCTGACAATGCCCTCGCTTAGCTCGATGGGGATGATCCGATCAAATGTTTATCGCGCCCGGGAATGACAATGCAGCACTTTTTTGTAGGGTTAATCGTTGTCAGCCCTTGAAGCCTGATTTTGCGGCCCCATATACCGGGGCAGAAGCGCGAATCGAACTCGCGGACGATATTGAAAGGAGAATTCTATGGCTGACGAACAGACAGTAGATACGCAAAATCCAGAAGCCAATCAGGCGCCCGAGACTTCGGGTGATGACCTGGCGACCCGTGTACAAGTGCTCGAAGAGCAATTGGCCGCCGCGCAGGATCAATCGCTGCGCGTAGCTGCCGATCTGCAGAACGTCCGCCGCCGTGCCGAGCAGGATGTCGAAAAGGCGCACAAGTTTGCGCTGGAAAAATTCGCCGGCGACCTGTTGCCGATCGTCGACAGCCTGGAGCGCGGCCTCGAGCTGTCGAGCCCGGATGACGAAAGCATCCGTCCGATGCGCGAAGGCATCGAGCTGACCCTGAAAATGTTTCACGACACCCTCGCGCGTTATCAGCTTGTCGCTGTAACCCCGCAGGAAGGCGAGCCGTTTAACGCTGTGGAGCATCAGGCAATGGCCATGCAGGAAAGTGCGGACCTTGAGCCGAATAGCATTCTGAAAGTGTTCCAGAAGGGCTACCAGCTCAACGGTCGCCTGTTGCGTCCGGCGATGGTCGTAGTCAGCAAGGCGCCGGCGCCAGTTTCGCCTTCGATTGACGAGAAGGCTTGAAATTAGCCGTAAGGCCCCCATTTAGAAGTCAAGCGTTTAAGTATTACCGCAGTTAGCCACCACTGCTGCGGCAAAAAAATCCAAAGTTTCGGGAGAGTGAACATGGGCAAAATTATCGGTATCGACCTGGGGACTACCAACTCCTGCGTCTCCGTGCTGGAAAACGGCGTAGCCAAAGTTATTGAGAACGCTGAAGGCGCGCGTACCACGCCGTCGATCATCGCTTACGCCAACGATGGTGAAATCCTGGTGGGTCAGTCCGCCAAGCGTCAGGCTGTGACCAACCCGCACAACACACTGTTCGCGGTGAAGCGCCTGATCGGCCGCCGCTTCGACGAAGAAGTCGTGCAGAAAGACATCAAGCTGGTGCCTTACAAAATCGTCAAGGCCGACAACGGTGACGCCTGGGTCGAGGCTTCCGGCAAGAAGATGGCTCCGCCGCAAATCAGCGCCGAAGTCCTGAAGAAGATGAAGAAGACCGCCGAAGACTACCTCGGCGAAGCAGTGACCGAAGCGGTGATCACCGTTCCGGCCTACTTCAACGACAGCCAGCGTCAGGCGACTAAAGATGCCGGTCGCATCGCCGGTCTGGACGTAAAACGTATTATCAACGAACCAACCGCAGCTGCTCTGGCTTACGGCATGGACAAGGCCAAGGGCGATCACACCGTGATCGTTTACGACCTGGGTGGTGGTACCTTCGACGTTTCCGTGATCGAAATCGCTGAAGTTGACGGCGAGCACCAGTTCGAAGTACTGGCCACCAACGGTGATACCTTCCTGGGTGGTGAAGACTTCGACATGCGTCTGATCGACTACCTCGTCGACGAATTCAAAAAAGAGTCCGGCATGGACCTGAAGAACGACCCTCTGGCCTTGCAGCGTCTGAAAGAAGCCGCTGAGAAAGCCAAGATCGAGTTGTCTTCTTCGCAGTCGACCGACGTCAACCTGCCGTACATCACAGCAGATGCGACTGGTCCTAAGCACCTGAACGTGAAGATCTCTCGTGCCAAGCTCGAGTCGCTGGTCGAAGATCTGGTGAACCGTACCATCGAGCCATGCCGTATTGCTCTGAAGGACGCCGGTATCGACGCCAGCAAAATTGACGACGTGATTCTGGTCGGTGGTCAGACTCGTATGCCACTGGTGCAGAAGGCAGTTACCGATTTCTTCGGTAAAGAAGCACGTAAAGACGTGAATCCGGACGAAGCCGTTGCCATGGGTGCTGCCATCCAGGGTGCCGTTCTGGCCGGTGACGTGAAAGACGTTCTGCTGCTCGACGTCAGCCCTCTGACCCTGGGTATCGAAACCATGGGTGGCGTGATGACCGCGCTGATCGAGAAAAACACCACGATTCCTACCAAGAAATCGCAAGTGTTCTCGACTGCCGACGACAACCAGGGCGCCGTGACCATTCACGTCCTGCAAGGCGAGCGCAAGCAAGCCGCACAGAACAAGTCCCTGGGCAAGTTCGACCTGGCCGAAATTCCACCAGCTCCACGCGGTGTGCCACAGATCGAAGTGACCTTCGACATCGACGCCAACGGCATCCTGCATGTCGGCGCGAAAGACAAGGCGACCGGTAAAGAGCAGAAGATCACCATCAAGGCCAACTCCGGTCTGTCGGATGAAGAAATCCAGAAGATGGTGCGCGACGCCGAGCTGAACGCCGAAGAGGACCGCAAGTTCGAAGAGCTGGCCGCTGCCCGTAACCAGGGTGATGCACTGGTTCACTCGACTCGCAAGATGATCGCTGACGCTGGCGACAAAGTGACTGCAGAAGAGAAGGCTGCAATCGAAGCGGCCGTGGTTGCCCTGGAAGCTGCCGTCAAAGGCGACGACAAGGCTGCCATCGACGCCAAGGTTGAAGAGCTGTCGAAAGTTTCTGCGCCGGTTGCCCAGAAGATGTACGCCGAACAGGCTCAGCCTGCTGAAGGCGCGGCACCGCACGACGAGAAAGCTGAAAAGGCTGACGATGTTGTCGATGCCGAGTTCGAAGAAGTCAAAGACCACAAGTAAGTTGTTGGTCGGCCGGTTGACTGCCTTTGGGCACTGACTGGTAGGATGTCGCCGCGCGGGAGCTTGCTCCCGCGTTGGCGTATCTGGAATACGCGAATTTTTACAGCATGCGACAAGGTTCGGGTGCTGGCGGTATGGCCGGGAATGCTCCTGCTTTTCGCGCCGCAAATACTGCATGAACCAAAGACCAGGATCGTTGAATTGACGTGAGTTGGGTCCGGGCCTGTATTGGGGCTCAACGAGTTTGGCGAAGCTCAGGAGGGGTTTGCCGAACGTCCTCAAGAGTATGAAGAACTTATGGCTAAGCGTGACTATTACGAAGTGTTGGGTGTTGAGCGCGGCTCAAGCGAAGCAGACCTGAAAAAGGCCTATCGCCGTCTGGCGATGAAGCATCACCCGGACCGTAATCCCGATGACAAAGCGTCGGAAGAGCTGTTCAAAGAGGCCAACGAAGCCTACGAAGTGCTGTCCGACTCCAGCAAGCGTGCAGCGTACGACCAGTACGGTCATGCCGGCGTCGACCCGAGCATGGGTGGCGGCGGTGCAGGCTTCGGCGGTCAGAACTTCTCCGACATCTTCGGCGATGTCTTCAGTGACTTCTTCGGTGGCGGTCGCGGCGGTTCCCGTGGCGGCGCCCAGCGTGGCAGCGATTTGCGCTACACCCTGGAGCTGAACCTGGAAGAAGCGGTGCGCGGCACCACCGTGAATATCCGCGTTCCGACACTGGTCAACTGCAAGCCTTGCGATGGTTCGGGTGCCAAGAAAGGCTCGTCGCCTTCGACTTGCCCGACTTGCGGCGGCATCGGTCAGGTGCGCATGCAGCAAGGCTTCTTCTCGGTGCAGCAGACCTGCCCGCGCTGCCATGGCCAGGGCAAGATCATTTCCGATCCGTGCGATTCCTGCCACGGTGACGGTCGCGTTGAAGAGTACAAAACCCTCTCCGTCAAAGTGCCGGCCGGTGTCGACACTGGCGACCGCATTCGTCTGTCCGGCGAAGGCGAAGCGGGCACTCAGGGTGGCCCGACCGGCGACCTGTACGTGGTGATCAACGTCCGCGAGCACGACATCTTTCAGCGTGACGGCAAGCACCTGTTCTGCGAAGTGCCGATCAGCTTCGTCGACGCAGCCCTGGGCGGCGAACTGGAAATTCCGACCCTCGACGGTCGCGTCAAACTGAAGATTCCGGAAGGGACTCAGACCGGCAAGCAGTTCCGCGTACGCGGCAAAGGCGTTGCGCCAGTGCGAGGCGGTGGTGCGGGCGACCTGATGTGCCGTGTGGCCGTCGAAACACCGGTCAATCTGAACCGTCGTCAGCGTGAACTGCTGGAAGAGTTCCGCAGCTCCCTGGCGGATGACAACAGCCATTCCCCGAAAACCACCGGTTGGTTCGACGGTGTGAAACGCTTCTTCGGCGATCTGTAAGGAGACGGCATGCGACGTATAGCTGTGATGGGCGCTGCCGGGCGCATGGGCAAGATTCTGGTCGAGGCGGTGCAGCAACGCGCGCCGTTGACCGGTCTGACGGCCGCGATTGTCCGCCCTGGCAGTACGCTGATCGGTGTGGATGCCGGTGAGCTGGCTTCGCTCGGTCGAATCGGTGTGCCGCTGTCCGGGAATTTGGAGTCGGTGGCGGAAGAGTTCGATGTGTTGATCGACTTCACCCTGCCGGAAGTCATGCTGAAAAACCTGGCCTTCTGCCGCAAGGCCGGCAAGGCGATGGTGATCGGCACGACCGGGCTGGACGCTGCGCAGAAGCAGCTGCTGGCCGAGGCGGGCAAGGATATTCCGATCGTGTTCGCGGCCAACTTCAGTGTCGGCGTCAACCTGTCGCTGAAGCTGCTCGATATGGCGGCGCGGGTGTTGGCGGAAGATGCGGACATCGAAATCATCGAAGCTCATCACCGGCACAAGATCGATGCGCCGTCGGGTACGGCCCTGCGCATGGGTGAAGTGATCGCCAATGCGCTGGATCGTGATCTGCAGAAAGTCGCGGTCTATGGTCGTGAAGGCCACACCGGTGCTCGTGAGCGTGAAACCATCGGCTTCGCCACTGTTCGCGGCGGTGATGTGGTGGGCGATCACACGGTGCTGTTCGCCTGTGAAGGTGAGCGTCTGGAGATCACGCACAAGGCTTCGAGCCGCATGACGTTCGCCAAGGGCGCGGTGCGTGCGGCGTTGTGGCTGGATGCTCGCGAGCCTGGTTTGTACGACATGCAGGACGTGCTCGACCTGCATTGAGATGTTCTGAAGCCGGCGCAAACGCCCTGTTTGTGCCGGTTTTGCTCCGCCGAGCGACGCCCTGTCGCATTCTCCGGCCTTTCGGCCTCATTGGCGGTAGACCAAAAATCCCTTTTTCTGTAAGCTACAGCTTTAGTGTGTCCACTAAAAGCGCGCAGAATAATTCAGTGAAGAAGCGGGGTGACGTGTCCATACGTCACTCCGCTTTTTTACAACCTGCGATTGCCCTTTCATGCGTTATTTACGGGAGGTCTTCTTGACTAAGCCAGCCATACTCGCCCTTGCTGATGGCAGCATTTTTCGCGGCGAAGCCATTGGAGCCGACGGTCAGACCGTTGGTGAGGTGGTGTTCAACACCGCAATGACCGGCTATCAGGAAATCCTTACCGATCCTTCCTACGCCCAACAGATCGTTACCCTGACTTACCCGCACATCGGCAACACTGGCACCACGCCGGAAGACGCCGAGTCCGACCGCGTCTGGTCCGCTGGCCTGGTCATCCGTGACCTGCCGCTGGTAGCGAGCAACTGGCGTAACACGATGTCCCTGTCCGATTACCTGAAAGCCAACAATGTTGTGGCGATCGCCGGTATCGACACCCGCCGCCTGACCCGCATCCTGCGTGAAAAAGGCGCACAGAACGGCTGCATCATGGCCGGCGACAACATCTCCGAAGAAGCGGCCATCGCCGCGGCGCAAGGCTTCCCGGGCCTGAAGGGCATGGATCTGGCGAAAGTCGTCAGCACCAAGACCCAATACGAATGGCGCTCCACTGTCTGGGATCTGAAAACCGACAGCCACGCGACCATCGAAGCGTCCGAGCTGCCATACCACGTGGTTGCCTACGACTACGGCGTCAAGGTCAACATCCTGCGCATGCTGGTCGAGCGCGGCTGCCGCGTGACCGTGGTGCCGGCGCAAACCCCGGCTGCCGACGTACTGGCTCTGAAACCGGACGGCGTGTTCCTGTCCAACGGCCCTGGTGATCCGGAGCCATGTGACTACGCGATCAAGGCAATCAAGGAAGTGCTGGAAACCGAAATTCCGGTCTTCGGCATCTGCCTCGGTCACCAGCTGCTGGCTCTGGCCTCCGGCGCCAAGACCCTGAAAATGGGCCACGGTCACCACGGTGCCAACCACCCGGTTCAGGATCTGGACACTGGCGTCGTGATGATCACCAGCCAGAACCACGGTTTTGCGGTAGACGAAGAAACCCTGCCAGCCAACGTCCGCGCGATCCACAAATCGCTGTTCGACGGCACCCTGCAAGGTATCGAACGCACCGACAAGAGCGCGTTCAGCTTCCAGGGTCACCCTGAAGCGAGCCCGGGCCCGAACGATGTGGCCCCTCTGTTTGACCGCTTCATCAACGAGATGGCCAAGCGACGCTAAGCGCTCGCCTTGAGACTGTAGCGAGAAGCCCCACGAGGGCGGCCCCGGAACCGGCGGCCCCCTCGGGACTTCAGAAATCGATCAAGACGGCTTGCCGACTGACCTGCGGATTTGAGTGACAAACCCATGCCAAAACGTACAGACATTAAAAGCATCCTGATTCTCGGCGCTGGCCCGATCGTTATCGGCCAGGCCTGCGAATTCGACTACTCCGGCGCCCAGGCTTGCAAAGCCCTGCGCGAAGAGGGTTACCGCGTCATCCTGGTGAACTCCAACCCGGCCACCATCATGACCGACCCGGACATGGCCGACGCCACCTACATCGAGCCGATCAAGTGGCAGACCGTTGCCAAGATCATCGAAAAAGAGCGTCCGGATGCCGTGCTGCCAACCATGGGCGGCCAGACTGCTCTGAACTGCGCCCTGGACCTGGAGCGGGAAGGCGTTTTGGAGAAGTTCGGCGTAGAGATGATCGGTGCCAACGCCGACACCATCGACAAGGCTGAAGACCGTTCGCGTTTCGACAAGGCGATGAAAGCCATCGGCCTGGAATGCCCGCGTTCCGGTATCGCCCACAGCATGGAAGAAGCCAACGCGGTGCTCGAGCGCCTGGGCTTCCCGTGCATCATCCGTCCGTCCTTCACCATGGGCGGCACCGGTGGCGGTATCGCTTACAACCGTGAAGAGTTCGAAGAAATCTGCGCCCGTGGTCTGGACCTGTCGCCAACCAAGGAACTGCTGATCGACGAATCGCTGATCGGCTGGAAAGAATATGAAATGGAAGTTGTCCGCGACAAAAAGGACAACTGCATCATCGTCTGCTCGATCGAAAACTTCGACCCGATGGGCGTGCACACCGGTGACTCGATCACAGTTGCCCCGGCTCAAACCCTGACCGACAAGGAATACCAGATCCTGCGCAACGCCTCGCTGGCGGTACTGCGCGAGATCGGCGTCGAGACCGGCGGTTCCAACGTTCAGTTCGGTATCTGCCCGGACACCGGCCGCATGGTCGTGATCGAAATGAACCCGCGTGTATCCCGCTCGTCGGCTCTGGCCTCGAAAGCCACCGGTTTCCCGATCGCCAAGATCGCGGCCAAGCTGGCCGTCGGTTACACCCTCGACGAACTGCAGAACGACATCACCGGCGGCCGTACCCCGGCGTCCTTCGAGCCGTCCATCGACTACGTCGTGACCAAGCTGCCGCGCTTCGCTTTCGAGAAGTTCGCCAACGCTGACGCGCGCCTGACCACTCAGATGAAGTCGGTCGGTGAAGTCATGGCCATCGGCCGTACCTTCCAGGAATCCCTGCAGAAAGCCCTGCGCGGTCTGGAAGTGGGTGTTTGCGGTCTGGACGAGAAAGTCGACCTGAGCAACCCGGAAAGCATGAGCGTGCTCAAGCGCGAACTGACCGTGCCGGGCGCCGAGCGTATCTGGTACGTGGCGGACGCTTTCCGCGCCGGCATGACCGTCGAAGAAATCTTCGGCATGAACATGATCGATCCGTGGTTCCTGGTGCAGATCGAAGATCTGATCAAGGACGAAGAGAAGGTCAAGACCCTCGGTCTGTCCGCTATCGACCGCGATCTGATGTACAAGCTCAAGCGCAAGGGTTTCTCCGACCAGCGTCTGGCCAAGCTGCTGGGCGTCACCGAGAAAAACCTGCGCACTCACCGCCACAAGCTGGAAGTGTTCCCGGTCTACAAGCGCGTTGACACCTGCGCGGCCGAGTTCGCCACCGACACCGCCTACCTGTACTCGACCTACGAGGAAGAGTGCGAAGCCGCGCCGTCCGGTCGCGACAAGATCATCATCCTCGGCGGTGGCCCGAACCGTATCGGTCAGGGCATCGAGTTCGACTACTGCTGCGTGCACGCGGCACTGGCGCTGCGCGATGACGGTTACGAGACCATCATGGTCAACTGCAACCCGGAAACCGTTTCCACTGACTACGACACTTCCGACCGTCTGTATTTCGAACCAGTGACCCTGGAAGACGTGCTGGAAATCTGCCGCGTCGAGAAGCCGAAAGGCGTGATCGTGCAGTACGGTGGCCAGACGCCTCTGAAACTGGCTCGCGCCCTGGAAGCGGCCGGCGTGCCGATCATCGGCACCAGCCCTGACGCCATCGACCGTGCCGAAGACCGTGAGCGCTTCCAGCAAATGGTTGAGCGCCTGAACCTGCGTCAGCCGCCAAACGCCACCGTGCGCAGCGAAGACGAAGCCGTTCGCGCTGCTGCGAAAATCGGTTACCCGCTGGTGGTGCGTCCGTCCTACGTACTGGGCGGCCGGGCGATGGAAATCGTCTACAAGGAAGAAGAACTCAAGCGTTACCTGCGTGACGCGGTGCAAGTGTCGAACGACAGCCCGGTGCTGCTCGACCACTTCCTCAACTGCGCCATCGAGATGGACGTGGATGCGGTCTGCGACGGCAAGGACGTAGTGATCGGCGCGATCATGCAGCACATCGAACAGGCGGGCGTTCACTCCGGTGACTCCGCGTGCTCGCTGCCGCCGTACTCGCTGCCGGCGCACATCCAGGACGAGATGCGCGAACAGGTCAAGAAAATGGCCCTGGAGCTGGGCGTGGTCGGCCTGATGAACGTTCAGTTGGCGCTGCAAGGCGAAGACATCTACGTTATCGAAGTCAACCCGCGTGCTTCCCGTACCGTACCGTTCGTGTCGAAGTGCATCGGTGTTTCCCTGGCGATGATCGCGGCCCGCGTCATGGCCGGTAAAACCCTGAAGGAAATCGGCTTCACCAAGGAAATCATTCCGAACTTCTACAGCGTGAAAGAGGCGGTGTTCCCATTCGCCAAATTCCCTGGCGTTGACCCGATCCTCGGCCCAGAGATGAAGTCCACCGGTGAAGTGATGGGCGTCGGCGACACCTTCGGCGAAGCCTTTGCCAAAGCCCAGATGGGTGCCAGCGAAGTGCTGCCGACCGGCGGTACCGCATTCATCAGCGTACGCGACGATGACAAGCCGCTGGTTGCAGGCGTGGCTCGTGATCTGATCAACTTGGGCTTCGAAGTCGTCGCCACTGCCGGCACTGCCAAGCTGATCGAAGCCGCAGGTCTGAAAGTGCGTCGCGTGAACAAGGTGACCGAGGGTCGTCCGCACGTGGTCGACATGATCAAGAATGACGAAGTCACCCTGATCATCAACACCACCGAAGGTCGCCAGTCGATCGCCGATTCCTATTCCATTCGCCGTAACGCCTTGCAGCACAAGATTTACTGCACCACCACCATTGCTGCTGGCGAAGCTATCTGTGAAGCGCTGAAGTTCGGTCCCGAGAAGACCGTGCGCCGCTTGCAGGATCTACACGCAGGATTGAAGGCATGAATAAATACCCAATGACCGTCCAGGGCTCCAAAGCCCTGGAAGAAGAGCATGCTCACCTGACCAAGGTCGTTCGTCCGAAGCTCAGCCAGGACATCGGTACGGCCCGCGAGTTGGGTGACTTGAAAGAAAACGCTGAATACCATGCCGCGCGCGAACAGCAAGGCATGGTCGAGGCGCGGATCCGTGATATCGAAGGTCGCCTGCAGAACGCGGTGATCATCGATGTGACGACCATTCCGCACACCGGCAAAGTGATTTTCGGCACCACCGTCGAAATCGCCAACGTCGAGACCGATGAAAGCGTGACTTACCAGATCGTGGGTGAGGACGAGGCGGACATCAAACTCGGCAAGATTTCGGTTGGCTCGCCGATCGCTCGCGCCTTGATTGCCAAGGAAGAGGGCGATACGGTCGTCGTGAAAACGCCAGGTGGCGATATCGAGTACGAGATTGTCGAAGTCCGTCACATCTGAGGGTGGGCGCCCGCTGCATGCGGGCGCGATGCTCTGGCAACTGGCCCAGATGTTGTGGGTCGGTGGCCTGTGGCTGGTACATCTCGGTCTGCGCCCGGTGCTGGGTCAAATTGGCCTGGCGCCGCTGCTGATCGATGAGGTTGCAAGTACGTTTGAAGTGGCGGTGGTGGGTTTTGCCGTCGCGTGCGTGATATTTCAGGCTTTGGTGCTGTTACAGGCCGAGGGCCTTGCCAGTCTATGGCGAGATTTTCGCGGGCAGGTGTTGCTGATGGCGTTGTATGCGTGTGCGATGTTTGTCGCAGTGCGTGTCGGCTGGCCGGATGCGCAGCGCTGGCAGGTGTTCAGCTTTCTTGTGTTGGGTTTTTCCGGGTTGGTGCTGGTATTGCAGCCGGTGCCGGGATGGAGTGGCAGGGTGCGCGAAGCACACCCTTGACCCTTGCCATCACTTGAAGCGATGGACGTTCGACAGCTGCTTGTTGACGCTGAAGTTCTTGCGGTAAATCAGTGCCATCTTGCCGATGACTTGAACCAGATCGGCCTTGCCGGTCTTGCACAGCTCTGCAACGGACGCCAGGCGCGCCTCGCGATCGAGAATGTTGAGCTTGATCTTGATCAGCTCGTGATCTGCCAATGCGCGTTCGAGTTCGGCTAAAACACCCTCAGTCAAACCGTTGTCAGCCACAGTCAGAACTGGTTTCAGGTGGTGGCCAATGGATTTGTACTGTTTCTTCTGCTCTGGAGTGAGCGGCATAATCTGACCCTTTCGTCTGGATTCTGTAAAATGGCGGCCATTTTACCCGAGGGCTCGTGGATCCGCCCAATTAATCACGACCCTAATCAACGAGGTGCCCAATGGCGCGTTCCAAGACAAGCCTTGGTTGGCTGAAAAGACATGTCAATGATCCCTATGTGAAGCAAGCGCAGAAGGATGGCTACCGCTCGCGTGCGAGTTACAAGCTTCTGGAGATCCAGGAGAAATACAAACTGATCCGTCCGGGCATGAACGTCGTCGACCTCGGCGCGGCGCCTGGCGGCTGGTCGCAGGTCACCAGCCGGCTCATCGGTGGTCAGGGGCGACTGATCGCCTCGGACATCCTGGAAATGGACAGCATTCCGGACGTGACTTTCATCCAGGGTGACTTCACCGAGGATGCAGTGCTCGCTCAGATCCTTGAGGCTGTGGGTAATTCGCAGGTGGACCTTGTGATTTCCGATATGGCCCCCAATATGAGTGGTACGCCTGAAGTGGACATGCCAAAAGCCATGTTTCTTTGCGAGCTGGCGCTTGATCTGGCGGAGCGGATACTCAAGCCGGGTGGCAATTTCGTGATCAAGATTTTTCAGGGCGAAGGGTTCGATGTTTACCTGAAGGACGCTCGCAAGAAGTTCGACAAGATCCAGATGATCAAGCCGGACTCCTCTCGTGGCAGCTCTCGCGAGCAGTACATGCTGGCTTGGGGCTACCGCGGTCGTAGCGAGTAAAACGAGGTTTTTTGGCGGGGTGATAGGTTTTTCGTATTTCGCCCCGCGCGCATAAGCGAATATTGTGTAGAAAGTGTTTCACAAAGGGTTACAGACGGCGCCTGCCAGAGCTGTAGGTAATGTAGTAAGTTAGGCCGGTGAATATCATGCGAAGCGCGCGCCAGTAGCGGAGCTTGCTTCAGAGGGTAGTTAATTGAACGATATGGCAAAGAATCTGATCCTGTGGTTGATCATCGCGGCTGTCCTGGTGACGGTGATGAACAACTTCTCCAGCCCTAACGAGCCGCAGACCCTCAACTATTCCGACTTCATCCAGCAGGTCAAGGATGGCAAGGTCGAACGCGTGGCCGTCGACGGCTATGTGATTACCGGCAAACGCAACGATGGCGACAGCTTCAAGACCATTCGTCCGGCAATCCAGGACAATGGCCTGATCGGCGATCTGGTCGACAACCACGTTGTTGTCGAAGGCAAGCAGCCTGAACAGCAAAGCATCTGGACCCAGCTTCTGGTGGCCAGCTTCCCGATCCTGGTGATCATCGCGGTGTTCATGTTCTTCATGCGCCAGATGCAGGGCGGTGCGGGCGGCAAGGGCGGGCCGATGAGCTTTGGCAAGAGCAAGGCGCGTCTGCTGTCCGAAGATCAGGTGAAAACCACCCTGGCTGACGTTGCCGGTTGCGACGAAGCCAAGGAAGAAGTGGGCGAGCTGGTCGAGTTCCTGCGTGATCCGGGCAAGTTCCAGCGTCTGGGCGGTCGCATTCCTCGCGGCGTGCTGATGGTCGGTCCTCCGGGTACCGGTAAAACCTTGCTGGCCAAGGCGATTGCCGGCGAAGCCAAGGTGCCGTTCTTCACCATTTCCGGTTCCGACTTCGTCGAAATGTTTGTCGGTGTCGGTGCCAGCCGCGTTCGTGACATGTTCGAACAGGCCAAGAAACACGCTCCATGCATCATCTTCATCGACGAGATCGACGCCGTTGGTCGCCATCGTGGCGCCGGCATGGGTGGCGGTCACGACGAGCGCGAACAGACTCTCAACCAGTTGCTGGTTGAGATGGACGGTTTCGAAATGAATGACGGCATCATCGTCATCGCCGCAACCAACCGTCCTGATGTACTGGACCCGGCTCTGCTGCGTCCGGGGCGTTTCGACCGTCAGGTGGTGGTCGGCTTGCCAGACATCCGTGGTCGCGAGCAGATCCTCAAGGTTCACATGCGTAAGGTGCCAATGGGTGACGATGTTGCTCCGGCCGTTATCGCGCGTGGTACTCCGGGCTTCTCCGGTGCCGATCTGGCGAACCTGGTCAACGAGGCTTCGCTGTTCGCTGCCCGTGCCGGCAAGCGAATCGTCGAAATGAAGGAATTCGAACTGGCCAAAGACAAGATCATGATGGGCGCCGAGCGCAAATCCATGGTCATGTCCGAGAAGGAAAAGCAGAACACCGCTTATCACGAGGCTGGCCACGCCATTGTTGGTCGCGTCGTGCCCGAGCATGATCCGGTCTACAAGGTGTCGATTATCCCGCGCGGTCGTGCGCTGGGTGTGACCATGTTCCTGCCGGAAGAAGATCGCTACAGCCTGTCCAAGCGTGCGCTGATCAGTCAGATCTGCTCGCTGTACGGCGGCCGCATTGCCGAAGAAATGACTTTGGGCTTTGATGGTGTGACGACTGGTGCCTCCAACGACATCATGCGTGCGAGTCAGATTGCGCGGAACATGGTGACCAAGTGGGGCCTGTCGGAAAAACTCGGTCCGTTGATGTACGCCGAAGAAGAGGGTGAAGTATTCCTCGGTCGCGGTGGTGGCGGTCAGAATGCCAGCTTCTCCGGTGAGACAGCCAAGCTGATCGATTCCGAAGTACGCAGCATCATCGATCAGTGCTACGGCACCGCCAAGCAGATCCTTACGGACAATCGCGACAAGCTCGATGCGATGGCGGATGCCCTGATGAAGTACGAGACGATCGATGCCGAGCAGATCGACGACATCATGGCCGGTCGTACACCTCGCGAGCCTCGCGACTGGTCGGGCGGTACCGGTACTGGCACGCCTCCTGTCATTCAGGGCGAGCGTCCGGAAACACCGATTGGCGGCCCGGCTGCCGACGTTTAAGGTTTGAAATGACTTCTGTACAGTCCCTGACCCGGTTGCCTTGCGGCAACCGGGTTCTTGATTTGGCCCGGACGCATGTCATGGGCATTCTCAATGTCACTCCCGATTCTTTTTCCGACGGTGGCCGATACAGCCAGCTCGATGCGGCCTTGCGTCATGCCGAAGCCATGGTTGCGGCGGGTGCAACGCTGATCGATGTGGGCGGGGAGTCAACCCGGCCCGGCGCGCGGGCGGTTTCTCCATTGGAGGAGCTGGAGCGTGTCGCTCCCGTCGTCGAGCTGATCAACCGCGAACTGGATGTGGTCATATCGGTCGATACGTCCACTCCGGCGGTCATGCGCGAAACGGCGCGGTTGGGTGCCGGTTTGATCAACGACGTTCGTTCGCTACGGCGGGATGGCGCGCTGGATGCTGCTGCTGCCACCGGGTTGCCTGTATGCCTGATGCATATGCTCGGCGAGCCTGGCGACATGCAGGATGATCCGCGTTACCAGGATGTCACCCGGGAAGTGGGTGAGTTTCTTGCCGAACGCATGGCTCAGTGTGAGTTGGCAGGTATTCCGGCCGAGCGGATCATTCTTGATCCGGGTTTCGGCTTCGCCAAAACCCTGCAGCACAATCTAAGCTTGTTCAAGCATATGGAAGCCCTGCATGCGCTGGGGCGGCCACTGTTGGTGGGCGTTTCGCGCAAAAGCATGATCGGTCATGCATTGAATCGCCCGGTGGGTGAGCGTCTATACGGTGGTTTGGCACTGGCTGCACTGGCGTCGGTGAAAGGTGCGCGTATATTGCGCGTCCATGATGTGGCGGAAACGGTGGACGTGGTGCGAATGCTCGCAGCCGTGGAATCAGCCGAATAAGAATGATGGAGCACTTATGAGCAAGAAATATTTTGGTACTGACGGCATTCGTGGTCGCGTCGGGGAATATCCGATTACTCCTGACTTCATGCTCAAGCTCGGCTGGGCTGCCGGTATGGCCTTTCGCAAGATGGGTGCCTGCAAGGTGCTGGTCGGGAAGGACACGCGGATTTCCGGCTACATGTTCGAATCGGCCCTTGAGGCTGGCCTGACATCCGCAGGTGCCGATGTGATGCTGCTGGGCCCGATGCCGACTCCGGCAATTGCCTACCTGTCGCGTACATTTCAGGCCGAGGCCGGAATCGTGATCAGCGCATCGCACAACCCGCATGACGATAACGGCATCAAGTTTTTCTCCGGCAGAGGTACCAAGCTGCCGGATGAGTTGGAGTTGATGATCGAAGAGCTGCTCGACACCCCTATGACGGTCGTCGAGTCGAGCAAGATCGGCAAGGTCTCGCGAATCAACGATGCTTCCGGTCGATATATTGAATTCTGCAAAAGCAGCGTACCGACCAACACCAGTTTTGCCGGTCTCAAGATTGTCATCGACTGTGCGCATGGAGCAACCTACAAGGTCGCACCTAGCGTTTTTCGCGAGCTGGGCGCCGAAGTCGTGGTGCTGTCTGCGCAGCCTAACGGTCTGAACATCAACGATAACTGTGGCTCCACTCATATGGGGCAGTTGCAGGCGGCGGTGCTGTCCGAGCACGCTGACCTTGGGATCGCATTCGATGGCGACGGCGACCGGGTGTTGATGGTTGATCACACGGGTGCGATTGTTGACGGCGATGAGCTGATCTTCATTATTGCGCGCGATCTGCATGAGCGAGGCAAGTTGCAGGGCGGTGTGGTCGGTACGCTGATGAGTAATCTGGGGCTGGAGCTGGCTCTGGCGGATCTGGGGATTCCTTTTGTCCGGGCAAATGTCGGCGACCGCTATGTGATTGCCGAATTGCTGGAGCGCGATTGGCTGATCGGGGGCGAAAACTCCGGACATGTTGTCTGCTTCAATCACACGACGACTGGCGATGCGATCATCGCGGCGTTGCAGGTTTTGATGGCGTTGAAAACCCGTAACGAAGGTTTGGCGCAAACTCGCCAGGCCCTGCGCAAGTGTCCTCAGGTGCTGATCAATGTGCGTTTCGGTGGTGGCGACAGTCCGCTTGAACATCCAGCTGTCAAGGAAGCCAGCAAGCGTGTAACCGAGGCGATGGCGGGTCGTGGTCGTGTGCTTTTGCGAAAGTCCGGGACAGAGCCTCTGGTGCGTGTGATGGTCGAAGGCGAGGACGAAACCCAGGTTCGTGGCTATGCCGAAGAACTGGCAAAACTGGTAACTGAAGTTTCTGCCTGATTCGGCTTGCCAGCCATGATTGTGTTGGGTAACATCTGCGCCCACTTTGACCGACGAGGTACAGCATGCGTCGCCCTATGGTAGCTGGTAACTGGAAGATGCACGGTACCCGCGCCAGCGTCGCTGAGCTGATCAACGGCCTTCGTCATCTGGCCTTGCCAAGCGGTGTTGATGTCGCGGTATTCCCGCCTTGCTTGTATATCAATCAAGTGATTGATGGCTTGAAAGGCAAATCGATTTCGGTCGGTGCGCAGAACTCTGCGGTGGAATCCATGCAAGGTGCGTTGACGGGCGAGATTGCGCCGAGTCAGTTGGTGGATGCAGGTTGTTCCCTGGTGCTTGTCGGGCACTCCGAGCGCCGCCAGATCATGGGCGAGCGAGACGGAATGCTGAATCGCAAGTTCGCAGCGGCACAGGCGTGTGGCTTGATTCCGGTGTTGTGTGTAGGGGAGACCCTGGAGCAACGTGAAGCCGGAAAAACTCTTGAAGTTGTCGGGCGTCAGCTGGGCAGCATCATCGAGGAGCTGGGTGTCGGTGCTTTTGCCAACGCAGTGATCGCTTACGAGCCGGTCTGGGCGATTGGCACCGGGCTGACTGCAACGCCGCAACAGGCTCAGGATGTGCATAAAGCCATTCGCGAGCAGTTGGCGGCAGAGAATTCTGAAGTGGCACGAGGTGTGCGGCTTCTATACGGCGGCAGCGTGAAGGCGGCCAATGCGGTCGAACTGTTCGGCATGCCGGATATCGATGGGGGGCTCATTGGTGGAGCTTCCCTGAATGCAGATGAGTTCGGTGCGATTTGTCGCGCCGCGGGAAACTGAAAAAATGCTGGAAACAGTCGTAGTCGTTTTTCATCTGCTGGGTGCATTGGGCGTAGTTGCTCTGGTTTTGCTGCAGCAGGGTAAGGGTGCGGACGCTGGCGCGTCTTTCGGAGCAGGTGCTTCAAATACTGTGTTCGGAAGCCAAGGTTCCTCTACCTTTCTTAGTAAGTTTACTGCTATACTTGCCGCCGGTTTCTTCATAACCAGCTTGGGGTTAGGTTATTTTGCTAAAGAGAAGGCTCATCAGCTGACTCAGGCAGGTTTGCCAAACCCGGCAGTGTTGGAAGTTCCAAAGCAACAACCGGCTTCTGATGATGTCCCGGTGCTTCAAGAGCAAAAGTCGGCTACTCCAGCGACTGACGTACCTCCAGCTCAAGAGCAGAAGTAAGAAGGGTTTCAAACGTAGTATTGCCGAGGTGGTGGAATTGGTAGACACGCAACCTTGAGGTGGTTGTGCCCATAGGGTGTAGGGGTTCGAGTCCCCTTCTCGGTACCAATTAGTCAGGAGAGCCCGCTGTTGCGGGCTTTCTTGCAGGTGGAAGGTTACATTGACCCTATAAGGGATCGGTCGTATACTTCCGCCCCAGCTTTGTCGCGGGGTGGAGCAGTCTGGTAGCTCGTCGGGCTCATAACCCGAAGGTCGTCGGTTCAAATCCGGCCCCCGCAACCAGTTTAAGGAGCCCCTTTTAAGGGGCTTTTTGTTAGCTGGACACTTTCAACGCCGCTGTTCGACGGCGTTTCAAGGATGGGCGTTTCGCCCATTTTTTTATTTTGCATAGCATGCACATACATGCACGAGGGGGTTCAGGTGTCGAGCAAGCTAGAAGAGTTGCAGGCCTTGCTGGCCCCGGTGGTCGTGGCCCTAGGCTATGAATGCTGGGGTATTGAGTTTTCGGCTCAAGGTCGCCACTCAATGTTGCGCGTTTATATCGATAAGGAAGGCGGCGTACTGGTGGACGATTGCGCCATCGTCAGCCGTCAGATCAGCGGTGTGCTGGATGTTGAAGATCCGATCTCCGTTGAATACACCCTTGAAGTTTCCTCGCCAGGCATGGAACGCCCACTGTTCACTCTTGAGCAGTTTGCCAAATATGTCGGTGAACAAGTGAAGATCAAGCTGCGCTCGCCTTTTGAAGGTCGACGCAACTTTCAGGGCCTTCTGCGCGGTGTAGAAGAGCAGGACGTCGTGGTGCAGGTAGATGACCATGAGTTCCTGTTGCCGATCGATATGATCGACAAGGCCAACATTATTCCCAGTTTTGACTGAGACGCGGATCCCGCGGATCCAATGGCTTGCGAAAGGCGAGGCGTACGATGAGCAAAGAAGTACTGCTGGTTGTTGAGTCGGTATCCAATGAAAAGGGTGTACCGGCAAGCGTAATTTTTGAAGCGCTGGAGCTGGCTCTGGCCACTGCTACCAAAAAGCGTTTTGAAGACGAAGTTGATCTGCGTGTGGAAATCAACCGCCACACCGGTTCTTACGAAACTTTCCGTCGCTGGACGGTCGTCGAAGAGAATGATCTCGATGATCCGGCCATCGAAACCTGGCCGAGCAAGGTTGCTGAAACGCACCCTGGCGCCAAGGTTGGCGACGTCGTTGAAGAAAAGATCGAGTCCATCGAGTTCGGCCGCATCGCTGCGCAGACCGCCAAGCAGGTCATCGTGCAGAAAGTGCGCGAAGCCGAGCGCGCTCAAGTGGTTGACGCTTATCGCGAGCGCCTGGGAGAAATCATCTCCGGCACCGTGAAGAAAGTGACCCGCGACAACGTGATCGTCGACCTGGGTAATAACGCTGAAGCGTTGCTGGCCCGTGAAGACATCATCTCTCGCGAAACCTTCCGTGTTGGCGTGCGTCTGCGTGCGCTGCTCAAGGAAATCCGCACCGAGAACCGAGGCCCTCAGCTGATCCTGTCGCGTACCGCGCCGGAAATGCTGATCGAGCTGTTCCGTATCGAAGTGCCGGAAATCGCTGAAGGCCTGATCGAAGTCATGGCCGCATCCCGTGATCCGGGTTCGCGGGCCAAGATCGCTGTCCGCTCCAAGGACAAACGCATCGACCCGCAAGGCGCGTGCATCGGTATGCGCGGTTCGCGCGTCCAGGCCGTGTCGGGCGAGTTGGGTGGCGAGCGTGTCGACATCGTCCTGTGGGACGACAACCCGGCCCAGTTCGTGATCAATGCCATGTCGCCGGCAGAAGTGGCGGCCATCATCGTTGACGAAGATGCCCACGCCATGGACATCGCCGTTGGCGCAGACAATCTGGCTCAGGCCATTGGTCGTGGTGGTCAGAACGTGCGTCTGGCGAGCCAGCTGACTGGCTGGACCCTGAACGTGATGACCGAATCGGACATCCAGGCTAAGCAGCAAGCGGAAACCGGCGACATCCTGCGCAACTTCATCGACGAGCTGGAAGTCGACGAAGAACTGGCTCAGGTGCTGGTAGACGAAGGCTTCACCAGCCTGGAAGAGATTGCCTACGTACCGTTGGAAGAAATGCTCAACATCGACGGCTTTGACGAAGACATCGTCAACGAGCTTCGCGCTCGTGCCAAGGATCGCTTGTTGACCAAAGCCATCGCTACTGAGGAAAAGCTGGCAGACGCCCATCCGGCCGAAGACCTGCTCTCGCTTGAGGGTATGGACAAGGATTTGGCGATGGAACTGGCGGTGCGCGGCGTAATTACCCGCGAAGACCTGGCCGAGCAGTCTATTGACGACCTGCTCGACATCGACGGCATTGACGATGATCGTGCCGGCAAGTTGATCATGGCCGCCCGAGCCCACTGGTTCGAGTAATTAGGCGCGGCCTGAGGAGAGAAGTGCATGACGCAAGTCACGGTGAAACAACTGGCCGATGAGGTCAAAACACCGGTAGAGCGCCTGTTGCAGCAGATGCGTGAGGCAGGTCTGCCGCACACCGCCGCCGAAGAAAATGTGACTGACAGTGAGAAGCAATCCCTGCTGACCCACTTGAAAAGCAGCCACAAGGCGAAAGTGGAAGAACCACGCAAGATCACGCTGCAGCGTAAAACCACCAGCACCCTGCGTGTGGCTGGCAGCAAAAGCATCAGCGTTGAAGTCCGCAAGAAGAAAGTTTTCGTACAGCGTAGCCCGGAAGAAATCGAAGCCGAGCGCAAGCGTGAACTGGATGAACGTCGCGCAGTAGAAAATGCTGCCCGTCAGAAGGCTGAAGAAGAAGCCCGCGTTCGCGCCGAAGAAGAAGCGCGTCGCCAGCCTGCTGCGCCGTCCGCTCCTGCCGAAGCCGTCGCTGCACCTGCGCCAGTGGCCGAACCTGTGCGCGAAGCCGCGCCGGTTGTGGCTGCTGCCCCAGCTGCCGACACTCGCAAGCGTGACGAACAGCGCCGTCCGGACAAACCACGTGCCGACGACAACAACCGTCGTGGCGGTGGTGATGGCGAGCGCAAAAACGCTCCGCATCGCGCATCGGTCAAGGAAAAGGCTCCGGCTCCACGTGTGGCGCCACGCACTACCGACGAAGAAAGCGATGGCTTCCGTCGCGGCGGTCGCGGCAAGGCCAAGCTGAAGAAACGCAACGCCCACGGTTTCCAGAGCCCTACCGGTCCTGTCGTGCGTGAAGTGAAGATCGGCGAAACCATCACTGTTGGCGATCTCGCTCAGCAGATGTCGGTGAAGGCTGCCGAAATCATCAAGTTCATGTTCAAACTGGGTACTCCAGCGACCATCAACCAGGTGCTTGATCAGGAAACTGCTCAACTGGTAGCCGAAGAACTGGGCCACAAAGTGACCCTGGTCAGCGACACCGCCCTGGAAGATTCCCTGGCCGAGTCCCTGAAGTTCGAAGGTGAAGCGGTTCCTCGTGCGCCGGTTGTGACCGTAATGGGTCACGTTGACCACGGTAAGACCTCGCTGCTCGACTACATCCGTCGTGCCAAGGTAGCTGCTGGCGAAGCTGGCGGTATCACCCAGCACATCGGTGCATACCACGTTGAAACCGAACGCGGCATGGTCACCTTCCTCGACACCCCTGGTCACGCCGCGTTTACCGCCATGCGTGCCCGTGGTGCCAAGGCGACCGACATCGTGATCCTGGTGGTCGCGGCGGACGACGGTGTGATGCCACAAACCATCGAAGCTGTTCAGCACGCTGTTGCTGCTGGCGTTCCGCTGGTAGTTGCGGTGAACAAGATCGACAAGCCGGGTGCAGATCTCGATCGCATCCGTAGCGAACTGTCGGCCCACGGCGTGACCTCTGAAGACTGGGGTGGCGACACTCCATTCGTTCCGGTCTCCGCGAAGATGGGTACCGGCGTCGACGAACTGCTCGAAGCTGTATTGCTGCAGGCCGAAGTTCTCGAACTGACCGCCACTCCTTCGGCCCCTGGCCGTGGTGTTGTGGTTGAATCGCGTCTCGACAAGGGCCGTGGCCCGGTGGCGACTGTCCTGGTTCAGGACGGTACGCTGCGTCAAGGCGACATGGTGCTGGTCGGCTCGAACTATGGCCGCGTGCGCGCCATGCTCGACGAGAACGGCAAGCCGATCAAGGAAGCGGGCCCGGCCATTCCGGTCGAGATCCTCGGCCTGGACGGTACGCCTGACGCCGGCGACGAGATGAGCGTGGTTGCCGACGAGAAGAAAGCCCGTGAAGTGGCTCTGTTCCGTCAAGGCAAGTTCCGCGAAGTCAAACTGGCTCGCGCTCACGCCGGCAAGCTGGAAAACATCTTCGAAAGCATGGGTCAGGAAGAGAAGAAGACGCTCAACATCGTCCTCAAATCCGACGTCCGTGGTTCGCTGGAAGCCTTGCAGGGCGCTCTGAACGGCCTGGGCAACGACGAAGTGCAAGTGCGCGTGGTCGGTGGCGGCGTCGGTGGTATCACCGAATCCGATGCCAACCTGGCACTGGCTTCTAACGCTGTACTGTTTGGCTTCAACGTGCGTGCCGATGCCGGCGCACGGAAGATCGTCGAGCAGGAAGGTCTGGACATGCGTTACTACAACGTGATCTACGACATCATCGAAGACGTCAAGAAAGCCCTGACCGGTATGCTTGGCAGCGATGTTCGCGAGAACATCCTCGGTGTGGCCGAAGTCCGTGACGTATTCCGTTCGCCTAAGTTCGGCGCCATCGCCGGCTGCATGGTGATCGAGGGTACTGTTCACCGTAACCGTCCGATCCGTGTACTGCGTGAAGACATCGTTATCTTCGAAGGCGAGCTGGAATCCCTGCGCCGCTTCAAGGATGACGCTTCCGAAGTACGTGCCGGCATGGAATGCGGTATCGGCGTGAAGAGCTACAACGACGTCAAAGTCGGCGACAAGATCGAAGTCTTCGAGAAGGTTCAGGTTGCTCGCAGCCTCTGACTCGCGCACTTCAAGGGCCACGTCGGGCCGCCGCATGCAAGTGCGCGGCACGGCGTCAGGACTCTAAACGCAACGCCCGGTCTGGCTTTTGTCAGGCCGGGCGTTTGCCGCTTTCAGACCTTGCGGGTTTCACCGCGGGGCAGTAACAGGTAACAAATCATGGCAAAAGAATACAGCCGTACCCAACGTATCGGCGATCAGATGCAGCGTGAGCTGGCCCAACTGATCCGTCGTGAAGTCAAAGACCCGCGCGTCGGCCTGGTCACCATTACCGCTGTGGAAGTCAGCCGTGACGTCGGTCACGCGAAGATCTTCATCACTGTGATGGGGCAGGACAATGCTGAAGACATCGCGCAAAGCATCAAGGTGCTCAATGCAGCTGCCGGTTTCCTGCGCATGCAGCTGGCCCGCGAAATGAAGCTGCGCAGCGTGCCGCAATTGCACTTCCACTACGACGAAAGCGTCGTGCGTGGTGCGCACCTGTCGGCCCTGATCGAGCGCGCCGTGGCTGAGGACAATCAGCACGTGGCTGCGGCAGAACCCGAAGACACCAAGGAGTAACTCGGTGGCTCAGGTCAAACGTATCCGTCGTAACGTCAGCGGCATCATCCTGCTCGACAAGCCGCTGGGGTTCACCTCCAACGCCGCGTTGCAGAAGGTTCGCTGGTTGCTCAACGCCGAGAAGGCCGGTCACACCGGCAGTCTCGACCCACTGGCCACCGGCGTTCTGCCGCTGTGCTTTGGCGAGGCGACCAAGTTCTCGCAGTACCTGCTCGATTCCGACAAGGGTTACGAAACCCTGGCGCAACTGGGCAAGACCACCACCACGGCGGACGCCGAAGGTGAGGTTTTGCAGGAGCGTCCGGTGACCGTTGGTCAGGCCGACATTGAAGCGGCTCTGCCGAAATTTCGTGGACAAATCAGTCAGATACCGCCGATGTACTCCGCTCTCAAGCGTGATGGCCAGCCGCTGTACAAGTTGGCCCGTGCAGGCGAAGTAGTGGAGCGCGAACCGCGTTCTGTTACTATTGCGCGCTTGGAATTGCTGGCCTTCGAAGGCGATACTGCGCGTCTTGCGGTGGATTGCAGCAAGGGCACCTATATTCGCACCCTGGTGGAGGATATCGGTGAGCAACTCGGTTGTGGTGCGTACGTCGCTGAACTGCGTCGTACCCAGGCCGGGCCTTTCACCCTGGCGCAGACCGTGACCCTCGAAGAGCTGGAAGCGGTACATGCCGAAGGCGGCAACGAAGCGGTCGACCGCTTCCTGATGCCATCGGACAGCGGCCTGCAGGATTGGCCGTTGCTGCAGTTCTCGGAAGCGAGCGCGTTCTACTGGCTCAACGGCCAGCCGGTACGTGCCCCGGATGCTCCGAAGTTTGGCATGGTGCGGGTACAGGATCACAACGGTCGCTTCATCGGTATCGGTGAAGTGAGCGAAGACGGGCGCATCGCGCCGCGTCGACTGATTCGGTCAGAATGACCGGAAACCGGTCTGTGTAACAGCAGGCCGGCGAGTGTGGCTGTCAACAGGCACGGTCACTACTCATTTATAGATACAGGGATTTGTCCCTGGCCTGTTGAAACTGTTTTTGAAACAGTTTCCTGATAAAAGGATTGCCTCATGGCTCTCGACGTTCAAGAAAAAGCTCAAATCGTTGCCGACTACCAGCAAGCTGTTGGTGACACTGGTTCGCCAGAAGTGCAAGTTGCACTGCTGACCGCCAACATCAACAAACTGCAAGGTCACTTCAAGGCCAACGGTAAAGACCACCACTCCCGTCGTGGTCTGATCCGCATGGTTAACCAGCGTCGCAAGCTGCTGGACTACCTGAAAGGCAAGGACGTGAGCCGTTACAGCGCTCTGATCGCTCGCCTGGGTCTGCGTCGCTAATCAGCGATTGCGCTATGAGGTTGGTTGTCTGTCAGACGTCAGCGGGTTTCCGCCGGCGTCCGGCAGGCTCCCAGCCTCAAGTTTTATCTGGATACACGTTTTACCCTGGACAGGCGTTGGGCCGATTCCCGACATTGCCCAAGAATTTCGCAAGAAACCAGTTCCCCCAAGAGCCACAAAGAAGGTAGGACACCGTGAACCCGGTAATCAAAAAATTCCAGTTCGGTCAGTCGACCGTTACCCTCGAGACTGGCCGTATCGCCCGTCAGGCCTCCGGCGCAGTATTGGTCACCGTTGACGACGACGTCAGCGTATTGGTGACCGTAGTCGGTGCCAAGCAAGCCGATCCGGGCAAGGGCTTCTTCCCTCTGTCCGTTCACTACCAGGAAAAGACTTACGCTGCCGGTAAGATCCCTGGCGGTTTCTTCAAGCGTGAAGGCCGTCCTTCCGAGAAAGAAACCCTGACTTCCCGACTGATCGACCGTCCGATCCGTCCGCTGTTCCCGGAAGGTTTCATGAACGAAGTGCAGGTTGTCTGCACCGTCGTTTCCACCAGCAAGAAGACCGATCCGGACATCGCTGCGATGATCGGTACCTCGGCTGCCCTGGCGATCTCCGGCATTCCTTTCGACGGCCCGATCGGCGCCGCTCGCGTTGCTTTCCACGAAAGCACCGGCTACCTGCTGAACCCGACCTACGAGCAGCAAGCTGCCTCGAGCCTGGACATGGTTGTTGCCGGTACTTCGGACGCCGTGCTGATGGTTGAATCGGAAGCCAAAGAGCTGACCGAAGACCAGATGCTGGGCGCGGTACTGTTTGCTCACGACGAGTTCCAGGTCGTAATCAATGCCGTTAAAGAACTGGCTGCCGAAGCGGCCAAGCCAACCTGGACCTGGGCACCTGCTCCAGAAGCCACCGAGCTGCTGGCTGCTATCCGTTCCGAGTTCGGCGAAGCGATTTCCCAGGCTTACACCATCACCATCAAGGCCGACCGTTATGCGCGTCTGGGCGAGCTGCGTGACCAGGTTGTTGCCAAGCTGTCCGGTGAAGAAGGCCAACCTTCGGCTTCCGACGTCAAAGCTGCTTTCGGCGAAATCGAATACCGCACCGTTCGCGAAAACATCGTTAACGGCAAGCCACGTATCGACGGTCGCGACACCCGCACCGTACGTCCGCTGAACATCGAAGTCGGCGTTCTGCCGAAGACCCACGGTTCGGCACTGTTCACCCGTGGCGAAACCCAGGCTCTGGTCGTTGCAACGCTGGGCACCGCCCGTGATGCACAACTGCTGGACACTCTGGAAGGCGAGAAAAAAGACCCGTTCATGCTGCACTACAACTTCCCTCCGTTCTCGGTGGGCGAGTGTGGTCGCATGGGTGGCGCCGGTCGTCGCGAAATCGGTCACGGCCGTCTGGCCCGTCGTTCGGTTTCGGCCATGCTGCCAGCCGCTGACGTGTTCCCTTACACCATCCGTGTGGTATCGGAAATCACCGAATCCAACGGTTCGAGCTCGATGGCTTCCGTTTGCGGCGCTTCCCTGGCCCTGATGGACGCTGGTGTTCCGATGAAGGCACCGGTTGCCGGTATCGCCATGGGTCTGGTTAAAGAAGGCGAGAAGTTCGCCGTCCTGACCGACATCCTGGGTGACGAAGACCACCTGGGCGATATGGACTTCAAAGTAGCCGGTACCGCCAAAGGCGTGACCGCGCTGCAGATGGACATCAAGATCAAGGGCATCACCGAAGAGATCATGGAAATCGCTCTGGGCCAAGCCCTGGAAGCGCGCCTGAACATCCTCGGCCAGATGAACCAGATCATCGGCCAGTCGCGTACCGAACTGTCGGCCAACGCTCCGACCATGATCGCGATGAAGATCGACACCGACAAGATCCGTGACGTTATCGGTAAAGGTGGCGCGACCATCCGTGCGATCTGCGAAGAAACCAAGGCTTCGATCGACATCGAAGACGACGGTTCGATCAAGATCTTCGGCGAAACCAAGGAAGCGGCTGAAGCAGCACGTCAGCGCGTTCTGGGCATCACCGCAGAGGCCGAGATCGGCAAGATCTACGTCGGCAAGGTTGAGCGCATCGTCGACTTCGGCGCATTCGTCAACATCCTGCCGGGCAAGGACGGTCTGGTTCACATCTCGATGCTGAGCGACGCTCGCGTAGAGAAAGTGACCGACATCCTGAAAGAAGGCCAGGAAGTGGAAGTGCTGGTACTGGACGTGGACAACCGCGGCCGTATCAAGCTGTCCATCAAAGACGTGGCAGCTGCCAAGGCTTCGGGCGTTTAATCACCCCGCCGCTTTAGCGCAATAAAATGCCCCGCCATGAAAACGGCGGGGCATTTTTTTGTCCGTGAAATATCGAGTCATTCGACGAAGTTGCCGACCTGCAAGACCAGTGCTAGGTTTAGCCCACCGCCCGTGTAGCTCAGCCGGTAGAGCAGCGCACTCGTAACGCGAAGGTCGCAGGTTCGATTCCTGTCTCGGGCACCACTTCGCTTTTCCCTTCTTCCTGCTCCCCCCCTCGAAATCCGGTTTTATGTTCCCCCGGTCAACTTTTTGTGCGAGAGATGTAAAGTCCCGTGTAATTCGCTCGCCAAACGTCCTATATTCGTAGTCTGCATGAGCATCGCCCAGCAGTTTTCAGATGATCCCGAATGGTTCCGAAGGCCGGACAGTCCGCGTCAGAGAGATCCTTGATGATCCAGATCCATCCTCCATTCCTATGATCAGCGAGAACGCCATGACCGAATTAACTCAAGAGCAACGTCACGAAGAAGCGCTTAGAAAATACATCCTGGATGTTCCGGATCTGAAGGAAGAGATCAAGGACCTGAGTCCCGATGATCAGAAAGACCAGATCCAGTGGGCGTTCGAAGACGAAGCCGAAGCCCAGGGCCTGCAACCTTGGGAGTTGACCCTCAAGTACACCAGCACGCCTGAGGAGTTCGAGGCCAAGCGTCTGGAACTGCACAAGGAAGCGGCCGAAGTGTTGGGCGTCGAGTGGGATGAATACTGCGAGATGAACAATCTGGTGGTCTGAAACAAAAACGCCAGCCTCGAAAGGCTGGCGTTTTTTATTGCGTGGTCGGCTCAGATGCTCAGGCGCATCGACAGGTCCACGGCCTTCACATCCTTGGTCATCGCGCCGATCGAAATGTAATCCACCCCGGTCTGTGCGATCGGCAGCAGCGTGCTTTCGTTGATGCCGCCACTGGCTTCCAGTTTTGCCTTGCCGCCGTTCAGGCGCACGGCCTCGCGCATGTCATCGAGGCTCAGTTCGTCGAGCATGATGATGTCGGCACCGGCGGCCAGCGCTTCTTTCAGCTCTTCCAGGCTTTCCACTTCGATTTCCACCGGCTTGCCCGGGGCGATCTTGTGTGCAGCGGCAATGGCCTGCGGGATGCCACCGCTGGCGGCAATGTGGTTTTCCTTGATCAGGAACGCGTCGTACAGACCGATGCGATGGTTATGGCAACCGCCGCAGGTGACCGCGTATTTCTGCGCCAGACGCAGGCCCGGCAGGGTCTTGCGGGTGTCGAGCAGTTTCACCGAAGTCTCGGCAACGAAGTCCGCCAGGTACTGTGCGCGGGTCGCCACGCCCGACAGCAATTGCAGGAAGTTCAGGGCGCTGCGCTCACCGGTCAGCAGTGAACGGGCAGGGCCTTCCAGATGAAACAGCGGCTGGTTCGGCGAAACCCGTTCGCCATCGCGCACCTGCCAATGCACCGCCACCCGTGGATCGAGCTGGCGAAACACCGCATCGACCCAGGCCGTGCCACTGATGACGGCGGCGTCGCGGGTGATGATGGTGGCTTTGGCCAGGCGTTCGGCCGGGATCAGTTGCGCGGTGATGTCGCCGCTGCCGATGTCTTCGAGCAACGCACGGCGCACGTTGGCTTCGATTTCGGCGGTCAAATCGGCGAGACGTAGATTCGGCATAACGGGCTCCACAAACTAAGTGGCCCGATTATAGGGGCATGGCGTCGGCCAACCCAAGGCGAGAACAGCCACGCAGCGCTGCATCCGGTCGATTTTCTTTGAGCAAACCCGTTTCTGTCGTGGTCACTGCAAGGTGTCGGCGCATAGGGGAAACCCTGACGGCTCTGGCGCCGGGGACATCTTTTGCAAGATAATCCGCCTTGCATTTGACGCCATGAGTTTGACGTCGGCAAATCACCGTTTCAGGAGGCTTGGATGCACAACGACGGGAATGTAGTGCCTCTGCACAAGGCCACTACCGATCAGGCGACTCACTCGCCGCTCGCCCGCCTGCCTGTGATTCTGCTTCAGGTTCGCGACAAGGCTGCCCAGCGCCTGCGCAACGGTTTGCAGGAACTGTTCGATAACGCCGACGACACTCTGTTCGAAATGGCCGACCGGGCGCGTAACGACATCGAGCAGAACATCTTTTTCGAAGCCATGCGCGACCTGCGCCTCAAGCGCAAGAACATCGAGCGCGGGTTTCTCGAGCAATTCTTCGAAGCCTTTGTCGGCCTCACTCAATTCGATCCCGTCCCCACCGTGCTTTCTCACGCCTTGCAGCATGAGGACACAACCGCGCGAACCGATGACATGGAGCGCAATGTCGCGGTCGAAACCATGGTCGGCCGCGTGCTGAATCGCGACGGGGTCGCCCTCGATCAACTGACCGCGCGATTCAATGCGCTGTTGGGCAAGACCCTGGACGATCAATACAACCCGCTGGGCCCGGCGATGCTTTGCGAATACTTCCTGCAGGCGGGGCGCAATCTGGGGGTGGAGATCAAGGTCAAACTGATCCTGCTCAAACTGTTCGAGCGGTATGTGCTGGCCGATACCGATCAACTCTACGCCGAAGCCAATCAACTGCTGATCGCCACGGGCGTGTTGCCCGAGCTCAAGCCGGCACCGGCCCGTCGCGCCATCGATCAGGCCGTGGCCAGCGTGCAGAGCGAATTCGAGGGCGTCGACAAAACCCAGACCGATGCGGGCGTGCAGGAGGTCTTCGCCGCGTTGCAGGAGCTGCTGCTGCACGTGCGCGGTACGGTCGCGCCGACCCTTGAGCCCAGCGCCCCGGCGCAGCCGATTTCCACCCGCGACCTGCTGCGCCTGCTCTCGCACTTGCAGCAATATGTACCGGCGCTGGCGGTGCAGGACGACTTCGATCTGCGTCATCAGCTTGAACAGTTGCTGACCCGGGTCAGCGTGCGCAGCGGCAAATCACGAATCGTCGGCGGGGCGGACGAGGACGTGATCAATCTGGTGGCCATGGTCTTCGACTGCATCCTCGATGATCGCAACCTGCCGGATTCGCTCAAGGCGCTGATCGCCCGGTTGCAGATCCCGATGTTGAAGGTCGCGGTGATCGACAAAAGCTTCTTCAGCCGCAGCAGCCACCCGGCGCGTCGCCTGCTCAATGAAATCGCCGAAGCGGCGATGGGCTGGGGCGAGTGCGACGGTAATGCGCGCGACAGCCTCTACCTGCGCATCGAGCAAGTGGTGCAGCGCCTGCTGACAGACTTCGTCGATGACCCGGCGATTTTTTCCGAGTTGCTGGCGGACTTCCTCGCGTTCACCAGTGACGAGCGTCGCCGCAGCGAATTGCTTGAACAGCGTTTGCGCGATGCCGAAGAGGGCCGGGCGAAAACCGAACTGGCCCGCCAGCGTGTCGAGCAGGCGCTGAATCAGGCGTTGCTGGGCAAAGTCCTGCCACCGTCGGTGGTGACGTTCGTGCAGGAGGCCTGGAGCAAGGTGTTGCTGCTGACTTGCCTCAAGCACGGCGATCAGTCTGCCGAATGGCAGGCCGACGTGCAGACCATGGAGCAATTGATCTGGAGCGTGCAGCGCCACGACGGCGCCGAAGCCGGCTTGCGTCTGCTGGCGCTGGTGCCGGGGTTGCTCAAGTCATTGCGCGACGGCCTGAGCAGTTCGGCCTTCGATCCGTTTGCCACCAGCGGCTTTTTCAGTGAGCTGGAAGCGCTGCATGTGCGCCTGCTCGAACCGTCCAGCGAGCCGGATCAAACCGCATTGCCGGAAATGATCGAAGTGTCGCAGGCGATTGTCTTGCAGATGGCCGACGACGGCCTCCAGCCACGCACGCCGGCGCGTTTACCGGCCGACGACGCAGGTTTTCGTCAGGTCGATCAGTTGCGCCTGGGCAGTTGGGTGGCGTTCGAAGAAGACGAAGAGCACACCCTGCGCTGCAAACTGGCGGCGATCATCGAGGCTACCAACAAGTACGTGTTTGTCGACCGCACCGGGATGAAAGTGCTGGAGCGCGACCGCACTGAACTGGCCCTGGCGTTTCGTCGTGGCGCGGTGCGGGCGCTGGACGACACCTTGCTGTTCGACCGGGCGCTGGAGTCGGTGCTCGGCAATCTGCGTCGGCTCAATCGCGGCAAGTGATCGCGCGCCGGGGGCCGATCACGGCATACTGGTCGCCAACACAGTCGGCGTTGAAGGAATCGGTATGCAGTTGGATCCCGCAAGCGGGTGGTGTCACGGGGTGCAGGTCTGCCCTTCGCCCAACTTCAATGAACGCCCGGCGGGCGAAGTCTCCCTGTTGGTCATCCACAACATCAGCCTGCCACCGGCGCAGTTCGCCACCGGCAAGGTGCAGGAATTTTTCCAGAATCGTCTGGATGTCACGGAACATCCCTACTTTGCCGGGATCGCCGACCTGCGCGTGTCTGCGCATTTTCTGATCGAACGTGACGGCAAGGTCACCCAGTTTGTCTCCTGTCTTGAGCGTGCCTGGCATGCCGGTGTTTCGGTGTTCGAGGGACGGGAAACCTGTAACGATTTTTCGGTGGGCATCGAGCTGGAAGGCACCGATGATCTGCCGTTCACCGATGCGCAGTATCAGGCGTTGATCCTGCTGACCCGCCATTTGCAAAAAGCGTTTCCGGCGATCACTGTCGAGCGCATCTGCGGGCACAGCGACATCGCCCCCGGACGCAAAACCGACCCCGGACCCGCATTCGACTGGGCACGCTACCGCGCCGCCCTGGCACAAGAGGAAGGACAATGAGTTTTCTGGTGTTACTGCTGGCGGTATGGATCGAGAAGTTCTCGGCCCTGCGCCAACGGGTTCAACGCGATGGCGGATGGATTCGCGAACTGCACAAGCTGGAAATCGGCGGGCTGGCCAAACAGCCGTGGCTGGTGTTGACCGTCCTGGTGCTGTTGCCGGTGGCGCTGCTGGGATTGCTGCTGGTGGTGCTGGACCCGGTGGCCTACGGTCTGCTGGCGTTGCCGGTGCATTTGCTGGTGGTGATTTACAGCCTGGGGCGGGGTGACCTGCTCGGCGAGCTCGGACCGTTTCGCGACGCCTGGCGCCGTGAGGACCTGCAGGCCGCTGCCCATGTGGCCAAGCGAGATCTGAACATCTGCGCCGAAAGCGGCGAACAATTGCTGGAGCAAGTGCAACGTCATCTGTTGTGGCAGGCCTACCAGAGTTTCTTTGCGGTGATTTTCTGGTACTTCCTGCTCGGCCCGGTCGCGGCGCTGAGCTATCGCTTGCTGGCGCTGGCGGAAGAACACGCCCAGAACCCGGCGGTGGCCGAACGGGCCGGGCAACTGCGTCATGCCTTCGACTGGGTGCCGGTGCGTCTGCTGGCGGCGAGCCTTGCCCTGGTCGGCAATTTCGTCGCGGTCAGCCGGGTGATGCTGCACGAACTGCTGAACTGGAACATCAGCGCTGCGCAACTGATCAACAGGGTCGGGCTGGCTGCCGGGGAAATCCCGCCGGCCGCTGTCGGTCCCGAAGGCATCAACACCCTCGACTGCCTGTGGGAACTGCTGCTGCGGGCGGCGGTGCTGTGGTATGCAGGCTTTGCCCTGTGGACAGTGCTGGCGTAGGTCGTTCAAGTGACGAGGGGGGCAATCCCCCTCGTTAACCTTAAGTTACAAAACCTCCCTTCGATTTGAGCTATACAGAGATGGCGCCCGATAGTGGCTATCTGCTGTCGCCCCGCGCCTGCCAATAAAAACAAGAAAAACCAAGGGAGACTTCCAGTGAAGAGCTTGCTCTATCCCGCCGTCTCGCTGATGAACCGCTTGAGCTTCGGCATGAAGTTCAGCCTGATCAGCGTGCTGTTCCTGGTGCCGATGCTGGTGACCAATTTCTATCTGGTGCGCGATTCCTACCGCGAATTCCAGGGCACCCGGGTGGAGCTGCAGAGCCTCGACCTGCTGGGCAGCAGCCTGACCCTGCGCCGGGATCTGGAAACCCTCAACAATCTGGTGCAGATCAACGTCACCCTCGGCCAATCCGGCAAAGCCGGCAATGTCGAGGCGCAGATCACCGGCCTTGAGCAAAACGTCCTGGCGCGCCTGCAAGGGCTGACGCCCATGACCGAGGATCCTGAGCAGATCAAATTCTTCGAGACCAAGCGCGATGAAATGATCGCTGCGTTCAAGAACCAGCAAGCGGAAAACTCCCTGCAAAGCAAAAGTGCGCTGATCGGCAAACTGCTGGGCAATGCGCAGGTTTTCAGCCAGATCGTGGCCAGCCAGGCCGGGTTGAGTCGCGACAATCAGGGCGACATACGCCAGCTCAGCGAGCTGATCACTGCGACTACGCCGGCCGTCACCCAGGCCTTGGGCGAAGGTCGGGCGATGGGCTCGTATTCATTGGGCCAGGGCTTTCTCAACAGTTCGTCGAGCACCCGCTTCGACGAGTTGCTGGTGCAGATCGAAAAACTTCAGGCCGAATATGGCCTGAAATTGCAGGACGCGCTGGGTTCGAGCAAAGCCGCCCGTGACTCCCTGAGCACCCCGGCGGAGGCCAGCAAGGCCACGCTGAAACAGGCCAGCACCCTGATCGAAGAGCAAGTGGTGATGGCCGAAACGCTCGACGCCCCGTGGCAGGCGTTTTATGACCAGGTCACCGGGCTGATGGACCAGACCTATCAGCTCAACGACGCCACCCTGAAATTCCTCGACACCCAGTTGCAGCAGCGTCTGGGGCAAAACCGCACGCACATGGTGCTGCAAGCCGTGGCGTTGTCGGTGGTGTTCGTGTTGATTTTCTATCTCTACGGCGGCTTCTATGCGTCGACCCGCGCCACCCTGAAAAACCTCGGCGCCATGATGGATAAAGTCGCGGCAGGCGACATGACAGTAAATTTCCGCGCCAACAGCCGTGATGAACTCGGCGAGTTGGGCGAAGTGTTCAACGGTACGGTGCGCAAAATCCATGACCTGATCGAACGGGTCGGCCACACCGTTGGCGAGGTCGAGCGACAGGCGGGGCAAGTGGAAAACGTCTCGGCGCAAAGCAATCAGGCGGTCGCCGGGCAACGCACGCAGATCGAACAAGTGGCCACCGCGATGAACCAGATGTCGGCGACGTCGCTGGAGGTGGCACGCAGTGCAGCGGCAGCGGTCAGCAGCGCCCACAGCGTGAACGACGAAACCATCAGTGGTCGCGGGTTGGTGGAATCGCAGCAGGGCAGCATCGCGGCACTGGCGAGCGAAATCGATCAATCGGTGCTGGTGATCAACCAGTTGGCCAGCGACAGCCAGTCGATCAGTCGCGTTCTTGAAGTGATCAAGAGCATCGCCGAGCAGACCAACCTGCTGGCGCTCAACGCCGCGATCGAGGCCGCGCGGGCCGGTGAGCAGGGACGCGGTTTTGCCGTGGTCGCTGACGAAGTCCGCACGCTGGCCAAACGCACTCAGCAATCGACCGAAGAAATCGAGCAGATGATCGCCAAACTCCACGGTGGCGTCGGCGCGGCGGTGAAGGCCATGGGCGTCAGCCATCAGATGGCCAACGGCACGGTGGGGCAGTCGGAAAAAGTCCAGCAGGCGCTGGAAAACATCCTCGGTGCTGTCGGCATGATCGTCGACCAGAACCAGCAGATCGCCGCCGCCGTCGAGCAGCAGACTGCCGTCGCCCACGACATCGACCAGAACATCGTCGAGATCAACCGTGCCGGCGAGCGCACCGCAGAAGGCGCGCATCAGACCGAAGATGCCAGTCGCGCGTTGTCGGCGCAGGTGGTCGAGTTGAAGCAGTTGATCAGCGCGTTCCGGGTTTGAATCGACCTGCCTCCTGTGAGGCAGGTTTTTTCGGAATGGGTTGTAGTACTTTTTTGCTTACATCTGTAAGCAGAATCCTGTTTTCCTCCGGGGGCTGGTTTTTCGTCTTCAATGAACCAAGCTCAGTTCATTGACCACTTGGAGGAGATCGCACATGTCCGTCGCAACCCTGGGCGTCCAGGGCCGCTGCGCCCACTGCCAGACCACGCTGGTGCTCAAACCCTGGCAGCTCAACGCCATATCGATCCACGAAGCGTTCACCTGTGCGCATTGCCAGAAAAGCCTGGAGCTGCGCTGCCCGAAGCAGATAAAACGCTTTCGTTCGCTCGATTCACTCGGCCTGATGCGCGCCAGTGCGCTGGTGACGGTGTGCACCGCGTTGCTGGTGGCGTTGGTGATGGAATGGGTGGGTCTGCTCAGCGTTACCGAGCAGTTGAACGCGTCGCTGATCGCGATTTTCGTGTACTTCGCGGTGATTCGTTATGCCCGGCAGCGCCAGCACCTGACTCTGATTCTCGACGCGGCCAAGGCCCACGCCGACTGACTACCAGCCGAACACGTCGCAGCTGTTGGCGGTACTGGCGGCGGCGAGTTGTTGCGCACTGATGTTCATCAACGCGGCCAGTGAGTCGCAGATCGCCGGCAGATGCGCCGGCGTATTTCGAATGCCGGGGTACATGGCGGGCGCCATGTCCGGAGAGTCGGTTTCCAGCACCACCGAATCCAGCGGCAAGTCGGCCAGCACCCGGTGCATGCGCAACGCCTGCGGCCAGGTTGGCGCACCGCCAAGACCCAGTTTGAAACCGAGCTTGATGTATTCCCGCGCTTCTTCACGGCTGCCGGCGAAGGCGTGGATGATCCCGGCGCGCTTGAGCTTGAAGCGCTTGAGCGTGGCAATCACCGCCGCATGGCTGCGCCGTACATGGATCAGCGCCGGCAGTTCGAAATCCGCCGCCAGTTGCAGTTGTGCCTCGAACAGCACTTGCTGGCGTTCGCGGTCGAGGGTTTCGATGAAGTAGTCCAGGCCGATTTCGCCGACCGCGCACAGTTGCCGATGACCCTTTAGCCGTGTCAGCCAATCGCCCAGTGCAAGCAGGTCTTCAGGCCGATGCTGATCGAGATAGACCGGGTGCAATCCGAACGCCCCGTACAGATCGGCATCGCTTTGCACCAGATCCCACACCCGCTGCCAGTTCCCCTCGTAGACCCCGAGCACCACCATTCGCTGCACCCCGAGGGCGCGGCTTTCGTTCAGCAGCGCCGCGCGGTCGGCGTCGAAGTCGGGGAAGTCCAGATGGGTGTGGCTGTCGATCAGCTCCACGGCTCAGTCCCGGTGAATACGCTGCTTGAAGGTACGGGCAATGGCCTGCACGCCAGGCTGGTAGTCCGATTGCTCGACGGCTGCGAGTGCCAGTTCCAGCGCCTTGTCGGCGATCAACTGGTGCTGCTGGGCCATGGCGTTGACCGGCAGCGGCAGGAAGTCGAGCAACTGGGTGTCACCGAATGTGCCGAGGCGCAGCGGGCGGAATTTGAGCGGGAAGTCATGCAGCGCGTCGAACACGCCCTGCAGCAGCACGTAGGACGTGGTCACCAGCGCATCCGGCAAATGCCCGAGGCGTTGCAGGAGTTCTTCCATCAATTGCTTGCCGCACTCGCGGCTGAAGGATTCGGCGTGCTCGATCAGCACTTCGCCCTTGAACCCGGCCAAGGCTTGCTTGAACCCGGCCGCACGTTCCTGGCTGATGCTCAGCTCCGGACGGGCGCCCAGCAGCACGATCTGTTTCGGCTGCGGGTCGAGCAGGCTTTCGGTCAGGTGCAGGCTGGCTTCGCGGTCGTCGCTGACCACCGAGCAGAAATGCTCGGCATCCATCACCCGGTCGATGGCAATGATCGGCAAACCCTTGGCCTGCAACTGACGATAACTGTCGTCACCGGACGGAAGACAACTGGCGACGATCAACGCGTCGCAGCGTCGGGCACGGAACAGTTGCAGCAGTTGCCGCTCGCTGTCCGGCGCATCGTCGGAGCTGGCGATCAGCAGCTGATAGCCCCGCGCCCGGGCGCCTTGCTCCAGCAGTTTGGCGATCCGCGCGTAACTGGGGTTTTCCAGATCCGGCAGGATAAAACCCAGGGTCCGGGTGTGCCGACTGCGCAGCCCGGCCGCCTGTGGATTGGGGGTAAAGCCGTGCAGATCAACCACCGCCCGCACTCGCTCGACGGTCGCGGTGCTGATGCGTTGCTGTTCGGCCTTGCCGTTGATGACGTAGCTGGCGGTGGTCACGGACACTCCGGCCAACCGCGCGATATCACTGAGTTTCAACCCGGGATTTCCTTGTTTTTTCGAGCTTGCCGCGACATTTTCGCCAATCCTACCCGATTCAGGCAGGCGACCATTGTCTCAGCGCATCCGACAAGTTGGACTTCAAGGATGGGACATTATCGAGTAACGTGCCGATCAATCTAGATTAAACGTTTCAGCAAGCGTATTTTCTACGTTTTAGACGCCTTTGGCCGGTTCTGCCGTGAAACCGCCAAAACTGCCTCCTGAAAAGGATGGCCCATAGCGCCTAAGCTGCAACCATTCAAAACAATACCTGGCGCGCCACCGCGCCAAAAAGGAGATCGCATGCTCGAGCTCACTGTAGAGCAGATATCCATGGGCCAGTCGGCTGCGGATAAACCCGCCGCTTTGCAATTGCTGGCCAGTCATCTGGTCGCCGATGGTCTGGTCGCCGACGGCTACCTCGCTGGCCTGCAGGCCCGGGAGGCTCAGGGCTCGACCTTCCTCGGCCAAGGCATTGCGATCCCCCACGGCACGCCCGAAACCCGCGATCAGGTGTTCGCCACCGGCGTGCGCCTGATGCAGTTTCCCGACGGCGTGGACTGGGGCGATGGCCAGATCGTTTATCTGGCCATCGGCATCGCGGCCAAATCCGACGAACACCTGCGCCTGCTGCAACTGCTGACCCGCGCCCTCGGTGAAACCGATCTGGGTCAGGCCCTGCGCCGCGCGAGTTCGCCCGAAGCGCTGCTGAAACTGCTGCAAGGCGCGCCGCAAGAGCTGGCGCTGGATGCGCAGATGATCGGCCTTGGGGTCTCCGCCGACGATTTTGAAGAACTGGTCTGGCGTGGTGCGCGTCTGCTGCGCCAGGCCGATTGCGTGAGCAACGGTTTCGCAGGGGTGTTGCAGCAAGTTGAAGCGCTGCCGCTGGGCGATGGCCTGTGGTGGCTGCACAGCGAACAGACCGTGAAGCGCCCGGGCCTGGCGTTCGTCACGCCGGACAAACCGATGCGCTACCTCGGCCAGCCGCTCAGCGGTCTGTTCTGTCTGGCCAGCCTCGGTGAAGCGCATCAGGCGTTGCTTGAGCGTTTGTGCGCGTTGCTGATCGAAGGTCGCGGCCATGAACTGGGCCGCGCCACCAGCAGCCGCAAAGTCCTCGAGGTGCTCGGCGGTGAGTTGCCGGCCGATTGGCCGAGCGCACGTATCGCATTGGCCAACGCCCATGGTCTGCACGCGCGGCCGGCGAAGATCCTCGCGCAACTGGCGAAGAGTTTTGACGGCGAAATCCGTGTGCGCATCGTCGACGGTCAGGACAGCGCCGTATCGGTGAAGAGCCTGAGCAAACTGCTGAGCCTCGGCGCCCGTCGCGGACAGGTGCTGGAAATCATCGCCGAACCGAGCATCGCCGCTGACGCCTTACCGGCGTTGCTGGCCGCCATCGAAGAAGGCCTCGGCGAAGAAGTCGAACCACTACCCGCAGTCAGCCAACAGCGCGAAGTCATCGCCGACATCGCCGAAGTCCTGAGCGCCCCGGCCTCCGGCAGCCTGCTGCAAGCGATTCCTGCCGCCCCCGGCATCGCCATCGGCCCGGCGCACATTCAGGTCCAGCAAACCATCGATTACCCGTTGCGCGGCGAGTCTGCCGCCATCGAGCGCGAACGTCTCAAGCAAGCGCTGGCCGACGTGCGTCAGGACATTCAAGGCCTGATCGAACGCAGCAAGGCCAAGGCGATCCGCGAGATTTTCATCACCCACCAGGAAATGCTCGACGACCCGGAACTCACCGACGAAGTCGACACTCGCCTCAAGCAGGGCGAAAGCGCCGAAGCAGCCTGGATGGCCGTGATCGAGGCCGCCGCGAAACAACAGGAAGCGTTGCAGGACGCGTTGCTCGCCGAACGTGCCGCCGACCTGCGCGACATTGGCCGACGGGTGCTGGCGCAACTGTGTGGCGTGCAGACGCCCGCCGAGCCTGAGCAACCGTACATTCTGGTGATGGACGAGGTCGGTCCGTCCGACGTGGCGCGTCTGGATCCGGCGCGGGTCGCGGGGATTCTCACCGCCCGTGGTGGCGCCACCGCGCACAGCGCCATCGTGGCTCGCGCGCTGGGCATTCCGGCGCTGGTCGGTGCGGGCGCTGCGGTGTTGCTGCTGAAACCGGGCACGCCGTTGCTGCTCGACGGCCAGCGCGGTCGCCTGCATGTGGACGCGGACGCCGCGACCCTGCAACGCGCCAGCGAAGAACGTGACACCCGCGAACAACGCCTGAAAGCCGCCGCCGAACAACGCCATCAACCGGCGCACACCACCGACGGCCACGCGGTGGAAGTGTTCGCCAACATCGGCGAAAGCGCCGGTGTAATCAGCGCGGTGGAGCAGGGCGCCGAAGGCATCGGCCTGCTGCGCACCGAACTGATTTTCATGGCCCATCCGCAAGCGCCGGACGAGGCGACTCAGGAAGCCGAATACCGCCGCGTCCTCGACGGCCTCGCCGGTCGGCCGCTGGTGGTGCGCACCCTCGATGTCGGCGGCGATAAACCGCTGCCGTATTGGCCGATCGCCAAGGAAGAAAACCCGTTCCTCGGCGTGCGTGGCATTCGCCTGACCTTGCAGCGTCCGCAGATCATGGAAGCGCAGTTGCGCGCCTTGCTGCGTTCGGCGGACAACCGTCCGTTGCGGATCATGTTCCCGATGGTCGGCAGCGTCGAAGAGTGGCGTCAGGCCCGCGACATGACCGAACGCCTGCGCCTGGAAATCCCGGTGGCCGATCTGCAACTGGGGATCATGATCGAAGTGCCGTCCGCTGCCTTGCTGGCGCCAGTGCTGGCCAAGGAAGTCGACTTCTTCAGCGTCGGCACCAACGACCTGACCCAGTACACGCTGGCCATCGACCGTGGTCATCCAACCCTGTCCGCCCAGGCTGACGGCCTGCACCCGGCGGTGCTGCAACTGATCGACATCACCGTGCGCGCAGCCCATGCCCATGGCAAATGGGTCGGTGTCTGCGGCGAGCTGGCGGCGGATCCGCTGGCGGTGCCGGTGCTGGTCGGCCTCGGTGTGGATGAGCTGAGCGTCTCCGGGCGCAGCATCGCCGAAGTCAAGGCGCGCATCCGCGAACTCAGCCTGACTCAGACGCAAACCCTTGCTCAACAAGCCCTGGCCGTGGGCAGCGCCAACGAAGTGCGCGCATTAGTGGAGGCTCTGTAATGGCCAAGATTCTCACCCTGACCCTCAACCCGGCGCTGGACCTTACGGTGCAGTTGCCACGTCTTGAGGCCGGTCAGGTCAACCGCAGCGACGAGATGCACACCCACGCCGCCGGCAAGGGCGTCAACGTCGCGCAAGTGCTGGCCGACCTCGGTCATCAACTGACGGTCAGCGGCTTTCTCGGCGAAGACAATCTGCAAGCCTTCGAAACCCTGTTCGCCAAACGTGGCTTCACCGATGCGTTTATCCGGGTGCCCGGCGAGACCCGCAGCAACATCAAGGTCGCGGAACAGGACGGACGCATCACCGACATCAACGGCCCAGGGCCGGTGGTCGGCGTGGTGGCGCAACAGGCGTTGCTGGATCGTCTGGTGCAGATCGCGCCGGGGCATGACGCGGTGGTGGTCGCCGGCAGTTTGCCGCGCGGAGTCACTGCACAGTGGTTGCGCGAACTGGTCGAGCGCTTGAAGGCGTTGGGTCTGAAAGTCGCCCTGGACACCAGCGGCGATGCCTTGCGCGCGGCGCTCAAGGCCGGCCCGTGGCTGATCAAGCCGAACACCGAAGAGCTGGCCGATGCGCTGGGCTGTGAAGTGGTGTCCCACGCGTCTCAGGTTGAAGCGGCCAATCGGTTGCACACCCAAGGCATCGAGCATGTAGTGATTTCTCACGGCGCCGATGGTGTGAACTGGTTCAGCGTCGGTTCGGCGCTGCATGCCACGCCGCCGAAGGTCAGCGTCGCCAGCACGGTCGGTGCCGGCGATTCGTTGCTGGCCGGCATGCTCCACGGTTTGCTCAGCGCCGACACGCCGGAACAGACCCTGCGCACGGCCACGGCGATCGCGGCGCAGGCGGTGACCCAGATCGGTTTCGGTATTCACGATGCTGCGCAACTGGCGCAGCTCGAACAGGGCGTGCGCGTGCGCCCCCTGACAGAACAATAAGAGGGTTTGTCATGAAGTTAGCCATTGTCACGGCCTGCCCGAACGGCATGGTCACCAGTGTGCTGTGCGCCCGGCTGCTGGATGCCGCGGCCCAGCGTCAGGGCTGGAGCACCAGCGTCGAAGTGGTGGATGCGGCGCACCCGGAACGCGAGTTGTCGGCGGCCACCATCGAGGCCGCCGAGTGGGTGTTGCTGGTGGCCACGGGGCCTGTGGACATGAACCGGTTCATCGGCAAGAAAGTCTTTCGGATCGCGCCGGCGCAAGCCCTGCAGGATGTCGAAGAAGTACTGCGGCGTGGCGCCGTCGAGGCCGAGGTTTACGTCGCTGCCGAAACGTTGCCCGTGGTTGCCAGTGCTCAAGCGCCGCGACTGGTCGCAGTCACCGCCTGCCCGACCGGCGTCGCCCACACCTTCATGGCCGCCGAAGCCTTGCAGCAAGCTGCCAAGCGTCTGGGCTACGACCTGCAAGTCGAAACCCAGGGTTCGGTCGGCGCGCGAAATCCGCTGAGCGCGACAGCCATCGCCGAGGCTGACGTGGTGCTGCTGGCGGCTGACATTGAAGTCGCCACCGAGCGTTTCGCCGGCAAGAAAATCTACCGCTGCGGCACCGGCATTGCCTTGAAGCAGTCCGAAGCCACGCTGAAAAAAGCCCTGGCCGAAGGCAAGCAGGAAAGCGCTGCGAGCGACGGCAAGGCCCCGGCCAAACAAGAGAAAAGCGGCGTCTACAAACACTTGCTGACCGGTGTGTCATTCATGCTGCCGATGGTGGTGGCGGGCGGTCTGATGATCGCCTTGTCGTTCGTGTTCGGCATCACCGCGTTCAAGGAAGAAGGCACGCTGGCGGCGGCGCTGATGCAGATCGGTGGCGAGACCGCGTTCAAATTGATGGTGCCGTTGTTGGCCGGTTACATCGCCTGGTCGATTGCCGACCGTCCCGGGCTCGCGCCGGGCATGATCGGCGGTTTGCTGGCGAGCACCCTGGGTGCCGGCTTCATTGGCGGGATCGTTGCCGGGTTTATCGCAGGCTACGCGGCCAAGGCGATCAGTCGGTATGTGGCGCTGCCGCAAAGTCTGGAAGCGCTGAAACCGATTCTGATCATCCCGTTGTTCGCCAGCCTGTTCACCGGGTTAGTGATGATCTACGTGGTGGGTAAACCGGTGGCCGGGATGCTTGCGGCGCTGACGCATTTCCTCGACAGCATGGGCACCACCAACGCGATTCTGCTCGGTGTGCTGCTGGGCGGCATGATGTGCGTCGACCTTGGCGGGCCGATCAACAAGGCCGCGTATGCGTTCTCGGTGGGGCTGCTGGCCTCGCAGAGTTATGCACCGATGGCCGCGACCATGGCTGCCGGCATGGTGCCGCCGATTGGTCTGGGTATCGCCACGTTCATCGCCCGGCGCAAGTTCGCCCAGACTGAGCGCGAAGCCGGTAAAGCGGCGCTGGTGCTTGGGTTGTGCTTCATCTCCGAAGGGGCGATTCCGTTTGCTGCGAAAGACCCGTTGCGGGTGATCCCGGCGAGCATTGCCGGCGGTGCGCTGACCGGTGCGTTGTCGATGTACTTCGGTTGCAAACTGATGGCGCCCCACGGTGGCCTGTTCGTGCTGGCGATTCCGAATGCGATCAACCATGCGCTGCCGTACCTGCTGGCAATCGTCGCGGGCAGCCTGCTGACAGCGGTGGTGTATGCGCTGGTCAAGCGGCCGGAGGCCGTGGAACTGGCGCTGGAGCCCGCGAAGGCGTGACACTGCGAAAACTTGTGGGAGCGAGCTTGCTCGCGAACGCGGTTTGACCTTCAACAGATGTGTTGACTGATCCGACGCTTTCGTCGGATCGCCGCCCGGACCAAGCTCGCTCCCACAGGGAATGTGTTGTCATCCCCAATTCATGATCCCGTGCTTAAGTTTTCCTTTTTTCAGGGAGAACACCATGAGCGATTTCAATCCCGGTCGCCGGCGCGTGATGCAAGCCGTCGGCGCCGGACTGCTGATGCCGGGGCTGGCGCCGGCCGTGATCGCGTCGGTCAAGGATCGACCGCAACTGACTGACGGCGTGCAATCCGGCGACTTGCAGGGCGACCGCGCGATGATCTGGAGCCGTGCCGACCGCCCGGCGCAGATGGTGGTGGAGTGGGACACCCGCAGTCAGTTCCGCCATCCGCGCCGGGTCGTCTCGGCGCTGGCCGATGCCCGCAGCGATTTCACCGCCCGCGTCGAACTCACCGGACTGCCCGCCGATCAGGCGATTTTTTACCGCGTGTATTTCAAGGACGCCCGCACCGGCGTCGCCAGCGAACCGTGGCTTGGCCACTTGCGCAGCGCACCGACGGCACGGCGCAATATCCGCTTCGTGTGGAGCGGCGACACCGTCGGCCAGGGCTTCGGCATCAACCCCGATATCGGCGGTATGCGCATCTATGAAGCCATGCGCATGCGCCTGCCAGACTTCTTTATCCACAGCGGCGACACCATCTACGCCGACGGCCCGGTGCCGGCGCAATTGACCACGGAAGGTGGCCGGATCTGGCGCAACCTCACCACCGAAGCCAAGAGCAAGGTCGCCCAGACCCTCGACGATTATCGCGGCAATTATCGCTACAACCTGATGGACGAAAACGTCCGCCGCTTCAACGCCGAAGTGCCGCAGATCTGGCAGTGGGACGACCATGAGGTGGTCAACAACTGGTCGCCGGGCAAGCAGCTCGACGAGCGTTATCAGGAAAAAAATATCCACACCCTGGTCGGGCGTGCGCGTCAGGCCTGGCTCGAATATTCGCCGATGCGTTTGCAGGCGGCCGATGGCGGCGGGCGGATCTATCGCAAGCTGAGTTACGGGCCGATGCTCGATGTGTTCGTGCTCGACATGCGCAGTTATCGCGGCGCCAACGACGACAACCTCGGGGCGGAAAAACCGTTCCTCGGGCGTGAGCAACTGAACTGGCTAAAGCGCGGATTGAAGGCGTCGAAAGCCCAGTGGAAAGTCATCGCCGCCGACATGCCGATCGGTCTCGGCGTGCCGGATGGCGAGGTCAGCCCCGGTGTTGCGCGCTGGGAAGCAGTGGCCAACGGCGACCCCGGCCCGGCGCAGGGACGTGAGCTGGAAATCGCCGAACTGCTGGGCTTTTTGCGCGCGCAGCAGGTGCGCAATTTCGTGTTCCTGACGGCGGACGTGCATTACTGCGCGGCGCATCACTATCACCCTGATCGCGCGGCGTTCCAGGATTTCGAACCGTTCTGGGAGTTTGTCGCAGGGCCGTTGAATGCCGGCAGTTTCGGCCCCAATCCGCTGGACAAGACCTTTGGCCCGCAAGTGGTGTTCGAGAAAGCGCCGGCGGTACAGAACGCCTCGCCGTTTGCCGGGTTTCAGTTTTTCGGTGAGGTGAACATTGACGGGCAGAGCGGGGAGATGAGCGTGGTGTTGCGGGATCTGGAGGGTGTTGCGGTGTTTGAGCAGAAGCTGTCACCGGCCTGAGTTCACCGCAAACAATTTGTGGGAGCGAGCTTGCTCGCGATAGCGATGTAACAGACAACGAATGTGTTGAATGTAAAACCGTCATCGCGAGCAGGCTCGCTCCTACAGGGATTGTGGTGTCAGTAAACGTCGCGACGATAGCGACCCTGTTCGATCAGGCGTTCGACTTCAGCGGCGCCCAGCACTTCATTGAGCACCCGATCCACACCTGATGCCATGCCTTGAAGGCTGCCGCAGATGTAGATCACTGCACCGTCCGCCAGCCATTTTTTCAACTCGCCGGCCGATTCGCGCAGGCGATCCTGCACGTAAATCTTTTCGGCCTGATCCCGAGAGAACGCCAGATCGAGGCGTTCCAGATCGCCATTGATCAACCACTCTTCCAACTCCGCGCGGCAGAGGAAATCGTGCTCGCGATTGCGCTCGCCAAACAGCAGCCAATGACGCTGCTGATTGTCGGCGATCCGCGCCTTGAGCAAGCTGCGCAGCCCGGCAAGGCCGGTGCCGTTGCCCAGCAGGATCATTGGCACCGGAGCGTTCGGCAGATGGAAACCGCTGTTGCGGCGAACCCGCAGGCTGATGCTGCCGCCGACCGGAGCATGCTCGGTCAGCCAGCCGGAGCCGATGCCGAGGCTGCCGTCGGCATGCTGTTCCTGACGCACGATCAGCTCCAACACACCGTCGGCGGCAATCGAGGCGATCGAGTATTCGCGCATCGCCAGCGGCACCATCGCATCGACCAACGCCTGGGCGTGCAGGCCCACCAGATGCGCGCGATGCTCGGGCAGCTGGCGGGTGGCGAGGGCGACTTCCAGCGACTCTTCCAGGCCGTTCACCTTCACGCTGGTTTCACCACGGATGCCGAGGCCGTCGAGGAAATGTTCGATCGCCCACGGGCAGTTGCGTGGCAGCACTTCCACCAGATCGCCGGCCAGCCAGCTGCGGGAGGTCGGCGCGGTCAGGCCGAGCAGGAAGACCGGAGAGCCGCTGCTGTCCGGGTTCATCAGCTCGCGGCGCACCAGCGTCCAGTTCTCGTAGCTCGGCGCCTGCCATGTGTCGACCGGTGCTTGCCCGGTGATCAGGCCGAGCTGGGTCTGCCAGTGGCGCAGGGCGTAAGGATCGCCGCTGTCGACTTCCACCGGGGCGAACAGGGTTTTGCCGCCGTGCTCGCCCAGCCATTGATGCAGGCGTCGGGCGAAGCCGCAGAAGTGTTGATACTGACGGTCGCCGAGGCCGAGCACCGCGTAGTTGAGGCTGTCGAGGGTCGAGGCGTTCTTCAATACCTTGCGCTCGAAACCGCGAGCGCTGTCCGGCGCTTCGCCGTCGCCGAAGGTGCTGACCACGAACAACGCGTTGTTCGATTCGCGCAGATCCTGCTCGCTGACATTCGCCAGCGGCTGCACCTTCACCGGCAATCCGGCGGCCTGCAACTGGCCGGCGGTCTGCCACGCCAGTTGCTCGGCAAAACCGCTCTGACTGGCGAAACCAATCAGCCACGCCGGTGTATCGCCGGCCGGTTGGTCGAGGCCTTTGCGGGCATCCTTGATCTGCTTTTTCTTGCGTCGGCGATCCAGGTACAGCAACCAGCCGGTGATGAAGAACAGCGGCATCAAGACGGCCGCGACGGTGACGATGATCCGCCCGACCAGTCCGAAATAGCTGCCTACGTGCAACGCATAAATGCTGGTCAGCAATTGCGCCTTGAAGCTTTTGTCGGCGTAGCGGTCGACGCGTTTGACGACGCCGGTGGCCGGGTCGAGGGTGATCTGGTTCAGCGCGCGGTCGTGGGGCGAGCTGTCGAGCAGATAGAACACGGTCGCCGGTTGGCCGGCCACTGGCGGCATGCGAATGTTGTAGGAGGCGAGGCCCGGGCCTGCGGCGCTGTAGATGCTGACCCACATGGCGGCGTAATCGGCGGTCGGCGCCGGACCTTCAGGGGCCGGGCCGCGACCGCCGCGCACGCGTTCGTTTTGCGGCGCATCGGAAAGCAATCTGGTCAGGCCCTTGTTGTACCACTCGTAGGACCAGGACAGTCCGGTCAGTGCCAGCAGCAGGTAAACCAGCATGCACCAGGTGCCGAACACCGAGTGCAGGTCCCAGTTGAAGCTGCGGCCCTTTTTCTTCCAGTCGAGGGTCAGCCATACGCGCCAGCTGTTCCACTGACGTGGCCAGCGCAGGTACAGGCCGGACAGGCAGAAGAACAGCAGCATCAGGGTGCAGGCACCGGTGATGTTGCGGCCGGTATCGCCCATGGCGAGGAACCGGTGCAGTTGCAGCATCAGGCCGAAGAAGTCCTGGCCGGTAGCGTCGCCCTTGAACTCGGCGGTGTAGGGATCGAAGTAGCGCATCTCGCCACGGCGTTCACCTTTCGGTGGGGTGAACCAGACGCGCCCGGCGCTGCCGCTTTCGGTCTCGACCGAGAGCATCGAGACTTTCTTGCCCGAGGCTGCTTCGATCTGCGCCACCAGATCGGCGGGCGGCAGGACGCCGGCGACCTGTTTCTCCACCTGCAACACGGAGGGGTTGAGGGCTTTGAGAATTTCGTCCTGAAACGAATAGGCAGCGCCGGTGATGCCCATCAGGGCCAGCACCAGCCCGGCAGTGATGCCAAAAAACCAGTGCAACTGGAACAGGGTTTTCTTCAACACGTCGCTTGCCTTGTCCGTTCGGAAATTGTGTTCACGGCGTGCATTATGCCGTGGCTTATCGAGAAACGTTCTTTATTACGCACAAAAGCCCCGCTCAAATGAATGAACGGGGCCCGGTGCTTCCGGCTTCTGTCAGAAGTGGAAGTTGGTGCTCAGCAATGCCGTACGGCCCGCCGCCTGGTTGGCGAAGTGAGTCGAGAAGGCCTTGTCGTAGTAGGTCTCGTTGGTCAGGTTCTGCACGTTCAGTTGCAGGTCGACGTTCTTGCTCAGCTTGTACGCCGCCATCGCGTCGTAGCGAACATAGGAATCGACCATGGTGGTGTTGGCCACGCTGCCGAACACGTCATCCACGTAGAACGCACCGCCACCGATGGTCAGCTTCGGCGTGACCTGGTAAGTGGTCCACAGGCTGGCGCTGTTTTTCGGCGTGTTAGGCAGCTCGTTGCCGTTGTTGGCCTTGTTGGCCGGCAGGTCACCGCCGTCAACCTGTTCGCTGTCCATGTAGGCGTAACCGGCGAACACTTGCCACTTGTCGGTGATCTTGCCGCTGGCGGACAACTCGATACCTTGTACACGAGTCTTGCCGGCGTTTTCGTACGAGGTGGTATCAACCTGGACACGCGCGTTTTCTTTCTCGGTGCGGAAGATATCGGCGGTCAGCGACAGGCGATCGTTCAGCAGATCCCACTTGGTACCGATTTCGTAGTTCTTGGTGGTTTCCGGCTCCATGTCGCTCTTGAGCAGGTTGCCGTTACGATCTGGCGTGCCGCCCAGCGGGTTGCCTTCCTGACCTTCACCCAGGGTGTTGCCCGGCGGTGTGGCGGAGGTGGCGTAGGACGCATAGATGCTGCCGTTCTCTGCCGGTTTGTAGACGACGCCGAACTGGCCGGTGACGAACTCGCTGGTGTCCGAACCCTTGGAGGTGGTGCGGCCAGCGTTGGTGTACGTCTTGTAGCCGGTTTCGAAGTGGTCGTAACGCAGGCCCATGTTCACCAGCCATTGCTCGGACAGCTCCAGGGTGTCGAAAGCATACAGCGCGTAGGTATCGGACTGGGTGTCGGTGCCGGCGTAGTTGCGCGAAATCGCGCCGTTCCACGGATCGTTCGGGGTCGGGTTCGACAGCGAGGTGCAGTTGTAGCCGCTGGCGGCGCCGATCAGGCCCGGGTTGCAGTTGGTGGTCACGGCCGAGGTACGCGGCGTGGTGTCGGTGTTGACGTTGTACGAGGATTTGCTGCTTTCCTCACGGGTGTATTCGACACCGGTGGAAAAGCTGTTCTTGAAGCCGGCGACGTAGAAGTTGCCGAACAGGTCGGTCTGGTTGGTGGTGGTCTCGGTGTTGCTCACGCGAGTGTTCGCACGACGCCAGACGCTGCCGTTGTTCACGTTGCCCTTGCTGTCGTCCGGCTGGGTCAGGATGTAATCCTGCATGCTGGTGCCGTGACGCAGGGTGTTCTTGATCGTCAGCGAGTCGCTCAGGTCATGCTCGATGGCGAAGGTCGCGGTGTCGGTGCGACCCTTGCGGAAATCGCGATCCAGACCGTAGAAGTTGCTGTGATCGCCGCCGGCGTACGGCTTGTCCGGGTTGGACTTGGTACGCGCCGCCGAGCCACCGGCCGGAATCGTGTAAGGGATGCCCGAATCCGGCGTGTCGTTGCTTTCGAGATGGTAGTAGTCGAGGTTGACGCGGGTGTCGGTGCCCAGGCCGAAGGCCAGGGACGGCGCGATGCCCCAACGGTCATAGTCGACCTTGTCGCGACCGGCGACGTTGCTCTCGTGGCTCATCAGGTTCAGACGGCCGGCAGCGGTGTCGCTGAACTGGTAGTTGCCATCCATCGTGTAACGCTGGGTCTGGTCGGAGCCCCAGGTGAAACCACCGTCGAACGAGTTGCCCAGGTGCGCTTTCTTGCTCACCAGGTTGATGCTGCCGCCCGCCGCGCCGCGACCACCGATGGCGGAGTTCGGGCCCTTGCTGACTTCGATGTTTTCTACGGCGAAGATCTCGCGGCTCTGGGAGCCGGTGTCGCGCACACCGTCGAGGTAAGTGTCGCCCTGGGCGTCGAAACCACGGATGAACGGACGGTCGCCCTGCGGGTTGCCGCCTTCACCGGCACCGAAGGTGATGCCCGGTACGGTGCGCAGCGCGTCCTGCATGTTTAGGGCGCCGGTGTCTTTCAGAACTTGTTGCGGGATAACGGTGACCGAGCGCGGCGTATCAACCAGCGGTGCGGTGTACTTGGGCGAGGAGGCTTTCTCGACCTGGTAGGACGTCGAGTCCTGGGCTTCGCCGGTGATGGCGGTGGCGTCCAGGGCGATGGCATTGCCGGTGGCTTTGCTGTCGGTTTTTTCGGCGGCGAACACCATGTGGCCTGCGGAGCCGGCGGTGATTGCCACGCCGATGGCGGAAGCGAGCAGACGTGGTGAGCTGACCGGTAATTGTGCTTGTTGACGTGCCATTTTTATTCCCCTCCCCAAGGATTTGAGGCGGCGGAATATAGGGTAAACAGGTATTCGTATCAATTGCGAAACATTGTTATTCGCACTGAATTTACATTCTTTACAATTTAACCTTACGGTTTTTGCCAGTTCATTCGTCTAGCGGGTTTTACACAGCCAATAAGAATCAATACCATTGCCGCCTCTTTGCCATCAGGTGACATTGCCATGCTGCTGCACATCCCCGGGCTGTTCGCGAAAGAAGAAGTGCAGCGCATCCGCGAGGCTCTGGAACAGGCTGACTGGGCCGATGGCAAGATCACCGCCGGCTATCAATCGGCCAAGGCCAAGCACAATCTGCAGCTGCCGGAAGGCCATCCGCTGGCCAAGGAAATCGGCGCCGCGATGCTTGAACGCCTGTGGAAAAATCCGCTGTTCATGTCGGCTGCACTGCCGCACAAAGTATTTCCGCCGTTACTCAACTGCTACACGGCGGGCGGCAGTTTCGATTTCCACATCGACAACGCGGTGCGCCAGCCAAAGGGCAGCATCGAGCGCGTACGTACGGATCTGTCGGCCACGCTGTTTTTCAGCGAGCCGGAGGACTACGACGGCGGCGAGTTGGAAATCCAGGACACCTTCGGCACCCAACGGGTGAAACTGCCCGCCGGCGACATGGTGCTGTACCCCGGCACCAGCCTGCACAAGGTCAATGCGGTCACTCGCGGGGCGCGTTATGCCTCGTTCTTCTGGACGCAAAGTCTGGTGCGCGAAGACAGCCAGCGTGCCTTGCTGTTCGAGATGGACGGTGCGATCCAGCAACTCACCCACGACATGCCCGATCACCCGTCGCTGATCCGCCTCACCGGCACCTATCACAACTTGTTGCGTCGCTGGGTCGAGGTGTAAGTGGCGGACTTTCGGTTACGTCGTGAAGAAGTCCTCGACGGTGAACGCCTCACCGCCATGCTCGAAGAAAGCCCGGCTCGTGCGGCTCAGGCGATTCTGCTGGCGGCGGGTGAGGGCGTGCTGGAAGCGCAGGCGCTGCTCGGGCAGATCCTGCTCGATGGTCACGGTATTGCTCAGGATCAGCCGCTGGCATTGCGCTGGTTTGAAATCGCCGCAGGGCAAGGTCATCTGATGGCGCGCAACATGCTCGGCCGCTGCCATGAACACGGATGGGGTTGTGTGGCCAGCGCCGAACTCGCCGCGCGCCATTACCAGACGGCCGCCGACGCGGGGCTGGATTGGGCGATGTACAACTTGGCAAACCTGCACGCCACCGGGCGTGGAACACCCGAGAATCAGCCGCAAGCCCTTGCCCTGTACCGCCGCGCTGCAGAGTCGGGACATGCCAAGTCGATGAACCTGTTGGGCCGGTATCTGGAAGAGGGGCGTCACTGTCCGCAAGATCTGCCAACGGCACGTGACTGGTATCGGCGTGCGGCCGAGGGCGGCGATTTTCGGGGGCAGTTCAGCCACGCCGCGGTGCTTGCCGACGAGGGGCGCATCGATGACGCACTTGGCTGGCTACGCAAGGCACTGGACGCGGGCAATGTGAATTTCCTGCGAGTCGCCAGTGTGTCCTTGTTGAATGCACAACATCCGCAAATCCGCGCCATGGCCGACGCTTATAAATTTCGGCTGGCAGAGTTAATTGCTTTGTAATTATTTATTCTGCGGTTAGTTGGTTTTATCAAGTTGATATGGCTGTTTTCGGATAAGTATTCGGGTGAGTGGCTTATTTGTCTTGATTGCTAATATTTGAATGCTTGTTGATTGTTGTCTTGCTGTCCTAAGGTTGTTTTGCGATGTCGGCGCTCAAGTTGAAATGAGTCGAACGATGATGTCGTATCTAAAATGACTTTTATTAAATATCCGAAGAAGACAAGGAGTCTCTTATGGAATTCAAGATGGACAGCAAGATTGTCGAGGCCGCCGCAAAAGCGCCTCGGATGTTTGTAAGTGCTTCGCTCGGCGAGGGTGAAGAATACAATCGGGAAACCGGTATTCAATTAACCAAAGAGCAGATTATCAGCCTGCGCAAGTATGAGGTTCTGGGGCTGTCGCTTCCGGTTCGGCTGGCGGACGTCGTTGCTTATCTGAACTATGGCGCCGGGGATGCAGGGGGCGTTGGTCTCAAGGCAACAGACTTCCTGCGGACATTCACGTACACCTACGACCACGCGAAGCGCTGGTCCCCGCTGCGTGAAAAAATCATGCTCACGGGTACCGATCTGAAGATTTTTGCCGGCAACATCATTCGTACGGGTAAGGGCATCGTAGCAATCTACGATGACCTGAAAGCCTCCAGATACCTGGAAGAATTCGATATCAATACGCCGGAAGAGTATCTGCAGCTGAAGCGCACGATTCCGGGGCTTCCCGACCTGGGCTTGCCGTCCGGCGATGTTCCGGAAATCAAGGCCTACCTCAATGACATGCTGGACAAAGTCATGAAGTGCCACGCGAAGGCCGAAGATGTCAGGTCAGAAATCGACAATTTCGGCGCTGACATGCGCGAGATCGTGTTGCCGGAAATCAAGCTGCGACTGGAGTTCGTGTCGCGCAATACCTATCAGGCAGACATCCAGGCCCTGCAGGGCGAAATCGATCAGCGCTCGAAAGAAATCGATGAACTGAACAAGCAATATGATCAGTTGGTTCAAGAAGCGATCAGGTCGGCAGCGACCCTGAATATCGGTGGTTTGATTCTCGGTATTTATCAGGGCGTCAAGGCTGAAAAGATCCGTAAGGAGCGAAACCGGTTGAAGGCGGAACAACAGACCTCCAACCAGGTAATGGCCAGCAAAAACCAGACGCTGAGTTCCCTGAACAAAGTGCGCGATGATTTGCAGAACCTCAGCTATGTAGCGATCGAGGCTGAAGTCGCTACGCAAAACCTGATGCTGGTATGGAATGCGCTGAGCACCTATATATATGCCTCTGTCAAAGAAGTTGATCTGCTTCAGGAGGCAACGTCCCTGAGGAGGTTCAAGAACCAGATTCTCGGCATTATTGATCCGTGGGAGCAGATCCAGGCGAGTTCCGATCAACTGCTGGGCGTGTTCGCGGCGGCAGATAAAGAGTATGGAAGCAGTTTCACGATTTTCAGGAGTAAAGCAGTGATGTTCTCGCTAAATAATAATCCAGCCGTTTCGGATTTTGATGGCGCTGCGTTACGCGCTCACGCTGCGGCTGTTCAAACAAGTAATGTCACTGCTCAAATGCTGGGCGAACAGTTCAATTATCTGCCGGGTACCGTCCGCACAATGAATGGGCTGACAGTCGCTATCCAGAAAGCCACATTTGAAATTCGTAATCAGGCCCAGACGACAGGGATCAATCTGGAACGTGCGCAGAACAAACTGAAGACAGCTCAAATCGAACTGATCGATTACCCGGAAGACGCGAATGAAATCCACGAGGAAATGGAAAGCGACCTCAAGAATGTTTCGATGAAAGTCGCCGAATACGCGGCCGATTTGAAGATGACCCACAACGGCTTGAGTACCGCCTATGACCGGTCGGCTTCGGCGCAATGGATCGTAACCCTGCAACAGGATCGGGCTTTCACGGAGGCACTGAAGGTCAAGTCTGAAGAAAAAGTCGTCGATTTCGAGAAGCAGATGAAATCGGTGTCTGAAGCGCTCGAGCTGATCGCGAAAGCCGGGGTAGAGAAAATCGGTCAGGAGGCCCGATTGACCCTGGATAACCTGAAAGCCTTGGGGCTGGCGCCACCGCAGGTCCAGATTGCACTGTTCGCCATTGATACCTTGAAAAAAATGATCTCGGGCATCGGTGAGGCCATTTCCTATCTGAACATGCTGGCGGCTTACAACAAGCTCAAGGAAAAAGCGGCTGATCTAAGGGCGCAGTTGAAGCAGCTCATCAACGATATTGAACAGACCGATGGAAAGATTCAGCTGGTGCGAGTCCTCGACCAACTGGACGAAGAGCGCTGGGGATACGCGAATGAGTTCTCGAATCTGGTAACCCGGATTGAGTCTCTCGCCCGGGACTTCAAGCAAGACAAGTCGCAGCCGGTCGAGCAGCGAGCGGCTGAAGCAATCACCCGAATTGCCGACTTCAGGCAGTACCTGAAAACTGTTCAGCAGTAAGGAGTCGAGGCGGTGGACGACATGTCCACCGCTTCCCTGCCACTCATGAAAACACTTGCCTATGAATTCTCCACAGCGCAACGACGCGTGCTGGATCGATATACAAGTTTCCTCGGTTCTCTTCACCCCACCTTCAACAATATTCCTTTGGTGTTTGAGCGTCGCAGAGCCAGCGGTCATCAATTGGCGGTACTGGCCAGTGATTCGCGTTTGAACAACGCCAGTTTCAATGCACGCTACTTGCAGGCGTTCTGGCAGCGCACCGAAGAGGCTCGGCGCCTGTGCAGTACTTACATCGCGGATCTCGCTACGTTCACCGCCGAAACGCTGGAAATCACCCGCAATACTTCAAGGAACGAGCCTCTCAGTCAGGTGGATTTCAAGTTGTACAGCTTATCCAGGTCGCCGACCTGGAAGTTGTTTCCCCCAACCGATGTCCCGGACCTCGTTCACGAACTGGCGCTTCGTTTTTCCTCGCTGAGGGCGGCGATTCGCCAACTGAAATACACCATCGCCGAGGTGCATGACGAGTCGTTCGGTCTCAAGTCGGTATTTGGCAGAGCAATGGATCATCGCTCGTGCCAGTGTCATACCCAGCCGACGGTGGTCGAGGAGTTGTTTCGTGAAGTGCGCACGACGCCGGTTTGGGACGTGGCTTATTCGTCAGCGGATCCGCTCGTCAGAGCCGCAGAATACAAAGTTGATATTGCCGGGTTATTTAGCGGATTGGCTTCCGTGAGTTCGTCCATCAGCGTGTTTCTCGAAGAAACCGGCTTGCGCATAGACATGCTGTTCAATGACTTATTGAGGGCAGAGCGCGCGTCGAAACTCGGCGAGTTGAATTTCCACCTGGCCGCCACCCAAGAGGGCGCCGATGAATTCATGACAATGCTCAACCATCTTGAGATCTGGTTGCGCAAATAAAAAAGGCCCATGCACGCATGGGCCTTTTCAGTTGAAGCGTCGCTTACACGTAGAACGATTTCAGCGGCGGGAAGCCGTTGAACTCTACGGCGCTGTAACTGGTGGTGTACGCACCGGTCGACAGCCAGTACAGACGATCACCGATCGCCAGGTTCAGCGGCAGGCCGTACTTGTAGTTTTCGTACATGATGTCGGCGCTGTCGCAGGTCGGGCCGGCGATCACGACTTCTTCCATCTCGCCTTTCTTCTCGGTCCAGATCGGGAACTTGATCGCTTCGTCCATGGTTTCGATCAGGCCCGAGAATTTGCCCACATCGGTATAAACCCAACGCTCCACGGCGGTGCGGGATTTACGCGCGACCAGCACCACTTCGCTGACCAGGATGCCGGCGTTGGCGATCAGCGAACGGCCCGGCTCCAGAATGATTTCCGGCAGGTCATCACCGAAGTCTTCCTTCAGGAAGCGGATGATTTCTTCGGCGTAGGTTTCCAGGCTGTTGGTGCGGGTGATGTAGTTGGCCGGGAAGCCACCGCCCATGTTGATCAGCTTGAGGTGGATGCCGTCTTCTTCCTTCAGGCGTTCGAAGATCACTTTGACCTTGGCGATCGCCGCGTCCCAGACACTGATGTCGCGCTGTTGCGAACCAACGTGGAACGAGATGCCGTATGGCACCAGGCCCAGGTCGCGGGCGAGGATCAGCAGGTCCATGGCCATGTCGGTCTGGCAGCCGAATTTGCGCGACAGTGGCCAGTCGGCCGTGGTCGAGCCTTCGGTCAGGATGCGCACATAGACTTTGGCGCCCGGTGCGGCCTTGGCGATGTTGCGCAGGTCGGCTTCCGAGTCGGTGGCAAACAGACGCACGCCCTTCTCGTAGAAGTAGCGAATGTCCTTGGATTTCTTGATGGTGTTGCCGTAGCTGATCTGGTCCGCGCTGACGCCACGGCTCAGCACTTTGTCCAGCTCATAGATCGAGGCGATGTCGAAGCTCGAACCTTTCTCTTTGAGCAGGTCGATGATCTCGACGGCCGGGTTGGCCTTGACCGCGTAGTAGACCTTGGCGAATTCGAAACCGGCGCGCAGGTCGTCATAGGCCTGGGCGATCATCGCGGTGTCGATCACCACGAAAGGGGTTTCCTGTTTGTCGGCGAACGCCTTCATTTTCTGAAAGGTTTCGCGCGCGAAATAGTCTTCGACCTGGATCGACATACTTGGGAGCTCCTATGGGCAAACTCGTGAAATCAATGGGTGCGAGGGTGTGTCATCAATGAATTCGCGAGTGCGTTGCGCCTGAGCGCGTGCCAGGCAAGGCGCAGGCCGCCGCTAATGGTCGCTCCCTTCGCAAGGCCTGCAACGCAGCATGGCGCGCGCTCAGGCACAACCCGAAGGGCCGGGCCTGCTTTTGCGCAGGGCTGCGTTGCTCGTCCCTTATTTGGAACAACCAAACTGCGGGCCTCGCGCCTTGCCCTGCGCAAAAGCAGACCCGGCGCACTCGTGAATTCATTGATGACACACCCTCCTGAACGCCCTCCGTATCCCCACTTTGGTTCGCCTACTTCCCAAGGCATGTCGCCGAAAGCAAAAAGGCCATGGGAAATGAAGCTTTCTTTCCCTTGGCCTTGCTGTCTCGTCGTCAGTACTTGAGCCGGATGGATCGTTTCCAGCATGGACGTTCGGCGCGAACTTTAGGGCGTGAGGGGCCTGAGATCAACTAAAAATGTCGCGTTTTTGCACGCTTCTGGCGTGCGTCGCGGATATCACTCTTTGTAGCCGACCGAGATGACGGTCAGATGTTCCGCAATAATTTTCAGGTGTTAAAAATACCTGCACGTTCGAAGCTGATGCGCGCCAAGTCATGGATAAGTACGATCACTTCAACATCGGCGACGTTGGCGGCGAGAAGGGGAGGTGAGGGGGGAGTTGCCGGTCAAGGCTGATATCTTCGGACGGATTCAGCCTTCTGATGTGTTGATATTTCTTGCCGGCTCATCGTCGGCAAAAAAATCACGACTTTCAGGTTCCGGCGGTCGAAAAAAAGGGCTGTCGAACAGCCCTTTTGCTTTTGATCAGGCCACCGCCTCGGCTGGCGACACAATATTGGTCTTCATTCCGCGTGAACGACCCGAACTCAGGTATGCCGCAATCGACTCTTGCGTGACCTCGCCGAGGAACACTCGCTCGGCATCCATCACCGGCAACCATGCCCGATTGAACTCGTACATGCGCGACAACAGAATGCGCAAATGCTCGTCGTACGCCGCCGTGGCGTTGAACTCGCGCAGGAATTGCGCACAGGTGCCGGTCTGACGATGCAGGTCACGACGGCGCACATAACCCAGCGCCTTGTTCTCCGCGTCAGTCACCACGACATAGCGACGGTCATGCTCGTCCATCAACTCCAGCGCATCGGCCACCGGGGTTTCCGGGCTCACCGACGGCGCGTTGTCTGCCGCATCTTCGGCTTTCACCAGCAGCAGGCGTTTGAGGGTGCTGTCCTGGCCGACGAAGTTGCTGACAAAATCGTCCGCCGGATGGGCGAGCAGGGTGTCCGGGTGGTCAATCTGCAACAGCTTGCCGGCGCGGAAGATTGCGATCTTGTCGCCCAGCTTGATCGCTTCGTCGATGTCGTGGCTGACCATGATCACGGTCTTGTTCAGCGCACGCTGCATCTCGAAGAATTCGTTCTGAATCATCTCGCGGTTGATCGGGTCGACCGCACCGAACGGTTCGTCCATCAGCAGCAGTGGCGCATCCGCCGCCAGCGCGCGGATCACGCCGATCCGTTGCTGCTGGCCGCCGGACAGTTCACGCGGGTAACGATGCAGATACTGCTTGGGTTCAAGCTTGATCATGCTCATCAGTTCGCGGGCGCGGTCGTGGCATTTCTGTTTGTCCCAGCCGAGCAGTTTCGGCACCACCACGATGTTCTCTTCGATGGTCATGTTCGGGAACAGACCGATCTGCTGAATCACGTAACCGATGTTGCGGCGCAGGGTCACTTCGTCGAGGTCGGTGGTGTCTTCGCCGTTGATCAGGATCTTGCCCGAGGTCGGCTTGATCAGGCGGTTGATCATTTTCAGCGTGGTGCTTTTGCCGCAACCCGATGGCCCGAGGAACACACAGATTTCGCCTTCATTGACGGTCAGGCTTACCGAGTCCACGGCTTTCACATCTTTGCCGTTGCTTTGGAAGGTCTTGCTGAGGTTTTGAAGTTCGATCATTTGAGGAGTCCTTTTGGAGTCAGCGAACGTTGCAGCCACTGCAAAATGAGGTCGGCGAAGATCGCCAGAAGACTGACCAGCAGCGCGCCGACGATGAGCATCGACATGTCGCTACGGCTGATGGAGGCGAGGATCAGCACACCGAGACCGCCGGCGCCGATGGTCGCGGCGATGGTCATCACGCCGATGTTCATCACCACGGCGGTGCGTACACCGGCGAGGATCACCGGCACCGCAATCGGCAACTCGACCATGCGCAGGCGCTGGCCGAAGGTCATGCCGATGCCGCGTGCGGCTTCACGGATGCCCGGTTCGACGCCGGTCAGGGCGAGGTAGGTGTTGCGCATGATCGGCAGCAGTGAATAAAGGAACACGGCGGTGATCGCCGGCATCGGGCCGAGGCCCTGGCCGAATTTCGAGTAGAACGGCAGCAGCAGGCCGAACAGGGCAATCGACGGCACGGTCAGCAACACCGTGGCGCTGGCCTGCAAGGGACCGGCGAGGCTCGGGAAGCGCGTCATCAGGATGCCCAGCGGCACGCCGATGAGAATCGCCAGGCTGACGGCGATGCCGACCAGCGTGATGTGCTGCCAGGTCAGGTGCATCACCTGCTGCCAGTCGAGGTGGGAAAAGGCGTTCAAAAATTCCATGACTTTTCCTCCTTTAATTCAGTGGATGCTGGCGCAGGAAATCGGCAGCGACTTTCGAAGGGCTTTCGTGATCGACATCGACCCGCGCGTTGAGCTGGCGCATGGTTTCGTCGTCGAACAGTTCGGCCAGTGGCTTGAGTTGCTCCGCCAGTTTCGGGTGCGCGTCGAGATAGGCCTGACGCACCACCGGCGCGGCGGTGTAGTCCGGGAAGTAATGCTTGTCGTCTTCCAGCAGCTTCAGCCCGAACGCGTTGAGGCGACCGTCGGTGGTGTAGACCAGACCGGCAAACACCTGACCGTTGCGCAGGGCGGTGTAGACCAAACCTGCGTCCATCTGCCGGATGTTCTGGCGGGTCAGGTTCATGTCGTACAGCTTGACCATGCCGTCCAGGCCGTCGGAGCGGTTGGCGAACTCGGTGTCCAGCGCCACCAGGTGATTGGTCTTGGCTTCAGCCTTCAGCACGTCGTTCAACTGGCTGATGTTGCTGATCTGCGGATATTCCTCGGCCACTTTTTTCGGCAGGGCGAGGGCGTAGGTGTTGCTGAATTTCGACGGTGTGAGCCAGACCAGGCCCTTTTTCGCGTCGAGTTCTTTCACCCGGGCGTAGGACTGTTCGCTGTCGAGTTTTTCGGTGACATGGTTGTAGGCCACCAGCGACACGCCGGTGTATTCCCAGAGCATGTCCAGCTGTCCGGTTTCGTGGGCGCTGCGGGCGAGGTTGCTGCCCAGGCCGCCGGTGATCTGCGCGTCGTAGCCTTTGCTGCGCAGGTATTGCGCGGTGATTTCCGCGAGCAGGGTCTGCTCGGTGAACACCCGGGCGCCGAGACGAATCACCGGTTTGTCGGCGGCTTGGGCGATACCTGCGAAGAGCAGCAAGCAGCCCAGAATCAAACTAAGTCTTTTCATAAATATTCCTTCGCAAGGCCTTAAGACGGGCGCAAACCACGTTCCAGCCAGAGGCGGCTGGCGAGGGTGACCACGCCATCGAGCAGCAGGGCCAGCAGCGCGGTGCACGCGGCGCCGAGCAGCAGTTGCGGCTGATTGTTCAGGGCGATGCCGGGGAAAATCAGGCTGCCGAGGCTGTTGGCGCCGATCAGGAAGGCCAGCGGCGCCGTACCGACGTTGATCGCCAGCGCCACCCGCACACCGCCGACGATGATCGGCACGGCGTTGGGCAATTCGACTTTCCACAGCACCTGACGCGGGGTCATGCCGATGCCGACGGCGGCTTCTTTCAGCGAACCCTGGACGTTTTTCAGGCCTTCATAGGTGTTGCGCACAATCGGCAAAAGCGAGGCGAGGAACAAAGCGAAGATCGCCGGACCGCTGCCGATGCCGAGAATCCCCAGGGCAATTGCGAGCACGGCCAGCGGCGGCACGGTGTTGCCGATGTTGAAGATCTGCATGAAGCGTTCGGCGCGGCCGACCATGGTCGGACGGCTCAGGAAGATACCGGCGGGAATGCCCACGACCAGGGCGGCCAGCATTGAAGCGAGGACGAGAATCAGATGAGCTTGCAGGTAAAACAACAAATCGTCGCGGTAGTGTTCGATCGTGTTGATGCCGATCCAGTGGACCAGCAGGGCCAGGAGCGCGATCACCACCGCACCTCCCATCAGCCCTTTGCCATAGCGGATAGCCACAGGCGGACTCCTTTTTTTTAGTCGGCGAGCGCTGCTCCGTGTGGCATGCCATGCCTGGCTGCCGAAGTCAGCGTTCGCGAGAAGCAGCTTTTTTTCAGCCCGGCAAAAGCGGTCTGAAAGCGAGCCATGAGCGCAGCCTCGTCAGGCTAACTTGCTGATTTTTCAGCCCCTGACGAATTGTCGTAACAGGGGATGGACGTCTCCGTGCTTTAAAAGGTTCCCATCTGAGGCAGCATTTGGCCACCCTTAATGTGCTCAACGGTTCGGTTATTGAATCGAGTTGGGCTATAATCGCCGCCCTTTTTTGAATCACCGCCAGGCGATTTCCCATGACCAGACAGGCCGCCGAAGTCGCGAAACGCCGCACTTTCGCCATTATTTCCCACCCCGATGCCGGTAAAACCACCATCACCGAAAAGCTCTTGCTGATGGGCAAGGCGATTGCCGTGGCCGGTACGGTGAAATCCCGTAAATCCGACCGCCATGCGACATCCGACTGGATGGAGATGGAAAAGCAGCGGGGCATCTCGATCACCACGTCGGTCATGCAGTTCCCGTATCGCGAACACATGATCAACCTGCTCGACACCCCGGGCCACGAAGACTTCTCCGAAGACACCTACCGCACCCTGACTGCGGTGGACTCGGCCCTGATGGTTCTCGACGGCGGTAAAGGTGTAGAGCCACGTACGATTGCCCTGATGGACGTCTGCCGTCTGCGTGACACGCCGATCGTCAGCTTCATCAACAAACTCGACCGTGACATCCGCGACCCGATCGAACTGCTCGACGAAATCGAAGCCGTCCTGAAGATCAAGGCTGCGCCGATCACCTGGCCGATCGGTTGCTACCGCGACTTCAAAGGCGTGTACCACCTGGCCGACGACTACATCATTGTCTACACCGCCGGTCACGGTCACGAACGCACCGAAACCAAGATCATCGAGAAGCTCGATTCCGACGAAGCCCGCGCGCATCTGGGCGACGAGTACGATCGTTTCCTCGAGCAACTGGAACTGGTGCAGGGCGCCTGCCACGAGTTCAACCAGCAGGAGTTCATCGACGGTCAACTGACCCCGGTGTTCTTCGGTACCGCACTGGGCAACTTCGGTGTCGATCACGTCCTCGACGCCGTGGTCGACTGGGCCCCGCGTCCGCTGCCACGCGTAGCCAACGAGCGCACCGTGGAGCCGGTGGAAGAGAAGTTCTCGGGCTTCATCTTCAAGATCCAGGCGAACATGGACCCGAAACACCGCGACCGCATCGCCTTCATGCGTATCTGCTCCGGCAAGTACGAGAAAGGCATGAAGATGCGTCATGTGCGTACCGGCAAGGACGTGCGCATCGGCGACGCCCTGACGTTCTTCTCCTCCGAGCGTGAACAGCTGGAAGAGGCGTACGCCGGCGACATCATCGGTCTGCACAACCACGGCACGATCCAGATCGGCGACACCTTCAGCGAAGGCGAAACCCTGGGCTTCACCGGTATCCCGCACTTCGCCCCGGAACTGTTCCGCCGCGTACGCCTGCGCGACCCGCTGAAATCCAAGCAACTGCGCCAGGGCCTGCAACAGCTGGCCGAAGAAGGCGCGACCCAGGTGTTCTTCCCGGAGCGCAGCAACGACATCATCCTCGGCGCCGTCGGTGTGCTGCAGTTCGATGTGGTCGCCAGCCGCCTGAAAGAGGAATACAAGGTCGAGTGCTCCTACGAGCCGATCACCGTGTACTCCGCGCGCTGGATCGAATGCAGCGACAAGAAGAAGCTCGAGGAATTCTCCAACAAGGCCGTGGAAAACCTGGCACTGGACGGCGGCGGTCACCTGACCTACCTCGCACCGACCCGCGTCAACCTGGCCCTGATGGAAGAGCGCTGGCCGGACGTGAAATTCCGTGCGACCCGTGAGCATCACTAAGCATTGAGCTGTTCCCTCCAAAGCCCCCGTTGCGTAAGCCTCGGGGGCTTTTTAGTGGCTGCTCATCAAGCGCTCCAGATAGACGGCCTCGCTTAGCCGATCCGGTTATGAGCGTTATTCGAAACCGGTCTGTCCACGCATGGCATTTCCGGGCATTGGTTAGCGTCCTATCTGGTGAACCCGGCGGATCGGAACTAGATTTCAATCAGCGTCAGGTCAGCATGAATTTCTCACCTGGAACAGGATGGACTCGGCTATGAAAAACAGGTTGCTACGCGTTTTGCTGCTGTTGAAAGTGATGGTGATGCTGTCCCTCGGCACCGCGACGGCCTGGGCCGAGTGCGAGGATCACGATACCCAGGTCTACAGCGGGCAGGTGGGGCACAGCGCGCTGATGCTGGCCAAGTCCGCGTCCGAGCCGGGCGATCAGGGTCAGGGTGGCAGCGCCGACGATGACGACTCGACCACCGATGAGCCGGACACCGACGATCCGGACGAAGGCGATAGCCAGACGTAGATTCCGGGCGAAAGAAAACCCCTTCTTTCCCGATCGATGCGCAATCGGGGCAGAAGGGGTTTGGTCAACTCATCAACAACCCGCCCCGGGAAACGGGGCGGGTTTTTTCATGCCGCGCCGTCGAGGAATTGCTCGGCGTAGTGGCACGCGACCTGACGCGTGTCGAGCTGGCGCAGGGCCGGCTCTTCGCTGCTGCAACGCGCGGTGGCGTACGGGCAGCGCTTGTGGAACGCGCAGCCAGGCGGTGGGTTCAGCGGGTTGGGCAGCTCGCCGACGATCTTGATTTTCGGCTTGTCCGGATCCGGGTGGATGGTCGGAGTCGCCGACAGCAGCGCCTGGGTGTACGGGTGCAGAGGACGGGCGTAGATGTCGTGCTTCGGACCGATTTCCACCGGGCGACCGAGGTACATCACCATCACGTCATCCGCCACGTGCTGCACCACCGCCAGGTTGTGCGAGATGAACACGTAACCGGTGTTGAACTCCTGCTGCATGTCCATGAACAGGTTCAGCACCTGCGCCTGGATCGACACGTCCAGTGCGGAAGTAGGTTCGTCCGCCACCAGCACTTTCGGTTGCAACATCATGGCGCGGGCCAGCGCGATACGCTGACGCTGACCGCCGGAGAACATGTGCGGATAACGCTGGTAGTGCTCGGGACGCAAGCCGACCTGCTTCATCATCGCCTGGACTTTCTCGCGACGCTCGGCGGCCGACAGGTTGGTGTTGATCAACAGCGGTTCGGCCAGTTGATCGCCGATTTTCTGCCGTGGGTTCAACGAAGCGTACGGGCTCTGGAACACCATCTGCACGTCTTTGCGCAGTTGTTTGCGCTGAGCCTTGTCGGCGCCGGCCACTTCCTGGCCTGCGATTTTCAGGGAACCGGACGATGGCTCTTCGATCAAGGTCAGGGCGCGGGCGAGGGTGGATTTGCCGCAGCCCGATTCACCGACGACGGCGAGGGTCTTGCCGGCTTCCAGCTCGAACGATACGCCGTTCAGGGCGCGTACGGTCGCATGGCCCTTGAACAGGCCACGGGAGACTTCGTAGTGACGGGTCAGGTCGCGGGCGGTAAGTACGACGGCCATTACGCCACCTCCTGGTTCAACGGATAGAAGCAGCGGGCGAGGCTGTTGCTTTTCGGGTCAAGGGTCGGACGCTGCGCGCGGCAGCTGTCCTGCACGTACGGGCAGCGCGGCGACAGCAGACAGCCTTGCGGGCGGTCGTAACGGCCGGGAACGATGCCCGGCAGAGTGGCCAGACGCTCGGCACCCTGGCTGTGTTCCGGAATCGCCTTGAGCAGCGCTTCGCTGTACGGGTGGGCCGGGATGTCGAACAGTTGCGGCACCTGACCGACTTCAACGGCTTGACCGGCGTACATCACGCACACGCGCTGGGCGGTTTCGGCCACCACGGCGAGGTCGTGGGTGATCAGCACCAGGCCCATGTTCTGCTCTTTCTGCAACGCCAGCAGCAGGTCCATGATCTGTGCCTGAATCGTCACGTCGAGTGCGGTGGTCGGCTCGTCCGCGATCAGCAGTTTCGGCTCGCCGGCAATCGCCATGGCAATCGCCACACGCTGGCTCATACCGCCGGACAGTTGGTGCGGGTAGGCGTCCATACGGCTGGCGGCGCCCGGGATTTCGACTTTTTCCAGCAGCTCGATCGCACGTTTGCGCGCTTGCTTGCCGGACATTTTCAGGTGCAGGCGCAGCACTTCTTCGATCTGGAAACCGACGGTGTAGCTCGGGTTCAGCGCGGTCATCGGGTCCTGGAACACCATCGCCAGGTCTTTGCCGACGATCTGCCGACGCTGGCGGTTGTTCAGCTTGAGCATGTTCTTGCCGTCGAAGCTCAGTGAGTCGGCGGTGACGATCCCCGGGTGCTCGATCAGGCCCATCAGCGCCATCATGGTCACGGACTTGCCGGAACCCGACTCGCCCACGATCGCCAGGACTTCGCCCTTGTCGACTTTCAGGTCGAGGCCGTCGACGACCGGAGTGGCGTTCTTGTCGCCGAAGCGAACGTTGAGATTCTTGATTTCTAACAGTGACATGGGAATCTCCTCAGGCGGCGTTCTTGAGTTTCGGGTCCAGCGCATCGCGCAGGCCGTCGCCCATCAAGTTGATTGCCAGCACGCTGAGCAAAATGGTCAAACCAGGCAGACTCACCACCCACCAGGCGCGTTCGATGTAGTCGCGGGCCGAAGCCAGCATGGTGCCCCACTCAGGGGTTGGCGGCTGGACGCCGAGGCCGAGGAAGCCCAGGGCGGCGGCATCGAGGATCGCCGAGGAGAAGCTCAGGGTCGCCTGAACGATCAGCGGTGCCATGCAGTTCGGCAGCACGGTGATGAACATCAGGCGCGGCAGACCGGCACCGGCCAGGCGCGCGGCGGTCACGTAGTCGCGGTTCAGCTCACCCATCACGGCGGCACGGGTCAGACGCACGTAGGACGGCAGCGAAACCACGGCAATCGCGATCACGGTGTTGATCAGGCCAGGGCCGAGGATGGCGACGATCGCCACGGCCAGCAGCAGCGATGGCAGGGCCAGCATGATGTCCATCAGACGCATGATGGTCGGGCCGACCATTTTCGGGAAGAAACCGGCAAACAGACCCAGCAGGATCCCCGGGATCAGCGACATCACCACCGACGACAGACCGATCAGCAGCGACAGGCGCGAACCCTGGATCAGACGCGACAGCAGGTCGCGACCCAGTTCATCGGTGCCGAGCAGGAATTGCATCTGCCCGCCTTCGAGCCACGCCGGCGGCGTCAGCAGGAAGTCGCGGTATTGCTCGCTCGGGTTATGCGGGGCGACCCACGGCGCGAAGATCGCGCAGAAAATTACCAGCAGCATGAACAGCAGGCCGGCGACGGCGCCCTTGTTCTTGGCGAAAGCCTGCCAGAACTCTTTGTACGGTGACGGGTACAGCAGACTTTGATCCACGGCGGTGGCGGCGGTGACTACTGAGGAAGTTGGAGTGCTCATGGGTATTGACCTCAGCGCTGATGACGGATGCGTGGGTTGGCAAAGCCGTAGAGGATATCCACCACGAAGTTGACCAGAATCACCAGGCAGGCGATTAACAGGATGCCGTTTTGCACAACCGGGTAGTCCCGGGCGCCAATGGCTTCGATCAGCCATTTACCGATGCCGGGCCAGGAGAAGATGGTTTCGGTCAGGACCGCACCGGCCAGCAGGGTGCCGACTTGCAGGCCGACCACGGTCAGTACCGGGATCAGCGCGTTGCGCAGGCCGTGTACGAACACCACGCGCGACGGCGACAGGCCTTTGGCCTTGGCGGTGCGGATGTAGTCTTCACGCAGTACTTCGAGCATCGACGACCGGGTCATCCGCGCGATCACCGCCAGCGGGATGGTGCCGAGCACGATGGCCGGCAGGATCAGGTGGTGCAGGGCATCGAGGAACGCGCCCATGTCATCGGCCAGCAGGGTGTCGATCAGCATGAAGCCGGTGCGCGGCTCGATGTCGTAAAGCAGGTCGATCCGCCCGGACACCGGGGTCCAGCCCAGGCTCACCGAGAAGAACATGATGAGGATCAGGCCCCACCAGAAGATCGGCATCGAATAACCCGCGAGGGAGATGCCCATCACCCCGTGGTCGAACAGGGATCCTCGCTTGAGTGCCGCGATCACCCCGGCCAGAAGGCCCAGGATGCCGGCGAACAGCAGGGCGGCCATGGACAGTTCCAGGGTCGCCGGGAAGAGGGAGGTGAACTCGGTCCATACGCTCTCACGGGTGCGCAGGGATTCGCCGAGGTCGCCATGGGCCAGTTTGCCGATGTAGTCCAGGTACTGGGCGTACAGCGGTTTGTTCAGACCGAGGCGTTCCATTGCCTGAGCGTGCATTTCGGGGTCGACCCGACGTTCGCCCATCATCACTTCCACGGGGTCGCCGGGAATCATGCGAATCAACGCGAAAGTCAGCAAGGTGATGCCGAAAAACGTGGGGATCAATAACCCCAGTCGGCGGGCAATAAAACTAAACATCGTGTGTGGTACCTCATCAGCCGGTTAGGCGTGCCCGGCGACCCTGGGGTCAGGGGCGCCGGGAGTTTCTTATCTACTTCACCTGGGTGGTGGCGAAGTTATTGGTTGTCAGAGGGCTGATGTGATAACCCTCTACGTTGTTGCGCATTGCGGTGAACATGCGGGTGTGGGCCATGCTGATCCACGGTTGGTCCTGATTGAAGATGACTTGCGCTTCTTCATACAGTTTGGCGCGTTCGGCCGGATCTACTTTAGCCCGTGCTTCGTCGAGCAGGGCCTGGAATTTCTCGTTGCACCAGCGAGCGTAGTTTTCGCCGTTCTTGGCGGCTTCGCAACTGAGCATAGGCGTCAGGAAGTTATCCGGGTCGCCGTTGTCGCCCGCCCATCCGGCCGAAACCATGTCGTGTTCGCCGGCCTTGGCGCGTTTAAGCATCTCGCCCCATTCCATGACGCGGATGTCGATCTTGATCCCGACTTTCGCCAGGTCAGCCTGCATCATCTGCGCGCCGAGCATCGGGTTCGGGTTGGTCGGGCCGCCGCCGTTGCGGGTAAACAGGGTAAACACGGTGCCTTCCGGTACGCCGGCTTCCTTGAGCAGCTTGCGGGCGGCGTCGAGGTCACGTGGCGGGTTCTTCAGGTCGTGGTTGTAGCCCAGCAGGGTCGGCGGGTACGGGTTGACCGCGACCGAGGCGTTGCCTTTGCCGAACAGGGCGTTGACGTAGGCTTCCTTGTCGAAGGCGATGTCGATCGCTTTGCGCACCCGCACGTCGCTGATGTACTTGTGCGTGGTGTTCATGGCGATGTACGAGACGGTCATTGCGTCCATTTCATCGACTTTCAGGTTGCTGTCTTTCTTGATGCTCGGGATGTCATCCGGTTTCGGATACAACGCGATCTGGCACTCATTGGCCTTGAGCTTCTGCAAACGCACGTTGTTGTCGGTGGCTATCGCCAGGATCAGCGCGTCAGCTGGCGCCTTGCCACGGAAGTAGTCCGGGTTGGCCTTGAAGCGTACCTGGGCGTCCTTGGCGTAACGCTGGAAGATGAACGGGCCGGTGCCGACCGGTTTGTTGTTCAGGTCGCCGGTCTTGTTGGCCTTGAGCAACTGGTCGGCGTATTCGGCCGGGTAGATCGAGGAGAACGCCATGGCGATGTCGGCCAGGAACGGAGCTTCGCGACGGGTCAGGGTGAACTTGACGGTATTGTCGTCGACTTTCTCGACGCTTTTCAGCAGTTCCTTGAAGCCCATGCTTTCAAAGTACGGGAAGCCCACGCTCGACAGCTTGTGCCACGGGTGATTCGGGTCCAGCTGACGCTGGAAACTCCAGACCACGTCGTCGGCATTCATGTCGCGGGTCGGCTTGAAATATTCGGTGGTGTGAAACTTGACGCCTTTGCGCAGGTGGAACGTGTAGGTCAGGCCGTCTTCGCTGATGTCCCAGGACTCGGCCAGCGCCGGAATCACTTCGGTGGTGCCGGGCTTGAAGTCCGCCAGGCGGTTGAAGATGGTTTCGGCCACCGCGTCGGCAGTGACTGCAGTCGTGTACTGGACCATATCGAAGCCTTCCGGGCTGGCTTCGGTGCAGACCACCAAGGGTTTGGCCGAGACGCCGACAGCGACACTCAGCAACGCAGCCGCGATGGCCGCACGTAGGGGAAGCATTTTCATCAAGAACCCTCTGCAATCGGTTGAAGACAAAAAGCCGAACGGCCGACTCGTCACTGAGTCAGCCGTCGGCTGGCGTTTTTACAGGATGTTGAATGGAACGGTGGTCACCAGACGGAACTCGTTGATGCTGCCGTCAGCCTGGTTCTCGCTCGCGCGGTGCGCGGTGTAGGTCGCACGAACGGTGGTGGCTTTCAGAGGACCGCTCTGTACCGCATAAGCGGCACCGATGCCGTATTCATAGTGGTGCTCGCCGTCCATCGACTGCACGCCATCGTAGCCGCCACCCTTGTAGTGAGTGCCGTCGATGCCCCAGCCGCGGGCCTGGTAGATGTTGAACTTCAGGCCTGGCACGCCGTATTCGGCCATGTTCAGACCGTAGGCCACCTGGAAGGATTTCTCGTTCGGGCCGTTGAAGTCCGACAGCAGGGAGTTGGCCAGGTAGATGCCGTTGGTTTCGTGCAGGTAGTCGAAGTACTCGTTACCGTTCACTTCCTGGTAGGAGAAGGTCAGGGTATGCGCCTGGTGAGTCAGACCGAACGACAGGGAGTAGGTGTCGTTGTCGATTTCACCCAGTTTCTTCTTACCTTCGTCCACGGTCTTGTAGTAGTTCAGACCGGTGGTCAGAGCCAGAACCGAGCTGTCACCCAGCACGTGGGTGGCGCCGAAGTAGTACTGGTTCCACAGGTCTTCGGCCTGGGTGCCCCACAGGCTGGTGGTCAGGCTGGCGAACGGCTGGTACGAGATGCCGCCGGTGTGGACGTGGTCGGCTTCGGCATCGATCGCGCCGTATTCGGAGCGGAACTTGCTCAGGCTTTCTTCGGTACGCGGCGAAACGCGGTCGAACGAGGCCAGGTCGAAGGACAGGTTGTTCAGCTCTTCGCTGTGGATCGCAACACCTTCGAAGCTCGATGGCAGCGGACGGTTGCCGATCACGTCGACCTGCGGGCTGCTGAAGTTCATGCGGCCGGCGGTCAGGGTGGTGTTGGAGATGCGCGCCTTGACGTTGGCCAGGCCGACTTTGCTCCACTGGCCCTGGGCTTCGCCGCCTTCACGGGTCAGGGTACGGTTGTTGCCCGCGCCTGGACGGGTGCCCGGTGCGCCACCGTTGTTGGACGCCAGGTTCTCGCGATCACGCTCCAGCGCGATGGCGTTGTACGCCGCCACTTCGGTGCTGAAACCGACGGTGCCTTCGGTGAAGCCCGAGTTGTACTTGACGATGGTGCCTTGCACCCAGTTGATACGGCGGTCGGTCGGGGTGGCCACGCCATCCTTGCGATAGGTGAACTTGCCGCCGCGTTTCAGTTGTTCGTTGGCGTACCAGTTACGGGTCGAGCCGCTGATCGACTGACCTTCGAGGAAGCCGGTGGCTTCAGCCTGGGCGCTCTTCTCGTTGACGGTCACCGGGGTGAACGCCTGGCTTTGGGTTTCCGCGTAAGCCGTGGCGGTGATGCTGCTGATGGCCAAGGCCAATATCGCGGTATTGCTCAGTTTCATGGGTGAAGCTCCTTTACTTTCTTTTTATGCCGGCTTTTTTGGGTTGGCCGGTTATTGGTTTAGAACTCATTCACACATCGCAAACGTTTGCAAAAGGCCTGATTGGCGAATTTCGGCAAAGCGCTTGCGTGAGGGGGTAGACGGCCCCCTCAGCATTGCGGCTAATCGGTTTTGTGTTTAATCGATGCTGACACCCGAAAACACGTTGCGACCAAACGGGCTCACTTTGAACCCTTCGACTTTGGTGCTCAGTGGCTGGTTGACCGTCGAGTGAGCGACAGGCGTGATCGGCACTTGCTGCTTGAGCAGTTGCTGGGCCTGTTTGTAGAGCACGGTGCGCTGGTCACGGTCGGTGACGACCTTGGCCTGTTTGATCAGCTTGTCGTAAGCCGGATCGCACCACATGGAGTAGTTGTTGCCGCCGATGGCGTCGCAGCTGTACAGCGTGCCGAGCCAGTTGTCCGGATCCCCGTTGTCACCGGTCCAGCCGATCAGGCTGATGTCGTGCTCGCCATTTTTGGTGCGCTTGATGTACTCGCCCCATTCGTAGCTGACGATCTTCACTTTCAGACCGATCTTGGCCCAGTCCGCCTGGAGCATCTCGGCCATCAGTTTGGCGTTCGGGTTGTACGGCCGTTGTACCGGCATCGCCCACAGGGTGATCTCGGTGCCTTCCTTGACGCCGGCAGCCTTGAGCAGCTCTTTGGCTTTTTCCGGGTTGTAGGCGGCGTCCTTGATGGTGTCGTCGTAGGACCATTGGGTTGGCGGCATGGCGTTGACGGCCAGTTGGCCGGCGCCTTGATAAACAGCGTTGAGAATCCCCTGTTTATTCACTGCCATGTCCAGCGCCTGACGCACTTCGAGCTGATCGAACGGCTTGTGGCGCACGTTGTAGGCGATGTAGCCGAGGTTGAAGCCCGGCTTCTCGATCAATTGCAGTGTCGGATCGTTCTTCAGTGCCGGCACATCGGCAGGGCGCGGGTGCAGGGTGATCTGGCATTCGCCGGCCTTGAGCTTCTGCACACGTACCGAAGCGTCGGTATTGATCGCGAAAATCAGGTTCTTCAGCTTCACCCGGCTCTGATCCCAGTAGTGCGGGTTGCCGGTGTAACGGATGTTCGAGTCTTTCTGGTAGCTCTTGAACACGAACGGACCAGTGCCGATCGGCTTCTGGTTAATGTCGCTCGGCTTGCCTTCGGCCAGCAGCTTGTCGGCGTATTCGGCAGACAGGATGGCGGCGAAGCTCATGGCGATGTTCTGGATGAACGCGGCGTCGACGCTGTTGAGCGTGAACTGCACGGTCAGCGGCCCGGTCTTTTCGACCTTGGCGATGTTCTTGTTGAGGCTCATCCCGTTGAAATACGGAAACTCGGTCGGATAAGCCTTACGGAAAGGCTGTTGCGGATCGAGCATGCGGTTAAACGTGAACAGCACGTCGTCGGCGTTGAGATCGCGCGTAGGTTTGAAGTACGGCGTTGTATGAAACTTCACACCTTCACGCAGGTGAAAGGTGTACTTGAGACCATCCTCGGAAATATCCCAGCTGGTTGCCAGGCCCGGTACGACATTGGTCGCGCCTTTTTCGAACTCGGCCAGTCGGTTGTACAGCGGCTCGGCGGCGTCGTTATCGGTCGCCGTCGTGTACTGCGCGGTATCGAAACCGGCCGGACTGCCTTCGGAGCAGAACACCAGGCTGTTGCTGGCGGCGTAACTGGCGGACGTGGCGGCCAACAGGCCGGCGCCCAGCAATGCGGAAAAAACCAAGGTATGGCGCATGACGCTCCCTCTTTTCTTAGTGTTTTTCAATGCGCCGCGATCCCGTCCAGGGAAGTTGTGGCGACATTGAGCTCAAACCAATACGGCAGCAAAACCGATAGCCCACGCAGTCACTGGTCAGAACCCGACGGTAGGGGCCGTGGGTCTGGCAGTAAATGCGCTGAGTCCTAAAGACTCGTAGGAAAAGGCAACACGTCCTAAACCAACCTGGTAAGACCGGTTGGAAAAGGCTGTAGGCAAATTCCTGACTTCTCGGCAAAAAAAACAGCGGCGACGCTGAAAACGTCGCCGCTGCTTCTTTATTTGCTGACGCTGACGCCGTAGAAGGAGTTCAAGCCGAATGGGCTGATCTTGAAGTCCTGCACGTTGGCGCGCATGGGTTGATACACCGTCGAGTGAGCGATAGGTGTCATAGGGACTGCATCTTTGAGGACGTGTTGCGCCTCTTTGTAGAGTTCGGTGCGCTTGGCCTGGTCAGTGGTGCGCTTGGCTTCTTTCACGAGGCCGTCGAATTTCTTGTCGCACCATTTGGAGAAGTTGTTGCCACTCAGGGAGTCGCAACCAAACAACACGTTGAGCCAGTTGTCCGGATCACCATTGTCACCGCTCCAGCCAATCAGCATGCCCTGGTTCTCGCCACCTTTGGAGCGCTTGATGTACTCGCCCCATTCGTAGCTTTGAATCTTCACTTTCAGGCCGATCTTCGCCCAGTCGGACTGAAGCATTTCAGCCATCAGTTTGGCGTTCGGGTTGTACGGACGTTGAACCGGCATCGCCCACAGGACGATCTCGGTACCTTCCTTGACGCCGGCTTCCTTGAGCAGCTGCTTGGCTTTCTCAGGATCGTACTTGGCGTCCTTGATGGTGGTGTCGTAGGACCACTGGGTCGGCGGCATGGCGTTGACAGCCAGTTGGCCTGCGCCCTGGTAAACCGAGTCGATGATCTGTGGTTTGTTCACAGCCATGTCCAGCGCCTGGCGAACGCGCAGGTCGGCCAACGGGTTAGGCTCGTTGCTGCCCTTGACCTTGTCCATCACGTTGTAGGCGATGTAGCCCAGGTTGAAACCAGCCTGGTCAGGCATCTTCAGCGTAGGATCGGCTTTCAGTGCCGCGAGGTCGGCCGGACGAGGGAACAGGGTGACCTGGCACTCGTTCTTTTTCAGCTTCTGGATACGTACCGACGGGTCGGTGGTGATGGCGAAGATCAGGTTGTCGATCTTCACGTCTTCAGGCTTCCAGTAGTCCTTGTTCCCGGTGTAGCGGATGTTGGAGTCTTTCTGGTAGCTCTTGAACACGAACGGACCAGTGCCGATCGGCTTCTGGTTGATGTCGGCAGCCTTGCCTTGCTTCAGCAGCTGGGCTGCGTACTCGGCGGACTGTACCGAAGCGAAGCTCATGGCCATGTTCTGGATGAACGCGGCGTCGACTTCTTTCAGGGTGAACTTGACGGTGTGGTCGTCGACTTTATCGATCTTGGTGATGTTGGTATCCATCCCCATGTCGGTGAAGTACGGGAATTCGGTCGGGTACGCCTTACGGAACGGGTCATCCTTGTTAATCATGCGATTAAAGGTGAACAGCACGTCGTCGGCGTTGAACTCACGAGTCGGCTTGAAATACGGGGTGGTGTGGAACTTGACGCCTTCACGCAGGTGGAAGGTGTAAGTCAGGCCGTCATCCGAGATGTCCCACTTGGTCGCCAGACCAGGAATCACGGCGGTACCGCCACGCTCGAACTGGGTCAGACGGTTGAACATGGTTTCGGCTGAGGCGTCGAAGTCGGTTCCGGTGGTGTATTGGCCTGGATCGAAACCGGCCGGGCTGCCTTCGGAGCAGAACACCAGGTTAGTCGCAGCGGTGGCGAAAGGTGCGGAGGCTAACAAGCCTGCGCCGACTAAAAACGGAATGACCGCGTGTTTAAGCATGTTGGCCTCATGATTTGTTGTCATTTTTTAGTTGTGAGGTACGACCTCGTGAGTCGTGCCTGCGGATACTTATGCAGGGCCCATACCCAATGCAAGATCCAGAGCGCTCGGCGGCGTCAAAGCGTGGCACGAACGTACCTTAATGTCGCATCCGTATAACTTCTGACGCATTTGACCGTTTGCGGACGGTTTTTACGGTGCAAACGAAGCCCCAAAACGGTGCACTGGTCACGTTGTGCGCGCCGGATTGGGGCCGGGTGTTACTTATTTATACCCACGCCATAGAAGGGGGTTAGACCGAATGGGCTGATCTTGAATTCAGTGACTTCCTTGCGCAGCGGCTGGAACACCGTGGAGTTGGCGATCGGCGTGATCGGCACTTGCTGTTTAAGGATCAGTTGCGCCTGTTGATACAGTTTTACCCGTTGCGATTTATCGGTGGATACCTTGGCCTGCTGAACCAGCTTGTCGTAAACCGGATCGCACCATTTGGCGTAGTTGCTGCCGTTCACCGCCGCGCAGCTGTAAAGCACGCCCAACCAGTTGTCCGGGTCGCCGTTGTCACCGGTCCAGCCGTAGATCATCGCGTCGTGTTCGCCGTTCTTGGCGCGCTTGATGTACTCGCCCCATTCATAGCTGACGATGTTGGCCTTGATACCGATCTTCTCCCAATCCTGCTGGATCATCTGTGCCGACATCCGCGCATTCGGGTTCGAAGCGCGCTGCACGGTCATGGCCCAGAGGTTGATGGTTGTACCGGGTGCAACCCCGGCTTCCTTGAGTAGCGCCTTGGCTTTGACAGGGTCGTGCGGCGCGTCTTTTATGTTCGGATCGAACGACCATTGCGCTGGCGGCAAGGCGTTTTGCGCCAGCTGCCCGGCACTCTGGTAAACCGCCTTGATGATCGCCGGTTTGTCGATGGCCATGTCGAGTGCCTGGCGCACTTTGAGCTGGTCCAGCGGCGGGTGGGTGGTGTTGTAGGCGAGGAAGCCGAGGTTGAAACCGGCCTGCTTCAACACTCGCAGATTCGGGTCTTTTTCCATCACTTCGATGTCGGCCGGGCGCGGGTAGCCGCTGACCTGGCATTCGCCGGTCTTGAGCTTTTGCAGGCGTACGGCGGCGTCCGGAGTGATCGAGAACACCAGGTTGTCGAGCTTCACGTCCTCGGGTTTCCAGTAATCCCTGTTTGCCGCGTAGCGGATCTGCGCGTCTTTCTGGTAGCGCTTGAACACGAACGGGCCGGTGCCGACCGGTTTCCGGTTGAGGTCGGCGGCGTGACCTTCTTTCAACAGTTGGGCGGCGTATTCGGCCGATTGCACCGAGGCGAAGCTCATGGCGAGGTTTTGCACGAAGGCGGCGTCGACGTTGTTCAGGTTGAAACGCACGGTGTTTTCGTCGAGCTTTTCCACGGATTTGATCGTGGTGTTGAGGCCCATGTCGGTGAAGTACGGGGATTCGGCGGGGTAGGCCTTGCGGAAGGCGTTCTCCGGGTCGAGCAGGCGCTGGAAGGTGAACAGGACGTCGTCGGCGTTGAAGGTTCGGGTTGGGGTGAAGTAGTCGGTGGTGTGGAATTTTACGTTTTGGCGCAGGTGGAAGGTGTACTGGAGGCCGTCCGGGGTTACGTCCCAATTCGTCGCCAGGCCGGGTTCGATTTCGGTGCCGCCGCGTTTGAATTGGGTTAGGCGGTTGAAGACGGTTTCGGCGGAGGCGTCGAAGTCGGTGCCGCTGGTGTATTGGCTGGGGTCGAAGCCTGCGGGGCTGGCTTCGGAGCAGTAGACCAGGGTTGTTGCTGCGTTTGCGATTGGGGTTATGGCGGTCAGGGCCAGGGTGATCAGGAGTGGTTTTAGGGTGGATCTATGCATGTGTGGCCCGTGGGTTTTTAGGTGGTTGTTGTTTGAGGTTAGCGGGGATTTGGGGGGGGGCGGAAATATCGTTTTTTGAGGGGATGCGTCTATCTCGGTATATCTGGGGTGGTTGGGGGCATATCCGTTGCTGCGGTAACGGCTTCTTAGGGTTCCGCCCTTACGGCGGGTCACTTTGGCAAACGCCCCAAAGTAACCAAAGGTCTTGGGCCCCGGCGTTCGGCCCCTCGCTGGGGCTCGGGGTTCCTTCGTTCCGGTATTCATCCGGGGGCATCGCCTACGGTTTGCTTCGCTGCACCTCCTCTCGATGCATGCGGCTTCGCCGCACGGTCGCTGCGCTCCCACCCCCGGATGAATCCCTCCACTCAGCCTGCCGAAGGGGCCAAAAGATCAAGAGCTTTACTCGAGCTAACGCTCATCGTGTTGAGTGGTGGGAAGCGAGAAGCGAGAAGCGAGAAGCGAGAAGCGGAAAGCGGAAAGCGGAAAGCGGAAGGCAACTGCGGACTGCTTGATCGTTCCCACGCTCCGCGTGGGAATGCAGCCCGGGACGCTCCGCGTTCCATTTTCGAATGTTTAAAGATGTGTGGGATTCACCGAACCTTCCCACAAGGTTTTCAGGTTGTCCGTCGGAAGCACGATCCCTAGTCTTTGGTTGTCGCAGAAGACTCTGCGATCGGGAGGTGAGATTCCCGGTTACTGAATTTGGAAACCAGAGCAAGCCGCCCCATAATCGCCGCCAGTTCATGCTGTCGGCAGTTCTTTATGGCGGCTATGTACGGGCGGACTTCGGTCCGGCCGGGTTGGTTTCCTTACCGGTAATCTCACTCCGTACATAGTTGCCACCTCATTTCTCGAGTGAGATCGGAAATGAGTGGCGCAAATTCATAAGGAAATGCTCCATGAACAAGCCCGTACCCGACCCACCCCTCGAAACACCCACCCCACTCGAAGAAGCCATGCGCGCCGAAGACCTCGCCCGCAACCGCGAAGCCATCAAACGCGCCCTCGATTTCTATCTTTGCCCCAACCCTTCCAAACCGCGCCCGAGCACGATGTACATGGTCACGCCCAACGTCGACACCGAAAGCCTGCTGGCCAATGCCTGCGAATCCCTGGCGTCGGCCAGTACCATCGCGAGCAATTTCGCCAATGAGCTTTCGGGCCCGCAGCGCAGTACGGCGCTCGGCATCCAGCAGATCATCATGCTGGCCGAGCTCGCAGTGAACCGCGCGCTGGATCGAGTTGACCCGCAAACCTGACGACCGCGTTATCGTTCATCGTGGGCAAGCCCGCTCCCACAGGCTCCTGCGCCCTTTCAGTAAATTTGGAGTTCCTGTGGGAGCTGGCTTGCCAGCGATGGCGGTGGATGATTCACCACAAATTCCGGGCATAAAAAAACCGGCGATCATTTTCTGATCGCCGGTTTTTCATTCAGCCGTCATTCAATCACTGCATCAACACTTCAATCGAGCCATCAGCGGTCAGGCTGACCTGGCTGGTGCCGGCTTCGACTTCAGGCGTCACGGGTGCGGAATCCATGCCAGCCGCTTTCATCATCATCGGGGCGCGCATGTACGGTTGTGGGAAGCCGTTGCTGTTGAGGTTCAGGTTGACGATTTTGTAGCCCTTGCCGCCCAGAGCGTCGGTGGCCAGTTGTGCGCGGGCCTTGAAGGCGGTGACGGCTTCTTTCAGCAGTTTGTCTTCGCTGGCCTTGCGGGTCGGGTCGGCGATGGCGAAGTCCATGCCGCCCATTTTCAGGTCGGTCAGCAGTTCGCCGGTGAGTTTGGACAGGGCGGCGAAGTCGGCGCTTTCCAGGCGCAGTTCGGCGCGTTCGCGCCAGCCGGTGATTTTCTGGCCCTTGGTGTCGTAGATCGGGTAGCTGTTGCGGCTGCCCTGGCGCAGGGTGATGTCTTTGACCTGCTTGGCCTGGGCCAGGGCCTTGTTCATGGTGGTGCTGACGTCGGCGGCGAGTTTGGCAGGGTCAGTGTTTTGTTCTTCGGTGTAGAGGGTCACGATCATCAGGTCGCGGGCCACTTCCTGGCTGACTTCGGCGCGCAGGGAAATCTGGTTGTAGTGCAGCTCATCGGCGGCCAGGGCCGGAAGGCTGGCGACGCTGCCGACGGTCAGGGCGAGAAGGGCGGCGCTGCGGCGAAATGTGTGCATGAAAGCTCCTTGATGAGGGCGCAGGTGATGGTTCGGGGGCCTGCGTGAAACCATCAGACTCTAGCTTTTATGATCCGGTTCGCCCAGTTACAACTTCTATACAGATGGCTGGTGGCTGCTGCGCAGCCAATCGCGAGCAAGCTCGCTTGTATGTTTAGACTTGAAGGGGTGGGCGGGACTAAAAGCTCGATTCCGACTCTAGCCAGTACGGACCGTGGGAGACTTCTCGTCCCGCCCTTTCTACCTAAAGCGCCGATAAGGAATTCATCGGTAAAACCGACGATAGAGGCAAGCCAGCGCTACGGTAGACCCCGACAAGCTCTTAAACCCTATCTCCGAGGATTCGTCATGACAATCCTTACCTCGCCAACGGTGATTGGTGTCGATGTGGCCAAGGCCGAAATCGTCGTTTACCGCGAAGATCTGAAAATTATCCAGGTCATCAACAACGACCGCACGTCTGTAGGTCGTTGGCTGAAGACCCTGCCCGCACAAAGCTCGATCGCCCTGGAAGCCACTAATCTCTACCACCTGGACACGGCCGAACTGGCCCATGGTATGGGGCATCGGGTTTACGTCGTGGACCCTTACCGGGTGAGCCATTACCGCGAAAGCATCGGTCAGCGTGCAAAAACCGACCCTTGTGATGCACGTCTTCTGGCGCGTTATCTAACCAGTGAACAGCACCGGCTGCGGGTCTGGAGCCCACCACCACGGCACTACACGGTGTTGAAAAGTCTGCTTAACAAGCGTGCGCAGCTGATGAAGGCCCGAGTCAGTATCATGCTGAGCTGGTCAAACGAACCTCTCCTTGAAGATCTTTTGGCCCATGGGTTGGAGCATTTCAAACAGCTTGATCAGGCCATTCAGGAATTACTTCGCAAAGTCAGCCAAGAGGCCGGCATTAGCGAAAACATCAGACGCTGCAAAGCTATTGAAGGGATTGGCGAACTCACGGCAACGGGCTTGGCAACTACGTATATGCGAGGTGAGTTCGCCAGCGCCGATGCGTTCATCGCCTTTCTGGGAATGGACTTGAAGGCAAAGGACTCAGGCAAGAAACACAGTCCTCGCCACTTGAGCAAAAAAGGTGACGGGGAATTACGGCGTCTTGCACACAATGCAGCTATGGCAGCTTGCCGGTCCCCTGTTTGGAAACCGTTCTATGAATCCTATCTGGCAAGAGGTCTAGCCAGAACTCAGGCTTTGGTCATCCTCGCCCGTAAGCTTTGCCGGGTGGCATTCGCCCTCATGAAAAATCAGAGCGAATACCAACCGAATCTAAGATTGCAGGGTTCCCCTGCAACATAGAATCTCCCACATTTGGGACGCGTTCCCCTGTGGGAGCGAGCTTGCTCGCGAAGACGCCCTTATAGCCGCAGAAAATCTTTGCGCCATGTGGTCGTTTGCCGCACTTTCGCCTCTCAAGCCCGCGCCTTGGTTATACTCCGTGCGATCCGCCTGGAGCGCTCATCAGGAGAGCTCATGCTCGCCCCCGTACAACTGACTTCCGCCACTCGCCAGAACCTCTGGCGGCTGACTTTCATCCGCACCCTGGTGCTCGCCGCGCAGGCCGGTTCCGTGGGCCTGGCCTACTGGCTGGATCTGTTGCCGTTGCCGTGGGTGCAACTGGTGATGACCCTCGGCTGTTCGATTCTGCTGTGTGTTTTCACCGCTGTGCGTCTGCGTACTTCGTGGCCGGTCACCGAGCTCGAATACGCGTTGCAACTGGCCTGCGATCTGGTTATCCACAGTGCCTTGCTGTATTTCTCCGGTGGTTCGACCAACCCGTTCGTTTCGTATTATCTGGTGCCGCTGACCATCGCTGCGGTGACGCTGCCATGGCGTTATTCGGTGGTGCTGTCGGGCATTGCGCTGGCCTTGTACACGCTGATGCTGACGCATTTCTATCCGCTGGAAACCCTGCCGGTCGCCCGGGAGAACCTGCAGATCTACGGCATGTGGCTGAGCTTCGCCCTGGCGGCAGCGGTGATTACCTTCTTCGCCGCGCGTATGGCTGAAGAGCTGCGCCGGCAGGAAGAGTTGCGCGCGATCCGTCGTGAGGAGGGCCTGCGCGATCAGCAATTGTTGGCCGTCGCGACTCAGGCTGCGGGCGCCGCACATGAATTGGGTACGCCGCTGGCGACCATGAGCGTGTTGCTCAACGAAATGCAGCAGGATCATCACGACCCGATGCTTCAGGAAGACCTGAAGGTGCTGAAGGATCAGGTGAAGCTCTGCAAGGAGACCCTGCAACAACTGGTGCGCGCCGCTGAAGCCAATCGCCGGATGGCGGTGGAGATGCAGGACGTCACCGAGTGGCTCGACGAGGCGCTCAACCGCTGGCACCTGATGCGCCCGGAGGCCAGTTATCGCTTCCAGCGTCTGGGCCAGGGCCCGTTGCCGCGTGTGGCGCCGCCGCCGGATCTGACCCAGGCCTTGTTGAATCTGTTGAACAACGCCGCCGACGCCTGCCCGGAAAACCTTCAGGTGACCCTGGACTGGACCGCCGAAGACCTGACCATCAGCATCCGCGATCATGGCGCCGGTGTGCCGCTGGCCATCGCCGAGCAGATCGGCAAACCGTTTTTTACCACCAAGGGCAAAGGTTTCGGCCTGGGCCTGTTTTTGAGCAAGGCCAGCGTGACACGCGCCGGCGGCTCAGTGAAACTCTATAGTCATGAGGAAGGCGGCACGCTCACCGAGCTGCGCCTGCCCCACGGCGCCCGAGGAGAGCAACATGAGTGACGAAATCCAAGTCGAAGGCGAAGAACTGCCGCATTTGCTGCTGGTCGATGACGACGCGACCTTCACCCGGGTGATGGCCCGTGCCATGGCCCGCCGTGGTTTCCGCGTCAGCACCGCCGGTTCCGCCGAAGAAGGCCTGACCATCGCCCAGGCCGATCTGCCGGACTACGCCGCGCTGGACCTGAAAATGGACGGCGACTCCGGTCTGGTCCTGCTGCCGAAGCTGCTGGAGCTGGACCCGGAAATGCGCGTGGTGATCCTCACCGGTTACTCGAGCATTGCCACTGCGGTCGAAGCGATCAAGCGCGGCGCCTGCAATTATCTGTGTAAACCGGCCGACGCCGACGATGTGCTGGCAGCGCTGCTGTCCGAGCACGCCGACCTCGACAGCCTGGTGCCGGAAAACCCGATGTCGGTTGACCGTCTGCAATGGGAGCACATCCAGCGTGTGCTGACCGAGCACGAAGGCAACATCTCCGCCACGGCCCGCGCCCTGGGCATGCACCGTCGCACCCTGCAGCGCAAACTGCAGAAGCGCCCGGTTCGTCGCTGAACCTGCGCTGAACGACCATCGCCAGCCCTCGCGATAAAGCGCACCGATCATCTATGATCGGTGCGTGTCTGTTCTTTTCTTTATCGAGCCTTTTCCATGAATCAGAACGCTGAATATTCCGCGGTCAACGATACTGTGCGCGGGCAGTTTTTTCGCAAGGTGTGGGCCATGACCACGCCTTACTGGCGCAGCGAAGAGAAGGGCAAGGCCTGGACGTTGCTGATCGCCGTGATCGCGCTGACGTTGTTCAGCGTGGCGATCTCGGTGTGGATCAACAGTTGGTACAAGGATTTCTATAACGCCCTGCAAAAGAAGGACGAGGCGGCGTTCTGGCAGTTGATCCTGTATTTCTGCGGCATTGCGGCGGTGGCGATCCTCGGCGCGGTGTATCGCCTGTACCTGACGCAGATGCTGACCATCCGCTGGCGGGCATGGCTCACCGAGAACCATTTCAAGCGCTGGCTCGGGCACAAAAACTATTATCAGCTGGAGCAGGGCGGCTACACCGACAACCCTGACCAGCGGATTTCCGAAGACCTCAACACCTTCACCAGCAACACTTTGAGCCTCGCGTTGGGCCTGATCCGCACGGTGGTCAGCCTGGTATCGTTCTCGATCATTTTGTGGGGCGTGTCCGGCAGCATCGAGGTGTTCGGCATCGAGATTCCCGGCTACATGTTCTGGTGTGCGCTGCTGTATGCGGCGGTCGGCAGCTGGCTGACGCACCTGATCGGTCGACGCCTGATCGGCCTGAACAACCAACAACAACGTTTCGAAGCGGACCTGCGTTTCTCCATGGTGCGAGTACGTGAGAACGCCGAGAGCATTGCGTTGTACAACGGCGAACCGAACGAAAACCGTCGCCTGAGCAATCGCTTCGGTCTGGTCTGGCACAACTTCTGGGACATCATGCGGGTGTCCAAGCGCCTGACGTTCTTCACCTCGGGTTACGGCCAGATCGCAATCATCTTCCCGTTCATCGTCGCGGCCCCGCGTTATCTGACCGGCAAGATCGAACTGGGTGAGCTGATGCAGATCAACTCGGCATTCGGCAACGTGCAGGAGAACTTCAGCTGGTTCATCAACGCCTATTCGGATCTCGCCGCGTGGCGCGCCACGTGTGATCGTCTGCTGAGTTTCCGCCAGGCCATGACCGACAACGAAGAACGTGCACCGGCCATCGACGTGCAGAATCAGGGCGATGAGTTGAAGGTTCATAACCTGGGCCTAGATCTAGCCGACGGTCGTCATCTGCTGACCAGCGCCGACATGACCGTGGAGCAGGGCGACCGCGTGATGCTCAGTGGCCGCTCCGGCAGCGGTAAATCCACGCTGCTGCGGGCGATGGGCCATTTGTGGCCAGCCGGGCACGGCAGTATTCGCTTGCCGGCCTCGCGTTATCTGTTCCTGCCACAAAAACCGTATCTGCCGATCGGCACCCTGCGCGACGCCTTGAGTTATCCACAACCGGGCGACACCTACGCGCCTGAGCGTTATGCACAAGTGCTGGAAACCTGCCGTCTGCCGCATCTGGTGGCTCGACTGGACGAGGCCAACCACTGGCAGCGCATGCTCTCGCCGGGAGAACAGCAACGTCTGGCCTTCGCCCGCGCGCTGCTCTATGCACCGCAATGGCTGTACATGGACGAAGCGACATCGGCGATGGATGAAGAAGACGAAGCCACGCTGTATCAGGCGCTGATCGACCAGTTGCCGGGCCTGAGCATCGTCAGCGTCGGCCATCGCAGCAGCCTCAAGCGCTTCCATCCACGGCATGTGCGGATCGATGGCGGGCATCTGGTGGAACAGACCGTGACGGCCTGATCACACACCCTTTGTGGGAGCGAGCTTGCTCGCGAAGGCGTCATCTCAGACGACAAATCTGTTGCCTGAAAAACCGCTTCGCGAGCAAGCTCGCTCCCACAGAGATGGTGTGACAAGTGATCGTACAACCCGCTTGCGCTATGATGCCCTTCAAGCCGATATTTCGAGACAAACGCAGACCATGGAAAACCCGATCGACACCCCGCGCCTCCCTCGCAAGCGCCGCAGCCTGGCTCAGGAACTGGTGACGGTGCTGACCGAGCAGATCCGCGATGGTCTGCTCAAGCGTGGCGACAAATTGCCCACCGAGTCGGCAATCATGGAAGCTCATGGCGTCAGCCGCACCGTGGTGCGCGAGGCGATCTCCCGGCTACAGGCCGCAGGTCAGGTTGAAACCCGCCACGGCATCGGCACTTTCGTGCTCGATACACCGAGCCCGAGTGGCTTCCGGATCGACCCCGCCACCGTGGTCACCCTGCGTGACGTGCTGGCGATTCTCGAACTCCGCATCAGCCTCGAAACCGAATCCGCCGGCCTCGCCGCGCAGCGTCGCAGTGCCGAACAACTGGCCGCCATGCGTGCTGCCCTCGATGCGCTGAACGAAAGCGTGGCCCACGCCAGTGATGCGGTGGCGTCGGACTTCCAGTTCCACCTGCAAATCGCGCTGTCCACCGGCAACCGCTACTTCACCGACATCATGACCCACCTGGGCACCAGCATCATTCCGCGCACGCGCCTGAACTCGGCGCGTCTGGCCCATGACGATCAGCAGCACTACATGAATCGCCTGAGCCGCGAGCACGAGGAAATCTACGAGGCCATCGCCCGCCAGGATTCCGATGCCGCCCGCGCGGCCATGCGCCTGCACCTGACCAATAGCCGCGAACGGCTGCGTCAGGCGCATGAAGAGGCGCAGGCGCAGGGTTGAACTCTGGAAGGGCGGGAAAACGTCATGCGGTGTCGACGATAGATAACGGTAATGCCTTTGATGGTTGCGGGGGGCCGTCTATCGTTACGAGGTAGCTGATTACTACGGACCCACTTTTGAATTGATAGCCGAAAAGGCTTCTTGAATTCAGAGAGACCTGTTCCTTTCCGGCTGTCGAGGTCGTAAATCTGGTGCCCCATGGAATAGGGGGGCTAAAGCGGTCGGGCTTGACTTCAATTGTTATGTCGATCTGTTGGTTTGCTGCTTTCCCCTCATAAAAGAAATCGAGCAGAAAAACGCCATTCAGTTTTTGGGTGTCCAGCACTCCATTTGGCGCCTGAGGTGCTTCCGCTGGGGCAAGTAGATTTAAAGGTGATACTTGCAGTGTCTGCATGACAAACTCTCCTTGAGTCGGGGTGAGTGCAATCTTATTGCACCCCGCCAGTTGAGCTTCTTTGTGTGCCGGTGCGCCACTGTCAGAAATGACAGTGGCGACAAACGGTCGTCATTGATCCCGTCATGCGTGACGATCAAGCTTCGATGTACAGTTTCAACGGTTCGGAACACGGCTCCAGACTGGACTCATCGGCGAACTTGTAGCGCAGCTCAACGGTACTGTTCAGGTACTTTTCCAGTTCGAATCTGGGGATGCTCAGTTCAATTCCCGTCATGCCGACCATGTCATCCAGTGCGTCATCCCAGGCGCCGGTCGGCTCCGACAAACCCTGCCATTCAGGCTCTTCCGGATCATCGCCGAGGATCGGGTACACATCCCAGTTCGGCGGTGTGTTCTGGCCATCGGGTACCTGAACGGTCAGGTCGTCATCCAGAGTCGATAACCGCAGGATGATCGAGTCGCTGGCGTGGTCGGGGAATTGCGGAAGGTGTGCAGCGGCAAACGTCATGCTTCGTTCTCCTTGAAAGATCTGCCGCGATCCTTCGCGGCAGTCGTCGCACTTTACCCGGCGAATCGGTGAGGCGCGCCGGGGCAATCTTGTCCGGGCATTTCAGCTGCGGGGCAGAATCGATCGATCCACCCTGATCGCCAGTTTGCCCGGGCCGGGCCTGACGTCGAACGTTGCCTGGCCCTGAGCATCCACCGACGCCCGGGCGATGGCCACGCCGTCACGCAGCAGTTGCAGCGGCGCACCTTTCAACGATTGGCCCGAGGCCAGTTCCAGTTTCAATTTGATAGTCATCGAATCGCTCCTTAATTCGTGTTGCCGGTTGGGTGATAGTCCTTGAGCAGCAGGTAAGTGCTCCAGCCCCACCAGTCGTCGACGGTGGCGGTGTCGTTGAGGTTGTTGACGTCCTTGCGCCGCAGGACTTTGTTGCCTTGAACGCGGAACAGTGGCGAGAAGTTGTTGGCCAGACTCATCACGAAAGTCAGGTCCGGCAGCCGTTGCAGTGCGTTGAAGGTGGCCGGCACGTTGCCGCTTGAATAGGCGGCATACACCTCGTCCGCCGAGTCCTGCACCGCCAGATTCACCTGATTTCGGTTGTCGGCGTCCGTGGCGTCGAAGTAGCGCTTGTCACCGAACGCCCGCCATTGCTCGCCATGTCCGTTACGCACCTTAAGGCCGAACTTGCTGTCTTCGTCATGCATGAAGCGAGTGATCAGCGAGCCCAGGTCGCTCGGTGTCACCGCTGCGGCCATGGCCTTGCGCGGCACCCGCAGATGCCCGGAGGAGAACAGATCGGTGAGGTAGTGGTCGGCGAACGCGTTCATCGCGTAGGCCCGTTCCAGTTGCAGTTCGTCCTGACTGGCGTGGGCGGCAGCGGCGGTTTGCAGGGCGGCGGTGTGCCCGGCGATGTAGGCCTGTCGGGCCCATTCGCCGAAGTGGTCGGCGTTGTTCGCCGCCAGTTTCAGATAGCGACCGAGCGGGAACAGCGCCGAGACAAAACTGCCGCCGCCGGTAATCTTGTTCCACTCTTCCGACAACGTATCTCCCAAAGCGTCATAAGCCTCATGGGGTTTCTTGCCGTCCTTGATCGCCTGTTTAACCGCGTCGATCTCCTTCTGCATGATCGCGAGAATCTGTGGTGCTTCGGCCTTTGAAGCGGGCAGTACGGCGAGGCTGTCGAAGGCCGCCGTGAAGCGCTGAAGGCGATCAGTCGGAGTCGCACCTTCGTTGATCGGACGGTCGACGACTCCGTAGAAATCACCGCCCAGCGCCAGCACCTGACCGTAGGTCAGCGCCAACCCGTTCGGCAGATGCAGCGCTACGTTTTGCGCAAGCACCGGCTCGGCATTTTCAACAAAGCGCAGCCGGGTGTTATCGCCGATAGCCGTGTGTTCCGCGCCCTCGAAGCGTAACTGCGGTTTGCCTTTCAAGGCTTGAGCGGGCGGAGTGGTCACGGGTTCGACATCGCTGTGCGAGTCGGCGATGTGCAGCAACAGGTGTGGATTTTCGGCGCTGAAGGTGATGCCGCCGGGAGTAAAAAGATCATCGAATCGGGCGATGACCGGTGAGGGTTTTTCAAGGCATTTTGTTTGTAGACCGGACATTTCTTTCTCCTTGATATGTCGTCGGTGGATTCTTATTTAACTGTATGCATATACAGTTAAATCGAGCCTAGTCGAGAAATCTCCTACGTCAAAAAGAAATCTTGTCCGACAAAAAATGCCCTCCAGCGATGAAATGCAGTTGACGGTTATCTTTTAAGTTGTACGATGACCTACAACTTCGGCGAAGGCTGAACGGTCCACTCACAAAAAAACGTTGCTACCAGGGTGTTCGAATAATGAATCCACAAGAACTGAAGTCCATCCTCTCCGCCGGCCTGCTGTCGTTCCCGGTGACCGATTTCAATGCCCAGGGCGATTTCAACCGCGCTGGCTACATCAAACGCCTGGAATGGCTGGCCCCGTACGGTGCTTCAGCCCTGTTCGCCGCCGGTGGCACCGGTGAATTCTTCTCCCTGGCTGCCAGCGAATACTCGGAAATCATCAAGACTGCCGTCGACACCTGCGCCAGCAGCGTGCCGATCCTCGCCGGTGTCGGCGGTTCGACCCGCCAGGCCATCGAATACGCTCAGGAAGCCGAGCGTCTGGGCGCCAAAGGTCTGTTGCTGCTGCCGCACTACCTGACCGAAGCCAGCCAGGACGGCGTTGCCGCCCACGTTGAAGCGGTGTGCAAATCGGTCAACATCGGCGTGGTGGTCTACAACCGCAACGTCTGCCGCCTGACCGCGCCGCTGCTGGAACGTTTGGCCGAGCGCTGCCCGAACCTGATCGGTTACAAGGACGGTCTGGGCGACATCGAACTGATGGTGTCGATCCGTCGTCGTCTCGGCGATCGCTTCAGCTACCTCGGTGGTCTGCCGACCGCCGAAGTCTACGCCGCGGCCTACAAGGCCCTGGGCGTGCCGGTCTACTCGTCGGCGGTGTTCAACTTCATCCCGAAAACCGCGATGGACTTCTACCACGCGATTGCCCGCGAAGATCACGCCACTGTCGGCAAGATCATCGACGACTTCTTCCTGCCGTACCTGGACATCCGCAACCGCAAGGCCGGTTACGCCGTGAGCATCGTCAAGGCAGGCGCCAAGATCGCCGGCTATGACGCAGGCCCGGTGCGGGCGCCGCTGACCGACCTGACCCGCGAAGAGTACGAAATGCTCGCCGCGCTGATCGACAAGCAAGGTGCGCAGTAACACAACTCTATAAACAAGGCCGCTGAGCGATCAGCGGCCTTTTGCGTCAGGAGAATGATTCGTGACCAAGCGCTATGACAACTACATCAACGGTGAATGGGTCGCCGGCAACGATTACTCGGTCAACATCAACCCGTCCGAGCTGAGCGACACCATCGGCGATTACGCCAAGGCTGACCTGGCTCAGGTCAACGCCGCCATCGACGCCGCGCGCGCCGCGTTCCCGGCGTGGTCGACTTCGGGCATTCAGGCCCGTCACGACTCGCTGGACAAAGTCGGTACTGAAATCCTCGCCCGCCGCGAAGAACTCGGCACCCTGCTGGCCCGGGAAGAGGGCAAGACCCTGCCCGAAGCCATCGGCGAAGTGACCCGCGCCGGCAACATCTTCAAGTTCTTCGCCGGTGAATGCCTGCGTCTGTCCGGCGACTACGTGCCGTCGGTGCGCCCGGGCGTCAACGTTGAAGTCACTCGCGAAGCGCTCGGTGTGGTCGGCTTGATCACCCCGTGGAACTTCCCGATTGCCATCCCGTCGTGGAAAATCGCTCCGGCCCTGGCCTACGGCAACTGCGTGGTGTTGAAGCCGGCGGATCTGGTGCCGGGTTGCGCCTGGGCGCTGGCCGAAATCATCTCCCGCGCAGGCTTCCCGGCCGGCGTGTTCAACCTGGTGATGGGCAGTGGCCGCGTGGTCGGTGAAGCGCTGGTCAACAGCCCGAAAGTCGACGGCATCAGCTTCACCGGCTCCGTCGGTGTGGGCCGTCAGATCGCGGTCAACTGTGTGTCGCGCCAGGCCAAGGTTCAGCTGGAAATGGGCGGCAAGAACCCGCAGATCATTCTCGACGACGCCGACCTCAAGCAGGCGGTGGAGCTGTCGGTGCAGAGTGCGTTCTACTCCACCGGCCAGCGTTGCACCGCGTCGAGCCGCTTGATCGTTACCGCCGGGATTCACGACAAGTTCGTCGAAGCCATGGCCGAGCGCATGAAGTCGATCAAGGTCGGCCACGCGCTGAAGGCCGGTACCGACATCGGTCCGGTGGTCTCGCAAGCGCAGCTTGAACAGGACCTGAAATACATCGACATCGGTCAGTCCGAAGGTGCACGTGTTGTCAGCGGCGGCGGTCTGGTGACCTGTGACACCGAGGGTTACTTCCTCGCGCCGACCCTGTTTGCCGACAGCGAGGCGTCGATGCGCATCAGCCGCGAAGAGATCTTCGGCCCGGTGGCCAACATCGTCCGCGTAGCCGATTACGACGCTGCACTGGCCATGGCCAATGACACCGAATTCGGTCTGTCGGCGGGTATCGCCACCACGTCGCTGAAGTACGCCAACCACTTCAAGCGTCATTCCCAGGCCGGGATGGTGATGGTCAACCTGCCGACCGCCGGTGTCGATTACCACGTTCCGTTCGGTGGCCGTAAGGGTTCATCCTATGGCTCACGTGAGCAAGGCCGCTATGCGCAAGAGTTCTACACGGTCGTGAAGACCAGCTACATCGGTTCGTAAATCGCTGCACCCGCGCCGGGCCTTCGCCTGAGGCCCTGCGCGGCACAAGACCAAAGAATGTTTTACCCGCATAAAAATAATCAGTGGGAGTACATCTACATGCAATCGTCCAAGCCGACTCACGTCCGCTATTTGATCCTGCTCATGCTGTTTTTGGTGACCACGATCAACTACGCCGACCGCGCCACCATCGCGATCGCCGGTTCCAGTTTGCAAAAAGACCTCGGCATCGACGCGGTCACCCTCGGCTACATCTTCTCTGCTTTCGGTTGGGCCTACGTGGCCGGGCAAATTCCCGGCGGCTGGCTGCTCGATCGCTTCGGCTCGAAAAAAGTCTATGCCCTGAGCATTTTCACCTGGTCGCTGTTCACCGTGCTGCAAGGCTTCGTCGGTGAGTTCGGCATGTCCACGGCCATCGTCGCGCTGTTCATGTTGCGCTTCCTGGTCGGTCTGGCCGAGGCGCCATCGTTCCCCGGCAACGCCCGTATCGTCGCGGCATGGTTCCCGACCGCTGAACGCGGTACCGCTTCGGCGATCTTCAACTCCGCGCAATACTTCGCGACCGTGCTGTTCGCACCGCTGATGGGCTGGATCGTGTTCTCCTTTGGCTGGGAGCACGTGTTCATCGTCATGGGTATCCTCGGCATCATCTTCTCGCTGGTCTGGCTGAAAGTGATCTACAGCCCGCGTGAACACCCGCGCATCAACGATGCCGAGTTCAAGCACATCGCTGACAACGGCGGCATGGTCGACATGGACCAGAAAGGCAAAAAATCCGACGGGCCGAAATGGGATTACATCCGCCAGTTGCTGACCAACCGCATGATGCTCGGCGTGTACCTGGGCCAGTACTGCATCAACGGCATCACTTATTTCTTCCTGACCTGGTTCCCGGTGTACCTGGTGCAAGATCGCGGCATGACCATCCTCAAGGCCGGTTTCATTGCCTCGTTGCCGGCGATCTGCGGCTTTATCGGCGGTGTCCTCGGCGGGGTGATTTCCGATTACCTGCTGCGCAAGGGCCATTCGCTGACCTTCGCCCGCAAGGCGCCGATCATTGCCGGTCTGCTGGTTTCGAGCAGCATCGTGGCCTGCAACTATGTCGACGTTGAATGGATGGTGGTCGGCTTCATGGCCCTGGCGTTCTTCGGCAAAGGCGTGGGCGCGCTGGGCTGGGCGGTGGTGTCCGACACCTCGCCGAAACAGATCGCCGGTCTGAGTGGCGGCCTGTTCAACACCTTCGGCAACATCGCCTCGATCACCACCCCGATCGTCATCGGCTACATCATCAGCTCCACCGGTTCGTTCAAATGGGCGCTGGTGTTCGTCGGCGCCAACGCGCTGGTGGCGGTGTTCAGCTATCTGGTGATCGTCGGCCCGATCAAGCGTGTGGTTTTGAAAGAGCCGCCAACCAATGGCGGTTCCGAAGCGGCTGGTAAGTTGTCTCAAGCGCATTCCTGAGGAGCGGCGTCATGCAGTTGATTGAACATTCCGACTCGCCGCGCTACATCCGCCTGCACGAGCGGGACAACGTAGTGGTAGTGGTCAACGACCAAGGCGTACCGGCGGGCACCGCATTTGCCGATGGCCTGGTGACGGTGGATTTTGTACCGCAGAGTCACAAGGTCAGCCTCGTGGACATCCCCGAGGGCGGCACGGTGATTCGCTATGGCCAGATCATCGGCTACGCGTTGCAGCCGATTCCCCGTGGCAGTTGGGTCAGGGAAGATCAACTGCGCATGCCGACTGCGCCGCCGCTGGACAGCCTGCCGCTGTCCACCGATGTGCCGGCCGCGCAGGCACCGCTGGAAGGCTTCACGTTCGAGGGTTATCGCAATGCCGACGGCACCGTCGGCACGCGCAACATCCTCGGGATCACCACCACCGTGCAATGCGTCACCGGGGTGCTGGATCACGCAGTGAAGCGGATCAAGGATGAGCTCTTGCCCAGGTACCCGCACGTCGATGACGTGGTGGCGCTGACCCACAGTTATGGTTGCGGCGTGGCCATCACGGCCACCGACGCCTACATCCCGATCCGCACCGTGCGCAATCTGGCGCGCAACCCGAACCTCGGTGGCGAGGCGCTGGTCATCGGTCTGGGCTGCGAGAAATTGCAGGCCGGGCAGGTGATGCACGAGGACGATGCTTCTGTAGATCTGAGCGAGCCGTGGCTGTATCGCTTGCAGGATTCCAGTCACGGTTTCACCGAGATGATCGAGCAGATCATGGAACTGGCCGAGGTCCGGCTGAAGAAACTCGACCAACGCCGACGGGAAACCGTGCCGGCGTCCGAGCTGATCCTCGGCATGCAGTGCGGTGGCAGCGATGCGTTTTCCGGCATTACCGCCAACCCCGCGCTGGGTTACGCCTCGGACTTGCTGCTGCGGGCGGGCGCGACGGTGATGTTTTCCGAAGTCACCGAAGTGCGCGATGCGATTTACCTGCTGACTTCACGGGCGCAGTCCAAAACCGTTGCCGAGGAACTGGTGCGCGAGATGGACTGGTACGACCGTTATCTGGCCAAGGGTGAAGCGGATCGCAGCGCCAACACCACGCCGGGCAACAAGAAGGGCGGGTTGTCGAACATTGTCGAGAAGTCGTTGGGCTCGATCGTGAAGTCCGGTAGCAGCGCGATCAGCGGTGTGCTCGGCCCGGGTGAGCGGTTCAAGCAGAAGGGTTTGATTTTCTGTGCAACGCCGGCGAGTGATTTCGTCTGCGGTACGTTGCAACTGGCGGCGGGGATGAACCTGCATGTGTTCACTACCGGTCGTGGCACGCCTTACGGCTTGGCCATGGCGCCGGTGGTGAAGGTTTCGACCCGTACGGAGCTGGCGCAGCGCTGGCCGGATCTGATCGACATCGATGCCGGGCGGATTGCTACCGGGCGTGCGTCCATCGAGGAACTGGGCTGGGAGTTGTTCCACTACTACCTGGATGTGGCGAGCGGCAAGCAGCAGACGTGGGCGGAGAAGCACAAGCTGCATAACGACATTACGTTGTTCAATCCGGCGCCTATCACCTGAGACCACCCCGTTGATCGTTCCCACGCTCCGCGTGGGAATGCAGCCGGGGACGCTCCGCGTCCCAACAGCGTGACGCGGAGCGTCACAGGAGACGTTACCACGCAGAGCGTGGGAACGATCAGGGTGAAAGTGGCTTATCATTAGCCCCCTAACGACGCTCACCTCCAAGGCTCCCCGGCATGCTGGCAATTTTCCTCGAAACCCTGAACATCACCGCGCCGGTGTTTGCCATGCTGTTTCTCGGTGTGCTGCTCAAGCGCATCGACTGGATCAACGACAACTTCATCCACACGGCATCGTCGCTGGTGTTCAACGTCACCATGCCGGCGCTGCTGTTTCTCGGCATTCTGCACGCTGACCTGCACGCCGCGCTGCAACCGGCGCTGCTGATCTATTTCGCACTGGCCACGCTGGTCAGTTTTGCCGTGGCCTGGGGCTGGGCGATTTTCCGTTGTCCGCGTGAAGATCGCGGTATCTACACCCAGGGCGCGTTTCGCGGCAACAACGGGGTGATCGGCCTGGCGCTGGCGGCGAGCATGTATGGCGACTACGGGATTTCCCTCGGGGCGATTCTCGCGGCGCTGGTGATCCTCTTCTACAACACCCTGTCGACCATCGTGTTGGCGGTCTACAGCCCGGTGATCAAGTCCGACCCGTGGAGCATCTGCAAAAGCGTGGTCAGCAATCCATTGATCATCAGCGTGATCGCGGCAGCGCCGTTCGCTTATTTCAAGATCGGTCTGCCGGGCTGGCTGGAAACCTCCGGTCAGTACCTGGCGCAGACCACGTTGCCGCTGGCCCTGATTTGCATTGGCGGCACGCTGTCGCTGGCGGCACTGCGCAAGAGCGGCAACATGGCGCTCAGTTCGAGTCTGGTGAAGATGGTCGGCCTGCCGGTGATCGCCACGCTGGGCGCATGGCTGTGGGGCTTTCGCGGGGCGGAGCTGGGGATTCTGTTTCTGTACTTCGGCAGCCCGACCGCCGCCGCCAGTTTTGTCATGGCCCGTGCGGCCCAGGGCAATCATGAACTGGCGGCGGCGATCATCGTGCTGACCACGTTGATGGCGGCGATCACCACCAACATCGGGATCTTTTTCTTGCAATGGGGCGGGTGGATCTAGGGCCGGCGGTTACTCGGGCTTCTGGTAACTGTCGATCACTTCCTGCGCCGCGCGGAACGCATCGATCGCCGCCGGCACGCCGGCATACACCGCGCAATGCAGCAGCGCTTCGCGGATCTCATCGATCGTGCAGCCATTGTTCAACGCACCGCGCACGTGACCTTTCAATTCCTGCGGGCACTTCAGTGCTGTCAATGCGGCGAGGGTGATCAGGCTGCGGGTCTTCAGTGGCAGACCTTCGCGATTCCACACGCCGCCCCAGGCGTGTTCGTTGACGAAATCCTGCAACGGTTGGGTGAACTCGGTAGCGTTGCCCAGCGCGCGGTCGACAAACGCGTCGCCCATTACCTGACGGCGGACTTCAACCCCGGATTTCTTCGATTCGGTCATGGCACATCCTTCTTGTGGTGTTGGCGGCGCCAGGCGCGCACGGACGTGAAAAACAGAAACGTCAGCAGCGTCGGCAGTACATAAAACAGCATCAATCGCTCGAGTTTGCCGGCCAGTGGCATGCCGGTGGTGAACGACACCACATGCAGCCCGTACGCCAGATACAAACCCAACAGCAGCAAACCTTCGGCCCGTGTCACGCGATAACCGGAATAGAACACCGGCAGGCACAGCGCAGCGACGCCGAGCATCACCGGCAGGTCGAAATCCAGCGCGTTCGGCGAGACCGACAACGGCGTCGGCGCGATCAGTGCGGTGAGGCCCAGCACCCCGAGCAGGTTGAACAGGTTGGCGCCGATCACGTTGCCGACTGCAATGTCCCGCTGACCGCGCAGCGCTGCGATCAGTGAGGTGGCGAGCTCCGGCAGCGAGGTGCCGACCGCGACCACGGTCAGGCCGATCACCCGTTCGGAGAATCCCAGGTCAGTGGCGACGACCACGGCTGCACCCAGCAGCAAGTGCCCGGCGAACACCAGCATGCCCAGACCGCCGACAATCATCAGCAGGCTGGTGAACCACGGCGCCTGCGGATCATGCGGTTGATCGGAATGCGGGCGGGCCGAGTGCCGCGACTGGCGCAGCAACAATCCGAGGTAAAGCGTCAGGGCACCGAGCAACAGAATGCCGTCGAAGCGCCCGAGCTCTTCATTCCACGCCAGCACGAACACCAGCAGGCTGGCGCCGATCATCAACGGGATGTCGAGACGCACCAGTTGCCGCGACACCCGCAGCGGAATGATCAGCGCCGACAGGCCGAGGGTGACAAGAATGTTGAAAATGCTGCTGCCGATCACGCTGCTGACGGCGATGTCCGGCGTGTGCGCCTGCACGGCTTGCAGGCTGACGGCCATTTGCGGGGCGCTGCTGCCGAGGCCGACGATGGTCAGGCCGATGATCAGCGGTCGTACATGCAGGCGCGCGGCCAGGCGCACCGCGGCGCGCACCATCAGCTCGGCGCCGGCGATCAGCAGGAACAGCCCGCTGAGCAATTCGATCACGCTGATCAGGGGTAAGTCGGTCAGTCCGAAAATGGTGGACGCTCCATCAGTCGTCGAGGGCCTGGATCCTGACCCGTGCGGTTCCACTGCGCAGCATACCGAGCTGTTCGGCCGCCGCACGTGAAACATCGATCAGGCGGCCACGGGTGTGCGGGCCGCGGTCGTTGATGCGGACCACGACGGATTCATCGTTTTTCAGGTTGGTGACCTTCACCCGCGTGCCGAACGGCAACTGGCGGTGGGCGGCGGTCAGGGAATTCTGGTTGAACGCTTCGCCGCTGGCGGTGCGTTTACCGTGGTGCTTGGCACCGTAATAGGAGGCGACGCCGGTCTGGTCGTAACCGTGCGGGTCGATGACATCGGTGCTGGCGCAACCGGCCAGCAAAGAGAGCAGGGCGCAGGCGCCGAGCAGACGTTTCATTCAAAAGCTCCCAAATAACAATGTGGGAGCGGGCTTGCTCGCGAAGGGGGACTCACATTCAACATATCTGCTGACTGTTACGCCGCTTTCGCGAGCAAGCCCGCTCCCACAGGGAATGGAGCCAGGCTTTGGATCTGGCTCCATTGTGGTCAGCCTTCGAGCTTGCTTTTCAGCAGTTCGTTCACTTGCTGCGGGTTGGCCTTGCCTTTGGAGGCTTTCATGGCCTGGCCGACGAAGAAGCCGAACATCTTGCCGCGCTTGGCTTCGTCTGCCGCGCGGTATTGCTCGACCTGCTCGGCGTTGGCCGCGAGCATTTCGTCCAGCACCGCCGAAATCGCACCGGTGTCGGTAACCTGCTTCAGGCCGCGCTTTTCGATGATCTCGTCTGCGCTGCCTTCGCCGTTGGCCATCGCTTCGAACACCACCTTGGCGATCTTGCCGGAGATGGTGTTGTCCTTGATGCGCTGCAGCATGCCGCCCAGTTGCTCGGCCGAAACCGGCGAATCCTCGATGTCCAGGTTCTGCTTGTTGAGCAGGCTGCCCAACTCGACCATCACCCAGTTCGCCGCCAGTTTGGCGTCGCCGCCGATGGCTGCGACTTTCTCGAAGTAATCCGCCTGCTCACGGCTGGTAGCCAGCACGTTGGCGTCGTAGGCCGACAGACCGAAAGCACTCTGGAAGCGCTCGCGTTTTTGCGGTGGTAGTTCCGGCAGGGTGGCGCGCACGTCATTAAGGAACGAGTCCTCGATGACCACCGGCAGCAGGTCCGGATCGGGGAAGTAACGGTAGTCGTTGGCTTCCTCTTTGCTGCGCATCGGACGGGTTTCGTCCTTGTTCGGATCGTACAGACGGGTCTGCTGGATCACTTTGCCGCCGTCTTCGATCAGGTCGATCTGACGCTGGATTTCGGAGTTGATCGCCTTCTCGATGAAACGGAACGAGTTGACGTTCTTGATCTCGCAGCGGGTGCCGAATTCAACCTGGCCTTTCGGACGGATCGACACGTTGCAGTCGCAACGCAGCGAGCCTTCGGCCATGTTGCCGTCGCAGATGCCCAGGTAACGTACCAGCGCGTGGATCGCCTTGACGTAAGCCACGGCTTCCTTGGCGCTGCGCATGTCAGGCTCGGAAACGATTTCCAGCAGCGGCGTGCCGGCACGGTTCAGGTCGATGCCGGTGGCACCGCTGAATTCCTCGTGCAGGCTCTTGCCGGCGTCTTCTTCCAGGTGCGCGCGGGTAATGCCGACGCGTTTGACCGTGCCGTCTTCCAGCGCGATGTCCAGGTGGCCCTTGCCGACGATCGGCAATTCCATCTGGCTGATCTGGTAGCCCTTCGGCAGATCCGGGTAGAAATAGTTTTTACGCGCGAACACGTTGTGCTGACCGATCTCGGCGTCAATCGCCAGACCGAACATCACCGCCATGCGCACCGCTTCCTGGTTCAGCACCGGCAACACGCCGGGCATGCCCAGGTCGATCAGGCTGGCCTGGGTGTTCGGCTCGGAGCCGAACGTGGTGGAACTACCGGAAAAGATTTTCGACCGGGTGGTGAGCTGGGTGTGAATCTCCAGCCCGATCACGACTTCCCATTGCATGTGTGTCTCCTCAGAAGCCGGTTGGGGTGCGGGTGTGCCAGTCAGTGTGTAACTGATACTGGTGGGCAACGTTCAACAGGCGACCTTCCTGGAAATACGGAGCGAGCAGTTGCACGCCAACCGGCAGACCATCGACAAAACCGGCTGGCATCGACAGGCCCGGCAGGCCCGCGAGGTTGGCGGTGATGGTGTAGACGTCTTCCAGGTAGGCAGCGACCGGGTCGCTGTTCTTGGCGCCGAGTTTCCAGGCCGGGTTTGGCGTGGTCGGGCCGAGGATGATGTCGACTTCATTAAAGGCAGCCATGAAGTCGTTCTTCACCAGGCGACGGATCTTCTGCGCTTTCAGGTAGTAGGCGTCGTAGTAACCGGCGGACAGTGCGTAGGCACCGACCATGATCCGGCGCTGCACTTCGGCACCAAAGCCTTCGCCACGGGAGCGCTTGTACAGGTCTTCCAGGTTCTTCGGATCTTCGCAGCGGTGGCCGAAGCGCACGCCGTCAAAACGCGAGAGGTTGGAGGAGGCTTCTGCCGGGGCGATCACGTAGTACGCAGGAATCGCGTGCTGCATGTTCGGCAGGCTGATTTCCTTGATCACGGCACCGAGCTTCTGCAGCTCTTTGATGCTGTTCTGGATCAGGTCGGCGATGCGCGGGTCAAGACCGGCGCCGAAGTATTCCTTCGGCACGCCGATGCGCAGGCCTTGCAGCGAACCGTTCAGACCGGCGGCGTAGTCCGGCACCGGTTCATCGATGCTGGTGGAGTCGTTCGGATCGAAGCCGGCCATGCCTTGCAACAAAATCGCGCAGTCTTCGGCAGTGCGAGCCAGTGGGCCGCCCTGATCGAGGCTGGAGGCGTAAGCGATCATGCCCCAGCGCGACACGCGACCGTAGGTCGGTTTCAGGCCTGTGAGGTTGGTGAACGCGGCCGGCTGACGGATCGAACCACCGGTGTCGGTGGCCGTTGCGGCTGGTAACAGACGAGCGGCAACCGCCGCCGCCGAACCACCGGACGAACCGCCCGGTACGTGTTCCAGGTTCCACGGGTTTTTCACCGCGCCGTACCAGCTCGACTCGTTGGCCGAACCCATGGCGAATTCGTCCATGTTGGTCTTGCCCAGAGTCACGGTGCCGGCGGCGGCCAGCTTCGACACCACGGTGGCGTCGTACGGAGCCTTGAAGTTGTCGAGCATCTTCGAGCCGCAGCTGGTGCGAATGCCTTGGGTGCAGAACAGGTCTTTGTGGGCGATCGGCGCACCCAGCAGCGCGCCGCTCTCACCATTGGCCCGGCGCACGTCGGCGGCTTTCGCCTGCTCGAGGGCCAGCTCTTCGGTGAGGCTGATGAAACTGTTGAGCTGCGGATCGAGCTGGGTAATGCGCGCCAGCAGGACTTTGGTCAGCTCTTCGGAAGAAAACTTTTTATCGGCGAGACCGCGGGCGATCTCGGCCAGAGTCAATTGATGCATTGCAGGCTCTTTCCCTTTAGTCGATGACTTTCGGAACCAGGTACAGGCCGTTTTCGACCGCTGGTGCGATGGACTGATAAGCCTCGCGGTTATTGCTTTCGGTCACGACGTCGGCGCGCAGGCGCTGACTGGCTTCCAGCGGGTGGGCCAGCGGCTCGATACCGTCGGTATTGACCGCCTGCATTTCGTCGACCAGCCCGAGAATGCTGTTGAGGGCCGAAGTGATGTGTGGAAGATCGGCGTCATTCAGGCCAAGGCTGGCCAGATGAGCGATTTTTTCCACGTCGGAGCGTTCTAGCGCCATCGGGTTTCTCCAGTGGAAAACAGGACGGACGGCGTCCGTGTGTTAGATTGTCGGAACACTACCGCACTTCTACGGTCATAAGGCCGCGATTGTGGGGCTTGGTGCACAGAAAAGCGGCCAATTTAACATATTGGCGCCTTGCCCAAAATCCCTGTCGTTGTTAGAGTTTGCCGCACTTTTTTACCCACGCGTTGCCTAGGGTCCCTTTCCCATGTTCAAGAAACTGCGTGGCATGTTTTCCAGCGATCTTTCCATTGACCTGGGCACTGCCAACACCCTTATTTACGTGCGCGAGCGCGGTATCGTCCTGAATGAGCCATCGGTTGTGGCCATTCGGACACACGGTAACCAGAAAAGTGTCGTCGCTGTCGGCACCGAGGCCAAGCGCATGCTCGGCCGTACGCCGGGCAACATTGCTGCCATTCGTCCGATGAAGGACGGCGTGATCGCCGACTTCAGCGTCTGCGAAAAGATGCTGCAATACTTTATTAACAAGGTTCACGAAAACAGCTTTCTGCAGCCCAGCCCTCGTGTGCTGATCTGCGTTCCATGCAAATCCACCCAGGTTGAGCGTCGTGCCATCCGTGAATCGGCCCTTGGTGCCGGTGCCCGTGAAGTGTTCCTGATCGAAGAGCCGATGGCCGCTGCGATCGGTGCCGGCCTGCCGGTTGAAGAAGCACGCGGCTCGATGGTCGTGGATATCGGTGGTGGTACTACCGAAATCGCGCTGATCTCCCTGAACGGTGTGGTCTATGCCGAATCCGTACGCGTTGGCGGCGACCGCTTCGACGAAGCGATCATCACCTACGTGCGCCGCAACTACGGCAGCCTGATCGGCGAATCCACCGCCGAGCGCATCAAGCAGGAAATCGGTACGGCCTACCCGGGCGGCGAAGTTCGCGAAGTCGACGTTCGCGGTCGCAACCTGGCCGAAGGCGTTCCGCGCGCATTCACCCTGAACTCCAACGAAGTGCTGGAAGCTCTGCAAGAGTCCCTGGCAACCATCGTTCAGGCCGTGAAAAGCGCCCTGGAGCAATCGCCGCCGGAACTGGCTTCCGACATCGCCGAGCGTGGCCTTGTGCTGACCGGTGGTGGCGCGCTGCTGCGTGACCTCGACAAGCTGCTGGCCCAGGAAACCGGTCTGCCGGTGATCGTTGCCGAAGATCCGCTGACCTGCGTCGCTCGCGGCGGTGGCCGTGCATTGGAAATGATGGACAAGCACACCATGGACCTGCTCTCCAGCGAATAATCGCCGGGTGCAATACGTGGGTGAGCGCACAGGCAGCACTTTGCAGTGCTGCCTGTTGGCGTTTATCTTCTGTCAGTCTTCATCCAGGCCGGTTTGATGCCGTATGAATAAACAGAACATTTGCCTGGGAGGAGCGGCTTATTAAACCGCTTTTCGCCAAGGGCCCCTCACTGGGCGTGCGCTTGTTGGTGCTGGCCGTACTGTCGGTCGCGCTGATGGTCGTTGACGCGCGCTTCAGCCTGCTTAAACCCGTACGCAGCCAGGCCTCGCTGGTGCTGATGGACGCCTACTGGATCACTGACCTGCCCGGACGGTTGTGGGAAGGTATCGCCAGCCAGTTCGGCAGTCGCACCGAGCTCGTCGCCGAAAATGAAAAACTCAAGTCGGAGAACCTGCTGTTGCAGGGTCGCATGCAGAAGCTTGCCGCCCTCACCGAGCAGAACGTCCGTCTGCGAGAGTTGCTCAATTCTTCCGCGCTGGTCAACGAGAAGGTCGAAGTGGCCGAGCTGATCGGCATGGACCCCAACCCCTTCACCCATCGCATCATCATCAATAAAGGTGAGCGTGATGGCGTGGTGCTCGGTCAGCCGGTGCTCGATGCTCGCGGCCTGATGGGGCAGGTGGTCGAACTGATGCCGTACACCTCTCGTGTGTTGCTGCTGACCGACTCGACCCACAGCATTCCTGTGCAGGTGAACCGTAACGGTCTGCGGGCGATTGCCAGCGGCACCGGTAACCCCGAGCGTCTGGAACTGCGCCACGTGGCGGACACTGCCGACGTCAAGGAAGGCGATCTGCTGGTCAGCTCCGGACTCGGTCAGCGTTTCCCGGCTGGTTATCCGGTGGCGACGGTCAAGGAAGTGATCCACGATTCCGGCCAGCCATTCGCCATTGTTCGCGCCGTGCCGACCGCCGCACTGAACCGCAGCCGTTACCTGCTGCTGGTATTCAGTGACAACCGCACCGCCGAAGAACGTGCCAATGATGCCGCGCAGGCTCAGGAAAACCTTGATGCCTTTGGTGGTGGTCCGGTGATTCCGTCCACGGTACCGAAAATCGTTACCCCGCCTGCCGCAGCAGCAACTCCAGCCACGGCGACGCCGCCGGCTGCGCCTGCCGCCAGCACCACGCCGGCCAAACCCGCTGCAAGCAAACCGCCTGCAGCCACACCAGCGGCCAGCAAACCGCCGGCGAATCAGCCGGCGGCTCGACCAGCGGCCAAACCGCCAGTCACTGCGCCGGCGACCACCGGGAGGCAAGAATAATGGTCGGGGCTACCGCATCGCGTAACGGCTGGATTGTATGGCTGACGTTTATCGTCGGCATTCTGCTCAGTGTGTCGCCATTGCCCATTTTCATGGAAATCCTGCGCCCGCTGTGGCTGGCCTTGCTCCTGACTTTCTGGGCGTTGTATCTGCCGCACACCGTCGGCATGGTCACGGCCTTCTGCCTGGGGCTGGCCGAAGACGTGCTGCAGGGCGATCTGCTCGGTCAGAATGCCTTGATCCTGACACTGATCACGTTCCTGGTGCTGTCGTTGCAGCAACGCCTGCGAATGTTCCCGATGTGGCAGCAGAGCCTGGTCGTCCTGGTGATCTTCGGCCTCGCCCAGCTCGTACAGCTTTGGCTCAGTGCCTTGACCGGCAACCGTCAGCCGACCCTCGCGTTGGTACTGCCGGCACTGGTCAGTGCCTTGCTCTGGCCATGGGTCAGCTTCGCTTTGCGTGGATTGCGCCGGCGCTACAAAATCAACTGATTCGGTCAGGCATTTGCCCAAACCAGTGCCTTGCCTCGCAAATGAAGTTCTTTTTGGGCGAGTGGCTGTTGTTGCCAGACAAGGCGCCGTGACGAGTCATAGCGTGCTATGGCGAGGAACGGCAACGCAGTATGGCAACACCAGACGCCGACCAAAGGGAACAGCATTTGTGAGGCAGGGCACCAAACAGGGAGATGTCTTGATGGAAAAGCTTTACCTCGCCTCAGGGTCGCCGCGTCGGCGTGAGTTGCTCACGCAGATCGGCATTCCGTTTACCGCCATCAGCGCGGATATCGATGAAACCCCTCTCGCCAATGAATCCCCATCGGCCTACGTCGAGCGCCTGGCGCGCGGCAAGGCCGAGGCCGGGCGGCGCACCGTCGTTTGCGACGTAGCGTTTTGCGTACTGGGCGCCGACACCGCTGTGGTGCTGGACGGCAAAATTCTTGGCAAACCGGTGGACGAAGCCGACGCATGCGCCATGCTGATGATGTTGTCCGGCAAGGAGCATGAAGTGCTGACAGCAATTGCCGTGCTCGACGGCGAGCGCTGCGAGTCGCGGGTGGTGCGCAGTCTGGTGCGGTTCCGGTCGATCAGTCGCGAAGAAGCCGCCGCCTACTGGGCCAGCGGCGAACCCCGGGACAAGGCGGGTGGCTACGGCATTCAGGGGCTCGGCGCGGTGTTCGTCGCCGGCCTCAATGGCAGTTACTCGGCGGTCGTCGGCTTGCCGGTGTGCGAAAGCGCAGAACTGCTCGGCCATTTCGGCATACCCTGTTGGCAAACCCTGAACGCGCAATAAGCGTCGAACGGACAAGATGCGGCCATTATCGTGAACATGCCTGAACGAGACCCTGCCATGAGTGAAGAGATTCTGATCAACATCACGCCGATGGAATCGCGCGTGGCGGTGGTCGAAAACGGTGTGCTGCAAGAAGTGCACGTCGAGCGTACGCAAAAACGCGGGATCGTCGGCAACATCTATAAAGGCAAGGTGGTGCGAGTCCTGCCGGGCATGCAGGCGGCATTCGTCGACATCGGTCTGGATCGCGCAGCCTTCATTCATGCTTCGGAAATCTCCCTGCGCGAAGGCCCGGCGGTAGAAAGCATCAGCGCTCTGGTGCACGAAGGCCAGAGCCTGGTGGTGCAGGTCACCAAGGATCCGATCGGTTCCAAAGGTGCGCGGCTGACCACGCAACTGTCGATCCCGTCGCGCTATCTGGTGTACATGCCACGCACCGCCCACGTCGGTATTTCCCTGAAGATCGAAGACGAAGCCGAGCGCGAACGCCTCAAGCAGGTGGTCAGCGATTGCGTGGCCAAAGAAGGCATCAAGGAGGCTGGCGGCTTCATTTTGCGTACCGCCGCCGAAGGTGCCGGGGCCGATGAGATCCTGATGGACATCCGCTACCTGCGCCGCCTGTGGGATCAGATCAACGAACAGATCAAAACCATCGGTGCACCGAGCGTGATCTACGAAGACTTAGGCCTGGCGCTGCGCACCCTGCGCGATCTGGTCAGCCCGAAGATCGAGAAAATCCGTATCGACTCCCGGGAAACCTTCCAGAAAACCACGCAGTTCGTCGCCGAACTGATGCCGGAAATCGCCGACCGTCTGGAACACTACCCGGGTGAACGACCGATTTTCGACCTGTATGGCGTCGAAGACGAAATCCAGAAAGCCCTGGAACGCAAGGTACCGCTGAAGTCCGGCGGCTATCTGGTGATCGATCCGGCGGAAGCCATGACCACCATCGATGTGAACACCGGTGCGTTCGTCGGTCATCGCAACCTCGAAGAAACCATCTTCAAGACCAACCTCGAAGCCGCGACCGCGATTGCCCGGCAGATGCGCCTGCGCAATCTGGGCGGGATCATCATCATCGACTTCATCGACATGGAAGACGAAGAGCACCAGCGTCAGGTGCTGCGTACCCTGGAGAAACAACTGGAGCGCGATCACGCCAAGACCAACATCATCGGCATCACCGAGTTGGGCCTGGTGCAGATGACGCGCAAGCGCACCCGCGAAAGCCTCGAGCAGGTGCTGTGCGAACCGTGCAGCAGTTGTCAGGGCCGGGGCAAGCTGAAAACCCCGGAAACCATTTGCTACGAGATTTTCCGCGAGATCCTGCGTGAAGCCCGGGCCTATCAGGCCGAGGGTTATCGGGTGCTGGCGAACCAGAAAGTGGTGGATCGCCTGCTCGATGAAGAGTCCGGTAACGTGGCCGAACTTGAAGGTTTCATCGGGCGCACCATACGCTTCCAGGTAGAAACCATGTATTCCCAGGAACAATATGACGTGGTGCTGCTCTGAACCCCTGCGTCACCCTTTTCCTGAAACGGCTGGCCTCAGCTTTTTGCAGTATTTTTGCCATGGGAGCCAACTGACATGGAACGTCTGACACGCATTTTGGCCGCACTGACCCGCTGGGGTCTGGGCCTGTGCGCGTTGGTTCTGGTATTGATGGCGTTGTACGTCAGTCTCGGCCGGGAACTCACGCCACTGGTGGCCGAATACCGCACCGATATCGAAGACAAGGCCAGTGCCGCCTTGGGCATGCCGCTGCAGATCGGCGAGCTGGAAGGCAACTGGAGTGGATTCGCGCCGATCCTGCTGGCCCATGACGTGATGGTCGGCAGCGGCGCCAATGCCTTGCGCCTGGATCGGGTGCGTGCGGTGCCGGATCTGTGGGCCAGCCTGATGGCCCGCGAAGTGCGCATCGCCCACCTTGAACTCAACGGTCTGAAGATCAGCCTCAAGGAAGGCGAAGACGGAAAGTGGGCGCTGGAAGGCTTGCCGGTGCAGCAGGATCAGCCCATGGATCCCGAGCAACTGTTCAACCGCATGCAAATGATTCAGCAACTGTCGGTGCTCGACAGTCAGGTGACCTTGCAACCGCGGGAACAGGCACCGCTAACCCTCACGTATGTCGGCCTCAATCTCAAGACCGGCACCAGCCGTCAGCGCCTCGATGCACGACTGACACTGCCTGACGGCCAGCCCGTGGCGCTGAGCCTGCGCACGCGGATTCGTCCGAGTCAGTGGCAGGGCAGCGAAGTGGAAGGTTACGTCAGCCTGCCGCAGAGCGACTGGTCGAAATGGCTGCCCGAGCGCGTGACCCAGCAATGGAATTTCTCCGAGATCAAGGCCGGTGGCGAGCTGTGGGTCAACTGGCGCGAGGGGGCGTTGCAGAGTGCTGCGATTCGTCTCAACGCGCCGCAACTGACCGGTGCCTACGCCGAACGCAAGCCGATCCAGATCAACAATCTGGCGCTCAATGGCTACTTCCAGCGCGGTCCCGAGGGGGCCACTGTCACGCTTGATTCGCTGGCGATGAATTTCGGCGAAACCCGTTGGGAATCGCATGTGCAGATCAAACAGACTGCCGCCACCGACAAGAACGAAGAACTCTGGCATCTGCAGGCCGATCGGCTCGACCTGACGCCAATCACCCCTTTGCTCAATGCCCTCGGCCCGTTACCCCAAGGCTTCGCGACCGTGGTCGAGCGCCTGAAAGTGACCGGCGGGCTGCGTAACGTGCTGCTGGATTTCCGGCCGAACGCCACCGATGACAGCAAATTTGGCTTCGCCGCCAACCTTGACCAGGTCGGTTTCGACGCCTATCACGGCGCGCCGGCCGCGCGGAATGTCAGCGGCAGTCTCAGCGGCAACCTCGGCGGCGGCGAGCTGCGTATGGACAGCAAGGATTTCGTCCTGCACCTCGATCCGATTTTCGCCAAGCCGTGGCAATACATTCAGGCCAACGCGCGGTTGACCTGGAAGCTCGATAAAGAAGGTTTCACCCTGATCGCACCGTACCTGAAGGTGCTCGGCGAGGAAGGCAAGATTGCCGGCGACTTTCTGATCCGCCTGCATTTCGATCACAGCCAGGAAGACTACATGGACCTGCGGGTCGGCCTGGTGGACGGCGACGGTCGTTACACCGCCAAGTACCTGCCGGAAGTCCTGAGCCCGGCCCTCGACGAATGGCTGCGCACGGCGATTCTCAAGGGCGCGGTGGATCAAGGCTTCTTCCAGTATCAGGGCTCGCTGAACAAGAACGCCGGGGAAGCGGATCGCAGCATCAGTCTGTTCTTCAAGGTGCACGACGCCGAGCTGGCGTTCCAGCCGGGCTGGCCGCACGTGAGCAAGGTCAGCGGTGACGTTTTTATCGAAGACAGCGGCGTGCGGATTCTGGCCAGCAAGGGGCAGTTGCTCGACACCCAGGTCAGCGATGTCTTCGTCAATATCCCCCATGTGCCGAGCGGCGAGCACAGCCATATGTTCCTCGACGGCACCTTCGCGGGTGGCTTGGGCGATGGCCTGAAGATTCTTCAGGAGGCGCCGATCGGCACCGCCGACACCTTCGCCGGCTGGGAAGGCGACGGTGATCTGCAAGGCAAGCTCAAACTCGATGTGCCGTTGGCCAAGGGCGATCAGCCGAAAATCCTCGTCGACTTCAAAACCGCCAATGCGCGATTGAAGCTGGCGGAGCCGAAGCTCGAACTGAGCCAGCTCAAGGGCGATTTCCGCTTCGACAGCGCCAAGGGCCTGAGCGGGCAGAACATCAGTGCCCGGGCCTTCGACAAACCGGTCACTGCGCAGATCTTCGCCGACGGCGGCCCCGGCAAGCTCAAGACAAGAGTGGCAGCGTCGGGGCAGGTCGAAGTCAAGAAGCTCACCGACTGGCTGGGCGTGACTCAGCCGTTGCCGGTGTCCGGAACCATCCCTTACCAGTTGCAGGTGAATCTGGACGGCGCCGACAGTCAATTGATGGTCAGCTCCAGTCTGAAGGGCGTGGCGGTGGATCTGCCGGCGCCGTTCGGCATGGCGGCCGATGTCGGGCGTGACACGGTGTTCCGCATGACCTTGCAGGGACAGGAGCGGCGTTACTGGGTCAATTACGATCAACTGGCCAACTTCACCTTCGCTGCGCCACCGGGCAATTTTGCCGATGGCCGGGGCGAGTTGTTCCTCGGCGCTGGCGAAGCCGTATTGCCGGGTAACAAAGGCCTGCGGATACGCGGCGTGTTGTCCGAGCTGGACGTCAAACCCTGGCAGGATCTGCTGGACAAGTATGCTGGTCAGGACCCGGGCGGCAACGCCAAGCAGTTGCTCAGCAGCGCGGACTTCAAGATCGGCAAGCTCACGGCCTTCGGCACCACGCTGGATCAGGCGGCAGTGCAGGTCAATCGCAAGCCCGGCGCCTGGGCTCTGGCCCTCGACAGTCAGCAGGCCAAAGGCACGGCCGGCATTCCCGACGCCAAGGGCGCGCCGATTGCGGTGAACCTGCAATACGTGCGGTTGCCGGCACCGGACCCGACGGTGCAGGCCGACGAGAACGCGCCGGATCCGCTGGCCTCGGTCGATCCGAGCAAAATTCCGGCGCTGGATATCACGATCAATCAATTGTTCCAGGGCCAGGATCTGGTCGGCGGCTGGTCGCTCAAGGTTCGGCCGACCGCCAAGGGCATCGCCCTGAACAACCTCGATCTGGGCCTCAAGGGCATCCTCCTGCAGGGCAGCGGCGGCTGGGAAGGCACACCCGGTGCCACGACCAGTTGGTACAAGGGGCGGATCGGCGGCAAGAACCTCGCCGATGTGCTCAAGGGCTGGGGTTTTGCACCGAGCGTCACCAGCGAAGAATTCCACATGGATGTCGACGGCCGCTGGCCGGGCTCGCCGGCGTGGCTGGCGACCAAGCGCTTCTCCGGCACCCTCGATGCGTCCCTCAACAAAGGCCAATTTGTTGAAGTGGAGGGCGGCGCTCAGGCATTGCGCGTGTTTGGTCTGCTCAACTTCAACTCGATTGGCCGGCGTTTGCGCCTCGACTTCTCCGACCTGTTCGGCAAGGGCCTCAGCTATGACCGGGTCAAGGGATTGCTGGAGGCGACCAACGGCGTTTATGTGACGAAAGAACCGATCAAGTTGACCGGTCCTTCGAGCAACCTGGAACTGGACGGCACGCTGGATCTGGTGGGCGACAAGGTGGATGCCAAATTGCTGGTGACTTTGCCGGTGACCAACAACCTGCCAATTGCCGCGCTGATTGTCGGCGCGCCGGCAGTCGGCGGTGCATTGTTCCTGATCGACAAGCTGATCGGCGATCGCGTGGCGCGGTTCGCCAGCGTCAAATACACCGTCAAAGGCCCATGGAAAGAGCCGAAAATCACCTTCGACAAGCCTTTTTGAACAGCCAGCCCCTGAACCGATGGAGTAGCATGGCCGCATACCTCTTGCGGAGTGCGCCATGTCTTTAGCGGTGATTCAAATGGTCAGCCAGAGCGATGTGCTGGCCAATCTGCGCGATGCCCGACGTTTGCTCGAACAAGCAGCCAGCGCCGGTGCGAAGCTGGCCGTGCTGCCGGAAAACTTCGCCGCCATGGGCCGTCGCGACATCGCCGATATCGGCCGCGCCGAAGCGCTCGGCGAAGGCCCGATACTGCCGTGGTTGAAACAGACCGCCCGCGACCTCAGGTTATGGATTGTGGCCGGCACCTTGCCGTTACCGCCGGAGGGGCAGCCCGAGGCCAAGTCCCATGCCTGCTCGCTCTTGGTGAACGATCAGGGCGAAATCGTTGCACGCTATGACAAGTTGCACCTGTTCGATGTAGACGTAGCGGACAATCGCGGCCGTTACCGCGAATCCGATGACTATGCTTATGGCAGTGGCGTGGTGGTCGCAGACACGCCTGTGGGGCGATTGGGCCTGACAGTGTGTTACGACCTGCGCTTCCCGGAGCTGTACAGCGAATTGCGCGCAGCCGGGGCTGAACTGATTACCGCACCGTCGGCCTTCACCGCAGTGACGGGGGCGGCGCACTGGGATGTACTGATCCGCGCGCGGGCCATTGAAACCCAGTGTTACGTGCTGGCGGCAGCCCAGGGCGGGACGCATCCGGGGCCGCGTGAAACCTTTGGCCACGGGGCGATTGTCGACCCGTGGGGCCGCGTGCTGGCGCAGCAGGAACAAGGCGAAGCCGTGTTGCTGGCCGAACGCGACAGCAATGAACAAGCGTCCATCCGGGCGCGAATGCCGGTGACGGGTCATCGGCGGTTTTTTTCGCAGGGCGCACAGCGACCTGCTTCAGAACACGAATTTAAGGCGTAAAACCTATGAGCGAGTTGTTGTCCTCAGTCAGTGATCACCTGTTGGCGCCCGGCGGCGTGACGATCGAGAGCCTGCAAGGCGTGCTCGGTGATCTGGCGGGTCCAGGCATCGATGCGGCCGACCTGTATTTCCAGGGGCAGATTTCCGAGTCCTGGTCGCTGGAAGACGGCATCGTCAAGGAAGGCAGTTTCAACCTCGACCAGGGTGTCGGCGTGCGGGCGCAGTCCGGTGAGAAAACCGGTTTCGCCTACAGCAACGCGATCACCCTCGAAGCCCTCGGCGCAGCGGCCCGTGCGGCCCGTTCGATTTCCCGCGCCGGGCAGAACGGCACGGTGCAGGCGTTCAGTACCCAGGACGTTGCCCAGTTGTACGCGCCGGATAACCCGCTGGAAGTCCTGAGCCGCGCTGAAAAAGTCGAACTGCTCAAGCGCATCGACGTTGCGACCCGCGCCCTCGATCCGCGTATCCAACAGGTCAGCGTAAGCATGGCCGGGGTCTGGGAACGGATTCTGGTAGCTTCGACCGACGGTGGCCTGGCTGCCGATGTGCGTCCGCTGGTGCGCTTCAACGTCAGCGTAATCGTCGAGCAGAACGGCCGTCGCGAGCGTGGTGGCCATGGCGGCGGCGGGCGTACCGACTACCGTTATTTCCTCGCTGAAGACCGCGCCATGGGTTATGCCCGTGAAGCGCTGCGTCAGGCGCTGGTGAATCTGGAAGCGATTCCGGCACCGGCCGGCACCTTGCCGGTTGTTCTGGGTTCGGGCTGGTCCGGCGTGCTGCTGCACGAAGCGGTCGGCCACGGTCTGGAAGGCGATTTCAATCGCAAGGGCAGTTCCGCCTACAGCGGTCGCATGGGCGAAATGGTTGCATCCAAGCTTTGCACTATCGTCGATGACGGCACCCTGAGCGGTCGTCGCGGTTCCCTGAGCGTCGACGACGAAGGCACCCCGACCGAGTGCACTACGCTGATCGAAAACGGCGTGCTCAAGGGTTACATGCAGGACAAGCTCAATGCGCGGCTGATGGGCGTGGCCCGCACAGGCAACGGTCGTCGCGAATCCTACGCACACTTGCCGATGCCTCGGATGACCAACACTTACATGCTCGGCGGCCAGAGCGATCCGGCGGAAATCATCGCCTCGGTGAAAAAGGGCATCTACTGCGCCAACCTCGGCGGCGGTCAGGTCGACATCACCAGCGGCAAGTTCGTGTTCTCCACCAGCGAGGCTTATCTGATCGAAGACGGCAAGATCACTGCGCCGGTCAAAGGCGCAACGTTGATCGGCAACGGTCCGGAAGCGATGAGCCGGGTGTCGATGGTCGGTAACGACCTGGCGCTGGACAGCGGTGTGGGGACTTGCGGCAAGGACGGGCAGTCGGTGCCGGTGGGTGTCGGTCAGCCGACCCTGAAAATCGATGCGATCACCGTGGGTGGCACGGGCGCGTAAGAAGGGATGGAGCTTCGGGTGGCGCGCGGTGCGGCCACCCGGTGGCGAATATCAACGCAGACCGCGTTGAGTCTCGTCCAGCTCACGGATGTACTTGAAGATCTTGCGGCTTGAGGCAGGAGGTTTGTTTTGCGCAACCTCGTGCTGGGCCTGACGGATCAGGGAACGCAGTTGCTGGCGGTCGGCGTCCGGGTAATCGACGACGAATTTCTCCAGCACGGCATCGTCACCGGCGATCAGGCGGTCACGCCAGCGTTCGAGGTTGTGGAAACGCTCGTTGTACTGACGGGTAGAGGCATCGAGTTGATCGAGCAGGGTGAGAATCGCGTCAGTGTCCTGATCGCGCATCAGTTTGCCGATGAACTGCAAATGCCGTTTACGCGCGATGTTCGCGGTGTGCTTGGGCGCATCGGCCAGGGCCCGGCGCAATGCGTCGGTCAATGGCAGTTTTGCCTGCAAGTCGGGCTTGAGCGTTGTAAGGCGCTCGCCAAGGTCAACCAGAGCATGCAGCTCGCGTTTGACCTGGGATTTGCTTTTTTCTCCCGTATCGAGGGAGTCGTCGTAAGAATCAACCATGGTGGCAGTCCGCAAAGAAACGCCGCCATGATAACCAGTCGGGGGCCACTTGTCCGGCCCGGTCGCTCGAAGGCCCCAGCCGAAAGCAGAATTTGAGTGGAGATGAGCATGAGTGCAGTTGAAAGCGTCGGCCCACAGGCATTGCCGGCACTGCAGGAACAGGTCGAGCAGATCATCGCCGAAGCCAAGCGTCAGGGCGCCAGTGCCTGCGAAGTAGCGGTGTCGCTGGAGCAGGGGCTGTCGACGTCGGTGCGTCAACGTGAAGTCGAAACCGTCGAGTTCAACCGCGATCAGGGTTTTGGCATCACGTTGTATGTCGGCCAGCGCAAGGGCTCGGCCAGCACCTCCGCCACTGGACCGGATGCGATTCGCGAGACCGTTGCTGCGGCGCTGGCGATTGCCAAGCACACCTCCGAAGACGAAGCCTCGGGGTTGGCCGATGCCGCGCTGATGGCCCGGGATATTCAGGATTTCGACCTGTTCCACCAATGGGACATCACTCCGGAACAGGCCATCGAGAAGGCACTCCTCTGCGAAGCCGCCGCGTTCGACGCCGATGCGCGCATCAAGAATGCCGATGGCACCACGTTGAGCACCCATCAGGGCTGCCGCGTGTACGGTAACAGCCACGGTTTCATCGGTGGTTACGCTTCGACCCGACACAGCCTGAGCTGCGTGATGATTGCAGAAGCCGATGGCCAGATGCAGCGCGATTACTGGTATGACGTGAACCGTCAGGGCAGCTTGCTGGCGGATCCGGTGAGCATTGGTCAGCGTGCGGCACAGCGGGCGGCGAGCCGTCTGGGTGCGCGTCCGGTGCCGACCTGCGAAGTGCCGGTTTTGTTTTCGGCGGAACTGGCGGGTGGGTTGTTCGGCAGCTTCCTGTCGGCGATTTCCGGCGGCAGTCTCTATCGCAAATCGTCGTTCCTCGAAGGCACCCTGGGGCAGAAGCTGTTCCCGGAATGGCTGACTATCGACGAGCGTCCGCACCTGATGCGTGCCATGGGCAGTGCTTCCTACGATGGTGACGGCCTGGCGACCTATGCCAAACCGTTCGTCGAGAAAGGCGAGCTGGTTTCGTACATCCTTGGCACTTATTCCGGTCGCAAACTCGGCATGCCGAGCACCGCCAACGCGGGCGGCGTGCATAACCTGTTCGTCACCCATGGCGATGAAGACCAGGCTGCCTTGCTGCGGCGCATGGGGCGTGGACTGCTGGTCACCGAGTTGATGGGCCATGGCCTGAACATGGTGACCGGTGATTACTCGCGCGGTGCGGCGGGTTTCTGGGTCGAGAACGGTGAAATCCAGTTCGCGGTGCAGGAAGTGACCATCGCCGGCAACATGCGCGATATGTTCAAGCAGATCGTCGCGGTGGGTAACGATCTGGAGCTGCGCAGCAACATTCGCACCGGTTCGGTGTTGATCGAGAAGATGACTGTCGCGGGCAGCTAAGCCGCAGGCAGTTACAAAAAAGGCGCGCCACCCGATTGGGTGGCGCGCCTTTTTTTGTGTTCGCAAATTTTTCGGGTTGGTGAAGGCAGCAAAAAAGCCGCTCTTGTTTTGGTTCTCATTATCATCTAATAATAAATCTCATTATCGGATGAGCCCAGGATCATGAGTTCTGCCTTGCACGAGCAGCCGTATCTCGAAAGCTGGCGCTGGATGAGTCGCCAGATCCGTTGCGCGATGGATCCCGACGAACCGCGCCTGATCGAACACTACCTGGCCGAAGGTCGATACCTGGCCTGCTGCACGGCGACCTCGCCCTGGACGGTCGCCGAAACCTCTTTCCGTCTGCTGCTCGACACGGCCACCGACATCGCGTTGCCGTGGCACTGGCGCAGCCTCTGCCTCGATCAAGCCTGGCGCCCGCTGCGTGAAATGGAGCGCCTGTCACTGTGCCAATGCCGGCTCAAACGCTGGCAAAGCTACACCTGGCAGCTTGCCACCTGCGAGTTGCAACCCTCGATTCCTCTCATTGAATTAGTCCAAGGATTTACCGATGACCAAGACACGTATTGAGCGCGACAGCATGGGCGAACTGCAGGTGCCGGTGGACGCTCTCTACGGCGCGCAGACCCAGCGCGCAGTGGATAACTTCCCGATCAGCGGCAAACCGATGCCGACCCAGTTCATCCGCGCCCTGATTCTGGCGAAAGCGGCCGCCGCCCGCGCCAACGTCGAACTTAACCAGCTCAGCGCCGCGCAAGGCAAAGCCATCAGCGATGCCGCCCAAGGTCTGCTGGAAGGCGACTTCATGCAGCATTTTCCGGTGGATATATTCCAGACAGGCTCCGGCACCAGCTCCAACATGAACGCCAACGAAGTGATCGCCACCCTGGCCAGCCGTCTGCTCGAAGAGCCGGTGAACGCCAACGACCATGTCAACTGCGGGCAGAGCAGCAACGACATCATTCCGACCACCATCCACGTCAGCGCCGCGCTGGCCTTGCATGAACAACTGCTGCCAGCGCTGCTGCATCTGGTGCAAGTGATCGAACGCAAGTCCGAGCAAGTCCATCACCACGTCAAGACCGGCCGCACCCACTTGATGGACGCCATGCCGGTGCGCATGAGCCAGGTGCTCAACGGTTGGGCGCAGCAGCTCAAGGCCAATATCGGTCACCTGCAGGATTTGCTGCCAAGCCTGCAATCCCTGGCCCAGGGCGGCACGGCGGTCGGCACCGGGATCAATGCGCATCCGGAATTCGCTGCGCGTTTCAGCCGCCAATTGAGCCAGTTGACCAACGTCCAGTTCACACCGGGCAAGGATCTGTTCGCCCTGATCGGCTCACAAGACACTGCTGTAGCCGTGTCGGGGCAGCTCAAGGCCACTGCCGTTTCGCTGATGAAAATCGCCAACGACCTGCGCTGGATGAACTCCGGCCCGCTTGCCGGTCTCGGTGAAATCGAACTGGAAGGCCTGCAACCGGGCTCGTCGATCATGCCGGGCAAGGTCAATCCGGTGATTCCGGAAGCCACCGCCATGGTCGCCGCGCAAGTGATCGGCAATGACTCGGTGATCACCATCGCCGGGCAGTCGGGCAATTTCGAACTGAACGTAATGCTGCCGATCATCGCCCAGAACCTGTTGAGCAGCATCGAGTTGCTGGCCAACTCCAGCCGTCTTCTGGGTGACAAGGCGATTGCCAGCTTCAAGGTCAACGAGTCGCGCCTCAAGGAAGCGCTGTCGCGCAACCCGATTCTGGTCACTGCGCTCAACCCGATCATCGGTTACCAGAAAGCCGCCGAAATCGCCAAGCAGGCCTACAAACAGGGTCGCCCGGTGATCGACGTTGCGCTGGAACACACCGACCTGTCGCGCAGCCAGCTGGAAGAGTTGCTCAATCCCGAGAAGCTCACCGCCGGCGGCGTGTAAGCACCGCAACCGCTTTGGAGGTTCACCATGGAGCACTGGAAACGCACGATCGAACGGGCCAATCGCTGCTTCATGCTGGGCGAGCTGATCGATGCCCGCGAGGCCTACCTGCAAGCATTGGCCCTGGCACAGGTGTTGTTCGAGCGCTGGGCCGATGCCGACGAAGCGGTGGCGGCCTGCGTCATCTCCCACCACAACCTGGCGGATCTGCATCTGCGCCTGAATCAGCCGGAGGAGAGCGCCGAATACCTCTGCGCGATCCACCAGCGCCTGTTGCAGACCATGCAGGACGAGCGCCTGCGCCCGGCGCTGCGTGAAGCAGCCCTTCGCCAGAGCAGCAAGACCTACGTCGAGCTGCTCAATTTCATCAGCGAACACGGCGAATACCCGCGCACCCAGCGTTTGCTGCACCCGGATACCGGCAATGCGCGCCGCGCGCCTGCCCCACATCACCATGGAGTCCATTGAAATGGCTTTTACCCTGCCAGCCTTGCCTTACGCCTATGACGCACTGGAGCCGCACATTGATGCGCAAACCATGGAGATCCACTACACCAAGCATCACCAGACCTACATCAATAACCTGAACGCTGCGGTCGAGGGCACCGAGTTCGCGGAATGGCCGGTGGAGAAACTGGTTGCCAGTGTTCAGCAACTGCCGGAAAAACTCCGCGCGGCGGTGATCAATCAGGGCGGCGGTCACGCCAACCATTCGCTGTTCTGGGAAGTGATGGTGCCCGGCGGTGGCGGTAAGCCGGACGGCGCGCTGGCCAAGGCGATCGATGAGCAACTGGGTGGCCTCGACAGCTTCAAAGAGGCCTTCACCAAAGCCGCACTGACCCGCTTCGGCAGTGGCTGGGCCTGGCTCAGCGTCACCCCGGAAAAGAAACTGGTGGTGGAAAGCAGCGGTAACCAGGACAGCCCACTGATGAACGGCAACACGCCGATTCTCGGCCTCGACGTGTGGGAGCACGCCTACTATCTGCGCTATCAGAACCGTCGGCCGGAATACATCAGCGCGTTCTACAACGTGATCAACTGGCCAGAAGTCGCTGCGCGCTATCAGGCCGCGCTGGTTTAAGTCTCCTATAAAAACAATCCAAGGCTGACTATGGGCACTGAAACACTGGCGATCGGAAGTGGGCGTATGTTTCGTTACGCAATTGGATCGCTATTGCTGTTGGCGGGCATGACCTTGCTGGTCGCCCACGGACTGGAATGGCTGAATCTGGAACCGAGGCTGTCGCGAGCGTTACAGGGCGGCGCGATCTGCGCCCTCGGCACCGCCCTCGGCGCGGTTCCGGTGCTGGTGATCCGCAACATGCCCCAGGCGCTGGGCGATACGCTGCTGGGTTTTGGCGCCGGCGTGATGCTGGCGGCAACCGCGTTTTCGCTGATCGTGCCGGGAATCGCCGCCGCCGAAAGTCTGGGTCTGAGCCCGTGGGGCGCCAGCGGCCTGATCTGTTTCGGCATCATGCTCGGGGCGTTCGGCCTGTATCTGGTTGATCGCCGGGTGTCGGGTGCCTCGCCGGAAATGCTCATCGGCACTGTCGAGCATCCGGTGATTCCGCCACGGATCTGGTTGTTCGTGTTCGCCATCATTGCCCATAACATCCCGGAAGGCATGGCGGTCGGCGTCTCGGCGGGTGGTGGGATGCCGGACGCAGACAGTCTGGCGATGGGCATTGCCTTGCAGGATGTGCCGGAAGGGCTGGTGATTGCACTGGTACTGGCCGGTGCCGGGATGTCGCGGGTCAAGGCGTTTTTGATTGGTGCCGCGTCAGGTCTGGTCGAGCCGGTGTTCGCGCTGCTATGCGCTTGGCTGGTCAGTCTTGCCGAGTTGTTGCTGCCTTTGGGATTGGCGTTGGCGGCAGGCGCCATGCTGCTGGTGGTGACTCACGAGGTCATTCCGGAGTCGCGACGCAATGGTCACGAGAAGCTGGCAAGCCTGGGATTGCTGATCGGCTTCTGTCTGATGATGGTGATGGATACCGCGTTGGGATGAACCGGGAGGAGGGAGCATGCTCCCTCGCTTCAAGCGTTTTCAACCACCTTCGTCGAAGTAGTTGTTGATCAGGGTCACCAGCGCGTCCATGGCTTCCTGTTCCTGGTGGCCATCGGTACTCAGGTGGATCTTGGTGCCCTTGCCGGCTGCGAGCATCATCATCGCCATGATGCTTTTACCGTCAACCGTGGTTTCCGGGGTGCGGCCCACTCTGATCGTGCAATCGGGAAACTGGCCCGCCACTCCGACGAATTTTGCCGATGCGCGGGCGTGCAGGCCCAGCTTGTTGATGATTTCGATTTCACGAGCAGGCATCGCGGTGTGAATCCTTTAGCTGAGGTCGCGGTGGCGAACCTGGACGTTCTTCAGGGTCTTCTGCAGCGCCTGGCCAAGACGTTCGGTCAGGTAAACGGAACGGTGATGCCCGCCGGTGCAGCCGATGGCAATGGTGACGTAAGCGCGGTTGCTCGCCGCAAAGCGTGGCAACCATTTGTACAGATACGCGTAAATGTCCTGGTACATCTCCTCGACCTCCGGCTGCGCCGCCAGATATTCGGCGACCGGCTGATCGAGACCGGATTGCGCGCGCAGCTCCGGTTTCCAGTACGGGTTCGGCAGGCAGCGTACATCGAACACCAGATCCGCATCCACCGGCATGCCGCGTTTGAAACCGAACGACTCCACCAGAAACGCCGTGCCCGGCTCCGGCTGGTTCAACAGGCGCAGTTTGATGGTGTCGCGCAGCTGATAGAGATTGAGGTTGGTGGTGTTGACCTTCAGATCGGCCAGATCGGCGATCGGGCCCAGCAGAGCGGTTTCATCGTTGATGGCTTCGGCCAGAGAACGGTTGGCATTGCTGAGCGGGTGACGACGACGGGTTTCCGAAAAACGCTTGAGCAATGTTTCGTCATCGGCATCCAGGTACAGGACATCGCACTGGATATGCCGGCTGCGGACTTCCTCAAGCAGCTCGGGAAACCGCGACAGGTGGCTCGGCAGGTTGCGCGCATCGATCGAGACGGCAACCAGCGGCTGGAGCATTTCGGTGTGGACCAGCGCGCGCTCGGCGAGATCTGGCAGCAAGCCGGCCGGCAGGTTGTCAATGCAGTAGTAGCCGTTGTCCTCAAGGACATCCAGGGCGGTACTTTTACCCGAGCCGGAACGGCCACTGACAATGATCAAGCGCATGGTTACGGCCTGTTCTGTTCTTCCAGTACAACCTGGTACAACGCTTCGTTGCTTGGCGCGCTGCGCAGTCTGTCGCGCACGTCCTTGCGGTCGAGCATGCTGGCGATCTGGCGTAACAGTTCCAGGTGCGCATCGGTGGCGGCTTCCGGCACCAGCAGGACGAACAGCAGGTCCACAGGCGCGCCGTCGATAGCGTCGAAATCGATAGGAGCATCAAGGTGCATCAGCGCACTGATCGGCGCTTCGCAGCCCTTGAGGCGGCAGTGAGGAATGGCGATGCCGTTGCCAAAACCGGTGGAACCCAGTTTTTCACGGGCAATCAATGCCTCGAAGACATCTTGCATCTCCAGATCCGGGACTTCCCGGGCGATCAGGTTGGCAATTTGTTCGAGGGCTTTCTTTTTACTGCCGCCCGGCACGTTCACCATGGAACGGCCGGGGGTCAGGATACTTTCAAGTCGGATCATGGGGGTGGGGGTTATCGACCGGTAGCGCCCTGAAGCAGGCTCTGGGTCTTTTCCTTATGCTTTTTGAGTTGTTTATCAAGCTTGTCGGTCAGCGCGTCGATCGCAGCGTACATATCGGTATGTTCCGCGTTTGCGACGACCTCGTTGCCGGGAATATGCAGCGTGGCTTCGATTTTCTGCTTCAGCTTTTCGACGCACATCGTGACTTGCACGTTGGTGATCTTGTCGAAATGTCCCTCAAGCCTCTTGAGCTTTTGCTCAACGTACTCACGGAGAGGTTGGGTAACTTCCAGTTGGTGTCCACTGATGTTGACTTGCATACAGCTTCTCCTTCGTTGCCAGTGCATAAAGCGGCAGGCCGAAGAGCCTGCCACTGGAACGCTGTAACGTGGCTTACATCAACCGCTTGCGTTCGCTCGAAGGCGCGATCCCGAGGGATTCGCGGTACTTGGCGACGGTGCGGCGAGCCACCTGAATGCCTTGTGCCTCCAGTAAACCAGCGATCTTGCTGTCACTCAACGGCTTTTTCTGATTTTCCGCGGCAACCAGTTTCTTGATGATCGCGCGGATCGCCGTGGACGAGCATTCACCGCCTTCGGAGGTGCTCACATGGCTGGAGAAAAAGTATTTCAGTTCATATATGCCCCGTGGGGTATGCATGAATTTTTGCGTGGTCACGCGGGAAATCGTCGACTCGTGCATGCCCACGGCTTCAGCGATGTCATGCAGCACCAGCGGCTTCATGGCTTCGTCGCCGTACTCCAGAAAGCCGCGCTGATGCTCGACGATCTGGGTAGCCACTTTCATCAGGGTTTCGTTGCGGCTCTGCAGGCTCTTGATGAACCAGCGGGCTTCCTGCAACTGATTGCGCATGAAGGTGTTGTCGGCACTGGTGTCGGCGCGGCGCACGAAACCGGCGTACTGGGCGTTGACTCGCAGACGCGGCACCGACTCCTGATTCAGCTCGACCAGCCAGCGCTCGTTGTCCTTGCGCACGATGACGTCAGGCACCACGTACTCGGCTTCGGTGGATTCAATTTGCGAACCGGGGCGCGGGTTGAGGCTCTGCACCAGTTCGATGACCTGGCGCAGCTCGTCTTCCTTGAGCTTCATGCGGCGCATCAGCTGGCTGTAATCGCGGCTGCCGAGCAGGTCGATGTAATCGGTGACCAGGCGCTTGGCCTCGGCCAGCCAAGGGGTCTTGGCCGACAGCTGGCGCAATTGCAGCAGCAGGCATTCGCCCAGGTTGCGTGCGCCGATGCCGGCCGGTTCGAATTGCTGAATGCGGTGAAGGACGGCTTCGATCTCGTCCAGCTCGATGTCGAGCTCCGGATCAAAGGCGTCGAGGATTTCTTCGAGGGTTTCGTCGAGGTAGCCCTGATTGTTGATGCAATCGATCAGGGTGACGGCGATCAGGCGATCGGTGTCGGACATCGGTGCCAGGTTCAACTGCCACAGCAGGTGGCTTTGCAGGCTCTCGCCGGCGGAGGTGCGGGTGGTGAAGTCCCACTCGTCATCGTCGCTGCTGGGCAGGCTGCTGGCGCTGGTCTGGTAGACGTCTTCCCAGGCGGTGTCGACGGGCAGTTCGTTGGGGATTCGCTCGTTCCATTCGCCGTCTTCGAGGTTATCGACTGTCGGCGCGGTCTCCTGATAGGAGGGTTCCTGGATCTCGGTGTTGGGCTTCTGTTCGGCGTTGTCGGCCATGGGATCGGAGTTGTCGAAGTCGTCGCCGTCTTCCTGGCGTTCGAGCATCGGATTGGATTCCAGAGCCTCCTGGATTTCCTGTTGCAGATCCAGGGTCGACAATTGGAGCAGGCGGATGGCCTGTTGCAGCTGCGGTGTCATCGTCAGCTGCTGGCCCATTCTCAAGACTAGCGATGGTTTCATGGCAGGGGCTTAACACCTTATTCGCCGGCGCTATGCGCCATCCACTACAGGGCGCCGGAGCGCCAAACTTAAGCAAATTATATGCCTGAAACTGTCGTGTTTGCCTAGAGCGCTGTAACAATAAAAGCGTATAAAAAGGCGCTTCAACGTTACAGCACCCGGACGGCTGGCCGAATGCCGTCGTGCTTACAGGCGGAACTCGTGACCCAGATAGACTTCCTTCACCAGATCGTTGGCGAGGATGGTCGCGGAGTCGCCTTCGGCGATCAACTGGCCGTCGTTGACGATGTAGGCGGTTTCGCAGATATCCAGGGTCTCACGGACGTTGTGGTCGGTGATAAGAACGCCGATGCCCTTGGCCTTGAGGTGGTGAATGATCTGCTTGATGTCGCCCACGGAGATCGGGTCGACACCGGCGAACGGTTCGTCGAGCAGGATGAACTTCGGTGCCGTGGCCAGTGCGCGGGCGATTTCCACGCGGCGGCGCTCACCACCGGACAGGCTCATGCCGAGGTTGTCGCGGATGTGGCTGATGTGGAATTCCTGCAGCAGGCTTTCCAGCTCCTTGCGACGGCCGGCCTTGTCGAGCTCCTGACGAGTCTCGAGGATGGCCATGATGTTGTCGGCCACCGACAGTTTGCGGAAGATCGACGCTTCTTGCGGCAGATAGCCGATACCGGCCTTGGCGCGACCGTGCATCGGCTGGTGGCTGACGTCCAGGTCGTCGATCAGTACGCGACCCTGATCGGCCTGGACCAGGCCAACGATCATGTAGAAGCAGGTGGTCTTGCCGGCGCCGTTCGGGCCGAGCAGGCCAACGATCTGACCGCTGTCGATCGACAGGCTGACGTCGCGCACGACCTGGCGGCTTTTATAGGCCTTGGCCAGGTGCTGAGCTTTCAGAGTTGCCATTACTGGGTTTTCTCGTCGGTTTTCTTCTTCGGCTGGATCACCATGTCGATGCGCGGACGCGCTTCGGTGACCTTGCTGCCAGTGGCTCGACCGGCGCTGGCCAGTTTCTTCACCGTGTCATAGACGATTTTCTCGCCCTGAGTGGTGTTGTTGTCCTTGTCGACGACTTTTGCCTTGTCGATCAATACAACGCGGTTTTGCGCCGCGTGATACTGAATGGTCACACCCCAGCCCTGAACGGGTTTGGTGTCGCCAGCAGTCTGCAACTGTTCGAAGTAGGCGAGGTTGCCCACCGAAGTCACGACGTCGATATCGCCGTTAGGCGCACGGGTCATGGTCACGGTGTTGCCTTTGACGATCATCGAACCCTGGGTGATGATCACGTCGCCTTTGTAGGTGGCAACGCCGTTCTTGTCGTCCAGCTGGGCATCGTCGGCCTGAATGCGGATTGGCTGCTCTTGATCGTTCGGCAGAGCCCAGGCGCTCACGCTTCCCAGTGCTGCGCCCAGACTGAGCAAAATAGGGAGGGTTTTAACGAGCCTCATACTGTCCTCTTACGTTCGATAGCAGGTGTATCCTGCTTTCCTTCAAATACGCTTTCATTCCTACGCCAGTCGATACACCGCCAGCGCCGTCGATTCTAACGGGTTGCTGGGTCTGCGCATATTGCTGCTGCGGGAACACCGTCATGCGAGTGGAGGTGATCAGGGTGTCGCGGTTCTTTTCGTCGGTGCGCTTGACGCGTACCGAGTCGATCAGCTCGACCTCGGTGCCACCGGAGTTCACTTCACCGCGCTCGCTGGTCACGTGCCATGGGAAATCGGTGCCACGGAACATGTTCAGATCGGGTTTGGTGACCAGTGTAATGTCGGTCGCCTTGACGTGCTCAGCCTTGTCGGACGTCATTTCGTATTGCACTTTGCCGTCTTCGAGGTACTGGATCGTGTGGGTATTGGTCGCATACCAGTCGATCGGGCTTTCCTCTGCCGAAACCGGCGGTTTGTCGAGGAAGCGTTCCGGGCTGATGTTCCAGTAGCCGACCGCACCGAAAATCGCTGCGATGCAACCGAACAGCAGGATGTTGCGAAACTTTTTGCTAAACATGGTTGGACTCACAGGTACGCGTTGTTGGCGGCGTCGAGGCTGCCTTGGGCGCGCAGGATCAGTTCGCAGAATTCGCGGGCGGCACCTTCGCCGCCACGGGCCTGGGTCACGCCATGAGCGTGCTCGCGCACAAAGGCGGCGGCGTTGGCCACGGCCATGCCCAGCCCCACACGGCGGATCGCCGGCAGATCCGGCAGGTCGTCGCCGAGATAGGCCACTTGTTCATAGCTTAGGCCCAGTTGCTCCAGAAGACCGTCGAGAACGACGAGTTTGTCTTCGCGACCCTGAAACAGGTGCGGGATGCCCAGGTTTTTTGCCCGACGCTCGACCACCGGGGTCTTGCGACCGCTGATGATGGCGGTCTGGACGCCGGCGTTCATCAGCATCTTGATGCCCTGACCGTCGAGTGTATTGAAAGTCTTGAACTCGCTGCCGTCTTCAAGGAAGTACAGGCGCCCGTCGGTGAGGACGCCGTCGACGTCGAAAACCGCCAGTTTGATGGCTTTGCCGCGTTGCAGCAGATCGTTGCTCATTTACATCACTCCTGCGCGCAGCAGGTCGGAGAGGTTGAAGGCGCCGACCGGGCGATCTTCTTCATCCACGACAACCAGTGCGTTGATTCGGTGGTCTTCCATGATTTTCAGGGCTTCGGCAGCGAGCATTTCGGCGCGGGCGGTCTTGCCGTGCACGGTCATCACCTGGTCGATGGTGGCGCTGTGGATATCGATGCTGCGATCCAGGGTGCGGCGCAGGTCGCCGTCAGTGAAGATTCCGGCCAGTTTGCCGTCCGCTTCAAGAATGACGGTCATGCCCAGACCCTTGCGGGTCATCTCCATCAACGCGTCCTTGAGCAGGGTGCCGCGCTGTACCTGCGGCAGTTCCTGGCCGGCGTGCATGACATTTTCCACTTTCAGCAGCAGGCGTCGGCCCAGTGCGCCGCCCGGGTGGGAAAAGGCGAAGTCTTCGGCGGTGAAACCGCGCGCTTCCAGCAGCGCCACGGCCAGGGCGTCGCCCATGACCAGCGCGGCGGTGGTCGAGGAGGTCGGTGCCAGGTTCAGCGGGCAGGCTTCGTGCTCGACGTGAACGTTCAGGTTGACCTCGGCGGCCTTGGCCAGCGGCGATTGCGGGTTGCCGGTGACGCTGATCAGCTGGATGCCCAGGCGTTTGATCAGTGGCAGCAGGGTGACGATTTCGTTGGTGGAGCCGGAGTTCGACAGGGCCAGAATCACGTCGTCACGGGTGATCATGCCCATGTCGCCGTGGCTGGCCTCGGCCGGATGCACGAAAAACGCCGGGGTGCCGGTGCTGGCCAGGGTCGCGGCAATCTTGTTGCCGATGTGCCCGGACTTGCCCATGCCGACTACGACAACACGGCCCTTGCTGGCCAGAATCATCTCGCAAGCGCGTACGAAATCGGCGTCGATATGGGGCAACAAGCCTTGTACGGCTTCCACTTCGAGGCGGATGGTGCGTTGTGCCGATTGAATCAGGTCGCTGGTTTGGCTCATGTCAGAAATCGTATAGCCCGATGAAAAGGCGGCGATTATAGCGGTTATGTTGAAAAGCCTCACGCAAGTTCGTCGTGCTTTGTCATTCCTCGTTACCAAAACTCTGTAAATAAGGCTTCAAGCCCTTCAACTCGCCGAATGCGGGCCGGTGCAGGCCTTGGGCGCTTGCCCTTTGCAGTGATATAGTTCGCCGCCAGTTCGGCCTGCCCGGGATGTAGGGGCTTTCTTCCAGGAAGCCAGGCGTCCGAGTGAGAGGCTGCATCGCAAGGAGTTTAGATGAGTGCCGATAACGCCTACGCGGTCGAGCTGAAGGGAGTCTCCTTCAAGCGCGGTGCGCGGAGCATTTTCAATAACGTCGATATCCGCATCCCGCGCGGCAAGGTCACCGGCATCATGGGGCCTTCCGGGTGTGGCAAGACCACGCTGTTGCGCCTGATGGGCGCCCAGTTGCGGCCATCCAAGGGCGAGGTCTGGGTCAACGGCCAGAACCTGCCGAAGCTGTCGCGCAGCGATCTGTTCGATGCGCGCAAGCACATGGGCGTACTGTTTCAGAGCGGTGCGCTGTTCACCGATCTCGATGTGTTCGAGAACGTCGCCTTTCCGCTGCGCGTTCATACAGACCTGCCGGACGAGATGATCCGCGACATCGTGCTGCTCAAATTGCAGGCGGTGGGGCTGCGCGGTGCGATCGAACTGATGCCCGACGAGCTGTCCGGCGGCATGAAACGCCGTGTCGCACTGGCCCGGGCCATTGCCCTCGATCCGCAGATCCTCATGTACGACGAACCGTTCGTCGGCCAGGATCCGATCGCCATGGGCGTTCTGGTTCGCCTGATCCGTCTGCTCAACGATGCCCTGGGGATTACCAGCATCGTGGTCTCCCACGACCTCGCCGAAACCGCGAGCATCGCCGACTACATCTATGTGGTCGGTGATGGCCAGGTATTGGGGCAGGGCACGCCGGACGAACTGATGAGCTCGGACGATCCGCGTATCCGCCAGTTCATGACCGGTGAACCCGACGGCCCGGTGCCGTATCACTTTCCAGCGCCGGATTACCGCGCCGATCTTCTGGGGAAGCGCCGCTGATGCGCAGAATTACATTAATGGAGCGTGTGCGTCGTTTCGGTCTCGCCGGAATCGACAGCGTCGCAGTGTTCGGGCGTTCGACCCTGTTCCTGTTTCATGCCTTGCTCGGGCGTGGTGGCATCGGCGGCGGTTTCGGCCTGCTGGTCAAGCAGCTGCATTCCGTCGGCGTGATGTCGCTGGTGATCATCGTGGTGTCCGGGATCTTCATCGGCATGGTGCTGGCGCTGCAGGGCTTCAACATCCTTTCGAGCTATGGCTCGGAGCAGGCTGTCGGCCAGATGGTGGCACTGACCCTGTTGCGTGAGCTGGGGCCGGTGGTGACTGCGCTGCTGTTCGCCGGGCGTGCAGGTTCGGCGCTGACGGCGGAAATCGGCAACATGAAATCCACCGAACAGTTGTCCAGCCTGGAAATGATCGGGGTCGACCCGCTCAAGTACATCATTGCCCCGCGTCTGTGGGCCGGCTTCATTTCCCTGCCAGTGCTGGCGATGATCTTCAGCGTGGTCGGCATCTGGGGCGGTTCGTGGGTCGCCGTCGACTGGCTGGGCGTCTACGAAGGTTCCTACTGGTCGAACATGCAGAACAGCGTGAGCTTCGGTGACGATGTGCTCAACGGCATCATCAAAAGTGCAGTATTCGCTTTTGTCGTCACCTGGATCGCCGTATTTCAAGGCTATGACTGCGAACCCACTTCCGAGGGGATCAGCCGTGCCACCACCAAGACCGTGGTTTACGCCTCGCTGGCAGTACTCGGCCTGGACTTTATTCTGACCGCTTTGATGTTTGGAGATTTCTGATGCAAAACCGCACCCTGGAAATCGGTGTCGGCCTGTTCCTGCTGGCAGGGATCCTGGCCTTGTTGCTGCTCGCCCTGCGGGTCAGTGGCCTGTCTCCGACTTCGACCACCGATACCTACAAGCTTTACGCCTATTTCGACAATATCGCCGGTTTGACGGTCAGAGCCAAAGTGACCATGGCGGGTGTGACCATCGGCAAGGTCACCGCGATCGATCTGGACCGCGACAGCTTCACCGGTCGGGTGACCCTGCAAGTGGATAAAAGCGTCGACAACCTGCCGACCGACTCCACAGCATCTATCCTGACAGCGGGTCTGCTGGGCGAGAAATACATCGGTATCAGCGTGGGCGGGGAAGACACCCGCCTGAAGGATGGTGGAACCATCCACGACACACAGTCGTCTCTGGTACTGGAAGACCTGATCGGTAAATTCCTGCTCAATACCGTTAGCAAAGACGCCAAATGAGGAGCTTTTGAATGATCTCTACCTTGCGACGTGGCCTGTTGGTGTTGCTTGCGGCACTGCCGCTGGTGGCTAACGCCGTGGCGGCACAATCGGCGCACGATCTGGTTCAGGACACCACAAACCGGATGCTCGCCGATCTGTCGGCCAACAAAGAGAAGTACAAGCAGGATCCGCAGGACTTCTACACCGCGTTGAACACCATCGTCGGGCCGGTCGTGGATGCCGAGGGCATTTCCAAGAGCATCATGACGGTCAAGTATTCGCGCAAGGCAACCCCGGCGCAGATGAAGACCTTCGAGGAAAACTTCAAGCGCGGCCTGTTCCAGTTCTACGGCAACGCGCTGCTCGAGTACAACAACCAGGGCATCACCGTTGATGCTCCCAAGGATGAGTCGGGCGACCGCACCAGCGTCGGCATGACCGTCAAGGGCAACAACGGCGCGATCTATCCGGTGTCGTACACCCTGGAGAAGATCAACGGCGAGTGGAAACTGCGTAACGTGATCATCAACGGCATCAACATCGGCAAGCTGTTCCGTGACCAGTTCGCCGACGCCATGCAGCGCAATGGCAACGACCTGGACAAGACCATCAATGGCTGGGCCGGTGAAGTCGCCAAGGCCAAGCAGTCGGCCGAGCAGAACGAGAAGCCAGCCCAATGACCGAGTCGGCCATTCGTCTGGACGAAGCCAGTGAGCTGCAGCTCAGTGGCGTGCTGGATTACCGCACCGGCCCTGATCTGCGCGAGCAGGGCCGGGCGCTGATCAAGTCGTGCAATGCCCCGGCATTGGTGATCGATTGCTCGGCGGTGGAGAAGTCCAGCAGCGTCGGTCTGTCGCTGCTGCTGTGCTTCATTCGCGATGCAAAGGCCGCCGGCAAGGCGGTCAGCATTCGCGGGATGCCCGAAGACATGCGCGAAATTGCTCAGGTCAGCGAACTGACCGAGCTGTTGGCGCAACCCTGAACCCGCATCTATAGAGAAGCCCCCCGTCAGAGTCCTGCGCAGCGGGGTTCGCAGGCGCGGGGCTTTTTTGTATGATGTCCGACCCGTGCGCACAGGGCGCCGATTGAGGTTGAGCATGCAGGCCGTAGAAGTGAAGAGCTTCCTTGAAGGAAAGCTGCCAGGAACGCAGGTGGAAGTTGAAGGCGAAGGCTGCAACTTTCAGCTGAACGTGATTAGTGATGAACTGGCGGCGTTGAGCCCGGTCAAGCGTCAGCAAAGCATCTATGCCCATTTGAACCCTTGGATCGCCGATGGCAGCATCCACGCGGTCACTATGAAATTTTTCAGCAGCGCGGCCTGGGCCGAGCGCACCTGAGCCCTAGGGCGTCGAGATTCTTATGGATAAATTGATTATTACCGGTGGCGCTCGTCTTGATGGCGAGATCCGCATCTCCGGGGCGAAGAACTCCGCCCTGCCGATCCTGGCTGCCACCCTGCTGTGCGATGGCCCGGTTACCGTTGGCAACCTGCCGCACCTGCACGACATCACCACCATGATCGAGCTGTTCGGTCGCATGGGCATCGAGCCTGTGATCGACGAGAAGCTCAGCGTCGAAATCGACCCGCGCACCATCAAGACCCTGATCGCTCCGTACGAACTGGTGAAAACCATGCGTGCCTCGATCCTGGTGCTGGGCCCGATGGTTGCGCGTTTCGGTGAAGCCGAAGTCGCACTGCCTGGCGGTTGCGCCATCGGTTCGCGTCCGGTCGACCTGCACATCCGTGGCCTGGAAGCCATGGGCGCGGTCATCGACGTCGAAGGCGGCTACATCAAGGCCAAGGCGCCTGAAGGCGGCCTGCGCGGCGCGCACTTCTTCTTCGATACCGTCAGCGTGACCGGTACCGAGAACATCATGATGGCTGCCGCTCTGGCCAAGGGCCGCAGCGTGTTGCAGAACGCCGCCCGTGAACCTGAAGTGGTCGACCTGGCGAACTTCCTCAACGCCATGGGCGCCAAGGTGTCCGGTGCTGGCACCGACACCATCACCATCGATGGCGTCGAGCGTCTGGGTTCGGCTTTCTACAAAGTCATGCCTGACCGCATCGAAACCGGTACCTACCTGGTGGCCGCTGCGGTCACCGGTGGCCGCGTGAAGGTCAAGGACACCGATCCGACCATTCTCGAAGCCGTTCTGGAAAAACTCCGTGAAGCCGGCGCAGAAATCACCTGTGGTGAAGACTGGATCGAGCTGAACATGCACGGCAAGCGCCCGAAAGCGGTCAACGTGCGCACTGCGCCGTACCCGGCGTTCCCGACCGACATGCAGGCGCAGTTCATTTCGCTCAACGCCATTGCCGAAGGTACTGGCGCGGTCATCGAGACAATCTTCGAAAACCGCTTCATGCACGTGTACGAACTGCACCGCATGGGCGCGCATATCCAGGTCGAAGGCAACACCGCCATCGTGACCGGCATCGAAACACTCAAGGGCGCGCCAGTGATGGCAACCGACCTGCGTGCTTCGGCGAGCCTGGTGATTTCGGCGCTGGTGGCACAGGGCGATACCCTGATCGACCGCATCTACCACATCGACCGTGGTTACGAGTGCATTGAGGAAAAACTGCAGATGCTGGGCGCCAAGATCCGTCGCGTTCCGGGCTGATCGCTGCATCTGGACACAGGGAAGTGTCCGTTGAATTCGTTTTGATCGGGGGTGGCAACGCCCTCGATGTATGTCCGGCGCCGATTGCGACCGGACATGAGTACTTTGATAAGGACTGACGTTTCCCATGTTGACCATCGCACTGTCCAAGGGCCGCATCCTTGACGACACCCTGCCGCTTCTCGCCGAAGCGGGCATCGTGCCGACCGAGAATCCGGACAAGAGCCGCAAGCTGATCATCCCCACGACCCAGGAAGACGTTCGCCTGTTGATCGTGCGGGCCACCGACGTGCCGACCTATGTCGAGCATGGCGCGGCCGACCTCGGCGTTGCCGGTAAAGATGTGCTGATGGAATACACCGGCCAGGGCCTGTACGAGCCGCTGGATCTGCAGATTGCCCAGTGCAAGCTGATGACCGCCGGCAAGGTCGGCGCGGTCGAGCCCAAGGGCCGCCTGCGCGTCGCCACCAAATTCGTCAACGTTGCCAAGCGTTACTACGCCGAGCAGGGTCGTCAGGTCGACATCATCAAGCTGTATGGCTCGATGGAGCTGGCGCCACTGATCGGCCTGGCCGACAAGATCATCGACGTGGTCGACACCGGCAACACCCTGCGCGCCAACGGCCTGGAACCTCAGGAGCTGATCGCCACGATCAGCTCGCGTCTGGTGGTCAACAAGGCTTCGATGAAAATGCAACACGCCCGAATCCAGGCGTTGATCGACACCCTGCGCAAGGCAGTGGAGTCTCGACACCGCGGCTGATTTACCTGCGCGACCTTCAGGTTGCGCCGTCTATCCGCCTCATAGCCAGAATCTCAGGTGCCCAAGCGGATCGAATGGTAGTTTCGGGCGCCTGAGTTTTTGCCATTCCTATGAGGCTCTCGCTATGACCGCACCGACTGCAATTCGCCGACTCAACGCTGCTGACCCGGATTTCGCGCATCATCTGGATCATCTGCTGAGCTGGGAAAGTGTGTCTGACGACTCGGTCAATCAGCGGGTGCTGGACATCATCAAGGCTGTGCGCGAGCGCGGTGACGCGGCACTGGTCGAGTTCACCCAGAAGTTCGACGGCCTCGAAGTCGCTTCGATGGCGGACCTGATCCTGCCGCGCGAGCGTCTGGAACTGGCCCTGACCCGCATCACTGTCCCGCAACGCGAAGCACTGGAAAAAGCCGCCGCTCGCGTGCGCAGCTATCACGAAAAACAGAAGCAGGACTCCTGGAGCTACACCGAAGCCGACGGCACGGTGCTGGGCCAGAAAGTCACGCCACTGGATCGCGCCGGTCTGTACGTGCCGGGTGGCAAAGCGTCGTACCCGTCGTCGGTGTTAATGAACGCGATTCCGGCCAAGGTCGCCGGCGTGACCGAAGTGGTCATGGTGGTGCCGACCCCGCGCGGTGAAGTCAACGAGCTGGTGCTGGCGGCGGCGTGCATCGCCGGCGTCGACCGCGTTTTCACCATCGGTGGTGCGCAAGCCGTTGCCGCATTGGCCTATGGCACCGAAAGCGTGCCGCAGGTGGACAAGGTCGTCGGCCCGGGCAACATCTATGTCGCCACTGCCAAACGTCACGTATTCGGTCAGGTCGGCATCGACATGATCGCCGGCCCGTCGGAAATCCTCGTGGTGTGCGACGGCCAGACCGATCCGGACTGGATCGCCATGGACCTGTTCTCCCAGGCCGAACACGACGAAGACGCCCAGGCGATTCTGGTCAGCCCGGACGCCGAGTTCCTCGACAAGGTCGCCGCCAGCATCGACAAACTGCTGCCGACCATGGATCGCGCGACCATCATCGAAACCTCGATTAATGGCCGTGGTGCACTGATCCACGTGCGCGACATGGCCCAGGCCATCGAAGTCGCCAACCGCATCGCCCCGGAGCACCTTGAGCTGTCGGTCGCCGACCCGCAGGCCTGGCTGCCGCAGATCCGCCACGCCGGCGCGATCTTCATGGGCCGCCACACCTCCGAAGCGCTGGGCGACTACTGCGCAGGTCCGAACCACGTGCTGCCGACGTCCGGCACCGCGCGTTTCTCTTCGCCGCTGGGCGTGTATGACTTCCAGAAACGTTCGTCGATCATCTTCTGCTCCGAGGCCGGTGCTTCCGATCTGGGTAAGACCGCATCGATCCTGGCCCGTGGCGAATCGCTGAGCGCCCACGCGCGCAGCGCCGAATACCGCATCAAAGACGAAGTGAAGGGGAACTGAACATGAGTAAATTCTGGAGCCCGTTCGTCAAGGATCTGGTGCCGTATGTGCCTGGCGAGCAGCCGAAGCTGACCCGTCTGGTCAAACTCAACACCAACGAAAACCCGTACGGCCCGTCGCCAAAAGCCCTGGCGGCGATGCAGACCGAACTCAACGACAACCTGCGTCTATACCCTGATCCGAACAGTGACCTGCTGAAGAACGCCGTCGCCAAGTATTACGGCGTACAAAGCAATCAGGTGTTCCTCGGCAACGGTTCGGACGAAGTGCTGGCGCACATCTTCCACGGCCTGCTGCAACACGATCAGCCGATCCTGTTCCCGGACATCAGCTACAGCTTTTATCCGGTCTACTGTGGCCTCTACGGCATCGATTTCGATGCGGTGCCGCTGGATGCGCAGTTCCAGATCAACCCGGCGGACTACGCCAAGCCGAACGGCGGGATCATCTTCCCCAACCCGAACGCACCGACCGGTTGCCTGCTGGCACTGGAAGCGGTCGAGCAGATCCTCAAGGCCAGCCCGGATTCGGTGGTGGTGGTCGACGAGGCCTACATCGACTTCGGCGGCGAGACCGCGATCAGCCTGGTGGACCGTTATCCGAACCTGCTGGTCACCCAGACTCTGTCCAAGTCCCGTTCGCTGGCGGGCCTGCGGGTCGGTCTGGCGGTCGGCCACCCGGACCTGGTCGAGGCGCTGGAGCGGATCAAGAACAGCTTCAACTCCTACCCGATCGATCGCATGGCGAATGTCGGCGCGGCGGCGGCGTTCGAAGATCGCGAGTACTTCGACAAGACCTGCGCACTGGTGATCGAGAGTCGCGAATGGGTGGTTGCGCAGTTGCAGGCCAAGGGCTTTGAAGTGCTGCCGTCGGCCGCGAACTTCATCTTCGCCCGGCATCCGCAACACGATGCGGCAGGGCTGGCAGCCAAACTGCGTGAACAGGGCGTGATCGTGCGCCACTTCAAGCAGGAGCGGATTGCCCAGTTCCTGCGGATCTCGATCGGCACGCCGGAGCAGAATCAGGCGTTGATCGACGGTCTGGGCGAACTCTGAAACGACGCTGATCCCTGTGGGTTTTGTCCCGCAGGGATCAGCGCTGGTTTATTCGTGATGCGGTTCGCCAAGGAACGTCAACGAACTGAACAACCCTCTGCTGCTCACTTCTGAACTGTCCTTCACCGGCACTTCCACCTGCGCCGCAATCACATTCAATCCCTCATTACGCACCAGCACCTGCGCGCGGCCGTCCTTGTCGGTTTCAGTGCTCAAGGTATTCGGCGCGCTGCGGTAGTCACCGATCAACTTCACGCCCGCGGCCGGTTTGCCATCCAGCAACACACGCACCGGCAATGATTTCCCCGGCCCGACGGTCAGCGGATCGACCTCCGGCAAAATCAGCAATTTGATCTGATCCAGTTTAGGCAGCTTCGCTCCCGGCTGATAAATCGCCAGGCTGTACTTGAGTGTCTCGGTCGACTCTATGGCGCCCGGGACTTTGCTGCGCCCCTCGTTGATCCATTTCTTGTCGGCGGTTTGCGACCACATGCCGTTGTTCAGGGCCACGGCCAACACCGCTGGCGGTTTCAACGGTTGCAGGCGGGCGTGATCCGCCAGGCGCTGCACACTGACGGGAATCATCTTGCCGCTCGCGTCAAAGGCCCACGCCCCGCTGATTTTTTGTGGTTTGAACGCATTGTCCTCGGCACCGTGGCCGTAGACGACTTCGATATTGCCGCGTCGTTGTTCGGTCCACAAACCGTGGGCCGAGGCGTGAGTGGCGAACAGCGCGGCGATGAGCAGCAGGGATTTGCCGTAATGCATGGTGACGTCCTTTTACAGGTTGAGTGTCAGGCTGACCGTGAAATTGCGCGGCTCGCCGGGGTTGACCCAGTAGTTGCTGTACGAGCGCTCGTAGTATTTTTCGTCGAACAGGTTGTTCAGGTTCAGGCCGAGAGTGACGGTATCGCTGGCCTTGTAATGGGTCAGCAGGTCGACGGTGTGATAGGCCGGCAGCTCGAAATCGCTGCCGGACTCACCTGAGCGATCACCGACGTAGGTGAACGCCGCGCCGATATCCGAGCCGCGCAAGCGGCTGTCCTGAAACTCGTAGACACCCAGCAGGCTGCCGCTGCGTTTGGCCACCCCGAGGATGCGGCTACCGGCAGGAATCGCGGCATCACCCTTGGTGACTTCGGCGTCGATCCAGGCGAATGCGCCGATCACCCTGACGGCGTCGGTGACTTGCCCGGTGACTTGCAGATCGAAACCCCGGCTGCGGGCCTTGCCCATGGCGCGGCTGGTGTCGGTGCCCGGGTCGAGGGCGAGGACGTTTTCCTTGTCGATATGGAAGAAGGCGAGGGTGCTGCTTAACCGTTCATCGAACAGTTCGTTCTTGATGCCGATTTCGTAACCCACGCCTTCTTCCGGATCGAAGGATTTGCCAGCCGCATCGAGGCCGTTGTTCGGTTTGAATGAGGTCGAGGCGTTGGCGAACAGGCCGGTGTCCGGTGTCAGTTGATAGAGCAGGCCGGCACGTTGGGTGAGCGCGTCGTGAGTCTGACGGCTGGTGGTGTTGCGGCTGTGGTCATCGATGTTTTGGTCGAAATGCTCGAAGCGCGCACCGATCATCCCGCGCAGTTTTTCGCTGAAGACGATTTGATCCTGCAGGTTCAGCGCATGGCTTTCGACGTGTTCGAAAAAGTCTGTGCCGGAGCGTGCGCCGTTGGGTTTGGGCTGGCCGTACACCGGGTTATAGATATCGATGGCGTAAGGCCCGCCGGCGATGGTGGTGACGCGCTCGTTCTTGCGGAAGTTCTCGTACTCGCTGCCGATCAGCAGTTCGTGCTGCCAGGTACCGAGGTCGAACAGGCCGCGCAGTTCCAGCTGGGTGATGCTGTCGTGCCAGTTGGTATCGCGCTCGCGATAGCGGCGGTTGATTGTGTGGCCATCGGCATTCAAAGGACGGTTTTCGGAGGCGAATCCCCACAGTTTGCCTTCCTTGTAATGGCTGGCCAGGCGCAGTTTCCAGGCATCGTTGAGGTGGTGCTCAAGCGTGGCTTGCAGTCTGTTGTTGTGGTTGTCGATGTTGCCGTCGTTCGGTTCGCCCAGGAATGTCGAGCGCGAGACGCCGCTCCATTTATTGTTTGGCGCAACGATGCCGCGGTCGAAAGTCGAGCTATGACGCACGAATTCGCTCTCCACCAGCAGGCTGGTGTCCGGGTTCAACTGCCAACTGAAAGAGGGGGCGACGAAGACGCGTTTGCTGTCGACGTGATCGCGAAAGCTGTTGTTGTCCTCGACCGCGAGGTTGATTCGCGACAGCACATCACCCTGATCATCCAGCGGCGTGTTGACGTCCAGCGCGGTGCGATAACGATCCCAACTGCCGGCACTGGTTTGCAGGGTAGTGAAAGCTTCGGGCTGCGGTTTCTTGGTGACGATGTTCACCGTGCCACCCGGATCGCCTCGGCCGTACAGGCTGGCGGCCGGTCCTTTGAGCACTTCGATGCGCTCGATGTTGGCGGCGTCGGGTGTGCTCGGGTAACCACGGTTGGCGCTGAAGCCGTCCTGGTAAAACTCGGAGGTGGTGAAGCCGCGCACGCTGTATTCGTAAAGCGTCAGGCCGCCGAAGTTGTTTTGTTTTGAAACGCCACCGGCGAAATCCAGCGCGCGTTCGACGCTGGTGCTGCCCAGATCCTTGAGTACGCTGGCGGGCACCACGCTGATGGCCTGCGGAATATCGCGGATTGCGGTGTCGGTTTTGGTGGCGCTGGACGAGCGGGTAGCGCGGTAGCCTTTGACCGGACCGGTAGGGGATTCGTAATCGGAGGTGACGCTGATGGCGTCGAGTTCGAGCGTTTGCGGTTCATCGGCAAACGCGGGATCGCCAAGCAGGCCAAGGGTCAGGCCGAGGAGGGAGGCCTTTTTTCGAGACGACATGTTATGTTGTTCCAATGTGTTAATTGAAACAATATAACATGCCTGTTGAGAATGTCTGTTATTCGCGCCAATGACGCGAACAAAGGCTTACTCTTCTTTTTCCTTCACCGGCGCTGGCGGCGGACGCAAGCCGATTTCAGCGGTCAGCTTCAACTCCTTGCCATTGCGCATCACCTGAATCGTGACCTTGTCGGTCGGCTTGATCCGCGCCACCTGGTTCATCGATTTGCGGCCATCACCGGCCGGTTCGCCGTCAATGCTCAGGATCACGTCACCCAGTTGCAGGCCGGCCTTCTGGGCCGGGCCGTCGCGGAAAATCCCCGCCACCACGATTCCCGGACGTCCGGACAGGCCAAACGATTCGGCCAGTTCCTGAGTCAGCGGTTGCACTTCAATGCCCAGCCAGCCGCGAATGACCTGACCGTGCTCGATGATCGACTTCATCACTTCCATAGCCAGTTTCACCGGAATCGCGAAGCCGATGCCTTGCGAGCCGCCGGACTTGGAGAAAATCGCGGTGTTGATGCCGGTGAGGTTGCCGTTGGCGTCGACCAGCGCACCGCCGGAGTTGCCCGGGTTGATCGCCGCGTCGGTCTGGATGAAGTCTTCGTAGTTGTTCAGCCCCAGTTGGTTGCGGCCGGTGGCGCTGATGATGCCCATGGTCACGGTCTGGCCGACGCCGAACGGGTTGCCGATGGCCAGTGCGACGTCGCCGATGCGGATGTTGTCGGAACGGCCGACGGTGATCGAAGGCAGGGTTTTCAGGTCGATCTTCAGGACTGCGAGGTCGGTTTCCGGGTCGCTGCCGATCACTCGGGCCAGGGTTTCGCGACCGTCCTTGAGCGCCACGACGATCTGGTCGGCGCCGCTGGTGACGTGGTTGTTGGTCAGGATGTAGCCTTCCGGGCTCATGATCACGCCGGAGCCGAGGCTCGATTCCATGCGCTTCTGCTTCGGCGAGTTGTCACCGAAGAAGCGGCGGAACTGCGGGTCTTCGAACAGCGGATGGCTTGGTTTATTGATGACTTTGGTGGTGTAGAGGTTCACCACCGACGGCGCGGCGATGCTCACCGCGTCGGCATAGGACACCGGCCCCTGCTGCACGCTGGTGGTCTGCGGGGCCTGTTGCAGGTTGACGTCGAGGCTCGGAAGCCCGACCCACTGCGGGTAACGCTGAATAATCAACAGAGCGATAAGCACGCCGGCCAACAGCGGCCAGCCGAAAAAACGCAGCGCCTTGAGCATTAAGCACGTCCTGGAAAAGTTGCAGGCGGGGTCAGACCGCCCATAATGTCGCGCATTATACGAGGCCGCGCGTGCCTCTGAACGGGATATTTAGGAGTCTTTCATGGCCGTCGCCCTGAGCACCCTGGTCGAAGAAGCCGACCGTTACCTCGGCAGTGCGAAAATTGCCGATTATTGCCCCAACGGCCTGCAGGTCGAAGGCCGTCCGCAGGTGATGCGCATCGTCAGCGGCGTCACCGCCAGCCAGGCGCTGCTCGATGCCGCTGTCGAGGCCGAAGCCGATCTGGTGCTGGTGCATCACGGTTATTTCTGGAAGGGCGAGAACCCGTGCATCACCGGCATGAAGCAGCGCCGTCTGAAGACGCTGCTCAAGCACGATATCAGTCTGCTCGGTTATCACCTGCCGCTGGATCTGCACCCGGACGTCGGCAACAACGTGCAACTGGCCCGTCAGCTGGAAATCACCGTCGAAGGGCCGCTGGATCCGGACAATCTTAAGATTGTCGGTCTGGTCGGTTCGCTGAGCGAGCCGATGACCCCGCGTGACTTCGCCCGCAAAGTGCAGGAAGTCATGGGCCGCGAGCCACTGCTGGTCGAAGGCAGCGCGATGATCCGCCGGGTCGGCTGGTGCACCGGTGGCGGTCAGGGTTACATCGACAACGCCATCGCCGCCGGCGTCGATCTGTTCCTCAGCGGCGAAGCCTCCGAGCAGACGTTCCACAGCGCCCGTGAAAACGACATCAGCTTCATCGCCGCCGGCCACCACGCCACCGAACGCTATGGCGTACAGGCGCTGGGCGACTATCTGGCGAAGCGTTTTGCCCTTGAGCACATCTTCATCGACTGCCCGAATCCGATCTGACTTTTGCCTGAAAGCACCCGAACGGGCGGGCATATTCATATACCCTTTCGATCTAGTTGGCGTCCTGATTAGAAGAGGTCGCTGTGCTAGGATTCCTCGCTCGAACACGGCCCGCTGGCCGTTCATAAGAAAGCTTTCGTGAGTAGCCATGGTCGACAAACTGACGCATCTGAAACAGCTGGAGGCGGAAAGCATCCACATCATCCGCGAGGTGGCCGCCGAGTTCGACAACCCGGTGATGCTGTACTCCATCGGTAAAGACTCCGCCGTGATGCTGCATCTGGCACGCAAGGCGTTCTTCCCGGGCAAACTGCCGTTTCCGGTGATGCACGTCGACACCCGCTGGAAATTCCAGGAGATGTACAAGTTCCGCGACAAGATGGTCGAAGAACTGGGCCTGGACCTGATCACCCACGTCAACCCGGATGGCGTTGCGCAGGGCATCAACCCGTTCACCCACGGCAGCGCCAAGCACACCGACATCATGAAAACCGAGGGCCTGAAGCAGGCGCTCGACAAGCATGGTTTCGACGCCGCTTTCGGCGGTGCCCGTCGCGATGAAGAGAAGTCCCGCGCCAAGGAGCGCGTCTACTCGTTCCGTGACAGCAAACACCGCTGGGACCCGAAGAACCAGCGTCCGGAGCTGTGGAACGTCTACAACGGCAAGGTCAACAAGGGCGAATCCATTCGTGTGTTCCCGTTGTCGAACTGGACCGAGCTGGACATCTGGCAGTACATCTACCTCGAAGGCATCCCGATCGTACCGCTGTACTTCGCGGCTGAACGCGAAGTGATCGAGAAGAACGGCACGCTGATCATGATCGACGACGAGCGCATCCTCGAGCACCTGTCCGACGAGGACAAGGCGCGCATCGTCAAAAAGAAAGTGCGTTTCCGTACCCTTGGCTGCTACCCGTTGACGGGCGCGGTGGAGTCCGAGGCCGAAAGCCTGACGGACATCATTCAGGAAATGCTCCTGACGCGAACTTCCGAGCGCCAGGGCCGGGTCATCGACCACGATGGCGCAGGCTCGATGGAAGACAAGAAACGTCAGGGTTATTTCTAAGGGGTTGTCATGTCGCACGCATCTGATTTGATCAGCGAGGACATCCTCGCCTACCTGGGCCAGCACGAACGTAAAGAGCTGCTGCGCTTTTTGACCTGCGGTAACGTCGATGACGGCAAGAGCACCCTGATCGGGCGCCTGCTGCACGACTCAAAGATGATCTACGAAGATCACCTCGAAGCCATCACCCGCGATTCGAAGAAAGTCGGCACCACCGGTGACGACATCGACCTGGCATTGCTGGTCGACGGCCTGCAGGCCGAGCGCGAGCAGGGCATCACCATCGATGTCGCCTACCGCTATTTCTCCACCGCCAAGCGCAAATTCATCATCGCCGACACCCCCGGCCATGAGCAGTACACCCGCAACATGGCCACCGGTGCGTCCACCTGTGACCTGGCGATCATCCTGGTCGACGCCCGTTACGGCGTGCAGACCCAGACCCGCCGCCACAGCTTTATCGCATCCCTGCTGGGCATCAAGCACATCGTTGTCGCCATCAACAAGATGGACCTCAAAGGCTTCGATCAGGGCGTGTTCGAGTCGATCAAGGCCGACTACCTGAAGTTCGCCGAAGGCTTGAAGATGAAGCCGACGAGCATGCACTTCGTGCCGATGTCCGCTCTGAAGGGCGACAACGTGGTGAACAAGTCCGAGCGCTCGCCGTGGTACACCGGCCAGTCGCTGATGGAAATTCTCGAGACCGTGGAAGTGGCGGGCGATCGCAACTTCACCGATCTGCGTTTCCCGGTGCAGTACGTCAACCGTCCGAACCTGAATTTCCGCGGTTTCGCCGGCACCCTGGCCAGCGGCATCGTCAAGAAGGGCGACGAAGTCGTGGTCCTGCCGTCGGGCAAGAGCAGCCGCGTGAAATCCATCGTCACTTTCGAAGGTGAGCTGGAACACGCAGGCCCGGGTCAGGCGGTAACGCTGACCATGGAAGACGAAATCGACATCTCCCGTGGCGACCTGCTGGTCCATGCCGACAACGTTCCGCCAGTGACCGACAGCTTCGAAGCGATGCTGGTGTGGATGGCTGAAGAGCCGATGCTGCCGGGCAAGAAATACGACATCAAGCGCGCCACCAGTTACGTGCCGGGCTCGATTGCCAGCATCGTCAACAAGGTCGACGTCAACACCCTCGAAGAAGGCCCGGCGAGCGCGTTGCAGCTCAACGAAATCGGCAAGGTGAAGATCGCGCTCGACGCGCCGATCGCCCTCGACGGTTACGACAGCAACCGCACCACTGGCGCGTTCATCGTCATTGACCGTTTGACCAACGGCACCGTCGGCGCCGGCATGATCGTCGCTCAGCCGGTGACCCACGGTACGGCTACGCATCACGGCAAACTGGCCCATGTAGCGACCGAAGAGCGCGCTCAGCGTTTCGGTCAGCAACCGGCTACCGTGCTGTTCAGCGGCCTGTCCGGCGCGGGCAAGAGCACCTTGGCGTATGCAGTCGAGCGCAAGCTGTTCGATCTGGGGCGTGCGGTGTTTGTGCTGGATGGTCAGAATTTGCGTCATGACCTCAACAAGGGGCTGCCGCAGGATCGCGCGGGTCGCACCGAGAACTGGCGTCGTGCCGCGCATGTGGCGCGTCAGTTCAACGAGGCGGGTCTGCTGACGCTTGCGGCGTTTGTGGCGCCGAGTGCTGAAGGTCGTGAGCAGGCGAAGGATCTGATTGGCAAGGAGCGTTTGCTGACGGTTTATGTTCAGGCTTCGCCGACTGTTTGCGCCGAGCGTGATCCGCAAGGGTTGTATGCTGCGGGTGGCGATAACATTCCGGGTGAGTCGTTCCCGTATGACGTGCCGCTGGATGCTGATCTGGTGATTGATACCCAGTCGTTGTCGCTGGATGAAAGTGTGAAGCAGGTGTTGGATCTGTTGCGTAAGCGTGGCGCGATTTAAGCGTTAGCTGCGAATGAAAAAGCCCGCCGATGAGTGATTATCGGCGGTTTTTTTTTGAGTTGTTTGGGGTGAATATCCGTTTCTGCGGGTGTTGCTGCTGGCGGTTCCGCTCTTACAGCGGGTCACTTTTTCAAACGCCAAAAAGTAACCAAAAGGCTGGGCCCCGGCGTTCGGCACCTCGCTTTGGCTCGGTGTTCCTTCGTTCCGGGATTCATCCGGGGGCATCGCCTACGGTTTGCTTCGCTGCACCTCCTCTCGATGCATGCGGCTTCGCCGCACGGTCGCTGCGCTCCCACCCCCGGATAAATCCCTCCACTCAGCCGGCCGAAGGGGCCGGCACGTCAAGAGCGGTACTCGAGCTAACGCTCATTGTGTTGAGTGGTGAAGAGCAGGTGCGGGAAGGGGGGCTTTGCTCTTCCGGGGGAGCACCTGACAGCCAACCACCGTCAGGCGCTCCCACACGGAAGATCAGCGTCGGTTGGGATATTCGCGGTGCATCTGCTCGAGCAGCGCATCCTTGTCTTGCCACAGCTGGTTGATCCAGCCCTGGAATTGCAGGCGGTATTCGCCGTTCTGGTCGTAGTTTTTGCCGATGAACTGCGGCGGGATTTTCAGTTCTTCGAAGTGCACTACTACGTCTCGGACGTTGCCGCACAGCAGGTCCCAGAAGCCAGGGCGTCCGCCGGGGTAGTGGATGGTGACGTTGACGATCGATTCCAGCTGTTCGCCCATCGCATCCAGTACGAAGGCAATGCCGCCGGCCTTGGGCTTGAGCAGGTATTTGAACGGTGATTGCTGCTGCGCGTGTTTGCCTTCGGTGAAGCGTGTGCCTTCGACGAAGTTGAAGATGCCTACCGGGTTGTCGCGGAATTTCGCGCAGGTCTTGCGGGTGGTTTCGAGGTCTTTGCCTTTCTTTTCCGGGTGTTTTTCCAGATAGGCTTTTGAATAGCGTTTCATGAACGGGAAGCCCAGGGTCCACCACGCCAGGCCGATGACTGGCACCCAGATCAGTTCCTGTTTGAGGAAGAACTTCAGCGGCTGAATGCGTCGGTTGAGTACGTATTGCAGTACCAGAATGTCGACCCAGCTCTGGTGGTTGCTGGTGATCAGGTACGAGTGTTGATAGTCCAGGCCTTGCAGGCCGCTGAGGTGCCAGCGGGTGCGGCGGACCAGGTTCATCCAGCCTTTGTTGTTGCTGATCCAGGCTTCGTGGGTGTGGCTCATCAGCCAGCGCGAGGCGCGGCGTGCGAGGTCGAACGGCAGCACTTTAATCAGCGCCACAAGAAACAGGAACGAGCACAGCAGGATCGTGTTCAGCGCCAGCAGCAGCGCGGCGATCACGCCGCGCAGGGTGGCAGGGAGGAAAGCCAGCATCGGGTCAGATATCCAGAGGTCGGTTGGCAGCCTGAATCGCGGTCAGGGCGATGGTGTAGACGATGTCGTCGACCTGCGCGCCGCGCGGCAGATCGTTCACCGGTTTGCGCAGGCCTTGCAGCATCGGGCCGAGGCTGACGCAATCGGCGCTGCGCTGCACGGCTTTGTGGGTGGTGTTGCCGGTGTTGAGGTCGGGGAATACGAACACCGTGGCGCGACCGGCCACCTGGCTGTTCGGCGCCAGTTGCCGGGCGACGGTTTCGTTGGCGGCGGCGTCGTATTGCAACGGGCCGTCGATCAGTAGCGAGTGCTGTTGTTCGTGGGCGAGCAGGGTGGCTTCGCGGACTTTTTCGACTTCCTCGCCGGTGGCCGATTCGCCGCTGGAGTAGCTGATCATCGCCACGCGTGGGGTGATGCCGAATGCGGCGGCCGAGTCGGCGCTTTGCAGGGCGATCTCCGCCAGTTCGCTGGCGCTCGGGTGCGGGTTCATCACGCAGTCGCCGTAGACCAGTACTTCCTCGGGAAACAGCATGAAGAACACCGACGACACCAGCGTGCAGCCCGGCGCCGTCTTGATCAGCTGAAGCGCAGGGCGGATGGTGTTGGCGGTGGTGTTGATGATGCCGGAGACCAGACCGTCGACTTCATCCAGCGCCAGCATCATGGTGCCGATCACCACAGTGTCTTCCAGTTGCTGCTCGGCCATCGGCGCGTTGAGGCTTTTGCTCTTGCGCAGGGCGACCATCGGTTCGACGTAGCGTTCGCGGATCAGATCCGGATCGAGGATTTCCAGCCCCGGCGGCAGGACGATGCCCTGGGCACGGGCGACGGCTTCGACGTCTGCCGGTTTGGCCAGCAACACGCAACGGGCAATCCCGCGCTCCTGACAGATCGCCGCCGCTTGCACGGTGAACGGCTCGCTGCCTTCGGGCAGGACGATGCGTTTGTTGGCGGCCTGGGCGCGTTGAATCAATTGATAACGGAACACCGCCGGCGACAGGCGCATTTCCCGTGGCGTGCCGCAGCGCTGGTGCAGCCAGTTGGCATCCAGATGACTGGCGACGAAATCGGTGATGATCTCCGCGCGCTCGCGGTCGTCGACGGGAATTTCCTTGTTCAGGCCGTTGAGCAGGTTGGCGGTGTCGTAGGAGCCGGTGCTCACCGACAGCACCGGCAAGCCAGCCTGCAAGGCGCCACGGCACAGGTCCATGATGCGCGGATCGGGCAGCGTGTCGCTGGTCAGCAGCAGGCCGGCCAGCGGTACGCCGTTGATGGCCGCGAGGCTGACGGCGAGGATGATGTCGTCGCGATCGCCGGGGGTCACCACCAGCACGCCGGGCTTGAGCAGGTCCACGGTGTTGCGCATGGTGCGCGCGCAAATGATGGTCTTGGTCATGCGCCGGGTTTCGTAGTCGCCGGCGTTGAGCACCTGGGCGCCCATCAGGTCGGCGACGTCGCGGGTGCGCGGGGCGTTGAGTTCGGGCTGGAACGGAATGCAGCCGAGCAGGCGGAAATCACCGGTGCGCAGCAACGGCGAATGCTCTTTCAGGCGCGCGGCGAAGGCGTCCATGCTTTCGTCGGTCTTGACCTTGTTGAGGATCACGCCGAGGACTTTCGGGTCTTTCGGTCCGCCGAACAGTTGCGCCTGCAACTCGACGCGGCCGGACAGTTCGGTCAGCACTTCGTTTTCCGGGGCCGAGACCAGAATCACCTCGGCATCCAGGCTCTTGGCCAGGTGCAGATTGACCCGCGCGGCGTAGCTGGCGCTGCGGGTCGGCACCATGCCTTCGACGACCAGCACGTCTTTGCCGATGGCGGCCTGCTGGTAGAGGGTGATGATTTCTTCGAGCAACTCGTCGAGCTGACCATCGCCGAGCATCCGCTCGACGTGGGCCAGGCCCAAGGGTTGCGGCGGTTTCAGGCCGTGGGTGCGGGCCACCAGTTCGGTTGAACGCTCAGGGCCGGTGTCGCCCGGATGCGGCTGGGCAATCGGTTTGAAGAAGCCGACTTTCAGCCCGGCCCGCTCCAGCGTACGCACCAGCCCGAGGCTGATGGAGGTCAGACCCACACCAAAGTCGGTGGGCGCGATAAAAAAAGTTTGCATGCGGATTCTCTAAGGGTGCATGGCAATGGCGATCGTCTCTGTGTGCCGATCTGCCGAATTTCAGTCGTCAAGGTTATCGCTAACCGAGCCTTGAGCGCACCAACCGCAAGCAAAGGGTTGGCCTATTTTTTCAATACGTTGCGCAGCGTCCAGGACCCAGGCCCGGGACTGCCAGGGCGGGAGGTGGCGCAGGTGCTGGGTGTGGCCGCAGGACAGCTCGGCGACCCAGTGGCCGTCCTCGTCCTGATGGAATCCGGTGACGGTCACGGGCGCCAATCGATCCCGTCTGTCCGGGTTCTGTTCGCTTTCGGGCAAATCCTTGTTTAGACTTGTCCGTTCTTCATTCTTATGCAAAAGGTCTCGCCCCATGCTGATCGCCGCCAATAAGGCTGTCTCCATCGACTATACCCTGACCAACGACGCTGGTGAGGTCATCGACAGCTCCGCCGGCGGCGCTCCGCTGGTCTACCTGCATGGCGCAGGCAACATCATCCCGGGCCTGGAAAAAGCCCTGGAAGGTAAAGAAGTCGGCAACGAGCTGGACGTTTCCGTCGAGCCGGAAGATGCCTACGGCGAATACGCCGCTGAACTGGTCAGCACCCTGAGCCGCAGCATGTTCGAAGGCGTTGACGAGCTGGAAGTCGGCATGCAGTTCCACGCTTCGGCGCCGGATGGCCAGATGCAGATCGTCACCATCCGTGACCTGGACGGCGACGACGTCACTGTCGACGGCAACCACCCGCTGGCCGGTCAGCGCCTGAACTTCAAAGTGAAGGTCGTTGCCATCCGTGACGCCAGCCAGGAAGAAATCGCTCATGGTCACGTCCATGGCGAAGGTGGCCATCACCACTGATTTTCTGCGCTAAGCTTCGAGTACTGGAGAGGCGCCCGAGGGCGCCTTTTTAGTCCGCGGCTGTCCTTGGTGGCCTCGCCAAGTGGCTGTTTCGAGTAGAAAACGGGAATCTGGAGTTCGTCATGAGTGCTTTTCACGACCTTAAGTTGACAGCCCTGGATGGTCAGGAGCTACCGCTGGCACCCTTCAAGGGCCAAGTCGTGCTGGTGGTCAACGTCGCCTCCAAATGCGGCTTGACCCCACAGTACGCGGCGCTGGAAAACCTTTATCAGCAATACAAAGGCAAAGGCTTCAGTGTGCTGGGCCTGCCGTGCAACCAGTTTGCCGGTCAGGAACCGGGCAGTGAGCAGGAGATCCAGGAATTCTGCAGCCTCAACTATGGCGTGAGTTTTCCGTTGTCGAAAAAGCTCGAAGTCAACGGTCACGACCGTCATCAGCTCTACCGTCTGCTGGCGGGCGAGGGCGCGGAGTTTCCCGGTGACATCACCTGGAATTTCGAGAAATTCCTGCTCGGCAAGGACGGTCGGGTACTGGCCCGATTCTCGCCGCGCACGGCGCCGGATGATCCTTCGGTGATTACGGCGATTGAAAAAGCCCTGAGCTGAAACACAAAAATCGCAGCCTTCGAGCTGCGATTTTTTTCGCCTGCCTTTTGACCCTTAATCATTCAGATCAATAGTGCTATCACACGGTTGGAACTCTGCATATTATCGCCGTCATATGAATCCCATGCCCGTCGATCAATTTTTCGTGGAGCCTCCCATGCCCGTGCAAGCCCTGTTCAAACCGTTCCAGCTCGGTGCCCTCGAACTGCCGACCCGCGTGGTCATGGCGCCGATGACCCGTTCGTTTTCCCCGGGCGGCGTACCCAACTCCAAAGTGATCGAGTACTACCGTCGTCGCGCGGCGGCCGGTGTCGGCCTGATCATCACTGAAGGCACCACCGTTGGCCACCAGGCTTCCAATGGTTACCCGAACGTGCCGCACTTCTACGGTGAAGCGGCGTTGGCCGGCTGGAAGAAAGTCGTGGACGCGGTGCACGCAGAAGGCGGCAAGATCGTTCCGCAACTGTGGCACGTCGGCAACGTGCGCCGTCTGGGCACCGAGCCGGACGCGAGCGTGCCGGGTTACGGCCCGTCGGAAAAACTCAAGGACGGTCAGGTCGTGGTGCACGGCATGACCAAACAGGACATCCAGGACGTCATCGCGGCGTTTGCCCAAGCCGCCAAAGATGCCCAGAGCATCGGCATGGACGGCGTGGAAATCCATGGCGCTCACGGTTACCTGATCGACCAGTTCTTCTGGGAAGGCAGCAACCAGCGCACCGACGAATACGGTGGCAGCCTGGCCAACCGTTCGCGTTTCGCCATCGAGCTGATTCAGGCTGTGCGTGCGGCGGTGGGCGAAGGCTTCCCGATCATCTTCCGCTTCTCGCAGTGGAAACAGCAGGACTACACCGCGCGTCTGGTGCAAACCGCCGAAGCGCTGGGCGAATTTCTCAAGCCGTTGTCCGACGCTGGCGTGGACATTTTCCACTGCTCGACGCGCCGTTTCTGGGAGCCGGAATTCGACGGTTCCGACCTGAACCTGGCCGGCTGGACGCGCAAGCTGACCGGCAAACCGACCATTACCGTTGGTAGTGTCGGCCTCGACGGCGAGTTCCTGCAGTTCATGGTCAACACCGACAAGGTCGCGCAACCGGCCAGTCTGGAAAAACTGCTGGAGCGTCTGAACAACGACGAGTTCGATCTGGTGGCGGTGGGGCGTGCGCTGCTGGTCGATCCGGACTGGGCGCAGAAAGTGCGCGAAGGCCGCGAGCAGGACATTCTGCCCTTCAGCCGTGAGGCGTTGATGACGCTGGTTTGATCGCCGTGGGTGGCTTGTCGCGCAGGTCGCGGCAAGCCCCCAGCAAATGATTTTCAAACTGTTCGACGATAGCCGCCCAACCCTGGCGGCTGGCGTGTTGGCGTGCGTTCAGGCGTACGCAGCGCAACCTTTCGTCTTCTTCCAGCAGCCATGCCGCTGCCTCGCAGAACGCCTCTTCATCCCCGGGCATCGCCAGCACGCCGTTGTACCCATGGCGAATATGCTGGGCCGCAGCGGCCTGGTCGTAAGCCACCACCCCAAGGCCTGAGGCCAGCGCTTCGAGCACGACGTTGCCGAAGGTTTCGGTCAGACTCGGAAACAGAAACACATCCCCCGACGCATAGTGCGCCGCCAGTGCTTCGCCGCGTTGCGAGCCGCAGAAAATCGCCTCGGGCAGTTCCTTTTCCAGTGCCATTCGTTGCGGCCCGTCGCCGACCACGATCAACTTCAGGTTGCGCTGTGGATAAGTGCCGGCGAGCTTCTCGAAACTGCGCTTGAGCAGGCCGAGGTTCTTCTCCGGCGCCAGGCGTCCTACGTGAATGACTGCAATGTCCTGCTCGCCGAGACCCCATTGCTCACGCAAGGCGTTCAGGCGTTTGGCCGGGTGGAACAACTGACTGTCGACACCCCGCGACAGCAGCGCCAGGCGTTCGAAGTGCCGACGCTCCAGCTCCAGGCGTTGGCTGACGCTCGGCACCAGGGTCAGGGCCGAACGATTGTGAAACCAGCGCAGATAGTGGGTGAGCAAACGCGTCAGCAAACCCAGTCCGTACTGGTGGGTGTATTGCTGAAAATTGGTATGAAAGCCGCTGACCACGGCAATCCCCAGACGCCGTGCCGCGCGCAAAGCCGACAGCCCGAGCGGCCCTTCGGTGGCGATATAGAGTACGTCCGGGCGCTGGCGCGTCCAGCGCCGAAGCAACTTGTGCATCGACGACTGACCCCATTGCAACCCCGGATAACCTGGCAACGGCCAACCCCGGCACAACAGCAGCGAGTCGTCTTCAGTGCGCTGCGGATCGTCAGCCTGACGCGGTCGCACCAGTTCAACCCGATGCCCGCGTGCGCGCAAACCGTCGCACAAGCGGCCAAGGGTGTTGGCCACGCCGTTGATTTCCGGTGGGAAGGTTTCGCTGATGAGAGTGATATGTAGAGCTGTCGTCATGACCTCAGTGTCGGCTGAGGCCATGTCGTGGTTGTGACGTTCGGATGATGGATTTGTGACGCGGCCTCAGTGTTGGGTCACCAGATTCTCGGCCCCGCGCTCACGCACCCAGAACAGCGTCGCGCCAGCCACGGCGGCCGGCATCATCAGGATGTTGACCACCGGAATCAGCAACACCAGATAAACGATCCCGCCAAAGCTCATGCTCTGCCAGCGCTTCTGGCGCAGCCAGGCGAGCATCTCGTTCCAGCCCAGCTTGTGGTTGTCCGCCGGGTAGTCGATGTACTGGATCGCCATCATCCACACCCCGAACAGCAGCCACAGCGGCGCGGCGACGATGTTCACCACCGGGATGAACGAGAGAATGAACAGGCCGATCGCCCGGGGCAGGAAATAACCGAGCTTGCGCATTTCCCGGGCCAGGGTGCGCGGGATCATGGCGATCAGTTCGCCCCAGCTGAAGGCCGGAAAGTCGTCGGTGCCGCGCACCACCACTTCAACCTTTTCCGCGAGGAAACCGTTGAACGGCGCGGCGATCACGTTGGCCAGCATGGTGAAGGTGAAGAACACCATCAACGCCACCAGCACCACGAACAGCGGCCACAGGACGTAGCTGAGAAAACTCAGCCATTCGGGCAGCGACGGCATCAGCGTGTCGACCCACAGGCTGAACTGGTGGCCGGCCAGATAGATCAATCCGACGAACAGCACCAGGTTGATGGCCAGCGGCAGCAGCACGAACAGGCGCAGGCCAGGGCTCAAGACCAATTTGAGGCCTTCGCGCAGGTATTGCGGGCCGGACAGAACAGGGGCGGGCATAAGGTGCTCCGAGCAAGGGAAAACGCGCCGACCTTACCGACTTTGCAGAACCTGTGAAAGCGCGGCAGCGGGATCGACATTCACTGTAACAAAGACGTCCATCTCGTCAGTGTGTCGGCATAGAGACCACCTATGAGCTGGATTGTTAAACCGTATTTCCTTAATCTTGCCCCCCTCGATACGCTGCACCCAACTTTTTACAGGACTGTCGAGCTCACGCCTTCCCCAAGGTTATCCACAGTCCTTTTTTATTCCCGCCGGCAGTCCGGCGTCCGGCCAGGTGTCTTGGCCGGTCAACAGGAGCAGGTTCATGTCTGAAGTCCGTCATTCGCGAGTGATCATCCTCGGTTCCGGCCCTGCCGGTTACAGCGCTGCCGTCTACGCTGCCCGTGCCAACCTCAAGCCGCTGCTGATCACCGGCATGCAGGCCGGCGGTCAACTGACCACCACCACCGAAGTCGACAACTGGCCGGGCGACGTCCACGGTCTGACCGGCCCGGTGCTGATGGAGCGCATGCGCGAGCACGCCGAGCGTTTTGAAACCGAGATCGTGTTCGATCACATCAACGCTGTGGACTTCGCTTCCAAGCCATACAGCCTGACCGGCGACAGCGGCACCTACACCTGCGACGCGCTGATCATCGCCACCGGCGCCAGCGCTCGTTACCTGGGCCTGCCGTCGGAAGAAGCGTTCATGGGCAAAGGCGTTTCGGCCTGCGCGACCTGCGACGGTTTCTTCTATCGCAACAAGCCGGTGGCTGTGGTCGGTGGCGGCAACACCGCTGTCGAAGAAGCGCTGTACCTGGCCAACATCGCCAGCAAGGTCACCCTGATCCACCGTCGCGAAACCTTCCGCGCCGAGAAGATCCTGATCGACAAGCTCAACGCCCGTGTGGCCGAAGGCAAGATCGAACTGAAACTGAACGCGACCCTGGACGAAGTGCTGGGCGACAACATGGGCGTGACCGGTGCGCGTCTGAAGAACAACGATGGCAGCTTCGACGAAATCAAGGTCGACGGCGTGTTCATCGCGATCGGCCACACCCCGAACACCTCGCTGTTCGAAGGTCAGCTGGAGCTGAAGGACGGCTACCTCGTGGTTCAGGGCGGCCGTGAAGGCAACGCCACCGCGACCAGCGTCGAAGGCATCTTCGCCGCCGGCGACGTGGCCGACCACGTTTACCGTCAGGCTATCACCTCGGCCGGCGCCGGTTGTATGGCGGCACTGGACACCGAGCGTTACCTGGACGATCTGCAGAACGTTTCGTTCTAAGATTGCAGGTACAAAAAAACCGGCCAATTGGCCGGTTTTTTCATGCCCGTTATTCACAGCCACCACGACGGTGATCGTTCCCACGCTCTGCGTGGGAATGCCTCATCTGGACGCTCTGCGTCCTTGGGACGCGGAGCGTCCCCGGCTGCATTCCCACGCGGAGCGTGGGAACGATCTGACGTGAAGAATCAGCGGCGGGTCAGCGGTTGCGCTTCGAATTTCACGCCTGCCAGACCGTGTTGGATCAGCGCACGGATATTGCCGTGATCGCTGCCTTCAGGGGTTGCCACGACCGAGCGGTAGTGTTCGCCGAACGCCAGCAGCGCTTCTTCATCGCTCAAGCCTTCCAGCAGCGCCAGACCCAGGGTCTTGCACGAACCTTCGTTCTGCCCGGCCGCGTTTTCCACGCCGCCGTTGTTGAACGCCTGAGGCTGGTAGTCGTAACCGGCGGCGATGAAGGACAGGGTGTCGGCAAAAACGTGTTCGCCGCTCTTGAGGCTGGCGCGCAGGGTGTTCAGATCACTCATTGGGTTTTCCTTTGGCGAACGCCGCTTGTTGTTCGGCGCTGGCTTCTTGCTGATATTGGGCTTTCCAGTCGGCGTACGGCATGCCGTAAACCACTTCACGGGCATCGTCGAGGCTGACCTCGATCTGGCGCTCGTCGGCCTCGGCCTTGTACCACTTGGACAGGCAGTTGCGGCAGAACCCGGCGAGGTTCATCAGGTCGATGTTCTGCACGTCCTTGCGGCTGTCCAGGTGGGCGACCAGCCGGCGGAAGGCGGCGGCTTCGAGTTCGAGGCGTTGTTGCTCGGTCATGATGGGCTCTGTGCAGTCAAATCGTGGCGCGGATGATAAAAGTCTGACGCCCGGAGCGCCAGACACGTTCAGCGGCTGGCGGCGAGGGTGATCGACACCGACTCGGCAAAACGCAAGGCATGCGGCTTGTCGACTTCGACTTCGGCGTACAGCACCGATTCGTTGGCCATCACCAGATCCAGCAACTCCTGGGTCAGGCGTTCGAGCAGCGCAAAACGGTTGCCTTCCACATGGGCGATGATCGCCTTGGTGATGGTGCGGTAGTTCAGCGCGTGGTCGATGTCGTTGTCACGCACCGCTTCCTGCGCGGCGTACAGGATGGTCAGGTTGATCAGCACATCCTGCTTGTTGAGGATTTCGTCCTCGTTGATCCCGATAAAGGTGCGCAGGCGCAGATCCTTGACCCGGATGCGCGCCATTCCCGGTTGAAGTTGTGGCATTTACTTGCTCCGTCCAATCAATTGCAGGAACTCCTGGCGGGTGTTGCTCGACTCGCGGAAGGCGCCGAGCATGACCGAGGTGTTCATGGTCGAATTCTGTTTCTCGACACCGCGCATCATCATGCACATGTGTCGGGCTTCGATGACCACCGCGACACCGGCGGCATCGGTGACTTGCTGGACCGCCTCGGCGATCTGGCGGGTAAGGTTTTCCTGGATCTGCAGGCGGCGGGCGAACATGTCCACCAGTCGTGCGATCTTTGACAACCCCAGCACCTTGCCCGTCGGAATATAAGCCACATGGGCCTTGCCGATGAAGGGCAGCAGGTGATGTTCGCACAACGAGTACAGCTCGATGTCGGCGACGATGATCATCTCGTCGGTGTCGGAGGCAAACAGCGCGCCATTGACGATCTCGTCGACGCTCTGTTCGTAGCCGTGACACAGATACTGCATGGCCTTCGCCGCCCGCACCGGCGTGTCGAGCAGTCCTTCGCGGTCGGGGTTTTCACCGAGACCGATCAGGATCTCGCGGTAATTCTCGGGCAGGGAACGGGTCATGGAGCATCCTCGCGGGGGCGTATTACTTGATGTGCCGCCCGCCGTTGACGGTCAGGGTCGTGCCGGTGACATACGGGTTGTCGAGCAGATAACGCAGGCTCTGATAAATCACTTCGCTGCCGGGTTCGATGCCCAGCGCGGACTTGGCCAGCGCCTTGGCGCGGTACGCCGCGTCGTCGTCGGGATTGAACAATAGCAGGGCTGGCGCGATGCCGTTGACCTTGATTGACGGCGCGTAGCGCGCGGCGAAGGACAGCGTGAGACTGTCGAGCCCGGCCTTGCTGGCGCAATAGCCGATGTGTTTGCTGCTGCCCTTACGGGTGACGTCATCGCTGATGTGGATGATGTCGGCAGGACTCGAACGCTGCAGTAATTCGGCGCAATGCAGGTTGATCAGGTACGGCGCCAGCATGTGAATGTTGAACATCCGGCTGAAGGCTTCGGCTTCGCCGTTACCGGTTTCCGCCAGCCACTCCGAGGCGTTGTGCACGATGGCACGCAGGCTGTCGGTGTGGGTCTTCAGTTCGGTGATGAACGCGAGGATCGAGGCTTCGCTGGAAAAGTCCGCGTGCAGCCCGTGGGCGCCCAGATCTCGCAATGCCTTCACACCCGGTCGTTCGCTGCGATAGGTGAAGATCACCCGATGACCGTCTTCCAGCAGACGCTGCGCACAATGCAGGCCGACCCGCTGGCCGGCGCCGGTGATGAGGATGGGAGCTGTGGGAGAAGTCATGTACGGCTCGCGTCGAAGTCAGAGCAAAAACTATAACAGCGACGCGAGCGACGGCTTCAGCGATTTTGCGTGGAGGGTGCGGCAGGCAGTGGGCGCGCAGGCGCCGGGTTGAGCCAGCCGGCCAGCAGGCGGGTCGACAGCGGAATGAAGAAATAGACCATCAACGGGGTCAGGCACAGCGTGCTGATGAAGACCCTCGGCAACAGGCTCATTTCAGCGAGCAGCGGGCCCAGCACGAAATTGAACAGCAGCGACACCGGGAAGAACGCCAGCCAGATCGCCACGGCCTGCTTCCAGCGTGGAGGACGCACGCCGGCTGCACCGAACCAGCCTTCGATTCCGCTGACCCGATGTTCCGTCGGGTGAGCAAACAGATCGCTGCCACGAGCCAGCCATGCAGTGCGCGATGCCGAGTGTTCCCAGGCGTGCAGGGTCTGTTCGTCGACGAAGCGGAAAATGATCTGGAATTCATCGTCGCCGGGAGGCGGAGCCAGTACGCCGGAGCCGAGGTAACCGGGGAAGTCGGTGGCCAGTTGTTCGCCTTCGCGCAACCAGGCGATCAGATCCTGATAACGACCATTGGCGACACGACGCGCGACCATCAGCGTGACGGGGGAAGTAGACATTGTGTATCTCCGTATTGCATTTGCGTCGCTCCGGGTAGGAGCTTCGCCTGACGCAGCGCCGGGGTAGAGGGCTGCGTTTTTCGACAAGCAAGGATTATTCCTGATTATCGTGACAAAACCAGAGAATTTCGTCTCATTTTGTCGGTTGAACCGGGGAGGGGCATCCGGAGTAGAATGGGATCCAACTTCGCCAACAAGGACGTGTCCGCCCAAATGCCTGTCATTACAGACGTTCGCCCTGCTTCGCAGGCATCTGTTGCGCTGGAGCGCGAAGAACTTTTCCCGATACGAGAAGTGTCGCGCCTGACCGGAGTCAACCCGGTCACGCTGCGCGCATGGGAGCGACGTTATGGTTTGATCCAGCCGACACGCACCGAAAGTGGGCACCGGCTGTATTCAATGACCGATATCGAGCGCGTTCGCAGTATCGTCGACTGGATCGATCGCGGTGTTGCCGTGAGCAAGATCGGCAAAATCCTGGCCAAGACCGAGCCGATGAAGGTGCTGGCTCACTTCATTCCCGATGATCTGGTGCAGGCTGACTATATCCAGTGGCAGGAACAGGTCCGGCAGGCAGTCAGCTCTTTCGACGATCAGTTGCTCGACCGGGTCTACGGACAGATTTTCTCCTCCTATGCGTTGCCCGTGGTGTTTCAGGACATCCTGATGCCGCTGTGGCTGCAAATGCTGCAACGGCAGGACGCGTTCGGGCAGACCAGCGAGTGGCTGTTCTTCGATGGTTTTCTGCGAGCGAAGGTGCTGCAGCGCATCGTCGTGCTGCGGGGCTCGCAACCGCGCAAGGTGATCGTCAGCGCACTGGCCGGTCAATGTCGTGAGCTTGAATTGCTGGTGGCGGCGCTGTTTCTCAGCGGCAATGACGCGGGCGTTCGTGTGCTCACCACCGGCCAGCCGTTCGATGAGCTGACGCTGGTGTGCGAAAAGACCAGGCCCCAGGCTCTGGTGCTGTTTTCCAATCATGCGCCGACCGCAGAGCTGCCGCGACGTCTGAATCGTCTGGCCTTGAGTCTGGATTGTCAGTTGATGCTGGCAGGCGATGCTGCCGATCTGGCGCAGGACAGCCTGGCCGGATCATCGGTTGGCTGTCTGGGTAACGAAGGGGCGACCATGCGCCAGCGCATGAATCAGTTCCTGGCGGGGACGCTGGATACCTGAGAATCAGGTGTGCAGGGCAGGGTGGGTCAGGCGATGCTGTTGCAGGATGAACTGGCGCAGACGCTCGGTTTCGTCGGCATCGCTCTGGCTTAACTCGTAAGCATAAAAACCGTTTTCGGTTTCCCGCTCGAACGTCCCGCGCAGGGAAATCCGCTCGTAGCCTGACGGGCTGAACCACAACGCAAAGTGCTTCGGCGGTTTGGTTTTGTTGCGCACTTCCAGCAGCACACCCTTGTGCGAAACCTCATGCACCCACAACGTACCGGGCTGGCCCTTGGCATTTTCCAGTGCCACGGGTTCTTCCAGAGTCAGGCGCCATGGACGCACCATCGGCCCGTCTTCATAGATGCTTGGTACGCCCAGGCGCAGGTGCAGGGCGTGGAACTCGTCTTCCACCAGATGCAGCGGGAAAGTCATCTGCTGGTTTTCGAAGTTGGCCTGGATCGTGACTTGCTCATGAGCCGCCAGACGCGTGAGCAGATCACGGATCTGCGAACCACCATTGACCAGCAGGCTCGACGTCGCATCCCGCACATTGAGTTGCGGGTTGTGTTGCATGGTCTGGATGAAATCCAGCTCATCCTGGGTCAGGAGGGCGTCACGCTGCATGGCTAACTCGAAATGAATAATTACAAAGTCATTGGTGATTGTAGTTAATGACAATTAGTTCGCGGTTTTGTTTGCGCCGTTCGTCGCTTTCAAGGCAGCAATTTCTGCTTCCAGTGCCGCAACCTGAGCTTCCAGTTGCACAACCCGCTGCTGCGCCTTGACCTGAACCGTGACGTCCTTTTGCACGCCCACGAAATAGGTCAGTCCGTCGTCGGCATTTTTTACCGTCGACAGTGACAGCTCGTTCCAGAACGGCGTGCCGTCCTTTCGGTAGTTACGCAGGATTTCCCGGCATGAGCCGCCTTCTCTCAAAACATTGCGAATCACATCCAGACTGGCCTGGTCGCGATCCCCGGCCTGCAGGAAACGACAGTCCTGATAGAGGATTTCTTCACTGGTGTAGCCAGTCAGTTTTTCGAAGGCCGGATTCACGTAGATCAGGATGTTGTCCTGCTCGCCTTCCTTTTCCGCTACCACAATTCCGTCGTTCGACGCGTTGATCACGATCTGCAGCAGACTGGCATTGATCATCTATGAATCCCTTCAGTGTTATCGACCGCAGGCATTCTAGAAGATCGACCGGCGCTGTCTACTGGCCATCAGCGCTTATCGAGAGCCAATCGCAACAGGGCGCCGCTGGCTGTTACTATCGCCGCTCTTTTTTTCAGTTTCAGGATCAGATTGATGAAAGTCGCCATCCTCTCCGGCTCGGTGTACGGCACGGCCGAAGAAGTCGCTCGCCACGCTCAGAGCCTGTTGAACGCCGCCGGTTTTGAAACCTTCTACAACGCCCGCGCCAGCCTTGCCGATCTCCAGGCGTTCGGCCCTGAAGCCTTGCTCGGCGTGACTTCGACCACCGGCATGGGTGAGCTGCCGGACAACCTGCAACCGTTGTATTCGGCGATTCGCGACCAATTGCCGGCGGCCTGGCGTGGTTTGCCTGGCGCCGTGATCGCCTTGGGTGACGCGAGCTACGGCGACACGTTCTGCGGCGGCGGCGAGCAATTGCGCGAGTTGTTCGGCGAACTGGGTGTGCGCGAAGTGCAGGACATGCTGCGCATCGACGCCAGCGAAAGCGTTACCCCGGAAACCGACGCCGAGCCTTGGCTGGAACAGTTGATCGCGACACTCAAGGGTTGATCCCGCGTTCACGCAACAGCGCCAGCCAGGCCTGTGCAGCCTTTGAAAGGTAGGCACCCCGGCGCCAGATGAAAGCGATATCCCAGCGCAAATACTCCGGCGCGTTCAGGGTCAGGCGCACAACGCCTGGCCGCACCAGACCGCGCGCCACCACGCTGGGCAGCAACACCACGCCTTGCCCGGCGGCCACTAGCGCTGCGAGAAAATCCGCCTGCCCGCTGCGCCCGCCTTCCTTCGGGGTGAAACCCATCTGCTGGCAGGCCTGAAGCAAACGATCGTTGAGCACGAAACTGCGCTGATACAAAAGAAACGGTGTCTCGGCCAACTCTTCCAGACCGATTTCAGATTTTGCCGCCAGTGGATGATCCACCGGTAGCAGCGCATCGAGCGGTTCATCGCAGAACGGCTGGAAGTCGAACTGCGGATCTTTCGGCAGCAGACTGCCGCCCAACTCCAGCTCCCCACTGAGCACCGCCTGTTCGATATTGCGGCTGCCGCCTTCAAGCAACTGCACGCTGATGTTCGGGTAGCGCCGTCGGTACTCGGCGAACAGCCCGGCAAACAACGCATCGCTGCCGAGCAATGGCAACCCGAGACGCAACTCGCCGCGTGCCAGATGGCTGAGGTCATCCAGTTCGCTGAGCAATTCATTGCGCAACCGCAGCATGCCTTCGGCCCGTTGCAGCACCACGCTGCCGGCGGCGGTCAGGCGTATCTGCGAACCCAGCCGTTCGAGCAGAGGCGTGCCGAGGCTCTGTTCGAGCTGGGCGATCTGCTTGCTCACGGCGGACTGACTGATGTGCAGGGTCTTCGCGGCTTGAGTGAAGCCGCCCTGATGCATGACTTCGACAAAGCTTTTGAGCTGTTTGAATTCCATGGCCTGATTCCAGATTGGAATGGCTTTGAGTCTAACAATTCGCTTCGGAGATGGCAGTCGGGTTCGTAAAATAGGCACCTGAAAGGAGCCCCCCCCGATGAAAGCCTCGACCGTTAAATACCTCTCCCGCTTGCTGGCCGAACTGGCCGTCCTGCTTGCTCTCTACCTGCTCGGCTGCCAGATCGCAGCGTGGCTGGCCTGGCCGATTCCCGGCGGCGTGATCGGCATGGCCCTGTTGCTGCTGGGTTTTGCGTTCGGCTGGGTCAAACCGGCGGCGTTGCAAATGGGCGCAGGGTTGTTGATGGCCGAGATGCTGCTGTTCTTTATTCCGGCGCTGATGAGCCTGCTGGATTACAGCGCATTGCTGCGCGATGACGGCTGGCGGATCTTGTTGGTTATCGCGGCCAGCACATTGATGGTGATGCTGGTGACCGCTTTTACCGTGGAACTGGCCGTGCGCCTGAGGCGGTCCCATGAAGCTTGAGCTGATGCCGATGTTCTGGCTGGCGTTTACGTTGCTGGCCTATCTGTTCAGTCGCTGGCTGTATCGCCGGACCGGGCGCTACGTGTTGTCGCCGCTGATTCTGGTCCCCGCGTTGCTGCTGGCGGTTGCCGTGCCGCTGCACACCGCTTACGCCGAATATTCGAGTAACACCCATTGGCTGATGCTGGTGCTCGGCCCAGTCACCGTGGCGTTTGCAGTGCCGATCTGGCAGCAGCGGCGATTGCTGGTGCGCCATTGGTCGGCGTTGCTGCTGGGCATGCTGGCCGGCAGCGCCGCGTCGATTGCCACTTCGTTCGGCCTCGCGAAAGCACTGGCGCTGGACAGTTCGGTGACGCTGTCGCTGGTGCCGCGTTCGATCACCACACCGTTCGCCATGCCGCTGGCGCAGGACCTGGGTGGCGTGCCGGAACTGACAGCGGTGTTCGTGATGTTCACCGGTGTGTTCGGCGCGATGCTCGGTGGCGTGCTGCTCAAGTGGCTGCCGTTGCGCAGTGCCTTGGCGCGAGGTGCATTGTTCGGCGTCGGGGCGCACGGTGCCGGGGTCAGTCGGGCCCATGAAGTGGGCGGTGAAGAAGGCTCGGTCGCGGGGCTGGTGATGGTGCTGACGGGGCTGCTCAATCTGTTCGCCGCACCTTTGTTGGCGTCGTTGCTTTGACATGGATCCAAGCTGTTTGCGTAGCTGACTCGTTCAGTCATCAAGCTGGCTGCCAATGCAACTACGCGACCGTCCGGGGCTGACTAGACTGCTGACACACGCAAAAACAATAAGAACGCAGAGGTGCATACAGTGAGCGTAGCCCCCGTCCCTTCGTCCGTGAGTGTCAAAGACCAGGTCAGTGCCGCGGAATGGCAGACCCGGGTCGATCTGGCCGCCTGTTATCGTCTGGTCGCGCTGCATGGCTGGGACGATCTGATCTTCACCCACATTTCCGCCAAGGTGCCCGGCACCGAAGATTTCCTGATCAACCCGTTCGGCCTGATGTTCCATGAGATTACCGCCTCGAGTCTGGTGAAGGTCGACCAGGCCGGCAACAAGCTCATGGACAGCCCCTACGAAATCAATCCCGCCGGCTACACCATCCACAGCGCCGTGCACGAAGTGCGGCACGACGTGGCCTGCGTGCTGCACACCCACACCGCCTCCGGTGTCGCTGTATCGGCGCAGAAGCAGGGCGTGTTGCCGATCAGTCAGCAATCGCTGTTCGTGCTGTCGAGCCTGGCCTTTCACGCCTACGAAGGTGTGGCGCTCAACCATGAAGAGAAAGCGCGGTTGCAGGCGGATCTCGGTGACAGCAATTTCCTGATGCTGCACAACCACGGTCTGCTGACCTGTGGCGGCACCATCGCTGACACGTTCCTGATGATGTTCACCTTTCAGCGTGCGTGCGACATCCAGGTCATGGCGCAGACTGGCGGTGCCGAACTGATCGCCATCGAACCGCAGATTCTGGCGGGCGCCAAGGCGATGATCGCCGGCGTCACCAAAAGTGCTCAAGGCATGGGTGGCGCGCTGGCCTGGCCGGCGCTGCTGCGCAAACTCGATAAACAAGACCCCGGGTATAAACTCTAATGCCTCTCGCCGAGATCCCTCTGAGTGCATGGCGCAAACGCAGCCAGACGTTTGTCTTCCGTGGTCAGCCGATCCGCTACTGGACGGCCGGGCAGGGCGAACCGCTGCTGCTGATCCATGGTTTCCCGACGGCCAGTTGGGACTGGCATTACCTGTGGCAGCCGCTGTCCCAGCGCTACCGGGTGATTGCCTGCGACATGCTCGGCTTCGGCGACTCGGCCAAACCCCTGAATCACACCTACAGCCTGCTGGAGCAGGCCGATCTGCAACAGGCCTTGCTGGCGCATCTGCAGGTCGAGCAACCGGTGCACATTCTGGCTCACGATTACGGCGACAGTGTTGCCCAGGAACTGCTGGCCCGGCATTACGAAGACCGGATCGAGGTCGCCAGTTGCGTGTTCCTCAACGGTGGTCTGTTCCCGGAAACCCATCGGCCGTTGCTGACGCAAAAACTGCTGCTCAGCCCGTTGGGCTGGATGATTGGCCGGGCGTTTACTCGCGATGCGCTGGTGAAAAATTTCCGGCAGATCTTCGGCCCTGACACCCGGCCCAGCGAAAGCGAGATGGATGATTTCTGGAGCCTGATCGAATGCAATCGCGGGCCGCGGGTCATGCACAAGCTGATTCACTACATTCCCGAGCGCCGGGTTCAGCGTGATCGCTGGGTCGCGGCGATGCAGCGCGGCGAGGTGCCGCTGCGGGTGATCGATGGCGAAGTCGATCCGATTTCCGGCGCGCACATGGTCGAGCGTTATCGCGCGCTGATTCCCGACGCTGACACCGTGCTGTTGCCGGGCATCGGACACTACCCGCAAACCGAAGCGCCGGTGCAGGTGCTCAAGCACTACCTCGAGTTTCGCGATCACTTCGTGTTGCCGCCGCGCAAGGTGGCGTGTTCCTGAATTCGTGCCGCAGGCGCCTGGCGCCTCGGCACGTTTTCATCATCCCCCAGCCTTATCGCGCACCATTCAGCCCCAGCCGTGTTCGTTGTGACCGAACGCGTCGTGCCTGACACTCCGGGACACTGTCCCTCAGGCCTGCTGGAGTTGCCCCTATGAATGAGTCTGTGCGTTTCGAAGATAAAGTCGTGATCGTCACCGGAGCCGGTGGTGGCCTGGGACGCGCTCACGCTTTGCTGTTCGCCAAACAGGGCGCCAAAGTGCTGGTCAACGACCTCGGCGGCTCGACCCAGGGCGAAGGCGCCAACGCTTCGGCCGCTGATCGCGTGGTAGCGGAAATCCGTGAGGCCGGCGGCATCGCCGAGGCCAACCATGATTCCGTCACCGACGGCGACAAACTGGTGCAGAACGCGCTCGATGTATTCGGCCGCGTCGATGTGGTGGTCAACAACGCCGGGATCCTGCGCGACAAGACCTTCCACAAAATGGAAGACGCCGATTGGGATCTGGTCTACCGCGTCCACGTCGAAGGCGCCTACAAGGTGACCCGTGCCGCATGGCCGCACATGCGTGAGCAAAACTACGGGCGAGTGATCTTCACCGCTTCGACCTCGGGCATCTATGGCAACTTCGGCCAGTCCAACTACGGCATGGCCAAACTCGGTCTCTACGGCCTGACCCGCACCCTGGCCATTGAAGGTCGCAAGAACAACATCCTGGTCAACGCCATCGCCCCTACCGGCGGCACGCGCATGACCGAAGGCCTGATCCCGCCGCAAGTGTTCGAACAACTCAAACCGGAACTGGTCAGCCCGCTGGTGGTGTACCTGGCCAGCGAACAATGCCAGGAAACTTCCGGCCTGTTCGAGGTCGGCGGCGGCTGGATGGGCAAGGTGCGCTGGGAGCGCAGCCTGGGCGCCGGGTTCGATCCTCGCGTCGGGTTTTCCCCGGAAGACGTCGCGGCGCACTGGCAGCAGATCTGTGATTTCGAAGGCGCGGCGCATCCGAAGGACAACATCGAGGCGCTGAAGGAAATGATGGGGAATCTGCAGAAGTATTCGCTCTGATTCCATCTTCGGCAGGACTTGCCCGAGTCCTGCTTTCCCCTTTGAGTGCTCGCTTCGTGAGCCTCTGCCGCTGACTTCCAGCCAAAACATCGCCCATAAAAAAGGCCGCTGCAAACGCAGCGGCCAAGGTAAGACGTTGGATCAAGGAGCTACAAATCAACGTCAGTGAACACCGGGGCGAGGGATCGAAAAACGCTTCGGTCCATCAGAAATCATTGCCGACGACTCGGTCGCGGACTTCGTGCTTGCTGGCGGTCTGCCGTGAAAGCCCGCTCAGAATAAGGGCTGGCGCCTCAGGGAAAAATAGCGATTCCGGACATGCACTGTTACGGGGCATGTAACAGTGGCGCGCACCGCGGTCGTCATTATCCGTTGCGTTGATAGTGGTGCATCCAGCCTGTTCATGGCGGGCGCAAAGCCTTGTCGCAGGCGGGGATTCATCCTTTCGAGCGACAGCGTGAATACCTCCTTGGTGCGCTTATCGTCCCCGTGTGGCGGCAGTAGGGTGAGGCCTTCTGTCACTCACCGGGGAAGACGCATGACAAAAACAACAATGCGCGCCATCTTCACACCGCACGCGCTCGCCGCTGCGGTGGCCTTGGGTTGCTGTGCCCAGGCGCACGCGGTCGCTTTCAATATCGGGGAAATCGAAGGCACCTTCGATTCGTCGCTGTCGGTGGGTGCGAGCTGGGGCATGCGCGATGCCGACAAGTCGCTGGTGGGTACGGTCAACGGCGGGACCGGCCAGTCTTCCACCGGTGATGACGGGCGTTTGAACTTCAAGAAGGGCGAGACCTTTTCCAAGATCTTCAAAGGCATCCATGACCTCGAACTGAAGTACGGCGACACCGGTGTGTTCGTGCGCGGCAAGTACTGGTACGACTTCGAACTCAAAGACGAAGACCGCGAGTTCAAACAGATCAGTGACAAGGGCCGCAAGGAAGGCGCGAAGTCTTCCGGCGCGCAGATTCTCGATGCGTTCGTCTATCACAACTATTCCATCGCCGACCTGCCGGGCACCGTGCGCGCCGGTAAGCAAGTAGTGAGTTGGGGCGAAAGTACTTTCATCGGCAACTCGATCAACAGCATCAACCCGATCGACGTGTCGGCGTTCCGCCGGCCAGGTGCGGAGATCAAGGAAGGGCTTATTCCGGTGAACATGCTGTTCGCCTCTCAGGGGCTCACCGACCAACTGACGGTCGAGGGCTTCTACCAACTGGAATGGGATCAGACCGTCCTCGACAACTGCGGCACCTTCTTCGGTGTCGACGTGGCGGCGGATGGTTGCAACAACGGCTACACCGTCGGCAGCCCGGCGATCGCTCCGTTGGCGCCGCTGACGGCAGCCTTTGGTCAGCCGATCCAGGTCACCCGCGAAGGCGTGATCGTGCCCCGTGGCGGCGACCGCGATGCGCGGGATTCCGGGCAATGGGGCACGGCGTTGCGCTGGCTCGGCGATGACACCGAGTACGGCCTCTACTTCATGAATTACCACAGCCGCACGCCGACGGTTGGCACCAGCACCGCCGGGCTGTCGACCCTCGCGGCGCTGCCGGGCATGGTCGGGATCGCCAACCGGCTGGCGCCCGGCAGCGGTTCGGGGCTGGCGCAAAGCGTGATGCTCGGGCGCGGCCAGTATTACCTCGAATACCCGGAAGACATCCGCCTGTACGGCGCGAGTTTCTCCACCACGCTGCCGACCGGCACCGCCTGGACCGGCGAGATCAGCTACCGGCCCAACGCGCCGGTGCAGGTCAACACCAACGACTTGACCCTGGCCCTGCTCAATCCGATTGCCGGCGGTGCCGCGTCGCCGCTGGTCACCTCGCCGGGTGCTGACAACAAGGGCTACCGGCGCAAGGAAGTGACGCAGATCCAGAGCACGCTGACGCACTTTTTCGATCAGGTCTGGGGCGCTCAGCGTCTGACTCTGGTGGGTGAAGCAGCGGTGGTTCGGGTCGGTGGACTGGAATCGCGCAGCAAACTGCGTTATGGCCGTGACTCGGTCTACGGCCAGTACGGTTTCGGCGGCGACACCGACGGTTTCGTCACCTCCACCTCCTGGGGCTATCGCGCCCGGGCGATCCTCGATTACGCCAACGTGATCGGCGGGATCAACCTCAAGCCCAACCTGTCCTGGTCCCACGACGTCGCCGGTTATGGCCCCAACGGCCTGTTCAACGAAGGCGCCAAGGCCGTCAGCGTCGGGGTCGATGCCGACTACCGCAACACCTATACCGCGAGCCTGAGTTACACCGATTTTTTCGGTGGTGACTACAACACCCTCGAAGACCGTGACTTCGTGGCCCTGAGCTTCGGTGTGAACTTCTGATCTGCCCGAGAAGGATGAATGCAATGCGCAAGATGATTCTGCAATGCGGTGTCCTGGCCCTGAGCCTGCTGGCCGCCAACGTGATCGCGGCGGTGTCGCCGGACGAAGCCAACAAGCTCGGCACCAGCCTGACGCCGCTGGGCGCCGAGAAGGCCGGCAACGCCGACGGCTCGATTCCGGCCTGGACCGGCGGTATCCCGAAAAACGCCGGTGCGGTCGACAGCAAGGGTTTCCTGGCTGACCCGTTCGCCAGCGAAAAACCGCTGTTCACCATCACCGCCGCCAACGTCGACAAGTACAAGGACAAGCTGTCCGACGGCCAGGTGGCGATGTTCAAGCGCTACCCCGAGACCTACAAGATTCCGGTCTACCCGACCCACCGCACCGTGGCCGTGCCGCCGGAAATCTACGAGTCGGCCAAGCGCAGCGCGCTCAACGTCACCACGATCAACGACGGTAACGGTCTGGCCAATTTCACCGGCAATCGCTACTACGCCTTCCCGATTCCCAAGAACGGGGTAGAGGTGTTGTGGAACCACATCACTCGCTATCACGGCGGCAACGTCAAACGCATCATCACTCAGGTGACCCCGCAGACCAACGGCAGTTACACGCCGATCCGCTTCGAAGAAGAGATCGCCGTGCCGCAACTGATGAAGGATCTGGACGCGGACAAAGCCGCCAACGTCCTGACCTTCTTCAAACAGTCGGTGACCGCCCCGGCGCGACTGGCCGGTAACGTGCTGCTGGTGCACGAGACCCTTGATCAGGTGAAGGAGCCGCGTCTGGCGTGGATCTACAACGCCGGCCAGCGCCGGGTCCGTCGTGCACCGCAAGTCGCCTATGACGGGCCGGGCACCGCTGCCGACGGCCTGCGCACCTCGGACAACTTCGACATGTTCTCCGGCGCGCCGGACCGCTACGACTGGAAACTGATCGGCAAGAAGGAAATGTACATTCCGTACAACAGCTACAAACTCGATTCGCCGAGCCTCAAGTACGACGACATCGTCAAGGCCGGGCATATCAATCAGGACCTGACGCGCTATGAACTGCACCGGGTCTGGGAAGTGGTCGGCACGGTGAAACCGAACGAGCGGCACATCTACGCCAAGCGCCACATGTACATTGACGAGGACAGCTGGCAAGTGGCGCTGGCCGATCACTACGACGGTCGTGGGCAACTGTGGCGAGTGGCCGAAGGGCACGCTCAGTACTACTACGATCACCAGGCCCAGGCCTACACCCTCGAAGCGCTCTACGACATCATCGCCGGCCGCTACATCGCCCTGGGGATGAAGAACGAAGAGAAGCACAGCTTCGAATTCGGCTTCGAAGCCAAGGCCGCCGACTACACCCCGTCGGCCCTGCGCGCTGAGGGCGTACGGTAAGGGTTTCGATACATGGGCAAGGCAAAAGGCGACCGTACGGTCGCCTTTTTTATGGGCGCCAATCAGCGTACTGAATACTCGTCAACAAGCGCCGGGGAGAGGGCTAGGGTGAGCATACAACGATAAAAAGGCGTACCCGATGACCGCCATGACCCACGCTCCGGATCGAGCGGGTTTTCTCCCGAGACTGTCTTCCCATCACCTTGCGCGTCCGCGTCTTTGCGGTGCTCTGCTCGAGTCTGCGGCGCGGGTCAAACTGGTCTGCGCACCCGCCGGCAGCGGCAAGACCGCGCTGCTCACCGAATGCCTGCTCCAGGCGCCCGTCAATTGCACGCTGTGTTGGTTGCCGCTGGCGGGCTCGTCCTTGAGCGTTGGTGAGTTTTGCGAACGGCTCGCGCGCACTATGGGACTGACAGGCGCAGACGAGACATCACTGCTGTATGAACTGGCGCGGCGTACTTCGACAACGTGGGTGCTGATCGATGACTACTGCCGATATCCGGAGCCTGCGCTGGATGCCTTTCTCGACCGGATGCTGGCGGTCAGCAGTCCGGCCCTGACGTGGTGGATCGGCACGCGGCGTCGTCCGTCCTGCAACTGGCCCCGCTTGTTGCTCGATGATGCCCTGTACGAATGTGAAGGGGCGGCGTTGGCGCTGACCCGAGACGAAATCGCACAAGCGTTGCGACACTTGCCTCCCGCCCAGGCCGACAGCGTGGCGGGGCGCATCTTCCAGCGCAGCGGCGGCTGGTGCGCCGGGGTGCGGATGCTGTTGATGCAAAAATGCGACTGGTCGCAAAAGACCTTGCCGCAGCAACGCATGGACACCTTGCTGGACTACCTGCAACACGAACTGTTCAGTGGTCTGAGCCCGGAGTTGGCCGAGGCCTGGCGTGTGCTGACGCATTTGCCGCGGTTCAATGCCGAGCTCTGTGAACACCTGTTTGGTGCCGGAGAGGGCGCCCAGTACTTGCGCACGCTGCAAGTGCTCGGCTGCTTTATCGAGCCCTGGAACGATTCGGCCGACTGGCTGCAGGTTTGCCCGTCACTGTCGCACGTCATTCGCGAAGAGCAGTGGCCATCGGGGCGTTCCTGGCATCGTCGGGCATGCCAGTGGTTCGCTGCCGCGAATGACTGGCGCTCGGCTTTTGAACAGGCTCTCCTGGCCGAAGAACATGAGGCGGCCATCAGTCTGTTGCAGCACTTCAGCTTCGAGCATCTGTTCGAAGAGCAAACGGTGGTGCTGTTGTTACGGCTGCATGAAATCCGCGGCGGTGAGCTGACAATGAGTTCGCCACAGCTGGTCGGACTGATGACGGCGGCGTTGCTGTTTGCCGGTCGCTTTGAACAGGCGGGGCAATGCATTGCGCGTCTTTCGTGTTTCCTGCCGCAATCCTCTGCACAGGGTGAGTGTCAGCTGATTGCACGCTGGCAGGCGTTGAGCGGTTGGCTCGCGCATCTCGAGGGGCGAATGGAGGCTGCCCAAGAGCATTTTTCTCAAGCATTGGAAGTGCTGGACGCGGACAGCTGGATCGCTCGGGCAATGTGTTTGTCCGGATTGACCCAGCAAGCACTTTTAAGAGGCGAACTCGACGTTGCGCATGCCTGTAACCGCCAGGCGCTGTGTCTGGCACGCGCGCAAGGCTCGCTGGTGTTCGAGGCACTGCTTGAGCTCGATCATGCGCAATTGCTGGAGCAGCGCGGCACAGCGTCCCGGGCTGAAAGCCTCCTGGCCAATGTCCACGATTTGCTTGGCAAGCAATCGAACCGGCCGACACCGTTGATGGGAAGAATCGCGTTACGCCGAGGGCGGCTGGCTTTGAGTCAGGGGTTGGACGCCCGCGCCGCAGGGTTTTTCCAGGCCGGTCTGGAGGACTGCAAACGAAATCATGACAAGCGCGTGCTGTATGGCTTCATCGGACTGGCGCAATTGGCCGCCAACCAGGCGGACTACGAACAGGCTTTCGTGTGCCTGCGTGATGCCGAGCGGCTGATGCAACTGCGGCAGATTCCGGACACGGTCTATCGCGGTGCCTTGTTGCACGCCAGCAGCCTTTTCTGGCTGCAGCAAGGACGTAACGAACTGGTTTGCGAGGCGATGACCCGCCTGCTGCGACACTATCAGGGACCCGGTGCATTGCAGGCTCCACCTGCGACGCTGGAGCTGATTCCGCGTGTCGAGTACTTGCTGATCCTCGCCCAGGTTGAATTACACAAGGCTCGCAGCCCGATCGTGCGCCTCCAGCAGCTTCTGGAAACTGCCCGGCACTGCAGAATGCTTTCTCTGGAAACCGACCTCCACCTGGCATTGGCCGAGGTCGCGTTCGCGCTGGGTGACGAATTGTTGGCCAGATCTCATTTGCAGTCGGGTTGTGAAATGGCCAGCCTGCATGGTCTGCATCAGGCGCTGCAGGAACTGAAAATGCGTCGTCCCGAGTTGATTGACGGGGTTGCCGAGGCACCTTGTGCAGTCAGTTCGAGCGGCGGTGCATTGCTCAGTCAGCGAGAACTGGAAGTTTTGAGACTGATTGCCAAAGGGTATTCCAATCAACAGATTGCAGATCAGCTGTTTATTTCCTTACATACGGTAAAGACTCATGCCAGGCGTATACATGGAAAGTTGGGTGTTGAGCGCAGAACGCAAGCAGTGGCCAGTGCAAAGATACTGGGTTTGGATGTATAGCGGCGTTACAGCGGGAGAATGATTTATTTGTTCGGTTTCTTCTCGGAGATAATTATTAAATATTCAAAATGTGAAGTAACGGGTCGCTTGTTTTAGTCGGGGTTGTTGAGCGTTAGTTTTGTTGCATTGAATAAATGGCGTTGTGTCATTTAGTTTTTGATGCTGCAAGGAACTCGCAATGAACGATTTAAAAGATACCCTCGGCGTTCGTCCGCAATGGCTCGCTGGCACCAGCTCGTACAATCAACAGAAGTATGAATACCTGATGCAGCAAATGGCTGGCCAGGAAGCGGAGCTCAGGCAACTGCTGGGTAAGTCGGCATCCTTGAAGACCTATGCATCCGCACGTGTTCAGGAATGGACGAACAGCGCATTGGGTGCTCGAATTGATCCGGAAAGTGTCAGTGTCGTTTCCCGCTTCAACATTCAAATGGCTGGTCGCACGCTGGTTCAAGAGGATAAGCGTTCGTTACTGGAGCTGGCATTGTTCGGTCTGCATGATCAGAACCACCGGTCTGAAATGAAGTTCGAGGGTCAGATTCCTTCAGGCTTGACTCAAGCACGCGTGGAAAACTGGTTGTCCGGGGTCGATATCCGATCGGATTACTTCGAAGCGCTTCGAAAATCCTTTGATGATTACGGTGTGCAAATCGCATTGTTGGGTACCTTGGCAACCCGCATCGCTTTCAGCGCGTTTTCGGCGACTTTGCAGGGACATCTCAATCAGTCGAGCATGCAGATGGTCGAGCGCTTCCTGCAGGGGGACCGCAGCATTTCGGCATCGGCGTTCGTGTTGAAGGGATACCGATATGGTTTCAGGGACCTGACGGCTTTCCAGCAAAAGAGCAATCCCTATGGCGCCTGCGCCTTGTACGCTCCAGGCTCGCCCGGCGGGCGGGACTGGTACGCGTTCCCCAATATTCGCGAGCTCGAGTTTCAGGTGGCCGGCTGGGTCAGGACTGACGAGGGCGTGAGCTATCTGACGTCCCAGGCGCATCCTCAGGAGAGGGACGCATTGACGAAGTATGTGAAACAGCTTCAGCAACTTCCGAGTGCCTGGAAAGGCGCAAACTTCTACGAATGGCCCGAGGCACCCGAAGGGATTCTTGCAGAGGCGGTTTTCTATCAAGTGTCCTGGGACCTGGCCCAGGAGAGTCTTGTCCAGCCGGTTGGCTATCGAAACTCGTCTGCCGATCTTCGTCAGCGTTACGCTCGATTGAACACGGAGTTGAAAGCCCTCTATACCGTCAACGCTCGCGAAGCCGGCATTGTTCCTTATGAGACTTTTTGCCGTGATCTCATAAAAAATAAAATAGAAGACCTGCTCAAAGCATCCGGGGAAATCGTCGTAGTCAATCCTGATGAGATTATTGTCGAGCTGGAGCAGGGTGAAGAAATTTCGTTGTCGCGGATCATTATCAAAGAGACGCCGTTCACTGTGCGTGAAGTGGAGGGCAAGCTGCCAGGTATTTATCCGCGCTTTCGCGTGAGTGCAGGTCATCCAACGCTGCACAATCTTGATATTCGTCAATTGGCAAGCTGGTCCCGAACATTGCGCCCGGGAGAAAAGTACATTGCCATGTTGCGTTCGGTTTATCTGAACAATAAACATCCAGACTATGAGCTTAAGCGGGAAATACATTTTAGAGCGCAGCAAGCCGAGATGTACCGGGCGGTATTGTCCAGCCAGTTTTCCGGCGAGATGTCCCCAGGGTTGGCTGAACAGTTGAATCGTTTGATCGCAGGGCTGGACAAGGCCTCGGATCCATCGTTTCCTCCTTATGGAGAAACCGTCACCAACGTGCAATACAGTGCGGTGTTCAAACTGCATTTGAAGCGTTGCCTGATTGAAGGCGTCTACGTTTTCAGATTGGTAGAGGGCGGAAAAATCACCGAGATTCTCTACACGCCCAACGCACCCGATGGTATCCATTACCGCCCGATGAATCAGCTCTTTGCGTCGATCAGGGAAAACGCTCTCGGCCAGTATTTCTATGAACGGGTCAAATACATCGAGCAGCCGATCATCGGGACTTTCATCAATAACATCGAGTTCAAGAACATCTCCGAAAGCCCGCCCGTGCTTGAGATGAACAGCCGTGTGCAGTCGTTGCGGGCGAGTTACAACGCCCGCATAGAACGGATTATTTCCGATGTGGACGCACAAACGACCAGCCTTGGTGAAATCATCGGGAAACTGGTTTATGACACGTCAGTTCTGGCTGCAACGGTGGTCAGCATGGTTATTCCACCGGTGGGGCTGGCGCTTTCAGCGGTGCAGATCACCAGGAATGTTCTCGAGGGTGCCCAGGCTTACAAGTACGGAGATCGGGAAACAGCGTTCGACCATTTCAAGGATGCGTTGCTGGACCTGGCCTCTCTGGTTCCCGGAGGGAAAGAAGCGACCAAGGCTCAGAAGACCCTGATCCAGCTTCTGGGCGACGCCAACACGGTCGTCGGTCTGGTGGCTTCGGCCACTGGCCAGAGTCTCGGCTACGAGCGTTTTCAGGAACTGCTCGAGGAGATCCTGAAAGAAGAGTCGGCCAGCGATAGCCAGACGTTGTTGCTGTAACCGGCTGAAGTCATCTGACTAGCGGGCGTCAAACCCCATCCGCCAGCTCACGGCCCGCGTCGCCGCCAGCAACCGCTGCGCCGCCGGGCCGTTTTCGTCGGCATGAAACAGCGAGGTCGGGCCGACGATGGTCAATACCGCAGCGACCTGCCCGAGAGCGTTGAACACCGGTGCCGACAAGGCATCGACGCCGGGCATCAGCAAGCCGTGAACATGATGCAGACCGCGTTCGCGGATCTGTTCGCACAACGCCGCATAAGCTTTTTCGTCTGCCAGCGGATGGCCGCCGCTGGCGATTTCCTGCTCGCGCAATTCATCGGTTTCCCGATGCGGCAGGAACGCGCCGAAGACCAGGCCGGTGGAGGAACTGAGCAACGGTAATACCGAGCCCAGTTGCGTCACTACCGTCACCGCGCGCACCGCCGGTTCGATGTGCACCACGGTCGCGCCCTGATTGCCCCATACCGCGAGGAAACAGGTTTCGTTGAGTTCGTCGCGCAACTCGGCCAGAGGCAGGGCGGCGACTTTCAGCACGTCCATACTGTTGAGTGCGGCCAGGCCCACGCGCAGCGCTTCACGGCCGAGACCGTAGTGATTGGTGGCGGTGTTCTGTTCGGCAAAACCGCTGGCGATCAAGGCCTGCAGATAACGGTGAACCTTGCTCGCCGGCATCTGCACATGTTCGGCCAGACGCGACAGCGAAGTGGACGGCGACAACTCGGCCAGGGCCTTGAGGATGTCGGTGCCGACTTCGGCGGAGCGGACTTTCTGTTTGCCGTTGCTGTCGCTGGTTTTTTCCATGGTGCTGCCGTGTCCCGGAACGAATGGGCGTCTTTATAGCTTGACGCTGGATAGCGAGCAAATTACGTTATGCGTAATTGAATTACGATAAAAATAACCCCGGCGTGCCAAGACCTCCGACCCAGAGCGTCCGGCCATGCCGACTCCCTGTTCAGGAGGCTCCATGAACCTCGATTCAGCCCTGGCTTACCAGTCCGGTTTCGGCAACGAATTCAGCTCCGAAGCGTTGCTCGGCGCACTGCCCGTCGGCCAGAACTCCCCGCAGAAAGCCCCTTACGGTCTGTACACCGAACTGTTCTCCGGCACCGCGTTCACCATGACCCGCAGTGAAGCGCGGCGTACGTGGATGTACCGGATCCAGCCGTCGGCCAATCACCCGGCATTCGTCAAACTCGAGCGGCAACTGGCGGGCGGCCCGTTGGGTGAAGTCACCCCCAATCGCCTGCGCTGGAACCCGCTGGAGATCCCGGCCGAACCGACCGATTTCATCGACGGTCTGGTGAGCATGGCGGCCAATTCCGCTGCCGAAAAACCGGCCGGCATCAGCATCTATCACTATGGCGCCAACCGTTCGATGGAGCGCGTGTTCTTCAACGCCGACGGCGAGCTGCTGCTGGTGCCGCAACTGGGGCGCCTGCGCATCGCCACCGAACTGGGTGTGCTGGAAGTGGCGCCGCTGGAAATCGCCGTGCTGCCACGGGGTTTGAAATTCCGCGTCGAATTGCTCGACCCGCAAGCGCGCGGTTACGTCGCCGAGAACCATGGCGCGCCATTGCGCCTGCCGGATCTGGGGCCGATTGGCAGCAACGGTCTGGCCAATCCACGGGATTTCCTGACCCCGGTCGCGGCTTACGAAAACCTGCAACAGCCGACCACCCTGGTGCAGAAATTCCTCGGCCAGTTGTGGGGCACCGAACTCAATCACTCGCCGCTGAACGTGGTCGCCTGGCACGGCAACAACGTGCCGTACAAATATGACCTGCGCCGCTTCAACACCATCGGCACCGTCAGTTTCGATCACCCGGATCCGTCGATCTTCACCGTGCTGACCTCGCCGACCAGCGTCCACGGTCTGGCCAACCTCGACTTCGTGATCTTCCCGCCGCGCTGGATGGTGGCGGAGAACACCTTCCGTCCGCCGTGGTTCCACCGCAACCTGATGAACGAATTCATGGGCCTGATCCAGGGCGAGTACGACGCCAAGGCCGAAGGCTTCCTGCCTGGCGGTGCGTCCCTGCACAGCTGCATGAGCGCCCACGGCCCGGACGGCGAGACCTGCACCAAAGCCATCAACGCGGACCTCAAACCGGCGAAGATCGACAACACCATGGCCTTCATGTTCGAGACCAGCCAGGTGCTGCGCCCAAGCCGCTTCGCCCTCGACTGCCCGCAACTGCAATCCACTTACGACGCCTGCTGGGCCACGCTGCCCGCCACGTTCGACCCGACCCGGAGATAACCCATGACTCAGAATTCCATCACCCGCAGTTGGGTCGCTTCGGCCAACGGCCACACCGAATTCCCGCTGCAGAACCTGCCGCTGGGTGTGTTCAGCATCGACGGCTCGGCACCGCGCGCGGGCGTGGCGATTGGCGAGCACATCTTCGATCTGCAAGTGGCGCTGGAGGCTGGTCTGTTCGACGGCGTTGCGCGCGGTGCTGTCGAGGCCATGCGCGGCGGTCAGTTGAACGCCTTCTTCGAGCTCGGTCGCGACGCCCGCGTTGCCCTGCGCGAGCGTCTGCTGGAACTGTTCAGCGAAGGCAGCACTCACCGCGGCAACATCGAAGCCCAAGGCGCGAAACTGCTGCCACTGGCCGCCGATTGCCAGCTGCACCTGCCGGCGCGCATCAGCGATTACACCGACTTCTACGTCGGCATCGAGCACGCGCAGAACGTTGGCAAACTGTTCCGTCCGGACAACCCGCTGCTGCCGAACTACAAACACGTACCGATCGGCTACCACGGTCGTGCCTCCACCGTGCGCGCCTCCGGTGCCGACGTGCGCCGCCCGAAAGGCCAGACCTTGCCAGCCGGTGCGACCGAGCCGACCTTCGGCCCGTGCGTGCGTCTGGACTATGAGCTGGAACTGGGGATCTGGATCGGTCAGGGCAACGAGATGGGCGAGCCGATCGCCATTGGTGACGCCGCTGAACACATCGCCGGTTTCTGCCTGCTCAACGACTGGTCGGCCCGTGATATCCAGGCCTGGGAATACCAGCCGCTCGGCCCGTTCCTGTCCAAGAGCTTCATCACCAGCGTTTCGCCATGGGTGGTGACCGCCGAAGCGCTGGCGCCATTCCGCACTGCGCAACCAGCGCGCCCGGAAGGTGATCCGCAGCCATTGCCGTACCTGCTCGACAAGCGCGATCAGGAGGGTGGTGGTTTCGACATCGAGCTGGAAGTGCTGCTGCTCACCGAGAAAATGCGCGAACAGAATCTGCCGGCCCATCGTCTGACCCTGAGCAACACCCGCTACATGTACTGGACCGTTGCGCAAATGGTTGCGCACCACAGCGTCAACGGCTGCCAGTTGCAGGCCGGTGACCTGTTCGGTTCGGGCACCTTGTCCGGCCCTGAAAATGGCCAGTTCGGCAGCCTGCTGGAAATCACCGAGGGTGGCAAAAAGCCGATCGAACTGGCGTCCGGTGAAGTGCGCAAATTCCTTGAAGACGGCGACGAAATCATCCTGCGCGCCCGCTGCGCCCGCGAAGGTTTTGCCTCGATCGGTTTCGGCGAATGCCGTGGCACCGTGCTGGCGGCGCGCTGACAGGAGCGGCTCATGGATCTCTATACCTATTACCGCTCCACCTCGTCGTACCGGGTGCGGATCGCGCTGGCACTCAAGGGTCTCGACTATCAGGCGCTGCCGGTCAACCTGATCGCACCGCCCGGTGGCGAGCATCGGCAACCGGCGTATCTGGCGATCAATCCTCAGGGCCGGGTGCCGGCCTTGCGCACTGATGACGACAAGTTGCTGATTCAGTCGCCGGCGATCATCGAGTACCTGGAGGAACGTTATCCACAGGTGCCGTTGCTGCCCGAAGACCTCGTTGCCCGTGCACAGGTGCGCGGCGTGGCGGCGGTGATCGGCTGCGACGTGCATCCGTTGCATAACGTCAGTGTGCTCAACCGCTTGCGCGGGTTGGGGCATGACGAGCCGCAAGTTAACGAGTGGATCGCTCACTGGATCAGTCAGGGGCTGGCGACGGTGGAGCAGTTGATCGGCGACAGCGGTTTCTGTTTCGGCGAGTGGCCGTGTGTGGCGGACGTATACCTGATTCCGCAGTTGTACGCGGCCGAGCGGTTCAACGTATCGCTGGAGGCGTATCCACGGATTCGTCGGGTGGCCGCGTTGGCCGCTGAGCATCCGGCGTTCATTGCAGCGCATCCGGCGAATCAGCCGGACACGCCGAAGTAGCATTTGATGGCTCCCGTGCAACGCACGGGAGCCATTCCGGTTACCCGCAAAAAATCATAAAAACAAAACAGGTACCCTGCGATGCACAACCAGATTGCCAGCTTTCGGGCGGCACTCGACGCCCGTCCTGTGTCCCGCTTTCAGTGGTTGCTCCTGATTCTTCTCGCCTTGCTGCTGGTCACCGACGGCTATGACGCCCAGGTGCTCGGTTACGTGGTGCCGGCGCTGGCGCAGGACTGGGGCCTCGAAAAGTCCGCGTTCGGCCCGGTTTTCAGTGCCAACTTGCTGGGGCTGACCCTCGGCTCTCTCGCTGTGACGCCGCTGGCCGACCGCTTCGGTGTTCGACGGATTCTGCTCGCCTGCGTGCTGATCTACGCCAGCCTCACCGTGCTGATGGTGTTCGCCGATTCCCTGAATACCCTGATGATCGCGCGCTTCATCTGCGGCATCGGCATGGGCGGCGCGATGCCCAGCGCCATGGCGTTGATGTCGGAATATTCACCGCCACGCCTGCGCACGTTGATGGTGACGCTGGCGGCCTGCGGCTTCTCGTTCGGCGGTGCGGCGGGTGGTTTTGTCGCGGCGGGTTTCATCGACCGTTTCGGTTGGCAAGCGGTGTTCCTTGCTGGCGGTGTCACGCCGTTGCTGCTGTTCCCGTTCCTCTGGTGGCTGTTGCCGGAATCCTTGCCACGCCTGCTGCGCGATGCGCCGCCCTATGCGCGCCTGCGCAAGGTCACCGCGCGGATGCTGCCGGACTGGCAGCCACCGGCGGCATCGGTCGAGCAGAACGAGCGCGAGCAGGGCAGCAAACTGACCGTGGTGGAGTTGTTCCGCAACGGTTACGCACGCCCGACCTTGCTGATCTGGTCGACGTTTTTCGTCAGCCTGATCCTGCTGTATTTCATGATCAGCTGGCTGCCGTCGCTGCTGCTGGAAAGTGGCCTGAAACTCAATGAAGCGAACCTGGTGACGTCGATGTTCCTGTTCGCCGGCACGCTGGGCGCGATCTGCATGGCGTGGTTCGCCGACCGGTTGAAAAGCAAGGTGCGGCTGCTGTCCGGCGTGCTGGCTGGCGCGGCGGTGTGCACGATTTTGTTAGGCCTGAATCACGACAACCCGCGCTATCTGGTGGCCTGTGTGTTTGCGGCGGGGTTCTGCATCATTGGCGGGCAACTGACGCTCAATGCGTTCGCCAGCAATTTCTATCCGGCGCATGTGCGTGCCACCGGCACTGGCTGGGCATTGGGAGTCGGGCGGTTCGGCTCGATTCTCGGGCCGCTGTTCGGCAGCCTGCTGTTGGCGATGCACATTCCGGTGGAGCAGATTTTTTTCTTCTGCGCGATTCCGGCAGTGATTGCGGCGTTGCTGATCATTCAGGTGCGTTCGCCTTCGCAGCTTGCGCAAAAACCTGTGGGAGCGAGCTTGCTCGCGAAGAACGATAACGCGGTTTGACTGATCGACCGTGTCGCCTGATTCGCGAGCAAGCTCGCTCCCACAAGGGATCAGTGGACGACTGAGTTCGGCGGCAGATGCCCCAGCCGTTCCGTCAGCCGAAGTCGCTGAATCGGGTCGTCACTGAGCAATAGCGCGTGCTCCAGATCGAAACGCTCGGCGTTCGGGCAATCGAGGCGCTGGTACAGACTGGCGCGAGCCAGATAGTCGGCGGCGCTGGCGTTGCCCAGTTCGAGCACGCGCTCGGCATCGATCAGCGCCGCGATGAAGTCGTCGTGGGTCAGGTGCAGCTGGCGCAGGTTGCGTGACAGACGCTGAAGCATCTGCACCGGTTCGGCAGTCAGCAGGTGGTCGGCGTTGAGTTTCATCTGGTGGCCGTACTGGCGATGCAGCAGTTCGCGGCAATCGTTCGGATACAGACGCCGCCCGCCGCATGGATCGAGCAGGTGATCGGCCCCGGGAACCTTAAGCAGGAAATGCCCGGGGAAGTTCACGCCCACCAGCGGAATCTCCAGGCCACGGGCCAGTTCCAGAGCGATCAGTGCCAGCGCCAGCGGCTGGCCGCGTTTGGTCTGCATGACTTTGTGCACCATCGCGGCCTGCGGGCGTAGCGGTACGAAATCATCCTGGGCAAACCCCAGGTCGGTCATGCGCCGCAGCAGCGGTTGCGCCAGCTCGCTGACCGGCAGCAACGGCAAGCCATAGCTGACCCGCTGCTGCAGTTCCTTGAATTCCTGCAACAGCGCTTCGGGATCGGCTTGTTTGTCGTGTTCGGCGGCCATCCACAACGCGGCCTCGAACAGCGCGGGCGGTGAACGGTGCAGACAGTCGAAGAAACGTTGGCGCGGACTCATCTAAATCTCCGGGGCATGCCTCGTTTTAGCCCCGTCTTTGCCATTCGTCCAGTACCGGGCCGCTCTGCCACCGGGTTATGCCACAACCCTCCGATCGGTGGCGGCGCTTATTCCGGTGCGCTTCAGCAATTTTCAGGCGCAAGCCTATACTGGCGTCTACCAGAAGTGATTCGGGAGCCTGCCGATGTTCGCTCTCATGCAAAGCACTCGCCTGGAATCGCTGCACCTTAGCGTTGATCCGGTGTCCGGATTGAAGGCGGTCATTGCCATTCATAACAGTCGCCTCGGGCCAGCCCTGGGCGGGTGTCGTTATCTTGCCTATCCGAACGACGAATCCGCAGTCGAGGACGCCATACGCCTGGCCCAGGGCATGAGCTACAAGGCCGCGCTGGCCGGCCTCGCCCAGGGCGGCGGTGTCGCCGTGATCGTGCGGCCGGCCCATGTGGAAAATCGTGGCGCGCTGTTCGAAGCCTTCGGCCGTTGCATCGATCAGCTCGACGGGCGCTACATCACTGCCATCGACAGCGGCACTTCGGTGGCGGACATGGATTGCATCGCCCAGCAGACCCAGCATGTCACCAGCACCACCTCGGCCGGCGACCCGGCGCCGCATGCGGCGATGGGCGTGTTCACCGGAATTCGCGCCACGGCCATGGCGCGCCTGGGCAGCGACAATCTCGAAGGCTTGCGCGTGGCGATTCAGGGGCTGGGGAATGTCGGTTATGCACTGGCCGAACAACTGCATGCCGCCGGTGCCGAGCTGCTGGTCAGCGACATAGACCACGGCAAGGTGCAACTGGCGATGGAACAGCTCAACGCTCATCCGATTGCCAATGACGCGTTGCTCAGTACACCGTGCGACATCCTCGCGCCGTGCGGCCTGGGCGGGGTGCTCAACAGTCACTCGGTCACCCAGTTGCGCTGTTCGGCAGTGGCCGGGTCGGCCAACAATCAGCTGACGCACCTGGACGTCGCCGATCAACTGGAACGGCGCGGCATCCTGTACGCGCCGGATTACGTGATCAATGCTGGCGGGCTGATCTACGTTTCCCTCAAGCATCGAGGCGAAGAACTGACGACCATCACCGCGCACCTGTCGAAGATCAGTTCGCGGCTGACCGAAGTCTTCGCTCATGCCCAGGCGGAAAAACGTTCACCCGCGCGGGTGGCGGACGAGTTGGCGGAAAAGGTTTTGTACCGCTGAGATTTGTCCGGGCATGAAAAAGCCCCTGAGTCTTTCAACTCAGGGGCTATTCAATTCAGAGGCTCCAATTCAGGTGCCGATTACTTCGCAGCCTTTGCCGCCTTGGCAGGTTTGGCTGGCGCTTCTGCCGGTTCAGCCACGTCTGCCGGCTCGGTTGCCACAACCGGTGCCGCTGGTGCGTTGATCAGCTCCGACAGGGCATCTGGCTGGCTCTTGAACGCCCGGGCGAACACATCGCGGTTCTTCGCCATGAAGATCCCGACTTCTTCCACTTGCTGCTCGCTCAACGAAGGAACGGCTTTTTCCAGCACTTCGGCCAACAGTTCGGCCAGTTCGAGCATTTTGTCATGACGGTCAGCTTCGGCTTTATCCATGAACAAGCGCTCCAGATCTCGGCTGCTGCGGTATACCACTTCGACGGCCATTCACCACCTCACATGCCTTCACATTAAGTTGTCTTTGCGACTACTGTATCTATATACAGCGAAAAGGATAAGCGAATCCCTGCGCTTTGGGTAGTGGCTTTTCAATGTAGACCGGATTCGGATTTTGTCAGCCCGGCGCCAGCGCACAGGTGCGACCAAACGCCACGGCGCGGGTTTTGCGGCGGCTCGCCATGATGGCGTGGCCTCTTTTCTGCATGCATCTGCGTACGTGCGCAATAACCGTCACGTCCAGCACGCAACATCCGCTCGAACCGGGCTAAGGAACCTTCATCGTGAAAATCAACTGGGCCGAGAAACTGCGGCAAAACGTGCATCAACTGGCCGAGTCCCTGGGCAACCTGTTCGTCGAGACCTTCCACTACCTGGCGCTGTTCGCCATTGGTGCAGTAACCGCCTGGGCGGCGGTGATGGAGTTTCTCGGGATGCTCGAGGAAGGGCACATCAAGATCGATGACATTCTGTTGCTGTTCATCTATCTGGAACTGGGGGCGATGGTCGGGATTTACTTCAAGACCAACCACATGCCGGTGCGCTTCCTGATCTACGTGGCGATCACCGCACTGACGCGCCTGCTGATCTCCAACGTCTCGCACCACAATCCGCCGGACATGGGCATCATCTACCTGTGTGGCGGAATTCTGCTGCTGGCGTTCTCGATCCTGGTGGTGCGTTACGCCTCGTCGCAATTCCCTTCGGTGAAAATCGAGAACCCGCACCGCAAGATCGGCACGGGTTCCAGTGAACATCCTGAAGTGGAGAAGGGCGAACTTTAAAGGCCGGCAGTTGGCCGGGGCTGATGTTTGGCCTGACGCGGTGGTGGAGCGATTCCGTCGCCGCGGGTCATGGCATCGAGGATCGCCATGGCGCTGTGGCCCTGTTCGATGGCGATGCCGAATTGAATGCTCTGAACCAAGCGCTTTAGGCGTTTGGGGTCGTTGCGCTGTTCGGCGCTGATCATTCGTTTGGCGACAATCCGGCCGCCATTGGAGAGGGTCAGCATGATGCTGCCGTCGAGCCCCTGAATGCTCAGGTTGATCTGATAGTCCGGCGCGAAGGCATCGGTAATGATCTGAAAAGGATTGTCCATGATGCGTCACCGCCTGATTGAACGTGCAGTTGTTGACCGGCCTTGATCGGGTTGGTTCGCCAAACCTGACCATCGGCCCTTCCGTGGTCCTGTCTCCTTCAGCGATGTAGCAAGGGACATGCCGGGAATATTGTCGAACAATGAAACCGGCCAAAAAGAAGGCGAGCCCATGGCTCGCCTTCTTCGTTTGCGGCCCGTTTCAGGGCAGAACCGAGTAGATGATCGCTGACAGTGCAATCAGGCCGATCAGCACCACGAACACGTTGGACACCTGGCCCGAATACTGGCGCAAGGCCGGTACGCGGCGGATTGCGTACATCGGCATCAGGAACAGCAGGCAGGCAATCACCGGCCCGCCAAGGGTTTCGATCATGCCGAGGATGCTCGGGTTGAAGGTCGCCACGGCCCAGCAGCTGAGGATCATGAACAGCGCGGTCGCACGGTTCAGCCAGCTCGCCGACATCACCCGGCCACGGCTGCGCAGGCTTTTGACGATCATGCCCTGGAAGCCTTCGCTGGCGCCGATGTAGTGGCCGAGGAAGGATTTGGTGATCGCCACCAGCGCAATCAGCGGCGCGGCGTAGGCGATGACCGGGGTCTGGAAGTGGTTGGCCAGGTAAGACAGGATCGAAATGTTCTGCGCCTTGGCCGCTGCCAGATCCGCCGGCGACAGCGCCAGCACGCAACTGAAGCAGAAGAACATTACGGTCACCACCATCATGCCGTGGGCCATGGCGAGGATGCCGCTGCTCTTGCGTTCGGCCTGGTCGCCGTAGCGTTGTTTCTGCTCGACGGCGAACGCAGAAATGATCGGCGAATGGTTGAACGAGAACACCATCACCGGGATCGCCAGCCACAGGGTCTTGAGGAACACCGACATTTCCATCGGTTCTTGGGCACTGGCGAAGAATGCGCCGTTCCAGTTCGGAATCAGGCTGATGCCGAGCAGCAGCAGCGCGGCGACGAACGGATACACCAGCACGCTCATGGCTTTGACGATCACGCTCTGACCGCAACGGACGATGGCCATCAAGCCGAGGATCAGCGCCAGCGACAGCACCGCGCGCGGCGGCGGGGCGATGTGCAATTGGTGCTCGAGGAAGCTGCTCAGGGTGTTGGTCAGCGCCACGCTGTACACCAGCAGGATCGGGAAGATCGCGAAGAAATACAGCAGCGTGATCAGCTTGCCGGCGCCGATGCCGAAGTGTTCTTCCACCACTTCGGTGATGTCACCGGAACGGCCCGACAGCACGAAGCGGGTCAGGCCGCGGTGCGCGAAGAAGGTCATCGGGAACGCCAGCAACGCCAGGATCAGCAACGGCCAGAAGCCGCCGACACCGGCGTTGATCGGCAGAAACAAGGTGCCGGCACCGATGGCCGTGCCGTACAGGCCGAGCATCCAGGTGGTGTCGAATTTGCTCCAGCCCTTGTGGGCGATTTCGTTGTTGCGTTTGCGGTCTACAGCGGGATTTTCGGCAGCAGGTGTGCGTACATCGGTCATCGTTTTTGCCTCGTTATTATTCTTGCTCGGGCTCACGTGTTACGGGCGGTCAGGGAGTGCTCCTCAGCACTCCACCCAGCTCACGGCCAAGCCGCCCCGTGAAGTCTCTTTGTATTTGTCATGCATGTCGGCGCCGGTATCGCGCATGGTGCGGATCACCCGGTCCAGGGAAATGAAGTGTTTGCCGTCGCCGCGCAGGGCCATTTGCGTGGCGTTGATCGCCTTCACCGCAGCGATGGCGTTGCGCTCGATGCACGGCACTTGCACGAGCCCGCCGACCGGGTCGCAGGTCAGGCCGAGGTTATGTTCCAGGCCGATTTCGGCGGCGTTTTCCAGTTGCTCCGGAGTGGCGCCGAGCACATCGGCCAGACCCGCAGCGGCCATCGCACAGGCCGAACCGACTTCGCCTTGGCAGCCGACTTCGGCACCGGAGATCGAGGCGTTTTTCTTGCACAGGATGCCGACCGCTGCCGCACCCAGGAAGAACGCGACCACGTCATCGTCTGACGCGTCGGGATTGAATTTCATGTAGTAGTGCAGGACGGCCGGAATGATCCCGGCAGCACCGTTGGTCGGCGCGGTCACCATGCGCCCGCCGGCGGCGTTTTCTTCGTTGACGGCGAGGGCGAACAGGTTGACCCACTCCATCGCCGACAGGGTCGAACTGATGACGTTCGGCTTGCCGATTTCCAGCAGGCTGCGGTGCAGTTTCGCCGCACGACGCGGCACATTCAGACCGCCGGGCAGGACGCCTTCGTGACGCAGGCCTTGCTCGACGCATTCGCGCATCACCGACCAGATGTGCAGCAGGCCCTGACGGATCTCGGCGTCGCTGCGCCAGGCCCGTTCGTTGGCCATCATCAGTTCGGAAACCCGCAGGTTGTGTTTGTTGCACAGCGACAGCAGTTCAGCGGCGCTGGAAAAGTCGTAGGGCAACTCGACGTCACCGGTCGGCGCCACACCCGATTCGGCTTCGGCCGCTTCGATGATGAAACCGCCGCCGACCGAGTAGTACGTTTGCTCGAACAGTTGGCCGGATGCACCGAAGGCTGTCAGCGACATGGCGTTGGGGTGGTAGGGCAGGCTCTCGTCCAGTAGCAGGAGATCGTGCTGCCAGTTGAAGGCAATCGAACGTTCACCGGCCAGAGACAGTTGGCCGGTCTCGCGCAGTTGCTGGATGCGTGGCTCGATGGTCGACGGATCGATGCTGTCCGGCCATTCGCCCATCAGGCCCATGACCGTCGCGCGGTCAGTGGCGTGGCCGACACCGGTGGCCGAAAGCGAACCGTACAAACGGATTTCCACCCGCTGCACATCGTTCAGCAAATGCTGCTCGATCAGGGCCTGGGCGAAGGTCGCGGCGGCGCGCATCGGGCCGACGGTGTGGGAACTGGACGGGCCGATGCCGACTTTGAATAGATCGAAAACACTGATAGCCATGCTAAACCCTTACAAGCAATGGAGTAGGAATCGCTGCCATTTTTTGTAGGACAAGCGCAATGTCGGCGATACTGCCTACCTCGCTTCAACGTGACTAACGAAACTTCCTAAGTAAGCCTTTAGCAGGACTAAACCATGAGTCGTCAATTGCACGCCCAGACTTACGTCTGGCTGCAGGTGTTTTCCTGTGCCGCGCGGCACCTGTCATTCACCCGTTGTGCCGAAGAACTGCACATCACGCCGGGGGCGGTGAGTCAGCAAATCCGACAGCTGGAAGAGCGGCTGGGGTTTCGCCTGTTTCACCGCCGCGCGCGCGGTGTGGAGCTGAGCGCGGAAGGGCAGCGACTGGCGATCACGGTCAACGAGGCTTACGGCAGCATCGACGCGGAATTGCGTCGGCTGGATGCGGGGATGATCAGCGGGATTCTGCGGGTGCGTTCGATTCCGTCGTTCCTCAGCAAGTGGCTGACCCCGCGCCTGCCACGCCTGCAACAGCGTTACCCGGACATCCAGTTGCGGCTGGTGGCCGAGGACAGCAGCGTGCCGTTGCATGAAGGGGATTTCGACTTGGCCATCGACCTGAACGACGGCAGTTATCCGGGGTTGTTATCCACAGCCTTGCTCGACGAGCAGATTTTCCCGGTGTGCGCCCCGGGCCTGCTGCGCGGGCGGCCGCCGCTGCACGGGCCGGCGGACCTAGTGCATTTCCCGCTGCTGCACGACATCACTGCCTGGCGCGGCAGTTATGAATACGCGGAGTGGGAGTTTTATCTGAATGCCATCGGTTTCGAGGGCGCCGATGTGCGGCGCGGGCACACGTTCAATCGCAACCACCTGACCATCGAAGCGGCGATTGCCGGCATGGGCGTGGCGATTGCCCGGCGAACGTTGCTCAATGACGAGCTGGAGCGGGGGACGTTGATCGTGCCGTTCGGGATTTCTGTGCCCAATCACAAGCGCTATGTCTTGCTTTATGCGCCGGGGGCGTTGAGCCATCCGGGTGTGCGGGCGGTGCATGACTGGCTGGTGGAAGAGGCGGGGATTTTCCGCAGCCTGCACCCGTTGGGTGATGGCCAATTGTGAGCAGATTTTTCGCGGTGGCGGGGCGACCCAACTCCCGACCTTACCAGCGCTTTACTCGGTTGTCCGGCTTTTTTTGCGTATGAATATTTATCTTTTTTAAGGGGTTGAAATGTTCGTCCGGCGGGCCGATTGTTGTAATCAAGAGGTCACGAAATCCTGTTCCAGGCCTCTTGCGAGCTAGCTGAAATAAGGGATGAACTATGCAAATCCAAGTCAACAGCGACAACCATATTCAAAGCAGCAAACGACTGGAGGAGTGGGTACGCACCACAATTGAGAGCACGCTCGACCGTTATGAGGAAGACCTGACCCGTGTCGAAGTCCATCTGAGCGACGAGAACGGTGAAAAGCCGGGTCCCCATGACTTGCGCTGCCAACTGGAAGCGCGGCCGAAAGGCCATCAACCGATTTCCGTCACCCACAAAGCCGATTCGCTGGAACAGGCGATCGATGGTGCAGCCGAAAAACTGGAGCACGCGCTGGAGCACCTGTTTGGCAAACTGCGCGGCAAACCGCGAGCCGCTGTGGTGCCATTCACAAGCAAAGCCAATGACAAGCTATTGGCGGAAGAGTTTGACGAGAACGAACAGGCAGCGATCAACAGTTGATGCGCTGATTTTCCAAGCCACCCAATGAGAAAGGGCCTGCATTTGCAGGCCCTTTCTGTTTTCAGCAGGGATCAGAAAGCTACGGAGGTCTGCACGTACACCGTGCGCGGCTCACCGACATACTTGCCCTTGTTGTTGTCATCGAACGAACGGGTGAAGTACTGGGTGTTGAAGATGTTCTTCACCCCCACCGCGACGTTCAGGTCCGACAGCTGCGGGCCGAAGTCATACCCGGCACGGCTGCTGAACAGCATGTAGCCCGGGATTTTGCCGGTGCTGCCATCAGCGCTTTCTTTCGAGGTGTTGGCGTTGTCGGCGAACTGGTCGCTCTGGAAGCTGCTGTCCAGGTTCAGCTTCCACGGCCCTTCGGTGTAACCGACGCCGATCGTGCCTTTGTGTTTCGACGAGAACGGCACACGATTGCCCTTGTTCGGCCCGTCTTCGCGGATGGTCGCGTCGACATAGGCGTAAGTGGCATACACGTCGAAACCAGCCAGTGCCGGGCTCAAGTCATCCAGCGCGTAATTCACGCTGGTCTCGATGCCCTGATGGCGGGTTTCGCCACGGGCGATCACCGAGTCGTTGGTCTGGTTGCTTTCGTACTGGTTGTCGAAGTTGATCAGGAACGCGCCGATCTCCGCTCGCAGCGCACCGTTGTCGTAACGGGTGCCGACTTCCCAGGTGCGGGCCTTCTCCGGTTTCACTTCGCCGCTGCTGACGCGGTTGGGCATCTGGCTGTATTGCACGCTGCCGAAGGAGCCTTCGGTGTTGGCATACAGATTCCAGCTGTCGGTCAGGTGATACAGCACGTTCAACGCCGGCAGCGCGGTGTTGTAGTCGCCCTTGTATTTGACGTTGGTCAGGTTGTTGGTCTGCTGCGACTCGATCATTTCGTAGCGCACGCCCGGAGTGATCGTCCACTTGCCGATGTCGATGCGGTCATCGACGAAGAACGCATTGGCTTCGGTGCCGCCGCGAGTGTCACGGTCATTGCGGCTGTTGGTGGTCGGGTACTCGTTGCTGCTGATCGGCGTGCGATAGCGCAGTTCGTGGCCGGCCTCGTTGATGTAGCGATAGCCGACGCCGACTTCATGGCTGGTGGCGCCAAGGTCAAAGCCCTGGGCGAAGCGGGTTTCCAGACCGCGAACCCAGTATTCGCGCGGCGACAGCGACAGGAAGGTGCCCTGATCCAGATAACCGCTGCGCAGGGTCTTGGTGAAGAAGGTGTTGGCGGTGAACTCGCGGCGATCTTCCTGATAGCGATAGCCGAAATTGAACATTGTGCGACGGCCCCAGAACTGGTCTTTCGGCCGGGTCGACTGATACGGGTCGGCATCGTAGTCGGCGACATTCAGGCCGCCGGGCATGTCGGCCTTGCCTTCGTAATACTGGGCCATGGCGTTGAAACTGTTGGCCTCGTCGAGCTGGTATTTGCCCTTGAGGATCAGGTCGTCGATTTCCGTATCGCTGTGCTCGCGCCAGTCGCCACCGCGAGTGCCGGAGTACAGCAGCGCGCCGCCCAGACCGTTGGCATTGGTGCCGCCAGCCAGCAGGTTGGCGCTGGTCTTGAAGCCGTCATGGCTGGACGATGGGCTGGTTTCGGTCTGGAAACCGCCTTTCACGGTCGGCTCGTCCGGAATCGCCCGGGTCACGAAGTTGACCACGCCGCCGACGTTCTGCGGGCCGTAACGCACGGCGCCGCCACCGCGCACCACGTCTACCGCATCCATGTTGCCCATGCTGATCGGCGCGAACGACAACTGCGGCTGACCGTAAGGCGCGAAGGGCACAGGAATGCCGTCCATCAACACCGTCGAACGTGCGGCCAGGCGCGGGTTGAGACCGCGAATGCCGAAGTTCAGCGCCATGTCGTGGCTGCCGGTGCCGTTGTTTTCAGGGGCGTTGACCCCGGGAATGCGGTTGAGCACATCGCGGGCCTGGGTCGCGCCCTGGCGTTCGAATTCTTCGCGGCGGATCACGTCACGGGCGCCGGGATGTTCGAAGACGTTGACCTGTGCGGCCTCGCCCAACCAGTCACCGACCACTTTCGAGGTGTCCAGCTCCAGTGCGCTGTCGTTCGACGGTTGCAGGCTGAAGGCATTGCCGCCCTCGGCGCGGGCTTGCAGACCAGTGCCTTCAAGCAGCGCGTTCAAACCTTGCTCCGCTGTGTAATTACCTTCGAGGCCACGGCTTTGCACGCCACTGGTGACTTGCGAGCCAAAGGAGATCAGCACGCCGGCTTCACGGCCGAACTGGTTGAGGGCGTTTTCCAGCGACGACGGGGCGATGTGATAAGCCTTGGTGTCGGCAGCCTGTGCAAGGGGCAGGGCGCTGAAGCTCAGGCTGGCGCCGAGGACGAGATTGCGCAGGGTTCGGGCCAGCGGCGTGAGGCGGGTGGGTTGCATGGAGGACGGTCCTGAGAAGGTTGAATCAAGGGGGCTTTCCTTCTCTGTCACGCCAGATCTGAAAAACGGCTCATTTATTTTTGCAGGGGACGCGGAGCGTCCGGGGCTGCATTCCCACGCGGACGGTTCGACGCCTCGACGTGGGAACGATCAGGCTTTAGCTTCGACCGTCACCCAATAGCGAGTAAAGCGCTTCACTTTCACCGGCAGACTGATTTCCAGCAGGTCGAGAATCCGCTCGCTGTCGTCCAGTGGATAAGTCCCGGAGATCAGCAGGTCAGCGACTTTCGCATCGCAATTGAGCTGTCCGCGACGATAGCGACCCAGTTCATCAAGGAAGTCGCCCAGGCGCATGTGCGCGGCCACCAGCATGCCGTCAGCCCAGGCACCGCTGTTGGCGTCCAGTGGTTTTGCCGCGCTGACGCCGGTGGTGCTGAAACTCAGTTGTCGGGCGACCGGCAGCAACATCGGCGCGCGACCTTGTGCGTTCAATTCGACCCGACCTTCAAACAGTGCGATCTGTGTGCGGTCGGCAAACTGCCGCACGTTTATTCGCGCACCCTGGGTTTTCAGCACGCCTTGGGCGGTTTGTACTTCGAAGGATTGAGTGGCGGTCAGCAGCATTTCGCCTTCGAGCAGACGGATCAAGCCGTCGCCCCGGACATCCGCCGCACTCGCGGTGTTGAGCTGCAATTGGCCGCCAGCGCCGAGCGAGATCTTACGGCGTTGACCAACCGGGCTGCGGTAATCGGCCAGCAGCGATGGCAACGGATTGTGCTCGCGCATCCCCCAAGTGACTGCCGAACCGGCGCCGAGAATCAGCAACAACTTCAGCGCCTGACGACGGCTGCCGGACTTCGGCGCATTCAACGCGGCGTGGGCCAGTGGCGACGACAACCCGCGCAACCGCGAATTGACCCGCTGAATGTGTTCCCACGCGCGGCGGTGTTCGCTGTGGGCGTCGAACCATTGTTGCCAGGCCTGTTGCTGGCGCGGGCTCAATTGGCCCTGCTGCATTTCCAGCAACCAGTGCACCGCCTGTTCGGCGACTTGCGCGGAAAAATCCATCGGCGGATTCACAGGGCGAAGTAGCAGCGCATTGCTGCTTTATTCAGATGACGTTTGACCGTCGCCACGGAAATGCCCAGTTCGGCGGCGATCTGCGGATACGTCAGGCCATCGACCTGCGCCAGCAGAAATGCGCGTTTGACGGCGCGCGGCAGACCGTCGAGCAACTGATCCAGCTCCATCAGGGTTTGCAGGATGATGGCTTTCTCTTCCTCCGAAGGCGCAACCATTTCCGGCATCTGCGCGAGGGTGTCGAGGTAGGCGCGCTCCAGATCCTGGCGGCGGTAATGATTGAACAGCACACGCTTGGCCAGGGTGGTGAGGAATGCGCGCGGCTCGATGATCACCGGCGGCTCGCGGGCGGTCAGTACCCGGATGAAGGTGTCCTGGGCCAGATCGGCGGCGCTGTCCGGGCAGCCGAGTTTGCGCCGCAGCCAGCCGGTGAGCCAGCTGTGGTGGGCCTGATACAGCGATTCGACAGGATGGGCGGACGACAACGGCATCACTCCGGGTGCATGCAGGATGCGTTAGAGAACAAGAATGGTTCGCATTGTAGGGCTGTCAGGGATGCCCGGCAATCAGACTCTTTTGCGTATGAGAATATTTATCATTAATATTGCTGGCCTGTCGTTCGGCGTGTTGGCCGGGCGTTAACCGTTTCAGGGTCGAAACATGAAAGCCAAACTCGCCGCACTTCCCCTGTCCTATCGTCTGGCCGTCACGTCGCGGGTGCTCGCGGCGGTGTTCGGCGGCTATCTGGTCGCGGCATTGGCCAGCGTGACGCTGACGTTGTGGCTGCCGCTGAACCGCGCCGAGGCGGTGGTGACCGGCATGACCGTTTCGTTCCTGGTCTATCTGGTGGCGGTGCTCTGGTGTTTCGCCTGTCGCACGGCGTGGTCGGCGTGGGTCGGTCTGCTGGTGCCGAGCGTGATTCTGGCGACCGTTTCCGGGGCTGCACGCGGTCTGGGGCTGGCATGAAAGAAGGCTTTCGTCAGGCGATGGCCTGGCTGCACACCTGGACCGGGCTGGTCTTCGGCTGGCTGTTGTTCGCGATTTTCCTGACCGGGACCCTGGCCTATTTCAAGGATGAAACCACTCACTGGATGCAACCGGAAATCCACGCCCATCCATTGAATGCCGAAAAAAGCCTGACGCTGGCCCAGCAGTATCTGCAACAACACGCCCCCGACGCTGCACGCTGGATCATTGGCCTGCCCGACGCCCGTGATCCCGGTCTGAGCGTGGGCTGGCAGCAGACGCCAGCCAATCCGGGCGAGCGAGGCGCATTCACCCGCAAGACCCTCGACGCGCAAACCGGTGCCGAAGTGCAGCCCCGGGAAAGCATGGGCGGCGAGTTTTTCTACCGCTTCCACTTCCAGCTGCAAATGCCCTATCCGTGGGGCCGCTGGCTCTCCACGATCGCCGCGATGGTGATGTTCGTCGCGCTGATCACCGGGATCATCACCCACAAGAAAATCTTCAAGGACTTCTTCACCTTCCGCCCGCGCAAGGGCCAGCGTTCGTGGCTCGACGGGCACAACGCGGTGGGTGTGCTGGTGCTGCCGTTTCATCTGATGATCACCTACAGCAGCCTGGTGATTTTCATGTCGATGGTGATGCCGGCGAGCATTCTGGCTTCGTACGGTAACGACGTTCGAGCGTTTTACGACGAGGTATTTCCCGAAACCAGTATTCCTGAACGGGCCAATCAACCGGCGACACTGGCACCGATGGCGCCCCTGTTGATGGCGGCCAGCGAGCAATGGTCGGGCGGGCGTGTCGGGCGTATCAGCGTGAACAATCCGGGCGACGCCAACGCCTCTGTGGTGATGTCCCGCGCGGGTTCCGACCGTGTGGTGAACGACTCCGGCAGCGCCTTGACCTTCAGCGGTGTCAGCGGACAAGTCATCGGCACAACGCCCGATCAGCCAATGGCGATGGCGGTTGCTGGCAGTTTTTACGGTTTGCACATGGGCCACTTTGCCGGGCCGGTGCTGCGTTGGCTGTATTTCATCTGCGGTCTGGCGGGCACGGCGATGATCGGCACCGGGCTGGTGATCTGGCTCGGCAAGCGTCAGCTCAAACATGCCAAGACCGGTGTGATGCCTTTCGAATTGCGGCTGGTTGAAGTGCTGAACATTGCCAGCATGGCCGGGCTGGTGGCAGCGGTCGCCGTGTTCTTCTGGGCCAATCGTCTGCTGCCGGTGAGTCTGGCCGGGCGTGACGACTGGGAAGTGAACGCGTTCTTCATCACCTGGGGCTTGAGCGTGGTGCACGCGATGTTGCGGCCGGGGCGCAAGGCCTGGGTCGAACAGCTGTCGCTGGGGGCTGCGCTGTTCGTCGCGGTTCCGCTTCTTAACGGTTTGGCCGCCCCGTATCACCTCGGAGTGACAGTGCCCGAAGGCGACTGGGCCCTGGCCGGTTTCGACTTGACGTGTCTGGGCAGCGGCCTCTTCCTCGCCTGGGCCGCCCGGAAAATGCAGCGCGCCGGACGCGCCGTCAGCGTGAAAAAACCAGCCCGCGAAAAGGCCCGGCCGATCACCCTTGAGCAAGGGGCGAACTGAATGCTCTTGGCGCTATTGCTCTGCTATTCCTCTTTCACCGCGCTGTGCCTGGCGATGCCTCGGCATCACGAAGAGCTGCTGGGCCACAAACCTTCGGCCCGCCGTCGGCAAGGTCTGAAACTCGCAGGCTGGCTGTTGCTGGGGCTGTCGCTCTGGGCGGCGGTTTCCATGAAGGGCTGGAGTTTTGGTCTGGTCGACTGGTGCGCGGTGTTGATGCTCAGCGCGCTGACTCTGGTTCTGCTGTTGCCCTATCGCCCACGCCTGGCATTGACCCTGGCCGGACTGAGCCTGCTCGCCAGTCCGGTCGCTGCGTGGGCCTTGAACTGACATGTTGATCGGCCATCCTCCCGAGCATCGCGACGGCGAACCCCATGGCGCCCGTGCGCATTTTCTCCAGGTGTTCCTGTCCCAGCGTTCGCAGATGGAAGCGCTGGTGAGCCGGCGCGTCGGTTGCCGGGCGACGGCGGCGGATCTGGTGCAGGATCTGTTTCTGCGATTCTGGCGTCGGCCGCTGGTGCAGGTCGAAGAACTCAGCACTTATCTGTTGCGCTGTGCCGGCAATATCGCCATCGATCATTTGCGCAGCGAAGGCGCGCGGGTGCGGGTCAACGAAGGCTGGCAACCGGACGAGCCGGACAGCAGCGCCAGCGAACCGCAGGCGGCGCTCGAAGCGGGCAACGATTTGCGCCATGTCGAAGCGGCGTTGCGCGCGCTGCCCGAGCGAACACGGCAGATCTTTTTGCTCAATCGCATCCACGGGCGCAAGTACGCCGAGATCGCCAAAGCCATGGGCCTGTCCCAAAGCGCCGTGGAAAAACATATGATGCGCGCCCTCGAGGCCTGCAAGGCCAGCCTGCGCGAACCCGCGCCACGCCTGCCAGGGAAAGCACCGTGAACAACACCGACCGCGTCATCCCGACGCCCGCTCAGGAACAGGCCGCTTTCGCCTGGCTGAGCCTGCTGCACGACCGCCCGAGCACCGGTGATCAACTGACGTTCAGTCAATGGCTGCACGCTGACCCGGCCCACGCCGAGGCCTACGCCCAGGCGCAAGTGGTGTGGGAATTGAGCGAAGGGCCGGCGCGCACCTTGGCCGACGAAGACGCGCTGGCGTTGCAGGGATTGCTCAATGCGATGGACCGGCCGCGTCGGCCGCAGGTCCGGCGTTGGGCCGGCGCGCTGGCGATGGCGGCTTGTCTGCTGCTGATGATCAGCCTCGGCAGCGGTTGGCAGCCGCAGCGCTGGATCGATGATCTGGGCGCTGATTACGTGTCGGCACCGGGCGAGATCCGCACCGTGACACTCGCCGATCAATCTCAGGTTACGCTGGACGCCGACAGCGCCATCGCCGTGGATTTCAGTCACGGCGAGCGGCATGTGCAATTGCGTCGCGGCGCAGGATTTTTCAGCGTGACTCACACGGGCGATCCCTTTGTGGTCGAGGCCGAGAAAGGCCAGGCGCGAGTGTTGGGCACTCAGTTCGAAGTGCGCCTGCAACCCCATGGCGCACAAGTCACTGTGCTGTCAGGGCGCGTTGGTGTGACGGCGGCGCGTGATGCCGAGCAGCAGATTCTCACCGCCGGCCAGCAAGTGGCGTACGGCGCAGGCACTGCGGAAAAATTCCACGCCGTGGACGGCGAAGCGCAACTGGCGTGGCGCCAGGGCTGGCTGACTTACTACAAGTCGACACTGGCCGATGTGGTGCAGGATCTGCGGCGTTATTACCCGGGACGGATCGTGTTGCTCAACGACGAACTGGGTGCGCGCAAGGTCAGCGGCAGCTTTCCGAGCAAGGATCCGCAAGCGGTTCTGAATTCGCTGCAAGGGGTGTTGGGATTCGAGCAGCATCAGGTGCTAGGACATCTGATAATTCTTCGCTGACCTCACTGGCCCTTTCGCGAGCAAGCTCGCTCCCACAGGTAGTGCATTCCAAGGTGGGAGCGAGCTTGCTAGCGAAGGCGTCGGCAGCGACAACGAAAATATTTTCAACTTTGTGGTGAGGTAAACCCGGACGCCATTCGTGTAGTGACAGAAAGTGCGAGTCATTCGCATCCGCTGCGGTTCTACACAGGTCATGAGCAATGAAGTCCAGGGCAAAATCGGGTTCGGTCAAACAGTGGTTAGGCGTTTCGGCCTTGAGTTTTTCGGCATTGGCCCTGTTGCCGATGAGCGTGGCGCTGGCCGCTGAATCCTTCAGCAATCAGCCACAAAAGCAGTTCAGCTTTTCCCTTGCCGCCAAGCCGTTGCCTCAGGCTCTGAGCGATTTCAGCCGCGTCACCGGGCAGAGCGTGGTTTACACCGATGAGGCGCCGTATGGCCTGACCGCTCCAGCGATCAACGGCCAGATGAGTGCCGAGCAAGCGCTGCAACGTCTGCTCACCGGCTCCGGCCTGACCTTCCGCCGCACCGACAGCCACACCCTGGCGCTAGAACCGCAACCGACTGCAGGCGCTCTGAACCTCGGCGCGACCACCATCACTTCGGTGGTCAACCAGCCGATGAGTTACCAGCCACCGGAAACCAGTTCGGTGATGCGCTCTTCCGCTTCGCTCCAGGAAATCCCCCAGACCGTCAACGTGATTGCGGCCCAGGTCATTCGCGATCAGGCACCGCGCAATCTTGATGATGCGCTGGCCAACGTCAGCGGTATCACCCAGGGCAACACCTTGGGCAGCACCCAGGATTCGGTGATGACCCGCGGCTTCGGTGACAACCGCAACGGCTCGATCATGCGTGACGGCATGCCGGTGGTGCAGGGCCGTGGCATGAACGCGACCGTGGATCGTGTCGAAGTGCTCAAAGGCCCGGCTTCGCTGCTCTACGGCATTCAGGACCCGGGCGGCGTGGTCAACATGGTCAGCAAGAAGCCCGAACTGACCCAGTACAACGCGCTGACCCTGCGCGGTTCGACCTACGGCGACGGCAAGAACGGCAGCGGCGGCTCGTTCGACAGCACCGGTGCGCTGGGGGATTCCGGCCTCGCGTATCGTATGGTGCTGGACCATGAAGACGAAGATTACTGGCGCAATTTCGGCACTCATCGCGAAACCCTGATCGCGCCGTCGCTGGCCTGGTATGGCGAGCGCACCAAGCTGCTGTTCGCTTACGAGCACCGCGAATTCCTGACCCCATTCGATCGTGGAACCCTGATCGATCCTCGCACCAACCATCCGCTGGACATCTCGCGCAACGAGCGTCTCGACGAGAAATTCAACGACATGGAAGGGCGCTCGGATCTCTATCACTTCGAGGCCGACCACGAACTCAACGATGACTGGAAAGCCCATTTCGGCTACAGCTGGAACCGCGAAACCTACGATGCCAGCCAGGTCCGCGTAACCGCGATCGACACCAAAAAAGGCACCCTGACCCGCAGCATGGACGGCACCCAGGGCGCGATCAGCACCGACCGTTTCACCACCGCCAGCCTCGAAGGCAAGGTCAACGTGCTGGGCATGCAGCATGATCTGGTGTTCGGCGTCGACGACGAGTACCGCAAGATCTACCGCGCCGACCTGATCCGCCAGAAAAGCCTGAGCACCTTCAGCTACGTCAACCCGGTCTACGGCCGCGAAGTCGAAGGCACCACCGTCAGCCCGGCGGACAGTGCGCAGACCGACGAACTGCGCAGCGATTCGGTGTTCCTGCAGGACTCGATCCACCTCAATGACCAGTGGATTCTGGTGGCCGGCGGGCGCTTCCAGGAGTACGACCAGTACGCCGGCAAAGGCGTGCCGTTCAAGGCCAACACCGACAGCAACGGCCAGAAGTGGGTACCGCGCGCCGGTCTGGTGTATCGCTACACCGACGCGTTGTCGTTCTACGGCAGCTACACCGAATCGTTCAAACCCAACTCGACCATCGCCCCGCTCAGCGGCAGCAGCACTGTGCTCGACGGCAGCATTGCGCCGGAAGAAGCCAAGTCCTGGGAGCTGGGCGCACGCCTCGACATTCCGGGGCGTGTTACCGGCAACATCGCCCTGTTCGACATCAAGAAACGCAACGTGCTGGTGGCCAACGCCGAAGGCCCGACCACGATCTACAGCGCCGCCGGCGAAGTGCGTTCCCGTGGTTTGGAAGTTGATCTGACCGGTCAGCTCAGCGACCGCTGGAGCATGATCGGCAGCTACGCCTACACCGACGCCGAGGTCACGGAAGACCCGGACTACAAAGGCAACAAGCTGCAGAATGTGGCGAAAAATACCGGCTCGCTGTCGGCGGTCTACGACTTCGGCAGCGTGATCGGCGGCGATCAACTTCGGGTCGGCGCCGGCGCGCGGTATGTCGGTGAACGAGCGGGTAACGCGGTAAATGATTTCGATCTGCCGAGCTACACCGTGGCCGATGCGTTCGCCACTTACGACACCAAGGTTGAAGGGCAGAAGGTCAAGTTCCAGCTCAACGTGAAGAACCTGTTCGATCGCACTTACTACACCTCGGCGGCGAGCCGGTTCTTCGTATCGATGGGCGACTCGCGGCAGATTTCGTTGTCCAGCACGCTGGAATTCTGATCAGCGCAAGAATGCCTGGCGATACTCGCCGGGCGTTCCACCCAGCACCTGGCGGAAGCGGTTGGTGAAGTGGCTGGCACTGGCAAACCCGCACGCCAGGGCAATCTCGCCCAACGGCAACGCCGTCCCGCGCAACAACTCCCGCGCGCGGCTCAAACGCCGTGCGAGCACATATTGATGCGGCGGCAGGCCGAAGCTCACCCGGAACATCCGCGCAAAGTGGTATTCCGACAACGCACACAAACCTGCCAGTTGCCCGAGGCTGATCGGCTCGGCCAGTTGGCTGTCGATGAATTCCACCAGTTGCCGGCGCTGGTGCGGCGCCAATCCACCTTTCAGACGCAAGCCCTGACGCACGCCGACCTGGCTCAACAGGGTATGGCTGATCAATTCGTGCGCCAAGCTGCTGGTCAGCAAGCGCTCAGCAGGCTCGTCCCAGTTCAAGGTCAGTAGCTGGCGAAACCGTTGGGCCTGCTGCGGATCTTCGAGAAAAGTCTGTTCGCGCAGCTGCATTTCCCGAGGCTCGCGATCCAGCAGCGTGACGCAACCCAAGGCAAATTGTTCGGCGCTGAAGTACAGGTGAGCGAGGCGAATATCACCGTTGATGACCCAACCCGATTCGTGGTCGGCCGGCAGGATGCACAACTTGTCCGGGCCGCCCTTGTGGCCGGGTTCGCCACGGCGGAAGGTGCCGGTGCCGCCGGCGATGTAGCAGGAGAGGGTGTGATGGCTCGGCGCTTCGTATTCCTGGGCGTCGTGATGATTGGTCCACAAAGCTGCAGACAAGCCGTCACCCAACTCGGCGCTGTGCACAAGGCGTGCATTGGGCGAATTGTTGAGGGCTTGGAAGACTTGCAGGGTATCGATGGCGGCCATGGTCGGTTCTCTTCAACGCCTTGCATCCTACTCCGTAGATTTCGCGCTGCCAGCCTGCGCGCCGACAAAAGCGCAAGTTTATGCAAGCGAGGGGCGAGGGCGCAGGCGGACACTGAAAACCAATCGAGGAGTGTCTGCCATGAACCTGTCGTTGTATTTGTTGACCGTGCTGATCTGGGGCACCACCTGGATCGCCCTTAAATGGCAATTGGGTGTGGTGGCGATTCCGGTGTCGATCGTCTATCGCTTCGGTCTCGCGGCGCTGGTGTTGTTTGCGCTGTTGCTGCTCAGCCGTCGCCTGCAACCGATGAACCGGCGCGGGCATTTGATCTGCGTGGCGCAGGGTTTGTGCCTGTTTTGCGTCAACTTCATGTGTTTCCTGACCGCCAGCCAATGGATTCCCAGCGGTCTGGTGGCGGTGGTGTTTTCTACCGCAACGTTGTGGAACGCGCTGAATGCGCGGGTGTTCTTCGGCCAACGCATCGCGCGCAATGTGCTGATGGGCGGGGCGCTGGGGCTGGGCGGTCTGGGGCTGTTGTTCTGGCCGGAGCTGGCCGGGCATCACGCCACTCCGCAAACCCTGCTCGGCCTTGGTTTGGCACTTTGCGGCACCTTGTGTTTCTCGGCGGGCAACATGCTCTCGAGCCTGCAACAGAAGGCCGGTCTCAAACCGTTGACCACTAATGCGTGGGGCATGGCTTACGGCGCGGCGATGTTGTCGGTGTGGTGCCTGGTCAAAGGTATTCCGTTCGAGATGGAATGGACGTCACGTTACATCGGCGCGCTGCTGTATCTGGTCATCCCCGGTTCGGTGATCGGCTTCACCGCGTACCTGACGCTGGTCGGCCGCATGGGGCCGGAGCGCGCGGCTTATTGCACAGTGCTGTTCCCGGTGGTGGCGCTGAACGTATCGGCCTTTGCCGAAGGCTATCAATGGACAGCGCCGGCGCTGGCGGGGCTTGTGCTGGTGATGCTGGGCAATGTGTTGGTATTTCGTAAACCTAAACCCGTTATTGAAATGATCGCTAAACCCGCACATTGAATACTCAATTGTCGATTTTCATGACCAGAAATATTAGTGCCGGGAGTAAAAAGTCGACAATGCTTTGTGCCCAGGACATGGCGTTCCATTCTTTTGACTGGTCCATGTCGAACCATTCATTGCCTACGACTTGCAGGCAGAAATAATAAACAAACAGTGCTACCAGAAAACCCAGTACGGCGTATTTCTTGGCTTCGTGAAATTGCTGTTCCGATGAATTTATGTTTTTGGCAAGTTGATAGCCACCTAGCAGGCAGGCAGAAGTAAAAATCGTCTCGAGTGTCATGATCATCCAGTAGATCCGGTGATGCATGATTTCCGAGTTGATGGAGCGATATGTCAAATGACTGCCTGTCGTGTCCATGCTGAGGATATGGCCAAGGTAGATATAGTTGGAGTTGTAGTCGGTTGCATTGCTGTAAACGATCAGTGTGCCCAAAACACCCACCATGAGAACTATTGCTACTTTGCTTCTTCGAATCAATTGAGCTGTTGTCAGATTCGTCATTTGTTTTCTCCGTCAATTAAACCTGTCTCTTGGCAGGTTGTGACGGGATTCTATAGCTCGCGGAAGATGAACGGGCAAAGAGTCATTTTCAATTTGTGTAGCTTTTGAATGTGTCGCAATTAATTTGCTTGTTGGGTCGCTTATATAAAACAACTAAGGCTGGACAAACTTGTGTCCAGCCTTAGTTGTATTCAGTCTTTCCAGACTTGCGGATTGACCAGATCCTGCGGGCGCTCGCCGAGCAGGGCGCTGCGCAAGTTGGCCAGCGCACGGTTGGCCATGGCTTCGCGGGTTTCATTCGTAGCCGAGCCGATGTGCGGCAAAGTCACGGCGTTTTTCAGCTGAAACAGCGGAGATTCGCTCAGCGGTTCTTTTTCGTAGACGTCGAGGCCTGCACCGCGAATGCGGTTTTTCTGCAACGCTTCGATCAATGCCGGCTCGTCGACCACCGGGCCACGGGAGATGTTCACCAGAATGGCGTCCGGCTTCATCAGTGCCAGTTCGCGGTGGCTGATCAAGTGGCGGGTCTTTTCGCTGAGCGGTACTACCAGGCAGACGAAATCGGCTTCGGCCAGCAGTTGGTCAAGGCTGCGAAATTGCGCGCCGAGTTCCTGTTCCAGCTCGGTCTTGCGGCTGTTGCCACTGTAGATAATCGGCATGTTGAAGCCCAAGCGTCCGCGACGGGCGACAGCAGCGCCGATGTTGCCCATGCCGACGATGCCCAGGGTCTTGCCATGTACGTCGCAACCGAACAGTGGTGCGCCGACGCTGGCCTGCCATTGGCCGGCCTTGGTCCAGGCGTCCAGTTCGGCGACGCGGCGGGCGCTGCTCATGATGAGGGCGAAGGCCAGGTCCGCGGTGCTTTCGGTGAGGACGTCCGGGGTGTTGGTGAGCATGATCCCGCGTTCGTTGAAGTAGGCAAGGTCGTAGTTGTCGTAGCCGACGGAGACGCTGGAGACCACTTCGAGTCTGGCGGCGTTTTCCAACTGGGCCTTGCCGAGTTTGCGACCGACGCCGATCAGACCGTGGGCGTGGGGCAGGGCTTCGTTGAACTGGGCGTTGATGTCGCCGTTCTTTGGGTTGGGGACGATGACGTCGAAGTCCTGTTGCAGGCGTTCGATCATGGGGGGGGTGATGCGGCTGAAGGCGAGGACGGTTTTTTTCATTGAAGGAGAGCTCGTCGGGCGGCTGGATGCCAAGCAAGCTAACATTCTTGTCGAGGGTTAGGCGAGTGCCACTGAACCCCACCGCATCGTCAAAAGCGTTTTGAGAGAGCGGTGGGGTTCATTGGTTTGTGCTTCACTTACTTGGTCACATCACTCCATTGCGTGACTTTTGCGTTCCCGATCATTTGATGGGATTTACCTTCGCTCAAGATTGTGAAATTAAAACCTGCTTCAAAAATTCCGACTTCGATGTCGAAAGCTTCAACGGTCACATAGCCGATATTTTTGTCAGTGGCAAAATTTTTGGAGTAGGTTTCTCCGGTGTCATCCACCCATGTTTTTCTTAAGCTCAATGAAAGAGGAAATGCTGGATTCGGCAATTCGTAGCGTTTCACCTGAATGTCGCTCAGAAAAACGGTACTTAGTTCGTACCATTCCGTATCGCTGATTTTATGCTTGGCGAGTAAATAAATATTATTCATCGCGGATGCATGAAAAAAGAACGTAACGGGGCCCTTAAAATCTGCTAGTTCGAAATTATTGTGAATCTTAGCCGCCACTGTGCCAACGTCTGCAACTGTTTTGATATCAGCGAACATGGTAGTGCTCCTTCGAATGAGCTGTGAAATGACGTCACAGAGTTTCGATTCAAAGGAGTTTCTAGGCCACTGTCATAAATGACAGTTTTTTAGAATGAATTGCTATAGTCGGGCTACCATTTCAAGCCGTGTGGCCATGAATCAGTTGGCCACCCGCACCCCCGCCAGACTCCCACTCATCTCATAAGCCGCCAATTCCGCCTGATGCCCCGCCAATATTTCCGGCAACGACCCACGCAGGTATTCAACCCAGGTCTTGATCTTCGCATCCAGATACTGCCGCGACGGGTAGATCGCATAGAGGTTCAGTTCCTGCGAGCGGTAGTTGGGCATGACCCGTACCAGCGAGCCGTTGCGCAAGCCTTCAATCGCGGCGTACACCGGCAACACGCCCACACCCATCCCACTGGTGATCGCGCTTTTCATCGCGTCGGCGGAGTTCACCAGGAAGGGGGAGCTGTTGATGGTGACCATTTCCTGGCCGTCAGGGCCGTCGAAGGCCCATTTTTCCAAGGGGATCACCGGGCTCACCAGACGCAGGCAGGCGTGGTTCAGCAGGTCGCTGGGTTTTTGTGCGCAGCCGTTGGCTTTTACGTAGGCCGGGGAGGCGCAGACGATGCTGTAGGTGATGCCCAGGCGTTGCGAGACGAAGCCCGAGTCCGGCAGTTCGCGGGCCAGGACGATGGACACGTCGTAGCCTTCGTCGAGCAGGTCCGGCACGCGGTTGGCCATGGTCAGGTCGAAGGTCACGTCCGGGTGGGTCTTGCGGTAGCGGGCGATGGCGTCGATCACGAAGTGCTGGCCGATGCCGGTCATGGTGTGCACTTTCAACTGTCCGGCCGGGCGGGCGTGGGCTTCGCTGGCTTCGGCTTCGGCCTCTTCGACGTAGGCGAGGATCTGCTCGCAGCGCAGCAGATAGCGCTTGCCGGCTTCGGTGAGGGCGATGCGGCGGGTCGTGCGGTTGAGCAGGCGGGTTTGCAGGTGGGCTTCAAGGTTGGAGACCGCGCGCGAGACGTTGGCGGTGGTGGTGTCGAGTTGTACGGCGGCGGCGGTGAAGCTGCCGGCTTCGGCCACACAACTGAAGGCGCGCATGTTTTGCAAAGTGTCCATGGGGTGCTCTCAAGGGAGATGGCAAATTGTGACACGAAGTTTCAGGGGCTGAGACCCCCGACCAAGGGATTATCTCGTTAACGGTAACAAAGATTCACAGGATTCCCAGCTTATCGCCGTAATGGCGCCCCCCTAGAATTGCGCCCACCTCGAAACATCTCCCACCTCAGGAATTCGCAGCAGTGCCGCGTCGCATCAACAGAGCGCTTTTGCCGCTCAGTGTTCTGGCTTTTTCGTTAGGTCTTGGCGGCTGCATCGGAACCGGAGGGATTGCCCCGCAGGGCAAGGCTCTGGAGGCCAATGAACTGGCCACCGACGAGGCCATCGCCCACGCCGCCCGTGACGCAAACTGGCCCACCGCCCAATGGTGGCAAGCTTATGGCGACCCGCAACTCAATCATTGGATCGACCTTGCCGTGCAAGGCAGCCCGACCATGGCCATGGCTGCCGCGCGAGTGCGTCAGGCCCGGTCCATGGCCGGTGTCGCCGAAGCCGCCGAGTCGTTGCAGATCAATGGCGAGTCGACCCTCAAGCGTCACAACTGGCCGACCGACCAGTTCTACGGCCCCGGTGAGCTGGCCAACAGCACCACCTGGGACAACAACGCCGCGCTGGGTTTCAGTTACGCCCTCGACCTCTGGGGCCGTGAAAGCAACAGCACCGAGCGGGCCGTCGATCTGGCGCACATGAGCGCTGCCGAGGCGCGTCAGGCGCAGCTCGAATTGCAGAACAACATCGTGCGCGCCTACATCGAGTTGTCGCTGCACTACGCGCAGCGCGACATCGTGGCGGCGACGCTCAAGCAGCAACAGCAGATTCTCGAGCTGGCGCAGAAACGCCTGAACGGCGGAATCGGCACGCACTTCGAAGTCAGCCAGGCCGAAACGCCGCTGCCGGAAACCCATCGGCAACTGGATGCGCTGGACGAAGAAATCGCCCTGAGCCGCAACCAGATCGCGGCATTGGCCGGCAAAGGCCCGGGCGCCGGCGCGCAGTTGCAGCGTCCGACCCTGTCATTGGGCGCGGCACTGAAGCTGCCTTCGGCATTGCCCGCCGAACTGCTCGGTCAGCGTCCGGACGTGGTCGCCAGTCGCTGGCAAGTGGCGGCGCAGGCGCGCGGGATCGATGTCGCACACGCCGGGTTCTATCCCAACGTCGATCTGGTCGGCAGCCTCGGCTACATGGCCACCGGCGGCGGGGCGCTGGAGTTTCTGACCGGCAAGAAGCTCAACTACAACGTCGGGCCGGCGATCTCGCTGCCGATCTTCGACGGCGGGCGACTACGTGCCGAACTCGGTGAAGCCTCGGCGGGTTATGACATCGCCGTCGCGCATTACAACCAGACCCTGGTCAATGCGCTGAAGAATATCTCCGACCAGTTGATCCGCCGCGAGTCGATGGACAAGCAGCAGACATTCGCCGCCGAATCCGTGGCTACCGCGCAGAAGACTTACGACATCGCGATGATCGCCTACCAGCGCGGGCTCACCGATTACCTCAACGTGCTCAACGCCCAGACCCTGCTGTTCAAGCAGCAGCAGGTCGAGCAGCAGGTGCAGGCGGCGCGCTTGAGTGCCCATGCGGAGCTGGTGACAGCATTGGGCGGTGGCCTTGGCGCGGGTAAAGACGTACCAACGGCACAACAAACCCAGGCACCAAAAAAACCGGTTCTCCTTCGTTGAACACACAATCCCTGTGGGAGCGAGCTTGCTCGCGAAGCGGGAGTGTCAGCCAGCACACATGTCGGCTGATACACCGCATTCGCGAGCAGGCTCGCTCCCACAGGGGATGGGTCCGACCTGAAACTCATTGAGCACAATTGAATGACTCCCTTGCCCGCACCTTTGCGCTGGCTCTACTCCCTGGAATGGCGCCGGGGCTTCTTCGACTGGGCGCGCAGTGACGGCGTGACCTGGGTCTACATCTTCAAGGTGTTGATCGCTGCGTTCCTGACGCTGTGGCTGGCAATGCGCCTGGAGTTGCCGCAACCGCGCACGGCGATGATCACCGTGTTCATCGTCATGCAGCCGCAGAGCGGTCAGGTGTTCGCCAAGAGTTTCTATCGCTTCCTCGGCACCCTGGCCGGGTCGGCGATGATGGTCACGCTGATTTCGCTCTTTGCCCAGAACACCGAGCTGTTCCTCGGTTCGCTGGCGATCTGGGTCGGTATCTGCTCGGCCGGCGCCGCCCGTTGCCGCAACTTCCGCGCCTACGGTTTTGTGCTGGCCGGTTACACGGCGGCGATGGTCGGCCTGCCGGCGCTCGCCCATCCTGACGGTGCATTCATGGCGGCGGTGTGGCGGGTGCTGGAGATCTCGCTGGGAATTCTTTGCTCGACACTGGTCAGTGCCGCGATCCTGCCGCAAACCGCCAGCGCGGCGATGCGCAACGCCTTGTATCAGCGCTTCGGTGTGTTCGCGTTGTTCGTCACCGATGGCCTGCGCGGGCGCAGCAAACCGGAGTCGTTCGAGGCCAGCAACGTGCGCTTCATCGCCGAAGCGGTGGGGCTGGAAGGGCTGCGCAGCGTGACCGTGTTCGAAGACCCGCACATGCGTCGGCGCAACGGCCGGCTCAGTCGCCTGAACAGCGAATTCATGGGCATCACCACCCGTTTCAACGCCTTGCATCAGTTGCTCGAACGCCTGCGCCGCAACGGCGCCGACCATGTGGAAGCAGCGATCAAACCGGGGCTGCAGGATTTGGCCGAAGTGCTCGACGGCTTCAGCGGCCGCGCCCTGACCAGTCCGGATGCGGCGCGTCTTGTACTGGCGCTCGCGGCATACAAGGAAGGCCTGCCGGCGCGGGTGCGCAGCCTGCGGGCGATCTTCCAGGAGAGCGAGCCAAGCGACGCCGAACAACTGGATTTCCACACCGCATACGAGCTGCTTTATCGCTTCGTCGATGACCTGCACAGTTATGCACAGACCCACGCCTCGCTGGCCGATCACAGCCACGAACGCGAGCGCTGGGACGAGCCGTTCACCCCGCAAACCAGTTGGTGGGCGGCGGCGGCTTCGGGGATTCGTGCCGCGTTCATTCTGGTCGTGCTCGGCAGCTACTGGGTCGCCACCGCGTGGCCGAGCGGCGCGACCATGACCCTGATCGCTGCCGCAACCGTGGGCCTGTCGGCGGCGACGCCAAACCCGAAACGCATGGCCTTCCAGATGGCCTGCGGCACGTTCCTCGGGGCGTTGATCGGCTTCGTCGAGATGTTTTTCATCTTCCCGTGGATCGACGGTTTTCCGCTGCTGTGCGTGATGCTCGCGCCGGTGATCGTGCTCGGCTCGTTCCTCGCTTCGCGACCGCAATACGCCGGCGTCGGCCTCGGTCTGCTGATCTTCTTCAGCACCGGTTCGGTGCCGGACAACCTGACGATCTACAACCCTTACACCTTCATCAACGACTACATCGCCATGGTCATGGGCATGCTGGTCTGCGCGGCGGCCGGCGCGATCATTCTGCCGCCGAACAGCCGCTGGTTGTGGCAGCGGCTTGAACAGGATTTGCGCGGGCAAGTGGTGTACGCGATCAGCGGCAAACTCAAGGGCCTGGCGTCGAGTTTCGAAAGCCGTACCCGCGACCTGATGCATCAGGCTTATGGCCTGGCGGCCGGTCAACCTCTGGTGCAGAAAAACCTGCTGCGCTGGATGTTCGTGGTGCTGGAAGTCGGTCACGCGATCATCGAGTTGCGCAAGGAACAGGCAATCCTGCCGGTGCATCCGGCGTATGCCGAATCGCAGCCATGGCGTCAGGCGATCCGGGTCATGGGGCGTTCGCTGGTGCGACTGTTCCTGCAACCGAATTCGAGCAATCTGGAACGCGCACTGGTCGCGGTCGATCACGCGATCAGCCGTGTCGCCGCCACTGACGAGCCGTTCGCACCGCACTTCGATACCTCGGCCCTGCGTCGGGTGAAAAGCTACCTGCACTTCATCCGCACCTCGTTGCTCGACCCGCAATCGCCACTCGCTGCCTACGCCATCGCCAAGCCCGAAGGACTTGCCCATGCCTCGTGAAATCGCCTTCCACGGCGTGTACATGCCGACCATGACCCTGATGTTTTTCGTCGCCGCGGCACTGGCCTGGGCGCTGGACCGGTTCCTCTCGGGGTTCGATCTGTACCGCTTCTTCTGGCACCCGGCGCTGCTGCGCCTGAGTCTGTTTACCTGTCTATTCGGCGCGATGGCGCTGACTGTCTACCGTTGAGAACGTTCTGATGAAAAAATTTTTCAGCCTGCTCGCGACCCTGCTGGTGCTGGCCCTGGCGCTGTGGATCGGCCGCACGTTGTGGGAGCACTACATGAACACCCCGTGGACCCGCGACGGCCGGGTCCGTGCCGACATCATCAACGTCGCGGCCGACGTCACCGGTGAAGTGGTCGACGTGCCGGTCCGTGACAACCAGTTGGTGAAGAAAGGTGATCTGCTGATGCAGATCGACCCCGAGCACTATCGCCTCGCGGTGAAACAGGCGCAGTCGCTGGTGGCTTCGCGCAAGGCCACGTGGGAGATGCGCAAGGTCAACGCCCATCGCCGCGCCGACCTCGACAACCTGGTGATCTCCAAGGAAAACCGCGACGACGCCAGCAACATCGCCGACTCGGCACTGGCCGATTACCAACAGGCTCAGGCGCAACTGGAAGCCGCCGAACTCAACCTCAAACGTACCGAAGTGCGGGCGGCGGTGGACGGCTACGTGACCAACCTCAACGTCCATCGCGGCGATTACGCGCGCATCGGCGAAGCGAAAATGGCCGTGGTCGATATGAACTCGTTCTGGGTCTACGGCTTCTTCGAAGAAACCAAGCTGCCCCACGTGCGCGTCGGCGACAAAGCCGACATGCAACTGATGAGCGGCGAAGTCCTCAAGGGGCACGTGGAGAGCATTTCCCGCGGCATCTACGACCGTGACAACCCGGAAAGCCGCGAGCTGATCGCCGATGTGAACCCGACCTTCAACTGGGTGCGGCTGGCGCAACGGGTGCCGGTGCGGATTCACATTGATGAAGTGCCGGAAGGTGTGCTGCTGGCGGCGGGGATTACCTGCACCGTGGTGGTGAAGCAGGACGCTGTGGATAACTGACAGACCGAGTCGCTGCAAATCGCGAGCAGGCTCGCTCCCACATGGGATCTTCAGTGCGGCGCAGATCCAGTGTGGGAGCGAGCCTGCTCGCGATTGGGACGACTCGGTTTTACGAGCAAATACTCAGCATCTACTCGCTGCAAAACGTCTCGTGCAGATGCCGCCAGATCACCCGCCCGGATTCGGTTTTTTCAAACACCGCGGTTGAACGCCGATCCGTGTGCAACCCGCTTGCATCGGTCTGCTGTTCGCGATAACTCACCACCCCTCCGCGTTCATGCAAGGCAATCCCTTGAAGCTCGCCGAGCTCGATCCTGAACCCGCTCTTCTTGCCGCCGGCCATTTGAAACAGCGCACGCAAGGCCTCGAAATCCAGCACACGCCCCAGCGGCGTCACCATGGAAAACCGGGGCGAAAAACGCGCCAGCAATCGCTCCAGTGCGGCCTCTTCTTCCTCCACGGCAAACCATCGTTCGATGGCCTCATGGGCCAGGATCACTTCGTCAAAATAATCGGCGTAGTCAGTCATGTGGATTTTTCCTGAAGGTGAGATGAGCGCAGAAGGGCGAGTAATTTTGTCGAGTCGAAACGCAGCACGGACACCATCGGCAACAGCGTGAGCAGTGCCGCGGCGAGAAAGCAGTATTTGAATCCGCCGGCGCCCAATGCACCCAGCAGAGAGCTGAGCAGTGCCGCGCCGAGGCAGAAACCGAGTTGGCGATTGATATTCCACAGAGCGCTGGAGTGGCCCATTTTTTCCGGCGTGATGCCGACAAATGCCAAGGTCTGCGCGGTGACGCTGCACAGACTGCCACCCAACCCCATCAAGGCATAGGCGAGGATCAACGGGCCGCTGGCGGGTTGATCGATCTGCATCAGCGCGACGATGCCAAGGCACTGCAACAGCATGCCGGCGATCAGCAACGGCTTGGGGCCGGTCCGGTTGAAGCCGCGCTTGCCAAGCATGATCGCCACGCCCGAAGCCGCCGCCCAGGACATCATCAGCGCTCCGGTTTGCGCTGCGCCGAAGCCGAGGTCGCGCAGGTACAACACGGCAATCATGTTGGTGCCGGTAAAGATGCCGGGCACGAACAGATAGATCAGCATCGCCAGACGTAGTGACGGGTTCTTGATCAGTTGCAGATCAAGGACTGCACCCGGTTTGTTCCAGCCATAGCGCAGGTAGATCCACAAGGTGATGACGCTGAGCAGCAGGACGCCGCCCGCGAGATGTCGGGTTGCGGGGGCACTCGCCAGACTGACGGCCATCAGCAACAGACTCAGCGCTGCGACCGCCAGCAGCAAGCCGCGGGCGTCAGGTGTCGGGCGTTCACTCGCTGACTGACCCGCTTTCAACCAGAGCAGACCCAGACCGAAAGCAAAAAGCGCCACCGGCATGTTCAGGTAGAAAATCCAGCGCCACGACAACGCCTCGACGATCAAACCACCCGCCGCTGGCGACAGGGCCGGCACCATCAGCGCCACCAGCAAAACCACGCCAGTGAAGTGTGCACGTTGTGTCGCCGGAAACTCCCGATAGGCCAAGGCCTGACCGACCGGCAGCAGCAACCCGCCACCGAGCCCTTGCAGCAGTCGCCAGCCGATCAGACTTTCAATCGAGCTCGCCTGAGCGATAAGTCCGGAGGCAATCCCGAACACCAGCAGCGAACCGAGGATCAGCCGCCGCTCGCCAACCTTTGCCGCCAGCCAAACGCTCATCGGAATGATCAGCGTCAGCCCAAGCATGTAGGCGTTGGTGATCCACGCCAGTTGCGTCACCGAGGCGTGCAACTGTGCGGCGATATCCGGGTAGGCAATGCTGGCGGCGAACATGTTCAGCAGGTCGAGGGCGAACCCCAACAGATACACCAGCGCGACTTTCGAGCGATAGGCCATGGCAGCTTCCCTGTGATGAGGCGTGCAGGGTAGGGCGCTGGCGGCGATAGAAATACGCTGGTTTGACTGCTAGTTTGTCAAAATTATTTTGACAGGGAGCGCTGCGAGCATGGTCAGCCTGGATCGATTCGATACCTTCAAAGCGGTGGTCGAGGCCGGCTCATTGACCGCTGCTGCCGACACTCTGGGCCAGACGCGGGCGGTGGTGAGCTTCAACCTCAAGCGGCTGGAAGAAGAGTTGGGCGTCACCTTGCTCACCCGCAACACCCGACAACTGGCCCTGACCGATGCCGGCGAACGTTTTTATCGGCGCTGCTTGCGCACATTGGACGAAGCACGGCTGGCCATCGAGGAAGCACGCTCGGAACACTCGCAGCTCAAGGGCACGCTGCGGATTACCACGACCGTGGAGTTCGCGCTGGCTCAGGTGGTGCCGGCGCTGGAAGTGTTTCGACAACAGCAGCCGCAACTGAACATTCACTTGTCCACGTCTTCGACACATGCCGATCTGATTTCCGAACGCTTTGACATGGCGATCCGCTTGGGCCGAATGCACGACTCCAATCTGCGGGCGGTGCAGCTGTCGACGTTCGAGGTGTTTGCAGTGGCGGCGCCGGGGCTGGTCGAGCGATTTGTGCCGGTCGATACGCTGGCGGTGCTGGAGTCGATGCCGACGCTGGGGCATGGGCGAGTGCCGGAAATGACGGTCAGCGACCCCGCCGGCACCGAGCATGTCTACCACCCAAAACCGGGAACCACTGCCATCGTCGCCGACAACTCCGCGACCCTGCGTGCCTTTGCACTGACCGGGCAAGGCGTGGCGATTCTGCCGCAGTGGCTGATTCAGGAAGACCTCGACGCCGGGCGGTTACAACGTTTGCTGCCGAATTACCGTTTCGCCCAGCAAGGTGTGTACGCGCTGTACCCGGACACCCGGCATCTGCCGCTGAAGGTGCGGGCGTTCATTGATTTCATGAAAGGGTGGGGCTGAGATTGTCAACGGGCGCGGCTCGTGGCTTGCTCGCCATGGCGGTAATTTGTTCTTGAAATTGTTCGCGAGTTTTACACTGCTCGTCGGCACTGTCAGATATGACAGTAGGCAAATCTCGTGTAGCTGAGTTGTCATTATCGCACTCGCCCAGCATTAACAGGGGCTCAATCAGGAGCAAGGATATGAACGATTCAGCCATTCTCGCGGTGAGCGTGCCCTACTTCACCTCTATGCAAACGAGGGGGCCGAGCAATATCCCGGCAGACTGCGGTGTAACGCTCATCGCGATAGCATCTGATCAGAACTGTGTTGTGGACCCATTTCCCGGTGGTCGGCTTGGCCATACTCTCCGATTGTTCGTCAATGAAAATCAAGTGGCTTTTGCCACATATAAGGAACCCGGTGACGAAAATACTTTTACCTATTTCAGTATTCTGAAAGACTCCTTGCGCGAGGGCCTTAATAGAGTTCACTGTGTAGTCACCAGTGGTTCGCAAAACGAAGGTGAGTCCGGAGTGCTGCGGGCTTTTTTTCACCGTGACGGTCCGGTGGGAGATCCTGACTCTCAACCCGAAGATGGAGTTAATTCGAACATTTATTTTGATGTCGAGGACGCTGCAAAGCATGGAGTGGGACCGGAGCTTGCCAAACGAGGCGTTCTTTTTTATGTCTACTATCCACGATTGAGAGCGTTTGACATCATTTCCTGTTTTATCGGAAACCACGTTTTCAAATATCAAGTAAGCGAAGAGGTCGCTGCTAGGGTTCGCCCCGATAATCCGCTGGAAATTCGGGTGCCCGAAGCAGAATTTATTGCTGCCGGTGACGGCATGATCCGGTGCTCCAGCGGCCCGCAGGACTGGATAGGTAATCCGGCATTGCCCGAGCCCTACTCTCGTGAAGTCTCACTATTCGTCAATCTGCGCGGAGCTTGGCTGGATGCCCCGGTAATCTCGCCTCTGACAGCAGCAGGTGATGTGGATCTGGGGCAACTTCAGAGGTTTCCGGTTATCTCGAAAACCCACGTCAGATCGCCGCAATGGGTATCTGGCGATATTCAGAGAACTGTTTGCACGTATACGGATGCAGCCGGTGAGGATGTGGTATTGATGGTTGATCAGGTAATAGACCCGGTACCTGGATTTCCGCAAGAAGCATTGTCCAATAGCTATATTTCAGGGGCGAAGGATCAACGGGTTTCGATATATTGCAAACAACTGCGAAGAGATGTTGAGGTGGCTCGGTCCAATGTCACGGAAGTTGGCGTTTTTGGGCAGTTTGATTTTTTTGAAGGTTTTGAGAATCTTTCAGAGTTAAAGATTTATAAGGTGGGAGAGTTTTTTCTTTCTGATATTTTTAAAGTTACTCTGGTTGGCTCTCCTCAAGATATTTGTCATCTTCATTTGTTCTCCGCGCAAAGAAGTGAGCACGTCACAGGCATGCAATTATATGCGTATGCTGGTGACGCTAAGGCATATGTAACCTATGAGCTTGAGTTTAGAAGCGGGACAGCGAAAGGGGTCGATTTCTGGATGTGCTTAGGCAATATAACGGACTATGATCAACATATGAATATTTATTTTATTGGAGTGGGTGGTGAGGTGCTGCATACCATAAGGTATAAAGCGGAGCTTTCCGATTTGAATAAAGAAATAAACTTTGATTCGGGGGATTTGGGTGGAATTAGAACTATCAGGGTGCAAACAACAGGGCAGTTTGTATTTGATTCATTCATCAGGCGTTAGCCCTTACTCGAAAAGCTTGTTAAGTCCCGCGTGCGGAGAAAGCTAAAACTATTCTCCGCCACGCCATGGCTTCTGATTTCCAAGCTCCTATTACAACGATCCAACAAGTCCGAAGCGCTTCATCAACGTCGACTCGAGCAGCCCTTTCGGCAGCAACGTCGCCAGCAACGGCAACGCCCGGCTGCCATTGCCGATGCGGATCAGCCGTGGTGGTTTGTTCTGCTGTACCGCCTTGAGCAACTCGGCGGCAAATTCGCTGGCCGGCGTTGGTTTGTCCTGCGAAGCCTTGGCCCGCGCCCGGATGCCTTCACGCAACGGAAACCACGGTGATTGTTCGTTGATCAGTTGTTCGGCCTCATGGCCGGCATTCTTGGCGAAGCTCGATTGAATCGCCCCCGGCTGCACTTCCAGCACGCGAATCCCGAACGGCGCCAGTTCCATGCGCAACGCATCGCTCAACGCGTGCACCGCGGCTTTCGACGCGCAATAGGCGCCGGCAAATGGCGTCACCAGCACCCCGGAAACACTGCCGACATTCACCACCAGGCCCTTGGCCCGACGCAGTACCGGGAACAGCGCACGGGTCACGCCGACAATCGAAAACACGTTGGTTTCGAACTGGCGCTGCATGGCCGGAACACCGCCATCGAGCAGCGGCCCCATGGCGCCGTAACCGGCGTTGTTGATCAATACGTCGAGGCCGCCATGTTGCTGGTTGATCCGCTCGGCGAGTTGTTCCAGCGCTGCATTGTCATTGACGTCGAGCTGCACGGCCGTGAACCCGGCAGCGGCGAGTGCCGCGACATCTTCAGCCTTGCGCGCACTGGCCCAGACCTCGTAGCCGGCGCTTTTGAAGACATCGGCGAGGGCGCGGCCGATGCCGCTGGAACAACCGGTAATCAACGCGACGGGCATGGCGCATTCCTTGTGCAAAAGAGTGGGAGAGGGGATCAGTCGGAGAAACTACCCTGCAATCGCTCGGCGCGAAACTCCAGGGTTTGCGGGCGATAACCGGGACGCAACGGCGGCATCGGCAGGCAGTCTTCCCAGTTGCCGCCGGGCTGCAGTTCGCCTGGGCCGCGATAGCGTGGGGCGGCGTATTGATTGTCGGCCAGGTTCACGGTGTCGCCCGGCGCGTACGCCGCAATGCGCCAGCGCAGTTCGGTCAGCGGCACGTCGTTGCCGTTGTTCATCTTGAGCAGCAGCGGGCGGTCGGCAGGGCAGTGTTCGGGGGCATAGACGATGCGCAGTTCCAGGCGCGCCAGTTGCTTGACTTCGCGGTTGTCCAGCCACACCACCCACATCGCCACCAGCCCGAGGCCGACGGCGGCGGCCATGGACACCGGCAAGGCCTTGGCCGGGTAGCGCAACAGCAGGATCAGCCAGGTGATGACCAGCAAGACGCCGATGAACATGTTCGAACGCTCCTTGAACTCGTGATGACCATCCTACCGAAGGGGCGCGGGAATGGACATTCACGGATTGAGCGCAGTGCCGTTGGTCGGGACTGTAATTTCTGACAGTAGCCGGATCAGCGCTGAGCCTGCTCAGATGCCAGAGCTACAAAGAACGCCGGTCGCGCGAGGATGCACGGTTAATGAGCTTGCATATCAATACGCCGAGGATGTCTGTGTTCGAGCCGCGCGGCTTAGAGGTTCGCACGGTCGACTATCATCGAGCCATCGAGAGCGGGACGGTAGAGTCCCGGATCAACCGCATCCTGCATGATTCTGCGGGGCGTGCGGTAAAACACTGGGACCCGCGGCTTTGGCTGTCGCAAGCCGGCGACCCGCTGACGCCGGCCAATCTGACGCAGGTGTTTGCTCTGGACGCCACGGTGATTCGTTCGGACAGTGTCGATGCCGGTACGCAAATCGAGTTGAAGGGACTCGCTGCACAAACGATGTTCAGTTGGGACAGCCGTCAGACGCAGCGCGAGATCGAGCACGACAATCTGTTGCGCCCCGTCGCGATATTCGAAGAGGGAAAGGGCGAGCCTCGGCGTTGTGTCGAGCGCCTGACCTACGGTCATCCCGGCAGCGGGGATCAGTCGCGTAACCAGTTCGGTCAACTGATTCGTCATGACCATCCAGCCGGCAGCGTGCTGTTCAGCGCGTTTGCAATCATCGGCTCATGCACTGAAGACACCCGCCACTTTACGCAGGAACCGCTGACACCCGACTGGCCGGAGCAGGAGGCGGATCGCCCGCAACTGTTGGAGCCTGGCGCTGGTGCGACATCGCAGTGGCGCCATGGTGCGCTGGGCGATGTGCTGGAGCAGACGGATGCCCGAGAGAACCGGCATACATTTGCGCTGACCGTCGATGGCCACTTGCACGAGCGCCGCTTGCGGTTGAAGGGGAAGCCTGAGCAGATCCTGGTTACTGACATTCGCTACAACGCGCAAGGCAATGTCACGCAGGAAACTGGTGGTAACGGTGTGCGCACCACCCGGATCTATCGCCCCGAAGACGATCGCCTGTTGGGCCTTCGGTCCGAAGATGCTAACGGTCTCGTGTTGCAACACCTGAGTTATGGATACGACAGGATGGGCAATGTCCTGAGTATCGAAGACAAGGCACTGCCGATCCGTTACTTTGCCAACCAGCGCATCGAGCCGGTCAGCCGCTTTGTCTACGACAGTCTTTACCAGTTGATCATGGCTTTCGGCTGGGAAGCCGGCACTGTCAGTCAGGGCCCGCAATCGATGGGGCGCATCGACCCTTCGGCGATCAGCAACTATCAGCAGACTTACGAATATGATCCCGGCGGCAACCTGCGCAACCTGATTCATGTCGGCCCGCAAAGTCATGGGCGCAAACTGCAACCGGCGAGTTTCAGCAACCGCTCTTTGCCCTACGTGAACGCCATTCCCGGCGATTCGGAAATCGAAGCTGCCTACGACCGCAGGGGCAACCTGTTGCAGCTGGAACCGGGGCGGATGCTGAGCTGGAACCTGCGTAACCAACTGCAATCGGTCAGCCCGGTGGAACGCGCCTCCGGGCTCAACGACCAGGAGGTCTATCTCTACAAGTCTGGCAGTCAGCGAGTACGCAAGATCCGCTCATTACGAACCAACGCCCGCACCCTGATTGCCGATGTGCGCTATTTGCCTGGACTGGAATTGCGCACCGTCAACGGTACCGGTGAACGGTTGCAGGTCATCATTGCCGACAACGCTCGAGTACAGCACTGGGAGAGCCCGCCGCCTTCGGGACTCAACGATCGGTATCGATACCAGCATGTCGATCACCTGGGGTCGGTCAGTCTGGAAACCGCCGATGACGGTGCGGTGATCAGCCGGGAAAGGTTTCACCCATACGGTACCAGTGCCTGGCAGGACGGCGAATTCAGCTACAAATACATCCGTTACTCGGGCAAGGAGCGTGATGCCAGCGGGCTTGATTACTACGGTTACCGCTACTACATCCCGTGGTTGCAGAAATGGAGCAATCCGGATCCGGCAGGTGTGGAGGCAGATGGCATCAATCTTTTCCGAATGGTGAGAAATAATCCGTTGACGTTTTTTGACGAGCAAGGCGAGGAATCAAAGTCCAATTCGGCGGTACGCACGGCCATCGAGATTTTTGAATCGTACAAGGACAATTACAGCGATACGGACAGAGTGAAGCCCTACACGATGATGAATGACATAACCGAAGGCAAACTCAAGTTCAAAACTACAAAGGCACCACCTGCGGTGCTCGAAAAGACCAAAGACTTGAAATTTACCTTGCGTCATTACTCATACAACTTCGCGACGAAGGGCGCGGCACCGTCACATATGGACATCAAGTCAAACTTTTCTCTGGTCAACAGCAAATTGAAGGCGTTGGGTGGAAAAGGTGGCAATACCAGCGAAAAGGATTGGACCAAGGCTGGGAATATGGGATTCACCTTCTTTCTTTTATCCATAAACGGAGAAGTGAACGAGCGCAGATTTCTAGCGGGCATGACGCATTTTGCAGAGTATGACCTTGAGGACGACAATGCACTCAGGAGCGCCTTTGGTGACAGCTACGACAGCCTGGAGTTTTTTGCTTCTCCGGATGTACTAGATCCGAAGCACTCATCCGACTTGAGCGCAGTTCCGATGATCAAAGGCCGATTGAAAGAGTTGAAGGCATTGCTGATAGGCAATTCGGGAATCAGTCCCGTGCAGGTGGGAAGAATGAATGCACGGACAATGCTGGACAGTCTCGACAAGTCATTCCACGGAACGCTTGAAATCAAAACTCCTGGATCGGTAAAAGTCAGTACCTGGCATAAAAAAGTACAGGCCGGGGCTTCCAAGGCTGCATGAGCGTCAGCAAGAAGCCCCCGCCCAACCCGCTGCGGATAGGGGACGCAGCGGGCTGGACGGGGGCTTCTTGTTTTACGGAACGCTTACTGCGCGATGGTTTTCACCGACACGCCGCGTTCGATCGGGGTCGAGCGACCGTAGATGTCCTCGAAGCGCTCGATATCGTCTTCGCCCAGGTACGAGCCCGACTGCACTTCGATGATTTCCAGCGGGATCTTGCCCGGGTTGCGCAGGCGATGCACAGAGGCGATCGGGATGTAGGTCGACTGGTTCTCGCAGAGCAGGAACACGTTCTCGTCGCAGGTCACTTCGGCGGTGCCGCTGACCACGATCCAGTGTTCGGCGCGGTGGTGGTGCATCTGCAGCGACAGGCACGCGCCCGGCTTGACCGTGATGTGCTTGACCTGGAAGCGACCGCCCATGTCCACCGAATCGTAGGAACCCCACGGACGGTAGACCTCGCAGTGGTTCTGGGTTTCGCTGCGGCCCTGCTCGTTGAGGGTGTTGACCATCTGCTTGACGCCTTGGACCTTGTCCTTGTGGGCGATCATCATGGCGTCCTTGGTTTCGACCACCACGATGTTTTCCAGGCCGATCACCGACACCAGTTTGCCGTTGCCGTGGATCATGCAGTTCTTGCTGTCCTGGATCACCACGTCGCCCTTGCTGACGTTGCCGTTGGCGTCCTTCTCGTTGACTTCCCACAGCGACGACCAGCAACCGACATCGCTCCAGCCTGCAGTCAGCGGCACCACGCAGGCGCGCTGGGTTTTTTCCATCACCGAGTAGTCGATGGAGTTGTCCGGGCAGCAGGCGAAAGTGGCTTCGTCGAAGGTGATGGTGTCGTTGTCCTGAGCGCTGCGCTCAAGGGTCAGCAGGCAGGTGTCATAGATGTCCGGATCGTGCTTTTTCAGCTCTTCGAGGAAGCGGCTGGCGCGGAACAGGAACATGCCGCTGTTCCAGTAGTAACCGCCGGACTCGACGTACTCGGTGGCGCGTTTGACGTCGGGTTTCTCCACGAAGTGCGAGACGCGGCTGACGCCTTCCGGCAACAGCGAATCGCCGGTGGACTTGATGTAACCGTAGCCGGTTTCCGGTTTGGTCGCCGGTACGCCGAACAGCACCATCTCGCCGTTTTCGGCGGCGACGGTGGCCAGGGCGAGGGCGCGTTGCAGGGCTTTCTGGTCTTCGAGAACGTGGTCCGCCGGCAGCACCAGCATCAGTTCGTCGCGACCTTCATTGACCAGCATCATCGCGGTCAGCGCCACAGCCGGCGCGGTGTTGCGGCCGAACGGTTCCATCAGGATGCGCTGGCATTCGAGGTTCCGGGTGCTCAGCTGCTCGTTGACGATGAAGCGGTGATCCTTGTTGCAGACCACGATCGGGGTGTCCATGCCTTCGAACACCAGACGCTCGAGGGTTTGCTGGAACAGCGTGTGTTCGCCGGTCAGGGCGAGGAATTGCTTGGGAAACTGCTTGCGCGAAAGCGGCCAAAGACGTGAGCCGCTACCACCTGACAAGATCACCGGAATCATATTGTTTACTCCATAAAATCGATTGGGTCAGAGCCACGAACGTTGTGTCGTTTCACTCTTGTTGTTGTCTCGTATCCGAACTGACAACCCGGTCAAGGGTGGGAGGGGGCTTGCTCCCGAAGGCGGTGCATCAGTCGACATATGTGTTGAATGTCGGACCGCTTTCGCGAGCAAGCCCGCTCCCACAAGGGATAGGCGTCAGTCAGGAAAAAGGTTTAGCGGGTCGACACCGGGCGTTTCACCCAGACTGGCGACAGGTTGCTGCCGTTGCCGGTGACGTACAGCACGGCTGCTTCACCGCGCTCCAGGGCAACCGGCTTCACGTCGCCGACTTTCTTGTCGCCTTCGTACAGCGCGAGGCTGACTTTCACCGGGTTGATTTCACGCTCGCCACGGCCCTTGGCGGCCACGTTAGGCACCACGTCGGTCTTGCCGTCGGCGGTCTTCAGGGTCAGCGGCTTGTCGCTGAGGTTCTGCACGCGCACCAGGGATTTCTGCTTGTTCTTGAACGGTGGTTCTTCGATCAGCTGCGGCGCGCCGGAAGCGTTGTTGACCAGGGTGTAGTAGTGATCACCGGCGAGTTTCACCGGCAGGGTCTGGCTGCCGACCTTGGCGCTGTAGTCGCCGCCCGGCATGAAGCTGAAGTCGCTGCTGGCCAGCGGCGCGACGTCGCTCAGATTGGTGCTGCCGACGGTGGCGCTGACTTCAGCGTTGCTGGCGTTGTAGACGCGTACGAAGGTCGAGCCTTTCGGTGCAGTCGGGCCGTACAGCGCAGCGTCGCCACCGGCGAAGGCCTGGACCGACAGCACGCTCAGACCCGCAACCAGAGCGAAGCGTTTAGCGAGACGACGAGGAGTAGTAGTGAAAGTCATGGTGTACCTCTCTTTCAGTTTTGCGCCCGATCGGGCGTCTCGGATTTAGTGTTGATTGCTACGTTTTGTTGGCGCGCGCCGGCTTGTTTAAGCTCTGCGACCCACTGCGGGTCGGCGTCGCCGATTTCGTTGTTCACAGGCAGATATCGTTCAGGAAACTCCCAGATCAGCACCTGTGGCGGGCTGTTCTTGAAGTCGTCGCTTTTCAGGTAGCTGAGCATCGGCAGGATCGGGCCGTGGCCGTCTTCTGCGTAGTTGACGACGTCGCTGTGCAGCGCTTGCTTGAGCGCACCGACGAAGTTCCAGTTGGGGTTGGCGCTGTAGCTGGTGCCGATCAGCGCGACCGGCACTTCGCTGTTGGCGAACAATGCGTCGTCACCGGCAGGCTGCTCGGCGGCGGCCACGGTGTTGCGCTTTTGCAGCGGCTCTTGCGCCGGCATCAGGTTTTCGAACAGCGGATCCAGCGGCAGGAACAGACGCAAGTCGCCCTTGTGCGTGACCTTCTCCGCCGGGGTGGTGACGAAACGCTGCGGCTCGCCGCTGAGCGGGAACTTGTCAGCGATGGTCTTGGCCAGGGTGTTGGCGGCGATTTCCGCGCCTTCCGGGGTCCAGTGGGTGTCGGTGCGCAGGAACACTTGTTGACCGTTCTGCTTGGCGGCTTGCAGTGGGCCGAGCAGGTCGGGGGCAAGGATCTTGTCCGCCGCGACGCGAGCGTGGAAGTCCTGATAGAGGTTGGCGTGAATGCTCGCCGGCTTCACTTCACCCAGGTGCTCGGGGTACAGGCGAACCTTGGCCGGCACGATCGCCATCACCAGTTTCACGCCTTTCTCTTTCAGGGTCTGCCGCACGCCTTCGACCAGCGCGTAATTGCCTTGCAGGTTCAGCTCTTCGTTGACGATCGGGTTGAATTCCTCATCGCTGTACAACCACTGATCGCGACCGAGCACCACGCCCGGACGACCTTCGTTGAACAGTTTGAAATCCAGCGCGGCCCAGAGGTTGGTGCCCAGACGCTTGATCGGGAATTCGTCGTCGTAGTGGGTTTCCACGGCTTTGGTCCAGCGGCCGTTGAGCACTGTCGCGTCGGCGTTGGTGCTGAAGCCGAAGAAGCTGCGCACCGACCACAGACCGAGCACCAGCAGGGTCACCAGAAACAGCGCGATGTAGAAGATGCGTAATGAGCGGGTCATGTCAGATCCCTCAGAACTGGAAGTAAAGGAACGGCGAGAAGCTTTGCGCCGAGAGTTTGAGAATCGAGGCGATGAACAGCAGCAGGATCAGTCCGCGCATCACGTAGCGCGACCAGTCCGCCGTCCAGTACGCCGGTTGCACCTGGGCGTCGACGCCGACGGTGTAGCCAGGCTCGTGGATGCTCGCCGGGTTTTCGCCCGGGGCTGCCTTGATCAGGCCCGGTTGCGCGCCGGCAGGGCCGTCGCTCTCGACGTTGACCGCAGGTTTGGTCTTCACCGGAGGCTGGTTGGTGTACAGATCACGCAGGCCGAAGAACGCCAGGGTCACGTAAGCCACCACCAGAGTCGCCACTTGCAGACCGGTGAGGCTGGCCTGGTTGAGTTCCGACAGCGACCAGTCGCCGAAGCTGAACATCGCGCCGTACATGCGGCCGGCAACGTGCAGGTTTTCGGCGCGGAAGATCACCCAGCCCATGACCACCAGCAGGAACGTCAGCGCCCAGCGGATCGGGTTGAGGCTGCGCGGCGAGGTATTCAGGCCCAGCGCTTTTTCAATCGCCAGCCACATGCCGTGCCACGCACCCCAGACGATGTAGGTGATGTTCGCGCCGTGCCACAGACCACCGAGCAGCATGGTCAGGAACAGGTTGCGATAGGTCATCAGCGTGCCTTTACGGTTACCGCCGAGGGTGATGTAGAGGTAGTCACGCAGCCAGGTCGACAGGCTGATGTGCCAGCGGCGCCAGAACTCGGTGATCGACTGGCTGATGTACGGCTGCTTGAAGTTTTCCATGAAGCGGAAACCCATCATCAAGCCCAGGCCGATGGCCATGTCGCTGTAGCCGGAGAAGTCGAAATACAGCTGCGCGGTGTAGGCCAGCGCGCCGAGCCAGGCATCGCCCGTGGTCGGGTTTTGCAGGGCGAAGCAATGGTCGGCCACCACGGCGAGGGTGTCGGCGATGAAGACCTTCTTGATGAAACCCTGCATGAACCGCGTGCAGCCCTCGGAAAACTTGTCGAGGGTGTGTGTGCGGTTGTTGAACTGGTCGGCCAGGTCACGGAAACGCAGCACGGGACCGGCGATCAGGTGCGGGAAGATCGCCACGAACGCCGCGAAGTCGATCAGGTTGCGGGTGGCCGGGGTGTCGCCGCGGTAGACGTCGATGATGTAGCTGATCGACTCGAAGATGTAGAACGAGATACCGATCGGCAGCAGCACGTGGGTCAGGATGAACGGCTCCAGACCGACCGACGTCATCATCGCGTTGATGCTGTCGACGCCGAAGTTGGCGTACTTGAAGTAGCCGAGAATGCACAGGTCCACCGCCACGCCGAGCAACAGCCAGCGCTGGGCCGGTTTGGTGCGCACGCCGGCGGCGCCGACTTTCAGGCCGATCCAGTAGTTCCACAGGGTGACGCCGGCGAACAGCGCCAGGAAGTCCACCCGCCACCACGCGTAGAACACGTAGCTGGCGATCAGCAGCAGCAGGTTGCGATAGCGTTGCCCGCTCAGGTAGTACAAGCCGAGAAAGATCGGCAAGAACAGAAACAGGAACACGTTGGATGAAAATACCATCCCGATCTCTCCATGTTTGAACCAACAGTCAAGGGCCAAAGCCCCCCCAAACCCCCCACAAAAATTCAGAGGGCGACATCACTTCACTGTGGGAGCGGGCTTGCTCGCGAAAGCGGAGTGTCAGTCGACATATTTTTTGAATGTCAGACCGCATTCGCGAGCAAGCCCGCTCCCACAGGGTTTATCGGTGTACTCAAGAGCCTTTGTTGCCCTTTTCATGGGATGGGTCATAAACCTTGGTCAAATCCCCGCCGAGGCGAAAGGTCTTGAACGGCTGCATCCCGTGCTTCTTCTCGATCACATCCGGCGAACAGGTGTAGAGGGTGCAGAACGGTTCGAGCCAGGCGAATTTCATGTCCTCTTTCAAATCGGTCATGTCCTGTTCCTTGCCGTTCTTCTTCTCGAAGTCCTCGGGATCTTTCACCCCGGCCAGCACCCGGTCACCCAGGCGTTTCAGTGCGCCGTTGTTTTCCTGACGCAGATCCACGCCGTTGACCTGGGCGAAACTGGCGATCATCGCCAGCGGCGGCAGGGCGTAGTTGTGATAGGCGAGGGCGCGTTGCTGGCGCTTGAGTTCGTTCGGCAGGTAACCGTCGGCATCGACCTGATTGACCCCGACCTTGTATTCCTTGACCGCCCAATCAAACAGGTCGCGGCGGTTGGTGGCGACCGATGTCGCCATCACCGACCACGCGGCCCAGTACGAGTGATTGTTGGTTTTTTCCAGTGGCAGGTTGTCCCAGTCGCTGACCACCTGATCGGCCATCTTGCTGAACCAGGCCTCGATCAACTGCGCTTCCTGCTGATGCTGGGCCAGCGGATGAGAGTCGGAGAACTTCAGGCGAATGTACGACGAGGCCATGCTGCCCAGCGCCCATTTGCGCATCGACTTGCCGGTGTGGTTGAAGTCTTTCGACATCAACGCATCGGCCTTGGCCCAGGCGGTGAGCCAGTTGAGCGTGCAATCGAGTTGTTCCGGACGACCGTCGCGCATGAACTGCATCACCCGTTTGGCGGTGCCGCGTTCCAGGGTGGTTATGTCTTTGGTGGTGTCGCGAAAGGCTTTTTCCGACTGCACGTTCAGCGTCGCGCGGGCCTTGTCCGAGCCTTCGTATTTGCTGCGAAATTGCAGCGGCCCGGTGTAGGGCGCCGGCATCGCATCGCAGCCTTCGCTCTTGTCGCCGGTCTTGAATTTATCCACAGGCGCAAAGTAGCCCTGAGGAGGACGCAGTGGCGCGGCGGCCTGCGCGGTGCCGGCGAAGATCGCCAGCCCGAGCAGCGTCGGCGCCAAGAGTGTTTTCAGTTTCGGATTTCGCATAGCAGACCTCATTGCCCGACCTGAGCGGTTTGTGGCCCAGCGCCCGGGAATACGTTGCGTTTGCAGATTTTCGCTTCGACTTTCTGTGGCGCGGTGCCCGCTTCCGGGCCCTGGACTTCGACCGCCAGCAGGTTTTGCGAGGCCCAGTCTTCGTCCGTGCGCAGCTCAAAGGCGAAACGACCGTCGGTGTCGGAGGTTTCCGGTTTCTCGATCTTGATGTCCTCGTGGCGACCGTTCATGTACCAGAGGGTGGCTTGCAGGGTTTTCACCGAGGTATCGGCGAAGCGGATGTCGACCTGATGGCTGCTGTTCTGCAGGTTCAGGTTCTTGCTGTTGACCAGCAGTTCTTGTTTGCCGCCCGGCTTGAGCGTGGTGCTGGCGGACATTTGCGCCTCTTTGCCTTCGCAGCCGTTGTCGAGCAGCGCCATCATCTGGCGATAGATGGTTTCCTGGTCGAGGCGGTACAGCGGCGAGAATTCCCAGATGAGAATCTTCGGCGGCGTCTTCTGGAATTCGTCGCTGCCCAGGTACTGCAACATCGAACCTTCCAGACCGCCGCCGGGGAAGGCGACGTTGAGAATGTCGGCGCCGATGGCTTCTTCAAGGAAGCCGGCGAAGTTGTAGTTCTTGCCACTGTGCGAAGTACCCACGAGGGTGATCTGCGGATTGCCGGAATCACCGAACAGGTCGCCGTCACCGGCCTCGCCTTTCGGCTCGGTGGTGAACTGGTCCATGTACTGGATCGCGTAACTGGTGCCGCACAGTTGTCCGGCCATGTTGTGCAGGGTGCCGGTCTTGCCCATGCGCCCGGAGCGTTTGGTTTCGAACTCACGCTTGGGAATGTCGGCGAAGGCCGGAATCTGCTTGACCTTCTCGGCGACGATTTTCGCCGTGCGCTGGGCGCCGTACGGGGTCCAGTGCTGGTCGCCGCGGAAGTAGAAATCGTGGGCGGGCAGGGTGTCCGGCAGCGATTCGTTGGTCAGCGGCGACAGGTCTGGCACCACGTAACCCATCTTCGCGAAACGGCCGAGCATGGTCTTGTAATTGCCCAGCGCTTTCTCGTAATCGAACGCGGCTTTTTCTGCCGGGTTGAGCTTGTTGCGGTTCACCAGACCACGGGTCGGCTGGTAGACGATCACCAGTTCGACGCCTTTGGCCTTGAACGCATCGTGCAACTGTTGCAGGCGTTTGTAGCCGGCCGGGGTGGTGTTGAACTCGGTGCGCAAATCTTCCTGGGTCCGGAACAGCCAGTCGCCCTGCGCCTGCACCAGAGTGGTGAAGTTCTGCTGGTAGCGAGTGGTGTAGTTCTTCGCGTCGTGGGCGGCCGGGCACAGGCTGCAGCAAGGTTCGGCCGTGAATTTCGGCGGCTGGACTTCATCGGCGCGGGCGCCGTTGCTGGCCGCCAGAATGCCCACGGTCAGGGCCGACAGGCTGAGTAATTTGATCAGGTGTGGGTGCATAAAATTGTCCTCAGTCCCGCAGTTCGGTCTGGCGTTCGACAGGGTCGATCAGCACGGCTTTCTGCTGGCGCACCAGCAGGTCGAGAATTTCATCCTGGCGCTCGCCGAGGATGCCGTTGAAGCTGATGCCGCTGGATTTGGTCGGCGCCAGCATCGACACGCGATACAGCTCGACACTCAGGGGCGAATCGATCGACAGCGGGCCGCTGCCATTGGCCGCCAGTTCACCGCCGACCACGATCAGCGAGACCTGGGCGTCGAACGGGTCGAGCTTGATGTCACGGTCGGTGTCGGTCAGGTCCTTGATGTGCCCGTAGACGCCGGTCAGGCCGTTGGCCATGGCGACGTTTTCGTAGAGGCGGATGTTTACGCTGTTACGAATGCGGATGCCGTGGCGCTTGTTGCTGATGACCTTGTTGCCCCACAGCAGGTTGTCGGCGGACTCGTAGAGGGTGATGCCGTCGGTGTGGTTCTTGTAGATCTCGTTGTAGGCAATGATGTTGTTGACGCTGTTACGGTCGATCACCAGCCCCGAGAGGTGGTTGTCGTAGCTTTTGTTGTTGAAGATGAAGCTGTCGTTGACCTCACGGGAAATGATGATCCCGTGCTTCTTCTTCGTGCCGTACACCGTGTTCTCGGCAATGATCAGACCGTGGGAACGGTCGTGCGGGTCGATGCCGTAGACGATGTTGTCCTTGTAGGTGTTGCCCTTGACCACGAAGTCGCGGGTCTCGTAGCAGTAGAAGCCGTACCACATGTCCGAGAACTCGGAGCCGACGATCCAGCCGGTCGGTTCGGGACGCTTGAGCACCTTGGCCATGTTCGGCGTGTACTGGGAAATACTCACGCCGTAGGACTTACTGTTGGCGTAGCCGAAGCTGGCCATCTTGCTGTTGACGATGTAGGTCTCGGTGCCACCCCAGGCCAGCAGGAACGGGCGGAATTCCTTCGGCGAGCGGAAGGTTGCCGGGCCGTTTTCCTTCTCGCGCCAGCCAGTGACCTTGGTGTCACGCACGAACAACTGACCGTCGTTGACCAGGAACGAACCGGCCTCCTGGGACAGGCGCAACTCCTGGGTCTGGCCGTCGATTTCGAGGATGCCTTTGCGGCCGACCACGATCGGCAGCTTGGCCAGATACACGCCCGGTGAGGTTTCGCTGAAGTACTGCTTGGGCAGTTTCTGCGCCAGTTCTTTCAGATTCATGTAGCCGTCGTCGACGAAGATCGCCTGCGGGATGCCGTGCTGACGCACCACCCATTCGGCCATCTTGTTGTCGCCGCCGATGAAGTCCTTCAGGGCGTCTTCCTGCATCATCCGGCGCACGCTGATCTTGCCCGGTTTGCTGCGCACGATTTTCGCGGCGGCGGCTTCGGCGGTGTAGCCGGAGAGGTCGGGCAATTTCGGCTTGGCCAGTTCCAGCGCTTCGGTCGGTGCGCTGCTGACGGTGTAGGTCTTGGCCTGTTGCAGCTCCTTCGCGGTGGTCACAGGCTTTGCTGGCTCCACGTTGGCGAAGGCGCCAGCCGAGGCCAGCAGCATCGCGCCGGCCAGCAGGCTGAGTGAGCCTTTGCGGGCACTGTTCATGTCGGGCACTCCCTTGGCGGTCAGCATCAGAAGCGCCAGATCACGTCGATGAACGCGCGGTGCATGTACGAATCGACCTGGCTGCCATAGGCATCACCCGGCTTGAACACGCCGCCCCGGAAGCGCACCAGCGCCGAAGGCTCGTCGATCGACTGGCTCAGCGCCGCCGGCAGCAAGCCTTGCTTGAAGTACTTGGTGACCACCAGATCCATTTCCTGGCCCAGATCCTTGTTGCCGTCCTGCAGTGGCAGCGAGGTGCTGGAGAGGATCGCGCCGGTGACGTCGTCGGTGTTGTTTTCCACGGCGTTGATGCCGTTGCTGCCCACCGGCTTGTTGCCGTCCACGCGCCAGAACTTGTGGTAGATCAGGCTGGCGTCGTACTGGTCGTTGAGCATCCACGAACCGAACAGGGTGGCGGTCTGCATGTTGTTCATTTCGCCACGGAAGGCCTCGCCGAAACGGTGAACGCGGGAGCGAGTACCGGTGTAGTTCGAGCGGTTGCTTTCCAGGCCGTTCTGTTCGTAATCGGCGCTGGCGCGGGCATACGCCGCACCGACCTGCCATTGCGGATCGAGGCGCAGACGCACACCGATGTCGGTGGCCCAGCCGTCGACGTTGTCGCTGCGCTTGGCCTGTGCCGGGCGGGTGCCGTCGGCGTTGAGGGCGTTGACCGTGTCGCGGTCGCCGCTCATGCCGGTGATGCTGCCCCAGTAATTGACGGTGTTGGTGTTGCGCCAGTTGTAGGCGTCGCTGTCGGCGGTCAGGCCGAGCCAGCTGATGTCGCCGTTTTCTTTCTTGTCCAGCGAATCGCCGGCCACGCCCGGCTCCGGATAGTCGAGCTTGCCGTCGTCATGGGTGTGGTGACCGCGAATGCCGACCCAGTTGCCCGGCGACCACTGGTAAGCGGCATCGGCGTAGGCGTGCAGGCGATCCTTGTCTTTCGGCGCCAGCTCCTTGAGATCAGTGCGGTATTCGCTGAAGCGTTCGGCAACACCGGCGTTGGCGCGCAGCAGGGTGGTGTCGAAGGTCCAGTTCAGGGCTTCGATGTTGGTGTCGCGCCACTGACCGTCGTCGTTGCGCAGGCGCTGGCGACCGAACTTGAGGATCTCGCCGGGGTAGGGCGTCAGGCCGCTGTAGCCGACCCAGAACTCGCGCATCGCCAGGTAGTTTTTCTTGGTCTTGCGGTCGCCGTTGTCGGTGGTCTGGGTGCCGTCGCTGTCGGACTGCTGCAGGGTGTCGGTCTCGATGATGTCGGTCGAGGTCACGGCCTGGCCCATGGCGTAGGCGCTCCACGCGCCGCTTTCGCCGTAGACCCACGGACGCAGGTCGAGGCCGACGCCGTTGACGTCGCCGCCGCTGGCGGTGCCGAGGTCGCGGTCGTCTTCGGACTGGCCGGTGATTTTCACTTCGAGGCCGAAGTTTTTCGATTCAGTCATCGCGGCCAGGGTCGGGCAAGACCAGATCAGCGCGAACGTGAGGCCAATGCCGGCCTTCACAAAGGGATTCAATTTCATAATTTTTCCTCGCCGTCTTCTTCTTGCAGGGCGTGCAGTTGCAGCGTGTTCTGGCTCAGGGCGCCACGGGTCGCCTGTTCCTGTTGCAGCAGGCGCTGGGCTTCGGCCAGGCGCTCGGGCGGCAGTTGCGCGGCGAGGGTGGTCGCCAGCTCATCGGCTTGCGGAGTGTTTTGGGCTTTTGCCAACTGGCTGAACACGTAGGCGTTGAGCGGGTCGGGCTTGGTGCCCTTGCCTTGGGAAAACAGCTGGGCGATGGCGAAGTCGGCGCTGTTCTGGCCGTTGCGCGCAGCGGTCAGCAGATGGTCGAGGGCCTTCTGCGGATAGACCTTGCCCAGGTAGCCACGGCGGTAGATCTGGCCGAGGTAGTAATCGGCGGCGACTTCACGACCGACGGCTTTCTGGAAATGTTCCTCGGCGACTTTCGCGTCGGCCGGAACCAGTTTGCCTTCGTAGTAGAGCTTGCCCAGCAACAGTTCGGCGCGCGGCTGGTCGGCGGCGCGGCCGTTGTCCAGGTACTTCATCATCTGGTCGGTGTCGCCCAGTTCCGGGAAGTCATACAGCAGTTGCGCGAGGGTGACCCACGACGCCGGGTAGCCCGGAGCGATCGGCTCGAGCAGCGACTGCGCGGTTTTTTCGTCGGTCTTGCCCAGGGTCGAATCGGCCAGCACACGGGCCACCGAATCCACTCGCTGAGCGCTGACGGTGCCACGGCTGTAACCGGCCTGCAGCTGCTTGATCAGCTCGGCCTGTTGCTCCGGCGCGCCACGTTTCTGATAGACCGTGGCCAGCTCGACGTAGCAGATGTCGGTGGTGTTGAGCGCGGCCTTGCAGATCTTTTCCACGTCATCCAGATGCTGGTCGTAAGTGCCTTGGGTGCGATACAGCAGCACCTGAGCGAGACCGGCTTCCGGGTAACCGGATTTGCGCCACTGATCGATCTGCTGCTGAGCGTTGATGTTCGGGAAGCTGTGCGGGAATTGCAGGTACAGCATCGCGAGCGGGATCAGCGTGTTGCCTTCGCCACTGGCGGCGGCTTTCTTCAGCAGGCTTTCGGCTTCCTGATGCTCGGCCTCGGTGGAGCCGGGCTTGGCCACCAGCAAGCGACCGAGTCGGGCCTGGGCGCGCGGCGAAACACTGGCGGCGGCGCGGTAGGTGGCTTCGGCCTGTTTCATTTGTTCCGGGTCGCGGCTGTCGACCTGAATATCGGCGAGGCCCACTTGGGCTTCGCTGTAACCCAGATCGGCCAGCGCACGGTAGTTCTGCGCGGCGGTCGCGGTGTCACCGCGCTTGAGCGCTTCGTTGGCCAGACGCTGGTCGGGCAGGCCGGCGCAACCGGCCAGGGCGATTGCCATGGCCAGCGTCAGCGGGACCGGCAGGATTCTGATAGGGCTCGTCACGGGCATGTCCTCGACTTAAAGACCGGCAGCCATGGCTTTGTCGATCAGCCAGTTCAGGTTCGGACCACGGTCGCTGTTCACTTCCACCGGGCGGCCGGCGAAGCGGCTGTCCAGCGGCTCGTCAGGCTGGATCTGTACGCGGATGTCGGAGGACAGGTCGGCGCTTTTCAGGCTGGTGCTGCTGACGATCTTGCCGGTGCGGGTCTTGTCTTCGCCGGCGATCTGGAAACTCACCGGGGTGCCCGGACGCACGTCGCCGAACTGGCGATAGGAGAAGCGTGCATCGACGGTGGCCTGGGTGTTGCGCGGTACCAGCGAGAAGATCACGTCGCCCTTGCTCGCGTATTGACCGTCGGCCACCAGTTGCTGGGCTACGGTACAATCGCAAGGCGAGGTCAGGGTGCCGGTCATCTGCTTGCCGAACAGTTCTTCAACCTTGGCCGGGGACAGTTGATCTTCTTCCAGATGGCCCTTGAGTACGTCGAGCATGCTGGTGCTGAACGTCGCCAGCGGTGCACCTTTGGCGGCAACGCCGTCGGACTTCACCAGGCTCTGCACGGTGCCGTCGCGCGGCATGGTGATGTTCATGCCCGGCACGCTGACCAGACCGGCCTGTGCATGGCTGACGAAGTACATGCTGTACACCGATTTGAAAATGAACCCCGCCGCCACCAGGCCGACCGCGAACACACCGGCGCTGAAGGTCACGGCTTTCAGGCGACCGAACGGGGTCATGCCGTGGCCGCCGTCCTTGACCTTGCGCGCCTTGGTGAAGTTGTCGCGCTGCAGGGTCGCCAGCACTTCGCCGATGCTGACGATGTCGCCGGCCAGGTGCGAAGTGATCAGGTGGCGCAGGGTCGAAATGTCCTGCGGTTCGAGGTTCTGGAACTGGCAACCGGCACGACCGGTCTGGCGGTCGAAGGAGCGCACCTGCAGCTCCACGTCCATGGCCAGGCCGAGGTTGTCGATGACGAATTGCAGACGCGCCTTGTACACCTCGCCGACGGTCAGCGGCAGTTGACCGGCATTGAACGCCAGGCCACCGGCAGACAGGTCGATGACCCGCGCCTCGACGGGCGTCCGGTCAGGGCCGAAGAACCGCAGCTTGGCCGGGATTTTGACCCGGGCGTGCTGGCGCTGGGCTTCGGATTCATGCACTACGTTGACGTTGACGGCGGTATTCATAGGGGCGATTTCCTTGTTAATTCAAGAGGGGGCGGGTCAGACCATCATCAGCAGCACGGCGACGAAAATGCTGCCGGCGGAGAAGGTCATGGTCCGAGACGACCAGGTGTTGAACCAACGTTGAAAGCTGGCGAGATCACGGGTCAGGGAAGTGGGTTGTCGGGTCCAGGATTGTTGGTCGAGGCGGAAGAACACGTAGATCTTCACCAGCGCGCCGACGATCTGGTTGTAATAGAGAATCGCAGGGTAGGCCGGTCCGATCCGGTGGCCCGAGCACGACAGCAGCAGCGTCAGAATCAGCCGGGTGATGCCGATCCACAGCAGGTAAACCAGGATGAACGCGGTGCCGTACTTGAAGCTGGCGATGATTGCCACGGTCAGGCCGAGCAAGGATGTCCACATCGAAACGCGCTGGTCGAACAGCACCACCGAGGTGAAGGCGCCGAGGCGTTTCACGCCCAGGCCCAGCGCCCGGGAGTTCTGCCGCAGGTTGTTGCCGTACCAGCGGAACATCAGCTTGCGGCTGGCCTTGATGAAGCTCTTTTCCGGCGGGTGCTCAACGGTGTTGATCGCCGCGTCCGGCACGTAGAAGGTGTCGTAGCCCAGGCGCATCAGGCTGAACCAGCTCGACTTGTCGTCGCCGGTCAGGAACTTGAAACGGCCCAGACGCCAGTGTTGCAGCGAGTCGCTTTCGACGTCGGCGATGAATTCCGGGTTGGTGACCACGGTGGCGCGGAACACCGACATGCGCCCGGTCATGGTCAGCACGCGCTTGGACAGGGCCATCGAGCACATGTTGATGTGGCGCTGGGCGAAACGCAGCTTGTGCCACTCGCTCATGATGTAGCCGCCGCGCACTTCGCAGAACTCGTTAGTGGTCAGGCCGCCGACGTTGCCGAACAGCTGGAACCACGGCACGGTCTTGCGCACGGTGCCTTCGCCGAGCACGGTGTCGCCGTCGATCACGGCCACCACGGCGCGGTCGTCCGGCAGGTGACGGGAGATCGCGCGGAAACCAAACGCCAGGCCATCGCGCTTGCCGGTGCCGGGGATGCGCACGAAGTCGAGCTTCACGTGTTCTGGCGGATTCATCCGCGCCCACAGCGCCTTGACCAGCAGCTCATCGGACATTTCGACGATGGAGCAGACCACGGTGGTCGGCAGTTCGCAGTCGATGGCTTCGCGGATCACCGAGCTGTAGACCTGCGCGGTGGTCAACGCGTCGATGCGAAAACTGGTGACCATCAGAAACACATGCGACGGGTCCGCCGCTTTACCCAGCTTGCGAACCTTGCGGCGCAGGTGCGGGTAGACGATGTAGAGAAAAATCATGCCGCGCACAAAGTGCGTTGCACCCATCGAGTAGCGCCAGATACCCACGGCGCCAATCAGGAAAATGAAGTCCTTCGACTCGGAGTCGAACGTGGACGTGGGCAGCATCAGGGCCAGGCCCATCAGCAGGCTCAGAAACAAAAGCCAGCCGGCGGATTGCAGAAAAAAATGTTTGAGCTTGGACATGACCGTCATCCGAAGGTGATGGGGGCTTCAAGCCGCCCGCCGATTCACGGCGTGCGGCTTGAAACTCGGGGCTTGCTGCTGCGTTACCAGCAGATGCCTTCGGTGCGGGTGCCGGCATCGGTGGCCTTGGCCATGAAGCCGACCAGGTCGATGACCTGCTTGCCGTGCGGTGCCTGCTGGGCCAGCGCGCGGAACTTCTCGTCGCGGTTGCCGAGGATGATCACGTCGGAGTTGTCGATCACCGAATCGAAGTCCGCGTTGAGCAGGGACGACACGTGCGGGATCTTCGACTCGATGTAGTCCTTGTTCGCGCCGTGGACACGGGCGTACTGGACGTTGCTGTCGTAGATGCTCAGGTCGTAACCCTTGCCGATCAGCATCTCGGCCAGTTCCACCAGCGGGCTTTCGCGCAGGTCGTCGGTGCCGGCCTTGAAGCTCAGGCCGAGCAGGGCGACTTTGCGTTTGTCGTGGCTTTCAACGATGTCGAAGGCGTTCTGCACTTGCGATTCGTTGCTGCGCATCAGCGAGTTGAGCAGCGGCGCTTCGACGTCCAGGGAGCCGGCGCGGTAGGTCAGGGCGCGCACGTCTTTCGGCAGGCACGAACCGCCGAAGGCGAAGCCCGGACGCATGTAGTACTGGGACAGGTTGAGGGTCTTGTCCTGGCAGACCACGTCCATCACTTCGCGGCCATCGACGCCCACCGCTTTGGCGATGTTGCCGATCTCGTTGGCGAAGGTCACTTTGGTCGCGTGCCAGACGTTGCAGGTGTACTTGATCATCTCGGCGACAGCGATGTCCTTGCGGATGATCGGTGCGTCGAGTTCTTCGTACAGCGATTGCAGAACGTCGCCCGACGCCTTGTCGAACTCGCCGATGACGGTCATCGGTGGCAGGTCGTAGTCGGCGATCGCGGTGGATTCACGCAGGAACTCAGGGTTCACGGCGACACCGAAATCAACGCCGGCTTTTTTGCCGGAGCAGTCTTCGAGGATCGGGATGACAACGTTTGCCACGGTGCCCGGCAGAACGGTGCTGCGTACGACGATGGTGTGACGGGTGGACTTTTCACGCAGGACAAAACCGATCTCGCGGCACACCGCTTCGATGTAGTTCAGTTCCAGGTCGCCGTTCTTCTTGCTCGGCGTGCCGACGCAGATCATCGACAGGTCGGTGTCGCGAATCGCTTCGGCGAAGTTGGTCGTGCCGCGCAGACGACCGGTCTGGATACCTTGTGCCAGCAACTCGCCCAGGCCCGGTTCGACAATGGGAGATTTGCCAGCGTTGATCATGTCGATCTTGTCTTTGGCAACATCGACGCCCACCACGTCGTGGCCCCGAGCAGACAGGCAACCGGCACATACTGCGCCAACGTAACCCAAACCAAATATGCTGATGCGCATCGCAATTACCTCTGTATATATCAGGCCTTAGAGGGCCGGAGTTAATGGTGTTCAGCGTTCATTAGTGCACTCGAAAGTGCGGCATACAGGCGCCACAATGCCGTGTGCAGGCATACTAAGTTTCGAGTGTCTAAATAAGTGCACTCAAGATGTGCGTAACCAGGCCTTGTTGTTATGACGTGCCCTGTTATGCAGCCGATCTTCTTTGGAGAAGACTCTTGTGCAATCGTCTTGCGCGCTCGATGTCAGGATGAAAGTCCCGTAAATCAAGCGGTTGGGTGCTCAGGCGAGCACGTTTATAAGGGCGCGGCCATGGCCTTTGTAGGGGATATTAATGGTGCGTATCTCCTGTCCATTGTCTGGTTTGAGACTAGTTAGTCATCTAGGCAAGTTGTTGTGACAACTTGGTTACATGGCTATCTGCTCCGCGTAAGTTATCTCGTACAAACTCGGCGAGAATCGTTACCGGTGGTATGAGCTATGCATTCGGACGAAGTTCCTGTCCGCTCATCGCGAAATATGAAATTTCTTGAAATATTGTCAGAGATGGCACCAGTATCAATTTGATAGCAATTTCGTTTTCGACCTTTAATAACAGGCGAAAAATCACGTTAGATAGTTTTGTGCCACTACGGTGAAAAAATTTAGGTGCCACTACTGAAAAAAATGATCAGTGTCGAGTGAAACTAATCTTAGAAAAGGCAGGGAGGTTTTTCTGGCGCCAGTAAAATGGCGAAATGTGGCGAGGGATTTTTGACATCGTGCGAGCTGCACGACTCTTCATATAAAGAGTCGTGCATTAGGCATGCTTTATTCGGGAGCGTGATCGCGTAGAAACACCAGATTATCCGGTTTCGATTGCTCGGCGCTGAAGCGATAACCCTGCACATCGAACTGTTTGAGCAGGGCCGGGTCGTTGATTTTTTCCTGGATCACGAAACGGCTCATCAGGCCTCGGGCCTTTTTCGCGTAGAAGCTGATGATCTTGTATTGGCCGTTCTTCTGATCCTTGAATTCGGTGTTGATGATCCGCGCGTTCAGGGCCGTGCGTTTGACCGCCGAGAAGTATTCGTTGGACGCCAGGTTCAGCAGCACGTCATCGCCCTGGTCGGCCAGCGCTTCGTTCAGCCATTCGCTGATGCGCGTGCCCCAGAAGGCGTACAAGTCCTTGCCTCGGGCGTTGGCCAGTTTGGTGCCCATTTCCAGGCGATACGGCTGCATCAGGTCGAGCGGACGCAGCAGGCCGTAGAGGCCGGAGAGCATGCGCAAGTGCTGTTGCGCGTAATCGAAATCGGCTTCGCTGAAGCTCTGGGCGTCGAGTCCGGTGTAGACGTCGCCCTTGAAAGCCAGCAGTGCCTGTTTGGCGTTTTCCGGCGTGAACGCTGGTGTCCAGCTGCCGAAACGCGCGGCGTTGAGGCCGCCGATCTTGTCGGACACGTGCATCAGTTCGCTGATCTGCGCCGGGCTCAGCTCGCGCAGTTGCTGGATCAGTTCCTGGGAATGGTCGAGGTATTGCGGCTGGGTGAAGCGCTGGGTCGCCGGCGGTGTTTCGTAGTCGAGGGTCTTGGCGGGGGAAATCACCATCAGCATGAAGTCGTCTCCTTTAATCGTGGGGGCGATTCTAGGGGGTTGTCGGAGTTGACTCCAGCTATCAAGTCCATAGGTGATCGACGGTTTACCACCCACCCTGATCGTTCCCACGCTCTGCGTGGTAACGCCTCCCCGGACGCTCTGCGTCCGATGCCGGGGTGACGCAGAGCGTCACTGGCTGCATTCCCACGCAGAGCGTGGGAACGATCATCTGCGTGCCTGCGGGAATTACTGTCGGATCGGCTATAGTGCGGCGCGGGTTTTGTTATGGAGACACCCTTTGCGCATTGTTCTTTTTTTCACCGCGTGGCTGTTGAGCGTCGGTGCCGTTGCGGCGCCGGGCGATATCGCGACGCTGGATCGCAGCACCTGGCCGGAAAAACTCGACAATCCGACCCTGTTCGACGTCGCCTCGCGGGCGGAAATCCTGATGTTCGCCCGCGGCCTGCTCGGCACCGAAGCGCTGGACGAAGCGGCGCTGGCCCAGCGTCTGGGGCTGCGCACGGTCAATCTGGACGCGATCAACAGCCTGCGCGAGCGCCTGTGGCAGCGGCTGCTGGCCAACTACAACTTTGCCCAGCAAAGCTGCGATCAGGACGCCTCGTTCTGCTTCCTCGTCGAGGACCTGCCGACCCTGCGCGAGCAGGCCGCCAAGTTCGTGGTCAGCGACGAAAGCTATTACACCAAATGGGCCGAGCCGAGTCGGATCTTCCACCTGCAATACCTCGATGAGCTGATGCGCAAGGCTGCGCTGTCGCCCCAGACCAGCAGCGAACTCGATCATTTCGGAGACTACGAGCGCAACGGCGACGACATGCACGATCGCTTGTTTCTGCTGAGTTTCGACAGCGCCGCCAACCTGCAACCGGACAACACCGACTGGCTTACCGAGTACCTGCGCAAGTCGAACCTGAGCGGCACCTTCTTCATGTTGGGCAAGGATGTTCAGGCGCGGCTGGCCGACCGTTCCGTCAGCAGTCTGCAAGCGGCGTTTTCGCAACAGTGCGTCGGCGTGCAGGGCTGGGAGTTCCGCTCCCACAGCCACTGGCAGGACTGGCAGGATTCGGTGCGGCGCAGTGCCGATCTGATCCGCAACAAGCTGCCGGAAAACTACGTGCCGCTGTTCCGTCCGCCGGAAGGCCAACGTCGCAGCGATGCGCGTAGTTTCTTCAACAGTCAGGGCCTGCAAGTGGCGCTGTGGGACATCGATGCGCAGGACGGCGCCGGCAAGCTCAAGGGCGCTCCGAGCGCGCAGCGGGTGCTGACCCTGATGCTGCTGTGGCGGCATGGGGTGATCAATTTCAACATGAAGCAGGATGCGGTGAAGACCGCGTTGCCGTGGCTGATCACGCAAACCGCGCAAAGCGGCATCGGCTGGGAAGATTGTCAGGACGCGTTTCGCTGAAAAACGGCAAGAGCCCGGAAACATTGGGCTTGGGGTGAATTTTTTGCAGAATTCGATGCAGGCGGACTTCCGACTCTAACGGGGGCAGGGCAGTCCGCCAAGGGCTTTTCGTCACTTTGCAAAATAAACTTCAAAAAAGCGTCAAAGTGCTTTTTTCTGTCACGGGTTTTGGAGTATTACGAAGTCAGACCGCCGAAACCTGCAACACAGGTGGCGTCTTCCAAGACCCATTTTGTGTGCGGTTCACCTGCTATCCCGACAAAAGCTGTGCAGGTGGATTCGGCAGTCACTTCGAGGCGCAGCACCGCCGAGGTATTGCGTCGAATGGCTCCCACAAAGGTGACCGAGTATGGATGATCACGGACGTAGCCCTTCCTCCAACCAGCCAATCCTTTATGTACTCGATACCAACGTACTGATTCACGATCCGAACGCCCTGCTGAATTTCGAAGAACACCACGTCGCGATCCCGATGACCGTGCTTGAAGAGCTGGACAAGCTCAAGAGCGGGCATCACAGCGTGGCCGCCGAATGTCGTCAGGCTATCCGGCTGATCGACAAGACCCTGGGCGATGCTTCACCCGATGACGTCGAACAGGGCGTGCCGATCCAGCGCGGCAAGGGCGGCCCGAAGGGCTTGCTGTCGATTCTGATGAGCAAGCAGGCCGAATCGAACCTGATTCTGCCCGAGCATCTGAACGACAACAAAATCATCAACCAGCTGATCGACTTGCACACCCGCGACCCGAAAAAACCGGTGGTGCTGGTCACCAAAGACATCAACATGCGCCTCAAGGCGCGCGCCTGCGGGATCGACGCCGAGGACTACAGCACCGACCAGTTGGTCGACGACGTGTCCCTGCTGCCCAACGGCTATCACAACATGACCGGCTCCTTCTGGGACCGCGTGAGCAAGGTCGAAACCCGTCAGGACCACGGCCGCACCTGGCATCAGGTACAACTGATCGACAACCTGCCTGCCGTGCACATCAACGAGTTCATCATAGATGAGCAGGGCTTCGTCGGCTGGATCAAGGAGATCGAAGAGGACAAGCTGCTGATCCTCGATCTGCACCAGGAACCGCTGCTGCACCAGGAAGCCTGGGGCCTCAAGCCACGGGACATCTATCAGAGCCTGGCGCTGTACGCGCTGCTGGATCCGGACATTCACCTGGTCAACCTGTCCGGCGCCGCCGGTTCGGGTAAAACCATTCTGGCGCTGGCCGCGGCGATCGAGCAGACCATGGTCAGCAAGCGCTATCGCCGTATCATCGCCACCCGCAGCGTGCAGGGCCTGGATCAGGAAATCGGCTTCCTGCCCGGCACCGAAGCGGAAAAAATGGAGCCTTGGCTGGGCGCCATCACCGACAACCTCGAAGCCTTGCACATGGACGACGAAAACACCCATGGCAGCGTCGACTACATCCTCAGCAAAGTGCCGTTGCAGTTCAAATCGCTCAACTACATTCGCGGTCGCAGCTTCCAGCAGAGCCTGATCCTGATCGACGAATGCCAGAACCTCACGCCGCACCAGATGAAAACCATCATCACCCGGGCCGGCGCCGGTTCAAAAGTGGTGTGCCTGGGCAACCTGGCACAGATCGACACCCCTTACCTGTCCGCGACCAGCTCCGGGCTGACTTACCTGACCGAACGCTTCAAGGATTTCCCCAACGGTGTGCACATCACGCTGCAAGGGGTGCCACGTTCGATTCTGGCCGAATACGCCGAATCGCATCTGTAACCCTCAAAAAGGAACCGGGCGACTGCAAAGTCGCCCGGTTTTTTATGTGCGGAATTTTGACCCGCGGGTTTACAATCGGTGCTCCTGATCAGGAGTAATCCCGTGCTGACTCATCTCGATTCCCAAGGTCGCGCCAACATGGTCGACGTCACCGAAAAAGCCGTGACGTTCCGTGAAGCGACGGCCCAAGCGCTGGTGCGCATGCTGCCCGACACCCTGCAGATGATTGTCAGCGGCGGCCATCCCAAGGGCGACGTGTTCGCCGTGGCGCGCATTGCCGGCATTCAGGCGGCGAAGAAAACCAGTGATCTGATTCCCCTGTGCCATCCGTTGATGCTGACCGGCGTCAAGGTCGAGCTCAGTGCCGAAGGCGACGACGCGGTGCGCATCGTCGCGCGCTGCAAACTGTCCGGGCAGACCGGTGTCGAGATGGAAGCGCTGACCGCCGCCAGCGTCGCCGCCCTGACCATCTACGATATGTGCAAGGCCGTGGACCGTGGCATGACCATCGAAAGCGTGCGTCTGCTGGAAAAGGTCGGCGGCAAGAGCGGGCATTTCCAGGCGGAGCAGCCATGAACCTGACTGTGAAGTTTTTCGCCCGTTACCGCGAGGCACTGGGCGTGGACTCGGTGAAGGTCGAGGGTGATTTCGCTACCGTCGATGACGTTCGTGCGTTGCTGGCGCAGCGTGAGGGCGCCGAGGTGCTCAGCGAGCAGAACCTCATGTGTGCGCGCAACGAAGACCTCTGCCAGCTCGATGAGCCGGTGGTCGATGGCGACGAAGTGGCGTTTTTCCCTACCGTGACCGGAGGCTGAGCCATGCGCATTCGGGTGCAGTCCGAACCGTTCGATCCTGGCGCAGAAGTCAACGCGATGCACGCGGCCAATGTCGGCGTCGGCGCGGTGGTGAGTTTTGTCGGTTACGTGCGCGACTTCAACGATGGCCTCGATGTCGCCGGGATGTTCCTCGAACACTATCCGGGCATGACCGAAAAGGCCCTCGGCAAGATTGCCGTTGAAGCCGAGCAGCGCTGGCCGCTGTTGAAGCTGGAAGTGCTGCACCGCATCGGCGCGCTGGAGCCGGGCGAGCCGATCGTGTTTGTCGCCGCCGCCAGCGCCCACCGCCAGGCGGCATTCGATGCCTGCGCCTTCGTCATGGATTACCTGAAAACCCGTGCGCCTTTCTGGAAGAAAGAGAACACCAGCGACGGCCCGCGCTGGGTCGAAGGTCGTGACAGCGATCATGCGGCGGCGGATCGCTGGAAGCAGTAATTCCTCTCCCCAATCAATCTCCCCTCGACTCCCGACCATCGGCTGACGCCGATGGCGTTTGTCCAATTGACGATTTGTACGTAAAAGTCCAGTATGGATTTACAAGTACAAAAAAGGTCTTTCCCCGTTTCAGCTTTTTCTTCTGTCTTGCCAAACCAACAACAACCCGCGAGAGAACGAACATGAAGAAATTCCCCCTCATCACCGGTCTGGCATTGAGCCTGTTGGCGTGCAGCAGTGCGTTCGCCGCCGAGAAAACCCTGCGCATCGGTATCGAAGCAGCCTATCCGCCTTTCGCCTCGAAGACCGACAAGGGTGAAATCGTCGGTTTCGACTACGACATCGGCAATGCCCTGTGCGCGCAGATGCAGGTCAAGTGCGTGTGGGTCGAGGGCGAGTTCGATGGTCTGATTCCTTCCCTGAAAGTGAAGAAAATCGACATGGCGCTGTCGTCCATGACTATCAACGAAGACCGCAAGAAGTCGGTGGACTTCACCCACAAGTACTATTTCACCTCGTCGCGGCTGGTGATGAAGGACGGCGCGAGCGTCGATGACCAGTACGCCAGCCTCAAGGGCAAGACCGTTGGCGTGCAGCGTGCGACCACCACCGACCGTTACGCGACCGAGGTGTTCGAGCCCAAGGGCATCAACGTCAAGCGTTACGGCAACAACGAAGAAATCTACATGGACCTGGCGGCCGGGCGTCTCGACGCGATCTTCGCCGACACCATCCCGCTGACCGACTTCCTGTCGATGCCGCGCGGCAAGGGCTACGCCTTCGTCGGGCCTGAGCTGAAGGATCCGAAATACGTGGGCGAGGGCGCGGGGATTGCGGTGCGCAAGGGCAACACCGAACTGGTCAGCCAGTTGAACACTGCCATCGACGGTATTCGCGCCAGTGGCGAATATCAGAAGATTTCCGAGAAGTATTTCAAGTCGGACATCTACGGCGACTGAATCTGAAGACCGTGCAGCCTTCGCAGGCTGCACGGTTTCAGCCCTTCAATTCCTTCAAATGCTTGTAAACCGTCGCCCGCCCCATGTTCAGCACATTGGCCACATAGTTCGAGGCGCTCTTGCCCTTGAACGCCCCTTCGGCGTGCAGCGCCAGCACCAGTTCGCGTTTGTGATCGCGGGTCAGCAGGTTCAGGCTCAGTTGCCGTTCCCGTAGCCAGGCGTGCAGGAAAGTGTTGATGCGCTCCTGCCAGTCATCGCGAAACAGCGAGTCCGGTTGCGGAATCAGTTTGCTCGGCGAGAGGAACAGGTCCAGCGCAGCCTTGGCGTTCTCGAACAGCGAAATATTCAGGTTGATGCACAGCACCGCCAGCGGGTGCCCTTCGCTGTCGCGCAGCACGGTGCTCAGGCTGCGAATTTTCTGGCCGTCCCAATTGAGCTTTTCGTACGGGCCGATGTTCCGTTCGCTGACGTCGTCGCTGAGCATGTCTTCCAGCGACGATTCATCGCCGATCACCCGTTTCGACAGGTTGTTGGCGATGTAGTCGACCTTTTGCGTGCGCAGGTCATGCAACACCACTTCGGCGTGGGGAAAGAACAGCGTGGCAATGGCGTCGGCGATGGCGTGGTAGTTGTCCAGCGCGGCGTCATGCAGCTCGGGCGTGTGTTCGGGGGCGGTCATAACTGTGGAGCTCCAGGCAACGTCAACGCCCCCGTGATCCGGGGGCGTTGCGAGTGTGCCGCAATCCGTCGGGCGCGTCATCCGGGCGGACGGTCAGGCCAGACGGGCAGGGGCGAGCATGGCGGCGGTCAGGCCGAACTGCTTGAGGTGGTCGGGCAGCGATTCGCCACGCACCAGCGCCGCGCTGGCCATGCCCATGGCTGGTGAGGTCTGGATACCGTAACCGCCCTGGGCGGCGACCCAGAACAACCCCGGCACCTGCGGATCGAAGCCGGACAGCAAATCACCGTCGGCGACGAAACTGCGCAGGCCGGCCCAGGTGCGGGTCGGGCGGCGGATGGTCAGGGTCGTCGCTTCCTCGATCTGGTAAATGCCCATGGCGATGTCCAGTTCTTCCGGCTGCACGTCGTGCGGCTCGACCGGGTCGGCATTGGCCGGTGAGCCGAGGAACATCCCGGCGTCGGGCTTCATATAGAACGATTCGTCGAGACTGACCAGCATCGGCCAGTGGTGGATGTCGACGCCTTCAGGGCCGGCGAAGATGAACGCCGCACGGCGTTTCGGTTGCAGGCCCAGCGGCCGGGCACCGGCGAGGGCACCGATCCTGTCGGCCCAGGCGCCTGCCGCGTTGATCACGATGGGCGCGCTGAAGGTCTGGCCGTTGGTCTGCACGTGCCAGATGCCGTCGGCGTCGCGACTCAGGCCGAGCACTTCGCAATCGGTCTGCACCTGGCCGTTGTTGCGGCGGATACCGCGCAGATAGCCCTGATGCAGGGCGTCGGTGTCGATGTCGCTGGCGGTCGGGTCGTAGATTGCGCCATGCACTTTCTCCCGGCGCAGGATCGGCAGCCGCGCGCAGGCTTCATCCGCGCTGAGCAACTGCATCTCCGGCACTGTGGCCTTGGCGCTGAGGTATTGATTGTTCAGCTCGGCGGCGTCGCCGGTGAAGTCCACGGTCATTTCGCCGCGTGGAGTCAGCAGCGGATGCTCGCAGAAGCCGCTGGGCGGATGGTCGAAGAATTCGCGGCTGGCCTGGGTCAGCGCCCGGACCTGCGGAGTGCCGTAAGCGGCGGTGAACAGCGCAGCCGAACGCCCGGTGGAGTGATAGGCCGGGTGCGACTCGCGCTCCAGCACCACGACCTTCCCGTGCTGCGATAGCCAGAAACCGGTGGACGCGCCGGCAATCCCGCCGCCGATGATGATGAAATCTGCATGACTCATGAAAATCTCCGGTGTCAGCGCTGCAATTGATAGACGGCGTTGGCCAGGGCGATGTCTTCCAGGCCCAGACCGATGGAGCGGAAAAACACGTGACGGTTGTAATCGGGGCGCTGCACTTTTTCGCTGAGCAGATCCGCCAGGTCACCGATGATCGCGTTGTTGTCCCAGCCATGTCGTTCGCTGGCGATCAGCATCTCGCCGGCCGAGCCCGGGGTGGTCAGACGATAGTCGCAGAACACCTGCATGTCGTTGAGGCTTTGCGGCGGCACTTCGTGGGCGCGCGGTGCGTTGGTGCTGATCGAGGTGATCAGCGCCGGTTTGCTCAAGGTTGCCGGGTCGATCACGGGGCCTGCGGACGAGGTGCAGAGCATGATCACGTCGGCCTCGGCGATGGCGGTTTCTCGGCTGTCGGCGATGTTCACCCGTGGATCGAGGGCTTGCAGTTGGCGGGCGGTGGCCGGGTCTTCGCTCAAGGTCGGCGAGTACACACTGATGCTCTGCCAGTCGCGCAACGTCTTGACGTAATGCAGGTGCGCCTGGGCGACCTTGCCGCTGCCGATGATTGCCAGACGCGCGGCCTTCAACGGGGCGAGGGCATCGACTGCGACGGCGGTGGTCGCAGCGGTTCGGGCGGTGGTCAGTTCGCCGGCATCGCAGAGCAGCAACGGCTGGCCGGTCTGCATCGACATCAGCAATGTCCACGCCGTCACCAGCGGGCCTTGTTCGCGAACGATGTAAGGCGAAGTCTTGACCCCGTACACGCCGTCTTCCGCCAGCACGCCCAGATAGTTGATGAAGTCCCCGGCACCCTGAGGAAATTCCACCAGTTGCTGCGCCGGTTGCACCGCATGCCCGGCCGCCAGATCACGGAACAGCTTGCGCAGGATCTGCGGCACATCGATCCGGGCCAACAGCTCGCGGGCCTGGGTTTGGTCGATCACGTAAGGCGTACTGGACATGTCGGACTCCGGAGACCGTTATTTAAACTAATTTGTCCATTATGGACTTTTAGTTTTGTTGAACAATATCCGGGCGAAAAAAAAGCGCAGTCCATTGCCGGCTGCGCTTCTCTTTATGGCGTCGCTTACTGTGGACGCTTGCGCTCAACCGCCCGCAATAGATGGGTCGGCGGCGTTTCACAGCTGATCTTGCGACCAAGTTTTTCTTCGATGGACGGCAACTGATAAGAGTCGTCTTCACCGGCAAAGCTGATCGACACGCCGTCGGCGCCAGCACGACCGGTACGGCCGATACGGTGCACGTAGTCGTCCGGGACTTCCGGCAGGGTGAAGTTGATCACGTGGCTGATGCCGTCGATGTGGATACCGCGACCGGCCACGTCGGTGGCGACCAGCACCCGGATCTTGCCTTCGCGGAAGCCTTCGAGCGTCTTGATCCGCTTGTGCTGCGGCACGTCGCCGGACAGCTGCGCGGCGTTGATGCCGTCACGCACCAGGCGTTCTTCGATACGACGCACTTCGTCCTTGCGGTTGGCGAACACGATCACACGCTCCCAACCGTTGTCGTTGACCAGGTTGAAGAGCAGTTTGTATTTGTCGGCACCGGCCACCGCGTAGATGTGCTGCTCGACGTTTTCGTTGGCCACGTTGGTGACCTCGATTTCGACGATCGCAGGATCAGTGGTCCACTGCTTGGCGAGGTTCATCACGTCATCGGTGAAGGTCGCGGAGAACAGCAGGGTCTGGCGTTCGCTTTTCGGCGGGGTCTGGCGAATGATCTGCCGGACCTGCGGGATGAAACCCATGTCGAGCATGCGGTCGGCTTCGTCCAGCACCATCACTTCGACCATGTCCAGATGCACGTCACCGCGCTGGTTGAAGTCGAGCAGGCGGCCCGGGGTCGCGACGAGGATGTCGCAATGGCGCGCTTCGAGGTGCTTGAGCTGCTTGTCGAAGTCCATGCCGCCGACGAACGTCATGACGTTGAGACCGGTGTACTTGGTCAGGTCGGCGGCGTCCTTGGCGATCTGCACCACCAGCTCGCGGGTCGGCGCGATGATCAGCGCCCGTGGCTCGCCCATGTAGCGCTCTTTCGGCGGCGGGGTCTGCAACAGCTGGGTGATGATCGAGATCAGGAACGCGGCGGTCTTGCCGGTGCCGGTCTGGGCGCGGCCGATGGCGTCTTTGCCGGCGAGGGTGAAACCCAGCACCTGGGCCTGGATCGGCGTGCAATACGGGAAACCCAGGTCCTGAATGGCGTGCATCAGTTCCGGGGAGAGTTTGAAATCGTGGAAACGGGTCTTGCCTTCCTGCGGCTCGACGACGAAGTCTTCGAGTTTCCAGGGAATCACCGGCGCCTTGGGCTTGGGTTCGCGACGTGGTCTGGCCGGTTTCGGTGCTTCGCTGCGGGCCGGCTCGGTGGCGGGGGCGGCAGCTGGAGCGGGTTTCGGTTCGCGTTGGGCCGTCGTGGCGGGCGTCTGGCGGTCGGCCTGGCTGGCATCGCTGCGATGACCGGAGGCGTGCGACGGCGCAGTGGGGACTGGCGCGAGCTGCTCAGCCTCGCTTTTACCGAACATTTTCTTGAGTGCTTTGAGCACGGTCATCTCATCAATTGGTTAAGGAATGTACGCCGGCCAGTGTAATGCAAGAAACGGGCGCGGCGTAGTGGGATGATCAAAGGGCGACCCTTGTCGGAATTGTCAGCGCAGGCGTTCGCTCAACCATGTGCCGATGTCGCGAATTTCTTCGGGTAACACTTCGTGCTCCATTGGGTATTCCTGCCATGTCACGGTGACACCATGGGCCTTGAGATACTCATAAGCCGTGCGTCCCATCGAGTTCTGCACCACGTTGTCGAACTGGCCGTGCAGCGCCAGCACCGGAATCCGCTGCTGGCTGGCGGACAACTCCAGTTCATCGCTGAAGGTCGGCGCGTATGTCGATAATGCCAGCACCCCGCCCAACGGTCCCTGCCATTTCAGAAACGCGGTGTGATAGACCACGGCGCCGCCCTGGGAAAAACCGGCGAGGAAAATTCGCGAGGCGTCTATTCCGCTGCTTCGCTGTTCTTCGATCAATTCGATGATGCGGTCGGCGGACGCTTCCAGCTCGTCGCGGTCGATCGCCCGGGCCGGGCTCATGGCTTTGATGTCGTACCAGCTCGGCATGGCATATCCGCCATTTATCGTCACCGGACGGGTCGGCGCCTGGGGCAGGACGAAACGCGTGCTCAGCAGGATTTCCTGAAGCGCTTCGGCCACCGGCAGAAAGTCGTAGCGGTCGGCGCCGAGGCCGTGCAGCCAGATCACGCAGGCGTCTGCGGGCTTAACAGGCTGAAGAATCAAGGGCTCGGTCATGGCTGCTCCAATTGTGTGCGGGCGCTCTCATTGAGTGCGTGATTTGCGTGCGCGCCCGGTTGATCCGTTAAGAAGATGTCGCAAGGCTGCAAGTTTTGCTATTGACCTGTCACTCAATCGCTTCAGCTGCCGGTGTGGTACGGGCTTTGCTATGAGGTAGTCGTGCAATCGATCTCGCACCTGGCGGTAACACTATCAGTGAACGCCTGGCGACGGGATAGCAAAGAATCCGGTGATGGATGTTCGCCAATGGCCGCAACGGGCTTAGCGAACGTGAAAGGGCTACCGCCCGTTCGGCCGACTGGTGAGAAGTGAGTTGTCCATGATGTGGATTTTCTCCTACTAGACTCATAGCGAAGGTCCTGCGTCGGTTGACCCCAAAAAAAGCCAACACGGGTCAACAACGCCTCAAAAGGGTGCGACTGGACTCAAGCTCCGACACAACAAGAGCAAAACTGGAGGTTTGAATGAAGATGTTGAAATCCACTCTGGCGATCGTGACTGCTGCTGCAGTACTGGGTGTCAGCGGGTTCGCTCAGGCGGGTGCAACCCTGGATGCAGTGAAGAAGAAAGGATTCGTGCAGTGCGGCGTCAGCGATGGCTTGCCAGGCTTCTCGGTTCCGGATTCCACCGGCAAGATCGTGGGTATCGATGCTGACGTCTGCCGCGCCGTGGCCGCTGCCGTGTTCGGCGACGCGACCAAGGTCAAGTTCAGTCAGTTGAACGCCAAGGAGCGTTTCACCGCTCTGCAGTCCGGCGAGATCGACATTCTGTCGCGCAACACCACCATGACCAGCTCCCGTGACGCGGGCATGGGCCTGAAATTCCCGGGCTTCATTACCTACTACGACGGCATCGGCTTCCTGGTAAACAACAAGCTGGGCGTGAAGAGTGCCAAAGAGCTGGACGGTGCAACCATCTGCATCCAGGCCGGTACCACCACCGAGCTGAACGTTTCCGACTACTTCCGCGGCAACGGTCTGAAATACACCCCGATCACTTTCGACACCTCCGATGAAAGCGCCAAGTCGCTGGAGTCCGGTCGTTGCGACGTGCTGACCTCCGACAAATCCCAGCTGTTCGCCCAGCGCAGCAAGCTGGCTTCGCCGAAGGATTATGTAGTTCTGCCGGAAACCATTTCCAAGGAGCCTCTGGGCCCGGTCGTGCGTAACGGCGACGACGAGTGGCTGGCCATCGTGCGTTGGGTTGGCTACGCGCTGCTGAACACCGAAGAAGCCGGCATCTCTTCGAAGAACGTCGAAGCTGAAGCCAAAGCGACCAAGAACCCGGATGTCGCTCGTATGCTCGGTGCAGACGGCGAATACGGCAAAGACCTGAAACTGCCGAAGGACTGGGTCGTACAGATCGTCAAGCAAGTCGGCAACTACGGCGAAATCTTCGAGAAAAACCTCGGCAAGAGCACTCCGCTGGAAATCGACCGCGGCCTGAACGCGCTGTGGAACAACGGCGGCATTCAATACGCACCACCAGTGCGCTGATGGTTCTGTCACCCGGCAGGCCAACTGCCGGGTGACGTTCTGTTCCATTATTTCCGGGGCACTTCATGCAAAATTCAATCGGCGCACCAAAGCAGAGGCTCAGCCTCAGCGATCCACGAGTGCGTGCGTGGGTATTTCAGATCATCACCATCGTGGCGGTGGTCTCCCTGGGCTGGTATCTGTTCGATAACACCCAGACCAACCTGCAACACCGGGGTATCACTTCGGGGTTCGACTTTCTCGAGCGCAGTGCCGGGTTCGGCATCGCTCAACACCTGATCTCCTACACCGAAGCGGACAGTTATGCCCGGGTGTTTGTCATCGGCCTGCTCAACACGCTGCTGGTGACCTTCATCGGTGTGATCCTGGCCACGATCCTCGGCTTCATCGTCGGCGTGGCGCGCCTGTCGAAGAACTGGATCATCGCCAAACTGGCAACGGTGTACGTGGAGGTTTTCCGTAACATCCCGCCACTGCTGCAGATCCTGTTCTGGTACTTCGCGGTGTTCCTGACCATGCCGGGGCCGCGCAACAGCCACAACTTCGGCGATACCTTCTTCGTCAGCAGCCGTGGCCTGAACATGCCGGCCGCGCAAATGGCCGATGGTTTCTGGGCGTTTGTGGTCAGCATCGTGGTGGCCATCGTCGCCATCGTGCTGATGAGCCGTTGGGCCAACAAGCGATTTGAAGCCACTGGCGAGCCGTTCCACAAGTTCTGGGCCGGTCTGGCCTTGTTCCTGGTGATCCCGGCGGTGTGCGCGCTGATCTTCGGTGCCCCCGTGCACTGGGAAATGCCGAAGCTGCAAGGCTTCAACTTCGTCGGTGGCTGGGTGCTGATTCCGGAACTGCTGGCCTTGACCCTGGCGCTGACGGTGTACACCGCGGCGTTCATCGCCGAGATCGTGCGTTCGGGCATCAAGTCGGTCAGCCACGGCCAGACCGAGGCGGCGCATTCGCTCGGCCTGCGCAACGGCCCGACCCTGCGCAAGGTGATCATTCCGCAAGCGCTGCGGGTCATCATCCCGCCGCTGACCAGCCAATACCTGAACCTGGCGAAGAACTCTTCGCTGGCGGCCGGTATCGGTTATCCGGAAATGGTTTCGCTGTTCGCCGGCACCGTGCTGAACCAGACCGGTCAGGCGATCGAAGTCATTGCCATCACCATGAGCGTGTACCTGGCGATCAGCATCAGCATTTCCCTGCTGATGAACTGGTACAACAAGCGCATCGCGCTGATCGAGCGGTAAGGAATAGCGCATGAGTACTCATACTTTCAAACCCGACATGCCACCGCCGGCCAAGGTCTTCGGCCCGATGGCGTGGATCCGCGCGAACATGTTCTCCAGCTGGCTCAACACCCTGCTGACCCTGTTCGCGTTCTATCTGATCTACCTGGTGATTCCGCCGATCCTCAGCTGGGCGATCATCGATGCCAACTGGGTCGGCACCACCCGCGCCGACTGCACCAAGGACGGCGCCTGCTGGGTCTTCATCCAGCAGCGTTTCGGCCAGTTCATGTACGGCTACTACCCGCCGGAACTGCGCTGGCGCGTGGACCTGACCGTGTGGCTGGCGGTCATCGGCGTGGCACCGCTGTTCATCAAGCGCGTGGCGCACAAGGCGGTGTACGGCCTGAGCTTCCTGGTGGTCTACCCGATCGTTGCCTGGTGCCTGCTGCATGGCGGCGTCTTCGGCCTCGACACCGTGGCGACCAGCCAGTGGGGCGGTCTGATGCTGACCCTGGTGATCGCCACTGTCGGCATCGCCGGTGCGTTGCCGCTGGGGATTGTCCTGGCGCTGGGTCGACGCTCGAACATGCCGGCGATCCGTGTGGTCTGCGTGACCTTCATCGAGTTCTGGCGCGGCGTGCCGTTGATCACGGTGCTGTTCATGTCCTCGGTGATGCTGCCGCTGTTCCTGCCTGAAGGCATGAACTTCGACAAGCTGCTGCGGGCGCTGATCGGCGTGATCCTGTTCCAGTCGGCGTACGTCGCCGAGGTGGTGCGCGGCGGTCTGCAAGCGATCCCCAAGGGCCAGTACGAAGCCGCGGCCGCGATGGGTCTCGGTTACTGGCGCGCCATGGGCCTGGTGATTCTGCCGCAAGCCCTGAAGCTGGTGATTCCCGGCATCGTCAACACCTTCATCGCGCTGTTCAAGGACACCAGCCTGGTGATCATCATCGGCCTCTTTGACCTGCTCAACAGCGTCAAGCAAGCCGCTGCCGATCCGAAATGGCTGGGCATGGCCACCGAAGGCTACGTGTTCGCCGCCCTGGTGTTCTGGATTTTCTGTTTTGGTATGTCGCGCTATTCCATGCACCTGGAACGCAAGCTCGACACTGGCCACAAGCGTTAGGAGTTTTTTCGATGAGCGAAGCAATCAAAAAGCCAGTGGGCCCTGAAGGCATCATTCAGATGCAGGGCGTGAACAAGTGGTACGGCCAGTTCCACGTGCTGAAAGACATTAACCTCAACGTGCGTCAGGGCGAGCGTATCGTGCTGTGCGGTCCGTCGGGTTCCGGCAAGTCCACGACCATCCGCTGCCTCAACCGTCTGGAAGAGCACCAGCAGGGCCGCATCGTGGTCGATGGCGTGGAGCTGACCAACGACCTCAAGCAGATCGAAGCGATCCGCCGTGAAGTCGGCATGGTGTTCCAGCACTTCAACCTGTTCCCGCACCTGACCATCCTGCAGAACTGCACCCTGGCGCCGATGTGGGTACGCAAGATGCCCAAGCGCAAGGCCGAGGAAATCGCCATGCATTACCTGGAACGCGTACGCATTCCGGAGCAGGCGCACAAGTACCCGGGGCAATTGTCCGGCGGTCAGCAGCAGCGTGTGGCGATCGCCCGCGCGTTGTGCATGAAACCGAAAATCATGCTGTTCGACGAACCGACCTCGGCACTCGACCCGGAGATGGTGAAAGAGGTGCTCGACACCATGATCGGCCTGGCCGAAGACGGCATGACCATGCTCTGCGTGACCCACGAAATGGGCTTCGCCCGCACCGTGGCCAACCGCGTGATCTTCATGGACAAGGGCGAAATCGTTGAGCAGGCGGCGCCGAACGACTTCTTCGACAATCCACAGAATGATCGGACCAAGTTGTTCCTGAGTCAGATCCTGCATTGATATCTGATGCATAAAACAAACCCGGCCTTGTGCCGGGTTTGTTTTTTGGGAGTCAGGAAACGGTGAGGGTTTCGTGCTCTTTGTGCTCGGTATACTTGAAGGCGCTCCTCAGATCCGCCCCTTCACCCAAGGCTTTCGCATCGGCGAGCAAGTGCGGATAGCGATCGAGCAGGCGCATCAGCAGCATCAACGCCTTCGGCGGAAGCACTTCGCCGCGCTCATAGCGGGAAAATGCGTTGTGTCCGCCACCAGACAGCAGTTGCACCGTTTCTTTTTGCGTCAGGTGCAATTTGCGCCGGATGCGCTTCATCTCGTTACCGATCATTTGTCGGGCAGCAATCACCAGATCATCACCGGCTTGCGTGTAGCGTTCTGCACTATCGGTATCGGCGTCCCACTCGACCTCACCGCATTTGCGACATTCCCAGCCAGCAAGGTCATCGATACGACGTTCCATGCCTTTGACACTGATGGTTTCGCCGCGGCCCTCGAAATGTGTCATTCCCTCACGTGCACCGCAGCTGAAACATTGCCGGGTCTTCATTGGTTTTTCTCCTTGAAGGAGATTACCGGTGGGCCACCTTCGGGGCGGTATGTCACCTTGATGTAAATCTCCAGATCGTGTGAGTGCGTGTGATAAACGTCCTGCCAGACTCGATGATCGTCATAGGTGGTCATCGACTTGTACAACATCCTGTTCTGCAGTTCGAAAACGATTTCTTGCATCTCTATGATGCTGAAGCCGAGATCCAGTCCGGTTTTTTCTGCGCTCTTGGTGAATGCCTGTCTTCCCCGTCGCCTGACCTCAGCCTTGATCACCACCAAGTCGTAATGGGGTGTGTTCTTTTCCATAAGAAACCAAAACCCTGTCCCTGAAATTACCCTTAAAGGGTAATTTTGACTAATCGAAAATCCCGCTCCATTTGCCTCTCTCTGACCCTAGGTGGTTGCCGTCCTACACGGAGCTGACTAACATGTCAGAAAATTCATCCCATGATTGGATGAAAGGGCGAATCCTATGTCAGACATTTCTCCACTCATTAAGCGATCCCTGGTCGATCAGGCCCTGGATCAGTTGCGCCAGCGCATCACCGACGGCACGTGGCAGGTCGGTCAGCGTTTGCCGACCGAGCCCGAGCTGTGTGCCGAGCTCGGCATCAGCCGCAACACCGTGCGCGAGGCGATGCGGGTGCTGGCGTTTTCCGGGTTGATCGAAATTCGTCAGGGTGACGGCAGTTACCTGCGGGCGGTGGTCGATCCGATGGACACGCTCAAGGCGCTGTCCAAATGCTCGCTGGATCAGGCCCGGGAAACCCGGCATATCCTTGAAGTCGAGGCCATCGGCCTGGCGGCCTTGCGCCGGACCGATGAAGACCTCGTCGCACTGCGTGAGGCGCTGGGTGTCGCCGGCAGCCACTATCACGGCGACCTCGACAGTTACATCCGCTGCGACCTGGTGTTTCACCGCCGTCTGGTGGATGCCGCGCACAACCCGACCCTCAGCGAGCTGTATCGCTATTTTTCCAGCATCGTCGGCGCGCAATTGCGCCAGACCCTGAACATCGTCCCCCGTCGACAGGAAGTCTTCGATTTGCACGTCGCCTTGCTTGAGGCTGTCGAGCAGCGCGATCCGGAGCGGGCCAAAGCCCTGTCGAGGCAGTTGATCAATGAACCTTGAAACCGAGAAAACCATGTCCCGCCCAGAAGTCTCCACAGCACCCGTTCGCAAGGCCGAGCTCGAAGAGTTGTTGATCGATGCCGAAGCCGATGACGAACAGGTGCAGCAAAGCCATCCGCTGGTACGGCGTCCGTGGCTGTTGCTGCTGGGGTTGATTCTGGTGGCGCTGAACCTGCGACCGGCGCTGTCGAGCATGGCGCCGCTGCTCAGTGAAGTGTCGAAAAGCCTTGGCTTGTCTGCTGCTCAGGCGGGATTGCTGACGACGTTGCCGGTGCTTTGCCTCGGTCTGTTCGCCCCGCTGGCCCCGATACTCGCGCGGCGTTTCGGTGCCGAGCGGGTGGTCTTGGGGATTCTTCTGACACTGGCCGGCGGCATCATCCTGCGCAGCAATTTCGGTGAAATCGGTCTGTTCGCCGGCAGCGTGCTGGGCGGTGCGAGCATCGGCATCATCGGCGTGTTGCTGCCGGGCATCGTCAAGCGTGACTTCGCCAAGCATGCCGGCACCATGACCGGCGTCTACACCATGGCCCTGTGCCTGGGCGCGGCGATGGCGGCGGGTTCCAGTGTGCCGCTGAGCGAACACTTCGATCACAGCTGGGCCATGGGCCTGGGTTTCTGGGTGATTCCGGCGCTGGTGGCGGCAGTGTTCTGGCTGCCGCAAATCGGCCAGAAGCACGGCGCGCACAATGTCGCGTATCGAGTGCGCGGTCTGCTGCGTGATCCGCTGGCCTGGCAGGTGACCTTGTACATGGGCCTGCAATCGTCGCTGGCCTACATCGTGTTCGGCTGGTTGCCGTCGATCCTTATCGGTCGCGGGCTGACGCCGACCCAGGCCGGCCTGGTGCTGTCCGGTTCGGTGATCATCCAGCTCGCCAGCTCCCTGGCGGCACCGTGGCTGGCCACGCGCGGCAAGGATCAGCGGCTGGCGATCGTGGTGGTGATGGCACTGACCCTCGGCGGCCTGTTCGGTTGCCTCTACGCGCCGATCGAAGGCCTGTGGGGCTGGGCGATCCTGCTGGGCCTGGGGCAGGGCGGTACGTTCAGCCTGGCGCTGACCCTGATCGTGCTTCGCTCACGGGATTCCCATGTCGCGGCGAACCTGTCGAGCATGTCCCAGGGCTTCGGCTACACCCTCGCGTCCATGGGGCCGTTCGCGGTCGGCGTAGTGCATGACTGGACCGGTGGCTGGAACGCCGTGGGCTGGATCTTCGGCATTATCGGTGCCGGGGCAATCCTCGCCGGCCTCGGTGCCGGACGTGCGCTGTACGTGCAGGTGGTAAGCGAAAAGGTCTGATACGCACACACTGTCGGTATTCGGAATGCGAATGCCGATAGTGTTTCGGGCGTTTGCGGATTATCGTGCTGGCAATCTGTACCTTTCCTGGAGATTGCCCATGAGTGAAGAAGCCCACAGCGCCCTGATCACCCGTTTCTACCAGGCTTTCCAGCGCCTCGACGCCGAGGCCATGGCCGCCTGCTACACCGACGACGTGGTGTTCAGCGATCCGGCCTTCGGCGAGCTGCGCGGCCGCGATGCCGGCGACATGTGGCGCATGCTCACCACCCGGGCCAAGGACTTCTCCCTGACTTTCGACAACGTCCGCGCCGACGAGCGCAGCGGCGGCGCCCACTGGGTGGCGACCTACCTGTTCAGCCAGACCGGCAACATCGTGATCAACGACATCCAGGCACGTTTCGTCTTCCGTGACGGCAAGATCTGCGAACACCACGACCACTTCGACTTGTGGCGCTGGTCGCGGCAGGCGCTGGGCTTCAAGGGCCTGCTCCTTGGCTGGACGCCGCTGGTGCGCAACGCCGTCCGCGCCCAGGCGCTGAAAGGGCTGAAGGCATTTCAGTCGAGTCGCTGATAAGATCGCGGCCTGTTTTCCTTACGCCTGAATTGTCCCGTGACCAGCCTCAGCGAAAATCCTCTCGATGCCGACGTTCCAGTGAGCAAGTCCTGGTTCGTCTACCTCGTACGCGCCGCCAACGGTTCGCTGTACTGCGGGATCAGCGATGATCCCGTGCGCCGCTTCGCCAAGCATCAGAGTGGCAAAGGGGCGCGATTCTTTCTCTCAAGCCCGGCGATGGCGCTGGTCTACACCGAGCGTTGTCGCGACAAGGGTGATGCGTTGCGTCAGGAGCGGTTGATCAAGAAGCTCAGGAAGAGTGCGAAGGAATGTCTGGTGGCGTCTTATCGGCCGGACTGAATAAGCCCTCAAACCTTATAGATATCCCTTCCGTGGAGGAGGCACGTTGCATAAACGACAGGCAAGAAAAAACCGCCCTTGTAGGCGGTTTTTTCTGTAAACCTCGGTTTGCGGCCGGGGTTTATTGCATCTCACTGGATACACTGGCGCAGGCCAAGAGTATTCGTCTTTACGTCCCCAGGCAAGCCTTGAAACACCCATTCCAGAGAATGCGATTTTGAGCTCATTTGTTTAAATGACGGTATAGCAATCCGATTACTATTCGTCCGCTCGCATGCCAATGCAGCTTTGAGGTCTGGCTGATCGACGTAACGGTTTCATGCCCTCTGACATGGGGTTGCTCCCGTGCCGGAATGATTTTTCAGGGGGATCACAACCGGCCGCCTCATTGGATACATTGGCGTGTATTCCGAAGGCGTACGTGGTCCGGTAAGCACGCTGGAGGTTTGGCCCCCCACCGGAGGTCAAAACGTATGAAGCTTTTGCTGCGTACTCTGAGCCTCGTATGGAGGTCGTTCAAAGCGTTTCGCTTTTACGAGTTCCTGCGAGATCACTTCGATGACCTGATGTAGGGTCATTGATGTGGGAAGCCGTCTCAGCCTTGGCTGAGGCGGTTTTTTAGTGCCTTATCAACCTGACTGATCAGTTCCCATCAGCCGGATCCGTAGGCTGCGAACGAATTGCGCGCTAAGCTGCTGGCTCACTTTCTGTGCGGCGGAGCCGAGCATGTCCGAGTTGATTCTGCATCATTACCCGACCTCTCCATTCGCCGAAAAGGCCCGGCTGCTGTTGGGTTTCAAGGGCTTGTCCTGGCGTTCGGTGCACATCTCGCCGGTGATGCCGAAACCGGATCTGACCGCCCTGACCGGTGGCTACCGCAAGACCCCGGTGTTGCAGATCGGCGCCGATATCTATTGCGACACCGCGCTGATCGCCCGCCGCCTCGAGCAGGAAAAGGCCCAGCCTTCATTCTTCCCGGAAGGTCAGGAAATGATCGCCGCCAGTTTCGCCGCCTGGGCCGATTCGGTGGTGTTCCAGCACGCGGTGAGCCTGGTGTTCCAGCCGGAATCGGTGGCAGTGCGTTTCGGCAAGTTGCCGCCGGAAGCGATCAAGGCGTTCCTCGCAGATCGGGCCGGACTGTTCAGCGGTGGCAGCGCGACCAGGCTGTCAGCCGAGCAGGCCAAGCACAATTGGCCGACCCTCATGGCGCGTCTGGAGCAACAGTTGCAGCGTGAAGACGGTGACTTCCTGTTCGGTGAACCGTCGATTGCCGACTTCGCCATGGCTCATCCGCTGTGGTTCCTCAAGGCCACTCACGTGACGGCGCCTTTGGTGGATGCTTATCCGGCGGTGTCGGCGTGGCTGGGGCGTGTGCTCGGTTTTGGCCATGGCGCGGCCAGCGAGATGAGTTCGGAGGAAGCACTGGAGATCGCGCGCAGCTCGACGCCTGCGGCGTTGCCGGACGAGGAATTCACTGATCCGAACGGGTTCGTGGCAGGTCAGCAGGTGCTGATCGCCGCGACAGACTACGGCGTTGATCCGGTGGCCGGTGAGCTGGTGTTTGCCGGTCGAGAGGAGATGATCCTGCGCCGTGAAGACGAACGTGGCGGGTTGGTGCATGTGCACTTCCCGCGTTTCGGTTTCCGAATCGAGAAACGCTGAAACAACTGAGGGAGCCGAATGGCTCCCTCGTTCATTTCAGTGCAGCGAGAATCTCGTCCGGATCAAACCCGCGAATCAACGTGCCATTGACGTCGATCAGCGGAATCCCGCGTCCGCCCAGCGCTTCATACGCCTTGCGTGCCTCGGTGTCCTTCTCGATATCGAATTCCTTGAACGGAATGCCTTTCTGATCGAGAAAGCGCTTGGTCTGCTTGCAGTAGCCGCACCAGTCCGTGGCGTACAGCACGACCCTGGCGTTGGCGCGGACCTGCTCGGACGCCATCTGCGACGGGTTGAACACCCGCTCGATCTTGCCCCAGTTCTGATAGACCACGACCACCAGCAGAACCAGCAGAACCTTTTTCAGCACATTGCCGAGCATCAGTTGCGACGCTTCAACTGATCGGTGAGCGAGGTCGGCAGGCCTTTGATGACCAGCGTCCCGGCTTCTTCGTCGTATTCGATCTTCGAGCCCAGCAGGTGCGCTTCGAAGCTGATCGACAGGCCTTCGGCGCGACCGGTGAAGCGGCGGAACTGGTTGAGCGTGCGCTTATCCGCCGGGATCTCCGGCGACAAGCCGTAATCCTTGTTGCGGATGTGATCGTAGAAGGCCTTCGGGCGTTCTTCGTCGATCAGCTCAGACAGTTCTTCCAGGCCCATTGGCTCGCCGAGCTTGGCCTGGCTGCTGGCGTAGTCGACCAGGGTCTTGGTCTTTTCGCGGGCGGAATCTTCCGGCAGGTCTTCGCTCTCAACGAAGTCACTGAAAGCCTTGAGCAGGGTGCGGGTTTCGCCCGGGCCGTCGACCCCTTCCTGGCAGCCGATGAAGTCGCGGAAGTACTCCGAGACCTTCTTGCCGTTCTTGCCCTTGATGAACGAGATGTACTGCTTGGACTGCTTGTTGTTCTGCCACTCGGAAACGTTGATCCGCGCCGCCAGGTGCAGTTGACCGAGGTCGAGGTGGCGCGACGGGGTCACGTCCAGTTGATCGGTCACCGCCACGCCTTCGCTGTGGTGCAGCAGGGCGATGGCCAGGTAATCGGTCATGCCTTGCTGATAGTGGGCGAACAATACGTGGCCGCCGACCGACAGGTTCGATTCTTCCATCAGTTTCTGCAGGTGCTCGACCGCGACCTTGCTGAACGCGGTGAAATCCTTGCCGCCTTCCATGTATTCCTTCAGCCAGCCGCTGAACGGGAACGCGCCGGACTCCGGATGGAACAACCCCCAGGCTTTGCCCTGTTTGGCGTTATAGCTCTCGTTCAGATCGGCGAGCATGTTCTCGATGGCTGCGGACTCAGCCAGTTCGGAGTCACGGGCGTGCAGGACTGCGGGTGTGCCGTCGGGTTTTTTGTCGATCAAATGGACGATGCAATGACGGATCGGCATAGGCTTCTCGGCTGGTGGAAGGGAGGAGGGCGGGCTCCCCCGAAAAAGCGCCCAGTGTACCGCAACCACTGGATTTGGCGCGGGGTGAAGGGCAAATCCGGGTCACCCGACGGTCCTTATGCATTTATTTACCGATTTAGCGCAATAAACCTGACCATTTGGCTAGCTAGAGGCGGATATTTCCTTGTCTCTGTGCTAGTTTTGCCCGGTCTTGTGCGAAGTCACCGCGACAAGCATGCATTCAGCTTTTGTCAGGTCGAACCAAACCTTGATTTCGGCATCTATAACCCCGACTCGTCGTGGTTATCGCCGAGGGTGCCAGATCCAGAAGATCGGGCTCGATGGCTGACACTGCACTCTGCAATCCATATGAATTTGATAGGGAAGGAACACTACATGGCTCTTACTAAAGACCAACTGATCGCCGACATCGCTGAAGCTATCGACGCGCCGAAAACCACCGCGCGTGCCGCTCTGGACCAACTGGGCCAAATCGTTGCCGATCAGCTGGAAAACGGTGCCGAAATCACTTTGCCAGGTATCGGCAAGCTGAAAGTGACCGAGCGTCCTGCCCGCACTGGCCGTAACCCATCGACTGGCGCTGCCATCGAAATCCCTGCCAAGAAAGTGATCAAGCTGGTTGTGGCCAAAGGCCTGACCGACGCTGTGAACAAGTAAGACGCAGCGATAAAAAAAACCGTGCACCGGAGCGATCCGGGCACGGTTTTTTTGCGCCTGCTGTTTGTGTTTCAGCAGTAGCGGCGGCTGCTTGCGATCAAGCGCCGCCCCGGTTGAAACGTATTACTTGCGAACCCAGCGTTCGCGCCGCCAGATCTGCTGCTCGGACTTGGTCTGGAAGGTCCAGGCGACGAAGCGGCTCTGCTTCTGCCCCTGGGACATTTCCACCACCTGGCTTTCCAGCGCGCCGACCTTTTTCAGCGCGGTTTCGATGGCAGGCAGGTTCGAAGCTTTCGAGACCAGGGTGCTGAACCACAACACCTTGTGCGCAAAGTTCGCACTTTCGGCGATCAGTTGCGTCACGAAACGCGCTTCGCCGCCTTCACACCACAGTTCGGCCGATTGCCCGCCGAAATTCAGCACCGGAAGTTTGCGTTTCGGATCGGCCTTGCCGAGGGCTCGCCACTTACGCTCGCTGCCCTTGGTGGCTTCTTCCATCGACGCGTGGAACGGCGGGTTGCACATGGTCAGGTCAAAGCGCTCGCCAGGCTCCAGCAGGCCGATCAGGATGTGCTTGCGGTTCTCCTGCTGGCGCAGCTGGATGACCTTGTTCAGGTCGTTGGACTTGACGATGGCCTTGGCCGCGGCCACGGCGGTCGGATCGATCTCCGAGCCGAGGAAGTGCCAGCGATATTCGCTGTTGCCGATCAGCGGATACACGCAGTTGGCGCCCATGCCGATATCCAGCACATTGACGATGGCGCCGCGCGGAACCACACCGTCGTTGTTGCTGGCCAGCAGGTCAGCCAGGAAGTGGATGTAGTCGGCACGGCCCGGCACCGGCGGGCACAGATAATCGGCCGGGATGTCCCAATGCTGGATGCCGTAGAACGATTTGAGCAGCGCCCGGTTGAACACACGCACCGCATCGGGACTGGCGAAGTCGATGCTTTCCTTGCCGTACGGGTTGGTGATCACGAACTTCGCCAGTTCCGGCGTGGTCTTGATCAGCGCCGGGAAGTCGTAACGACCCTGATGGCGATTGCGCGGGTGCAGGCTGGCTTCTTTACGCGGTTCCACGGGCTTGGCCGGGGTGGCGGAGTCAGGCTTCTTGCGCGCAGGTTTCGGTGTACGTGGGGCGTTCATGGGCGTGGTCGATTCGGGTAGGGCTGAAAGTGGCGGCCATTGTCCCACAGGGAGCCGAGTTGTTGGCCGGAAAAGTGCCGGGCACAAAAAAGGGAGGCCGTTGCGGGCCTCCCTTTTTCAGTGCGATTTGCCGTTACAGGCTGGCAATCCGCGCGTGCTGCTCGGCCAGCTTGGCCAGAGCCTGTTCGGCTTCGGCCAGTTTGGCGCGTTCCTTCTCGATGACTTCGGCCGGAGCCTTGTCAACGAAACCGGCGTTGGACAGCTTGCCGCCAACGCGCTGGACTTCACCCTGCAGACGCAGGATTTCCTTGTCCAGACGCGCCAGCTCGGCGTTCTTGTCGATCAGGCCGGCCATCGGCACCAGCACTTCCATCTCGCCAACCAGCGCGGTGGCGGACAGCGGCGCTTCTTCACCGGCCGCGAGCACGGTGATCGATTCCAGACGCGCCAGCTTCTTCAGCAGCGCTTCGTTCTCGGTCAGGCGGCGCTGGTCTTCAGCGGTGACGTTCTTCAGGTAGATCGGCAGCGGTTTGCCCGGGCCGATGTTCATTTCGCCACGGATGTTGCGTGTGCCGAGCATCAGGCCCTTGAGCCATTCGATATCGTCTTCGGCCGCCGGATCGATGCGCTCTTCGTTGGCCACCGGCCACGCTTGCAGCATGATCGTCTTGCCCTGAATGCCGGCCAGCGGCGCGATGCGCTGCCAGATTTCTTCAGTGATGAATGGCATGAACGGATGCGCCAGACGCAGCGCCACTTCCAGTACGCGAACCAGCGTACGGCGAGTGCCGCGCTGGCGCTCGACCGGCGCGTTTTCGTCCCACAGCACAGGCTTGGACAGTTCCAGGTACCAGTCGCAGTACTGGTTCCAGATGAACTCGTACAGCGCTTGCGCCGCCAGGTCGAAACGGAACTGATCCAGTTGACGGGTCACTTCGGCTTCGGTGCGTTGCAGTTGCGAGATGATCCAGCGATCCGCCAGCGACAGCTCGTAGGCTTCGCCGTTCTGGCCGCAGTCTTCGCCCTTGTCCAGAACATAACGCGCGGCGTTCCAGATCTTGTTGCAGAAGTTGCGATAGCCTTCGACGCGGCCCATGTCGAACTTGATGTCGCGACCGGTAGACGCCAGCGAGCAGAAAGTGAAGCGCAGGGCGTCGGTGCCGTAGCTGGCGATGCCGTCGGCGAACTCGTCGCGGGTCTGCTTCTCGATCTTCTTCGCCAGTTTCGGCTGCATCAGACCGGAAGTGCGTTTCTGCACCAGGGTTTCGAGCTCGATACCGTCGATGATGTCCAGCGGGTCCAGGACATTGCCCTTGGACTTGGACATCTTCTGGCCCTGGCCATCACGCACCAGACCGTGCACATAAACGGTCTTGAACGGAACCTGCGGCGTGCCGTCCTCGTTCTTGATCAAATGCATCGTCAGCATGATCATCCGGGCAACCCAGAAGAAAATGATGTCGAAGCCCGTCACCAGCACGTCGGTGGAGTGGAACTTCTTCAGGAATTCGGTCTTTTCCGGCCAGCCCAGGGTGGAGAAGGTCCACAGACCCGAACTGAACCAGGTGTCGAGAACGTCGTTGTCCTGTTGCAGCGCAACGTCCGGACCGAGGTTGTGCTTGGCGCGCACTTCGGCTTCGTCGCGGCCGACGTAGACTTTGCCCGACTCGTCGTACCAGGCCGGAATCCGGTGGCCCCACCACAGCTGACGGCTGATGCACCAGTCCTGGATGTCGCGCATCCACGAGAAGTACATGTTTTCGTACTGCTTCGGCACGAACTGGATACGGCCGTCTTCAACGGCAGCAATCGCAGGCTCGGCCAGCGGCTTGGTGGACACGTACCACTGGTCGGTCAGCCACGGCTCGATGACGGTGCCGGAGCGGTCGCCTTTCGGCACTTTCAGGTTGTGATCGTCGACGCTGACCAGCAGGCCGGCGGCGTCGAACGCAGCCACGATCTGCTTGCGCGCTTCGAAACGCTCGAGACCGGCGTACTCGGCCGGAATCTTGCCGTCGATGCTGTCGTTCAGCGTGCCGTCGAGGTTGAACACCTGCGCTGCCGGCAGCACGTTGGCGTTCTTGTCGAAGATGTTCAGCAGCGGTAGGTTGTGGCGCTTGCCGACTTCATAGTCGTTGAAATCGTGGGCCGGGGTGATTTTCACGCAGCCGGTGCCGAATTCGGGATCGCAGTAATCGTCGGCGATGATCGGGATGCGGCGGCCGACCAGCGGCAGCTCGACAAATTTGCCGATCAGGGCTTTGTAGCGCTCGTCGTTCGGGTTCACCGCGACGGCGGAGTCGCCGAGCATGGTTTCCGGACGGGTGGTCGCGACGATCAGGAAATCGTTGCCTTCAGCGGTTTTCGCGCCGTCGGCCAGCGGGTACTTCAGGTTCCACAGGAAACCTTTCTCGTCGTGGTTTTCCACTTCGAGGTCGGAAATCGCCGTGTGCAGCTTGGTGTCCCAGTTGACCAGACGCTTGCCGCGATAGATCAGACCGTCTTCGTGCAGGCGCACGAAGGCTTCTTTAACGGCTTCCGAGAGGCCGTCATCCATGGTGAAGCGCTCGCGGCTCCAGTCCACGGACGAGCCGAGACGACGGATCTGACGGCTGATGTTGCCGCCGGACTGATCCTTCCACTCCCAGACTTTCTCGAGGAATTTTTCCCGGCCCAGATCATGGCGGTTCTGGCCCTGGGCTTCGAGTTGACGCTCCACCAGCATCTGCGTGGCGATACCGGCGTGGTCGGTGCCCGGCTGCCACAGGGTGTTGCGACCCTGCATGCGGCGGAAACGGATCAGGGCGTCCATGATCGCGTTGTTGAAACCGTGACCCATGTGCAGGCTGCCGGTGACGTTCGGCGGCGGGATCATGATGGTGTAGGAGTCGCCCGCGCCTTGCGGGGCGAAGTAGTTCTCGGACTCCCAGGTGTTGTACCAGGAAGTTTCAATGGCGTGCGGCTGGTAGGTCTTATCCATGCGCGGCGGGACCCTATTGGCATTTATTCAGGAAAAGCCGGGAAGTATAGCGGGGCATGGGGCGCAGGGCGAGCGGGGCGGGCCGGGTGGAGACTTAAATGTGGGAGCTGGCCTGCCAGCGATGCAGGCGCCGCGGTTTTTCAGGAAAGGCGCGGTGATGCTATCGCTGGCAGGCCAGCTCCCACAGGAGATCGGGGGATTATTCGTACTGGCCGAGAAGCCGTTCCATCCGCGCCTCGAGGCGACGTTTGATTTCGGTTTCGATGTGCGGCGCGAAATCGTCGATCACGTCTTGCATGATCAGTTGCGCGGCGGCACGCAGTTCGCTGTCCAGGTGCAGCAGGGCGTCGGGGCCTTTATCCACAGGCACAGCGGCAGGCTGCGGGGCTGGCGTCGGCGCGGGTGCAGCTTCGACGGCTTGCGGTGCGTTGTCGACCGAATCGAACAACATCGGAATCTGTTCCTGTTCGCCATCATCGACCGTGTCGGTCAGCAGTGGCGGTTGCAGGTTGTCATCGCCGAGCAACTGGCGGATCGACTCGAGGTCATCTAGCAGGTGCGCGGGTTTTTGCAGCGGTTTTGGAGTGTCCATCGGCGTACTCAGAGTCGCTGTAAACGGTGGTCTTGCAGAGGATAGCCCTGTTCGCGGTAGAAACGGAAACTCTCCCGCGCCGCAGTGCGGATCGCCGGATCTTCCACCACCACCTCCGCCACCCGGGCGAATTGGTTGGCGAAAGCCGGGACTTTCAGGTCGAGATTGACCAGCAAGTCTGTGTGCTGGCCACAGTCCTCGCCCAGTCCCAACACGATCAGTCCTTCCGGTTCGCTTTCAGCCGGGCCGTGAGGCACGAAGGTTTCGCCCTTGAACGCCCACAGCCGCGCATCGAGATCATCACGCTGGGCAGCATCACTGCAATGCAGGTAGATGCGGTGGCCCATGCGCCAGGCTTTATCGGTGAGCTTGCAGGCAAAATCCAGGCGAGCCGAAGGATCGGCGCTGGGCAGGATATAAAAGTCGACTTTGGTCATTGCGGTTCCTGAGCTGCGAGCGGCGCCCCTCAAGAGAGGCGCCGCTCGCAGTCATCGGTTTCAGGCTTTGGCGCGGTCCAGCAGGTACTGGGTCAGCAGCGGAACCGGACGGCCGGTTGCGCCCTTGTCCTTGCCGCCGCTGGTCCAGGCGGTGCCCGCGATGTCCAGGTGCGCCCAGTTCAGGTTTTTGGTGAAGCGCGACAGGAAGCAGGCAGCGGTGATGGTGCCGGCTTTCGGACCGCCGATGTTGGCGATGTCGGCGAACGGGCTGTCCAGTTGCTCCTGGTATTCATCGAACAGTGGCAGTTGCCAGGCGCGGTCGTCGGCAGCCTTGCCGGCGCTCAGCAGTTGCTCGATCAACTCGTCGTTGTTGCCCAGCAGGCCCGAAGTGTGGGCGCCCAGAGCAACGACGCAGGCACCGGTCAGGGTGGCGATGTCGATCACCGCTTGCGGCTTGAAGCGCTCGGAGTAGGTCAGGGCATCGCACAGCACCAGACGGCCTTCGGCGTCGGTGTTGAGGATTTCCACGGTCTGGCCACTCATGGTGGTGACGATGTCGCCCGGACGCGAAGCGTTGCCGCTCGGCATGTTCTCGGCGCAAGCCAGGATGCACACCAGGTTGATCGGCAGTTTCAGTTCCAGCACGGCGCGCAGAGTACCGAACACGCTGGCGGCGCCACCCATGTCGTACTTCATTTCGTCCATGCCGGCGCCCGGTTTCAGGCTGATGCCGCCGGTGTCGAAAGTGATGCCTTTACCAACCAGTGCGTACGGCTTTTCGGATTTCTTGCCGCCGTTGTATTGCATGACAATCAGGCGCGGCGGTTGGGCGCTGCCCTGGCCGACGGCGTAGAACGAACCCATGCCCAGGGATTTGATCTTCTTCTCGTCGAGGACTTCGACTTTCAGATCCTTGAACTCTTTGCCGAGGTTCTTGGCTTGCTCGCCGAGGAAAGTCGGGTGGCAGATGTTCGGCGGCAGGTTGCCCAGGTTGCGGGTGAAGGCCATGCCGTTGGCGATTGCGGTGGCGTGGTTCACGGCGCGTTGCACTTCGGCCTGAGCGGCCTTGATGGTCAGCAGGGTGATTTTCTTCAGGGCGCGCGGTTCGGCTTTCTGGCTCTTGAACTGATCGAAGGTGTATTCGCCGTCGACCAGGGTTTCGGCCAGCAGGCGGGTCTTGCCGTAGCTGTCGCGGTTCTTGACGATGATTTCATCGAGTGCCAGCACGGCGTCGCTGCCGCCCAGGCCTTTGAGGGTGTTGAGGATGCCGGCGACGATCTTGCGGAAAGGACGGTCGCCCAGTTCTTCATCCTTGCCCACGCCAACCAGCAGCACGCGTTCGGCTTTCAGGTTCGGCAGGCTGTGCAGCAACAGGCTCTGGCCGACCTTGCCGCCCAGATCGCCACGCTTGAGCACGGCGCTGATGGCGCCACCGCTCAGTTCGTCGACCTGCTTGGCGGCAACACCGAGTTTGCGGCCTTCGCCGACGGCAACCACCAGGGTGGCGGTTTTCAACGTTTCTGGGCTAACGCTTTTTACAACCAGTTCCATGTCCGGATCCCTGAATGAATGGTCAACACGCAGGCGTTCGACGTGTCCGCCGTCGCCTGCTTATAGAGAGAAGAGGCGCAGGCCAGTGCCTGCGACAGAGGCGGCAGTTTGAACCTCGCTCACCGCGCCTGACAACCCTCGGTTGTACGATCTTCAACGGATTGCATGCTTGCGTGAGTGTGCGCAGTGACAGGCGCCCTCAATCACAGGATAATGCCGCATCTTTTTTCGACGGCTCTGCCTTGCGGGCCCGTCGATACGTTTGCTTGTTTGGCCGCCTTAGCCTGACAACCCTGGAGTGTCTGGTTTGATCGTCTTCCGTTATCTGTCCCGCGAAGTCCTGTTGACCCTGAGTGCGGTAAGCGCCGTGCTGCTGGTCATCATCATGAGCGGTCGCTTCATCAAATACCTTGCCCAGGCCGCCGCGGGCCAGCTCGATCCGGGATCGCTGTTCCTGATCATGGGCTTCCGTCTGCCGGGCTTCCTGCAACTGATCCTGCCGCTGGGCCTGTTTCTCGGGATCCTGCTGGCGTACGGCCGGTTGTACCTGGAAAGCGAGATGACCGTGCTCTCGGCCACCGGCATGAGCCAGCAGCGTCTGTTTCGCATGACCCTGTTCCCGGCCACTCTGGTGGCACTGGTGGTGGCGTGGCTGAGCCTGAGCCTGGCCCCGCAAGGCGCCAACCAGTTCCAGCTGCTGCTGAACAAGCAGGACGCCCTGACCGAATTCGACACCCTCGAGCCCGGCCGCTTCCAGGCCCTGCGCGACGGTACGCGGGTGACCTACACCGAAACCCTGAGCGACGATCGGGTCAACCTTGGCAGCGTGTTCATCTCGCAGAAGAACCTCGGCGCCAACCAGAAAGATCGCGGGATTTCCGTGCTGGTGGCGGAAAAGGGCCGTCAGGAAGTGCGTCCCGACGGCAACCGCTACCTGATCCTCGACAACGGCTACCGCTACGACGGCAGCCCGGGTCAGGCCAACTATCGCGCCATCCACTACGAAACCTACGGCGTGCTGCTGCCCAAGCCGGATGTCAGCGAGGAAGTTACCGACCGTGACGCCATGCCGACCTCGTCTCTGGTGGGTAGCGATGACATCCGCTCGAAAACCGAACTGCAATGGCGCCTGTCGCTGCCGCTGCTGGTGTTCATCGTGACCCTGATGGCGGTGCCGCTGTCGCGGGTCAACCCGCGTCAGGGGCGTTTCCTCAAGCTGCTGCCGGCGATTCTTCTTTATATGGCTTACCTGACCATCCTGATTGCCGCCCGCGGCGCCCTCGAGAAAGGCAAGATTCCACCGGCGCTCGGCTTGTGGTGGGTGCACGCGATCTTCCTGGTCATCGGTCTCGGCCTGCTGTACTGGGAACCTCTGCGCCTGAAACTGGCCAGCCGTCGCAGCGCAGCGCTGGAGGTGGCCCGTGGTTAAACTCGATCGCTACATCGGCAGCAGCGTGTTCATGGCGATCATCGCGGTGCTGGCGATCATTCTCGGCCTGGCAACCTTGTTTGCGTTCATCGACGAGATGGGCGACGTCAGTGATACCTACACCCTGGTCGATGTCCTGAGTTTCGTGCTCCTGACCGCGCCACGCCGCATGTACGACATGCTGCCGATGGCGGCGCTGATCGGCTGCCTGATCGGCCTCGGCAGTCTGGCGAGCAGCAGTGAGCTGACCGTCATGCGCGCTGCCGGTGTGTCCATCGGGCGCATCGTCTGGGCGGTGATGAAGCCAATGCTGGTGCTGATGCTGGCCGGCGTGCTGATCGGCGAGTACGTGGCACCGGCCACCGAAAGCATGGCCCAGGCCAATCGTTCGCTGGCGCAAGGCAGCGGTGACGCGCAGAGCGCCAAGCACGGCATGTGGCACCGTCAGGGCGAGGAGTTCATTCACATCAACTCCGTGCAGCCCAATGGTCGTCTGTACGGCGTGACCCGCTATCACTTTGACAAAGAGCGTCATCTGCTGAGCTCGAGCTTCGCCAAACGCGCCGAGTTCGACACCGATCACTGGCAGCTGACCGACGTGACCACCACCAAATTCCACGAGCGCAGCACCGAAGTGGTCAATACGCCGGTCGAGCGCTGGGATGTCTCCCTGAGCCCGCAATTGCTGAGCACCGTGGTGATGGCGCCGGAATCGCTGTCGATCACCGGTCTGTGGGGTTACATCCACTATCTGGCCGACCAGGGCCTGAGCAACGGCCGTTACTGGCTGGCATTTTGGGTCAAGGTGTTGCAGCCGCTGGTGACCGCCGCGCTGGTACTGATGGCGATTTCCTTCATCTTCGGTCCGTTGCGTTCGGTGACCCTTGGTCAGCGGGTGTTCACCGGCGTGCTGGTGGGCTTCACCTTCCGCATCGTTCAGGATCTGCTGGGCCCGTCCAGTCTGGTATTCGGCTTCTCGCCGCTGTTCGCGGTGCTGGTGCCGGCTGGCGTTTGTGCGCTGGCGGGTGTCTGGTTGCTGCGTCGAGCCGGTTGATGAACAAGGTTTCACCCATGCTTTAGCCTTGAAAACGCCTCGGTCGCCAGACCGGGGCGTTTTTGCATGCAATCCGGGTGACAGGCGAACGTGACGCTTGCGCCGTGTATCAGGTACAATTCCCGGCTATTTTTCGGCGGGCCAAGCCTGCAGCCTTTTTGAGTGTTGATCCGTGAGTGATTTGAGTCATATCCGCAATTTCTCCATCATCGCCCACATTGACCATGGCAAGTCGACGCTGGCTGACCGTTTCATCCAGATGTGCGGTGGCCTGGCCGAGCGTGAAATGGAAGCCCAGGTACTGGATTCCATGGATCTGGAGCGCGAACGCGGGATCACCATCAAGGCCCACAGCGTTACCCTCTATTACAAGGCCAAAGACGGCGTCACCTACCAGCTGAACTTCATTGACACCCCAGGGCACGTCGACTTCACCTACGAAGTCAGCCGTTCCCTGGCGGCCTGTGAAGGTGCGTTGCTGGTGGTCGATGCGGGTCAGGGCGTTGAGGCCCAGTCCGTGGCCAACTGCTACACCGCCATCGAGCAGGGCCTTGAGGTCATGCCGGTCCTGAACAAGATCGACCTGCCACAGGCCGAGCCTGATCGCGTCAAGGACGAGATCGAGAAGATCATCGGCATCGACGCTACCGACGCCGTCACCTGCAGCGCCAAGACCGGCCTGGGTGTCGATGAAGTGCTCGAGCGTCTGGTCGCGACCATTCCTGCGCCGACCGGCAACATCGAAGATCCGCTGCAAGCGTTGATCATCGACTCCTGGTTCGACAACTACCTGGGCGTTGTCTCCCTGGTGCGCGTGCGTCACGGCCGCGTGAAGAAGGGCGACAAGATCCTCGTCAAGTCCACCGGCAAGGTGCATCTGGTCGACAGCGTTGGTGTGTTCAACCCGAAACACACCGCCACCGCTGACCTGAAAGCCGGCGAAGTGGGCTTCATCATTGCCAGCATCAAGGACATTCACGGTGCGCCGGTCGGTGACACCCTGACCCTGAGCTCCACTCCGGACGTTCCGGTGCTGCCAGGCTTCAAACGTATCCAGCCGCAGGTTTACGCCGGTCTGTTCCCGGTCAGCTCCGACGACTTCGAGGACTTCCGCGAAGCGCTGCAGAAACTGACCCTGAACGACTCGTCGCTGCAGTACACCCCTGAAAGCTCCGACGCACTGGGCTTCGGCTTCCGTTGCGGCTTCCTCGGCATGCTGCACATGGAGATCATCCAGGAGCGCCTGGAGCGCGAATACGACCTGGACCTTATCACCACGGCGCCGACGGTAATCTTCGAACTGGTGCTGAAAACCGGTGAAACGATTTACGTCGACAACCCGTCGAAGCTTCCGGACGTGTCTGCAATCGAAGACATGCGCGAGCCGATCGTGCGCGCCAACATCCTGGTACCGCAGGAGCACCTGGGCAACGTCATCACCCTGTGCATCGAGAAACGCGGTGTGCAGGTCGACATGCTGTTCCTCGGCAATCAGGTGCAAGTGACCTACGACCTGCCGATGAACGAAGTGGTCCTGGACTTCTTCGACCGTCTGAAATCCACCAGCCGCGGCTATGCTTCGCTGGACTACCATTTCGATCGTTACCAATCGGCTAATCTGGTGAAACTGGACGTGCTGATCAACGGCGACAAGGTCGACGCTCTGGCGCTGATCGTGCACCGTGACAATTCGCACTTCAAAGGTCGCCAGTTGACCGAGAAGATGAAAGAACTGATTCCTCGTCAGATGTTCGACGTGGCCATCCAGGCTGCCATTGGCGGTCAGATCGTCGCCCGGACAACCGTCAAGGCACTCAGAAAGAACGTATTGGCCAAGTGCTACGGCGGCGACGTCAGCCGTAAGAAAAAACTGCTTGAGAAGCAGAAGGCCGGTAAGAAACGCATGAAACAGGTCGGCAACGTGGAAATTCCACAAGAAGCCTTCCTCGCCGTGCTCAGGTTGGAATAGTCAGGTCCTATGTCACTAAATTTCCCGCTGTTGCTGGTCATTGCCGTGTTCGTCTGCGGTCTGTTGGCGTTGCTCGATCTGTTGATCCTGGCACCGCGTCGGCGTGCCGCCATCGCCTCCTATCAGGGCAGCGTCAGCCAGCCTGATGGGGTGGTGGTCGAGAAGCTGAACAAAGAACCGCTGCTGGTCGAGTACGGCAAGTCGTTCTTCCCGGTGCTGTTCATCGTGCTGGTGCTGCGTTCGTTCCTGGTGGAACCGTTCCAGATTCCGTCCGGCTCGATGAAACCGACTCTGGACGTTGGCGACTTCATTCTGGTGAACAAGTTTTCCTACGGGATCCGTTTACCGGTGATCGACAAGAAGATCATCGAAGTCGGTGACCCGCAGCGCGGTGATGTGATGGTGTTCCGCTACCCGAGCGACCCGAACGTCAACTACATCAAGCGTGTGGTCGGCCTGCCGGGCGACACCGTGCGGTACACCGCCGACAAACGCCTGTTCGTCAATGGCGAGTCGATCGCCGAGCAACTGGTCGGCTCCGAGCCGGGTACGCTGGGCAGCGCGGAACTCTACAAGGAAAAACTCGGTGTCGCCGAGCACCTGATCCGCAAGGAAATGAGCCGCTACCGCGCAACGCCGGACCATACCTGGACCGTGCCGGCCGGGCACTACTTCATGATGGGCGACAACCGCGACAACTCGAACGACAGTCGCTACTGGGATGATCCGAACATTCCCAAGGATCTGCTGGGCATGGTTCCCGACCAGAACATCGTCGGCAAGGCCTTCGCGGTCTGGATGAGCTGGCCGGAACCGAAACTCAGCCACCTGCCGAACTTCTCGCGGGTCGGCCTGATCAAGTAAACAAACACGGCGCTGTTGACCACAGCGCCGAATGCATTTCTGGCGTCGGCACAACCGGCTCCGGGGCATGAAGCCACGATATTCAGGACGTCATTTTTGAACACAGCGTTAATTGTCCCAGGCCTGCGCCGTATCCCGGCGATGGCAGTGGAATCCAGCCACGAACTCAGCGTGGGTAAACCGTGAGCGTTTCTCTAAGCCGTCTCGAGCGTCAGCTCGGTTACACCTTCAAGGACCAGGAACTGATGGTCCTGGCCCTCACGCACCGCAGCTTTGCCGGACGCAACAACGAGCGTCTGGAATTCCTCGGCGATGCGATCCTCAACTTTGTTGCCGGCGAAGCCCTGTTCGACCGTTTCCCTCTGGCTCGCGAAGGCCAGTTGTCGCGTTTGCGCGCGCGGCTGGTAAAAGGTGAGACGCTGGCGGTACTGGCCCGCGGTTTCGATCTGGGCGATTACCTGCGTCTGGGTTCCGGCGAGTTGAAGAGCGGCGGTTTCCGTCGCGAATCGATTCTGGCCGACGCCCTTGAAGCGCTGATCGGTGCGATCTACCTCGACGCCGGCATGGAAGTCGCCCGCGAGCGCGTACTGGCCTGGCTGGCCGGCGAGTTCGAAGGTCTGACGCTGGTCGACACCAACAAGGATCCGAAGACCCGCCTGCAGGAATTCCTGCAATCGCGCGGCTGCGAACTGCCGCGTTATGAAGTGGTGGATATCCAGGGTGAGCCGCACTGCCGTACCTTCTTCGTCGAGTGCGAAGTTGTCCTATTGAATGAAAAAAGCCGGGGTCAGGGTGTGAGCCGTCGTATTGCCGAACAGGTAGCGGCCGCCGCAGCACTGATTGCCCTGGGTGTGGAGAATGGCAATGACTGATACAAACGCAACGCGCTGTGGCTATGTTGCCATCGTCGGCCGTCCCAACGTGGGCAAGTCCACGCTGCTGAACCACATCCTCGGCCAGAAGCTGGCGATCACCTCGCGCAAGCCGCAGACCACTCGCCACAACATGCTCGGGATCAAGACCGAGGGCGACGTGCAGGCGATCTACGTCGACACCCCAGGCATGCACAAGGGTGGCGAAAAGGCCCTGAACCGCTACATGAACAAGACCGCTTCGGCGGCGTTGAAAGACGTCGACGTGGTGATCTTCGTGGTCGACCGCACCAAGTGGACCGAAGAAGACCAGATGGTGCTGGAGCGCGTGCAGTACGTGACGGGCCCGCTGATCGTTGCGCTGAACAAGACCGACCGCATCGAAGACAAGGCCGAGCTGATGCCGCACCTGTCGTGGTTGCAGGAACAGCTGCCGAACGCGCAGATCATTCCGATCTCGGCGCAACACGGGCACAACCTCGACGCGCTGGAAAAAGTCATCGCCGATCATCTGCCGGAGAACGATCACTTCTTCCCGGAAGACCAGATCACCGACCGCAGCAGCCGCTTCCTCGCCGCCGAACTGGTGCGCGAGAAGATTATGCGCCAGCTCGGCGCCGAGCTGCCGTACCAGATCACCGTGGAAATCGAAGAGTTCAAGCAGCAGGGTGCGACGCTGCACATCCATGCGCTGATCCTCGTCGAACGTGACGGCCAGAAGAAAATCATCATTGGCGACAAGGGCGAGCGCATCAAGCGCATTGGCACCGAGGCGCGCAAGGACATGGAGCTGCTGTTCGACTCCAAGATCATGCTCAACCTGTGGGTCAAGGTTAAGGGCGGCTGGTCCGACGACGAGCGTGCGCTGCGTTCGCTGGGTTACGGCGACCTGTAAGCGCTGATCCCGAGAACACCGATACCCACTGTGGGAGCGAGCCTGCTCGCGATAGCGGTATTTCAGTCGACATCCTTGTTGTCTGATACACCCTCATCGCGAGCAGGCTCGCTCCCACAGTAGTTTTGGGTTTGTGTGTAAAACTGCGTTTCCCTCAACGAGAAATCCATGTCTCAAGCGCCTCCCGCCCAACCCGCCTACGTCCTGCACTCCCGCGCCTACCGCGAAACCAGCGCATTGGTGGATTTCCTCACGCCGCAAGGTCGACTGCGGGCGGTGTTGCGCAGTGCGCGGGGCAAGGCCGGGACGTTGGCGCGGCCATTCGTGCCGCTGGAAGTGGAGTTTCGCGGCAAGGGTGAGTTGAAGAATGTTGGGCGCATGGAAAGCGTCGGCAACGCAACCTGGATGGTCGGCGAGGCACTGTTCAGCGGCCTGTATCTCAATGAATTGCTGATTCGCCTGTTGCCCGCCGAAGATCCGCATCCTGCGGTGTTCGATCATTACGCCGCGACCTTGCTCGCATTGGCCGAAGGCCGGCCGCTGGAACCGTTGCTGCGTTCTTTCGAATGGCGGTTGCTCGACGACCTCGGTTACGGCTTTTCCCTGAATACCGACATCAACGACGAGCCTATCGCTGCGGACGGTCTCTATCGCTTGCAGGTGGATGCCGGACTCGAACGGGTCTATCTGCTGCAACCCGGCCTGTTCAACGGCACTGAACTGCTGGCCATGGCCGAAGCCGACTGGACGGCACCGGGCGCTCTGTCCGCCGCCAAGCGCCTGATGCGTCAGGCACTTGCAGTCCATCTTGGCGGCCGTCCTCTCGTCAGTCGCGAACTGTTTCGCAAACCGTAGCCCCGTGTATGCTGTGCGCCGAATCTTTCCATTCAGGAGCGCATCCGTGACCACCAGCAATCGCATTCTTCTCGGCGTGAACATCGACCACGTCGCCACCCTGCGTCAGGCCCGTGGCACGCGCTATCCGGATCCGGTCAAAGCTGCGCTGGACGCGGAAGAGGCGGGCGCCGACGGCATCACCGTGCATCTGCGCGAAGACCGCCGGCACATTCAGGAGCGCGACGTGCTGTTGCTCAAGGATGTGCTGCAAACCCGCATGAACTTCGAAATGGGCGTCACCGAAGAAATGATGGCGTTCGCCGAGCGCATTCGTCCGGCGCACATCTGCCTGGTGCCGGAAACCCGTCAGGAGCTGACCACCGAAGGCGGTCTGGATGTGGCGGGGCAGGAAGAGCGGATCAGGGCGGCGGTCGAGCGTCTGTCGAAGATCGGCAGCGAGGTATCGCTGTTCATCGACGCCGACGAGCGGCAGATCGCTGCGTCGAAGCGCGTCGGCGCACCGGCCATCGAACTGCACACCGGGCGTTACGCCGATGCCGAAACGCCGACCGAAGTGGCGGAAGAGCTCAAGCGTGTGGCGGACGGCGTGGCCTTCGGTCTGGCCCAAGGCCTGATCGTCAATGCCGGCCATGGCCTGCACTATCACAACGTCGAGGCTGTGGCCGCGATCAAGGGCATCAACGAGCTGAACATCGGTCACGCGCTGGTGGCGCATGCGTTGTTCGTCGGCTTCAAGTCGGCGGTGTCGGAGATGAAGGCGTTGATTCTGGCGGCTGCCAAACACTAAGTCGCAACATCTTGTGGGAGCAAATTGCTCCCACATGTGTTTTGGGGGAAGGGTTAAAGCGGGGCGGGCTCTTGAGCCGGTTTCGACTTGTCGATCCCCGGCACATGCAGATTGCCCTCTGCCACTTGATCGCCTTCAAGCTGCGGCTGGGTCACCCACGTCAGGATGTCGTAGTAGCGACGGATGTTCGCCACGAAATGCACCGGTTCGCCGCCGCGGGCGTAGCCATAACGGGTCTTGCTGTACCACTGTTTCTGCGACAGGCGCGGCAGGATCTTTTTCACATCCAGCCACTTGTCCGGGTTCAACCCTTCCTTGGCCGCCAGTTTGCGCGCGTCATCCAGATGACCGCTGCCGACGTTGTAGGCCGCCAGGGCAAACCAGGTGCGATCCGGTTCCTGGATCGACTCGTCGAGCTGATCCTTCATGTAGGCCAGGTACTTGGCGCCGCCCATGATGCTCTGCTTCGGATCGAGACGGTTGGAAACGCCCATGGCCTGAGCGGTGTTCTGGGTCAGCATCATCAGCCCGCGCACGCCGGTCTTCGAGGTGACCGCCGGTTGCCACAGCGATTCCTGATAACCGATCGCCGCCAGCAGGCGCCAGTCGACTTTCTCTTTCTTGGCGTAGGCCTTGAAGTGCTGTTCGTATTTGGGCAGCCGCTGCTGCAAATGCTGGGCGAAGGTGGTGGCGCCCATGTAGCCGAGGACGTCGACGTGGCCGTAATAACGGTCCTTCAGACGTTGCAGGGTGCCGTTCTTCTGCACCTTGTCCAGATAGCTGTTGATCTCGTTGAGCAGGCTGTTGTCTTCGCCGGCCGCCACGGCCCAGCTCTGGCTGCGCGCGTCACCGAGGTCGAAGGCCACGCGGATGTTGGTGAAGTACACCTGGTTCATCGCCACTTCGTTGGAATCGACCAGGGTCAGGTCGATCTGACCTTCATCGACCATGCGCAGCAGGTCGACCACTTCAACGGCGTCGGATTCTTCGTACTGGATGCCAGGATATTTCTGTTTCAGCTCCGCCAGTTGTTCGGCGTGGGTGCTGCCCTTGAGCACCATGATCTTCTTGCCCACCAGATCGCCGGCGTCGGTAGGACGAGATTGGCCGTTGCGATAGATGATCTGCGGGGTGACTTCGAGGTAGGAGCGGGAGAAGCGCACCTGTTTCTTGCGCTGTTCGCTGCTGACCAGGCCGGCGGCCGCCAGTACCGGGCCGTTCGGCTTGCCGACCTGGTTGAACAGATCGTCGAGGTTGTCGGCGGTTTCGATCTTCAGCTCGACCCCCAAATCGTCGGCGAAGCGCTTCACCAGCTCGTATTCGAAGCCGGTTTCACCGCTGCGATCCTGAAAGTAGGTGGCGGGGCTGTTTCGGGTGACCACCCGCAGCACGCCATCCTCCTTTACGCGCTCGAGTGTGTTGGGTTTATCAACACAGCCACTGAGCATCAGGAAGAGTCCGGTAGCGATCAGCCATTTGGCGTACCGCGGACGCAAAGCCGTTGGGGAAAACATGTGCGCAGTATACGCAAAGGACAACGGGCGCCATATCTCGACAGTTGCGGGGTTGTCTGCTAGGGATCACAAAACCGCTCGAAACCCCGCAGGAATGGGCCCGAAAGGCATTTTGTGACAGAAAAAATAACCCGCGCTCCAACACTCCATAAATTTGACCCTCAAGGCAGGAACACCACTCGACATCCGGGTGCAACCGTGCGTAGCGTTTCGGGTGATGTTGAGGGCGGTTTAGGCTAGAATGCACGGCCTCAAAGCACACCCCTTCCCGAGGCTGTCCCGAAGATGTTGATCCTGCGCGGCGCTCCTGCCCTTTCTGCCTTTCGCCACAGCAAACTCCTTGAGCAACTGAGCCAGAAGGTTCCGGCTGTCAGTGGCTTGTATGCTGAATTCGCTCACTTCGCCGAAGTCACCGGCGTCCTGACCGGCGACGAACAGCAGGTGCTTGCGCGCCTTCTGAAGTACGGTCCAAGCGTTCCGGTTCAAGAGCCGACCGGTCGTCTGTTCCTGGTGTTGCCGCGTTTCGGCACCATCTCGCCATGGTCGAGCAAGGCCAGCGACATCGCCCGCAACTGCGGCCTGAGCAAGATCCAGCGCCTGGAGCGCGGCATCGCGTTCTACGTCGCCGGCCAGTTCAGCGAAACCGAAGCGCAGCAGATTGCAGACGTACTGCATGACCGCATGACTCAGATCGTTCTGGCCAACCTCGAGCAGGCCGCCGGTCTGTTCAGCCACGCCGAACCGAAGCCGCTGACCGCCATCGACATCCTCGGCGGTGGTCGCGCCGCACTGGAAAAAGCCAACGTCGAACTGGGCCTGGCCCTGGCCGAAGACGAGATCGACTACCTGGTCAACGCCTTCAACGGTCTCAAGCGCAACCCGCACGACATCGAACTGATGATGTTCGCCCAGGCCAACTCCGAGCACTGCCGCCACAAGATCTTCAACGCCAGTTGGGATATTGACGGCGAGAGCCAGGAAAAAAGCCTGTTCGGCATGATCAAGAACACCTATCAGATGCACAGCGAAGGCGTGCTGTCCGCTTACAAGGACAACGCTTCGGTGATCGTCGGCAACGTCGCCGGCCGCTTCTTCCCGGATCCGGAAACCCGCCAGTACGGCGCGGTGCAGGAACCGGTGCACATCCTGATGAAGGTCGAAACCCACAACCACCCGACCGCGATCGCTCCGTTCCCGGGCGCGTCCACCGGCTCCGGCGGCGAGATCCGCGACGAAGGTGCAACCGGTCGTGGTGCCAAACCGAAGGCCGGCCTGACCGGTTTCACCGTATCGAACCTGCAGATCCCGGGCTTCGAACAGCCGTGGGAAGTGCCGTACGGCAAGCCTGAGCGCATCGTCAACGCGCTGGACATCATGATCGAAGGCCCGCTGGGCGGCGCCGCATTCAACAACGAATTCGGTCGTCCGGCCCTGACCGGCTACTTCCGTACCTTCGAACAATCGATCACCACCCCGCACGGTGACGAAGTTCGCGGTTACCACAAGCCGATCATGCTCGCTGGCGGCATGGGCAACATCCGTGAAGAACACGTCAAGAAAGGCGAGATCGTCGTCGGCTCCAAGCTGATCGTCCTCGGCGGCCCGGCGATGCTGATCGGTCTGGGCGGCGGCGCTGCTTCCTCCATGGCCACCGGCACCAGCTCGGCGGATCTGGACTTCGCTTCGGTTCAGCGTGAAAACCCTGAAATGGAACGTCGCTGCCAGGAAGTCATCGACCGTTGCTGGCAGCTGGGCGACAAGAACCCGATCAGCTTCATCCACGACGTGGGCGCGGGCGGTCTGTCCAACGCCTTCCCGGAACTGGTCAACGACGGCGACCGCGGTGGCCGTTTCGAACTGCGCAACATTCCAAACGACGAGCCGGGCATGGCCCCGCACGAAATCTGGTCCAACGAATCCCAGGAACGTTATGTTCTGGCGGTCGGCCCGGCCGACTTCGAGCGCTTCAAGGCGATCTGCGAACGTGAGCGTTGCCCGTTTGCCGTTGTCGGCGAAGCCACCGCCGAGCCGCAACTGACCGTGACCGACAGCCACTTCGGCAACAACCCGGTGGACATGCCACTGGAAGTGTTGCTGGGCAAGGCCCCGCGCATGCACCGTTCGGTGGTTCGCGAAGCCGAGCTGGGCGATGACTTCGATCCGTCGAACCTCGACATCGGCGAAAGCATCGAACGCGTCCTGCACCACCCGGCCGTGGCGAGCAAAAGCTTCCTAATCACCATCGGCGACCGCACCATCACCGGCCTCGTGGCCCGTGACCAGATGGTCGGCCCATGGCAGGTTCCGGTGGCCGATGTTGCCGTCACCGCCACCAGTTTCGACGTTTACACCGGTGAAGCGATGGCGATGGGCGAGCGCACTCCGCTGGCGCTGCTGGACGCTCCGGCGTCGGGCCGCATGGCCATCGGCGAAACCCTGACCAACATTGCCGCCTCGCGCATCAACAAGCTCTCCGACATCAAACTGTCGGCGAACTGGATGTCCGCTGCCGGCCACCCGGGCGAAGACGCGCGTCTGTACGACACCGTGAAAGCGGTCGGCATGGAACTGTGCCCTGAGCTGGGCATCACCATCCCGGTCGGCAAGGACTCGATGTCCATGGCCACCCGCTGGAACGACAACGGCGAAGACAAGACCGTCACCTCGCCAATGTCCCTGATCGTGACCGGTTTCGCGCCAGTGGCTGACATCCGTCAGACCCTGACTCCGGAACTGCGCATGGACAAGGGCACCACCGACCTGATCCTGATCGACCTCGGTCGCGGCCAGAACCGCATGGGCGCCTCGATCCTGGCGCAGGTTCACGGCAAGCTCGGCAAGCAGGCTCCGGACGTCGACGACGCCGAAGACCTGAAAGCGTTCTTCGCAGTGATCCAGGGCCTCAACGCCGACGGTCACCTGCTGGCTTACCACGACCGTTCCGACGGTGGTCTGCTGACCTCCGTGGTGGAAATGGCCTTCGCCGGTCACTGCGGTCTGAGCCTTAACCTGGACAGCGTTGCCGAAAGCTCCGCTGAAATCGCCGCCATCCTGTTCAACGAAGAACTGGGTGCCGTGATCCAGGTTCGCCAGGACGCCACCCCGGACATCCTCGCGCAATTCAGCGCTGCCGGTCTGGGCGACTGCGTTTCGGTGATCGGTCAGCCGATCAACAATGGCCAGATCAACATCACCTTCAACGGTGACACCGTGTTCGAAGGCCAGCGTCGTCTGCTGCAACGTCAGTGGGCCGAGACCAGCTACCAGATCCAGCGTCTGCGCGACAACGCCGACTGCGCCGAGCAAGAATTCGATGCGCTGCTGGAAGAAGACAACCCGGGCCTGAGCGTCAAGCTGAGCTACGACGTCAACCAGGACATCGCCGCGCCTTACATCAAGAAAGGCATTCGCCCACAGGTTGCCGTACTGCGTGAGCAGGGCGTCAACGGTCAGGTGGAAATGGCGGCAGCGTTCGACCGCGCCGGTTTCAACGCGATCGACGTGCACATGAGCGACATTCTGGCCGGCCGTGTCGACCTGAACGAGTTCAAAGGTCTGGTGGCCTGCGGTGGTTTCTCCTACGGCGACGTTCTCGGCGCCGGTGAAGGCTGGGCCAAGTCCGCACTGTTCAACAGCCGTGCCCGCGATGCGTTCCAGGGCTTCTTCGAACGTAACGACAGCTTCACCCTCGGCGTGTGCAACGGTTGCCAGATGATGTCCAACCTGCACGAGCTGATCCCGGGCAGCGAGTTCTGGCCGCACTTCGTGCGCAACCGCTCCGAGCAGTTCGAAGCGCGTGTGGCGATGGTTCAGGTTCAGGAGTCGAACTCGATCTTCCTGCAGGGCATGGCCGGTTCGCGCATGCCGATCGCCATCGCTCACGGTGAAGGTCACGCCGAGTTCTCCAGCGAAGAAGCACTGCTGGAAGCCGATCTGTCCGGTTGCGTGGCGATGCGTTTCGTCGACAACCATGGCAAGGTCACTGAAGCCTATCCGGCCAACCCGAACGGTTCGCCGCGCGGGATCACCGGTCTCACCAGCCGTGATGGCCGTGTGACGATCATGATGCCGCACCCGGAGCGTGTGTTCCGTGCCGTGCAGAACTCGTGGCGTTCGGAAGACTGGAACGAAGACGCGCCTTGGATGCGTATGTTCCGTAATGCTCGTGTGTGGGTGAACTAAGCGCTGTGTACAAGCTCGCGTTTTTTGTTCCCGACAGTCATGTCGAGGTGGTCAAGGAGGCTGTGTTCGCTGCCGGTGGTGGGCGGATCGGTGATTATGACCACTGTGCGTGGCAGGTGCTTGGATCTGGTCAGTTTCGGCCTTTGGACGGGAGTCAGCCGTTCATGGGTGAGGCGGGGCGGGTTGAGCGGGTCGAAGAGTGGAAGGTTGAGCTTGTTGTTGGCGATGAGTTGATTCGCTCGGTAGTGGCGGCTCTTAAGTTGAGCCATCCCTACGAGACGCCGGCTTATGAAGTGTGGCGGCTGGAGGATTTTTGATTTTCCTTGGCTGCTGAAATGGAAAACCCGCTGAGAGTGATTTCAGCGGGTTTTTTGTTGTTTGGGGTTTGGGTTGGGTGAATATCCGTTTCTTTGGGAGCGGCGGCTTATGGTTCCGCCCTTACGGCGGGTCACTTTGGCAAACGCCCCAAAGTAACCAAAGGTCTGGGCCCCGGCGTTCGGCCCCTCGCTGGGGCTCGGGGTTCCTTCGCTCCGGGATTCATCCGGGGGCATCGCCTACGGTTTGCTTCGCTGCACCTCCTCTCGATGCATGCGGCTTCGCCGCACGGTCGCTGCGCTCCCACCCCCGGATAAATCCCTCCACTCAGCCTTCCGATGGGGCCGGCACGTCAAAAGCCTTACTCGAGCTAACGCTCATCGTGTTGAGTGGTGGGAAGCAGAAAGCAGAAAGCAGAAAGCAGAAAGCAGAAAGCAGAAAGCAGAAAGCAGAAAGCAGAAAGCAGAAAGCAGAAAGCAGAAAGCAGAAAGCAGAAAGCAGAAAGCAGAAGGCAACTGCGTACTGCTTGATCGTTCCCACGCTCCGCGTGGGAATGCAGCCCGGGACGCTCCGCGTTCCATTTTCGATTGTTTAAAGATGTGCGGGATTTACTGAATCTTCCCAATTGGTTTCAGCTTGCCCCCCCGGAAGCTCCGGTCCTGCGGTGGTTGCTTCAAATGGAACAGGAAACCCGGCCTAGGCCGGGTTTCTTGTTTGTAATCGCTTCAAGTCAAAACTTGATGGCAACCATCAGACCTTGGCACTCACCTCACTCCGATTGACCAACCCCTCCAGCGCCACACTCAAACTCTGCGCCCGATCCCCCACCAGCAAGTGCCACACGCCATCTTCCAGCGCGCTCACACCCAGACATCCAAGCTCTTTCAAGCGGCTTTCCGAAAGCGCCTTGCCATCGGCCAGTTGCAGGCGGATCCGGCTCATGGCGATGCAGTCGAGTTGCAGCACGTTGTCGCTGCCGCCCAGAGCGGTCAGCCATTGCTGGGCCTGGGGTGTGGAGACTGCGACGGGTTCGCTGGTTTCGACAACAGCGACAGGGGCAGCCACCACGGCTCGGCCCAATGCGGGCATCGCCAGGCGGATTTCGTCGGTAATGCTGTCGGCCATCGGTCCGACGACCACCTGCAGACTGCCGCCCTTGCCGGGACGTACCACGGCCATTGCGCCCAGTGCTTTCAGATCGGCGTCCGAGGCTTTGTTGCGATCGACCATTTCCAGTCGCAGACGCGTGGTGCATGCGCCGACGGTGACCAGATTTTCCGCACCGCCGAGTGCCTTGATGTAAGCGCTGGCGCGTTCGTTTTCGGTCAGGACCGCTTTGTCGGCGGTGGCGACGTCTTCGCGGCCCGGGGTTTTCAGGTTGAAGCGGCGGATGCAGAAATCGAACACCGCGTAGTAGATGACCGCATACGCCAGGCCCACCGGCACCACCAGCCAGCCGTTGGTCGAGCGTCCCCAGCCCAGCACCATGTCGATGAAGCCGCCGGAGAAGGTGAAGCCCAGATGAATGTTCAGCGCGTTGGTGATCGCCATCGACAACCCGGTCAGCAGCGCGTGCAGCAAAAACAGCAGCGGTGCGAGGAACATGAAGGCGAATTCGATCGGTTCGGTGACGCCGGTGAGGAACGCGGTCAGGGCCATCGACAGGAAGATCCCGCCCATGACTTTGCGTCGCTCCGGCAGGGCGTTGCGGTACATCGCCAGGCAGGCGGCGGGGAGGCCGAAGATCATGACCGGGAACATGCCGGTCATGAACTGGCCGCCTTTCGGGTCGCCGGCGAAGTAGCGGGACAGGTCGCCGGTGACCAGTGCGCCGGTGGTCGGGTCGGTGAAGTTGCCGAACACGAACCACGCCATGTTGTTGAGGATGTGGTGCAGGCCGGTGACGATCAGTAGGCGGTTGAACACGCCGAAGACGAACGCGCCGAAGCTGCCGCTTTCCATCAGCAACGTGCCGAAGCTGTTGATGCCGTGCTGGATCGGCGGCCAGATGTAGCCGAACAGCACGCCCAGGCCAACCGCGCTGAAACCGGTAACGATGGGCACGAAACGCCGGCCACCGAAGAACGCCAGGTACTCCGGCAGCTTGATGTCCTTGAAGCGGTTGTACAGCGCGCCGGCCATCAGGCCGCTGACGATCCCGGCGAGCATGCCCATGTTGATGCTGGCGTCGAGCACCTTGAGGGTGGAGATCATCACCAGGTAACCGATCACCCCGGCGAGGCCGGCGGTGCCGTTGTTGTCCTTGGCGAAACCGACCGCGATGCCGATGGCGAAGATCATTGCCAGGTTGGCGAAGATCACCTGGCCGGCGTCGTGGATGATCGCGATGTTCAGCAGGTCGGTGTCGCCCAGGCGCAGCAACAGGCCGGCGATCGGCAGGATCGCGATCGGCAGCATCAGCGCGCGGCCGAGGCGTTGCAGGCCTTCGATGAAGAGTTGGTACATGGCGTTTGTCCTTGTTGTTTTTGTTAGCGCAGAGGCCAATGTTGATGACAGGCATGACGCACCGCGGCGGCGCTGCTCAGCTTGAGCAAGTCCCGGGCGAGGCGTTGGCATTCGGCTTCGTGCAGCTGGCGCACGCGGTCCTTGATTTCGCCGATCTGTACCGGGCTCACCGACAGTTCGGTCACGCCCAGGCCGATCAACACCGGCGTCGCCAGCGGATCGGAAGCCAGGGCGCCGCACACGCCGACCCAGCGTTTATGCACCGCCGCGCCTTCGCAGGTCATGGCGATCAGGCGCAGCAGCGCCGGGTGCAAGGCATCTACCCGCGCGGCGAGGCCTGCGTGGTCGCGGTCCATGGCCAGGGTGTATTGCGACAGGTCGTTGGTGCCGATGGACAGGAAGTCCGCGTGTTCAGCCAATTGTTCGGCCTGCAACGCGGCGGCCGGGACTTCGATCATCACGCCGATTTCCGGACGTTGATTGATGCCCAGTTCCAGGCACAGCGCATCGACCCGCTGGCGGATGTGCAGCAGTTCGTCGACTTCGGTGACCATCGGCAGCAAGATCCGGCAGCGCTGCAACGGGCTGACTTGCAGCAGCGCACGCAGTTGCTGATCGAGGATTTCCGGGCGGGCCTGGGCCAAGCGAATGCCGCGCAGGCCGAGTACCGGGTTGGCTTCCACGGGCAGTGGCAGGTAGTCGAGTTGTTTGTCGCCGCCGACATCGATGGTGCGGATGATCACCGACTTGTCGCCCATGGCATCGATCACCGCTTGGTAGGCAATGCGTTGTTCTTCGACGTCCGGCGCAGTGTGGCGATCGACGAACAGAAACTCGGTGCGCAACAGGCCGACGCCGTCGGCGCCGTTGGCAAATGCATCCGCCGCTTCGTGGCTGGAAGCGACGTTGGCGACCACTTCGATGGCCACGCTGTTGCGGGTTTCCGCCGGCAGATAGGCCTGGGCTTGCTGGGCATCGCGCCGTTGTTGGCGGTCGATCTGTGCCTGGCGGACTTCGGTCAGACGCTCGGCATTTGGCGTCAGTTCGAGACGACCGCCGTCGGCGTCGAGGACCACCGGTTGGCCTTGTGCTTGATCGAGCAGTGCAGAACCCAGTGCGACCATGCACGGCAGGCCTTTGCCCCGGGCCAGAATCGCCACGTGGGAAGTCGCGCCACCTTCGGCCATGCACAAGCCGGCGACGCCTTGCGCGCTGAGTTGCAGCAGGTCCGACGGCGTCAGTTCGTGGGCGGCGACGATGGCGCCAGCCGGCACTTCGTAATGCCAGGCTTCGCCGAGCAGGGCGCGCAGCACCCGTTGCTTGAGGTCGCGCAGATCGTTGGCGCGTTCGGCCAGCAGCGGGCTGCCGGTGTTTTGCAAAACCTCGCATTGCGCGTCGATGGACTGGCTCCAGGCGTGGGTCGCTGCGGTGCCGGTTTCAATCGATTGCTGGGCGGCATCGAGCAGGGCCGGGTCTTCCAGCAAGGCCAGGTGCGCGGCGAAGATCGCTTCTTCGTCGGCATTGCGGTGTTTTTTCGCTTGGGCGAGGGTGCCGTCGATTTCGCTGCGAACCTGGTTCAGCGCGATGTCGAGGATCTGCAATTGTTGCTCGGGCTGATGATTGCCACTGTCCGCTGGCAGGCTGATCGCGTTCAAACGAAACAGCGGTCCGCCGACCAAACCCGGTGCGGCGCACACACCGTGCAACACGCCAGCCTCGGCCGGGCGATTGCGTGGGGTAGCGGCAACCGGTGCGGCGGCGTGATGATCTTCGGCCAGGGCGGTGGCCAGTGCGGTGAGCAAGGCTTGCAACGCCGCCTGTGCGTCCGGGCCCTGGCAAGTGACCTGCACTTCGTCCTGCTCGCCAATCGCCAGGCCCATCAAACCGATGAGGCTGTTGCACTGTGCCGACTTGCCGGCGAAATGCAGCTGCGACTGGCTTTTGAAACCTTGCGCGGTCTGACGGATCAACGCCGCCGGGCGCGCATGCAGACCGCCGCGATGGGCGACCTGCACGTGACCGTGAACTTCCGGGCCGCCGAGTTCTTCTGTGTTCGCCGCTGCGCTGTGACGAGCGACGATGTGCAGCAGCGGCTCGCCCACCTTCACCGTTTTCAGGGTGATGGGGCGCGCCTGGAAATCCTGGCTGTTGGTCAGGATCAGCAGGCTGACCAGGCTTTTGCACTGGCGGCCGACCTTGTCCAGGTCATAGCGCAGCAGCGGCTGGCCATTGCTGACCCGCGCGCCTTCCTTGACCAGCATCGAGAAGCCTTCGCCCTGCAACTCCACCGTGTCCAGACCAAGGTGCAGCAACAGCTCGGCGCCGTTGTCGGCGCGCACGGTCAGTGCATGGCCGGTGCGGGCGACGTGGATCACCACGCCGGCGCAGGGCGAATACAGGGTGTCGTTCAGCGGATCGATGGCAATGCCGTCGCCCATCGCGCCGCTGGCGAACACCGCGTCCGGAACTTTGGCGAGCGTGAGCACCGGGCCGCTGAGCGGGGCGCTTAAAGTCAGCTCTTTATTGTTGTTGTGCATGGCTCGGTCTCATCAGGAAAACGTTCGGTTCGGACTCAGTGCGTACGGGTGACTTTGCTCAGGTGTCGCGGCTGATCCGGGTCCATGCCACGGGCCACGGCCAGACCGGCCGCCATCACGTAGAAACTCTGGATCGCCAGGATCGGGTCGAGCGCCGGATGCTCCGCGCGGCTCAAGGTCAGGTCACGTTCGCTCACGTCATCCGGGGCGGCCAGCAGCACGCGGGCGCCGCGCTGGCGCATCTCGGCCGCCAGGCTCAGCAGACCGGCCTGTTCGGCACCGCGCGGGGCGAACACCAGCAACGGGTAATGTTCGTCGATCAAGGCCATCGGGCCGTGACGGACTTCGGCGCTGCTGAAGGCTTCGGCCTGGATCGCCGAGGTCTCCTTGAATTTCAGTGCGGCTTCCTGGGCAATGGCGAAACCGGCGCCACGGCCGATCACCATCAACCGCTCGCAATCGCGCAGGGCGTCGATGGCCAGGCTCCAGTCCTGTTGCGCGGCTTCGCGCAGGCCCTCGGGCAGGGCGTTGTGCGCCTCCAGCAATTCGCTGTCTTCTTTCCAGTGGGCGATCAGACGAGCGCTGGCGCTGAGGGTGGCGATGAAACTTTTGGTCGCGGCGACACTGCTTTCAGTGCCGGCCAGCAACGGCAGGCTGAATTCACAGGCAGCTTCCAGCGGCGAATCGGCGGCGTTGACCATCGACACGCTCAAGGCGCCACGTTTGCGCAGCAGGCGCAGGCTGTTGACCAGATCCGGGCTCTGGCCCGACTGGGAAAACGCGAACGCAACCTGACCGCTGACCTTCAACGGCGCCTGTTGCATGGTCACCACCGACATCGGCAACGACGCCACCGGTACGCCAAGTTGCTGCATGGTCAGATACGCGAAGTAGCTCGCCGCATGGTCGGAGCTGCCACGGGCAACGGTCATCGCCACTTGCGGCGGCTGACGGCGCAGGCGCCCGGCGATCTCGATCATTTGCGGGTCGAGCTGTTGCAGTTGGGCTTGCACGGCCTCGAACGAGGACAGCGCCTCCTCAAGCATTTTTGAAGTCAATGTCTTCTCCTTCGACCATGACGGCGGTCAGTGTGAGTGAGCGATCCAGCCGCACGCAGTCGGCCCAGACGCCGGGTTGCAGGCGCCCGCGCTCGGTGATGCCGAGGTAGTCGGCGGGGAATTGCGAAAGACGTTGCGAGGCCTCGGCGATCGGCAGGCCGATCTTCACCAGATTGCGCAGGGCCTGATCCATGGTCAGGGTGCTGCCGGCCAGGGTGCCGTCGGGCAGGCGCACGCCGCCCAGGCATTTGGTGACGGTGTGGCTGCCGAGCTTGTACTCGCCATCGGGCATGCCGGCGGCGGCGGTCGAATCGGTGACGCAGTACAGGCACGGAATCGAGCGCAGGGCCACGCGGATCGCGCCGGGGTGCACGTGCAGCAAATCCGGGATCAGCTCGGCGAATTTGGCATGGGCCAGCGCCGCGCCGACGATGCCCGGCTCGCGGTGATGCAGCGGGCTCATGGCGTTGTACAAGTGGGTGAAACTGGTGGCGCCGGCTTCGAGGGCGGCGACGCCTTCCTCGTAACTGCCGAGGGTGTGGCCGATCTGCATGCGGATGCCACGGCTGCTGAGCTCACGAATCAAACCGTCATGGCCGGCGATTTCCGGGGCGATGGTGATCACCCGGATTGGCGCGAGTGCCAGATAGTCTTCGACTTCCGCCATCAACGCGGTGTGGGCGAAGTTCGGTTGGGCGCCGAGTTTGCCCGGGTTGATGTACGGGCCTTCGAGGTGAACGCCGAGTACCCGGGCGGCGCCTTTCGGACGCTGTTCGCAGAACTCGCCGACCTCCTTGAGCACGCTGGCAATCTCGGCACTCGGCGCGGTCATGGTGGTGGCCAGCAGCGAGGTGGTGCCGAAGCGCACGTGGGTTCGGGTGATGGTCTCGAACGCGCTGGCGCCTTCCATGATGTCCTTGCCGCCACCGCCGTGGACGTGCAGGTCGATGAAACCCGGCAGCAGATAGGGCAGGTCATTGGTCGCCGGATCGCAAGGCACGCCTTCGATCGACACGACTCTGCCGTGTTCGTGGATCAGCCGGCCGCGAATCCAGCCGTCAGCGGTGAGGATGTTGTCTTCAGACATTTCGCTTCTCTCGTTTGGCCTGGCTGCTGATCAGCGGCGAAGCTCTGCAACAAAGTCGTAGTAGTCGTTGCGGCAATAGGTGTCGGTGACTTCGATCGGCGTGTTGTCTTCCAGGTAGCCGACCCGGGTCATCAGCAGCATCGCGGTGCCGGGGGCGATGCCGACGAGTGCGGCGAACTCGTCCGAGGCGTTGATTGCCTGGATGTGCTGCAAGGCGCGCACGATCGGTTTGCCGATGCTGTCGAGGTGTTCGTAGAGGGAATCGCCCACCACCTGTGGCTTGGGCATGATCGAGGCGGGCAGGGTGCTCATCTCGATGGCCATCACGGTGTCGTCGGCTTTGCGCAGGCGTTTCATGCGCGCGACCTTGTCGTTCGGCGACAGGCCGAGGCGGATCAGTTCTTCGTGGGTCGGCAGGGTGATTTCCCGCTCCAGCCATTGCGAGCTGGGCACGAAGCCCTTGAGGCGCAGCATCTCGCTGAAACCCGACAGGCGCGACAGCGGTTGTTCAAGGCGTGGGGTGATGAAAGTGCCGGAACCTTGCAGGCGGCGGATCAAACCTTGATCGAGCAGGACTTCCAGCGCCTTGCGCGCGGTGACCCGGGAAATCCCCAGCATCTCGCTGAGATTGCGCTCCGAGGGCATCGCCTGTTCGGCTTTCCACTGGCCGGCATGGATCGCCGCTTCCAGGTTGCGCGCCAGTTGCAGGTACAGCGGCGTCGGCTGGGAGTCGTCAGGGCGCAGGGCGTGGAGGTCGTTCATGCAAGGCACTTCCGGAGCTGATATTGGTTTGTTGTCGCTCGCTGTTTCGGCGAAAACTAATACCACTTGCATACCATGTCAACGCAGCGGAAAGGCCTGTAGTCCTTTGGAATCGGGTGTTTCAGGGCGGGTGGTTTCAAGTGGTATTAGCGCTGGGCGCTGAACAACAAAAGATCGCAGTCTGCGGCAGTTCTGGCGGGTGAAAGTGGTATCACCGTTCAGACGTTGCCGCAGGCTGCGATCTTTTTGATTTATTTTTTGCGGGCGACCAATGGTCGGGGAAAGGGCCGCTTTGCGGCCCCTCGGGAGCGTGCTCCCTGGATGACAGAGTCAGGGGCGGATTTCGATCATCGTGCCATCCGGCACCAGGTTCCAGACTTCACGCATGTCGACGTTGCGCATGGCGATGCAGCCATCGGTCCAGTCCAGGGTGTGGAACAGTTGTTCCGGGTTGTCTTCGGAGTCCGGCGTGCCGTGGATCATGATCATGCCGCCAGGCTCGACGCCTTCGCGGCGGGCGCGGGCGGAGTCGCTGATGTTCGGGTAAGAGATGTGCATCGACAGGTTGAATTTGTCGCTGGTCTTGCGCCAGTCGATCCAATAGAAACCCTCCGGTGTGCGTTTGTCGCCTTCAATCAGCTTCGGGCCTTTTTTCGCGCCCTTGCCCAAGGAGATGCGATAGCTCTTGAGTGGCTTGCCGTCGGCGATCAACTGCAGTTGATGAGCCGATTTGAGCACTAGTACTTTTTCGATGAGCGGGGTGTTCGAAGGCGTCACGGTGGTCACGAATGACGCTTGGGAGACGGTGACGAACGACAGGCAGAACAGGGCAAGCAACCAGCGCATTGAAACGATTCCCCAGAAATGAAGCAGATACTTTATTTATAGATAGTGTGCAGGCGCTGTCGCGGGCTGCGTTAGCCGGTTATCGGCCGGCTGCCGTCGAAATCAAGTGATGGCCGGTTGAGCGAGCGGCGGAATCGATTCGGAGCGAACCGGATAGACCTCGACGCGCCGGTCTGCAAAGAAGCATTCCAAAGTACGGCCCACCGTGCGGAAAGCCAGCTCGTCCCAGGGAATGTCGGCTTCGTCGAACAGTTGCACTTCCAGGCTTTCAGGGCCGGCGGCGAAGTCCAGATCCGCCAGCTCGGCGCGGAAAAACACATGCACCTGACTGATATGTGGCACGTCGATCAGGGTGTAGATGCTCAGGTTGCGCACCCGGGCGCAGGCTTCCTCGGCGGTTTCGCGGATGGCGGCCTGCTCGATGGTCTCGCCGTTCTCCATGAAACCGGCGGGCAGCGTCCAGTAACCGAGGCGTGGCTCGATGGCGCGGCGACACAGCAGGACTTTGGTGCCCCAGGTCGGTACACAACCGGCCACGATATTGGGGTTCTGGTAGTGAATCGTCTGACAGCTGTCGCAGACGAATCGCAGCCGCGAGTCGCCTTCGGGAATGCGCTGGGTCACCGGGTTGCCGCACTGGCTGCAAAATTTCATGCTGGGGTTCCTGAATGCTGCGCCTATCTTGGCGTGCAGCGGTGTCAGTCGGCAAGTTGTCGTTTCGCGACATGACGCCTGTTCGGGGCTTGGGCGGTCGCAATGATTGGTGCATGATGCAGGGTAAGGCACCGATCGAGAACACTTATGCTGGACGAGCTACTGCACCGGGTAAGCAATCACACGCCGCGCACGCTGGAGACCGACACGCGTTTCCCCGAGGCCGCTGTCCTGGTGCCGATTACTCGCAGTGACGAACCCGAACTTGTCCTCACCCTGCGCGCCAGCGGGCTCTCGACCCACGGCGGCGAAGTCGCCTTCCCCGGTGGACGACGGGATCCGGAAGACCCGGACCTGGTGTTTACCGCCCTGCGTGAAGCCGAAGAAGAAATCGGCCTGCCGCCGGGACTGGTTGAAGTGATCGGTCCGCTCAGCCCGCTGATTTCCCTGCATGGCATCAAGGTCACGCCGTATGTCGGGGTGATTCCCGATTTTGTCGAATACCAGGCCAATGATGCCGAGATCGCTGCGGTGTTCAGTGTGCCGCTGGAGTTCTTCCGCAAGGATCCGCGCGAACACACCCACCGCATCGACTATCAGGGTCGCAGTTGGTACGTGCCGAGCTACCGTTACGGCGAATACAAGATCTGGGGGCTGACGGCAATCATGATTGTCGAGTTGATCAACCTGCTCTATGACGCCAAAATCAGCCTGCATCAGCCGCCCAAAAGCTTTATCAATACCTGAAGCCATCGCTCGAATGGCCAGCCATCTTGAGCCCTGAGGAAAACAAGATGAAATACCGCCTGGGCGACGCCCGTGTCGAAACCCATCCGCAGAGCTGGGTCGCCCCCAACGCCGTACTGGTGGGCAAGGTCAGACTGGAAGAGGGCGCCAACGTCTGGTTCAACGCCGTGTTGCGCGGCGACAACGAACTGATCCTGATCGGCAAGAACAGCAACGTGCAGGACGGCACGGTAATGCACACCGACATGGGCTATCCGTTGACCATCGGCACCGGGGTGACCATCGGCCACAACGCCATGCTCCACGGCTGCACGGTCGGCGACTACAGCCTGATCGGCATCAACGCCGTGATTCTTAACGGCGCGAAAATCGGCAAGAACTGCATCATCGGCGCCAATTCGCTGATCGGCGAAGGTAAGGAAATTCCTGACGGTTCGCTGGTGATGGGTTCGCCGGGCAAGGTGGTGCGTGAGCTGACCGAGCCGCAGAAGAAGATGCTCGAAGCCAGTGCCGCGCACTATGTGCATAACTCCCAGCGCTATGCGCGCGATCTGGTCGAGCAGGAAGAATGACAACCCCGGAAAGACCCGTCGCCTCGCCGTGCGTGAGCATTTGCGCGCTGGACGAAGACGACATTTGCACCGGTTGTCAGCGTACGGTCGAAGAGATCACTCGCTGGAGCCGAATGACGAATGATGAACGCCGGGTTGTCCTCGGGCTCTGTCATGAGCGGGCGAAGGCCAGTGGCCTGGTCTGGATGATCGGTAAAACGCCAGGGCAATAACCGATTTGATTGGCGTCATCGGAAGGCTGAAGTAACCTGTGCGCCAAATTGACAGGTCACGCCCATGATTTTCCTCATCGCCTACATCAGCAGCGTCGTGCTGATCAACTTCGCCTTCTCCACCGCGCCGCACCTGGACATCATCTGGTCGGCCTGGGGTGGGCTGGTGTTTGTGCTGCGCGACATGGTGCAGATCCGCTTCGGCCACGGCGCGATTGCGGCGATGCTGGCGGCGCTGGTGCTGTCCTATGTCACGTCCGATCCGTCGATTGCGCTGGCCAGCGCCACGGCATTCGCGGTCTCCGAGTGCATCGACTGGCTGGTGTTCACCATCACCAAGCGCCCGTTGCGCGACCGCTTGTGGATCAGCTCGGCGCTGAGCATTCCCCTCGATACCTTCATCTTCTTCGGCATGATTGACCTGCTGACGCCGCCGGTGCTCATCACCGCGCTGGCCTCGAAGTTCGCCGGTGTGACTGCGGTCTGGCTGATCATGGCCTGGCGCGAACGCAAACAGGCTGTCGCCGGCTGAAGCCAAACCCTCAGGTTCATGTAAAATGCCGCGCTTTCTCCCCATGGAAAGCGCGTCTGGCGTTGCTTTCCTCGATGATCCGCTTCTTTGAGGACCTGAGATGACCCGTATCGGAACTCCATTGTCGCCGACCGCGACCCGCGTATTGCTGTGTGGCTGTGGTGAGTTGGGCAAGGAAGTGGTGATCGAACTGCAACGCCTGGGCGTTGAAGTGATCGCCGTTGACCGTTACGCCAATGCGCCGGCCATGCAGGTTGCGCATCGCAGCCACGTGATCAACATGCTCGACGGCGCCGCCCTGCGTGCAGTGATCGAAGCCGAGAAGCCGCACTTCATCGTGCCGGAAATCGAAGCCATCGCCACCGCCACTCTGGTCGAACTGGAAGCTGAAGGCTTCACCGTGATCCCGACCGCTCGTGCCGCGCAACTGACCATGAACCGCGAAGGCATCCGTCGCCTGGCCGCCGAAGAGCTGGACCTGCCGACTTCGCCGTACCACTTCGCCGACACCTTCGAGGACTACAGTAAAGCCGTTGAGGACCTGGGTTTCCCGTGCGTCGTGAAACCGGTGATGAGTTCGTCGGGCAAGGGCCAGAGCCTGCTGCGCAGCGTCGATGACGTGCAGAAAGCCTGGGATTACGCTCAAGAGGGCGGTCGCGCCGGCAAAGGTCGCGTGATCATCGAAGGCTTTATCGATTTCGACTACGAAATCACTTTGCTGACCGTGCGTCACGTGGGTGGCACCACCTTCTGTGCCCCGGTTGGCCATCGTCAGGAGAAGGGCGACTATCAGGAATCGTGGCAGCCACAGGCCATGAGCCCGGTGGCGCTGGCTGAATCCGAGCGTGTTGCCAAAGCCGTGACCGAAGCGTTGGGCGGCCGTGGCCTGTTCGGCGTCGAGCTGTTCATCAAAGGCGATCAGGTGTGGTTCAGCGAAGTGTCGCCGCGTCCGCACGACACCGGTCTGGTAACCCTGATTTCCCAGGACCTGTCGCAGTTCGCCCTGCACGCCCGGGCAATCCTCGGCCTGCCGGTGCCACTGATCCGTCAGTTCGGCCCATCGGCTTCGGCGGTGATTCTGGTGGAAGGTCAGTCGACCCAGACCGCATTCGCCAACCTCGGCGCTGCACTGAGCGAACCGGATACCGCGCTGCGTCTGTTCGGCAAGCCTGAAGTCAATGGTCAGCGCCGCATGGGTGTTGCACTGGCCCGTGACGAGTCGATTGAAGCCGCTCGTGCCAAGGCGACCCGTGCTTCCCAGGCTGTTGTAGTAGAGCTGTAAACCGAGTCGCGTCCATCGCGAGCAAGCTCGCTCCCACAGGTTCGGCGGTGTTCACAAATTATGTGTGTGGCCACGGACACTGTGGGAGCGAGCTTGCTCGCGAAGCTTTTGATCTAAGATCAGGCAACCTGATTCAAATCGTTATTACGCGTTTCCTTCAGGCACAGCACAGCGATCAAGCTGAGCACCGCAGCCGCAGACACATACCCGCCGACGTAACTCAAACCACCCATCGCCACCAGTTTCTGCGCAAAGAACGGCGCCGCCGAGGCTCCGACAATGCCACCGAGGTTGTAGGCCGCCGATGCACCGGTATACCGAACGTGTGTCGGAAACAGTTCCGGCAGCAGCGCGCCCATCGGGGCGAATGTCACGCCCATCAGAAACAGTTCGATGCACAGGAACAGCGCCACGCCCCAGGTCGATCCCTGAGTCAGCAGCGGCTCCATCAGAAACCCGGAGAGAATCGCCAGCACACCGCCGACGATCAGCACCGGCTTGCGCCCGTAACGGTCACTGGCCCAGGCTGACAACGGTGTCGCGGCTGCCATGAACAGTACTGCGAAGCACAGCAGTCCGAGGAATGTCTCGCGGCTATATCCCAATGTGGATACGCCGTAGCTCAGGGAGAACACGGTCGAGATGTAAAACAGCGCATAGCACACCACCATGGCGGCGGCGCCCAGCAACGTCGGTGCCCAGTACTGACTGAACAGCTCGACCAGCGGCACTTTCACTCGCTCCTGACGGGCGATGGCATTGGCGAACACCGGGGTTTCGTGGAGCTTGAGGCGCACGTACAAGCCGACCATCACCAGCGCCGCACTGAGCAGAAACGGAATCCGCCAGCCCCAGCTGCGGAATTGTTCATCATTGAGCGTCATGGCCAGCGTCAGGAACAGACCATTGGCGGCCAGAAAACCAATCGAAGGGCCGAGCTGCGGGAACATGCCGAACCACGCCCGTTTGCCTTTCGGGGCGTTTTCGGTGGCCAGCAGCGCTGCGCCGCCCCATTCGCCACCCAATCCCAGGCCCTGGCCGAAACGCAGCACGCACAGCAGGATCGGCGCCCAGGCCCCGATGCTGTCGTAACCCGGCAGCACACCGATCAGCGTGGTGCAGACACCCATCAGCAGCAGCGAAGCGACCAACGTCGATTTGCGCCCGATCCGGTCACCGAAGTGGCCGAACAGCGCCGAACCCAAAGGTCGGGCGAGGAAGGCGATGCCGAAGGTCAGGAATGCCGAGAGCATCTGCGCCGTGCCGGAGGTCTGCGGGAAGAACACCGGCCCGATCACCAGCGCGGCAGCAGTGGCGTAGACGTAGAAATCGTAGAACTCGATGGCCGTGCCGATGAAGCTCGCCGTGGCCACGCGGGTGGCGGAGTTGGTCGGTTGGGCAGGCGTGGTGTCGCTGTAAGCGGTACTGGTCGTCATGCGGTGATCCCTGACAGTCATGAGCTCCGTTGGAGCGAATTATTATGGTCGAACACCCAGGGATGTGGGATGAGGCGCGATCGCTGCTTCAGGTAGGAACAGTCGTCGGTGTGATGCGGATATTGCCGATGAACCGGCCGGAATTTGTCGGGTGCGGGGTAAGCACGCGGTTCGGCGGGGCTTGGGTAAGCACCGCGATTATAGGAAGGTGGCTAACGATTGAACAAGGGGCTGTCTAGCGGGCCGTGGCCAGCGCCGGGGCGGAAGTGGTGTGCCAGATCAGGACTTTGCTCACCCGGTTCTCCTCGGTTTCGAGAATCTCCAGGCGATAGCGGCCGATCTTCAGGCAGACCGCGCTTTCCGGGATGGTTTCCAGCGCCTCGGTCACCAGGCCATTGAGGGTCCGGGGGCCGTCGCTGGGCAGGTGCCAGCCCAGGCATTTGTTCAGCTCGCGGATCGACGCCGCGCCATCGATCACCATGCGGCCATCGGCTTGCGGGTGGATGTGGGGGTTGTCGAGGCTGTGCTCGCTTTCGAATTCGCCGACGATTTCTTCGAGAATGTCTTCCAGGGTGACGATGCCGAGCACTTCGCCGTACTCGTCCACCACCATGCCCAGACGCCGCTGCTGCTTGTGGAAGTTCAGCAGTTGCAGTTGCAGCGGGGTGCTTTCAGGGACGAAATACGGCTCGTAACTGGCCGCCAGCAAGGCTTCGCGCGTCAGACTGCCATTGTCCAGCAGGTGACGGATCTGCCGGGTGTTGAGCACCGCCTCGACCTGATTGATATCGCTGTGGAAGACCGGCAGGCGAGTGCGCCGGTTCTTGCGTAATTGTTCGATGATTTCTTCGATCGGATCGTCGAGGTTGATGCCGTCGACATCGCTGCGCGGCACCAGAATGTCATTGACCGTGATGTTGTCCAGCGCATGGATGCCTGAAACCGGGTGCGGACGCACCGGATGATCCGGATCGTCATGACGCTCCGCCGGTACATCGTCTTCGCTCTGTTGCACCACCTGGGTCTTGCGGATGAACGGACGCATCAGCAAACCACTGATGCGGCTGAGCAGCCAGGCAAGCGGGTAAACGACCTTCAGCGGGACCGCCAGCAGCGTATTGCCGAACGACAACACCGCATCCGGATAACGCTGGGCGAGGGCGCGAGGGAAATAGTCGGCAAAAACCAGCAGCAGGGCGCCGGCGCCGAGACAAGCCGCCCAGGGGCCGTTTTCTTCACAGAGAAAGATTGCCAGCAGGGTGGCCAGAATGACGGCGAGGGCGCGGCACAGGGTATTGCAGAGGATCAGACTGTCGAGCGGGAAGCTGAGCTTCGCCAGCGGCTTGTCGCTGGCGCGGGAGGCGGTGCGTTGCGCGAGCAGGTGCTGTTGCGCCGCTTCGACGGCGGTAAACAGCCCCGACCAGAGAATCAGCAGGACAAATACCGCGAGCATCGGCCCTATGGGCAAACCGTCCATTTATGCCGCCCGTCAGATGTGCAGGATGTATTCACGAACCAGTTTGCTGCCGAAATACGCGAGCATCAGCAGGCAGAAACCGGCGAGGGTCCAGCGGATTGCCTTGTGGCCGCGCCAGCCGAGGCGGTTACGGCCCCACAGCAGGACGCTGAACACGATCCAGGCCAGGCAGGCCAGCAGGGTTTTATGCACCAGGTGCTGGGCAAACAGGTTCTCGACGAACAGCCAGCCGGAAATCAGCGACAGCGACAGCAAAGTCCAGCCGGCCCAGAGGAAACCGAACAACAGGCTTTCCATGGTTTGCAGGGGCGGGAAGTTCTTGATCAGCCCGGACGGGTGCTTGTGCTTGAGCTGATGATCCTGCACCAACAGCAACAAGGCCTGGAACACCGCGATGGTGAACATGCCGTAGGCGAGGATCGACAGCAGGATGTGCGCGAGGATGCCCGGTTCTTCATCGATGACCTGCACCGTGCCGGTCGGCGCAAATTGCGCCAGCAGCACCGTGATCGCACCCAGCGGGAACAGCAGCACCAGCAGGTTTTCCACCGGGATCCGCGAGCAGGCCAGCAGGGTCAGGGCGATGACAGCCGCAGCAATCAGGCTCGAGGCGCTGAAGAAGTCCAGGCCCAGGCCGATCGGCGTCAATAAATGGGTGAGCAGGCTGGCGCTGTGGGCCAGCACGGCGAGGACGCCGAGCGAGACCAGCAGGCGCTTGTTGGCCTTGGCGCCAGTGGCCAGGCGGGTGCCCTGATAGAGAGTCGCAGCGGCATAGAGAAGGGCGGCGGCGAGGGTGGTCAGCAAACTCGGTGACAAGGGGAGCATAAATCCTGTTAGGCAAGCCCGAAAGGGGCTGAGTTTGGCATAGAACCGCCATTGCACGAAAGACCGACAAGCTGACAGCAAGGTGTCCGCCAGACGCAGTCTTCGCTATAATCCGCGACCTGCCCACGCCGCAGGCTCGCCGAGCACATGTTGATTCCGGTCTGGGCCGCCATTATCCCGGTCTACACAGGGCCTGAAAGGATCGCGCAATGTTTGAAAACTTAACCGACCGTCTCTCGCAGACGCTGCGCCATGTCACCGGCAAGGCGAAGCTGACCGAGGACAATATCAAAGACACCCTGCGCGAAGTGCGCATGGCGTTGCTCGAAGCCGACGTCGCCCTGCCGGTGGTCAAGGACTTCGTCAATTCGGTCAAGGAACGCGCTGTCGGCACCGAGGTGTCGCGCAGCCTGACGCCGGGCCAGGCGTTCGTGAAGATCGTCCAGGCCGAACTCGAAAGCCTGATGGGCGCGGCCAACGAAGACTTGAACCTGAGCGCCGTGCCGCCTGCCGTCATTCTGATGGCCGGTCTGCAGGGCGCGGGTAAAACCACCACCGCCGGCAAGCTGGCGCGCTTCCTTAAAGAGCGCAAGAAGAAGTCGGTCATGGTCGTGTCGGCGGACATCTACCGTCCCGCTGCTATTAAACAGCTGGAAACCCTGGCCAACGACATCGGCGTGACGTTCTTCCCGTCCGACCTGAGCCAGAAGCCGGTCGACATCGCCAACGCGGCTATTAAAGAAGCAAAACTGAAATTCATCGACGTGGTCATCGTCGACACCGCCGGTCGTCTGCACATCGACGAAGAGATGATGGGCGAGATCAAGGCGCTGCACGCCGCGATCAATCCGGTCGAAACCCTGTTCGTGGTCGACGCCATGACCGGTCAGGACGCGGCCAACACGGCCAAGGCCTTCGGTGATGCGCTGCCGCTGACCGGTGTGATCCTGACCAAGGTCGACGGTGATGCACGTGGCGGTGCCGCGCTGTCCGTTCGCGCGATCACCGGCAAGCCGATCAAGTTCATCGGTATGGGCGAGAAGAGCGAAGCGCTCGATCCGTTCCACCCGGAGCGTATCGCTTCGCGGATCCTCGGCATGGGCGACGTGCTCAGCCTGATCGAACAGGCTGAAGCGACCCTCGACAAGGACAAGGCCGACAAACTGGCCAAGAAGCTGAAGAAGGGCAAGGGCTTCGACCTCGAAGACTTCCGCGATCAGTTGCAACAGATGAAGAACATGGGCGGCCTCGGCGGGCTCATGGACAAACTGCCGAACATCGGCGGCGTCAATCTCTCGCAAATGGGCAACGCCCAGAACGCCGCTGAGAAGCAGTTCAAGCAGATGGAAGCCATCATCAACTCCATGACCCCGGCCGAGCGCCGCGACCCTGAGCTGATCAGCGGTTCGCGCAAGCGCCGGATCGCCATGGGTTCCGGCACCCAGGTGCAGGACATCGGTCGCTTGATCAAGCAGCACAAGCAGATGCAGAAGATGATGAAGAAATTCTCCGCCAAGGGCGGAATGGCGAAAATGATGCGCGGCATGGGCGGTATGTTGCCCGGCGGCGGCATGCCGAAAATGTAAGGTGTCCCGTCTCACCCATTCTGCTCACTTATGGCGGCGTCTGATGCCCTCATGCTGCGTTGCCGCTCCTCGCCATAGCGGGCTATGACTCGTCGCGGCGCCTTGCTTGAGGGCATCAGCCACTCGCCACAAGTGAGCGAAATGGATGAGGCGGGACACTAGAATCCGCGCCGGTCGTCGTACTGGCGCAGACCCTGCAAGGACGCAGGATCAACAGCAAACCCGCACTCGGCGGGAGCTGACCGGCCGTTTTAACGACGGCCCCATATGCAAATCTGCACGGCATGCCATAGGCGCCGGAAAAAGTCATTTGCAAAAGTCCGGATATTCCTTAGAATATGCGGCCTTTCGGGCACCCATGCCCGCTGTGCATTTAGATTTGCAGCACCGACTACAGGAACGATGTTCACATGCTAACAATCCGTCTTGCCCTTGGCGGCTCCAAAAAGCGCCCGTTTTACCACCTGACCGTAACCGACTCCCGCAACCCGCGTGACGGTTCCCACAAAGAACAGGTTGGTTTCTTCAACCCTGTTGCCCGTGGTCAGGAAGTTCGTCTGTCCGTGAACCAAGAGCGCGTTGCCTACTGGCTGAGCGTTGGTGCACAGCCTTCTGAGCGTGTTGCTCAGTTGCTGAAGGAATCTGCCAAGGCTGCAGCCTGAGCAGTATGAGCGCGACGCCAGAAAAAGCTGATGACCTGATCGTTGTCGGCAAGATTTTTTCGGTTCACGGCGTTCGCGGCGAGGTGAAGGTCTTTTCCTTTACCGATCCGATTGAAAACCTGTTGAACTACCGCAACTGGACGCTTCGGCGCGAAGGCGTGGTAAAGCAGGTCGAGCTGGTCAGCGGCCGATCCACTCAAAAGGATCTGGTTGCCAAGCTCAAAGGCCTCGACGATCGCGATGAAGCACGTCTTCTGAGCGGTTACGAGATTTGCATCTCGCGAAGCCTTTTGCCCAACCTGACTGGCGACGAGTACTACTGGTACCAGTTGCAGGGTCTGAGTGTCATCAACCAGAACGAAGAATTCTTCGGCAAGGTTGATCACCTGTTGGAGACCGGCGCGAACGATGTATTGGTGGTCAAGCCCTGCGTCGGCAGCCTGGATGATCGCGAGCGGTTGTTGCCCTATACGGAGCAATGCGTGCTGGCAATCGACCTGGAAGCAGGCGTGATGAGGGTGGAATGGGACGCGGACTTCTAAGCAATGGCCAGCCTGCGCGTAGACGTCATTACGCTGTTCCCCGAGATGTTCTCGGCCATCAGTGAGTACGGCATTACCAGTCGTGCGGTCAAACAGGGGCTCTTGCAGCTGACCTGTTGGAACCCGCGGGATTACACGACGGATCGGCATCACACTGTGGACGATCGCCCGTTTGGCGGTGGTCCGGGCATGGTGATGAAGATCAAGCCCCTGGAAGATGCTCTGGTTCAGGCCAAGGCAGCAGCCGGGGAGGCGGCGAAGGTGATTTACCTGTCCCCCCAAGGCCGTCAACTGACTCAGTCGGCGGTACGCGAACTGGCGAAATCGGATGCATTGATCCTGATTGCCGGTCGCTATGAAGGCATTGACGAGCGTTTTATTGATGCTCATGTCGATGAAGAGTGGTCGATTGGTGACTATGTGTTGTCTGGCGGCGAGCTGCCGGCCATGGTCATGATCGATGCGGTTACACGACTGCTGCCCGGAGCTTTAGGGCATGCGGATTCCGCTGAGGAAGATTCCTTTACGGATGGTCTGCTGGATTGCCCGCACTACACCCGACCTGAGGTGTATGCGGATCAGCGTGTTCCCGACGTGTTGCTGAGTGGCAATCACGCGCATATCCGGCGTTGGCGTTTACAGCAGTCCCTTGGTAGGACCTATGAACGACGCGCCGATCTTCTGGAAAGCCGCTCGCTTTCTGGAGAAGAGAAGAAGCTGCTCGAGGAATACATCCGCGAGCGGGACGATAGTTAACAACGTATCGATGGTAGATCAGACGATTTACCTTAGGAGCACAGCATGACCAACAAAATCATCCTTGCACTCGAAGCAGAGCAGATGACCAAAGAAATCCCTACCTTTGCCCCGGGCGACACCATCGTCGTTCAGGTGAAAGTGAAGGAAGGCGATCGTTCCCGTCTGCAAGCGTTCGAAGGCGTTGTAATCGCCAAGCGTAACCGCGGCGTGAACAGTGCGTTCACCGTTCGTAAAATCTCCAACGGTGTTGGCGTAGAACGTACTTTCCAGACCTACTCCCCGCAGATCGACAGCATGGCTGTCAAACGTCGCGGTGACGTACGTAAAGCCAAGCTGTACTACCTGCGCGACCTGTCGGGTAAAGCAGCTCGCATCAAGGAAAAACTGGCTTAAGTCCAGCTTCCGATGCAGAAAAAAGCAGCCTACGGGCTGCTTTTTTGTTGCCCGCAATTTATCCACAGCATTCCGTTTCAGGCCTGACCCATGACCCCTCGCGAGCAAGAAATCGAACGCCGCACCGAACTCTCGGTGACCCGCGTGACCAAGGCGGTTTTCCCGCCGACCACCAACCACCACAACACCCTGTTCGGCGGCACGGCGCTGGCCTGGATGGACGAAGTGTCGTTCATCACCGCCACGCGCTTCTGCCGTTTGCCGCTGGTGACCGTGTCGACCGATCGCATCGACTTCAATCACGCGATCCCGGCGGGCTCCATCGTCGAGCTGGTCGGGCGGGTGATCAAGGTCGGCAACACCAGTCTCAAGGTCGAGGTGGAAGTGTTCGTCGAAAACATGAGCTGCGACGGTCGTGAGAAAGCCATTCACGGGCAGTTCAGCTTTGTTGCCATCGATGATGACAAGCGTCCGGTGCCAGTGCTGCCGGGTTTCGCGACCTGATTTAGCACCGAGCCGCGGCATTCGCGGGCAAGCCCGCTCCCACAGATTTTGTGTTCGACACGGACACTGTGGGAGCGGGCTTGCCCGCGATTAGATCTGTCAGGCGCTGCCATTCTCCGGCTGAATCAGCGCCACCAGCGTCCACCCCGGCCCCGGCTTTAGCACGGTTTCCGGCGACACCACATGCACCCAGCCGCTGTCATCGCGCATGAACAGCAGCGTTGCGCGGTTGCCATGCAACGCACGGTAATCGTCCCAGCCAAACCCGTCCGTCAGCGTCGTGCTGTACAGGTCGGCGCCCTGACCCAATTGGCTGGCGAGTCTGGCGTAAGTCAGCGCCTCGCTCCCCAGTTGATTGCCGCGATGTTCGAGGCTGGCGCGGTGCTTGTCGCTGCGCCGGCTTTCCTGACCGCTGGCCAGCCCGAACAACCGCTGATGGCCAAAGTCATGACGAAAGCGCATGGCTGCCAGCGTATTGAGTTCGCCCGACGGTGACAGCGCCAGCAAATGCCCCAGTCCGACCAGGTCCAGATGCGCATCGGCGTGCTGCGATGCCGGATTGCCGAAGTAGGTCGGCAAGCCATCCATGCGCGCCGCGCGGATGTTTTCCCAACTTGAATCTGTCAGCAGCACCCGGCTGCCCAGCTGTTGCAGCGACTTGCCGAGCAGGCGCGCAGGCCCGTTCGCCCCGACGATCAGGAAACCACTGGGCGCCGGCTCCGCTACTTTCAACAGACGCGCCAGTGGCCGGGCAGTCGCGCTTTGCAGCACGACGGTGCCGATGATCACGGCGAAGGTCAGCGGCACCAGCAACAGCGCACCTTCATGGCCCGCTTCATCCAGGCGAATCGCAAAGATCGCCGAGACTGCCGCCGCGACGATCCCGCGCGGGGCAATCCAGCACAGCAATGCACGCTCACGCCAACTCAGACTCGAACCGGCGGTACTCAACACCACGTTCAGCGGTCGCGCAATCAACTGGATCACCAGCAACAGAATCAGTACCAGTGGTCCGAGACCGATCAACGCGTTCAGATCCAGTCGCGCCGCCAGCAGAATGAACAGCCCGGAAATCAGCAGTACGCTGAGATTTTCCTTGAAGTGCAGGATGTGCCGCACGTCCACGCCCTTCATGTTCGCCAGCCACATGCCCATCAGCGTCACCGCCAGCAGACCGGATTCGTGCATGACCTGGTTGGCGGCGATGAAAATTCCCAGCACCGCGGCGAGCGATGCCAGATTGTGCAAATACTCCGGCAGCCATTGGCGCCGGATGATCGTGCCGAGCAGCCAGCCACCGGCGACACCGAACGCACTGCCGCAGACAATCACCCCGCCAAACGTCAGCAGGCTCTGTTCCAGGCCATGGCCTTCCGCGCGGGCAATGATGAAGCTGTAGACCACCACCGCGAGCAGCGCGCCGATCGGGTCGATTACAATCCCTTCCCAGCGCAGGATGTTGGCGATCGAAGCCTTCGGCCGCACCACGCGCAGCATCGGCACGATCACGGTCGGCCCGGTGACCAGGGTCAGACTGCCGAAGAGGATGGCGAGCAACCAGTCGAAGCCCAGCAGCCAGTGGGTCGCGACCGCAATCACGATCCAGGTCGAGAGCGCGCCAAGGGTCACCAGCCGATGCACGACGCTGCCGATCTCGCGCCACTCCGACAGGTGCAGGGTCAGGCTGCCCTCAAACAGAATCAGCGCCACCGCCAGCGACACCAGCGGCATCAGCAGCGGGCCGAACATTTCCTGCGGGTCGAGCCAGCCCAGCACGGGGCCCGCCAGAATGCCGGTCAGCAGCAGAAACAGAATCGCCGGCAGCTTCAGGCGCCAGGCGAGCCATTGGCAGCCCAGCGCGGCGGCACCGATACCACCGAAAGCCAACAGAATTTGCTGCTCGTTCATTGAAGCTCCCTGTTCCTTGAAATAGCGGGCTATGAAAGACTAGCGGCCATTTCAACCGTTCACTCTTTATTTGCGCGCAGTGCCAAGCCTGCGTGTCTTGAGCGCCCATGCCTGCCATCGACCACCCACTGATCGACCAGTTTCTCGACGCCCTCTGGCTGGAAAAAGGTCTCTCCGACAACACCCGCGACGCCTATCGCAGTGATCTCGCGCTGTTCAACGGCTGGTTGCAGGAGAAAAACCTCGAACTGATCAATGCCGGTCGCGAACTGATCCTCGATCACCTGGCCTGGCGTCTGGAACAGAACTACAAACCCCGTTCCACTGCGCGATTTCTCTCCGGTGTGCGTGGCTTTTATCGCTACCTGCTGCGGGAAAAACTGATTTCGGTCGACCCAACCTTGCGCGTGGATATGCCGCAGCTCGGTCGGCCATTGCCAAAATCCCTGTCGGAAGCCGACGTTGAAGCGCTGCTCAAGGCGCCAGACCTCAGCGAAGCCATCGGCCAGCGCGACCGCGCCATGCTCGAAGTGCTTTATGCCTGCGGGCTGCGGGTGACCGAGCTGATCAGCCTGACCCTGGAGCAGGTCAACCTGCGTCAGGGCGTGTTGCGGGTCATGGGCAAGGGTAGCAAGGAGCGCCTTGTACCGATGGGCGAGGAAGCGATTGTCTGGGTCGAGCGCTATCTGCGCGATGGCCGCGGCGAGTTGCTGGGCGGGCGCCCCAGTGATGTGCTGTTCCCCAGCCAGCGCGGCGAACAGATGACTCGGCAGACCTTCTGGCACCGCATCAAGCATCAGGCCAAGGTCGCCGGCATTGGTAAATCGCTGTCGCCGCACACCTTGCGTCACGCGTTTGCCACACACTTGCTCAACCATGGCGCCGACTTGCGGGTGGTGCAGATGCTGTTGGGCCACAGCGACCTGTCGACCACGCAGATCTACACTCACGTCGCCCGGGCGCGTTTGCAGGATCTGCATGCCAAACATCACCCGCGCGGCTGAGCGCCATTTGTCTTGCGACAGGCGCATTCGGCCACGGGAGCCTTATGTGGTAGGCTTTGCCGGTTTGCACGATGGGCGGTTATGACCCGGTGTTCCGGCACGGGCGTTCTGATCGTTCCATTTGCCCGCCTTCAGGAGTTCTCATGCGTCTGACCCAGATTTTCGCCGCCGCAGCCATTGCGTTGGTCAGCACCTTTGCCGTCGCCGATGACGCGGCCGACAAAGCGATTCGCCAAAGCCTGGAAAACCTCCAGCTCGATGTGCCGGTGGACACCATCACCGCCAGCCCGCTGCCGGGCCTGTATGAAGTCAAGCTCAAGGGCAGCCGCGTGCTCTACGCCAGCGCCGACGGCCAGTACATCGTTCAGGGCTACATGTTCCAGCTCAAGGACGGCAAACCGGTCAACCTGACCGAGAAGACCGAGCGCCTGGGCATTTCCAAACTGATCAATGCGATCCCGGTGGCCGAGACCGTGGTTTACCCGGCCGTGGGCGAAACCAAATCGCACATCACCGTGTTCACCGACACCACGTGCCCGTACTGCCACAAGCTGCACGCCGAAGTGCCCGAGCTGAACAAGCGCGGCATCGAAGTGCGTTACGTGGCGTTCCCGCGTCAGGGCCTGGGCTCGCCGGGTGACGAGCAACTGCAAGCCGTGTGGTGCTCGAAAGACAAGAAAGCCGCCATGGACAAAATGGTCGATGGCAAGGAAATCAAGGCCGCCAAGTGCGAGAACCCGGTTTCCAAGCAGTTCGCCCTCGGTCAGTCGATCGGCGTGAACGGCACACCGGCCATCGTTTTGGCCGACGGACAAGTCATTCCGGGCTACCAGCCTGCGCCACAAGTCGCCAAACTGGCGCTGGGCGCGAAGTAATTCGCATCGTCATGCTCAGGCGTTGACGAGCGTGGTCCGGCGGCAGGATTGCCGGGCCATCAACAGAGAGCCGCGAACCTGCGGTTGTTTTCACGGCCGGCCTCGTGTCGGCCGTTTTATGGGGAGTTCACAGTGAAACCGGTCAAAGTAGGCATCTGTGGGTTAGGGACCGTCGGTGGCGGAACCTTCAACGTACTTCAGCGCAACGCCGAGGAAATTGCTCGTCGTGCCGGGCGTGGAATCGAAGTGGCACAAATTGCCATGCGCACGCCAAAGCCTCAGTTCCAGACGACCGGTATTGCGATTACCAACGATGTCTTCGAAGTGGCCACGAACCCTGAGATCGACATCGTCATAGAGCTGATGGGCGGCTACACCGTTGCCCGCGAGCTGGTACTCAAGGCCATCGAGAATGGCAAGCATGTGGTCACCGCGAACAAGGCTCTGATTGCCGTTCACGGTAATGAAATTTTCGCCAAGGCACGCGAGAAAGGCGTGATCGTGGCATTCGAAGCGGCGGTAGCCGGCGGCATTCCGGTGATCAAGGCGATCCGTGAAGGCCTGTCCGCCAACCGTATCAACTGGGTCGCCGGGATCATCAACGGCACCGGTAACTTCATCCTCACCGAAATGCGCGAGAAGGGTCGCACCTTCGAAGACGTGCTGGCCGAGGCTCAAGCGCTGGGCTACGCCGAAGCCGATCCGACGTTCGACGTCGAAGGTATCGACGCCGCGCACAAGCTGACGATCCTGGCTTCGATCGCATTCGGTATACCGCTGCAGTTCGACAAGGCTTACACCGAGGGCATCACCAAGCTGACCACCGCCGACGTGAACTACGCTGAAGCGCTGGGCTACCGCATCAAGCACCTGGGCGTTGCACGCAGCACCGCCGCCGGTATCGAGCTGCGCGTACACCCGACGCTGATCCCGGCTGATCGTCTGATCGCCAACGTCAACGGCGTGATGAACGCGGTGATGGTCAATGGTGACGCTGCCGGTTCGACCCTGTTCTACGGAGCCGGCGCCGGCATGGAGCCAACTGCTTCGTCGGTGATCGCGGATCTGGTGGACGTGGTTCGCGCCATGACCTCCGACCCGGAGAACCGCGTGCCGCACCTGGCCTTCCAGCCGGACTCGCTGTCGGCCCATCCGATCCTGCCGATCGAAGCCTGCGAAAGCGCCTACTACCTGCGCATCCAGGCCAAGGACCACCCGGGCGTACTCGCTCAGGTGGCGAGCATCCTCTCGGAGCGCGGTATCAACATCGAGTCGATCATGCAGAAGGAAGTCGAGGAACACGACGGCCTGGTGCCGATGATCCTGCTGACCCACCGCGTGCTGGAACAGCACATCAACGATGCGATCGCCGCCCTCGAAGCGCTGGCGGGCGTGGTCGGTCCGGTTGTGCGGATCCGCGTCGAGCACTTGAACTAAGCCGATCTCCTTCACCGGTCCCGCCAGCGGGGCCGGTGTCGTGAACACTGTCCATTGGAGTCAGTCATGCGTTACATCAGTACCCGCGGCCAGGCACCGGCCCTGAATTTCGAAGACGTCCTGCTGGCCGGTCTCGCGACCGACGGCGGTCTGTACGTCCCGGAAAACCTGCCACGTTTCACCCAGGAAGAAATCGCTTCCTGGGCCGGCCTGCCGTATCACGAGCTGGCTTTTCGCGTCATGCGCCCGTTCGTTACCGGCAGCATTCCGGACGCCGATTTCAAAAAGATTCTTGAAGAAACCTACGGTGTGTTCGCCCACAACGCCGTGGCGCCGCTGCGTCAGCTGAACGGCAACGAATGGGTGCTGGAGCTGTTCCACGGCCCGACCCTGGCGTTCAAGGACTTCGCCCTGCAACTGCTCGGTCGCCTGCTCGACTACGTGCTGGAAAAGCGCGGCGAGCGCGTTGTCATCGTCGGCGCCACCTCCGGTGACACCGGTTCGGCCGCCATCGAAGGCTGCAAGCACTGCGAAAACGTCGACATCTTCATCCTGCACCCGCACAACCGTGTGTCCGAAGTGCAGCGTCGGCAGATGACCACCATCCTCGGTGAGAACATCCACAACATCGCCATCGAAGGCAACTTCGATGACTGCCAGGAAATGGTCAAGGCCAGCTTCGCCGACCAGAGCTTCCTCAAGGGCACCCGTCTGGTGGCAGTGAACTCGATCAACTGGGCGCGGATCATGGCCCAGATCGTTTACTACTTCCACGCAGCGCTGCAATTGGGCGGCCCCGCGCGTTCGGTGTCGTTCTCGGTGCCGACCGGCAACTTCGGCGACATCTTCGCCGGTTACCTGGCGCGCAACATGGGCCTGCCGATCAACCAGTTGATCGTCGCCACCAACCGCAACGACATCCTGCACCGCTTCATGAGCGGCAACCAGTACGTCAAGGAAACCCTGCACGCCACGCTGTCGCCGTCGATGGACATCATGGTCTCGTCGAACTTCGAACGCCTGCTGTTCGACCTGCACGGTCGCAACGGCGCGGCGATTGCCGGCCTGATGGATTCGTTCAAGCAGGGCGGCGGCTTCAGCGTCGAACAGGAACGCTGGACCGAGGCACGCAAACTGTTCGACTCGCTGGCTGTGGACGATGCGCAAACCTGCGAAACCATCGCCGAAGTCTACGAGCAGACCGGTGAAGTGCTGGATCCGCACACCGCCATCGGCGTCAAAGCCGCTCGCGAATGCCGCCGCAGCCTGGACATCCCGATGGTGATTCTGGGCACGGCGCATCCAGTCAAGTTCCCGGACGCGGTGGAGAAAGCCGGTGTAGGAAAAGCTCTCGAACTACCTGCACATCTTTCTGATTTGTTTGAGAGAGAAGAGCGCTGCACTGTGCTGGCGAACGAGCTCAAAGCCGTGCAAGCCTTTGTCAGCCAGCATGGCAACCGCGGCAAGCCTCTTTAAGCCCGCAAAGCTGTCACATTTTGAAGCCCGTCTCCTGACGGGCTTTCTTGTTTTTGCATGCCACACTGCGCGCGTTTCGCCCACCAAGGACGGGCGAGTCGATGACGAAGGATGTGGCAATGCGGTTTTTTTCAGGATTGAAACCAGCGCTGTGCTGGTTGTTTTTATTGGGTTGCTTCGGGTTGTCGCAGTGGATCGAAGCAGCCCATCTGACGAAGCATTCCGATGCGCTGGAGGCGGTTCAGCCCATCGAGCTGAATGAGCATGAGCGTCAGTGGATTCGAGATAACCCACGGGTGACCGTCGCCTCGGTGCAATACCCGTTGTATCTGTTTCAGGACGAGCATGGCCAGTGGAGCGGCTTGAACAACGATGTACTCAAGCACATCAGCGCCATGACCGGATTGCAGTTCGTCCATCAGGAGTCGTTTTCCACCGACCACATGCTGGAACGACTCCAGAGTGGCGTGGCCGACATCAGCACGACGTTGGCAATGAACGACGAGCGCAAGGCGTTTCTGGAGTTCAGTCACGCGTTTGGCGGTGCCGGGTGGGTGTTCGTCGGTCATTCGGGCGAGCCGGCAATACGGTCGCTCGAGATGCTGGCCAAGCGAGTCCTGGTGCTGCCGGCCCGACATGCGCTGGAGGACAGCATTCGACGTGACTACCCGTCGATCGAGATCCGCTCGGTCAAGACCTATGCCGAGGCTCGGGCGCTGGTCGAAAGTGGCGAGGCTTACGCCACCATCGAAAACGAGATCGGCGCTCAGCTGTTTCCCTCCGGCCTGCTCAGGGTCGGTGGTCTCGTCGAGGGCAAGTGGGAGGCCGACCATCTGGCGGTACGTAAGGGGCTACCCGAGCTTGTGAGCATCCTCAACAAAGCCTTGGGCGCTTTCTCGGCGGCCGAACTGCGTGCCATGCGCCTGAAGTGGCTGGACGGAGTCTCACCTGCGCCGGCACCGTCGTTCCGCGCTCGGCTGATCGAGTGGGGATGCTGGGGGATGGGTGCACTCGGGGTGTTAGGCCTGCTTTCGCTGCTGTGGAATCGTCGACTCGCTACCGAAATAAAACAGCGCAGGGAGGCTGAAAAGGGCCTGGGTGATCAACTGGCCTTTCAACACGCATTGATCGATGCGATGCCTGACCCTGTGTTCGTTCGCGATCTGCAGGGCCGGTTGATCATGTGCAACCGCAGTTATGAAGATGCGCTGTCGGTCCGGCTGGAGCAGGTGCAGGGCCGGATGCTGTTCGAATTCGATGCACTGCCACAGGCCACGGCATTGATGCTGCATGACGAATTCATGGCGCAACTGGGTACGCGTAAAACACGCTTCAGCAAGCGGCAACTGATGTTCAAGAGCGGGCCCCGTCAGATCTATCAATGGACGGTGCCGTTTTACAGTGTCGATGGAAAACTGCGCGGCCTGCTCGGGGGCTGGACGGACATCACCGAGCGGCGGAAGGAGAGCGGGTGTCGATGTCTGCATTAAAGATGGGAAAAGTCCTATAAAACGCGGCTACTTTTCTGATGGGAGGCTTAGGACGAACACCCTAGAGTGACAAGCCACTGCGGCGTGAATCCGCGATTGTCGTTCCAGAGGTCGTCCCATGCGCTCGCTCAAGATCCTGATTCTCGAACCCAACCCGTTCCAGTTGATGGCGTTGCACCAGATGCTCAACGCCATCGGTATCTACGATGTGCTGACCGCACCGTCGCTGGGTTCGGCAAAGCGTTCACTGGAGCGCCGCGGGGCCGTCGACATCGCCGTGTGCAATCCACAGTTGCAGAGCGGCGACGGGTTGGCGCTGATCCGGCATCTGGCCGACCGGCAAGCAGCGCGGGCACTGATTATGGTGGGGGCTGTGGCGCCCGCCATGCTGGATGATCTGGAAGCCTTGCTGGGCGAGCACCGGATCACCTTGCTGGGCCGCCTTCACACGCCGGTCTCGGCGGTGTTGATGAGGGCGTTGCTGGACACCTACATGACCATCCCCCGGCATTCCGTCGACGCTTGAGCCCCATGGTTATTTTTCTGTCATCTTCACCATGCATGCTCCGATAGGCCGGTGACGCTCCGGGAGAGGCCGGCGACGAGCAGAACTTTCCTCTCGGGCCGGTGGTCATTTACTGTGAACACGCCCCAGACACTGTGTTTTCGGACTATTGAGTGGAGATCGAGATGGAAAGTATCAGTCTATTGCTCGGTGAGGCTCTGAGCCCGTATCAGGTGACGTTGACCCCTCGCGGTCGCCACGGCGAATGCCTGGTGACCTTGAAGAACGGCAGCGGCGCGATCGTGGTGGAGCGCGAATTCAATCAGGCGCAATTGAGCGACAAGCGCCAACTGACGGATGTGGTCGACGGCCTGCACCGTGACATCCTGATTGCAGAAGGCCGGCTGGAACCCTGTGTGATCGCCGCGTTGCGAAACGCAGCCCTCGACAAGCACCCGTCCCTCTGAAAACTGATTTTTCAATTGTGGGAACCTTCCTGCATCCCGATCAGTCAGACCCCGTAACAGCAGGATCAAGCATTGTGCTCCGGTGCTTGTCGCTTGCTGCTACGGGTCTTTGATACAGACCACGTTTAACCCCGAGTCGTCTCCCCACTTCTCGGGGTTTCTTTTTGCCCGGATTTCACTGCGCGGCTTGCTGCTCGAAGAAAATCCGTGCCTGTTCCAGATAGTCCTGGCGCCGCTCGGGGTCGAGCCAGTCGGCGTAGAGCTGGTTGAGGTGGTCGTGGGGCAGGGTGCGCAACAGTTGGTTGATCTCCGTGATCGCCTGCCGGCCCGCCGTGGTGTCGGTGCAGCCGACATGGCCCGACAGGTACTTGCCCGTGCCGCGAATCGGGAAGAACAGCAGTTCGTCTTCGGCGATCTCGGCCTGGCGCGCCTGGTAACGGATTTCCGGCCAGTAACCCAGCACCACCTGCAAACGCCCCAGACGCTGCATCGACAGCAGGCTGCTGAGCGCATCGTTGCCGTAGTGCGGCGTCAGCGCGCCGCTTGGTGCCTGATGCAGCAATGTATCGATGTACTCGCCATAACTGCGTTCCGCCACCACTCCGACTTTTCGCTCGCCGTTGGCCAGAAACGCCGACAGATCGACTTCGTCCTCGACCAGAAACGGCTCCAGCACTTCGCGATCTCTCTGACGCACCACCAGACCATTGCTGACCGCGCGAAACGCAGGGATGGAGAACGCGATCCACTGTGCCCGTTCCTTGTTCCAGATCAGCGACGGATCGCAGGCGAAGGGATGTTCATGAAGCATTTGAATGCCACGGGCACGATTGACCCGCATCAAGGTGTGGTCGTATTGCGGCATGCCGGCAATCAGCATCGGCATCAATTGATCGATAACGCCCTGGCCCTTTTTCGGGCCTTCGAAGATCGTCAGCGGCGGCAGGTCGCGAAGCAGCCAGATCAACGTCGGTTTGGCCTGCGCCCACGCCGGCAGCACCAGCAGAAATAGCAGGCCGAACAACCGCCAGGTCCACCAATGGTGGGCGCGGTTCGTGGCCGAGGGCATCAGGCGCTTCAGCTCAGATGGCTCCGTCTTCGCGCAGCCGGGCGATCTGCTTCTCGTCGTAGCCAAGATCGTGGAGTACCTGCGCATTATGTTCACCGAGCTGCGGTCCGACCCATTCGGACGTGCCGGGTGTATCAGAGAGTTTCGGCACGATGCCCGGCATCTTGAAGGGTTTGCCGTCCGGCAGTTTGGCGTGCAGGAACATTTCCCGGGCCAAGTACTGCGGATCGTTGAACATGTCTTCGGCGCTGAAGATCCGGCTGGCCGGCACTTCGGCCTGGTTCAGCAGATCCAGCACGGTTTGCAGCGGCAGCGAATTGACCCAGCGGTCGATGACACCGTACAACTCATCGCGGCGGGTGTCGCGCCCGTCGTTGCTGGCCAGCGCCGGGTCATTGGCCAGATCTTCACGGCCGATGATCAGCATGAAGCGCTTGAAGATCGCATCGCCGTTGGCGCCGATTTGCACGTGTTTGCCGTCGGCGCTGGTGTGGATCGAGGAGGGTGTGATGCCCGGCATAATGTTGCCGGTGCGCTCACGAATGAACCCGAACACATCGAACTCCGGCACCATGCTTTCCATCATGGCGAAGATTGCTTCGTACAACGCCACATCGACCACCTGGCCGAGACCGCCGTTGACCTCGCGATGACGCAAAGCCATCAACGCACCGATCACGCCCCACAAAGCCGCAATCGAATCGCCAATGGAAATCCCGGTGCGCACCGGCGGCCGGTCTTCGAAACCGGTGATGTAACGCAGGCCGCCCATGGATTCGCCGACTGCGCCGAACCCAGGCTGATCCTTCATCGGACCGGTCTGGCCGAAACCGGACAGGCGCACCATCACCAGTTTCGGGTTCAGCGCGTGTAGGGTTTCCCAGCTCAGGCCGAGTTTTTCCAGGACGCCGGGGCGGAAGTTCTCGATCAGGATGTCGGCTTCGCCCAGCAGTTTTTTCAGGATCGCCAGGCCATCGGGGTGTTTCAGGTTCAGCGTCAGGGACTTTTTGTTGCGTGCCTGGACGAACCACCACAGCGATGTGCCTTCGTACAACTTGCGCCATTTGCGCAGCGGATCCCCGCCGTCCGGCGACTCGATCTTGATCACTTCGGCGCCGAACTCGCCGCAGATGCGCGAGGCAAACGGCCCGGCAATCAAAGTACCCAATTCAATGACTTTCAGACCGCTGAGCGGTTTGTTGGCGAACGGCATGCGAGATCCTGTAGGACAAGGCTGAGCAGATACAGCGTTTTAACATAGCCGGCTGTCAGTCGCGCAAGGTTGATCGCCATCAATTCGTGGATTGCCTACAGCATCGGTTAGACTTGCCGACTTTCCTCGTATCAAGAAGCCCGTTCATGGCCCAGCCGTCCACTACCTACAAATTCGAACTGAATCTCACCGATCTCGACCGCAGCGTCTACGAGAACGTGAAGCAGACCATCGCCCGTCACCCTTCGGAAACCGAAGAACGCATGACCGTACGCCTGTTGGCCTACGCGCTCTGGTACAACGAGCAACTGTCGTTCGGTCGTGGTCTGTCGGACGTGGATGAACCTGCGCTGTGGGAAAAGAGCCTGGATGACCGTGTCCTGCACTGGATCGAAGTCGGCCAGCCGGACGCGGATCGCCTGACCTGGTGCTCCCGTCGCACGGAACGCACCAGCCTGCTGGCCTACGGCAGCCTGCGTGTCTGGGAAGGCAAGGTGATCCCGGCGATCAAGAACCTGAAGAACGTCAACATTGCCGCTGTTCCTCAGGAAGTGCTGGAAACCCTGGCCAAGGACATGCCTCGCGTCATCAAGTGGGACGTGATGATCAGCGAAGGCACGATCTTCGTCACTGATGATCGTGGCCAGCACGAAGTCCAGCTCACCTGGCTGCAAGGCGAGCGCGGCTAAGTCCGCGTTACTCCCGAAAAATCCCACGTATTCAAGAGAAGCTTCTGTCACCCCATGCGTATCGATCCTCGCCCGTTGCCCGCCACTCTGCCGTTTCTCGGTGAACTGCCACCGCTGCTGACCCGCCTGTATGCGGCGCGGGGCGTGCAGTCCGAGGCGGAGCTGGACAAGAGCCTGGCGCGGCTGATTCCGTTCCAGCAGCTCAAAGGGATCGATGCGGCGGTGGACCTGCTGGTGACGGCGCTGGAGCAGCGTCAGCGGATCCTGATCGTCGGCGACTTCGACGCCGACGGCGCGACGGCCAGCACCGTGGGCGTGCTCGGTTTGCGCTTGTTGGGCGCGGCGCACGTCGATTATCTGGTGCCGAACCGTTTCGAATACGGCTACGGCCTGACCCCGGAAATCGTCGAAGTCGCGATGACCCGCGAGCCGCAACTGTTGATCACCGTCGACAACGGTATTTCCAGCGTCGAAGGTGTAGCGGCCGCGAAGCGCCACGGTTTGAAGGTTTTGATCACCGACCACCACTTGCCCGGCGATGAACTGCCGCAAGCCGATGCGCTGGTCAATCCGAACCAGCCCGGCTGCGAGTTCCCGAGCAAGGCGCTGGCCGGTGTCGGGGTGATTTTCTATGTGTTGATGGCGTTGCGCGCACGCCTGCGCAGCCTCGGCTGGTACGAGAGCAAGCCACAACCGAACATCGGCGAACTGCTGGATCTGGTGGCGCTGGGCAGCGTCGCCGACGTGGTGCCGCTGGATGCCAACAACCGGATTCTGGTGCACCAAGGCCTGGAACGAATTCGCGCCGGACGTGCGCGGCCGGGGATCAAGGCGATCCTTGAAGTGGCCAAGCGTGAAGCTTCGCGCATCACGTCTACCGACCTCGGTTTTATCGTCGGCCCGCGCCTGAACGCGGCGGGGCGTCTGGATGACATGAGCCTGGGCATCGAATGCCTGCTGACCCACGACGCTGCGCTGGCGCGGGAAATGGCCGCGCAACTGGACGGCATGAACCAGGATCGCAAATCCATCGAGCAGGGCATGCAGCGTGAGGCGCTGGCCCAGCTCAAGGACTTGCCGGTCGAGTCGATGCCGTTCGGGTTGTGCCTGTTCGATCCGGAATGGCATCAGGGTGTCATCGGTATTCTGGCGTCGCGGATGAAAGAGCGGTATTTCCGCCCGACCATCGCCTTCGCCGATGCCGGTGACGGTTTGCTCAAGGGCTCGGGGCGTTCGGTGCAAGGCTTCCACATTCGTGATGCGCTGAGCGTGGTCGCGGCGCAGCATCCGGATCTGATCGCCAAGTACGGCGGCCACGCTATGGCGGCTGGCCTGACCTTGCCGCAGGAGAATTTTCCGTTGTTCGCCGAGGCATTTGACGCCGAGGTGCGTAGGCAGCTTCGCGAGGAAGACCTGACCGGGCGCCTGCTGTCGGACGGCACATTGGCGGTCGAGGAGTTTCATCTGGAACTGGCTCGGGCCCTGCGCCACGCCGGGCCGTGGGGCCAGCACTTTCCGGAGCCGCTGTTTCACGGCGTGTTCCAGTTGGTCGAGCAGCGGGTGGTTGGCGAGCGGCACCTTAAAGTGGTGCTGAAAACCGAATGCGGATCGGTGAAGCTCGACGGTATCGCCTTCGGGATTGATCGCGATATCTGGCCGAACCCGACGATCAAATGGGTCGAACTGGCCTACAAACTCGATCTCAACGAGTTTCGCGGCAATGAGACCGTGCAACTGATGATCGCCCACATCGAACCGCGCTAAAGGTCGTTGCGCCCCTTGCTCAAGGGGTGCAGGCATCTTCAATTGTGCTGTTTCATTTCTGAACCCTCCCTCATCCCCGGATGTCGACTAGGCTCTAAGCACTGCTTGATTGGCCTTGTGACGTCTTGTCGAATTTTTTGCCCGCGGGGGCGGGTGCTGCACCTTTTTCCTGTCACTCGTCGACTTTTCAAACAGAACCCTGGAGCCTGCCCACTGATTTGAGAGGTGCCCCATGAGTCTGCTGCTTGAACCCTTTACCCTTCGCCAACTGACCCTGTCCAACCGCATCGCCGTGTCGCCCATGTGCCAGTACTCCAGCGTCGATGGCCTGGCCAACGACTGGCATCTGGTGCACCTCGGCAGTCGTGCCGTGGGGGGCGCTGGCCTGGTATTTACCGAAGCCACGGCGATCACGGCCGACGGGCGGATCACCGCCGAAGACCTGGGCCTGTGGAACGACGAACAGATCGCACCGCTGCAACGCATCACCCGTTTCATCAACGCGCAGGGCGCAGTGGCCGGCATTCAACTGGCCCACGCCGGGCGCAAGGCCAGCACCCATCGGCCGTGGATCGGCAAACATGGCAGCGTCAAACCGGATGACGGCGGCTGGACGCCGGTGGGGCCTTCGCCGATTGCCTTCGACCCGCAACATACCCAACCGAAACAACTTGATGAGAGTCAGATCGCCCAGGTCATTCAGGACTTCGTGGCAGCAGCCAAACGTGCTCTGACCGCCGGTTTCAGTGTGGTCGAGGTGCATGCGGCGCACGGTTATCTGTTGCACCAGTTTCTGTCGCCGCTGAGCAATCAGCGCCGCGATCAATACGGCGGTTCGTTCGAAAACCGCATTCGACTGGTGCTGCAAGTGACCGAGGCGGTACGCGCGGTGTGGCCGGAAGAACTGCCGGTGTTTGTGCGCCTGTCGGCTACCGACTGGGTCGAGGACGGCTGGAACCCCGATGAAACTGTGGAGCTGGCGCGACGCCTGAAAGCCTTGGGGGCCGACCTGATCGACGTGTCATCGGGCGGCACGGCGGTCAACGCCGAAATCCCTGTGGGGCCGGGTTATCAGACACGCTTCGCCGAACGGGTACGCAAGGAGTCAGGCATTGCCACCGGCACCGTGGGCATGATTACCGAGCCGGCCCAGGCCGAGCACATCCTGCGGACCTGTCAGGCCGACATCATCTTCCTCGCCCGTGAGCTGCTGCGTGATCCGTACTGGCCGCTGCATGCCGACGATGACCTGGGCGGACGCAAAGCGGTGTGGCCGGCGCAGTATCAACGTGCGACTCATCGGGATCAGCCGATTCACGAGTCTGATCTGCGGGATTGATTCCGACCGGTCGCAAAGCCTATAAAACCCGCCATTGAACCGGCGGGTTTTTTCTTGCCTGTCGTTTGGAATCGCAAAGGAATGGACCGCAATGTTGATCGAACGTGAACTGACTGAATCGGACTTGCCGCGGCTGGCGCTGATCGACCGCAGTGAGTTGGTCGAAGAGTGTTATCGCGTGGAAAACGGTGAGCTGGTTCTGTATCCGGCGCGTTTCGACATGCGCGGATGGCCCGAAGGGGAGGCGGAGGAGAATGCGCAGGTACTGGAAAAATGCTGGCGCAGCGGCGGTTGGCTACACGGACTTTTCGATGGAGATTTATTGGTCGCGGCGGTGGTTGTGGATAACCGGGTTATACACAATCAGGGCCTGAAGATGCGGCAGTTGAAGTTTTTGCACATCAGCCGTGCCTGGCGCGGGCAGGGATTGGGCGGGCGATTGTTTGCACTGGCTTGCGAGCATGGCCGAGAGGTCGGCGCCGGGGCGTTGTACGTGTCGGCGACCGAGTCGCGCAATACCGTGGAGTTCTATCAGCGCCAGGGTTGCCGGTTGGTTGATCACCCGAATCCTGAGTTGATTGATCAAGAGCCCAAAGACATTCATCTGTATTGCCCACTGACCTGACGCAGTACCTTCAATTTCCGATGTTGAATATTCCGACGCTTTCGCGAGCAAGCCCGCTCCCACCCTGGCTCCGTGTCGGTCACAAACTGTGTGATCGAACCAGATCCAATGTGGGAGCGGGCTTGCTCGCGAAGAGGCCCGCGCAGGCGCCTCAAAACATCAAGGGTATTTGCGCTTGTCCGGCGCTGGCGGGAAGTACTGGTACAGCCAGGTCTCGCTCAGCGTGCGGTCGTTGGTGCGGATGAACAGTCGTAGCTCAACTGGCTCAACGCTGTCATTGGTCGGGTACCAGTCGAACAGGATCCGGTAGCCCTTGATGTCATCCAGCACCAGCACGCTGAAATCCTGCACCTTGCCGTTGGAGCAGGTCACCACCGGTTCGATCCCGGTGCCCTGCGGCAGGCGATCCAGACCGCCACCCGTGAAGTCCACGGCAAAACGACGGGCCCAGACCGGCGGGTAATGCTCGCCCGGTGCCCAGCCTTCGACGAATCCACCCATGCCCGAACGGGTCGCATGCACCCGCGCCAGCGGCGTGCCGACCGGCGGCAGGGCGCTCCAGTAGAGCTTGTAGCCGTAGTTCAACGAGTCGCCGGCGGCTACCGGTTTCTTCGGCGTCCAGAACGCAACAATGTTGTCGAGGGTTTCACCGGTTGTAGGAATTTCCAGCAGATCGATAGAGCCTTCGCCCCAGGCGGTTGTAGGTTCTACCCACAGGCTCGGACGCTTGCTGTACCAGTCGACGGTGTCCTGATAGTTGGCGAATTCGTGGTCGGTCTGCACCAGACCGAAACCTTTCGGATCGGTGTCGGCGAAGGCGTTGAATTGCAGGGTCGCCGGGTTGTTCAGCGGGCGGCAGATCCACTCGCCGTTGCCGCGCCACATGGCCAGACGATCCGAGTCATGGATTTGCGGGTGAATGGTGTCGCACATCCGGCGCTCGTGGGTGCCGCAGCTGAACATGCTGGTCATCGGGGCGATGCCCAGTTGTTCGATGGCAGTGCGGGCGTTGATGTGGGCGTCGACTTCCATCACCACGCGCTCGGCCTGGCAATCGATGTCGAAGCGATAGGCGCCGGTCGCGCTCGGCGAGTCGAGCAGGGCGTAGACCACAAAGCGGGTCGCGTTCTGATCCGGAGTTTCGAACCAGAACTTGGTGAAGTCGGGGAATTCTTCGCGTTTCTTGGCGTAGGTGTCGACGGCCAGGCCACGGGCGGAGAGGCCATATTGGCCAGTGGCATCCACCGCGCGGAAGTAGCTGGCGCCGAGGAACGACACCACGTCATGCCGATCCAGTTCCGGTGCCTTGAACAGCTTGAAGCCGGCAAAACCCAGGTCGCCCTTGAGCTGCTGGGTGTCGACCGAGGTGTTCTCATAGTTGAACAGCTGAGGGCGGAAATGCACTTCGCGGGCCGTGCGGGTTTTGGGATCTACGCTGTACATGCGCACCGGCTGACGGAAACCCATGCCGACGTGGAAGAACTGCACATCGAGCTGACCCTTGTTCTCCTTCCACAGCGAATGCTCGCCGTCGTAGCGGATCGCGTTGAAGTTCTGCGGGGTCATGGTCGCCAGGGTCGGCGGCAGCACCTGTTTGGTGTCCTGATACGCGCTGCCGGCCAGTTGCTTGGCCTGGCGCTTCAGCGTCTCGAAGTCGAAGGCCTGGGCTTCACCGTCGGCGGCACCGCCAGAGGCGGCCCAGGCGCGTGCGGCGAGCAGGCCGGAGGCGGAAAGGCCGGTGTAAGCCGCAATGGCCATGGACGCTTTGAGCAAATTCCTGCGGTGCATAGATACAACCTGTCGTGGACAATCCCGCGCCGTTCCTGGCACGTACTGGATCAGAAATTACGGTTCGGACAAGCCTTCGGCCAAACGCTACGGACTAGTAACAGATGCCCGCTAGCTTAATCCGTTCGCTGATTTTGCAAAATTCATTGATAGCACCGCGACAGCGTCTCAATGAAACAAGACGTTACGGTTACTTATCCCACAGCCTTTTCTGATTTATAGGGCATATCTGCTTTTTTCGACTAATTACTCTAAAAACAGCTTTTCAGCGCCGATTTAATTTCTATTCTATGGGCATCGCCGGTCACGACCCATCCGACCGGCAGGGCTCAAATCGCTGCTTAAAGGAGCAGGGCGATGCGGTTTTCGAAAATTTCTGACGTACTGGAAAAGGACATCGTCCATGACAAAAGGACAAGGCATCACCGAAATGTTGGGCATCTTTCCCTGCCTCACCAACGTCCGGCGAAGACGCCGGCTCAGTCCTGACGAACTGAAACTGGTGGAGCGTTACCGGGAGTTGTCGGAAAGCGACCGGATTGCGATGCGGTATCTGGTGGATGCGATGAGGAGTGTTTCGCGGTTTTGAAACAGGAGGTTCACCGTGAAAGCCATTTGGCTTTCACGGTGGCCAGATCAATCAACTTACCCGCGTCAGCATCGGCGATGCCGACATGGATTGCGTCCAGATGCTTGGCGACCGCGCATTGTTTGACGAATTTTTGCAGGTAGTCTTCAGCAAAACCCTCGTCGCTCGGGATGATTTCGAGAATGGGCGGCAGTGCAGGGATGGCGTTGTGCATCTGTTAGGGACTCGGTCAGAAATTGGTCGAGGTAGATGGTGAACATTGAAGGGGCGGGCTCTGGAGTCCGCCCCTTTTTCATTGGGCCAAGTGAGGCCGTCAGCTACATGTCCCCGATACCTGATATGGCTGCTGACCGCGCACCAACTCCGGCATATCACGCCATTTCACCCAAGCCTGTTGTTGCCAGTGCAGCAGCGGCACGGTGACGCCCGCCCAATGCATCGAGCTCAGGCTCGGGCAGTTTTCCGCTGTTGCTGAGCTGGTTTCTCGCAAAATGGGAATCACCTCATTGCTCAGCCATTGGCGCAGATTGCGGTTTTCCGGGATGAAATGGTGGACGAGCAGCGCGTACATGCCGGATTCGCTGACCATCGGTGTCTCGACAACTTTGCCGTACTTGCGCAGGCGGACGATGCGGCGTTGGTCGGGGTCGAGTTTCAGGGTGACGCGTGGGTTCAAAGGATGGCCCATCATGCGGCCCAGATCCTGAGTGCAGAACCAGGCTTGGTGATCGAGTAGGAGGGCGTGGAGGAAGCGGTTGTGGCGGGTGAAGACGGTGGGAATGAAGTAAGGATGATCTTTAGAGGAATTTTGAGTTTGATTGGGCATTTGTCGACTCCAATATTGAGAATAGAGCCGCCACTCGGATGAGTGCGGTTGCGCCATTTTGATTTTGTTCCGGCTTCGACACCGGGCTGCTGACTTCGCTGCCGAAAGGAAGCGTATCGGTCAGGTGCTTAAGGTGCCAAGCCCGGTTAATCGACGCTTGTTGTCGGAATTGAAGATCTTTCTCGTAGGCAGCATCTGTAGGAATTTCCTGTTTTTGCATGTTCTGCAGAGAGGAGGCCCCTGAGCCACAATTTTTCCTATATTCATTCGAATCCACGGAACGAACCTCAGGTTTCTTCCCGACGATCCAATATTCGGTTTCCAGTTACGGCTTGTTTCAGGCAGGTCACTGCGATCTATGGCAGCTGTTTATCGTCAGAGCAAAACGCTTTAAAGCACTGCGCTGTCGTCCTATAAATCGGTCGGAATAGTCCTACGATCAGCGGCGGTTGCAGATCCCGAAACCAAGTATTACGTTGGTGTGGCGAGTAATACTCAAGGAGCATGAAATGACGACAACCATGACGAGTAAGGGTCAAGTGACGATTCCCAAGCCAATCCGTGATGCCTTGCATCTCACGCCGGGCTCGGCGATTGAGTTCAGTGTCAATGAGCAGGGAGAGGTGGTACTGCACAGTGCGAAGCCCGTTACAGGCAAAGCAAAAATTCCGGATCGATTTGATGCTGTTCGTGGCAAAGCCGATATCAAATGGCGAACCGATGATTTGATGGCGTTGCTTCGGGGTGATGATTAATGGTGTTGGTTGATACCAATGTGTTGATTGACGTTTTGGAGGACGACCCAGCTTGGGCTGACTGGTCTATCCAGCAACTTCGCGCTCAGTCGCTAATTCATGAGTTGGTCATTAACCCGATCGTTTATGCAGAGTTATCCCAGACTTTTTCAACGTTTGAAGCGCTGGATGGGGTGGTTAATCAGCTCGGCTTGGTCATGCAGGAAATCCCGCGACCTGCGCTCTTTTTGGCTGGTAAAGCGTTCGTTCGTTATCGAAAGGTAGGCGGAGGAAAACACAACGTGTTGGCGGACTTTTTCATTGGTGCTCATGCAGCTGTAAAAAAACTACCGTTGTTGACACGAGACTCTAAGCGCTACCGCAATTACTTCCCCTCCGTCGAGTTGATTACACCTTCCTGATTTGTAGTTACGTTTTTAAGTAGCCTGGATTCGTAAATCGCCCCGGAAGTATCTGAATCTCCGGGGCGATTGTGTTTAGCGCCCCACCTTCCAAGCATCCCCAGCCGGTGCCTTCCCATGGTCGTATGGCTTGCCAATCCACATGTAAACCAGCCCCAACCCAATCACGATCGCCGTGCTCAGCACCATCGCGTAGTTGATGTACCACGCTGCATCCGGCGTGCGTGGCCAGGCCATGTTGATGATTGCGCCGACGCCGTACACCAGCGCGCCGATGTTCACCGGCCAGCCCCAGGCGCCGAGGGTGAATTTGCCGCTCGGTTTCCAGCCTTTGCTGCGGGCGTACAGGGCGGCGAGGACGATCATTTGAAACGCGAGGTAGATGCCGATGGCGGCGAAGCTGACGATGGTGGCCACGGCGTCTTGCAGGAAGAAGCCGAGGGCGATGATCAGGCCGGGCAGGACGCCGGACACGAACAGCGCAGCAACTGGCACTTGGGTCGTAGGAGAAATCTTTTTCAGCAGTCGGCTGCCGATGACCATTTCATCTCGAGCGTAGGAATACAGCAGACGACTCGCCGCCGCTTGCAGGCTGATGACGCAGGAGATGAAGGAAATCATTACCACACCCATCACCACTTTCGAACCGACCGGGCCGAACGCGTTGTTGAGGATGGTGGTGACTGGGTCCTTGTCGGTGCCGTTGATCACCGCTTGCATGTCCGGCACGGCGAGGATCAGTGCCAGGCAGGCGAACATCGCCGCGATGCCGCCGATGTAGATGGTCATGCGCATGGCCACCGGGATTTTCTTGCTCGGGTTCGGGGTTTCTTCGGCCACGTCGCCGCAGGCTTCGAAGCCGTAGTAGAGGAACATCCCCGCCAGCGAAGCGGTGAGGAATGCCGGCAGGTAGGAGCCGTCGACGCTGATGTCGAAGGTGTTGAACAGCACGCTGATTGGCTGGTGACGCTCGAAAATCAGCAGGTACACGCCGACGATCACCGCGCCCACCAGTTCGCAGAGGAAGCCGAACATAGCGATCCGCGCCAGCACTTTGGTGCCGCTGAGGTTCACCAGCGTGGCGAACAGCGTCAGCACCAGGGCGATGACGATGTTGGTGTTGTTGCTCGGCTCAAAACCCAGCATAGCCGCGAGGTACGGGCCGGCGCCGACCGCAACAGCGGCGATGGTCACGCACAGGGCGATGGAGTAGATCCAGCCGACCATCCACGCCCATTTCTTGCCCACCAGGCGACGTGCCCAAGGATAAACACCACCGGAAATCGGGAACTGCGAAACCACTTCGCCGAAGATCAGGCACACCAGCAATTGCCCGCAACCGACCAGCAAATAGGCCCAGAACATCGGTGGCCCGCCGGCGGCCAGGCACAGGCCGAACAGGGTATAAACCCCTACGACCGGTGACAGATAAGTGAAGCCCAGCGCGAAGTTTTCCCACAGGCTCATGCTGCGGTTGAAGTTGGAGGTGTAGCCCAGTTGGCGCAGTTGTTCGGCATCGCTGTCGGCAACGGCGGCTGAGAGATCGGGTGATGCACTCATGTGTGTTTGCTCCGTGAAATCGGCAGATTTCGGATGGCCGAAGCCGTGGCGGTGCTTGGTGAGCGCCGCCCGGATCGGTAGTTATTGTTTTGAATGCCTGGTGATGCGGATGACCGGTTTCTGCCTTGAAGCCGGGGGATGCCTTTAGTGCTTGAACATCACATGCCGAACCGTGGTGTAGTCCTCCAGTCCGTACATGGACATGTCCTTGCCGTAGCCGGACAGTTTCTGACCGCCATGAGGCATTTCGCTGACAAGCATGAAATGTGTATTCACCCAGGTGCAGCCGTACTGCAACCGAGCGGACAGTCGATGCGCACGTCCTACATCCGCCGTCCACACCGAGGACGCCAGGCCGTAGTCCGAATCATTGGCCCACTCCAGTGCCTGGGCTTCGTCGGTGAACTTGGTCACCGACACCACCGGCCCGAACACTTCGCGACGGACGATTTCGTCGTCCTGCTGGGCGTCGGCCAGCACGGTTGGTTCGAAGAAGAAACCGTTGCCGTCCACCGCCTTGCCGCCAGTGATCAAGCGAATGTGCGGTTGCGCCACAGCGCGTTCGACAAACCCGGCCACGCGGTCGCGATGCTGGGCGGTGATCAGCGGCCCGAGTTCCGTGGACGGATCATCTTGCAACCCGTACTTGATGCTGCTGACCGCCGCGCCGAGCTTCTCGACGAACTTGTCGTAGATGCCTTGCTGGGCGTAGATCCGGCAGGCGGCGGTGCAGTCCTGGCCGGCGTTGTAGAAACCGAAGGTACGAATGCCTTCGACTGCCGCGTCGATGTCGGCGTCGTCGAAGATGATTACCGGCGCCTTGCCGCCCAGTTCCATGTGCATGCGTTTGACGCTGTCGGCGGTGCTGGAAATGATGTTCGAACCAGTGGCGATGGAGCCGGTCAGCGAGACCATGCGCACTTTCGGATGGGTCACCAGTGGACTGCCTACGCTCGGCCCACGCCCGAACACCAGATTGAGTACACCGGCCGGGAAAATATCTGACGCCAGTTCGGCCAGACGCAATGCGGTCAGCGGGGTTTGTTCCGACGGCTTAAGCACCACGGTATTACCGGCGGCGAGGGCCGGGGCGATTTTCCAGGCGACCATCATCAGCGGGTAGTTCCACGGCGCGATGGAGGCGATCACGCCCACCGGGTCGCGGCGGATCATCGAAGTGTGGCCGGGCAGGTATTCGCCACCGGCTGAACCACTCATGCAGCGACTGGCGCCGGCGAAGAAACGGAACACGTCGGCAATCGCCGGGATCTCGTCGTTCAGCGCGGCGCTGTAGGGTTTGCCGCAGTTGTCCGATTCCAGTTTGGCCAGTTCTTCGCCGTCTGCTTCGATGGCGTCGGCGAGTTTCAGCAGCAACAGCGAACGGTCTTTCGGCGTGGTCTGCGACCATTCGGCGAAAGCACTGTCGGCGGCGCGCACGGCAGCATCGACCTGGGCTTCGGTGGCCTCGTTGATTTCCACCAGCACTTCGCCACGTGCCGGGTTGAGCACCGGTTGCGCCGGGCCTTCGCCGTTGACCAGTTGGCCGTTGATCAAGAGTTTGGTTTGCATGTTGTTGTCCTCTTCGAAGCAATTGTTATTTTTCTGAAGAAACCGGGTTCCATTGTGGGAGCGGGCTTGCTCGCGAAAGCGGTGGGTCAGCCGACATCAATGCGGAATGTGATGGCCTCTTCGCGAGCAAGCTCGCTCCCACATTTCGATCCGGTTTCTTCAGTTATTCGGTTATTTCCCACCGCTGCCGGCCACGCTCTCGCCACCCCGGGTCAGGTAGTAGGCGCCGAGGATCGGCAGCATGGTCACCAGCATCACGAGCATCGCCACGACGTTGGTCACCGGCACGTCCCGTGGGCGGCTCAGTTGATTGAGCAGCCACAGCGGCAAGGTGCGTTCATGGCCGGCGGTGAATGTGGTGACGATGATTTCGTCAAACGACAGCGCAAACGCCAGCATGCCGCCGGCGAGCAGGGCCGAGCCGAGGTTCGGCAGGATGATGTAGCGAAAGGTCTGCCAGCCGTCGGCGCCGAGATCCATCGACGCCTCGATCAGGCTGTGCGAGGTACGGCGCAAACGGGCAATGACGTTGTTGTAGACGATCACCACGCAGAAGGTCGCGTGGCCGACGATGATGGTGAACATCCCCGGCTCGATGCCCAGCGTCTTGAAGGTCGCCAGCAGCGCGATCCCGGTGATGATCCCCGGCAGTGCAATCGGCAGGATCAGCATCAGCGAAATGCCCTGCTTGCCGAAGAAATCCCGGCGATAAAGCGCAGCGGAAGCGAGGGTGCCGAGCACCATGGCGATCAGCGTGGCAATGGCCGCGATCTGCAGCGACAGCTTGATCGCTTCCAGCACGTCCGGCCGCGAAAACGCCACGCTGAACCAGTGCAGCGTGAAGCCTTTCGGTGGAAAGCTGAACGCCGCGTCTTCAGTGTTGAAGGCGTAGAGGAAGATGATCAGGATCGGAAAGTGCAGAAACACCAGCCCGCCCCAGGCTGCGATGCGCAGACCGATAGAAGCACGCCCTTGTGATGAAGAGTCAGAGTGCATCGAAGGCCCCCAGTCGTTTGACGATGGACAGGTAGATGGCGATCAGCACGATCGGCACCAGCGTGAACGCCGCAGCCATGGGCATGTTGCCGATCGCACCCTGTTGCGCGTAAACCATGCTGCCGACGAAGTAGCCCGGCGGGCCCACCAGTTGCGGCACGATGAAGTCGCCCAACGTCAGCGAGAACGTGAAGATCGAACCGGCCGCAATCCCCGGCACCGACAGCGGCAGAATCACCTGCATGAAGGTCTGGCGCGGCTTGGCCCCGAGGTCGGCGGAGGCTTGCAGCAACGACGGCGGAAGGCGTTCCAGCGAGGCCTGGATCGGCAGGATCATGAACGGCAGCCAGATGTAGACGAACACCATGAACCGACCCAGATGCGAGGTCGACAAGGTGCTGCCGCCGACCCCGGGAATCCCCAGAATGAACTGCAGAACCGGCTCCAGCCCCAGGTGCTGAACGAACCACTGCGCCACGCCGCCCTTGGCCAGCAGCAGCGTCCAGGCGTAGGCCTTGACGATGTAACTGGCCCACATCGGCATCATCACCGCGATGTAGAAAAACGCCTTGGTCTTGCCGGTGGTGTAGCGCGCCATGTAGTAGGCAATCGGGAACGCGACGATGGCGCTGGCGATCGACACCACGACGGCCATGCTCAGGGTGCGCAGGATGATGTCGAAATTCGACGGCTGAAACAGCGCGGCGAAATTGGCCAGGGTCAGGTCCGGGGTGACTGCCATCGTGAAATCGTCGAAGGTGTAGAAACCTTGCCACAGCAACATCAACAGCGAGCCGAGATAGATCGCGCCGAACCACAGCAGCGGCGGTATCAGCAGCATCGACAGATACAGGTTCGGCTTGCGATAGAGCAGGTTGGAAAACCTGCGCAACGGCGCCGATTGAGGGAGGGCGAGGGCGGTCATGTCACACCCCGCTCGCAACGGTGTCGTGCAGCGGAATCATCGCTTCCCGCGCCCAGCGCGCACTGATGCGCTGACCGGTCTGGTGCTGCGCGCTGCTGTCGATCCACTGATTATTGGCCTGGCTGATGCTCAGGGTCTGGCCGTTTTCCAGGGTCAGTTCATAGCGCGTGGCGCTGCCCTGGTACTGGATGTCGTGGAGCAGGCCGCTGACTTCGATTTCATGACTGGCCAGCGGGCCTTCGGCGAAACGCACGTGTTCCGGGCGGATCGAAAACGGCTGCGGATGGCCGCTGAGCTGACGCGCCAGATCGCCGCGAATCACGTTCGAAGTGCCGACGAATTCAGCGACGAACGTTGTGGTGGGTTTCATGTACAGATTGCGCGGGGTGTCGACCTGTTCGATACGACCCTTGTTGAACACGGCCACGCGGTCGGACATCGACAGCGCTTCAGTCTGATCGTGGGTGACGAAGATGAATGTGATGCCGAGCTGGCGTTGCAGCTTTTTCAGTTCGCTCTGCATTTGTTCGCGCAGTTTCAGATCGAGAGCGCCCAACGGCTCGTCGAGCAACAGCACTCGCGGACGATTGACCAGGGCGCGGGCGAGGGCGACACGTTGGCGCTGACCGCCGGACAACTGCACCGGTTTGCGGGCGCCGTAGCCACCGAGGGCGACCATGTCCAACGCTTCTTCGGCGCGCTTGTGGCGCTCGGTTTTGCTTACGCCTTTGACCTTCAGGCCGTAGGCAACGTTGTCTAGCACGTTCATGTGCGGGAACAGCGCGTAATCCTGAAACACTGTGTTTACGTCGCGTTGATAGGGCGGCAGACCGGCGGCTTCGGCGCCGTGAATGCGGATCGAGCCGGCGCTCGGTTGTTCGAACCCGGCGATCAGGCGCAGGCACGTGGTCTTGCCCGAACCGGAGGGACCGAGCATGGAAAAGAACTCGCCGTCCTGGATGTCGATGGAAACCCGGTCAACGGCTTTCACTTCGCCGAACTGCCGGGAAACGTTGGTGAACTGGACTGCAAGCGTCATGGTGCGGTGCTCCGAAAAGGCGAGGGTCGTCGCAGCGGCCCTGCCTGGACTTCTGAAAAACAGTATTCGAATTGATCGTTCCCACGCTCTGCGTGGGAATGCAGCCCGTGACGCTCTGCGTCAGCTCATGCGAATGGACGCGGAGCGTCCGGTGATGCATTCCCACGCGGACGGTTCGACGCCTCGACGTGGGAACGATCGGGCTAGAGCGGCGTGTCAGCGACCGCCCATAATCGCAATGTAGTCCTGCGTCCACCGGCTATACGGCACAAACTTCCCACCCTCAGCCTGCGGTGTTTTCCAGAACGCGATCTTGTCGAACTGATCGAACCCGTTGGTCTTGCAGCCTTCAGCGCCGAGCAATTCACTGCCCTGGCAAGCCGCCGGAACCGCCGGCAACGAACCAAACCACGCCGCCACATCACCCTGGACTTTCGGCTGCAGCGACCAGTCCATCCACTTGTACGCGCAGTTCGGGTGCTTGGCCTCGGCGTGCAGCATGGTGGTGTCGGCCCAACCGGTGGCGCCTTCTTTCGGTACGGTCGACGCGATCGGCTGTTTCTCGTTGATCAGGCCGTTTACCTGATACGGCCAGGCGCTGGACGCGACCACGCCTTCGTTCTTGAAGTCGCTCATCTGCACCGTGGTGTCGTGCCAGTAGCGGTGAATCAGCTTCTGCTGGGCGCGCAACAGTTCCAGCACAGCCTTGTACTGATCTTCAGTGAGTTGATACGGATCCTTGATCCCCAGCTCAGGCTTGGTGGATTTCAGATAGAGCGCCGCGTCGGCAATGTAGATCGGGCCGTCATAGGCCTGCACGCGGCCCTTGTTCGGCTTGCCATCGGGCAGGTTCTGCGCGTCGAACACCACGTTCCAGCTGGTCGGCGCAGTCTTGAACACGTTGGTGTTGTACATCAACACGTTCGGGCCCCACTGGTACGGGGTGCCGTAGGTCTGGTTGTTGACCACGTACCACGGCGCGTCTTTCAGGCGCGGGTCGAGAGATTTCCAGTTCGGGATCAACGCGGTGTTGATCGGCTGCACACGCTTGCCGACGATCAACCGCAACGAGGCATCGCCCGACGCTGTCACCAGGTCGTAACCGCCCTTGGCCATCAGACTGACCATTTCGTCAGAGGTGGCGGCAGTTTTCACATTGACCTTGCAGCCGGTTTCCTTCTCGAAACCGGTCACCCAGTCGTAGGCCTTGTCGCTTTCACCGCGTTCGATGTAGCCGGGCCAGGCGACGATATCCAGCTGGCCTTCGCCGGCGCCGACGGCTTTCAGCGGCTCGGCGGCCTGCAGGCTGGCGCTGGCCAGCAGGGCCGTGGTGATTGCACTGAGCAGTGCGGTCTTGTGCACGAACATGGTGAACCCTCTTCTTCAAATTATGGTCGGGGCAGTTGTGAACGCGGTGAAGCATGCCGTGGTCGGCTTGTTATTAGCGTAGTCAGAGATGCTGGCCGTGGCGGGCCATGATGTGCCGCACCACGCTGTAGTCCTGTAGCGAATCGCTGGATAAGTCTTTGCCGTAACCGGAGCGTTTCAGCCCGCCGTGGGGCATTTCGCTGACCAGCATGAAATGGCTGTTGATCCAGGTGCAGCCGTATTGCAGGCGCGCGGCGACTTGCATCGCCTTGTCCAGGTTCTGCGTCCACACCGACGAGGCGAGGCCGTATTCCGAGTCGTTGGCCCAGTCCACCGCTTGCGCCAGTTCATCGAAGCGGGTCACGGTCACCACCGGGCCGAACACTTCGCGCTGGACGATTTCATCGCTCTGTTTGCAACCGGCCAGCAACGTTGGCTGATAGAAGAACCCGGCGCCGGAATGCACCGCCGCGCCGGTCACCCGCTCGATATGCGGCTGGCCGAGGGCGCGCTCGACGAAACTGGCCACGCGGTCGCGCTGACGAGTGCTGATCAGCGGCCCGATTTCGTTGTCGGCATCGCGTTTGCCGGCGAAGCGTAGGCTGCTGACCGCCGCACCGAGCTCGGCGACCAATTTGTCGTGAATCCCCGCCTGGGCGTAGATCCGGCAGGCCGCCGTGCAATCCTGCCCGGCGTTGTAATAGCCATAAGTGCGAACGCCCTCGACCACGGCTTTAATGTCGGCATCGTTGCACACGATCACCGGGGCCTTGCCGCCGAGTTCGAGGTGCGTGCGTTTGAGGGTTTTGGCCGCGGCCTGGAGGATTTTCTGGCCGGTGACGATATCGCCGGTCAGCGACACCATGCGTACTTTCGGGTGGCCGACCAGATGACTGCCAACCCCTTCGCCGCCACCGCAGACGATGTTGATCACCCCACGCGGCAGGATTTCGGCCAGCGCTGGCGCCAGCGCCAGAATCGACAGCGGCGTGTGCTCGGACGGCTTGAACACCAGTGTATTGCCGGCGGCGAGGGCCGGGGCGATCTTCCACGCGGCCATCATGATCGGGTAGTTCCACGGCGCAATTGAGGCGACGACGCCAATCGGGTCGCGGCGCACCATGCTCGTGTAGCCCGGCACGTATTCGCCGCTGAGCTGGCCGGTCTGGCAGCGCACGGCGCCGGCGAAGAAGCGGAATACATCGACGGTGGCGGTCAAATCGTCCTGACGCGCCAGGTGCAGCGGCTTGCCGCAGTTCAGGGCTTCGAGGCGGGCGAGGTGGTCGGCGTGTTTTTCGACGGCGTTGGCGATTTCCAGCAGCAGGTTCGAGCGTTGTTGCGGGGTGGTGCGCGACCACTCGGCAAAGGCGCGGTGGGCGGCGAGGATGGCGGCTTCGACTTGCTCGGTGCTGGCCTCGGCGATCTGGGTCAGGACTTCGCCGGTGGCCGGGTTGAGGATCGGTTCGACGAAACCCTGGCCGGCGACCAGTTCGCCGTCGATCAGCAACGCGGTGTGCATGTGGGTCTGCGCGCCAGCCATTTTCCGTGATCTCTTTTCTTGTATGGCCATGTTGCTCCCTGTTCCGGGAGCCGACCGTCTTATAGATGCAGCAAGACTAGTGCGCGGCTCCGGGGTCGACAAATTCTAAATACTGAAGGTGGCATTCGATTAAATAGATGGCTTGCGTCCGCCGTGAGGCTGTTCGCGGGCCACGGTCAGGAAGGGATCGACCAGCGCGGGGCGGGCGGTGCCGCGACGCCAGGCCAGACCGACGTCGAGGGTCTGATTGAGGTCGGCAATTGGCCGCGCCTCGATGATGTCGCCTTCCAGCGACCACGGGCGGTAGGTCATGTCCGGTTGGATCGAGACGCCGAGACCCGCCGCCACCAGACTTCGCACGGCCTCGGTGGACGCAGTTCTGAGGGTGATCTTCGGTTGCAGTCCGGCGCCGCGCCATAGACGTTGGGCGTTGCGATCCATCTCGTCGACGTTCAGTTGAATTAACGGCTCCCGGGCGACATCGGCGAGGTTGATGCTGTCGTGTTCCAGCAGCGGATGCTGGGCCGGCAGCCACAAACGGTGCGGCGAGTGGGTCAGCACTTCGGTCTGCAGGGCGTGGCGGTCTTCGAGGTTGGAGAGGATCAGCACCCCGACATCGATCTCGCCACTGACCAGCAAATGCTCGATATACGGACGTTCATCCTCCATCACGCGGATCTCGACATTGGGGTAGGCGCGCTGGAAACGGGTGAGCAAATCCGCCAGGTAATAACCGGCCACCAGACTGGTCACGCCGACGATCAACTGCCCGGCAACCTGATCGGTGCTTTGTTGCAGGCTGCGTTTGGCGTTGTCCACGGTCGCCAGAATCAGGTGCGCCTGGCGCAGGAACTGGTGGCCCTGATGGGTAAGCGTCATGCCCTTGGCGTGGCGATTGAACAGGCTGACGCCGATTTCTTCCTCCAGTTGCTGGATAGCCAAGGTCAGAGTCGACTGGGAAATGAACGCGGTTTGCGCAGCGGCGGAGATCGAGCCGGTCTCGGCCACGGCGATGAAATGGCGGATCTGACGCAAGGTCATCATGGAAGGATTACCCGGTGGGCGGTTTTTATAGATTGCCTCGAGTGTATATCTATTTTTACGAAGGGCTGCTGTGGTTCAGGCAACATCTGGAAGCACACTTGCGCCCAAGTGACGGGCACTTTCGAACTAGGCTGAAGGCCTTATTGATCCGGATAACCCCTGTTTGGAGACGGAACATGAACACCCGTGGATTGCTCGATCAACTCCTCAAGTCCGGCCAGGATCTGCTGCAGAACAAGGCGGGCGGGGCGCAGAACAAACCGGCTGCCGGTGGTTTGGGCGGCTTGCTGGGCGGATCTTCCAGTAATGGCGCACTCGGCGGTTTGCTGTCAGGCGCAGGCGGCGGTGCTCTGGCGGCCGGGGCAATGGGTCTGTTGCTGGGCAGTAAAAAGGCCCGCAAGGTTGGCGGTAAAGTCGCCATCTACGGTGGCCTCGCCGCACTCGGCGTGATCGCCTACAAAGCCTACGGCAACTGGAACGCCCAAAAAGGCACTGCCCCACAAAACGAACCGCAAACCCTCGATCGCCTGCCACCGGCGCAAGTCGAACAACACAGCCAGGCCATCCTCAAAGCCCTGGTCGCCGCCGCCAAAGCCGACGGCCACATCGACGACCGCGAACGCCAACTGATCGAAGGCGAATTCACCAAACTCGACAACGATCAGGAACTCAAACACTGGCTCCACGCCGAACTCAACAAACCCCTCGACCCCACCGACGTCGCCCGCGTGGCGAGCACGCCGGAGATGGCGGCCGAGATGTACGTGGCGAGCGTGATGATGGTGGATGAGGAGAACTTCATGGAGAAGAGCTATCTGGATGAACTGGCGCGGCAGTTGAAGCTGGAGCCGGGGTTGAAGGTGGAGCTGGAGAAGCAGGTCCGTGTAGCTACCCAGTGAAGCCGCTGTCAGCGATATCAGAACCCGCGATCCCGCACAGGATGGCGGGTTCTTTCGTTGCGGCAGTTGAAAAGGCCAATCCATCGCCCCTTTTTGCCATTGCGTCACTGGCACGCTGACCGCTGATTGCCGGAAAGTCCCAGTCCAGAGCCCATCGCGTTTCATGACCGAAAGGCCTGAGCGCGGCAAACCGTCTTATAAATGAAACACCGCCCTCAGCTATACTCCCCCGCATTTCGACCCGCCCCGAGGACTGACTGTGAAGAACTGGACGTTGCGCCAACGCATTTTGGCGAGCTTTGCGGTGATTATCGCCATCATGCTGCTGATGGTGGTCGTCTCGTATTCGCGGCTGCTGAAGATCGAAGCCAGTGAAAACAGCGTCCGTGACGACGCGATTCCCGGCGTCTATTACAGCTCGATGATTCGTGGCGCGTGGGTCGACAGTTATCTGCAGACCCAGGAGTTGCTCGGCCTCAAGCAGGGCGAGGGCATCAGCACTGAAGATGCGGCGGACTACAAGGCGTTCGAAACCCGCTTGCAGGAGCAGATGGCCAACTACCGCAGCACTATGGCGACGGATGAAGACCGTAACGAATTCGCTGCTTTCGAGAAGTATCACGACGCTTACATGCAGATCCAGAACTCGGTTCTGGACCTGCACAAGCGCAATCTGGAAGCCGATGCGGTCAAGCTGTTCAATGAGAAACTGACGCCGACCTGGTACAGCGGCCGGATGAAACTCAACGACATCATTGGCGAGAACAAGAAAGTCGCCGATCAGGCCATGGCCAACATTGACGAAGCGGTATCGGCGGCCAAGGTCAGCATGTTCATCTCGTTGCTGATCGCCGTGCTGGCGGCCGGCCTCTGCGGTCTGCTGCTGATGCGCGCGATCATGGCGCCGATGAACCGCATCGTGCAGATCCTCGAAATCATGCGCACCGGCGATCTGAGCAGCCGCTTGAACCTCGACCGCAAGGACGAGTTCGGCGCCGTGGAAACCGGCTTCAACGACATGATGACCGAGCTCACCTCGCTGGTGTCCCAGGCCCAGCGCTCGTCGGTGCAGGTCACCACGTCGGTGACCGAGATCGCCGCTACGTCCAAGCAACAACAGGCGACCGCCACCGAAACCGCCGCCACCACGACTGAAATCGGCGCGACGTCCCGCGAGATCGCGGCGACCTCCCGTGATCTGGTGCGCACCATGACCGAAGTCTCCACCGCCGCCGATCAGGCCTCGGTGCTGGCCGGTTCCGGGCAGCAAGGCCTGGCGCGCATGGAAGACACCATGCACTCGGTGATGGGCGCGGCGGATCTGGTGAACGCCAAACTGGCGATCCTCAACGAGAAGGCCGGCAACATCAATCAGGTGGTCGTGACCATCGTCAAGGTCGCCGACCAGACCAACCTGCTGTCCCTGAACGCCGCGATCGAAGCGGAGAAGGCCGGCGAATACGGTCGCGGTTTCGCCGTGGTCGCCACTGAAGTTCGGCGTCTGGCGGATCAGACCGCTGTCGCGACTTACGACATCGAACAGATGGTCCGCGAGATCCAGTCGGCGGTGTCCGCCGGGGTGATGGGCATGGACAAGTTCTCCGAGGAAGTGCGTCGCGGCATGGCCGAAGTGCAGCAGGTCGGCGAGCAGCTGTCGCAGATCATCCATCAAGTGCAGGCGCTGGCGCCGCGGGTGTTGATGGTCAACGAAGGCATGCAGGCTCAGGCCACCGGTGCCGAGCAGATCAACCACGCGCTGGTGCAGCTGGGTGATGCCAGCAGCCAGACGGTCGAGTCGTTGCGTCAGGCCAGTTTCGCCATTGACGAACTGAGCCAGGTGGCCGTGGGCCTGCGCAGCGGCGTTTCGCGATTCAAAGTCTGATGAGCGAAATCACCGCCAAACGCAGCGCTGCACCGGTGGCGAAGCAGGCGTTGTTCCTGCTGTTTCGCATCGGCAGCGAACGCTACGCCTTGCGCGCCACGGAAGTGGCCGAAGTGCTGCCGCGCCTGCCGTTGAAGCCGATTGCCCGGGCGCCGCACTGGGTGGCGGGGGTGTTCGCCTATCGCGGCACGGTGGTGCCGGTGATCGACCTCAGTGCCCTGACCTTCGGCCATCCTGCGGAAGCGCGCACCAGCACGCGTCTGGTGCTGGTGCATTACCGCGCGGACGACTCGCAACCCCCGCAATGGCTGGGCCTGATCCTCGAACAGGCCACCGATACCCTGCGCTGCAACCCAGATGATTTTCAGCCGTACGGCCTCGACAATCGTCAGGCGCCGTACCTCGGCCCGATGCGTGAAGACGCCCAAGGGCTGGTGCAGTGGGTGCGGGTCAACGACTTGCTGGACGAGTCGGTGCGCACGCTGTTGTTCCCGACACCGCCGCTGGACCCGGCGCGGCTTGAGGAGCAGCCATGAGCAGTGATCAGCGCTTCTTCGTTTTCCTCAAGGAACGCATCGGCCTCGACGTCGCCTCGGTCGGGCCGGCGATCATCGAGCGGGCCGTGCGCCAGCGCATCACCCTGTCGCAAACCGTGAATGCCGATGAGTACTGGCAGACGCTGCAAGGCTCGCGGGATGAACAGCAGGCGCTGATCGAAGCGGTGATCGTCCCCGAGACCTGGTTTTTCCGTTACCCGGAATCCTTCGCCACCCTCGGCAAACTGGCGCGCAAACGTCTGGGCGAACTGAACAACATGCGTGCGCTGCGCATCCTCAGCCTGCCGTGCTCCACCGGTGAAGAACCCTATTCGATTGCCATGGCGTTGCTCGATGCGGGCCTCAAGCCCCATCAGTTCAAGGTCGATGGCATGGACGTCAGCCCCTTGTCAGTGGACAAGGCGCGGCGCGCGCTGTACGGCAAGAACTCGTTTCGCGGCCAGGAGCTGGACTTTCGCGAGCGGCATTTTTTCGCCGAGAACGAGGGCTATCGGGTAAATGAAATCGTCCGCGAGCAGGTGCGCCTGCATGTCGGCAACGTGCTTGATCCTTCATTGCTGGTCAACGAGCCGCCGTTCGATTTCGTGTTCTGCCGCAACCTGCTGATCTATTTCGATCAGCCGACCCAGCAGCAGGTGTTCGCGGTGCTGAAGCGCCTGACCCATGTCGATGGCGTGCTGTTTATCGGCCCGGCCGAGGGCAGTCTGCTCGGGCGGCTGGGCATGCGCTCGATCGGGATTCCGCAGTCCTTTGCCTTCAGTCGTCACAGCGAACCGCAGCCCGAACCGTTGCCGATGCCGACCGCAATTCCGGTGCCGTTGCCTGTGCGCCACCCGGTGCGCAGCACGCCACCGCCGCCGGTGCGCAATCGTCCGTTTGCTGGCGTGACGCCAATGCCGGCGACGGCTAAAAGCACCAACCCCGACGCCGCGACCCTGCTGGCCAACATCGCCGCCCTGGCCAACGAAGGCAAAAGTGCGGAGGCCCGGGCCGCGTGCGAACAGTATTTGCGCAGCCATGAGCCGGTGGCCCAGGTGTTTTACTGGCTCGGCCTGCTGAGCGATGTCTCCGGCAGCGCCCTCGAAGCCCAGGGCTTTTACCGCAAGGCGCTGTACCTCGAACCGCAACACCCCGAAGCCTTGATGCACCTGGCCGCGTTGCTGCAGGCCCAGGGCGACACGGCCGGCGCCAGACGATTGCAGGAGCGCGCCGCCCGCAGCGACCGCACTGCCGACAGTGAGCGTAAACGATGATCCCGTCCGACACCTTGAACGTCACCCACGAAGACGCCCGGGCCATCGACGATTGCTGGAACCGCATCGGCATCCACGGCGACAAGTCCTGTCCGCTGCTGGACGAGCACATCCATTGCCGCAATTGCTCGGTGTATTCCGCCGCCGCCACGCGCCTGCTCGACCGCTATGCGTTGCAGCAGGACGAGCGCGATCCGGTGGCGACCCAAGTCGAGACCGAGCTGAAGACCCGTTCGCTGCTGATGTTCCGCCTCGGCGAAGAATGGCTCGGCCTGGCCACGCGCAGTCTGGTGGAGGTCGCGCCGTTGCAGGCGATTCACTCGCTGCCGCATCAGCGCTCCCGAGCCTTGCTCGGCGTGGCGAACGTGCGCGGTGCGCTGGTGGCGTGCCTGTCGCTGGTCGAACTGCTCGACCTCGACAGCAACGCTGCCCCGGCGACCGGCGTGCGAATCATGCCGCGCATGCTGATCATCTCTGCCCAGGGCGGGCCAGTGGTGGTGCCGGTGGACGAAGTCGACGGGATTCACGCCATCGATGAGCGAATCCTCGATGCCGCATCACGTTCCGGCGCACAGGCCAGCGCCAAATACACCCGAGGCGTGCTGCCTTTCAAAGGTCGCAGCCTGCGTTGGCTGGATGAAGAACAGCTGTTGTCCGCCGTGTCCCGGAGCCTCACATGACCCCCGAGCAAATGCGCGACGCCTCCTTGCTCGAGCTGTTCAGCCTCGAAGCCGAAGCCCAGACCCAGGTGCTCAGCGCCGGGCTGCTGGCGCTGGAGCGCAACCCGACCCAGGCCGATCAGCTCGAGTCGTGCATGCGTGCGGCGCACTCGCTGAAAGGCGCGGCGCGGATCGTCGGCATCGACAGCGGCGTCAGCGTCGCCCACGTGATGGAAGATTGTCTGGTCAGCGCTCAGGAAGGGCGGTTGTTCCTGCGCCCGGAACATATAGACGCGTTGTTGCAGGGCACCGATTTGCTGATGCGCATCGCCACCCCGGCCAATGGCCCGCAGCCGGCGGACATCGAGGCTTACGTGGCGTTGATGGGCGGTTTGCTCGATCCGACGGCACCGGCCGTGGTGCCCGCCGCTCCGAGTGCTCCAGTGATGGCGGAGTTGCAGCTTCAGCCACCGCCGGTGGTTGAGCCCGCGCCGGTTGAAATCCCCGTTGAGGTTGCCGAGCCGGAACCCGCACCGCGCAAGAGCAAGCGCACCACCGAAGGTGCCGAGCGGGTGCTGCGGGTCACCGCCGAACGCCTGAACAGCCTGCTCGATCTGTCGAGCAAATCCCTGGTGGAAACCCAGCGCCTCAAGCCGCACCTGGCCACGATGCAGCGCCTCAAACGCATGCAGAACAACGGCCTGCGGGCGCTGGAAAGTCTTAACGTTCATCTCAAGGAACACGCCCTGAGCCTTGAGGCTCAAGAGGCACTGGAAGACGCGCGCCGTTTGCTCGCCGAATCCCAGCAACTGCTGGCCGAGAAAAACGCCGAACTCGACGAGTTCGCCTGGCAAGCGAGTCAGCGCGCGCAAGTGCTCTATGACACCGCGCTGGCCTGCCGCATGCGACCGTTCGCCGATGTGCTGTCCGGGCAGGTGCGGATGGTGCGCGACCTCGGTCGCAGCCTCGGCAAACAGGTGCGGCTGGAGATCGAGGGCGAGAAGACTCAGGTCGACCGTGATGTGCTGGAAAAACTCGAAGCACCGCTGACGCACCTGCTGCGCAACGCGGTTGATCACGGCATCGAAACCCCGGAAGAACGCCTGCTCAAAGGCAAGTCAGAGGAAGGCCTGATTCGTCTGCGTGCCTCGCATCAGGCCGGTCTGCTGGTGCTGGAATTGAGCGACGACGGCAATGGTGTCGATCTGGAAAAGGTCCGCCGCAGCATCGTTGAACGCCAGTTGTCGCCAGCGGAAACCGCCGCTCAGTTGAGTGAAGAAGAACTGCTGACTTTCCTTTTCCTGCCGGGTTTCAGCCTGCGCGACAAAGTCACCGAAGTGTCCGGCCGTGGCGTCGGCCTCGACGCCGTTCAGCACATGGTCCGCCAGTTGCGCGGTGCGGTGGTGCTGGAGCAGACGGCGGGCGAGGGCAGTCGCTTCCATCTGGAAGTGCCGCTGACCCTGTCGGTGGTACGTAGCCTGGTGGTGGAAGTCGGCGACGAGGCCTACGCGTTCCCGCTGGCGCACATCGAGCGCATGTGCGATCTGGCGCCGGAGGACATCGTGCAGGTCGAAGGGCGCCAGCATTTCTGGCACGAAGGCCGACATGTCGGTCTGGTCGCGGCCAGTCAGTTGTTGCAACGTCCGGCCAGTCAGAACAGCGGCGATACGCTGAAAGTCGTGGTGATCCGCGAGCGCGATGCAATCTACGGCGTGGCGGTCGAGCGCTTCATCGGCGAGCGCACGCTGGTGGTGCTGCCGCTGGACGAGCGGCTGGGCAAGGTGCAGGACATTTCCGCCGGTGCCTTGCTCGACGATGGCTCGGTGGTGCTGATCGTCGACGTCGAAGACATGCTGCGTTCGGTGGACAAACTGCTCAACACCGGGCGTCTGGAGCGCATCGCGCGTCACGGCCATCAGGCCGCAGAAGCCGCGCGCAAACGGATTCTGGTGGTCGACGATTCGCTGACCGTGCGCGAGTTGCAACGCAAGCTGCTGCTCAATCGCGGCTACGACGTGGCCGTCGCGGTGGACGGCATGGACGGCTGGAACGCCCTGCGCTCAGAGAACTTCGATCTGCTGATCACCGACATCGACATGCCGCGCATGGACGGCATCGAACTGGTCTCGCTGCTGCGCCGCGACAACCGTCTGCAATCGCTGCCGGTGATGGTGGTGTCGTACAAGGATCGCGAGGAAGATCGCCGCCGTGGACTGGACGCCGGCGCCGACTATTATCTGGCCAAGGCCAGTTTTCATGACGACGCCCTGCTCGACGCGGTGGTTGAGCTCATCGGAGGAGCGCGGGCATGAAGATCGCAATCGTCAACGACATGCCTCTGGCGGTGGAGGCCCTGCGTCGTGCGCTGGCCTTCGAGCCGGCGCATCAGGTGGTGTGGGTCGCCAGCAACGGCGCCGAAGCGGTGCGCCTGTGCGCGGAAAACACTCCGGACCTGATCCTGATGGACCTGATCATGCCGGTGATGGACGGCGTCGAGGCCACCCGCCGGATCATGGCCGAGAGCCCGTGCGCGATCGTCATCGTCACCGTGGACCGCCAGCAGAACGTGCACCGGGTGTTCGAAGCCATGGGCCACGGCGCGCTGGATGTTGTCGACACCCCGGCCATCGGCGGTGGCAATCCTCAGGAAGCAGCGGCGCCGCTGCTGCGCAAGATCCTCAATATCGGCTGGCTGATCGGCGAGAAAACCGCCCGCTCGCGCCCGGCACCTGCGACACCACGCAGTACCGCCTCGCGCCAGCGACTGGTGGCGATCGGTTCTTCGGCCGGTGGCCCGGCGGCGCTGGAAGTCTTGCTCAAAGGCCTGCCGCGCCACTTTTCGGCGGCCATCGTGCTGGTGCAGCATGTCGATCAGGTGTTCGCCGCCGGCATGGCCGAATGGCTGGCCAGCGCCAGTGGCCTCGACGTGCGTCTGGCCCGCGAAGGCGAACCGCCGCAGGCCGGCGCGGTGCTGCTGGCCGGCACCAACCACCATATTCGCTTGCTCAAGAACGGCACGCTGGCCTACACCGCCGAGCCGGTCAACGAGATCTACCGCCCCTCGATCGACGTGTTTTTCGAAAGCGTTGCCAATTACTGGAACGGTGACGCAGTAGGGGTTTTATTGACAGGGATGGGACGCGATGGGGCTCAAGGGCTTAAGCTCATGCGCCAACAGGGTTACCTGACCATCGCGCAGGATCAGCAGAGCAGTGCGGTGTACGGCATGCCCAAGGCTGCCGCAGCCATCGACGCGGCCGTAGAAATCCGTCCACTGGAAAAGATAGCGCCACGATTGCTGGAGATTTTCCCCAAATGAACACATCCATCCGCAATCCTGGCCCCCGCAGCACTCAGGTGACCGCCCATGAATGACTTACAGATCGATGACATCAAAACCGACGAGAACGCCGCCATGGTGTTGTTGGTGGACGATCAGGCGATGATCGGCGAAGCCGTGCGCCGTGGGCTGTCGAATGAAGAGAACATCGACTTCCACTTCTGCTCCGACCCGCATCAGGCCGTGGCCCACGCGGTGCGGATCAAGCCGACCGTGATCCTGCAGGATCTGGTGATGCCCGGCCTCGACGGCCTGAGCCTGGTGCGCGAGTACCGCAATCACCCGGCGACCAAGGACATTCCGATCATCGTCCTGTCGACCAAGGAAGACCCGCTGATCAAGAGCGCGGCGTTCTCCGCCGGGGCCAACGATTATCTGGTGAAACTGCCGGACAACATCGAGCTGGTGGCGCGTATCCGCTATCACTCGCGCTCCTACATGACCCTGCTGCAACGGGACGCGGCCTACCGCGCGTTGCGGGTCAGCCAGCAGCAATTGCTCGATACCAACCTCGTCCTGCAACGCCTGATGAACTCCGACGGCCTGACCGGATTGTCCAACCGCCGGCACTTCGACGAATACCTGGAACTGGAATGGCGCCGCTCGCTGCGCGACCAGAGCCAGTTGTCGCTGCTGATGATCGACGTCGATTACTTCAAGTCCTACAACGACACCTTCGGCCACGTCGAAGGCGACGAGGCCTTGCGCAAGGTCGCCACGGCGATCCGCGAGGCCAGTGCCCGGCCGTCCGATCTGCCGGCGCGTTATGGCGGCGAAGAATTTGCGCTGGTGCTGCCCAACACCTCGCCGGGCGGGGCCCGACTGGTGGCGGAAAAGCTGCGCCAGACGGTCGCGGCGCTGAAGATTCCGCACAATGCCCCCGCTGAAGGCTCGAGCCTGACCATCAGCATCGGCCTGGCAACCATGGTGCCGGAGTCGGGCAGCGACTGCCGGCTGCTGATCTCGGCGGCGGACCGCGGCCTGTACCTGGCCAAGAACAACGGGCGCAATCAGGTCGGCATCGAATAGGTACGCGATACCCTTGTGGGAGCGGGCTTGCTCGCGAATGCGGTGGGTCATTCAGCAATGATGTCGACTGATACTCCGCCTTCGCGAGCAAGCCCGCTCCCACAGGGGACCTGCGTCAGGCCCTGTCAAGTGAATCGCCTTAACAGCCGCCAGACGGGCTGCCGTGACAGCTTGATTACGTTATACTCGCCGGCTTTCAAAAGTTCGCCAACGAGTGCTGCCCGTCATGGAAATCAACCCGATCCTGAACACCATCAAGGACCTGTCCGAGCGCTCCGAAACTATTCGGGGGTATCTTTGACTACGATCAAAAGCATGAGCGTCTGATCGAAGTCAATCGCGAGCTTGAAGATCCTGCAGTCTGGAACAAACCTGAATACGCCCAGGAACTGGGCCGCGAGCGCGCTGCGCTGGCGCAGATCGTCGATACCCTCGACGAACTGAACGGTGGCCTGGCCGATTGCCGCGAGCTGCTGGACATGGCCGTTGAAGAGAACGACGAGGGCGCGGTCAACGACGTCGTCGAAGTCCTTCAAGGTCTCGAAGAGTCCCTGTCCAAGCTCGAATTCCGCCGTATGTTCAGCCACGAGATGGACCCGAACAACGCCTACCTGGACATCCAGGCCGGTTCCGGCGGCACCGAAGCCCAGGACTGGGCCAACATCCTGCTGCGCATGTACCTGCGCTGGGCCGACAAACGCGGTTTCGACGCGACCATCATGGAGCTGTCGGCCGGTGAAGTCGCCGGGATCAAGGGTGCGACCGTGCACATCAAGGGCGAATACGCCTTTGGCTGGCTGCGTACCGAGATCGGCGTGCACCGTCTCGTGCGCAAGAGCCCGTTCGACTCCGGCAACCGTCGCCACACCTCGTTCTCCGCGGTTTTCGTCTCGCCAGAGATCGACGACAAGGTGGAAATCGAAATCAACCCGGCAGACCTGCGGATCGACACCTATCGTTCCTCCGGTGCCGGTGGTCAGCACGTAAACACCACCGACTCGGCCGTACGTATCACCCACGTACCGACCAACACCGTGGTGAGCTGCCAGAACGAACGTTCCCAGCACGCCAACAAGGACACCGCCATGAAAATGCTGCGGGCCAAGTTGTACGAGCAGGAAATGCAGAAGCGCAACGCGGCGTCCCAGGCGCTGGAAGACACCAAGTCGGATATCGGCTGGGGTCACCAGATCCGTTCGTACGTGCTCGATGCGTCGCGGATCAAGGATCTGCGCACCAACATCGAACGCAGTGACTGCGACAAGGTGCTCGACGGCGACATCGACGAATACCTGGAAGCCAGCCTGAAATCGGGCCTGTAAGCTTTCACCCGACCTCAAGTCCCCCGTCATCGGCGGGGGCAACGAACCTGTGATGGAATATTTAAAGACATGAGCGACCAACAACTCGACCCGCAAGCCCTGCAACAGGAAGAAAACTCCCTGATCGCCCTGCGCAAGGAAAAGCTTGCTGCCGAGCGCGCCAAGGGCAATGCCTTCCCGAACGACTTCCGCCGCGAAAACTACTGCGAAGCACTGCAGAAACAGTACGCGGACAAGACCAAGGAAGAGCTGGCAGAGGCTGCGATCCCGGTCAAGGTTGCAGGTCGCATCATGCTCAACCGTGGCTCGTTCATGGTGATCCAGGACATGACCGGTCGCATCCAGGTCTACGTCAACCGCAAGACCCTGTCCGAAGAAACCCTGGCCGCGGTGAAAACCTGGGACATGGGCGACATCATCGCCGCCGAAGGCACCCTGGCCCGTTCCGGCAAGGGCGACCTGTACGTCGAGATGACCAGCGTGCGCCTGCTGACCAAATCCCTGCGCCCGCTGCCGGACAAGCACCACGGCCTGACCGACACCGAACAGCGCTACCGTCAGCGCTACGTTGACCTGATCGTCAACGAAGACGTGCGTCAGACTTTCCGCGTCCGTTCGCAAGTGATCGCGCACATCCGCAGCTTCCTGATGAAGCGCGACTTCCTCGAAGTCGAAACGCCGATGCTGCAGACCATTCCTGGCGGCGCCGCAGCCAAACCGTTCGAAACCCACCACAACGCGCTGGACATGGAAATGTTCCTGCGTATCGCGCCGGAGCTGTACCTCAAGCGTCTGGTGGTTGGCGGTTTCGAAAAAGTGTTCGAGATCAACCGCAACTTCCGTAACGAAGGCGTTTCGACTCGTCACAACCCTGAATTCACCATGTTGGAGTTCTACCAGGCGTACGCCGACTACGAAGACAACATGGACCTGACCGAAGAACTGTTCCGCGAACTGGCGCAGCTGGTTCTGGGCAGCACCGACGTGCCGTACGGCGACAAGGTGTTCCACTTCGGCGAGCCGTTCGTGCGCCTGTCGGTGTTCGACTCGATCCTCAAGTACAACCCTGAGCTGACCGCCGATGACCTGAACGACATCGACAAGGCTCGCGCCATCGCCAAGAAGGCCGGCGCCAAGGTGCTGGGCTTCGAAGGTCTGGGCAAGCTGCAGGTGATGATTTTCGAAGAGCTGGTCGAGCACAAGCTGGAACAGCCGCACTTCATTACCCAGTACCCGTTCGAAGTGTCGCCGCTGGCCCGTCGCAACGATGACAACCCTAACGTCACCGACCGCTTCGAGCTGTTCATCGGCGGCCGTGAAATCGCCAACGCCTACTCCGAGCTGAACGACGCGGAAGACCAGGCCGAGCGCTTCATGGCGCAGGTGGCCGACAAGGACGCCGGCGACGACGAAGCCATGCACTACGACGCCGACTTCGTTCGTGCGCTGGAGTACGGCATGCCGCCAACGGCCGGCGAAGGTATCGGCATCGACCGTCTGGTGATGCTGCTGACCAACTCCCCGTCGATCCGCGACGTGATCCTGTTCCCGCACATGCGGCCACAAGCGTAAGTGTTTCAATGAAAAAGCCGCCTGAAATGGGCGGCTTTTTATTGCCTGTCTGGTACAAACGTATCAAATGGTTAATTTTGAAGAAAACAACAGAGGTATGCCTGTCGTGATCGGTGCAATGGCTCAAGAGGGTGCAGCGGGAATCGCCACTGCGGTCGCTGAAAGTGTTCAGTACCAGGGCCGCAAGGCCAGCCGGCAGGGCAGTGAACAGCGTCGACAGGACATTCTCGATGCGGCGATGCGCATTGTCGTGCGTGACGGCGTGCGCGCCGTGCGTCACCGTGCGGTGGCGGCCGAGGCCGGTGTGCCGCTGTCGGCCACCACGTATTACTTCAAGGACATCGATGACCTGCTGACCGATACCTTCGCCCAGTACGTCGAACGCAGCGCAGCCTATATGGCCAAGCTGTGGATCAACAACGAAGGCCTGCTGCGCGAGATGGTGGTCAGCGGTGACGGCAGTCCGGAGTCGCGTTCGCAACTGGCGGACGATATCGCCCGGTTGATGGCCGACTACGTGCACCGGCAACTGGTCAACCGGCGCGAGCATTTGATGGCCGAACAGGCGTTCCGTCAGGAAGCACTGCTCAACCCGCGTCTGGCGGAACTGGTGCGTTCCCATCAGCAGATTCTGTTGCAGGGCACCTGCCAGTTGTTCCAGGTATTGGGCTCGCGCGAGCCGCAGCAGGATGCCAAGGTGTTGACGGCGATTATCGGACGGATGGAATATCAGGGCCTGCTCAACGACGCCGAGCCTTTGGCTGAAGAGGACATGCTCGGCATTCTGACGCGCTATATGCACCTGGTACTCGCGTCGGTGTAATTCTCGACCCTGATCGTTCCCACGCTCTGCGTGGGAATGCCGCCATGGACGCTCCGCGTCCACTGTGACGCAGAGCGTCACTGTATGCATTCCCACGCGGAGCGTAGGAACGATCAGAAGAAACGGGTGTTCAAGGGAGTGTCGAATGAAAGCCTGGCGTGGCGTGCTGATCGCCTTGTCGTTCCTGCTGCTCAGCGGATGTCTGGTGACCTTCAAGGAGCCGCTGCCCGCCAGTGAACCGGCACCCAAGGGCCTGCTCGGCCAATGGTCGAGCACCAATGCCTGGGGCGAGCCGATGAATCTGGAGCTGACGCGCCTGGGCAACGATCGCTATCAGGCGGTTGCGTACTTCAAAGCCAAACCCCGCGAGCGTGAAGCCTATCCGTTCACGGTGTCGCGCCACGGCAACCGCTGGTATCTGTCGGCGAAGGTGCCGGCGCAATACGGCGGGCACTTCACCATCGCCGGCTTCGAGATCACCGACAAGCGCGAACTGGTGATCTACAACCTCGACCTCGAACAGATCAACCAGGCCATCGCCCAGAAGACCCTCGACGGCCAGGGCTTCCAGACCGATGACGGCGAGGGCGTGCAGGTCGACAGCCCGCTTGAAAAGGTCTTTGCTTACCTCGACGACCCGGCCAATTCCGACGTTTTCGTCGAAGCGGCGCGCTATCAGCATCAGGCCAAAGCCAAATAATTCAGTTCGTCACGTTTTCTACAGGAGTTTCGGGTGGACGATTACCAGCAGACGATACGCATTCTGTCCGATCGCATAGTGCTGGCGCAGACGCCGATCCGCGTGCTCGACGCGGTCAAGTGGGACGAGAACATCCGCAAGGGTTTCCTCAAGGCCAAGGGCAAGGAATTGCCGGCGGTGGATCGCGACTACTACCTCAACCGGCCGCTGTCCTTCGATTCGAGCAAGGTCAAACTGGAGTTCCAGAACATCGAGCGCGACATCACCCGTCAGCTCGGCCAGTTCAACCCGGTCGGCCAGATCATGCGTCGCATGTGCAAGGAATACCGGATGGTGGTGCGCATGCTCGAAGCGCGCGGCACCGAGGATTTCGGCCTGATTTCCCAGGAACTGTACGGCGCCGCGTCCGATGCGTTCCACGCCGGTGACCCGACCCTGGCCGACCTCGGCCTGATGATGTCCGACTACCTGAACAACATCGACGGTCGTGGCGACCTGAAGGACGAACCGAAGATCCTCACCGCCAAGGACGCCGTGCACCTGCTGCAAACCCGGCTGAACAAGGTGTTCGGCGAGGCCGAGGAAACCATCCGCGTGTTCGAGTCCGACGGGATCGTCGCCGACGCGGCGGCGGGCGCCGACTACATCAAGATCCGCACTGACGCGATGTTCAACGACCGCGACGTGCGCGCGTTGGAAGTCCACGAAGGCCTGGTGCATGTCGGCACCACGCTCAACGGTTTGAACCAGCCGATCTGCACCTTCCTGTCCAAGGGCCCGCCCTCGTCGACGGTGACGCAGGAAGGTCTGGCGATCCTGATGGAAATCATCACCTTCGCCTCCTACCCGAGCCGATTGCGCAAACTGACTAACCGCACCCGCGCCATTCATATGGTCGAGGAGGGCGCGGACTTCCTGCAGATCTTCGAGTTCTTCCGCGAGCAGGGTTTCGAGATGGCGGAAAGCTACGGCAACGCCAGTCGGGTTTTCCGTGGATCGACGCCGACCGGTCTGCCATTCACCAAAGACTTGTCCTACCTCAAGGGCTTCATCATGGTTTACAACTACATTCAGTTGGCCGTGCGCAAGGGCAAGCTCGAGCAGATCCCGCTGTTGTTCTGCGGCAAGACCACGCTGGAGGACATGCGAACCCTGCGTCAGTTGGTGGACGAGGGCCTGGTGGTGCCGCCGAAGTACCTGCCGGACCAGTTCCGCGACATGAACGCGTTGTCGGCGTGGATGTGCTTCTCCAACTTCCTCAATCACTTGAGCCTGGACCGGATCGAGGCGGATTACTCCAACATCCTGTAACAACACCGATTGATCGTTCCCACGTTGATCGTTCCCACGCTCTGCGTGGGAATGCATCCCGTGACGCTCCGCGTCACAGTGGACGCGGAGCGTCCATGGCGGCATTCCCACGCGGACGGTTCGACGCCTCGACGTGGGAACGATCTAATTCCAACTCAAAATTTTGCGGGGTTTCACCGGATGAGAATCCTCGGCATCCTTTGCCTGCTCCTGACCCTCGGCGGTTGCAGCTCGTTGCTGTTCTATCCCGAGCCCGGTCAGATCTTCACCCCGGAAAAGGCCAAACTCGAATACCGCACCGTCACCCTGACCACCGCCGACGGTCTCAAGCTGAATGCCTGGTGGCTGCCGGCCAAGCCCGGGGTCGAGGTCAAGGGCACGGTGCTGCATCTGCACGGCAACGGCGGCAATCTGCCGATGCACCTGGGCGGAAGCTGGTGGCTGCCGAAAAACGGCTATCAAGTGCTGCTGGTGGACTATCGCGGTTACGGCTTGTCCGAGGGCGAACCGAGCCTGCCGGCGATCTATCAGGACATCGATGCCGCCTTCGCCTGGCTGGACAAGGCGCCTGAGGTCAAAGGCAAACCGCTGATCCTGCTCGGCCAGAGCTTGGGTGGTGCAATGGCCGTGCATTGGCTGGTGCAACATCCGGAAAGACAAAAACAGCTCAAGGCCCTGGTGCTCGACGGTGTGCCTGCCAGTTACCGCAGCGTCGGCCAATACGCCCTCAGCACTTCGTGGCTGACCTGGCCGTTTCAGGTGCCGCTGTCGTGGCTGGTGCCGGATGGCGACAGTGCGATCAACGCGATGCCGCAGCTCAACGGCGTGCCGAAACTGATCTTCCACAGCCTTGACGATCCTCTGGTGCCCCTTTCCAACGGCATCCGTCTGTATCAAGCTGCGCCGCCACCGCGCGTGCTGCAACTGACTCGCGGCGGCCATGTGCAGACCTTCGGCGATCCGGTCTGGCGTCAGGTGATGCTGCGCTACCTTGACGATCCCGAACACTTCAACGGCCTGCGCCGCCTCGGCGAGATCCCGAATTATCCGACACCCCCGAATTCTGAAGACGAACCACCAGAGAGTCCGCAATGAGTGAAGAACGTAACGCCATCCCGCTGATCATCACCGGCATATGCAGCATCCTCGGCACCGTCGGCGCCCTGTGGTACTACGGCTACCTGCACTTCGCCAAACCCGAGGATGCGTTGCTGCTCAACGAATTCACCATGCTCAAGACCATTCCCGGCGAAGACTACAAAGTCTCCCTGACCCCGGCGCCGCAAGTGGCGCAGTGCATCGATGGCGTGCTGGTGCTGTTCGACACCGAACAGAAAGGCCTGACCGGGGTGCTGGTCAACAGCCAGAAAAAGGCCGTGCGCTGCATGGGCCAGGAGACGCCGCAGAAGCTCGAAGAGTAAATCTGCGTCAGACAAAAAAAGCCCCGCCTGATCACTCAGGCGGGGCTTTTCATTTACCGCTCAGCAAATCAGTGCGTGGTCGAGCTCACGGCCGAACGCGGTACCACTGGCTGGTTGTCGTTGGAAATGGTCACTTCCACCCGACGGTTCATGGCACGGCCCGAGACGGAAGTGTTATCCGCTACCGGGTATTCCTTGCCGTAACCCTGGGCAACGATGCGCGACGGATCGACGCCCATCTTGATCAGTGCAACCTGCACCGAAGTCGCGCGACGCTCGGACAGCGACTGGTTGTAGTTCGCGGTGCCGGTGCTGTCGGTGTAGCCCTCGACGATCACTTTGCGATCAGGGTTTTCCTGGAGGAACTGCGCCAGTTTGTTGATGTTCACCAGACCGCTGGATTTCAGGTCGGCCTTGTTGGTGGCGAACAGCACGTCACCGAAGGTCACCAAAGTACCGCGATCGGTCTGCTTGGCGTTGAGGCTGTCCTGCAGCTGCTTGATCTGCTGATCGCGAGCATCCAGACGGGCCTGGGCACGTTGGGCGGCAGCGTTCTTCAGATTGGCTTCAGCGGTACGTAAGGCAATAGTCTGCTTAGCCACTTCCACGCGCTGGTTGGTCAGATAGGCCAGTTGGTCGACCTTGTGCTGGTCTTCCTTGTCCAGATAAGCCTTGTCGGCCTTGTCCAGGTAATCACTGGCATCCTTGGTTTCCAGCGCCGCGACTTTGCTGGCTTGCGGGTTGGCCTGCAGGCCAGCGTAGTTGGTGCGTGCCTGTTCCAGGTTCGGGTTCGGCGGCGTCGAGCAGGCAGCCAGGGCAACGCTTGCGGCCAGGAGAGCGGGGATCATCAGTTGTTTACGCATAATCGTTCGTCCTTTCTATCGATAAGAGTTTCAGCCTTGCGGTCGGGATGCGCGCTTACTGCACGGTGCGCTGACTTTCCTGACGCAGTTCCTGAACACCTTTCTGGGAATCCTTCACAGCTTGTTCGGCTTTCATCGCCTGAGCCTTGCGTTCAGCGACGCGTGCGTCCCACTCGGCCTGTTCGGACAATGTGCGAGCCTCGTCATACTTCTTGTCGTGCATGGCGATTTCGGCTTGTTTGAGTTTGTCCTGCGCTTGCTTCATCTCGACGGCGGCGAATTCGGTACCGCCGGCGCTGACCGCGCTGTTGACCGCCGATTGAGTCACGGCGTACTGCTCGGTCGGTGGATTGCCGGCGCAACCGGCCAGCACGAAGCTGGTGCCGATGGCGAGAGCGGCCAGTTTCAGACCGCGCAGGTGGGAAAACGAGGTTTGGGTCTTCATGGTCTTCAACTCCATTGGTTAACTCCTTGAAAGCTTCGAAATCCATCCTGGTAGCGGAGCCGCAACCGTCATGTGCAAGTGCGTTTTGAAACGCTCGTTCCAGGCGTGGTTACCTGTTCCGACCGAAGGCAATTTTCAAAAGTTCAGAAAAGATGGCTCATCGCCAAAAAATATTCTGACCAAGTGGACAAGGCTCTAAACCGGGAACTTTGACGGGGGAGAGTGGTACGCGCGGGCGAAAAATGGCGTAAAAGCGGAGGGAAAATACAGTCCCTGTGGGAGCTGGCTTGCCAGCGATGAGGCCATCAAATTCAACCCGTCTGCGGCTGAACTGACGCCATCGAGGGCAAACCATTCCCACCGTTTTGAAGGGGCAGGGATCAGTGTTTCTGCTTGCCGGCAGCCGCCGACAAGTCGTGCAGATGACGCCGCGACAACGCGAGAAAACGTGGCGTCGGGCCGACATCTTCATACAGCGGATCGCCTTCCTCGTCGGTGGCGACCACGGTCGAACCTTTCACATACGGCAGGCTCGCTTCGAACTCTTCGAGGGCGGCGCCGATCAACTCACCGAGCAATTCTTCGGCGTGACGTTTGGGGTACATCTCGGCGATCGCCGCCAGCCGTGCGGCAGCTTCCACATCCAGATGAATCGTGTAGCCGGTATCGGTCAGGCGACCCTTGGCGGTTTCTTCCCAATGCTGGGCGAGTTCACGGATTTTCATAAAAACCTCATGTCGCACCTGCTCATGGCAGGTCTTGGTGAGTGTCCGGCGTCAGCCGGCGGCAAGCTGTTGTGCGGCTTACTGTTGAGACTAGCTTCAACCCTCAAGGTTTAAAGTCCCTTCGTCGTCTGCTTGTAAGAAGCGTCCCGGAGCGGCACTCTCTGTTCATCCACTCACTTGCGATCCGTCACCGATTACTGCTGGAGAGATGCTGATGACCGATATTGATGCACGCTTGCGCGAAGACGTTCACCTGCTCGGTGAGCTGCTGGGCAACACCATCCGTGACCAGTACGGTGAGGCGTTTCTCGATAAGATCGAGCAGATCCGCAAGGGCGCCAAGGCCGACCGGCGCGGCTCGATGGACGCCGAACTCAGCGCCAGCCTCAATCAATTGAGCGAAGACGAACTGCTGCCGGTGGCGCGGGCCTTCAACCAGTTTCTCAATCTGGCGAACATCGCCGAGCAGTACCAGCTCATCCACCGCCGGGAAGAGACCCAGGCCGCGCCGTTCGAATCCCGCGTGCTGCCGGAACTGCTCGCCCGCCTGCGCAACGAAGGGCACAGCGCCGAATCCCTGGCCCGGCAACTGGCGCGGCTGGAAATCGAACTGGTGCTGACCGCGCACCCGACCGAAGTGGCCCGCCGCACGCTGATCCAGAAGTACGACGCGATTGCCGCGCAACTGGCGGCTCAGGATCATCGCGACCTGACCACGGCCGAGCGCGAGCAGATCCACAACACCCTGCAACGTTTGATCGTCGAAGCCTGGCACACCGAAGAAATCCGCCGCACCCGGCCGACTCCGGTGGACGAAGCCAAGTGGGGTTTTGCGGTGATCGAACACTCGCTGTGGCAGGCGATTCCCAATCATATGCGCAAGGCCGATCAGGCGCTGTTTGCGGCCACCGGTTTGCGCTTGCCACTGGAAGCTGCGCCGATCCGCTTCGCTTCGTGGATGGGCGGCGACCGTGACGGCAACCCGAATGTGACAGCTGCCGTGACCCGCGAAGTGCTCTTGCTGGCGCGCTGGATGGCGGCGGATCTGTACCTGCGTGACGTCGATCACCTGGCGGCCGAACTGTCGATGCAGCAGGCCAGCGAAGCGCTCAAGGCTCGGGCCGGCGACAGTGCCGAGCCGTATCGTGCGGTGCTCAAGCAATTGCGCGAACGGCTGCGCGCCACGCGTAACTGGGCCCATGCGTCGCTGACCGCTACTACGCCGGCCCCGGCGGATGTGCTGCACAACAATCGCGACCTGCTCGATCCGCTGGAGCTGTGTTTCAACTCGCTGCACGAATGCGGGATGGGCGTGATCGCCGACGGGCCGTTGCTCGATTGCCTGCGTCGGGCCGTGACTTTCGGCCTGTTCCTGGTGCGCCTCGATGTGCGTCAGGATTCGTCCCGCCACAGCGCGGCCATGACCGAAATCACCGATTACCTCGGCCTCGGCAAATACGAGGAATGGGACGAAGAACAGCGCATCAGCTTCCTGACTCGCGAACTGCAAAACCGTCGGCCGTTGCTGCCGGCGCATTTCAAACCCTCGGCCGATACCGCCGAAGTGCTCGCCACCTGCAAGGAAATCGCCGCCGCGCCGGGCGCTTCGCTGGGCTCCTACGTGATCTCCATGGCCGGTGCCGCTTCCGATGTGCTCGCGGTGCAGTTGCTGCTCAAGGAATCCGGCGTACTGCGGCCGATGCGCGTGGTGCCGCTGTTCGAAACCCTCGCCGACCTCGACAACGCAGGACCTGTGATCGAACGTCTGTTGCTGCTGCCGGGTTACCGCGCGCGGCTGCAAGGCCCGCAGGAAGTGATGATCGGCTATTCCGACTCGGCCAAGGACGCCGGCACCACGGCGGCGGCCTGGGCGCAATACCGGGCGCAGGAACGGCTGGTGGAAATCTGCCGCGAGCAGCAAGTCGAACTGCTGCTGTTCCACGGTCGCGGTGGCACCGTGGGCCGTGGCGGCGGCCCGGCGCACGCGGCGATTCTGTCGCAGCCGCCGGGGTCGGTGGCCGGACGTTTCCGCACCACCGAGCAGGGGGAAATGATTCGATTCAAATTCGGCCTGCCGGACATCGCTGAACAAAACCTCAATCTGTATCTGGCTGCCGTGCTCGAAGCGACCCTGTTGCCACCGCCGCCACCGACGCCTGAATGGCGGCATCTGATGGATGAACTGGCCGCCGACGGTGTCGCCGCTTACCGTGCGGTGGTGCGGGAAAATCCGCAGTTCGTCGAGTATTTCCGCCAGTCGACGCCGGAGCAGGAGTTGGGCCGCTTGCCATTGGGCAGCCGTCCGGCCAAGCGCCGTGCGGGGGGCATCGAGAGCCTGCGGGCAATTCCGTGGATCTTCGGCTGGACCCAGACTCGCCTGATGCTGCCGGCCTGGCTCGGCTGGGAAACCGCGTTGAGCAAAGCGCTGGAACGCGGCGAAGGCGAATTGCTCGGGCAGATGCGCGAGCAGTGGCCGTTCTTCCGCACGCGCATCGACATGCTGGAGATGGTGCTGGCCAAGGCCGACGCCGATATCGCGCAGTCCTACGACGAGCGTCTGGTGGAGCCGGAGTTGCTGCCGTTGGGTGCGCACTTACGCGACCTATTGTCGCAGGCCTGTTCCGTTGTCCTCGGCCTGACCGGTCAGTCGCAGCTACTGGCACATAGCCCAGACACCCTGGAATTCATCCGCCTGCGCAACACCTACCTCGACCCGCTGCATCTATTGCAGGCCGAGTTGCTGGCGCGTTCACGGCAGCAGAATGTCGAGCAGGGCAGCCCGGTGGAACAGGCGTTGCTGGTGTCTGTGGCGGGGATTGCCGCCGGTTTGCGAAATACCGGCTAAGGTTTTCTGCGTGGGGCGGGGCACCCCGGGCGAACCTCGGGTGCCGTTTATTGGCCGTGGGAAAAATGCGGTCAGGCGACAGTTAATGATGGGGTTGCGACTTGGGGAACCGCGTCGCAAGGTCGCGGCGGGCGCCGGTTTCTCCGACTTTTGGCGTCTTGTGTGGGCGCAGCCTGCTGTGTATCTTGATCAGCCTTTGGCCGTTTGGGCGGCCACGACCCGTTTTATGAGATTGGCCCCACGAGGCGAATCCGTTGTTTTTTATATAAAAAATTGAGGAGCACATCGATGCGCGTCATTCTGCTGGGAGCTCCCGGGGCCGGTAAAGGTACTCAGGCTAAGTTCATCACCGAGAAATTCGGCATTCCGCAAATCTCCACCGGCGACATGCTGCGTGCTGCGGTCAAGGCCGGCACCGAGCTGGGCATCAAGGCCAAGAGCATCATGGATGCCGGCGGCCTGGTGTCGGATGACCTGATCATCGCGCTGGTCAAGGACCGTATCGCTCAGGCTGACTGCGCCAACGGTTTCCTGTTCGATGGCTTCCCGCGCACCATTCCTCAGGCTGAAGCGCTGGTGACTGCCGGTGTCGAGCTGGACGCCGTGGTCGAAATCGCCGTTGAAGACGAAGAAATCGTTCAGCGTATCGCCGGTCGTCGCGTTCACGAGGCCAGCGGCCGCGTTTACCACATCGTCTACAACCCGCCGAAACTGGCCGGCAAAGACGACATCACCGGCGAAGAGCTGGTACAGCGCAAGGACGACACCGAAGAAACCGTGCGTCATCGCCTGTCGGTCTACCATTCGCAGACCAAGCCGCTGGTGGAGTTCTACCAGAACCTGTCCGCAAAAAACGGTGGCAAGCCGAAGTACAGCCATATCCCTGGCGTCGGTTCGGTTGAAGCGATCACCGCCAAGGTGCTTGAAGCGCTGAGCTGAAAAACCTGATCCGCTGCATCATCCACGGCCCGCTTGCGGGCCGTAGTTGTTTATACTGGCGCACTTTTTCCCCACCTGATTTACGGACACATCGATGAGCACCTTGCTGGCCCTGGACACCGCGACTGAAGCTTGCTCCGTTGCCTTGCTGCATGACGGCAAGGTCACGAGCCATTACGAGGTGATCCCGCGCCTGCATGCGCAGAAACTGCTGCCGATGATCCAGCAACTGCTGGCCGACGCCGGCACCACCCTGCAAGCGGTGGACGCCATCGCTTTCGGCCGTGGCCCGGGCGCTTTCACCGGCGTGCGGATTGCCATCGGAGTGGTGCAGGGCCTGGCCTTTGCACTGGATCGCCCGGTGTTGCCGGTGTCGAACCTGGCCGTGCTGGCGCAACGGGCTTATCGCGAGCATGGCGTGAGCCAGGTCGCGGCTGCCATCGATGCGCGGATGGATGAGGTGTATTGGGGCTGCTACCGCGAGACGGCCGGGGAGATGAGTCTGGTCGGCGCCGAGGCGGTGCTGCCGCCGGAAGTCGCCGCATTGCCGGACGATGCTTCGGGTGACTGGTTCGGTGCTGGCACTGGCTGGGGTTATGGCGAACGCATCGCTGTAAACCTGAGCGGTTCCGATGCCGGCATGCTGCCCCATGCCGAAGACTTGCTGACCTTGGCGCGATTTGCCTGGGAACGCGGTGAGGCGATTCCGGCAGACGACGCCCAGCCGGTTTATCTGCGCGACAAAGTCGCCACCCCGAAAGCCCGCTGATCCATGTGAGATCCTGTGGGAGCGAGCTTGCTCGCGAATGCGGTGGGTCAGTCACCATCAATGGTGACCATATCCATGTTTTCGCGAGCAAGCTCGCTCCCACAAGTTCAGTGATTGCCTCAACAAAGCCAATCGTCCGTTTCTAACCCCTCGCTTTAAACCTTTTGTCTTTTATGTGTTCTAGTTATCACTCGGCGATTTGCTAAGTCGGTCAGGTGCCGCTAAATTGCCATCATCGATACCGAGCATGACTTTATGCGTATAGACGGCGTTTCCACTCATTCCTACCCCATCAAGCGCAAGCCTCGCAAAGGCAATCCGGCGCTGGATGAGTCCGTCGACGATATCGACGGCGAGCTGGAATTCCCGACCGAAGAGCAATTGGCTGCCCGTGCCGCCAAAGCCACCGCGCAACGCCTGAGCAATCTGCCCGCCCGCCAACAAGACATGATTTATCACCGCGCGATGAAAAAAAGCGTGGCCATGGCCCTGGCCAGCTACCTGAGCACCGCCGGTTTTGTCGATTGGGATGCAGACGTGCTGGGCCTCGATCTGTACATCTGATGGATTTGCCTTACTACCTCGGTTGCCCGTCCTGGAGCGAAAACGCCTGGCGCGAGTATCTGTATCCGGTAGACGCCAAGACCTCTGATTTCCTCGGACTTTATTCACAAGTATTCAACGCTGTTGAAGGCAACACGACCTTCTACGCCAGCCCGTCGCCCGCCACCGTGCAGCGCTGGGCCGAGGTGATGCCGGAGCACTTTCGCTTCACCGCCAAGTTTCCCGGTGACATCAGCCACAGCGGCGACTTGCGCGATCAGCTGACTGCCGCCGAAACTTTCCTCCAGTTACTCAAGCCGCTCGGTGAGCGCGTCTCGCCAATGTGGCTGCAACTGTCGAAAAGCTTCACGCCGCACCGCTTGCCGGAACTCGCCGCATTCATCGATGCGCTGGATTGTCCGCTGGCGGTGGAAGTGCGCCACGAACAGTTTTTCGCCAAGGGTGAGAGTGAGCGACTGCTCAACCGGCTGTTGCTGGATCGCGGCGTTGAGCGCATCTGTCTCGATCCGCGCGCGCTGTTCAGTTGTCTGTCCACCGAATCGTCGGTGATCCACGCACAATCGAAAAAGCCCCGCGTACCGACGCGTCCGGCAGCGTTCACGCAATTCCCGCAGGTGCGCTTCATCGGCCATCCGGAGCTTGAGGCCAACGATCCGTTCCTGGTGCCGTGGGTGGCGAAGATCGCCGAGTGGATCGAAGAGGGCCGCACGCCGTACATCTTCCTGCACACCGCCGACAACCTCCTCGCGGCGAAGCTGGCGCAACGTTTTCACGCACAACTGATGCAACGTTTGCCTGGCCTGCGACCTTTGCCTGAGCTATACAGAGAACCCGCCGCCGAGCAACTTGGTCTGCTCTGAGGCGGATTCTTTTCCTGCCCAGGAGCCTGCCGATGGACGCCCAAGCCCGTAAAGCCGAAACTTTCAAAGCGCTGCACGAACGCCCCGGGATTTTCGTTATTCCCAATCCATGGGATGCCGGCTCCGCGAAGATGCTCGCCAGTCTCGGCTATCAGGCGCTGGCGACCACCAGCGCCGGTTATGCGTTCTCTCAGGGCAAGCCCGATGGCGGCCTGAGTCTCGACGATACGCTGGCCAATGTCCGGGCGATTGTCGCGGCCACCGATCTGCCGGTGGCGGTGGATCTGGAAAACGGCTTCGCCGACGCTCCGGCCGAATCGGCACAAAGTCTGATCCGCGCCGCCGAGGCGGGCGCCGTGGGTGGCTCGATCGAAGATGCCACCGGCCGGGAAGACTCGCCGATCTACTGCTTCGAACACGCCGTGGCGCGGATCGAAGCCGCCGTCGCTGCGGTGCGCACCTTGCCGTTTCCCTTCACCCTGACCGCCCGTGCGGAAAACTATCTGCACGGCAATCCCGATCTCAACGACACCATCCGCCGTTTGCAGGCCTTTGCCGAAGCCGGCGCCGACGTGCTGTACGCGCCGGGCCTGCGCACCGCCGAAGAAGTTCTGGCGGTGGTGCGCGCGGTGGCGCCGAAACCGGTCAATGTGTTGATGTCCGGCGGCTTGAAACTGACCGTGCAGCAGCTCGAAGAAATGGGCGTGAAGCGGATCAGCACCGGTTCGGCGCTGGCACTGGCGGCGTTCGGCGAGTTTTTCCGCGCGGCTGAAGAGATCCAGCAATCCGGCACGTTCACCTTTACCTCCCGCTCGATGCCGTACGCCAAGGCCAATCAATTCTTCAAGGGATGAGCATGGGGCGCTGGCTGCTGTTGGCAGGACTGCTGATCATCGGTGGCGGGCTGATCGGCGTCTGGCGCGGTTGGCTCGATGTGCCGCCGCAGTGGAACCCGTGGGCACCGCTGGACGTGCAGGCGACGCCCAACTGGCTCACGGGCTACAAGTTGATGCGCCTGCGCAGCGATCCGGCCTTGTGCGAGCAGGCATTGGGCAGCTCCGGCCTGCGGGTTTCGCCACAGGCCGACAGCCCCGATGCCAAATGCCCGTTGATCGGCGCCTTGCGCGTGCAGGGTGGCGGGGTGGGGCTCAGCAGCAGCTTTCTCGCCAGTTGCCCGTTGGCCGTGGCGTTTGCGATGTTCGAGCACCACACGCTGCAACCGGCGGCGCAGCAGGCCTACGGACAGTCAGTGGCGCGGGTCGATCACCTCGGCAGCTTCGCCTGCCGAAACGTCTACAACCGTGAGAGCGGCGCGCTCAGCCGCCATGCCAGTGCCGATGCGCTGGACATCGCCGGCTTCCGCCTGGCGGATGGTCGTGCGATCAGCGTGCTCAAGGACTGGCCGAAGCAAAATCAGGACGCGCAGTTTCTACGTCAGGTGCGCGATGGCGCCTGCGAGGCGTTCAGTGTGGTGTTGAGTCCGGACTACAACACAGCCCATCGCAATCACTTTCATGTCGATGTCGGGCGCTGGAGCGTGTGTCGCTGAGGGATCAGGCGGCGATGCGCAGGTTCTGCTGAACGATTGGGCGCACCCAGCCGTTATCGAAGTCCAGGGCTTTCTGCTGCTCGACGATTTCTTCCGGCGGGAATGGCGGGTAAGGCTGCAGCAGGTCCAGGTCGAACTCGGCAATCGGCAGGTACAGCGGTTTTTTCTGCGGGGCAGGGCCCGGTTCCGGAATCGGCTGTCCGTTGTTGATCACGACAGGACGAACCCAGCTGCTGTCGAAATCCTGCTGCTTTTGCTGAGTCTTGATTTCTTCTGCCGGGAACGGAGGGTACGGCTCGGCCAGTGTCATGTCGATTTCGGCGATCGGCAGGAACAGCGGCTCCGGCGGACGCACCTCGGTTTCCACCACATCGCATTCACGCTGGCTGATGATGTGCGCGTGCAGTTCGCTGCCGACGGTCGGTTCTTCAGGGCTTTGCAGATCAACCGGCGGGAAAGTGCCGCAGGCCGGCACCACATCACTCGATTGTTCGGCCAGTGCCTGGGCAAAGAAATCCTGCCACAGGTGGCTGACGCCGCCCAATGCTTGAGTGTTATGACGGCTGAAGTCGCCTGTGGGCGAAATGTAGCCAATCGATGTGGGAAGAATGCCTGACATTTTTTTCGGTTGACGCTCAGCTCTGGCAAAATGCGCGTTGATTGGGTTATCGGCGGATTTTGCCGATCCTTAACTTTTTTGAGCGTGTTTTCCATGATTGAGCAACCCGCGGCCTGCCGCATCCATGTCGAGGCCCTCGGCCCGACGTTCGAAGCGCAGGCCGAGCAGTGGGCGCAGCGCCTGAACCTGCCGTTGCAGGTGGCTGACGGCGAGTTTGCCCTGCAGGTCGGCGAGCAGGGTTTGCAGCTGCAACAGCTGGGGCCGGATGCGCCGGGGCCGGTGCGGGTCGACTTCGTCGAAGGTGGCGCGGCCCATCGCCGGTTGTACGGCGGCGGCAGCGGGCAGATGATCGCCAAGGCGGTCGGCATCGCCCAGGGCGTGCGTCCTCGGGTGCTGGATGCGACGGCGGGGCTCGGGAAAGATGCGTTCGTGCTGGCCAGTCTCGGCTGCGAGATGAGCCTGATCGAGCGCCAGCCATTGATCGGCGCCTTGCTGGAGGATGGTCTGGCCCGTGCGGCGGAAGACTTCGATGTGGCGCCGATCGTGGCGCGGATGAAGCTGCTCAAGGGCAACTCCATCGACGTGATGCGCAACTGGGAGGGCGAGCCGCCGCAGGTGATCTACCTCGATCCGATGTTCCCGCATCGTGAGAAAACCGCGCTGGTGAAGAAGGAGATGCGCCTGTTCCGCCCGCTGGTAGGCGATGATCCGGATGCACCGGCGTTGCTGGAAGCGGCGTTGGCACTGGCCACGCACCGGGTGGTGGTCAAGCGCCCGCGCAAGGCGCCGTGCATCGAAGGGCCGAAACCGAGTCATGCGCTGGATGGCAAATCCAGCCGTTATGACATCTACCCGAAGAAAGCGCTCAAGGCCTGAGCCGTCGCATAAGAAAATCCCACGCATGGCGTGGGATTTTTGTTTTCAGGGTCGAAAGGCCCGCATGAACAGCCCGACCACTTCCTGCACATGACTTTCCGCTGCCTCGTCGGTCAGCGGCTCACCGCAGCCGTACAACAGGCGGAAATTCCCCGCGCCCTTGATCAGGCAAAAGAAGTGCTCGGCGGCGTTGTGCGGGTTATCGATGCTCAGCACGCCGGTTTCGTGAATCCGCCGCAGCAACCGTTCCATCCCCTGCACCATGCGCTGCGGGCCGGCCTCGAAGAAGATCAGCGACAGCTTCGGATCCTGACTGCCCAGCGCCATGATCAAACGATGCAGGTTCACCGATTCATCGCTGTTGATCAGGTGGTGAAACCCTCGCGCAATGTTCAGCAACACATTTTCCACCGCGATGCCGTCCGGCAATTCGAAGAACAGCGGCGGCAATTGCTCCTCGCATTTGGCCACCACGGCGGCGGAGAACAGCGTCTCCTTGTCGTTGAAATGGCTGTAGACCGTCAGCTTCGACACCCCGGCCTCGGCGGCCACCGCGTCCATGCTGGTGTTGGCATAGCCATGACTCAGGAACAGGATTTTCGCCGCCTCGAGAATCGCCTGGCGTTTGGCCGGATCCTTCGGTCGGCCCGGGCCGTTTGGAGTGGAAAGATTGTTCGACATTCTTCGCTTTTAATACTGGACTGGTGAGTTTGCTATTAATAACATACCGGCCAGTATAATTATTCCAAGCCTCCTTAGCGAAAGGTCCTTCACCATGTTCCGCCATGCGTTGTCCTTTGCGGTGCCAGTCAGTCTGGCGTTTTTATTGTCGGCATGTGGCAAGGAAGAGGTGACGCAAGTCAGCGTGCGACCGGCCATGGTGGTGCAGCCAGAGCCTTCGGCGCAGGCGATGGAAAGTTATCCGGGCGAGGTTCGCGCCCGCTACGAACCCGATCTGGCGTTCCGCATCGGCGGCAAAGTCAGCCGACGACTGGTCGAGGAAGGCCAGCGCGTGAAAGCCGATCAACCACTCGCCGAACTCGATCCGCAGGATGTACGCCTGCAACTGGAAGCCACCCGGGCCCAGGTCGCGGCCGCCGAAGCCAACCTGAACCTGGTGCGCGCCGAACGTGATCGCTACAAGACCCTGATGGAGCGGCAGATGGTCAGCCGCTCGGCCTACGACAATGCCGAGAACCTCTACCGCTCCGGCGAAGCCCGCCTCAAACAGATCAAAGCCGAATTCAACGTCTCGACCAATCAGGCCAGTTACGCCGTGCTGCGTGCACCCCAGGATGGCGTGGTGGCCAAGCGTTCGGTGGAAGTCGGGCAAGTGGTCGCCGCCGGGCAAACCGTTTTCACCCTCGCCACTGATGGCGAGCGGGAAGTGCTGATCAGCCTGCCGGAGCAGAGTTTCGGCCGCTTCAAGGTCGGTCAGCCGGTCTCGGTGGAGCTGTGGACGCAACAGAACCAGCGCTTCGCCGGGCAGATCCGCGAGCTGTCGCCGGCCGCCGATCCGAAATCCCGCACCTTCGCCGCACGCATTTCATTCACCTCCGGCAAGGTCCCGGCAGAACTGGGCCAGAGCGCGCGGGTCTTCGTGCAGACCGCAGATGTCATCCCGCTGTCGGTGCCGCTCTCGGCGCTGACGGCCGAAAACGGCGCGACTTACGTCTGGGTCGTCAGCGCCAACAACACGTTGAAAAAGACCCCGGTGCGCACCGGCCCGTTCGGTGAGAAAACCGTGCCGGTGCTCGAAGGCCTGAACGCCAGCGACTGGGTGGTCGCCGCCGGCGTTCACGTGCTGCTGGAAGGGCAGCAGGTGCGTCCGGTGGATCGCTCCAACCGCGTGGTCAATCTGGCGGACAAGGAGTAATCCCCGATGGGTTTCAATCTTTCCGCCTGGGCGCTGCGCAATCGCCAGATCGTACTGTTCCTGATGCTTTTGCTGGCGATCGTCGGCGCCTTGTCCTACACCAAGCTCGGCCAGAGTGAAGACCCGCCGTTCACCTTCAAGGCGATGGTCATCCAGACCCGCTGGCCGGGCGCCACGGCGCAGGAAGTCTCGCGTCAGATCACCGAGCGCATTGAAAAGAAGCTGATGGAAACCGGCGAGTACGAGCGGATTGTTTCGTTCTCGCGCCCCGGTGAATCCCAGGTCACGTTCATCGCCCGCGACTCCATGCATTCGGTGGAGATTCCGGATCTCTGGTATCAGGTGCGCAAGAAAGTCAGCGACATTCGCCAGACCCTGCCGCCGGGGATTCAGGGACCGTTTTTCAACGATGAGTTCGGCACCACATTCGGCAATATCTATGCGCTGACCGGTGACGGCTTCGACTACGCGGTGCTCAAGGATTACGCCGACCGCATCCAGATCCAGCTGCAACGGGTCAAGGATGTGGGCAAGGTCGACCTGCTCGGTTTGCAGGACGAGAAGATCTGGGTCGAATTGTCCAACGTCAAACTCGCCACCCTCGGCTTGCCGCTGGCAGCCGTGCAGCAGGCGTTGGAGGAACAGAACGCCGTGTCCACCGCCGGCTTCTTCGAAACCGGCAGTGAGCGATTGCAGCTACGGGTCTCGGGGAATTTTCAGACAGTCGACGAGATCAAGAACTTCCCGATCCGGGTCGGTGATCGTACGTTCCGCATCTCCGATGTCGCTGACGTGCGGCGCGGTTTCAACGATCCTCCGGCTCCGCGCATGCGCTTCATGGGCGAAGACGCCATCGGTCTCGCGGTGGCCATGAAGGACGGCGGCGACATTCTGGTGCTGGGCAAGGCCCTGGAAATCGAATTCGCCCGGATCCAGAAAAACCTGCCGGCCGGCATGCAGTTGCGCAAGGTCTCCGACCAGCCGGCCGCAGTAAAAACCGGCGTGGGCGAGTTCGTTCAGGTGCTGGTCGAAGCGCTGGCCATCGTGCTGCTGGTGAGTTTCTTCTCCCTCGGCGTACGCACCGGCATGGTGGTGGCGCTGACCATTCCGCTGGTGCTGGCGATGACCTTCGCCTGCATGTATTACCTCGGCATTGGCCTACACAAGATTTCCCTCGGCGCGCTGGTGCTGGCACTGGGCTTGCTGGTGGACGACGCGATCATCGCCGTGGAAATGATGGCGATCAAAATGGAGCAGGGTTTCGACCGGATCAAGGCTGCCAGTTATGCCTGGACCAGCACCGCGTTCCCGATGCTCACCGGTACGCTGATCACCGCCGCAGGCTTTCTGCCGATTGCCACGGCGCAGTCCGGCACCGGCGAATACACCCGCTCGATCTTCCAGGTGGTGACCATCGCCTTGCTCGCATCGTGGGTGGCGGCCGTGGTGTTCGTGCCGTATCTGGGGGAAAAGCTCCTGCCGGATCTGGCGAAAATTCATGCAGCCAAACACGGTACGGCTGACGGCCAGACCGATCCCTATGGCACGCCGTTCTACCAACGTGTGCGGCGTCTGGTGGAGTGGTGCGTACGTCGGCGCAAAACTGTGATCGTGCTCACCGTGCTGCTGTTCGTGGCGTCGGTGGCGTTGTTCCGGTTTGTGCCGCAGCAGTTCTTCCCGGCCTCCGGGCGACTGGAATTGATGGTCGATCTGAAGCTTGCCGAAGGCGCCTCGCTGGCCAATACCACGGGCGAAGTCAAACGCCTGGAAGCGATGCTCAAGGATCACGCCGGCATCGACAACTATGTCGCTTACGTCGGCACCGGTTCGCCACGTTTCTACCTGCCGTTGGATCAACAACTGCCGGCGGCGAGCTTCGCCCAGTTCGTCGTGTTGGCGAAAACCATCGAGGAGCGCGAAGCGCTGCGCACGTGGCTGATCGACACGTTGAACGAGCAGTTCCCGTCCCTGCGCTCGCGGGTCACGCGCCTGGAAAACGGCCCGCCGGTCGGTTACCCGGTGCAGTTCCGCGTCACCGGCGAGCACATCGAGGAAGTCCGTGCACTGGCCCGGAAAGTCGCAGCCAAAGTGCGCGAGAACCCGCATGTGGTGAACGTGCATCTGGACTGGGAAGAGCCGAGCAAGGTTGTGTACCTGAACATCGATCAGGATCGCGCCCGAGCGTTGGGTGTGAGCACGGCGAATCTGGCGAAATTCCTCCAGAGTTCGCTGACCGGTTCCAGCGTCAGCCAGTACCGCGAGGATAACGAACTGATCGAAATCCTCCTGCGCGGCACCGTGCACGAGCGCACCGAACTGTCGTTGCTGCCGAGTCTGGCGGTGCCGACCGACAACGGTCGCAGCGTCGCGCTGTCGCAGATTGCCACGCTGGAATATGGCTTCGAGGAAGGCATCATCTGGCACCGCAATCGCCTCCCGAACGTGACCGTGCGCGCGGACATTTACGGCAAGGAGCAACCGGCGACGCTGGTGAAGCAGATCATGCCGACGCTTGATCCGATTCGTGCTGAATTGCCGGACGGCTATCTGCTGGATGTCGGCGGTACGGTGGAGGATTCGGAGCGTGGGCAAAAGTCGGTGAACGCCGGGGTGCCGATGTTCATTGTCGTGGTGCTGACGTTGCTGATGGTGCAGTTGCGCAGTTTTTCGCGCACGGCGATGGTGTTTCTGACGGCGCCTTTGGGGTTGATCGGGGTGACGCTGTTTCTGCTGGTGTTCCGTCAGCCGTTCGGGTTTGTGGCGATGCTCGGCACGATCGCGCTGTCGGGGATGATCATGCGTAACTCGGTGATTCTGGTGGATCAGATCGAGCAGGATATCGCGGCGGGGCTCAGGCCCTGGCAGGCGATTATCGAGGCGACCGTGCGGCGGTTCCGGCCGATTGTGTTGACGGCTTTGGCGGCGGTGTTGGCGATGATTCCGCTTTCACGCAGTGTGTTTTTTGGGCCGATGGCGGTGGCGATTATGGGGGGGTTGATTGTGGCTACTGCTTTGACGCTTTTGTTTTTGCCGGCGTTGTATGCGGCTTGGTTCCGGGTGCGTAAGGAGTCCTGAAACCTTGTGAGCGTGGCGGCCTTTGGGCCGGCCAGGCTCTGGGTGTTTTGGGTACATATCCGTTGCAGCGGTAACGGCTTCTTATGGTTCCGCCCTTACGGCGGGTCACTTTTGCAGACGCCCAAAAGTAACCAAAACGCTGGGCCCCGGCGTTCGGCCCCTCGCTGGGGCTCGGGGTTCCTTCGTTCCGGGATTCATCCGGGGGCATCGCCTCCGGTTTGCTTCGCTGCACCTCCTCTCGATGTGTTCGACTTCGTCGAACGGCGCTGCGCGCCTACCCCCGGATAAATCCCTCCACTCAGCCGGCCGAAGGGGCCGGCACGTCAAAAGCGTTACTCGAGCTAACGCTCATCGTGTTGAGTGGGGTGGCTATGCCACATTTTTGGGGAGCACGTTTCAACTGTGGGAGCTAGCCTGCTAGCGATGGCGGTCTGTGGGCCGACCTATTTCTTTTTAGAGCAAGCAGCTTTGTAGGACCTTGCGCCGTCTCCTACGTTTTTTTCAGACGGCTCCGATATTGAGTCGCTGTGTTGGCGGTGCTGTACTCAGTGCTGTTTTTCAGCCTTGTTTGAGTCAGCGTTGATGAAGAAACCGCCGGTATTGAAGGGTCGGGCCGATCCGGTCTTTGAGTTGTTGATGCGCGCGCCTCACAAGCAGCGTCTGGCGGATTATCTTGCGTTGCTCAAGCCGCTGGATGATCAGGGGCGGTATCTGCCTTTTGAGGATTTGCGGTATCGCTGGGCCAGCGGGCTGGATTCGCGTTTGTGTTGGGCGTTGGTCAAGAAGGCGCGGGTCGCTCAGTACATTCATCTTTTGCCTTTGGGGGAGCCGGCGCAGTGGGGGAAGTTTGTGCCGACGCCCACCGCGCAGAAGGCCCTTTCAGTGGTTGATCGGCAAACCACGACGGCGTCGCTGGAGTACATGACCAGCCAGATAGGCGAGCGGGCGCATTTCAGTTATTTGCTTAACGATCTGATCGAGGATGAGGCGATCAGCAGCAGTCAGCTGGAGGGCGCCGCGACCACTACCCGTGTTGCCAAGGACATGCTCAAGCAACGGCGTCAGCCGCGTACGCCGGATGAGCGGATGGTCATGGGTAATTACCGCATGATGAATTTCGCCTGGGAAAAACGTTACGAGCCATTGAGCGTGGAGTTGATTGCGTCAATCCATCGAGTCGGTGTCGAGGGTATTGATGACGAGCAGTATGACCCCGGGCTTTTCAGGACCAACGATGAAGTGGTGGTGCAGGACGGCGAGGGGAATACCGTGCACTCGCCACCGCCTGTGGCCGGACTGGTGAGGCGACTGGATTTGCTCTCGCAGTGGATCAATCAACCACAGGGTTCACCTCGGCAAAAATCCTACCTGCATCCGCTGATCAAGGCGATCACGCTGCACTTTGCCCTGGGTTACGAACATCCGTTTCGCGACGGCAACGGGCGGGTCGCCAGGGCGCTGTTTTACTGGTTCATGTTCAAGCATGATTTTTCGGCCTTCCGCTATATCGCGATCAGTCTTTTACTGCGCAACGCGCCGGTGAAGTACGGGCGGTCGTATTTGCACAGCGAAGCCGATGAGCTCGATCTGACGTACTTCATCGAGTTTCAGTGTTCGGTGATTCTGCGGGCGGTGGAGGGGTTTACCGATGTGTATCGCAAGAGTGTGGCGTACAGCGAAGACTTCGAGCACTGGCTGACCTGTTCGGGTTTTTTTGATCGGCTGACAGAGCGGCAGCGAGCGATTTATCAGGTGGCCAGAAGCGGGGTGGCGAAGGAGTTCACGGCGGGGAACGTCAAGGAGCACCTTGGCTGTGCATACAACACAGCGGTGTCGACGTTGAGCGGATTGGTTGAGCTGCAGGTATTCGAGAAGAAGAAAATGGGGCGCGAGTGGGTGTACTTTTTACGTGTGTCTGCTGGTGGCGGATTGAACAACGGGAGTGAGACAGCTCACTCCCGTGTCATGTCGACTTAGAGCGTACCGAACACTTTTTTCGCCAGACTCGTCGCCGCAGCGGCCGGGTTCTTGCGGATGGTTTCTTCCTGTTTGCCGATCATTTCGAACAGGCCGTTGAGCGCTTGTTCGGTCACGTAGCTTTCGATGTTGGCGCTCTTCGCGTCCACCACGCCGAAGGTCGCGGCCTGGCCGGCGAAGGCGTTGTATTTCTGGGCTACGCCGACTTTGTCGGTTGCCTGTTTGACGATCGGCAGGAATTTGGTGCGGATCTGTTCGCGGCTGGATTTGTCCAGGTACTGGGTGGCGGAGTCGTTGCCGCCGCTGAGGATGCCTTTGGCGTCTTCCACGCTCATTTTTTTCACGGCGTCGACGAGGATCGGCTGGGCCTGGGTGACGGCGGTTTCCGCAGCCTTGTTCATGGCGGTTTCCAGTTCGTCGACCTGGGCGCCCATGCCGAAGGCTTTCATCTTGCCGGCGACTTTGCCGAGTTTGCCCGGCAGTTCGATTTTTACGTCCGGGTTGTTGCTGAAGCCGCCCGGGGTGCCGAGTTGTTTGACGGCCAGTTGCGCGCCCTGGGTCAGGGCATCCTTGAGGCCGCCGGTGGCGTCGCCTTGCGACAGGTCGCTGAGGGACAGGGCCAGTGCGTTGGCGGAGATCATCAGGCCCGCGCACAGGCCGGCGAAGCGAAGGGTAGGACGGAGCATGGCGGCTTCCTTGTTCGGAGAGAGTTAGCGGGCGGCGTCGACGCGGATCTTCAGCGGCTGCGGATCCTTGCCATCAAGCTGCACGGCATGGTTTTCGGTGGTGATGAACATCAGCTCGCCGTTGACTTCAATGCGCGCGCTGACCGAATAGCGGTGGCCGGGTTTGACCTGGGCCGGATCGTAGCTCAAGTGGAACGGCAGCGGCACCTGGCCTTTGACCGGGCCTTTCTGTTCGTCGAGTACCACGGCCGGAGCGTCGGCCAGCGAAACGTCCTGCAGGCTCACGCTCAAGGTCGCACTTGGCGGCAGGGCGATGCGTTGCAGGTAGAACACTTCGCCGTCGAGGCTGACTTTGCCGGCCGGTGCGGTCGACTGGCAGGCGCTGAGTAGCGTGGCGGCGGCAAGCAGGGAAAGTTTTTTCATCGGAGATCTCCGTATCGACGGCGCCAGAAGAAGCCTGGCGCCTGTAGGAATTTAGTTGCTTTGCACAGGGGCGGCGACCTGATCGGCCGCATCTTCGCTGCGATGCAGGGCGACCTGACGGATCGACAAGCGAATCTCCGCCGGCAGCACCCGTTTGGCCGCACCTTCGGCCAGTTCGCCGAGCAGTTCGTGATAGCTCAACTTGCCGGCTTCGTCGCGACGCAGCACGTCGAGGTCGAGCATGGTCTGGATGAAGTGGCGGAACAGGCTCTTGTCGAAGAACTCTGGCGCGTTCAGGCCATGCAGGATCGACAGGCGCTGGGCCATCACTGTGCACAGGTCTTCCAGCTCTTCGGCGCTGATGGTGTTCTGGCCTGCGTTGAGCAGCAACGACACGGTCATGTAGAAGCGTTGCAGGGTCTGGGCGATGCTCTTCGACAGCAGGGTCAGGAGCACGAAATGCCGCGAGCTTGGCGCCGGGCGCAAGTACACGTCTTTCTCGAAACGCAGCAGGCCTTGTTCGACGAACGCGTCCAGCCACTGATCGATCACCGCGTCCAGTTCGTCCAGGGTCCAGCGGATGAACAGCTCCGATTGTAGGTACGGATACAGCGCGCGGGTGTAGCGCAGGATCTGTTCGCGGCTCATGCGCGATGCACTCTGGAAGAAACTCGCCAGCAGCGCCGGCAGGGCGAAAATGTGCAGCACGTTGTTGCGGTAGTAGGTCATCAGGACGGCGTTCTGCTCGTCCAGATACAGAATCTTGCCCAGCGCATCGTTCTGCTCGGACAGCAGATCCATGTCCTTCACGTGCTCGATCAGCGCCCGGCCATCGCCTTCCGGCAAGGTGGTGTGCGGCGAGTACGGGACTTTGCGCAGCAATGCCAGATACAGATCCAGCACCCGCGCCATGGCCCGATCATCCAGCGCCAGTCGGGTGGTCGACAGCAGCGCCAGCGCTACCAGGTTGACCGGGTTGATCGCTGCGGCTTCGTTGAGATGCTGCGCGACTTTCTCGCCGAGGCGGTTGGTGGTTTCGTTGAGCCAGGCCGGTTTGTACTGCGGGCCGAGTTCCTGCTGGCGCCAGTCCGGCTGTTCGCTGTCGAGGAATTCGGCGAGCTTGATCGGCTCGCCGAAGTTCACCGCCACCTGGCCGAAACGCTGCTTGAGTGCGCCGATGACTTTGAAGATGTCGAAGATCGATTCTTTCTTCTTGCTCGCGCCACGCAGCTCGCCGAGGTAGGTGCGGCCTTCGAGCACGCGCTCGTAACCGATGTACACCGGCACGAACACGATCGGCATCCGCGACGAACGCAGGAAGCTGCGCATCGTGATCGCCAGCATCCCGGTTTTCGGTTGCAGCATGCGCCCGGTACGCGAGCGACCGCCTTCGACGAAGTACTCGACCGGGAAACCTTTGGTGAACAGGGTGTGCAGGTATTCGTTGAACACCGAGGTGTACAGCGGATTGCCCTTGAACGTGCGGCGCATGAAGAACGCCCCGCCGCGACGCAGCAGGCTGCCGATCACCGGCATGTTGAGGTTGATCCCGGCGGCGATGTGCGGCGGGGTCAGGCCGTTGCGGAACAGCAAGTACGACAGCAGCAGGTAGTCGATGTGGCTGCGGTGGCACGGCACGTAGATCACTTCGTGACCCTGGGCGACCTTCTGCACGCCTTCGATGTGGTTGACCTTGATCCCGTCGTAGATCTTGTTCCAGAACCAGCTCAGCACCACTTCCAGAAAACGGATCGCGGTGTAGGTGTAGTCCGAGGCGATCTCGTTGCCGTAGCGCAGGGCCTGGGCCTTGGCTTTTTCCGGGGAGATGTTTTCGCGCTCGGCTTCGTCGAGGATCGCTTGCTTGACCAGCGGCTGGTTGAGCAGGCCTTTGACCAGGTTGCGGCGGTGGGAAATGTCCGGGCCGATCACCGCAGCCTTGAGGTTGCGGAAATGCACCCGCAGGATCCGCTGGGCCATGCGCACGGTGCGCTCGTGGCCCTTGTTGTGTTCGATCAGTTCGCGCAGGTGGATCGGTGCGGAGAATTGCACGCGGGTCTTGCGCCCCAGAATCATGATGCTCAGCAGGCGACGCAGGCGCCCGGTGACGGCCCAGCTGTCGGCGAACAGCAATTTCCACGGGCTGTTCTCGCTGTCCGGCGACTGGCCCCAGAACACGCTGACCGGAATGATCTGCGCGTCTTCGGCAGCATTCTGGCTCAGGGCGCTGACCAGTCGGGTCAGGGTCGGCGGTGCGCCGCGCTTGTCCTGGCGGCCGAGCCAGTCCGGGTCCGGCGTCAGGTAGAAGAACGCCGCCGGTTCGATCAGCGAACCCACGGACACCGGCAGCACCGGGCGCGGCAGGCCGGCCTTGGTGCACTCGGTGTCGACCACCGCCAGATCAGTCAGCGATGGATTTTGCAGGACGTAGAACACCGGACGACTGCGGTCGAGGTTGAGGGTGAACGACGACTGGTTGATCGTCTCGGAGCGAACCCAGAGATACAACAGTCGGCGCAAGGTGCCAAACACAAGACGGCGGAACGGGGAACGGGTCATACGGCTTCTGCGTGAGTGGATAAACCGAGCGTTTGCTCGGGCGGTCGACAGTTTGCCGTATTGGGCGAAAATCGGCAAAAAAGCGGCGAAGTAATCTCCTGTTGAGAGTTTTGCCGCCTGTCATATACTCGGCGATCTGTCGCCGGGGCCCTTTTATGGACGTCGGACGCAGGCTGACGTTCCTCAAAGGCTTTCCTGCGAAAAGCCTGTTCAATAATAAAAAAGGAGTATGAACAGATGGCAACACGTGAAACCGGCAACGTGAAGTGGTTCAACGACGCCAAGGGCTACGGCTTCATTCAGCGCGAAGACGGGGTGGACGTGTTCGTGCACTACCGCGCGATCCGTGGCGAAGGCCACCGTTCGCTGACCGAGGGTCAGCAGGTTGAATACGCGGTGGTGGAAGGGCAGAAGGGGTTGCAGGCTGAAGACGTTGTAGGTCTGTAATGATCGTTCCCACGCTCTGCGTGGGAATGCCTCAATGGACGCTCTGCGTCCGCTTTGGGACGCGGAGCGTCCCGGGCTGCATTCCCACGCGGACGGTTCGACGCCTCGACGTGGGAACGATCAAGCTCGAAGCTGCTTTTATGCAGTTTTCCAGGTGATCTCTTCTTCACCATCGGCGCTGATGCGAATCCAGCGATCCGCCGTTTCCTCACCTTCTTCCTCGACCCACGTCCCTGGCGCGCAGCGCACCTCAACGTTCAGCGCGGCAAAGGCTGCGCGGGCGCAGGCGATGTCGTCGTCCCACGGCGTCTGGTCGCTTTCCAGGTACAGGCTGTTCCACTTGCCCACGGCTTTCGGCAGCCAGGTCACCGGGATGTTGCCGGCCTTGCACTTGTAGGTCTGGCCTTTCTGTACCCAGTCGCTGCACGGGCCGAGGGCGGCGCCCAGCCAGGCGGAAATGGCCTTGTGGTCGACGTCGGCGTCTTTCAGGTAAATCTCGATGTCCGGTTGGCGCATGGATGTCCTCACTGCGGGTCTGAAAAATCCATTCGCGGATTTAGCCGGCCCCGGGTCGTTGCCCGAGACCAAAAGTTATTGAAGAACGAAATAATCGTAGCGCATCGAGACAGTGGTCACGAACGGCTCGGGCTGTTCGATCACTGCCGCGCGGCGCTCGGCACTGGCGCGCCAGCCGTGGGGTGTCATCGCCAGCAGGTTGGCGCGATCCTCGGGCTTGTCCAGCGTCAGTTTGAATTCCAGGGTTTCACTGTGCGCCAGCGCCATGCCTTCCGGCACCAGGGCCAGGTGCTTGTCGTCGGTGTATTCGCGCACTTCGTCGTACAGGCGTTCGCGCAGTTCCATCAGGTGGCCGCTGGTCGGGCCGACTTTCATCAGACCGCCGCCAACACTGAGCAGGCGCTTGGCTTCTTCCCAGTCCAGCGGACTGAAGACGCTGGCCAGAAACTGGCAGCTGCCGGAAGCCAGTGGCACCCGGGCCATGCTCGCAATCAACCACGTCAGCGCCGGATTGCGTTTGCAGGCGCGTTTGACCGCTTCCTTCGAGATGTCCAGTGCGTAACCGTCAGCATCGGGCAAGGCCTCGGCGATCTGCGCGGTGTAGTAACCCTCGCCACAACCGATATCGACCCAGCGCGCCGGCGCATAACCCGCCGCCAGCTCCGCCAGGCGCTTGGCCACCGGCGCGTAATGCCCGGCGTTCAAAAAGTCGCGGCGGGCCTCGACCATCGCCTGATTGTCGCCAGGGTCGCGGCTGTTCTTGTGCTGCACCGGCAGCAGGTTCAGGTAACCCTGGCGCGCGCGGTCAAAGCGGTGGCCGGCGGGGCAGACCACGCCGTTGTCCACCGCGTTCAGCGGTTCACTGCAGATCGGGCACGCGAGCATCAGGCGAGCAACTTGATCAGGGTCTGGTAGTAGATCTCGGTCAGCACGTCGAGATCGGCCGCCAGCACGCGCTCGTTGACCTGGTGGATGGTCGCGTTGACCGGGCCCAGCTCAACAACCTGGGTGCCCATGGTCGCGATGAAACGGCCATCGGAGGTGCCACCGCTGGTGGACGCCTTGGTCTCGCGGCCGGTGATCTGCTTGATGCTCGACGACACTGCGTCGAGCAGCGCGCCCGGCTCGGTGAGGAACGGCAGACCGGACAGCGCCCAGTCGATGTGCCAGTCCAGGCCGTGCTTGTCGAGGATGTCGGCGACGCGTTTCTGCAGGCCTTCGACGGTCGATTCGGTGGAGAAACGGAAGTTGAACAACGCCACCAGATCGCCCGGAATCACGTTGGTCGCGCCGGTGCCGGAGTTGACGTTGGAAATCTGGAAACTGGTCGGCGGGAAGAAATCGTTGCCGTGATCCCAATGCTCTGCAGCCAGCTCGGCGAGGGCCGGGGCAGCGAGGTGGATCGGGTTTTTCGCCAGGTGCGGATAGGCCACGTGGCCCTGCACACCGCGTACGGTCAGTTTGGCGCCGAGGGAGCCGCGACGACCGTTCTTCACCACGTCGCCCACCAGCGTGGTGCTCGACGGTTCGCCGACGATGCACCAGTCCAGACGCTCGTTACGGGCTGCCAGACGCTCGACCACGGCCTTGGTGCCGTGATGCGCCGGGCCTTCTTCGTCGCTGGTGATCAGGAACGCAACCTTGCCCTTGTGATCCGGATAGTCGGCGACAAAACGCTCGGCTGCCACAGTCATCGAGGCCAGGCTGCCTTTCATGTCCGCCGCGCCACGACCGCAGAGCATGCCGTGCTCGTCGATCACCGCGTTGAACGGGTCGATCTGCCAGGCGGTCACCGGGCCGGTCGGCACCACGTCGGTGTGGCCGGCGAAGCACAGCACCGGGCCGTCGTCTTTGCCGTGAGTCGCCCAGAAGTTATCCACATCTTCGATGCGCATCGGTTCCAGCTGGAAACCGGCATCGCCCAGGCGCTGCATCATCTGCTTCTGGCAATCGGCGTCGACCGGCGTCACGGACGGACGGCGGATCAGGTCGATGGCGAGTTGGAGGGTCGGCGAAAGGTCGGCGTGGGCCGTCATGGAAAACTCCGAAAGCTGGGGGGCAAGGCGCGCAAAATGGCGGTTATCTTAAAGCAAAACGGCGACCATTGGCCGCCGTTTAGTGCATCCGGAAGGATTTAGACCACCGGTGCCGGTTCAGGCGCCGCCGATGGTTTTGGCAGCGACGACAGGAACGCCATGATCAGCGCCGCCACGTACGGCAGCGACTGCACCAGCAGCATGGCCACCCAGAAGCGCATGTCGTTGCTCGGAATGCCTTGCACCAGGAAGATCCCCAGCGCCGCGCCCCACAACAGCAGCATGATGAACAGTTCTTCCCGGGCCTCGGAAATCGCCACCCAGAAGCCATGGTTGTCGGCGTTTTTCGGGGTGCGGAAGAACGGAATGCTGCTGGTGAAGAAGCCGTACAGCACCGCTTTGGCGATGGTGTGCGACAACGCCAGTCCGGCCAGTGCCGCGCAGAACGCATCCTTGAGGTTCACGCCCACGGCGCGACGGTAGAGGAAGATGATCTTGCCGACCTTGAACACGAACAGCGCCAGCGGCGGGATCGCGAAGATCAGCAGCGGCGGATCGACCCGTTGCGGCACGATGATCATCGCCGCCGACCACAACAGCGCGCCGACGGTGAAGAAAATGTTCATGCCGTCCGCGACCCACGGCAGCCAGCCCGCGAGGAAGTGGTAACGCTGGCCGCGCGTCAGCTCGGTGTCCTTGCCGCGCAGCAGGCTGCGGGTGTGGCGCTTGATGATCTGGATCGCACCGTAGGCCCAGCGGAAACGCTGCTTCTTGAAGTCGATGAAGGTGTCCGGCATCAGACCCTTGCCGTAACTGTCGTGGTAATACGCCGCCGACAGGCCTTTCTCGAATACCCGCAGACCAAGCTCGGCGTCTTCACAGATGCACCAGTCGGCCCAGCCCAGTTCTTCCAGAACCGAGCGACGGGTCATGGTCATGGTGCCGTGCTGGATGATCGCGTCGCGGTCGTTGCGAGTGACCATGCCGATATGGAAGAAGCCTTTGTATTCGGCGTAGCAGAGCTTCTTGAAGGTGCTCTCGTTCTGGTCGCGGTAATCCTGCGGCGACTGCACCACGGCGATTTTCGGGTCGGCGAAGTGCGGCACCATGTGCTTGAGCCAGTTCGGGTGCACGCAGTAGTCGGAGTCGATCACCGCGATCACTTCGGCGTCCTTGGCGGTGTGCGGAATCAGGTAGTTCAGCGCGCCGCCCTTGAAACCGGCCAGGGGCGAGACGTGGAAGAACTTGAAGCGCGGGCCGAGGGTTTCGCAGTAGTCGCGCACCGGTTCCCAGACCGCCGGGTCCTTGGTGTTGTTGTCGATGATCAGGACTTCGAAGTCCGGATAGTCGAGGTTGGCTAGGGCGTTGAGGGTCTGTTTGACCATCTCCGGCGGCTCGTTGTAGCAGGGCACGTGGATCGAGACTTTCGGCCGGTAGTCCGAATCGCCGACCACCGGCAGGAATTCACGGCGACGCTTGTGAATCCACACCGCTTCGGCCAGTTCGTGGGCCTCGGTCAGCAGCACGATGAACACCCCGAGCGCACCGAGCGCCAGCAGGAAGCCCACCGTCAGGCTGAACCACGTGCTGTATTGCTGGCTGTAGTCGTAACCGATCCACACCAGCACCGAACCGCACAGGAATGCGATAAAGGTCAGGAAGGTACGGCCGCGCTGACGCAGGGCCGAGCCGTCGATCATCAGCAGGGTCAGCGACAACAGCGCCAGCACCACCGAGCCGATGGCCAGCACGCGCCATTGCGGGATCGCCACCACCGGGCCTTCGAAGTTGAATTTCTGCTGGCGCGCGGCGTTGAACACGCCCCAGTAAGCGCCGACCGAACCTTCGTCACTGGCCTTCCATGGCTGGTCAAACGCTTCGATCACGAAGTAGTTGAAGCCCTGGCGATTGAGTTTGTTGACCAGCGTGCGCAGGTAGATCGCCTGATCCGCCGGCGACGCATCGGCGCCACCGCGCATGCGGCCGTTGCTCGGCCAGCCCACTTCGGACAGCAGCAGCGGCTTTTTCGGGAACATCTTTTTCAGGTCGCGGGCACGGTCGAAAACGAACTGCCCGGCCTTGTCTACCGGAATGAATTCCCAGTACGGCAGCACGTGTGCGGCGATCAGGTCGACGTGCTTGGCCAGCTCCGGGTGCTCTTCCCAGACGTGCCACTGTTCGGAGGTGGTCACCGGCACTTTTACGGCCGCGCGCACGCGGTCGAGCAGCACGCTGAGTTCCTGGGCGGTGATTTCCTTGCGGAAGATCGCTTCGTTGCCGACAACCACTCGAACCACGCTGCGCGAGGTGTTGGCCAGTTCGATGGCGCGGGTGATTTCCCGCTCGTTGCGTTCCTGGTCCGGGCTGATCCAGATCCCCAGTGTCACGCGCAGGCCGAACTCTTCAGCCAGTTTCGGGATGTCCTGCAGGGAACCGTCGACCGAGTAGATGCGGATGTTGTCCGTCAGCTTGCTCATGATCTCCAGGTCGCGGCGCATTTCATCGTCGGACGGATACTGATCCTTCTGTGGGAACTGTCCCTGCTGGAACGGTGAATAGGAGAAACCGGAGATCTGCTCCGGCCAGTTCGGCGCGGAGACGGGGCGGTTGATCAGCGCCCAGAAACCGGTGAACAGGGCGGCGATTGCCAGAACCACCACCAGGTTGAGTCCAAATTTACGCGATGACATAGCTGTGTCGGGTTCCAAAGGCTGTGGAACGAAGGGTCGGCTGGTTGACGCCAGGAGGGCGCGCATCCTACACCGGCAGTTCGCCGAGTCCTACAAGAGACAGGGAAATGCTGGACGTTGGGCAATCCAACCTGACTTAAGTTCTTTCGTTTCAGCGTGTAAGACAAATCTTTGTTACGTGCAGCTTTAATTAAAGCAGGCGCGTCCGCCGTTCATAGCGCAAAGATGCTCTTGGCCGCCGACGGCCCTATAATGCGCGCCGGTTTTTAGGGTAATGGTCATGAGTACAGAAGATCCGCGGTTTGCAGGCATCGCCCGTTTGTATGGCATCGAGGGCCTTGAGCGCCTGCGTGCAGCCCATGTGGCGATTGTCGGCGTCGGCGGCGTCGGTTCCTGGGCGGCGGAAGCCATGGCCCGTTGCGGGGTGGGCGAGATTTCGCTGTTCGACCTCGACGACGTCTGCGTCAGCAACGCCAACCGGCAGCTGCATGCGCTGGATAGCACCGTCGGCAAACCCAAGGTCGAGGTGATGGCCGAGCGTCTGCGCGGGATCAACCCGGACTGCAAGGTGCACGCCGTGGCGGACTTCGTCACCCGCGACACCATGGCCGAATACATCACGCCGAACATCGACTGTGTGATCGACTGCATCGACGCAGTCAACGCCAAGGCCGCGCTGATCGCCTGGTGCAAGCGGCGCAAGATCCAGATCATCACCACCGGCGGTGCCGGCGGGCAGATTGATCCGACGCTGATTCAGGTTTGCGACCTCAACCGTACGTTCAACGATCCTCTGGCTTCGAAAGTGCGCTCGACGCTGCGTCGCGACTACGGTTTCTCGCGCACCGTGACCCGCCATTACAGCGTGCCGTGCGTGTTCTCCACGGAACAGCTGCGCTATCCGAAACCGGACGGCAGCATTTGCCTGCAGAAGAGTTTTGTCGGCGACGGTGTGAAGCTGGACTGCGCCGGCGGGTTTGGCGCGGTGATGATGGTGACGGCGACGTTCGGCATGGTCGCGGCGACCAAGGCGGTGGACAAGATTGTGGCGGGCGTTCGGCGCCCGGCGGATCGGGTCAAGCCGCAGGCCTGAAGTACATGACTGCGTGACCGATCGCCGATCGTTCCCACGCTCTGCGTGGGAATGCCTCATTGGACGCTCCGCGTCCGCTTCGGCATGGGACGCGGAGCGTCCCGGGCTGCATTCCCACGCAGAGCGTGGGAACGATCAGTCAGGGGCGAGTTCACGCATCCGCTGCAGCACGGCATTCAAACCATTGCTGCGCGAAGGCGACAACTGCCGCGACAGTCCCAGCTGATTGAACCAGTCCGGCAGATCAACCAACTGCAACTCGCCGGCGGTCAAACCGTTGACCCGCAACAACAGCAACGCCACCAACCCGCGAATCATCCGCGCATCGCTGCTGGCCGCGAACTGCCAGTGACCGTCGCGCAATTCACCGACCAGCCATACCTGACTCTCACAGCCGTGCACCCGATTGGCCTCGCACTTGTCTGCATCGCTCAACGGTGGCAGGCGATCACCAAACTGCATCAACAGTCGCGCCCGCTGTTCCCAACCGGCGGCGTTCTGAAACGTTTGAAGCGCCTCGGCGGCTTCGACCGGCAGGCTCATCGCAACAACTCCAGCGCCTGATCCAGCGCTTCAAAGAAGCGCTCCAGATCCTCGGAATCGTTGTACAGCGCCAGCGACACACGGATCGCCCCGGCCAGTTCGAAACGCTTGAGCAGTGGCATCGCGCAGTGATGCCCGGCACGTACGGCGATGCCCTGTTCGGTCAGCAAGTGCGCCAGATCGGCGTTGTGCACGCCTTCGACGACAAAACTGGCCAGCGCCAGTTGCGGCTTGCCCAGCAGACGGATGCCGTTGCGGGCCGCGAGGCCGCGCAACAAATAATCGTGCAGCGCAGCTTCGTGGGCGGACACCGCGTCCTGATCCAGACCCGCGAGGTAGTCGAGAGTCGCACCGAGGCCGATCACGCTGGCAATCGGCGGCGTTCCCGCTTCGAAGCCCAGCGGAGCGGGGCGGAAGCGCGCGTCGTGATAATTGGCTTCCAGCACCATCTCGCCACCGAACTGCCATGGGCGCAGTTGTTCGAGCGCTTCGTTGCGTCCGAACAGCACGCCGAGGCCATCGGGGCCGTACAGCTTGTGGCTGGAAAACACGTAAAAGTCGCAACCGAGTGCGTGCACGTCATGCCGGCCATGGACCACGCCTTGAGCGCCATCGACCGCGGTCAGCGCGTTGTGCGCCTTGGCCATCGCCAGTAGCGCCGGCAACGGTTGCCAGGCCCCAAGTACGTTGGACAACTGGCTGACCGCCAGCAGACGGGTGCGCGGCCCAATCAGGTGAACGGCAGCGGCGAGGTCGATCACGCCGTCCTCGTCCAGCGGCAGGATTACCAGCTTCAGGTCGCGACGTTGTGCCAATTGCTGCCACGGCAGCAGGTTGGCGTGATGCTCCAGGGCGCTGATGACAATTTCATCGCCCGGATGGAAAAGATGTTCCAGGCCATACGCCAGGAGATTCAGCGCACTGGTGGCGCCGTGGGTGAAGATGATCTGCCCGCTGTCACCGGCATTCAGCCACTGGGCGACCTTCAGGCGACTGTCCTCGAACGCCTGCGTGGCATGGGCGCCGGGCAGATGCTGGGCACGATGCACGTTGGCCGCGCCATTGGCGTAGTAATGCGCCAGCGCGTCGAGCAGGGCCTGGGGTTTTTGCGTGGTGGCGGCGTTGTCCAGATAGGTCTGGTCTTGCCGTTGCAGGGCGGCGATGGCCGGGAAATCGGCGCGCCAAGGCGAGGGAATCATCATCTGTTCAGCCCTGTGAACTTGGGCGGGTGTACACCGAACCTTGTGGGAGCGGGCTTGCTCGCGAATGCGTCGTGTCAGTCGAAATAAAGGGTGACTGACACACCGTCTTCGCGAGCAAGCCCGCTCCCACAGGAGGTCACAGCGGCGCTTAGTTGTGAGCGTGCAGCGCTTCGTTCAGTTCGATCGCCGATTTGTGGGTCTTGCATTCCACAGCGCCGGTTTCCGAATTGCGACGGAACAGCAGGTCAGTCTGACCGGCCAGTTCACGTGCTTTCACCACTTTGACCAGGTTGTTGTGCTCGTCCAGCAGCGCAACTTTGGTGCCGGCGGTCACGTACAGGCCCGACTCGACGGTGTTGCGGTCGCCCAGCGGGATACCGATACCGGCGTTGGCGCCGATCAGGCAGCCTTCGCCGACCTTGATCACGATGTTGCCGCCGCCCGACAGGGTGCCCATGGTCGAGCAACCGCCGCCCAGGTCCGAACCCTTGCCGACGAAGACGCCAGCGGAAACGCGGCCTTCGATCATGCCCGGGCCTTCGGTGCCGGCGTTGAAGTTGATGAAACCTTCGTGCATCACGGTGGTGCCTTCGCCCACGTAAGCGCCCAGGCGCAGACGTGCAGCGTCAGCGATACGCACGCCGGCCGGTACCACGTAGTCGGTCATTTTCGGGAACTTGTCCACCGAGAACACTTCCAGCAGCTCGCCGCGCAGACGGGCTTCGAGTTGCAGCTCGGCCAGTTCGCTCAGGTCGATCGCGCCCTGGCTGGTCCAGGCCACGTTTGGCAGCAGCGGGAAGATCCCGGCCAGGCTCACGCCGTGCGGCTTGACCAGACGATGGGACAGCAGATGCAGCTTCAGATAAGCCTCAGGAGTCGAGGTCAGTTGCGCGTCTTCGGCCAGCAGGGTGGCGACCAGTGGCTTGTGGCTTTCAGCCAGACGGGTCAGCAACTTGCCTTGTACCGCGTCGATGCCTTTCACGGCTTCAGCCAGTTGCGCAGCTTGTGCGGTGGTGAAGGTGATGGCCTGGTTGCCTTCGGTGTAGCCGAGGATCGGTGCAACAGCGGCAACCAATTCGGCCGAAGGATTCAACAGCGGCTGGGCGTAGAACACTTCCAGCCATGCGCCTTGACGGTTCTGGGTGCCGACGCCGAAGGCAATACTGAACAGGGAGTTGGACATGTGAATACCTCTACAAAAAGTGACGGGCTGCTTACTTGAGGGCGGCCGCGTAGATATCTGGCTTGAAGCCAATCAGGGTTCGGTCACCGAGATCGAGCACCGGGCGCTTGATCATCGAGGGTTGAGCGAGCATCAGTTCGATGGCTTTCGACTGGTCGAGATCGGCTTTGCGTTCGTCGTCGAGTTTGCGAAAGGTCGTGCCTGCGCGGTTCAACACCGTTTGCCAGCCATGTTCGTCGCACCATTGGGTCAGGTGCTCACGGTCAATGCCGGCGGTCTTGTAATCGTGGAAGTCATAGCTGACAGCGTGTTCATCGAGCCAGGTGCGCGCCTTTTTCATGGTGTCGCAGGCTTTGATGCCGAAAAGGTGCAACGTTTTGCTTGAAACGGTCAAGGAATTGCCCCCTTTACAGGTGCTGGAAAAAAATGGTGTCGGATTATGCCATGACCAGACGGTTTCGCGGCGCCGAGGTTGCTATTGCTGTGGGCGCCTGCGACATAGGTGCAACGGTCAGCCACAGCCTAAGCGGCTAATATGGCAGTTCAACGCTGTCGATTGTCCGGGATTTCCGCTTTATGCAAACTGCTTATACCGTCCTGATCCTGCTGATGCTGGTCAGTGTCTCGCGCCTGGTGGGACGGGTGATTCCGCTGCCATTGCCGCTGGTACAGATCGCCGCTGGCGCCTTGCTGGCCTGGCCGACCCTCGGCCTGCACGTGGCCCTCGATCCCGAACTGTTCCTGTTTCTGTTCCTGCCGCCGCTGCTGTTTTCCGATGGCTGGCGCATGCCCAAGCGCGAATTGTGGCGCCTGCGCGGGCCGGTGCTGACGCTCGCGGTCGGGTTGGTGCTGTTTACCGTGGTCGGTGCCGGTTACTTCATTCATTGGCTGCTGCCGACAATTCCATTGCCGGTGGCCTTTGCGCTGGCGGCGGTGCTGTCGCCGACCGACGCCGTGGCGGTTTCGGCCATCGCGCAAAACCGTTTGCCGACGCCGCTGATGCATATGTTGCAGGGCGAGGCGTTGATGAACGATGCGTCAGGCCTGGTGACGTTCAAGTTCGCGCTGGTCGCGGCGATCACCGGTGCATTTTCACTGGCCAATGCCAGCCTGACATTCGTGCTGGTGGCGGTCGGCGGGCTGGCGGTGGGTGTGGCGCTGAGCTGGCTGGTCGGCCGGTTACGCGCCTGGATGATTGCCCGGGGCTGGGACGATCCGGCGACCCACGTGGTGTTCATGTTGTTGCTGCCGTTTGCCGCTTACGTGCTGGCCGAACGGCTCGGCGCGTCGGGCATTCTTTCGGCAGTGGCAGCGGGGATGATGCAGAGCTGGCTCGACCTGCTGCCGCGCCAGACCAGCACCCGTTTGCTCAACCGCAGTGTCTGGTCGTTACTGGAATTCGCCTTCAATGGCCTGATCTTCCTGCTGCTCGGTCTGCAACTGCCGGACATTATCAAGGCGGTGGTCAGTCACGAGACGTCGTTGTGGCCGACGCTGTTCTACCGCTGCCTCGACGTGGTGGCGATCTTCCTGGCGCTGGTGCTGTTGCGTTTTATCTGGGTGCAGAGCATCTGGCGTCTGTCGGTGTTGTTGCGCCGTCTGCGCGGCAAGGGTGATCTGACACAAGTGCCGACCGCCCGGTCCTGCTGGCTGCTGACCGTCGGCGGTGTGCGCGGGGCGGTGACCCTGGCAGGCGTGATGTCGGTGCCGATGCTGATGGGCAGCGAGGCGTTCCCCGAGCGCGATCTGCTGATCTTCATCGCCGCCGGGGTGATCCTGTTGTCGCTGGTGGCGGCCTGTATTGCGCTGCCTTTGTTGTTGCGCGGCATCGAAAAGAGCCCGGACGACAAACGCCGGCAGGAAGTGCGCGACGCCTGGCGCAAGACCGCGGAAGCAGCGATTCATGCGCTGGAAACCGAAGAGGTCAACCCGCAGGACGCCGCGCAAGCCGCACTGGCAGCGGAGCTCAAGGCGCGGATCATGTCTGAATATCGTCATCAGCTTGAGGTCTTCAACGATTCGGCCGAAGCCCAGGCGCTGGCGTTCCAGATGGATCTGCTGGAGCGCCGTCTGCGGCTCAAGGCACTGCGCGCGCAACGCCTCGAGTTGTACAGCCTCAGCCGTCAGCACCAGATCGGTGATGACGTGCTGAGGGAAGTTTTGGGTGAGCTCGACTTGAGTGAGGCCAACCTGGGGCAGGTCAAATAGGCAAAGCGTTAACCGGGGTAGAGCAATCTCATCAGGCGTTTGTCTTTCTTGCTGATCGTGCGGTTGATCGGCACTTCCCAGTTGCCCACCGTCAAAGTGTTGGCCACGGGGTGGTGCATGATCGACCTGCGATCGTAGGAGGTGTAGATCGCGTCCAGCGTGTCGAAGGAGGCGAACAGGTTTCTGTCGACCTGCTCCTCGGTCAGCGGGTTCATCTCGCGTTTTTTGTAGAACTCATACACCTTCGGTTTATCCCACGGAATCTTTGCCTGTGGGTGCTGATGTTCATGCAGCGCGCCCAGTGCATGCCCGAACTCGTGCATCACGATCACTTCGAAGTCCTGGTGATCCGGCTTTACGCCCAGGTTCATGGTCGGATAGTCCGGATGAATCAGCAGCGCATCGGTGCCGAGCATCGAACTGTTGTCGTTGTTTTTAGTGGCGATGCGGATGTCGCCCAGCAGGTCATCGACGAATTCGAACGTGAGGTTGATGTACGGCAACCACTGGCTGGCGGCGTCGATGATCTTCTTTTTGTGATCGGTATCGGGCGCATCCAGGAAGGCGATTTTCAGTGTGCGGCCGTTGGCCCACAACTTTGAATAGTTGACGACGGAGCGCTTGCGGCGAGTGCCGGTCGCGGTGCCGGCATTGGCCGGATTTTCGTTGATGGCGGCTATATAGGCCGCCTGATCGTCGGGCCATTGGTTGAGTTGGCAATCGAGCAGTTCTGTCATTTTTCACTTCTTCCATGAAGTCAAAGGTCGGTTTTTAGTGAGGCGCAGCGAACGGCGCCGCTCAAGACTAACGTCTGGCGGGCAGGGGAGTGGGGTAGAAAAGGAGGGGAACTGTTACGTGATATTTGATCGCCCGTGCCGGATTGCCCGGCACGGGCGTTCAGGCATTACTTGTGGCGCAAAACGAAATCGCGGATACGTTCGGCAGCCTCGACGCATTCCGCCAGCGGCGCAACCAGTGCCATGCGCACGCGCCCGGCGCCCGGGTTGACGCCATCGACGTCGCGGGACAGGTACGAACCCGGCACCACGGTCACGTGTTCTTCGGCAAACAGATCCCGGCAGAACGCGGCATCGTCGCCTTGCACATTCGGCCACAGGTAGAAGCTGCCATCCGGACGCTGCACGTCCATCACCGGGCTGAGGATCGCCAGCACGGCATCGAACTTCTCGCGATACAGCGCACGGTTGGCGCGTACGTGCACTTCGTCATTCCACGCGGCGACGCTGGCCAATTGGGTCTGAACCGGCATCGCGCAGCCGTGGTAGGTGCGGTACAGCAGGAAGCCCTTGAGGATGTCGGCGTCGCCGGCAACGAAACCGGAGCGCAGGCCCGGCAGGTTCGAGCGCTTGGACAGGCTGTGGAACACCACGCAGCGCTTGAAGTCCTTGCGACCCAGTTCGGCGCAGGCGCTGAGCAGGCCCGGCGGCGGAGTCTGTTCGTCGAAGTACAGCTCGCTGTAGCACTCGTCGGCGGCGATCACGAAGTCGTATTCGTCGGCCAGGGCGATCAGCTTTTTCAGCACGTCGACCGGAATCAGCGCGCCGGTCGGGTTGCCCGGCGAGCACAGGAACAGGATCTGGCAGCGTTTCCAGATGTCCGGCGAAACGGCGTCGAAATCCGGGTTGAAGCCGTTCTCGTCCAGGCATGGCAGGTAGTGCGGCTTGGCGCCGGCGAGGAACGCTGCGCCTTCGTAGATCTGATAGAACGGGTTCGGGCTGACGACCAGCGCGTCATCGCCACGGTTGACCACGGTCTGGGTGAAGGCGAACAGTGCTTCACGGGTGCCGTTGACCGGCAGCACGTTGCGCGCCGGGTCGATCCAGCCGCCCGGCACGCTGAAGCGACGCTCGCACCAGGCGGCGATGGCTTCGCGCAGGGCCGGAATGCCGAGGGTGGTCGGGTACACCGCCATCTGATCCAGATTGTTCGCCAAAGCCTCGGCGACAAAACTCGGCGAGCGATGCTTCGGTTCGCCGATGGACAGCGCGATCGGGCGCTTGTCCGGGTTTGGCGTGACGCTGCCGAGCAGGGCGCGGAGCTTTTCGAACGGGTAGGGCTGAAGCTGGGACAGAGCGTTGTTCATCGGTGCGGGATCTCGTGCAAAGCGGTTGAATCCGGGCGCGCAATCAAATGCTGATGCGCGACAGTTTGATATCGGGTTCCTGATTGACGCTCAGCTGTTCGACGATGGCATCCTGCAAACGGCTGCACAGCAGCGGGTCGGACAGCGGTTGATTGTGGGCGTCGGTGATGAAGAACACGTCTTCCACCCGCTCGCCCAGGGTGGCGATCTTGGCGTTCTGCAGCGACAGATCGAACTCGAGGAAAATCCCGCCGACCCGTGCCAGCAGGCCCGGGCGATCCGGTGCCGTGAGCTCCAGCACCGTTACCGGGCGCTGGGCGTCGTTGTGGATCGTCACCTGCGGGGCGAACGCGAAATGCTTGAGCTGGCGCGGCACCCGACGCTGGATGATCGTCGGGTAGTCGGCCGGGTTGCGCAGGGCTTCGGTCAGGCCGTCGCGAATCTGTTTGACGCGGACCGGATTGTCGCCGATCGAGTCGCCATCGGTGTCGAGCACGATGTAGGTGTCGAGGGTGAACTGGCTGCTGGACGTGATGACCCGGGCGTCGTGAATGTTCAGGTTGAGCTGGTCCATCGCGGCCACGGTCACGGCGAAGAAGTCGTGCTGGTCCGGCGCGTAGATGAAGATCTGCGTGCCGCCCTCGAATTCGCGCTGGGTGGTTTCCTTGATCAGCACCAGCGGACCGCCGTCGGCCGGTTGCTGGAGGATCGCGTCGGTGTGCCAGGCCACGTCGCCGGCGGTGTGGCGCAGGAAGTAGTCGTCGCCCAGTTGCGCCCACAATTGCTCGACGTCATCCGGATCGGTGCCGCCGCGTACCAGGATGTCCAGCGCCGCACTCTGGGTCTGGCGGATCTGCTCTTCGCGATCCACCGGATTCTCCAGGCCACGGCGCAGGGCGCGCTTGGTCTCGGTGTAGAGCTGGCGCAACAGGCTGGCGCGCCACGAGTTCCACAAGGTCGGGTTGGTCGCGTTGATGTCGGCCACGGTCAGCACGTACAGGTAGTCGAGACGGGTTTCGTCACCGACCGCCAGCGCAAAGTCATGAATCACCTGCGGGTCGGACAGGTCCTTGCGTTGGGCAGTGGTCGACATTACCAGGTGGTTCTGCACCAGCCACACGATCAGGCGGCTGTCCCACACCGGCAGTTGGTGACGCTGGCAGAACGCCTCGGCATCGACCGCGCCGATCTCCGAGTGATCGCCATGCCGGCCCTTGCCGATGTCGTGATACAGGCCCGCCATATAGATGAGTTCAGGCTTGGGCAGTTTGGCCATGAGCTTGGCGGCCAGCGGGAATTTCTCCGACACCTGGGTGTACTGCAACTTGCGCAGGTGTTTGATCAGATTCAGCGTGTGCGCATCGACCGTATAGATGTGGAACAGGTCGTGCTGCATCTGCCCGACGATAAAGCCGAACTCCGGCAGGTAGCGCCCGAGAATGCCGTAGCGGTTCATCCGCCGCAGGTTGCGGTGGATGCCGATCTTGCACTTGAACAGTTCGATGAACAGGCTGGTATTGCGGATGTCGTTGCGGAAGTTGTCGTCGATCAGGTGACGGTTTTCCCGCAGCAGACGAATGGTGTCGGCACGCACACCTTTGATTTCCGGCTGCTGGGCCATCAGCACGAAGATCTCGAGCATGGCGAACGGCGTGCGGCGGAATACGTTGTCGTTGCGTGCCTCGATGTAACCGTCGTGCAGTTGGAAACGCGAGTTGATCGGCTGCGGCGGCGCTTCGTCTTCCGGCGCGAGGATGACTTCCTCGAAGTGCTGGATGATCAGGTCGCTGAGCTGGGCGATGCTCATCACCACCCGGAAATACTGCTGCATGAAGTTTTCGACAGCCTGTTTGGCGTCGTCGCCTTCAAAACCCAGCAGCCCGGCAATGGTGCGCTGGTGATCGAACAGCAAGCGGTCTTCGGAGCGACCGGCCAGCATGTGCAGGGCGTAACGCACCTTCCAGAGGAATTCCTGGGAGGAGGCCAGCAGGGCGTTTTCGCTCTCGACCAGGAATCCTTCGCCGGCCAGGGCGCGCAGGTTCAGGGTGCCGTACTGACGACGGGCCACCCACAGAATCGTCTGAATATCCCGTAGTCCGCCCGGCGAGCCTTTGACGTTGGGTTCCAGGTTGTATTCGGTGTCGTTGTACTTGTGGTGGCGGGCCTTCTGCTCGGCGCGCTTGGCCAGGAAGAAATCCTTGCTCGGCCACATGTGTGCGGTGCTGGTGACGTCGAGCATGCGCTGGCGCAGGCGCTCGGGGCCGCAGATGGTGCGGCTTTCCATCAGATTGGTGACCACCGTCAGGTCGGCGCGGGCCTCTTCGGCGCATTCGTCGACGGAGCGAACGCTCTGACCGACTTCCAGGCCGATGTCCCACAGCAGCGTCAGAAAACGCTCGATGGAATCGCGGAAAATTTCGTGGTCGGCGCTGTCCAGCAGGATCAGAAGGTCGATGTCGGAATAGGGGTGCAATTCGCCGCGACCGTAGCCGCCGACCGCGACCAGCGCGATGTCGGCGTCTTCGCTCCAGTCGAACTGGTCCCAGGCTTTTTGCAGGATGTTGTCGACGAACCATGCCCGGTCTTCGATCAGTCGCCGGATGTCGCGACCGGCCCGAAAACGTGCATCGAGCACCTCGCGGGCCTGGCGGATCGCCTTCTTGAACGCCGCGATGGGACTCGCTTTCAGGGCCAGTTCAGCCTGGAACTGACCGCGGTCGAAGAGTTCGGGATCCACCTGCGGCATCGATTGGCTTTCCTTCTATAGGCTGGGAACGGTGTCTGGATCAGGCCGAGATGCGCGGGATGGTGTCGTCGCTGCGCAGGGTGAAAATCTCGTAGCCGGTGTCTGTGACAAGCAAAGTGTGTTCCCACTGTGCCGACAGCTTGCGATCCTTAGTGATCGCGGTCCAGCCGTCGCCCAGTACTTTGGTGTCGGCCTTGCCCTGGTTGATCATCGGCTCGATGGTGAAGGTCATGCCGGCCTTCAGTTCCATGCCGGTGCCGGCGCGGCCGTAGTGCAGGATCTGCGGCTCTTCGTGGAACACTTTGCCGATGCCGTGACCGCAGAACTCGCGCACCACCGAGAAGCCGTTCTTTTCAGCGTGCTTCTGGATGATTTCGCCGATGTCGCCGAGGCGGCAGCCGGGTTTGACGATTTCGATCGCCTTGTACATGCATTCCTGGGTGACCTGCGACAGGCGCTCGGCCCAGACCGGCACGGTACCGACGTGGAACATGCGGCTGGTGTCGCCGTGGTAACCGTCCTTGATCACGGTGACGTCGATGTTCAGGGTGTCGCCGTTTTTCAGCGGCTTGTCGTTCGGGATACCGTGGCAGACCACGTGGTTGATCGAGGTGCAGATCGACTTCGGGTAGCCCTTGTAGTTGAGCGGGGCAGGGATGGCCTGCTGCACGTTGACGATATAGTCGTGGCAGATCTGGTTCAGCTCATCGGTGGTCACGCCCGGCTTGACGTGCTCGGCAATCATTTCCAGCACATCGGCGGCCAGTTTGCCGGCGACACGCATGCCAGCGATGTCCTCGGGGGTTTTGAGGGTGACGGTCATACAGGCTCTCTCTGCGCTCGGCGGCGCTTGCTGATACGAACAGGGGCGCGGCTGTTGATATGGCGGCCCCGAAAAACGCGATTCTAACAGACCAAAGGCGCAAATCCGCGCCTGCGTGCATCGCTTCTCTCTATACAATGCGGTGCATTGTCCCGATTCCAAGGGGCTGGCGCGCATGTCCCTGACGCGATTGCAGATTCCGGGTTCCGTTTGCGTCGTCCCTGTGGTATAAAATGCGCCGCTTTCCGGGGATAGCCCCGAGAGCATTAACCCACACACGTGTCGACACGATGGCCTGGGTGCCGTTGATCCTCGGATCAATGGTTGGTCATTGGGATACGTGGAGGCCCAACCCGACTTATCAAGGAACTATCATGTCCCAAGTCAACATGCGCGATATGCTGAAGGCCGGTGTGCACTTCGGTCACCAAACCCGTTACTGGAATCCGAAAATGGGTAAATACATTTTCGGCGCGCGTAACAAGATTCACATCATCAACCTTGAAAAAACCCTGCCAATGTTCAACGAAGCTCTGACTTTCGTAGAGCGTCTGGCCCAGGGCAAAAACAAGATTCTGTTCGTCGGCACCAAGCGTTCCGCTGGCAAGATCGTTGCTGAAGAAGCAGCACGTTGCGGTTCGCCGTACGTCGATCACCGCTGGTTGGGCGGCATGCTGACCAACTTCAAGACCATTCGTGCTTCCATCAAGCGTCTGCGTGACCTTGAAGTACAAGCCGAAGACGGTACTTTCGCCAAGCTGACCAAGAAAGAAGCGCTGATGCGCACTCGCGATCTTGAGAAGCTGGATCGCTCCCTGGGCGGCATCAAGGACATGGGCGGTCTGCCAGACGCACTGTTCGTGATCGACGTTGACCACGAGCGCATCGCGATCACCGAAGCCAACAAGCTGGGCATCCCGGTCATCGGCGTTGTCGATACCAACAGCAGCCCGGAAGGCGTTGACTACATCATCCCAGGCAACGATGACGCAATCCGCGCTATCCAGCTGTACATGGGTTCGATGGCTGACGCAGTAATCCGCGGTCGCAACAACGTTGCTGGCGGTACTGTAGAATTCGCAGCTGAAGAAACTCAGGCTGCAGCTGAGTAATTGACGCCCTGGCGTTGACTCAGTAAGCAAAAAGGGGGCTTGGCCCCCTTTTTGCCACCTCGAAAACCATTTGTCGGCAGCGCAGCTACAGCATCTGTAACGTGCAGCGGCTACAAGGTGGCTCGGGAAGAATTGAACGCCCGTTCGATCGGGTGGAATGGTTGAAAACCTATCCAAGAGGAATTTGAAAATGGCAGCAATTACTGCAGCGTTGGTCAAAGAACTGCGCGAGCGTACCGGCGAAGGCATGATGGATTGCAAGAAAGCCCTGGAAAAGGCTGGCGGCGACATCGAAAAAGCCATTGATGACATGCGTGCTTCGGGCGCGATCAAGGCTGCCAAGAAAGCTGGCAACGTTGCCGCTGAAGGCGCTATCGCCATCAAGGACGACGGCAAGGCTGCCGTTCTGATCGAAGTCAACTCGCAGACCGACTTCCTGGCTCTGCAGGACGACTTCAAAAACTTCGTTGCTGCCAGCGTTGACAAAGCATTCGCTGACAAGCTGACCGACGCAGCTCCGCTGATCGCTGCTCAAGAAGCCGCTCGCGAAGCACTGGTTGCCAAAGTAGGCGAGAACGTCAACATCCGTCGCCTGGTGCGCGTAGAAGGCGACGTAGTCGGCACCTACCTGCACGGCAACAAAATCGGTGTTGCTGTTGTCCTGAAAGGCGGCGACGTCGAGCTGGCCAAAGACATCGCAATGCACGTTGCTGCAAGCAACCCTGAGTTCCTGCTGCCTTCGCAAGTCTCCGATGAAGCGATCGAGCGTGAAAAAGCTGTGTTCCTGCAGCTGAACGAAGAAAAAATCAAAGGCAAGCCAGAAAACATTGTTGAGAACATGGTCAAAGGCCGTATCAGCAAGTTCCTGGCAGAAGCAAGCCTGGTTGAGCAGGCGTTCGTCAAGAACCCTGAAATCAAGGTTGGCGAGCTGGCCAAGAAAGGCGGCGCTGAAATCGTTTCCTTCACCTACTTCAAAGTAGGCGAAGGCATCGAGAAGCCGGTCGACAACTTCGCTGAAGAAGTTGCTGCCCAGCTGGCTGCCGCCAAGCAATAAGACGGTTTTTCAACTGTCGCCCGAAAGAGGCTGCCCGCTCACGCGCGCAGCCTCTTTTCAGATAGGGTTACCAATTTTTAATTGGTTTCCCCTTGGAACTGACTTACAAAGCCATGTTCCGATGGCGCTGAAGCAGCGCCAAGCTAGAGTGAACGCCAGCTGTAAACAGCTCGCAAAGAATTTTTAAAATACGCCGCAGGAGAGATTCGCAATGGCTCAGCAGGGCAGTGGTTATCAGGCTCGCTATAAACGCATTCTACTCAAGCTTAGCGGCGAGGCCCTGATGGGCTCGGAAGAGTTCGGGATCGATCCGAAGGTGCTGGATCGCATGGCGCTGGAAGTCGGCCAGCTGGTCGGCATCGGCGTCCAGGTCGGTCTGGTGATCGGTGGTGGCAACCTGTTCCGCGGTGAAGCGCTGAGCAAGGCCGGTATGGATCGGGTCACGGGCGACCACATGGGCATGCTGGCCACTGTGATGAACGCCCTGGCCATGCGCGACGCGCTGGAACGTGCCAATATCTCGGCCATCGTGATGTCGGCCATCTCCATGGTTGGTGTGACCGATCACTATGACCGTCGCAAGGCCATGCGCCACCTGAACTCCAAGGACGTGGTGATCTTCGCGGCCGGTACCGGCAATCCGTTCTTTACCACGGATTCGGCAGCCTGCCTGCGCGCCATTGAAATCGACGCTGATGTCGTGCTCAAGGCGACCAAGGTCGATGGCGTCTACACCGCTGACCCGTTCAAAGACCCGCATGCCGAGAAGTTCGATCATCTGACATACGATGAAGTACTGGATCGCAAGCTGGGTGTAATGGATCTGACGGCTATCTGCCTGTGCCGCGATCACAAGATGCCGCTGCGCGTATTTAACATGAACAAGCCCGGTGCCCTGCTGAACATTGTGCACGGCGGCGCAGAAGGGACTTTGATCGAGGAAGGCCAACAATGATCAACGAAATCAAGAAAGACGCCCAAGCGCGTATGCAGAAATCCCTGGAGTCTCTGAACCACGCGTTCGGCCAGATTCGTACCGGCAAGGCTCACCCGAGCATCCTCGGCAGTGTCATGGTGCCTTACTACGGCACCGACACCCCGCTGAGCGGCGTTGCCAACGTCACCGTGAAAGACTCGCGCACCCTGCAGGTCGTGGCGTTCGAGCGCAACATGCTCGCTGCCGTCGACAAGGCAATCCAGAGCGCCGGTCTGAACCTCAACCCGACCAACCTGGGTGAGTTGCTGTTGATCCCTATGCCGGCCCTCACCGAGGAAACGCGTAAAGGCTTCACCAAGCAGGCGCGTAGCGCTGCTGAAGACGCGCGTGTTGCCGTGCGCAATATTCGTCGTGATGCCTTGGGCGAGCTGAAGAAACTGGTCAAGGACAAGGAAATCAGCGAAGACGAAGAGCGTCGTGCCATCGCTGATATCGATAAGCTGACCAAAGAATCCGAGGCCCAGATCACCAAGGCCACGGACGAGAAAGAAAAAGACCTGATGGCCGTATAAGGGTCGAGTTTTAAATGGACAAGACCAAGCAGACTGCGCCGTCCGCGGTGCCGCGCCATGTCGCGATCATCATGGATGGCAATAATCGCTGGGCGAAAAAACGCTTCATGCCGGGTGTCGCCGGGCATAAAGCGGGCGTGGATGCTGTACGGGCGGTGATTGAGGTGTGTGCCGAGGCCAAGGTCGAGGTGCTCACCCTGTTCGCTTTTTCCAGTGAAAACTGGCAGCGCCCGGCCGATGAGGTCAGCGCCTTGATGGATCTGTTCTTCAAGGCGTTGCGTCGCGAGGCCAAGCGCCTGAACGACAACAACATCAGTCTGCGCATCATTGGTGACCGTACGCGGTTTCATCCTGAGCTTCAGGCGGCCATGCGTGAAGCGGAAGCGATGACTGCCGGTGCCAACCGTTTCATCCTGCAGATCGCCGCCAACTACGGCGGTCAGTGGGATATTGCGCAAGCGGCGCAGCGTCTGGCGCGTGAAGTTCAGGCCGGTCATCTGCGGCCGGAAGACATCACGCCGGATCTGCTGCAGACCTGTCTGGTCACCGGTGATCTGCCGTTGCCCGACTTGTGCATCCGCACCGGTGGCGAGCACCGCATCAGCAATTTCCTCTTGTGGCAGCTGGCTTACGCCGAGTTGTACTTCTCCGACCTGTTCTGGCCGGACTTCAAACACGAAGCCATGCGCAATGCGCTGGCCGATTTCGCTTTGCGCCAGCGTCGCTTCGGTAAAACGAGTGAGCAGGTTGAAGCTGGAGCCCGGGTTTAATGCTTAAACAACGCATCATCACTGCACTGATTCTGCTGCCGATCGCCCTGGGCGGTTTTTTCCTGCTCGAAGGCTCAGGTTTTGCCCTGTTCATCGGGCTGGTCGTGAGTCTGGGGGCCTGGGAATGGGCGCGTCTGGCTGGCTTCACCGCGCAGGCATTTCGTGTCGGCTACGCGGCAGTGGTCGCGCTGATGCTGTTCGTCATGTACATCCTGCCGGGGCTGGCGCCTTGGGTGCTGGGCGCTTCGGTGATCTGGTGGGCACTGGCGACGTGGCTGGTGTTGACGTACCCGCGTTCCAGCGAGCGTTGGTCCAGTGCCGCCAGCAAGCTGGTGATCGGTTTGCTGATTCTGTTGCCCGCCTGGCAAGGGCTGGTGCAGATCAAGCAATACCCGCTCGGCAACTGGCTGATCATGGCTGTGATGGTGCTGGTCTGGGGTGCTGATATCGGGGCGTATTTCTCCGGTCGTGCGTTCGGCAAGCGCAAGCTGGCGCCGCAAGTCAGTCCCGGCAAAAGCTGGGAAGGCGTGTATGGCGGCCTGGCGCTGAGTCTGGTCATCACCACCCTGGTCGCGCTGTTCCGTGACTGGACGGTGGCGCAACTGTTCAAGGGTTTGATCGGTGCTGCGGTGATTGTCTTCATCTCGGTAGTGGGCGATCTGACCGAAAGCATGTTCAAGCGTCAGTCCGGCATCAAGGACAGCAGTAATCTGCTGCCTGGTCACGGTGGCGTGCTGGATCGCATCGACAGTCTGACAGCGGCGATCCCGGTCTTCGCGGTGCTGTTGTGGATGGCGGCGTCGTGAGTCGCCCGCAGCAGATTACCGTCCTGGGCGCGACCGGTTCGATCGGTCTGAGCACCCTGGATGTCATCGCCCGGCATCCGGAGCGTTATCAGGCTTTCGCCCTGAGCGGTTTTACCCGTCTGAGCGAACTGTTTGCCCTGTGTGTGCGCCATCTCCCCAAATACGCGGTAGTGCCGGAAGCCGGCGCTGCTCGCAGCTTGCAGGACGATTTGCGTGCGGCAGGCCTGTCGACGCAGGTGCTGGTCGGCGAGGAAGGCTTGTGTCAGGTCGCTGCTGCGCCCGAGGTGGATGCTGTCATGGCCGCCATCGTCGGCGCCGCCGGTCTGCGTCCGACCCTCGCGGCTGTCGAGGCGGGCAAGAAGATTCTTCTGGCCAACAAGGAAGCGCTGGTCATGTCCGGCGCCTTGTTCATGCAGGCCGTGCGCAAGAGCGGTTCGGTCCTGCTGCCGATCGACAGTGAGCACAACGCGATTTTCCAGTGCATGCCGCAGGACTTTGCTCGCGGGTTGAGCAAGGTTGGGGTCCGCCGGATTTTGCTGACAGCCTCTGGCGGCCCTTTCCGGCAGACGCCGATGGCCGAACTGGCGCATGTTTCACCTGACCAGGCGTGTGCACACCCGAACTGGTCGATGGGCCGCAAGATCTCGGTCGATTCGGCCAGCATGATGAACAAGGGGCTCGAGTTGATCGAGGCCTGCTGGTTGTTCGATGCCAAGCCTTCGCAAGTCGAAGTGGTGATCCATCCACAAAGCGTGATTCATTCGCTGGTCGATTATGTGGACGGCTCGGTGCTGGCGCAGTTGGGCAATCCCGACATGCGTACGCCGATTGCCAATGCTCTGGCCTGGCCTGAGCGCATCGATTCGGGCGTGGCGCCGCTGGATCTGTTCGCTGTTGCGCGACTGGATTTCGAAGCCCCCGACGAAGAGCGCTTTCCGTGTCTGCGTCTGGCGCGGCAAGCTGCCGAGGCGGGAAACAGCGCCCCGGCCATGCTCAATGCGGCGAATGAAGTGGCGGTTGCCGCGTTTCTCGACGGACGGGTTCGCTACCTGGAAATCGCGAGTATCATCGAGGAAGTCTTGAACCTCGAGCCTGTGGTGGCCCTGGACAATCTCGATGCGGTGTTCACCGCTGACGCGACTGCCCGGACATTGGCCGGACAGTGGTTGAGTCGTCACGGCCGATAGGTCTTGCAACACATGGCTTCACGCGGCACTGGACAGGATTGCGGAGAAAGTAGATGAGCGCGCTCTATATGATTGCCGGCACCCTGATCGCTCTGGGTGTGCTGGTCACCTTTCACGAATTCGGCCATTTCTGGGTCGCGCGTCGCTGTGGCGTCAAGGTTCTGCGTTTCTCCGTGGGCTTCGGCATGCCGCTGCTACGCTGGCATGACAAGCAGGGTACCGAGTTCGTGGTCGCGGCCATTCCGCTGGGTGGTTACGTCAAGATGCTCGATGAGCGCGAAGGCGAAGTACCGGCCGATCAGCTTCATCAGTCTTTCAATCGCAAGTCTGTTCGTCAGCGTATCGCCATTGTGGCGGCCGGCCCCGTGGCCAACTTTCTGCTCGCGCTGGTGTTCTTCTGGGTGCTGGCCATGCTCGGCAGCGAGCAGATTCGCCCGGTCATCGGTTCGGTGGAGTCCGGCAGCATCGCCGCAACGGCCGGACTGAGCGCCGGCCAGGAGATCGTCGCGATCGATGGTGAGCCGACCTCGGGCTGGGCTGCGGTCAACCTGCAACTGGTGCGACGTCTCGGGGAAAGCGGTTCCTTGCAGGTACTGGTGCGCGAGCAGGGCTCTACGGCGGATACGCCTCGTGAACTGGCACTCGATAAATGGCTCAAGGGGGCTGACGAGCCGGATCCGATTCGCTCTCTCGGCATTCGCCCTTGGCGCCCGGCATTGCCGCCGGTGCTGGCCGAGCTCGACCCGAAAGGTCCGGCCCAGGCAGCCGGGCTGAAAACCGGCGATCGTCTGCTGACGCTGGATGGCAAGGCGCTGGATGACTGGCAGCAAGTAGTCGACACCGTTCGTACGCGTCCTGATACCAAAATCGTGCTGCGCGTCGAGCGCGACGGTGTTCAAATCGACGTCCCTGTGACACTGGCCGCGCGTGGCGATAAAAAGTCTCCAAGCGGTTACCTGGGGGCGGGTGTTAAGGCTGTCGACTGGCCGCCGGAAATGATCCGCGAGGTCAGTTACGGGCCTTTGGCGGCAATTGGCGAGGGTGCCCGTCGCACCTGGACCATGAGCGTCCTGACGCTGGATTCACTGAAGAAAATGCTCTTCGGCGAGCTCTCGGTAAAAAACTTGAGTGGACCGATAACCATTGCTAAAGTGGCGGGCGCTTCTGCCCAGTCGGGCGTCGCTGATTTCCTGAATTTCCTTGCTTATCTGAGTATTAGCCTGGGGGTTCTGAATTTGCTGCCCATTCCTGTACTGGATGGGGGGCATTTGTTGTTTTATCTGATCGAGTGGGCGCGTGGTCGTCCCTTGTCGGATCGGGTGCAAGGTTGGGGGATACAGATCGGTATCAGTTTGGTGGTCGGGGTGATGTTGCTTGCTCTGGTCAACGATCTGGGTCGACTGTAACGCTTCGCTGAATTGCGAATCTGCCGCATTTTGCGGCAGTTTGTTTATTGCCAGTTGGAATAAGAAAGGACTTCATGAAACGTCTGCTGCTAACTGCGGTTCTCACCGTATTGATGATCGCCGAAGTTCACGCCGAGTCCTTCACTATCTCTGATATTCGCGTCAATGGCCTCCAGCGGGTCTCCGCGGGTAGCGTCTTTGGTGCCTTGCCGTTGAACGTCGGCGAGCAGGCGGATGATCGTCGCCTGGTGGAATCCACTCGTGCGTTGTTCAAAACCGGTTTCTTTCAAGATATCCAGCTGGGCCGCGAAGGCAACGTTCTGGTGATCACGGTCGTCGAACGTCCATCGGTCGCGAGCATCGAGATCGAAGGCAACAAGGCGATCTCCACCGAAGACCTGATGAAAGGCCTCAAGCAATCCGGTCTGGCCGAAGGCGAGATCTTCCAGCGCGCGACCCTCGAGGGCGTGCGTAACGAGTTGCAACGTCAATACGTTGCACAAGGTCGTTACTCGGCTACCGTCGATACCGAAGTGGTCTCGCAGCCGCGCAACCGTGTCGGCCTGAAAGTGAAGATCAACGAAGGCACCGTCGCTGCCATTCAGCACATCAACGTGGTTGGCAACACGGTTTTCCCCGAGGAAGACCTGACCGACCTGTTCGAACTGAAAACCACCAACTGGCTGTCGTTCTTCAAGAACGACGACAAGTACGCCCGTGAAAAACTGTCCGGTGACCTGGAGCGTCTGCGTTCCTACTACCTGGACCGCGGCTATATCAACATGGATATCGCTTCGACCCAGGTGTCCATCACCCCGGACAAGAAGCACGTCTACATCACCGTCAACGTCAACGAAGGCGAGAAGTACACCGTTCGTGACGTCAAGCTCAGCGGTGACCTGAAGGTTCCTGAAGATCAGGTCAAGTCCCTGTTGCTGGTGCAGAAAGGCCAGGTGTTCTCGCGCAAGCTGATGACCACCACCTCCGAGCTGATCACCCGTCGTCTGGGTAACGAGGGTTACACCTTCGCCAACGTCAACGGCGTGCCACAACCGCACGACGAAGATCACACCGTCGATATCCTGTTTGCTGTCGATCCGGGCAAGCGTGCCTACGTCAACCGCATCAACTTCCGTGGCAACACCAAGTCCGAGGACGAAGTGCTGCGTCGTGAAATGCGTCAGATGGAAGGTGGCTGGGCTTCGACCTACCTGATCGACCAGTCCAAGACCCGTCTGGAGCGTCTGGGCTTCTTCAAGGAAGTCAACGTCGAGACTCCGGCCGTGCCAGGTGTCGATGACCAGGTTGACGTGAACTACAGCGTTGAAGAGCAGGCTTCCGGTTCGATCACCGCCAGCGTCGGTTTCGCCCAGAGTGCCGGTCTGATCCTCGGTGGTTCGATCACCCAGAACAACTTCCTCGGTACCGGTAACCGCGTCAGCGTCGGCCTGACCCGCAGCGAATACCAGAGCCGCTACAACTTCGGTTACGTTGACCCCTACTGGACCGCCGATGGCGTGAGCCTGGGTTACAACGCCTTCTACCGCACCACCGACTACAAAGACCTCGACGTCGACGTAGCGAGCTATGCGGTAGACAGCCTGGGCGCCGGCGTGAATGTGGGCTACCCGATCAGCGAGACTTCGCGTCTGACCTTCGGCCTGTCCGTTCAACAGGATGAGATCAAGACCGGTACCTACACCGTTGACGAGATTTTCGACTTCGTTAACAAAGAAGGCGACAAGTACCTGAACTTCAAGGCCTCGGCCGGCTGGTCCGAGTCCACCTTGAACAAGGGTGTATTGCCGACCCGTGGTCGCTCCCAGAGCCTGACGCTGGAAACCACCGTTCCAGGCAGCGATCTGTCGTTCTACAAACTTGATTACCGTGGTCAGCTGTTCCAGCCGATCAGCGAAAACTACACCCTGCGCCTGCACACCGAACTGGGTTATGGCGACGGTTACGGTTCGACCGACGGCTTGCCGTTCTATGAAAACTACTATGCTGGTGGTTTCAACTCGGTTCGTGGCTTCAAGGACAGCACCCTGGGCCCGCGCAGTACGCCGAGCCGAGGCACCAACCCGGGCACATTGGCTGACCCGGACCAGGATCCGCTGCCGTTCGGTGGTAACGTCCTGATCCAGGGCGGTGTCGAGGTTCTGTTCCCGCTGCCGTTCGTCAAGGATCAGCGTTCCCTGCGTACTTCGGTATTCTGGGATGTCGGTAACGTATTCGACTCCAAGTGTTCCGATACTACGAACGCCAACGGTACTAAATCGAACACTCAGTGCAACGACATCAGCCTCAGCAACATGGCCAGCTCCGTCGGTGTCGGCGTGACCTGGGTTACCGCACTGGGCCCGCTGAGTTTTGCACTGGCGATGCCGATCAAGAAACCGGATGACGCTGAAACTCAAGTGTTCCAATTCTCCCTCGGCCAGACGTTCTAAGCGTCTGACCCAAGATAACGACAATGGATTTTGTAGGAGTGCATCGTGCGTAAGTTGACTCAATTGGTTCTCCTGGCCTCCGTACTGGTGGCAGGCCCGGCATTTGCCGACATGAAAATCGCCGTTCTGAACTATCAGATGGCTCTGCTGGAATCCGACGCGGCCAAGAAGTACGCCGTGGATGCCGAGAAGAAGTTCGGCCCGCAACTGACCAAACTCAAGACCCTGGAAAGCAGCGCCAAGGGCATTCAGGATCGTCTGATGGCCGGTGGCGACAAGATGCAGCAAGGCGAGCGCGAGCGTCTGGAGCTTGAGTTCAAGCAAAAGGCTCGTGACTTCCAGTTCCAGTCCAAGGAGCTGAACGAAGCCAAGGCTGTTGCCGACCGCGAAATGCTCAAGCAACTGAAGCCGAAACTGGATAGCGCAGTGGAAGAAGTCATCAAGAAAGGTGGTTTTGACCTGGTGTTCGAGCGTGGCGCAGTGATCGATGTCAAACCTCAGTACGACATCACGCGCCAGGTTATCGAGCGCATGAATCAGCTGAAGTAACCCATGACCGTGACCATCAAGCTCGGCCAGTTGGCCGAGTTCCTCGGCGCCACCCTGAGTGGCGACCCCGAGAAGCAAATTACTGGGCTAGCCACCTTGCAGGAGGCTGGCCCAGCTCAGTTGAGCTTTCTGGCAAACCCCCAATACCGTAAATACCTGGCAGGCTCGCAAGCTGCAGCCCTGTTGCTCAAGGCTGCCGACGCGGAAGGTTATGCCGGTGATGCGCTGGTGGTGCCGGATCCTTACCTGGCTTACGCACGCATTTCCCATCTGTTCGATCCGAAGCCCAAGGCAACTGCCGGCGTTCATCCGACGGCGGTGATCGCCGAGGATGCCGTGGTCGATCCGAGCGCCAGTGTCGGTCCCTTCGTGGTGATCGAAGCCGGTGCCCGAATCGGCGCGGACGTAACGCTCGGCGCACATTGCGTCGTCGGTGCCCGCAGTGAAATCGGCGAGGGCGGCTGGCTGGCCCCGCGGGTCACGCTGTATCACGATGTGCGGATCGGCAAGCGTGTGGTGATCCAGTCCGGGGCCGTGCTCGGCGGTGAAGGCTTCGGCTTTGCCAACGAGAAGGGCATCTGGCAGAAAATTGCCCAGATCGGTGGCGTGACCATCGGCGACGATGTGGAGATTGGCGTGAATACCGCCATCGACCGCGGTGCGTTGGCCGATACCGTGATCGGTAACGGCGTGAAGCTCGACAACCAGATTCAGATCGCCCACAACGTGCAGGTCGGTGACCATACCGCCATGGCAGCGTGCGTGGGGATTTCCGGCAGCACCAAGATTGGCAAGCACTGCATGCTCGCCGGGGGTGTTGGCCTGGTCGGGCACATCGATATTTGCGACAACGTATTCCTGACCGGGATGACCATGGTGACCCACTCGATTACCGAGCCGGGTGCCTATTCTTCCGGCACAGCCATGCAACCTGCGGCCGAATGGCGCAAAAGCGCGGCCCGTATTCGTCAGCTCGATGACATCGCGCGACGTTTGAAACAGCTGGAAAAGCGGTCCGGGGAAGTGACCCCCGACGGTAATGCTTCATCTGAAGGCTGATACCATTTCCATATCAAGTGTGCACAGCCTCTGGACTGCCTCCTTGATTTGCTAGAGGAGTGCGCGTCAGTCGCGCTCCCAATCTTTACATAGGCTTCCCCCCGAAATGATGGACATCAACGAGATTCGCGAATACCTGCCTCACCGTTACCCGTTCCTGCTGGTGGACCGGGTAGTGGAGCTGGATACTGAAGGCAAGCGCATTCGCGCCTACAAGAATGTCAGCATCAACGAACCGTTCTTCAATGGTCACTTCCCTGCGCATCCGATCATGCCGGGCGTGCTGATCATCGAAGCCATGGCTCAGGCTGCCGGGATCCTCGGTTTCAAGATGCTTGACGTGAAACCGGCCGACGGCACGCTTTACTACTTCGTCGGCTCCGACAAGCTGCGCTTCCGCCAGCCGGTGCTGCCGGGTGATCAGTTGATCCTCGAAGCCAAGTTCATCAGCTGCAAGCGTCAGATCTGGAAGTTCGAATGCCAGGCTTCGGTCGATGGCAAACCGGTCTGCTCGGCTGAAATCATCTGTGCGGAACGCAAGCTATGAGTTTGATTGACCCTCGCGCAATCATCGATCCGTCGGCCGTCCTGGCTGATGGCGTCGAGGTCGGCCCGTGGTCGATCATCGGTGCAGGTGTGGAAATCGGCGAGGGTACGGTCATCGGGCCACACGTGATCCTCAAAGGTCCGACCCGTATCGGCAAGCACAACCGCATCTACCAGTTTTCCTCGGTAGGCGAAGATACGCCGGACCTGAAATACAAGGGAGAAGAAACCCGCCTGGTGATCGGTGACCACAACGTCATCCGCGAAGGCGTGACGATTCACCGTGGCACCGTTCAGGATCGTTCCGAAACGACCCTGGGTGATCACAACCTGATCATGGCCTATGCCCACATCGGACATGACAGCGTCATCGGCAACCACTGCATCCTGGTCAACAACACTGCGTTGGCCGGCCATGTGCACGTTGATGACTGGGCGATCCTGTCCGGTTTCACCCTGGTGCATCAGTATTGCCACATTGGCGCCCACAGCTTTTCCGGCATGGGCACGGCGATCGGCAAGGACGTTCCGGCGTTCGTCACCGTATTCGGCAACCCGGCCGAAGCGCGCAGCATGAACTTCGAGGGCATGCGCCGTCGCGGTTTCAGCGAAGACGCCATTCACGCCCTGCGCCGTGCGTACAAAACGGTGTATCGCCAGGGCCTCACCGTCGAACAGGCGCTGGCCGAACTGGCCGAGCCGTCTGCACAGTTCCCGGAAGTCGCGATGTTCCGTGACTCCATCCAGTCGTCGACCCGCGGCATCACCCGCTGACCATGGCCAATCTGCGTATTGCGCTGGTGGCGGGGGAGGCTTCCGGTGACATTCTGGGCGCCGGTCTGATGCGTGCCCTCAAGGCACAGCATCCTGCGGTGGAGTTCATTGGTGTCGGAGGCCCGCTGATGCAGGCCGAAGGCCTGACCTCCTATTTTCCGATGGAGCGTCTGTCGGTCATGGGGCTGGTGGAAGTTCTCGGTCGGTTGCGTGAATTGCTCAAGCGCCGCAAGGACCTGATCGCCACGCTTATCGCTGAAAAGCCGGATGTCTTCATCGGCATCGATGCGCCGGATTTCAACCTCAATATCGAACTCAAGCTGCGTCAGGCCGGGATCAAGACCGTGCACTACGTCAGCCCTTCGGTGTGGGCATGGCGGCAGAAGCGGGTGCTGAAGATCCGCGAAGGCTGCGACCTGATGCTCACGCTGTTGCCGTTCGAAGCCAGATTCTACGAAGAGAAGGGCGTACCGGTGCGGTTCGTCGGCCACACGCTGGCCGACACCATTCCACTGGAGGCCGATCGCGCCGCTGCGCGGGCCGAACTCGGTCTGCCGGACGGCCCGCTGGTGGCTTTGATGCCCGGCAGCCGGGGCGGCGAAGTCAGTCGTCTGGGTGCGCTGTTCCTTGATACCGCCCAACGCCTGCGGGCCATGCGCCCGGGCGTGCGTTTCGTCATACCGTGCGCCAACCCCGAGCGCCGTGCCCAGCTCGAAGAGCTGCTGGCCGGCCGCGACCTGCCGGTGACTCTGCTCGATGGCAAATCCCATCTGGCCCTGGCGGCGTGCAATGCGGTCCTGATCGCGTCGGGTACGGCGACCCTGGAAGCGCTGCTGTACAAGCGCCCGATGGTCGTGGCTTATCGCCTTGCGCCGCTGACGTTCTGGATTCTCAAGCGCATGGTCAAGAGCCCGTACGTATCCCTGCCAAACCTGCTGGCCCAGCGATTGCTGGTGCCGGAATTGTTGCAGGATGATGCGACGGTCGAGGCGCTCGCCCAGACCTTGTCGCCGTTGATCGACGGTGGCGAAGAACAGACCCGCGGTTTCGACGAAATTCATCGCACTCTGCGCCTGGACGCTTCCAATCAGGCGGCTGACGCCGTTCTGAACCTGATCGGGCAAACACGATGAGCAAGACAAGCATGCAGATGGGCCTGGATTTCACCCTGGTCGCCGAAGTCGAAGAACTGGTGGCCGGTGTCGATGAAGTCGGGCGCGGCCCGTTGTGCGGCGCGGTCGTCACCGCAGCGGTGATCCTCGATCCGAACCGGCCGATTCTCGGTCTCAACGACTCGAAGAAACTCACCGAAGCCAAGCGCGAAAAGCTCTACGACGAAATCTGCGAGAAGGCGCTCAGCTGGTGCATCGCCCGCGCCGAGGTCGAAGAAATCGACGAGCTGAACATCCTTCACGCCACCATGCTGGCGATGCAGCGCGCCGTCGCTGGCCTGCATATCCAGCCGAAACTGGCGATGATCGACGGCAACCGCTGCCCGAAACTGCCGATGCGTTCCGAAGCGGTGGTCAAGGGCGACAGCAAGGTCCCGGCCATTGCAGCGGCCTCGATTCTGGCCAAGGTCAGCCGCGACCGCGAGATGGCGGCGTTCGAATTGATCTACCCGGGTTACGGCATCGGCGGCCACAAAGGCTACCCGACGCCCGTTCATCTGGAAGCGCTGGTGCGTCTCGGGCCGACGCCGATTCACCGGCGTTCCTTTGCCCCGGTTCGGCAGGCTTATGAAGCGCTGGAAGGTCTCGCGCAGGTTTAGCGGCGAGGCTGATGTTTTGTTCGGGGCCCGGTACAATCCGGGCCTTGTTGTCTCTATGTAACTGGACAGGATCACTATGCCGGCTTCATTCGTTCATCTACGCCTGCACACTGAATACTCCCTGGTCGACGGGCTGGTGCGGATCAAGCCGCTGGTCAAGGCCCTGACCGGCATGGGCATGCCGGCCGTTGCGGTGACCGACCAGAACAACATGTGTTCGCTGGTCAAATTCTATAAAAACACCATGGGCGCGGGGATCAAGCCGATCTGCGGCGCCGACCTGTGGCTGTCGAACAAGGACCCGGATGGTCCGTTGAGCCGCCTCAGCCTGCTGGTCATGAATGCCCAGGGCTATCGCAACCTGACCGAGCTGATTTCCCGTGGCTTCATCGAAGGTCAGCGCAACGGCATGATCATCATCGAGCGTGAATGGGTCGCCGAGGCCAACGAGGGCCTGATCATGCTGTCCGCCGCCAAAGAAGGCGAGATCGGTATGGCCATGATCGGCGGCAACCCTGCCGAGGCCGAAACCCTGGCGCGCGAATGGATGGCGGTGTTCCCGGATCGTTTCTATCTGGAAGTCCAGCGCACCAACCGTCCGAATGACGAAGAACAGCTGCACGGCGCAGTGGCCCTGGCCGACAAGCTTGGCGCACCACTGGTCGCCACCAACGATGTGCGCTTCATCAAGCAGGAAGACTTCGCCGCTCACGAAACCCGCGTCTGCATCGGTGAGGGCCGGGCCCTCGACGATCCGCGGCGTTCGAAGAACTACAGCGATCAGCAGTACCTGAAAAGCGCCGAAGAAATGGCCGAGCTGTTCAGCGACCTGCCGGATGCGATCGAGAACACCGTCGAGATCGCCAAGCGCTGCAACATCGACGTGAAGCTGGGCAAGCACTTCCTGCCCGACTATCCGATTCCCGATGGCATGACCATCGACGAGTATTTCCGCAAGGTGTCGTTCGACGGTCTGGAAGATCGCCTCAGCGTGCTGCTGCCCAAGGACACCACCGAAGACTACGAGGCCAAGCGTCAGGTCTACGTCGACCGGCTGAATTTCGAGCTGGATATCATCATCCAGATGGGGTTCCCCGGTTACTTCCTGATCGTGATGGACTTTATCCAGTGGGCCAAGAACAACGGTGTGCCGGTTGGCCCTGGCCGGGGGTCGGGTGCCGGATCGCTGGTGGCCTATGTGCAGAAGATCACCGACCTCGACCCGCTGGAATATGACCTGCTGTTCGAACGTTTCCTTAACCCGGAACGGGTATCGATGCCCGACTTCGACGTCGACTTCTGCATGGACGGTCGCGACCGGGTAATCGATTACGTGGCCGAAAAATACGGCCGTAACGCCGTAAGCCAGATCATCACCTTCGGTTCCATGGCGGCGAAGGCTGTGGTTCGCGACGTGGCTCGGGCCCAGGGCAAGTCGTTCGGCCTGGCGGATCGCCTGTCGAAGATGATTCCGTTCGAAGTCGGCATGACTTTGGAAAAAGCCTACGAGCAGGAAGAAATCCTGCGCGACTTCATCAAGGTCGATGAAGAAGCGGCGGAAATCTGGGAGATGGCGCGCAAGCTCGAAGGCGTGGTGCGTAACGTCGGTAAACACGCCGGTGGTGTAGTCATCGCGCCGACCAAGCTGACCGACTTCTCGCCGATCTATTGCGACGAGGCCGGCGACGGTCTGGTGACCCAGTTCGACAAGGACGACGTTGAGGCGGCCGGTCTGGTGAAGTTCGACTTCCTCGGCCTGCGGACCCTGACGATCATCGACTGGGCGCTGAAAACCATCAACCGCGACCGCGCGAAGGTCAACGAGCCGCCGCTGGACATCGCGTTCATCCCGCTGGATGACAAACCGACTTATCAGTTGCTGCAAAAGGCCGAAACCACCGCGGTGTTCCAGCTTGAATCCCGTGGCATGAAAGAGCTGATCAAAAAGCTCAAGCCCGACTGCCTCGAAGACTTGATCGCACTGGTAGCCCTGTTCCGTCCGGGCCCGCTGCAGTCCGGCATGGTGGATGACTTCATCAACCGTAAGCACGGTCGCGCAGAACTTGCGTATCCGCACCCGGATTACCAGTACGAAGGTTTGCAGCCGGTGCTGGCGCCGACCTACGGCATCATCCTGTATCAGGAACAGGTGATGCAGATCGCCCAGGTCATGGCCGGTTACACCCTCGGTGGTGCGGACATGCTGCGTCGGGCGATGGGCAAGAAGAAACCCGAGGAAATGGCCAAGCAGCGCGGCGGTTTCATTGAGGGTTGCGCGTCGAACAATATCGACGCGGATCTGGCCGGTAACATTTTTGACCTGGTAGAGAAATTCGCCGGTTACGGCTTCAACAAATCCCACTCCGCCGCCTACGGCCTGGTGTCGTACCAGACTGCCTGGCTGAAGGCTCACTACCCGGCGCCATTCATGGCCGCGGTACTGTCGGCGGACATGCACAACACCGACAAGGTCGTGACCTTGATCGAGGAAGTGCGCACGATGAAGCTGCGCCTCGATGCGCCGGACGTGAACACTTCGGAGTTCAAGTTTACGGTGAACGACGAAGGCCGCATCGTGTATGGCCTGGGTGCGATCAAAGGCGTCGGCGAAGGCCCGGTGGAAGCAATCACCGAGGCCCGTCAGGCCGGTCCGTTCAAGGATTTGTTCGACTTCTGCGCCCGGGTCGACCTCAAACGCATCAACAAGCGCACGCTGGACGGTCTGATCCGCAGCGGCGCGCTGGATCGCCTCGGCCCGTACTTCCATGACGAGCAAAAGGCCTATCAGGCCAACATCGACCGCAACCGCGCCGTGCTGCTGGCGGCGATGGAAGAGGCGATCAAGTCGGCCGAGCAGACCGCGCGCACCCGTGACAGCGGTCACGCCGACCTGTTCGGTGGGCTGTTCGTCGAGGAAGACGCGGACGTTTATGCAATCCACCGCAAGGCGAAAGAGCTGACCCTCAAGGAGCGGCTCAAAGGTGAAAAAGACACCTTGGGCCTGTACCTGACCGGTCACCCGATTGACGAGTACGAAGGTGAAATCCGCCGTTTCGCCCGTCAGCGCATCATCGACCTGAAACCGGCCCGGGACACCCAGACCGTGGCGGGGATGATCATCGCCCTGCGGGTGATGAAGAACAAAAAGGGCGACAAGATGGGCTTCATCACCCTCGACGACCGCTCCGGGCGGATCGAGGCGTCGCTGTTCGCCGATGCGTTCCACTCCGCGCAATCGCTGCTTCAGACCGATGCGATGGTGGTGGTCGAAGGCGAGGTCAGCAACGATGACTTCTCCGGCGGCCTGCGGCTGCGGGTCAAGCGGGTGATGAGCATGGAAGATGCGCGCACCAACCTGGCCGAGAGCCTGCGCCTGAAGTTGCAGACCCAAGACCTGAAAGGCGATCAGCTACGCTGGTTGGGGGATTTGCTCAAGCGTCATCGCGGGGCGTGCCCGATCACCATGGAATACACCAGCCCCGATGCGAAGACCTTGCTGCAGTTCGGCGAGACCTGGCGGATCGACCCGGCGGATGCCTTGATTCAAGCCCTGCGTGACCAGTTCGGGCGAGACAACGTCTTCCTCCAATACCGTTGACCGGCAGGTGCCATCAAAGCGCCTGCCCACAACCTGAATTTTTAATCTCGACCTCAGCGCGCCTCTCCCTTAAGGTAGGGCGCGAATAGACAACCGGCCGGCCCAAGCTCATTTGGGACACGACCCAAGACGGACGCCTATGAACCCGAATTTTCTAGATTTCGAACAGCCGATCGCCGACCTGCAAGCCAAGATCGAAGAGTTGCGCTTGGTCGGTAATGACAATTCGCTGAATATCGGCGATGAGATCTCCCGCCTGCAGGACAAGAGCAAGACGCTGACCGAAGACATCTTCGGCAAGCTGACCAGCTGGCAGATCGCACGTCTGGCGCGTCACCCGAAACGTCCTTACACCCTGGACTACATCGACCACATCTTCACCGAGTTCGACGAACTGCACGGTGACCGTCACTTCTCCGACGACGCGGCCATTGTGGGCGGCGTGGCACGTCTGGAAGACCAGCCAGTGATGGTGATCGGTCACCAGAAGGGCCGTGAAGTGCGTGAAAAGGTACGCCGCAACTTCGGCATGCCGCGTCCGGAAGGCTACCGCAAGGCTTGCCGCCTGATGGAAATGGCCGAGCGTTTCAAGATGCCGATCCTGACCTTCATCGACACCCCGGGTGCCTACCCTGGCATCGACGCCGAAGAGCGCAACCAGAGCGAAGCGATTGCCTGGAACCTGCGCGTCATGGCTCGCCTGAAAACCCCGATCATCGCCACCGTGATTGGTGAAGGTGGTTCCGGCGGTGCACTGGCGATCGGCGTGTGCGACCAGCTGAACATGCTGCAGTACTCCACCTACGCGGTGATTTCGCCGGAAGGTTGCGCTTCGATTCTGTGGAAAACCGCAGAGAAGGCGCCGGATGCTGCTGAAGCGATGGGCATCACCGCCGAGCGTCTGAAAGGCCTGGGTATCGTCGACAAGGTGATCGGCGAGCCTCTGGGCGGCGCCCACCGTGATCCGGCCGCTGCCGCTGCATCGATCCGCGCCGAGCTGAGCTCGCAACTGGCGATGTTGAAGAAGTTCGACAACGAAGCGCTGCTCAAGCGTCGTTACGATCGTCTGATGAGCTACGGCCTCTAAGTCGAGCCGTTTCGGCCAACGATGCAAAACACTGTGGGAGCGGGCTTGCCCGCGAATGCGATGTAACATTCAACGACTGTGTTGGCTGTTTCACCGCTTTCGCGAGCAAGCCCGCTCCCACATTTGGTTTGTGAAAAGGTAGAAAAATGGGTCAGCCCTCGATTGATTTGCCTTCCAGGCTTCTGCGCAATCTCAAGCCCTGGCTCGGTGCTTCCCATTGGCGCATCGCCTTCTCCGGTGGGCTCGATTCCACCGTTCTGCTGCACCTTCTGGCCAGTCTCGCCAAAACCCGATCCATTCCGGCGCTAAGCGCCATCCATGTTCATCACGGCCTTCAAGCTGCGGCCAACGCGTGGCCGGCGCATTGTCAGGCTATTTGCGATGAGCTGGCGGTGCCGTTGCAAGTGGTACGTGTACAGGTGCAGCCGGGGGCGAGTGTCGAGCGGGCGGCGCGGGATGCGCGTTATGCAGCGTTCAGTGCAGCGACTCAGTCCAATGATGTGCTGTTGACCGGTCAGCACCGTGACGATCAGGCTGAAACGCTGTTGTTTCGTCTGCTGCGTGGCGCCGGCGTGCGTGGATTGTCTGGAATGCCGGTTATGCGAGCACTGGGGCAGGGCAGTCTGGTGCGGCCGTTGCTCGACGTCACGCGTGCGGAGCTGGAAGCCTATGCGCAGAGCCATGGCCTGCGTTGGGTCGAGGACCCGTCGAATCAGGATCGGCAGTTCTCACGCAACTATCTGCGCCATCAGGTCATGCCGCTGCTGACCGGTCGCTGGCCGCAGGCGCACGCCAGCATGTCCCGCAGTGCGGCGCATTTGCGTGACGCGCAAGGCTTGCTCGATGAGCTGGCGCAAATCGATCTGACTACAGCGAACTTGCCCGGCGAGTTCGAGTGGTCGGGATTGCCCTCACTGGAGTTCGCGTCGATTGCGGGCTTATCTGATGCCCGTCAGCGAAACGCGCTCAGTCACTGGCTTGAACCTTTGACCCGACTGCCGGATACCGACCATTGGTCGGGTTGGGCGGACCTGCGTGATGCCGGCAACGATGCCTCGCCGATCTGGCGTCTGGCGGATGGCGAGTTGCATCGAGGCGCCGGTCGCTTGTGGTGGCTCAGCGGGCAATGGCTACGCGCACCGGTGGTCAGCGGCGACTGGCATGACCTGTCGTCAGCGCTACGCTTGCCCGATAACGGACGTGTCATGTTCAGCGGTCAGACTCCCGCCGGGCCGCTGAAAATCCGCTATCGGCAGGGCGGCGAGGTGATGGAGCTGGCGGAACGCGGCCATCGCGACCTCAAGCGTCTGCTCAATGAACGCGCGGTGCCGGGCTTCATGCGTGGCAGATTGCCGCTGCTGTTTCGCGGTGAAGAATTGCTCGCCGTGGCGAACCTGCCGGGGCTCGACGGCAATGCGCTGGAAGGCTGGCGATTGCATTGGCAGCCTTCTGACGAAGATCAAGGTTTGAGATGAAGGGGGCATTCCGGTAGACTACGCTCCCTTCTTGATACAACTTCTGTGGATTCGCCTGAATTGCAGGAGTTGCCGATTACCAAGCAGTCTTTGCTGGGCGATTCCAAAAAATGTGTAGCGAGCAACGTACCGGTGTTTTCACTTCCGGTCTGTCCCAACGCGGCGGTTTTTTTGAAAGGTGCACTGTGATTAATGCAGGTGATCGGGGGCTTCGGCCTTCCTTCGCTTTCCCCGGCGGCTCGGACCGCTTTAACGCAGACTTCTAGGGTTTTTCATGACGCGCTACATATTCGTCACGGGCGGTGTTGTTTCTTCTTTGGGGAAAGGCATTGCATCGGCTTCATTGGCGGCCATCCTGGAGGCGCGGGGGCTTAAGGTCACCATGCTGAAGCTGGATCCGTACATCAACGTCGACCCGGGCACCATGAGCCCGTTCCAGCACGGTGAAGTGTTCGTCACCCACGACGGCGCCGAGACCGACCTGGACCTGGGCCACTACGAGCGGTTCATCCGCACGACCATGACCCAGAACAACAACTTCACCACCGGCCGTGTCTACGAACACGTGCTGCGCAAAGAGCGCCGTGGTGACTACCTGGGTGCAACCATCCAGGTGATTCCGCACATCACCGACGAAATCAAGCGTCGCATCATCAAGGGTGCCGGCGATGCCGACGTGGCCCTGGTGGAAATCGGCGGTACCGTTGGCGACATCGAGTCGCAACCGTTCCTCGAAGCCATCCGCCAGTTGCGTGTGGAAGTCGGTTCCAAGCGCGCGATGCTGATGCACCTGACCCTGGTTCCGTACATCGCCACCGCGGGCGAGACCAAGACCAAGCCGACCCAGCACTCCGTGAAAGAACTGCGTTCGATCGGTCTGCAGCCAGACGTGCTGATCTGCCGCTCCGACCATCCGGTGGATGTGTCGTCGCGTCGCAAGATCGCGCTGTTCACCAACGTTGAAGAGCGTGCGGTGATCTCCCTGGAAGACGTCGACACCATCTACAAGATCCCGGCCGTGCTGCACGCTCAGGGTCTGGACGATTTCGTCGTCGAGCGTTTCGGCCTGCAATGCAATGGCGCCGACCTGTCCGAGTGGGAAAAGGTCGTCGATGCCAAGCTGAATCCAGAGCACGAAGTCACCATCGCGATGGTCGGCAAGTACATGGAGCTGCTGGACGCCTACAAGTCGCTGATCGAAGCGATGAGTCACGCCGGCATCACCAACCGTACCAAAGTCAACCTGCGCTACATCGATTCCGAAGACATCGAGAACCAGGGCACTGCGCTGCTGGAAGGTGTCGACGCGATCCTCGTACCGGGCGGCTTCGGTCTGCGTGGCGTGGAAGGCAAGATCACTGCCGTTCAGTACGCTCGCGAAAACAAGGTTCCGTACCTGGGCATCTGCCTGGGCATGCAAGTGGCGGTCATCGAGTTCGCCCGTAACGTGCTGGGCTGGAAAGACGCCAACTCCACCGAGTTCGATCGTGCCAGCGGCCATCCGGTTGTCGGTCTGATCACCGAGTGGGAAGACGCTACCGGTGCAGTCGAAACCCGTACCGAAGCGTCTGATCTGGGCGGCACCATGCGCCTCGGCGCTCAGGAATGCCTGCTCGAAGCCGGCTCCAAGGTGCACGACTGCTACGGCAAGGATGTGATTGTCGAGCGTCACCGTCACCGTTACGAAGTGAACAACAACCTGCTGCCGCAAATCATCGAAGCCGGCCTGAAAATCTCCGGTCGCTCTTCCGATGCTGCGCTGGTTGAAGTGGTCGAAGCCCCGGATCATCCATGGTTCGTCGCTTGCCAGTTCCACCCAGAGTTCACCTCGACGCCACGCGATGGCCATCCGCTGTTCAGCGGCTTCGTCAAAGCGGCATTGGCTCAACACCAGAAGAAGGCGTAACCCCGATGGCACAGAAGATCATCCGCGTCGGCGACATCGAGATTGCCAACGACAAACCCATGGTGCTGTTCGGCGGCATGAACGTGCTGGAAAGCCGTGACATGGCCATGCAGGTTTGCGAAGAGTACGTGAAGGTCACCGAAAAACTCGGCATCCCTTACGTGTTCAAGGCCAGTTTCGACAAGGCCAACCGTTCTTCTGTGACCTCCTATCGCGGTCCTGGCCTGGAAGAGGGCATGCGCATCTTCCAGGACATCAAACAAGCCTTCGGCGTGCCGATCATCACCGACGTCCACGAGCCTGACCAGGCCGCGGTCGTCGCTGAGGTCTGCGACATCATCCAGCTGCCGGCCTTCCTGTCGCGCCAGACCGATCTGGTCGTCGCGATGGCCAAGACCAACGCTGTGATCAACATCAAGAAAGCCCAGTTCCTCGCGCCTCAGGAAATGAAACACATCCTGAACAAGTGCGTGGAAGCGGGTAACGATCAGTTGATCCTCTGCGAGCGCGGTTCGAGCTTCGGCTACAACAACCTCGTGGTCGACATGCTCGGCTTCGGCATCATGAAGCAGTTCGAGTACCCGGTATTCTTCGACGTGACCCATTCGCTGCAAATGCCTGGCGGTCGTTCCGACTCCGCCGGCGGTCGCCGCGCCCAGGTCACTGACCTGGCCAAGGCTGGCATGAGCCAGTCGCTGGCGGGCCTGTTCCTCGAAGCCCACCCGGATCCGGACAACGCCAAATGCGACGGCCCTTGCGCCTTGCGTCTGGACAAACTGGAGCCATTCCTGGCCCAGCTCAAAGCCCTGGACGAACTGGTGAAGAGTTTTCCGACGGTAGAAACCGCGTAAACCTCAATTCTCCGGTAAAGTACCGCACGATTTGTCGCTCATGCCCTCGGGTATGAGCGTTGTCGTCTGCAAGCTGCCCGCTGCACACCACTTGCCGACGGTAAAAAGATTTCCTCTAGCTGCGTCGTTTTCGTCAACTTTGGAGTGTTTACAACAATGGCAAAAATCGTCGACATCAAAGGTCGTGAAGTTCTCGACTCCCGTGGCAATCCCACCGTGGAAGCGGACGTGCTTCTCGACAACGGCATCATCGGCAGCGCTTGCGCGCCGTCCGGTGCATCCACTGGCTCGCGTGAAGCGCTCGAGCTGCGTGATGGCGACAAGAGCCGTTACCTGGGCAAGGGCGTGCTCAAGGCGGTAGCCAACATCAACGGTCCGATCCGCGATCTGCTGCTGGGCACCGACCCAAGCGACCAGAAAGCCCTGGATCACGCGATGATCAAGCTGGACGGTACCGAAAACAAAGCGACCCTGGGCGCCAACGCCATCCTCGCCGTTTCCCTGGCTGCGGCCAAGGCAGCTGCACAGGACCAGGACCTGCCGCTGTACGCACACATCGCCAACCTGAACGGCACCCCGGGTGTGTACTCGATGCCGGTTCCGATGATGAACATCATCAACGGTGGCGAACACGCCGACAACAACGTCGACATCCAGGAATTCATGGTTCAGCCGGTTGGCGCCAAGTCTTTCTCGGAAGGTCTGCGCATGGGCACCGAGATTTTCCATCACCTGAAAGCTGTGCTGAAGGCCCGTGGCCTGAGCACTGCCGTTGGTGACGAAGGCGGTTTCGCGCCGAACCTGGCTTCCAACGAAGACGCACTGAAAGTGATCTCCGAAGCCGTCGCGAACGCCGGTTACAAGCTGGGCACCGACGTGACCCTGGCTCTGGACTGCGCGGCCAGCGAATTCTTCGAAGACGGCAAGTACAACCTGTCCGGCGAAGGCCAGGTGTTCACCGCTGAAGGTTTCGCCGACTACCTGAAAGGTCTGACCGAGCGTTACCCGATCATCTCGATCGAAGACGGTCTGGACGAGTCCGACTGGGCTGGCTGGAAGATCCTCACCGACAAGATCGGCGAGAAGACCCAACTGGTAGGCGACGACCTGTTCGTGACCAACACCAAGATCCTGAAAGAAGGCATCGATAAAAAGATCGCCAACTCGATCCTGATCAAGTTCAACCAGATCGGCACCCTGACCGAAACCTTGGAAGCCATCCAGATGGCCAAGGCTGCCGGTTACACCGCCGTGATCTCGCACCGTTCGGGCGAAACCGAAGATTCGACCATCGCCGACCTGGCTGTGGGTACTTCGGCTGGCCAGATCAAGACCGGTTCGCTGTGCCGTTCCGACCGCGTTTCCAAGTACAACCAACTGCTGCGTATCGAAGAGCAGTTGAATGGCAAGGCCAAGTACAACGGTCGCTCCGAGTTTCGCGGTTAAGTTGTAGATGGTAAAAAGACACCGGATTGTGTCGGAAAAGTCGTGACAGCGATGGATTTGCCACTAATCTGATGCCTTATATGCACAAGCCTGGATATTCCAGGCTTCGTGCTATCAGATGCTTCAAAGTTTTGGCGTGGCTGTCTTTTTTCACTGGATACCTGATATTCGATGCGCAGTCCTTACTGGTTGTTTCTCGTTTTGCTCTTGCTGCTGGCCGGTCTGCAGTACCGCCTGTGGGTGGGCAATGGCAGTCTGGCGCAAGTCGCCGAACTGAATCAGCAGATTGCTGATCAACACGCCGAGAACGAAGCCTTGCTGGAGCGCAACCGGGTGATGGACGCTGAAGTCAGCGAGTTGAAAAAAGGCATGGAGACCGTTGAAGAGCGGGCTCGTCACGAACTGGGCATGGTCAAGGACGGCGAAACCCTTTACCAGTTGGCCCAATGATCGATTCCCTGCCGGCCTTCTGGGCCGTGATTCCTGCCGCGGGCGTCGGTGCCCGTATGGCCGCGGACCGTCCCAAGCAATACCTGCAACTGGGCGGGCGCACAATTCTCGAACACAGCCTCGGCTGTTTCCTCGATCACCCGAGCCTGAAGGGCCTGGTGGTCAGTCTTGCCGTCGATGATCCTTATTGGCCGAACCTGGCCAGCGCCAGCGATCCGCGCATTCAGCGTGTCGACGGTGGTGCCGAACGTTCCGGCTCGGTGCTCAACGCCTTGCTTCATCTGCATGCCCAAGGTGCCGACGACGAGGACTGGGTGCTGGTGCACGATGCGGCGCGGCCCAATCTGAGCCGTGACGATCTCGACAAATTGCTCGCTGAGCTGGCGAACGATCCGGTCGGCGGCCTGTTGGCCGTGCCAGCGAAGGACACCTTGAAACGGGTCGACAAGCACGGTCGGGTGGTGGAAACCGTCGATCGCAGTGTGATCTGGCAAGCCTATACGCCGCAGATGTTCCGCCTCGGTGCGCTGCACCGGGCTTTGGCCGACAGTCTGGTGGCGGATGCAGTGATCACCGATGAAGCCTCGGCGATGGAGTGGGCCGGCATGGCGCCGCGCCTGATCGAAGGCCGTGCGGATAACCTGAAAGTGACCCGCCCCGAAGATCTCGAATGGTTGCGTCAGCGCTGGACCAATCGTCGTTAAATCCGGTACTCCGGCCGCTCGGCCAAACCTTCCTTGAGAAAATCCACCAGTTTGCGCACCTTCGGCGACAAGTGCCGTTGCTGCGGATACAGCGCCCACACCGCCGTATTCGGCGGTTGATGCGCCTCCAGCAAAGAAATCAACGCACCGCTGTGCAGATGCTCCAGCACGTAATAGTCCGGCAACTGACACAGTCCGACGCCTTTTAGCGCCGCATCCAGCACCGCTTGCCCACTGTTGCAGCGCCAGTTTCCCTGCACCCGCTGGGAAAATTCCCGCCCGTTTTGTTCAAGCTGCCAGATGTCCGAGCTGCCGATCAGGCAATTGTGCCGTCCCAGTTCCGACAAACTGTGTGGGCGTCCGTACCGTTCAAGGTAGGGAGGCGATGCACACAGATACATGCGCCGCGGTGCCAGGCGAGTCGCCACCAAACGGGAATCCTGAAGGCGCCCAAGACGAATCGCCAGGTCCAGGCCTTCATGTACCAGATCGAGTTGCCGGTTAGTCAGTTCAATATCGATGCGCAGTTGCGGGTAATGCCCCATGAACCGGGTCACCAGTGGCACGATGAAGCGTTCGCCATACGCCACGGCGCAGGTCATGCGCAGCATGCCTTTGGGTTCGCTGGTCAGGTCGCCGACTGCGCGCAACGCTTCTTCGCGACCGTCCTGGAGGCGCTGACAATGTTGCAGAAAGGTCTGGCCGGCCTCGGTCAGCGTAACGCGCCGGGTGCTGCGATACAGCAGTCGCGTCTGCAAACGCTCTTCCAGACGTACGATTTGTCGACTGATGTGCGAGGAAGAAACGCCCAGGCGTTCGGCTGCCGCGGTGAACTGGCTGCATTCGGCAACGGCGACGAACTCGTCGATGCCTTCCCAGCGGTTTTCGGACATGGGGATTATCCCTGTATGGCAATAATGTTTTGCTTTTGTCCGGATTATTCATCAAGCAGCGCTGGACTACACTCCCTGTCTGGTTTTTATTCAATGGATTCACTGGAGAGTCAGCATGATCAAGTCGCGCGCCGCCGTTGCCTTCGAGGCCAAGAAGCCGCTGGAAATCGTAGAAGTCGATGTCGCCATGCCCAAGGCTGGTGAGGTGTTGCTGCGCGTCGTGGCTTCCGGGGTTTGCCACACTGACGCCTACACCCTGTCCGGCGCTGACCCGGAAGGTATCTTCCCGTCGATCCTCGGCCACGAAGGTGGCGCCATCGTTGAAGCAATCGGCGAAGGCGTGACCTCGGTGGCCGTCGGCGACCACGTGATTCCGCTGTACACCCCGGAATGTGGCCAGTGCAAATTCTGTAAGTCGGGCAAGACCAACCTGTGTCAGGCCATTCGCGCTACGCAGGGCAAGGGCCTGATGCCGGACGGTACTTCGCGCTTTTCCTACAAGGGCCAAACGATTTTCCACTACATGGGTACCTCGACCTTCTCCGAGTACACCGTGCTGCCTGAAATTTCCGTGGCCAAGATTTCCAAGGATGCGCCGCTGGAAAAGGTCTGCCTGCTCGGTTGCGGCGTGACCACCGGTATCGGTGCGGTGATCAACACCGCCAAGGTCAAGCCGGGTGACACCGTGGCCATCTTCGGTCTCGGCGGCATCGGTCTGTCGGCCGTGATTGGCGCGGTGAAAGCCAAGGCCTCGCGCATCATCGCCATCGACATCAACCCGGCCAAGTTCGAAATCGCCAAGCAACTGGGCGCTACCGACTGCGTGAACCCGAAAGACTTCGATCGTCCGATCCAGGAAGTGATCGTCGACATGACCGATGGCGGCGTCGACTTCTCCTTCGAATGCATCGGCAACGTGCAACTGATGCGCGCAGCCCTCGAGTGCTGCCATAAAGGCTGGGGCGAGTCGGTGATCATCGGCGTGGCTGGCGCCGGTCAGGAAATCGCCACCCGTCCGTTCCAGTTGGTCACCGGTCGCGTCTGGCGCGGTTCGGCGTTCGGTGGCGTGCGTGGCCGTACCGAATTGCCAAGCTACGTCGACATGGCGCAAAGCGGCGAAATCCCGCTGGATACTTTCATCACTCACACCATGGGCCTGGAAGACATCAACAAAGCCTTCGACCTGATGCACGAAGGCAAGAGCATTCGCACCGTCATTCATTTCTGATCAATCGCGATGCCACGGCTGCCGATGTGCACCCGTGGCTGCGTAGGAGTCCTACATGAGTCTGGAAAACATCTCCTGTCAGAAAAGTTTCGGCGGTTGGCACAAGCGCTATCGCCATCGTTCCGAAGTGCTGGGTTGCGACATGGTGTTTGCCGTGTATCTGCCGCCGCAGGCAGAGCAGGGCGGCAAGTTGCCGGTGCTGTACTGGCTGTCGGGCCTGACCTGCACGGACGAGAACTTCATGCAGAAGGCCGGCGCGATGCGCATGGCGGCAGAGCTCGGCCTGATCATCGTGGCGCCGGACACCAGCCCCCGTGGCCCCGACGTTCCGGGTGATCCCGATGGCGCTTGGGATTTCGGCCTCGGTGCCGGGTTTTATCTGAATGCCACGCAGGAGCCCTGGTCGCGGCACTATCGGATGCATGACTATGTCGTGCAGGAATTGCCTTCACTTGTTGAAGCGCATTTCCCGGCGTCGGACAAGCGCAGCATCAGCGGCCATTCCATGGGCGGCCACGGTGCATTGGTTTGTGCGTTGCGCAATCCTGGGCGTTATCAGTCGGTATCGGCGTTTTCGCCAATCAACAATCCGATCGACTGCCCGTGGGGCCAGAAGGCATTCACCCGCTATCTGGGCGAAGACCGTTCGAAATGGCGCGAATGGGATGCCTGTGCACTGATCGCCGAAGCGCAGGAGAAACTGCCACTGCTGGTCGATCAGGGTGATCGCGACGATTTCCTCGCCACCCAGCTCAAACCGGAAGCCCTGCAACAAGCGGCAAAACAAGCGGGTCATCCATTGACGTTGCGCCTGCAACCGGGCTACGACCACAGCTATTTCTTCATCGCGAGCTTCATTGACGACCACTTGCAGCATCACGCACGCGCCCTTAAGGGCTAATGCAGGTAGAATCACGCCCTGACAAAATTCGGGGCGTTTTTTTATGCGTATTGGCCACGGCTATGATGTGCACCGTTTCGCTGAAGGCGATTTCATTACTCTGGGCGGCGTGCGAATCGCACACGGCTTCGGGCTGCTCGCTCACTCCGACGGTGACGTCCTGCTGCATGCCTTGAGTGACGCCTTGCTCGGTGCCGCTGCGCTGGGCGATATCGGCAAGCATTTCCCGGACACCGACCCGCAATTCAAGGGTGCTGACAGCCGAGTGCTGCTGCGTCACGTGGTCAGTCTGATCCACGCCAAAGGCTGGAAGGTCGGCAACGTCGACAACACCATCGTTGCCCAGGCACCGAAGATGGCCCCTCATATCGAATCGATGCGCGCGCTGATTGCCGCGGATCTGCAAGTAGAACTGGATCAAGTGAACGTGAAAGCCACCACCACCGAGAAGCTTGGCTTCGTCGGTCGCGAAGAAGGCATTGCGGTGCATTCCGTTGCCTTGTTGCTGCGCGCATGAACGAACTGCAACTGCTCGGCCCGCGGGCCTATGGCGACGCCCTTGGTACCGCTGTACTGAAAGCCATCGCCGAAGATTTCCAGGTCGATGAAGTCCTCGACATTCCGTTCAGCGGTGACGGCGAGCACCTGTGGATCTGGGTGGAAAAGCGCGGCCTGAATACTGAAGAAGCCGCGCGCCGTATCGCCAAGGCCGCCGGTGTGCCTCTGCGTACGGTGAGCTACGCCGGGCTCAAGGATCGTCAGGCGCTGACCCGCCAGTGGTTCAGCGTGCAACTCCCGGGCAAGGCCGATCCGGATCTGTCGGCGGCGGAAAACGACACGCTGAAAATCCTCAAGACCACCCGCCACAAGCGCAAGCTGCAGCGCGGTGCGCATTCGGCCAACGGTTTCACCTTGCGCCTGACCCAGTTCAATGGCGACAAGGCTGCCATCGACGAGCGTCTGCAACTGATCGCCAAACAAGGCATCCCGAATTACTTCGGCGCCCAGCGTTTTGGCCATGACGGCGGCAACGTGGTCGATGCCCGTTCGTGGGCCGCGCGCAAGGCGCTGCCGGAACAACGCAATGTGCGTTCGCGCCTGCTGTCGACCGCGCGCAGTTTTCTGTTCAATCAGGTGCTCGCAGCGCGGGTCGCCGATGGCACCTGGCAGCGCGCTCAGGTCGGCGATCTGCTGGCGTTTACCGACAGCCGCAGCTTTTTCCCGGCCGGTGAAGCCGAGTGCAGCGACCCGCGCCTGGCGATTCTCGACCTGCATCCGACCGGCCCGCAGTGGGGCGAAGGTGACTCGCCGGCGGCCGGGGTTGTCCATGATCTGGAGCAGGGAATTGCCGCACGCGAGGCGGATCTGCGCGATTGGTTGATTAATGCCGGTATGAGCCACGAACGTCGCATCCTGCGGCTGCCCATTGGCGGGTTGACGTGGCATTATCCCGAGCCTGACATTCTGCAACTGGAATTCGTCCTCCCGGCCGGATGCTTCGCCACCGTATTGGTGCGCGAACTCGTTGATCTGGTGCCGGTGGGGCAGACGGACAGCCCATGCGTATTCTGATTTCTAACGACGATGGGGTGACTGCGCCCGGTCTTGCCGCGCTTTATGCTGCGCTGGCGGATTACACCGAGTGCGTGGTTATCGCCCCGGAACAGGACAAGAGCGGTGCCAGCAGCTCGCTGACACTCGACCGTCCGCTGCATCCGCAATACCTGGCCAACGGCTTTATCAGCCTCAATGGCACACCGACCGATTGCGTCCATCTGGGGCTCAACGGGTTGCTCGAACGCGAGCCGGACATGGTGGTTTCGGGTATCAACCTGGGCGCCAACCTGGGTGATGACGTGCTGTATTCCGGAACGGTGGCAGCCGCCCTCGAGGGCCGCTTTCTCGAGCGCCCGTCGTTTGCCTTCTCGCTGGTTTCGCGCCAGGTCGACAACCTGCCCACGGCTGCCTACTTTGCGCGCAAACTGGTCGAGGCCCACGCCGGGCTCGATCTGCCACCGCGCACGGTGTTGAACGTGAACATTCCGAATCTGCCGATCGATCACATTCGCGGCATTCAACTGACCCGTCTCGGCCATCGCGCCCGTGCGGCGGCACCGATGAAAGTCGTGGACCCGCGCGGCAAGGCCGGTTACTGGATCGCAGCGGCAGGTGATGCGGAAGACGGCGGGCCGGGCACCGATTTCCATGCCGTGATGCAAGGTTACGTATCCATCACTCCGTTGCAGCTCGATCGCACCTTCAATGATGCCTTCAGAAGTCTCGACGGCTGGCTGGAGGGGCTCAACTGATGGCTCGTGAACAAGACGACAGGCTGCGCAGCGGCATCGGGATGACGTCCCAACGAACCCGTGAGCGCCTGATCCAGCGTCTGTACGAAGAGGGCGTTTCCAACGCCAGCGTGCTGGAAGTGATCCGCCGCACCCCGCGACACCTGTTCGTCGATGAAGCGCTGGCGCACCGTGCCTATGAAGACACCGCGCTGCCGATCGGCAACAACCAGACCATTTCCCAGCCTTATATGGTGGCGCGCATGAGCGAGCTGCTGCTGGAGGCCGGGCCGCTGGATAAGGTGCTGGAGATCGGCACGGGTTCCGGTTACCAGACGGCGGTGCTGTCGCAACTGGTCGAGCGGGTGTTCTCGGTGGAGCGCATCAAGGTGCTGCAGGATCGGGCCAAGGAACGCCTGGTCGAGCTCAACTTGCGCAACGTGGTGTTTCGTTGGGGCGATGGCTGGGAAGGCTGGCCGGCGCTGGCGCCGTATAACGGCATCATCGTCACGGCGGTGGCGACCGATGTGCCTCAGGCTCTGCTTGATCAACTGGCACCGGGCGGGCGGATGGTGATTCCGGTCGGCTCCGGTGAAGTGCAGCAATTGATGCTGATCGTGCGCGAAGAAAACGGCTTCTCCCGACACGTTCTCGGGGCGGTGCGTTTCGTGCCATTGCTCAACGGTCCGCTGGCCTGAGCATTTGTTCGGGGCCGCTGAATTCCTGTCGAGCGCGCCTGTCTTACAGCGGCAACGAATGTTTAAACAGGATGGATCGTCTACAAGCAAACGTGTGCGCCGAGCCATAGCGCTTCTATAAAGGTAAAGCCGGTTGCGCCCGTTATACTTGCGAAGTTTCATGCCGGAATCGGCATTCCACATTTTTCAGCCACCACAAAGGGAGCGGCGGGTGAGTCTCACAGTCATTGCGCAGCGTATGGGTAACACGAGCTTTCAGCGCCTGGTGACTGGCCTTGTCTTGAGCACCTTGCTGGTCGGTTGCTCCAGCACAAAATCGAACAACGTTCGGGTCGTCGATCGCAACAATGCGGTGGCCCAGCGTCCGGTCGTGACGACCGGGCAGTATGTAGTCCGTCCGGGCGATACTTTGTTTTCCATCGCTTTTCGCTACGGCTGGGACTACAAAGCCCTCGCCGCCCGGAACAATATTCCTACGCCATACACGATCCATCCGGGTCAGACGATTCGCTTCGATGGCCGCACCGGTTCAACGTCGACGGCGGTCGTCACCAACTCCGGTTCCTCAGCGTCTTCGTCCAGCAAAACCACGGTTATCCGGCGCCAGGCAAATGGCACGACAACTACGACAACCACGGGTTCCGGTGCGGCTTCGACGACCGTTGTACCGTCCGTCGCCAACAAGCAAACACCCGCTCCGCTGCCTCCACCGGGCCCGGCCCCGACCGGCTGGGGATGGCCATCTAATGGCATTCTGATTGGTAAATTCTCTTCAAACGGTAGTTTGAATAAAGGAATTGATATCGCCGGAGATTTGGGACAGCCTGTTTTAGCTGCGTCTGATGGGACGGTGGTATACGCCGGGAGTGGCTTAAGGGGCTACGGCGAATTAGTCATCATCAAACACAGCGAAACCTACGTCAGTGCTTACGGACACAACCGTCGGCTGTTGGTACGGGAGGGACAGCAGGTCAAGGTCGGACAGACAATTGCCGAAATGGGGTCAACGGGTACAGACCGGGTGAAACTGCATTTTGAGATTCGCCGACAAGGTAAACCTGTAGATCCGCTGCAGTTCCTGCCAAGACGTTGATTTGCAGACCAGCCTGTTCCGTCGCGTAGAGGGGACAGGCTCCAGCGTTGCCAAGGATAAAGGCGCCGCTTGAGCTTGGGGTCGAACTCACCAAAGGACTATAACAATGGCTCTCAGTAAAGAAGTGCCGGAGTTTGACATCGACGATGAGGTTCTCCTGATGGAGACCGGCATCGATTCGGATTCGATGTCGAATGATGAAGGGGCTGCTCCACCTTCCGTTCGTGCCAAATCCAAACACTCCGCTTCACTTAAACAACACAAGTACATCGATTACACTCGGGCACTCGATGCCACGCAGCTGTACCTTAACGAAATCGGCTTTTCCCCACTGCTCTCCCCGGAAGAAGAAGTTCATTTTGCGCGCTTGTCGCAAAGTGGCGATCCTGCCGGGCGCAAGCGCATGATCGAAAGTAACCTGCGGCTGGTGGTCAAAATCGCCCGGCGTTACGTCAATCGGGGGCTGTCGCTGCTGGATCTGATCGAAGAGGGAAACCTCGGACTGATCCGCGCGGTGGAAAAGTTCGATCCCGAGCGCGGCTTCCGCTTCTCGACCTACGCGACCTGGTGGATTCGTCAGACCATCGAACGCGCAATCATGAATCAGACCCGGACCATCCGGTTGCCGATCCATGTGGTCAAGGAGCTCAACGTGTACCTGCGGGCTGCACGGGAGCTGACGCAAAAGCTCGACCACGAACCTTCACCCGAAGAAATCGCCAACCTGCTGGAAAAACCGGTGGGCGAGGTCAAGCGCATGCTGGGCCTGAACGAGCGGGTTTCTTCGGTCGACGTCTCGCTGGGTCCGGATTCGGATAAAACCCTGCTGGACACCCTGACGGATGACCGTCCGACCGATCCGTGCGAACTGCTGCAGGATGACGACCTTTCGCAGAGCATCGATCAATGGCTCTCGGAACTGACCGACAAGCAACGCGAGGTGGTCGTGCGCCGCTTCGGCCTGCGCGGCCACGAGAGCAGCACGCTGGAAGATGTAGGCCTGGAGATCGGCCTGACCCGGGAACGGGTGAGACAGATCCAGGTGGAAGGCCTCAAGCGCCTTCGGGAAATTCTCGAGAAAAACGGCCTGTCGAGCGAGTCGCTGTTTCAATAAGCCACCCGCATGACCGCTATGCAGAAAGCCCCGACTGGTTCGGGGCTTTTTGTTGACGCACTGAAAGCGCGGATACGTTCCCAGCTTGTAGGTTTGCGTTGTAAGCCTTTGCTGACTGTATCGTAAGTGTTCGTTATTTTTACACTGCCGCTGAAGGCGATTACGCTCGTTGTTGATTTATAACTTAATGATTTATATGGTTATTTTTTAATGTGAAGGGCTTATGACAACAGGTTCGTGCGCTGGAGGCCGGTTGCCCCCGGCGGGGAAATCTCTAGTATCTGGGTTGTGTCGACGGATAGACACGCCCTTCAGGGAAGAGGGGAACGGACATCGCAGGAAGCGATTCATCAGGACGATGAAAAGGAACACAGGGAATAGGGAAAAAATGTGGGCGGGTCAAACCGCCCCTTTTTTTGCCTGAAGAAAAGCAAAACCCGGAAAAGCAAAAAGGCCCGCGAGGGGCCTTTTCTTCAAACGCGGGACAGATCAGCGTTCGAGGTCTTTGATCTTGCCTTTGACGCCATCCCACTCTTCGGCATCCGGCAGCGATTCTTTCTTCTCGGTGATGTTCGGCCAGATTTCGGCCAGCTCAACGTTCAGCTGAATGAACTCCTGCATCTCTTCCGGAACTTCGTCCTCGGAGAAAATGGCTACGGCCGGGCATTCCGGTTCGCACAGGGCGCAGTCGATGCACTCATCCGGGTGAATCACCAGGAAGTTCGGGCCTTCGTAGAAGCAGTCCACCGGACAGACTTCTACGCAGTCGGTGTACTTGCACTTGATGCAGTTGTCGGTGACGACGAAGGTCATTTCTAATTTTCTCCTCAGGCGGCGGCAGCGTTGCCCCTTCACGGTTGGGGTCGCCAGGTTCGGGAGCGATGTCTGCCAGCCAGGCTATTAGCCAGCAGCATCCCAAACCGCGCGAGATTCTAACAGCTTGAAGCCGTTTGCGTTATATCCGGTTCGTCGGTGCTTAGATCCGGTTCTTTAGTGCATAGAGCATTTCGAGTGCACGACGCGGTGTCACGTCATCCAGATCCAGTTTCGCCAACTCATCCAGCACCGGATGCGGGAGGCTGGCAAACATGTCGCTCTGCTGCGGTGTCGCCGGTTTGCCCTTGGCGGCCGGTTTCGGCGCCTCATGCGGCAGCGCGGTATCTTCCAGGCGGCTCAGGTGCTCACGAGCGCGCACGATCACCTCGCTCGGCACGCCGGCCAGCTGTGCGACCGCAAGGCCATAACTCTGGCTCGCCGGCCCCGGCAACACATGGTGCAGGAACACGATGCGTTCGTTGTGCTCGGTAGCGTTGAGGTGCACGTTGGCCACCAGCGGTTCGGCTTCCGGCAAAACGGTCAGTTCGAAATAGTGCGTCGCAAACAGAGTATAGGCGCGCAGCTGCGCCAGACGCTCCGCCGCTGCCCACGCCAGGGACAGACCGTCGAAGGTGCTGGTGCCGCGACCGACTTCGTCCATCAACACCAGGCTGCGCTCGGTGGCATTGTGCAGGATGTTCGCGGTTTCGCTCATTTCCACCATGAAGGTCGAACGCCCGCCAGCGAGGTCGTCGCTGGAACCGATCCGGGTGAAAATCCGGTCCACCAGCGACAGTTCGCAACTGGCCGCCGGCACGAAGCTGCCGATGTGGGCCAGCAGCACGATCAGTGCAGTCTGGCGCATATAGGTGGATTTACCGCCCATGTTCGGGCCGGTGATCACCAGCATGCGGGTGTTGTCGTCCAGGCTCAGGTCGTTGGCCACGAACGGCGTGGTCAGCACTTGCTCGACCACCGGGTGACGACCCTGGGAAATGCGCATGCACGGTTCGCTGACGAAGGTCGGGCAATTCAGGTCGAGATTCAGCGCACGTTCGGCGAGGTTGCTCAGTACGTCCAGTTCGGCCAGCGCGCCAGCGGTGTCCTGCAACGGCGGCAACTGGCTGATCAGATCTTCCAGCAGTGCTTCGTAGAGCATCTTCTCGCGAGCCAGGGCGCGGCTCTTGGCCGACAACGCCTTGTCTTCGAACTCTTTCAGTTCTGGCGTGATGAAGCGCTCGGCACCCTTGAGGGTCTGGCGGCGGATGTAGTCTGCCGGCGCCGACTCGGCCTGCTTGCTCGGCAACTCGATGAAGTAGCCGTGAATGCGGTTGTAGCCGACTTTCAGGTTGGCGAGGCCGGTGCGGGCCTTTTCCCGGGCTTCCAGATCGATCAGGAACTGGCCTGCGTTCTCGCTCAGCGATTGCAGCTCGTCGAGTTCGCTGTCGTAACCGGTTTTCAGCACGCCGCCGTCACGGATGACCGCCGGCGGGTTGTCGATGATGGCCTTTTCCAGCAGCGCCGCCAGTTCCGGGTAGGTGCTGGTGGTGGTCGCCAGGCGTTGCAGGTGCGGTGCTTCCAGATCGGTCATCGCCATTTGCAGTTCAGGCAGCGCACCGAGTGCATCGCGCAGGCGGGCAAGGTCGCGAGGACGGGCATTGCGCAGGCCGATCCGCGCCAGGATCCGCTCGATGTCGCCGATTTCCTTGAGCTGCGGTTGCAGCTTTTCAAAGCGATAGCGGTCGAGCAGGCAGGTGATCGAGGTCTGGCGAGCCAGCAGCACGGTCAGATCCCGCAGCGGACGGTTGAGCCAGCGGGTCAGCAAACGGCTGCCCATGGCGGTCTGGCAACGGTCGACCACCGATTGCAGGGTGTTGTCGCGACCGCCGGCCAGGTTGGTATCGAGTTCGAGGTTGCGGCGGCTGGCGCCGTCCAGCACCACGGTGTCGTCCAGCCGCTCATGGCGCAGGCTGCGCAGATGGGGCAGGGCGGTGCGCTGGGTTTCCTTGGCATACGCCAGCAGGCAACCGGCGGCGCCGATCGCCAGGGTCAGGGTTTCGCAGCCAAAGCCTTTCAGGTCCTGGGTGGAGAATTGCTGACAGAGACTTTTCAGCGCCGAGTCGCGTTCGAAATCCCACGGTGCACGACGACGTACCCCACGGCGTTTTTCCGCCGGCAGATCTTTTGGCCAGTCATCCGGGATCAGCAACTCGACCGGGTTGACCCGCTCAAGCTCCGCCAGCAGGTTCTCCCAGCCCTTGATTTCAAGCACGGTGAAGTTGCCGCTGGTGATGTCCAGCACCGCCAGACCGAACAGGCGCTCGTCGCCCAGCACCGCCGCGATCAGGTTGTCGCGACGCTCATCCAGCAACGCCTCGTCGCTGACCGTACCCGGGGTGATGATCCGCACCACCTGACGTTCCACCGGGCCTTTACTGGTGGCCGGGTCTCCGACCTGCTCGCAGATCACCACCGACTCGCCTAGCTTGACCAGTTTCGCCAGGTAACCTTCCGCCGCGTGATACGGAATCCCGCACATCGGAATCGCCTGACCCGCCGACTGCCCGCGCGCGGTCAGGGTGATGTCCAGCAACTTGGCCGCCTTCTTCGCGTCTTCGTAGAAGATCTCGTAGAAGTCGCCCATGCGGTAGAACATCAGCTGGTCCGGGTGCTGATTCTTCAGGCGCCAGTACTGCTGCATCATCGGGGTGTGGGAGGACAGGTCGGAGACGGCTTTATTCATCGGATTGTCAGGCAACTCGTTCAAAGGTGTGGGGCAAAAGCGCGGCAGTGGCCGGGCATTTCCGCGATGGGCGCAAGGTTACCATGGGCGGTCTGTGGTACGCAGGCATCGCGGCTGGGTGACAGCTATCCGGCTTGAAAAGGTCGACTATGCACGATTTATGCAAATCAGCATTTGTCTTCACGAAAAACTTCAAGCACTATGCGCGTTATGCAAAAACGCAACGTATCTACCGTCTTAAGAGCACTGCTCGACCAGCACGGGATCTCCCCCACGGAGCTCCACCGTCGCACCGGCGTGCCTCAATCCACGCTCTCGCGGATTCTCAGCGGGAAGATCGTCGATCCTTCGGATAAGCACATCTCGAAGATCGCCGAGTACTTTGCCGTGAGCACCGATCAGTTGCGCGGGCGCGCGGATGTTGCGCCCGCCGCCAACGTCGGACGCGACGAGTTGCATTCCGAACTCAAGGACATAAGCCTGTGGGACGACGACACGCCAGTCGATGATGACGAGGTGTCGGTGCCCTTTCTTCGCGAGGTTGAATTGGCTGCTGGATCAGGAAGATTCGTCATCGAAGAGAGCGAACGCTCCAGCCTGCGCTTCGGCAAGCGCAGCCTGCGCCATAACGGTGTGCAGTTCGATCAGGCCAAATGCGTGACGGTACGTGGCAACAGCATGTTGCCGGTACTGCGCGACGGCGCCACGGTCGGCGTTAATGCCGGCAAGTGCGGGATCGGCGACATCATTGATGGCGACCTTTATGCGATCAACCACAACGGTCAATTACGGGTGAAGCAGCTCTATCGTCTGCCTACCGGTATCCGTCTGCGCAGCTTCAATCGCGATGAGCATCCGGACGAGGACTACAGCTTCCAGGATATGCAGGAAGAGCAGATCGTCATCCTCGGGCATGTCTTCTGGTGGGGCATGTACGCCCGATAACGATCCCTCTCTCAGACAAAACCCGCCTCGGCGGGTTTTTTTTCGCCCGAAGAAAACCGGCCAACCCTTGAATGGCGGGGCTTTCATGCGTCCGCGCATTTCTTGTGCATAAATAAATGCATTTACGCATTGACTGTATATGCATCAATGCATATTCTTGCCACCAAGCCGCTCGACAAAGCGGCTGGCAACAACAGCTCTTTAGTTCCACAAGAACAGGCAGCGATGAACCGGCCTCAACGGTTCAGAGGGTTGGCAACTGACCCGGGTGTGCAGCGTAAAGCACCAGAAGCAGTTATCCGGCGGGCAGGGACCGCGGTCGGAAAAACAATTTGAATGGACTCGTACCGCGCCAGTAGCGCCGAAAAGTCAGCTTCCTTCAGAAACACAGGATTGAAGGAAGGCAAAGGAGTGCATTACTGAAAAGCCCGGCGAGTTGCCGGGCTTTTTGGAATGCCTGCCAGATGTCATCGCGAACCTCCTCTGAAAAATAGCAGGCCGAGGAGGTTGGAAAAAACAGCCGGACTATCCGGCAAACAGTCTGTTCAGTCGTCTCGCACTGACAGACATCCACAAACCGGGTTCGCTTCAGAACTGCTTATAAGGAAATTGGAATGAATCGATATGCACTGACACTGACTGCGATGGGTTACACCGTCGTTCTCCAGGTTCTGGACACTGAAGGTGAAGCGCCAGCCGGCCCGGCTGCCGAACCGAGCGCGGGATGGCGGAACATCACCGGTAACGATGCTGTGCAACCGGGGATGAAGATGCAGTGGGGGCCTGCCGGTGAAGAGTATCTCGAGACAACGGCCGCAGAGCAGGAGCAATTCACCAACGGTCGCATGCAACTGCGCTTTGACGAAGCCGCACGCTGGCTGGATTTCAACCCACTGCAATACAAGCTGGATCTGGGAGTTGCCACCCCGGCAGAGGAAGCGGCACTGGTTGCCTACAAGCAGTATTTCATTGCGTTGAGTGAAGTGAAAAACAACGCAGTGTTTCCGCAGATCATTTGGCCGGTTGCTCCTTTCTGATTCGCAGCACCGATCAAATCCCGTTTCCGTGAATGCATTGCTGAAAAGCCCGGCGAGTTGCCGGGCTTTTTGGAATGCCTTCTGGGCAGGAACAGAAATGCCGGGAGACCGGCAATCAAAAGGGATGATGACCATGAAGAAGTACGTGCGTGTTGTGGATGGCAAGGTCGACAACATTTTCGAAACCAACAATCCGATCACCGACGATTTTCCGGCAAGCCAGGTCTGGGTGGATGTCACCGCATTGCCCAAGATCGACTACTCCTGGAACGCGGTAAATACCGATGGAGTCTGGACCTTTACCGACAGCGATATGTGGGGGCAGCCATCGCAGTTGTCCATGCAACTGCGCGCCGAACGATCCCGCCGGTTTGATCGCGTCAACGCCACTCTGGTTGCGACCGCGCTGGAGCAGAAGGTTGAACTGGGCCTGGCGACGCCTGCCGATATCGCGGGGTTGCAGGCCTATAAGCAGTTTTTCGTTGATATGAGCAACGTTAACAAGCAGCCAGGTTATCCGCTGGCAATCACTTGGCCTGAAGTTCCATAAACACCGTTTGATCGTTCGCAAGTGACCGCAGTGCATGACTGAATAGCCCGGCGGATTGCCGGGCTTTTTTTGGAATGCCTGCCAGGTTTCATCACCGCATGCATCTGGATCAACAACAAACCAAGGAGTTAAACCATGAATCTCTATGCACTGGTTGAATACGGCAAAGTCACCCAGCTGAGAGAAAGTGAGGTCATCCCGGACGCACCGGCTTCGCCGACGTCCTTCTGGGTTGATGTCACCGGTAACAGCGAAATTCGTGTGGGTTGGTCGGCGACCTTTAATGAGGTCTGGACATTTACCCCGCCGTCCGACGAAGAACTGCGTAACGAAGCCGAGCAACAGAAATGGCAATTGCTGAATTTTGCCGCCAACTGGCTTCTGCTGAATTCCCTGCAGTTCAAAGTTGACCTCGGCGTCGCTTCGGCCGCGGACGAGGCTCAGCTGCTGGCGCACAAGCAGTATTCGATTGCCGTCAGCGACATCGATAAGCAGCCGGGTTATCCGGCAAATATTGTCTGGCCAGTAGCTCCTTACTGACAGCCTGCGATATCAACTGACCGGATGCGACTGTCCCAGGCGCTCAGCCAGTTAAGTCATCGGGAGCGCATTACTGAAAAGCCCGGGCCCGTCGCCGGGCTTTTTGGAATGCCTGCCTAAAGAGAAAACGATTGAATCCAACACACACCACTCATCCATCACACCAGGAGGCGTGACATGACAAACGAGCAACAAGCGTTGGCGGACATGCCGATCTGGCTGGTCATTCTGCTCGCCCTGGTGGGCGGCGTATCCGGCGAAATGTGGCGCGCTGACAAGGAGGGCGCCCGCGGCTGGGCGTTGATCCGACGTCTCGCGTTGCGTTCCGGGGCCTGCGTTATCTGCGGGGTGTCGGCGATCATGCTGCTGTATGCCGCCGGTATGTCCATCTGGGCCGCGTGCGCGATCGGTTGCTTGACGGCAATGGCCGGCGCCGACGTGGCCATCGGTCTGTATGAACGCTGGGCCGCCAAGCGCATTGGCGTCTGCGAAATCCCGCCCCGCGACTCCCAGTAACCCTTCACTTTCCTGCCTCGTTGCACCTTGTGCGGCGGGACTTCGCGTGGACATCAGAAAAGGAGGTCAAGCATGCCCACACCGATCCAGCAGCCTTCGCAGCTGTTCACGGCGATGGCGACAGCCTTGCGCAACAGCTCCGAGCTGAACGTGCAGGTCGGCAATCACGATGACTTCACGGCTCCCGGCGACAAGGCCTGGGTGTTGATCGACATCGAGCGAAATGCACCGGGGGAGCGCGCCGCCAATGGGCGCATTGCCCATGTGCTGACGCTGTCGCTGCAAGTCATTCCGGCGCGGTCTGCCACGGCGTTTGCGGCGTGCGATTTGATCGCCGCACTGAAGAACCTGGTCACCGACAACCGCTGGGGCCTGCCCGGCGATCAATGCGATCTGCCGATGAATATCGATGGAATGCCGTCATTGCTCATCCGCGCCGATCAGCCGAACAAAGCCTGGACGCTGTCGTTCAACCAGACCCTCTACCTGGGCCCGACCTTGCTGGACGACCCGCTCGGCACACCGAAATTCGCCCGCACCTGGGAAGTCAGCGACATCGACGACCCCGACCAATACACCTCGCTGGAGGCCTGACCGATGTTCGACGCGTTACTGCGAATGCAGCTGGGCCCGATCATTGAACGCCTGGCGGAAATGGAAGCGGAGATCGAAGACCTGCACCGGCGTGCCGAAAGTTATTGCCGTATCGGCATCTGTCAGGAAGTCGATGCCGCCAGTAACACCTGCAAAGTCAGCCACGGTGGATTGCTGACACCCGCCATCAAGTTCTTCAACCCCAGCGCCGGCGCGCAGAGTGAGTCGCGGATCCCGACGGTGGGCGAACAGTGTCTGCTGTTCAACTACGGCAGCGGCGAAAGCGGCGCACAGAGCGTGGCGCTGTTCGGCCTGAACAGTGACCGTTTTCCGCCGACCTCGACGGTCCCGACGTTGACTCGTCGCGTCCATCAGGACGGCAGCGAAAGCGGCTACGACGACGCGACGCACACCCTGCATTGGCAAAACGGTCCGGCCGTCTTCAACGGTTCTCGCGAGTCGCTTGAGCTGAGCATAGGTCCGGCACGGCTGGCGATGACCCCGCAAGCGATCAACCTGCAACTGGGCGCGGTCGGCCTGACCATCGACGCCTCGGGCGTGCATTTCAGCGGCCCGTTGGTGGATCACCAGGGCCGCGTCATCAGCCCCTGAATCAAGAGCTTCCCATGATCGGAATCGATAGAGACAGCGGGGCCACGGTCGACGACTGGCTGCAATTCGTGCAGCGCGCGACCCGGGCCCTGACCACGCCGCTGGGCACCCGGCAAAAACGGCCCTTATACGGTTCGATGATCCCCACGCTGCTGGGGCAAAACCTGGGCGACGACATCCTGTTGCTCGCCCAGAGCCACGCAGCCCAGGCGTTTTACAACCCGCAGAACGGCATAGGCGATTTCCAGCCCGGCGTGATCGTCGCCACCCGGCAGGGCGCGGGATTGCTGTTGCGGTTTGCCGGCACCTGGAAAAACCGCCAACAGACTTTCGAGGTTGTGACATGAGCATGTTGATCCCCGGCCAGAACCAGTTGGCCGAACCCTCCTTGATCAAGGTCGATGCCTTCGAGGATCTGCTCGCCGAGTTCAAGACCTTCGTCATCGAGTACGTCGGCGCACGCTCGCCGCAAAGCGCGGAAAAACTCAAGACCAGTCTGGAAAACGAAAGCGAACTGCTGACCCTCGCGCTTGAGGCTTTTTGCGTCCGCCTGCAAACCCACGAACGCAAATACAACGCCCGGATCAAGCAGATGCTGGCGTGGTGGGCCACCGGCAGCAACCTTGATGCACGGCTGGCGGACATGGGCCTGGAGCGACAGTTGCTCGATCCGGGCGACCCGGCGGCATTCCCGCCGGTACCGGCGATTTACGAGAGCGACGATGACGCCCGGCTGCGCTATTACCTGGCGCCCCATGCGCCGGCGGCAGGTTCGCGGATGCAGTATCGCCGTGAGGTGTTCACCCTCGGTGAACGGCCGGCGGTGAAAGTCGAATCCACCGATGCCGGTGTGGTGAACGTCACTTACACCTTCGATCCGGACGGCCTCGCCGCGCAGGTCAAGGATGGCAATGGTCGCCGCACCGCGCCCGGCGAAGTGCAAGTCACCGTGCTTGCCCGCGAGGGCGACGGTACACCGTCCCCGACGCTGCTCGAAGGTGTACGCCAACACTTTGCCCGGCCCGATGTTTGTCCGGAGACAGACAAGGTCACAGTCAAAGGCGCCGAGATTCAGCGCTACAAAATCCGCGTCGTGGCGAAGATCAATTCCGGCCCGGATTCGGGCCTGACCAAGGTCGCCGCGCAGCAACACTTGCAGGCCTACGCCGACAGCTGCCATCGCCTGGAAGGCCGGGTCGATCCGAGCTGGATCGACTACACGCTGCACAGCGCCGGCGCCGTGCAATTGCAGATTCTTGAACCTCTGGATTCCGTTGTGTGCTCGGCGTTTCAAGCGCCGTACTGCACGGCGGTCGAAGTCGAGGTGCAGACGCTATGACCGATCAGACACCGCGTCCGACCCTGCTGCCGGCCAACAGCTCGGCGCTGGAACGGGCACTCGACATCGGCTTCGGCGCATTGCTTGATCGCGTCGCGCCGCCGTTTCCCGAGCTGATGAACCCGGCCTCGACACCCGTCACGTTCCTGCCGTATCTCGCAGCGGATCGTGGTGTTGCCGAATGGAGCACCGACGCACCGGAAGCGGAAAAGCGCCTGACCGTCGAACTGGCCTGGCCCACCGCGCGCCAGGCCGGCACTCGCAGGGCGCTGGAGAACGCCGCCAAGGGTTTACAGCTCAGGCCGGAAATCCGCGCCTGGTACGAACAGACCCCGCCCGGCGAGCCTTACAGTTTTTCCGTGCGAGCCTTCAGCGAACAACCCTACAGCGAAGAAATCGACGCCCGTCTCGACCGGCGCCTGGCTGATGCCAAGAGCGAGCGGGACGTGCTGTCGGTGTCGGTCGGCCTCAGCGCCTTCGGCAATCACGTCATCGGCGCCGCGACTTTCTGCGGTGAGCTGACCACGGTTTATCCGGTGTTCCTAGAAGGGCTCGAGACATCTGGCGAGGCCTTCATGGCGGCTGCGCTGTACACCGTCGAAACATCCACTATTTATCCTCAGGGGGCCTGAATGGCTGACTATTACACCCTGCTCACCAACGCAGGGATTGCCTACGAAACCGCCTGCAAGGCAGCGGGCGTACCGATCAAGCTGACGCAGATTTCCGTCGGCGACGGCGGCGGCGCGGTCTACAACCCGGCCGCGACGGCTACCGCGCTCAAACGCGAAGTCTGGCGCGGACCGCTCAACGCGCTGTTCCAGGACGAGAAAAATCCGAGCTGGCTGCTCGCCGAAGTCACCATCCCGCCGGACGTCGGTGGCTGGTACGTGCGTGAAGCCGGCCTGTGGACCGACACCGGGATTCTCTACGCGATCGTCAAATACCCGGAGTCGTTCAAGCCGGTGCTGGCCACCTCCGGCTCGGGCAAAGAGTTCTACATCCGCTCGATTTTCGAGACCAGCAATGCCTCGCTGGTGACGCTGCTGATCGACGACACGGTGGTCAAGGCCACTCGCGCCTGGGTCATGAGCTACCTCGCCGAAGAACTCGGCAAACTCGACGGCAAACAATCGGTACGTGTCGCCGCCACCGCCAACGTGGTGTTGAACGGTGCGCAGCAGATCGATGGCGTGGCAGTGATTGCCGGTGACCGCGTGTTGCTGCCGAATCAGACCCTGGCCAAGGACAACGGCCTATGGATCGTCGCCAACGGTAACTGGATTCGGGCGAATGATGCCAACGTCAGCGCCAAGGTCACGCCAGGCCTGACGGTGATGGTGGAAGAGGGCACGCTCAACGGCGATTCGCTGTGGCACCTGACCACCAACGCGCCGATCACGCTCGGCACTACCGCGCTGACATTCAAGATGCTGGCAGGGCGCACCGGGATTGCTGCCGGGACTTACAAGAGTCTGAGCGTCGACGAATATGGCCGTGCGACGGCCGGGTCGAATCCCGACACGTTGTCCGGGTTTGGCATCAAGGATTCGTACACCAAGGCTGAAGTCGAGGCGCTGATTGCCAAGGCATCGGCGTTGCCGGTGGGGTCGATTGTTGCGTTCCCGGTTGACTCGCCACCGCCGGGTTTCCTGGAGCTGGACAACAGCGTCAAGAGCAGCGCGACTTACCCGGACTTGAGCGCCTATCTGGGCGGCAAGTTCAACAAGGGGGATGAGGGTGTCGGGAACTTCCGCTTGCCGGAAGCGCGTGGGGAGTTCTTGCGAGGTTGGGATCATGGGCGGGGTGTGGATGCCGGGCGTGCATCTGGCAGTTCTCAGTCAGACAGTCTCAAGGCTCACTACCATTTCCTTCCGACAGGCTCGGGTGGCGGGCAGGCCACTGATCCGAATGGAGAGATTCCAACTGTTGTATTGAAGGATACAACCACGGATTGGGTATTGCGTACGGAAGGTGACAACCCTGACCTGACCATCGGTCGTGTAAGAACCTACAATTTCGGTGCCGCTACAGAAACCCGCCCCCGCAACATCGCCGTCATGTGGTGCATCAAAGCCTGGAACGCGCCGGTCAATCAGGGAAACATCGACGTAGCGGCACTGGTCAAGGAAGTCTCACGCCTCGGCTCGGCCGTTCCGGTCGGTGCTGTCATGGCGTTCCCGACGGGTATCGTTCCGCCGGGCTTTCTGGAGCTGGATGGCAGTGTGCAGAGCATTGCAACCTATCCGGATCTGGCGGCGTACCTGAGTACAAAATTCAACAAGGGCGATGAGGGCACCGGCAATTTCCGGTTGCCGGAGTCTCGCGGTGAGTTCCTGCGGGGCTGGGATCATGGTCGCGGGACTGATGTCGGTCGAGGGATCGGTAGCTGGCAGGCGGATGACAATAAGGCTCACGCCCACACCTACACCCGGATTCCCGTTTTCGGCAATACCGGTGGCGCCAACGCTGCGGGTATCGTTGCCGACAATGGAACGCAGACAGGCAGTTCCAACTTCGCCAGCTACATGAACACGTCGGGGGGCAGTGAGGCGCGACCACGCAACCTCGCCGTCATGTGGTGCATCAAAGCCTGGAACGCGCCGATCAATCAGGGAAACATCGACGTCGCCGCACTGGCCAATGAAGTCGCGCAGCTCAAATCCTCGGTTCCGGTCGGTGCTGTTCTGTCGTTTCCAACGGGTGTCGTTCCTGCCGGTTATCTGGAACTGGATGGCAGCGTGCAGAGCATTGCGACCTATCCGGATCTGGCGGCGTATCTCGGCACAAAGTTCAACAAGGGCGATGAGGGCGCGGGCAACTTCCGCTTGCCGGAGTCTCGCGGTGAGTTTCTGCGCGGCTGGGATCACGGACGTGGAATAGACGCCGGGCGAACTGTCGGCAGCTACCAGGCCGGTACGAAGATCCAGGGTGACAATGCCGAGGCGCCCGCCGTTCAGGGCATTGGCAACTCCGAAGCGATCGATGCCGATCCGGCGCCTGGTTTCAAAGGTGACATCTACTACACGTCCACCGGTGTCACTGCACTCAATACCGGCTCGTACTGGAAAACCGTGCGCCCACGCAACCTAGCCGTCATGTGGTGCATCAAAGCCTGGAACGCACCGGTCAATCAGGGAAGCATTGACGTCGCAGCGCTGGCTCCTCTGGCCCAGCAAGCGACCGAAATCAAGCAAGGAACAGCGAAGGTTGCAACCCAGGAGTTGACCGACACCGGGGCCGACGACACGACAATCGTGACGCCGAAAAAACTTCGTTGGGGATTCCAGATCCTCAAGGCCATCAACGGTTACATCGTTTTCCCGTCCTGGCTCGGTGGATTGATCATTCAGTGGGGCAGGGTCTCCGGAAATGGCGGTACGGACATCGCCACTGCCTTCCCGATCGCTTTTCCAAATGGCATGTACAGCCTGAACGCGACGTTGAACTACACACCAGGGTCGGCAGTGAACGGGTATGTGGATGTCGGTGTGTCAAGTCTCACCTCGTTTTATGGAAAACATACCTTTCCCGGGGTCACGGTCTTTCATTGGGTCGCGGTGGGCAGTTAAGGAGAGATCATGAAATACGCACTGTTTGACGAGAATTCGAACTTGCAAACCTGCCTGATTGAAGGGGTTCACCCGATCCCCGCTTCGGCAGTCAAAGTCGATGACAAGTTGTTTATCAGGTTGACCCAGGAAGCCGACGGCATCTGGCGTCGAGTAGGCGATGAAATTGTCAAAACGCCTTTCCCGCAAGTGACTCCTGATTATGCGCAACGGGTCGCCGACGAGCGCTATGAGCGGGAGGACGCGGTCGTTTCTGTGGAAGGTCTAACTGTTGCAACCTCCCGTGACAGCGCGGGGATGATCTATGGCGCTGGCATCTCGGCGATCCTCGATCCTGATTACCGCTGCAACTTCAAAACGCTCGAGGGTTTCATCGAGATCGGCGCGCAGCAGATTCTCGCGATTGCCAAAGCTGTCAGGGCGCACGTGCAGGCTTGTTTCGACCGCGAACTGGAATTGCTCCAGGCAATCGAGGACGGCACGTACTCCGATGAAATGCTCAAGGAAGGCTGGCCCGATTCCATGCCAGTTTCACCGACCACCGAGCCTCAATAAAACGCCCCGCACCCCGGGGCGTTTTATTGTCCGCCCAACACATTCAACACCCGCCAAGCCCCTCCCTTTGAGGGGCTTTCCCGTTTATGGAGAAACGAAAAATGGCAACCCGCCAAACCTACACCGTGCTCGTTCCATTCCCCACCGGCGGTGGGCACTGGTCGAGCGTCGGCCAGGAACTCGATCTGCTCGACGTCGAGGCCAGTGCGCTGCACAGCGCCGGTCGACTGGAGCTGAAAACACCTACCACCAAGGCCGTGAAGGCCGCTGCCAAGAAGGCTGACTGACTATGGCTGAGGTTCTGAACTTCGAGCACAACGGCATTACCGTCAATGCCACCGAATCCCCCGAGGCCATGGGTGGCCTGGGCGACAACGTCATCGGTCTGGTCGGCACCGCGCCGAAGGCCGATCCGCTGATTCCGCGCAACGCACCGTTTCGCATCAACAGCTTTACCACCCACGCGCTGCTCGATCCGACCGGTTCCGAAGAGGGCACCCTGTACCACGCCGTTTACCAGATCCTCAAAGTGGTCAAGGTGCCGGTGTACGTGGTGATCGTCGAAGCGGGCGCAACCCCGACCGACACCGTCAACGCAGTGATCGGCGGCGTCGAGCCAGTGACCGGCCGCAAGCTCGGTCTGGCGGCACTGGGCAGCGTCCCGGAAGACCTGACCATCATCGGCGCGCCGGGCTTCACCGGCACCAAGGCGGTGGCCAGCGAGTTCGCCTCGTTCGGCAAGCGCATCAAGGCCCGTGTGGTGCTGGACGGCAAGGACGTCTCGGTCGCCGATCAGGTGCTGTACAGCCAGGAACTGGGCGGCGCTGACCTCGGTTTCGACCGTTGCCTGGTGGTGCACAACATGCCGGCCGTGTACTCGAAAGCCGCTAAGAAAAACGTGTTCCTCGCGCCATCCAGTCTGGCGATTGCCGCGCTGGCCAAGGTCAAGCAATGGGAAAGCCCGGGCAACCAGGTGACCTATGCCGAAGACGTGTCGCGGGTCGTTGAGTACAACATCCTCGACACCTCCACCGAAGGCGATCTGCTCAACCGCTACGGCGTCAGCTACTACGCCCGCACCATCCTTGGCGGCTTCTCGCTGCTGGGCAACCGCTCGATCACCGGCAAGTTCATCAGCTACGTCGGTCTGGAAGACGCCATCAGCCGCAAGCTGGTGAAGGCCGGCCAGAAAGCCATGGCGAAGAACCTGACCAAGTCGTTCATGGATCAGGAAGTCAAACGTATCAACGACTGGCTGCAAACCCTGGTCGCCGACGAAACCATTCCCGGCGGCAGCGTGTATCTGCACCCGGAACTCAACAGCGTCGAGAAGTACAAGAACGGCACCTGGTACGTGGTCATCGACTACGGCCGCTACGCGCCGAACGAACACATGGTTTATCAACTCAACGCCCGCGATGAAATCATCGAGCAGTTCCTGGAGGACGTTCTCTAATGTTTACCAACCGCGTAAGACAGGCCATCGCGGCCACCCTGCAAGGCCTGCCGTTGTCGGCGACCGTTGAGGAATTCACTCCGCCGAAGATCGAATTCGATGTGGAAGAGATGCGTGGCGGCCGTTTCATCGTCGAAGAAATGGCCAAGGGCGGCAAAGCGCTCAATGCCAAGTTGACCCTGCAAGGCATGGGCACCGAAGTCATGCTCGCACTGGGTGTGAAGCTGGGCGACGACATCCTGCTGAACGTGCGTGAAGGCGGTCAGGATCAGGATGGCAACACCTGGTTCACCTACCACACCGTCGGCGGCAAGCTGAAATCCCTGGAGGAAACCGCGGTGAAGATGGGTGAAAAACCCAAGACCAACCTGGAGCTCTCCTGCCGCACCTACAACCGCCTTGAAAACGGCGTGCCGGTGATCGACATCGACGTGCGCACCCAGAAGTTCGTGCTCAACGGCGTCGACATCCTCGGTGATGCCCGTCGTGCGGTGCTGATGCCGTAAGCCTCGGCCAAAGGCAATCACAAACCCTGTGGGAGCGGGCAGACCCCGCTCCCACAAGGGACTGCAACACCCCTCAAGAATCACCAAGGAATTCATACATGTCGTGGATGCCACCCAAGCATGACCTGTTGTCGCCGATTACCGGCGACGACGGCTCGCAGATCGAATCGATCCAGCTCAAGCCGCTGTTCTACGCCGCCCAGAAAGAGGCGCTGGAACGCGCAGGCGACGATGAAGACGACCAGTTCTTCGAACTGGCGCTGCTGGCCACCGGCTTGTCGGTCAAGGAACTCGATCAGCTCAAGCGTCCGGACTACGTGACCATCGCGCAGTACGTGCACGAATTCTCGACCCGTCCGGCGTCGTTCTTTCTCGAACAGGTCGAAGACACGGAACAGTCGGACGATCCCGATCAGGTGCAACTGCTGTTGCCGCTCGCCGTCACCGGCCGCACCGTGACTTCGCTGAGCCTGGAAATGCCGGCGCTGCGGGCCACCAAAGTGATGAAGAAACTGAAAACGGCCAAGGAACGCGCCGAGTTCATCACCGCCCATTGCACCGGCCTGATGATCCCCGATCTGGCCCTGTTGAGCGTGCCGGACTGGACGCAATTGCAGGTGCGCATCGACGATTTTTTAAACCAGCCGGCGGCCTTCTTTCAGAACGCGACATCGAAGTAATCCTCGATATCGTGCCGCTCATTTACCCGGTAAGTGAGGCGGAAATTCTGGAGTGGGACGCCGAAAAGGCGTTGCGCCGCTACGACATAGCGATCACTCGCCTTGGCGTGAAAAAGGAGTAGAGCGGCATGGCAGAGAGCAAATTTGCGCTCACATACGCCAATGAGAGTGGCAACGCAGCAGCCGGGTTGGCGGTGGCCGATGGCTTTGGCAAACCGCTGCAGGACTTGAATCTGACTATGGCGCTGGCGAGCGTGGATATTCGCTTGCTCACGCAGGAGCAGATCAAGCTGCGGGAACTGCTGGTCAGCCAGCAGTCGTTGTTCAAGGTCGTCACGGCGCCGCCAGCCGCCAATAGTGAGCCGAAGTCAAAACTCAAGGCGGAAATCGAGCAGCGCCCGCCACCGAAAAGACTGCAATCGGCGATGGCCAACGAGACGGCGCTGGTTGAATTGAATCAGGTGCTGCACCTGAGCACGAAATCGCTTCAGGCTCTTTCGGAAAAGAACCTGGAAATCGCCAGTGATAAACGGGTTGCCCCCAGCGGGGCTACCGGCGCGGATCTGTTGCAAGTGCAACTCGCCGGGCTGCGGTACGGCATCAGTGATGGTCTGAAGGGCGAGCAGAAAACGCAGGCGTTGCAGGATTTCTCCCGTGATGCCGCCATCAATGCCTCGGCCTTCAAGATGGATGTCAAGGCGGCTGGCGAAATGTTGTCGGGCTGGCGCACCGCTTTGAAGCTTGATCGGGTGCAGAGCCAGGATCTGGCAGACGCAACCAACTACCTTGGCAACAGTGGCCTGAACGTCAAAGCCGCGGACATCGGCTCCGTCGTTCAAAGCGCCGGTGAGGGCGCCAAGGCTGCCGGGATGACACCTGAGCAAGTGGCTGCACTTGCGGCGGCGTTCCTCAACAGCGGCGCTAACAAGACCGATGCCGGAACGGCGCTGAAGAGTTTCACGACGGTTCTGAGCAAGGGAGAATCCGCGTCATCGGCGCAGCGCTCGGCCTGGGCCGACATAGGTCTGAACCCGGAGTCGCTCGCGCACGGGATGAGTGGCAATGCACCCGAAACGATCGAGCTGGTTCTGAAACAACTCAAGCAACAGCCTGAAGAGAAACAGGCTTCGCTGACTAAAACGCTGTTTGGCAACAATGATGCAATCCTCGAGTTGTTGAAGAAGCCTGAGGATGTTCAAACGGCGTTCAAGCTGGTTGCTGACAAGTCCCTGTATGCAGGCTCGACGGGAAAAACCGCTGAGGCATATGGCAATACATCGCAGGGACGCTGGAATGCGCTGGATGCGAGTCTCAACCGGCTGTCCACGGCAGTCGGCAATTCATTGGCCCCGGTGACAGACGGCATTGCCGTCGGGCTTACTGCGGTGGTCAATGGACTGAGCGCAGCGGCCGAAACCTTCCCGTTCGTCACCGCTGCACTGACACTGCTTGGGGTGGCTGCCACGCCGTTCGTGGCGGGTGCGCTGAAAACCGGCGTGTCTGCCGTGCTTGATGCGGTCTCCACGAGACTTCTGCGCCTGGCCGCAGCACGGTTACCGTCCGAAATCGGCGATATGATCACCGGTGACGATGACAAAGGCAGCGGTCGTAAAAAGAAACGATCGTCTCGTAAGTCGGGTCAGGGCAAACAGGCCAAAGCCTCTGCGAAAAGTGCTCATCCCAGCAAGCCCGCGGTTCGTCAAAGCCTGGGCAATCGCCTGCGCGGTGCAACGATGAAGGTCATGCCTTCGATCAAGCGTGCGGCTGCCAGGGTCTTGCCTGCGGTGCGGAGCGCCGGAGCCAAGGTCTTGCCTGCGATGCGGAGCGCCGGAGCCAAGGTCATGCCTGCGGTGCGGAGCTTCGGAGCCAAGATCATGCCGATGCTGTCCCGGATGAAACCTTTGGTGGGTAGGGTCGCTGCCCCGTTAGTGGTGGCGCACGCCGCTTACACAGGCCTGAAAGGCCTGCGTGAAGGTGATGAAAAAGCGGTGGGAAGCGCAAAAGCCGAGCTGGCAGGGGCAGCCATTGGCGCTGTGATCGGCGGGTTTGTTTTTCCAGGTGTCGGCATAGGCATCGGGAGTGCCTTGGGCGGAATGGCGGGCTCATGGCTATCAGAAAAACTCGCGGACCCGCCCACCGACAAACTCGCTGCGCCGGGAGATGTCGCGAAAAATCTGGTCAACGCTCCCACCCAAAGTCAAAACCAGCAAGTCACCTTCTCCCCACTGATCCAGGTCACCTGTCCGGCACCGGACACTGCCGAGCAGATTCGCTCGATCATCGGGCAACAACTGAGCGGACAATTCCACGGCGAGTTCCTGCCGCTGTTGACCAACAATCCGCTCGCCACCCGCCGTGATGCAGCCCTGACCGATGGAGTCGCCCGATGAAACAACAAATGGCACTGGGCAGTTTCATCTTCGGACTGTCCCGGGATTTTGCGTACAGCACGCTGTCGCGAAAATCCGAGGGTGGCTGGACCGAGTTGCAGATCCTCAACAGCAAACCCAGATCCCATCAGACAGGACAGAAGCCTGAAACCCTGACTATCTCCGGCACCTCGATGTACGCCGTGGGGATGGAGCGGCTTGATGAGCTGCGTGCGCTGCAAGCGCTGCGTGCACCGTTGCCGTTGATTGACGGCATCGGCCGCAACTGGGGTTTGTGGCGGATCAACAGCATCGACGAAAACCAGAGCGAGGTCATCGATGACGGCACCGCGATGGTGATCAAGTGGGTCATCGGATTGGCGGAGTTCAACAATGCGTAAGGTACGAAGCGTGGCCGGTGATTCGGTGAATCTGTTGCTCTACCGCGAAACCGGTCGCAGCGATGACAGCGCCGAGGAAGCCCTCTGGACACTCAACCCGACCCTGGCCGAGCACGGCCCGATCCTGCCGGCAGGTGTCTGGGTGACGCTGCCGGAGCTCGACAGCAGACCGGCCGCAATCAAACCGGTTCTGGCCTGGGATTAAGGAGGCTGCATGGCACAGGGATTTACGCCGGCGATTGAGATCTACGGCGCCCACAAGGACCTGCTGAACCAGCGCCTGATCAGTTGGGAACACATCGATGCCGCCGGCATGGAGTCCGATCAACTGGCGCTGGTGCTCGACCTGGAAGGCCTTGAAGGCTTGCCGACCCTGGGCGGAACCATCGGCTTGCGGGTGGGCTATCTGGAGACCGGGCTGGTCGAAAAGGGCCAGTTCAAGATCACTCGACTGACACCGACGCTGTTCCCGTTACGTCTGACACTGGTCGCGACGGCCGCGCCTTTCAGCGGCAAGGACGAAACCGGATTCAAGGAACGGCGCACGGCCAGTCATGGCCCCACGACGCTTGGCGGGCTGTTTCGCAAACTGGTTGAGCCGCACGGTTTCTCGCCACGGGTGGATCCCGAACTGGCGCTGATCAGGATTGCTCATGTCGACCAGTCGAACGAAACCGACATGGGCTTCATCACGCGCCTGGCGAAAAAGTACGACGCGGTGGCCAAGCCGTTCAACGACCTCTACGTACTGGCGAAACCGGCGCAGCTCAAAAACCTGTCGGGCCAGGTGATACCCAACGTCATGCTGTCGGTGACCCACAACAATCGGCCGGGCGATCACGCCTTCATCAGCGCCACGCTGGAAGAGACCGCCCGCACCCAGAATCAGGGTTGCAAAGTCTGCTGTTGGGACGCCAATGCCGGCAAGCAAGTGGAAGTGAAAACCGGCTCGGCGCCCTACAAGGTCATTCGTCAGAAACAGGCCAGTGTGGAAGAAGCCAAGGCCATCGGCGAAGCCGAAGTGCGCAAGATGCTGCGCGAGAAATACACGCTGAAAGTCACCTGCCCGGGTGATCCGCTACTGGTTGCCGAAGGCCTGCTGGTGCTCGATGACACCTGGCCCGACTTCATGCGCGGTCGCTGGTCGATCGAGAAGGTCACTGCCAGCGGCAAGCCCGAAGAAAGCTATCGCTGCCTGATCGAAGCCAACGGCCGGGATCCCGAAGCAAAAGCCAAGGACTGATCCCCCGGTCTCACCGCCACACGCATCACTGTGGCCACTCACACATCCTGGAACGCTCCCCATGAAGATCTCCCCGATCCTCACGCAGCTGCGTGCGCAATGCCCAAGCCTTGCCGGCCATATCGCGACAGGTGTCGACCTGGCGCTGCTGCAAGGCGACCCGAATCTGCCGATGCCCTCGGCCCATGTTTTACCGCTGGCCGACGTGGCCAGCGTCAGCACCGCACAGAACTCCCCCAGCCAACCGATCCGCGACCGCTTCGAAATCATCCTGGCACTGGATGCCACGGACGCCACAAAAGCGCTGGATCTGTTGCACGACCTGCGCGCCGAACTGTGGCGCGCGCTGGTGGGTTTCAAACCCGCGAACGACTACAGCGCCATCGTTTATGACGGCGGCGAAACGGTCTCGATCAACAGCAGCCGCGCGTTCTACCGGCTGCGCTTTTTTGCCGAGTTCCAGCTCGGCCGCAATCTGCCAAGTCAGCCTGCGGAGAGTTGGCACGAACGCGAACTGGACGGTTTGTCGTCCTTTACCGGGGCCACCGTGCGGGTCGATGCGATCGACCCGGCCGACCCCAATCTGAAACGCCCGGGCCCTGACGGGCGCGTGGAAATGACTTTCTCTGGAGACGTAACCCCATGAGCAATCGCATCACCGTAGTGCCGGCCGCCGGCCGTGCTGTGCCGGACCCGGAAGCCGGCGACCTGCTGCCACTGGAAGGCCGTGAAGTGCTGGACAGCGCCTGGTGGCGCCGGCGTCTGGCCGACGGCGATATCACCCTCAAAACCGCAACAGCTAAACAAAAGGGAGCCAAATAATGGCGATCGGATTCAGCAACATCCCTGCGGACATTCGTGTACCGCTGTTCTATGCCGAAATGGACAACTCGGCCGCCAATAGCGCGTCCTCGTCCATGCGCCGCCTGATCGTGGCGCAGGTCAACGACAACATCGCTCCGACTGAAGTCGGCAAACTGGTGCTGGTCTCCAGCGTGGCGCTGGCCAAGAGCATTGGCGGCCAGGGTTCGATGCTCGCTTCGATGTACGAGACCTTCCGCAAGGCCGACCCGATCGGTGAGATCTGGTGCCTGCCGCTGCACAACGCCACCGGCGCCATCGCCAAAGGCGTGCTGACCCTGACCGGCACCGCGACTCAGGCGGGCGTGCTCAACCTGTATGTCGGCGGCGTCCGCGTCCAGGCCACCGTGGTCAACGGTGCCACCGCTGCCCAGGCGGCTACCGCCCTGGCACAGAAAATCAACGCCACCGCCGATCTGCCGGTGAGCGCAGCCGCCGCCGAAGGCGTCGTCACTCTGAACGCCAAATGGACCGGCGAGAGCGGCAACGACATCAGCCTGCAATTCAATCGCCTGGGCAAGAGCAATGGCGAAGAAACCCCGGCCGGCCTGACCACCGCCATCACCGCCATGACCGGCGGCGTCGGTGTGCCTGACCAGGTTGAAGCGGTTGCCGCACTGGGCGACGAGCCGTTCGAATTCATCGCGCTGCCATGGTCCGACCTGGCCACCCTCAACACCTGGCAAGCGGTGATGGATGACAGCACCGGTCGCTGGTCGTGGGCCAAGCAACTGTTCGGTCACGTCTACAGCGCCAAGCGCGGCACCGTCGGCACTCTGGTGGCAGCCGGTCAGGCTCGCAACGACCAGCACATGACCATTCAGGCGCTGGAACCGGGCGTTCCGCAACCGGTGTGGGTACAAGCTGCCGCACTGGCTGCGCGCACTTCGGTGTTCATCTCCGCCGACGCCAGCCGTCCGACCCAGAGCGGCAGCCTGCCAGGCGTCGATCCGGCTCCGGCGAGCGAGCGTTTCACCCTGACCGAGCGTCAGTCGCTGCTCAACTACGGCATCGCCACCGCGTACTACGAAGGCGGCTACGTGCGCATCCAGCGCTCGATCACCACCTACCAGAAGAACGCTTACGGCCAGGCTGACAACTCGTACCTGGACAGCGAAACCATGCACCAGTCGGCGTTCATCGTGCGTCGTCTGCAAAGCGTGATCACCAGCAAATACGGTCGCCACAAGCTGGCTTCCGACGGCACCCGCTTCGGCGCCGGCCAGCCGATCGTCACCCCGGCGACCATTCGCGGCGAGCTGATCGCCCAGTACGCCAAGCTCGAACTCGAAGGCCACGTGGAAAACGCCGAGCTGTTCGCCGAGCACCTGATCGTCGAGCGCGACGTGCAGGACCCGAGCCGCGTGAACGTGCTGTTCCCGCCGGATTACATCAACGGTCTGCGCGTGTTCGCACTGCTCAACCAGTTCCGTCTGCAGTACGACGACGTCGCCTGATCGGCCCGTTTGACACTGTGATTTCAGCCCACCTTGCGTGGGCTTTTTATTTGAAGGGAGTAACACCATGGGTCAACTGATTGCAGGCACCTGCTACGTCAAGGTCGACGGTGCACAACTGACTATCAATGGCGGCTGCGAAGCCCCGCTGATGGCCGTCAAACGCGAAACCGTCGTGCCGGGTTTCTACAAGGAAACCGACATCGCGCCATCGTTCAAGGTGACCGCGCTGCACACCGCCGACTTCCCGCTGAAGAAGCTGATCGAAGGCACCGACATCACCGTCACCTGCGAATTCAGCAACGGCAAAGTCTACGTACTGGCCGGCGCCTACCTGGTCGAAGAACCCGTCTCCAAAGGCGATGACGCCACCATCGAACTGAAATTCGAAGGCATCAAGGGGACCTGGCAATGAGCGGCGCCGTGAAGCTTCAGGTTGCGATCGAAGCTCACGGCGAGCCCCTGACCGAACTCGTCCTGCGCCGTCCGACGGTGCAGGAGGTACGAGCGATCAAGGCGCTGCCGTACAAGATCGACAAGAGCGAAGAGGTCAGCCTCGACATGGACGTGGCGGCCAAATACATCGCCGTGTGCGCCGGCATTCCGCCGTCGTCGGTCAACCAGCTGGATCTGGCTGACCTCAACGCGCTGAGCTGGGCCGTTGCGAGTTTTTTCATGAGTGCGGCGTCGGAGCCATCACCGACCTGATTTCGGTCGCCTATGACCTGGCCTGGTTCTGGAAGGTTGACCCCGAACAGATGATGGCCAGGCCACTGGATGTGCTTCGCGAATCGCTGGAGCACGCGCAACGGATCAATGCGATGCAGCAGGTGCAGTGATGGCTAATACACAATTGAGCCTGATCCCGCAGAACTTCCCCGTCACGGTCAACATGCTCGTGGTGCTCAAGGGCGCCGAGAAAATGGAGGCCGAGATGAAGGGGCTGCGCGGCAAGGTCGCAGCATTCAAGAAAAGCATGGAAGACAGCGGCCTCGAGCCGCTGGACGTCGCCGGATTCATCTCCGAAGGTGGGCTGCTCAAGCCGTTCCAGGACGGCATCAAAAAGGCCATCGAAGCGCAGGATGCACTGGCGAAAAAAGCAAGGGCGAACAAGGGGCTGAAAGTCCCCAAGGTTGTCCACGGCGAAACCTCGGCCAACCTCGAGAAATTCAACGAGGCGCTGGACAAGATTTCGCTGAATATCGGTCAGGCGCTATTGCCGGCCGTCAACGGTATCGTCACGGCGCTGACGCCGGTGATCACCTCGATCGGCCAGTTCGTCGCGAACAACCCGTATCTCGTCGAAGGACTGGCAGCTGCGGCCGTGGCGTTCACGGTAGTGACGGTCGGTGCGATGGGGCTGGTTGCGGTGCTGGGGATCCTGACGTCACCGATCGGCCTGATCGCTGCGGCCATTGCTGCAGCGGTGGCAGTCATCGTGATTGGCGCGCGGCTGATTACCGACAACTGGGGATCGATCAGCGGATTCTTCAGCGAGACCTGGCAATCGCTCAGCGCTTCGACCCGTCGCGGTATCGACAAGGTTCAAAAAGGCTGGGACGAAATGGCATCGGGCGCGAAGCTGAAATTCGACTCGATGCAAGCCTCGGCCAAACAGAAGTGGGAAGAAATGAAGGCTGACGCCGTTGCCGGTGCCAGTCGTCTTGCAGAGGGCGCGACCGCGCGCCTGAATGCGTTCGGGGCGATGATGGGCGAGCTGTGGGATTCGGCTGGCGCTGTCGTAAAGGATTACTGGAACGACGCCGTCGCCGGTAGCGTCGCCGGCCTGGAAGCACTGAAGGCCAATCTGTACACCTCGCCCAAGGCGAAACTGGCCGAGGTCTGGGGTGCGACGGCAACGGTATTCGGTGAGTTCTGGGACAGCGCGGCAGCAAAAGCCGCGACCGGCATGGAAGCACTGAAGGCCAATCTGTACACCTCGCCCAAGGCGAAACTGGCCGAAGTCTGGGGGGGAACGCAAGCGGTGTTCGGCGAGTTCTGGGACAGCGCGGCAGCAAAAGCTGCGACTGGCATGCAAGCGCTGAAGGCCAATCTGTACGCCTCGCCGAAGGCAAAACTGGCCGAAGTCTGGGATTCCACTCAAACGGTGTTCAGCGGGTTCTGGAACCGTGCAGCTACCAGCGCGACCACCGGTTGGGCCACGCTCAAGGCAACGTTCGACGGCTCGCTGGCCGACAGACTTTCCGGCGTGTGGGGTTCGGCTCTGGGGATGTTCTCCGGTGTGCTGGACAACATGAGAGCAACGGCTTCAGCCGGTTGGGAACAACTGAAGTCAACGTTCTCCTGGTCGCCGTTCAGCCTGATTCAAAGTAACTGGCAACCGTTGGGCGAGGTGTTTTCTGCGCTCTGGGATGTGCTGCGGGCGAGTGCGCTGACGCTGAAAAGCGAGTTCCAGAACCTGTTCAACTTCTCGCCGATGGAATCGGCGATGGCGCAGTGGGACGGTTTGAAGGGCTACTTTTCCGGTTTGTGGGCATCGTTGACCACAGAGGCATTATCGGTCTCGAACGCCTTCGGCACGCTGTTCAGCCAATCGCCGATGGAGTCGATCAAGCAAGCCTGGGAGCCGATCCTCGACTGGTTCAGCGAACTGTGGGCAAAACTGCAAAGTGTCGTCGCACCCATCCGGGAATTGCTCAATGGCAATCTTTCCGGCGTTGTGGCTACGATTACCGGACAGTCCCCGGCGGCTGCTTCCGCCTCGTCGACAATGACCAGTTCTTTGCCGCAATCCTCCAGCGCCCTGATCCAGCAAAGCGCCGCCAACAACCGCACGCAACTCGAAGGCGGCCTGACGGTGCGCTTCGAAAATGCGCCGGCGGGGCTGCGCACCGATCAACCGCAAACCAATCAACCGGGGCTGGCGCTCAGTTCGCGCATCGGCTATCGCTCGCTCTCCATGGGAGGTTCCAATGAACTGGCGTGACCGTTTGTTGCCGGCATCCTTTCGCGGTGTCGGTTTCTGGATCGACCAGGCGAAAACCCCGGTCGGTCGCAAGGGGCAGTTGCACGAATACCCGCAACGCGACCTGCCGTTTTTCGAGGACCTCGGCCAGCAGGCCAAGACCCACGATCTGACGGCGTTCATCATCGGTGCCGATTGCCTGGAGCAGCGCGACAAGCTGCTCCAGGCCCTGGAGCAGGGCAGCGGCGAACTGGTGCATCCGTGGCTGGGGCGCTTGCAGGTCAAGGTCGGCGAGTGCGACATGACTCACACCCGCCAGGATGGCGGGATGGTGACGTTCAGCCTGAAGTTCTACCCGGACCGACCGCTGCCGTTTCCGACGGCGACGGTCAGCACGCAAAAAGTCCTGCTGATCAAGGCCGAAGGTTTGCTCGGTTCGGCGGTGGCGCGCTTCGAACAGGCGATGACCCTGATCAAGGCGGCGCGGATCGGCATCGCCAATCTGCGCAACAGCCTCACCGGCGTGTACGACGTGATCAAGGAGCAGCTCAAGCCGCTGATCGCGCAGTACAAGCAGATCACCGAGCTGGTCAGGGCCGTCAAGGAACTGCCCAAGGACGTGGCGGCGGAGTTCAAGGGCTTGCTCGGCGATATCAAGGAGCTGAAGGCATTCGCGAAGGAGGGCTACCGTGGCGTGATTGCCGACGTGTCCCAACAGATCGAAGCCATCCGCAAGGCCGATGCGCCGAAAATCACCACCGGCAAGGACACCAATGCCGCCGCGCAAGCGATGGCCAATCTGGTGCAGGACACCCTGATCGTCAAAGCGGCGCAATGGGTGGCCTCGATGCCGGTGGCGTCGACACCGGTGAAGCTCAACTCGACGCCTTCGCTGGATCAGCAGTCGAAGCAGCCGGTCACGCGCCAGGAAGTCCCGGTCACCGATGATCTGCAAGCGCTGCAAAAAGAGTTGAACGAAGCGCTGCAAAAGGCCCAGGACAAGGCCGACCCCGCGCACTATCAAGCCATCGCCGATGTGAAGGAGGCGTTGATCGCGCACCTCAAGGCTGTGGCTTCGTCCGGTGTGCGACTGGTCAGCAAAACTTTCCAGGAAACCTTTCCGGCAGTGGTCGTGGCCTACAAGCAGTTTGGCGACGCCACCCGTGTGACCGAGGTCATTCAGCGCAACAGTCTGTCTCATCCGAGCTTCCCACCCAACGAAGTCAAAGTTTCCAGGGAGTGAGCCATGAGCGAGATGGATAACCGCGTCACGTTGACCGTCAACAACATGGAATACGGCGGCTGGAAAAGCGTGCAGATCACCGCGGACCTGGAGCGCCAGTTCCGCACCTTCAAACTCGACATCACCTGGCAATGGCCGGGGCAGACCGTGGATCAGCGGATCAAGGCCGGCGACCCGTGCGAAGTACGGATCGGCAAGGATCTGGTGCTCACCGGTTATGTGTTCAAGGCCCCGATCAGCTATGACGGGCGGCAGATCAGCCTGAGCATCGAAGGCAGTTCCAAGACCCAGGATCTGGTCGATTGTGCGGCGCGAAACATCCCCGGCCAATGGCAGGAACAGCCGCTGTTGAACATCGTCCAGGCCCTGGCCGGGGAATACACGCAGTTTGTGGTCAACGAGATTCCCGAGACCGCACGCCTGAGCAAACACACCATCGTTCCGGGTGAAACGGTGTTTCAGTCGATCGACCGTCTGCTCTCGCTGTACCGGGTGTTTTCCACCGATGACGCCGAGGGTCGGCTGGTGCTGGCCAAACCGGGCAGCGGCGGCCGCGCCAGCGATGCGCTGGAGCTGGGCAAGAACATTCTGTCGGCCAATGCGCCGATGGATCACAGCCAGGTGTTCTCCGAATACCGGGTGATCGGCCAGCAAAAGGGTAACGACAAGAAGAGCGGGGTAGCGGTCAGCGAGGTTGAATCCAGCGCGACCGACCTGAGCTTCAAGCGTCGTCGCACGACGATCATCAACGAAGGCTCGCAACTGACGTTCGAACTGGCCCAGCAACGGGCCCAGTGGGAAAGCGCCACGCGCATGGGCCGGGCGCTGACCACCACTTATCAGGTACAGGGCTGGCGCCAGTCCAACGGCGATCTGTGGCGGCACAACACGCTGGTGAAGGTCAAGGATCCGGTACTCGGTTTCGATGGCGACATGCTGATTTCCAAAGTGACGTATTCGCTGTCGGCGCAAGGCTCGGTGACCACGCTGCAAGTGGCACCGCCGCATACCTTCGACGCCAATCCGACCCCACCGAAAAAAGCCTGAGCCGGCACCTCCCTCCAAGGAAACCCTATGAGCCTACTGACACGCCTGCTGGCGCGCGGCACTGTCGTGCTCGCCAATTCGGCATCCAAGCTGCAATCGCTGCAAATGCGCCTCACCGCCGGTGAAGTGAACGACGACATGGAGCACTTCGAACCCTACGGTTTCACCAGCCATCCGCTGGCCGGTGCCGAAGGCGTCGTCACGTTTCTCGGCGGCGACCGTTCTCACGCCATCGCTCTGGTGGTCGCCGACCGCCGTTACCGCCTGCAATCGCTGGCGGCCGGCGAGGTGGCGATCTACACCGACGAGGGCGACAAAATTCACTTCAAGCGCGGGCGGATCATCGACATCGAAACCGCCACGCTCAACATTCGCGCCAGCACTGCCGTGAACTTCGAGACGCCGGTGATCAACCAGACCGGCAAGATCGTTTCCAAAGGCGACCAGGTGGCCGGCGGCATCAGCCAGATCAAGCATGTGCATGTTGGCGTGCAGGCGGGCAGTGGCCAGACCGGCGCGCCGGCGGGAGGTCAGTGATGCTTTTCAGTCAGAACCTCCACGCCGCACTGACCCGTTCGGTGCTGATCAGCCTGTTTACCTGGCGCCGCGCCGCCGACGACGATGCCCTCGACGACGAGGAGCGTTTCGGCTGGTGGGGCGATACCTTTCCCACCGTGGCCGACGATCGTATCGGCTCGCGGCTGTGGCTGCTGCGCCGGGTCAAGCTGACCCGCCAGACCCAGATGGACGCCGAGTTCTATGCCCGCGAAGCCTTGCAGTGGCTGATCGACGACGGCCATTGCAGCGCCATCGACATCATCAGCGAACGCCTCGACGCCCAGCGCCTGAACCTGCGCACGGTCCTGACCCTGGCCGACGGCGAACGCCTGGACATCAACCCCGATAACAGTTGGCAGGTGATCTATGCCGTTTGAAACCCCTTCGCTGCCGGTGCTGATCAAGCGCACCCAAAGCGACCTGGCCGGCGATTCGCTGCGCCAGTCCGATGCGCAAGTCCTGGCCCGCACACTCGGCGGCGCCGCTTATGGCCTGTACGGCTACCTCGACTGGATTGCCGAGCAGATCCTGCCCGACACCGCCGACGAGTCGACCCTGGAACGCATCGCCGCGCTGCGCCTGAACCAGCCGCGCAAACCGGCGCAGGTCGCCACCGGCAACGTCAGCTTCAACGCGACGGCGGGCGCGGTGCTGGACGCTGATACGTTGCTGCAGGCGAGTGATGGCCGCACCTTCAAAGTCACTGCCGCGCGCACCACCGTCAATGGCGTCAACAGCACCAGCATCGCCGCGCTGGATGCCGGCAGTCTGGGCAACGCCGAGGCCGGGCTGGCGTTGACGCCGGTGCAGCCGATCGCCGGTGTGGTCAGCAACAGTTTTGTGGTGCTGGCGCCCGGACTGAACGGTGGCGTGGCACGTGAAAGCCTGGAGTCGTTGCGCTCGCGGGTGATCCGTTCCTATCGCGTCATCCCCCACGGCGGTTCCGCCAGCGACTATGAAACCTGGGCGCTGGAAGTGCCGGGCGTGACCCGCGCGTGGTGCCGTGGCGGCTTCCTCGGACCGGGCACCGTCGGCGTGTACATCATGCGCGACGACGATCCGCAACCGGTGCCGAATGCCGATCAACTGGCCGAAGTGCAGGCCTACATCGAGCCGTTGCGCCCGGTGACTGCCGAAGTGCATGTACGTCCGCCGGTGCAGAAGCCGGTGACCTATCAGCTGAAGCTGACCCCCGACACCACCGCCGTGCGTGCCGCCGTCGAAACCCAGTTGCGCGATTTGCATAACCGCGAAGCCGACCTGGGCGAGGATCTGTTGATCAGCCATATCCGCGAAGCGATCAGCAGCGCGGCGGGTGAAACCGATCACGTGCTCTCGGCTCCGGTGGCGAACGTGGCCGCGGGTGACAGCGAACTGCTCACCTTCGGGGGGTGCGTATGGCTGCCATAAGAACCGCCGCGCAATACCAGGCACAACTGCGCGCCTTGCTGCCGAGCGGCCCGGCGTGGGATCCGGAGCGCGTGCCGGAGCTTGAGGAAGTGCTGGAAGGCGTCGCCGTCGAACTGGCGCGCCTCGATGCTCGCGCCGCCGACCTGCTCAACGAGATGGACCCGGCTGGCGTCAGCGAACTGGTGCCGGACTGGGAACAGGTGATGAACCTGCCCGACCCGTGCCTCGGCGCCACGCCGCTGTTCGACGACCGTCGTCTCGCCGTGCGCCGCCGCTTGCTGGCGGTCGGCAGCCAGGCCGTCGGCTACTACCTGGAAATCGCCAAAAGCCAGGGTTACCCCAACGCCACCATCACCGAACTCGAAGCTCCGCGCATGGGCCGTTCGCGTTTCGGTGCGGCGCACTGGGGCACCTGGGAAGCGCAGTTCATGTGGACACTCAACACCGGCGGCCGGCTGCTGCTCGGCCGGCGTTATGGCGCGAGTTACTGGGGCGAACGCTTCGGCGTGAATCCGGGCTCGGCGCTGGAATGCCTGATCCACCGGGCGGCACCGGCGCATACCAAGGTGCACATCAACTATGACTAGGGAGTAGCGGGATGGATTATCCGAAAAGCATGCCCGGTGTGGGTCTGGTCAACAGCCGATTCGTCGATGAAAACCCGATCACGGGAACGCCGGGATCGTTGATTCCTGCCGAATGGGGCAATGCGCTGACCGAGGAAGTGTTGACGGTCATCAAGGCGGCGGGCATCGAGCCCACCGAAGGGTTGAACACGCAATTGCTGGAGGCGTTGCGCGGCAAACGACTTTTTGAAACGCCTGCACAGTTCGACTCCAGCCAGAAGGTTGCGACGACGGAGTTTGTCCAGCGCGCGCTGGGCAGTCTGGCGGGGCAAACCAACTACGTCGGTGAAGTGACGTTGACGGCCGCGGACGTCGGCAAACTCTCTATCTTCACTGGACCGAGCACTGCGACATTGCCTGACTGGTCGAGCGTTCCTGCGGGCGGACTGGTATCTCTTGCCGCCAGCTCCGGTGGTTTGACCGTGAAAGCCAGAACGGGCGAAACCCTGAGCACCACCAGTGGGGTCTCGGGTACCTCGCTTTCATTTGTCGGTGGCAGTTACGTGACCTTCAGGCGACTTCTGCTGGGCGGTGGCTGGGGCCTGGATTCGGGCGATGGTGCGCTCAAATACTCTCCGGCGTTCGGTGCTTCATTGGGCACTGCCGGTGGCTATCAACGCCTTCCCAGCGGCCTGATTCTGCAATGGGGACTGGCCGGGGGCGGCGGCCTCAGCGAAACCATCACCTATCCGATTGCCTTTCCCAACGCCGTGCTGTTTCTGTCCGGTGGCGATATTTCCCCGAGTTTCGCAGACCTGCGTTTTTCCTTTTACAGACTCTCGTTAAGCCAGTTTCAACGATTTTCAAACTCCGATCCCGGTGGCTGGAACTGGTTTGCCATGGGCTTCTGAAATCAAAGGTAAAGACGATGAAATTTATTGATTTTGACGCCCAGGGTGAACTCCTTGGGCGCTATGACCCGATGATTCACACGCAGATTCCGGCCAGCGCGGTGGAAATCTCCGACGAGCTATTCCTGCGCACGATCGATGAGCGTGACGGCATCTGGCGATACACCGAAGGTAAGGTCACCAAGCACGCCTTGCCGAACACCTCCCAGCAAGTTGATGCCGAGCGGCGAGCAGCTGCGCTGGCGCGACGTGATGAGCTGCTGGCGGAGGCCGATCAGCAGACTGTCGGCATGGCCGATGCTTACATCGCAGGATTGCTGGATGCCGACGACATGCAGCGGTTCAAGGCTTACGCCACGTACAAGCTGGCACTGAACAAGATCGAAAAACAGCCGGATTACCCGCAACACGTAGTCTGGCCCGAACTGCCTGCCTGAGGCCGCCACTGGCCTGATCCCTGAAAACCAACCCTGAAAATCATCCCTCTGAATAACGGGAGGTCCGCACGTGGACTATCCAAAGAGTGTCCCCAGCGCCGGTCTGGTGAACGGGAAATTTATCGATGAAAACCCGCTGACCGGGACGCCGGGGTCGCTGATCCCCGCTGACTGGGGCAACGGCGTTACGCAAGAAATCATCAATGTGATCAAGGCCGGGGATCTGACCCCGGACGAGAAAAAGTACGATCAGTTGCTCCAGGCGATTCAGAGCGTTTCGGCCAAGGGCTGGAATCAGGATCTGGCGTTGCCTTTGGCAGCGTTGCCGTTGCCAACGGTTGCCACGACGGATGCCCGGATGCCGATTACACCGGCGGCCGCATCCACCAGCGGCGGACGAGTGTCGGTGCCGGCGGGTGTTTACGTCAGCATCGGTCAGGAAGTGGTGGCGGGGCAGTTGGGACGTTCGCGCACGTTCACCACTCAGGCCTGGAGCAGCGCCGATCTGCTGCCGAGTTCGGGCTACTTTCTGCGGGCGCAGGTGGTGGCTGGTGCGCTGACGTTCTACTTGCAGCGCGGGACGATCTACGACGCGACGCCCGAGTCTCTGAAGGGCACCGTCAACGGTGCTGCCGGCGGTGGTTTCCAGAGCTCGGTGCTGGACATGTGCCTGGCCTGGGTAGTCACCGGTGCGCCGGGTTCTGTGCCGGTGGTGCGTGCAATCTACAACCGGGCACGTTTGACCTGGACACAGACCGTCAACGGCACCGGTGCGGTGTTTTTGCCGCTCGATCCCCATGCTCGTGCTGCACGGTTGATCGTGGGTAACCCGACGCCTTCGTCGACGGCCGTCACTACTCTTGCGTTTCCGGGAACTGGGTGGGCAGGGGGTAACTACAGCTACCTGTCACCGATTGCAACGGTTCCTTCCAACAACGCAGGTGGCTGGAATCCCGCTACGGTTTACCCGTGTACGCTGTTTAGCAACAACGTGCTCAATGACGTGACTGTTTCGACGTTGTCCGCCAGTTTCGACCACGCTCAGTTGCGCTCTCTCTGGCAGAGCTACCAGGCGGAGCACACCTTGGGACAGACCATTGCCGACAGCGATGAACTGTTGCTGAGCATGGGTATCAAGAGCCATCCGGTGACCGACTACAGCGTCGGTATTCCGATCAACTTTGGCGAAGCTGTGAACGTCCAGCTGTCGTGGGAGCTCATTCGATGATCGTCATTCAGGAACTGCATCAGATCGACGGCGAATTGCTTCCGCCAGCGCCATCGGCGGCCCATGACTGGAATGGCGAACAGTGGGTGGTCAACGAAGAAAGAGCGGCGCTGCTCGATCAGCAGGCCGCCGAACAGTTGTGTGCCAGAGTCGATGCGACCGCTGACGCCGTTCGCATTCAGCTGGCCGGCGATCCGCTCAAAGCCCTGGAATACGCCCAGGCTGCCATTGACGCTCAGGCCTTTCAGGACGCGGGTTACCCGAAAAAAGAGGTGCCGCTGTCCGTCGCTGCCTGGGTCGCCAAGGGCCGTTCGGCAAAACAGTCGGCCGAGCAGATTCTCGACAAGGCCGCCCAGCTCAGCGACAGCCTGCTGACCCTGCGCACCTTGCGCCTGAAGGCCAAGACCCAGATTCGCGCTTGCGCAGGCAAAGGCCAGATGGACCAGGCCCGCGCGGCCGCCGATGAGGCGCTGCAGGCCATTCGTGACCTTATCGCCAACCGGGCCTCGTAACCGCAGCCCGCGTCACCCAAGCCCACTTCATTGTGGGCTTTTTATTTTCAGGAACAGAAGCGTTTTTAGCCTCTGCGAGTACCCGCGCGCGGCCACGTTTCATTTGTCATTTCAGAGGAACGAACACCAATGGATTACCCAAAAAGTGTCCCCAGCGTCGGCCTGGTCAATGGCCGGTTCGTCGATGAAAACCCGGTGGCGGGAACGCCCGGGTCGTTGATCCCGGCTGTATGGGGCAACAGCGTTACGCAGGAAATTCTCAACGTGATTACCGGCGCCGGGCTGACAGCCGCCGAGACCGATACCGGTCAGTTGCTCAAAGCCATTCAATCGATTGTCGGCAACGCCAGTCCGATGCGGTCGGTGGTAACGCGGCTGACTGCATCCAAGACGCTGACCGACCCGGAGCTGGGCCTGGTACTGATCGATGGCGGATCCAGTGCCGTGACGGTGACACTGCCGGCGGCAAACGCGGCGCTGGGTGTGCGCGACGTGATTGTTCGGCGCATGGACAACAGTGGCAACCGTCTGATCGTCCAGGCGTCGGGTGCCGACCGCATTCGTTTTCACACGCATCTTTCACCCAGCGGTTATCCGTTTCTGGTGTTGATGGGCGGCGGCGACTGGTGGCAGTTGCGCAGCGATGCCGCCGGTAGCTGGTGGCCAGTCGGTCGGTTTGACAACACCCCCCTTGGCCGACCGTTTTTCGAGACGACCACCTTGCTCAGTCCTGGTGGTTACGGTGCGCTCAATGGCACGGTCATGAAGCGTGTCGAGTGGCCCTGGCTGTGGGACCACGCCCAGCTGTCCGGAATGTTGGGCACCGAGGCCGCGCGTGCGGGAAACGAAGGTAAATGGACGTCGGGTGACGGTGCGTCAACCTTCCGTGGCCCTGAAGGGCGAGGCGAGTTTCTGCGGGTTCTGGACGAGGGCAGGGGCGTGGACACCGGCCGTGCCATGGGGGCCTTTCAGGCCGGATCGATTCACTCGTATGCCATGGGTGCCAATGGTGCCGGTGCGGTGGGCGCGTGGTGGTCGGACAGCCTGACCGGCTTCGGTGCCGAGTCTCGTGAAGAGCCGCAATACGTGTCCGGACTAGTCAACGGCGGCCCTGTCTTCCCTGCCAATACGACCTACCAACGAGATGCTGCCAACACCCTGTTGCTGGCCTTCAAGTCCCGCCCTCGCAATATCGCCTATCCCGGCCGTATCAAACTCATCTGAGGTGCCTATGTTCAATTATCTGTTTGACGGCGCGGGCGTTTTGTCCGGGCCTGTCGAGTTTTTCGTGACCCCGGGCATCGGTATTCAATTGCCCGGCAACGCGGTGGAACTGTCGTTCGAGTTACCCGCGCCTGAATCTGGTCGTACCTGGGCCCTGATCAACGGTGTACCGCGAGAAGTGATTGACCGGCGCGGTCCGGTTTTTCGCAAGGACGGTGGCGGGCAGCAGATCTGGAGTGAGTTGGGCGAGCTGCCCGAAACCTTGACAACCCAGCCCTGGCCCGGGGAATTCCATGTGTGGCGCGACAACGCATGGCAACTGGATGAGCAAGCCCGTTTGCACAGCGTTAGCCAGCAGATTCTGGAAGAGCGCGACACGCTGCTGCGCGACGCGGTCCTGCGCATCGCGCCGCTGCAATATGCCGAGGACATCGGCGACGCCAGCCACGAAGAGCAACTGCAATTGCTCGAATGGAAGCTTTACAGCGTCGAGCTGAACCGCATCGAAAAACAGGCCGGTTTCCCCGAAGAAATCACCTGGCCCGTTGTGCCCGGCACAACGTTGAACACCTGATTTCCAAGCAAGGAGAAATGTAATGGACTATCCAAACAGTATCCCCAGTGCCGGCCTGGTCAACGGCCGATTTGTCGATGAAGACCTGATCACGGGCAAGCCGGGATCGTTGATCCCGGCGAGTTGGGGCAATGGTGTTACGCAGGAAATATTGAAGGTCATCCAGAGCGCCGGGCTCACTCCGTCCGAATCCGCCAACGATCAGTTGCTGACCGCGTTGCGGGGTAACAAATTGTTTGCGACCCCACCGCAGTTCGACAGCGATCAGTCGGTTGCCACCACCGAGTTCGTGACCCGCAGCGGACTGCAGTATTCGGGGTTTGCTTCGTATGCAGCAAGTGTTGCGCTGACCGCGGCCAACGTCGGTGGAGTTGCCAGTTTTTCCAGTGCGACAGCGATTTCCACGACGTTGCCGGCCACGAGCAACATTGCCCACGGCAGCACCCTTCAGGTGATCAATGCCGGCACCGGCGTTTTGACCATCGCAACGGTCGGCAGCGATGTTATCAAGGCCTCCAATGGCGCTGGCGGGCCGATCGTCCTCGGGCTTGGCGATTGCGCCGAGTTCATCAAGCTCGACAGCCAATGGCGGTTGATTGGCGGAACAATGAGCAACCGTTACTCGTCGCTGTTGAGCGGATCCAGCGGCAATAGCGGTTATCAACGGCATGCGACCGGCAACATCGATCAGTGGGGCATGGCTGTTTCGGATGCAAATGGCGATATCAAAGTTGTCTTCCCTATTTCCTTCCCCAACGCTTTCAGCTCGATCGTGGCGATTCATTCGGGGGGAGATGGTGCCATGGTCATTCTCACTGGCAATCCGGCCCCGAGCAAACAGGGATGCACTTTGAAAATCCGCAGTTACACCGGCGATGTTGCGGCTAACTGGACTGTCCTCTATCACGCAAAGGGCTATTGAATGAATCCGTTCAACGTTCTGTTCAGCGCCAGCACCCGGGGCGTTTATGTACCGGGTATCAATTCGTCGGACATTCCCGATGACGTCATCGAAATTCCCCAGGCGTACTGGGAATCGCTGCTGCAACAACTGACGGTGTCTGCAAAAGTGATCGGCGTGCGTGCGGACAACGGTTATCCGGTGTTGGTCGATCCACCGCCTCCCTCTGCCGAAGTAGCGGCTGACGCAGAACGCCGCTGGCGCACGGCGCAACTGGCCGCGACCGACGGCCTGGTGGCCCGTGACCGCGATGAGCTGGAGGACGGCGGCGGCACCACCCTGACTACCGAGCAATACGCCGAACTGCAAGCATTTCGGCGAGCGCTGCGCGACTGGCCCCAAGCGTCGTTTTTCCCGTTCAGCGAGCATCGCCCGGTAGCGCCGCGCTGGTTGGCCTCGGCACTCTAATGGATCAAGGAATCTGAAATGGATTATCCGAAAAGCGTTCCCGGCTCAGGCCTGGAGAATGGCAGGTTTGTCGATGAGGATCCGATTGCAGGAAAACCGGGATCGTTGATCCCGGCTAGCTGGGGCAACAGTGTGACCCAGGAAATGCTCAACGCGATCACGGCCGCCGGCCTGACGCCGGATGAGGAGCAGACCGATCAATTGGCACAGGCCATTCGGCAACTGGCGAAGCCCGATCCGCTGCAGCAGTTTCCTGTTCAGGTGTATCGCAAGAATCTGTTGATCAATGGCGGATTCAATATCTGGCAACGCGGCACGACCAATCAGGCGCCGAACATCGGTGGGTATGTGGCGGATCGCTTCCGCTGCGACTGGAACGGCAACGCAGGTGTCAGCATTTCGCGCCAGGATTTTGCCCTCGGTCAAACCGAGGTCACTGGCGAACCCGCTTTCTTCCTGCGTTGGCAGCAGGCCACTGCGGGCACCGGGGCAACGGTGCATAGAGTCTCCCAGAGCATCGAATCGGTCAGGACCCTGGCCGGGCGAACGGCGACGGTCAGCTTCTGGGCGCGGTCCGATGCGACGCGTCCTTTGCGCGTCACGATTGCCCAGCAGTTCGGGGCGGGAGGCTCGGAAGGTGTGGTGAAGGTTGTCGACGTCTTTCAACTGAGTACGTCGTGGAAGAAATACAGCGCAACGTTTCAGGTACCAACCATCGCCGGGAAAATGCTCGGCGTGAATGACTGCCTGACCTTGTCGTTCGATCTGCCGCTCAACGTGTTGCAAACCGTCGATCTGGCACAAATGCAGTTGGAAGAGGGGCCGGTCGCAACACCGTTTGAATACCGTCCCTTGGCCGAAGAGTTGACTCTCTGTCAGCGCTATTTCGAAAAATCTTTTGTAAATCGTCTGCCTGTCCGTTCGAACAACGGTCCAGCAACCTGTATCGCCACCTTTTCCCAAGTGGCGGCAGCCAATTCCGGCCAGTATGGAATGTGTATCGACATGCAGGTGCCCAAGCGTGTACAGCCTACGGTCGTAACGTATTGCCCGGGGGAGGCGAGCAATCAAGTCTGGCATTCATCGCTGGCGAAGGCCTGCACAGGAACCATCCTGCAAAGTGTGAGCGAGCGAGGGTTTGCGCTTGCCACCGTGACGCCCCCAGGCAGCTTTCCCGGGCAGGCCTTGCAGGTCGATTGGACCGCGGACGCGGAAATCTAGGAGGCAAGTCCATGAGTTATCAGCTCACATCGTCTGGCGTTCTGCGCCTGAGTGATTCAGCGTTCATTCCACAGGAATCAAGCAACCGTGACTGGGTGGAGTACCAGGAGTGGCTGGTGTCCGGGGGACAGGTACTGCCACTGGATCCGCCGAATTCGACGGCCAGTCAAGGCATGCTGGGTTTGTTCAAGCGAATGATTCAGGTGTCCCCGGACAGCACTCTGAAAACTGAGGTAAACAATGGCTGATCAGCTTTGTTCGCCAACCGTGATTCAATCGGAGCATCCAGGGAGGACCGAGCATTATGCAAATCACTGAAGACAACCTACTCAACATCATGCCCAACGCCCGCCGCCAAGCGGGCGTTTTTGTTTCTGCACTCAACGATGCCATGGCTCGCCATCGCATCGACACACCTAAACGCGTGGCTGCGTTTCTCGCCCAGATCGGACACGAATCGGGGCAATTGCAGTACGTGCGTGAACTGGGCAACAACCAATACCTGAGCAAATACGATACCGGTACGCTGGCCTTGCGTCTGGGCAACACGCCCGAGGCCGATGGCGACGGGCAGAAGTATCGCGGGCGCGGGCTGATCCAGATTACCGGCCGCGCCAACTATCGCCAGTGCAGCCTCGGGCTGTTCGGTGACGAGCGCTTGCTGGCGCTGCCGGAACTGCTGGAACAACCGCAATGGGCGGCCGAGTCCGCTGCGTGGTTCTGGGCGCAGAACGGCCTGAACGCGCTGGCGGATCAGGATCAGTTCAACAGCATTACCCGGCGGATAAACGGCGGGTTGAACGGCTTGCAGGATCGCCTGGAACTCTGGGGGCGGGCGAGGGCGGTGCTATGTCTGCCTTCGGTCTGAGCGTCTGGCGGCTGATCGGTCTGATGCTGCTGGCCGCAGGTTCGGCAGCGCTGGCCTGGCAGTTTCAGGACTGGCGCTACGGCCGCCAACTGGCCGAACAGGCGCGGTTGCACGCCGAAATCCTCAATCAACTGACCCTGACGGCCGCTACCGCGCAACAGGCCGAACAGGACAAGCGTCTGGCCCTGGAGCAACGGCTCACGGCCAGTGAACAAACCCATTATCGAGCACTGAACGATGCCCAACGTGATCAGGATCGTCTGCGTGATCGTCTTGCCACTGCTGATCTGCGCCTGTCAGTCCTCATCGACGCAGGCGACACTGCACAAGGTTGCGGTGTGCCAGCCACCTCCAGCGCCGGCGGCGTGGATCATGCAGCCGTACGCGCCCGACTTGACCCGGCGCATGCTCGACGAATTGTCGCCATCACCGGCGAAGGCGACCGTGGACTGATCGCCTTGCAGGCCTGTCAGGCCTATATCAGAGCGCTGGCGCCTGCACATTTTGAATAAGCTTGTGTATTGAAAGCGCAACCGGCTCGTGTACGGTGGTACCCATTCCATCCGATCCGGAGCGCGCCGTGAAAGAAATCACTCAACTGGCGGCCGAACTTGGCCGACGTCTGCAATTGCTCAATGCCCACGTCACGACGGCCGAGTCCTGTACCGGTGGCGGGATTGCTGAAGCCATCACCCGCATTCCGGGGAGTTCGGCATGGTTCGAGGCGGGTTACGTGACCTATTCCAACCGCCAGAAAACCCAGCAGCTGAATGTACCGACGGAGCTGTTCGGCACCGTCGGCGCGGTCAGTCGCGAAGTGGTCGAGGCCATGGTGCGCGGCGCCCAGGAAAAAAGCCTGGCGCGGTTTGCCGTGGCAGTCAGCGGCGTGGCCGGGCCGGACGGTGGTTCGCCGAACAAACCGGTGGGCACCGTCTGGCTGGCGTGGGGCGTGGGCGACCAGGTTTCCAGCGAGGTTCAACACTTCCCCGGCAACCGCGACGAAGTCCGCCGACAAACGGTGAAGGCCGCGCTAGAGGGCTTGCTGCGACTAGCGGCACGAGAAATCGAAAATCAGGGGTAGGCGATCCGTGAACGCTGTGGAATAATACTGGCTACTTATACAGGTGTTGGCCGTCAGGCCTTATTGATTACGTGAGGACTTTAATGGACGACAACAAGAAGAAAGCCTTGGCTGCGGCCCTGGGTCAGATCGAACGTCAATTCGGCAAGGGTGCCGTAATGCGTATGGGCGATCAGGACCGTCAGGCGATCCCGGCCATTTCCACCGGCTCTCTGGGTCTGGACATCGCACTCGGCATCGGCGGCCTGCCAAAAGGCCGTATCGTTGAAATCTACGGTCCTGAATCTTCCGGTAAAACCACACTGACGCTGTCCGTGATCGCCCAGGCTCAAAAAGCCGGTGCGACCTGCGCCTTCGTCGACGCCGAACACGCCCTCGATCCTGAGTACGCCGGCAAGCTGGGCGTCAACGTTGACGACCTGCTGGTTTCCCAGCCGGACACCGGCGAACAGGCCCTGGAAATCACCGACATGCTGGTGCGCTCCAACGCCGTTGACGTGATCATCGTCGACTCCGTGGCCGCTCTGGTGCCAAAGGCTGAAATCGAAGGCGAAATGGGTGACATGCACGTGGGCCTGCAAGCCCGTCTGATGTCCCAGGCACTGCGTAAAATCACCGGTAACATCAAGAACGCCAACTGCCTGGTGATCTTCATCAACCAGATCCGCATGAAGATCGGCGTGATGTTCGGCAGCCCGGAAACCACCACCGGTGGTAACGCGCTGAAGTTCTACGCCTCGGTTCGTCTCGACATCCGCCGTACTGGCGCGGTGAAGGAAGGCGACGAAGTGGTCGGCAGCGAAACCCGCGTCAAGGTTGTGAAGAACAAGGTGGCTTCACCGTTCCGTCAGGCCGAGTTCCAGATTCTCTACGGCAAGGGTATCTACCTGAACGGCGAGATGATCGACCTGGGCGTACTGCACGGTTTCGTCGAGAAGTCCGGCGCCTGGTATGCCTACGAAGGCACCAAGATCGGTCAGGGCAAGGCCAACTCGGCCAAGTTCCTGGCGGACAACCCGGAAGTCGCGGCCAAGCTCGAGAAGCAACTGCGTGACAAACTGCTGTCGCCAGCCGTGATCGCCGACTCCAAGGCTTCTGCGGTCAAAGAGACCGAAGACGATCTGGCTGACGCTGACATCTGATTGCACCGATGACAACCGCCGTACTCGATACCCTCGTCGCGGTGCGGCGAACCGCCATGGACCTGCTCGCACGCCGCGAGCATGGTCGAGTCGAGCTGACGCGCAAACTGCGTCAGCGTGGCGCTCCCCCCGAGATGATCGAAACAGCCCTCGACCGTTTGACGGAAGAAGGGCTGCTTTCCGAAGCCCGTTATCTTGAAAGCTTTGTCTCCTATCGCGCCCGCTCCGGTTACGGCCCACTGCGGATTCGCGAAGAACTGAGCCAGCGCGGTTTGCAACGCGCCGATATCGAACTCGCCTTGCGCGAAAGCGGTATCAACTGGCAGGAGCAACTAACGGACACGTGGCAACGGAAGTTCTCCGGACAGCTTCCCGGCGATGCCAAGGAACGCGCCAGACAAGGTCGATTCCTGGCGTACCGGGGATTCTCGATGGAGATGATCAATCGCTTGTTCAGCGGCAGAGGGATGGACGATTAAATCGGTCCAGCTTCAGCTCAGCTTCATCTAAAAAAATAAAAAACGGCCCGCTATTTCGATAGCGGGCCGTTTTTTTTTGCCTTCACGTTACCTTCGACGGTTCGCGGGTGCGTTGCGCGGTTTGGGGTTTGGACTGGGCCCAGTTTTCCGGCAGGTTGATATAGTCCACCAGCTCCCGCAGACGCCCGTGATCCCGGGCATTGAAGGCGAATGCCAGACGCGTCAGGTGGCTAAATTGGGCCTCGTCGTGCTCTTCGCCGGCGTAGGCGTGTTGATGGAATTGGTCGCTCAGGCACAGATCGGCAAACGCTTCCTGCATATGGTCCAGGGCCTGATCGCTCAGTTTGTGGTTCATGCGAATGACAAACTGGCGCTTGAGCCAGCGGCTGGAGTGGAAGTTGCCGTAGAACTGGTTGATCTGCTCCACCGCCTCTTCAACGTTGTAGACCAGACGGATCAGCTTCAGGTCGGTCGGCAGAATGTAGCGGTTTTCCTCCAGTTGCTGACGGATGAAGTCCAGCGCGCCTTGCCAGAACGTCCCGCCCGGTGCGTCCAGCAGCACCACCGGCACCAGCGGGCTTTTGCCGGTCTGGATCAACGTGAGCACTTCGAGTGCTTCATCCAGAGTGCCGAACCCGCCGGGGCACAACACCAGCGCATCGGCTTCCTTGACGAAGAACAGCTTGCGGGTGAAGAAGAAATGGAACGGCAGCAGGTTGTTGGTGCCGTCCACGGTGGGGTTGGCATGTTGTTCGAAGGGCAGGGTGATGTTGAACCCCAGGCTGTGATCGCGACCGGCACCTTCATGAGCCGCGGCCATGATTCCGCCGCCGGCACCGGTGATGACCATCATGTTCGAGCGGGCAAGCGAGGCTCCGAGTTCCCGAGCCATGGCGTAAAGGGGATGTTCGACCGGTGTGCGAGCCGAACCGAACACCGTGACCTTGCGTCGCCCCTTGAACTGTTCAAGCGTGCGAAACGCCTGCTCCAGTTCGCGCAGGGCTTGCAGGGTGATCTTGGCGTTCCAGCGATTATGGTCTTCCTGGGCCATGCGCAGCACGGTCAGGATCATGTCGCGGTAGATGGGGGAATTCGGGCTGTTGGGTGATACCAGGTTGAGTTGTTCTTCGACCTTGCTGATGAGGTCGTGGCCGCTTTCCTGAAAATGACGGCTGAGCAGGTCATTCGGTTGGTAAGGCATGCAACTTCTCCTTCTGCACAGAGCTTTCGGCCCTGACGTGCGGCGTCAGTGCCGCGCTGCAAGAAAACAAACGTCCGACAGCTCCTTTCCTGCCGTTAATAAAATGAACGGGAATACTTTGAATCTAGACCCTCAAAGCATTTTTCGCTCATTGAGCATTGAGCCGCAAAGTCTTTCTTGGCAACTGCTTATTGCTGCTTTGCGAAGTGTTTTCACCGCTCGTCCGATGCCACGTCGAGGGCTGAATGCTCTGATTTACTAAGTTAAAGGCGCCGTACGACAACTTTGCGTCAACGACCGTACGCAAGGTGCACGCTATTCAAGGATTTGCGGGTGGCAAGGAGGCAGGACACATGACCAGAGTGATTCTGGAGATCGATACGCAGCTGTATCGGTTGTTGAAAGCATCGGCCGAGACCAATCATGTGAGTCTCGAAGAGGAGTGCTGCCGACGCCTGGCGGGAGGGGATCGCCGCTCGCGTTACTTGCAGGCCTTGCTGGCCGAACTGCGCGCCGAGGATGAACAGCGGCGCGCTACGTCGCGATGATTACTTCTTCTTCGCTGGAGCCGCTTTCGGGCAATCCGATTCCTGGTAGCTGGCGGAACCGATCGCCTTGTTGCTTTTCACTTCGGTGAAGTCGTAACGCATGATCGCACCCTTGGCCATCAGCTTGCGGTACGACGGGTTGTTGCAGACCGAGGCGCCCAGCTGGAAATACACGGCTTTGGGATCGGCGCGCATTTTGTCGGCGTGGCTCTTTTGCACGCTCAGGTGATTGACCAGCGTGGTGCCTTCGACGGTGTAGCCCTGATCAAGAATGTCTTCGTTGATCGCCCGTGGCGTGCCGACGCTGCTTTGTGCGGCGACATTGCGCAGCTCTCGGTTCAGATTCTGCTCACTCAGGGATGCAGCCTGAGCGCTGAAGGACGAGGCCAGCAGAATGGCAGCGGTGGGAACGATAAGGCGCAGCATGAAACTCTCCTGGTTCAGTGACTGGTGGTTCGACCAGCCACGTGACTGTGCGTTCAGTGGCGGCGAATTATAGGGGAGCCGGTCGGGAGGGTACAGGCTTGTGCCCGTCGCTCTGTTAAACTGCCGGCCTTTATTGCCCTGCCGAGTGTCGTTCGTGTCGAGTTTTCCTGTCTGCCGGTGCCGCCTGCGATGAATCATGCCCCCAACGCCGTGGCCCGCCTGCGCGACCAGCGCGAGGACGAAGGCATCAAGCCGATCCAGGCCCGTGGTTTTCGCTCTCCGCGTTGCCGCGATTGCCGGGTGATCATCAGCCATTGCCTGTGCGCCTGGCGGCCAACCGTCGATACACGCTCGGGTGTTTGCCTGATCATGACCGGCAAGGAAGTGTTCAAACCCAGCAATACCGGCTGGCTGATCGCCGACATCGTGCGCGACAACCATGCCTTCATCTGGTCGCGGACAGAGCCCGACGAACAACTGCTGGCACTGCTGAACGACCCGCAATGGCAGCCGTATCTGGTGTTTCCCGGCGAGTACGTCGAACCTTCGCGGGTCACCAACACCGTGGACCTCGATAGCAGCAAGCGTCCGCTGTTCATTCTGCTGGACGCGACCTGGACCGAAGCCCGGAAGATTTTCCGCAAGAGCCCGTATTTCGACCGTTTGCCGATTCTGAGCCTGTTGCCCGACAAACTCTCGCGCTATCGCCTGCGCCGCTCGACCCGCAGCGAGCACCTGTGCACCGCCGAAGTGGCGGCGCTGTGCCTGGAACTGGCCGGCGATTCGGACGCGGCGTCGGCGCTGGATGCCTATTTCGATGTGTTCAGCCAGCATTACCTGGGGGCCAAGCAGCAACTGGACGTCAATGTGTCGACGCCGGCCCACGCTGAATTGCTGCCCTATATCCGAAACGCGGCGCCAGTACCGGCCTGATCCTGGCCCATACTGCTAAAGCAGTGGCCGTGCGGCTTGACCACCTAGGCTTCGCTGGTCATGCTTGGCGCCGATTGGGGTGCGGCCAAGGTTTGAAACGCCGTTTTTGTTCGTGATTGGCGTTGAACGTGCCCCTGTGGATGCCGCTGCCGGGCGGTATCTGGATTTGCTTTGGTGAGGCCCGAATGCGCGGGCCCGCCATCAAAAACAGGATCATTTGAAAAATGGCCACATACGACATCCTGATTGCCGATGATCACCCTCTTTTTCGTAGCGCACTGCATCAAGCGGTGACGATGGGCCTTGGCCCGGACGTACGCATGGTGGAGGTGGCGAGCATCGCCGAGCTGGAAACCCGCCTGACCGAAAAGGCTGACTGGGATCTGGTGCTGCTGGACCTGAACATGCCGGGCGCTTTCGGGTTTTCCGGGCTGGTGATGCTGCGCGGTCAGTACCCGCAGATTCCGGTGGTGATGGTTTCGGCCCAGGAAGAAGCCTCGGTGATGGTCAAGTCCCGGGAGTTCGGCGCCAGTGGCTTCATTCCCAAGTCCAGCGACCTGAGCGTGATTCAGGAAGCGGTGCGCAAAGTGCTGGATGGCGACGTGTTCTGGCCGCCCCAGGCGTTCGAAGCGGTCAGCGTTTCGGATGAAGCCAAAGCCGCCAGCGATGGCCTTGCGAGCCTGACACCGCAGCAGTTCCGCGTGTTGACCATGGTCTGCGAAGGTTTGCTGAACAAGCAGATCGCCTACGAGCTGAGCGTGTCCGAAGCGACCATCAAGGCCCACGTCACGGCGATTTTTCGCAAGTTGAACGTGCGGACCCGGACCCAGGCAGCTTTACTGCTGCAACAACTTGAGTCAATTCCGAGCCAGTAAGCACTGGCGTCTTCACGCTTTTTTGACTTTCGTTGATCTAGCTTCCCCACTTCCTTTCGGTCGGTTATCTACTTTATGTCACCTTTCAAGGGCCAGACGGGCCTGAAACGCATCCTCAACGCTTCCGGTTACTCGCTGGACGGCTTGCGCGCCGCTTTCACCGGCGAAGCGGCTTTCCGCCAACTGGTGCTGCTCAACGTGGTGCTGATTCCGCTGACGTTTTTCCTCAATGTCAGCCGGGTCGAGCAGGCGTTGCTGATCGCCGTGTGCCTGCTGGCTTTGATCGTCGAGCTGTTGAATTCGGCGGTGGAGGCGGCCATCGACCGCATCTCGCTGGAGTTGCACCCGCTGTCCAAGAACGCCAAGGACATGGGCAGTGCCGCGCAATTCGTGGCACTGAGCATGATCGCCCTGGTGTGGGCGGTGATTCTGCTTTAAGCGATGCTCGGCAGAACGATCTCGTCGCTGCGCTGCACCCCGGCGGTGAAGGCGCGGCACAGGTCGAGGAATTCGCGCATGGCGGAGGTCTGGTACTTCTGCTTGTGCCAGATGAAGTAGAACTGTCGGGCCAGATCCAGATCCGGCGTCTCCACCGGCACCAGGCTGCCGCGCCGGAAGGCGTCACGCAGCGCCAGACGTGAAATACAGCCAATCCCCAGACCTGATTCCACCGCGCGTTTGATCGCTTCGGTGTGTTCCAGCTCCAGCCGGATGTTCAGCGCACTGCGGTGATGCCGCATCGCCTGATCGAAGGTCAGGCGCGTCCCCGAACCCTGTTCCCGCAAAATCCACGCTTCGTGCGTCAACTCTTCCATGGTCGCGCTGCCGCGCTTGGCCAACGGATGCTGCGGGGCGCAGAACACCACCAGTTCATCCTCGACCCAGCTCTGCACTTCGATGTCCGGGTGGCTGCAATCGCCTTCGATTAGACCCAGATCAATTTCGTAATGAGCCACTTGTTGCACGATATTGGCAGTGTTCTGCACATGCAGCTTCACCTGGCTTTCGGGGTGGCGCTGCATGAAACCGCCGATCAGCAGGGTCGCCAGGTAATTGCCGATGGTCAGGGTCGCGCCCACCGACAGCGAGCCGAAACCGGATTTGCCGTTGAGCAGGTCTTCGATTTCCTTGGCCTGATCGAGCATGGCCACCGCTTGCGGCAACAACTGTTTGCCGAGGGCGTTGAGGCTCAAGCGTTTGCCGGCGCGATCGAACAGCTGGCAGCTGGATTGGCGCTCCAGTTCGGTGATGGAAGTGCTGGCGGCCGATTGCGACAGGTTGAGCAGACCCGCAGCGCGGGACACGCTTTCCTGCTGGGCGACAGCGACGAAGACTTGCAGTTGACGAAGAGTAAATCGCATATCGATATAACCGATAACCCTTATCTTAATAATTCAGTTAACAGATATTGTCGGCGCTATTAGAATGCGATGCAATTGCGCACCGTCGGCATTCTTCAACACGAGCCGGGCAGGCGCAGATCAATCTCCAGGAGTCCCACGTACATGAGCAACATGAACCACGAGCGTGTCCTCAGTGTTCATCACTGGAACGACACTCTGTTCAGCTTCAAGTGCACCCGCGATCCGGGCCTGCGCTTCGAGAACGGTCAGTTCGTGATGATCGGCCTGCAACAGCCCAACGGCCGCCCGCTTATGCGCGCTTACTCGATCGCCAGCCCGAACTGGGAAGAGCATCTCGAGTTCTTCAGCATCAAGGTGCAGGACGGTCCGCTGACCTCCCAGCTGCAGCACCTGAAGGAAGGCGACGAGATCATCATCTCGAAAAAACCGACAGGCACCCTGGTGCTGGACGACCTGAACCCGGGCAAGCACCTGTACCTGCTGAGCACCGGCACCGGTCTGGCGCCGTTCATGAGCGTGATCCAGGACCCGGAAACCTACGAGCGCTTCGAAAAAGTGATCCTGGTTCACGGTGTTCGCTACGTCAACGAAGTCGCCTACCGCGAATTCATCACCGAGCACCTGCCGCAGAACGAGTTCTTCGGCGAAGCGCTGCGTGACAAGCTGATCTACTACCCGACCGTGACTCGCGAGCCGTTCGAGAATCAGGGCCGTCTGACCGACCTGATGCGCAGCGGGAAGCTGTTCAGCGACATCGGCCTGCCACCGATCAACCCGCAGGACGACCGCGCGATGATCTGCGGCAGCCCGAGCATGCTCGACGAGACCAGCGAAGTGCTCGACAGCTTCGGTCTGAAGATCTCGGCGCGTATGCGCGAGCCGGGTGACTACCTGATCGAGCGTGCATTCGTCGAGAAATAATCCTGACGATGCCGACAGAAAAGCCCGCGTTGCCTGAGAAGGCAGCGCGGGCTTTTTCGTTTTTGGAATTCAGTCAGCGGCGGGGATGACTTCCAGGACGCGGATCTGCTCAGGCACAGGGTAATGCCAGCGCACGTCCAGATCCCAGAACTGCGCGCCGTATTCGCGCTCTGGCGCGGGCGTCTGATACGCCGGACGCGGATCCTGGGCCAGGCACTGCTCGATCAGTTCGACCAGCGGCTCGGCCAGGCGCTGAGCGTGCGTGTGCGCCTGTTGCAGCGCCGCGTCCGTCCACTGCACGTCGATCAGTTGCGGCGCGGCACTGGCGATGCTGTTGGAGGCGTCAGCAATGATGTCGGCGTACGGCACGTAGGGTTTGATGTCGAGAATCGGCGTGCCGTCCAGCAGGTCGATGCCGGAGATGAACAGGCGATTGGCCTCGACCTTGTCCAGCTTCACCACCGACTGGCCGATGCCGTTCGGCCGGTGCGTGGCGCGGGTGGCGAACACGCCCATGGACTTGTTGCCACCGAGGCGCGGAGGTCGGACTTTGAGGCGCGGCTTGTCTTCCAGCGCCTGATGGAACAGGAACAGCAGCCAGACATGGCTGACCTGCTCCAGACCTTGCACCGCGTCGCCCTGATCGAACGGCGCCACCAGTTCCAGCACGCCACGGGCAGCGGGGGCCAATTGCGGCTGGCGCGGGATGGCGAACTTCTCCTTGAAGCAGGAGCGGACGAAGCCGATGGGGGAGACGCTGTAAGTCATGGTGTGCATTCGAAGCGGAGCAGGGCGGGCATGATAACCCGTCCGGCCGTGTCGCCGACCTAAAGACTGAACCCGCCATCCAGCGGAATGATATTCCCGGTCATGTACGCCCCGGCGGTACTCGCCAGGCTGATTGCCAGCGCCGCCATTTCTTCCTCGCGGCCCCAGCGTTTCATCGGGATCAGCGCAGTGTCTTCGGCCAGCGCCTGCTGGTCACTGCCGATGTGCTGGGTCATCTTGCTCGGAAAGCGCCCCGGTGCGATGACGTTGACGTTGATGTGCTGGCTCACCAGTTCCCGGGCGAGAATCCGTGACAGTTGATGCAGGGCCGCCTTGCTCGGCCCGTAGGCGTAGGCCTGTTCGCCGAAGGAAGAAATCCCCGCCACCGAGCCGATATTGATGATCCGCGCCGGATTGGCCGCCGACCCGGATTGGCGCAGCAACGGTAGAAATTGCTGGATGCAACTGAACACCGAGGTCACGTTGAGCTGCATGACTTTCTCCCAACCCTTGACCGGGTAGCTCTCCAGCGGCGCGCCCCAGGTGGTGCCGGCGTTGTTGACCAGAATGTCCAGGTGGGTGATTTGCTCGCCCAGTCGCACGGCCAACTCTTTCACGCCTTCTTCCGTCGCCAGATTCGCCGCCACGCCCAGACAAGTGCCCAGGGCACTGAGTTCTTCAGCGGTTTGATGACAGGCTTCCGCGTCACGGGAGCAGACGTACACGCGGGCGCCGGCCTCGACAAAGGCCTTGGCGATCATTTTGCCGATACCACGGGTGCCGCCGGTCACCAGGGCGGTGCGGCCTTGCAGGGAGAAATACGGGTGCATGGCGAATCCTGAGGGCTAGGGTTCAGTACACCCTAGTCGCCGGCCGCGAAAAGCGGAGCCACTATTTTTGGAAGGAATGGAGGGGCATGCATGAAAACGGCGACCGAAGTCGCCGTTTTGTTTTTGCAAAAAAAATCAACCGCGAACGCGCAGGGTCAGGCCCTTGAGGAAATTGCGCAGCAACTGATCACCGCACGGACGGTAGTTGGTGTGGCCAACCTTGCGGAACAGCGCGCTCAGCTCAGGCTTGGACACCGGGAACTCGGCAGCCTTGAGGATCGCGTGCATGTCGTCTTCTTTCAGTTCGAAGGCCACGCGCAGCTTTTTCAGGATGATGTTGTTGGTCACCGGCAGTTCGATCGGCAGCGGCGGACGGCTTTCGTCCTTGCCGCGCTTGAAGATCACCAGACCGTCGAGGAAGTGCGCGATGACTTCGTCCGGGCAGCGCACGAAACCTTCTTCGTCTTCTTCTTTCTTGTCGAGGTACGTCACGACATCGGCAAGCGTGACGTCCAGGCCGCCGAGTTTGATGATCTCGACCACTTTCTTGTCGCTGATGTCGAGCATGTAGCGCACGCTGCGCAGAACGTCGTTGTGAACCATGTGTGCAATCCTGATTGTTCGCTGTGGGCATCGCGCGGGCGCGATGCCGGAAATGTAGGGTGGCTCGCGAGCCTTAGAATTTCTCTTTGCCGGACAGGTAGCGCCATTGGCCGACCGGCACCTTGCCGATGGACACGCCGCCGATGCGGATGCGGCGAATGCCGATAACTTTCAGGCCGACCGCTTCGCAGAACTGGGCGATGATCCCCGGCTGCGGGTTCTTCATGGCGAAGCGCAGACGGTTTTCGTTCTGCCAGCTGGCCTTGACCGGCGGCAGCTCCTTGCCCTTGTGGGTGAGGCCGTGCTGCAGACGGTTGAGGCCGTGGGCAACCATGTCGCCTTCGACTTCGACCACGTATTCCTGCTCGATCTTGGCCGCGTCGGCGGTGAGCTTGCGCAACACCTTCCAGTCCTGGGTGAACACCAGCAGGCCGCTGGCCTTGGGTTGCAGGTCGGCGCTGGCGGTCAGGCGCAAGAAATGCCCGCGCAGCGGACGCTTGCCGTAGCGGTGTTCTTCACTGAGGGTTTCGGCGTTCAGCGACTGCATGGCGCTGTCGACATCCATGCCGGCCGGCACGTTGAGCAGGATGGTCACCGGCTCCGGCGCGGTGGCCTTGGCGTCCTTGTCGAGCTCGACTTTCTGGTCGCCGACCTTGAATTGCGGCTCGTCGATGACTTCGCCGTCCACGGTGACCCAGCCGCCCTCGATGAACAGCTCGGCCTCCCGGCGGGAGCAGCCGACCAGCTCGATGAGGCGTTTGGAGAGGCGAATCGGGTCAGTCATGACAGGGGCCGTAACAAAAAAGGGGTGGGCATTGTACCTGCCTGGGGCCGGTTAAGCCCGATTGCATTTACAGGTGCTGAATTCAATGTGGGAGCGAGCTTGCTCGCGAAGGCGTCCTTTCAGTCTATTTCTGCAGTGGCTGTTGCACCGCATTCGCGAGCAAGCTCGCTCCCACAGTAGTTTTGTTGTGTGTCAGGCATGGTTCGAGCGTTGCTGATTCTGCCGCAAGCGCATGTGCAACAGCGGATACGGCTGGCCCATGCCATCGACTTCCGAGCGGCCGATCACCTCGAACCCTTGCTTGAAGTAAAACCCCAGGGCCTGCGGGTTCTGTTCGTTGACGTCCAGTTCGTCGGCGTTCAGGTGTTCCATCGCGTACTTCAGCAGTTTCTTGCCAAGGCCCTGGCCGCGATGGGCCGGGTCGATGAACAGCATTTCGATCTTGCCCGCCGCAACCCCGGCAAACCCGGTGATGCGCTGGTGGCTGTCCCGGGTGCAGATCAGCATCACTGCGTCGAGGTAGCGGGTCAGCACCAGATTCTTCAGCAGTTCGATGTAGGATTCCGGCAGGAAATCATGAGTCGCGCGGACCGAGGCCTCCCAGACCCGGGTCAGTTCCTGATAATCGCTGAGTTTCGGCGTGTGGATGACCGAGTGGTGACGCATGCCCGATAGCCTCTTTGTCATGGATGAGGGAGTCCTTCCCACCCCAAACTCTAGCCGTAAAAAAGCCCCGCATCTCGTAAAAAGAGAGCGGGGCTTTCTGTATTTTTCGCGCTTAGATCTGTTCGGCCCAGAGGTCGTATTCGTCGGCGTCGGTCACCTTGCACCAGACCTTGTCGCCCGGCTTGAGGTTGCTGCCGTTGTCGATGAACACGTTGCCGTCGATTTCCGGGGCATCGAAGAAGCAACGGCCGACCGCGCCTTGCTCGTCGACTTCGTCGACCAACACTTCGATTTCACGGCCGATGCGCATTTGCAGGCGCGCCGAGCTGATGGCCTGCTGGTGCGCCATGAAACGCTCCCAGCGATCCTGCTTGACGTCGTCCGGAACGATGTCGAGGTTCAGGTCATTGGCCGGTGCGCCTTCGACCGGCGAGTACTGGAAGCAGCCGACGCGGTCGAGCTGGGCTTCGGTCAGCCAGTCCAGCAGGTACTGGAAGTCTTCTTCGGTTTCGCCGGGGAAGCCGACGATGAAGGTCGAACGGATGATCAGGTCCGGGCAGATTTCGCGCCAGTTCTTGATCCGCGCCAGGGTCTTGTCTTCGAACGCCGGGCGTTTCATCGACTTCAGGACTTTCGGGCTCGCGTGCTGGAACGGGATGTCCAGGTACGGCAGGATCTTGCCGGCGGCCATCAGCGGGATCAGCTCGTCGACATGCGGGTACGGGTAAACGTAGTGCAGACGGACCCAGACGCCGAGGGTGCTCAGCGCTTCGCACAGTTCGGTCATGCGGGTTTTCACCGGCGCGCCGTTCCAGAAACCGGTGCGGTATTTGACGTCAACGCCATAGGCGCTGGTGTCTTGGGAAATCACCAGCAGTTCCTTCACGCCGGATTTGACCAGACGCTGGGCTTCGTCGAGCACATCACCAACCGGACGGCTGACCAGTTTGCCGCGCATCGACGGGATGATGCAGAAGCTGCAGCTGTGGTTGCAGCCTTCGGAAATCTTCAGGTACGCGTAGTGACGCGGGGTCAGCTTGATGCCTTGCGGCGGCACCAGGTCGATCAGCGGGTTGTGATCCTGCTTCGGCGGCACGACTTCGTGCACGGCGTTGACCACTTGCTCGTACTGCTGCGGACCGGTAACGGCCAGCACGCTCGGGTGCACGTCACGGATATTGCCTTCTTCCACGCCCATGCAGCCGGTCACGATGACCTTGCCGTTTTCCTTGATCGCTTCACCGATGACTTCCAGCGATTCGGCCTTGGCCGAGTCGATGAAGCCGCAGGTGTTGACCACGACCACGTCGGCGTCCTGATAGGTGGACACCACGTCATAGCCTTCCATGCGCAGCTGGGTCAGGATGCGCTCGGAGTCGACCAGTGCTTTCGGGCAACCCAGAGAAACGAAGCCAACCTTTGGATTGGCCGGCGCAGGAGTGGTGGACATGTCTAACCTCGGTGTTTTGTGACATCGATTACCTGATTCAGGAACCGACGGACGGGCGCTTGAACTGCGCCTCTGATCAAAAAGTGCGCAATTCTAGCGACGAGCAGCGCACTTGACCAGCTTTATGCAGGGAAATACGACGAGTGCTGCGCTATGCTTCGCGCCGTTGCGCTTTACTGAATTTTTACAGTCAAGAAAACGTCTGTTACAGGGCGTAAAAACGCGCATGCTGCACACAAAGCATAGTGCTTCATATAAGAAGCCGGTCTGGGAATCAGGAGTGTTGGATGGGTCAGGCAAGTAGTCACGCGGCGGGCGCCGAAGGTTCGGCCACCAAGCCGCTGAGCATGCTGGTCGCGGCGGTCGGGGTAGTTTACGGCGACATCGGCACGAGCCCGTTGTACACCCTCAAAGAAGTGTTTTCCGGCGCTTACGGTGTGCCCGTCAATCACGACGGAGTGCTCGGCATTCTGTCGCTGATTTTCTGGTCGCTGATCTGGGTCGTTTCAATCAAGTACATGATGTTCGTGCTGCGCGCCGACAACCAGGGCGAAGGCGGGATCATGGCGCTCACCGCGCTGGCCCGTCGGGCAGCGGCGGGGCGCAAGCGGTTGCGCACGCTTTTGGTGGTCTGCGGGCTGATCGGCGCGGCGCTGTTCTATGGCGACAGCATGATCACCCCGGCGATTTCCGTGCTCTCGGCCATTGAAGGTCTGGGCCTGGCCTTCGACGGCATTGACCATTGGGTGGTGCCGCTGTCGCTGGTGGTGCTGGTGGCGCTGTTTCTGATCCAGAAACACGGCACGGCGCGGATCGGCATTCTTTTCGGGCCGATCATGGTCACCTGGTTCCTGGTCCTCGGCGCGCTCGGCGTGTACGGCATCAGCCACACCCCCGAAGTGCTGCATGCGATGAATCCGGCGTGGGCGGTGCGGTTCTTTACCGTTCATCCGGGCATGGGCGTGGCGATCCTCGGCGCCGTGGTGCTGGCACTGACCGGTGCCGAAGCGCTGTACGCCGACATGGGCCACTTCGGCCGCAAGCCGATTGCCCGTGCGTGGTTCCTGTTGGTGCTGCCGGCGCTGGTGCTCAACTACTTCGGTCAGGGCGCCTTGCTGCTGGACAACCCGGAAGCGGCGCGCAACCCGTTCTACCTGCTGGCCCCGAGCTGGGCGCTGATTCCGCTGGTCGGTCTGTCGACCCTGGCCACGGTGATCGCCTCCCAGGCGGTGATTTCTGGCGCGTTCTCCCTGACCCGTCAGGCGATCCAGCTCGGTTACATCCCGCGCATGTACATCCAGCACACCTCGAGCGACGAGCAGGGCCAGATCTACATCGGTGCCGTGAATTGGTCGCTGATGGTCGGCGTGGTCTTGCTGGTGATCGGCTTCGAATCTTCCGGCGCGCTGGCCTCGGCCTATGGTGTGGCCGTGACTGGCACGATGTTGATGACCACGATCCTGGTGTCGGCAGTGATGCTGCTGCTGTGGAAATGGCCACCGATTCTGGCGGTGCCGGTGCTGATCGGCTTCCTGCTGGTGGACGGCCTGTACTTTGCCGCCAACGTGCCGAAGATCGTCCAGGGCGGTGCCTTCCCGGTGATCGCCGGTATCGCGCTGTTCGTGCTGATGACCACCTGGAAACGTGGCAAGCAACTGCTGGTCGAGCGCCTCGACGAAGGCGCGCTGCCGCTGCCGATCTTCATCAGCAGCATCCGCGTCCAGCCGCCGCACCGCGTGCAGGGCACCGCCGTGTTCCTTACCGCCCGCTCCGACGCGGTGCCGCATGCGCTGTTGCACAACCTGCTGCACAACCAGGTGCTGCATGAGCAAGTGGTGCTGCTGACCGTGGTCTATGAAGACATCCCACGCGTTCCGCCATCGCGCCGCTTCGAAGTCGAAGCCCACGGCGAAGGCTTCTTCCGGGTGATCCTGCACTTCGGGTTTACCGACGAACCGGACGTGCCGCAGGCACTGAAGCTGTGCCATCTCGACGACCTGGACTTCAGCCCGATGCGCACCACCTACTTCCTCAGCCGCGAAACGGTCATCGCCTCGAAACTCGAAGGCATGGCCCGCTGGCGTGAGGCGCTGTTTGCGTTCATGTTGAAGAATGCCAACGGGAACCTGCGGTTCTTCAATCTGCCGCTGAATAGGGTGATTGAGTTGGGGACGCAGGTGGAGATGTAACCTCCGCCACAACTGAAAAGCCCCCGTCAGCTTTGTGGCTGGCGGGGGCTTTTTCGTTTTTGTGCCGTTACATTCTTTCTGGCAGTTCTGCCTCAGATTCGGTCTTCGTTCGCGCAGGTCGCGGCATCAGGGCCTTCATCACGTCGTCGACCAAGGCCTTGCCGATTATCGTCAGGTAATGCGCGGCCCAGGCGTGACGGTCGCTTTCCTTGTCGTAGGCGGCATCCTCGGCGAAGGATTTGGCGAGGAACAACAGGTCTGAAGCCTGGGACAGTGCTTCGACGATCGGGACGCCGGAGCGAACGTTGAGTAACGCCTGATCCGAGCTGTAGAGGAAAGAGGTGAAACCGATGGTTGTGAGGTCTACGGGGGACGGCGATTTCGTTTCGGTCATGGTGCTACTCCTTGGTTCGAGGAGCTGCGACTTCCGTTACCACACGAAAGGGAGGCAGCTGTACGCAGGGTGGTAAACCGGGAACCAAGGAAACCGGCACGCCCGAAGGCGTCCCACGCACAGCTGCCATAACTCGAAATCACAGGCATGAAAGTGTCTGTGATTGTGATGAGGGTGCTGTTGCGCTGGTTTATCCGGGTTACCACACCCGATCGCTGAAAGGGTCAGCGACGTCCGGAGAGTATCCCGTCGAAAAACAGCGCAATAGGGCGGCAAAGTGCCCAAACACGAGATTAGGAGTTTGCCTACAAGGTATGCGGACGTCATCTGATATTGCGACACCGCAAGTAAGCGAAACTATGCGTCGGACAGAATCAGTGCGCTAAGCAGGTGTTGATTCTTCAATGAGCTTCGCTTAGCAACAGTCCTTTGTCCGAGGACTGAGGACAGTTCGAGTGACGGGCGACATTCTTGGAGAAGGGTGCTCATGAAAAAATGTTTGAAACAAGAAAGGCTGGATGAATTCGAGACTCTTCGGGTTGAAGCGGCAGCCAAGGCACGATTGAGCAATTTCGATCCGGCTCAAGCGATCAGTCATGACGACATGCGGGCGAGGTACGCCCAGGAAACGCTGACAGTTAACTGAGTTCCACGTGGCTCTTCGTTGGAGCTCCGGGAATGAAAAAGCCCTCGCAACCGTGAGATTGCGAGGGCTTTTAATCAGGTGCGCTTCAGATCACTCTTCCGCCACCTGCGCCGTGTTCTGGCGCTTCTCGATCAAGTCCACCAAACGCTTGGCCAGCGCCGGGTAGTTCTCGTCGAAGTGGTGACCACCAGGCAGCTTCACCGCTTCGCCCACCGCGGTCTTGTCGGTGCAGCCGCTTTCGTCGGTTTCTTCTTCACCGTAGATGCACACGACCTTGGCCGGTGGCAGCTTGGCCATTTCCGGGCCGGTGGCGGCTTCTTTGCCGGCGTTGCCGAGCCAGCCTTCGACTTCGATTTCGAAGCTGCCGGTGCGGGCGAAGGCCAGCAGGATGATTGCGTCGACGCGTTGCTGCTCGGTTTCCGGCAGGCGGTTGTAGATGGCCGGGAGGACGTCGGCGCCGAACGAGTAGCCGGTCAGGATGAAGCGCTTGGTGCCCCATTTCTGGCGGTAGTGCTGCATCAGTTCGGTCAGGTCGAGGGCGCTCTGTTCCGGGCTCTTGTGCTGCCAGTAGTAGCGCAGGGTGTCGATGCCGACGACCGGGTAGCCGATCTTGGCCATTTCACCGGCCACGTCGCGGTCCAGATCGCGCCAGCCGCCGTCACCGGACAGGAACAGGGTGACGGTGTCCTTAGCTTGGCCGGCCGGGACTTCCACGACTGGAATCTGCAGGCCACCGTTGGCCTTGTCGCCGCCGACGAGGATCTTGCGCAGTTCGTTGTTCAGCACTTGCGGCAGGTTGATGTCGTAGTCGCTGATGCTGGTTTCGGCGTTCGGTTGATCGCGCACGAAACCGGCGCTGGTGTCGTCCGGGTTGTCGTTCCACGCCACCAGCCAGTGGCCGTGGGCGGCGGCTTTTGGCAACAGGTGAGTGCAGCCGGGTTTTTCCAGGGCCAGGTCGACGGAGACAGCCTGAGCCTTGTCGTCTTTCTGCTCGGACAACCAGCGCCATGCCAGGACGGCTCCGGGGCCGATGCCGCTGACCAGGGTCGCCGGGCCGTTCAGTTCGCGCAGGCCCGCTTGCAGGGCGCGGCTTTGCAGCAGGCAGTCCTTGGGCAGGATCACCTGAACGATTTGCGCCGAGGCGCTGCGGCTCAGGGTGCTCAGTTGCTTGTCGCTGAGTTTCTGGTCGTCGTTGACCGCCACCAGCACCTGCGCCTTGGGCTTGGTGCCGGGGATGACCCGGGTCATGGCGGCGCCATCGGCCGGGGTGAGCTGTTCGAGGGTCGGTTCCGGTGCCGGGCGTTTGAGGTACCAGAAACCGCCACCGGCAATCGCGGCCAGCACCAGCAGTGCGACCAGGATGTACTTCAGGGAGCGTTGAATCATCAGCGTTTCACCAATCCAGTCAAGCCGCCCGCGATCAGGGCAGCAGTGTCGGCCAGCGCCACCAGCGGATCGAGTCCGGCGGGCACGGCCATATAACGGGGTTCCCAGTCGGGCTGGAACTTGTCTTTGAAGCGGCGCAAGCCTTGGAAGTTGTACAGCTGCTCACCACGGCGGAAAACCATCGAGCCCAGACGCTGGGTCAGCGGTGCCCCGCGCCGGGGTTGCAACCCCGACAGCGGCACCATGCCCAGGCTGAAGCGCGCGTATCCGTGACTCTTATAGTGTTGAATCAGACCGACCATCATGAATTCCATGGTCAGCTTGGGGGCGTCCGGGTGCGCGCGCATCAGGTCGAGACTGGCCAGGTCATGGCTGTAGGTCTCGAGCAGGTTGGCGAACGCCACCGGGCGGCCTTCGAAGCGAATCACCGCGATGCGGAAATGCTTCAGGTAATCATCGCTGAAACGGCCGAGGGAGAAGCCTTTCTCGCGCACGTTCTTGCCGGTCAGCCAGGCATCGGAAATCACCTTGAGCTCATCCATCGGCGCCTGGCCCGGCTCATGGATCTCCAGCGACAGGCCGTCACGGGTGCCACGGTTCCAGGTGTAGCGCAGGTCCTTCATCTCCTTGCCCTTGGCTTCCAGGTCAAAGCGATGCAGATCGACCCGGGCTTCTTCGCCGAGCTTGATCGCGGTCAGGCCGATGTCCATGTAGTACGGCAGGTTCTCGGCGCGCACCTGATAGAACACGGGGCGGGCGTGATGGATGTCGCACAGGTCGCGGAACTGCCAGATCATCTCGGCCCGTTGCTGGCCGGGGCCGATCGGGTCGTACAGGGCCACCAGACTGCGGCCGCGACGGGCGTACATCAGGAAGGCTTCGTCGTTGGGATGAAACAGCAGCGCCTTGTCACCGGTCAGGGCCAGGCCGCCGTCCGGTTGCGAGGAGGCCATCAGGATTTTCGAGGCGCGTTCCAGTTCATCCGGTGTCGGCAGATGGATCACCGGGCGAGCGGTGCGCAGCAGCCAGGTCAGGGCGATCACCAGCAGCAGCACGGCGGCGCCGAGCAGCGAGCGCAGGCCGCGCGGGGCATCGGCGTCGAGGGTGAACTGCCACCACAGTTGATGGCTGTAAGGGACGTCCTGATAAGCGAACAGCAAAAGCCAGGTCGAAGCACCGAGTACGCACAGGCTGGCCACCAGATAGAGCGGCGAGAACGGCAGTTCGGTCAGACGGCTCGGGCGGTAGAACGAACGACGGAACACCCCCAGCAGTGCGGCGGTGAGGGTCATCAGGGTCGCTTCTTCCCAGTCGAAACCCTTGAGCAGCGAGAGCAGGGCGCCCACCAGCAGCAGAATGGTGGTCAGCATCCACGCCGCCGACAACCGGCGACGCAGGCCTTGAGCGAGCATCAGGCACAGCACACCGATCAGGCTGGCGCCAAAGTGCGAAGCGTCGACCAGGCGGTGAGGAATCAGAAAGCCGATGTGTTCCAGACGGGTGTCGATCTCTGGCGTTGCGCCGGAAAACAGCAGCACCACGCCGGACAGGAACACCAGCACTGCGAGAATCGGTGCCGCCAGACCGGACGCCGCACGCATGGTCTGCGATTGAAACAGGCGTTGGCCTTCGTTGATCAGCAACAGCACGCAGGCCACCAGCAACGGCAGCACCACATAGATCAGGCGATACAGGAGCAGGGCGGCAGCCAGTGGAGCGGCACCGAGTTTGTCGGCGAACGCCGCGAGCAGAATCGCTTCGAAGACACCCACACCACCCGGAACGTGACTGAGTACACCGGCCGCCAGCGCCAGCAGATAAACCAGCAGGAAGGCACCGAAGGGCGGCGCTTCCGGCAGCAGCAGATAAAGGACGGTTGCAGCGGCGGCGACGTCGAGGGCGGTGATGACCAGTTGCAGGAACGTCAGGCGGCGACCCGGCAGGCGCAGGGTGCGACGACCGGCCCGAACCAGCAGGTTGTCCGGATAAGGTTGTTCCGGCAGGCGACGGCGATAGATGCCGATGGCCAGGATCGCGCCGAGCAGCAGCACTACGCCGGCAATCGTCCCCAATAAAGTCTCGGACAGCCCCAGTGCCTGTGAGGCGGCGGGCAGGTTGCTCAGGGTCGCAAGTGCAGCCAGCGGCGGCAGGGCGCAGCCCAGTGACAGGCTGGCGAACAGGGTCATGTGCGCGACTTCGGAAGCGCCCAGGCCATGCCGTGCATATAAACGGTAACGCACCGAGCCACCGGACAGCATCGACAGGCCAATGGCATTGCCGATGGCAAACGCGGTGAAGCCGCCAAGGGCCAGAACTTTCGGTGCCAGCGTCACGCGGGCATAACGACTGGCCGACCATTCGTAGCCGAGCAGAATGATGAAGCCGACGACCGTCGCTCCGAGGGCGCCGAGCAAAGCCGGTTTCGGCACGTCGAGAATCGAGTCGTGCAGGGCGTCGAGATCGAGTTCGCTGAGCAGATGGCGACAGGCAATCAGCGCGATGGCGAACAGCAGCAACGTGACCGCCAGACCGATCGGTTGCCGGTATTTGCTGATCCGATCCAGCAGGCGCAGACGCTCAGGCTTGATCGGTGGGGTCGCTGTGACGGTGTCTTGTGAATCAGACGAGTTGGCGCGCATCAATCACCTCTTGGATTGTGCGCGACAGGATGGAGGTATCCAGCCAAGTAACCAATCCCTGTAGAAAAAAATAATCACAAAATACTACGCCTCTCACCGGGTATCGGCGAGGGCAGCTCCTGGATTGCAGACGCCCTGCTTGCGACTTCAAGCATAGTCGCAACTCGGCGGGTCTGAAGATCCTGAACGGTTCACTGCACAGTGACAGATCATTGTTGCGAAAGGACTTTTTCCACAGATACAAAAAAGGCCACTCTTTCGAGTAGCCTTTTTTGATGTTTGGTTGCGGGAGCCGGATTTGAACCGACGACCTTCGGGTTATGAGCCCGACGAGCTACCAGACTGCTCCATCCCGCGTCTGTGTGGCGGCATTCTACAGGCGAACGGCGGGGTGTCAACCGATAATCCCGAGAAGGGTCAAATAAGTGTGCAATCGCGGCAAACGGTCGCAGGTGGCTGCTTAAGTTTCGGAATTGAAACGGATTCCTGTTTGCAGAACGCCGTGCATCGTCGTGAAAAACAGACACGCACAAAAAAGGCCAATCTTTCGATTGGCCTTTTCTGATGTTTGGTTGCGGGAGCCGGATTTGAACCGACGACCTTCGGGTTATGAGCCCGACGAGCTACCAGACTGCTCCATCCCGCGTCTGTGTGGCGGCATTCTACAGAGGAACGCCGGGGTGTCAACCTTCAATTTGGATAAAACCTCTTCAGCTTCAATCGGTTAGCGCTGACGGACGGTCTTTTCAGAGGCTGCAGGTCAGGCACAGCAAGGGTTTCAGCTCTATTGGAGGTTGGTTTTCGATTGAGAAAATAAATTCAAAGGTCGTTTCCTACAAACTGAAAAGAACATTCATACCACTGGTGCTATATACAGGTGTCAGTGAGATACTGCCGGTCCGGCTCGCCATGTTTCCTTTTCTGTCATGACTCAGCGAAAAATCATCCACGTCGACTGTGACTGTTTCTACGCCGCCATCGAGATGCGGGATGACCCGAGCCTCGCCGGCAAGCCGTTGGCGGTCGGTGGCTCGGCGGACAGGCGCGGGGTGATCGCCACCTGCAACTATGAGGCGCGTGCATACGGGGTTCGCTCGGCGATGTCCTCTGGACACGCCTTGAAGCTGTGCCCGGACCTGACCATCGTCAAGCCGAGAATGGACGCCTATCGCGAGGCGTCGAAAGAAATTCACACGATCTTCAGCGATTACACCGACCTCATCGAGCCGCTTTCGCTGGACGAGGCGTACCTCGACGTCTCGGACAGCGCGCATTTCGGCGGTAGCGCCACGCGGATCGCCCAGGACATTCGCCGCCGGGTGTCCAATCAGTTGCATATCACCGTCTCCGCCGGCGTGGCGCCGAACAAGTTTCTGGCCAAGATCGCCAGCGACTGGAAAAAGCCCAACGGCTTGTTCGTGATCACTCCAGATCAGGTCGAGGAGTTCGTCAGTAGCTTGCCGGTGAGCAAGTTGCACGGGGTCGGCAAGGTCACGGCCGACAAGTTGGGCAAGCTGGGTATCAATGACTGTCTGCAATTGCGTGACTGGGACAAGCTGGCGCTGGTGCGGGAATTTGGCAGTTTCGGCGAGCGCTTGTGGAGTCTGGCCCGTGGGATCGATGAGCGGTTGGTACATAACGACAGCCGCCGTCAGTCGATCAGTGTCGAAAACACCTACGACGTCGATCTGCCGGATCTGCGCAGTTGCCTCGATAAGCTCCCCGAGCTGCTGGAAACCCTGAAAACCCGCATGGCGCGGATCGACAGCAGCTACCGGCCGGGCAAGCCATTCGTCAAAGTGAAGTTTCACGATTTCACCCAGACCACACTGGAGCAGGCCGGGGCAGGGCGGGATCTGGGCAGTTACCAGTTGATGCTGACGCAGGCGTTCAACCGCGGTGGCAAACCGGTGCGGCTATTGGGAGTGGGCGTGCGGCTGGAGGATTTACGCGGCGGGTTCGAACAAATGGAGTTGTTCGAGCGATAGACGGACAAAAAAATGCCCGAACCAGGTTCGGGCATTTTTTCAGGGGGGTTCAGTTCGGCCCCGGATCCGCCACCAGACGCCCCGCATCCCGGGTCAGGGACTTGAGGAATTCGGCCTGCAACTCAGGATCGTTGCGGGTCAGTTCGATCAGGCTTTGTTCCAGTTCACTGGCTTCTTCTTCCAGACCCAGTTCCGACAGACGCTTCACCCGGTGTACCCACTGGCTCACTTCGTCGTCTTCCAGATCGTCGTAGATCAGCCCGTGAGCCTCCAGCAGCTTGCCGCGCAGGTGAGTGCTGATCGCCAGAGACGAATCGGAATGCACGTCATCCTTGCTGTCTTCGACGCTGATCTGCAGTTTGCCTACATGATTGAGGTCGTTTTCGGCGAACGGGCTGTCCAGCAGGTTCAGACGCAGCACGCCGTTGCGATCGGTGGTCATGTCGAAGGTCTGCTTGCCGGCCTTGACCTGAACCGGGCGCTCGCTCCACGGCAGGCTCGAATACTCCGTGCGCTTGTCGCGCTGGACTTCGTCGATGCCGGCCAGATTCTGTTGCGCGCGACCGTTCGATTGCACGTTCATGAACGGGTTGAGCCCGGCGAAACCGTAGCTGAGCCAGTCCCGTGTCACGCTGTCGGGCAGATTGCCGAGGGCAAACACGTTGACCACGTTCGCACCGACGCCGCCGACCACCGCCACCGCGCCCAGCGGAATCTCGTAGATCTCCCGCCATGGCTGGTAAGGCGTGTAACGGTCGTAATGGCGCGTGACCTCGAATTCTGTGACTTCGAAGGTCTTCTGTTCGTTGATCTTCACGCGCCGTTGCGGCAGCTCAAGCACCTTGGGCTCGCCGACATCGATCTGCAGGCTGTGGTCGAGCAGTTTGCGCTCGACACGTTCCTCGTGCTCGCTGCGTTGTGACATGTGATTGGCACAGCCGCTGACCAGCAGGGTGCCGCACAGGGCGGCGCCACCGAGGCCTAAGGTGTTTCGCTTGAACATGACGTCTCTATCTGGTTTCAGCGGCGGATACGGGCCTGAAGGAAGGACAGCACGTCGGCAACCGGCAGCGCTTGCGCCTGGCCTTCGGTACGGCTCTTGTATTCCAGGTTGCCTTCGGCGAGGCCGCGGTCGCTGACCACGATCCGGTGCGGAATGCCGATCAGCTCCATGTCCGCGAACTTGATGCCCGGGCTGGTTTTCTTGTCGCGGTCGTCCAGCAGCACTTCGAAGCCGGCCGCGGTCAGTTCCGCGTACAGCTTGTCGGTGGCTTCGCGCACCAGCTCGGTTTCATAGCGCAGCGGCACCAGAGCGATCTGGAACGGCGCCAGAGTGTCGCTCCAGATGATGCCGTTCTCGTCGTTGTTCTGCTCGATGGCGGCAGCCACCACGCGGGAAACACCGATACCGTAGCAACCCATTTCCAGGGTTACCGGCTTGCCGTTCTCGCCCAGCACTTCGCACTTCATCGCCTTGCTGTACTTGTTGCCCAGCTGGAAGATGTGCCCGACTTCGATGCCGCGCTTGATTTCCAGGGTGCCCTTGCCGTCAGGGCTCGGGTCGCCGGCCACGACGTTGCGCAGGTCGGCCACGGTCGGAACCGGCAGATCACGCTCCCAGTTCACGCCGAAGTAGTGCTTGTCGTCGATGTTTGCACCGATGCCGAAGTCGCTCATCAGCTCGACCGAACGGTCGATGATGATCGGCAGTGGCAGGTTCAGCGGGCCGAGGGAACCGGCACCGGCGCCGATGGCGTCACGCAGTTCGGCATCGGAGGCCATGACCAGCGGGCTGGCAACGCCTGGCTGGTTGGCAGCCTTGATTTCGTTCAGCTCGTGGTCGCCACGGATGATCAGCGCGATCAGCTTGCCTTCTTCTTCGGCGTGCACGATCAGGGTCTTGATGGTCTTTTCAATCGGCAGATTGAATTTCTCCACCAGGGCCGCGATGGTCTTGGTGTCTGGTGTGTCGACCAGACGCAGCTCTTCGCTTGGCGCGGCGCGCGAGGTTTCACGCGGCACGGCTTCGGCTTTTTCGATGTTCGCCGCGTAATCGGAACCGTTGCTGAAGACGATATCGTCTTCGCCGGACTCGGCCAGCACGTGGAACTCGTGGGAGCCAGCGCCACCGATCGAACCGTTGTCGGCTTCCACCGGACGGAACTTCAGGCCCAGGCGGGTGAAGATGTTGCAGTACGCTTCGTGCATGCGGTCGTAGGTGATCTGCAGCGACGCCTGATCCGCATGGAAGGAGTACGAGTCCTTCATGATGAATTCGCGACCGCGCATCAGGCCGAAGCGTGGACGGATTTCGTCACGGAATTTGGTCTGGATCTGGTACAGGTTGATCGGCAGCTGTTTGTAGCTGCTCAACTCGTTGCGCATCAGATCGGTGATCACTTCTTCGTGGGTCGGGCCCGCGCAGAAATCACGACCGTGGCGGTCTTTGATGCGCAGCAGCTCAGGGCCGTATTCTTCCCAGCGCCCCGATTCCTGCCACAGCTCGGCCGGTTGGGTGCTCGGCATCAACACTTCCAGAGAGCCGGCGGCGTTCATTTCTTCGCGAACGATGGCTTCCACCTTGCGCATCACTCGCAAGCCCATCGGCAGCCAGGTGTACAGGCCCGAGGCGAGTTTGCGGATCATGCCGGCGCGCAGCATCAGCTGATGGCTGATCACGACCGCGTCGGAAGGCGTTTCTTTCTGTGTGGCGAGCAAAAATTGACTGGTGCGCATGGTTGGCCGTTGTCGGTTGCTATGACTGGAAATGACGGAGCAGTGTAACGGCGAGATCCGCCGACGTACAGAAGTGCAACCCCGGCGCGAACCCTCTCGCCGGGTGCGAGATGTCTTACGATTCTTCCGCGACGGAGGTCGGTGCAGGTTCCGGCGTCGGTGTCGGGCCTTCGCGGCGGCTTTCCTGGAACCAGTGCAGGGCGATCAGCACTAGGGTCGGAACACCGAGCAGCGCGGTGATCAGGAAGAAGTTGTGATAGCCGAATTTCTCCACCATGACCCCGGAGTAGCCGCCGATCAGGCGTGGCAGCAGGAGCATGATCGAGCTGAGCAGGGCGTACTGGGTGGCGGAGAATTTGAGGTTGGTCAGGCTCGACAGGTAGGCGACGAACGCCGACGTGGCCAGGCCCGAGCTGAAGTTGTCGAGGGAGATCGTCACCACCAGCATCTGCAGGTTCGGACCCATGTCGGCCAGCATCAGGAACAGCAGGTTGGTGGCCGCCGACGCGGCGCCGCCGATGAGCAGGATCGGCAGGATACCGAAGCGCACGATCAGCAGACCGCCCATGCCGGCGCCGACGAGGGTCATGATCAGGCCGAAGATCTTGCTGACGCTGGCGATCTGGTCCTTGGTGAAACCCTGGTCGATGTAGAACACGTTGGCCATCACGCCCATCACCGTGTCGGACATCCGATAGGTGGCGATCAGACCGAGCAACAGCAGCGCCTGCCAGCGGTAGCGCAGGATGAAGTCGTTGACCGGCGTCAGCACCGGCGCCAGACCGCGACGACCCATGGCCGAGAGGCACAGGCAGGTTAGCGTGGTGTAGAGAATCGCGCGCAGGAACGCCCGGTCTTCCAGCAGCAGGTCCAGCGGGCTCATGTCGCCGAACAGCACGCTGGCGAAATCGGTGTTGTAGAGCTGGGTGAACATCGCAGGCACAGACACCAGCAAAATGATCAGCACGAACACCGACATCAACTGATGCATGAAGGTGTAGCGCCCGGCCTGCAACTGGGTGCGCAGCGGCACGGGCGGCTCGCGCATCAGCAGGGTGGTGAGCAGGGCTGGGACCATCAGAGCGCCGAACAGCACGTAGGTGCCGGTCCAGGCGGAGTGCTGGTAGTTGAAGCCGGTGGAGCCGAAGCCCTCGGCGAAGAACAGTGCACCGGCCGTCGCGAGCAGCGCAGCAACCCGATAACCGGACATGTAACTGGCGGCCAGTGCGGCCTGGCGGTTGTCTTCGGCGATTTCCAGTCGATAGGCGTCGACGGCGATATCCTGGGTGGCAGAGGCGAATGCAACGACCACCGCGATAGCGATCAGCCAGGACAGGTGTTTCTGCGGGTCGCAAAAGCCCATGCCGATCAGACCGAGGATCACCAGCGTCTGTGAAAGTACCAGCCACGAACGGCGGCGCCCCAGCTTGCCCAACAACGGCAGGCGCCATTGGTCGAGCAGGGGCGACCAGACCCATTTGAAGGCATAAGCCAGACCGATCAGGCTGGCGTAGCCGATCGTCTCGCGGGCCACACCGGCTTCACGCAGCCAGACCGAAAGTGTCGAGAACACCAGCATGTACGGCAGGCCGGCGGCGAAACCCAGCAACAACAGCACGAGCGTCGAAGGACTGGCATAGGCGGCGAGCGCGGCGCGCCAGGTTTTACGGGGCATGGGCTGAAGTCTGCCTCAAGATTGCGAAAACAAAGCGCGCACTCTAACCGCTGTGCTCTACCGGACGCCAGCCATGGCGCCGAATATCCACACGATTGTTCAGGACGGTGATGCCTTCCATGCGCAATCGTGCCCGCTGTTCGTCCCCGGACGGGCTGCCCGCCGGCAGGCTGATCCGACCGCCGGCGCCGAGTACGCGGTGCCACGGCAGCTTGGTGTCGACGGGCAATTGGCTCAGGGTACGGCCGACCCAGCGGGCGGCGCGCCCCAACCCCGCCAGTTCGGCCAACTGACCATAGCTGACGACCTTGCCCTCAGGCACTTGGGCGAGGGTGGAATAGAGTGCCGTGCGTCGGATTTGCGGATCGTTTTCGCAGGCATGCATCGGGTCTGTCACGTGCGCGGTTCCTGAGCTTGATCGCGTTATGTCCTTAAGCGTAATCGGTGGAGGGGCAATTGAGAAATGAACTCAACAGAAATAGCCGGGTCACTCCTTGTCAGGGAATTATTCCTACGGATAATGCCGACCCTTTTTCGCAAACCAGAGTCCCCGATTCGCTTATGTTGTCCAGAACCCTGCTGTGCCTTGCTGTCTTCAGTGCGTCCACACCCTTGCTTGCCGATACCGTCTGGTTGAAGAACGGTGACAAGCTGAGCGGCAAAATCACGCTGTTCGACGGTGGCAAGTTGCTGGTCCAGACCCAGTACGCGGGTGCCGTGACCATCGACTGGAAGCAGGTCAAGACCCTGGAGAGCGATCAGGAGTTGCTGGTCAAGCAGGACGCCTACAACGGCGAGAAGGCCAAGTCGCTGAGCGCCGCCGAAGACGGCAAGGTCACTCTGGCCAACGGCGAAGCGCCGAAAACCGTGGAGCTGGCGAGCATTCAGCAGATTCTCAAGCCCAAACCGGTGGTCGAGGATCTGGTGTGGAAGGGCAATGTCGACCTGGCGCTGGATTATCAGCGTGCGGAGAAGGATACCGACGATTACGACATCGGCTTCAAGACGTCCGCCCGCCACGGTCGCTGGCGGCACACCGCCGAGGGCGAGTACAACCGCGAAGTGCAGGACGACGTGACCACCACCGACAACTGGCGCGCCGAGTACGCACTCGACCGCTTCCTGACGGACAAGTGGTTCTGGCAGGGCCGCCTGAACTACAAGCGCGATCACATCGAAGAGCTGGCGCGCCAGCGCGTGGTCGGTACCGGTCCGGGTTACCAGTTCTGGGATGACGAGCTGGGGGCGTTCTCCCTCGGCTCGCTGCTCAACCGCACTGACTACCAGTATCGCGATGGCAGCAAGGACAACTTCTATTCAGTCGCCATGAAGTGGGACTACAACCGCTACCTGATCGGCAAGAAGGTCGAGTTCTTCACCAATGGCGAAGTCGGCAAGCCGTTGTCCGGCGTGGCTGACTACGCGCTGGATGCGGAAATGGGCCTGCGCTACAAGGTCACCGACTGGGCATCCCTCAACCTCAAGGCTGAGCGCGACATCATCAGCGGCACCGAGGATGCGGACTTGAGCAAGACCCGCTACACCGCCGGCTTCGGCGTCGCCTGGTAAGCAACAAAAAAGATCGCAGCCTTCGCAGGCTGCGATCTTTTTTTGCGCCCAGAAAAACAGACGCCCACAAAAAAGCCCCGCTTTTGAGGGCGGGGCCTTTTACTAAAGAAGCTACAAGTTAGATAACTTGTACTTCTTCAGCTTGCATGCCTTTCTGACCGCGGGTAGCGATGAAAGAAACCTGTTGGCCTTCTTTCAGGCTTTTGAAGCCGTCGGATTGGATAGCTTTGAAGTGAACGAACAGGTCGTCACCGGATTGTGGAGTGATGAAGCCGAAGCCTTTTTCATCGTTGAACCACTTAACGGTACCGGTTTGGCGATTAGACATGGTGTAACTCCTTGAACAAAGATAACTGCGACTCAGGAAGAACCCTGGCCGAGACTGAGTGCAAAGAGCAGGAAAAATTCTTGTAGATGGTTGGATCGAAATTCAACATATCGTGTAGAGATTCTCAGTGACACAAGCAGCACAGTGGCGCCACCTTAACCCTTTTTCCGGAACGTGCCAATGCTTCTTGCGAAGGTTTCTCTGTTTTAGGGATCGGCGGTGTGACGGTTCGTCGCCAGGCCGCGTAATTCCTGCACGTTCGGCGAGATTTGCAGCCCGGACTTTGAACCCGGCGGCGCGCCCGGTAAGATGCCGGACAGATTTTTTCCACCTCGCTATTCAGGACACCCGCCATGAGCATCAAATCGGACAAGTGGATTCGCCGCATGGCGCAGGAACACGGCATGATCGAGCCGTTCGTCGAGCGTCAGGTACGTGGCAGCGACGACAGCCGTGTGATCTCCTACGGTGTGTCGAGCTATGGCTACGATGTGCGTTGCACCAATCATTTCAAGGTGTTCACCAACATCAATTCGGCCATCGTCGATCCGAAGAACTTCGACGCCGGCAGCTTCGTCGACGTCCACAGCGACGTCTGCATCATTCCGCCGAACTCCTTCGCCCTGGCCACCACCGTTGAATACTTCCGTATTCCACGCAATGTCCTGACCATCTGCCTGGGCAAGAGCACCTACGCTCGCTGCGGCATCATCGTCAACGTCACCCCGCTCGAGCCCGAGTGGGAAGGCCAGGTGACCCTGGAGTTCTCGAACACCACCAACCTGCCGGCGAAGATCTACGCCAACGAAGGCGTGGCGCAGATGCTGTTCCTCGAATCCGACGAGGAATGCGAAGTCTCCTACAAGGATCGTGCGGGCAAGTATCAGGGCCAGCGTGGCGTGACCCTGCCTCGCACCTGATCCGTCCATCCGGCAGTTACCGGGAATTCTTCGGCGGGTAGACACTCTATGGGGTGTACTGCCCGTTTCGCGAACAGCGGGACGGGCCTTCGCCGAGGAGTGCTCCATGAAGATCGATCCGCAAATCACTGCCGAACTGGCAAGGCTCGAGCCCAATCAGATTGGCGTATTGGCCTGGTCCTTGTTGGCACACCCGCCCATCGCCATGGCTGGCGGAATTCCTCACCAGCCCGATCCCGATACCCCCAACGAAGAACCGACCGAGCCCGGCGAGCCTACGTTGCCGGACAAACCGCCACCTGCGCCCGTCGCTTGATTGAATGCATGGCCCGTCGGCTGAATCCTGAACAGGGCTTCAGCCGACGGGCCATATTTCGTTGTCGCCGATGACAAGGATCCGACAGCTGTCTTCCTTCTCCACCGGATAACCGCCGGTGAAGGCCCCGAACGCCGGCAGCAGGCTGATGCGTTCTCCCAGTCTGAAACACGCCAGACGCAAACGCTGACGTCCCTTGCCGTTCAACCGATAGACCGGGTGGACGTGGCCAGCAAGCACGTGGCGTTCAGCGTGCGGATCGGGTTCGTGCTGCAACGCGAAGGGCCCCAGCAGCATCGGCTCCGGCACCACCCGAATGTTCAGCGACTGCGGCGGATCACCGGCACGTTTATCGTGATTACCGCGAATCAGCGTGATCGGCAGATCGGCATAGCGTGAGCGCCACTCAGCCAAAACACTCAAAGTGCCCGGGGCATGCGAACCCGGCCCGTGCAGAAAGTCCCCAAGAAAGATCAGTTGCCGACACGGCAGTTTCGCCAGCAACTGCTCGATCACGGCGATGTTGCTCGCTGTCGTGCCCTGCGGCACCGGCTGCCCCAGGCGCCGATAAGCGGCAGCCTTGCCGAAATGCACATCGGCAATCAGCAGCGCCTGTTGCGCCGGCCAGTACAGCGCCTTTTCCGGCAGCAACCAGAGGTCTTCGCCTGCCAGACGCACGGGGTAGGGCGTGTTCATCAGGATTGGCCCTTGTCAGCGGTTTTCTCCAGATCGCCGACCATTCGGCGGATCCGGTCGGCGAGTTTTTCCGAGCTCATGCTTTCGCGCATGCGTTCCACCAGCAATGGAAAGCCGAGTGGTGTAGGACGTTTGATCAGGTGCAGGTTCAGTTTCATCCGGTTGATTCGCTCCAGTGTCTGTTCCAGTCGACGAATATCCAGTTCTTCTCGTAGTACTTCTTCCCCGGCCTGCGCCAGTAGCAGGTTGTCGGCGTCGTATTGTTTGAACACTTCGAAGAACAGCCCGCTGGAGGCCTGCACCTGACGGGTGCTTTTCGGCGCGCCGGGGTAACCGGCAAACACCAGTCCGGCAATCCGCGCGATTTCCCGAAAGCGCCGCAGCGCCAGCTCCCCCGCGTTGAGGCTGGCCAGCACATCCCTCAATAAATCCTCGGGGCTGAGCAGGGCATCATCCAGTTGCACAGACCAGTCAACGGGCGTAGCGCTGAGCAATTCCAGTCCGTAATCGTTGACCGCAATCGAGAAAGTCACAGGCAGGCGCTGGCTGACCCGCCACGCCAGCAGGCTGGCCAGCCCCAGATGCACCTGACGTCCGGCAAACGGGTAGAGGAAAAGGTGCCAGCCTTCGCGGGATTTCAGCACTTCGGCCAGCAGATTGTTGACGGTCGGCAGGCCCGACCAGCGCATCTGCGTTTCCAGCAATGGTCGCAACGCCTGTATTTCCGGGCCGACAAATTCGCCGTGTGCCACCGCGCTGAATCGGGTGACCACCGCTTCGGCCAATTCATTGGAGAGCGGCATGCGTCCACCATTCCAGCGCGGCACGGCGGCTTTTTTCGCCGTGCTGCGTTTGACGTAGGCGGTCATGTTTTCCACCCGCACCAGTTCCAGCAAGCGCCCGGCGAACAGGAAGCCATCGCCGGGCTTGAGGCGGGCGATAAAGCCTTCTTCAACGCTGCCCAGTTGTTTGCCGCCCCCGCCCTTGCTCCAGAACTTCAAATGGATCGCGGCATCGCTGACGATGGTGCCGATGCTCATGCGATGGCGGCGCGCCAGGCGGGCATCGGGGACGCGCCAGATCCCGTGCTCATCCGGCTCGACCCGGCGGTAATCCGGGTACGCCGTCAGCGACATCCCGCCGTGACGTACGAAAGCCAGCGCCCAGGCCCAGTCCGCGAGCGTCAGGTCACGATAGGCCCAGGCACCACGCACTTCTTCGTACAGCTCATCGGGAACAAAACCACCGCCCAGGGCCATGCTGACCAGATGCTGCACCAGCACATCCAGCGGTTTGTGCGGTGACAATCGAGGTTCGATCCGCCGCTGCGCCACGGCATCGCGGGCGGCTGCGGCTTCGATCAGCTCCAGGCTGTGGGTTGGCACCAGGGTCACCCGCGACGTTCTACCGGGCGCATGACCCGAACGCCCGGCGCGCTGCATCAGCCGCGCGACGCCTTTGGCCGAGCCAATCTGCAGCACCCGCTCCACCGGCAGGAAATCCACCCCCAGATCCAGACTTGAAGTGCAGACCACGGCTTTGAGTTGGCCATTTTTCAGCGCTTGCTCGACCCAGTCGCGGGTGTCGCGGGACAGCGAGCTGTGGTGCAGGGCGATCAGGCCGGCCCAGTCCGGTCGCGCTTCCAGCAACGCCTGATACCAGATTTCCGATTGCGCCCGGGTGTTGGTGAACACCAGGCTGCTGGCGCAGACGTCCAGTTCGGCAACGACCTGCGGCAACATCTTCAGACCGATGTGCCCGGCCCAAGGAAAGCGTTCGATCGCCGGTGGGAGCAGGGTGTCGACCTTGAGCGACTTTTCGCTTTGCCCCTGAATACTCACGCCCCCGCCCTGTGGGATCAGCACCTGTTCGGCGTGGGACTGATTGCCGAGCGTCGCAGAAACGCCCCAGACGATCAGCCCCGGCTGCCAGCGCCGTAGCCGGGCGAGGGCCAGTTGCAGTTGCACGCCGCGTTTGTTGCCGAGCAATTCGTGCCACTCATCCACCACGACCATGCGCAATGTCGACAGCGCCGTTTGCGCGTCCGCGCGGGCGAGCATCAGGGTCAGGCTCTCCGGGGTGGTAATCAGCGTGGTCGGCAGGCGTCGGTTCTGGCGGGCTCGCTCGCTGCTGCCGGTGTCGCCGGTGCGCAGGCCGACGCTCCAGGGAATCTGCAGATCGTCCAGCGGCGTTTGCAGGGCGCGCGCAGTGTCGGCGGCCAGCGCCCGCATCGGCGTGATCCACAAGACGGTCAGCGGTTCGGCGGGTGGTGGGCGTTTGCGAGTGGTTGCAGCAACAGGCCCGGAGCGGGCAAAGCGATTGAGCGCGGCAAACCACACCGCGTAGGTTTTACCGGCGCCGGTGCTGGCGTGCAGCAGGCCGGATTCGCCACGTTTGACTGCCGCCCACACTTGTTTCTGAAAGGCGAACGGCTTCCAGTCGCGGGCGCTGAACCAGTGTTTGGCGAAGTCGGTGGAAGTGCCCATGCCGGCGACGTGTGCTCTGAAGGTGTTCCTTCAGTGACCGCGCCGGCCGGGCAATAGTTTTACTTGAGATTGCCGCTGAGGAATTGCTTCAGGCGTTCGCTTTTCGGATTGCCCAGCACTTCTTCGGGCGCGCCTTCTTCTTCCACCAGCCCCTGATGCAGGAACAGCACCTGGCTCGAGACCTTGCGCGCAAAGCTCATTTCATGGGTGACCATGATCATGGTCCGGCCTTCTTCGGCCAGGCCCTGAATCACCTTGAGCACTTCGCCGACCAGCTCCGGGTCCAGCGCCGAAGTCGGTTCATCGAACAGCATGACTTCCGGCTCCATCGCCAATGCCCGGGCAATCGCCACCCGTTGCTGCTGACCACCGGAGAGAAACGCCGGGTACTGATCCGCCACTCGTGCCGGCAGACCGACCTTTTCCAGATAACGCCGGGCGCGGTCGTCGGCTTCCTGTTTGCTGCAACCCAGCACCCGGCGCGGGGCCATGGTGATGTTTTCCAGCACGGTCATGTGGCTCCACAGGTTGAAGTGCTGGAACACCATCGCCAGCCGGGTGCGCAGGCGTTGCAGTTCATCGGCGTCGGCGACGTGCATGCCGTGGCGGTCGGTGACCATGCGGATCGCCTGGCCATCGAGGCTCATCGCGCCGTCGTTGGGTTGTTCGAGAAAGTTGATGCAGCGCAAAAAGGTGCTTTTGCCCGAGCCGCTGGCGCCGATCAGGCTGATCACGTCGCCGGTCTTGGCCTTGAGCGAGACGCCTTTGAGCACCTGATGGTCGCCATAGCTTTTGTGCAGGCCTTCAACGGTCAATTTGTACATGGGACAGGCATCCTCAAGGCGAAAGTAGATAGCCGCTGCGATAGGCTTCGGCGCCCGCGACGTGGGCGATCACCATACCGGCGGTGGCCATGCGCCGCAGCGAGCGGGCATAGAGCAGACCGGAAGCGGTGCAATGGACTGGTGTGACCCGGTCGCTGATCGGGTCGATGATTTCGGCGATTTTCTGCCCGGCTTCCAGCCACTGTCCGGGTGTGGCGCTGTAGACCAGCAGGCCGCCGACGGGAGTGGCTACCGGTTCCACGCCGGCCAGCGGTGTGGCGGGATGTGGCAGCGCCGGCAAGGCTTTGGGCTCACCGACGATGGCGCCGAAATGGATCAGGTAATCGATCAGCGCCTGGCAATCGCGACTGGCCAGCGGATGGGTGACATCTCCCTGGCCACGCAATTCGACGGTGACCGAGAAACTGCCCAGCGGAATCTCGAAGTGTTCGCCGAAGCGCTCCTTCAATTGCCACCACAGCAGGGTGAAGCACTCGTCGAACGACTGGCCGCCGGAGTCGGTGGCCAACAGGCTCGCCTGGGATTCGATATAACGCGCCAGCGGCTCGACCTGCGGCCACGCCTCGGGCGTGGTGTACAGGTGAACCACGGATTCGAAATCGCAGTGCAGGTCCAAAACCATGTCCGCATCGCAGGCCAGCCGTTGCAGGGTCAGGCGCTGGGATTGCAGCTGAGTCGTGGCGGTGTGGCGGGCGAGGGCGTTGCGCAGGCTGGAACGGATCAGTTCGAGGTTGCGCTGCGGGTCATCGCTCAGTTGCGCTTCGATTTCGTTGCCGATTTCTTCGCTGAGGTCGACGAACCAGCGGTTGAAGTTCTGCCCGCTCTCCAGCTCGTAGCGGCCCAGCGGCACGTCCATCAGCACCTGTTCGAGGCCGACCGGGTTGGCCACCGGCACCAGCACGATTTCGCTGCGCAAGCGGCCGGCGGCTTCCAGCTCCGCCAGACGCTGCTTGAGGTGCCAGGCCACGAGCATGCCGGGCAGTTCGTCGGCATGCAGCGAGGACTGGATGTAAATCTTGCCCTGGGCCTTGTCCGGGCCGAAGTGAAAACTGTGGATCTGTCGTGCGGTCCCCGGCAGCGGGGCCAGCAGGTCATGTATCTGGTGGCGCATCTCAAAAGGGTCCTAGTGGGTCGGGCCGAGGAAGGCCAGCCATCGGCGTTCGGCAAGGCGGAACAGGCCGACCAGCGCAAAGGTGATGGTCAGGTAGATCAGCGCGGCGATGCCGAACGACTGGAAGGTCAGGAAGGTCGCCGAGTTGGCGTCCCGCGCGACTTTCAGGATGTCGGGGATGGTCGCGGTGAAAGCCACGGTGGTCGAGTGCAGCATCAGGATCACTTCGTTGCTGTAGTACGGCAACGAACGGCGCAGCGCCGACGGCATGATCACGTAGGCATACAGCTTCCAGCCGGTCAGGCCGTAGGCCTTGGCCGCTTCGACTTCGCCGTGGTTCATGCTGCGGATGGCCCCGGCGAAAATTTCCGTGGTGTAGGCGCAGGTGTTGAGGGCGAAGGCCAGGATCGTGCAGTTCATCGCATCGCGAAAGAAACTGTCGAGCACCGGTTGCGCGCGCACGGCGGCCAGGCTGTAGATCCCGGTGTAGCAGATCAGCAACTGGATATAGAGCGGCGTGCCACGGAACAGGTAGGTGTAGAACTGCACCGGCCAGCGAATGTAGAAGTGCGGCGACACCCGGGCGATCGACAGCGGTATCGACACGAGGAAACCGAAGAAGATCGAGGCGCTGAGCAGCCACATCGTCATCGCCAGCCCGGTGATGTTCTGGCCGTCGGTATAAAGGAAGGCTTTCCAGTATTCCTGCAGGAGTTCGATCATCGTACGGCCTCCCGGGCACCGGCGGCGTAGCGGCGTTCGAGCCAGCGCAGGATGATGTTCGAGGCACTGGTGATCAGCAGGTAGATCAACGCGGCGAGAACCAGGAAGTAGAACAGTTGATAGGTGCTCTTGCCGGCGTCCTGCGCGGCCTTGACCAGATCGGCCAGGCCGATGATCGAAACCAGCGCGGTGGCCTTGAGCATCACCATCCAGTTGTTGCCGATGCCCGGCAGGGCGAAGCGCATCATTTGCGGGAACACCACGAAACGAAAGCGCTGGCCGCGCTTGAGGCCATAGGCGGTGGCGGCTTCGACCTGACCGCGCGGCACGGCGAGAATCGCCCCGCGAAAGGTTTCAGTGAAGTACGCGCCATAAATGAAGCCCAAGGTCAGGACCCCGGCGCTGAACGGGTCGATCTCGATGTATTCCCATTCCAGGTAGTCGGTGAGCGTCGTCAGCCAGGTTTGCAGGCTGTAGAAGATCAGCAGCATCAGCACCAGGTCCGGCACTCCGCGAATCAGCGTGGTGTAGAGCTGGGCGGGCAGGCGCAGCAGTTTGACTTTTGACAGCTTGGCACTGGCGCCGAGCAGGCCGAGCAACACGGCCACCAGCAGCGACAACGCCGACAATTTGATGGTCATCCAGGTGCCCTCCAACAGCAAAGGGCCAAAACCCTTGAGGCTGAAGGCGGAGAGCCCCAGATTTTGTAAGAGGTTTTCGAACATAAATCAGCAACCTGACTGAATGAAAAAGGCGCCCATCGAGGATGGGCGCCGGGGCATTATTTGCCGCTGTACAGATTCAGATCGCCAAAGTGTTTCTTTTGAATCTCTGCGTATTTGCCATCATCGTGTAACGCTTTGATACCTTTATCCAAAAGCGCTTTCAGCTCGGTGTTACCTTTCTTAATACCGACAGCGGTCTTGGCTGGCAGCAAGTGGTTGTCGACCGGCTTGCTGACTTCATAATCGGCGCCCTGCGGCGACTTCAGAAAGCCCAGTTCGGCCTGCAACATGTCCTGAATGCCCGCATCGAGACGGCCGGAGGTCAGGTCGGAATACACCTGGTCCTGGTTCTGATAGGCCTGGGTTTTCACACCGGCCTTGTCCAGCACGGCTTTGGCATAGGCTTCCTGGATGGTGCCTTGCTCGTAGCCGACGGTTTTGCCTTTCAGGGAAGCGACGTCGTCGGTGATGCCCGAACCTTTTTTCGACACGTAGGCCGTCGGGCCGGAGAACAGCTCGCTGGAGAAGTCGATGACTTTTTCGCGGGCTTCGGTAACGGTCATCGACGAGATCACGCCGTCGAATTTATTGGCCTTGAGGCCCGGAATCATGCCGTCGAAGTCGCTTTCGACCCATTTGCACTTGACCTTCAGCTCGGCGCAGATCGCGTTGCCCAGATCGATGTCGAAGCCAACCAGGCTGCCGTCTGCCGCTTTCGACTCGAACGGTGCGTAGGAAGGGTCAACGCCAAACCGCAGTTCTTTGTATTCCTTGGCCAGCGCGGAGCCGGCGGCCATGCACAACGCCAGTGCAGAAAGGGTCAGCAATGCTTTTTTCATTATTCAATCCCTAAGAACCAATATGAGCGCTTGTGGCGCGGAATGATTGTTACTGGAGCGCTTACGACTTATAGAAAGTAGCAATTTCCGAACCAGAGTCCCGAACAAGTGTTTTAAAAGGTGTAGGAAGTGCATGCCGGGGCCGGTGAGCGCACGAAAACGGGCGCGCCGGAAATGCTGCACCAGGTTGGTTCGTGGTTGATCGTTCCCACGCTCCGCGTGGGAATGCAGCCCGGGACGCTCCGCGTCCCAAAGCGGACGCAGAGCGTCCATTGAGGCATTCCCACGCGGAGCGTGGGAACGATCGGGGTGAGGGGGGAGTATCGGGGGAAGGGAATCAGACCAACAGGTTTTGCAAGGTCGCCAGGCTGTCGGCCTCGTCCACGGTTTTGTCCTGGCGCCAGCGCAGCATGCGCGGGAAGCGCACGGCGATGCCGCTTTTGTGTCGACGGGAGAGGGCGATGCCTTCGAAACCGAGTTCGAACACCAGGCTCGGCTTCACACTGCTGACCGGGCCGAATTTTTCGACTGTGGTCTTGCGCACGATGCTGTCGACTTCGCGCATTTCCGCATCGGTCAGCCCGGAATAGGCCTTGGCGAAGGGCACCAGCGCTCGCGCACTGGAACCGGGCGGGCCGTCCCACACCGCAAAGGTGTAATCGCTGTAGAGGCTGGCGCGGCGACCATGCCCTCGCTGGGCGTAGATCAGCACCGCGTCGACGCTGAACGGGTCGACCTTCCATTTCCACCACACGCCCATGTCCTTGGTTCGGCCCACGCCGTACATCGCGTCCCGAGCCTTGAGCATCATGCCTTCGACCCCCAAGCGTCTGGAGGCTTCGCGCTGGCGGGCGAGGTCGAACCAGTCGTCACCTGTCAGGATCGGCGAAGGCAACAGCACCGGGTTGTTGCAGCGGGCGATGACCTGCTCCAGTTGCTCACGACGCTTGGCCTGGGGCTGGTTGCGCCAGTCTTCGCCCTGCCATTCGAGCAGGTCGTAGGCGAGTACCACCACCGGCGCGTCTTCAAGGATTTTCCGGTCCAGCGACTTGCGGCCGAGCCGTTGTTGCAACAGTGCGAAGGGTTGCACCGCCGGCGCTTCTGTCGACTGCGGATCGAACGCGTCTTCGGTGACCGGGCGCTGGTTTTTCCACACCACAATCTCGCCATCGATCACCGTGCCGTCGGGCAAACCGTGCACCAGCGTGTCGAGTTCGGGAAAACGTTCGGTGACCAGTTCTTCGCCCCGGGACCAGATCCACAGTTTTCCGTCGCGCTTGACCACTTGCGCGCGGATGCCATCCCACTTCCATTCCACCTGCCAGCTACTCGCCGGCCCGAGCAGTGCGTCGAAGGTTTCCACCGGTTGCGCCAGGGCGTGGGCGAGGAAAAACGGGTAGGGCTGGCCGCCACGCTGGGCGTGCTCGTCGCTGGATTCGGGGGCGATCAGTTTCAGGTAACTGGCAGCGGTCGGCCGGTTGGACAGGTCGGTATAACCCACCAATCGTTGCGCCACGCGTTTGCTGTCCAGCCCGGCCATCGAAGCTAGGGCACGGGTCACCAGCAGTTTGGAGACGCCGACCCGGAAACTGCCGGTGATCAGTTTGATGCACAGCATCAGGCTCGGCCGATCCAGTTGCGCCCACAGCGCGGGCAACTGGTGGGCGAGGTATTCCGGGGTTTCACCGCGCAGTGGCAGCAGTTTGTCTTCGATCCATTCGGCGAGCCCGGCCTCGGAGGTGTGCGGGTGTTCCGGCAGCACCAGCGAAATGGTTTCCGCCAGATCGCCCACCGCCTGATAGCTCTCCTCGAACAGCCATGGCGAAAGCCCGGACATCTCGACCGCGAGTTCTCGCAGGATCCGCACCGGCACCAGTTGCCGAGGCCGCCCGCCGGACAAAAAGTACACCGCCCACGCGGCATCCTGCGGTTGCGCCTGGGCGAAGTAGGTTTGCATGGCCGCCAGTTTGGCGTTGCTGGAGGTGGTGGCGTCGAGTTCGGCGTACAACCCGGCGAAGTCTTTCATGGTTGCACCTCGGCAACGGCGGGCGTGGCGGTGGACAGCTCTTCTTCATCGTCACCGTATTCGGTGTTGAAACCTTGTGCGTCCAGCCCTTTTTCGCGCAGATGACGCACCAGCACGCCAATCGAGCCGTGGGTGACCATGACCCGCTCGGCGCCGGTCTGTTCGATGGCCCACAACAGGCCGGGCCAGTCGGCGTGATCCGAAAGCACGAAACCGCGATCGACCCCGCGCCGCCGGCGGGTGCCGCGCAGGCGCATCCAGCCGCTGGCGAAGCTGTCGCTGTAATCGCCGAAACGGCGCATCCAGCTGCTGCCGCCGGCCGAGGGCGGGGCGATGACCAGCGCCTGGCGCATCATCGGGTCGTTCTTTTTCACATCGCCGGCGTAGAGGGTTGGCGGCAGGTAGACGCCGGCCTCGCGGTACACGCGGTTCAGTGGCTCGACCGCTCCGTGGCTGAGGATCGGCCCGAGGGTTTCGTCGATGCCGTGGAGAATCCGCTGGGCCTTGCCGAACGAATAGCAGAACAGCACGCTGGCCTTGCCGGCCTCGATGTTGGCCTGCCACCACTGATTGATCTCGGCGAACACCTGCGCCTGCGGCTGCCAGCGGTAGATCGGCAGGCCGAAGGTCGATTCGGTGATGAAGGTGTGGCAGCGCACCGGTTCGAACGGCGCGCAGGTGCCGTCGGGTTCGATCTTGTAGTCGCCGGACGCGACCCAGACTTCGCCGCCATATTCCAGCCGCACCTGAGCCGAGCCAAGCACATGGCCGGCGGGATGAAAACTTAAGGTGACGCCGTGGTGGGTCAGGCGCTGGCCGTAGTCGAGGGTTTGCAGGTTGATGTCCGCGCCCAGACGCGCGCGCAGAATCCCTTCGCCGGCGCTGGCAGCCAGGTAATGCTGGTTGCCGCCACGGGCATGATCGCCATGGGCATGGGTGATCACCGAGCGCTCGACGGGCCGCCACGGGTCAATGTAGAAATCCCCGGCGGGGCAGTAGAGGCCTTCGGGGCGGGCGATAACAAGGTCCATGGCGTTACCGGAATGGAGGGACTTGTTAGCTATGAGGTTGGCGCGAAGTCAGAAGTTCTATTGATTTTCTGAACTGTCGCATGATCGTTCCCACGCTCTGCGTGGGAATGCCTCAAGGGACGCTCTGCGTCCAGTGACGCGGAGCGTCACGGGCTGCATTCCCACGCGGACGGTTCGACGCCTCGACGTGGGAACGATCATGGGGGATTACTTGCCGGGGGTAAGCGTCAACCGTGTCTTGCCATACACCCGGTCAAAGTTCTGCGGCTGCATCGGCAGGCCGATGTACTGGCCCTTGAGCCACGGGTCGATGCCGTTCAGGTAGTTCGGGCTCGCCGGGTTCCCGGATTGCCCCGTCCCGTTCTGTCCCATCAACGGCTCGCTCTGACCGAAATCGACAATGAAGCGCATCGACGGCGCACGGGTGGTGTTGAAGTCCTGACCCCAGGCAAACGCTGCGGTGTTGAGCGTGGTGTGGTCACCGCCCGCCGCGATCGGGCCGCGAACGGTCTGGCCGTTGGCATTCTTCCACTCGTAGCGGTGCAGTTTGCCCCACTGCCAAGCCCGGCGGTCGCCGCCCAATTGGCTGTCGCCGGCGCTGATCGCTGCCGCCAGACTGCGGGCGAGGATCGTCGGTTTGTCTTCTTTTTGCGGGGTGCGGGCGTCGTCCCAGAACGGGCTGTCTTCGCGGCCCAGCAAGTGATCGGCCTGGGCAGCGTAGGACAGATCGCCATTGGCGATAAACGCTTTCCACGCCGGGCTGCCTTGCGGGCCGAGCTCGTCGAGGAAGATCTGCTTCATGCTTTCCTGCAGGAACAGTTCGTAGATCGCCGCATCGGCGGAAGTCGGGCTGAGCTTGCCGTCGAACGCCATCAAGCGGGTATAGGCCTCGCGGGCCTTGCTGCGCTCGGCTTCCGGCAGTGCGTCGATCGCCTGTTTCAGCGGCTGCACCATGCCCGGCGCTTCAAACATTTTCTTCAATTTGGCGGCGAAGGTAGTGGTCTGGTCGTACTGCATGGCGATCACGCTGCGACCGTCGTGTTTGCCGCTGCCAGCCAGCTCAGCCAGACGCTCGCCACGCTCCGGCGCTGCCCAGGAATTGGACAGTTGCATGCCGTAGCCATGGGGGATGACCCGCTGGTTGGCGGTGCCGAGCCAGCCTTGGGCCGGGTCCTGATCGTACGGGTGCAGCATCGGGTCGGCGTAACCGTCCCAGTCATAGCGACCTTCCCAGCCCGGCGACGGCAGCAGACCTTCACCTTCACGGCGGTTCGGGAACCGCCCGGTAACTTGCCAGCCAATGTTGCTGGCGTCGGCAAACACCAGATTCAGCGCGATGGCGCGGATTTCCCGGCTGGCGTCGGAGGCGCGCTCAACGTTCTGCGCGCGGCTCAGATCGAAAAACGCATCGAGGGATTTGTCGTCGGTGAAGCTCGGCGTCTGCAAGGCCAGGCCAAAACCCGCGCCCTGAGCGGCAGCCTGGGTGCTGTTGAGCAGCGCGCCATGGCGGGTTTCGTACACCGCTTCGCGAATCGGCCGTTGGCCTTTGACGAAGTAGGTTTCGTTGCGCACCGCAACCGGTTGCCACTTGCCGTTGACCTCGTAGGACAACGTGCTGCCCTGACGACGGATTTTTTCCAGGAACAGGTCCTGGTTATCGCCGAGCACGCTGGTCAGGCTCCACGCCACCTTGCCGTTGAAACCGCCGAGCACCATCGGCAGACCGGCCACGGTCACGCCGGCGGCCTGGTATTTCGGAGCGCGGATCTGCACGAAACTCCACAGCGACGGCGCAGCCAGCGGGCCATGGCTGTCGCTGGCCAGCAGGCTCTTGCCGCTGCGGCTGCGTTGCGGGGCGATGGCCCAGTTGTTCGATGACTGAGTGCCCAGCAGGTTGATGGCGGCCAGTTGTTCGCTGGCGTTGCTCAGCTCCGTCAGCCCCGGAATCTGCCCGTTGAGCTTGATGCCTTGCAGCTTGTCGGCTTCGGCCAGCGGCAGGTTTTCGTCGGGAGCGGACGGGGTCAGCCACGCCAGTTTGTCGTTGGTCACGGTCTGCGCCAGCACCAGCGAAGCGATTTCTTCCGGCAGGTTGGCCGACTGGCTGAAGTTCAGCAGGCAGAAGATCAGCGCCGAATCTTCCGGTTTCCAGTATTCAGGCTTGTAGCCGCTGGAAGCCAGATCCCCCGGCAGTTTGTCGGCGTAGCGGAACAGGTAGGCGTTGACGCCCCGGGCATAGACCTCGAAGAAGCGCTTGAGCCGTGGCGACGAAGCCTTGTACAGCTCGCCGGCGCTTTTCTTCAGATTGACGGCGCGCATGTAGCGGTCGGCGTCGAGCATCGACGAACCGGACATTTCCGCCAGACGGCCCTGGGCCAGCAGGCGCAGGGTGACCATCTGATTGATCCGGTCGCTGGCGTGCACATAACCGAGGGCGAATAACGCGTCGTGGAAGCTGTTGCTTTCGATCAGCGGCATGCCCATGGCATTGCGGCGCACCGAAACGTTCTGCGCCAGGCCCTTGAGCGGCTGCACACCGGAGGTCGGCGGGAGGGTGTCCTGGGCGTTCCAGGTCTGACAACCGGTCAGGCTCAGAACACCGGCCACTGCTGCGGCAACGCCGAACCGGGGAAGAAAATGTGAAAGGGCTGGCGAGGCCATGGCAAAGCTCCTGCGGGGGTTTAGAGGCTGGGGGCGCAATAAAGCCGCTACGTTAGTGAGCAGGAGGGGGCCGCGCAAGCGGGGCGAGCGGTTATTTCTTACCGCTCACGTAGATCGTTCCCACGCTCTGCGTGGGAATGCAGCCCGGGTCGCTCCGCGGCCCATTTCCACGCGGGCGGTTCGACGCCTCTACATGGGAACGATCAAGGCAGGTCAGGACTTCGGCGGATTGATCTTCTGCACCAACGCGTAGGCCTTCACGGTCGCCGGGCGGTCCTTGATGTGGTTGAACCAGCGCTGCACGTTCGGGAAGTCTTCCAGGTTCTGGCTCTGCCACTTGTGCGAGACGATCCACGGGTAGATCGCCATGTCGGCGATGCTGTATTCGTTGCCGGCGACGAACTCGTTGTTGGCCAGTTGCTTGTCCAGTACCCCGTACAGGCGTGCGGTTTCATCGATGTAGCGTTTGATCGCGTAGGGGATTTTTTCCGGGGCGAACTGGCTGAAATGATGGTTTTGCCCGGCCATCGGCCCCAGACCGCCCATTTGCCAGAACAGCCATTGCAGCGCCACCTGGCGGCCACGCAGATCCTTGGGCAGGAACTTGCCGGTCTTTTCCGCGAGGTACAGCAGGATCGCCCCGGATTCGAACAGCGACAACGGTTCGCCGCCGTCAGCCGGTTCATGATCGACGATGGCCGGGATGCGGTTGTTCGGTGCGATTTTCAGAAAGTGCGGCTGGAACTGCTCGCCCTGGCTGATGTTGATCGGGTGCACGTCGTAGCGCAGGCCCGCTTCTTCGAGGAACAGGGAAATCTTGTGGCCGTTGGGCGTGGTCCAGTAATACAGGTCGATCATGGAAAGCTCCAAATCAGGAAAATGGCTTACGTGCGGACAGCAAACGCCGGCTTCAGGTTGTCCTGTGTGCGTTCGATAGCTTGCTTAGTTACAGGAGGTGATGCTCAAGTACGGGAAATTCAATGACCCCGCGTGAGAAAAATCGCCATGGAACTCAAGGCCAGCGCTGCACTGATCATCATCGACCAGCAAAAAGGCATTCTGGAACCGCGTCTGGGGCGGCGGAACAATCCGTCGGCCGAAGAGCGGATTCTCGATTTGCTGGGCTTCTGGCGGCGCAGCGGTCGGCCGGTGATCCATGTGCAGCACCTGTCGCGCTCGCCGGAATCAGTGTTCTGGCCCGAGCAGTCAGGCGTGGATTTTCAGGAAAGGTTTTTGCCGCAGGACGGCGAGTGGCTGATCCAGAAACAGGTACCGGATGCGTTTTGTGCGACAGGCCTTGAGGCGAAGTTGCGTGAGGCGGGGATCGGGCAATTGGTCATCGTCGGCGTGGCGACGAACAACTCTGTGGAGTCCATGGCGCGCACGGCAGGCAATCTGGGGTTTGACGTGTGGGTGGCGGAGGATGCGTGCTTTACCTTCGACAAGGCCGACTATTTCGGCACGTTGCGTTCGGCGCAAGAGGTGCATGCGATGTCGCTGGGGAACTTGCACGGGGAGTATGCGACGGTGGTCGGCACCGAGCACATTCTGGCGGCAGGCTGAAAAGCTTCCAGTGAATGGGCAGGCCCCTTCGCGAGCAAGCCCGCTCCCACATTTGCCTGCATTCCGTCAGAAGGAATACGGTCGAATGTGGGAGCGGGCTTGCTCGCGAAGGCGGTATCTCAGGCGAAGAAGATAATTGCCTGAAACATCAAGCGCCGTGGCACTTCTTGAATTTCTTGCCGTTGCCGCATGGGCAAGGGTCGTTGCGGCCAACGTCTTTCAGGGCGTTGCGCACCGGTTCCTGGTGAGCGTGGCCGCAGTTCGGGCCGTGGACATGGCCATGGTCGTGATCATGGTGGTGATGGTCATGATCGTGGTTGCAGTCTGGGCCATGGACATGAGGTTGCTGGGTCATCGGGGTCACTCCGTAATCAAATCGGCGGGGATTATCACGCCATTGCGCGCCAGGTGCACGTAGTGAGCGATGAATAAACCGGTTTCCATCTCGCCTTCCAATCGGTAGGGAATCTGCTGGTGCGGGTTTTTCAGCATTTTCACCACCTCTTTCACCTTCGGCCACAGGTTGGTACGGATCGGCACGTTGTAAAACGCGCTGCTTTTGGGGTTCACCGTGATCCAGTGTTCGTGCTCGCCTTCGGCCAGCAACATGTCGGCCAGGTGTATGCGGTATTCCAGGCCGCGCACCGTCAGGTCGCTGTCGTTGGGGTTGTCGATGCGAAAGTGCAGGATGAATTTCTGTTCCAGCAACTTGGCGCGCACCACTTCGACTTTCACCAGGTGAACGGCGGGGTCGCGGGCGTCGTCGGTAAACCATGACGCGCAGCCGCCGAGCCCCAGAAACACGAGCAGTGAGAAGACCTGGAATGTGCGCCAATGACCGAGCATGGTTTAACTCCCTTTGCTGCCCAGTCTAGCTTCAGCTGCCGAAATACCCCGCACAGCATTTCTTGAACTTCTGGCCGCTGGCGCACGGGCAGGCGTCGTTGCGGCCCAGCTTCAGTTGCACGGTCGGGTCGATGAAGTACCAGCGCCCGGTGTTCTGCACGAACGAGGAGCGCTCGCGGTGGCTGTGCTCGCCCTGACCGTCATGCCAGCGCGCGGTGAACGTGACGAACGCGTGTTCCGGCTGGCCGCCGAGCACTTCCGAACTATCCACGTCCAGGCCGAGCCAGGTGCTCTGGGCGCTCCAGTCGCTGATCGACTGGCGATCCAGCCCCGCTTGCTGGGCGGGCAGGGTCGTGGCCACCAGATAATCGATCAGACCCAGCACATAGGCGCTGTAGCGCGAGCGCATCAGGGCTTCGGCGCATGGGGCCGGGTGGCCGGCGTGATAGTGACCGCAGCAGGCATCCAGCAGGTTGCCGCTGCCGCAAGGGCAAATGGCTGTACTCATTGCATTACCACCAGTATTTCCCGAAGTTTTCCGGATTGGCCCAGAACCGCGAGTTGAGCCAGTCGGGGACTTGTTTGTAGTCAAGCAGATCGTAGGTGAACAGGGTCAGCACCTGCTCGTCACGGGCGAAGCGTTCGCTGGCTTGCAGGGCCAGGGAGTAAAAATCGGTTTCCTGCCAGCCGCTGGCCGGCAGATCCGCCAGCACGGCGATGCGGCTGGCGTTGAGGTTGCGGATCCCGCCCAACAGATTCAGGCCGTCGCGCTTGGGCAAATGTTCCAGGCAATCGACCACCAGCGCCAGGTCGAAACGGCGGGCCGCCAGTTCCGCCGGCAATGCACCGGGCGCGGCGTGCGCGACGCAGGTGTCCGGGTGCGCTTCCTTAAAGGCAGCCAGCGCCGGGAATTCGCTGGCGCCGATCAGCAGCAGACGTGCCGGGGCATAGCGGTCGAGCAGGGCGGCCAATGCCTGCTGCGGCGTGCGGGAAGAAATGGCGACGTTCATCGAAGCTCCTCAATCAGAGCGCCAAGACTAGCCTGCCCGGACGCCAAGGCCTAGATCTCTGTCTCGCGGGTTTGCGGCAAATTCGTCGAAGTCCCGTGAACAGGCGCACAAACAGCAATGGCCTATTGCTGGCGGAGATTAAAACTCCGGTCTTTACTCCCTGAATCGGTTCTAAGCCGATCCCTCAGGAGAAAACTAGATGAGCATAGTTCGGACAGCATTACCCTTGGTTCTGCTAACCAGTGTGTTGACTGGTTGCGCAGGTTTGCAGAAAACCGACTGGCCGACCTGTGCGGCAGTCGGTGGTGTCGTCGGTGCGGGTCTCGGTGCGACCGAAAGCTCCGCATGGGCGGGGTATGGCGCGTTACTCGTCGGCGGTACGGCAGCAGCCTATTGCTGGGTTCACGGTGATGGCGATGAAGACGGCGATGGTGTGCCGGACAGTCGCGACAAGTGCCCGGGCACGCCTAAAGGCGTACAGGTCGATGCTGACGGCTGCCCTCCACCAGCCCCTGCGCCAGTGGTCGAAGAAGCTGTAGTGGTCAAGGAAGAAACCATTGTCATCCGCGATGTTCACTTCCAGTTCGACAAGGCCACGCTGACCCCGGCCGACAAACTGGTCCTGGATAAAGTCGCCACGCGCCTGAAACAGGAAACCAGCACGGCACAACTGACCGTGACCGGCCACACCGACAGCGTCGGCAGCGATGCCTACAACCAGAAACTGTCGGATCGCCGCGCGCACTCGGTGGTCAAGTACCTGGTCGAAAGCGGTGTACCGCAAAGCAGCTTCGTGTCGGTGACCGGTGCCGGTGAAAGCCAGCCGGTGGCAGACAACAAAACTGCGGACGGACGTGCGCTGAACCGTCGTACCGAAATCAAAATCAACCGCTAGCCCCCTCGCATCCGCGGCTTGTGCAGTCGCGGATGCGGGTCTTTACTCCTGTGTAACCGGTATGGGCCGGTGACACAGGAGCTTTAACGATGAGTGTTCTTACAAGGTCCGTCTTGCCGGTTCTGCTGCTGGGCAGCCTGTTGACCGGTTGCGCCACCCACAGCGATGGCACCGCTCCCCTCAATCAACGTACCTGGCCGATCTGCAGCCTTATTGGCGGACTGGTCGGCGGCGGTCTCGGCGCGCTCGAAAGTGGCGGCTGGGCCGGCGGTGGCGCTGCGCTGGGGATCCTCACCGGCGGATTGATCTGCTATGCCCAGGATGGCGATGAAGACGACGACGGCGTGTTCGATCGCCGCGACCGTTGCCCCGATACCCCGGCCAATACCCCGGTCGACCACCGTGGCTGTCCGCTGCCGCAATACCCGGTCACCGAGAAACCGGCCGAACCGGCCCCGCAAACCGAAGTCATCACCCTCAACGATGCCGGCAACGTGCTGTTCGACTTCGACAAGTCCGATCTGAAACCGGCCGCGAAAAGCCAGCTGGACACGCTGATGGACAAACTGCGCAATGCCGATGTGGTGAGCATCAAGGTCATAGGCCACACCGACAGCAAGGGTTCGGATGCCTACAACCAGGCACTTTCGGAACGTCGCGCCAGCAGCGTGGCGGAGTATTTGCTGAGCCAGGGCCTGGCGCCAAACAAACTCACCAGTGAAGGGCGCGGCGAAAGCGAACCGGTCGCCGATAACAACACGGACGAGGGGCGTGCGCAGAACCGTCGGGTGGAACTGCACATCAATCGTTAGGATGAGTCTGTAGTCCGCAGGCTAGAGCTGTCGGTCGATGAACGTCGTCGAACCGGCAGCCATCCGGCGGCGGTCCGGTTTTTTTCATTTTCCCCTCTGGCTTATCCCCTGCAGAAGCCGTTACTGTGCGCCCAAAGAATAATTCGCAACACGGGGGAGCGTATGAAGGTGTTCTGTGGGCTGGGGCGATTGTTGACCCTGCTGTTCTGCTGCGTGGTGCTGGCCAATCAGCTGGTGCCGTTTGTTCATCCGCTGCACCTGCTGGTCAATCTGGCGGGCGGTCTGCTGCTGGCGATCCACGTACTCGAAGTGCTGCTGTGCAACCGCAGTCTCAAGGGGCGTCCGCACCCTTGGCGTGATCGTGGCCGTATCCTGTTGTTCGGCGTATTCCACCTGCAAACCATCCCGGCCCCGGCCGCTCCGGAGGCTTCCCATGCGTAAACTCTGCCTGCTCGCTGCATTCATCAGTCCCCTGGCCTGCGCCCAGGTGGTCAGCGTCGAAACCAACTCGCTGATGCGTCTGCCGAACACCGCCAGCACTCTGCAACTGGAGAAACTGGTGGTCGCCGATTACGGCACTTTGCTGATTCCTTCGAACGTGACCGAACTGAGTGTCGGCGAATTGCAACTGGGCCATGAAGCGCGCATTGCCATCGTGCCGAGCGAACAGGCGCTGGAGATGAAAGTCATCCGCGCTCAACTTGCCGAAGGCAGCCAGATTACCGCCCGTGGCGCACCGGGCACGTACGAAAAAGCCGCCCGCGCCGGGCGCAATCTGAATCTGCAATTCAAGGCGTTGAATGCGCCGAAACTGGTGGTCGATGCCCGTGGCGGCACCGGTGCGCCGGGTTTTGTCGGGCTCGATGGCGCCAACGGTCAGGAGCCGGGTTGCACCTGGGGTCAGGCGGGACACGGTTTTGATGGCAGCAACGGCAGCGACGGTCAGCCGGGTGCACCGGGCGCACTGGTGCGTCTTGAAGTGCCGCGCGAGTTTCCGGCCGAGCTGATCAAGGTCGAAGTCGCCGGCGGTGCCGGTGGCCCGGCCGGTCCTGGCGGCAAGCCGGGGGCGGGTGGCAAGTCCAAGGGCTGCCTGGTCTATCGCGCCGATGGCGGCAAGAGCGGCAAGCCGGGGGCCGACGGGCAGCCGGGGCCTGCGGGTGCGGCGGGGTCTGTCACTGTACAGCGCTTGTAACCGATTGCTCTCACCTTCGTTGATCGTTCCCACGCTCCGCGTGGGAATGCCTCAAGGGACGCTCTGCGTCCAGTGACGCGGAGCGTCACGGGCTGCATTCCCACGCAGAGCGTGGGAACGATCAGGCAAAACGCGCTCGTCAGAACGAGGGTCGCGCAGCGGCCACCGCCACCAGCACCACCCCGACCAGCAGATTAAACCCCACCACCTTGCGAATCCGCCCCAGCACTGCCGCACCCGCCTGCCAGTCCTTCGCCTGCACCGCCGAGCGCAATTCCGGCAGCATCAACGCCTGAATCCGGATGAACAGCGCGGTCATCACCACATACAACCCCATCATCACCTGCACATAACGCGGCGCGTTGTCGAAGGCGATGTGTTGCAGATGCAACATGCCCACCCCGGTGACCGGCAGCAGAATCACCGCCCCCCATACCCAGCGAAAAAAACCTTGAAACACTTCCACCCAGAGCGTCAGGCGCCCGGGGCCGTCCAGTGCCTTCATGGCCGCAGGGCGCAGCACCATCCAGGCGAAAAACATGCCGCCGACCCACACCAGCGCGGCCAGTACATGGATGGGGTAAACGAGGCTAAAAGGTGTCATTGGGGTACTCCGTTCTGCGCGGGATCGATTCGCGGGGTATGATAGCCGCCGAACCGAACCACTGAAAATTTATCCAGCGTTTTTTGCGCCCGACACTCAATGATCAGCACTGAACTCAAAACCACGATCCAGGGCGCCTACTCGCGTTTTCTAGAGGCCAAGAGCCTCAAACCGCGTTACGGCCAGCGCCTGATGATCGCTGAAGTCGCCAAAGTCCTCGGTGATATCGACACCGACGACGAAGGCCGGCGCAGTGGCGACCCCGCGATTGTCGCGGTGGAAGCCGGCACCGGTACCGGCAAGACCGTGGCCTACAGCCTGGCGGCGATCCCGACGGCCAAACTGGCCGGCAAACGCCTGGTGATCGCCACCGCCACCGTCGCCCTGCAAGAGCAGATCGTCTACAAGGATTTGCCCGACCTGATGCGCAACAGCGGGCTGAACTTCAGCTTCGCCCTGGCCAAGGGCCGTGGCCGCTACATGTGCCTTTCCAAGCTCGACATGCTGTTGCAGGAAGGCCATGCGCAGACCGCCACCGCGCAGCTGTTCGAAGAAGAAGGCTTCAAGATCGAGGTCGATGAGGCCAGCCAGAAGCTGTTCACCAGCATGATCGAGAAGCTCGCCGGCAATAAATGGGACGGCGACCGTGACAGCTGGCCCAACGCGCTGGAAGACGCCGACTGGGCGCGCCTGACCACCGATCATAGCCAGTGCACCAACCGTCATTGCCCGAACTTCGGCCAGTGCGCCTTCTATAAGGCCCGCGAAGGCATGGGCAAGGTCGACGTGATCGTCACCAACCACGACATGGTGCTGGCCGATCTGGCGCTGGGCGGCGGGGCAGTCTTGCCCGATCCGCGCGACACCATTTATGTGTTCGACGAAGGCCATCACCTGCCGGACAAGGCCATCGGCCACTTTGCTCACTACACGCGCCTGCGTTCCACCGCCGACTGGCTGGAAACCACCGCCAAGAACCTCACCAAGCTGCTGGCCCAGCACCCGTTGCCGGGCGATCTCGGCAAGCTGATCGAGCAGGTGCCGGAGCTGGCGCGGGAGATCAAGACCCAGCAGCAGTTCATGTTCACCGCCTGCGAACAGATCGCCGATTTCAAACCCGGTGAAGACGTCGAAGGCCGCGAGCGTCCGCGTCATCGCTTCATCGGCGGGGTGATTCCCGAGCACATGCGTGAGATGGGCATCGAGCTGAAAAAAGGCTTCGCCCGCCTCAATGACCTGTTCACCCGCCTGACCGATCTGCTCAAGGAAGGCATGGACGGCGAGGTCAACATCGGCATCGCCAGCAACCAGGCCGAAGAATGGTATCCACTGTTCGGCAGCCTGTTGTCCCGTGCTTCCGGCAACTGGGAGCTGTGGACCGCGTTCACCGCCGAAGACCCGGAAGACAACCCGCCGATGGCCCGCTGGCTGACCCTGGCCGAAAGCGGTTCGCTGTTCGACATCGAGGTCAACGCCAGCCCGATCCTCGCCGCCGAAACCCTGCGCCGCAGCCTGTGGAACGTGGCCTACGGCTGTCTGGTGACTTCGGCGACCTTGACCGCCCTCGGCACGTTCGACCGTTTCCGCATGCGTGCCGGCCTGCCGAAAAAAGCCGTCACCGCTGTGGTGCCGAGCCCGTTCCATCACGCCGATGCCGGTGTGTTGCGGGTGCCGGACCTGAAGGCCGACCCGCGCGATGCCGCCGCCCACACCGCCGCGATCATCCGCGACCTGCCGGAACTGGTCGAAGGCTCGCGCGGCAGTCTGGTGCTGTTTTCGTCACGCAAACAGATGCAGGACGTGTTCGACGGCCTCGACCGCGACTGGCGCAAACAAGTGTTCATTCAAGGCAACCTGTCGAAACAGGAAACCCTGAACAAGCACAAGGCGCGGGTCGATGGCGGCGATTCCAGCGTGCTGTTCGGCCTCGCCAGTTTTGCTGAAGGCGTGGACTTGCCGGGCGCCTACTGCGAGCACGTGGTGATCGCCAAGATCCCGTTCTCGGTGCCGGACGATCCGGTCGAAGCCGCACTGTCGGAATGGATCGAGGCCCGGGGCGGCAATCCGTTCATGGAAATCTCGGTGCCCGATGCCTCGCTGAAGCTGGTCCAGGCCTGTGGCCGTCTGCTGCGCACCGAAGAAGACCGCGGCACCATCACCTTGCTGGATCGGCGGCTGGTCACCCAGCGCTACGGCAAGGCGATCCTCAATGCGTTGCCTCCTTTCCGTCGTGAAATATCCTGAGACATCGGTGGGCAGTTTTGCCCGCCGCGCTGTCTATCTCTCTGCTATCGCTTTTCCATTGGCCCTCGTGGGTCGTTAGGGAGAAATCCGTTCTCATGATTCGTCGTTCGTTGCCTGCCATTTTTGCCCTGGTTTTCGCTGGCCCCTTGCTGGCGGCACCTGCCGGCCAGCAGACCTTGTTCAACTTTGTCCGCCCCGCCGATGTGGTGAAAGTGGCGACCGAAAACGCCGACCTGCCGCAAGCCAACGCCGAGCAGACCCCCGAAGGCGAAGTGCTGCGCCGGGTGACGTTCAACCCGACGGCCCGCCCGACCTTGCGTCTGTCCCCGCAGACCGGTGCCTGGGACTGGTCGCAGTCCGGCATGATGAGCCTGCGTATCCAGAGCGCGATGAACTGGGCCGTGACCGTCTACGTACAAATCCAGAGCAACGACGGCAAGACCCTGGTCAGCCGCGTCGACCTGCCGGCCGGCCCGGCGCAGACCTTGCTCGTGCCGTTGACCGCGACCTCGCCACTCAGCCAGGGCATGAAAGCCGGGCCGGGTATGCCGATGACGATCGACGGGCAGCGCATCCTGCTGGCGAGCAGCAGCGGTGAGCTGGATCGCAGCCAGGTGGTGTCGGTCAGCCTGTCGATGGATCAGCCGAAAGCCGCGCAAAGTCTGTTGCTCGAGCGCTTTGGCGTGCAGGACGAAGGCGAGGTGATCAAATCCGCCTACGGCAATCTGGTGGATGCCTATGGCCAGTCGACTCGCGGCAAGTGGCCGGAAAAAGTCGCCAATGACGAACAACTGAAATCCGCCGCCGCCAAAGAACAGCAACAACTGAACACCTGGCTGGCCGAGCGCGAAAAGTCCTCGCTGGACAAGTTCGGTGGCTGGAGCAAAGGCCCGGCGTTCAAGGCCAGCGGTTTCTTCCGCACCGAAAAACGTGACGGCCGCTGGTATCTGGTGACGCCCGAGGGCCATCCGTTTTATTCCCTTGGTGTGAACACCGTCAGCCCGGAGGTCAACCAGACCTACGTGGCCGGCCGCGAGTACATGTTCGAATTCCTGCCAAAACCGGGAGAGCCGCTGGCCAGCCATTTCGGCGAAGGCGACAACCGTGGCGGCAACGGTGTCGATCAGGGTCGTGGCTACAACTTCGGTCGCTGGTACGACTTCTACGGCGCCAACCTTCAGCGTCTGTATGGCGAGCCATGCATTCCGGACAGCGGCAACAAGGCCGGAGTGGCCGAAGCCGCCAAGGCTGGCGCCGCAGAAGAAGCCGCGACCAACGCCAGTGCACCGGTAGCCGCCTCCGAACAGCCGAAAGCCGGGGTCGCCGAGTCGGCAGCCACCAGCGGGCAAAGCGTTGCGACGCCGTGCACGAACACGGTCGACGAGCAAAAGTGGGCCAGCCACACCCTTGATCGCCTGCAAGCCTGGGGCTTCAACACGGTCGGTAACTGGAGCGCCCCCGTCCTCGGTAACGCCGAGCGCATGCCGTACACCTTGCCGCTGTCGATCGTCGGCGATTACGCCAGCATCAGCACCGGCACCGATTGGTGGGGCGGCATGCCTGACCCGTTCGATCCGCGCTTCGCCATGGCCACCGAGCGCGCCGTGGCGATTGCCGCCCGCGATCATCGCGATGATCCGTGGCTGATCGGCTACTTCGCCGACAACGAGCTGGCCTGGGCCGGGCCTGGTGATGATCCGAAATCCCGTTACGCGCTGGCCTACGGCACCTTGAAAATGACCACCGACGTTCCGGCCAAACGCGCGTTCCTCAAGCAGTTGCGCGACAAGTACCGCAATCAGGCGGGGCTGTCGAAGGCCTGGGGCATTGATCTGCCGGCGTGGGAATTGATGGAAGACCCGGGTTTCGAGGCGCCGCTGCCGAATCCGGAGCATCCGGAAATCGAGGCCGACTTCAAATACTTCCAGAAGGTGTTCGCCGACACCTACTTCAAGACCATTTCCGACTCGCTGAAATGGCACGCGCCGAACCAGTTGCTGCTTGGTGGCCGTTTCGCCACCAGCACCCCGGAAGCCGTGGCGTCCTGCGCCCAGTATTGCGACGTGCTGAGCTTCAACATGTACACCCTGCAACCGCAGGACGGTTATGACTTCGCCGCGCTGCGCAACCTCGACAAACCGGTGCTGATCACCGAATTCAACTTCGGCTCCACCGACCGTGGCCCGTTCTGGGGCGGCGTGACTCCGTTGAGCAAGGAAGAAGACCGCGGCCCGGCCTATGCCAACTTCCTCAAGCAGGCGCTGAGCGAGCCGTCGATTGTCGGCGTGCACTGGTTCCAGTATCTGGACCAACCGGTGACCGGGCGCCTGCTCGATGGCGAGAACGGTCACTTTGGTCTGGTCGGTGTCACCGATCTGCCGTTCCAGGGTTTTGTCGAAGCCGTGCGCAAGAGCAACCTGGCGACCGTCGATCAGTTGAACAAAGAGGCGCAGAAAGCGGCTGCCGCAGCGGACAAGACCGGCCACGAAGCCGAAGGCGGCCGCAAGGCAGACGCCGGCAAAGGCCCGGGGCAGGGGGCTGGCCACACCGGCGGGCATTCGGGCAACGGTCACTGATCGTTACGAAACCTGAAGACCGCCCGGCCCGCAGCGGTTCCCAAAACCCTCACGGGCTGGAACAATGCGGGCCACTTTGTAGAGCGTTTTCGCGGGGGAGTTGCGGGTGCAGATTCAGGGACATTACGAGCTTCAATTCGAAGCGGTGCGCGAAGCCTTCGCCGCACTGTTCGACGATCCCCAGGAACGCGGCGCCGCGTTGTGCATCCGGGTCGGCGGGGAAACCGTCCTCGACCTCTGGTCCGGCACCGCCGACAAGGACGGCGCCGAGGCCTGGCACAGCGACACCATCGCCAACCTGTTCTCCTGCACCAAGACCTTCACCGCCGTCACCGCGCTGCAACTGGTTGCCGAAGGCAAATTGCAGCTCGATGCGCCGGTCGCCCGTTACTGGCCGGGATTCGCCGCCGCCGGCAAGGAATCCGTAACCCTGCGCCAACTGCTTTGCCATCAGGCCGGTCTGCCGGCCCTGCGCGAATTGCTGGCGCCGGAAGCGCTGTATGACTGGCAAACCATGGTCGACGCTCTCGCCGCCGAAGCACCGTGGTGGACGCCGGGCACCGGTCATGGCTATGCCGCGATCACCTACGGCTGGCTGATTGGCGAATTGCTGCGGCGTGCCGACGGTCGCGGGCCGGGGGAATCGATTGTGGCGCGGGTCGCCAAACCGCTGGGGCTGGATTTCCATGTCGGTCTGGCCGACGAGGAATTCCATCGCGTGGCGCACATCGCCCGGGGCAAGGGCAACACCGGCGACGCCGCTTCCCAGCGCCTGCTGCAAGTGACCATGCGCGAGCCGACGGCCATGACCACCCGGGCCTTCACCAATCCCCCGTCGGTGCTCACCAGCACCAACAAGCCGGAGTGGCGCCGCATGCAGCAACCGGCAGCCAACGGCCACGGCAATGCACGCAGCCTGGCCGGGTTTTACGCCGGTCTGCTCGACGGCAGCCTGCTGGAAAGCGAAATGCTCGAAGAACTGACCCGCGAACACAGCCTCGGCGAGGACAAGACCTTGCTGACCCGCACCCGTTTCGGTCTCGGTTGCATGCTCGATCAACCCGACGTGCCAAACGCCACTTACGGCCTCGGCCCGCGTGCATTCGGCCATCCGGGTGCGGGCGGTTCCATCGGTTTTGCTGATCCGGAGCACGATGTGGCCTTCGGATTTGTGACAAATACCCTGGGGCCGTACGTCTTGATGGATCCGCGCGCGCAGAAGCTGGCGCGGGTACTAGCCACTTGTCTGTAAAGCATCGCACGAGGCTCCAGGGCCGGAACCTCATGGCGAATTTCGTTTCAAAGCGTCTGTTTATCCGGGCGAAAGTCCTCTGATTGTTCACTACTTCTTTTTGTGGGTTTCCAATGTCGTCCAAACAAACTCTCGCCCTGGCCCTGTGTTTCGCAATCACCGGTTGTGCACAGACTCCGAAGAACGACGCCGATGGCGGCAGCTGGTGGCCGTTCGGTTCTTCCGACAAAGTCGCAGCCAAGGAGCCGGCTCCGGCGCCTGCCCCGTTGAAACCGGCCGCCACCGCGCCGGTTGCCAAGGCCGAGAGCAGCAGTCCGTGGTACTGGCCGTTTGGCTCCGACGACTCGGCGGCCAAGGCTGAGGTGAAGGCTGAAGCCAAACCCGAAGCCAAGCCGGTCGAAGTCGCCAAGGCTGAGGCCGACAAGGGTGGCAAATGGTGGTGGCCGTTTGGCGGCAAGGAGCAGGACACGGCCAAAGTCGTGCCGATGCCCGATCCAAAAGTGACTCAAACCTGGCTGGATGACTACGAGCCGCGCCTGCGCACCGCGATCAAGGACAGCAACCTGCAACTCGAGCGCCGTGAAAACGTGCTGGTCGTGACCGCGCCGGTGGAAGGCTCGTTCAACCCGGACCGCCCGGCGATGCTGCTGCCAGTGACCCTCGGCCCGTTCACCCGCGTGGCGAAAATCCTCGAAGCCGACCCGAAAACCGCCGTGCTGGTGCTCGGTCACAGTGACACCACCGGCGCCGCTCCGGCCAACGTCAAGTTGAGCCAGGAACGCGCCCAAGCCGTGGCGGCGATCTTCCGCCTCAGCGGTCTGCAGCGTGATCGTCTGATGCTGCGCGGCATGGGTTCCGAAGCCCCGCGTGCTGCCAACGACAGCGTTGAAGGCCGTGCCCTGAACCGTCGTGTCGAACTGCTGGTGACGCCGCAAAACACCATGGTCGCACTGCTGAGCAAATACAACATGCCAGCACCGAAGCCAGTGACCATGGTCGCTGCTCAGGACGTCAAGCCTGCCGCCAAACCGGTGACCCCGGCACCGGCTGCGAAGAAAGCCGCTGTACCGGCCACCAAAAAGGCTCCGGCCAAGAAAGCTGCTGCCAAGGCTCCAGCGAAGAAGGCCCCGGCCAAGGCTCCGGCGAAAAAGACCGCGCCCGCCAAAGCCGCTGCAACCGACAAGAAAGTCGCTGCGACCGATACCACTAAAAAGTGATCCGCTAACGAAAAGGAATGCGCCGTGACCCAGTCTCTGGCAGATATGCGTCGTGATTACACCCGGGACGGCCTGACCGAGGCGCAAGCCCCGGCTGAGCCCTTTGCGTTGTTTCACCAGTGGTTTGCCGAAGCGGTGAAAACCGAACAGGCGCCGGTGGAAGCCAACGCGATGACCCTGGCCACGGTGGATGCGGACGGCCGTCCGCATTGCCGCATTCTGCTGCTCAAGGGGCTGGACGAGCAGGGCTTCACCTTCTTCACCAACTACGAAAGCGCCAAGGGCCAGCATCTGGCGGCGAACCCGTTCGCTGCCATGACGTTCTTCTGGCCGACCCTGGAGCGCCAGGTACGGATCGAAGGGCGGGTGGTGAAGGTCACGCCTGAAGAGTCCGACGCTTACTATCAGGTGCGACCGCTGGGCAGCCGTCTCGGCGCTTGGGCCTCCCCGCAGAGCCGGGTGATCAACGGCCGGGGTGAACTGGAAGACTTGCTCAAGGCCACCGAACAGCGCTTCACCGACACTCAGCCCGATTGTCCGGAACACTGGGGAGGCTACCGTTTGCTCCCTGAGCGCATCGAGTTCTGGCAGGGCCGCGCGAGCCGTCTGCACGATCGCCTCAACTACCGTGTGCAGGGCGCCGACTGGATTCTTGAACGTCTGGCACCCTGAGCAGTCTACCGAGCGGGATAGCCTGCCGCAGCGGCCTCAAGCCACTTCGGCAGGTCCCGGCGCTTGATCTTCTGCGCCTGAGCCTGCTTCAGCCGTTCGAGCATGAAGGCGCGTTTGCCTTCATCCTTGCCGGCCAGTGACAGGGCCAGGTCGCGATCCATCCAGCGTTTGATCCGCACATACAGCCACCAGTGGAAGTACAGACCGGCGGCGGTGGTGACGACAATGATGAAGTAATCCATGGAAATCCTTGGGTCGGCGGCGCAGGAAACGGATTTTGGCGCTACTGTTGGGTGAGTTCGCGGGTGCCTGTACCGGGCCTGAATGAAAGCAACTTTATCCGGGCGACGCCGTGACAGGCGTCAAGCTGCGGAGTTTAATGAATACCTGTCCTTTGGAGTTGATGCTATGCGTAAGTCTGTTCTGCTGGTTGCTTCCTTTTCCACGATGGCGATGTTGCTGACCGGCTGCCAGTCGAGCCTGACCGGTGACTCCTACTCCCGTGACGAAGCGCGTCGCGTGCAGACGATTCGCATGGGCACCATCGAATCCCTGCGTCCGGTGAAAATCGAAGGCACCAAGACCCCGATCGGCGGCCTCGCCGGTGCAGCGGTGGGCGGTGTCGGCGGCAGCGCCATCGGCGGCGGCAAAGGCAGCATCGTTGCAGCCGTTATCGGTGCCGTGGCCGGCGGCCTGATCGGTTCGGCCACTGAAGAAGGCCTGACCCGCACTCAAGGCGTTGAAATCACCGTGCGCGAAGACGACGGCAGCATGCGTGCCTATGTGCAGCAAGTGCAGGAGAATGAAGTATTCCGCGTGGGTGAGCGGGTACGGATTTCGACTGTTGGCGGCACCAGCCGCGTTTCGCACTAATCGCGAACAAGCGGTAAAAGAAAACCCCGATCAGGTGACTGGTCGGGGTTTTTGTTTGGTGTTCACCAGTGATCGCGATAGACGAATGCGATTGGGTAGGACGTATCTTTAAAGGCGTGGGTGATTGTTCGACGTGAATAAAGGCCGACATTAAGAGAAGTCGTAGGCTTGTGATCTAGATCAGTTTATCGAGCAGGAACTCTTTAAACCAAGGTGGCTGTACGTCAGATTTGATTTCAATCAGCTCCCCGTCTGTGATCTCTGCAACCTGTGTCAGTCCTTCGCTACCTTCGTCGGAGTTATCAAAGATATAGGCTCTGTTCGAGGTGAGGATTGCATCCGATAGGAGCGCCAGAGACCTCCAATAACGCTTTCGTATCTTTTCAGGAGGAACGTTGTGCCCACCCTGTGATACGCGATAGGCAACCCTGGCGACATTGATTTCCGGGTCGGCTGTTGCAACGTAATAGACGTAAACCCTGTACCCGGATCTCTGGGCTTCGTAGAGCAAATCGACTTTATCTGATGAGGACATGACGGTTTCGAACGTAAAACTGATTTTCTCTTTGATCAGAGAGCGCCGTATGAAGTCGGAAAGAGCGGAGGCTACATAGGAGTCGATCTGAGTATCCGAGAAGCTGAGCCTGTCACCTTCAATCGTAATCGAATCCATTTTTGCCAATGACTCTGGAGCTTTTTTCAGCAGGGCGTGGTTGCGGAAAAAATCGAAAATGTCATTTTTGTGAGATTCGATGCGATAGGTGGTGAAATCAAAATAACCAGTGTCTTTGATTGCACGCTCTATATCATCCGGGTTTATGTAATTTCCCAATAGATGCGCAGGAACCAGCCGATTAAAGGTGCTTTTTCCTGAGCCATTTGGTCCGGCGAATATACGTACCCTCGGTGTGCTCAAGAAACGACCTGTTTAGGCAGTTTGCTGATTTGCAGGCGAGTCCCGCTTTTCAGGTTTCCATAGGTGCCGATCGAGCGCAGTGCAACCGAAGATTTTTCTGTAACTTCAAACAATTGACCATCTTTGGCGACAAGCACAGCAGCCCCATTGGCAAGCGCCATTTTGTAGGCGTTGTTGAACGCTTTCAGGGCAATGTCCGGAATATAAGACTCCTGCACGGCAATCTGACTGTCCGTCATTGGGCGCTTTTCTGCTTTGCGTGACATGGAAGGCTCCGAAAAAACATTCTGAGGTGACGCTGCTGTCAACAGGAGATATAGCACACTTGAAAGGCCCAGGTTAAGCGCTGCGAGCAGCGCCAACGGGAGACTATCAATGCTTTGCAGGGTTCTGGAGCCCAATCATGTGTGTGAATCTTTCATTGAGTCTTGGGCCTTCCAGTGAGAGGCGCGTAATGAGCGTGTTAACTTCCTTGTGTGGATCCTTTTCTGCTCGCCGCCAATGTCACTGCATAACCGATCAATGCCGCAAACACTGAACCTGTGAGAATGCCCATCCGGTCCATCCCGGCGTATTCACTGGCGCCCGGCACGAAGGCGAGGGAGCCGACAAACAGGCTCATGGTGAAACCGATCCCGCAGAGGATCGCCACGCCCAGCACCTGGCCCCAATTGGCGCCTTGGGGCAGGGCGGCGATGCCGGTCTTGACGGCGAGCCAGGTCAGGCCGAACACGCCGATGGTCTTGCCCAGCAGCAGGCCGACGGCGATGCCCATCGGTACGTGGTGGGTGAAGCTTTCGGCGGTCACGCCGGTCAACGACAGGCCGGCGTTGGCGAAGGCGAACAGCGGCAGAATGCCGTAGGCGACCCACGGGTGCAGCGCGTGTTCGAGGGCCAGCAGTGGCGAAGGCTCGGCGTTTTTGGTGCGAAGCGGGATGCAGAACGCCAGGGTCACGCCGGCCAGCGTCGCGTGGACGCCGCTCTTGAGCACGCAGACCCAGAGGATCAGACCAATGATCATGTACGGCCCGAGCTTGACCACGCCGAGCCGGTTCATCGCCACCAGCGCCGCGATGCACGCCGCCGCGAGGCCCAGCGACAGGGTCGAGAGCTCGCCGGAATAGAAGATCGCGATAATCACGATGGCACCGAGGTCATCGATGATCGCCAATGTCATCAGGAACAGCTTCAGCGACACCGGTACGCGCTTGCCGAGCAAGGCCAGTACGCCGAGGGCGAAGGCGATGTCGGTGGCGGTCGGAATCGCCCAGCCGTCGAGGGCGGCGGGGTTGTCACGATTGAGGAACCAGTAGATCAGCGCCGGCACCAGCATGCCGCCGATGGCCGCCGCACCGGGCAGGACGATCTGCGACGGTTTCGACAACTGGCCGTCGAGCACTTCGCGCTTCACTTCCAGGCCGATCAGCAGGAAAAACAGCGCCATCAGGCCGTCGTTGATCCACAGCAGCAGTGGCTTGGCGATCTTCAACGCGCCGATCTGCGCCACCACCGGGGTATCGAGCAGGCCGCTGTACAACCACGACAGCGGCGAGTTGTTGATGATTAGAGCCAGGATGGCCGCGGCGATCAGTAACAGACCGCTGGCAGCTTCCAACTGAAAGAAACGCGTGAAAGTGCTACGCAGAGGCAAGGTCGCTCTCCATCGATAAAGTCAAAAGGTGGCACACCCTAACCCGTACCGTTAGTTGTTAAAACAAAAGTTATATTCTTTTTTGTTATATGCGGTTACAGAGCGCCAAGCCGACATGCAGCAGAGCCTAGCAGTTGCCCGAGGGATTGAAGCTCAGCTGTATCTGTCGGTGCCGCAGGTTTTTTCCTAAGCTTGAGGGCTGAGCCTGTGAAGGCACTTCTGCCCGATTCAACGAGAACGACAGCCATGAGCGACAACCGACAGTGGGCCCGCGAAGCCATCCGGATCATCGAAGCGGACTTCCAGCGCAGCGCCGACACCCACCTGATCCCCTTGCCGCTGCCGGGGTTCCCGGGCATCGAGTTGTACTTCAAGGATGAGTCCAGCCATCCGACCGGCAGCCTCAAGCATCGGCTCGCCCGTTCGCTGTTTCTCTATGCGTTGTGTAACGGCTGGCTCAAACCCGGCGCGCCGGTGATCGAGGCGTCCAGCGGATCGACGGCGATTTCCGAAGCGTATTTTGCGCGGATGCTCGGGCTGCCGTTCATTGCGGTGATGCCGGCGACCACTTCCAAGGAGAAGATCGCGCAGATCGCGTTCTACGGTGGCCAGAGTCATCTGGTGGACGATCCGACCCAGATTTACGCCGAGTCCGAACGCCTGGCCCGCGAGCTCGACGGTCACTTCATCGACCAGTTCACCTACGCCGAGCGCGCCACCGACTGGCGGGCGAACAACAACATCGCCGAGTCGATCTTCCAGCAGATGCGTTACGAGCAGCACCCGTGCCCGGCCTGGCTGATTTCCAGCCCCGGCACCGGCGGCACCACCGCGACCCTCGGTCGTTACGTGCGCTATCGCCAGCACTGCACCCGCGTGCTGTGTGCCGATGCCGAGCGTTCGGTGTTCTTCGACTTTTACCAGACCGGCGACGCGAGTTTGCGTCTGGACCACGGTTCACGCATCGAAGGCATCGGCCGGCCGCGGGTGGAGGCGTCTTTCCTGCCCAAGGTGATCGATGCGATGGTCAAGGTGCCGGATGCCATGTCGCTGGCGGCCATGCATTACCTGGCGCAGCGTCTGGGCCGCCATGTGGGCGGTTCGAGCGGGACCAACCTGATCGGCGCGCTGATGGCGGCCCAGCAGATGAAAGTGGCGGGGGAGTCGGGCTCGATCGTGGCGATCCTGTGCGATGGCGGCGAGCGCTACGCGGACACGTATTACGATCAGGCGTGGCTCAAGGCGCAGGGCTATGAGCTGGATGGATTGATAGCGGCCGTAGCGGCGAGTGCCGAGCAGGGTAAGGCGCTGCCGGCCTCGGTTCTACGCGCCAATATTTGATACACCCGGAACCTAATGTGGGAGCGGGCTTGCTCGCGAATGCTTTGGATCAGTCAACATAATTGTTGAATGTAACACCGCATTCGCGAGCAAGCCCGCTCCCACAATTTTGCGGTGTCAGGCCTCTAGACCGAGAATGTCACGCGCCACGGCTTCTGCGATGCGAATACCATCGACACCCGCCGACAGAATCCCGCCCGCATAACCCGCGCCTTCACCGGCCGGGAACAGACCTTTGACGTTCATGCTCTGCAGCGTCTCGTTACGCGTGATGCGCAGCGGCGAAGAGGTGCGGGTCTCGATGCCGGTCAGCACCGCATCGTGCAGCGAATAACCGCGAATCTGCTTCTCGAACGCCGGCAGTGCTTCGCGGATCGCTTCGATGGCGAAGTCCGGCAAGGCCAGGGCCAGATCGCCCAGTGCCACGCCCGGTTTGTACGACGGCTCGACTTCGCCCAGTTCGGTCGAAGGAATGTCGTTGATGAAGTCGCCGACCAGTTGCGCCGGCGCCTTGTAGTCGCTGCCGCCGAGGATGAAGGCGTGGGACTCCAGACGTTCCTGCAACTCGATCCCCGCCAGCGGGCCGCCCGGATAATCGACTTCCGGGGTGATGCCGACGACGATGCCGGAGTTGGCGTTGCGCTCGTTACGCGAGTACTGGCTCATGCCGTTGGTGACCACGCGGTTCGGCTCGGAGGTCGCCGCCACCACGGTGCCGCCCGGGCACATGCAGAAGCTGTAGACCGAACGGCCGTTCTTGGCGTGGTGCACCAGTTTGTAGTCGGCGGCTCCCAACTTGGGGTGGCCGGCGTACTTGCCCAGACGCGCACGGTCGATCAGCGATTGCGGGTGCTCGATCCGGAAGCCCACCGAGAACGGCTTGGCTTCCATGAACACGCCACGGCTGTGGAGCATGCGGAAGGTGTCGCGGGCACTGTGGCCGAGGGCCAGGACCACGTGTTTGGAATGCAGGGTTTCGCCGCTGGCCAGCTCGACGCCGACCAGTTGACCGTCTTCGATCAGCACGTCGGTGACGCGCTCCTGGAAGCGTACTTCACCGCCCAGTGCACGGATCTCTTCACGCATGGTCTCGACCATGCCGGTCAGACGGAACGTACCGATGTGCGGTTTGCTGACGTAGAGGATTTCTTCCGGCGCGCCGGCCTTCACGAATTCGTGCAGCACCTTGCGGCCGAGGAATTTCGGGTCCTTGATCTGGCTGTACAGCTTGCCGTCGGAGAACGTGCCCGCGCCGCCTTCGCCGAACTGCACGTTGGACTCAGGGTTGAGCACGCTTTTGCGCCACAGGCCCCAGGTGTCCTTGGTGCGCTGGCGCACTTCGGTGCCGCGCTCGAGGATGATCGGCTTGAAGCCCATCTGTGCCAGCAACAGGCCGGCGAAGATCCCGCACGGGCCGAAACCGACCACGATCGGGCGCTGGCTCAGGTCGCTGGGCGCCTGGCCGACGAATTTGTAGCTGACATCCGGCGCCACGTTGACGTTACGGTCGTCGGCGAACTTGCCCAGCACTTTGGCCTCGTCGCGCACTTCGAGGTCGATGGTGTAGATGAAGCACAGTTCGGAGGACTTTTTGCGCGCATCGTAGCTGCGCTTGAACAAGGTGAAATCGAGCAGGTCATCGCTGGCAATGCCCAGGCGTTGCACGATGGCAGCGCGCAGGTCTTCGTCGGGATGGTCGATCGGCAGCTTGAGTTCGGTGATTCGTAACATGACAGGATCCGGTTCGCGGGGCGCACAACTGCGCCAGGGCGTTTGAAGGCGGCGATTATAAGCCGCATCGGCCGGATCCCGTGAGGGTAAAACGATCAGTCGTTACGCGAACCGCCGAAATACCCGCAACCGCGCTGCACCTTGCCGTCGATACGCAGCTCGGCGCTCATGTGCTGCACGCTGCCGGTGCTGCTGTCGACACAGCGCTGCGGCGCCACCCACAGCTCGATGCGCTGGTTGTTGGCTTCGCTGCTGAGATTGAAACGACCGTCGCCCAGTTGCTCTTCGACATAGGGCACGGCGAGCGGTGGCTGGCCTTCGCGGTCGATGACCAGACCCTTGCCGCTGACCTTGACGTTCCATTCCGGGCCATGGCCGGCGGCGCGCAGGATCAGCTGTTTGAAGTTGGGGTCGTCGCAGGCGGTGCCGGAGCGTTCGACGCGATAAAGCTGGGTCAGGTCGAGGCGGTCGCCGGCGATCTTCCCGCGCACGTCGGCGAACAGCTTGCCCTGCTGATCGGCCAGGGTGGCGGCCTCTTGCAGGACGCTGGTGCCGCCGATGTCGTTGACCACGTATTGACGCTGCTCGCCGCAGGCCTGGAACACCAGTTTGCCGTCGGCAGCGGTCAGTTGCCCCTGCATCCGCGTCTGGCCGACGTGGGAGGCGCTTTCCCGCGCGCCATCGAACAACTGGCACGCGGCAAACAACGGGAGCAGGGCAACAACGATCAGGGAACGGGCAACACGCATCTTTGGCTCTCCAGACAAGTGTCGCCACGTTACGCAGGCTGACCGTTCATCACAAGGGTTTAGCCCACGTGAAATGTCTGACCTGTCTGCAAGCCTTCGACACTTTTGGCGTAGGCCAATGCCACATCCGCCGCAGGAACCGGCTTGTAGCCACGGAAGTACGGGGCGTAGCTGCCCATGGCTTCGACCAGCACGGTCGGGCTGATCGAGTTCACGCGCAGGCCGCGTGGCAGCTCGATGGCGGCGGCTCGAACGAAGCTGTCGAGCGCGCCGTTGACCAGTGCAGCCGAGGCGCCGCTGCGGATCGGATCGTGGCTGAGCACGCCGGTGGTGAAGGTGAACGACGCGCCGTCGTTGGCGAATTCGCGGCCGATCAGCAGCAGATTGACCTGGCCCATCAACTTGTCTTTCAGGCCGAGGGCGAAGCTGTCTTCGGTCATTTCACCCAGTGGGGCGAAGGTCACGTTGCCGGCGGCGCAGACCAGCGCGTCGAACTTGCCGGTCTGTTCGAACAGCTTGCGGATCGATGCGCTGTCGCTGATATCCACCTGGAAATCGCCGCTGCTGCGACCGATACGAATGACTTCATGACGCTGCGACAGCTCTTTGTCCACGGCCGAACCGATGGTGCCGCCCGCGCCGATCAACAGAATTTTCATCGTGATTGCCTCAAGTGATTGAACGAGGTTTCAGTCTAGAGTGGTTTTTTCTGCGGATAAGCGCACTAATGGGCAACCTTTGGTTTTCAAATGGAAACAATCCATGAGCGAGATGGATGATTTGGCGGCGTTCGCGGTCTTGATCGAAGCCGGCAGTTTTACCCTGGCGGCGCAACAATTGGGCTGCAGCAAGGGGCAGTTGTCCAAGCGCATCAGCCAGCTGGAGGCACGGTTTTCCATGGTGTTGCTGCAACGCACGACGCGTCGGTTGAGCCTGACGGCGGCCGGTGCGGCGTTGTTGCCACAGGCTCAGGCGCTTGTAGTCCAGGTTGAAAGAGCGCGTCAGGCATTGGCGCGATTGAAGGACGACATGGCCGGCCCGGTGCGTATGACGGTTCCGGTGTCGCTGGGGGAAACGTTCTTCGATGGACTGCTGCTGGAATTTTCCCGGAAATACCCCGAAGTGCAGATCGAACTGGAGCTGAACAACAGCTACCGCGACCTGTCCCGCGACGGCTTCGATCTGGCGATCCGCACTGAAGTGGCCAATGACGAGCGACTGGTGGCCAAGCCGCTGCTGGCCTGGCAGGAAATGACCTGTGCCAGCCCTGAATATCTGGAGCGCTTTGGCGAACCGCTGACGCCGCAGGCGCTGGCCGAGCACCGTTGCCTGCTCAACAGTCATTACAGCGGCCGCGAGGAATGGCTCTATCACCAACAGCACGAACTGCTGCGGGTGCGGGTGTCGGGACCGTTCGCCAGCAATCACTACAACCTGTTGAAGAAAGCCGCACTGGCCGGCGCCGGGATCGCTCGCTTGCCTTCCTATCTGTTGCAGACGGAATTGGCTGACGGCCGATTGCGCTGGCTCCTGCGCGATTTTCAGACCCGGCGCATGCCGATGTACTTGGTGCATCCGTATCAGGGCGGGTTACCGAAACGCACCCAAGTGCTGGCGGATTATCTGATCGGCTGGTTCAAGCTCAGCGGCGAGGCGCTGGACCGGTTGTAGTGCCGGGCGATCAGGTGATCGATCGACAGTTTGCCCGGCCCGGTCGCCATCAGGTACAGCAGCACCGCCATCCAGGTGCCGTGGGTCGGGTAGGCATCCGGGTACACGAACAGCTGAATGGTCAGGGTCATGCCCAGCAATGCCAACGCCGAAAAGCGCGTGGCGAAGCCGATGAGGATCAGGATCGGGAAAAAGTGTTCGGCGAACGCGGCCAGATGCGCGGCGATTTCCGGCGACAGCAGCGGCACGTGGTACTCGCTCTTGAACAGCGGAATCGTCGAGTCGGCAAGACGCGGCCAGCCGAACTCGAAGGTGCCATCGATCAGGTCGACGGCCAGCCCTTCGACCTTGGTCTGCCCGGATTTCCAGAACACCGCCGCGATGGAAAAACGCGCAATGAAAGCGATCAGGCTGTGAGGGATTTTTTCCAGCAGCGCGATGGCGCGGGCAACGAGACAGTTCATGACGACACCTTTGGGTGGAAATGAGTGATGACGTGGCGACTGATCAGCAGGGCGAGGGTCTGGCTGAGGTCGAAGGCCTCTGCGGATTCCAGCGCCTGCGTGAGTGACTGGCCGGCCTTGAGCTGGCGAATGAACTGGCTGGCGCCGCGATCCACGGCGAACACCTCGACTTCCAGTCCATTGCGCAGGATCAACGCGTGTTGGGCGTGATGCAGATTGATCCCAGCCAGCGTCGCGTCGTGCTGATGCGCGGCCCAGATGTCCACTACGGCGAAGCTTGAATCGAGCAGATGCAGCGAAGGGTGCAGGCCGATGCGCAGTTCATTCAGCGCATCGGCATCTGCAAACACAGCAGCGATCCGGTCCTGACTCAGGGGCAACGCATCGGCAGCGTGATAGGCCAACGTGCGCAAGCGTTCCAGTCGCGCGACATCGGCCAGATAGGGGACGCTCGTGGCAGGTTCGAAGCCGCTGATGAAGTCCGCCAGTTCATTGCCGAAGTCACTCATCAACGGACTGTGTGGCGGATGGCTTTGCACGAAAATTCCGGCCATCGCCCGGAAGAATTCGTCACCCACCAACTGCATCACCACGGGATAACTGTCGGCCAATGCGTTGATCAACGAGCTCTGAACATTGTTGCGGTACACCGCGAAACGGCTGGCCGGATCGGCGCCGTTGGCACTGCACAAACCGTCGGGGCAGGGCAGGTCGATATCGAGCAACGCCGCGCTGAACGCAGCTTGAGTGCTCACGGCCGACCTCCCGCGCAGTGCAACAGCTCATCGGCCTGCTGCGCTTCCGCCAACAGCACGTCGAAGGCCGGCACCTGATTGTCCCGTTCGATCAACGTTGCCACCGGGCCGACGCGTTCCAGCGCTTGCCGGTACAACGACCAGACCGCTTGATCGATTGGCGCGCCGTGATCGTCGATCAGCAAGCGATCACCGAGGCTGTCGGAATCTTCGGCAAACCCGGCCAGATGAATCTCGCCCACCGCGTGCAGCGGCAGTGCGTAGAGATAAGTCAGGGGATCGCGCTGATGGTTGATGCACGAGACGTAGACATTGTTCACGTCCAGCAACAGACCGCAGCCAGTGCGCCGGATGACTTCACGGATAAAGTCCGCTTCGTCCATGGTCGAGCGCTGGAACGCCAGATAGGTCGCCGGGTTTTCCAGCAGCATCGGACGCTTGAGGGTGTTTTGCACCTGATCGATGTGGTCGCAGACGCGGTTCAGCGTCGGCGTGTCGTACGCCAGGGGCAACAAGTCATTGAGAAACACCGGGCCATGGCTCGACCAGGCCAGGTGTTCGGAAAAGGAGTGGGGTTGATAGCGCTCGATCAGCGCCGCCAGGCGTTTGAGGTGCTGGACATCCAGCGGGTTTTCGGCACCGATGGACAGCCCGACGCCATGCAGCGACAGCGGATACGCGTCGCGAATCAAGCCCAGAAAATGATGAAACGGGCCGCCGGCCACCATGTAGTTTTCAGCGTGGACTTCGAAGAAACCGATGTCCGGACGTGAATCGAGCACTTCGCTGAAGTGCTCGCTCTTGAGCCCCAGCCCGGCACGGGACGGGAGCCCGGTGAGGGCTGCCCGAGTGCGGCGCAAGGCATGGTCGCAGGATGTGATCATGATCGACACTCGGGCGGCTCCCGGATCAGGACTTGGCTTTGAACGCTTCGAGCTGACCGAAACCGGTCGGCGAGGTTTTGCTTTCGGTGGTGGCGCAGGTGCCTTTCGGAACCAGTTTCCAGGCGTTGGCCTGATGATCCATTTTCGCGGTGCCGGCACAGGTGGTGCCCGCGCCTGCGGCGCAATCGTTCTTGCCTTTCATGGCCACGCCGAAGCATTTTTCCATGTTGTCGTCAGCGGCGTGGGCGGTGGAGACGGCAGCGATGCTCAGAGCAGAACCGAGGGCCAGAACCAGGGCGGTGGCGGACAGGGTGCGGGTGGTAGCAGTCATGATGTTTCTCCGGTTTGAACTTGGGTTTGAACAAGCGATTGCGCTTGCTTGCCCCACTAGAGAAACGACTCGGCGATGCGTTACAGCGATCAATAAAGTTTTTTTGCCGGGCACAAAAAAACGGCCCAGAGGCCGTTTTTTGTTTGAAGCGATCCATCAACCGCCGAGGTATGCCTCGCGCACTTTCGGGTCGGTCAGCAGCGCTTCGCCGGTGCCTTGCATCACCACCCGGCCGTTCTCAAGAACGTACGCACGGTCAGCGATTTTCAGCGCCTGGTTGGCGTTCTGCTCGACCAGGAACACCGTCACACCGTCCTTGCGCAGCTGTTCGATGATGTCGAAGATCTGCTGGATGATGATCGGCGCCAGGCCCAGCGACGGTTCGTCGAGCAACAGCAGTTTCGGCTTGCTCATCAGCGCACGGCCGATGGCGAGCATTTGCTGTTCGCCGCCGGACATGGTGCCGCCGCGCTGGTTGAAGCGTTCTTTGAGGCGTGGGAAAAGTCCGAGGACCTTGTCCATCTGTTCCTGATAGTCGCCCTTGTCGGTGAAGAATCCGCCCATGGACAGGTTTTCTTCGACGGTCAGACGGGCAAACACCCGACGACCTTCCGGTACCACGGCGATGCTCTTGCGCATGATCTGCGACGAGTCCTGGCCGACCAGTTCCTCACCCATGTAGCGGATGCTGCCGCTGTGGGCCTGCGGCGAACCGCAGAGCGTCATCAGCAGCGTGGACTTGCCGGCACCGTTGGCGCCGATCAGGGTCACGATCTCGCCTTGGCGGACTTCGACGTTGACGCTGTGCAGGGCCTGGATCTTGCCGTAGAAGGTGGAAACGTTTTCGAACTGCAGCATTTACGCTTCCCCCAGGTAGGCTTTGATCACTTCAGGATTGTCGCGGATCTGTTCCGGCGTGCCGTCGGCCAGAGGCGTGCCCTGGTTGATCACGACGATGTGGTCGGAAATGCTCATGACCAGTTTCATGTCGTGTTCGATCAGCAGCACGGTCACGTTGTGCTCTTCACGCAGCACGCTGATCAGCGCCTTGAGGTCTTCGGTTTCCTTCGGGTTCAGGCCGGCGGCCGGTTCGTCGAGCATGAGGATCCGCGGACGGGTCATCATGCAGCGGGCGATTTCCAGGCGACGTTGCTGACCGTAGGCCAGGGTGCCGGCAGGGCGGTTGGCGAACTCTTTCAGGTTGACCTTTTCCAGCCAGTACTCGGCGAACTCCATGGCCTCGCGCTCGCTCTTGCGAAACGCCGGGGTCTTGAACAGGCCGGACAGGAAATTGGTGTTCAGGTGACGGTGCTGGGCGATCAACAGGTTCTCGACCGCCGTCATGTCCTTGAACAACCGCACGTTCTGGAAGGTGCGCACCACGCCTTTGAGGGCGATCTTGTGGCCCGGCAGGCCGTGAATCGGCTCGCCGTCCAGCAGGATGCTGCCGCCCGATGGCTGGTAGAAACCGGTCAGGCAGTTGAACACGGTGGTCTTGCCCGCGCCGTTCGGCCCGATCAGTGCCACCACCTGTTTTTCCTTCACGGTCAGGGCCACCCCGTTGACCGCCAGCAGGCCGCCGAAGCGCATGCTCAGATTTTCGACTTTCAGGATCTCGCGGCTCATTTGCGCAGCTCCATGTGAGGACGTTGCATGGGCAGCAGACCTTGAGGTCGCCAGATCATCATCAGCACCATCAGGGCGCCGAACATCAACATGCGGTACTCACTGAACTCACGCATCATTTCCGGCAGCAGGATCATCACTACGGCCGCGAGAATCACGCCCAGCTGCGAGCCCATGCCACCCAGCACCACGATGGCGAGGATGATCGCCGACTCGATGAAGGTGAACGACTCCGGCGTCACCAGACCCTGACGGGCGGCGAAGAAGCTGCCGGCGAAACCGGCAAATGCCGCGCCGAGGGTAAACGCCGAGAGCTTGATCACGGTCGGGTTGAGGCCCAGCGCACGGCAGGCAATTTCGTCTTCACGCAGCGCTTCCCACGCACGGCCGATCGGCATGCGCAGCAGGCGGTTGATCACGAACAGCGCCGCCAGTGCCAGCAACAGAGCAACCAGGTAGAGGAAGATCACCTTGTTGATCGAGTTGTACTGCAGGCCGAAATACTCGTGGAAGGTTTGCATCCCTTCTGCGGCTTTACGTTCGAAGGTCAGGCCGAAGAACGTCGGTTTCTCGATGTTGCTGATGCCGTTCGGGCCGCCGGTGATGTCGGTCAGGTTACGCAGGAACAGGCGGATGATTTCCCCGAAGCCCAGGGTCACGATCGCCAGGTAGTCGCCGCGCAGACGCAACACCGGGAAGCCGAGCAGGAAGCCGAACGTCGCCGCCATCAGGCCGGCAATCGGCAGGCAGATCCAGAAGCTCAGGCCGTAGTAGTGCGACAGCAGCGCGTAGCTGTAGGCGCCGACGGCGTAGAAGCCGACGTAACCCAGGTCGAGCAGACCGGCCAGACCGACCACGATGTTCAGCCCCAGGCCGAGCATCACGTAGATCAGGATCAGCGTCGCGATGTCCACCGCGCCACGGGAGCCGAAGAACGGCCACACCAGCGCACCGATGATCAGCGCGATGATGAAGTAGCGTTGGGTGGTCGGCAGGGTCAGGAAGTTGCTGGCCTTGGCCGGAATCAGCGGCATGCCTGGCGACGAGCGCCACGCCTTGCTGATCTGCTGGTTGAACAGCACCCGCAGGAACATCAGCACCGAGCAGACGGCGATGGTCGCCAGAATGGCCGGGCTGGTGTTGTGCACTTCCAGGTTGATGCCGACGATGGTCAGTTTCAGACCCAGTACCGGATAGGCCACGGCCCAGACCAGCAAGGCACTGAACAGCGCCTGTTTAAGATTCCTAGTCATACTTTCTCAACCTCCGGACGGCCCAGAATGCCGGTCGGACGGAACAACAGCACCAGAACCAACAAGCCGAAAGCCACGACGTCCTTGTACTGGTCGCCGAAGATATCGGCGCCAAAGGCTTCCGCCACCCCGAGCACCAGCCCGCCGAGCATCGCGCCGGGGATGCTGCCGATCCCGCCCAGTACCGCGGCGGTGAAGGCCTTGAGGCCGACGAGGAAACCGGCGTTCGGGTTGATCACGCCGTATTGCATGCTCAGCAGCACGGCCGCGACGGCCGCCAGCGCAGCACCGATGACGAAGGTCAGGGCGATGATGTTGTTGGTGTTGATGCCCAGCAGGTTGGCCATCTTGATGTCTTCGGCGCAGGCGCGGCAGGCGCGGCCCAGGCGAGAGCGGGAGATGAACAGCGTGAGGCCGAGCATGGCGATCAGGGTCACCACGAACACCACGATTTGCATGTAGGAAATCAGCACTTCATGTGCGCCACCCGGGCCGAAGGCGAAGTTGCCCGGAATCAGGTTGGGGATTGCTTTGTCCTTGGAGTCTTGCGCCAGCAGAACCGTGTTCTGCAGGAAGATCGACATACCGATCGCGGAAATCAGCGGGATCAGACGGTTGCTGCCGCGCAACGGGCGGTAGGCAATGCGCTCGATGCTGTAACCGTAGGAACTGGTGACGACGATGCTGGCGATGAACGCCACGGTCATCAACAGCGGGACGCTTTCGAGTCCCATCATGGTCAGCCCGGCGATGGCGATGAACGCCACGTAGGAACCGATCATGTACACCTCGCCGTGGGCGAAGTTGATCATTCCAATGATGCCGTAGACCATCGTGTAGCCGATGGCGATCAGGGCATACATGCTGCCAACGTTCAAGCCGTTAACCAGCTGTTGGAAGAAGTGATAGATGTCAGGCATTACAGCGCTCCTAAAAACCTGATACGCATTTCACTGGTGGAGTCATTTTCCCGCCCGGTCCCGTGGATCTTTATCCACTTCGAATCCGGGTTTTGCCAGCGAACCGCTGATGACGGTTTTGAGATTTTCAGGTGGGGAGACTGGCGGATCACGCCAGCGCGGCCCAATACATTCGTAAAACAAAGCCCACGGCACGCCGTGGGCTTTATTGGCAGTCAGTCAGGCAGGGCCTTACTGAGGCGACACTTCGGTTTTAGGTTTGCCGTTGTGCCACTCGTAAACCACGAATTTGAAGTCCTTCAGGTCGCCCTTGGCGTCGTAGCTCAGGTCGCCGGTCGGGGTCTTGAAGGTGCCGGCGTGGATGGCTTCAGCCACCTTGGCAGGGTCTTCGGACTTGGCTGCGGTGATACCTTGGGCAATCAGTTCAACCGCCGAGTAGGCCGGGAACACGAACGGACCGCTCGGGTCTTCTTTCTTGGCCTTGAATGCATCGGCCAGGGCCACGTTGGCCGGATCCTGGTCGAAGGATTTCGGCAGGGTCACCAGCAGGCCTTCGGACGCGTCCTTGGCGATCTGGGTGATCGAGTCGTTACCCACGCCTTCCGGACCCATGAACTTGGCTTTCAGGCCTTTTTCCTGGGCTTGACGCAGGATCAGACCCAGCTCCGGGTGGTAGCCGCCGTAGTAGACGAAGTCGACGTTGGCTTGCTTGAGCTTGGCGATGATCGCGGAGAAGTCCTTGTCGCCGGCGTTGATGCCTTCGAACACGGCAACCTTGGTGCCTTTCTTCTCGAGGGTGGATTTGACGGCGGTGGCGATGCCTTCACCGTACTGCTGCTTGTCGTGCAGCACGCCGACGATTTTCGGCTTCACGTGATCGGCGATGTAGTTACCGGCGGCAGGGCCCTGGGCGCTGTCCAGACCGATGGTGCGGAAGACCATTTTGTAACCACGGTTGGTGATGTCCGGGCTGGTGGCAGCCGGGGTGATCATGATCACACCTTCGTCTTCGTAGATGTCCGAAGCAGGCTGGGTGGAGCTGGAGCACAGGTGACCGACCACGAACTTGACGCCGTCGTTGACGACCTTGTTCGCAACCGCTACCGCTTGTTTAGGATCGCAAGCGTCATCGTATTCAACGGCTTCAAGCTTCTTGCCGTCGACGCCGCCTTTGGCGTTGATCTGCTCGATGGCCATTTTCGCGCCACTGAACTGCATGTCGCCGTACTGGGCTACTGGACCGGTTTTAGGGCCGGCGATACCGATCTTGATGGTGTCAGCTGCGAACGAATGGCTGGCAACCCCGGCCAGAACCATAGCGGCAAACAGTTTGGAAATCTGCTTAGTAGCCTTAGTCATAGTGCTCCACTCTTACTGTTGTATTTTTTTAGAGTCCTGACGCCGTAGCAGCAGAACCGGGACAGATATCTAGGCGATACCCTCCGGAAAAGCCCCCGGCAACTGTACCGGTACAGTGTAGAGCGCCGGTTGTTGGCCTGGGAAGCTGGCGCCAGGGGGCAAAACCTGAGGGTGTCGCTTAAATGAAAGAAAAAGACAGAATTGCGGCGGGACGTTCAGAGGGCTTATACCCCAATCATCAGCATTCCTTGGCGTTCCTGCTCTTTTCGTTCGGTACGGCCTTTTGCAACCGGGTTTTTCTGCCGGACCACCGACGTTATCATTCGCGCCGATTTCTTTTCCGGACAGTCCCATGAATCAAGAACCTAGCACCCTCTATGCCAAGCTGCTTGGTGAAACCGCATCTATTACCTGGAAAGAGCTGGAGCGCTTCTACGCCCAGGGTGCCCTATTGTGGGTCGACGCCGGCCTGGATTTGATCGCGGTCGCCGAGGCCGTGGCGTCGGATCAGGGCGAGAAAGTCGCTGCCTGGCTGGCCGAAGAGAAGGTCGCCAAGCTGTCTGAAACGCGGGCGCTGGATATTTTTGAGCGTGATCCAGAGATGTGGGCGGTGGTGGTCCGGCCGTGGATCCTGGTCCAGGAAAGGGCAGCAGCCTGACGGGTTGCACCTTGTTGGTGCGAGTGCCGGCCGGCAAAAAGTGTGTAGCGGAGTAGCGTGATGGCCGATTGCCGTAGAGAAATGCCACAAGCGTGGGTGGCATAACGGTGACGTAAACGTAACGGGCACAGTTTAGTAAGCAGCCTAACGGCTGCTTAATTGTTTCGGGATGTTGGGAAGGCTGAATAAACCGGGAATTTGAGCGCCTTATCGCGAGCAGGCTCGCTCCCACAGGAAATGCATTCCATTGTGGGAGCGAGCCTGCTCGCGATGGGGGCGCCTCGGTCTGGTGTCAGACCGAGTAAGACTTGCCAGTATGGTTATTCAGCGAGATGACCTTGGTCTTGCCGATCCGGTGACGGTAGATCTCGCGCAGGTACTTGATCGACTTCTTCACGCAATCGCGCGACAGGCGAATGTCGTTGATCGAGACAAACTTATCTTTGTCGTTGATCAGCTCGCGGTACTTCTTCTCGTACATCGGCTTGATCGCGTACCAGTTGGTATCGAGGATCTTCGCCGGGTTCTCGAATTCGTTGAGCAGGTCGTCGATGCGGTCTTCGTCGAATTCTTCGTTGATGATGAAGTCGAGGATCGAGTTGTCCAGGGTCTCGTCGAAACGGTACGGGGTCTTGGCGAAGCAACGCTTGATGAACGCCACGATCAGCGTCAGGAAGTCGTCCGACAGGCACGGGCTCTTGGCGATCAGGGTGGTCAGCGACAGGTTGGCCGAGGCGCCGATCACCAGCGCATAGCGCTTGAGCGTGGTGTTGGGGAACAGGCTGTTGAGGTGGGTCTTCAACCGGTTCAGGTCCATGTACGACAGCTTGTAGTCTTTTGGCAGCGAAACGATCGAGACCACCGACGAGCAGTTCTTGAAGAAGTGCAGGTCATGCAGCGCGGCCGCGTCGTAGCCGGAGTTCTTGTACTGCTCCAGCGACGCGCGATAGCGCTTGGACTCGATCGGCAGCAGGCTGATGCCTTCGATGGCCTGGGTCACCTTGTTGAAGTGCGGCAGGTCGATCGAACGGAAGAACAGGTCGTCGATGTTCAGGCGCTGCGGCTCTTTGTCGAACACCTTGAACTTGTCGCTGCTCGGCGGCGGGGTTTCCGGCACCACGGATTCGGCGTAGGCAATCGCCACCGGGCCGGCCAGACTCATGAACAGGTCGTTGGCGTCCAGGCGAATGGTCTCGCCGATGTCGATGCCGGCGCGACGGAAATAGTTCTGGTCGTAGTCGGTCGTGACCGCCTGGGCCGTCAGAATGTTGAAGATCTGCTGCGAGATGTACTGGTTGGCGTGCTTTTCCATCGCATTGACATCAATGTTCTGGATGTTGCCGTCATCGCTCTCTTCGGCGTAACGCATGATGTCGTTGGAGATCAGCATCATCGCGTTCCATGGGCGGATACGGCCCATGACGCTGGCTTCGCTGCTGTCTTCGTTGGCGAAGTTGTACGAGAAATCCCATTCTTCCGAGAGGTATTTGCACAGCAGGCGACCGGCGTTGATGTGCAGCGCCTCGGACATTTCGCTGCGGTGGTCGGAAATGTTCGGCAGCACGCAGATGCCGCTGGTGAAGATCGGTTCGAACACGAACGAATGACCGCTCTTGCCGTCATGTTCGTCCATCGGCTTGGTGTCGAACGTCTTGTTCATGTACGAGTGCTGCTGGGCCAGACCGAATTCCGAAGCCATGCCCGAACCGGTACCGCCGCCGGCACTGAAGATCGAGAAATACAGCCGCGACTGGTTGGCCTTGATGCCGCAGCTGTCGATCAGGTACGAGTGGATCATTTTCCAGTCAGGGCTGGAGAAACGCTGGGTGTCCTTGTTGAGGATGATCTTCGCCAGGTACTGGCCGAGGATCGGCGCGTTACCGGCGCCACCGGCGTGGACTTCGGACAAGTCCATGATCTTCATCTTGCTGTAGTCGCGCAGGAAACCGCTTTTTTCGCCCTTGCGCGAGAAACGGATGCGTCCGGCGATGTCCTTGTCGAGGTCGCCGAGCATCACCAGCGGTTCCACCAGGAACACCGGTTTGCTGCCCTTGTTCGGTCCGATCCGCAGGTTGGTCTTGATCCACTGGGCCGGGCTGTAGCCCTTGTCGGCCAGGCGACGATCGCTCGATGGACGATCCTCGTTGTTGAATTCGTTGAGGTAGAACTTGCGCGCGTTGTACACCAATTCCGCCACGTCGAGGGCGATGTTGGAGCCACAGCGACCGAGGCCGATCAGGCACACCGACGGGAATTCCTGGTCGTTGTGCTGTTCGTTGTCGCCTTCCAGGTGCGGCGGGCGCGGGAACACCAGGTCACGCAGGCCATCGAGGTTGTCGAGGATGCGGTCGGTATTGGTTTCGGTGAAGTACAGGTATTGCTGGGTGCCCAGCGGGCGCGAGGGTGGCAATGGCTTCATCGGGGCAGGGCTGTTCGCCGCAGGGCTCAGAGTCAGATCGGATACCGCAGTGGCCGGATTGTTTTTAGAAGTCATTGTGCGCCATATACCTGGACTGGTTGGATCAACGACCGCTGTCGTCGAGCCTCACGGAATGGGAATCTCGCGTCTTTTTTCTGCGCGTGTTTTGCCCGTGCGTCAGGGACTTTGCCTGAGTGTCGCGCGGGGGAATCCTTTCCTGATCGATGATGAATCGGCCATTATTCGGCGATCTTTAATCAAAAGGAGGCTAAATGATGTCAACGCGACCTTCGTTGGGGTTTGCCGGAATCGGCCTGATGGGCCTGCCGATGTGCCGCCGCTTGCTGGCCGCCGGTTATCCGCTGACCGTGTGGAACCGCAACCCGGCCAAGTGCGCGCCGCTGGTCGAGGCCGGCGCCCGGCAGGTGGCGAGCCCCGCTGAACTCTGTGGACAGGCTGATGTGGTGATGCTGTGCCTGGCGGACACGGCGGTGGTGCGCGAGGTGGTGTTCGGCCCGGCCGGCGTGGCCGAAGGGGCGAAACCCGGTCAGTTGCTGGTGGATTTTTCCAGCCTCGAACCGACGGCTACCCGTGAGATGGCAGCCGAACTGGCCGGCAAGACAGGCATGGCCTGGCTGGATTCGCCGGTGTCCGGCGGGGTGGTCGGGGCCGAGGCCGGCAGCCTGGCGATCATGGTCGGCGGTGATGCAGCGGATCTTGATCGCGTGCGACCGGTATTGCTCGAACTCGGGCAGCGCGTCACACACATGGGCGGCGTCGGCGCCGGTCAGGTGACCAAGGCCTGCAATCAGATGATCGTCGCCTGCAATGCCTTGGTGATCGCCGAAGTGGTGGCGCTGGCCGAGCAGGCCGGGGTCGATGCCAGCCTGATCGCCGAGGCCTTGGCCGGTGGTTTCGCTGATTCCAAACCGTTGCAGATCCTCGCTCCGCAAATGGCCGAAAGCCGTTTCGAGCCGGTGAAGTGGCACGTGCGCACGCTGCTCAAGGATCTGGATACCGCGGTGAAGTTTTCCCGGGAAACCGGCTCGGCCACGCCGATCAGCGGATTGGCCGCACAACTGATGCGCCTGCATGGGGCACAAGGCTTTTTGCAGAAGGATCCAGCGACACTGGTGCAAATGTACCGCGCGCCAGACTCAGCGGATTGACCGTGTGCGCGTGTTTGCGCTGGTTGATTTCCTCCAGCACCGGGCGCAGTTCCGCCAGTGGCACCGGGCGGCTGAGCAGGTAACCCTGAATGAAGTCGCAGCCCGAGCGCTCCAGGAATTCGTATTGCTCCAGGCTTTCAACGCCTTCGGTAACCACCTGCAAGTGCAGGGTGTGCGCCATGACGATGATCGCCTGGACGATCTCCATGTCGGCGGTGGCCTTGGGAATATCGAGGATGAACGAGCGGTCGACTTTCAGGGTGTTGAGCGGCAGGCGCTTGAGATAGGCCAGCGACGAATAACCGGTGCCGAAGTCGTCGATCGACAGTGACACGCCGAGGGCGCGGATCTGTCGCAACAACACCAGGGTGTTGGCGATGTTGCCCATCAAGGCGTTTTCGGTGACTTCCAGTTCCAGCCGTTCCGGGGCGACCCCGGCGCTGCGCAGGGCATGCTCGATTTCATTGGCCAGTTCTTCCCGGGCCAGATTCAGCGGTGAGCAGTTCCAGGCAATCTTCAGTTCTTCACAGCCATGGCGCGACAGCTCGCCGAGGTCTTCACAGGCTTTGCGCAGGACCCAGTTGTCGAGTTCGGCAATCAGGCCGTTGTTTTCGGCGATGGCAATGAACCGGTCCGGGGTGAGCAGGCCGTGCACCGGGTGCTGCCAGCGGATCAGCGCTTCGAGCTTGGTGACCTTGCCGGTCTTGAGTTCGAAGATCGGCTGGTAATACAGCAGCAGACCGTTCTCCTGACGCAGGGCGTGGCGCAGTTCTTCCTCCAGTTGCAGTTCGAGGCTGGCGCGGTTCTTCAGGTTGGAATCGAAGAAGTGCACGCCGTTGCGTCCTGCACCCTTGGATTGGTACAGCGCCAGATCCGCGTGCTTGAGCAGTTCATCGCAAGTGGAGCCGTCCTCGGGAAACAGGCTGATGCCGATGCTGGTGGTCATCACCATGCGCCGTCCGGCCAGTTCGATCGGCTCCTTCATCTTGACCATGATGCGCTGGGCCAGGTTGCGCGCTTCTTCGCGGTCGCGCAGGCCGATGAGGATGCAGAACTCGTCGCCGCCGAACCGCGCGACCACGTCTTCATGGCTGCGCACCGAGCCTTTGATGTGCTGGGCGATGACCTTGAGCAGTTCGTCACCGGCGTCATGGCCGAGGCTGTCGTTGATGCGTTTGAAGTGGTCGATGTCGAGAAACATCACCGCCAGCATGCCGCCTTCGCTGGATTTCTGGCTGAGTTTTTCAGCGAAGATCTGATTGAAGCCGCGCCGGTTGATCAGGTTGGTCAGGGCGTCGTAGTTGGCCACGTGCTGCAGCGACATGCGCGCCTGATCGAGCTGGCTTAGCAGGGCGTTGACCCGACGCAGATCGTGCTCCTTGTTCTGCAGCTTCTTGTCGGCCAATGCGGCGCTGATGGCGCTGCCGAGAATCAGCAGCGTGATCAGCGCGACGGTGAGGCCCAACTGCAAGTGACCGGTTTGCGACGCCAATGTCGGCAATTGCCCCTCGGGCAGCACCAGTTGCAGCGCCGCCATGCCGGTGAAATGCATGCTGAGGATGCCGGCGCCGAGAATCAGCGCGGCCAGGTATTTGAGCAGCTGGATGTGCAGGCCGCTGCCTTCGCGCAAGTAACCGGCCACCCACAGCGCGGCGAAGCTGGCGCCGATGGCGATAACAATCGATGACACGAACAGGATGGGCTCGTAGTAAGCCGTGGCGGCGGATTCGATGGCGGCCATGCCGACGTAGTGCATGCCGGCGATGCCCAGGCCGATGACGATGGCGGTCTTGAGGTATTGCAGCAGACTCGGCTGCGGATGGCTGAGGGTGTGCATGGCCAGCCAGGACGCCAGTAACGCGATCACCAGGGAAAACAGGGTCACGGGCAGGTCGTACTGGATGTCGATCGGCGCCTGGAACGCCAGCATGCTGATGAAGTGCATGGCCCAGATACCGCCGGCCAGGCAGGTTGCGCCGATCCAGCGCCACAGTCGTTGCGAGCCGGGTTCTTCAGCGTGGACGACCCGTTCGGCCATGTCGAGGGTAGCGAAACTCGCGGCGCAGGCGACCAGATAAGCCACCAGCACCAACAGGGGATTGTGAGTGCAATTGAGGATGACCTGCCCGCTCTCCGGCTGCTCGGCAACAAACTGCAACCCAAGCCACTCCATAGCATGCCCCGTCTCTGAGTACGTCCTTACTGCGTCATCAACGCAGGCGAATGTTTGCAGTATAGAGGCGGTTTTTGGCGTGCAAGCGGTAGTGGCACATTGGCGCTAATGATTTTGGCATGAGCGTCATAGCGTTTGGCGCTAAGCGTTGAAACGCCTGAACTCAGGCGACTTCGTTCCAGTGCGGTTGCAGCGGCGGCAGGCCGAAACGTGCCCGCGCCTTGTCGCAGTCGGTGTTCTGTTCGCCGTTTTCCCACGACGCCTCGAACTCGCGGCAGGGGCTGGAACGCTTGTCGTAGATCGTGCAAGCCACCGACTTTCCGACTTCGCCCTCCAACGCAGTGCAGCGCGGCGCCTTGCGGTCGGTGCCGATCATCGCGACACGGCTGGGCGTGATCTGGGTGACCAGTTCATCGGGTACGGTCCCGCCGGAGGATGCGCATTCACCCCAGAAAAAAGAAACACGAAAATGGGAACAGCAGGCACCGCAATTCAGACACGGACTGACTTCGGACATGGGCGGGGGTATCAAAGGGATTGATCGGCAGGATCCGGACGGATCCGGCGGCCATTCTAGGCTTTGCCACGGCGTTGGGAAGGGGGGCGAGAAAGTATTTTTTCATTGCCGGATTTTTCCGCAAAACCCCCGGTTTTAGGGGGATTCGAAGCATTTCAAGGGCTTACGTTTCGTTACACGGCCATGGCCCGTCATCAGGCTGACGAATGATCACAGACAGCCCCGACGAGCGTGACTAGATTGCAGGTTCCGGGCTCGGATGCGTTGGCAGTGAAGCCCTAATAACAATAAAGAGACGGACCCATGCAGAACTCGACCCAAGCGGCGAATGCCTGGCGCATTCTGTTCCTGCTGTTCCTCGCCAACCTGTTCAACTTCTTCGACCGCACCATTCCGGCGATCATCATCGAACCGATCCGCATGGAATGGCACCTCAGCGACTTTCAGTTGGGGATCGTCGGCACGGCGTTCACCCTGGTCTACGCGATTGCCGGCTTACCACTGGGGCGCATGGCCGACACTGGTTCGCGCAGCAAACTGATGGGCTGGGGCCTGGCGACCTGGAGCGCGCTGACGGCGGTCAACGGTCTGGTCGGCAGTTTCTGGAGTTTCCTGCTGGTGCGCATGGGCATCGGCATCGGTGAAGCCAGTTACGCGCCCGCCGCCAACTCGCTGATCGGCGACCTGTTCCCCGCTCACCGCCGGGCCCGGGCCATGGGCATTTTCATGCTCGGCCTGCCGCTGGGGCTGCTGCTGGCCTTCTTCACCATCGGCTGGATGGTCAAGGCGTTCGACAGCTGGCGCGCGCCGTTCTTCATCGCCGCCGTGCCGGGGCTGGTGCTGGCGGTGTTCATGTTCTTCATCAAGGAACCCAAGCGCGGCGCGGCGGAAACCGTGCAGGTGTCCCAGGAGAAAGTCGACAGGCCGATTCGCCGCGTCCTCGCCGTGCCGACCTTCCTGTGGCTGGTGATGGCCGGGCTGTGCTTCAACTTTGCGACCTATGCCTGCAACTCGTTCCTGGTGCCGATGCTGCAGCGTTATTTCCTGATGCCGTTGCAGGAAGCGGCGGTGGCGACCGGGGTGATCGTCGGTGTGACCGGGCTGATCGGTCTGACCCTCGGTGGCTGGATCGCCGACAAGATTCACCAGCGGGTGGCCAACGGGCGACTGCTGTTTGCCGCGTTCAGCCTGATCATCTCGACCCTGTGCACGGCGTGGGCGCTGCATGCCGGGCGCATCGAGATCGGGGTGTTTGTCGCAGTGTTCAGCGTTGGCTGGCTGTTCGCCTACAACTTCTACACCTGCGTGTACACGGCGATTCAGGACGTGGTCGAGCCGCGCCTGCGGGCCACGGCGATGGCGCTGTTCTTTGCCGGTTTGTATTTGCTCGGCGGCGGTCTGGGGCCGGTGGTAGTTGGTGGTTTGTCGGATCACTTCGCCAAGTCGGCGATGGTCTCGGCGGGCGCCGAGCAGATGACCGAAGCGTTCAAGGCCGTCGGCCTGCATGATGCGATGTACCTGATTCCGGTGGCGTTGTTCCTGACCATGGTGTTCCTGTTCCTCGCCTCGCGCTGTTTTGTGCGGGATGCGAAGCGGATGAAGGAGGGGCTGGTGGCGGTGGTTGAGCCGCAGAGTCAGGCCGTTACCGCTTGATCGGACAGGCAAACAAAAAGGCCCGCATCGCTGCGGGCCTTTTCATTTTTGGCGATGGAGCAGGGCGGTTTAGCCCGCTACCAGCACCCGGATCGCTTCCAGTCGCAGCGCGGCCTTGTCGAGCATCGCCAGACCCTGTTCACGCTGCTTGCGCAGGGCGTCCAGTTCGCTGTCGCGCACGGTCGGGTTGACTGCCTGCAACGCGGTCAGGCGTGCCAGTTCTTCGTCGGTGTCGGCTGCCAGACGGCGGCGGGCCTCGGCCACGCGCTCGGCGTGGCGCGGGGTGACCTTGTCTTCACCGGCGTTGATCCGTGGCGTCAGCTGATCGCGCTGGGCCTGGATGAACTTGTTGGCGCTGGCGCGTGGCACGCTTTCCAGTTGATCGTTCAAGGTCTCGAACGCCACGCGCGATGACAGGTCGTTGCCGTTGGCGTCGAGCAGGCAGCGCAGGGCGGCCGGCGGCAGGTAACGGCCCAATTGCAGCGAACGCGGGGCAACCACTTCGCTGACGTAGAGCAGTTCCAGCAGCACGGTGCCCGGCTTGAGCGCCTTGTTCTTGATCAGCGCGACGGCGGTGTTGCCCATCGAACCGGACAGCACCAGATCCATGCCGCCCTGCACCATCGGGTGTTCCCAAGTGATGAACTGCATGTCTTCGCGCGACAGCGCCTGGTTGCGGTCGTAGGTGATGGTCACGCCTTCGTCGTCGCCCAGCGGGAAGCTGGCGTCGAGCATCTTCTCGCTCGGCTTGAGGATCAGGGCGTTTTCCGAATGGTCTTCGCTGTCGATGCCGAACGCGTCGAACAGGGTTTCCATGTAGATCGGCAGGGCGAACTGATCGTCCTGTTCGAGGATGTCCTCGACCAGCGCTTCACCTTCGCCGGCGCCACCGGAATTGAGCTCCAGCAGGCGGTCACGACCGGTGTGCAGCTCGGCTTCCAGACGCTCGCGCTCGGTGCGCGCCTCGTCGATCAGCGCTTGCCACTCGCCGTCGTCGGCTTCTTCAAGCAGCGGCAGCAGGCGCGGGCCGAACTGATGCTGCAAGGCGTTGCCGGTCGGGCAGGTGTTGAGGAACGCGTTCAGCGCTTCGTGGTACCACTGGAACAGGCGCTCTTGCGGGCTGGTTTCCAGGTACGGCACGTGCAGTTCGATGATGTGTTTCTGGCCGATCCGGTCGAGACGACCGATCCGTTGTTCCAGCAGGTCCGGGTGCGACGGCAGATCGAACAGCACCAGGTGGTGAGCGAACTGGAAGTTGCGACCTTCACTGCCGATTTCCGAGCAGATCAGTACCTGCGCGCCAAACTCTTCGTCGGCGAAGTAGGCGGCGGCGCGGTCACGCTCGAGGATGTTCATGCCTTCGTGGAACACCGTGGCCGGGATGCCGGAGCGCACTCGCAGAGCGTCTTCCAGGTCCATCGCGGTTTCGGCATGGGCGCAGATCACCAGCACTTTGGTGCGCTTGAGCATTTTCAGCTGGTCGATCAGCCACTCGACGCGCGGGTCGAATTTCCACCAGCGTTCTTCTTCGCTGGCGTCCGGCTGGGCCTGGAAGCTGACTTCCGGGTACAGCTCGGCGTGTTCGCCCAGCGGCAGTTCGAGGTATTCGTCCGGGCACGGCAGCGGGTACGGGTGCAGTTTGCGCTCCGGGAAACCCTGCACGGCGGCGCGGGTGTTACGGAACAGCACGCGGCCGGTGCCGTGGCGGTCGAGCAGTTCACGCACGAGGCGGGCGCTGGCTTCGGTGTCGCCATCGTTGACGGCGGTCAGCAGGGCTTCACCTTCGTTGCCGAGGAAACCGTGGATGGTCTTGTGCGCGGCCGGCGACAGGCGACCCTTGTCCAGCAGCTCCTGAACGGCTTCGGCCACCGGGCGATAGTTTTCGCTCTCGGCGCGGAAGGCGGCCAGGTCATGGAAACGGTTCGGATCGAGCAGGCGCAGACGGGCGAAGTGGCTGTCCTGGCCGAGTTGTTCCGGGGTGGCAGTGAGCAGCAGCACGCCGGGAATGACTTCGGCCAGCTGTTCAACCAGCGAGTATTCCGGGCTGACTTTCTCTTCGTGCCACACCAGGTGGTGGGCTTCGTCGACCACCATCAGGTCCCAGCCGGCAGCGAACAGGGCGTCCTGTGCCTTCTCATCGTCGACCAGCCACTCCAGCGCCACCAGGGCCAGCTGAGTGTCTTCGAACGGGTTGGTGGCATCGCTTTCGATGAAGCGTTCTTCGTCGAACAGCGCGACCTGCAGGTTGAAACGGCGGCGCATTTCCACCAGCCACTGGTGCTGGAGGTTTTCCGGTACGAGGATCAGCACGCGGTTGGCGCGGCCCGACAGCAACTGGCGATGGATCACCAGGCCGGCTTCGATGGTCTTGCCCAGACCTACTTCGTCCGCCAGCAATACGCGCGGCGCGATGCGGTCGGCGACTTCACGGGCAATGTGCAACTGGTGGGCGATCGGTTGTGCGCGCACGCCACCCAGGCCCCAGAGCGAAGACTGCAACTGGCGGCTGGTGTGTTCCAGGGTGTGATAACGCAGGGAGAACCAGGCCAGCGGGTCGATCTGGCCGGCGAACAGACGGTCGCTGGCCAGACGGAACTGAATGAAGTTCGACAGCTGGGTTTCCGGCAGGGTGACCGCTTCGTTCTGCGCGTTGAGGCCGTGGTAGACCATCAGGCCGTCGACGTCGTCGACTTGCTGGACAGTCATCTTCCAGCCTTCGAAGTGCGTGATCGAATCGCCGGGCGAGAACCGCACGCGGGTGAGGGGCGCATTCCGTAGCGCGTACTGGCGAGTCTCGCCAGTGGCCGGGTAAAGCACGGTCAACAAGCGGCCGTCCTGTGCCAGAACGGTGCCTAAACCAAGCTCTGCTTCGCTGTCACTGATCCAGCGTTGCCCCGGTTGATACTGCTGCGCCATGCTGCCTGACTCCCACCTTGAAAAAGCGGGCTATCTTAACGGAATGAGGGCCCGAGGCCAAAGGATAAGGAGCCTCGGCCCGGCTTTTAACCGCAATCGGCCAATTGCAGGGAAGATTAGGTCATGCATCGGTTTTACGGGATGTTGCGGCACCCTTGAGTGCCAAACCGGTCACAAGTTTGCGACCGATGGCTCAAGGCACCCCTGGCGCCGCCGATAACCTGCTGACAGGAGACCCTTCATATGCTGCCACCGATGCTCCCCCTGAGCGCCGTGCCGATCACCTCCCAGCAGGATCCGATCCGCCAGCGACCGGACATTCCCCCTGTGGTGCCGGTGCAGGAAAGCTCCAACGAAAGCACCATCGACCTGCAAAAGCGCGATCCGGAAGAGGACGGCTATCTGCTGCGCGAAGAGCAGCGTCGCCAGCAGGAACGCGATCGCCGGCGCCGCGAAGCCGACGACGACCCGGAAGCACACCTCGCCGTGCCCGGCACCGAACTGAATGCCGACAACACCGTGCCGGTGGCGCCGCTGATGGAAGATCAGCCGCGTCAGGGGCTTTGGGTCGACATCGAGATCTGAGGCCGGGCGGCCAGCTCCGTCAGGTTTTCCAGCAACACGTCGATCTCTTCTTGCGTGTTCAAGTAGCTCACCGCCACCCGCGCAATATTCGTCAGCCCGCGCGCCTGCATGTCCAGCGGCGTGTAGGCCACGCCATTGGCGCCGATGTTGATTCGTCGTTCGGCCAACGTCTGCTTGAGCGCCATGCTGTCCCAGCCTTCGAGCGTGAAGGCGATCAGCCCGGATTGTTGATTCGCCGTTCCGAGATCCCGCAGCGTCAGGCCGGGAATCGCCTTCAGGCGTTGGCGCAATCCGCTGCTCAGTTGTTCGATGCGCCGGCGGACGGGGATCGCGCCGAGGCGGTTGTACTCTTCCAGCGCATTGGCCAGCCCGGCCAGCAGTGCCAGTGACACTTCACTGGTTTCAAAGCGGCACGCGTCGTCGCGCAAGGTGAAGCGCTTGCCGTCCCATGGCGCCGACAAAACATCGCGTTGCACGGGGAGCAACCGTTGCAAAAATTGCGGCCGGATGTACATCAGCGCCGTGCCGCGCGGCCCGCGCAGGAATTTGCGCCCGGCACCCTTGAGCACGTCGCACTGCAAGTCTTGAACATCGCAAGGCAACTGGCCCAGCGCCTGACCGGCGTCGATGAAATAAGGGATGCCGTGGCGCCGCGCCACACTGCCGATCTGCGCGGCGGGGTTGATCAGGCCGCCGTTGGCCGGCAGCCAGGTCAGGGCGATCAGGCGTACCTGGCTGTCGATCATCTGCGCCAAGGCTTGCGGGTCGACCGCGCCATGGGCGTCACAAGGAATCACTTCGAGCCGCGCGCCGGCCTTCACCGCTTCGGCGATGCACGCCAGATTGCCGGCCCATTCATGGCGCCCCACCAGAATCCGCTCGCCGGGCTGCCACGGCCCCAGCGCGTTGAACGCCTGGCTCCAGGCCGCCGAGCCGCTGCTGGCGAAGGCTATGTCCTCGGGCTGGGCGTTGAACAAGGTGGCGGCCGCGATGCGCGCGCGTTCCTGTACCCGGTTGTTCGCCACTTCCATCGGCCCGCCGAGCGCTTCGCGTTGCAACTGTTCGATCACCGCGTCGAGGGTCGCCTGACTCGGCAACGAGGCGCCGGCGTGGTTGAAGTGGACCACCTGAGCGCAGCCGGGCGTGGCGGCGCGCAGGCGCGAGAGGTCGTCGATGTTCACGGTTTGAGCTCGAAGATCGCGTCGATTTCCACCGCGACGCCGGCCGGCAGGCTCGCCACACCGACCGCGGTGCGCACGTGCCGGCCCTTGTCGCCGAGGGCGTTGACCAGCAGGTTCGAGGCGCCGTTGGCGACGACGCCCTGAGCCTTGAAGTCCGGTGTGGCGGCCACGAAAACCCCGAGGCGCAGGATGCGTACCAGTTTCGACAGGTCATCGCCCAGCGCATGGCTCAACTGGGCGAGCAGGCCCAAGGCAGCCAGTTCGGCGGCGTTGGCCCCTTCTTCATCGGAGATCGCTTCGCCCAGTCGCCCGATGAACGCAGGTTTGCCGTCGAGCAATGGAATCTGCCCGGAGATGAACAACTGATTCTGGCTGACCACATGGTTGACGTAATTGGCGATTGGCTGACTCGGTTCGGGCAGGCGCAAGCCGAGTTGTTGAACGCGTTGGCTGAGGGAATCGGTCATGGGAAGTCCTCCTGAGTGAGGGCTTCAGCATGTTGATGCGAGCGAAGGGCGACAAACGGATAGATTTAATCCGACGCATCCAAAAAACTCATGCGTTCGCGGTTTCCTCCAGCCACTCGCAGAAACTTTGCGCAGCCGGAGTTTGTGGGCGTTGCGGGGTGACCAGCCAATAACCGATCTCGCCGAGCATTGGCGGCGTGTCGAAGGCCGGCACCAGCGCGCCTTCCTTGATCCGCCGTTCGATCATTCGCTGGCGACCCATGGCAATACCCTGACCGGCGACGGCTGCTTCGACGACGATGTTGTAGTCGTGGAGCATGACGCTGGGCACATGAGCCAGATCGATGCCGCTGTGTTGCTGCCAGTCGATCCATTCGAACGGCTGGTGCGACTTGGCCATCAGCAACGGCCCGTTGTTCACGCCTTTGGCCTTGAAGGCCGGGCTGCACACCGGCGTCAGGGTTTCAACCATGAACCGCCGGGCCTGGACTTTCGGCCAGCCGCCCTTGCCGTAGCGGATCGCCAGATCCACCTCGCCGGCGTCGACATCGGCCAGTTGCACGGCGGGCAGCAGTTCGACATGGATGTTCGGGTATTTCGCGTTGAAATCCGCCAGACGCGACGCCAGCCATAAAGTGGCGAAAGAGGCGAGCAGACCGATGCGCAGGGTGGTGGGGCGCTCGCCGCGCAGGTCGTGGGTGGCGGCGGCGATCGCGGCGAGGGCCGGCTCGATCTGCCGGTAGTATTGTTCGCCGGCGGGTGTCAGATCGATCGCCCGGGTGCGGCGCACGAACAGTCGCTGATCGAGGAATTCTTCGAGTTTGTGCACCTGATGGCTGATCGCGCTTTGGGTCACCGACAGCTCATCGGCAGCCTTGATGAAACTCAAATGGCGGGCCACGGCCTCAAAGGCGCGCAAGGCCATCAGCGGTGGCAGATCCTGATGCAGGGGCACGGCGCAGATCCTTCGGGTTCAGGGCGAGGCGCCGATTGTGCGGGCAAATCCGGTGGGCGGTACATGAATTGTTGTAGAGCGTTTAGGTCAGTGGCTGGTCAGCGCCTGCGTCAGGCCGCATTATTGGCGCAGTCCTGTCGGTGATCCGGCAGTTGTGATTCAGTCCAAGTGATGCACCGAACGCCATGAGCCAAGACGACAAGCTGATCGACCTCAACACCGAACGCGCCAAGCGGGTTCATGACCTCAACGAGAAGCGCCTGAATGAAGTACGCCAGGCTTTCGAGCAGGCCATGCCTTTGGGTAAACCGAAGAAAAAGCCGAAAAACAAACCGAAAAAGCGTTGATCTCCCCTGCATCCGTTGATGCAGGTCAGTTATTTCCCTTCCTTCCCTCCCCATGGTGACCGGCATTGATCCCGGTCAATTCCTGCGCCTGCCTGATTGGTTAACTTAGCTCCATCGCAGCAGAGCAGGGGCCAGGAGGCCAGTCATGTTTTTCGATAACGTGGTGTTTGCCGGGGTCCTGACTGTGGGGCTGATGGTTCTGTTTTTTGCAGGGTTTGGATTTTTTATCTGGAAGGATGCGAACAAGCGCAAGAAGCCTTGATTCTTCCGGGTTTGATGAGCACGCAAGGCATTTTGGGCAACTTCGGTTGCCCTTTTTTTTTGTGTCTTGGCGGCCTTTGGGCCGACCATGCTTTGGGTGTTTTTTGTGAATATCCGTTTTTGTGGGTGTTGCCGCTTATGGTTCCGCCCTTACGGCGGGTCACTTTGGCAAACGCCCCAAAGTAACCAAAAGGCTTGGCCCCTGCGTTCGGCGCCTCGCTTAGGCTCGGTGTTCCTTCGTTCCGGGATTCATCCGGGGGCATCGCCTACGGTTTGCTTCGCTGCACCTCCTCTCGATGTGTTTGGCTCCGCCAAACGGCGCTACGCGCCCACCCCCGGATAAATCCCTCCACTCAGCCTTCCGATGGGGCCGGCACGTCAAGAGCGGTACTCGAGCTAACGCTCATCGTGGTGAGTGGTGGGAAGCGGAAGCTAACAGCTTGATCGTTCCCACGCTCTGCGTGGGAATGCAGCCCGGGACGCTCCGCGTCCCATTTCTGAAGGCAACAAAAAAGGCGTGATCCTTTCGAATCACGCCTTTTTCATTTCAGCGGTCTATCAGCTACCCAGCGCTTTCGATGCCAGCCAGAACAGGCCGGCCGACAGGGCCACGGTGGCTGGCAGGGTCAGGACCCAGGCCAGCAGGATGGTTTTCACCGTGCCGCCTTGCAGGCCGCTTTTGTTGGCGACCATGGTGCCGGCAACGCCCGAGGAGAGGACGTGGGTGGTGGACACCGGCAGGCTGAAGATGTTGGCCATGCCGATCAGGCTGGCGGTGGTGATCTGGGCCGACATGCCTTGCGAGTAGGTCATGCCTTGTTTGCCGATCTTCTCACCGATGGTCAGTACCACGCGTTTCCAGCCAACCATGGTGCCCAGGCCCAGGGCCAGTGCGACCGCCAGAATTACCCAGAACGGGGCGTATTCGGTGGTGGTGGTCAGGTCTTTGCGCAGTTTGTCTAGGTCAGCCTTTTCACGCGGTGCCAGGCCTGGCAGTTTGCTGACTTTCTTCGCGGTGTCGTCCAGGCAGAGCAGGTAGCGACGCACTTCGATTCGGCTTTCCGAGGACAGCGAGTGGTAGTCCGCTACACCTTTGAGGGTGTCGAGGAGGGCGGCGATGGTCGGTTCGGTCTGTTGCGGGTTGCAACGGAATTTCTCCGGCAGGTCGCCTTCCACGCTTTTGCCCAGGGCCAGGAATTCGCCCAGGGTGTCGGCGTTGCGTTTGTAGAACTGGCTCAGGTGCAGGGTCGCGTCGCGAGTACGTTCGATCTGGTAGGTGGTGCTGTTCAGGTCGAGTACGAACTGCGCAGGCACGATACCGATCAGTACCAGCATGATCAGGCCGATACCTTTCTGGCCGTCATTGGAGCCGTGCACGAAGCTTACGGCCATGGCCGAGATCACCAGGACCAGGCGGTTCCAGAACGGTGGGTGCTTCTTGTCGTCGATCTTGCGGCGCTGTTCCGGCGTCTTGTGCATCTTCGACAGCGGGCGCCACCACTTCAGGCCGATCAGCACCAGCGCGGCGATCAGGAAGCCGGCCATCGGCGAGAACACCAGCGAGGCGCCGATATCGATCGCTTTCTGCCAGTTGACGCCGTCGGCCAGTGGAATTTCGTTGATCAGGGCGTTGGCCAGGCCGACACCGAGGATCGAACCGATCAGCGTGTGCGAGCTGGAGGCCGGGATACCGAAGTACCAGGTGCCCAGGTTCCAGGCGATCGCGGCGGCGAGCAGCGAGAACACCATTGCCAGACCATGGCCGGTGTTTACGTTGATCAACAGTTCTACCGGCAGCAGGTGCACGATGGCATACGCCACGCCAACGCCGCCCAGCAGTACGCCGAGGAAGTTGAACACGCCCGAGAAGAACACCGCCAGGTGAGGCGGCATCGCTTTGGTGTAGATAACAGTGGCTACCGCGTTAGCGGTGTCATGAAATCCATTGATGAACTCGAAGGCGAGGACAAATGTCAGGGCGAGCAGGAGGCTCACAAGCACCCAGGCATCCAGTCCGCTGAATAAATCGATCATGAAGGTTTTCTGACCCGGTCATAAGGGGGCGCGATTATGCCAGAAAAGACTGGAAATCGATCCCCTACCTGCTCATCGGTAAGCGTCTTCGCCAAATTAATTTGTATCAAGGTGCATTACCCAAGCTTTTTACAGGGTTTTGCAAGGTGTTGATTCAATTGAGAAAAATGCGATGCGCCGGCGGATTGGCCGGTTGTCGGGAGGGGGCTGAAACTTGTATGAAATATCTGAGAAACGCGTCTGACATGCTCCAGACCTGTGCAATACAGGGGAGTTGGCCGCTGCCCGCGGGTAGCGGGCGCGCAAGGCATCGTCAGTCCACCGTGCTTGTAACCCGGTGAGTACGCTTACCCTCGAAAGTCTCAAAGGAAGGCATCACGGCTCTTCGGCTTTGAGTTCCTCTTCCATTTTTTTCAGTTCTTGCTGGAAGACCTGATCCTGAACGGTAGGGCGTTTACGCCAGGCTTTGCGTTCTGGTTCGGGCTGGGCGGCGTAGGTGGTGACTTCCCCGCCGTAAACTTCCTTGTAACGTTGTTCCTGGCGCTCAAGTTCCGCGCGCAGTTCGTCTTTCGTCACAGTGCTACCTGTATGAGTTGAGATAAATGTCTGGTGAACGCACTGCAACGAATCATTTAACCGGTTCACCAACAAGCGCTCGCCCGGACAGGCAGCGGTGTTGTCGGGAAGACGGTCAGGACTTCCATGTTGCAGGCGGCTACGGCACCAGATTAAAACTGACGCAGCATCAGTTTCCTGTTTCAGCGAGCGCGCTGGCGGTGCATGAGTAATGAGCATCAGGCGCTGGCCGGGGCCGGCGGCGATGGACATCGCGCCAGCGGGTGGCACCGTCGGCAAATAAAAGCGCGGTGTCACTGAGGTGCATTATAGCGGCCGAATCGGGATTGACTATCTTTGCCAAGTTAAAAACGGTTCCGGATGTGTGATTGTTTTGTGACGTGCAACTTTCATCAATAGTTGCATCGTTGTTGCGCAGTGTTTGGTTTCTGGCGCCATTTAGTCGAACAACTAAGGCGCTTAAACCGCACCGGCGTTCCAAGTTCAAATCCGGCCTGCACAGCCCGGCCGAGGAGGCGAGGGCGATTGCGATTATCGGTCGACGGTTCGATAATCGCCCGGTGTTGGCGGTCTGTCGCTTGTGTATCCGCCGGCGAGCCGCTTGTATAGCCGTTGATCCGAACAAGAAAAAAAGGACCTGACATGAACGATCAAATGCGCAATTCCTTCACCTCGGTAGCGCCGCCGATCGTCGCTTCGCCGGCCAAGCGTATCCAGGCCCTGACCGGTGATCCGGATTTCATGACCTCCCTGGCCCGTGGCTTGGCGGTGGTGCAGGCGTTTCAGGAGCGCAAGCGCCACCTGACCATCGCCCAGATCAGCCACCGCACGGAAATTCCCCGCGCCGCCGTGCGCCGTTGCCTGCACACACTGATCAAACTCGGTTATGCCACCACCGACGGGCGCACTTATTCGCTTTTGCCCAAAGTGCTGACTCTCGGTCACGCCTATCTGTCTTCGACGCCGCTGGCGGTCTCGGCCCAGCCGTACCTCGACCGCATGAGCGAGCAACTGCACGAGGCCTGCAACATGGCCACGCTGGAAGGCGACGACATTCTCTACATCGCCCGTTCGGCCACCACTCAGCGTCTGATTTCGGTGGACCTCTCGGTGGGCGGGCGTTTGCCGGCGTACTGCACGTCCATGGGACGGATCCTGCTGGCGGCGCTGGACGACACCTCGCTGCGCGAATACCTCGACCACGCCGAACTGGTCGCCAAGACCAGCCGCACGATTCACACCCCCGACGCCTTGCTCGAATGCCTGCAGGAAGTGCGGCAGCAGGGCTGGTGCATCGTCGATCAGGAACTGGAGCAGGGCCTGCGTTCGATTGCCGTGCCGGTCTACGACGCTTCCGGCCAGGTGGTGGCCGCGCTCAATGTCAGCACCCACGCCGGTCGCGTCAGTCGTACCGAGCTGGAGCAGCGCTTTCTGCCGGGCCTGTTGAGCGCCAGTCGCGACCTCAGCGCGCAATTGTTTGCCTGATGAAGGTGTTCGATAAACGCACAGAGTTGCGTTTATCGAATTGACGCTAAAACCCCCGGATCATTAATGTCGCGGCAGCGTCATCCGGCGCGAATGTGAATGAGCCCGCCGGATTGTCGACTCCCATAATAATGACAAGAGGCAACTTCCCATGCGCACGTTCCCCGACTGTCGCCGCTCCCGTTCCTGTTGCCGGTATTAGCGCAACGCCAGATTCCTTCCTTATATAGTTGTGACCGTGCCGCTCTCTGGCCGGCCGCCGTTCGACTGCGTTTTCTTGCGTGGAATAAAAATAATGAACCAGCCTCAGTCCGCTGTGGGTCACTGCCTCGACGTGCAGTCCTTCATCAATGCCCAACCGATCTCGCGCTATCAATGGCGAGTGGTGATTCTGTGTTTCCTGATTGTGTTCCTCGATGGCCTCGACACCGCGGCCATGGGTTTTATCGCGCCGGCCCTGTCCCAGGACTGGGGCATCGACCGCGCCAGCCTTGGCCCGGTGATGAGCGCCGCGCTGATCGGCATGGTCTTTGGCGCGCTGGGCTCCGGGCCATTGGCTGACCGCTTCGGGCGAAAAGTCGTACTGGTCGGCGCGGTTTTTCTGTTCGGTGCTTTCAGCCTGGCTTCGGCCTACGCCACCAATGTCGATCAACTGCTGGTGCTGCGTTTCCTTACCGGTCTGGGCCTGGGCGCCGGCATGCCGAACGCCACCACGCTGCTGTCGGAATACACCCCGGAGCGCAAAAAATCGCTTCTGGTGACCAGCATGTTCTGTGGCTTCAACCTCGGCATGGCCGGCGGCGGATTCATCTCGGCCAAGCTGATCCCGGCATTCGGCTGGCACAGCCTGCTGCTGATCGGCGGGATCCTGCCGCTGATCCTCACCGTGGTGTTGCTGCTCTGGCTGCCGGAATCGGCGCGTTATCTGGTGGTGCGCAATCGCGGCACCGACAAAGTGCGCAAGACCCTCGCGCCCATTGACCCGTCCACCGTCGCTCAGGCCGCGAGTTTCAGCGTGCCGGAACAGAAAACCGTCAAAGCGCGCAATGTGTTCGCGGTGATTTTCTCCGGCACCTACAGCGTCGGCACGTTGCTGCTGTGGCTGACCTACTTCATGGGCCTGGTGATCGTTTACCTGCTGACCAGCTGGCTGCCGACCCTGATGCGCGACAGTGGCGCGAGCATGGAGCAGGCGGCGTTCATCGGCGCGCTGTTCCAGTTCGGTGGGGTGTTGAGCGCGGTGGGCGTAGGCTGGGCGATGGACCGGTTCAATCCGCACAAGGTGATCGGCATTTTCTACCTGCTGGCCGGGGTGTTTGCCTACGCCGTGGGGCAGAGCCTGGGCGACATCACGCTGCTGGCAACGCTGGTGCTGGTGGCGGGCATGTGCGTCAACGGCGCGCAATCGGCGATGCCGTCGCTGGCGGCGCGGTTTTATCCGACGCAGGGTCGGGCGACCGGTGTGTCGTGGATGCTCGGGATCGGCCGGTTCGGCGCGATTCTCGGGGCGTGGATGGGCGCGACCTTGCTGGGCCTGGGCTGGAATTTCGAACAGGTGCTTACGGCGCTGGTGATTCCGGCGGGCCTGGCTACCGCAGCGGTAGTGATCAAGGGCCTGGTCAGTCACGCGGACGCGACGTGATATCCACTTCCTTCACTCCCGCACGCGGTGCGGGAGTGATCATTAGGCAGATAACAATCTGTTCGATAAACGAACACTCAGTCGATTATCGGATTGTTTGGCGAAAATCAGCGGCTTAATCTTCAGTGACTCCGGCGCAGAACCTCGCGCCTTTTTATCACTGGCGATTCATTACAAAAACAGGAGCCCGCTCCATGGCTGAGATCCTTTCGCTGCACGACGCGGTGAAGCAATTCGTCAACGACGGCGACACCGTCGCGCTCGAAGGCTTCACTCACCTGATCCCTACGGCGGCGGGTCATGAAATCATTCGTCAGGGCAAGAAAGATCTGACTCTGGTGCGGATGACGCCTGACCTGATCTACGACCAACTGATCGGCGCCGGCTGTGCACGCAAGCTGATCTTCTCCTGGGGCGGCAACCCTGGCGTGGGTTCGCTGCACCGTCTGCGCGACGCGGTCGAGAAGCAATGGCCGCATGCGCTGGAAATCGAAGAACACAGCCACGCCGACCTGGCCAATGCCTACGTCGCCGGCGCCTCCGGCCTACCGTTCGCGGTACTGCGGGCCTACGCCGGTTCCGACCTGCCGAAGGTCAACCCGCTGATCAAATCCGTAACGTGCCCGTTCACCGGTGAAGTGCTGGCGGCGGTGCCGTCGGTGCGTCCGGACGTGACCGTGATCCACGCCCAGAAGGCCGACCGTCAGGGCAACGTGCTGCTGTGGGGCATCCTCGGTGTGCAGAAAGAAGCCGCACTGGCCGCCAAGCGTTGCATCGTCACAGTCGAAGAAATCGTCGACAACCTCAACGCCCCGATGAACGCCTGCGTGCTGCCGACCTGGGCCTTGAGCGCGGTCTGCCATGTACCCGGTGGCGCGCATCCGTCCTACGCCCACGGTTACACCGAGCGTGACAACCGTTTCTATCAGGCGTGGGATCCGATCGCCCGCGACCGTGAGACGTTTACCGCGTGGATCAACGAATACATCCATGGCTGCGCTGACTTCAGCGAGTTCCAGGCCAAGTTGGCCGCTGCTTCGGAGGCCAAGTAATGACTTACACCACCAATGAAATGATGACCGTTGCGGCGGCCCGTCGCCTGAAGAACGGCTCGGTGTGCTTCGTCGGCATCGGCCTGCCGTCGAAAGCCGCCAACCTGGCGCGCCTGACCTCGTCGCCGGACGTGGTGCTGATCTACGAATCCGGCCCTATCGGCGCCAAACCCAGCGTGTTGCCACTGTCGATCGGTGACGGCGAACTGGCGGAAACCGCTGACACCGTCGTGCCGACCGGTGAGATTTTTCGCTACTGGCTGCAGGGCGGACGCATCGACGTCGGTTTCCTCGGCGCAGCCCAGGTCGACCGTTTCGGCAACATCAACACCACCGTGGTTGGCGACTATCACCAGCCGAAAGTGCGCCTGCCGGGTGCCGGCGGCGCGCCGGAGATCGCCGGTTCCGCCAAAAGCGTGCTGATCATCCTTAAACAGTCGGCGCGTTCGTTTGTCGACAAACTCGATTTCATCACCTCGGTCGGCCATGGCGAGGGCGGCGATTCGCGCAAACGTCTGGGCCTGCCGGGCGCCGGCCCGGTCGGGATCATCACTGACCTGTGCATCATGGAGCCGGAAGAGGGCACCCACGAATTCGTGGTCACCGCACTGCACCCGGGCGTGACCCGCGAGCAAGTGGTCGCCGCCACCGGTTGGGCGATCCGTTTTGCCGACAGCGTGGCCACCACCGCCGAACCGACCGAGGTTGAGCTGACCGCCCTGCGCGATCTTGAAGCCCGCACCGCAGCGGCCCACGGCCAGGCACCGGGAGAAGCATGATGCGCGACGTTTATATCTGCGATGCGATCCGTACGCCCATCGGTCGTTTTGGTGGTGGTTTGGCGGCAGTTCGCGCCGACGACCTGGCCGCCGTGCCGATCAAGGCCCTGATGGAACGCAACCCGTCGGTGGACTGGAGCGCCATCGACGAAGTATTCCTCGGCTGCGCCAACCAGGCCGGCGAAGACAACCGCAACGTGGCGCGCATGGCGCTGTTGCTGGCCGGTCTGCCGGAGAGCGTTCCGGGCGTCACCCTCAATCGCCTCTGCGCGTCGGGAATGGATGCCATCGGTACAGCGTTCCGCGCCATCGCCAGCGGCGAAATGGAGCTGGCGATTGCCGGTGGTGTCGAGTCGATGTCCCGCGCGCCGTTCGTGATGGGCAAGGCGGATGCGGCGTTTTCGCGCAACATGAAGCTGGAAGACACCACCATCGGCTGGCGTTTCATCAACCCGTTGATGAAGGCCCAGTACGGCGTCGATGCGATGCCGCAGACCGCCGACAACGTCGCCGACGATTACGAAATTTCCCGCGAGGATCAGGACGCTTTCGCCCTGCGCAGTCAGCAACGTACTGCCGCTGCCCAGGCTGCCGGCTACTTAGCCGAAGAAATCGTCGAAGTGCGGATCGCCCACAAGAAGGGCGAAACCGTGGTCAGCCAGGACGAACACCCTCGCGCTGACACCACGCTTGAAGCCCTGACCAAATTGAAACCGGTCAACGGCCCTGACAAGACCGTCACCGCCGGCAACGCTTCGGGCGTCAACGACGGTGCCGCCGCGCTGATTCTGGCTTCGGCCGAAGCAGTGAAAAAACACGGTCTGACCGCCCGCGCCAAAGTGCTGGGCATGGCCAGCGCCGGAGTCGCGCCACGGGTGATGGGCATCGGCCCGGTGCCGGCGGTGCGCAAACTCACTGAACGCCTCGGTGTGGCAGTCAGCGATTTCGATGTGATCGAACTCAACGAAGCGTTTGCCAGCCAGGGTCTGGCGGTATTGCGCGAGCTGGGGCTGGCGGACGACGCGGCCCAGGTCAACCCGAACGGCGGCGCGATTGCCCTCGGTCACCCGTTGGGCATGAGCGGCGCACGTCTGGTGCTGACCGCCCTGCATCAGCTGGAAAAGACCGGTGGCAAGAAAGGTCTGGCGACCATGTGCGTCGGTGTTGGCCAGGGTCTGGCCCTGGCCATCGAACGCGTCTGACGCAAGCCGTGACGAACAAGAACAGAGGAAAGCGAAATGACTGACAAGCCTGGTTACCGCCGCCCGCAGGAAGGCACCCAGCCGCCGTACCTGCACCCGAATTATCAATCCACCAATCTGCGCTCGCCGTCCAAGCCGTTGGTGTTTCTGCCGCATTCGCTGTCGGAAATCACCGGCCCGACCATCGGCGCCGAGCGTGTGGCCGACACCGATAACGATCTGACCGCCCAGCATCAGGGTGAACCGCTCGGCGAGCGGATCATCATTCACGGGCGTGTGCTCGACGAAGACGGTCTGCCGGTGCCGGGGATTCTGGTGGAGATCTGGCAGGCCAACGCCGCCGGTCGCTACAACCACGCCCGCGACCTGCACGACGCACCGCTGGACCCGAATTTCACCGGCACCGGCCGCACCGTGACCGACGCCGACGGCTGGTATCAGTTCCAGACCATCAAGCCCGGCGCCTATCCGTGGGGCAACCACCACAACGCCTGGCGCCCGGCGCACGTGCATTTCTCGCTGTTCGGGCCGAGCATCCTGACGCGTCTGGTCACGCAAATGTATTTCCCGGGCGATCCGCTGCTGCCGTACGACCCGATCTACAACTGCGTGCCGGACACCTCGGCCAAGGAACGCCTGATCGCCGCTTTCGATCTGGAAAAAACCATTCCGTCCTACGCCCTCGCTTATCGCTGGGACATCGTGCTGCGCGGCCGCGAAGCCACGCCGATGGAGAAATGAGATGACCCTGACTGCGACCACGTCCCACACTGTCGGGCCGTATTACCACATCGGCCTGACCTGGCTGAACCGTGAAAACCTCGCCAACGAACTGACCCTCGGCCAGCGCGTGGCGATCAGCGGGCAAGTGGTGGATGGCAACGGCGATGTCGTCAACGACGCCATGCTCGAAGTCTGGCAGGCCAACGCCGCCGGCAAATATGACCACCCGGAAGACGAGCAGGCCAAGCCGCTCGATCCGAATTTCGAAGGCTTTGGCCGGGTGCCGGTGGATGCGGAAGGGCGCTTCCGTTTCACCACCATCAAGCCGGGCACGGTCGAAGGCCTGAAGGGCTCGACCCAGGCGCCGCATCTGGTGGTGCTGGTGTTCGCGCGCGGTTTGGTGAAGCACTTGCTGACGCGGATCTACTTCGAAGGCGATCCGGCGAACGTCAATGACCCGCTGCTCGAATGCGTACCGGCCGAGCGCCGCACCACGTTGCTGGCGAAGCCGGATGCGGCGGGGGTTTATCAGTGGAATGTGATTCTGCAGGGCACTGATGCGGAAACCGTGTTCTTCGATTATTGAAAGAACACCGATCGTTCCCGCGCAGAGTAGTGATCGTTCCCACGCTCCGCGTGGGAATGCCGCCATGGACGCTCTGCGTCCACTGTGACGCGGAGCGTCACGGTATGCATTCCCACGCAGAGCGTGGGAACGATCTGAGGTCCGTGTTGCTGATCCAATGTGGAACGGGATTGTTGCAAAGTGTGTCTAGACTCTCACTGTCCCTATCGAGTGAAAAACAATGACAACCCTCATCTCCCATTACACCGGTGAAGAGCGCAGCAAGCGCATCTTCGCCATTGTCGGCGCGTCGTCCGGCAACCTCGTCGAATGGTTCGACTTCTACGTCTACGCCTTCTGCGCGATCTATTTCGCCCCGGCATTCTTCCCCTCCGACAACCCCACGGTGCAGCTGGTCAACACGGCAGGCGTCTTCGCCGCCGGGTTCCTGATGCGACCGATCGGCGGCTGGATTTTTGGCCGGGTCGCGGACAAGCACGGGCGCAAGAACTCGATGCTGATCTCGATCCTGATGATGTGCTTCGGCTCGTTGCTGATCGCCTGTCTGCCGACCTACAAGGACATCGGCGTCTGGGCGCCGTTGCTGCTGTTGTTCGCGCGCTTGCTGCAAGGCCTGTCGGTGGGCGGTGAGTACGGCACCACCGCGACCTACATGAGCGAAGTCGCGCTCAAGGGCCAGCGCGGGTTCTTCGCCTCGTTCCAGTACGTGACCCTGATCGGCGGGCAACTGCTGGCGGTGTTGCTGGTGGTGATCCTGCAACAGTTCCTCACCGAAGAAGAATTGCGTGCCTACGGCTGGCGGATTCCGTTCGTGGTCGGTGCGGCCGCCGCGCTGATTTCGCTGTTCCTGCGCCGTTCGCTGAAAGAAACCACCAGCAAGGAAATGCGCGAGAACAAGGATGCCGGCAGCATCCGCGCACTGTTCCGCGACCACAAGGCCGCATTCATCACCGTGCTCGGCTACACCGCTGGCGGCTCGCTGATTTTCTACACCTTCACCACGTATATGCAGAAGTACCTGGTGAACACCGCCGGCATGCACGCCAAGACCGCCAGCTACATCATGACCGGCGCGCTGTTCCTGTACATGTGCATGCAGCCGCTGTTCGGCATGCTCGCCGACAAGATCGGCCGGCGTAACTCGATGCTCTGGTTCGGCGGCCTCGGTACGCTGTTCACAGTGCCGATCCTGCTCAGCCTGAAAAGTGTCGGCAGCCCGTTCCTGGCCTTTGTGCTGATCACCGTGGCGCTGGCGATCGTCAGTTTCTACACCTCGATCAGTGGTCTGGTGAAAGCCGAGATGTTCCCGCCGGAAGTCCGCGCCCTCGGCGTTGGTCTGGCGTATGCGGTGGCCAACGCGATCTTCGGTGGTTCGGCAGAATACGTCGCCCTGAGCCTCAAGGCCGGCGGCATGGAAAACGCGTTCTACTGGTATGTCACGATCATGATGGCCGTGGCGTTCCTGTTCAGCCTGCGCCTGCCCAAAGAAGCGAAGTATTTGCACCACGACCTTTAAACCGATGCGCGCGGGCCACAACGGCCCGCGCCGGCAAGGACTGTTTATGACTCAGCGACCGGGCAATCAATTGTTCGATGCCTACTTTACTGCCCGCGATATGCGCGACGTGTTCTGCGATCAGGGTCGGGTGCAGGCGATGCTCGACTTCGAAGCGGCGCTGGCCCGGGCCGAAGCGCGGGTCGGATTGATTCCGGCGGGTGCTGTCGCGTCGATCGAAAACGCCTGCCGCGCCGGACTGTTTGATTTCGCCGCGCTGGGCGAGGCGATTGCCACGGCCGGCAATTCGGCGATTCCGCTGGTGAAGGCCTTGGGCAAACAGATTGCCGCGACCGATGCCGAAGCCGAGCGCTACGTGCATCTGGGCGCTACCAGCCAGGACGTGATGGATTCCGGGCTGGTGCTGCAATTGCGTCAGGCGCTGGCGTTGATTGAAGGGGAGCTGGCGCAACTGGCCGACTCGCTCGCCATTCAGGCGCAGCGCCACGCCGCGACGCCACTGGCCGGGCGTACCTGGCTGCAACACGCGACCCCGGTCACCCTAGGGATGAAAATCGCCGGTTGGCTCGGCGCGATCACTCGCAGTCGTCAGCGTCTGCGCGAGCTCAAGCCGCGACTGCTGGTGCTGCAATTCGGCGGCGCGTCCGGCACCCTCGCGGCGCTCGGCGAACAGGCATTGCCGATTGCCCGGGCGCTGGCAGAAGAACTGCAACTGACCCTGCCGGAACAACCGTGGCATACCCAGCGTGATCGCATCGTCGAGTTCGGCGCGGTGCTCGGCCTGATCGCCGGCAGCCTCGGCAAATTCGGCCGCGACATCAGCCTGTTGATGCAGACCGAAGCGGCGGAAGTGTTCGAACCGTCGGCGCCGGGCAAGGGTGGTTCCTCGACCATGCCGCACAAGCGCAATCCGGTGGGTGCGGCGGTGCTGATCGGTGCGGCGACCCGCGTGCCGGGGCTGGTCTCGACGCTGTTCAGCGCCATGCCCCAGGAACACGAACGCAGCCTCGGTTTGTGGCACGCCGAATGGGAAACCCTGCCGGAGATCTGCTGCCTGGTGTCGGGCGCGCTGCAGCAGGCGCGGCTGCTGGCCAACGGTCTGGAGGTCGATGCCGCACGCATGGCCCGTAACCTGGAACTGACTCAAGGTCTGGTGCTGGCCGAAGCAGTGAGCATCGTGCTCGCGCAACGGGTCGGCCGCGACACTGCGCATCATTTGCTCGAACAATGCTGCAAACGAGCGGTGGCCGAACAGCGCCACTTGCGGGCGGTACTCGGTGACGAGCCGCAAGTGACCGCCGAACTGAGCGCAACCGAACTGGATCATCTGCTCGATCCCGCCCATTACCTCGGTCAGGCGCAGGTCTGGGTCGAGCGAGCGGTGGCCGAACACAACGCATTGTCTGACTGAAAGGAGAGGGCTGTGGCTTTCGTTCAACTCGCCGATGGCGAACTGCATTACACATTGGAAGGCCCGGCCGATGCGCCGGTGCTGGTGCTGTCGAACTCGCTGGGCACCGACCTGCATATGTGGGACGTGCAGATGCCGGCCTTCACCGAACATTTTCGCGTGCTGCGTTTTGATACGCGCGGGCACGGCCAGTCGCTGGTGACGCCGGGCCCTTACAGCATCGAGCAACTGGGTCGCGACGTGCTGGCGCTGCTGGATGCGCTGCACATTGAACGCGCGCATTTCTGCGGTCTGTCGATGGGCGGGTTGATCGGCCAGTGGCTGGGGATCAACGCCGGCCAGCGTCTGAACAAACTGATCGTCTGCAATACCGCCGCAAAAATTGGCGACCCGTCAGTCTGGAACCCACGCATCGAAACCGTGCTGCGCGACGGCCCGGCGGCGATGGTCGCGTTGCGCGATGCATCGATTGCCCGCTGGTTTACCCCGGACTTTTCTGCCGCCAATCCGGCAGCCGCGAAGCAGATCACCGACATGCTGGCCGCGACCAATCCTGAAGGTTACGCCGCCAACTGCGCGGCGGTGCGCGATGCGGATTTCCGTGAGCAGTTGTCGTCGATCAAGGCGCCTCTGCTGGTGATCGCCGGTACCGAAGATGCGGTGACGCCACCGTCCGGCGGGCATTTCATTCAGGAGCATGTGCGCGGCGCCGAGTACGCCGAGTTTTATGCGGCGCACCTTTCCAACGTTCAGGCCGGCGACGCGTTCAGCGACCGCGTGCTGACCTTTTTGCTGGCCGATTGAGGGGATTTTCGTGGACGAGAAACAACGTTACGACGACGGCATGCAAGTGCGCCGCGCGGTGCTCGGCGACGCTCACGTCGATCGCAGCCTGACCACGCTGACCGAGTTCAACTCGGAATTCCAGGAGATGATCACCCGTCACGCCTGGGGCGACATCTGGACCCGTCCGGGCTTGCCGCGCCACACCCGCAGTCTGATCACCATTGCCATGCTGATCGGCATGAACCGCGAAGGTGAACTCAAGTTGCACCTGCGCGCAGCGGCCAACAATGGCGTGAGCCGCGGCGAGATCAAGGAAGTGATCATGCAGAGCGCGATCTACTGCGGGATTCCGGCTGCGAATGCGACGTTTCATCTGGCTGAATCGGTGTGGGATGAGCTGGGTACTGAATCACGTGAGTAATCGTCGAGTTTGAAGAATCGCAGCCTGTTGAAGGCTGCGATCCCTTGAACCTCACACCTTGGCAACAATGAAAATCCGCTTGAACGCAAACAACGTGTGTCCGTTTTTCTCCTGCGGATAATGCGCATGCACCCGCATCAGGTAGTGATAGATGAAGCGCGCCTGTTCCTCTGACGTCAGTCCCTGCATTACCGGCCGCAGCGCCGACACCTTCACCCAGTCATAAACCGGCGACTTGCCGTCGACCACCTGCAACTGCTCGGTTTCCCAGATATCCAGCGACCGGGTCAGCGGCGCGAGCAATCGGTAGTAATCCTCCAGCGACAACAACGGCCGCGTCGCCATGCGCTGGCGCAATTGCGCAGTGCCGATGGGGCGGCCGCAGGGGCCGGCATCTTCGAGGGTGTCGAGCATCAGCCGATACCACAGAGCATCGCGCCAGTCCGGCATATGCGCGGCCAGACAACCGCCGGGGTTGAGGTGTCGAAGCAGTCCCGGCAACAGTGTTTGATGGTCATCGATGAAATGCAGCACGGCCGCGGCGAACAGCAGGTCGGCCGGCTTGCGGGGTTTCCAGTGTTGCAGCTCGGCGTGTTGCCAGCGCGCCTTGATCGGCAGACAACGGGCGACCTGAAGCATGTCTTTCGAACTGTCGATGCCTTTGAGATTTGCCTGCGGCCAGCGATTGGCCAGAACCTTCGTGGCAATCCCGGTGCCGCAACCGAGGTCATAAATGCGTTGAGGATTGTCCAGCTCGACGCGGCCGAGCAGTTCATCGACCGGTTGTTGCCTGAGACGGGAAAACTGCTCGTACGCCCTGGCATCCCAGTCTTTGTCGACGGGAGCGGGGTTGAGTCGGGTGATCATGAGGTCGTCCTCCAGTGATCAGCAGGGTCTTCCGATGACAACCTGGCCAAGTCTTGAGGACCGACATCAACAGATAACGGAAGCGAAGAGGGTGGAGCACCTGAGTCCTTCAGGTGGATCCACTCTACGCGTCGGCTGGCGCCGTACCATTAATCCTGACGGATGGTGCTGAGCCTTAGAGCAGGCTGATCGGATAGCTGACGATCAGACGGTTCTCGTCGAACTCGTTGTTGCTGAAGTCACGGCGCATGGTCGAGTTGCGCCATCTGACGTTCAGGTCCTTGAGTGCGCCGCTTTGCACGGTGTAGCCCAGTTCCGATTCGCGGCCCCATTCCTTGCCGTCGGTGATGGTCCCGGTGTGCACGTTGTCGCCGCTGATGTAGCGGTTCATCAGGGTCAGGCCGGGCACGCCGAGGGCGGCGAAGTTGTAGTCGTGGCGCAGTTGCCAGGAACGTTCCTGCGCGTTGTCGTAGCTTGAGTTGTAGCTGTCGTTGGCGAGCGTTCCGCCGCTGGTGCCGTTGACCCGCATCCAGGCGCTGTCGCCCGTGAGTTTTTGCAGGCCGACGTAGAAGGTGTTGCCGCCGTATCGCGCGGAGAACATCCCCGACCAGGTCTTGTTGTCGAGGTCGCCGGCGCGGGCACTGCCGTCGTCCTTGCCGTAGAAGAAACCGAGGTTGGCGCCCAAGGTCCAGTCGCCGATTGGCTGGCTGTGGATCAGGTTGACGTATTGCTGGCTGTAGATGTCCTTGAGTTCGGCGTTCCACAGGCCGATCTGGGTGCGCTTGTCGTTGAACACGTATTCGCCGCCCTGGAAGTTGAAGCGATCGGAGGTGAACGCGGCTTTGCCGGTCATCGACATGTCGCTCATGCTGCTGTCGTCACGGGGGCTGTTGGCGCGGAACTGGCCGCCGTAGAGGGTCAGGCCGTCGATTTCCTTCGAGGTGATCTGGCCGCCGCGAAAGGTCTGCGGCAGCGAGCGACCGTCGTCCGAACGCAGGATCGGCAGCACCGGCATCCACTCGCCGACCTTCACTTCGGTCTGCGACAGCCTGGCCTTGAACGCCACGTTGGTACGGCCGAAGGTGTCCGCCGGACGCCCGTCATGATCCAACGGCAGCGCCTGGGTGCCGCCGGTGCCTTTGCCGCCATCGAGCTTCACCGAATACAGCCCCAGCACATCCAGGCCGAACCCGACGGTGCCCTGGGTGAAACCGGACTTGGCGTCGAGGATGAAGTTCTGCGTCCACTCTTCAGCCTTGCCCTGAGCCTTGGTCGGGTTGGTGAAGTTGCGGTTGATGTAAAAGTTGCGCAGGTTCAGGTTGACCTTGGCCCCTTCGATGAAACCGGCTTCTTCAGCCGCAGCGGGCAGCGCGATGCCGGCCAGGGCGAGGGCGATCAGGCCGGGAAGTGCGTAGGGCGCAGGGGACGTTTTCATGGGCTCGGGTCTCTCTTGTTTTTTTGGGCGAACGGGGGCGCTGCGGCCGTTTCTGAGGCGCAGAAATTCAATGGGATCAGGGGGCGAGCGGCGGCGATCAGCCGGATGGTGCAGGGCGCGGGAGCATGGTGTCGAACCTGTTGTTATTGGTTTTGTGGTTCGAATGGTGCGGGGCGCGGGCGAGGCGATTCAATCGGCGAAAGTGGAATTCGGGCGATTATCGAACGCAAGATTGGCAGGCAACAAAAAGCCCGCCAATCGGCGGGCTTTTTGTGTTCAGCGGATGATCAGAACAACTTCATCTTCGGCGCTTCTTCCTTGAGCGGCTCGTTCTGCGCGGTCTGCGCATTCCAGCCACCGCCCAGGGCCTTGTACAGGTTGACCGCACTGGTCAGCTGCGCGAGGCGGTCGGTGATCAGCGATTGTTGCGCGCTGAACAGCTGACGCTGGGCATCGAGGAAGGTCAGGTTGCTGTCGACGCCGATGCGGTAGCGACGCTCGGCCAGGCGGTAGTAATCTTGGTTGGCGGCGACGAAATCACGCTGGGCCTGCAACTGCTCGGTGTAGGTCTGGCGGGCGGCCAGGCCATCGGCGACTTCCTGGAAGGCCGTTTGAATGGACTTCTCGTAGTTCGCCACGCCAATGTCCTTCTGGATCTTGGCGTAGTCGAGGCTGGCGCGCAGGCTGCCGGCGTTGAAGATCGGCAGGTTGATCTGCGGCTGGAACAGCCACGTGCCCGAACCGCCCTTGAACAGGCCGGACAGGTCCGGGCTCAGGCTGCCCGCGTTGGCGGTCAGGCTGATGCTCGGGAAGAACGCTGCACGGGCCGCGCCGATGTTGGCGTTGGCGGCCTTCAGGTTGTACTCGGCCTGAAGGATGTCCGGACGACGTTGCAGCAGATCCGACGGCAGACCGGCCGGCACGTCGGCCAGCAGGTCATCCGACAGCGGTTTGGCCGCTTGCAGGTTGGCCGGCACGCCGGTGCCGAGCAGCAGGGTCAGGCTGTTTTCGTCTTGGGCAACCTGGCGAGTGTAACGCGCCAGTTGTGCCCGGGCGTTTTCAACCGAGGTACGCGACTGCGCCAGGTCCAGTGCCGAAGCCACACCGACTTCGTTGCTGCGGCTGGTCAGCTTGTAGCTTTCCTCGAAAGCACCGAGGGTGTCCTGAGTCAGCTTCAGCAGTTCCTTGTCGGCCTGCCAGGTCAGGTAGGCGTTGGCCACGCTGGCCACCAGGCTGATCTGGGTGCTGCGGCGCGCTTCTTCGGTGGCGAAGTATTGTTGCAGCGCTTGTTCGCTTAGGCTGCGAACCCGACCGAACAGGTCGAGTTCGTAGGCGCTGATGCCGACGGTGGCGGAGTAGGAGCTGGTGATGCTCGACTCACCGGTCTGCGACGCACGGGCCGGAACCCGCTGACGGCTGCCGCTGGCATTGGCCGACACGGCCGGGAACAGGTCGGCGCGCTGGATGCGGTATTGAGCCGCGTAGGCGTCGATGTTCAGCGCCGCGACACGCAGGTCGCGGTTGTTTTCCAGGGCGACCTGGATCAGCTGCTGCAGGGCCGGGTCATGGAAAAACTGCTTCCAGCCCTGCTCGGCAGCGGCCTGTGCCGGTGCCTGGGCCGGCGAGTACGCCGGGCCCTGCGGGAATTGCGCGGCCACCGGTGCTTCCGGCTGCTGATAATCCGGTATCAGCGAGCAACCGCTCAGCACGAAGGCGGCGACTGCGATGGAGAGTAGCGACTTGCTCATTGGCCAGCCTCTTTAGGAGTTTCTATGGCGTCATCCTTGCCGGCGTTTTTGCGCTGACCCATGGACGACACAGTGACGAAGAACAGTGGAACCCAGAAAATCGCCAGGATCGTTGCGGTGAGCATACCGCCAATCACGCCGGTACCGATCGCGTGTTGACTGCCCGAGCCTGCGCCGGTGGAGATAGCCAACGGTACAACACCGAGGACGAAGGCCAGCGACGTCATGATGATCGGTCGCAGACGCATGCGGCAGGCTTCAATGGCCGCATCGCGCAGGCTGCGTCCCTGCTCGTGCAATTCCTTGGCGAACTCGACGATCAGAATGGCGTTTTTAGCCGCCAGACCAATGGTCGTCAACAGACCCACCTGGAAGTACACGTCGTTCGACAGGCCGCGCAGGCTGGTGGCCATCAGTGCACCGATGATCCCCAGTGGCACCACGAGCATGACCGCGATCGGAATCGACCAGCTTTCATACAGCGCCGCCAGACACAGGAACACCATCAGCAGCGACAGGGCGTACAGCGCCGGAGCCTGCGAGCCGGACAGTCGTTCTTCGTACGACAGACCGGTCCACGAGATACCCACGCCGGCCGGCAGTTTCTTGGCAATCGCCTCGACTTCGGCCATCGCTTCACCGGTGGAGTAGCCCGGAGCCGGGGCACCGAGGATCTCGACCGCTTCAACGCCGTTGTAACGCGCCAGCTTCGGCGAACCGTAGATCCACTCGCCCTTGGCGAATGCGGAGAACGGAACCATGGTGCCGGTCGCGTTACGCACGTACCACTTCTTCAGGTCTTCCGGGCTCATGCGCGAGTCTGGCCGGCCCTGCACGTACACCTTCTTCACCCGACCACGGTCGATGAAGTCGTTGACGTAGCTACTGCCCAGCGCAATCGACAGAGTGTTGTTGATGTCGGCGATGGTAATGCCCAGGGCACTGGCCTTCTCGTCATCGATTTCCAGCTGGAATTGCGGTTCGTCGTTCAGACCGTTCGGACGGACCTGCGTGAGCACCTTGCTCTGCGCGGCCATGCCGAGGAACTGGTTGCGCGCGGCCATCAACTTCTCGTGACCGATACCGGCGCGGTCCTGCAGGAACACGTCGAAACCGGTGGCGTTACCCAGCTCCAGTACGGCCGGCGGGGCGAAGGCGAACACCATCGCATCGCGGAAGCTGAAGAAGTGCTGCTGGGCGCGGGCGGCGAGTTTGAACACGCTGTTGTCGGCGTTACGTTCGTCCCACGGCTTGAGCATGATGAACGCCATACCCGAGCTCTGGCCACGGCCGGCGAAGTTGAAGCCGGTCACGGTGAACACCGAGGCTACTGCGTCGCCTTCACCGCCGTCCTTGGTCGGACGCAGCAAAAATTCACGCATTTCATCCACCACCACCTGAGTGCGCTGGGCACTGGAACCGGCTGGCGTCTGCACCTGGGCGAACAGAACGCCCTGGTCTTCTTCCGGCAGGAACGCGGTCGGGATGCGGGTGAACAGCCAGATCATGCCGACCACGATCAGCAGGTACGCCAGCAGATACGGTGCCTTGCGCGACAGCATGTTGCCGACACCGCGCTCGTAGCTGTTGACGCCACGGTCGAAGTTGCGGTTGAACCAGCCGAAGAAACCTTTTTTCGGCGCGCCGTGCTCACCGTGCGGAATTGCCTTGAGCATGGTGGCGCACAGCGCCGGGGTGAAGATCAGCGCGACCAGTACCGACAAGGCCATGGCCGACACGATGGTGATCGAGAACTGCTTGTAGATCACACCGGTGGAGCCGCTGAAGAACGCCATCGGCAGCAATACCGCCGACAGAACGAGGGCGATACCGACCAGGGCGCCCTGGATCTGGCCCATGGATTTCTTGGTCGCTTCCTTCGGTGACAAGCCTTCTTCGCTCATCACCCGCTCGACGTTTTCCACCACGACGATGGCGTCGTCCACCAGCAAGCCGATGGCCAGTACCATGCCGAACATGGTCAGGGTGTTGATGCTGAAACCGGCCGCCGCGAGGATGCCGAACGTACCGAGCAATACCACCGGCACGGTCATCGTGGTGATGACGGTGGCGCGGAAGTTCTGCAGGAACAGGAACATCACCAGGAACACCAGCGCAATCGCTTCGACCAGGGTGTGAACCACGCCTTTGATCGACTCGGTCACCACCGGCGTGGTGTCGTACGGGAACACCACTTCCATCCCTTGCGGGAAGAACGGCTTGAGGTCGTCAATCGTCTTGCGCAGTGCCTTGGCGGTGTCGAGAGCGTTGGCACCGTTGGCCAGTTTCACCGCCAGACCGGAAGCCGGGCTGCCGTTGAACTGGGCGCTGATCGCATAGTTCTCGCCACCCAGGCCGACGTCGGCGACATCTTTCAAGCGAACCTGCGAGCCGTCCTTGTTGACCTTGAGCAGAATCTCTTTGAACTGCTCGGCGGTCTGCAGACGGGTCTTGCCGATGATCGTGGCGTTCAGTTGCTGGCCCTGCACGGCAGGCAAGCCGCCGAGCTGACCGGACGACACCTGGACGTTCTGCGCCGCAATCGCGGTTTTCACGTCGACCGGGGTCAGGTTGAAGTTGTTCAACTTGGCCGGGTCGAGCCAGATGCGCATCGCGTACTGGGCACCGAAGACCTGGAAGTCACCGACACCGGCGGTCCGCGAGATCGGGTCCTGCATGTTCGACACGATGTAGTTGGACAGGTCGTCCTTGGTCATGCTGCCGTCACGCGACACCACACCGATCACCAGCAGGAAGTTCTTCACTGCCTTGGTCACGCGGATACCCTGTTGCTGCACTTCCTGCGGCAGCAGCGGGGTGGCCAGGTTCAGCTTGTTCTGGACCTGGACCTGCGCGGTGTCGGAGTTGGTGCCTTGCTCGAAGGTCGCGGTGATGGTCATGCTGCCGTCGGAGTTACTTTCCGAGGACACATAACGCAGGTTGTCGATACCGTTGAGCTGCTGCTCGATCACTTGCACCACGGTGTCCTGAACCGTCTGTGCCGAAGCACCCGGGTAGGTCACGGAGATGGCAATGGCCGGTGGCGCAATGCTCGGGTACTGGTTGATCGGCAGTTTCAGGATCGAAAGTGCCCCGACCAGCATGATCACCAGGGCAATTACCCAGGCGAAAATCGGACGGTCGATGAAAAATTTTGACATGGATTACTCCCCTTTGCCGCCGGCGGCTTTGTCAGCTGCCTGAGCGGGGGCCGGGTTCTTGTTGCCGACGTTGGTGGCTTCGGTCGCTTTGACCTCAACACCCGGTTTGACGAATTGCAGCCCTTCGGTGATCAGACGATCACCGGCCTTCAGGCCGTCTTCGATCAGCCACTGGCTGCCGACGGTGCGGCTGGCCTTGAGCTGACGCAGTTCGACCTTGTTGTCCGGGCCGACGACCAGCGCGGTCGGGGTGCCTTTGAGGTCGCGGGTCACGCCTTGTTGCGGCGCGAGGATCGCGGCGCTGTTCACACCGGCCTGCAACTGCGCGTGGACGAACATGCCCGGCAGCAGGGTGTGATCCGGGTTCGGGAACACGGCGCGCAGGGTCACGGAACCGGTGGTCTGATCGACCGACACTTCGGAGAATTCCAGCTTACCGTCGAGCTTGTACTGGCTGCCGTCTTCCAGGGTCAGCTTGACCGCAGCGGCGTTGTCGCCGGCCTTCTGCAGACGACCGCTTTCCAGTTCGCGGCGCAGTTCCAGCAACTCGACCGAGGACTGGGTGACGTCGACGTAGATCGGGTCCAGTTGCTGGATCACGGCCATCGCGTCGGTCTGGCCGCTGCTGACCAGCGCGCCTTCGGTCACCGAAGAGCGGCCGATACGACCGGAGATCGGTGCGTAGACCTTGGTGTAGCGCACGTTGATCTGTGCGGTCTGCAACGACGCTTCCGATTGCAGGCGGTTGGCCACGGCGGTGTCGTATTCCTGACGGCTGACGGCTTGCTCGTCGACCAGTTGCTTGTAGCGGTCGGAGATCGACTTGGTCGAACGCAGGTTGGCTTCGGCGCTTTTCAGGGTCGCTTCATAGACCGACGGATCGATCTGATACAGCTGCTGGCCGGCTTTGACATCGCCGCCTTCCTTGAACAGACGCTTGAGAATGATGCCGTTGACCTGCGGACGAACTTCGGCGATGCGGAACGCGCTGGTGCGGCCCGGCAGTTCGGAAGTCAGGGTAAAGGCTTGTGGTTGCAGGGTGACGACGCCGACCTGAGGAGGTGGTGCGGCGGGAGCCGCCTCTTCCTTTTTACATCCGCTGAGCAGCGATGCCAGGGCGACGGCAGTGACCAGAGCGGTAACAGCTGGCTTGAATTGCATGAAGATCCTCGGGTCAGGCGCGCGAAAAGCGCACAAGAAGTGTGGAAGGGTAAAAAAGGGTTACCGGGTGGATAAGTAGCTTGCTAAGGAATATACTTACGTTCATGGTTGTTTGTAAACACCTTGGCGTCGTATCCACCCTGTTACAAAAGTCGTCGCAAGGTCTGAAATTGTAGGCCGGGGAGCCGATCCGCGAGAGATCAACCCTTTTTTATTCAGCGGATATTCAGCCATCCCTGAAACATCCTGTTTGAGGTTTTACTGCCATGGTTCGTCGTACCAAAGAGGAAGCTCAGGAAACGCGCAGCCAGATTCTCGAAGCGGCCGAGAAGGCCTTCTATGAGCGGGGCGTGGCCCGCACGACGCTGTCGGACATCGCCACCCTGGCCGGGGTGACGCGCGGTGCCATCTACTGGCACTTCAGCAACAAGGCCGATCTGCTGCAAGCGATGCTCGATACCCTGCATGAGCCGCTGGACGAACTGGCCAAAGCCAGCGAGAGCGAGGACGAACCCGATCCGCTGGGCTGCATGCGCAAATTGCTGATTCATTTGTTTCATCAAGTTGCGCTGGACCCGAAGACCCGGCGCATCAACGAAATTCTGTTTCATAAGTGCGAGTTCACCGATGAAATGTGCGATCTGCGCCAACAGCGCCGGACCGCCAGCCTCGATTGCAATGTGCGGATCGCGCTGACATTGAGTAATGCGGTCAATCGTGGGCAGTTGCCGGCAGACCTCGATACCGCCCGGGCAGCCATCAGCATTCACGCCTATATCGATGGCCTTCTTTATGGATGGCTCTTGGCGCCGGACAGCTTCGAACTGTACGCCGAGGCCGAGCGCTGGGTCGATACCGGGCTGGACATGCTGCGCCTGAGCCCCAGCCTGCGCAAATGAAACAAAATTCGTTATTGGATCAGTTTGTGTCAATGACGGAGGAGGGTGAAGATCCCTGTTCACTCGCCCCGCTGCAATGGGATGCTTTTATATACCTCTCCGGCGCGGGTTGATATGTAGCGAGCTACGTATTTTGTAGGGATTTTGTGTCGAGCCTGTGAACGAATGTGAGCGGCTCGCCCACCCGGCGATCAATAAAAAGCCCCCGACTCTCGCGAGTCGGGGGCTTTTGTGTTTCTGCGGTGCGGCTTACAGCGTCGGGTAGTCGAGGTAGCCGACCGCGCCTTTGCCGTAGAAGGTTTCCGGGTGCGGTTCGTTCAGCGGCGCGTCGGCCTTCAGGCGGGCTGGCAGGTCCGGGTTGGCAATGAACGGGATGCCGAATGCCACGGCGTCAGCCTTGCCCTCGGCCAGCCACGCGTTGGCGCTGTCCTTGGTGAAGCGCTCGTTGGCGATGTATGCGCCGCCGAAGGCTTCTTTCAGTTGTGGGCCGAGGCTGTCGGCGCCTTCTTTCTCGCGGGAGCAGATGAAGGCAATGCCACGCTTGCCCAGTTCGCGGGCGACGTAGGTGAAGGTTTCGGCCAGGTTGTCGTCGCCCATGTCATGGGAGTCGGCGCGTGGTGCCAGGTGCACACCGACACGGCCGGCGCCCCAGACTTCGATCGCGGCGTCGGTCACTTCCAGCAGCAGGCGGGCACGGTTTTCCAGGGAGCCACCGTAGTTATCGGTGCGCTGGTTGGTGCTGCTTTGCAGGAACTGGTCGAGCAGGTAGCCGTTGGCGCCGTGGATTTCCACGCCGTCGAAACCGGCTGCCTTGGCGTTTTCTGCGCCGACGCGGTAGGCGTCGACGATGTCGGCGATTTCAGCGGTTTCCAGTGCGCGCGGGGTTGGATAGTCGGCCAGTGGGCGAACCAGGCTGACGTGGCCTTTAGGCTGGATGGCGCTCGGTGCAACCGGCGCTTCGCCGTTCAGGTACGACGGGTGGGAAACCCGGCCGACGTGCCACAGTTGCAGGACGATCTTGCCGCCGGCCGCGTGAACGGCCTTGGTCACGTTGGTCCAGCCGCGCACCTGATCGTTGGACCAGATGCCCGGGGTGTCCGGGTAGCCGACGCCCATCGGGGTCACCGATGTGGCTTCGCTGAGGATCAGGCCGGCCGAGGCGCGTTGTACGTAGTACTCGGCCATCAGCGCGTTCGGTACGCGGCCTTCGTCGGCGCGGCAGCGGGTCAGCGGCGCCATGATGATGCGGTTGGACAGCTCGAGGTCGCCCAGTTTGATCGGATCGAAAATTGTTGCCATGAGATACAACCCTCGTGAGGTAAGTGAGTGAATCAGTTAGCGGTGGCCAGCTCGGGATTGCCGTTCTGGCGGAATGTGATCAGGGTCACCAGCAGGGCCAGGACCGCGAGTGCTGCGGCGGCGAGAGGCACGCTGGTCAGGCCGTAGCCGTGGGCGATGACGCTGCCGCCGACCCAGGCGCCGAGGGCGTTGCCGACGTTGAAGGCGCCGATGTTCAGGGTCGACACCAGGTTCGGTGCGGCCTGGCCGTAGGTCACGACGTTCACTTGCAGGGCCGGTACGGCGGCGAAACACGCGGTGGCCCAGAGGAACAGGGTGATTTCGGTCGGGATCAGCGCGATGCTGGTCCAGGTCAGTACGGTGGAGGTCACGGCCATGGCGATGAACACGCCGATCAGCGTGGCGGCCAGGCCTTTGTCGGCCAGTTTGCCGCCGATGATGTTGCCGACGGTCAGGCCCAGGCCGATGAGCATCAGGGTCCAGGTCACGCCACGGGGCGAGACACCGGTGACATCGCCCAGCAGCGGTGCGACGTAAGTGAACAGGGTGAACACCGAGGCGGCGAACAGTGCGGTCATGCTCAGGGACAGCCAGATACCGGCGCCTTTGAGCGCGGCCAGTTCGGCGCGCATGTCGAGTTTTTCTTCGTCACGCTTGGCCGGCAGGAAGCGGATCAGGCCGATCAACGCGATCACACCGATCACCGTCACTGCCCAGAAAGTCGAGCGCCAGCCGGCTTCCTGACCGAGGGCGGTGCCCAGCGGTACGCCCAGCACGTTGGCCAGGGTCAGGCCGGTGAACATCAGGGCCACGGCCGAGGCGCGTTTGTTCGGCGCCACCAGGTTGGCCGCGACCACCGAACCGATGCCGAAGAACGCACCGTGGCAGAGGGCTGTAACGACCCGGGCGAACATCAGCACCTCGTAATCAGTGGCGATGGCGCAGAGCAGGTTGCCGATAATGAAGATGCCCATCAGCGTTACCAGTGCAGCCTTGCGCGGCAGTTTTGCAGTGGCCATTGCCATGAACGGTGCACCAATCGCCACGCCCAAGGCGTAGCCGGTCACCAGCCAGCCGGCGCCGGGAATCGACACACCGAGGTCAGCCGCGACATTGGGCAGCAGGCCCATGATGACGAACTCGGTGGTGCCGATGGCGAAGGCGCTCAAGGCGAGTATGAGTAGCGAGAGGGGCATCGTTTAGTCCTTTTGGCTGGCTGACGTTAAGGGTCAGAGCTCTTTGCTGAGGGTGCTGAGGAACGCCTGGATCACGTCCTCGTTGCGTTTGAAAAAGTGCCACTGGCCGGCTTTCTGGCTGCTGATCAGCCCGGCCCGTTGCAGGGTGGCCAGGTGGGCGGAAACGGTCGACTGCGACAGGCCGCAACGTTGATCGATCTGCCCGGCGCAGATGCCGTACTCGTGGTTGTGGATCTGTTCCGGAAACTGGGCTTTCGGGTCTTTCAGCCAGTTGAGGATGTCTCGCCGTACTGGGTGTGCCAGGGCTTTTATTATTTCGTCGAGGTCAATGTTCATGGCTGGGTGCTCGTGATGTGTGTAGCGCTATATCGCGATGAGGCGAACTTTATATCGGTGCTTCGCGATACACCAATATGAATTTGATCTGATGACCGCATAAATCGGTATATCGGGTTATAACGATATGTGAGGTGTAAACAAACGCGGGCGCGGTGCTAAGCTGCGCCCATGAACTATCTCGCACATTTACACCTCGGTGGCCAGCGCCCCGGTCAACTGCTCGGCAGTCTGTATGGCGATTTCGTCAAAGGGCGGCTGCAAGGGCAGTTCGACCCGGAGATCGAAGCGGCGATTGCCCTGCATCGGCAAATCGACGTGTTCACTGATCGCCATCCATTGGTGGACGCTTCACTGGCGCGGTTTTCCACGACTCGCCGCCGATACGCGGGCATCGTTCTCGACGTGTTTTTCGACCATTGCCTGGCGCGGGACTGGACGCAGTACGCCGACCGACCGCTCGGCCAATTCACCACCGACGTTTACCGCGTGCTGACCAGCGAGCGGCAATTGCCCGAGCGCCTGGCGAAGATCGCCCCGCACATGGTGGCCAATGACTGGTTGGGTTCGTATCAGGAGTTCGAAGTGCTGGAGCAGGTGTTGCGCGGGATCTCCCGGCGCCTGACCCGACCTGAAGAACTGGCGGGGGCGATGGAGGAATTGCGCCGGTTGTACGAACCGTTGAGCGAGGACTTTCGTTTGTTCTACCCACAGCTGCAGGACTTTGCCGGCCGGCAGCTGTAGATAGACGTTGCCGATCAGGCCGCGATCAGATCGCGGGCGTGTTGCGCTTCGACCGGTTTGAGCACATCACCGAACAAGGCTTTCTGCACCGCTTGCTGGGCTTCGAACGCCAGTGCCGCGCGTTCCCGGCCCTGGCAGGCAATCGGCTTGAGCAGATGAACTTCCACATCGCCGCAGTCGTTGCTGAACAGGCGCATCAGGTGCGACAGCAGATCATCGTCACCAATGAACGGCGCCAGCGAATCGATCTTGCCATCGCGCAGATAACGGATCGCCACTGGTTGCAGCTTCACCTCGGAATCAATCGCCGCCGACAGCAGGCGACCGTGAAAGGTACGCAGCGAACGACCATCGGTGGTGGTGCCTTCCGGGAACATCAGCAGCGGATGATCGGTTTGCAGGTGACGGGTCATCTGCTTGCGGATCAGCTGGCTGTCGCCCGAACCGCGACGGATGAACAGGCTGCCGGCCTTCGCCGCCAACCAACCGGCCACCGGCCAGGTGCGCACTTCGGCCTTGGACAGAAACGACAGCGGCGTGAGCATGCCGAGCAGCGGAATGTCGGTCCACGACACATGGTTGCTGACCCACAGCATCGGCTGCTTCGGCAGCTCACCATGCACGGTCACGCGAAAGGGCAGGGCATTGCTCAAACGCGCCATGAAAAACCGCGACCAGCGCTGCCGACGCTCCATCGAATGGGCCAGACCCAGACGCTCGAAAACCCCGAAGACACTGGCCATGCTCAGGCCCAGCGTCACCACCAGCAGCACTCGCGCGATCCGCGCGTACACCCGCAGCCGGCTCATTACACAGCCGCCTTGAAGTGCTTGGCGTAGCGCGGGCAGAGTTCGTCGCGTTTGAGCAGGATGAACACGTCGGCGACCTGGAAGTCTTCGTCCCAGCACGGCTCGCCGCAGATCTTCGCGCCCAGGCGCATGTAGGCCTTGAGCAGCGGTGGCATTTCGGCGATCACGTTCGACGGAATGTCGAGGCTTGGCAGCGGATTCTTCGGTTCGGCGCGCAGGTGTTCGGTGCACAGATAGCGTTCGCGCAGGCGCTGCATGATCGCGTGGGCCTGCACGCCGCCGTCCTGCATCGGGATGCTTGCGCAGCCCATCAGATAGCTGTAGCCGCCCTGATTGAGGACTTCGGCCAGTTCGCCCCAGAGCACGGCGATGGTGCCGCCGTTGCGGTAGGCTGGATCGACGCAGGTGCGACCGATTTCCAGGATCGGGCCTTGCAGACCGGCGAGGCCGTGCAGGCTGAATTCTTCTTCGCTGTAGAACTTGCCCAGGCTGCTGGCGGCGGTGTGATCGAGCAAACGGGTGGTCGCCACCAGGCGGCCGGTGTTCAGGTCACGCACGCCGATGTGGCTGCAGTGAACATCATAGTCATCCATGTCCAGACCCAGCTCCGCGCCGTTCAGCTTGGCGTTGAACTCGCCGCTGAACACGTTGAAGCGCAAGGCCTGGGCTTGCTGCAAGGCCTCGGCGCCGATCAGGCGTTCGGCTTGCAGGCGGCGTTCATTGCCGGTGTCGCTGATGCGGGCGATCTGAGTCATGTGAATCTCCGTACGGGCCTTGAACCCGTCATGGGTTGCAGCCGATCGACTTTCTTTATGCAGCCGTGTTGTGCAAAGTCAGGCTATGTAGCCCCGGTGTCATCGCCATGAATGTTTGGTGATGCTTATATGACAGCCCACGAGGAGCCTCTGATGACCTGGTCGACCCTGCTTGAATGCCGCGAACGCCTGCCTGCTGTTGCCGACCTGGCGGAGGGTTTCGCCACGTTGCTGCATCAACTGGGCAGCGTGACGCCGTTCGAACTGGCGGTGGCGGGAGGGCGGCGGATGGCGACGCCGGGGCTGGCGTTTCTGGTGGGTTATCAGGCGGCGCTGCGCATGCTTTGGCCGAGCGCGCCGCCAAGCCTCGGCGCGTTGTGTGCAACCGAGCAGCGCAGCCTGCGCCCGGCAGACATGCAGACCCGGCTCACGGATCTGCGTCTCACTGGACAAAAGGATTTCGTCACCGCCGGCGATGCGGCGGACTGGCTGCTGATCGCCGCGCGCAGTGAACAACCGGGCGAATCGCCGCGCCTGAGTCTGGCGGTGGTGTACCCCGGCGAACCCGGCGTGCGGGTGGAAAAACTGCCGGCGCTGCCGTTGATGCCGGACATCAGCCATGGTCGGCTGCATCTCGACGATGCGTTGTGCGAGTTGCTCGCGGGGGATGGCTGGGATGCCTACGTCAAACCGTTCCGCACCCTTGAGGACGTTTATGTGCTCAGCGCGATGACCGCGTGGTTATACGGCGTCGGTCAGGACAGCGGCTGGCCGCAGCCGCTGCAATTGCGTTTGCTGGCGCTGTTGGCCGGATGTGCGGAAGTTAGTCGCCAGCCACCGAACAATCCGGCGGGGCATGTGTTGCTCGGCGGATTGTTTGCGCAGTTCGACGGGCTCAAAGCGGAAGTCGATCAGGCACTGCGCGACGGCAATCCTGAGTGGGCGGCGATGTGGCAGCGCGATCAATCGGTCATGCAACTGGCGGCTGGCGCGCGGGCCAAACGACTGGCCAAGGCGTTGGCGGCAAGTCAAAACACATCTGTCATGAACGCCGGCTAGTCTTGTCAGGTTCATCCCCAGAGCCCTCACCATGTTCAAAGGCCTGTCCCTGTTTCTGCTGCTGATCAGCTTCACGGTTCAGGCCGAGCAATGGCCGGGCGAGCAGTGGCCGACCGGCCCGAAAGTCACCGGTCCCGCCGTCGAGGCTTTGGAGGCCTACGCCTTCCCGACCCGCGATGACAACAGCCGCCAAGGCATCCGCACCGACGCCTTGCTGGTGATCCGCGACGGCCAGCTCATCTACGAACGCTACGCCGCCGCGACCACCGCCGACACCCCGCACCTGACCTGGTCGATCAGCAAAAGCCTGATGGCCACGGTGCTCGGCGTGGCGTACGGCGAAGGCCTGTTCAAGCTCGATGATCCGGCCGCGAAGTTTTATCCGGCGCTGGAAAAACACCCGGCCATTACCCTCAAGGATCTGCTGCACTGGGCCTCGGGCATCGACTGGCAGGAAGACTACGAATACGCCCCGCTGAAATCCTCGGTGGTGGCGATGCTCTACACCCGTGGCCACCGCGACATGGCCGCCTTCACCGCCGATCACGACAGCTACGCGCCAGCGGGGCAGGCGTTCCGTTATTCCAGCGGCGACAGCAATCTGTTGGCAGCGGCACTGAAAACCATCGTCGGCCCGCAGCGTTATCCGGACTATCCGTGGACAGCGCTTTTCGATCCCTTGGGCATCCGCCATGCCACCTGGGAAACCGATGCGACGGGCACCTTCGTCGCCTCTTCCTACGCCTATATGACAGCTCGGGATCTGGCGCGAATCGGTCTGCTGATGGAACGGGACGGACGCTGGAACGACCGGCAGTTGTTGCCCAAGGATTGGGTCGCCTTCAACCGCCAACCCTTCGCCGGCTACAAGGCCCATCAGGACGAAGCCGTGCCCGGCGGCCAGTGGTGGCTCAATCGCCCGGCAGACGGCGCGCCTTCTCCGTGGCCCGACGCACCGCCCGACACCTTCGCCGCCCTCGGCCACTGGGGCCAGGCGCTGTACGTGATCCCGAGCGAAAAACTGGTGATCGTGCGCTACGCCGATGACCGCGACGGCAGCTATCGCCACAACGAATTGCTCAAGCGCGTGCTCGGGGCGGTGCGGCCATGAAACTGTTCAAACGCATCCTGCTGGTGCTGTTGATCGTGCTGCTGGGCTGGGGCTGGCACGAGCGCGAAAACCTGTGGGCCTTTCCGGGCATCATCAGCGCCTACACCGCCAAGGAATATTGTTCGTGCCGCTACGTCATGAACAACGACGCCGAGTATTGCCGGGGCTACGTCAAGCAGTGGCTGCCCAGCGAACTGACCGATGACCGCACGCAAAAAATCGTCACCGCCAGCGGCCTGGGACGCAGCAACAGCGCCCAATGGTTAGGCGAACGCCAGGGCTGTCGCCTGCAACCCTGATCCGGTTCCACCCTGTGGAACCACATTCGATTGTCCTCTCGCGTGTCTCGCGGTTATCTGGCGGTGAGCACGACCTGCCGTTCACGTGTCGTGAAACAACACCGAACAACAAGACCGGGAACACCCGCGCGAGGAGAACCGTCATGCCCCGACATCAGCACATTCTGGCCTGGCTCAACGATGTGGCCAGTGACCTGCACGCCACCCGCCAGGACATTCACGCCCACCCTGAACTCGGTTTCGAGGAAAGCCGCACTTCGGCGCTGGTCGCCAGGTCGCTCGAAGACTGGGGGCTATGAAGTCCACACCGGCGTCGGCAAGACTGGCGTGGTCGGCGTGCTGCGCAACGGCAGCAGCACACGCAAACTCGGGCTGCGGGCCGACATGGATGCGCTGCCGATCATCGAGAACACCGGCGTCGCCTACAGCAGCCGTCATCAAGGCTGCATGCACGCCTGCGGGCATGACGGGCACACCGCGATGCTGCTCGGCGCGGCACGTTATCTGGCGGCGACCCGTCAGTTCGACGGCACCCTGACGCTGATTTTCCAGCCCGCCGAAGAAGGCCAGGGCGGGGCCGAAGCGATGCTCGCCGACGGCCTGCTCGAACGCTTCCCGTGCGATGCGCTGTTCGGCATGCACAACATGCCGGGTCTGCCGGCGGGGCATCTGGGCTTTCGCGAAGGGCCGATGATGGCTTCGCAGGATCTGCTCACGGTGACCATTGAAGGCGTCGGCGGCCATGGCTCGATGCCGCATCTGGCGGTGGATCCGCTGGTCGCCGCAGCCAGTGTGGTGATGGCTTTGCAAACCGTGGTCGCGCGCAATATCGACGCGCAGCAGGCGGCGGTGGTAACGGTCGGCGCGTTGCAAGCCGGCGAGGCGGCGAACGTGATTCCGCAACAGGCGATCCTGCGGCTGAGCCTGCGTGCACTGAACGCTGAGGTCCGCGTTCAAACACTGGACCGCGTACGTTCGATCATCGAGGCCCAGGCCGAAAGCTTCGGCTGCACCTCGACCATCGAACACCGCCCGGCCTACCCGGTGCTGGTCAACCACGCCGCTGAAACCGAGTTCGCCCGTCAGGTCGGCGTCGAACTGGTCGGCACCGACGCCGTCGATGGCAACACACCCAAGCTGATGGGCAGCGAAGACTTCGCCTGGATGCTCCAGCGCTGCCCCGGCGCCTACCTGTTCATCGGCAACGGCGTGGCGCGGCCGATGGTGCATAACCCGGCGTACGACTTCAACGATGACATCTTGCTGACCGGCGCGGCGTATTGGGGCGCGCTCACCGAGAGCTGGCTCAAGCCGGTCTGATTTCTTCACTTTTTGCTGCCGCTGGAACGCAGGTGCGCACGCGCCTGCGTGGTCAACCAACAGCTTCTGGAGAATCCCCATGCAGACTTCGAACGCAGGCGTTTCGCGCACCCGGCAAGTGGTTGCCGCCGTCATCGGCAACGCCCTGGAATGGTACGACTTCATCGTTTACGGCTTTCTGGCGAGCATCATCGCCCGGCAATTTTTCCCGTCCGACGACGACTACGCCTCGCTGCTGATGGCGCTGGCGACTTTCGGTGTCGGCTTTTTCATGCGCCCGGTGGGCGGCATCCTGCTCGGCATCTACTCCGACCGCAAAGGGCGCAAAGCCGCGATGCAGATGATCATCCGCCTGATGACCGTGTCCATCGCCCTGATCGCGTTCGCGCCGAACTACGCTGCCATCGGCATGGGCGCGCCGTTGCTGATTGTGGTGGCGCGGATGCTTCAGGGTTTCGCCACGGGCGGTGAATACGCCAGCGCCACGGCGTTTCTGGTGGAGAGCGCGCCGGCCCATCGCAAGGGGTTGTACGGTTCGTGGCAACTGGTCGGGCAATGCCTGGCGGTGTTCAGCGGCGCGGCAATGGTGGCGCTGGTCACGCATCTGTTTTCCCCCGAAGCGCTGGACAGCTGGGGCTGGCGGATTCCGTTCGTGCTCGGCCTGTTGATCGGTCCGGTAGGCTTGTGGATTCGCAAGCACATGGAAGAACCGGAAGAATTTCTCGAAGCGCGCAAGAAAGCCAAAGGCGCCGCGCCGGGCCTGTGGCAGGTGCTTCGCGAACATCGCCGCAGCCTGCTGGTGTCGATGGGCCTGGCATGCGGCGCGACGGTGTCGTTCTACGTGGTGCTGGTGAACATGCCGACCTTCGCCCACAAGAACCTCGGCCTGCCGCTGGATCAGGTGTTGCTGGTGCAGATGCTCGCGGTGGGGCTGATGACCGTGGTGATTCCGTTCTCCGGCGCACTGTCGGATCGCCTCGGTCGGCGGCCGGTGCTGATGGCGTTCACCCTGGCGTTTTTCGTCATGGTCTATCCGCTTTATGTGTGGGTCGCGGCGGCGCCGTCGATCGAGCGTTTGCTGGTGATGCAACTGCTGCTGTGCACGGCAATCGGCGGGTTCTTCGGCCCGGCCCCGACCGCATTGGCTGAGCAGTTCCCGATTGAAGTGCGCTCCACCGGCGTGTCGGTGGCCTATAACGTGGCGGTGACGGTGTTCGGTGGTTTCGCGCCGCTGATCGTCACCTGGCTGAGTAAAGTCCTGAACACCCCGGTGGCGCCGTCGTTCTATGTCTTGTTCGCTTGCCTGCTGACCCTGCTCGGTACTTACTGTTTGCAGGAGGCACCACGCGCGAAGAAATCCGTTGCGCTCAACCTGGGAGTGAAACCGTGAGTCCGTTAGCCATTGATCCGATTGTCGCCCTCGACGCCGATGCGCTGTCCCGGGCGATCCATGCCCGCAAGGTGTCGTGCCGCGAGGTGATGTTGGCGTACATGACGCACATCGACCGCTTCAATCCGGCGGTCAACGCGCTGGTCTCGCTGCGCCCGCAGGACGTGCTGCTGAGCGAGGCCGATGAATGCGACCGGCAACTGGATCGCGGCGAATCCCGAGGCTGGATGCATGGTATGCCCCAGGCGATCAAGGACCTGGCGGCCACCGCCGGGCTGCGCACGACCCTCGGCTCGCCGCTGTTCGCCGAGCAAGTGCCGCAGCACGATGCGATCAGCGTGGCGCGGGTGCGCGACTGCGGCGCGATCATCATCGGCAAAAGCAACGTCCCGGAATTCGGCCTCGGCTCGCAGACCTACAACAGCGTGTTCGGCACCACCACCAACGCCTACGATCCGGGCCTGATCGCCGGCGGCAGCAGCGGCGGGGCGGCGGTAGCGCTGGCCCTGCGTCTGCTGCCGGTGGCCGATGGCAGCGACATGATGGGCTCGCTGCGCAACCCGGCGGCGTTCAACAACGTGTTCGGTTTTCGCCCGTCCCAGGGCCGCGTGCCCCATGGCCCGATGCCGGAAGTGTTCGTTCAGCAACTGGCCACCGAAGGGCCGATGGGGCGCACGGTCACCGACGTCGCGCGATTGCTCTCGACCCAGGCCGGCTACGATCCGCGCGTGCCGCTGTCGCTGGCCGATGAACCTCGCGACTTCGGACTGGATCTGCAACAGGACTGCAGCGGTCTGCGCCTCGGCTGGCTCGGCGATTACAACGGCTATCTGCCGATGGACGACGGCGTGTTGAGCCTGTGCGAATCGGCGCTGGCGGATTTCAGTGCGCTGGGTTGTCAGGTCGAGGCCTGTCAGCCGGAGTTTTCCATGGAGCGCCTGTGGCAGACCTGGCTCACCCACCGGCATTTTCTGGTACAGGGCAGCCTCGGCGCGGCCTATGCCGATCCGCAAAAACGGGCGCTGCTCAAGCCCGAAGCACAATGGGAAATCGAGGGCGGTCTGCGTCTGACCGCTGCCGAGGTCTATCAGGCGTCGGTGGCGCGCAGCGAGTGGTATCGCGCGTTGAGCGAGTTGTTCGAGCGTTACGATTTCCTGCTGTTGCCCACCGCCCAAGTGTTCCCTTTTGATGCACAGCAACCGTGGCCGCGAGTCGTCGGCGGGCAAACCATGGACACCTATCACCGCTGGATGGAAGTGGTGATCGGCCCGACCCTGGCGGGGCTGCCGAGCATCAGCGTGCCGGTGGGTTTCAACCCGGTCGGGCTGCCGATGGGCCTGCAAATCATCGGCCCGGCCCAGGCGGATCGGGCGGTGCTGCAACTGGCCTATGCTCATGAGCAACTGACGCGCTGGGTCGAACGGCGACCGCCGGCGTGCCTGCAATCGGCCTGAGCGGCCCGCATCTTGCTGCACGAAGTGATCTTTCATCCGTATCCATGGAGGTCGAACACATGGGCAGCAAGGCAGACACCGGCAGCGTGCGCTCGGTCGAACGGGCGCTGGCCATCGTCGAGTTGCTCGGCGAGCATCAGGCGTTGGGGCTGGAGGAATTGCACTACCTGACGACTCTGCCCAAGGCCACGGTGTCGCGGATGCTCGCGACCTTGCAGGAGCAGGGCTGGGTCTATCGCGGCCTTAGCGACCGCCGCTACCGGTTGTGCGCCAAGCGGCTGTTTGGTGATCGCCAGCAACGCTTCAAGCGCCATCTGGTGGAAAGCGCCGCGCCGATGTTGCTGGAACTCAGCGAGCGCACCGGGCTGGTGGCGGATTTGTCGTGCTTCGACGGCGAACGGGTCGAAGTGATGGAAAGCGCGATCCCGCAGGTGTTGCGCAAGCGCTATCCAACTAACTGCCAGATCGTCGGCCATCACGCGAGCCTGTTCCATTCGGCGATGGGCCGCGCGTGCCTCGGCGAACTCGACAGCCTGGACGTGAAACGTCTGGCCGAACGCGAACAGTTGGCGGATGACGGTGTATTGCAAGCCACCGAGCAAGCCTTGCATCAGGGCTTCGGCCAGCGCACCGAAGGTTACTGGGAATACCCCGTGCGCCTGCCGTTCCTGATTCGCGCGGTGGCGTTGCCGATACGTGCCCAAGGGCGGTTGGTCGGCAGCATGGCGCTGCACTGGCCGATGGATCAGGCGCCGGTGGAGCGGGTGCTGAGCCTGCACCTCAACAGCCTCGCGTCGACCATCGGCGAGGTGCAGCAGGCGTTGGCCTGAGCGTTTGCAGAGACTGACAGTTTGCAATAACGCCACGGCCAGTTAAGGTTCGTGCAGGTTTATCGGCCCCACGAGTCTTCAATGTTCAACCGTTCTCTGTGCAACGCCTTCGCCGGCCTGCTGCTGGGCGCCGCTGCGCTGCCGGCCCAGGCCAACTGGTATCTGGACGGCGAGTCGTCGCGGCTGTCGTTCGTCAGCACGAAAAACGCCAACGTGTCCGAAGTGCAGCGCTTTCTGGTGCTGCACGGCAAGGTCGATCCCGATGGCCGCGCCGTGGTCGAAGTCGAGCTGGACTCGATCAACAGCGGCATCCCGCTGCGTGACGAGCGCATGCGCAAGGAACTGTTCCAGATCGAGCAGTTCCCCGAAGCGACCATCACCACCCAGATTGACCTGCGCCCGATCAACGATCTGGCCCCCGGCGCGCAGCTTGAATTGCGCCTGCCGCTGACCGTCAACCTGCACGGCAAGCAACACGAATATCCCGCCGAACTGCTCGCCACGCGCCTCGATGACCGACGCTTTCAAGTAGTGACCCTGGAGCCGCTGGTGATCAGCGCCGAGGATTTCGATCTGCTGCCGGGCCTGGAAAGCCTGCGCAACATGGCCGGCCTGTCGGCCATCAGTCTGTCGGTGCCGGTGGGTGCGGTGCTGATCTTCACGGCGCGCTGACATGCGCGGCGCGGTGTTTCCGTGGCGTGATGGCAACCGCTTCGAGCTGTTGATCGACGGCCCGCAATTCTTCCCGCGCATGCTCGACGAGATTGCCCGTGCCCGCGAGCAGATCGAACTGGAGCTGTATCTGGTGGAAGCCGGCGCCTGTGCCGAAACCATCGTGCAGGCGCTGGTGCTGGCGGCGGAGCGGGGCGTGCGGGTGCGTTGCCTGTTCGACGATTACGGCAGCCTCGCCTTCACCCTCACGTTGCGCCGGCGGCTGACCGGTGCCGGGGTCGAGCTGCGTTTTTACAACCGGCTGAACTGGCGGCGCTGGGTCGGCAATTTTTATCGCGATCATCGCAAGCTGTTGTTGGTCGACCAGCGTCTGGCGGTGGTCGGCGGCACCGGGGTCACCGATGAATTCTGGACGCCGGGTCACGACACCAGCGAATGGCACGAGGTCATGGTGGAAATCACCGGCCCGCTGGTGCTCGACTGGCAGTTGCTGTTCGACCGCCAATGGATTGCCAACCGCCATCGCCGGGCCTGGAGGCCCAACGCGCATTTCGGCCTTCCGCGACTGCCCCGCGTGCCGGACACGGGCGAGGGCATGGGCCGCGTGGCCTACGCCGATGCCCGTCAGCATCGGGACATTCTGCAATCGTTGTTCCGCGCGCTGAACAGCGGTCAAAAACGCATCTGGCTGGCGACGCCGTACTTTCTGCCGACCTGGAAAATCCGCCGCTCCCTACGCAAGGCCGCCGCCCGTGGCCTCGACGTGCGCCTGCTGCTGACCGGGCCGCGCACCGATCATCCGTCGGTGCGCTATGCGGGGCATCGCTACTACCCGCGCCTGCTCAAGGCCGGAGTAAAAATATACGAATACCAGCCGTGTTTCCTGCACCTGAAAATGGTGCTGGTGGACGATTGGGTGAGCATCGGTTCATGTAATTTCGATCATTGGAATCTGCGCTTCAATCTTGAGGCGAATCTGGAAGCGCTGGATCCGTCATTGACGGCAGCGGTGGCGGCGAGTTTCGAGAAGGACTTCGGCCTGAGTCAGCAGGTGAGTCTGGAAGAATGGCAGCGCCGGCCGTTGTGGCGGCGGGTGAAGCAGCGGATCTGGGGCTGGGTGGATCGGGTGGTGGTCAACTTGCTGGATAGACGCGGCTAGTCGCTGTCCCTGATTGATCGTTCCCACGTCGAGGCGTCGAACCGTCCGCGTGGGAATGCAGCCCGGGACGCTCCGCGTCCCAAAGCGGACGCAGAGCGTCCATTGAGGCATTCCCACGCAGAGCGTGGGAACGATCGGGGCGCCGGATTAAAGCAACTCAAAGCTCTGCTGCGTCACGTCCTGGGAATCCAGGCCGATCTGCACGTTGAACTTGCCAGGCTCGGCCGCGTATTTGAGCTGGGCGTTGTAGAACTTCAGGTCATCTTCGGTGATGGTGAAGTGCACAACCTTCTGCTCGCCAGCCTTGAGCATGATCTTCTGGAAGTTCTTCAGTTCCTTGACCGGACGGATCATCGAACCGGTGACGTCCTGGATATACAGCTGCACCACGGTTTCGCCGTCACGCTTTCCGGTGTTCTTGACCATGACACTGGCGTCGAGCTTGCCGGTGGCGTTCAGGGTGGTCGAGGACAGCGCCATGTCGCTCAGGCTGAAGTTGGTATAGCTCAGGCCGTAACCGAACGGGAACAGCGGGCCTGTCGTGTCATCGAAATACTGCGAGGTGTAGTTGCCCGGTTTGCCCGGCGTGAACGGCCGGCCAATGCTCAGGTGGTTGTAGTAGGTCGGGATCTGGCCCACGGAGCGCGGGAAAGTCACCGGCAGTTTGCCCGACGGGTTGTAGTCGCCGAACAGCACGTCGGCGATGGCGTTGCCGCCCTCGGTGCCGCTGAACCAGGTTTCCAGAATCGCGTCGGCCTGTTCTTTTTCTTCGAGGATGGTCAGCGGACGGCCGTTCATCAGCACCAGCACCAACGGCTTGCCGGTGGCTTTCAGGGCACGGATAAGCTCGCGCTGATTTTCCGGGATGTTCAGGTCGGTGCGGCTCGACGATTCGTGGGACATGCCACGGGATTCACCCACGGCTGCAACCACAATGTCGGCATCCTTGGCGGCTTTCACCGCTTCGTCGATCAACACGTTGGCCGGACGCGGGTCATCGACCACTTCCGGGGCGTCGAAGTTGAGGAAGTTCAGGTAGTCGAGGACTTTCTTGTCGCTGGTGATGTTGGCACCACGGGCGTAGATCAGGTTCGCCTTGTCGCCGATCACATTGCTCATGCCGTCGAACAGGGTCACCGATTGCGCCGGACGACCGGCGGCAGCCCAGCTGCCCATCATGTCGATCGGGGCCTTGGCCAACGGGCCGACCAGCGCGACTTTGGCGGTTTTCTTCAGCGGCAGGGTTTCGTTCTGGTTCTTCAGCAGCACCAGGCTGCGACGCGCCACTTCGCGGGCGTCGGCGCGGTGCAGGCGGCTGTCGGCGTAGGTGTCGGCCGGATCGTCTTCAGCCTTGCCGATGCGCAGGTACGGGTCTTTGAACAGGCCCATGTCGTACTTGGCCGCGAGGACTTCACGCACCGCGTTGTCGATGTCTTTCTGTTCGATCTCGCCGGACTTGAGCAGCCCCGGCAGCTCTTTGCCGTACAGGGTGTCGTTCATGCTCATGTCGATGCCGGCCTTGATCGCCAACTTCGCCGCTTCACGACCGTCGCGGGCCACGCCGTGCTTGATCAGTTCGAAGATTGCGCCGTGGTCGCTGACTGCCAGGCCCTTGAAGCCCCAGTCCTTGCGCAGCAGGTCGTTCATCAGCCAGGTGTTGGCGGTGGCCGGGATGCCGTTGATCGAGTTCAACGCCACCATCACGCCGCCGGCGCCAGCGTCGATGGCCGCGCGGTACGGTGGCAGGTAGTCCTGGTACATCTTCACCGGGCTCATGTCGACGGTGTTGTAGTCGCGACCGCCTTCGACAGCGCCGTACAGGGCGAAATGCTTGACGCTGGCCATGATGCTGTCGGCCGCGCTTGGGGTCTCGCCCTGATAGGCCTTGACCATGACTTTGGCGATGCGCGAGGTCAGGTAGGTGTCTTCACCGAAACCTTCTGAGCTGCGGCCCCAGCGCGGGTCGCGGGAGATGTCGACCATCGGCGCGAAGGTGATGTCGAGGCTGTCGGCGGCAGCTTCTTTAGCAGCGACGCGACCGGACTGGCCGATGGCGTCCATGTCCCAGCTCGAGGCCAGGGCCAGCGGAATCGGGAAAATCGTACGGTGACCGTGGATCACGTCGTACGCGAAAAACATCGGGATCTTCAGGCGGCTGCGCATCGCAGCGTCCTGCATCGGACGGTTTTCCGGGCGGGTGATCGAGTTGAACGTGCCGCCGATGTTGCCGGCGGCGATCTCTTTGCGGATCAGCTCGCGGGGCATTTCCGGGCCGATGCTGATCAGGCGCAACTGGCCGATCTTCTCGTCGAGGGTCATTTGTTTCATCAGGTTACTGATGAACGCATCCTTGTTTTCCAGGGGTACCGGGGTCGTGGCGGCCAGTACTTGATGACTGGCCAGGCTGACGAACAGGCCCAGCAAACACAGCTTCTTCATGAATAGTTTTCTCAAGGGCGCAAACGGCAATGCAATGCCGGCCAGCCAAAATTTAGGGAGCGACTATTGTTGTTCGGGTGTTGACGCAAAAAACGACGCCGAATAAACGCTGCCGGATCGAGCAGCGTGATCGCGCAGGGCCTCTTTTTAGCCCATCGGCCCGCCGCAATCCAGTGGCGCGGGCGATTATGCCCCAAGAGCCGACCGAGAAGGTTTCGCGCTCGAATTTTCATGAAATGTGCAAGGGAGCACCCGTCCGATGAATGTCAGTCCTGTCTACCGCTCGCGTTTGCAGGTCGCCACCTTGCTGGTGCTGGCCACGTTGTTGACCGCTTGCGGCATCAACAACATCCCGACCCTCGACGAACAGGCCAAGGCTGCCTGGGGCCAGGTGCAGAACCAGTACCAGCGGCGCGCCGACCTTATCCCCAATCTGGTGGAAACCGTGAAGGGTTACGCCAAGCACGAGGAAGAAACCCTGACCGCCGTGATCGAGGCCCGGGCAAAGGCGACGTCGATCCAGGTCGATGCCAGCACCCTCGACAACCCGGAAAAGCTCAAGCAGTTCCAGCAGGCCCAGGATCAGCTGACCGGTGCCTTGAGCCGGTTGATGGTGGTGTCCGAACGCTATCCGGACCTGAAGGCCAACCAGAACTTCCTCGCCCTGCAATCGCAACTTGAGGGCACTGAGAACCGCATCGCCGTGGCCCGACGGGATTTCATTCTGGCGGTGCAGAAATACAACACCGAAATCCGCACCTTTCCCGGTCGCCTGTGGCACAGCGTGATGTACAGCGACCTGCCGATCCGCGAGACCTTCGAAGCCACCAGCCCCGGCGCGGACAAGGCCCCGGAAGTGAAGTTCTGACCCGGGGATGCCCATGCGTGTGTTGAAGATGGGCCTGGTGCTGATGCTGTGGCTGTTCGCCGTCAGCGCCCGGGCCGAGTTGACCTTTCCGGCGCTGACCGGGCGGGTGGTGGACGACGCGCAGATGATCGAGCCGTCGGTGCGCGCGCAACTGAGCCAGCAGTTGCAGGCCCACGAACAGGCTACCGGCGAGCAACTGGTGGTCGTGACCTTGCCAAACCTGCAAGGCGCCACCATCGAGGACTACGGCGTCGAACTCGGCCGGCACTGGGGCATCGGTCAGAAGGACAAGAATAACGGTGCCCTGTTGATCGTCGCCCGGGACGAGCGCAAATTGCGCATCGAAGTCGGTTACGGGCTGGAGGATCGCCTGACCGATGCCCAGAGTTCGGTGATCATTCATCAGGTGATCACGCCGTCGTTCAAGACTGGCAATTTCAGCAAGGGCATCAGTGATGGCGTGGCGGCGATGCTGGTGGTGCTGGGCGGCAATCCGCTGGACGAACCGTCCACGGTGTATGAATCGGCCGGCGATCCTGCGGACGATTTCGTCTCGCGGCACCCGGCGTTGTTCGTATTTCTGGTGATGTTGTTCATCCTGACTGTTTTTGTCTGCCAGATGCTCGGTATCCTTCCCGCCGGCCGGGGCGGCTCCGGAGGAGGGGGCGGCTTTGGCGGTGGTGGATTTGGCGGCGGCGGTGGAGGCGGGGGCTTCAGCGGCGGCGGTGGCAGTTTCGGCGGGGGCGGGTCCTCCGGCGGCTGGTGATAACAATAATGAGCAGGCACTTCACGACATGGCATTACTGACTGAACACGAACAACGCAAGGTCGCCGAGGCCATCGCCCGGGTCGAGCGCGACACCGACGCCGAACTGGTGACGGTGCTCGCGGCCCGCGCCGACGACTACGCGTACATCCCGCTGCTGTGGGCGAGCCTGCTGGCGCTGGTGGTGCCGGGGATCGTGCATTACCTGACCGGCTGGCTGACGATGCACAGCTTGTTGCTGGTGCAGTGGGTCAGTTTTGTCGTGCTGTGCCTGGTGTTTCGTCTGCCCAAAGTCACCACTCATCTGATCCCGCGTCATGTCCGCCACTGGCGTGCTTCGAACCTGGCGCGGCGGCAGTTTCTCGAACAGAACCTGCACCACACGGTGGGCAGCACCGGCATGCTGATTTTTGTCTGCGAGGCGGAGCGGTATGTGGAGATTCTGGTGGATGAGGGGATTTCCAAGAAGCTGGATAACAAGAGCTGGGATTCGATTGTTGCGGCGTTTACCGAGCAGGTAAGGCAGGGGCAGACGTTGCAGGGCTTTGTTACCTGCATTGAAGCGTGCGGGGAATTGCTCAAGGTGCATGTGCCGGTTACGCAGGTGAGGAATGAGTTGCCGAATCGGTTGGTGGTGTTGGGATAAGCCGTTCGGGAAATTAGCCGTGCCCTCGAACGCCATCCCCCCTAAACTAGCGCCCATTCCCGATTTGCCCGTCCGAGGCCGTTTTTTCCCATGTCCGTTACCGCTCCCTCCGCATCTGCCAAACCGGCGCCCGATCACCACGCCCGGTTCATCGAGCTGCTGCAAACCAGCCTCGAACAGAACGGCTTCATCAAATTGGTGCTGGCAAAGTACGTCGGCGAAGAAGCGGATCTGCAGCGGATCATCATCAAGCCGGTGACGGTCAAGGCGCAGCCGTGCCTGTCCTTCGTTTATCGCTACAAGACCCGCGATATCACCAAGAACCTGCCGCTGGACGAAGCGGTGACGACGATTGCCGGGCTGCTGCCGTCGGCGTTCAAAAATGCGCATTTGCTGGCGCTGACTGACGAAGCCCAGCTCGAATACAGCAAAAAGGGCAAGAGCTCGCTGTTCATGAGCAAACCTCAGCAATTGCGCGAAGTGCCGTCCGCCGAGCACAACCGCGAGAAAAACCGTTTCCTCGATCTGAACCGCCCGTTCCTCAAGGATCTGGGCGTGACCAACGCCCAGCACGAGCTGATCCCGGCGATGTCGCGCAAGTGGAAGCAGATCAACAAGTTCATCGAAGTGTTCAGCCACGCGCTGACCTCGTCGCCGCTGGCCATGGACAAACCGGTGCGGGTGGCGGATTTCGGTTCGGGCAAGGGTTACCTGACGTTCGCCATCCATGACTATTTGCGCAACACCCTGAAGGCCGAGGGCGAAGTCACCGGCGTCGAGCTGCGTGAAGAGATGGTCAACCTGTGCAACACCGCCGCCGCGAAGCTGGAACACCCGGGGCTGGTGTTCAAATGCGGCGATGTGCGCAGCGTGGCGCCGAGCGAGCTGGACGTGATGATCGCCCTGCACGCCTGCGACATCGCCACCGACTATGCGATCCACACCGGCATCCGCTCCGGCGCCTCGATCATCATGTGCTCGCCGTGCTGCCACAAACAGATCCGCTTGCAGATCCAGAGCCCGGCGCTGCTCAAGCCGATGCTGCAATACGGTCTGCACCTGGGCCAGCAGGCCGAAATGGTCACCGACAGCTTGCGTGCGCTGTTCCTTGAAGCCTGCGGTTACGAGACCAAGGTGTTCGAGTTCATCTCGCTGGACCACACCAACAAGAACAAGATGATCCTCGCCGTGAAGCGCGCCGAGCCGGTGGACCCGACTCAGCTGCTGGTGAAAATCCAGGAATTGAAAGCGTTCTACCAGATCAGCGAGCACTGCCTCGAAACCCTGCTGCTCGCTGACGGCCTGCTGAAGCTCAAGGCTTGAGCTGAACCCCCGCCGGTAACGTGCCCGGTTGAGCCGGGCGCACCGCGGTCTTGCGACCGAGCATCACCGTCGCGATCACCCCACAGGCGAACAGCCAGGTGATCGGCTCCACGTGTTCCCCAAAGAACAGCGCGGAAAACGCGATGGTGAAGAAGATCTGCAACAACTGGATCTGACTGACCCGGGCAATGCCCCCCATGGCCAGCCCGGCGTACCAGGCGAAGAAGCCCAGAAACTGCGAAAACAGCGCGACATAGCCGAAGGCCCACCAGGTTTTTGCCGATACCGCGCCCTCATGCTGCAACGCCAGGTACAGCACCGGGCCGATCAGCAGCGGCGTCGACAGCACCAGCGCCCAGCAGATCACCTGCCAGCCGCCCATCTCCCGGGCCAGACGCCCGCCCTCGGCGTAACCCAGACCGCCCACCGCAATCGCACCCAGCATCAACAGATCCCCGGCCTGAATGCTGCCAGCACCGGTGTACAACGCGTAACCCAGCACCAGCGCACTGCCCAACGCGGCGCAGGCCCAAAAGGCTTTCGACGGACGTTCATGGGACAGCCACGCGGCATAAAGCGCCACGCACAGCGGCTGCAAACCGTTGACCAGCGCGCCGTGGGACGCCGGCAACGTCTGCATGGCCCACGCCGACAGCACCGGGAAACCGAGAATCACCCCGGCGATCACCAGGCTCAGGCCTTTGACTTGCTTCCAGGTCGGCCACTTTTCCCGTCGCCACAACAACAGCGCCGCTGCCGGAATCGCCGCGAACAACGCGCGGCCCAGGCCATTGAGCAGCGGGTGCAGTTCCTGCACCACGATGCGGGTGAAGGGCAGGGTAAGGCTGAAAATCACCACGCCGAGCAGGCCGAGGGCCATGCCGGTGTTTTCGCGCGAAGACATGAGGGCAACCAGATTCGAGGGTGGCAAGGAGGTGTCTTCATCTAGCCACAAACCACGGCAATCGGGCTGTTACAGCTGAGCGCAGAGTTATCCATACAGTTTGCGAACGTCATCGCGGTCCTTGAACTACTTTGAATACTCCTGTGCATTCACCAGAGGAGTCCTGTCCATGGCCGCGAAAAAGATTCTGATGCTGGTCGGCGATTACGTCGAAGACTACGAAGTGATGGTGCCGTTCCAGGCCCTGCAAATGGTCGGTCACACCGTGCACGCCGTGTGCCCGGACAAGGCTGCCGGCAAGACCGTGCGCACCGCGATCCATGACTTTGAAGGCGACCAGACCTACAGCGAGAAACCCGGTCACCAGTTCGCCCTGAACTTCGATTTCGCCAAGGTTGATGCCAAGGATTACGATGCACTGCTGGTGCCCGGCGGCCGTGCGCCGGAATACCTGCGGCTGAACGAAAAAGTCCTCGAACTGGTGCGTGCTTTCGACAAGGCCGGCAAGCCGATTGCCGCTGTCTGTCACGGCGCGCAACTGCTGGCGGCAGCGGGGATTCTTGAAGGTCGCGAGTGCAGTGCGTATCCGGCCTGTGCCCCGGAAGTGCGGCTGGCCGGCGGCACCTACATCGACATCCCGGTCACGGACGGCCATGTCCAGGGCAACCTGGCCACCGCGCCCGCCTGGCCGGCGCACCCGAAGTGGCTAGCGGGTTTCCTCGGGTTGCTTGGAACCAAAATCACCCTGTGACACATCGATAAGGAGAAACACCATGTCCGGATGGTATGAGTTGAGCAAAAGCAGCAACGGCCAATTCAAGTTCGTACTGAAAGCGGCGAATGCCGAAACCATTCTGACCAGTGAGCTGTACACCAGCCGCACGGCCGCCGAAAACGGCATCGCCTCGGTGCAGACCAACAGCCCGCTGGACGAACGCTACGAGAAAAAATCGACGAAGGACGGCCATCCCTACTTCAACCTCAAGGCGGCCAATCACCAGATCATCGGCAGCAGCGAATCCTATTCATCGGACGCGGCGTGTGCCAAAGGCATCGCCAGCGTCAAGGCCAACGGGCCGTCCAAGGTGATCAAGGACAAAACCCTGCCTGTCCTCTGAGTTCACCGAAGATCCAAATGTGGGAGCGAGCCTGCTCGCGATGAGGCCATCAGGCCCGACAAAGATGTCGACTGATTAACCGTCATCGTCGGATCGCCGCCCGGAGCAAGCTCGCTCCCACAAGGGTTGGTGTGTACCTTGAGATCAGCTCAGGCTTTTGAGAATGGCCTGCAACTGATCACGCCCGGCCTCGCTCAGCGGGAACACCGGCAAACGCGGATCACCGACTTCCAGATCGGTCAGTCGCAGACCGGCCTTGATCGTCGCCGGCAACCCGCCTTTGAGGATGAAATCCAGCAGCGGCAACTGGCGGTAGAACAACTCCCGCGCCTTGCCGAGATCCCCCGCCAGTGTGGCTTCATACAAATCCAGGTTGAGCTGCGGAATCAGGTTTGGCGCTGCCGTGCACCAGCCCTTGGCCCCGGCCGCGAACGCTTCCAGCGCCAGCGGGTTGCAGCCGTTGTAGTACGGCACCCGGCCTTCGCCGAGCAGTTGCAGCTTGTGCATGCGCTGGATGTCGCCGGTGCTCTCCTTGACCATGGTCACGTTTTCCACGCCGTTGACGATGCGCAGGATCAGCTCCACCGACATGTCGGTGCCGCTGGTGGCCGGGTTGTTGTAGAGCATGATCGGCACGCCGATGCTGTCGCCGATGGCACGGTAGTGGGCGAGGATTTCCGCTTCGGTCAGCTTCCAGTAGGAGGCCGGCAGCACCATCACTACGTCGGCGCCATGGGCTTCGGCGAAACGGGCGCGGCGTATGGCTTTGGCGGTGGTCAGGTCGGACACGCTGACCACGGTCGGCACGCGTTTGGCCACGTGCTTGATGCTGAACTCGGCGACCTGATCCCACTCCGCATCGCTCAGATAAGCGCCTTCGCCGGTGCTGCCCAGTGGCGCGATGGCGTGGACGCCGCCGGCGATCAGACGGTCGATGGAGCGGCCGAGGGCCGGCAGGTCAGCGCCTTCGCCGTTGGCGCCGAACGGGGTGATGGTGTAGCCGATGATGCCGTGAATGTTGGACATGAGAGTGCTCCGCAAGGATGAGGTGTTCAGTTCAGGCAATCGGCGTGCTGACGCAGGTTCTGCCGGGCGTAGTAGTTGAAGGCCGCGGCGTGACGCTTGGGTTTCGAGACCCAGTCATGCGCCTCGCGACCCAGCTCGGGGATGATCGGTTTGATCGTCCCGGCAGCCATCGCCAGCAACTGCAGTTTGGCGGCACGCTCGATCAGTTGCGCGATGACACAGGCTTCCTCGATGGTCGTGCCGGTCGATAGCTGCCCGTGGTGGGAAAGCAGGATCGCCCGTTTGTCGCCCAACGCCCCGGCAATCAGCTCGCCTTCTTCGTTGCCCACCGGCACACCCGGCCAGCCTTCAAGGAACGCGCAATCGTCGTACAGCGGGCACAGGTCCATGTGGGAAATCTGCAGCGGCACTTCCAGCATCGACAGCGCGGCAATGTGCGTCGGGTGGGTGTGGATGATGCAGTTCACGTCCGGCCGGGCGCGGTACACCCAACTGTGGAAACGGTTGGCCGGGTTGGCCATGCCGTGGCCTTCGAGCACTTCCAGGTCTTCGTTGACCAGCAGCAGATTGCTCGCGGTGATTTCGTCGAAACCCAGCCCCAGTTGCTGAGTGTAGTAAGTGCCCGGCTGCGGGCCACGGGCGGTGATCTGCCCGGCGAGGCCCGAATCGTGGCCGTTCTCGAAGAGGATCCGGCAGGTCAGGGCCAGCTTTTGCCGGTCTGTCCACGTATTATCCGCCAGGCTTTTTTGCATCTGGGTCAGCGCTTGCTTGACCAGTTCGTCTTTGGGTAGTGCTAATGTCTTCGCCATATCCGTGTCCTGTGGTGGTTGCCATGGATGACACTTAAGAGGCTATATGACACTTTGTGTCATTGGCAAGGACAAATCGTCTTTCCTTTGCTGGATTAATCGCTTCGCATGTCTATCCGTTTGAAATTATTAAGAAAAAAACTTGGTGTAACCCTTGAGGCGCTGGCCGAGAAATCCGGCATGACCAAGAGTTACCTGTCGAAGGTCGAGCGCGGGTTGAACACGCCGTCGATTGCCGCCGCGCTGAAACTGGCCAAGGCGCTGAACGTGAAAGTCGAGGAGCTGTTCTCCGAAGACAACGTCAGCCTCGACAGCTACAGCCTGGTGCGCAGCCACGAACGCCAGTCGCTGGCGGCCAACGACCACAGCCCCGGCTACGCGGTGCTGGCTCATCAGGTCAGCGAACGCAGCTTGCTGCCGTTCATCATTTATCCGCCGAGCGAATTCACCGACAAAACCTTCAAGGAGCATTTGGGCGAGGAATTCCTGTTCGTCCACGAAGGCCAGGTCGAAGTGGACTTCGTGAACGAACGGGTGCTGCTGGAGCGGGGCGATGCGCTGCACTTCAATGCGCAGAAACCCCATCGCATCCGCTCAGTGGGCGAGGTGCAGGCGCAGTTGCTGGTGGTGGTGCACAGCAGCGAGGAGTGATCAGACCTCGACCGGCACCGACAGCTTCGAATTCCCTAGCGCATGGCTCTTGGAATCAAAGAACCGCAACTCGACACCCGTGCCTTCGAACACCTTCGCGTAATGGCGCTTCTGATGCTGGATGAACGCCGCGCTGCGCGGGTAGATCGAGATCGCCACGGTCTTCGGTTTCGCCAGACGCAGGGCGCGCACGAGGTGGCTGTCCTGTTCGCCGAGGGCGTGGCCGAAGATGCACAGGTTGTCGCCGTGACCGAGTAACTGGTCGTAGCAGAACGACAGGTAATCGGAGCTGCGGATGGTCTTGAGCTTGTCGGCGCTCGGCCCTTCGTTGACGAACAGCGGAACGTCGTCGAGTGTCTTGATCGTGTTGTTGATCGCGAAACTGCCGAGCAGCGTGCCCTCGGTGGCGGTCAGCTTGCGGGCGGTGCCGTCCTGATTGCGCACCAGGTGCAGGCCGCCGTGCAGGTACAGCAGACGCGGTTTTTCAGTGCTGCTTTCGCACAGATCGAAACTGGCGTCGGGGCCATTGAACAGGTCGTCGATTGCCTCGCCCTGATGTTGCAGCGCCCAGTAATTGAGCAGGTCGTAATTGGTGGTGAACACCGTGCGATAACGCGCCAGTTCACTGTTCAGGGTCGCCAAAGTCGAGGCTTTGATCAGCCGCCACGGGATGTGAACTGCGTGGACGGTGTTGATCAGCGCTTCCTTGATCGCGTAGTAGCGATTGCGCGGCGCGGCCGAGCTGACGGCCAGCGCCTTGTTGACCCGGCTGGTGGTTTTCAGCGCGCCGAGCACCTGCTCGAAGCTGCGCGTCTGCATGGCGTCGAACACGCTCAGTTCCGACGGGCTCAACGGTTTTTCTTCCACCGTGCGGGCGTTTTCGAACAGCGAGTCGTAGCCGAAATCGTCCCACACCGCGCGACTGGCGCCGTTGCCCAGCAGCAGACCGCTGAAGTCGGTGGCGGCGCGCAATGCGTTCCAGTCTTCGAGTGTGGCGTCGACATCCAGAAAATCGGTCATTGCAGGGCACGTCTCAAAACAAAGGGCAGATGGGCGGCGACTTTATCACGAGCGGGCATTGAGCCAGATCAACATCCGCCGTGACCGATCGGTCGATCCTGTGTGTATCCGCCGGATCGCACGAGTCGATTCGGCCCCAGTCAGGAGACGCGCCATGAGCAGCACCTTTTTCATTCCCGCCGTAAACATCATGGGCAGCGGCTGCCTCGACGACGCCATGAACGCGATCCGCAACTACGGTTTTCGCAAGGCGCTGATCGTCACCGACACCGGTCTGGCCAAGGCCGGCGTGGCGACGATGATTGCCGAGAAACTGGCGATGCAGGACATCGATTCAGTGATTTACGACGGCGCCAAACCCAACCCGAGCATCGCCAACGTCGAGGCAGGGCTGGCGCTGCTCAAGGACAGTCGCTGCGATTTTGTGGTGTCCCTTGGCGGCGGCTCGCCCCACGACTGCGCCAAGGGCATCGCGTTGTGCGCCACCAACGGCGGGCAGATCCGCGACTACGAAGGCGTCGATCAATCGGCCAAGCCACAACTGCCGCTGATCGCCATCAACACCACCGCCGGCACGGCCAGCGAGATGACCCGGTTCTGCATCATTACCGACGAAACCCGCCACGTGAAAATGGCCATCGTCGACCGCAACGTCACGCCGCTGCTGTCAGTCAACGACCCGGCGCTGATGGTCGCCATGCCGAAAGGCCTGACTGCCGCCACCGGCATGGACGCACTGACCCACGCGATCGAAGCCTACGTTTCCACCGCCGCCAACCAGATTACCGACGCCTGCGCGCTGAAGGCCATGACCCTGATCAGCAACAACCTGCGCCTGGCCGTTCGCGACGGCAGCGACCTGGCCGCGCGGGAAAACATGGCGTACGCGCAGTTCCTCGCGGGCATGGCGTTCAACAATGCGTCCCTCGGTTATGTGCACGCGATGGCGCACCAGTTGGGCGGTTTCTACGATCTGCCTCACGGCGTGTGCAATGCGGTGTTGTTGCCGCATGTGCAGACGTTCAACGCGCTGGTCTGCGCCGACCGCCTCACTGATGTGGCCCACGCCATGGGCGCCGACATTCGTGGCTTCAGTCCGGAGGAGGGCGCAAAAGCCGCGATTGATGCGATCCGTTGTTTGGCCAGGGACGTCGAGATTCCCGGCGGCCTGCGTGATCTGGGCGCCAAGTGCACCGACATCCCGGTACTCGCCGCCAACGCCCTGAAAGACGCCTGCGGCTTCACCAATCCGCGGGCGGCGGATCAGCGGCAGATCGAGGAGATTTTCCGCAGCGCCTTTTGAGTCCGGATCGCACAACGGCATTGCCTGATCTGCCCTCATCGCGAGCAGGCTCGCTCCCACATTGGAATGCGATTTCCTGTGGGAGCGAGCCTGCTCGCGATGACGGAACTACAGTCACTGACGATTTACGAGTGATCGCTTCATCCCGCCGGTGCCAGGGACTTGGCGGCGGTATCACCAAACTGAATCAGCACCACCCCCGCCATCAACAACACCGCGCCGAACAGGCGCGGCAATGTCAGATGCCTCTCTACCAGCCCGAACAGGCCGAAATGATCCAGCACGATTGACGTGAGCATTTGCCCGGCCAGGGCCAGCGCCAGAAATCCCGAAGCCCCCAGCTTCGGCAGCAATACCACCGCCAATGCGACGAAGCAGACCCCGAACGCGCCGCCGGTCCACATCCACAACGGCAGCTTGCTGGCGAGGGCCAGCGACGGCAATGGCAGGCGCAGGGCGACAATCACCGGCAACAACACCAGCACACTCACCACCAGCGAAGTCAGCGTCGCCCACAGCGGATGCCCCAACCCCCGGGCCAGATTGATGTTGATCGCACTCTGAAACGGCACCACCGCCCCGGCGAATACCGCCAACAGCAGCAATCCGACCCACTGCATCGTTCCCATGATCGTTCTCCGGCAAAGGTTTTGCTGGACTCTAGGGTATTCGTCGCGCAGATTTAAATTCTGTTTTGGTATCCGGAACATGCATCGAATGAATGATCTGCGCCGCATCGACCTCAACCTGCTGGTGATCCTCGACGCCTTGCTCGGCGAGCAACACGTGACCCGCGCCGCCGAGCGCCTGCACCTGAGCCAACCGGCAGTCAGCCATGCGTTGGCGCGTCTGCGCGACTTGCTCGGTGATCCGTTGCTGGTGCGTGCAGGTTCGGGGCTGGTGCCCACCGCGCGGGCGCTGGAATTGGCGGCGCCGCTGGCGGAAACCTTGGCTCAGGTGCAATCGCTGCTGGCGCCCAACACCTTTGATCCTGCCAGCGCCCGTCGGACCTTTCGCCTCGCGATGTCGGACTACGGCGCGGCGATCATCCTGCCCGGGCTGATTCGCACGTTGCGCGCGGAAGCACCGGGCATCGACCTGCAAATCAGCCACGCCAGCCGCGAAGGCATGGTCGAAGGCCTGCTCAACGGCGACATTGACCTCGCCGCCGGGGTACTCCCCGAATTGCCCGGCGAACTGCGCAGCACGCCGCTGTTCGAGGAGCGCTACGTCTGCCTCCTGGATCGCCAGAGCCTTCCCGCCGGAGGTGTTCTCGACCTGCCAACCTATCTCTCCCGTCCCCATGTCTTGTTGGAAATGCGCGGCAGCGGCACTCCGGAAATCGAACGCACCCTGACCGCCCTGCGCGAACGCCGCCGCGTCGCCATCAGCCTGCCGCACTGGAGCGTTGCGCCACGGTTCATCAGCGGCACGGACTTGATCCTGACCGTGGCCTCGCGGGCGTTGAATGAGGTGGATGACGAATCGCTGATCGTTGTGCCGCCACCGTTTGAAATTGCGCCGTTCACATTTGTGTCGGCGTGGCACAAACGGCGGGGTGGGGATCAGGCGTTGAACTGGTTGAATCGGCGGATTGAGCAGGGGATAGTGCGCGGCTGAAAAACATCAAGGGGGCGGGGCGTGACAGTGAAGTCTGGGGTCGTTGGTTGGGTGGCGCTGTGTGGGGCGTTGATGGCGGGGCAGGTGCTGGCTGATTGTGTGCCTGCGCCGGTGACCGGTGATCTGGATTTCTCCGTGTGCAAGGAGTGGCCCGCTTATCCGGGGTTGAACATCAGCGCGAATGCGAAATTTGAGCGCAGCTCCGTGCCGGGAGGCGCCGACACGAGCGGCACCTATGATTTCAATTTATCCGTCTTGAAAAGCGACCAAACGAAACCAGTTGCCACTTATCACCAAGCCTCCGCTTTCTTCTCGGGTGGGGTGGCATTGCGAGAGCTCTCACTCGATACCGCGCGTTACAAGCTCACCCCTGAGGTACGGGCGTTTGGCGTTCGCGTGCAATTCACCAATGCCTCTCGCCTCAACCCGCTTGAAGAAACGCACCTCTCTCTTTATGTAAGGCAAGGCGATAAGTTACGTCCTGTACTCAGTCAATTAGTGGTTTATGAGTACGGCGGTGAATGGGACGGTGATTGCGCCGGCGAGCGATATGAGACGACCAGAACGGTAGAAATCGCCAAGACCAGCTCCCATGGTTATGCCGATCTGATCATCAAAACCAAGACGACGGGGACAACCAATGTCGTCGAAGGCAATACTTGTGAAGACAAAATCAGTGTCAGCAGTCCTGAACTGACAACCCTTCACTACGATGGAAAATCCTACGTCTTGCCTAAAGGTTTCAAAGCCATCGAGTGATACAGAGCCAACACGACTTATTTCAAGGAAGAACAATGTTTACACCAACCCGACTTTTCATCGCCCTCGGCTTTCTCGCCATCACCGCTCCAGCCCAAGCCCAGGTTTCCTGCGTCACCAAGGATTACAACGACCAGTCAATGGCACGCTGCAAGGCATGGCCGGCGTTCAAGGATCAGGCGATTGCCCTCAAATCCACCTACGTGCCGGATGCTGGTAGTGACGATGCCGGTGTGTTTGATCTGGATCTGGCGATCATCGATACCAGCAACTGGAAGACGCTGGCGACGTATGCGAAACCCGGTGCCTACAACTCCGATGCCATTCGTTTCACTGATCTGCTGGTCGATACCGCTCGCTATCGGCTGGCCTCGGATGTTCGTGCGTTCGGGCTGCGGTCAAAGTTCTCGCACAATTCAAGTGCCATTCCCTACGAAAAAACCGACCTGACACTCTACGTGCGTGAGGGTAATAAACTGCGCCCGGTACTTGATGGCCTGGTGGTCTACAAGAATAACGGTGAGTGGCTGGAAAACTGTGTGGGTGAAGGTCAGCAAATCCGCCGAACCGTAGAAATAGGCCCGGCCAGCCACAACGGCTATTCCGACCTGATCGTCACCTCAAGCGGCACGGCGATGAAAACCGTCAAGGCCGGCAAGGAGTGCGTTTCCCAGGATTCCCCGCTGAAGAAAACCCAAATCACCCTGACCTACGACGGCAAGCAATACACCCTCCCCGAAGACCTCAGAGGTTATTGACCCGATGCTCACCGGCCTCAACCACCTGACCCTCGCCGTCACCGATCTTGACCGCAGCCTCGCGTTCTACCGCGACGTGCTGAAGCTGCGAGTCGAGGCCACCTGGGACGCCGGTGCCTATCTGTCGCTCCCGGGCCTGTGGTTGTGTCTGTCCCTCGACCCGAAGCGCCATCCCGAACCCGCCGCCGACTACACCCACTACGCCTTCAGCATTGGCGCGGCGGATTTCCCGCTGTTCGTGCAACAGCTTCGCGCCGCCAACGTGCAGGAATGGCGCGACAACCGCAGCGAAGGCGCGTCGTTCTACTTCCTCGACCCGGACGGGCACAAACTCGAAGCCCACGTCGGCGATCTGGCCTCGCGACTGGCCGCGTGTCGGCAAAAGCCCTATGCGGGGATGCGTTTTTTCAACGAGTCGTGAATATTCACAAACCGCTGGGATAGACTGGCGGCCACGTTTTCCGGGACTTGCAGGTTTTCCATGACTCCATCGTTGCTAACGGCCGTGCTGGCCTCGGGTTTCATCTACGGCATCACGCCGGGGCCGGGTGTGCTGGCGGTGTTCGGCATCGGCGCCGCACGTGGGCGGCGGGCCGGGGCAGGGTTTCTGTGCGGGCATCTGCTGGGCGATGTGATCTGGTGCAGCACCGCGCTGATCGCGATTGTCGGCGCCCGGGAAATCGGCAGCACCGCGTTCGATGTGCTCGGTGTGCTCAGCGGCCTGTACCTGTTCTGGCTCGGCTGGCGCGCGGTGCGGGCCAAACGCAGCAATGGCGATCAGCCGCACGGCGCGGCCCGTCAGCCGTTCTGGCACGGCATCCTGTTCGGCCTGACCAACCCCAAGGCCTATCCGGTGGCGGTGGCGACCTTCACCGCGTTGCTGTCGAGCCGCGCCGAACTGCTCAACTGGTCGATGCTGCCGATGCTGATCGCCTTGAGTTTCCTCGGCGGATTACTCGCCTACGCTATCCTCATTGGCATCGTCGGAGCGCGGCAGGTGCGTACCCTGTACCAGCGCCATGAACTGGCGATCACCCGGTTGTGCGGGATCATGTTCATCGGTTTTGCCATCAACGCGCTGGTGCATGCGCTGCCGGGGTTGATGCCGAACAAGGCTTGAAAACAGTCGCTGGGATGCGAGGTCGAGGTCACGGATGGTTGAACAGTGCTGCATTGCCCGGACACCTACGCTGAACCATGGAAAGCCGAAATTCCGCGCCGCTGGCGAGTTACATCGATCTGTTGCTGGACGCCGTTTGCGCGGTCGACAAGCAAGGTCGTTTCGTTTTTGTCAGCGCGGCCTGCGAGCGGATTCTCGGCTACACGCCTGACGAACTGATCGGCCAGTCGATGATCGACTACGTCTACCCGTCGGATCGTGAGCGCACCCTGGCTGCTGCCAGCGACATCATGGGCGGCGAGCCAAAGCACAACTTCGAAAACCGCTACGTGCGCAAGGACGGCAGCGTCGTGCACATCCTGTGGTCGGCGCGCTGGTCGGAGGTCGATCAACTGCGCATCGCCGTGGCCCGTGACATCACCGAACGCAAACTCGCCGAATCCCGGCAGGCGGCGCTGTACGCGATCTCCGAAGCGGCCCATGCGGCGGAGGATCTGCTGGCGCTGTTCAAGCGCATCCACCTGATCATCGGTGAGTGGCTGCCGGCGCTGAATTTCTCGGTGGCGCTGTACGACGAACACTGCGCGCAGCTGAATTTTCCCTATCACGTCGACGATGATGAGTTGCAACCGGAACAACCCGGCACCGTCACCGGACGCCTGTGCGCCGAGGTGATCCGCAGCGGTCAGCCAATCCTCCTGACCCCGGATTGTCCCCACGCGCCGCCGGAGTTCGCCGCGCTGGTGGTCGGCCAGCAATCGCCGTGCTGGCTCGGCGTGCCGCTGAGCTCGAAAGACTGCACCATCGGCGCGCTGATCGTCAAAAGCCTGCCCGGCGGCGAGCGCTACACCGAGCGCGACAAGGAACTGCTGCAATACGTCTGCGCCCAGGTCGCCACCGCCATCGAACGCCAGCAACTGCACGCCCGCCTGCGACGCATGGCGCAATACGACCAACTGACCCAGTTGCCCAACCGCGAACTGCTGCGCGACCGGCTCAAGGCCGCGCTGAGCCATGCGCGTGATCAGTCCGGGCACATGGCGCTGCTGTACGTCGATCTGGATCGCTTCAAACAGGTCAACGACACCTTTGGCCATGGGGTCGGCGACATGCTGCTACAAACCGTGGCCAACCGCCTCAAGGGCTGTGTGCGCGAGACTGACACCGTGGCGCGGATCGGTGGCGACGAATTCGTGGTGCTGCTGCACAGCGTCCACGCCGCCGACGATGCCGACAGCGTGGCGGAAAAAATCCGACAGGTACTGGTGCAACCCATGCGCCTGGACGGGCACAACCTGCACATCGAACCGAGCATCGGTGTGGCCCGTTATCCCGAGCATGGCGATGAGGAACAGCAACTGTTCCGTCATGCCGACCAGGCCATGTACGCCGCCAAACGCTTGAATCATCGGCGGCTGGACAGCTGATTGGCGGGTCACCGTTCGTCGCGACGACGGCAACTTTTCTAAACCTTTGGCGGTCAGGAAATTCTCAATCTAGGCGGGCACCTGCTCGCTTACGATCAATGCCAAGAGGTAGAGAATCATGCCTAACTCAAGAAACTCGAACTCGGGAAACTTCGCCAACGATCGAACGAAGGCGTCTGAAGCCGGTCGCAAAGGTGGGAAAACCACCACCACGACTGTCGACAAAGAGCCAAAAACCGACATGGGCCGCAAGCCTGCTCAGAAATCGAAGTAGTCGGCGAAGGTTGTTTTGATTGAGAGGCGGGGGCGCAAGCTCCCGCTTGAATTTCGAGAGAAGGAGGGCGCGACCATGAGCCGGATGGCCACCCGAGTACGCCACATCAGTTTTGTCAGCCTGCTGGGGTTGTTCGCCAGCAGCGCGTTTGCCCAGTCGCCCGCCGACTTCATAAACGAAGCCTCGGCCAAAGGCATGGCCGACATCGAGGCCAGTCGTCTGGCGCACAGCAAGGCCGAGTCCAAAGAGGTCAAGGATTACACCATCGTCGTCATCAACGACCGCACCACCGCCAACCAGCACCTGGCGAAAATCGCCAAGAAACTGGACCTCCCGGTGGCACCCCGCGAAGAAGTCGCCGACAAGGCCAAGGCGTTGATGCCGGAACTCAAAGAAGGCGCGAGCTTCGATCAGGCCTACGCCGCCAGCCAGGTCAAAGCCACCGAAGAAGCCATCGAGCAGATCCAGCAGGAAGCCCAGACCACCGACGTGCCGGAGATCAAGGCGTTTGCCGACGAGACCCTGCCGAAACTGCAGAGTCATCTGGAAATGGCTCGGGCACTTCAGGCCAGCCGCTAAATCCGAGGGAAAAAAAACGGCGCTCATGGCGCCGTTTTTGCGTTCTTCAACAGTCGTTCAGATCCTGTTTCGGCTTGCTCTTGTCCCCCAGACCTTCCAGGTCAAACACCTCATTCTCACCCATCGCCCGGTAATGCCTACGCAGCGCCTCCAACTGCTTGAGATCCAGCGACTCCAGCCCGAGCATCGCGTTCTGCGCCTCCTTGTTCACCCGCAGCAACTCATCGAGTTTCAAATGCAGGATGTCAGTGTCGCGGTTCTGGGTGTTCTGGATCAGGAACACCATCAGGAACGTGATGATCGTGGTCGAGGTGTTGATGATCAGTTGCCAGGTGTCGTTGTAATCGAAAATCGGCCCGCTCAACCCCCAGAGCCCGATCAGAATCAAAGCCCCCATGAACGTCTTGGGGCTGCCGGCCCAGAGCGCCAGTTTCTGCGAGATCTTTGCGAATTTCATGGCCGTGTTCCTTGTTGGGGGGAGCTTGAAATTCAGACATCGCAGGGATGCGGAAAATTCTACTGACAGAGACTTGCTGTCTTTGAAACTTGATTGTTCCAGGTCACGGTTTTGAACGCTTTTGGAAGTGGGAACTTTCTTTGTGTGGGTTTGCGTCTAGGATCAAATGGCAGTCAATTTGCCAGCATGCGAGTGCACGGATAGAAACCCAGTCAGAGGCCGCTCATGGAATTCTTCGAAAAGTTAGCCAGTCTTGCCGCCAAAGTCCGGTTGCAGAGCGCTGCAATCCAGACAGAAGAAGCGACAAAAAATGCGTTTGTCATGCCCTTCATCAGTACTGTTCTGGGTTACGACGTATTCGACCCGACAGAGGTGACGCCGGAGTTCGTTTGCGATATCGGCACGAAGAAGGGCGAAAAAATCGATTACGCCATCATGAAAGAGGGCGAAGTGCAGATCCTCATCGAGTGCAAGAAAATCGGTGAGCCACTGCACATCAATCATGCCTCGCAGCTGTTTCGTTATTTCCACGTTACCAGTGCCCGAATTTCCATACTCACCAACGGCCAGGTCTACAAGTTCTTCACTGACCTGGATGCGCCGAACAAGATGGATGAGAAGCCCTTCCTTGAACTGGACCTTCTGGATATTGATGAGTATTCGGTGCCAGAACTCATCAAACTCACCAAGTCTGCGTTCGACGTTGATTCGATCATCAACGCGGCGGGTGAGTTGAAGTACGTCAGCCAGATCAAGAAAGTTATCGCCTCGCAGGTCAGCAAGCCGGATGACGATTTCGTCAAAGTGTTTGCTTCGAGAGTCTACGACGGGGTCATTACGCAGAAGGTGCGGGATCAGTTTCACGAACTGACGAGAAAAGCGGTCGTTCAATTTCTCAATGACCAGATCAATGACCGCCTCAAGTCGGCCATGAGCGGAACGATCCAGCCGACGCTGACATCTATTCCGGCTGCGTCTGGCGGAACGGATCCGGTAGATCCCCGTGACGAGTCAGACGATAAGGTTTTGACAACTCTGGAGGAACTAGAGGGGTATCACATTGTTCGGGCGGTCGTTCGATCGATTGTCGATGCCAAACGAATCGTTCAGCGTGACACCCAGAGCTACTTTGGGATCCTGCTCGATGACAACAACCGGAAACCGATTTGCCGCCTGCATTTCAACCGTTCGCAGAAGTACATCGGCATTTTCGACGAGGAGAAAAACGAAACCCGCCATCCCATTAATTCCGTGGATGATATCTACGAGTATTCAGATCAGTTGAAAAAGACCGTGGGCTATTACGACTAGTGTGGGACTCTCCAAAAAACCGGCCATCGGCCGGTTTTTTTTATGCAAGCGAAGTCCGCGAAAAAGGTGCTTGCCGCCGTCACGTCTTAAGTCGGATAGGGAATGCGCAGGGAGTCGATGTATCGTAGCGAACCACTGCAAAAGTCCTGACAGGAGAACGCAATGACCTGGTCCGCCAAGCAATACGTCACTTTCGAAGATGAACGCACCCGCCCGGCCCGCGACCTGCTGGCGGCGATTCCCACGCCGGAGGCGCGTTCTGTGGTCGATATCGGATGTGGCCCCGGCAACTCGACCGAGTTGTTGGTGGAGCGTTTTCCCGGGGCGAAAGTGCAGGGGCTCGACAGTTCGCCGGACATGATCGATGCCGCGCGCAAGCGTCTGCCGCAGTTGCAGTTCGAGGTGGCGGACATCGATAAATGGGCCGATGAAGGGCCGTTCGATGTGATTTTTGCCAACGCCGTTTTGCAGTGGGTGCCGGATCACGCGACGTTGCTGCCGGCGCTGGCAGGCAAGTTGGCGCAGGGCGGTAGCCTGGCGATTCAGATGCCGGACAACCTCAACGAGCCGTCCCATCGGTTGATGCGCGAAGTCGCGGCCAACGGGCCTTGGGCCAGCAAACTGGCGGGCGCGGCGGGGCAGCGGACCGAGATGGCGGATGCCAGTGCCTATTTTTCGATGCTGCGGCCGCATTGCGCGCGGGTCGATGTTTGGCGCACGACCTATCACCATCAGTTGGCGGGCGGGGCTTCAGGCGTTGTCGAGTGGTTCAAGGGTAGTGGTCTTATTCCGTTCCTCAGTCCGCTGACTGAGGCCGAGCGGGCTGAGTATCTGGCGCACTATCTGGCGGAGGTCGCGAAGGCGTATCCGGCGCTGGCGGATGGTTCGGTGCTGTTGCCGTTTCCACGGCTGTTCATTGTCGCCACACGTTGAAATGAAAAAGGGCCGATTTGATCGGCCCTTTCTTTTTGAGTCAGCGTTGTACCGCGACCAGCATCATCATCGGTCGCTCGCGCTCTTCGGCGAGGGCCGGTTGCGCGGCCACTTCGGCATCGCTCGGGCCCCATTCATTGACGTGTTGAATCGTGAATCCGGCGCCGATCAACGCGTTGAGCAGCGTGCCGACCGTACGATGCTGCTTGATCACACCGTCGGCCAGCCAGTTGGTCACCCGCTCGCCTTCCATCTGATAACTGTCCAGCGGCCAGCGCTTGTTGCCTTCGCTGTCGACCAGCCAGCCCGGATTGCGCGGCGCCATAAAGATCGGGTGCTCGATGGAAAACACAAAATGCGCACCGGGTTTAAGCGCCGCGTGCAGTTTGTTAAACAGCCCCGAGAGATCCTTGATGTAGTGCAGGGACAGTGAGCTGTAGGCCAGATCGTAAGTGCACGCAGGCAAGTCGAGGTGTTCCAGGTCGGCACGTTCGTAGCGGATGTTCGCGGCCGAGGTGGTTTCCTTCGCCCGTTCGAGCATTTTCTCCGAGACATCCAGCCCCAGCACTTCGGCAGCGCCCTGTTCGCTGGCCCAGCGGCAGAACCAGCCGTAGCCGCAGCCCAGATCCACTACCTGCAAACCGTGCAGGGAGGGCAACAAGGCTTTCAGCGCCGGCCATTCCGGCGCGGCATCGAGGCCGCCGATGGAGCGGTTCATCTGGCTGTAGCCCTGGAAAAACTCGGGATCGTCGTAGATGTTCTGGGTCATGGGTTTGCTGCTCTTTTGAATTTGATTTAGGTGGCTCGGAGGCCACGGTTTTGAATCCCTCGAAAGATGATGGCGCGTATTCGTCGATGGCCGCGCAGGGGGAGGGTAGTGGGCGATGGGGAAATGCTAGCGGGTAGTGGCGAGTGTGAGAACCGGGCGAGTGTTGGGGATCTGTAAACGCGGTTTTTCGATTCGGGATGTTTAAAAAGTTGGCCCTGTTTACTGAACCTTCCCACAAGGTTTTCAGGTTGTCCGTCGGAAGTGCGGGCTCTAGCCTGTGTGGGTCGCTGATGAATCGGCGATCGGGATTGGAATCCCGCAGCTCATCAAAAAAGCAAAAGCACCTTTCATGACGTATGCTTGCCCGCCTTCATGGTGTGCACTCTTGTTATGGCGGCTGTGCGCGGGAGACTTCGAGTCTGTCGGGTTTTTGGTGGGTTCGCCCGGGTTCCAACCTGCGTACAGCTGCCACCTCTTCGATTGGAACCGAGTAGGTCAGCTCCACCTATCGACCAGAAAGAAGCCATTATGAAGAAGCCAACCCCGAATCCCCCCGAAGTCGAAACCGACCCAACGTCCCCCTACAGCTCAATCGACTCCAGAAAACTCAACGACGCTGCCAACCGCGCCCTCGATCACTACCTCTGCCCCGGCGTCCATGTCATGGGCACGAACAACCAGCCCGACCCGATGTACTTCGCCAACCCGGCCTACGACACCGAATCCCTGTTGGCCAACGCCAGCGAGTCACCGGGCTCGGCATCCGAGATGCTCAACAACTTCGCCGCCAACCTCGACCCCACCCACCGCAGAACCGCGATAGGCATTGCGCAGTTGGTGATGCTGGGGGAGTTGGCGGTGAATCAGGCGCTGGATCATGTTGAGGTGAAGGACTGAATTGCAGCTGTTCTGGCAGGCATAAAAAACCGGTCACGCGACCGGTTTTTAGTTTCATTTCAACCTGGCTGCAAAGCGTCGAGTGTTGTCGAAGTCCGTATCGGGCGAGTATTCGAGTCAGTATTTCAGACGCAATTTTCGTGTGGGTGACAGAGTTCAGCCCAATAAATAGCAAAATATAGTGAAATATAAGGGTGTATAGGGATATCTGCTATACATCGATATATTCGTGTAGAGATAAGCATTTGTGAGGCTTTCATGGATCCATACCGTAATCCATTCGCTAGCAGACCGCCTGAGTTGGCAGGACGCGACGCAATCCTTGAGGCAGCCAGGATTTCATGTGGGCGAGCCATCAACGGACGAAGCACCCGATCCATCATGCTTCTTGGATTGAGAGGTACAGGTAAAACGGTACTGCTGAACGAGATTGGAAAAATTGCGAGGGAAGAGGGGCTCCTCGTTTCAAAGGTATAGGCTCCGGAGCGTGAAAGTCTTGCACGCCTTCTCTTTCCTGAAATGCGGAAAGTCATGCGCTCACTTTCTGCTGTAGAAGCTGCCAAGCAAATTGCGACCCGTGGACTGAATGGTTTGCGCGGTTTCGCCTCTATTTTCAAGATCGACATCGCAGGCGTGGAGATTGGTGTCGAACCGGAGCCAGGATTCGCTGACAGCGGGGATCTTCAATACGATCTTCCAGACCTTTTTGCCGTGATAGGTCAAGCTGCGCAAGCAGCAGGCAAAGGCTGGATTCTTCTGATTGATGAAGTTCAGTATTTTTCCGAAGCAGATTTATCTGCGCTTATTGTGTCGATCCATCACATGTCTCAAGAAGGGCTGCCGGTACTTCTTGTCGGTGCTGGTCTTCCCCAGGTTGCTCGTTTGGCAGGCGAAGCAAAATCCTATGCAGAGCGGCTTTTTCTATACCCTGCGGTTGATGCGCTTGACCAAGTATCTGCAATTCAAGCAGTTCAGAAGCCAATCGCGGATGAGGAGGCTTCGATCGAACTCGCAGCACTTGGCAATATTGTTGATCGGACGAGAGGGTATCCTTTCTTCCTTCAGGAGTGGGCATCCACTGCTTGGAACAACGCTGAAGGGCCTGAAATCACAGTCGAAGATGTGGACCATTCATACGCGGAGACGCTGGCTTCTCTTGATGCGGGCTTTTTCAGGGTGCGTATTGATCGACTGACAAAGTCGGAAGTGCAGTTCGTGAAGACGATGTCAGAGCTCGGGGATGGCCCCTATGCAATGGCCGATATTGCGAAAGCGATGGGGCGTACACAGTCATCGCTTGGTCCGACTCGTGCCAACATAATCTCTAAAGGAATGATCTACAGCACAGATCACGGCTACTTGAATTTCACCGTCCCACTTTTTGCGGAATATATGCGTCGACAAGGATGAACCGGTCTCAGACGCGAGACTGAGACCAGAATGCGCGACTGATCCCGCGTGAAAGTGGAAACCGCTGGCTGCTTCTAACTCCAACAGTTTGGGGCTTATCTCGGTTTAGTCGGGATAACTCACAATTAAATGGAGTTAGCTGTAGTTGAGGTTACGCGTGCACCATTGTTGAGTGTGTTCTGATTCATTCGGCTTGCTCCAGATCCCAGACACAAAAAACCGGTCATCAAGACCGGTTGGATGCAGGGGGATACTACTGCGGCACAGCGAACACTGCGCTGGCACGGGCAACCATTCGATCACCGACATGCAACCCGACAGTGGCAAACGCCAGCTGCCGTCCTTTTTTGGAGTGCTCAACGCGTACCTCGAGCCACTCATTGATCTGCACCGCGCTGAGATAGTCCAGGGTCATACTCGCCGTGATCAATGGCAGGGGAGGGTCGCTAGAGAATGCCATGGCGTAACCCATGCCGACGTCCGCTAATGTCGCCAATACACCGCCATGCAACGTGCCCCGTCCATTGGCATGTCGTGAGTCTGTCCGCAGACCGATTTCAAGTTGCAAGCCACTGCCTCTGGTATAGATCGGGCCAAGCAAGTCGAGCAGCGGACTGCTGCGGGTCAGCGGAGTGAAGCCCTCGGGAATAGCTGTGTCGTTCATGGTCGATCCCTGTGCCGGTTGGTTACCAGGTTCTTTGGCCTGAATACGGAGCGTTGCTTATGAGGGTTTAAACCTGACTTCGCCGTCGGAGAAGGATCATACGTATGCGGAATTTACAGCGATAAGCTGATCACAATGGAGCAGTAAGGGCAGCAGCCCCATGGTTCGTGCTGAACCACAAAGCCTCACAACCCGAGGCTGAGCGGAAAAAGCACAACTACGCACATCTATTAGGTGAGCGTCGGACGGAAGAAGCGTGGCGGACGGCGTCGGTGCAGCCGCTCATCGAAGAGAATACATCCCAAGCCGCTGAGTAATGCGAGACCTCCGCCTATACCCAATGCAACCAGCCCCAGACCGAAGGTCGCAGGCACGTGCCATCCAAATGTTGAATTCAACCATTGAGGCATCAGCCCAAAAACTCCAAAGGCTATCAACGCACCGACTAACAAGCCCACCTTCATGGCGTTATCTCTCTCTTTCGCAGTAGAGCCGCGAATTACTTCCGCCCTGCAGCCAAGACAGACATGGTTTTCCAGTCCGACGAATGACTTACAAAATGGGCAGATCCAACCATCCTCCTGCTCGTCATCCTCGGCTGGCAATTGCTTTGGTCGGCCTTCAACTTCATCGTTGGCCTCCTGCTCTGCGTCATGCTTCCAGCTGAGCAACCGATGTACTGAATACCGCTTGGGGTCTACATCAATCATCCGGGCACAATTTTGACACAGCCAAATACCATTTCTTATTGAGCTTCGCTCGTCCGGTGTCATTGACTCATCAAACCGGGGGCCGCCATAAGCAGCGGCTGTAATGTGAGCGCCGACGCCGATCCGAGTTGCCTTTTCAGGATTGAAATTGGGGCCAGTTGTTAACTTTCTGCAGTCAGGCGCAGAGCATCTGTTTCCGACTCGTTCTTGGAGGGTGCGAATCACCTCACGCTTGAACTCATCTCTACCGTTCGAGGACGTCAAATGTCTGTCTCTTAAAAGGGAAATTCCAGCCACGCACAGCTGGATTTACCTCAGGTAAATTAGGTACGAAACCTTTGGCTCCGACGTGGCAACAACCTCTGCATGCGGCTAATGCCTGCGCGCTGAGTGCCGAAGGCAAGCCTCTGTCGAGGTCATGTGGAAATCACAATAATGGCGCTTAGGCATTACTGCAAGGTTGCCTTTGGCACCACCTTTGACATGAGGCGTAATCGCTCGAAGGCCGGTTGGAACAGTGTCAGATGTACACCAGAGCACGTAAAACACGTCAACGGCAGAATGAAAAAGCCCGGCACTTGGCCGGGCAATTTTGGAATCCACTAACGTAATCAGGCTTGCTTTTCACGTGCAGCCAGCATCACTTCATTCTGTTTTTTGGTGGCTTCGGTTAGCACTTCACTGTAAACGCGCTTTTTTTCTTCCGATTTCGCATTACGAATGAAGTCTGCGAATGGACTCGTGGACTCCTTTGGGGATCCGAGTTTCATGGAAAACATGGGGTTGCTCCGTCATTTATCCCAAGCATGGCCATCAGGTCGTGTCTCGTATGCTTCTCTGGGATATGGTAGTCGATCTTGTCAACGCCTGCCTTGTAGAGGCGGCCAGAATTATCAATGTGCTTCACAAGCAGATCGACATGAAGATCCTTGCCAAACTCTAGCTTAAGCGTGTTTACCACGTCACGTGCTGCAAAATATTGGTCGACGAAATGCTCCGGTCGAATCCTACGTCCTTCGGCTTCCTCACGAGCCCTGACAAAGGACCAGGCAAGCCTGGGGTCTTGATAGACATAGAGAATTTGTACGAATCTCCCCTTGTCCAGGCAGCGCCGGACATTTTTCCTTGCGATCTCTATATTCGAAAGCGTCCCGTCGAGCAGGAAAGATTGTTTTCGATCCAGGGCAAGATCAATCAGCTTTCCTACCAGAATTGAAACGGCGCCTTGGAAAAGCCAGGCATTGCCACCTTGATAGGCTTCAAATTCGTTTCTGAGGTCGTCTGGATCGATTCGCAGGATCGGCGTATCAGAGAAAAGGTTCAGCAGGGCTAATGATGCCTCTGTCTTGCCAGCGCCCGGCGATCCAGCCATGAAAACTGAAACAGGCTCTTTTTCGGGCGGATACCGGGTCTGATCCGTGAGTCGCTTGCCAATAACCTTCTTGTTTGATCGTGCGAACCTGATCGCATCGTCCCAGATGGCCTGTTCTTCATCCGTCATTTCAAGCCTTTTGTCTTCCTGCACTGGATGTGAACCCTCTTCGATTAAAAGGCCATTTACGGTTTGCGCTCTGTATTTACCGCAGTGTAGTGGTTTCCAATCGGTCAGAATCTTGATGGGAAACCGTACTCATGGATCATTCCTTTGAGCAAACTGTGTTTCTTGTGGTTGGAGAGAATGAAGAGTAGAGAGGGATACCGTATCTGCAATCAACGGTGTGTTTCTGAATTGTTCTTTGCCGAACAAGCAGTTGACCTCAAAACGCAGGCATAAAAAAACCGGCCCTCAAGGCCGGTTTTTCTGTTTGCGTATCCCCCGTCAAACCACGACGCAGGACATAAATTCGATTGGAGCGGGTGAAGGGAATCGAACCCTCGTTATCAGCTTGGGAAGCTGGAGTAATGCCATTATACGACACCCGCTCAGAGCGGCTGACTTTGTACCAGACTCGGCCACGGATTTGAAGTTTTCTTTGCGTGTGGCGAGTGGAAAAGCCTGAATCAGAGCCAGATCGGTCAATCGCGGGCAAGCACTGCCGGCTGGAGGACGGCTGATTCTCAGCCGCGCAGGCTTGCTCGCGACGACACTGTTTCAAATGGCCAATGCATGGTGATCCTGGACGAGCTGGTAACGCGTTCGGCTGGCCTGTTGCGCCGGTTTCAGGAAACCGAGCAGGGCGTTCTGGCTGTCCCGGCAGGCCGACTTGTGTTCCATGTCGAGGAAGTGCCCGGTGGCCTGCAGGGTGGTGAAGGTGCTCTGCGCGACATGGTTGCCGAACAGGCGCGCATCTTCGGCGGCGGTGTATTCGTCCCATTCGCCGTTCATGAACAGCACCGGTACGTTGATTTTCTTTGCCGCATTCAGATAGCACTGACGGTCGCTGTGCAGCACGTCGCTGATGTGGAAATGCATCTGCCCGTATTCGTGCTCGGCCAGGCTGCTGACGTGGCGGTAGTTGAAGCGCTTGAACAGCGACGGCAGGTGTTTGCCGATGGTGTTGTTGACGAGGTGGCCGACCCGGTCGCCGTCACGTTGGCCGAGGCATTCGACGCCGCGTTCGAGGTAATCGAGCATGTGCGCGTTGATCACCGGGGAGAACGAGCTGATCACGGCTTTTTCGATGCGCCGAGGCTGATGGGCGAGGGCGACCATGGTCGCGGCGCCACCCCAGGAGAACGACAGCACGTGTTCGGCCGCGAAGTGATCGATCAGTTCCAGCAGGATCAGACCTTCGACTTCCTTCGTCAGATGTTTCTCGTGGCGGTTGTGGACTTTCGACTTGCCCGCGTAAGGCTGGTCGTAGCAGACCACGTTGAATTGCGGGTGCAGATTTTTCACGGTTTGTGCAAACGACGCAGTCGTGGCCATCGAGCCGTTGACCAGGATGATGGTCTTTTCTGCGGCGTCTGCGCGATAGAACTCCGTGTAAACCCGATACTGACCCTGTATATCCAGCACAGCGATTTCTGGCCTCATGTCATAAGACTCCTGGCAAGCAAGCGGGTATGCGCGCAAATAGAGATTGCACGAGCTTTGTGACAGGTAGGCATACGCCTGGAATTTTGGAGCCCATGTCGATCCGTTACGGCAGGTCGACGGGTATTGTTATTGGCGGGCAATCTGCCGGCTGAGGCGGAGCCCTTGAGGCTCTCTACCGACAAAAAGTTTCTTAGAAGTTATGTGTGACTCGTCGGTCACAATTTGGCCGACGTCCTGATTCAAGCAGGGGGATCCGGATCGCGCAAGTGCCGTTGGTAAATTGTTGGACAACTTCTGCTGAGCGGTCGGCTGCTTAGAACAAATGAATCTCTTCGGTGCGCAAAGCGCGGTACTCGCCCGGTTTTAGCGCGTGATCCAGCGGCAGCGGGCCCATTGATTCGCGGTGCAGGCGCAGCACTTTGTTGTTGAAGTGGCCGAACATGCGCTTCACCTGATGGTAGCGACCCTCGACGATGCTCAGCCGCGCCGTTCGTGGGCCGAGCACTTCCAGCTGCGCCGGTTGGGTGGTCAGGTCTTCGAAGGCGAAGTAGATCCCCTCGGCGAACTTGATCGCATATTCCGGGCCGATTTCCTGTTCGGTCTCGACGTAATAGACCTTCGGCAGTTTGGTTTGCGGCTGGGTCAGGCGCCGCGACCAGATGCCATCGTTGGTGATCAGCATCAGCCCGGTGGTGTTGAAATCCAGACGCCCGGCAATGTGCAGGTCGTCCTTGTTTGGCTCGTGGATCAGGTCGAGCACGGTCGGATGCTCGGGATCGCGGGTGGCGCTGACGCAGCCCTGCGGTTTGTGCAGCATGAAGTAGCGCGCCGGTTTGCCGCTTTGCAGCACTTCGTCGTCGACTTCGACGCGGCTGAATTCCAGGACTTCGCTGTGAGGGTCGCTGACGACTTTTCCGTCAATGCGCACGCGCTTTTCCACCAGCAGCAGGCGAACCTGCTTGCGGTTGTAGCGGGGCAGGTTACTGAGGAAACGGTCGACACGCATGATCAGGAATCGGCAGGTAGCGGGGCGCGCATCTTACGGGATCGACGGCTTGGCCGCTTGCAGTTGCGCCTCGACCTGGGCGCAACGCGGGCACAGGCAGGACTTGTCGCGCAGTTCCGCCGGCAGAGCTTCGAGCACTACCGGATCGATGGATACGCCGTAGCACCAGCAGGCACGGTTGGCGGTGCGCGGGTCGGCCAGGGTGCAGTCGTTGCGGGCGCCGCAGGCCGGGCAGAGGTCAGGTTTGTTCATGAGTGTCAGGCATAGGTCGAGTGAGGCATTTCCACGCAGGTGCGGTTACGGCCGGTCTGTTTGGCCCGGTACATCGCATGATCGGCCCGGGACAGCAGGCTGTGCAAGGTGTCATCCCGTTGCAGGGTGGTGGCGCCGATGCTGACCGTCAGATTCAGGGTATGACCGTTGTAGGCATATTCATGCTGTTCGACGTGCTGGCGGATCTTCTCGGCAATCTTCTGACCGGTCTCGCCGTCGGTGTCCTTCAGCAGCACGATAAATTCCTCACCGCCCCAACGGCAGACGATGTCGGAATGCCGCAGGCAACTTTGCAGGTCCCGGGCGAACCCGATCAGCACCTGATCGCCGGCCATGTGTCCGTAGGTGTCGTTCAACACCTTGAAGTGATCCAGATCCAGCAGCAGCGCGGTCAGCGGTTTCGGCTCGCGATGGGCTTCGTGCAGCGCTTGCACGGCGAGCAGGTCGAAGCCGCGGCGGTTGGGCAGTTCGGTGAGGCTGTCGAGGGTGGCCTGGGCGTGGATTTTTTCCTGATAGCGGCGGATCAAGCGGTTGACCAGCGCCAGCACGATCAGCGTTACCAGCAGGCAGATCATCAGATTGAGGTACAGCGACTGGCGGATTTCGCTGAGTGCGCCGTCTTCACGTTTGTCGACGAACAGGTACCAGTTCAACTCCGGAATAAACCGCACGTTGAGGAAATGTCCCTGACCGTGGGCGGAATATTCGTAGCTGCCGCTGTGGGGTTTGGGCAACTGGCTGACCAGGCTTTTCATGCTCTCGAGGTCGTTCAGGCTTTTCCCGACTGGCGCCCCCTCCGGCCCACCCTCGGCGCCCGTCAAGACCAGTCGGCCGAAGGTGTCGACGAAGTAAACGCTACGTTGATAGCGCTGCTGGTACTTGTCGATCAGCTTGATTACCGCGTCCACCGTCAGCCCTACGCCGGCGGCGCCGATGAAGCGATCGTTGTAGTCGTAGACCTTGTAGTTGATGAAGAAGGTCATGTTGTCTTTGTTGGCCAGATCCGGGTCGACGTTGATCTCGTACGGATCCTTCATGTCGCGCACGCGGAAGTACCACGCGTCGCGTGGCTCGTCGATTTTCACCTGCTTGAGCACGCCCTTGGCGTGGTAGTAGGTGTGGGTGCTGTTGGAAATGAAGAACGCGGTGTAGGCGCCGTAGTGGGTCATGACCTCGTCGAGGTAGCGGGTCATCTGGTCGCTGTCTTTCTCGCCGTTCACCACCCAGTCGCGCATGAAGGTGTCGCGGGACATCATCGATGAAATCAGGATCGGTCTGACGAGGTCTTTCTGGATTTCCGAGTACACCGTGTCGGAAGTCAGCGGCAGTTCGGTGTTGACGATGTTGTCGCGGATCGACGCCCGCGAGGCGTAGTAGCTGAGCAGCGAGGTGGCGAGAAAACCTGCGCCGAGGAGGGCGACCAGAGTCAATACCAGCGAACGTTGGGAGTAAAACGCAGATCTGAGCGGCATTGGCAGTTCCGTCGACGGTGGCCCGATGGCAGCATTCTAGTGAGATGGCCGGGAAAAAACTGCGGGATTTGTGCCTGAAATGACGGGTAATCAGACGCCGCTCTCTCTCACCGACCCTCTCCAGCAGAGAAGGTCGGCGATTTGCCAGGTTTTCGGGTCAGTCGCGGCTGGCGAGGTAGGCGCGCCAACCACCCAGATGGCTGATGTCGAGCGCTCCGGCCAGCCCGTAGGGTTCGCAGATGAAACCGCTCTCCCAGCGGCCGTCCGCCAGTTGTACCTTGCCCAGCCCGAGGGGGGCCGGGATGCCGGTCAGGAATGAACCGAGCTCGCGGCTTGGCAACTCCCAGACCTCCACCTCGATTGCCACGCCGCCTTCCGCCACGCGCAGCATGCCCGGACGCAGTGGTGGGCCGCCGGCCAGCGCGTAGAGTTTGTAGTCCTTAGAGCTGTGGGTGGCTTCGATCAGGCGGGCGCCGCGTTGCTGCAACTGCCAGTTCAGGGCCAGTCCATCAAGGTGCGCGCCGCAGACCACCAGCCGCGCCCGGTCATTGCGCGCCGGACTCGCCGGTGTCGGCAGCACCAAATTATGCTGGCGCTGCAAGGCGTCCGCCAGGCCCAGCAGATACTGGTCGGTGAACGCCCGGCCAAACAGCGTCACGCCCCACGGCAAACCATTGTCCATGACCGCACTGGGCACGGCGACGGCCGCATAATCCAGCAGGTTCATGAAATTGGTGTAGTAACCCAGTTCTGCGTTGCGCAGCACCGGCTCGGCGTCCAGTTCGGCCAGGGTCACCGGGCGGCCGATGGTGGGCGTGAGCACACAGTCGAGTCCGTCGAGGGCCTGATCGCAAACGGCTTTGAGCGCTTGCAGTCGATACTGCGCACGGAACGCTTGCACGCCCGTCACCGCCGGGGCCTTGGCCAGCACCGCGCGGATCACCGGCAGCACTGCTTCGGGACGCTGTTCCATCAGTTCGCCGGCGATACTGTAACGCTCGGCGACCCACGGCCCTTCGTACAACAACCGCGCAGCTTCGAGGAACGGTGACAGATCCAGTTCGACCGCTTCGCCGCCCAGAGCCTTCAGACGGTCGATGGCGTCGCCGAACAGCAGCGGGCCTTCGGGGCAACCGAAAAACTCAAGATCCTGCGCCCGCGGTACGCCAAACCGGAAGGGTTTGGGAGCACCGAATGCCGAGCCGTCATTCCACGCCGGATTGCTGCGGCTGTATTCATCCCGAGGGTCGAAGCGGGCGGTCAGTGCCAGCAACTGGCTGGCCTCGCGTGCGGTCGCGGTGAAGGTCGTGACGCAGTCCAGCGTGCGGCAGGCCGGCACCACGCCCGCCGTAGAGATCAGGCCTTTGGTGGCTTTGAGTCCCAGCAGATTGTTCAGCGCTGCCGGCACCCGTCCCGAGCCAGCAGTGTCGGTGCCCAGGGCAAAACTGGCGACGCCGAGCGCCACTGCCAGCGAAGAGCCGGCGCTGGAACCACCGGAGGGATATTCCGGCAACACGCTGTTCGGGCAGGCGCCATACGGCGAGCGGCTGCCATTGAGGCCGGTGGCGAACTGGTCGAGGTTGGTCTTGCCCAGCGGAATCGCGCCCAGCGCCAGCAACTGTTCGACAATGGTTGCCGAACGTTCGGGAAGGTAGGCGAATGCGGGGCACGCGGCCGTGGTCGGGACACCGGCGAGGTCGATGTTGTCCTTGATCGCGAACGGCACGCCATACAGCGGCAAACTCTCTGGATCACCGCCGTCGAGGCTGGCGAGGTACGGCTCCAGCTCCTCGACGCTGAGCAGATGAATAAACAGGTGATAGTCGGGATTGAGCGCAGCGGCTTTTTCCCGCAAAGCCAACAGCAATTTGCGCGGTGTGGTCTGGCCGTCGCGGTAGGCCTGGCGCAGGGCATCGAGTTGCAGGTTCATGAGGTCATCCTTTGCAAAAATGGGTTCAGTCGAGTTCCAGCACCACGACCCGTTGACCGGCGCGTACTGCCGAACCGGGTTGCACGCGAATCTCCCGGACCACGCCAGGCAGCGGCGCGAGCACGGGGATTTCCATCTTCATCGACTCCAGAATCACCAGTGCATCACCGGCCGCGACGCGACTCCCGACCTCGACCTGGACCTGCCACAGGTTGCCGGCGATGTGGCTGTCGACACTCTGCTGACCGCTGGCCAGCGGAGTTTCTTCGTGGCTTTGCGGCACGGCCTCTTCGCTGTCGAAGTGCGCCTGGCCGCTGGCGATCCAGCGTTCGCGTTCGGCGTTGAACGCGGCTTGTTGTTGCAGGCGAAAGGCGTGGATGCTCTCGGCTTCGCGGTTGAGAAACCCTTGATAGTCGCCGAGGTTGAGCTGGCTCTGTTCGATGTTCAGGTCGAAACGCCCGAGGGGAAAATCCCGACGGATGCGCAGCAGTTCGTCGGCGCTCACCGGGTAGAAACGGATCTGGTCGAAGAAGCGCAGCAGCCACGGTTTGCCTTCGAACGCGGCGACTGCGCGATAGCGGTTCCACATCTGCAAGGTACGTCCGACGAACTGATAACCGCCCGGGCCTTCCATGCCGTAGACGCACATGTAGGCGCCGCCGATGCCCACCGAGTTCTCGGCGGTCCAGGTGCGCGCCGGGTTGTACTTGGTGGTCACCAGCCGATGGCGCGGGTCGAGCGGTGTGGCGACCGGCGCACCGAGGTAGACGTCACCGAGGCCCATCACCAGATAGCTCGCATCGAACACCGTGCGTTGCACCTCGTCGAGGTTGGGCAGGTCATTGATGCGGCGGATGAACTCCAGATTGCTCGGGCACCACGGCGCGTCCTTGCGCACGGTGGTCATGTATTTCTCGATCGCCAACTGGCAGGCCGGATCGTCCCACGACAGGGGCAAGTGGACGATTCGCGACGGCACTTGCAGGTCCTGGGCGGCGCACACCGCATCCCATTCACCGGCGACGATGCCGAGCAGATCGGCCAGCGGCAATTGTTCGGGCTGGTAGTGGATCTGCAAAGAACGAATGCCCGGTGTCAGGTCGATCACGCCGTGCAGGTTTTTGCCTTCCAGCGCCTGCATCAGGGCATGGGCGCGAAAGCGCAGGACCAGATCCAGTTCCGGCGCGCCGATTTCCAGCAGCAGATGGGTATCGCCGGACACACGCCCGACCAGCCGCTTGTCGTCTTGACCCAACTCCAGAACCACAGGCGAAACCAGACCCTGTGGGAGCTGGCTTGCCAGCGATGAGGCCCGAGCAGACACCGCGTCAACTTCATCGCTGGCAGGCCAGCTCCCACAGGTCTCCCATTTCAGGGCAAGATCGCGGGCAGTCTTGAGATCGACCGGCTCAAACTGCACCTTGTCCCCGGCCTTCAGTTGCCCGAGCTGCCAGAGATCCGCTTCGATCACCGTCACCGGGCACACGAAACCGCCAAGACTCGGGCCATCCGGGCCGAGGATCACCGGCATGTCGCCGGTGAAGTCCACCGCACCGATGGCGTAGGGGTTGTCGTGGATGTTCGACGGATGCAGCCCGGCCTCGCCGCCGTCGGCGCGCACCCACTCTGGTTTCGGCCCGATCAGGCGCACCCCGGTGCGGCTGGAGTTGAAATGCACTTCCCATTGCGTGGCGAAAAAGGTGCCGATGTAGTTTTCAGTGAAATATTCAGGCGCGCCATGAGGGCCGTAGATGACGCGGATCCGGCGCACGGCAGGTAATTCGCTGACGTGATGGGCGGCTAATGTCTGCCCGGCGCTGCGCTCATTCAGGGCAGCCAGATGCAGCACGTCACCGGCGCGCAAGGCCCGCCCGCCATGACCACCGAACTGACCGAGCGTGAAGGTGCTTTTGCTGCCCAGATAATCCGGCACTTGCACGCCGCCACGCAGGCACAGGTAGCTGCGGGCCCCGGCGCCCGGCAGATTGCCCAGGTGCAATTGACTGCCCGCCGGGATCAGCAGGGCGGTGTTCATCGCCTGCGGCTGGCCGTCGAGTGTCAGGGCAATCGGTGCGCCGGTCACGGCCACCACCGCATCGCAATTGAAGCGCAGCAACGGCCCGCTCATGGTGATTTCCAGCGCCGCCAGGCCTTCATCGTTGCCCAGTAAACGATTGCCCAGACGCAACGCGCGGCTATCCATCGGCCCCGAGGGTGGCACGCCGACCGCCCAGTAGCCGAGGCGACCGGGATAGTCCTGGACGCTGGTCTGGGTGCCGGCGCTCAGCACTTCAAACGTGTTGGCCCGGTACACCAGGCCTTCCAGGCAACGGGTCCAGGGCTGACCGCTGGCGAACGGCGTATCGAGCAGAATCTGCCGCAGGTAGTCGCGGTTGGTTTCCACGCCGTACAGCAGGCTGTCGCCGAGGGCCTGATGCAGATCGGCACGCGCCTGTTCGCGGGTCGGCGCCCAACTGATGAGTTTGGCGATCATCGGATCGAAGTAGGGCGGGATCTCGCAACCGGCCTCGACCCAGGTGTCGATGCGCAGGTGTCGACCATCGGCGACGGGGAAATCGACCGCTGTCAGCAAGCCGGGGCTGGGCTGGAAATCGCGGCCCGGATCCTCGGCATACAGCCGCGCCTGAATCGCATGCCCCTGCGGTTGCAGGCCTGCGAACAACTCGGCCAGCGGCGGCAAGTCACCGGCCGCCAACTCGACCATCCAGCGCACCAGATCGACGCCCCACACCTGTTCGGTAACGCCGTGTTCGACCTGCAACCGGGTGTTCACTTCCAGAAAATAGAAGCGCTGCGCATCGCTGTCGAAAACGAATTCGACGGTGCCGGCGCTGCGGTAATTCACCGCTTTGGCCAGTTTGATCGCCGCCGCACACAGCTCATCCGCCATGCCTTCGGGCAGGTTCGGTGCCGGGGTTTCCTCGAGGACTTTCTGATTGCGCCGCTGCACCGAGCAGTCGCGCACGCCAAGGGCGATCACTGCGCCTTGGCCGTCGCCGAACACCTGGACTTCCAGATGCCGCGCACGCTGGATGTACTTCTCGATGAACACCCCGGCGTCGCTGAAGTTGTTCTGCCCTAGGCGCTTCACTGCCTCGAACGACTCGCTCAATTCGCTGGCGTTACGGCACACACGCATGCCGATGCCGCCGCCACCGGCAGTGCTTTTGAGCATCACCGGATAACCGACCTGTGCGCCGGCAATCAGTGCAGCATCGAGGCTGTCGAGCAGTTCGGTGCCTTCGAGCATCGGCACGCCGTGCTGTTTGGCCAGAGCCCGTGCGGTGTGCTTGAGGCCGAACACCCGCAGTTGCTCCGGTGTCGGGCCGATGAAGGCAATACCATGGTTTGCGCAGGCTTCGGCGAACGCGGCGTTTTCCGAGAGGAAGCCGTAGCCGGGGTGGATCGCAGTGGCGCCAGTGGCTTTGGCGATGGCGAGAATCTTGTCCACCGCCAGATAGGTGCCGGCCGCTGCGCCTTCGCCGAGGCTGTGGGCTTGCTCGGCTTGCAGGATGTGCAGGCTGGCGGCATCGGCTTCGGAGTACACCGCGACGCCTTCGACGTGCAGTTCACGCAAGCTGCGCAGAATGCGGCAGGCAATCGCGCCACGGTTGGCAATCAGGACTTTTTCGAACATGGAGAAACCCCTGGAGCCCGCGCAGGGTGCGGGCTCGACTGGGAGGCGGGCCGTCCCGCCGTTTTTGTTCAGGCGCCAGGGTCGTCCCCGACGGCGAAATCACTTCACTTTTTCAGGCACTGGCCTGAGCGCGCCTGGCACAGGGCAAACAACCAGCGGCGCAGACGGACGAATTTCAGTTCCATACCAGTAGCTCCGCAGGTGTCGGGTTGTAGGCGTTGCACGGGTTGTTCAGTTGCGGGCAGTTGGAAATCAGCACGATCACGTCCATCTCCGCGCGCAGGTCGACGTATTTGCCGGGGGCGGAAATCCCGTCTTCGAAGGTCAGGCCACCCTCGGCAGTCACCGGCACGTTCATGAAGAAATTGATGTTCGGCCCGATGTCACCTTTGCCCAGGCGTCCGTCGTGGGCGCAGGCGCGCAGGTAGTTGTCGCGGCAGCTGTGCATGTAGCGTTTTTCCAGGGCGTAGCGCACGGTGTTGCTCTCTTGCGCGCAGGCACCGCCAAGGGTGTCGTGGCGGCCGCAGGTGTCGGCTATCAGGGTCAGCATCGGCTTGCCGAGGTTGGAATACAAAACGCTGCCGGTGCTCAGGTAGACGTTGTTTTGTCGACGCAATGTGCGCTGTACGTCGTAGCGCTCACGGGGATTGGCGGCGCTGTAGAACAAGGTGTCGACCGCCTGATTGCCTTCCAGATCGAGGATGCGCAGGGTCTGGCCGGCCTTGACCTCCATCAGCCAGGGTTCGCCGGCGGGAATGGTGGCGCGGTACACCGCAGCGTCGGGTTGTTTTTGCGAAGTGGCGATAGCAACTGACATGGCGACGATCCTCAGGCGAACAAACGGTCGGTGTTGATAAAGCCGCGCTCGTTCTCCGGGCGCGAGGTGCGGCAGTGCTCGGCGACGCTCGGGTCAGCGTTCATCCAGCTCAGCTTCAGCGGTTTGGGGGCGTATTGCGGCGACGGATCCAGCGGATGTTGCAGAGCGGTGAGCACAACCAGCGTGTCCATCGGTGCATACAGTTCGATGTAGTCACCGGCCTGCGAATGTCCCTCGACGAAGTGCAAACGCCCGCTGTCGTCGACGTTGACCCGGCTGAACAGGTTGAGGGTCATCAGCAGGTCGGACAGGCCCAGCCCCCACTTGCCGAGCTCCACCAGCAGGTTGTCGGTGCCGTTGCGAAAGAAGCCGTTGCGCAGTTCCTGATAGCGGCCCTGACCGTATTTTTCCGCGACTTCCTCGGCGCACAGCACACCGCCGAGGCTGTCGCTCCAGCCGCAGGTATCCGCCGTGATTGCCGCCAGCACGCGGCCCATGTCCGAGTACAGGCAATGGCCGACGGTCAGCTTGGCGGTGTGTTGGCACTTGAGGCTGTCGGGCAGGTTCAGGCGCTCGGTTTTTTCGTTGGCGTTGAGCAAGGTCAGGCTGACGTTGGCCCCACCGCGCAGGTCGGTCAGACGCAGCAGTTGCCCGCGCTTCAAGACGAAGGAGCGGTGGCCGCCGCCGGGCAGGGTTTCTTCGGCAAAGGGTGGAAAAATTCGGGTTGAATCAGTCATGGGAAATTCCTCTCAAGCGGTTCGAAGGGCACTCGCCAGTTGCACCGGCAGGGCGTCGACGGCGGCGCGTTCGGCGCGGCGGTCGCTGTTCAAAGGGATGTCGTAGGTGATGCGTGCGCCATAGGCACCGGGGGCGTGCGGGTCGAGGCGGACCTTGTCGAACACCAGCAGACGGGTGCCGAGGCTGAAACCTTCGGACAGGTCGTGGGTGACCATGAATACCGTCAGTTGCGTCTCGCGCCACAGCTCCAGCAGCAGGGCGTGCATGTCCTTGCGAATGCCCGGATCGAGCGCACCGAACGGTTCGTCGAGCAGCAGCACGCGCGGTTTCATGATCAACGCCTGGGCGATCGCCAGCCGCTGTTGCATGCCGCCGGACAGTTGCGCCGGGTACTTGTCCAGCGCATGGCCGAGGCCGACTTTGTGCAGTAGCGCCGAGGCCTGCTCGCGGGCGTCCTGTTTGGCACTGCCGAACAGACGCCCGAGCAGTGGCGCACGCGGCAGTTCGAGGCCGAGGGCGACGTTGTCCAGCACGCACAGGTGCGGGAACACCGAGTAGCGCTGGAACACCACGCCACGGCTCGCATCCGGCTCGCGCGCCAGTGGCTGACCATCGAGCAGAATCTCGCCGCGACTGGCGGTTTCCTGACCGAGCAGCAGGCGCAGGAAGGTCGACTTGCCACAACCCGAAGCACCGACGAGCGTGCAGAATTCGCCCTCGTTGACGTTGAGGTTCAAGCCTTCGAGCACCACTTGGTCGGCGTATTGCTGCCAGACGTTTTTCACCGTGATGAAGCTCATTTGGCCGCCCCCTCATACCAGGGGAATGCGCGCCGGGTGAGGTGCTTGAGGCCCCAATCCATCAGCCAGGCAAGCAGGGTGATCCACACCACGTACGGCAGGATCACATCCATCGCCAGGTAACGGCGCACGAGGAAAATCCGGTAGCCCAGACCGTCGGTAGAGGCGATGGCTTCGGCGGCGATCAGGAACAGCCACGCCGAACCGAGCATCAGCCGCAGTGAAATCAGCAGGCGCGGCAACAGTTGTGGCAGAACCACGCGCAGCATCAGGGTCCAGGTCGAAGCGCCGAGGGTCTGCGCCTTGATCAGCAGTTCGACCGGAATGTCCCGCGCGCGCTGTTCCAGATCTCGGGCGAGTGCCGGGGTGATACCGATCACGATCAGCATCACTTTCGACAGCTCGCCGAGGCCGAAGACGATGAACAGGATCGGCAGTATCGCCAGCGGCGGCACCATCGATAACACCGTCAGCATCGGCGACAACGGTGCGCCGAACAGCGGCAGGGTGCCGGCCGCCATGCCCAGGCACAACCCGGCCAGCGCCGCGATGCCGAGGCCGATGGCCAGGCGTCCGAGGCTCGACGCGGTGTCCTGCCAGAGCAGGTATTCGCCGGTGCGACTGTCGGCTTTGAATGCCAGGCGTTTGACCGCATCGCTCATCTGCACCGCACTGGGCAGCAGTTTGTCGTTGGGGTTGTCCGCCAGGCGCTCGGCCGAGCCCATGAAGTAGGCGAACAGAACCAGGGCGAAGGGCAGGATCACCAGCAACAGGCGACTCGGTCGATCCGGGTGACGATTGATCAGGCGCATGGCCAAATCCTCCGTGGCTTACAGCTTGGCGTCGGCGGCCAGCTGCACGTAAGTCGGATCGAAACGCAGCTTGAGATTGCCTATGTCACCGCTGGTCACGCCGTTGGCGAAGGACATGCCGACGGCGCTGGTGTCCTTGGCGCCTTCGCCGAGCAAACCGTGCTGGAACGAGAACTCGGCAACTTTGCGCATGGTTTCCGGCAGTTGCTTGCTGGTGGCGAACGCCAGGGCTTCTTTCGGCGTGGCGAACAGTTTGGTGGTGTCCAGTTGCGCCTGGAATCCGGCCAGATCGGTTCCCGAAGCTTTGGCCATGTGCTCAAGTGCGGTTTTGCTGGCGGCGTTTCTGGCGTTCATCAAGTCGACCACTTCGAACCACGCGCCGGTCAGCGCCTTGCCCAGCGCCGGGTTGTCTTTGAGGGTGGCGCTGTTGACCACCATCATGTCCATGATTTCGCCGGGGATCTGGCTGGAGTTGAAGACTTCGGTCACGCCGGGTTTGGCCTTGATGTCCGAGAGCATCGGGTTCCAGGTGGTGACGGCGTTGACCTGCTCGGTGTTGAAGGCGGCGGAAATGTCGGCGTCGGAGGTGTTGACCACTTTCAGGTCTTTTTCGGTCAGGTCAACCGAGTCCAGCGCGCGGGCCAGCAGGTAATGCGAGACCGACAGTTCGACCAGGTTGACGTCCATGCCCTTCAGGTCGGCGACTTTCTTGCCGTCACCCTTGAGGACGATGCCGTCGTTGCCGTTGGAGAAATCGCTGACGATCAGCGCGGTGCTGTCCACGCCACCGGCGGCCGGAATGGTCAGCGCATCCATGTTGGTCATGGTGCAGCCATCGAACTGACCGGCGGTGTATTGATTGATCGATTCGACGTAGTCGTTGAGCTGGACCACGTCGATCTTGATCCCGTATTTCTTCGCCCATTTATCGACGATGCCCTGGCTGCCGGCGTATTCCCATGGCATCCAGCCGGCGTAGATCGTCCAGCACACGCTGAAATGGTCTTTCTGGGCAGCCTGGGTCTGGCTGCTGAGGAGGGCGGCGAAGGCGGCGGCGAGCAGGGCGGGGAAACGTAGTCGTGACATGGCGGATTCTCCAGTTGATCGTGGGCGGACAGGAAGGCAACGCGGCACCGCGAACGGTGGCTTGTCTCCCGGGCTTTTGTCCCGCCGTGTAACCTCAACTGGAGGTCGCCAACTCTCGGACCAGCCACTCGCAGATGCGAGCCGGAACCCTAGTCAGCCATTGCAAATTGTGGTGCCGCGAACCTGTGATGACTCCTGCACGTGTTTGCTAAAGCGAGAGGCGTGCCAAGTCGCGGCGAGCCGCCTGCCACGTGGCTTGTGGGAGGAGGGGCTCAGTTGTCAGGTGCATTCAGCGCTTTGTGTTGGTGCGCGCTTGCACCGTGATGCAGCGCGATGGCCGCTGATCCGATGCGCGTTCGGCGTGGGCACTCGGTAGCGGTTCGTCAGTCAAACCTGATGTCAGCCGGTCTGTGCCGACTGCTGTCACAGGTCTTTCAGGAGGCCGCCATGCTTCTCAAGAAAATGCTGCGTCGAGCACTGTTCGCTGCGGTGTTCGGTCTGGGACTGTCCGGTTGTTACTACTACGCCGGCGGCTACGATGTTTACTCCACGCCCTATTACTCTCCCGGCTACTACTCGCCTTATTACTACGGTGGCTATTACGGTCCGCGCTACTACGGCGGCGCCCGCTATTACTACGGCGGCTATGGCTATCGCGGTGGCTACGGACGGGGTTATCACGGCGGCGGATACCACGGTGGGCACCACTAATCAGCGGCTGAATGACGGCATTTCTGCATGAACAAGGTTTCATGAATCACTTGTTTCAAGTTGTTGCAGAAACGCACCGGATGCCGAAATCGCTGTCAGATATTTCGTCAGTCGCCGAATGAAAGACTGACGCCTGCCAGCGTCGCTGGTGTGGCTACCCGCGGTCCAGGAGGCCGCCATGTATCGCCGAATTCTTCTGTTTACCGTGATGCTTTTTTCCCTTGGCGGATGCGTCCCTTATTCCTACGGAGATGGCTACTACAGCTCAGAGGTCTACACATCGCAGGCACCTTCGTACTACAACAGCGGTGGCACTTATTACAGCGGCGGCAGCACGTATTATTCGGCGCCGCGTTACTACCAGCCAGCGCCACGTTATTACCAACCGGCTCCACGCTATTACTCGGCGCCTCGTTACTACCAACCGGCCCCGCGTTACTACGAGAACCGTCGCTGGCACGGTCATGATCGCGGACGCTGGGACGACCACCGTCGCGGTGGCTGGGATGACCGCCGGGGTCGTGGCAACTACGACCGTCACAGTGGACGCGGCGACTACAACCGACACGGCAACCGCTGGTAACCCCCCGCAAAAAAGCGGCGCATGAGCGCCGCTTTTTTTGTGCCCGGATTTCAGTAGCTGGAGAGATCCGCCAACGGATGCCGCCCCTCCCACACCTTGTGAAAGTGCGCCTCGACCACCGCGTCCGGCACCCGGGCGATGTCCGGCCAGTGCCAGTGCGGTTTGTGATCCTTGTCGATCAGTCGCGCCCGGACCCCTTCGCTGAACTCCGGATGTCGGCAGCAATTGAGGCTCAGGGTGTATTCCATCTGAAAGACTTCGGCCAGCGACAAGTGGCGGGCACGAATGATCTGTTCCCAGACCAGATGCGCGGTCAGTGGCGAGCCTTCACTCATGGTTTTCGCCGCGCGGGCAATCAACAGGTCGCTGCTGTCCCGATGCAGGCTGATGGCTTTCCAGGCGCAGGTCACGTCGCTGACATCCAGCCATTCGTCGATTTGCTGCCGACGCGGCAGCCATTGCGCCTCAGGCATTTGCGCCACGGCTTCCTGCTGCAGCGCCTTGAGCAGGCTGTTGAGCTGCATGGCGGTCTGTTCCTGCCAGTTCAACTGCAACAAGCCGTCGATCAGTTCCTGCTGCTGTTCGTCGAGCAGGAAGCGGTCGGCCAGGTCCAGATCGATCGCATCGCGACCGTTCATGTGTGCGCCGGTCAGGCCGAGGAACAAACCGAGCTTGCCCGGCAGTCGTGACAGAAACCAACTGGCACCGACGTCCGGGTACAGGCCGATGCTGATTTCCGGCATCGCCAGTCGACTGCTCGGCGTGACGATCCGGATGCTCGCGCCTTGCAGAAGGCCCATGCCGCCGCCGAGCACATAGCCATGGCCCCAGCAGATCAACGGTTTCGGGTAGGTGTGCAAGCTGTAGTCCAGACGGTATTCAGCGTTGAAAAACTGTGCGGCCAGCGGCGGCACTTCGCCGGGATGGGCGCGACAGGCTTCCACCAGGCTGCGCACTTCGCCGCCAGCGCAGAAGGCCTTGGCGCCGTTACCGCGCAGCAGCACGCAGACGATTTGCGGATCCTTGGCCCAGGCGTTCAGTTTGTCGCTCAGGGCGTGGATCATCGGCAGGGACAGCGCATTGAGCGACTTTTCGGCATCCAGCGTGGCCACGCCGATGCGCGCGCCGTCGGTGCCGGTGAGTTCTTCGAAGTGCAGATTCATCGTGACCTCGATCGGGAATTTGAACGATCAGTATGATCGCTGTGTGGGAAAGTGCCGGATCTGCGTCAGATCAATTGACAAGCGTGGTCGGCTTTCCTAGGGTTCGCCCCATTGTTTTTGCCGGGTATGACCATGACTGCTGACGACCGTATCAAACTCGAACCGAGCTGGAAGGAGGCACTGCGTGCCGAATTCGACCAGCCTTACATGGCAGAGTTGCGCACTTTTCTGCAGCAGGAGCGGGCAGCCGGCAAGGAAATCTATCCGCCGGGCCCGATGATCTTCAACGCGTTGAATTCGACGCCGCTGGACAAGGTGAAAGTGGTCATCCTCGGCCAGGACCCGTACCACGGCCCGGGCCAGGCCCACGGCTTGTGCTTCTCGGTGCAACCGGGCGTGCCGGCGCCGCCGTCGCTGGTCAACATCTATAAAGAGCTGAAGCGCGACCTGAACATCGACATCCCCAACCACGGCTATCTGCAGAGCTGGGCGGATCAGGGCGTGCTGATGCTCAACACCACCATGACCGTCGAACGCGCCAACGCCAATGCACACAAGGACAAGGGATGGCAGTTCTTCACGGATCGAATCATCGAAGTGGTCAGCCAGCAGCAACCGCATCTGGTGTTCATGCTCTGGGGCGCTCATGCGCAGAGCAAGCAGAAGCTGATCGACGCCACCAAACATCTGGTGCTGACGTCGGTGCATCCGTCACCGCTGTCGGCCTATCGCGGCTTTCTCGGTTGCGGGCACTTCAGTCGCACCAACAAATTCCTCGAGCAGAACGGCGAAGCGCCGATCGAGTGGCGCCTGCCGTCGGTGGTCTGAAACTCAGGGCTGGCAGCTAATCTCGTTCCCATGCTTTGCGTGGGAACGCCTCAATGGACGCTCTGCGTCCGCTTTGGGACGCGGAGCGTCCCAGGCTGCATTCCCACGCAGAGCGTGGGAACGATCAGTAACCGGATCAGGCTTCGGAATTACGGTTCCAGTATTTGAACAACGGTTCCGCCAGAAACAGCACGAACAACAGCCGCATCACCTGCATCGCCGTCACCAGCGGCACCGACAGTTGCAGGGTTTCTGCGGTCAGGCTCATCTCGGCGATCCCGCCGGGCATCATGCCCAAGGTCAGCGAACGCAGATCCAGGTGGGTCAGTGCACTCAGCCCCAACGCCGCCAGTGTCGCGATCAACATGGTCAGCGCCGTGCCGATCAGCGTGCGGCCCATGAACGACGGTGCGCGGCGGAAGAACTGCCGGTTGAAGTGACAACCCAGCCCGCTGCCGATCAGCCACTGGCCGATCTGACTGCCACCGTTGGGCAAACTGATGTGCAGATCCCAGCCGATGCTCACTGCCGCGCTGACCAGCAGCGGGCCGAACAGCCAAGGGTTGGGTTGACGCAGACGTTGCCAGAGCCAGGCGAGCAGGCCACCCGCCGGAAAAAGAATCGCCAGCCAGCGCCAGTCGACGCTGCCAGCGTGTGAAATCGGAGTGCCGTCACCCAGCAGATATTTGAACGCCGCCGGAACACACAACACCACCACCAACACCCGCAGACTCTGCCCGGCCGCGACATGGCTGAGCATCGCGCCGTTGCGGGCGCCGAGGTTGACCATCTCGCCGGAGCCGCCAGGCATGCTGGAGAAAAACGCCGTGGCGCGATCTTCGCCGGTGCGGCGCATCAGCCACACGCCGACCACCGCCGACAGGCTGGTGACCAGCGCGCCGAAGAAGATCAGGCCGAAGTGGCTGAGCACCTGCTCCATCACCAGTGGGGTGAAGTGCAGGCCGATGCCGATACCGACGATCCATTGGCCGCACTTGCGGCCGCCAGGGATTTCAGCCAATTGCCATGGGGTCAGGCAGCGCACCAGGATGATCGCCAGCAACGAGCCGACCATCCACGGCAGCGGCCAGCCGATCTGGCTGGCGATGTAACCGCCAAGCAGACCGACCAGCGGGGTTCCCCACCACTGTTTCAACGAGGAGCGATCAAACATCGGCAATCGCGTTCCGGGCAGCGGAGCGACGGCGCCAGATGCGCAGCAGCGGGAACGCCAGCATCAGCGCGGTCAACACCCAGACACCGAAGGTGATCGGGCTCGACCAGAGGATGTCCAGCGCACCGTTGGAAATCGACAGCGCCCGGCGCAGGTTCTGCTCCATCAGGCCGCCGAGGATGAAGCCCAGCAGGACTGGCGACAGCGGGAAATCCAGTTTGCGCAGGATGTAGCCGAAGATGCCGATGCCGACCATCAGGAACAGGTCGAACGTGGTCGCGTGCACGGCGTAGACGCCGATCCCGGTAATGATCGCGATCACCGGCACCAGTGCCCAGTTCGGCACGGCGAGGATGCGGGTGAAGATGCGGATCATCGGGATGTTCAGGATCACCAGCATGATGTTGGCGATGAACAGCGAGGCAATCAGGCCCCAGACGATGTCCGGCTGTTGCTGGAACAGCAGCGGGCCCGGAGTGATGTTGTACAGCGACAGAGCGCCGATCATCACCGCCGTGGTGCCCGAACCCGGAACGCCGAGGGTCAGCATCGGCACCAGCGCGCCGCAAGCGGAGGCACCGATGGCGGTTTCCGGTGCAGCGAGGCCGCGGGCGTCGCCCTGACCAAACTTGCCGCTGGCACCGGCGATGCGTTTCTCGGTCATGTAGGCCACAGCACTGGCGAGGGTCGCACCGGCACCCGGCAACACGCCCATGATGAAACCGAGCAGGCCGCAACGGATGTTCACCACGAACACCGACGCCGCTTCCTTGAAGTTGAACATCATCCGCCCGGTAGCTTTCACCGCTTCCTGGCCGCGATGGGTTTTCTCCAGCAGCAGAAGGATTTCGCTGATCGAGAACAGGCCCAGCACCAGCACCACGAACTGAATGCCGTCAGTCAGGTGAATGTTGTCGCCGGTGAAGCGGTAAACCCCGCTGTTGGCGTCGATGCCGACGCTGGACAGGAACAGGCCGATCAACGCCGCGATGAAGGTTTTCAACGGTCGGTCACCGGCCATGCCGCCCAGGCAGACAATCGCGAACACCATCAATACGAAGTATTCCGCCGGCCCGAAGGCAATCGCCCATTTCGCCAGCAGCGGCGCGAACAGCACCATGCCGCAGGTGGCGATGAAGGCGCCGATGAACGAGCTCCACGCCGACAACGACAGCGCCACACCGGCCAGGCCTTTGCGGGCCATCGGGTAACCGTCGAGGGTGGTCATCACGGTTGAGGCTTCGCCCGGAATGTTCAGCAGGATCGAGCTGATCCGGCCGCCGTATTCGCAGCCCAGATAAACCGCCGCCAGCAGGATCAGTGCCGACTCCGGCGGCAGTCCGAGGGCGAATGCAATCGGGATCAGCAACGCCACACCATTGATCGGGCCCAAGCCCGGCAACAACCCGACCACGGTGCCGATCAGCGTGCCGGTCAGGGCCGTGACCAGGTTGTACGGACTCAGCGCGACGCCGAAGCCCTGACCCAAATAACCGAGAGTATCCATATCAGTTCTCCAGAACGTCGAGCAGGCCGAGGGGCAGCGGTACGTCCATCACGCGGTCGAATAGCACGTACAAACCGATCGCCATCAGCGTCGTGACAATGACGCTGGGCACCCAGCGCCCGCCATACAGGCGCGCCATCGGGATGCCGATCAGAATGCTGCTGAGGATGAAGCCCAGCGGTTCGAACAAGCCGGCGAACACCAGCAGCAGGGCGACGCAGATCGAGATCTTGGTCAGGGTTTCGCGATCCAGCGGCGGCTCGTCCTCACTGTGTTTGATGGGCGCCGGACGAAACACCATGTACAGCAGCGCCAGGCCCATCAGGCCCAGCATCAGCAGGGGGAATGCCCGAGGGCCGACCGGTTCGTAGGAAAAAGCCGCCTGATACGGCCAGGCCATCAGTGCCAGGCTGGCGCAGACCAGCAACAGCACCGAGGCAAAAATGCGTTGAATAAGCATGGGGAGCTCCTGGGCCACGACCCTGCGAGGCAGGGCCGTGAGCACTAGACAGAGACGATCACTGAATCAGGCCGAACTCTTTGGCCAGCACCTTGTAGTCCGCCACTTGTTTCTTGACGTAGGTGTCCAGCTCGGGACCGGTCATGGCGAACGGGAAGAGTTCACGCTGATCCCGCAGCTTGGCGAAGTCTTCCGAGGCCAGCAGTTTGTCGAAGGAGTCTTTCCACCAGGCGTAGTCTTCGTCGCTGACTTTTGGCCCGAGGTAGAAACCGCGCACCACCGGCCAGACGATGTCGTAGCCCTGTTCGCGAGCTGTCGGGATGTCCTTCATTTCCGGCTCGTCCAGGCGTTTCTCGGCAAACACGGCCAGCAGGCGCATGTCACCGCTGAGAATGTGCGGCATGGAGTCGGAGATGTCGGTACTGCCGACCTGGATGTGGCCGCCGAGCAGCGCGGTGGCGATCTCGCCGCCACCTTCGAGGGCGACGTAGCGCAGGTCGCGCGGGTTGATCCCGGCGGCTTTGGCGATCAGTGCGGTCTGCATCCAGTCCTGGCTGCCGACGGTGCCGCCGGAACCGATCACCACAGCGCTCGGATCTTTCTTCAGCGCCTGCACGAGATCGTCGAGCGTTTTGTAGGGCGAATCGCTTTTCACGGCGATGGCGCCATAGCTGGTGCCGACCGCTGCCAGCCAGCGCACGTTGGTTTCATCGAACCGACCGAACTTGCCCTGGGCCAGGTTCAGCAACGAACCGCTGGACCACGCCACCAGAGTGCCCGCATCGGCGGGACGCTGCGCCACAACGGCGTTGTACGCCACCGCGCCGACGCCGCCAGGCATATAGGTCACGCGCATCGGTTTGGTCAGCAGTTTTTCGTTGACCAGCGCGCTTTGCGCCAGTTTGCAGGTCAGGTCGAAACCGCCGCCGGGGGAGGCGGGGGCGATGCATTCCGGACGTTTCGGTTCGGCCATCAGTTGGCCGGCGAACAGCACGCAACCGGCGGCGAGGGCGAAACGGCGCAGGGATCGGTTCATGAGTGTCTCCACGGGAGTTGTTGTTTTTGGGGATGTTTCAGGTGCGGCAGTTTCGCGCGCGCAGGCTAACAGGCTCAGACCCGGACGGGTTGAACGCCGTGCAGCCGACGATCGCGCTGACAAGCGAAAACGGGGAAATTCGAGAGGAAGAATGAAACGGGTCAACCTGAAGCTGTGTGGACAGCATGGTGCAGTACCTCGTTATTGTTCTTATTGGCGAAAACGCATCGAGGCGTTTTTCGAGAGCTACGTTTTGAAGCTACGGTGTAAGGACAGACAAAACGGCGAAGGTCGGCAGTCGGGACCCTCGGTGAAGCGACTCTAACGGCCCAACCTTTCGCTAACCTTTCAGTATTCTTTCGCGTGTTTTCGGGCTTCACAGTGGCGGTTGCGGCTGTAAACTCCGCCGCAAAGAATGGCGTCGGCCATCCCTGAATGAGGTAGAGATCCATGCGTGTCCTGCTCGTCGAAGACCATTTGCCGCTGGCCGAAAGCGTCGCCCAGGCGCTCAAGAGCACCGGTCTGACCGTGGACGTCTTGCACGATGGCGTGGCTGCCGATCTGGCCCTGGGCAGCGAGGAATACGCGGTGGCGATCCTCGATGTCGGCCTGCCGCGCATGGACGGTTTCGAAGTGCTGGCGCGCCTGCGGGCCCGGGGCAAGAACCTTCCGGTGCTGATGCTGACCGCTCGCAGCGACGTCAAGGATCGGGTCCATGGGCTCAATCTTGGGGCCGACGATTATCTGGCCAAACCGTTCGAACTCACCGAACTCGAAGCGCGGGTCAAAGCCCTGTTGCGCCGTAGCGTGCTCGGCGGCGAACGCCAGCAGCGTTGCGGTGTGCTGGCCTATGACCTCGACACCCGACGCTTCACACTCGGCGATGAATTGCTGACGCTGACCTCTCGCGAACAGGCAGTGCTCGAAGCGCTGATTGCCCGTCCGGGTCGGGTGATGAGCAAGGAGCAACTGGCTGCGCAGGTGTTCGGCCTAGACGAAGAGGCCAGCCCCGACGCCATCGAAATCTACGTGCATCGCCTGCGCAAGAAACTCGACGGCCACTCAGTGGCCATCGTGACCTTCCGAGGCCTGGGCTATCTGCTGGAAAGCCGCGATGCATAAGCCCAGCAGCCTGCGCTGGCGGTTGCTGTGGAACCTCGCGCTGCTGCTGGTGGTGTTGATGCTCGCCAGCGGATTGAGCGCGTACTGGAACGGTCGCGAAGCTGCCGACACTGCCTACGACCGCACGCTGCTGGCCTCGGCGCGGACCATCGCCGCCGGTCTGTCGCAGCGCGATGGCAGTCTCAGTGCCGACGTGCCTTATGTGGCGCTCGACACCTTCGCTTACGACAGCGCCGGGCGCATCTATTACCAGGTCAATGACATCAACCAGAAGTTGATTTCCGGCTACGAAAACCTGCCCGGCCCGCCGCCGGGCACCCCGAGAACCGACAGCTATCCCGCCCTCGCGCGCTTTTACGACGCGAAATATCAGGGGCAGAACGTGCGTGTGGTGAGTCTGCTAAAAGCGGTCAGCGAGCCGAACATGAACGGCATGGCGGAAATCCGCGTCGCCGAAACCGACGAGGCGCGCGTCAGCATGGCCCGCAGTCTGGCGGCCGACACTTTGCTGCGATTGGGCATGCTGGCGATTGGCGCGTTGTTGCTGGTGTGGTTTGCGGTGAGTGCTGCGCTGCGGCCGATCGAGCGTTTGCGCACGGCAGTGGAAGAGCGTCAGCCCGATGACCTGCGGCCGTTGCCGCTGGTGGAAGTGCAACACGAATTGTGGCCGCTGGTGCGGGCGCTCAATCACTTTACCGAACGCCTGCGCGGGCAGTTCGAGCGGCAGGCGCAATTCATCGCCGATGCGGCCCATGAACTGCGCACGCCACTGGCGGCGCTCAAGGCGCGACTTGAACTGGGCTTGCGCTCAAACGAGCCGCAGACCTGGCGCGACACCTTGGAATCCTCGGCGCAAAGCACGGATCGCCTGACCCATCTGGCCAACCAGTTGCTGTCGCTTGCCCGGGTGGAAAACGGCGCCCGGGCGATCGCCGAGGGCGGTGCGCAGTTGCTCGATCTGAGTCAGTTGGCCCGGGAGCTGGGGATGGCCATGGCGCCGCTGGCCCACGCGCGTGGAGTCGCGCTGGCGCTGGAAGCGGACGAACCGGTGTGGCTGCGCGGCGAGCCGACGTTGCTCAACGAGTTGCTGAGCAATCTGGTGGACAACGCGCTGGCGCACACGCCGCCGGGCGGCAACGTGATTCTGCGGGTCACGGCGCCGGCGGTGCTGGAGGTTGAAGACGATGGGCCGGGCATTCCGCTGGAAGAGCGGGATCGGGTGTTCGAACGTTTTTACCGGCGCAACCAGCAAGTGGCCGGTTCCGGGCTGGGGTTGGCGATTGTCGGGGAAATCTGCCGCGCGCATCTTGCGCAGATCAGTCTGCACGATGGCGAGCAGGCGGGTTTGAAGGTGCGGGTGAGTTTTGTCGCCGGTTGATCAGTAGAACATCGACCGCGATTCTTCCAGATCGGCGCACAGCGCCTTGTTTTCCGGATCGATGCCGAGCTTGCGGAATGCCGGCACGCTGAACGGATCGATGCGGGCCATCGGGTGATCGGTGTCCTTGTGGCAATACAGGCTGGCCACTTGCACGATGTCGACGTAATCGATCTGCTGCGATTCGCGCTTGAGGTCCTGATACAGCCCCGGCAACTCCACCAATCGCTCCGGAAACTCCCAGACCCGTAGCAGCTTGTCGCCGAGCAGCGGGTGAATGTGGTCGATCACATGGTTGAGGCTGACCGGGTCGGACAGCAATTCGTAGTGGTCTTCGGCGTAGGTCAGGATCGGCAGCACGCCGATCTGATGAACCAGCCCACCGAGCGCAGCCTGATCGGGTTTGAGCTGGGTGTAGCGGCGGCACAGCGCGTAGCTGACGCCGGCGATCTCCAGGCTCTTGCGCCAGACTTCGCGCATCTTCTGTTCGACCACGTCGGAGCGGGCGTGGAAGATCTGCTCCATCACCAGACCGATCGCCAGGTTGCTGCTGTAATTGACGCCGAGCCGGGTGATGGCGGTGTGCAGGTCGGTGACTTCCTGAGTGGCGCGCAGCAGCGGGCTGTTGACCACTTTGATCAGGCGCGCCGACAGCGCCGTGTCGCGGCCGATCACTTTGCTCAGGTCGCTGACGCTGATATCCGGGTCTTCAGCGGCCTTGCGAATCTGCAGGGCCACTTCCGGTAACGTTGGCAGAACCAGGTCATCGTTATCGATGGCCTCAACCAAATCCTGTTGGACCTTATCCGCCAGCTCACTCATGTCGTTTCTCTAGGGTGTTGCAACAAATGCTGCGATCAACGCTGGATTTCGCGGTCGCGATCCAGTTCGTAAGGCAGGTCGAGCAAGTGCAGCGCCGGACCTTCGGCCGTGCCCAGATGCAAATCGCCTGCGTCGGCAGCTTCGGCCTGCAACACCGCCAGCAGTTCAATATTCTTTTCGGTACGGGCGGCCAGCACCACTTCGCCGATGGAGCTGCCGTGGCTCGGGGCGAACAGCGGGGTTCCCGGCTCCGGCAATTCACTGGCGTCCAGTTGCACGCGGTACAGGCGACGCTTGAGTTTGCCCAGGTACTGCATGCGCGCGACGATTTCCTGGCCGGTGTAGCAGCCTTTCTTGAAGCTCACACCGCCGACAGCTTGCAGGTTGAGCATCTGCGGGATGAACAGCTCGCGGGTGCTCGGCATGACCTGGCCGATACCGGCGCGGATCTGTCCCAGCAGCCATTGATTGAGTTCGCCTTCGGTCAATTGCGCGGACAGCTTGCCTTTGACTGTGTCGGCCTGATCGGCGGGCACCCAAAGTTCGGCACGGTTAGGGGAGACGCGAATCGCGATCAGCCCTTCGTGGCGAGCCACGCTGTCGGTGTCTGCCGGCAGTTCCAGACCCAGGCTGCTCAGGGCAGCATCGCCATGATCCAGACCGAAGCGCACCCAGGAGGCGCTTTCGTCGGTCAGTTTCGATTTGGAGAACACCGCGTACTTTTTCAGATCCGCCAGTTGCGGTTCCAGCAGCTCGCCGGCCATCGCCAGCAGCACGCCGTCGCCATCAAGCACGATGCGGAAACTCGACTGCATCCGGCCTTTCTGCGTGCAACGGGCACCAAGGCTGGCCTGGGTTTCACTCAGGTAATTGATGTTGCAGGTCAGCTGGCCTTGCAGGAATTTGCCGGCATCCGCGCCGCGAACCGCGAGAACGCCTTCATGAGAGAGGGTGCAGAAAAAAGCAGAATCGGCCATGGGTCATCGCAGGGTAAATAGACTGGGGCACATCATAAGGGGGTGGTGTTGAAATGGGTAGTTGATAAAGGATCGGTGGTGCCCGACCAAAGCCGACTGTTCGGCCCGCTTCGGGCCTGTATACTTGCGGCCTATTTGAGGAGGGCTCCATGGTCGAACAAGTTGAACTGAATCGCCTCTTTTGGCACAGCCGTCGCGGCATGCTGGAACTCGACGTGTTGCTGGTGCCGTTCGTGAAAGAGGTCTACGCCAATCTGAACGAGGTGGATCGCGCGCTGTATGTCCGCCTGCTCGAGTGCGAGGATCAGGACATGTTCGGCTGGTTCATGGAGCGCAGCGAATCGGAAGATCCCGAGCTGCAACGCATGGTTCGCATGATTCTGGATCGTGTCCAGCCCAAGTAACACGTTCGAATGCCGCTGGCATGCCTCACGGCAGTTGCTGGCGGCGTATCTTCTGGCCCAGGCATTCGCGCTGGGTTCTTTGTTTCTGTTATCGATTCCATTCTGGGCCGGGTTGCTCGGGGCATTCGCGTGTCTCGCCCATGCTGCCTGGGTGTTGCCGCGGCAGATCCTGCTGAGTCATCCCGAGGCATTTTGCGGATTGCGTCGGGACGCCGATGGCTGGCAGCTGTGGAACAAGGCCGATGGCTGGCAAGCGGTGCAATTGCGCCCGGACAGCCTGGCGCTGCCACTGATCGTGGTGCTGCGCTTTCGATTGTGCGGTGAACGGCGGGTCAGGTCGTTCTGTATGCCCCGAGACTCGCAGGCGGCGGATCTGCACCGACGCCTGCGGGTACGCCTCAAGTTCAGCCGACGTAGGTGGGCGGCACCAGAATAGTGTCGAGCGCTTCGGGCAGCAGGTCCGGGTAGTCGAGGGTGTAATGCAGGCCTCGGCTCTCCTTGCGCTCCATGGCCGAGCGGATCATCAGTTCCGCTACCTGCGCCAGGTTGCGCAACTCGATCAGATCACGGCTGACTTTATAGTTGCTGTAGAACTCGTCGATTTCGTCCAGCAGCAGGCGCACGCGATGCTGTGCCCGTTGCAGGCGCTTGTTGGTGCGCACGATGCCCACGTAGTCCCACATGAACCGCCGCAATTCGTCCCAGTTGTGGGCGATGATCACGTCTTCATCGGAGTCGGTCACCTGGCTGGCGTCCCAGGCGGGCAGGGCGCGCGGGATCGCGACGTCGGGCAGTTGCTCGAGAATGTCCGCCGCTGCCGATCGGGCGTAGACGAAGCATTCGAGCAGCGAGTTGCTTGCCATGCGGTTGGCGCCGTGCAGGCCGGTGAAGCTGGTTTCGCCAATGGCGTACAGGCCGGGCACGTCGGTGCGGCCCTGTTGATCGACCATCACGCCGCCGCAGGTGTAGTGCGCGGCCGGTACGACCGGGATTGGCTGTTTGGTGATGTCGATGCCGAATCCGAGGCAGCGCTCGTAGACGGTCGGGAAGTGCGATTTGATGAAGGCTTCGGGTTTGTGGCTGATGTCGAGGTAAACGCAGTCGACACCCAGACGCTTCATTTCGTGGTCGATGGCTCGGGCGACGATGTCCCGTGGCGCCAGTTCTGCACGTGAGTCGAAGCGCTGCATGAAGCGTTCGCCGTTCGGCAGCTTCAAATGGGCGCCTTCGCCGCGCAGGGCTTCGGTTACCAGAAAGCTCTTGGCTTGCGGGTGATAGAGGCAGGTGGGGTGGAACTGGTTGAACTCCAGGTTCGCCACCCGGCAACCCGAACGCCAGGCCATGGCGATGCCATCACCGCAGGCACCGTCAGGGTTGCTTGTATATAGATAGACTTTGGCAGCGCCGCCGGACGCCAGGATCACGAAGCGTGCGCCGAAGGTATCGACTTCCCCGGTTTTGCGGTTGAGCACGTAGGCGCCGAGGCAACGTTCGCCTTCCAGACCCAGCCGGCGCTCGGTGATCAGATCGACCGCTACCCGCTGTTCGAGCAATTCGATGTTCGGGCGTTCTTTGGCCTGGGCCAGCAGGGTGGTGAAAATGGCAGCGCCAGTGGCATCGGCTGCGTGGATGATCCGTCGATGGCTGTGGCCGCCTTCGCGGGTCAGGTGGAATTCGAAACCGCCGTCTTCCGTGCCGGACTGTTCGTCACGAGTGAACGGCACGCCCTGGTCGATCAGCCACTGGATCGCTTCCTTGCTGTGCTCGACGGTGAAACGCACGGCGTCTTCATGGCACAGGCCGCCGCCGGCATTGAGGGTGTCATCGACATGGGACTCGACGGTGTCGGTATCATCCAGCACGGCCGCGACGCCACCTTGTGCCCAATAGGTCGAGCCGTTGGCGAGGTCGCCTTTGCTCAGTACGGCGATGCGCAAGTGACCGGGCAGGGTCAGCGCGAGACTCAAACCGGCAGCGCCGCTGCCAATCACCAGAACATCGTGTTGAAACTGTTGGCTCATTTCAGGATTCCGCTCAAAGCGACCCGGGTCGGGGTTGGCGCAGGACAGGCGGATGGGCGAGTCGAGACAGCCACACAGCCCACTAGTATATAGAGGGGTGGGGCGGCACAATAGCCGGGCCGATATGGCATTGTGAAACTACCGTGACGAAAAAATACCGACGCTTTGTCGGATGTTTTTTTCAGCGGTTTTGGGAAAAAGCGACTGTATCGCAGATGAAACACGCTTTTTCCGCTCACGGTTGCACAATGTCGGCGCGGCACGTCTATAAATATTTGGAACTTTTGCCAGAGGCCCAAGATCAATAGACAGTTGCCCGAAACAAGGGACAGTGTCGGCTTCAATGCGGAACCTGCGGTTGGGTTCTTGCCGGCGAGCCGATGACAAGATTATTCGCGCAGCCGGTTCATCCCGCGCTGCGTTTTTCGTGCGTGCCAAATCAGAGCCCGCAGGAAACTTGCTTGGAGGGGGAGAACTTTTGCGAAAAGCCCGAGTCTATGTTTGCAAGTCCGGTCGTTTGGTCATGCAAGCCTCCTCCGAGTTTATCGAGGAGTGTTCATGCTAACCCAGGAAGAGGATCAGCAGCTGGTCGAACGCGTTCAGCGTGGCGACAAGCGAGCTTTCGATCTGCTGGTGCTGAAGTATCAGCACAAAATTCTCGGGTTGATCGTGCGTTTTGTGCACGACACCCATGAAGCCCAGGACGTCGCACAAGAAGCCTTTATCAAGGCGTATCGAGCGCTTGGAAATTTCCGCGGCGACAGTGCGTTTTATACGTGGCTGTACCGCATCGCCATTAACACGGCGAAGAACTATCTGGTTTCACGCGGCCGTCGGCCGCCGGATAGCGATGTAAGTTCCGAGGATGCAGAGTTCTATGACGGCGATCACGGCCTGAAAGATCTCGAGTCACCTGAACGTGCATTGCTGCGGGATGAGATCGAAGGCACCGTCCATCGAACCATTCAGCAACTGCCAGAGGATTTGCGCACGGCGTTAACTTTGCGCGAATTCGATGGTCTGAGTTACGAGGACATCGCGAGCGTCATGCAATGTCCGGTTGGTACCGTGCGCTCCCGGATTTTCCGCGCCCGGGAGGCCATCGATAAAGCCCTGCAGCCGTTGTTGCAGGAAAACTAAAGACAGCGGCGACAGCCAAGAGAGGAACGCCATGAGTCGTGAAGCCCTGCAGGAATCGCTGTCCGCAGTGATGGATAACGAAGCGGACGAACTGGAATTGCGTCGAGTGCTCAACGCACTGGACGATGTTGAAACCCGTGAAACCTGGGCTCGTTATCAGATCGCTCGGGCAGCCATGCACAAGGATCTGTTGCTTCCACGTCTGGATCTTGCTGCGGCCGTTTCTGCTGCGCTGGAAGACGAAGCGACCCCTGCCAAAGTGTCCCGCGGCCCATGGCGCAGTCTCGGTCGTCTGGCCGTAGCTGCCTCGGTGACCGTTGCCGTACTGGCGGGTGTTCGCCTGTACAACCAGGACGAAATCGCTGGCGTCGAACTCGCTCAGCAATCCAACCAGCCAGTGCTGGCCACCCCTCAGGTCAAAGGCCCGGCGGTATTGGCAGGCTATAATGAGAGTTCGGAAGCTACTGGCCCAATGGCCAATGGCGTACTGCAAGGTCAGCCAGGCTGGCACGATCAGCGTCTGCCAGGTTACCTGCGTCAACACGCTCAACAGGCTGCCTTGAAAGGCACCGAGAGTGCGCTGCCATATGCACGTGCAGCAAGCCTGGAAAACCGTTAAGGGGGATCATGCGCGCCATACCTCTACTTTCGCTTCTGCTCAGCGGCTGGTTCATTGTTCCAGCCCACGCCGACGAGGCTCAGGACTGGTTGACCCGCCTGGGCCAGGCCGAGCAGCAGCAAAGCTTTCACGGCACATTCGTTTACGAGCGTAACGGTAGCTTTTCTACCCACAACATCTGGCATCGCGTCCAGAATGGCCAGGTCCGAGAGCGTTTGCTTCAGCTCGACGGTTCGGCTCAGGAAGTCGTGCGCATTGATGGGCATACTCAATGCGTCAGCGGCACCTTGATTGCGGGGCTGGGAGACTCTCCCAATTCCGCCGCTCGCCCTCTCGATCCTCAAAAGCTGAAGAACTGGTATGAGCTTGCCGTCATTGGCAAGTCGCGCGTGGCCGGGCGTGAAGCGGTGATCGTATCGCTGACGCCGCGGGATCAGCACCGCTACGGTTTCGAACTGCATCTGGACAAGGAAACGGGCCTGCCGCTCAAGTCGCTGCTGCTGAACGACAAGGGGCAGTTGCTTGAGAGATTCCAGTTCACGCGGCTGGATACCTCTGAAGTTCCATCCGATAAAGACCTGCAAGCCAACTCAGATTGCAAGACAGTCACCCTCGACAGCGACAAGGCGTCTGCGGTCAAGACCGCACAGGTCTGGCGTTCCGACTGGCTGCCTCCTGGCTTCGAGCTCACCAGCAGCTCCTCGCACAAGGATCCGGAAACCAAGACCCAGGTCAACAGCCTGATGTATGACGATGGTCTTGCCCGTTTCTCTGTCTTCCTGGAACCGCTGAACGGCGCAACCGTCACCGATACCCGGACTCAACTGGGCCCGACCGTTGCCGTATCCCGCCGTCTGACAACGCCTCAAGGCGAAATGATGGTGACGGTGGTTGGCGAGATTCCAATCGGGACCGCCGAACGGATTGCCCTGTCGATGCGCAATGATGGCGCTGCAACCAGCAAGCAGTGAGCTGATTCCAGCTATCTCCACTTCGTCGTCGAGACGTGAAATGTTTGCTGAGCATTTTCATTTGCAAAACACCCGAAAATTTTTTATAGGTCAGAGCCTCTCGGCTCTGGCCTTGTTTGTTGTTCCCGGAACAAAAATGCCGGCCTGTGGTTTCCGGTGTTCCTTGCTCCATATCGCTTAACCCTGCTCGTCGTAACGGGAGCTGTATGTCGATACCAAGCTTGAAGTCTTATCTCTCCATTTTCGCCACTGTGCTGGTGCTCGGTCAGGCTGTCCCTGCAGTCCAGGCGGCTGATGCAGCCAGTCCGGCCAACTTGCCGGATTTCACCCAGTTGGTCGAACAGGCCTCGCCTGCGGTGGTGAACATCAGTACCACGCAAAAGCTGCCGGATCGCAAAGTGAACCAGCAGATGCCTGACCTGGAAGGCTTGCCGCCGATGTTGCGCGAGTTCTTCGAACGCGGCATGCCGCCGCAACAGCGTTCTCCGCGTGGTGATCGCCAGCGTGAAGCGCAGTCGTTGGGTTCGGGCTTCATCATTTCGCCAGATGGCTACATCCTGACCAACAACCACGTGATCGCCGATGCCGATGAAATTCTCGTTCGTCTGGCTGATCGCAGTGAAATGAAGGCCAAGCTGATCGGCACCGACCCACGCTCCGACGTGGCGCTGCTGAAAATCGAAGGCAAGGATCTGCCAGTTCTCAAGCTCGGCAAATCCCAGGACCTAAAAGCCGGTCAGTGGGTCGTGGCAATCGGTTCGCCATTCGGCTTTGACCACACCGTGACCCAAGGCATCGTCAGTGCCGTCGGCCGCAGCCTGCCGAACGAAAACTACGTTCCATTCATCCAGACTGACGTGCCGATCAATCCGGGTAACTCCGGTGGCCCGCTGTTCAACCTGAACGGTGAAGTGGTCGGGATCAACTCGCAGATCTACACCCGTTCCGGTGGCTTCATGGGTGTGTCGTTCGCCATTCCGATCGACGTGGCGATGGACGTTTCCAACCAGCTGAAAAGCGGCGGTAAAGTCAGCCGTGGCTGGTTGGGCGTCGTCATCCAGGAAGTGAACAAGGATCTGGCCGAGTCGTTTGGTCTGGACAAACCGGCCGGTGCGCTGGTTGCGCAGATTCAGGATGACGGCCCGGCTGCCAAGGGCGGCCTGCAAGTGGGTGACGTGATCCTGAGCATGAACGGTCAACCGATCGTCATGTCCGCTGACCTGCCACATCTGGTGGGTGCTTTGAAGGCTGGCGCCAAAGCCAATCTCGAAGTGATTCGCGACGGCAAGCGCAAGAATGTCGAGCTGACTGTCGGCGCCATTCCGGACGAAGACAAGGAACTGGATGCCCTGCCGAAATCCGGTGCCGAGACCAACAGCAATCGTCTGGGTGTTTCGGTTGCCGAGCTGAGCGCCGAGCAGAAGAAAACCTACGACCTGAAGGGCGGTGTGGTGATCAAGGAAGTGCAGGATGGTCCTGCAGCCCTGATCGGTCTGCAGCCGGGCGACATCATCACCCACCTGAACAATCAGGCCATTGGTTCTTCGAAGGAGTTTGCCGAGATCGCCAAGGCGCTGCCGAAGAACCGTTCGGTGTCGATGCGCGTTCTGCGTCAGGGCCGTGCCAGCTTCATCACCTTCAAACTGGCTGAATGATCCAGTTGTCTAAGAAGTAAAAAGAAACCGCCTCGAAAGAGGCGGTTTTTTTGTGTCCGGAATTTGTCTCGGCGCGGGCTAACCCATCATGTCCTTGACCATGCGCTCTTGCTCCATCAGCTCGCGTTGGCGAGCGTCGATACGAGAGGATAACGGGAAGTTGCTGCCAGCCTTGCGTTTGGCGAAGTCCAGTTGCTGGATCGCCTGGCGATAATCGCCGACCAGCGCGAAATATTCGGCACGGGCTTGATGCAGGCCGATGATGTTGCCGGACAGTCCGCGAGTTTCTGCGACCTGATACCAGACATCCGGATCGTCCGGACGCGATTTCAACAAGCCTTCCAGCGCCTTCTCTGCATCGGCGGTGCGGTTTTGTTTCAGCAACAGATCCACGCGCACCTGATTCAGCGGGTAATTGCCAGGATACTGACCGAGCATCCGGTCAACCCGGGACTGGGCATCAGCCAGCTTATTGTTGGTGATGTCCAGATCGACCTGCGCCAGGTTGTAAATGATCTCGTTCGGCGATTTGGCCAGCAGTTGCGTGAGATTCTCCCGTGCTTCATTCAACTGACCGCCCTTGATCTGAGCGATCGCCAGACCGTAACGGGCCACGTCGTTTTTCGGGTTCTCATCCAGTTGCGCGCGGAAACGCTTGGCGCCAAGGCCCGGCGTTTCTTCATAGGTCAACTGCACCCGCGCGCGGATCAGTTGATAGCGCTTGCTGTCTTCAATGCCACCGGGTTTAGCCTGTTCAGCGCGGTTACGGGTGTCGGCGATACGCGATTCGGTGACCGGGTGAGTCAGCAGGAATTCCGGCGGCTTGGCGTCGAAACGATACTGGCGCATCAAACGCTCGAACATGGTCGGCATCGAGCGCGGATCGTAGCCTGCCTTCTCCAGGTTGAGGATGCCGATGCGATCGGCCTCCTGCTCGTTCTGACGCGAGAAGCGCCGTTGCTCCTGGATGGCCGCCGCTTGGGTGCCGGCAATCGCCGCGATGCCAGCGTCGCCCGCGCCGGCAGCGGCGATCACGATGCCGGCCAGCAGCGCCGCCATCATCGGCACCTGCATCCGCTGCGAGGCCTCGACGCCACGGGCGAAGTGGCGTTGGGACAAGTGAGCCAGTTCGTGAGCCAGTACCGAGGCATATTCGCCTTCGGTCTGCGCATTGAGGAACAAGCCGCCGTTGACCCCGACAATCCCGCCCGGTGCCGCGAAGGCGTTGAGCTGCGGGCTGTTGATCAGGATGAATTCAAGACGTCGGTCATTGACCTGGCTGGTTTCCACCAGCTTGTAGACGCTGGACTCGACGTAATCCTTGAGCTGTGGATCGTTGAGCTGCGAAACCTGGCTGCGCAGCAACGCCAGCCAGGCGCGACCCAATTGATATTCCTGTTGTGGCGAGACGATGGCAGAGCTGGCGTCACCGAGTGACGGCAGGTCGTCGGCGAAGCCCGGTGAGGCGAGCAGGCAAGCGAGCGTCAGCAGGGTAGGGCGCAGAAATGTCATGCACAAAGCCTTAGTCGACAAAGACCTTACTGTAGCCGGACACCGGGCCTGCGACCAGATATTCTAGGCAGCCTGACCATCTGATCCGGAGTGACGCATGACCGACGCTGTAGCCCATGACTGTGAACTGGACGCCAGTGGCCTGAATTGTCCGTTGCCGTTGCTCAAGGCCAAAATGGAGCTGAACAAGCTGCCCAGTGGCGCGGTACTCAAGGTGATTGCCACGGATGCCGGCTCGCAACGCGACTTTCGCACCTTTGCCAAATTGGCCGGTCATACGCTGCTGCGTGAAGAAGACGAGGCGGGTGTCTACCGTTACTGGCTGAAAAAAGCCTGAAACCGACCGCGTAAATGACCTAAGGAAAATTGATGTTCAAAGTGTTGCGCGACTGGATTCAGCGCTACTTCTCCGATGAGGAAGCGGTGGTGCTGGCGGTTTTGCTGTTTCTCGCCTTCACCGCGGTGCTGACGCTTGGCGGAATGCTCGCGCCGGTGTTGGCCGGGATGGTGCTGGCGTACCTGATGCAGGGGCTGGTGGTCACGCTCGAACGCTTGCGCGTGCCTGGTGGGGCGGCGGTCGGTCTGGTGTTTGCGCTGTTCATGGGCGTGCTGATGGTGTTCATCGTCGTGGTGCTGCCGTTGCTCTGGCATCAGTTGATCACCCTGTTCAACGAATTGCCGGGGATGCTCGCCAAGTGGCAATCGCTGCTGTTGTTGCTGCCCGAGCGCTATCCGCATCTGGTCTCCGACGAGCAGGTGCTGCAAGCGATCGAAGCAGCGCGAGGCGAGATCGGCAAGTTCGGCCAGTGGGCGCTGACGTTCTCGTTGTCGAGCCTGCCGCTGCTGGTGAACATCATGATCTACCTGGTGCTGGTGCCGATCCTGGTGTTCTTCTTTCTCAAGGATCGGGCAATGATCGGCGAGTGGGTGCGCGGCTATTTGCCGCGTGAGCGGGCGCTGATCACCCGGGTCGCCGAAGAAATGAACCGGCAGATCGCCAACTACATTCGCGGCAAGGTCATCGAGATCGTGATTTGTGGTGGCGTGACTTACATCGCATTTGTCGCACTGGGACTGAACTACGCGGCGCTGCTGGCCCTGTTGGTCGGCGTGTCGGTGGTGGTGCCGTATGTCGGGGCGGTGGTGGTGACCGTGCCGGTGCTGCTGATTGCGCTGTTCCAGTGGGGCTGGAGCGATCAGTTCATCTATCTGATGGCGGTCTACGGAATCATTCAGACTTTGGACGGCAACGTGCTGGTGCCGTTGCTGTTCTCCGAAGCGGTCAATCTGCACCCGGTGGCAATCATCTGCGCGGTGCTGTTGTTCGGCGGGTTGTGGGGGTTCTGGGGAGTGTTCTTCGCGATTCCGCTGGCGACACTGTTCAAGGCTGTGCTCGATGCGTGGCCACGCAAGGAGCCGGTGGTGGCGCCACTGCTTTGAGAATGAATCGGCGCCCGCAAGGGCGCCGACAACATCAGGCCTTGTTCAGCGCCTGAGCAGCAGCCAGCACTGCATCGACATGTCCTGGCACCTTCACGCCGCGCCATTCCTGACGCAGTACACCGTTCTTGTCGATCAGGAAGGTGCTGCGATCAACGCCCAGGTATTCCTTGCCGTAGAGTTTTTTCAGCTTGATCACGTCGAACAGCTGGCAGACGGCTTCGTCCTTGTCGCTGATCAGCTCGAACGGAAACTCCTGCTTGCACTTGAAGTTCTCGTGGGACTTCAGGCTGTCGCGGGAAATCCCGAAGATTTCCGTGTTGGCAGCCTTGAATGCCGCGTATTGATCGCGAAAGCCCTGGCCTTCGGTCGTGCAGCCCGGGGTGCTGTCCTTCGGATAGAAGTAGATCACCACTTGCTTGCCCTTGAGGGCCGACAGGCTGACAGTCTGCCCGCTGGTGGCAGGCGCTTCGAAATCCGTAACCGGTTGGTCGATGACAACGGCCATGAAAGCTTCCTTACATTGGGTTCTGTGGGCGCCAGGGTTCGATCAGTGCATCCAGGTTCATGGCGTCGGCGAAATCCAGGAACTGGTCGCGCAGCCAGCTGATCTGGGTGCCGGCGGGCAGGGTCACGGTGAACGTGGCGTTGAGCATGGTGCCGCCGGTCTGCGGTGCCTGATACGTATCGCACGTCAGGTTTTCCAGCTCGACATTGTGATCCATGAAGAACTGGCATAGCTCGTTGATGATGTCCGGGCGGTACGCCGAAGACACGTAAGCCACGTACGGCAGGGCTTGCGGACGGTTTTCCAGGGCGGCGCTGCGCACCACGTTGACGGTGAACGCATGACGCTTGGCCAGCACCGGCAGGCTGCCTTCAAGGCGAGCCAGGGCGTCCCAGCTGCCGGAGACTTCGAGCACCAGCGCGCTGCACTCGCCGTGGCGGGTCAGGCGCGAGGTGACGACCGCACAGCGGTTTTCATGGCTGGCGCGGCACAGGACGTTGGTCAGCTCCATGGGATTGGCGCCGAGGGCACTGATGACAAGGAATTGTTCGCGAACTGTGGGGGTGGACATGCAGCATTCCTAAAGCGATGAGCGGTCGGTAGGGAGAGGGCGTTGATTGCCGGGGCAATGACTGTCCGGAAGGCCCGATTCGTGTGGCGCTACGGCTCCATCAACAAGGAAGCGTACGGCAACGACACTGGAACGGGGCCCGGGAGGCCGAAACGGGAGACTGGAACCCGGCGTACAAGCTGATCAGTACCGATCAAAGTCTGAAGGGTAGCGAAAAGCGGCGCCAAGGGGAATGGCGGCACAGTACTTCGCTTGTGCAAGCATCTTGGCGCCAGTACCATTACCGCTCTCTTTTTCCGGCAGGAGCGGTTTCATGATTGCGGGCAGTATGGTGGCACTGGTCACACCCATGGATGCACAAGGGCGTCTTGACTGGGACAGCCTCAGCAAACTCGTGGACTTCCATCTCAAGAACGGCACCCATGCCATTGTCGCGGTCGGCACCACCGGCGAGTCGGCAACCCTTGATGTTGAAGAACACATCGCCGTCATCAAAGCCGTGGTCAAACAGGTTGCCGGTCGCATTCCGGTGATCGCCGGTACCGGCGCCAACTCGACCCGCGAAGCGGTCGAGCTGACCCGCAATGCCAAAGAAGCCGGCGCCGATGCCTGCCTGCTGGTAGTCCCGTACTACAACAAGCCGACCCAGGAAGGCCTGTACCAGCACTTCAAGCACATCGCCGAAGCGGTCGACATCCCACAGATTCTCTACAACGTTCCTGGCCGCACCTCCTGCGACATGCAGGCCGAGACCGTGATCCGCCTGTCCACCGTGCCGAACATCATCGGCATCAAGGAAGCGACCGGCGACCTGAAACGCGCCAAGGCGATCATCGACGGCGTGAGCAAGGACTTCATCGTGCTGTCCGGCGATGATCCGACCGCCGTCGAGCTGATCCTGCTGGGCGGCAAGGGCAACATCTCCGTCACCGCCAACGTCGCCCCGCGCGAAATGGCCGACCTGTGCGAGGCCGCGCTCAAGGGCGACGCCGAGACCGCACGGGCCATCAACGAAAAACTGATGCCGCTGCACAAGGACCTGTTCATCGAAGCCAACCCGATTCCGGTGAAGTGGGCTTTGGTCGAAATGGGCCTGATGCACCAAGGCATCCGCCTGCCGCTGACCTGGCTGAGCGCTCCTTGTCATGAAACGCTGCGCTCGGCCCTGCGCCAGTGCAACGTCCTGGTTTAATTGAGGAAGTACAACGCATGAAGCGAATGGCCGGACTTTCCGCACTTGCCTTGATTATCTCCAGCACCAGTGGCTGCGGATGGATCTGGGGCCCGGAAGGTTATTTCCGTGACCGTGGTAGCGATTACCTGGAAGCGCAACAGACTGCACCGATGCAACTGCCACCGGATGTCAGCACCTCCAAGCGCCTGGATCCGCTGCTGCCGATCCCGCGCAACGTGGCCGACGACACCGCCAAGGGTGAATACATCGTTCCGCGTCCTCAACCGCTGTCGACCGTTGCCGATGCCAGCGATTACTCGCTGCAGAAAAGCGGTGATTCGCGTTGGGTCATGGCCCAGCACCCACCGGCCGAAGTCTGGCCAGTGGCGGTGCAGTACTTCCAGGACAACGGTTTCCGTCTGGATGAACAGCGCCCGCAAACCGGCGAATTCACCACCACCTGGCAGCATTCCGACGAACTGTCCGCCGCCATGGCCAAGCGCCTGAGCGCCGCCGGCGTCAGCACCGACAGCGAAACCCGCGTGCGGGTGCGCATCGAGCCAGGCGTGCAGCGCAACACCAGTGAAGTCTATGTGGTCAGCGCCGAGCGTCCTGCCGGCAGCACCGCCAATGTCGATTTCACCAACCGTTCGGTCAACACTGGCCTGGACGCTGCGCTGGTCGACGACATGCTCGCAAGCATGAGCCGTACCTCCGAGAAGGGTGGTTCGGTGTCGATGCTGGCTTCGCGTGATTTCGATACCCCGAGCCGTGTCAGCCTGAGCGAAGACGGCAGCGGCAACCCGGTACTGAACGTCGGTACGGACCTGGATCGTGCCTGGTCGAGCGTCGGTCGTGCGCTGGAACAGGGCGAATGGCGCGTTGAAGACATCAACCGCAGCCTGGGTCTCTACTACATCAACTTGTCCGAAAAGGCCGAGAAGAAAGACGAGAAGCCTGGTTTCTTCAGCAGCCTGTTCGGCAGCGCGCCGACCAAGGAAGAAGTTGAAGCCCGCGCCGAGCGCTATCAGGTTCGCCTGAGCAAGGTCGGCGAGAACGTGCAGGTGACCGTCGAGAAAAACATCAACACCGTTGCGCCGGCCGATGTGGCCCGCAAAGTGTTGAGCGTGATTCAGGACAACCTGGGCTGATCCAATGCGTTTTGCCGTTCTCGGCAGCGGTAGCCAAGGGAACGGCACGCTGATCGCCAGTGCTGATACGTATGTGCTGGTGGATTGTGGTTTTTCCCTGCGGGAAACCGAAAAACGCCTGTTGCGCCTGGGTGTGAACCCGGCGCAACTGAGCGCGATACTCGTAACCCACGAACATGCCGACCACGTGCATGGCGTGGGTTTGCTGTCTCGGCGCTACAATCTGCCTGTCTACCTCAGTCGCGGCACACTGCGCGGGATGCGCAAACCGATTGAACCTGCCGGTTTCGTGACCGGTGGCGAGCAACTGCAGATCGGTGCTCTGAACATCGGGGTCATTGCCGTGGCCCATGATGCGCAGGAACCGACCCAGTACGTATTCAGTGACGGTGAGCGGCGCTTCGGCCTGCTGACTGACCTGGGCTCTTACTGCGAGCGGGTGCTGGACGGCTATCGGGACCTCGATGCGTTGATGATCGAGTCCAACCATTGTCGCGACATGCTGGCCCGTGGTCATTACCCTTACTTTCTCAAGCAGCGGGTGGGCGGCGAGCTGGGACATTTGAACAACCATCAGGCGGCATTCCTGGTGGCCGAGTTGGGCTGGCAAGGCCTGCAACACCTGGTCCTGGCCCATCTGAGCAGCAAGAACAACATGCCGCAGCTGGCCCGGCAATGTTTTGTCGACACCCTCGGGTGCGACCCGGACTGGCTGCAACTGGCCGATCAAGATTCAGGGCTCGACTGGCGCCACATCGCCTAGCCCATCTACTTAGCAAGCGGAGCCCATCATGGAAAAACGTGAAGAACTCTACCGCGGCAAAGCCAAATCGGTTTACAAGACCGACGACGCTGACCGCTTGATCCTGCTGTTTCGCAACGACACTTCGGCGTTCGACGGCAAGCGCATCGAGCAGCTCGACCGCAAAGGCATGGTGAACAACAAGTTCAACGCCTTCATCATGCAGAAACTCGAAGCGGCCGGCATTCCGACCCAGTTCGACAAACTGCTGGCCGACAACGAAGTGCTGGTGAAAAAACTCGACATGATCCCGGTCGAGTGCGTCGTGCGTAACTACGCCGCCGGCAGCCTGGTCAAGCGTCTGGGCGTCGAGGAGGGCATGAAGCTCAACCCGTACACCTTCGAACTGTTCCTGAAGGACGACGCCAAGGGCGACCCGTTCATCAACGAATCCCACGTCGTTGCCTTCGGTTGGGGCACCGCCGAGCAACTGGCGCGCATGAAAGAACTGTCGCTCAAGGTCAACGAAGTCCTGAGCAAACTGTTCGACGACGCAGGCCTCTTGCTGGTGGACTTCAAGCTTGAATTCGGCGTGTTCAGCGACGGCTCCATCGTCCTGGGCGACGAGTTCAGCCCGGACGGCTGCCGTCTGTGGGACAAGGACACCAAGAAGAAGATGGACAAGGACCGCTTCCGCCAGGGCCTCGGTGACGTCATCGAAGCCTACGAAGAAGTCGCCAACCGTCTGGGCGTACCGCTTTAATCGACGCAAGCATCTGATAGCACGGAGAAATTTTCGAAAGAGGGTTTGCTTTCGGTAAAAGTGTTGTTATGATGCGCGCCGTTGGAGAGATGCCAGAGTGGCCGAATGGGACGGATTCGAAATCCGTTGTACCTTCACCGGTACCTAGGGTTCGAATCCCTATCTCTCCGCCATACATAGAAAAAGCCCCGTAGATGAAAATCTACGGGGCTTTTTCGTTTCTGAGGGTTTTTTACTTGGATCGTTTATTTACGCATCAGAACTGAATCTCTAGCTCAATTCTGAATGGTAAAAACCTAGCGACCCAGTCATTCGCGCACTCTGAGAGATAACCCTACGTAGGCGTGATCCTTTCCAGAGAGGTTGAGTTGGCGTCGATAGTGCCAAGACCCTTTGTCGCCTGAGCTTTCGAAGTGATTCCATTGAGCTATCATCGTTGGAAAAATGGAGGGCTGTATGAAAAAGGTTTTTTCTGTAGCGGTTATAGCAATCACCGTGGCGCTATCAGGGAGTGTTCACGCACGCGGGAGCGGCTTCGGCAGTCATTCCTCGGTCAAGTCCAGCTACTCCTACGGAAGTCGTTCCGACCATTCGGTTAGTGGATATACGCGAAGCAATGGAACGTATGTTCGACCCTCTCATGCTACAAACCCAGACTTCACCAGGAACAATAACTACAGCACCAAAGGTAATGTGAATCCGTACACAGGAAAATTCGGCACTAAACCTCGTGATGGCATGTAGTTATGAGGCTGCCAGAGAAGGCATTTTATTCAATTGCGCTGTTTGTCTTGATGCTGGGGAGCACAACAACTTTCGCAGCTACATTTGATGGCTATGAATGTACGGATGATTGCTCAGGGCATCAGGCCGGTTATGAATGGGCCGAGGAAAAGGGAATTTACGATGAAAATTCCTGTAGTACCCCATCTGAGTCCTTTAACGAAGGCTGTCAGTCGTTTATCGAAGGAGGCGCAGGCGTTGTTTCAACGGACGATGATGGCGATGAAGAAAGCGACGATGACGAATGACCGCTCACCAAAACGGCCCCGTAGCTGAGAAGCTGCGGGGCTTTTTCGTTTCCGATCCAGCGCAATTCGCTACCCCAACTACTTCTGCCCCAAATCCACCACTTCCCAACTATCATCCGGATCAAACCGCTTCATCGCCTTCGCCACTTTCTCCCCATCCGGCCCGAGATCCTTCTGAAACACCTGGCCCTCATGGCTGATCATGAAGCTCATCACCCCGGTGTCGTCATACTTCGCTGGCCAAGCGATCAAGGCGAACCCGCGACTCATCTTGTCTCCAATCAGATAGCTGTAAGCGCCGCCCGGTGCTGACGGGCCTTGGGCGTCGAGGATGCGGAAGTGGTAGCCGTGCCAGTCTTCGTCGTTGATGGCCTGGCCGAAGGCGGGGCCGAGGGGGCTGATCTGGTTGGTGTCGTCTTCTGGCCAATAGAGGCCGTCGTGTTTGCCGGGGGAGCTGAAGATTTTCTGTGCGTATTCGAGGGCGCCGTCGCCGTCGCGGTCTTCCGAGGCGTAGTCCATTTGGGCGTCGTGGTAGGCCAGCGCCGATTGCACTGCCGCCAGTTCGTTGCGACCGATGCGGCGGGCGCGGATTTCGACTTGGGCGGCTTTCATGTCGAAGCGCCAGCCGGTTTTGTCTTTGATCAGCGGGATGGGCAGCGTCCAGTGATCGGGCCCGACGGAGAGCACGGCCTTGCTGTCGCCGGTCTTTTCCAGGGTGTGCTGTTCGCGGTATTGCTGCAGGAAGGCATCGACATCGCTGCGCTGTACGCCTTCGCGGGGAATGAAGCTGTGCCATTCCTCGCCCAGCAGTTCGGTCAGGCGTTTCTGATCGGCGTGTTGCGTACCGAGGGCTTCGACGAAGGCGTCAGCGGCTTTTTCCGGGGTTGGAAATACTTGCTGTGCTAAAGCAAGGCTCGAAAATGCGAGGCTCGCCGCGAGGGTCAGGCAGGTCCTGAACAGAGAATGAATGTTCATCGACGGCCACCTCCTCTCTGACGCATGCCCCCGCCGGATGGCCGGCTGATCTGATGTCCGGCGGCGCGTGAGGTGTTGGGACGTTGCGCGGAAATCTGGCTGGCCCGGCCGCGATCAGCCTGGACGCGGGTCTGTGACGGAGAGCGCGCGCCGGCGAAGGCGTTGTTGCGCGCGCTGCCCGCTGCGGGTCGGGCTTGGGACGCACGGTTGTCACGTTGATTGGCGCCCGGCTGGCGCGCCTCCCGCGTGTTGGCTTGAGCGCGGTCGGCGGCTCTGGGTCTGTCCGCGCCGCCTTGCATGCGATTGCCGACATTGGCGGATTGCGCTTCGCGGACTTGATTGCGAGCTTCCCGATTGCTGGTGGCGGGGCGTTCGAAACCGGCCCTGTCCATCGAACTGCGCGCCCGCTCCCGGGCCTGCGCCCGCTGCGCGTTGTCTCCGCGATAGGCGTCACGCTGAGCCGCACCGTCCAGCTGCCGGCCATACTGCGCGCGGCTGCGGTTGTCACGATAGGGCACGCCATCGCGATGCACGGTGTTGTGCTGCCACTTGTTCTGGTTGTTGGTGATGCGGTTATTGCCGTTGATATTGTTGTAACGGTTCACATCGATGTCGATGTCGTTATTGCCCCAGTCGCAGTCGCCCCACAACGACGCAACGACCGCCACGCCCGTACCGAAAGCCAATCCTGCCACCAGTGCCTGACCCGGGTAGTAAGCGGGTGGCGGCGGGTAATACACCGGCGGCGAGGCCGGATAAGGCCAGGTGCCGTAGGTGGTCGTCGGGTTATAGGTCGGGACGTAGACCACCTGCGGATCGGCGGGCTGAATGATGATGGTCGTGTTGTCGGCCGCCTTGGTTGTCCCGGCAGAGATGGGCGGCGTTACGTTCTGCACTGTCACATTCTGATATTGATTGCTCTGCAGATTGCCCGCCGCCTGGGCCTGACGCCGCAAGCGCTGAACGCCCGCCATGAGTTCGTCAGGCTGGGCCAGAAAGGCATCCCCCAGACGTTGCATCCAGACCGGGTCCTGCCCCAGAGTCGCCAAGACCTGCGGAAACGCCACCAACGCCTGCACGCTCGGATCCCACGTCTGGCTGGCTACCTGCTTGACCGCGTCATCGCCCTTGGCGTCCGGATGAGCCTTGGACCAGGTCACGGCTTCGGCGACTTCTCCCGGATAGGTGGTGGCCATCAGTACTTGAGCAAGCAGTGGGTCGGGATACAGGGCAATCGACGCGAGCATCTGATCGAGCTGTTCCGTGGTAAACACGGCATCTTTGGTCGCAGCGCTGGCAGCTGCCGGGGCCGCAGGCGCATCGGCGGCCTGCAACAAGAGCGGTGCAGCGCTCAAGGCGAGCAGGAGCGACGCGGCACGCAAGAGCGAACTGTGCATGACCTTTTCCCCACATCCAAATGGCAGGTTTGCAACACGCGAGGCATCCACGGCCAACATCGGACGCTGCGCCGTGAAGGAGGATGGTTGGCGATTGGCGTTCCGTCAAAAACTGCACAGGCTTTTTCGAAATAAGCACGTTGTCTGTGACTTACTGCACGTTTCCTTGCGTTTTGCGATAAATGACTAAACTTTCCGGTTCCAGGTCATGCATTGCCAACGAGCCTGGCTGTCGTTCCAACCCGAGAGGTCTGGTCATGGCAAAGGGAAAGAAGAAAGACTCGCCCAGAGAAAAACCTGACGAACATACAAAACTGTCAAACAAGGACTACCTTGCCGAGCTGCGCCGTTTGCATATCGAACTGGTGAAAATGCAGGAATGGGTGAAGGCCGAAGGCATCAAGATCTGCATCATCTTCGAAGGCCGTGACGGTGCGGGCAAGGGCGGCACCATCAAGGCGCTCACCGAACGGGTCAGCCCGCGAGTCTTTCGCGTCATCGCGTTGCCGGCCCCGACCGATCGCGAGAAGAGCCAGATGTACATGCAGCGCTATCTGCCCCATTTGCCGGCGGCCGGCGAAGTGGTGATCTTCGATCGCAGTTGGTACAACCGCGCCGGCGTCGAGCGGGTGATGGGTTTTTGCACGGACAAACAGGTCGACAAGTTTCTCAAGACCGTGCCGCTTGTGGAGCGCGCAGTCGTCGGTTCGGGAGTGATCCTGCTCAAGTACTGGCTGAATGTCAGCCAGGAAGAACAGACCCGGCGCCTGGAGGCGCGCATTGTCGACGGGCGCAAGATCTGGAAACTGTCGCCGATGGATCTCAAGTCCTACAGTCGCTGGTATGACTACTCCCGGGCACGGGACGACATGATCGAAGCGACCGACACCGATTACGCACCGTGGCTTGTGGCCAACTCGAACGACAAGCGTCGGGCGCGGCTCAATATCATCTCTGACCTGCTCAGTCGCATCCCCTATAAAGAGGTGCCGCGAGAGAAGGTGACATTGCCCAAGCGGCAGAAACCTGGGGGGTACAAGGAGTCGGATTATCCGTTCCGGCATATACCTGAGAGATTCTGAGGGGGTACTAGCTCACGCCATTTCCGCTGGCAGTTAAAAGCCTCGTCGTTGAAAAACTACGAGGCTTTTACGTAAATCGGTGCAGGTATCTGGAAAGTTGTTTTAGGCAAAAGAGATAGGGTGGGGGCGAAATCTCGTTTGGTATCGTTTTGGAGCGACGTCAGGCCAGGCTAGCGCATGTCAACTTCACTGAACTTCAGTGTGAGGGATTCATCATTCGAATCATTGAAGACGAGCTTGATAGCAGGTGTTTTGTTCAGCTTGCTATTGCTCTGCTGGAAAATCAGCGTGACCCGAGTAGGGACATTGCGGATTAACTGAAATCTCAGCCAGTAGCGATCTTCCACCTGACCAACCCGAATCGATTCAAACTTTAGTGGGCCTCCTGATTCGTCGAACAGGCGCGTGCTGTCATCAAAGCGGAAGCTGCGGTCCACATTCAAGTTCGTCAAATCGAAGGTGCATGTGGGCAATCTGCCGATATTTTCGCAACCAACAAGCTCAAAACGAACATTGTCCAAAACTTCCATGCGCTTGCCGAGCAGGTTGCTACCTTCGTTCTCTACGATTTTTGCCTGTAGTTTTGCAAACTCGAATGAGGGTTTTGCGTACTCGGTTCCCAAGATGAAGAACCCAAATGACACGCCGGAAATTATGACGAACTGCAAGCAGCCTCTCAGCAGCGGTGTGTAGTTGCGAATTTGCCATCCAATGGAAACTGCACCCAAGAACATGAAGGTGCTGACAAGCAATACCACGTTCTTCCAGCTGATGAAGCTGAACCCGAATACGCTTGGATCTGGCACTACGTAGGTAATCAGTGCCCACATGGCACCTAACAAAACACCGAGCCCGGCCATGCCTCGCGTGATCAGAGATGTGAGCTTCTGGGTACGAGAGAGAGGAACCGGTAAATCCTGATGGGAGAGCAAAGTTACGAACTCCTTGTTTCGTAGCCTGATCATGTGTCCGTGATGGTGAATGTCGGGCCGATTGGAGAAGAATCCCTCGTATCAGGGAATCATGGATTGTGGCAGCTTGCCATTATCCATCTGCAGTGATCCGGGTAAAGCCTGATTCCGCTTGAATTGATCGTAACCGGGATCAACTGATTGCTTTGCGGACGGGCATTTCAATTGAATGCTGCCTATGGGCATAGGCAGCATTTTTACCTCAGATCTCCTTGACCGGGGTCTCTCCCTGCACACCTTTGATCAGCTCGATCACATGCAGACAATCCGCCTTGTTCACATACGATTCGCCACTGGCGACCGTCTCGTGATTCCCCGCCCTTAATCTCCAGCGCCATTGGCCCTTGCCGGTGCTCGGGGTGCCTTTGGATTGCCTGTAAATCTCGAAATACATTCAGTTCGCTCCATGCGATTTATGTGCGACAACCTGTGTGACGCCTCGACGCAAGCCTAGCGGAGCGCGGATTTTTGGCTATCGGGGATTTGTTTCCAATCGTTCGTGGATGTTTCTGAAAGGCGCGGGCCAGAGCGCAGGAATCGGCCTTTGGATTGGCCGGAACGCCGTCGTTTCACCCTTGCATGACATTTCGGGCTGCTGCTTAATACGGTGCGGCTCATGGCGTCGAACAGCGTTCGGCGACCGACAATCACTATAAAAAAAGAGCAGTCCATTGACCCATCCGAATGGAACGCAGCACGCGGGCCCGGTGAAGTTGTCGCTGGTGGTTCCCGTGTTCAACGAAGAGGACAGCCTCGACGGTTTTCTCCTGCGCATTCGTCAGGTGTTCGAGGGTGATTCCCGGATCAGCCTCGAACTGGTGTTCGTCAACGACGGCAGTTCCGATACGACGCTGGAACGTCTCCTGAACTGCCAGCAGAGCGACTCACGCATCCGCATCGTTGATCTGAGCCGCAATTTCGGCAAGGAAGCGGCGCTGTCCGCCGGTTTGCAGATCGCCACCGGGCAGATCGTGGTGCCGATCGACGTTGATCTGCAGGATCCGCCCGAGGTCATTCTGCAAATGATCGAGCGCTGGCGCGAAGGTTTTGAAGTGGTGCTTGGCCACCGCATCAGCCGGCGCAGCGACTCCTGGGCCAAGCAGACTTCCGCCAGCTGGTTCTATCGCCTGCACAACAGAATTGCCGAACAGTCATTGCCGGAAAACGTCGGTGATTTCCGGCTGATGGATCGCTGCGTGGTCGACGCGCTGCTGACGCTGCCCGAATCCCGACGCTTCATGAAAGGCCTGTTCGCCTGGGTTGGATTTCGCACCACGCAAGTCGAATACGAGCGCCCGGAGCGGGCGTCTGGACGCAGCAAGTTCAATGGCTGGCGACTGTGGAATTTTGCGCTGGAAGGCATCACCAGTTTCAGCACCGAGCCGCTGCGGATCTGGACATATCTGGGAGCGATGGTGTCGCTGGTGTCGTTCGCCTTTGCCATGTTCATCGTGGTGCGCACGCTGTTGTACGGTGTCGATCTGCCGGGTTATGCGTCGCTGATGGTGGCCGTGACATTCCTCGGTGGCCTGCAACTGATCGGCATTGGCGTACTCGGTGAATACCTGGGGCGCACTTACATTGAAGCCAAGCGCCGACCGGTCTTTCTGGTACGCCGCGTTTACGATCCCAAGGACTGACCGATGGACCTCAAGGAAACCGACATCCTCGGCGACAGCATCGGCGAGCATTGGTATTACTGCTCCAAAGCGGCCGCCACCCGGCGCTTGCTGGGTGAAGCGCCGATCAAGCGAATTCTCGATGTCGGTGCCGGTTCAGGTTTCTTTTCCCACCATTTATTGACCCACACGGCGGCACGCGAAGCGTGGTGCGTGGACATCAGTTACCCGGCCGACTCCAGCGCCACCACCGCCGGAAAGCCGGTGCATTACCGTCGTTCCATCGACAGCGTGGACGCGGATCTGGTGTTGCTGATGGATGTGCTGGAACACGTTGATGACGACCTCGGCCTGCTCAAGTCGTACGTTGACAAGGTGCCGTCCGGCAGTCGTTTCCTGATGACCGTGCCGGCGTTCCAGTTCATGTGGAGCGGGCACGATGATTTTCTCGAACACAAACGTCGCTACACGCTGGGGCGATTCGAGGCTCTGGCGGGTAACGCCGGATTGAAGGTAGAGCGGGGCGCCTATTACTTCGGAGCGGTCTTCCCGATTGCGCTGGCATCGCGGCTGATACCCGGCGGTGCTCGGGGTTCGGCACCGCGTTCGCAGCTGAAAAAACATCATCCGCTGGTCAATACGCTGCTGAAAACCCTGTGCAGTCTCGAGCTGCCGTTGATGGGCATGAATCGCCTCGCCGGTTTGAGCGTGTTCGTGCTGGCGCGCAAACCGTGACGTCCGCCGAAAAGTCCGCATTGATCCAGCGCGGTCTGCGTTTCGCCGTGACCGGATTGTTCGTCACCGCGCTGCATGCGCTGGTGGCGGTGCTGTTCATCAACTTCGTCAGCCACCAGCCACCCCTGGCCAACGGCGTGGCCTTTATCGTGGCGACGGTGGTGTCCTATGTGATCAACACCACCTGGAGTTTTTCAGCCCGACTGCACGGGAAAACCCTGCTGCGTTTCATGCTGGTTTCGGTGGGCGGTTTTCTGTTGGCGATGTTCGTGGCCTGGGCGGCACAGATGGCCGGGCTGCACTATCTCGCCGGAATCGTTGCCGTGGCGCTGACGATTCCGGCATTCACTTTCGTACTGCACAACTTCTGGACATATCGATGACGGATTCACGGGAGCACCCGGCACTTTCCCTGCTGCCATTGTTCTTGGGTGTTCTGGTGTTTTTTCTGGTGGTCGGACCGCAAGCGCTGAACCCGCAGAACATCGCCTGGCTGGAGCAGGGCGATCCGGCCACGCATTATCTGGGCTGGGCGTTTTTCCGGCATGGTCCCTGGACATTCCCGCTCGGGCTCAATCCGTCCTACGGCCTGGAACTGGGCAGCGCGATCATTTTTTCCGACTCCAATCCACTGCTCGCGCTGTTGTTCAAACCGTTCAGTGGCTGGTTGCCGGATACCTTCCAGTATTTCGGTTTGTGGCTGCTGGCCTGTTGTGTCCTGCAAGCCTGGTTTGGCTGGAAACTGCTGGGGCTGATGACGCCCCATCCCGTGATTCGCCTTCTGGGTGCAGGGTTGCTGGCGTTCTCGCCGGTGATGTTTTTTCGCCTTGTGGGGCACCTTTCCCTGGCGGGCCATTTCCTGGTTCTGGCGGCGCTGTACCTGGCGTTGCTGCCGGATCTGCAACGTCGTCGCCTGGCGTGGGGCACGTTGCTGACGGTGACGGCCGGGGTGCACGCCTACCTGCTGGCCATGGTTGCGCTGATCTGGCTGGCGGACCTGCTGGGCAAGACATTGAGTCGGTCATTGACCCGGGGTCAGGGACTGATCGAGGGCGGCGTGCTTTTCGCGCTGGTGAGCGTGTGTTGCTGGCAGGCCGGTTACTTCAGCATTGCCGATGGCGCGGCATCCGGTGGTTTCGGTTTGTACCGGATGAATCTGCTGTCGCCCGCCGATCCGGCAGGCTGGTCCCGTCTCCTTCCCGGTCTGCCGAAAGAAGAGGGGGATTACGAAGGTTTCAACTACTTTGGCCTGGGTGTTCTGTTGCTGGTGCCGCCGGCTTTTTTGGCCTGGCTGCGAAACCGGCGACTCTTGAAGGATGAATTGCGTGCTCGTCCATGGCTGCTGGTGGCCATGCTCGGTTTATGGCTGTTCGCGCTGTCGAACCGAATAGGCATAGGCACGTTGACGTTCGAGTATCCGCTACCCGATCGAATCATCGCCCTGGCCAGTATTTTTCGCGCCTCGGGGCGGATGTTCTGGCCGGTGTTGTACGCCTGCGTCATGACCATGATTTTTCTGGTGGTTCGCGGTTATCGGCCACGCATCGCCATCGGTCTGCTGGCCGTCGCATTGTTGATCCAGGTGGCCGACACCCGCGATGGCTGGATGGCCATCAGGCAGGGGAAAATGCTGACGCCGTCATCGGTCTGGAGCAGTCCGATGACGGATCCCTTCTGGGCCAGTGCTGCTGCGCGTTACGCCAATGTGCGCAGCCTGATGCCGCAGAATCAGAGCGATCGCTGGCAGATGATCGCCGGTTTCGCAGCGACCCACGGGATGAAAACCGATGCGGTGTATCTGGGACGCATGAGCACTTCGGCGCTGGCGCAAGCACAGCAGAAAGCACGCGCGATGCTCGAGTCGGGGCAGTACGACGCGGACTCTTTGTACCTTCTTGATGACGATGCTCTGGTCGATGCCGCACGGAGCATCAACAGTGAAACCGATCTGCTGACGCGCGTGGACGGGGTGGCGGTGCTGGCGCCGGGCTGGAAACGCTGCGGCGAATGCCTGCAGGTGCCTGATGAAGGGCAACAGATTTTGCTCGCGCCCCTCACTCGTCCAGGGCAAACGCTGACCTTCAATTATCGCAATCGGCAATTGGCCAAGGGTTGGTCGAGGCCGGAAAGCTGGGGGACATGGACAGAAGGGCGACAGGCGAAAATCCAATTGCGGGTGCAGCCGCCGGTGCGTTCGATCGTGATCGACGCGCTGGCTTTCATCTCGCCCGGGCACCCCGACCAGCGGGTGATCGTCAGTCTGAATGGCCAACAGGTACTGGATACCCGATTGATGCAGTTTCAAGGCAATCGCCTGGAAATCCCGATCAGCGCCGCGCTCAGCCAGCGCCTCGGGAACGATGACCGGCTCGATATCGAATTGCAGCTGCCGGATGCCGTCAGCCCCCGACAGCTGGGTATCAACGACGATTCGCGGATCATGGGCCTGGGGCTGAAGACGTTGACGGTGCAATGACGCACCGTTTCGATGGACGCCGCCCCCACGGCCTTTCTACACTGCCGCAATCTGGGGATCGGGGGGCAATGGATGAACCGCAATGAACTACGCAAGGCCGACATCAACCTGATGGTGGTGTTCGAGACCTTGATGCTCGAACGCAACGTGACCCGTGCTGCCGAGAAACTGTTTCTCGGCCAGCCGACCATCAGCTCGGCGCTCAACCGTCTGCGCACCATGCTTAACGATCCGTTGTTCATCCGCGTCGGCCATCGCATGGAGCCGACCGCCCGCGCCGAAGATATTTATCGCCATCTGAAGCCCGCGCTCGACTCGCTGTCGGTGGCGCTCAGCCTGACCCGGGATTTCGATCCTGCCGTCAGCACCATGACCTTCCGAATCGGTCTGTCGGATGACGTCGAATTCGGCCTGCTGCCACCGTTGTTGCGTGCCTTGCGCCAGGAAGCGCCGAGCGTGGTGTTCGTGGTGCAGCACGTCGATTACTGGCGGATTCCCGATCTGCTGGCGGCGGGCGACATTACCGTCGGCATCAGCCAGACCCGCGGCCTGCCGGCCAACGCCAAACGCAAACTGCTGCGGCACATCCAGCCGAGCATCCTGCGTGCCGACAAGTCCGACACGCCGCTGACCCTCGATGAATATTGCGCACGCCCGCACGTGCTGGTTTCCCACACCGCCAATGTCAGTGGCTACGCCGATGAGTGGCTGGCGGACATCGGTCGCACCCGTCAGGTGGTGCTGTCGGTGCCGCAATACAGTTCGTTGCCGGCGCTGCTGGCCGGCACCGACCTGATCGCCAGCCTGCCGGATTACACCGCCGACGCCATGGCCGCTTCCGGGTTCTTGTTCAAGGAGCCGTTTCCGTTCAAGACCCCGACCCTCGACCTGTCGATGGTCTGGCTCAGCCACGTCGACAGCGACCCGGCCGAGCGCTGGTTGCGTTCGCGGCTGGAGCAGTTCATGAGTGAGCGGCCGGTGATGTCGTCGTTGGCGTGAGTCAGGCGTTGCTGTGTTATATGTACGACCTTTCCGCCGAACCACTGGAGCACCGAGATGCCACACCTGCACCTGGAATACACCGCCAACCTGCCGCAACTGAACGCCGACGTGGCGTTGATCCGGCTCAACAACACGCTGGTGGGTTCCGGTCAGTTCGCGGCGGAATTCGACATCAAGAGCCGTGCGATCAAGGTTGAAACCTTCAAGGTCGGCACCGCCATGAACGAGCGCGCCTTTGTCGCGGTAAGACTGGCGCTGCTCAGCGGGCGTTCCCCGGAGATCAAGAAGCAGCTGTCGCAGAGCCTGTTGGCGGTGTTGCAGGATCTGTGCGAATGGCCGGCCGGGGTCGAGGTGCAGTTGAGTGTGGAACTGCTCGACATCGACCGCGAGTCCTACAACAAGACCGCCATCGGCGTGTAAGACTCAGGCCGCTTCCAGCTCCGCGCAGGTCTTGATGACCTGCTCGCGCAGCCAGAGGTTGGCGCTGTCCTGATCGACGCTGTGGCTCCATTGCATGTCGAGGGTGAACCCCGGCAGACCGTTCGGCGCCTCGCAGTGATTGAACACGGCGTCGTTGGTCAGCAAACGCTGGATCCGCCGGGGCAGGGTCAGGATGAAATCGGTGCCGGTGATCATCTTCAACGCCGCGCTGTAGCTGTTGGAACGGGCGACGATCTGGCGTTTCTGCGCCTGCCGCGCCAGCCAGCCATCGACCATGTTGGTGGTCGACGTCCACGGTGTCGGGAACACATGCCGGCGTTCGGTGAAAGCTTGCAGACTCAGGCGCGGCTCCAGCGGCGTGGCGCGTTTGTCGAAGACGCAGACCAGGTCATCTTCCAGCAACATCCGTGATTTCAGGTCGGCGTGGCTGCGATGGAAGTGCGGGCCGAAGCAGATCACCAGATCGAGGCTGCCGTCGCGCAATTCTTCGACCGGCACGTCGGTTTCGAACTTGTGCATGTTGACCATCACCGGCAAGTCATCGAAGTCAAAGCGCTTCAACATCCGTGGCAGGATCAGTTGCTCGAAGTATTCCGGGGCGCAGATGTTGAAGGTCACCGGTTGCGCCATCGGATCGAAAGTCGGGGCGCCGGCGTGGCAGAGGTTGATGCTTTCGAGGATTTTCTGCACATGACCGTACATGCTGCTGGCCTTGTAGGTCGGGCGCATGCCGGTGCGGGTGTTGACGAACAAATCGTCTTCGAAGCTGGTGCGCAGTTTTTTCAGGCAGTAACTGACGGTGGACTGGCTGACGAACAGCGCCTCCGACACGTCGGTGACGCTGCTTTGCTCATACACGGCGACAAACACCATGAGATCCTGCATGTCGAGCTTTCTAAGCAAGTTACTGTTCAGCATCCGTTCTGTCTCGCTGTGCTCCTTGCGCCGAATCCGCGCAAACGTGTGCGCATGATCGTAACGGAACGATGGTGCCAGGAGAAAGCCCTGTAGGACTTTTCACGGTCAGTTGTGGGACAGAAAGTTTTAGTAACACGACGTACACAATCAAACCCGGAAAAGGTGGCCAGAAGCCTTTATCCAGACGGGTCGGCCTGCCATTCGCCCGATCAACCCATGTGCCGGGCGTAATATCGTGGGTTGAAGCGCAGCACCATCAGCAGCATGAGCGCCATCACTGCCGTCAGTGACCACCAGGCCCACTCGAAGCTGCCCAGTTGATCGCGAACTGCGCCGGCCATCAGGGGCGATAGTCCGGCAATCAGGTAGCCGATGCCTTGTACGAAGGCTGTGAGCCCGCCGGCACGTTGCGGTTCGTCGAGATGATCGAGGGATACGATCAGGCTCATCGGGAACAGTCCGCCAATGCCTAGTCCGAGCAGGCAGGGCCACAGCAGGCTCAGGTGCTGAGGGCTGAGGATCAGACCCAGAAATCCGGCGATGATCAGGCCGAGCAGGGTGCCGAGCACCAGGCGTCGGTCACGGCTGCGATTGGCGATGGCGGGCACCACCAGCCCGGAAATAACCTCCATGGCCGTCAGAAAACCCAACATCAGGCCGGCGTTTTGTTCGCTCCAGCCCTTTTCCACGTAGTACGGCGCCAGCCAGGCGAGCACGCAGGTGTAGGACGCAGTGCCGAGACCGAAGAAGATCGCGAGCAGCCAGGCGCGGGAATTCGTGAAGAAGGATTCTTTTCTGATAACAGATCGGGTGACGTCCGGTGACGTAGTTCGGGTTGCCCACCACACAGGAATGGCGAGCAATGCCAAAACTGCCCAGACGGCCAGTCCCGCCCGCCAGTTGCCGGTCTGCATCAGGACCCACGGAGCGAACGAAGCGGCCAGCGCCGCGCCGCCCATGATCGAAGTGACGTAAAGGCCCATGCACAGCGCCACGTTGTCGGGAAACCGCGATTTGATCAGCGCGGGCATCAAGGCTTGGATCAGTGCAATGCCGATCCCGGCCAGCACGGCGCTGGCGATCAATCCGCCCGCCGAATCGAGAAACAGCCGCGACAGCGTCGCCCCGCCAATGATCAACAACGACAGCAGCACCGTGCGCTGTTCACCGAGGCGCTGACTGACCGCCATACCGAAAAACATCGCCAGCCCCATCGCCATCACCGGCAGCAGGGTCAGCAACGCTGCGAGACTGAAACTCAGCGCCATATCGCCGCGAATGGCCGAGAGCAAGGGCCCGACCGCCGCCATCGACGGGCGCAGGTTGAGGGCGACCAGGATGATGCCGAGCATCAGCCAGGCAGCGGGGCGGGCAGTGGCGCGAACTTTTTCCATCTTCAGACCTTTGAACCAGAGGCGGTCGATTAGGCGGGCAGGCGAGCGGGGCGGCAAATCAGAAAGTCGGGAGCGCTATCGAGAAATTCGATACGGCACCTCGTCGCCCGCGACTGAACCACAGCTGAACCATTCTCAAATACTCCGAAACTTTCATGGTTATTTCATGGGCCAACTAATCGTTGGCTTCTTTTTCACAAAAAATTGATGGTTGCCTGCTTAAAGTTTGTGTTGTCTGAGTCAATGAAATTTTCACAATTGACGACGGCACTTCTTTCAAGGAAATAGCCCCTCGCCATGTTCAAGTTAAAAGCCGTGCGCCCGGAATGGGTGACGTTGTTTGCCAGCGCCTTTCTTTTGACCGGATTCAATTTCGTTCTCTGGCAGCACCTGTTCGACATCACCACTGCGGACGGCAAAGGCATTGCCATGCGCATTGCGTTCGGGGTGATGATCTTCGCGGCGTATAACATCGTGCTGACGTTGCTGGCGTTTCGACCCGTGTTGAAACCCGTGTTGACGTTGTTGTTTATGGTCAGCGCCGGCGTGGCTTATTTCATGAGCCAATACGGTGTAATGATCGATGCCGGCATGTTTAGAAACTTTGCCGAAACCAATGCCACTGAAGTGCGCGATCTGCTGTCTTTGAAGTTACTGGCTTATATCGTTTTTCTGGGTGTCTTGCCGTCCTGGTTGTTGTGGAAAGTTCCAGTCAACTATCGTCGCTGGCATCGCGAGTTATTAAGCAAAGTTATTGTGAGTGTCGCGTCGGTCGCGGTCATTGGCGGCGTCGCGCTGGCCAATTATCAAGGGCTGTCGTCGCTGTTTCGCAATCACCACGAAATTCGCCTGATGCTGGTGCCGAGCAACTACATCGGCGCCTCGGCCGGTTATCTGCGTGAGCAGGTGGCTTCGGCGCAGCAACCGTTCGTCACGATCGGCGAAGACGCCCAGCGCAATGCCGCCGTGCAGAACCATCCGCGCAAATCCCTGACGGTGCTGGTGGTGGGGGAAAGTGCCCGGGCGGAAAACTTCGGCATCCTCGGTTATGACCGCGACACCACGCCGAAACTGGACAAGGAAGCCGGCCTGATCGCCTTCACCGATGTGCATTCCTGTGGCACGGAAACCGCCGTGTCGGTGCCGTGCATGTTCTCCAACATGGGCCGCAAGGATTACGACGCCAGCAAGGCGAAGAATGAGGAAGGGCTGCTGGACGTGCTCAAGCGTGCCGGGATCGATGTGATCTGGCGCGACAACCAGTCCGGCTGCAAGGGCACCTGCGATCGCGTCACCTTGCAGGACGTCAGCAATCTGAAAGACCCGGCGCTGTGCGCCAACAGCGAATGCCGCGACGAAATCCTGTTGCAAGGCCTGCAAAGCTTCATCGATCACCTGGACAAGGACACCGTGCTGGTCCTGCATCAGATGGGCAGCCACGGCCCGGAATACTTCAAACGCTATCCGAAGGAATACGAGCGCTTCACCCCGGTGTGTGAAAGCAATGCGCTGAACAATTGCAGCCGCGAGAGCATCGTCAACGGCTACGACAACACGCTGGTGTACACCGACCATGTGCTGTCGAGCCTGATCGATGTGCTGCGCAGCAATCAGGACAAGGTCGATACCGCCATGCTGTACCTGTCCGACCACGGCGAATCCCTGGGCGAGTACAACCTGTTCCTCCACGGCACGCCGTACATGCTGGCGCCGGAGCAGCAGAAACACGTGGCGATGCTGGCGTGGTTCTCCGATAGCTATCAGAAGTCCTACTCGGTCGACACCCATTGCCTGCAAATGAGCCGCGACAAACCGCTGAGCCAGGACAACCTGTTCCACTCGATGCTCGGCCTGCTGGAAGTGCAGAGCAAGGTCTACCAGCCGGATCTGGACATGTTTGCCGGCTGCCGGGGGGCGGTGATCGACGGGGTGCTGGCCAAGGACTGAGCCGGCAGACTCACTCTGTAAGACTATTCTTTCCCTCAGGCAGGAGATTTCATCAAGCTCTTGCCCTGTAAAGGCGCGGAAAGCGCCGGTGGCGATATATACTGCGCGCCATTCTTGAAGGGAGAGCCGTGTGGCCATCGATATTCACTGGATTCGCGACAACGATAGCCTCGCGCAGTTTTGCGCCGAGTGGCAGCAGCTGCCGTTCGTTGCCCTCGACACCGAATTCATGCGGGTCGACACCTTCTACCCGATTGCCGGCCTGTTGCAGGTCGGCGACGGCAAACGCGCCTACCTGATCGACCCGCTGACCATCAACGCCTGGCAACCCTTGGCCGCGTTGCTGGAAAACCCGGCGGTGCTCAAAGTCCTGCACGCCTGCAGCGAAGACCTCGAAGTCCTGCTGCGCCTGACCGGCAGCCTGCCGGCGCCGCTGTTCGACACCCAACTGGCCGCTGCCTACCTGAACCTCGGGTTCTCGATGGGCTATTCGCGTCTGGTGCAGGAAGTGCTCGGCATCGAACTGCCGAAGGGCGAAACCCGTTCCGACTGGTTGCAGCGTCCGTTGTCCGACACGCAAATCAGCTATGCCGCCGAAGACGCCGTGCATCTGGCGGAGGTTTTCGTACAACTTCGTCCGAAGCTGTCTGACGACAAATTCGCCTGGGTACTGGAGGATGGCGCCGAACTGGTCGCCAACCTGCGCCGCGAGACCGATCCGTACGAGGTGTATCGCGAGGCCAAACTGGCGTGGAAACTGTCCCGCGCCCAACTGGCCGTGCTGCGTGAGCTGTGCGCCTGGCGTGAACGCGAGGCCCGCGCCCGCGACCTGCCGCGCAACCGCATCGTGCGTGAGCACTCGCTGTGGCCGCTGGCCCGGACCCAACCGGACAACCTGAGCGCGCTGGGCAAGATCGAAGACATGCACCCGCGTACCGTGCGTCAGGACGGCGAGTTTCTGCTTGATCTGATCAAGCGCTCTGGCAGTGTGGGGCCTGATCAATGGCCGCCAGCCGTGCCGGAGCCGTTGCCGATCGAAGCCGCTGCGCTGATCAAACAGCTGCGGGCGCTCGGTCAGGCCGAAGCTGAACGTCTGGGCATCGCGCCGGAACTGATGCTGCGCAAGAAAACCCTCGAAGCGCTGGTCAAAAGCGGCTTCCCCGAGGGTCCTTACCAATTGCCTGATTCGCTGCGTGGCTGGCGCCGCGAATTGATGGGCCAGAAGCTGCTCGACAGCCTGGCCACCGCCGGAGAACAGCCTTGAAACGTATTTGTTCCATTTATCAAAGTTCGAAGAAAAGCGGCATGTACCTTTACGTGCTCAAGAGCGATGCGCTGGAGCGCGTGCCGGAAGGTCTGATGGCGGCGTTCGGCAAGGCCAAGCATTCCTTCGACCTGGTGTTGACCCCCGAGCGCAAGCTGGCCAGCGAAGACATCGCCGTGGTCCTGGAAAACCTCGAAAAGCAGGGCTATCACCTGCAAATGCCACCGGCCGAGGAAGAGTACATCGAGCACTTGCCCGAAGAGTTGCTGCGACGCAACGACCCGGTCTGATCCGCGAGGCCCTGTCCTGGGCCTCTTGTAACCCCTGGAACGGTTTTTACGGCGACGGCTGCCACGAAGTGGACGGCCGCCTGCACGGTTTGCGAAAGGTTTGAAGATGCGCGTTCTGATTGCTGAACACGACCACGCGATATACGCCCGACTGCTGCGTCAGGCGGCTCCGGAGCTGGAAGTGCTGACCAGCGGCGACTCCGCCGAACTGGCCCGCCAGGCCGTCGATTGCCCGGTGTGGCTGGGGCAGCCGGATCTGCTGGCGACCCTGTTGCGTCAGGGCCACCAGCCGCAATGGCTGCAATCGACCTGGGCCGGGATCACGCCGCTACTGGCCGACGGCCTGCGCCGGGATTACCGCCTGACCCGGGCAGTCGGCATTTTCGGCCAGGTTATGGCTGAATACGTGCTGACCTACATGCTCGGCCACGAGCGTGAAGTGCTGGCGCGGCTGGTCAGCCAGGTCGAGCGCAAGTGGGACAACCGCACCGGTCAGAGTCTGGTCGGGCGCAAGGTGTTGATCGTTGGCACCGGTGACATCGGCCAGAGCGTGGCGCAGTTCCTGCTGCCGTTCGGCGTCGAGTTGTACGGCATCGCCAGCAGCGCCCGCGAGCAGGCGCCGTTTGTCGAAGTCGGTTCGATGGCGGATCTGCCACGGCTGGTGGGCGAGGTGGATTATGTGGTCAATCTGCTGCCCAACACCGAGCACACCCACGATATCTACGACGCTGCGCTGTTCAAGCAATTCAAGCCGACCGGTTTGTTCATCAACGCCGGGCGCGGTGTGGCGGTGGTCGATGCTGATCTGGTCGAAGCGTTGAAGGAAGGCCATCTGGCGGGCGCGGTGATCGACGTCTGCCGCCAGGAACCGCTGCCGCAACGGCATCCGTTCTGGACCGCATGGGGCTTGCTGCTGACCGGGCACAGCTCGGCGCCGACCTCGCCGCCGATGATGGTGCAGTTGTTTCTGGATAACTTGCGGGCGTATCAGGCGGGCGAGGCGTTGCGTGGGGAAGTGGATTTCGCACGCGGTTACTGAGTCCAGAGAGATCGTTCCCACGCTCCGCGTGGGAACGCCTCAAGGGACGCGGAGCGTCCAGTGACGCGGAGCGTCACGGGCTGCATTCCCACGCGGAGCGTGGGAACGATCAAGCGGGGCTTAGAGGGTGAAATCGCCTTCAGCCGCCAGTTCGCTCAGCGGACGACGCGGGCTCGGTGTTTCCCGTGCTTGCAGGTAGTCCGCCAGGGTTGCCTTGTCACCCAGCTTGCCCACCGCCACGGCGGCGTGCAGCGCATAACCCTCCGGAATGTTCAGCTCCTTGCGGGTTAGCTCCTGATCGAAGCCGGCCATGCCGTGGGTGTGCCAGCCGCTCAGGCTCGCTTGCAGCGCCAGATGGCCCCACGCGGAACCGGTGTCGAAGGTGTGCCACAGCGCTGGCGTTTCCTCGGTCGCGCCCGGTGCGGTGAAGGTGGTTTTCGAAATCACGATCACCAGTGCCGAAGCGTGTTGTGCCCAGCTGCGGTTGAATTCATTGAGCAGGCCCAGGTAACGCTCCCAGTTCGGGGTGTCGCGACGGGCGTAGAGAAAACGCCACGGCTGCGAGTTGTACGCCGACGGCGCCCAGCGCGCGGCTTCGAAGAAGCTCAGCAGGGTTTCCTCGGAAATCGCTTCGCCGGTGAAGGCGCGGGGCGACCAGCGATCGGTGAACTGCGGGTGAATGGCGTATTCGGCAACGCGAGGGTTGGCACTCATCGAGAGATTCCTTGCTACGTTTGAGGACAGGTTGGAAGCGAAACCCGGCGGGATCAGTTGGGCTGAACGATGGGGTCGTGGCGCAAGCCTGCAGTTCACCGGAGGCAACGCGGTCGAGCGTTAATGGCATCCGGTAAAGGCCTGGTGAGACTGGCAAAGCTACTTGGCCGCGCAAAAACTGACAAGCCCTGCACAACCGGCAGTCGCCAGCGCTTGGATCACGGGGCCTTGGGCACTAGACTGGCGGCCTTTTCACCACCTGATGTTGATGCTTGAGCCATGGCCGCCAAAGTCGAACCGTTCTGGATACGCAAAACCCTCGATCAACTCGATCACGAGGAATGGGAATCGCTGTGCGACGGTTGCGGCCTGTGCTGCCTGCAGAAGCTCGAGGATGAAGAAGACAACAGCGTCTATTACACGCGCATCGCCTGCAAACTGCTGGACCTGAAAACCTGCCAGTGCAGCGATTACCCGAACCGCATGAAGTTTGTCCCGGACTGCATCCAGCTCACCCCGGGCCAGGCCGAAGAATTCAAATGGCTGCCGCCGACCTGCGGTTATCGACTGGTCAGCGAAGGCAAGGATCTGCCGCTGTGGCATCACCTGGTCTGCGGTGATCGCGACGCGGTGCACCACGAACGGATTTCCCAGTCCGGGCGCATGCTCGCCGAAGGCAGCGTGCCGGAAGACGACTGGGAAGATCACCTGATTTTCCGCGCAGGTTAACGATTGACCAAGGAGCAGGTATGGCGACGGGATTGCGCCGGGCGCTGATCGTCACGTTGCTGGCGCTGAGTGCGCCGGTGTGGGCGGCAAAGAAAGTCGATCTGGATTATCAGGTACGCCTGCTGCCGCAGAGCGATCAGGCCGAAGTGCGCCTGACCCTCGCCAAGGGCGAAGCAGTGCGCAGCCTGGATTTCGATCTCGGCGATGGCAGCCATTACAGCGACTTCAAGGCCGACGGCCAATGGCAACTGACGCCGGGCAAACCGGCGCGAGGGGTCTGGCGCCCGACGGCGGACAAGGCCAGCCTGACCTACCGCGTACGCATCAGCCACGGCCGCAAGAACGGCAGCTTCGACACGCGCATGACCCCGACCTGGGCGCTGATGCGCGGTGATGAACTGGTGCCGCCGGCCAGGCTCGATCAGCAGGACGGCATCGAACTGGTCGCGCGCCTGCACTTCGAATTGCCCGACGGCTGGAAAAGCGTCGAAACCGCCTGGCCGCGCATCGGCAAGAACAAATTCCGCATCGACAATCCGTCACGCCTGTTCGACCGCCCGACCGGCTGGATGCTCGCCGGCCACCTCGGCAGCCGTCGCACCCGACTGGGGGAAACCGAAGTCACCGTGGCCTCGCCGCAAGGGCAGGGCATGCGCCGGATGGACGTGCTGACGCTGCTGACGTTCGTCTGGCCGCAGGTGCAGGCGGTGTTTCCGCGGCATCCGAGCAAACTGTTGATTGTCGGTGCCAACGACCCGATGTGGCGCGGCAGCCTGGCGGCACGGGAGTCGATCTACCTCAACACGCGCTTGCCGCTGGTCAGCGAAAGCGGCAGCAGCGCACTGGTGCGCGAGTTGGCGCAGGTGTTCGGACGGATCAACGACGAGCAGCGCAGCGACTGGATCAGCGAGGGGTTTGCCGAGTATTACTCGATCGAACTGGTGCGCCGTGCCGGGGGGATGAGCGACGAGCGTTATCAGGCGTTACAGGCGAAACTGGCCAAGGACAGCCAGAAGGTCACGACCCTGCGCGGCGAGCAGATCAGCCCGGCGCAGCTATCGAAAGCGGTGCTGTTGTTACAGGAGCTGGACGGCGAGATTCGCCTGAAGACCCGCAACAAGCGCTCGCTGGATGACGTGCTGCGCGGGGCGATGCATCTGGGGACGGTGGACACCAAAGAGTTCGTGCAACTCGCCGAAAGCATTCTCGGCGAGTCGTCCAAAGTCCTTGATACCGGGTTGCTTCGGTAGCGGTCAAACCCCGGCTTTCGGCGATTTCACCGAGTCATTGCCGGTCACGGTGGCGGTTTTGGTTGCCGCTTCGGCATTGGCCTTGAGCTTGCTCAGCTCCTCACCGGCGCGCTCGATCTTCGCCCGGACGTTGTTCATGTCCTGACGGCTTTTCTCCAGCAGGCTTTTCACCGAGCTATGACCAGTGATGCCGCGGGCCATGGCCACGCCGCCAATCGCCACCTGAATCAGTCCGAATACGCCGCCACGGCGCAGGCCCTTGCCGACCATGATCACGCCGCCGGCCAGCGAGCCGATGCGCTCCCAGCCTTCGACGTTCTGCTCGGAACGGCTCTGGAACGGGGTGGATTCGATACGCTCGACGCGTTTGAGCTCGGTCATGATCTTTCTCCAGGCAATGAGTAATCGATAAACAAGCTGACTGCGCAGGCGGTCAGCTCGTTCCATCTAATGTGCGGCGTTTCAGCGGAATTTCGGCCCGGAGCGGGTGTTGAGGCCTTTGGCCATCCGGTCGTAAAGCACGACGTTGACCGTGGCGGCGAGGTTCATGCAGCCGGTGGTCGGGATGTACACGACGTCTTCGCACCAGTCGCGGATCTCTTGATCCAGCGAACCGTCTTCGGGGCCGAAGATGTACAGGGCGCGATCGGGGTGGGTGTATTCCGGCAGCGGGCGGGCGCCGTCGACCAGTTCCACGGCGACCGGGACGCAGTTGAGCGGCAGGATCTTTTTCAGGTCATCGATGCCGATCAGCGGGATGTCGTAGTGCACGCGCTTGGTGTCGGTGACGAAGTCGGCGGCGCGCTCATAGCGCTTGCCGGTGTAGAACACGGTCGACACGCCGTAGCAGCCAGCGGCGCGCATCACCGAACCGACGTTTTCCGGTGATTTGGGGTTATACAAACCAATGCAGCTGTACCGTTTGTCTGCCACGAGCGGGGTGCCTTCGGGAAAAAGAGGGCGATTATACGGGGATTGGGGGAGGGCGGGCAGATTCAGGATCTGCGGTGCTGATCGTTCCCACGCTCTACGTGGGAATGCCTCAATGGACGCTCTGCGTCCGCTTTGGGACGCGGAGCGTCCCGGGCTGCATTCCCACGCAGAGCGTGGGAACGATCAGAGTTGGGGGATCAGTCTTCTTTTTTCATGAGGCCGGCCAGGGCAGCAAACGGGTTGTGCGTGGCCTTGGCGATTTTCGGCGTGCTCAGCGAGCCTTCGCCGAAGTACTGCTGGTCGGTATAGCGCGAGTGCTCGTTGTCGTGGCAGTACAGGCACAGCAGTTCCCAGTTGGAACCGTCCTGCGGGTTGTTGTCGTGGTTGTGGTCGCGGTGGTGCACGGTCAGCTCGCTCAGGCGCTTGCCGGAAAACTCACGGGCGCAGCGGCCGCACACGTGCGGGTACATCTTCAGGGCCTTGTCGCGGTAGCCCATTTCCTTGTCGCGCTGGTTGTCGGCGAGGATGCGATCCAGCTTCGAAGTGTTGGTCGGGGTGGACGAACTCATGGGTTCACCTTTGTAAAAAGACTAATGACGGTTATGAGGCAAGTTTAGCTCAGCCCTTGAGCTTCTCGGCAATCCAGATCGTGTGGCGCGTGCCCTTGTTGCCGTGGGCGAAGACCTGCACTTCCTCGGCCTTGAAACCGGCCTTCTTCAATTTGTCGGAAAACTGCCGGTCGGCGCTGGCCGACCACACCGCCAGCACGCCTTTGGGCCGCATCGCCTTGGCGCACGCGGCCAGGCCTGCGGCGGAATACAGCCAGCTGTTGGCCTTCTGGGTCAGGCCTTCGGGGCCATTGTCGACGTCGAGCATGATCGCGTCGAAACCGTTCGGCTCGCTTTGCAGCACCTTGGCCACGTCTTCCTGACGGATCACCGTGCGCGGATCGAGCAGCGGGCGCCCGGACTTTTCACCGAGCGGGCCGCGATTCCACTCGACCACACCGGGCACCAGCTCGGCGACCACCACTTCGGCGCTCTTGCCCAGATGCTTGAGTGCGGAGGCGAGGGTGAAGCCCATGCCCAGGCCGCCGATCAGCACCCGCGAGTCCGGCCGGCCGGCGACCTTGCGGCACGGGATCTCGGCCAGCGCGTCTTCGGAACCGTGCATGCGGGTGTTCATCAATTGGCCGCCGTCGCCGCCCTGGATCTTGATGACGAAATCCTCGCCATACTCGAACAGGCACAGGGCGCCGCCGTTGTCAGGGATCGGCGTGGTGTCGAGCAGAACGAAACGTTTCATGGAAATCTCTACAGGGGGGGAAGGCAAGCCGGCGCGTTGGGAGTAGCCTGAAGGCAGACTTCAGGCCAACGGAGCCCTTGATGAAGCGCACCATTCTAACGGTCATTACCCTGGCCGCGCTCTCGATAACTGCCGTACAGGCGCAACAGACGATTCCCGTCAGCCCGACACCGCAGCCGGGTTCGCCCGGTACGGCGACGCCAACCCCGTATCCGCAGATCAGCCCGGTGCCGATTCCCAAGGCAGGTCCCGGCAGTGGCGGCCCGCCGCTGGTGCCGATCGAAATGCCCAGCCCGCCGACCAAGGATCAGCCATTGCCGGGCCTCGAACAGAACGACAGCAAACCCAAATCCCCGGGAGGCTAGATCTGCTGGGCGGCGAGTTGACCGTCAGCCATGCGCAGGCGTTTGGACAGGGAAACGGCGAGGGCGCGGATGATCTTGGCGGCGATCTTCGGTGCGTCGTTGAGCATTTTTTCCAGCGAATCCTTGCCGAGGTTGAGCAACTGACAGTTGCTCGCCGCCACGCAAGTCGCCGAGCGGCGCTCGCCGTCGAGCACGGCCATTTCACCGAATGCCCGGCCGCTGCGCAGGGTGGCCATGGTCACGACCTGGCCGTCGCCACCGGTTTTCTGCACGGCCACCTGGCCGGTGTGGATGATGCACATGAAACTGCCGGCATCGCCTTCGCGAAAGATCGCTTCGCCTTCAGCCACGGTGCTGATGCTGAAGTAGCCCGAGGCAGCGGCAAAATCCGCCAGCTGCAATTGATCGAACAGGCCGCAGTCCATCAGCCAGTCGCGGATTTCGTTGTTCAGTAAGGTCGGTTCTGACATGTCGTCACAGTCTTTTTGTTTTCACGGTTTCCGCGCGTTGCACATTCCTTGTGGGAGCGGGCTTGCCCGCGAAGACGTAGTGTCAGTCAGCAAAAATGTTGAAGCTGACGGCCTCTTCGTCGGATCGCCGCCCGGAGCAAGCCCGCTCCCACAGGGTTCTATGTGTATCGGCTCTTAATGTCTGGAATTAAGACCCAAGTGACCGGCGGAGTTCCTCAGGCAATGCCCAGAACCTTGAAAACAAATGCATATTCGAGCGCTACGTCACGTAATCCCTGATAACGCCCGCTCATGCCGCCGTGGCCGGCGCCCAGTTCGGTCTTGAGCAGCAATGGATTGTTATCGGTCTTGGTCGCGCGCAACTTCGCCACCCACTTGGCCGCTTCCCAATACTGCACGCGGCTGTCGTTGTAGCCGGCGATCACCAGTGTTGCGGGATAGGCCTGCGCGGTGACGTTTTCGTACGGCGCGTAGGCCTTGATCCGCTCGTAAACCTCCGGCTCTTCCGGATTGCCCCACTCGTCGTACTCAGTGACGGTCAGCGGCAGATCCGGGTCGAGCATGGTGTTGAGCACATCGACGAACGGCACTTCGGCAATCGCCACGCCGAACAGATCCGGACGCTGGTTGAGCACTGCGCCAATCAGCAGTCCACCGGCGCTGCCACCGCTGATCGCCAGTTGTGGCGCGGTGGTAATGCCGTTGAGGATCAGGAATTCGGCGCAGGCAATGAAGTCGCTGAAGGTGTTGTGCTTGTGTTCCTGCTTGCCGGCGCGATACCAGGCTTCGCCCAGCTCGCCGCCGCCCCGCACGTGGGCGATGGCGAACGCCATGCCGCGATCCAGCAGGCTCAGGCGGGCGTGGGAGAACCACGGGTCGAGGCTCGAACCGTAGGCGCCGTAACCGTACAGGTACAGCGGCACCGCTTTGCCGACCATTTCCCGTTTCATCACCAGACTGATCGGCACCTGGGTGCCGTCCGGCGCAGTCGCCCACAGGCGCTGGCTGACGTAGGCGTCGGCGTCGAACGGGCCGAGCACCGGGGTTTCCTTGAGGACGGTCTGTTCGCCGGTGGCGAGGATCAGTTGCCGAACCTGAGCCGGACGATTCAGCGCTTCATAGCGCAGGCGAATGCGGTCGCTTTCGAATTCAAGGCTGTTTTGCACATAGAGGCTGTAGGCCGCGTCCGGTAATTGCACGCGATAAGGCGCCAGACCGTGTGGGCGAACTTCGATGATCGGCAGCCCGCCTTCGCGCAGGCTCAGGGTCAGGGCTTCGGCGTTGAGGGTCACGCCATCGAGCATCACCGAATCGCTGTGCGGAATCAGGTTCTGCCAGTCGGCTTCGCTGGGTGCGATGCCGGTGTCCGGCGCCTGGTACAGGGCGAAGTTGATGCCGTCGCGGTTGGTGCGGATGAACCAGGTCCATTCGCCATCGAGCTTGCCGTGATCGACGTCGTATTCGTGATCCTCGACCCGTGGCGCCAGGCAAGTGAACGGCTGCTGCGGCTGATTGGCGTCCAGCGCCCAGACTTCACTGGTGGTCTTGCTGCCCAGGGACAACAGCAATTGCTGCTCGGAGCTGGCGCGGTAGCAATGCAGGAAGAAACGCCCGTCCGGCTCGTGGAAGACCTCTTCGGCGGCGGTGCCGTCCAGACGATAGCGGAACAGTTTGTGCGGACGATGGGTGTCGTCGAGCACGCCGAAGAACAGCGTGAGGCTGTCATTGGCCCAGGTCATGCTGCCGTCGCAGTCCTGGAATTCCAGTTCGCTGACGCGTTCGCTGGATAATTCCTTCACGAACAGCGTGTAAATCTCGTCGCCCGAGGCATCGACGCTGTAGGCCAGACGCTGGTGATCGGGGCTAATACTGAAGGCACCGAGGGAGAAAAAGCCGCCGTTGGCCAGTGCGTTCGGATCAAGCAGCAATTGTTCGCGGCTTTCATCGAGGGTCAGGCTGTCGTCGGCCGGGCGCGGGCAGCGGTAGTGACGGGCGTATTCGTCACCCGCTGTGGTGCGGGTGTAATACAGGTACGGGCCCCATGGCGAGGGGAGGGACAGGTCGGTTTCGAGGATCCGGCCCTTGATTTCTTCGAACAGTGTTTCGCGCAGCTCGGTTTGATCGGCGGTCTGCGCCTGCTGGTAGTCGTTTTCAGCCTTGAGGTAGTCGAGCACCGCGTCGGTGTCGCGTTCCTGCAGCCAGGCGTACGGGTCGTGACCGGCGGCCTTGTGGGCAATCGGGGCGCTGATGACGTTGGCGGATACGGGCATGGAAAGCTCTCGGACATGACAAATAAGGGCCGCACGGACGGCGGGGAAGCCTGACGTGCGAAAAGTCGTTACTATAAGCGCCTCTTTGCCTGCCTTGCCATGGACACCATGACCGAGAACGACTATCTGATCGCCTGGGGCCTTTACGCCTTTGCCGCCGTGGGCTGCCTGCTGGTGTGGATGCGCATGACCCGCTGGATGTGGCGCTGGCTGCGCGAGCCGCTGCGTGTATTGATGGCGGTGTTGCTGTTCAGCCCGACCATCATTGACCCGGTGAAGGAAAAATTCGCCCCGGCCATCGCCATTACCGCGCTGGATCTGGCGTTCAAGGTCGGCAACAACGCCTGGCGCGCGATTTCCGAATTGCTCATGTACGCCATGATCGCGTTCGGCCTGTACTTGATTTTCGTGCTGATCCGCCTGCCGATCGAGCGCGCCTCCAAGGCCCGCCGAGAGCAGGCTGAAGCCGCCCGCGCAGCGGCCCGGGCCGATGACGAGCGGGACGCCGATCAACCATTCGGCGGCGCGGGCGATGACCGCTACGGTCGCCCGCCGGTGCCGAGCAATCCGCAGCGCATGCGGGTCGAGCCGCGTCTGTAATCACGAGAGTCCGCACATGTGTGAATTACTGGGCATGAGTGCCAACGTGCCGACCGACATCGTGTTCAGCTTCACCGGGCTGATGCAGCGCGGTGGTCGCACCGGCCCGCACCGCGACGGCTGGGGCATTGCCTTCTACGAAGGTCGTGGGCTGCGCCTGTTCCAGGACCCGGCGGCCAGCAGCGAGTCGGAAGTGGCCAATCTGGTGCAGCGCTATCCGATCAAAAGTGAAGTGGTCATCGGTCATATCCGTCAGGCCAACGTCGGCAAGGTCTGCCTGTCCAACACCCACCCGTTCGTCCGCGAACTGTGGGGCCGCAACTGGTGCTTCGCGCACAACGGCCAGCTCGCCGACTTCTCGCCGATCAAGAGTTTCTACCGCCCGGTCGGCGATACCGACAGCGAAGCGGCGTTCTGCGATTTGCTCAACCGCGTACGTGCAGCGTTTCCGGAACCGGTCGATATAGAAGTGCTGCTGCCGGATCTGGTCGCGGCCTGCGCCGAATATCGCAGCAAAGGCGTGTTCAACTGCCTGCTCAGCGACGGCGACTGGCTGTTCTGCTATTGCTCGACCAAACTGGCGCAGATCACCCGACGCGCACCGTTTGGTCCGGCACGGCTCAAGGACGTCGATGTGATTGTCGACTTCCAGGCCGAAACCACGCCCAACGACGTGGTGACGGTGATTGCCACCGAACCTTTGACTGAAAACGAAACCTGGACCCGCTACGAACCGGGCCAATGGAGCCTGTGGCGACGCGGCGAATGCGTAAGCCAGGGCACGACCGAATAAGGATTGCACCCCCATGTTGCTCAGTTATCTACGGCTGGTGTTGTTTGCGGCGGGCCTGTTGATCGGTGTCCAGGTGCCGGGCTTCATCAACGATTACGCCAAGCGGGTCGAAGCGCACCTGATTGAGGCGCAGACCGGTCTGCGCGGCTTCCAGGGCACCGCCGAGCAGTTTTTCAAGGGTGACATCCAGGCACTGGTCGCCCATTACCGTGCCAGCGAAGACCCGGTGTTTCGCAGCGATGCCGACAGCCTGAGCACCTTGCTCAACCGTCAGCTGGCGCTGGACAAGCAATTCCAGGCGATGCAGGGCCCTTGGTACATCCGCTTCCTGCAAGTGGTGCTGGCCGCCGACCCGGACATCCGCAAGGAAACCTGGAATGGCTACAGCTACCAGATCCTGCTGACGCCGGAAGCGATGATCTGGGGGATGAGCGGCGCGCTGCTGTTGTCGTTCGGTCTTGAATGCCTGTTCCGTCTGATCGACTGGGTGGTGCTGGGCGGCAAGCGCCTGCGCCAGAGCCGGCCGATCGAAGACCGGGATGTGCGCGGGCTCTGAGCCTCAACGGATACTCCGCGCTGGGCTTGCGAGGGACGCGGAGCGTCCCGGGCTGCATTCCCACGCAGAGCGTGGGAACGATCAAGGGGCGAGCACGACGTAGTTCTCGCCCACCTTGCGCGCATACCCCTCCAGCACCTGCTGACACAGCGTCACGATCTCCTCGACCCATTCCACACCGACCCGCCACGACACCACCACCTGCAGATTCGGCGGGCGCTGTTCGATGTCGAGCAGGGTCAGTTCGCCCCGCGCCAGCTCCTCGGCCACCAACACTGGCGGCAACGCGCCAATGCCGAACCCGTCGCGCAACAGCCGGGTGATCGCCGACACCGAATTCACACAGTTCAACCGTGGCGCCAGCACGCCCTGGGCCTGCATCAGCGTCATTATGTCCTGGTGCGGCCGGGAGTTTTTCGAGTAGGTGATGATCCGTTCCTGCGCCAGGTCGGCGAGGCTTTGGTAGTCGCGGTTGTAGATCGAATTGCTGGCGACGATCCAGCCGATGGGGTGGCTGGCCAGCTCCAGGCTGCGCACGCTTTCCTGGCGCACCAGATCGGTTTGCAGGATCAGATCGAGAAAGCCTTTTTGCAGCTGATCGCAGAGGTTCAGCGAGGTATCCGCCACCAGCTCGATTTCTACCCGTGGGTACAGATCGGTCATCTGTGCCACCAACGGGCTGAGCCAGGTGTGGATCACCGTGTCCATCACCCCGATCCGTACCCGGCCGACCTTGCTCGAACGGGTCTCGATCGACTGCTTCAGCGCCTGCATCGTGTCGAGCATCTGCTCGGCATAGTCCAGCACTTTCAAACCTTCGGGCGTCAGGCTGACGCCGCGTGAATCACGCAGAAACAGCTTCACCCCGAGCTCGCCTTCGAGCACCGCGATCCGGCTGGAGATCGAGGCCTGGGTGGTGAACAGCTTGTCGGCGGTCAGGCGAAAACTTTTCAGCCGGGCGACCCAGACGAAGGTTTCGAGAAACTTCAGGTTCATGGCAACAAATTTTTCTTATGTCTTGGGCGGGTTTTTATTCGTTGGACGCGACCGGGTGACGCACCCAAGAATCGACGCATCCGGTTCCCACGATAGGCGTCGTCGGAGCTTCGAACAAGACCAATAAAAGCCTGCGGAGACATGCCATGAGTGCGCCCGACACCCTCGACCTCCCCAAGACTGCGGCCCGTCCCGGCCCGTTCGACTGGTATCGCAACATCAATCAGCAGGAGCGCCGGACCTTCTGGAGCTGCAAGATCGGCTACGGTCTGGACGGCATGGACACCCAGATGCTCAGCTTCGTGGTGCCGACCCTGATCGCGATGTGGGGCATCACCACCGGCGAAGCCGGCCTGATTCACACCAGCACCTTGATCGCCTCGGCCATCGGCGGTTGGGTGGCGGGGATTCTCTCCGACCGCATCGGCCGCGTGCGCACCCTGCAATTGACGGTGCTGTGGTTTGCCTTCTTCACTTTCCTTTGCGGCTTCGCCCAAAACTACGAACAACTGCTGATCGCCCGAACCCTGATGGGCTTCGGTTTCGGCGGTGAATGGACCGCCGGCGCGGTGCTGATCGGTGAAGTGATCCGGGCCAAAGACCGCGGTAAAGCGGTGGGCATGGTGCAATCCGGCTGGGCCTTGGGTTGGGGCCTGACGGCGATTCTCTATGCGCTGCTGTTCTCGGTATTGCCACCGGAAGACGCCTGGCGCGCACTGTTCATCCTTGGCATAGTGCCGGCGGTATTCGTGATTTTCGTCCGCCGTCTGGTGAAAGATCCGGAGATCTACCGCGAAGCCAAAGCCAAGCAAACTCCGGACAGTCAGTCGAAGTTCTACGAGATCTTCGCCCCCGGCATGCTCTTCACCACGATCCGTGCCTCGTTGCTGACCACCGGCGCCCTCGGCGGTTACTACGCGATCACCTCCTGGCTGCCGACTTTTCTGAAGAACGAACGCGGCTTGAGCGTACTCGGCACCGGCGGTTATCTGGCGATGGTGATCATCGGTTCCTACGTCGGTTATGTGATCAGCGCCTATTTGACCGACCTGTTGGGCCGCAAGAAGAACTTCATCCTGTTCGCGGTCGGCTCGTTCACCATCGTTCTGCTCTACACCCAATTGCCGGTCAGCAACGGCGTGATGTTGTGGCTGGGTTTCCCGCTGGGCTTTTTCGCCTCGGGAATTTTCAGTGGCATGGGGGCGTTTCTCACCGAGCTGTTTCCAACCCGGATTCGTGGCTCGGGGCAGGGCTTCTGCTACAACATCGGCCGGGCGCTGGCGGCATTGTTCCCGCTGCTGATCGGGCTGCTCAGCCAGAAAGTGCCGCTGAGCGTAGGCATCGGTGCCTTTGCGGCGGTGTCCTACGGCGTAGTGATCCTCGCGGCGTTGAGCCTGCCGGAAACCCGTGGCAAGCAACTGGACGCGCAGTAACTGATAACCTGCGACAACTGTCCTACAGCATAAAAAGACATCAGCTACAGGAGTGTTCACCGTGAGCCGCCTGCTATTGAACTGTGACATCGGCGAGAGCTTCGGCAGCTGGACCATGGGTCTGGACGCGGAAGTCATGCCCTTCATCGATTGCGCCAACATTGCCTGCGGTTTTCACGCCGGCGACCCGGGCATCATGCGCAAGACCGTCAGCCTGGCCCTGAGCCACGGCGTGCAGATCGGCGCGCATCCGGCCTATCAGGATCTGGTCGGGTTCGGCCGTCGCTCCATGGCTTACACCGCACAGGAACTGCAAGACATCCTGCATTACCAGATCGGCGCCCTCGACGGCATTTGCCGTGCCCAGGGTGGCAAAGTCAGTTACGTCAAACCCCACGGCGCGATGTACAACGACATGATGGCCAACCCGGCGCAGTTGCGGGCCGTGATCCAGGCAGTCGCCGCTTACGACCGGACCTTGCCACTGATGCTGATGGCTACCCGCGACAACACTGCCGCGCAACAACTCGGTGACGAATACGGCGTGACCCTGTGGTTCGAAGCCTTCGCCGATCGCGCCTACGACAGCGCCGGCCGACTGGTTTCGCGACAACTCCCCGGCGCGGTGCACCACGATTCCGAAACCATCATCGGGCAAGCGCTGACCATCGCCCGTGGCGACAACCTCACCGCCAGCGACGGCAGCGCGCTGCACCTGCAAGCCAACACGCTGTGCGTGCACGGTGACAACGCCAGTTCAGTGGCGGCCGTGCAGCGCATTCGTCAGGCCCTGAACGAGCAGAGCGCGCCATGAATCCGCGGGTGGAAGTGGTGGCGCTGGATTGCCTGATGCTGCGCCTGTTTGATGAAATCGCCGAAACCAACATGCCGTGGATGCTCGCCGCCAGCGAGCGGCTGCGCGCGGTGTTCGGCGCACATCTGATCGATCTGGTGCCGTCGTACACCACGTTGATGGTGCATTACGACCTGACCGCGTTGAACCCGAATCAGGCTCGGGAATTGATCGCCGAAGCCTTGATCGACCTGTCGCCGAATGCGCGCACCGGCGGCCAGTGTCATGTGCTACCGGTGTGGTACGACCTTAGCGTCGGACCGGAATTGAGCCTGCTGTCGCAACGCAGCGGTTTGTCGGTGGAAGAAGTGATCCGCCGTCACAGCGCCCGTGAATATCAGGTGTTCGCGCTCGGATTCGCACCGGGGTTTGCCTTCATGGGCTTGGTGGAAGAAGTCCTGGCAGCACCGCGTCTGAATACGCCACGCAAGAAAGTCGCCGCCGGCAGCGTCGGCATCGCTGAGCGGCAGACAGCGGCGTATCCGGTGGTGTCTCCCGGTGGCTGGAACCTGATCGGCCGCACGCCGGCAAAACTTTTCGACCGTGAACGCGATGGCTACAGCCTCATGCAGCCCGGCGATACCGTGCGTTTCGAAGCGGTGAGCCATGCCGAATTCATCCGTCTCGGCGGTGACGACACGCCTCTGGAGGCCCTGGCATGAGCCGACTGACGATTGAAGCAAGCACGCCGCTGTGCCTGTTGCAGGATGCCGGGCGGTTTGGGGTGCGCCATCTGGGCGTGACCCAGGGCGGCGCGGCGGACTGGCGGTCGATGGCCTGGGCCAACTGGCTGCTGGGCAATGGCCTGGACTTGCCGGTGATCGAAATCACCCTCGGCGGGTTCACAGTGGTGGCTGAAGAAGATTGCTTGCTGGCATTGGCTGGCGCCGATCTTGGCGCGCAGCTCGACGGTGAAGTGCTGGCACCGTGGCGCAGTTTCAAACTGCGCAAAGGACAGACCTTGAAGTTCACCCAGCCGTTGCTCGGGGCTCGGGCCTATCTGGCAGCGCCCGGCGGTTTCAGTGCGCCGAAAGTGCTGGGCAGCAGTGCCACGGTGGTACGCGAGGAGCTCGGTGGCCTCGATGGTTTTGGCTTGCCATTGGCCAAGGGCGCTTCGCTGAGTTATCAGGGCGAAACCTTATTGGTGCGTGAGGTCCCGGCGGAGCATCGACCGGACCTGCGCCTCGACGCGCCGCTCGATCTGGTGTTGGGCGCGCAGATCGGTCAGTTCAGCGGGCAGAGCCTGTTCGATGCATTCAACAGCGCCTGGACGCTGGACAGTCGTGCCGATCGCATGGGTATTCGTCTGTTGGGCACGGCGTTGCAGTATCAGGGCAAACCGATGATTTCCGAGGGCATTCCGCTGGGCGCGGTGCAGGTGCCACCGGACGGACAGCCAATCGTGTTGCTCAATGATCGGCAGACGATTGGCGGTTATCCGCGATTGGGAGCGTTGACGCCGTTGGCGCTGGCCCGGTTGGCACAGTGTCTGCCGGGAGCGAAGGTCAGATTGCGCCCGGTGGTGCAAGAAGTTGCATACCGGGAGCATGTCGAATATCTGAAGCGCTTTACTTGATCGTTCCCACGCTCCGCGTGGGAATGCCGCCCGGGACGCTCCGCGTCCCAGTGACGCAGAGCGTCACTTGATGCATTCCCACGCAGACGGTTCGACGCCTCGACATGGGAACGATCCGCTTACTTGGACAGAAACCGCATCCCTTCTTCCAGCCCGCGCAGGGTCAACGGATACATCTGATCCTCGATCAAGTCCCGCACGATGTTGGTCGACGAGGTGTAGCCCCACGTATCTTTCGGGTACGGATTGATCCAGATGAGCTTCTTGTACTTCTCCATGAAGCGCTGCATCCACACGTAACCCGGCTCTTCATTCCAGTGCTCGACGCTGCCGCCAGCCTGGGTGATTTCATAGGGCGCCATCGCCGCGTCACCGATGAAGATCACTTTGTAGTCGGCGCCGTACTTGTGCAGCAGGTCCTGGGTCGACGTGCGCTCGGAGGTGCGGCGCATGTTGTTCTTCCACACGGATTCATAAATGAAGTTGTGGAAGTAGAAGTACTCCAGATGCTTGAACTCGGTCTTGCAGGCCGAGAACAGTTCCTCGCAGATCTTCACGTGGGCGTCCATCGAGCCGCCGATGTCGAACAGCAGCAACAGCTTCACCGTGTTGCGCCGTTCCGGGCGCATCTGGATGTTCAGCAGGCCGGCGTCCTTGGCGGTGTGGTCGATGGTGCCATCGATATCCAGTTCTTCCGCCGCGCCCTGACGAGCGAATTTGCGCAGGCGGCGCAGGGCGACCTTGATGTTGCGGGTGCCCAGCTCCACGGAGTCGTCGAGGTTCTTGTACTCGCGCTGATCCCAGACTTTCACCGCTTTACCCTGGCGCTTGCCGGCATCGCCGACCCGGATGCCTTCCGGGTTGAAACCGCCGGAGCCGAACGGGCTGGTGCCGCCGGTGCCGATCCATTTGTTGCCGCCGGCGTGGCGTTCCTTCTGTTCTTCCAGGCGTTTCTTGAACTCTTCGATCAGCTTGTCCAGACCGCCGAGGGACTGGATCTGCGCGCGTTCCTCGTCGCTCAGCGAGCGTTCGAACTCCTTGCGCAGCCAGTCTTCGGGAATCAGCGCCTGCAAGTGATCGTCGAGCTTTTCCAGGCCATTGAAGTAGGCGCCGAACGCACGGTCGAACTTGTCGAAATGCCGTTCGTCCTTCACCAGAATCGCGCGCGACAAGTAGTAGAACTCGTCCATGTCGGCGAAGGTCACGCGCTGTTTCAGCGCGTTGATCAGGTCGAGCAGCTCGCGCACCGACACCGGCACCTTGGCTGCACGCATTTCATTGAACAGGTTGAGCAACATGGCGTCAGCCTCTTAGCGGGTGCCACGACGGCTCATGAACGCCAGGCGCTCAAGCAGTTGCACGTCCTGTTCGTTCTTCACCAGCGCACCGGCCAGCGGCGGGATGGCTTTGGTCGGATCGCGCTCGCGCAGCACCGCTTCGCCGATGTTGTCGGCCATCAGCAATTTCAGCCAGTCCACCAGCTCGGAGGTCGAAGGCTTCTTCTTCAGGCCCGGCACCTTTCGCACGTCGAAGAACACGTCCAGCGCTTCGCTGACCAGATCTTTTTTGATGTCCGGGTAGTGAACGTCGACGATTTTCTGCAGGGTGGTGCGGTCGGGGAAGGCGATGTAGTGGAAGAAGCAGCGGCGCAGGAAAGCGTCCGGCAGCTCTTTCTCGTTGTTGGAGGTAATGATGATGATCGGACGCTTCTTGGCCTTGATGGTCTCGTCGATCTCGTAAACGTAGAACTCCATCTTGTCGAGTTCTTGCAGCAGGTCGTTGGGGAACTCGATGTCGGCCTTGTCGATTTCGTCGATCAGCAGAATGACGCGTTCTTCAGACTCGAACGCTTCCCAGAGCTTGCCCTTCTTCAGGTAGTTGCGCACGTCGTGGACTTTTTCATTGCCCAGTTGCGAGTCGCGCAGACGGCTGACCGCATCGTACTCGTACAGGCCCTGATGGGCCTTGGTGGTGGACTTGATGTGCCAGGTGATCAGCTTGGCGCCGAACGATTCGGCCAGTTGCTCGGCGAGCATGGTCTTGCCGGTGCCCGGTTCGCCCTTGACCAGCAGCGGCCGCTCCAGGGTGATGGCGGCGTTGACCGCCAGCTTCAGGTCATCGGTGGCGACGTAGGCCTGGGTGCCTTCGAACTTCATCTGCTAATCCTCGAACGGTAACGCCGACCTGAACGGGCAGGGCGGGGGCGAAATAATCGGATGCCCGACTATAACGCGCGGCCCGGTCGACTGTGAACGCAGACGGCTTATTCAGTCTCTGAATGGGGCGTCACATGTTGACTCAGTTTCGGCCGAGAGCGAGTTGAGCAAGTGCGCTAACCCGCATCCGGCTTCGGCCGTTCATACCGGGCATTGAAGGCCTGGATGAATCCGTTGCGCAAAATCTGCAAAAACGCTTCGAACGCGCTGATATCTTGCTGGTGCACGTTGCCGCTGAGTTCGACCTTGGTCGCGAACTGGTTCTTGCCCTGGTTTTTCAGCACGGTTTCAGTGCCGCCGACCAGCGCTTCCCAGATCGAGCGGAAGATGCCCTTGTTCTTGTTCTCGACATCCTGCTGCCAGTTGAATACGTCGACGTCGCGCAGCAGCGGTTTGATGTAGCCCTTGAGTTGGCCCTTGTTCGCTGCGGCTTCGATGACCACGTCGCCGTGGCCGGCGTTGAAGTCGAATTTGCCGTAGGCCGAGGCGAAGTCGTTCATGCGTTTGAGTTCGATATCCCGGGCCCGCAGGCGAAATTCGAAGTCTTCGAAGTTGCTCAGCGGGTCGAAGGTGGCGCTGGTTTCCAGCGGCGCATGGCCCAGCAGCAGGGCTTTGCCTTCGAAGCGGGCGTCGCGTTTGCCCTTGGTGTCGACCACGTTGGTCAGGTTGTAGATGCTGGCGTCGACATTGGTCGCATTCATGTTCACCGGTGGTTTTGAGTTGAAGTTGCGAAAGCTGATGCGGCCATCGTTGATCTGAACTTCGTCGAGGGTGATCGGCAGCAGTTTGCCCAACTGCGCGCGCCAGTCGGTGCCCTGACCGGTCTGGGAGTTCTGCTTGTTGGCCCCACCATCGACGAAGTTCACCTGCGGTTTGAAGAACTTCACCTGCGCCACCACCGCATGGTCGTACCACAACGAGTGCCAGCTGACGGACAGGTCGATCAGCGGCGCATCGACGAACGGCACCGGCACCTTGCCGTCGACCTTGACGATCTTCAGGCCGTTGATCTTGTAGGCCCCGCGCCAGAGCGCCAGGTCAACGTCGGTGATCTGGCCGCGGTAGTCGCCCATGTTGGCCAGTTTGTCATTCAGATAGTCACGCACGAGGTAGGGCAGGGCGATGTGCAGGGCGACCAGCAACACCACAACAGTGGCGAGAATCCACAACGGCCAGCGGTAGCGACGCTTCATGGCAGCAAATCCCGAACGGTGTAAAGCGATTGACTGCCGCCTGCCGCAGACGTTCGGCCCGACTGGACTGAGAGGGGCAACAGGCTTACCTTGGAGAGCTGAATTCAACGCTGCACAAGGACCCAGCCATGAGCCGTATTTTTGCTGACAACGCCCACTCCATCGGCAACACGCCGCTGGTGCAGATCAACCGCATCGCGCCCCGTGGCGTGACCATTCTGGCCAAGATCGAAGGTCGCAACCCGGGCTACTCGGTCAAGTGCCGGATTGGCGCCAACATGATCTGGGACGCCGAAAGCAGCGGCAAACTCAAGCCGGGCATGACCATCGTCGAGCCGACCTCGGGCAACACCGGCATCGGCCTGGCCTTTGTCGCTGCCGCTCGCGGTTACAAACTGCTGCTGACCATGCCGGCCTCGATGAGCATCGAGCGGCGCAAGGTGCTCAAGGCGCTGGGTGCCGAGCTGGTGCTGACCGAGCCTGCCAAGGGCATGAAAGGCGCGATCGAAAAGGCCGCGGAGATCGTCGCCAGCGATGCGGGCAAATATTTCATGCCGGCCCAGTTCGATAACCCGGCCAACCCGGCCATCCACGAAAAAACCACCGGCCCGGAAATCTGGAACGACACCGATGGCGCCATTGATGTGCTGGTCGCAGGCGTCGGCACCGGCGGAACCATTACCGGCGTGTCGCGGTATATCAAGAATACGGCGGGCAAACCGATTCTGTCGGTGGCAGTGGAACCGGTGTCCTCGCCGGTGATTACCCAGGCGCTGGCGGGCGAAGAGATCAAGCCGAGCCCGCACAAGATTCAGGGCATCGGCGCCGGTTTCGTGCCGAAGAACCTGGATCTGTCGATGGTTGACCGGGTCGAGCTGGTGACGGATGACGAGTCCAAGGCCATGGCCCTGCGCCTGATGCAGGAAGAGGGGATCCTGTGCGGGATTTCCTGTGGTGCGGCCATGTCGGTAGCGGTGCGCCTGGCGGAAACTCCGGAAATGCAGGGCAAGACCATCGTCGTGGTGTTGCCGGATTCCGGTGAGCGTTACCTGTCGAGCATGCTCTTCAGCGATCTGTTCACCGATCAGGAGAACCAGCAGTAAGTGGCGTGTTGATTCAGGTCAGCCAAGGTTCAGGATCGTTATGTTAAGAAGTGCTTTGTTGCGCAATCTTTAACACTGAATCCTGAATCGGGCGGGTTTTTCCTGGAGCCGGTAGTGTTTATCATGGCCGGCCGCCATGTCGGGTAAATGACATTGCGCAGTGTTGTCTTTTTTCAAGGAGTTGTTGATGACCTTTCCGTTTGTCGCCAAGGCGTTGGTGTTGTTGCTGTTTCTGGGCAGCACGCTCTATGTGCATTTGCGCGGCAAGGCGCGTTTGCCGGTGCTGCGTCAGTTCGTCAACCATTCGGCGCTGTTCGCTCCGTATAACGCCTTGATGTACCTGTTCTCTGGCGTGCCGTCCAAGCCGTATCTGGATCGCAGCAAGTTTCCGGAACTGGATGTGCTGCGCGATAACTGGGAAACCATTCGCGACGAGGCGATGCACCTGTTCGACGAGGGTTATATTCGCGCCGCCGAGAAGAACAACGACGCCGGTTTCGGCTCGTTCTTCAAGAAAGGCTGGAAGCGTTTCTACCTCAAGTGGTATGACAAACCGCTGCCTTCGGCCGAAACCCTGTGCCCGAAAACCGTGGCGCTGGTCAGTGCCATCCCCAACGTCAAAGGCGCAATGTTCGCCCTGTTGCCGGGCGGGAGCCATTTGAACCCGCACCGCGATCCGTTCGCCGGTTCCCTGCGTTATCACCTCGGTCTGTCGACGCCGAACTCCGACGATTGCCGAATCTTCGTCGACGGTCAGGTCTACGCCTGGCGCGACGGTGAAGACGTGATGTTCGACGAAACCTACGTGCACTGGGTCAAGAACGAAACCGACAAGACCCGCGTCATCTTGTTCTGCGACATCGAGCGTCCGCTGAGCAATCGCCTGATGACTCGCATCAACCGCTTCATCAGCGCCTGGCTGGGCCGTGCCACGGCACCGCAGAACCTCGACGACGAGCGCGTCGGCGGGATCAACCAGGCTTACGCGTGGAGCAAGAACTTCAGCGACAAGTTCAGCGGTGGGGTCAAGCAGTGGAAACGCCGCAATCCAAAGGCCTACCGTGTGATGCGACCGGTGCTGGCGGTGGTGGTGTTGACGTTGCTGGGGTATTGGCTGTTTGGTTGAGGCTGGATTTCGAAGTAAAAAAAACCGCTCGTTTGAGCGGTTTTTTGTTTTCAGAATCAGGGACGGCCAGCCAGTAAGCTTGGTTCATCGATAGCGGTGCCGGTTGCAATGATCTGTAAGAGCCGTCGTTGACTGGCTGTCAGAACCGTTGGATCAGATTCACCCCTTATTGCATGCGCTTTTTTCTTTCTGGGGGATTTTTTTATTTCTTTGCGCATATTCCCACCTTGGTTGATCAATATTTGAGCGTTTTTCACAATACTAGGCTCCCTACTGTTTTGACAAGGCGACCCTCGTTATCCAAACCGAAGCCGAGTTGTTCGTAAATTGGTATTGCTCCCTGGAATGGTTCTTGAGCCTCGATCAAGCTACTGCCAATGATGCGGGCGTATTGCTCAATTGCCAGAACGGATAGCGGTGCAACACGGTTCTTCAATGGATGTGTTTCTCTTGGCCGCCCCTCCAGTCGTACGATTCGGATGCGTTGTCGACTTTTATTCGGGTTGGCAAAGCAAAGTCCGCACAGTTCAGATTCAAACCAGATTGCGATATCGAGTGCGAGAGGTTCGCGCGCTTTCCATCCAATGACTTCTTCACATGAAAAATGCGGGCTCTCCCAACACTCAAAAGCACTCAGTGCCAACGAGTCGATGGGTTCGAAACGTACTTTCGAAAGGTCAAGCGTTGTGGGGCCAGCCATCTCCAGGTCAATCTGGAGTTGAGTCGTGGCAAGGCGGGCAAGCTTCCTGGCTTGCGATTTGTACAACTGATACCGCAGATGATTCCGTTCCCTTGGCATGTGATCTCGCGCATTCCATATCCCCATCAATGGTCGTTGCAATTGCAAACGAGCCTATGCGCCTGCCTCCTGCCTGTCGCTACTGGCCCTTTGTCCAAGTCATTGCAATCCATGTCGCGGGCTGGTTATAGTCGGCGCTCGTGAGTCGTATGACTCACCTTTCAACCCTTCAAAAAAGATCAGCCCAGATGCCTGCATCCCTTATCAACGCGGTAGTCGATTCAGCGGTCAACGCTGGCGTCGTGCCGTGCGGGAATCAGCAGCCTGTGCAGATCAGTCATTACCCTCCACCTGTCAGTAGCACGCCGGTGTGCGCAGTCGTATCACCGCCGGGCGTTGGTGTTTCGGGCTGATCGGCGTTTTCTGCTGACCCCTTTGCCCGCCTGAAAAAACCTACTGAATTTCAGCTTCGGCTGAGTTGGCTATTTGCCTGACTACAGGTGGTATTCATGTTTGTCCTTTCGAAAAAGTCCGCGCTCGCGGCGGCGTCCACGAGCCTGTTCGTTCTGCTGTGGAGCAGCGGGGCGATCTTCTCCAAGTGGGGGCTGGCCCACGCTTCGCCCTTTGCCTTTCTGCTGATCCGTTTTGTGATTGCCTTGTGCGGGCTGGTGCTGCTGGTGCCGTTGCTCAAGTTGAAACTGCCCAAGGGCGGCAGGCCGATGCTGTATGCGATGGCCACTGGCGTGGTGCTGTTGGGGGCCTATCAGATTTTTTATCTACTGGCGCTGGACCTGAAGGTCACGCCCGGCGTGATGGCGACCATCATGGGCGTGCAGCCGATCCTCACGGTGGTGATCATGGAGCGGCAGCGCTCGGCGAGCCGGATGTTTGGTCTGGCGCTGGGATTGGCCGGGTTGATCATGGTGGTTTACCAAGGCATCGGTCTGGCCGGGATGTCGCTGGCGGGGATGCTGTTCGGTCTGCTGGCGTTGGCGAGCATGACCTTCGGCTCGATCATGCAGAAGCGCATCACCGACAATCCCCTCGGCACGCTGCCGGTGCAGTACTTGGCCGGTCTGCTGCTGTGCGGGATTTTCGTGCCGTTCCAGCCGTTTCACTTCGAGCACAGCGCCGGTTTCATCGTGCCGGTGCTGTGGATGGGACTGGTGGTTTCCGTGCTGGCGACGTTGCTGCTGTACCGACTGATCGCGCGGGGCAATCTGGTCAATGTCACCAGTCTGTTCTATCTGGTGCCGGCCGTGACGGCGGTGATGGACTACCTGATCTTCGGCAATCGCCTGGCGGCGTTGAGCGTGCTGGGGATGCTGTTGATCATCGTCGGTCTGGTATTTGTGTTCCGTAAATCGGCGTAACCGCCGCGCATGAAAAAGGCCCGGGAGGAAACTCCCGGGCCTTCGTGCATCTGCAAATCAGCGAGTGGCGATTTCTGCCGGTTTCACCGCCGCCGGTTTCAGCACCAGCCACAGCGCAATGGCGATCAACACCCCGCCATACACGTGGGCCATCGACAGCGGCTCATCGAGAAACAGCGCCCCCCACAACACGCCGAACGGCGGAATCATGAAGGTCACCGTCATCGACTTCACCGGCCCGATGGAGCTCAGCAGGCGGAAGTAAATGATGTAGGCAAACGCGGTGCAGCCCAGACCCAGGCCCAGCAGCGACAACCAGACACTCCAGCCGCCCCAGCTCACCGGCGGCGCAGTGATGACGCTGTAACCGAACAGCGGCAACAGAAACAGGGTCGCTCCGAGCATGCTCCCCAGCGCCGACAGACGGCTGTCGAGCCCGCCGGCCTGATCCAGCCAGCGTCGGGCGAGGAACCCGGCGAAGCCGTAGCAGGTGGTTGCGAGCAGACAGGCAACCGCGCCCATCAGCAGCTGCAGATCGAACGCGACCGGCCCGGCGCGAGTCAGCACGCCCACCCCGAGCAGGCCGAGGAACACCCCGGCCAGTTTGGCCAGCGTGAGTTTTTCACTGAAGAACAAACCGCCGATCAACACGCCCATCAACGGGGTGGTGGCGTTGAAGATTGCCGAATAACCGGCGGGTAACACCTGGGCGGCGACCGAATACAGCGTCGCCGGCACGCCGGAGTTGATCACACCGAGCATCATCACGGTCTTGAGCTTGCCTTTGAAATCCCAGCTGATGCGCATCAGCCCGAGGATCACCAGCAGGCCGACGGCGGCAATCGAAACGCGGAAGAACCCGGTCGGAACCGTACCGATCGCGGGAGCGATGATGCGCATGAACAGGAAGCTCGCGCCCCAGATGGCAGCCAGCGACAACATGCGGAAAATATCGACAGGGCTCACGGGCCACTCCTTCCTTGATCGGGACGAGAGTGTTGCCGAGGGCCCCGGCGATGGCAACCGCTAATCGGGCATTTAATTGTCTGATCAGATCACGAAGCGCGTCACCAGCCCGTTCAGGTCGACTGCCAGCCGCGACAGTTCCTGACTGGCGGCAGACGTCTGGGTGGCACCGGCAGCGGTCTGGGTCGACAGGTCACGGATAGTCACCAGATTTTCATCGACTTCCCGGGCCACCAGCGCTTGCTGTTCGGCGGCGCTGGCGATCACCAGGTTGCGCTGGTTGATCTGCGAAATCGATGCGGTGATTTTCTCCAGTGCATGGCCGGCGCTGTTGGCCCGACGCAGGGTATGGCTGGCCTGTTCGGCACTGCTTTGCAACGCGTCGACGGTGGCACCGGTGCCTTGCTGGATGCTGCTGATCATCAGCTCGATTTCTTCGGTGGAGTTCTGTGTGCGCTGGGCCAGCGAGCGGACTTCGTCGGCAACCACTGCAAACCCACGCCCGGCCTCACCGGCGCGCGCGGCTTCAATCGCAGCGTTCAGGGCGAGCAGGTTGGTCTGCCCGGCGATGCCGCGAATCACTTCCAGCACCTTGCTGATGTCCTGGGCCTGGGTCGCAAGGCCCTCGGCCTGTTCGGACGCGCCGAGCACCGCACTGACCAGCTCCTGAATCGAACTGATGGTCTCGCTGACCTGCACATGCCCGTGCTTGCTGTCCTCGTTCGAGGCTTCGGAGGCTTCGGCGCTGGACACCGCATTGGCGGCCACTTCATCGACCGCCGTGCTCATTTCGGTGACCGCCGTGGCAGCCTGCTCGATCTGGTCATTCTGCTGTTGCAGGCCGCGGGTGCTCTGCTCCATAACCGAGCTCATTTCCTCGGCAGCGGAGGCCAGTTGCTGGGCCGACTCGCTGATGCCACGAATGGTCGAGCGCAGATTGCCCTGCATCTCGGACAGCGCCGTGAGCAACTGCGCCGCTTCGTCCTTGCCGTCGCTGTCGATGCGACCGCTGAGGTCTCCCGAAGCGATCCGCCGTGCCACATTCAGCGCCTGATTGATCGGCGCGGTGATGCTGCGGGTCAGCAACCAGGCCAGCAACAACGTGGCAATCAGGGCGATGACGATGATCGTGGCGACGATCCACAGCGCCTGCTGGTACATCGCCGCCGCGGACTTGGCCGCGACATCCGCGCCTTGCTGATTGAGGCTGATCATTTGCTCCAGGGTTTTGTCGAGCACCGTGCCCTGGGGCGCCAGTTCGTTGGTCAGGCGTGCGTAGGCTTGGTCGTTTTGTCCGGCGTCGATCTGTTTGATGATCTGGTCGAGGATGCTCAGGTACTTGGCGGTGTCGGAACTCAGGCCTTCCAGCATTGCCCGTTCCTGATCGTTGGCAATCAGGGCCTTGTGATCGTCGAGGCGCTTGAGCAATTCCTGGCGTTGCGCGGTGAGAAGGCCTTTGCTGCGCTCGCGAACGGCAGCCTGAGTACTGGTGATCAGGCGCAGGGACTCGAGGCGGATGCTGGCGATGTTTGCCGCCGCGTCATGGATGCTTTCGATGCTGGGCATCCACGATTCCTCGATCACCGCCGCGCTCTCGCGCAGGGTTTTCATCTGGCCCAGACCGAACAGGCCGACCACCACCAGCAGACTGGCCAGAACGGCAAAACACAAACTGGCGCGCAAACCGATGCGCAGATTCCGGATAGACATCAATGTGCTCCTTGGGCGTTTGGGGAGAGGTCGTCCTCGTGAGCCGAGGATCTTGTTGTGAGGCGGGTGATGGCGGGCTGTATATCAAAGTGCCACTATCTTGGTAAGACCAGTCGCTGACGGGAATGGACAGGCATGAACAACTCGGGCAAAAGCGCAGGCTAGAGATGTCGCCGCTGAATTGGATCCGAAACCCACAGAAAACGCGGGCTGGCGCCCAGTGGTGGGGAGAACCGAAGTGGACGTTTATTGACCGAACGGTCGATTAAAAAAAATTTGATAAAAACTGTGTCGCTGTACAAGCCGCAAGAGGATTTGGCAGAAATTGCGCTTCTCCTGCGCCCGCTTCCGTGGCTAAGCTCAGGCCTTCGAGCACAGATTCTCCAATTCCCGCAGAGGTCTCATCTATGCCGCAGCAATGGCCAGCCACCGACATCGCCCGCCTGATCCTCGATGGCTTTGACGATTACCGCGAGCATTTCCGGCGGATCACCGACGGCGCCCGGGAGCGCTTCGAGCAGGCCCGCTGGCAGGACACGCAAACCGCGTCGGCGGCGCGGATCAACCTCTACGAAGAAAAGGTCGGTGAAACCGTTGCCCGGCTGCGCGAGTATTTCGAGCCGGACACCTTGATGGACGTCACCTGTTGGCCGCTGGTGAAAAGCGCCTACATCAGCATCATCGACCTGCGCTTTGACGATGAGCTGTCCGAGACCTGGTACAACTCGATTTTCTGCGGCCTGTTCAGCCACGACCTGATCAGCGACGGCTGCATGTTCATCCACACCACCCGGCCGAGCCTGCGTCGGGCCCGGGCCGCGCAAACCCGCACCTATAAACCGCAAGGGCAGATCTCGGGCATGCTCGCGAGCATCTTTGCCGATTACCGGTTCAACGAGGCCTACGCCGATCTGCCCGGTGACTTGCATCGCCTGGAAGCGCAGCTGCGCGAGAACCTGCCGGACTGGGTGTGCAAAGACCCTGAACTGAGCGTCGAGCTGTTTTCCTCGGTGCTGTATCGCAACAAGGGCGCGTACCTGGTCGGGCGCATCTACACCAACGACGATCAATGGCCGCTGGTGATTCCGCTGCTGCACCGTGAAGGGCGGGGGATTCAGATCGATGCGCTGATCACCGACGAAGCCGATGTGTCGATCATCTTCTCGTTCACCCGTTCGTATTTCATGGTGGATGTGCCGGTGCCGGCGGAATTCATCGGCTTTCTCAAACGCATTTTGCCGGGCAAGCACATCGCCGAGCTGTACACCTCAATCGGTTTCTACAAGCACGGCAAATCCGAGTTCTACCGCGCCCTGATCAATCATCTGGCCAACACCGACGACCAGTTCATCATGGCGCCGGGCGTACGCGGCATGGTCATGAGCGTGTTCACGCTGCCGGGCTTCAACACCGTGTTCAAGATCATCAAGGATCGATTCTCCCCGTCGAAAAACGTCGACCGCGCCACGGTGATCGAGAAGTATCGATTGGTGAAAAGCGTCGACCGCGTCGGACGCATGGCCGATACCCAGGAATTCGCCGACTTCCGTTTTCCCCTGAGCAAGTTCGAGCCGGCATGTCTGGCGGAATTGCTGGAAGTTGCGCCGTCTACGGTGTCGCTGGAAGGCGAAACGGTGTTGATCCGCCACTGCTGGACCGAACGGCGGATGACGCCGCTCAACCTCTATCTGGATAACGCTAACGAAGCCCAGGTGCGCGAGGCGCTGGAGGATTACGGGCTGGCGATCAAGCAACTGGCGGCGGCCAACATCTTTCCCGGCGATATGCTGCTGAAGAACTTTGGCGTCACCCGCCATGGCCGGGTGGTGTTCTACGATTACGACGAGATCTGCTTCCTCACTGAAGCGAATTTCCGCCACATTCCGGCACCGCGTACTCCGGAGGACGAAATGGCCTCCGAACCTTGGTATTCGATCGGGCCGCTGGACGTGTTTCCCGAGGAGTTTCCGCCGTTTCTGTTTGCCGATTCGGCGCAGCGCAAACTGTTCGATCAGTTGCATGGCGAGTTGTATAACGCTGATTACTGGAAGGGGTTACAGGAGGCGATTCGGGCGGGGAAAGTCATCGACGTCTTTCCGTATCGGCGAAAGGGCCTCGATAACGAGTGACTTTCTGGAATTGCTGCGCAATTCATCGCGAGCAGGCTCGCTCCCACATTTGATCGCGCTGTGCAGCGGTTTTATGGCCGCTGGAGATTCAGGGTGGGAGCGAGCCTGCTCGCGATCGGCCGCGCAGCGGTCGTAAAATCTGCGACAATCGCGTCCTTGCGCCACTAGACGACCGAATTGCGTACCCGATGACCGACGAATCGCCCTCCATCGACAAACTGCTGAAAAACCTCGATCACGCCATGCTCGCTGACCGCCACCGGCTGCGGCGGCAGTTGCTTGAGCTGCGCAAGAAACCCGACGAGGCCAAGCTGGCCCAGTGGGTGGCGCGCATGCAGGCGTCCTGCGATCAGGTGCTGGCGCGCAAGGCCAGCCTGCCGGTGATCCGTTACGACGACAGCCTGCCGATTGCGGCCAAGCGTGACGAAATCAAAAAGGCCCTGGAAAAGCACCAGGTGCTGATCATCGCCGGCGAAACCGGCTCGGGTAAAACCACTCAGTTGCCGAAAATCTGCCTGGAGATCGGTCGCGGCCAGCATGGTCTGATTGGCCACACCCAGCCTCGTCGGATCGCAGCGCGCAGCGTGGCCAGTCGGGTTGCCGAAGAACTCGGCACGCCGCTGGGCGCGCTGGTCGGTTATCAGGTGCGGTTCGAGGATCAGAGCGATTCGAACACCCTGATCAAACTGATGACCGACGGTATCCTGCTGGCGGAAACCCAGAACGACCGCTACCTCGAACGCTACGACACGATCATCGTCGACGAAGCCCACGAGCGCAGCCTCAACATCGATTTCCTGCTCGGTTACCTGAAAACCCTGCTGCCGCGTCGTCCGGACCTGAAAGTCATCATTACTTCGGCGACCATCGATCTGGAGCGTTTCTCCAAGCATTTCGATGACGCGCCGATTGTCGAAGTGTCCGGGCGTACCTTTCCGGTGGAAACCTGGTATCGCCCGCTGACGCTTGAGCAGGACGAAGAGGGCAACCGCGTCGAGGACGACCTGACCGTCGATCAGGCGATCCTCGCCACCCTCGATGAAATCGCCGCGTACGAGCGTAGCGAACGCCGCAGCCCCGGCGATGTGCTGGTGTTCCTGCCGGGCGAGCGCGAGATCCGCGACGCCGCCGACATGCTGCGCAAGGCCCAGCTCAAACACACCGAGATCCTGCCGTTGTACGCGCGCCTGTCGCCGGCCGAGCAGCAGCGGATTTTCCAGTCGCATCCGGGCCGTCGTGTGGTGCTGGCGACCAACGTCGCCGAAACCTCGCTGACCGTGCCGGGCATCCGTTACGTGATCGACAGCGGCACTGCGCGCATCAGCCGCTACAGCTACCGCGCCAAGGTCCAGCGGTTGCCGATCGAAGCGATTTCCCAGGCCAGCGCCAACCAGCGTAAAGGTCGCTGCGGCCGGGTCGAGCCGGGTATCTGCGTGCGCTTGTACAGCGAAGAGGATTTCCTCGGTCGCCCGGAATTCACCGATCCGGAAATCCTGCGCACCAACCTTGCGGCGGTAATCCTGCAGATGCTCCATCTGCGCCTCGGCGAGATCACCGATTTCCCGTTCATCGAGCCGCCGGACGGCAAGGCGATCAGCGACGGTTTCAACCTGCTGCAAGAACTCTCGGCGGTGGATCGCAACAGTCAGCTAACCCCGCTCGGCCGTCAGCTGGCGCGTCTGCCGGTGGACCCGCGTATGGGCCGCATGCTGCTTGAAGCGGCGAAACTCGGCAGCCTGCAGGAAGTGCTGATCGTCGCCAGCGCCATGTCGATTCAGGACCCGCGCGAGCGTCCGCCGGAGCGTCAGCAAGCCGCTGACCAGGCGCACGCCCAATGGAAGGACGCTGACTCCGACTTCGCCGGGCTGGTCAATCTGTGGCGCGGTTTTGAAGAGCAGCGCCAGGCGCTGACGGCGAGCCCGCTGCGCAACTGGTGCCGCAAGAATTTCCTCAACTATCTGCGTCTGCGCGAGTGGCGTGATTCCCACCGTCAGTTGAGCCTGATCTGCCGCGACTTGCAGCTGAGCCTGAACAAAGAACCGGCGGATTATCCGACGCTGCACAAAGCGGTGCTGGTCGGCCTGCTCAGCCAGATCGGCCAGAAAACCGAGGACGGCGACTATCTTGGCGCCCGTCAGCGGCGGTTCTGGATTCACCCGTCGTCGGGTATCGGCAAGAAACGCCCGCAGTGGGTGATGACCGCCGAACTGGTGGAAACCACCAAGCTCTACGCGCGGATGGTGGCGAAGATCGACGCCGACTGGATCGAACCGCTGGCCGGGCACCTGATCAAGAAGAACCACTTCGAACCGCACTGGGAGAAGAAGCGCGGCCAGGTCGTCGCGTTCGAACAGATCACCCTGTTCGGCCTGATCGTGGTCGGCCGTCGACCGGTGCACTACGGCCCGGTAGATCCGGTGGTCTCGCGTGAACTGTTCATCCGCGAAGGCCTGGTGCGTGGCGAAATTCAGTCCCGGGCCAAGTGCCTGACGGCCAACAAGCAATTGCTCGAACAGCTCGACGAACTGGAAGCCAAGGCCCGTCGCCGGGACATTCTGGCCGACGAGGAAACCCTCTACGCGTTCTACGACGCGCGGCTGCCGGCGGAGATCCACCAGACCGCGACCTTCGACAGCTGGTATCGCGTCAACAGCCAGAAAGACCCGCAGCTGCTGATCATGCGCGAGGAAGACGTACTGGCCCGCGAAGCCAGCGAAGTCACCGCGCAGCATTACCCGGACACGCTGCACATCGGCGATCTGGAACTGGCCCTGAGTTACCACTTCGAACCGAATCACCCGCGCGACGGCGTGACCCTGCGAGTGCCGGCGCCGCTGTTGCCGATGCTGCCGCCGGAGCGCCTGGAGTGGCTGGTGCCGGGGCTGATCGAGGCCAAGTGCATTGCGCTGGTGCGCAACCTGCCCAAGGCCCTGCGCAAGAACTTCGTGCCGGTGCCGGACTTCATCAAGGCCGCGCTGCAACGCATGACCTTTGCCGAAGGTTCGTTACCGCAAGCGTTGGGCCGTGAACTGCTGCGCATGACCGGTGCGCGGGTCAGCGATGAAGCCTGGGCCGAAGCGGCGCAGCAGGTTGAAAGCCACCTGCGGATGAACCTGGAAATCGTCGACGGCCAGGGCAAGTTCCTTGGCGAAGGACGGGATCTGGCCGAGCTGACCGCACGTTTCGCCGAAGCCAGCCAGGCTGCTTTGGCCGTGCCGCAGAGCGCGAAAAGCCAGCAGCCGGTGGAGGCCAAGGTCTTCGCGCCGGTGGCGGAAAAGACGCAGCAGAAGATCGCCGGGCTGTCGATGACGGTCTATCCGGCGCTGGTGGAAGAGGGCGGTACGGTCAAGGAAGGGCGCTTCTCGACCCCGGCCGAAGCCGAATTTCAGCACCGCCGCGCCTTGCAACGCCTGCTGATGCAGCAACTGGCCGAACCGGCGAAGTTCCTGCGCGGCAAGTTGCCGGGCCTGACCGAAATGGGGTTGCTGTACCGCGAACTGGGTCGCGTCGATGCGCTGGTGGAAGACATTCTGCTGGCCAGCCTCGACAGCTGCATTCTCGAGGGCGAAGACCCGTTGCCGCGTGACGGCGCAGGTCTGGCGGCACTGGCCGAGCGCAAGCGTGGCAGCTGGACCGAGCACGCCGAGCGCGTGGCACGTCTGACGCTGGAAATCCTCAAGCTCTGGCACGGTCTGCAAAAGCGCTTCAAGGGCAAGATCGACCTGGCTCAGGCGGTGGCGCTCAACGACATCAAGCAGCAGCTCAGTCATCTGGTGTATCCGGGCTTCGTGCGGGAAACGCCGATGCTCTGGCTCAAGGAGTTGCCGCGCTATCTGAAGGCCGTCGAGCAGCGTTTCGAGAAGCTGGGCGCGCAGGTGCAGAAGGATCGGGTGTGGAGCGGCGAACTCGCCGGGCTCTGGACGCAATACCAGACCCGCGCCGCCAAACATGCCCAGGAAGGCAAACGCGATCCGCAGCTCGAGCTGTATCGCTGGTGGCTGGAGGAGTATCGGGTTTCGCTGTTCGCCCAACAGTTGGGGACGAAAGTGCCGATCTCCGACAAGCGCCTGAACAAACAGTGGAGCCAGGTAGAACAGTGACGCTGATCGTTCCCACGCTCCGCGTGGGAATGCCTCCGGGGACGCTCCGCGTCCAGTGACGCAGAGCGTCACGGGCTGCATTCCCACGCAGGAGCGTGGGAACGATCATTGCGCGTCGATCTTGAGAAAGACGCCAAATGGCCACGGTTATGGCAAACTTCGCCACCATAAATGCCGTTTTCGCGTCCCAGAGCCTTTGCCGGGCCGCGCAACGGAATAAAGCGATGCCAGGTTTTTGCGTCCCTTATACGGGAATGGACCCTTTGCGTGTTGGCACGTCGGTGCCAGCACTTTCTGCCTGAACAGATTAGAGAAACGACCATGCATAACGTCGTCATCAGCGGCACCGGCCTGTACACCCCGGCCAACAGCATCTCCAACGAAGAGCTGGTGCAGTCTTTCAATACCTACGTCGCCCAGTTCAATGCGGACAACGCCGAAGCCATCGCCAGCGGCGAAGTGCAGGCCCTGACCGAGTCCAGCGCCGCGTTCATCGAAAAAGCCTCCGGCATCAAGAGCCGCTTTGTCATGGACAAGGACGGCATCCTCGATCCGCAACGCATGGCACCACGTCTGCCAGAGCGTTCCAACGACGAATGGTCGGTGCTCTGCCAGATGGCCATCGGTGCTGCCGAACAAGCCCTGCAGCGTGCCGGCAAGACTGCCGCCGATATCGACGGCGTGATCGTCGCCTGCTCCAACCTGCAGCGCGCCTATCCGGCCATCGCCATCGAAGTCCAGGAAGCACTGGGCATCCAGGGTTTCGGTTTCGACATGAACGTTGCCTGCTCGTCGGCGACCTTCGGCATCCAGCAAGCGGCCAACACCGTGCAACTGGGCCAGGCCCGGGCGATCCTGATGGTCAACCCGGAAGTCTGCACCGGTCACTTGAACTTCCGTGACCGTGACAGCCACTTCATTTTCGGTGACGCGGCTACTGCGGTGATCATCGAGCGTGCCGATACGGCGACGTCGAAGCACCAGTTCGACGTGGTCAGCACCAAACTGCTGACCAAGTTCTCCAACAACATCCGCAACAACTTCGGCTTCCTCAACCGCGCAGCGGAAGAGGGCATCGGCGCCCGCGACAAACTGTTCGTGCAGGAAGGCCGCAAGGTGTTCAAGGATGTCTGCCCAATGGTCGCCGAGCTGATCGGCGAACATCTGGAAGAGAACAAGCTCAACGTCGGCGACGTGAAGCGCTTCTGGCTGCACCAGGCCAACCTGAGCATGAACCACCTGATCGTGCGCAAGCTGCTGGGCCGCGAAGCCACCGAAGAAGAAGCCCCGGTGATTCTCGACACCTACGCCAACACCAGCTCCGCCGGTTCCGTGATCGCGTTCCACAAGTATCAGGACGATCTGGCAGCCGGTTCGCTGGCGGTGTTGAGTTCGTTCGGTGCCGGTTACTCGATTGGTAGCGTGATTCTGCGTAAACGCTAAGAGCCAGTTCATTTCCTCTTAATCGCGCTGACGTTTCCTACATCCGAATCGGCGCGAACGCTGTAATTTTCGAAACTGGCGGCAGGAGAGATCCTGCCGCTATCATTTTCGGAGTCAGGAAAAGGGGATTGATGGATGGCGGTTGACGACACACAACTGCTCGAACGGTTGTTGGCAGGCGAACAGAAAGCCTTCAAGGAACTGGTCAGCACCTATCAAAGCCCCATGCGCGCGGTGGCCTACGCGATTGTCGGTCAGCGCAATGTCGAGGAAGTGGTGCAGGATGCCTGGCTGTCGGTGGTGCGCAATATCGGCCGTTTCGAGGGGCGCTCCAGTCTCAAGACCTGGCTGCTGACCATCACCGCCAACTCGGCCAAGAGCCGCTATAAACTCAATCGTCGCGAAGTGTTGCTGGATGATCTGCCGTCACCGCACGGCACCATCGACGACGATCGTTTTTCTCCCGGCGACGGCCACTGGCTGGTCGCACCCTTCGCCTGGCACCAGGACACGCCCGAAGCGTTGCTGACAGAAGGCGAGCTGCGTGAATGCCTCGAACACACGTTGTTGAGCCTGTCGGAACTGCAAAGCAGCGTTCTGTTGCTGCGCGAGCGCCAGGGTCTGGAGCTGGAGGAGATCTGTAATCTTCTGGAGATCTCGCTCTCCAATGTCCGCGTGCTGCTGCATCGGGCACGTTTGAAGGTCTTCGCGACCGTGGAGCATTTTGAGGAGACGGGAGAATGTTGACCTGCAAGGAGCAAGTGGCGCGATCCAGCGATTATCTCGATGGCCAGTTGAGCTTTCGCGAGAAACTGATGGTGCGTCATCACCTGATGTTCTGCCGCAATTGCCGGCGTTTCATTCGCCAGATGCGTTTGATGCAGGCGACGTTGCGGGCGATGCCGCAAAAGCCTGAAGAGGGCGTGGACGCGTTGGCCGAGCAGTTGGCACAGCTGCGGCGCAAGGATCGATCCTGAAAACACAGACTGGCGCGGCCGCAGCGAACGGATGATGGGGATCGCTGCGGCCGCGCCAGTCTGTTGAAGCCTCTTCAAACGATGGAGCCGGATGTCCAATCCATCGTTTGAAGTCTGTTGCCGGGTTGCTTAGAACTTCGCTTCCGCATCCAGCTGCAGGGTGTTGGTGTCTGCATCACGCTGGGTACGGCTGGAGAAGTCGGCCTTGGTCAGGAAGTAAGTCGCACCGATGGCGAAGTTCTTGTCGATGTCGTAACCGACCTTGAACTTGTGGCCACGGGAACCGGTGGTGCCGTTGGCGAAGTCCGAATCGGTGAAGGCGCCGACCACCGCGTTGCGCTGCACGTCACGATAGTTGTAGTCGAGGTTCAGACCGAAGACTTTCGACTTGGCACCCACCAGCCAGGCGGTGTCCTGATCGGTCACTGCATCGTTGTTCTTCACGTACTGACCGTAGAACGACAGCGGCATTGGCAGGCCGCCGATATCGACCTGGCTGAAGCCTTCGTACAGACGGAATTCGTTGTTTGCCGAGTTGCCGTTGACGGCCAGGGCGCACGGCGTGGAGGTGCCGGTGCAACGGCTGTCTTCGTCGTTCTGGTAGGCGTAGACGCTGCCGCCCAGGGTCAGTTTCAGGTTGTCGGTGATGGTGAAGCGGCTGCCCAGCTGGCCGGCGGTCAGGCGCAGGTCGTGACGGAACTGCACGCCGTCGCCGTCGACGTTGTCCTTGAGGTTGTAGTTACCCAGGCTGCCGAACAGTTCGACGCTGCTGCCCAATGGATACTTGTAGGTAACGGCCAGACCTTCCGGGTTGATGTCGCTGTCCCAGATGACGTCGCCCATGCTCACCCACGGTTGCAGCATCTTGCCGCCGATAATGTGCAGGTTCTTGATCTGGTCCGGGTGGTAGTCGATGTAGCCCAGGTCGAGCCAGATCTGCTTCTTGTCGAAGTAGTTGTCCTGGTCCTGGTTGGTCGAACGGGCGTCGTCGCCGCCGCCGGTGGCGATACGGATGCCGGTGTCGACTTGCGGGTTGATCTCGGTGTACGCACCCAGACGGGCACGGATGCGCTGGCGATCCTTGTCGCGGCCGCCGTTGTTCGGTTCGCCGTCGATCTTGATGGTTTCCTGACGGATACGCACGTCGCCCTTGAACTGGGTTTTGGCGGCCCAGGCCAGTTTCTGGTCGAAACTGCTGAGCTCGTTGGTTTTCTTCGCGGTCGCCGCGATTTGCTCGTTGGTCTCTTGCTGCGCCTGCTGCGCGATTTGCTGGGCCTTCTGATCCTTGGCCAGTTCAGTTTGCAGTTCAACGTACTGCGCCTGGGAAATCGAACCGTTAGCCTTGAGCATGTCGAGCAGTTTGGCGTCGACTGCGGCACTGGCCGGAACACTCATGGCCAGCAACAGGCCACCGCACAGGGCCGCCGCAGTTTTTGTGGAAGCAAGACGCATAGCAATCTCCGAAGATGAAGGGGATGGCTGAACCATCCTGGGCACAACCGACGGTTTGACGGTCGGAAAACAGTGTCCGGGGTAGAACCCGGCGCTCTAAAAACAGGCGCCAGTATCGCGATGGTTTATGACAGAGCAGTGGCACGATGATGGCAGGTTGATGACGATACAAAACTGCCGTGAACTATTGATCTAGAGCGCTGTCGCGCATTCTGGCGTGGGCAACGCCGGGCCGATCAGCGATACTCGTCGGGCGTTCACGCCCGAAAGTGGAGAGGAAAATGCCGCTGCAACGTCTGCACAAACTGTCGGAAATTCCAGCGTCCGACTGGGATGTTCTGGTCCCGCAAAACCAGCCGTTTCTGCGCCACGCCTTCCTGGCTTCGCTGGAGGACAGCGGCAGTGTCGGCCCGCACACCGGCTGGCAAGCGGAGCATTTGCTGCACGTCGAAGCGGGGCGCGTAATCGCCGCATTGCCCGGATATCGCAAGTGGCATTCCTACGGCGAATACGTGTTCGATCATGGCTGGGCCGATGCCTGCGCCCGGGCCGGAATCGATTACTACCCCAAGTTTTTGAGCGCGGTGCCGTTCAGTCCGGTCAGCGGCCCTCGGTTGCTGGCAGCGAATGTCGAAGACGGATTCGAACTGCTCAAGAGCCTGCCGGGGTATCTGGAAATCGAAGAGCTCTCCAGCGCCCACATCAACTTCACCGACGCGTTTACCGATGCCGCCATGGCGGAGCAGCCGGGCTGGCTGCAACGCATCGGCTGTCAGTACCACTGGCAGAATCGCGGCTACCGCGACTTTCAGGATTTCCTCGACGTACTTGCCTCGCGCAAGCGCAAACAGATGCGCAAGGAGCGCGAGCAAGTGGCGGGGCAGGGCTTCGAGTTCGAATGGCTGGAAGGCCGCGAGCTGGACGAGGCGCAGTGGGATTTTGTCTACGCCTGTTACGCCAACACCTACGCGGTACGCCGGCAGGCACCGTACCTGACCCGGGAATTCTTCAGCCTGCTGGCCGAGCGCATGCCGGAATCGATCCGCGTGGTCCTGGCACGGCAGGGCTCACGGCCGGTGGCGATGGCGTTCAGCCTGGTGGGCGGCGACAGTTTTTACGGACGCTATTGGGGATGCCTGGCCGAGTTCGACCGGCTGCACTTCGAGACTTGTTTCTATCAGGGCATGGACTATGCGATTGCCAATGGATTTCAACGTTTCGATGCCGGTGCCCAAGGGGAGCACAAACTGATTCGCGGCTTCGAACCGGTAATCACCCATTCCTGGCATTACCTGCGTCATCCCGGTTTGAAAGCCGCGGTCAAAGACTTCCTGCACCAGGAGCGCGCCGGTGTCCTGGCCTATGCCGAAGAGGCGAGGAGCGCCTTGCCGTATCGGCAAGCCTGATCCTCGCCGGCACCCTCAGCTGTCTTCCTTGCCCAGCCAGCGATAGAGCACGCCGCCGACCACCGCACCGAGCAGCGGCGCGACCCAGAACATCCACAACTGCGCGATGGCCCAGCCGCCGACCATCAGCGCCGGGCCGGTGCTGCGGGCCGGGTTGACTGAGGTGTTGGTCACCGGGATCGAGATCAGGTGGATCAGCGTCAGGGCCAGGCCGATGGCGATCGGTGCCAGCCCTGCCGGGGCGCGTTTGTCGGTGGCGCCGAGGATGATCACCACGAACATGGCGGTCATCACCAGCTCGGTGACGAAGCCGGAAGCCATCGAGTATTTGCCCGGCGAGTGCTCGCCATAACCGTTTGAGGCCAGGCCGGCAGCGATGTCGAAGCCTTCCTTGCCGCTGGCGATGTGGTAGAGCAGTGCCGCTGCCAGAATCCCGCCGATTACCTGGGCGATGACGTAGGCAGGCAGTTCCTTGGCCGGGAACCGACCGCCGACGACCAGACCGACCGACACGGCCGGGTTGAGGTGACAGCCGCTGATGTGGCCGATGGCAAACGCCATGGTCAGCACCGTCAGACCAAACGCCAGGGCCACCCCCAGCACGCCGATACCCAAAGGTGAAGACGCGGCGATGACCGCACTGCCGCAACCGCCCAAAACCAGCCAGAACGTACCCAGCAACTCAGTGACTGAACGTTTGAACAGAGACATGAGAGAGTCCTTGATAGACGTGCTATCGAGACTGCATCGAGTGGTGCGTCCCTGCAGACTTACGACAGGTTCCGTTCCGGAGCCTTGGCACAGTACAGCAGGGATTTTGTGGATTTCCAGCAGGCGATAAAAAACCGCCAGAGCCCGTGGCTAAAGGGCTCTGGCGGTTTTTTTTCTTCCTGTTGATCGTTCCCACGCTCTGCGTGGGAACGCCTCAGGGGACGCTCCGCGTCCAGTGACGCAGAGCGTCATGGGCTGCATTCCCACGCGGAGCGTGGGAACGATCAGTAGCGCGGTTCAATCGATGCCGACAAACCCTCCGGTCTGGTGCGCCCACAGCCGCGCATACAATCCGCCATGGGCCAGCAGTTCGGCATGGTTGCCGCTTTCGGCGATCTTGCCGTTCTCCAGCACCACCAGCCGGTCCATGCGGGCAATGGTCGAGAGGCGGTGAGCGATGGCGATCACGGTCTTGCCCTGCATCAGGGTTTCCAGGCTTTCCTGAATCGCCGCTTCGACTTCCGAGTCCAGCGCCGAGGTCGCTTCGTCCATGATCAGGATCGGTGCGTCCTTGAGCAGTACCCGCGCAATGGCGATCCGCTGACGCTGGCCACCGGACAGTTTCACCCCGCGTTCGCCGACATGCGCATCAAATCCGGTGCGCCCCTCGGCGTCCGACAGCAGCGGAATGAACTCATCGGCACGGGCCTTGCGCACCGCTTCCCAGAGTTCGGCGTCGGTAGCGTCAGGCTTGCCGTAAAGCAAGTTATCTCGGATCGAACGGTGCAGCAGCGAAGTGTCCTGGGTGATCATGCCGATCCGCGCGCGCAGACTTTCCTGGCCGACTTCGGCGATGTTCTGGCCGTCGATCAGGATCCGCCCACCCTCGACGTCGTACAGACGCAGCAGCAGGTTGACCAGCGTCGATTTGCCGGCGCCGGACGGGCCGATCAGACCAATTTTTTCGCCCGGTTTGATGGTCAGGTTGAGGTCGCCGATGATGCCTTTCTTCTTGCCGTAGTGAAAATCCACGTGCTCGAAACGCACTTCACCACGGGCCACGGCCAGCGGTTTGGCCTGCTCCCGGTCGGTGACGCTGACCGGTTGCGAGATGGTCTGCAGACCGTCCTGGACCATGCCGATGTTTTCGAAAATGCCGGTGACCACCCACATGATCCAGCCGGACATGTTGACGATGCGGATGACAAGGCCGGTGGCCAGGGCGATCGCGCCGACGCTGATCAGCGACTGCGTCCACAGCCACAGGGCCAGCGCGGTGGTGCCGACGATCAGCAGGCCGTTCATGGTGGTGATCGCCACGTCCATGCTGGTGACTACGCGGCCGGCCAGTTGGGCTTTTTCGGTCTGTTCCTGGATTGCCTCACGGGCGTAATGCTGTTCGAAGTTGGTGTGGGCGAACAGCTTCAGGGTGGCGATGTTGGTGTAGCCATCGACGATCCGGCCCATCAGCTTCGAGCGCGCATCGGAGGCTTCCACCGAGCGGTCCTTGACCCGTGGCACGAAGTAATAGAGCGCGCCAACGTAGGCCGCGATCCACGTCAGCAGCGGGATCATCAGGCGCCAGTCGGCCTCGGCGAACAGCACCAGCGAACTGATCGCGTAGATCAGCACATGCCACAACGCATCCACCGCTTGCACGGCGGAATCGCGCAGTGAGTTGCCGGTCTGCATGATGCGCTGGGCAATGCGCCCGGCGAAGTCGTTCTGGAAGAAATTCAGGCTCTGCTTGAGCACGTAACTGTGGTTCTGCCAGCGAATCATGCTGGTCATGCTCGGGCTCAGGGTCTGGTGCACCAGCATGTCGTGCAGGGCCAGGAAGAGGGGGCGCAGCAGCAATGCCACGACGGCCATCCACGCCAGTTCGGCGCCGTGCACTTTGAAGAAGTCTGCGTTCGGCGTGCCCTGGGCGAGGTCGATGATGCGGCTCAGGTAACTGAACAGCGCCACTTCGATCAAGGCACCGAACAGGCCGACGATCAGCAGGGCGGCGAAGCTCGGCCAGACCTGCTTCAGGTAATAGGTATAGAAGGGCAGAACGCGGTCCGGCGGAGACGCCGTCGGGGCGTCGCGGAATATGTCGATCAGTTGTTCGAAACGGCGATAGAGCATCAGATAACCGCCCGGAGCACGGGCTCTCCTTTTATCAGTGTGAGCGGCGTGACATCAGGTCAGCGCCGCTCGATATGCCCTGTAAAGCTTAGTCGATGCGCTTGGCCGACTTGATGATCACAGGGTCGACCGGCACGTTTTGCATGCCCTGTTTGGTAGTGGTCTGGGAGTTGACGATGATGTCGACCACGTCCATGCCCTTGACCACTTTGGCGAACACCGCGTAACCGGCGTCACGGCCCGGATCGAGGAAAGCGTTGTCGGCCACGTTGATGAAGAACTGGCTGGTGGCCGAATCCGGGTTGGAAGTACGGGCCATCGACAAAGTGCCACGAACGTTATGCAGACCGTTGCTGGCTTCGTTCTTGATCGGGGCCTTGGTGTCTTTTTGCTGCATCTGCTGGGTGAAGCCGCCGCCCTGGGCCATGAAGCCCGGGATCACGCGGTGGAAAATGGTGTTGGTGTAGAAACCGCTGTCGACGTATTCAAGGAAGTTCTTGGTACTGATCGGCGCCTTGACCGGGTCCAGTTCGATTTCGATCTGGCCGTTGGTGGTGTCCAGCAGCACGTGCGGCGCTTTTGCCGGCGTGGCAGCCATCAGGTTGGCAGCGAACAGCACGGTGCCGGCGGCGAGGGCGAGTTTTTTCAGCATGGGTCAGTGATCCTGAGGGTGATTATCGGCTGTGGCAAGGAACTCCAGCAGCGTTTGATTGAAGCGTTCGGGCTGATCGAGCGGGGTGGCGTGGCGCGAATCGGCGATCACCACCAGCCGCGCATCGGGCAGCAGTCTGACATAGGTTTCTTTCAGCGAAACGGGGGTGTAGTCCCGGTCGGCGCTGACGACGAGGGTTGGACAGGTGACCCGGGAAAGTCGTTCCTGAACCCCCCAGCCAACAATCGCATCGAAGCTGGCGAGATAAGCACGTTTGTCGTTTTTTGCCCAGCGTTCGGCCATCTTCTGACGCAAATCGGCCTGCTCCGGTTTGGGGAACAGCTTGGCGCCAAGGGCCTTGCCGATGGTGGCGAGACTGAGCAGGCGCATCAGGCTCCAGCGCTTGAACCACTGCCAGTAATCGTCGCGGCTGCGCACCTTGACCTCGGGCGCGCTGTTGACGATGGTCAGGCTCTTGAGCATCCACGGCTGATCGACGGCGAACTGGAAGCCGATCATGCCGCCCATGGACAGCCCGGCGTAGTGCACCGGGCCCAGCTTCAAATGCTCGATCAGGGCAACGATGTCGGCGCTGAACCCGGCGATGCTGTAGCGCTCGCGGGGCTTGTCGGAGCGGCCGTGACCGCGCACGTCCGGGACGATCACCCGGTAATGTGCGGCCAATGCGGGAATCTGCATTTCCCAGTCCAGGGTGCTGGAGCCCAGACCGTGAACCAGCAGCAACGGATCGCCGTGGCCATATTCCTCGTAGTGCAGGTTGCAACCTTCATGCTCGAAATACGCCATCGGTGAACTCCGTGTCAGGCTTGTTCGGGGGCGGCGAACGGTGCGTCCAGCGGCAGGGTGTCGAAGGTGCGCAGCAGTTCGACGAGGATCTGCGAAGCCGGGCCCAGGGGTTTGTCCTTGTTCGAGTACAGATAGAAGCTCGGATTGCGGCTGCCGCCCTGATCCAACGGTAGCAGCTTGAGCAGGCCTTCTTTCAATTCCCGTTCGATCATGTGCCGTGGCAGCCAGGCGAAACCCAGGCCGCTGGAGACAAAGTTGGCGGCGGTGGCGAGGCTGCCGACAGTCCAGCGCTGTTCGGCGCCGAGCCAGCCGACGTCCCGGGGTTGCTGGCGGCCGGAGTCGCGGATCACCACTTGCATCTGGGTTTCCAGGTCCTGGAAATTCAGCTCGCGGTTCAGCCGGTGCAGCGCGTGTTCCGGGTGGGCGACGGCGACGAATTCCACGTCGCTCAATTCCGCGCCGAGGTAACCGGGAATGCTCAGGCCGGTGATGGCCAGGTCGGCCACGCCTTCGAGCAGCACTTCTTCGACGCCCGACAGCACTTCCTCACGCAGACGCACGCGGCAGCCACGGCTTTGCGGCATGAACGCGGTCAGGGCGCGGACGAGGCGGGCGCTCGGGTAGGCGGCGTCGACCACCAGCCGCACTTCGGCTTCCCAACCCTGCTCCATATGATGGGCGAGGTCTTCCAGCTGGCTGGCCTGTTTCACCAGTTGTCGCGAACGGCGCAGCAACACGCCGCCGGCTTCGGTCAGCACAGCCTTGCGGCCGTCGATGCGCAACAGCGGCACGCCGAGCTGATCCTGCATGCGGGCGACGGTGTAACTCACCGACGATTGCGAGCGATGCAGGGCCTCGGCGGCCTGGGCGAATCCGCCGTGGTCGACCACGGCCTGCAACGTTCGCCATTGATCAAGGGTCACGCGGGGCGCTTTCATCAATAGCTCCTCTTGTCCTAAGCTGGCGGTCCCTCATGGAGACTGCCGAATGAAAAAATTCTGTTGTGTGTTGCTGGCGCTGCTTCCGCTGACTGCGTTTGCGTACCCGATCGATGTGGAAAAGGACCTCAACGGCCTGAAGATCGACTACAACGCGTTCGACACCGATAACGACATCGGCTCCATCCAGGTCAACAACTACGGCGACGTCGACGCGACCTGCAAGGTGGTGTTCACCAACGGCCCGGAAGCGCCGCGCACCCGCAACATCGAAGTGGCCGCGGGCAAGCATAAGAACGCCACGGCCAAGTTCACCCGGACCATCATCAAGCTGCGCATCAAGCTGAGCTGCACCCCGAAATAGCGTCACGGCCCTGTGGGGGTGGGCTCCCACAGGGTATGGCTTGCATCTAAACGAATTTTTCGATGCTTTGCAGCAATTATTTGCGCTTTTTCATCGATACGACTCTGTTTAACCTTCACTCCATCGACTTACAACATTCTCGGATGGAGGCTACACAACATGTCCCGCGTTCTGATCATCGAAAGCAGCGCCCGCCAGCAAGACTCGGTTTCCCGTCAACTGACCCAGACCTTTATCAGTCAGTGGAAAGCGGCGCATCCGGCCGATCAGATCACCGTACGTGACCTCGCCGTGAACCCGGTGCCGCACCTGGACATCAACCTGCTGGGCGGCTGGATGAAATCCGCCGAGCAGCGCAACGACAGCGAGCAGTCCTCGCTGGACCGTTCCAACGAATTGACCGATGAGTTGCTGGCGGCCGACGTGCTGGTGATGGCTGCGCCGATGTACAACTTCGCGATCCCGAGCACCCTGAAAGCCTGGCTCGACCACGTACTGCGTGCCGGCGTGACCTTCAAGTACACCGAAACCGGCCCGCAAGGCCTGCTCAGCGGCAAGCGTGCCTACGTGCTGACCGCTCGCGGCGGGATCTACGCCGGCGGCCCGGCGGATCATCAGGAACCGTACCTGCGTCAGGTGATGGGTTTCATCGGTATCCACGACGTGACCTTCATCCACGCCGAAGGCATGAACCTGGGCGGCGACTTCCAGGAGAAAGGCCTCAACCAGGCCAACGCCAAACTGTCCCAGGTCGCTTGATATGTTAATCGCCAGATAATCGCCGATTGTTCTAGTGACCTGGCGCAACCCCTTCAAGGCTCTACGCGCATCGAACCTCCCTTTGCACTTGTTGCTCCTGAGTGCTGTAGCCCGATTGAACGCTTTAGCGAGATCGGGCTTTTTTTTGCCTGCGATTTTTGCAACGCAGCACCTCCCCTGTGGGAGCGGGCTTGCTCGCGAAAGCGATGTTTCAATCAAGATTGATATCGCCTGACACACCGCCTTCGCGAGCAAGCCCGCTCCCACATGGATCTGTGTTGTTGGAGGGTTCGCGATCAGAAGCAAAAAACGCTATCGTCGCCGCCATTCGAAATCGAGGCGAGCATGGGCTATCTACTTTTTGTCACGCTGATCCAGGCGTTTTCCTTCAGTCTGATCGGCGAATACCTGGCCGGTCATGTCGACAGCTACTTCGCGGTGCTGGTGCGGGTGGTGCTGGCCGGGCTGGTGTTTATCCCGCTGACCCGCTGGCGTTCGGTGGAACCGGCGTTCATGCGCGGCATGCTGCTGATCGGCGCGTTGCAGTTCGGCGTGACCTACGTCTGCCTGTACTTGAGCTTCCGCGTGCTGACGGTGCCGGAAGTGCTGCTGTTCACCATCCTCACGCCGTTGCATGTGACGCTGATCGAAGATGCGCTCAACCGACGCTTCAACCCATGGGCGCTGATCGCCGCACTGGTGGCGGTCGCCGGCGCGGCGGTGATTCGCTACGACCGGATCAACCCGGACTTCTTCATGGGCTTTTTGCTGCTGCAACTGGCCAACTTCACCTACGCCGCCGGGCAGGTTCTGTACAAACACCTAGTGGCGAAACACCCGAGTGATCTGCCGCACTACCGGCGTTTCGGTTTCTTCTACCTCGGCGCATTGGCGGTGGCGTTGCCGGCGTTCCTGCTGTTCGGCAAATCCAACTTCCTGCCCGAAGCACCGCTGCAATGGGGCGTGCTGGTGTTCCTCGGTTTGGTCTCGACCGCACTCGGTCTGTACTGGTGGAACAAGGGCGCGTGCCTGGTCAACGGCGGCACCCTGGCGGTGATGAACAACCTGCACGTGCCGGTGGGCTTGCTGCTGAACCTGCTGATCTGGAATCAGCATGAAGAGCTCGGGCGGTTGTTCCTCGGTGGCAGCGTGATCCTGGCGGCGGTGTGGATCAGCCGGTTGGGGATTCGCAGGCCGGCGCCAGTTGCCCCACCAGAAACTCGATAAACGCCCGGGTCTTCTGCGGCACCCGCCGGGCTGACGAATACACCGCGTTGATGGTGATTGCCGGGGCTTGCCATTCGCACAGCACCGGCACCAGTCGCCCGGCGGCCAACGCTTCTTCGACGATGAAGTCCGGCAGCAGCGCAATGCCCATGCCGGCCTCGGCCGCTTGCGCCAGCAGGTCGCCGTTGTTGGCGTGCAACGGCCCGGTGACGTTGACGCGCTGGGTCTCCTTGCCGTTGCACAGTTGCAGGCTGACCCCGCTCTGCAGATAGCCGTAGTTCAAGCATTGATGTGAGCGCAGATCCTGCGGGGTTTGCGGTGTGCCCGCGCGTTCGAGGTAAGCAGGGGAGGCGACCATGATTCTTGGCGCCGGCGCCAGTTGCCGGGCGATCATGGTCGAGTCGGGCAGGCTGGCGATGCGGATCGTCACGTCGAACCCGCCGCGCACCGGATCGACCTGCTGGTCGCTGAGCACCAGTTGCAGCTCGATGTTCGGGTGCTGCTCGTGGAACAGCGGAATCAGCTTGCCCAAGCGCCGCAGGCCGAACGACATCGGTGCGTTGACCCGCAACACCCCGCGCAATTCGCCCACCCCGTCCCGCGCTCGCTGCTCGGCCTCGTCCAGTGCCGCAATCACTTCCCGCGCCGCATCGAAATACTCGGCGCCGGCCTCGGTCAGGTGCAGGCTGCGGGTGGTGCGTTGCAGCAGCTGCACGCCGATGGCTTCTTCCAGCGCCTGAATCTGTTTGCTGACTTTCGAGCGGGGCACGTCCATGGCCCGGGCAGCAGCTGCGAAGCCGTTTTCGCCGACCGTCACCACGAAGGCGCGCATGCATTCGATGCGATCCATGATTGTCCCTTTTTTAGAATCAATGATTCTCGATTTTAGGGAATTGTCCCTTTATCGGCTAGCCCCTAAAGTGACATCCAAGCCGAGACAACAACGCCGAAGACGGCAAGCCACTCGACTCACCCATTACCCAATCGAAATTTCTGAATCGACATCAAAAGGAACGCGCCATGTCTATCCGTGAACTGCTGAACCCAACCAACTCCGCCCTGATCCTGATCGACCACCAGCCGCAAATGGCTTTCGGCGTACAGTCGATCGACCGTCAGACCCTGAAGAACAACACCGTCGGCCTGGCCAAGGCTGCCAAGATCTTCAACGTGCCGACCATCTACACCTCGGTCGAAACCGAAAGCTTCAGCGGCTACATCTGGCCGGAGCTGCTGGCGGTACACCCTGAGCAGAAGCCGATCGAGCGCACCTCGATGAACTCCTGGGAAGACAAGGCGCTGGTTGACGCAGTGAAGGCCACCGGCCGCAAGAAACTGATCATCGCCGCGCTCTGGACCGAGGTCTGCCTGACCTTCCCGGCGCTGGAAGCCCTGGCTGAAGGCTACGAGGTGTACATCGTTACCGACGCTTCCGGCGGCACTACCAAAGAAGCCCACGACATGTCGGTACAACGGATGATTCAGGCGGGCGCAGTGCCGGTGACCTGGCAGCAAGTGCTGCTCGAATACCAGCGTGACTGGGCGCACAAAGACACGTATCAGGCGGTAATGGACTTGGTGCTGGAACACAGCGGCGCATACGGCATGGGCGTCGATTACGCCTACACCATGGTGCACAAGGCACCGCAGCGGCAGGCCTGATAAATCGGCGGGACAAAAAAAGACGCAACCTGGGTTGCGTCTTTTTTATTGCCTGAAAGAAAGCTCTACATCAGACGTTTTTCGGCTTCTGGAATGTGGCTCGCGCCAAGGACTGCCGGCAATATCCCGGAGCGCAAATCCCCACCACTCGGCTGCTGATACAGGCTCAGGCCAAACTCCGGCAGTACCGCCAGCAGGTAATCGAAAATATCCCCCTGGATCCGCTCGTAATCGGCCCACACCGTGGTCGTGGTAAAGCAGTAGATTTCCAGCGGAATGCCTTGGGCGGTGGTCTGCATCTGGCGGACCATGCAGGTCATGTTCGGCTGGATCTCCGGGTGACTCTTCAAGTAAGCCAAGGCATAAGCGCGGAACGTACCGATGTTGGTCATGCGCCGGCGGTTGGCTGACATCGCCGCGACGTTGCCCTGGGCTTCGTTCCAGGCCTTGAGCTCGGCTTTCTTGCGGCCCATGTACGCTGTCAGCAGGTGCACTTGGGAAAGTTTTTCTTCTTCATCGTCGCGGATGAACCGCACACCGCTGGCGTCGATGAACAGGCTGCGCTTGATCCGTCGCCCGCCGGACTGCTGCATACCGCGCCAGTTTCTGAACGACTCGGACATCAGGCGCCAGGTCGGGATCGAGACGATGGTCTTGTCGAAGTTCTGCACCTTGACCGTGTGCAGGGTGATGTCGACCACGTCGCCATCGGCGCCGACTTGTGGCATTTCGATCCAGTCGCCGACCCGCAGCATGTCGTTGCTGGTCAGTTGCACGCTGGCGACGAACGACAGCAGGGTGTCCTTGTAGACCAACAGGATCACCGCCGACATCGCACCCAGACCGGACAGCAGTAACAGTGGCGATCGGTCGATCAGGGTGGCGACGATGATGATCGCGCCGAACACGTACAGAACCATTTTCGCCAGTTGCACATAACCCTTGATCGAGCGGGTGCGGGCGTGTTCGGTGCGGGCGTAGATGTCCAGCAGGGCATTGAGCAGGGCGCTGACCGACAGCAGCAGGAACAGAATGGTGAACGCCAGCGCCACGTTGCCGAGGAACACCGTGGCGGTCTTGCTCAGTTCCGGCACCAGGTGCAGGCCGAACTGGATCACCAGCGACGGCGTCATCTGCGCCAGACGCTGAAACACCTTGTTATGCCGAAAGTCGTTGATCCAGTGCAGGGCGGGCTGGCGACCGAGCATGCGGCTGGCATGCAGGATCAGGTAACGCGCCACTCGTCCGAGGACCAGCGCGATCACCAGCAGCAGGACCAAAGCCAGGCCGGCGTGCAGGAGCGGGTGCTGTTCGAGGGTACCCCAGAGGTCTTGGGCGTTGAGCCAGAGCTGTTTGAAATCCATGAGCGAGACGATTCTTCTGTAAGACGCGACGGGCGATTAGAGCATTTAAGACGCTGTGTATTACCGTTGAAGACAAATCGAGCAACAAAAAAGCCACTGATTACGGCGTATTTCATAAAGAAACTCGGCCTGAGCGCTCGAAACCGGTAACCTATGCAGCTGATTTTTTGCATATCTTCGAGGTAGCACCCGTGTTTTCCCAATTCGCCCTGCACGAACGCCTGCTCAAAGCCGTGGCCGAGCTGAAATTTGTCGAGCCAACGCCTGTGCAAGCCGCGGCCATTCCGCTGGCGCTTCAGGGGCGTGACCTGCGGGTGACGGCGCAAACCGGTAGCGGCAAGACCGCCGCTTTCGTCCTGCCGATCCTCAACCGCCTGATCGGCCCGGCCAAGATCCGCGTCAGCATCAAGACCCTGATCCTGCTGCCGACCCGCGAGCTGGCCCAGCAGACCCTGAAGGAAGTCGAGCGCTTTTCGCAGTTCACTTTCATCAAGTCCGGCCTGATCACCGGCGGTGAAGACTTCAAGGTCCAGGCCGCCATGCTGCGCAAGGTGCCGGACATCCTGATCGGCACCCCTGGCCGGATGATCGAGCAACTGAACGCCGGCAACCTCGATTTGAAAGAAGTCGAAGTGCTGGTGCTCGACGAAGCCGACCGCATGCTCGACATGGGTTTTGCCGAAGACGTGCAGCGTCTGGTCGACGAATGCCCGAACCGTCAGCAGACCATGCTGTTCTCCGCCACCACCGGCGGTTCCGGCCTGCGCGAGATGATCGCCAAGGTGCTGAACAACCCTGAGCACTTGCAGCTCAACGCGGTCAGCCAGCTGAACGACACCACCCGTCAGCAGATCATCACTGCCGACCACAACCAGCACAAAGAACAGATTGTGAACTGGCTGCTGGCCAACGAGACCTATCAGAAGGCCATCGTCTTCACCAACACCCGGGCCATGGCCGACCGCATCTACGGTCGTCTCGTTGCTCAGGAATACAAGGCGTTCGTGCTGCACGGCGAGAAAGACCAGAAGGATCGCAAGCTGGCGATCGACCGTCTGAAGCAGGGCGGCGTGAAAATCCTGGTGGCCACCGACGTGGCGGCCCGTGGTCTGGACGTTGATGGTCTGGATCTGGTGATCAACTTCGACATGCCACGCAGCGGCGACGAATACGTTCACCGCATCGGTCGTACCGGCCGTGCCGGCAACGACGGTCTGGCGATCTCGCTGATCTGCCACGGCGACTGGAACCTGATGTCGAGCATCGAGCGTTATCTGAAGCAGAGCTTCGAGCGCCGCACCATCAAGGAAGTCAAAGGCACCTACGGCGGACCGAAAAAGGTCAAGGCCTCGGGCAAAGCCGTCGGCGTGAAGAAGAAAAAGACCGACGCCAAGGGCGACAAGAAGAAAACCGCCGCCAAGACCCCGACCAAGCGCAAGAGCGCCAACCGTCCGAAGCCGGACGCTCTGGTGAGCAGCGATGGCATGGCCCCGCTGAAACGCCGCAAGCCGGCAGCACCAGCGGCTGAATAAGTCGTTTCAGGCAGGCAAAGAAAAACCCGGACATGGTCCGGGTTTTTTTATCGCCAGGGTTTATCAACTGCCCAGCAGGCCAGTGGTGTCGGCATCAAAGCGCCGCTTGGCCTGATCGGCTGCCGGTTTGAGCTGTGCGAGCAGGGCGGCCTCGCTGTACAGCCCGGTCAGCGCCAGTTCTTTTGGGGTTGGCTCGATCGGGATCAGTACGTCTTCGCCGGCCGCATGCAGCCAGATCGCTACAAGGTGCAGCGCCGACACAAACAGCATCCGCAGCTCAACGGTTTTACCCTTCAGTTGCGGCGATTGCTCCGCCAGCCTCAGCGCATCGACCGTGGCGGCCGCCAGATTGCCATGGTTCAACGAGGCGAACTCGACGTGACCGCGTACTTCGGCCAATTGCGCATCGGCAATCGACACCCCGCCTGAGAACACCAGGTAATGCCAATCGCCCACTCGGGCGTTTTTCAGGCCTTTGCCCTGGCTCAGGTCGTCCAGACTGAGCGAGTAGCCACGATAGGCTTCGCTGAGGCTGATCCCGGCGGGCGCAGCACTGGCGAACTGGCGATTGACGCCAAAACCCTGGGTTTGCAACGCGGCCTGCAGGGCCGGACGCAAAGTCTGTACGCCGTTGGAAGGCGCCTTTGGATAAGTCAGTTGCATGATGTCGCCCTCCTAGTTTTTCGCCGTGAAGTAAGTGTGGGTCCAGTTGCCGCCGCCGTTGTAGGAACCGGGGAAGGAACTCAGCGCGCGGGTCGAATAGCCGTAAATCGAGTCCGCAACCAGCACGTAATTGCCGTTGGTGCCGTAGATCGCCAGAAAGTGCGCACCGCCGCCGTACCAGGCGCAACGCAGGCCGATCGGGCGGCCCATGTTGATCTGGTTCTGGATGGCCGACATCTGCAACGAGCCCGAATTCATGCCGTTGAAACTGCGGGTGATCTTCAGCGCAACGTCCAGATAGCCGTACACGTTGCACGGCCCCGGTTGATTGCAGCAGTTGCGATCCAGCGCGGCGCTGGCAACGGCGCATTGGGTCCAGGACCCGGTGCCGTAATAATTGCCGACCGAGGCGGAAGCGGCGGCCCAGCACCAGTTGGTCTGGGTCTGTTGCTGCATCGTGAAGTTCAGGCTGGCAGCAGCCAGGGCGCGCTGTTGAACAGCTGCCTCGACCTCGACCAGTTGCGGGTCGAGCAGATGGCCGATCAGACATTCGGGCAGGGTGTTGCCGGTGAATGCCGTTGTTTCAGTGGTTAACATTTTTCAATCCTCCATGAATGAAAACAATCGTTCCGCGTTTGCGGGGTAACGGTATTGCCGAGCGATCGGTGCTAAAGGGTTGCCATCTCCGATGGCCAGTTCCGATCAGGCTCGGGGTAACCCTAGGTGTGAATATGCATTTGTGCAAATAACAAAATGCACTAGTGCAAATTTCCGGACAAAAGGAAGCAGGCTTTGGTATCGATTTAGCCTGATCGATGCCAAAGCCTGCCGTTGTCTGAGCGGGTGTTATCCCTCGGTTTTTTTCTCCGCCGAACCCAGTTCCTTCAATCGCTGATCGATCAACTGGCATTTGTCCGGCAGATCGGCGGAGGCAGTGCCCAGGTCCATTTTCTGTAACTCGGCGTTGATCTCTTTGGCCTTGGTCGGGTTTTGCTCGGTGAGCTTCGCGACTTCCTTGGCCAGTTGCTCACGTTTGGCGGTGGCTTCCTCCGGCGTACAGGCCCAAACGGGCAGGGCGCAGGCGAGCGTGGCGGCGAGGGTGAGCTTGAGCAGGGTTTTCATGGGGGCAGGCCTCAGTTCCGGTTAAGGCGGGTTAACCGGTTGAGGGTTCTGGCTAGCGAAAAGTTCACTGCGACTGGCGTTAGGGGGATGCCTTGTTCAAAAGTCGACCTCGGCAATTGAAATGCCTATGCATCGGTTGAATACATCGACAAGAAGATCGTCATCACCGTGGTAGGAGTGAATACATGCCTTGATCCATTCCTCTTGATCGACCATCCCCCAGTCGATGAGATAACCGGCGTTGAAAATGATGTATTCAAACAGGATGCGCTGGGTTCGGCCATTTCCTTCCCTGAACGGGTGAGCCACATTGAGAGTGCCATACGAAGCGGCGACTGCTGAAACCAGCTGTTGACGGGAAAACCCTTCAAACCACCCAGCGTCCGCCATTTTCGAAAGTTCTCTAGCGACTTCACGCTCAATGTATTCCGGGCTGCAAAATCGCGTACTGCCTTTACTGATCGCCAGTGTCCGGATTTCGCCAGCCCATGGATAGATCGCTTCAAACAAGGTGCGGTGCACCCGTTTTAAAGTTGCAAGACTGTAGGGAGGAGGAATGAATTCCAAACGCGCAGAGGCGACTTCGTTGATGTAGCGTTCTGCTTCATCCAGGTCTTCGGCATTGCGTAAGCCGAGCAAATTGACAAGAACGTCAGTGCCCGGATAACAATCCGGGGCTTGGTCAGAACCGTATTTATCGTTGCTCAAGCTTTCAAGAGCTGGATCGCTCTCAAGGCAGCGGCCCTGGTGGGAAGTTTGATATCGCCATCAGTCGGAGATGGAACAAAGCCTTCCAGGCGCAGACTGGCCGCGAAATTGGCTCTGCGTTGCTTCGCGAACCAGGCTTTCTTGGTTTGCAGACTCAGCTTTTCCATATCGGCCTCTTGATGCGGGAATGTGCCAATTATAGTCGAACGAAGCCGTGACGGCTCGTTCGACCTAGCATCGCACATCCTGCGGCACCATTGAACCCGTTCACGCTGACGGGTTACCCATCATGGCAGCAACTGGATTTTGCTGCCCCGTCGTAGCGGTCATGGTGCCGCACCCATTCCATGATCTCATCCTCGTTCCGGCCCTTGGGCGTGAGGTCGAGGTAGTTGTAGGCGCCGACCAGCAGGTCGAGGCCGCGAGCATAGGTTGAGTAGGTGTGGAAAATGTCGCCGTTGTCGGCGCGATAAAACACGCTGAGCCCGGGCATTTCTTCCTCGCCGCTGTCGGTCTTTTCGTAGTTGTACGTAGCCTTGCCTGCTTCGACATCCTCAGCACGGGCGCACACGCCGAAGTCGTAGTTGAAATCGCAGCCGTCCGACGATACCCAGTCGAATGTCCAGCCCATCCGCCGCTTGAAGGCCTGGAATTCGGCGAATGGTGCGTGGGACACCGCCACCAGCGCAATGTCGTGATGGGCCAGGTGCAGGTTGGCACCGTCGATGTGGTCGCTGAGGAATGAACAGCCCGGGCAGCCTTCCTCCCAGCCCTTGGCGAACATGAAGTGGTAAACGACGAGTTGGCTGTGCTGGCCGAATAGATCGGCGAGTTTCAACTCGCCGTTCGGCCCCATGAAGCGGTAATCCTTGTCGACCTTCACCCAGGGCAGGGCGCGGCGTTTGGCGCTGAGGCGGTCGCGTTCCTTGGTGAAGGCCTTTTCATCGGCCAGATGCTGCTTACGGGCGGTGAGCCATTCTTCGCGCGACACCACCGGATGATTCTCAACGTTCATGATGATTTCTCCTGCGGGGGTTGAAACCGTCTGTCTCAGACTAGTCGTTCAACCACCCGGGAAATCGACAGACCGCCGGTCGGTGGGGGCGCCGAATAATCCTGAACGGTGGCGCAGCGCTCCGGTCACAACCTGTGAACGCGCCAAAAAATCACGCGCACCGGAGGTTGAATCAGGATGACGACTTATAACTGGGATTTGATTGAACGCCTGCTGCATGAAGTGCAGAACGGCGCGGGCCACAGCTTTGCGCCACGGTCTTTTGCCGAAGACTATGCGGCGGAGAAGGCGGCGGCGGGCGAGCCGATCGAGAATCTGGATCACCTGAAAACGCTCGCCTGCGACTATGAGCAATTGTTGCTGTTGCGCGGTTACATCCAGCCCCGTGGCGAAGACGAGGGCAGCACCGGCAACAACTTCAGCCTGACCCCGCGCGGATCCAGCTTGTTGAGCCTTATCGACAGCAGCATTCCCGGCAATGATCATCCGCGCGAAGTGCTGGATGATCAGGAGGACGCGCTGGATGAGCTGACGTTCGATGAGGTAGCTTCCAAAGCGCAGATCGCCTGAGGTTTGCACAAAAAAATGTGGGAGCGAACGTGCTCGCTCCCACATGGGTTTTGCAGTGGTCTCAGCTTTTTTGTGCGGCCTTCAGGCACTTCAAATCATTGAAGTCCTTGCGCACCCCCTCGATCTTTTTCAACAGGCGCTGGCGTTGCTGCGGCGTACTGTCGGCCATCAGATCGACAAACAGCGAACGGGCCTGCGCCTCGGTATTGGCGTAGGCGTTTTGGTAATCCGCTGTCCATAAACGTTCGCGATTGACCAGAAGCGTCTCGATCCGTTGTGGGAATTCGGGACTGTTGCGTTGCGCCACCGCCGCGCTGAACTGCTTCTGCCAGTGGGCGCGGTTGGCGATCCACTGGGTGTTCTGATCGCCCAAGGCAGTCGACCAGGCCATCACCCGCTGTTCCTGCTTGGCGCTCAACGGGCCGAGCCAGTCGTTGAGACGCTTGTCCATGCGCGCGCCACGTTCGGCAATCTGCTGCGACAGCGGTGGCTTAAGGTATTCCTGCTGGCGCTTTTGCAAATCTTTGGCAAAGGCGTCGTTCATTTCGGCGACCTGTTTGTCATCCAGCCCTTGCAGCAATTCAATCGCCGACGGGGTGATTTCCCGAGCGGTTTCGGCGATCGCCTGCTTGGCTTCTGCGGTGCGGGCCTGGAGCGCGACGTCGGTGACCTGATTGGTCTCGACCATGGTTTGCAGGCGATCGAGCCAGTCGAGATAACCCGGCAACTGCGTGGTGCAGTGCCAGCTCAGGTGTTCCTTAAGGCGTTCGTTGAACCAGCCTTTCTGCTCGCCGTTCATGTCCAGGTAGTCGCTGAGCGTCCACGGAATGATCACGTCGAGATTGCGATAGGCCAGGCCGACACGGCTGCAGGCGCCGAGGGCGAGGGTCAGGATCAGTAGAACGGCGAGGCGTTTGAACCAGCTAGACATGGGCGAGTCCTTGCGAAAGCCAGCCTTGAGGGTCTGATGCTCATGTGAACGCAGGATGGCCCCGGCAGTTCAGCCAATCAATAGAACGCGCGTTCGGCCTTGAGCGTGACCAGCCCGTCGCACTGACTGTTATGCCCGGAATAGGCCGAGCAATCGCTGCCGCTAAGGCTTGAATTGCTGTAGATCAGGTCGAGGTCGATGCCCATGAACGGCCGGGAAAATTTCACCGACCAATCGGTAAAACTGCTGACATAACCCCCGTCCACCGAGACCGGCGTGTTGAGCTGATGGGTGGTGTATTTCATGCTGATCCCGATGCCGAACGGCTGATTGCCGCCCAGGTCGGCAAACAGGGTGTTGTTCTGTTTATCCGGATCGTTGCTCAGGGCGATGCCGATCCGGCTGCCGAGCAGGGTCAGGCCACCAAACAGTTCCTGGCTGTCGAGGGTGTCGACCTTGGGATAGCTGTAATGGATCATCCCGACTTCGTAGCCGAGGGTTTGATCGAAAGGTTGTTTAAAGCCGACGTAGGAATCGATTTCGAGATTCTTCCCCGGCGTGAGGCCCATGCTCGGTGCGTACTGACCGACATAGAGGCCGCTGTCGTGACTCAGGTCCAGCCCGCCGTGGAACGAGCCGACCGCCGAAGGTTTGACCAGCCCCTGGGCCATGCTGCGGCTGGGCGTGGTGCCGAGCTTGAGGTCGAAATCGCCGAGTTCACGCTGGAAAATCTGCGCGTGCGCCGCCGGGCTCGCCAGCAGGCCTACAAGCAATAAACAGGAAGATTTGAGCATGCGTCACTCCTTGAGCAGCGAGCGCAGGTGCGACAAACCTGCTGAAACGCTTGATCCAGACGCGTGCAAGGATACCGGCGAATGATCGGCATCGAAGGCCGTTCGTCGATTTCTGCTGTTTTGAATCTTTGATTAAACGTAAGAGAGGTCTTGCGAGGGATCCGGTCCAGACGCTTCGAAGCTCAAAGCGCCTTTGGACAGGTGTGCTGCGGGGTGTTACTTCTTGCCCAGGCTGATCTGCTTGGACGGGCCGAACGTCTGGCCGCTGACGCCCTTGGCAATTTGCTGGATCTCGCCGCCGGACTTGAGGAATGCCGCGATCTGATCGTTGATCGATTCGCTGGTTTCAACGGCTGGAGCTGGCTTTGCTTTGCTGGTGGATGCTTTTACACGCATGGCGGCCATTAACCTGTAGAAAAGTAACTCGGCCAGGCATCGTACAGGAATAACTTGACAATTGCTTGGTAAATATCCCCCGGAATAACCCAGCGTGCAGGTGGATTATTCTCGATTAATTATTCGAAATATCCCGCTAACCTGCTGTTTTAAATAACAACATTTATTCGATTTGAGGATGCCGGCCTGTGTCGGGATCAGGCGAAAGCCGTCACGCTGGCCTGACGAGTGGCGCGCGTGCGGCGCGAAATCCAGGAAAATCAAGGCCTCCCGCAGATTTTCACTCGGCCGTCCGATCTGGCGACCGACGAACCCGGCAAAACCGGGTAGAATGCCGCCCACGCAATGAGGGTATTGGAAATGGCTTTAGTCGGGCGTTACAACAGTTTGCAAGTGGTTAAACACACTAACTTCGGTTTATATCTGGACGGCGGTGCCGACGGCGAAATTCTTTTGCCCAACCGTTATATTCCTAAAGATATTCCCAGCGAAGATGAAGACTGGCTCAATGTTTTCATTTATCTGGACAGTGACGACAAACTTATTGCCACCACTGAAAAACCAAAAGTTCAGGTCGGTGAATTTGCCAGTTTGAAAGTTGTTGAAGTCAACAGCATCGGCGTGTTCCTCGACTGGGGCCTGCCGAAGGATCTGCTGCTCCCTTACTCCGAAGAAAAACGCCAGATGACCGCCGGCGAGTACTGCGTGGTGCATGTCTACCTCGACAAGCACACCCGCCGCATCACCGCGACCGCGCGCCTGGATCGTTATCTGGACAAGACCCCGGCCAACTACAGCGTGGGCCAGGAAGTTGATCTGCTGGTGGCCGAATCCACCGACATGGGTTTCAAGGCCGTCATCAACAACAAGCACTGGGGTCTGATTCACAAGAATGAAATCTTCAAATTCATGCGTTCCGGCATGCGCGAGAAAGGCTTCATCAAGGAAGTGCGCGCCGACGGCAAGATCAGCCTGAGCCTGCAACCGGTGGGGCAGGAAGCGGCCAGCAGTCTGAACTCGAAGATCCTCGCCAAGTTGCGTGAAAACGATGGCTCCCTGGCCGTCAGCGACAAGAGCGATCCGGCATTGATCAGCAGCCTGTTCGGTGTCAGCAAGGGCAACTTCAAGAAGGCCATCGGTTCCTTGTACAAGGAAGGCAAGATCGTCATTCACGCCGATCGCATTGAACTAACCTGAGTCTCGCGTGGCCCATGTTGCATGGGCTCACTCGAGGTCGGGCAGATGAAAAAAGCACTGATTGCCTACGTCGCCACGCTGCTGACGTTTCTTCTGCTCGACGGGCTCTGGCTCGGTGTGCTGATGGCGCCGACCTATCGCGAACTGCTCGGTTCGCTGATGCTCGAAAAACCGTTGCTGGTGCCAGCAGCGGTTTTTTATTGCCTGTACGTTTTCGGCTGTGTGGTGTTTGTGGCGCTGCCGTCGCTGACCTGGCAACGCGCCACCCGCATGGGCGCACTGCTCGGGCTGGTCGCTTATGGCACCTATGACCTGACCAATTGGGCGACATTGCGTGGCTGGTCGGCGCAGGTGTCGCTGATGGATTGGGCCTGGGGGACATTTGCCACGGCGCTGGCCTGTACGGTCGGGTTTTGGGCCGCGCGCCGAAGCTGACGGCGGGCATGACGCAACAGGGCAATTGCATGTGTTTGCCGGGCGGCAATTTCTGTCCGACTGGTTGATAATCCCTGCCATCCTTTTTCGCCCCGGACAAAGAGCCGGGGCTTTGTTTGACCATTGGAAAAACTGCCATGTTGTGTGTGTTAGAGGTGTCGAGGTGAGCGTCAGTCGGCGCAGCGCCGACGGGTTTGCCCTGCAAGTGATGATCGGCCTGTGCCTGATCTGGGGCGTGCAGCAGGTGATGATCAAGTGGGCGGCGACCGACATTGCGCCGGTTATGCAGGCGGCGGGGCGGTCGGGGATTTCCGCGTTGCTGGTAGGACTGCTGATCTGCTGGAAGGGCGGCTGGGATCAGGTCGGCAACACTTGGCGCGGCGGCTTGCTGGCCGGTGCCTTGTTCGGGCTCGAGTTCCTGTTCATCTCCGAAGGCTTGCAGTTGACCACGGCGGCGCACATGTCGGTGTTCCTCTACACCGCGCCGATCTTCACTGCGCTGGGCGTGCATTTCCTGTTGCCGAGCGAGCGTCTGCGACCGGTGCAATGGCTGGGGATTTTTCTCGCGTTCGTCGGGATTGCCGTGGCGTTTGCCGGCGGCGTGTCGTGGGACAACCTCGACCGCCGGATGTTGATGGGCGATGCCCTCGGCGTGCTGGCCGGCGCCAGTTGGGGCGCGACCACCGTGGTGGTGCGCGCCTCGCGTCTGTCGGAAGCGCCGGTGACGCTGACCCTGTTCTACCAGTTGATTGTCGGTTTCATCGGCCTGTTGCTGATCGCGCTGCTTAGCGGCCAGATCACCCACGTCAGCCTGACCGTCGTGGCCGTGGGCAGCGTGCTGTTCCAGGGGCTGGTGGTGTCGTTCTTCAGTTACCTGACCTGGTTCTGGCTGCTGCGCCGTTATCTGGCGGCCAACCTCGCGGTGTTTTCCTTCATGACGCCGTTGTTCGGCGTGACCTTCGGCGTGGTGCTGCTCGGCGAAGAACTGAGCCTGAACTTCATCATCGGCGCGGTGCTGGTGTTGCTCGGCATCACCTTCGTCAGCGCGGAACAGTGGGTGCGTCGGCGTTTGCGCAAAGCCCTCGGTCAGCCGTAACCGATTTGCACGCCAGACCGCCGGCAATCAGCAGGCCGCTGCCGGCAATCACCAGCGCCGGTTGCAGGCCGCCGCTGAAGTGGCTGCTGACCGCCGCCAGCAACGGCCCGCTGAGCTGACCGACGGCGAAGCATGCGGTGAGCAGGCCAGCGTTGCGCTGGGTGGCGTGGGGTGCCAGTTCCCGGGAGCGTTGCATCACCAGTTGCATGCAGGCCAGGAACGGCGTGCCGCACAGGATCACGCCCAATGCCAGACCGAGGCCGCTGCCCAACAGGCAAGCGAACACCCCGGCAGCCTGCAACCATAGCGTCGCCATCAACCAGTGCCGGGTGGTTTGCGGATCGTGCCGACGCAAACTCACCAGCAACACGCCAATTGCGGCGCCGAGGCCGAAGCATGGCCAGAACAGATCCGCCTGCCATTGCCCGTGAAATTGCGCGTTGGCCATCTGCGACAGAAACGTGGCGGGGATGATGTAGCCCACGCCATACAATGCATACACCACCGCCAAACGCCCAATTCCGCGATTCGATGAACTCACGGCAGCCGGCACGACCGGCACACCGACGCCCGGTTGCGGCAAGATCCGTACGATCCCCAGCAACATCACCAGCGCCACGGCGGCGTAGATCAGCCACAGGGTGGCGGAAGTCTGCTGCGCCAGATGTGAGAACAGCGCCAACAGCCCAGTCAGAAAAATCCCCAGCCCCGGCCCGGCAAACACCAGCGCTCCCAATCTCGGACGACCCGCCGCCGCAGCCAGCGGCTGACTCAGCGCAGTAATCATCACCAGCACCCAGGCGCTCGCCACACCGGTGCCGAAACGCAGTAGCAGATGCGACCAGAACCCGTTGGCCCAGAACGACGCCAGCGTCAGCAACACACACAACCACAGACCGCCATGCAGGCGCCGCTGCACCTGATCCGGCCGACGGGAAAACATCGTATCCACCGCGCCGAGCAGGTAACCGAGGTAGTTGGCCGCCGCAATCAGACCAGCGGCGGTCAGGTCGATCTGCCCTTCGCTGATCAAATGTGGAAGTTGCGGCGTGAGGGCGAAACGCCCGATGCCCATGGCCATCATCAGGGCAATGAAACAGGCGGATAAGCGAATCAGCGGCGACATGGTCTGGATTCCGTTGGAGGTTCAGCGACCGTCAGGCTAGGACTGATTGACTTTCTTTAAAATTGAATAATAGTGAGTAACTTGTTCAGTTCAGGAGAAAGGTTGTGGAGTTCAGCCAATTGCGGATCTTCCAGGCCGTGGCGGAGGAGGGCTCGATTACCCGCGCCGCCGAACGTTTGCACCGCGTGCCGTCGAACCTGTCGACCCGGCTCAAACAGCTGGAGGAGCAACTGGGTGTCGAACTGTTCGTCCGTGAGCGTCAGCGTTTGCAGTTGTCGCCTGCGGGAAAAGTCCTGCTGGACTACACCGGCAAACTGTTCGCCCTGCGCGATCAGGCCAGTGCAGCGGTGATGGGCGGGCAACCGGCGGGGGATTTCGTGCTCGGTACGCTGTACAGCACCGCCGCGATCCATTTGCCGGCGCTGCTGGCGCGCTATCACAAGCAATATCCGGCGGTGAATCTTCAGGTGCAGTCCGGTCCCAGTGGTGAATTGCTCGAAGGCCTGCTCACCGGTCGTCTCGACGCCGCGCTGGTGGATGGCCCGCCGCAACTGGCCGGGATCGACGGTGTGCCGCTGTGCAACGAACGGCTGGTGCTGATCAGCGAGGCCGATCACCCGCCGATACGCAGCGCCAGGGATGTCGAAGGGCGAGCGGTATTTACCTTCCGCCATGGCTGCGCCTATCGTGCGCGGCTGGAAGCGTGGTTTGCCCACTATCAGGCGGCGATGGGGAGGGCGATGGAGATCGAGTCCTATCAGGGCATGCTCGCCTGCGTGATTGCCGGCAGCGGCGTGGCGCTGATGTCGGAGTCGATGCTCGCCAGCCTGCCGGGGCGCGAAAGCGTGGCGGTGCACCCGCTGGCCGAGCCTTTTGCCAGTGCGACAACATGGCTCATGTGGCGCCGGGGCATGGTCGGGGCCAACCTCAATGCCTGGATTGAACAGCAGCAGGCGCTCTATCCCGTGGCTGGCGAAGACGTGCGGGAAACGGCTTGAACGAACGGTCAGGGATTTGGATCAATTCAGTAACAGATCATTGCGGATTTGGCCGAGCATTGCGTAGGACTTCGGACTATTATCAGTGCGAAGCGGCCTCAGAATTCCGGACGCTCAGCACCACCCTGAAGGGGGCATGACGATGAAAGAGAAAATTCAAAACTGGCTGCACGATTTGGGTGTTGCCCTCGGCTTGATCGAACCGCCTCTGCAACCGGTCCCGATTCGCACCGATGACGAACAGCGTCGGCGTCAGCCACGTCGGCGGTAATGCCCCGCTTTGAAGGATCAAAGGATTTAAACGACAAAAGATCGCACCCGACCGTCGCTCCATTGGAGTGGCGGGCGGGTGCGATCTTTTGTTTTCAGTGACGCCCGATTTCCATCAGAAACCGGCTCAGGTCATTCGCGGTTTTCGCGGTCTTGAGCATCCGGTCCTCTTCGGCGGTGAAGGCCGTCAGTCCGAATTCATCTTCCAGATGGAAGATCAGATCCTCGATATCCGCTTTTTCCAGCCCCAGTTGCGCGAGGCTGGTGTTGTCGTCGAATTCACGATTTTCCAGCAGGCGCAGGATGAACCGGTGCACGGCAGCACGCACGGCAGCTCTTCTCATGGCAGATCTTTGTGTTGTTAGTCTGACTGAAGTACAGCAGGCCTCAGGCGTGCCGGCGCAACCATTCGTCAATCATCCCGCGCAGATGCTCTCCGGAAAAACTGCCGAAGTGCCCGCCATGCACCGTGCGGATCTTCAATCCCTGCAATCGACGCAGGCTGGCGGCGTAATCATCGAGGTTGGAATGGTAGGCGTCTTCGATCAACGGCCCGTCGTAAATGATGTCGCCGCTGAACAGTGTCTCCGTGGCCGCTTCGTAGAGACTGATCCCGCCAGGTGAATGCCCCGGCGTGTGCAGCACCTGCAACGTGCGATTGCCCAGGTCCAGCACATCGCCGTCCTCGACATATCCGGTGGCCGGCGCGGCCTTGACCCGGTATTCGGCGTAGCACAACGGGCAATCCGGGTGCGCTTCGAACATGTCGTCGCCGACGAAGGCCCGGCTCAGATCATTCTCGCCATCCGGCGTCGCCAGAATGTCCGCCTCGGCGGGATGCACCAGCCGTTCGGCAAATTCGTGATGTCCGGCGATGTGGTCGAAATGGCAATGACTGGCCACCGCCACCAGCGGCCGTTCGGTCAGCCACGGCAGTTGCTCGCGCAGGCTGACCAGGCCGGAACCGCTGTCGAGCAGCAGATCCTTGTCCCGCCCCTGAACATGCCACAGGTTGCAGCGATAGAAGGGGCGGATGAACGGCTCGTGAATCAGCCGAATGCCGTCGCTCAGGGTTTGCACTTCGAACCACTGATCGCGAGAAACAATCTTCATAAGCACTTTCCTTGAGACGAAAAAAACGGGTGTGGCAACCGACGCCACACCCGCCGAAGAAAGCATCAAGTCGTTATAGCGAGCTTAGACCGCGCTGGCCACCGGGGCAGGGCGATGGGAAAACAGGCTGACCACCACAAAACTCACCAGACCCACAGCCAGGCTGTAGTAGATCGGGGTGTTGGCATCCAGACCGTCCTTGAACATGAACAGCAGGGCGGTGGCGAAACCCAGGCCCATGCTGGCGATGGCGCCGGCAGTGGTCGCGCGTTTCCAGAAGATCGCACCGATCAGCGGGATCAGCATGCCGCCCACCAACAGGTTGTAAGCGAGGGTCAGAGCGCTGATCACGTCGTTCACAACCAGAGCAATACCCAGCACCACGACACCGGTCAGCAGGGTGAACAGACGGTTCACACCCAGGCTCGACTGTTTGCCGCCACGCAGTTTCGGCAGCAGGTCTTCGGTCAGGGTGGTGGCAGCGGCGAGCAGGCCGGCGCTGGCGGTGGACATCATCGCGGCCAGGGCAGCGGCGATCACCAGACCACGGATGCCGTCCGGCAGCGACAGTTTGACGATGGCGGCGAAGGCGTTGTTGACGTTGTCCAGATCCGGGATCAGCACATGCGCCGCCATGCCGATCAGGGCACAGGCCAGGCCGTAGAGGATGCAGTAGATGCCCGCGATGCTACCGGCGTACTGAGCGACTTTGGCGGTCTTGACGGTGAACACCCGTTGCCAGATGTCCTGACCGATCAGGATGCCGAAGAAGTAGATCATGAAGTAGGTGATGATCGTGTCCCAGCCGATAGTGGTGAAGCTGAAGGCGGTGGCCGGCAGTTTCAGCACCAGCTCGTCCCAGCCGCCGACGCGGTACAGGCAGATTGGCAACAGGATGAACATCAGGCCGACGGTCTTGATGATGAACTGGACGATGTCGGTCAGGGTCAGCGACCACATGCCGCCGATGGCCGAATACACTACGACCACGCCACCGCCGAGCAGTACCGAGATCCAGAACGGCAGGCCGAACAGCACTTGCAGCACGGTGCCGATGGCGAGGATCGAGGTCACGCCGATCATCAGCGCATAGGCCAGCATGATCGCCGCGCTCGCCGAGCGGGCCATCGGGTTGTAGCGTTTTTCCAGGACCTGGGTAACGGTGTAGATCTTCAGTTTCAGCAGCGGCTTGGCCAGGAACAGGTTCAGCGCAACGATGCCGCAACCCAGTGCCGCGCACAGCCAGAAACCGGAAATGCCGTGCACGTAGCCCAGGCGAACGGTGCCGACGGTGGACGCGCCACCGAGAACGGTCGCGGCCATGGTGCCCATGTACAGGCTCGGGCCGAGGTTACGCCCGGCGACCAGGAAGTCCTCGTTGGTCTTGGCCTTGCGCATGCCGAAGTAGCCGAGCAAGAGCATGCCGGCGGCGTAGATGAGGACGACGAATAAATCCAAAGCCATGATGGCGTGTCTCCGATTGTCTTTTTTATGGTGAAACAAGTTTGGTTTCTTGTGGGAGCGAGCTTGCTCCGGGCGGCGATCCGACGAAGGCGTCGGCACATTCAAAAGTGATGTGACTGACAGATCGCTTTCGCGAGCAAGCTCGCTCCCACAGGGTTAATCAGGCAGCCTGACGCAGCGCCGCTTCAGCCGGCGCATGCGCGCCTTTGCTCCGGGGATCCTTCGGGCCGTAGACCAGCGCCGGTTCCGGGAACAGGCTCAGCAACATCAGGTACATCACCGAGGCCAGACCGAGGGTCACCAGCAGGCTGATGTCGATGCCGCCGGCCAGTTCACCCAGCGGGCCGACGAACTGCCCCGGCAGGTTGACGAAGCACAGGCCGACCGCCGCGCTCGGGATCCACGCGCCCAGGCCGCGCCAGTTCCAGCCGTGGCTGAACCAGTAGCGTCCGCCTTGCTCGCCGCGAGTGAACACTTGCAGGTCGTCCGGGCAGTAGAAGCCGCGACGCACCACCAGGCCGATGATCATGATCACCATCCACGGGGTGGTGCAGGTGATGATCAGCACGGCGAAGGTCGACACGCTCTGCACCAGGTTCGCCGCAAAGCGCCCGATGAAGATGAAGGCAATCGACAGCACGCCGATCAGCAACGTCGCCTTGACCCGCGACAGCAGGCGAGGGAACACGCTCGACATGTCCAGCCCGGTGCCATACAGCGAGGTGGTGCCGGTGGACATGCCGCCAATCACTGCAATCAGGCACACCGGCAGGAAGAACCAGCTCGGCGACACCGCCAGCAGGCCGCCGACGTAGTTGTTGGCTGCGATGTAGTCTGGCGCCTGGATCGCGACGATGGTCGCGGTGGTCAGGCCGAACAGGAACGGGATGAAGGTGGCGACTTGCGAGAGCACCACCGCCGCCATGATCCGCTTGCGCGAAGTTTCACGCGGGATATAGCGGGCCCAGTCGCCGAGGAACGCGCCGAAGGAAATAGGGTTGCTCATGGCCACCAGCGCGGCGCCGATGAACGCGGCCCAGAAGCCTGGCTGGCCGAGGCTGACGGTGCCGGCGTAGTGCGAATCGAAAGGACCGGCGAAGGCGAAGATGCCCAGCAGGAACAGCAGGCTTGCGCTCCACACGGCAACCTTGTTCACCCACAGCAGGAAGCGGAAGCCGTAGATGCACACGGTCAGGACCAGAATCGCGAACAGACCGTAGGCCAGGCCCAGGGTCAGGTCGGTTTCCGGCAGGCCGATCAGGCGTTTTGCACCACCGATCAGCGCATCCCCCGAGCTCCACACCGAGAGCGAGAAGAAGGCGATGGCGGTCAACAGCGACAGGAACGAACCGACGATCCGCCCGTGCACGCCGAAGTGCGCACCGGACGACACGGCATTGTTGGTGCCGTTGAGCGGACCGAACAGGCCCATCGGTGCGAGGATCAGCGAGCCAAGCAGCACGCCCGAGACAATCGCCCAGACGCCCGCCTGAAAGGACAGGCCGAACAGCACCGGGAAACTGCCGAGCACGGCGGTGGCAAAGGTATTCGCGCCGCCAAAGATCATGCGGAACAAGTCCACGGGACCGGCGGTGCGTTCGTTGTCCGGGATCTGTTCGACCCCGTGGGTTTCAATCTGCGTAAGGCTTTGGTCGTTGTTGTTGTTATTCATGATCTGCTCCGATCATAAAGGCGCGCCTCATCGCGTGTGAGGCGTCACCTGTTTGGCTAAGGGGATGGCAGCCCTTCCGGCATTGCGGACAAATGTTCGTGACAGGCCAGCCAAAGGCCTTGTTGTTCTAGGCTCGACGCTTGTTTTCTGAAAACAATCGTCTCGCGCTCCTGGCTGAAGTGTTGCTCCCCTTGCATGCGCAGCTCGGTGGCCACGTCATGGATGAAAATCGCCACGTCACCCTGCAGATTGACGAAGGCGTTGCTCGAAGTGCAGGACAGCACCTCGAAGCCATCCTCGGCGCGCCAGCTGTCCCACAACGCCTGATAGGCATCGCGCGACAGCAGGGGCTGTTCGAGGGTGTAGAACACGAAGCTCGCGTCGGCGCTGAACGCGCCGAAGTAGGCTTCGCGATCGTTGCGGGCGAAGGCGGACACCAGATCGGCGGCCGCTTTCAGAACCTGATCACGTTCGTTCATGACCCGACCCTCAGCGGTGGACCACGCCCGGCAGTACGCAGAGCATTTCGTACAGCAGGTTGGCGGCCAGCAGCGAGGTGTTGCCGGTGGTGTCATAAGCGGGCGAGACTTCTACCAGATCGCAGCCGATCAGGTCGAGGCCCTGGCAGCCGCGAACGATTTCAATCGCCTGAATGGTCGTCAGACCACCGATTTCCGGGGTGCCGGTGCCAGGCGCCCAGGCCGGGTCGATGCCGTCGATGTCGAAGCTCAGGTACACCGGGCCGCCACCGACTTTCTCGCGCACTTCGGCCATCAGTGGTGCCAGCGACTTGTGCCAGCACTCTTCGGCCTGCACCACGCGGAAGCCCTGATCGCGGCTCCAGTTGAAGTCGTCAGCGGTGTAGCCCTGCGCACGCAGACCAATCTGCACCACGCGGTCGCAGTCCAGAAGACCTTCTTCGACGGCGCGACGGAAGGTCGTACCGTGGGCGATCTTCTCGCCGAACATGTGATCGTTGACGTCAGCGTGGGCGTCGATGTGTACCAGACCGACCTTGCCGTGCTTTTTGTGGATGGCACGCAGGATCGGCAGGGTGATGGTGTGGTCGCCACCCAGGGTCATCGGGATCACGTTGTGCTCGAGGATGTTGTCGTAGGCTTCTTCGATGATGCGCACGGCGTCGAGCAGGTTGAAGGTGTTGATCGCCACGTCACCGATGTCGGCAACCGACAGCGAGTCGAACGGCGCAGCGCCGGTGGCCATGTTGTACGGGCGGATCATCACCGATTCGGTGCGGATGTCGCGCGGCCCGAAGCGGGTGCCGGGGCGCAGCGAAGTACCGATGTCCAGTGGCACGCCAACGAAGGCAGCGTCCAGGCCGGCAGCGGTCGGTACATGGGGGAGTCGGAGCATGGTGGCGATGCCGCCGAAGCGCGGCATTTCGTTGCCGCCCAGTGGTTGGTGAAGAATCTTGTCCACGGGTAGGGCCTCATCGTCTTTGTTTTATTTATGTCGGCGCACCGCATTCGCAAGATCACGGGCACCGCTGTGGGCCGATTCTGCGAAATGTAGTGGCAGGGAAGAATCGCTACGGGCAAATACTTAGTTCAGAAATTTCTAAACTAATGAGAGGGAGATGGATAGACTTCTCGCTGATCGTTCCCACGTCGAGGCGTCGAACCGTCCGCGTGGGAATGCATCCCGTGACGCTCCGCGTCACAGCCGTGAAGCGGACGCAGAGCGTCCAAGGCGGCATTCCCACGCAGAGCGTGGGAACGATCTATGGGGAACGATCCTGGAGTAGACATGGCCAACGCTTTACCCGACCTGAAACTTTTGCGCATCTTCGTCAGCGTCGTGCGCCATCAGGGGTTTGCCAACGCGCAGCAGGAACTCAACCTGTCGACCTCGGCGATCAGCACCTACATGAGCCAGCTCGAAGCCGCGCTGGGTCTGGTGCTGTGCCATCGCGGGCGCGGTGGTTTCAGCCTGACCAGCAAGGGCGAGCTGTTCCATCAGGAAACCCTGCGCCTGCTGGCCGAACTCGAAGGTTTCGAGCAATACGCCGCCGCGCTCAAGGGCGAATTGCGCGGCACGCTCAATCTCGGGGTGATCGACTCCACGGTCAGCGACAAGGCCCTGCCGTTCGCCGAAGCCATCGGCGCCTACAGCCAGGAACACCCGGCGGTGCATTTGCATCTGTCGGTGATGAGCCCGTATGAACTGCAACTCGGCGTGCAGGACAACCGCCTCGATCTGGCCATCGGCGCATTCTCCACGCGCATGAGTGGTCTGGTGTACATGCCGCTGTACCGCGAGCAGCACTGGCTGTATTGCAGCAGCCGTCACCCGTTGTTCAACGAGCGGCGGATTCCCGAGCAGGTCATCACCCAGCAACGCATGGTCGGTCGCGGTTACTGGAGCCAGGCCGAACTGGCCCGGCACGGTTTCAAACACAGCGCTGCGACCGTGGAAAGTATGGAAGCGCAGCTGATTCTGGTGCTGTCCGGCGCCTACATCGGTTACCTGCCGGAGCACTACGCCCAGGCCTGGGCCGACAAGGGCGATTTGCGGGTGCTGCTGCCGGCGACCTTCGGCTATCAGGCGCCGTTTTCCATGATCATGCGCCGTGGCCGCAGCCGTGAGCCGCTGATCCAGACTTTCCGCGACCTGCTCAAAGCGCAGCTCAATCAGGCATAAGACAATGTCCAGACCCCAATGCCCGCGCTGCCTGCGCCCACAAACCCACTGCCTTTGCCCGCTGATCCCCAGCCTCGACAGCCGCACCCGGGTGTTGCTGTTGCAGCACCCGAGCGAGGTCAATCACGCGCTCAACACGGCGCGGTTGGCGGCGCTCGGGTTGAAGAATGCCGAGCTGATTGTCGGCGAAGTGTTCGAGGATCTGCCCGCGCTGCTGAACCGGCCGGGGTATCGGGCGCGATTGCTGTTTCCGGCGGAGGATGCGCAGCCGATGCAGGCTTACACCGCGTCCGATGAACCGCTGTTGCTGGTGGTGCCGGATGGCACGTGGCGCAAGGCGCGCAAGATGCTGCACCTCAATCCGCTGCTGGCGGCGTTGCCACGGGTGACTTTGGCCGAGGGCGGGGTTTCCCGGTATCGGCTGCGCAAAGCACCGGGGCCGGGGGCGTTGTCGACGATCGAGGCGATTGTTCAGGCGTTGCAGACGCTGGAAGCGCCGACGTCGTTCGAACCGCTGCTCAAGCCGTTCGAGGCGTTGATTGAAGGGCAGATTGCGGCGATGGGGGAAGAGACTTTCCAGAAGAATCACGGAGGCTGATCGGACTCAGCCTGACCAGACTCAGCCTGATCGTTCCCACGCTCCGCGTGGGAATGCCGCCCGGGACGCTCCGCGTCCCTTCGCGACGGTGACGCAGAGCGTCACTGTATGCATTCCCACGCAGAGCGTGGGAACGATCAGATGAGGCTAGCGCTCGCGCATCGCCTCGGTCCGGGCCTTCAGCACCGGTTTGAGCAGGTAATCCAGCACGCTTTTCTCCCCGGTGATGATGTCCACCGTCGCCACCATCCCCGGAATGATCAGCAACGGTTTCACATCCCCGCCCAAATGGTTTTTGTCGGTTCGCACCTGGATCAGGTAGAAGCTGTTGCCCTTGTCGTCGGTGATGGTGTCGGCACCAATCAGCTCAAGCTTGGCGCTGAGTCCGCCGTAGATCGTGTAGTCGTAGGCGCTGAACTTGACCATGGCTTTCTGACCCGGATGCAGAAACGCCACGTCCTGCGGCCGGACCTTGGCTTCGATCAGCAGGTTGTCTTCCAGCGGTACGATTTCCACCATGTCGCTGCCCGGCTGCACCACGCCGCCGATGGTGTTGACCTTCATCTGCTTGATCACCCCACGCACCGGCGAAGTCACGGTGGTGCGGCTGACGCGGTCGTCGATGGCGATGCTCGACGCGGTGATTTTCGACAGGTCGGTGCGTTTCTCGTTGAGCTCTTTGGCCGCCTCGGAGCGGAAGGTCTGTTCCGATTCGTCGATCTTGCTCTTGATCTCGTTGATCGCCGATTCGGCCCGGGGAATGGCGAGGGTCGTGGCATTCAACGAGCCACGAATTTCCACTGCGCTACGACGTAGACGGAGGATTTCCACGGGCGATACCGCACCGGTTTTCACCAGCGGTTCCGACATGTTCATTTCCTGTTGCAGCAGCGCCAGGCTCGAACTGTATTGCCCCTGTTTCGAGCGAAACTCCGCCAGTTCCTGTGCCTTCTGCCGCAGTTGTTCGCTGAGGGTGCGTTGCTCGCTGGCCAGCCGCCGTTGCCGTTGCTCGTACAGCGAGCGCTCGTCCTCGGCCACTTGCGGAGCCTTGGCAATCACCTCGTCCGAGAGCTTGAACGGCCGGCCTTCGGCTTCGGCGGACAGGCGTTCGACCTGCGCGGTCAGGGCATAGCGATCAGCCTCGCTCTCACCCTTGTTCGACAGAAACCGCGTGTCATCCAGGCGCAGCAACGTGTCGCCCTTGCTGACCATTTGCCCTTCACGCACGAAGATCTCGGTGACGATCCCGCCTTCGAGGTTCTGGATCACCTGAACCTTGCTCGACGGAATCGCCTTGCCTTCGCCCATGGTCACTTCCTGAAGCACGGCGAACTTGGCCCAGACCAGCGCGCTGATCAGCAGCGCCGCCGCCAGCCACACGGTGATGCGCGACCAGCGCGGCGAATCCTGCAACGAGGCGCCGGCGGTTTCCGGCATGAATTCGGCTTCGGCGCTTTTACCGAAACTGTCGAAGTAGCCGCGCGGTTTTGAAGAGGAGGAAGCAGACATGGGGCAACTCCTAGACCGCTGCCGAGCCGACCCGGCCCTTGCGCAGTGCATCGATGACCGCTTCTTTCGGACCGTCGGCGACGATCCGGCCGTTGTCCAGTACCAGCAACCTGTCCACCAGGCTCAGCATCGAGGTGCGGTGGGTGACCAGCAGCAAGGTTTTGCCCTGCACCCAGCCGTGCAGCTTCTGGCGCAGGACGTCTTCGCTGCTGTTGTCCATGGCGCTGGTGGGTTCGTCGAGCAGCATGATCGGCGGGTCGAGCAACAGCGCCCGGGCCAGCAAGACGGCTTGGCGCTGGCCGCCGGAAAGCAGTTGCCCGCGCTCGCCCACCGGCCGGTCGAAACCTTGCGGATGCTGTCGGGCAAGCTCGGTGACGCCGGTCAGTTCGGCCACTTCAAGCATCCGCGAATCGCTGATGTAGCGGGCGCCGAGGGTCAGGTTGTCACGCAGGCTGCCGGCCAGCAGCGGCAGGTCGTGGGCGACGTAGCCGATCTGCTGGCGCAGGTCGGCGACATCCAGTTGCCGCAGGTCGAGGCCGTCGAGCAGCAACTGGCCTTCTTCCGGTTCGTAGAAGCCCATCACCAGTCGCGCCAACGTACTTTTGCCCGAGCCGCTGCGGCCGATGATGCCGATCCGCTCGCCGGGTTTGACGCTGAAACTGACGTTGCTCAGGGCCGGCGCATTCTGGCCGTTGTAGTGGAAGGTCACGGCGTTGGCGTCCAGCGCGCCTTGCAGTTGCGTGCGTTCCAGCGGCCGTTGTTTACCGTCGCGCTCCTGAGGCAGGGACATCAGCGCGTCGGTGCTTTTCATGGTCAGTTGCGCTTGCTGGTAGCGGGTGATCAGCCCGGCGATCTGGCCCAGTGGCGCGAGCACGCGGCTGCCGAGCATGTAACTGGCCACCAGCGCGCCGACACTTAGGTTGCCGGCGATGATGCTGTAGACCCCGGCCACAATCGTCGCCATCCCCGAAAACTGCTGGATGAACAGCGTGCCGTTGGTGGCCAGCGCCGAGAGATTACGGGCGTGGCTGTCGAGGCGGGTGAGGGCGCCGTGGGTGCTTTCCCATTTGTGCTGGCGCTCGCTTTCGGCGCTGCACGCCTTGAGGGTTTCCAGGCCGCCGAGGGTTTCGATCAGCAACGCCTGACGCTCGGCGCCGAGGCTCAGGCTTTTCTGCACGGTGTCGCGCAGACGGGCCTGAATGATCATCGCGAACACGATCGTGATCGGAAACGCCAACAGCGGAATCACCACCAGCCAGCCACCGAGCAGGCCGATCACCACCAGCATCAACACCACGAAAGGCAGGTCGATCAGGCTGGTCAGGGTCACGGCGGTGAGAAATTCCCGCAGGCCCTGAAAGTCGTGAATGCTCTGGGCGAATCCGCCGATGGTCGCCGGCCGGGCTTTCATCGACATGCCGGTGATGCGCTCGAATAAAGTCGCGGAAAGGATCACATCGGTTTTCTTGCCGGCGGTGTCCAGCAAGTGCGCGCGCACCACTCGCAGCACCAGTTCGAAACCGGTGCCGATCAACAATCCGATCGACAGCACCCACAGCGTCGACGTGGCCTGATTGGGCACCACGCGGTCGTAGGTCTGCATGACAAACAGCGGCACCATCAGGCCCAGCAGGTTGATCAGGAAACTGGCGAGGATCGCGTCGCTGTACAGCCATTTCGACAGCTTCAGGGTGTCGCGAAACCAAGCTTGCACCCGTGGCACCAACGGTGAACGCAGGTCTTCCAGTTCATGCCGTGGCCGGGCGAACAGGGCCTGACCGCTGTAGTGTTCGGTGAGCTCTTCACGGCTGACCCATTGCTCGCCGCCGTCGGCTTCACTGGGCAGGATCAGCGCCTTGCCGTCTTCGGCAAACCGCCGCAGCACCGCCGTGCGCCCGTTGCCCAGCAGCAACAGTACCGGCAGGTTCAGCGGAGAAATGTCTTTGAGTTCCCGGCGCAGCAAGCGCGCCTGCAACCCGGCCCGGGCTGCGGCGCGGGGCAGCAGGTCCAGGCTCAGGCGTTGTTTGTCCAGGGGCAGCCCGGCGCTCAGGCTGGCGCGACTGACCGTCGCGCCATGCAGTTTGCAGAGGATCAACAGACCGTCGAGCAACGGGTCATCGAAACTCAGCCGCGGATCGATCCCGGTGTTACCGGGTTGCATGCTGGTCATATTGATCGCTCCCCTGGCACTACTTCAGTTGATCGTTCCCACGTCGAGGCGTCGAACCGTCCGCGTGGGAATGCCTCTAGGGACGCTCAGCGTCCAGTGACGCGGAGCGTCACGGGCTGCATTCCCACGCAGAGCGTGGGAACGATCAGATCACAGCTTTCGACAGCTCCGGCAGCGTGGTTATTTCAGCTCGGGCAAGCGTGCTTCGTTCTTCACCTCGGTCGCGGCAATCGCATCGGCCGGCAGCACGATCCGCTGCTTGTTCAACAACTGGCCCATGTTCGCCAGCACGCGGTACATCGAGTATTCCTCGGTGTAGCGGATTTCGGTGTAGCGACGGTTGGCGTTGTACAGCTCGTTTTCACTGTCGAGCAGGTCGAGCAGGGTGCGCTGGCCGAGGCCGAACTGATCCTGATACGCGGCGCGCACACGCTTGGTGGTTTCGGCGTATTCGCGGGCGGTCGGGGTCTGTTTCTTGGCGTTGACCATGGCGTTCCAGGCCAGGTGAATGTTCTCGTTGAGCTGGCGCAGGGCGTTGTTGCGGATGTCCATCGCCTGATTGATCTGGTGCGCGTCGGAGGCCAGTCGCGCCTTGTCGCTGCCGCCACGGAACAGGTTGTAGTTCATCACCACGCCGACCCGCCATTCGTTGTCGTGGCCCTCGTCGCCCTGCACGTTGTTGTTGGCGCCGACTGCCGCCTCCGCATCGAAGCGTGGATAGAACGGCGACTTGGCGACTTCGTACTGGCTCTCGGCCGACTGCACGTCAGCCTGGGCGGATTTCAGGTACGGGTTGTTCTCGACCATGCTCTGCTGGGCTTCGGGCAGGGTGGCGGGCAATTCGCCGCGGGTCGAGGCGGGGGTTTCCAGTTCATCCGGCATACGCCCGACCACGCTGTAGAAGTTCGACTCGGCGTCGGCCAGATCGACTTCGGCGGTGTCGAGGTTGTTCTGTGCCAGCGCCTTACGGGCTACCGATTGATCGGAGTCGGCGGTGCTGCCCACGCCGCGCTCGGTGCGCAGGCCGATCTGGTCGTTGACGCGCAAGTGCGCCTGCAGGTTGTTCCTGGCCAGGGTCACCAGTTCACGGCGCTTGAGCACTTCGAGGTAGACCTCGATGGTGCGCAGGGCCAGGTCCTGGGCGGTGCCTTGCGCGTAGTAGGCGCGCGAGTTGGAAACGCCCTTGGTGCGCTCGACTTCGTTGGCAGTGTTGAAACCGTCGAACAGCATCTGCCGCAGACGCAACTCGGACTGGGTGTAATTGAGGATTTCGGTGTGGTGATTACCGAAGGCCCGGGTGTTGGTGTTGTCGCTGTAGCCGCGCCCGTAAGCAGCGTTCAGATCCACCGACGGATAGAAGCCGCCCTTGGCGACTTTCACTTGTTCATCAGCTGACAGGCGCGCGTCCACGCGCGAGGCAAGTTCCGGGTGGGTGGCGATGGTGCTCTGGATCGCTTCGGTGAGGTTCATGGCCTGGGCTTGGGAAGTGCAAGCCATGGCCAGCAAAACCGCGCTGCAGAGGGGGGTTAGTACGCGCATGGGTGCATCTCCCTGAGTCCTGATGGTGTTCCGCTGTCGCCAATTTATTGACGATATTTTTAGTAGAAAGCGTTTCATGCCTGTAACAACAGAGCTAAGAACATCCTGAAGCGTAGCTAAGAAAAAATTTTCATATGGGTTATGCCAAAAAAAACTTATGCGGTTCGCCAAATCCAGCACATTGTTCCACTCGAAAGCCTTTGTTTTATGCGCTTTAGGGAGCACAGAAAGGCTTGAGGAAAGTTCCACTCACTTTGCGACATACGGCGAAGTACTGCTAAAGGGGAGGGACGCGTAGCGGCTGATGAGCGACATTTTTTTGTCACTCGGGTGATTCACCACCGTTACGTAGCGTTAGTGGGCCTGCTGCATCGAACAGAGATTCCAAGTGCTTGATGGCGCTGGAGTTTCTGGATTTGCGCAACCTGCGAAACGAACTGTCGAGGTGCGAGCGTCGCCCCGACAACCCGCTTGAGCCATGGGCTGCTTCGCGAACCAGCGCCGACGGTGGTCGGCAGCGGAGGAATGCACATGGCAACGCTCATCGGGATCGTCACTAAAGTCATTGGTCAGGTTTTCGCTCAATCGGCAGACGGCATTCGCCGCCCATTGGTCGAAGGCGATCGGCTGTTTGCAGGGGATCAATTGATCACCGGGGCGGAGGGGGCGGTTGCCGTCCATCTGCAAAATGGCCAGGAGCTGACCCTCGGTCGCGACAGCAGCCTGACCATGACCGGCCAGTTGCTCGCCGATCAGGCCGCCCACGTCAATGCCCCGGAAGCGGTGACCCCGAGCGAGTCGCAACTGACCGACGTCGAGCAGATCCAGAAAGCCATTGCCGCCGGCGATGACCCGACCAAAACCGCCGAAGCGACAGCGGCCGGCCCCGGAGCAACCGGTGGCGCGCCAGGTGGCCTGGGCGGCGGCCACAGTTTTGTGTTGCTGACCGAAGTGGCGGGCCGGGTCGATCCGGTCATCGGTTTCCCGACAGCCGGTTTCAACGGCATCCCCGAGTTTCCCGAAGAACGGCATAACGCTGTAATCGACAACGGTGACGGCCAGGCCGCCCCGATTGTTCCGCCACCACCACCGGTCAATAACCCGGTGACCCTCGGCGGCCTGTCCGTACCTGGCGGCGAACTGACCCTCAACGAAGCCAATCTGCCCGACGGTTCCGCCGCCAACCCTGGCGCGCTGACCCAGACCGGCAGCTTCACGGTGTCGGCGCCGGACGGCCTGAGCAGCCTGAGCATCGGCGGCATTAACGTGATCGTCGGTGGCGTGCCGATCGGTTTCCCGCAATCGATCACCACACAACTGGGCAACACCCTGACCATCACCGGCTACAACCCGGCCACCGGCACGGTCAGCTACAGCTACACCCTCAACGGCAACGAAACCCACGCGGCGGGCGACGGTGCCAATAACCTCAGCGAACAATTCACCGTGATCGCCGGCGACAGCAATGGCGACACCGCCACCGGCACGCTGGACGTCAACATTACCGACGACGTGCCCAAGGCTGTCGATGACACCAATCCGAACACCGCCTCGGAAACCCTGCTGACCCTGACCGGCAACGTGCTGCCGAACGACACCCAGGGCGCCGACCGGATCCCCGTCGGCCCCAACAGTGGTCCGGTGGTCGGCGGCACCTTCACCGGTACTTACGGCACCCTGGTGCTGAATGCCAACGGCACTTACACCTACACCCTGAACACCAGCGATGCCGACTTCAAAGCCTTGCACGGTGGTGGCAGCGGCACCGAGACCTTCACCTACACCCTGCGCGATGCCGACGGCGACACCAGCACCGCGAACCTCGTTTTGCAGATCCACAACAACGACGACCCGGTGGTCATCAACGGGTTGAACGTCGAGGGCGGTGAACTCACCGTCTACGAGAAAAACCTCGGCGACGGCAGCGCCCCGGATTCGGGAGCCCTGACCCAAAGCGGCACCTTCACCATCACAGCTCTCGATGGTGTCACCACCCTGACCATCGGCGGCATTGCCGTGGTCACCAATGGTGTTGCCGCAGGCTTCCCGCAATCCACCGTCACCCCATTGGGCAGCACGCTGACAATTACCGGGTTCAACGCTGCAACCGGCGTCGTCAGCTACAGCTACACCCTGGTCGACAACGAAGCGCATTCAACCGCCAACGGCGCCAACGTGCTCAACGAGCAGTTCGCCGTCACCGTGGTCGATGACAACGGCACCACCGCCAATGCCACCCTGGATGTGAACATCGTCGACGACCTGCCAAAAGGCGTGGACGACAGCAACGCCGGCACCGCTTCGGAAACCAACCTCACATTGAGCGGCAACGTCCTGACCAACGACGTGCAAGGCGCCGACCGCGTACCTGTCGGCGAAAACGCTGGCCCGATCACCGCCGGCACTTTCACCGGGACTTACGGGACATTGGTGCTGAACGCCAACGGCACTTACACCTACACCCTCAACACCAGCGACGCCGATTTCAAAGCGCTGCACGGCGGCGGCAACGGCACTGAAACCTTCACCTACACCATCACCGATGCCGACGGCGACACCAGTACCGCGAACCTCGTGCTGCAGATCCACAACAACGACGATCCGGTGATCATCAATGGCCTCGACGTGAACGGCGGCGAGCTCACCGTTTACGAAAAAAACCTCGGTGACGGCAGCAGCCCCGATGCCCCAGCGCTGACCCAAAGCGGCACCTTCACCATCACTGCACTCGACGGTGTCACCACCCTGACCATCGGCGGCATCGCTGTAGTCACCAATGGCGTGGCAGCAGGCTTCCCGCAATCCACCGTCACTCCGTTGGGCAGCACGCTGACCATCACCGGTTTCAATGCCGCCACCGGCGTCGTCAGCTACAGCTACACCCTGGTCGACAACGAAGCTCACCCGACTGCCAACGGTGCCAACGTACTGAACGAGCAATTCGCCGTGACCGTGGTCGATGACAACGGCACCACCGCCAATGCCACGCTGGACGTGAACATCGTCGACGACCTGCCAAAAGGCGTGGACGACAGCAACGCCGGTACTGCTTCGGAAACCAATCTCACACTGAGCGGCAACGTCCTGACCAACGACGTGCAAGGCGCCGACCGCGTACCGACCGGCCCGAATGCTGGCCCGATCACGGCGGGCACTTTCACCGGGACTTACGGGACTCTGGTGCTGAACGCCAACGGCACATACACCTACACCCTCAACACCAACGATGCGGACTTCAAAAACCTGCACGGCGGCGGCAACGGCACTGAAACTTTCACCTACACCATCACTGATGCCGACGGCGATACCAGCACCGCCAACCTCGTGCTGAACATCCACAACAACGACGACCAGGTGTACCTCAACGGCCTCGACGTCAACGGTGGCGAACTCACCGTCTACGAGAAAAACCTCAGCGACGGCACCAGTCCCAACACCCCGGCACTGACCCAGAGCGGCACCTTCACCGTCACCGCGCTCGACGGTCTGCAAACCCTGACCGTGGGTGGCATCGCCGTGATCACCAACGGCGTCGCGGCCGGCTTCCCGCAATCGGCGGTCACGCCGCTGGGCAGTACGCTGACCATCACCGGATACGACCCGGCCACCGGCGTTGTCAGCTACAGCTACACCCTGGTGGATAACGAAACCCATCCGACCGCCAACGGCGCCAACAGCATCACCGAAAACTTCAACGTGGTGGCGACCGACACCGATGGCAGCTCCGCCACCGGGCAGATCAACGTCAACATCATCGATGATCTGCCGACCGCCAAACCCGACGCGACGTCGGTGCAGGAGGGCGGCACCGTCAGCGGCAACGTGCTGGACAACGACATCGGCGGCGCCGACGGCCCGGCAGCCAGTGGCGCGGTAGTGGGCGTGCGCGCCGGCTCCGACACCTCGACCTCGGCCATCGGCGGGCTCAACAGCAACATCAACGGCACCTACGGCTACCTGACCCTCGACGCCAACGGCAACGCGGTCTATCACAGCAACCCGAATGCCGTGAGCGGCCCGGGTGCGGTGGACGTGTTCGTGTACACCGTACGCGATTCCGACGGCGATGAAAGCACCACCACCATCACCATCGACGTCTACAACAGCAAACTGTGCGCGGTCAGCGACACCGACGTCACCGTGTACGAAAAAGCCCTCGACCTGACCAAGGACGGGCAAGATCTGGCCGCCGGCACGGTCACCGGCAGCGATCCGACCAGCACCGGGGAAACCGCGTCCGGCACGCTGGTCGGCTCGGTCACCGGCGCGGTCGGTGCGATCAGCTACGCGCTGGTCGGCAGCGCCACCGGCAACTACGGGCAGATCGTGCTCAACCCCAACGGCACGTACACCTACACCCTGACCTCACCGGCCAGCACCACCCCGCACGCCGATGACGGCGCCAACACCCTGACCGAAACCTTCACCTACCAGGCCACCGATTCGCTGGGCAACGTTGTTACCAGCACCATCGTGGTCAACATCGTCGATGACGTGCCGAAGGCGATCAACGACAGCAACGCCAGCACCGCGTCGGAAACCCAGTTGACCCTCAACGGCAACGTGCTGACCAACGACGTGCAAGGCGCCGACGTGGTGGCGACCGGCCCGAATGCCGGCCCGATCACCCCCGGCACCTTCACCGGTACTTACGGCACCCTGGTGCTGAACGCCAACGGCACGTACACCTACACGCTGAACACCAACGATGCAGACTTCAAAAACCTGCACGGCGGTGGCAATGGCACCGAGACCTTCACCTACACCCTGACCGATGCCGACGGCGACACCAGCACCGCCAACCTGGTGCTGAACATCCACAACAACGACGATCCGGTGGTCCTCAACGGCCTCGACGTCAACGGCGGTGAACTCACCGTCTACGAGAAAAACCTCAGCGACGGCACCAGCCCCAACATCCCGGCGCTGACCCAGAGCGGCACCTTCACCGTCACCGTGCTCGACGGTCTGCAAACCCTGACCGTGGGCGGCATCGCCGTGATGACCAACGGCGTGGCCGCCGGCTTCCCGCAATCGACCGTCACTCCGCTGGGCAGCACGCTGACCATCACCGGTTACAACCCGACCACCGGCGTGGTGAGTTACAGCTACACCCTGGTCGATAACGAAACCCACCCGAACGCCAACGGTGCCAACAGCATCACCGAGAACTTCAACGTGGTGGCGACGGACACCGATGGCAGCACGGCGACCGGGCAGATCAACGTCAACATCATCGACGACCTGCCGACTGCCAAGGCCGACACCGGCTCGGTGGCGGAGGGCGGCACGGTCAACATCAGCGTGCTGGGCAATGACATCAGCGGCGCGGATGGCGCGGCGGTCGTGGTCGGCGTGCGCGCCGGCAGTAACACTGCGACCTCGGCCATCGGTGGCCTCGGCAACAACATCAACGGCAGCTACGGTTACCTGACCCTTGATGCGGCCGGCAACGCGGTCTATCACAGCAATCCGAACTCGGTGAGCCCGCCGGGCGCCACCGACACCTTCACCTACACCATCCGCGACAGTGACGGCGACGAAAGCACCACCACCATCACCGTCAACGTCGCCGACAGCAAACTCGTGGCTTCGACCGATCAGGACGTGACCGTCTACGAAAAAGCCCTCGACCTGACCAAGGACGGGCAAGACCTGGCCCCCGGCACGGTCACCGGCAGCGATCCTTCCAACACCGGCGAAACTGCCAGCGGCACACTGGTCGGTTCGGTCAGCGGCGGCAGCGGGGCGATCACTTACACCCTGGTCGGCAGTGCCACCGGCACTTACGGGCAGATCCAGCTCAACGCCGACGGCACCTACACCTACACCCTGACCTCGGCGCCGAAAACCACGCCGAACGCCAACGACGGGCCGAACACCCTGAGCGAAAGCTTCACCTACAAGGCCACCGATGCGCTGGGCAACAGCATCACCAGCACCATCGTGGTCAACATCGTCGACGACGTGCCAAAAGCGGTGGCGTCGGATCGTTCGGTGGCGGCGGTGGAGATCGACTCCAACATCCTCATCGTCCTCGACATCTCCGGCAGCATGGCCGACGCCTCCGGCGTGCCGGGCCTGTCGCGGCTGGAACTGGCCAAGCAGGCGATCAGCGCCTTGCTCGACAAGTACGACGATCTGGGGGATGTGAAAGTGCAACTCGTCACCTTCAGCAGCAACGCCACTGACCGCACTTCGGTGTGGGTCGATGTCGCCACGGCCAAGACGATACTGGCCGGCCTCAGCGCGGGCGGCGGCACCAACTACGACGCGGCCGTGGCGACCATGTACAACGCGTTCAACACCTCGGGCAAACTCACCGGGGCGCAGAACGTCGGCTACTTCTTCTCCGACGGCAAACCCAACGAGGGTGACATCGGCACCGCCGACGAAGCGACGCTCAAGGCGTTCCTCGATGCCAACAACATCAAGAACTACGCGATCGGCCTGGGCAGCGGCGTGAGCAACGCCAACCTCGATCCGCTGGCGTACGACGGCATCACGCACACCAACACCAACGCGGTGGTGGTCACCGATCTCAACCAGCTCAACTCGGTGCTGTCCGGCACTGTGCAGGGCGCGCCGGTTACCGGTTCGCTGCTGGGCGAGGGCGGCACGTTCGGCGCCGATGGCGGGTTCATCAAATCCATCGTGGTCGACGGCACCACCTACACCTATGACCCGAAAGCCAACGGCGGTCAGGGCTCACTGGTCGCCAGCGGCGGCGCCAACCACGGCACGTTCAACACGGTGAACAACACCCTGAGCATCGCCACCAACAACAGCGGCACCCTGGTGGTCAACCTCGACACCGGTGACTACAGCTACACCTCGCAGAAAACCACCGCCGTGGTGATCACCGAAAACATCGGCTTCACCCTCAGCGACAACGACGGCGACCTCGCCAGCTCGACCCTGACCGTGAAAGTGATCCCCAACGCGCCTCCGGTGGCGGCGGACGACCACGTCATCACTAACGTGCTGTCGGGCAACATCGTGGTGCCGGGCGAGCTGTTGCTGGCCAACGACACCGACCCGAACGGCGACACCCTCAACGCCACGCCAACCTCGTTCAACACCGGCTGGATCTCCAAGTCGGCGGACTTCACCGGCACCGGCGCGATCAGCTTCACTGGCACCAACGCCAACACCGCCGCCAACCAGAACCTGGCCAACGTGCGTAATTCGTTCAGCGCCAACGCCGCGACCATGACCGCCGTGCTGGTGGTCAGCGGCTACCTCGGCGCGGTGACCAACACCAACGCCAACGATGAAGACCGCATCACCGTCAACCTGCGCCAGGGCGAAACCCTCAACCTGGACCACAACCTGGCGGCCGGTCACATCACCATGGAGTACTCGATCAACGGCGGCGCGTACATCGCCCTCGCGGACGGCCAGACCCTGACCGCCACGTCCGACGGCGTCTACCAGATCCACATCACCAACATCAGCAACACCACGGGCAACAACGTCAACGCGGCGGAGAACTACCAGCTGACCATGACCCTCAACTACGCCGGGGCCCACGACATCACCCCGGACTACCACGGCACCTACACCGCCAACGACAATCACGGCGGCAGCGACACGGCGAACGTGACCATCAGTTATCAGGACGGCCACACCCTCACCGGTACCTCGGGCGATGACGTCCTCGTGGCCGGCACCGGCGACAACATCATCAACGCCGGCGACGGCAACGACGTGCTCACCGCAGGCTCCGGTAACAACGAACTGCACGGCGGCGCCGGCAACGACTTGCTCTACAGCGGCCCGGGCAACGACCTGCTCGACGGTGGCACTGGCATCGACACCGCCAGCTACGCCCATGCGACCGCCGGGGTGACGGTCAACCTCGGCCTGCTCGGTGCGCAAAACACCATTGGCGCCGGAACAGACACCCTGACCGGCATCGAAAACCTCGTCGGTTCGAACTTCAACGACACCCTCACCGGCGACAACAATAACAACGTGATCAACGGCGGCCTGGGCAACGACATCCTTAATGGCGGCGGGGGCGATGACCTGCTGATCGGCGGGATGGGCAACAACACCCTGACCGGCGGACCGGGCGCCGACACCTTCCAGTGGCTCAAGGGCAACAGCGGTCACGACCTCGTCACCGACTTCACCCCCGGCACCGACAAGCTCGACCTGTCGCAACTGCTGCAAGGTGAAAACGGCACGTCGGCGTCACTGGATGACTACCTGCACTTCACCGTCACCGGCAGCGGCGCCTCGGTCATGACCAGCATCGACGTCAGCGCCATGGCTGGCGCCACCCCGAACCAGACCATCGACCTGGCCGGCGTCAACCTGGCCAGCCACTACGGTGTAACGCCGGGGGCGGGTGGGTTGATCGCCAGCGGGCATGACACGGCGACGATCATCAACGGGATGTTGAATGATCATTCGTTGAAGGTGGACACGGTTTGATCTGAACGCTGAAACGACAAAACCCGCCGTCCCGATCAAACGGGACGGCGGGTTTTTCTTTGCTCAGGCTACAGCGGGCGCCTCAACCTTCACTTCCAGATTATCCAGCACCCGATTCACCGCCAGCTCCCCCAACATGATCAGTTGCGCAATCCCCAACAACACATGCCGGTGCGAGCCATCTACCAGCCCGGCGAAGTCATTGGCCATGGTCTTGGCCGAAGTCAGGGTTTCGCAGGCGTCGGCCAGCAGTTCTTCGCTGTCGATACCGGGGGCGATGAGGTAGCGGGTGTTGGGTTTGAGCAGCGGTTTTCGGGGGAGGAGGGGATTGAGGTAATGGTCGAGCGCACGCTCGGCGGCTTCGTGGAATTTCTTGGAGTCGAGGGTTTTGTAGGGGGAAGTCGAATCGACTTCGGGCGGGTTTGGCGTGGGTTTGATCATGGGTAAAGTCTCTAGAGTAGTGGAGGCGCCACACTTCGCTGCTAAACAAAAGAGGTGACGGCCGTACGCGGGTTAGCAGACCAGGACTCTAGAACCCGGCGCACCGAAGTGCCCCACGCAAAGCCGTCATAACGTGAACGGACAGGCGTGAGCCTGATCACGAACGAACGGCATTGTGCGTCTAGAGTAGATCCGGGCTGCTAAACCCGATCGCTGTTTTTCAGCGACCGCCAAACAATAGAACCCGCCCCCAAGGCGCACAAGCCGGCGGATTCTGGCGGATGCGTAGGCAAAGGCGCAAGGTTGCGTGGCTTTGCGGACATAAGCTTCAACACTCTTCAACAAAAGCTCGCGAAGGCGTTGCAGCGACAAAACCCGCGCTCCCGTTTGAAAGGAAACGCGGGTTTTTAGGGGCGGGAACGATGCAATGCCTTCTCTCTTTTTTTGCTCAATACGGCCTCAGGCACCATGCCCAATAACGAGCATTTACATCAGTGGTACATACATGTCCGCCACCTCCATGAACATAGTGGCCGACGGTGCCTGCGGGGCACGCCGTGGTATCGCACATCCACGTAATCCATCCTGCTGACAGTGGCCAGTTGTAACCATAAACCACGTACATGGAGGGCCAGGTAAGCGTCAAGGGAATCGAACCTGCAACGCTGTTCATCCAGTTCACGGCCTCATAATGCGTCACACCTGCAGCATAGACATCCAATCTATAAATATGGATTGAGTCCACATAGATCGCATAAGTGGTGAATTGGTCCTGAACATAAATGTAGGCAGCCCCCCTGCGAAGGCCGGTTACCACGCCATTGGCGTCAACGGAAATAACAGAGGGATTGCTCGAGCTGAAGATAGGCCGGCCCACACCATATTGCGGATTTAGTTGTAGCCAGTTACCCGGCCATTTGGCGCCTGTTTCCGGCCAACCGGTATAGATCCGAAATCCGTCAACGATTCTGCGCGTTGTATCGATTTGCAGAGGCCGGCGACGGATCCAGCTCCGAGGCGGAGAGATCAGACCTTGGCCGTACTCTGCCTTGGCGGTGACAGTGTTATTGGCGTCGAAGTTTCCTGCGTTGATGTTGACGAAAGCGTTGCCGGCGGCGTCGGTCGTGACCGTTGTTTGCGCCACGCCGTTCAGCGAAATCGTGATGTTTTCGAGCGGTGTGCCGTTGACGTGAACAGTGACGGTGGCTGCAATGGTTTCGGAATTCTGGGTCACCTCACGCCCCTGAGGGTCACTTACAGAGGTGATGACCGTCTGTTTCTCATCCAGCGTATCGACTACCTTGGAGTTTTTCGGAAACTCCAGGGCCGAGGTCAGGTCAGTAGTGCCGTCTACGTTCACCCACAGAGCCATATACACCGTAGAGAGATCTTTCAGCGTTTTAAGCCAAGTGATTGGCAGGTCTTCGTCCAGGCCTGATTCGTCTCCGGTCAGTTCACCCTTGAGAACGTCGAAAACCGTTTCTTTTCCGCTTTTGTCCGTACCTCGCAGCTGCAGATGCCGTGCTTGTCCCTTGCGTTGACCGATCCAGGGATGTGCCACCAACCGGTTTGCCGGCGTAAGTTTTTGAGTGTCCACGACCCCCCCTTCCACTCCGCTGATCCTCACCAGCGGCAGCCGGGCGTCCTGCGGGGCGATAGGCATGATCTCAATGTCTACACCTTTCGATGAAGCGATCTTCTGGTTGTTGCGATTCAGAATCCAGCGAAACGGAACGGTCTGGCCGTTGAATGCAACCAGAAAGATATTGTCGAGAATCCAGTTGGCGCGGTTGTTCGGGTTCAGAACTGTCAGCGCGTACGGCATGGAACCAGTGGGTGCTTTCACGTGCACCAATCGTCCCCGGTCGCCTGCAATCTTCGCTGGATATTCGACCCGCATGGTTCGAGCGGCGCCCAGAGGGTCAATCGGTGCGGGAGTGCCCACCAGCATCGGCGGATCAAGCACGATGGCTTTTTCGTCACCGATCTTCAATTGCAACGGTTCGGACACGACCCTTGTTCTGTTCGGATTGATGATCACGCATTGCACCACCAGCGATGAGCTGGGGTACTTACCGATATATTTGGCGATTATTTCGAAGGCGATGGTCAGCGTCTCGTCGGTGACGATTTGTTGGAAGATGAAAAGTACCGGAACCCCGGCGTCGTCGACGGTTTGCCAGAGCAACTGGACTATCGCTCCCTTCTTCAGGGGCCAATATTTGGCGAACTGCACCACGCCCTTGAGGGTATCCACCGGTAAGGTGTCGTTATTGACTAGTGGAGTGACAGTAGGCGGACCCAGCTTGAAGAGTCCACCGGTAAAGGTGACATCGGCCGGCTTTGAATCATGAGTCTTGCCGGCTCGGATCAGCTTGTAGATCGCACGGCAACTGCCCCTGATCAGGTTTCGCACAAAGTCGTTTGCGACATCCTGCCTCAGCGAGCGGGTGGCGGCCGACACCGGTATCAGGTAACTGTGGCTGACGGTGTCACCCCCTTCGGTGACGCCCACAAGTAAAAGCTCCACTTCATCGCCAGCCGCAAAAATGCCTGTGATCAATATCCATAGAGGGCCGCCCGCGAGCCAATCGTGGTGCACCACGTTGTCGATATCGGCCAGTTCGAAAATGGGGGCAACCAGCAATACGATGCCGGGCTTGAATACAATCTCCAGTGCATCCGACCAGCCACTGGAGTTCTCCACCACATCGAAGCCCCCCCAGCGCACGATAATTATGGTGGTGGGCTTGAGGGTGGCGAGCATTTCCGGCGTCAGTTCGAACACGACATCGCCCAGTGCGGTGACTTCTTGTTCGAGGAGCAGCGAACCGAAAGCAAGCACCACGATGTCGCCGATCTGTTGATTGAAGTACGCCAGTACGGTCACGAACATCCCGTCGTTGATTACGGTCTGATCGATGATCGTTTCCGAGGCGACCGGCAATTTCAGACCCTGATTGAATGGCTTGCCGCCATCCGTGTCAGGCTCGCCCGGGCGGGTAGGTTTGTAGCACAGCTGGGCATGCGGCGAGTCCTCCGTAGAGTTGTCGCTGATACGGCGAACTTTGACCCAGATATCCTTCGTTTCCGCTAGCAGGGGAGCAAAATTGCTTTCCATGTCAGCGGCCGGGATATAACAGGGGATGTTTTTTGCGTCCCCGTTGCTTTCGAAATGTGCTTCGGTAACCGGAAATTCCACCACGGGCTTGTTTTTCGTTGCGAGGTAGACTTTGATCCAGTCGCCGAGAGCCATGTACTGATAGGCGAGGATGTAGATTAGCAAGCCGTCGCGGTCGCTATACACCATGTTGATGTTGACGCCCAGGACGTCATTCGGCAGGAGTTTGTATCCGACCGGATAGGGCCGTGGGACGGCGAGTGTACCGATGCCGCTGCGGTCGGGTGGAAAAACAACGGTCGTGTTGGGCGTGGAACCGGACGCTGTAAGAGGACTGTTCATGTACGCGCACCTTCGCAAGGGGTGTCCGAATGTCTGAATGCCGGCACCATTGACGAAGGATTAGAGCGCTGAAGCGTTTAGCTGCCTACTGTCAGATCTGACAGGGGTACGAGGGTTTTCGACGAGCGGTCACCGGGCGGAGCGGCTCAGGATTTACGCAACGTCTTCTGCCGCAAGATATAAACCGTCACCAACACCGCACTGGTCAGCATGAACCCACGCGCCCATACCAGCGGCACCAGGTAGCACGAGAACAGGATGCTCGCCCACATCAGCCCGATCGCGTAGACCTTGCCCTTGAGCGGAATGCCGTTGCCGTCGAGGTAGTCGCGGATCCATGGCCCGAGCCGGGGATGCTCGACCAGCCATTGATAGAAACGCGGAGAGCTGCGGGCGAAGCACGCGGCTGCCAGCAGAAGGAAGGGGGTGGTGGGGAGAACAGGCAGGAATATCCCGATCACCCCCAATGCCACGCTCAGCCAGCCGATGGCCAGCAGGATGTAGCGCAACATCAGGGGGCGGTTGCCTATGGGGTTGTCCATAGGCCGGATCTTAGTGGTGACGTGGCTTGAGGATCGCCGGTTTTTCGTCGGGCGCCTGGCACAGCAGGTACAGCGCGGTCAGGGCTTCCGGGATCTGGACGATCATGTCGTCCATCAGGTTGGCGTCCTTGGCGATGTCTTCGAACTCAGGCTGTTCGTCGAACAGGCCCGAACCGACCATGATCGGCAGGAGCATCTCGCTGACTTCTTCTTCGGCGGTTTCGAACCAGGCCGCTTCGCGCAGGAACACGCCTTCCATGAAGCCGATGCACCAGCCGCGCAGTTCGGAATCGTCCGGGTCGTCGCCCAGGTCCAGTTCGCATGGCAGCTCGAATTCTTCATCGGAGGCCAGTTGGCGGGCGATGTGGGCTTTGAGGCCGATCAGCGTGGCTTCGATCTCTTCGCGCTGGGCTTCGCTGCTGTAATGCGGCTCTTCGGCGAACAGGGCGTCGATCCACTCACGATCCGGCACCACGTCGGCGCAGATCGACAGCGCAGTCAGGTAACCGTGAGCGGCCACGTAGTCCAGCGCCTCTTCATGCAGCTCGTCGGCGTCGAGGAAGACTTGCAGGCGGGTTAGTTGCTCGGCGAAGGACATTAAAGGGCTACCTTGGGGGAATAAACAATGCGGGAATTCTAGGCCTTCTTGAGCCCTCAAGCCAGCCGCACGGCAGATTTGCCCGCACAAGCTTCTTATCGGCGGTGCCCTTTGCCGGGGAGGGCTCGGGTATACTGCCGCGCTTTGCGATCCCTGCCGGTGTCGCGGCTGATTGTGTAGGGCGCGATGCAATGCGCGCTTACGTTTTGTTTAAAGCAGCCTCGGCTGTCTTGAACCAGCCTGTGCAGGGATGTTTCGGTGGATTTTTGGAGTTTTTATGCTCGAACAGGCTCAACGCGTCCTCAAGGACATCTTCGGCTACGACAGTTTCCGTGGCCGTCAGGGTGCAATCATTGAGCGCGTAGCCAGTGGCGGTGATGCCCTTGTCCTGATGCCGACCGGCGGCGGCAAGTCCCTGTGCTTCCAGGTGCCGGCGCTGTTGCGCGACGGCCTGGCGGTGGTGGTGTCGCCGCTGATCGCTTTGATGGACGATCAGGTCGCCACCCTCGAAGAGCTGGGCGTGGCTGCCGCCGCGTTGAACTCCACCCTGAGCGCCGAACAACAGCGCGACCTCGCCAACCGGATCAAGCGCGGCGAAGTGAAGATGCTGTATCTGGCGCCGGAGCGTCTGGTGCAGCCGCGCATGCTGTCGTTCCTGCAAGGCTTGAACATCGCGCTGTTCGCCATCGATGAAGCGCACTGCGTGTCGCAATGGGGCCATGACTTCCGCCCGGAATACCTGCAACTGGGGCAGTTGGCGGAAATGTTCCCCGACGTGCCGCGCATCGCCTTGACCGCCACCGCGGACAAACGTACCCGCGAAGAAATCGTCACCCGCCTGCACCTGCAGAACGCCGAGCGTTTCCTGTCGAGCTTCGACCGGCCGAACATCTTCTACCGCATCGTGCCCAAGGAGCAGCCGCGCAAGCAGTTGCTGGCGTTCCTGGCCGAGCGGCGCAGCGACGCCGGCATCGTCTACTGCCTGTCGCGCAAGAAGGTGGAGGAGGTGGCCGCGTTTCTCACTGAGCAGGGCTTCCCGGCGCTGCCGTACCACGCCGGTCTGCCCAACGATCTGCGCGCCTATCACCAGAAGCGCTTCCTCAACGAGGAAGGCCTGATCATGGTCGCCACCGTGGCGTTCGGCATGGGCATCGACAAACCCAACGTGCGCTTCGTCGCTCACCTCGACCTGCCGAAATCCCTTGAGGCGTATTACCAGGAAACCGGACGTGGCGGCCGTGACGGTCTGCCGGCGGACGCGTGGATGGCCTACGGTCTGCAAGACGTGGTGATGCTCAAGCAGATGCTGCAGAACTCCGAAGGCGACGAGCGCCACAAGCGTCTGGAGCAGCACAAGCTCGACGCCATGCTCTCGCTCTGCGAAGAAACCCGCTGCCGCCGTCAGGCGCTGCTGGCGTATTTCGACGAGGACATGCCGGAGCCATGCGGCCACTGCGACAACTGCACCGACGGCGTGCAGACCTGGGACGCCACCGAGCCTGCGCGTCAGGCGCTGTCGGCGATCTATCGCACCGGCCAGCGTTATGGCGTCGGCCATCTGGTAGACGTGCTGCTGGGCAAGGACAACGAAAAGGTCCGCAGCTTCGGCCATCAGCACCTGTCGGTGTACGGCGTCGGCAAGGCGTTGAGCGAGAGCGAATGGCGCTCGCTGTTCCGTCAGCTGGTTGCCCGCGGTCTGGCCGATGTCGATCACGAAGGTTATGGCGGGCTGCGCCTGAGCGACACCTGCCGGCCGCTGCTCAAGGGCGAAGTGAGCTTGGAGCTGCGCCGCGACCTCAAACCGCAAGTCAGCGCCAAGAGCGGCAGCAAGAGCCCGGCCAGTCAACTGGTGCGCGGCGAAGAGCGCGAACAGTGGGAAGCGTTGCGTGCCCTGCGGCGCAAACTGGCGGAAGAACATGGCGTGCCGCCGTATGTCATCTTCCCCGACTCGACCCTGCTGGAAATGCTCCGCAGCCAGCCGACCTCGCTGGCGGATATGGCACGGGTCAGCGGCGTCGGCGCGCGCAAGCTGGAGCGTTACGGCGAGGCCTTCCTCGAAGTGCTCGGCGGCGAGGCCGAGGCGCCGAAAGTGGTGGCCGACGTGCGCCACGAACTGATCACCCTGGCCCGCGCCGGCATGACGCCGTTGCAGATCTCCGGTCAGTTGCAGTGCTCGGAAAAGAACGTCTACACCATGCTCGCCGAAGCCATCGGCAAGCAGCAGCTGTCGCTCGAGCAAGCGCTGGATTTGCCGGAAGACCTGATGGGGGAAATCCAGGACGCGTTCCTCGACGGCGAAGGCGAGTTGCCGTCGGTCGCCGAAGTGGCCGAGCTGTTTGCCGGTCGCGTACCGGAGGGCGTGCTTTACTGCGTGCGGGCTGCGCTGCAATCCGAGTTTGAAATGTAAGAGGGCGTTTGTGCCAACCGTTATACGGTTGTAACGATTCAGTACAGGACGCCTCTTGCCTATAGCCAAATGTCATGCTTAGCTGACTAATAATTAGTTTTTCTCTATTTGTTCAGTCTAATCATGAGTGTTTTATGCCGTTAACCGATCAACACCGTTTTGGCATGCAATTGGCCCAGATGTCGCGTGGCTGGCGTGCCGAACTGGATCGCCGGCTGGCCGGTCTGGGCTTGTCCCAGGCACGCTGGCTGGTGCTGCTGCATCTGGCGCGCTTCGAAGAGGCGCCGACCCAGCGGGAGCTGGCGCAAAGCGTCGGCGTCGAAGGGCCGACCCTGGCCCGTCTGCTCGACAGCCTGGAAAGCCAGGGCCTGGTGCAACGCCAGTCCGTGATGGAAGACCGCCGGGCGAAAAAAATCGTGCTGTGCGCACCGGCCCTGCCGCTGATCGAACAGATCGAAACCATCGCCACGCAACTGCGCAAGGAATTGTTCGAAGGCGTCGACGAGGCGGATCTGAAGGTGTGCATGCGGGTACACGGGCACATTCTGGCCAATCTGGAAAAGTCTTGAGGCACAACCGCGTGCCGTTTTTTTGAGAGATCGCGCTGGGCAGACTATAAGAACTACTGGGCAATATCGTGTTCGTACCGGATGTGCGAACGCATAGAAGTCGGTTTTGCTTATTTAAGGGATGCTCATGCTCGGAAGTCGGCACGTGGTACTGCGTTGCGCCAACTCGCTGTTGGTGGCCGGTGTTCTCACCTGGTCCACCGCGTCATTGGCGCTGGGGCTCGGTGACATCACCGTGCATTCAGCCCTCAATCAGCCGCTCAAGGCTGACATCGCTCTGGTGGATGTCGGGGGCGTCGGCGAAAGCGAACTGGCGGTTCGTCTGGCCTCGGCGGACGAGTTTGGCCGCGCCGGCATCGAGCGCGTGTTCTTTCTCAATGACCTCAAGTTCACTCCGATCCTGCGTGGCAATCGCAACATGATTCGGGTGACGTCCAGCAAACCGGTCAACGAACCCTTTCTGAATTTCCTCGTGCAGCTCGATCAGCCCAATGGCCACCTGCTGCGCGAATACACCGTGCTGATCGATCCGCCGGGTACTCCGGGGATTGTCCCGGCTACCGATGAGCCAACTGCGCGTGCGCAATCGTCGGAATTCCCGACCCCCGAGGCGCCCTCCGCAACCACGCCGGCCAAACCTGCTGCGCCGGTGCAGCCGCCGGCTCCGGTCGCCGACGCCCAGGCCGAGCAACTGGCGGCGAGCCTTGTGCAGAACCAGCAACTGCAAAAAACCATCGATGAATTGAACGTGAAGCTTCAGGCCCAGGAAGTGCTGATCGCTGACGGCAAGAAACAGCTCGGTGATTTGCAGGCCCGGCTGATTGAAGTGCAACAGGCGCCGCCGGCACCGGTAGCGCCCGTGGCACCTGCGCCAGCGCCGGTCATTGTCCCGGTCGAGTCTCAGGAGGATTCACTCAACTGGCCGCTGCTTGGCGGACTGCTGCTGGTACTGGGATTGTTGGTGGCAGGGCTGTATGTGCGCCGGCAACGCCAGCAGGCGCAAGGGTCTGAGTCGCCGACACCGTTCCTGCCGGTACGAAACGAACCCCTGGTCGACGACGCCGAACCGATGCAGCCGAGTGCCGTTCACAGTGCGCTCGAACATCGCGAGGAACACGCCAACGGCGATGTGCTGGAAGCGGTCGGTATTTATCTGGCCTACGGACGCTTGGGCGAGGCCGCCGGTTTGTTGCGTGATGCGTTGCAGCGGGAACCGGAGCGCATCGACCTCGGCGTGCAATTGCTTGAAGTGCTGGGGCGGCAGGGCGACACCCCGGCCTATGACGAGCAGGAAAATCGTCTGCGCCAGCTCGGGGTCGAGGATCAGCGCTTGCAGGAGATTCGCGCCCGCTACCCGAAACTGGTCAGCGCCGCGCCTTTGGTGGCGGCGGCCCCGGTGATTGCCGCGCTGCCGATCGAACCCCCTGTGGAGCCGGAACCCGAAGACAATTTCGAACTGAATCTGGATCAACTCTCGATGGCCTCCAGTTGGGATCTTGAAGAAACTCGCCCGGCCACCACAGCACCTGAACAGCCGCCATCAACGCTCGGCTCAGATCTGCAGGTATTGCCACAGGATTTCGAATTGCCGGAAACCCTGCCCGACGACGCCGAAACCGCCGAGCTGGAATGGATCGTCGAACCGGAAACGCAGCCGCTGGACGAGGACTTCCTCAACGAGTTTGGCGATCCCGGCACGTCGCTCTCGCTCGAACCACTGGAGCTACAAGCCCCGGAACCCGAACCCTCGGACACCGCCAACGCCGGCAAACTCGAACAGGCCCAGACCTGCATCGACGACGGCGATATCGACAGCGCCATTGCCTTGCTCAACGAACTGCTCAAGGAAGCCGACGAACCCCTCAGGCAAACGGCGCGCACGCTGTTGGCGGGGATTCGTTGACTGCCGTCAGAAGGTCTGCCCGAGGTTCAGGTACACCGCCTGTTCATCCGCATCGTTCAGGCCATAGCTGAAATTCAACGGCCCCAGCGGCGTATCGAAGCCGATGAACACGCTGGCCGCGTTGATGTAGCCGCTGTCGAACTCATTGTCGTTGTTCCAGGCCCGGCCGCGTTCCAGCGAGGCGCCGGCGTACAGCGGGAAGTCCAGCGGCAGGTAAGAGCGCGGCGTGAGGCGGCGGTAATACACCGCGCGCATCAGACTGACGTTCTGCCCAGAGATCGCGTCCTCGCGGAAACCGGACAATTGCCGGGCGCCGCCGAGCAGGAAACTGGAGGTCACCACGTTGGCATCGTCCAGCGTGCGGCCGTAACGGCCACCCAGAATCAGCGTATCCGGGCCACTGCTCATGGCCTTGTCCAGTTTGAATTCCCACTGCCGGTAGCGCGTGTCGGAACCCAGGCTCGGCTCGAACTGCACCAGCGTCAGGCCAATGTCTTCGCCTTCGTGGGGGTAGTAGACGTTGTCCAGCGAGTCGAAGGAATACTTCAGCGCATAGAACCCTTCGTTGAAGTTTTCGCTCGGCAGATCCTGATCGCCGATTCGCACATCCGCCTTGCCCCAGGCCTCGCCGACGCCGAAACGCACTTCGCCGCTGTTGCCGATCTGCCGGCCAAAGTTGAGGCCGAAGCCATAGCGCTCGACGCGATACTGGGCGATCGGATCGTTGTCCAGAACCGAGTCGACGTTCTGTGCGGCAAACGACGCATAAGGTGCGACGAAGTAGCGAGAGCCCACGTCCAGCGGCTGATAGAACTCGCTGTACAACTCTTGTTTATCGCCGATCTGCGCCCGGGTCAGCCATTCCGCGCCGAGCCGGTTGATGCCGTTCATGCGGTAACTGGCGCCGAGGTTGAAGGCGCTGTCGCCGCGCATGTCGTCCGACAGGTTGAGGCCGACCCGTAGGTAATCCGTTCCGGTGCGTTTGCCGCGCGCGCTGATCACCAGCGTGTGATCCGCGCCTTTGTGCACCACGCGGTATTGCACCTGCTCGAAGTAATCGAGGCCGTACAGGGTGCCCATGTCGGTTTGCAGACGGCCCAGATCCAGCGGCTCGCCGATGTGCTGGCGGATGTAGTAGCGGATCACGTCATCGCCGACTTTCGAGTCGTTCTCGACCTTGATAGCGGTGATGATCGGCGTTCGCTGGCCCGGTGCGCGGGCGGCGTTGAGCTCGGCGTCCTGCGACTGCACGGGTTTGAGGCGCGCGAGGCGCACGTTCAGGGCCTGGGTCGCGCGGTAGCCGGCGTCGATCATCTCCTGGCCGCGACCGAAATCGGTGGCGCCGAAACTCGCCAGTGGCGGCTGGATCAGCACGTCATCGGGATGCAGGGTCGCCAGTTGTTCTTCGGAGTTGCGCCGGGTCATCAGGGTGATCGACTGGTTCAGCACATCGACCACGGTCACCAGTTGCTTGCGATTGCGCAGCGGGGTACCGATGTCGACCACGATGGCCACGTCGACACCCATTTCACGGGCCACATCGAGGGGAATGTTGTCGGTCATGCCGCCATCCACCAGCAATCGGCCGTCGAGTTCGACCGGGGCGAACACCGCCGGGATCGACATGCTGGCGCGGATCACCTGGGGCAGGTGGCCCTTGCGGAACACCACTTTTTCGCCGTTGGCAATGTCGGTGGTGACGGCGCGGAACGGGATCGGCAGCTTGTCGAAATCCCGGGTGTCGCTGGTATGGGCCAGCAGGCTTTCCAGCAGCAGCGCGAGGTTCTGGCCCTGAATCACGCCCAATGGCAGGCCGAGGCTGCCGTCATCGCGAAAGCTCAGCTTCTGTTTCACCAGAAAGTCGCGGTCGTCCTGCTTGCGCCGGAACGGTACGTCTTCACGGGGCGGGGCGTCGGACAGCGCTTGCTGCCAGTCGATGGTCAGGGCGAGTTTTTCCAGCTCGTCGATCTTGTAACCCGAGGCGTACAGCCCACCGACCACCGCGCCCATGCTGGTGCCGGCAATCGCATCGATCTTGATGCCTTGTTCTTCCAGAGCCTTGAGCACACCGATATGCGCCAGGCCACGGGCCGCGCCGCCGGACAGCACCAGGCCGACTTTCGGGCGCGTTGCCTCACTGGCATGGACGCTGACACCAGCGAACAGGGGTAGGAAACCAAGCAACAGGCAGATCAGAAGACGACGCATCGTGAGTCTCGGGGCGAGCGATAAAGCCGGCTATTATAGCGGCGCCCTCTGGCTCAGGAGTTTCAGCGATCATGACCGTCACAAAACCGGAAATCGTCATCACCTATTGCACGCAATGCCAGTGGCTGTTGCGCGCCGCGTGGCTGGCGCAGGAGCTGCTCAGTACCTTCGGCGACGATCTCGGCAAAGTGTCACTGGTGCCGGGCACCGGCGGGATATTTCACATTACCTGCAACGACGTGCAGATCTGGGAACGCAAGGCCGACGGCGGTTTCCCGGAGGCCAAGGTGCTCAAGCAGCGGGTACGCGACCAGATCGATCCGGACCGCGACCTCGGCCACAACGACCGCAGTCAGTGAGAGGCGGCCTCGGCCGCGACGGTTTTCTTGTCGCTGCTGCCTGACATCCGGCTCGACACCACGATGGCAACGATGATCAGCGCGCCGCCGATCAACATGCGCAAGGTCGGATCTTCATCGAACAGCAGCCAGGCCACGGTAATCCCGTACACCGGCTCCATGGCGAACACCACCGCGGCGGTACGCGCCTTGATGACCGCGAGGCTGGCGACGAACAGGCTGTGGGCGACGCCGGTGCAGAACACCCCGAGCAGACCGATCCACAACCAGTCGATGGCCCGCACTTCGCTCAGTTGCGGTGCGGCCACCGGCAGCAGACACAGCGCCACCACCACGTTCTGGCACAGCGCCGCCTGCACCGCCGGGATGCGCCCGGAGCTGGCGCGGTTGGTCAGGGACAACAGGGAAAACAGCAGGCCGGACAGGATCGCCCAGAGCAGGCCGGTGGTCGCGCCGCTGGCCAGATCGAACGCCGGGGTCACCAGCACCAGTCCGACACTGACCAGCACCACCAGCACGATTTCGTTGATGCGGATGCGTTCGCGGAAGATCAGTCCTTCGAGGATCACCGTGAAGGCCGGGAAACTGGCGAAACCCAGGGTCGCAATGGCGACGCCCGCGACCTTGACCGCAATGAAGAAGCTCACCCAGTGCCCGGCCAGCAGCACACCGCTCAGGGCCAGTCGCCGCCAGTCGACGGCTTGCAGTTTCTGCCAGCCGCCCTGTTGGGCGAAGCGGGCGAAAAACGCCAGGGCCAGCACGGCAAACGCGGCGCGTCCGAACACGATGACGGCGGGCGTTGCGGCCGCGAGTTTGCCGAAGACGCCGGTCAGGCCGAACATCAGTGCGCCGATATGCAGGGCGCCGAGGGCGGTACGGGGAGTCATTGCAGTCCTTTTTCCAAACACGATTACAGGCACACATTGAAGCGTGTAACGGCCGAAAAGTCTGTCGGCAGGCTATCGACTTTTGTCGTCAGCCTCGCGTCGCAATTGTGTAGGAGAGGTGCCGAACTCACGCAGGACGGCGGCCGAAAACGCGCTTTGCGAGTTGTAGCCGACCCGGCTGGCCACTTCACCGACGGGCAGCGTGGTGTTGCGCAACAGCGCCACGGCTTTGTGCAGACGGCGACTGCGAATGTAGTCCATCGGTGTCTGCCCGCATTCGGCGACGAACCGCGCATGCAGCCGGGCGCTGGACAATCCGGCGACACGCGCCAGATCCGCCACTTGCAGCGGATAGGCCGCGTACTGCTCGATGTGCGCATCGAGTGCCGCGTAGGGCAGGCGGCGCGCGACGATCTCGGCGGGTGGCACGTGGTTCAGGCTCGCCAGCAACAACACCGCGCCTTGTTGCGCAATCAGCGGATCGTCCACTGGACTGTTCGCCAGCCAGTTGACCAATTGGCCTTGCCCGGCATCCAGCGACAACCGCGCGGCGTTGTCCAGCAGACGGCGGCTGGCATCGGCGTGATCGCCCAACGAGCGCGTCAGCCATTGTTCGTCGGGCACATCCAGCACCAGACAGCGGCTGCCCTTGGGACTGCCGCACGCGTGATGCGCGCCGGCGGGAATCACCACGAAACTCTGCTGCAATACCTGGCTGCCACGCCCTTCGACTTCGAAATCCAGCGCGCCGGACAGGCCGAACACCAGTTGCGCGTGGTCGTGGCTGTGGGCGATCAGGTCGTGGCTGTAAAGGCGCAGGGTCAGGATCGGTTGCATGGCGGTCTCCGGGCGAGCCGCCAGTCTACACCGGCGCAGGGGCGGCGCGTTTGTCACACGACTGACGCATATCTGTCATGGTCGATTAACCGGGCGCGCGCAGAGTGGCGAAAACATCGCAGAGGGTTGCCCATGACCAGCGCCGAGCTCGCCAGACCCAGCCGTAAACAACGGGTTCGCACCCTGTGGATCTCCGACGTGCACTTGGGCACGCGGGATTGCCAGGCCGAGCATCTGTCGCAATTTCTCAAGGGCTATCACGCCGACAAGATCTACCTGGTCGGTGACATCATCGACGGCTGGAAACTGCGCGGCGGCATGTACTGGCCCCAGGCGCACACCAACGTGATTCGCCGTTTGCTGACCATGAGCAAGCGTGGCACGGAGGTGATTTACGTCACCGGCAACCATGACGAATTCCTGCGCCGCTATTCAAAGCTGATTCTGGGCAATATCCAGCTGGTCGACGAAGCCGTGCATGTCACCGCCGATGGCCGGCATCTGCTGGTGATTCACGGTGACCAGTTCGACGTGATCACCCGCTATCACCGCTGGCTCGCGTTCCTCGGCGATTCGGCCTATGAATTCACCCTGACCCTCAACCGCTGGCTCAATCACTGGCGGGCGAAATACGGTTACGGCTACTGGTCGTTGTCGGCCTATCTCAAGCACAAGGTGAAGACCGCGGTCAGCTTCATCAGCGACTTCGAAGAAGCCATCGCCCACGAATGCGTGAAGCGCGAGTTGCACGGGGTGGTCTGCGGACACATTCACCACGCCGAGATCCGCAAGGTCGGCGAGGTGGATTACCTCAACTGTGGCGATTGGGTGGAGTCATGCACGGCGCTGATCGAGCACTGGGACGGCACGATCGAGCTCTATCGCCTGGCGGATGCGCAGGCGCGGGAAGCGGAATTGAAAGCGGCGAAGGTTGCCGAGCTGGCTTAGGATCTCTGGTGGTTTCGATGGCCTCTTCGCGGGCAAGCCCGCTCCCACAGTGACCGCGTCGCTCATAGATTCTGTGTACGGCGCGAAACCTGTGGGAGCGGGCTTGCCCGCGAAGAGGCCGGTACAGTCGACATCAAATTCAAGCGGGGGAGTGCTCTTCCATCGCCGCCTTGTAGATCGAGTTTTTCGGCTGGGCAAACAGCCTTTCCATCATCGGCTCAAAGAAGCTCAGCGGCAGGGTGTCGTACTCGGGATCGAACGCTGCCGCGTCATATTTGGCGCAGAACTCCGCGGTCGCCAGAAATTGCGGGTGGTCGCTGAATTGCTCGCGCAGGTGACGATCCATGCCCAGGTGATGGAAGAAGTAGTAGCCCTGGAAGATCCCGTGTTTTTCCACCATCCACAGGTTCTCGGCGCTGACGAACGGCTTGAGGATGGCGGCAGCGATGTCCGGGTGATTGTAGGAGCCAAGGGTGTCGCCGATGTCGTGGAGCAGGGCGCAGACCACGTACTCTTCGTCGCGCCCGTCGCGAAAGGCACGGGTCGCGGTTTGCAGTGAGTGGGTCAGGCGATCCACCGGGAAACCGCCGAAATCGCCTTCGAGCAGTTTCAGGTGGGCCATGATCCGGCCCGGCAACTGACGGGCGTAGGCGCTGAAATCCGCCGCAATGATCGCCCAGTCGTCCTGTGTGCCGTCCTTCATGTGGGTGAAACGGGCAGTGGCATTCATCGGCAGTCCTCTTGGTCGGAATTTCTAGAACGGCACGCGGCCCAGGATCATGTCGCGGTACATGACGAAGTCGCCGAGCAGGCTGTAGAACGGATGCTGGAAGGTGGCCGGGCGGTTTTTCTCGAAAAAGAAATGGCCGACCCAGGCAAAGCTGTAGCCCGCCAGCGGCAGCGCAAGTAAAAGCAGCCAGGCGCCCTTGGCGATGGTCAGGGCGAGAATGAAGATCACCAGCGTCGTGCCGATGAAATGCAGGCGACGGCAGGTGCTGTTGCTGTGCTCGCTGAGGTAATACGGATAGAACTCGGCGAAGCTGTTGAAATGCTTGATGGTTTCCACGACTGCGATCTCTGTGGTTATTGTTCTGATTGCAAGTTGTTCGGCGGGTAGCTTATTTGAGTCTAGAGTGATCAATGGCGTCGGCCAGTGACAATCGGCGCCACTTTACTATCCTTGGGAAATCGGCCGTAGTATGCGGCTCACCATGTCATCCAAGAAAAAACGCCATGAGCGAACGAACGACTTCTGCAAGCTGGGCGATGGGGATTGTCAAAGCACTGGAAATGGACGGCCTGGATTGCCGGGTTTTGTTCAGACAGCTGGGGCTCGACTACGCGGCGCTGGAGGATCCGGACGCACGCTTCCCACAGGATTCCATGACCCGACTCTGGCAACGGGCGGTCGAGCTGTCCGGTAATCCGGCGATCGGCCTGAACATGGGCAAGGTGGTGCGGCCGGCTTCGTTCCATGTTGCGGGCTATGCGCTGATGTCCAGCAATACGCTGGCGGAAGGTTTTCAGCGACTGGTGCGTTATCAGCGGATCATCGCCGAAAGTGCCGACCTGAGTTTTCGCCTGCTCGATGAAGGTTATGCGCTGATCCTGACGGTGCATGGCGATCATCTGCCGCCGACCCGGCAAAGTGCCGAAGCCTCGCTGGCCTGCGCACTCGCGCTGTGCGGCTGGCTGACCGGGCGCACGCTGCATCCGCGCAAAGTGCTGGTGCAGGGCGATGAGCCGGATGATCTTGAACCCTACAAACAAGCCTTCCATGCACCGCTGGTGTTCAACGCGCCGTATGACGCGCTGATCTTCGAACGGGCCGACATGGAAGCGCCACTGCCCACCGCCAACGAGGCGATGGCGTTGCTGCATGACCGGTTTGCCGGGGAATATCTGGCGCGGTTTTCCGAAAGCCGCGTGACGCACAAGGCGCGTCAGGTGTTGTGCCGCTTGCTGCCGCAGGGCGAACCCAAGCGCGATACGGTGGCGCAGACCCTGCATCTGTCGCAGCGCACCTTGCAACGACGCTTGCAAGAGGAGGGCACCAGTTTTCAGCAGTTGCTCGACGACACTCGCCGTGAACTCGCCGAGCAATACCTGGCGCAGCCGAGCATGACCTTGCTGGAGATTGCCTACCTGCTGGGGTTTGCCGACCCGAGCAATTTCTTTCGCGCCTTCCGCCGCTGGTTCGACACCACGCCCGGCGATTACCGGGCGCGGTTGCTCGAGGCGCCGAAGGCGATCAGTGACGCCAGAACGCCGGAATACACAGTACAAACACCGTAATGATCTCCAGTCGGCCGAGCAGCATGCCGAACGACAGAATCCACTTGGCCGCATCCGGCAGGCTGGCGAAGTTGCCGGCCGGGCCGATGGTCTCGCCCAAGCCGGGGCCGACGCCGGACACGGTGCTGGCGGCGCCGGTCAGTGCAGTCATCCAGTCCACGCCCAGCAGCGACAGCAGCAGGGCGATCACGCAGATGGTGATGGCGAAGAAGAACGAAAAGGTCAGAATCGACCGGACGATCTCTTCGTCGAGGCGATGACCGTTGTACTTCTGCTTGATCACCGCACGCGGGTGAATCAACTGGTTAAGGTTGGCCTTGAGCAGGATGTAGGCGACCTGGAAACGGAAGATCTTGATCCCGCCCGCCGTCGACCCGGAACAACCACCGACGAAGCCCAGATAGAAGAACAGCATCAGCGAGAAGTTGCCCCACAGGCTGTAGTCCCCCAACGCAAACCCCGTGGTAGTGACCACCGACGTCACGTTCAGCGCCACGTGGCGCAGCGCGTCCAGCCAATGCAGGTTGGTAGTCCACCAGTACCAGGTGCCGAGCACCAGCCAGGTCGCCAGCAACATGCCGAGCAAACCCTGCACCTGTTGATCCTTGATCAGCGCCCGGCGGTTGCCGCGCAGTGTCGCTACATACAGGGTGAACGGCAGGCTGCCGAGAATCATCACCACCACCGCCACCCAGTGCACCGCCGGTTGCGTCCACTTGGCCAGGGACTGGTCGGAGGTCGAGAACCCGCCGGTGGAAATCGCCGACATCGCGTGGTTGATCGCATCGAACGGGCTCATCCCGGCCCACCAGAACGCCAGGCTGCCGAGAATCGTGATGCCGACGTACGCCGCCACGATCAGCCGCGCCACCATGTGCGAGCGGGGCATGACCTTTTCCGAGCGGTCCGAGGATTCGGTCTGGAACAGGCGCATGCCGCCGATGCGCAGCAGCGGCAGGATCGCCACCGCCATGCCGATGAAGCCGATGCCGCCGATCCAGTGCAGCAGCGAGCGCCACATCAGGATGCCGGGGGACATGTCGTCCAGATGGTTGAGCACGGTCGATCCGGTGGCGGTGATGCCGGACATGCTTTCGAAGAACGAGTCGGTGTAGCTGATGTGCTGGGTCAGCAAAAACGGCAGCGCGGCAAAGATGCACACCACCAGCCAGCTGCTGACGGTCAGCAGGTACATGTCCCGGGGGCGCAGGTGAATGTGTTCCGGGCGACCGGGAATCACCAGCGCGAGGCCGGCGACGAAGGTGATCATGCTCGCCCAGAGGAACGACGGCAGATCGCCGGTGCGCTCGAAAATCACCAGGGTGGCCATGGGCACGACCATGGCGATGGCCAGGGTGATCAGGAAGATGCCGATGATGAAACCAATGATCCGTAAGGTCGGCAACGCCATGAAGTCCGCTCGGGCTGATGTGGGAAGGGCGCCATTCTACCTGCGGTGCAAGGCATGTAAACCGACGCGTCTGGATCACTTGCAGCTAGAATAGCCGGACATTTTTTTCAGGAGGTGGCCGATGCAGGCTCTCGACGCTTTGCTCAACCGTGTTTCCGTTCCACGACTGATCGATCCGGCCCCCACCGCCGAACAGCGCGAAGTGCTGTTCGCCGCCGCGACCCGCGCACCGGATCACGGCCATTTGCAGCCGTATCGCTTCCTGACCGTCGAAGGCGCGGCGCGTGAGCAGATGGGCGAGTTGCTGGCGCAAGCTGCAAAAATGCAGGAAGGCGAAGTCACCGAAGCGATGATCGACAAGGCCCGCAACGGCCCGCTGCGGGCGCCGCTGGTGGTCGTGGTCATCGCCAAATTGCAGGATCACGTCAAATACCCTAAGGCCGAGCAACTGCTGGCGGCGGGCTGTGCGGCGCACGGGATTCTATTGGCGGCTTACGCGCAGGGAATTGGCGCGGTGTGGCGTACGGGTGATCTGGCGTATTCGAAACATGTCGCCAAGGGTTTGGGCCTGACGGATGACGAAGAGGTGATTGCGTTCCTCTACCTCGGCACGCCGCAGAAAGAACCGCGGGTGGCCGAGAAGGTTGATCTGGCGGAGTTTGTCAGTGCCTGGCCGGGTAAAGCCTGACTCCATCAGGGCTGAACAACAGCCCCCGGCTCCAGCGGTAACTCAAGACTGGCCACAAACCCGCCCTGCGGGTGATTGGCCAGCACCAGCGTCCCGCCATGCCGCTCCGCCGCCCGCCGGGCTATCGCCAGCCCCAGGCCATGGCCCGCAGCGGTCTGCCCCGGCGCTCGATAAAACGGTTCGCCCAACTGGCTCAGATGCTCGGCCTGCACCCCCGGCCCATGGTCACGCACGCTGACCACGATCCGCTCGCCCTGACGTGACGCCTGCATTTCAATCGACTGCCCGACCGGGTTGAAGCGCTGGGCATTGCGCAGCAGGTTGTCCACGGCGCGCTCGATCATGGTCGGCCAGCCTGTCAGATTGAGCGCCGGCTCGGCCTCCAGACGCACGGTCTGCTCCGGCGAACCGAGTTGCGCGTCCTTTTGCAGGGTGGCGAGCAAGGCATTCAGATCCACGTCTTCGGCGCTGGCGTTGTCGGCATCGACCCGCGCCAGCACCAGAATTTCACTGATCAGCGCTTCCAGCCGATCGCACTCACGGGTCAGGCGCGGCCAGAGTTTTTCCCGTTCTTCGGGGCTTGCACGCTCGGCCAGTGCCAGCGCGATGCGCAGTCGGGCCAGCGGTGAACGCAACTCGTGGGAGACGTCGCGCAGCAACTGGCGCTGACTGCCGATCAGGCTTTGCAGGCGGGCGCCCATGCGGTTGAAGTCGTTGGCCAGCACGCCGAATTCATCGCGGCGGTTGGCCAGTTGCGCCAGGCTGTTCTGTTGATAGGTGGTCTGGCCGAGGTCATGCACCGCGCCGCGCAGGCGACTGAGCGGGCGAGTGATGGAAAACGTCACCAGCAGGCTGAACAGGGTCAGCACTACCAACGCAATGCCCAGCGCACTCAACGGCCAGAGCAGGCTTTCGCGGTGCCAGGCGTCGAGTTCCGGGTGCGGGATGCGGTAGATGAAGAGGTAGGTGTCGCCGCTTTTGTCGCTGGTGAATTCGTCGGTCAGGCGACGCCAGGGCAGGCGTCGGTCATCGTTGTTCTGCCGCGCCTCGAAGGCTGCCGCGCGCCGGGGGAAGGTGCCGCGCACCACCGGGTCGCCGCTTTCGTTCAGCACTTGCACGTCGATGTGGTATTGGCGCTTGCGCTGTTCGAGGATGTCCTGGGCGGCATCTTCGCCCTGGGCTTCGTAGGTCTGCGTCCATTCGGCCGCCAGGGTGTTGAGGCCCGGGTGACGACTGAGGATCCACGCGTCCTGGTTGAGCATGTGCCCCAGCAGAATGGAAAGCCCTGCAACCAGAGCGATGGCCAGCCAGAAGCTGGCGAGGATACGCCAGAACAATGAACGCACAGAAAATCCTCAAACAAAAACAAATCCAATGTGGGAGCGGGCTTGCTCGCGAATGCGGGGTGTCAGTCACTGATGATGTCGACTGAAACTCCCTCTTCGCGAGCAAGCCCGCTCCCACATTTGAATTGAGTGGCAACAGATCCGACGGCGTTTAGCCGTCGGATCCGGGGTTACTGCATTATTGCGCCTTTTGCGGCTGTTGCGCTTTCCAGGCTTTGAACTCGGCCCATTCGGCGCGACGCTCGGCCTGTTTCTTCTGGATCTCGTCGAATTTCTTCTGTTGATCCGGTTTCAACACGGCGCGGACATCGGACTCGGCTTTCTTGTGGTTGGCCGCCATCTCGTCCTTCATGGCTTTCTGGTCGGCTGGCGAGAGTTTCTCCAGGTATTTTTCGACCGTCTGCTTACGCTCGTGCATCTGCTCGCCCATGATCTTGCGGATCTGCTCGCGCTGTTCGCGGGACAGGTCCAGCTGGCTGTACGGGCCTTTGCCGTGCATGCCGTGCATCTGACCGCCATGGCGCGGGCCGTCCAGCGGGCCACCCATCGGGCCGCCATCCTGTGGCATGGCCATGGCGACGGTCGGCAGGGCAGCGGCAAACATCAGAGCGATAAGAGTCTTGCGCATGGTGAATCTCCTTTGTCTCGTTCCCGGTACGTTCCGGATGAGTACAGATTACGGAGATCAAGGTCAGCGGCGGTCAGCGCTGTGTAAAGCTTGGGTAAACACGTTTTCGCGCCGACCTGACAAAACTGACAGACGATCAGAGGCTGTAGTAGTAGCCACGGCTGCGCAGGGCGACGATGCGCGGGCGGCCGTCGGGGTGCGGGCCGATCTTTTTGCGCAGGTTGCTGACGTGCATGTCCAGGCTGCGGTCGTACAGGGTCAGCTTGCGACCGAGGGCGATCTGCGCCAGTTCCTGTTTTTCCAGCGGCTCGCCCGGTTGCTTGAGCAGGGCTTCGAGCAGGCGGCTTTCGGAGACGGTGAGGGTGAATTCCTTTTCGTCGATGCTGACCACGCCGCGCACCGGGCTGAAGCTCAGGTCGCCCAGCTCGAGCTGGGTCGACACGGCGGCCGGATGACTGCGGCGCAGCACGGCGCGCAGGCGGGCGGTCAGTTCGCGCGGATCGCAGGGTTTGGCCAGGTAATCGTCGGCGCCCAGTTCCAGGCCGAGGATCCGGTCCAGCGGCTCGCCCCGGGCCGAGAGCATCAGCACCGGCAGGTCGGCGTGATCGCTGCGCAGTTGCTTGAGCAGTTCCAGGCCGCTGCCGTCGGGCAGCATCACGTCCAGCACCACGGCCGCCGGCGCGGTTTCGGCCAGCGCCTTGCGGGCGCTCTGACCATCGTGGCAGGCCCGGACCTGAAAGCCTTCCTGGCTCAGCCAGCTACTCAGGAGTTCGCACAACTCCTGGTCATCATCAATCAGTAACAGCTCGCTCATGACTCACTCAATTTAGCCATTGCCGACGTTTTCGGCTTGCTCCACTGGCAAAGATACCGCAGAGCAGCGCCAATAGCGCTACCCCGGCCCCGGTGACGAACCATTGCTGCTGTTCGGTCAGCAGGCGCGGCAGCGGGCTGGCCTGGGCTTCCTTGAGTTGCAGCTTCAGACGCTGATTCTCCTGGCGCAACCGGGCAAGCTGGGCGCTTTCGCGGGTGTTGTCGGCACTTTGCAGTTGTTTGCTCAGTTCTTCCCGTTGCTGCTCGCTGGCCTTCAGGCGCTGCTGCAACTCGGTGATCTGACTGCCGGCGCTCAACGAAAGCGGTGTGGAGCTGCCGCCTTCAGTGCTTTCTTCACCATGGGCGGGCGCCACGATCGACAACGTGACCAACATCAGACACAACGGACCCTTGCGCATCGCGACTCCTGTTTCCAAATGGATATTGGGCAGGTTGTCGGCCGGCAAACGAGAATAATGAGCGATTGAGAACGCGATGAACCGACAAGGTTCATCGCGTAGGGGTATTGGCGGGGGAGGTTACGGCAGGACTTGCTTGAACGGCTTGACGATCACGTTGGCGTAGACGCCGGCCGCGATGTACGGGTCGGCATCGGCCCAGGCTTGCGCCGCGCTCAGGGAATCGAATTCGGCAACGATCAGGCTGCCGCTGAAACCTGCTGCGCCAGGGTCATTGCTGTCGACCGCCGGGTGCGGGCCGGCCAGCACGATGCGGCCTTCGCCCTTGAGCACTTGCAGGCGTTCAAGGTGTGCCGGGCGCGCAGCGAGGCGGGCTTCCAGGGAATTGGCGACGTCGGTGGCAATGATGGCGTAGAGCATGTCAGTCCTCGGTTTTTGGCGTTGTGGTATCGGCGTCGTGCAAGTGACGGGACAGGTAGATGCCCTGAGCGACCAGGAACAGCACGGTCAAGCCCAGGCTGCCGAACACCTTGAAGTCCACCCAGTAGTCCTGGAAGGTGAAGGCGACGAACAGGTTGGCGGCACCGCAGAACAGGAAGAAACCGATCCAGGCGATGTTCAGTCGGGTCCAGACCGGATCCGGCAGGGTCAGCGCGTGACCCATGATGCGTTTGATCAGCAGGCGGTCACCGATGAAGTGGCTGCCGATGAAGGCCAGGGCGAACAGCCAGTTGACCACCGGGGCTTTCCATTTCAGGAAGGTTTCGCTGTGAAAGGCCAGGGTCAGGCTGCCGAACACGAGGCAGGCGACCAGCGTCAGCCACTGGCTCTTCTCCAGCTTGCGCTGCTTGATGAAGATCGCGCCGTACACCACGAGGGAGCTGATGATCAGCACGGCGGTTGCACTGTAAATGCCGCCTACCGTCAGTTCATGGCCGGCAACGTCGACGGTGCGTGGATCGAGTTTGTAGACGATGAAGAACAGCAGAAGCGGGATGAAATCGATGAATTGTTTCACAGTGAGAGCCAGAAGCTGGATGTGGCGGCATAATAACAAACATATGGGCGCGCGATAGCGCCAGCTGATTTGAGGTTACACATCCCCGTGAATGTTGATTTGCACTGCCACAGCACGGCCTCCGATGGCGCCCTGGCGCCTGCGGCACTGGTTGCGCGTGCGTTCGAGAACGGCGTGCGAGTCCTGGCCCTGACCGATCACGACACCCTCGAAGGCCTCGCCGAAGCGCGCACGGCCGCCGAGGCGCTGGGCATGCAACTGGTCAACGGCGTCGAACTGTCCTGCACCTGGGGCGGGGCGACCATTCACGTGCTCGGCTACGGTTTCGACGTCAACGCCGCGCCGTTGGTCGAGGCGATTGCGCAGTTGCACGACGGCCGCTGGCTGCGGTCTGAGGAAATAAGCCGCAAGCTCGCCCTCAAGGGCATGCCGAATGCGCTCGACGGCGCGCGGCAGATCCAGCAGGAACTGGGCGACAGCGGAAACGCGCCGGCCCGCCCGCATTTCGCCGACTGGATGGTGCGTGAAGGTTTTGTAAAGGATCGCGCCGAGGCGTTTCGCAAATGGCTCGGCGCCGGCAAGCTGGGGGACGTCAAGCAACACTGGCCGACCCTCGAAGACACCGTCGGCACGCTGCGCGCCGCCGGCGCCTGGGTCAGCCTGGCGCATCCGTGGCACTATGATTTCACCCGCAGCAAGCGCCGAAAGCTGATTGCCGACTATATTCAAGCAGGCGGGCATGCGATCGAAGTGGTCAACGGTCACCAGCCTGCGGAACAGGTGGGCAGCCTGGCAATCCTTGCCCGTGAGTTCGGTCTGCTGGTCAGCGCCGGCAGTGATTTCCATGGCCCTGGTGGCTGGTCCGAGATCGGCCAGTACCGGCCGGTGCCGGAGGACCTTCCACCCCTGTGGTGTCGGTTCAAACATGACACAGTTATTGCCGCCGTCTGAACAGGTAGAGAATGTGAGTCAATTTTTCCAGATTCATCCGGAAAACCCGCAAGCGCGCCTGATCAAACAGGCGGTCGAGATCATCCGCAAGGGCGGGGTGGTGGTCTATCCCACGGACTCTTCCTACGCAATCGGCTGCCAGATCGGCGACAAGAACGGCATCGAGCGCGTTCGACGCCTGCGTCAGCTCGACGAAAAGCACAACTTCGCGCTGATCTGCAGCGATCTGTCGCAACTGGGCAACTACGCCAAGATCGACACCGGGACCTTTCGAATCCTCAAAGCCCACTTGCCGGGACCGTACACCTTCATTCTCAACGCCACGCGTGAAGTACCGCGTCTGTTGCTGCATCCGAAGAAACGCACCATCGGTCTGCGGGTGCCGAGCCATCCGATCGCGTTGGCGCTGCTGGCCGAACTGGGCGAGCCGCTGATGAGCGTGACCCTGATCATGCCGGGCGAAGAAGACCCGTTGAGCGATCCGTACGAAATGCGCCAGTTGCTCGAGCATCAGGTCGACCTGATCATCGACGGCGGTTTTGGCGGCATCAAGGCCTCCACCGTGATCGACCTCACGGGCGACGATCCGGAAGTGATCCGCGTCGGTTGCGGCGATCCTGCGCCATTCATGGTCGAGGCCTGAATGTCCGCAGTGGAAACCGTTGATCCCCAGGCCGGTGCCCAGCAGGAACTGCCGTTTGCCATGGTCTATGGCCAGGCGGTCACGGAAATGCCGCTGGACCTGTACATCCCGCCCGACGCGCTGGAAGTCTTCCTCGAAGCCTTCGAAGGCCCGCTCGACCTGCTGCTGTACCTGATCCGCAAACAGAACATCAACATCCTCGACATCCCCGTGGCGGAAATCACCCGCCAGTACATGGGCTATGTCGAGCTGATGCAGTCGGTGCGTCTGGAACTGGCTGCAGAATACCTGGTGATGGCCGCGATGCTGGCCGAGATCAAGTCGCGGATGCTCCTGCCCCGGGCCGAAACCGTCGAGGACGAAGAAGACGACCCGCGCGCCGAACTGATCCGCCGCCTGCAGGAGTACGAACGGTTCAAGGCTGCCGCCGAAGGCATCGATGGCTTGAGCCGGGTCGGCCGCGACGTGATCGTGCCCAAGCTCGATGCCCCGGAAGCCCGCGCGCGCAAGCTGTTGCCCGATGTGGCGCTGGAAGAAATCCTGATGTCCATGGCCGAAGTGCTGCGCCGGGGCGACATGTTCGAAAGCCATCAGGTCAGCCGCGAGGCGCTGTCCACCCGCGAGCGCATGAGCGACGTGCTGGAGCGGCTCAAGGGCGGCGGGTTTGTGCCGTTCGTCGAGCTGTTCACCGCCGAAGAGGGCAAGCTCGGCGTGGTGGTGACCTTCATGGCGATCCTTGAACTGGTCAAGGAATCCCTGATCGAGCTGGTGCAGAATGAGCCGTTCGCCGCGATCCACGTGCGAGCCCGAGCCGAATAACGAGTCCCGATATGAACCTGACTGAACCCCGCGAGCTGGCGTCCCTGCTTGAAGCCTTTCTGTTGGCCTCGGGAAAGCCGCAATCCCTCGAACGCCTCTATGAACTGTTCGAAGAGGGCGAACGCCCGGAACCGCCGGTCTTCAAGAAAGCCCTGACCCTGCTCGGCAAATCCTGCGAGGGCCGGGCGTTCGAGCTCAAGGAAGTCGCGTCGGGCTATCGCCTGCAAATCCGCGAGAAGTTCGCGCCGTGGGTCGGTCGTTTGTGGGAAGAACGTCCGCAGCGCTATTCCCGGGCACTGCTGGAAACCATGGCGCTGATCGCCTATCGCCAGCCGATCACCCGGGGCGAGATCGAAGATGTGCGGGGTGTGGCGGTCAACACCAACATCGTCAAGACGCTGATCGAGCGCGAGTGGATCCGCATCGTCGGTTACCGCGACGTGCCGGGCAAACCGGCGATGTTCGCCACCACCAAGGCGTTTCTCGACCACTTCAACCTGAAGAACCTCGACGACCTGCCGCCGCTTGCCGAATTGCGCGAGATCGAGGCCGATCCGGTGCTCGACTTCGACGACGCTCCCGTGCCGCCTGGCTTGCAGGAGCTGGCCGACGCCAGCGCCGAGCCGGAAGAACCGAAGGAAGAAACCAGTTTCCACACCCTGCTGCTGGAACTGGACAGCATGGAGGAGGGGATCAAGACCGACTTCGACGACTTGCTGCGTGACGGAGTGGGTGGCGAGTCGATGCCGACCGGGGTTGAGTCCGATCCGCTCGAGCCGCCGGACGAGGTTGAGCCAGAATCTGAATTTGAGCCTGAATTCGAGCATGAGCCTGAATTCGAACCCGAGCCCGAGCAGGAAGACGATGTGCTCGGCGTGGCCGAAGCCCGGGAAAAACTGCTGGCTGCCGTCGCCCGTCTCGAACAGCCCGCTCCGGAACCAGTCGTAGAAGAAGAGCTGAGCGAAGAAGAAGCCGAGGCCCGCGCCTTGGCCGAAGCCATTGAAGCCGAACGCCGCGAGTTCGAGGATTGAGCATGAGCTCGACCAAAGACCCGTGCATCAGCGTCTGCAAGTTCAGCGACGACATCTGTCTGGGCTGCGGCCGCAGCAAGCGCGAGATCCGGGCCTGGAAGAAACTCGACAAGGACGACAAGCGCACCGTACTGGCTGAAGCCGCGTTGCGTCTGATCAAGCTCGGGGCCACCGGTCGGCGGAAAAAGAAATAACCTTGGCCTGATCGACTAGTCTCTGATGCGCGCGCGGCCACATCCGCGTATGATTCGCGACCCTTCGGCGATCCCTTCGCCCGAAAACCCAGATTTCAACGCTTCAGCGGCTCATTCAGCGCCGCTGAACAGACCACACCGGGAGGTGCCCAGATGAGTGACATCAATCAGAAAGACGACCAGGAAATCGGCCCAGCAGGCGAAAAGCTGCAGAAAGTCCTCGCCCGTATCGGCGTCGGCTCGCGCCGTGACGTCGAATCCTGGATCGCTGCCGGCCGCATCAAGGTCAATGGCAAAGACGCCACCTTGGGCCTGCGTGTCGACATGCACGACGCCATCACCATTGATGGCAAGGTCATCAAGCGTGAAGAAGCCGCCGAGTCGGTTCGCCGCGTGATCATGTACAACAAGCCCGATGGCGAGATCTGCACCCGTGACGACCCGGAAGGCCGTCCGACCGTGTTCGACAAGCTGCCGCGTCCGAAAGAAGGCCGCTGGATCAACATCGGTCGTCTCGACATCAACACCACCGGTCTGCTGATGTTCACCACCGACGGTGAACTGGCCAACCGTCTGATGCACCCGTCCTACGAGATGGACCGTGAGTACGCGGTGCGTGTGCGTGGCGAAGTCGACGACGAAATGATCGAGCGCCTGAAGGCTGGCGTTGTGCTGGAAGACGGCCCGGCGCGTTTCACCGACATTCAACAGGCACCGGGCGGCGAAGGCTTCAACCACTGGTATCACTGCGTGGTGATGGAAGGCCGTAACCGTGAAGTACGTCGTCTGTGGGAATCCCAGGGCCTGGTGGTCAGCCGCCTGAAGCGCGTGCGTTTCGGTCCGGTGTTCCTCAACTCCGACCTGCCGATGGGCCGCTGGCGCGAAATGAGCCAGTACGAAGTCGACGTACTGAGCGCCGAAGTCGGCCTGACCCCGGTGGCCATGCCGCAACTGAACGCCAAGAGCAAAGACAAGCTCGATCGCATGCAGCGCAAGTCGTCGCGTCCGATGGCCCGTACCGAGCGCGTGCGCACCCTGCGTCCGGCCAACGGTGCACCGATTGGCGCCGGTCCGCGTCCGGTCCGCGAGCCGCAGATCGAAGGCGAGCGTCCAGGTCGCAAGCCGGCAGCGCGTCCGGATGGCGAGCGCGGCCCACGCACTCCGCGTCCGGCCAGCGGCCGTACCGAGCGGGGCGAAGGTCGCGGTACGCCGGTGGCGGATCGTCCAGTCGACACCAAGCGTCCGTCCAAGCCGGCGCCGAAGCGTCCAGGCATCAAGCTGGCTGACGATGACAAGCCGTCGGGCAAGCGCCGTGGCGCACCGGCCGGTTCCGGCCAGCGTCCGGGTTTCGGTCGCAAGAAGCCGGAATAACGCGGTTGTAAGCTTCAAGCGGCAAGCTTCAAGCTGAAAACAGAAACGCCAACCTCAGGGTTGGCGTTTTTTTTTGGACTTTTTATTTCTATTTTTTGGGCGTGTTTTTCTTGTTTTAAAACAAAAAACTTAACGCCTTTCAAATAGTTAGCCAGCTAACGTCAATTACCGGACGGCGCTTCGATGGGTCTGGAGTGGAAACTTTACGTTACGCACTGTCAGTGAATATTTACGAAAAAGCCGTCGCAGTCCCGTGAATCGGGTGCCTTTGTAAGGCTGTAAGGAAAATCTGCCGGAGCCAGGCCCGCCGGGCCTTGCGCAGCGCTCTGGCGCGCTTGTTTCAGCGTCGTTTGGAAGGTGAGATGCGCTGCATGCCTGTCGTGCAGGTGCATAACAAGAAGGAGGCGCAATGAACGCCGTTATCCAATTTCACTTCTCCACGTGGGGCGGATTTTCCATCGCCCACGCCGATGGCCTGCAAAGGCCTGACTCAATTTTTGCAGCCGCCCGGGCCTCCCGGGGTGGACACATGCAATCCCGGCAACCGACACGCTGATCCGGCGAGGTCTGGCAGCAGGGGGTTAGCGGTGTACAATGCGCCGCGTTTTAACTGTGACCCTCTGCGTAATCGCGCAAACCTCAAGGTTTATCCGCCTTGTTCACTCCGCCGCGTCACAAGCGTGTCGGGTTCGATTTCGTCACAGATAAAAACAAACAGGTGACGCATGACCGTTGTAAAAAAGCTGAATTCCTGGTGCCTGCGCTGGGGTTTGATCAAGGTTGGCTGAAATCGCAACCTTGCAGCAACGTCTACTGAACATCATCAAACCTTGCGTGAGACCTTTTTCATGAGTGGACAAAACTCGCAATCAGGCGAGCTGAAACGCGGCCTGAAAAATCGCCATATTCAACTGATCGCCCTCGGTGGCGCGATCGGTACCGGATTGTTCCTCGGCTCGGCCGGGGTGCTGAAATCCGCCGGCCCGTCGATGATCCTCGGCTATGCCATCTGCGGCTTCATCGCCTTCATGATCATGCGCCAGCTCGGCGAAATGATCGTCGAAGAGCCGGTGGCCGGTTCCTTCAGCCATTTTGCGCACAAATACTGGGGCGGTTTCGCCGGTTTCCTGTCGGGCTGGAACTGCTGGATCCTGTACATTCTGGTGGGCATGTCGGAGCTGACCGCAGTCGGCAAGTACATCCACTACTGGGCGCCGGAGATTCCGAGCTGGGTCACCGCCGCCGCGTTCTTCGTGCTGATCAACGCGATCAACCTGGCCAACGTCAAAGTCTTCGGTGAAGCCGAATTCTGGTTCGCGATCATCAAGGTCGTGGCAATCGTCGGCATGATCGCCCTGGGTAGCTACCTGCTGGTCAGCGGCCATGGCGGCCCGCAGGCTTCGGTCAGCAACCTGTGGTCCCACGGCGGCTTCTTCCCGAACGGTGTGAGCGGTCTGGTGATGGCCATGGCGATCATCATGTTCTCCTTCGGCGGTCTGGAGATGCTCGGTTTCACCGCAGCCGAAGCCGACAAGCCGAAAACCGTGATCCCGAAAGCGATCAACCAGGTGATCTACCGGATCCTGATTTTCTACATCGGCGCACTGGTGATCCTGCTGTCGCTGACCCCATGGGACAGCCTGCTGGAAACCCTCAACGCTTCCGGCGATTCCTACAGCGGCAGCCCGTTCGTGCAGGTGTTCTCGATGCTCGGCAGCAACACCGCTGCGCACATCCTCAACTTCGTGGTCCTGACCGCGGCATTGTCGGTGTACAACAGCGGCACCTACTGCAACAGCCGCATGCTGCTGGGCATGGCCGAGCAGGGCGATGCGCCGAAAGCGCTGGCGAAGATCGACAAGCGCGGCGTGCCGGTGCGTTCGATCCTGGCGTCGGCGGCAGTGACTCTGGTGGCGTTGCTGCTCAACTACCTGATCCCGCAACACGCGCTGGAACTGCTGATGTCGCTGGTGGTTGCAACGCTGGTGATCAACTGGGCGATGATCAGCTTCTCGCACTTCAAGTTCCGCCAGCACATGAACAAGACCAATCAGAAGCCGTTGTTCAAGGCGCTGTGGTACCCGTACGGCAACTACATCTGCCTGGCGTTCGTCCTGTTCATTCTCGGCGTGATGCTGCTGATCCCGGGCATTCAGATCTCGGTGTACGCGATCCCGGTGTGGGTGGTGTTCATGTGGGGCTGCTACGTGATCAAGAACAAGCGCGGTGCACAACAGGCACTGCACGCGGCGAACGCTGCCAAGTAAGCGTCGCAGCAAAAACAACAAACCCGGCCAAGTGCCGGGTTTTTTGTGCTTTCGCGGTATCCTGCGGGTTCTGAATACGGACGCTTTTCCATGCTGGTGATTTCCAACAACGTGCATCTGCCGGATGCCGAGATCGAACTGACGTACATCCGCGCCCAGGGCGCCGGTGGGCAGAACGTCAACAAGGTCTCCAGCGCCGTGCACCTGCGCTTCGACATTCCGGCCTCGTCCTTGCCCGAGTTCTACAAGGAGCGGCTGCTGGCGTTGCGCGACAGTCGCATTACCGGCGACGGCGTGCTGATCATCAAGGCCCAGCAGTACCGCACGCAGGAACAGAATCGCGCCGATGCGCTGGAGCGTTTGACCGAGTTGATTCTCAGCGCTACCAAGGTTGAAAAGAAGCGCCGGCCGACCAAGCCGACGCTGGGTTCAAAGAAGCGTCGGCTCGAGTCGAAAACCAAGCGCGGCAGCATCAAGGCCGGGCGCGGCAAGGTGGATTTCTAGTCTTCGCGGTACTTCGCCGTGTGGCGGTACAGGTAGACGCTCAGTGCCAGGCCGCTCAGCGCGGCGAGGGCGGCGAACAGGAAGATCGAGGCAAAACCGAAGCCCGCCGCAATGGCTCCCGCCAGCGGCCCGGTGATGCCCAGCGACAAGTCGATGAACAACGAATACGCCCCGACCGCCGCACCTCGACTGGAGGCTGGCACCAGGTTTACGGCTTCCACGCCCAGCGCCGGGAACACCAGTGAGAAACCGAAACCGCTCAATGCCGCACCGGCCAATGCCCAGTGCGCGTCCGGCGCGAGCCACAGCAACAGCAGGCCCAGGGTTTCCACCGACAGGCAGGCAATCGCCACACGAAAGCCGCCGAGGCGGTTAATCAAGTTGCCGAACAGCAGCCGCGCACCGATGAAGCTGGCGCCGAACAGGCTCAGGCACAGCACCGCGTTATCCCAGTGCTGCGTGGCGTAATACAGGGTGATGAAGGTGGCGATGGTGCCGAAACCGATCGAGCCCAGCGCCAGACCGCAACCGTGCGGGAAGACGCGACCGAGAACATGCATGAACGGCAGACGCTCACCAGCCACAATCGGCGCGGCGGTTTTCGGCCAGGCCAGCAACAGCCCCAGCGTGGCCAGCAGCAGAATGCTCACGCCCATGCTCCACAAGCCAAAACGGCTGACCAGCCACACCCCCAGCGGCGCACCGACCGCCAGCGCGCCGTAACTGGCGATGCCGTTCCACGAGATGACCTTGGCGGTGTTGGCGGCGCCGACGCGGCCGATGCCCCAGCCGATCGAGCCTGAGCCGACCAGGCTTTCAGCGCTGCCCAGCACCAGACGGCCGACGAACAGGCTGATCAGGCTCAGCAGCGGCAGGTTGGGCGTCCACGCCGAAATCAGCATGAACACACCGCTCAAGCCACAACCGGCCAGACCAATCATCACTGCACGTTTGCTGCCCTTGTTGTCGATAATCTTGCCGGCATACGGGCGGCTGAGCAGCGTGGCAAGGTACTGCACGCTGATCACCAGCCCGGCGATGACCGCGCCGAAGCCCAGGTCGCTGTGCACATAACCTGGCAGCACCGCCAGCGGAATGCCGATGTTCAAGTAGCCGATGAAGGTGAACAAAACAATGGAAACGACTTGCAGCGTGACCGCCAGGGGGCGCTGGGGTTCTGGCATAGAGGACGACATGAATTACGATCCACGGGAAGAGCAGAATAGATAGGCTGCTCATGATACCGATGCGGACGCGTCTGGGGCGGGGAAAAGTAAAACTATTTGGCCGGGGCGACCAATTGCGTGGTGACCAGTGCGGCCAACGCGTTTTCCTCGCTGCCGAAACGGGCGAGCAGGGCGGCCTGTTTCTCGGGCGAGAGGCGGCTCCAGATCTCGATCATCTTTTCGGTGGCACCGATCAGGATCTCGGCCTGTTGTTCATCGAATTCTTTGGACATGGCAGCTCAGGTTTCAGGCAGTGTGGAAAGCGCATGTTAGCGCTTTCCACACGGTCTGTACGGCGGGTGTTGCTTACTCTTCGCTGTCGGCCGGACGGCTCTCGGCGGCTTCTTTCGGCTCGGGCTGTTGGGCACCGGCTTGTTGCGTGGTCGTCTGCTCAGTTTCGTGCAGGCTTGGGAAGGGGAGATTCGGAATCTCGTGCATGGTTGCGCTCCTCGCTAAGTCTGTTGATAGATCTGGTAGATCCGCGCTTTCAGAAAGCCTGCGAAGGATACAGCAGGAAAAGTGACAAACAGATTTTTAAATCCATTTGTTTCGACGGGCGGGATTGTCTAGACAAGTGCGACAGGGTGACGCAGCCCTGATCGACCCCGTGTTCCGTGCCTGATCATTCCCACGCTCTGCGTGGGAATGCAGCCCGGGACGCTCTGCGTCCCTGCCGAAGCGGACGCGGAGCGTCCATTGAGGCATTCCCACGCGGAGCGTGGGAACGATCAAGGCAAGGGGGAGTTATTTGCAGACGCTGGCGATCGCTTCGGCCAGCAGGTCGAGGCGTGTCGCATCAATCCCGGCGACGTTGGCCCGGCCCGAGCTGACCATGTACACGCTGTGATGCTCGCGCAGGTTTTTCACCTGTTCCGGCGACAGGCCGGTGTAGGAGAACATCCCGCGTTGCACGCCGATGTGTGCAAAACGCTCGCGCAGACCGTGCGGTTCCAGCGCTTCCACCAGCCCGCTGCGCAATTGGGCGATGCGCAGGCGCATGGCTTCCACTTCGTCGGCCCAGCGGCGTTTCAGCTCCGGGTCGGCGAGGATAGTGGCGACGACGGCTGCACCGTGATCGGGTGGCGTCGACCACAGGTTACGGGCGATGTGCGCCAGCTGGCTTCGTATGTCGATCAGCTTGTCAGCGGTTTTCGCGCTGACGATCAACGCACCGGTGCGGTCGCGGTACAGGCCGAAGTTCTTCGAGCAGGAACTGGTGATCAGCAGCTCGGGCAACTCGGCGGCGAACAGCCGGGTCGACCATGCATCCTGCTCCAGACCGTCGCCAAAGCCCTGGTAGGCAAAGTCGATCAGCGGCAGCAGATTACGGCTGCGCACCACATCCAGCACTCGCTGCCAGTCGTCGTGACTCAGATCGAAACCGGTCGGGTTGTGGCAGCACGCGTGCAGCAGCACCACATCGCCTTTCGGCACTTCATTGAGCACGGCGAGCATCGCGTCGACATCGAGGCGGTTGTCGCTGCCGACGTACGGGTAATGGCTGATCTTGACCCCGGCGGCCGCGAAAATCGTTTCGTGGATCGGCCAGGTCGGGTTGCTCAGCCACACGCCTTTGCCCGGCAGGCATTGCGCGATGAAATCCGCTGCCAGGCGCAGGGCGCCCGTGCCACCCGGGGTCTGGGTGGCGCCGGCGCGTTGCCCGGCGATCAGCGCCGAATCGGCACCGAGCACCAGCTCGTTGATGACCTTGCCGAACAGCGGATTGCCGTGGCCACCGATGTAGGTCTTGGTGTCCTGGCTCTCGACCAGACGCGCCTCGGCGATTTTCACCGCTTCGGGGATCGGCGTCAGGCCCTGGGCATCCTTGTAGACGCCCACGCCGAGGTCGAACTTGCGCGGGTTGGAGTCCTGCGCGTAGGCCTCCATCAGGCCGAGGATCGGGTCGCCGGGCACCCGGCCGATGGCGTCGAAGTGCATTACTTGCGTCCTTCTGCGGTCTTGGCCACTTCGTCAGTGCGCGCGGCCATGATGAAGTCGTTGCGGTGCAGGCCTTTGATCGAGTGGCTCCACCAGGTCACGGTGACTTTGCCCCACTCGGTCAGCAGGCCCGGGTGGTGACCTTCGGCCTCGGAGATCTCGCCGACGGCGTTGGTGAAGGCCAGCGCGTGCTTGAAATTCTTGAACAGGAAGACTTTTTCCAGCTGCATGATGCTGTCGCGTACTTCGATGTTCCAGTCAGGGATCTGCTTGATCAGGATCGGCAGTTCTTCATCGCTGACTTGTGGGGCATCGGCGCGGCAGGCTTCGCAATGGGCTTGGTTCAAAGTGGACATGGTGGACTTCCTGAAATCTGAAGGTGTTTTTTTATATTGGCGGTCAGTGTCGCCACGCTAAACCAAAGTGGCGACGACGGACAGACTCACTTGTAAGCAAAAGTCGCGGGTCACGCGGCTTTTGGTTTTGGCGGAAACTTCGGTGCGTGCAGACCCAGCTGCATGCCTTGCTTGACCATGGCCATGATGTCTTCGTGGGCCAGGTCGAACAGGCGCTTGAGGTTCGGCAGGACAAAATACAGCGGTTGCAGGATGTCGATGCGGTAGGGCGTGCGCATCGCTTCCAGCGGATCGAAGGCCTGATGCTCTGGCTCGTCCGACAGCGAATAAACAGTTTCTTTCGGCGAAGACAGGATGCCGCCACCGTAGATGCGTTTGCCTTGCGGGGTGTCAACCAGGCCGAACTCGATGGTCATCCAGTACAGGCGCGCCAGATAAACGCGTTCTTCCTTGGTCGCTTGCAGGCCAAGCTTGCCGTAGGTGTGGGTGAATTCGGCGAACCACGGGTTGGTCAGCAGCGGGCAGTGGCCAAAGATCTCGTGGAAAATGTCCGGCTCTTGCAGGTAGTCCAGTTCTTCACGGGTACGAATGAACGTGGCCACCGGAAACTGCTTGCTGGCGAGCAATTCGAAAAAGGTCTGGAAGGGGATCAGCGCCGGGACGCGGGCAACCTGCCAACCGGTGGTCTCGCCGAGCACCTTGTTGATCTCGCCCAGTTGCGGAATGCGGTCGTGGGGCAGACCGAGTTTTTCGATACCGTCCAGGTATTCCTGGCACGCACGACCCTCGATCACTTTCAACTGGCGGGTGATCAGCGTGTTCCACACCGCGTGTTCTTCGGCGGGGTAGTCGATAAAACCTTGCGCATCGGGCTCGCGGGCCACGTATTGCGTCTGCTTCATACTGCTCTCCTGCGAGGGGAATTTCGTTCTTGTTATGTCCTGCGATGGACTGAGAAATACCCCGGAACGTTCGTTGTTGCAGCAGGTAGATGACCAGTTGAGTAGGAAAAGTCTCTTTAATTCGTAAAATTTTCGTTACGCTTCGTGCGATAAGTCGTGTTTGCGGTGACTGCCGGGTTTGAAAAGGCCGATGGCTGTCACATAATCTTGACGACTATCTTGCGCGCTGCGCAGAAAATTCCGGCGTCAGACCGCCTCTTCACCTGTTTCGGGCCTTTATATGCGTATCAAAGTCCACTGCCAGAACCGCATCGGCATCCTGCGCGACATTCTCAATCTGCTGGTGGAGTACGGGATCAACGTCGCCCGTGGCGAGGTGGGCGGTGAGCATGGCAACGCGATCTACCTGCATTGCCCGAACCTGATCAACATTCAGTTCCAGGCGTTGCGACCGAAGTTCGAGGCGATTGCCGGGGTGTTCGGCGTCAAGCGGGTCGGGCTGATGCCCAGCGAGCGGCGGCACATGGAGTTGAATGCGCTGCTCGGTGCGCTGGAGTTTCCGGTGCTGTCGATCGACATGGGCGGCTCCATCGTGGCGGCCAACCGTGCGGCGGCGCAGTTGCTCGGGGTGCGGGTGGACGAGGTGCCGGGGATTCCGTTGTCGCGTTACGCCGAAGATTTTGACCTGCCGGAACTGGTGCGCGCCAACAAATCGCGAATCAACGGCATGCGGGTCAAGGTCAAGGGCGACATCTTTCTGGCCGACATCGCGCCGCTGCAATCGGAACACGACGACAGCGAGGCCATGGCCGGTGCCGTGCTCACCCTGCACCGCGCGGACCGGGTCGGCGAGCGCATCTATAACGTGCGCAAACAAGAGTTGCGTGGCTTCGATAGCATCTTCCAGAGCTCGAAAGTGATGGCGGCGGTGGTGCGTGAAGCGCGACGCATGGCGCCGCTGGATGCGCCGTTGTTGATTGAGGGCGAAACCGGCACTGGCAAGGAATTGCTGGCACGGGCCTGCCATTTGGCGAGCCCGCGCGGTCAGTCGCCGTTGATGGCGCTCAACTGCGCGGGACTGCCGGAGTCGATGGCCGAGACCGAACTGTTCGGCTACGGCCCCGGTGCCTTTGAAGGCGCGCGCGCCGAAGGCAAGCTCGGGCTGCTGGAGCTGACGGCGGGCGGCACGCTGTTCCTCGATGGCGTCGGCGAAATGAGCCCGCGCTTGCAGGTGAAATTGCTGCGCTTCCTGCAGGACGGTTGCTTCCGGCGGGTGGGCAGTGATGAAGAGGTTTACCTGGACGTGCGGGTGATCTGCGCAACCCAGGTCGACCTGTCGGAGTTGTGCGCGCGCGGCGAGTTTCGCCAGGATCTGTATCACCGCTTGAACGTGCTGTCGCTGCACATCCCGCCACTGCGCGAATGCCTCGACGGTTTGACGCCGCTGGTGGAACACTTCCTCGATCAGGCCAGCCGGCAGATCGGCTGCCCGTTGCCGAAACTGGCGCCGGCGGCGATGGACCGGCTCAGTCATTACCATTGGCCGGGCAATGTGCGGCAGTTGGAGAACGTGTTGTTCCAGGCGGTTTCGCTGTGCGAAGGCGGCACGGTCAAGGCCGAGCACATTCGCCTGCCGGATTACGGCGTGCGTCAGCCGCTTGGCGATTTCTCCCTCGAAGGCGGGCTGGACGAGATTGTCGGGCGCTTCGAGAAAGCGGTGCTTGAGCGACTGTATTCAGAGCATCCGAGCAGCCGGCAGCTGGGCAAGCGGCTCGGGGTTTCGCACACCACGATTGCCAACAAGCTGCGTGAGTATGAAGTCGGCAAGGACGCGTCCGAGTGATCATGGCCGGATCGGGTGTTTGCCGCCAAGCGGCATGACACCGCCGGTTTTTCGTCTTCGATACATTTCCTTCCTCTCCACAAAATCCCTCAAGTCCTTTGTTTACCGGGCCCTCGGCCGCCAGAAAAAAGTTGGTCTGCAAATTGCTTATGGCTCAGCAGTACAGCGGTGGGCGGCAAACGTCCGGCATGCAGAGGAAAGAGTGTGGACAAGTACCTTTATGTGGCAATGACCGGCGCCAGCCAGAACGCACTGGCGCAAAAGGCTCATGCCAACAACCTGGCGAACATCTCCACCAACGGTTTTCAGCGCGACCTGGAACAGGCGCGTTCGATGCCGGTGTTCGGTGACAGCTTTCCGGCGCGTGCGTTTGCCATGAGCGAACGGCCCGCCACCGACTTCACGCCGGGCTCGCTGGTGCAGACCGGCCGTGACCTCGACGTGGCCGTGTCGGGCAACGGCTGGATCGCCGTGCAGAACCCTAATGGCGGTGAAAGCTACGTGCGCACCGGCAGCCTCAATATCGACGCCCTTGGCGTATTGCGTGCCGGCAACGGCATGCCGGTCATGGGCAACGGCGGTCCGATCGCCGTGCCGCCGGAGCAGCAGGTGGAAGTCGGTGAAGACGGCACCATCAGCATCCGTGCGATGGGCGAGGGCCCTCGCGTCATGGCCGAAGTCGATCGCATCAAGCTGGTCAACCCGGACATCAAGAACATGAACAAGGGCCTGGACGGTTCGATCTACACCAAGGACGGCCAGCCTGCGCCGGCCGATGCCAACGTCAAACTGGTGTCGGGTTTCCTGGAGTCGAGCAACGTCAATGCCGTGGAAGAAATGACGTCGGTGCTGGCCCTGGCCAAGCAGTTCGAACTGCACGTCAAGATGATGAACACCGCCAAAGACGACGACCAGGCCATGGCTCGGGTCTTGCAGATCAGCTAATTATCAGAACGTCGCGCCGTAAAACAGGCGCACGAGGAGAATCGAATGCTTCCGGCTCTATGGGTTGCCAAAACCGGTCTGTCCGCCCAGGACACCAACCTGACCACCATTTCCAACAACCTGGCGAACGTGTCGACCACGGGTTTCAAACGTGACCGCGCCGAGTTCCAGGACCTGCTGTACCAGATCAAGCGTCAGCCAGGCGCCCAGTCGACCCAGGACAGCGAACTGCCGTCGGGTCTGCAAGTGGGTACCGGTGTGCGCATCGTCGGCACCCAGAAAAACTTCACCGCCGGCAGCCTGCAAACTACCGAGCAGCCGCTGGACATGGCTATCGACGGTCGCGGTTTCTTCCAGATCCTGCAGCCGGACGGCACCACGTCCTACACCCGTGACGGTACTTTTCACCTCGACTCCAACGGCCAGATCGTCAACGCCAGCGGTTTCGCTCTGGAGCCGGCTATCGTCATCCCGAACAACGCCCAGACCTTCACCGTAGGCCGTGACGGCACCGTGTCGATCACCGTGGCCGGCAACGCCGCTTCGCAAGTGATCGGCAACCTGCAAACCGCCGACTTCATCAACCCGGCCGGTCTGCAAGCGGTAGGCAACAACCTGTTCCTGGAAACCGCCGCTTCCGGTGCACCGCAAGTCGGTACTCCGGGCCTGAACGGTTTCGGCACCACCCTGCAGAACACCCTGGAAACCTCCAACGTCAGCACCGTGGAAGAGATGGTCAACATGATCACCACCCAGCGCGCGTACGAGATGAACTCCAAGGTGATCTCCACCGCCGACCAGATGCTCTCGTTCGTAACGCAGAATCTGTAATCAAGTCTATGAGGCGGCCATGAGGTCGCCTGCAACACCGTGAGGTAAGGGTCATGAAGCGCTTTGTATCTGTTGTGGCATTGAGTGGGGTCGTCTCGCTCGCGGGCTGCGTCGCTCCGACGCCCAAGCCCAATGATCCTTACTACGCCCCGGTGTTGCCGCGCACACCGTTGCCGTCGGCCGCCAACAACGGCTCGATCTATCAGGCCGGTTTCGAGCAGAACCTGTACAGCGACCGCAAGGCGTTCCGGGTTGGTGACATCATCACCATCACCCTGAACGAAAGGACCCAGGCCAGCAAGAACGCCAACTCGCAGGTGGCCAAGAACAGCAAGACCGGCATCGGTCTGACGTCGCTGTTCGGCAGCAGTGCGACCACCAACAACCCGATCGGCAGCAATGACCTGAGCCTGAGCGCCAGCTACGAAGGCGACCGCGCGACCAAAGGTGACAGCAAGGCCGCCCAGGGCAACACCCTGACCGGCTCGATCACCGTGACCGTCGCCGACGTGTTGCCCAACGGCATCATCGCCGTGCGTGGCGAGAAGTGGATGACCCTCAACACCGGCGACGAGCTGGTGCGGATCGCCGGTCTCGTGCGGGCCGATGACATCGCCACCGACAACACCGTGTCCTCGACCCGGGTTGCCGATGCGCGCATCACCTACTCGGGCACCGGTTCGTTCGCCGATGCGAGTCAGCCAGGCTGGTTCGACCGTTTCTTCCTCAGCCCGCTGTTCCCTTTCTAGGTGGCTACGTTGAATTTCAGAAGTCTCATGGTGGCCGCGTTCCTGTTGTCGGCGGCCTTCAATGCACAAGCCGAACGGTTGAAGGACATCGCCAGCATCTCCGGCGTGCGTTCCAACCAGTTGATCGGCTATGGCCTGGTGGTCGGTCTTAACGGCACCGGCGACCAGACCACGCAGACCCCGTTCACCCTGCAGACCTTCAACAACATGCTCTCGCAGTTCGGCATCAAGGTGCCGCCGGGATCGGGCAACGTGCAGCTGAAAAACGTTGCGGCGGTATCGGTGAGTGCCGATCTGCCGGCGTTCGCCAAGCCGGGTCAGCAAGTCGACATCACTGTGTCGTCCATCGGTAACTCCAAGAGCCTGCGCGGCGGCACCCTGTTGCTGACCCCGCTCAAGGGTATCGACGGCAACGTCTACGCCATCGCTCAGGGCAACCTGGTGGTTGGCGGTTTCGACGCTGAAGGTCGTGACGGTTCGAAGATCACCGTCAACGTTCCGTCGGCCGGTCGCATCCCTGGCGGTGCATCGGTGGAGCGTTCGGTGCCGAGCGGTTTCAACCAGGGCAATAGCCTGACACTGAACCTGAACCGTTCCGACTTCACCACTGCCAAGCGCATCGTCGACAAGATCAACGACATGCTCGGCCCTGGCGTCGCCCAGGCCATCGACGGCGGTTCGATCCGCGTGACCGCGCCGCTCGATCCGAGCCAGCGCGTCGACTACCTGTCGATCCTGGAAAACCTCGAAGTCGATCCGGGTCAGGCCGTGGCGAAAGTCATCATCAACTCGCGTACCGGCACCATCGTCATCGGCCAGAACGTGAAGGTATCGCCGGCCGCCGTGACCCACGGCAGCCTGACCGTGACCATCACCGAAGACCCGATCGTCAGCCAGCCGGGCCCGCTGTCCAACGGCCAGACCGCCGTGGTGCCGCGTTCGCGGGTGAATGCCGAACAGGAAGCCAAGCCGATGTTCAAGTTCGGCCCGGGCACCACCCTCGACGAGATCGTCCGGGCGGTGAACCAGGTCGGCGCAGCGCCGGGTGACCTGATGGCGATCCTCGAAGCACTGAAGCAGGCCGGCGCGTTGCAAGCCGACCTGATCGTGATCTGAGGACGGCGACCATGGATATGCGCAAAAGCGGTCTGGTCAGCAGCAGCGATTCGGGTTCGTACTCCGACCTCAATCGCTTGAACCAGCTGAAGGTCGGCGACAAGAACAGCGACGCAAACATGCGCAAGGTCGCGCAGGAATTCGAATCGCTGTTCCTCGGTGAAATGCTCAAGTCGATGCGTTCGGCCACTGAAGCGCTGGGTCAGGACAACCCGCTCAACACGCCGGCCGCCAAGCAGTATCAGGAAATGTACGACCAGCAACTGGCGGTCTCCATGTCCCGCGAGGGCGGGGGTATCGGCCTGGCCGACGTGCTGATCAAGCAGATGTCGAAGAACAAACCGATGGCGCCGGGCGAGGCTGCGGCCGCATCCGCCGCCAAGCAGGAAGAAGCCAAGGCCAAGGCCGCTGCCGTGGCCACGCCGATTGCCGCCGGCACCGTGGCCACCAATGGCCCGTTGTCGCGACTCAATGGCGAGCGTCCGCTGTGGGCGTCGCGCTCGGTGCATGCGCCGAACACCGAGCTGACCCATCGCAACGACATGGAAATGATCAACCAGCGTCGTCTGGCGTTGCCGCCGAAACTGGCGGATCGCTTGCTCGCAGGTCTGGTGCCGTCGGCCACGCCGGCAGCGGCCACTCAACTGCCGCAACGCGCCGCGACCGCCGCTGTTACCGGTTCCGGTCCGCTGTACAACGGCGACTGGCTGGACCGCGCCGAGGCGGACAAGGCCTCTGGCGGGCAGATGCAGATTTACGGCCGTGCCATGGCGCAGATTCCTCTGGCACCGGCCAAGCGCGCGTTCAGCAACGCCGACCAGTTCGTCAACACCATGTTGCCGATGGCGCAGGAAGCCGCCGCACGCATTGGCGTCGATCCGCGTTATCTGGTGGCTCAGGCGGCGCTGGAAACCGGTTGGGGCAAATCGGTCATGCGCGCCCAGGACGGCAGCAGCAGTCACAACCTGTTCGGCATCAAGGCCAGCAGCAACTGGAAGGGCGATTCGGCCCGGGCGATCACCAGCGAATTCCGCAACGGGCAGATGGTCAAGGAGACGGCCGAGTTCCGTTCCTACGCCTCGTACAAGGACAGCTTCCACGATCTGGTGACTTTGCTGCAGAGCAATAATCGCTATCAAGATGTACTGAAGTCGGCCGATAACCCAGAACAGTTTGTACGCGAATTGCAGAAGGCCGGTTACGCGACCGACCCGAACTACGCGACGAAGATTTCGCAGATTGCCAGGCAGATGACGGTAAATCAGAACTACGCTGCGGCCGGCGTTTCAACGACGCCCTTATAAACACAAGGTAAGGTTTGAATCATGAGTTTGCTCAATATCGGGATGTCGGGGTTGGCCGCGAGTTCGTCCTCTCTGGCTGTGACAGGTAACAACATTGCCAACGTCGACACCGCCGGTTATTCACGCCAGCAAACCGTGCAGGGCACCAAGTCCTCGATTCAGTACGGTAACGTGTTCATCGGTACCGGTACGACCCTCGCCGACGTGCGCCGGGTGTACAACTCCTACCTCGAATCGCAGCTGCACACCGCCACCTCGCTGAGCAGCGAAGCCGCCGCCTATGGCGCACAGGCGACCGCACTGGACGGCTCGCTGTCCGACACCAACACCGGCCTGACCGGCGTGCTGCAGAAGTTCTTTACCTCGATGCAAGGCGTATCGACCTCGGCCACCGACGACACTTCCCGTCAATCGGTGCTGACCGGCGCGCAAGCCCTGACCAGCCGCTTCAACGCCCTGGCCAAGCAGCTCAACGACCAGAACACCACGCTCAACGGCAACCTCGGCGACATGGCGGCTCAGGTCAACAAACTGGCCACCTCGATTGCCAATCTCAACCAGAAGATCGGCGAGATTTCCACCAGCGGCGGTCAGCCGAACGATCTGCTCGACACCCGTAACGAAGCCGTGCGCCAGCTCTCCCAACTGGTCGGCGCGCAGGTCGTCGAGCGCGGCACCAGCTTCGACGTCTACGTCGGCAGCGGTCAGCCGCTGGTTGTCGGTAACACCACCAACACCCTGAGCACTGTGCCGAGCAAGGATGACCCGTCGCGCATGGGCATCCAGATGGATCGCGGTTCAAGCACCATCGACATCACTTCGGTGATCAGTGGTGGCGAAATCGGCGGTCTGCTGAGCTATCGCAAGGAAGTGCTCGACCCGTCGCTCAACGAACTGGGCCGTGTAGCGCTGGTGATCGCCGATCAGGTCAACCGTCAGCAAGCCCAGGGCATCGACAAGAACGGTGACTTCGGCGCAGCGATTTTCAACAACATCAACAGTGCCGCGCTGATCAGTCAGCGCAGCATTGCCCAGGCGGGCAACAGTGCGGGTTCGGGCAACCTTGACGTCACCATCAAGGACACCGGCAAGCTGACCACCAACGATTACCAGGTCACCTTCACCAGCGCGACCAACTACACGGTCAAGCGCTCGGACGGCACCGACATGGGTTCGTTCAGCACCACGACCACGCCGCCTCCGGTGATCGACGGCTTCACCCTGGCCCTCAATGGCGGTGCCCTGAGCGCCGGTGACACCTTCAAGGTGACCCCGACCCGTGGCGCGGCCTCGAGCATCCAGACCGTGCTCACCGACCCGAAGAAAATCGCGGCGGCGGCACCGTTGACCGGCGTGGCCAGTACCAATAACTCCGGCACCTACACCCAGCCGACGCTGACCGACACCATCGACATCTACAACCCGACCTCCCAGGCCGAGTTGCAGAACGCGCTCAAGTATTCGACCCCGGTCAAACTGGTATTCGGCGCGGTCGCCAGCGGCAGCCAGTCGTACAACATGGTCGACGCCAAGGGCAACACCATCGGCAGCGGAACCATCGTGCCGGGGCAGGCCAACACCCTGAACCTGAAGATCGGCATGGTCGACTCCACTGGCGCTCCAGTGATGGACACCAGCGTCACGCCGAACGTGCAGAAAACCTTCACCGTGCAGACCACCGTGGGCGCGACGCCGAAAGCCGGCGAAACCTTCACCATGAGCCTGACCGGCGCGGCGTCTTCGGACAACCGCAACGCCCAGGCGCTGGTCGGCCTGCAGACCAAGCAGACCGTGGACACCGGCTCGGGCAGCAAGGGCATCAGCCTGACCGACGCCTACAACAAGCTGGTGACCAACGTCGGTACCAAGGCTGCTCAAAGCAAGTCCGACATTGAAGCCACCACGGCCATTCTGGATCAGGCGCAAGGCGCGCGTGATTCGCTGTCTCAGGTCAACCTGGACGAAGAGACCGGCAACCTGGTCAAGTATCAGCAGTACTACACAGCGTCTTCGCAGATCATCAAAGCTGCGCAGGAAACCTTCGCCACGCTGATCAACAGTCTTTAAGGAGTCGTAATTCATGCGCATTTCCACCGCTCAGTATTACGCGACGCAAGCTGCTCAATATCAGCGCAACTACAGCAAGGCTGTCGCGACCGCGAACGAAGCCAGCAGCCTGCAGCGCATCAACACCGCTGCCGACGATCCGATCGGTGCCGGTCGCCTGCTGAAGCTCGGCCAGCAGGCCGCGATGCTCGATCAGTACAAAGGCAACATCGATACCACCAAGAGCTCGCTGACTGTTCAGGAATCCACGCTGACGGCTATCACCGATGCCTTGCAGCGCGCCAAGGAAATCGGACTGGCCGCCAACAACGGCATCGCCACCGATAAGGACCGTCAGGCTTACGCCGCCGAACTGAGCCAGATCCAGCAACAAGTGCTGGGCCTGATGAACTCCAAGGATGCCAACGGCAATTACCTGTTCTCCGGCTCGAAGACCGATACCGCGCCGTACTCGCAGAACGCCGATGGCACTTACACCTACAACGGTGACCAGACCCAGATCAACCTGGGCATTGGCGACGGTATGTCGGTCGCCACCAACACCACCGGTTGGGATGCGTTTCAGCAGACCATCAACACCAGTCGTACCCAGACCACAATGACGGCTCCGCTCGTCGATGACGGTCGCGTGGTGCTGACCAACGGTACGGTCGGCACCGCCGCCACCTACAACGCCAAGTTTACGGCCGGTCAGCCTTACACCGTGGACTTCATCAGCAGCACTCAGCTGAAGATCACCGATGCCCTGGGCAACGACGTGACTTCCGAGGCCAGCCAGAACGGTCTGATCAGCAACAGCAACGGCGCGAACCAGACGGTCAGCTTCCGTGGCGTCGACATGAAGTTGAACATCAACCTCAAGACCGGCGATACCAACCCGGACGCAGTCATTGCCGGCCACAGCTTCCAGCTGTCGGCTTCGCCGGACTCGTTTACCACCGCGCGCAGCCCGGGCAACCCGTCGACCGCGGTCATCACCGGTTCCAGCGTGACCGACCAGGCGGCCTACACAGCGGCCTTCCCGTCCGGCGGCGGCGCGGTCCTGAAGTTCACCAGCGCCACCGCGTTCGACCTGTACGCTGCGCCTGTCACTGCCGACAGCAAGCCGATCTCGTCGGGTACCGTGGCTGGCGGCAACGCCACGGCAGCGGGTGTGACCTTCGCCCTCGGTGGTACGCCGGCGGCCGGTGACCAGTTCTCGATCCAGTCCAACAACCACCAGACCCAGAACGTGCTCGACACCCTGGGCCAGATGGTCACGGCGCTGAACACCCCGATCGACGGTGATCCGGTGGCCAAGCAGAAATTCCAGGGTGCCATGGAAGCCGGTCTCGGCAACATCGACAGCGCCGCCAACCAGATCGGCAGCGCGGTGACCTCCATCGGTGCCCGCGGGCAGTCGCTGGACGACCAGAGCACCACCAACCAGAGCCTGCAGCTGGCAAACGCCACCACCCAGGGCACGATCCGTGATTCGGATCCGGCCGAAGTGATGACCCGCCTGACCTTGCAGCAGACCATGCTGCAGGCCTCGCAACTGGCGTTCAGCAAAATCTCTCAGTTGGGCCTGTTCAACAAGATCTGATCCTGAACGGGCGCGCAAGCGCCCGTTTGCTCTGACCGCTCTGTATCAATCGTCTTTTTTTTGCGGTTTCAAAGGGCTCGCTGTTCCGGGCGGGTTCCCGCCGCTTGCGAGTCCGCCGTGAATTCACTCCCCCTTGTCAGCCTCGTCATTCCTGCCTTCAATCCGCGTTTTTTCGAACGGGCCTTGAACAGTGCCGTGAGCCAAAGCTACGGCAATCTCGAGATCATTGTCTGCGACGACAGCCGTGGCGACGAGATCGAAGCGGTTGTCGTATCGACCGTCGAAAGAACCGGGTTTGCCGTGCGCTATGTGCGTAATCCGCACACTCTGGGGATGGTCGGCAACTTCCAGGCGTGCCTGGAACAGGCGCAGGGTGAGTTCATCAAGTTCCTGTGCGACGACGATCAGTTGTTTATCACGTGCATCGAAAGTCAGGCACAAACGCTCATCGATCAGAAAGATGTCAATCTGGTGTTGGCCCAGCGACTGTTCTGGGATGCCGACGATCTGCCGCTGCCTTCGCGTCTGGAAAATACTCCGCTGTCTCCGGTGTCCGGCCTGTTCAAGGGCGAAGACCTGCTGGCCATTTTCGAAAACTTCCCGGTCAATATTCTTGGCGGCTTCAGTAATGCCCTGTTCCGTCGAGCCGATGTGCTGGAGCTGCTGCCGGCCCTGACACAGCCGGGCCATTGTTTTGTCGCTTCCCTGGATTTTGCGTTGTATGTGTGCCTGCTGCGTCGCGCCAACATGGTGGTGTCCAATCACATTCTGAGCGTCGAGCGCCTGTACCCCGAGCGCTTGAGCGCTCAGCAAGCGATGCGCGATGCGACAATGGTCGAACGGCAATGGTTGACCCAGATGCTCAAGGCTCGCAGCGGCGAGTCAGCGCCTGCGCCGGGCTGGGTGCGTTATTTGCCGGTCACCAAGGCGCAGGAGTCGCCTCGGGTCTGGGAAGAGTTGCCGTTGAGCCGGACTCTGGGCACCAAGCAGACGACCCAGGATTGGCACGTCGGTATCGCCAGCGTCAGTTTTGCTCAGTTGTACGCACAATGGCTGGCGTGCCGAAGCCTGACAGAAGGGCAGCGCGAGCTGTTGCCGGAGACGATGGCCAACTGGCCGCGCATTCCGAAGATCGTGCCGGTGATCATCGACGAGCAGGACAGCGTTTCTGCCCTGGAGTTGACGCTTCAATCGCTCGCAGCCCAGGAGTATGTGCCTGAGCTGACCCTCGTATTGTCGGCATCGTGCAGCGAAGCGCAGTTGGATGAGCGTGTCGTGCGCATGCCGCTACAGGATGACTGGCGCCAGCAGCTCAATGAACTGTTGCCGCAACTGGACGGCGCTGACTGGTTCTATCTGCTGCGTGCCGGTGATCGTCTGGTCGTGCCGGCGTTGTTGGTGATGGCTGAGCGCATTGCGCTTTCGCGCACGCTGATGTGTCTGTACAGCGATGAAGGCGGGTTGAGCCAGGGCGAATCCACAGAGCCCGTGTTCAAGCCGGATTTCAACCTGGACCTGATGCGCAGCTATCCGTACGTAGGCAGGGCGCTGGCATTCGAGCGTGAACGCTTCCTGACGCTGGGTGGTTTCGACTCCGCCCTTGGCGAACTGGCGCCGCACGACTTATTGCTGCGCATGGTCGAGAACGACGGTTTGCAGGCGGTCGGCCACATTTCGGAGATTCTGCTGGAGTCGGCATTCGATCTGGCCAAATGGCTGTCGGAGCCGCAACTGGCAGACAACAACGCGCAATTGCTGGAAGCACACCTGCACCGTCTGGGCATCTCGCATGAGATCCGTCGGGGCAGTTCGGCTTTGCTCAATCGGGTGAACTACCACCACGCCAGCCAGCCACTGGTGTCGATTGTCATCGTCAGCAAGGATCAGACGGCGGCCGTTCAGCGTTGTGTCGAGAGTCTGCTGGAGAAAACCACCTACGGCGAATATGAGTTGTTGCTGGTCGACAACGGCAGCCAGAGCGCCGAGGCGAAGGCCTGGTTTGACGGCATGTCGCAATTGGGCAGCGAGCGGATTCGCGTCCTCGACTGCCCGCTGCAGGACAATGCGGCGGCGGTGCGCAATGTCACGGTCAGCCATGCTCGTGGCGAGTATGTGCTGCTGCTCAATCCGTACAGCGTGATCACCCACGGTGACTGGCTGGCGGAAATGCTCAATCACGCACAGCGCCCGGAAGTCGGCGTGGTGGGTGCCAAGATTTTCAACCCGGATGGCCGGGTGTTGCATGCCGGTCTGATTCTCGGCCTGCAAGGGCCGGCGGGTGTGCCGTTTTACGGCGAGTCGATGCACGCGACGGGTTACATGTACCGACTGCTGGTCGCTCAGGATCTGAGCGCAGTCGGCAGCGATTGCCTGATGGTGCGCAAGTCGGTGTTCGATGCGGTCGGCGGGCTTGACGAGCAGAACCTGGCGCAGTCGCTGCACGAGGTCGACCTGTGCCTGCGCGTTGGTCAGGAAGGCTATCTGGTGGTCTGGACACCATTCGCCCAACTGGCACTCGGCGCACAGCCGGTCGTGGCGGCGAGCGACGCTGAAGTGGCGTTGCACAGTCAGGAGCAGGAAGTCTTCTACAAGCGCTGGCTGCCGATTGTGGCGCGCGATCCTGCGTACAACGCCAACCTGTCATTGAACGGGATTGTCGGGTCAAGCTTCCGTCTCGATCCGGGGTTGCGCACGGGCTGGAGCCCGTTTTCGCAGCCGCAGTTGCCGAAAATCCTCGCACTGCCGGTCAACGCATCGGCCATCGGTCACTACCGCGTGACGCAACCGCTGATCGAGCTGGAAGCGGCCGGCCGGGCGCTGGGGCGTATTCACTACAACCTGCCGACGATCATTGAGGTCGAGCGTCAGTCGCCGGACGTGATCATTTTGCAGGGACGATATTCCGAAGGCCCGATCAACGAGATTCCGAGCCTGCAAAAATATTCGAATGCCCGCCGGATCTACGAGCTCGACGATTACGTGATCCATGTTCCCCATCGCAATGCCCACATTCGCAACATGCCGGGCAAGGATGAGATGGAGGCGCTGGTACGTCGTGCGATCGGCATGTGCGACCGGGTCGTGGTGTCCACGGCACCGCTGGGTAATGCGCTGTCGAGCATGCACAACGATATTCGCGTTGTTCCGAACATGTTGGCCAAACACCTGTGGTCAGACCTGCGCAGCCAGCGCCGCACGTCGAAAAAACCGCGGGTCGGCTGGGGTGGCGGCACCAGTCACCACGGTGACCTTGCTGTCATCGCCGATGTGGTTCGCGAATTGGCGAACGAGGTCGACTGGGTGTTCTTCGGCATGTGCCCGGACGATCTGCGTCCGTACATGCATGAGTTCCATGGCGTGATCGGCCTCGACGTGTACCCGGCGAAACTGGCCAGCCTCAACCTCGACCTGGCCCTGGCACCGCTGGAGTTCCATATCTTCAACGACTGCAAGAGCAACCTGCGCCTGCTGGAGTATGGCGCTTGCGGCTACCCGGTCATCTGCACCGACACCGAGGCTTATCGCGGTTATTTGCCTTGCACGCGGATCAAGACCAACTCCACGGATGAGTGGTTGCAAGCGATCCGCATGCACCTGGCCGACCCGGACGCCAGCTATCGCATGGGTGATGAGCTGCGTGAAGTCGTACTGCGCGACTACGTACTGCGCGGCGACAACCTGCGGTACTGGGAAGCGGGCTGGCTGGCGGACTGATCCGCTCGCGCATGACCCTCTGCAAAACAGGCGACTTTCGAGTCGCCTGTTTTTTTGCGCTGCAAAAAACGTATTTGTATCAATCGCGATACTTTTTTTTGTCGGCGCACTCAAGCGTTGGGATTTTTCTGTCGATATCAACAGATTCGCTTAACGAGCGGTGCGCCGCGATCAAGTGCGTTCGCCACGCTGACAGGTACCGGTTCATACAAAGGCAAGGAAGAAACGATGGCAGTCATAAACGGAACAAGCGGCGCGGATACGCTGAACGGTACTTCGGGTGATGATGAGATCAACGGTCTGGCGGGTAATGATCTCATCAGGGGCAGTGCCGGAGCTGACAAGATCGATGGTGGTGATGGAAACGCCGATACCGTCGATTACTCGGCGTCCTCAGCGGCGGTCAATGTAAACCTTGCAGGTCTTGCCAGTACCGGCGGCGATGCCCAGGGCGATACCCTGACCAATATCGAGAAGGTTATCGGTAGCGCATTCAACGACACGTTCACGGCGCAGAAGGGCACGTTCACCTTTGAAGGCGGCGCCGGTAATGACGTCTACATCCTCGACAATGGCGGTACGGTGATCGAGCAGGCAGGTGGTGGCGACGACGAGGTGCGTTCCAGCTTCGGCCAGATCTACCTGAGCGCGAACGTCGAGCGTCTGACCTATACCGGCACCGGGGCATTCGTCGGCTGGGGCAATGCCAGCGACAACATTATTACCGGTGGTGTCGGTAACGATCTGTTCTATGGAGGCGCGGGCGCCGATCAATTTATCGGTGGCGCCGGCATCGATACCGCCAGCTACGGCGACAGTACTGTCGGCGTCAGCATCAACCTGAAAACCGGTGTCAACAGCGGCATCGCGGCGGGCGATACCTACACCGGCATTGAACGAATCCTCGGCTCGAGCGGCAACGATACCTTTGTCGCCGATAGCCGGGTGTTTGCTTTTGACGGCGGCGCCGGTACGGCTGACGTGGTGGATTATTCGACGTCTGCCGAGGCGATCAATGTCGAACTCGTAACCAATGGTACCGGCCGTGCCGGCATCGGTGGTGATGCTCAGGGCGACACCTTGACCGGCATCGAGAAGGTGATCGGCACCGCGTTCAACGACACGTTCAATGTGGCGGGCGGTACCGTGGTCCTGCAAGGCGGTGCGGGTGACGATGTCTACATCATCAACGACACCGTTGTCAGCACGGTGATCGAGCAGGCTGGAGGCGGAAATGACGAAGTCCGTACCAATTATGCAATTCAATACCTGTCGGCCAACGTCGAACGACTGACTTACACCGGAACCGCCAGTTTTTCCGGATTTGGCAACGCCAGCGATAACATCATCACGGGCGGCATCGGCAACGATATTTTCCAGGGCGGCGCCGGCGCGGACCAATTCATCGGTGGTGCGGGCAGAGACACCGTGGACTACACCGACAGCACCGTGGGTGTAACGCTCAACTTCAAGACCGGGGTCAATTCCGGGATCGCAGCGGGGGATACCTACACCGACATCGAGGTGATCAAGGGATCGAGCGTCAATGACATCTTTGTTGCCGACAGCCGGGTGTTTGCTTTTGACGGTAGTGGCGGAGCGGCTGACGTGGTGGATTACTCGACGTCTGCCGAGGCGATCAATGTCGAACTCGTAGCCAGTGGCACCAGTCGTGCCGGCATCGGTGGTGATGCTCAGGGCGATACCTTGACCAGCATCGAGAAGGTGATTGGCACGGCCTTCAACGACACGTTCAACGTCGCGGGCGCGACCGTGACCGTCGAAGGCGGTGCAGGTGACGATGTTTACATCATCAACGGTACGCGGGTCGCCACGGTGATCGAGCAGGCTGGCGGCGGAAATGACGAGGTCCGTACCAATTATGAAGTTCAATACCTGTCGGCCAACGTCGAACGACTGACCTATACCGGAACCGTCAACTTTTCCGGATTTGGCAACGCCAGCGATAACATCATCACGGGCGGCATCGGTAACGATATTTTCCAGGGCGGCGCTGGCGCGGACCAATTCATCGGTGGTGCGGGCAGAGACACCGTGGACTACACCGACAGCACCGTGGGTGTAACGCTCAACTTCAAGACCGGGGTCAATTCCGGGATTGCAGCGGGGGATACCTACACCGACATCGAGGTGATCAAGGGATCGAGCGTCAATGACATCTTTGTTGCCGACAGCCGGGTGTTTGCTTTTGACGGTAGTGACGGGCTGGCAGATGCGGTGGATTATTCAACGTCTGCTGAAGCGATCAACATCGAACTCGTAGCCAGTGGCACCGGCCGTGCCGGCATCGGTGGAGATGCTCAGGGCGACACCTTGACCAACATCGAGAAGGTGATCGGCACAGCGTTCAACGACACGTTCTATGTCGCGGGCGGGACCATGACCCTGGAAGGCGGTGCGGGTGACGATGTTTATTACATCAATGGCACCAATGTCAGCGAGGTGATCGAGAAGGTCGACGGTGGCATTGACGAGGTGCGTACGACATTCGGACAGCAAAGTCTGAGGGCTAACGTCGAAATTCTGACGTATACCGGTACTGGCGCCTTCACGGGCTACGGCAATGCGATCGACAACATCATCACCGGCGGTTCCGGCAACGACACGCTCTATGGCGGTGCCGGTGCCGACCGGTTCATCGGTGGAGCCGGATTCGACACGGTCGGCTACACCGACACCACCATCGGCGTGACCATCAACCTGAAAACCGGGATCCACTCCGGGATTGCAGCCGGTGATACCTACGTCAGCATCGAGGGATTGAGCGGCACGATAGCCGATGACATTTTCATCGCTGACAGCGCGGCCATGGCCTTTGACGGGTTGCTGGGCATGGACATGGTCAGCTACGAGCAATCCGATAGCGCTGTCACCATTGATTTGAAAACCAAGGTCAATGCGGGTGACGCGGCCGGCGATACCTACACCGGAATCGAGTTTTTCCAGGGCAGCAATTTCAACGACACCCTGTCCGGAACGGCATTCGGTGACAACTTCATCGGTGGCTCCGGTGCGGACCTGATCGATGGGCGTGAAGGGCATGACACCGCCTGGTACATCAACAGCAAGGCCGCTGTGAACATCAATCTGCAGACCAGCGTCAACGAAGGCGGCGATGCTCAAGGTGATGTGCTGCTCAATATCGAGCGAGTGATCGGCAGCCAATTCAACGATACGTTGACCGGAAGTTCGGCCGTCGATTTTCTTGAGGGCAACACCGGCAACGACGTGATTTATGGCGGCGATGGTGCCGACTTCATTTATGGAGGCCTGGTTTCCGTGGCCGGGCCGTTAGCCAGTTCGGCACCCAATGCAGGAGCTCAGGCTGACACGCTCTACGGCGGCAATGGCAACGACACGATTCTCACCGCGGCCAACGACACCGGCAGCCGCGCGTATGGCGAAGCGGGCGATGACACCATCACCGTGTTTCATGGCATGGCCGACGGTGGTGAAGGCAATGACAATCTGATACTGAAGTCCGGCGGTTCGGCCTTCGGTGGTGAAGGTGACGATACCTACACAATCGACACTTCGGCATTGGTCACCCTTCAGGACAACGGCACCAGCCGTGGCGACAAGATTGTGCTGTCGTACATTCGCGCTTCGGAACTGCAAGTCGACCGTGTCGGCGATGACCTCTATCTGCACCGTTACAGCGTTTCAGCCGGTCAGACGCCAGACGAGGGCGTGCGCCTGAAGGACTGGTTTGCCGGTTCCGACACCATCGAGCAGATCGTGACAGCCGATAAGCAGACCATCAATCTGCCGGCTAACAGTGATGCGTTCGCGATGTTTGGCTGACCACTGAATCGCACACCTGCAATCGCAATGCGGCTGCAGGTGTGCACTCGGCAGCTGAGGGATCAAACCGGTTTTCAACCACGCAAGGAAGTAGCAGATGTCAGTGATTTATGGAACGAGTGAAGCCGACCTCATGAGCGGCAGTGAAGGCAATGACGAACTCTACGGACTGGAGTCGGATGATCAGATCTGGGGGACCGCGGGGTCCGATCTGCTGGATGGCGGAGAAGGGTTCGATTCGGTGAGTTATCAGGTGATGCCGCAAGGCGTCAGCGTCGATTTCCGCGAGGGACTGGCCACTGTCTCCAAGGCGGGCGGCTCCGTCGATACCCTGGTTGGCATCGAAAAAGTCATCGGCAGCGCCCACGGTGACACCCTCGCCAGTTCGATCGCCGGCGTCACGCTGGCAGGCGATAACGGCGATGATGTGTACATCGTCGGCAGCGAAGGCGTGTCGATTATCGAAGACGAGTACGGCGGTTATGACGAATTGCGCACCAGCGTCAACATCCAGAAGATGGACCCGTTCCTCGACAAGATGACATTCACTGGCACCGGCGACTTCAAGGGTTACGGCAATGCCGGGGCGAACGTGATTATCGCAGGTGCCGGCAATGACATTCTGTGGGGCGGTGACGGTGGCGATCAGTTCTTTGGCGGTGAAGGATTCGACACCGTCAGCTACACCGACAGCCTTGAAGGCGTCAGTATCGAACTCTCCAGCATTTGGGGCGCCACCGGCATTGCATGGGGCGATACCTACTCGAGCATCGAGGCCGTGCAGGGTTCGAACTTCAACGATGTGATCTTCGCGGGCGCAAGCACGATGGTCATGGACGGTGCCGATGGCTTTGACGCCGTCGATTACAGCCCTTCCAACGATGCGGTCAGTATCGAGTTTCGTGATGGCAAGGGCTTCGGTTCCGGCGGTTACGCCGAAGGCGACACCTTTATCAATGTGGAAAAGGTTGTCGGAACGAACCTGGACGATCACTTCACCGCCAACTCCGGTGGCGTGACCTTCGAAGGTGGCTGGGGCAGCGACGTCTACACGATCAACAGCGAGGGTGTGACCATCATCGAGTCAGACTCAGGCATGGGTTATGACGAGCTGTACACCAGCCTGTCGGTCATGAAAATGGACCCGTTCATCGAGAAAATGACCTACACCGGCACGGCCGATTTCACCGGTTATGGCAACGATTCCGACAACCACATCTTCGGCGGCAGCGGCAATGACCTGTTCTACGGTGGCGCCGGACGGGATGTCTTCATCGGTGGCGCGGGAACGGACATCGTCAGCTATGACGACAGCGATACGGGTGTGGTGGTCAACCTGTGGAGGATTGGCCAGAACGGTACAGCTGAAGGGGACATGTATTACGACGTCGAAGGTCTGCAAGGCAGTCGTTTCAACGATGTGATGGATGCCGGCCGCGAGGACGCGATCCTGGAAGGTGGCAACGGCGACGATGTGATCAATGGCAACGATGGCAACGATCACCTCTACGGCGGACTGAAATCAGGTCTCGATGGAGATGTCGCGCAGGCCGACACGCTGTCTGGCGGCTCGGGCGATGATGTTATCGTCAGCGCCGTGAATGACCTGGGTACAGTGGCCCACGGTGATCAGGGCAGTGACACCATCACGGTCCACGACGGCAGTGCCTTTGGTGATGACGGTTATGACGTGCTCACCGGCACCGGCAATAGCTATCTGTTGTCCGGTGGCAGCGGCAACGACGTGCTGAACCTCAATCTCCCGGGGCAATCGGGCACTGGCGGCATCGCACTGGGCGGTATGGGTGACGATACCTACATCGTGAACACCACCGGGCTGGTAACGATTCAGGACGAAGGCTGGGACCTCAATGACACGCTGATCCTGAATACTGTCGCCAATCTCAGCCAGCTGAACGTCACTCGCATCGGTGATGACGCCTATCTGCATGGCACCAACGACGGCAGCGTCGGCGTTCCCGACAGCGGCGTGAAACTGCAAGGCTGGTACGCCGAGTCTGCCGGGTATCCCGGGTATGCCGGGTACAACAAAATCGAGCATCTGCAGACCGCTGACGGTCAGGTCTACGACCTGCCGGCCACGATCGATGGGTTCGCGATGTTTGGCTGATCCGCCCGATTGATTGAAGTAGCTTGATGAAGGGATGAGTCCGGCAACGGATTCATCCCTTTTTTCATGCCTGCATTTCCTCGCCGACGCGGTGCTGGCGGAGCTGGCGCGTTTCCTGCAAGTCCCCCTCAAATCGCCATAAAACGAGCGCTCGCGGTCATTCACCTGCGCCCGGACTGGCAAAGGTTCAGCCGCAAAGGCCTGCAGCAGCGAGGCCGAGCCCTGTGACGTAGAAGAGGGGAGACGATGAAGGCAGTTATTTTGGCGGGTGGCCTCGGCACGCGCATCAGTGAAGAGTCGCACCTCAAGCCCAAGCCAATGATCGAGATCGGCGGCAAGCCAATTCTCTGGCACATCATGAAGCAGTATTCCGCCCACGGAATCCACGACTTCGTGATCTGCCTCGGCTACAAGGGCTACGCGATCAAGGACTTCTTCGCCAACTACTTCCTGCACACCTCCGACGTCACGTTCGACATGCGCAACAACCGCATGGACGTGCACCAGAACTACAGCGAGCCGTGGAGCGTCACCCTGATCGACACCGGCGAGGAAACCATGACCGGTGGCCGCCTGCTGCGCGCCGGCCGTTACCTCAAGGATGAAGAGGCGTTCTGCTTCACCTACGGCGACGGCGTCTCCGACATCAACATTGCGCAACTCGTTGACTACCACAAGGGTCACGGCCGTCTGGCGACCGTCACCGCCGTGCAGCCGCCGGGCCGCTACGGCGCCCTTGAGCGCCATGGCGATCAGGTCCTCGGCTTCACCGAAAAACCGCGCGGCGACGGCGGCTGGATCAATGGCGGCTTCTTCGTGCTGTCGCCAAAAGTCCTGTCGTACATCGCCGGTGACGAAACCACCTGGGAAGCGGAGCCCCTGGCTCAGTTGGCCCAGGACGAACAACTCAAAGCCTTCGAACACGAAGGTTTCTGGCATCCAATGGATACCCTGCGCGACAAGAACCATCTCGAAGCACTGTGGCAGAGCGGGGAGGCCCCATGGAAGCAATGGGCCTGAGTCCTGAGTTCTGGCGCGGCAAGCGGGTTCTGGTCACCGGTCACACCGGTTTCAAGGGCAGCTGGCTGACCCTGTGGCTGCAAAGCCTCGGCGCGCAAGTCAGCGGTTTTTCCCTCGATCCGTCGACCGAGCCGAGCCTGTTCGAACTGGCGCGCGTGAACGAAGGCATCAACGATCAGCGCGGCGACCTGCGTGACCTCGGCGCCTTGCTTGAGATCATCGCTGACACCGAGCCGGAAATCGTTCTGCACCTGGCGGCTCAGCCGCTGGTGCGCGAAGGCTATCGCGATCCGCTCGGCACTTATTCCAGCAACGTCATGGGCACCCTCAATCTGCTCGAAGCGATTCGTCAGGTCGGTTGCGTGCGGGCCTGCGTGCTGGTGACCACCGACAAGGTCTACGCCAACAAGGAATGGCTGTGGCCGTACCGCGAGGACGAAGCCCTCGGTGGACACGACCCTTACAGCAGCAGCAAGGCGTGCTGCGAGTTGCTGGCGCAGTCTTACGCGGCATCGTTCTTCCCGGCCGACAAGTACGCCGAGCACGGTCTGGCGCTGGCCACTGCGCGGGCCGGCAACGTGTTGGGCGGCGGTGATTTCGCTCCTGAACGGCTGATTCCCGATGTCCTGAAAGCCTGGTCGGCAGACGAGCCGGTGACCCTGCGTTACCCGCAAGCCGTGCGCCCGTGGCAGCACGCGCTGGAGCCGCTGGCCGGCTACCTGCAACTGGCCGCCGGGCTCTATGAAGAAGGCCCGGAATACGCTGGTGCGTGGAACTTCGGCCCGGGTGAAACGGACATGTGCAGCGTCGGCGAAGTGGTCGAACTGCTCGCCAACCGCTGGCCTCAGGCCCGTGGCCTGCGCCTCGAAAAGAGTGACCTGCACGAAGCTGGTCTGCTGCGCCTGGACAGCAGCCGCGCCCGTCAGGTGTTGGGCTGGCAGCCGCGCTGGTCGTTGCAGCAATGCCTGACCCAGACCCTCGACTGGCACCTGGCGTGGCAGAACGGCGATGACATGCGCACCGTGACCCTCGGCCAACTGAACCTGTACCGGGGCGCGCTGTGAGCGAGTTTTCCTTGAAACCGTTGCCGCTGGCCGGGTTGTTCAGCGTCCAGCACAAACGCTTCGAAGATCAGCGCGGGCACTTCGCCCGGCTGTTCTGCGAAGGCAGCCTGAAGGCGTTCGGCAGTGAATTTCACATCCGCCAGATCAACCATTCCTGCACCCGCGAGAAGGGCAGTGTGCGCGGTCTGCATTACCAGAATGCCAACGCGCCGGAAGCCAAACTGATCACCTGCCTGCGCGGTGAGGTGTGGGACGTGGCGGTAGACCTGCGCCCGGACTCGGAAACCTTCCTGCACTGGCACGCCGAGCACCTGAAGGCCGGCGACGGACGCAGCCTGCTGATTCCGGCCGGCTTCGCCCACGGTTTCCAGACCCTCACCGAAGATGCCGAACTGCTTTACCTGCACAGCGCCGATTACGCGCCGGAGCACGAGGGCGGTCTGTCGGTGAACGATCCACGGCTGGCGATTGCCTGGCCGTTGCCTGTCAATAAATTGTCAGCGCGTGATTCCAGCCATCCCGCGCTCGATCAACACTTTGCTGGAGTGCGTCTATGAACTGCCGTGGGTGCGCCGCACCGCTGAGCCTGCCGCTGATCGACCTCGGCACCTCGCCACCGTCCAACGCCTATGTGCATGCCGATCGGCTGGAGCAGGCCGAACAATGGGTGCCGCTGAAGGTCGCCGTGTGCCAAGAGTGCTGGCTGGTGCAGACCGAGGATTACACCAGCGCCGACAGCCTGTTCGACGCCGAGTACGCCTACTTCAGTTCGTTCTCCAGCACCTGGCTGGCCCACGCCGAGCGTTATGTGGCCGAGATGGTCGAGCGCTTCGGCCTGACCGCCGACAGCCGCGTGGTGGAAGTCGCGGCCAACGACGGCTACCTGCTGCAATACGTGGCCGGTCGCGGCATCCAGTGCCTGGGCGTCGAGCCGACCCGCAGCACCGCGCAGGCGGCACGGGAAAAAGGCCTGGAGATCCGTGAACTGTTCTTCGGTCGCGACACCGCCGCCCAGCTGAAAAGCGAAGGCTGGGCCGCCGACCTGATGGCCGCCAACAACGTGCTCGCTCACGTGCCGGACATCAACGATTTCCTTGGCGGTTTCGCCAAGCTGCTCAAACCGACCGGCGTCGCCACCTTCGAATTCCCGCAACTGCTGACGCTGATGGCCGGCGCGCAGTTCGACACGCTGTATCACGAACACTATTCGTACCTGTCGTTAACCGCCGTACAAACGCTGTGCGAGCGCAACGGCCTGGAAGTGTTCGACGTCAGCCAGCTGACCACCCATGGCGGATCGCTGCGGGTGTTCGTCCAGCGCAAGGACGGCGAACGCCGCGTCGTGCAGCCGGCCGTGCAACAGCAGTTGCAGGCCGAGCTCGACGCCGGCGTGAAAACCACCGGGTACTACGCGACGCTGGCGCCGGCTGCCGAGCGCATCAAGCACGATCTGCTGCGTTTCCTGTTGCAGGCCAAGGCCGACGGCAAACGTGTGGTGGGCTACGGCGCCGCTGCCAAAGGCAACACCTTGCTCAACTACGCCGGGGTCAAACCGGATCTGCTGGCCTGGGTCGCCGATGCCAACCCGCACAAACAGGGCAAGTTCATGCCGGGCAGCCGCATCCCGATTGTCGCGCCGGCGCAGATCGATATCGAGAAGCCGGATTACGTGCTGGTGCTGCCGTGGAACCTGCTGCACGAAGTCAGTCAGCAACTGGCTCAGGTCCGTCAGTGGGACGGTCGCTTCGTGATCGCCGTGCCTGAGTTGAGCGTGCTGTGAAGGTTCTGGTCACCGGGGCCACGGGCTTCGTCGGTCGGCATCTGGTCGCAGCGTTGCTGGCCCGTGGCTGCACGGTGCGGGCGGTTGCACGCGACGCGCAGAAAGCCGCGGACATGCCGTGGATCAATGACGTCGAGTTCGTGAGCGCGGATATTCACGCGGCGGATCTGAACGTCGCGGCGCTGACCGAGGGCGTAGATGCGCTCGCGCACCTGGCCTGGCCTGGGTTGCCGAACTATCGGGCGCTGTTCCATTTCGAGCACAACCTGATGGCCGACTATCGCTTCATCAAAGGCGCGGTAGAGGCGGGCGTGAAGCAGGTGCTGGTGACCGGCACCTGCTTCGAGTACGGCATGCAGAGCGGCCCGTTGAGCGAACAGAACGACGCGCAGCCGGCCAATCCTTACGGTCTGGCCAAGCACACGCTGCACCTGTTTTTGCAACATCTGCAGCAGGAGCATTCGTTCACCCTGCAGTGGGCACGGCTGTTCTACCTGCACGGCGCCGGGCAGAACCCCAACAGTCTGTTGGCGGCGCTGGACCGGGCAATCGATGCCGGCGATGCGACGTTCAACATGTCCGCCGGTGAACAGCTGCGCGATTTTCTGGCGATTGAAACGGCCACCGAGTACCTCGCCGCGATCCTGCACAAACGCGATTTCGACGGCACGATCAACTGCGCCAGCGGCCAGCCGGTTTCGGTGCGGGCGCTGGTCGAACAGCGCGTGCGTGAGCGCGGCGCGACCATCGGCCTGAACCTCGGCCATTACCCGTATCCGACCCACGAACCGCTGGCGTTCTGGGCGGTGACCGAGCGCTTGCAACAGTTATTGGGAGAGCCGCAATGAGGCACGAGTTGTATCGGGTCACCGACCTGCCGGTGCTGCAGAACCGCACCTTTGCCGATCCCGAATCGGCGAAGGCATCGGCCAGCGCCGACATGTTGCTGGTGCAGGATGAGCGCAGCGGTCTGATCTTCAATGCAGCGTTCGACGCCGACAAGCTCAGCTACGACGCCGACTACCAGAACGAACAGGCGCATTCCGGCCAGTTCCAGAAGCACCTGGGCGATGTCGAAGGCATCATTGCCCGGCACTTCAAGGGTCAGGAACTGATCGAAGTCGGCTGCGGCAAAGGCTATTTCCTGGAGCTGCTCAAAGGTCTGGGCTACCGCATCACTGGCATTGATCCGGCCTACGAAGGCGAAAACGTCGACGTGATCAAGGCGCCGTTCACCCGAGGCCTGGGCCTTGAGGCAGACGCCATCGTGTTGCGTCATGTGCTGGAACACATTCAGGATCCGCTGAGCTTTCTGGCGGTGATCGCCGAAGCCAATCAGGGCGGCGGGCAGATCTACATCGAAGTGCCGTGCTTCGACTGGATCCTCGAACACCGCGCCTGGTTCGACCTGTTCTACGAGCACGTCAATTACTTCCGCCTCGATGACCTGCGCCGGATGTTCGGCACCGTGCACGAGGCCGGTCACCTGTTCGGCGGCCAGTACCTGTACATCGTCGCTGACCTCGCCACGTTGCGCCTGACCCCGGAACAACCGGTGCCGCGTCTGGCCTTGCCGGACGATTTCACCGCCAGCCTCCAGCGCGCGGTGCAGATCATCCAGGGCGCGCCCGAGCAGGGTTCGGCGATCTGGGGCGCCTCGTCCAAAGGCGTGATCTATTCGCTGTTCCTGCAACGCGCCGGTGTGGCGGTGGATCGCGTGGTCGATATCAACCCGGCCAAGCAGGGGCGTTACCTGCCCCTGAGCGGTGCCCGGGTGTCCTCGCCGCAAGAGGCGATGGACGCCTTGCCCGAGGGCGCCAACCTGTTTGTGATGAATTCCAATTACCTCGAAGAGATCAAGCGGATGACCGGTGGACGTTACGTCTATCACGCCGTCGACAGCGCTTCGTTCCAGTGACCCTTGAGATTTTGAAAATGACCGACAACAGCATCAACAAAGCTTTTGAAGCCGAATGCCGCGAGCAGATCGCCCAGCAGGGTGACGACCAGAAACTGACGGGCCTGGCCCGCGATTTCTTCAACGAATCGGCCAAGCACAAGTACAGCTACCACTTCTCGTGGATGGGCCGTCCGATCATCCAGCTGCCGCAAGACATGATGGCCATGCAGGAAATCATCTGGCAGGTGAAGCCGGATCTGGTCATCGAGTGCGGCATCGCCCACGGCGGTTCGATCATCTACTACGCCTCCCTGCTGGAACTGCAAGGTCACGGTGAAGTGCTGGGCATCGATCTGGACATTCGTCCGCACAACCGTGAAGCCATCGAAAGCCACCCGATGAGCAAGCGCATCAAGATGATCGAAGGATCGAGCATCGACCCGGCCATCGCTGCCCAGGTGCGTGCGGCTGCCGAAGGCAAGAAAGTCATTCTGGTGCTCGATTCCAACCACACTCACGACCACGTGCTCGAAGAGCTGCGCCTCTACGCGCCACTGGTGTCGGTCGACAGCTACTGCGTGGTGATGGACACCGTGGTTGAAGACATGCCGGCCGATTTCTTCCCGGATCGTCCATGGGGCCCGGGCGATAACCCGAAGACTGCCGTGTGGAAATACCTGGAAGAGAACAAGGATTTCGAGATCGATGTTCAGCTGCAGAACAAGCTGCTGATCACCGTGGCGCCGGACGGCTATCTGCGTCGCGTTCGTTAATTCGCAACATCACCAAAGCGTTGTCTCGGCGAGTCGCCGGTTGTGGAGAGAAGTTATGCAAGGCAAGTACAGTTCTGAACTGACGCTACCGCTCAACGAGTTGTTGACCGTAGTGCTGATTACGCACAATCGTCCGGCGTTCCTGCGTCGGGCGGTGAAGTATTACAGCAGCTTGCCCTGCAAAATCATGGTGCTGGACTCCACGGCCGAACGCCCTGAAGGTGACTTTTCCGCGGTCGACTATCACCACGTGCCGCAGTTCGCCTACTGGGGCATGCAGGCCAAACTGGCCTATGGCGTGGAGCAACTGACCACGCCGTATATGGTGCTGGCGGCCGACGACGACTTCATCCTGCACGATTCGCTGACCGAGTCGGTGGGCTTCCTCCAGGCAAATCCCGACTACGGCATGTGCCACGGCTACTGCCTGATGTACCTGTCGATGGCCGGTGATGTGAGCTACTACCGCCGTGACAAGAAAGTCATGGAAGACTACTCGTCCGAGAAGGCTCAGGATCGGGTCATCGATTACATGAGTCAGTACATCCCGCCGTTCTACGCGGTGACCCGTACCGACCTGATGAAGACCTGGCATTCGGCACTGCCGCCAGGCACCAGTTTCCAATGGCAGGAAATCGGCCACGTGTACTTCCTGCTGGCCAGTGCCAAGGCGCGTATCCTGCCGATTCCTTACGTGGTGCGCGAGATCAACTACGGCAACTCCGAGCACAGCACCGAGGTTTACCACTCGCTGACGTACGCCGACGCGAAGTCGGTGGCCGAGCGTGAAGCCTTTGCTGAATTCCTCGCCGGGTTGCCTACTGCGATCCAGGGCCTGGATGCAGAACAGAGCAAAGCGTTTGCCCTGCAAAGTTTCGAAGCCATGGTCGACAGCCTGCAAAGCGGTCGGGCGCTGACGGCGGAACTGATTGTCCAGTCCACCTGGAATCAGGTGCTCAAGGTGCCGGATCGTCGTTTCGGGCCGTTGCAATACGTCGAAATGCCGTTCTATAACCAGGCATTCTTCGATCGTCTGGCGCAGTTCGAATTCATGCTGCACGCGATGCCCGCCGGCCGCGTTCAATTGCAGGGGCTCGAAGGGGTGTGGACGCGTCAGGCGCATCTGCTCCAGGCGCGCAATAACGACACGCAGGACAGTGTGCTCGAGCGTCTGTGGCAGGCCCACGACCTCAATGCCTTCAACCGTACCGTGAACAAGCGTCTGGTGGCGCAACTGGAATTGTCGGGAGAAGACGAAGAAGCGCAAAAAATGCGTGACTGGATTGCACGGCTCGATGCGCTGACGGTGGAAGATCACCATCGCACGTTCGACGCCATGCAGTCCGGCCGGCTGCTCAAGTGGCTGGATTCGCGTCAACCGCAAGCCGGACAGGTCGAGGCGATTGCCGAGCATCTGGCCGTCAACGGTGGCGGTCAGCAGTTCGGTATTTTCCTGCTGGATCTGGACAACGATATCGACAAGCTGCAAGTCAGCCTCGACAGCTTGCTCGAAGGCCAGTGCAAGACGTTCAGGATCGTTGTGTTCACCACCGGTGAAGCACCGGCGGCCACCACCGCACAGAACACCCTGCATTTTGTCCGCGTGACGCCGGGCAACCTGATCGACAAACTTAACCAGAGCGCCAGTCAGTCGCCATCCGACTGGGTGCTTCTGGCGCAAGCCGGGGACGAGTTCACCGCCAGCGGCCTGTTGCGTGCCAGCCTGGAGCTGATGAACGCCGGTGATTGCCGAGCGGTGTCCACCGACGAAATCCAGCGCGCGGAAAACGGTGCGCTGGTGGACGTGTTCCGTCCGGGCTTCAATCTGGATCTGCTCCTGAGCCTGCCAGCGATGATGGCGCGTCATTGGTTGATTCGTCGCGACGCGCTGGTCGAGGCCGGTGGTTATTCGGCGGACTACAGCAAGGCGCTGGAATTCGATCTGCTGCTGCGCATCATCGAGCAGGATGGCCTCAACAGCCTGGCCCACCTCGATGAGCCGCTGCTGATCACTCAGGCACCGGTGCTTGAAGAGAACGCTCACGAGCGTCTGGCACTGTTGCGTCACCTGGGCAATCGTGGCTACAAGGCCAAGGTCACTTCATCCGTGCCGGGCATTTACCAGATCGACTACCACCACAGCGATCGTCCTCTGGTGTCGATCATCGTGCCGGCAGGCGACGATCTGCCGGCCCTGCAACGTTGCCTGGAAGGCGTGCAGTTGCGCACCCGCTATCAAAAATACGAAATCCTGGTCGCCACCACTGGCGCTCAGTCAGCGCAAGTCAACGACTGGCTCGGTACCTATCAGCATCCGAAAGTCCGGGTGCTGCGCGTTGATCAGCCGCTGAGCGCGCCGGCGTTGTACAACGCGGCCAGCCAGCAGGCGCTGGGTGAGTATCTGGTATTGCTCGCGGCCGACGCAGAAGTGGTCAACCCGAACTGGCTCGACTCGTTGCTCAACCACGCTCTGCGTCCGGAAGTCGGCGTAGTCGGCCCGAAACTGGTCGACCGCGACGGCAAGATCAGCCAGGCCGGTCTGATTCTCGGCATGAACGATGGGGTTGGCTCGGCATTCGTCGGCGAAAAACACGACGCCCAGGGTTACCTGTACCGGTTGTCCGTGGATCAGAACTACTCGGCGGTTTCTAATGTGTGCCTGATGGTGCGCAAAGAACTGTTTGATGCTTTGGGCGGTCTGGACGACAACACATTCACCGAAGGCTTCAGCGATGTCGATCTGTGCCTGAAAGCCGGCCAGGCCGGCTACCTGACCGTCTGGACGCCATCGGTGCAAGTCATCCATCAGGGCGATATCGCCCAGGCTGATCAGGCACTGGCTGCGTTGCAGGAAAAATGGGCGGCGGCGTTCGCCCGGGATCAGGCGTACAACGCGAACCTGAGCCTGACTGGCAAAGGCTTTGTGCTGAACGACAGCGCTTCGCTGAATTGGGCGCAGTTGATCGCCTGAAGCTGGCGTAAAGGGAACAGGACTCAAGACATGTTCAACGGTAAATCGATTTTCATCTCCGGCGGCACCGGCTCGTTCGGGCGCAAATTCATCGCGCGCCTGCTCGAGCAATACCAGCCCAAGCGAGTGGTGGTGTTCTCCCGGGATGAGCTCAAGCAATACGAAATGCAGCAGACGTTCAACGCGCCGTGCATGCGTTACTTCCTCGGTGACGTGCGCGACGCCGATCGTCTGCGTCAGGCCATGCGCGGCATCGATTACGTGGTGCACGCCGCGGCGTTGAAGCAGGTGCCGGCGGCGGAATACAACCCGACTGAATGCATCCGCACCAACGTCAACGGCGCGGAAAACATCATCGCCGCCGCCATCGACAACGGGGTGAAGAAAGTCGTTGCGCTGTCCACCGACAAGGCCGCGAGCCCGATCAACCTGTACGGCGCCACCAAGTTGCTGTCGGACAAGTTGTTCGTCGCGGCCAACAACATTGCCGGCGAACAGCAGACGCGTTTCGCCGTGGTGCGCTACGGCAACGTCGCCGGTTCACGCGGGTCAGTGGTGCCGTTTTTCAGCAAACTGATCGCCGATGGCGCGACGGAGCTACCGATCACTGACGAGCGCATGACCCGCTTCTGGATCACCCTCGATCACGGCGTGCAGTTCGTGCTCGACAGCTTTGCGCGGATGCACGGCGGCGAAGTGTTCGTGCCGAAGATCCCGTCGATCCGTGTGGTCGATCTGGCTCGCGGCATGGCCGAGCATCTGCCGCACAAGAACGTCGGCATCCGTCCGGGCGAGAAACTGCACGAGCTGATGGTGCCGCTGGACGATGCGCGGATGACCCTAGAATTTGCCGATCACTACACCATCCAGCCGTCGATCCGTTTCACCAGCGTCGACGTGGATTTTGCCGAGGACAAACTCGGTGAGCGTGGTGTGCCGGTCGGCGAAGATTTCGAGTACCGCTCCGACACCAACCCGCACTTCCTCTCGGTGGGGCAGATCGCCGAGCTGCACGCGAAGCTCTCGGTATGATTCCTTACGGTCGGCAGAGCCTCGACCAGACGGACATCGACGCGGTCGTCGAGGTGTTGCAGTCCGACTGGTTGACCCAGGGCCCGACCATCGAACGCTTCGAGCAGGCGATGGCCGAGCGTTGTCAGGCCGACTTCGCCGTGGCGGTGTGCAACGCCACGGCGGCGCTGCACATTGCCTGTCTGGCGGCGGGGCTCGGCGCGGGTGACCGTTTGTGGACCACGCCGAACACCTTTCTCGCGTCGGCCAACTGCGGGCGTTATTGCGGCGCTGACGTGGACTTCGTGGACATCGATCCGCTGACCTGGAACCTTGATGCCGAAGTTCTGGCGAGCAAACTCGATGCTGCCGAGCGCGACGGCACGCTGCCCAAAGTGCTGGTGGCGGTGGCGTTCTCCGGGCAGAGCTGCGACATGCGGCGCATTGCCGAACTGGCCGAGCGCTACAACTTCACGGTGATCGAAGACGCTTCCCACGCGGTCGGCGCAAGCTATGCCGGGCGTCCGGTGGGCTGCGGTGAATTTGCCGCGATGACCGTGTTCAGCTTCCATCCGGTGAAGATCATCACCAGCGGCGAAGGCGGCATGGTGCTGACCAATCGCCCGGAACTGGCCGAGCGTCTGCAACGCCTGCGCAGCCACGGCATGACCCGCGATCCGCAGCAGATGACCGAGCCCAGCCACGGCCCGTGGTACTACCAGCAGGTCGAGCTGGGTTTCAATTACCGGATTACCGATCTGCAAGCCGCGCTGGGCCTGTCGCAGTTGGGCAAACTGGACGAGTTCATCGCCCGTCGCCGGGCGCTGGCCGCGCGTTACGAGCGCTTGCTGGCGTACTTGCCGGTGACTGTGCCGAGCCTCCAGCCGGAGGCCGAATCGGCCTGGCATCTTTATGTGGTGCGTTTGCAGACCGAGCGCATCAGCCTCAGCCACCGTCAGGTGTTCGAAGGCTTGCGTGCCGCCGGTATCGGCGTGAACCTGCACTACATTCCGGTGCATTTGCAGCCGTACTATCGTGACCTGGGTTTCGCCGAGGGTGACTTCCCCGAAGCCGAGCGTTATTACGCCGAAGCGATCAGCCTGCCGCTGTTCCCGTTGCTGAGCGATCAGCAGCAGGACTACGTGGTCGAGCAATTGCGTCGGTTGACCGAATGATTGCCGCCGCGGCGGTGGATGGAAAACGGTAATGCGTGATCTGAGCGAGCAGGAACAATTCTGGCAGGGCGAATTCGGCAACCAGTACGTTGACCGTAACGTCGGCGAGCCACTGGTGGCGGCCAATCTGGCGTTGTTCGCCAAGGCGCTGACCCGGGCCGGGCGAATCGACAGCCTGCTTGAGTTGGGCACCAACGCCGGCAACAACTTGCAGGCGCTGCGTCAGCTGCTGCCGCGCTGCGAGCTGTTCGGGGTCGAGATCAATGCCAGTGCCTGCGCCCAGGCCCGAGCGCTGGAAATTGCGAATATCTGGCACGGTTCGCTGTTCGACTTTCACCGTGAACGCCAATACGACCTGACCCTGAGCAAAGGTGTGCTGATCCATCTGGCGCCGGAGCTATTGGCGACGGCGTATGCACAGTTGTATGAGTTGAGTTCGCGCTACATCCTGATCGCCGAGTACTACAATCCCTCGCCGGTGGAAGTGTCCTATCGCGGCAACAGCGGCAAGCTGTTCAAGCGTGATTTTGCCGGGGAAATGCTTGACCGTTATCCTGATCTGCAACTGCTGGACTACGGCTTCGGTTATCACCGCGATCCGCAGTTTCCGGTCGACGACATCACCTGGTTCCTGCTGGAAAAACGTCCTTGAACAACGTCGCAATCATCCCGGCCCGCGGGGGCAGCAAACGCATCCCGCGCAAGAATCTCAAGCCGTTCGACGGTGTGCCGATGATTGTCCGTTCGATTCGCACGGCCCTCGATTCAGGGTTGTTCGAGCAGGTGGTGGTCAGCACCGACGACGCAGAGATCGCCGACGTGGCGCGGGCCAGCGGTGCTCACGTGCCGTTCATGCGTCCGGCTGAGCTGGCCGATGATTTCACCGGCACTGCGGCGGTGTTCGCGCATGCCCTGCAGCAACTGCCGGCCTTCGAATACGCCTGCTGTGTGTACGCTACGGCGCCGCTGTTGCAGGCGCGCTTTCTGCGTCAGGGCTTTGAGTTGCTGGCGCAGCATCCGGACAAGTCCTTTGCATTTTCAGTCACCGATTTCGGCTTTCCGGTGCAGCGCGCCTTGACCCTCGACGGGCAGGGCGCGCTGACAGCGTTGTACCCCGAATTTCGCAACACCCGTTCGCAGGATCTGCCGGCTGCCTTTCAGGATGCCGGCCAGTTCTATTGGGGGCGCCGCGAGGCCTGGCTGGGTGGCGAGGTGCTGTATTCGCCGGCGAGTCTGCCGGTGATCCTGCCCCGGTATCTGGTGCAGGACATCGATACCGTCGAAGACTGGAAGCGCGCCGAGTACCTTTACGCCGCCCTCAGGGCTGGCGGGGAATTGCAATGAGAGTGCTGATCCGCGCCGACGCGTCGCCGACCATCGGCAGCGGCCACATCGCCCGTTGCCTGACACTGGCGCGAGTGCTGCGCACGCAAGGCAGCCATGTCGCGTTCGCCTGCCGTCGTCTGCCGGGGCATCGGCTCGATGCGTTGCAGGCCGAAGGCTTCGAGACCTTCGCGTTGCCGGATCGCTATGCCGGTGAAGACCCGGAGCAGGCCATTGAATCGATGCTGCCGTGGCAGGCGGATATCGAGGCACTGGCGGCGCAACTGGAAGGGCAGCCCGGATTTGACTGGGTGATCGCCGACCATTACGGCCTCGACCATCACTGGCAAACCGCTGCCCGTCGCTTCGCACCACGGATTGCCGCGGTCGACGATCTGGCGACCCGGCGCTACAGCGTGGATCTGCTGCTCAATCAGAACCTCTCCGGGCTCAGCGAAAACTATCAGCCGCTGTTGCCGGCCGGTTGCCGAACGCTGCTCGGTCCGCGCTTCGCCATGTTGCGTGAAGAGTTCAGTGGCCCGGCCATCGAGATCAAACCGGTGGCGCGCCGGGTGCTGGTGAATTTCGGCGGTTTCGATGCGGCGCGCCAGACTCATCACGCGATGCTGGCGCTGGCGGATATTTCGGCGCTTGAAGTGGATTTTGTCGCCGGTGCCGACAACCCGGCCTGGACAGAGATGCAGGCGCTGGCCGAAACGCGGCCGCACTGGCGCCTGCACAGTTTCGTCAGCGATTTTCATCGGCGCATGACCGAGGCCGACCTGTTTATCGGCGCCGGCGGCGGCACCAGTTGGGAGCGCGCGGCCCTGGGCCTGCCGACGATCTGCATCGCGGTGTCGAACAACCAGCAGGCCAACGGCGAGGTGATGGCGGCGGCCGGCGCGCATGTGTTCATGGGCGCGCGGGAGCAGGTCAGCGTCGAGCAACTGCGCGCTGCCATCGGCTTTGTCGTGGGCAATTTTTATCTACGCCAGAGCCTGGCCGAGCGTTCGCGGCAACTGGTCGACGGACGCGGTGCGCTGCGGGTGGCGACGGCACTGGCCGGCGCGGTGCTCAAGTTGCGTCTGGCGACGCCGGATGACGCGCAGTTGTTGTTCGACGGGCGCAATGCCGAGGCGGTGCGCCGCTGGTCGCTGGACAGCGGGGCGATCGATTGCTCGCAGCACGTTAACTGGCTGGACGCGAGTCTGCGCAATCCTCAGCGGCTGCTGCTGGTGGCCGAGGCGGATGATGGCCCGGTCGGCGTCCTGCGCTACGATTTGCGCGGCTTTGAGGCGGAAGTTTCGCTATATCTGTTCGAGGGGCGTTTCGGTCTCGGCTGGGGCAGGGCGCTGCTGGCGCAGGGTGAGGCCTTTGTGGCTGCGCACTGGCCGCAAATGACCGCCATCACCGCCCAGGTGTTGCCGGCCAATCGGCCCTCGATGAATGTTTTTCGTGACGCCGGGTTCACCCAGAGTGCCTGCGCGTTCACCAAGGTTTTGAAGGAATCCCGTCAATGAGCAGTTTCAATATCGGCAACCGCCAGATCGGTGCCGATGCGCCGCCGTTCATCATCGCTGAAATGAGCGGCAACCATAACCAGTCACTGGACGTCGCCTTGCAGATTGTCGAAGCGGCGGCCAAGGCCGGCGCGCATGCCTTGAAACTGCAAACCTACACCGCCGAAACCATGACCCTGGATCTGGCGGAGGGCGAATTTTTCATCAAGGATCCGAACAGTCTGTGGGCCGGTACCTCGCTCTACGACCTGTATGAAAGGGCCCACACGCCCTGGGAATGGCATGCGCCGATCTTCGCCCGGGCCAGGGAATTGGGCATGCTCGCGTTTTCGACACCGTTCGACGACAGCGCCGTGGACTTCCTTGAAAGCCTCGATGTGCCGGCCTACAAGATCGCCAGTTTCGAGAACACTGATCTGCCGTTGATTCGCCGTGTCGCGGCGACCGGCAAACCGTTGATCATTTCCACCGGCATGGCCAGCATCGCCGAACTCGACGAAACCGTGCGCGCCGCCCGTGAAGCGGGGTGCAAGGATCTGGTGCTGCTCAAGTGCACCAGCACCTACCCGGCGACCCCGATCAACAGCAACGTGCGCACGATCCCGCATCTGCGTGAGTTGTTTGGCTGCGAGGTCGGTCTGTCAGACCATTCGATGGGCGTCGGCGTGTCGGTGGCGGCGGTGGCGCTGGGCGCGACGGTGGTGGAAAAACACTTCACCCTCGACCGTTCAGCCGGTGGGGTGGACGCCAGTTTCTCGCTGGAACCGGCGGAACTGGCCAGTCTGGTGATCGAGACCGAGCGTGCCTGGCAGGCCATGGGCCAGGTCCATTACGGCGTGACCGAGGCTGAGCAGAAGTCGCTGGTTTACCGTCGGTCGCTGTACGTCACGGCGGATATGGCGGCCGGTGAACCCTTCACGGCGGCCAATGTGCGCGCCATTCGTCCCGGTCTCGGTCTGCCGCCCAAGCACACCGATGCCGTCCTCGGGCGCCGTGCGCGCCAGCCGATTAAACGCGGTACGCCGCTGGACTGGTCATTGGTCGAATGACCCGATCTGGCACCGATTCGGCAAAATAGCGTGACCTGCGAGTCATAACGCGCATCTTCACTGTATTGTAATGACCGGGGAGATGGCGCCTGGCCCGTTTTCGGTTCCAGTGATAGCCCTTTGCGCTCCCCGTGGCTGCCCGTTGTGGCGGCCGTTTTCTGTTTGTCGGCGCCCCTCGAATCCTTGCGAGCGGTGGTATTGGGCTGTTTATTATTGGGAAGCCGTAATGATTGGCATAAAAAGCATTGCGAGCTACGTTCCTGTAGCCGGCGTGGACAATTACGCACAAGGTGCAAAATTCGAGAAGGATGAAGAATTCATCCTCGGCAAGATCGGTTCGGCCTTCCTCCCACGCAAAGACGCGGAACAGGAAACCTCCGATCTGTGCGTTGAAGCGGCCAATGCGCTGTTTGCCAACAACCCTGAACTGAAACGTGAATCCATCGATGCGCTGATCGTCGTCACCCAGAACGGTGACGAGGAAGGCCTGCCGCACACCGCAGCCATAGTCCAGGACAAGCTCGGGCTGCCGACCAATGTCGCGGCGTTCGATATTTCCCTGGGCTGCTCCGGCTACGTCTACGGCATCTACGCGATCAAAGGCTTCATGGAAGCCGCCGGTTTGAAAAACGGCCTGCTGATCACCGCTGACCCGTATTCGAAAATCGTTGATCCGGAAGATCGCAACACCACCATGCTGTTCGGCGATGCCGCTACTGCCACCTGGATGGGCGAAGACCCGGTCTGGGCGCTGGGCAAGGCCAAGTTCGGTACTGACGGTTCCGGCGCACCGCACTTGAAAGTGACCGATGGCGTGTTCTTCATGAACGGTCGCCAGGTGTTCAACTTCGCTCTGCTCAAGGTGCCGGCGCACCTGCACGAACTGCTCGACGATTCCGGCCTGAAGGCCGATGACATCGATGCCTTCTGCATCCACCAGGGCAGTGCGGCGATTGTCGATGCCGTGGCGCGGCGCTTCGAAGGCGAGCCGGAAAAGTTCATCAAGGACATGGTCGAGACCGGTAACACCGTGTCGTCCAGTGTGCCGCTGCTGCTGGAAAAACACGTGATGGATTCCGACTGGAGTCGCATCGCGATCAGTGGTTTCGGCGTCGGTTTGTCATGGGGTTCGGCGATTATTTATCGTCCTTGAGTCCGGTACGAACGACGAATACAAAAACAGCGTTCAAGGGGTAACCTTGAACGCTGTTTTTTTGCCTGAAGGGAGCGCAAGGCACCATGAGTGAGTTTTTCCAAGCTAACGCTGAAGTCTTCGAGCGACGCTGGCCGACGCTGTTCGCACGATTGCTGAACGAAGACAGTTCGGCAATCGAGGCCGAGCTGACGCAAGGGCTGGGCTCGACGCTGAGCATTGGCGGCATTCAGCTCACCAGCCGGCATGACCGTGTCCGCGAAGCGCAAATACAGGCCGCCAGCCTGCCAACGGACAAGCCGCAACTGCATGTCTACGGCACCGGCCTCGGGGATTTGCCCACGGTGTTGCTGGAGCGCGCCGGGCTTGAACGCTTGTATGTGCACATCCTCAATGGCGCGCTGTTCACCCTGGTGTTGCAACTGCTCGATCAGCGTGAGTGGCTGCAGGATCCGCGAGTTGAATTGCTCTACGCCGGCGACCTGCCCGACATCTGCACGCCGTTCTTTGCATTGCCTGCCGAAATGCTGCTGGCCGATGACTTCAACGCAAAGATTCGTGATCGACTGGTCAGCGAAGTGCACCTGAGCTTCAACAATCGCGAGTTCGATCCGCAGTCACCGTTCATTCAGCAGCGCCTGCAGGACTGCCTGCCCGTGTTGCTCGCCGACGATGATGTGGCGACGCTGTTCGGCACCTGCACCGGTCGGGAGATTTATGTGATCGGCACCGGGCCGACGCTGGAGCAGCACTTCGAGCGCCTGGCGGCGATTCGCGAGCGGTCCGGGCGTCCGTTGTTCATTTGTGTCGATACCGCTTACCGGCCACTGCGCGAGCACGGGATCGTGCCCGACTATGTGGTGAGCATCGATCAGCGAATCAGCTTCCGGCACTTGCCTTTCGAGGAGTCCGACGGCATCCCGCTGGTGTACCTGCCCATGAGTGATCCCGAGGTGCTGAGGGCCTGGAAGGGCAAACGTTATGGCGGTTACTCGGCCAGTCCGGTCTATGCGGCATTGCGTGAACAGCACCCGAGGGCGCTGCTGCATGTGGGCGGCAGCGTGATTCATCCGGCCGTGGACCTGGCGGTGAAGATGGGCGCTGCACGGATCACGCTGTTCGGCGCCGATTTTGCCTTCCCGATGAACAAGACCCATGCCGGCTGGAATGACGGTGACCTGGGGCCGTCGGTGAATCAGGCGCGGCACTGGGTGCGTGATGGCCATGGCCAGCGCGTCAGTACCCAGCTCAATTTTCGCGGTTATCTGTGCGTGCTGGAGCGATACATCGCCAGTCAGCCGCAGGTGGCGTTTTTCAACAGCAGCCGCGCGGGCGCGCAGATTGCCGGTACAGCGTTCAATCAGGAGTTCGTGCAATGACTGCGCTGCAAAGCTGGGTAGACGAATGCCAACAGTGCGCCGGGCTGTTTCGGTTGGGACGTGATGTCGAGGCCGCGTTGACCATGGTCGATGTGTTCGAGGGCGCGCAGCAGTCATTGCTGTCGGCCGGTGCGCAGAAGCAGCAGGCCTGGGCGCAGTTGCTCACGCAAATGCTCGAGTGCCAGGAGCGTCAGGACTGGTTGGGGCTTGCCGACTTCATGGAGTACGAGTTGATTCAATTGCTGGAAGAATCGTCCGCCTGACGACGGTCGAAGGCGCTGGCCCGCAGCTTTGCGCCACGGACGGTTTTATGACGTCATTTTTTAGAAGGTGAAGTGCTGCTAAGTCTTTGTTTTCTAGGGGGTGGCAGGGTGATGGCAAAATTTTTCAAAAAAGCCCTCAAGCAACCTGCAAACCCGACGATAACTATTACGAAGGTTCTCTAGGCCATACCCGGCGGTTGCCAGGGCCGGAAGCCGCAGTACCCAACCAACGAGGAATTCGTCATGGCTTTAACAGTAAACACCAACACCACGTCGTTGAACGTTCAGAAAAACCTGAACCGCGCTTCCGACGCTCTGTCGACTTCGATGCAGCGCCTGTCTTCCGGCCTGAAAATCAACAGCGCTAAAGACGACGCCGCTGGCCTGCAGATCTCCAACCGTATGTCTTCCCAGATCCGCGGTAACACCCAGGCAATCCAGAACGCCAACGACGGTATCTCCGTTGCCCAGACCGCTGAAGGCGCTCTGCAGGCTACTACCGACATTCTGCAGCGTATGCGTGAACTGGCTGTTAAAGCACGTAACGGTACCAACGGCACTGCTGACCAGACCGCTACCAACGCTGAATTCGCTCAGATGTCCGACGAGATCACCCGTATCTCGGCTTCGACCAACCTGAACGGCAAAAACCTGCTGGACGGTTCGGCTGGTACTGTGACTCTGCAAGTTGGCGCAAACACCGGTTCGGCTAACCACATCGACCTGGTACTGAGCTCCAAGTTCGACGCCGCCAGTCTGTCGGTAGGTAGCGGTACTGTTGTTCTGACCGGTGCTACTTCGGCTGCCGCCGCTTCGAACATCGACAACGCGATCACTGCAATCGACGCCGCTATCGCTGCAATCGGTGCAACTCGTGCCAGCCTGGGTGCTTCGCAAAACCGTCTGAACAGCACCATCCAGAACTTGCAGAACATCAACGAAAACACCACTGCTGCACAAGGTCGCGTACAAGATACCGACTTCGCCGCAGAGACTGCTAACCTGACCAAGCAGCAAACCCTGCAACAGGCTTCGACCTCTGTTCTGGCTCAAGCCAACCAACTGCCTTCCGCTGTACTGAAGCTGCTTCAGTAATTTCGGAATGAGTTTTAGCGGGGGAGTGCGCTTGCGTGCTCTCTCGCTTTTTACGTTATGAGGTGATGAGCATGGACATGAGCGTCAAGCTTAACGTGTCTTATCCGGCTCCCAAGCCAGCCAATACCGTTACCGACAAGCCGTCGGAAACCAAGCCTCAGACCGTTGATGCTGTTCCTGCCTCGAAAAAGAGCCAGGAAGCAGATGAAACCAAGCTGAAGCTGGCGGTGCAGGAGATCGAGAAGTTCGTTCAGTCGATCAAGCGCAATCTGGAATTCTCGATCGACGAGCATTCCGGCAAGGTCATCGTCAAGGTGATCGCGAGCGAGACGGGCGAGGTCGTACGACAGATCCCCTCCGCAGAAGCCCTCAAGCTGGCAGACAGCCTCGCCAACGCGAGTCACGTGTTGTTCGACGCCAAAGTCTGATAGCTGGCATGAATAGTGTTTGAAGTTCTTTAGACGCAGGCATTGGTCAAAAGACTGGCAATAACCCCAAGGGAGATGCACATGGCAAGTCCAATTTTACCGGGTTCGGGCCTGGGTTCCGGCCTGGACATCGGTGCGATCGTTACTGCGCTGGTCAATGCCGACAAGACGCCGAAACAGACGCAGATCGATAATGCGACTAAAACCAACACGCTGAAGATTTCCGGTATCGGCACGTTGAAGAGTGCGCTGACCGCATTCCAGACGGCGATGACCAACCTGGGCAGCAAGACCAATCCAGCGTTTGCCGGTTACACGGCGACTTCGGGCACTCCGGGCGTTCTAGGGGTCTCTGCGGATAACACCGCGGTCTCGGGTACTTACAGTGTTGTTGTGAATAAACTGGCCACCGGTTCGAAAATAGCCAGTGCATCCTTTGCCGGCGGTGCTGCCAGTGCCATTCCGAGTGGTACCCTGAAAATCAGTCAGAATGGCACTGATTACAATGTCACGATCCCGGCCAATGCCACTTTGCAGAGCACTCGTGACGCCATCAACACGGCTCAGGGCGTCAACGGCATTTCCGCCAACATTGTGACCGACAGCTCGGGCGCTTCGCGTCTGGTGATCAGTTCGAGCAAGACTGGCGCAGGCTCCGATATGAAGGTCAGCGGCATTGCCGGCCTGGAAATCGACGGCACACAGGAAATGGGCACCAGCCCGGCGGCCGGTGCTTCCGGCGCGGTCAACGGCCTCGCTCAGGATGCGTCTCTGACCATCGACGGCTTGGCAGTGACCAGCAAGAGCAACACGGTCACCGGCGCCATCAGTGGTCTGACGATGAACCTGGTAACCGTCAGCCCGGGTACGCCTCCGACACCTGTCACGGTGACTGTCGACGGTAACACCAAGGGTTTGCAGACGTCGGTTCAGGCGTTCGTCGATGCATACAACACCTTGAAAAACACCATTGATACGTTGTCCAAGGCAACGCCGGACGAAGATGGCAAGCTGACCGTTCAGGCGGCGTTCACCGGTGACTCCCTGGCGCGTTCGCTGGTTGCCGATATCCGTGGGCAAATCACGGCCCCGAGTGCTACCGCTGGCAGCCCGATGGCCTATCTGTCGCAGCTGGGTGTCATGACCGACCGCAATACCGGTAACCTGACGTTCGACACGGCCGCGTTCAACAAGGCCATGTCCACGCCAGGCATGAGCGGCAAGGTTCAGGAGATGTTCACCGGGACCAACGACACCAATGGTCTGTTGGCGCGCATGAGCAAGGCGGTGGATCCTTACCTCAAGGCTTCGGCCGATGGCAAGACCACCACCGGTTTGCTGGATCAGCGTCTGACGATCCTGAACGGCAATACGCGTAGCCTTACCGCCCAGCAAACGGCACTGGATATACGCGTTGCCGGCATGACCAAGACGTTGACTGCAAAATACAACGCCATGGACCTGCTGGTAGGACAAATGAAGGCCACAGCGAGCAACATTACTTCGTTCTTCAGCTCGCTGAACGCTCAGCAATCTGCGAAGTAACATGCAAGAGCGACAAAAACCCGGCTACGCTTTCGAGCGTGCGCCGGGTTTTTGTCTTGTGGTCTAAAGTTTTTCGACTCGCTGGCGATACACTGTTCATACGAGTCATTGTGGCAAATGAGGTAGAACATGAATCCGATGTTAGCCCTTCGGCAATACCAGAAAGTAGGTGCGCACGCTCAGACGTCTGAAGCGAGCCCTCATCGTCTGGTGCAAATGCTGATGGAAGGCGGCCTGGACCGTATCGCCCAGGCCAAAGGTGCGATCGAGCGCAAGGATATTCCTGGCAAGTGCACGTCGATCAGCAAGGCCATCGGCATCGTCAGTGGACTGCGCGAAGGTCTGGATCTGGAAAATTCCGCGGATACGCTGGCTGATCTGGACGGTCTTTACATCTACATGATGAAGCGTCTCGCCGAGGCGAACATCAGTAGCGATCCGCGCATTCTTGATGAGGTTGCCGGCTTGCTGAGCACCGTCAAAGAAGGCTGGGATGCGATCGCGCCTGCGCCCGCTCCGCAGTTCTGAGGAGATCACCATGAGTCTTGTATTGCAGCGAATCGAAGAAACCCGAGCAGCGTTGGTCGGCGCCCTGGCCGAGCGTAACTGGGAGGCGATCGGTCAACTGGATCTCGATTGCCGTTCCTGCATGGAAGATGTCTTGAGTGAAGCTTCGGTGGACGAGGTCGCGTTGCGCGATAACCTTGAGGAGTTGCTGCATGTCTACAAGCAGCTGCTTGAAGTCGCCATGGGTGAGCGTCAGGCGATAGTCGACGAGATGTCGCAGATCACCCAAGCGCAGAACGCGGCAAAGGTTTACCATCTGTTTGGTTAATTAACCCTCAGTTAATCCAGACATGTGCGCCATAAATTTGACTGTGCACGGTTTTTTGACTTAACTAGTGGCTGTTTTCAGATTTCAGGCGTCTACAGGCACAAGGTGTCCTGCAAGCGTCTCGCTTGCCCCTCATTTTGGGCATTGAGTTGACTAGGGAAGTTGCTATTGCATGTGGCGTGAAACCAAAATTCTGCTGATCGATGACGATAGCGTCCGCCGCCGCGACCTGGCGGTGATCTTAAATTTTCTTGGCGAAGAAAATTTACCCTGCGGAAGCCATGACTGGCAGCAGGCAGTCGGCTCTTTGTCGTCTAGTCGTGAGGTCATTTGCGTACTGATCGGGACGGTCAATGCTCCTGGTGCGCTTTTGGGCCTTTTAAAGACACTCTCAACCTGGGATGAGTTCCTTCCGGTTTTGCTGATGGGCGATAATTCTTCGGTGGACCTGCCCGAAGACCAACGCCGCCGGGTACTTTCGACCCTCGAAATGCCGCCGAGCTACAGCAAACTGCTCGACTCCCTGCACCGTGCCCAGGTCTATCGCGAAATGTACGACCAGGCCCGCGAGCGCGGCCGTCATCGCGAACCCAACCTGTTCCGCAGTCTCGTCGGCACCAGTCGTGCGATCCAGCACGTGCGTCAGATGATGCAGCAAGTGGCCGACACCGACGCCAGCGTACTGATCCTCGGCGAGTCCGGGACCGGCAAGGAAGTGGTTGCGCGCAACCTGCATTACCATTCCAAGCGTCGTGACGCGCCATTCGTGCCGGTCAACTGCGGGGCGATCCCGGCCGAGTTGCTGGAAAGCGAACTGTTCGGTCACGAGAAGGGTGCCTTCACCGGCGCGATCACCAGCCGTGCCGGCCGCTTCGAGCTGGCCAACGGCGGTACGCTGTTCCTCGACGAAATCGGCGACATGCCGCTGCCGATGCAGGTCAAGCTGCTGCGCGTGCTGCAGGAGCGCACCTTCGAGCGTGTGGGCAGCAACAAGACCCAAAGCGTCGACGTGCGCATCATCGCCGCGACCCACAAGAATCTCGAAAGCATGATCGAGATCGGCACCTTCCGCGAAGACCTCTACTATCGCCTGAACGTGTTCCCGATCGAGATGGCGCCGCTGCGTGAGCGCGTCGAAGACATTCCGCTGCTGATGAACGAGCTGATCTCGCGCATGGAGCACGAGAAGCGCGGTTCGATCCGCTTCAACTCCGCCGCGATCATGTCCCTGTGCCGCCACGGCTGGCCGGGCAACGTCCGCGAGCTGGCCAACCTGGTGGAGCGCATGGCGATCATGCATCCGTACGGGGTGATCGGCGTGGTCGAGTTGCCGAAGAAATTCCGCTACGTCGACGACGAAGACGAGCAAATGGTCGACAGCCTGCGCAGCGATCTGGAAGAGCGCGTGGCAATCAACGGCCACACGCCGGACTTCACCGCCAACGCCATGCTGCCGCCGGAAGGTCTCGACCTGAAGGACTACCTCGGTGGTCTGGAGCAGGGCTTGATCCAGCAGGCGCTGGACGACGCCAACGGCATCGTGGCCCGCGCCGCCGAACGCCTGCGCATTCGCCGCACCACGCTGGTGGAGAAGATGCGCAAGTACGGCATGAGCCGTCGTGAAGGTGATGAACAGGCGGATGATTGACGCCTGTTTTTCAACTGCTTCATTTATAAGCGGTTTTTTTTAGGCACGGGTATTGCTACATCCCTCGCAACGTTCCGTTTAACTGACGGTCAGCCAAGCGAGAGAGCACAATGCCCCAAGCCTCCCAGATGTCTTCTGTTCCCGAGTCCTCGGGGCAACTGCCGTCCGTAGAGCAGGCGAGCCGCCAGGGGCTTGAGCAGGCATTCGCCCTGTTCAATCAGATGTCCAGCCAGTTGACCGACTCCTACAGCATGCTCGAAGCCCGGGTCACCGAGCTCAAGGGTGAGCTGGCCGTGGTCAGCGCCCAGCGCATGCAGGAACTGGCGGAAAAAGAACGCCTGGCCAACCGTCTGCAAAACCTCCTGGATCTGTTGCCCGGCGGCGTCATCGTCATCGACGGTCACGGTATTGTGTGCGAGGCCAATCCGGCCGCCATCGATCTGCTCGGCCTGCCTCTGGAAGGCGAGCTGTGGCGCCATGTCATCGCCCGTTGCTTCGCACCCCGAGAAGACGACGGCCACGAAATTTCCTTGAAGAACGGTCGACGCCTGTCGATTGCCACCCGCTCGCTGGATGCCGAGCCGGGGCAGTTGGTGCTGCTCAACGACCTGACTGAAACCCGTCACTTGCAGGATCAGCTGGCGCGCCACGAGCGCCTGTCGTCCCTGGGGCGGATGGTCGCGTCGCTGGCTCATCAGATCCGCACACCGTTGTCCGCCGCGTTGCTGTACGCCAGTCATTTGACCGAGCAGGAACTGCCGGTCGCGACCCAGCAGCGTTTCGCCGGTCGTCTCAAGGAGCGCCTGCACGAGCTCGAGCATCAGGTGCGCGACATGCTGGTGTTCGCCCGCGGCGAGCTGCCGCTGACCGATCGTGTCACGCCGAATGCCTTGATGCAGTCGTTGCAGGCCGCGGCGCTGACCCATGTGCAGGATCTGCCGATCCGCTGGCAGTGCGACAGCCATGTCGGCGAGTTGCTGTGCAATCGCGACACGCTGGTCGGGGCGCTGCTCAATCTGATTGAAAACGCCATTCAGGCGAGTGCCGGCGAGGTGCGTCTGAAGGTGCATTGCTATACCCGCGACAACACCCTGCGTTTGTGTGTCAGTGACAGCGGCAGCGGTATTGATGCGGCGGTGCTGGCGCGGCTGGGCGAGCCGTTTTTCACCACCAAAGTTACCGGGACCGGCCTGGGCCTGACCGTGGTCAAGGCCGTGGCACGTGCGCATCAGGGAGAATTGCAGCTGCGTTCGCGGGTCGGGCGCGGTACGTGCGCGCAGGTCATCCTGCCGTTGTTTTCTGCTGTACAGGGAGCTGAGTGAAGGTCATGGGCATCAAGGTTCTGCTGGTCGAGGATGACCGCTCGTTGCGCGAAGCGCTGGCCGATACGCTGTTGCTGGCCGGTCACGACTATCACGCGGTGGGTTCGGCCGAAGAGGCGCTGAACGCCGTCGAGCGCGAAGCGTTCAGTCTGGTGGTCAGCGACGTCAACATGCCGGGCATGGACGGTCATCAATTGCTCGGCCTGCTGCGCGCGCGGCAACCGCAATTGCCGGTGCTGCTGATGACCGCCCATGGCGCGGTCGAGCGCGCGGTCGATGCCATGCGCCAGGGCGCGGCGGATTATCTGGTCAAGCCGTTCGAGCCCAAGGCTCTGCTGGATCTGGTGGCGCGTCACGCCTTGGGCAGCCTTGGCGCCAGTGACGCCGAAGGGCCGGTCGCGGTCGAGCCGGCCAGTGCTCAATTGCTGGATCTGGCGGCGCGGGTCGCGCGCAGTGATTCCACCGTGCTGATTTCCGGTGAGTCCGGCACCGGCAAGGAAGTGCTGGCGCGCTACATCCACCAGCAATCCCATCGCGCCAGTCAGCCGTTCATTGCGATCAACTGTGCGGCGATCCCGGACAACATGCTCGAAGCCACTCTGTTCGGTCACGAAAAAGGCTCGTTCACCGGCGCCATCGCGGCCCAGGCCGGCAAGTTCGAACAGGCGGACGGCGGCACCATTCTGCTCGATGAAATTTCCGAAATGCCCCTGGGTTTGCAAGCCAAGCTGCTGCGGGTGTTGCAGGAGCGGGAAGTGGAACGGGTCGGCGCCCGCAAGCCGATCACTCTCGATATTCGCGTGGTGGCGACCACCAACCGCGACCTGGCCGGTGAAGTGGCGGCGGGGCGGTTCCGTGAGGACCTCTATTATCGTCTGTCGGTCTTTCCGCTGGCCTGGCGTCCGTTGCGCGAGCGCACCGCCGATATCCTGCCGCTGGCCGAGCGTCTGTTGGCCAAACACGTCAATAAAATGAAGCATGCGATGGCGAAGTTTTCGCCCGAGGCGCAAGCGTGCCTGATCGCTTATCCGTGGCCGGGCAACGTGCGCGAGCTGGATAACGCGGTCCAGCGGGCCTTGATTCTGCAGCAGGGCGGGTTGATCCAGCCGCAGGATTTCTGTCTCTCCGGGCCTGCGCTGTTTGCTCCATTGCCGGCGGCAGTGCCGGTTACGCCGGTCATTCGTGAAGTCGAGATCGAGGCGGATTCGGCCGGTGCGCTGGGCGATGACCTGCGTCGCCGCGAGTTCCAGATGATCATCGACACCCTGCGTACCGAGCGCGGCCGGCGCAAGGAAGCCGCCGAAAAACTCGGCATCAGCCCGCGCACCCTGCGTTACAAACTGGCGCAAATGCGCGATGCGGGCATGGATGTCGAAGGCTACCTGTTCGCCACCTGACGGGTGGCGCAAACGTTTGAAACGGCTTTTCTGAAAGCGGTGCCCACGAGCTGGCACCGTTGTTGCTAACACCTGAGTACCCGCCGAGTGAGTGTCAAAAAATTGCGGGCCGCCCAAGAGAGTAGACCATGAGCCAAGGTATTGAATTTAATCGGTTGATGATGGACATGAAGGCCATGCAAATGGACGCCATGTCGAAGCCGAAATCGATTGCCGCTGCCCCTGAAGTGGCAGGCAGCAGCTTTTCCGACATGCTCGGTCAGGCCATCAACAAAGTCAGTGATACCCAGCAGGCGTCGACTCAGTTGGCCAACGCATTTGAAATCGGCAAGAGCGGCGTCGATCTGACGGACGTGATGATTGCCTCGCAAAAGGCCAGCGTGTCGTTCCAGGCTCTGACCCAGGTGCGCAACAAGCTGGTTCAGGCTTATCAAGACATCATGCAGATGCCGGTTTAAGGACGAGATTGAGTCATGGCAGAAGCAGTCGCCGATAACGTTCCGGCCAAGGCCACCCCGATAGACGGCAAACCGCCGCTGTTCGGCCTGTCCTTCCTGGAAAACCTCTCCGAGATGACCGTGCTGCGTCAGGTGGGCCTGTTGGTCGGCCTGGCCGCGAGCGTGGCGATTGGCTTTGCCGTGGTGCTGTGGTCGCAGCAACCGGACTACCGGCCTCTGTACGGCAGCCTTGCCGGCATGGACGCCAAGCAGGTCATGGACACCCTGGCCTCCGCCGACATTCCCTACACCGTCGAACCTAATTCCGGCGCCTTGCTGGTCAAGGCCGATGACCTGTCCCGTGCGCGGCTCAAGCTCGCGGCCGCTGGTGTCACTCCCAGCGACGGCAACATCGGTTTTGAAATCCTCGACAAGGAACAGGGTCTGGGCACCAGCCAGTTCATGGAAGCGACCCGTTATCGTCGCGGTCTCGAAGGCGAACTGGCCCGCACCATTTCCAGCCTGAACAACGTCAAGGGCGCGCGCGTTCACCTGGCGATCCCGAAAAGTTCGGTGTTCGTGCGTGACGAACGCAAGCCAAGCGCTTCGGTACTGGTCGAGCTGTACTCCGGTCGTTCGCTGGAGCCAGGCCAGGTCGTTGCCATTATCAATCTGGTGGCAACCTCCGTTCCCGAGCTGAGCAAATCGCAGATCACCGTCGTCGACCAGAAGGGCAACCTGCTGTCGGATCAGGCGGAAAACTCCGAAATGACCATGGCCGGCAAGCAGTTCGACTACAGCCGCCGCATGGAAAGCATGCTCACCCAGCGCGTGCACAACATTCTGCAACCGGTACTGGGCAACGACCGTTACAAGGCTGAAGTATCGGCCGACGTCGATTTCAGTGCCGTCGAATCGACCGCCGAACAGTTCAACCCGGATCAACCGGCGCTGCGCAGCGAACAGTCGGTCAACGAACAACGCACCGCCAGCAATGGCCCGCAAGGTGTGCCGGGCGCCCTGAGCAACCAGCCACCGTCGCCGGCTTCGGCGCCGCAAACCACCGGTGGCGCAGCCGCCCCGGCGAGCATGGTGCAGCCTGGCCAGCCACTGGTTGATGCCAACGGTCAGCAGATCATGGATCCGGCCACCGGCCAGCCGATGCTCGCGCCGTACCCGGCGGACAAGCGTCAACAATCCACCAAGAACTTCGAACTCGACCGTTCTATCAGCCACACCAAACAGCAGCAGGGTCGCCTGAATCGCCTGTCGGTGTCGGTGGTGGTGGACGATCAGGTCAAGATCAACCCGGCCAACGGCGAAACCACCCGTGCACCGTGGAGCGCCGACGAATTGGCGCGCTTCACCCGTCTGGTACAGGACGCCGTCGGCTTCGACGCCAGCCGTGGCGACAGCGTCAGCGTGATCAACATGCCGTTCTCCGCCGAGCGCGGCGAAGTGATCGCCGACATTCCGTTCTACTCCCAGCCATGGTTCTGGGACATCGTCAAACAAGTGCTGGGTGTGCTGTTCATCCTGGTGCTGGTGTTCGGCGTGCTGCGTCCGGTGCTCAACAACATCACCGGTGGCGGCAAAAGCAAGGAGCTGGCCGGTCTGGGCGGCGACATGGAACTCGGTGGCATGGGCGGTCTGGACGGTGAACTGTCCAACGATCGCGTCAGCCTCGGCGGCCCGACCAGCATCCTGCTGCCGAGCCCGAGCGAGGGTTATGACGCTCAGTTGAACGCAATCAAGAGTCTGGTGGCAGAAGACCCGGGTCGTGTGGCCCAGGTCGTGAAAGAGTGGATTAACGCAGATGAGTGATAACCGAGCCGCCGTCGCCAAACTGTCCCGGGTCGATAAAGCCGCGATTCTGCTGCTGTCCCTGGGTTCGACCGATGCCGCACAAGTGCTGCGCCACATGGGCCCCAAAGAGGTTCAGCGAGTCGGCGTGGCCATGGCCCAGATGGGCAACGTCCACCGTGAGCAGGTCGAACAGGTCATGAGCGAGTTCGTCGACATCGTCGGCGACCAGACCAGCCTGGGCGTCGGCTCCGACGACTACGTGCGCAAAATGCTCACCCAGGCCCTGGGTGAAGACAAAGCCAACGGCCTGATCGACCGCATTCTGCTGGGCGGCAACACCAGCGGCCTCGACAGCCTGAAATGGATGGAGCCGCGCGCCGTTGCCGACGTGATCCGTTACGAGCACCCGCAGATCCAGGCGATCGTGGTCGCGTACCTCGATCCGGATCAGGCCGGTGAAGTGCTGGGCAACTTCGACCACAAGGTGCGTCTGGACATCATCCTGCGCGTCTCGTCGTTGAACACCGTGCAGCCGGCCGCGCTGAAAGAATTGAACCAGATCCTCGAGAAGCAGTTCTCCGGCAACTCGAACGCCTCGCGCACCACCCTGGGCGGTATCAAGCGGGCGGCGGACATCATGAACTTCCTCGACAGCTCGATCGAAGGCCAGCTCATGGACTCGATCCGCGAAGTCGACGAAGACCTGTCCGGTCAGATCGAAGACCTCATGTTCGTGTTCAACAACCTGGCCGATGTCGACGACCGCGGGATCCAGGCGCTGTTGCGCGAAGTGTCCTCCGACGTGCTGGTGCTGGCCCTCAAGGGTTCGGACGAAGGCGTCAAGGAAAAGATCTTCAAGAACATGTCCAAGCGTGCCGCCGAACTGCTGCGCGACGACCTCGAGGCCAAGGGCCCGGTGCGCGTCAGCGACGTGGAGACCGCGCAGAAGGAAATCCTCACCATCGCCCGCCGTATGGCCGAAGCCGGAGAAATCGTGCTCGGTGGCAAGGGCGGCGAGGAAATGATCTAAGCCCATGGACAAGCATGACGACGATGTGACGGACCTGATCCGTGCCCGGGACGTCCGCGGTTTCGAAACCTGGGCAATCCCGAGCTTCGATCCGCCGGCACCGGAACCCGAGCCGGAACCGGAGCCTGAACCGCCGGAAATGGAAGAAGTGCCGCTGGAGGAAGTCCAGCCACTGACTCTGGAAGAACTCGAAAGCATCCGTCAGGAGGCCTACAACGAGGGCTTCGCCATCGGCGAAAAGGAAGGCTTCCACAGCGCCACCCTCAAGGTGCGCCAGGAAGCCGAAGTGGTCCTGACGGCCAAGGTCAACAACCTTGAGCAACTGATGGGCCACCTGTTCGAGCCCATCGCCGAGCAAGACACCCAGATCGAAAAGTCGCTGGTCGACCTCGTGCAGCACATCGCCAAACAGGTGATTCAGCGCGAGCTGGCCATCGACTCGACGCAGATCGAACACGTCATGCGCGACGCCCTCAAGCTGTTGCCGCTGGGCGTGGGCAATGTGCGGCTGTACGTCAATCCACAGGATTTCGAACAGGTCAAAGCCCTGCGCGAACGTCATGAGGAAACCTGGCGCATCGTCGAGGACGAATCCCTGTTGCCGGGCGGTTGCCGGGTCGAGACCGACCACAGCCGGATCGACGCCAGCATCGAAACCCGCGTCAGCCAGGTCATGGCCAAGCTGTTCGACCAGTTGCACGAACAGGCCTTGCACCCGGCCGCGCCGGACCTGAGCCTCGACCTGCCGGAGTCGCCAAAACCGGCCCCGGTCGCAGAAGAGCCGCTCGCGGACGCCCCCGATGCGCCTTGAACGCACCAGTTTCGCCAAGCGCCTGAGCACCTACGCCGAGGCCACCGAAATCGCCGGTGCGCCGATCCTCGAAGGGCGCCTGCTGCGCATGGTCGGCCTGACGCTCGAAGCCGAAGGCTTGCGCGCCGCCATGGGCACCCGCTGCATGGTGATCAACGACGATACCTATCATCCGTCCCAGGTTGAAGCCGAAGTCATGGGTTTCTCCGGCAGCAAGGTTTTCCTGATGCCAGTCGGCAGCGTGGCCGGCATTGCGCCGGGCGCCCGCGTGGTGCCGCTGGCCGACACCGGTCGCCTGCCGATGGGCATGAGCATGCTTGGTCGCGTGCTGGACGGCGCCGGACGTGCGCTGGACGGCAAGGGCGGCATGAAAGCCGAAGACTGGGTGCCGATGGATGGCCCGACGATCAACCCGCTCAACCGTGACCCGATCAGCGTGCCGCTGGACGTCGGCATCCGTTGCATCAACGGTTTGTTGACGGTCGGACGTGGTCAGCGTCTGGGTCTGTTCGCCGGTACCGGTGTCGGTAAGTCGGTGTTGCTCGGCATGATGACCCGCTTCACGGAGGCCGACATCATTGTCGTTGGCCTGATCGGTGAGCGGGGTCGAGAAGTTAAAGAGTTTATCGAGCACATCCTCGGTGAAGAAGGCCTCAAGCGTTCCGTGGTGGTGGCGTCGCCTGCGGACGATGCGCCGCTGATGCGTCTGCGCGCGGCGATGTACTGCACGCGGATCGCCGAGTATTTCCGCGACAAGGGCAAGAACGTCCTGTTGCTGATGGATTCGCTGACCCGTTTCGCCCAGGCCCAGCGGGAAATCGCCCTGGCCATCGGCGAGCCGCCGGCGACCAAGGGTTATCCGCCGTCGGTATTCGCCAAACTGCCGAAACTGGTGGAGCGCGCCGGTAACGCGGAGAAGGGCGGGGGTTCGATCACCGCGTTCTACACCGTGCTGTCCGAAGGCGATGACCAGCAGGACCCGATTGCCGACTCCGCACGGGGCGTGCTCGACGGGCACATCGTATTGTCCCGGCGTCTGGCCGAGGAAGGTCATTACCCGGCCATCGATATCGAAGCCTCGATCAGCCGGGTGATGCCGGCGGTGGTGTCGCCGGAACACATGCAGCGTGCGCAATACTTCAAGCAGCTGTGGTCGCGCTACCAACAGAGCCGCGACCTGATCAGCGTCGGCGCCTATGTCGCTGGCGGTGATCGCGAGACTGACCTTGCCATCAACCTGCAGCCGCAGTTGGTCAGGTATCTGCGTCAGGGCCTCAACGACAACATCAGCCTGGGTGAAAGCGAAGCGTATCTCGGCACGATTTTCGCCCCGGCGGCCGGCGGGTAACCGGTCATGGCCCTGAGTCGAGCCGCGCGTCTGGCGCCGGTGGTGGACATGGCCGAGAAGGCCGAGAAAACCGCCGTGCAACGCCTGGGTTACTTTCAGGGTCAGGTGAAAGTGGCCGAGAGCAAACTCGCCGACTTGCATGCCTTTCGTCTGGATTACTCCGAGCAGTGGATCGTACGCGGCAGCACGGGCGTTTCCGGGCAATGGTTGCTGGGTTTTCAGGGCTTTCTGGCGCAGCTCGACACCGCTGTCGATCAACAGCGTCAAAGTCTGCAATGGCACCAGAACAATCTGGACAAGGCCCGCGATGCCTGGCAGCAGGCATTCGCCCGGGTCGAAGGTCTGCGCAAGCTTGTACAACGTTATCTGGATGAAGCGCAGCGCGCCGAAGACAAGCGCGAACAGAAGCTGCTGGACGAGTTGTCTCAGCGTTTGCCGCGCCACGAGGTGTTTTGACGGGCAGATCTCGCACAGATCCCGACGCCATCGCGCCTTGCCCATGGCCCCTCCAAGTGCTAAACCTTGTACAAGTTCGTCAATGACAAGGAAGCCAGTACATGTCAGTCGTTACAGAAGTCTCTCCGGACAAGAAAAAACTGACGATTTCGGTCAAGGGGCGATTCGATTTCGCCAAGCATCAGGAATTTCGCCAATCCTACGAAAAAGAGCAGCCCGAATCGGTGATTGTCGACCTCAAGGAGGCGACCTATCTCGACAGTTCGGCGCTCGGCATGCTGCTTCTGCTGCGTGATCATGTCGGCGGTGACGACTCGGAAATCCGCGTGGTCAACAGCAGCTCCGACGTGAAGAAAATCCTCGCCATCTCCAACTTCGACAAACTGTTCGACATCAGTTGACGGCCATGCAGCCGCAAGAGCCGCTGACGATCCTGATTGCCGAAGACAGCGCCGCTGACCGGCTGTTGTTGTCGACCATCGTCCGTCGTCAGGGGCATGAAGTGCTGACGGCCACCCACGGTGCGGAGGCAGTCGAGGCGTTTATCCGGCAAAAGCCGCATCTGGTGCTGATGGATGCCATGATGCCGGTGATGGACGGGTTCGAAGCCGCACGCCAGATCAAGAAGCTGGCGGGTGAAAACCTGGTGCCGATCATCTTCCTCACGTCGCTGACGGAAAGTGAAGCCCTGGCCCGTTGCCTTGAGGCCGGCGGTGACGACTTTCTGGCGAAGCCTTACAACCAGGTGATCCTCGCCGCCAAAATCAAGGCGATGGATCGCTTGCGACGTTTACAGGCCACGGTTCTTCAGCAGCGTGACCTGATTGCCAAACACCACGAGTATCTGCTCAACGAACAACGGGTCGCCAAGGCCGTGTTCGACAAGGTCGCGCATTCCGGCTGCCTGAGCGCGCCGAACATCCGTTACCTGCAATCACCCTATGCGCTGTTCAATGGCGACTTGCTGTTGGCCGCGTACACCCCGGCCGGCGACATGCATGTGTTGCTCGGTGACTTCACCGGTCATGGATTGCCGGCGGCGGTCGGCGCCATGCCGCTGGCCGAGGTGTTCTATGGCATGACCGCCAAGGGTTACGGTCTGGCCGAAACCCTGCGGGAAATGAACGCCAAGCTCAAGCGCATCCTGCCGGTGGACATGTTCTGCTGCGCGACGCTGTTGTGCCTGAGTTTTCAGCGGCGCTCGGTGGAAGTCTGGAACGGCGGCATGCCCGACGGTTATCTGCATTGCCTCGCCACCGGGGAGCGCACACCGCTGGCGGCACGCCACCTGCCGTTGGGGGTGCTCAGCCCGCAGACCTTCGATGACCGCACCGAGGTTCACTCGATGGCGGTGGGCGATCGGGTGTTCCTGCTCTCCGATGGGGTTATCGACACCTGCGATGCCAACGATCAGCTGTTCGGTGTCGAGCGCTTGCACAAGGTGTTCGCCGCCAATCACCAGCCGGATCGGCTGTTCGAGGACATCGAGCAGGCGTTGCAGGACTTTCGCGGTGAGGCCCGGGACGATGTGAGCATGGTCGAAGTCAGCCTGCTGGAGATGGCGCAGGTCAATCCATCGGCGCCGGTGTATTCCGACAGTGGCCAGTCCTGTCCGCTGGACTGGTCGGTGAGCTTCGAATTTCGCGGTGCCACGCTCAAGCGCTTCAACCCGTTGCCTTATCTGTTGCAGTTGCTGCTTGAGGTGCATGGCTTGCGGGCGCAGAGTGGCGCACTGTACAGCGTGCTGGCCGAGCTTTATTCCAACGCGCTGGAGCATGGCGTGCTGGGACTGGATTCGAGCCTCAAGCGCGATGCGTCGGGTTTCGCCCGTTATTACGAGCAGCGCAATGCGCGTCTCGAGGCCTTGCAGGACGGTTACGTGCGCGTGCATTTGCAAGTGCGGCCGGAAGGCGAGGGCGGTTGTCTGGTGGTGCGGGTCGAAGACAGCGGCCAGGGATTTGATGTCTCGCGCGTGATGGAGCGGCCGCTCGACGGTGTCCGTCTGTCGGGGCGCGGCGTCAGCCTGATCCGGCAATTGGCGCGTAATGCCAGCTGGTCAGACGATGGTCGCAGTGCTCGCGTGGAGTTTTTCTGGGAGGCTCTGGCATAATCCGCGCATTCTTGATCAAGGAGTGAACAAGTGGCTGATACACATGTGGACCACGAGGCGCTAAGCGCGCTGCGGGAAGTGATGGAAGACAGCTATCCGGAACTGCTGGATACGTTCCTCGCCGATTCCGAAAATCGCCTGCGGGAGTTGCAGCAGACTGCCGATGCCGACGCATTGTCTTCCGTAGCGCACAGCTTCAAGGGCAGCAGCAGCAACATGGGCGCGACCCGTCTCGCGGTGTTGTGCCAGGAGCTGGAACAGCATGCCAAAGACAAAAGCCCTTCTGAAATCATCAAACTGGTCGCCGACATCCATAGCGAATTCGCCGATGTGCGGCCCGTCTATGTCGCCGAGCGGCAGCGCTCGCTGACCCACTGATCCTGCCGTCGGGCGGTTTTGCCGGAATTCTGACGAAACTGGCCCGGCACTTGCAGTCATCTATCCCAACTGTACCTACGATCCCAGTGCAGCGGAGACCGTGCCATGCCTGCAAGCCCCAACATTCTTCTTCAGACCGCCGCCCAGGCCAAGGCGCAAGCTGCCTCGGCCAAATCATCGGCAGTGGCCGCAGAGCCCGGGGACAAGGCCTCCAGCTTCGCTCAGGTGTTCGCCGATCAAGGCCCGAACAAGCCCTCGGTGACCGTCGATAATTCGGCAAAACCTGCCCGTGACAAGGTCGCCGACAACAGCGGCAAGAAAGACGTGGGCAAGGATCAGTCTGCCGCCCCGGAGCCGGCGGTTGCCGATAGCGGCAAAGCCTTGCCCGCCGACAAACCGGCGACGGCGGCAACGGACGACAAGACTACTACCGATGACGAAACGGCTGAAACCGTGCCGACTCCGGTTGTCGACACGGCGCCGGTAGACCCGGCGCTGGTGGCAGCGGTAGAACCCGTCGTTGCTGCGCCAGTGGTGGCTACACCCGTGGTCGATACCACCGCGAAACCTGAAACCGACAAACCTGCCGTGGCGGCATTGCCGGGTATGGTCAAGGATCCGGCGCCGGCCACTGATCCGGCTTTCGACCCCGAGGCGGATCCGCTGGATTCGCTGCCTGCCGTGCGCATGGCCATGGAGCAGAGTGGCCACATTTCCGCTTCCAGCCAGTCCCAGCCCAAAGCCACCCCGGCCCAGACTCAGGCTGACGGTGAATTGACCTCGGCGCAGAACTTCGCCGCCGGCATGGCCAGCATGCTCGACGTGCAGGCTGACAAGGACAGCACCAGTCAGGGCGGTGAGAAGGCGTTCAGCGGTCTGATCGATGACGGCCTGAAAGACCTGAAGACCGCCACCAGCGACACCCGCGTGGATGATTTCGCCAACCGTCTGGCGGCGCTGACCCAGGCTGCCACGCCGAAAACCGCCAACGCGGTACCAGTGAACCAGCCGATTGCCATGCACCAGAACGGCTGGACCGAAGAAGTGGTCAACCGGGTCATGTACCTGTCGAGCAACAACCTGAAGGCGGCTGACATCCAGTTGCAACCGGCCGAGCTGGGGCGTCTGGATATCCGGGTGAACATGGTCCCGGACCAGCAGACCCAGGTGACCTTCATGAGCGCGCATCCGAGCGTGCGTGAAGCCCTCGACGGTCAGATGCACCGCCTGCGCGACATGTTCAACCAGCAAGGCATGGGGCAGGTCGACGTCAACGTGTCCGACCAGAACCGTGGCTGGCAGGGTCAGGGTCAGGGCCAGGAACAGGCGCAACAGGGGCAGGGCGGTCGCACCAGTGCAGCCGGCGGTCGCCTGGATTCGGCCGAAGAAGAGTTGACGCCGGCCGCCGTGGCTGAAGCGGCGGCCACGGCCACTCACGTGATCGGCTCCAGCGCCGTCGACTACTACGCCTGACACTACGCTGTACTCCTGTGGGAGCGGGCTTGCTCGCGAAATCGGTAAGACAAACAACACATCTGTTGAATGTTGAACCGCATTCGCGAGCAAGCCCGCTCCCACATTGGTTTGTGGTGCTCTCCACGATGCTCCGACACTTCTGGCATAACACTTGCTCTTGCCTTGCCGTGCGACTGTGAAAACCCGATTAGTGACGGATTATTGGCATGGCGAAGAGCGAAGCTGCAGCAGTAAAAGACCCCGCAACCAAAGGCAAACTCAAGATGATCATTGCGATCGTGCTCGGGTTGCTGCTGGCCATCGGCGCATCTGTGGGGGCGACCTGGTTCTTCATGCACAGTGCGCAGAGCAAGCCCGAGGCGGCCGCCGAAGCGGCACCGGTCGGCAAGCAACCGGCGATTTTCGAGCCGATGGCGCCGGCCTTCGTGGCCAACTACAACCAGAACGGCCGTCAGCGCTACATGCAGGTGAGCATCACCATGCTGGCGCGCAATCAGGCCGATCTGGAAGCGCTCAAAGTGCACATGCCGGTGATCCGCAACAACCTGGTGATGCTCTTCTCCGGTCAGGATTTCGCCACGCTGGCGACTCCGGTCGGTCAAGAGATGTTGCGCCAGAAGGCCACAGCCAGCGTCCAGGAAGTGGCGCAGAAAGAGCTGGGCAAAGTGGTGATCGAACAGTTGCTTTTCACTAATTTCGTACTGCAGTAGGAACACGACATGGCCGTGCAGGATCTGCTGTCCCAGGATGAAATCGACGCGCTGTTGCATGGCGTCGACGATGGTCTGGTACAGACCGATAACGCTGCCGAACCCGGCAGTGTCAAAAGCTACGACCTGACCAGCCAGGATCGCATCGTCCGTGGACGCATGCCGACTCTGGAAATGATCAACGAGCGTTTTGCCCGCTACACCCGCATCAGCATGTTCAACATGCTGCGCCGCTCGGCGGACGTTGCCGTCGGTGGCGTACAGGTGATGAAGTTCGGCGAATACGTGCACTCGCTGTACGTGCCGACCAGCCTCAACCTGGTCAAGATCAAACCCCTGCGTGGCACCGCGCTGTTCATCCTCGACGCCAAACTGGTGTTCAAACTGGTGGACAACTTCTTCGGCGGCGACGGCCGTCACGCTAAGATCGAAGGGCGTGAATTCACCCCGACCGAACTTCGCGTGGTGCGCATGGTGCTGGAGCAGGCGTTCGTCGATTTGAAAGAAGCCTGGCAGGCGATCATGGAAGTCAACTTCGAGTACATCAACTCGGAAGTGAACCCGGCCATGGCCAACATCGTCGGCCCGAGCGAAGCGATCGTGGTCTCCACGTTCCACATCGAACTCGACGGCGGTGGCGGCGACCTGCACGTGACCATGCCGTACTCGATGATCGAGCCGGTGCGCGAAATGCTCGACGCCGGTTTCCAGTCGGACCTCGACGACCAGGACGAACGCTGGGTCAACGCCCTGCGCCAGGACGTGCTCGACGTCGACGTGCCGATCGGTGCCACCGTGGCCCGCCGCCAGTTGAAACTGCGCGACATCCTGCACATGCAGCCGGGTGACGTGATTCCGGTCGAGATGCCGGAAGACATGATCATGCGCGCCAACGGCGTGCCGGCCTTCAAGGTCAAGATGGGCTCACACAAAGGCAACCTTGCGTTGCAGGTTATCGAGCCGATCGAGCGCCGCTGAAGCGGCGCCCTCACTCCCTGATTCTTTTACCGGTTTTTTGCCCGCCGAGGACAAATGATGAACGACGATATGAACACCCAGGACGATCAGGCACTGGCCGATGAATGGGCTGCCGCCCTGGAAGAAACCGGTGAAGCCGGGCAGGCCGACATCGACGCGCTGCTGGCCGCCGATGCTGGTGCTTCGAGCTCCAACCGTCTGCCGATGGAAGAGTTCGGCAGCGTGCCGAAAAACAACGACCCGGTGACCCTCGACGGTCCGAATCTGGACGTGATCCTCGACATCCCGGTATCGATCTCGATGGAAGTGGGCAGCACCGACATCAACATTCGCAACCTGCTGCAACTCAACCAGGGTTCGGTGATCGAGCTTGATCGTCTGGCCGGCGAGCCGCTGGACGTACTGGTCAACGGCACCCTGATCGCTCACGGTGAAGTGGTTGTGGTCAACGAAAAGTTCGGCATCCGTCTGACCGACGTGATCAGCCCGAGCGAACGCATCAAGAAGCTGCGCTGAGTGAAAAAGGTTCTGGGGGCTTTGTTCGGTCTGGCGCTGGCCTTGCCGTTCAGCGTGCTGGCGGCCGAGCCGGTGGCGACCACTGCGGCGGCAGCTGCGCCGGCCGTCAACAGCGGCGTGGCGGGTCAACTGACGCAACTGGTGTTGGGCCTGTTGCTGGTGCTGGGCCTGATCTTCTTCCTCGCCTGGCTGTTGCGCCGGGTGCAGCAGGCAGGTCCCGCCGGCAAGGGTCAGGTGATCGAGTTGATCGGTTCCCGCGCGCTCGGGCCGCGTGACCGTCTGATGCTGGTGCAGGTCGGCAACGAGCAGATTCTGCTCGGTCTCAGCCCCGGAACCATCACTGCGTTGCACGTGCTCAAAGAGCCGGTCGAGGTGCCGAGCACCGCCGACAAAGCGACTCCGGAATTTGCCCAGCATCTGTTGAAGATCCTCGGCAAGGATCAGAAGGATAAGAAGTAATGGGTGCGTTGCGCATCGTCTTGACCCTGGCCTTGATGTTGGCCGCGCCGCTGGCATTCGCCGCCGATCCGTTGTCGATCCCGGCGATCACCCTGGGCACCAACGCCGAGGGCGCGCAGGAGTACTCGGTAAGCCTTCAGATCCTGCTGATCATGACGGCGCTGAGCTTCATTCCGGCCGCCGTCATCCTGATGACCAGTTTCACCCGGATCATCATCGTCTTCTCGATCCTGCGTCAGGCCCTGGGCCTGCAGCAGACGCCGTCGAACCAGATCCTCACCGGCATGGCGCTGTTCCTGACGCTGTTCATCATGGCGCCGGTGTTCGATCGTGTGAACAACGATGCCTTGCAGCCGTACCTCGCGGAAAAGCTCACCGCCCAGCAGGCAGTGGAAAAGGCTCAAGTGCCGATCAAGGACTTCATGCTCGCCCAGACCCGTTCCAGCGATCTGGAGCTGTTCATGCGCCTGTCCAAGCGCACCGACATCGCGACGCCGGATCAGGCGCCGCTGACGATTCTGGTGCCGGCGTTCGTGACGTCTGAACTGAAGACCGCGTTCCAGATCGGCTTCATGATCTTTATTCCGTTCCTGATCATCGACCTGGTGGTCGCGAGCGTGCTGATGGCGATGGGTATGATGATGCTGTCGCCGCTGATCATTTCCCTGCCGTTCAAAATCATGCTGTTCGTGCTGGTGGATGGTTGGGCGCTGATCATCGGCACCCTGGCCAGCAGTTTCGGAGGTGTATCGCCATGACGCCAGAAGTAGCGGTCGACATCTTTCGCGAAGCCCTGTGGCTGACCACCATGATGGTGGCGATCCTGGTGGTACCGAGTCTGCTGGTGGGCCTGCTGGTGTCGATGTTCCAGGCCGCCACCCAGATCAACGAACAGACCCTGAGCTTCCTGCCGCGTCTGCTGGTGATGCTGGTAACGCTGATCGTCGCCGGCCCGTGGCTGGTGCAGACGTTCATGGAATACATCACGCAGTTGTACAAAAACATTCCGATGGTCATCGGCTAAGCCATGCAATCGCTGCTTCAGTTGACCGATACCCAGATCAGTACCTGGGTGGCGTCGTTCATGCTGCCGATGTTTCGCGTCGCCTCGATGTTGATGGTGATGCCGGTCTTCGGAACCACGCTGGTGCCCCGGCGGATCCGTCTGTACTTCGCCTTCGCGATCACTGTGGTGATCACGCCCAACCTGCCGGCAATGCCGGCGGTCAGCCCGCTGGATCTCAGCGGTTTGCTGCTGATCGCCGAGCAGATTCTGGTCGGTGCGGTGCTGGGCTTCTCTCTGCAATTGTTCTTTCAGGCCTTCGTGGTGGCGGGGCAGATCGTCGCGATCCAGATGGGCATGGGCTTCGCGTCGATGATCGACCCTACCAACGGCGTGTCGGTGGCGGTGATCGGGCAGTTCTTCACGATGCTGGTGACCTTGCTGTTCCTGTCGATGAACGGGCACCTGGTGGTCTTCGAAGTGCTCACCGAAAGCTTCACCACGCTGCCGGTCGGCGGCGGGTTGATGACCACGCATTACTGGGAACTGGCCGGCAAACTCGGCTGGGTGCTGGGTGCCGCCTTGTTGCTGGTGCTGCCGGCGGTCACTGCGCTGCTGGTGGTCAACATCGCGTTTGGCGTGATGACCCGGGCCGCGCCACAGCTCAACATTTTCTCCATCGGCTTCCCGCTGACCCTGGTGCTCGGCCTGTTCATCGTTTGGGTCGGGTTGGCGGACATTCTCAACCAGTATCAACCGCTGGCCACCGAGGCCCTGCAGTTTTTACGCGAACTGGCAAAGGCGCGCTGAGTCATGGCTGAGAGCGAAAGCGGTCAGGACAAAACAGAAGACCCCACGGAGAAGCGCAAGAAGGACTCCCGGGAAAAGGGTGAGATTGCGCGTTCCAAGGAGCTCAACACGCTGGCGGTGATGATGGCCGGTGCCGGTGCGCTGTTGGTCTTTGGCGGGATGCTGGCGCAGGATTTGATGGAACTGATGCGCCAGAACTTCACGCTGTCGCGCGAAGTGATCATGGACGAGCGCTCCATGGCGACGTTCCTGATGAACTCCGGGTTGCAGGCATTGCTGGCGATTCAGCCGATCATGATCACCCTGTTGGTGGCGGCTTTCCTCGGGCCGATTGCGCTGGGTGGGTGGCTGTTCGCCGCTGGTTCGCTGGCACCCAAATTCAGCCGGATGAACCCGGCGGCGGGCCTCAAGCGGATGTTCTCGATGAAGGCCGTGATCGAGCTGCTCAAGGCACTGGCCAAGTTTCTCATCACGCTGGGTGTGGCGCTGGTGGTGCTCAATTCGGACATCGACGACCTGCTGCGCATCGCCCACGAACCGCTGGACCGGGCGATCATTCACAGCTTGCAACTGGTGGGCTGGAGCTCGCTGTGGCTGGCGTGCGGATTGATCATCATCGCCGCTGTCGATGTGCCGGTGCAGATCTGGGAGAGCATCAAAAAGCTGAAGATGACCAAGCAGGAAGTGCGCGACGAGCACAAGGACCAGGAAGGTCGGCCGGAGGTCAAGCAACGGATTCGCCAGGTACAGCGCGAGATGTCGCAACGCCGGATGATGGCGGCGATTCCGGATGCCGACGTGGTCATCACCAACCCGACCCACTACGCCGTGGCGCTCAAGTACGACGCCGAGAAGGGCGGGGCGCCGATGCTGCTGGCCAAGGGCAGCGACTTCTTGGCATTGAAGATTCGCGAAATCGCCGTGGCCAACAACGTCATGCTTCTCGAATCGCCGGCGCTGGCGCGTTCGATCTATTACTCCACGGAGCTGGAAGAAGAAATCCCCGGCGGCCTGTACTTGGCGGTCGCTCAGGTACTGGCTTACGTCTACCAGATCCGCCAGCACCGCGCGGGTAAGGGCAAGTTCCCGGAACCGCTCAAGGACGACCTGCCGATCCCGCCGGATTTGCGGCGCGATTCCTGAATCTGATGAAACAAAAAAACCGCCTCCGGTTGAACCCGGTGGCGGTTTTTTATGCCTGATGATCTGTGGTGCTTGTGAGGCCGCCTTCGCGGGCAAGTCGAATCGTCGCACCGCCGCTCCCACAGGGAAATGCATTCCAAATGTGGGAGCGGGCTTGCCCGCGAAGGCGTCAGTAGCCACGGCACATCACTCAAGTCCTTACACAGGGTTCGGCGACGGCGGTAATTCCAGATTATCCAGCACCCGATTCACTGCCAGCTCCCCGAGCATGATCAGTTGCGCAATCCCCACCAGCGTCCTGCGCTGGGAGGCGGGCATGAGATGGGTGAAGTCATTGACTATGGTTCTGGCGGAAGCCAGGGTTTCGCAGGCATCGACCAGCAGCTCTTCGTTTTTGAAGTCCGCGGTGACGGCATACATTCTGCGGGTTTTGCGCGGTGGCGGCGTGGAGCCGGGCGGGCAGAGATAGTGATCGAGGGCGCGGTCGGCGGCTTCGTGAAGCTTTCTGGAATCGGCGGATTCGTAGGGCGAGGCGGGGTCGGTTTCGGGTGGATTGGGTGTTGGTTTGATCATGGTGAAGCTCCTTTGGGTGGAGCCGCCAAATCCAGTCGCTAAACAGGAAGGGTGGCGGCTGTACGCAGGTTAGCGAACCGGTCAAAGGCACCCGGCAGACCGCAAGGGTCTCCCGCATACAGCCACCATAACGAAATTGCAGACATACAGATCCGCAACGAAGCCTGGAACGCTGGTGCACCTTTAAATTGAGCCGAGTCGCTAAACCCGATCGCTGATTCGTCAGCGACCGACCCACAATAGAACCCGACCCCAAGGCGCACAAGCCGGCGGATTCTGGCGTAGCTGTAGGCAACGGCGCAAGGATTCGTAGCCTAGAAGGCGTGTCTTGAGGTGTCTTTTAAACGCCGGAGTTTAAAAGGCATTTTGTGCTGACTTCTCGGGCCCCTTCGCGAGCGCGCTCGCTCCCACATTTGGAATGCATTTCCCTGTGGGAGCGAGCTTGCTCGCGAAGGCGGCATCCCGGCCAGCAGAAAAATCACGCTCAAATCCGCTGTTTCCTTGGTAAATAAATTCGTCCCCTTTTCCGTGGTCCCCTTTTCCGTGTTTTTCCGCTCGTCGGAAATCCCTCGTCACCTGTTAGTTCTGACAGTAGACAGGCACCACCCTCAGGCGCCCCATTGGCCTTGTCCTCGTCTCGGTGATGCTCGCGTATTGAGAGCGTCGGGGATGAGTCATCCACTCAGGGCTGAAGGAATCATTATGACGACGCGCTTATACAAACATCTGGACGGGATGGAGCTGACGTTCATTTCGGGGACGCTGGAGCGGGACGTGGCGCAGCGAGCCATTTACTACCAAATGACCTGGGAGTTGGCTCTGGATTTTGCCAAGTTCCAGGCAATGGCAGATCTCTACATTCCGGGTTATTTATCAAAACCGCTCAACGCGATTCGGCCCGAGCTGGCTGGGTCGGCGTATCACTATTCCTACAATTACTTGTTTAGTGCAGCCGGCAGCATCGTCGATAACCAGACGCTGTTGGCGCTGTTCAGCGACCGTGGCTATTACATGGATCAATGGTCGAGTGGGGGAGGCCCGGTGGAGCGTCGTTATGACAAACCGTTCTTCAAAATGGTGGGAGGTAATATTCAGATCACTTCCGGACAATACTTTCGGCTCAGCGCGGGAGATCCGCCAATCGAGATCGGTGATTTGCCGTTCATCTGGATCGAGGGGGCGCTGAACCTGCTGAGGGGCGAGACGAAAGCCTCTGCCGTTGCCCCGGAGACTGTGGTGGTACTCATGCCGGCCGGGGAAACTCTGGTTGATGTGGGCGGACCTCACCCCATCTACAAACGCACACCGTACCTGGACAGGGATGCTCTCGCGTTTGGTCCGATCGTCGCCGATCAAATTCTGGTCGCATGATCATTGAGATCTCACCTCGCCGTATTTTTCTGCCTGAGGCGAGCGGTGCAGTACGCCTCAGATCAGCCCCTCTATTTCAATCCCCCGCAAAAGTTGGAAGGCTTCTTGCAGTAGCCGCCGTGCGCCTGCTTCGGGCGTCAAAAGTTTGCTTTAAAGGAACGGGGAAAACCGGTGGATCGCTCTCAGTTAATCAACAGTGCTCGCTCGAACATTGCCGACCTCAGTCGGGGCAATCTGGGTGTGCCGCTGTTGCTGCTGGTCATGCTGGCGATGATGATGTTGCCGGTGCCGCCGTTCCTGCTCGACGTGTTCTTCACCTTCAACATTGCCCTGTCGATCGTCGTGCTGCTGGTCTGCGTGTACGCCTTGCGGCCGCTGGATTTCGCGGTGTTCCCGACGATCCTGCTGGTGGCGACGCTGTTGCGACTGGCGCTGAACGTGGCGTCGACCCGGGTGGTGATGCTCCACGGTCAGGACGGCCACGCCGCCGCCGGTAAGGTGATCCAGGCCTTCGGTGAGGTGGTGATCGGCGGTAACTACGTGGTCGGTATCGTGGTTTTCGCGATCTTGATGATCATCAACTTCGTCGTGGTGACCAAGGGTGCCGGCCGGATCTCCGAGGTGAGCGCGCGCTTCACCCTCGATGCGATGCCCGGCAAGCAAATGGCGATCGACGCCGACCTCAACGCTGGTCTGATCGACCAGGCGCAGGCCAAGGCCCGTCGTTCCGAAGTGGCCCAGGAGGCAGAGTTCTACGGTTCGATGGACGGTGCCAGCAAGTTCGTGCGCGGTGACGCCATCGCCGGTTTGCTGATTCTGTTCATCAACCTGATCGGCGGCATGGCCGTCGGTATCTTCCAGCACAACATGACTTTCGCTGACGCGGGCAAGGTTTACGCCTTGCTAACCATCGGTGACGGTTTAGTGGCGCAATTGCCATCACTGTTGTTATCTACAGCGGCGGCGATCATGGTGACCCGTGCTTCCGGCTCGGAAGACATGGGCAAGCAGATCAATCGCCAGATGTTCGCCTCGCCGAAAGCGCTGGCGGTGGCTGCCGGTCTGATGGCGGTCATGGGCCTGGTGCCGGGCATGCCGCACTTCTCGTTCCTGACCATGGCTGCGCTGGCTGCCGGTGGCGCTTACCTGTTCTGGAAGAAGCAGAACGTGGCCAAGGTCATCGCGCTGGAAGAGGTCAAGCGTCAACAGGAACTGCTGCCGTCGCCAGCCCGCGCCATGGAAACCAAGGAGCTGGGCTGGGACGACGTGACCCCGATCGACATGATCGGCCTGGAAGTCGGCTACCGTCTGATTCCGTTGGTGGACCGCAACCAGGGCGGGCAATTGCTGGCGCGGATCAAGGGCGTGCGCAAGAAACTCTCGCAGGATCTGGGCTTCCTGATGCCGACCGTGCACATCCGCGACAACCTCGACCTGGCGCCAAGCGCCTATCGCCTGACCCTGATGGGCGTGATCCTGGCCGAAGCCGAGATCTACCCGGATCGCGAACTGGCGATCAACCCGGGGCAGGTCTACGGCTCGCTCAACGGCATTACCGCCAAAGATCCGGCTTTCGGCCTGGAGGCGGTGTGGATCGAAGTCAGCCAGCGCGCCCAGGCGCAATCGCTCGGTTACACCGTGGTCGATGCCAGCACCGTGGTTGCGACCCACTTGAACCAGATTCTGTACAAGCACTCCAGCGAGCTGATCGGCCACGAAGAAGTGCAGCAATTGATGCAATTGCTGGCCAAGAGCTCGCCGAAACTGGCTGAAGAGCTGGTGCCGGGCGTGGTCACGCTGTCGCAGTTGCTCAAAGTATTGCAGGCGTTGCTGGCCGAACATGTGCCGGTGCGCGATATCCGCAGCATTGCCGAAGCCATCGCCAACAATGCCGCCAAGAGTCAAGATACCGCCGCTTTGGTGGCCGCTGTGCGGGTCGGCGTATCCCGCGCCATCGTCCAAAGCATTGTAGGGACTGAGTCGGAGCTGCCAGTTATCACGCTGGAGCCAAGGTTGGAACAAATATTGCTCAATAGTCTGCAGAAGGCAGGACAAGGCTCGGAAGAGGGCGTTCTGCTGGAGCCGAGCATGGCCGAGAAGCTGCAGCGTTCGCTGATCGAAGCGGCGCAGCGCCAGGAAATGCAAGGTCAGCCGGTGATCCTGTTGGTAGCAGGCCCGGTTCGCGCGATGCTCTCGCGCTTTGGTCGCCTGGCAGTTCCCGGACTGCATGTGCTGGCCTACCAGGAAATTCCGGACAACAAGCAAGTGACCATCGTTGCGACAGTAGGGCCCAACGGCTGAGGTAGTGGTTTATGCAAGTTAAGCGTTTTTTCGCCGCCGATATGCGTCAGGCCATGAAGCTGGTTCGTGATGAGCTGGGCGCTGATGCCGCCATCATTGGCAACCGCCGCATCGCCGGCGGCGTCGAGCTGACGGCGGCGCTCGATTACAAACTGTCGGCGCTGGCCCCGCGTGTTCCGAACATGGAACTCGAGGATGAGCTGCGCAAGACCCAGTCGCGCATCGTCACCGCCCAGGCCGAGCTGAGCCTGCGTGGCGAAGCCGACGGCAACACCAATCGCCAGTTGTTCGCCGGGCTGCCGTTGACGGCCGGCCTGCCGCTGACCGCTGCCGAACCGCTGACCGAACCGACCTACGAAGCTCCGGCCCGCCCGGCACCGGCGCCTGCACCGGTTTCCGCTGGCGTTGACCCGCGTGCTCTGGACTCGATGCGTTTCGAACTCAACAGCCTGCGCGAACTGATGGAAGTGCAACTCGGCACTCTGGCCTGGAACCAGCTGCAAGGCAGCCGTCCGGCTCAGGCCAATCTGTATCGTCGTCTGCAACGCATCGGTTTGTCCGGCCCCTTGTCCCGTGATCTGCTGTCGATGATCACCGAGATCGACGAACCGCGTCAGGCCTGGCGCATGCTGCTGGCGCACCTGGCGCGGATGATTGCTGTACCGGAAGTCGAGCCGCTGGAAGAGGGCGGTGTGATTGCCATGGTCGGTCCTGCCGGCATGGGCAAGACCACCACGCTGGCCAAGCTGGCCGCCCGCTACGTGCTCAAGTACGGCGCGCAGAACATCGCGCTGGTGAGCATGGACAGTTTCCGTATCGGCGCGCAGGAGCAGCTCAAGACGCTGGGCCGCATCCTCAATGTGTCGGTGACCCACGTCGATCCGGGCCAGTCCCTGGTGCAGGCGCTGGATCCACTGCTGCGCAAACGCGTGGTGCTGATCGATACCGCCGGCCTGCAAGCCAGCGATCCGGCCTTGCGCATGCAGCTGGAAAGTCTGGCCGGTCGTGGCATTCGCTCAAAAAATTATCTGGTGCTGGCAACCACCAGCCAGAAACAGGTTCTAACCGCCGCTTATCACAGTTACAAGCGTTGCGGGCTGGCCGGGTGCATCCTGACTAAACTGGATGAGACGGCAAGCCTTGGCGAAGTGCTGAGCCTGGCGATCAGTCACGAACTGCCGGTCGCCTACCTGACCGATGGGCCGCGTATTCCGGATGATCTGCATCTGCCGCGCCGTCATCAACTGGTCAGCCGCGCCGTCAGTGTGCAAATGCAGGAAGAACCCAGCGAAGAAGCCATGGCTGACATGTTCGCTGATATCTACCACAGTCCGACCAAGCAGGTTGGCTGAGGTAATGAACCGTTTTTGTACCTACATCGATGGTCTGCCATGCATTGTTCCGGTTGTGAACGCGCAGCCAGTAATGTGGCCTCCGTCTATGCAAGACAAGGTAAAGAAATAACATGGGCAGCATGCATCCCGTACAGGTGATCGCGGTGACCGGCGGCAAAGGTGGCGTCGGCAAGACTAATGTGTCAGTGAACTTGTCCCTGGCGCTGGCAGAGCTTGGCCGTCGGGTCATGCTGCTGGACGCCGACCTGGGGCTGGCGAACGTCGACGTTCTGCTGGGCCTCACACCCAAACGCACCCTGGCCGACGTGATCGAAGGCCGCTGCGAGCTGCGCGACGTGCTGTTGCAAGGCCCCGGCGGGATCCGCATCGTGCCGGCCGCTTCCGGCACCCAGAGCATGGTTCACCTGAGCCCGGCCCAGCATGCCGGCCTGATTCAGGCGTTCAGCGACATCGGCGACAATCTCGATGTACTGGTGATCGACACCGCTGCGGGTATTGGTGACTCGGTAGTCAGTTTCGTTCGCGCAGCGCAAGAAGTCTTGCTGGTGGTCTGCGACGAGCCGACCTCGATCACCGACGCCTACGCGCTGATCAAGCTGCTCAACCGCGATTACGGCATGAACCGCTTCCGCGTCCTGGCCAACATGGCCCAGAGCCCGCAGGAAGGTCGCAATCTGTTCGCCAAGTTGACCAAGGTCACGGATCGCTTCCTCGACGTCGCCCTACAATACGTCGGCGCGGTGCCCTACGACGAAAGCGTGCGCAAGGCGGTGCAGAAGCAGCGTGCGGTCTATGAAGCCTTCCCGCGTTCCAAGTGCGCACTGGCGTTCAAGGCGATCGCACAGAAGGTCGACACCTGGCCGCTGCCCGCCAACCCGCGCGGCCACCTCGAATTTTTCGTCGAGCGCCTCGTGCAGCAAACGGCAGGACCTGTGCTATGACCGCCAGCGGTATGAACCTTTACAAAAAGTCGGCGCGTGACGCGCAGTACGAGCTGATCGAGCGTTACGCGCCACTGGTCAAACGCATCGCCTACCACTTGCTGGCGCGATTGCCGGCCAGTGTGCAGGTCGAAGACCTGATCCAGGCCGGGATGATCGGCCTGCTTGAAGTCTCGACCAAATACGACGCCAGCAAGGGCGCCAGTTTTGAAACGTACGCGGGCATCCGGATCCGCGGTGCGATGCTCGATGAAGTCCGTAAGGGGGACTGGGCGCCACGCTCGGTTCACCGCAATACCCGTATGGTCAGCGACGCGATTCGCTCGATTGAAGCTAAAACCGGCCGTGACGCTAAAGATCACGAAGTTGCGGCCGAACTCCAATTGAGTCTCGACGATTACTACGGGATTTTGAACGACACCCTGGGCAGCCGGCTGTTCAGTTTCGACGACCTGTTGCAGGACGGCGAACACGAAGGGCTGCACGAGGATGGCGCCAGTGCTCATCTGGAGCCGTCGCGCGATCTGGAAGACGAACGTTTCCAGGCCGCGCTGGCGGACGCGATTGCCAATTTGCCGGAGCGTGAGCGACTGGTGTTGGCGCTGTACTACGACGAAGAGCTGAACCTCAAGGAAATCGGTGAAGTCCTTGGCGTCAGTGAATCGCGGGTCAGCCAGTTACACAGCCAGTGCGCGGCCCGCTTGCGGGGGCGTTTGGGGGAGTGGCGAGCGCGCTGAAGGCAGTGTGGGGACACTGCGAACGAGGCTGGTGCGGTGGTGAACGGCACCGGTCTTGCTCTGTTGTGCTCCAGACAGTCATCGAGTGTTTTGCCGGATTGATTGAAATGGCGCGTCCAGGTGCTGGACGCGTTTAAGACTGCTTGGAGGTCGAATTGAACAAAGACATGAAAATCCTCATCGTTGATGACTTCTCAACGATGCGGCGGATCATCAAGAACCTGTTGCGTGATCTCGGGTTCACCAACACCGTTGAAGCCGACGATGGCACCACTGCCATTCCGGTGCTCAACAGCGGCAGCATCGACTTTCTGGTGACCGACTGGAACATGCCCGGCATGACCGGTATCGACCTGCTGCGCCACGTGCGCGCCGATGAAAAGCTCAAGCACCTGCCAGTGCTGATGGTGACCGCTGAAGCCAAGCGCGAGCAGATCATCGAAGCGGCCCAGGCCGGCGTGAACGGCTATGTGGTCAAACCTTTCACGGCCCAGGCGTTGAAAGAAAAAATCGAGAAGATTTTCGAACGCATCGGCTGATGAACGCGCGGGGGAGCTATGGAGCATAAAGAATCTTCACAGGGCGACTTCGAGTCGACCCTGAAAAAACACGCGGTCGAACTGGTCGAAAGCCTTGAAAAGGGCAGGTTCGGCGACGCTGTGCAACTGATCCATGAGCTCAATCAGACCCGTGACCGTGGCCTGTACCAGGAAGTGGGCAAGCTCACGCGTGAACTGCACAGTGCGATCGTCAATTTCCAGATCGATCCGCACATGCCGCAGGCTGAGGAAGTGTCGCAAATCACCGACGCTACCGAGCGCCTGGGCTACGTGGTCAAACTGACCGAAGCTGCCGCCAACCGCACCATGGATCTGGTGGAAAGCGCGACCCCTGTGGTCAATGGCCTGGCTGACGAAGCCCAGGCCTTGAGCGCCGATTGGGGCCGCTTCATGCGCCGTGAGGTCGGGGCTGAAGAGTTCCGTGAACTGGCGCGCCGGGTCGACGGTTTTCTGGCACGCAGCAGCGCGGACAACCGCGCGGTGTCGAGCAATCTGAACGACATTCTGCTCGCCCAGGATTACCAGGACCTCACCGGTCAGGTGATCAAGCGCGTGACCCAATTGGTCACCGAAGTCGAAAGCAACCTGCTCAAGCTCGTGCTCATGGCCAGCCAGGTGGACCGCTTTGCGGGCATCGAACATGACCGTGCGGCGATGCTTGCTGAAAAAGATCCACAAAAACATCTCTCGCAGGGTGAAGGTCCGCAGATTCATGCCGATAAACGAGAAGACGTTGTGTCCGGTCAGGACGATGTGGACGATTTGCTATCCAGCCTTGGATTTTGAGTTTTTTTGGGTTTTGTTAGGTCGTGATGTCGGTTAATGCCGGGTCGCGCCGCGCCCCACAAGGCGCAAGACTAGGCACGAGGAGAGTGGTTTGGTTTTTCCAAATGAACGACGAGTAACGACGGATTGCGCCTTGTGGGGCGCGGCCCGGAGGGTTGGGTTTGTGAGCGCGCCATGCTGCGTTGCGAGCCTTGATAAGGAAACGACCCTTATCGGCGGCTCGCGCCTTGCCTGGCACGCTCACAAACCCAACGCGACCCGGCATTAACCGACATCACGACCTACTGTAGGAGCACCCCATTAATGAGCTTCGGCGCCGATGAAGAGATCCTTCAGGATTTCCTGGTTGAGGCCGGCGAGATTCTTGAGCAACTGTCCGAACAACTGGTCGAGCTGGAAAGCCGCCCGGATGACGCAGATCTGCTCAACGCAATTTTTCGCGGTTTCCACACTGTAAAAGGGGGCGCCGGCTTCCTTCAGCTCAACGAGCTGGTGGAGTGCTGTCACATCGCCGAAAACGTGTTCGACATCCTGCGCAAGGGTGAACGACGCGTCGATGCAGAACTGATGGACGTGGTGCTCGAAGCGCTGGACGCGGTGAACAGCATGTTCAGCGAAGTCCGCGATCGCAGCCCGATCACCGCCGCCACCCCGGAACTGCTGGCCGCCCTGGCGCGTCTGGCCGAACCGCAATCGGCGGATGAAGCCCCGGCCTCGCCTGTTGCCGAGATGATCGAAGAACTGGTCGTCGAAGGCGATTCGGGCGACATCACCGATAACGAATTTGAACAGTTGCTGGACTCGCTGAACGCCGTCAAGGCCGAAGCCGAAGCCCCGGCGGCTGCCGCTGCACCTGCTTCCACCGAAGCGGCCAGCGATGAAATCACCGACGCCGAGTTCGAGTCGCTGCTCGACCAGTTGCATGGCAAAGGCCAGTTCGCGGCCGACGCCGTAGCTCCGGCTGCTGCGGCACCTGCTGCCCCAGCGGCGGGCGACAGCTCCGACATCACCGACGACGAATTCGAAGCCTTGCTCGATCAGTTGCACGGCAAGGGCAACTTTGCCGTTGATGCGCTGGAATCGGCGATTGCTTCGGTGCCTGCGCCTGCTGCTCCGGCAGCGGCTGCGGCCGGTAGCGATCTGATCTCCGATCACGAGTTCGAATCGCTGCTCGACGATCTGCATGGCAAAGGCAAGTTCACTGACGTCGCCACCGGTGCGGTCGTGACTGCCGGCAATGCTTCGGCGGTTGCAACGCCTGCTGCGAAGGCCCCGGCCGCTGCGGCAAAACCTGCTGCAAAAGCGCCTGAGCCGAAAGCCGAACCGGCCAAGCCGGCTGCCGCTGCTGCACCGGCTCCGGCCCGTGCTCCGGCGACTCCGCCACCGGAAAAACCGGCGAGCGAAGCCGAGACTACCGTGCGTGTGGACACTGCACGTCTCGACGAAATCATGAACATGGTCGGCGAACTGGTGCTGGTGCGTAACCGTCTGGTGCGCCTGGGCCTGAACAGCGGCGACGAGTCGATGCAGAAGGCCGTGTCGAACCTCGACGTGGTCACCGCCGACTTGCAGACCGCGGTGATGAAGACCAGGATGCAGCCGATCAAGAAAGTCTTCGGCCGCTTCCCGCGTCTGGTTCGCGACCTGGCACGCCAGCTCAAGAAAGAGATCAACCTGGAACTGGTGGGCGAAGAGACCGACCTCGACAAGAACCTCGTCGAGGCCCTGGCCGACCCGCTGGTCCACTTGGTGCGCAACGCGGTCGACCACGGCATCGAGTCGCCGGAAGAACGTGAAGCGTCGGGCAAGGCCCGTGGCGGCAAGGTGATTCTGGCGGCCGAGCAGGAAGGCGACCACATCCTGCTGTCGATCTCCGACGACGGCAAAGGCATGGACCCGAACGTCCTGCGCGCCATCGCCGTGAAACGCGGTGTGATGGACAAGGATGCCGCCGATCGCCTGAGCGACACCGAGTGCTACAACCTGATTTTCGCCCCGGGTTTCTCGACCAAGACCGAGATCTCCGACGTGTCCGGCCGTGGTGTGGGCATGGACGTGGTGAAGACCAAGATTTCCCAGCTCAACGGTTCGATCAACATCTACTCGACCAAGGGCCAGGGCTCGAAGATCGTCATCAAGGTGCCGCTGACGCTGGCGATCATGCCGACCCTGATGGTGATGCTCGGCAATCAGGCGTTCGCGTTCCCGCTGGTGAACGTCAACGAAATCTTCCACCTCGACCTGTCGACCACCAACGTGGTGGATGGCCAGGAAGTGGTGATCGTGCGGGACAAGGCGCTGCCATTGTTCTACCTCAAGCGCTGGCTGGTCAGCTCCGCCGCTCACGAAGAGCAGCGCGAAGGCCATGTGGTGATCCTTTCGGTGGGCACCCAGCGGATCGGCTTCGTCGTCGATCAACTGGTCGGCCAGGAAGAAGTGGTCATCAAGCCATTGGGCAAGATGCTCCAGGGAACTCCGGGCATGTCCGGCGCCACCATCACCGGTGACGGCCGCATTGCACTGATTCTCGATGTTCCGAGCATGCTCAAGCGTTACGCCGCACGGCGTATTTGAATCCGGGGCGGCGGGGCGACAACGTCCCGCCGCACCTAATGGAGTGTTTATGGCAGTCAAAGTCCTGGTGGTGGACGATTCGGGTTTTTTCCGCCGCCGCGTCTCGGAAATTCTTTCAGCGGATCCGAGCATCCAGGTTGTCGGCACGGCAACCAACGGTAAAGAGGCGATCGATCAGGCCCTGGCCCTCAAGCCGGACGTGATCACCATGGACTACGAGATGCCGATGATGGATGGCATCACGGCCGTGCGGCACATCATGCAGCGCTGCCCGACCCCGGTGTTGATGTTCTCCTCGCTGACGCACGAAGGCGCCCGGGTCACCCTGGATGCGCTGGATGCCGGCGCGGTGGATTTCCTGCCGAAGAATTTCGAAGACATCTCCCGCAATCCGGAGAAGGTCAAGCAACTGCTGTGCGAGAAGGTTCACAGCATCTCGCGCAGTAACCGTCGTTTCAGTGCCTACAGTGCGCCGGCGCCTGCCGCTACACCTGCACCTGCGCCGACTCCGGCAGCAGCGCCGTCGAGCTTTGGCAGCCACAGCGCTCCGGCCCGTCCGGCACCTGCGCCTGCACCGACTCGCGCGCCAGCGGCCAGCGCTTCGTCGCCGGCCCCGAAACGCAAGAACTACAAGCTCGTGGCGATTGGTACATCGACCGGCGGCCCGGTAGCGCTGCAACGGGTTCTGACCCAGTTGCCGGCCAACTTCCCGGCACCGATCGTGCTGATCCAGCACATGCCGGCGGCCTTCACCAAGGCCTTCGCCGAACGTCTGGACAAGCTGTGCCGCATCAGCGTCAAGGAAGCCGAGGATGGCGACATCCTGCGTCCGGGCCTGGCGCTGCTGGCACCGGGTGGCAAGCAGATGATGATCGACGGCCGTGGCGCGGTGAAAATCCTGCCGGGCGACGAGCGTCTGAACTACAAGCCGTGCGTGGACATCACCTTCGGTTCTGCAGCCAAATCCTACAGTGACAAAGTTCTGGCGGTCGTACTGACCGGCATGGGCGCCGACGGCCGCGAAGGCGCACGCCTGCTCAAGCAGGGCGGCAGCACGGTCTGGGCCCAGGACGAAGCCAGTTGCGTGATCTACGGCATGCCGATGGCCATCGTCAAAGCTGACCTCGCCGACGCGGTGTACAGCCTGGACGATATCGGCAAGCACATCGTCGAGGCATGCGTCTGATGGATGTTCTAAGCCTTATCGGGATCATCATGGCGTTCGTCGCCATCATCGGCGGCAACTACCTGGAAGGGGGTCACCTCGGCGCGCTGGCCAACGGCCCGGCGGCGCTGATCGTGCTCGGTGGCACCGTCGGTGCCGCGCTGTTGCAATCGCCGATGAGCGCGTTCAAGCGCGCCATGCAGATTCTGGCCTGGATCTTTTTCCCGCCGCGTGTGGACCTGGCCGGCGGCATCGACCGCGTGGTCAACTGGAGCCTCACCGCCCGCAAGGAAGGCCTGCTGGGCCTGGAAGGCGTGGCGGATGCCGAGCCTGATGCCTACTCGCGCAAGGGCCTGCAACTGCTGGTCGACGGCGCCGAGCCGGAAGCGATCCGCAGCATCCTCGAAGTGGATTTCTACACTCAGGAAGCCCGCGACATCGAGGCCGCCAAAGTGTTTGAAAGCATGGGTGGCTACGCACCGACCATCGGCATCATCGGTGCGGTGATGGGTCTGATCCACGTGATGGGCAACCTGGCCGATCCGTCGCAACTGGGCAACGGTATTGCGGTCGCGTTCGTCGCCACCATCTACGGTGTGGCCAGTGCCAACCTGGTGTTGCTGCCAGTGGCTGCCAAGCTGAAGTCAATCGCGTTGCGACAGTCGCGTTATCGCGAAATGTTGTTGGAAGGGATCTTGTCGATCGCTGAAGGTGAAAACCCACGCTCCATCGAGTTGAAGCTTCAGGGCTTCATGGATTAAGGGACTAACCTCATGGCACGTCGTCGCCAGCATGAAGAGCACGTAAACCATGAACGTTGGCTGGTTTCCTACGCCGACTTCATCACCTTGCTCTTTGCCTTTTTCGTGGTGATGTACTCCATCTCGTCGATCAACGAAGGCAAGTACAAGATCATTTCCGAAGCGCTGATCGGGGTCTTCACCGACTCCGACCGCGCGCTCAAGCCGATCCCGATCGGTGAAGAACGACCGAAGACCGTGACCCCGGCCAAGCCGCTGGTCAAGGACGCCGAACAGGTCGACGCCGGCATCGCCGGGGCCAGCGATCCGCTGAAAAGCATCGCCGATGACATCAGCGCCGCGTTCGGCGACCTGATCTCCTCGAACCAGATGACCGTGCGCGGCAACGAGCTGTGGGTCGAGATCGAACTCAACTCCAGCCTGTTGTTCGGCAGCGGTGATGCGATGCCGAGCGACATCGCGTTCAACATCATCGACAAGGTCGCGGCGATCCTCAAACCGTTCGACAACCCGATCCACGTCGAAGGCTTCACCGACGATCAACCGATCCGCACCGCGCAGTATCCGACCAACTGGGAGCTGTCCTCGGCGCGTTCGGCGAGCATCGTGCGCATGCTGGCGATGCAGGGCGTAAACCCTGGCCGCCTGGCGTCGGTGGGCTACGGCGAATTCCAGCCGGTGGCCAACAACGCCACCGCCGAAGGCCGGGCGAAGAACCGTCGTGTGGTGCTGGTGGTGTCGCGCAATCTTGATGTGCGCCGCAGCCTGACCGGCACCGGAACCGCCCATGCGCAACCGGATGCCGCGTTGAAGCGTGCTGGCACACAAACTGCACCGACCCCGGTCAAGACGCCGGGACGCGAGAGTGCCGTCAATTCTCCGTCGCCCGCATTAATACGCTGAACCATGTCTCGGCCGAGTATCCCGGCCGGGAGGAACGATCTGAATGAGAGTCTGGGCAGTCGCCAATCAAAAGGGTGGTGTTGGTAAAACCACTTCTTCCATCGCTTTAGCCGGTTTGCTGGCAGAGGCGGGCAAGCGCGTGGTCGTGGTCGATCTCGACCCGCACGGCTCGATGACCAGCTATTTCGGTTACGACCCCGACAGCCTGGAACACAGCAACTACGACCTGTTTCTGCACAAGGGCAGCGTGCCGCAAGGCCTGCCGGGCCAGTTGTTGCTGTCGACCAGCGATGAACGCATTTCCCTGTTGCCGTCGAGCACTGCGCTGGCCACCCTTGAGCGCCAGTCGCCGGGGCAGAGTGGGCTGGGCCTGGTGATCGCCAAGAGTCTGGCGCAGCTGTGGCAGGACTTCGATTACGCGATCATCGACAGCCCGCCGTTGCTCGGCGTGCTGATGGTCAACGCCCTGGCAGCCAGTCAACAACTGGTGATCCCGGTGCAGACCGAGCACCTGGCCGTCAAAGGCCTGGAGCGTATGGTCAACACCCTCGCGATGATCAACCGCTCGCGCAAACAGGCGCTGCCGTTCAGCATCGTGCCGACCCTGTTCGACCGCCGCACTCAGGCGTCGATGGGCACCTTGCGCGTGCTGCGCGATAAATTCCCCGACGAGATCTGGCAGGGTTACATCCCGGTCGATACCCGTCTGCGCGACGCCAGTCGTGCCGGTGTCACCCCTTCGCAATTCGACGGCAAGAGCCGTGGCGTGCTGGCTTACCGCGCGCTGCTCAAGCATCTGCTGGCGCAGCAACTCGTTCCGCAGGTGGCTTGAGCATGAATCGGCCGATCAAGCTGACGTCGAAGCCGCAACTGGCGCTGCAGTCCTATCTGGACGGCTTGCTGCAGGAAGTGACGGACGAGGTCGAGCAGGAAATTGCAGCTCCGGTCGAGGTGGTCGAGACCGCTGCGGCACTCGATGAATTCCAGGCTGCCGTGCTTGAAGAGCAGGCCCGGGATGCGCAAAAAGCCGCCCGGCCGGTCGCCCCGGTTGCAGCGCCTGCCGCTGTGGTAGCGAAGGCACCTGCGACGTTTATCAAAGAGCCTGAGCCGGTGCGCGTGGTCTCGACCCTGGCACCGCTGCTGCAAACACAACTTCTGCAAACGCCTTCGGTTCCGGCGGCGCCAGAGCCCGAGCCTGAAGCGCCTGCACCAGCCCCGGTCGAGCCGACCCTGGTTGCGCCGCTGGTCGAAGTGCATCTGCCGCCCAGCAACACGCCACCACCGGTGGAAACCGACGGTCGTCCGGCCTGGGCTTCGGAAGCCTTCGAATGCCTGCTGTTCGACGTGGCCGGGTTGACCCTGGCTGTGCCGCTGGTGTGCCTGGGCTCGATCTATTCGCTGGCCGGCCACGAGCTGACGCCGCTGTTCGGTCAGCCGGAATGGTTCCTCGGAATCCTGCCAAGTCAGGCCGGCAACCTGAAGGTGCTGGACACCGCACGCTGGGTCATGCCGGATCGCTACCGCGATGATTTCCGTCAGGGCCTGCAATACGTGATTTCGGTGCAGGGTTACGAGTGGGGCCTGGCGGTGCATCAGGTCAGTCGCTCGTTGCGCCTGGACCCGAATGAAATCAAATGGAGAAGTCACCGGGGTCAGCGGCCATGGCTCGCCGGCACGGTGATTGAACACATGTGCGCCTTGCTCGATGTCTCCGCACTGGCCGAGTTGATCGCCAGCGGTGGGGCAAAGCACATGTCCGGCAGTAAGCCGAACCACAAACCGACATAACACTTACATAACAGACATGTACCGGCATTCACCGCCGGCACACGAGACACACACCGCCATTGCGGTATTTCGAGGGGCTAGGGTATGAACGACAAGGCTACGGCGGCAAAGGGTTCCGAAGATCCGATCCTGCAATGGGTGACCTTCAAGCTGGACAACGAAACCTACGGCATCAACGTGATGCGCGTTCAGGAAGTCCTGCGCTACACCGAGATCGCTCCGGTGCCGGGTGCGCCAAGCTACGTGCTGGGCATCATCAACCTGCGCGGCAACGTGGTGACCGTGATCGATACCCGTCAGCGCTTCGGCCTGATGAGCGGTGAGATCAGCGACAACACCCGTATCGTCATCATCGAAGCCGACAAGCAAGTCGTCGGCATCATGGTCGACAGCGTGGCCGAAGTGGTTTACCTGCGTCAGTCGGAAATCGAGACCGCACCGAACGTCGGTAACGAAGAGTCGGCCAAGTTCATCCAGGGCGTGTGCAACAAGAACAACGAGTTGCTGATCCTGGTCGAGCTGGACAAGATGATGAGCGAAGAAGAATGGTCGGAACTGGAGAACATCTGATTGATTCTCGAGGTAGCGGTCATTGTCCTGTTCCTGTTCTGGGCAGGCACGCTGGCGATGTTTCTGGCGTACATCAAGGCGCAGCGCGTGATCGCTGCGCAACAGGCTCAGGGCGATGCGCTGCGTGATCAGCGCATCAAGGACCTGGCCAAGCGTGTCGACGATTACCAAAACGGCAACGTGCGCATGGGCGAAGCCCTGCACGAGCTGCGCTCGGTGGTCGGTCCGATCCCGGACAAACTCGCCCAGCTCGAACAGCGCGATCCTTCCAGCCTGTCATTCGCCCAGGCGGCGAAACTGGTGGGGATGGGCGCGAGCGTCGATGAGCTGACCCAGTCCTGCGGGTTGACCCAGGCTGAGGCGGAGTTGATGCGCAAGCTGCACAAGAACTGATTTTTGCGTTGAGGCTGATGGCCTATTCGCGAGCAAGCCCGCTCCCACATTTGACTGCATTCCTTCAATAGGATCGCGGACAAATGTGGGAGCGGGCTTGCTCGCGAAGGGGTCTTTAAAACCTCAGTAATCGTCGCCGCGTTCGGTGACGTCCTTCTCGACCATCGGTGCATCCGGGTTGTGTCCCGCCGGGAACTTGCCCTTGAGGTTCCAGGCGAACGCGATGATCTCGGCGATCGTGCGGTACAGCTCTTCGGGGATGCTGTCGCCCAGTTCCATCCGCGCCAGCAACTTCACCAGCTCGGCGTTCTCGTAGATCGGCACTTCACAGTCGCGGGCGATCCGCAGGATTTCTTCGGCCAGTTCTTCGTCGCCCTTGGCGGTGAGGGTCGGGGCGTGGCTGCCGTCGTATTTGAGGGCGATGGCCTGGCGTGGAGCGGTGGTGTCATTCATGCGGTTTCGTCGACCCAGCGGTGTTCGAGGCGGGTTTGGATGCCTTGCGGCGGGGTGCCGAGGTGGCAGTCGAGGTCGCCGACGTTCAGCCCGGAATCCAGCAGGCGCTGACGCAGTGCGGTCAGGTTGCTTTCGATCAGGCTCGCGGTGTACGGCCGCTCGGCCCACAACTGGCTGGACAGGCTGCCGCTGATCAATTGCGCCTGAATCTGCATCGGCCCCAGCGGTTCCATGTCGAACGCCAGATCGACGCGCCACAGTTGTTGTTTCGGTTCGCGCTCATCGCGGCGCTGCTCGTTCGCTTCCTGTTTCTCCGGCGCTTCTTCGCGCTGGAACTTGACCTGCAACGGCACGATGTCCTGCATATTGCGCATCGGGATTTCCAGTTGCCAGGTGCTGAGCAGGCGGCCGTCGTCGGTCACGCCGGTCTGTTCCAGACTCGACAGCTGATGACTTTGCAGACGCGACACGGCAGCTGCGGCGAGGCGCAGCAAATGTTCCAGATCGCCTTCACCTTCCAGACTTTGCAGCAGCCGGTCGGGCAGCGGGAAACTGCTCGGCACCGGTTTCGCGCTGACCTGACCGAGCATGCCGAGGGCGTTGCGCACAAAGCTCGGCAATGCCTGGGCCAGCGTGTTGGCGGCGATAATTGCGTTCAGGTTGGTGTTGCCGGGCAGGCCGGGAGTGATTTGGGCGATCAGCTTGAGCAGATCGGCTTTCATGTCCGGGGCCAGCGTCGGGGTCTGCCCGGTCAGCAGTTTGGTTTCGAGGAACACGCCGCTGTTGGCCAGCGCCTGGGCCAGACCTTTTGGAGTGCTGAGTTGTTGCACGTCCGGCAGGTTGGCGAGCAGTTTGTCCACGGCGGCGCGCAAATCCTGGGACGTCTGATCGGTGGCGGGGGGCAGGCTCTGGAGCATTTTCAGCAAGCCGTCGAGCGAGCCCTGACGGCTTTGCTGACTGACCAGTTGCTGGCTGACCGCCAGTTGTTCCTGGCGATTACTCAGCGGCAGGAACTTCAGGGTCTGCGAGTCCTGCACCAGCGCCGACAGCAAGGTGCCGATACGCAACGGTTGCGGGCTGTCGATGCTCAGGGTGCTGCCGCTCAGTGCGGTGTTGAGCAGGCTGACCATCGAGCGGTACACCGTCGGTTGGCCCGGTACCTGCGGCAAGACCTGAGCCGTCAGCACCTTGCCTTGCAGCAGCGTGCCGACCGGCAGTTGCGCGGTGTCGATGCGGGTGAGGGTGGCGACGCTGCTGGCGATGGCCTGTTGCACGGTGATCGCCAGATTGCCCGCCGACGGCTGGGTGATCGCCAGGCTGGTGCCTTGAGGCAGCGGCAGATTGCTGGTCGCCTGCACGGTGGTCTGACGGCCGCTGTCCAGCGTCACCTTGAGCAGTAACTGAAAGGTCTGATCCGCCTGCTTGAGCGACAACACCTCGGCCTTGGCACTCTGGCCGGCGGCAATCAGCCCGTCGACCGGCGTCAGCAACTTCAGCAGCTCACCCACCTGCGGGCGAACGGTCGCCGGGGTGGTGGGCGGGAGCGGGAGGATGTTCATTTCGCCTGTCATACGCGGACACAACCTGAGGAAAATGCACTCTGGAGAGAGGATGGCGACATGTATAATGCCGCCCGTCGTTCCAGGAGTGGCGAAAACATTGCAATTGTTTGACGCAGCTCTCTAGATCGAGCCGTCAATGCATCTATGCTGCAACTCTTTAACGGCCGCGCCAGAGCCGACTTGAACCGTATAAGGCCCGTGAACCCTTGACCAGTCCTGTCCTGCAAACCGTTGCCCTCGCGTGTGAACGTGATCTCAGACTGCTCTTCGACAATCTCGAATTGAGACTGGCCAGTGGCGATATGGTGCAGATCAGCGGCCCCAACGGCAGCGGCAAGACCAGCCTGCTGCGTTTGCTGGCCGGTCTGATGCAGCCGACCGACGGTCAGGTACTGCTCAACGGCAAGCCGCTGGGCGAGCAACGCAGCGAGCTGGCGCGCAACCTGCTGTGGATCGGCCATGCCGCCGGGATCAAGGATCTGCTCACGCCGGAAGAAAACCTCGCCTGGCTCTGCGCCCTGCATCAACCCGCCGAACGCGACGCGATCTGGCAGGCCCTGGCGGCGGTTGGATTGCGCGGTTTTGAGGATGTTCCCTGCCACAGTCTGTCCGCCGGCCAGCAGCGCCGCGTGGCACTGGCGCGGTTGTATCTGGACAGCCCGCCGTTGTGGATTCTCGACGAACCGTTCACCGCGCTGGACAAGCAGGGCGTGGCACAGCTTGAAGAACACCTGGCCGGGCATTGCGAACGGGGAGGGCTGGTGGTGCTCACCACGCACCACACGCTGAGCCGTATGCCGGCCGGTTATCGCGACATCGATCTGGGGAATTGGGCGGTATGAGTGTGTTCGGCCTGCTGGTTGCCCGTGAATCCCGACTGCTGTTCCGCCGCCCGGCGGAGCTGGCCAATCCGCTGATTTTCTTCGCCATCGTCATCGCGCTGTTCCCGCTGGCCGTCGGACCGGAAACTCAAGTATTGCAAAACTTGTCCCCGGGGTTAGTCTGGGTGGCGGCATTATTGTCGGTCCTGCTCTCGCTGGACGGGCTTTTCCGCAGTGATTTCGAAGATGGCTCCCTTGAACAGTGGGTCCTTTCGCCGCACCCCCTGCCACTTCTGGTATTGGCCAAGGTGCTGGCACACTGGCTTTTTTCCGGGCTGGCACTGGTTTTGCTCTCGCCGTTACTGGCGCTGATGCTCGGGTTGCCGGCTGCGTGTCTGCCGGTATTGCTGCTTTCGTTGCTGCTGGGAACACCGGTGCTGAGCTTGCTCGGCGCGGTGGGCGCGGCGCTGACGGTCGGTCTGAAACGCGGTGGCCTGTTGCTGGCGCTGCTGATTCTGCCGTTGTACATCCCGGTGTTGATCCTGGGCAGTGGCGCCTTGCAGGCGGCGTTGCAGGGCATGCCGGCGATTGGTTATCTGTTGTGGCTTGGTAGCCTGACCGCCCTGGCAATAACCCTGACACCCTTTGCAATAGCTGCTGGCCTGAAGATCAGCGTCGGCGAATAATGAGGTCTGGTTAAAATTTAACCAGCAAAGACCCTGAGACTGCTCACACCGATGAGCGGCACCGTGATGGAAACAGTATGAACTGGACCTGGTTTCACAAGCTCGGCTCGCCCAAGTGGTTCTACGGCATCAGCAGCAAGTTGCTGCCGTGGTTGAGCATCGCAGCGTTGTTGCTGATCTCCGTTGGCGTCATCTGGGGCCTGGCCTTCGCGCCGCCGGACTATCAGCAAGGCAACAGCTTTCGCATCATCTATATCCACGTACCCGCCGCGATGCTCGCTCAGTCGATCTACGTGATGCTGGCGGTGTGCGGCGTGGTCGGGCTGGTGTGGAAGATGAAACTGGCCGACGTCGCCCTGCAATGCGCCGCACCGATCGGCGCGTGGATGACCGCCGTGGCGCTGGTCACCGGGGCGATCTGGGGCAAGCCGACCTGGGGTTCGTGGTGGGTTTGGGACGCGCGGCTGACCTCGATGCTGATTCTGCTGTTCCTGTATTTCGGCGTGATCGCGCTGGGCAACGCCATCAGCAACCGCGACAGCGCCGCCAAGGCCTGCGCGGTGCTGGCCATCGTCGGTGTGATCAACATTCCGATCATCAAATACTCGGTGGAGTGGTGGAACACCCTGCACCAGGGCGCGACTTTCACCCTCACCGAAAAACCGGCGATGCCCGTCGAGATGTGGCTGCCGCTGCTGCTGACGGTGCTGGGTTTCTACTGTTTCTTCGGCGCCGTGCTGTTGCTGCGCATGCGCCTTGAAGTGCTCAAGCGCGAAGCCCGCGCCAGTTGGGTGAAAGAAGAAGTGCAGAACAGCCTGGAGGCCGCTCGATGAGTTTCGCGTCATTCGGCGACTTCCTCGCCATGGGCCATCACGGCCTGTATGTCTGGTCGGCCTACGGCATCTGTCTGGCGGTACTGATCCTCAACGTGGTGGCGCCGATCGCGGCCCGCAAGCGTTATCTGCAACAAGAGGCGCGTCGTCTGCGCCGGGAGAACGGCAAGTGAATCCGCTGCGTAAAAAGCGTCTGATCATCATCCTGGCAATTCTGGTCGGGGTCGGCGCTGCCGTCGGCCTGGCTTTGAGCGCCCTGCAGCAGAACATCAACCTGTTTTACACCCCGACCCAGATCGCCAACGGCGAAGCGCCGCAGGACACCCGCATCCGCGCCGGCGGCATGGTCGAGAAGGGCTCGCTGCAGCGCTCGACGGATTCGCTGGACGTCAAATTCGTGGTCACCGACTTCAACAAATCCGTGACCATCACCTATCGCGGGATCCTGCCGGACTTGTTCCGCGAAGGGCAGGGCATCGTCGCGCTCGGCAAGCTCAACGCCGATGGCGTGGTGGTCGCCGATGAAGTACTGGCCAAACACGACGAGAAATACATGCCGCCGGAAGTGACCAAAGCCCTGAAGGACAGCGGCCAATCCGCACCAACCCCTGCGAAGGAGGGTTGATCGATGACATCCAGCATTTTCATTCCCGAGCTCGGCCATCTGGCCATGATTCTGGCGCTGTGTTTCGCGCTGGTGCAGGCCGTGGTGCCGTTGCTCGGTGCCTGGCGCGGCGACCGTCTGTGGATGGGCCTGGCGCAGCCGGCGGCGTGGGGGCAGTTCGCATTTCTGCTGTTCGCCTTCGGTTGCCTGACCTATGCGTTCATGACCGACGATTTCTCCGTGGCTTACGTCGCGATGAACTCCAACAGCGCGCTGCCGTGGTACTACAAGTTCAGCGCCGTGTGGGGCGCCCACGAAGGGTCGCTGCTGCTGTGGGCGTTGATCCTCGGCGGCTGGACCTTCGCGGTGTCGGTGTTCTCGCGGCAGTTGCCGCAAGTGATGCTCGCTCGCGTGCTGGCAGTGATGGGCATGATCAGCACCGGTTTCCTGTTGTTCCTGATCCTCACCTCGAACCCGTTTTCGCGGATCCTGCCGCAGATCCCGGCCGACGGTCGTGACCTCAATCCGTTGCTGCAGGACATCGGTCTGATCGTGCATCCGCCGATGCTCTACATGGGCTACGTCGGTTTCTCCGTGGCCTTCGCGTTCGCCATCGCCGCACTGCTCGGCGGTCGTCTCGATGCGGCGTGGGCACGCTGGTCGCGTCCGTGGACCATCGTCGCGTGGGCCTTCCTCGGCATCGGTATCACCCTCGGTTCGTGGTGGGCTTACTACGAACTCGGCTGGGGCGGCTGGTGGTTCTGGGACCCGGTGGAAAACGCCTCGTTCATGCCATGGCTGGTGGGCACGGCGCTGATTCACTCGCTGGCGGTCACCGAGAAACGCGGCGTGTTCAAGAGCTGGACGGTGTTGCTGGCAATTGCCGCGTTCTCCCTGAGCCTGCTCGGCACCTTCCTCGTGCGTTCCGGCGTGCTGACCTCGGTGCACGCGTTTGCCTCGGATCCTGAGCGCGGCGTGTTTATCCTGATCTTCCTGCTGTTTGTCGTCGGTGGTTCGCTGACCCTGTTCGCGCTGCGTGCGCCAGTGGTCAAGAGCCAGGTCGGCTTCAACCTGTGGTCACGGGAAACCCTGCTGCTGGGCAACAACCTGGTGCTGGTGGTGGCCGCGTCGATGATCCTGCTCGGCACCCTGTATCCGTTGATTCTTGATGCGATCAGCGGCGCCAAGCTGTCGGTCGGCCCGCCGTACTTCAACGCGCTGTTCATTCCGTTGATGGCGCTGTTGATGCTGGTGATGGCGGTCGGTGTGATCGTGCGCTGGAAAGACACCCCGGTGAAATGGCTGGCCAGCATGCTCACTCCGGTGCTGCTGGGCAGTGTTGCGCTGGCGGTGGTGGCCGGCGTCGCTTACGGCGATTTCAACTGGGCGGTGATCGCGACATTCCTGCTCGCGGCCTGGGTGTTGCTGGCCGGTGTGCGCGACATCTTCGACAAGACTCGTCACAAAGGCCTGATCAAAGGCCTGCCGACCCTGACCCGCAGTTACTGGGGCATGCAGATCGCGCATCTGGGCATCGCCGTCTGCGCGCTGGGCGTGGTGTTGTCGAGCCAGAACAGTGCCGAACGTGACCTGCGCCTGGCGCCGGGCGAGTCGATGGATCTGGCCGGTTATCAGTTCGTGTTCGAGGGTGCCAAGCACTTCGAAGGCCCGAACTTCACCTCCGACAAGGGCACCGTCCGGGTGATCCGCAACGGTCAGGAAGTCAGCGTGCTGCACCCGGAAAAGCGCCTGTACACCGTGCAGAACTCGGTGATGACCGAGGCCGGGATCGACGCCGGTTTCACCCGCGACCTCTACGTCGCCTTGGGTGAACCGCTGGGTGATGGCGCCTGGGCAGTGCGGGTGCATGTGAAACCGTTCGTGCGCTGGATCTGGTTCGGCGGCCTGCTGACCGGTTTCGGTGGTCTGCTGGCGGCGCTGGATCGGCGTTATCGGGTCAAGGTCAAAGCCCGCGTGCGTGAAGCGCTGGGCATGGAAGGAGCCGCTGCATGAGACGTTGGTTGATGCTGGTGCCATTGGCGATTTTCCTGCTGGTGGCCGTATTCCTTTATCGCGGTCTGTATCTGGATCCGGCGGAGCTGCCGTCGGCGATGATCAACAAGCCGTTCCCGGAGTTTTCGCTGCCGGCGGTGCAGGGCGACAAGACCCTGACCAAGGCCGACATTCTCGGCAAACCGGCACTGGTCAACGTCTGGGGCACCTGGTGCATTTCCTGCCGGGTCGAGCACCCGGTGCTGAACAAACTCGCCGAGCGCGGGGTGGTGATCTACGGGATCAACTACAAGGACACCAACGCCGATGCGTTGAAGTGGCTGGCCGAGTTCCACAATCCGTATCAACTGGACATCCGCGACGACGAAGGCTCGCTGGGCCTGAACCTCGGTGTCTACGGTGCGCCGGAAACCTTCTTCATCGACGCCAAGGGCATCATCCGCGACAAGTACGTCGGGGTGATCGACGAGCAGGTCTGGCGGGAAAAACTGGCGGCCAAGTATCAGGCGCTGGTCGACGAGGCCAAGCCATGAAGCGCTTTTTAGCTGCCATGGTGCTGGGCTTGAGCCTGGCCGGTGTGGCCCACGCCGCCATCGATACTTACGAGTTCGCCAAAGAAGGCGATCGCGAACGTTTTCGCGAACTGACCAAGGAACTGCGCTGCCCCAAGTGCCAGAACCAGGACATTGCCGACTCCAACGCGCCGATTGCCGCCGACCTGCGCAAAGAGATTTTCCGCATGCTCGGCGAGGGCAAGGACAATCAGCAGATTATCGACTTCATGGTCGACCGCTACGGTGATTTCGTCCGCTACAAACCGGCGCTCAATGCCAAGACCGCTTTGCTATGGTTCGGCCCGGCCGGCCTGTTGCTGGGTGGCTTCGTGGTGATCGCGGTGATCGTCCGCCGCCGTCGCGGGCAGCGCGCCGAGACGCCGCAAACGCTGTCTCCTGAAGAACGTCAGCGCCTCGACCAACTGTTGGATAAAAACCAAGAATGATTGATTTCTGGCTTGCTGCAGGGCTGTTGCTTCTGGTCGCCCTGAGTTTTCTGCTGATCCCCGTCCTGCGTGAGCGTCGCGCCCAGCGTGAAGAGGATCGAACCGCTCTCAACGTCGCGCTGTATCAGGAACGCGTCGCCGAACTGCAATCGCAGCAGGCCGAAGGCGTGCTCGACGCTGCGCAAATGGACAGCGGCCGTGCCGAAGCAGCCCGTGAGTTGCTTGCCGACACTGAAGGTGTGGCGCCGGCGCGGGTTTCGCGTTTGGGCAAGCCGTTGCCGCTGCTGGCAGCCGTGCTGGTGCCGGTGTTGGGTCTCGGTCTATACCTGCACTTTGGCGCGAGCGACAAGGTTGAACTGACCCGGGAATTCGCCCAGGCGCCACAGTCGATGGAAGAAATGACTCAGCGTCTGGAGCGCGCCGTGGCTGCGCAACCGGATTCGGCTGAAGGCGTGTATTTCCTCGGTCGTACCTACATGGCTCAGGATCGCCCGGCGGACGCGGCGAAGATGTTCGAACGCGCGGTCAATCTCGCCGGTCGTCAGCCGGAACTGCTCGGTCAGTGGGCGCAGGCCCAGTACTTTGCCGACAACAAAAAATGGTCGGACAAGGTTCAGGCCCTGACCGATGAAGCGCTGAAAGCCGATCCGAAAGAAGTCACCAGCCTCGGCCTGTTGGGCATCGCCGCGTTTGAAGGCGAGCGTTATCAGGAAGCCATCGACTACTGGAACCGTCTGCTGGCGCAACTGCCGCCGCAGGACAAATCCCGCGAGGCTCTGCAAGGCGGCATCACCCGCGCCACCGAGAAACTGCAAGCCAGCGGCGGCAAGGTCGCCCAGGCACCGGCGGCGAAAGCGGCGGCGTTGTTGAAAGTGCGTGTGGATCTGGCCAGCGAGCTCAAAGCCAAGGTGCAACCGGGTGACAGCGTGTTCATTTTTGCCCGCGCTACCTCGGGCCCACCGGCACCGCTGGCAGCCAAGCGCCTGACCGTCGCCGATCTGCCGGTGACCGTCGAACTGGGCGATGCCGACGCGATGATGCCGCAATTGAAACTGTCGAACTTCCCCGAAGTCCAACTGGTTGCGCGCATCTCCCGTGCCGGTCAACCGACCGCCGGTGAGTGGGTCGGTCGCAGCGGGCCTCTGGCCAGCAGCACCACCACGCCGCAGACACTGACCATCGACAGCCCGGACAAATAGCCGGAACCAACAGGAAAGCACCGCCATGAACGCCATCGCCCGAATCACAGTCCTCACACTGGCCCTGGGCTTGAGCGCATGTGCGGTGCAACGACCGGAGCCCACCACACGGCTGCCGCCGATCCCGCCGTCACAACCCAGCCCGACCCCGTCCACCACCCCGACGCCGAGCAAACCGGGCATCCCGGCCAAACCCGCCAAACCCGTCCCGCGCACCTCCGCCAGCTTCGCCCCGCCACCGGGCGGCAACAGCCACTGGGACCAGAAACTGGGCGTGTACGTGCTCGACGACCAGACCAACACCTTCTACCGCCAGCGCACCTACTACCGCTGGAACAACGGCTGGAGCCGCTCGATCAGCCCCAACGGCCCGTGGGAAGAAACCAACATCCACGGCGTACCGGCGGGACTGGGCAAGCAGTTCGGGGAGTAATGAAAAACGGCGATCTCAGGATCGCCGTTTTGCTGTCTGGGGGTGATGAGTTTTTAAAGGATCGCGTGATAACTGCTGAGTGCCTGGACCGATTTAATCAGGCCTTGTCGTTGCAGTAGATCCGTACAAAGCAGTAAAAGAGGAATGCCTCACTCGTATCCTGTCCTTAACGCCTGAGCCTGCTCTGCGAGAAGCGCCATTGCCTGCTCGCTGGCGGTGGTGCGCCGGGTCTTATAGTCCATCAGATCGGCAAAACGCACACGTCGGTGCTTGCCTGTTTTGTGGTAGGACAACTCGCCGCTTTCCAGCAGTTTTATGAGGTGTGGACGTGAGACGTTGAGGAGGTCGGCGGCTTCCTGGGTCGTCAATTCGGCATGCACCGGTACGACCTGCACCGCGTTGCCGGCTGCCAGTTCCGCCAGAATGTCGATCAGCAAGCGCAGGGCCGAGGTGGGCAGTTCGACGCGATGAGCTTCGTTCTGCTCGTCGAAAATCTGGATGTGCTGAGTCTCGAAATGGGTCGCGAGGTAAGCCGCCAGGGCACGCTGCCCTTCAATGGCGGCTTTTACTTCGCGTTCTACGGGGAGGCTGATGGAGGGATGAACAACGGTCGACATGGCGAGTCCGGTTTTGGAAATGAGGAATGCCGGAACGTTATTCGAAATAAGCAAAAATCGCAATAAACGAAACGAGTATGGAGTTTTATGGTTTTTTCGCCAACAACCCTGCACATATTCAACGAACGCCCGCGCCTTGACACTGGCCAGCCTACCCATAGGAAACACCGCCGACAGGTGGTCAAAACATCCTGCAAAACAACCAACGTTGTGTCACAACCTTCCGCAGGCTACTAAAGGTATCTCTAGAGTTACTTTAATGGGCGAGGCAATTTCACAATGCAATACCCAATCTGCATCGAGTGGGGTGACGAGAATACAGCCATCGGGATTCAGATCCCCGATATTCCCGGCGCGATAACGGCCGGGGATACGTTTGAGGATGCCTACAACGCGGCTGTCGAGATTGCCCACATCATGCTGCAGGAGATCGCGGCGGATGGTGATTCGATTCCGATGCCGACTTCTGCGGCTGCACATCGCAACAACCCGGAGTTCGCGGACATGGGTTGGGGCATGCTCGAGCTGGACATCTCGCCGTACATGGGCAAGACCGAAAAGGTCAATGTGACGTTGCCAGGCTATGTCATCCAGCGGATCGACCGCTACGTGCGTGAGCACAACGTCAAAAGCCGTTCCTCTTTCCTGGCGGATGCCGCCATGGAAAAGCTGGTCCGGCATTGAGCCTCGAGCACTGTCGGATCAGTGATCCGACAGTGCTTTCAGATTCTAGGCCGTTGCCAGAACAGGCTTCTGCGAAGCACTCAAAAACCGCACCAGCGCCAGCAGCGGGAACGCGCTGCCAACAATCACGATCCACAACCAGCCGCCATGCTCGTACACCGCACTGGCCACCGAGGAGCCGAAGGCGCCGCCGACGAAGATGCTGGTCATGTACAGCGCGTTGAGGCGGCCGCGGCTTTTGGCGTCGAGGGAGTAGACCGCGCGCTGGCCAAGCACCATGTTCATCTGTACGCAGAAGTCGAGCACCACGCCGGTCACGGCCAGGCCGATCACGCTGTAGGCCGGGTGGATGAAGGCGGGCAGGAAACTCAGGCTGGCGAACAGCATGGCCAGCAGCGAGGCGATGCGGGTGTGGCCGGCGTCGGCCAGGCGTCCGCTGATCGGCGCGGCGATGGCACCGATGGCGCCGACCAGGGCGAAGATTGCGATTTCACTCTGGGACAGGCCATGGTTGCGCGCCAGTTCCAGCGGCACGGCGGTCCAGAACAGGCTGAACGTGGCGAACATGCAGGCCTGGTAAAACGCTCGCTGACGCAGCACCGGTTGTTTGCGCAGCAGCGTCCACAACGAACCCAGCAACTGGCCGTAAGAGGCACTGTGATCCGGCTGGCGCTTGGGCACGGTCAGCGCCAATACCACGCTGATCGCCGCCATCAAGGCTGCCGCGATCATGAACATCGCCCGCCAGCCGAGATGGTCGGCGACCACGCTCGACACCGGACGCGCCAGCAGAATCCCCAGCAGCAGACCGCCCATGATCCCGCCGACCACCCGTCCACGGGATTCTTCCGGCGCAAGGTGCGCCGCCAATGGGATCAGCACCTGCACCGACACCGAGCTGAAACCCACCAGCAACGAAATCAGCAGGAATACATTCGGTTGATCGGTAAACGCCGCGCCGAGCAGGCTGGCAATCGCCACCACGGTGGTGATGATCATCAGGCGGCGGTTTTCCAGCAGATCCGCCAGCGGCACCAGGAAGAACAGGCCCAGCGCATAGCCGATCTGGGTCAGCGACACGATGAAGCTGGCCATGGTGTCGCTCAGGCCGATGTCCGGCGCGATCAGGCCGATGATCGGCTGGGCGTAGTAGATGTTGGCAACGATGGCGCCGCAGCAGAAAGCGAACAGCAGCACCATGCCTCGGGTCATTGCGTGAGTTGTGGCGGTCATAGGGTTTCTCGATCCAGCGAAAAGGAATGCGGTGAGGCTAAGGGACGGGCCGAGCCGGCAGTAGAGGCTTCTGATCGATATCAGTTATTCCGTTGCGGAACAGGTGGCGCCGAACAATCCATTGTTCATCGGCGAACCTTGCGTCCGACCGTTGAGCGTCGATGATACATTCACTTACATCTTGTTCGATAGCGTGCTTATGTTGTGACCGGGTTTCAGCGTTCATCAACGGAGGATTGCGATGTTTCGTCAGTTGCTTCGCCACACCACAACGATTGCCCTGATCAGTCTGCTCGGCGCCACTGCTGTGCAGGCCGCCGAAGCGCCCGGCATGCGCATGGGTGTGCGCGGCGAGATCACCGGGGTCAGTGCCGACTCGCTCAAGGTTCACGTCAACAGCGGTGAAAACGTCGTGATCCAATTGACCCCGGACACCAAGGTCCGCGCGGTCACCCTGGCCAATATCGAAGACATCAAGCCCGGCAGCTACATCGGTTCGGCCGCCATTCCCCAGGAGGATGGCACGCTCAAGGCGCTGGAGGTTCATGTCTTCCCGCCGGAGCTGGCCGGCAGCGGCGACGGCCATCGGCCGTTCGACCTGACCAAGGGCAGCAGCATGACCAACGGCAGCGTCGGCGATTTGGTGGTGAGCAACGGCCGGGTGCTGACCGTCAACTACAAGGGCGGCCAGCAGAAGATCCTGGTGCCGGAGGACGTGCCGATCGTCAACCTGACCCCGGGCGATCGCAGCCTGCTCAAAGTCGGGGTGAAGATCGTTACCTTCGTGACCCAGAGCGTGGACGGCACGCTGACCGCGCAATCGATCTCGGCGGGCAAGGATGGCGTCAAGCCGCCCATGTAGCCGCACACAAAAAAGGCGACCTCTGCAGGTCGCCTTTTTCATTTCAGCTCAAGCCTTACTGGCCGGAGTAGATCTGGTCGAAGATCCCGCCATCGTTGAAGTGGGTCTTCTGCACGGTGCGCCAGTCGCCGAAGGTCTTCTCGACCGACAGGAAGTCGACTTTCGGGAAGCGGTCGGTGTACTTGGCCAGTACCGCCGGGTCACGTGGGCGCAGGTAGTTGGCGGCCGCGATTTCCTGACCTTGCGGCGACCACAGGAACTTCAGGTATTCCTCGGCAGCGGCGCGGGAGCCTTTCTTCTCGACCACTTTGTCGACCACCGACACCGGCGGCTCGGCTTCGGCGGAGACGCTTGGGTAGATGACTTCGAACTGGTCGCGGCCGAACTCGCGGGCGATCATTTCGGCTTCGTTTTCGAAGGTCACCAGCACGTCGCCGATCTGGTTGGTCATGAACGTGGTGGTGGCGGCGCGGCCACCGGTGTCCAGCACAGGTGCCTGTTTGAACAGCTTGCCGACGAAGTCTTTCGCCTTGTTCTCGTCACCGCCGTTTTTCAGCACGTAACCCCAGGCCGACAGGTAGGTGTAGCGGCCGTTACCCGAGGTTTTCGGGTTGGGCACGATCACTTGCACGCCATCCTTGAGCAGGTCCGGCCAGTCTTTCAGGGCTTTCGGGTTGCCCTTGCGCACGATGAACACGGTGGCCGAGGTGAACGGCGCGCTGTTGTTCGGCAGACGGGTGACCCAGTCTTTCGGCACCAGTTGACCGTTGTCGGCCAGGGCGTTGATGTCGGTGGCCATGTTCATGGTGATGACGTCAGCCGGCAGACCGTCGATGACCGAACGGGCTTGCTTGCTCGAACCGCCGAAAGACATCTGTACGGTGATGTCTTCCTTGTGCTCGGCTTGCCAGTGTTTCTGGAACGCAGCGTTGTAGTCCTTGTAGAAATCGCGCATCACGTCATAGGAAACGTTGAGCAGGGTCGGTGCGGCCTGAGCCACGCTGCCGAAGGCAAGACCAGCGGCGAGAAGTGAGGCGCCAAAGAGTTTTTTCACTGCGCATTCCTTGTTCTGTGGGGGTGTTTTTTTACAAAGATGAGGCCATTTGCCAGCGACTATAGCGGGGCGTGCATAGTCGTTTAAAGATTAAAAAGAACTTTGCTTATTCCATTTTCTTGAACAGCGCATTGCCGCAACGGGAGCAGAACGACGCTTCCTGTTCATGGCTGCTTTTCTTGCACACGGGGCAGTCGTGTTGCAGCTGACCGCCGCGCATGGCGGTGGCCAGTTCAGCGGTGAAAATCCCGGTCGGCACGGCGATGATCGAATAACCGGTGACCATCACAAGCGACGAAATCACCTGTCCCAGTACGGTCCTCGGCACGATGTCGCCGTAACCCACGGTGGTCAGCGTCACGATAGCCCAATAGATGCCTTTGGGAATGCTGGTGAAGCCATGCTCCGGGCCTTCGACCACGTACATCAGGGTGCCGAACACTGTGACCAGAGTGCAGACGCTGAGCAGGAACACGAGGATTTTCTGCTTGCTGCCGCGCAGGGCATCGAGCAGGTAATGCGCCTGTTTCAGGTACGGCCCGAGTTTGAGTACACGGAAGATCCGCAGCATCCGGATAACCCGGATGATCAACAGGTATTGGGCGTCGCTGTAATACAGCGCGAGGATGCCGGGCACGATCGCCAGCAGGTCCACCAGCCCATAGAAACTGAAGGCGTAGCGCAAAGGCTTGGGCGAGCAGTACAGGCGCAGCAGGTACTCGCCGAGGAAGATGATCGTGAAGCCCCATTCGATGTACGCCAGCACATTGGCGTAGTTCTGGTGGACTTCATCGATGCTGTCGAGGATCACGATCACCAGACTGGCGAGAATGATCAGCAGCAGGGTCTTGTCGAAACGGCGGCCGGCCACCGTATCGGTCTGGAAAATGATCACGTACAGGCGATCACGCCATGTGTTGTTGCCGTTCATGCATATCGCCTTGGCCATCAATCAGCGCAGCCTAGGTTGATTCTCCCCGTTAGCGCAAGGCGCGACGTTGATCTCCGGTTGGCGCATCAGGCGAATGCCGGTACGCAGCAGCCAGCAGGCAAGAATGAACGGTGCCGTGAGGGTCGCCAGACCCAGGGCACTGAACAGCGGCGTCAGCAGCAGCGCCAGGCCGATGCCGAACAGCGGCAGCCAAGGTTGCTGGCGCTGCGCACTGAAGGCGAGGGCGGCGAGGACGGTGTTGTAGCCGCCAAGACCCAACAGCGCGACCTGGCTGTCGTGGTGCAACAGGCTGGAACCCAGACCGATCGCCGAAGCCAGCAGCGCCCAGGCCAAGGCCCGGCGATCGGCAATCAGCAAACCGGCGGCGATCAATCCACCGGCCAACGGATGGTCGAGGAACATCACCTGACCGAAGCCTTTCAGGGCGGCACCGAGCAGGTTCACGGTATTCAGTTCAAGCGCCGGAGCCGGCGTCGAAGGCTCGGCGAAACACAGGAACACCCAGCTCAGCAGCACGAACGGCGCGGTGTAGGCGGGCAGGTATTCTATGAGGCGCGCGCGCTTGAGCCATTGCTGCGTGATCATCGCGCTCAGACCACCGGCCGCCAGAATCAGAGGCGGCAGCATCGGCGACCAGGGGAAATACAGGCTCAGCAACAGGCCGACCAGCACGCCGTTGTAGCTGAACAGTCCGGCCTGGCGATCAGCCTTGGCGTAGTTGCGCCGTTGCGCAGTGAGCAAACCTGCGACCGCGCCCAATAGCGCGCCGGCAAACAACACCGGCGCGGTGAATAAAATGGCCAGAAGGCACAGGAGTCCACACAGCGGATGACGCTGGAGGAAGATTTGACTGAAGCCGTTGAGCAAAGCCTCGGCCCAGTCAGGGCAGTGGGTGTTGAAATGATTGGCAGGCATGTCTGGAGAATCTGGGCAGTAGGAAAATCAAAAGGTCTTGCGTGAAGCGGTGGCGAGGGAGCTCGTGCCCGGTGAATGCGGTGTCTCTTGTGGAAACCGTCATGCCGAGCGACGGGAGCACGCTCCCTCGCCACACAGGTGTTGCTTAAATCAATGTTTCGATCCGCAGCGAATTAGTCGATCCCGGCTGCCCGAACGGCACACCCGCGGTGATCAGCAACGTATCGCCACGCTCGGCCATTCCTTGAGCCTGAGCGATTTCCAGCGCGGTCGAGCACACCTCATCCACTTGACGCAGGCGATCATTGACCACCGAGTGAATGCCCCACGCCACGCTCAACCGGCGCGCGGTCTGCAGGTTCGGCGTCAGGTTGAGGATCGGCGCTTTCGGCCGCTCCCGCGCGGCACGCAGACTCGATGCACCGGACTCGCTGTAATTGACCAGCACCGCCACCGGCAGCACGTTGCTGATGCGGCGGATCGCGCAGCTGATCGCGTCGGACACCGTCGCTTCGGCTTTCGGGCGGCTGACGTCGAGCTGAGTTTGATAGTCCGGGCCGTTTTCAACCTGACGGATGATCTTGCTCATCATCTGCACGGCTTCCAGCGGGTACTCGCCGGACGCGGTTTCAGCCGACAGCATCACCGCGTCGGCGCCTTCGGCCACAGCGTTGGCGACGTCGGTGACTTCGGCGCGGGTCGGGGCAGGCGAGAAGCGCATCGACTCGAGCATCTGCGTCGCCACCACCACCGGTTTGCCGAGCTGGCGGCAGGTAGTGATGATGTTTTTCTGGATCTGCGGCACGCTCTCGGCCGGCACTTCCACGCCCAGGTCGCCACGAGCCACCATGATCGCGTCGCTCAGTTCGGCGATCTCGCGCAGTTGCTCCACGGCCGACGGCTTCTCGATCTTCGCCATCAGGAACGCCTTGTCGCCGATCAGTTCGCGGGCCTCGATGATGTCTTGCGGACGTTGCACGAACGACAGCGCGACCCAGTCCACACCCAGTTCCAGACCGAAGCTCAGGTCGCGGCGATCCTTGGTGGTCAGCGGGCTCAGGTCGAGTACCGCTTGCGGCACGTTCACGCCTTTGCGATCCGACAGTTCGCCGCCATTGAGCACGGTGGTGTCGATCGCGTCGGTGTATTTGGTGACGACCCGCAGACGCAGTTTGCCGTCATCCAGCAGCAGATCCATTCCGGCTTCCAGCGCGGCGATGATCTCCGGATGCGGCAGGTTTACCCGGCGTTCGTCGCCCGGTGTTGCATCCAGATCGAGGCGGAACGCCTGACCGCGATGCAACTGAACCTTGCCGTCAGCGAACTTGCCGACCCGCAGTTTCGGCCCTTGCAGGTCCATCAGGATCCCGAGCGGGTAGTTGAGCTGGCGCTCGACTTCGCGGATCCACTGATAGCGCTTGGCGTGGTCGGCGTGATCGCCGTGACTGAAGTTGAGGCGGAAGATATTGACCCCGGCCTCGACCAGCTCGCGGATGTCTTCGATGCCGTCGACGGCAGGCCCGAGGGTGGCGAGGATTTTGACCTTTTTATCAGGCGTCATGATTTAGAGCTCTCGAGGATCAGGATGGCGCGGAAGTCGTTGACGTTGGTGCGAGTCGGCTCGGTGACGATCAGCGCATCGAGCGCCTCGAAGTAGCCATAGCCGTTGTTGTTATCCAGCTCATCGCTGGCGCTCAGACCCAGGGCGGCGGCGCGGGCGTAGCTGTCCGGGGTCATGATTGCGCCGGCGTTGTCTTCCGAGCCGTCGATGCCGTCGGTGTCACCGGCCAGCGCATAAACGCCGGGCTGGCCCTTCAGGCTGTCGGTGAGGCTGAGGAGGAATTCGGCGTTGCGTCCGCCACGGCCATTGCCGCGCACGGTCACCGTGGTTTCGCCGCCGGAGAGAATCACGCACGGCGCCGCCAGTGGCTGGCCGTGATGGATGATCTGGCGCGCGATGCCGGCGTGGACTTTCGCCACTTCGCGGGATTCGCCTTCCAGGTCGCCGAGGATCAGCGTGCTGAAACCGGCCTGACGGCATTTCACTGCCGCGGCATCCAGCGATTGCTGAGGGCGGGCGATCAATTGGAAGTGACTGCGGACCAGGCTCGGATCACCGGGTTTGACGGTTTCCGATTCCGGGCTTTGCAGCCAGGTGCGCACGGAGGCCGGAATCTCGATGCCGTAACGTTTGATGATCGCCAGCGCTTCAGCGCTGGTGCTCGGGTCGGCCACGGTCGGACCGGAGGCGATGACTGTGGCGAGGTCGCCCGGTACATCGGAAATCGCGTAGGTATAAACAGTCGCTGGCCAGCAGGCCTTGCCCAGGCGTCCGCCCTTGATCGCCGAGAGGTGCTTGCGCACACAGTTCATCTCGCCGATGGTCGCGCCGGATTTGAGCAGGGCTTTGTTGATCGACTGCTTGTCGGCCAAGGTGATGCCTTCGGCCGGCAACGCCAGCAGGGCAGAACCACCACCGGACAACAGGAAAATCACGCGGTCGTCTTCGGTCAGGTTGCTGACCAGTTCCAGCACGCGTTTGGCCACGGCCAGACCGGCAGCGTCCGGCACCGGGTGCGCGGCTTCGACCACTTCGATTTTTTCGCACGGGGCGCCGTGACCGTAGCGGGTCACCACAAGGCCCGAGACTTCACCTTCCCAGCAGCGCTCGACCACTTGCGCCATGGCAGCGGCAGCCTTGCCGGCGCCGATGACGATCACGCGACCTGTGCGATCAGCCGGCAGATGAGCTTCGAGGACCTGGTTCGGATGGGCCGCGTCGATGGCTGTGGCAAACAGCTCGCGCAGCAGTTGTTGCGGATCGACCGACATGGCGGGCTCCCGGAATTCTTGTTATTCGAAAGGGCAACTCGGAACCCTGTGGGAGCTAGCCTGCTAGCGATTCAGGCGCTGAGGTCTGGCAGACACTCCGCGTCGATTCCATCGCCAGCAGGCTGGCTCCCACAGGTTTGATGCAGGTTGGGGCAGGGCTTACTTCTTGTCGCGAATCGAGAAGTTGGCCATGTGTTCCAGGCCCTTGATCAGTGCCGAGTGGTCCCAGTTGCTGCCACCGATGGCCGCGCAGGTGCTGAACACTTGCTGGGCATTGGCGGTGTTCGGCAGGTTGATGTTCAGCTCCTTGGCGCCTTGCAGGGCCAGGTTCAGGTCCTTCTGGTGCAGGCTGATGCGGAAGCCCGGATCGAAGGTGCCTTTGATCATGCGCTCGCCGTGCACTTCGAGGATCTTCGAGGAGGCGAAACCGCCCATCAGCGCTTCACGCACCTTGGCCGGATCGGCACCGTTTTTCGAAGCGAACAGCAGGGCTTCGGCCACGGCCTGGATGTTCAACGCAACGATGATCTGGTTCGCCACCTTGGCGGTCTGACCGTCGCCATTGCCACCGACCAGGGTGATGTTCTTGCCCATGGCCTGGAACAGCGGCAGTGCGCGTTCGAAGGCATCGGCGTCGCCACCGACCATGATGCTCAGGGTCGCGGCCTTGGCACCGACTTCACCGCCGGACACCGGGGCGTCGAGGTATTGCGCGCCTTTCTCGTTGATCTTCGCGGCGAAGGCCTTGGTGGCGGTCGGCGAGATCGAGCTCATGTCGATCACGACCTTGCCTTTGCCGATGCCGGCAGCGACGCCGTCGGCGCGGAACAGCACGTCATCGACCTGCGGGGTATCCGGCACCATGACGATGATGAATTCGGCTTCCTGGGCCACTTCGCGTGGGTTGGCCAGAGCGACGGCGCCAGCGGCGACCAGGTCGGCAGGGGCAGCGTCGTGGTGCGCCGACAGGAACAGGCTGTGACCGGCTTTCTGCAGGTTCGCCGCCATTGGGTGGCCCATGATGCCGGTGCCGATGAATCCGATTTTAGCCATGAGAAAATCCTCTTGTTTTTGTCTTGCTCAAGCAAATAAGGGTCAGCTCTTTGTGGGAGTGAGCTTGCTCACGAATGCGGTGGAACACTCAATATCCGTGTTGACTGAACCACCGCATTCGGGAGCAGGCTCGCTCCCACAGGGTTTTGCATTGTTCTTAAATCGCGTTGTGGGTCTTCAGCCAGCCGAGGCCTGCTTCAGTGGTGGTCAGCGGTTTGTACTCGCAGCCGACCCAGCCCTGATAACCGATGCGATCAAGGTGTTCGAACAGGAAGCGGTAGTTGATCTCGCCAGTGCCCGGCTCGTTGCGGCCCGGGTTGTCGGCCAGCTGCACATGGTTGATCTCGGCCAGGTGCGATTGCAGGGTACGGGCCAGATCGCCTTCCATGATTTGCATGTGATAGATGTCGTATTGCAGGAACAGATTGGCGCTGCCGACCTGCTCGCGAATCGACAGGGCCTGCGCCGTGTTGTTCAGGTAGAAGCCCGGGATGTCGCGGGTGTTGATCGCTTCCATCACCAGTTTGATACCGACGGCTTGCAACTTGTCGGCGGCGTACTTGAGGTTGGCGACGAAGGTCTTTTCAACGGTGGCATCGTCCACGCCCTGCGGACGGATACCGGCCAGGCAGTTGACCTGGGTGTTGCCCAGAACCTGCGCGTAAGCGATGGCCAGATCGACCCCGGCACGGAACTCTTCGACCCGGTCCGGCAGGCACGCGATACCGCGCTCGCCCTTGGCCCAGTCACCGGCCGGCAGGTTGAACAGCACTTGGGTCAGACCGTTGGCGTCGAGTTTGGCCTTGATTTCGGCAGAGCTGAAATCGTACGGGAACAGGTACTCGACACCGCTGAAGCCAGCCTTGGCGGCGGCGTCGAAACGGGCAAGGAAATCCTGTTCGGTGAACAGCATGGACAGGTTGGCTGCGAAACGCGGCATGGTGGTCTCCCGTTCTAGATTCTCGTTCCCACGCTCTGCGTGGGAATGCCTCTATGGACGCTCTGCGTCCGCTTTGGGACGCGGAGCGTCCCCGGCTGCATTCCCACGCAGAGCGTGGGAACGATCAAGCAAAAGCAATCAATCGAGCAACGAAATCGCCGTAGGCGCATCGTTGCCGACCAGCGCCAGGTCTTCGAATTCGTTGACGGCGTTGATCTCGGTCCCCATGGAGATGTTGGTCACACGCTCCAGAATGATCTCGACGATCACCGGCACCTTGAACTCTTCGATCAGCTGTTCGGCCTTGCGCAGGGCAGGGGCGATGTCAGCCGGTTCGAACACACGCAGTGCCTTGCAGCCCAGGCCTTCGGCGACTGCGACGTGGTCGACACCATAACCGTTGAGTTCCGGCGCGTTCAGGTTATCGAAGGACAGCTGCACGCAGTAGTCCATATCGAACCCGCGCTGGGCCTGACGGATCAGCCCCAGGTACGAGTTGTTCACCACGACGTGGATGTACGGCAGTTTGAACTGAGCGCCGACCGCCAGCTCTTCGATCATGAACTGGAAGTCATAGTCCCCCGACAGGGCCACGACTTTACGGTTCGGATCGGCCTTCACCACGCCCAGCGCTGCCGGAATGGTCCAGCCCAACGGGCCGGCCTGGCCGCAGTTGATCCAGTGACGCGGCTTGTAGACGTGCAGGAACTGCGCGCCGGCAATCTGCGACAGACCAATGGTGCTGACGTAGCAGGTGTCCTTGCCGAACACCTGGTTCATTTCTTCGTAAACGCGCTGCGGCTTGACCGGCACGTTGTCGAAGTGGGTCTTGCGATGCAGGCTGGCTTTGCGCTGCTGGCAGTCTTGCAGCCAGGCAGAGCGGTTTTTCAGCTTGCCGGCGGCTTGCCATTCACGGGCGACTTCGATGAACACGGTCAGCGCGGCTGCGGCGTCGGAAACGATGCCCAGGTCCGGGGTGAACACGCGGCCGATCTGGGTCGGTTCGATGTCGACGTGAATGAATTTGCGGCCTTCGGTGTAAACGTCGACCGAGCCGGTGTGACGGTTGGCCCAACGGTTGCCGACGCCCAGTACCACGTCGGATTTCAGCATCGTGGCGTTGCCGTAACGGTGCGAAGTCTGCAGACCGACCATGCCGACCATCAGCGGGTGATCGTCAGGAATGGTGCCCCAGCCCATCAGGGTCGGGATCACTGGAATGCCGGTCAGCTCGGCGAACTCGACCAGCAGCTCGCTGGCGTCGGCGTTGATGATGCCGCCACCGGCCACCAGCAATGGACGCTCGGCCTGATCGAGCAGGGCCAGCGCTTTTTCAACTTGCACGCGGGTGGCGCTCGGCTTGGCCAGCGGCAGTGGCTGGTAAGCGTCGATGTCGAATTCGATTTCAGCCATCTGCACGTCGAACGGCAGGTCGATCAGCACCGGGCCTGGACGGCCGGAGCGCATTTCGTAGAAGGCTTTCTGGAAGGCGTAAGGCACCTGGCCCGGCTCCAGAACGGTGGTCGCCCACTTGGTCACCGGCTTGACGATGCTGGTGATGTCGACGGCCTGGAAGTCTTCCTTGTGCATACGGGCGCGGGGTGCTTGCCCGGTGATGCAGAGGATCGGGATCGAGTCCGCGGAGGCGCTGTACAGACCGGTGACCATGTCGGTACCGGCCGGGCCGGAAGTACCGATGCACACGCCGATGTTGCCGGCCTTGGTGCGGGTGTAGCCCTCGGCCATGTGCGAGGCGCCTTCAACGTGGCGAGCGAGGACGTGATCGATGCCACCGACTTTCTGCAGGGCGGAGTACAGCGGGTTGATTGCAGCGCCTGGAATGCCAAAAGCGGTATCAACCCCTTCACGGCGCATCACCAGAACGGCGGCTTCGATTGCTCTCATTTTGCTCATGGTTTTGTGCCTCTTTACGTTTTGTAATTGTATACAAGTGGCTTTGCGCAGAGTGTATTCACGGCGGACGGCGCAGGTCAATCCATTTTCTCAAGCGCCTGTTTCATTCGTCGGAAGCCTGTTCTGCTGTGGCTTTTCGTCGCATGAGGCGCTTTTCGAGAATTATTGTATACAAAAAAATAATTCATTGTGTTCTATTTGTTGCATCGGGCTGCGGCACAAACGCGCAGCCCAACGACTTTCCCAATAACAAAATGAGGACGGCACCATGAGCGCTTTAACCTTGAAAGTCGCAGTCAAGCTGGTCAACGAAGCCATCAATGCAGGGCGGGCCATCTCCGCCGCGCCGCTGACCATCGCGGTACTGGATACCGGGGGCCATCTGGTCACCTTGCAACGCGAAGACGGCGCCAGCCTGCTGCGCCCGAACATCGCCATCGGCAAAGCCTGGGGCGCCATCGCCCTGGGCAAGGGCTCACGCCTGCTGGCGCTGGACGCGCAACAACGCCCGGCGTTCATCGCCGCACTTAACAGCATGGGGCAGGGCAGCGTCGTGCCGGCACCGGGTGGTGTGTTGATTCGTGATCAGGCGGGGAACGTGCTGGGTGCGATTGGCATCAGCGGCGATCTGTCGGACATCGATGAGCAGGTGGCAATCAAGGCCGTAGAGGCCCTGGACCTGCGGGCGGATGCGGGGGTGGCTGCGTGATTTGCGGCAATTGAACTGACGCCATCGCGAGCAGGCTTACTGCTACAGGTGGTCACAGGTAGACACATTTCTGTGGCCACCTTAAAGCCCCTGTGGGAGCGAGCCTGCTCGCGATGGCTGCCTGGCAGACACAACCTGATAAGGATCTGAACCGCACCCCAGCCTTTTCAGGGCTAGCTTTTTTCATGACTGCAATCATGGAGGAGGCTCATCAATGTCCAATTCACCCGCTTCACACCGCCTAAGGATCGGCCGCTATGCCGAACCTGATCGCATTTATTTGCTCACTTCCAATACTTGCCAGAGAAAACCGTTTTTCAGAGATTTTGCTTTGGGCAGGTTAGTGGCCAATCAGTTTGTCTGCGCGCAGAAACAGGGTCATGTGAACTCTCTGGCTTGGGTGGTTATGCCCGATCACTTTCACTGGCTCGTTGAACTGAAGAGGGGATCGCTCGGTGAATTGATGCAACGAACTAAATCATTCAGTACCAAAGCCGTGAACCAGTCCAATGGCGGAAAAATCAATCTTTGGCAAAAGGGGTTTTATGACCAGGCTCTGCGCCGAGAAGATGACTTGGTGAAAATGGCACGGTATGTCGTGGCTAACCCATTGCGGGCTGGACTGGTGGAAAAGCTGTCTGACTATCCGTTGTGGGATGCCATTTGGGCTCAAGCCAAAATCGAGTCGCCTTCATCGCTAGCAGGCTAGCTCCCACAGGAGAGTTTGCGGATACAGGAGAGTGGGAGCTAGCCTGCTAGCGATGAGGTCGCCGGAGTCTTCAGTCCGGCTCGCAGCCCTTGAGCACCAACCGGATGATGGTTTGTGCTGCCGCTTCATAGTCGGCTTCGTCGAGCTTGTCCTTGCCTGTGACGGCGGAGATCTGCCAGTCGAAGTCGGCGTAGGTCTGGGTTGCGGCCCAGATGCTGAACATCAGGTGGTTGGGGTCGATCGGGGCGATCTGGCCGCGGTCGATCCAGGTCTGGATGCAGTCGATGTTGTGCTTGGCCTGGCCGTTGAGCTGCTCGACCAGGTCGGCGCTCAGGTGCGGGGCGCCGTGCATGATTTCGCTGGCGAACACCTTGGAGGCGAAGGGCAGGTCGCGGGAGATGCGGATCTTCGAGCGGATGTAGCCGCTCAGCACTTCGCTCGGTACGCCGTCCGGGTTGAACGGGGTCGAGGCCTGCAGGATCGGCACGATGATACTTTCCAGCACCTCGCGGTAGAGGTTTTCCTTGGACTTGAAGTAGTAATAGACGTTGGGCTTGGGCAGTCCTGCCTTGGCGGCGATGTCGCTGGTTTTGGTCGCAGCGAAGCCCTTGTCGGCAAACTCTTCACTGGCTGCACGCAGGATCAGTTCTTTGTTGCGCTCGCGGATTGTGCTCATAAACCCGGTGGTTCCTTGCCTGTTCTGGCGGTTGCGCATGGTAGCACCGGCCTCGCGCGGCGCTCAACAATGCCCCGTGTGGCCCACAGTCGCGGTATGCTGCGCGGCATTATTCACATAAGGAAACATGATTCATGGCAGGAAGCAGTTTGCTGGTGCTGATCGACGACATCGCTACCGTTCTGGACGACGTTGCGTTGATGACCAAAATGGCTGCCAAGAAGACCGCCGGCGTGCTCGGCGACGACTTGGCGCTCAACGCCCAGCAAGTCTCCGGCGTACGCGCGGAGCGGGAAATCCCGGTGGTCTGGGCGGTGGCCAAGGGCTCGTTCGTCAACAAACTGATCCTGGTGCCGTCGGCGCTGGCGATCAGTGCCTTCGTGCCGTGGCTGGTGACGCCGCTGTTGATGGTCGGTGGCGCCTACCTGTGTTTCGAAGGTTTCGAAAAACTCGCGCACAAGTTTCTGCACAGCAAGGCCGAAGACGAGGTCGAGCATGCGCAACTGGTCGAGGCCGTGGCTGATCCGGCAACCGATCTGGTGGCGTACGAGAAGGACAAGATCAAGGGCGCGATCCGCACCGACTTCATCCTCTCGGCGGAAATCATCGCCATCACCCTCGGCACCGTGGCCGATGCTTCGCTGACCCAGCAAGTGATCGTGATGTCGGGCATCGCCATTGTCATGACCGTGGGTGTTTACGGTCTGGTGGCCGGCATCGTCAAACTCGATGATCTCGGTCTGTGGCTGACCCAGAAGCCTGGGCAGATGGCCAAAAGTATCGGCAACGGCATCCTGCGTGCGGCGCCGTACATGATGAAAAGCCTGTCGGTAATCGGCACCGCAGCGATGTTCCTGGTCGGTGGCGGCATCCTGACCCACGGCGTACCGGTGGTGCATCACTGGATCGAAAGCGTCGGCGCAGCGGCCGGTGGCGCCGGGTTTGTGGTGCCGATGCTGTTGAACGGCGTGGCGGGGATCATCGCGGGTGCGGTGGTGCTGGCGGGCGTGTCCGTGATCGGCAAAGTCTGGAAAGCCCTGAAAGGCTAAATCCTGAGGCAAACAAAAAGGCCATTCGATTCGCATCGAATGGCCTTTTTTGTGGCCGGCGTTTTTACTCGGCGATCTGCAACTTGCGCGACTCGGTGTAGACGTAGCGCACCTTCTCGTACTCGAACGGTGAGTTCAGCTGACCGTAGCGGAAGCTGGTCTGGTAACGCTTGTCGACGCCACGCAGTACCCAGACTTCCGGGTGGTTGGAGCTGACTTCCGAGACATTGAGGAAGTTGATCGCGGACTCGGCGGTATAGTCCACAGCCAGACCTGCGGTATCGCGCAGGTTCGAGGGGCCGAGAATCGGCAGCACGAAGTAAGCGCCGCCCGGTACGCCGTAGAAGCCCAGGGTCTGGCCGAAGTCTTCGTTCTGACGCGGCAGGCCCATGGCGGTGGCCGGATCCCAGAGCCCGGCGATGCCGATGGTGGTGTTGAGCAGCAGGCGCGCGGTGGTTTCCATCGAGCGCTTGCCCTTGAACTGCAACAGGCTGTTGACCAGGTTCGGTACGTCGCCAATGTTGTTGAAGAAGTTGCTCACGCCGGTGCGCACGAAGCTCGGGGTGATGTAGCGATAGCCATCGACCACCGGCAGGAACACCCATTGGTCGAAGCGGTAGTTGAAGTGGTAGACGCGGCGGTTCCACTCTTCCAGCGGGTCATAGACGTTCAGCGCGCTGAGGGTCGAGCGCTCGAATTCGCGCTGATCCAGCCCCGGGTTGAACTTGAGTTTGGACAGCGGCTCCTTGAAACCGTCGCTGTCGATGACCACCGGTGCATTGGCTTTGCTGTTGTCGGCCTGGGCCATACCTGCACTGAGGAGCGCTGCAATCAGCAGGAGATATTTAGCCACGGAAGAACTCCAGCATGGCGTCGCTGTTGACGCGGTAGTTAAGGTTGCCGCAATGGCCGCCCAGCGGATAAACGGTCAGGCGATCGCCGAAGGTGCGGCGCAGGAAACCGAGGTCGCCCGGGCCGAGGATCACGTCGTCGGCGTTGTGCATGACGGCGATTTTCGGGCTGTCGTGCAGGTAATCCTTCAATGCGTACAAGCTGACCTGATCGATCAGTTGCAGCAGGCTGCCGCCGTCGGTGCGGGCGCGCCACATCGGGATTACCTGTTCGGTGAGGTAGCAATCGAAGTCGCATTGCAGCGCACGCTTGAGGAACGGCGTGAGGCTGGTGCCTTCGGTGATCGGGAATTTCGGCGGGGTGATCAGGCCGCGGCGGTTGATCAGGTCCGAAGTGAACGCGATATCCGCCGCCGAGAAGCGGAACGAAGTGCCGATCAGCATCGCCATCTGCTCGTTGCTCAGGTGCTGCTTGGACTGCTGGAAGTCGTAGAGCAGTGCATCGTTGAGGTCGATGTAGCCTTTTTGCTGGAAGTAGCGGGTCAGTTTGCTCAGCACCAGTTCATAGAAGGTGGTGCTGTTGTTGATGCCCTTGACCTCGGTCTGCACCAGCTTGTCGAGGTTGGTGATCGAGGTGTAGAGGTTGACCGGCGGATTGAGCAGCAGGACTTTCTTGAAGTTGAAGCTGCGACGGGTTTCATCCAGATGGGCAACGAACGCTGCGTCCAGTGCGCCGAGGCTGTAACCGCTGAGGTAATAGTCGGTGACCGGCAGTTTCGGGTTCTGCGCCCGCACGGCCTGCATCACCCGGTACATGTCTTCGGCGTCTTCCTTGGTCACACCGGGGGTGGCGAAGCGCGAGGCGGCGCTCATGAAGTCGAAGCTGGTCGGCGATGACAGCTGCACCACGTGGTAGCCGGCCTTGTAATAAAGCTTCTTCAGGTATTCGTTGAGCGTGCTGTCGTAGCGCGCGCCGGTGCCGGCGATCAGGAAGATCAGCGGCGCGGCCTTGTCCTGGGTGGCGATGCGGTAAGTGAGTTTTTTCACCGGCCAGAAATTGTCCGGCAGGATGAATTCGCGCTCGGGGCGCAGAGTGACGCTGCGATCGGTCTGATCGATGTCGTCGTCCAGTGGCAGTTCAGGGCGCAAGTCCGGCGGCGTGGTGGCGATGGTCGCCTCGAACGGGTTGGTCAGGGGATAGCCATAGCTGGCGGCGTCGATATCCACCGCCAGCGCGGACGCACTCAGAATAAGGCCGCCAAACAGGGCGGCGAAGCGCAAGGAACGGAGCATGACTAGATCCCTTAGAGGAAGGTGCCGAATGAGGTTCGCAGGCTATGACCACCGGGTTTGCGCCAAAGTGCCATGCCACGGCACCAAACTGACGGAATTCGGAGTAATAGTAGCCGGACGATACACTTTGCACGGAATGAATGACCAGTTAAGAGTTGTTAGCCCTTGCGTATGCGCGGCGGCAGATTAAGCTGGCCGCCGATTTCATCGATTGGAGTGTTCCATGTCCCGCCGCTTGCCCGTGATTCTGTTGCTCGTTCTGTTGCCGTTGTGGCTGGCCGCCAGTTATGGCGCGCGTTATGGCTTCATGGAGGACGCGCAGTGGGTGGGCATCTGCGTGGATGAGGCGAGCCGTTGGGAATGTTCGGTGCGCTCGAACCTGGGCCTGATGATTCATTTCCAGATGCTGGGCTGGGCGGCGATCGCGGCTGCGGTGATCGGTTTTGTCGTGCCGGGACGGGCAGGGTGGTGGCTGGCGGTGCTGGCGCTGGTGTTCGGGTTGCCGGCGCTGGCATTGTACAACACGACACTGGCGGTGTTTGCGGTGGTGATTGCCGGGTTGCGACTGGTCCGGGAATCCCGCGAGGCCTGATCGTCAGTCATCGCGGGCATTCCCTGTGAATCAGCCCTTGCGAACCCGCAGGCAGCGCCAAAGTGCAGCCACCATCAGCACGCTGACCAGCGCCCAGCCCCACGCCTGCTGATTCTGCAGTCCTTCACGGAACAACTGCGGCGCAATGCCGGCGCCGATGATGAAGGTCAGCAGCGCGATCTCCCGCCGGGCCACGGGCACCGGGCGGCACAGGTAAACCAGCGCCGGCAGGATTAACGCCACGCTCGGAAAGCTGCGATAGCGCGGATCGAACACCAGCTCCAGCATCATCACCGCAGCAGCGAACCCCGCTGCCGCGACCAGCCAGCCGGCCCGTCGCTCGAAAGCGTTGAACGCCCGTTCACGCCAGCCATTGCGGGCGCTCAAGGTCAGCGCGGCATGGGCCAGCACCAACAGATTCAGAGCCGTCAGCAACCCGACCCACAGCCATTCGCTGGCAAACCGCGTGGTCACCCGTGCCAGATCACCCCAGGCGCCGATCGAACAGGCGGCGAGGGCGCCGAGCAGCGGCAGGATCAGTGCCGAACGCGTCGTACGAACCCAACCGCCCAGCAGCAATGTTCCGAGGAAAATCAGCCCGCCGACGGCCAGCCACTGCGACCAGTACGGCACGTTCGACACCGGACCGGCCAGCACGCCCTTGTCCTGGCGATCGGCATCGAACAGCCCCCAGTAACCGCCGACCGCGCCTTCGCTGCCGCGCTTCCACGGCTGGTCGAACGCTTCGATCAGGTTGTAACGCCAGCCTTCCTGCTCGGCGAGGGTGACAAAACCACGAATGAACTTGGCCTCGTTGACCCGGCTCGGCAGCGCGGTCTCACGCTGGCGGCCTTCGCTCGGCCAGCCGGTTTCGCCAATCATCACGTCCTTGGGCGCGAATTTGTTGCCGAACACCTGACGCACTTCCGCCACATGATGCAGCGCGGCGTCGATGTTCGACGGATCGTCTTCCCAGTACGGCAGCAAGTGAATGGTCAGGAAATCCACCGCCGGCGCGACTTCCGGGTGCTTGAGCCAGAACTCCCAGACATCGGCGTAGGTCACCGGCTGCTTGATGTGGCTCTTGACCTTGTTGATCAGCTTCACCAGCTGGGTCGCGGTGACCTCTTTGCGCAGCAAGGCCTCGTTGCCGACGATTACGGCGCTGACCACGTCCGGGTTGGCATTGGCCGAAGCGATCAGCAGATCGACTTCTTTCTCGGTGTCCACCGGATTGCTGTTGACCCACGCGCCGATCATCAACTTCAAGCCGTGCTTGCGCGCCAGATCTGGCAGCGCTTCGAGGCCGGTCATGGAGTAGGTGCGGATGCATTCGAAGCGGGTGGCGAGCAGGGCGAGGTCGGCGTCCATGCGCTCCGGGCGCAGTTTGAACGGCACGTCGAACGGCGACTGGTCTTTGTCGAACGGGGTGTAGGAGGCGCATTGCAGTTTGTGGGTCGGGGTGGCGACGTCCGGCAGGATCACCGGTTTGCCGAGGCCGTACCAGAAGCCGCACAGGGCAAACAGCCCGAGCAGGCAGGCGAACACATAAGGAAGAAAGGGGAAGCGGGAAGTCGCGGACATGGTCAGGCCGAGTGGCTGCAAAGCGACGCATGTTACCTGCATTTATAAGCAGGTTGGTGGCCCGCACGATTTTGACATGCAAAGTTCGGGCGGATTGTCTGGCGCCAAATATCCGGAGGCAGTTAATGGCTTTCTGATGTCGTTTCTCGTTGCTTCGAGGTCGCTGGCAGAGCAGGTCTTATCGGGCGTCAGGTTGATGATCGAAACCGTCAGTACCCTTATTGATAATCCGGCTGATGTACTAACGAGTTTGCGGTCAGGCGTGATGGGGGCGCTGTGCACCATAACAATACGTTGACGATGTCCGGCATCCGTCGGGCGCAGCATTTCGGGGAAGTAACGATGAAGATGCGACGACTTTTAGGCGCAGGTGCCGCTCTGGTGCTTGCGATGGGCTCCACACTCGCCAGTGCTGAAACCAAGACCCTGAACATCGGTTACGTTGACGGCTGGTCCGACAGCGTCGCGACCACCCACGTGGCGGCCGAAGTGATCAAGCAGAAACTCGGCTACGACGTGAAACTGCAAGCCGTCGCCACCGGCATCATGTGGCAGGGCGTTGCCACCGGCAAACTCGACGCCATGCTCTCGGCCTGGCTGCCCGTGACCCACGGCGACTACTGGACCAAGAACAAGGATCAGGTCGTCGATTACGGCCCGAACTTCAAAGACGCGAAAATCGGTCTGATCGTGCCGGAGTACGTCAAGGCCAAGACCATCGAAGACCTGAAAACCGACGACTCCTTCAAGAAACGCATTGTCGGCATCGACGCCGGTTCAGGCGTGATGCTCAAGACCGATCAGGCGATCAAGGATTACGACCTGACCGGCTATCAACTCAAGGCCAGTTCCGGCGCCGGCATGATTGCCGAGCTGACCCGCGCCGAGAAGAAAAACGAATCCATCGCCGTCACCGGCTGGGTGCCGCACTGGATGTTCGCCAAGTGGAAACTGCGCTTCCTCGACGACCCGAAAGGCGTGTACGGCGCGGCTGAAACCGTGAACAGCATCGGCAGCAAGGAGCTGGCGACCAAGGCGCCGGAAGTGGCCAAGTTCCTGAAGAACTTCCAGTGGGCTTCGAAAGACGAAATCGGCGAAGTCATGCTGGCGATTCAGGACGGTGCAAAACCTGACGCAGCGGCCAAGGATTGGGTTGCCAAGCACCCTGAGCGTGTTGCCGACTGGACCAAGTGATTTAAGCCGAAGCGTCTAATCTGCGCTTCCCAGGGCCGCCCGACATCACAGTCGGGCGGCCTTTTTTGTTTGCCCACTATTAATAAGCAGCGTTGGCCGTTTTCGGCTTGTCTGGAAATTGGCAAAAACGTCATGGCGTTCTACTACTAAGGTCGTCTGGAACCCGGCTCGCAGCCGCATACAGTGGATATGTTCCAAAAATAAAAATCTGTGCTGCGAGGATAAAAACAATGAACGACAGCATTTACCTCTCTATTCAGAACAGCCCGCGCTTCAAGGAGCTGGTCAAGAAAAGGGAAAGGTTCGCCTGGATACTCTCGGCGATCATGCTCGGGCTCTACTCCGGCTTCATCCTTCTGATCGCGTACGGGCCGCAAGTGCTCGGCACGAAAATCAGTCCCGAATCGTCCATCACCTGGGGCATCCCGATCGGTGTCGGGCTGATTATCTCGGCCTTCATCCTGACCGGCATTTACGTGCGCCGCGCCAATGGCGAGTTCGACGACCTGAACAACGCGATTCTCAAGGAGGCTCAGCAATGATCCGGCGTCTACTGGCTCTTTTGAGCATCGCAGCATTTGCTCCGGCCGTCTGGGCCGCTGACGCCCTGACCGGCGAAGTCCACAAACAACCACTCAACGTTTCCGCGATCGTCATGTTCGTGGCGTTCGTTGGCGCGACCCTGTGCATCACTTACTGGGCGTCCAAGCGCAACAACTCGGCCGCCGACTACTATGCAGCGGGCGGCAAGATCACCGGTTTCCAGAACGGTCTGGCGATCGCCGGTGACTACATGTCGGCGGCGTCCTTCCTGGGTATTTCCGCGCTGGTGTTCACCTCCGGCTACGACGGCCTGATCTACTCGATCGGCTTCCTGGTGGGCTGGCCGATCATTCTGTTTCTGATCGCCGAGCGTCTGCGTAACCTGGGTAAATACACCTTTGCCGACGTGGCGTCCTACCGCCTCGGGCAAACCCAGATCCGCACCCTGTCTGCCTGCGGTTCGCTGGTGGTGGTGGCGTTCTACCTGATCGCGCAAATGGTCGGTGCCGGCAAGTTGATCCAGCTGCTGTTCGGTCTCGACTACCACGTTGCGGTGATTCTGGTCGGTATCCTGATGTGCATGTACGTGCTGTTCGGCGGCATGCTGGCGACCACCTGGGTGCAGATCATCAAGGCGGTGCTGTTGCTGTCCGGTGCCTCGTTCATGGCACTGATGGTGATGAAGCACGTCAACTTCGACTTCAACACCCTGTTCTCCGAAGCCATCAAGGTTCACGCCAAGGGCGAAGCGATCATGAGCCCGGGCGGTCTGGTAAAAGATCCGATCTCGGCGTTCTCCCTCGGTCTGGCGCTGATGTTCGGTACCGCCGGCCTGCCGCACATCCTGATGCGCTTCTTCACTGTCAGCGACGCGAAAGAAGCCCGTAAGAGCGTGCTGTACGCGACCGGTTTCATTGGCTACTTCTACATCCTGACCTTCATCATCGGCTTTGGCGCGATCCTGCTGGTCAGCACCAACCCGGCCTTCAAAGATGCAGCGGGCGCTCTGCTCGGCGGCAACAACATGGCGGCGGTGCACCTGGCCAACGCCGTGGGCGGCAGCGTGTTCCTCGGCTTCATCTCGGCGGTGGCGTTCGCGACCATTCTGGCAGTAGTGGCCGGCCTGACCCTGGCCGGTGCTTCGGCGGTGTCTCATGACCTGTACGCCAGCGTGATCAAGAAGGGCAAGGCCAACGAGAAGGATGAAATCCGCGTTTCGAAGATCACCACCATCGCACTGGGCGTTCTGGCCATCGGCCTGGGCATCCTGTTCGAAAGCCAGAACATTGCGTTCATGGTCGGCCTGGCGTTCTCCATCGCGGCGAGCTGCAACTTCCCGGTGCTGCTGCTTTCGATGTACTGGAAGAAGCTGACCACCCGTGGCGCCATGATTGGCGGCTGGCTGGGTCTGGTGAGTGCGGTGGGCCTGATGATTCTTGGCCCGACCATCTGGGTGCAGATTCTGCATCATGAGAAGGCGATTTTCCCTTACGAGTATCCTGCGTTGTTCTCGATGATCATTGCGTTTATCGGGATCTGGTTCTTCTCGGTTACCGACAAGTCGGCGGCGGCTGAGAACGAGCGTGCGGCGTTCTTCCCGCAGTTTGTGCGTTCGCAGACTGGGTTGGGGGCTAGTGGGGCGGTTTCGCACTGAGGCTTTGTAGGTTGAGTTGAATGGAAAATGCCCTGGTCGAGAGATTGGGGCGTTTTTTTTGTGGGCGGTTATCGGGCTTTCTTTGGGGTGGTTTTGGTTTGTGTGTATATCCGTTGCTGCGGTAACGGCTTCTTGGGGTTCCGCCCTTACGGCGGGTCACTTTTGGCAAACGCCCCAAAAGTAACCAAAAAGTCTCTAACCCTGACGTACGGCCCCTCGCTGAGGCTCGGGGTTCCTTCGCTCCGGGATCGATCCGGGGGCATCGCCTACGGTTTGCTTCGCTGCACCTCCTCTCGATGCATGCGGCTGCGCCGCACGGTCGCTGCGCTCCCACCCCCGGATCAATCCCTCCACTCAGCCTGCCGACGGGCCCTGCGATCAAAAGCGGTACTCGAGCTAACGCTCATCGTGGTGAGTGGTGAAGGGCGGGTGTTTGGCTTTTGTTTTGTGGTGGATTCACCCCTCACCCCAGCCCTCTCCCCGAGGAGAGGGAGCCGATTTTTGTGCTATTCAAAGTCTGAGTTCGACGCGGTATCGCACGTCGGCGAACCTCTCCCAAACCACTCGATCAGTTCCCTCTCCCTTCGGGAGAGGGCTAGGGGGGCTCTTGATCTGGCTTTTGCTCTGGCTTTTGATCTCCAGCCCCTTCGGCAGGCCGAGCGGAGGTGTCCATCAGGGGGTAGGCGCGCAGCGCCGTGCGGCGAAGCCGCATACATCGAGAGGAGGTGCAGCGAAGCAAACCGTAGGCGATGCCCCCTGATGGACACCGTAGAGAGGGAACACTGAGCCTAGGCGAAGTGCCGTACGCCGGGGCCAAGACTTTTTGGTTACTTTTGAGGCGTTTGTCAAAAGTGACTCGCTGTAAGAGCGAAACCGCCAGCGGCAGCTCCCGAAGCAACGGATATGCCCCCAATAAAAAACCGCAAAAACAAAAACGGCCCCCATTCTCATGGAGGCCGTTCCCGGTACAACGCTAAGACGCTATCGCAAGACAGCTCTTATTTGCGGTCTTCCAATTTGGTGATATCCCGCGACTCATAACCCGTGTAAAGCTGGCGCGGACGGCCAATCTTGTACGGGCTGGAGAGCATTTCCTTCCAGTGCGAAATCCAGCCGACAGTACGTGCCAGGGCGAAAATCACAGTGAACATGCTGGTCGGAATGCCGATCGCCTTGAGGATGATCCCCGAGTAGAAGTCGACGTTCGGGTACAGCGAGCGCTCGATGAAGTACGGATCGGTCAGGGCGATCTCTTCCAGGCGCATGGCCAGTTCGAGTTGCGGATCGTTCTGGATGCCCAGTTCCTTCAACACTTCGTCGCAGGTCTGCTTCATTACAGTCGCGCGAGGGTCGCGGTTCTTGTAGACGCGGTGACCGAAGCCCATCAGCTTGAACGGATCGTTCTTGTCCTTGGCCTTGGCGATGAACTTGTCGATGTTCGAAACATCGCCGATTTCATCGAGCATGGTCAGCACGGCTTCGTTCGCACCGCCGTGGGCAGGGCCCCACAGTGCGGCGATGCCGGCGGCGATACAGGCAAACGGGTTGGCACCCGAAGAGCCCGCCAGACGCACGGTGGAGGTCGAAGCGTTCTGCTCGTGGTCGGCGTGGAGGATGAAGATCCGGTCCATGGCCTTGGCGAGTACCGGGCTGATCGGTTTGATCTCGCACGGGGTGTTGAACATCATGTGCAGGAAGTTTTCCGCGTACGACAGGTCGTTGCGCGGGTACATCATGGGTTGGCCCATGGAGTACTTGTAAACCATCGCGGCCAGGGTCGGCATCTTGGCAACCAGGCGGATCGCGGAGATTTCGCGATGCTGCGGGTTATTGATGTCGAGGGAGTCGTGGTAGAAGGCCGAGAGGGCGCCGACTACACCACACATGACGGCCATCGGGTGGGCGTCACGGCGGAAGCCGTTGAAGAAGGTTTTCAGCTGCTCGTGAACCATGGTGTGGTTCTTCACGGTGCCGACGAACTGGGCCTTTTGCTCTGCAGTCGGCAGTTCGCCGTTCAGCAGCAGGTAGCAGGTTTCCAGGTAGTCCGACTTTTCAGCCAGCTGTTCGATCGGGTATCCGCGGTGCAGCAGGATGCCGTTGTCGCCGTCGATATAGGTGATCTTCGATTCGCAGGAAGCGGTCGACATGAAACCGGGGTCGAAAGTGAAGCGGCCCGTGGCCGTCAGGCCCCGAACATCGATAACATCGGGACCAACGGTGCCGGTTAAAATGGGCAGCTCGACGGGGGCTGCGCCCTCGATGATCAACTGCGCTTTTTTGTCAGCCATGTGGCCTCCTATTTATGCTTGAAATCATCAGACAGACCCCCCACGCAGGGCCCGCACCACTATAGTGAGATAAATTCGAATGTCAATTTGCCTAAAGTCTTGCTCCAGAAGGCTTTAACCGTACTTTTTCCTCGAAATTGCCTGCCATTTACGCCTTTTATACGACTTGTGCAATCCGCTATTGGGGGTAGGCGATTGCGTTGTCATTAGTAGCCTAACTGTCTATACTCGGCGACCGACCGCCAAGGGCTTTTGGGCTTGCTTTCATTGGGGGTCGCATCCCTGGGTGGTGGTTACCTGACCAGTGCACTCCCCAACAACTTTGCCCTGATTGTTAGGGGCTCTTCAGTGTGAAAAAAAAGCCGTGAAAAGCCAACGACCTGTAAACCTAGACCTAAGGACCATCAAACTCCCCATCACCGGCGTTACGTCGTTTCTTCACCGTGTTTCCGGCATCATCCTCTTCCTGGGCCTTGGCATCATGCTTTATGCATTGGGCAAATCCCTGGGTTCCGAGGAAGGTTATGTCGAGGTGAAGGCATGCTTGACCAGTCCGCTGGCCAAGTTCGTAGCATGGGGCCTCCTGTCCGCTCTTCTGTATCACCTGGTTGCCGGTGTGCGCCACTTGATCATGGACATGGGCATCGGTGAGACGCTGGAAGGCGGCCGCCTGGGCTCGAAACTGATCATCGCCGTTTCCGTGGTGCTGATCGTTCTGGCAGGAGTTTGGATATGGTAACCAGCGTTACAAACCTTTCGCGTTCGGGCCTCTATGACTGGATGGCACAGCGTGTGTCTGCGGTCGTTCTCGCGGCTTATTTCATCTTCCTGATCGGCTACCTCGTCGCGAACCCGGGCATTGGCTACGACCAATGGCACGGTCTGTTCGCCCACAACGGAATGCGTATCTTCAGTCTGCTGGCACTGGTTGCCCTGGGCGCTCACGCCTGGGTCGGCATGTGGACCATCGCGACCGACTACCTGACGCCAATGGCGCTGGGCAAGTCCGCGACTGCAGTACGTTTCCTTTTCCAGGCAGTATGCGGCGTCGCGATGTTCGCTTACTTCGTCTGGGGTGTGCAGATTCTCTGGGGTATCTGATTCATGGCTAACATTCCAACGATTTCTTTCGACGCCATCATTATTGGTGGTGGCGGTGCGGGCATGCGCGCAGCGCTGCAACTGGCACAGGGCGGTCACAAGACTGCCGTGATCACCAAGGTTTTCCCGACCCGTTCGCACACTGTGTCCGCACAGGGCGGCATCACCTGCGCCATCGCTTCGGCCGACCCGAACGATGACTGGCGCTGGCACATGTACGATACCGTCAAGGGTTCCGACTACATCGGTGACCAGGACGCTATCGAATACATGTGTCAGGAAGGCCCGGCTGCCGTTTTCGAGCTGGACCACATGGGTCTGCCGTTCTCGCGTACCGAGCAAGGCCGTATCTACCAGCGTCCGTTCGGCGGTCAGTCGAAGGATTACGGTAAAGGCGGGCAGGCTGCCCGTACCTGCGCCGCTTCCGACCGTACCGGTCACGCACTGCTGCACACCCTTTATCAGGGCAACCTGAAAGCCGGTACCACGTTCCTGAACGAGTACTACGCTGTCGACCTGGTGAAAAACCAGGAAGGCGAATTCGTCGGTGTGATCGCAATCTGCATCGAAACCGGCGAAACCACCTATATCCGCGCCAAAGCCACCGTACTGGCTACCGGCGGTGCAGGTCGTATCTACGCATCCACCACCAACGCCCTGATCAACACCGGTGACGGCGTCGGCATGGCTCTGCGTGCTGGCGTGCCGGTACAAGACATCGAAATGTGGCAGTTCCACCCGACCGGTATCGCCGGCGCCGGTGTACTGGTTACCGAAGGTTGCCGTGGTGAAGGTGGTTACCTGATCAACAAGCACGGCGAGCGTTTCATGGAGCGTTATGCTCCGAACGCCAAAGACCTTGCCGGTCGTGACGTTGTTGCCCGTTCGATGGTTAAAGAGATCATCGCCGGCAACGGTTGCGGTCCGAATGGCGACCACGTGATGCTCAAACTCGACCACCTGGGCGAGGAAGTGCTGCACAGCCGTCTGCCAGGCATCTGCGAACTGTCGAAGACTTTCGCACACGTTGACCCGGTGGTTGCTCCGGTTCCGGTTGTTCCGACTTGCCACTACATGATGGGCGGCGTTGCCACCAACATTCATGGCCAGGCGATCACCCAGGACGCCGAAGGCGTGGATCAGATCATTCCTGGTCTGTTCGCAGTAGGTGAAGTGGCTTGCGTATCGGTTCACGGTGCCAACCGTCTGGGCGGCAACTCGCTGCTCGACCTGGTGGTATTCGGCCGCGCTGCCGGCCTGCACCTGGAAAAGGCGCTGACCGACGGCATCGAATACGACGACGCTACCGAAGCCGACATCGAAGCTGCCCTGGCGCGTCTGAACGCCCTGAACAACCGTACCGACGGCGAAGACGTCGCTACCCTGCGTCGCGAGCTGCAAAGCTGCATGCAGAACTACTTCGGTGTATTCCGTACCGGCGAATACATGCAGAAGGGTATTGCCCAGCTGGCTGATCTGCGCAAGCGCATCGCGAATGTGAAGATCAACGACAAGTCGCAGGCGTTCAACACTGCACGTATCGAAGCGCTGGAACTGCAAAACCTGCTGGAAGTGGCTGAAGCTACCGCCATCGCTGCCGAAGTACGTAAAGAGTCCCGCGGCGCTCACGCCCGTGAAGACTTCGAAGACCGTGACGACGAAAACTGGCTGTGCCACACCCTGTACTTCCCGGGTGACAAGCGCGTCACCAAGCGTGCCGTGAACTTCTCGCCGAAGACTGTTCCGACTTTCGAACCTAAAGTCCGGACTTATTAAGGGTGACCGCCATGTTGCAAGTCAGTGTTTATCGTTACAACCCTGATCAGGACGCTGCGCCGTTCATGCAGGAATTCCAGGTCGATACCGGTGGTAAAGACCTGATGGTGCTGGACGTGCTGGCCCTGATCAAAGAGCAGGACGAGGGTTTCTCCTATCGTCGCTCCTGCCGTGAAGGCGTCTGCGGCTCCGACGGCATGAACATCAACGGCAAGAACGGCCTGGCGTGCATCACGCCGCTGTCCGCTGTCGTAAAAGGTAACAAGCTGATCGTTCGTCCGCTGCCAGGTTTGCCGGTTATCCGTGACCTGGTTGTCGATATGAGCATCTTCTACAAGCAATACGAGAAGGTTAAGCCATTCCTGCAGAACGACACGCCGGCTCCGGCCATCGAGCGTCTGCAGTCCCCTGAAGAGCGTGAAAAGCTCGACGGTCTGTACGAGTGCATCCTGTGCGCTTGCTGCTCGACCTCTTGCCCGTCCTTCTGGTGGAACCCGGACAAGTTCCTGGGTCCAGCTGCCCTGCTGCAAGCGTACCGCTTCCTGGCAGACAGCCGTGACACCAAGACGTCCGAGCGTCTGGCGTCCCTCGATGACCCGTTCAGCGTCTTCCGCTGCCGGGGCATCATGAACTGCGTCAACGTATGTCCGAAAGGCCTGAACCCGACTAAGGCCATCGGTCACATCCGTAACATGCTGCTTTCGAGCGGCGTGTGATTCAGCTGCTGTAACCGCTGTACCCGCAGAGGGCTTAGGCGCGGGCTTCAACCCGCGCCATGGCTATAACCAGAGCAGCAGCCATAAGCTGCGGCTCTTATTTTGAAGAAATGAGACAAGCAGGGGCATCCGGGCTGGTACCCGGACTATCAGTGTGATCCTAAGTGGCTTGTTTTGGTCGCTGCATTCGGACTTCTGCAAGCTTGCTCGGTGTCGACACCGATGGTGTTCCCCTAACCGAGGGTGACCAAGCATGCAAGAAAGCGTGATGCAGCGCATGTGGAACAGCGCCTACCTTTCAGGTGGAAACGCTGCCTATGTGGAAGAGCTCTACGAGCTCTACCTGCACGACCCTAACGCTGTGCCAGAAGAGTGGCGCACCTACTTTCAGAAGCTGCCTGCCGACGGCAGCTCTGCCACCGATGTTTCGCACTCCACAATTCGCGATCATTTCGTGCTGCTGGCAAAGAACCAGCGCCGCGCCCAACCGGTTTCCGCCGGCAGCGTGAGCAGTGAGCACGAGAAGAAGCAAGTTGAAGTGCTGCGATTGATCCAGGCCTACCGTATGCGTGGCCACCAGGCAGCCCAGCTTGACCCGCTGGGGCTGTGGCAGCGTCCTGCACCTGCAGACCTGTCGATCAATCACTACGGCTTGACCAATGCCGATCTTGATACGACCTTCCGTGCCGGCGACCTGTTCATCGGCAAAGAGGAAGCGAGCCTACGCGAAATTCACGAAGCGTTGCAGCAGACATATTGCCGCACCATCGGCGCTGAATTTACGCACATCACCGATTCCGAGCAGCGCCAGTGGTTCCAGCAGCGTCTGGAAAGCGTGCGTGGCCGTCCGGAATATTCCGCGGACATCAAGAGCCACCTGCTCGAGCGCGTGACTGCCGGTGAAGGCCTGGAAAAATACCTGGGCACCAAATACCCGGGCACCAAGCGTTTCGGTCTGGAAGGCGGCGAAAGCCTGATTCCGATGCTCGACGAACTGATCCAGCGTTCCGGTTCCTACGGCACCAAGGAAGTCGTCATCGGCATGGCCCACCGTGGCCGTCTGAACGTACTGGTCAACACCTTCGGCAAGAACCCGCGCGAGCTGTTCGACGAGTTCGAAGGCAAGAAGAAGGTCGAGTTGGGTTCCGGTGACGTTAAATACCACCAGGGCTTCTCGTCCAACGTAATGACCACCGGCGGTGAAGTTCACCTGGCCATGGCGTTCAACCCGTCCCACCTGGAAATCGTTTCCCCGGTGGTCGAGGGTTCGGTTCGCGCCCGTCAGGATCGTCGCAACGACCCTACCGGTGAGAAGGTTCTGCCGATCTCCATCCACGGTGACGCGGCATTCGCCGGTCAGGGCGTGGTGATGGAAACCTTCCAGATGTCGCAGACCCGCGGTTTCAAGACCGGCGGTACCGTGCACATCGTGATCAACAACCAGGTCGGTTTCACCATCAGCAACCCGCTGGACTCGCGTTCCACCGAGTACGCGACCGACGTTGCGAAAATGATCCAGGCGCCGATCCTCCATGTGAATGGTGATGATCCGGAAGCCGTATTGTTCGTGACCCAGCTGGCCATCGACTACCGCATGCAGTTCAAGCGTGACGTGGTGATCGACCTGGTCTGCTACCGTCGTCGCGGCCACAACGAGGCCGACGAGCCAAGCGGCACCCAGCCTCTGATGTATCAGCAGATCACCAAGCAGCGCACCACTCGTGAGCTGTACGCTGATCGTCTGACCCAGGCCGGTGTGCTGGACGCAGAGCGTGTTCAGGCGAAAGTCGACGAATACCGCAACGCGCTGGACAACGGTCTGCACGTAGTGAAATCGCTGGTCAAAGAGCCGAACAAAGAGCTGTTCGTGGACTGGCGTCCGTATCTGGGCCACGCCTGGACTGCGCGTCACGACACTCGTTTCGACCTCAAGACCCTGCAGGAACTGTCCGCCAAGCTGCTGGAAATTCCGGAAGGCTTCGTGGTTCAGCGTCAGGTCGCGAAGATCTACGAAGACCGTCAGAAGATGCAAGCCGGCGGCCTGCCGATCAACTGGGGTTACGCCGAAACCATGGCGTACGCGACCCTGGCGTTCGAAGGTCACCCGATCCGCATGACCGGTCAGGACATCGGCCGCGGTACGTTCTCGCACCGTCACGCTGTGCTGCACAACCAGAAAGATGCCGGTACCTACATTCCGCTCAAGCATCTGTATGAAGGTCAGCCACGCTTCGACCTGTACGACTCGTTCCTGTCGGAAGAAGCCGTACTGGCGTTCGAATACGGTTACTCGACCACCACGCCGAACGCGCTGGTGATCTGGGAAGCCCAGTTCGGCGACTTCGCCAACGGTGCACAGGTCGTTATCGACCAGTTCATCACCAGCGGCGAGCACAAGTGGGGCCGTCTCTGCGGTCTGACCATGTTGCTGCCACACGGCTACGAAGGTCAGGGCCCTGAGCACAGCTCGGCACGTCTTGAGCGTTACCTGCAGCTGTGCGCCGAGCACAACATTCAGGTGTGCATGCCGACTACTCCGGCCCAGATCTACCACTTGCTGCGCCGTCAGGTGATTCGCCCGCTGCGCAAGCCATTGGTCGTTCTGACTCCAAAGTCGCTGCTGCGCCACAAGCTGGCCATCTCGACCCTGGAAGATCTGGCCGAAGGTTCGTTCCAGACCGTGATCCCGGAAATCGATGCACTGGACCCGAAAAAGGTCGAGCGCGTTGTTCTGTGCAGCGGCAAGGTCTACTACGACCTGCTGGAAAAACGTCGTGCCGAAGGCCGCGAAGATATCGCCATCGTGCGTATCGAGCAGCTGTACCCGTTCCCTGAGGACGACTTGAAAGAAGTCCTGGCTCCTTACACCAATGCCAAAGCGGCCGTGTGGTGTCAGGAAGAGCCGATGAACCAGGGCGCCTGGTACTGCAGCCAGCACCACCTGCGTCGCAGCATCAGCAACCTCAACAAATCTCTCGTACTCGAGTACGCGGGCCGTGAGGCTTCTGCTGCCCCAGCATGTGGTTACGCATCGATGCACGCCGAGCAGCAGGAACAACTGCTGCAAGACGCGTTTACCGTTTAACGCCTTCGCGCACCTGAAACCGAATTTAAGGAACCACAGATAATGGCTATCGAGATCAAAGCCCCCACTTTCCCGGAATCGGTTGCCGATGGCACCGTTGCCACCTGGCACAAACAACCGGGCGACGCCGTCAAGCGTGACGAACTGATCGTCGACATCGAAACCGACAAAGTCGTACTGGAAGTGCTGGCTACCGCCGACGGCGTGCTGGGCGCAATCGTCAAGGGCGAGGGCGAAACCGTCCTGTCCGACGAAGTCCTGGGCTCCATCGTTGAAGGCGGCGCTGCATCCGCTGCTCCGGCTGCCGCTGCTGCTCCGGCCGCTGCCGCCGCTGCACCTGCTGCCGCCGATGGCGAAGACGACCCGATCGCTGCTCCTGCCGCGCGCAAGCTGGCTGAAGAGAACGGCATCAACATCGCTTCCGTTGCCGGCACCGGCAAAGGCGGTCGCGTGACCAAGGAAGACGTGGTTGCAGCCGTTGCTGCCAAGAAAGCCGCTCCGGCTGCCGCGCCTGCCAAGGCTGCTGCTCCGGCCGCCGCCGCTCCTGTGTTCGCCGCTGGCGACCGCATCGAGAAGCGCGTTCCGATGACTCGCGTTCGTGCCACCGTTGCCAAGCGTCTGGTTGAAGCTCAATCGAACATGGCGATGCTGACCACTTTCAACGAAGTCGACATGACCGAAGTCATGGCCCTGCGTTCGAAGTACAAGGACCTGTTCGAGAAGTCCCACAACGGCGTACGCCTGGGCTTCATGTCGTTCTTCGTGAAGGCTGCCACCGAAGCGCTGAAACGCTTCCCGGCTGTCAACGCTTCGATCGACGGCAACGACATCGTTTACCACGGTTATGCCGACATCGGCGTCGCCGTTTCCAGCGACCGTGGCCTGGTGGTTCCGGTTCTGCGTAACGCCGAACACATGAGCCTGGCTGAAATCGAAGGCGGCATCGCCACCTTCGGCAAGAAAGCCCGTGACGGCAAACTGTCGATGGACGAAATGACCGGCGGTACCTTCACCATCACCAACGGTGGTACCTTCGGTTCGATGATGTCGACCCCGATCGTCAACCCGCCGCAGGCAGCGATTCTGGGCATGCACAACATCATCCAGCGTCCGATGGCCATCAACGGTCAGGTCGTGATCCGTCCGATGATGTACCTGGCACTGTCCTACGATCACCGTCTGATCGATGGCAAAGAAGCTGTAACCTTCCTGGTGACCATCAAGAACCTGCTGGAAGATCCGGCTCGTCTGTTGCTGGATATCTGATAGAAGCAGTCACGCGCTGCAAGCTTCAAGCTGCGGGAAAACGCAGCCTGGCTTGCAGCGCGCGGCTTGAAGCTTTTCGCTAAAGAGGATTTTTTGAATGTCGCAGAAATTTGACGTAGTAGTGATCGGTGCGGGCCCTGGCGGCTACGTGGCAGCTATCAAGGCCGCGCAACTCGGCCTGAGCACTGCCTGCATCGAGAAGTACACCGATGCTGAAGGCAAGCAAGCCCTGGGCGGCACCTGCCTGAACGTAGGCTGCATTCCTTCCAAGGCGCTGCTGGACAGCTCCTGGAAATACAAGGAAGCGAAAGAAAGCTTCAACGTCCACGGTATCTCGACCGGCGAAGTCAAAATGGACGTCGCAGCGATGGTTGGCCGCAAGGCTGGCATCGTCAAGAACCTGACCGGCGGTGTTGCCACCCTGTTCAAGGCCAACGGCGTTACTTCGATCCAGGGCCACGGCAAACTGCTGGCCGGCAAGAAAGTCGAAGTCACCAAGCCGGACGGCTCGGTTGAAGTCATCGAAGCCGAAAACGTCATCCTGGCTCCAGGCTCGCGTCCGATCGACATTCCACCGGCTCCGGTCGATCAGAAAGTCATCGTTGATTCGACTGGCGCTCTGGAATTCCAATCCGTACCTAAACGTCTGGGCGTGATCGGCGCTGGCGTGATCGGTCTGGAACTGGGTTCGGTATGGTCGCGTCTGGGCTCCGAAGTGGTTGTTCTGGAAGCACTGGACACCTTCCTGATGGCAGCGGACACCGCTGTTTCCAAGGAAGCGCTGAAAACCCTGACCAAACAGGGTCTGGACATCAAACTGGGCGCTCGCGTAACCGGCTCGAAAGTGAACGGCGACGAAGTCGTTGTGAACTACACCGATGCCAACGGCGAACAGACCATCACTTTCGACAAGCTGATCGTAGCCGTTGGTCGCCGTCCGGTGACCACTGATCTGCTGGCTGCCGACAGCGGCGTGACCCTGGACGAGCGCGGTTTCGTGCACGTTGACGATCACTGCGCCACCACCGTACCGGGCGTTTACGCCATCGGTGACGTGGTTCGCGGCATGATGCTGGCTCACAAGGCCTCGGAAGAGGGCATCATGGTTGTCGAGCGCATCAAGGGCCACAAGGCCCAGATGAACTATGACCTGATCCCTTCGGTTATTTATACTCACCCGGAAATCGCATGGGTCGGTAAAACCGAGCAGGCCTTGAAAGCTGAAGGCGTTGAAGTTAACGTCGGCACCTTCCCGTTCGCAGCATCCGGCCGTGCCATGGCCGCCAACGATACCGGTGGTTTCGTCAAGGTCATCGCCGATGCCAAGACTGACCGCGTATTGGGCGTGCACGTGATTGGCCCGAGCGCTGCAGAACTGGTTCAGCAGGGCGCGATCGGTATGGAATTCGGCACCAGCGCTGAAGACCTGGGCATGATGGTTTTCTCCCATCCGACCCTGTCTGAAGCCTTGCACGAAGCAGCTTTGGCAGTGAATGGCGGCGCCATCCACATTGCCAACCGCAAGAAGCGTTAAGACACAATAAGAAACCACGGCGGTACGGCCCGTCGTGAGCCTTGCGTGCAAGACTCACCGCGGAATGTCCGCTGGACGCAGCCTTGCGTAGCTGCACCGGGTATCCGGAAAGGCTACGCAAGCAGCAGTCACAGGTGGCGCGGCACTCATAAAGAGCGCAGCGCCGAATGCGCAGTACCTAACGAAGACGGTAAAAAGCATGAATCTTCACGAGTATCAGGGTAAGCAGCTGTTCGCTGAATACGGCCTGCCAGTTTCCACTGGTTTCGCAGTAGACACCCCGGAAGCAGCAGCAGAAGCTTGCGACAAAATCGGCGGCAACGAGTGGGTTGTCAAAGCCCAGGTTCACGCCGGTGGTCGCGGTAAAGCGGGCGGCGTCAAGCTGGTTCGCAGCAAAGAAGACGCCAAAGCCTTCGCACAGCAGTGGCTGGGCAAGCGTCTGGTGACTTACCAGACTGACGCCAACGGCCAGCCAGTCACCAAGATCCTGGTTGAATCGTGCACTGATATCGCTAAAGAGCTGTACCTGGGCGCTGTCGTTGACCGTTCGAGCCGTCGCATCGTGTTCATGGCTTCCACCGAAGGTGGCGTGGACATCGAGAAAATCGCTCACGACACTCCAGAAAAAATTCTGAAAGCCACTATCGATCCACTGGTTGGCGCTCAGCCATTCCAGGGTCGCGAGCTGGCATTCCAGCTGGGTCTGGAAGGCAAGCAGGTTGCTCAGTTCGCCAAGATCTTCGTAGGTCTGGCCAAGCTGTTCAAGGATCACGACCTGGCTCTGCTGGAAGTGAACCCGCTGGTGATCAAGGCTGATGGCGATCTGCACTGCCTGGACGCCAAGATCAACATCGACGCCAACGCAATGTACCGTCAGCCTAAGCTGAAGACTTTCCACGATCCGTCGCAGGACGATCCGCGCGAAGCGCACGCTGCCAAGTTCGAACTGAACTACGTAGCGCTGGAAGGCAACATCGGCTGCATGGTGAACGGTGCCGGCCTGGCCATGGGTACCATGGACATCGTCAACCTGCACGGCGGCAAGCCAGCCAACTTCCTCGACGTAGGTGGTGGTGCTACCAAAGAACGCGTAACCGAAGCTTTCAAAATCATTCTGTCCGACAGCAATGTCGCTGCAGTACTGGTTAACATCTTCGGCGGCATCGTTCGTTGCGACATGATTGCCGAAGGCATCATCGGTGCAGTGAAAGAAGTCGGCGTGAAAATCCCGGTTGTTGTTCGTCTTGAAGGCAACAACGCTGAACTGGGCGCTAAAGTACTGGCAGAAAGCGGTTTGAACATCATCGCTGCTACCAGCCTGACCGACGCTGCTCAACAAGTCGTTAAAGCTGCGGAGGGCAAGTAATGAGCGTCCTGATCAATAAAGACACCAAAGTAATCTGCCAGGGCTTCACCGGTGCGCAGGGTACTTTCCACTCCGAACAAGCCATTGCCTACGGCACCAAAATGGTTGGCGGCGTGACTCCAGGCAAAGGTGGCACCACTCACCTGAACCTGCCTGTGTTCAACACCGTGAAAGAAGCTGTAGAAGCCACTGGCGCCACCGCCAGCGTCATCTACGTTCCGGCTCCTTTCTGCAAGGACTCGATCCTGGAAGCTGCTTTCGGCGGCATCAAGCTGATCGTCTGCATCACCGAAGGCATTCCTACCCTGGACATGCTGGACGCTAAAGTTAAGTGCGACGAGCTGGGTGTTACCCTGATCGGCCCTAACTGCCCAGGCGTGATCACCCCAGGCGAATGCAAGATCGGCATCATGCCAGGTCACATTCACTTGCCAGGCAAGGTCGGTATCGTTTCCCGTTCCGGCACCCTGACCTACGAAGCTGTGAAGCAGACTACTGACGCCGGTTTCGGTCAGTCGACTTGCGTCGGCATCGGTGGTGACCCGATCCCGGGTTCGAACTTCATCGACATCCTGAAGCTGTTCCAGGAAGACCCGAAGACCGAAGCGATCGTAATGATCGGCGAGATCGGCGGTTCGGCTGAAGAAGAAGCGGCTGCCTACATCAAGGCACACGTGACCAAGCCGGTTGTTTCCTACATCGCTGGTGTGACTGCTCCTCCGGGCAAGCGCATGGGCCATGCTGGCGCAATCATCTCCGGCGGCAAAGGCACTGCAGACGAGAAATTCGCTGCTCTGCAAGACGCAGGCGTGAAAACCGTGCGTTCGCTGGCAGACATCGGCAAGGCCCTGGCCGAGCTGACTGGCTGGGAAGTGAAGAAGTAAGCTTCGGCTGACTTTTCTGCTCCAGCAACAAAGGCCACCTTCGGGTGGCCTTTGTCGTTTCTGGCGTTCGGGTGGACGATGGCAATTTATAAGCACTCACCCAATAACATGCAAAAACGCGACACAGAAACGTCGCGTATCGGATAGTTCGCCCTCTAACAGTGCGTTTGTCAGGCAAATTCGTTAGGCTAGCAGCCATTTTTGCGTCTGCCGCCCACAAGGCATGCAACGCGCTAAACGGGTCAGTCTTATACGGATTGACAGCATTTCCCTAACCCCACAGGGAAATCCCCCTCTAAATTCCGATTCAGTAGTGTGGTATTTCCTTAATGAAAGTTTTGAAAGGTCAGGACATCCTGGCACTTGGCTTTATGACATTCGCCCTGTTCGTCGGGGCCGGCAACATCATCTTCCCGCCTATCGTCGGTTTGCAGTCCGGGCCAAACGTCTGGATGGCGGCGCTGGGCTTCCTGATCACGGCGGTCGGTTTGCCGGTGGTCACCGTGGTCGCACTGGCCAAGGTCGGTGGCGCCATGGACGCCCTGAGCAGCCCGATCGGCAAGATCGCTGGCGGCGTACTGGCAGCGGCTTGCTACCTGGCAGTCGGCCCGCTGTTCGCCACCCCGCGTACCGCGACCGTTTCCTTTGAAGTGGGTCTGGCGCCGTTGACCGGCGAGAGCCCGCTGGCACTGTTCCTCTACAGTTCGGTGTACTTCCTGCTGGTGTTCTTCATCTCGCTCTACCCTGGGCGTCTGCTGGACACCGTCGGTCGTTTCCTCGCGCCGCTGAAGATCATCGCCCTGGCCGTGCTCGGCATCGCCGCGTTCGCACTGCCGGCCGGTGATATCGGCGTTGCCACTCCGGAATACGTTGCGGCACCGTTCTCCCAAGGCTTCATCAATGGTTACCTGACCATGGATACCCTGGGCGCGCTGGTGTTCGGCATCGTCATCGTCAACGCGATCCGCTCCCGTGGCGTAGAGTCGCCAGCACTGATCACCCGTTACGCGATCATCGCCGGGCTGATTGCCGGCGTCGGTCTGGCGCTGGTGTATGTCAGCCTGTTTCGTCTGGGTTCCGGCAGCCATGAAGTGGCGGCGGGCGCGACCAACGGCGCGGCGGTGCTGCACGCTTACGTGCAACACACCTTCGGTTCGCTGGGCAGTGGCTTCCTCGCTGTGCTGATTTCCCTGGCTTGCCTGGTGACCGCTGTCGGCCTGACCTGCGCCTGTGCCGAATACTTCAGCCGCGTACTGCCGCTGTCGTACAAGACCCTGGTGATCATCCTCGCGGCGTTCTCGCTGCTGGTGTCCAACCTGGGCCTGACCAAGCTGATCGCGTTCTCGATCCCGGTGCTGACCGCGATCTACCCGCCGTGCATCGTGCTGGTGGCCCTGAGCTTCTGCGCTGCGTTCTGGCATGAGCAGAGCCGTATCATGGGCCCGGTGATGCTGGTGTCGTTCGTGTTCGGCACCATCGATGCGTTGAAAGGCGCCGGTCTGGCGGACTGGATGCCATCGCAACTGGCCCACCTGCCGCTGAGTGAGCAAGGTCTGGCGTGGCTGGTGCCATGCGTGATGACCCTGGTGGTTGCTGTGGTTTGCGACCGCCTGCTGGGCAAGCGCGCCGAAGCACTCGCCTAAGATTGCCGGGCCGCCACAAGCGGCTCCCGAGCGATTAAACAGAAATGCCCCGTATCAATCGATACGGGGCATTTTTTATGGGCTTCAGGCAGTGTCTTTTTCCCTCGACTAACGTCGAAGGGGAGCCGAAATCTTCATCACAGGGAATTGCATGTCGTTCATCCAAGCCAACCTGATCCACCTGCTGGCCGCGCTCTGGTTTGTCATCTGCTGGGGCGGTTACACCCGTTATGCCACCTGGAAGGCCCGTGACACCGCGTGCCTGGCCAGCGTGCTGCACCTGTATCGCGAAGACTGGATGCGCCGCATGCTGCTGCGTGACAACCGCATCGCCGACGCCAGCGTGATCGGCAACCTCGAGCGCAACGCCTCGTTCTTTGCCTCCAGCACGCTGATTATCCTGGCGGGCATCCTGACCGTGCTCGGCGCGTCCGAGCGCGCGGTGTCGCTGCTGGCGGACATTCCGATGGTGCAACAGGCCTCGCAGGGCATGTCGGAGATCAAGTTGCTGTGCCTGGCGCTGGTGTTCGTCTACGCCTTCTTCACCTTCAGCTGGTGCATGCGCCAATACAACTTCGCCGCCATTCTGGTTGGCTCGGCCCCGATGATCGGTGAGCGGCAAGTCTCGGAGCAGGAGCGCAAGGCGTTCGCCTCGCGGGCGGCTCGAGTGATTTCGATGGCGGCCAACCAGTTCAACTTCGGTCTGCGTTCCTATTACTTCGGCATGAGCATGCTGGCGTGGTTCGTCAGCCCGTGGCTGTTCATGTTGATGAGCGCAGGCGTGGTGCTGGTGTTGTATCGCCGGGAGTTTCATTCCGACGTACTGGATGTAATGGTCTATACCCCTACAGAGGCGCCATTGCCCGAAGCGAACAAAGAGGCTGCTTGATGAGTATTCCGTTCTGGTGTGTGTTTATCAGTGCATTGTTGATCTACGTGGCGCGGATGCCGGTCGGCAAGGCCATGAAGGAGCAGGGCGGTTACAACAACCACCTGCCGCGTCAGCAGCAGGCGCAACTCACCGGTTACGGGGCCCGGGCGCTGGCGGCACATCAGAACAGCATTGAAGCGTTCATCCTGTTTGCCGTTGGCGTGCTGATGGCGCATACCACGCAGACGGCGGGATGGCTGATCGATACATTGGCGATCATCTTCGTGATCTCGCGGATTTTCTATTTGTGGTTTTACCTGGCGGATATTCCCACGCTGCGCAGTCTGGTCTGGCTGGTCGGCTTAGTGTGTTCATTGTTGCTGATGATTAGTCCGACTTTTAGAACTGTTTTGCTCTAAGACCGCATCGGCAAAAAAAGACTGGCAAAAGAAAACCCGCACTTGGCGGGTTTTCTTTTTTGCCAGCCAGAAGCGGCTTATTGCTTCTTGGCAGCTTCTTCTTGCGCTGCAGCGTTCGATTCGGCCTGAGCTTTGGCAGCTTCGGCGTTTTCTTTCGCTGCGTCGTTCACTTTATCCTGAGCTTTGTTCATGTCTTGCTGAGCTTGTTCAGCATGTTGGTTGGCATCTTGAGCTTTGTCCTCGGATTTTTTATCGCAGGCAGCGAGACCGAGGGAAGCGGTCAACATCAAGGCAATAGCTAAAGTCTTACGCATGGGGTGTTTCTCCTTATGGAAAATAACTACTGGCCTTAAGAGCTCAGGCCCAAGGCTTAAGTTCCTCATTTCTTTCAGATATATAAGTTTGTTTTGCAATGGAACTTTTGCTGTTCTTTCCACTACTGGGAATGGCGACTAACAAGAGTAATTATCAAATGGCCGAAAACCCCGTTTTTGAGCGTGCGACACGGTTTCTCTCGGCCTTGCGCCACTGTCAGGTACTGGGATTGAAGGTGCACAGCGCAAGTAGCGAAGGCCTGACGGTGGTGCTGCCGTACAGTGCGCAAATCGTTGGCAACCCGCTGACCGGCGTCATCCACGGCGGGGCGATCACGTCGCTGATGGACACCGCGTGCGGCATGTCGACCCTGTGCGTTCTGCCGGAATTCGAAGTCTGCCCGACCCTCGATCTGCGCATCGACTACATGCACGCCGCCGAGCCGCATAAAGATGTGTATGGCTTCGCCCAATGTTATCGGGTCACCACCGATGTGATCTTCGCTCGCGGCTTTGCTTACCAGGATGATCCGGAACAACCGATTGCCCACGTCGTCGGCACCTTCATGCGCATGGGCAAGGGCCTAAAAGGCACCAAAGGCTTTGGTGGCGCGATCAAGGGAGAAAACCCATGAGCGATGATTTCAAGCAGCAACTGCAAGAGGCGCACGAGAAGGGTGACTACGCGCCGCTGCTGAAGCTGATCCCCTATGCCGGACTCATCGGCGTCGAGTGTTCGCGAGTCGGTGATGACTTGCTGTTCAAGCTGCCAGCCAACAAGGACAACATTGGTAACCCTTTATTGCCGGCGATCCACGGCGGGGTGATTGCCGGGTTCATGGAGCTGTCCGCCGCCCTGCACCTGCTGATTTTCACCGGCGCGCCGGGTGTGCCGAAGATTATCGATTTCTCCCTCGATTACCTGCGGGCCGGGCAGTTTCGCGATACGTGGGCCCGGTGTCAGGTCTGCCGTCAGGGCCGGCGGGTGGCCAACGTCGCGGTCACGGCCTGGCAAAGCACCGAAAGCGAACCGATTGCCACCGCCCGCGCGCACTTCAAAATCGATGAGCCCTTGAAATCCTGAAGCACGCCCCCAACTCACAGAACAACCCGCCGCCGACCAGCAAGGTCGCGGCCAATGCCATCTGATTGGAGTTTGATGACCATGAGTGTGGAAACTCAAAAGGAAACCCTGGGCTTCCAGACCGAGGTGAAGCAACTGCTGCACCTCATGATCCATTCGCTGTATTCCAACAAGGAAATTTTCCTTCGCGAATTGATCTCGAACGCCTCTGACGCTGTCGACAAATTGCGCTTCGAAGCCCTGGCCAAGCCTGAGTTGCTCGAAGGTGGCGCTGAACTGAAAATCCGTGTGAGCTTCGACAAGGACGCCAAGACCGTCACCCTCGAAGACAACGGCATCGGCATGAACCGCGACGATGTGATCACCCACCTGGGGACCATCGCCAAGTCCGGCACTGCCGATTTCATGAAAAACCTGTCCGGCGATCAGAAGAAGGATTCGCACCTGATCGGCCAGTTCGGTGTGGGCTTCTACTCGGCCTTCATCGTCGCTGACAAAGTTGACGTGTACAGCCGTCGCGCCGGCACCGCCGCCAGCGAAGGCGTGCACTGGTCGTCGAAAGGCGAGGGCGAATTCGAAGTCGCCACCATCGACAAGCCGGAGCGCGGCACTCGCATCGTCCTGCACCTGAAATCCGGTGAAGACGAGTTCGCCGATGGCTGGCGTCTGCGCAACATCATCAAGAAGTACTCCGACCACATCGCGCTGCCGATCGAGCTGCCGAAAGAAGTGGCCGTTGCCGAAGGCGAAGAGAAGCCAGAAGCCGAGTGGGAAACCGTCAACCGCGCCAGCGCCCTGTGGACCCGTCCCCGCACTGAAGTGAAGGACGAGGAATACCAGGAGTTCTACAAACACATCGCTCACGACTTCGAAAACCCGCTGTCGTGGAGCCACAACAAGGTCGAAGGCAAGCTCGAGTACAGCTCGCTGCTGTACGTGCCGGCCCGCGCACCGTTCGATCTGTACCAGCGTGAAGCGCCAAAAGGCCTGAAGCTGTACGTGCAGCGCGTGTTCGTGATGGATCAGGCCGAGTCGTTCCTGCCGCTTTACCTGCGCTTCATCAAGGGCGTGGTCGACTCCAACGACCTGTCGCTGAACGTGTCGCGGGAAATCCTGCAGAAAGACCCGATCATCGACTCGATGAAGTCGGCGCTGACCAAGCGCGTGCTGGACATGCTGGAAAAACTGGCGAAGAACGAGCCTGAGCAATACAAGGGCTTCTGGAAAAACTTCGGTCAGGTCATGAAAGAAGGCCCGGCAGAAGATTTCGCCAACAAGGAAAAAATTGCCGGTCTGCTGCGTTTCGCATCGACCAACGGCACCGATGGCGAGCAGATCGTCGGTCTGGCCGAGTACCTGGCGCGCGCCAAGGAAGGTCAGGACAAGATCTACTACCTCACCGGCGAAACCTACGCGCAGGTCAAGAACAGCCCGCACCTGGAAGTCTTCCGCAAGAAAGGCATCGAAGTGCTGCTGTTGACCGACCGTATCGACGAGTGGCTGATGAGCTACCTCAGCGAGTTCGACGGCAAGAGCTTTGTCGACGTCGCGCGCGGTGACCTGGATCTGGGCAACCTGGACTCGGAAGAGGACAAGAAGGCCGCAGAAGAAGTCGCCAAGTCGAAAGAAGGTCTGGTCGAGCGTCTAAAAACCGCACTGGGCGACTCCGTTGCCGAAGTCCGGGTTTCCCATCGCCTGACGGATTCGCCGGCCATTCTGGCCATCGGCGAGCAGGACCTGGGTCTGCAAATGCGTCAGATCCTCGAGGCCAGCGGGCAGAAGGTGCCGGATTCGAAGCCGATCTTCGAATTCAACCCGAGCCACCCGCTGATCGCGAAGCTCGACAACGAAACCAGCGAAGAGCGTTTTGGCGACCTGTCGCACATCCTCTTCGACCAGGCCGCGCTGGCGGCTGGCGACAGCTTGAAAGACCCGGCCGCTTACGTGAGCCGCCTGAACAAGCTGCTGGTCGAGCTGTCCGCTTGATCAAACTGTAGAAAAACCCGCTTCGGCGGGTTTTTTCATTCTGGTGTTCAACCAATCAGGAGTCAGAAATGAGCCAAGTCACTGTACGTTCCGTGGTCTATCAGATTGACGGCCAGCCTTATGAAGGTCGCCTGGCGTTCGACGCCGAGCACAAAGGCGCGCGTCCGGGTCTGTTGATGGCGCCGAACTGGATGGGTGTCAGCGCTGGCGCTGAAGAGATCGCCAAATCGGTGGCGGCCAAGGGTTATGTGGTGCTGATCGCTGACGTGTATGGCCAGGCCGTGCGTCCGCAGAATGCCGATCAGGCCGGTGCGGCAATGATGCCGCTGAAGAATGACCGCGCGCTGCTGCGCAAGCGTATGCAGGCCGCGTTCGAACAATTGCAGAAGCAGGGCGAGGCGGCGGTCGATACCTCGAAACTGGCGGTATTCGGTTTCTGCTTCGGCGGTTGCTGTGCGCTGGATCTGGCCCGCACCGGTGCTGCAGTGAAAGCGGCGGTGTCGTTCCACGGCACGCTGGATTCACCGAACCCGGCGGACGCGAAGAACATCAAGGGTTCGGTGCTGGTGCTGCACGGTGCTTCCGACCCGCTGGTGCCGAAAGAGCAGTTGCCGGCATTCGAAGACGAGATGAACGCGGCAGGCGTGGATTGGCAGTTGCTGAGCTACGGCGGCGCGGTGCACTCGTTCACCGATCCGCATGCCAATGTTCCGGGCAAGATGATGTACGACGCGAAGACCGCAGCGCGGGCGTTCAAGTCGATGCATGACTTGTTGGAAGAAGTGTTCAAGGGCTGAATCGGCTGAACGCACTCCCACGCCTGGCGTGGGAGTGTTGCTTTACAGCGGTGTCGGTTCGCTGCGCGATTTAGGCAGCTCGATCCGCTCGACTTCCCCCGGCACCGTCGGCCAATCCCCGGCCGCCCACTTGCGCCGCGCCTCATCGATCGCCGCCGGATCGCTCGCGACAAAATTCCAGTTGATCCGCCGTGGCCCGTCCAGTGGCGCACCACCGAACAGCACCGCGTGGCTATCGCTCTCGGCAAACAGGCTCATCTCTTCCCCGGCCGGCAACACAACCAGTGCATGGGGTTCGACCGCTTCGCCATTCAGCTGCACATCACCACTCAACACGTACAGCGCCCGCTCTTCATGTTCGGTCGGGATCAGCAGTGTGGTCGCGGTTTGCATCTTCAATTCGGCGTACAGCGTAGGAGAAAGCACCGGCACCGGCGATTCCAGGCAAAAGCCTGACCCGGCGATCATGCGGATCTGCACGCCGAGGTTATCGCTGACCGGCAAGGTCGAGGCCGGGTGATGGCTGTAATGCCCCGGGCCTTGTTCGTGATCCTTGGGTGAGGCGAGCCAGATTTGCAGGCCGTGCATCTTGAAGCTTTTTTCCCATAGCGGTTCGGGCGTGCGCTCGACGTGAGCGATCGCCGTGCCGGCCGTCATCCAGCTGACATCGCCGGCGCTGACCACCTGATCCGAGCCCAGGCTGTCCTTGTGCTGGATCTGCCCGTCGAACAAATACGTGAGGGTCGACAGACCGATGTGCGGGTGCTGTCGGATGTTCATGCCTTTGCCCGTCGGATAAACCGTTTCGAGCATGTGGTCGAAAAACACGAAAGGCCCGACGCTGCGGCATTTGGCTGACGGCAGCGGGCGCAGAATCGGCTGGCCTTCGACGTCTTCGGCGCGCGGGCGGATGATCAGGGGTTGGGTGTCCATGTTCCATTCCAGGCTTGGCGGGTGATGCGAGGAGCATAACCCGCCGGTGTCGTCGGGGTGATTACTGGCTGTCGAAGCCGACTGGCGCGTGGGTTTCGATGGTGACTTCGCTGGTGGTCATCAGCTTGTGGATCGGGCAGCGATCGGCAACGCGCAGCAGTTCTTCGCGCTGGGCATCGGTGAGCACGCCCTTTAAAGTGAGGGTCACGTGCAGGGCGTATTTGCCTTTCTGTTCCTGGCTGTTGTCGCGTTTGACCTCAACGCCGACGCCGGTCAGCGGGATGTCCTTTTTCTTTGCGTACAGCTTCAGGGTCAGGGCCTTGCAGGCGCCGAGAGCGGCGTCGAAGTAATCGTGCGGCTCCGGAGCCGAGCCTTCGCCGCCGGCAGTGGTCGGGACATCGGCAAACAGCTCATGCTCATCGATCTGTACGGTGTGGCGAAAACCTTCGGCGGACACGGTATTGACGGTAACGGTCATGTGAACCTCGCAAGCTGTAGGAAAAGGGATTCGATCAAAAAAGACCTTGCAGGTATAGAGCATTCCCACACAGGCGCGTTCCACTTTCTTGCCGGGTGAACCCTCGTCGCCCGGCGAGGGTCTAGGCTATGCCTGTCTGCCGGAGAAAGCTTGTGTCCGTGTTTCGTTTGAGTCTTGCCTGCCTGATGGTTTTTACCGGCGTCGCCAGTGCCCGGGATTACACCTACAGTGACGCGCACCTGCATTACGTGGATTTTTTCCAGGAAACCGCCGGCATGCCGAAATTGCTGACGGCCATGAAGGAAAACTCCATCGAGCACGTGATGATTTCCGGCATTCCCGTGGCGAAGAAATGGCACGAAGACGAGCCGAAGCGCCCGCGTTACTACGCCGGTGACGACGCCGACGCCTATTGGTACAGCGCGACTGACGTGATCGTCGCCGACGCGGTGCAGAAACTCGCACCGGAGCAGCGCCAGTACTTTCACCCGTTTCTTTCAGGCTTCAACCCCAACGACAAGAACTCCGCCGCGCACATCCAGCGCATGCTCGATCTGTATCCCGGCTTGTGGCAGGGCATCGGCGAGGTCTTCACCCGTCACGACGACCTCACAGCACTCACCTCGGGTGACACGCCACGCGCCAACAACGAAGCCATGACCCGCATCTATCACTTGGCCGCCGAAAACGATCTGCCGGTGATGCTGCATTCCAACATCACCTCCAAGCGTGAGAAGAATCCGCTGTACCTGAAGGAAATTGAAGAGCCGCTGCGTAATCATCCGCACACCCGGTTTATCTGGGCGCATGCCGGCACCAGCGCCGAAATCCATCGTCATCAGACGCAGCTGGATTTTCTGCTGCCGACACTTACGCGAATGCTGGAGGCGTACCCGAACCTGTTCATTGACCTGTCATGGAGCCTGCTGAAGCCTTATTTGCTGGACGAAAAGGGTCAACCGCGAGCGGAGTGGGTGCAACTGGTGGAGCGCTATCCGGATCGCTTCATGATCGGTTCCGATGTAGTCGGGCGATTCAACAAACTCGGTAAGGAAATCCACGGCTTCAAGCCGTTTCTCGATGCATTGCCCGAGGCGGTAGCGGAAAAAGTCGCGCGGGACAACTTCCTGGCGATCTTGCCGCGAACAGCGCTCAAGTCCGGCAAACCCGCGCTGAATCGTTAATGCGCCAGGTTCGAAGTATCGAGGCCTTTTGATATCACGTTTTGGTCTTACGCAATTTTCCAAAGGGCCGATACCTTCTAGAGCAACCAGCTGCAGGGTTGATGCAGCGCTTTTGGAAGGAACCAGAGCAATGAGTATCCGTAGTCTCAATATTGCGCCCCGGGCCGGGCTGGGTTTTGGCGTGCTGGCGCTGATGGTGTTTGCCCTTGGCGCGTTCGCCCTGCTGCAGATGTCGAACATGCGCGCGCAGTCCGACGAGGTCGACAATAACTGGCTGCCCAGCGTGATGGCGGTGGGCGAGATGAGCCAGGACATGCTGCGCCTGCGTGCGCTGACCATGCGCCTGTTGCTCAATCGCGATCCGCAGGCGCTGGATCAGAATGTGGCCAAGCTTAATGATTTGCGCGGTGTGCTGAGCGAAGCCCAGCAACGTTACGACATCCTGATCGTATTGCCCGAAGAGCGCGCGCTGTTCGACCGCTTCAAAGTTGCCGAACACAAGTACCTGGAGCTTCAGGCGCAGGTGATGACGTTATCTGCTCAGGGACGAGTGGAGGAGGCGGCCGCCATTCTCAACGGGCAGATGAGTCCTTTGGCGGATGAAATTGCGGTGAGCCTGCGTGAGCTGGTCGAGCTGAACAAGCACAACGCCAACCTCGCCACGGAGGCCGCACGGCTGGTGTTCACCAATTCCCGGGTCTGGGTCGGTGTGATGATCGGCATCACCGCGCTGATTACCATCGCGCTGGCGTTGTTGCTGACCCGCAGCATCGTGCTGCCGCTGTCGCAATCGCTCAATGTCGCGGAAGTGGTGGCCGGTGGCGATCTGACCGGTGATATCAACATCTCCGGTAAGGACGAGCCAGCGCGGCTGCTGCACGCGCTCAAGAGCATGCAGCACAACCTGCGCGACACCATCCGCCGAATCTCGGAGTCCTCCAGTCAGCTGGCTTCGGCCTCGGAAGAGTTGAGCTGCGTCACCGAGGATGCGACGCGAGGGCTGCACCAGCAGAGTCTGGAAATTGAACAGGCGGCCACGGCGGTCAATCAGATGACCGCCGCGGTGGAGGAGGTGGCGAGCAATGCCGTCGCGACTTCCGAGGCTTCCCGTGAGTCTGATCGCATTGCCCAGCATGGTCGCGAGCAGGTCCAGCAGACGGTATCGTCCATCGAGTTGCTGGCACACGATGTCACCGCCAATGCCACGCAGGTGGAGGATCTGGCGCAGAAGGTCTACAGCATCAGCAAGGTGCTGGATGTGATCCGCTCGATTGCCGAGCAGACTAATCTGCTGGCGTTGAACGCGGCGATCGAGGCTGCGCGGGCGGGGGATGCCGGGCGGGGGTTTGCGGTGGTGGCGGACGAGGTGCGGGCGCTGGCCCATCGCACTCAGCAATCGACGCAGGAGATCGAACAGATGATCGGCGGCATCCAGCAGGGCACCGATTCGGCGGTCAGCTCGATGCAACAGAGCAACGTTCGGGCGCGCTCGACCCTGGAGTTGGCGAAGGCGGCTGGCGTGGCGCTGGAGGAAATTGCTTCGGCGTTCACCTTGATCAACGAGCGCAACCTGGTGATCGCCAGTGCGTCGGAAGAGCAGGCGGCCGTGGCGCGGGAAGTCGATCGCAATCTGATGAACATTCGTGACCTGGCGATGCAGACCTCGGCCGGGGCCAATCAGACCAGTGCCGCGAGTCAGGAGTTGTCGCGGCTGGCGGTGGATCTGAACAGCATGGTCGCCAAGTTCTCGGTTTGATCAGCGTTCGACAGGCGAAAAAAAGCCCCGCGTTTGCGGGGCTTTTCGTTGAATTAGCTGCCTTTGACCGTCTTGCCGTTGACCGTGCCGTCGAGGAGCATGATGTTGTACTCCTTGCCGTCGGTTTCGACCTGTTGCAGGCGAACCAGCAGATAATCCCAGTCCTTGGCGAACCACAGGACGGTGATGCGCTTGCTTTGTGTCGGATCGCGGACGCGCTCGACCTTGATCGCATCGATCTGGCCAGCCTTGGTTTCGACTTTCTCCGAACCCAGCACGCGGAAGTCGTAGGTATCGACTTCGCCATCATCGACCACCTGATAGCTCATGCTTTTCTTGCCGGCGGCTACGTCATGCTGCAGCGCCAGTTGATAGGTGGATTTGTCGACCATGCCGCGGTTGAGCGGGATTTTCACCGCGTCGCCGCGGTCGGTGCCGGTCACCAGCTTGTTGGCCCAGTCGAAGTCCAGATCAGCCTTTTTCGCTTTGCCCAGACCACCGCGTTCGAAGTGGTAGGACTGTGGCAGCAGGGTGTCCTTGTCCAGGGTCAGGGTGCTTTCCTCGGACAGGCTGGCAATCATCATCGAAGCCTTGAAGCTGAGCTTCCAGACGCCGTTGGCCTGTTTGGTCAGGCTGCGTTCGGCAGTGCCGCTCATGGGCAGCTGCTTCCAGTCGGCGGTGTAGCTGGCGGAGAACGGTTGAAGGTCTGCCGCCTGGGCAAAAGGCAGGGCGAGCAGAGCGCAAGCGAAGAGCAGGGCGCGACGCATAAAATCTCCTAGTTTCGAATCAAGTGACCGCTGGCCCCGAGTAACTGGCCATCCAGTAAAGCACCTTGCTCGCCGAGGCTCAGCCGTCCTTCGGCGAACCAGCGTACGGCCATCGGGTAGATCAGGTGTTCCTGAACGTGAACCCGTTGCGCCAGACTTTGCGGCGAATCGTGCAACTCTACCGGTATTACTGCCTGTACGACCAGTGGTCCGCCATCGAGTTCCTCGGTGACGAAGTGCACGGAGCAGCCGTGTTCGGCGTCGCCGGCCTCCAGCGCACGCTGATGCGTGTGTAACCCTTTGTATTTGGGTAGCAGCGACGGGTGAATGTTGAGCAGGCGACCCTGGTAGTGACGGACGAAGTCAGCGCTGAGAATGCGCATGAAGCCGGCCAGTACCACGAGTTTGGGGTTGAATTCGTCGATCAGTTCGATCAGAGCGGTATCGAAGGCCTCGCGGCCCTCGAATCCCTTGTGATCCAGCGAGCGGGTGGCGATACCCGCGTCACTGGCGCGTTGCAGGCCGTAGGCGTCGGCGCGGTTGGAAATCACCGCAGCGATGCGGACCGGGCTGTCGCCGGTCCGCGTGCTGTCGATCAGGGCCTGCAAGTTACTGCCGGTGCCGGACAACAGCACCACGACATCACAGGTCTGGGACATCAGTGAGCCTTGAGGTTCTTCAGTTCGACCTGGGCCGCGCCTTCGGCAGCGACAGCGATCTGACCGATGACCCAAGGCTGCTCGCCGGCGTCACGCAGGGTGTTCAGGGCAACTTCAACGTGCTCCTGAGCCACGCAGATCACCATGCCCACGCCGCAGTTCAGCACGCGGTGCATTTCGGTTTCGTCGACGTTGCCTTTCTCTTGCAGCCAGTCGAAGACGGCCGGGCGGTTCCAGCTGGCCACGTCAACCACGGCTTGAGCGCCTTTTGGCAGAACGCGCGGGATGTTGTCCAGCAGGCCGCCACCGGTGATGTGGGCCATGGCCTTGACCGCGCCGGTGTCCTTGATCAGCTTGAGCAGCGGCTTCACGTAGATGCGGGTCGGGGCCATCAGCAGTTCGGTCAGCGGTTTGCCGTCGAGCTGAACGGTTTCGATGTCGGCGCCGGACACTTCGATGATCTTGCGGATCAGCGAGTAGCCGTTGGAGTGCGGGCCGGACGATGGCAGGGCGATCAGGGCATCACCGGTGGCGACTTTCGAGCCGTCAATGATTTCGGCTTTTTCCACGACACCGACGCAGAAACCGGCCAGGTCGTAATCTTCGCCTTCGTACATGCCAGGCATTTCAGCGGTTTCGCCGCCGACCAGCGAGCAGCCAGCCAGTTCGCAGCCTGCACCGATACCGGTAACCACGGTGGCAGCCACGTCGACGTTCAGTTTGCCGGTGGCGTAGTAGTCGAGGAAGAACAGCGGCTCTGCGCCGCACACCACCAGATCGTTGACGCACATGGCGACCAGGTCCTGGCCGATGCTGTCGTGCTTGTTCAGGTTCAGCGCCAGGCGCAGCTTGGTGCCGACGCCGTCAGTACCGGAAACCAGTACTGGCTGCTTGTAGCCGGCCGGGATTTCGCAGAGGGCGCCGAAACCGCCCAGGCCGCCCATGACTTCCGGGCGCGCAGTGCGCTTGGCGACGCTCTTGATGCGTTCGACCAATGCTTCACCGGCGTCGATGTCTACACCGGCGTCCTTGTAGCTCAGGGAGGGTTGCTTGCTCATGATCCAGGCCTTTAGGGGAGGGGATTCAGGGGTAACGACCGAGTTCAGCGGGAGCGCCGAATCCGACAGGGGCGATTGCCTCACGCGAAGTTCGGGGTGCCCGGCTGTTGCCGGTCTGCGAAGGCGCGCGATTTTATCAGGCTTGAGGGGCAGCGGCCATCCTCACGCCGACGGGCAGGGGCATATCGGTGGAAAAATTTTGCAATTGACGCTGTGGGCGACATCACGGGTGCCTGTATAAGGAACCGTCTATCGTTAGGACTGTGCAAAAACTTACCGACCGCGTGTGAATGTTTTGCGACGGCCTGTGGTCACAGGCTTGCAGCAACGGTACACGCGGCCTGTTCCAGCCGCTCTTGTCGACGGGAATTCTCCATGCGTTTTTGTAAATGGCTGTTAGTGGGTGGCTTGTCTCTGATCAGTCTGGCGAGCCAGGCCGAAAATCTCAAAGGTCTTTATCAGGTGCGCGAACCGGTTACTGGTCAGTCGCCCGAGGAGCGCGATCGCGCCACTCAGGCCGCACTGGATACGCTGGTGCTGCGCCTGACCGGTGACCCGAAAGCCCCGCAGAACGCGGGGCTGGCGCCGGTTCGCAAGGATCCGCAGCAGATCATCAGTCAGTTCGGTTTCGATGCCGGGCCGCCGGAAGTGCTGAAAGTCGATTTCGATCCGGGATCCACCGAGCAGGCGTTGCGCCGCGCAGGGCTGGCGCTGTGGGGTGCCAACCGGCCCTCGATCCTAAGCTGGTGGCTGAACGATTCGACCGAGGGTTCGAGCCTTGTGGGCGACGGTCAGGCCAGCGCCGCGCCGTTGCGCCGTGCGGCCCAGCACCGTGGATTGCCTTTGCGCCTGCCGTTGGCGGACTTGAGTGAGCAATTGGTCGCTACGGCGCCAGCGCTAGAGGGAGCCGACCCGGCGCCGCTGCGCAACGCTTCCGAGCGCTACAACGCTGACGCCTTGCTTGCTGTGCATGCCCGCGAAGACGGCGGGCAATGGCAGGCCAAATGGCAATTGTGGCTGGGCGATAAAAAAGAGGCGGGCAACGTGCAGGGCGCGGATCAGGCCGCCGTGGCCGATGCGGTGATGCTGGCGGTCACTGAACGCCTGGCGCCACGCTTTGTGGCCAAGCCGGGCGCGTCCGGCCAGCAGACCCTGGAAGTGCAGGGCATGAATCTGGAGCACTACGCTGCGCTGCTGCGGTTACTCGAACCGTTCGGCGTGCGTCTGCAGAGTGTCGATGCCGATCGCATCCTGTATCGGGTCAACGGCAGCGCTGATCAGTTGCGGGCGCAATTGTCGCTGGCGAAGCTGCAGGAGCTGCCGGCCGAGGCGCCGGCTCCGGTCGCTGCGCCTCAGCCTGCGGTCGTCGGGGCGCCGCCAGTTACTGCGCCAACGCCGACACCGGCGGCGCCGTCCTTGCGGTTCCGCTGGTAGTTTTCTTTCTTATATATAAGCAATGGAGTGTTACATGGCCGATACGCGGCGTTGGTTCTGGCTCGGTGGGGTGCTCCTGCTTTGCGCGTTTGTCTGGTTGCTGCATCCGATCCTCACGCCGTTTCTGGTAGCGCTGCTGCTCGCGTATCTGTTCGATCCGCTTGTTGATCGTCTGGAGCGCCTGGGGCTGTCCCGCACCTGGGGTGTGATCACGGTGTTCGCCTTGTTCACCCTGATCGTCACTGCACTGTTGCTGGTGCTGGTGCCGATGCTCGCCAAGCAATTGCTGCGGCTGTATGAACTGGCGCCGCAAATGCTCGACTGGTTGCAACACACCGCCGTGCCATGGGCGCAATCGAAGCTGGGGCTGTCGGATGGCTTCTGGAAGTTCGACAAGGTCAAAGCTGCCATCAGTGAGCATATGGGCCAGACCACCGATATCGTCGGTGTGGTGCTGAGTCAGGCGACGGCCTCGAGCCTGGCGCTGATCGGCTGGCTGGCGAATCTGGTGCTGATCCCGGTGGTGAGCTTTTACCTGCTGCGCGACTGGGACGTGATGATGGCCAAGATCCGTGGCCTGTTGCCGCGTTATCGCGAAGAGCGCGTGGTGGCGCTGGCGGGTGAGTGCCATGAAGTGCTGGGCGCGTTCGTGCGCGGGCAGTTGCTGGTGATGCTGGCGTTGGGTGTGATTTACGCGGCCGGCCTGATGATTGTCGGGCTGGAGCTAGGCCTGTTGATCGGTCTGATCGCAGGGCTGGCGGCGATTGTGCCGTACATGGGGTTCGTGATCGGCATCGGTGCGGCGTTGATTGCCGGGTTGTTCCAGTTCGGTGGCGATTTGTATCCGATGATCGGGATCGTCGCGGTGTTCATGGTCGGCCAGGCCCTGGAAGGCATGGTGCTGACGCCGTTGCTGGTGGGGGACCGGATCGGTCTGCACCCGGTGGCGGTGATCTTCGCGATTCTGGCCGGTGGCGAGCTGTTCGGCTTCACCGGTGTGCTGCTGGCGTTGCCGGTGGCGGCGGTGATCATGGTGTTGGTGCGGCATGTCCATGATCTGTACAAGGATTCCGACATCTATAGCGGGGTGGATGAGCCGGAGTTGTAATCGTGACGCGCGGGCTGCCCGGTGGATCACCGGGTTGGCCCGTCTCATGCAGGCCGTGGCGCCAAAGAAACTGTCATAAAACCAGCACGTTAACGCAAACCTTTGATTTTGCTTGGGGTCTGTCGCATTGTGCGCTCCGCTTCACGGGTATAAACTTCGCTCACTTTACACAGAGGCCACTAACGGTTCCTTGGGAACTGTTCAGTCAGCATGAAACCGATTCAGCTGCCCCTAGGTGTGCGTCTGCGTGACGACGCCACCTTCATCAACTACTACCCAGGCGCCAATGCCGCTGCACTCGGCTATGTCGAGCGTCTATGCGAAGCCGACGCCGGCTGGACCGAAAGCCTGATCTATCTGTGGGGCAAGCACGGGGTAGGGCGTACGCATCTGTTGCAGGCCGCGTGCCTGCGCTTCGAGCAGATGGGTGAACCGGCGGTGTACCTGCCGCTGGCCGAGTTGATGGATCGCGGCATCGAAATCCTCGACAACCTCGAACAGTACGAACTGGTCTGCCTGGATGACTTGCAGGTGATTGCCGGCAAGGCAGACTGGGAAGAGGCGATGTTTCACCTGTTCAACCGTCTGCGTGACAGCGGGCGGCGTCTGCTGATTGCGGCGTCCACTTCGCCGCGTGAACTGCCGATCAAACTCGCCGACCTGAAATCGCGCCTGACCCTGGCGCTGATCTTCCAGATGCGTCCTCTCTCCGATGAAGACAAATTGCGTGCCCTGCAATTGCGCGCATCCCGTCGCGGTCTGCACCTGACCGATGAAGTCGGGCATTTTATTTTGACTCGCGGTACCCGCAGCATGAGCGCGCTTTTTGATCTGCTGGAGCAGCTCGATCAGGCTTCTTTGCAGGCTCAGCGCAAGCTGACCATTCCCTTCCTGAAAGAAACTCTGGGCTGGTAAAACCGGGGCTTTCAGCCGGTTTCGGCATATTTCAGGCGCCAGAAAACCCGCTTTCCTGTGGGTTGCACAGGCCGCGTCTCGATTCAAATAGGCTTAAGCGCTTAGATGTTAACGAGAAACCGGGAAGTCACAAAAAGATCGATTGAATTTGCAAATGAGGCTGATAGCGGGCATAGTCTCGGCTTCTTTACAACTATCAGCCACGGTCGTGCCCATGCTAAAGCGCTTCGCACCCCTCGTGCCTCTCGCACTCGTCACCCTGTTGTTCGGTTGCGCTGCTCATTCACCTGTTAATCAAGAGCAGCAACAACAGGCTAAAAATTCTGCCACCGCCCAGTCTTCCGTTATTTACCAGGAAGAGCTGGACACCGAAAAAGAACTCGCCGACTTCAACGGCAAGAAGCCTTACCAGCTTCCGGTTCTGGCCGACAGCATCCTCGAACGCGGCATGTCCCTGATCGGTACCCGTTACCGTTTCGGCGGTACCTCTGAAGCCGGTTTCGATTGCAGCGGTTTCATCGGCTACCTGTTCCGCGAAGAAGCCGGCATGAATCTGCCGCGCTCCACCCGCGAAATGATCAACGTTGATGCGCCGCTGGTTTCGCGCAGCAACCTCGAGCCGGGCGACCTGCTGTTCTTCGCCACCAATGGTCGTCGCGGTCGTGTAAGCCACGCCGGGATCTACCTGGGCGACAACCAGTTCATCCATTCCAGCTCTCGTCGCAGCGGCGGTGTTCGCATCGACAGCCTGGGCGACAGCTACTGGAGCAAGACTTTCATCGAAGCCAAACGCGCTTTGGCGAACGCTCCAACCGTGGTTACCGCTCGCAAGTAATCACGCTTTTGTCGCCACGCTCGTGGCGACAAGCGGTCCTTCAGGGGCAATAGACTTAAACTTTACAAGGTGAAGTTAAAGTCTTACTTGAAGTTTGCCGCGTAGCCGCTAGAATCCTGATCTATATTGATGGCAAACCGCCTGCGTCCCAACGCAGGCGGTTTTGTTTTCTGTCGAATCGGCAGTCAAAGCCTCAGCCAGATCAGGATGTTCTGCATATGACGATGTCGGCCCGCTTTGCCTTGATGTTCTTCGCAGCGCTGCTCAGTGGCTGCGCCAGTCGCACTCCGCCGCCTGCGCCGGTGGTTCGCGCTCCGATCGTGTTCGGATCCTCCCAGGCCTTTTCACCCGCTGCCGAAGACGTGCTGTTCCGCGCGCTCGGGCTGGTGGGCACGCCTTATCGCTGGGGCGGCAATACGCCGGATTCGGGCTTCGATTGCAGCGGCCTGATCGGGTTTGTCTACCGCGATGCCGCCGGCATCAGCCTGCCGCGTTCCACCCGCGAGATGATCGTCATGCAGGCGCCGAACGTAGGCAAGGAAGGGCTGCAAACCGGCGACCTGATCTTCTTCGCCACCAATGGCGGCTCGCAGGTCAGCCATGCGGGGATCTACGTCGGGGAAGGGCGCTTCGTTCATGCGCCGGCCACCGGCGGCACGGTGAAGCTGGACAGCCTGTCGAAAGCGTATTGGCAGAAGGCTTATCTGAGCGCCAAGCGCGTTCTGCAGCCGGAGCATCTGGCGCATAACCCGTAATCCAGATACATAAAAACCCGTGGGAGCTGAATGGCTCCCACGGGTTTTTTAATGCCTGAAACACACTAGCGGGCTGCTGACACCCGCCACACCTTGTTCCCCACATCATCGGCTACCAGCAATCCACCTTGCTGGTCGATCACCACGCCGACCGGGCGGCCCAGCGCGTTTTCGTCCTTGTCGAGGAAGCCTGTCAGCACGTCTACTGGCGTTCCGCTCGGTTTGCCAGCGGCGAACGGTACGAAGATCACCTTATAGCCGCTGTGCGGTTTGCGGTTCCACGAGCCGTGCTGGCCGATGAATGCGCCTTCCTTGAACTGCGCTGGCAAGCGATTGCCCTCGGCGAAGGTCAGGCCCAGTGACGCGGTGTGCGGGCCGACGGCGTAGTCGGGAGCGATGGCCTTGGCCACCATGTCCGGCCGCTGTGGTTCCACGCGCACGTCGATGTGCTGGCCGTAGTAGCTGAACGGCCAGCCATAGAAGCCACCGTCCTTGACCGACGTGATGTAGTCCGGCACCAGATCGCTGCCGATTTCGTCGCGCTCGTTCACGGCAGTCCACAGCGCACCGCTTTGCGGCTCCCAGGCCAGGCCGTTGGGGTTGCGGATGCCCGATGCGAAAATCCGGTGGTTGCCGGTGGCGCGATCCACTTCCCAGATCGCCGCGCGACCTTCTTCCTGATCGAGGCCGTTTTCGCCGACGTTGCTGTTCGAACCGACCGTCACGTACAGCTTGCTGCCGTCCTTGCTGGCGATAACGTTTTTGGTCCAGTGGTGGTTGAGCGTGCCGCCCGGCAGGTCGACGACCTTGATCGGCTGGCTCTTGATTTCGGTAGCGCCGGGCTCGTAATTAAAGCGCAGCAGGCGATCGGTATCGGCGACGTACAGATCATTGCCGACCAGAGTCATGCCGAACGGCGAGTTGAGGTTCTGCAGGAACACCGTCCGGGTTTCGGCCACGCCGTCATGATCGGCGTCGCGCAGCAGGGTAATGCGGTTCGGGCTGGGAACGCCGGCACCGGCACGGCCCATGACTTTCTTCATCACCCAGCCACGAATGCCCTTGCCGTCGTCGGGTTTGGGCGGGGCGTTGGTTTCCGCCACCAGCACGTCGCCATTGGGCAATACGTACAGCCAGCGCGGGTGATCGAGATTCTCGGCAAAGGCTGCCACCTGCGTGCCTGCCGCTGCCGTCGGTTTTGCGCCGGCCGGCCAGCCGATGGCCGGGGCGATGTTCACCGTCGGGATCAGGGTCTTGTTCGGTTCGGGCAATCGGGGAGACGGGCCGGTGCCGTCGGAGACTTGCAGGCTGGAGGATTCACCACAGGCGGCGAGCCCTCCGGCGAGCACGATGACGAAAACGAGCTGGGGCTTGCGCATTGCTGATCTTCCCTATGAATGCATTCTTAATCATAGAGAAGCGCACAAGCCCGATGGTTCAACCCTCAGCCGCGGGCTTCCTTGAACAGCACGGCAATGCCGGGGTGATAGTTGCCGGCCTCGCTGCGCAATTTGCGGTAGGCGTAGGGAAAGTACCAGGCGACGGCGCAGGTGTGTTCCTTTTGCAGGTCGTCGACCATGTCCTGCAACTCTTCCGGGCTGGCGCTGTGCTGGGCCTTTTGCGGGGCGACGAACAGGCAGCCGAGTTTCAGGTCGCTGGCGTAGCTGATGCGCTTGGCGTCGCTGGTGATATCCGCCAGGGCCTGCGTCAGATTCAGGCTGGTGACGCGCGGCCAGCGTTGGGTGGCCTGAATGAAGGCGCGATCTTCAGCGCCAGCCAGGAACAGGTCGGCGCGGGCATTGCGCTCGCCTTCCTCGTTCTGTTTGCGGGTGGCGGTGTCGCGCAGGGTGACCAGTTCGGCCATCCAGGCAGCGGCCGACAGCAGGCCGAGGTTGGCTTTTTCGTCGTGCCAGTAGGGCGTGTCGTTGTCGCCGCGCACGGCGTTGTAGCGGTCGATACAGTCAAACCAGCGTTCCAGCACCGGGCGCAGGAATTCCAGCCGCGGATTGCTGATGATCATGCCTTGCATGGTGCTCTCCCTTGTTATTGTGATGTGCTCTCTGCAGTCAAAAAGCATGGCTCTTTGATATCACTGCTGACAGTGTGGCACAAGATTGGCGTCAGTTAATTGATCGGCGGCAGTTATTCGCCGCACAAGCCCCTCTTCAATTGACGCTCCACCCCCAACCCTCTAACCTTCGCGGCTTGTTTCAGGTGCTCTGTGGCGCATGTCGACAGAGTGAAACAGGGAAGCCGGTGAGGCGGGTCTTCAAGCGATGAACCCTCACGATCCCGGCGCTGCCCCCGCAACGGTAAATGAGTAAAAGCTGCGTCTTATGCCACTGCGTAAAAGCGGGAAGGCGCGCAGCCAGGCGCAATCCGCTCATGAGCCCGGAGACCGGCCTGATCCATCCAGCGGCATCACGGTGGGCGATGCCAGGCTTGTTGCCGTCTATTCTTGTGCCTGCCCGCCGTTATCCAGCCTCAACGGAGAGCTCCCCCATGACTGATTCCCCCGAACGCGACGAGCGCCACCTGGCGCGCATGCAGCGCAAAAAAGCCGTGATCGACGAACGCATCGCCAATTCGCCAGACGAATGCGGCCTGGTGCTGGTGCTGACCGGCAACGGCAAAGGCAAAAGCAGCTCGGCATTCGGCATGCTTGCTCGCGCCATGGGCCACGGCATGCAGTGCGGCGTGGTGCAGTTCATCAAGGGCCGCAACAGCACCGGCGAAGAGCTGTTTTTCCGCCGTTTCCCCGAGCAAGTGCGTTTTCATGTGATGGGCGAGGGCTTCACCTGGGAAACCCAGGACCGCCAGCGCGACATCGCCGCCGCCGAGGCAGCGTGGGAAGTCTCCCGCGAACTGCTGCGCGATCCATCGATCGGTCTGGTGGTGCTCGATGAACTGAACATCGCGCTCAAGCACGGTTACCTCGATCTGGATCAGGTGCTCAGCGATCTGCAGGCCCGTCCGCCGATGCAGCACGTGATCGTCACCGGCCGCGCCGCCAAGCCGGAAATGATCGAGATGGGCGACACCGTCACCGAAATGGGCATGATCAAGCACGCCTTCCAGGCCGGCATCAAAGCGCAGAAAGGCGTCGAACTTTGAATCAACCACGTCACTGCCCGGCGGTACTTATCGCCGCGCCGGCCTCCGGTCAGGGCAAGACCACCGTCACCGCCGCGCTGGCCCGTCTGCATCGCAATCAGGGGCGCAAGGTTCGCGTATTCAAGTGCGGCCCGGACTTTCTCGACCCGATGATCCTCGAGCGCGCCAGCGGGGCGCCGGTCTATCAACTGGACATGTGGATGGTCGGCGAGCAGGAAAGTCGTCGCCTGTTGTGGGAAGCCGCCGCCGAAGCCGATCTGATCCTGATCGAAGGCGTGATGGGCTTGTTCGACGGCACGCCGTCTAGCGCCGACCTGGCCCGGCATTTCGGCGTGCCGGTGCTCGGCGTGATCGACGGCACGGCCATGGCCCAGACCTTCGGCGCACTGGCGCTAGGCCTGGCGCGCTATCAGCCTGATCTGCCGTTCGCCGGCGTGCTGGCCAACCGCGTCGGCACCGTGCGTCATGCACAATTGCTGGAAGGCAGCCTCACCGAAGGCCTGCGCTGGTACGGCGCGTTGTCCCGGGAAACCGGGATCGAACTGCCGAGCCGCCATCTCGGTCTGGTGCAGGCCAGCGAACTCAATGACCTCGACGTGCGCCTCGACGCCGCCGCCGAAGCGCTGGCCGGCACTTGCGAGGTAGCGCTGCCACCGGCTGTGGAATTCGCCGCGCCTGAAATCATTGAGACCGAAAAGCTGCTCGAAGGCGTGCGAATTGCCGTCGCCCGCGACGAAGCCTTCGCCTTTACCTACGGCGCCAGTCTAGATCTGTTGCGGGCGATGGGCGCCGAGTTGAGTTTCTTCTCGCCGATCCGCGATGCGCAATTGCCCGACGCCGACAGTCTGTACCTGCCCGGCGGCTATCCGGAATTGCACCACGTTGCCTTGTCGCAGAACGCCGACATGCTCAAAGCGATCCGCGCGCATCATGCCGCCGGCAAACCGCTGCTCGCCGAATGTGGCGGCATGCTTTATCTGCTCGACTCGCTGACCGATGTCGAAGGCACCCGCGCTGATTTGGTCGGCGTGTTGAGCGGCGACGCCGTGATGCAAAAACGCCTCGCCGCACTGGCGCTGCAAGAGGTCGACCTGCCGGAAGGCCTGTTGCGCGGCCACACCTATCACCATTCCCTGACCACCACCGAACTGACGCCGATTGCCCGTGGCCACAGCCCCAACGGCGGGCGCGGCGCGGAAGCGGTGTACCGGGAAGGGCGGATGACCGCCTCGTACGTTCACTTCTATTTCCCGTCGAATCCGTCGGCGATTGCCGCACTGTTGGTGCCATGACCGACAACGCCTTCACTGACGCCGAGCGCGAAGCGGTCTACCGCGCCATCGCCGAACGTCGCGACATGCGCCACTTCAGCGGTGGCGCGGTCGAGCCTGAACTGTTGCGCCGTTTGCTTGAAGCCGCGCACCAGGCGCCGAGTGTCGGCCTGATGCAGCCGTGGCGCTTCATCCGTATCAGCGACCGCGCGCTACGTGGTCAGATCCAGAACCTTGTTGAAGAAGAACGTGTGCGCACCGCCGAAGCCCTCGGCGAGCGCAGCGACGAGTTCATGAAGCTCAAGGTCGAGGGCATCAACGACTGCGCCGAAGTGTTGGTCGCAGCCTTGATGGACGATCGCGAGCGACACATTTTTGGTCGTCGCACGCTGCCGGAAATGGACATGGCGTCGTTGTCCTGCGCAATCCAGAATCTCTGGCTCGCGGCGCGTGCCGAAGGCCTGGGCATGGGCTGGGTGTCGCTGTTCGAGCCGCAGGCGCTGGCCGATCTGCTGAAACTGCCGGCCGGGGCCAAGCCGCTGGCGGTGCTTTGCCTGGGGGCGGTCAAGGAATTCTATCCGGCGCCGATGCTGGTACTCGAAGGGTGGGCGCAGGCGCGTCCGCTCAATGAGCTGCTGTATGAAAATTTTTGGGGAGTGAGTCAATGAGTGTGGCGTTGTTGAGTGTCGCCGCGGTTGCGCTGGATGCGCTGCTGGGTGAACCGAAACGCTGGCATCCGCTGGTGGCGTTCGGCAATTTCGCCGGGCGCATCGAGCAACGTTTCAATAGTGCTGGTCGTGGCTGGCGCAGCCATGGCGTCACGGCGTGGGTGATCGCGGTGCTGCCGCTGACCCTGCTGGCCACGGCGTTTTCCTGGGCGCCTTACGTGGGTTGGATCGTCGAGATTCTTGCGCTGTATTGCGCCCTCGGCATGCGCAGCCTGGGTGAGCACGTCGAGCCGGTGGCCAAGGCGTTGCGCGCCGATGATCTGGAAGAGGCGCGCAAGCGTGTGGGTTATCTGGTCAGCCGCCAGACCGATGAGCTGGACAGCACCGCCGTCGCCCGCGCCGCCACTGAATCGGTGCTGGAGAACGGCAGCGATGCGGTGTTCGCCGCGCTGTTCTGGTTTGCCGTGGCCGGTGCGCCGGGCGTGGTGCTCTATCGCCTGAGCAATACGCTCGACGCGATGTGGGGTTATCGCAACGAGCGCTTCGAGCGTTTCGGCTGGGCGGCGGCAAAAATCGACGACGTCCTCAACTACATTCCTGCACGGCTGGTGGCGTTGACCTACGCGCTGCTGGGCAAAACCCGACTGGCGCTGAAATGCTGGCGGACTCAGGCGCCGAAATGGGACAGCCCGAACGCCGGCCCGGTGATGGCTGCCGGCGCGGGTGCCTTGGGTGTCGAGCTCGGAGGCCCGGCGATTTACCACGGCGAGCTGCACGAGCGTCCGCAACTGGGCGAGGGCGTGCAGGCGGATGCCGATTCCATTGATCGCGGCTGGCAATTGGTCCAGCGCGGGGTATGGTTATGGCTGCTGATTCTCTGCGTGGGGGCTGAATTCTATGCTTGAGCACGGTGGCCGGTTGCGCAGGGCGGCGCTCGAGTACGGCATCGCGGAAGAAGACTGGCTCGACCTGTCCACGGGGCTAGCGCCGTGGCCGTTTCCGGTCCCGGACATTCCGCTGCGGGCCTGGGCGCGCTTGCCGGAAAACGATGACGGTCTGGAGCAGGCCGCCTGCGATTATTACGGTGCCAGCCAAGTGCTGCCGGTGGCCGGTTCGCAGATGGCCATTCAACTGCTGCCGCGATTGCGTCGCGCCGGCAAGGTCGGCGTGCTGTCGCCGTGTTATGCCGAGCATGCAGAAGCCTGGCGCCGCAGCGGCTATATCGTGCGCGAGGTGCTGGAGCAGGAAGTCGACTTCTTTCTCGACAGCCTCGACGTGCTGGTGGTGGTCAATCCGAACAATCCAACGGGCCTGAATCTGACCCCGGCGCGCCTGCTCGACTGGCATGCGCGGCTGGCCCAGCGCGGCGGCTGGCTGGTGGTCGACGAAGCGTTCATGGACAACACGCCGCAGCTGAGTCTGGCCCCGCATGCGCATCAGGTTGGGTTGATCGTGCTGCGCTCGTTCGGCAAGTTTTTCGGTCTGGCCGGTGTGCGGCTGGGCTTCGTGCTGGCCGAACGCAAGTTGCTCCGGTTGCTGGCCGAACAGGTCGGGCCGTGGGCAGTCAGCGGGCCGACCCGGGTGCTTGGCCAGGCCTGTCTGCGCGACACCGAAGGCCATACCCGCCAGCGCATCCGCAGCGACGAGGCCAGCGAACGGCTGGCTGCGCTGCTTGAGCGCCACGGCTTCAAACCGCAGGGCGGCTGCGCGCTGTTTCAGTGGCTGATCACCGAACAGGCCGCCGCGCTGCACGAATTCATGGCTCGTCGCGGCATTCTTCTGCGTCTGTTTGCGCACAACAGCAGCCTGCGATTCGGGCTGCCCGCCGATGCCGCCGACGAGGCGCGCCTTGAGCAAGCCCTGCAAGCATTCGCCAAGCATTGCTCCATGGAAAAACCAGCATGACCACATTAATGGTGCAGGGCACCACCTCCGACGCCGGCAAAAGTACGCTGGTGACGGCGCTGTGCCGCTGGGCAACCCGTCAGGGCGTTGCCGTGGTGCCGTTCAAACCGCAGAACATGGCGCTTAACAGCGCGGTGACTGCCGACGGCGGCGAGATCGGCCGCGCGCAAGCGGTGCAGGCGCAGGCGGCGTTTCTCGAGCCGCACACCGACATGAACCCGGTGCTGCTCAAGCCCAACAGCGACACCGGCGCTCAGGTCATCATCCACGGCCGCGCGGTCACCAGCATGAACGCCGTCGCCTATCACGACTACAAAGCCATCGCCATGCAGGCCGTGCTCGCTTCCCATGAACGCTTGAGCGCCGCGTATCCGCTGGTGATGGTCGAAGGCGCAGGCTCGCCGGCAGAGATCAATCTGCGTGCCGGCGACATCGCCAACATGGGCTTCGCCGAAGCGGTGGATTGCCCGGTGTTGCTGATCGCCGACATCAATCGTGGCGGCGTGTTTGCCCATCTGGTGGGCACGCTGGAACTGCTGTCGCCGAGCGAACAGGCACGGGTCAAAGGCTTCATCATCAACCGTTTTCGCGGTGATATCGCCTTGCTGCAACCGGGCCTCGACTGGCTGGAACAGCGCACCGGCAAACCGGTGGTGGGCGTGCTGCCGTACGTGATGGACTTGCATCTGGAGGCCGAGGACGGCATCGACCAGCGCCAGACCGACAAGGCCGAGCAAGTCCTGAAAGTGGTGGTGCCGGTGCTGCCGCGCATCAGCAATCACACCGATTTCGATCCGCTGCGGCTGCATCCGCAAGTTGATCTGCAATTCATCGGCCCGGGGCAGGCGATTCCGCCGGCCGATCTGATTATCCTGCCAGGCTCGAAAAGCGTGCGCAGTGACCTGGCGTATCTGCGCGCAAATGGCTGGGAGACCGCCATCCGCCGTCATCTGCGTTACGGCGGTAAATTGCTGGGGATCTGCGGCGGCCTGCAAATGCTCGGCGAGCAAGTGCACGATCCGCTGGGCCTTGAAGGCGCGCCGGGTTCCAGCGCCGGTCTGGGGCTGCTGGCGTTTGAAACACAGCTCGAGGCCGAGAAACAGTTGCGCAATGTGCGCGGGCGTCTGGCGCTGGAAGATGCCGAGGTCAGTGGTTATGAAATTCATGCCGGCGTGACTGCGGGAGCTGCGCTGGAAAATGCTGCGGTGCATCTGGACGACGGTCGCTGCGATGGCGCGCAAAGTCTCGACGGGCAGATTTTCGGCACCTACCTGCATGGCCTGTTCGAATCGCCGGCGGCCAGTGCGGCGCTGTTGCGCTGGGCCGGTCTGAACAATGTGCAGGAAGTGGATTACCACGGCCTGCGCGAACGCGATATCGAGCGGCTGGCGGATATGGTGGAGAAGCATCTCGATACCGATCTGTTACGTGAACTTTGTGGCATCCAGGCTGGATGTGATGGCCTCTTCGCGGGCAAGCCCGCTCCCACAGGGGGCTGAGGTGTACTCAAGAGCCATGTCCGGCCGACATCCATTGTGGGAGCGGGCTTGCCCGCGAAGAGGCCAGTTGTCTCAACGAATTTTTTTCAGGATGCCTCCATGCTCCAGTTGATCCTCGGCGGCGCCCGCTCCGGCAAAAGTCGTCTGGCCGAAAAGCTCGCCACTGACAGCGCACTGGCCGTGACATACATCGCCACCAGCCAGCCGCTGGATGGCGAGATGAATGAGCGTGTCGCCCATCACCGCGCCCGTCGTCCCGCCGAATGGGCGTTGATCGAAGAACCGCTGGAACTGGCCCGTGTGCTGCGCGAAAACGCTGGCGCCGAGCGTTGCCTGTTGGTGGATTGCCTGACGCTGTGGCTGACCAATCTGCTGATGCTCGACGACGCCGAACGCCTCGCCGCCGAACGCGAAGCCCTGCTCGAATGCCTGGCGTTGCTGCCGGGTGAAATCATTTTTGTCAGCAACGAGACCGGAATGGGTGTCGTGCCGCTGGGCGAATTGACTCGCCGCTACGTCGATGAAGCCGGTTGGCTGCATCAAGCTCTGGCCGAGCGTTGTCAGCGAGTCGTCCTGACGGTCGCCGGCCTGCCCCTGACTCTGAAAGGACCTGCGTTATGACCCAAGCCTGGTGGCTGAACCCGTGCAAACCGGTGGATACGGACGCCGTTGAAAACGCGGCGGCGCGTCAGCAGCAATTGACCAAACCCGCCGGCTCTCTCGGGCAGCTCGAGTCAGTGGCGGTGCAACTGGCCGGATTGCAGGGCCAGGTCAAGCCGACACTCGATCAGGTCTGGATCGCAATTTTTGCTGGCGATCACGGCGTTGTCGCCGAAGGGGTTTCCGCGTTCCCGCAGGAAGTCACCGGGCAGATGCTGCTGAATTTCGTCAGCGGCGGCGCGGCGATCAGCGTGCTGGCGCGGCAACTCGGCGCGCAGCTGGAAGTGGTGGATCTGGGCACGGTGACCCCGTCGCTGAACCTGCCGGGCGTGCGTCACCTGAACATCGGCCCGGGCACGGCGAATTTCGCCAAGGGCGCGGCGATGACTCAGGCCCAGGGCGAACTCGCCTTGCAGGGCGGCCGCGATAGCGTGCTGCGCGCGAAGGCGGCGGGCGCGCAATTGTTCATCGGCGGTGAAATGGGCATCGGCAACACCACCGCCGCCAGTGCGCTGGCTTGTGCCTTACTGGATTGCCCGGTGGCGCATCTGACCGGTCCGGGCACCGGGTTGAATGCCGAAGGCGTCAGCCACAAGGCGCAGGTGATCGAGCGGGCGCTGGCACTGCATGCGGCGCAACGTGGCGACGCGTTGCAGACCCTGTTCAATCTCGGTGGTTTTGAGATTGCGGCACTGGTCGGCGCGTATCTGGCCTGTGCTCAGGAAGGTGTGGCGGTGCTGGTGGACGGTTTTATCTGCACGGTCGCCGCACTGGTGGCGGTACGCCTGAATCCCGCCTGCCGTGAGTGGCTGCTGTTCGGTCATCGCGGTGCCGAGCCGGGTCATCGACATGTGCTGGAAACTCTTGGCGCAGAACCGCTGCTCGAACTGGGCCTGCGCCTGGGCGAGGGCAGTGGCGCGGCGCTGGCGGTGCCGTTGTTGCGTCTGGCCTGCGACCTGCACGGGCAGATGGCGACCTTCGCCGAAGCCGCGGTGGCGGATCGCCCGGCATGACTTTGCGTCTGGATCTGCTGCGCCACGGTGAAACCGAACTCGGCGGCGGCCTGCGCGGCAGCCTCGACGATGCGCTGACCGAAAAAGGCTGGGCGCAGATGCGCGAGGCGGTGAGCGGGCAGGGGCCGTGGAATCGGCTGGTCAGTTCGCCGTTGCAGCGTTGCGCGCGGTTTGCTGAAGCGTTGAGCGCGCAGCGGGATCTGCCGGTGTCTCTGGACAAGAATCTGCAAGAGCTGCATTTCGGTGCCTGGGAAGGGCAGAGCGCGGCGGCGTTGATGGAGACTGATGCCGAAGCGCTTGGGCTGTTCTGGGCGGATCCGTATGGGTTTACTCCGCCGCAGGGTGAGCCGGTCAGCGATTTTTCGGCACGGGTGCTGGCGGCGGTCATGCGACTGCACGCGGCGTACGCGGGGGAGCGGGTGTTGTTGGTCAGCCACGGCGGCGTCATGCGTCTGCTGCTGGCGCGGGCCCGTGGTTTGCCCCGTGAACAGTTGCTGAATGTCGAAGTCGGCCACGGCGCGCTGTTTTCGCTGATCGTCGAGGCCGACGGTTCGCTCAGGGAAGTGCTCTGACATGCTGCCCCTGTGGATCGCCCTGCAATTTCTCAGCAGCCTGCCGATTCGTCTGCCGGGCATGCCGGCGCCTGAACAGCTCGGCCGGTCGCTGCTGTTTTATCCGTTGGTGGGCTTGCTGTTCGGCGTGATTCTCTGGGCGCTGAATATCGCATTGGCCGGCGCGCCATTGTTGCTGCACGCGGCGCTCCTGTTGACGGTGTGGGTGCTGCTCAGCGGAGCGTTGCACCTAGATGGGCTGGCGGACAGCGCCGACGCGTGGCTCGGCGGTTTCGGTGATCGCGAGCGTACGCTGACGATCATGAAGGATCCGCGCAGCGGGCCGATCGCGGTGGTGACGCTGGTGCTGGTGATGTTGCTCAAGTTCGCCGCGTTGCTGGCGTTGATCGAACAACAGCAAGGCCTGGCGTTGATCATCGTGCCGCTGATCGGGCGGGCGGCGCTGCTCGGACTGTTCCTCACCACGACCTATGTCCGGGCTGGTGGATTAGGGCAGGCACTGGCCGATCATCTGCCGCGCAAGACGGGTTGGCAGGTGCTGACGGTGAGTGCAGCGGCGTGTGTGGTGATCGCTGGGTTCAACGCCGTCGTGGCGCTGCTGCTGGCGGTTGTCGTGTTCATCTGGCTACGGCATTTGATGGTGCGGCGACTGGGCGGAACCACCGGTGATACCGCCGGTGCCTTGCTGGAATTGCTGGAGATGTCAGTGCTGGTCGGGCTGGCCTTGTTTTGATAAGTAACTTTGATCGGTAACTTGATTTAACACAGTCGCGGGTATATACACGCATCATGCTTCCTTCTCAGTGTTTGTGCACCAACCTGCGACGCGCCGCGCGTGGCGTCAGCAGGCATTACGACGGCGCTCTCGACGGCTTCGGGATCAACGTTGCCCAGTATTCTTTGCTGTGCAATTTGCAGCGGCTGGATCAGCCGAGCATTTCCGAACTGGCCGAAGCGATGGGCCTGGATCGCAGCACCCTCGGGCGCAATCTGCGGGTGCTGGAAGGCGAGGGCCTGGTGGCGCTGGCCGAGGGCGAGGACATGCGCAACCGCATCGTCCGGCTCACCGAAACCGGTGCACAACGCCTGGCAGCAGCCTTGCCGGCCTGGGAAGCGGCGCAACAGCGGTTAATCGACCGACTGGGCGCCGAGAAGCGTGAAACCTTGCTGCGGCTGTTGGATGAACTGGCCTGAGGGCCGGTTTTTTCCGAATCTAAGCGGGTATATACCCGCGACTGGAGAATAACAATGAGTTCGATGTGGCGTACGTGCGGTTGGGTGTTGCTGGGGAGTGCGCTGATTCTGGCGTTGTCATTGGGCGTGCGGCACGGTTTCGGTTTGTTTCTTTCGCCGATGAGCGCCCAGTTTGGCTGGGGCCGTGAGGTGTTCGCTTTCGCCATCGCATTGCAGAACCTGATCTGGGGTCTGGCGCAGCCGTTTACCGGCGCACTGGCCGACCGCTTCGGCGCGGCAAAAGTGGTGCTGATCGGCGGTGTGCTCTACGCCTTGGGCCTGGTGTTCATGGGCCTGTCGGAAACGGCGCTGGGCCTGTCCCTGAGCGCAGGTCTGCTGATCGGCATCGGGCTTTCCGGCACTTCGTTCTCGGTCATCCTCGGTGTGGTTGGCCGCGCTGTGCCGCCGGAGAAGCGCAGCATGGGCATGGGCATCGCCAGTGCTGCCGGTTCTTTCGGCCAGTTCGCCATGCTGCCGGGCACCCTCGGGCTGATTGGCTGGCTCGGCTGGTCGGCGGCGTTGCTGGTGCTGGGCCTGTTGGTGGCGTTGATCGTGCCGCTGGTAAGCATGCTCAAGGACAAACCGCTGCCGGTGCTCGGGCATGAGCAAACCCTGTCCGAAGCGCTGCGTGAGGCCTGCTCGCATTCCGGGTTCTGGTTGCTGGCGTTCGGTTTTTTCGTCTGCGGATTTCAGGTGGTGTTCATTGGCGTGCACCTGCCGGCGTATCTGGTCGATCAGCATTTGCCGGCGAGTGTCGGCACCACGGTGCTGGCGTTGATCGGTCTGTTCAACATCTTCGGTACGTACACCGCCGGTTGGCTCGGCGGGCGGATGTCCAAACCGCGTCTGCTGACCGGGTTGTACCTGCTGCGGGCGGTGGTGATCGTGCTGTTCCTGTGGCTGCCGGTGACGACGACTTCGGCCTATCTGTTCGGCATGGCCATGGGCTTCTTGTGGCTGTCGACGGTGCCGTTGACCAACGGTACGGTGGCGACCTTGTTTGGCGTGCGAAACCTGTCCATGCTCGGCGGTATCGTGTTCCTGTTCCATCAGTTGGGTTCGTTCCTTGGCGGCTGGCTGGGCGGGGTGGTGTATGACCGAACGGGGAGTTATGACTTGATCTGGCAAGTGGCGGTTCTCTTGAGTCTGCTGGCGGCCGCGCTGAACTGGCCGGTGCGCGAGCGTCCGGTCGAGCGCCTGCAACCGCGTGCGAGCGCTGCATGAACCGTTTCTGGCCGCAGATCGTCGTCACCGCACTCGGCGCCGCGTTGCTGGCGCTGGTGTGGTGGGGCTGGCATCAGGGCGGGCTGGCGCTGATGCAGTTGGGCATGGGTGCTTGCTAGACCGGCGGAAGGGCGAGTAACGTCGGGGTCTGACGATTGCTCAAGGATGCCCGACATGCTCAAGCGCTGGTGTGCTGTTCCCGCGTTGCTGATGGCGTTGACCGGACTGGCCCAGGCCGCGGACTGTCCGGATCTGTTGCAAGGCTCGTTGCCCAAGTTGCGGGCCAAGGAATCCATCGACCTGTGTCAGCGCTACGCCGACAAACCGCTGGTGGTGATCAACACGGCCAGCTTCTGTGGTTTCGCGCCGCAGTTTGAGGGGCTGGAGGCGCTCAATCAGCGCTACAAGGCCCAGGGCCTGGAAATGCTCGGCGTGCCGTCCAATGACTTCAAGCAGGAGTCCAAGGACAGCGCCGAGACCGCCAAGGTCTGCTACGCCAACTACGGCGTGACGTTCACCATGACCGAACCGCAAAAGGTCCGAGGTGACGATGCCACTCACTTGTTCCAGGTGCTGGCCAAGCAGAGCAGCGCACCGAAGTGGAATTTCTACAAATACGTCATCGACCGCCAGGGCAAGGTGATCGCCAACTTCTCCAGCCTGACCAAACCGGATGATCCGGAATTTCTCGCAGCCATCGAGAAAGCCATTGCGTCCCAGCCGCTGAAACCCTGATCGACGCCCATCAAAAAGCCCCGCCTCTGTGAAGAGAGCGGGGCTTTTTAATGGGCGAGGCCTCAAATGGTAAAGAGCTCAGCCTCGCCGTACAGCATCAGAAGCGGTAGGTTGCGCCGACACCGAAGCCGTTTGCCGAGTTTTCATACTGCGAGTTGTAGCTCTGGCCACGATCGTTTTCGTTGCGGATGTTGACCTTCTCTTCCTTCAGGTACGAGTAGGCAACGTCGATGGTCAGGTCTTCAGTCGGGCTCCAGCCGGCACCGATGCTGAAGATGGTCCGGTCGCCGGTCGGGATGCGTGGCGAACGGTCGACGTTGTTGGTCGGCGACTGGTCGAACGTCAGACCGGTACGCAGTACCCATTCCTTGTTCAGCTGGTAGGACGTACCGATGGCGTAAGCCCAGGTGTCATGCCAGTTCTGTTCTTCGGTGATCTCGCCGAACTGGCCAGCCAGCAGCGGCTGAACGCCGGAGTTCTTGACGGTGATCTTTTCCAGCTGGCTCCAGCGGGTCCAGGTGGTACCGGCGTAGACGTTCCAGCGATCGTTGATCGCCTGGGTGACCGAGAGGTCCACGGATTCAGGCGTGGTGATCTTCAGCGAAGCGTCGTACTTCTGGTTCGCACCCAGGCCGATCGCGCCCAGCACACCGTAGTTGACCTTGGTGTTGCCTTCGAGCTTGTAGTCGACTTTCGAGTGATAGGTCAGACCCAGGCGAGTGCTGTCGGTAGCCTGTACCAGCACGCCGATGTTGTAGCCCAGTGCGGTGTCGTCGCCCTTGATCTTGACCTTGCCGTCCGGCGCTGCCTGAGTGATCGACAGGTTGGATTCCAGCGAGCCGTCGATGCGGTTGATGGTCGGGCCGAAACCGATCGACACGACATCGTTGAACTTGTAGCTGACGGTTGGCTGGAAGGTGATGATCTTGACTTCTGACTTGCTGCCGAAGTAACGGCCGGCGAAGCCGTTTTCATAGTCGGTGATCAGGCCGAAGGGTACGTACACACCCAGACCGAATGCCCAATGCTCGTCGATCGGCTTGACGTAGTAGCCCATAGGTACGGAGGTGAAGGGCACCATGTCGCCTTTGTTGCTGCCGCCGTTCGGGCTGGAGCTGGCGTCGCTGATATCGGTTTTTGCGTCGAGGAATGCAACGCCACCGGTGACTTGTTCGCGCGTGATGCGCGACATGCCGGCAGGGTTGCCATAAACAGTGCTTGCGTCGTCGGCAGAAGAAGATCGCCCGGCGTACCCAGTCCCCATCCCGCTGATGCTGTGTTCGTTGATGGCAAAGCCAGCTGCGAAGATCTGGGTGGATGCCACGGTTACGGCAAGGCTAAGGGTGGTTTTGAGCATGACTTTTTTCATTATTAGAACTCCTGGTGATCACCGGGGCGAAAATTACCAACATTTTCGTCCCAGCGCTATAGTCCGTATGCCTTGAGTTAGAGCGGTTTTGTAGGACAATCCGACCAGATTCGCTGCTCGTTAGGCGATGTTGCGAAACCGGTGGGTCAGCAAGCGACCTGATTCAGCGGTGAAACACAGGTTTGCCAGGCGCAGGTGAAATCGCGCAGACGACCTTGAGGCTGGAAGGTCTGACGCCAGATGCGCGCCATGCCCAGCAGATCATCCGGCTCGGGGAGGACGGGGTTTTGTTCTTCCACCAGCAGCCAGGCGATGGCCGTGGCGTAACGCAGGTTGACGGTCAGTTCGAGGTGCGGGCCGCTGAGGAAAGCGTGCTGGCTGGCAAGGCCGCGAACCAGGCTGGCGCGTTCCGGATCCAGCGCCAGGTAATGATCCCAGAGGGCCTGGTGACGGTGTTCGGCAATCCGGTACAGGCCGTGGCCACGGCGGTCATGCAGGGCGGAACCGAGGGCGGACTGGCTGGCGGCAATGCCCAGCAGAAGGGATTCGGCAGTTGCGCAGTGGCGTCCCAGGTAGATCAGCGTAGGACGGATCACATAGCGGCACAGTTCGCTGGCAGCGATACCCATAAAACCCTCGGATCTTGTTATCGGGCGGCGAGACCTGAAGGGGAGCTTGGCAGCTGTGGATCGACTCAGGCTCGCCGGAAGCGGATCACGCCGCTTGAGTTGAAGTGTAGTGTCATATTCGCGACGTAAAGGCCTGTTTTTAAAATATTTCCGGCGAGGCGTTATAACCGTTATATCGGTTAGTGATTAGGCAGAAAGTGGCAGAAGTGAAACATCGGGCAATAAAAAGCCCCGCATTCTCAGCGGGGCTTTTGCTTTTGCAGCCATTTCGGCCTCTCAGGCGATCAATGCCTGACGGGTGCGATCAATCACGGCCTGCAGCGGTTCGGCGCTGGAGTATTGATCGGGGTACAGACGCTCGCTGTGGCGGGCGATCCCGTGTTCATTGACCACGGTGAAGCTGAAGCAGCCTTTGCGAGCGGCCATGATCAGGCAGTTCATTGGAGCAAAAGCGTTGGTTAGGGTGCGAATGGCATCCTGAGTCTGGATTTGAGTCGACATAGTTATTAGGTGTTCCTACAAATGACACGGATAAGAACCGTGCAACGTTAAAACGTTCCAGTAACGTCAACCACCATTGGTCGAACGAAGAACCCGACTGGAACAAGGCAGCCAGTTCGAGCGCTATAAAAGTTGGCGCGCTTGGGCTGGCAGGTAGGTACTTAGGAGGACAGGCAACATATCAAGGGCAGAGGTTCTGGGCCCTTGGTGAAGATCCTGATCAATTTGCAGGTTGGTTCGGTCAGAGTAAGTGGTCTTCGCAACACCCTTTGCATTCGATTCAAAGGCTGTGTCGTCGCAAGATTTACCTGGAAACCATCGAGGGGTCGATCCCGCTTTTTTCAGTGAAGGTCTCTGTGAGAGAAACTTGACCGTGGGGGTGTGTTCGACCGGAATTGACTTTCAGCTTGGTACTAACGCCGCGGATACTAACGGAACGAACCGCAGAAGGCAAACCCGATGATCAAAAAAACTCCGGGGACATTGTCCAGGCCCCGAGTCTGCCCCGATCTGGCTCACATCATGACCGTCGGTCGCCACGACATGGCCGGCGCTGAAGCTCGGCGCAGGGGCTTATCCCCAGTCCGAATGCCAAAACGACCCGAAAAGGCGCATCGATATAACCGCGTAACAGGTACTTGTGCACATTAGTTGCGCAGACTGTAACGGCGCTGTCACAACGATCCTGACCCCGATGGCTGCCTGCATCGAAAGTTTAAGTCAATGAAAAACATCGCTTTTTTTAACTGGTGAAAAAATCGTCAGTTTGACTGCGAGCCCCATTCCACAAGGCTTTGCGGCGACTGGAGGACGGTTGTCCACTGAGTTATCCACAGCTTCTGTGGATTGTCCCGAGCGCTTGCTCTAGCACGGGCGTGCCGGGTTTTTTTCGACTTTACCTGTGCGAAAAAAAGAGTAGAGTGGCGCGCCTTCCGATCTGTCCCACAGTGCTTTATGAAGTTTCGTTCAGCTCCAGAATCTGTTACCTCCCAACCTCCTCGTGTTACCGCTCCCAAGCGATTTTCCGTGCGCGTGGCCGAATGGCTGCTCGACAGCCCGCGCCTGGGCGACAGCCAGAATGCCAAGCATCTCGCCGGCCGCCTGCTCAAGCAACCGGCCCGGGAAGGGGTGGTCGCCGCGCAAAGTCGTCTCGGTCAGTTGATGTGCCGCGAGTGCGGCAATGCCCGGGATCGCCGGATCGGCCAGGACCTGCTGCGCCAGGCCGCCCGCGCCGGTGACCGCCGCGCGCAACAGGAACTCGGCCTGATCGAAGACTGAGCTGTCCAAGACCTGGCGCCTTGGTTAACCTTCAGGCTTTATCGGATCGGCGGGAATCACTATGGCGATGGACTTGACCAGCATCCTGCTGGGGCTGGCAGGCGCGGCCGTGCCGCTGCTGGCACTGGCCTGGCAACTGCAACGCCGGGCCAGTCAGAACCAGTCTGAAGTCGCGTTGCTCGAAGAGCGACTGGCCATGGCGCAACTGGCCCAGGACGGCCTCACTGCTCAACTTGAAGCCTGCCGCGATGAAATCGCCGACCTCGGCCAGGCCAATGCCTCCAAACAAGCTGATCTCGCGGCCGTGCGCCGGGAAGTCGAGCTGTTGCAGATCGAGCGCGATGACGCCCGTGACGCTGCCCACGCCTGGAACCTCGAACGCGCCAACAAGGAAGCCGAATTACGGCGCCTGGACGCCCAGGCGGCTTCGCTGAATGCCGAATTGCGCGAGCAACAGGAAAGCCATCAACAACGGCTGGATGACCTGCAAGGTTCCCGCGACGAGCTGCGCGCCCAGTTCGCCGAACTGGCCGGCAAGATCTTCGATGAGCGCGAACAACGCTTTGCCGAAACCAGCCAGCAGCGCCTCGGCCAATTGCTCGACCCGTTGAAGGAGCGCATCCAGTCGTTCGAAAAACGCGTCGAGGAAAGCTACCAGGCCGAAGCCCGCGAGCGCTTCTCGCTGGCCAAGGAACTGGAGCGTTTGCAGCAACTGAACCTGCGCCTCAGCGACGAAGCGACCAACCTGACTCGCGCCCTGAAGGGCCAGAAAACCCAGGGCAACTGGGGCGAGCTGATTCTCGAGCGTGTGCTTGAGCATGCCGGGCTGGAGAAGGGCCGCGAGTACCAGACCCAGGTCAATCTCAAGGGCCCGGACGGCGAGCGTTTCCAGCCGGACGTGATCATTTATCTGCCGGGCGACAAGCAGGTGGTGGTCGACTCCAAGGTCAGCCTCACCGCGTATCAGCAGTACGTGGCTGCGGACGACGATGCCATCGGCCAGATCGCCATGAAGCAGCACGTGCTGTCCCTGCGTAGCCACGTCAAAGGCCTGGCCGGCAAGGATTACAAGCGTCTGGAAGGTTTGCACAGCCTCGATTTCGTCTTGCTGTTCGTGCCCATCGAAGCGGCGTTTTCAGCCGCGTTGCAGGCCGAGCCGACGCTGTTCCAGGAAGCCTTCGACCGCAACATCGTGATCGTCAGCCCGACCACGCTGTTGGCCACTTTGCGAGTCATCGACAGCCTGTGGAAGCAGGAGCGCCAGAGCCAGAACGCCCGGGAAATCGCCGAGCGCGCCGGTTGGCTGTACGACAAGTTCGTGTTGTTCATTCAGGATCTGGACGAAGTCGGCAATCGCTTGCAGCAACTGGACAAGGCCTACAGCGCGGCGCGAAACAAGCTGACGGAAGGGCGCGGCAACCTGGTCAGCCGCAGCGAACAGCTCAAGCTGCTCGGCGCACGAGCCAGCAAAAGCCTGCCTGCAGACCTGCTGGAGCGCGCAATGACCGACGCCGACGGGTTGGTCGAACTGCCTGAATAAGCCGCTCTGCTAGAGCGGCAAATAGCGACTCAACAACGCCCGCAACGCCGCCGGTTTCACCGGTTTGGCCAAGTAATCCAGTCCCGCCGCGTGCACCTGCGCCACCGTTTCCGGATGCCCGTCGGCGCTGATCACTACGCCCGGCACCGGCTCGCCCAGCCTTGTGCGCAACCAGGCCATCAGATCGGTGCCGGTTTCGCCGTGATCGAGGTGATAGTCGACCAATGCCAATTGTGGCCGCACGCCGTCGTCGAGCAGCGCCGCACATTCTTCGCGGTTGCGCGCGGTCCAGACCTGGCAGCCCCAGCGTGTGAGCAAACTGTTCATGCCGATCAGAATGCTGTCTTCGTTGTCGATGCACAGCACCTGCGCACCGCTGTGCAGTTTGCCATTGATTTCCACCGTCGCCGGCGCCTGCACGGTCTGCGCTTTGGCCAACGGCACGCGGACACTGAACACGCTGCCGCGCCCCGGCCATGAGCGCACGCGCAAGGTGTGGCCGAGCACGCGACACAGGCCATCGGCGATCGCCAAGCCCAGGCCCAGGCCTTTTTCGGCGCGGGTCTGGTGACTGTCGAGGCGTTTGAATTCCTCGAAGATCACTTGCTGTTTGTCCTCCGGAATCCCCGGCCCGCGATCCCACACTTCCAGACAGATTTCGCCTTTTCGCCGACGCACGCCCAGCAGCACCGGGCCTTTTGCGTAGCGGAACGCGTTGGTAAGGAAATTCTGCAGAATGCGCCGCAGCAGTTTGATGTCGCTGTCGATGCGCAGCTGACTGCCCCGTACCCGGAAACTCAAGCCCTGTTCCTGAGCCAGCGCCTTGAACTCCGCGCCGAGAATATCGAACAGCTCATTGACCGCGAACGGCTTGCGATCCGGGTTGATCTTGCCGTTTTCCAGACGCGAGATGTCCAGCAGGTCGCTGATCAGGTCTTCGGCCGAACGCAGCGAGCTGTCGAGGTGCTGTACCAGTTTCTGCGCTTCGCCGCTCAGGCCGTCGTCCTGATGGGAGAGGGCGGCGGAGAACAGCCGCGCCGCGTTCAACGGTTGCATCAGGTCGTGACTGACGGCGGCGAGGAAACGGGTCTTGGACTGGTTGGCCGCTTCGGCATTGCCCTTGGCTTCGGTCAACGCGACGTTGAGTTGCGACAGTTCCTGAGTCCGTTCGCTGACCCGTTGCTCCAGCCCTTCGTTGGCTTCGGTCAGGGCCTGTTCGGCTTCGCGGAACGCGGTGATGTCGGTGAAACTCATGACGAAACCGCCGCCGGGCATCGGGTTGCCGATCAGCTCGATCACCCGGCCGTTGGGGAAAAGTCGCTCGGAGGTGTGGGCGCGGCCCTGACGCATCCAGTGCAGGCGTCGGGCAACGTGAACTTCCGCTTCGCCGGGGCCGCACAAGCCACGTTCGGCGTTGTGGCGAATGATATCGGCAATCGGCCGGCCGACGCTGATCAAACCGTCCGGATAGTTGAACAGCTCCAGATAGCGGCGATTCCAGGCCACCAGTTTCAGCGACTGGTCGACCACACTGATGCCTTGGGTAATGTTTTCGATGGCGCCTTGCAGCAGTGCGCGGTTGAACTGCAGCACTTCCGAAGCTTCGTCGGCGATCCGGACCACGTCCTCCAGCTGCATTTCCCGACCTTCGATGGCGGCTTTTACTACAGCTCGCGTCGAAGAGGCGCCAAGGACACCCGCCAGCAATCGCTCGGTGTGGGCGATCCATTCACCGTCGGCGTTCTGGTTCGGGTTGAAGCCTTTGCCCTGGCGATAGGCGAAGCGGATGAAGCTCTGCCGCGCACGTTCTTCACCGACAAAGCGTGCCGCCAGTTGCAGCAAATCGTCGATCTGCACCGCCAGCATCGAGCGCGCGCTCGGCCGTGCGCTGATTTCCTGTCCGATAAAACGTCCGGCCTGCCAGTGCTCCGACACCCGGGTGCGTGACAGCACCGAGACCCAGGCGAACAACGTGAAGTTACCCGCCAGCGACAGCACCACACCTTGGGTCAGCGGGGTAATCGGCAGGTTCAGCGGGTTGCTGTGCAGCCAGGCAAGGCCGGGGAAGCTGTCCAGCGACCAGCCGAGGCTGCGCGCAGCGATCGGCAGGATCAGGGTGTAGAACCACAGGAATGTGCCGGCAGCGAGGCCGGCGAACACGCCACGACGGTTGGCCTGTTTCCAGTACAGCGCGCCGAGCATCGCCGGGGCCAGTTGGGTGACCGCCGCGAAAGCAATCTGGCCGATGGTCGCCAGGCTCGCGGTCGAGCCGAGCAAACGGTAGCTGACGTAGGCCAGCAAAAGGATCACCACAATGCTGACCCGACGCACCGAGAGCATCCACTGGCGGAACACTTCGAACGGGCGCTCGGCATTGTTGCGGCGCAGCAGCCACGGCAACAGCATGTCGTTGGAGACCATGGTCGACAGCGCCACACTCGCCACGATCACCATGCCGGTGGCCGCCGAAGCGCCGCCGATAAACGCCAGCATCGCCAGCGCCGGGTGGGCCTGGGCCAATGGCAGGCTGATAACGAAGGAGTCGGGGATGACCGAGCTGGGCAGCATCATCTGACCGGCCAGGGCGATCGGGACTACAAACAACGCGGCCAGTGCGAGGTAGGCCGGGAACACCCATTTGGCCAGGCGCAGATCCTGCGGGTCGATGTTCTCCACCACTGTTACGTGGAACTGCCGGGGCAGGCAGATGATCGCCATCATCGCCACGCCGGTCTGCACGACCATTGATGGCCAGTTGATGGTTTCTTTCCAGTATTCCTCAAGGCGCGGGGCGAGCATTGCCTGATTGAACAGGTCGTCGAAACCGTCATACAGCCCATAGGTGACGAAGGCGCCGACGGCAAGGAAGGCGAACAGTTTGACCAGCGACTCGAAAGCAATCGCCAGCACCATGCCCCGGTGGTGCTCGGTGGCATCGAGGTTGCGCGTACCGAAAACGATGGTGAACAGCGCCAGCACCAGCGACACAATCAGCGCGGTGTCCTGGGCGCGGGTGCCCATGGCGTCGGCGCCGGCACCGATCAGCAAGTTCACGCCGAGGACGATGCCTTTGAGCTGCAAGGCGATATAGGGCAGAACGCCGACCAGACAGATCAGCGCGACCACCACCGCCAACGACTGGGATTTACCGTAACGGGCGGCGATGAAGTCGGCGATGGAGGTGATGTTTTCCTGTTTGCTGATCATCACCATTTTCTGCAGCACCCACGGTGCACCGAGCAGCAGCAGGATCGGCCCCAGGTAGATCGGCAGGAACGACCACAGTTGTTCGGCGGCCTGGCCGACCGCGCCAAAGAATGTCCAGCTGGTGCAATAGACCGCCAGCGACAGGCTGTACACCCAGGCACGCACCCGTGGCGGCAGCGGTGTGCTGCGACGGTCGCCGTAGAAGGCGATGGCGAACATGATGGCCATATAGGCCAGGGCGACGGCGGCGATCAGCCCGGTGGACAACGACATGGAACACTCCCGACAGAAAACGACCGGACTCGCGCCCGGTCAGACAGTCTCGCACGGGCGCGGCGGTTAGTCAGTGTCGACCAAGGTCTTGGCGTGGCGGGGTGTCGCAGGAACAGAACCGGGCAGTTCTGTGGTCAGTCCGGTTTGAGCGCGATGTCGATCAGCCGGTGCAGTTCTTCGACTTCCAGCGGCGCTGCCGAAAACAGAATGCGGAACACCACCGGGGACACCACCAGATTGATCAGCCGATCCACGCTCGGCGCCGTTTCCTCGGGGTGGCGCTCGATGATGGTCTGCAATTGCGCGCCGATGATCGCCACGCAATAGCCCGGCGTCGCGCTCGCCTGCACGTCGCGCATCATGTTGCGTCCGGGTTCCGAGCTCATTTCGTCGAGATATTGTTCGGCCCACGCGCGGATATCGCTGCGCAGGCTGCCGGTTTCAGCCGGCTCGCTGTCGGGGCGCATGCGGGCGAGGGCGACGTCGGCCAGCAACGCCGCCAGATCGCCCCAGCGCCGATAAATCGTCGACGGCGTCACCCCGGCGCGCGCCGCGATCTGCGGGACGGTCACCGTCGAGCGCTCCTGTTCTTGCAGAAGCGCGCGAACTGCCGAGTGAATCGACTCCTGCACCCGGGCGCTGCGACCGCCGGGGCGTAAACCTTCTTTAATAGCCATGCGGCAGACCTTAACACAAAGAATTTGCTTTAAGCGCAGGCCGAGAGCACACTCCGCAAAAGCAAAAAATTAGCTTTTGCGGAGTGTGCCCATGACCAGCCTTGCTTCCCACCGTTCCAGCCTGTGGTTTCTGGCGATCACCTTACTGAGTTTTCTCGCCGCTTCCACTGCGCCGACGCCGTTGTACCACCTGTATCAGGATCAGCTGCATTTTTCGGCAGCGGTGCTGACCCTGATTTTCGGCGTCTACGCGCTGAGTCTGTTGGCCGCGTTGCTGACGGTCGGGTCGCTGTCGGATCACCTGGGACGCAAACCGGTGATCTTCGCCGCCGTGACGCTCAATGCGCTGGCGATGCTGCTGTTTATCTACGCCGACAGCGTGGGCTGGTTGATCGGCGCGCGAGTGCTGCAAGGTTTCGCCACCGGCATGGCCACCGCCGTGTTGAGCGCGACGCTGCTGGACACTGATCGCCAGCAGGGGCCGTTGATCAACAGCGTTGCGCCTTTGCTGGGCATGGCGTTGGGCGGCATGGGTTGCGGCTTGCTGGCCGAGTTCGCTCCGGCGCCGTTGCAGTTGACCTATTGGTTGCTGCTCGCGCTGTTTGTGTTGCAGGGCATTTATGTCTGGCGCCTGCCGGAAAGCGTTTCGCCGCAGGCCGGGGCGTGGGCCTCGTTGCGGCCGACCCTGCATGTGCCGGTTCAGGCGCGTTCGACGCTGTGGCGAGTGTTGCCGTTGAACACCGCGACCTGGGCGCTCGGCGGTTTTTATGCCTCGCTGGCACCGTCGCTGGTGCGCACGGCCACCGGCTCCACCTCCAACCTGATTGGCGGCGCGACCGTGGCGGCACTGACCGTGACCGGTGCGTTGATGATCTTCACGTTGCGCAATCGTCCTGCCTCCCGAGCGCTGCAACTTGGGGCGAGCCTGCTCCCGGCCGGTATCGTGTTGATTCTGCTGGGCGTGCACAGCGCCAGTCTGTCGCTGTTCTTCTTCGGCACGCTGGTGGCCGGTTGTGGCTTTGGCTCCGGTTTTCTCGGTGCAGTGCGCAGCCTGGTGCCGTTGGCATTGCCTCATGAGCGGGCTGGTTTGATGTCGGCGTTTTATGTGCTGAGTTATCTGGCGTTCTGCCTGCCGGCGTTGCTGGCCGGGCACTTCACTCACAGCGTGGGTCTGCTGGCCACCACCGATGTATATGGTGCGGTGCTGATCGTGCTGGCGGTTGGTGCGCTGCTGATGAGTTTCCGGGCGCAAGCGACCAAGACCTGCAGCGCTCCATAACAACTCTGGATTCGGTTAGCCTTGGCCAGGCCATTCTTCTCACGGATCAACGCATGAAGATTATCCGCAGCAAGACCTTCACCGCCGAGCGCGCCTGGGGCGCGCTCGACATCGCCAACATGAACGGCATCACCACGCGCCTGCACTGGACTGATCAGCCGTACAAATGGCACGTCAATGATGGCGAAGAAGTGTTTGTGGTGCTCGACGGTCAGGTGCTCATGCACTACCGCGAAGAGGGCGAGGAGAAACAAGCCTTGCTCGATGTCGGTGACATCTTCTACGCGTCCATCGGCACTGAACACGTCGCTCATCCTCAGGGCGCGGCGCGGATTCTGGTGATCGAAACCGAAGGCAGTGTTTGACTGCATATCTGCAAAACAGATAACAGTTAGAGATATTACCCGTTATATAGATATTCGATTCGGTTCTACCATGAGCTCAACCTCACCTGAGGACAGGAGTTCATGATGATTTGCCCCAACAGCGCCAAACCCGGCATCAAGCCATTCAGCCAGCTTCAGCACCCGCGTGAAGTGATCCGCCAATTCACCCCGAACTGGTTCGCCGCGACCATGGGCACCGGCGTGCTGGCGTTGGCGCTGGCGCAATTGCCGGTGTCCATTCCCGGCCTGCACGCCGTGGCCGAAGGGCTGTGGTTGTTCAACATTCTGTTGTTCGTGCTGTTTACCGCTGCCTACGCCGCGCGCTGGATTCTGTTCTTCGACGAAGCGCGGCGGATCTTCGGCCACTCCACGGTTTCGATGTTCTTCGGTACCATTCCCATGGGTCTGGCGACCATCATCAACGGCTTTCTGCTGTTCGGTCTGCCGCGCTGGGGCGACGGGGTGATTCAGCTGGCCGAGGTGTTGTGGTGGTTGGACGTGGCGATGTCGCTGGCCTGCGGTGTGTTGATTCCCTACATGATGTTTACCCGTCAGGAACACAGCATCGATCAGATGACCGCCGTCTGGCTGCTGCCGGTGGTGGCCGCGGAAGTGGCGGCGGCCAGCGGTGGACTGCTGGCGCCGCATCTCGCCGATGCGCACTCGCAACTGGTGGTGCTGGTGACCAGCTATGTGCTGTGGGCCTTTTCCCTGCCGGTGGCGTTCAGCATCCTGACCATCCTGTTGTTGCGCATGGCCTTGCACAAACTGCCCCACGAAAACATGGCGGCGTCGAGCTGGCTGGCTCTCGGCCCGATCGGGACCGGAGCCTTGGGCATGTTGCTGCTGGGCGGCGATGCCCCGGCGATCTTCGCGGCCAACGGCTTGCCAGGCATCGGCGAGATGGCTTCGGGGCTGGGGCTGGTCGCCGGGATCACGCTGTGGGGTTTCGGTTTGTGGTGGATGTTGATGGCGCTGCTGATCACTTTGCGCTACTTGCGTGACGGCATCCCGTTCAACCTCGGCTGGTGGGGATTTACCTTCCCGCTGGGCGTTTATTCGCTGGCCACCCTGAAACTGGGCAGCACGTTGCACCTGACATTCTTCAGTGTGGTCGGTTGTGTGCTGGTGACGTTGCTGGCGGTGATGTGGCTGATCGTTGGTAAACGCACGCTGCAAGGTGCGTGGCGCGGCGAGCTGTTTGTTTCACCGTGCATTGCAGGTTTGAAGAAATAACCTGCAAAGATTAGGTAATGTGTGGCCTGGATCGCGGTTCGAGATTCTTATAAGCGTAGCCAGGCCACTCGCTACCTTCTCTTTCCAAAAACAACAGGGTCACACGGAAGATGAGTCACCCCTCACAGTTCAACCTGCTGCGCACCCGGCGCTTCCTGCCGTTCTTCATCACCCAGTCGCTGGGCGCGTTCAACGACAACGTGTTCAAGCAGTCGCTGATCCTCGCCATTCTCTATCGGCTGACCATCGAAGGTGACCGCTCCATCTGGGTCAACCTGTGTGCGCTGCTGTTTATCCTTCCGTTCTTCCTGTTTTCGGCATTGGCCGGACAGTTCGGGGAAAAATTCGCCAAGGACGCGTTGATCCGTCTGATCAAGCTGGCAGAAATCGCCATCATGGCCGTGGGATCCGTCGGCTTCCTGTTCGATCACCTGTCGCTGATGCTGGTGGCGCTGTTCGCCATGGGCACGCACTCGGCGCTGTTCGGGCCGGTGAAGTATTCGATCCTGCCGCAGGCATTGCGAGAAGACGAACTGGTCGGCGGCAACGGGCTGGTGGAGATGGGCACGTTCCTGGCGATCCTGGCCGGGACCATCGGCGCCGGTGTGATGATGTCGTCGGCCAATTACGCGCCGGTGGTGTCCGCCGCGATAGTCGGCATCGCCGTGCTGGGTTATCTGGCCAGTCGCAGCATTCCTCGCGCCGCAGCGGCGACCCCGGAAATGCGCCTGAACTGGAACATCTTCAGTCAGTCGTGGGCCACCTTGAAACTCGGCCTGGGGCAGACGCCTGCGGTGTCGCGCTCGATCGTCGGCAACTCGTGGTTCTGGTTCGTCGGGGCGATTTATCTGACGCAGATCCCGGCCTACGCCAAGGAATGGATGCACGGCGACGAAACCGTGGTCACCCTGATTCTTACCGTGTTTTCGGTCGGCATCGCGCTGGGGTCGATGCTGTGCGAGAAGCTTTCCGGGCGCAAAGTCGAGATCGGCCTGGTGCCGTTTGGCTCGTTCGGTCTGACCGTTTTCGGGCTGTTGCTGTGGTGGCATTCCGGTGGAATTCCAGAAAGCGCCGCTGGCCACAGCTGGACTGAAGTACTGGGCTTCGGCCATGCCTGGGCGGTGTTGCTTGATGTGCTGGGCCTCGGGATCTTCGGCGGTTTCTACATCGTGCCGTTGTACGCGCTGATCCAGTCGCGCACCGCCGAAAACGAGCGGGCGCGGGTGATTGCCGCCAACAACATTCTCAACGCGCTGTTCATGGTGATTTCGGCGATTGTCACCATCGTGTTGCTGAGCGTGGTCAAGTTGTCGATTCCTCAGCTGTTCCTGGTGGTGTCGCTGCTGAACATCGGCGTCAACGCCTACATCTTCAAGATCGTCCCCGAGTTCAGCATGCGTTTCATGATCTGGCTGCTCAGCCATTCCATGTACCGCGTCGAGCATCGCAACCTTGAGGCGATTCCCGATGAGGGCGCGGCGTTGCTGGTGTGCAACCACGTGTCGTTCGTCGATGCCTTGCTGATCGGCGGCGCGGTGCGTCGGCCGATTCGTTTTGTCATGTACTACAAGATCTACAACCTGCCGGTGCTGAACTTTATCTTCCGCACGGCGGGGACGATTCCTATCGCCGGACGCCAGGAAGACATTCAGATCTACGAAAAGGCCTTCACCCGGATTGCCCAGTATCTGAAGGACGGTGAGCTGGTGTGCATCTTCCCGGAAGGCAAATTGACTGCCGACGGTGAGATCAACGAGTTCAAGGGCGGGCTGACGCGAATTCTCGAGGAGACGCCAGTACCGGTGATTCCGCTGGCGTTGCAGGGGTTGTGGGGGAGTTTCTTCAGTCGCGATCCCGATAAGGGTTTCTTTCACCGGTTGTGGTCGCGGGTGACGCTGGTGGCGGGTTCGCCGGTTGCCGTTGAAGCGGCACAGCCAGCGGAGTTGCAGGCGTTGGTCGGGGAGTTGCGCGGGACAGTCAGGTAGTTGGTTGGAAAGCCGCCACCCCTGACGGATGGCGGCAACGGCTCAGGCGCTGACCTTGAGCCCGATCAGTCCGGTGACGATCAACGCCACACTGGCCAGGCGAATCAACGCCATCGATTCGCCAAACAGGATGATCCCGGCAATCACCGTGCCCACGGCACCGACGCCAGTCCAGATCGCGTAAGCCGTGCCTAGCGGCAATTCCTTCATCGCTAGCCCGAGCAGGCCAAGGCTGACCGCCATGGCGGCAACGGTGAGAACGGTGGGAAGCGGACGGGTGAAACCATCGGTGTATTTCAGGCCGACGGCCCAGCCGACTTCGAACAGGCCGGCGAAAAACAGAATGATCCAGGACATGAAAGACCTCCATCGATTGACGGGGCCGTCCCCAGATTGAAAACTCGATTGAGCCGCAGGGTCGTCCCCGCGTGGCGCACATACTACCTAAAATTGTGCGCCGCGCCTTGATCCGGAATCAGTCGGCCGCCTGTTGCGCCAACGTTTCACGGTCTTCTTTTTCGCTCATCCGCCGGAAGTACGTCGAAAGCAGCGCCCCGGAAATGTTGTGCCACACACTGAACAACGCGCTCGGCACCGCCGCCAGCGGCGAGAAGTGCGCACTGGCCAGCGCAGCCCCCAACCCCGAGTTTTGCATGCCGACTTCCAGCGCCAGGGATTTGCGCTGCGGCAGCGGCAGGCCGAACAGGCGGCCGGTGAAATAACCCAGCAGATAGCCGAAGCTGTTGTGCAGCATCACCACGGCCATGATCAGCAGGCCGGATTCTGCGATTTTCGCCTGACTGGCGGCAACCACGGCAGCGACGATGATCACGATGCTGACCACTGACACTAGCGGCAACACTTCCACCGCGTGGCGGACCTTGTCACCGAGCACACGTTGCGCGACCACGCCGAGGATGATCGGCAGCAGCACCACTTGCAGGATCGACCAGAACAACTCCATGAACGAAACCGGCAACCACGCCGAAGCCAACAGCCAGATCAGCGCCGGTGTCAGCAGCGGGGCGAGGAGGGTGGTGACGGCGGCGATGGCCACCGACAGCGCCAGGTCGCCACGGGCCAGCCAGGTCATGACGTTCGAGGAGGTGCCGCTCGGGCAGCAACCGACCAGAATCACACCGACGGCGATTTCCGGCGGCAGATGAAAGATCTGGCACAGCAACCATGCCATCCCCGGCATGATCACGAAATGCGCGACCACGCCCAATGCGACGCGCCATGGATGGCGGGCGACGGCGGCGAAGTCGTCGAGTTTGAGGGTCAGGCCCATGCCGAACATCACCAGCCCGAGCAGTGGCACGATCGCGCCTTTGAGGCCGAGAAACCAGGCCGGTTGCAGGAACGCGATCACCGCGAAAATCAGAACCCAGTAAGCGAAGGTGTTGCCGACAAAACGACTCAGTGCAGCCAGTGCGCGCATGGCCTGTTCCTTATTATGTGAAAACGCCACCGAAGCGGTGGCGTTTGAAGATAACCCAAAGACTGCGCAGAGGCTTAGATGCCCTGCGGAGTCTCTTCACCGCCCAGTGCTTCAACCAGCGCCGGCAGGAAGTCGCCGAACGTCAGCATCATCAGGGTGAAGCTGGCGTCCAGTTGGCCGAGGGCTTCGTCGCCGCCGTCCTGTTCCGCCTGATCCTGCAACAGATCTTCGAATTTCAGGCGCTTGACGGTCATCTTGTCGTCGAGCATGAACGACAGTTTGTCCTGCCAGGCCAGCGACAGTTGAGTCACCACCTTGCCGGTGCTCAGGTGCAGCTGGATTTCTTCGCTGGTCAGGTCCTGACGCTTGCAACGCACGATGCCGCCGTCTTCGTGGGTGTCGCGCAGTTCGCACTCGTCCAGCACAAAGAAGTCCGGGGCGGCTTGCTGGGTGGTGACCCATTCGGTCATCACGGCAGTCGGCGCGGTTTTCACGGTCAGCGGACGAACCGGCAGGGTGCCGATCACTTCACGCAGGGTGGAGAGCAGGTCTTCGGCGCGTTTCGGGCTGGCCGAGTTGACCAGGATCAGACCCTGTTTCGGCGCGATGGCGGCGAAGGTCGACGAGCGGCGAATAAAGGCGCGCGGCAGGAAAGCCTGGATGATTTCATCCTTGATCTGATCGCGTTCCTTCTTATAGACCTTGCGCATCTGCTCGGCTTCGATCTCTTCGACCTTTTCCTTGACCGCGTCGCGCACGACGCTGCCCGGCAGGATGCGTTCTTCTTTACGGGCGGAGATCAGCAGGAAGTCACCGCTGACGTGCACCAGTGGAGCATCTTCGCCTTTGCCGAACGGCGCGACGAAACCGTAGGTGGTCAACTCCTGGCTTGCACATGGACGCGCCAGTTTGGTGGCCAGTGCAGTTTCCAGCGCCTCGGCATCGACAGGCAGGTCTTGGGTCAGGCGATAGATAAGCAGGTTTTTGAACCACATGGGGTGAGTCTCTCCTTTATACAAAGGGGGGCATTATTGTCTTCGCCGGGTCATAGGCCAACCCTTCTCTAAGCCTTTGGAAGGGCTAAGAAAATTAATTAAAAAAGTGCTTGCCAGAGGTTGGGTCGCTCCGTAGAATGCGCGCCACACCGAAGCGAAGGGTGATTAGCTCAGCTGGGAGAGCGTCTGCCTTACAAGCAGAATGTCGGCGGTTCGATCCCGTCATCACCCACCATTCGTTTCAAGTGTTTAGCGCAGCGGTAGTTCAGTCGGTTAGAATACCGGCCTGTCACGCCGGGGGTCGCGGGTTCGAGTCCCGTCCGCTGCGCCATATTCGGTAACCTGGACCACTGAACGCCAGGTCACCACGGAAAAACCCGCCAAGGCGGGTTTTTTTCTGCCTCGAGTTGTACATGCGGGATGTGTCGTTTCACCGGTTTTCGGATTTATTTGAAAAAAACTTCAATTAAATCAACACATTACGAAAATCTGTGGCATAATGCGCCCCGTAACGAAGCGAAGGGTGATTAGCTCAGCTGGGAGAGCGTCTGCCTTACAAGCAGAATGTCGGCGGTTCGATCCCGTCATCACCCACCATTCGTTTCAAGCGTTTCGCGCAGCGGTAGTTCAGTCGGTTAGAATACCGGCCTGTCACGCCGGGGGTCGCGGGTTCGAGTCCCGTCCGCTGCGCCATATTCGGTAATCTGGAACACTGAACGCCAGATCACCACAGAAAGCCCGCCTGGTGCGGGCTTTTTGCTGTCCGGGATTTGGCTTTTGCCGGGCCTGAACATGAGAAAGCGACCTTTAACGGTCGCTTTTTTCGTTTCTGGCGCTGCTATTGTGCCGAGTTGCGACTGTGACGGTAATTGCTGACCGCTTCATACACCGCTTTGCGCAGGCGGTTGATCCCGCCAATCGGGCGATGAGCGTCGATGCCGAACCAGGGATTGAACGACAGGTTGTCGCATTGCAGGTTCAGCGCCGGGGTGTCGAAGTCCTGCGGGGGCAGGGTGATCCTCGCCACTGTCTGGAATGGGCTGTCCTGTTCGCGCCATTCGATGCTGGTGTCTTCAATCGGCATGTACTTGTTCGCGTCCTGTCGCTGGATCTGCAACACGAAACACGCCGGAATCCGGTCAGTCGACAGCTGTTGATTCAGCGCGCTGCGCAGGAAGTTCGGCAGATCCTGGTTCTGTTTCGGCAAGGTGTAAGCGGGGCAGCGCTCCGGATCCGGCATTACCCGGAACTTGGCATTGGCCTCGCCGAACTTGTAGGGCGATACCGAGAAGTATGTCGTGCGGGTCGGGCTTTCTGGCGGTGGCGATAGGGTCGCCAGTGCAATGAACAGATGCCGGATCTGCCAGCTGCGCGGATCCCACCCCGGAAAAAACGCCATGACCTTCTTGCCGTCAGCCTGCGCCGCCACATTCTGACGATACTCGGCGACATCGCTGACAAAGAAGTTCGGGTGACTGAACATCACGAAATCCTGCTCGTGCAGCCCCTGACGATCACCCAGCAACTGCTTGCCCGGCACATCGAGCAATTTGAGCGCCATGCCTCGGGCATCTCGGATGCTGTCGAATTGTGGATAGGCGTTGCCGTTGGACAGGCGCATCGTCGCTTTCCAGAGCTTGCCCGGTTCGCTGAAGACGCCCTGGCGCAATTCCTGAGCCAGATCCGGCAACACCTGCACATCGGCCTTCACGCAGCCATGGGCCTTGGCATGGGCGTCGCGCAGGTAGCGGGTGCTTTCGCGATGCTGATCGACGATGCGCACGGCGGTCTGAATCACGTCCTGGGTCATGGCGGCTTCGCCATCTGGAATCTGTTCCAGTGCCGACACCGGGCCACGGTGCTGCCAGGCGAACCACGCGGTGCTCAGGGCCCAGCCGATCAGGCCGATCACCAGCAGGATCAGCAGGGTTTTACCCAATAACCGTCCCAGCCAGAGCCAGAACCGCGCCAGCATCGAAGGTCTTTTGAAGGAATTGAAGATCATGGCAGTTGCGCCTCCAGCGGGCCGCCCAGCACTTTCAGGTATTCCAGCAGCGCCCAGCGCTCTTCTGGCTGCAGCAGTCGGCCAATGACGCCGTTGCCGCGCTCGCCGGCGCGGAATTCGTGGCCGCTGTTGTGGTTGCCGGTGATGCGGGTGTCGAACAGGAAACCGTTGGTGAAGGCTTCGGTGCGGTAGCCCAGATGGCGCGGGTCGTATTCGAAGGTGCCTTTATAGAAGGTGGTGGCGCGCTCGTCCTGAGGCGACAGCAACTGATAAAGGCTCGGCACCGAGCCGTTGTGCAGGAACGGGGCCGTGGCCCATACGCCGGCAAGCGGACGCGCCTTGTAGGCGACTTTTTCGCGAACGCCAATCGGCAGACCGAAGCCATCGAGTTGTGGTTTTTCGGCGGCGGTGACGCCCGCTTCACGGTACGCACGGTTTTCCACGAAGGCGGTGACGTAAGCCAGTCCCTTGGCCACTGAAAGCTGGCTGAGATCCAGCGGCTCCTTGGGTTTGGGGTGCAACTTCACGTCCATTTGTTCGAGTTCCGCCGGGTTCCATTGCAGGGCGGTCAGGTCGAAACGGTGATTGGCAATGTTGTTGGCGGCATTCGGGTCGGTGCCGATGACATCCACCGGGAGCATGTGCAGGTGTTGCACCCAACGCTCGCCTTCCTGGGTCTGGCGCGGAACATGGCATCCGGCGCAATTCTCGGCGAACAGGGCTCGCCCCTTGGCTGCCAAGGGTTTGTCGACGACGCCGAGCACCTCTTCAGACCATGCCGGAGGTCGCAGTTTTTGCAGGGTTTCTTCGATCTTGTGCAGATCACGCACACGTACGCTGGAGGCATAGCGATCATCGCCCTGCAGCGGCTGGCCGTTGGCGTCGAAGAAATTCAGGGTGGCACCGACGCCCAGCGCCTCGCCGATATTGCGTGCCATCGGTTGTTGCGCCGAACCGTTCCACTGCACCCAGTCGAAGGTCCACATGTCCCACAGTTGCGGGTAATCCACCGGGGCGTTGGCCACGCGGTAATTGCTCGGGGAGATCGCATCGCCGAAGGTCGCGTTGGCGATACGCCCGAACGCATCGGTGCGGCCGGGGCCTTCTTCGGTGGGGTAGAGGCCACGATGGGTGTCGTTCCAGGCCACTTTGATGAAGGTGTTCAGTGAGCTTTTGAAGTCTTTGCGCAGTTGTTCGTGGCGGGCGTCATAGTCGTTGCCCAGCACGTGGCGGGCGAAGCGCTCGAATTTCCACGGGTTGTAGTAAGTCGAGGTGAGACTGGCGACCAATGCCTGTCCGAAACTTCCGCCGCGCAATGTAGGAACGCTGGAAGGCAACACATGCTGGGCCGAGCCACCGTCGATGCGTATTGCCTGGCCATTGAAGTGCAGTTCACCGGTGTGGCAGGCCGCACACGTGATGTCGAGATATTGCTCGGAGCTGCCGGGATTCTGGTGCCGGGCGAAACCTACCGGCAGATTGCCCGGGTTGTCCGGCGTGGCTTTCTGTTGCGGGTCGATCAGAAAGCCAAAGCGCGCGAGGTATTCCGGGGAGGCAAAACGTTGCTGCGAGAACGGCAGCTCCAGCGCCTGAAACCATTCGTAACGAAGGCCTTTGACCTGCGTCCCCTGCGGAGTGAAGTAGTAGGTCTGGCGTTCTTGCTCAGTCCACTGGTTCAGGTAATGCACCTGTTTTGCGGGCGCGGGAAAGGGCAATCTCGGATTGGCGACATAGTAAAAAACCACCGCCAGGACCAGTCCCAGCAGCACCACGATCAGCGTCAACACACGGTATAAGAGGCGCAAGATGAACATCCTTGTCGAGTTGTTGCGCTGTTATGCCTGAGCCAAGCCATGTGCGGCAAGTGGCCATTACGCCAAGTGTTGTGGGAAGCGGCATCAATCGCTGTCGGCGAAAGATGACAGAAGCTTCATCGTGCCTTTCGCCAAATGCTTTTTAATCCCTGAACTTATCGGAAGATTCCTGCTCTCATGCCGGTAGCCATTGGTCGTGGCGGCCTGATAAGCTCGCGGCTTTACTCGATTGCCCTTTCGGCGCATGAACAAGGAAATAGCATGAAACAGCATCGGTTGGCGGCGGCGGTTGCCCTGGTTAGCCTGGTACTCGCGGGTTGTGACTCGCAGACCAGCGTAGAGCTGAAAACCCCGGCGCAAAAAGCTTCCTACGGTATCGGCCTGAACATGGGCAAGAGCCTTGCTCAGGAAGGCATGGATGATCTGGACTCCAAAGCGGTAGCCCAGGGCATCGAAGATGCCGTCGGCAAGAAAGAACAGAAGCTGAAAGATGAAGAATTGGTCGAAGCTTTCGCCGCGCTGCAAAAGCGTGCCGAAGAGCGCATGGCCAAGATGAGCGAAGAGTCGGCAGCCGCCGGCAAGAAATTCCTCGAAGAAAACGGCAAGAAAGCCGGCGTGACCACCACCGCTTCCGGTCTGCAGTACGAAGTGGTCAAGAAAGCCGACGGCCCACAGCCTAAGCCTACTGACGTCGTGACCGTTCACTACACCGGCAAGCTGACCAACGGCACCGTATTCGACAGCTCCGTCGAGCGCGGCAGCCCGATCGATCTGCCGGTCAGCGGTGTGATCCCGGGTTGGGTCGAAGGCCTGCAACTGATGCACGTTGGGGAGAAGTACAAGCTGTATATCCCTAGCGATCTGGCTTACGGCGCACAATCGCCAAGCCCGGCAATCCCGGCCAACTCGGTTCTGGTTTTCGACCTGGAACTGCTGGCCATCAAGGATCCAGCCAAAGAAGACGCCGCCGCCAAGTAATCTGCGCCGGTCTCAACAACAACGCCTCGCTTATGCGGGGCGTTGTTGCATCTGGACGATGGTCGGCGTAAACAGACCGAACCGATGCCGGTCATGGCAGTCCTAGACTTTAAGGTTGCCCGCGCTAGACGCCCGGAGCCGCCAAGTCAATGAAATATTGGGTTTTTTTATGTGAGTAAAAAACGCCCGATCTGAGCGCAGCCCTTATGAAACGGGGCTCTCAGCGCTGAAATGCAGCTCTGTTCACAAGGTTATCCACAATTTGTGTGGATAACATTTCAACGGGAGAAATAAATGAAAGCGCCGTGGAATTTCGCCCGATTCCTGCCTTTGGCCGGACGCTTGCTGGCTCGAGGCCGCTTGCCGACCTTGTTGTTCGCCGTGGCCAGCAAAGGCGCCGCCCAGGGCAATCGTCTCGGCAAGCTGAAGGACGATCTGCGTCTGTTGCAGGCACTGTGTCTGGCGTACTGGCGCGGCGAGTACCGCGCGATCAGCGCCAAGGCGATCGTTTCGGTGGTGGCCGGTCTGATGTACTTCCTCAGTCCGGTGGATGCGATCCCCGATTTCATTCCCATGTTCGGCATGCTCGATGATATCGCCGTCCTCGCCTGGCTGATGAAAACCCTCGACGATGAACTGAATGCCTTCCGCCTGTGGCGTCAGCGCCAGGCGCCGGAAAAGCTCAGAGTGGTCGAGCGTCTGCCCGATACGCCCGAGCAACTTCAGCTTCAGGGGCCGAAAAAGTCCTGAATCGCGACAGCCTCTTACACAGATAGATACCCCCCACGACCTTGGCCGCTGTTAGGATTACACTTCTAGGGAAAAGTGCCGACTCGCTAAGTGTTGTTGTCCTACGGGGTAGTCATGGATATTCAGATAATTGCACGCGATGGCGAACCCGAATATGCGGTTCTGCCATGGGCTCAGTATCAGGCTCTACTGAAAGCAGCAGGCATTAACGAAGCACCGTCGCAACCGGCTCCAGCGTCGCTTGCGGCAACCCCGGACCCGATTCTTCCAGGTCTGGATCAGTTACGCAGTTTGCGCGAAGGGAAGGGCATCGCCATCGAGGCGCTGGCCCGCACGGTAGGCATCAGCCCGTCTTACCTGGCCATGATTGAAAGTGGCGAGCGTCTGCCCGACGCCGCGATTCGCCGCAGCCTGGCCTGGGAGTTGACGGTGCCAGGGTGGAGGGAACAATCGTGAGCGTACGCATCAGTCGTCAACATTGGGACGGATTGCTGGGGGAGCTGGATCAGGCGCGCAGGCAGCGCCATCTTTTGACTTATCGAGCCTTGCTTGAACGCCTGCAACTGCCCACGCCGGCCATGCAGACATTGACCGCTGCACTGGAGCATCTCGCAGCACTGGACGCGAAAGCCGAACAACCGTTGCGCAGCTCGTTGGTGATCAGCCAGGGTGCCAGCCGCCTGCCACGCACCGGTTTCTTTGAGTGTGTCGAGCGTCTAGGGCGCTTTTCCGGGCCGTCCGACGGCGTTGCCGCCGCCTCCTGGCATGCTTCGGAAGTGGTGCGGGTCTTTGAGTACGAGTACCCGGAATCGGCGGAGGCCTGAGTGTTTTTACGACTCAAGGCGCGGGCAAGTTACTGGCTGGCCCGTAGGCTGTTTCACTGGTCGTGGTTTGTCCGTCAGCCCCGCGGCTGGCGCTGGCTCGAAGGACAGTTTGCGCGCATGGCCAACCTGGGCGATGTCGGCGCGCAAAGCTTTTACGGGCACATCCTGACGTTTCGCGGGGTTGGCCTGGGCGCACGTGAAGAGGGTGTGCGGTTGTTGCGACTGGCGGCGCTGGCCGGGGATGGCAAGGCGGCGTATCAGGTCGGTGTCATCAGTCTTGCAGGTACGCCGAGCAAAGCTCCCGATCCTTCGGAGGCCGCTCGCTGGTGGACCATGGCCGCGAAGGCCGGGCACCCGTTGGCCGAGCTCAAGTTGAAAGAGCTGGCCGGCCGAGACGCTTCTCAATAAAACAATTCATCTGTTCTGTGAACGGGGCGTGAGGGAAACCTCCCGCCCCGTTTTTGCGTCTGCAGTTCGATAAAAAACAGTTACAGACTTCTCCTACATCCTCTGCCTACTCGCCTGACTTCTTTTCTGATTGATCCCCCGCAAAGTCCCTCGCCTGATTTTTGCGCGAGGGAACGCACATGTTTGACCCGGTTTTTCGTTTCGCCATGCGCATGGGAATGCGCTGATGGATGCCTTCACCCGCATCGAGCAAGAACTCGACAGCTTTCCTCGCACCCTCGATCTCTATCGCAAACAGCTGAAGCACTGGCTCAGTCGCTCGGCAGACGGCGTCAGTCATGCGGCCGATCTGCCGTCGCTGATGGGGATGGAGCGGATCATCCGTTTCGGCGAGCACAGCACGGCCGTTGCGACTGACGACAACCGTTTCTCCTCTGCGATCGTGCAATGCCCGGAATCCGGGCCGATGGAGATCGAGAGCAAGTTCGAGTCGGCGTACGACATTCCGTTGGGCGACATCGTTGTCGATGTGGTGGCGGTGGAGGGCGGTGCAGTCGAGTCGGTCACCCTCGATGCTCAGGGCAGGGGACTGTTCACCGGTGAGGCGGGCAAGTTTTATCGGGTGGTGGTGCACGGCGAGGCCAGCGAGCAGCAGGTTGATGCGCTTTTCGAGTCCTACGATGGCCTGACCCGGCAGCTGGATGGCTGGCTGCGCAGCGAGTGGCAGGGTTTCAAGCCGCAGTGGTCGCAGTCGGTGGCCACTGCGGCCGGGAACGGCATGCTGGCCGGGAGCTGGGCGGCGATCGAGGGGGTGTGGGACAGCATCGGGTTGCTGTCGGAGATTCTCAAGGAACCCGGAAAGTTTGCCGAGCGGTTGGGCAGTGGCGCCGCACAGCTGATCGCGCTGGCAGAAACAGCGCCTGAAATGATGGAGAAGCTTCAGTTACTGGTCAGTGACGAGGCGGCGCTGTGCCTTTTGCTGCGTACCGCCAGCCTCTGGCTGGAAATGCTGCCTCCCAATGAGATTGCCGGAAAAACCGCCGAGGCGGCATCGATGGTGGTGGTTCAACTGCTGATCGATGTGTTGATCGGCGTTGTGCTGACCTTTGTCGGTGCCGGGGCGGGGATTGCGTATCTGACCTTGCGGCTGGCGGAGCGTGGCGCTCAGTTGCTGTCGGCGGTGGCGCGCCTGGTGAAGGCGATGTTCGGCATCGTCAGCACCTTCATCGGCTACGTGAACCAGTACAAAACCGTCGCCGCACGAGGCATCGCCGCCGGGGTGAAAAAGGGCCGCATGCAACTGCGCTGGGATGCCCGGCGCAATGCTTCCCTGAAAAAAGACGAGCACCACGACGACACGCCGGATCAGGCGAAGAACCCCAATGGTGACAGCGCCGATTGTGCACCGCTGACCTGTACCAATGGGTGTCCGGTGTCGATGGTCACCGGCGAAGAATTGTTGACGCTGACTGACGGTGTGCTTGATGGACTGCTGCCGTTCGAATTCAGTCGGTTGTACCGCAGCAGTGCGGCTGAGATCGATGTTGGGTTGGGGTTTGGCTGGAGCCATTCGCTGGCGCATCGGCTGGAGGTTGATGGCGCTGCGGTGGTCTGGGTTGACCATGAGAACCGGCGGACGCGGTTTCCGTTGCCGAGCGTTGAGCGGCCGGCGATTCACAACAGCTTGTCGCGGGCGGCGATCTTTCTCGGGGATGAGCCGGAGGAGTTGATCGTTGCGCTGGCGGGTGAGGCGGCGCGGTTTTATCACTTTCGGGCTGGGCGTCTGACGGCTGTTAGCGATGCCTACGGCAATCGTCTGACGGTGCATCGGGATCTTTCCGACCGGATTCAGCGCCTTGATAACGGCGCCGGGCGTTCCTTGTTGCTGCGCTATGAGCGGGCGCATCTGGTCGCGGTCGATTATCAGGTTTTTCGGGAGTCTGCCTGGCGTACCGAGCAGACGCTGGCCAGTTATCGCTTCGATGCTCGCCATCGATTGATCGAGGCGTCGAACGCGGTTGGCGAGACTGAGCGTTACGACTACGACGACCGGCACGTCATCCTGCAACGGCAGTTGAGCGGTGGCGCGAGCTTCTTTTGGGAGTGGGAGCGTTCCGGCAAGGCGGCGCGTTGCGTGCGGCACTGGGCGTCGTTTTCGCAGATGGATACGCGTTACGTCTGGGATGACGCCGGCCGTGTCACGGTGCATTACGTCGATGGGACTGAAGAGGCTTACGTCCACGACGACACGGCGCGATTGGTGCGTCAGGTCGCCGCCGACGGCGGTGAACAGCTCAAGGCCTATGACGCGCAGGGCCGGCTGGTCGCCGAGCAGGATGCGCTGGGCGCGGTTACCGAGTACCACTATGACGATGCCGGACGGCTGATCGCGCTGATTCCGCCGGACGATGCGCCGACGTCCTACGAGTACCGCAATGGTTTCCTGCACAGCCGTGCGCGTGGCGATGCGGTGTGGACGTACCGGCGCAATCCCCAGGGTGACATCACCGAAACGGTCGATCCCGACGGCCATGTCACCCATTACCACTACGACGCGCAGGGGCGGTTGCTGTCGATCCGTTATCCGGATTCGGGTCGGCACGTGTTCGTGTGGAACGACCTCGGACAACTGGTCGAGGAAAGTTTGCCGGACGGTGGGGTTCGGAAGTTTTCCTACGACGCTTTGGGGCGGCGGATTACTGCGCAGGACGAGCATGGCGCGATCACTCGTCATGCGTGGGACGCCGTTGGCCGGCTGATCCAGACCACCTCGCCGAATGGCGCCACTCGAGCCTTCAGTTACAGCGCCTACGGCCAGATCACCGCCGAACGCGATGAACTGGGGCGCATCACCCGTTACGAGTATGACGACGACCTGCACCTGGTCAGCCGGCGGATCAATCCTGACGGTACCCGGCTGCAGTACCGCTACGACCATGCGCAGTTGCTGCTCACGGAAATCGAGAACGAGTCCGGCGACAAGTACCGGCTGGACTACACGCCCACCGGACTGATCCGACAGGAAACCGGCTTCGATGGCCGGCGCACCGCCTACGCCTACGACCGCAACGGCCACCTGCTGGAAAAGACCGAGTTCGGCGACGACGGCACCACGCTAGTCACCACTTATGAGCGCGACAGCGCCGGACGTCTACTGCTCAAGACCCTGCCGGACGGGGTCGAGGTCAGCTACCGCTATGACCGTCTCGGTCGACTGGTCGGCGTGGATGACGGCCAGGATCACCCACTGGCCTTTGAATACGACCTGCAGGACCGGCTGGTGCGCGAGCATCAGGGCTGGGGCACCCTGCGTTACACCTACGACGCCTGCGGCCAGCTCACCCGCCTGCGTCTGCCGGACAACAGCAAGCTCGACTACCACTACGCCAAGGGCGGCGCGCTGACCGCGATCGACCTCAACGGCGCCTTGCTCACCCGTCACGTCTACCAGAACGGCCGCGAACAGCAGCGCCAGCAAGGCCTGCTGCTCAGCGAATACACCTACGACGAACAGGGCCGGTTAAGCGCCCACGCCGTAGGCCATCAACGCAGCGGGCTGTACCGCCGCGACTTTGCCTACAGCGCCAACGGCAACCTCGAACACATCGCCGACACCCGCCACGGCCAGCGCAGCTACACGTACGACGCCCTCGACCGGCTGATCCGCGTACGCCACACCCGCGACGATGTGCCGGAAAACTTCGCCCACGACCCGGCCGGCAACCTGCTGATGCAGGATCGCCCCGGTCCGACACAGATCAAAGGCAACCGCCTGCTGATGCAGGGCGACCGCCACTACGACTACGACGCCTTCGGCAACCTGATCCGCGAACGCCGCGGCCGCGCGCAAACCCTTGTCACCGAATACCGCTACGACAGCCAGCACCGCCTGATCGGCCTCACCCGTCCCGACGGCACCAGCGCCACCTACCAATACGACGCCTTCGGCCGCCGCATCCGCAAAACCGTCGACGGCCAGACCACCGAGTTCTTCTGGCAAGGCGACTACCTGATCGCCGAAAGCAGCAAGGAACAGCACCGCAGCTTCATCTACGAACCCGGCACCTTCCGCCCACTGGCCATGCTCGACGGCAAAGGCCCGAAACGCGCCTGCCCGTTCTACTACCAGCTCGACCACCTCGGCACCCCGCAGGAGTTGACCGACTACAGCGGTGAGATCGTCTGGTCCGCCAAATACAGCGCCTACGGCAAAGTCACCTCACTGGAACTGGCGACCGAAGACTATCTGAACCAGCCACTGCGCTTTCAGGGGCAGTACTTCGATGACGAAAGCGGGCTGCATTACAACCGGCACCGGTACTACGACCCGGACGTGGGACGGTATCTGACGCCGGATCCGGTGAAGCTGGCGGGTGGGCTGAACCAGTACCGGTACGTGCCGAATCCCACGGGGTGGGTGGATCCGTTGGGGTTGACGTCCAATTGTCCGCCGCCGAAAAAACCGTGTCGACCAGTGAAACATGGAACAACTGGCTCGGTCGTTAATGAAGGGGAGCCACCACTACCGAAGATGACCGCGCAAGAACGACGGGCGCGGATTGATGAATTGGCGGAGGAGAATGCTTATCGGCGTTTATATGAAATGGAAGATGCAGATAATGGAGAGCATTTTTTGGAAAAGCATGGTGCTCAAACTACATCGGCATCTCAACTCGAAAGGTTGAATTCAGGCAGGAATCCCACCACGGGTGAAATAGAGAGATACATTGGTGGTAGTAAAGATGGGGAACCAAAAATACCGTCTGCAGCAACACATTTTTTGAGTCATAGGGATCAATTGAACGCGATCTATAGGGCGCAATTGATTTTTAAGTATACGAATTTACAAGTTTCCAAGAGGCCTATTGATATGGGTAAAATTATTGGTGAAGGGTATAAAAAAGGAAGTCTTGAATATGGTAGGCAATCTAAGGCTGTGGTGATTCTTACGCCGCAGCAACGTGTCAGGACAGCTTATGCGGATTTTGACTAATGAATAAGTTATATAAAATTGTAGATATTAAGAATTTGCTTTTCGTTTTTGATATAGAGAATACGACGGATGATGCCAGAGAGAGATTGATAGTTTCGAAGGATGTGAATAGCCGATTAGAGCTTGCCGAGCTGTTTGACGATTTGTTGCGCGTTGAGTTTTTTGAATACACAACAAATGAGCAGGATTTGTTAATCGAGACTGTCAGATACTTCTTAAATGAAGGCGATGATTTTGAGCGGGTTTTTGGAAGGATGACAACCTACTTTGATGATGAGGTGGAAGACAGGAGGCAGTTTATGACCGTGCTTCTAGAATGTCTTTCAAGATATCGACGTGAAGTTTTATGAAATGCTGTGAGATGGATTAAGTTGTTTGGCTGTGGAGTAGCTGTGATTAAAGATTTTTTTCGGTTTTTCCTGTCGTTTTTTGGTGCTGTGCGTAAGCCAGGAGTCCAAGCTGGTAATGAAGTTTTTTTACAAATTGATGATGCGAATTCTGTTAAGCCTGGAAAGTGTCGGGGTGTTCACAGCTCTCGCTTTTTGAGTCACAAAGCACAGATGAATGCATATAACGAGGCTATGACGAGAGAATCCAGAAAAATGCCCCGCTTCACGGGAGAGGATAGTATGGGAAATTTGGTAGTGAGAATGAAGACTGAAAATATAGGTGAAGGGTATGAGCCAAATCCTGCCGATCCATCTGACCCACGCCACATCTCTGAAATGTGTGGTTTTGAGATGAGATTTGATTTCGAGACGCTAAAGCCTTGGGCTCTATATCCAATAGAGAAAGCATAATGTTGATGCATCCTTATCTTGATATTCCTTATCGTCCAAGGTTGTCTCACTTTCTCGGTGGGTTTGATACATATGATCGCGAGGAGAGCTTGGGTGAGACGCTGTCTGCATACGATCCGGAGGATCCATCAGACAGAAGTATTTTGATATCCAGGTACGTAATCAAGCGGTTTTCGAAACTGAGCCATCGGCATAAGTTCGTTTTGTTTGCTGTCTTGGGAGAGGCGCTTGAAGAAAGTGGTGATGTCTTTCAAGAGGTGCTGGAGCATGATCCATACTCTCACTCCTTGCTACCAGACGGCTGGGATGAGATGAATGACCCAAGGGCATTTTTCGAAGGTATGTACTTTCAGTTGTCCGAAGCATGGATGGACGAGCTTTACAAAGCCAGTCAAGAAGACTTGTCAACTTGGTAGGTGCGACTTGGTGCTCGCTACGATTTTGTAAGTTTCGGGGGCATTCATAGGGTGAAGATGCTGGTTGCACGAATTAGGTTATGGCGAATCACCGATGTCCGAGTGTAAGTGCTTCTGTAGGTGGCTGAGCGAACAGGCTATCAATCAAATGCACGCTATACCCCGGAACATTCTTCGCATGATGCTTCGCCTGCGAAGCCATTTCCGCCAACTGACTCGCATCCAGTTGCGCACACGCTTCAGGATGCAAATGCACCACGCCAATGGACAATGAAAGCAGAGGAAACTCCTGACGAATCCCTTGGCGATTCGGCGCAACAAAACAACCAGCCTCAAGGTGCTCAGGGCGGTAGAAACGTCGGCATTGACTCTGGAAATCATCAAGCAATTGGTTCAGCCGTTTGCGCCAATCCTCCGGGCCGAGCACCAACAGGAAATCATCCCCCCCGATATGCCCGACGAAATCGCGGGACGGGTCGACGCGTTCGTTGAGGCATTGCGCCAGACACAGCAGCACTTCATCCCCACGTCCATATCCATAGATATCGTTAAAGGGTTTGAAGCTGTCGATGTCGACATAACAAATAACCGACTCGCGCCCCTGTTGCAATAGTCGGGTGAGGCATTGCTGAATCGGCACATTCCCCGGCAGCAAGGTCAGCGGATTGGCATAGCGGGCCTGCTGGATTTTCAGTTCGGTAATCAGCTTGAGCACGTCAATCACCCGGCCCAGGCCCAGGTAGCTGCCGTTGAGGGTGATGATGAAATCTTCTTCGATGCGTTGCCGGGCGCGGCTGGTGATCAGGCGGCTGACCTGTTGCAGCGACTGACTCATTTCCACGGCGAGGAAGTCGTCGTTCATCAGGCGGCTGATCGGTTTGCGGGCGAACAGGTCGGTGGCGAACGGTTTGAGCAGCGCATCGGACAGCGAGTGACGATGAACGATGCCGCATGGCTGACCCTGTTCGTCGAGCACCGCCAGTGAGTTCAGGTTGGCCTGGCGGCGGAAGGCTTCCAGTACGGTAGCGGTGGGTGTGTCGCGATTCACGGCCGGTTGATCGTTGAGCAGGGCGCTGAGGTCACTGCCTTCATCGTTCAGCGCCACGGCGCTGCTGTCGTGCTTGGGCATCAAGGCGCGGGCATCGCGCGGCGGGTGTTCCTGAGGACGGCCGAGCAGGTAGCCCTGCACTAGATCCACACCCATCTCGGTCAGTACCGCCAACTCTTCCGGCAATTCGATGCCTTCGGCAATCACCTGCGCCCTTGAGGCCTTGGCGATTTGCAGGATCGATCCGACAAACTCGCGCTTCAACGCGTCCTGATGAATGCCGTCGATAAAGTGCCGGTCGATCTTCACGTAATCCGGCCGCAGCTCCGACCACAGGCGCAGGCTCGAATAACCAGCCCCAAGATCATCGAGGGCAATCGAAAACCCCATCGCCCGATAGTGATGCAGTGCTGTTTGCAGCAACTGAAAGTCGTCGATCGGCGTCTGTTCGGTGAGTTCGATCACCACCTGGCTCGGCGGAATACCAAAATCCTGAAGCAACTGCAGTGTGCGCCCCGGCTGGTGCGCGGCTTCGAGCAAGGATTCCGGAGAGACGTTGAGAAACAGCTTGCCCGGCAATTGTTGTTCATTGAAACGGCGGCAGGCGCTTTGGCGGCAGGCGATTTCCAGTTCGCTCAAACGCCCGGCCTGGCGGGCCACGGCGAACAGGGCGATGGGGGAGTGCAGCGGGCTGTTGGACGGGCCGCGGGTCAGGGCTTCGTAGCCGAGAATGCGCCGTTCGGAGAGGCAAATGATCGGCTGGAACAGGCTGTGTAATCCGCTTTGAGTCAGGATCGAGCTCAAGGCACTCAGCTGTTCGGTCGTGGTCATGGCAATCTCTGGCGATAAAAAAAGGACTGGGAGCGTTCTCGATGAAGAGAACAGCTCCCAGTCCTTTATTGCACGACAGAATGATGACTGTTTGATGACGATCCGGGGATCGTCAGCATTAAATTGCCATCACCTTACTTCTTTGCGACCTGGTTGCTCAGCTTCAGGTAATCCAGCAGTACGCGCCCGGTCTCGCTCAGGTAGGCATCGTCTTCCGGTTTGACCTTGTCCGGCTCGGCGGCTGCCAGGGCGTCGTCGTCTTCTTTCTTCAGCTCTTTGAGCGGTTCTTCGCCTTTGGCCTTGCGACGGATGTTCTCCATCGCCAGTTGCTTGGCGTCGATGTCGGCGTGCTGGGCACGACGTTCGGCTTCATTGAGGCTGACGGTTTTCTCTTCCAGCAGCTTCTGCGCCAGGGCCAGCTTGTCGCGGATGAACACGAACTCCGCGTCCTTGGCGGAACGGCTGTCATGCTCGGATTTCAGCTGGGCCAGGTACGGCTTGAACGGGTCGCTCGCCGGTTTGATCGCCGCGCGGATGGTGTCCCACGGCATGGCTTCCGGCAGGGCGCTTTCGCCGATTTCCTTGGTGTCGATGATCGACGGGTAATCGATGTCCGGCAGTACGCCCTGATGCTGGGTGCTCTGACCGGAAACCCGGTAGAACTTGGCCAGGGTCAGTTTCAGTTCGCCATGGTTCAGCGGCTGGATGGTCTGCACGGTACCTTTGCCGAAGGTCTGGCCACCGATGATCAGCGCACGGTGGTAGTCCTGCATGGCGCCGGCGAAGATCTCCGAAGCCGAGGCGGACAGGCGGTTGACCAGCAGCGCCATCGGGCCTTTGTAGAACGCGCCCGGGTTTTCATCTTCAAGTACATCGACCCGGCCATCGGCGTTACGCACGAGTACGGTAGGGCCCTTGTCGATGAACAGGCTGGTCAGCTCGGTAGCTTCCTGCAGGGAGCCGCCGCCGTTGTTGCGCAGGTCGATGACCACGCCGTCGACTTTCTCTTTCTGCAGTTCGGTCAGCAGCTTCTTGACGTCGCGCGTGGTGCTCTTGTAGTCCGGATCGCCGGCACGGAAGGCCTTGAAGTCGAGGTAGAACGCCGGAATTTCGATCACGCCGAGCTTGTAGTCGCGGCCGTCCTGTTTCAGGTTCAGCACGGACTTCTTCACGGCCTGGTCTTCGAGCTTCACCGCTTCGCGGGTGATCGGCACGATCTTGCTGGTCTGGTCGTTCGGCGCATTGCTCGCCGGGATGACTTCCAGACGCACCACGGTGCCTTTCGGGCCACGGATCAGCTTGACCACTTCGTCCAGACGCCAGCCGACCACGTCGACCATCTCTTTGTTGCCCTGGGCAACGCCGATGATCTTGTCGGCCGGAGCAACCTGCTTGGTCTTGTCGGCCGGGCCTGCCGGCACCAGACGCACGACTTTCACCTGGTCGTTGTCGCTCTGCAACACGGCGCCGATGCCCTCGAGGGACAGGCTCATGTTGATGTCGAAGTTCTCCGCGTTATCCGGCGACAGATAGTTGGTGTGCGGATCGTACGACATGGCGAAGGTGTTGATGTACGCCTGGAAGATGTCTTCGGCGCGGGTCTGGTCCAGACGCGCCAGTTGATTCTTGTAGCGCTTGGTCAGGGTTTCCTGGATCTGCTTCGGCTCTTTGCCGGCGATCTTCTGCCGCAGCACTTCGTCCTTGACGCGTTTGCGCCACAGGTCATCGAGTTCGGCGGTGGACTTGAGCCACGGAGCGTCCTTGCGATCGATCAGCAAGGTTTCCTTGGTGGTGAAGTCCATCTTGTCGACGCCTTTGTTCAGCTCGGCAAGGGCGAAGTCCAGACGCGCCTTCACGCGGTCCAGGTAGCGCTTGTAGATGGTGAACCCGGCGTTGAGGTCGCCGCTCTTGAGGAAGTCGTCGAACTGGGTCTTCCACTTGTCGAATTCGGCGATGTCGCTGGCCATGAAGTAGCTGCGCGACGGGTCGAGCAGCTTGATGTAGCTGTCGTAGATGATCACCGAGCGCGCATCGTCGAGCGGCGGCTTGCTGTAGTGGTGACGCTTGAGCAACTCGACGACGTTCAGACTGGCGATCACTTCGTCGCGATCAGGCTGCAACTTGTCCCAGCTGTTGGCTGCGAATGTGGTGCCCGACACCGGCAACAGACCGATACCGATGAAAAGAGCGAGGGCGGTGCTGGGGAGCAGATGCTTCATGCTGATTCGACGCGGGGACAATTGATAACGCATATTAGGCCGTCTTTGAAGTCGCCGGTACCTCTACGCTCTGTACGATAACTGCTGTTCAGCGTTCGTTCAGACCCCAGGGCCGGTCGCATAATGCAAAAAGCCCGGCGCTACAGCTTCGGGCTCAGTCCAGACTCACTATGGAGGCACTGTGAAGGCATTGCAAGGCGTTGAAGGTCAAGTGGCATGGGTTGATGAACCAAGTCCTACATGTGATGTAGGACAAGTTCGCATCCGGGTGGCGGCAGCGGGCCTCAATCGCGCGGATTTATTACAGAAAGCCGGACTTTATCCGCCCCCTCCGGGTGCCAGCCAGGTGCTGGGTCTTGAGTGTTCCGGGGTGATCAGCGAGGTCGGCGCAGGCTCGTCCTGGCAGGTCGGTGACCGGGTTTGCGCCTTGCTGGCCGGGGGCGGGATGGCGCAAGAGGTGGTCGTCGACGGACGGCATGTGCTGCCGGTTCCGGAAGGTGTATCGCTGATCGAAGCTGCGGCGTTGCCCGAGGTGTACGCGACCGTCTGGCTGAATGTGTTTCAACTTGCGGCGCTCAAACCGGGTGAGAAAGTTCTTTTGCATGCCGGGGCCAGTGGCATCGGTTCAGCCGCCATTCAACTGTGCAAGGCTTTCGGCAATCCCTGCTGGGTCAGCGTCGGCTCGGCTGAGCGACTGGCCTACTGCGAATCGCTGGGTGCCCAGGGCGGGGTGGTTCGCACCGACGATCTGGAAAGTCTGCGGGATTTCGGGCCGTTCGATGTGATTCTGGATCCGGTGGGCGGCAACTATTCGGCGTTGAACCTCAAGTTGATGGCGCAGGACGGCCGCTGGGTGCTGATCGGTCTGATGGGCGGCCGCGAGGCAAAACTGGATCTGGCCCAGGTATTGGCCAAGCGCGTGCAACTGCTGGGCTCGACCCTGCGCAGCCGTGACGATCAGTTCAAGGCCGATCTGTTCAGCGATCTGAGCCAGCACGTGTGGCCGCTGTTTTCCGAAGGTCGGCTAAAGCCGCAACTGGCCAAGGCATTCCCGATCAAGGATGCCGAGGCAGCGTTCGCCGAACTGGCGAGCAACACGGTGGCGGGGAAGCTGGTGCTGGTGATCGACGAAAGCCTGAGCTGATCATCGATGCTTGTGGGAGCAGGCTCGCTCCCACAAGACCATCGCTTATTTCCAGAGGTGGATCGGCCAGCCGGACTTCTCGGCCTCTGCAAGCAGCACCGGATCCGGATTGACCACATGCGGGAAATCCACTTTCAGCAGCAGCGGCAGATCATTGCGTGAGTCGGAATAGAAACTCGCGCCCTCAAGGTTTTCCTCTTCGGCATCCAGCCATTCCAGCAAGCGGGTGATCTTGCCTTCGCGGTAGGTCAGGGTGCCCACGGTGTGGCCGCTGTACACGCCATGCGCCACTTCCAGTTCGATGCCCAGAACCTCGTCGATGCCCAGCCGTTCGGCAATCGGTTTGACCAGGTGCGTGCCCGAGGCCGAGATCACCAGAATCCGGTCGCCGGCCTTGCGGTGGGCGGCGATGGTCTTGGTGGCGTCGCTGAAGATGATCGGTTCGATGAAGTCTTCAACCCATGGGCCGACCAGATGCTCGACTTCTTCCGGGGTGCGGCCGATCAGCGGTTCGAGGCTGAAGTCCATGTAGTCTTCCATGCGCAACTTGCCATGGCTGTAGGCGTCCATCAGCTCGTTGTTCTTGCGCATGAACGACTCGGGATCGACCCAGCCCAGGCGCCCCATCTGCTCGCTCCAGAGGGTGGCGCAGTCGCCGTGGATCAGGGTTTCGTCCAGATCAAAAATTGCCAGGGCCATCAGTTCAGTTCCCTCTTGGGTGTCAGCAAAGTCATCAGGCTACCTCACACAGGGCGGTGGGATCGATGGAAAGTGACAGGCGCTGGCCGTCTGGATGCAGATCCGCCGCCGAACGGTTGAGCACATCCACCACCAGTTCCACGCCCCGGGCTTCGACGCGATAGCGGATCACGTTGCCCAGCAGGCTGTGGCTGCGGATTTGCGCGTCGGGTTCGCCGTTGAGGCTCAGCTCGATGGCCTCCGGGCGAATCGCGATGCGGTGGTTGATCGGCCGCTGCAACAGCTTCGAGGCACTCTCGGCATCCAGCAGGTTGTAGTTGCCGATGAAGCCGGCGGCGAACACGTCGACCGGCGCGGTGTAGAGGGTTTCGGCGTCGCCGCTTTGTACGATCTTTCCCTGATTCATCAGGAAAATCCGGTCAGACATGGTCAGGGCTTCTTCCTGGTCGTGTGTGACGAAGATCGTGGTCAGGCCGAGTTCGCGCTGGATCTGACGGATCTGTTCGCGCAGGTGTTTGCGAATCCGCGCGTCGAGGGCCGACAGCGGTTCATCCAGCAGCAACAGGCGCGGACGGGTGACCAGCGAGCGGGCAAGGGCGACACGCTGACATTGACCGCCGGACAGCTGATGCGGATAGCGGCTGGCGAAGTCGTTGAGTTCAACCAGTTTCAATACTTCGGCAACCCGCTTGTGGCTGTCGTCGGCATTGACCTTTTGCATGCGCAGGCCGAAGGCGACGTTCTGTTCGACGGTCATGTTGGGGAACAGCGCGTAGCTCTGGAACACCATGCCGATCCCGCGTTTCTGCGGGGTGAGCGGCACGATGTCGACGCCATCGAGCAGGATCTTGCCGCCATCCACCGGCGTCAGCCCGGCAATGCAACGCAGCAGGGTGGACTTGCCGCAACCGGACGGGCCGAGCAGGGTGACGAATTCACCCTTCTGGATTTCGCAGTTGATGTCGCTGAACACCGTGGTGCCCGCGTAGTTTTTTTGCAGGTGTTGGACGCTGACATAGCTCATTCGCTTTTGTCCTTGTTCAAGATGTTGGCGACCCAGGTCAGGACCAGCACGAAAAAGAAGTAGGAGATCACCAGCGCACTGGTGAAGTGGCCGCTGCTGTTGCGCATGTTGTTCAGATAAACCTGCAGGGTTTCGTAGCGAGTGCCGACCAGGATGTTGGCGAACACGAATTCACCGAACAGGAAAGAGAACGACAGCAGCAACGCGACCATCAGGCCTTTGCGCAGGTTTGGCAGCACCACCAGGAAGGCCGCCTGAAAAGTGCTGGCGCCGAGCAGTTGGGCGGCGTCCATCAGGTCGCGCAGGTTGATCGCTTGCAGGTTGTTGGTGATTGCCCGGTACATGAACGGCAGCGCCACAGTGAAGTAGCAACCGATCAGGATCCACGGTGTGCCGACCATCGCGAACGGCCCGGAACCGTAGAGCTGCAACAGGCCCACCGACGACACCACCGGCGGTACGGCGAAGGGCAGCAGGATCAGGATGTTCATCAGCGCATCGAGTTTCGGGAAGTGGTAATGCACCACGAACAGCAGCGGCAGGATCAGCACCACCGACAGGATCAGCGCGCCGACGCACACCAGCAACGACTGGCCGAAAGCGTGCAGGAAGCGCGGATCGCTCCACAACTGGATGTACCACTTGAAGGTGAAACCGCTGGGCAGGATGGTGGCCGACCAACTGCTGGCGATCGAGTAGATCAGCGTGCCCACCAGCGGCAGCAGCAGGATGGCGAACAGCAGATAGACCACGACGCGGTGGTAGACGCCGGCCGGACCGGATTCAGCGCGAGACATGGTAGCTCCTCTTCAGCAGCAGTTGATGCACGACGGTCACCAGGGTCATCAGCGCCACCAGCACCACGGCCAGGGCGCTGGCCAGGTTCGGGTCGAGGGAAATGTCGCCAGAGACCATCGCCGCAATCCGGATCGGCAATACGTTGAAGTTGCCGGTGGTCAGCGCGTAGACCGTGGCGTAAGCGCCGAGGGCGTTGGCGAGCAGGATCACGAAGGTGCCGAGCAGGGCCGGGGTCAGTACCGGCAGGCCAATGTGGCGCCAGAACTGCCAGCCGTCAGCGCCGAGTAGCGCGGCGGATTCGCGCCAGTCTTCACGCAGGGCGTCGAACGCCGGGTACAGCAGCAACACGCCGAGCGGAATCTGGAAGTAGGTGTAGAGGATGATCAACCCGGTTTTCGAGTACAGGTTGAAGTCCTCGATGATCCCGGCCTGCTTCAACATGATGGTGATGCTGCCGTTGAAGCCGAGCAGGATGATGAACGCAAACGCCAGCGGCACGCCGGCGAAGTTGCTGGTCATGTTGGCGAAGGCGTTGACGAAGTTGCGCAGTTTCGAATCGACCCGGCGCAGGGAGTACGCACCCAGCACCGCGATGATGATGCCAAACACACTCGACCAGAAACTGATTTCGAGGCTGTACTGGATCGCCTGCAGATAGAACTTCGAACTGAAGATCTTGCTGAAGTTGGCGAAGCCCCAACCGGATTCTTCCGATTGCAGGCTGTTGATCATCACCCAGATCAGCGGGGCGATTTCGAACACGATAAAGAACAGCGCGAAAGGCACCAGGCACAGGGCCGCCAGCCATTTGCCGCGAGTCATTGAGTTCACTTGAGCAACTCCCGGCACACAGGTTTGTCGTGGGGCACGCCGAGCAGTTCGCAAACGGTGCCGCAGATGTCGGTCTGCTTCGGTGCAGCTTCGCTGTTCAGGCTGAAGGCATCACCGAGTACGAACAACGGCACCTGACGTTCTTCCGGTAGCAGGCCATTGTGCGAGCGGTCGTTGTTCATGCCGTGGTCGGCGGTCACCAGCACCTGGCAGCCGGCGTCGAGCCAGCCTTGCAGGTAGTCGGCGAGGATGATGTCGGCGCTGCGCGCACTGTTGCGGTATTGCGGGGTGTCGAGGCCGTGCTTGTGCCCGGCGTCGTCGATGTTCATCGGGTGGATCAGCAGAAAATCCGGGGCATGACGCAGGCGCAGGTTTTCGGCGTCGGCGAACAGGTGCGAGTCCGGGTAGTGATCGTTCCAGTAGAAGTGGCCGTGCTGGATCGGTAGCGTCGGGTCATCGGTATGCCGATCCCGTGCTGCCATGAACGGCGAGCGGTTGTAGAGCTCGCTGACCCAGTGGTACGCCGCAGCGGCGGTTTTCAGACCGGCATCGCGGGCGTAGTGATAGATGCTGCGCTGGCTGGACAGGCGCGAGACGTTGTTGTGGACGATGCCGCTGTCGATCGGCGGCACGCCCGTGAGGATGCATTCGTAAAGCGGTCGGGACAGGGCCGGCAGCTCGCACTCCAACTGATAGAGCGCGGCGCGTCCTGCGCCAACGTAAGCCTGCAGATGCCCCATGGCGTGACGCGCAACCTCGTAGTTGAGGCCGTCGAGCACGACAAGGATGACGGTGTGCTTCATAGGGGCAAAAACTCCGCGAAACAGAAAATTTCAGATTCAGTCGGGAGCCCTGGTGGGAGCGAGCTTGCTCGCGAAGGCGTCGTGTCAGCCAACATCAATGTTGAATGAAAGACCGCATTCGCGAGCAAGCTCGCTCCCACAGGGATCTCCAGCAATCCCGGAAGCGGGACTTACGGGCTTACTTCATCTCGACGATGACTTCTTCGTTCCACTTCTGCGGCAGGGCCTTGGAGGTTTTTTCCCACGCATCGGCGTCCTTGATCGGCGTGACCTTCTTGTACTGTTCGTTTGGCAGCAGCTTGGCTTTCACGTCTTCCGGCAGTTGCAGATGCTCGGCGCGGATCGGGCGGGCGTTGCCGCGGGCGAGGTTGGTCTGGCCGGCGTCGCTGAAGATGTATTCGCGGGTCAGCTTGGCGGCGTTCGGGTTCTTCGCGTATTTGTTGATGATGGTGGTGTAGCCGGAAATCACCGAGCCGTCGGACGGGATCAGCACCACGTAGTCATCCGGGTTGGCCATCTTGGCTTTGTAGCTCAGGCCGTTGAAGTCCCATACCACGCCGACTTCGATCTCGCCTTTTTCCATGGTGGCGATGGTCGGGTTGGCCATCGACAGGCGACCCTGCTTGGCGATGTCTGCGAACAGCAGCAGGGCAGGCTGGATATTTTTCTCGTCTCCGCCGTTGGCCAGCGCAGCAGCGAGTACGCCGTTGGCAGCCTGTGCAGCGGTGCTCACGTCACCGATGGAAACCTTGTATTTGCCGCCTTTGAGGTCAGCCCATTTGGTCGGTACTTCGGAGCCGTGCAGCAGCTTCTTGTTGACGATGAAGGCGATGGTGCCGGTGTAGGCCAGTGCCCAGTTGCCATCCTTGTCCTTGGCCCAGTCTGGCACTTGATCCCAGGTGGTCGGCTTGTACGGTTGCACCACGCCTTGCTTGACCGCGATCGGGCCGAAGGCCGCGCCGACGTCGCCGATGTCGGCGGTGGCGTTGTCTTTTTCAGCGGCGAACTTGGCGATTTCCTGGGCCGAGCTCATGTCGGTATCGATGTGTTTCAGGCCGTAGTTCTTGGCCAGGTCTTCCCAGGTGCCTTTCCAGTTGGCCCAGTCATCGGGCATGCCGACGCTGTTGACGGCGCCTTCCGCTTTCGCAGCGGCTTCGAGGGTTTTCAGATCATCAGCCGCCATGGCGGCGGTGCACATGGCAATGGTCGAGCCTAACAGTGTTGCCAGGAAAAGCTGTTTCATTCCGAAGCTCCTTGGTCGTGTTCAACGCTGCGATTGCGGTTTGTGTTGGTCTAGGTCAGCAATACCTGAGCCAATGTAGGGGGGCTGGATGACACTTTGATGTCGGCGGATACCAGGGCCGCGTTTTATTTCCCCGGTATCGACGGCTGCCCGCTAAGCGTAGACCACCCGCAAAGTCCCGGTGGGCAAGGGACTTGGCCGATGTATTGCAAGTTGTCAGGGCGACCGTTCGGTAGTTTTGTCATCTCTCGGTCATCTGCACTGCCTAGGCTTGCAACACGACCAAACGGCGCAATAGCTGTGCGGTTTTGCCCCGAAACAGTGCTGGTCTAGTCCAGATAGGTAACGTTGATGCGCGATGAGGCAACAAAAGCGGTGACAGCGATTGGCCAGATCCTTCAGGAGCAGCTCGACCATGGGTTGCTGGCGGCGGGGAGCAAGTTGCCGGCCGAGCGCAAGCTCAGTGAGCTGTTCGGTACGACGCGGATTACGGTACGGGAAGCCTTGTTGCAGCTGGAGGCGCAAGGGCAGATTTATCGCGAGGAGCGGCGGGGCTGGTTCGTGTCGCCGCCGCGTCTGGCTTACAACCTGATGCAGCGTAGTCACTTTCACGCGATGGTCAGTGCGCAGGGGCGGGTGCCGTCGACCGAGGTGATTTCGGCGCGCTTGCAGCCGGCGTCAGCGGCGGTGTGTGCGTGGTTGCAGTTGCCGGCGTTGTCGAGCGTGATTCAGATTTGCCGGTCGCGGCGGATCGATGGGCGGCTGGTGTTGTATGTGGAGCATTATCTGAATCCGCAGTTTTTTCCGGGGATTCTGGAGTTTGATTTGAATCAGTCGATTACCGAGCTGTATGCGCGGCATTACGATTTGCACTATGGGCGGGTGCGGTTCGAGATTGTTCCGACGTCGTTGTCGGTGGAGGCGGCGGCGGGGTTACGGGTTTCGGTGGGGAGTCCGGGGTTGAGGATTGCTCGGGTTAATTATGATCAGTTTGGGCGGTTGATTGATTGTGATCTGGAGTTTTGGCGGCATGATGCGATTCACGTAGGTGTTGATGTGGTTTGATCGTTTTGTGTGAATATCCGTTTCTTCGGGTGTTGCGGCTTATGGTTCCGCCCTTACGGCGGGTCACTTTTGGCAAACGCCCCAAAAGTAACCAAAAGGTCTGGGCCCCGGCGTTCGGCACCTCGCCTGGGCTCGGTGTTCCTTCGTTACGGGATTCATCCGGGGGGCATCGCCTACGGTTTGCTTCGCTGCACCTCCTCTCGATGCATGCGGCTGCGCCGCACGGTCGCTGCGCTCCCACCCCCGGATAAATCCCTCCACTCAGCCTTCCGATGGGGCCGGCACGTCAAAAGCGGTACTCGAGCTAACGCTAATTGTGTTGAGTGGTGGGAGTTGGCTTGCCAGCGAAGAGGACTTTGACGGTGGCCCTATTCTTGAGTTTGGCCACCACCGCCTGCTGTGATCACTTGCACATTCATCCTTGGCGTCGCCAAGTCCAGGCCGGCTTCATCCAGATGCCGTTTGAGCGACAAATTGAACGCTCGTGAAACTTCCCATTGTTTGATCGGCGCGGTTTTGAATCTTGCACGCAATATCGCGTTGCCGGATTCGAAGCTTTCCACGCCTTGAAATTCCAGTGGTGACCAGATGTTGCGTCGTTGCAGAGGGTCGGTGCGCATTTTCTGGCCGACGTCGCGCATCAGTTTGATGGCTTCGTCGATGCTCATGTTGAACGGCACGGCCACGCGGAAGATGGCGTAGCCGAATTCGCGGGAGTAGTTTTTGATGCTTTTGATTTCGCTGAACGGGATGGTGTGGACGATGCCGTCGATGTCCCGCAGGCGTACGGTGCGGATGGTCAGGCCTTCGACGGTGCCCAGGTGGCCGCCGACGTCGACGTAGTCGTCGATGGCCAAAGAGTCTTCGATGATGATGAACAGGCCGGTGATCAGATCCGCTACGAGCGACTGGGCGCCGAAGCCGATGGCCAGGCCGATCACGCCGGCACCGGCCAGCAGGGGCGTGACGTTCATGCCCATGTTCGCCAGGGCGACGATCAGGGCGATGATGAAGATCGCCACGAACAGTACGTTGCGGATCAGCGGCATCATGGTTTGCGCGCGCGCGTTGGCCAGGCCTTTGCGGGAGCGGGTGAGGGCGTGGTGGACGGCGGTGTCGCTGAGGATCCAGATCAGCCAGGCGAAGATCAGCGTGCCGATCAGGCTGAACAGTTTGACGCTGACGTCGTGGCCTTCGCCTTCGGTGAAGCCGATCAGTGACATGCCCCAGACCCGCAGGCCGAGTTCGATGAAGGCCAGCCACACCAGCAAATGGGCGAGGGTGTAGAAGAAGCTTTTCAGGCGTTCGGAATACAGCGCATGACGTTTCGGCCCGCGTTGCGGTTTGAGGGCGTGGCGGCGGACGAGGCCGTTGATGACCATGCACAACACCAGCAGCACGGTGCAGATCAGCGACTGGCGCAGGGCGGTGCTGGTGTCGCCGGCGGAGACGAAGGTGGCGAACAGGGAGATGCCCACCAGCACCAGCGCCGGGATGTACCAGAAGGTGCCGAGGATTTCGATGGTGTCGCTGAGGGCGCGGCGTGTCAGGCGGCGGGACAGTGGCTGGTTGCGGATCAGGTGGGCGATCGGCCGGCGGAAGCGCAGGATGAACAGGCCGGTCGACAGCGCCGCGAGGACATTGGCAACCGTGGCGGCGGTGTGGGCCAGGTGTACGCCGAGGGCGGCCACCAGTTTTGGATCGCTCAGAGCTTCACCGAAGGCGGCGAAGCTGCCGATCAGCCACAACGGGCGGAAGGCCTGGTGACGCAGGATGTACAGCGCGCGGTGGCGGTGCGGGCCGTCGAGTACGGAGAAGGCGATCACGCAGATCGCCGAGAAACAGGTGCCGACCACCAGCGCGTAAGCCAGCACCATCGCCAGGCTTTTGCCCAGTGACGAGGGTAGTGCGTAGCTCATGTAGACCGTGATCACCAACGCGATCAGCCAGGGGCCGAGCTTGCGCAGGGCGAAGCGCAGCATGTCGAGGGCCCGGGGATTTTGCGGCAGTTCTTCGGTCAGGCCGAAGCGCATGCGTACCCGGTGGCCGAGCCAGATCAGCGCGGCGGCGAGCAGGCTCCAGACCGCGAGGATCACGGCGAAGGCAAAGATGATCGGCAGCCATTCGCTGGCCGGCAGCATCAGGCCTTTCAATTCATCCTGGGCCATGTCGAATTCGGCGGACCAGCGATTGAGCGGGCTGTCGGCGCCGGTGAACTGTTTTTCGAAAGTGGCGAGGGTGCCGCCGATCAGTCCCAGCACACCTTCTTCCGGGCTGGCCTGGGCTTTTTTCGTGGCGTCGCGGAGTTTTTTCAGGTCGCTCAGCAACTGGGCGCGTTGCTTGTCGTTTTCCAGCGACTTGATGACTTCGTCCAGCGACTGGCCAAGCGGTTCCTGAGCTTCGGGCTGAGCCTTGCCGGAGCCCGTGAGCAGTCCCGGCAGACCGGCGGCGTCGGTAGGTGCCGGCGACATCAGGGTCATCAGGCAGATGAGGAGCAGGCAGGGCAGGGCAAAAAGACGAGCGAACACTAGGCGGTCAACCTCGCAAGGGGCGGATCGGGCGAGTGTACGAGCCCGCCAGATTCAATGCGAGCCGGGCGCGGATTTATTCGTTGAGTTTGGCAAGGATCTTGTAGACCACGGTGGCCAGGATCATCAGCATGCCGATCCACATGGCGAACACACCGGCGTTCTTGTCACGGAAGTTGAAACCGATGGCCAGCAGAATCATTCCGCCGAGGATGGGAATGAGCATGGAGTGAAACGCAGACATCGAGATCATGGCGACAGCCTTGTCGAAGGGGATTATTCAAGTCTAGGTGGGTTTTCGATGGACGGTGCTGATGTGTATCAGAAATGAGCCGGTTCTAAAGGCCGGGATCGCAGCGCGACGCTGCGATCCCGGCTGTTTCCTATGGCAATTCGCGGCTGGCGTAGAACGCGCTCAGCACTTTGACCAGGTGCGCGAGGTCGTGGCTGCCGCACAGTTCGCGGATCGAGTGCATGGCGAAGGTCGGCAGGCCGATGTCGACTGTGCGCACGCCCAGGTGGCTGGCGGTGATCGGGCCGATGGTCGAGCCGCAGCCCATGTCGCTGCGTACCACGAAGCTTTGCACCGGCACTTCTTCGGCCATGCACAGATGGCGGAAGAAGCCGGCGGTTTCGCTGTTGGTGGCGTAGCGCTGGTTGCTGTTGACCTTGATCACCGGGCCGGCGTTGAGTTTCGGGCCGTGGTTGGCGTCGTGCTTCTCGGCATAGTTCGGGTGCACGCCGTGGGCGTTGTCGGCCGAGACCAGCAGGGATTTCTGGATGGTGCGTACGAATTCGTCACCTTCCGGCAGCAGGCGGCGCAGGGTCTGTTCCAGCATCGGGCCGTCGGCGCCGCAGGCCGAGCAGGAGCCGACTTCTTCGTGGTCGTTGCACACCAGCACGCAGGTTTCTTCGGTGTCGGCGGTCAGCAGGGCTTGCAGGCCGGCATAGCACGACAGCAGGTTGTCGAGGCGCGCGCCGGCGATGAAGTCGCCATGCAGGCCGATGACCGCAGCGCTCTGGGTGTCGTAGAAACTCAGCTCGTAATCGAGCACCACGTCGGCATTGAGGCCGTGCTCGCGGGCTAGTTGATCGGTGAGCACCGCGCGGAAGTCCACGCGCTCGTCACCGGCGAACTGCGCGAGAATCGGCGGCAGTTCGGTCTGGGCATTGATCGGCCAGCCCTGGTTGGCTTCACGGTTGAGGTGAATGGCCAGGTTGGGAATGATCGCGATCGGGGCCTTGAAGTCGATCAGTTGGCTTTCGACCTTGCCGTCGCGGCGGAAGGTGACGCGGCCGGCCAGCGACAGGTCGCGGTCGAACCACGGCGCCAGCAGCGCGCCGCCGTAGACTTCGACGCCGAGCTGCCAGAAACCCTGGCGTTGCAGTTCAGGTTGTGGCTTGACCCGCAGGCACGGGCTGTCGGTGTGGGCGCCGACCAGACGGATGCCGTCGTGCAGCGGCGAGTTGCGGCCCATCTTGATCGCGACGATCGAGGAATCGTTACGGGTGACGTAGTAACGACCGTTGGCTTCGGTGTGCCAGGTTTCGCGCTCGTCGAGTCGCACATAACCGGCGGCCTCCAGGCGTTGAACAAGGCTGGCGGTGGCGTGGAACGGGGTAGGGGAGGCCTTGAGGAAGTCGATCAGGCCTTGGTTCAACTCTTCGCGCATAAGAAGCTCCAGACAGCAATGGGCGGGAGTTTAACGCATCGGCCTGATGCTTGGGACATTGTGGCGCGTCAGAAAGGCGCCGGACATTCGAAGCGCAAACGCTCACCGGATTGAGGGTGCGTGAAGCTGAGCATGCTCGCGTGCAGGCACAAACGAGGCCAGGCGGCGAGGGCTTGTTCATGAGCGTAGAGGCCGTCACCGAGCAACGGATGACCGATCGACAGCATGTGCACGCGCAACTGGTGCGACCGGCCGGTGATCGGCGTGAGCTCGACGCGGCACCAGTCGCCACAACGCTCCAGCACGCGCCAGAAGGTCAGGGCGTGTTTGCCGAGTTCGTGATCGACCACGTGACGCGGTTTGGTCGGCGGGTCGTAGCGCAAGGGCAGGTCGATGCTGCCGCTGTCCAGTTCCGGCTGACCCCAGCAGAGCGCAGTGTAGGCTTTCTCTGTTTCACGATCGTGAAACTGCCGCGACAGTTCGCGGTGGGTGTCGGCGTCACGGGCGAGCAGAATGATCCCCGACGTTTCCCAGTCCAGGCGATGGACGATACGCGCTTCCGGGTAGCCGTTTTCCTGCAGGCGGGTGATCAGGCAGTCCTTGTTGTCGTCGGCCCGGCCGGGCACGGAGAGCAACAGGGTGGGTTTGTTCACCACCAGAACGGCGGCGTCCTGATGAATGATTTGGACGTTGGACAACGGCATTAAAACAGCCTCGTAACAAATGCCAACGGCGGCTCAGGGCCCCTCCGGTGTCGGAAGGGCCCTGAGCCGCCGTCGTTCCTGCCGGATCGACTCAGCGGTCTGGCAGGGTGATGTTGAGTTCCAGAATCGAGCAGCTGCCCTGGCTCTCCAGTGCCACGTGTACGTCGTCGTTGCCGATGTTGACGTATTTGCGGATCACTTCCACCAGTTCCTTCTGCAAGGATGGCAGGTAGTCAGGGGTGCTGCGCTGGCCGCGTTCATGCGCCACGATGATCTGTAGACGCTCTTTCGCGACCGAGGCGGTACTTGGCTTTTTGTTGGCACGAAAGAAGTCAAAAAGGTTCATTACCTACCTCCAAACAGACGCTCGAAGAATCCCTTCTTCTCGACATTCAGGAACCGGTGTTCTTTTTCCTTGCCCAGCAGGCGATCAACGGTATCGCTGTAGGCCTGGCCGGCGTCGCTCTGATCATCGAGGATCACAGGTACGCCCTGGTTGGAGGCCTTGAGTACGGCCTGGGATTCCGGGATGACGCCCAGCAGGCGTACGGCGAGGATTTCCTTGACGTCTTCGACGCCGAGCATTTCGCCTTTCTCTACGCGCTCCGGGTGGTAGCGGGTGATCAGCAGGTGTTCCTGGATCGGCTCTTCGCCACGTTCGGCGCGACGGGATTTGCTGGCCAGCAGGCCGAGCATGCGGTCCGAGTCACGTACCGAGGACACTTCCGGGTTGGTCACGACGATCGCTTCGTCAGCGAAGTACATGGCCAGGTGGGCGCCTTTTTCGATACCCGCCGGGGAGTCGCAGACCACGAACTCGAATTGTTCCTTGAGCTCCATCAGGACTTTTTCCACGCCTTCGACGGTCAGTGCGTCTTTGTCGCGGGTCTGGCTGGCGGCCAGTACATAGAGGTTTTCCAGGCGCTTGTCTTTGATCAGGGCCTGTTGCAGGTTGGCTTCGCCGTTCACGACGTTGACGAAGTCATACACCACGCGGCGCTCGCAACCCATGATCAGGTCAAGGTTACGCAAGCCCACGTCGAAGTCGACGATCACTGTTTTGTGGCCGCGCAGAGCGAGGCCGGTACCGATAGCGGCGCTGGTGGTGGTCTTACCCACACCACCCTTGCCGGATGTAACCACGAGAATCTTGGCCAAGGTGTTTCACCCCTAAGGAAGAAGGACTGTTCAGCCCCTGAAAAACATCTCTAGAAAACTACTGCAGTCGGACAGCCTTGGCTGGAATTCGGCTTTTGGCCTTTTTCCTACTTCGTTTGAGCCGTTTTCGCTACGTTTTAGAGATGCTTGGAAAATGCGGCAGTATCCGTTAAAGCCGAATGATGTTCAACACGTCGCCCGACAGGCTGACCTGTACGCCCGAACCCCACATCGGATCGCGACGCAGGTCTTCGGAAACCTTGTAATGGCCTGCGATGGAGATCAGTTCAGCGCTCAATTGCTGACAGAAAATCCGCGCCTTGGTGTCGCCCTTGACCCCGGCCAGCGCACGACCGCGCATCGGGCCGTATACATGGATGTTGCCATCGGCGAGAAGTTCCGCCCCCGGGCTGACCGAGGAAACCACCACCAGATCGCCACCTTGCGCATATATCTGTTGGCCACCACGTACTGGCGTTGTGATGACGCGGGTCGGTTTTACGGCCGGCTCCGGCGGTTTTTCCGGTTTCTTCGGGGCGACGGGTTCGGCGCTTTCCAGCGGTCGCTCGCGGGCGCCGGACGGCGGCAGCACCGGGATATCGATGGCGATGGCGGCGGCGATGTCTTCGATGCGGCTGGCACGGATCGCCAGGGTGCGCAGGCCGTGCTGGCGGCACACGCGCATCAGGCCCGGCAGGTCGACGGCGCCTTCGCTCGGCGGCAGTTTGTCCAGCGCCAGAACCAGCGGCGCGTTGCTGAAGAAATTCGGTGCCTGGGCGACTTTGGCGGCCAATTGCCGATCGAGGCTGTCCAGGTCGTTGCGGGACAGCTCCAGCACTGTAATGGCGAGCATGCTGCCCTTCAGCTGGAACACAGGATCTTGGTCTTTCGGTTCGGTTTGGCTCATGTCGGCATACAACGGCTTGTCACTAAAAGTGCCGAGACTTATAACGAGAACGCCCGCAGGCCGCAAGCCGGGTCGAACGATGTAGAATGCGCGGCCACTGTATTTACGGAAGCTTTAATGGATCGCCCGCGTTTTCGAAAAGCATTTCTTGCCCCACGCTTCTGGCCGCTCTGGTGCGGCCTCGGGCTGTTGTGGCTGATCGTGCAGCTGCCCTATCCGGCCTTGCTGGCCATCGGTCGTTTTCTTGGTGCCTTGATGTATCGCTTCGCCGGCGACCGGCGGCGCATCGCCAAGCGCAATCTGGAACTGTGTTTCCCGGAAAAATCCGCCGCCGAACGCAAGCGCCTGCTCAAGGAAAACTTCGCCTCCACCGGCATTGCCTTCTTTGAAATGGCGATGAGCTGGTGGTGGTCGCGTCAGCGCCTGGCGAAACTGGCCCACGTCGAAGGCCTGGAGCACCTGCAAAAGGCCCAGCGTGAAGGCAAGGGCGTGATTCTGATGGCGGTGCATTTCACCACCCTGGAAATCGGCGCGGCGCTGCTCGGCCAGCAGCACACCATCGACGGCATGTACCGCGAACACAAGAACCCGCTGTTCGACTTCGTCCAGCGTCAGGGCCGCGAGCGGCACAACCTCGATTCGCTGGCGGTGGAACGTGACGACGTGCGCGGCATGCTCAAATTGCTGCGCGCAGGCCGGGCGATCTGGTACGCGCCGGATCAGGACTACGGCGCCAAGCAAAGCATCTTCGTGCCGCTGTTCGGCATTCAGGCCGCGACCGTCACCGCCACCAGCAAGTTCGCCCGTCTGGGCAAGGCACTGGTGGTGCCGTTCACCCAGGAGCGTCTGGCCGACGGCAGCGGTTATCGTCTGGTGATTCATCCGCCGCTGGAAGGTTTCCCGGGTGAGACCGAAGAAGAAGATTGCATCCGCATCAATCAGTGGGTCGAAGGCGTGTTGCGTGAGTGCCCCGAGCAATACCTGTGGGCACACCGGCGCTTCAAGAGCCGGCCACCGGGCGAGCCGAAGCTGTACGCCAAACGCGGTTGATTTGACCCATCCCCATAAGCACCACGGAGCGTTGCGATGAGCCCAGCTGAACCGGTCACAGGTTTGATTCTTTCCGGCGGCGGGGCTCGGGCGGCGTATCAGGTGGGGGTGCTGGCGGCGATTGCCGAATTGCTGCCATTGGGGGCGGACAATCCGTTTCCGGTGATCGTCGGCACGTCGGCCGGGGCGATCAACGCGGTCAGCCTGGCCAGCGGTGCGACTGATTTTCGCGCGGCCATCGAACGCCTTACGCTGTTCTGGCAAGGCTTTCGCAGCCATCGCGTGTTGCGCAGCGACTGGCCGGGGGTGATCCGCCAGGCCAGCCGTTTCGTCAGTCACAGCCTGTTGGGCATGGGCCGGCAAATGCCGGTGGCGCTGCTCAACAGTTCGCCGCTGCGTCATCTCCTCAACGAAAAACTGCACATGCCCGGCATCGCCGAGTCCATCGCACGCAAGCAACTGCACGCGGTGGCGGTGACGGCGTTCGGCTACGAGTCCGGGCAAGCCGTGACCTTCTATCAGGGCGGCGGGACCATCGATTCCTGGCTGCGTCACCGGCGTATCGGTGTGCCGACGCAGTTATCGGTGGAGCACTTGCTGGCCAGTTCGGCGATCCCGCTGTTGTTCGCGCCCGTGAAGATCGGCGATGAATATTTCGGCGATGGCGCGGTGCGACAGTCGGCGCCGATCAGCCCGGCGCTGCACCTGGGCGCGAGCCGGGTGCTGGTGGTGGGCGTCAGCGGCAACCCGCGCGGTTTTGATCCGGCGCAACCGCTGGAGCGCACCTACACCGGGCAACAGCCGACGCTGGCGCAGATCGGCGGGCACATGCTCAACAGTACGTTCATTGATAGCCTGGAAAGTGATATCGAGTTGCTTCAACGTCTCAACCAGTTCAGTCATCTGATGCCCGAAGGCACGCCGACCCGTGCGCTGGGGGTGGCGCCGGTGGAAGTGCTGGTGATCTCGCCGAGTCAGCCGATCGATGAAATCGCGGCGCGGCATCGTCAGGAACTGCCGGCGGCTTTGCGATTGTTTCTGCGTGGGCCGGGAGCGACCAAGACGAGCGGGGCAGGGGTGTTGAGTTACTTGCTGTTCGAGGCGGGGTATTGCAGCGAATTGATCGACCTTGGACGGCGCGATGCCCTGGCCAAGCGCGATGAACTGTGCCGGTTTTTGGGGATTAACGAGGCGGTGGCTCCCGCTTGAGATTTGGGGTGCCGCCATTCGCGAGCAAGCCCGCTCCCACATTGGTTTTGTGAACGACACAAACCGAATGTGGGAGCGAGCTTGCTCGCGAAGGCGTCCGTAAGGACGCCGCCGGATCAGAAGTGGAACTTCACCAGGAAGCTGGTCACGTTCTGATTGGTGGTGAAGGCCTTGGTGTCGTCGATACCGTACTTGTCTTTCCAGTAGTCGTATTCAACACCGACGTACAACTGCTTCTCGCCGAAATTCAGCGCCTTGCCCAGGTCGTATTTGACCTGCGGGTTGAAGTGCAGGTTGGCGTGGTATTCGCCTCTGCTGTTGACGTCGTTGTCGACCACCCAGTCCATGTAGCCGTCGATCAGGATGTTCGAGTCGCCCACCGGAATGGTGTAGGACCACACTGGTGTGATCTGCCAGACGTTGTCACCCGGACGCGAGCCTTCGGTGTGACGCTGGTAGAAGTTCAACTGGAAGTAGTCGAAGCCCGGAATGGCCAGGTCGAAGCCCGGGCCGATCAGGTAGGACTCGGTGTCACCCTCGCCGAACTCGTAGGTCATCGCCAGCAGGACGTCCTTGATCGGGCCGAACTCGATCTTCTGGTCGAGGACCTTGCCCAGCGAGATGCGTGGCTGGAACTCGCCGTAGTAGGTGTTCGGACCGTTGTTGAAGTCCTTGTCACCGTTGTAGAAAATCTTGTCGAGGAAGAAGAAGTTGTCCCCGTACTTCCACGCATCGGCGTGCTCGAAGGTCACGGTCTGCTGGATGGCCGGGTTGACCTTGAAGTCTTTGCCGTAGAGGTAGGTCAGGCTGTTGTTCTGCCATTGCAGCAGGCCGTCGGCCATGGCCTGACCCCCTACCAGCAGCGATCCCGCAAGCATCAGGCTGGTGCACATACGTTTCATTCGGTTGCTCCCAAAGTAGGTGTTCCACGTTTATTTTTTTGAGTCGGCGCTCTGGTGTGGCGCCTTTTTTCGTTGCAGCAAAATTCATCCATTCGGTCAGCTTTAGTGCTGTTAGCAAGAGCTGAGCCAAGGCTTTTCGAAAAGCAAAAAAACGCCCGTCGGCTGCTGAAAAACAGTCGATTGAGCGTGTTTTCGGGATGCCTCGGTACTGACCGCGGCCGGGATAAGTTGGCTTTTCGGTCAGGAATTAAATTCGGGCTTTTTTTTAGACCGAATTCAGGAGGCCGCGGAGAATACTGACTCAACGGCCAGGCCTCAAGTGCCCCGCAACAGAGCACCGACGACAGGTAGGGGGCACGGTTGCGGGTCATCTTAGAAGTGCACCTTCACCAGCAGGCTGGCGGTGTTCTGGTTGGTGTCGAAACTGTGGGTGCTCTCGACCCCGTATTTGTTTTTCCAGTAGCTGTATTCGGTGCCGACGTACACCTGCTTCTCACCCCAGCCGAGGGCTTTGCCCAGGTCGTATTTGATCTGCGGGTTGATGTGCAGGTTGGCGTGATAGGTGCCGCGTGAGTTCTGGTCGTTGTCGACCACCCAGTCCAGATAGCCGTCGATCAGCAGGTCGGAATTGCCCACGGGAATGCTGTAGGACCAGCCGGGAGTGATTTGCCAGACGCCGTCGCCGGGGCGCGGGCCTTCGGTCTGGCGGCGATAGAAATTCAGGGTGAAATAGTTGAAGCCCGGCACCTTGAGGTCGAAGCCGGGGCCGATCAGGTAGGCCTCGCTGTCGCCTTCGCCGTACTCGTAGGTCATGGCCAGCAGCACGTCCTTGATCGGGCCGAACTCCAGTTTCTTGTCGAAGATCTTGCCGAACGACAGGCGCGGGCTGAATTCGCCGTAGAACGCGTGGGGCCCCTTGTTGCGGTCTTCCTGGCCGTTGTAGAAGATCTTGTCGACGAACAGGAAGTTGTCGCCGTACTTCCACTTGTCGGCGTGCTCGAACGTCACCGTCTGCTGGATCGACGGGTTGATCGCGAAGTTCTTGCCGTACAGGTAGCTCAGGCTGTTGGTCTGCCACAGCAATAAATCGCCGGCCATGGCTTGCGATGCGGCCAGCAGGCCGCCGCTCAACAACACGTTGGTTTGAGTCCGGATCATCTGTTGCTCCCTCTTGTTTTTATTGTTTGAGGCAAAGCTGTCGCGAGGGGGCAGGCTTGGGCGAGCCCCCTTTTTTACTCTTCGGATCAGTGCGGGTGTGCGTGGCAGTCGTTGATCGCGGCGCGTTCGGCGCCGCCGAGAATGTTGAACAACAGGTTCAGCGTCAGCGCGCTGAGGGTGGCCATGGCGATCCCGCTGTGGGTGATCGGGCTCATCCACAACGGCAGGTGGGCGAAGAACTCCGGGCGCACCACCGGGATCAGGCCCATGCCGATGCTCACGGCTACCAGCAATTGATTGCGGCGGTCGCCGATGTCGGCTTCCTGCAGGATCTTGATGCCGGTCGCCGCCACCATGCCGAACATCGCAATCGCCGCGCCACCCAGCACTGCCGGTGGAATCGACGCCACCAGGAACGCTGCTTTCGGCAACAGGCTCAGGACGATCAGCAGACCGCCGGCGACGATGGTCACCGAGCGGCAGCGCACGCCGGTCATCTGCACCAGGCCGATGTTCTGCGCGAAGGAGGAGTGGGTGAAGGTGTTGAAGAAGCCGGCAACGAACGATGCGCCGGCATCACACAGCAGGCCGCGACGCAGCATGCGCGGGCAGACTTCCTGGCCGGTGATCTTGCCCAGCGCGAGGAACATCCCGGTGGACTCGACGAAGATGATCACCACCACCAGGCACATCGACAGGATCGGTGCCAGTTCGAACTTCGGCATGCCGAAATGCAGCGGGGTGACGAACTGAACCCACGGCGCGTTGGCCATGCCGCTCAGGTCGACCATGCCGATGGCGCCGCAGAGCACGTAGCCCAGGCACATGCCGATCAGCACGGAAATGTTGACCCAGAAACCGCGCATGAAGCGGTGGATCAACAGAATGGTGGTCAGCACCAGTGCGGCGATGGCCAGGTAAATCGGTGAACCGAATTGAGCGGCGCCAGCGCCGCCACCGGCCCAGTTCACGGCCACGGGGAACAGCGACAAACCGATCGAGGTGATGACCGTGCCGGTCACCAGAGGCGGGAAGAAGCGTACGACCTTGGACATGAACGGCGCGATGATCATGCCGAAGAACCCGGCGGCGATAGTTGCGCCGAAGATTCCCTGCAGACCGATGCCGGGCATGCCGGCCATGGCGACCATGCTGCCGACGGCGGCGAAACTGGCGCCCATCATCACCGGCATGCGAATGCCCATCGGGCCGATGCCCAGAGATTGCACGATGGTGGCGATGCCAGCGACCAGCAGGTCGGCGTTGATCAGGAAGGCGATTTCTTCACGACTCAGGCCAGCGGCCTGTCCAATGATCAGCGGTACCGCGATGGCGCCGCCGTACATCAGCAGTACATGTTGCAAACCGACCAGGATCAGTTGCAAAAGGGGCAAACGCTGAATGGCGGGTGCGTCGGGGATGCGCGCTTTGGACAGCTCGGACATGCAACACCTCGGATCTTTTTTATTCTTGTGATTAACAGCTGCCGGGTTGCTCACAGCTGTTTCTTTGCATCAGGTAAACCGCGTTGCGGCTAATCGCTGGCAAGCCAGCTCCCACACAGGCAGTGCAAAACCCTGTGGAAGCTGGCTTGCCAGCGATGCTTTTACTGCTTAGTTGGTCTGGGCTCCCTGGGCGATCCATGCACCGATCAGGTCACGTTCCTGCTGGGTCATCTGTGTGATGTTGCCCAGTGGCATGATCTGCGTGGTGATGGCTTGCGCCTGGATCCGTGCCGCGTTCTGGCGGATCTGCTCGGGGGTGTCGAACATCACACCGGCCGGTGCAGCGCTGAACAGCGGGCTGGTCGGTTTGGCCGAATGGCAGACCGCGCAGCGTTCCTGGATCACGTTGTGCACCTTGTCGAACGCAGGACCGGCGTTGGACGCCTGAGCCGGAGCAGCGGCCGGTGCAGCAGGAGCTGCCGGTTGTGCAGCTTCAGCCGGTTTCGCGCCACCACCCAAAGCCGTTTCCGGCAACGGCTGGTACTCGATTTTCGCAGGCGCCTTGGCCACGTCCGGAGCGGTCGACATCGGCGCAGGGCCGGTGACGTACGCCAGACTGATCATGCCTACCGCTGCCACTGGCAGGGTCCAGGCAAACTTGTGGCTGTCGTGACGGGTGTTGAAGTAGTGACGCACCAACACCGCCAACACCGCGATCCCGGCCAGGATCAGCCAGTTGTACTGGCTGCCGTAAGTGCTCGGGAAGTGGTTGCTGATCATGATGAACAGCACCGGCAGGGTGAAGTAGTTGTTGTGACGCGAACGCAGCAGGCCTTTGGCCGGCAGCGCCGGATCCGGCGTGCGGTTCTCGGCGATCGCGGCAACCAGTGCGCGCTGGGCCGGCATGATGATGCGGAACACGTTGCCGACCATGATGGTGCCGATGATCGCGCCGACGTGCAGGTACGCACCACGACCGCTGAATACCTTGCTGAAGCCATACGCCGCGCCGATGATCAGCACGAACAGGATGAAGCCGAGCAGGGCAGGTTTTTTGCCGAGGGGCGAATCGCAGAGGAAGTCGTAGATGAACCAGCCGGCGATCAGCGAACCGATGCCGATGGCCACGCCTTCAGGGCCGGTCAGGCCGCTGCCGGGTGCCACGAGGTAGAGCACGGGGTTGGAGTAGAACACCACGCATAGCAGCGCGATACCCGACATCCAGGTGAAATAGGCTTCCCATTTGAACCAGTGCAGGTTCTCCGGCATCGACGGAGGGGCCAGTTTGTATTTTTCCAGGTGATAGATACCGCCGCCGTGGATCGCCCACAGATCACCGGCAAGACCGGTTTTCGGGTTGACGCGGTTGAGGTTGTTCTCCAGCCAGACGAAGTAGAACGACGCGCCGATCCAGGCCACGCCAGTGATCATGTGAACCCAGCGCACGCTCAGGTTCAGCCATTCCAACAGATGTGCTTCCACAGTCTTTACCTCTCGCCTGTCACTCTTGTTGTCGAGTGATCAGACCTTCTCTTATTGGTGGGGGGCGAGGATCAAACGCTCATCCTCTTTGAAAAAATGCTCATCGCAGTTATTGCCTGTGCCACTGCGATCAACCACCAGGAAGTCATCCCGCTTTTCGATCGTCAGCACCGGGTGGTGCCAGACGCCGCGATGGTAATTGATGCCCTGCCTGCCGTTGGTGACGAAGGCGCGGACCAAGCCTGATACAGGTACATCGCCAAGTGGCGCGACCACGATCAGAAAGGGATTGCCGAGCAGCGGAATGAAAGCCTGGCTGCCCAGCGGATGGCGTTCCAGCATGCTGACGGTCAGCGGCATGTCCTGCGCGTCGGCGCGGAAGATGCTGATGATCGCGTTGTCCTCAGGCGTCGCGGTTTCGACCGTCGCCAGTTTGTGGAAGCGCATGGTCGAACCGTTGTTGATCATGAAGTGATCGCTGCCGTCGGTTTCGATCACGTCACCGAAAGGGGCGAAGGCTTCTTTGGTCAGCGGTTCAATCGTCAGTGTGCGCATGCTGTTCTTCTTAATCTCTTGAAAATTGATCGTTCCCACGCTCTGCGTGGGAACGCTGCCATGGACGCTCCGCGTCCACTGTGACGCGGAGCGTCACGGTATGCATTCCCACGCAGACGGTTCGACGCCTCGACGTGGGAACGATCAGGTGTTACTTCGCTACCTTGCCGAGAACGCGCAGGCGGCTCACACCACCATCCGGGAACACGTTCAGACGGATGTGGGTGATCGGGCCCAGCGCCTTGATCTGCTCGACGAAGGTGTGTTCGGCGTGCATTTCCAGCTTCTGGCTTGGCAGCAGTTCGCGCCAGAACAGCGACTGGGTTTCGATCTGGCTGTCGGTGCCGCCCTTGACGAACGCGCCCTGGATCGAGCAGGTGTCCGGGTAGTTGCCCTTGAAGTGCAGGGTGTCGACGATGATTTTTTCGATCTCGCCCGGGTGGCCCAGCGCGACGATCACCCAGTCATTGCCTGGCGTGCGACGACGTGCGGTTTCCCAGCCGTCGCCCATGTTGATGCCACGGCCCGGGTTGAGGATGTTGCTCATGCGGCCGAAGTGTTCGTCGGAGCAGGCGAGGGCGCGGCCACCGTTGAGGGCTGCTGCCAGGTCCACTTGCTCGTTGTCGCCAACAGCCGACCAGTCGCGGAACGGAATGCCGTACACGCGCAGACGGGCCACGCCGCCATCCGGATAGATGTTGAAGCGCAGGTGGCTGAACGCCTTGTCGTTGCTGATTTCGTGGTAGTGGTGGCTGTTGCCCTGCAGCTCGACGGCCGACAGCACTTCAGTCCACTGGGTGTTTTCGTCCGGCTCGCCCGACGCCAGGAAGCAGGCTTCCAGCGAGGCCGATGGCGGGAAGTTGCCGGTGAAGAATGAAGTGTCGATGTCCACGCCTTTGATCGAACCCGGTACGCCCAGGCGGATCACCGCGCTGTCGTAGCCTTCGAAGCGCTTGCGGCGGGACTCCCAGCCGTCCATCCACTTGCCGTTGTCATCGAACACGCCCTCCTTCCACACGGCCGGGGTCGGCTGAAACAGACGATTGGCGTCTGCGAACCAGTCATCGGTGACCGAGATGATTTTGGTGCCCAGACGGGCATCGGCCAGGTTGACGAACTTCTCGAAAGGTACGGCGTAAGCTTTCATTCTTCTTGTCTGCCTTTAAATAAGTGGCTTGGGATGCTTGCAGGGCCCTGGGTGCTCTCCGCGTTTGATGCACTCGGGCCAGGCTTGCTAGAGAGTCAGTAATCGGAACAGGGCGATCTTGTTGATCTCCGCCAGCGCGCATTTGAACTCGGTGTCGACCGGGTTGTGAATGCGCGTTTCGAACGCCGCGAGGATCTGATGCCGGTTGCTGCCTTTTACCGCCATGATGAAGGGAAACTTGAACTTGGCTTTGTAGGCGTCGTTCAGCTCGGTGAAGCGCTGGAACTCTTCGGCCGTGCATTGGTGAATACCGGCGCCAGCCTGTTCATTGGTGCTGGCTTCGGTCAACTCGCCCTGGACGGCAGCTTTGCCGGCCAGGTCCGGGTGAGCGTTGATCAGTGCCAGCTGGCTGGCGTGATCGGCGCTCAACAGGATGTCGCTCATGCGCTGGTGCAGGGTTTCGATCTGGTCGATCGACGCGTCCTGGCCCAGGTCGAAGGCCTTCTCGGCCACCCATGGCGAATGTTCGTAGATGTCGGCGAAGGCTTTGACGAAGGCGTCGCGGCTCAGGGTCGACGGTTTCAGGGTTTGAAAGGTGCTCATTTGGCAGCCCCTTGGTACGGGTGGGTTTCGTGCCAGTGACGCGCGATGTCGACGCGACGGCTGAACCACACCTGTTCATGACTTTTAGCGTATTCGATAAAGCGCTTGAGCGAAGCCAGACGCGCCGGACGGCCCACCAGACGGCAGTGCAGACCGATCGACAGCATCTTCGGTGCTTCGGCGCCTTCGGCATAAAGCACGTCGAACGCATCTTTGAGGTATTCGAAGAAATCGTCGCCCTTGTTGAAACCCTGGACCTGGGTGAAGCGCATGTCGTTGGTGTCCAGGGTGTACGGGATCACCAGGTGCGGCTTGCCGGTCGGGTTGTTCGGTTCCCAGTAGGGCAGGTCGTCGTCGTAAGTGTCGCAGTCGTAGAGGAAACCGCCTTCTTCCATCACCAGGCGACGGGTATTCGGGCCGGTGCGACCGGTGTACCAGCCCAGCGGGCGCTCGCCGGTGAGTTCGGTGAGGATGCGGATCGCTTCGAGCATGTGCTCGCGTTCCTGCGCTTCGTCCATGTACTGGTAGTCGATCCAGCGGTAGCCGTGGCTGCAGATCTCGTGACCGGCCTCGACCATCGCGCGGATTACGTCCGGGTGGCGCTGGGCGGCCATGGCCACAGCGAAGATGGTCAGCGGAATGTCGAATTCCTTGAACAGTTTCAGGATCCGCCAGACGCCGGCACGGCTGCCATACTCGTAAAGCGATTCCATGCTCATGTTGCGCGCGCCTTGCAGAGGCTGGGCCGCGACCATTTCCGAGAGGAAGGCTTCGGATTCTTTGTCGCCGTGCAGAATGTTGCGCTCGCCGCCTTCTTCGTAATTGAGTACGAACGACAGGGCGATCCGGGCATTGCCCGGCCAGTGTGGGTGAGGAGGGTTACTGCCGTAACCGATCAGGTCGCGTGGGTAGTCAGCGCTCACTGCAGTCTTCCTTCTTATTCGTTGACAGATTGTGTGGCGCCCTGAAGTTTGGATGGCAGGCTGGCGTCACAGCGATGGGCTGATTGTATACAACTTTATTCTCAATTTGTAAGCCTGAATTTTCGCATTTTTCACCGGCTGTCATCTTTTGCTGTTAATGGCGTGAACCTGCAAGAAACCTGCCTGACCAGTCAGCTAATGGATTGGGGGTTCAATGAATGCGAGGTTACGAGGCAAATCACCGTGAAATCGAAGGATGGCGGGGGTAGCAGCAAAAATGTCGTTTTTATTGTGTACAATTTTTTTGAAAAGTGTCTTAATCAATCGCTCGCCGCAGCTTTTCGTGCTCCGAAACGGTGCGGTCTCCTTTTCAACTGACTTCGGGAGGCGCGAAGTCTGACTGCTCCACGCAGGCAGGCGCGCAGAATCAATGGGACGTTTGACAACACACGTTTTGGACGCTGCACACGGTTGCCCGGGCAGCTCGATCAAGGTCGAGCTGTACCGCGTTGAAGGTTCGCACCTGGAATTGGTCGCCAGTGCGCTTACCAACAGCGATGGCCGGGTCGATGCGCCGCTGCTGCAAGGCGATGACTACCGTACCGGTGTCTATCAGGTTCAGTTCCACGCCGGCGATTACTACCGCGCCCGTGGCGTCCAGTTGCCGGAGCCGGCATTCCTGGACGTGGTCGTGCTGCGGTTCGGCATCTCTGCCGAACAGGATCACTACCACGTACCGTTGCTGATCTCGCCTTACAGCTATTCCACCTATCGGGGCAGCTGACCCCCAAGCAGCTGCCCCTACCGGGAAGCGACTGCGCATATAGCTTCTTTGGTCTTTCGCCCGCTCACACTGCGGGCTTTTTTTCGCCCGTCGTTCAGCGGAGTGCAATCACAGCCGTGGGTTTGCGTCGCGCACGATAAACACGGTGTCGTCGGCGTTCGCCAGTGTCTGGGGACCGCCTCTGAGCCAGACGACCTTGTTTGCAGCGTTTGCTGCAACAACGGCCGCCGCCGCTGTCGCACCCACCTGAATGTGCAGACGTAGATTGGCACTGCTGTGATCGACATTCAGCGTCTGGTTGATCTTGCGGCCCCGGATGCGATGCAGGCTGATGAAGAACACGTAGTCATGCCCCGAGCGCTTGAACACCAGCGCCGGAAACGAGTTGGAGAGGCTGGGGTCGAATACGGCGTAGCCGTTGCGGGTCAGCAGGGTGGCCATGAAACGTTTGAGATCCAGCGCCGATTGCGTGGTGTTGGAATACAGCCATTCCTGGCGAAACAGTGCCGGATCGAAATCCAGTCGCTGCAGCGGACCGTCCGATGTCGGCGTCGGCAATTCGATGATGCGAACCGCCCCATTGCCCGACGTCGGGAGAATCGGCAGCATCAGCAGCGGATCGGCCAGTTGCGGACGGGGATGGCGGTTTCCGGTCTGCCAGTCATTGAATGTCTGGCGCAGAAGGGTCAGCCCCGATCCGGTCGCCGTGTCGGAACCATTTGCCAGCACGAACTGGTGAAAGGCGACACTCTCCAGCGAGGTCGTCGATAGCTCCGGAAAGTATTGGCTGATGTATTTCGTCAGTGGACGTTCGAACGGCAGCGTCGGATCGATTTGCCAGTCATTAGCCGGCGGAACCTGGATGGCGCCCCGCGGCTGTTCCTGTGGTTCCAGTCTGAGCGTGCGGTCCAGCAAGTCGAAGTCGTAGATCAGATGACTCGGGTTCTTGATGTAGACGATCGGATCGCCCGCATCGCCTCGCGGAATGACTTTGTACTGGATACCGTCGACGCGAATGTCACCGGTGGTGGCATGTTGCGGGTCGATGCCCCAACTGCTCCACGGGTCCAGCGTTTCATCGGTGCGCTGACGTTTGGGCGGTACGACCGACGGTTCGTCATCCGGCAATCGGTGACGTGTCATGGACAGCTGCGAGATGTCGGCATCCGGGATGTTTTGCGCAGGGAGCGGACGCCACACAAGCGTACCCTCAACCCTTTCCAGCAGTGGGCCGGATGCCAGGAGTTCACTGGATAACCGGGCCCTCAATCCATTCTGCGCATCGGGGCCGATCTGCACCGTCCCCCCTTCGACAAGGTCGACGTAGGTATAACGTCCCGCTGTGCGCGTGCCGTCCCGAGGATCGGCAGGCGGCAATCTGTTGACCAGTCCGGGGGCGAGAAAATAGCTGCCGATCGGTCGTTGCGCGGTGACGTTCCGGACATGTGTCTCGGCAGGGAGATCGTAGATTTCGATCATCTGTTGACGGGTAACGGGTGGCGCAGGCAATTGCCAGGCCGGGTGGGTCGAGGTCGGATCGATCAGTGTGTCGGGCATCAGTCGAGGCGTCGTTGAAATGTCCGGCGTGGTGTCTCGTAAGACAGGCGTGGAATCCGCTGTATCTGTTTTCGTTCGGATAGGACGTTTGGGGCTCATTGATGATCAGCCTTCGCGAAGAATGAAGAGGGTGGGTTGGTCCGGGCTCGGATGTTGAATGCCGCCCACCAGATAATTGACTTTGTCTTGTGCCAGCAGAGCGTTCAGCCTTTGTTGTCCGGTTTCATCGAGTGTCATCCGCGCTGCCGAACTGGTCAGTTCGGAACCCGGCCTGGTATAGCGAGGGATGAAGCCCGGGGAGACCAACGGGAGCTTCAATACGAAAAGCGAATCCAGTCCTTCCCGATGAAAAACCAGCGAGTGTTCCAGCAGCAAGGGATCTGGCGAACTGACGGTGTATCCACTCTTGACCAGGATGTTGTGGAAGAGCTTTTGCAAGCTCGCAGCCCCCGGTGCAGCTGTATATTCACTCCATTGCTGCGAGAATTTCTGCGGATCAAAATCGACTCGCTGCAGGCTCGGCCCGGTTGTCGGGGGCAGCACGATTCTTCCCCCGAAAGTGCCGTCAGAGATGATGGGCTGGACCGGCAGCAACAGCAGTGGATCTGCAAGGTGTCGGGGGGCGGGGATGGCCCTGTCTTGCCAGTGACGGAAGGTCTGGCTCAGCGCCTGCAACCCTTCGCCGTTGATCACTTCGGCGCCGCGGGACTCTCTGAACATGGCCTTGGCCACGGCCTTGGCAGACTGCCCGGACAAGCACTCGAAGGCATCGGCAACATATTGCGTCAGCGGCTTTTCGAATGGCAGTTGATGGTCTGTAAAGCGCCACTGATTGTCCGGGCCGCGAGCTGCCCAGCGCGGTTGCAGTGTGCGATCGTCCACGAGCATCTGTTCGAAGGCATCAAAGCGCTCGGGGTTGAAACGCGGGTGCTTGATGCAGACGATCGATGTGTTGGAGCGAACGATCTGCGGCACGATCGGGTAGTGCAGCCCGTCTATTTCCACCGATTGACCGCCGGTGGGCTTTGTCGGCTGGCCCCAATTTCGCCATGGCTTGTTGGACAGATCCAGAGGCTGGGCAATGGTCGAAGGCTTGTCGGCGAGTGGGTCTGGATCGGTCGACGCGTCATCTTCATCCAGTCGCGGACGCTTGCCCGGATCGGCCTGCGTGTCCGGCTCGTCGACATGTGGGCGGCGTGCCGTGATTGCTTGTCGTTTTTGCCACAGATTCGTGCCCCGGATCCGCTCGACCAGAAAACCGGAGGGCGTCAGTTCGCTGGCCGAGGTCAGTTGAAAGCGTCCGTCAGGGTGCTGATGAACCATGGCGGTGCCTTCGCGCATGTCCACATAGGTTCGCTCCCGGCCGTCACGGCGGATGCCTTGCGAGGACGCGGCTGCCGGGGTCAGCCTGAGGGCCAGATGTGCAGGAATGAATACGGGTGATGTCGGCCTTGGCGAGGCTTCAGGTGCAATGCCTGACGCGTGTGGCGGCTGGCGGGGCAGCATCTCGCTGACTTCGACCGAGGGCTGTCGGTTGCCTGCGTCATGTTCCGTCGTGCGCGGCGAAGAGTGTCCGGTCAGAGTCGGCTCGCCGGTGGGCAGATGCATGCCGGGGCGAATGTTCGAAACGTTATCGAGGTTGACGTGAGGCGTGTCTGTTGAAGGCCTGGGAGGCGACGAACCCGCTGGAGGAATCTGCTTGGGTGGCTTGGCCATTTGAAGTGCTCCGATGTACGACTGATTCAGCTGTGTAAAGCCATGGAGTGATGCTGGCTAAAGGGGGCTGAATGATCGTCAAAGCGCACTTCTGGCGTGCGGTACATAGATCAATCGGTGCAAGCGACTGATGCAAAGCGTTTCCAGCTGAGTCCGTTGCTCCCGAGGGAATCAGTTGTAGTGCGTTTGTCCGGATAAAAGCCAGGCGAAGTGTTTCGCCTTTTTCAGTTTCTCCGGGTAGTCCAGCGAGAGATCGCCCATCAACCTGACGCAATGTTCGCGCAGGAGTTTCAAGGCGTGGTCGCCCAGCGGGGGAGTGTAAGCGAGGCCGATCTGTGCCACTTCTTCGAACAGTTTCAGTTGGTGGGTGCAGTGGTTGGTCGTCTGTAGATCCAGGCGATCAATTTCGCGGGACTTGTCCGCGTCGAGTATCCATTGACGTTGCGCCAGGTGATATCGCAGGGCACCGAGGCTGCCATCTTTCATGGCCATGTTGCGCACAAGTATGTCGTCTTCCGGATATTGCTTCAGTTCGATAGGCAACGGGGTGGAGAGGTCGGTTGGCGGTACGAGAAACCGTGCATCGATCGCTTCGATATAAACCGCTTCGAAGATCAGGTCGACCGCCCAGACAATGCCTTGCGCGGTGATGACGCGAATCTGGTCGATCAGGTCGCCCGTGTTCTGGTATTGCGGCAGGTAAATGATCGTCTGTCCGATCTGTAACCGGTTGTCGACGAGCGTGATCTCGACCGTGCCCAGGCTGGAGGCGTCGAATTCCCACGTCGAGGAAAATGCCAGTTGCTGGCTCGCGGTCGCCAGTGCGCCGGGTGTGGAAATGCGCAATGACATGCCGGGGGTGAGGTGGACGAGGTACTTCGAGCCCTCACCGGTGAGGCTTTCCACGGCAGTCTGGTACGCAGCGGGTTTGAGCATGACGCACTTCTCCCGGCTACCCAGCGCATGTGCCTGGTTGTCGAGCGGTTGCAGGTATTGATGCGTTCCCGCTCTGGGGGAAAGTGGCAGAGGCACGTTGCTGGTCCAATGCATCGGACCGCTTATTTCAAACGTGTCGTTCCAAAAATGACTGTCGGTGACGGCGGGCTGAACAAGCCGATAAGACGCGCCGTCGTTCATGACCAGAATGAACGAGTGATGGGTTGCCCGTTCGGGAGCCTTCAACCGGGGCTTGAGATCGCGCATGCCGGACATGGTCGAAGAGGCAAGATTTTTGATCGCTAGCTGTTTGCTGCCGAAATGCAGGGTCATCCCGCATTCCTTGTACATGATGTAGTTGAAGTGAGTGCCGCGTATGAGGTCGGCGTTGTAATAAGCCTCGACGCGCGTCAGTTCTGTGCTGGGGCAATCAATGTGCAGCGTAGTGACCCCATTATTACCGGGCGCTGTTACCTGGAAAACTGTCTGGATATTGTTGCGTGACAGCCAGTAGCTCGAACTCCTGTCGTTGGGGACGGTGCACTTCGTATCAAACACGATGACCGGAAGCTGTCGGATTCCCTGTCGCAGGATCACCACTTCCACATCGACCGCTTGCGGCGTTTCGATGCTGGCTGGAAGTTCTGGCACGAGATGAAATCCGTCTTTGGTGATGAAGGTCAGTTTTCCATTCTGTAGCGCTCGTTTGTCCCCGGTTCGCTGGTAGACATTCTTGATCCTGACCACTTTCTTGCTGACGTCGTCGAATTCGAATCCTGATGTGATGACCAACTCCCGGTTTTCGATCTTCCAGCTTTCGATCAGGTCCGATCGCCAGTCCAGTGCAATGATGCTTTCCTCTGCGCCGTCTTCAATAATCGATGCTGCGCCGGGGACATGAGCGATAGCGTAGGCATCCTTGCCTTTGCCGCCATTGGCCGATACGTAATGGCTGAGCAAATAAATCTGGTCCTCGCCGGGGCCTGCATCAATCTCGTCGCGACCACGGGACTTGATGATGTTCGGACCGTCACTACCGATGACTTCATTGGTTGCACCGGCCAGCGTCTCGACGTTTTCGATACTTTGCAGATGACTGTGCAGCCTGTAGGCCTGCTCTTTTGGAGTGGGCGGCTTGACCAGTAGCGACATCTCGCCCTTATGCAAGTCCACTCGGAATCCGTAACGATCTTCGTTGGTTTCCGGGAAGTGTCCCGCCAGTTTCAGCGTGTCGTTACCTGCATCACCTTGCAGTTCGGAAATCAGTGTTTCTTGGGTGCCGGTTTTCAGCAGGTCGGCAGCGCCCTCGAAGATGAACTCGTCGGCTTTCTCGCCACCGTTCAGGGATTTATGGCCGGCAGCGTAATAGAAGCCGTTGGGCTTTTTTTTCACCCCTTGAATAGTGTCGTTACCGCCGCCGATAAACCACAGGATGTCCTTGTCGTCGGCAGAAGTTCCAAGCACTGCTCCGGGAGTGTCTTTGGTAACGCCTGCGCGTGCATCGATGGTGTCGTTGTGATCGTTGATGCGGGGACGCTTGATGGTTTTGTACTTCGGGTTTTGTGCTGTCCACTCATAAGTCGCAACCTGGATGGGTTCGACATCCACCTGGAAACTGCCATTGACGATGGCTTCGGCCTGGTCTTTTAGTGTCTCGTCCAGCAACTTTCGGGCAGTGGCGCGCAGTTGTTGTGAGTGTCGGGCGGCCGACCTGGCGATAAGGTGGCGATCTTCAATGCTTTCATCCGGGCTGATTCCCCAGAACGCAATCCAGCCGGTACGCAGACGCTCTTCGGTGGTCAACGTGATGTAGTCGTCAATGTCATCGACCACATTGATCGCCGCCCAGACTCGGGATCCTGCGACCAGCAGCAAACCGGCGACCAGCCCGATCGGGCCCGCCGAGGAGAATCCGGCCAGTGCCGCTGCACCGAGCAGCACGGTCATGGCCGCGCTGGTGACACTCAACCCGGCATTCACATAGTGATTGATGGATTCTTTGCCGGTTGTCCGGGCTGCCGCCTTGAAACCATCCACCGCGCAAATGATATCGAAGGGCAGCGTCAGGGCGCCGCCAATCAAGCCGCCGCCGCGCCCCAGTTTCAGGGCGAAACTGGTTTTGGCAAAACCCTTGAAGGCACTCTCGCTGGCCTTGAGCATTTGCGTGACTTTGCGGGCTACCGCGAGATCGATCGCTATCGAAGCAACGTCAGCGCTGAACGCCGAACTGTTGAACACGATGCCATATGAATCCTTGTCTCTGATTGCATCTTGCAGACCGCGCAGACCACTGTAGATCCCGAACGCCTGAAGTCCGATACCCGTGCTGGCCATGGTGCGGCTGGTTGAGCGTTTGACCCAGTTCGGGAGTGGCTGCTGAATATGGGCATGGCGGATGTAGAGTTTTTGCGCTGCGTTCAGAAGTTGTTTCAGCTTGCCCGGATAAGTACCTGGATCGCTCGGGGAATCGAATGAGTCATGCAACAACGGCGGCGCCGTCAGGGGGCGTTGGCTGGCAAGTTCGAAGAGCAGGCTGGGAAGCAGATAATCATCCGCCCCGGTCGTTGTTTTCATCCGCGCTTCAATGACGGCTGGATCAAACTGCAACGCATTGATGAAACGCTTTCCGGGCGTGCGGAAAAACGTGTTCTTGCCGTTCAGGGGTTGCCCGTCAATGGTCGCGCCCAATGTATCCAGGGCTCTACGGGTGATTGAATATCCGCCTATCTGCAGTGGGCCGAATACCTGGTCTACCGTTTTCAGTTGCGCTCTTTTGCGTTTGAGCGCGGGCGGGGTCTGGAGGGAATTGTTGTCGTCATAGTCGATCGTTGACGGTTGCCGTTCATTGCCGACAAGTTGCATGTCGGCAATGTCTACGTCGTTATGTTCGATCGATGACGGGAGGATAAGGGTAGCCATTTGAACATCCTTGTTCTGAAGATGAGGTTGCGCTGTGGCGTCATCTTAGGAAGAGGGTTCAAACGATGTACATCGGCGGGGTGTTGCGGTGTGTTGCGTTTTGGAAACGGAAGTTGCTGCCAGTTTCGATGCATGAATCAAGTGTCGAAACTGGCAGCCAGCTTTGAAATTTCTGAAGCTCAGAAGATTGTCTGCGAGGAATCAGTGCCCGCTGAGCAGCGATGCGGCACCGGCACCGCCGAACAATCCGGCGCTGATGCGGTTGAACCAGCTCTGACCCTTGCCGCTGCGCAGGTAACGCGCTGCACCATGGGCACCGAGGCCGTAGGTCAATTTGCACAGCAGATCGAGCAGCGTCCAGGTGGCGATCATCACCAGCAGTTGCGGCAGGAACGGTTGTTCGGCGCTGAGGAATTGCGGCAGAAACGCGGCGAAAAACAAAATGTCTTTCGGATTGCTCGCGCCCAGCACGAAGGCCCGGCTGAACAATGCACGGAATTTCGGAACCGGTGCAGCCTGAGGTACTTCGGCACCCACCGACGGCTGGCGCGATTGCTGCCAGCTCTGCCAGGCGAGGTAGAACAGGTAAATCGCGCCGACGATCTTCAGGGCGCTGAACAGTTTTTCGGACGCCAGCAGCAGGGCGCCCAGCCCCAGCGCCGAGGCACTGAGCAGGCAGATCGAGGCGAACACGCCACCGAGAAACGCCGGGTACGATCGACGCAGACCGTAATTCAGACTGTTGCTGATCATCAGCAACGACAGCGGCCCCGGAATCAGGATCACCACCAGCGCAGCGCCACTGAACAGCAGCCAGGTTTCCAGACTCATCACTTGCTCCTTTTTATCGTTATAAAGAATGTGCAAAAGCCCCACCCGGTGGGGTGAGGCTGTTTTGAAGCTTGAACCGCGTAGCGCTTACAGGAAGATGAACTTGGCGATGAAGATCGCGCAGAGCACCCACAGGCTGACAGAGATCTCTTTGTATTTACCGGTGCCGGCCTTCAGCGCGACATAAGTAATGAAGCCCAGCGCGATACCGTCGGCGACCGAGAAGGTCAGCGGCATCATGATCGCGGTGACGATCGCCGGAATGCTGTCGGTCGCTTCGTCCCATTCGATGTGCGCCATGCCGCCCATCATCAGCATCGCTACGTAAATCAGCGCGCCGGCGGTGGCATAGGCGGGAATCATGCCGGCCAGCGGTGCAAAGAACATCGCGGCTATAAATAGCACACCCACGGTGACTGCGGTAAGACCAGTCCGACCACCAGCCGCTACACCGGCGGCACTTTCCACGTAACTGGTGACCGGTGGAACGCCGACTACTGCGCCGAAAACGCTGGAGGCGGAGTCGGCTTTCATGGCGCGGGAGAGGTTCTCGATGCGCCCGTCAGCGTTCACCAGGTTGGCGCGCTGGGCGACGCCCATCAGGGTGCCGGCGGTGTCGAACATGTGTACGAAGAGGAAGGCAAGCACCACGCTGATCATGCTGACGTTGAATACGCCGGCGACGTTCATGGCCATAAAGGTCGGTGCCAGGCTTGGCGGGGCGGACATGATGCCCTCGTAGTGCACCAGACCAATCCCCCAGCCGGCCAGGGTCACGGTGATGATGCTGATGAGGATCGCGCCGAACACTTTGTGGTAGCTGAGGATCGCGATCATCAGGAAGCAAATGGCGGCGAGCAGTGGGCCGGGTTCACGCAGCGAGCCGAGTTTGATCAGGGTGGCCGGGCTATCGACGACGATGCCGGCGGTTTTCAGGCCGATCAGCCCGAGGAACAGACCTACACCGGCGCCCATCGCATAGCGCAGACTGACCGGAATGCTGTTGAGCAGCCATTCGCGAATCCGCGAAAAGGTCAGGATCATGAACAGCACGCCCGAGACGAACACCGCACCGAGCGCGGTTTCCCAGTTGTAGCCCATGGTGCCGACCACGGTGTAGGTGAAGAACGCGTTGAGGCCCATGCCCGGCGCCAGGCCTACCGGCCAGTTGGCGTAGAGGCCCATCAGCAGGCAGCCCAGCGCGGCGGCGATACAGGTGGCGACGAAGGCTGCACCGTGGTCGATCCCGGCATCGGCCATAATGTTCGGGTTGACGAAAATGATGTAGGCCATGGTGATGAAGGTTGTCAGACCGGCAATCAGCTCGGTCTTCACCGTGGTGCCATGCAAGCTGAGTTTAAAGATGCGCTCCAGCAGGCCATTGCGTAACGGCGGCGAGAGTTCCAGCGTCGATGCTTCGGATTTGCGGCTTTCCACAGCGAGTACTCCTCAAGAGTTTTATTGTTATTTCCAGGACCGGACCCATGAGGGGTGGCAGCGGCCCTTTGAGGCATACGCGAATTTGTTGACCATGCGGTCAGGAACTCGCACGCTGTGGATTATGCTTTTGTGTACAAATAAAGCAAATATTGTTTTTGGTTTTGTAGACGAAAATACTGGCGATCAAGCTATATCACTCGTTCGGACGATGTGTTCCCAGTGCCAGATTCACCGCCAGCCAGCCGTTGACCGCCGTTTCGCCCGCTTCGGCAAAGACGCGCTCAAGCAATTTCACCTGCTCGCGGCGTAATGCCTGTTCAAATTTCGCGCCTTCAACGGTCAGCTCCAGCAGGCGTTTGCGCTTGTCAGTCTCGGACGCCACGCTGTCCACCAGATGCATTTCCTGCAATTGCCGCAACGGCATGTTCAGCGCCTGCTTGCTGACGCCGAGCAGCGCGAGCAATTCCTTGACGCTCAGATTCGGATAACGGGCAATGAAAAACACGATGCGTTGATGCACTCGGGACAAGCCGCGACGCTCGAGCATTTCATCGGCCTTGGCGGTGAACGCCTGGTAACCGAAGAAAAATGCTTCCATGGCTTGTTGCTGGCTGGCGCAGTTTTTAAGGTCAAGCATATTGACGTTTCCAGAGAGGGTGTCGTAATTTCAGTCAACAAGTTTGACTCATTTTTCCCATGCCTCGCTAGCGGTGACTTCCATGGCTTTTTCCGAACGTGTCTCGCGCCTCAAAAGTTCTCTGATCCGTGAAATCCTTGCTGCGGCCCAGCGCCCGGAGGTCATGTCATTCGCTGGCGGTTTGCCGGCTGAAGCGATGCTGCCGAAGGTAGAGTGGGCAGAAATGCCGCTGTCTCTCGGCCAGTACGGCATGAGTGAAGGCGAGCCGGCACTGCGCGAAGCGCTGGCGGCAGAGGCGAGGGCGCTGGGTTTGTCGTGTGAGGCGAGTCAGGTGCTGGTGGTCAGCGGCTCCCAGCAAACCCTCGACCTGGCGGCCAAGCTGTACATCGACAAGGGCACCGAAATCCTGCTTGAAGCACCGACCTATCTGGCGGCCTTGCAGATTTTCCAGCTGTTCGGCGCCGATTGCCTGACCGTACCGCTGGAGGCTGACGGTCCGAACCTTGCGCAGTTGCGTCAACGCCTGGAACAGCATCGCCCGGCGTTCATCTATTTGATCCCGACCTTCCAGAACCCGTCCGCCGTGCGCTACAGCGAAGCCAAGCGCGAAGCCGTTGCGGCATTGCTCGACGAATTCGGCGTGACCCTGATCGAAGACGAACCCTATCGCGAGCTGACCTTCGACGGCGGCAGCGCTCAGCCGATTGCCGGACGCCTGAAGAAATCCAGCTGGATCTACACCGGCACCGTGTCCAAAACCCTGTTGCCGGGCCTGCGTGTCGGCTATCTCATCGCCAGCCCGGATCTGTTTCCGCATCTGCTCAAACTCAAGCAGTCGGCGGATCTGCACACCAACCGCATCGGCCAGTGGCAAGCATTGCAATGGATCGGCAGTGAGAAATATCAGCAGCACTTGAGTGAATTGCGTGGCTTCTATCGTCAGCGCCGCGATGCCTTTCAAGTGGCGCTGGAAAACCATTTCGCCGATCTGGCGGACTGGAACACGCCGCAGGGCGGGCTGTTTTTCTGGCTGACCCTGAAGCAACCGCTGGACACGCGTACGTTGCTGAACACCGCGCTGGCCAACGATGTGGCGTTCATGCCGGGCGAACCGTTCTTCCCCGAGCCGGATCGCAATCCCGGTCATCTGCGCCTGAACTTCAGTCACATCGACCCGGCCCGACTGGACGAAGGGCTCAAACGTCTGGCGGCGGTGGTGCGCCAGGCTCAGGCCGCGCAGGCGGCATAAAAAAACCGGCCATCAGGCCGGTTTTTTTTCAGACTGCGGCGAACCGCTTGTTCAGATATTCGATGATTGTGTTGGACTCGTACATCCAGGTGGTCTGGCCGTTCTCTTCGATGCGCAGGCACGGCACCTTGATCTTGCCACCCTGTTCCAGCAGGGTCTGACGATCCTGCTCGTTGTTTTTCGCGTCCTTCAGGGCCACCGGAACATTCAGGCGACGCAGGCTGCGGCGGGTCTTCACGCAGAACGGGCAGGCGTGGAACTGATACAGGGTCAGGTCCTTGGCGGCGGCATCAACCTGAGCCTGGGCAGCGGTGGGGCGCTGTTTCTTGCCCGGGCGGGTCAGGAAATCAACGAAGATGATCAGTTGGCCGAGGCCGACACGAAGCGCTTTGACGAACACGTTACAAGCCTCACAGGGACATTGAAGAAGGCGCGCAGCTTACCCGATTTTTCACGGACGAAAAAAAACCGGCGATCAACGCCGGTTTTTTTCTGTCACGAGTTACTTGATCAGGCTGAGAAACTCGCTGCGCGTCGCCGCGTTTTCGCGGAATTCACCGAGCATCACTGAAGTGATCATCGACGAATTCTGTTTCTCGACACCGCGCATCATCATGCACATGTGCTTGGCCTCGATCACCACGGCCACGCCCAGCGCGCCGGTGACCTGCTGGACCGCATCGGCGATCTGGCGGCTGAGGTTTTCCTGGATCTGCAGGCGGCGGGCGTACATGTCGACGATCCGCGCAACCTTCGACAGGCCCAGCACTTTGCCGCTCGGGATGTACGCGACGTGGGCCTTGCCGATGAACGGCAGCAGGTGGTGTTCGCACAACGAGTACAGCTCGATGTCCTTGACCAGCACCATTTCGCTGTTGTCGGAGCTGAACAGGGCACCGTTGGTGACCTCTTCGAGCGTCTGTTCATAACCGCGGCAGAGGTACTGCATGGCTTTGGCGGCACGCTTTGGCGTGTCGAGCAGGCCCTCGCGGGAGACGTCCTCGCCCAGTTGGCCGAGAATCGCGGTGTAATTCTGTTCCAGGGACATGAAACTACCTGTGGGGATTTTCGCAAAGGGCAAGGGTACGGTGGCGGACACGACCCTGCAAGTTCGGTGTGACGGGTTTATTCGTCGCGGCCTTCCATCATGGTGCGTTTGAGCATCACGTAAACCGCGCCGGCGCCGCCATGTTTCGCCTGGCACGAGCAGAAACCGAGCACTTGCGCATGCTGGCGCAGCCAGGTGTTGACGTGGCTTTTGATCATCGGCCGCTTGCCGTCCAGACGCACGGCCTTGCCGTGGGTGACGCGCACGCAGCGGATTTCGAATTTGGTGGCTTCGGCGAGAAACGCCCAAAGAGTTTCGCGGGCCTTTTCGACGCTCATGCCGTGCAGGTCGAGGCTGCCTTCGAACGGGATCTGCCCGACCTTGAGCTTGCGCATCTGGCTTTCCTGCACGCCGTCGCGGGCCCACATCAACTCGTCTTCGGGACCGACGTCGATCACGAACTGATCGGACAGGCCGTCAACGGTAGTGGTGTCGGTGCGCACGGTGGCGGACTGGCGCAGCTTGGCAATTTGTGCGCGGTCTGCCTTGGGTTTGCCGGTGTCGGCGCGGTCGTGCTTGATCGGCTTGACGCCTTGGATCGCACTTTTGAACAGGGAAAAATCGTCGTCTTGCATGTCAGCCTCCGCGAAGGGCGGCCAGTTTACCCAAACAGACACAAAACGGCCCGGCAAAAAGCCAGGCCGTTGATCAATCGTGTTTTTTCATCAGGTGCGGGGACATGTTCAATTCCCGCGATTGCCGTGCGCGACGCCGGCAACGACGCCACAGGGCCACGCCGAAATACAGGAACAGCAGGCCGACTGCGAGAATGATTGCCGAGCCAAGCGGTGTTGCATTCAGATCGCCGAGCGCCGGCGGGCGCCCCAGCAGGCTGGCGGCCCCGGCCATCGCCAGCAGCACGCCGAACGTCGCCAGTATGGCCGCGATCGCCGCGCCGAATCGAAATCGCCAGTTGCTTTGGCCTTTGGGCCGCAAGCGGCGTGCGTCAAATCCATCGGATAACTTCATTCCGACCTTCCTCAATGGGTATCGGCCCTTCGACCGGGAGTTGACCGGGTTGTTCCTGAGGCTAGGGTAATTGAAGCAAATGCGAGGTTTTTGCAGATGAGCGGCGGGCTGAGCCGCTCATTTACGTTCGATCAGATCAGATCCTGGGTCAGCGCGAGGGTGGCGAAGTTGTCGGCCATGATCGCCATTTCCGCTTCCTGCACCTGTTCGGCGCTGAGCACGCGGCCCTTGAACGGCAGATCGCGGGTGGCGCAGGCATCTTCGACGAGGGTGCAGCGGAAACCCAGGTTTTTCGCCGCGCGCACGGTGGTGCTGACGCTGGAGTGACTCATGAAACCGCAGACGATCAGGTCCAGCGAGCCGATGGTTTGCAGGCGATCGTAGAGTTCGGTGCCGTGAAAGGCGCTCGGCAGCAGTTTGCCGATGATGGTTTCATCGCCCTGGGGTTCCAGGCCGGGGATGAACTCGCCGCGTTCGCCCTGCGGGTCGAACAGGCCGCCGACGGTGCCGAGGTGACGCACGTGCACGATCGGCCGGCCGGCTGCGCGGGCGGCGGCAACCAGTTGTTTGATGTTCGCGACAGCCGCGTCCATGCCGCTCAGGGCCAGCGGGCCGCTGAGGTACTCTTTCTGGGCATCGATGATGACCACGGTGGCATGGCTCAACGTGGCCGCTGCGTAACCGCGACCGCTGAGTTGAAACATCGTTTTTGGAACGGACATTCTGGGGCTCCTTCGGGTGGGGCTTTTGCGACATTGTCCTCTGGCTGAGCGGTTCTGTGAATCGCTACCATCGTAGACACCGTCGTTGCTGGCCTGCAGCCTTGTCAAGTTACACGATCTGTTCAATAGCCGAGGGGAAAATCGGAAGAGTCCTACCGTCGCCCCGGAATCTTTCCTGCGTCGTCGCGGCGCGTTTTGGCTGCTAGAATCGCCAGTCGTTTTTTCTGGAGTTCTGCCCCGTGATCACTTCCCGACTTCGTACCCTGCGCGACCACATCCGTTGGGCCGTCAGCCGCTTCCATGGGGAGGATCTGTTTTTCGGCCATGGCACCGACAATGCCTGGGACGAAGCCCGACAGCTAGTGCTCGGTGCCTTGCACCTGCCATGGGAAATCGCCGACAGCTATCTGGATTGCGCGCTGGAAGACGACGAACTGGTCAATCTTCAGCGCCTGCTCAAGCGCCGCATCGAAGAACGCATTCCGACCGCTTACCTGCTGGGCGAGGCATGGTTCTGCGGCATGTCGTTCATCGTCGATGAGCGTGTGCTGATCCCGCGTTCGCCGATTGGCGAGCTGATCGAAAACCGTTTTGCCCCATGGATCGGCGACGAACCTGCGCGCATTCTCGACCTGTGCACCGGCTCCGGCTGCATCGGCATCGCCTGCGCCTACGAGTTCCAGAACGCCGAAGTGGTGCTGGCGGATCTGTCGTTCGAAGCGCTGGAAGTGGCGAACCAGAACATCGAGCGTCATGGCGTCGATGAGCGTGTGTTCACTGTGCAGGGCGATGGTTTTGATGGTCTGCCGGGTCAACGTTTCGACCTGATCGTGTCGAACCCGCCCTACGTCGATGCGGAAGATTTCGCCGACATGCCGGACGAATACCAGCACGAGCCGGAACTGGGCCTGGCCTGCGGCGATGACGGTTTGAACCTGGTACGCCGGATGCTCGCCGAAGCGGCGGATCATCTGACCGAGAAGGGTTTGCTGATTGTCGAGGTGGGCAACAGCCAGGTGCACGTCGAGGCGCTGTACCCGGAAGTCGATTTTGCCTGGCTGGAGTTCGAGCGCGGCGGGCACGGCGTGTTCATGCTGACCGCCGAACAGTGCCGCGCCCATCAGGCACTGTTCGCTCCCCGCGTCTAAATTGCTCTGATCGTTCCCACGCTCTGCGTGGGAATGCAGCCCGGGACGCTCTGCGTCCCATCCGAGTCAAACGCGGAGTGTGGGAAAGATCAGTCAGCGGTGCGTTGCAATCCAGATCAGCAACCCGGCCTGAAACACCGCAAACGCCACCAGGCAAGTAATGGTGAAACGCAAACCGGCGTCTTCACGCTTGAACTTGCTGACCTTGTCTTCCTGCTTCTTCAGCTTCACTTCCTGCTCGGCGAGGTTCTGCTCGGCCTGCTGCAACATCTGCGCAGCTTCAAGAATCTCGACGATCTGCAGCTTTTCGCTGTTCCAGTCGCCCAGCAAATCACCGACCTGCACTTCCTTGACGCTGCCCTTCAAATGCTGGGCGTCGGCGTAAACCACGTCAAAGCCATGCACTCGCAGAAAATGATCGCGGCGCAGGCGAGTGTCTTCGTTCAGCGCGTCCTTGTTGTTCAAGTCCATGCCGTCGACGGTGTAGGTGGGCCAGCGTTTTTTCGCCCAGTTGATGCCCTGGGCGGCCATGAAACGGCCGATGCCACGGTTCATCGGTTCGATCTGCAAACCGCTGTCCGGGCCGAAGTGCACGCGTTTGGTCGTGTGATCGACCCACACGTCCAGATGATTCTGTTCTTTACGCACGCGCTGAGCGGGCAACTTGATCGCCATGCGCATCAGGCTGTGTTCTTTGCCGTTGCGCTCGGCGTAACCGAATTCAACGAAGCGCAGTGGCCGCCCGCCGGTGTTGCGGTCGGTCTGCAACGGCGCCAGGCGGAGCATCTTGTGGTGCTCGACGTGGACATCCGCCCATGGCAGCTCGACCGCTGGCGGTGCGTCTTTTTCAGCGGTGGTGTCGGGTGAAGTCTGGGTATCAGTCATAACGGCGAGATCCTGTCCAAGCTGCTTGCCGCCAGCCAGTACGCTGGCGACAAAGGCTTATCGGCCGTTTTCCATAGGACTAGAGGGTAAAAGAGCTCAACGGGTGCGAAGTCCGTCAATAAATTCAAGGACGCGTGTCCCCAGTTCTGCCGCCAGCGGCAAATTCGGGTCCTTGTAGGAGGCCAGTTGCCGCTTCACGTCGTTGGGCACGATGCGCAACACGTGGTTCATGCCTTCGATCAGCGCCAGCTCCGCGTCCGGTTTGGCAGCCTTGAGCAATTTCGCATCATCGACCTGGACCTGGATGTCGTTGCTGCCTTGCACGATCAGCGCCGGCATTTTCAGTTGAGCGAAGGCCGCCGCCGGATCCTGACGGAACAGTGAAATCAGATACGGCTGCACGCTCGGACGGAAAATCACCTGCAACGGCGCCGGCACATTGTCGTCGGTGCGCCCGGCCTTGAGGCTGTCGAGCAGTTCATTGCTGCGCAGCATCAACGGGGGAGGGAGGCTGCGGGCCAGTTGCCGACGCAGCACCTGATCAATCGGTCGGGCCGTGCCGGAAAGCGAGATGACCGCCGCCGCGTCGACCTTTGGCGCCGCGAGGCTGGCAATCAGCGCGCCTTCGCTGTGGCCGAGCAGGATCAACGGGCCGAAGCGCGGATCGGCTTTAAGCTTCTGACCCCAGGCCACGGCGTCCGCCACATAGGCTTCCACCGACAGGTTTCGCTCGTCCGGGGTTGCCGCAAGGCTGGCCGCCACGCCGCGCTTGTCGAAACGCACGCTGGCGACATTGTGTTTGGCCAGCACCCAGGCCAGTCGTTTGAGGCTGTCATTGCGCCCGCCGTCGGGGTTGTTTCCGTCACGATCGGTAGGACCCGAGCCAGAAAGGATCAGGACAACCGGCACGGGGCTGTCGGATTTCGGCAGCAACAGCGAGCCGAAAAGTTCGCCATTGTCGGTAGTCAACGTGACCGGACGTTGCAGGACAGTTGCCTGGACAAAGCCGGTAAACAGGGAAAGGCTCAAGATCAAAACTCGCAGCATCATCACGCCATCATTTGCCAAGGTGCCGGTTGGACTCACCCACACCGCTAAGGTTCGAGGATGAACTACTCGGTTAGCCTGCGTATACTGGCGCGCATCACGAATTTGGGTTCGATTTCACGGAGCGTCCTGCATGTCCGGCAATACCTACGGCAAGCTGTTCACTGTCACCACCGCGGGCGAAAGCCATGGTCCGGCGTTGGTCGCCATTGTCGACGGCTGCCCGCCGGGCCTGGAGATTTCCCTTGAGGACCTGCAACGCGATCTCGACCGTCGCAAGCCGGGCACCAGCCGCCACACCACCCAGCGCCAGGAAGCCGACGAAGTCGAAATCCTCTCCGGCGTGTTCGAGGGCCGCACCACCGGCTGCTCCATCGGCCTGCTGATCCGCAACACCGACCAGAAGTCCAAGGACTACTCGGCGATCAAGGACCTGTTCCGCCCGGCCCACGCCGACTACACCTACCACCACAAATACGGCGAGCGCGATTATCGCGGCGGCGGTCGCAGCTCCGCGCGGGAAACCGCCATGCGCGTCGCGGCCGGCGCCATCGCCAAGAAATACCTGGCCAGCCAGGGCATCGTCATTCGCGGCTACATGAGCCAGCTCGGTCCGATCGAAATCCCGTTCAAGACCTGGGAATCGGTCGAGCAGAACGCCTTCTTCAGCCCGGATCCGGACAAAGTGCCGGAGCTGGAAGCCTACATGGACCAACTGCGTCGCGATCAGGACTCCGTCGGGGCGAAGATCACCGTGGTTGCCGAAGGTGTGATGCCGGGCCTGGGCGAGCCGATCTTCGATCGTCTCGACGCCGAACTGGCCCACGCGCTGATGAGCATCAACGCGGTCAAAGGCGTGGAAATCGGTGCCGGTTTCGCCTGCGTCGCCCAGCGCGGCACCGAACACCGTGACGAGCTGACCCCGGAAGGCTTCCTCAGCAACAACGCGGGTGGCATCCTCGGCGGGATCTCTTCGGGTCAGCCGATCGTCGCGCATCTGGCGTTGAAGCCGACTTCGAGCATCACCACCCCGGGCCGTTCGATCGACATCGACGGCAATCCGGTCGACGTGATCACCAAGGGTCGTCACGATCCGTGCGTCGGCATCCGCGCCACGCCGATTGCCGAGGCGATGATGGCCATCGTGCTGATGGATCACCTGCTGCGTCACCGTGGCCAGAACGCCGATGTGCGCGTGAGCACCCCGGTGCTGGGTCAGCTTTGATGGGTGATCTCAAGGCCGCCGCGGTCTGACCGTGGCGGCGCTTCCGTACTGGCGGCTGTCCAGTTTCTATCTGTTCTATTTCGCCTTGCTCGGTTCGACGGCGCCGTTTCTGGCGCTGTACTTCGATCACCTCGGATTCAGTGCGGCACGCATCGGCGAGCTGGTGGCGATCCCGATGCTGATGCGCTGCGTGGCGCCGAACATCTGGGGCTGGCTCGGCGATTACACCGGCAGACGCCTGGTCATCGTGCGCTTTGGCGCGGTGTGCACGCTGCTGACTTTCTCATTGATTTTCGTCAGCAAGACCTACGCCTGGCTGGCGATGGTCATGGCCTTGCACGCGTTCTTCTGGCACGCGGTGTTGCCGCAGTTTGAAGTCATCACATTGGCGCATTTGCAGGGCCAGACCTCCCGCTACAGTCAGATTCGCCTGTGGGGCTCGATCGGTTTCATCATCACCGTGGTTGCTCTCGGTCGGCTGTTCGAGTGGCTCAGCCTCGACATCTATCCGGCGGCGCTGGTGTTGATCATGGCCGGCATCGTCCTCAGCAGTCTGTGGGTGCCGAACGCGCAGCCACCTCAGGGCAACCGGCCGACAGGCGAGGGCTTTCTCAAGCAGTTGCGCAATCCCGGGGTGCTGGCGTTCTACGGTTGCGTGGCGCTGATGCAGATGAGCCACGGGCCGTATTACACGTTTTTGACGCTGCACCTCGAGCGACTGGGCTACAGCCGTGGCGTGATCGGCATGCTCTGGGCGGTCGGCGTGGTGGCGGAAGTGCTGATGTTCATGGCCATGAGCCGGATCCTCGCGCGTTTTTCCCTGCGGCGGGTGCTGATGGCGAGTTTTCTGCTGGCGGCGCTACGTTGGTTGCTGCTAGGTTCGTTCGCCGAGTTCCTGTGGGTCCTGTTGTTTGCCCAGGTGCTGCACGCGGCGACGTTCGGCAGCTTTCATGCGGCTGCCATCGCGTTCGTGCAACGTAGCTTCGGCGCGCGCCAGCAAGGGCAGGGCCAGGCGTTGTATGCAGCGCTGGCCGGCACCGGTGGTGCGCTCGGCGCGTTGTATTCCGGTTACAGCTGGAATGCCCTCGGCGCGACATTGACCTTTAGTATTGCCAGTCTCGCAGCGCTCGCCGCTGCCGTTATCATTGCCATTCGAATGCAAGAGGACAGGCCATGAGCCTTACCCGTGAACAGCTTGCCCAGCAAATTGTCGACGCCGGGCGTTTTCTTTATGGTCGCGGCTGGTCGCCGGCCACCAGCAGCAATTACTCGACGCGCCTGTCGCCGAGCGAAGCGCTGCTGACCGTGTCCGGCAAGCACAAAGGCCAATTGGGCCTGGACGACGTGCTCGCCACCGACCTGTCCGGCAACAGCCTGGAGCCGGGCAAAAAACCGTCTGCCGAAACTCTGTTGCACACCCAGCTCTACAGCTGGCGTCCGGAGATCGGCGCGGTGTTGCACACCCACTCGGTGAACGCCACGGTGCTGTCGCGCCTGACGCCGCAAGACTTCATCGAGTTCGAAGACTACGAACTGCAAAAAGCCTTCAGCGGCATTTCGACCCACGAATCCCGGGTGCGCGTGCCGATCTTCGACAACGATCAGGACATTGCGCGCCTCGCCGCCAAGGTGCAGCCTTGGCTTGAAGCCCATCCCGATTGCGTCGGTTATCTGATTCGCGGCCACGGCCTCTACACCTGGGGCGCGCAGATGAGCGATGCGCTGCGCCAGATCGAGGCCTTTGAATTCCTGTTTGAATGCGAGTTGAAGACCCGCAGCGTCATGAACCGCCAAGGCTGACTTCACCAGAACCAGCCCATTTGCCTGATGAATGCAGTGCCCGACCGGTCTCGAAGAACCGGACGGCAAGGCCGATACCGAGGAATGCCCCATGAGCAGCCTGTCCGTCTATCACGTTTCCAGCCCCGAGATTCCGAACAAGGTGCTGACCCATTTTGAAGACATCGCCTCGACCCTGGCCGAGCAGGGCGTGCGCTTCGACCGCTGGCAAGCCGCCGCAAAGATCCAGCCCGGCGCCAGTCAGGAAGAAGTGATCGGTGCTTATAAAGAGCAGATCGACAAACTGATGACCGAGCGCGGTTACATCACGGTCGACGTGATCAGCCTCAACAGCGATCACCCGCAAAAAGCCGAATTGCGCGCCAAGTTCCTCGAAGAACATCGGCATGGCGAAGACGAAGTGCGTTTCTTCGTCGCCGGTCGTGGCCTGTTTACCCTGCACATCGACGATTACGTCTACGCCGTGCTGTGCGAAAAGAACGACCTGATTTCGGTGCCGGCCGGCACCAAGCACTGGTTCGACATGGGCGAGAACCCGCACTTCGTGGCGATCCGTCTGTTTAACAACCCCGAAGGCTGGGTCGCCAACTTCACCGGCGAAGACATCGCCGGCCGCTTCCCGCGTCTGGAGGACTGAGTCGATGTCGATCAAGGTCATTCTCACCGACATCGAAGGCACCACCAGCGCAGTGAGTTTTGTGTTCGACGTGCTGTTCCCGTATGCGGCGAAGCACCTGCCAGAATTCGTTCGCCAGAACGCCCAGCGTGCCGACGTTGCCGAGCAACTGGACGCCGTGCGCCGCGACAGCAACGAACCGCAGGCTGATGTCGAGCGAGTCGTGGAAATTCTGCTGGCCTGGATCGCCGAAGACCGCAAGGCCACGCCGCTGAAAGCGTTGCAGGGCATGGTCTGGGAGCAGGGTTATCAGGCCGGGCAGTTGAAAGGCCATGTTTACCCGGACGCCGTTGAAGCGCTCCAGCGCTGGCATCAGGCCGGTTATCAACTGTTCGTTTATTCGTCCGGTTCGATCCAGGCGCAGAAGCTGATTTTCGGCTGCTCGGAAGCCGGGGATCTGACGCCGCTGTTCAGCGGTTATTTCGATACCACTTCAGGACCGAAGCGCGAAGCGCAGTCGTACAGCAATATTCAGCAGTCCATCGGAGTGGATCCGCAGGAAATCCTGTTCCTGTCCGACATCGTGCAAGAGCTCGATGCCGCCCAGGCCGCCGGCCTGCAAACCTGCGGGCTGGCCCGTGAAGGCGGGGAGTTGGCAGGGCATGTAACCGTGGACAGTTTCACCGGGATCGAACCGGAAGCGTTCTGAGTTCACCCAATCGACGCGCAAAAAAAACAGGCCGTGAAGCGAAAGCTCCACGGCCTGTCTGTTTATACGGTGTTCGAATTACATCGAGTGATAGGTCGGCAGGGCAAAACGCTGCTGGCTTTGCAGCATGCCGATCTGTGGCAGCTCGCTGGCCTGTTCCGCCAGATCACGACGGATCGCGCTGATCGCCCACGACAGTTGATCACCGGTATGCAGTTGCTGATACGTGAGCGCACGCTTGAACACTTTGCCGTCGGCACTCTTCAGCGTCAGCAGGATCCCGCCATCGGGACGGGGCTGGGTGGTGACGGCGAAGTTGGAAAACAGGGAGGTAAATTTTTCTTGGATCAGGTTCATGTCTTTCAGCTCCGTATGCACTTGAATGGCAAGCATGTATAGGGAGTTGCAGCGATTGTGCCAGTATTTGAGTTTTTAAAAATCCTTATAAATCAGTAATTTATAAAATCTGATGATTTTGGCTGTCGTGCAATCTGCATGAATGGCCATCGTGCATCCTGCATTTTGCGGGATTGCTGTCGATCCGATGGAACCATTCCGGCGGGCCGCAATCCCGCTTCGCCTTGTAGCGCTGGCGGATACAAAACATTGCAAAAACCGCGTGTACAGCCCGCGAAGCCCTGACGTATTTTCGGCCTCGACCCTCGCTCGAGAAGCGCTGGTTGCCTCACCCGATTGCCCGACAATAAAAATCCGGCCTGCACGTCAAGGTCGAACGGGAGCTGCCATGCGCCACGCGCCGAGCGACACGATTACCTGGGGCATGATGCTCCGCAAACTGCCGATGATTGCCAAAGCCATCCCCCGGGTGGTGAAAGGCATGAAGGTGGCCAACGTCAAGGATCCGACCCAAACCTGTGGCCTGGGCTGGACATTCGAGCAAGCGACCCTGCGCAATCCCGAAGGCCCCGCGCTGCTGTCGGGCGAGGTGGTGCTGAGTTATTCACAGGTCAACCAGTGGGCCAACCGCATCGCCCATTATTTGATCGGGCAGGGCATCGGCAAGGGCGATGTGGTGGCGGTGTTCATCGAGAACCGCCCGGAACTGCTGGTGACGATTCTGGCGCTGGCCAAAGTCGGCGCGGTCAGCGCGCTGCTCAATACCTCGCAGACCCGCGATACGCTGATTCACAGCATCAATCTGGTGACGCCGGCGGCGATTGTCGTCGGTGAAGAATTGCTGCCGGCATTTGCGGCGGTACGCGAGCAAGTGTCGATCCCGGCAGCGCGCGCATGGTTCGTCGCCGATCAGGATACCTTCAGCCATCCGGGCATCGCGCCCGAGGGTTATATCAACCTGATCAGCGCCAGTGCCGATGCCTCTGGCGACAACCCGGCCAGTAGCCGGCAGATTTTCTTCGACGATCCCTGTTTTTATATCTACACCTCCGGCACCACCGGTTTGCCCAAGGCCGGGGTGTTCAAGCACGGCCGCTGGATGCGCAGCTCGGCGAGCTTCGGCATGATCGCCCTCGACATGCGCCCGGACGACATCGTTTATTGCACCTTGCCGCTGTACCACGCCACCGGGCTTTGCGTGTGTTGGGGTTCGGCGGTCAATGGCGCGTCGGGTTTCGCCATCCGCCGCAAATTCAGCGCCCGGCAGTTCTGGAGCGATGTGCGCCGCTACCGCGCAACCACCATCGGTTACGTTGGCGAGTTGTGCCGGTATCTGGTGGATCAGCCGCTCAGCGCCGACGACAGCCGTCACGATGTGCGCAAGATGATCGGCAACGGCCTGCGGCCCGGCGCGTGGGCCGAGTTCAAGACCCGCTTCGGCGTGGATCACATCTGCGAGCTGTACGCGGCCAGCGACGGCAATATCGGCTTCACCAACATCCTCAATTTCGACAACACCATCGGTTTCTCGCTGATGGCCTGGGAGCTGGTCGCCTACGACCAGGACAGCGGCGAACCGATTCGCGGCGCTGACGGGTTCATGCGCAAGGTCGGCCGGGGCGAGCGAGGCCTGTTGCTGGCGCGGATCGACGACAAGGCACCGCTGGATGGCTACACCGACCCACAGAAAACCGCCAAGGTTGTGCTGCAGGACGTGTTCACCAAGGGCGATCGCTTCTTCAACACCGGCGATCTGCTGCGCAACATCGGTTTCGGCCACGCACAGTTTGTCGACCGTCTCGGCGACACCTACCGCTGGAAGGGCGAGAACGTCTCGACCACCGAGGTCGAGAATCTGCTGCTTCAGCATCCGCATATTTCCGAAGCGGTGGCCTATGGCGTGGAAATCCCCAACACCAATGGCCGCGCCGGCATGGCGGCGATCACCCCGGCCGAGTCCCTCGCGACCCTGGATTTCGCCGAACTGCTGGCTTTCGCCCGCCAGCGCATGCCGGCCTACGCAGTGCCGCTGTTCTTGCGGGTCAAGGTGAAAATGGAAACCACCGGCACCTTCAAATACCAGAAAACCCGCCTGAAAAACGAAGGCTTCGACCCCGGCCAGACGGGGGATGACCCGATTTATGCCTGGCTGCCGGGGACCGAAACCTACGTGCAGGTTACGGATGAAATCCTTGCGGACATCCGGGCAGGCAAGTTCCGTTATTGATATTGGCTATCGGCGGTCTTGGAAAAAAGGGGATGACAGCTATCGCCGCGCTCGGGAAACTATCGGTTTTCCGATTGACCGAAAGTGGAGTTGCCCCATGTCCGACCAAAGCCGTCAGATGACCCCCGAAGAAGCTGCCGAATTCACCGAGCAGGTATTCAACAAGGCGCGCGAGGGCGATGCGGTGATGCTGGATCGCCTGATCACTGCCGGTCTGCCGGTGAACCTGACCAACAGCAAGGGCGACACCCTGCTGATGCTCGCCAGTTACTACGGGCATGTGGACGCGGTGCAAGTGCTGCTCAAGCACAAGGCCGATCCGGAACAACGCAACGGCAACGGCCAGAGCCCGATTGCCGGCGCGGCGTTCAAGGGTGATCTGGCCGTGGTCAAGGCATTGGTTGCCGGTGGCGCGCAGATCGAAGGCGCCTCGTTCGACGGCCGCACGGCGTTGATGATGGCGGCGATGTTCAACCGCGTTGAAATCGTCGACTTCCTGATCGACCAGGGCGCCGACCCGAAAGCCAAGGATGCCAACGGCATCACCGCGCTGGACGCGGCCCGCACCATGGGCGCTGTCGACACTACTGCGCAGCTGGAAAAACTGCTGGGCTGAAGCCGCTGGCCGGAACCCGCTCTGTGGCGAAGGCGAGAATGCGCTATCCTTCGCGCCCTCAAAATTCCCTTCGCCACAGGATCCGCCCCCATGAAAGCCGCACTCGCCGAACTCATCAGCAAAATCAGCTCCGGCTGCATGGGCGACGACGAGATTCAGAAGGTCGCTGACGAAGCGGCACAGGCCTACGCCGATGCCGACGCTTTTCTGACCGCCAACCCGGACATCAACTACGACGACACTTTCCCGATTCCGCTGGGCGAGTGGGTCGTGGTCGGCAGTCTGCCAGAGACCGTGCTGTTCCAGGCCGACACCTACGCCGACCTGTTCGCGCAGATCGTTGCCTCGTTCGGCCCGGGCGTCGAGTTCAACCTCAAGCCCAAGCAACTGGCCAAGACCGAGGCGCTGACCGCGCTCAACCGCATCCAGGTGCAGATGAGCAGCCTGAACAAGGAAAACGGCGGTTACACCCTGATGAACTTCAGCCAGTTGCTCGACGACGAGCTGCAAGTGGTGCTGGTCTACGGCAACGACGTGCCGCGCGTACTGGAACTGTGCGCCGAAGTCGGCATTGCCGCCGCGCCGTCGCTGGAAGCCCTGAAGATCGCCGTTCACGTCTGAGCGCAATAAAAGGGAACCCTGTGCGCGACCGTCTATCCTAAAAGTGCATGCCACTATTCTGGAGCGACACCATGGGTTCCACGTTCAACGGCCTGGTCGGCCTGATCATTCTTGCGCTCGACATCTGGGCGATCATCAATGTGCTGAAAAGCGGCGCCGAGACCGGGATGAAAATCCTCTGGGTGCTGCTGATCATCCTTCTGCCGGTGCTGGGCCTGATCATCTGGGCGATTGCCGGGCCGCGGGGCAATGTGCGGATCTAGTTTCACAACTGAACAGGCTCTTTCCTGTGGGAGCGAGCTTGCTCGCGAAGGCGATTTTTCATTCAGCAAATGTGTTGAGTCGGATGGCCTCTTCGCGAGCAAGCTCGCTCCCACATTTGCCTTTCTGCGGCTTCAAAATGTCGTCTGTCAGAGGAAGGTTCGACCTGTCATCTTCGGCAACGTAGAATGCGCGCCTTTCCCGGGCAATCGAACCTGACGATTGGCGCCCGCGCATTCATCGGAGCACTTCACCATGACCGTCACCAAGACCAGCGAATACCTGGAAACCCTCTACGAAGGCTACGGCCAGCGTTTTCGCATGGAAAAACTGCTGCACGAAGTGCGCACCGAACACCAGCACCTGGTGATCTTCCAGAACCCGCGCATGGGCCGGGTGATGGCGCTGGATGGCGTGATCCAGACCACCGAAGCCGATGAATTCATCTACCACGAAATGCTCACCCACGTGCCGATCCTCGCCCACGGCACCGCCAAGCGCGTGCTGATCATAGGCGGCGGCGACGGCGGCATGCTGCGCGAAGTGACCAAACACGCCAGCGTCGAGCACATCACCATGGTCGAGATCGACGGCACCGTGGTCGACATGTGCAAGGAATTCCTGCCGAACCACTCCAAGGGCGCCTACGACGATCCACGCCTGAACCTGGTGATCGACGACGGCATGCGCTTCGTCGCGACCACCACTGAAAAGTTCGACGTGATCATTTCCGACTCCACCGACCCGATCGGCCCGGGCGAAGTGCTGTTCTCGGAAAACTTCTACCAGGCCTGTCACCGCTGCCTGAACGAGGGCGGCATCCTCGTGACCCAGAACGGCACGCCGTTCATGCAGATCGAAGAAGTGAAAACCACTGCCGGCCGCCTGCGCAGCCTGTTCCCGGACTGGCACTTCTATCAGGCGGCCGTACCGACCTACATCGGCGGTTCGATGACCTTCGCCTGGGGCTCGACCAACCCGGCCTACCGCAAGCTGAGCCGCGAAGTCCTGCAACAGCGCTTCATCGGCAGCGGCATCGTCACCCGCTACTACAACCCGGAAATCCATATCGGCGCCTTCGCCTTGCCGCAATACGTGCTGCAAGCGGTGAACAAGCCAAGCAACGACTGATCGTTCGCGGGTCAGAAAAAGCCGAGGCCGGTGTGCGAAAACACGCCGGCCTCGGCTTTTTTCATGTTGCATCGGTGTAAACCTTTTGAACGATCAATCCTGACAAAAGTCGAGATAGGTGTAAGCCCATTTGCGGGTTTGATCGAGGAGGCTCCGATGTCAAAGTGGAAAGTCACTTTCGTGGACGATCATGGTGAAACGATCGACGAAGTCTTCGAGTGCGAGGAATGCCCCAGCCATGAACGGGCAGCCCGCCTCATCAAGGAACGGTTGCTGCCAGTCGCCGCCGAGCTTGACCTGAACGATCTGGAAGGGCGCACCGCCGATGCCGGCGTGAAAAGCCTGAAAACCCAGAACAGCATCGAAATCCGCAGCATCACCCCAATCTGAATCTTCATTTTCTTCATGTACCAGGCCTTGGCAGCGGCTCTATCTTGGGGCTACTCTGCAAGCGAGATCAGCGAACGGATCGCTAAGGTCTGGTCTTGTCAGCTACATGCTTGTTTCCCGCCGGCAACGCGGTTGCCGTAAGCACCCGGGCCCGTTGGGCCAGTGCAGGGAATACGGAAAGTCTATCCATCTATGCGAGGGGGACGATTCATGAGCACAGCCTATCAAGAAGACATCAGCAGCAGCGTGCTGCGCCGCATGAAAGAAGGCGGTTTCGATTTTTCCCGATTCCATCCCATCGAGTTCTACGCCATTTTCCCGGACGAGGAGCGGGCGCGCAGGGCGGCAGGCAAATTTCGCGGTGAATCCATCAATGCCCAGGTCAGTGCGCGCGACGACGGCGCCTGGTCTCTGGAATTGAGCAAGGTGATGTACGCAACCTACGACGACATTGGCGATTTCGAGCAGGGCTTTTCGGCGGTGGTCGAGCCCTTGGGCGGCATCATCGAAGGCTGGGGCGTGAAACAGGAGATCCGCAACCGGCACCGTTTGAACTGATCACTCTCGCAACACGTCTAGCTACGGCTGACCTTCGGGTCGGCCGTTGTCGTTTCTGCCGCCCCGAAAGCGCATGGCAAAACCCTGAAACAAGAAACCGGCGCAAAAAAAAGCCACCTGAAAAGGTGGCTGAAAGGGAAGACCGGAAGGAGAGGAAACCGGTCAGGGTTACGGCCGGGAGGGCTGCCGAGGCAAGCCGGATCAGTGAGGCTGCGTACTTCGTCAGCGACGTTTTTGCAGCGGATGCGCGGATTATCCGCAGCCGGCACCGGGCAGTGAAATCAACTCTGACTATGCTGGTGATAGGCGACGGGACTGCGTCGCAATGAAGCGGGGGCGATCAGGTTGGGGCATTTGCCGCACAGGAATGGTGCGGTGTGTGTGGCGTGAATATCCAACCGATTGAAATCAAAGCGTTTATGCCGATGGCACGGGCCTTGCGAAGGCCTGTATGTCCGGGGTGACAAGGAGTACGGCATGATCCGCACCTATTTTGATGAAATGTACGATGCCGGCGGCCAGGTTCGCCCGCATTATCGGGAGTTTGCCCGCTGGCTGGCCGAAACGCCTGACGAACTGCTGGCCCAGCGGCGGCGCGAGGCCGATCTGCTGTTCCATCGTGCCGGGATCACTTTCACGCTCTACGGGGACGAGCAAGGGACAGAACGCCTGATTCCCTTCGACACCATTCCGCGCAGCATTCCCGCCAGCGAGTGGCGGATCGTCGAGCGCGGCTGTATTCAGCGGGTCAAGGCGTTGAACATGTTCCTCGCCGACCTTTACCACGAGCAGCGCATCATCAAGGCCGGGATCATTCCCGCCGAACAGGTGCTGGCCAACGAGCAATATCAGTTGGCGATGCAGGGACTGGATCTGCACCGCGATATCTATTCGCACATCTCCGGCGTCGATCTGGTGCGCGACGGCGACGGCACGTATTACGTGCTCGAGGACAACCTGCGCACGCCGAGCGGCGTGAGCTACATGCTCGAAGACCGCAAGATGATGATGCGCCTGTTCCCCGAACTGTTCGCGGCCCAGCGCATCGCCCCGATCGACCATTACCCGAACCTGCTGCTCGACACCCTGAAAAGCTCAAGCCCGATCGACGACCCGAGTGTGGTGGTACTGACACCGGGACGCTTCAACAGCGCGTTTTTCGAGCATGCGTTTCTCGCCCGGGAAATGGGCGTGGAGCTGGTGGAGGGTGCGGACTTGTTCGTGCGCGACGACAAAGTCTTCATGCGCACCACCGACGGCCCGAAAGCCGTGGACGTGATCTACCGCCGGCTCGACGACGCGTTCCTCGATCCGCTGGCCTTCCGCCCGGATTCGATGCTGGGCGTGCCGGGACTGTTGTCGTCGTATCGCTCCGGCAACGTGGTGCTGGCCAATGCCATCGGCACCGGAGTGGCGGACGACAAATCGGTGTATCCGTTCGTCACCGAGATGATCCGTTTCTACCTCGACGAAGAGCCGATCCTGAAGAACGTGCCGACCTGGCAATGCCGCAATCCGTCTGAACTTTCCCATGTCCTGGCCAATCTTCCGGATCTGGTGGTCAAGGAAACCCAGGGCTCCGGCGGTTACGGAATGCTCGTCGGGCCGGCGGCGACGACCGCGGAAATCGATGCGTTCCGCGAGCGGATCAAGGCCAAGCCCCACGCGTACATCGCGCAACCGACGCTGTCGCTGTCGACCTGTCCGACCTTTGTCGAAAACGGCATTGCGCCGCGCCATATCGACCTGCGCCCGTTCGTATTGTCCGGTCGCGAAACCCGGGTCGTGCCCGGCGGTTTGACCCGTGTCGCCCTGCGTGAAGGCTCTCTGGTGGTGAATTCATCCCAGGGCGGCGGAACCAAGGACACCTGGGTGGTCGAGGATTGAAGGAAGCCTGCCATGTTAAGTAGAACTGCCTCGGATCTGTACTGGATGTCGCGTTACCTGGAGCGGGCGGAAAACCTCGCACGGATGCTCGATGTCAGCTATTCGCTGTCGCTGATGCCGCAGGACGGCCGTGGCGACGGTCTGCACGAACTGGCGATGCCGCTGTTGATCACCGGCACGCTGGACGATTACCTGGAACGCCACGGCGAGTTGCATGCCGAGCGACTGCTGCACTTCTTCGCCCTCGATGCGGCGAATCCGGCGAGCATCTATAGCTGCCTCGGCGCGGCGCGAGCGAGCGCCCACGCGGTGCGCGGGCGAATCACTGCCGACATGTGGGAGAACATCAACGCCACCTGGCTGGAAATTCGCGGGATCGCCAATCAGGGCCTCAGCCGCTACGGCATGAGTCGCTTCTGCGAGTGGATCAAGGAGCGTTCGCACCTGTTCCGGGGTGCGTCCTACGGCACCATCATGCGCAACGACGCGTTTCGTTTCATTCGCCTGGGTACGTTCATCGAGCGGGCGGACAACACCTTGCGCCTGCTCGATGCTCGTTACGAGATGGCCGGCGATCAGGCCGAAGCGGTCAGCGACGGCACCGCTCACGCCTATTACCAGTGGAGTGCGCTGTTGCGGGCGCTGTCATCGTTCGAGGCCTACACCGAGATCTATCGCGATGCGCCGGGCGCCCGGCATGTCGCTGAATTGCTGCTGTTGCGTGCTGACGTGCCGCGTTCGCTGCGGGCCTGTACCGAAGAAATCGACCAGATTCTCGCGCAATTGCCGGGGGCCAACGGTCGTCCTGCGCAACGACTGGCGGCGGAAATGGATGCGCGTCTGCGCTACACCGGCATTCAAGAAATTCTCGAGGAAGGGCTACACGCCTGGCTCACCGAATTCATCCCGCTGGTGCGCCAGCTGGGCAACGCCATTCACAGTTCCTACCTGGAGGCCGCATGAGACTTTCCATCAGCCACGAGACCACCTATCACTACGAAGATCAGGTGCGCGCGAGCATCCAGTACCTGCGCCTGACACCCCACGACAGCGAGCGTCAGCATGTGCTGAGCTGGCAGCTCGACCTGCCGCGCCCGGTGCGCGCCCAGCTCGATCCGTTCGGCAACATCCTGCATGTGCTGACCATGGACGAGCCCCACGAAGCGATCATCATCGGCGCCCGGGGGCAGGTCGATATCGACGAGTTGCGCGAAGCCGAGCACGAGAGTCAGTCGGCGCTGCCGTTCCTGCGTTTCACCCGGCTGACCGAGGCTGACGAGGCGCTGCGGGCGTTTGCCGAGAAGTCCTGCAAACAGCGCCGGGACCGCAATGCACTGATCGACCTGATGCATGGTTTGAACCAGCACATGACCTACAAACCGGGCGCCACCGAAGTCGATACCAGTGCCGCCGAGGCGTTTGCCGGGCGGGCGGGTGTTTGCCAGGATCATGCCCACGCGTTTCTGGCCTGCGCGCGCAGCCTCGGGGTGCCGTCGCGATATGTGTCGGGCTATCTGTACAGCGAGGATTGCGAGCATCTGGCCAGTCACGCCTGGGCCGAGGCCTGGATCGATGACGCGTGGTACAGCTTTGACGTGACCAATGAACTGGCGCGGCCGGAGCGGCACCTGAAACTGGCAGTGGGTCTGGATTACCTCGACGCCTGCCCAGTGAGGGGCATGCGCCGGGGCGGCGGCTCAGAGCAGATGCATGCGAAAGTGCTGGTGTCGCCCACACCAGCGCCAATCATTTCAGTGCAGCAGCAGTAAACGACGTAGTTGGCCTACTTGGCCGGCGCAACCTTGCGCCCGGCCATGTGCTGCAAATACCCCACCAGTTTCTGCAGATCCGCATCCGGCAATACCTCGGCGGAAAACCCCGGCATCTTCGCCTGAGGCCACTGGCGCAGACTCTGCGGATCGCGGATATAGCGCTTGAGGAAGTCCGCGCCGAAGTACTCGGTCGGGTTGTACGGAATATTCAGATCCGGACCGAACTGCGCATCCCCCGCGCCATTCAGACGATGGCAGGCCAGACAGTTCTTCTGGAACAGCGCAAATCCCTGATTCACCGGGTCATCGGCCTTCAACGCAGGATCCGGCAACAGGGCAGGGAAGCGCTCTGCCACCGGCGCCATGCGCTTGATGCTCGCCACTTCGAACGGCCATTGTTCCGGGCTGATATTGCCGGCCTGCGGATCGGTCCACACCAGATAGAACGGCCCGGCGCTGTGCTTGCCTTCCGACAGCGGCGGCCAGGGCTGCGCCGGATCCTCGATGGCGAGCCAGGCGCGTGAACCCTTGTTGTTCAGTAGCGGTGCGGCGGACAGCTCGGCGGCAAAACCGTCCAGCGCCACGGCTTGCAGGTGATCGTCCGGTTTGATGCCGATCAGCAGCGCGGCCATCGGCACGGCGCGATAAGTCATGTCCTTCTTGTAGGACACGTCATTCTTGATCGTGAGGGTTTGTACCTGAGGATGCTTGAGCAACTCGTCGGTCTGCCAGGTGCGGCTGTTCGCGCCCAGCTCCAGGTTCAGCTGCGCGGCAGACAGGGGCATGCTCAGCAGCATGGCCCCGAACAGAATGAGCGTTTTCAAGTGATCGCCGTCCGTGTCGTGGAAGTGCGCAAAGGTTGGCACAGCCACGCTGGCCCGGGTAGCGGGCCAGTCACATTTTCAGTGGCGATAAACAATACCTGCCGCTTGAATCAGCCGATGACCTTGGTCAGGTTCGGCAGAATCAACAACAGCGTCGTGGCGAAAAGAATGAGCCCTGCTTGCCGTACTTTCGGTTGTTTGAACATGGCTTGACCGCCTTTTTTGTTATTTCCTGATGCCTGCCTGCATATCCATGACGGCAAGCGCTGCACTTCCTGTAGCGAACGCCTGTCTCGGCAAAACCCGACGACAACGACGTACATCTTCACCTTAGGGCCCGCGTCACGCTTGGCTTAGATCCATTTCGTATGTATTTGCTACCTGTCGCGATTAAAAGGGCATGAGGCCCATTGCCAGCTTCTTTGCCGCCCGTTTGCTAGACAGCTCGCGCACCTGAACCGGTTAACCAAGACACGGATGACCGTCCGTCTGAGCGTGCGCGTCAACGTCATTGAGCGCTGTGGTCATTGAATCCATGGCCTGCGAAGACAACAGTGGCAGCACGAATTTCACTCACCGCACAGGTTCGAGGACGTCATGACCCAAGCTTTGATTTTCGACGCGTTACGCACGCCCCGTGGCAAGGGCAAGGCCGACGGATCGCTGCACAGCGTCAAGCCGGTGAACCTGGTGGCCGGGCTGCTGACCGCTTTGCAGGCGCGCACCGCGCTGGACACCAGCCAGGTCGATGACGTGGTGCTCGGTTGCGTCACGCCGATTGGCGATCAGGGCTCGGACATCGCCAAGACCGCCGTGCAGGTGGCCGATTGGGACGTCAGCGTCGCGGGCGTGCAGATCAACCGGTTCTGCGCCTCGGGGCTGGAAGCGGTGAACCTGGGGGCGATGAAAGTGCGCTCCGGGTTCGAAGACCTGGTGGTGGTTGGTGGCGTCGAATCCATGTCCCGTGTGCCGATGGGCAGCGACGGTGGCGCCTGGGCGCTGGACCCGCAGACCAACCTGCACAGCCACTTCACGCCGCAAGGCGTCGGCGCCGACCTGATCGCCACCCTTGAAGGCTTCAGCCGGCAGGACGTCGATGCCTACGCGCTGCACTCGCAGCAGAAAGCCGCTCGCGCCAGGGCCGACGGTTCGTTCAGCAAGTCGCTGGTGCCGGTGCAGGATCAGAACGGCATCATCCTGCTCGATCACGATGAATTCATTCGCGCCGAGTCGACCCTTGAAGGCCTGGGCAAGCTCAAGCCGAGTTTCGAAATGATCGGCCAGATGGGCTTCGACGCCACGGCATTGCGGGTCTACAGCCATGTCGAGCGAATCAATCATGTGCACACGCCGGGCAACAGCTCGGGGATCGTCGACGGCGCGGCGCTGATGCTGATTGGCTCCGAAGCGAAGGGGCGCGCGTTGGGTCTGCAACCTCGGGCGCGGATTGTCGCCACGGCGGTCACCAGCACCGACCCGACCATCATGCTCACCGGCCCGGCGCCGGCCACTCGCAAGGCGCTGGCCAAGGCCGGGCTGCGGGTGGGGGACATCGACCTGTTTGAAGTCAACGAGGCGTTCGCCTCGGTGGTGCTCAAATTCATCAAGGACATGGCTGTCGACCCGGACAAGGTCAACGTCAATGGCGGCTCGATCGCCATGGGCCATCCGCTGGGCGCCACCGGTTGCGCGATCCTCGGCACCTTGCTCGATGAACTGGAAGCCCGGCGCCTGCGCTACGGCCTCGCGACGCTGTGCGTCGGCGGCGGCATGGGCATCGCCACCATCATCGAACGCCTCTGACCCCAAGGAATCCTGTCATGACCCAAGCCATTCGTTACGAAAAAGGCCAGGACGGTATCGTTCTCCTGACCATCGACATGCCGGGCCAGAGCGCCAACACCATGAACGCGGTGTACCGCGAGGCCATGGCCGACAGCGTCGCCCGACTGCAGGCGGAAAAAGATGACATCGCCGGGGTGATCATCACTTCGGCCAAGAAAACCTTCTTCGCCGGCGGCGACCTGAATGAATTGATCAAGGTCGGTAAGCCCGAAGCCAAGGCGTTCTACGACATGGTGCTGACCCTCAAGGGCCAGTTGCGCACTCTGGAAACCCTCGGCAAACCGGTGGTCGCGGCGATCAACGGCGCGGCGCTCGGCGGCGGCTGGGAAATCTGCCTGGCCTGCCACCACCGCGTTGCGTTGGACGATGCATCGGTGCAACTCGGTTTGCCGGAAGTGACCCTCGGCCTGTTGCCGGGCGGCGGTGGCGTGGTGCGGATGGTGCGCATGCTGGGCATCGAAAAGGCTTTGCCGTATTTGCTTGAAGGCAAGAAAGTCCGTCCGCAGCAGGCGTTGCAGGCCGGATTGATCGATGAGCTGGCGGCGGATCGCGATGAGCTACTGGCCAAGGCCCGGGCCTGGATTCTGGCCAATCCTGCGGCCGTGCAGCGTTGGGATGTGAAGGGTTATCAGATTCCCGGCGGCACTCCGTCGAACCCGAAAGTTGCTCAGATGCTGGCGATTGCGCCGTCGATCCTGCGCACCAAAACCCAGGGCACGTTGCCGGCGCCGGAGAAGATTCTGTGCGCGGCTGTGGAAGGCGCGCAGGTGGATTTCGACACGGCGCACCTGATCGAAACCCGCTACTTCACCGAACTGACCACCGGCCAGATCTCGAAAAACCTGATCGGTACGTTCTGGTTCCAGCTCAATGAAATCAATGCCGGCGGTTCGCGGCCGCAGGGTTTTGCGCCTTATGTGACGAAACGCGTGGGCGTACTCGGCGCGGGCATGATGGGCGCCGGGATCGCCTATGTCAGCGCATCGGCCGGGATCGACGTGGTGCTCAAGGACATCAACCTCGCGGCTGCGGAAAAGGGCAAGGCGCATTCGGCGGCGTTGCTGGACAAGAAAGTCGCTCGCGGGCAGATGTCTGCGCAGCAGCGTGAAGCGGTGCTGGCGCGTATTCACCCGACCGAAAGCGATGCCGATCTGGCAGGTTGCGATCTGATCATCGAGGCGGTGTTCGAGGATCGTCAACTAAAGGCCAAGGTCTCGGCAGCAGCGCAACAGATGGTTGGCGCCGACGCTGTGATTGCCTCCAACACGTCGACCTTGCCCATCACTGGCTTGGCAACTGCGGTACCGGATCAGAGCAAGTTCATCGGCCTGCACTTCTTCAGCCCGGTGGAAAAGATGCCACTGGTGGAAATCATCAAAGGCGCGCAAACCAGCGACGAAACCCTCGCACGCGGGTTCGATTTCGTACTGCAAATCAAGAAAACTCCGATCGTGGTCAACGACAGTCGCGGCTTCTTCACGTCGCGGGTGTTCGGCACCTTCACCAATGAAGGCATTGCGATGCTGGGTGAGGGCGTCAGTGCGCCGATGATCGAGACCGAAGCGCGCAAGGCCGGCATGCCTGTCGGACCGCTGGCGATCTCTGACGAAGTTTCCCTCAGCCTGATGAGCCATATCCGTCAGCAAACGGCCAAAGACCTTCAAGCAGAAGGGAAACCGCTGATTGAGCACCCGGCGTTCGCCGTGATTGACTTGCTGCTCAACGAATACAAGCGGCCGGGCAAGGCCGCGGGAGGCGGTTTTTATGAGTACCCGGCGGGTGGGCAGAAACATCTGTGGCCCGAACTGAAAACCCGTTTCGAGAAAGCCGACGGGCAGATTTCGCCGAAGGATGTACGTGATCGACTGTTGTTCGTGCAGGCCATCGAAACCGTGCGTTGTGTGGAGGAGGGCGTGCTGACGTCGACGGCGGATGCCAACGTCGGCTCGATCTTCGGCATCGGTTTTGCGGCATGGACGGGCGGCGCGTTGCAGTTCATCAACCAATATGGCGTGAAGGACTTTGTCGCCCGGGCGCAGTATCTGGCGGAACAGTACGGCGAGCGATTCGCACCGCCTGCGCTGCTGTTGGAAAAAGCCGCGAAGGGCGAGTTGTTCTAACGGGGCGGGGACGCATTTCGGGGCTTGCCTTGCCGGGTGGTTTCAAGGCAGGCTCTGGGGTGTGCATTATTCCCATCACGTGTCAGGTATTTTTTATGTCGCTACGCATCTGCATTCTGGAAACCGACATCCTGCGTCCGGAACTGGTCGATGAATATCAGGGTTACGGGCAGATGTTCCAGCGCCTGTTCTCGCAACAGCCGATCGCCGCCGAGTTCACGGTGTACAACGTGATGCAGGGCGACTATCCGAGTGATGACCTGACCTTTGATGCGTACCTGGTCACCGGCAGCAAGGCCGATTCGTTCGGTACCGACCCGTGGATCCAGACCCTCAAGCAATACCTGCTGAACCGCTATGAGCGCGGCGACAAACTGCTCGGCGTGTGCTTCGGCCATCAGTTGCTGGCGCTGCTGCTGGGCGGCAAGAGCGAGCGCGCCACGCAAGGCTGGGGTGTCGGCATCCACAACTACAAACTGGCGGCCAAGGCACCGTGGATGAGCCCGGTGCGCGAGGAGCTGACGTTGTTGATCAGCCACCAGGATCAGGTGACGGCGTTGCCGGAAAACGCGACGGTGATTGCATCGAGCGATTTCTGCCCGTTCGCCGCGTACCACATCAACGATCAGGTGTTGTGCTTCCAGGGGCATCCGGAATTCATTCACGACTACTCGCGGGCGCTGCTGGATCTGCGTCAGGAAGCGCTGGGCGAGCAGGTGTACAGCAAGGGCGTGGCGAGCCTGGAGCATCAGCACCACGGCACCACCGTGGCGGAATGGATGATGCGCTTTGTGGCGCACAAGCCGACCGCTGCTTGAATCCAGGCACCCCCGTGTTTTGCACGGGGGCGTTTTTTCTTATAGCCAGCCCGATTTCTTGAAGCTCGCCCACAGGCTCACGCAGCCGACCGTGATAAAGCCCAGCACGCCGAAATAGCCGTAGTGCCAGCTCAGCTCCGGCATGTTCTGGAAGTTCATCCCGTAAATCCCCGCTACCGCCGTCGGGAACGCCAGAATCGCCGCCCATGCCGCGAATTTGCGCTGCACCAAGCTTTGCCGTGACGCCTCCAGCAACACGCCGATTTCGATGGTCTGGCTGGCGATGTCGGCCAGGGTGGTCAGATCTTCCATCTGCCGATTCACGTGGATCTGCACGTCGCGAAAGTAAGGGCGCATGTTCTTGTCGATGAAGGGGAAGCTCAGCTTCTGCAGTTCCTCGCTGATTTCCACCATGGGAGCGGCGTAACGGCGCAGGCGCAGGACGTCGCGACGCAGGCCGTGCAGCTTCTGGATGTCGTGTTCATTCAATGCGCTGCACAACACGTTGCGTTCCAGCTCATCGATCTCGGCATGGATCGCTTCGCCCACCGGCTGATAGTTTTCGATCACGAAATCCAGCAGCGCATACAGTACGAAATCTTCCCCGTGTTCGAGCAACAGCGGCCGCGCCTCACAGCGTTGACGGACATGGGCGTAGGACGCCGAGTGGCCGTTGCGGGCGGTGATGATGTAGCCCTTGCCGGCGAAGATGTGGGTTTCGATGAATTGCAGGATGCCGTGTTCGCGCACCGGCGAGTAGGTGACGATAAACAGCGCGTCGCCGAAGGTTTCCAGTTTCGGCCGGCTGTGCTTTTCCAGGGCATCTTCAATGGCCAGTTCGTGCAGGTTGAACTGGCGTTGCAGGTTGGAGAGTTCTTGGGCGTTCGGCTCTTCGAGGCCGATCCAGACGAAGTGGCCGGTCTTGGCGGCCCAGGCCGCGCCTTCGTCGAGGGAAATATTGGTGACTTTCTTACCGGCGCTGTAAACCGCAGCAGCAACAACTCGACCCATGGTGGTGATTCACTTCTTCTTGGCAGATGGCAGGGGAGACATGGCTTCAGCTTAGCCGTGTCGCTGCTTGAGAGTCAGTGAAATCTGCACAGTTCACCGGGCAAAAGAAAACCCGCACAGGGCGGGCTTCTTTTTCACGCGGCTTGCAGTTGCCGATCCATCGCATCGATGCATTCGCGCATCTGCTCGCGGCATTGGTTGATGAGCATGGGCATGTCGTCCATGGTCAGGCCGGCGGTAGGAATTGCCGGCAGCGAGCGTATGAGAATTTTCCCGCTGTGCCAGCGATTCAGGCGCATGTGCTTGATGTAGCTGCTGACACACACCGGAACGATCGGCACCCCGGCGGCAATGGCCATCTGGAACGCGCCTTTCTTGAACGGCAGCAATTCTTCACCCAGGTTGCGGGTGCCTTCCGGAAACACCCAGATCGAGGTGTCTTTGTGCTGCAAGGTGTCGGTGGTGGTCAGCATCGACTGGCGCGCCTTGTGCGCGTTCCCACGATCGATTAACACATTGCCCGCCAGCCAGAACAGCTGCCCGAACAGCGGCACCCACTTCAGGCTCTTTTTGCCGATGCACACGTTACGACGCGGCACCACGTTGCCGAACACGAACAGGTCGTAGTTGGACTGATGATTGGCGATGATCACGCAGTTGTCAGGCTTGTTCATCAGCGGGCCGACCTCGGCCTTCACTCGCAGACGTAAAATACACATCGCTGGCAGTGCATAGAGACGGGCGCACAGGCGACTGTTGTCCGGATTGAACGGGCGGCACAACCCGAGGATCACTCCGAGGATCCCCGCCAGAATAAAGTGCAGGCCCATCAATAACATACGAAACACAAACAGCATTTTCAGGCCCATCGGGACAAAAGGTGGCGCAGTGTACGGATGTGCACTGTTTTCGGCAATTGCCGCTATAGAGTCCGGAGATGGGCGATGTTTAAGCGCATGTTTCCGACTTGTTGGTCAGAGGCGTCCTAGAGCTGCTGCGGAGTTTTCAACGGGGCGTGCAAGAAAAAGCCCGACACGACGGTCGGGCTTTTCTGAAGCGGTGCGAGCCGGGTATCAGCCGAGATGCTCCTGATCCTGGATGATGGCGTTGTCCAGGGTTTCCAGCAGCGCCTTGCGCACTTTCAGCTTGGTGTTTTTGTGTGCGGTCATGTTGATCTTCTTCAACTGACGCGCGGCGGCAAGGGCGGCGCCTTGCAGTTCTTCGGCCGCAACCACTTTATCGAGGAAGCCGGCATCCACTGCGCTTTGCGGATCAAACATCTCGCCGTTGATCACCGAGCGATGGAAGGCCGAACGACGCAGACGATCACGAGCCAGCTCGATGCCGGCGTGGTGCATGGTCATGCCGATCTGCACTTCGTTCAGACCAATGCTGAACGGGCCGTCGACACCGATCCGGTAATCGGCGGACAACAGAATGAACGCGCCCTTGGCCACGGCATGCCCCGGGCAAGCAACGATCACCGGGAACGGGTGCGACAACAGGCGGCGGGCCAGGGTCGAACCCGCAGTCACCAGGGACACGGCTTCTTTAGGGCCGGCGGTCATCACTTTCAGGTCGTAGCCGCCAGAGAGAATGCCCGGCTGACCGGTGATGATCACAATGGCACGATCCGCCACCGCCTGATCCAGCGCCGCGTTGAAGGCCGCGATCACGTCCGGGGAAATGGCGTTGACCTTGCCGTTGCTCAGGGTCAGGGTCGCGATACCGTCTTCGAGGTGGTAGGCAATCAGGTCGCTCATGGCGCAATTCCTTATAAGAAAGATGGGCAGACGTTACCCACCGTCGCCGGTCAGGTAAAGCACTGTGACTGACCCGCCAGTCACCGTTTACCGGTCTATGCGCTGCAACACGCCCCGCGCCTGACGCCTGCGCACCTATATAGAAGGGCCGCGCCCACCCAAGATTGGCCGGATTGCCATGGCCCCTAGAAGGTGGAAGCGACTTTTTCTCTTAACCGCATGAAAATTCTGAAAAAAAGTTTGCCATCAGAAAAGCTTTCGACTACATTAGCGCGCCTCGACAGACAGAACATGTTTGAAGAGATACGGTGAAGTGTCCGAGTGGCTTAAGGAGCACGCCTGGAAAGTGTGTATACAGGAAACTGTATCGAGAGTTCGAATCTCTCCTTCACCGCCACATTCAGTAAACACAAACCCCTGATTTTCCTAGAGAAAGTCGGGGGTTTGTGGTTTTTGGCGTTTGAAAAAAGGCCATATGGGACTGGTGCACAGTTCTGGTGCAAAAGAGGCCCCGTAGAGCGTGGACGTAGGGCCAACCAATCCGGTTGCATGGGCTAGGCTTTCCAACCCCTCATTCTAGGACGGGACCAATGCCCGACACATCAGATTCCAAAATCGTCATGGCAGACGCTCTGACGTTCCTACTGCACAACCAGCACGCCATCGGCGCGGCAATTGATGAGGTGACGAAATGGTTTTCAGAGAATGGCGTAGAAGATGTTGCTCTTAACGCAATAATGGCTATGGAAACCTTGGACACGAATGCGAAAGCAATCGGAGATGCGATAACGCGATTACGGTAGTTGTAGCAAGGCGTTCCTGCTTCTGGCGGCACGAACGTCTGACAGCTATAAGTGCATACGGACGTCGATAGATGACAAGATCTTTGCTTCCATAGTGTAAAGTTTTAAATAAAGACTAATTCTGTTTATCAAGGATGGCATTATTGATGTATAAGTACGACAAAAATACAAAGTTTGGTGTGTGTGTTTTTTTTACAATTAATTTGATTTTATTTACTATCCCTACCGCATTTGCTACAGAGGAAAAGTCTAATGCGGAACTAGATGCTTTCAAAGTTATTTCTCAATTGCGTTTGGAAAATGCTCGTGATCTTCTAAAAAAAGATATACAAACTTTGTCGGTGCGTGTTGATGCTCAAGATAAAAGGATTGATAGCCAGAATTCTCATATTGATCAAAGTCTAAGCTTACTCAGTATTGTTCTTGGCGTGTTGGGTATTGTCTTTGCGGTGGGGAGCTTTGTCGGGTATTTTTCGGTTCGTAGTAGAGCGTTAAAGCAAGCAGAGGCAAGTGCAGAGGAATGGTTTAATAAAAACGCTGCGAATATACAGAGTGAAATTGAATCTCTTCGAGATAAACTTAAAGAGTTAGAGCGAGCGGCTGATACAAACTTTATAAATCACAAAGAAAAAATGAAAGAGAAAGAAACTTTAGCGGATAAGGCGGTTGGTGATCTTCAAAAGCTCATAAGTTCATCTCCAAATGTCGAGGGGGAAAAAAGCACTGATGGAAATAGCAGTCGAGCTCAACCTCTATCTGATAAGATCTCTGAAGCATTAGCTCAAGTAGCTATGGCTACAAAGGACAAGCCTGAGAGTAAGTTTGATTTCAATGACTATAACTTCAGAGCATTCGACTCTTTCAGGAATGGTGACATAGAAAGTGCAATTCAATTCTGGCGCGCAGCTGCTTATCATCACACAGCAACTTCAGATGCAAGCTATCAAGCTTTGCTAAACGTCGGTCGCGCTCTCGATCTGTTAGCTCGTCATGATGAAGCGATATCAGTGTTTGATGACATACTCGAACGCAACAGCCAGCAGAACTCGGAAAACTCTAAGGCCATCGAAATACAGGCCCTTAATGGAAAAGCACTTAGCTTGGCAGCGAAGAATGAATACGATCTTTCTTTAGAAGTCTACAACTTGATACTAGATAAGATCTCGCGTGCGGGTAGTTCATTGTCGAAGGAGCTTATTGTTGAGTCGTTGGGGAATAGGGCTGTTGCTCTGGAACGCAAGGGTGAGTGCGAGGAGCCGCTCAAGATTTATGATGGAATTTTGAAAGAGTATAGCGGCAAAGGGTCTGATGATTTGCATCAGATGTTGTTGAATATAACTGTCAGCGCGCTAAGGACACTTGCCAGACTAAGGCGTTACGAAGAGTTTGATGCGCGTTTTGAGAAAATGGTTTCGGAGTTCGGGGAGAAAAAAACGACTAGAACTAAACGCTATATTAGTCTTGCATTAAATAGCAAGGGTTTTAGTTTGTTATGTCTGGCGAAGGAAGGTTGGCTCGACGAAGAGAGTCGAAATACTACTCTGGCAAACGCTCGTACGCTTTTCGAAGAGGGAGTAGAACTTAATCCAACTAATCCGAATATTTTTGGAAATCTCGCATATTGTAAGCATCTGTTAGGTTTGCCTGAGTCAGATCTTAAGTGGCAGCTGGGCAGGGCCGTCGAATTAGGGGGCAAAAATCTCTACGAAGATACTTTGGGCGACCTTGACATATTTCCTGTTAGTGAGGTTGACGAGGCTTTTCGCAGGATATTGGACGACGTTATGAGTGCCTATCAATCAAAAGAGGGAAGAGGTGTTTCTTGAGTTGAAAACTGTATAGCTACCAGTACGCTTGGTAGCTATGTTTTCTTATGACTTTTCGCTCTAAATTCCCAAAGCTAGCTGCAACATCCCTACCACGTCGGATCTGTCTTCGTTGATCCAAGTTCCATAGTGTTGGCGGATCATGTTTAGTTTGGTCAACCTGTTCGGCGATCCAGTCGATTGACGCTACGCGTGGAGTAAGCGCGATATTCTGGATTTACTGGAGCAGATGAATTCTCAGCTTGTTGTACACACTCATGGTCCAACACCTCCACCTGTGAATGCTGACGCCTTCACAGGCGCAGCGCTCATCGCTGCTCAGTTCGGTGCGAAATTAAAAGTAATTACTGAATTGCCATAGGGAACTTCAATTGACGCAGATAAATCAAAAAAACCTATTACTGTTTTGTTGCGATCGTAGAAGGATTTTCTCGCGTTAGGCTGCGCGGCGAAGTATAGATCGATCAAATTTTCGATTTGTTAGCCGAAAAAATACCCCAGTACAAAGTCTTACTGGGGGCTTTATCAATTAAAAAAACAATTCATGAATTATTATTCAGGGTTGAAAATTGGAAGCCTACGCAACTCTCTTGCTGACAAGTCCCTTGGTTCCTCTAAAAATAGCTCTACGCTGCGAGCTGCACGTATTCCTACATAGAAACCAAAATCCAACATTAATGCGATATATCGCTCACCAGCTTTATGCGGGGTGATCCCTTCATGCAAGACATGCGCGAAGCGCAATGCAGCCAGCTTTTGTACTAGAGAGTATCCACGGCTGGAGTGATCAATGCGCACAAGAAAAGCATTTTTTCGCTGCTCAACAATACAGAAGTTTTTGACGCGCTCAAGTAATCCCCAAACTTCGCCTTTTTCCAGTCCTGCATCAAGCTCAAGATCCTTAAGCTTGCTTTCAATGTTTTCAGAGGCTGCTGAGTTAATGCTTGTTATGGAAACAAGCTTTTGTTTTTTCATCGTAGATTTGTGTATGGCTTGAGCGAAAAGACTAAGCGCATCTCTTGGGACAGCGGCAGCTGATAAAACAAGTCTAGATACGGCTGCGTCCTCAATTATATATGAGACTCCAGGTAGTCCGCAGTACTTCACGTGGGCATCTAAGATTTCTTTAATATGCTCTTTAGATTGCTCGGGTATCGTGAGGTTGTAGTCTAGTCTCAGCTCTTGGATGTCGCCCGGCGATTGTAAGCCGATATTGGCTTCGGTGTCCCATAGCTTTGTTAAGGGCTCTATTCCCGACAATTTTATATAAATATTATTGTCCCGGGTTAATGAGTAAAGTGTGGCAAGTAGCTTAGGTTGTAAGGATGCATCCAGGAGGTGTAAATCATCAAGGAAGATGGTGAGGGGCTTGTCGGTGCTTGAAACAGTACTAAGAACTTTTCGAATTCTTGGAACCATTCGAGCTAGTTTCTTATCTAGCCCGTCCGATACATCCTCCTCTCCCATTTTTCCTAAAGATTCTTCCAAATCCTTTAATTCAGAACCGTTATGGCTGTATTTTCCGAGTTCGGCGAATATCTCGGAAAATACACTGCATATAGCTTGGGTATCATCTCTAGAGCTATAAGTCTGCATTGCCACCCATGCCACCGGCATGGACGAGTCGATCATCTTGTGCAATGCGTACGCTAGTAGACTTGACTTTCCAGCTCCCCGTCGGCCATAAGCAATAAAGTTTGCGTTAGTTAAAATTATAGCCTCATAATTGGACACGGAGCGTGTGTAACGATTGAAAAAATCCTCTTTGAAAGTGCTGCGCTGCACGGTCAAACTTTGCACCAGCTCACTTCTTAATATATTTATCTCTGGCATTTCAAAAACAGCTGACGGCTTTTTTTTTCGTTCCTGAAGAGAGATCTTATCTTTAAAAGGGTTGTCTATCGGCAGATTGTCATTAAGTTCGTTGATGTTCGAGAAAAACATTCCAGTGGGTTTTGCAACCTCGAAAACCAAATAGTCACCATCTGGTCGTGATTTAATGTGATGTGATAGTCTCGCGCCGTTTATTTTAAAGCTTAACTTCGAAACTATATCCTCTATGTATGGACTCATGCCTTCTTTTAGATCGCTCATATTTCAACCCCGTTAGCAATTAAAAATTTCTTTGCGTCGTTAATGAAATCAGTAACCATTCTTCTCGCTGATTCCACTGGATGTAGCAAATCTTCCTCAACCGCTGAGTGGCTGTAATCTGCTAAATTTCGATCGTCGCGAAGGTTTTTTAGTCTTAGCTTATATGCTTCAGCATTTTCCAAAGTGGAAGGCAAAAATTCAATTTTTGAATGATCAGATGATTCCGTTGAATACGCTCCATCACAGCGCAACGAGACAGCCCGTTTAACATTGTAGGCTGCATAGTAGAGTCTGGAAATAACTTGGCGCCATTCATCATTGCTAATATTCATTGCAAAAGTATAGTGAGAGAAGCCAAGTGTATATAGTGATAGGACGTTTCTATTTACTTCGTCTTCGATTTTTTGTATTTGATCGGCTGAGAGTATATATGTAAGATTTTTTATAAGTCGAATAGGATTGCTTGATGCTAAAAGAACATGTGGCTCCATAAGACCTTTGTGAGATGCCATGCTACTTCCTTTTATAAATTAAGCTTTCTCAGATAAGTCCGTGTTTAACAGAAAATCGGTTGATATTTATAACAAAAATTTGCTCTTGTCGGTCATGCAGTTGTTTTTTTGCAAGAAAAATTTTCCATATCCTAAAGAATAGCTCCGGACGAAACAATTATTTTCACTGACTCTCCGAAAAATACTATTTCGTTTCTTTAGCTTCATGTGTGATACCTACCCATGCATTCCTTAAGCGGAGTTGGAAATGAGCCACCTACTGCTTTACAGGACTCAGCCGTCAACCATTTGGTCGAGATCGGCCTACATCCAGAAAAAACATGTCGAAAAAGCGCTTATCCCCCTCCCGCCGACGGGCTTTGTGTCCCTTTTTGTGCAAGGCTGGAACGGTGCAAACCCCCACTTCGCCTAGGCCTGCTGCGGGGGATGAGGGCATTGTAGAAATTGGATGCAATCAAAGTTTTGCAAAAAAGTGCAGATGCGTTGCACAGCGTTACGGACCGTCGACGAGATAGTCAGGGGAGTGTGGTACCCAGCCTGCAGGCGCTATAGCCTTGAGAACTCACCGGAAAGGGCGTTTTCGTTTTCGGAGCTGTTCGAATCAGCTGCGAGTCCGGCACCGCTCAGTCCACTAGCAAAAATGGCTGTAAGGCCGGCGCTGCTTGGCTCTCTGATATTTTGAGGTACTGCACAACGTCTCCAAGAATTTCCTTCCTATACAGTGCCATTTTGCATGACGCGAAAAACGTAGAAACGGAACGTCGTCTTGGCTATTTTTTCAGACGTGGGCTGGAAAAAAGGTAATTTTGGTAAGCAAGCGTTAGAAACGGCTGCAGCCCTCGCAGCGCTTGGCTTTGCGTTGTTATCTCAAGGGGTAATCTTAGGTAAGGGACAAGGTAATATTTTCTGAATGGCCTTATTTCATTAGGTTTCGTGGCCTAGGGGTATTACTCACATAGAAGATAATTTTCTAACCATTTGCTTACCTAATTATTACCTTTATGCAAATCGCTGAACGTGCCGAATTTAGAGGCCTGCATCGAATCTCGCACCGCTTATTACCAAAATTACCTTTTTCCCATGAGTCAACATGAAGCGTTGAAATGTCCTTCGCGACCCCGTTCTGTATCTAGGCGCGCAAAACCCATTGGACTAGCATGGGACTGAGATTGAAAATCTCGCTGCTCTGAAACCCTTATAAACAGGGGGGGGGCTCCGAAAACCGTAAACGGATAGTTTCGAATCTCTCCTTCACCGCCAAATTCGATGTAAACAAAACCCCTGGTTTCGAAAGAAACCAGGGGTTTTGTGCATTCTGGCGTCCGGATTTTTTTGGTCACAGAGATCGGTTCGGCTTCTTTTTGCCAGGGCATTACAATCGCGGTTTTATCCGGCATGTAAAAGGACGACCTCCATGATCATTTCCACCACCCATTCCATCGAAGGCCGGCAGATTACGGCGTATCTGGACATCGTCAGTGCCGAGTCGGTGCAGGGCGTGAATGTGATTCGCGATATGTTTGCCGGGATGCGGGACTTTTTTGGCGGGCGTTCGCAGACACTGGAGCGGGCGTTGAAGGAGGCGCGGGTTCAGGCGACTGACGAGATCAGGGAGCGTGCGCGGGCCTTGCAGGCGGATGCGGTGGTCGGGGTGGATTTCGAGATCAGCATGCCGGCAGGGAAGGGTGGCATGGTTGTGGTGTTTGCGACCGGTACGGCGGTCAAGTTGCGCTGACGCTTGTTGAAAGCCCATTCAACGGAATGGGCTTCTTGCTGACAATCAGCCCTGCGGTTTGAGCAGGATGGTGCCTTTCGAGTCGTAGGTCAGTGGGGTGTCGATCGCGACGAGAGGCGGGGTATCGCCTGGTTGAACTGGCTGGGCCGGGTCTGGGTGGTAGATCACGCCAGGCTGCAACGGACTCGGTCCGGTCGGCTGCTTGATGACGATTTCACCCGAAGCGATCTTTTCCTTGAGTTTCTCCGCCCCGGCCTTGCCGGCGGCGATCTGTTCATCCGTGAGCTTTACAACAGGCAGTGTCGGGAATCCTTTGATTTCCATGTTCTCTCCTTGAGATTCATTGCGTAGGAAAAAGGGCAGCGGCCGGTCGCCGCAAATCTTTAGCTGCGTGGGACCAACGGTTCCTCAATGTGTTTAATTTCCGTAGGCCATTCGTCGGGCTTCGGGCGGTCTGAATCACAAGTCCAGGAATGACCGGCTAGTCTCAAAAGCCTTGGAGGTCGATATTTTTTCAGGCGAAAGGGTTTGCCGGTGTCGGCCCGCATTTGAAAAGGGGTGAAGAGATGACTGATCCGTACATCGAAGACGACGGGGCTGAATTTCCATTCAACAATTGCGTACGCTGTGGCCAGACGGAGTATCAGGCCGGATTTGGCGAGGACCCGGTGCAGACCGGCAAGATCAAGTCGGCAGCACCCAAGGGGCCTAAAGCAAAATTTCTGCCCAAGGTGACGACACGTTCCAGGAAGTAATCCGGATGCCACACAGCCCCGCCATTGAGCGGGGTTTTTTGTTTCTATTTTTTGAGAAGCGTCCTACAGAAATTGCAGATTCGTCCGGTTTCTTTCACAAACTTTTCACACCCGGCTGAGTAGGGTGAAGCCATCCGTTAGAAAGCAAGTCTCCAGCCCGTCTCCCCAGCGGGCTTTTTTTTGCCCGTCATAAAACCTTTTCCGTATTCGCTGTCCAATCGGCGCCAAGTGCGCTGCAACGCTGGACATTGCCGCGACAACAGCATTCAATCTGCGCCCTTTTTTATTCCTTCTGTTGAGGTTTTTCGTCATGCGTTTAACTCTGCCTGCTCTGGTTCTGGGGCTTCTGGTTGCTCAAGGTGCAATGGCTGGCGACGGTACCGCCGCACTGGGCGGCGGCCTGGGCGGTGCGCTGGGTAACGTGGTTGGCCAGAAAATGGGCGGCAGCACCGGTGCAGCGATTGGTGCTGGCGTAGCTGGCGCGGCCGGCAGCGCATTGGCTGCCAAGAAAGGTGCTCGCACTAAAGCGGCCATCGGCGGTGGCGTCGGCGCGGCAGGTGGTTCGGTGATCGGTAACAGCCTGGGCGGCAAGACTGGCGCTACCATCGGTGCTGGCCTGGGCGGCGCAGCCGGTGGCGCGGTGGGCAGCAACCTGTCCAAGGGTCACAAGCGTCACTGATTGCCAACGCGTGACTGAAAAGGCCCGGCTTGATGCCGGGCCTTTTCGTTGCTGAACGTTTTTCCCGAATTCGCCTCCAATGCCACATAGCCCCCTCCGCGGGCGAACCGTCCCGACTCGGGACCTGTGAGGTCTGTATGCGATTGACATTATCCGCATTGGTTTTGGGATTGTTCGTGGCCCAAGGCGCCATGGCCGCCGGTGATGGCACGGCCGCCGTGGGTGGTGGATTGGGTGGCGCGTTGGGCAATGTGGTCGGCGGCCAACTCGGCGGCAGCACCGGTGCTGCGGTGGGCGCTGGTGTTGGTGGTGCAGCTGGCAGTGCCGTCGGAGCGAACAAGCGCAATCGCACGGAAGCCGCCATTGGCGGTGGCCTCGGTGCCGCTGGCGGTTCAGTGATCGGCAACAGCCTCGGCGGCTCCACCGGTTCGACCATCGGCGCAGGCTTGGGCGGCGCGGCGGGTGGCGCGGTCGGCAACAACCTGGGTGACGATGGCGGCAAGTCGCACTCCGGGGGCGGCCACAAGCACAAGAACAAACACAAGAACCGTCATCGTTGAGTAACCGGTTCTACGGAAACCCGGCTTTATGCCGGGTTTTTTGCGGCTGCGCGTCATGCGCAGGAACGATTCGCGACCATACTTTTCGAACGTCCTATATGAATGCGATTGACGAGGTGCGCCATGACTCCCGAAACCGAAGGCAAGGAAGAAAAAGGCCCCAGCGGATTGCCGTTTATCAATGATCCGGGGAATGAAGATCCGGGATCGTTGATGGATGATGCGACGGTTCCGTTAATTGAGACTGATGAAGAGGATACGCTTGAGTATCCGTTGCCTTCGCCTACTGACTCACTGGGGCGTGATGATTTGCCGCCGGAGGATGTCAACGTTTAGCGTATTTTTATTCAGGCTTTCTCATTTCATCGGGTGCCTGTGGCTTACTCGAAAAAAACGTTAATTCTTTCTACGATGATTTTTACGTATCGTTCATTCAAGTGTGGATATTCGTAATGGATTTCTTGCTCATAGAAGCTAACGAAGGACTCAAGAATGCTGCCATTGAGGTAACCGTAAAGAATGCACGAAAAGCTGTCATCAATTGTTTCAACACCCATTCGCTTCTCTTTTGAAGTTTCAGCGTAGTTCTCATCAGGCAATACAATTTCTAGTTCGACACTATGTTGTTCTCCGATTCGAATTCGGTGTGGGCAGTAGCTTATAAAGCACCTGACTTCAACGTTGTTGATGAGTAGGACGACAAACTCTTCAACGATGTCATCGATCTCAATTACGGTTGCAGCATATTTTTTAATCATTTTCGGGAGTGATCTCTTTGTTTTTTGAGTTTCCGTTGATCGTTTTCCAGAACTCTTTTCCGCTTTTGGTATGAAAGGTTGTTATCTCTTGGTTGTTGTTCGTGCCAACAAATGCAAATTTTGCCTCACCTTTTTTGGTCGTACCCATCAACATAAAAAATCCTGACCGCATTTCTTCTTTGTATACATATCGAACGTGGGTTCCTAGTTTGGCAACGTCACGAGCGACGGATAAATACTCATCTTTGCTCGTTGCATTGAATGCCGCACCATGTTTTTTGTAATGCGTAACCAAGGTTCCTTCATCACCAAAATTATAAGGGCGAGTTTTTGGCTTTGGAGCTACCGGCTCTTCGTTGTCGACAAAAGAGCCGCCAGTTTCGTCCGGAACCGAACAATCCGGCTTATTGGGCGGCGGACAATTGGACGTCAACCCCAACGGATCCACCCACCCCGTGGGATTCGGCACGTACCTGTACTGATTCAGCCCGCCCGCCAGCTTCACCGGATCCGGCGTCAGATACCGTCCCACGTCCGGGTCGTAGTACCGGTGCCGGTTGTAATGCAGCCCGCTTTCGTCATCGAAGTACTGCCCCTGAAAGCGCAGTGGCTGGTTCAGATAGTCTTCGGTCGCCAGTTCCAGTGAGGTGACTTTGCCGTAGGCGCTGTATTTGGCGGACCAGACGATCTCACCGCTGTAGTCGGTCAACTCTTGCGGGGTGCCGAGGTGGTCGAGCTGGTAGTAGAACGGGCAGGCGCGTTTCGGGCCTTTGCCGTCGAGCATGGCCAAGGGGCGGAAGGTGCCGGGTTCGTAGATGAAGCTGCGGTGCTGTTCTTTGCTGCTTTCGGCGATCAGATGGTCGCCTTGCCAGAAGAACTCGGTGGTCTGGCCGTTGACGGTTTTGCGGATGCGCCGGCCAAAGGCGTCGTATTGGTAGGTGGCGCTGGTGCCGTCGGGGCGCGTGAGGCCGATCAGGCGGTGCTGGCTGTCGTAGCGGTATTCGGTGACGAGGGTTTGCGCGCGGCCGCGGCGTTCGCAGATCAAGTTGCCGAAGGCGTCGTAGTCGTAATGGCGGTCGCCCTGCATCCGCAGGCGGTTGCCTTTGATCTGTGTCGGACCGGGGCGATCCTGCATCAGCAGGTTGCCGGCCGGGTCGTGGGCGAAGTTTTCCGGCAGGTCATCGCGGGTGTGGCGCACGCGGATCAGCCGGTCGAGGGTGTCGTACTGGTAGCTGCGCTGGCCGTGGCGGGTGTCGGCGATGTGTTCGAGGTTGCCGTTGGCGCTGTAGGCAAAGTCGCGGCGGTACAGTGCACTGCGTTGATGACCTACGGCGTGGGCGCGTAAGCGGCCCTGCTCGTCGTAGGCGTATTCGCTGAGCAGCAGGCCTTGCTGGCGTTGCTGTTCGCGGCCGTTCTGGTAGACGTGGCGGGTGAGCAAGGCGCCGTTGAGGTCGATTGCGGTCAGCGCGCCGCCCTTGGCGTAGTGGTAGTCGAGCTTGCTGTTGTCCGGCAGACGCATGCGAGTGAGCTGGCCGCAGGCGTCGTAGGTGTAACGCAGGGTGCCCCAGCCCTGATGCTCGCGCACCAGCCGGTCCTGCAGGTCGTATTCAAAGGCCAGTGGGTGATCCTGGCCATCATCGACGCCGACCAGTCGACCGAGACGGTCATAGCGGTAGCTGACCTCGACCCCGTCGGGCAGGGTTTTGAGCAGCAGACGCCCAGCAGCATCACGTTGATAGCCGGTGACCAGCGTCGAGCCGTCATCGCCGAACTCGGTCTTTTCCAGCAGATGACCGTTGCGGTCGTAGGCGTAGGCGGTGCGCCGACCATCGAAACCGGTTTCCTGTCGGATCAGTCCGGTGGGCGTGTAGTCCAGAAGGTACTTTTCGCCGGACTCGTTCTCGATTTCCGTGAGCAGCAGCTGCGCATGGTCGTAGCGGTATTGCAGGCGCGTGCCGTCGGGGTTGATCCGGCGGCTGACGAGGTGCAGGTCGTCGTCATACTCGTATCGGGTGATGCGCCCCAGCTCATCGCGTTCGGCGGTGATCTGGCCGTAGGCGCTGTAACTGAAGGCTCGAGTGGCGCCATTCGGCGAGGTGGTCTGGATCAGCCGGCCAACGGCGTCCCACGCCTGGCGAGTGACCGCACCGTGTTCATCCTGCGCAGTAATCCGCCGCCCCAAAGCATCGTAGGAAAACTTCCGAACCCCACCGTCCGGCAGACTTTCCTCGACCAGTTGTCCGAGGTCGTTCCACACGAACACGTGCCGACCCGAATCCGGATAACGGATCGACAGCAACCGCCCCTGCGCGTCGTAGTGGTAATGGGTGACATGGCCGTCGGGATCGACCGTTTCGGTGATGTCACCCTGGGGATTGCGCCGGTACGTCCACACCGCATCGCCACGCGAACGGCTGTGCAGGAAACCGTTGCGGTACTCGTAGGACGTCGGCGCATCGTCCGGCGGAATCAGCGCGATCAGCCGACCGGCGTCGTCATAGCGGTACTCGGTAACCGCCCCCAGCGCATCCTGCTCGGCAACCAGCCGGCCCGCCGAATCGTAAGCCTTGAGCTGTTCGCCACCGTCCGCCGCGACCTGACGCACCAATCGCGCCGTGTCGTCGTGGACGTAAGCCTCTTCAGTCCCATCGACGTAATGCACGGTGACACGGCCGGCGTCATCCCAGACGTAGCGCGTGTCCATCTGCGAAAACGACGCCCAATGCCGCACGCAACGCGCCGCCTTGCCGGAACGCTCCCACTCCCAGAAGAAACTCGCGCCGCCGCTCAGTTGCCGTTGCAGGATGACGTGCTGATCGTCGTAGTCGTAACGCTCGCTTTCGCCGACCGCGTTCGCCGCCTCGATCAGTCGATGACGGGCATCAAAGCGATAACTGGCCAGCGTCTGCTCGGTGCGCCAGGCAGACTCCCGAAAAACCTGATAATCGACCGCGACCAGATGCGCCCGCTCATAGCGCAGCAACAAGGAACGTCCAGCGCCGTTGTCGAGGCGCTCAACGCGATCCAGACGATCCCGCGTAATACGCAACCGGTTACCGTAGGCATCGCTGACAGCCGTCAGGCGCCCAGCCCGAAAGTGATAAAACCGCGCCGCCTCACCCGCCAGCGCAACAATCAGCTCCTCCGGCTCATCCCCGAGAAAGATCGCCGCCCGCGAAAGGCTGTTGTGAATCGCCGGCCGCTCAACGCTCGGCAACGGAAACCGCGTCCGCCGGTTCTCATGGTCAACCCAGACCACCGCAGCGCCATCAGCCTCCAGCCGATGCGCCAGCGAATGGCTCCAGCCAAACCCCAACCCAACATCGATCTCAGCCGCACTGCTGCGGTACAACCGACTGAATTCGAACGGCAGCAGTCCATCAAGCACACCGTCAGTCAGGGTCAGCAATTCCTCACCGGTGACCATCGACACCGGACACCCATTGGTACAGGTCAGCGGCGCACAATCGGCACTGTCACCGTTGGGATTTTTCGCCTGATCCGAAGCCTCATCCCGAGACTCATGCCGTTCCATTCGCGTCATGCCGTGGGCCTTGTCACGCGCAACGGCCGCCGGATTAGGCACTGTCAGCACCAGCGCATCCCCCGTGCGAACCTCCAGCGGAATGGCCGGTGTCGGCCGCAACGGTGCCGGACCTGCATTGACCATCAGCGGTTTCAAAGCGCTCGCATGCCGGGTCAGGTCAGGCGCCGAGGTCACCGCTGCCAGCCGCAACGCCGAAGCCGCCAGCCATTCCCGCGCACGCGGCGACTTGATCTTGCCCAGTACCTTGGTGCTCAACCGCAGCGGCACACCCATGCCACCCGACACACACATCAGCAGAAAACTGACCAGCAGCTCGGCCCGAACCTCAGCCACTACCTCGGCCAGATACTGCGGCGGCAACATTTTCAGCCAACTGGTAAAGGCCGCCAGATAAATGAACAGCAACGGCTCATCGCCGAGCATCAGCAGGCCATTGGCAATGGCTTCGCTGGACGCCTCGAGCAAGGCATCCAGTTCAGCGCTGGACAGGTACTGCAGAAGCTTTTCGCTGTTGGCCTGCAAATCGGCGAGCAGGGCAAACAGCTGCTTCACGTCATCCCAGACGCCATTCAGCGCAGATTCGAAACCGTGCCAGTCAGCCTCTTGCAGTTGGCCGAAACGCTCCAGGAAGCCGGCACTGGAAAACTCGGTCCATTGCGGGTGGAGCTCCGTCCATTCCGCACGCAGCCATTTCTCCAGACCATCGATCAAGCCCTGGTAGGAGGCATACAAGGCTTTAACGTGGTCGGTGGAAACATCGGGAAAGAAGGTGATGCGATAACGCTGGCCCCGGTCGCAGTCGTCGACCTTGAGAATGCCGCTGGGGCCGATGGTGTAGCGCAGCGGATCGCCGAAACCCAGAACACCGTCGACATCGGAAATGACCGGTTCAAGGATCACCGGCGTATCACCGATCGGCACAAACCGTGCGGCTTCGAACATGTGCACCAGTGTCAGGGAGCCGCTGGCGGAACACATGGCCACGGAGGAACTGATGGGTTTGCGGCTGCCAACCGGTGCACTGAGCCGGACATCGTTGCCGACCTGGAACACTTGCTCGACACCCAGCGCGGTGCCAGTCCAGAACTGCTCGGCCCAGGCGTCATAGTTGTTGAGACAGAGGCGAAACTCCTTAAACAGCTTTTCGACGTCGGGCTGATCAGGGTTCAGCGCAGCGACCACCAGCAAACCAATGCTGTTGTTCAGTTTCAGGAGTTGGTCAGATGGAAGCATTCGCAGTCACTCGCGCGCATCAGGGGAATGGCGCGAAACTTTGCGGGGGATCAAACAGGAAAGAAGTCAGCCGAGTAGGCGATGTCTGTAGGGCGATTCTCTAAATCTGCGGGAGGGCGTTCGGCGGACAACCAACATTGCCCGTTGCCCAAACTCGGGCGCGCTCGTTATGCTGCTGAACCCTTTAATCAGATCCGAGCAGCGGCGCTATCCACGCCGCCCGGGATGTCTTTGATAACGGATCCGATGATGAATGCACCGCTGAAGGCGTTCGGCCCGATCAAGGCCGTGATTTTCGATATGGACGGTTTGCTGCTGGACACCGAGGGCATCTACACCGAGGTCACCTCGCTGATTGCCGAGCGTTATGGCCGCACTTTCGACTGGAGCATCAAGCAGAACATCATCGGCCGTGGCGCCGGCGATCTGGCGCGTTATGTGGTTGAAGCGCTGGACCTGCCGATCACTGCCGAAGAATTTCTGGTGATCCGCGAGCCGCTGATGCGCGAGCGTTTTCCCACCGCGCAAGCGATGCCGGGCGCCGAGGAGCTGATCCGCCACCTCAAGGCGCACAACATTCCGATTGCGGTCGGCACCAGTTCGTCGCGTCAGTCGTTCGGTCAGAAAACCACCTTGCACCGCGACTGGTTTGCACTGTTCGACTTCATCGTCACCGCTGACGACTCGGAAGTCGGCGCGGCCAAACCGGCACCGGACATCTTCCTCACCGCCGCGCGCCGCTTGGGTGTAGCGCCGGAAGATTGCCTCGTGTTCGAAGACTCTCCATTCGGTGTGACGGCGGCGAAAGCAGCCGGCATGACTGCCATCGCCATTCCCGATGCCGCGATGGCCGATGAAAAATATGCACACGCCGACGGGATTCTTCGTACGTTGAAAGCGTTCACGCCGAGTGCATGCGGATTGCCGGCGCTCGACTGGGCCTGATCAAACCGCAGACAAAAAAACGCCGCCCCTCTGTTAAAGGAGGGGCGGCGTTTTTCGTTATCGACTATCTGATCAATCAGGCGCCGAAACCACCGTCGATGGTCAGGCTGGCACCGGTGATGTAACCGGCCTCCGGGCTCGCGAGGTAGGCGACGAAGCTGGCGATTTCCTCGGCTTTACCGTAGCGACCCACCGCCATCAGCGGGATCAGGCTGTCGGCGAACTCGCCGTGAGCCGGGTTCATGTCGGTATCGACCGGGCCGGGCTGCACGTTGTTGATGGTGATGCCGCGTGGGCCGAGGTCGCGGGCCAGGCCTTTGGTCAGGCCGACCAGTGCGGACTTGCTCATCGCATACACGCCGCCACCGGCGAAGGGCATGCGGTCGGCGTTGGTGCTGCCGATGTTGATGATGCGCGAGCCTTCACCCATGTGTTTGGCGGCTTCCTGGCTGGCAATGAACACGCTGCGCACGTTGATTGCCAGGGTCTGGTCGAAGTCTTCCAGTTTGAAGTCTTCCAGCGGCGCGACGGCCAGCACGCCGGCGTTGTTGACCAGAATGTCGAGGCGGCCAAAGGTTTCGACAGTGGCGTTCACCGCGTTGCGGATGGCGCTGGCGTCGGCGCTGTCAGCCTTGATCGCCAGGGCTTTGCCGCCGGTGGCGGTGATGCTGTTTTGCAGTTCTTCAGCCTTCGCGGCTGAGCTGACGTAGGTAAAGGCAACCGCGGCGCCTTCAGCGGCCAGGCGTTTGACGATGGCGGCACCGATGCCGCGAGAGCCGCCTTGAATCAGAGCGACTTTACCGCTGAGGTGTTGAGTGGTCATGTTCGATCTCCAGAAGTTTCAAGGCAGGCTGCCTTGGTGTGGTGTCGAGTATCTGCCCCTCGCCAATAGGCGGGTAGACCGTGGTTGCTATAGTCTGTGTAAACCAAAAGTTTAGAGTGGTGGCCATAGAAACCTTCAGCAGTATCGAATGCTTCGTGCGTAGCGCCGAAGTCGGCAGCTTTGCCGAGGCCGCGCGACGCCTGAGCCTGACACCGGCCGCTGTGGGAAAAAGCGTGGCGAAACTGGAAGCGCGCCTCGGCGTGAGGCTGTTCCAGCGTAGCACCCGTCGGTTGACCCTGACGGAAGCGGGGCAATTGTTTCTGAGTGAGGTCAGCGGCAGCCTGACCACCATCCAGAACGCTGTGAACAATCTGGCCAGTGCCAGCGGCCAACCGGCCGGTACGCTGAAAGTCAGCATGGGCACGGTGTTCGGCCGTTTGTACATCGTGCCGTTGCTGGGGGAATTCCTGACAAGGTTTCCGGCGATCAACCCGGACTGGCACTTCGATAACCGCCAGGTCGATCTGATCGGCCAAGGTTTCGATGCGGCGATTGGCGGCGGCTTCGAACTGCCCCAGGGCGTAGTGGCGCGCAGGCTGACGCCAGCGCATCGGGTGTTGGTGGCTTCTGCGGATTATCTGGATCGGCACGCGCCGATCAGCGAGCCAGACGACCTCAAGCTGCACGACGGCATCCTGATCCGCTCACCACAGACCGGTCGCGTGCGCTCCTGGCAGTTGACGCATCGCACCCGGCAACACAGCCCGCTGACCCTCAAGGCCCGAATGACCATGAGCGATTCCGAAGCCGCCTGCGCCACGGCGGCGCAGGGGTTGGGGATTGCGTTGGTGAGCATGCCGTTCGCGGTCGGCTACCTGGAGGCGGGGACTTTGCAGCGAGTCTTGCCCGACTGGTACGTCGACGACGGCAACATCTCCATCTATTACGCCGAACACAAATTGCTGCCGGGCAAGACCCGGGCGTTCGTAGATTTTGTCATCGAGCAGTTTTCAACCCTGGGCCTCGCTGAACGGTTCAACGCGCAAAACGTGCTGGCCAGCCGATGATGGTTTTCGGCCGTGGCGTCGCGTAAGTCCGCACCTTGGACGTCGACAGGCCCAGTCGCACCAGCGATTCGGCGATGGTCACGGCCGCTGTGACGCCGTCCACCACCGGCACTCCGGTGCGCTGACGGATCTTCTCGTCGAGTCCGGCCATGCCGCCGCAACCAAGGCAGATCACTTCGGCTTTATCCTGAGTCACCGCCAGTTCCGCCTGATGCACGATGGCTTCCAGAGCGCGCTGCGGTTCATGTTCCAGTTCCAGAACCGCCAGACCACTGGCGCGCACCGAGGCGCAGCGATCCCACAGGCCGGACAGTTTCAGCCGATCCTCGATCAGCGGCACGGTGCGATCCAGCGTGGTGACCACCGAATAGGCGTGGCCAAGAAACATCGCGGTGCTGGCCGCCGCATCGGTGATGTCCACCACCGGCACGTTGAGCAATTCCTGCAAGCCTTCGCGACCGTGTTCGCCGTAGCCGGCCTGGATCACCGCGTCGAACGGCTGGTCGTAGGACATCACCCGGTCCATCACGGCGATGGCGGCCAGGTAACTTTCGAAATTGCCCTCGACTGAATCGGCGCCGAAGTGCGGCGTCAGGCCGACAATCTCGGTGCCGGGGGAGGCGACAGCCTGCGCCGAGCGGGCGATGGCCTGGGTGATGGATTCGGTGGTGTTGACGTTGACCACGAGAATTCGCATGGGAAGTCCTTATTACGGTTGGTTCTGCGGCCCCGCGAGGGGCCGCCAAAAGATTCAGTGGCTGACGTTGTCGACGGCGATGGCTTCACCGTCGACATCGGCGTAGTGCGGCTGGCGTTTGGCGATGATCAGATAGAGCATCCCGGCAATGCCGGCGCCGATCAGCCAGGAGAAGGGCGAAACGCTGTGGAAGCCCGGCACCAGCGCCAGAACGATCGCGATCAGCGCGGCGGGAATGAACGCCGCCACCGCCCGCAGATTGACCCCGCGGCTGTAGTAATACGCGCCGTTCGGGTTTTCGCTGTACAGCTGCGGCACGTGGATCCGGCCTTTGCGGATCAGCCAGTAGTCGACCATGATCACGCCGTACAACGGGCCGAGCAGGGCGCCGAGGCCGGACAGGAAGTACACGATCACCAGCGGACTGTTGTAGAGGTTCCACGGCAGGATCAGTACGGCAATCGTTGCGCTGATCAGCCCGGCGCGGCGGAAGGTCAGGTATTTAGGCGCCAGGTTGCTGAGCACGAAGGCCGGGGCGACGAAGTTGGCCATGATGTTCACCGCCACGGTGACGATCAGGAACGCCAGGCAGCCGAGCACCAGAAAGAACGTGTTGGGGATCGAGGCGATGATCTCGGTCGGGCTTTCGATGATCCGGCCGTTGATCTGAAACTGCGCGCCGCACAGCAGGACAGTGATCCCGGCGAACACCAGAATATTGACCGGCAGGCCCCAGAAGTTTCCGACCTTGATCGTCTTGCGGCACGGCGAAGAGCGGGCGAAGTCGCAGAAGTTGAGGATCAGCGTGCCGTAGATCGCCAGCCACAAGGCGCCGCCGGCAAAAATGTTGCGCCACATCTCGCCGCCGGTCAGCGGTTCGCGAATCGACCAGGCGATGGTCGCGTTGGCCTGGGTGTACATCCACGCGGCGAGGCAGGCAACGGTCAGCAGAATCACCGGCCCGGCGAAAGCTTCGTAGCGGCGGACCATTTCCATGCCGTAGGCGAGGATCGCCAGCTGCACGAACCAGATCGCCACGAAACACACCCAGCCCAGGCTCGACAGGCCGAGGATCGAGTTGTGATCGTAGTCGGCGAAACCGGGATGGATCGCCGTGAGCAACACGCGAAACACCACCGACGCCAGGTACGTCTGAATGCCGAACCAGGCGATGGCGATCACCGCCCGGATCAATGCAGGAATCTGTGCCCCGTGAATGCCGAAACTGATCCGGCTGATCACCGGAAACGGCACGCCGGTTTTCTGCCCCATGTAACCGGACAGGTTCATGAAGAAATACACCAGCGCCGCGCCGATCCCCAACGACAGCAGAATCTGCCAGCCACCCAGGCCCAGGGCGTACAGACCGATGGCAAACGAGTAGTTGGCGATGTTGTGCACATCGTTGGTCCACAGGGCAAAGATGCTGTACTTGCCCCAGCGCCGTCCTTCGACCTTGGTCGGCGCGAGGTCACTGTTGTGCAGACGCGGGCTCAGTTGCAGCGGTTCGGCGATGCCATCACCGGGCACGCTGTGGTCGAGGGGTGAAGAGGCGGGCAGATTCAGCGCGATGTTGTTATTGGAGAGACTCGTACGCATTCCGGCAGGCTCCTGATGTTCGGGCCGCGATGACTGTGCATGAGCGCTCGGGCTCGGCAGATCTTCGTCGCGGCGGTGAAAACATCACTGGTTACGGGGCATCTGCAGCCTGTACGGGATAGGGCGCTTCAGGCTTGCGGATCGAAAGTGTGGGTTCATGTTTTGCGGTTTTGTATACAAAACATGTATGCACTAAAGCCAGATCTGTGCCAGTCGGCGATCTATGAAAACCACCGCTGATTTCGAAAAGTTATTGAAGAGCGCTAAGCTGCTGAAATACGGGCGATATAAATTGACCGTTCGAACAGGTATTTATTTTTCGGGAGGGATTTTGGACGCCGGGAGGGAGTGTTTTTGGAGCTTGATGTAACTTTTCAGGGCGCAGAAACGAAAAGTGCACACATAAATGGCACCGATGGTGACATTCGTGTGTACACATTTTTCAAGGTGGGTAGCGAACACTGTGGGAGCTGACTTGCTCCCACGGGGCATCAGGGGTTATGCCTTGCTGATGATATTCCCGGCATGCAACCCGCATTCTTTCTGGGTCGCTTCTTCCCACCACCAGCGACCTTCGCGTTCGTGCTGGTTCGGCAGGACAGGGCGGGTGCACGGTTCGCAGCCGATGCTGATGAAACCGCGCTCATGCAGGCTGTTGTACGGCAGCTCCAGCATGCGGATGTAGCCCCAGATTTCCTCGCTGGTCATCTGCGCCAGCGGGTTGAACTTGTACAGGGTGCGCTCCGGGTTGGAGAACGCTGTATCGATTTCCATCACCGCCACGGCACTGCGGGTGCCAGGGCTTTGATCGCGGCGCTGGCCGGTGGCCCAGGCTTTGACGCCGGACAGCTTGCGGCGCAGCGGCTCGATCTTGCGGATGCCGCAGCATTCGCCATGGCCGTCCTTGTAGAAACTGAACAGGCCTTTTTCCTTCACGAACGGTTCAAGTTTCGTGTAGTCCGGCGAGACCAGTTCGATGTCGATCTTGTAGTGCTCGCGTACCTGATCGATGAAGCGATAGGTTTCCGGATGAAGGCGGCCGGTGTCGAGACTGAACACCTTGACGTTCTTGTTCAGCTTCCAGGCCATGTCCACCAGCACCACATCCTCGGCGCCGCTGAAAGATATCCACAGGTCATCGCCGAACTCGGCGAACGCGAGTTTGAGGATGTCCTGCGCGGATTTGTTGGCATAGGTCGTGGCGAGTTCCACGACGTCGAACGTTGGGCTCATCAGGGCGGCTTCCTACAGGTCGGTGGCGCTGGGCGCTCTATATGGCGGCGATGTTAACAAAAAGCAACGCCCGCCGGGGCGGCCTCTGCGTTGCGCGCTCCAGGTCGAGCCGCTAGAGTTCGGGCTCGCTCGACTCAATAAACATTACAAACGGGAGTGTCTTGTGGAAATTGCCTGTCTTGATCTTGAAGGGGTGCTGGTGCCGGAAATCTGGATCGCCTTCGCCGAAAAAACCGGAATCGAATCGCTCAAGGCCACTACCCGGGACATTCCCGACTACGACGTGCTGATGAAGCAGCGCCTGCGCATCCTCGACGAGCATGGTCTGAAGCTTTCGGACATCCAGGAAGTGATCGCCACCCTCAAGCCGCTGGACGGCGCGGTGGAGTTCGTCAACTGGCTGCGCGAGCGGTTTCAGGTGGTGATTCTGTCGGACACGTTCTACGAGTTTTCCCAGCCGCTGATGCGTCAGCTGGGCTTTCCGACCTTGCTTTGCCATCGACTGATTACGGACGACAGCGGGCGGGTGACCAGCTACCAGTTGCGTCAGAAAGATCCGAAACGTCAGTCGGTCCTGGCTTTCAAGGGCTTGTATTACCGGGTGATTGCGGCGGGGGATTCCTACAACGACACCAGCATGCTGGGCGAGGCTGATGCGGGGATTCTGTTCCATGCGCCGGATAACGTGATTCGCGAGTTTCCGCAGTTTCCGGCGGTGCATACGTTCGAAGAGTTAAAGCAGGAGTTTCTCAAGGCTTCGAACCGCGATCTGACTTTGTAGCCACCACATGATCGTTCCCACGCGGAGCGTGGGAACGATCATCAAGCGATCAATGGTTAAAGGTTCTGCAAGGTTTCGAGCAGAACCCTGACCTTGGTAATTGACTCCTGATACTCCGCCTCCCAATCCGAGTCAGCGACGATCCCGCCACCGCCCCAGCAGCACACCTGTCCATCCTTCACCAGCAGGCTGCGAATGGCGATGGAACTGTCCATCTCGCCACGCACATCCAGATACAGCAACGAACCGCAATACAACCCACGTCGGGTCGGTTCGAGTTCGTCGATGATCTGCATCGCGCGAATCTTCGGCGCGCCGGTGATCGAGCCGCCGGGGAAGCTGCCGGCAATCAGATTCAGAGCGTCGCGATCTTCCGCCAGTTCACCGGTCACGCTGCTGACCAGGTGATGCACGTTCGGATAACTTTCCAGACTGAACAACTCCGGCACCCGCACCGAGCCGATGCGGCAAGTGCGGCCCAGGTCGTTGCGCAGCAGGTCGACGATCATCAGGTTTTCCGCGCGGTCCTTGGGGCTGGCCAGCAGTTCGGCGGCGTTCGCCGCGTCTTCGGCCGGGGTCGCGCCACGGGGGCGGGTGCCCTTGATCGGGCGGGTTTCCACCTGACGCTGGCTGACTTTGACGAAACGTTCGGGTGACAGGCTCAGTACCGCGTTGCCGTCAGGCAGGCTCTGGAAACCGGAAAACGGCGTCGGGCAGGCTTCGCGCAATTTGCAGTAGGCTAGCCATGGATCGCCCTGGCACGGCGCGCGGAAGCGCTGGGCGAAGTTGACTTGATAGCAGTCACCGGCCTGGATGTAATGCTGGATGCGTTCGAAGGCCTGACGGTACTCATCGGCTGAAAGATCTGCTGCCATCGGGCTGTTCAGCTTGAACGGGGTCAGTTCGGCTCCCACCGGTTGGCTGAATACATCGATCAACCGCTGTTTCTCGCTGGCGCTGACCGAGGGGTGGAACACCAGTTGGCTGGTTGCCGATTGGTGATCGCTGATCAACGCCCAGTTGTACAGACCAAAACGCGCATCGGGCAATTGCAGATCATCCCGGGCCTGACTTGGCAGATTTTCCAGATGCCGACCGAAGTCGTAGCTCAGGTAACCGATCAGGCCACCGGCGAAGGGCAACTCGTACCCGTCGGGCAATTGCGCGTCGCCCAAGCGGGTCAGATTGTCCCGCAGACGTTGCAGGAAATCTTCCCCGCGCTCGTCCGGCAACACCGCCAGCTGTTCCAGCGGCCAGGCGCTGAGCAGGTCATAACGGCCACGGTCGGCACTCGGCCGGCCACTGTCGAGCAGCACGGCGCCGGGCGCATGGCGGACGGCCGCGAAATAGTCGGCGGGGTTGGCACGGTAGGGCAGCGGGTGTACGGAACAGGTCAACATGGGCGGGGCAGATCGGCCATCGAGGCGGGGTGGGGATTGTAGTCCCCTCCGGGAATTGCTCCTAGAGGGGATGTCGGGGATTGGCAGATTGGCGGCAGGATCACGCGACTTGATCGTTCCCACGCTCTGCGTGGTAACGCCGCCATGGACGCTCCGCGTCCACTGTGACGCGGAGCGTCACGGTATGCATTCCCACGCGGAGCGTGGGAACGATCATGAAAGGGAAGTCAGCCCTCAACCGCCGGAATATGCCCAAACAACTCCTGAGCAAACGCCACCCGCTCTTCAACCGACTCTGTCACCCCGCGCGCCTTGAGGTCTTCCAGATGCGCTTCCACCGCATGGGTGCGCAACGTCAGCCCGCAATCATTGGCAATCTGGATATTCAGCCCCGGCCTTGCATTCAGCTCCAGAATCAGCGGGCCTTTCTCCTGGTCCAGCACCATGTCCACGCCGATGTAACCCAAACCACACAGCTCATAGCAACCGGCGGCGAGCCTCATGAAACCGTCCCAGTAGGGCAGTTGCACGCCGTCCACCGCGTTGGTGGTGTCCGGGTGTTTGGTGATGATGTTGTTCAGCCAGGTGCCGCGCAGGGTCAGGCCGGTGGCCAGGTCGACGCCGACGCCGATGGCGCCCTGGTGCAGGTTGGCCTTGCCGCCGGATTGACGGGTCGGCAGCCGCAGCATCGCCATCACCGGGTAACCCATTAGCACGATGATGCGGATGTCCGGCACGCCTTCGTAGCTGATGCTCTTGAAGATCTGGTCCGGGGTCACCCGATATTCGATCAGCGCCCGGTCGCGGTGGCCGCCCAGCGAATACAGGCCGGTGAGGATGCTGGAGATATGATGTTCCAGCTCTTCGTGGGCAATGATCTTGCCCGATACCGTGCGATAGCGGCCCTCGAAACGGTCGGCGACCACGATGATGCCGTCACCGCCGGCGCCCTGGGCCGGCTTGATCACGAAGTCGTTGCGCCCGCCGATGATCTCGCCGAGCTTGTCGATTTCCTTCTCCGTGGAAATCACGCCATACAGTTCCGGCACGTGAATGCCGGCCTTGATCGCGCGTTCCTTGGTGATGATCTTGTCATCGACGATCGGGTACAGGTTGCGCTTGTTGTACTTGAGCACGTAGTCGGCGTTACGCCGATTGATGCCCATGATGCCCCGGGCTTCCAGGGCCTTCCAGGTCTTCCAGAAACCGAACATCAGGCGTCAGCCTTCTTCAGGAAAGCCTTGAAACGCACGAGCTCAGTCAGGCGGTAGCCGCGATAGCGACCCATGGCCAGCATGAAGCCCACCAGAATCAGCAGGATCGCCGGGAAGGTGAACACGAAGTACACCAGCTCTGGAACGGTCATGATCAGGTGCGCCAGGGAGGCCGCGAACAGCGTGCCGATCGCCACTTTCATGGCATGGCTGGCGCCGCGTTCTTCCCAGGTGATCGACAGGCGTTCGATGGTCATGGTCAGAATCACCATCGGGAACAGCGCCACCGACAGACCGCGCTCCAGACCGAGCTTGTGACTGAACAGGCTGATCGCCGCAATCAGCACCACCACGAAGGTCAGCACCACCGACAGGCGCGGCAGCATTTGCAGCTTCAAGTGTTCCAGATACGAGCGCAGCGATAACCCGAGCGCGGTGATCACGGTAAACAGCAGGATGCCGAAGCCCAGTTGCGTCTCGCGGAAGGCCAGGGCGATCAGCACCGGCGTGAACGTGCCGAGGGTCTGCAGGCCGATCAGGTTGCGCAGGATCAGGATCACCAGCACGCCGATCGGGATCATCACCATGATCATGAACGTCTGCTGGGTTTGCAGCGGCAGGCCGTACAGCGAGTATTCGAGGAAGTTGGCGTCGGTGTTTTCGTCGGTCAGCTTGGCCAGACGAATCGCGTTCATCTCGCTGTTGTTGAGGCTGAAGGTCACGTTGGCTTTCTTGCCGCCGTCGACGGTGATCAGGTTTTCATCACCGCTCCACCACAGCAGGCGGTCGGTCGGCAGGCCTTGCTCGCCGGTTTCCGGGTTGAAGTACAGCCAGTCAGTGCCGTTGAAGCTGCGCAGCCACAGTTCCGGGGTTTGCGGCTGATCGGCGACGAGGCGGATGGTGTGGACTTTTTCCACCGGCACGTGGGCGATGGACAGCAGCAGCTCGACGATTTTGGCTTTGTGCGGCGTCGACGGATCGCCGGCCAGCAGCAGTTTTACGTTGTCGTCATTGACGTTGTTGACGCGTTTGATCGCCTCGCCAATGAAGGTTTCGACGTCGGCCGAGTGCTGGCGGATCGGGGCGAGCAGGGCTTCGGCGGCAATCTTTTCCGGGCCTTCGATGGCCATGCTGTCGCGGAAGGTCGGGCCTTTGATCTTGGTTTTCTCGGCGGTGTAACGCTTGGTCAGCACCAGACGGTAATAGAGCGTCTGGTTGCCTTTGGCCCGGCGCGCCGACCAGGTGACCTTGCGGTTGCCGTCGACACGGTTGACCGCCACGCCGTAATTGTTGGAGATGAAGCTTTCATTGAGGCTGACGTAATCGCGGCTCAGGGGCGGCACGAACATCTGGATCTTGACCGGATCCTTGGTGCTGGCGACGAACTCGACCTTGGCGTCGATGTTCCACAGGTCGTCGGTGGCGTCTTCGGTCACTGGAATGCCGAGCACGAAAATCTGATAGGCCGTAACCGAAACGCCCAGCAACACCAGGATGGTGATCAGGACTTTCAGGTGGAAGGTTAGAGAACGCATGGAAATTACTCGGCGGTATGAGCGGCGATGGCGCAGGCGGGTTTGCCGGCAGCGTATTTAAGACTGGGATCGACCAGCGCATCGAAGCGTTTCAGCGCCTCGGAGCCGATCAAAAGCGGATATTGGAACGCACTACGGTCGGTCAGGTTCACTTCGATGCTGCGCATTGCCGAACCCATGCAGATGTCCAGCTCGATCACCGGGCGGGCGGTGTACTTCTTGCCTTCTTCCGGATCGTAGTCGCCGGCGCGGCGCTTGATCTTGCTGACCCGGGCCAGCGGCCGTTCGATCGGGTGCGAATGCGCGGCGTCGATGGCCAGGTAGAAACGTACCCAGGACTCGCCGTTGCGTTTGAAGCGTTTGATGTCGCGGGCGCTCAGCGAGGCGGTTTTCGCCCCGGTGTCGAGTTTCGCCGCCACTTCCAGGTTGATTCCGTCGAGGGCAGCGTATTCGTTGAGGCCGTACACGGTCTTTTCCCCCGCCGCGGCGAGGCCGGGCAGGCAAAACAGTGCAAAGAATGTGGGGAAGGGCTTGAGTCTCATAAATCCTGGCGAGCAGCGTTCCGTTCTCGGTTCAGGGCCATGGCATCAGGAAATCCTGTCTGCCCATGCGCCTTCGTGTGCCTATCAGCTTTTTATGACAAGCCGTGCAAATGACTCGCAAATGCGGGCGGCATTCTAGCACGGTGGTTTTATGGCGCCAGCGCCGGGACCGGTCTATAACCCTTGGGGCTGATACGCAGGCTTATTAGACGATTGTCGACAATCCTTAATTATCCTTTGACTGATGCGGGCTGATTCGCTAGTTTTTGCCGCATTGGATTTCAAGGTGTCGACAATATGCTGGATCAACTCGATCCCCCGGTGATCAGCGGCGACGATTCCGAGACGCTCTCGGAAAACGTCTTCCGACGCATCCAGGCGGCCATCGTCAAAGGCGAGATCGCCCCGGGCAGCAAGATCTCCGAGCCGGAACTGGCGCGCACCTACGGCATCAGCCGCGGGCCGCTGCGCGAGGCGATTCACCGGCTGGAAGGCCAGCGTCTGCTGGTGCGTGTACCGCACGTCGGTGCGCGGGTGGTGTCGCTGAGCCACGCCGAATTGCTCGAACTCTACGAAATCCGCGAATCCCTCGAAGGCATGGCCTGCCGTCTGGCGGCCGAACGCATGAGCGTTGAAGAAATCGACGAACTGCGCCGGGTGCTGGAAACCCACGAACGCGATGCGGCGTTTCAGGCCGGGGTCGGCTACTACCAGCAGGAAGGCGATTTCGACTTTCACTACCGGATCATCCAGGGCAGCGGCAACCGCACCCTCACGCAAATGCTCTGCGGCGAGCTCTATCAACTGGTGCGCATGTACCGCATCCAGTTTTCCACCACGCCCAACCGCCCGCGCCAGGCCTTTGCCGAACACCACCGGATTCTCGATGCCATCGCCGACCGTGACGGCGAGCTCGCGGAATTGTTGATGCGCCGTCACATCGGCGCCTCGAAACGCAACATCGCCCGTCACTACCAGGACGGCGCCGACAATAAGACAGCCACTGAACGAGGTGAGTCATGAGTTCCAACAAGAGCACTCCAGGCCAGCGTTTCCGCGATGCGGTCGCCAGCGAACATCCGCTGCAAGTGGTCGGGGCGGTCAACGCCAACCACGCGCTGCTGGCCAAACGCGCCGGTTTCAAGGCGATCTACCTGTCGGGTGGCGGGGTGGCCGCCGGCTCCCTCGGCGTGCCGGACCTGGGCATCACCGGCCTGGATGACGTGCTGACCGACGTGCGCCGCATCACCGACGTCTGCGACCTGCCGCTGCTGGTGGACGTGGACACCGGTTTCGGCGCCTCGGCGTTCAACGTGGCCCGCACCGTCAAGTCGATGATCAAGTTCGGCGCAGCAGCGATTCACATCGAAGACCAGGTCGGCGCCAAACGCTGCGGCCACCGCCCGAACAAAGAGATCGTGACCCAGCAGGAAATGGTCGACCGCATCAAGGCCGCCGTCGATGCCCGCACCGACGACAGCTTCGTGATCATGGCCCGCACCGACGCCCTGGCCGTTGAAGGTCTGGAATCGGCACTGGATCGCGCCGCCGCGTGCATCGAGGCCGGCGCCGACATGATCTTCCCGGAAGCCATCACTGAGCTTGAGATGTACAAGCTGTTCGCCAGCCGCGTGAAAGCGCCGATCCTGGCCAACATCACCGAATTCGGCTCGACGCCGCTGTACACCACCGAGCAACTGGCCGGCGCCGATGTGTCGCTGGTGCTGTACCCGCTGTCGGCGTTCCGCGCGATGAACAAGGCGGCGGAAAACGTCTACACCGCGATCCGCCGCGACGGCACTCAGCAGAATGTCATCGACACCATGCAGACTCGCATGGAGCTCTACGATCGCATCGATTACCACACCTTCGAGCAGAAGCTCGACGCGTTGTTTGCGGCGAAGAAGTAAGCCGCAACCGTACTCCCTAATAAATTCAAGATTGGAGACAACAATGGCCGAAGCAAAAGTACTCAGTGGCGCCGGGCTCCGGGGCCAGGTTGCCGGGCAAACCGCACTGTCCACCGTGGGCCAGGCCGGTGCCGGGCTGACCTATCGCGGCTACGACGTGCGCGAACTGGCGGCAGACGCACAATTTGAAGAAGTCGCGTACCTGCTGCTCTACGGAGAGCTGCCGACCCAGGCACAGCTCGCCGACTACCAGAACAAACTCAGCAAGCTGCGCGACCTGCCGCAAGCGCTGAAAGAAGTGCTGGAACGCATCCCCGCCGACGCTCACCCGATGGACGTGATGCGCACCGGTTGCTCGTTCCTGGGCAACATCGAGCCGGAGAAAGACTTCTCCGAGCAACGCGACAAGACCGACCGCCTGCTGGCCGCGTTCCCGGCGATCATGTGTTACTGGTATCGCTTCAGCCACGACGGCAAACGCATCAATTGCGTGACTGACGAGCAGTCCATCGGCGGCCACTTCCTGCACCTGCTGCACGACAAGAAGCCGAGCGAACTGCACGTCAAGGTGATGAACGTGTCGCTGATCCTCTACGCCGAGCACGAATTCAACGCCTCGACCTTCACCGCTCGCGTGTGCGCTTCGACCCTATCCGATCTGTATTCCTGCGTCACGGCAGCCATCGGTTCGCTGCGCGGCCCGCTGCACGGCGGCGCCAACGAAGCGGCGATGGAAATGATCGAACGCTTCTCGTCGCCGGAAGAGGCGATCAAGGGCACCCTCGGCATGCTCGAGCGCAAGGACAAGATCATGGGCTTCGGCCACGCGATCTATAAGGACAGCGATCCGCGTAACGAGGTGATCAAGGGCTGGTCGAAAAAACTCGCCGACGAAGTGGGCGACAAGGTGTTGTTCGCGGTCTCGGAGGCCATCGACAAGACCATGTGGGAGCAAAAGAAACTGTTCCCCAACGCCGACTTCTACCATGCCTCGGCGTACCACTTCATGGGCATCCCGACCAAGCTGTTCACCCCGATCTTCGTCTGCTCGCGCCTGACCGGCTGGGCAGCGCACGTGTTCGAACAGCGCGCCAACAACCGCATCATCCGTCCAAGCGCCGAGTACACCGGCGTCGAACAGCGCAAGTTCGTGCCCATCGAACAGCGCTGACCGGGGAGGGCGCCGGCACAGGCGCCCCCTCTTTGAAACTACCGTGACCGAGTCCTGACCGATGAACACAGAATTTCGCAAGAACCTGCCCGGCACGCCGCTGGACTTTTTCGACGTCCGCGCGGCTGTCGATGCGATCCAGCCCGGCAGCTACGACACCCTGCCGTACACCTCTCGCGTGCTGGCGGAAAACCTCGTGCGTCGCTGCGACCCGGCCACGCTCACCGATTCCCTGAAACAACTGATCGAGCGCAAACGCGACCTCGACTTCCCGTGGTTTCCGGCCCGCGTGGTGTGCCACGACATTCTCGGCCAGACCGCGCTGGTGGATCTGGCCGGCCTGCGCGACGCGATTGCCCAGCAGGGCGGCGACCCGGCGCAGGTCAACCCGGTGGTGCCGACGCAACTGATCGTCGACCACTCGCTGGCGGTGGAGGCGGGCGGTTTTGACGCCCAGGCGTTCGAGAAGAACCGTGCCATCGAAGACCGTCGCAACGAAGACCGTTTCCACTTCATCAACTGGACCAAAAAGGCGTTCAAGAACGTCGACGTGATCCCGCCGGGCAACGGCATCATGCACCAGATCAACCTGGAGAAAATGTCTCCGGTGATCCAGGTGCGCGACGGCGTGGCGTTCCCGGATACATGCGTCGGCACCGACAGCCACACCCCGCACGTCGATGCGCTGGGCGTGATCGCCATCGGCGTCGGTGGGCTTGAAGCCGAAAGCGTGATGCTCGGCCGCGCGTCGTGGATGCGCCTGCCGGAAAGCGTCGGCGTCGAACTGACCGGCAAGCTGCAACCGGGCATCACCGCCACCGACATGGTGCTGGCGCTGACCGAATACCTGCGCAAACAGAAAGTGGTCGGTGCGTGGCTGGAGTTCTTCGGCGAAGGTGCTTCGGCACTGACCCTCGGCGACCGCGCGACCATCTCCAACATGGCCCCGGAGTACGGCGCCACGGCGGCGATGTTCTACATCGACCAGCAGACCATCGATTACCTGAAACTGACCGGTCGTGAAGACCAGCAAGTGCAACTGGTCGAGCAATACGCCAGGCAGATCGGCCTGTGGGCTGACAGCCTCAAAGGCGCGCAATACGAGCGGGGCCTGACCTTCGATCTGTCTTCGGTGGTGCGCAACATGGCCGGCCCGAGCAACCCGCACGCCCGCGTGGCGGTGTCGGATCTGGCGGCCAAAGGCATCGCCGGCCAGTGGGAAGACGTGCCGGGGCAAATGCCCGACGGCGCGGTGATCATCGCCGCCATCACCAGCTGCACCAACACCAGCAACCCGCGCAACGTGATCGCCGCCGGCCTGTTGGCGCGCAATGCCAACAAGCTCGGGCTGACCCGCAAACCGTGGGTCAAGTCGTCGCTGGCGCCGGGCTCGAAAACCGTGGCGCTGTATCTCGATGAAGCGGGGCTGACCACGGAGCTGGAGCAACTCGGTTTCGGCGTCGTCGCGTTTGCCTGCACCACCTGCAACGGCATGTCCGGCGCGCTGGATCCGGTGATCCAGCAAGAGATCATCGACCGTGACCTGTACGCCACCGCTGTGCTGTCCGGCAACCGCAACTTCGACGGCCGGATTCACCCGTACGCCAAGCAGGCGTTCCTCGCTTCGCCGCCGCTGGTGGTGGCCTACGCGATTGCCGGCACCATTCGTTTCGACATCGAAAAAGACGTGCTGGGCGTGGTCGACGGCAAGGAAATCCGCCTGAAAGACATCTGGCCGAGCGACGAAGAAATCGACGCGGTAGTGAAATCCTCGGTCAAGCCCGAGCAGTTCCGTCAGGTCTACATCCCGATGTTCGCCATCCATGAAGACACCGGCCCGAAAGTCACGCCGCTGTATGACTGGCGCGAGATGAGCACCTACATCCGCCGTCCGCCGTACTGGGAAGGCGCGCTCGCCGGGGCTCGTCCGCTCAAAGGCATGCGCCCGCTGGCGGTGCTGCCGGACAACATCACCACCGATCACCTGTCGCCGTCGAACGCGATCATGCTCGACAGCGCCGCCGGCGAATACCTGGCGAAAATGGGCCTGCCGGAAGAGGACTTCAACTCTTACGCGACCCACCGTGGCGACCACCTGACCGCGCAGCGCGCAACGTTTGCCAACCCGAAACTGTTCAACGAAATGGTCGTGGAGAACGGCAAGGTCAAACAGGGCTCGCTGGCCCGCGTCGAGCCGGAGGGCCAAGTGATGCGCATGTGGGAAGCCATCGAAACCTACATGGAACGCAAGCAGCCACTGATCATCATCGCCGGCGCCGACTACGGTCAGGGATCGTCCCGTGACTGGGCGGCCAAAGGCGTGCGTCTGGCGGGTGTGGAAGCGATCGCCGCCGAAGGTTTCGAGCGCATTCACCGCACCAACCTGGTGGGCATGGGCGTGTTGCCGCTGGAATTCAAACCGGGCACCGACCGCAAGACGCTGGGCATCGACGGCAGCGAAACCTATGACGTGATCGGTGAGCGGACGCCGCGCGCCGATCTGACGCTGGTGATTCATCGCAAGAATGGCGAGCGCATTGACGTGCCGGTGACCTGCCGCCTCGATACCGCTGAAGAAGTGTCGATCTACGAGGCCGGCGGCGTGCTGCAACGCTTCGCCCAGGACTTCCTCGAAGAGTCGGCGGTTGCCGTTTAAATCAATCGATGTGGGCATGGGACTTCAAGTCCCATGCTTTCGTTAAGGAGCACCATGGCTCACGCACCGCAAATAAAGATCCCCGCCACCTACATGCGCGGCGGCACCAGCAAAGGCGTGTTTTTCAGCCTCAAGGATCTGCCCGAAGCCGCGCAGATTCCCGGCCCGACCCGCGATGCTCTGTTGCTGCGGGTAATCGGCAGCCCCGACCCGTACGACAAGCAGATCGACGGCATGGGCGGCGCCACGTCCAGTACCAGCAAAACCGTGATCCTGTCGAAAAGCATCAAGGCCGATCACGACGTCGATTACCTGTTCGGTCAGGTGTCCATCGACAAGCCGTTCGTGGACTGGAGCGGTAACTGCGGCAACCTGTCGGCGGCGGTCGGTTCGTTCGCCATCAGCAACGGTCTGGTGGACGCCAGCCGCATTCCGCACAACGGCGTGGCGGTGGTTCGCGTGTGGCAGGCCAACATCGGCAAGACCATCATCGCCCACGTGCCGATCACCAACGGCGAAGTCCAGGAAACCGGTGATTTCGAACTCGACGGCGTGACCTTCCCGGCTGCCGAAGTCCAGGTCGAATTCATGGATCCGGCGGCGGAAGAAGAGGGCGGCGGTGGCTCGATGTTCCCCACCGGCAACCTGATCGACGAGCTGGAAGTGCCGGGCGTCGGCACGTTCAAGGCGACCATGATCAACGCGGGTATCCCGACGATCTTCGTCAATGCCGAAGACATCGGCTACACCGGCACCGAACTACAGAGCGCGATCAACAGCGACCCGAAAGCGCTGCAGATGTTTGAGACGATTCGTGCTTATGGCGCGCTGCGCATGGGGCTGATTTCGAATCTGGATGAGGCGGCCAAGCGACAACACACACCGAAGGTTGCGTTTGTCGCCAAGCCTGCGGATTACGTCGCGTCCAGTGGCAAGGCCGTTGGCGCCGGGGATGTGGATTTGCTGGTGCGGGCATTGTCGATGGGCAAGCTGCACCACGCGATGATGGGGACGGCGGCGGTGGCGATTGGCACCGCAGCAGCTATCTCCGGCACTTTGGTCAACCTCGCGGCCGGTGGCGTTGAACGCAACGCCGTGCGCTTCGGGCATCCGTCCGGGACGTTGCGTGTTGGCGCTGAGGCCAGCCTGGAAAACGGTGAGTGGGTTGTGAAGAAAGCGATCATGAGCCGCAGTGCGCGCGTCCTGATGGAGGGCTACGTGCGCATCCCCGGAGATTCTTTCTGACGTAACACAGATCCAAATGTGGGAGCGGGCTTGCTCGCGAAAGCGGTGTATCAGGCAACATCAACGCTGGATATGCCGGCCCATTCGCGGGCAAGTCGAATCGTCGCACCGCCGCTCCCACAGGTTCTGTGTTTCAACAATAAGAATGGTTTAAAACCAAGACTCAGCCTGAACCGAGGTCCCATCAACGAACCACTTTGAAGAGTGAATCGAACATGAGCGCCAACGTCGACCTGAACAACCGCCCCGACTACGACCGTGTCCTGCAGGACATCGCCGATTACGTCCTCACCTGCAAGATCGAATCAATCGAAGCCCTCGACACCGCCCGCAACTGCCTGATGGACACCCTGGGCTGCGGCCTGTTGGCCTTGCGTTTCCCCGAGTGCACCAAACACCTCGGCCCAATCGTCGAAGACACCGTCGTCCCATTCGGCGCCCGAGTCCCCGGCACCTCCTATCGCCTCGACCCGGTCAAAGCCGCGTGGGACATCGGCTGCATCGTGCGCTGGCTCGATTACAACGACACCTGGCTCGCCGCCGAATGGGGACATCCGTCGGACAACCTCGGCGGAATTCTCGCGGTGGCCGATCACCTGTCGCAAAAGCGCCTGGCGAACGGCGAAGCGCCGCTGACCGTGCGCGACGTACTCGAAGCCATGATCATGGCCCACGAAATCCAGGGCGTGATCGCGCTGGAAAACTCGTTCAATCGCGTAGGCCTCGACCACGTCATCCTGGTGAAAGTCGCCTCTACCGCGGTGACCGCCAAACTGATGGGCGCCAACCGTGAGCAGCTGCTATCAGCGTTGTCCCACGCGTTCGCCGACGGCCAGGCATTGCGCACGTACCGCCATGCGCCAAACGCCGGCTCGCGAAAATCCTGGGCGGCAGGGGATGCATCGAGCCGGGGCGTGCGGCTGGCGGATATCGCGATGCGCGGCGAAATGGGGATTCCCGGCGTCTTGAGTGCCAAACAGTGGGGCTTTTACGACGTATTGTTCAGCCACACCAACAACGATCTGGCGCTCAAGCCCGAAGACAAACGCACCTTCAGTTTCTCGCGGCCGTTCGGCAGTTACGTGATGGAAAACGTGCTGTTCAAGATCAGCTTCCCCGCCGAATTCCACGCGCAAACCGCCTGCGAAGCCGCCGTGACCCTGCACCCGCAGGTGCGCAATCGTCTGCATGAGATCGACCGGATCGTCATCACCACCCACGAATCGGCGATTCGCATCATTTCCAAGGTCGGGCCGCTGGCCAATGCCGCTGACCGCGATCACTGCCTCCAGTACATGACCGCCGTGCCGCTGGCGTTCGGCAATCTGGTGGCCGAGCAGTACGAGGATGATTTCCACAAGGCCCATCCGGTCATCGATGTGCTGCGCGAGAAAATGGTCATCGTCGAGGATCCGCGCTTCACCCGCGAATACCTGGAGGCCGACAAGCGTTCGATTGCCAACGCGGTACAGGTGTTTTTCAAGGACGGTTCGAGCACGGAAAACGTGGTGGTGGAGTACCCGATCGGACACCGTCGGCGCCGCGCAGAGGGCATTCCATTGCTGGAGGACAAGTTCAGGGCGAACCTGGCCACCCGTTTTACCGGGCAGCGCAGCGGGGAAATTCTTGCGTTGTGCAAGGATCAGGCGCGGCTTGAGGCCACGCCGGTGAACCGGTTTGTCGATTTGTTTGTTATCTGAGAGACCGCGTTATCGTTCTTCGCGGGCAAGCCACGCTCCCACAGGGTTTTGTGTCGGATGCAATTTTTGCAAACGCCACCACACCTGTGGGAGCCGGGCTTGCCCGCGAAGGCGTCAGATCAGATACCGCAGAGCTATTTGAAGCGCCGCTCGACGCCTTTTTCCACGAGGATCTTCGCGGAAATTTCTTCCACCGAAAAATGCGTGGAGTTGATGTTCGGGATGTTCTCGCGGCGGAACAGGTTTTCCACCTCGCGCACTTCGAACTCGCACTGGGCGTAGCTCGAATAACGGCTGTTGGGTTTGCGTTCGTTGCGGATCGCGGTAAGGCGGTCCGGGTCGATGGTCAGGCCGAACAGCTTGTGCTGATGGGCGCGCAGGGCGGCCGGCAGTTGCAGGCGTTCCATGTCGTCTTCGGTCAGCGGGTAGTTGGCCGCGCGGATGCCGAACTGCATCGCCATGTACAGGCACGTCGGCGTCTTACCACAACGCGACACGCCCACTAGTATCAGGTCGGCCTTGTCGTAATAGTGGGTGCGGGCGCCGTCATCGTTGTCGAGGGCGAAGTTCACCGCCTCGATCCGCTCCATGTAATTGGAGTTGTGACCGATGGAGTGGGACTTGCCGACGGTGTAGGAAGAATGCTCGGTCAGCTCCTGCTCGAGCGGGGCGAGGAACGTCGAGAAAATGTCGATCATGAAACCATTGGAGGTTGCGAGAATCTCACGAATGTCCTGATTGACGATGGTGTCGAAGATGATCGGCCGGAAACCGTCGGTTTCAGCGGCTTTGTTGATTTGTTGTACCATGGCCCGCGCTTTTTCAACGCTGTCGATGTACGGTCGCGTGAATTTGCTGAAGGTAATGTTTTCGAACTGCGCCAGAAGGCTTTGACCCAGGGTTTCGGCGGTGATGCCGGTGCCATCGGAGATAAAGAAAGCAGATCGTTTCATTTGCACCTTGGGCCTTAAGCTAATGAGTATTTCTGGATATGATAGGCGCGAATTGCCGGCCGCCATTGGCCCGCATTCTCACTTATTTTCCAGGTCCAGGCCATACAGCCGGCCAACGCTCCCCCGAGCCGCCGGTTTCTGAGCTTTTCCAACACAGTTAGTGGAGAGATCACCTTGGTAGAGTACGTAGTTTCCCTCGATAAGCTCGGCAAACACGATGTTGAGCATGTGGGGGGCAAGAACGCATCCCTGGGCGAGATGATCAGTAACCTGGCCGGTGCCGGTGTTTCGGTCCCCGGCGGCTTCGCCACCACGGCGCAAGCCTATCGCGACTTCCTGGAACTGAGCGGTCTGAACGATCAGATCCACAAGGCCCTCGATGCGCTGGACGTCGATGACGTCAATGCCCTGGCCAAGACCGGTGCCCAGATCCGCCAATGGATCATGGAAGCCGAATTCCCTGAAAAACTGAATGCCGAGATCCGCACCGCGTTCGCCGCGCTGTCGGCCGGTAATCCTGACGTGGCCGTGGCCGTGCGTTCCTCCGCCACCGCCGAAGACTTGCCGGACGCTTCGTTCGCCGGTCAGCAGGAAACCTTCCTGAACATCCGTGGCGTGGAAAACGTCATCCGCGCGGCCAAGGAAGTGTTCGCTTCCCTGTTCAACGACCGTGCCATTTCCTACCGCGTGCACCAGGGCTTCGACCACAAGCTGGTCGCCCTGTCGGCCGGCGTGCAGCGCATGGTGCGTTCGGAAACCGGCACCGCCGGCGTGATGTTCACCCTCGATACCGAATCCGGCTTCCGTGACGTGGTGTTCATCACCGGCGCCTACGGCCTGGGCGAAACCGTTGTACAAGGCGCGGTGAACCCGGACGAATTCTATGTCCACAAGGGCACGCTGGCAGCCGGTCGTCCGGCGATCCTGCGCCGCAACCTGGGCAGTAAAGCCATCAAGATGATCTATGGCGACGAGGCCAAGGCCGGTCGTTCCGTGAAAACCGTTGATGTCGACAAGGCCGAGCGCGCGCGTTTCTGCCTGACCGACGCTGAAGTCAGCGAGTTGGCCAAGCAGGCGATGATCATCGAGAAGCACTACGGCTGCCCGATGGACATCGAGTGGGCCAAAGACGGTGACGACGGCAAGCTGTACATCGTGCAGGCCCGTCCGGAAACCGTGAAGAGCCGCACCCAGGCCAACGTCATGGAACGTTACCTGCTGAAAGAAACCGGCACCGTGCTGGTGGAAGGCCGTGCCATTGGCCAGCGCATCGGCGCGGGCAAGGTGCGGATCATCAAGGACGTGTCCGAGATGGACAAAGTCCAGCCGGGCGACGTGCTGGTCTCCGACATGACCGACCCGGACTGGGAACCGGTAATGAAGCGCGCCAGCGCCATCGTCACCAACCGTGGCGGCCGTACCTGCCACGCGGCGATCATCGCCCGTGAGCTGGGTATTCCTGCGGTCGTCGGTTGCGGCAACGCCACCCAACTGCTGAAGGATGGCCAGGGTGTGACCGTGTCCTGCGCCGAAGGCGACACCGGCTACATCTTCGAAGGCGAGCTGGGCTTCGACATCAAGAAGAACTCCGTCGACGCCATGCCGGAGCTGCCGTTCAAGATCATGATGAACGTCGGCAACCCGGACCGCGCCTTCGACTTCGCGCAGCTGCCGAACGCCGGTGTGGGCCTGGCCCGTCTGGAATTCATCATCAACCGCATGATCGGTGTTCACCCGAAAGCGCTGTTGAACTACGACGGCCTGCCGCAGGACATCAAGGAAAGCGTCGACAAGCGCATCGCCGGTTACGACGATCCGGTCGGCTTCTATGTCGAGAAACTGGTTGAAGGCATCAGCACCCTGGCCGCTGCGTTCGCCCCGAAGAAGGTCATCGTGCGTCTGTCGGACTTCAAGTCCAACGAGTACGCCAACCTGATCGGCGGCAAACTGTACGAGCCGGAAGAAGAAAACCCGATGCTGGGCTTCCGTGGCGCTTCGCGTTACATCAGCGAATCGTTCCGTGACTGCTTCGAACTCGAATGCCGTGCGCTGAAACGCGTGCGCAACGAGATGGGCCTGACCAACGTCGAAATCATGGTGCCGTTCGTCCGTACCCTCGGCGAAGCCAGCCAGGTGGTGGATCTGCTCGCCGAAAACGGCCTGGCACGTGGCGACAACGGTCTGCGCGTGATCATGATGTGCGAACTGCCATCCAACGCGATCCTGGCTGAAGAATTCCTCGAATTCTTCGACGGTTTCTCGATCGGTTCCAACGACCTGACTCAGCTGACACTGGGTCTGGACCGTGACTCCGGGATCATCGCGCACCTGTTCGACGAGCGTAATCCGGCGGTCAAGAAGCTGTTGGCCAACGCGATTGCCGCGTGCAACAAGGCCGGCAAATACATCGGCATCTGCGGTCAGGGCCCTTCGGACCACCCGGACCTGGCCAAGTGGCTGATGGAGCAGGGCATTGAAAGTGTGTCGCTGAACCCGGACACCGTGCTGGAAACCTGGTTCTTCCTTGCCGAAGGCCAGGCGGCGGAATAAGCCGTGAATGAAGCCTCGGCCCGTTGAACCGGGTCGGGGCTTTAAGATTGAAGTAGGGCGAGCTCTCCGGATGCCGCCCTTTTTTGTGCAAGAGCATTATGCAAAGCAGCAGCAACCTATTTCCTGTCGCCCTGATCAGCGCCGAACGACGCGGTGATCTGAGCGAAGACGTTTACCGTTTGAAACCGGGCAACAGCCCTGACTGGTCCGTGGAAATCGCGGTAACCCGTCTCGGCATGGCGGATGAGCCGGCGTCGCGCGGCGTGCCGGTGATCTTGCTGCACGGCAGTTTTTCCAACCGGCGCTTCTGGTTTTCGCCGAAGGGCCTTGGCCTGGGCGCGTATCTGACGCGTCTGGGCTTCGATGTGTGGATCCCGGAAATGCGCGGCCACGGTCTGTCCCAGCGCAACGAGGACTACCGCCGCAACCGCGTCGCCGACTATGCCCGTTACGATCTGCCGGCCATTGCCGCGTTCGTGCGTGAGCAGAGCGGGCAGATTCCGCACTGGATCGGCCACTCGCTGGGTGGCATCACGTTGGCGGCTGCGCTGGGCGGCGAATACCTTGGTGAGCCAGCGGTGGCCTCGGCCGCGTTTTTCGGCACCCAGGTCAGTCGCACGTACTGGCCGCTGAAGATTCCGCCGGTGGAGTGGAGCGGGCGCTTCATTCTCAAGCGTTTTGCCCAGTTGTCCGGCTCGCGGCTCAAGCGCGGCCCCGAGGACGAGCCGATCGGCCTGGCGCTGGAAAGCATGCGCTGGTACGGATTGTTCGGCCGTTTCGGCGACAAGGACAAGGATTGGTGGGCAGGCCTTGCCGATGTGCAGATACCGGTGCTGGCAGTGAGCGCGGCGGGGGATCATCAGGATCCGGCCTGGGCGTGCCAGAAGCTGTTCGAACAGATCGGTTCGGAGCACAAGCAGTTCATCAACCTGGGCCGTGAACAGGGTTTCAACGATCAGTTCGGGCATGTCGAGATGCTGGTCAGCAAGGCGGCGCAGGCTGAGGTCTGGCCGCTGGTGGCGCGTTGGCTGGCGGATCAGCACACGCCATTGCTCGGCGAGAAGCCGGATCTGGCGGCAGCGGTCTGAACGCGGCGCCCTGAAAAGGGCATTTCGTTCGAGTCGGCTTGCGGCTAAGATATGACGCATTGGACGGTTCTGGTCATATTTAGTGACTGTTTCGCTATTACGTTTCAGCTTGTGTTCAGGTTCGTTCAGCGACCATGACATGGGCTAAGGTAAACAGCGACCGCCGGAACTCGTTTCAAAAGAGTGCGACATCCTTGATCGTCTTCCTTGTTACAGGAGTTATTCGATGAACCATTACCTTACGCCTGACCTGTGCGACGCCTATCCGGAGCTGGTTCAGGTGCTGGACCCGATGTTCAGCAATTTCGGCGGCCGTGATTCGTTCGGCGGCGAGATCGTGACCATCAAGTGCTTCGAAGACAACTCGCTGGTCAAGGAGCAGGTCGAGCTCAAGGGTAATGGCAAGGTGCTGGTGGTTGATGGTGGCGGTTCCCTGCGTCGCGCGCTGCTGGGTGACATGCTCGCCGAGAAGGCCTCGAAAAACGGTTGGGAAGGGCTGGTCATCTACGGCTGCATCCGTGATGTCGACGTCATCGCCCAGACTGATCTTGGCGTACAGGCCCTGGCCAGCCACCCGATGAAGACCGACAAGCGCGGTATCGGCGACCTCAACGTGCCGGTGACCTTCGCGGGTGTCACTTTCCATCCCGGCCAGTACATCTATGCGGACAACAATGGCGTGATCATCTCGCCAAGCCCGCTGAAAATGCCTGAATAAATCGCGGTAACCACAGGGGTGAGGATGTTCGAGGAAGAAAACGCGCAATGGGGGCTGGTGCATGCCCTGGTGCTGGACGGTAAAGGCGGTGCGCGTTCGATAGCCCGGACTGATCTCGACGATCTGCAACTGCAGGCTCATGAAAGCCTGTGGTTGCACTGGGATCGCAGTCACCCGCAGACCCAGACCTGGCTGCGCAAATCCAGTGGGCTCAACGAGTTCACCTGCGATCTGCTGCTGGAAGAAAACACCCGCCCACGCCTGTTGCCGCTGCCGGATTCCGAGCTGCTGCTGTTTTTGCGCGGGGTCAATCTCAACCCCGGTGCCGAGCCGGAAGACATGGTGTCGGTGCGGATTTTCGCTTCGGCCCAGCGAGTGATTTCCCTGCGCTTGCGTCCATTGCGCGCCACCGACGAGTTGCTGGTGATGCTGGGCGAGGGCAAAGGGCCGAAAACCTCGTCCGAACTGATGCTTTATCTGGCGCAATTCCTCACCAACAAGGTGCAGGATCTGGTGACTTGCCTCTCCGAAGTGGTCGATGAAGAGGAAGAAAAACTGGATGCCGACGAACGGTATACCCCCGAGCATGGCGCCATTTTGCACATCCGTCGCCGGGCTGCCGGACTGAAGCGTTTTCTGGCACCGCAGCGGGATATTTTCGGACAGCTGACGCGGATAAAACTGCCATGGTTCGTCGATGACGATGCCGACTACTGGAACGAATTGAACAACAGCCTGACCCGTTATCTCGAAGAGCTCGAATTGACCCGAGAGCGCGTGGGCCTTGTGCTGGAGGCCGAAGACCGGCGCTTGAGCGTGCGCATGAATCGCACGATGTATCGCTTCGGGATCATCACCTGCATCTTTTTGCCGATGAGTTTTCTGACCGGTCTGCTGGGCATCAATGTCGGCGGCATTCCGTTCGCGAGCAGCCCTTATGGTTTCCTGATCGCCTGCCTGACGGTGCTCGCCCTGGCGTTCGGACAATGGTGGTTGTTCCGCCGTTTGCGCTGGGTATGAAGATGCGCCATGTGACCCGACCAAATTTGCCCGCGTCTTTCACAGACATCACGAGAGGTGCGTATGCACGATCCGTTTGAACAGTCTTTGCGCGACATGCTCAACGCCTCGCCGTCCAGCCGCGACGACGATGCCTGCCTGGGCCGCGTACTCAAAACCGCCAACCGCCAGGTTGGCGCCGGCGATCTGTTCAGCCTGCTGGGCCGCTGGCTGCCCGCGCTGATGATCGCCCTTAATAACGGCTCGGCCCATGTCGCGCCGGTCTCCCGTCTTCGTAAACCTACCGCTCGCACTGCTGATAAGGCTGATTGAATATGGAACTTGATCTCTGGACTCAGAGCCTCGTCACTGCAATGACTGCGTTGTGGACCAAAGTCGCTAACTTCATTCCGAACCTGTTCGGCGCACTGGTTGTGCTGCTGTTGGGTTTTGTCGTGGCCAAGCTGCTGGACACCTTGCTGTCCAAACTGCTGGCGAAACTGGGCCTCGATCGCCTGATGGGCGGCACCGGCCTGACCAAATTGATGTCCCGTGCGGGGCTGCAAGTACCGATCTCGACCCTGATCGGCAAGATCGTCTACTGGTTCGTTCTGCTGATTTTCCTGGTTTCGGCAGCAGAATCCCTTGGACTTGAGCGAGTTTCAGCTACGCTTGACATGCTTGCGCTGTATTTGCCGAAAGTGTTCGGTGCCGCGCTGGTGTTGTTGGTGGGTGTGCTGCTCGCACAACTGGCCAATGGCCTGGTTCGCGGGGCGGCAGAAGGCGTAGGCCTGGACTACGCTTCAGGACTTGGGCGAATTGCCCAGGGCCTGGTGATCATCATCAGCATTTCGGTCGCGATCAGTCAGTTGGAGGTCAAGACCGACCTGCTGAACCATGTGATCGTCATCGTATTGATTACCGTTGGTCTGGCGGTTGCGCTGGCCATGGGTTTGGGAAGCCGGGAAATTGCCGGTCAGATTCTTGCGGGAATCTATGTGCGTGAGTTGTATCAGGTTGGGCAACAAGTGCGTATTGGCGAGGTCGAAGGCCAGATCGAAGAGATCGGCACGGTTAAGACCACATTGCTGACCGATGAGGGTGAGCTAGTCTCTCTCTCCAATCGGATCCTGCTGGAGCAGCATGTGAGTAGCCGCTAACCCGGCAAACCCTGCTAATGTATGCCGCCGCAAAATGCCAGCTGTCGCTGGCTGCGGTGGACATTGACCTGACTGTCGGCACGACTTGTTTTGAATAAAGCCCAAACGCTATCCACGCGCTACGACCCCCGCGAGCTCTCTGATGAGGAGTTGGTCGCGCGCTCGCATACCGAGCTTTTTCACGTGACGCGCGCGTATGAAGAATTGATGCGGCGTTACCAGCGCACATTATTTAACGTTTGTGCGCGATATCTTGGGAACGATCGCGACGCAGACGATGTCTGTCAGGAAGTGATGTTGAAGGTGCTGTACGGCCTGAAGAACTTCGAGGGGAAATCGAAGTTCAAGACGTGGCTATATAGCATCACTTACAACGAATGCATCACGCAGTATCGGAAGGAACGGCGAAAGCGTCGCTTGATGGACGCACTGAGTCTTGACCCCCTCGAGGAAGCGTCCGAAGAAAAGGCGCCGAAACCCGAGGAGAAGGGCGGACTGGATCGCTGGCTGGTGTATGTGAACCCGATTGACCGGGAAATTCTGGTGCTACGATTTGTCGCAGAGCTGGAATTTCAGGAGATCGCAGACATCATGCACATGGGTTTGAGTGCGACAAAAATGCGTTACAAACGCGCTCTTGATAAATTGCGTGAGAAATTTGCAGGCATTGCTGAAACTTAGTTCGGCGCAAATATCTCTTACGTGTAGGCAAGTTCTGATAGACTTGCCGCCGAGTTGTCCCCCGGTTTGCGGGACTGCTTCACAATCACCAGATGGGGATTTAACGGATGAAACTGAAAAACACCTTGGGCTTGGCCATTGGTTCTTTGATTGCCGCCACTTCTTTCGGCGCTCTGGCACAAGGCCAAGGCGCAGTTGAAATCGAAGGCTTCGCAAAGAAAGAACAATTCGACAGCGCTCGTAACTTCAAGAACAACGGCAACCTGTTCGGCGGTTCGATCGGTTACTTCCTGACCGACGACGTTGAACTGCGTCTGGGCTACGACGAAGTGCACAACGTGCGTGCCGACGATGGCAAGAACGTCAAAGGCGCTAACACCGCTCTGGACGCTCTGTACCACTTCAACAACCCAGGCGACATGCTGCGTCCATACGTCTCGGCCGGTTTCTCCGACCAGAGCATCGACCAGAACGGCTCGAACGGTCGTAACCGTTCCACCTTCGCCAACCTGGGCGCTGGTGCCAAGCTGTACTTCACCGACAACTTCTACGCCCGTGCTGGCGTTGAAGCTCAGTACAACATCGACCAGGGCGACACCGAGTGGGCTCCTAGCGTCGGTATCGGTGTGAACTTCGGTGGCGGCTCCAAGCCTGCTGCTGCTCCAGTTCCAGCACCAGCTGAAGTCTGCTCCGACAGCGACAACGACGGCGTTTGCGACAACGTTGACAAGTGCCCGGACACCCCAGCCAACGTAACTGTTGACGCTGATGGCTGCCCTGCAGTTGCTGAAGTTGTTCGTGTTGAGCTGGACGTCAAGTTCGACTTCGACAAGTCGGTTGTGAAGCCAAACAGCTACGGCGACATCAAGAACCTGGCTGACTTCATGAAGCAGTACCCATCCACCACCACTACTGTTGAAGGTCACACTGACAACGTCGGTCCTGACGCTTACAACCAGAAACTGTCCGAGCGTCGTGCAAACGCCGTTAAGCAAGTTCTGACCAACCAGTACGGTGTTGAATCGTCCCGCGTTCAGTCTGTTGGCTACGGCGAAACCCGCCCAGTTGCTGACAACAAAACTGACGCTGGCCGTGCTGTTAACCGTCGCGTAGAAGCGCAGGTTGAAGCTCAAGCTAAGTAATTAGCTGCCGCTCCGAGAAAAGCCCGGCTTAGGCCGGGCTTTTCTTTGCCTGCGATTTGGTGAAATCGGGGATTTTCAGGCCAATCGGTCGGCTGGCCAGTGAATCGAATCGACCTGGGACGCAGCCGCTGCGACGGCACCTATGACCAGAATCGCAGGGCTTTTGAGCTGGAAACCAAGGGCATCGTCTTCCATCGCTGTCAGATTGCTGCGACATTCGCGTTGTTCTGGCAATGAAGCATTCTCGATCATCGCCACCGGCGTATTCGCCGCCATGCCGCCCGCCAGCAGTTGCTCGCGAATCTCGCCGAGCTTCGCCACCCCCATGTAAATCACCAGCGTCGTCCCGCCTTGCGCCAGCGCCCGCCAGTTCAACTGGCTATCGTCCTGGGTATGAGCCGTGACTAGCGTCACGCCTCGGGCCACGCCGCGCAACGTCAGTGGAATATCACACTGGGTCGCGCCGGCCAGTCCGGCGGTGATGCCATTGACCAATTCCACCTCGACCCCGCGCTCGCGCAACCACTGCGCTTCCTCACCCCCACGCCCGAAAATGCACGGATCGCCACCCTTGAGCCGCACCACGCATTTACCCTGACGGGCATAACGCAGCATCAGCCGATGGATGAACGCCTGGGGCGTCGAGCGGCAGCCGCCGCGTTTGCCGACCGCGATAATCCGCGCAGCAGGGCAGTGCTCAAGTACCGCCTCATTGACCAGATCGTCGATCAGCACCACCTCGGCCTCGCGCAAGGCACGCGCCGCTTTGAGCGTCAGCAATTCAGGATCACCGGGGCCCGCGCCCACCAGCCAGACTTTCGCGTTCATGGTGTTTTCCTCTTCAGATGACGGCAACCGGACGCACTTCGGCGGCCAGCAAACGCTTGATTTCCGGGACGCAGGAACCGCATTGCGTGCCGCACCCCAACTTGTTTTTCAAACCCTGTAGATCAAGACCTTCACGAATACCGGCGCAAACCGCGCTGTGGCCGACGTTCTTGCAGTTGCACAGGGTTTTGTCCGCCACAACCTGCGCACCTGCATTGCCCGGCGGCGCACTCATCGGTGCCAGCAGCCAGCGCCGCAGTTGTTCGTCGGCACGACCCTCCAGCCACAGGCCTTGCAACCAGTGTTGGGCAAGGGTTTCACCGGCCAGACGGATCGCGGTGATTCGTCCGTTTTCAATCCGTACCCGTTTGCCGATGGCGCGGCGAGGATCGTCATAAGCCAGCACCGGCCCGTCGATCAGGGCCAGGCACTGGTCGATTTCACGCAGCAATTGCGGCTCCGGCGCCACGGCGCTGGCTGCGCGTATCAGCAGCGCAGGCCGTTCACGTCCGACAAGGCTGAAACTTGCGTAGGAAAACGCCTCACAGAGCGGTCGAAGCGCCTCGAAATGCCGTTGAACATCGCCCTCGATCAGTGCGAACAGTTGCCATGGCAAATCCACCGGTTCTAGCCGCACACCGCTGTGCTTGAGTTCCGGCTGTTTCGACAAAGGATCGAAGGCGGGCAGGGTCAGGCTGTTCACGCCGCCCTTGAGGAAACGATCGCCCCAGTGCATCGGCAGGAACGCCTGGCCCGGACGCACGCTGTCATCGCTGGCGACCGCCACGATCACTGCGCCTCGACGACTTTTCAGATTCACCAGATCCCCCGGCTGCAAGCGGTGACGCCGCAACTCGTCAGGATGCAGACTCAACACTGCTTCGCTGACATGACCGAATAACTGCGCCGCCGTGCCGGTGCGGCTCATACCGTGCCATTGATCACGCAGGCGACCGGTGATCAGGGTCAGGGGAAAACGCGCGTCGCGTTGTTCTTTGGCGGCGCGATAGGGATCGGCAACGAACTGCGCGCGCCCGTTCGGTGTAGGAAAGATTCCGTCGCCATACAGCCGGGCTGTACCTTGGCGGGCACCAGCGGGAAAGGGCCATTGTTGTGGCCCCAGTTCATCAATCAACCCATGGCTGATCCCGGACAAATCCAGATCGCGGCCACGGGTCAGTTGTTTGTACTCGTCAAACAGCTGCGCCGGTTGTTCGAACGCAAACAGCCCCGGCTGCTGCGGGCGCAGACGCTTCTCCAGGCGTTGTGCGAAATCTACGGTGATCGCCCAGTCCGGTCGTGCTTCACCCGGTGCGGCAATGGCCTGGCGGACGTGGGAAATCCGCCGTTCGGAGTTGGTTACCGAGCCTTCCTTCTCGCCCCAACTGGCCGCCGGCAGCAGCAGATCGGCAAACGCTGCGGTTTCGGTGGTGCGAAACGCTTCCTGCAACACCACGAACGGACAGGCTTCCAGCGCGGCGCGGACGGCGTTCTGGTCCGGCATCGATTGTGCGGGGTTGGTGCAGGCAATCCACAACGCCTTGATCTTGCCGTTGCGCACCTGTTCAAACAGTTCGATGGCGCTGAGACCGGTATTTTCCGGCAGTTTATCCACACCCCAATACGCCGCCACTTCAGCGCGGTGCTCTGGATTGGCGACTTCACGGTGACCGGGCAACAGATTGGAAAGGCTGCCGGTTTCGCGCCCGCCCATGGCATTCGGCTGACCGGTCAGGGAGAAAGGTCCTGCACCCGGCCGGCCGATTTGCCCGGTGGCCAGGTGCAGATTGATCAGCGCGCTGTTCTTCGCGCTGCCGGCGGTTGACTGGTTCAGGCCCATGCACCACAGCGACAGAAAACTCGGCGCGGTGCCGATCCATTCGGCGCATTGCTGCAACTGCTCGACGCTGATCCCGCACAGCTGCGAAACCATCGCCGGGGTGTAATCGCGCACCAGGCTTTTCAGCTCGGCGAGGCCTTCGGTGTGGGCCTTGATGAAGTCGCGGTCGATCCAGTCTTCCCACAACAGCAGATGCAAAATCCCATGGAACAAAGCGACATCGGTGCCCGGCAGTATCGCCAGGTGCAGGTCCGCCAGATCGCAGGTGTCGGTGCGCCGTGGATCGATAACGACGACTTTCATCTGCGGGCGGTGAGATTTGGCTTCTTCGAGACGGCGAAAAAGTACCGGATGTGCGTAGGCCATGTTACTGCCGACGATCACCACGCAATCGCTCAACTCCAGGTCTTCGTAGTTGCACGGTGGTGCGTCGGCGCCGAGGCTGCGTTTGTAACCCACCACCGCCGAAGACATGCACAGCCGCGAATTGCTGTCGATGTTATTGGTGCCGACCAGCGCCCGCGCCAGTTTGTTGAAGGCGTAGTAATCCTCGGTCAGCAACTGCCCGGAGATATAGAACGCCACGCTATCCGGGCCGTGTTCGGCGATGGTATCGGCGAACACGTTGGTGGCGTGATCCAGCGCGGTGCTCCAGTCGCAGCGACTGCGCGCCAGGCCTTTGCCCAGGCGCAATTCCGGGTACAACGCCCGGGCCGCCAGGTCGCCGGTCAGGTGCAGGGTCGAGCCTTTGCTGCACAGTTTGCCGAAGTTGGCCGGATGCGCCGGATCGCCACTGACGCCGAGAATGCGCTCGCCGTCATGCTCGATCAGCACGCCGCAGCCGACCCCGCAATAACAGCAGGTCGAGGCGGTCGTCTGGCGGTTCATCAGACGGCGTCCCGCAGGGCCAGTTGCACGCGGCCGTTCTCGACCCGGGCCGGGTGATGGTGCGCGCAACCGACGTCCGGTGCCTGCGCTTCGCCGGATTGCAGGTCGATCTGCCAGTTGTGCAACGGGCAGGCGACACGTTTGCCGTAGATCAGGCCTTGGGACAATGGGCCACCCTTGTGCGGGCAGCGGTCATCGAGTGCGAAAACCTCGTCGTCGCTTGTGCGAAAGATCGCGATGTCACCTTTGGGCCCGGCGATGATCCGCGAACCGAGGGCGTTGATCTCTTCCAGGGCACAGATATCGAGCCAGTTCATGCCGGCACCTCCAGGTTTTTCACGGGGATCACGTCGAATTCTTTTTTCAGTTGCGGCTGGGCGAGGCGCTCTTTCCAAGGGTCCTGTTCGAACGACAGGGAGAATTGCAGGCGCTCGTTCAGGGCCTTGCGGCGTTCGGGATCTTCCAGCACGGCTTTCTTGATGTGCTCCATGCCGACCCGTTGCAGGTAGTGCACGGTGCGTTCGAGGTAGAAGGCTTCTTCGCGGTACAGCTGCAGGAACGCGCCGTTGTATTCGCGCACTTCCTCGGCGGTCTTGAGCTTGACGAAGAACTCGGCGACTTCGGTCTTGATCCCGCCGTTGCCACCGATGTACATCTCCCAGCCGGAATCGACGCCGATGATTCCTACGTCCTTGATCCCCGCTTCCGAGCAGTTGCGTGGGCATCCGGAGACCGCCAGCTTCACTTTGTGCGGCGACCACATGTTGAACAGGTCATGTTCGAGGTCGATGCCCAACTGGGTCGAATTCTGCGTGCCGAAGCGGCAGAACTCGCTGCCGACGCAGGTTTTCACGGTGCGGATCGATTTGCCGTAGGCGTGGCCGGATGGCATGTCGAGGTCTTTCCACACACCGGGCAGGTCCTGTTTCTTGATCCCCAGCAAGTCGATGCGCTGGCCGCCGGTGACCTTGACCATCGGCACCTGATATTTGTCCGCCACGTCGGCGATCCGCCGCAGTTCCGACGGGTTGGTCACGCCGCCCCACATCCGTGGCACCACCGAATAGGTGCCGTCCTTCTGAATGTTGGCGTGGGCCCGTTCGTTGATCAGGCGCGACTGCGGATCGTCCTTGGCCTCGCCGGGCCAAGTGGAAATCAGGTAGTAGTTTAGGGCCGGGCGGCAGGTAGCGCAGCCGTTCGGGGTGCGCCAGTTGAGGTAGCTCATGGTGCCGGCGATGGTCAGCAGATGCTGTTCGCGAATCGCCTGGCGGATCTGGCCATGGTTGAGGTCGCTGCAACCGCAGATGGCTTTTTCGCTTTTCGGTTTGACGTCGGCTGCACCGCCAACGGTGTTGATCAGGATCTGCTCGACCAGTCCGGCGCAGGAGCCGCAGGAGCTGGCGGCCTTGGTGTGTTTCTTCACTTCGTCGACGCTGAACAGGCCGTGTTCCTGAATCGCCTTGACGATGGTGCCCTTGCACACGCCGTTGCAGCCGCAGACTTCGGCGTTGTCGGCCATGCTCATGGCTTTGTCCTGGCCTTGATGTCCTACATCGCCCAAGGCGTTTTCGCCAAACATCAAGTGATCGCGGATCTCGCCGATGGCGTGATTCTCACGAATCTGCCGGAAATACCAACCGCCATCTGCCGTATCGCCGTACAGACAAGCGCCGACCAGCACGTCATCCTTGATCACCAGTTTTTTGTACACCCCGCCGATCGGGTCGGAGAGGGTGATGGTCTCGGTGCCTTCGCCGCCCATGAAGTCGCCGGCGGAAAACAGGTCGATGCCGGTGACTTTCAATTTGGTCGACGTCACCGAGCCCTGATAGCGGGCGAAACCCAGTTGAGCCAGGTGATTGGCACAGACCTTGGCCTGTTCGAACAGCGGCGCGACAAGGCCGTAGGCGATGCCACGGTGGCTCGCGCACTCGCCGATGGCATAGATGCGCGGGTCGTAGGTTTGCAGGGTGTCGTTGACCAGAATCCCGCGATTGCACGGGATGCCGGCCTTTTCCGCGAGTTCGGTATTGGGGCGGATGCCGGCGGCCATGACCACCAGATCGGCAGGGATGATGTCGCCGTTCTTGAATTGCACCGAGCCGACGCGACCGTTGCCGGCGTCGTGCAGGGCGTGGGTCTGTTCGCACAGGCGAAAGTGCAGGCCACGGGACTCGAGGGCGGTTTGCAGGAGCTGGCCGCTGGTCTTGTCCAGTTGCCGCTCCAGCAGCCATTCACCGAGGTGCACCACGGTGACGTGCATGCCGCGCAGCATCAGGCCGTTGGCCGCTTCGAGGCCGAGCAGGCCGCCGCCGATCACCACGGCGTGCTTGTGGGTTTTTGCGGTGTCGATCATCGCCTGGGTGTCGGCGATGTCGCGGTAGCCGATCACACCCTGCAAGGTGTTGCCGGGGATCGGCAGGATGAACGGGGTCGAGCCGGTGGCGATCAGCAGGCGATCGTATTCAGCTTCGGTACCGTCTTCGGCGATCACCCGACGCTTGACCCGGTCGATCTCCACCACTTTGCGGTTGAGCAGCAGTTTGATGTTGTTTTCCAGGTACCAGTCGAGGTCGTTGAGCACGATTTCTTCGAAGGTCTGTTCGCCGGCCAGTACCGGCGACAACAGGATGCGGTTGTAGTTGGTGTGCGGTTCGGCGCCGAAGACCGTGATGTCGTACAGCTCGTTGCTCAGCTTGAGCAGTTCTTCCAGGGTGCGGACCCCGGCCATGCCATTGCCGATCATCACCAGTTTGAGTTTTTTCATCAGGTTCTCCGGGAGCATCGGGCTTGCCTCTTGTGGGCAGTCAGGCCTTGCTCGACAAAAATGGCGCAAACAAAAAAGGCGTCCCGCCAGTTACCTAGCGAGGACGCCTTTGTCCTTGTCCCGTTCTCTCGGGAAGCCTGGCCTTCGTCGTTGAAGGTCGGGCTTTATGTCAGTTGAAAACGTTAATGCAGTGGTTGTGCCAAGTCGCGGCGGGCCGCGAATTCACTGGGGTAAAGCTGGAATTGGCCGATGTTCGTTGTGGTTTTTGCACTGAATGGAAGCGGCACGCCCGTTAATGGAGCGCCGCATCAGCCATGAAACAGCAGAAACAGCAGGACCAGATTGCCCAGCAGTGCCAGTAACGCCAGTGTCCGCCAGACCTTCAGCGGCTCACGTTCCAGCAAGGGGCGAGGGCGCACACTCAGGCTGCGGCGCTCACCTTGCTCCAGAATCAGCAACCATTCCTCGGCGGTTTCATAGCGTTGCAAAGGATCGGTCGCCACACCGCGCTCCAGACACTGCGCCAGCCACTCCGGCAGATCCGGGCGATAGCGACCGGCACTCACCGGCACCCCGAAACGCGGGCGCTGGAAGGCTTCGATCTCGCCGTAGGGAAAATGCCCGGTGAGCAAAAAATACAAAGTCACGCCCACCGCATACAGATCCTGTTGTGCGCTGGGTGCTTCACCCTGAAAGGCTTCCGGCGCGATGTAGCTCGGGGTCCCTGGCAAGGTTGACGGTGCGTCCTGCGACAGACCGGGGCAATACGCCAGACCGAAATCCAGCAGACGCAACTCGCCGTCGTCCCCCAGGTGCAAATTTTCCGGTTTGATGTCGCGGTGCAGGATCTGCCGTCGATGCAACAGGCCGACAGCCCGCAGCAGGCGTTCGGCCAGATCCTGCCACTGAGCCAGTGGCAGCGGGCCGCTTTGCTCGAACAACTGAGCCAGGGTCGTCCCCGAGTATTCACGCATCACGTAGTACAAATGCTGACGCTGGCCGGCGCTATGGACTTCAGGGAAGTGCCGCCCGGCGACGCGTTTGAGAAACCATTCCTCCGCCAGCAAGGCCTGACCGGCCTGGGCATCGTCTGCCAGTTGTGCAGGCAAAGTCTTCAACAGCCAGGTCTGGCCCTGACCATCGAGCACGCGATACAGCAATGATTGCTGGCTCTGACCGACGATCCCTTGCACCTGCCAGCCTTCGAATGCCTGACCCGGTTTCAACGGCGGGGGCAGCGGCCACTGCTGCAAATGAATCAGTGCATCGCCAAGGCTGGCCTCGCCGACAGCATCCACTCGCACCAACAGCGCGCTGGCGTTGTCCTGGCTGCCGGCCAGATGCGCGGCGTTGACCAGCGTTTGCGCGGCACTGTGCAGATCCGGCTGATCGCGCAGAATTCCGGCGATGGTGGTATCGCCGAGCGCCGCCCACACGCCATCACTGAGCAGCACGAAACATTCGCCGTCACGCAGTTCGCCATCAAGAAAGTCCAGCACCAGATGCTGATCCAGCCCCAATGCCCGCTTGAGCACATGCTGCATGCCCGGTTGGTCCCAGACGTGATCCTCGCTGATCCGCTGCAAGTTCTCGGCATGCCAGCGATAGACCCGGCAATCACCGACATGCGCCAAGGTAAACCGCCGGCCGCGCAGGACCAGCGCACTGACCGTGGTGAGCAGCGGCTGACCGCCACCGTTGGCCTGCAACCAGCGGTTTTGCGCGAGCAACAGACGATCGAGGGCCTGGGCCACGCTCCAGGTTTCCGGGGTGGCGTAGTAGTCCAGTGCCAGCGCCTGCAAGGTCGAACGCGCGGCCAGCCCGCCATCGGCACACTGGCTGACGCCGTCGGCGATGGCGAACAGAAACCCCTTGCTGGCAGCCAGCGCCGGGGCCGGGGTCACCAGGCGCAAAGCGTCCTGGTTTTCCGCGCGGGGGCCGGTGGCGCTGGCTTCGGCGAAGCTCAGTTGCAGAGCCATTCGGGCCTCAGACCCGGGCAGCGGTCACGGCCGCCGAACCCCAGGTGGTTCTCCAGCGACGTTTGACCCCGTGCAGACCGAACCACGCCAACACGCCAAGGCTGGCGAACAGCCAAAGCGCCAGTTGATAGCTGCCGGTGCTCTGTTTGATCGCGCCCATGCCGGCCGCCAGGGCAAAACCGCCGATGCCGCCGGCCATCCCAATCAGGCCAGTCATCACACCGATCTCGCGACGGAAACGTTGCGGCACCAGTTGGAACACCGCGCCATTACCCGCGCCGAGACCGAGCATGGTGCAGACGAAAAGTGCCAGTGCCGCGTAGGAACTTGGCAGGTTGAAGCCGACCGCTGCGATACAAACTGCGGCCACCGTGTACATCGCCAAAAGCGTGCGAATCCCACCGAAACGATCAGCCAGCGCGCCGCCCAGTGGACGCATCAGGCTGCCGCCGAACACGCAGGCCGCGGTGTAATAACCGGCGGTCACCGGGCTCAGGCCGTATTGATCGTTGAAGTAACCGGGCAGGGCGCTGGCCAGGCCGATGAAGCCGCCGAAGGTCACGCTGTAGAAAAACATGAACCACCAGCTGTCACGGTCGCCCAGGGCCTTGAAGTAGTCGGCCATGGATTTGGCTTTCGGCCGCTCCGGCGCATTTTTCGCCAGCCAGGCGAACAGCACCAGCGTCAGGATCAGCGGAATCAGGGCGAAACCGAATACATTGCTCCAGCCAAACGCCGCCGCGAGTACCGGGGCGATCAGTGCCGCGAACACGGTCCCGGAGTTGCCGGCCCCGGCGATGCCCATCGCCTTGCCCTGATGCTCCGGTGGATACCACTGCGAGGCCAAGGGCAGGGCCACGGCGAACGAGGCGCCGGCCATGCCGAGGAACAGACCGAGCAGCAGGGCCTGTTCGTAACTGTGGATGCCGAGTTTCCAGGCACCGAACAGTGCGCAGATCACGATCACCTGGCCGATCAGCCCGGCGGTCTTCGGCGACAGGCGATCGGCGAGCATGCCCATCGCAAAACGCAGTACCGCGCCGGCCAGAATCGGCGTGGCCACCACGAGACCGCGCTGCTGGGTGGTCAGGTGCAGGTCGGCGGCAATCTGCACCGCCAGCGGGCCGAGCAGGTACCAGACCATGAAGCTCAGGTCGAAATACAGGAAGGCCGCGAACAGGGTCGGGGTGTGGCCGGATTTCCAGAAGCTTTTATTCATCGCGCACCTCAGCTGTAGAGAATCTCGAGAAGGAGTCAGAACCAGCACAGTGGGGCGCCACCACGGCCGCACCACCGGCCCCGGGCTGTGGGGCCAAAACGCAAAAACGCCGCTACCCGGATCGCCGAAAGGGGCGAAGAAGGTGAGCGACGTCTTTGTCGTAGGTGGGGCAACCGCCGTTGGTTACCTGTGGGGATTGCTTAGCGAGATTTGTGCCACATCGATGTGGCTCGTTCCCATGCTCTGCGTGGGAACGCATTCGGTGACGCTCTGCGTCATGCTCTGAAGCGGACGCGGAGCGTCCATGGCTGCATTCCCACGCGGAGCGTGGGAACGATCAAGGCAGGGCAGGGCTTCAGCCAAGCAACTCGCTCATGGCAATGATCTGTTCCGCCACCTGAATCAGTTTCTGCTGGCGGCTCATGGCCTGGCGGCGCATCAGGGTGTAGGCCTCTTCTTCGTTGCAGTCCTTCATTTTCATCAACAAACCCTTGGCCAGTTCGATGCGCTTGCGCTCGGCCAGTTGCTGGTCGCGGGCCTGTAGCTGGGCGCGCAGGGCCTGGTCGCTTTCGAAGCGGGCCATGGCCACGTCGAGAATCGGCTGCAAGCGTTGTGCGTGAATGCCCTCGACGATGTAGGCACTGACCCCGGACTTGATCGCCTGACGCATTACGCCGGGATCGTGCTCGTCGGTGAACATCACGATCGGCCGCGGCTGGTCGCGGCTGACCAGCACCACTTGCTCCATCACATCGCGGCTCGGTGACTCGGTATCGATCAGGATCACGTCCGGACGCACCGTTTCGACGCGCGCCGGCAGGTCGATGGTCAGGCCCGACTCGTCGATCACCTCGAAACCGGCCTCGGTCAGCGCAGCTTTCAGGCGTCCGACTTTTTTTGCGGTGTCGTTGATCAGCAGAATGCGCAGCATGTTCGCGGTCTCCTGTCAGCGGTGGGCGAGAAGGGGCGCGCTGTCGCTCAGCGCGTGGAGCTTGAAGCTCCGGGCATAGGCGGCCGGGTCGCTGCCGTCCCAGATTTTGCCGTCGATCAACTGGCTGCTGCGCATGTCCTTGCCCCAGGCCGCGACGCCCACAGCAGTCGCCGCGTCGCGATAGATCTCCAGTTGCTGCACCTGACGGGCGACGGCGAGGTAATCCGGGTCATCGCGCAGCAAACCCCAACGGCGAAACTGAGTCATGAACCACATGCCATCCGAGAGATACGGCAGGTTCACCGCGCCATCGCCGTGAAAGCGCAGGGCGTGCGGGTCCTGCCAACGGTTGCCGAGGCCATCGTCGTAGTCGCCGAGAAAGCGTGGTTCGATGCAGGAAACCGGGGCGTCGAGGTATTCCGGGGCGCTCAGCAACTGCGCGGTGCTGCGGCGGTTTTCCGGGCTTTCTTCGATGAAACGGCTGGCTTCGAGGATCGCCATCACCAGCGCGCGGGCGGTGTTGGGGTACTGCTCGACGAAGGCGCGAGTGCAGCCGAGGACTTTTTCCGGGTGATCGGGCCAGATGGTCTGGCTGGTGGCCAGCGTGAAACCGAGATCCTGCTGCACGGCGCTGGCCGCCCACGGCTCGCCAACGCAGAGGCCATCGATGCGTCCGGCCTGCAAGTGCGCGACCATTTGCGGCGGCGGCACCACCACGCTGTCGACATCCTGCAACGGATGGATGCCCTGGCTCGCCAGCCAGTAATACAGCCACATGGCATGGGTGCCGGTCGGGAAGGTCTGGGCGAAGGTCAGTTTTGCGCGGGTTTGGTGCACATGGTGGTGCAGCGCTTCAGGACCGGTCACGCCCAGGCCTTGCAAACCGTGGGACAGGTTCAGGCTCTGACCGTTCTGATTCAGGCCCATCAGCACCGCCATGTCGGTCGGCGCGACACCACCGATGCTCAGGTGCACCGCGTAGATCAGACCGTAAAGGCTGTGGGCAGCATCGAGTTCGCCGCTGACCAGATTGTCCCGCAGGTTGGCCCAGGAACTCTGGCGCTTGAGATTCAGGGTCAACCCGTAAGGCTGAGCAAAGCCTTGAGTGGCGGCGACCACCAGCGAGGCGCAGTCGCTCAGGGCCATGAAACCGAGGTTGATCGCGCTTTTTTCCGGGGCATCGCTGCCGTTGACCCAGGCCAGCGGCCCGGCGGAGGTTTGAGTCATGAAAGCCACCCTCAAAAAAAACGTCGTCCCGGGCTTTGCCCGCGCAAAACCGAGAGACGACGCCATTGTCCTTGCCTGCACGCCACCATTGGCCTGCGGGCTGATGTCGAGGAAGGTGCAAGGCATATGCCATGCGCACGGATTTACCCGTGCGCCTCGCGCGGCGGGGCGATGCCCGGCTATAATCGCCGCCTCTTTTCGCCGCCCGAGTCATAGCCGCCCATGTACACCCTGGCCCGTCAGCTGTTGTTCAAACTTTCCCCGGAAACCTCCCACGATCTGTCGCTGGATCTGATCGGCGCGGGCGGGCGTTTGGGCCTCAACGGCTTGCTGTGCAAGGCTCCGGCGTCGCTGCCGGTGAATGTCATGGGCCTGGAGTTCCCGAACCCTGTGGGTCTGGCGGCCGGTCTGGACAAGAACGGCGCGGCCATCGACGGCTTTGCGCAGCTGGGTTTTGGTTTTGTCGAAATCGGCACCGTGACCCCGCGTCCGCAGCCGGGCAACCCGAAACCACGGATTTTCCGCCTGCCGGAAGCCGAGGCGATCATCAACCGCATGGGTTTCAACAACCTCGGTGTGGATAATCTGCTGGCGCGGGTGGCGGCGGCCAAATACAAGGGCGTGCTGGGGATCAACATCGGCAAGAACTTCGACACCCCGGTCGAACGCGCAGTGGATGACTACCTGATCTGCCTGGACAAGGTCTACGCCCACGCCAGTTACGTCACGGTCAACGTCAGCTCGCCGAACACCCCGGGCCTGCGCAGCCTGCAATTCGGCGATTCGCTCAAGCAATTGCTGGCGGACCTGGCCACGCGCCGCGCCGAACTGGCCCTGCGCCACGGCAAACATGTACCGCTGGCGATCAAGATCGCGCCGGACATGACCGACGAAGAAACCGCGCAGGTCGCACAAGCACTGATCGAAACCGGGATGGACGCGGTGATTGCCACCAACACCACCCTCAGCCGCGTGGGCGTCGAAGGCATGGAACACGGTGACGAGGCGGGCGGTCTGTCCGGCGCGCCGGTGCGCGAGAAGAGCACCCACACCGTGAAAGTGCTGGCGTCCGAGCTGGGCGGCAAGCTGCCGATCATCGCGGCGGGCGGCATCACCGAAGGCAAGCATGCGGCCGAGAAGATCGCTGCCGGCGCTAGCCTGGTGCAGATCTACTCCGGCTTCATCTATAAGGGCCCGGCGCTGATTCGCGAGTCCGTGGACGCGATCGCCGCCAAGCGCTGATTGGCGGACATAAAAGGCAGGCATAAAAAAGGGCTCCTCGAAGGAGCCCCTGGGCCGTAGCCCGCCGTCCGGGAAGGACGTGCATGGTGATCAGTGTGTTGCGAAATCAGATTGTCGTGTCGGAATAAGTGCCCTGTGTCAGCCGACGGCGTGAAGTTCGTTGAGTCTGTGGATTCCCGCAGTGCCGGTCATACCGTCCCAGTTGTCGCCGCGTCCTTCTCGCCAGCCGTTGATCCAAGCTTGACGTACCGACGGTAGAGTAAATGGGCAAAGCTCACGGGATTTGCCACCAACGCCATATTGATATCCGCGCAAAAATGCTCTTTCCAACGGATCACGCTTAAGTCTTCTCATAGGGTGTTTCCCTCACTTGTTGACTGTTTTTGTCGCGTCGACCTCAATTGAGGTCTGGCAGAAAAACTCTGCCGTTGGCGGCTCGCTGCCGGCGTGGCGAGCCAAGGCGTTGACGCCGTTGCGACGTCAACCTGTGTCCAGTTCTAACCAATGAGTCACATCGATGGAATGACCGTTTTGTCATAAGGACGTAACGAAAAAGATGCTATGGCCATAAGTAACCGCGTATTTATCCAATGTTTATTGGCCAAACCCCGGTATGATCGGCCCCGCGCTGGATGATGAGGTTAATCCTTTAGTGAGAATGACCCACGTTTGCGCTGGGGTACTATTCGACGAAGGGTTGCTTTGAGTCATTTTGTTGCTTCAACTTTTTTATCTGTCCCGGCATCTAAGCTCTTTTAACCCGAGCAGCGGGGATGGAACGGCACACCTTCGTGCCACGCGGGCGCTCTTGTAGAAAAGCGCCTGATTGAAAACCGGATCGGCAATGCGTTGCCGGTTCATTAGCCAAAGGCTCTGGAAAAACCATGTCCGACCGTTTCGAACTCTTCCTCACTTGCCCCAAAGGCCTTGAAGGCCTGCTCATCGAGGAAGCCGTCGGGCTTGGCCTTGAAGAGGCCCGCGAACACACCTCCGCCGTGCGTGGCATGGCGACCATGGAAACCGCTTATCGCCTGTGCCTCTGGTCGCGTCTGGCCAACCGGGTGCTGCTGGTGCTCAAGCGTTTCCCGATGAAAAACGCCGAAGACCTGTACCACGGCGTACTCGACGTCGACTGGCAGGATCACATGCTGGCCGACGGCACCTTGGCCGTGGAATTCAGCGGCCACGGTTCGGGCATCGACAACACCCACTTCGGCGCCCTGAAGGTCAAGGACGCCATCGTCGACAAACTGCGTACCCCGCAGGGCGACCGCCCAAGCATCGACAAGCTCAACCCGGACCTGCGCATTCACCTGCGTCTGGATCGTGGCGAAGCGATTCTGTCCCTCGACCTCTCCGGCCACAGCCTGCACCAGCGCGGTTACCGCTTGCAGCAGGGCGCTGCGCCGCTGAAGGAAAACCTGGCAGCCGCGATCCTGATCCGTTCCGGCTGGCCGCGCATTGCCGCCGAAGGTGGCGCGCTGGCTGACCCGATGTGCGGTGTCGGCACGTTCCTGGTCGAAGCCGGCATGATCGCCGCCGACATGGCGCCGAACCTGCGTCGCGAGCAGTGGGGCTTCACCGCCTGGCTGGGCCACGTACCGGCGCTGTGGAAAAAACTGCATGAAGAAGCGGTCGAGCGTGCTGCTGCCGGTCTGGCCAAACCGCCGCTGTGGATTCGTGGTTATGAAGCCGACCCACGGCTGATCCAGCCGGGCCGCAACAACGTCGAACGCGCCGGCTTGAGCGAATGGATCAAGATCTATCAGGGTGAAGTCGCGACGTTCGAACCGCGTCCGGACCAGAATCAGAAAGGCCTGGTCATCTGCAACCCGCCGTACGGCGAGCGTCTGGGTGATGAAGCCAGCCTGTTGTACCTCTACCAGAACCTCGGCGAGCGTCTGCGTCAGGCCTGCCTGAACTGGGAAGCGGCGGTGTTCACCGGCGCGCCGGACCTGGGCAAGCGCATGGGGATTCGCAGCCACAAACAGTATTCGTTCTGGAACGGCGCGCTGCCGTGCAAGCTGCTGTTGATCAAGGTCCTGCCGGATCAGTTCGTCACCGGCGAGCGCCGCACCCCGGAACAACGTCAGGCCGAGCGCGAGCAAGCCGCCTACGATCAGACGCCGAACGAGCCGCAAGAGCGCGAGTTCAACAAGAACGGCAACCCGATCAAACCGACGCCGGCCCCGGCGCCAGTGATCGAGCAACCGCGCCTGAGCGAAGGCGGGCAGATGTTTGCCAACCGCCTGCAGAAGAACCTCAAGGCCATGGGCAAGTGGGTCAAGCGCGAAGGCATCGACTGCTACCGCGTCTACGATGCGGACATGCCGGAATACGCCATGGCCATCGACCTGTACCACGACTGGGTGCACGTTCAGGAATACGCCGCGCCGAAGTCGATCGACCCGGAAAAGGCCTCGATCCGCATGTTCGACGCGTTGGCGGCCATCCCGCAGGCGCTGAACATCGACAAGAGCCGCGTGGTGGTCAAGCGCCGCGAGCGTCAGAGCGGCACCAAGCAGTACGAGCGTCAGGCGGCTCAGGGCAAGTTCAATGAAGTGACCGAGGGCGGCGTGAAGTTGCTGGTCAACCTCACCGACTACCTCGACACCGGGCTGTTCCTCGACCACCGGCCGATGCGCATGCGGATCCAGAAAGAGGCCGCCGGCAAGCGCTTCCTCAACCTGTTCTGCTACACCGCGACCGCCAGCGTGCACGCAGCCAAGGGCGGCGCGCGCAGCACCACCAGCGTCGACCTGTCGAAAACCTACCTCGACTGGGCGCGTCGCAACCTGTCGCTCAACGGTTTCTCCGACAAGAACCGCCTGGAGCAGGGCGATGTGATGGCGTGGCTGGAGAATTCCCGCGACGAATACGACCTGATCTTCATCGATCCGCCGACCTTCTCCAACTCCAAGCGCATGGAAGGCATCTTCGACGTGCAGCGTGATCAGGTGCAGTTGATCGACCTGGCGATGGCGCGTCTGGCTCCGGGCGGGGTGTTGTACTTCTCCAACAACTTCCGCAAGTTCCAGCTCGAAGACAACCTGGCCGAGCGTTATGCGGTCGAGGAAATCACCGCCAGCACCATAGACCCGGATTTCGCCCGCAACGGCAAGATCCACCGCGCCTGGAAAATCACGGCTCGTTGACACTCTGCAAAATTGGATCCACAGAGCCTTGATTTTTAAAGGCTCTTGGATCCGTTCAGAGCTAGCCAAATTAGTGGCTAATAGCTATAACTCACACACGGCCGATGGGGTTTTTCCCGCAGATGCTGACGTAGTGAGTGGCTTTTATGTCGTTGCACCCCGTGCGCCCGAAGATATTGGGTTTTATCAGCGAAGAAGTCTCGGCCTGGCTGGTCGCGCTGCTGGTATTGCTCGCCGGCGGGATTCTCACGGGGCTGCTCGCCTGGGGCACCCTCAATCAGTTTCACAGCCAGTTGCGCCAACGCTTTCAGCTACTGGCGAACGAGCGCTACAGCCGCATCGAAGAACGTTTTCAGGATCAGGAGCAACGCCTCGATGGCCTGCGCCGGTTCTTCGCCAACTCCGAATCGGTGTCCCGCGCCGAATTCGACGGCTACACCCAACCTTTATTACTGCGCACCCAGGCCTATTCGTTCGCCCTGCGGGTGAGCGGCGCCGAGCGTGCAGCCTTTGAACAGCGGGCGCGGGATGAAGGCCTGAGCACCTTCAGCGTGCGCGAACTCAACGCGCGCGGCGAGCTGCAACTGGCTTCGGCCCGCGATGAATACGTGGTGGTTTTGTATAGCCAGACCCAGAGCCGGCTTGGCGCGCCGCTGGGTTACGACTTGCTGGCCCAGCCATTGCGCCGCTCGACCCTTGAACGCGCCGACCAGCTACGCGGTCTGGCGGTGTCGCAGCCGATGCATCTGGTCGGTATCGAGCCGGCTTACGCACGCGGCGTATTGTTGGTGGCACCGGTGCTGCGCAAAGGGGAGTCCAGATCATATGGCTATGTGATGGCTGTGATCAGCATGCGTCAACTGCTGGCGGACGGTTTGCCCGATGCGTTCCATGACTATCTCTCGGTGCGCATTCTTGATCTGTCCACCAACGATCAGCATGAAGTGCTGTTCGAATCGACCAATGAGCCGGCGCCGAGCGATCTGTCCGCTACCCGGTTGGTGCGCATGGCCGATCACGACTATCAGGTGGATATTCTGCCCAGCGAAGCGTTCATGCAGGCCAACCATTCGGCGGTGGGCAGCGTGGTCGTGCTGGGCGGGTTGCTCAGTCTGCTGTTGAGCGCGCTGCTTTATGTGCTGGTCAGTCAGCGCCACCGCGCGTTGCGCATGGTCGAGTTGCGCACTCAGGAACTGCATGAGCGCGAACAGGAACTGCGCGGCACCCACGGCCAATTGCGCGGGGTGCTCAACGCGGCGACCCAGGTGGCAATCATCGCCACCGACTTGCGCGGCGTGATCAACACCTTCAACCCCGGCGCCGAGCAGATGCTCGGTTATCTCAGCAGCGAAGTGGTCGGCCACATGACCCTGGAAAACCTGCACTTTCCCCGGGAACTGGTGGCTCGCGCGGCGGAGCTCAGCGCTCGTTATGGCAAAACCATTCCGACCTGTCAGGCGATGTTGGTGGAGGGCGGCGAAGTCGGCGGGCACGAGGCGCGGGAATGGACGCTGGTGCGCAAGGACGGCAGCCACATCCCAGTGAACATGCTGGCCACGCCAGTGCTGGACGAGCAGGGGCTGTGGGTCGGACATCTGGCGATCTGCATCGACATCACCGAGCGCAAACGCGTGCACGAAGCGCTGGCCGCGCGGGACGTGCTGTTGAAGAAACTCAGCGCCCACGTTCCCGGCGGGATCTATCAATTCAAGATGGAGTTCGACGGGCGCTTCAGTGTGATCTACGCCAGCGACGGCATCCGCGAGATCTACGAGCTGGAGCCGGACGTGCTGCTGCTCAACGCCGAAGCCATCTTCACCCGCATCCACCCGCAGGACGTCAGCCGCGTGCGCAAGTCGATCCGTGCCTCGGCAGACAACCTCAGCCCGTGGCGCGAGGAATACCGCGTGCAGCTGCCCGAGCGCGGCCTGCGCTGGGTTCGCGGCGAGGCGACCCCGGAGGAACTGCCGGGCGGCGGCGTGCTGTGGCACGGTTATATCTCCGACATCTCCGACCTGAAGCGGGTTGAAGAAGAGTTGCGCGCGCTGTCGGTGACCGACGCACTGACCGGCATTCACAACCGGCGCTATTTCCAGGAGCGCCTGACCACCGAAATGGCCCGGGTCGAGCGTGGCGGTGGCGAGTTGTCGGTGATCATGCTCGACATCGACCACTTCAAGCGGATCAACGATCAGTACGGTCACGCGGCGGGCGACCGCGTGTTGCAGGCGGTCTGCGAGCGCATCGGCCATCGTCTGCGGCGTACCGACGTGTTCTGCCGGTTGGGCGGCGAAGAGTTCATGGTGCTGTGCCCGGACATCGACGGCGATCACGCGCACATGCTGGCCGAAGAGTTATGGCAAAGCCTGCGCAGTGCGCCAATCGATGTGGTGGGGGTGGTGACGGCCAGTTTCGGGATTGCCAGCTGGCGACCCGGGGAGGGCGCGGACGCGCTGTTGCTGCGGGCGGATTCGGGGGTTTATGCGGCGAAACAGGGCGGACGGGATCGGGTCGAGCGGCAGATGAACTGATCCGGTCTGCCACCTGATCATTCCCACGCTCTGCGTGGGAATGCCTCCGGGGACGCTCCGCGTCCAGTGACGCAGAGCGTCACGGGCTGTATTCCCACGCGGAGCGTGGGAACAATCAGGTTTTTTTTTGGGGGGGGGGGCGGCAGTTTCGGCTGTGATGATTGTTCCCACGCAGAGCGTGGGAACAATCATTTACGGGGATTACAGGACCGAAGCAGTCTGCGGCGTCCGTGGCTGTTTATAAAGATCCAGCAGCACCTGATCCAGCACCGACGACGCGCCGAACGGGGCCTTGTCGTTGAGGATCGCCACCACCGCCCAGGTGTTGCCGTTGACGTCGCGGCTGAAGCCGGCGATTGCCCGCACGGTGTTCAGGGTGCCGGTCTTGACGTGGGCTTCGCCGCGCATCGCGGTGGTCTTCAGGCGTTTGCGCATGGTGCCGTCGGTGCCGGCAATCGGCAGCGAGCTGATGTACTCGGCGGCGTAAGGGCTGTGCCAGGCCGCTTGCAGCATGTTGGCCATTTCACGGGCGCTGACCCGCTCCGAACGCGACAGACCGGAGCCGTTCTCCATCACCAGGTGCGGCGCGGTGATGCCTTTCTTCGCCAGCCACTGACGGACCACGCGTTGCGCGGCCTTGGCGTCATCGCCGTCGGCGTCGTTGCGGAATTTCTGGCCCAGGCTCAGGAACAGCTGCTGAGCCATGGTGTTGTTACTGTATTTGTTGATGTCGCGGATGATTTCCGCCAGATCCGGCGAGAACGCGCGGGCCAGCACTTTGGCGCTGCTCGGGGTCGGGGCCAGACGATCCTTGCCCTGGATGCTGCCGCCCAGTTCTTTCCAGATCGCCCGCACGGCGCCGGCGGTGTAGGTCGCGTGGTCGAGCAGCGACAGGTAAGTCTGCGAGCTGCAGCCTTCGCCCAACTGGCCGGCCACGGTCACGGTCACGCTGCCATCGGCCTGCGGCACCGGGTTGTAGCGCACGCCGCCGGTGCACTGTTTGGAGTTGAGCGCCTTGACGGTGTTTTCGATGTTGATGCTGGCAATCGGCGGTTCGACCGAGATCAACACCCGGCCATTGTCGTTGCGGGCCACGAAACGCAGGGCCTTGAGGTTGACCAGCAGCGAATCCGGCTTGACCAGGAACGGCTTGTTTTCGTCGTTGCCGTCATCGTTGAATTCCGGCAGCTGTGGCTGCACGAAGAAGCTGCGATCCAGTACCAGATCACCGGTGACCTGGGTCACGCCATTGGCGCGCAGGTCGCGCATCAGCAGCCAGAGTTTTTCCATGTTCAGCTTCGGATCGCCGCCACCCTTGAGGTAGAGGTTGCCGTTGAGGATCCCGCCGTTCAGGTCGCCGTCGGTGTAGAACTCGGTTTTCCACTGATGGTTGGGGCCGAGCATTTCCAGCGCCGCGTAAGTGGTGACCAGCTTCATGGTCGAGGCCGGGTTGACCGAAACGTCGGCGTTGTACACGGTCGGCGTGCCCGGGCCGTCCAGCGGCACCATCACCAGCGACAGGGCAGTGGGCTGCAGCTTGCTGGCCTTGAGGGCTTTTTCGACGTTGGGGGTCAGGGCGGTGTTGATGGTGGCAGCGGAGACGGGCAAGGCCAGCGGCAGAAGAAGACCGGCCAGGAGCAGAGGACGCAACGATTTGATCATATGAAATAAAACCCTACAGCCGAGGGGAAAAAAGACGAGGACATGGATGAAAAGGCCCTCAGTGGTCATGAAAGTGTCGGCATTATGCCCCAAGGTGTAACAGCTTGTGCCTTTCGCAAGGGCGCCAATTCGTTATTTTTTTACAGGCGGTCGCACGCACGTCCCAGAGAGTCGGGCAATCGCCGGCTTAAACTGGTAAAGTGCCGGCCGTTATTACTTAAGAGGATTGTTCCAATGGCGACTAACCGTTCCCAGCGTCTGCGCAAAAAACTGTGCGTCGATGAATTTCAAGTTTTGCTAATTAGCAAAAAATAGTGGTTTGGTTGTCAAAAATCCTCTCTCATCTGCGTCCGAATTCCTTCTCCTCTCATGCCGTATCCCCTGACGGCAGTCACCAGCAACCTCTCCCTCGCGCCTCTCTCATTCCTCGCTGACCCCCCTGGCTTGACGCCACGAGATGGCCTTGAGATTTGTGATCGCCCATAAAAAAACCACCTCGAAAGGTGGTCTTTTCACAAGCCAGCAGTTAGTCACTGCAGCTAGGCGCGATCACTTTGCGTTGACCGGCTTCTCTGGGTACCAGGCGTCGAGCAGAGGGCTGACTTCAACCTTGGTCACTTCGCTACGGCCTTTGAGCCATGCTTCGACAGCTGCGCGTTGCTCTTCGGTAACCGAGCCACGTTCTGCTTTGCAAACCAGGCCGAAATCTTCGCCGCCGACATAGTCCAGGCCATTGGCGTCCATGGCTTCGGTCAGGAAGTCATCGAGGAATGCATCGACTGCCTCATCATCCAGGTCTTCCTTAAATTCCAGGTTCAGCTCAAAGCCCAATTCCTGAAACTCGTCCACACAAAGCTTTTTGCGAAGACGACGGGAGCGGTTAGTGGCCATCAAAAAATCCTCTAAGTAATTACGGCGCGCAGTCTACCAGCTAACCCGTTCAAATGCCTGCTTTGTCCGATCAGCCGAGGTTTCAAGGCGGCTTCCAGGCACACCGGCGTAGAGAACCTATGGCTCGGAGGGCAATTACCTCCATAGGCTAGTCAATTCTGGTCACCTTCTTGCCGCGATGATCAACTCCTCATAAGGAAACGCCCCGCAGACCTCTCCGACGTCCCAGGAACGCCGGATGCAACCTCTACATGTAGACGCTGTAGCTGACCTGTGGCTTTTCTGAGCTGTCGATGTACTTCCCCGACCTTGTTGGGGCACTCAAGGGGGATGGAAAGGCGCCCATCGAGCTGGGTGTTGTTCCAGTTCATTTTGGTTAGGCCGAGGATCTCCTTGCAGAGGTTTCTAGCGAGGCGTGAGCCGTAGATGGAAAGGTGGTAGTGGCAAGCAGCGTCTGACCTTACACTGAGCTTCCCTTTGACGCGCTTGGACTGTTCAATGAGTTTTCCATCCGACATCAAGCTGGCCATGCGGCAGTGCATTCTCAATGTGCTTTGGCCAAAGGACGACATCCTCAGTTTTTTTGGCAGCAACAGCTGTACCAAGGCAGATATTAACGCCTTGGGTGATTACAAGACGCTCTCGCGCTCAGCGATCGTTGACGCGATGTTTAGTCACTTGAGCCGGAAGCCAGATGAGGGCCTGGGACAGTTCAGGGCGATGTTACAAACGCTTGTCACGTGGACGCATTTTGACGAGTACTACTTTGATCGGCTGCAAAAGTTGGATCGTACACATGCCCAGAATGCGATCACCCACCTCAAGCAATTGCAGGAAATTCGTGACCATAAACTCCAGGAACTCAGAAAAGAGCGGGAGCGGCGTGAGTCAGAAAATCGAACAGCCAAATCTACCCTGCCAGACCTCCAGAAGCAGTTCATTTCGCTGCTTCAGGGCGAGCAAGCTGGAAGTAAGCGGGGGTATGCTTTGGAGCGAATTCTTCATGAGCTCGCTCGCGTCTCTTCGTTGGAAGTGACCGAGGCATTTCGAGAAAGGGGTGAGCAGATTGACGGCGCCATCAAGTACGACGGAGAGCACTACCTTATCGAGGCGAAGTGGCAAGAAAAGGCGGCTGCAAACGAGTCGGTGTACCAGTTTGCGGGCAAGGTTGAAGGCAAAATGTATGGCCGAGGTCTCTTCATCTCAATCCACGGTTTCAGTGAGCAGGTTGTGAGCTCGCTGATCGCCGGAAAAGCAATCAAGACGGTGTTCATCGACGGGGCCGATCTCATACTCGTATTGGAAGGATTGCTGACGTTCACACAGATGCTGGATTGCAAGATCAAGGCTGCTCAAACACGAGGCTTGATCTACGTTGACGCCATGTCCGGAAGGGCGAAGCTGTAGAGCCCCAGTTCACTGGCCTAAACGGCTCTCGCGGCATGGGCTGTGCCCAATGCGAGTCGTAAACCTATCACCCAAAAAATGGTTCTCTCCGGTGCTGCTCCCTGCATGGGGTAGGGTGCCGTCTGGACGGTGGTAGTGAATTACCAACAAAGTGCCGCGTGAATCTCCAGCCAGTGGCTTTCCATTCCCCCTAGCTCCCTTTAACTAGATTGCTAACGGCATCGCAGGCAAAACTGACCCCGCCAACACTCAGGCCCCAGAAGCGAGGTTACGGCCTGCTTATGATACTCATGAGGGCACCTCCATCAGCATCATTTCGTTCAAGTGATGAGCAATCTTCTCTGCGGGGATGAAATGCAAAAGTCCGTGTTTTTCGTTTGCAAGCGTGACCATGCCAGCGAATTTCCACACGTCGTCGATATCGGCGATTACCACTGAGCCGCTCATGCCATTGAAGTCGCCTGGGCGATCGCCGACGATTTCTATAGTTGAGAGGCCCCGGATTTTTGGCTCGGAGAGTTCTCCCCTGAGCCAGTGCAAGCGCGCCCCCAGGACTTTTTCTTCGTAGTCGTATTCTCGGCCCTCGTCCGGATAGCCGAAGACGTGGAAGAAATCCGCGCGACAGAAATCCTCATCGTCAATACAGCAGGCGGCGTCCAGGCTGGTGAGCCCCGCTACGAACAAATCAGCATGTTGTTCTTTCACCACACGGAGGATGACCAAGTCTGAGTCAAGATCGGGGTCAGCCTCTTCCGGAAAAACCGCGCGTAGGTCAAACAGGATAGAGATCGGGGCGTTACGCAGCAGAATCCGCAAATCGTCATGTGTGGCGAGTTGGTTATTGAGAACGTGCATGGCGGTTATGACGAAGAGTTCACCCTCATACTCCAGCACGAAAGCAGTGCCAACCCCGCCATGGGAGTAGTAGTCGCCGAGGTGTTCGCTGCTGAGGATCACCGGATGAACCTGGCCCAGCATCATGTCTGTAAAAGCATCTTTTGACATGAATTCTTCCGAGTCCTGCATTTTTAACCTCCTCAATATCAGCTTGTGGCTGCGGGTTCCAAGGTCTTGTCTTCGTGGCAGATTGTGGCACCCGACGAAGCACCTGTGGAGCCTCGGGTGCCCTGTCAGTACCAAGCGGACGTCCATCCTCGACCAACGCCTGTGAGTCTACCTGGAGCGCAAAAAACAGCCCTAGGGTGAACCTCTATATCTGTTGATGGCAATATTGATAAAAATATTGGCGAGCCAAGAGCAAACGGATTTGATAGCCTATTGCCACCAAAGTAATCAGCATGGTTCGGGTAGGCTTAATGGACGATCACTCATCCCTCTATTCCTTGGCGCTTCTGGGGGATATTCCGCAAAATCTTCGGATGGCACTTCGCGGTAGGATTTTTCGCTGCGTGGAAGACCTTGGGCTTCAGGTTGGCCGAGATGTGAGCCTGATCGAGGGCAGCATCCTTGATTTCAACCCTGCTATTCCATGAGATTTTGTTTGGGCTTTCAGATAACAAAGTCCTTGTCGCTGCGATCCAGGATCATGCCCAGCGTGCTCATTCAATTCGCTCTTCTTCGTTAGTGATCAGTGAGCAATTGGAGCGTGCTCGCTGTGAGCACTGGTTGATCATTGAGGCGCTGCAGACTGGCGATGTCGATCGCTTGGCCCAGCTTTGTGGTGACCATCTAAAGCCGTCGCGGGATACCTATGTTGCTCATTATCAGCTTCGCGATAGCCAGAAAAATGCATTCTAGTTAAACCTATTTTATTTTTAGGGTTTGCAGTCGGCTAAATCCGAATAAAAAATCAAAGGTGCTGTCGTTCAGCGCAACGCAGGGAGCATAAACATGAAAAGAAAATGCATCATTTGTAGAGAAGACAAGGATCGTTTTACGGATGAGCACGTGATTCCTGACTCACTAGGCGGTTATTATCACATCTACACGGTATGTGGTGTTTGTAACTCTAATCTTGGTGATAAAGTCGACTCTCCCTTGGTTAACCACAAACTCAGCGAGCTTTATCGATTTGCGCAAAGCATCGCTGGGAAAACCGGCAAAATACCCAATCCATTTTCAGGGACTTTTACGCAGGACGACGATCCTAATAAGAAGGGTAGGTTGGATTTGCAGTCTGATGGGAATTTGAAACTGTACTTCCCGCCAGAGGTAAGGATTCTGGAGAAAGACGGGCAGATTACGGCTATTCAAATTGCCGTGGATGAAAAAGACTTAAAAAATCTGGATAATATTGCAGACAAGATCCTTGCGCGAAACGATATCCCGCGAGAATCTGTGGTTCGAGGTGAGAGAACGGTTGAGATTGATACCAGTCGCTACAGTATGAGCTGGCCTGTCGACGTTAATAGTTTCAAAATAGGCCTTTTGAAAATTGCATACGAATTTGCGGTTGATACAATTCCTTCGTACTTTGAAGATCCAGGCGCCGTCGAGATATCTAAGATCTTGAAGGGCGCGAAATATGACGAAGTAGAAAAATATGTAAATATTGGCAATGGCTTGCAGGACGAAGTCATGTTGCCGTACAAGGCTTTTTTGGATTTCTCCAGCAAGAGCCATTATCTGGCCCTCTCCGATGGTGGTGACCTTGGTCTTGTTGGGGTGGTGAAGCTGCATGATCTATTTGCGGTTGGCGTGACGCTATCGAAAAACAAACACTTAGGACAAGGCCTATTCCATATAGGTGTTAACTCCCTTGAAGACAGGACGTTCAAAAAATTCACAAGCTTTGAACTAATGGCTCAGTGTATGGGCCCTTTGGAGTGTCAGTTTCTTTTTGCCTTGCATGATGAACTTGGTAGGTCGGGGCCGATTGAAGATACAAGGTCTCCAGATTTCTCTTACGAAGGTAAGAGTAATCAATGCACACCTATTTATAATGCAAGCGGAATCCATGTTTGTTATCTAAAAGACTTGGTTGTTTCTTCGGCGTGTGATGTCGTGCAAACGGATTCTGGTTTTTTTCAAAAGAGCATATTTAATCCTTTGCAATATTATTATATCAAGGCAATTAGTACTGGTAAGATGTATCGTGTTGTTGGGCATGAGGTTGTCACCAGGATCATCAAGAAGCTTTAAGTGGTTCATGTTTCTTAAGGATAACCTATTTGGAGTGGTGGCTTCATGGGAGCACAGGAAGTTAAGCCGGGCGTTGGGGAGAGGCGAAAAACTTACTCGCGGACTGTTTTGTATGCGGCTGTTGCAGTCACAGTCTGCTCGTTTACTATTTCGCTGGCAAGCTTCAATCGTTACTTTGATGAGGGTTCTGCTAAAGATTCAAGCCAGTCGACATCGAGCGTTTCAGGTCGGCCTGTAATGTTTGCAACCGATGTGGATTTTTTGAGCCTTAAGAAAGAGGTTGAATCAATTCAGGAAAGCCTTCAAGGACTTGACTCTGGTGGAAATAATGAAAAAATATCGGCCAGGGTCAGCATGGTTCAGTCAGGGTTGATGAGTTTAGAAAAGCGGTTAGGGGTACTTGAGGCGGGAATTTCTAAATCTCCAGAGCAACTGTTATCTGTTCCATTGCTTCGTAAGGACTTTGAAACGTTAACCAAGCGTGTCGATGAGAATGCAGCGGCAGTTAAAGCTGAAATTGATCGCTTATGGAGTCTCGTTTTTCTAATTCTCGGTGTTGCTGGGTCGGTAGTAACCATCGCAGGTGGTTGGTTTATTAAAAGCTTCATCCCAAAGGTTCAAGCGCAACCATAGGGGCTTAACTTATAATAAGTTGACTGGTGCAGTGGTTTCATGGTGTTCAAGATTAACCATTCCCAAAGTAGTAGTTGGATGTGGAATTACAGCGTGGGGTGTTCTAGCACCCCACGGTGATTGATCTGCGTTCGTCAGGACACAAGTAGGCGGGCGAAATGCTTGAGGTCGACATTCCCTCCCGAAATAATTACGCCAACGCGCTTGCCTGCCAATTCTTCACACATTCTGAATGCCGCTGCCACGGCTAGACAGCCGGTAGGTTCAACTACCAGATTCATGCGTTCAGCGAGAAAGCGCATTGCCTGGAGCAATTCGTCATCGGTGACCGTACGCATGTCACTGACCAGATCCCTGATGATGGGAAAGGTGAGCTTTCCGAGCGCTTGTGTCTGCGCGCCGTCGGCGATGGTGTCGGGTACGCTGTGCTGTCCGTTTGGATGGAGTGTAGTGGTCTACTAACCCCGGACACGCATTTAGGCGAGAATGCTCGCCACAGAGAGGTGTCCGATGACCAAGCAACGCCGTACTTTTACCCCTGAGTTCAAGCGCGAAGCTGCCTGCCTAGTGCTCGATCAAGGCTACAGCCATGCCGAAGCGGCCCGTTCGCTCGGCTTGGTCGAGTCGGCCCTGCGCCGATGGGTTAATCAGCTTCAGCAGGAGCGCGGCGGCGTTACGCCGGCCAGCAAAGCGTTGACGCCAGAGCAGCAAAAAATCCAAGAGTTGGAAGCCCGGATCACGCGCCTTGAACGCGAGAAATCGATACTAAAAAAGGCTACCGCGCTCTTGATGTCGGAAGATCTCGAGCGTACGCGCTGATCCGCCAGCTCAGCGACCATGAGCCCGTTGATTGTTTGTGCGAAGTGTTCGAAGTCACTCGCTCAAGTTACTACGCACATCGTCACAGAAGGCGAACTCCGGACGTTGAACGACTACGGTTGCGCAGTCGAGTGAATGAGTTGTTCACGCGAGGTCGAAGTGCGCCCGGCAGCCGTACCATCATGGCAATGATGCAACAAGAGGGTGAGCAAATCGGGCGGTTCAAGGTACGCAGCCTGATGCGTGAGCTGGCGTTGATCAGCAAGCAGCCAGGATCACATGCGTACAAAAAGGCCACAGTGGAGCGGCCAGATATACCGAATACCTTGAACCGAGCATTTGATGTCGAAGCTCCAAATCAGGTCTGGTGTGGAGGCGTCACTTACGTCTGGGCACAGGGCAAATGGCACTATCTGGCAGTTGTCCTGGATCTCTATGCACGCAGAGTGGTTGGCTGGGCCTTGTCAGAAAAGCCGGATGGAGACCTGGTGGTCAAAGCGCTGGACGTCGCCTACGAACAACGTGGAAAGCCTCAAGGACTCCTGTTCCACTCTGACCAAGGATCGCAATATGGCAGCCGTCAGTTCCGCCAGAGACTGTGGCGCTACCGCATGCGCCAGAGCATGAGCCGCCGAGGCAACTGTTGGGATAATGCACCGATTGGGGGGGCTCGCTATCTCCGGGCAAGGGTTTGAGTGGCGCTTGAATTTCAGCAGGATGCTTGGTGTTACTCTGTGAGAAACGGATTGTTAGGCGTTCTCGAAGATAGGGTCTTTACATCGATGCAAGGGGAGGCCGGGTTTGATAATTGAGGCAGATGCTGAGCGCTGCTGATAATGGTTGAACATTTTGGAGTTGTTAATGGATTGGCGTGAGCATATAACCTACGATGATGTTTGTTCGTTTGCTTGGGGGGCCGTAAGACTCTATGAGACTCTGGTGGAGTTAGAGTTCAAGGGGTTTGGGACTCTAGTCGTGCCAAGCCGGGGAACGTTCCCATTCACAGATCGTTTATTCACGATTCACCAGAAGTGGTCTAAGACCCGCGAGCATGAAAATAGAGTGCTTCATGGTAGTTCAACACCATTTCATAGAAGTCAGATCACTCTACCGTTCACTGCCGATTCCACGCTAGATGATCCCGCAGCTGGTCAGGGTATTAGTTATCAGATCAGGGATTACTGGGTAAAAGTGCTCAGGGCCTGGATTGATGGTGATCTGCATTCTCCGGAACTAAATTATTATCAGTTCGTACAGGAACATCTGCTCGGCATAAGTGTTGGGCGAAACGCGAGCATTATCAAACCGTCTCGTCGCTTCGTATTTGTTGATACTGTTGTTTCTGGGCGTGCGGTCGTCGAAATCGAAAGCAGTATGCGCTCCTGTGGCTTGAATGAGTGTCACTACGTACTGATCATTGACCAAGGTGGGCAGAAACTTACTCAAAGGAACAGGGCCCTCTTTAACGAGTGGCAGGCTGCAGGCAAGGCCACATTGATTGAGGTAGATAATCTTTTCACTGAGGATCGTGGCCCGGGAATAACGGCTTCTTGGTGTCTCGTCGCTCCTCAGCTGATGGAGGCGGGAGCAAAGATTTTGCCTGGCTTTGAGCATGCGCAGGTCGTTGGTGCTGCGGCTGGTTTTGTGAGGGTTCAGCACAGTCCGGCACTCGATAATCTGTCGATGACTAGGACTAATGGGGTTTTTAACACCCTGATGCATTCACTTGCTTATAGTGAGCTTGTTGAAGGAAGTCACCAGGTCTCAACTCATTTTTATGAGAAGCTCATTGAGGATCTTGTACTGTTCGACTCAGAGGGGTACGGCCCTCTGGATCCCCGCGAAACTTTACGTGTCGCTAAAAATGCTATTACTGCTAATGAATCCTTGGCTGTGATGGGTAATCCATTAAAAGTTGCACCGGAATACCTTGACGTTAGTAGTTCTCATGTTGTGCGTATGTATTTCCCAGAAGCTGAAGTCAATCGGATTCTGGAGGGGTACAGTGAACGAATTCGAAAAGGGCATTCGGCATACTGGTATGTGCATCAGCATGTGTGACAGGAGTGAGGGCGGAGGCGCGCAGGAAGCTTTGGTCAGCTGCGAGCCGCATTTTGAGGGATAGGGGCGTGGCTCGGTTGACGAGCCACGCTTACCCAGACTGACCAGGCCAAGTCATCGAAAACTTGGCGCAGTGTTAGCCTTAAGAAACCAGGATCGTTGCGCCTCTACGTGGACTGGTCTCAGCTGCAGCAATTGCGTCGATCACGCTGTCGATCGGGTACTCGTTGTAGCCGCTGAACAGATGTGGCGACTGCCGCGCAAGGTCGAACAGGGCGTTGAAGTCCGCTGCCCGCTGCTCCACTGAAGTGGTTGTGGCCCATTACCCACCTCGTAACGCACGAGTGAATCGGGCCCACTGACGCGCTTTCACTGCGGCCACGCAAGGTGGCTAAATCAACATGTGAAGAGCTTACCTAGCACGCTATCTGCCCCGGTTGAACGGGAGCACTACACCGCCATCGCCCGCCTTGATCGAGGTGTCCGAAGCTACCATGCTTTTGAGCTTCGCCAGATGAAACACCGATGCTTTTCCAGACAGGTAATTCTCCGGCAATCCAGCCAGCTTTTCGACGTCATTGGCGGCCAAACCGATATACCCGGTGACGGACTCAATGGGCATAACGCCTGATGACGAGAGCAGCTCAATGGTGCGCTTGAGCAGGCGAGGTTGTTCAGGGGCGCGGGCTTCATCACCTGGTTCGGATTTAGCGCCCCACCTCGCAGAGCGACGCTTGAATAGAACCAGCTTCTCATCGGCGTCGATGATTTTTAGCGCTTCCAACCGCATGATCATCGCCGCAACCGAAACGCCCCATCGCTGCTTGAGAAGCAGCAGACTATCCAAGGTGACAGGCGTCCTCACATCTGCTGCAAAGGTTTCGGCAGGCAGCAGAAACGCTCCTGCGAATCGGTGAGCCTGGGACTCCATAAGCTTGTAACGCTCAGGGTCAGTGGAGCGGTCAATGCCCTTATGAAGAATGAGGTGGCCCAGCTCGTGAGCGAGGTCGAATCGACTGCGAAAGCCATTGGCTTTGTCAGCTGAAAGGAGGATTAGAGGCCGCTGGAGTTCATGGCTCCATGCGGACAGGCCCTCAATCGGGGCAATCCCGGTTTCTTCCCGAACCAGAATCACCCCGGCACCTTCCACCGCGAGTGCGAGATCAGGAATCGCTCGACGCCCCAGGCTCCAGAGGTCTCGACACTCACTGGCCGCTTCTTCAATGTCGGAATTGGCAATTTGCTGCGGGTCGGTGAACGACCTGATCGGCAGATTCACGTCCGGAAAATCGACGAATTCACTCATCGCTAAAACGATGTCCTGCGTCCACTCAAGCCGCGCTTCGAGCATTGCCCGGGCGGCAACGTGTGCCGAGGCATTGCTTCGAAACAGGGGCAAGGATCCTTTTTGTGGAAGAGGGCGTGTGAACCACTCAGGGCTTACATTGATCACCCTCGAAAGGTTGGCGAGGGCCTCGGCCTCAGGGGCTTGTTGCCCCGATTTCCATTTACTGATCGTTGCAGGCGATACGCCAACCATCGCAGCGAGTTGTACTTGCGAAAGGGCGCGAGCAGCCAGAGCTTGGATCAAACGGCCTGGCTGAAAATCTGTAATGCCCCGGGTCATGGTTCTTCCTGTTCTCCGAGCTCGATGAGGCCCGTCTTGAGTTTCACTGTTGCGTTGTCGATTTGTTTCGGCGCAGCGTCGTATCGATCCAGAAACTGCTGCAATGGTTCACGAAAAATCCAGCCATCCATCTTGGGGGTAGGTACCGCAATATAGATCTGCAGGGGCGTTTCAGGATGGTGATGCAGGGAGCCGCTAAAGCGCGCGACGAAGAAGAATGTCCCACCACTCACCGACTGGGCTTCAAAAAGAGAGGGTTGGATCAGTTCATTCAGCGCCTGATTCGCCTCTGAAAGCTCGCGTCGAATGATGCTGCGGCTAGCGTTATTCCAATTTGTGGTGCTCATGTTCAAGCGTGTGAACTTGAAAATGCCAGCCTTGCCCACGATCACGCGATTACCCTGGAGTGGTACCAGTTCGGCCTCGGCTGCCTCAAGCAGGTCACTGAACCGCTCATTCATCTGGATGTGTCGCATGTAACCCAAAGCAATCTTGCGTTGTTTCTTACTGACGCCCTTTGTCATCGAATGCGCTTCTAGCGCACCAGCGGCAAAAGCGTCCTCTACACCCATCACAAGGTCACGTGGGACGTTAGCAATTAGCAAAGCAGCGATAGCATCTGGGTTTGGGGTCATTGAGCCAGTCTCAGGTTTCGATGGTCGGGATTATATACCCGAAAAATTTCGTGTGGATAGCCTATCTCTCGATTTTGGTGTGGTCGGACAGGTACCTAGTGCCGTTAAGTCCGAATGGGGCGAGCGCTCGCTTACCAGGACGCAGCCAGTACCAATCGACGGGGAGCTCAATAAACGGCCTAGGCAGCCGGCTGGGTCAACCAGGGAGGAACTGAGGCATGGGAGCATGTAGAGGGGCGACGTTCTATGAGGTCGCAGGTGCTTTCGAGCTGTGATGTGGTGTCCTTCTTCGCCTCGCTGGTGAAACTCAGAGAGCATGGGCACCGTTTGAACAACCAGATGATGCGCAGTCTTTCTGACAGATGTCGCCTGGACGGAGGCGTGGTACAAGATCGCTGAGCGTTCATTTATTCGTGGCACGCTTCCCACAAATGACATTGGTCAGCATTGCATGGAGTGCAGGGATGTACTGGTTAGGGCCGTTCGAGTATCCATCCAAGCAAGCACTTTTGGAGCGATTGAAACACTTCATTCGAACCGCTGACTTAGGACGGATCACCCAACCAGTGGCCGTTCAAAAGCTCCATCTGCTGTTGGCACTCCACCCCGACGCGGATCGTAAGATCGGCGCAGGCGTTGATCATTTTCGGTTGGAGAGAAATCCGCTTGCTGGAAGGGGACTGCATCTGGTGCGTTTGGATGGCAGCACCGACAGCTTCTCTTACAAGCGGTGTATCACAGGCGTCACCCAGTCCCATCATGGAAAAGTCTGCGAGGCCCTCAGGTTTGTGGTCAGGCCACAAATGGACGCATTCCGTGCAGGCCTCGTTTGGCCCTTGAAGTGCGCAATAACGGGTGTCGAGATCCCCCACCCAAATGATCTGCACATCGATCACAAGGTGGCCTTTTGGCGCCTACTCGAAGTTTTCTGCGTCGAGCAGCGGATCGATCTACCCTCGCTTCAGGTAACGGGCAACGGGATGACGCTCGCGTTGGTAGATCGCGAGATCAGTGCTGCATTCGAAGCTTTCCATTTCCGTTATGCGCAACTTCAGCCCACGTCCAGGGCGGCCAATGTATGGAAGGGTGGCAGGTTGCAGATCGATCTGATGGACGCACCGAAAGTCTAGGTCAGTGGGGGCGATGGGGTCATTTATGGTCGAAATTTGCGGACAGCTTCGGACAAACGTTCAGATAGGCGACAAAACAGTCAAATATGCGACGACTTGCGCACCCCACCCCCTTGAAAATTTTAAAGCGAGACGGAGTTCTATATTTGAGAACAAGAAAAAAGCGGCAGTGGCCCAGGCACCTCCGTAACCGCAGGATCCCACCGGCTTTTACATCTGATATTTACGGCTTCCAGGTCACACGGTTTGAGGACTGTAGGTGAGTTTGGGCATAAGTTGCCGGGCTGGGGGGACGGGAGCAATCGCCTTGCTTTGCAGCCGTAAGGCTGCTGCTTATGCTTTGATTACAAACAACATCGTTATTTTTTTAAAAAATCAATATGTAGTGCTTTGTCTAGATTTTTATCATTAATATGCCCATATATTGTGTTTCTTCTGCTGGCCAGCTGCGTGGTGGCCTGTGAACCTAGGGTCTGAACTGGAGGTGCGAGTATGGTTGGCTGCATCGCAAGCCTACGGCGTAAACTTGCGAAGCCTGTTAGGCCAGGCATTGGCAGCGTTCAAGCGCAGTCCAGGCCTTGATGACCTGACGCGGGTATTTCCAGGCACGGTGGGCTATCCGGCCTTTGAGGTACTTAGTTCTCTGCTCTCCGAAGGGGCTCCAGAGTCGACCCGAGCACCTGGTAATTTCATAGAGGTTCGGTACCGGTTGAGGTGGCATCTCGTTCGTTACCTTCAGCGGTGCCTCATTGATGACGGCTACGCGACTCCGGCAATCCGGGATGATTTGCTTGGCACTGATCTTGGCCTTTGAACCTTCCAAGATCAGTCGTCAGGGCAGTCAGCCAGCGGTGTAAAATGGGTGGTGGAGGGCTACTCAAGCCGCAAGGCGTTACTCTGTTCGAGTTGCCAGGCATTAAGGTCTACAGGTTACTTTCCAGCGTCATAGACCCCTTCCGAAAATCTGCAACAGCATCACCATGCGAGCCCACAAATGACTGAACCTCTCAGCGAAGAAGACATGCGCCAAGCATTGTTTGGCGGTGCTGACCAACCTCGTAGTGAATTCGAGTCCGATGCATCCCCGCCCCATACCAAGCCAGCATTGTCGCCAGCGCCAAGGGCCTCATCGAGATCGCTGTCGTCTCGGTTGCGTGTGACGATGCGCGCGGCAAAGGTCTACGAGGGGCCGGAGGAATTACTCATTCACGACGCCAACACCCTCAGTACGCTGATGGCTGAGGCTGAAGCCAAAGCGGTGGCCAAGAAGACAAAGTTTCGGTATTTCCACGTCGTATCAGTCATGCCCGTCCAGGTCTGAGCTTTGCCTTTATGCAGGGCCCAGGAGAGGAACACTGTTGCTTGGCGCGAGCGAGTAACGGCCTGTTCCCATATAGAATGACCGCAGAGAATTGCACGGCGTACCCATTGCCAATCTTGAACAAGTGCTCGTTAGGCGACTGACTGGCACACGTATTGATCATTTGAGAGCAAATCATGGCTTCCCAGCGTGAACGAATGCCTGACACAGTAGTTTGTGGCAACCGAGAGTGTTCGAGAACGCTTGGCTTTTCGGACTACCGCTACGGGTACATTGGTGATGACGTCGAACCGCAGCGCGTCCATTGGAGGTCATACCCACTTCTTGATGGTGACTCGGTGCTATGTACCTGTGGCCATTTCACGGCTTACTTCAACCCAGCGGTTCGCACTCCGCCGGCCCACTGAGGTGGCCACCAGCTTCTGGAAACCAGCCTCATGCCAATCGTAGCGGCAGTGTTTGATGCTTTTGGAACCGTTGTCCACATCAAGCGCAAGCATCATCCATTTCGGCGCCTGCTGCGCATCGGTGCTCAACAAGGTCGCAGGCCAAGCGGTGCTGACCTCCATCGCCTGATGACATCCAACTTCGCGCTGGAGGATGCTGCTGAGCGCTTCGGTATCACCTTGAGCCTGCCACAGCTGACTTCGCTGCAGCATGATCTTGATGACGAACTGGAGTCGATCTCGGTCTATCCCGATGCAGTCGATGCGCTCCTGATGCTCAAGGCCCAGGGAATAGCGACAGGTATCTGCTCGAATCTCGCAGCGCCCTACGGGCCTGTACTCAGGAAGTTACTGTGCGATGTAGAGGCGTTCGCTTTGAGCTATGAGGTCGGAATGTTGAAGCCCCAAGAGGGGATTTATCGCAATATCTGCGACCAACTGCAGGTGCATCCGAACAGAGACGTGACCCCCTCCGATGAGCGGGTTGTGATGATCGGTGATTCCCTGCAGTGTGATCAGATTGGCCCCGCAGCTGTCGGGATTTCTGGATACTACCTGGACAGGAAAGGGGCTGGGACGCTAACCAACCTTGTTCAGTTTGCGCAGCTTGTGATTGAGGACAAGCGTTAGGGGTTAGGGTATGTGAGGGCCAACCCCACTGGTATCGACAGGGCTGCTTATCCCGCCGGTTCAGGAAGCTGCTGGCAGCGATCGCTTCCAAAGGAAGCTGACAGTTGATCTGCTGATTCCTAGCTGTCTTGCCGTTTCTGCCTGCGTCAGTCCAGTCTTCTTGCACTCCTGCACCTTTTGCAGCTTATTCAGATCTGCTGGACGCGCTGGAGGCCGCTTCAATACCTCGCTGCCCGCAATATGGACAGCGATTTCATCGGGACTGACACGCTCCTGGAGCGCTTTCAATTCCTCACTAGCCTTTGCAAATAAATGGGAGGCGGGTTCGTCATCGCGGGTCGCTACCACTAAGGCCATCAACGCCACGGGGCTCAGTTCGAGTACTGCCGCGAGCTCAATGAATTTATCCAGGCTCGGGGTGCTCTGAGCGCTTTCGATTTTGGTCAAGTAGGTGCGCGAGGTGGCCTGCGCCATCCCTTCCTGAGTCAACCCTAAACTCCCTCGAACTGCTCGTATGACTGCTGCGAGCGCAGGCCTTATCGACGTCAACGCGAATGTCCTCAAAATTGAGGATGTAGCCACGTCGCGATGTACAGTTACACATCATATAGTGTATAAAACTGGTCGCCAGGCATTTTGTGCCCGGTGACGCTATGGGCTGCCCGCCGATGAAGGGGCCCTTGCATAGGTTCGTATCAGCGTCTGCTGGGTGCAGATCGCCGCCAGCCTCAACAGGCTGGCGAGGAGTTGCTGATCAATTAATCGCTAAACCGTATAGCAACCCTCCGTCGTCAGAGGGGTGCCAGTTCAATGGGGGGCAGGGTTTGAGGGTGCGAATTTATTCTGACCTGCACCGTGAATTTGAAGCGTGGGAAGCACCGGAGTCGTCGAAGGTCGACCTGGTGATCTTGGCGGGGGACGTTGACAAAAAGGGGAGAGGGGTCAAGTGGGCCAATGAGACTTTTGACTGCCCAGTCGCCTATATCAGTGGCAATCATGAGTTCTACGACGGCCATGTTGACCGTACGCTGCAGAAAATGAGGGACGCCGCCTCCGGCCATGTTCACATTCTGGAGAACGAGACCCTGGTGCTCGGCAACCTGAGGGTACTCGGCACGACGGGGTGGACTGATTTCACTGTCACTGGTGATCAGCTCGCGGCAAGCAACTTAGCCCGGGAATGGATGGGTGACTTCAAGTACATCCGTGTCGATTCTAACTACAGGCGTCTGAGGCCCGATGACGTCATTGCTAGAAACCATGTCGCCAAGGCTTGGTTGCATCAGGAGTTGGCCAAAAAGTTCGAAGGCAGCACCATCGTCGTGACACACCACTGTCCGTCGCCCGTAGTGATTGGTGGCCAGCATGAGGGCCACCTGACTGCCGCCTATGCAAATGATTGGCAACATCTCTTTCCTGACGTGGACGTTTGGGTGTTTGGCCACACTCACGAAGCTGTGGACATCGACTTAGCCGGTTGCAGGGTGATTTCCAACCCGAAGGGCTATCCAAATGAAAAAACGGGCTTTAACCCCTATTTCGAGATTCAAGTGTAATGGCTAATTGCGTGAGGAAGCGATCTTTCCAGTTTGATGTTGAGGCGCTACCCCTTGAGGCTAGCGCTCCATCAGAGGTGATCCAAGCTCAGGCCATCGAGTGGAATGTGGAAGTTGATGCATATTTGTCCGGCGCTGCCCGGGTAGGGCTGCGTTATTCCGCTCTTGTCTATTTCGATCGTTCAGGCGTAAGCCAAAACGGGATGACCATTGCAACCCCGCCGCTTGAGTTTGTCGAGTCCAGGGCTGGGTTTAAATTGATGCACAGCGTGAGCGGTCGAGACCATTACGTGATCGCGAGTGAGCTGAACACCTAAGCGCGACGTGCGAGGGACTGCGGTTATTCAGGCTCTGAAGACAGTTCAGCCGAGCCCAGGAGTTTAGCGTTTCCTCCAGTAATGGGTTAGCGCCGCCGAGCGGCTCTGCGGTAACGATCACAGATTTTCTGATGATAAATGTGTGCTTGAGGATGACGTATGTCTGAGATTAAGAAAGTGACAGTTGTTGTCAAGAATTACCATCTGCAAGCCAGTAATGATCTTGATGCGCTCTATAAAGACGTTCGATGTGAGGATGATCAAGGTAATACTTTTTATTTTAAAGAAGTTGTTATGCTGAATTACCTTAAGCGCCATGGCGCAATAGTTACAGATGCATCGCGCACTTGGTATTATAAGAATTTAAGCAAGAAGTCAATTGTTCTCATTGCATTTGAGAAGGCTGGCGGGAAAGTAGAATATGATTTGGATAACATCCGGGTCGCTGCTAAATCCAGCGTCATCAGGGGTGTTGTCTATGCGCTTGCGGCTATACCGGCAGGGGTGATTATCGCAACCGCCACGTACGGGGTGGGATTGCTTTTCATTCCTGTGGGCTTCTTTTACGCATACAGAAGTATGTTCAAGATCCCTCGCATGCTGCGTCGTAAGACATTGGTCAATGAGCTAGCTGATCACGGCATCGTCGTACGATAGCGAATGCCGAGGCTAGTGATTGCTGTGCCAGTACCTGGTGGTGCGGATTAGATTATCCACAACTTCCCGTGATCGGCCCTCCACTTCATACCTACTCACTTCGGTCGCCATACTCAGCCTAAAAACTGTGTATGGTGAATGCCAAATTCCTGCTTATTGCTATTATGAAAACTCGATGAGATGTAATAGCAAGCTGTGCGCCGGCGTGGTTGGCAAAAGCTGACAGGGCAGTGGGGAGGCAAGGATGGCATCTGCGGAACACGACTTTCAACATTTCGTACGGTGGCTTCATGAGCCTTTAGTGGGGGCATCACCCGACGCACGGCGCATGGGCAGCCTGGTGTTGCGTAATTTCGAAGCGGTCAGCGCGACAACACGTAATCGTAGCCAGCGAGCGATTCGGATCGTTGATCTGGCCCGTGCTCAGTTTGCTCAGATGAATGATGGGCTGCCCGAGTTGGACGCCATCGCGGCGGGGGCAGGATGGGGATGGCGATGTCTCACTGAAATCACGATCGGCCCTTTCAGAGGGTTCCGACATCCCGAAACCTTTGATCTCAACAAACGGCTGATCCTCTTTTACGGCCCTAACGGCAGTGGGAAAACCAGCCTCTGCGAATCGCTGGAGTACGGATTGTTAGGGGCTGTGGACGAGGGGGCACAGAAGCGGATTGATGCCGGCCAGTACCTGCGCAACATCCACGAAAATCGCTTTGCAGCCCCTCAGCTCCGAGGCGTTGACCTGGCCGGCCAACCCATGGTGATCAACGCTGATGCAGATGCCTATAGGTTCTGCTTCATTGAGAAGAATCGAATCGACTCGTTCTCAAGGATTGCAGCCAAACCGGCAGGGCAAAAAACCGAGCTCATCGCGGCACTGTTCGGCATGGATCACTACAACGAGTTTGTTGGGCAGTTCAACGAGGCGCTGACTGATCAGCTCAACCTGATGCCGTTGAGAGGGCAGGAGCTTGAAGTCCGGCAGAACGCCATTGCCAACGACATGAGGGCCGTCGCGGGGGAGGCACAGTCTGGTGCCGAATTTCATCGGATCGAAGAAGCTTACGCGCAGGCCTATGGGAATGGCGTGACCTATCGACAGCTTCAGGAGGCCGTGGGCTGGTTCGGCGTCCCAGGGAGGCTGCAAGTACTGGAGTTAACGCTCAATCAGCCACCGCCTTTGTTGTACGGCGTTCGCTCGCAAGATCTGGTCACTGCTTATCAGCGAGCCGACGAGGCTCACGATGAGGTTGAAGCGCTCTCCCAACAGCTCGGACAGCTGCATGATGATGTTGCTTACCAAGGGTTGTTCACAGCCATTCAGGGATTGCAGGCCCTTTCTCCTGACCGCTGCCCAGCCTGCGAGACGCCACTCCAGGGGCATCCCCGAGTTCAGGTTGATCCTTATCAAAAGGCCGCACAAGGCCTGGAGCAAATGCGTGAGCTGACCCTGCTACAGCAACGGTATCAGGCTGCTCTGGGGCGTCGCCGGGCAGCGTCCGATGTGCTAAGTGCTTGCCTGGCACACTTTACCCAGCGGGTGGGCGCAAGGATTGATAGCGAGAATGCTGTTTGCCGTTATCTGGCTGCTCCGGGTGTGGTTGCAGATACCGCATGGTGGAGACTCGGTTATGTCGGGGTGGGTGGAGCGCTGTCCATCGCTCAACAGGCGGTGAACTGGGCTGCACAGTTGGAGCAAGCTGATGCCACTACTCAGCAAAACCTGGCGCAGAGAGCGCTGCACGTTGCTGAGAGAGATCGATTGAACGAAGCACGAATCGCTTTGGCTGAGCACGCGGCCAGGCGACAGCAAGCCCAACAGGCCGTTGAGGGGGCACGACAACGCATCGCCGAGTTTGAAGTGCAGAACGCTGAGCTAATTGCAGCGGCTGCTACGGAGGGCGAACTGATCGCCGCCGAGCTGCGAATTCAACAGGCGTACACCGAATTTTTGGCCCTGTTGCGCAGGCATCGCTCAGAGTTGCCCGGCACCCTGATGGCTGGTTTAAATGCGCAGGCCTTGCAACTCTACAACGAGTTCAACGTTAGGGATGCGGATCAAGATAAGCTCGTCGAACTACACCTGCCGCTTACCGGAGAAGGGCGCATTGAGCTTTGCTTCCGAGGAGCCCCACAGCGACGCGTTGACGCGCTTCAGGTGCTTAGTGAAGGTCATGTTCGATGCCTGGGACTGGCGATCCTCCTCGCGAAGGTGTCCAGTATCCAAGCCCCTACGGTGATCTTTGACGATGCAATCAACGCGATCGATCATGAGCATCGTCAAGGCATTCGCGAAGCGTTGTTCGAGAGTGATCGATTCGCCAACACTCAGATCATTGTCACCTGCCACAGTAACGAGTTCATCAAGGATATCCAGAACCACGTCCCTCAGAATCAGTGGTTGGCCTATGCCCTTATGCACCATCACGGAGACTACCATCCCAGAGTCATACGCAATCTTCCGCCTCAGGCATATCTGGTGCTGGCCAGGGCCGCTGTGGATCGGGGTGACTATCGAGCGGCGTTGCAGGCCTCCCGGCAGGCGCTGGAAATGCTCACACTGAAGATCTGGAAGTGGCTCTGCAGATGCAACCAGGGTGTTCTCACCGTGCAGTTGGCCAGGGATGGTGACCAACCCAGCCTGAGCAACCTCTGCGGCTCTATTTGTGCGAAGCTGCGTGGAGCCAACACATTCGAGCATGTTGACAAACAACCGCTCATCGATGCTCTGGCTCGTATTCTTGGCATTGGCGAGCAAACCTTGGTTTGGCGGTACTTGAACAAAGGAACCCATGAAGAGGCCGATCGGGATGACTTCGACGCAGGCGTGGTTGAGGGCGTAGTTCAACTGCTGGAGAGCATGAACACTTTACGCCTGCGAGGGTAGTCCAGCTCACTGTTTTGGCGGCCTGTTTCTGAGTTGCTTCTAGAGGGTATGGTTAATCTGAGGCCGATTTTTTCGAGTTGGCACACCACAAAAAATCTCCTATAGCTATTGAGTAGTCGATTTGAAATTGAGCATTGATGGTCTGACGTTAAGTCGCTATGAGACAAGAATTGTTAGAACGTGTTCCGGTTGTAACAAGGAATACAGCATCCATGATTATATGGGGATGAGCGAGCAGCATTTCTACAGGCCAGTCAACTATAAGAATGGTTGTGAGCGGAACTGTTTGGAGTGCTGGCTGGGTGTCTCTGAACTGGAAGATGCACTCTTGTCAGAAAGTGAAAGCTTGGCTATCGAAGTTGAGGCCGCTCGTGACCACAGTCATTGGTACGATATCTCAATTTATCAAGCTATTGATCAGGGTGACCTCTGTGCGACTTACAGCCAATACTTCGATCAGGGCTGCCATTTGGCGATACTTCCGCTATCGCGACTGGTAACTGATCGCTCAATTTTTCTACCCTATGGAGTCATGATCTACCCACAGGGTCGTTTGAAATTAAGTGCTATAAATCTCGGTAACAAACAGTTGACTAAGTCAGCTTCGTCTCAGATTGGTGCTTCTGGAGTGAATCTTCAGGAGTTGAATAAATACCCGCTTCTGGTGGTGCCATTAAGGTTTTCTTGGGATTCTCTTCTGCAGGGGGATCACCAAGGTCATATGGAGATGATAGTCGGCATATCTGAAATCGTGGATGGCTTGTCCTTCGATTTGATCAATTACATGAACTGCAAGCTGGAGCACTTGTCCTCAGAAAGCAAACCGGCGTCCCCAGGTCAATTATCGTCCAAATCAATGATGTCTGCGGCAGTGCTAGTAAAGTCCGGTGACTTGGATTCTGTACTCCTGGCAGGGGCGGCTTTCACCCATACCATTACAAAGGGGCTCGGGCTTGACCTACGGCAACCCGAGTGGGATAGCTTCCCTGTGGGTGGAGGCGTTGGCATTACTGCAGTGCATGCATTGTCGTTGTACTCGCAAATGCTTCAGGTGCAATCAGCAACTTCAAAATTTGTGCAAGCACTCAGCCTGATAGAGTTTTTAGCCTACCCCAAAGAGTATCAGCAGTTCAAAAGAGTAAAGACTGTGGTGTCGAAGTACATGGCTGATGATCTCGGGGAGCGTAAGCGAATACTCGACAGGTTCGAGGTCTTGACCAGTAAAGTAGATGAAGTTACGAGTGAGCAAATAGGTCTCCGTACAAGGATCGTACACATTGGTTCGCGACTTGAGCAATTGGTTAAAGGTCGTCGCGAGCGAGAGGAGATATTTGCTGAGCTCGATAGTTATATTCGGAAGATGATTGACCATATGATCGAGCACTCTCATATGACCTGGGACGAATATGAGGTCGTTAAGGCGTCAATGTAAGGCCTCTACGTCACCAGGGCATGGTGCTGTGCGGGAGGATCGCGATCAAGTTGGTATCGAACCGCACAGCTTTCCAGATAGGGATTTGAACCCTATCCAGGAGCTGGCCTGAGCGGCTGTAGATGATGCCAGCCTTGTAGCCGTGTATGCCTCCTGCCCGGTCGCTTATGGTAGTAGCGTGCACATCATTTTGAGGGGGCGTTCTCGACGGGGTCGAACGCGGCGCAGGGTGATCTCATGATCTCAATTCAGTATCATCGGTGCTCGTTAAGCCCCTATTTTCTGATGACCCTTAAAAGGAGCTGCTCGTGCAGGAAGCTGAGAATCTACCCCTGATGCCCAAGTCTGCGCTGGTTTATTACCTCGACGAGAAGCAATCTCCGATCCCTTACCAAAAGGTCGCGAGCATCCGTAGCTGCTTGGAAAACATCGTTGAAACGATCTTCGTTCACATCGTCGAAACTGGTGATAAGGCTAAATGGCGCCGGGGTGATTTGAATACCCGAATTGGACTGCTTAGCCATTTCTTTTCTGCCGATGTCATTGATCGGCTTCACAGCATCAGGCTGTTAGGCAATGACGGCGCCCATCAAGCGAAGCATGCAGCCCTCACGGATGAACGCATAGGTGATGGCCTCAGCGCCCTGAGTGTGCTTTGCGAATGGGCGATTCTGACGTACATCAAAAAGCACGGCCTCATGTCGACGGATTGGCTTGCGACGGTGCTGAGCACCTTGCCACCGGTATACAGAGTGCGGATTTTGGAACCATTGATCGAGTCAAACACCCTGGATAGAGCGCGGGTCATTGCTCATCAAGAAGTACGAGAAGCCTACGCTAGAAGGATGTATCAGGGGTTGATTCCTCTGGATTCTGCTCCTCCTGAAACGACCGAGGAAGAGGACAGGATCATGAGCTTTCTGCTCTCTATCGACAAACTGGCCATGGCCTACCTCAAAAACAAGCAGTTCGAGCGTAGCTTCGAATTTGTCCAGGAGATGTTCGACGAAGGCTGGATGACTGAGGAATTTGCACGGGACACTTGGGAAAAGCTAGAAAGCCTGCAGAGCAGTTTTCACTCGCTCCCAATCTCGGAGTCGATGGAGCAGACTCGTTCTTACCTTGAACAAATTCTCCCCGCCGTCAAGGACGAAGAACAAAATCTGTTTCTTACCCTGTTCTCGGCCATGGTGCTGGAAAGCCCAGAGGCGAGAGCTGCATCGTTCAGCCAGGCACCTCAGCTTGGCGCCGCGCCTGAGTCTGCAAAGTAGCGCGAAGGCGTGATCACTGATCTGTCGGCACGCGTGCTTGGACATGACCACCATGCGTGCCCTCTGAAGTGTTGGAGCGCTCATCGGCTGGAGCACGCTTGGTTAGCGAATGAAATGCGATCGCCAAAAGTAAGCGTCCGGCGAACCTACCTTCCGAAATGGGTGTAAATGGGTGTGAAAGTGGATGTCATGTTGCTCATAAGCATCCGAACTCCGTAAGCGTCCGCCCATCTCTCCTTGCGTAAGTCAGGCCGCTATCCACTGATGCGGCAGCAACTGCTCAATCTCACTGGCCCGCTGTGTAGGCAGCCGCGTCCGCACATCCTTGAGATAATCACGTCGGCTACGAGGATGGTGATGCAGGCATGCCATTAAGGGGGGGGCGCGAGAGAGCGTGGGGCTCTGGATCATCGTGACAGGCTTACTGCTAATTCAAAATGTATTGGCTCCGCTGGTGTGCATATTAGGGAAAGATGACGTGGTCGAGCTGTAGCCTTTCACAGATGCTGGCGAGCTGTTTACCTTGTTTCTTGCCCCAATCAAGCTCAATACTAAAACCGTAGGCGATTTTTCCACTGACGTGGTTGAGCAGCCCCTGAAGCGACTGAAATCCGTGATGCTCGGCATGCGACTTCGCATCGATCATGGGGTGGGACAGGTAGTACAGGTGGTCGCTGACATACTTCTTGTAAGATTTCGGGAGCCGTGGCGTGTCGCCGTCGACAAGCAGTCCCAAGACGATCTTACGAGCCCCAGGTGTGATGATTTTCGTCTTAGCCTCGTTGAGCCAGAATCCTTCTGCAACCAAGCACTCATTGATCGCCTTGATGTGGTGAATCGCCCTTGAGCGATCGAATGCATTCTTGGAAGAGAGCACAAGGTCATCGGCGTAGCGGGAGTAGACCAGATGATTATCCGACGCATATTCCTGCAGGCTCTCATCTAAGGATTGCATGACTAGGTTGGCGATTCGTGGCGACGTGGCAGCGCCCTGGGGTAAATGGCCAATACGGGCATCGCCAGAGTAGGGGAGCCCTGGAGGAAGTGTCTTCTTGTAGAACCTTTGATCCGGATTACCGCTTGCTCGTACGCGAGTGCAAAGCCTGGTGAGTTCGAATGCCACCAATGGTTGGTACCCGAATGACCTGAACAACTCAAAAACGCGTGGCTCCAGGATCGATTCGAAGAAGTTTGTCAGGTCGAGCTTGATCAGCCACTCTGCCCCGCAATGAAGCTTGGCAGCTTCCAGCACCCCGTGGCGATTGTCATACGCGTAGCTGGCCTCATGAGGCTCGATCTTGGACAGAATGTGGGTGTTTATCCACCGTTGCACCCTCAGTAGATCTTCGCACGGGGCGCATATCCACCTGAAACGATCTACGTGGTGCCCAACATTCTGTTTCCTGAGCTTGAAGACGTTGTACGCCTCTGTCTCGTAAACTCGGCTGATCGTGCGATGTAAGAAGGGGTATGGGACGCCTGTCAGTTGGGCGAGGTGATTCAGGGTGAGGATGGGTGGGCACCCGTGCTTTACCTGCTTTGCCGTCTTTACAGCGTTTTTCAGTATGCGCTGGGGCACACCTGCCTGTTGGCCGGCTTTTAAATAGGGCTGAGAGCTCCAGCGACTCATCTACCTTTAGATTCCGCCCTGGCGGACGTGAGCCTTCTGATCGCAAGACGTCGAAAGCGAACCAAAGAAGGCTCACATCTCCGGTAGGCGTGGGATCGTCCGACGGTAAGCATAATTTGCTCCCAAAAACGCCCCGCACAACGTGCGGGATTCTAGATTCCGCTACTGCGGAGCTCTCAGCTGGTCAGGATAATACGAAGCAAAGGGGTCAGGAGCTACAAAAAATTTGCGGCCTTCCCGGCGCAGAAGTCGGATGGTTTTCTGGCCCGCGAGCGTTAGTGCTCCAGACTGGGTAATCCAACCTCGGTTCACGGCGCGCTCTACCGCGCTGAGGATCGTGTCGAGCGAAAGCGGAAGCACTTGCCGAAGCTCTGCAACGCTGCGTCTACCCTGGGAATGAGCAAGCAGGATGATGGTTGCGTTTTTGTGCTGTTCGCTTGCTCGTTTGAAGGTGGGTGATCTCGATATCTCAGGCAGATCAAGACGATTAAGTGCATTACTCATCACATTGGCCATATTGACCTGAGTAGAGTGCCAGAGGTTGTCAGTAACGCGCTTGGGGAAGAGAGGCGCCCATTTTTTCCTGCCCCTGGTTTTCTCCGAGACGAAAATCGCCGGCATGTTGTTCGGCGCTCCGTGCTCAAATGCAAGCAGTGCTGCAGAGTCTTTCCAGCCCAAAGGGGTGCTGCTATGTGCGCCATACGTTTCACACAGCTCGACCATCTCGTCCAGGCCATCGTCAAAGCTATTGAAGAGCGTTGGGCATTCGGTCACCACTCGGACGTTGGGGGCAAATTTGTGACTGCGCACATGCTTGATGCCTTGTTCGGTGCCGGTGTAGGCCATCACCCAGAATGTTACAAACTTCCCTGAGTACCAACTTCTGATTGACGCTACATTCCACATCGCATCGAGCATCCTTCTAGCTCGATCACCGCTCCCGATGAAGTCGGTCAGGATAACGAAGTTCCGAACCTCCGATTCCCTGACCTTTTCCGCTGTAGGCTGAAGCAGGAAGCGCGTTGGGTTGGAGCGACACAGCGTGTTGGCCATGAATGCCACCAAGCCTTCACTACCCACATCTTGAGTTGAGTAGGTCAGTGATTGGACGGCCTGCTTCGCTGCGCCATATGCGCGCAGGTGCTTCTTTTTTGATCTGGGGTTGCGGGTTTTCTTCTGCTTGTAGAAAGGCGGGGGAAGCTTGGCTTTTGTCTTCTGCAGCTCGCGCTCAATGAACAAAGCCGAAGACTTCTTCATTGGCAGCTCTCTTTTTATGAGCTTGGTCAGGCTGTTCTTGAATTCGTTAAGGGGGCAGTAGTTGATTGAGTCCAGCAAAACCTCGGCCAGCTCGCGATCACCAGGCCGCTTATCGAACTGGTTGAGCCACAGCTGAGTTTTTTCCTGTTCCTGAAGAGGGGGCTGCATCATCCTGATCCCTTAAATTGCTGGGTGCGTTGGTTAAGCAGGGTTTTGCGCGCCCTAGCATACGCCAACGGTATTGGACTGGTAGGTGTTAGTCGTTCTGGGGGCAGAAAGAGTTATGTGGTGGCACATTGCAATTTTTGGCAGAGGGCTTAATCTCGGATTTTCTGTGTGCCACGGACAGCCTTTGTGATTGAGAATCTGCTCATACGCGGCGTATCAAGCTATTCGCCTAACGCCCCGACCCTCATCGGCCCTCTCAAGCGTGTGAGCATGCTTTACGGCCAAAATGGCACCGGTAAGAGCACGATTGGCAACTACCTGCAAACGCCAGGCGAGGCGTGCTACCAGCGTTGTAGCATGGCGCCTGCTGACCCCGAACGCGAAATTTTGGTCTACAACCACGCCTTCATGGAGATGAACTTCCACGAAGACGTAGCACAACCTGGGGTGTTTACACTCAACGCCGGCAATATCGAGGCCGAGAATGCTCTGAATGCAGCGCAGGCCGAAATCAAGTTGCTGTCGACCCAGCAAGAGGAGGAGATGGCCAAGGGTAAGGCGAGTAAGGCGGCCCGAGACACTGAGAAGCAGGCATTGAAAGACGGCCTGTGGAAGCTCAAAACACCATTCGATGGCTCACCCTTGGCCTATTGCTTTCAAGGTGTGAACACCAAAGAGCGTCTGCTGGAGAGGATCCAGGCCACCTCTGAAGTGCCGGATACTGTTACCACTACCGAATTGATGGCAGAGGCCACTGAGCTTCAGGCGGCAACGGACGCACAGTTGCCCTCAATTTCGCTTGTCGGTTTCCCAAGCTCCGAGCTTGAGCCCAACCCTATTTTCAGGGAGATCATCACGGGCACCGACAACTCCTACTTGGCAGGTCTCATCCACGCGCTCGGCCATTCGGACTGGGTTCAGCATGCGCTGACATTTCCCCCCATCGATGGCGATTTATGCCCCTTCTGTCAGCAGCCGTTACCGGAAGGTTTTCATGGCGAGATTGCCAAGATCTTCGATAAGACCTACGAGCAGCGCATACGTGACCTAACGAACCTGCAACGCCGTTACGTCGGAGCTGTTGAGCAAACTCTGCAGCGCCTGCGTAGTCCAAGCTATCAGCAACCTTCGTTTCAACTGGCCATCTCAAACCTAACTGCAGCGCTTCAGCGCAACGTTCAGACTATCGAGAAAAAGATAGCCAGCCCGTCGATCGTGGTTGAGCTTGAGTCCAGCGCAGGGTTGGTTGAGTCCTTGAATGAGTGCATTGCAGTCGAGCAGGAAAAAATCGACGCCTTCAACCTCAAGGTCAAAAACAAGCAGGTTCATCTGGCCCAGATCAAGGATCGATTCTGGGGCGTGCTCAGGACTTCAGCTGGTGCTTTGCTGGATCATTACGCTCAAGTAGATCAGGAGCTGGCCGAGGCTCAGCAAAAAGCCAGGGACACCATTGAGGCGCTTCGGGTCAAGGCCAGGGCTGAGCGCGAAATCATCGCCCAGTCCAGGGCAGCCATCACGAATATCGACCAGTCGATTGACAGCATCAACCACTGGTTGCGCGTCCTCGGCCTCAAAGGTTTTGAGTTGACCAAGGAGGAAGGAGATGTTCCTCAATACAGGTTGCAGCGTCCCGAGCAGCGCGCCGGTGTGTTCAAAACGCTGAGTGAGGGCGAGAAAACACTCATCTCGTTTTTGTATTTTCTGGAAGTCTGTAATGGTGAGTTGAACGCGACTGCGGGAAGGTTGATCAGCGACCGCATCATCGTGATCGATGATCCTATTTCAAGCTTGTCCCACAATTACGTGTATGACATTGCCTCCCTGATCAAGCGCCATGTGATCAGCCCTAATACCCGCTTCCAGCAGGTGATCATCCTGACCCACAACCTGTTTTTCTTCCACGAGATGGTCAAGCTCATGAATGAGGACGGAGGACGTGGCCGGGGTAATGGTGGTCAGCAGGAAGGCCAGTTGGCGCTGTTCCGGATCACCAAGTCCGAGTACAGCGCAGTGGTTGCGATGCAGCCAAAGGAGATCCAGAACGACTATCAATCGTTCTGGCAGGCCATCAAGGACGCCTTGAGTGGACGCACCTCGGCCACCGTCATCCCGAACATGATGCGAAATATCCTGGAGTACTACTTCACGTTCGTGCACCGCCAGGACAGGCTCGCAAAGGCGCTCGAAGACCTGAGCGACGAAGACCCCCAGTTCCGCTCGTTGTACCGCTACATCAACCGTGAGTCCCATGCTGATGCCGTAAACATCACCGATTTTGGTGAGATCGACCCGGCGGTGTACGTCGAGCGCTTCCGCCAGGTGTTTGTCAGAACGGAATTTCAGGAGCATTACGACAAGATGATGGGGTAGCGCTCGCTTATCGCTTGAGTCAGGGCAGGGGACGACGTGCGTGGCCGCTTGCAGTGGGCTCCTCAGATCGACGGCTACTCTAGGCACTCATTTGCTGAGAATGCGTCAGAAGTGAATCGTTTTACCCTTTCGCTGGGCTTTCCAGGCTCTGGCTGCGCTGATAGCATTGCGCCTGCAGCTACCACCCAAGGACTCTCCTTCCTGCCTGTCATTCATCTGCTCGCTTTGCACGTGGTGTAAAGGCTATCAGCGGCCCGCTGAGATCAGATGGAGAATACGCCATGAACAATCATGGAAAAGTTGTCCTGGTTCGCCAGTACAACCGGTTCCGGTTCGGGCAGTGGGAGACCGTGTGCATGCACATGCGATCCCTTCCGCGCCGTTAATTTGAACGTACCTCGGTGGTAGCTGCACCTCCCCTCAGTTTTGATTCTCATCTACTCGTTGCCAGGTTGCAGTTACGTCAGTCCACACCTACCGTTGTATGTAGGTGGTGTCGTGGCGGGTTATGGCAGCTGGTTGCATTCCCTAGCGACTTTCGCTCTGCTCCTAACGATGATCAGTCACCGAGCTCCGGCTTCACAATATCGCGGATGTCGTAGAGCTTGAGGCTCACCTCATGAAGCTTGCTGATGAACTCGTCCAACAGTTCATTGGTGACGTCGAAGTATCGCTTTTTCTCGTCCAGTCGACGGTGCAGTATTTGCTGTTTGGCCTCGTCGGTGATGGGGTAGGCATGCACGATGTCTGATCGCCTGGTGTTCAGCGCCTGAAACATATCGGCGGCGACCCTGCCAATGGGCTCCACCGCCGGAAGTGTTTTTTTGGCTTTTTTAAGGCTAGCGCGGAAAGCGTCTAATATGTGGCCGCCGGTTTTCGCTTGAAGCTTCGTACGATCTACGCGCGGATCCATATGGTGTGCTACCTCGGCCATGAAGCTGCTCAGCGAAGCAAAGCCATACAGCGCGACGCCGAGTCGGTAAATGTATCCATCGTCGGCAGGTAGTGCGAGACGGGTGAGTCCTCTGATGCTGTGAATGTTTAGCTCGGTTGTCATGGTCGTACTTCAACTGCCTGTTCAGGTACGGTAGAAGCCGGGTTCAGTGCTGCGAACCCGGACTGTGTTTGCCGGCGGGCGACTTGAGTTATTTGAGCTTGCTGCGCAGCCAGGTCATCACATCGATCAAAAATTTCAGCTTGCGGTAGAAGTTGTCCGCGTCGATCAGGAAACCCAGCTTCTTGCGAAGTTGCGCTATCTCGCTCATCACAGCCTTGTGCGTATCGGTACCAGCCTGGCCTGCGGCAACCATCTCCTGATCAACCTCGCACAGCCGGCGGTGCGAGGCAATATCGACTGCGTGGCGCTCGAAATAGCGGCGGTTGAATACCCGGTGCTTGCCGAGCAAAAACAGGTAGGCCCCCAAGCCTGCCAGAAAGACCTGCAGCGTGCTGATTTCAAGCCCCTGAGCGTTCAGGAGCTCGGTGATCTGTGGCGTTTGCCAGCAGCCGACCGCGAACAACGCAGGCCAAAGGGCAATGGCGAGCAGCGCTTCGTTCGTGTGTGGGAAACGTGTCAGTTGACTGGGGATGAAGCGGAGACGGGTCATAGCAACTCCTGTTGGAAGGCTGTCTTGGCCGAGTGGCCAGGACTCACTCAAGCTTCCTGTTTTGTGCGGAGGCGTTGCAACTCATGTAGTTGCAGTTACTACCACCCTCAATCCTGGCCTCTGCTGAGGAGGCCAAAACTGTCTGATCTGTGCCTACAGGCGCCCGGTCACTACTCACCTGTGTAGCGGTCGCTTCTAGGTTTTGCTGTGTTTTTATACAGGCTACCTGTCAACGACCATTGCGCAGTCTCTCGCGTCACCCTGGTCAGTCAGGAGTGGAGGGGTTGTGTGAGTGAGCCGAAGCGGGGGAGCTCGTTTCGTAAAAGCGGTGAACTATGACGGGCCGTGGCCGGGAGGGGCTTTTGCTCGCTCTTTTGCGCCGATCACCAGAGAATGGTACCCGTCACCGGTGCTCGTTTCTGCCTGAGCACAACACCTATCTGCCAGAGCCAAGTCGAAGCCCTATGCAACCTGATGACCAACTCACTACCTTGACCGTGCTCGATCCCGCCCAGCTCAAGCGCATCGAGTCCTTACACAGAGGTTTCCTATATCAACATCTGTATGGTGTAGGTTGCTTATTCCTGGCGCAGGCTGCGGGCGTTAATGAGGTGCTGGTCGAGCTGGATGAAGACATAGAGCTCACCACCGATTCCACGCGGGTTTATGTGCAGGTCAAAACCCGTTCTCAGCCCCTGATGCCTGGCGACGCTTCAGGTGCATTGGAGCGCTTTGAGCAGATCCGACAGGCGCACGGGCCAGAGGGAAGGGCTGGGAACCCAGAGTTTGTTATCGTTGCGAACCAGCCGCTCGGTAAAACGCTCCAGACCCAGGTGGACGAGAAGAAGCTACCTTCGGATCTGATCTACCTCTATCCCGGATCGACGGCCCCGCGCCCAGATTACCTTCCGCCCGCGTGGGCGACCTTGGAGGAGGCGGCCCAGTGGTGCGTCACCCAGGCTGAAAAGCTGCAATTCTCACTGCTGTCGCCTTCGTCGTTGACCTGGAAAATGGCAGGGTTGGTGATGTTGGCTTCCGCTGCCGGCGATGGCAACGCCAGGCACGTGTTCCGCACTTCCGATTTGCCGGGCTTGTTCGAGCAATTGATCGTCCAACTGCAAGATTTTCCTACGCCACCTGCTTCCTACAAGCCGCAACAAAACGAGCCTGCTCTGGTATCGACGGAGCGGGTGCGGATCATTTGTGGGTTGTCTGGCGCAGGGAAAACGTCTTGGGCAGCCTATGCGGCCCTGCATACCCCCGAACCATGTGCCTACTACGACGTCGGTGACCTCCCAGGGCCCGCGATTGCGAGCTCAATCGTGCGCGAGCTTGCCTCCAAGTACTCCCAAAAAGACCCCGAAGGCATCCGGCAAATTCTCTTGCCGGGTGCTAGCGGCTACGAGGCGATTCGGGCCTTCGACCGATTTTTGGAGCAGACTCAGGCGCCGTTGGTTGTTGTGATCGACAACGCACACCGCGTTCCTGTAGTCCACTTGCGAGACTTGCTGAACGCGACCCGCCACATCCGTTTCACTCTTCTGTGCCAGCCGCATGAGAACGTCCGGGAACTTGAAGCGGTCATGACGTTGCGACGTGAGACGCTTTTCGGATGGGATCTGGATACGGTGGCTCGGGTTGCCAATGACGCCGGGGCGTTCGGCAGTGCTCAGGCATTCGAACAGATTCGGACATACTCTGGCGGGCTGCCGCTGTACGTTGACAGCGCCATTGCTGTTGCACTGTCGGAATATGGCGGAGACATCGAAGCGCTCTGCGTCGATCTCGGCCAGCAAGCGAACGTAGTGGAAACGGCCCAAGAGGTCATCCTGGCTCGCGTTTACGATGGTTTCGATCAGGTTACCCAGAATGCGTTGGCCGTCGTCAGCCTGGCTGATACAGGGCTCACGCATGAGGAAGTTGTCCGTCTGCTATCGGCCACGCTCAAGTTGTCACAGGGCGGCGCAGCTGCGGCCATCAAAAAAATCTTGGCCACAGGGACAGTTGAGGTGTTTGGTGCCAAAACACTTAAAGTCCATGATGCTGTCCGTGCCCTAGGCCTGCGCCATCTGGAGCTCATGGGCACGCCCGTGATCACCGAGGCCTTGGTCACGCTGAAGGAACTGCTGATTCAGAGCCTGGAGAAGCGTCGTGATGTCTCGCGGTTTTCGCTACTCACACGTGTATTCATCAGACTTGACGACGTGATGACCTTGATCGGCCTCGCAGGCGAAGAGTTGTTCCACGAGATGGGGATATCGGTCGATATCACCTCCAGCTTGAAACGGGCGCTCGACGCGGGCGAACTAAATCCACACCAGGCGTTCTGGGCTCTTGATGCGCTAGCGTTCTCTTACATGCGAGAAGGGCGCTTTGACGAGGCCGCTGAACCAGTCGCCATGATGCTGCAGCTCCTGGATGCCCATGGGTTCGAGGCCCGTGAGCAAGTTGGGTGGGCGATGCGAAAAGTGCTGTTGGCATCCGATCAGGGGCGTGAAGACGAGGTTGAACAGGCAGTAGCGTACGCCACACCCAGAATCCCGGACGACGATTTCCGTCGCGTATTCGATTACAACCACGCCGTCGCGCTCTGGAAGTTGAAGCGCAACAAGGTCGCAGAAGCGATGTGCCAGAAAGTCGTCAGTGAGTACTTCGAAATCCTGGGGCTGACACCTAAAGATGTCATGGGCAAAAATTCGGATGTCCTCTGGGAAGTCATCAAGCGACCACCTGACGTCCATGAGCACATCAAACACCTTGCGGATGCTCTGGAAGTGTATGCCAAAGCTCGCGAAGCCCAGGGATTGGAGGCTCCCCTTCAACGTATCCATGCCATGAAGTTCTACGGAATGGTCGAGGGATACGAGTCAATTGTCCGTGTAGGGCAGGATTTGGCCGATGTGTTCGTGGGGGTCAAGGACTTCGTGGGTGCCAAAAAGGTTATGGAGCAGCATGTTCTGCCGGTTGTTAGCCGGGCCGGCCTTATTGGCAGGCTTGTTCAAGTCAGGAGCCAATATGCGGTGATTTTGGCTTGGTATGGTGATCACAAAGGTGCGATCTCCGAAATCAGGCGCCTAGACCCGTATTTCGAAGGGCTGGAGGACTGGCAGCGGCAGGAGCTGGCGGGCCAAACTGCGCTGATTGGTAACATCATCAGCGAAAGCAGGCGTGTGGCGTTCCGTTCTCAAATGGGTACAGTAGGCCGCAATGAGCCTTGCCCATGTGAGTCAGGGCGGAAGTTCAAAAAATGCCACGGCGCATAAACCTGGGCCGGAGTGATACGTCCCTGAGCTGCCCGTTCAAATTTCTTGCCAGTGTCTTGGCCACTAGCAAGGCCGGGCATCACCGAGCCGGTGGTGCCTCTTGAGGGTGTAAACGTGAAAAAAGGCGATCCTAAACTATGCGAAGCCGCAATCCGAGTTTTCGGTGATGAGTCGCTGGCCGAGCATTGGCTGACCACTCCGTTGCTTGCATTGGCCGACAAAAGCCCGGTTGATGCAGATACTGAGGATGCACTGGAACTACTCGCGCGATTGGAGCATGGCTTTTGTGCCTAACGTAGCTAGCCTCCGGGTTCGGAAGATCCTGCCCAAGTCTTCGGCCAGGTGATTCACGACCTGTCGAGTACGGAATTCTTCAGGTTGAGGCCTGGGTAGGGGGCTTTGCTTCGAGGTTTTATTTGCTGGATGTGCAACTCCATCCACCTGACATGAAGGCTTTACGGGATGGCGACCGTTGGAAAACCGCAGTAGGTGCCCCCTGAAGAACTGCCTGCTATGTCCGTTACCGCGCGTACCATCTGTTAGCAACGGACATAGCTTCCTCACATGTCAACGCTTGAAGCTAAACGAGATCATCCAGCACCAGCGCATCCCCGTTAGGGACAATGGCTTTATCGCAGAGGCTGCGGGTGGGCTCACGCATGAATTGTCAGCGTCCGGCGAACACACTTTCCGAAGTCCAGCTTTAAGTGCGAGGGTGTCCGCGTATTTGGCAAGCTGCCGTAACCATCGAAAGACGCACCATTTAGAAATGGGTGTGAGGATCGACGCCTGATAGGCCAAGATACTCGCACGTGGGGCTTTGGCTCACGAGGGTCGACCTGAAGGGCTCGTAATCAAAGCAAGGGTTTGTCGAACAGTGCCAGCTTTAGCTCACTGGCATCTCATTTCGTTCAGAACCTAAAACGCTTCGTGCCTTGACGCATCGGGCGAGAGTTTTTGTGCTGAGGCTGAGTGCTTCCACTGCCTGCATCCGGGACGTAAAATGCAGTCGGTACTCCATACTCACGGAATGGTTTAGGCGATGGAAAGCGAACTTCTGGACGAATACGAGGCAGCTGCCATGGTCGGGATGTCGCCGAAATTGCTGCGGTACTTTTCGTCCTACGCAGCTAAGAAAGGTGATCCTCGGAAGCTGGTGGTTGCGAAGAAAGTTAGCAACACCTTGTATTTTGAGGCCGACGAGCTTATTGCCTACGATAACTGGCTCAAGCAACCGTGGCCGGCTGATAAAGGTAAGCGACCTCATCTGCCCAATTCTATACGGTCTGAAATTAAGCAAGAAGCTAATCTTGAGTGCGCGCTCTGCAAAGCGTCCGGACAAGCGGGTGAGGCGGCTCACATCCGAGACGTGGCAATTAGCAAAAATAATCACCCTCACAATCTGATTTGGCTGTGCGCCAACCACCACACGAAGTTGGATAACGGTAGCTTCGGCCCAAAGGGGGCTGACAACAGCGATATTCGGTCTGTTAAAAAGGCCTTGCAGTATTTCAGCAGGCATGCGTGGCTTGGGCAAGCGCAGATTAGCAAGCAGATTGCGGCGACCTTATCTCTTTGCGAGACCATTCAACAGCAAATCCGTGTCACGCAGTCCTCTGCTGCCCTTCGGGCGATCGAAGACTTGGGGGGGCGAGTGTTGGATCTCCTGCCAAAACTGGCCTCTTACTCTGATGTGGAAGAGGTAAGCGACACTCTCCGAAAACTCACCAAGAAGATTGCGCCTGGTAAAAAGGCTAAAGCCAAGAGCATTGCTCAGCGTCTGGTGGACGCAGTTTCTTTCGAGGATGAGTTTTTAGAGAAGAGTGGCCTGAAGCGCTGTCCGCTTTGTGAGGGAGCCAAGGCTTACAACGGGGACGACTGTCCGGTTTGCCACGCGGACGGCGCGATTGATGAGGGCGTATACCCCGATCTTGCCGATTTCGAATTGATCACCTGCCAATTATGCGACGGACGTGGGGTTCATGAAGGTGACGACTGCCCGGTTTGTCGCGGTGAAGGCGAGCTTGAACGTCGCTTTTCAGATATGACGGAGTTCAAAGACTTCGACGCAGTTGATTGTCCGCTATGCAAAGGTCGTGGGAATTGGAAGGGTGATGACTGTCGTGAGTGTCATGGGGAGAGAAAGCTTTCTAGGTGGCAAGCTGGCCAAGTAGATGTCAGATCCTATAAGGATGTTAAATGCCCCTTGTGTAAAGGCAAGGGCTTATTTAATGGGAATGATTGCCCAGTGTGCAAGGGGGAGTGCACGCTGTTGGCAAAAGACGCAGCCAATGTTGATTTGTCTGAATTTGATGTCTGCAAGTGCCGTCTCTGTGAGGGAAGCTCGACTTACAATGGTGAAGATTGCCCAGCTTGCGGGGGGTATGGCGAGATGACTAAAGCGCAGTCGGACGCTACCGATTTCGCGAGCTTTGAAGTGATTAAATGCCCAAAATGCAAAGGAAAAGGGCATTTAAACGGGGATGATTGTCGTAGCTGTGGAGGGTACGGGGAAACTCAGCGCCGCTTTGTCGATAGATCTGACGATTACTATTGAGTTAACCAGGCCAGCTGCTAGCAGACCGGTTGGCCTTGAAGCACCCTCGCTTGTAGTTGATAGGTTGTCTTCCTCTCTATTGGCTAGAATTAGTCAGTGTGTCTCGAATGGAGCGCGATCGCTTTCGCGCCATGCGATGGCTGATCACTCCCGTACGTGCATTAGGCGGGAAAAGCCCGGTTGATACAGATTTCAAAGCGGCCTAGGATCTGCTCGCGTGGGTGGGTCTGGCTTTTGCCTAGTCAGGCGCGCTCCGTATCTGGCAGATTCTGTGCGACTGGCTGTCCTAGTCACCATTGACCAGCAGAGCCCGGAGCAAGGGTCAGGCTGCCTTGAAATCACGATCCATGGCTGCATCCAGCTTCTCATCGAGCTCAATGTATTGGTCTTTGGTGAGCTTGCCTTTTTTGAAGTCGTCACGCAGTCGCTTGCGGCGCCTCTCATAGTTCTCATAGGTTCGGGCAGCTTCGGCGTTTTGAATGATCTGCTGGTACTTCGATTTCTGTTTGAATGCAGAGTCGACGTAGTCCAACAAGCTCTCCAGCGTGGCGTGCCCGCTCTTAGCCATCGCACGTTCAGCGAGCATCTTGTTGGTCATCAACGTCTGCCTGAACGAATCTGGACTCAGTGCCTGAGTTGCCGCAATGAGCTGGGAGACAATGTTGGTGCAGAAGGAGTGTCGGAACAAATGTGCACACGCTTGCTCATCGATGCCGGCTGACCTGCGAATCTTTGAAAACTCCGTTGTAATGCTGTCGATGCCTAAAGGGCGACCTCCGCGCTCAGTGACGAATAAGTACCCGTGGTCTGGAATACCTTTGTGTTTCTTCATGATTGTACGTCTGGGGCCGCGAATGTAATCCATGAGCTCATCGATAAGGGGAGGGCTCAGCTCAAGCTCTCTTGTGATCCCCATGCCTCCGCGTTTTAGCGTATTGACGATAAGGGTTGGAGATTTCACTTTGCTGGCGGCAATGACCTCGGCCACCATGATGGGCTGGGTTTCAGCTCTTCGAGTTCCCATTTCTTCGAATAGAGAGATCATCAGGTGCCGGCGGGTACTCAAAAACTCAGACGATGAGTGAGCGTCAATCGCATCCCTCAATTTCTCGATGGTCGCCTCACCGATCGGCTTACGAGTCTTCTTCGCAGAAGGTGTCCTGAACGACCTATGGTGGACGCTTGAGCGTTTGAAGGCTTTACCATTCCGATAATAAATGGAGTCCACCATGACAATAGAAATGGTGCCATTGATCCCCACGAAGTTATGCAGGCCATTCATTTCAGCGACATGGGCAAGGAAGTGAAGGCACCGTCTGCCAATGCCTGTGATGGTACGCTCATTCCGTTTTTGCTGTTTAGGATTATCAAGCTTCGTCTCTTGGCGGAGCCCATCGATGAATTCGCAGAAGTCGTCATCCGACAGGGCGATGAAGCTCAGCTTGTTGTAGTAGCAGAAGCGGATCAGGTGGCTGATCTGTCCAGCGTACTGTCCAAATGATCCGCCTTTAGTGCCATGTCTCGATGGGCCATTCCCGCCCCTGCCAGACTGCATCCGGAGCTTGATCATATAAGCGTTAGCCTGCAGGCAAGGCGAGCCGTCAGGCCAGGACATGAACGGCATCATGCTGCCATCAAGCTGATGCAGCTCGCCGTGAGTCAGATAATCGTAGAGCCGCAGCTTCGGAATCGGAGTGAAAAGCTGGCCCGACTCGGGATATTTAACGGTTCGCTTTGTCATTTGGCACCAGCTTCAGGTGTTTTTCCATTGAGAGAACGGAGATGTCGTCAAATGGGGCAGGGTTCATCCCCAGAATTTTGATGATCCGATTGATCGCGTCATTGATTCGCTTCTGCCGTAACCCAGTGTTGGGGGTGTCTGCAATAGTGATGAGGTCTCTACGGTTAACCTCCAAAGCCTGTATCAGCACCATATTGACTGCGTGGAGCGAGGAAACGGAGGCTTTGAGATCTTCGACCTGACTCTCCATGGCGCTTCGCGATCGCTTTTTCGGCTCGGGCGGCTCCTCACTGAACTTGGCAATGGCGGCCAGGGCATGGATTCGTAGTTTGTCTAAATAGGCGAAGTCGCGATCAGGGCTATTACCCGCCAGCTTTTTCTTGAGCGTATTCAGGCTGATTGGCTGAATTTTCACTTGTTCGTCCCGGATCCAGAACTCCATCTGCAGCGCGCACAGATAGCCCTGGCTCTTGAGGGCATGAAGCACCTGTTCGTTCTCGGCATAGGTGCCAGGCTCGCGACTGATTTCATGCAATAGTCGGAAGATTCCGTCAATCGATTGTTCGATCTGCTCGCGTTTGGTCGTTGTGCTCATTGGCGTTCTCCCGATATTTCAGCTGACGATGAAGAGGACTTTCATGGCTTTGCCATTTTCATCGTTGTAGAAGTGCGGCTCGATCCGAGCTTTCCCTTCCTCCAGCATGCCTTCGAGATACGATTCGATCGCCTGCTCATCGACCAAATGGAAGGAAGTGGTACCAAATTTTGCAGCCAGCAAGTCCTTTAGGTTTTGGTAGTTTTCCAGGCGATCTTTTTTTGCTTGATCAGCGAAATACCGGGCGCCAGCCCCCCGAATGTCTGAAGGATCCAGGCACTCTGTCAGGTAGTGCCACACGTGTTCAATGTCACGATGCCCAAGCATCCAGCGCAGCGTGTCAAGTTCGCCGAAGCTGTTGGTGTAAAAGAACATGATGGCGAAGAAGCGCCGCAACTGATGCTGACGGACGTAGTAACGCTGGCCAGCATCATTCAGATCGCTTTCGAAGTAGTCGCAAGCAAAATCCAGGTGCCGGTTGTAGAGATGCGTTGAACACTCTTGCAGGCCTGCATAACCCAACGAAGAGGGGGTGGCATACAGGTCACCGAGGTCATCGATGATCCCCGGCAGCTTAAGCAGCTTCTGGAAGCGACGAAGCTCTTCAATCATTTCAACTGCGATGGCATCGATAGGGCGAGACTCACGCTGTCGTAACCCAAGCGCTTGGCGGGTTGACTTTGCCACGCCGAAGATAAGCCAAGATTTACTACCGTCGAGGCAGCCACGCGCTTTGAGCGTCACCAGCTCGTCGACCCGCCGTGCCATAAGCATACCGACGGTCATTTGGATGCATCCCAGGTACACGTAAACCAGCTCGATCAAGCCGTGGTTTGCACGCAGATCCTTGAAGTATTTCTCGCGGCTGCCTTTTCGTGGGAGTCTGTTTTTCGTTCTGCGGTTGCTTGAAAGGCCCAGCTTTTTAACGCCAAGGCTGACGAGTTCCTGGCCAATGACGTTCAGAAATTCAGCTTCTGGGAGCTGGGTCATCGACAGACCTTTTGCCTTGCAGTAGGCAGCGACCCTAACGAAGCCGTTCAAGATCATCCTGCCCTTCTCGACATGAAACTCCATGCTTCGGCGGAACAGCTTGAGTAGGTTGGCCGACGGAACGCTTCTGAAGCGTTTGGACTCGTTCACATCGGGCACATACTCTTTGATGGTTTCGATATCGGATGGGGAGGGGAGCCCCAATGCCCCCAAGGCAGCACTGCCAATCAGGGTGTAGCGGTAGTAGAAATAGATGGTGTCCTGCAGCCTCTCGGACTCGCCTGTCGTGACCCTTACGCCTGGAAACTCGCGGCGGTAGCTCCTCTCATGGGGATAAAAAGTGAGTGCGTGAAGGGCAGACTTCTGGGTCTGACAGCCTCGTAGCGTGTCGCTGTAGATCAGCTCCGACAGTTGTTTTGTGCTGATCCGGAATCCATGGTTCCGATTGCCGTAATACACACCCGCTTTCATCAGTGCAGCGCGTACCCTCGGAATCTCCGATGCTTCCATGCCGAGCAAGAAGTCCTCTAGCTCGTCATCGCTGACCTCCAACATGCTTGGGTATTTCTTGAATAGCGCCTGTTCTTCCGAAGGAGTCAGTTTGCTGAGCTCTGATGCGCTAAATGCCGTTACTCGATCTTTCCAGGCATACACGGAGTCCTCGGATCTGGCCTCTTTGGCTAGGTGATTCAGCATGCCCTTCAAGTGGTCACCATTGAGATATCCCAAGCCGAATTCCACCAATCCATAGCTCTCGGCATGGATCAACAGATAGTCGATGAGCTTTAATGTGTAAGTGACCCTCATGTGCTTGCTGCTGGGAGCCAGCGTCGCAAACTCTTCGTTCATCCCGTTGCCGCCGATGATGAGTAAATGCTTGAGCGAGCGCAGCAGCACGTGGTTCTTCGCGTCAGTCAGCAAGCTTCCATCCCAGAGCTGAACACCCCAGTCGAGATAGAAGGGCACCTTCTGCTGGGTCTGCATTTCCCAAGCATTTTCACTGAAATCATTAAGGAGCCATGGAGCGGTGGTATGCGCCGAGTCGTTTTCTTGGCCAAACGTCTCCAGGAAGTCATACCTGGATTTGACCGCCTTAAGCTTGCGCATAGATCAGCGCCTCCATTTTCTTCGCATCCACCATTTCAAGTGCGGTAGCCAGGTGTTTCTTCAGCGCCCGCTTTGTCCCGGTCGTGATTTCCGTTTTGATCTTCTCCGCAAAGGATGCCCAGTATTCGGCTTTGCCGCACACCCGGGCCCTGTCAGGGGATGCCAGCACTGCTGCCTCCAGTGACAACAGTGAGGCCAGGAACGGAACGCCAATCGAAAGCACAGCTTCGCTGCTATCGACTTCTTCGCGTTGCGCTTTGCGTTCGGGGTCGGACGCCTCAGACGGGATCTCCTTGATGCGGTGGTTTTCAAGGAAGGCGTCCAATTCATCGATGCTGGTGAATTTGGTTGCTCTAAGCAGATGAGGGCTCTCTTCCATTGCTACGCAGACGAGGGCCTTCTGAAAGATCCGGATCCAGCGAGCTTTGATGAACGCCAGGATCGCGTCAGGTAGGTAGTGGCTGAGCAGATCCGGGTAATAGTGCTCATGACCCAAGGCATCGGACATCTTTTCTGAGCTCTTGCTCTGAATGAAAATTTCCACTGCTCTGGAAGGCCTGATTTTCGTCAGACGAACCCGCTTGATGAACTCGACGAGTTCGTCATCAGGAAGTTCACTGTGCGGCCTGAATTCCCTGAGCAACCGTTCGCGCAGGGTGCGGTTGTTGATGAACGAGTTGTCATTCCAGAGAGTCGGTTTTGCTAGTTGAAAGGGCTTGATGGCCTTCCCGGATGTGATGAAGAGGTAGCGCCAATCGTCGTTTTTCTCCGCCTTCAGCGTGCGACGGCCCAAACTGGTGATCGCGATGATGTCTTTGACGATGGCAAACGACTGGTCGTTGAGCTCAATGACCTGCTCCCGTACTTCTGGCTGTTTGCGGTCTTTGTATCCAGTGAGCAGCCGTTTCTCCTCGTCGAATCCGACCAACTGACCGTCTTGGTCATACAGTTCGAAACTTTTCAAGAACTCAGATGTGATTTCGGGGTGCTCAAGCACAAGCAGGCACTGGAAAGGGAATAAGCTTCCCGCTACCGCAAATCCTAAAGCGTTGGCAAGTTCCGTCGCGCTGCACTTCGAACTGGTCACGTTCTGATATACCTTGCAGAGAAACGCAGTGGGGACATTTGAATTAACGTCTTCTAGAGTTGCGCAGACATCAGCCACTGTATAGGTGTTGTACAGACCCTTGCCTTCGTATTCTTTAATCGGAGTGCCTTTTTTCGCTTGCTCAACTCGCAACATATACCGAGACTTGAGGTCAGCCGCTTGCGCCATCGCCCAGCTGCGAACCGTAGCGACATCCCTTTTGATGTGAAAAAAGAGAATTTCGATGGCTTCAGCATCGGTCACGTGCAAGGGGATGTTTGTGAGCAACTTCTCTTGAACGAGCGTGCCTTCTTCGTCTTCGACGACTTTAGTTTCTGATCCATGCTTCGTATCGGGTGGCGGGCGTCGAATTGGAGAGCTGATGCTTGCCCAGATAGTCGGCTTGCAGAGGCATTGCTCTACAGAGTTGAGGAATCGGTTCCAGTTTTTGATCTGAGACTGAGCGTCCAGCTCGGCTTCCTTGGCATAGTTAAAATAGGAAATGGAGAACTCCTGCATGAAATGCTTAAGCCCCGCCTCCGTTTTGAGCCGGCTCAGTGGCCAGGAGCGGTGGTGCCTGGCAAGGTAGTCAAACATGACGTTCCATTCGCTGCGGAATCTACCCGTACGATTCCGAAAATACTGCTGCAGCTCGTTGTAAACGTCCTGTACAAAAGTCCGGCCATAGGGGACGACCAGCTGGGCTAGGCGCAGGTATACGGCTGCCTGTCGTGGCTGTTGGATGTCCCAGCCTTTCCAGTACCACTCGTGAAATTTGCTCGTGCGTGCTCGGATTGCAGTGCATACCGCTGGGTCTGGTTTGAAATTCCGGAAGTCCCATTCCAATGGGTGGTGGTCTGGGTATGTTGCTCTGGCTTCATTCAGCACCTTATAGAGGGTGCGACAGAACTTGATGGACTCTGTGTCCGGCAGGACGATGAGTGCCTGTCCGGCCATTGCGGTAGTAAAGCCTTCGAGGATTTCCTGGATTTCGGGGCAGCGGAGCGTGTCCATTGTGACGCGATGGCCCATCACATCGCAGTACGCTTCCAGCGCCATCAGTTGAGGCCTGATGACGAAGCTTTTGAGATTGAGCGACTGACGTAACGACTCGGCAGATTGGAGGATCAGGTCTCCAACCTCGCCATCAATGGCGGTGAGAGGATGTTGGCGGATGGCTGAGGTGTTTTTGATAATTGTCATTTTTTATAGTGGTGGTAATCTTGTCTGTAAGCCGTATTCTGTGGGCCTTTGTAGCATAATGACATGACCTGCTAAGTAGTCAAATTCAAGAGCTGGGTTTCGAACTGAACCTGGGCTTCAAAGAAGACCTGTCCGAAGAAGCCATTGACGCTTTCCTCGAAGCATTCATCAAAGAAGCCATGGAAGCCAACGGTCTGGGCTATGTCGGCGGCGACGACTTCGGTCTGGTTTGCCTGCAGAAGCGTGGTTCGGTCTCCGAAGAGCAGCGCGCTGCTGTTGAAGCCTGGCTGAAAACCCGCTCCGAGCTGACTTCTACTGAAATCAGCCCGCTGCTGGACGTTTGGTATCCGGAAAAGCCGATCAACGCGGCCAAGTGATACTGAAAAAAACGGCGACCTGAGGGTCGCCGTTTTTTTATGCCTGCTTTTTACTCAAGCCTTGCGCCAGTTGAGGATCAGCAAGGTCAGCACCCCCGCGACAATCCCCCAGAACGCCGAACCGATGGAAAACAGCGTCAGCCCCGACGCCGTGACCATGAAGGTGATCAGCGCCGCTTCCCGTTCCTTCACCTCGGTCATGGCGATGCTCAAGCCGTTGATGATCGAGCCGAAAAGCGCCAGTGCGGCAATCGACAGCACCAGCTCCTTCGGCAGCGCGGCGAACAGTGCCGCCAGCGTGGCGCCGAACACCCCGGCAATCCCGTAGAAAATCCCGCACCACACCGCAGCGGTGTAGCGTTTGTTGCGATCCTCATGGGCATGCGGCCCGGTGCAGATCGCCGCGCTGATCGCTGCGAGGTTGATGCCGTGGGAACCAAACGGCGCCAGCAGCAGCGACGCGATGCCGGTAGAGGTGATCAGCGGCGAGGCCGGGACGTTGTAGCCGTCGGCGCGTAGCACGGCGATGCCGGGCATGTTCTGCGAGGTCATCGCTACCACAAACAGCGGAATGCCGATGCTGATGGTTGCGGCCAGGGAAAAGTGCGGCGTGGTCCAGACCGGCGTCGCCACTTCAAGGTGAAAACCGCTGAAGTCCAGCAAACCCATGAAACCCGAAAGTGCGGTGCCGATCAGCAGCGCAGCGAGCACCGCATAGCGTGGCGACAGGCGTTTGACGATGAGATAAGTGAAGAACATCCCCAGCACCAGACCGGTGCGGTGTTGCGCGGCGACGAAGATTTCGCTGCCGATCTTGAAAAGAATCCCCGCCAGCAGCGCGGCGGCGAGGGAGGCCGGGATCTTTTTCACCAGCCGTTCGAAGCTGCCGGTCAGGCCGCAAATGGTCACCAGCACCGCGCAGGTGATGTAGGCGCCAATCGCTTCGCCGTAGGTAACGCCGCCGAGGCTGGTGATCAACAGCGCCGCGCCGGGTGTCGACCAGGCGATGGTAATCGGCGTGCGATAACGCAGCGACAGGCCGATCGAACACACCGCCATGCCGATGGAGATCGCCCAGATCCACGACGAAATCTGCCCGCTGGTCAGCCCCGCTGCTTGCCCGGCCTGGAACATCAGCACCAGCGAACTGGTGTAGCCGGTCATCATCGCGATGAACCCGGCGACGATGGCGGAGGGCGATGTGTCCGCCAGCGGGCGCAGTCGGGTGTGGGTAATTTCGTTCATGACAGCGGCGTTCCTTGTACCAATGAAGATATTTGCTGCTACGCGAAACCCTTGTGGGAGCGAGCTTGCTCGCGATGGCGGCGGAACAGTCGACATTGGAGTTGAATGTCCAACCGCTATCGCGAGCAAGCTCGCTCCCACAGGGATCGCGGATTCTGCGATCAAGCCTAAACTCAAACGTAACGGAGCGTTGCAATACAGCCAAAGCCACAAACAGCCGTACAGTCGTGTTGCCACCTTCCATTGTGTACAATCGCGCTGTTTTTTACGCGATACTTGCCAGCGACCCACTGTGCCGTATTACAGTCACGGTCAATTCGCCGCAGTTCTTCCCGACTCGAGTGCCCATGAACGAACAGTTGCAACCCCTCAAGAAACAACCGCGAGCAGGCAAAGCCGGCCGCAGCGGAACCCAGGACGATATTGTCTATGCGCATATCTTCGAGGCTATCCTCGAACAGCGCCTGGCGCCCGGCACAAAGTTGAGCGAAGAAGCGCTGGGGGAAATTTTCGGGGTCAGCCGCACCATCATTCGCCGCGCACTCTCGCGTCTGGCCCATGAAGGCGTGGTGCTGTTGCGGCCGAACCGTGGCGCGGTCGTCGCCAGCCCGAGCGTTGAAGAGGCGCGTCAGGTGTTCCTCGCCCGACGTCTGGTGGAGCGCGCGATCACCGAGCTGGCGGTGCAGCACGCCACCGCCGAGCAGATCGCCGAACTGCGCCAGATGGTCAACGACGAACGCGACAGCTTCTCCCGTGGCGATCGCGGTGCCGGCATCCGCCTCTCGGGCGAATTCCACCTGAAACTGGCCGAAGCGGCGAAGAACGCGCCGTTGATCAGCTTCCAGCGCAGCCTGGTTTCGCAGACGTCGCTGATCATCGCCCAATATGAAAGCGGCAACCGCTCGCACTGTTCCTACGACGAGCACACCCAGTTGATCGACGCCATCGAAGCGCGCAACGGCGAGCTGGCAGTGGATTTGATGATGCATCACATGGATCACATCGACAGCAAGCTCAACCTCGATGAGGAAAGCGCGTCCGACGATCTGCATGCGGTGTTCTCGCACCTGTTGCAGACCAAGAAGCCGGGGCGGCCGGCGGTCAAGCTCTGAGTCAGACCGCGTCGACCCCAATCGCTGGCTTGCCAGCGATAGCAATCTGACAAGCAATAAAAATCCCCCGGACTGCAAAGTACCGGGGGATTTTTTTGTCTGCGGAAAACTAGCGTCCTGATCGTTCCCACGCTCCGCGTGGGAATGCAGCCCGTGACGCTCTGCGTCACTGGACGCGGAGCGTCCCCAGAGGCATTCCCACGCAGAGCGTGGGAACGATCGAGCAATCAATTAGCGCTGGTGTACCAGCGCACCTGCTGCGTAGGTCTGGGCCACAGTGCGGTCATCGCCCAGCGTCATCAGCACGAACAGTGTTTCGGCAATGTTGTTGGCCTGCTTCAAGCGGTAGCTCAGCAGCGGCGTGGCGTTGTAGTCCAGCACCAGGAAGTCGGCGTCGGAGCCCGGTTGCAGGTTGCCGATCCTGTCTTCCAGACGCAGTGCCCGCGCACCGCCGAGGGTGGCGAGGTACAGCGACTTGAACGGGCTCAGGCGCGCACCTTGCAGCTGCATCACCTTGTAGGCTTCGTTCAGGGTTTGCAGCAGCGAGAAACTGGTGCCGCCGCCGACGTCAGTCCCGAGGCCGACGTTCAGCTTGTGCTTTTCGGCCATTGGCAGGTTGAACAGGCCGCTGCCGAGGAAGAAGTTCGAGGTCGGGCAGAACGCGACCGCCGAGCCGGTCTCCGCCAGACGCGCGCATTCGTCGTCGCACAGGTGCACGCCGTGGGCAAACACCGAGCGCTCGCCGAGCAATTGATAGTGATCGTAGACGTCGAGGTAGCCTTTGCGCTCCGGGAACAGCTCCTTGACCCACTCGACTTCCTTGAGGTTTTCGCTGATGTGGGTCTGCATGTACAGATCCGGGTATTCGCTGAGCAACTGGCCGGCGAGGGTCAACTGTTCCGGGGTGCTGGTCGGGGCGAAACGCGGGGTGACTGCATAGTGCAGACGACCCTTGCCGTGCCAGCGTTCGATCAGCGCCTTGCTGTCGACGTAGCTCGATTCCGGGGTGTCGGTCAGGTAGTCCGGCGCGTTGCGGTCCATCATCACCTTGCCGGCGATCATCCGCAGATCCAGCTTCTCGGCCGCTTCGAAGAACGAGTTCACCGATTGCGGGTGCACGCTGCCGAACACCAGCGCGGTGGTGGTGCCGTTGCGCAGCAGTTCCTTGATGAAAATGTCCGCCACTTCATCGGCGTGGGCCTTGTCGGCGAACTGGCTTTCGCACGGGAAGGTGTAGGTGTTCAGCCAGTCCAGCAGTTGCTCGCCGTAGGCGCCGACCATGCCGGTCTGCGGCAAGTGGATGTGGGTGTCGATGAAGCCCGGGGTGATCAGCGCATCCTTGTGATGCGTGATCTCGATGTCCGCCGGCAGGGTCGGCAGCAGTTCGCTGGCGTGGCCGAGGGCGCTGATCTTGCCGTCATCGACCACCAGCAGGCCGTCCTCGAAATACTCGTAGGAGGCTTCGATGCCGACCTCGGCAGGGTCGGCGATGCTGTGCAGGATGGCGGCGCGGTAGGCTTTGCGAGTCAGAGGCATGAGGGTTCTCTAATCAGTTTGAGGCTTTGAGTGTGGCGGCCTGACTGCGGCGTGAAACCGGCAGCAGTTTGGCAATCGGTTCGGCACTGGCGGTGTGCTGGCCGAAATTGGCGTTATAGGTGGCGATGATTTCGCCGGCGATGGAGATGGCGATTTCCACAGGCAACTTGCCTTTGACTTCGCCGATGCCCATCGGGCAGCGCATGCGTTGCACGACACTGGCGTCGAAACCACGATCACGCAAACGGTGTTCGAACTTGGCCCGTTTGGTCTTCGAGCCGATCAGGCCGAACCAGGTGAAGTCGTTACGCTTGAGGATCGCGGCGGTGAGTTCCAGATCCAGCTGATGGTTGTGGGTCATGACGATGCAGTAGCTGCCGGCGGGCAGGTCGTCGATTTCATCCACAGGTTCCTCGGCGACGATTTTGCGCACGCCGTGGGGAATCTGCTCGGGGAATTCCTCTTCCCGGGAGTCGATCCAGCGCACCCGGCAGGGCAGGCTGGCGAGCAAGGGGACCAGCGCGCGACCGACATGACCGGCGCCGAACACCGCGATTTGCGCCTGCACCTGGCCCATCGGTTCGAACAACAGCACTGTGGCGCCGCCGCAGCACTGGCCGAGGCTGGCGCCGAGGCTGAAGCGCTCCAGATGGGTTTCCTGCTTGCCGCTGGCGAGCATCTCGCGAGCGATCTGCATGGCTTTGTATTCCAGATGCCCGCCACCGATGGTGTCGAACGTCTGGCGGGCGCTGACGACCATCTTCGAGCCGGCATTGCGCGGCGTCGAGCCGAGCTCTTCGATGATCGTCACCAGAACGCAGGGTTCGCCCTGGTTCTGCAGGTCGGCGAGGGCGTCGATCCAGTTGTACATGTTCACCTCGACATCTGTCGTTGTCTGTTCGGGCCTCTTCGCGAGCAAGCCCGCTCCCACATTGAATTTGCACAAGTCCAACAGTCAGCGCATATCACTGTGGGAGCGGGCTTGCCCGCGAAGGCCGCACCTCGGTCTTAGAGCGGAGCCAACTCGGTTTCAGCTTCTACGGCTTTCACCGCCTTGAGCTGGCGCATCTGCTCGCAACCCCACAACACCCGCTCCGGGGTCGCCGGCGCGTCGATCTTCGGCTGATGCTTGTAGTCGCCGAGGCTGGCCACCGCATCCTTGATCGCACACCACGCGGCGATGCCGAGCATGAACGGCGGCTCACCCACAGCCTTGGAGTGGAACACCGTGTCTTCCGGGTTCTTGCGGTTTTCCACCAGCTTTACCCGCAGGTCCAGCGGCATGTCTGCCACGGCCGGGATCTTGTAGCTGGCCGGGCCGTTGGTCATCAGCTTGCCCTTGTTGTTCCACACCAGTTCTTCCATGGTCAGCCAGCCCATGCCCTGGACGAAACCACCCTCGACCTGACCGATGTCGATGGCCGGGTTCAGCGAGGCGCCGACGTCGTGGAGGATGTCGGTACGGAGCATCTTGTACTCGCCGGTCAGGGTGTCGACGATCACTTCGCAGCACGCCGCGCCGAAGGCGAAGTAGTAGAACGGCCGACCACGGGCCTGGCTGCGGTCGTAGTAGATTTTCGGGGTCTTGTAGAACCCGGTACTCGACAGCGACACCTGATTGAAATACGCCAGCTGGATCAGCGCTTCGAAGGTCAGGATATGGTCACGAACGCGCACGTGGCCGTTGTGGAATTCCACGTCCTCTTCGCTGACCTTGTAGTGCCGCGCGGCGAATTCGACCAGTCGCTGCTTGATGATCTCGGCAGCGTTCTGCGCGGCTTTGCCGTTCAGGTCGGCGCCGCTGGACGCCGCGGTTGGCGAGGTGTTCGGCACCTTGTCGGTGTTGGTCGCAGTGATCTGCACGCGGTCCATTTCCACCTGGAACACTTCGGCCACGACCTGCGCAACCTTGGTGTTCAGGCCCTGGCCCATTTCCGTGCCGCCGTGGTTCAGGTGGATGCTGCCATCGGTGTAGACGTGCACCAAGGCACCGGCCTGGTTGAGGAAGCTGGCAGTGAAGGAAATGCCGAATTTTACCGGGGTCAGCGCCAGGCCTTTTTTCAGGATCGGGCTGTTGGCGTTGTAGCGACGGATCGCTTCGCGGCGCTCGGCGTACTGGCTGCTTTCTTCAAGTTCAGCGGTCATCTCTTCGAGCATGTTGTGCTCGACGGTCTGATAGTAATGGGTGACGTTGCGCTCGGTCTTGCCGTAGTAGTTGGCCTTGCGCACGGCCAGTGGATCGAGGTTGAGGTGACGGGCGATGGCGTCCATCACTTCTTCGATCGCGACCATCCCTTGCGGGCCGCCGAAACCACGGTAGGCAGTGTTCGACGCGGTGTTGGTCTTGCAGCGGTGACCGTTGATGGTCGCATCGCCGAGGTAGTACGAGTTGTCCGAGTGGAACATCGCCCGGTCAACGATCGAGGCCGACAGGTCAGGCGAGCAGCCGCAGTTACCGGCCAGATCCATCGCGATGCCGTGCAGGCGTCCGGTGCTGTCGAAGCCGACGTCGTACTCGACGTAGAACGGGTGACGCTTGCCGGTCATCAGCATGTCTTCGACACGCGGCAGACGCATCTTGGTCGGCTGGCCGGTGAGGTGCGCGATCACTGCGCACAGACACGCCGGGCTCGCGGCCTGGGTTTCCTTGCCGCCAAAACCACCGCCCATGCGGCGCATGTCGACCACGATCTTGTTCATCGACACGTCGAGGACTTCGGCCACCAGTTTCTGTACTTCGGTGGGGTTCTGCGTCGAGCAGTAGACGATCATGCCGCCGTCTTCGGTCGGCATCACCGAAGAGATCTGAGTCTCCAGATAGAAGTGTTCCTGGCCGCCGATGTGCAGCGTGCCCTGAATGCGATGTTCGGCTGTGGCCAGTGCGGTGGTCGAATCGCCACGTTGATGAGTGTGGCTGTCGAGCACGAAGTGGCGTTTGCGCAGGGCTTCGACCACGTCCAGCACCGGCTCCAGATCTTCGTATTCGATGATCGCGGCCATGGCGGCCTTGCGTGCGGTTTCCAGATCTTTCGCGGCCACGGCCAGCACCGGTTGACCGACGAACTGCACGTCATCAATGGCCAGCAGCGGATCGCCCGGCAGCAGCGGGCCGATGTCTTTCAGGCCCGGCACGTCTTCGTGGGTGATGGCGATGCGCACGCCTTCGAAGGCGTAGCAGGGCTTGGTGTCGATGCTGATGATTTTCGCGTGGGCGCGATCCGACAGCCGCGCGTAAACGTGCAACTGGTTGGGGAATTCCAGGCGGTCATCGATGTACTGCGCTTCACCGGACACATGCTTGGCTGCGCTGTCGTGCTTGACGCTGCGGCCGACGCCGGTGGTCAGGTCCTTGGCGAACAATTCAGTCAGTTCAGCTTGAGTTTTCTCTACGCCGTGATGGTTAGACATAAGCGGTCACCCGAGTCTCGATGTGCGGTGTTTGCAGTTCGATGAAGTATTTGCGCAACAGGTTCTGCGCGCTGAGCAGGCGATATTCCTTGCTGGCGCGGAAGTCCGAGAGCGGGGTGAAATCCTCGCCCAGCGCGGTGCAGGCACGTTCGACGACGGCATTGTTGAACGGCTGACCGAGCAGCACGGCTTCGCAATGAGCGGCGCGTTTCGGGATCGCGGCCATGCCACCGAAGGCGACGCGGGCGTCGGTGATCACACCGTTTTCGACGCGCAGATTGAAGGCGGCGCAGACGGCGGAAATGTCATCGTCCAGACGCTTGGAGACTTTGTAGGCGCGGAAACGCTGCTCAGCCGTGGCACGAGGCACGATGATTTTCTCGATGAACTCGCTTTCCTGACGCGCGGTGACCCGGTAATCGATGAAGTAATCTTCAAGCGCCAGCGTGCGGCGGGTTTCGCCCTTGCACAGCACGATCTGCGCACCGAGGGCGATCAGCAGGGGTGGCGAGTCACCGATCGGCGAGGCGTTGCCGATGTTGCCGCCGAGGGTGCCCTGGTTGCGAATTTGCAGGGAGGCGAAGCGGTGCAGCAGTTCGCCGAAGTCCGGGTACTCGGCGTTCAGCGCTTCGTAGCAGTCGGAGAGGGCGGTGGCGGCGCCGATTTCAATGCGATCTTCGAAGTGCTCGATGCGCTTCATTTCGGCGACGTTGCCGACGTAGATCATCACCGGCAGCGTGCGGTGGAACTGAGTGACTTCCAGCGCCAGATCAGTGCCGCCGGCCAGCAGGCGAGCCTGTGGATAAGCGTCGTAGAGATCGGCCAGATCGGCGACGGTCAGCGGCACCAGGCAGCGTTTGTCGCCGCTGTTGAGTTCGCCGATCGATGTCGGGGCAATGGCTTTGAGGCGGGAGATGGTTTCCGCTTCGCGGGCGTCGAACTGGTCCGGTTGCTTGCCGCAGCAGGATTGTTCGGCAGCGGCCAGAATCGGCCGGTAACCGGTGCAGCGGCAGAGGTTGCCGGCCAGCGCTTCGTGGGCCTTGGCCTGATCCGGTGCATCGCTGTTCTTTTGCAGGGCGAACAGCGACATCACGAAACCGGGGGTGCAGAAACCGCACTGCGAACCGTGGCACTCGACCATGGCTTTCTGCACGCTGTGCAGTTCGCCCTTGTGCTTGAGGTCTTCGACGCTGATCAATTGCTTACCGTGCAGGGACGATACGAACGTCAGGCACGAGTTGAGGCTGCGATAGCGAATGTGCTCGCGGCCATCGTCATCCGTCTGTAACTCGCCGACCACCACGGTACAGGCGCCGCAGTCACCGCTGGCGCAGCCTTCTTTGGTGCCGGATTTGCCCACGTGTTCGCGCAGGTAGTTGAGCACAGTCAGGTTCGGGTCCAGGGCGTGCTCGCTACGGAGTTCCTGGTTAAGTAAAAACTGGATCACGGAAGGCCTCGCAGACTCATTATTGTTGTTGAGCGACTTGAGCCGAATTTAGCAGGTCTGACTTTTCGGTCAATGGTTTTCTGACTTAAAGGTCAGGAAAAACCGTTTTGTCGCTCAACCACGTGTCTCTTCAGTATTGACCCTCATTGGATCAAGCGCTTTTTTGCGGGATTCGTGCCAAAAACCGCTGTGCGGGCACTCCGCCATGACCGCGCATTGCGCTACACTGCGCCGCTTGTGCAGATCGAAGAGTTTGAAGGACAACCATGACGTTCAAGGCGCCGGACAGCCTCGCCGAGCAAATCGCTCACCACCTCGCCGAACGGATCATTCGCGGCGAAATGAAGCCGGGAGAGCGTATCCAGGAACAGAAGGTCACGCTGGCGCTGAACGTCAGCCGCGGCTCGGTCCGCGAAGCCTTGCTGATCCTCGAGCGCCGTCACCTGATCGCGATCCTGCCGCGCCGTGGCGCCCACGTCACCGAGCTGACGGCACACAAGGTGCAGAGTCTGTGCACGCTGATGAGCGAGCTGTACATCCTGCTCGGCAACGCGGTGGCCAATGGCTGGCAAGTCCAGTCCGACATGGCGCCGTTCGTGCAGATCCAGCAGCGCCTGACCGCCAGCTACGAGCGTCAGGACATCCGCACCTTCGTTGACGACAGCTTCAACGTGATGCGCGCCGCGTACCCGTTCGCCAACAACCCGTACCTGCAAGAAACGGTGGAAAACCTGCAACCGGCCATGAGCCGCGCGTACTTCCTCGCGCTGGAGCAGCGCAAGGCCGAGATGAGCGAGTTCCTCGAACTGTTCGAACGCCTGCTCGCCGCCGTCCTCGCCCGTGACCTGCCGCAGATCCGCATCGTGCTGACGGCTTACGCCCAGCGCAGTTGCGATCTGGTGGTGTCCGCCCTGACGGTTGCCTGACCTTGCGGCTCAAGTGCATCAAGCTGGCGGGGTTCAAATCCTTCGTCGATCCGACCACGGTGAACTTCCCCAGCAACATGGCGGCAGTCGTCGGGCCGAACGGTTGCGGCAAGTCGAACATCATCGACGCCGTGCGCTGGGTGATGGGCGAAAGCTCGGCGAAAAACCTGCGCGGCGAGTCGATGACCGACGTCATCTTCAACGGCTCGACCAGCCGCAAACCGGTGAGCCAGGCGAGCATCGAACTGGTGTTCGACAACTCCGACGGCACGCTGCTGGGCGAGTGGGCCGCTTATGCGGAAATTTCGATCCGCCGCAAAGTGACCCGCGACAGCCAGACGACTTATTACCTCAACGGCGCCAAATGCCGTCGTCGCGACATCACCGACATCTTCCTAGGCACCGGCCTCGGCCCGCGCAGCTACTCGATCATCGAGCAGGGGATGATCTCCAAGCTGATCGAGTCCAAGCCCGAAGACCTGCGTAACTTCATCGAAGAAGCTGCCGGCATCTCCAAGTACAAGGAGCGTCGGCGCGAGACCGAAAACCGCATTCGCCGCACCCACGAAAACCTTGCCCGTCTGACTGACCTGCGCGAAGAGCTCGAGCGTCAGCTCGAACGCCTGCACCGTCAGGCCGAGGCCGCCAAGAAGTATCAGGAATACAAAGCCGAAGAACGCCAGCTCAAGGCGCAGCTGTCGGCCCTGCGCTGGCAGGATCTGAACGATCAGGTCGGTCAGCGCGAGTCGATCATCGGCAACCAGGAAATCAGCTTCGAAGCGCTGGTCGCCGAGCAACGCAACGCCGACGCGGCCATTGAACGCCTGCGCGACGGTCACCATGACCTGTCCGAGCGCTTCAATCTGGTGCAAGGGCGCTTCTATTCGGTCGGCGGCGACATCGCCCGGGTCGAGCAGAGCATCCAGCACGGCCAGCAGCGTCTGCGCCAATTGCAGGACGATCTGAAAGAAGCCGAACGTGCACGCCTCGAAACCGAATCGCACCTGGGCCACGACCGCACCTTACTGCTGACTCTCGGCGAAGAACTCGATCAACTGACGCCCGAGCAGGAAATCACCAACGCCGCGGCCGAAGAAGCCGCCGCCGCGCTGGAAGATTCCGAAACCGTCATGCACGGCTGGCAGGAGCAGTGGGACGCCTTCAACCTGACTGCCGCCGAACCGCGTCGTCAGGCCGAAGTGCAGCAGTCGCGCATCCAGCAGCTGGAAACCAGCATGGAGCGTCTGGCCGATCGGCAAAAACGTCTGGGCGAAGAGCGGGCGCTGCTGTCGGCCGATCCGGAAGACGCGGCGATCATGGAACTCAGCGAACAGCTCGCCGAGTCCGAAGCCACCCTTGAAGACTTGCAAACGAGCGAAGAAGCCCAGGTCGAAAAACTCGAGCAACTGCGCCAGGAATTGCAGCAAGCGTTGACCGCGCAGCAACAGGCGCAGGGCGACTTGCAGCGCCTCAACGGTCGCCTCGCATCCCTCGAAGCCTTGCAGCAGGCCGCGCTCGATCCGGGCACCGGCACCGCTGAATGGCTGAAAGAGCACAACCTCGCCGAGCGTCCGCGTCTGGCCGAAGGCCTGAAGGTCGAGCCCGGTTGGGAGCTGGCGGTGGAAACCGTGCTCGGCGCCGACCTGCAAGCGGTGCTGGTGGATGATTTCGACGGTTTCGATCTGTCCGGTTTTGCCCAGGGTGATCTGCGTTTGCTCAGCCCCGGCAATGACGGCGTGCGCGTGGCTGGCAGCCTGCTGGACAAGGTCGAGGCGCAGGTCGATTTGTCGCCCTGGCTCGCTCAGGTCAAACCGGTCGACAGCCTTGAACAGGCACTGGCCCTGCGCGGCCAACTGGCTGCCGGGCAGAGCCTGATCAGCCGCGACGGTTACTGGGTCGGCCGGCATTTCCTGCGGGTGCGCCGCGCCAGCGAAGCCGAAAGCGGCATGCTTGCGCGCGGTCAGGAAATCGAATCGCTGCATGCGGAACGCGAAGAGCGCGAAGCCACGGTCGAGGCCATGGAAGCCCGTCTGCAAACCCTGCGTGCGCAACAGCGTCAGCAGGAAAACGGTCGCGAACATTTGCGTCGCCTGTTGCAGGACGAAGCCCGTCAGCAAGGCGAACTGAAAGCTCAGCTTTCCGCCGGTAAAGCCAAGGCCGAGCAGTTGAATCTGCGTCGCACCCGCCTCGACGAGGAACTGGTCGAGCTCGCCGAGCAGCGCGAGCTGGAACACGAAAACATCGGCGAAGCGCGGATCCAGTTGCAGGACGCCCTCGACGCCATGGCCCTCGACACCGAGCAGCGCGAATTGCTGCTGGCCCAGCGCGACAGCCTGCGCGAGCGCCTGGATCGAGTGCGTCAGGAAGCGCGCCAGCACAAGGACCACGCCCATCAGTTGGCCGTGCGTCTGGGTTCGTTGCGTGCGCAGCACGATTCGACCCGTCAGGCCCTTGAACGTCTGGAAATGCAGGCCGAGCGCCTGACTGAAAAACGTGAACAACTCAGCCTGAATCTGGAGGAGGGCGAAGCGCCGCTGGAAGAGCTGCGCCTCAAACTCGAAGAGTTGCTCGACAAGCGCATGAGCGTCGACGACGAGCTCAAGACCGCGCAGATCGCTCTGGAAGACGCCGACCGCGAACTGCGCGATGCGGAAAAGCGCCGGACCCAGGCCGAGCAGCAATCGCAATTGATCCGTGGCCAGCTCGAACAGCAACGCATGGAATGGCAGGCCCTGACCGTGCGCCGCAAGGCCCTGCAGGATCAACTGCTGGAAGACGGCTATGATCTGCACGGCGTGCTCAACACCCTGACCGCCGAGGCCAGCGAGAAGGCTGCCGAAGAAGAACTTGAACGCATTGCCGCGCGCATTCAGCGCCTGGGCGCGATCAACCTCGCGGCGATCGATGAATACACGCAACAATCCGAGCGTAAACGTTATCTGGATGCCCAGGACGCCGATCTGGTCGAAGCGCTGGAGACGCTGGAAAACGTCATCCGCAAGATCGACAAGGAAACCCGTAACCGTTTCAAAGATACCTTTGATCAGATCAATGGCGGTTTACAGGCGCTTTTCCCGAAAGTTTTCGGTGGTGGACGCGCCTATTTGGAACTGACGGGCGAAGATCTACTCGATACAGGGGTGACGATCATGGCGCAGCCGCCCGGGAAGAAGAACAGCACCATCCATTTGCTCTCCGGCGGCGAAAAAGCCCTGACGGCACTGGCACTGGTTTTTGCGATCTTCAAGTTGAATCCGGCGCCGTTCTGCATGCTCGATGAGGTTGACGCACCACTGGATGACGCTAACGTTGGACGCTACGCACGATTGGTCAAAGAGATGTCGCAGACCGTGCAGTTCATCTATATCACCCACAACAAGATCGCCATGGAAATGGCTGACCAGTTGATGGGCGTGACGATGCACGAGCCGGGTTGTTCGCGACTGGTAGCCGTGGATGTCGAGGAGGCGATGGCGATGGTGGATGCCTGAGCCGGCGCTGTCGGAAAAGGTATTTGTAGTCTGTAGGACATATTTACCGGCTTCGACTTGCTGGCCAATCGACATAATCGCGCAAGCCAATGAGACAGACGGTGTAAAGTTGTCTTTGGTCGTGCTAGTTTAATGTCAATTTTTCGTATACGTGGGCAAAACGCCTGTCAGAACATAGAGTTGGCGCCACGTTTTAAAGCGGTTTGCACAGTGTAAACCCCTTATTTTTCAGCATTTTTTATAGAGGCACGGGATTACATGGAAATCGGTCTGCGCGAGTGGCTGATCGTCATCGGCATCATTGTGATAGCCGGTATTCTTTTCGATGGCTGGCGCCGTATGCGCGGCGGCAAGGGAAAACTGAAATTCCGTCTTGACCGAAGTCTGTCCAACCTGCCGGACGAGGACACCAGCGCCGAGCTGTTGGGCCCGGCCCGCGTGCTGGATACCCATAAAGAGCCGCAACTGGACGAACACGATCTGCCATCGGTGAGCATGCCGGCCCGCGAAGCACGCGAGCCTCGCGAATCCGGTTCCAAGCGCGGCAAGCGTGGCAGCAACGGTCCGGCCCAGGGCGACCTGAACCTCGATCTGGATCTGGACGGCGGCCCGAGCTTCAGCAGCCGCGACGATGATTTCGTCGAGCCTGCCACCAAATCGTCGGCGGCAGTGGCTGATAAAGATCAGCCGCAAGCCGAAGAAGTGCTGGTCATCAGCGTGATCTGCCGCGATCCGGCTGGCTTCAAAGGCCCGGCACTGCTGCAGAACATTCTGGAAAGCGGTCTGCGTTTCGGCGAGATGGATATCTTCCACCGTCATGAAAGCATGGCCGGCAACGGTGAAGTGCTGTTCTCCATGGCCAACGCGGTCAAACCGGGCATTTTCGATCTGGACGACATCGACCATTTCAGTACCCCGGCGGTGAGCTTCTTCCTCGGCCTGCCAGGCCCGCGTCATCCGAAGCAGGCCTTCGACGTGATGGTGGCGGCAGCCCGCAAGCTGTCCCAGGAACTGAACGGCGAGTTGAAAGATGACCAGCGCAGTGTCCTGACCGCGCAGACCATCGAGCACTACCGTCAGCGCATCGTTGAATTCGAACGTCGCGCCCTGACCCAGAAGCGTTGATTGAAAAGGTTGCCTCGCAATAAAGGGGCAATCGGCAAAATAGATTGAGCAGCCTCGGCTGCTCTTTTGCTTTATGAGAGAACACCCATGACTGCCGCCGAAACCCGCATTCTAGAGCTGCGTGCTGAACTCGATCAGCACAACTACCGTTACCACGTTCTCGATGAGCCGAGCATTCCGGATGCCGAGTACGACCGGTTGTTCCACGAGCTCAAGGCGCTGGAAGCGGCCAACCCGGAACTGATCACCAGCGACTCGCCGACCCAGCGCGTCGGCAGCGTGGCGCTGACCGCGTTCACTCAGGTGCGTCACGAAGTGCCGATGCTCAGTCTCGGCAACGCCTTCGAAGAAACCGACATGCGCGAGTTCGACCGTCGGGTGACCGAAGGTCTGGATCTGCCGGCCGGTGATCTGTTCGGCGGTGGTGCAGCGGTGGAATACAGCTGCGAGCCAAAACTCGATGGTCTGGCGGTCAGCCTGCTGTATCAGGACGGCGTGCTGGTGCGCGGCGCCACACGCGGCGACGGCACCACTGGCGAAGACATCAGCGTCAACGTGCGCACGGTGCGCAACATCCCGCTAAAGCTGCACGGCACGGGCTGGCCGGCGACCCTGGAAGTGCGCGGCGAAGTGTTCATGTCCAAGGCCGGTTTCGAACGCCTCAACGCCTCGCAACTGGAAGTCGGCGGCAAGACCTTCGCCAACCCGCGCAACGCCGCCGCCGGCAGCCTGCGCCAGCTGGATTCGAAGATCACCGCCAACCGGCCGCTGGAATTCTGCTGCTACGGTATCGGCCAGGTCTCTCACGATATTTCCGACACCCACATCGGCAACCTCAAGCAACTGCAAGCCTGGGGCATGCCGATCAGCCACGAATTGAAACTGGCCAAAGGCATCGGCGAGTGCCTGGACTACTACCGCGATATCGGCGAACGCCGTAACTCGCTGGCCTATGAAATCGACGGTGTGGTGTTCAAGGTCAACAGCATTGCCGACCAGCGCGAACTGGGCTTCCGCGCCCGGGAACCGCGCTGGGCCATCGCCCACAAATTCCCGGCCATGGAAGAACTTACCGAACTGCTCGACGTGGAATTCCAGGTCGGCCGCACCGGCGCCGTCACGCCTGTGGCACGCTTGAAGCCGGTCAAGGTTGCCGGCGTTACCGTGGCCAATGCCACGCTGCACAACATGGACGAAGTCGCCCGGTTGGGCCTGATGATCGGCGACACGGTGATCATTCGCCGCGCTGGCGATGTGATTCCGCAAGTGGTGCAAGTGGTCATGGAGCGTCGTCCGGAAGACGCGCGGCCGGTGCAGATTCCCGAGAGCTGCCCGGTTTGTGGTTCCCATGTCGAGCGCACGCAACTGGTCAAACGCAGCAAGGGCAAGGAAACCATCAGCGAAGGCGCGGTGTATCGCTGCGTCGGCCGACTGGCCTGTGGTGCACAGCTCAAGCAGGCGATCATTCACTTCGTCTCCCGTCGTGCGATGGACATCGAAGGCCTTGGTGACAAGAGCGTAGAGCAACTGGTGGACGAAGGTCTGGTCAGTTCGCCGGCTGATCTTTATGCGCTGAAGTTCGAGGACATTGTCGATCTCGAAGGCTTTGCCGAGGTGTCGAGCAACAAGTTGCTGACCGCTATCGAAGACAGCAAGAAACCGGGGCTGGCGCGCTTCATCTATGCGCTGGGCATTCCGGATGTCGGCGAGGAGACGGCCAAGGTGCTGGCCCGCTCGCTGGGGTCGCTGGAGCGTGTTCAGCAAGCCTTGCCGCAAGTGCTGACGTACCTGCCGGACATCGGCCTGGAAGTGGCGCACGAGATCCACAGCTTCTTCGAAGATGCGCACAACCAGCAAGTAATCACCGAGCTGCTGGGCCATGGCTTGCAGATTCAGGATCAGGGCGAACTGGGCGCCGAGTTTGCCGCGAGCACCACGCTGGGTGGCTTCCTCGACAAGCTTCATATTCCTTCGGTCGGGCCGGGTGGGGCGCAGAAGCTGGCGGACAAGTTCGAATCGCTGGAAGGGGTGATGAACGCGGACTGGCTGGACATGCGCCAGGCGTTGCCGGAGAAACAGGCCAATTCGGTTCGCGAGTTTTTCGCCTTGCCCGAGCATCGTCAACTGGCTGAAGACGCCGAGAAGCAACTGCGCGATTTCGGCATGCACTGGCAGAGCGAAAAGAAAGTCGTCGAAGGCCTGCCGCTGGCCGGCGAAACCTGGGTACTGACCGGCAAGGTCGAGCTGATGAGTCGCGACGTCGCCAAAGAACACCTGGAAAGCCTCGGCGCCAAGGTCGCCGGCTCCGTGTCGGCCAAGACCCATTGCGTGGTGGCCGGGCCGGGGGCCGGGTCGAAACTGACCAAGGCCAACGAACTGGGCGTGAAAGTGATGGATGAGGAGGCGTTTATCGCGTTCCTGAAAGGGCACGGTATCAGCGCCTGACTGATCGACAGGTGATCGTTCCCACGCTCCGCGTGGGAATGCCACCCCGGACGCTCCGCGTCCGCTGTGACGCAGAGCGTCACGGTATGCATTCCCACGCAGAGCGTGGGAACGATCTTTGGGCGGGAATGATCTAGTCTTGGCAAGCCCAAGGGAGAGATCGCCATGTACCGCTTTTTCGAGCAGCTCAGTTCCCGCATCGTCGCGCCGTTCATGGGCGAATCCTCGCGCAACAGCAAAGTCTGGCCGTGCCGCTGCGGCCAGTCGCTGTTCTTTCGCAACAGTCAGTGCCTGGCCTGCAACGCGGCGCTGGGTTATCAACCGGAACACAGTCGCCTGACCTCGCTGCAACCGGGGCCGCAAGAGGGCACCTGGACGCTGGATGTCGATCCCGAGGCCGGACTGTTCCGGCGTTGCGCCAACCTCGACACCCCGGCGGCCTGCAACTGGCTGCTGCCCGCCAACGATCACGACACTTTGTGCGCGGCCTGCGATCTGAATCGCACCATCCCCGATCTGTCCGTCCCGGAAAACCCCGAACGCTGGCGCAAAGTGGAAATCGCCAAGCGGCGGCTGGTGGCGCAACTGATCAGCCTCGGCCTGCCGGTCGTCCCGAAAACCGTCGACGAAGCCACCGGTCTGGCCTTCGATTTCATTGGCGTCGATCTGGAGGGCAACGCTCCCATGACCGGCCACGCCAACGGCCTGATCACCCTCGACATCGAAGAAGCCGACGACGCCCACCGTGAGCGGGTCCGGGCGCAGATGCACGAACCTTATCGCACGTTGCTCGGGCACTTTCGCCATGAGGTCGGGCATTACTACTGGGATCGCCTGATCGACAACGGCCCGTGGCTCGGTTCCTTCCGCAACCTGTTCGGCGACGAACGCGCCAGTTATGCCGAGGCGCTTGAACGGCATTATCAACAGGGCGCGCCGGCGGACTGGTCGCAGCATTACGTCAGCGCCTACGCCACCATGCACCCGTGGGAAGACTGGGCGGAAACCTGGGCGCATTACCTGCACATGATGGACGCGGTGGATACGGCGCTGGGTTTCGGCATGAGTGCCCGGGAGATGGACCTGGATTACCAGCCGTTTCCGTCGAGCACACTGTACGATCCCGAGCATCCCGGCGGCGCGGCGTTCCTGTCGTTCGTCAACGCATGGATCGAACTGGCCGGCATGCTCAACGAGCTGTCCCGCAGCATGGGCCAGCCGGATTTCTATCCGTTCGTCCTGCCGCCGGCAGCGATCGCCAAGCTGCACTTCATTCATCTGGTGATCCAGCAAGAGGGCGGCCGCGCGGACGAGGTGCTTCAAGCGCAATAGCAAGTGCTTGAAGCCCTTCATATTTTTAATCTGCAACCAGCGGTTGTAACTTCGTCTCAGATAGGTACAATGGCGCGGCTCGCCGACAGGCGAGTGTCGTTATGGTGACCCTATCGGTCCCCCCGCAACGATTACCCGTGAACCTGGTCAGAGCCGGAAGGCAGCAGCCACAGCGGGAACATTGTGTGCCGGGGTGTGGCTGGTAGGGTTACCACCTTAACGAACATCGAACGAATCAACACTGAACTGCATGGGTTTCGCCCACTGCGGTTTTTTTATGCCTGCGATTTGTCGTTCGAGTCAGCACACCCTGTGGGAGCGAGCCTGCGTCGACACAGGGTAATCATTTCTCCTGCAATCGCGCATACTCGCAGCCACCGAAATAAATGAAGAGTCTGGCCAGTATCGACCTTGCAAGGTCTGCGCCCTGGCCGCGAGGTTTTATGCTCCCGGAACATTCCGATCTATCCAGCCCTGTGTTCTTGCCCGTCACGGACGAAACCTGCGCGAACCTGTTGCAGGCGGGCGGCGCAAAAGCGCTTGAAAGCCTGACCGATCCAGAATTGGCGGCGGTGCTGGTCATCCAGAATCTGGTGCAGACGAAAGAGCAGGATCTCGGCGCCGTGGCGGCAGAGAAAATTCTGGCCAAGCTCTTGTCCTGGGCTGTCGAAAAACGTCAGTCAACGACGGCGGGCCTGCTGTCCGAAGCCCAGCGACTGTTCGACCCGCGCAAACTGTATTTCGGCCTGAAGGTCCTGAACCCTCTGAACCTGCGTTTTTTGCTGGCCGATGAAATATCGGCACGCGACTACTTGTTGCCCGACGGCCAGTGGGATTTTGAATACAAGGTTCGGCGCCATCGCAGCCATGACCCGTTCAGCCAGCCGATAGTGACGCCCCGTTACCGCGAGCGCTGGTTGAGCCCGGCACAGGACAAACTGGTCAGAACCTTCCGCGCCAACCTGGACGAAGACCTGCATGTTCAAGGCTATGCGGGGATCGGCAAGAGTCATCTGCTGGTCGCTTTGCTGGAACATCTGCGCCCGGAAAAGACCCTGTTGCTGGCGCGCACCCCGGCCAAACTGGAAGTTCTTCGTCAGCGCATGGTGGGGCCGAGCGAGAAGAAGGCCGGCAAGACCTTCCTGGCGTTTGCGCAGTCGCTGATGCTCGGGCGCAGGCCTCAGGCGGAGGCAGGGCGAATCCCGACCCGGCAGGCACTGGCGCAGGAACTGAATATTTTCGGTTTCCGCCACCACGACGGGCAGGCGACCCTTGAACTCTGCCTCAAAGTGATCGAGCGCTACTGCCGCTTCCGCGATCACACCTTTTCGGCGAAGCATCTGCCGCATTTCAACCAGCCGCTCTCTAGCGTCGACGCTCAGGTGTTGCTGGAGTATTCGAGCCGGGTGTGGGGCTACCTCGAACTCAACCCGGCGTGGGGCAGCCAGACCGGGTTCGAAGCGCTGCTGATGATCAAGCGTGCCTGCATCGCCGGCTGCGTGGTGCCGGCGCGCTACACGCATGTGCTGATCGACGAGAGCCAGGACATTCCCGGATCGCTGTTGCAGATCATCGAACGCGGTCGTCAGGTGCTGATCACCCTTGGCGACGAGTACCAGCAGGCGAGTGGCGTACCGGTCAAACGGCACCGCGAGGTTCGCCAAAGCGATATCAGCTATTCCGTGCGCTCGGGCCGCAACGTCGAACGGCTGGTCAACCCGCTGATCGCCCGGCATTCGCAGAAGGGCAAGATTCCGTTCGAAGGCGCCAGCGATGCTGATGTCGTCATCAAGGAATACCCGGAAGGTTTCGTACCGTCCGAGGGGTGCGTGGTGCTGACGGCATCGCCGTGGGACAGCATGATCTGGGCCATCCACCTGCACGATTCCAACTGCAAGTTCAGATTCCCGGACAAGCGAACCCAGGATGAGCTCAAGCATTTCATGGCCACCGCCATCGAACTGTTCAAACCTGATTTCTATCGTTCCGAATTCAGCGAAAACGGCGTGCATCCGTACTTCAGCGACCTGCCTGACTGGCAAGCCGTGTGCGATGCCAATCAGTTCGACGAGTCGTTTCTGCGGGTCAAGGCCAAGCTGGAAAGCGGCTTCATGATTGCCGACCTGACACGCCTGAACCGAATGATCGACAACGCCGGCAATGGCTGCCTGCTGATGCTCGCGGAAGAGGCGGGGGGCATGGAGTTCGACAAGGTCCTGCTGACACCGGGGTTGCTGACCAACGAGAAATTCAAGGATGCCTACGCGTTCGACCAGCGGATCTGCGCCGTGTACATCGCCATCTCCCGCGCCAGGCTGAAGCTATACGTGCCGTACGATGTGGTGGCGTGGGTCGAGTATCACGAGTACCAGCAGTTTCGTGATACGGCGGGGCATTGAGGGGCTGCCTCACGGTTCGCCGCCCGCGCTGCCGGTATACAACCGAATAATGTCATCAATCTCCCCCGACATTTTCATTCGCAGCAACGTCCTCAATATCCGCTGCACCGGCACATTCGGATCGTTGCGCACATAGCAGCCGACTTTCTGCTCCTGCAAGACTGCCACCGCTTGCAGTTGCTGCCCCGGCAGCAGGCGCTGGTTGAACCAGTCCAGGGTCCATTGATTGCTCACGGCGTAGCGGTAGCGGCCGGCCAGCAGTTTGTCCAGCACCTGCTCCTGGTTGCGTGCGTCTTCGCGCCATAGTCGATCGGCGTCGAATATGGGTTGCAGCGTGGGGTAGCTATATCCGAGCACAGTGCCGATCGACTGGCGGGGCAGGTGGGCCGGATCTGCGCTGGTTGGTTGATCCTGACGGCTGATCAGCAGGTCGCGCTGGAAGAACAGCGGGATGCTCCAGATGTAATCCCCGGAGAGGTTCGGCAGCCACGATTGTGCGGCATAGCAGCGCACGTCGACTTCGCCGTGTTCCATGGCGTTCTGCACGCGGGCACGGGGCAAGACGTGAAATTGCGCCGGTACGCCGACCTGGGTCGCGAGGCTGAGCATCATGTCGTAGAGGATGCCCTGGGTCGGGCGGCCGCGTTCGATCTGCACCATCGGCATCGCCCAGCTGTCGGCAACCACGAAGCGCAGCGGCGGTTGCGACGCCATCGCGCTCAGGCTCAATCCCAGTAATGCCCCCACGGCCCACCGCATAAACGCTCCGGTAATTCCTGATCCCGAGCCGACAAAAGCCCTCGCTCATGCAGCTTAGCCAGAATAGACGAGCACACCGGATGCAATTTTGGCCTTGCTCCGCTAGCATTAGCCGCTTCTGCTTCCTTTGCCGCGACGGTTTTCGATGAGTTATCAGGTTCTTGCACGTAAATGGCGTCCGCGCTCGTTCCGCGAAATGGTCGGCCAGACCCATGTGCTCAAGGCTCTGATCAATGCCTTGGACAGCCAGCGCCTGCACCACGCCTACCTCTTCACGGGTACGCGGGGCGTCGGCAAGACCACGATTGCGCGGATCATCGCCAAATGCCTGAACTGTGAAACAGGTATCACTTCAAGCCCTTGTGGCGAGTGTTCGGTGTGCCGCGAGATCGATGAAGGCCGCTTCGTCGACCTGATCGAGATCGACGCCGCGAGCCGGACCAAGGTCGAGGACACCCGCGAGCTGCTCGACAACGTGCAGTACGCCCCGAGCCGCGGGCGCTTCAAGGTCTACCTGATCGACGAAGTGCACATGCTCTCCAGCCATTCCTTCAATGCGCTGCTGAAAACCCTCGAAGAGCCGCCGCCCTACGTCAAGTTCATCCTGGCGACCACCGACCCGCAGAAACTTCCGGCAACGATTTTGTCGCGATGCCTGCAGTTCTCCCTGAAGAACATGACCCCTGAGCGTGTGGTCGAGCATTTGACCCACGTTCTGGGCGCCGAAAACGTCCCGTTCGAAGACGACGCACTGTGGCTGCTCGGCCGTGCGGCCGATGGTTCGATGCGTGACGCCATGAGCCTGACCGACCAGGCCATCGCCTTCGGTGAAGGCAAAGTGTTGGCCGCCGATGTGCGGGCGATGCTCGGTACGCTGGATCACGGCCAGGTTTACGACGTGCTGCATGCGCTGATCGAAGGCGACGCCAAGGCGTTGCTCGAAGCCGTGCGCCACCTGGCCGAACAGGGCCCGGACTGGAACGGCGTGCTTTCGGAAATTCTCAACGTGCTGCACCGCGTCGCCATCGCCCAGGCCTTGCCGGAAGGTGTCGACAACGGCCACGGCGACCGTGACCGGGTGTTGGCGCTGGCCCAGGCGTTGCCGGCCGAAGACGTGCAGTTCTATTACCAGATGGGCCTGATCGGGCGCCGCGACTTGCCGTTGGCGCCGGACCCGCGAGGCGGTTTCGAAATGGTGCTGCTGCGGATGCTGGCCTTCCGGCCGGCAGACACGGCGGACGCCCCGAGGCAACCGCTAAAGCCAGTGGGGATCAGCCAGGCCACAGTTGATTCCGCAAACTCAGTGGCTGCCGCGCCGAAACCTGCGCCGGTAGTTGCTGCGGCTGTTGCGCCCGCGCCCGCGCCGGTGGTTGCATCTGCGCCAGCTCCCGAGCCTGCACCGGTTGCCCCGGTGATTGCGCCTGAACCTGTTTCTGAGCCAGAGCCAGAGCCAGAGCCGGTCGCCGTCGAAGAAGTCGTCGACCTGCCGTGGAATGACCCGGTAGAACCGGCGCCTGTGCAGCAGCCAGCGGTCGAGCCGGTGCTGGAAACCACCGCCGAACAACCGGACCTGCCGCCAATGCCGCTGCCGACCCCGGACAGCGTCGTGCCGGACGCTCCGGAATGGGCCGCCGCGCCAATTCCCGAGCCGTCGGTGGCCGACGTCGATGCCGCAACACCGGGCATGGACATGGACGACGAGCCGCCGCTCGACGAGGACTACATCGAGCCGGACATGGATTCGGCCTACAGTTACCTCGACGATCTGGCCAGCGAACACGCCGCAGAACCGGCTCCCGAACCCGAGCCGGAGCCTGCCGCCGCGCCGGCCACCGGTCTGGCCCTGCAATGGCTGGAGCTGTTCCCGCAACTGCCGATCTCCGGCATGACCGGCAGCATCGCCGCCAACTGCACGCTGATCGCGGTCGATGGCGACAACTGGCTGATGCACCTGGACCCGGCCCACAGCGCCTTGTTCAACGCCACCCAGCAGCGTCGTCTGAACGATGCGCTGAACCAGTTCCACGGGCGCACGCTGACCCTGACCATCGAGCTGATCAAGCCCGAGCAGGAAACCCCGGCCCAGGCCGCGTCCCGGCGCCGTGCCAACCGTCAGCGCGAGGCGGAGGAATCGATCCACGGCGATCCGTTCATCCAGCAGATGGTGCAGCAGTTCGGTGCGGTCGTGCGACACGATACTATTGAACCTGTCGACGCCCTGGTCAGTCAGGGCTAATAACTGAGGGCGTCCGGCCTGTCTGGCCGGGCGCTGTTTTGATCCAAGTACTTTTGAGGTGATTCCCATGATGAAAGGTGGCATGGCCGGCCTGATGAAGCAGGCGCAGCAGATGCAGGAAAAAATGGCCAAGATGCAGGAAGAACTGGCCAACGCCGAAGTCACCGGCAAAGCCGGTGGCGATCTGGTCACCGTGGTGATGACCGGTCGTCATGACGTGAAGAAAGTCAGCATCGACCCGAGCGTACTGCCGGGCCTGGACGAAGACGACCGCGAAGTGGTCGAGGATCTGGTGGCTGCAGCCGTCAACGCCGCCGTGCGTCAGATCGAAGCCAACAGCCAGGCGAAAATGGGCAGCATGACCGCTGGCATGAATCTGCCGGCCGGTATGAAACTGCCGTTCTGATTCGCCTTTGCGGGTTGGATGAGCTACAAAAAATGCCAGGCATCGCGCCTGGCATTTTTGTTTCCGGCTGACGAAACATCGAACGCGCAATAGCTGCAACGGTCTGCTCCCTATACTGCCGAATTCATCATTCACAGGAGACGCTGACATGTCCGACCCTCTGACCCTCAATCAACGCTTCGTGCTGGCCTCGCGGCCGGTAGGTGCGCCAACGCCCGAGAACTTCCGTCTGGAGCGCGAGGCGCTGCCGGATCTTGAAGACGGCCAGGTGTTGCTCAAGACCCTGTACCTGTCGCTCGATCCCTACATGCGCGGGCGCATGAGTGACGCGCCGTCCTACGCGGCGCCGGTACAAATCGGCGAGGTGATGACCGGCGGCGCTGTCAGCCGGGTCGAACAGTCGCGTCATCCGAAATTCCACCCCGGCGATCTGGTCGTCGGTGCCACAGGCTGGCAAAGCCACAGCATCAGCGATGGCCGCAACATCATCCCGATCCCGTCCGGCCTGCCGAGCCCGTCGATGGCGCTCGGCGTACTGGGCATGCCCGGCATGACCGCGTACATGGGCCTGATGGACATCGGCCAGCCGAAAGAAGGGGAGACGCTGGTGGTCGCCGCCGCTTCCGGCGCAGTGGGTTCGGTGGTCGGCCAGGTCGCCAAGATCAAAGGCCTGCGTGCCGTCGGCGTGGCCGGTGGTGCCGAAAAGTGCAAATACGTGGTCGAGGAACTGGGTTTCGACGCCTGTATCGATCACAAGGCACCGGACTTCGCCGAGCAACTAGTCAAAGCCTGCCCCAATGGCATCGACATCTATTATGAAAACGTCGGTGGCCATGTCTTCGATGCGGTCGTGCCGCTGCTCAATCCCAAGGCGCGGATCCCGCTGTGCGGCCTGATCGCCGGCTACAACGCCTCGGAAGCGCCGAAAGGCCCGGATCGTCTGCCTGCACTGCAACGCACCTTGCTGACCAAGCGCGCACGGATTCAGGGCTTCATTGTGTTCGACGACTACGGCGACCGGCAGCCGGAATTCATCAGCGCCATGGTGCCGTGGGTGCGCGACGGCAAGGTGAAATTCCGCGAGGACGTGGTCGAAGGCCTGGAGCAGGCGCCTGAGGCGTTTATCGGGCTGCTGGAGGGGCGCAACTTCGGCAAACTGGTGGTGAAGGTCGCCCAGGACTGAGGATTTGACGCTGGCCGGAGGCGCGGGTATAAACCGCGTCTCGTTGTTTTGTCGGACTTTTTCCCCATGAGCTTCAGCCCTTTGATTCGCCAACTGATCGACGCCCTGCGAACTTTGCCAGGCGTGGGTCAGAAAACTGCCCAGCGTATGGCGTTGCAGTTGCTCGAACGTGACCGCAGCGGCGGTACGCGCCTGGCCCAGGCCTTGAGCCAGGCCATGGAAGGGGTCGGACACTGCCGCCAGTGCCGCACGCTGACCGAAGACGATCTGTGCCCGCAATGCGCCGACACCCGTCGCGACGACACGCTGCTGTGCGTGGTGGAAGGGCCGATGGACGTCTACGCGGTCGAGCAGACCGGCTTCCGTGGTCGCTACTTCGTGCTCAAGGGGCATCTCTCGCCGCTGGACGGTCTGGGCCCGGAAGCCATCGGCATTCCGCAACTGATGGCGCGGATCGAAGAGGCGGGCACCTTCACCGAAGTCATCCTCGCCACCAACCCGACCGTGGAAGGCGAAGCGACGGCGCACTACATCGCCCAGTTGCTGCAGAACAAAGGCCTGATCGCCTCGCGCATCGCTCACGGCGTACCGTTGGGTGGCGAACTGGAGTTGGTGGACGGCGGCACGCTGGCTCACTCGTTTGCCGGGCGCAAGCCGATTTCCCTCTGAGCCACACAATCCTGTTGAAAACCAAGCAAGCGCTCGGTTAAGTTCGGCGAACCCTTCCATGGAGTTCGCCGATGCCTGCCTTCCAGGAATACTTCGACCCCAGCCACCAAATGGTCCGCGATAGCGTCAGACGTTTCGTCGAGCGCGAGATCCTTCCGGACATCGATGCGTGGGAAGAAGCCGAAAGCTTTCCCCGTGAGCTGTACCTCAAGGCCGGTGCGGCCGGCATTCTCGGCATCGGTTACCCCGAAGCGCTGGGCGGCAGTCACGAAGGTGATCTGTTCGCCAAGATCGCCGCCAGCGAAGAACTGATGCGTTGCGGCTCCGGCGGGCTGGTAGCCGGGCTCGGTTCGCTCGACATCGGTTTGCCGCCGATCGTCAAATGGGCCCGACCCGAAGTGCGTGACCGTGTCGTCCCTCAAGTGCTCAGCGGCGAGAAAATCAGCGCATTGGCCGTTACCGAGCCGGGCGGTGGCTCCGACGTCGCCAACCTGCAGACCCGCGCCGTACGCGATGGCGATCATTACCGGGTCAGCGGCAGCAAAACCTTTATCACCAGTGGCGTACGCGCCGACTACTACACCGTAGCGGTGCGTACCGGCGCGCCCGGTTTTGGCGGCATCAGCCTGCTGCTGATCGAGAAGGGCACGCCGGGCTTCACCGTCGGCCGGCAACTGAAGAAAATGGGCTGGTGGGCGTCGGACACGGCTGAATTGTTCTTCGACGATTGCCGGGTGCCTGTGGGAAATCTGATCGGCGCTGAAAACATGGGATTCGCCTGCATCATGGGTAACTTCCAGAGCGAACGTCTGGCCTTGGCGCTGATGGCCAACATGACCGCGCAACTGGCGCTGGAAGAAAGCCTGAAGTGGGCGAAGGAGCGTGAAGCGTTCGGCAAACCCATCGGCAAGTTCCAGGTGATCAAGCATCGCCTCGCGGAAATGGCCACGGCGCTGGAAGTCTCGCGGGAGTTCACCTACCGGCAGGCGGCGAAAATGGCGGCGGGGCAGAGCGTGATCAAGGAGATTTCCATGGCCAAGAACTTCGCCACGGACACCTCGGACCGCATCACCAACGAGGCGGTGCAGATTCTTGGCGGGCTGGGTTATATGCGCGAAAGCCTGGTGGAGCGGCTGTATCGGGATAACCGCATCTTGTCGATTGGCGGCGGGACGCGGGAAGTGATGAACGAGATCATCAGCAAACAGATGGGGCTTTAGATTTTTTGGTGACGCTGGTGGCCCTTTCGCGAGCAAGCCCGCTCCCACATTCGATCGTGCTCCATCAGGGGAATGCGGTCGAATGTGGGAGCGGGCTTGCTCGCGAAGGCGTAACGGCAGGCGCCGCTTACTTGTCAGTCAACGCAAACTGCGTCAGGCAGAACGTCGGAATCCCCATGTCCTCAAGACGCTGCGAACCACCCAGCTCCGGCAGATCGATGATCGCTGCCGCTTCATGAACGCGGGCGCCCATGCGGCGGATCAGGTTGGCCGCTGCGATCAGCGTGCCGCCGGTGGCGATCAGGTCATCGAACATCACCACCGAATCGCCTTCGCACAGGCTGTCGGCGTGCACTTCCAGAAACGCTTCGCCGTATTCGGTCGCGTAACCTTCAGCCAGCACGTCCGCCGGCAGTTTGCCTTGCTTGCGGAACAGCACCAGCGGCTTGTTCAGCTGATAGGCCAGCACCGAACCGATCAGGAAACCGCGAGCGTCCATCGCACCGATATGGGTGAAGTCGGCTTCCACATAGCGGTGGGCGAAGCTGTCCATCACCAGGCGCAGGGCCTTGGGCGACTGGAACAGCGGGGTGATGTCGCGAAAGATCACGCCCGGTTTCGGGAAGTCGATCACGGGGCGGATCAGGGATTTGATGTCGAAGGAGTCGAAGACCATCGTCGAGGTGTCCTGGCAGGGCTGCAAACGGCGCAGTATACCCGCGGCTGAAACGATACGCTCGGCCGCGGGTCGAGATCAGACTTCGAGCGAGCCGCCGGCCAGGGCGCAGAGCTGGATCGGGTCGAGGATATGGATTTCCTTGCCTTCGGCGGCGATCAGTTCGTTCTGCTGGAAGCGGGTGAAGACCCGGGACACGGTTTCCACCGCCAGCCCCAGATAGTTGCCGATTTCATTGCGCGACATGCTCAGGCGGAACTGGTTGGCCGAGAAGCCGCGAGCGCGGAAACGCGCCGACAGGTTGACCAGGAAGGTGGCGATGCGCTCGTCGGCGGTCTTCTTCGACAGCAGCAACATCATCTGCTGGTCGTCGCGGATTTCGCGGCTCATCACGCGCATCAACTGACGGCGCAGCTGCGGCAATTGCAGGGCCAGTTCGTCGAGGCGTTCGAAGGGAATCTCGCAGACCGAAGTGGTTTCCAGCGCCTGGGCGGAAACCGGGTGTTTCTCGGTGTCCATGCCGGACAGCCCGACCAGTTCGCTCGGCAGGTGGAAGCCGGTCAGTTGTTCTTCGCCGGTGTCGCTCAGGCTGAAGGTCTTGAGGGCGCCGGAGCGTACTGCATAAACGGAATCGAAGGTGTCGCCCTGGCGGAACAGGAACTCACCCTTTTTCAACGGGCGGCCACGTTTAACGATTTCGTCCAGCGCATCCATGTCTTCCAGATTCAGCGAAAGTGGCAGGCAGAGAGGGGCCAGGCTGCAATCCTTGCAATTAGCCTGGTTGTGAGCGCGCAGTTTAACTGGCTCGGACATTTCTTAAATCCTTGTGGGAAAACACACATAAGGCGTAAGGGTAACCCAGCGGAGGACATTCAGGCCAGCCTGTGGCGAGATTGCCCCCACGGCATAAAGCCGCAGGGATGACGGCCGATAAACAGGTATCTGACGGCATGCAAGGAACCGCTTCGATGACTGCTATAGGTACGCTGACCCCCGGTAACAGTGGCGTTGCGTCGTTGCTGGAAAGTGCTGAAACCTCCGTTGACGATGAGTCCGGCACAGACGCGGCATCGTTGGGAAGCCCGACCTTGGTCGAGGGCGTCAAAGTGTCGCTGTCCGGTGCCGCCATTGCAAAATCCGCCGGCTCCGGCGGAAAAAACCGCGATATCGAAGAAAGCGGGCTGCCTGAAAACGTCCAGCAATTGCTGAAGATGATTCGCAAGTTTCGCCAGCAGATTGCCGAGAAGAACGCCCAGATCAACGCACTGATGGCCAACAAGACCCTTACCAACGAAGAGCGATTCGCCAAGATCGCTGCCCTCAAAGGCGCCATCTCCGCCCTCAACAACGGTCTGATCACCGCCAACCTGTCTCTGGCCAAGGTCATCGACCAATCGAGCCTGACCGCTGACCAGAATCTGAACACCAACTCGCTGCTGATGAAGAGCTAAATCACCCGCGAAAAACGCTGGCGGTTCTGCTGTTCCAGATACGCGTCGAACACCATGCACACCGAACGCACCAGCAGGCGTCCGGCCGGGAGCACGGTGATGCGCTCGCGATCCAGTTCGATCAGCCCGTCCTGCGCCATGCCCTGCAATTGTGGCCAGAGCGCGCTGAAGTAACCCTGAAAATCGATGTTGAAGCTGCGCTCGATCTCGGCGAAATCCAGGCTGAAATTGCAGATCAGTTGCTGGATCACCGCACGGCGCAAGCGGTCGTCGGCGTTGCACACCAGTCCACGGCTGGTTGCCAGTTGCGCGCCGGCGAGGGTGTTCTGGTAGTGATTGAGGTCGCTGCTGTTCTGGCAGTACAGATCACCGATCTGGCTGATCGCCGACACGCCCAGCCCGATCAGGTCGCAATGACCGTGGGTGGTGTAGCCCTGGAAATTGCGTTGCAGGGTCGACTCTTCCTGAGCAATCGCCAGTTCATCGTCGGGCAGGGCGAAATGGTCCATGCCGATGTAGCGGTAGCCGGCGGCGGTCAGTTGTTCGATGGTGCGTTGCAGCATTTCCAGCTTCTGCGCCGGGCTCGGCAGTTCGTTGCCGTTGATCCGCCGCTGCGGCATGAAGCGTTCCGGCAGGTGCGCGTAGTTGAACACCGACAGCCGGTCCGGTTGCAGGCTGATAACTTCCTCGACGGTGCGGGCGAAGTTGTCCGGAGTCTGCTTGGGCAGGCCGTAGATCAGGTCGATGTTGATCGAGCGAAATTGCAGGGTGCGTGCCGCGTCGATCACCGCACGGGTTTCTTCCAGGCTTTGCAGGCGATTGACCGCCCGTTGTACCGCCGGATCGAGATCCTGCAGGCCGATGCTGACTCGGTTGAAGCCCAATTCGCGCAGCAGGCCCATGGTCGACCAGTCGGCTTCGCGCGGGTCGATCTCGATGCCGTAATCGCCGGAGTCATCGTCCAGCAGATTGAAATGCTTGCGCAGGTGCGCCATCAACTGGCGCAGTTCATCGTGGCTAAGAAAGGTCGGCGTGCCGCCGCCGAAGTGCAGTTGCTCGACTTTCTGCGCCGGGTCGAGGTGGCAGGCGATCAGCTGGATTTCCTGCTCGAGCCGTTGCAGATACGGCAACGCGCGGCCGCGATCCTTGGTGATGACCTTGTTGCAGGCGCAGTAGTAGCAGATGTTCGCGCAGAACGGCACGTGCACGTACAGCGACAACGGGCGCAGAGCCTTGCGGCTGTCGCGCAGGGCGTGAAACAGGTCGAAGGTGCCGACCTGACTGTGAAATTGCACGGCCGTCGGGTACGAGGTGTAGCGCGGCCCCGCCAGGTCGTAGCGGCGGATCAAATCGGTGTCCCAACGAATGGCGTCGAGCATGCGGGCATTCCCCCGGATAGGCTGGCAGTGTGCCGAGTCTAGGGGAGGGCACAAAAAGGCATCTTGATTTGCATCAACGGGATCAGTGGCCCATCAGCCAGTGCTGGTGCGGCCCCGGCAGGGTCCAGATGCCGAACAGGATCACCAGCAGACCGCCGGCCATGCGCACGCTGCGTTTGCGCAACAGCGCGGTCACTCGTTCGGCCGCGAGGCCGGTTGCCAGCAACACCGGCCAGGTACCGAGCCCGAAGGCGAGCATCAGCAACGCGCTGTCCAGTGCATTGCCCTGACTGGCCGACCACAACAACGTGCTGTAAACCAGCCCGCACGGCAGCCATCCCCACAGCGCGCCGAGCAGCAAAGCCCGGGGCAGGCTCGAAACCGGCAGCAGGCGATTGGCGACTGGCTGGATGTAACGCCACAGTCCGCGACCGAGGCTTTCGATGCGGGTCAGGCCGCTCCACCAGCCCGCCAGATACAGGCCCATGGCGATCAGCAGCAACCCGGCGAGCACGCGCATGAACAGCGCAGCAGGACTGTTGGCCACCGCCCATCCCGCCAGCCCGATCAGCAATCCGGCCGTGGCATAGCTGAGAATCCGCCCGAGGTTATAGGCCAGCAACAATCGAAAGCGTCGGCTGCGTTGTTCCTTGGGAATCGCCAGGGTCAGCGCGCCCATCAAGCCGCCGCACATGCCCAGGCAATGCCCGCCGCCGAGCAGGCCAAGAATCAACGCAGACACCAGCAGTGGCGCCAGTTCAAGCATGGGGTGGCGCCTTGTCGTCCGGTTTGGCGGGGTTGGCTTCGTCTACCGCAGCGGTGTGGTTCGGGTCCTGGTCGTCGAACAGGATGCTGTGGGCCGGGCCGTCGAGGTCGTCGTACTGGCCGCTGTCCACCGCCCAGAAGAAGATGTAGACGGCGATGGCCACGATCAGCAGCGCGGCCGGAATCATCACGTAGAGAGCTGGCATCTGTACTCCATGCCCGCGCGGCTCAGGCCGGCAGCGGGCGGGTTTCTGACGTGGGGTTGACGGCCGGCGCGCTCGGCAGGCGAGTCAGGCGCAGGGCGTTGAGCACCACGGTCAGCGAACTGATCGACATGCCGACGGCGGCCCACACCGGAGTGATCCAGCCGAGGGCGGCGAACGGCAACATGAGGCCATTGTACAGCGCGGCCCACAACAGGTTCTCGATGATCACCCGGCGGGTGCGGCGGGCCAGCGTGAAGGCTTGTACCAAGGCGTCGAGTCGGTTGGACAGCAGCACCGCGTCGGCACTGGTTTTCGCCAGATCAGTGGCCGAGCCCATGGCCACGCTGATGTCCGCAGCGGCCAGCACTGGCACGTCGTTTACCCCGTCGCCAAGCATCAACACCTTGCGGCCGTCCTTGTGCAGTTGTTGCAGCACTTGCAGCTTGTCGTCCGGACGCAGACCGCCCCGGGCCTCGTCGATGCCCAGTTCGGCAGCGACGCTGGCGACCATCGGCGAACTGTCGCCCGACAGCAGCAGCGTGCGCCAGCCGCGTGCCTTGCACGCAGCGAGCAGGGCCGGGGCGTCGTCGCGCAAACGGTCGTCGAGGGCGAACCAGGCCAGCGGTCCCTGATTGTCACCGAGCAGCAGCCATTGCCCCGGCTCCTTCGGCATCGAAGGCACCGGCGCGCCGCCGAGATCACAGACAAAATCCGCCTGACCGATGCGCAAGCGCTGTTCGCCAACCAAACCTTCCAGCCCCAGCCCCGGCGTGCTGTGGACGTCTTCGGCAGCCAGCGGCGCGCGACCGAAGGCGCGGGCGATCGGGTGTTCGGAACGGTTTTCCAGGGCGGCGGCGAGGCTCAGGCACTGATCGCTGTCGAGGGCGCCGAGCGGTCGGATCGAACGCAGCACCAACCGGCCTTCGGTGAGGGTGCCGGTCTTGTCGAAGATCACCGTGTCGATCTGGTTCAGGCCTTCCAGCACGTGGCCGCGGGTCAGCAGCAGGCCGAGTTTGTGCAGGGTGCCGGTGGCGGCGGTCAGCGCGGTCGGCGTCGCCAGCGACAGCGCGCACGGGCAAGTTGCGACCAGCATGGCGAGGACGATCCAGAACGCTCGCGACGAATCCAGTTCCCACCACAGCAGACCGATTGCGGCCGCCGCGATCAGCGACAGCAACAAAAACCATTGCGCGGCGCGGTCGGCGATTTCCGCCAGTCGTGGTTTTTCTGCCTGGGCGCGATCCAGCAGGCGGACGATGGCTGAGAGTCGCGTGTCCTGGCCGAGCGCCTGCACCTCGACGGTCAGCGCGCCTTCCACGTTCAGCGTGCCGGCGGTGACGGCGTCGCCCTTGGCGCGTGGCTGCGGCAGGTATTCGCCGGTCAGTACCGACTCATCGATGCTCGACTGGCCATCGAGAATCTTGCCGTCCGCCGGCAGCACCGAACCCGGTTGCACCAGCACGCGATCACCGAGGCGCAGTTCGCTGAGCAGGATGCGTTCGCTCTGGCCGGCGTCGTCGAGGCGCAGGCACGAGGCGGGCAACAGATTGACCAGTTGTGCGGTGGCAGCGGCGGTGCGTTCGCGGGCACGGCGTTCGAGGTAGCGCCCGGCGAGCAGGAACAGCGCGAACATGCCGACCGCGTCGAAATACAGCTCGCCGACCCCGGTGATCGAGGTCCAGATCCCGGCGACATAAGCCGCGCCGATCGCCAGTGATACCGAGACGTCCATGGTCAGGTGACGGGTGCGCAGGTCGCGCATGGCCCCTTTGAAAAACGGCGCGCAGCTGTAGAACACGATCGGCGTGGTGAGGAACAGCGCGACCCAGCGCAGGATCGTGTGCAGCTCCGGGCTGAGGTCGATGTTGAATTCCGGCCAGGTGGCCATCGTCGCCATCATCGCCTGGAACCACAGGAGCCCGGCGACCCCGAGTTGGCGCAGGGCGAGGCGGTTTTCGCTGGCCAGTTGTTCGCTGGCGCGGTCGGCCTGATACGGGTGCGCGGCGTAGCCGATGTGGCGCAGTTCGCCGAGGATCTGGCTCAGCGGCAACTGAGTGTCAGCCCAGCGCACATGCAGGCGATGGTTGGACAGGTTCAGCCGCGCCTCGGCCACGGCGGGCAGGGTGCGCAGGTGTTTCTCGATCAACCAGCCGCAGGCGGCGCAACTGATGCCTTCCATCAACAGCGTGGTTTCGGCCAGTTCGCCTTCGTGGCGCACGAAAGGTTGCTGCACGTCGGCGCGGTCGTACAGCTCAAGCTCATCGACCAATTGCACTGGCAGCGCTTCGGGGTTGGCCGAGGCTTCGCTGCGATGCTGGTAATAGCTTTCCAGCCCGCCGGCGACGATGGCTTCGGCCACCGCCTGACAGCCGGGGCAGCAGAACTCGCGGGATTCCCCGAGCACGACGGCGGTGAAGCGACTGCCGGACGGGACGGGCAGGGCGCAGTGGTAGCAGGGGATTGGAATGGTCATGAGGCGTTCCGATGATCGTTCCCACGCTCCGCGTGGAATGCCTCCCTGGACGCTCCGCGTCCGCTTCGGCTGGGACGCCGAGCGTCCCTGGCTGCGTGCCCACGCAGAGCGTGGGAACGATCAGTGTAAGGCTTATTTTTTCAGGTCTTCGGCGCCTTGCAGCGGCTCATCACCCAGCAACAAATCCTTGTCATGGCTGACCAGCTCTTCCTCGAACATCCGCCACACGTGATCGTCCTGAGTGCCCAGCAACTCAACAAAACGCCGGCCTTCGATCTTGTCGCTCAACTGGCCGATGTAGCGGCCCGCTTCAGTCTCGCTGCGAGCGAGGACGATCTTGCGATCCTTCTCCGGCTGGGTCGGCGAGATCAGGTTCAGTTCCAGGGTTTTCGGCTGGCTGTCGCCGCTCAGGCGCAGGTCGACTTCGCCGGTGACGTCATCCAGATGCACGGCAGCGCGCATCTTCAGGGTCTGCGCCAGCAGCTCACGATCCAGCGAACGGTTGATGCCTTTGCCGGCCTCGTAGTAGTTGTCGTTGACCAGGTTGTCCGGGTTGTTCACCGCGATGGTCACCATGGACAACGTCAGGGTCACCGAACAGGCCAGAATCCCGATGATGATCCATGGCCAAAGGTGCTTGTACCAGGGACTTGCGGCGTTTGCTGCGGGCATGTTCAGTTCTCTCAACGATTTTGTGGGCCGATGAACCGGCTCTTGGCTTCTACGTGGACGCTGTCGTCATCGGCATCCTTGAGGATGAATTTCACCTCGTTGGTGCTCGATGGCAATTGCTCAGGCGCGCTCGACAGCTCGACCGGCATGCTGAAGATTTCCCCGGCCGGCACCTTGATCTCGCGTTTGCCTTGCAGGCGCAGGTCAGGCAAACCGGCGGCTTCCAGCACGTAGGTGTGGTCGCGCTGATCCTTGTTCATGATTTTCAGGCTGTAGACGTTTTCGATCCGGCCTTCAGCGTTTTCGCGGTACAGCACGCGGTCCTTGCTGACGTCGAAACCTACCAGTGAACGCATGAAGAATGCCGTCACCAACAGACTGATCATCGCCAGCAGCACCACGGCATAGCCGATCAGGCGTGGCCGCAGTTTATGGGTTTTCTGCCCGGACAAGTTGTGTTCGGTGGTGTAGCTGATCAGCCCGCGCGGGTAATCCATCTTGTCCATGATGCTGTCGCAGGCGTCGATGCACGCGGCGCAGCCGATGCACTCGATCTGCAGGCCGTCGCGGATGTCGATGCCGGTCGGGCAGACCTGAACGCACATGGTGCAATCGATGCAGTCGCCCAGGCCCTGAGCCTTGTAGTCGACGCCTTTCTTGCGCGGGCCACGGCTTTCACCGCGACGCGGGTCGTAGGAAACGATCAGCGTGTCCTTGTCGAACATCACGCTCTGGAAGCGCGCATACGGACACATGTAGATGCACACCTGCTCACGCAGCCAGCCGGCGTTGCCGTAGGTGGCGAGGGTGAAGAAACCGACCCAGAAATACGACCAGCCATCGGCCTGCCCGGTGAAGAATTCGAACACCAGTTCGCGGATTGGCGAGAAGTAGCCGACGAAGGTCATGCCGGTGACGAAACCGATCAGCAGCCACAGCGCGTGCTTGGCGAATTTGCGCAGGAACTTGTTGGCGCTCATCGGCGCCTTGTCGAGCTTGATGCGCTGATTGCGGTCGCCTTCGGTGACCTTTTCGCACCACATGAAAATCCATGTCCACACGCTTTGCGGGCAGGTGTACCCGCACCAGACCCGACCTGCATACACGGTGATGAAGAACAGGCCGAACGCGGCAATGATCAAAAGGCCCGAGAGCAGAATGAAATCCTGCGGCCAGAACGTGGCGCCGAAAATGAAGAACTTGCGCTCCGGCAAGTTCCACCACACCGCCTGATGGCCGCCCCAGTTCAGCCACACCGTACCGAAATACAGCAGGAACAGAGCCGCGCCGCCCATCATCCGCAGATTGCGGAACAGGCCGGTGAAAGCTCGGGTGTAGATTTTTTCTCGAGAGGCGTAAAGGTCGACGCTGTTGTTCGCGTTCTTGCTGGGTGGCGTGACGTCGTGTACCGGAATCTGGTTGCTCATCATTGCATCCCACGGCAGTGGAAAAATGCCTCGGTCGATACGTGCCGGCCGGGGTCAAAAAGGGGTGTTGCGGTGGCGCAATGATACGCCTGTCATGTCGACGAACGGGTGCGACCTTTGGTCGCGTTGGGGAAAAATCATGAATGGTGTAGCGAATGTAACAAAGCATGATGCAGATCAATTGACTATAGACGATAGGTGCTGCTGGCAGCGCGACGGCGATGCAGTGGAAGTGCAGGCATTGCCGCCGCTTTCACCAGTCGGTCAGGGCAATCGGCCCCCGCCAAGGCTGTCGATCCCGCCGGTGCTGCGCTTTTTGTCGGCAGCGGCCTCGCTAACGATGGATCGTGTTTGTCGTCTCGGGCTGTCGCCGTTGGCCGCATCATTTTGTGGCGTCTGTTCACCCGTTTGAGTCGGCTGATCAGTATCCTGATTCTGATGTTGTTCGTTCATCGTTTAGCTTCCTTGCAAGATGAGTCGTGGGGTAGGCAGCACATCGGCTGCAGCAGAACGTTATCGCTTGCCAGCCAATGTGCCCATCGAATTTCAGTTGCGAGATGTGAAGCTGCGATGTGGTTCTTTTAGTCCCACAGATTGATCTGCGTGGCCGAAAACCGGTTCTTTCTTGTTCGGTTTCCAGTCGTCAAGATTAGACAGGTCTCGTTGAAGTAAAGAAATTCTGGTTTCTGTTGTTGTGTTTGAAATAAGTTTATTTAATTGCCTGCGTGATCTGCTTTGAAAAGCACTATTTGATGGAATATGTTTGCGTCTGGCGATATTCGGTCGCTAGTTATTATTCAAGTTAAATGGAGTTTCGAGGCTATGGCTTTTAATGGAGTTGTAAAATTTCTGCTGGGTGTCTGTTTATTCTCTTCTGTTACTTTGGCTCATGCCGTTGAGGGCGCTCCACGGCATATGGTGTTCGCGTCCGACACGCAATATCCCTGGACTGACAAGACCGACAGTAGAGAGCCGGAATCCGATGCGGACTTCGAAAAACGTGCCAAGTGGCTGGTGGACAGCCAGTTGGGCAGTATCGCTGCGTTTCGAAACGCCCATGGAGGGCAGGCGGCAATCCCGTTGATGATCAACGGTGACATTACTGCTTTTGGCCATGGCTGGCAGCGGTCCTATATGAAATCGGCCCTGGAAAAATACTTCAAGGGTGATTACCTGTACGGCTTGGGTAATCATGATTACGAAAATAATGTGGATGACTGTTTCAGTAATAGTTGTGCGGCGGGTAGCATTGTCGAGTTCAACGAACATCATAAGGGGAAGGTGGATAACTTTGACCTCGAGGTCACTGGGGCTTTTCTGGATATTCGTTATTCGGGCAGTCTCGCGTACTCGAAAAATGTCGGAGACGTTCATTTGGTACAACTCAATAATGAGCCCACCTACACTACGAAGATTGCTCATGCGTTGAATCCGACAACTTTCAATATCACCAGCGCTCTGGACTGGCTTGAAACGGATTTAAGGCTTGCGCGGGTATCGGGTTACGCCATCATCATCAACATGCACAAGTGGGATGACTGGCAGGGGGACTGGCAACAGCAACAGCGCTTTCAGGACATGATCGAGAAGTATGAGGTCACCGCCATCTTTGCCGGTCATTACCATACGCAAGGTGGTGGCAGGCGCTGGATGGGCAAGGTGCCGATGTTTCTCAGCGGCGCAACGTCCCAGCAGACGTACCTGACAGCTAGCTTTTCGGATGATCGCAAGCTACTGCATGTCAACCTGGTCGAGAACAATGATTGGCAAAAGCCGCATTTCGTGCACACGGTTCTGGTGAAATCCCTCTGGGCCAGTCGCCCATAAGCAACGGCCCCGCCAATTCTCATTGGCGGGGCCGTTTCATTTTCGGGCATGGCTTTTATTCGGTAAGGCGAATGCCTCAGTCCCATGGATTGATGACGTCAACGCCGCTGGATGCAAAGTCACCGGTGTTGCGAGTGACCACTGTCAACCCATGAACCAGCGCCGTTGCCGCGATCAGGGCATCGCTTTCATTCGCCTGATCCGGCACATGAATGCGCGCGCAGCGTAGGGCGACAGCGGCATCGACCGGCAGGATTCGCGCATCGAAGGCCGGCATCACGTGGCGCTTGAGCCAGGTGCGCAGAATCTTTCCCTGAGCCGGATCACGGCGCTCCATGCGTAGGACGCCGGTCTCCAGTTCCTTCAAGGTAATGGCCGAGATAAACATGCGAGGGGCAATGATCGTTTTGGCCCAGGCGACAACGTTCTTGTCGGCCTGGGGTTTGCGCAATTCGGAAATTACATTGGTGTCGAGCAAATACATTCAGGACAGATCCACAGGGCGGTGAGTGATCACGGCACGCTCGGTTTCGAACTCGATGTCTGCCGCTTCAGGCATGACCAGCAGATCGACGATGCTCGCGTTGAGGCCGGTGAGTTTTTCGTACTCCTCAATGCTTAGCAGTACGTGGGCGGGCTTGCCACGATCCGTGATGATCACCGGCCCATTGCGCGCGGCTTTTTTGGCACTGCTTGTGTCCTGATTGAATTCGCGGCTGGAAATGGTGGTGATGGCCATCATTGCGACCTCTCCTGAAGAAGATATGTAGCAACGTTACTACTGCGTCCGGCGACCCACAACCGGGAAGGCCTGACGAGCCTGACCGCTGGTCGGCCATTCAAAGGGCAGAAACAAAACGGCCCCGCCAATTCTCATTGGCGGGGCCGTTTTTTTGCTTCAAGCGTTGGCCTTACTGGGCCTCGGCTTCCGCTGGTTTTTCACCGTGGGACAGGCTGTAAACGTACGCCGCCAGCAGGTGAACCTTGTCGTTGCCTTGCAGTTGTTCCTGGGCAGGCATCTGGCCCTGACGGCCGTAACGGATGGTCTGCTGCAGTTGGGCGAAGCTCGAACCGTAGATGAACGCGGCCGGGTGGGTCAGGTCAGGTGCGCCCATCGCTGGCGTACCTTTGCCCGCCGGGCCGTGGCACGCCACGCAGTTGGCGGCGAACAGTTTCTGGCCGTTGGCCGGATCAGCCTTGGTGCCTTCCGGCAGCTTGCGGCCATCCAGATTGCTCACCACGAACGCGGCCACGTCGGCCACGCCTTGCTCGCCGATCACTTCAGCCCAGGCCGGCATCACGGCGTGACGACCGCCCATGATGGTGGTCTTGATGGTTTCCGGCTCGCCGCCCCAGCGCCAGTCGGCGTCGGTCAGGTTAGGGAAACCATAAGCGCCCTTGGCGTCGGAACCGTGGCAGACCGAGCAGTTGGAGGCGAACAGGCGGCCACCCATCTTCAGCGCTTGCGGATCCTTCGCGACTTCTTCGATCGGCATGGCAGCGAACTTGGCGAAGATCGGACCGAACTTGGCGTCCGAACGGGCCATTTCCTTTTCCCACTCGTGAACGCCGGTCCAGCCGGTCTGGCCGTTGGCGAACGCGGTCTGCTTCTCGGTATCGAGGTAGTTGTAGCCCGGCAGCAGGCCTTTCCAGTTGCCCAGGCCCGGGTACAGCACCAGATAACCCAGAGCGAACACGATGGTGCCCACGAACAGCATGAACCACCATTTCGGCAGCGGGTTGTCGTACTCCTCGATCCCGTCGAAGGAGTGGCCGACCGTCTCGTCGGTCTGCTCGGTGCGCTGGCCCTTGCGGGTCGACAACAACAGCCAGGTCAGGGAAAAGATCGTACCGAGACTGAGGACTGTGACGTACAGACTCCAGAATGTAGTCATTCTTTGTTACTCCTAGAAGCTTGCTCGACGTGCTTGATGGCTTCGGGATCATCCGCGAAGGGCAGCAAGGTCGCGTCTTCAAACTCCGACTTGCGCTTGGGGCTGAACACCCACAACGCCAGGCCGATGAAGGCAACCATCACGACAACGGTGCCCAGGCCTCGAATCATCCCGATATCCATTAAGAATCACCGTTTGCTTTTGATGATGGTGCCCAGGCCTTGCAGATAGGCCACCAGCGCGTCCATTTCGGTTTTGCCCTTCACGGCATCCTTCGCACCGGCGATGTCTTCATCGGTGTAAGGGACGCCGAGCGTGCGCAACACTTCCATTTTCTTGGCCGTGTCTTTGCCATCGAGCTTGTTTTCTACGAGGAACGGGTAGGCCGGCATTTTCGACTCGGGGACGACGTTGCGCGGGTTGTACAAGTGCGCACGCTGCCAGTCATCGGAGTAACGACCACCGACGCGGGCCAGGTCCGGACCGGTACGTTTGGAACCCCACAGGAACGGGTGATCCCAGACGCTTTCACCGGCGACCGAGTAGTGGCCGTAGCGTTCTGTTTCGGCACGGAACGGACGGATCATCTGCGAGTGGCAGCCGACACATCCGTTGGCGATGTAAACGTCGCGGCCTTCCAGTTCAAGGGCGGTGCGCGGCTTCATGCCTTCGACCGGCTTGTTGGTGACGTCCTGGAAAAACAGCGGAACGATTTGGGTCAGACCACCGACGCTGACGGCGATGACCATGAAGAAAGCCAGCAGGCCAATGTTCTTCTCGACGGCTTCATGCTTCATCAGTGAGCTCCAACTACGGCAATCTTGGCGGCGGCTTCGGCTTCAGCCGGGTTCGAGGCGCGAACGGTGCGCCATACGTTGTAAGCCATCAGCAGCATGCCGCTGGCGAAGAACGCACCGCCCAGGGCGCGGACGATGAAACCAGGGTGGCTGGCCTGCAGCGCTTCGACGAACGAGTAGGTGAGGGTGCCGTCATCGTTGATTGCACGCCACATCAGGCCCTGGGTGATGCCGTTGACCCACATCGAAGCGATGTACAGAACGGTACCGATGGTTGCGAGCCAGAAGTGCGCGTTGATCAGGCCGGTGCTGTGCATCTGTGCACGGCCGAACAGTTTCGGGATCATGTGGTAGATCGCGCCGATCGAGATCATCGCTACCCAGCCGAGCGCGCCGGCGTGTACGTGGCCGATGGTCCAGTCGGTGTAGTGCGAGAGCGAGTTGACGGTCTTGATCGCCATCATCGGACCTTCGAAGGTCGACATGCCGTAGAACGCCAGCGATACCACGAGGAAACGCAGGATCGGGTCGGTGCGCAGCTTATGCCAGGCGCCCGACAGGGTCATCATGCCGTTGATCATGCCGCCCCAGCTCGGTGCCAGCAGAATGATCGACATCGCCATGCCCAGCGATTGTGCCCAGTCAGGCAGTGCGGTGTAGTGCAGGTGGTGCGGACCGGCCCAGATGTACAGGGTGATCAGCGCCCAGAAGTGCACGATCGACAGACGATACGAGTAGATCGGACGTTCGGCCTGTTTCGGCACGAAGTAGTACATCATCCCCAGGAAGCCGGTGGTCAGGAAGAAGCCCACGGCGTTGTGGCCGTACCACCACTGGATCATCGCGTCGGTGGCGCCCGAGTAAGCCGAGTAGGACTTGAACAGGCTGACCGGCAGCGACATGTGGTTGACGATGTGCAGCATCGCGGTCACCACGATGAACGCACCGTAGAACCAGTTACCGACATAGATGTGCTTGGTCTTGCGCTTGGTGATGGTGCCGAAGAACACCAGACCGTAGGTGACCCAGACAATGGCCAGCAGAATGGCGAGGGGCCATTCCAGTTCCGCGTATTCCTTGGTGGTGGTGTAACCCAGCGGCAAGGTAATGATCGCGCCGACGATCACCGCTTGCCATCCCCAGAAGGTGAAGGCCGCGAGGCTGTCGGAAATCAGTCGCGTCTGGCAGGTTCGCTGCACGACATAGTAGGAAGTGGCAAACAGTGCACAACCACCGAAGGCGAAAATCACCAGGTTTGTGTGCAACGGGCGCAGGCGTCCAAAGCTCGTCCACGGCAGACCGAAATTCAACTCCGGCCAGACCAGTTGAGAGGCGATGAAGACACCGAGCCCCATGCCAAGGATCCCCCAGACCACCGTCATGATGGCGAACTGGCGGACTACCTTATAGTTATAAGCAGTCGGACTGATTGCTGTGCTCATTCTAAGGTTCCACGGTTTGGGTGTTTTATTAGGATTAAAATCGGCCGCAAGTATGTAGAAAGCAGGGGGTCAATGCAACGCGCCATGACCTGGGTCAATGCTTTCCAACGCTGATTCTGCGGCCTTTCCATGCGCCGCGTAAGGACAAAATTGCCCTCGGGCAAAATGTCGCAGCGGACGAAAAAAGCGAGGGGTCCCGGTCGGATGTAACGGGGTGTGTTCGAACGCTCGGTTCGGGTGACGGACGGTAATTGGCACGACAGCCGGTATCTACCGGCCTTTGCGGCCATGTCAGTCAGCCGATTCGTTCAACGCCTCGCTCGGGGTCGACCTGGAACCGGCACGGGCCAGTCCGCATCGAGCAAGCGTAGACCCGAATCCGGGTAACCGAAAGGAGAGGGGGTGAAGGGGTGCGACAATGCGTCGCAAAGGGGCTGGAAACTGCCGCACTGGAAACGTGCGGCAGTCTTGTACGCAATGATTACTTTTTATTGTCCTCAGTAATCAGTTTTTCTGTATTCAATCCGTTGCTCAGGCTGTACACATAAGCGGCCAGCAATTGCACTTTATCGTTGCCCAGCAGCTCGTTCTGAGCGGGCATGTGGCCTTGACGGCCATGGCGAATGGTTTGCTCAAGTTGGGTCAGGCTGGTGCCGTAGATGAAACCGGCCGGGTGCGTCAGGTTCGGCGCGCCCATGGCTTCGGTGCCCTGGCCGTTTGCCCCGTGACAAGCCACGCACATGGTGCTGAACGCTTGCTGCCCGGCTTGCAGGTCGGCCTTGTTGTCCGCCGCCAGTGGCAGGCCGGCCAGTTCGTGACGCACATAAGCCGCGACGTTTTTCACCCCGGCCTCGCCCAGTGCTTCGCCCCACGCCGGCATCGCCGCCATCCGGCCACCCATGATGGTGGTCTTGATGGTGTCGGCGCTGCCGCCCCAACGCCAGTCCTTGTCGGCGAGGTTAGGGAAACCGAACGCGCCCTTGGCATCCGAGCCATGGCACACCGAGCAGTTGGAGGCGAACAGACGGCCGCCCATTTTCAGCGCCTGCGGATCCTTCGCCACTTCTTCCACCGGCATCGCGGCGAATTTGGCGAAGATCGGCCCGAACTTGGCGTCAGCCTTGCTCATTTCCTTTTCCCATTCGTGGACGCCGGTCCAGCCGTCTTCGTAGCCGGGCAGGATGCCTTTCCAGTTGCCCAGGCCCGGGTAAAGGATCAGATAGCCCACGGAAAACACCAGCGTGCCGGCGAACAGCATGAACCACCACTGCGGCAGCGGGTTGTCGTACTCCTCGATGCCGTCGAAGCTGTGGCCCATGGTCTGGTCGACGCTGCCCTTGGTTTCGCCCCGACGGGTGCCGACCAGCAGCCAGGTCAGGCCGATCAGGCTGCCGATGGTCAGTACGCAGATCCACGTACTCCAGAAGGTGGTCATGGCCGGGTACTCCTTGTTTCATTAGCTTGGGTAGTGTCGGGTTGCGGCTCGTCGGCAAACGGCAGCAGGCGCGCTTCGGCGAATTCAGGCGTGCGCTTGCGGTTGAACACCCACAGGGTCAGGCCGACGAAGGCTACGAACACCACGACCGTGCCGAGGCCGCGAATCAGCCCCGCGCTCATTTCAATGACCATGGTTCACCTCTTGCTCTTGATCGCAGTGCCAAGCACTTGCAGGTAGGAGACGAGAGCGTCCATTTCGGTCTTGTCCTTGAGGCTGGCCACTGCGCCGCTGATGTCGTCGTCGGTGTACGGCACGCCGAGGGTGCGCATGACCTTGAGCTTGGTCTCGGTGTGGCTGCTGTCGACCGGTTGGGTAACCAGCCACGGGTAGGCCGGCATTTTCGATTCCGGTACAACGTTGCGCGGGTTGTACAAGTGCGCACGGTGCCAGTCATCCGAGTAACGCGCGCCAACCCGGGCCAGGTCCGGACCGGTACGCTTGGAGCCCCACAGGAACGGGTGATCCCACACGCTCTCGCCGGCCACCGAGTAGTGCCCGTAGCGTTCGGTTTCGGCGCGGAACGGACGGATCATCTGCGAATGGCAACCGACGCAGCCTTCGCGGATGTAGATGTCGCGGCCTTCCAGTTGCAGCGCGGTGTAGGGCTTCATGCCTTCCACCGGTTTGTTGGTCACGTCCTGGAAGAACAGCGGGACGATCTGGGTCAGGCCGCCGATGCTCACGGCGAACACCATCAGCAGCATCAGCAGGCCGACGTTCTTTTCAATCGTTTCGTGTTTCATGGCGGACTCCTCAGGCCATCTGCGCGGCAGCAACGACGTCAGCAGGCTGCGAGGCCCGCACGGTGCGCCAGGTGTTGTAAGCCATCAGGAACATGCCGCTGAGGAAGATCGCCCCGCCAATCAGCCGCACGACGAAGCCAGGGTGGCTGGCCACCAGGGTTTCGACGAAGGAGTAGGTCAGCGTGCCGTCCTCGTTCACCGCACGCCACATCAGGCCCTGGGCGATGCCGTTGACCCACATCGAAGCGATGTAGAGCACGGTGCCGATGGTCGCGAGCCAGAAGTGCGCGTTGATCAGGCCGATGCTGTGCATCTGCTCTTTGCCGAAGATTTTCGGGATCATGTGATACAGCGCGCCGATGGAAATCATCGCCACCCAGCCGAGGGCGCCGGCGTGTACGTGGCCAATGGTCCAGTCGGTGTAGTGGGAGAGGGCGTTCACCGTCTTGATCGCCATCATCGGACCTTCGAAGGTCGACATGCCGTAGAACGCCAGCGACACCACCAGGAAGCGCAGAATCGGGTCGCTGCGCAACTTATGCCAGGCGCCCGAGAGGGTCATCATGCCGTTGATCATGCCGCCCCAACTTGGCGCCAGCAGAACCAGCGACATCACCATGCCCAGCGACTGCGCCCAGTCCGGCAGCGCGGTGTAGTGCAAGTGGTGCGGACCGGCCCAGATGTACAGGGTGATCAGCGCCCAGAAGTGCACGATCGACAGACGATACGAATACACCGGACGTTCGGCCTGTTTCGGCACGAAGTAGTACATCATCCCGAGGAAACCGGCGGTGAGGAAAAAGCCTACGGCGTTGTGGCCGTACCACCATTGCACCATCGCGTCGGTTGCACCGGCGTACACCGAGTAGGACTTGGTGAAGCTCACCGGCAATTCAAGGTTGTTGACGATGTGCAGAATCGCCACGGTGATGATGAACCCGCCGAAGAACCAGTTGCCCACATAAATGTGCTTGGTCTTGCGCTGCATGATCGTGCCGAAGAACACGATGGCGTAGGCGACCCAGACGATGGTGATCAGGATGTCGATCGGCCATTCCAGCTCGGCGTATTCCTTGGAGCTGGTGTAACCCAGTGGCAGGCTGATGGCCGCCAGCAGGATCACCAGTTGCCAGCCCCAGAAGCAGAAGGCGGCGATTTTCGGCGCAAACAGTTGGGTCTGGCAGGTGCGCTGCACCGAGTAGAACGAACTGGCGAACAAGGCACAGCCGCCGAACGCGAAGATCACCGCGTTGGTGTGCAGCGGGCGCAGGCGTCCGAAGCTGGTCCACGGCAGGTTGAAGTTGAGTTCGGGCCAGACCAATTGAGCCGCGAGAAAAACCCCGAGCCCCATGCCGACGATGCCCCACACCACCGTCATAATGGCAAATTGGCGGACCACCTTGTAGTTGTAGGCGGTACTGATAGAAGTGTTCATGGTTCCCCATCCACGGTTCAGCCGAAGTGAGCGCGCGCAGAAAACGCCGCGAATCCTTCGCCTGGAGTTATAGGCAGACTAAAAGCGAGGCAAGCATGGACAAACAGCACAAGGCCAGTATTGACGGGGATCAATGGGCGCAGTGCCTGCGGGATCGTGGGTGGCTTTGGGATGCGGCCAGTGGTGAGGCTTCGGCGACGCTCATTCTCGCGCATGGGGCGGGGGCGCCGATGGACAGTGAGTGGATGACGGATGTGGCTGGGCGCCTTGCTGGGCTTGGGGTGAATGTGTTGCGGTTTGAGTTTCCTTATATGGCGCAGCGGCGGGTTGATGGGGTTAAGCGACCGCCGAATCCTGCGCCGAAGTTGCTCGAATGTTGGCGTGAGGTTTATGGCTTGGTGCGACTTCATGTCGCTGGGGTTTTGGCGGTTGGCGGGAAGTCGATGGGGGGGCGGATGGCCAGTCTTTTGGCGGACGAGTTGGGTGCGGATGCGCTGGTTTGTCTGGGTTATCCGTTTTATGCAGTGGGTAAGCCTGAGAAGCCACGGGTTGAGCATCTGGCTGGGCTAAAGACTCGGACGTTGATTGTGCAAGGCGAGCGCGATGCTCTTGGCAATCGGGACGCTGTCGAAGCTTACGATCTATCGCCGAGTATTGAGGTGTTTTGGCTGGCTGCGGGGGATCATGATTTGAAGCCGCTCAAGGTTTCCGGGTTTACGCATGAGCAGCATTTGGCTGCCGCCGCGCAGAAAGTGGCTGCGTTTCTCAAGCACTGATCGAGATTTTTGAACCGCATGAAGATCGGCTCCCTTTCCCCCTCGCCCCCTTGGGGGCGGTCCGACGTTTCGGGAGGGCTGGGGTGAGGGGGTAGATCTTGAACACGACACACTTTTCGATCTGTGTGCATATCCGTTTCTGCGGTCAAGCCCACCTAGGGTTTCGCCCTTACGGCGACTCACTTTTTTGACAAACGCCTCAAAAAAGTAAGCAAAAAAAGGCTTGCTCCTACGTCCGGCCCGCTCGCTAAAGCTCGGGGTTCCTTCGTTCCGGGATTCATCCGGGGGGCATCGCCTACGGTTTGCTTCGCTGCACCTCCTCTCGATGTGTTTGGCTTCGCCAAACGGTCGCTGCGCTCCCACCCCCGGACGAATCCCTCCACTCAGCCTTCCGACGTCGCCCGAAGATCAAAAGCGATACTCGAGCTAACGCTCATCGTTTTGAGTGGTTAGGGGCCGATTGAAGTGCTGTTCAAAACCTGAGTTCAACTCAATATCCCACCTCGGCGTACCTCGCCCACGCACCTCGGTCAGTCCCCTCGCCCTCGGGGAGAGGGCTAGGGTGGGTAAAGACCGGGTTCATCCGTCTCTGGGGTAACTGCTGCTCAGAGACGCTCCCTAGAGAATGCTCTTTTCCAAGAACAGGCCAGAATCGGAGCGATTGGCTTGATTCTGACCATGATTAAATTGCTCACATTAACTGGCTCTTGATCCAAACTCAGTCATCCAATTTTGCAAGGCTATTACATCGGCTTCGAATACAGCCAGTTCAAGAGCGCTGCTTGGCATCTCCTCAGATTGAGCATGCTCAAACACTGAGTAGCGAGTCATCAGATCATCAATGAAATTACAGTCATCACTTGTGACCTTGGCGACCTTATGCAGCTTGCCTTGTGTATTAATTGCGCGTCTGAAACGACCAACCACATCCGCCAATAAAATGTACTCAATCGTCTTCTCAACGATGATCCGGAAATCACTGCAGGCACTCTTGGCGAGTGACTCGTAAGCCTCGACCTCAGCCTTCTCCACATGCTTTTTCAGACGCGTAATCGTATTGTCGATTAATCCCCGGACAGCGCTTTCCGGTCGCAAGTCTCTAGCGCTAGTCGTGGCGACGATACCTGCCGTCTTATCCATCCTCCGAAGAGAAGTCAGCGTTGGCTTTATAGAGGGCATCCCAGGAGTCTGTTCCCATTTCTTAGTAACAGCTTCGACCTGGGCAACGAGAGATAGCCTGTGAGTGAAAATGATCACCTGTCTAGTCAAAGATAATGACGCGAGGCGCTCGACGACCTTTTCTTCAAAGTCTTGGTCGAGCGACGAAATAGGGTCATCGAAAATGAACGGTGCCAGTTGATTTGAGCCGGTGGTGTCTGCAAGAAAAGCTGCCAGCGCGGCGATTCGGGTTTCACCTTCGCTCAAGATGTAGTCCAGGCCATGCGATCCATGCGCACCTACAAGGTTCAGGCCGAAGGTGATCTTCCCTTTGCCTCCCGATTTACTCTGCGGAACAATTGGAATGCGGTGACCTCCCAAGAGCTTCAATTCTTCGATGAATCGAGTTTGGTAGCCAGCATCCAGCTCAGTTTTGGCCAATTCATTTTTCTTTGAGGTCAGAGAGTTGGTAGCGGCAGAGCGAGAGGCTTTATCTATCGCTGCGACTGCGATCAATCTGGACTTTTCAGCGTTGATCGACGTCTTGTTCTGTGAGAGCCACTGCTTTGCTTGAAGGCATTGAACTCGGCTCTGCATTGCCTGGCGATGCTCATCTTTCATTAGGGACGACAGGCTAACTTCTTCGGCAATTAGGTCTGCTGACTTGGTTTTTGCCGCTTCGTTTATGCTCGACCAGTCGAACGGCTGCAAGGTGCTGACAGGGCTCCCCAGTACAATTTGATCACGCCTCGCTTTGAGCATACCAAGCCAAGTGACTCCATCGTTCTCTTCGAAGCCCAAGGTGGACATGTTAACGATCCAGTCTGCTTGCCCTGGAAGAGTTGGCAACCGGTTTTTGTGATCAGTAAAACTCTTTTCAGCCTTCTTGGCGGCTGTCTCAAGGCCGTCAGTAACGAACTTCTCAAAACCTAACAGGCGGGCTTTGGCATCCTCGTCGAGGCTTTGATGGCAAAGCACACAACGTGAGTCAGTCGCGATATTGGGAAACGGAGATTCTGTGTAGACCGTGCCAGTGGAGTATGCGCGTGCGCACTCCCACATCTCCTGCCAAGTCGCAGAGCCAACGCCTTCAAGCTCGGCTTTACCGAAAATGACTGCCGCCGCCTCTTCGCTGGTATTCCTCGCCTTGACGGCTGTATTTTTTAGATTCTCTAGCTCAGCTGCCGTCGCATCGTTCAATCCCTGCTGAAGTGTCGTCAACGTTGTTTCAATATTTTTCAGTGCGGTTTTTTCTTTATTGATGAGCAAAAGCCGACCAGCGATATCCTTCTCTGCGAGCAAGGCCTCGTTCTCTATACGCTCTCGGTCAAATTGGTCGGTGTACAAGCATTCCTTATCAATGCTGGCAGCCGTAGTCGTACCCTTCAGGCCTTGAAGCCATTTCGCTTCGGGAGTTTGATTTAGGGTCTCTGGGATGGCGGGTAGTGCTTTGTTCAATAAAGCTTTTTCTGCGGCAAGCTCTGCGTTAACGGCGTCCGCTGTTGCAATTAGGGCCGATACAAACTTCATCCGGCTGGGCTCATAGCATGCCTCAGTTCTACCCATATATTGCTGGGCGGCCTTGCTATCGAACACCTGTGCATGCCGTAAAGCTTTGTGCGGGCCACTGGCAATATCCCAGTGAACATCTGCAGGTTTTCCGTCAATGGAAACCTTGAAGTGAGCACGACATGCCGTAGGGGTTGGATCGAAAACATTGCCGTGTATCTCGTCCTTGGATCGTGATCCGCAGATCTGTTTGAGCAAACGTGCAAATCCGCTCTTGCCGGTTCCATTCTGCCCATAGATCACCGCAAGATTGCTTTTGCCGAATGGAAGATTTGCGCCGGCCTTGATTGCATTCAAACCATGCACATCAAGGATCTCATCAATTCGAAGCATGGGTCTGTTGGCTGCCTGCGACAGCGCTCCAGGAATTATGGTGAGAAACCCCGGATCAACTTTGTCCTCGGCTTCAAGCTTGCATAGCCTAGCTAACGACTTGATCTCTTCCTGATTAAGCTGTCGTTTCGAGTCGATCAGCATTCGAGCGGCTGTCTGTAACCACTTAGGGCGCCCGTTCAGCCAAGTCTCGAAATCATCAGCTACTACCGGCTCAATCTCTAATGTCGACATGGAGTGCTTATCTCAAAGTTGAATCCCTGAGCGTAGGCGTGACTCGGCTTTCTGCCACTATTTGGCCATCTCAATGATTGCAAAATGCGACGTCGCTAAAATGCATCAGCAGAAGGCTGAACATGGCAGTGATGCTTCGGGAACCTATTGAATATGTGTTCACGGGGGCAAGATTGCTCCGGGTGGCGACCCGACGAAAGCGGTCTATCAGAACACATCAAAAGAACAGGGTAATGCCCGGCCGTTTTTTGCACATAAACGTAATCCAGCGACCACGTTTAAAGTACACGAACCGTTACGCCATAAGGGCTACAACACCTTGCGTCGTTGCCTACGCGTACGCCAGAATCCGCCGGCTTACGCGGTTCGGAAAGGGCTATATCGTTTCCTTGTCACTGAAAAACAGTGATCGGGTTTGGTAGCCCGCTTCGAAACCGTCGTATGGCGTCACCATATGCAGTCCCTTATTTTGGGGCTCAGATTTTATGGTGGGCATGCGCGGGGCTCCTTTGTGAGCGCCGGGTTTCCCGTTTCGACCGGTCTACCAACCCGCGTATGGCCACCACCCTTCGTTTGGTAGCGAGGGTGATGGCTCCTTACATTCGAAACTGGAGTTACGTCTATGTTCAAAGCCACACCCAACCCACCAGAAACCGATTCAATCCCCTACGACGCCGCACTCGAAGCCGAAAACATAAAATCGGCAACCGAGCGGGCGATCAATCATTACCTCGATCCTGGGGCGCAGAAGACGTCCAAGCCCTCGCGCAAGCCGGGCAAGATCTATCTGGTCAACCCAACCATGGATGACGAAACGCTGCTGGTCGAAGCGTGCGAAACGCTGTCGTCGGCCAGTGACATGGCCCGGGACATTGGCGAAACCGTCGATCCGTCGCAGCGCAAGGCGATGCAGATTCTGCAGCAGGTCATCATGCTGAGTGAGCTGCTGGTCAATCGTGTGCTGGATAACCATCACGTCTCGCGGTAGTTGTCGCCCCGGTGAGGGGCTTGTCCCCTCACTGCCTGGCAGCCGTCGATAAAAATTCTCAAGCGACTCTTTCCGGAGTTCCAGCTGATGTCCAAGACCGTCATTCCACCGTTAGAAGATCCGGTGTCCCCGTACGAATTTCCCGATTCAAGAAAACTCCACGACGCGGCCGAACGCGCCCTCGACTATTACCTGACACCCGCAACCCAGATCATGGCCACGCCCTACACCCCAAACGACATGTTCATGGTCAACCCGCAAACCGACACGGAGTCCTTGCTGGCCAACGCCTGCGAATCCCTCGCGTCAGCCACGGTCATGCTCGGTGACTTTGCCGGCCTGCTGGAAGGGCCGAACCGCAAGACCCTGTTGGGCATTGCGCAAGTGGTGATGTTGGGCGAGTTGGCGGTGAATCAGGCGCTGGATAACCTCGTGCCGAAGGCGTAAGTAGCAAGGCAATAAAAAACCCGGAAGCTCTCGCTATCCGGGTTTTTTATTGCCTTGCTACAGGCGAGTTCCAAGAATTGGCCAGCCAACTGATCAAAAGTCCTCAAGGTCGGAATAGATGACTTTTCCCACGATCCATGGCTCAACAATCTCGCTATGCACCGTTCGCAGAAATGAACCCCACTCACTCCGGTTATGGGCATCCGGGCCTGTGATTGTCAGCAAAAGATATTCATCCCGGAAAGCGTCGTAGGCGTAGATAAGCCAGAAGTCGTTGTCAGGATCATCAACCAAGGCAGTTCGATAATACTGGCGGTCTATTTTTGCCCACCGTGACTGGGTCGCTTGGGTGCTGGCCAGGTGGATGTGATGCATATCGCTGAGGTCGAGTCGTTCGTCTCGCCCAAAAATAGCGGGCAGTTCACCGCACACTTTGTAGTTATAAAAATGAGCGGCGAAGTTTTTCCAGTTGTTGATTTGTTCGAAAAGCGCAGAGATTTTGACTGCTGGCATCTATGGCTACTTTGTTATGGGTAGCTTGCCAGTGATCACATATTTATCGAACGCTTTCTGCCCATCACGCGCGGCTTGCCGGACATCAAGAAAAGTCAGTTCATCGCGAATGACTTTTTTGACTGGCTTGTCGGTCTTTCTGGTGGTGGCCATCGGAGCCTCCAAAGGAGATGTATTCATACTGACCAGCTTAAGGGATTGGATTTCTACCGGCAAACGATAGAGCCGACCCCAAAGGTGCACCAGTCAGCGGATTCTGGCGTTCTTGTAGGGCATAGCGCCCCTATGTGTAGTCACGCGGTGAGCCACAATAAAAAACCCGGAAGCTCTCGCTATCCGGGTTTTTTGTATTGCAGAACAATCAGCGGTTAAACCGCTCCACCAACGAATACTGCGTATTAGCAGTCTTGGTCAGCTCTTCACTCAGCAACGCCGAGTTATGCGCCTGTTCCGAGGTCTGGTCCGCCAGTTCCGAGATGTTGCTGATGTTGCGGCTGATTTCTTCAGCCACGGCACTTTGCTCTTCGGTCGCGGCGGCGATCTGGGTGGTCATGTCGGTGATGTTGGCCACTGCTTCGCTGATGCCCACCAGTGCCTGATCCGCTTCCAGAACACGCGCCACACCTTCTTCCGCCTGGCGATGACCGGCTTCCATGGTTTGCACGGCGCTGGATGCAGTCTGTTGCAGTTTGGCGATCAGGGCGTGGATCTGGCCGGTGGATTCGCTGGTGCGTTGTGCCAGTTGGCGGACTTCGTCGGCAACTACCGCAAAACCACGGCCCATCTCGCCGGCCCGCGCGGCTTCAATCGCGGCGTTGAGGGCCAGCAGGTTGGTCTGGTCGGCGATGCCTTTGATCACGTCGACCACGCCGCCGATTTCGTCGCTGTCCTTGGCCAGTTGGGTGACGGTCAAACCGGTTTCCCCAACAACTACGGACAAGCGCTGGATGGCTTCGCGGGTTTCGCCGGCGATGTCGCGACCGCGACCGGTCAGACGGTTGGCTTCCTGGGTGGCGTCGGCGGTGCGTTGTACGTGGCTGGCCACTTCTTGCGTGGTGGCGGCCATCTGGTTGACGGCGGTGGCGACCTGTTCGGTTTCCACGCGCTGACGTTCCAGACCGCTGGAGCTGTTGTGCGCCAGGGCGTCGGACTGTTTGGCCTGATCGGTCAGGTGCTCGGCGGTGTCCTGCAGACGGGTCAGGCAGGTTTTCAGGCGGGCTTCCTGGCTGAGGATCGACATCTCCAGACGGGCCTGTGGGCCACGGCTGTCGGTGTACATCTGCGCGATCAGCGGGTCGGAGGTGGTCTGCTCGGCCAGACGTAGCAGGCGTTTGAGCCCGCGTTGTTGCCATTGCAGGCCCAACAGGCCCAGCGGCACCGACAGACCGGCGGCGAGGACGAAGCCCCACTGCGAGTTCAGGGTGGCGCCGATCATGAAGCTCAGCTGGCTGACCAGAATGAACGGCAGCCAGTCCTGCAGCACCGGCAGCCATTTGTCAGTTTGAGGGATCGCCGACTTGCCCTGGTTGATGCGTTGGTAGAGCGCTTCGGCACGGCGGATCTGTTCGGCGGACGGCTTGACCCGCACCGACTCGTAACCGACCACCTGATTGCCATCGAACACCGGCGTTACATAGGCGTTCACCCAGTAATGATCACCGGTCTTGCAGCGATTCTTGACAATGCCCATCCATGGCAAGCCTTGTTTCAGTGTGCCCCACATGTGCGAAAACACCGCAGCCGGGACGTCGGGGTGACGAACCAGGTTGTGCGGCGCACGGATCAGTTCCTCACGCGAAAACCCGCTGATTTCGACGAATGCGTCGTTGCAGTAGGTGATCACGCCTTTGGCGTCGGTTGTGGAAATCAACCGTTGCTGAGCCGGGAAAGTCCGTTCGCGTTGTGTAATGGGCTGGTTATTACGCATGGTTTTTCAATCCGCAAGGCTTTGAAAGGTTGTCGGCGGGGTCGGCCATTTATTGAAATTTTTTTTCATTTATAAGTACGGCGTCGCAAAACGGCCCTTGCTTCAACCCGCGAGCATCGGATAGGTGAACAGACCGAAGTGCAGCAGGTTCAGGCCAAAATGCGTGGCGATCGCGGCACCGAGCCCGCCAAAACGGTAGGCCAGACCATAGCCGACACCCGCCAGGCTCGCCAGCAACACCCATTGCCAGCCGGCGCCCACATGCACCAGACCGAACAGCAAGGACGCCAGCAGCAGCGCGAGGTTTTCGCCGTAGGGCAGGTGTTTGAAACGCCGGCTCAGGCCGCCCTGGATATAGCCGCGAAACAGCGCTTCTTCGACCAGCGTCACCAGCAGCAGATTGTTCAGCACCCACAGCCACGCCTGATCCGGCCATTTCGGCGCCCAGGTGATCATGCCCAGCAACACCGCGCCGCCCAATGCGAGGATTACGCTCAGCGTCAGTGCCAGCGCGGTGGCGTACACCGTCAGGCGCAATGAGCGTCGCGCGACGATCCATGGGCAGACCAGTAGCAGCCAGAAACCAATCAACGGTTTGTCGAGATTCAGGTACATCGAGAACGGCACGGCGTTGTCGGTGAAGCGCTGCGGCACGATGGCCCGGCCGTTGTAGAAGCCCGGCAGCCAGTGCAGGGCCAGCGCCAGAGCCAGCACGATAAACAGGCCATGGCCGAGATAACGCCCGACCGGCACGGTTTGCTGGCGCACGGCGTAAGCGGCGAAAACCAGCAGTGCAATGGAGATCAGCGCCAGCCAGCCGAGCTGGCCGAAACTCAGCGCCAATCCGTAACCAAGGCTGAGAAGCCCGAGATAGAGCCATGGCAGAGCTGTCATGGAAAGTCCTTGTGCACGATTTGTGGACAGGCTTTCTACACTCGTAAGGCCGAGGGGACAAGTGAAGGTGTGGCGAGAAACCGGGACAACAAAGCCATTGGCCAAACACAAATCCCAATGTGGGAGCGGGCTTGCTCGCGAATGCGGTGTGTCAGCTAACAGATTTGCTGAATGTTACAACGCCTTCGCGAGCAAGCCCGCTCCCACAGGGGATTTATATTCCACCAGGAATTTTGTGTTTGGCGGGAGATCAGCGCAGGTTGAGTTTCGCCGCCGCGCGCTCGGTGATTTCAGTGCGCAGCTTCAACGACGGCGCTGCACGCTTGCGGGCTTCTTCAACAACCGCACTCGGCGCCGTCTCCAGACTGCCCGAATCAAACGGCGGCGCCGGCGCATATTCCAGCTGCAACTGCACCAGTTGCGCCGTGTCGACACCGACCAGTTCCTGCGCCAGCGTCAGGGCAAAATCGATCCCCGCCGTGATGCCGCCCCCGGTGAACAGATTGCCGTCACGCACCACCCGATCCTTCACCGCAATCGCGCCCAGCGTCGGTAGCAGATCGTGATAAGCCCAGTGCGTGGTCGCCCGTTTGCCCTGCAACAGACCCGCCGCCCCAAGCACCAGCGAACCGGTGCACACCGACGTCACGTAACGCGCCTGAGCCGCTTGCGACCTGATGAACGCCAGCGTCTGCTCGTCCTCCATCAACGGCCCGACCCCGGCGCCTCCGGGTACGCAGATCACATCCAGATCCGGGCAGTCCTCGAACGTGGTGGTCGGTTTCAGCACCAGCCCGGTGCTGGCGGTGACCGGCACCAGATCCTTCCAGATCAGGTGCACCTGCACGTCCGGCAACGAGGCCAGCACGTCATACGGGCCGGTCAGGTCGAGTTGCTGCACTTGTGGAAACAACAGAAAACCGATCTGCAACGCCATGGTTCTTCTCCGTGAAAAGGGGGGTAGACGGCTTCACTGTAGGCGCGTAGGTTTTGGCGCATACGCCAATCAGCCCACGAATTACGCCAAATGCCGAAAACCATCCACGTACTCGCGTTCGCCAATGTGCAATTGCTCGATGTCACCGGGCCGTTGCAGGTCTTCGCCTCGGCCAACGACATCGCCCGCCAGCAAGGTTTGCCTGCGCCCTATGCGCCAACGGTGATTGCCAGCGGTGGCGGGGCGGTCAACTCTTCCGCCGGGTTGGCGATGCTGGCCGAGCCGCTGCCGGAACAGCCCAGCGACACGCTGATCATCGCCGGCGGCTGGGGCGTTTACGCCGCTGCCGAAGATGTCGAATTGGTGGGTTGGGTGCGTGAACACGCAAATGACTGCCGGCGTGTGGCTTCGGTCTGTACGGGCGCATTTCTACTGGCGGCCAGCGGCTGGCTCGACGGTCGCCGGGTCGTCACCCATTGGACCCGCTGCGAACAACTGGCGCAGCAACACCCGCAATTGCAGGTCGAGCCCAATCCGATCTTCATCAACGACGGCCCGGTCTGGACCTCGGCAGGCGTCACCGCCGGCATCGACCTGGCGCTGGCTATGGTCGAAGACGATCTCGGTCGCGACATGGCCCTGGACGTCGCCCGGCAACTGGTGGTGTTCCTCAAGCGCCCGGGCGGGCAGTCGCAATTCAGCGTGACGCTGTCACTGCAAAAACAGGGCAACCGCTTCGATGATCTGCACGCGTGGATTGCCGAACACCTGACCTGCGATCTGGGTATTCCAACCCTCGCCGAACAGGCCGGCATGAGCGAACGCAGTTTCGTGCGCCACTACCGCGCCGACACCGGCCAGACCCCGGCCCGGGCGATTGAACTGATTCGCGTTGAAACCGCCCGCCGGTTGTTGAGCGATACCGGTTTGCCAATCAAACGGGTCGCGGCCAATTGTGGATTTGGCAGTGAAGAGACGTTAAGACGCAGCTTCCTGCGGGCCATGGGTGTGACGCCGCAGGCTTATCGGGAGCGGTTTTCGGTCAGCGCTGGAGCAGATCCAGTAATGCCTTGAGCGTCTCGCCCGGCGCTTCCTCGGGAATGTTATGCCCGACCCCCGCCAGCACTCGCCGCTCATAAGGCCCGGTGAAGTGGTGCGCATCTTCATCGTCCGCCGGTGCCGGGCCAACGCCATCATCGGCACCGCACAGCGAAATCGTCGGAACGCCGATCGCCGGTTGTTTCTCCAGCGCCTGCTCCATCCCCTCCAGCGCCGGATCGCCCGGTGCGTACATGAAGCGATGGCGATAAGAGTGAATCACCACCTCGACGAAATCCGGGTTATCGAACGCCGACGCACTCAGCGGATAACGCTCGGCGTTCCGCGCCCAGGTCGGCGACCACAACTGCCACAGCAACTCGCACAGCGCCCGACGATTCTGCATCAGCCCTTCAACGCCACGGGGCGTGTGGAAGTAATACTGATACCAGTAGCGATGTTCGCTCTGCGGATCCAGCGGCTGGACCGAATTCGGAATGTCTTGCAGGTTGTAGCCATCGCCCGTCACCAAACCGCACACGCGATCAGGAAACAGCGCCGCAACGATGCACGCCGCCCGACCACCCCAGTCGTAACCGCACAGCGTCGCTTGCTCGACACCCAGCGCATCCATCAGATCCAGCAGATCCTGAGCCAGCGCCGCTTGCTGGCCGGAGCGCAGGGTGTCCGGGCTGTTGAAACGCGTTGGCCCATAGCCGCGCAGGTACGGCACGATCACCCGATAGCCTTTGGCGGCGAGGGGCGGGGCGATTTCATCGTAGGCGCGGGGAGAGTAGGGGAAGCCGTGAAGGAGGATGACCGGCGTGCCATTTTCCGGGCCGTGATGCTCATACGCGATGGTCAGGCTTTCAGTCTTGCAAAACTGCATCACGGCTTGGGTCATCTCACTCTCCCGTTATCCGAATAACACCTTCTGCCAATGGTCTTCGCTGATGATGGCAATCGGCACGCCACTGTCGCGAAGCTCAACGGCTTTTTTGATCTTGGTGCCGTAGCTGCTGTGAAGCCATTGATCGTTCCCGATGCTGCCCACCACCAGATAATGAATCTTTTTGCTGACCGAGCCGCCGATCAGTCCACCTCGCTCGACAATCAGCGCTTCACAGTCCTTGCGGGGGCCGTAGGCCATGACACCGGTGAAGAGAAAGACACGATCAGCACAGCTCAATGCCGGAGCAGGGTTGTCCAGAGGCAGAGAGGTTGAGGCAACGAAGGGTTGCTGTACGCCGACTGGAAGACCTGCGAACTGGTGAAGCATTTCCAGCAGTTCGGCTGACTCTTCTGCATCAAGAACGCCGTCACTGAGCATGTCGGCGAGACGCTTATAAAGGATGTTGACGACCGGATCATTCAGATGGATCAAGTGCGATTCGATCCAGTTTTTGAGAAATTCGGCTTCCTGCTGATTGATCTTGCCGTCTGCTGCAAGCCCGGCGGCGATTCCAGTCAGCGCGTCGACGGAGCGACGGTCGATTCGGGCCTGATGAAAGAAACTGCTGTTCTGAAACTCCTGATGCAGATCGACCATTGCGCTTCTCCTTAAGCTTCAGCTTCCGCTACCTGATTGAGATACTTGCTGCGATCCGGCGTAAACGTCACCACCATTTTCGTCCGCGAGCAGGTCATGACCCGTTCGGCACTCAGATCAATATCCAGATCTTCCCCACGCAACCCTTGCCACTGGGCGAGGTATTTCAGCGATCCGTATTTTTCATTCTTCTTCAGGCTGCGACTGACCCCGCCTTTCCAACCCAGCACCGGCAGTTCATCGGCGCTGCAGCGTTGAGCGAGGTCGGGGAAGCGGGTGGCGCGCTGGCGGCCGATTTCCCAGCATTTGATCAGGCCCTTGTCGGCGGCGTCCCACAGTTCATCGCGCTTGAGGCCGGTGCGCAGTGGGGTGTCGATCTGGCGGTGGATGCGTTGGCTCATTCTGGTTCCTTGAATCGGGTTTTTATTGGACAGCTCCGCTGTGCCCGTTGCGGTGGATGGTAGGGGGGGATGTAACAGCTGGCAACAAGGTATTTCGGGGTGTAAGTGCGAGTTGCGGGCCAAGCGTTACACGGGGTTGGCAGGTTTCTGTAGGCCGTGCCATCAACCAGTTGTATCGAAAGGAATCGATTGTGTGGGCCAACCCTTCAACTGCAAGGCTCGGGGGTGTTTACCGCTCGTAGGTAGCCTTCCTACAAGCGGCGATTGAAGTTGAGATCTTTCCTACAGGCTCTGGCGAAAATGGATGACTACGGCTGCCAGTAATTCTTCTCCCCACTCAACTTGCGATCCAGAAAACTCGCTGCACTGATCAGTGCCAGATGCGTCAGCGCCTGTGGTGTGTTGCCCAGATGCCGGCCACGGTTGTCGAATTCCTCTGCGTACAGCCCCAACGGATTGGCGTAACGCAGCAGTTGTTCGAATTCCAGGTGGGCCTTTTCTACTTGTCCGGCGCGGGCAAGACATTCCACGTACCAGAACGAGCACGCGGCGAAGGCGCCTTCAGTGCCGGACAAACCGTCGATACCCGCATCATCGTTGCGATAGCGGTAAACCATGCCGTCGCGCACCAGATGTTTTTCGATGGCTTCCAGCGTCGCCAGCCATTTCGGATCCTTGGCGCTGACGAATCGCACCAACGGCATCAGCAACATCGAGCCATCCAGCGCCGTGCCGCCCTGGTACTGCACAAAATGCCCGCGCTCTTCATTCCAGAAGTTGTCCCAGATGTCGGCGTGGATCGCCTGACGGGTCTGGTCCCAACGGGCGAAGGGCGCCGGCAGCGAGCGTTTCGAGGCCAGGCGGATTGCCCGGTCCAGCGCCACCCAGCACATCAGCCGTGAGTGCAGGAAGTGATGTTGCTCACCGCGCATTTCCCAGATGCCTACATCCTTGGTCTGCCAGGTCTCACAGACCTGATCGACCACTTCCATCACATGTTTCCAGCCTTCGTGGGAAATCGCGTCGCCGTATTTGTTGACCAGATAAACGGCGTCCATCAGTTCGCCGAAGATATCCAGTTGAATCTGGTCGTAGGCGCCATTGCCGATCCGCACCGGTTTCGCGCCGCCGTGGCCGGATAAATGCGTGAGTTCGGTTTCCGGGAGTTCCTGGCGGCCGTCGATGGCGTAGAGGATGTTCAGTTTCATCGACTGGCCGCTGCAATCGCTGACCCGCCCGCGCAGCCAGCGCATGTAGCCGTTGGCTTCGTCGACAAAGCCCAGGCGCATGAAGGCGTAGACGGTGAAGGAGGCGTCGCGGATCCAGGTGTAGCGATAATCCCAGTTGCGTTCGCCGCCGGGGGTTTCCGGCAGGCCGAAGGTGGCGGCGGCGAGGATTGCCCCGTGCTGGCGCGAGGTCAGCAGCTTCAGGGCCAGGGCCGAGCGGTTGACCATTTCGCGCCAGCGACCGCGATAGTTGGACTGGCCGATCCAGTCGCGCCAGAACTTCAGGGTGCGCTCGATGCACAGTTGCGCGGCGCCTTCGGCGAAGCGCGGATCGTCGCTGGCGCCGAGCATGAAGGCGGCGGTTTGATCCTGCTTGAGGGTGAACTGTGCGACTGCCGCATCGTCATCAACGCTCAAGGTTTGATCCGAGGCCAGCCGCAATGTCGGCTGCCCGCTGGCGCTGAACAGCACATCCTTTTTGTCGATGACAGCGCGGGTTTCAGCGCGGGCATAGTCATGCCGAACGGCGCAGCGCAGATGAAACGTCGCCTGCCCGCTGACCACCCGCACCCGGCGCATCAACAGCGGCAGGGCATCGTCGTTGTCGCCAATCGGCAGCAGGTCGGTGATTTCCACCACGGCGTGGTCGCTGAGCCAGCGGGTTTGCAGGACGTTGGTGTCCGGCAGGTAAATCTGTTCGCGCCGGGCATCGGGCAGGTCCGGCGCGAGCTGAAAAATCCCGGCATCGGGGGTATCGAGCAGCGAACAGAAAATCGACGGGCTGTCGAACTCCGGCCAGCAGAAAAAATCCACGCTGCCCTTGTCATTGACCAGCGCGGCGCTGCGCATGTCGCCAATGATGCCGTGGGCGTCGATGGGACTTTGTCGTTCGGATTGATGCTCAGCCATTGCCACGGAACTCCGGATAGAGGCTCATGCCGCCGTCGATGAACAGGGTGGTGCCGACGATGTAGTCGGAGGCATCGGAGGCGAGGAACACCACCGCGTTGGCCACGTCCTCGACATCGCCGATGCGCCCGTAAGGGATGAGTTTGAGCAGGTCCTGCGCGGCGTCGCCTTCGGTGGCGTCCTTATTGATGGCCGTGCGGATTGCCCCCGGTGCGATGCCGTTGATGCGGATGCGCTGGTGGCTGACTTCCTGGGCGAGGGTCTGCATCAGCTGATCGACGCCGCCCTTGGACGCTGCGTAATTGACGTGCCCGGCCCAGGGAATGCGCTGGTGTACCGAACTCATGTGGATGATCTTACCGGCAGCCCGGGACACGCCTTCGCGCACGCCCTGGCGATTGAAGATCCGCAGCGCGGCGCGGGCGCAGAGGAACTGGCCGGTGAGGTTGACGCCGATCACCGCGTTCCAGTCGGCCAGCGACATATCCACAGCCGCCGCGTCTTTTTGCAGGCCGGAATTGGCCACCAGAATGTCCAGCGTTCCAAAGGCATCGAGGGTCTGCTGGAATAGTCGCTCCACGTCTTCTTCCTTCGAGACGTCGGCACCGATGGCGATGGCCTGACCACCGTCGGCAATGATCTGCCGGGCCAGCGCTTCGGCGGGCTCGGCCTGACGGTTGTAGTTGATAACCACGGCGGCACCGGCGGCGGCCAGGGCTTTGGCGGCACCGTGGCCGATGCCGGAACTGGCGCCGGTGACAAGAGCCACTTGGCGGGCGAGGGAAATCTGCATGCAGGGTCGCGCCTTGGGTTGAGGGCTTATTTAGCTGACTGATGGGCGGCGGCGAGAGTTCATCCGCGTACATGAAATCATCGACAGGTTTATGCGGCAGCGATTGGCCCTGCACGGCACAGGGACTTGACACTCCACCAACAATTCCTCGCTTCCCCGGCCGTCAGGCTTTGTGGCAACTTGGCCACGAGTTCACATTGACACTTGAAGAGATCTCCAACGACGTTGCTAAATCTATTCAAATTCACCGGGGTGGATTTAACAGTGCTTCCAGTCTGGCTTTGGCCTCGGATTGCAGGCCATACCGGGCAGCCACGTAGGCATCGAGCAACTCAGTGAAGTCCGTTGCGATGTTGCTGCCCTTGAGTGTCATTACCCGCTCGCCGTCCATGTACACCGGTGCCGATGGATGCTCTCCTGCTCCAGGCAGGGAAATGCCGATGTCCGCCAGACGGCTTTCGCCCGGGCCATTGACGACGCAGCCCATGACCGCGACATGCATATTTTCGACGCCGGGAAATTGCATTTTCCACTCGGGCATTCGGGCCTGAAGAAAACCATCAATCTGCTGCGCCAGTTCCTGAAAAAAGCTGCTGGTGGTGCGCCCGCACCCGGGACAGGCCACCACGGTGGGGGTAAATGCACGCAAGCCCATGACCTGCAGAATCTGCTGCGCCACGAGCACTTCACGGGTGCGGTCACCGTTGGGTTCCGGAGTCAGGGAAATGCGCAGCGTGTCACCGATGCCTTCCTGCAAAAGCACCGCCAGCGCGGTAGAGGAGGCGACGATACCTTTGGAGCCCATGCCGGCCTCGGTCAACCCCAGATGCAGCGGAAAATCGCAACGTGCGGCGAGATTGCGGTACACCGCGATCAAATCCTGCACATGGCTGACTTTTGCCGACAGCACAATCCGGTCTGCCGACAAGCCGACGTCGATGGCCCGTTGCGCATTCTCCAGCGCCGATACCACTAGTGCCTCATGCATCACCGCATCGGACTCCAGCGGCAGGGCTGATGCTGCGTTTGCGTCCATCATCCGAGCCAGCAAATCCGGGTCCAGGCTCCCCCAGTTAACACCGATTCTCACCGGCTTGCCGTAGCGGCAGGCGGCTTCGATCATGCTGCAGAACTGCTCGTCACGCTTGGCGCCCTTGCCGACATTGCCGGGGTTGATGCGGTACTTGCCCAGTGCCTCGGCGCATTCGGGATATGCCGCTAATAAACGATGGCCGTTGAAATGAAAGTCACCCACCAGCGGCACCTTGATGTTGCGCCGATCCAGAAGCTCGCGAATGTGTGCTACCTGCGCTGCGGCGTCGTGACTGTTGACTGTGATCCGCACCAGTTCGGCGCCTGCCAGCGCGAGGCTTTCGACCTGGCGGGCTGTAGTTTGGGCGTCGGCGGTATCGGTATTGGTCATGGCCTGCACAACAACGGGCCCGTCGCTGCCTACGTTGACAGGACCGATGATGACTTGCCGGGTGTTGCGTCGAGCGATAGGGCTGTCCATGGATACGACTCCTGTAGGGCGCGGCTTACTGACGGGCAATCAAACCGTCGGGCAAACGGAAGTGAGCATGCTCTTCGCGTCCTGGTAGGGTCTCGATCTCGAGCGGGGCGATCCTGTTCAGCGCATTGAGCACATCATTGACCATCGCCTCGGGTGTTGAAGCGCCGGCGGTAATACCGATGGTCGATTGATCGTTAAGCCATTCGCTGTGAACTGCGCTGCCATCGGCGATCAGGTAACTGGGGATTCCTGTTTCAGCGGCGATATCACGCAACGTCACGGAGTTGGCGCTTTGTGGGCTGCCGATCACCAGCACCACATCGACGCATTGGCTCAGTTCACGTACAGCCGTTTGACGGTTCTGTACGGCATAGCAAATGTCGCGGGTGTCGGGTCCGATGATCTGCGGATAACGTCGCTTGAGTGCGTCGACTACTGCATGGGTGTCGTCGACGCTGAGGGTGGTTTGGGTGATGTAGGCCAGCGGTGTGTCCTGTGAAAACTCGAGTGTGGCGACTTGCGCTTCGGTTTGTACGACCACCACCGGAGAGGGAATTTGTCCGAGCGTGCCGATCACCTCGGGATGGTCCGGTTCGCCAATCAGGATCACCTGATAACCTCGGGCGGCGTATTGACGGCCGTGGTTGTGCACTTTGGTTACCAGCGGGCAGGTGGCGTCCAGGACCTTTAATCCCCGCTGGTGAGCATCGTTTTCTACCTCTTTTCCAACACCATGAGCGCTGAAAATCGTGACGGCATTGGCTGGGACTTCATTCAGATCTTCGACGAATCGTGCTCCTTTGGCCCGCAAGTCCTCGACCACGTGCTGGTTATGGACGATTTCGTGCCGCACATAGACTGGTGCACCGAATTGCTCAAGGGCCTGTTCGACGGTATCGACAGCGCGAACTACACCGGCGCAGAAACCTCGGGGTTGGGCGAGGATGACTTTCATGGTGGATTCTCACGTTCCTTCGGTATTTACCTGTCAATGAGCACAATCTATCTGAACAGGCTTCGCCCACATCTCTGTCGCTAAAGGTTCGCGAGGGGCTTTTACGGCTGTTCGATGCTACTCAAAGGGCATTCAGTGTCCATTGCTGGCTCTGGCTCCGTGACACTTCAAGTGTGTATGTCGCGGGTAGAAGCAATGAGCGTTCCCGTTAGCGGTAGCTTTTCGGGCGGGACTTCATGAGGTGGATAGAACTGCGCTGTCCAATTGCGGAAAATCATAATAGGGCCTTCGTTGACGGTGAGTTTCGGTTTTGCGCCGTAATTTCTGTAGGCCCAGATATGAAGGTCTTTTTTCGCCTCAGGAATGAACCAGAAATGGTAAGCCGCCGCTGTCAGGGCCAGATTCAATGTGTTTCTGATCCAGCGTGGGAACATCGAGAGCCTCTCGACCCGAAGCACCATGAAGTCTTTCAATGACCATTGGAGTGGGGCTATCTGGGTAGGAGTCACCATCAATATGATATGCAGACCTAGTCGTTTCTGGGTCACATCCACAACCGTTAATCCGAGCCCGTAAAGCGTCATTTTCATCTCTATAGCGAGCCCGAGTACTTCCATAGTGTACTGGACTGTCAGTTGATGACCTTCGGCGATAGGTGGCTGCATGACTGCATTCATCCAGCTGTGAACAGGTGCGAAATGGTTCAGGTCAAAGACATTTTCGCCTATGTTCTGGAGGTTGCCCCGTGCGTTGTGATGACTTCTGAGCGGAGTGGGAAATCCTGCCAATTGAAGGTCGGGCAGTTTCCATATTGCGTGGGGTACATCAGATCCCTGCCACACGAATATCAGTCCGTTCCATTCTTGTACTCGGCGGTGAGCGAGCCTTGCCTGTGGCGGTTTGATCCCGCTGGGAGTGTGTAGGCAATGGCCATCCGCAGTGAACGCGAAATGATGAAACGGGCACACAATGGTTTCGCCGACGATCTTTCCTCCTCTTCCGAGATGGGCACCCAGGTGCGGACAAAAGGGCTCGACGGCTCGGACAGCGCCTGATTCGGTGCGGTAAAGCACTAATTCCTCGCCCATGAATGGCACCGTTTTCACAGCTTTGGGTTTGAGTTCACTGGCGAAGCACAGTACGAACCAGCCGTCAGGATATAAAGTTGATGGAGTTATCCTCTCATTAGGAGTGCTCGACATTGTCACGAAGTGATCCCACCTATAGTTGAGTATTAATGGACGGTGAGTTTCCCCACTATCTCGTAATCGACGGATTCCTGTCGCACACTTTTTTCTCTATGTGGCCTAGTCTATAGGGGCTGAATGCAAAGGATCGTAATGCCACCACCAAGATATTGAAGGAATATCGACTATTCCCCTGCAATTATCCGGGAAGTTCTCGGTCAGAGTTCCCCCGTAATAAGCCAGTGGTCCGTCGACTCCATTCAAGTAACGGTATCGAGGGTTTTCAATTATCCACTCCAACCCCCCACGCCAGTAACAATCCAGGCTCTGGATATAGGCTTCAACTTCCGGTGACGCTTTTGCTAGCACAGAATCTCTCAGTCGCATATACAAGCCAGCAATGTTGTCGCGCATGCTGAAAGCTTCTGCCAATGCTTGATTATGAGTAATTCCAGTGCGCTGTTGAATCAGAGAGACAATATTATGTTGTCTGCCCTCGGGATCTCTTGCCAGTTCCTTGCCATACGAAAAGAAGTCACTTTCCCAGACAATCATCATTGCAGCCATTTCGGTCAGAGCACATAGGCGTCGATCCTCCATATCTGACTGGCTTATATTGACCAGGGTGCTAATATGGCCAAAAGTTGGAAAAACCATTCCGCCACCTGAACTAAGACGCAGCAGTGCGCTATCGTTCAAGGTTGGTTGTGGATTGACCAGTTTTCCTACTTCGACCATGAAGTAACCACGTTGAGTATTTACAAATCTAGAGGTGTGTAATGGAGTTGTATATTTGTCCAGCCTTAAACGTATGTCGCGTAAAGCCATTGCAAAATTGTTTTCAGGGTAAGCGGGGACTTCGGGTGATTCGATCGAGCGTTGCATCTGTAACATGGCGGTAATTGATCGCGCGGGGTTTTCACTCATTGCACCTTCGTCGCAGTACTCGTCGTCAAATGAAAAAGCCCAAAGAGTATAGTCCGCGAAGATTTGTGCGATATCAGCACTCGCCGCATCGGGGTACATCAGTGCCGCCAGGCGGCCGCATCCAACGCTGGCCAGACGTTGCCGATGTTTTTCATCACTGTATAAATGCCATTTATCCATCCACGAGATAACTCCTTCCTCAAGCTTTTCACTTTCTGGATAAATTTTATATGGCAATGGGCAATTGATATTGGTTAGTGTAAGAGTGGTCATGTAGACTCCTTGTGATATTTTTAAAAGCGATCAGAACTTTTCGCCTGGCTTTTTCACAATCACACTATAAGTAGAAACCTTGTTCTTAAGCAGCGCCACCGACCAGTTCTCCGCCAATACCCGCAACTCTTCCAATGCCCCCGTCACCCCATTCGGAAACAGTTCCTCGTTTTCAATATTGGCTTTCGAATCCATCAACCAGCGTGCAACATCTATGTTGGATGGCAATACGCGCATGTCATGAGTGGTGAAACCACTCTCTTCCAGCACTTGACGAAAGTACTCAGGTGTCTTGCGGTGTTTGCAGGCCAAGCGATCCACGTCGTCCGGAGTGTCGGGTTTGTATTCCTTGGGATCGGTGTTGTATAGGTTGTCGGAAATCACTACGACGCCGCTTTCGCGCACTCGAGAAAAGAGGGCGCGCATGGTGTTTTCGTAGAGTTCATCGGGAAAGTGCGAGATCACGCCGCGAATGATCACCAGGTCATAGGGCTCATCGGCATCGGGGAGCAATTCGATGTCTTTGGCGTTGCACAGGTACAGATTGATGCGATCGGTCAAACCCTGTTCGGCGTGAAATTTTGCGCAGAATTCCAGTTGGCGCCGGCTGACGTTCACGCCGTCGAGGTGCTGGCATTCCGGGAAGCGTTCGGCCAGGTACTTAAGGATGTAACCCCAGCCACAGCCGATATCGAGAATACGTTTGATCGGTGGGCGATCGGGTTCTTCCAGACCTGCCAGTTTCAGTTGGCGCTCAAAGTAGCGAATACCTGACTCGTCGAGGCTGATTGGCGGTGTCGAACGTGGATCGTCATAGACACCGAACTGGAAGAGGATGTAATTACCGATCGCCTTGCGCCAGTCTTCGGGACTGTCGCCATAGGTGTATACAACCTTTTCCTGGTAGTTATCGACGCTCGATCCTTGAATGATCTGATAGGGCAAGTGAGTTTCGTCGGCGATGACAGCCGGTTTGGCTTGTTTGCTCATTGTTTTCTCTCCTTGTGAATATTCACGTCATACTCGTGTCCGCAACGACACGCCGATCGTTGCGTTGCTGTTGTCGGGAAACTTCACATCGAGGCGGCTTATAAATACCTCTATCGAACGCGTGATCCCGGGCGCATCGAGCCCGCACATACTCAGTAATTTTTCAGATGCACCGTGCTCGATGAATTGATCGACGAAGCCCAATTGCAGCACTGGCGGTGAGTGGCTGATCGCGGCTAACTGCTCCAGGCACGCTGAGCCAACACCCGCCATCACGCAACCTTCCTCAATGGTTACCAACAGATCATGGTTCCGGGCCAGTTGCTCAACTAGGGCCCCATCGAGGGGTTTGATAAAGCGCATGTTGGCGACAGTGGCGTCGAATGCTTCGGCGGCTTCAAGGGCGGGGCGCAGCATCGAGCCAAATGCCAGGATAGCGATGCGATAGCCCGTGGGCTGCGTGGAGTTTCGGCGGATTTCACCTTTGCCCACCGGCAGGGTATGCAATGCCCGCGACGTGACGACGCCGTTACCCGATCCGCGTGGATATCGCACTGCACTCGGGCCTTTTTGGAGGAGGGCGGTGTGGAACATCAGTCGGCATTCGTCTTCATCTGCCGGGGCCATGACAGTAAGGTTCGGTATACAGCGCAGATAAGCGATGTCGAAAGCGCCCGTGTGAGTGGCACCGTCGGCACCGACGATACCAGCCCGGTCTATGGCGAAAACCACAGGCAGATTCTGGATAGCGATATCGTGAATCAACTGGTCGTAAGCTCGTTGCAAAAAGGTCGAGTAGATCGCCATCACCGGTTTCAAACCCTCGGCTGCCAATCCTGCAGCGAAGGTCAGCGCGTGTTGTTCGGAAATTCCGACATCGAAAAAACGGTCGGGGAAGCGTCGTTCGAACTCCACCAGACCTGATCCTTCGCACATCGCTGGGGTGATTGCCACTACGTTTGGATCACGTTCAGCTTCATCACATATCCACCTGCCAAATACTTGGGTGTAAGTGGCCTTGCTGGTCACAGGGGGATCGATACCGTGTGCGGGGTCAAATTTTCCCGGTCCGTGGTAAAGCACCGGGTTGGATGCTGCCGGTGAATAACCGTGCCCCTTTTCTGTGACAATGTGCAGCAGTTGCGGGCCGCGCAGTTTTTTCAGGGCGTGCAGCGCAGGGAGCAACTCGTCGAGATGATGACCGTTGATGGGGCCTGTGTAGCCAAAGCCCAAGGCTTCGAAAAAAGTCGCCTCGGTTCCTGACTCTTTTAACTGTTTCAAATTCCCGAAGTATTCGCGTAAGGCCCCGACCGGTGGCGAGATCGACATATCGTTGTCGTTGAGAATCACAAGAAACGGCAATTCCTTATATAAGCCGGCATTGTTCATCGCTTCGTATGCCATGCCGCCTGTTACCGCGCCGTCTCCGATTACTGCTACGCAATGGCGGGGTTGCGATTGATTACGAGCGGCCAACGCCATGCCCAGTGCCGCTGAGATGGAAGTGCTCGAGTGCGCCGTGCCAAAGGTGTCGAATTCAGATTCGCAACGGCGGGGAAAGCCGGAAATTCCACCGAATTGGCGAATGCTCTCCATCGCCTCACGTCGTCCGGTAAGGATTTTGTGGGCGTAGGCCTGATGGCCGACATCCCACACGATTCTGTCGTTGGGGGTGTTGAACACGTAATGCAACGCAACAATCAATTCCACGGTGCCAAGGTTGGCCGAGAGGTGACCGCCGGTTCTAGCGACACTATGCAAAATGAACGCCCGCAGTTCATCCACGAGTGGGCCCAGGGCGGCGACATGCAGCGCACGCAAATCAACCGGGCTATCGATGGTCTTGAGTAATTCGAACATGCTGGATTCCTTTCTAGTGGCTCATTTTTGCGAGTTCTTTCCAGGCGCTTATTCTGGAAACTCCGGTGGTCTCGACGATCCGACGGAACCAAACGGTGAAGGTCTCGGGGGCAGCTGCTATTCGTGCGGGGAGTTGTGAAAGCTTGAGCCATTGCCATGCATGGGCTTCTTCGGGATTGGCGATGGGGTCACAGTCACTGACACCGACGAACACGTGGTCGAACTCGTGCTCTATCAGTTGGTTCGAGACTTCTTCGCGGTAGAGCAGCGTGGAAACCTTGCGCAAGGAGCAGGTTATGCCCATCTCTTCCTGCAAACGGCGTTTTGCGGCTGAAAGCGTCCGCTCGCCAAGCCGGGGATGCCCGCAGCAAGTGTTGGTCCACAGGCCTTGAGAATGATATTTGCCGAAGGCGCGTTGTTGTAACAGGACACGGCCAGTGTTATCGAAAATGAAGATCGAGAACGCACGGTGCAAAAGCCCGAATTGATGGGCCTGCAACTTGGGCGCACAGCCTTTTTTACGATCTCGCCGATCGACCAGAATAAGTAACTCTTCCATAGCTAGACTCCAATACGTCTTCGCTACTGGGCGTTACTACGCTGACCAGACTTCTTAGGGAAAAACAGACGGGTGTTGTGGTTGGAAGTTAGTTGTTTGTTGTTGAAGGGGCAAATTTTGATTAGATCTTTTTCTTATTCTTGTTGCGTTTTTCTGGTTGTATAGTTCTATGGTGTATGCGATATTTTGCGAGTGAATATTCAGAATTGTATTGATGCTTATAGCAAACGCTCATAGAGATAGCACTTGTGGTACGTAGCTTTGTAGCTATTGTCAGACAGAACTTCTCCGAATTTTGTGATGGTGGATGTCGCAGGTCGTGGGAGTTTTTTTGATGTTGGGTGATTTCGATTTTGTATATATCGAAGTTTTAACGTCTGGTTTTTATGGGTTAGGGTAATCAAATGTTACAACGCCTATGTGTTCTCGGTTCTACCGGGTCTATTGGCGACAGTGTTTTAGATGTGGTCGCACGTAACTCTGACAAGTATGTTGTGTATGCATTAAGTGCGCATTGCAATATAAAAAAGCTTTTTCAACAGTGTCTTGAGTTTAACCCGATCGTGGCTATCGTAAGTGAACCGCACCACGCGATAGAGCTTCAGGCACATCTACAGGCAGTACAGTCACGTACCGAAGTATGTTGCGGTATTGAGGCTTTGTGCGAGGTCGTTTGTGTCGCAGAGTGCGATACCGTCGTTGCTGCGATTGTCGGTGCGGCAGGGCTTCTGCCAACTTTGAGCGCTGCCCGGGCCGGAAAAAAAATACTCTTGGCCAACAAGGAAGCCTTAGTCATGTCTGGTGCGTTGTTCATGCGCACGGCCAGAGAGTCCGGTGCAGTTATTTTGCCGCTGGATAGCGAACACAATGCGATCTTTCAATGCTTGCAAGGTTGTGATCCCGAATTATCCGGCGTTGAGCGGTTGATTCTGACCGCCTCGGGCGGGCCGTTCAGGACGCGTTCGCTGGCATCGCTCAGAGACGTTACGCCCAAAGAAGCCTGTGCTCATCCCAACTGGGTGATGGGCCGAAAAATATCCGTCGACTCAGCAACGATGATTAACAAAGGCCTGGAGATCATTGAGGCCAGCTGGTTGTTCAATACGGCGCCGTCGCGTATCGAGGCGCTGATACACCCTCAGAGCATTGTTCATTCGATGGTGGTTTTTCGGGATCAGTCCGTACTGGCACAGATGGGCAATCCCGATATGCGCATGTCCATTGCCCATGCGTTGGCCTATCCGCAACGTATAACTTCAGGCGTCGCGCCTTTGGATCTCAGCCAGTTGTCGGCATTGACCTTCGAGAAACCTGATCTTGTTCGTTTCCCGTGCCTTGAGTTGGCCATGGAGGTGATCAATCAGCCGCCGGCGGCAAGTATTGTCCTGAACGCGTCAAATGAAGTGGCGGTCGACGCCTTCTTGTCCTTGCGAATTTCTTTTACTGACATCGTGCGAGTCATTGATCGAACCCTGCAACGCATCGACTCAGCGCCGGTTAATACGATTGACGACATTCTGGCAATAGATGACCAGGCACGTAGAGTCAGTCGTGAGTCAATCGCACGCTTGTAGTCTTCACATTCCACCAACAATTCCTCGCTTCCCCGGCCCTCAGGCTTTGTGGCAACTTGGCCGCCCCTGATGAGGCTGCATCCGATGGCAAACCCTTACCGCGAACTGTTCAACGCCCCCGGCGCCCGGGCTTTTGTGATTGCCGCGATGATCGCGCGCATGCCGATTTCCATGACCGGCATCGGCGTGATCACGATGCTCTCGCAATTGACCGGCGGCTATGCGCTCGCGGGTGGGGTGGCGGCGACGTTTGCGCTGGCGACGGCGTTTTGCGCGCCGCAGGTGTCACGGCTGGTGGACCGTTTCGGCCAGGGGCGAGTGTTGCCGGTGGCGGCGCTGATCGGCGGGGGCGCGCTGCTGATGTTGCTGTTGTGCACCCGTTTGCAGGCGCCGATCTGGACCCTGTTTGTCTGCGCCGCACTGGCCGGTTGCATGCCGAGCATGTCGGCGATGGCGCGGGCGCGCTGGACCGAAATCTATCGTGGCCAGCCGCAATTGCAGACCGCTTATGCGCTGGAGTCGGTGCTCGACGAAGTCTGCTTCATCGTCGGCCCGCCGTTGTCGGTGGGCTTGTGCGTCGGCGTGTTTCCCGAGGCCGGGCCGCTGGCGGCGCTGTTGATGTTGGCCATCGGCGTCACGGCGTTCGTCGCCCAGCGCAGCACCGAGCCGCCGGTGCATCCGCACGAATCGCAGCATCAAGGCTCGATCATTCGTTCGACCGACGTGCAATGGCTGCTGGCGTTGATGCTCGCCATGGGCGTGATTGTCGGCGTGGTGGATGTGGTCAGTGTCGCGTTCGCCCAGCAGCAGGGGCAGCCGGCGGCGGCGAGCATCGTGCTGTCGGTGTACGCCATCGGTTCCTGTCTGGCCGGCATTGCCTTTGGCGCGATGCGCTCGAAACTGCCGTTGCCGCGCCTGTTTCTCTACGGCGGTCTGGCGACAGCGGTGACCACTTTGCCGTTGTTGCTGGCGAGCAATATTTTCGGGTTGGCCGTCGCGGTGTTCATCGCCGGGCTGTTCTTCTCGCCGACCCTGATCGTGGCGATGGCGTTGATCGAGCGCATCGTGCCGCCGGCCAAACTCACCGAAGGCCTGACCTGGCTGGTGACCGGCCTGAGCATCGGCGTGGCCATCGGCGCCGCCGGTTCCGGCGCACTGGTGGATGCGTTCGGCGCCCGCAGCGGCTTCTGGCTGGCGATTGCCGCCGGGGCGGTGGTGCTGGGCTCGGCGGTGCAGAGCTTTCGTCACCTCAAATAATGCCGGTTACCAGCCCCGGCCCGAGTTCACCCAGAAGTTGACCGACAGCGACGTCGAGACCGACTCCACCTGATGGAACCAGCCTTCGGGCAGGAACAGCAGATCCCCGGCCTCTAGGGTCACGCGCAGGAACGTCACGTCGCGTGCGGCGGGGAAGCGCTCATAGTCCGGCGCATCCGGGTTGAAATCGCAGCCGTCCAGCCCACCTTCCGGCGCAGTGGACCAGGTGCCCAGCGCTTCGCGATGGTGGGGCGCAGCGAGGGTGAATTTCTTCTGGCCCCAGACCTGGGCGAACAGGTTGTCGGAGTCGTCGCGGTGCAGCGGCGTCAGCGTGCCCTTGGGGCCGATCCAGATCCGTGGCGGGATGAACAGCGAGCCATCGAAATAGGGCGGGTATTTGATCTGCTGCATCAGCGCGGCCGGCAGGATGTTGTTGCCCATGTAGGCCGGCGGCTCGCCGTCCGCGCCCTTGACCGCCGGGCTCTCCAGCGAAGCGATGAAATCGGCCATCGAGGTGGAGCGGAAATCCCGTTCGGTAGAGAAGGTTTTCTTCACGTAGTCGCCGTGGCGGGTGATGCCTTGCAGTTCGGCGAAATGCACCAGCGATTCTTCGCGGCTGAGCTTGAACAGCGGCCAGTCGTGCAACGCATTGCTGATGACCACCGGCGTGCCGAAGGGCAGGTAGCGCTCCTCGAATTCCTGGACTGACAACTCGCTGCGTGGCCGGCGCTCGACGACGGTCTGCACCGGTCGCGCGGCGGTGATGGCTTCACTGGGGCGCGGCGGCGTCGGGTAGCGCTTGTTCATGTCGACCTTTTGCGCCGGCGCACCACCGTGGCGGGCGTGGTCGATGATCTGCGGCAACATCGTCGCCAGGCCCATGTTGCCGCCGATCTTCAGCCGCCCGCTGGCGAACAGTTCTTCGACGTTGGCGGTGCCGCTCATGATCCCGGCGAAATCGTTCGGCGCCACTTCAATGGTCACGTCCGGGTTCGGGTGTCGACCGGCCTCGGTCCGGGTGCTGGCCTTGACCTCGGACCAGCACGCCAGCTGTGGACCCAGCACGAATTGGAAAACGCCTTCGATGCCGACGGCACCGGCATTGGCGAACAGCTTGCCCAGGATGGTCTGCAGGTCCACGGTGAATCCTCGTTGTTGTTTTGGCCTGAACGGTTAACGAGGGTTTGTGGGGGAAATTTAGCCACCGCCGACTAATTCTCCGGGTCGTTGATCCGTACCCTCTTGAAGAGACATTTTTTCGAGGGAAGCGTGGTGACCAAGTTGACCCTGCTGTGCCTGCCGTACTCCGGCGCCAGTGCCATGGTCTACAGCCGCTGGCGGCCGAAGCTGCCGCAATGGCTGCAACTGCAACCGGTGGAGCTGCCCGGGCGCGGCGCACGGTTCGACGAACCGCTGCACACCGACATGCGCGTACTGGCGATGCAACTGGCCAAGGAATTGCGCCCGACGCTCAAGACCCCTTATGCGTTGTTCGGCCATAGCCTGGGCGCGCTGATGGCCTGCGAAATCGCCCATGCACTGCGGGCGTTGGGCTGCCCGGAACCGGTGGCACTGTTCGCTTCGGGCACCGCTGCGCCGACCATGCGCGCCGATTACGACCGTGGTTTCGCCGACCCCAAGACCGACGCTGAGCTGATCGATCAGTTGCGCACGCTCAACGGCACCAGCGAAGAAGTGCTGGCCAACGAAGAGTTGATGAGCCTGACCCTGCCGATCCTGCGCGCGGACTTCCTGCTCTGTGGCAAATTCCAGCCGTTGCAGCGCCCGTTGCTCAAGTGCCCGGTGCATGTGCTCGGCGGCAAGGCCGACAAGGCCACCACCGAGCAATTGATCGGCTGGAGCAAGGAAACCTCGGGCAGCTTCTCGGTGGACATGCTGGCCGGCGGGCACTTCTTCATTCATGAGCACGAAGCCCGAGTGCTCAAGGTGATCAAGGATCAACTTGAGGTGCATCACCGGCGGCATGCCATGGCTGCAACCGCCTGAGCGCCGAAGCAATCTGTGGGAGCGAGCTTGCTCGCGATAGCCATTTTGCAGACGATGCTGTGTTGTCTGTCGCACCGCTATCGCGAGCAAGCTCGCTCCCACAGGGTTTTGTGTACCACTGAAATCCGCGCTCTACCGCCCGCCTGACACTTCTTCTCAATCGCTAATTTTTCCGGTCTGCATTCGTTTTATAGGGACGACGTGCCTTTGTGCTGCCTGCCTACTGATCCGGATGCCAAGAAATGAATGCAGAAGACTCCTTGAAACTCGCTCGCCGGTTTATCGGGTTGCCCCTGGAAAAGCGCCAGATGTTCCTGGCTGCCCTGGCGAAAGAAGGGGTGGATTTTTCCCGGTTCCCGATTCCCGCAGGCGTCGAGGCCGAGGACCGGCAGGCGCTGTCTTATGCCCAGCAACGCATGTGGTTCCTCTGGCATCTGGACCCGCAAAGCGGCGCCTACAACCTGCCGGCGGCGGTTCGCCTGACCGGTCGCCTGAACCAGGGAGCGCTGGAGCAAGCCTTCGCCAGCCTGATCGAGCGTCACGAAACCCTGCGCACGGTGTTCCAGCAGCAGCCTGACGACAGCCTGCTGCAAGTGCCGCTGCAACAACCGCTGGACATCCAGCGCATCGACCTCAGCGATTTGCCCGCCGCCGAACGTGAAACCCGTGTGGCCGCCGCCGCGCAGGAGCAATCGCTGCTGCCGTTCGACCTGGCCAACGGCCCGCTGCTGCGGGTGCGCCTGTTGCAACTGACCGAGCAGGAACACGTGCTGTTGCTGACCCTGCACCACATCGTCTCCGACGGCTGGTCGATGAATGTGTTGATCGACGAGTTCTGCCGCTTCTATGACGCCCACGATCAGGGCCGCACCGCCGAACTGCCGCCGCTGGCGGTGCAATACAGCGACTACGCCCTGTGGCAGCGCCGCTGGCTGGAGGCCGGCGAACAGCAGCGTCAACTCGACTACTGGCTGGCGCAGATGGGCGACGAACACCCGGTGCTGGAATTGCCGGTGGATCACCCGCGTCCGGTGCTGCCGAGCAATCAGGGTCAGCGTCTGGAAAGCGTGGTGGACGCTGCACTGGTCGAGCAATTGCGCGGCATCGCCCGTCAGCACGGGGTGACGCTGTTCATGCTGTTGCTCGGCACCTTCAATATTCTGCTGCACCGTTACACCGGCCAGACCGACCTGCGCGTCGGCGTGCCGATCGCCAACCGCAACCGCCGGGAAATCGAAGGGCTGATCGGCTTCTTCGTCAACACCCAGGTGCTGCGCGTCGAGCTGGACGGCCAGACCTTGATCGCCGATCTGCTGCGTGACCTCAAGGAAACCGCCCTTGGCGCCCAAGCCCATCAGGACTTGCCGTTCGAGCGTCTGGTCGAGGCGCTGAAACTGGAGCGCAGCCTCAGCTACAACCCGCTGTTCCAAGTGATGTACAACCACCAGCCGGAAGTCGCCGACGTCACCACGCTCAAGGTCGGCAGCGGTCTGGAACTGGGCGTCATCGAATGGGAAAGCCGCAGCACCCAGTTCGACCTGAGCCTGGACACCTACGAAAAAGGCGGGCAACTGCACGCGGCGTTCACCTACGCCACGGATCTGTTCGAGCCTGAAACCATCGAACGCATGGCGCGCCACTGGACGAACTTGCTGCGCAGCATCGTCAGCGATCCGCAGCAGCGCGTCGGTGACATCGCGCTGCTGGAAACGATCGAGCTGGAACAACTGACTCAGAAGTGGGGTCGCCACGACACCCAGTGGCCGAGCGAACGCCCGGTGCATCAACTGTTCGAAGCCCAGGCCGAGCTGACGCCGGATGCCGTCGCGCTGATTTTCGACGGCCAGCGCCTGACCTACGCCCAGCTCAACGCCCGGGCCAATCGCCTGGCGCGCACGCTGCTGGCGCAAGGTGTAGGCCCGGACGTGCTGGTGGGCGTGGCGGTGGATCGCGGACTGGAGCTGATCGTCGCGATTCTCGCCGTGCTCAAGGCCGGTGGCGCGTATGTGCCGCTGGATCCGCAATACCCGCGTGATCGCCTGTTGTGCATGATCGAAGACAGCGGCAGCCGTTTGCTGCTGACCCAAAGCCATTTGCTCGACCGTTTGCCGGTGCCGCAGAACGTCCAGAGTCTGTGCCTGGATCAGGCCGAAGTCAGGGCCCACACCGACGAAAGCAACCCGCAACGCACCGTGTGGGCCGACAACCTGGCCTACGTGATGTTCACCTCCGGATCCACCGGTCGCCCGAAAGGCGTCGGCATCAGCCACGGTGCCCTGAGCAAACACGCGTTCGCCTCGCAGCATTACTACGACCTGAGCGCCGCCGATTGCGCGCTGCAATTCGCGACCTTCAACTTCGATGCCTTCGGCGAGCAGCTGTTCGGCCCGCTGACCTGTGGCGCCTCGGTGGTGCTGCGCGGTAACGAAGTGTGGGACAGCGAAACCCTGTACCGGAACATTGTTGAACACGGCATCACGGTCATGGACCTGACCACCGCTTACTGGAACATGATCGCCAAGGAATTCGCCGCCGCCGGCCCGCGTGATTACGCGGCGCTGCGTCAGGTGCACAGCGGCGGTGAAGCGATGCCGCCGGAAGGCGTGCAGGCCTGGCGTCAGGCCGGGCTGGAACACGTCAAATTGCTCAACACCTACGGCCCGACCGAAGCCACCGTCACAGCGACCACCCTCGATTGCAGCGACTACGTGTTCGGTCGTCAGCCGTTGCCGCTGACCCTGCCGATCGGCCAGCCGCTGCCGGGCCGTCACACTTATCTGCTGGATGCTGACGGCCAACCGACCCCGGTCGGTGTGGTCGGTGAACTGTTGATCGGTGGTGAATTGCTCGCACGCGGTTACTTCCAGCGCGCCGATCTGACTGCCGAACGCTTCATTCCCGATCCGTTTTCCACCAGCGGCGCGCGCCTGTACCGCACCGGCGACCTGGCGCGTTACAACGCCCTCGGCCAGATCGAATACGTCGGCCGCGTTGACCATCAAGTGAAGATCCGTGGTTTCCGTATCGAGCTGGGCGAAGTCGAAGCGCGCCTGCTGGAACTGAACGACGTCAGCGAAGCCGTGGTGCTGGCGGTGCAGGGCGGCAGTAGCCTGCAACTGGTGGCTTATGTGGTGCCGAAGGATGCGTCCGTGGTCGCGGCGTCCGCCGACGAACAAGGCGCGGCGCGGGAAGCGATCAAGGCGCAGCTCAAGGACAGCCTGCCGGACTACATGGTGCCGACGCAGCTGTTGTTCCTCGCCGAACTGCCCCTGAGCCCGAACGGCAAACTGGACCGCAAGGCCCTGCCAGCGCCGGACGCCAGCCAGATGCAGCAGGCGTTCGTCGCGCCGCGCAGCGAGCTGGAACAGAAAATCGCCGGCATCTGGCAGGACGTGCTCAAGCTCGAACAGGTCGGCCTCACCGATAACTTCTTCGAGCTGGGCGGCGACTCGATCATCTCGATTCAGGTGGTCAGCCGCTCGCGTCAGGCCGGGATTCATTTCAGCCCCCGCGACCTGTTCCAGCACCAGACCGTGCAAGGTCTGGCCAGCGTGGCGCAGCAGGGCAGCGGTGGCGTGAGCATCGATCAGGGCCCGGTCACCGGCGAGCTGCCGTTGCTGCCGATCCAGCAAGTGTTCTTCGAAGACCCGATTCCCCAGCGCCACCACTGGAACCAGGCGGTGCTGCTGCGCAGCCATCAAACCCTGAACGCCGAGGCACTGTTGCAAGCGCTGAACGCGTTGATCGCGCATCACGACGGCCTGCGTTCGCGCTTCGTCGAAAGCGCCGAAGGCTGGCGTGGCGAAGTCGCGCCAATTGCGCACGATCCGGAACTGTTGTGGACCGCCGACAAGCTGGCCGACAGCGAACTGCAAGCGCTGTACGCCAAGGCCCAGCAAAGCCTGAACCTGCAAAACGGCCCGCTGCTGCGCGCGGTGCTGGCGACCGTCGCCGATGGCAGTCAGCGTCTGCTGCTGGCGGTGCATCACCTGGTGGTGGACGGTGTTTCGTGGCGGATTCTGCTGGAAGACCTGCAACTGGCTTATCAACAGGCTGCGCAAAAAACCGCCATCAAGCTGCCGGCGAAAACCAGCGCCTACAAGGCCTGGGGCGAGCATCTGCAAGCCTATGCCGCGACCGAAGCGCTGCAGGCCGAACTCGGATTCTGGAAGCAACAACTCGATGGCGCGGCACTGGATCTGCCCTGCGACAACCCGCAAGGCAGTCTGCAAAGTCGTCACGCCCTGGTGCTGCACAGCCGCCTCGACAAGACTTTCACCCAGCAATTGCTGCAACAGGCCCCGGCGGCTTACCGCACGCAGGTCAACGATCTGTTGCTGACCGCGCTGGCGCGAGTCATCAGCCGCTGGACCGGCCACGCCGACACCCTGATTCAGCTGGAAGGCCACGGCCGCGAAGACCTGTTCGACGACGTCGACCTGACCCGCACCGTCGGCTGGTTCACCAGCCTGTTCCCGGTGCGCCTGACCCCGGCGGATTCCGTCGCGGCAGCGATCAAGCAGATCAAGGAACAACTGCGCGCCATTCCGAACAAAGGCATCGGTTTCGGTGTGCTGCGCCATCTCGGCGACGCGTCCACCCAGGCCAGCCTCAAGGCGCTGGCGATGCCGCGTATCACCTTCAACTACCTCGGCCAGTTCGACGGCAGCTTCGATGCCGAGGACGGTGCACTGTTCAGCCCGGCCGGTGAAAGCGCCGGGCTCGAGCAAAGCCTCGACGCGCCGCTGGACAACTGGCTGGGCGTCGAAGGCCAGGTCTACGACGGCGAACTCGACCTGCGCTGGACCTTCAGCCGCGAGCAATTCAACGAGGCGACCATCGCCCGTCTGGCAGAAGACTACGAGCGTGAACTGCAAGCGTTGATCAGCCATTGCTGCGACGCGGATTCGATGGGCGTGACGCCGTCGGACTTCCCGCTGGCGCATATCGATCAGGCGCAACTGGACGCGATCCCGGTGCCGGCCGCCGGCATCGAAGACATCTATCCGCTGTCGCCGATGCAGCAGGGCATGCTGTTCCACACCTTGTACGAACAGGGCACCGGCACTTACATCAACCAGTTGTGCGTCGATGTCGAGGGCCTCGATCCCGAGCGTTTCCGCGCGGCGTGGCAAGCAACCATGGACGCCCACGACATCCTGCGCAGCGGCTTCATCTGGCAGGGCGAATTGCAGGAACAACTGCAAATCATCCATCGCCAACTGACGCTGCCGTACACGCTGCTCGACTGGCGCGAGCGCGGCGACATCGCCCAGGCGCTCAAGGATTTCACCGCTGCCGATCTGGCCGAAGGGTTCGACCTGACCCGGGCCGGACTGCTGCGCGTGACCCTGATTCGCATCAGCGACCAGCGTCATCACCTGATCTTCACCAACCATCACATCCTGATGGACGGCTGGAGCAGCGCGCAGATGCTCGGCGAAGTCCTGCAACGTTATGCCGGCCAGCAACCACCGCGTCCGGTCAACCGTTACTCGGATTACATCCAGTGGCTGCAACGTCAGGACGCGGCGGTCAGCGAAGCGTTCTGGCTGCAACAACTGGCGGATTTCCACGAACCGACGGTGCTGGCGCAAGCCGCTGCCGGCGGTGGCGAGGTGCGCAGTGAAGTCGGTCATCTGCTCAAACATTACGACCTCGATGCGTCGCGCACCCGTCGCTTGAACGCGTTTGCCCGTGAGCAGAAAGTCACCGTCAACACCTTGGTGCAAGCCGCGTGGCTGTTGCTGTTGCAGCGCTACACCGGCAGCGCCTGCGTGGCGTTCGGCACCACGGTGGCCGGGCGTCCGGCGGAACTGGTGGGGATCGAGCAGCAGGTCGGTCTGTTCATCAACACCTTGCCGGTGATTGCCGGCAGTCGTCCAGACCAGAGCGTGGCCGCGTGGCTGGCGGCGGTGCAGGCGCAGAACCTGTCGCTGCGCGAGTTCGAACACACGCCGCTGGCGAGCATTCAGCGCTGGGCCGGGCAGGGCGGCGAGTCGCTGTTCGACACGCTGCTGGTGTTCGAGAACTTCCCGATTTCCGAAGCGCTGCAACACGGCACCGCCCAAGGGGTGGTGTTCGGCGAAGTCGCCAACCAGGATCAGACCCACTATCCGCTGACCCTCGGCGTGACGCTGGGCGAAACCCTGGCGCTGCACATGAGCTTCGACCAGGCGCATTTCAGCGTCGCCACCGTCGAACGCCTGAGCGCGCAGTTGCTGCATCTGCTGGAACAGTTCGCCGAATCCGCCGAGCGTCGTCTCGGTGAAATCGCTTTGGCCACGGCTGACGAACACGCGCGGCAACAGGCGCAGAACCATCCGCAGGCGTATCCGACCGATATTGCCGTGCACCAGCGCTATGCCCGCTTGGCGGCGCAGCAGCCTAATCGCACGGCGGTCATCTTCGATGGCAAGCATTACAGCTACGGCGAACTGGATGCCCGGGCCAACCGTCTGGCCCATGAACTGGTGGCCCGTGGCGTGCGTGCTGAAGTGCGGGTCGGCGTGGCGATGCCGCGCGGCGAAGGCCTGATCGTTGCCTTGCTGGCGGTGCTCAAGGCCGGCGGCGCCTATGTGCCGCTGGACACCAGCTACCCGCGCGAGCGTCTGGCGTACCTGATGCAGGATTCCGGTCTGGCGTTATTGCTGACCGATTCCCGTGTGTCGGCACAACTGCCGATCGACGACGCCATGAGCGTGCTGGAACTGGATCGCCTCGACCTCAGCCGCCATTCGGCGCAGGCGCCGGTGGTGACGATCGATCCGGACAATCTGGCCTACGTGATCTACACCTCCGGTTCCACCGGCAATCCGAAAGGCGTCAGCGTCACCCACGGGCCGCTGGCAATGCACTGCCTGGCCATCGGTGAGCGCTATGAAATGCGCGACAGCGATTGCGAATTCCACTTCATGTCATTCGCCTTCGACGGCGCCCATGAGCGTTGGCTGACCAGCCTGACCCACGGTGGCTCGCTGCTGATCCGCGACGACAGCCTGTGGACGCCGGAGCAGACCTACAACGCGATGATCGAGCATGGCGTGACCGTGGTCGCGTTCCCGCCGGTGTACCTGCAACAACTGGCCGAGCACGCCGAACGCGTGGGCAATCCGCCGAAGGTGCGCATCTACTGCTTCGGCGGCGATGCGGTGCCGAACGCGAGTTTCGAGCGAGTCAAACGCGCGCTGAGTCCGGAGTACATCATCAACGGCTACGGCCCGACCGAAACTGTGGTCACGCCGCTGATCTGGAAGGCCGGTCGCGATGTGCCGTGCGGCGCCGCGTATGCGCCGATCGGCAGCCGCATCGGCGACCGCAGCGCCTACGTGCTCGACGCCGACCTGAACCTGTTGCCGCAAGGCATGGCCGGCGAGCTGTACCTCGGAGGCAGCGGCGTGGCCCGTGGTTACCTGAATCGTCCGGCGATGACCGCCGAGCGCTTTGTCGCGGACCCGTTCAGCGCAACCGGTGGCGTGCTGTACCGCACCGGCGACCTGGTGCGTCAGCGCGCCGACGGCACTTACGACTACCTGGAGCGCATCGACAACCAGGTGAAGATCCGTGGTTTCCGCATCGAACTGGGCGAGATCGAAGCCAGCCTGCAAGCCCTCGACGGCGTGCGCGAAGCGGTGGTCGTGGCCCAGGAAAGCGCCGGCAGCAAACGGCTGGTGGCGTACGTGGTCGGCGATTCGCAACAGGCCGATTTCGCCGAGCAACTGCGGGCGCAACTCAAGGCTAGCTTGCCGGCGCACATGGTCCCGGCTTACGTGCTGACCCTTGAGCGGATGCCGCTGACGCCGAACGGTAAACTCGATCGCAAGAACCTGCCGAAGCCTGACGTCAGCCAATTGCAGCAAACCTACGTGGCGCCCCAAAGCGCGCTGGAGCAGCAACTGGCGACGATCTGGCAGGACGTGCTAAAGCTGGAACGCGTGGGTCTGACCGACAACTTCTTCGAGCTGGGCGGCGATTCAATCATCTCGATTCAGGTGGTCAGCCGTGCCCGTCAGGCCGGGTTGCGCTTCACGCCGAAAGACCTGTTCCAGCACCAGACCATTCAGGCGTTGGCGAATGTGGTGCAGACCGGCGAGCCGGTGCAGCAGATCGATCAGCGCCCGGTGACCGGTGAAACCGCGTTGCTGCCGATTCATCAGTGGTTCTTCGCCCAGCCGATTCCCGACCGTCATCACTGGAACCAGTCGGTGATGCTCAAGACCGCTCAGCCGCTGGATGCTTCTGTTCTGGAGCAGGCACTGGACGCGCTGGTCGTGCATCACGACAGCCTGCGCTTGGACTTTGCCGAGCAAACGCAAGACTGGACGGCGCAGTACCGCGACGTCGAAGCCCAGGCCGGCGAAACCGTGCTGTGGCAAGTCGAGGTCGCTGATCTGGCGGCACTCGAAGCGCTCGGCAATCAGGCCCAGCGCAGCCTGCAACTGAGCGGCGGTTCGCTGATCCGTGCAGTGCTGGCGAATCTGGCCGATGGCAGCCAGCGCCTGCTGCTGGTGGTCCATCACCTGGTGGTGGACGGCGTGTCGTGGCGGATTCTGTTCGAAGACCTGCAAAGCGCTTATCGGCAGATCCAGTCGGGGGCGGCGGTGCAACTGCCAGCCAAGACCAGCGCCGTGAAAGCCTGGACCGAAGCGTTGCAGGACTACGCCGGCAGCGCCCCATTGCAAGCCGAACTGGACTTCTGGCAGCAACAACTGCAAGGTGCGTCGAACGCATTGCCGTGCGACAACCCTCAGGGTGGCCAGCAACATTGCCAGGCACTGGCGATCCGCACGCCGCTGGACAAGACCCTGACCCGCCAACTGCTGCAAGAGGCCCCGGCGGCCTACCGCACCCAGGTCAACGATCTGCTGCTGACCGCCCTGGCGCGGGTGATGGTGCGCTGGACCGGTGACGACAATGTGCTGGTGCAACTGGAAGGGCACGGTCGTGAAGACCTGTTCGATCACGTCGACCTGACCCGCACCGTGGGCTGGTTCACCAGCCTGTTCCCGGCAAAACTGACCCCGACCGCCGACCTCGGCGCCTCGCTGAAACAGATCAAGGAACAGCTGCGGGCGATCCCGAACAAAGGCATCGGTTTTGGTGCGCTGGCGCACCTGGGCGACGACCACGCCCGGGCCACCCTGCAAGCGCTGCCGACGCCGCGCCTGACCTTCAACTATCTGGGCCAGTTCGACGGCAGTTTCGACGCCGGCGATGAAGCGCTGTTCGTGCCGACCAGCGAATCCGGTGGCGAAGAGGTCAACCTGCAAGGCCCGCTGGGCAGCCCGCTGGCCCTCGACGGCAAGGTGTTCAACGGCGAGCTGGACTTGAGCTGGACCTTCAGCCGCGAGATGTTCGAACCGGCGACCATCCAGCGTCTGGCCGACGACTACCTGCAAGAACTGACCGCGCTGATCGCCCATTGCTGCGACAGCGCCAACCGTGGCGTGACCCCGTCGGACTTCCCGCTGGCGACCCTGACCCAGGCCCAGCTCGACGTGCTGGCGCCGCAGCCGCAGACCATCGACGACATCTACCCGCTGTCGCCGATGCAGCAGGGCATGCTGTTTCACACCTTGCTCGAACACGGCAACGGCGACTACATCAACCAGATGCGTCTGGATGTTGATGGCGTCGACCCGCAGCGTTTCCGCGCCGCGTGGCAAGCGGTGGTGGATGCCCATGACATTCTGCGCACCGGTTTCGTCTGGCAGGGCGATCTGGAGCAGCCGGTGCAAGTGGTGCAGCGTCAGCTCGACGTGCCGTTCCGCGTACTCGACTGGAATGGCCAGACCGACCTGGATGCCGCGCTGAAAAAACTTGCCGATGAAGAACGTGCCCAAGGCCTGGATCTGACCCGCGCACCGTTGCTGCGTCTGGTGCTGGTGCGCACGGCTGCGGATCGTCATCACCTGATCTACACCAACCATCACATCCTGATGGATGGCTGGAGCAGCGCGCAGTTGCTCGGCGAAGTGTTGCAGCATTACAGCGGCGAAGCGGTGCCGCGTCCGACCGGGCGTTACCGCGATTACATCGCCTGGCTGCAGCGTCAGGACGCTGCAACCGCCGAAGCCTACTGGCTGGCGGCGCTGGGTAATCTGCAAGAGCCGACGCGTCTGGCCGATGCCATCGCGCGACCGAGTGCCGGTCTGCCGAGCGTTGGTTATGGCGATCATTTCCAGGTGCTCGATGCCGGTCTGACCCAGCGTCTTGGCGAGTTTGCCCGGGCCTCGAAAGTCACCGTCAACACCCTGGTGCAAGCCGCGTGGCTGCTGCTGTTGCAGCGCTACACCGGCAAGGATTGCGTGGCGTTCGGCGCCACCGTCGCCGGGCGTCCGGCGGATCTGCCGGGGGCCGAGCAGCAGGTCGGTCTGTTCATCAACACCTTGCCGGTGATCGCCGCGCCACAAGCGCAGCAGAGCCTGGCCAGCTGGCTGCAAGGCGTTCAGGCGCAGAACCTAGCGCTGCGCGAGTTCGAGCACACGCCGCTGGCGCAGATCCAGCGCTGGGCCGGGCAGGGCGGTGATGCGCTGTTCGACAGCCTGATGGTGTTCGAGAACTACCCGATTGCCGAGGCATTGGAGCAAGGCGCGCCGCAGGGCCTGCGATTCGGTCCGGTGGAGAACCACGAGCAGACCAACTACCCGTTGACCCTGCTGGTGCATCTGGGCGCCGAACTGTCTGTGCACTTCAGCTACCAGCGCGACCGTTTTGCCGACGTCGGCGTGGCGCAACTGGGCGCGCATTTGCAGCGTTTGCTTGAGCAGATGACCGAGGCGGGCGAGCGTTCGCTCAGCCAATTGCACCTGATCGAGACGGCGCCGGTTCACACCGATTTCGTCACCGAACTGTGCATCCACCAGAGCATCGCCTATCAGGTCGCCGCGAACCCGGATGCGCTGGCCGTGACCTTCGCCGATACGAAGCTGACCTACGCCGAACTGGACGCCCGGACCAACCGTCTGGCGCACAAGTTGATCGAACTCGGCGTCGGCCCGGAAGTGCGGGTGGGCGTGGCGTTGCCGCGTTCCGAACAGTTGCTGATTGCACTGCTGGCGGTGCTCAAGGCCGGTGGCGCCTACGTGCCGCTGGACCCGGATTACCCGGCCGATCGCGTGGCCTACATGCTCGAAGACAGCCGTGCGCGAGTGTTGCTGACTGAGCAGGAACTGGCTGTCACGTTGACCGTGCCGTCCGAGACTCAAGTGTTGTTGCTGGATCAGATCGCGCTGGATGGCTATCCGGTTCAGACACCGCAAACCGCCGTGACCCCGGACAACCTCGCCTACGTGATCTACACCTCCGGTTCCACCGGCAAGCCGAAAGGCGTGGCGATTGCCCATCGCAACGTCATGGCGTTGATCGACTGGTCGGCGAAGGTCTACCGCCGCGAAGACATTCAAGGCGTGCTGGCCTCGACCTCGGTGTGCTTCGACCTGTCGGTGTGGGAGCTGTTTGTGACCCTGGCCAACGGCGGCTCGCTGATCATCGCCCGCAACGCGCTGGAACTGCCGCAACTGCCGGCCCGCGATCAGGTGCGCCTGATCAACACCGTGCCGTCGGCGATCAACGCGTTGCAGCGCGCCGGGCAGATTCCGCCGGGTGTGCGGATCATCAACCTGGCGGGCGAACCGCTCAAGCAAGGGCTGGTGGACGCGCTTTATCAGCAGTCGACGGTCGAGCATGTCTACGACCTGTACGGCCCGTCGGAAGACACCACTTACTCGACCTGGACCCGCCGCACCGCCGGTGGTCAGGCACGCATCGGTCGGGCGCTGGATAACTCCGCCAGTCACTTGCTCGATGCCGATCTGCAAGCGGTGCCGCAAGGCGTGTCGGCCGAGTTGTACCTGTCCGGTGCCGGTGTCACGCGCGGTTACTTGGGCAAAGCGGCGATGACCGCCGAGAAGTTCGTGCCCAACCCGTTCGCCCGCAACGGCGAGCGTCTCTACCGCACCGGCGACCTGATTCGTCAGCGCGAGGACGGCGAATTGGAGTACATGGGCCGGATCGACCATCAGGTGAAAATCCGTGGTTTCCGTATCGAACTCGGTGAAATCGAAGCGCGGCTGCTGGCGCAACCGGGCATCAGCGAGGCAGCCGTGCTGGCCGTAGAGGCCGAGGGTGGCGCGCAACTGGTGGCCTACGTGGTCGCTCCACAACTGGACGTGTACGACGGTGAAGCGCAGCGCCAACTGCGCGACGGACTAAAGACTGGCCTCAAGTCTTCGTTACCTGACTACATGATTCCCGCGCACCTGCTGTTCCTTGAGCAGTTGCCCCTGACCCCCAACGGCAAGCTCGACCGCAAGGCGCTGCCGGCGGTGGATGCCAGCCAGATGCAGGCCGCGTATGTCGCGCCGCAATCGGAGCTCGAGCAACAGGTCGCGGCAATCTGGCAGCAAGTGCTCACCGTGGAACGCATCGGTCTGAACGATCACTTCTTCGAACTCGGCGGGCACTCGCTGCTGGCGGTCAATGTCGTGTCGCGCATCGCCCTGGAACTGGGCCTGACGCTGACACCGCAACTGTTATTCCAGCACCCCGTCCTGAGCGACTTTGTCGCTCACCTCAATACAGGAGGCGGGGCAATCAACGAACAGAAACTGAACAAGCTGGAAGCCCTGCTTGACGATATGGAGGAGTTCTGATGGACACGAGTGTTGCTTTGAGGATTGCCAAGCGCTTTATCACTCTGCCGCTGGACAAACGTAAGCTCTACCTGGAAAAGATGCTCGAAGAGGGCGTCTCGCCGGCCAACCTGCCGATTCCGGAAACTCGCTCAAGCTTCGAGGCGATCCCGCTGTCCTACGCCCAGGAACGCCAGTTGTTCCTGTGGCAGATGGACCCGCACAGCACCGCGTATCACATTCCCAGCGCCCTGCGGTTGAAGGGCCGGCTGGATATCGCGGCGCTGGAGCGCAGTTTCAACGCGGTGGTTGCCCGCCACGAAAGCCTGCGCACCACGTTCGTCGAGCAGGGTGAAACCTTCTGCCAGAAGGTTCACGCGCAGATGCCGTTGAGCATCACGGTCGAAACGCTGGCGCCCGGTCTGGACGCCGACGCTGCGATCAAGGCTTTCGTCGAACAGGAAACCGCGCGTCCGTTCAACCTGCAACAGGGCCCGTTGCTGCGGGTGTCGTTGCTCAAGGTCGGTGAAGACGATCACGTGCTGGCGCTGATCCAGCACCACATCATCTCCGATGGCTGGTCGATGCAAGTGTTGGTCGGCGAGCTGATCAAGCATTACGCCGCCGACACCGGCGGCCAGTCCCTCAGCCTGCCGCCGCTGGAAGTGCAATACGCCGACTACGCGATCTGGCAGCGCCACTGGCTGGAGGCCGGCGAGCGTGAACGGCAGCTGAAATACTGGATCGACACCCTCGGCGGCGAGCAACCGGTGCTGGAGTTGCCGATCGATCATCCGCGCCCGGCGGTGCAGAGTTTCCGTGGTGCGCGCCTCGATCTGAACCTGCCGGCGGCACTGGGCGATGCCCTCAAGCAACTGGCCCAGCGTGAAGGCGCGAGTCTGTTCATGGTGCTGCTGGCGTCGTTCCAGGCGTTGCTGCACCGCTACAGCGGCCAGTCGCAGATTCGCGTCGGCGTGCCGACCGCCAACCGTAACCGGGTGGAAACCGAAGGCCTGATCGGCTTCTTCGTCAACACCCAGGTGCTGAGCGCGGACGTCCACGGGCAACTGCCGTTCAATCAATTGCTGGCCCAGGTCAAGCAATCGGCGATGGCGGCCCAGGCCCATCAGGATCTGCCGTTCGAGCAACTGATCGAAGCCCTGCAACCGGAACGCAGCCTGAGCCACAGCCCGGTGTTCCAGGTGATGTACAACCACCAGGCGGTCAACGACCAGACCCAGCGTCAGAGCCAGGTGCAACTGCCGCAACTGAGCGTCGAGGACATCGTCTGGGAGGGCCGCACCGCGCAGTTCGACCTGACCCTCGGCACCTACGAATCCAGCGAAGGCGTGGCGGCGGAACTGACTTACGCCACCGACCTGTTCAAACCGCAAACCATCGAGCGTCTGGCACGCCACTGGCTGAACCTGCTGGACGGCATCGTCGCCGCGCCGAATCAGCGTGTCGGCGAACTGCCGCTGCTGGAAACCACCGAACATCAAGTGTTGTTGCAGGACTGGAAACGCGTGGTCGATCACGCAGCGCCAGCGCCATGTGTGCAGCAACGCATCGCCTTGCAGGCCGAGAAAACGCCTGACGCCACCGCGCTGATCATCAGCGAGGACGTGTTGACTTACGGCGAGTTGAACGCCCGCGCCAACCAGCTCGCGCACAAGCTGATCGAGCTGGGCGTCGGCCCGGATCGGCTGGTCGGCATCGCGGTCGAGCGCAGCGTCGAAATGATCGTCGGCCTGCTGGCGATCCTCAAGGCCGGCGGCGCCTACGTGCCGCTGGATCCGGCGTATCCGGAAGATCGTCTGGCCTACATGATCGAGGACAGCGGTATCGAATTGCTGCTGACCCAAGCGCACTTGCAGACGCTGTTGCCGATTCCGGCCGGCCTTGCCACGGTGTTGCTGGATCAACCGCAGGACTGGCTGGCGGCGTACCCGACCACCGCGCCTGACGTGGCCGTGAACGGCGAGCATCTGGCCTACACGATTTACACCTCCGGCTCGACCGGCAAGCCTAAAGGCGTGATGGTCCGCCACGCAGCCCTGAGCAACTTCGTCGCGAGCATGGTCGAGCAACCGGGCATCGCTGCGGCGGATCGCATGCTGTCGCTGACCACCTTCTCGTTCGATATTTTCGGCCTGGAAATCTACGGCCCGCTGCTGGCCGGCGCCGCCGTGGTGCTGACCGGCAAGGACGTGCATCAGGATCCGCAAGCGGTGCTCGAACTGATCGACCGCCACGGCGTGACCATGCTGCAAGCCACGCCTTCGAGCTGGCGCATGCTGCTGGACAACGAACACGCTGCGATTCTCGACGGCCGCACGTTCCTGTGTGGCGGTGAAGCGCTGCCCCAGGAACTGGCGCAACGCATGCTGGCGCGCTCGCCGCAGGTCTGGAACCTTTACGGCCCGACCGAAACCACGATCTGGTCGGCGCTGCATCCGCTGAGCGTGGACAGCAGCCGTCCGTTCCTCGGCAAACCTATCGACAACACCGCGCTGTACATCCTCGGCAGCGATCTGGAACTCAATCCGCTCGGCGCGCCGGGCGAGCTGCTGATCGGTGGCGATGGTCTGGCGCGGGGTTACTTCCAGCGACCTGCGCTGACCGCCGAACGCTTTGTGCCGGATCCGTTCTCGACCACCGGCGAGCGTCTGTATCGCACCGGTGACCTGACCCGTTACCGCGCCGAAGGCGTGATCGAGTACATCGGGCGGATCGACCATCAGGTGAAAATCCGTGGTTTCCGCATCGAGCTGGGCGAAATCGAAGCGCGCCTGCTGGCGCTCGACAGCGTGCGCGAAACCGTGGTCGTCGCCCAGGACGGCCCGACCGGCCCGCAACTGGTGGGCTACGTGGTGCCAGCGTCCGGCGAGGTGCTGGATGCCGATGGCGAAGCCACGTTGCGCGCTGCGCTCAAGACCAGCCTCAAGGCTGAGCTGCCGGAGTACATGGTGCCGGCGCATTTGCTGTTCCTCGCGCAACTGCCGCTGACCCCCAACGGCAAAGTCGACCGCAAGGCCTTGCCGGCGCCCGACGCCAGCCAGTTGCAGTCGACCTACATCGCGCCGCAGACCGCCACCCAGCACACCGTCGCCGAAATCTGGCAAGCGGTGCTGAAACTGGAGCAGGTGGGGCTGGGCGACAACTTCTTCGAACTCGGCGGTCATTCGCTGCTGGTGACCCAGGTCGTTTCTCGAGTGCGTCAGGCGCTCAATGTTCAGGTGCCGCTGCGCACCTTGTTCGAACACAGCACGCTGGTGGATTTCGTCGCCGCCCTCGGCGTCGAGCAGGCGCAGCAGGAGCCGCCGATTGTGGCGTTGCCACGCCTGCAACCGCTGACGCTGTCCTACGCTCAGGAGCGTCAGTGGTTCCTCTGGCAACTGGAGCCGACCAGCACCGCCTACCACGTGCCGGCCGCACTGCGCCTGCGCGGTGAACTGGACCTGCCGGCGTTGCAGCGCAGCTTCGATGCGCTGATCGCCCGCCACGAATCCCTGCGCACCTGCTTTGTCGAGGAGCAGGGCCAGACCCTGCAAGTAATCCAGGCTCACGCAGCGCTGGACATCGCCGTCGAAAGCATCGACCGCGAGCTGGACGATTCCGCGCTGCAAGCCCTGGTCGCTGCCGAAACCCTGCACTTGTTCGATTTGCAGAAAGGCCCGCTGCTGCGGGTCAAGCTGCTGCGTCTGGCCGCCGATGACCACGCACTGATCATCACCTTGCACCACATCGTCTCCGACGGCTGGTCGATGGGCATCATGGTCAACGAACTGGTGGCGTTGTATGCCGCGCACAGCGAAGGCACGACCGCGCAGTTGCCGGCGCTGCCGGTGCAGTACGCCGACTACGCCGTGTGGCAGCGCCAGTGGATGGACGCCGGTGAGCGTGAGCGTCAACTGAGTTACTGGACCGCACAACTGGGCGACGGCGATCAGCCGTTGCTGGAGCTGCCGACCGCCCGCCCGCGTCCGCCGGAGCAAAGCTACCGGGGCGCGCGTCAGGACATCCCGCTGAGCGCCGAACTGGCCGCCGGCCTGAAACAGGTCGCACAACGGGAAAACGTCACTCTGTTCGCGCTGCTGCTGGCGTCGTTCCAGACCCTGCTGCACCGCTACAGCGGCCAGGCCGACATTCGCGTCGGCGTGCCGGTGGCCAACCGCAACCGGGTCGAGACCGAAGGCCTGATCGGCTTCTTCGTCAACACTCAGGTGCTGAAAACCGAGTTCGACAGCCAGCAGAGCTTCCGTAGCCTACTGCAGCAAGTGAAAAACACCGTGCTCGGTGCTCAGGCCCATCAAGACCTGCCGTTCGAGCAACTGGTCGATGCGCTGCAACCGGAACGCAGCCTGAGCCACAGTCCGCTGTTCCAGGTGCTGCACAACCACCAGAGCCAGGCCCGTCAGGCCGAAGGCGCCACGCGTCTGTCGAAGATCGAGATCGAAGGCCTGAGCTGGGTCTCGCACACCGCGCAGTTCGACCTGACCCTCGACACGTTCGAATCGGCGGACAACGTCTGGGCCGAACTGACTTACGCCACCGACCTGTTCGACGCGGTCACCATGGAACGTCTGGCGCAGCACTGGACCCATCTGCTGCACGGCATCGTCGCCGATTGCGCCCAGCGCATCGCCGAGCTGCCGTTGCATGACGCGGCTGAACGTCAGGCAACGCTGTTGCAATGGAACCCGGCCGTGGCCGATTTCCCGAGCGAGGCGTGCCTGCATCAACTGATCGAGGCGCAGGCTGCGCGTGCGCCGCAAGCGGTGGCCGTGACTTACGGCGAGAAGGCCCTGAGCTACGGCGAGCTCAACAGCCGCGCCAACCAGTTGGCCCACAAGTTGATTGCCAGCGGTGTCGGGCCGGACGTACGCGTCGGTCTGGCGGTGGAGCGCAGCCTGGAAATGCTCGTCGGCCTTCTAGCGATCCTCAAGGCCGGCGGCGCCTATGTGCCGCTTGATCCGACCTATCCGGAAGATCGTCTGGCCTACATGATCGGCGACAGCGGCATCGCTTTGCTGCTGACCCAGAGTCATCTGCTCGGCCGTCTGCCGGTGCCGGATTCGGTGCGCAGCGTGATCCTCGATCAGGAACGCGACGGCCTCGAAGGCTACAGCGACAGCAACCCGCAGGTGTCCATGAGCCCGGACAACCTGGCTTACGTGATCTACACCTCCGGTTCCACCGGTCAGCCGAAAGGCACCTTGCTCGCCCATCACAACGTGCTGCGCCTGTTCAAGGCCACCGATGCCTGGTTCGATTTCGGCCCGCAGGATGTCTGGAGCCTGTTCCATTCGTACGCGTTCGACTTCTCGGTCTGGGAGATCTTCGGTGCGCTGCTGTACGGCGGCAAACTGGTGGTGGTGCCGTACGAGACCAGCCGTTCGCCGGACGATTTCTACGCTTTGCTTTGCCGTGAAGGGATCACCGTCCTCAACCAGACGCCGTCGGCGTTCAAGCAACTGATGCAAGTGGCGTGCGCCCCGGAACATGCGGCGGCGCAACCGGCCCTGCGTTACGTGGTGTTCGGCGGCGAGGCGCTGGAGGTCAAGAGCCTGCGCCCATGGTTCGAGCGCTTCGGCGATCAGGCTCCGCAACTGATCAACATGTACGGCATCACCGAAACCACGGTTCACGTGACCTGGCGGCCGATCTCGCTGGCCGACCTGCAACGCGACGCCAGCAGCCCGATTGGCGAGCCGATTCCGGACTTGTCCTGGTACTTGCTCGACGGCGACCTGAACCCGGTGGCCAAGGGTTGCATCGGCGAGCTGTACGTCGGTCGCGCCGGTCTGGCCCGGGGTTATCTGAACCGTCCGGACCTGACCACGCTGCGCTTCATTCCCGATCCGTTTGCCGCCGATGGCGGTCGTCTGTACCGCACCGGTGACCTGGCGCGCTACCGCGCCGACGGCGTGATCGAATACATCGGCCGGATCGACCATCAGGTGAAGATTCGCGGCTTCCGCATCGAACTCGGCGAGATCGAAGCGCAGCTGCTCGAACAAGCCGCCGTGCGTCAGGCCGTGGTGCTGGCGCAACCGGGCCTCAGTGGTCAGCAACTGGTGGCGTACCTGGTGCCGAGCGAAGCTGCATTGCTCGACGCCGACGCTGCCGAACAAGGCCAGTGGCGTGACAGCGTGCGGGCCGCGCTCAAGGAAAACCTGCCGGATCACATGATCCCGGCGCACTTGCTGTTGCTCGAACAATTGCCGCTGACCGCCAACGGCAAACTCAACCGCAGCGCCTTGCCGTCGCCGGATGCGAGTCAGGCGCAGCAGGCTTATCAGGCACCGCAAAGCGAACTGGAGCAGCGTCTGGCCGAGATCTGGCAGGACGTGCTGAAGCTGCCGCAAGTCGGTCTGAACGACAACTTCTTCGAGCTGGGCGGCGATTCGATCATCTCGATTCAAGTGGTCAGCCGCGCCCGTCAGGCCGGCATCCGTCTGAACCCCAAAGACCTGTTCCAGCACCAGACCGTGCAGCGTCTGGCGCTGGTTGCGCAAATCGGCGACAGCGAGTCGACCATCGATCAGCAACCGGTCACCGGCCCGGCGTTGCTGCTGCCGATCCAGCAACATTTCTTTGAGGACGAAATCCCCGAGCGTCACCACTGGAACCAGTCGGTGCTGCTCAAACCGCGTCAGCCGCTGGTGGCCGAAAAGGTCGAGCAAGCGTTGCGCGCGCTGGTCATCCATCACGATGCCTTGCGCCTGAGTTTCAGCCAGCAGGGCAACGTCTGGCAGGCCGAACATCTGGCGGTCGACGCCTTGTCGCAAGACCTGCTTTGGCAGGAAACCATTGCCGACATCGTGGATCTTGAAGCTTTGGGCAACCGCGCCCAGCGCAGCCTCGACCTGCAAAACGGCCCGTTGCTGCGTGCGGTGCTGGCGAATCTGGCCGATGGCAGCCAACGCCTGTTGCTGGTGATTCATCACCTGGCGGTGGACGGCGTGTCGTGGCGGATTCTGCTGGAAGACCTGCAAACCGCGTATCAGCAAGCCAGCAACGGGCAGGCCCTGAGCCTGCCGGCCAAGACCAGTGCCTTCAAGGACTGGAGCGAACACTTGCAGCGCTATGCCAACAGCCCGGCATTGCAGGAAGAACGGGCGTACTGGCAGGCGTGCCTGAGCGACGTCAGCACCGATCTGCCGTGCAAGCGTCTCGACGCCGGCCAGCAGAATCGTCTGGCGCAAACCGTGCAGACTCGCCTCAGCGCGGAGCTGACCCGGCAACTGCTACAGGAAGCCCCGGCGGCCTATCGCACCCAGGTCAACGACCTGCTGCTGACCGCGCTGGCCCGAGTGATCGGGCGCTGGAGCGGGCAGCCGTCGACCCTGATTCAACTGGAAGGTCATGGTCGCGAAGAGCTGTTCGACGGCGTCGACCTGACCCGTACCGTGGGCTGGTTCACCAGCCTGTTCCCGGTGCGTCTGACCCCGGCCGAAGGCGCGGGCGATTCGATCAAGCGGATCAAGGAACAGCTGCGCTCGATCCCGAACAAGGGCATCGGTTTCGGTGCGCTGCGTCATCTTGGTGATGCCGAGGCGCAAAGCAGCCTGAAGGCGTTGCCGACCCCGCGCATCACCTTCAACTACCTCGGTCAGTTCGACGGCAGCTTCGAAGCCGATGACGGCGCACTGTTCGCGCCGGCCCCGGACAATGCCGGCCTTGAACAAAGCCCGGACGCGCCGCTGGGCAACTGGCTGACCCTCAACGGTCAGGTGTATGGCGGTGAGTTGAGCGTCGGCTGGACCTTCAGCGAGGAACGCTTCGACAGCGCCACCATTGAAGCGCTGGCCCGCGACTACGCCGATGAGCTCGCCGCGCTGATCGCTCACTGCCTGACGCCGGGCGTGGAAGGCCTGACCCCGTCGGACTTCCCGCTGGCAGGTCTGACTCAGGCGCAGCTCGACGGTTTGCCGACTGCGCCGCGTCTGGTCGAAGACATTTATCCACTGTCGCCGATGCAGCAGGGCATGTTGTTCCACACCCTCTACGCGCAGCAGTCGGGCGATTACATCAACCAGATGTGCGTGGCCGTGGACGGTTTGCAGGTCGAGCGTTTCCGCGAGGCCTGGCAAGCGGCGATGGACAGCCATGACGTGCTGCGCAGCGGCTTCGTCTGGGACGGTGATCTGCCCCATGCGCTGCAAGTGGTGCACAAGGGGTTGCAGGTGCCGTTCAGCGTGCTCGACTGGCGTGAGCGCAATGACCTGGAACAGGCCCTGAGCGAACTGGAACGTGCGCAGCGTCAGCAGGGTTTTGACCTGCACGCCGCGCCGTTGCTGCGGTTGGAGGTGGTGCGGGTGGCAGCCGAGCGCTTCCATCTGATTTACACCTCGCACCACATTCTGATGGACGGCTGGAGCAACTCGCAGTTGCTCGGCGAAGTCCTGCAGCGCTACCACGGCCAGGCGCCGGTGAGCGGTGCCGGGCGCTATCGCGATTACATCCAGTGGCTGGCGCAGCAGGACGCGCAGGTCACGGAGCACTTCTGGAAGGGCCAACTGGCCGACTTCGACATGCCGACCTATCTGGCCGATGCGGTGCCGCACAGCGTGGACAGCTCGGTGGCAGGTCAGGGCGAGCACCTGCTCACGCTCGACAGTCGCGCGACCGCTGAACTCAACCGTTTTGCCCGCGTGCAAAAGGTCACGGTCAACACCCTGGTGCAGGCCGCGTGGCTGTTGCTGTTGCAGCGCTACACCGGGCAGGACACGGTCGCGTTCGGCGCCACGGTGTCGGGTCGTCCGGCGCAGTTGAGCGGCGTCGAAGGCCAGATCGGCCTGTTCATCAACACCTTGCCGATCATCGCCAGCCCCCGTGCCGAACAGCCGTTGTCGCAATGGCTGCAACAGGTACAGGCGCAGAATCTGTTGCTGCGCGAGCAGGAACACACGCCGCTGTTCGACATTCAGCGCTGGGCCGGGCAGAGCGGGGAGGCGTTGTTCGACAACATTCTGGTGTTCGAGAACTACCCGATTGCCGAAGCCTTGCAACAGGTCGCATCGGATGACCTGCGCTTCGGCGAGGTCGACCGCTACGAGCAGACCAACTATCCGCTGACGTTGATGGTCAACCTCGACCAGCAACTGACCGTGCATTTCAGCTATCAGCGCACAAGCTTTGCCGCCGAGACCGTGGTCAAACTGGCCGCGCAGTTGCAACAGCTTCTGACGCGCCTCGACCTCAGCGCCGAAGGCTGCCTGGGCGAATGGAACCTGCTGGAAGCGGCGGACGAGCAACGGATCGTGCATGACTGGAATCCGGTCGAGGCCAACCCCCTCGAAGCGCTGTGCATCCACCAGGCCATCGAGCGTCAGGTGGCTGCCCAGCCGGACGCGCGGGCCGTGACCTTCGGTCATCAGTCGTTCACTTATGCTGACATCGACACCCGGGCCAATCGCCTGGCTCACCGTTTGATCGACTGCGGGGTCGGCCCGGAAGTGCGGGTCGGCGTGGCCATGCAGCGTTCCGATCAACTGTTGGTGGCGCTGCTGGCGGTGCTTAAGGCCGGCGGCACCTACGTGCCACTGGACCCTGATTACCCGGCGGATCGCGTCGCTTACATGCTCGAAGACAGCCGCGCCCGGGTGCTGCTGACTGAAACCGAGGTGGCTGCGATTCTGACGGTCGGTGGCGATACGCAAGTGTTGCTTCTGGATCAACTCGACCTGTCGGCCAACAGTGCAATTGCGCCGGTCACGGACGTGTGCACGGACAATCTCGCTTACGTGATCTACACCTCCGGTTCCACCGGCAAGCCGAAGGGCGTTTCGATCACCCACAGCAACGTGATGGCGCTGAGCGACTGGTCGAAAAACACTTACAGCCGCGATGACATTCAAGGCGTGCTGGCTTCGACCTCGGTGTGTTTCGACCTGTCGGTGTGGGAGCTGTTTGTCACCCTGGCCAATGGCGGCTCGCTGATCATCGCCCGCAACGCCCTTGAACTGCCGCAACTGCCGGCCCGCGATCAGGTGCGCCTGATCAATACCGTGCCGTCGGCGATCAATGCCTTGCAGGACGCCGGCGACATTCCGGCGGGTGTGCGGCTTATCAACCTGTGCGGCGAAGCGCTGAAGCAGAATCTGGTGGACCTGCTTTACAAACAGGCGAGTATCGAAGACGTCATCGACCTGTACGGCCCGTCGGAAGATACCGTTTATTCCACCTGGACCCGTCGTGAGGCGGGTGGCACGGCCAACATCGGCCGGGCGATGGCGCGCACCGCGAGTTACGTGCTGGGCGGCGATCTGCAACCGGCGCCACTGGGCGTGTCGGCCGAGCTTTACCTGGCCGGTGCCGGCCTCAGCCGAGGCTATCTGGGCCGGGCGGCGATGACCGCCGAGAAGTTTGTGCCCAACCCGTTCGCCGGCCATGGCGAGCGCATGTACCGCACCGGCGACCTGACCCGTTATCAGGCCGACGGTACTTTGCAGTACGTCGGGCGTATCGACCATCAGGTGAAGGTGCGCGGTTTCCGCATCGAGCTGGGTGAAATCGAGGCCCGTCTGTTGCAGATCGAGCGCGTCAGCCAGGCATTGGTGGTGGCGCGACCGATCGCTTCCAGCCATCAACTGGTGGCGTACGTGGTGATGGACGACGCGGCCGTGGCGAACGCCGATGCCGCCGCGCAAACCTTGCTGCGCGAAGACTTGAAGACGCAGCTCAAGGCAAACCTGCCGGACTACATGATCCCGGCGCACCTGTTGTTCCTCGCCAGCCTGCCGCTGACGCCGAACGGCAAGATCGATCGCAAGGCCTTGCCGGGCGTCGAGAGTGTGGTTTCGGCCGGGGACTTCGTGGCGCCGGTCGGTGAGCTGGAACAGCAGATCGCAGTGATCTGGCAGAACGTGCTGGAGCTCGATCAGGTAAGCCGCGAAGACCACTTCTTCGAGCTGGGCGGGCATTCGTTGCTGGCCACGCAGGCGGTGTCGCGTTTGCGTCAGTTGACCACTGGCACGCTGGGTCTGCGGGATCTGTTCAACCATCCGCGCCTCAAGGATCTGGCGGCGTGGATGAGTCAGGCTCAGGCGCCGACGGCTACCGACGCTGGCAGCCAGGCCTTGCCGCTCAAGGCCTTTGGCGCCAAGTCGACGGCACCGTTGTCGCTGGTGCAGCGTCGTTTGTGGGTCGCCGAGCAGTTGTCTGGCGGCAGTTCGGCGTACGGCATGCCGCTGGCCTTGCGCCTGCGCGGCGAGCTGTCGACCGAGCGGTTCATCAGCAGCTTCGCTGAAGTGGTGCGCCGTCATGAGGTGCTGCGTACCGCTTACTCCCAGGACGATGAAGGTGACCCGATCGCCTTGATCGCCGAGCAGGTCGACGTCGATTTCCCGGTGCTCGATCTGTCCGGTCTGTCGCGCAGTGCCCAGGAAGAACAGGTGGCGCAGGCGGTGCTGGACAACGCGCGCACGCCGATCGACCTGGAGCAGGCGCCGCTGTGGCGCGGGCGCATTCTGCACCTGTCGGCGACCGAGCATGTGCTGCTGTTCTCGATGCACCACATCATCTCCGACGGCTGGTCGATGGGCGTGCTGGTCAACGAGCTGGTGCAGATCTACGAGCTGAGCAAGGCGGGCGACCACACGCCGTTGCCAGCGCTGGACGTGCAGTACTCGGACTTCGCCCTGTGGCAACAGGAACTGGAGCGCGCAGGCGTTCTCGGGCAGCAGGCGGCTTACTGGAAAGAGCGGCTCGACGGTTACAGCGGGCAGTTGAACCTGCCACTGGACAAACCGCGCGGGGCGGTGGCGTCGTACGAAGGCGATGCCGTGCAGTTCCGTCTGCCGGCGGATCTGAGCCAGGGCTTGCGCAAGGTCTCCACCGACGCCGGGGTGACGCTGTACAGCACGCTGCTGGCGTCGTTCCAGGTGCTGTTGCATCAGTTCAGCGGCGGTGACGATGTGCTGGTCGGCGCGGACGTCGCCGGGCGTGAACAGCCGGAACTGGAGCGTCTGATCGGTTTCTTCGTCAACGTGTTGCCGCTGCGTTCGCGCTTCGAGGCGAACAGCGCGTTCTCGGACTTCCTGGCCCGCACGCAGGACAGCCTGCTCGGTGCGCTGGAGCATCAGGACCTGCCGCTGGACATGATCGTCGAAAGCTGCGGCGTGCCGCGTCACAAGGGCATGAACCCGCTGGTACAGGTGTTGTTCGTGATGAACAACCTGCCGGGGCGCACGCAATCGATGGGGGGCTTGAGCGTTGAACCGCTGGCGGCGTTGCAGACCCATTCTAAATTCGACATGGCATTGTTCGTTGACGAAGAAGAAGGGCAATTGCTGGGTAATTGGCAATTCGCCACAACCTTGTTCGGACACGAGCGCATTCAGTACCTGGTGAAGGCCTGGATAGCCCTGTTGGAACAGATCGTCGCTGATCAGGACATTCAATTGGGAGCTATCAGCATGCCAGTCGACAATTTCGCAGTGGCCGCCAAACCCGCTGCGCCCGGACCCAAGGCCGACAAACTGGGCAAGTTCCTCAAGCGCGGCGCCGCCCCGGTGGCCAAGGTTCGCCCGGCCCCGGTACGTGAATCGCTGATCGCGGCACCCCAGCCATTCCCGCTGCTGGTGGAGCCGAACGAGCCGCAACTGGACTTGATCGAATGGATCAAGAACAACCGGCCGCTGATCGAAGAAAAACTCGCCACCCACGCCGGCATCCTGTTCCGTGGTTTCGAACTCGACGGCATTCAGGGTTTCGAGGCGTTCGCCGAAGCGATTCAACCGGGCCTGTACGGCCAGTACGGCGACCTGCCGAAGAAGGAGGGCGGCAAGAACACCTATCGCTCTACGCCGTACCCGGAACGCAAGATGATCCTGTTCCACAACGAGAGCTCCCACCAGGACCGCTGGCCGCGCAAGCAGATGTTCTATTGCGAGGTGGCCGCACCGGTGGGCGGTGCGACGCCGGTGGTGGATTGCCGGTTGATGTACGAAAAACTGCCGGCCGACCTGCGTGACAAGTTCGAGTCCAAGGGCCTGCTGTACGTGCGCACGTTCACCGACAACCTCGATGTGTCGTGGCAGCACTTCTTCAAGACTGAAGACCGCGCCGAAGTCGAAGCCCGTTGCCGGGCCGGCGGCATCGAGTGGCGCTGGCTGGACAACAACGAACTGCAAACCCGCACACCGGGGCCGGCGATCATTCGTCACCCGATCACGGGCGCCAAGTCGTTCTTCAATCAGGTGCAGCTGCACCACATCTACTGGCTGGAGCCGGATGTGCGTGAGGACCTGTTGTCGATGTTCGGGCCCGAGCGCATGCCGCGTCACGTGTACTACGGCGACGGCACCCCGATCGAAGACGAAGTGATGCAGCGCATCGGCGATCTGTACGAAGAGTGCGCCGTGCGTTTCGACTGGCAGAAAGGCGACGCGATCCTGCTTGACAACATGCTCGTGGCCCATGCCCGTGATCCGTTCGAGGGGCCGCGCAAGATTGTCGTGGCGATGGGCGACATGTACGACCACAGCAGTCTTGAACGTGCGCCGGCCACCGGGCAAACCGCCCCGGGCGCAGTGAACACCGAGGAAACCGGAGCATGAACGAAGTCATGATGGACACGCAGGAAAGCGGATTCGCCCTGACGCCCGAGCAACAGGCGCTGCTGGAGCAACTGTCGAACACGGCGACCTGCGGTGAGGCATTGCGCTGGTTGAGTGTGACCCTGGAGGGCGACCTCGATCCGCAAAGCCTGCAGGCCGCTTTCGATACGCTGCTGGCGCAACAGCCGATGTTGCTGGCGCAATTGAACAAGGTCGCCGGTTTCCATGGCTTGCGCCAGAGCGCGATCCCGGCCGTCCGTTTTCCGCTGACGATTCAGGCAACCGAGCAGGGTGCCGAGGACGTTCAGGCGCAGATCGACGAGTCGATGGGCCGCGCTTTTGTGGTCGGCGAATCGGCGGGTGTTCAGGCGATGCTTTATCGACTGGCGCCGCAGCAATGGCAGTGCCTGATCGGTATCGCTCGCCACAGTGCCGATGCGCAATCGCTGCATCTGCTGCTGGAGCAGGTGCAGCAAGCCTACGCCGGTGCTGAGACTGCCGAAGACGAGGCACCGGGCGAGTTCAGTCAGTACCTGGAATGGCGCAGCGAAGTGGTGCTCGACGAAGACGCGACCACGGCGCGGGCTTATTGGCAGCAACAGCTGCAAGGTGCCCAGGTCGACATCGCCACCCCTTGGCTGGCCGCCCGCAGTGCAAGTCAGGCAGCGACCGGCGCCGACAAGCGCCTGTCACTGACGCTGCAACCGGCGCAACGCGCAGGTTTGCAGGCCCTGGCCGAGCAGCTCGGCCAGCCCGTCGCCACGTTGTTGCAAGGTGCATGGTGGGTGTTGCTGGGCCGCTTGAGCGGGCTTGAGCAGGTGCTGGTCGGTGTACGCCACGACAGCCGCAGCGACTATGAATACTTCGCCAGCGCCGTGGGGGTTTTCGAGAAAACCTTGCCGCTGTCGGTGTCGTTGCCGGCCGGTGCGGCCTTCAGCGACTGGCTGGTGGAACTGGCCGCGCGCCTCGAAGAACATCGCACCTGGCAAGAATACTGGACCCCGGATCTGGCGCCGGATGCAGCGCGCCCGGCCTACGGCTTTACGCTTGGCCAGGCCGGTCGCAGCGGCAACAGCGGCGGTTTGCGCTGGGCGGTGTCGGATGCCTTGCCGGTGCAGCCGGATGCCTTTGAATGCTTGTTGCAGGTGCAACTGGACGACGCACAGCAACCGGTGGCGGTGGATCTGCTTTATGCGAGCTCGCGTTATTCGCCGGCAGCCGCGAACGTGGTGCTGGAGCAATTCGGCGTTCTGCTGGATTCGATCCTGGCCGCCCCGAACACCGCGCTGACGCAGCTCAACCTGCTCGGTCATGCCGAAGAGCAGCGTTTGCTGGCCATCAATCCGTCTGCGCAGCCATTGGCCGACAGCCGTTATCTGCCGCAGCGCATCGCCGATCTGATGCTGCACACCCCGGATGCCATCGCCCTGACCGATGCCGGGCAGTCATTGAGCTACGGCCAGTTGCAAGTCCGCGTGGACAGCGTCGCGCAAGGTCTCAAGGCGCAGGGCCTGGGCGAAGGCTCGATCGTTGCGCTGGCGCTGCCGCGCTCGGCGGATCTGGTGATCGCCATGCTGGCGAGCTGGCGCATCGGTGCGGCTTATCTGCCGTTGGATGTGCAATGGCCGCAGGCACGTCAGGCCTTGATGCTGGAACAGGCCGGCGCCGCATTGTTGCTGACCGACGCCGCGCATCTGCCGGCCTGGCAGGGGCAGCCGCACAAGGCGTTGACCCTGGCAGATGTCAGCCAGTCGAGTGCAGCATTGCCGGCGCTCGCCACCCAAGGCCACGACATCGCGTATGTGCTGTTTACCTCCGGCTCTACCGGTGTGCCGAAAGGCGTGGTGATCGAGCATCGGCAACTGCTGAACTACACGGCTCAGGCCAGTCAGGCCCTGGGGCTGGAACAGTGCCGCAACGTCGGTTTAAGCTCGACGGTGGCGGCGGACCTGGGCAACACCGCGTTGTTCGGGGCGTTGTTCAACGGGGCCACGCTGCACGTTGCCAGCGATGAGCAGATGCAGGACGGCGCGCTGTTCGCCGAGTACCTGCAACAACAACAGATCGACTGCCTGAAGATCGTGCCGTCGCACCTCGCCGCGTTGCTCGACAGCGAGCGGGCAACCTTGCCGCGCACCCTGGTGCTCGGCGGCGAGCCGATTGCCCCGACCCTGATCGAGCGCATTGCGCGGTTGCGCAGCGACTGCCGGGTGTTCAACCACTACGGTCCTACCGAAGCGACGGTCGGGGTCATGGTTCATCCGCTGGATCTGCACGGCGCTGCCGGCGATTGTTCGGCGCTGACTCAGGTGTTGGGCAACAACCAGGTTTACGTGCTGGACGCGCAGTTGCGTCTGGCGCCGGCCGGTGTGCTGGGCGAGTTGTACCTGGGTGGTGCGCAGTTGTGCCGTGGCTACCTGAATGCCGAAGCTGATGAGCAGACGTTCATCCAGAGCCCGTTTGATCCGGCGCAGCGTCTGTATCGCAGCGGCGACCTGGCGCGCTATCGCGTGGACGGCGGCATTCAGTTGCACGGTCGGCGCGATCAGCAGGTCAAGGTGCGTGGGTTCCGCATTGAACTGGCGGAGATCGAAGCCGAGTTGCTGCGCCTTGCGCCGGTGGCCGAAGCGCTCGTCCTGCCGGCCGCGTCGGCCGAGCAGGGATTGCTGGCCTTTGTCGTCGCGCATCAGGGTATGTCGGCGGGGTTGCTGGACGCCGCGCGCGCCGAACTGAGCGCTCGTCTGCCCGGCGTGATGGTGCCGCAGCATCTGCAACTGATCGACCGTTTCCCACGGTTGGCCAACGGCAAGATCGACCGCAGGGCATTGCAGCAAATGGCGGGCAGGGCGGCGGATGACGAAGGTGTCGCACCGCGCGATGCGCTCGAGCAATTGCTGGCCTCGCGCATGGCGCAGTTGCTCGGGCTCGAGCGGCTGGGCGTTGATCGCGATTTCTTTGCCGCCGGTGGCCATTCGTTGCTGGTGATCAAGCTGGTGGCCGGGATTCGCAAGTTGCTGCAGTGCGAAGTTCATCCGGGGCTGGTCTTCGATCATCCGACCGTGGCGTCGCTGGCCATGACGTTGCGGGCGGTGGAAAGCACTCCGGGCCAGTTGGAGAAAATGGCCCAGGTACGCCTGCGCATGGACGCGATGAGCCCCGAGGAAAAGGCCCGCCTGGCCGAGCAGGCGCGGCAGCTGCAAGCCGCCAAGGCTGCGCAAGGCAGCTGACATGGCATGAAACAAAAGGCCGTCGCCCAACAGCGTCGGCCTTTTTTTTAACTTTTCGCGCTAATGATAAATAAACTCATTCCGGTTTTTTGGAGGTGCTGCGTCTTACTAAGGTATGTGGGCAAATCGGGTCGGGCAGGGCAGCCAGGTCACCGGATTTGTTCAGCGAAAAATTTCGCCGTTGTCCAGCCAGATGACCGTGCCCGGGGAGGGGCCGGTCGACCGCGCACTGACAGATCGCCCCGAGGGCCATCGAGTGCGCGGCTCACTTGTGCAGACAGCGGCGGGCCCTTCGGCCCAATGGATTTCCACTTCTACCAATAATAGAGAGCACGATGTCAGCAATTCATGAGTTGAAACCTCTGTTCAAGGCACTCGTCATGTCCCGCGGCCTGCGTTCGCGCCGAGTGTTGACCGGTCTGGGGCTGGTCTGCGTATTGCCGCTCAGCGCTCAAGTGATGGCTGAAGACGTCAGCATCAACATCCCGGCCCAATCGCTGCCACAGGCATTGCAGGCGTTCGGTCAGCAGACCAACCAGCAAGTGATCTACAACGCTGACGACATGGCCGGACTCAAGAGCCACGCCGTCAGCGGCAAGATGAGTCCGCAGACCGCCATCGCCGAATTGCTCCGCGGCACCGGCGTGCGTTACAGCATCGAGGGCAACACCCTGATGCTGGTGCGCGGCACGGCCACACAGGGTCTGGAACTGGGCGCGACCAACATCAGTGCGCAACAGGTCGGGGCAACCACCGAAGGCAGCAACTCGTACACCTCCAACGCCGTCACGATCGGCAAGGGCACTCACACCCTCAAGGAAATTCCGCAGTCGGTCACCGTGATGACCCGCAAGCAGATGGACGATCAGGACCTGGTCGACCTCAAGGACGCGCTGAACCAGACCACTGGCATCGTCGGCCTGCAGGGCGTCGGCAAGGGCATTATCGTGTCGTCGCGCGGTTTCCAGATCGACGACTGGCAGTACGACGGCGTGCCGATTCCACGTAACACCTACTCGCTGGGCAACTGGGCGACCCAGGACCTGATCTTCTTCGACCGTCTGGAAATCCTGCGCGGTGCATCCGGCCTGTTGCAAGGAACCGGCAGCCCTGGCGGTGCCATCAACCTGGTGCGCAAGCGCGGTCAGGCGGCACCGACCGTGAGCATCACCGGCAAGGCCGGCTCGTGGGATCACTACGGTCTGCAATTGGACGCGGGCGGCCCGCTGAACCAGGCCGGCACTATCCGTGGCCGTCTCGTTGCCGATGAAGACCAGAGCGATTCCTTCGTCGACTACGAATGGAGCAAGACCCACTCGCTGTACGGCTCGCTGGACTTCGACCTGAGTGAAGACACCACCCTGGGCCTGGCGGCCAGCCGCACCGAGGCCGAGTCGCGTCCGATGATCCGTGGCCTGCCGCGTTACGCCGACGGCAGAATGCCGGACGTTTCGCGTTCGACCTACGGCGGTGCCAAATGGAACCACTCGCAGATCAACGTCACCACCCTTTACGCTGATCTCGAACACCGTTTCAACGACGATTGGGCGTTCAAGGTCGGTGCCGTGCAGATGACCGAAACCAACGAGTCGAAAAGCCAGCGTCTGCAAAGCTCCGGTGCCGGTCTGAAGCCGGATGGCAGCGGTATTCAGTACGCCGACTTCATCACCGACTTCGACTCCACCAAGGTCGGTCTCGACATGAACCTCACCGGCAAGTTCGAAGCCTTGTCGATGCAGCAGGAAGTCATGATCGGCGGCAACTACTCCCAGCTGGAGACGGATGACCAGCTCGCCCGTACCTTCAACAACAACGCCACCGACACGATCTTCAACGTCAATAACGATCGTCCGGACATCAGCTACGACAGTCTGCTCAACACCGCCGGCGGCCGTGCCACCGACAGCAAGTACGATATTCGTCAGAAAGGTCTGTACGGCACCTGGCGCGTCAAACCGGTCGATGACCTGACGCTGGTGCTGGGTTCGCGTGTCAGCTGGTATGACTTCAGCTACAAATCCAAGAACCGTGCCGCCTTCAGCGATGAATACGTCACCGCCGATCCGAGCAAATCGAACGAAACCGGGGAAGTCACCCCTTACGCCGGTATCGTCTATGACCTGAGCCGCGAGTGGGCGGTGTATGCCAGCTACACCGACGTGTTCCAGCCGCAGACGGTGCGCGATGCCAATGGCTCGATGCTCAAGCCGATCATCGGCAGCAACTACGAAATCGGCCTCAAGGGCGAGCTGATGGATGGCCGGGTCAACACCTCCCTGGCGCTGTTCCGCTACGACCAGAAAAACCGTGCGGTCGATGATGTTTCCGGCGGCATGGAATGTGACGGCTGGTACTGCTCCACGGCGGCGGGCAAAGTGCGCAGCCAGGGTCTGGACGCCGAGATCAGTGGTGCTGTGACCGACAACCTGCAACTGTTTGCCGGTTACACCTACAACACCACCAAGTACCTCGACGACCCGGACATGGAAGGTCGCACGTTCAGCACCTGGACGCCGAAACACATGCTGCGCGTGTGGGGTAACTACCAGTTCACCGGTGATTTGAACCGTCTGAGCACCGGGCTTGGTTTCACCGCTCAAAACCACACCCTGGGCTACGAAGGCAATTACGAGGTGGCGGGTTACACCGTGTGGAACGCCCGTGTCGCTTATCAGCTGACGCCGGAGATCGGTCTGGCGGTCAACGCGAATAACCTGTTCGACAAGAACTACGTAAACGCGGCGTACAACCAGCTCAGTGGTAACAACAACTTCGGTGACCCACGCAACGTGATGTTCTCCGTGAAGTACACCCCGCAGTTCTGATGCACTGACTGGGCGCCGAACCGGCCCACGCTCCTGAACAAGGAGGGTGGGCCGGTTTTTTTATGCCCGGAGTTTCTCGCCGGCACCTTGTTGAAACAAGGCACACCCGAACAAAACAGCAGGCATGAAAAAACGCAGAGGCCGAGGCGTCTGCGTTTTTTGAGTGTTGCCGAAGGGTCAGTCCCGCGTCACGCCCTCGCAGGCGAGGAGCACGGATTCAAACGAGTCCAGCAGGCTTTCGCCATAGATCATGCTGCGGTGCGGCAATGGCGAATGGACGGAACCTTGCAACTGTCCGCTGAGGTTGTACTGGCGCAGCACCTGCTCCGAGTGCAGGACTTGCTCCAGGGTCTTGTGCTGCAACGACCACCAGCAGCTGGCCTTGACCTTGAGGGTTGGCAGCGAGAACGCATCGAAACTCTTGACCAGCCGCTCGTGGATGTCGAACGCCTGGGCGTTCATGATTTCCTGCTTGATGGCCTCCAGGGTGGCGATCATTTCCTGTTCGTCGGTGGCGGCCTGCTGGCTGGCCCACTGATAAAAGGCCTTGAGGCTGGTTGTCGGGTTCTCGGCGATGTAACGCGCCGCCGGCTCTTCCAGATGGGCAAACATCAGGCTGAACATTTCCACGGCAACGGACAGTTCGTTGTCTGCGCTGAGGTACTCGGGGCTGTCTTCCTCCAGCGGTTTGCGTGGCAGATCCGCAGGGAAGATGCTTTCCGGCAGCGTGGTGTCGACCAGCCCCAGGAACGTCACCTGTTTGCCCTGGTGCTCCAGTGCAGCAGCCACGTCCATGGCGATCGCGCCACCCAGCGACCAACCCATCAGGCGATAGGGGCCGTCGGGGTGTTTTTCGACAATCTGTTCGGTGTATTCGGCAATCATCTCGGGCCAGGTCTGGGTGCTGGCGTCCTTGTCGGCGAAGCCTTTGTGCATGATGCCGAAGGTGCGAGCGTGCTTGCTCAGACGCTTGGCCAGCGGCTGATAACAGAAGACGATGCCGCCGCTCGGGTGCAGGCAGAACAGCGGTGTGGCGGTTGACGTGGCGCCAGTCAGTTCGACCACGCATTGCACCTGCTGTTGATGTTCCATGCCGATGAACCGGGCCAGCACTTCGACCGTGGGGTGCGCGAGCATTTGTTGCAGGGCCAGTTTGATCCCCAGACGCGCGTTCAAGGCGGAAATGAACTGAATGGCCAGAATCGAATGGCCGCCCAGCTCGAAGAAATTGTCGTCCAGGCTCACGCGCTCGACATGCAGCGCCTCCTGCCAGAGTTCGGCCAGCGCTGTTTCGAGGGGCGTTTGCGGCGCACGGAACGGCCGCTGCGTCTGATGCAGATCGGGCAGTGGCAGAGCCTTGCGATCCAGTTTGCCGTTGGGGCTTAGTGGCAATGCACTCAGTACCATCAGGTGAGCAGGGACCATGTAGTTGGGCAGGCGCACCTTCAATTCTGCCTTGAGGGCTTCGCGCAGTTCGTCCTCGGGTGGCTCGCTCGCACGCGGCACGACATAGCCGATCAACTGCGTGCCGGTCGCGCCTTCGTGGGCGATGACCACAACTTCACGTACGGCTGGCCATTGCAGCAGGCAGGACTCGATTTCGCCGAGCTCGATGCGGAAACCGCGGATTTTCACCTGGTGGTCGAGGCGCCCGACATATTCGATCACGCCGTCGGCGCCATAGCGGGCCAGATCGCCGGTGCGATAGAGGCGTCCGCCCCGGTTGCTGAACGGGTCCGGGATGAAGCGTTCGGCGGTCAGCTCCGGTCGATTGAAATAGCCCCGCGCGAGCAGGTCGCCGGCAATCATCAGTTCGCCCACGGTGCCGACGGGCACCGGCTGACCGCCGCTGTCGAGCAGGTACACGGCACGACCGGCCAGCGGTCGACCAATCGGCATGGCTTTGGGCAGGGGCGTGCGCCCGGTGACGTAGTCGCTGCAATCGAGCAGCGTGGAGTCGACGGTCGCTTCCGTCGGGCCGTAGACATTGAGCAGACGCACGTGACCGAGACCGGCCTGGCCCCAGGCCGCGACCGCTTCCGGTGGCATGGCTTCGCCGCCGACCACCACCTGACGCAGCGATCCGTAGTCCCGTGGGCCGGCGGCCGCGAAGTCCTTGGCCAGCAAGTTCCAGTACGTCGTGGTCAGTTCGCTGACGGTGAATTTTTTCTCCAGCAGCTGCTGATACCAGGTTTCGCTGTCCCAGATGTCCTGCCCGCGCAGCACCACCGAAGCGCCGCAAATCAGCGCCGGGTAGAGCTGATCGACAAACGCATCGAAATTGAACGTGCCGTACTGCAGCAAACGGTCGGCAGGCGTCAGACCGTGGAACTCCCGACCGATTTGCGCGTGACGGGTCAGGGCGCCGTGAGTGATGCCCACGCCTTTCGGGCGACCGGTGGAGCCCGAGGTGAACATCACGTACGCCAGATTGCTGGCGAAAGTGCGGCAGGGCGGGTTGTCGACAGGTCGGTCATCGAGAGGATCAACCTCATCGACGCACACCACCTTGACCGATGACGGCGACGGCAGGCGCTCAAGCAGCGAATCCTGCGTCAGCAATACATCCAGGCCGCTGTCTTCGATCATCCAGGTCAGGCGTTCCTGCGGGTAGTCGGGGTCGAGCGGGACATAGACACCGCCGGCCTTGAGCACCGCCAGCAGGCTGATGATCATGTGCGCCGAGCGCTCGACGGCGATGCCCACGCGGACTTCCGGGCCGACGGCGCAGGCGATCAGGGTGTTCGCCAGTCGATTGGCCGCCGAATTGAGCCGGGCATAACTCACGTGCAGGTCATTGACGATCAGCGCCACCGCGTCCGGTGTGGCCAGCGCCTGACGCTCGAACAACTGGTGTACGCCTTCGTCGGGCAAGGCCGAGGCGGGCGGGTTCCATTGTTCGAGCTGCACGCGGCGTTCATCGCGGCTCAGCAGCGGCAGTTCGCTCAGCGCGCGGCGCGGATCTTCGGTGATCGCGTGCAGCAGGTTCTGCCAGTGACCGGCCAGCCGTTCGAGGGTCGCGGGGGTGTACAGGTCGCGGCTGTATTCGAGGCTGGCGTCGATGCGCTCCAGCGAATAGGCGATGTCCAGCGACAGGTCGAATTTGGCCTGGGTCGTGTCCGCCGGAAGGAAGTCCAGCGCAAGGTCGCCCAGCATCAGCGGGCCCTCGCCGGAGACCTCGGTGCGCCAGTTGAACAGCGTTTGAAACAGCGGGTTGATCTGCCCGTTCGCCCGCAGTTGCAGGTCGTCGAAGCTCAGCTCCAGCGGGTAGTCGGCATGATCCAGCGCGGCGAGGGTTTCGCGGCGCAGGCGCTGGAGAAAATCCTGGCACGGCAGCTGTGGATCGATGCGCACGCGGTAGACCTGGGCGCTGACAAAAAAGCCCACCAGCTCCTGGGTTTCGCTGCGATTGCGGCTCGCATTCGGCACGCCGACCGTGAAGTCCTGCTGGTTGCTGTAGCGGCTCAACAGCAATTGCCAGGCACCGAGCGCCACCACAAACGGTGTCAGTCCCCACTGTTGGCAGAAGCGGTTCAAATTCTGTGTCAGTGCCGTCGGCAGGCTGAAGTCGTGTTTGCCGGCCGGGTGGGTCTGCTGCTCGTGACGAGGAAAGTCGGTCGGCAGTTCCAGCGGCGGCAGGGTCTGCCCGAGGTAGTTGCGCCAATAGTCGGCACTGGCGGCACACGCGGCGCTGTCGAGGTATTCGCCGCGTTGCCAGTTGGCGTAGTCGGCGTACTGGATGGCCGGTCGGCGCAGCGGCGACGAATCGCCCGCCACGACCTGTTCATAGGCCTGCATCAGGTCCTGCATGAGAATGGCGTTGGACCAGGCATCGGAGGCGATGTGGTGCATGTTCATCAGCAGCAGGTGTTCAGTGTCGGCGGTCTGCAGCAGCGTTGCGCGCATCAGCGGCGCGGTTTTCAGATCGAAGGGCAGACCGGCCTCGACGGCGATGCGTCGGGCAAGTTCGGGGTCGCGTGTTTCGGCGCTCAGATGGCGCAGGTCTTCGAAGGCCAGTTTGAGTGTCGCGTGTTCATCGACGACCTGCATCGCCCCGCCGTCGATCTCGACGATCGCGCTGCGCAGCACGTCGTGGCGTGCGATGATTTTGTTCAGTGCCGCTTGCAGATGCCGGGCTTGCACAACGCCGCTCAGGCGCACGGCGCGGGGCAGGTTGTAGGCGGCACTGTCGGGCGTCAGCTGTTGCACGAACCACAAGCGCTGCTGGGCGAAGGAGAGCGGCGCCGGAACCGGGTGGAGGCGGGCCGGGATGCCTTGAAGTTGCACGCCGGCATCAGCCATCAGCAGCGCCAGCACTTCATCATCGAGTAAGTCGTTCATCGGTCTCTCGTGGTTGGCAGCGCCGTGGTCGCTGACGGCGTTGCCGACAGTCGGGTCCACGGCGATAAACATTCAGGTAGAAGGCCGACAGCGCACAGGCGCTGTCGGCTGAAAGGGCGCTTTCGCTCAGGCGGTTTCGAGGGGCTTTTTGTGGGTGACGACCCGGCCACCCTCCATGCGCACCAGTTGATCGGCGACGTCGAAATAGCGGTCGTCGTGGGAGATCACGATGATCGTCTTGCCCATCTGTTTCAGTTCCGGCAGCAACTCGGTGTAGAAGATCCGCCGGAACGCCGGGTCCTGGTCGGCGGCCCATTCGTCGAACACCAGCACCGGACGTTCCTCCAGCCAGGCGTTGATCAGTGCCAGACGCTTGCGCTGGCCGGTGGACAGATCGGTGGTGCTGAACACGCCGTCCTGAATGCTCACCTTGTGGGCGATTTCCAGGCGCTCCAGATAACGGCCGGCATCGGCAGGAACCTGTTGATCGCCCTGTACCAGCTCATCGAACAGGTAGTAGTCGGCAAAAATCGTGGTGAACAGCTGGCGGTAGTCATCGCGGGCCCGGGCATCGACCACCTGACCGTTGAGCAGGACTTCACCGCGCTGTGGCGCATACAGCCCCAGCAGCAATTTGATCAGGGTGGTCTTGCCACCGCCGTTCTCGCCGACGATGAACACGATGTCGCCCTGAGCGATGTTCAGATTGACCGGGCCCAGTTCGAAGGCGGCGCTGCCTTTGACCGGTGGAAAGGCGTAATGCACGTTGTGCATTTGCAACTGCTGGACCGGGGTTTTGCTCACCGGCGCGGATTCGCTCAACAGCAGGTGCGGCTCCGGCGAGGAAAATTGCTCCGCCAGATCGTTGATGCGCTTGAACGCGATGTTCGCGCGGCTGATCACCGGCAGGGTGGTGATCAGGTATTCCAGCGGGCCTTTCATGTACAGCAGCACCAGCACGAAACCGCTGAGCACCGCTTTGTCAGTGCCCAGCCACAAGGACTGGAGCGCCAGCACCAGGCCGATGACCACGAAAAACAGCATCGAGCCGAACGTCTTGGCCATCACGAAAATGTTGACCGAACGAATGTGGGTCCGGCAGATGAAATCGGCGGTGCCTTCGATGCGCTGGCTGAACATGCGCTGGCGACGCGGCCGATGAATGCGCAACTCCTTGGCGCCGGCGGCAATCGCGCTGTAGTGCTTTTGCAGCTCATCTTCGGCTTCGCGAGCGGTTTCGAAGCCTTTGATGCCTTTGTTGCGGGCGACGTATTGCACCGCGATACCGACCACCAGGGCCACCAGCAGCAGGATGAACATCGGCAGCGACAGGAACGCCAGATAGCCCAGGCAACCGAGCGTCACGGTAAAGGCGATGGCCAGCGGCGCGAAGGAAAAGGCGAAATCGCTGACCGTGTCGACGTCGTGGGTCAGCACCGGAATCAGGCGGTGGCTGCGGAACCGTTCAATCTGTTCGATGGGCGCCAGCAGGACCTTTTCACCCAGGGATTTACGCAGCCCGGCAATGATGTGCTGGCCGACGTGGTTGGTGCCGATGTCCGACAGAATCGAGGTCAACAGGGCAAAGGCGCAGAGGCCGGCAAACGTCGCCAATACCGTGGCCGAAGGGCTGCCGGCGCCGTTCAGGGCTTTGTTGATGGTCGCCAGCAGGGCGGTGACGCTGACGCCACCGAGCATGCCGAGCAGGATCGACAGCGCCACGACGACCCGGTAAGGCTTGAGCAGGCCGAGGACTTCACTGATGGCTCCGCGCGATTTTGTGGTCATGGAGGTTTCCGCTTTTGGTGCCGGTCAAGGCATTGGTTCAAGGGTAGGGCTGGTTAAAAGACGAAACCCGCGGGCAGCGATTTAGCCGCCCGCGGGTTTCTCGAGGACTCAAGCGACGAGCGAGCGGCGGTTGCCGCTGCGGTGCTCGGGATTACAGGTCGCGCGCCACGCGAAAACCGATCCAGTCGCCACGCTCGGTCGGCACCAGCGCATTGCGGTTGCCGGAGCGGGAGAACACCGGCGCTTCGCCCCAGTCGTTGCCGCGAATGCGCTTGAACTGGCACTTGCCGGTCTCCCACGCACTGCCGTCACTCGGCGCGCCTTCGTAGTTTTCGTTGTAGCAATCGGCGGTCCATTCGTAGACGTTGCCGTGCATGTCGTACACACCGAAGGCGTTGGGCGGGAAGCTGCCGGCCGGCGCGGTGAAGTTGTAGCCATCGGCCGCACCGTAGGTATTGGCGTGCTTGGCGATGCTGTATTCCTTGCCCTCATCGAACGGGAAGGGGAACGGCCCGGTGGTGCCGCCACGGGCGGCGTATTCGCGCAGGGACTCACTGACCAGGCGGTACTGCTTGCCGGTCTTTTTCGACAGCCAGGCCACGTAGGCGTTGGCCTCGGCGAAGTCCATGCACACTGCCGGGTGCTTGTCGGTGTACTGCTTGCGCGGGTCGCTGCCGGCGTAATCCGGGATCCCGGCCTTGCACGCGCGGCCCGGGCGGGTATCGCCGTCGGGCATGACGTAACCGGTGTCCTTGAGGTAGGCAAACCATTCGCCCTTGAGCACCTGGAAACGGCTGATCGCCAGTGGTTTGGCGAAGGTCACCGGGTGCATCGGGCCTTCGTCGGGCTCGCGACCGACTTCGTCTTCAGGCGTGCCCATGGTGAACGTGCCGGTGGGCAGCACGACCATTTCCGGACAGTCCTTGCAGTCCTTGAACACCTTGCCCGGTGCCGGTGGGGTGGCAGCCTGGGCGGTGGTCGGCAGCAGGCAGGCGGCGAGGGCGGCGAGCGTCAGCGCCGACAGGCTTTTCAAGGCAAAACGAGGCAGTTCACTGTTCATTTCGAGTCTCGTCAAAAGGAAAAAGGTTCGGCTCACAGCGCCTGATCCAGCACGGCCAGCAGGCGGTCGATCTGGGCTTCGTCGTTGAGCAGGCCCGGCGCGGTGCGGATCACTGGCCCGACATCGCGCTCGACGGCGTCAGCCACGACTTTGTTGGCCATCAGGTGCGCGGCGATCTTGTCGCTGTTCTTGCCAGTGACCCGGAAGAAGGTGAAGCCGGCGGAAAACTCAGGGCTCAACGGCGTGACCAGCTCGATCTGCGGACGTTGCAGCAGGCGTTTTTTCAGGTAGCTGTTGAGTTCATGAATGCGCGCCTGCACGTCGGCCTTGCCCAGTTGCAGGTGCAACTTGAACGCCTCGGTCAGTGCCCAGCGGTGTTCGAAAGCGTGATAACCGCCCGGGGTCATGGTGGTGGAGAAGTGCTCGGCCTCGGAAAACGTCGGGATGATCGGCGTGACGTATTTCACTTCCGGCGTGCGGCTGACCACGATCCCGGTGCCGCGCGGGCCGAACATCCATTTGTGGGTGCCGGCGATGAAGAAGTCGCAGTTCATGGCTGGGAAGCTCATGTCTTCCACACCGAAACCGTGCACGCCGTCCACCACGTAGATGATCCGGTCGGCTTCGCTGCGTCCGCGGTTGTGTTTGTCGACCAGCGCACCGATGTCGGCGAGCGGCAGTTTCACGCCGCTGCCCGAATGCACCCAGCACATGCCCAGCACGCGGGTTTCGGGGCGGATGGCGCGGTCGATGCTGGTCAGGATTTCGTCTTTGCTGATCCGGTAAGGATCCTTGAACAGACGGATCTTGCGCACCTTCGTGCCGTCGCGCTGGGTGCGCAATTCGAGAATGGTGTGCGTTGCGTAATGCTCGTGGGCCGTGGTGAGGATTTCCTGATCGGCGCGCACCTGCACGCCGCCGTAAATCATCGCCAGGCCTTCGGTGGTGCTGCCGGTGAGCGCAATCTGCCGGGCATCGGCCTGCACGTATTGGCCGGCCAGCACGCGCACGGCTTCCTCGCGTTTTTCGGTGACGCCGTGGTCCCAGTCCATCGCCAGCCCGGGGTTCTTGTCGAGGGCGGCGCGGTGCATTTCGATCGCCTCGCGCACCGGGCGCGGGTGGGTGGTGATCAGGAAGTTGGAGAAGTGCAGCCACGACGGATCCTGATCGAACAATTGCTGCAACTGCGCCCACTTGTTGCGTGGCAGCGAGGCGGCGGCGGTCGAAGCGTTGGCGATGTTCGGCAGGCTCGCACCCAATGGCAATGCGGCGGCGAGGATCCCGGCCTGCTTGAGAAAGTCGCGACGGTTGCTCATGGCTTGGCGGCTTCCCGGGCAGTGGCCAGTGCCGGTTTGGCGGATTTCTCCACCTGGTCCCAGACCCGCAGGAAGTTGCCGCCCCAGAGCTTGGCGATATCGGCTTCGGTGTAACCGCGCGACAGCAGTTCAGCGGTCACGTTGCGAATCTCACTGACGTTCTCCCAGCCTTTGACGCCGCCACCTTCGTTGAAGTCCGAGCTGATGCCGACGTGGTCGATACCGATCTTTCTGACCGTGTAATCGATGGCGTCGCCCAGGTCCTTGAGGCTGGCCTTGGGTTCGCCTTCGAGGATTGCGTAGAGCTGGCCGGCGTATTCGCCGAACTTCTGCTCCGACCACGCCGAGATGATCGGATCGCCCGGCATCAGGGCCACGGCCAGGTTCGGCAGCGGCGGCAGATCGTAGCGTTTGCGCAGTTCATTCAGCTTGTCCTGAGTGCCTTGGGTCAGCGGTCGCAGGTATTGCGAGAAGCCGACGATCTGCACCACGCCACCGCTGTTTTTGATCAGCTGCATTTCCTTGTCGCTGAGGTTGCGCGGGATATCGACCATGGCGCGCGGCGCCGAGTGCGACGCCACCAGCGGGGTGCGGCTCAGTTGCGCGACCTGCTCCAGGGCCTTGGTCGACATCTGCGACACGTCGATGATCACGCCCAGGTCGTTCAGGCGTTTCACCGCTTGCTTGCCCAGGTCCGAAAGACCGTCGAGGGCGTCCGGCGAATCATTGAAGAACGGCAGCGGGCGCGACGAGTCGGCCCAGTCGTTATTGCCGATGTAACTGAAGCCGAACATGCGCATGCCGCGCGCCGTCCACAGGTCCAGCAGGTTCAGGTCGTGGCCCAGCGGGTAGGCGTTGAGCATACTGATGAAGATCGCGAACTTGCCTTCGCCGTGCAGGCGCCGGAAGTCGTCGGCGGTGTAGGCGATGCCGACCTGGTTGGGGAAGTCGCGGACCATGCCGGAAATAATCTTGTAGCGGATTTCCTGCTGGTTGCGCGCCTCGTCGACGAAGCCGGCGGTGGGCTTGTGCGGGGCATTGGCGCCGTTCCAGATTTCCGGCCAGCCGAAGATCGTCAGTGCCGCGCCGGACAGGCGTCCGCGATTGGCCTTGACCAGGTCGAACTGGTCGCTGCCGTCCTTGTCGACTTCGTGGCCGGTGGTGCCGAAATTCTGGGTGATGGTGATGTGGCTGTCGAACGAGAGCATGTGTTCGTGCAGCTCTTCGGCCTGCTGCATGACTTTGCGAGGGTAGCCGGGATTGTCCTTGAACCAGATATCCCAGACCGCGAAACCGGCACCGGCGCTGATCGCCAGGGCCAGCGGCAGGCCGATGTAAAGAGCCTTTTTCGAACGTGGTTTTGTCATTGCCATCTCAGTCAGGTTCGCCGTCGAGGTGCAGGCACAGAGGCCTTTGCTATCTGGGAAGAACGAGCGGGCGCGGGAGAAAATTAGTCCGCCTCGAGGGCGCTTAAATTTGTTCGCTCAGCAAACGTTCTAGCTTGGATAAAGCCTGCTTCAGGGCTGAACACAGGTAGGGCAATGAGGATTTCTCGACGATGGTTCATGGCAGGCCTGGCGCTGACCGGCGCTGCCGTACCTGCAGCTTATTTCGGGCATCGCGAATGGACGAAGCCCGACCCGACGATCACCCCCGGTGAGGCGTCTTTCGATGTCGCCGACGTGGCCGGGCAACGCCTGGCGAATGCGTTGCGCGGGGTCTGGAAGATCCGCTTCGTCGGGCGTGACGCGGGCCTGGACGGCTTGCCGGCCCAGGGCCTGGAAGTGTTCATCGACATCGGTCAGAAAGGCCGGGGCGTGTGCGGTTTTCTCGACACGCCGGAGCGTCTGCGCTCTGCCGACACACCTCGTTACCGAATACTCGGCGATCTTGCCGGGGCCGAGGCTTCGAAGCTCAGCTGGCGCCTGTTGGGCACCGGCGGCAGCGTCGACTACGAACTGAACATGATCCTCGACGAGGTCTGGGCGGATTTCGGCAACGCCGGCAGCGGCACCCTCAGTGGCAGTGTCCAGCGCCTCGATCGCGCGCTGGCCTTGCCGGCGCAGGATCACCGCTTCATCGCGGTCAAATGCCTGTTCCCCGAAGCCCGTCAGCGCACACCGCTGAATGGGCCTTTGCTGGCCTGGCTGGTGTCGCCCGAGCATCGACTGTTCCACCAGGTGTGGCACGCGACGCGGGACAAATGGCACACCCTGTCCGAGGACAAACGCAACGCCATACGCGGCCTCGGCTGGCAGCCCGGCCCCCGCGATCAGGAGCGTGACGCCCGGGGCAAGCGCAAGGACCGCAACGGTTCAGGCATCGATTTCTTTTTCATGCACCGGCACATGCTCGGGACGGCGCGTTCGCTGCAGGATCTGCCGTCGTGGGAGTTCTTCCCGCTGCCGCAGCCGGAACTGGTGCGCGACCGTCAGGGTTTTGCCCGCTATTTCGATAATCACGACGGCACCGCGCTGCCGCCGACCTGGCTGGCCGATGGCGACGATGAATTCAGCCAGTGGGTCAGCGACATCAAGACTGCCGAGACCTATCAGAGCAACTTCGAGGTCTGGGAGTCGCAGTACCGCGATCCACAGTATCTGTCGAAGATGACCCTCGGTCAGTTCGGCTCCGAAGTCGAGCTGGGGCTGCACGACTGGCTGCACATGCGCTGGGCTTCGGTGCCGCGCGATCCGTCCAACGGTCAGCCGGTGCCGCTGGCCCGGGATCTGGACGATTTTGCCGCACGCTGGTTCGCCCCGGAAAACGACTTCCTCGGCGATCCGTTTTCATCTCATGTGAACCCGGTGTTCTGGCATTTCCACGGCTGGATCGATGACCGCGTGGAAGACTGGTTCCGCGCCCACGAGCGTTTCCATCCGGGTCAGGTCACGCGGCTTGAAGTCAATGGTGTGAAATGGTTTGCGCCTGGGCGTTGGGTCGAAGTCGCTGACCCGTGGCTTGGCCCGACGACTCACGGTTGCAGCACTACGCCGGGGTTGCAGGTCGGCAAGTCGGTCGAGATGGATCCGGAAGTCATGAAGCTGGCGCTGCGAATCGTGTTCGGTTCGGATGAGAAGAAGCTGGAAGGATTGTTCCGGCGAGTGCCGAAGCGGCCGTGGTATGCGCGCAATCTGAAGGCCAAAACCGACGCGGTCTGAGGACCGCGTTGTCGTTCGCTGGATCGCCCAAAGTAGCAAGCTCGCTCCCACAGTGATCGTGTCCATTCAGATGGAATGCGGTCACCGTGGGAGCGAGCTTGCTCGCGAAAGCGGTCTTGAGTCCGCTGCGATTACAGCGCCTGCCACCCACCGCCCAGTGCCTTGTACAAGCCGATACTCGCCTGCAATCGCGAAAGACGCAGTTGCACATTCAGATCCTGCGCCGCATACAGCGTGCGCTGGGTTTCCAGCACCGTCAGCAAGTCTTCGGCACCCGCCTGATAGCGGCTCTGAGCGATGTCGAACGCGGTCTGCGCCTGATTCAACTCTTCACTTTGCCACTGCCGCTGCGCGTCGAGCCCGCGAATGCTGTTCAAGGCTTTTTCGACGTCGGCGAAACCGTTGATGATGGCGGCGCGATAGGTTTCCAGCAGTTCTTCCTGACGGGCCCTGGCCTTGTCGCGCTCGGCACTCAGTCGCCCGTTGTTGAAGACGGGGGCGAGCAGTCCGGCGGTGAGGTTGTAGAAGGGGCTGCGGATGATGTCGTCGAACTGATTGGCGCCGGAGCCGAGCTGGGCAGACAGGGTCACGCTCGGCAGCATGGCGGCGCGGGCGACCTTGACGTCGGCTTCGGCCGCCGCCAGTTGCGCCTCGGCGCGGGCGATGTCCGGGCGGTGGCTGAGCAGGTCGCTAGGCACGCCGGCGGCGATGGTCGGCCATTGCAGTCGGTCGAACGGCTCCGCGCCGGTTTGCAGATCCTGCACCGGCCGGCCGAGCAGGGCTGCGAGGCTGATCAAAGCGTCCTGGGCCTGTTGTTGCACCAGCGGCAATTGCCGTTGTTGCGCGGCCACCAGGCTTTTCTGCTGGGCCAGCTCCAGCGCGGTGGCCGAGCCTGAATCGAAGCGGGTCTGCACCAGCTTCAGCACGTTCTGCGCGTTCGCCAGGTTCAGCTCGGCGATACGACTTTGCTCGCGCAGGGACAAGGCCTGCGCATAGGTGTTGGCCACGCCGCTGAGCAAGGTCAGTTCCACGGTCGCCCGATCGAACTCGCTGGCTTGCAGGGCAAACTGGGCACTGTCGCGGGAGGCACGTTTGCCACCCCAGAAATCGATTTCGTAAGTAGCGGTCAGGCTGGCGTCGAAATAGTCCACGGCCTTGTTGCTGTTGTCGGCGTCGAGCTGGCTGTAGCCGTTGCCGCGCAGCAATTTCTGCCGATTGGCATTGGCCCCGGCTTTCACTTCAGGCAACTGCGAGCCGCCGGCAATCACGGTGCCGGCCTGGGCCTGACGTACCCGCGCCATGGCGGCCGCGAGGTCGAAACTGCCGAGGCGGGCCTGTTCGATCAGGCGGTCGAGTTCGGGGCTGCCGAACTGCTTCCACCATTGCGGATCGATGCGGGCGACGCTGGCGCCGTGGGGCGATTGCCAGGTCGCCGGTGGCTGCAAGCCGCTGTCGGGACGCTGGACGGGATTGCCGCAGGCGCTGAGCATCAGGCACACGGTCAACAGGCTGAGGCGCGATTTCATAGATCGATCATTCACTGGTAAGGGCCGTCACCGGGTCGAGTCGGGCGGCTTTGCGGGCCGGCATGAAGCCGAAGACAACACCGGTCACAAGGGCGCAGCCAAAGGCACCGAGCACCGCCATCAAGGAAAACGCCACGGCGACTTCGCTGAGAATCAGCACGCCGCCGACGATCAGCGCCAGGGCGATGCCGGCGATCCCGCCGACCACCGAGAGCATCACCGCTTCGGTGAGGAACTGGCGCAGGATGTCGCGCTGACGGGCACCGGTAGCCATGCGAATCCCGATCTCGCGGGTGCGTTCGCGCACGGTCATCAGCATGATGTTCATCACGCCGATACCGCCCACCAGCAGCGAAATCGCGGCAATCGAGCCGAGCATCAGCGACAGGGTGTTTTGCGTGCGGGCTTCGGCCTGGATCATCGCGGCGTTGTTGGTCAGTTCGAAATCCTTCTTGCCGTTGTGCAGGCGCAGCATCAGTTGCTCGATGGCGTGTTCGGCTTCCTTGACCTTGCGCGCATCGGCGGCGGCGATCGCCACGTATTCCGGATTGCGCGTGCCGAACAGACGGACGCTGGCGGCGGAGTAGGGCACGGCGATGCGGTTGTCGCTGTCGGAGTCGCCGGAGCTGGCGCCTTTCTCCGCCAGCACGCCGACCACCTGGAACGGCACGTTCTCGATCAGGATGTACTGGCCGATGGGGTTGGCAACATCCTTGAGCAATTTGGTGCGAACCTTGTGGCCGATCACTGCGACCGCTGCGGCATTGCGTTCATCGGCCTCCGTGAAATAACTGCCCTGCACCACGGGCCAGTTGAAGATCGCCGGGAAGTTGGTGTCGTTGCCGCCGACGTAACTCAAGTAGTCGGCATTGCCGAAACGCACACCGGCCTCGGCGCCGTTGACCGGCATGATCCGCATGACCTGCGGCAGGCTGGCCAGTGCCGCCACGTCATCGAGGGTGACGATGCCTTGCGGTGTGCGCGGGTTGGGTGACGAGCCGCTGAGGTAAATGATGTTCGAGCCGAAGGCGCCCATTTGCGCCATGACCTGGCGCTTGCTGCCTTCGCCGATCGCGAGCATGACCACCACCGAGGCCACGCCAATGATGATCCCCAACAGGGTCAGCGCGGTGCGGAAGCGGTTGATCCACATCACTCGCCAGGCGGCGTGCAGTGCGTCGATCAGTTCGCCTTTCCAGGCGCCTGTCGCTTCGGCGCCTTCAGTCAGGCGCTTGCGCAGATCCACGGCTTGCAAGGCGCCGGGGTTGGCGCTGGTCTGGGCCTCGGGGTTATGGCGGGCGCTGTCGCTGACGATCAGGCCGTCGCTGATTTCGATGATGCGTTTGGCTCGCGCAGCCACTTCGCGGTCGTGGGTGATCAGAATCACCACATGGCCCTGGCTCGCCAGCTCGTCGAGCAGCGCCATGACTTCCTTGCCGCTGTGACTGTCGAGGGCGCCGGTGGGCTCGTCGGCGAGAATGATGTGCCCGCCGTTCATCAAGGCCCGGGCAATCGACACCCGTTGTTGCTGGCCGCCGGAAAGTTGATGTGGACGGTTGCCGGTGCGCGAGGCCAGGCCGAGGCGGTCGAGCAGGGCGGCGGCACGAGCATGGCGCTCGGCGGCGGGTGTGCCGGCGTAGATCGCCGGCATCTCGACGTTTTCCTGGGCCGAGCCGGACGGAATCAGGTGATAACCCTGGAACACGAAACCAAAGGCCTCGCGGCGTAGCCAGGCCAGTTCGTCGGTGTCCAGGCCGGCGACGTTTTCCCCGGCGAAGCGGTACTCGCCGGTGGTCGGCCGGTCGAGGCAGCCGAGGATGTTCATCAGCGTCGACTTGCCGGAGCCGGAGGCGCCGACGATTGCCACGAATTCGCCGGCGTGGATCGACAGGTCGATACCGCGCAGGACATGAACCTCGGGCGCGTCACCGCCGCCGTAGGATTTGCGGATGTCCTGCAGGTCGATCAGAGGCGTTTGCATTCAACCTCCGCTGCCGGTGGCCGGGCCGATCACCAGGTGATCGCCCTCGTTGAGGCCTTCGAGAATCTGCACTTTCAAGCGGTCGCTGATGCCGGTGCGCACTTCGCGGGTTTCGATCTTGCCGTTGGCGGCGATTACCTGCGCGGTCTGCACGTTGGCGGTGGTGCTGCCCTGCAGCGCGGCAACCGGTGCGGTGAGCACGTTTTGCGCTTGGTTAGCGACGAAGAAGACTTGCGTGGTCATTTCCGCCATCAGCGCGTTGTCGGCGTTGTCGACGTCCAGCAGCACGGTGTACAGCACCACCCGGGCACTGCCGCTTTTGCTGGAGCTGGCGGGGCTGCCGCCGCCCTGGCTGGTCTGGTCCAGCGGTTTTGGCGGGACCGGCAGGATCTGCCGCACGGTGCTGCTCCAGCGCCGGTTGCCGCCGCTGAGGGTGGTGAAGTAGGCGGTCATGCCGGGTTTGACGTGGCCGATGTCGGCTTCGGAGACCTCGGCCCACACGGTCATCGGCGACAGTTTGGCGATGCGCAGGATCAGCGGCGTCTGCTGCTGGGCGTTGAGGGTCTGGCCTTCGCGGGCATCGAGGGCGACCACCGTGCCGGCCATCGGCGCGTAGATGCGGGTGTAGCCGAGTTCGGCCTGATCGCTGCGCAGGCTGGCTTCGGCCTGACGAATCTGGGCCTGGAACATGTCGATGCGCGCCTGGGTGGCTTTCAGTTCGGCGCGGGCGGTCTGCACGTCTTCTTCGCGGGTGGCGCCGCCGGCGGCGAGATTCTGCTGACGCTGGTATTTCTGCTGCGCCAGTTCGTGCTGGGCTTTTTGCTCCTGCAATTGCGCCTTTAGGTTTTCAATGGAGAAGCGCCCGGCGTCGAGTTTGGCCTTTTGCGTGGACGGGTCGATTTCCACCAGCAACTGGCCTTCTTTGACCACATCACCGACCTCGACATGGATTTTCTGGATCTGCCCCGACGCCTGGGCGCCGACGTCCACATAGCGCCGCGGCTGCAGCGTGCCCAGCGCGGTGACGCTGCTTTCGATGTCGCCACGGCTGACGGAAACGGTGGCGAACTGATCGCGACCGGGCGGCAGGACTTGCCACGCCGCAACGGCAATCACGGGGATCAGGCAAAGAGCGATGAGCAGGGCGCGTCGGGCGGGGCGGGGACGTTTCATGCGGGGTTCCGGCCAGTGTGAATCGGCCCGTCATCCGGCGGGCACCGCAAGCGGGCACGGCCGAATGCTGTCGCAGGGCACGACAGACACGGGAGGGCTGTTGGTTAAACGAGAGAAGGGGCGGCGAATTTAAGCGCTGAAAAACGCGGTAACAGGTATAGGCGAGAACAATTTGTCGGGCAAACCGAAACAGCGCTTTAAATCTATATGAGAATTACTATAAATTACGCACCTGAAATTGCCATTACCGTGCCACTGCCTGTTTCGACAGTCGCGGATCTGGCTCAAGGATCGAAACCGCACGCTGCGGCGGGGAATCATGTTGGAAAACTACTATCGCGAGTTGGTGTGTTTCCTGAACGCCAGGCTCGGCAACCGTCAGGTGGCCGAAGACGTGGTGCATGACGCTTATCTGCGGGTGCTGGAGCGATCCAGCGAAACGCCGATCGAGCAGCCTCGGGCATTTCTCTATCGCACAGCCTTGAATCTGGTGATCGACGACCATCGGCGCAATGCCCTGCGTCAGGTCGAATCGCTGGAAGTGCTCGACAGCGAAGAGCGCTATTTCACCCCGTCCCCCCACAACACCTTCGATCACGGCCAGCGACTGGAGATGCTCCAGCGTGCCTTGGCAGAACTTTCGCCGCTGTGCCGCGAAAGTTTTCTGCTGCGCAAGATCGAAGGTCTGTCGCACCCGGAGATTGCCGAACACCTAGGGATTTCCAAGGCTCTGGTGGAAAAGCACATCGTCAACGCCATGAAGCATTGCCGCCTGCGCATCAAACAATGGGACGCCCATTGAGCCGTCGTCGTTAAATTTTATTTCACTGTCCTCGTTCCTACTCAACAGACGATCTGCTGTCCTGCTCAAGGCCGGTCAGGTCACTCAGGCTTTTCGTCCAGAGGACACTGGAAATGACACAGGCAATTGCATCGCCCATCGTTCACGACCTGATCGGCGTCGGTTTCGGCCCTTCGAACCTGGCGCTGGCCATCGCTCTGCAAGAGCGCGGCCCGACCCAGGGGGAACTGGATGTTCTGTTTCTCGACAAACAACCCAACTACAGCTGGCACGGCAACACCCTGTCGACCCAGAGCGAGTTGCAGATTTCCTTCCTCAAGGATCTGGTGACCCTGCGCAATCCGACCAGCCCGTACTCGTTCGTCAACTACCTCAAGCACCATGGTCGTCTGGTGGACTTCATCAACCTCGGCACCTTCTACCCGTGCCGCATGGAGTACAACGACTACCTGCGCTGGGTGGCTGCACAGTTCACCGAGCAGAGCCGCTACGGCGAAGAAGTGCTGACCATTGAGCCGGTGCTGCACAACCATCAGGTCGAAGCGCTGCGGGTGATTTCCCGTGGTACGGACGGCCAGCAGTTCGTGCGTACTGCGCGTTCGGTGGTGGTCAGCGCCGGTGGCACGCCGCGCATTCCCGAGGCCTTCAAGGCGCTGAAGGGCGACGGTCGGGTGTTCCATCACTCGCAGTACCTGGCCGAGATGGCCAAGCAGCCGTGCATCAACAACCAGCCGATGAGCATCGCAATCATCGGTGGCGGCCAGAGCGCGGCGGAAGCCTTCATCGACCTGAACGATTCGTTCCCGTCGGTGCAGGTCGACATGATCCTGCGCGGCTCGGCGCTGAAGCCGGCGGACGACAGCCCGTTCGTCAACGAAGTGTTCTCGCCGGAATTCACCGACCTGATCTTCCAGCAGAAGAGCAGCGAGCGTGAACGTCTGGTCAACGAGTACCACAACACCAACTATTCGGTGGTCGACATCGACCTGATCGAGCGCATCTACGGCATCTTCTATCGCCAGAAAGTCTCGGGCGTGGCACGCCACGCATTCCGCACCCTGACCACTGTCGAGAAAGCCACTGCCACCGAACGCGGTATCGAGCTGACCGTGCGTAACAACGCCACTGGCGAAGTCACCGTGCGTGCCTACGACGCGGTCGTGCTGGCCACCGGTTACGAGCGTCAGATGCACCGCAAACTGCTGGCGCCGCTGGAAGAGTACCTGGGTGACTTCGAGGTCGACCGCAATTACCGGTTGATCACCGACGAGCGCTGCAAGGCCGGTCTGTACATGCAGGGCTTCTGCCAGGCCAGCCACGGTCTGAGCGATACGCTGCTGTCGATCCTGCCGATCCGCGCGGACGAGATTGCCGGCTCGCTGTATGAGCATGGCAAGAACCGTGGGCACAGCCGTTCGGTGATGGATCTGTTGTTGGCGACTGCCAGCTAAACCAGACCGTTGATCGTTCCCACGCTCTGCGTGGGAATGCTTCAAGGGACGCTCTGCGTTCCAATGGGACGCAGAGCGTCCCCGGCTGCATTCCCACGCAGAGCGTGGGAACGATCTCGGCGATCTCGGGGGCAATCCTGAACCCTTCCTGAACACCCGCCACATTCCCCGACACACTTCCTTTTGCGGGTTTACTCTCCAGACATCGGGGCGTAAGCTTCGCGCGTTTTCATCAATAGCGGAGACCCACAGTGGGTACTTGTTCGAGTGACAGTTGTCGGCCGGTCCTTGTAACCGGCAGATTCTCGGCAAGATAACGCGCATTCCTTTGTGCCGTTGTCTCGCCGAACAGCGAGCAGCGGCATCCCGATCATGACCGGTCCCGGTCATGTCCCGACGTCCTTCTCATCGACACTGAAAAGCCTGTGAAGTCGACTTCATCGTCGTCATTGCAGCCCTATCGACACGCCTGTCTTTTCTGACCGGCGCGCCACGCCTTGCCGTGCCGGTTTTGCGGTGCCCAGGACGAGGACGTACCTGCTCGACGGTTTCCCGGCTGACCATAGGGGCAACAGCCATGAAACTTACGCTCAAGGAATTTTTCGCAGGCTTCCTGCGGACCCGCCACATCGCCCGGCACTTCCGTCGCCTGGCCTTGCTGGAAACCCTCAGCGACACCACGGTCAGCCGTGAAGTGCCGCCGACTCTCGCCAATACACTGGTGGACGCCGCCCATTGCGACAGCGGCGTGCTGCTGTCGAACCTCGGCACTCACACCGACGGCCTCACCGATTTCGAAGTCGATGTGCTGCGTGCGCAGCATGGCCTCAACGAAGTCGAACACGAGCAACCGCTGCCGTGGTGGACCCACCTGTGGCACTGCTACAAAAACCCGTTCAACCTGCTGCTGACCCTGTTGGCAGTGATCTCGTGGCTGACCGAAGACCTCAAGGCCGCCATCGTGATTTTCTCGATGGTGGTGCTGTCGACGCTGCTGCGCTTCTGGCAGGAAAGCAAATCCAACCAGGCCGCCGACGCGCTCAAAGCGATGGTCAGCAACACCGCCACGGTGCTGCGCCGGGATGCGCCGCGCGCTGAATTGCCGATCAAGCAATTGGTGCCCGGCGATCTGATCGTGCTGTCGGCCGGCGACATGATTCCTGCCGATTGCCGGGTGCTCAGCGCCAAGGACCTGTTCGTCAGCCAGGCGGCGATGACCGGCGAATCGATGCCGGTGGAAAAATTCCCGCGTCAGGCCGATCGCGACACGCGCAATCCGCTGGAGCTCGACAACATCCTGTTCATGGGCACCAACGTAGTGTCCGGCACAGCAGTGGCGGTAATTCTCACCACCGGCAACAGCACCTATTTCGGTGCGCTGGCGCAGCGGGTCGGGGCGACTGATCGCGCGGTGACTTCGTTTCAGCAAGGCGTGAACAAAGTCAGCTGGCTGCTGATCCGCTTCATGTTCGTCATGGCGCCGCTGGTGTTGTTCATCAACGGTTTCACCAAGGGCGACTGGACCGAAGCACTGCTGTTCGCGCTGTCGATTGCCGTGGGCCTGACCCCGGAAATGCTGCCGATGATCGTCACCTCGACGCTGGCCAAGGGCGCGGTATTCCTGTCGCGCAAGAAAGTCATCGTCAAACGCCTGGATGCGATCCAGAACTTCGGCGCCATGGACGTGTTGTGCACCGACAAGACCGGCACTTTGACCCAGGACAAGATCTTCCTGGCGCGTAACGTCGACGTTTGGGGCGAAGACTCCGATGACGTGCTGGAAATGGCTTACCTCAACAGCTACTACCAGACCGGCCTGAAAAACCTGCTTGATGTGGCGGTGCTGGAACACGTGGAAATCCACCGTGAGCTGAAGGTCGGCACGGCGTTTCGCAAGGTCGACGAGATCCCGTTCGACTTCAATCGTCGGCGCATGTCGGTGGTCGTCGAAGGGCGCGGCCAGCCGCATCAACTGATCTGCAAAGGCGCGGTTGAAGAAGTGCTGGCGGTGTGCAGCCGGGTTCGTCACGGTGAAGTCGACGAAGCCTTGAGCGATGAATTGCTGGCGAAAATCCGTCAGGTCACTGCAGCATTCAACGCTGAAGGCTTGCGCGTGGTAGCGGTGGCGGCACGGTCGATGCCTGAAGGACGCGACACTTACAGCCTGAGCGACGAGCAGGAACTGACGCTGATCGGTTATGTGGCGTTCCTCGATCCACCGAAGGAAAGCACCGCCCCGGCACTCAAGGCCTTGGCCGAACACGGCGTGGCCGTGAAAGTGCTGACCGGCGACAACGAGCTGGTGACCGCCAAGATCTGCCGCGAAGTGGGCCTGGCCCAGCAAGGCCTGCTGATGGGCAACGACATCGAACGCATGAGCGACGCGGAACTGGCGGTGGCGGTGGAAACCACCAACGTGTTCGCCAAGCTGACGCCGTCGCACAAGGAACGCATCGTGCGCATCCTCAAGGGCAACGGCCACGTGGTCGGGTTCATGGGCGACGGTATCAACGACGCGCCGGCGCTGCGCACCGCAGACATCGGAATTTCCGTGGACAGCGCGGTGGATATCGCCAAGGAAGCGGCCGACATCATCCTGCTGGAAAAGAGCCTTATGGTGCTGGAGGAGGGCGTGCTGGAAGGGCGCCGGACCTTCGCCAACATGCTCAAGTACATCAAGATGACCGCCAGTTCGAACTTCGGCAATGTGTTCTCGGTACTGGTGGCCAGCGCGTTCATTCCGTTCCTGCCGATGCTGCCGATGCACCTGTTGGTGCAGAACCTGCTGTATGACATTTCGCAGATCGCGATCCCGTTCGACAACGTCGACGACGAGATGCTGAAACAGCCGCAACGCTGGCAGCCGGGGGACGTCGGGCGCTTCATGCTGTTCTTCGGTCCGATCAGTTCGATCTTCGACATCACAACGTTCGCCTTGATGTGGTACGTGTTCGATGCCAACACCCCGGATCACCAGACCCTGTTCCAGTCCGGCTGGTTTGTGGTGGGGCTGCTGACCCAGACGCTGATCGTGCACATGATCCGCACGCCGAAGATTCCGTTCCTGCAAAGCCGCGCGGCCATGCCGTTGCTGGTGATGACCGGAATCATCATGGCCGTGGGCATCTTCCTGCCGATGGGGCCGCTGGCGCACTACTTCAAATTGCAGGCACTGCCGTCGATGTACTTCGTGTTCCTGCCGGTGATCCTGCTGGCGTACATGGCGCTGACTCAAGCCGTCAAAGGCTTCTACATCCGCCGGTTCGGCTGGCAGTAACAGGCAAGAATTCCCCCCTTGTGGGAGCAAGGGGGGCGGTTTCAAGGAGTTCGACATGCAAGCGATCAACAATCTCAACCTCACCTCATTGCTCGACACTTTGGTCAGCCTCAGCGCGGCGTTCATCCTCGGCGGCCTGATCGGCTTCGAACGCCAATACCGGCAACGCACGGCGGGCTTGCGCACCAATGTGCTGGTGGCGGTCGGCGCGGCGATTTTCGTCGACATGGCCAACCGTCTCGCCGGTGCCGAAGGCGCGGTCCGGGTGGTCGCGTATGTGGTTTCCGGCATCGGTTTTCTCGGTGCCGGCGTGATCATGCGCGAAGAAGGCAACGTGCGCGGGCTCAACACCGCCGCCACGCTCTGGACCTCGGCAGCGGTCGGCGCCTGCGCCGGTGCCGACCTGCTGGCCGAAGCGGTGCTGGGGACCTTGTTCGTACTCGCCGCCAATACCTTGCTGCGGCCGATCGTCAACAACATCAACCGTCAGCCGCTGGACGTGGTCTCGGCGGAAGTCACCAACATCGTCTACGTCATCGCCCGGCGTTCGCAGCAGACCGCCGTGTTCGCCTTGCTTGAAGCCGAGCTCGAACGCAGCAACTACCCGGCCAGTGACGTCGATGTGCACGCCTTCGGGGCCGATGAAATCGAGATCGAAGCGACGCTGGCGACCACTTCGGTGGACGGCGATGAGCTGGATGCACTGGTGAAGCGGATTTCCACTTCAAGCCTGGTGGTGCAGGCTTTCTGGAGTCCGAGCACGACGGAGTAACTTTTTTAATCCGGATGAGTGACGGGTTTTTTCGGAAAAGTCCTACAGAGCGTATCCCGATGCTTGGGTAGTCTTGCCGTCACTTCAAGCGACTACCCGGACTTTCACATTGACCGACAAAACCCTGCGCATCCTGATCGCCGACTTGCAGCATTTTCACCGGATGAAAATCGAGCGGATGTTCAACGGCCTCGATTACTACCGTATTGCACCGGTGCAGAACCTTGCCGAACTGCTGACGCTGGTCGATTACGGCGGTCAGCCGTTCGATGTCCTGGTGATCAATGCCGAACTGGCGGCCGGAATGGCGGATCTTCGCGGTTTTCTGTTTGATCATCCGCAAATCCGGCGGGCGCTGGTCTATGGTGAGCCGGTGGACTCCTCCGGTGTTCCCGGGCATTTCGGGGCAAAGATCATCACCAGCCCTGCGCCTTTGCCTTCAATCCGCGCCATCGAACAGTTGATGACCTCGGTCGAGGCTTCGTTCGGGCGCCCATCGCGTGTTCGATCACAGATCGGTCTGGCGCACAACTGTCAGATCTGACAGGTGATTCAGCGTGCACAGCGTGCAACAGTAGTAGCGCAGCTACCAATAGTCCCGTTCATGCAAGATCGGTGGCGCCATGTCAGGTATTCGCCCCGGGAGTGGTCATGGGTTCAGCATTGATTGTTGATGATCACCCAGTGGTGGTGGGTGCCGTTCGTATGGTTCTGGAGTCCGCAGGTTACGAACCGATCCATGTGACTGGCAAAGGTGTCGATGTGGTGTCGATGCTACGTGAACACGCGCCGGAGCTGGTCGTGCTCGACTTGAAACTCGATGGCTTCGGCGGCCTGGAGGTGTTGGCGCGCATCAGGGCCATCGGGCTGGTCTGCAAAGTGTTGATCTTCACCGCGGCCGACCCTGAACACTATCTGATGCGTTGCCGGCGTGCGGGGGCGATGGCTTTTGTCGCCAAATCCGCCTCGATGCAGCATTTGCAAAATGCAATCAAGGCCGTCCGTTCGGGTTATACCTACTTTCCCGAAATGCCTGTGGTCAATGCCGGGCAATCCGAAGCGCACCGCGATGAGCGAGAGTTGATTGCACTTCTGTCCACCCGCGAAATGGAGATCATGCTGAAGCTGGCCAGAGGTGAATCCAACAAGCATATTGCTCTGAAGATGAACCTCAGTCACAAAACCATCAGCACCTACAAGACCCGCTTGATGCTGAAACTCGGGGTAAGCTCGCTGGTGGTGTTGCGAGAGTTTGTCCAACGCAACGGCCTGTTTCCATAGGCCGCCCCATGATGTGTCTTCTGCGGTTGGTTTCTCTGTCGATACTGATGCTTGCAAGCCTGGTGCACGCGACCGAGGCGCAACGGCTGGAAATCGTCTCCCGCACCCGCCTTGAGGGTGTGCAGATTCAACTGGATGAGCAGGATCGGCAGTGGCTCCGTGCGCATCCGGTATTGCGCATCGGTGCCTCCTGGCCGGATTACCCGCCCTTCGAGCTGACCCGCAAGCGTCATGAACAGGAAGGCCTTACGGCCGATTACGCCAACGCAATTGCACAGATTTTGAACATAGCCGTTGAAGTCTGGTGCTATTCCGACCGCGCAAGCGCCATGGCTGCGCTCAAGGCCGGTGAGGTAGACCTGCTGGGCACGTCGAACAAGTTCGAAGAAGCTGATTCCGACCTCATGCTGTCCCGTGCCTACGCCGAGGATCAGCCGATGTGGGTGACTCGGATCGACGAACCGTTGCCTGGCGATCTGGCTGGCAAACGCATCGCCATGGTGGACGACTACCTGCCAGCCTCGACCATCCAGGAGGCTTACCCGCAAGCCTCCCTGCAGCGTTACAGGTCGATTTTCGATGCCCTCGGCGCCGTGGCGTACGGCACGGATGCGGTTTACGTTGGCGACTTCATCAGCGCCAGCTATCTGCTCAACACGATCTTTCACAACGACCTGCAACTGGCCGGGCCTTCGGGCCTTGACGCCAACCCGTTCGGCTTTGCCCTGGCCCGCAGCAATACGCGTTTGAAAGGTCTGGTCGACAAAGCCCTGCTGGCCATTCCCATGGAACAGCGCCTGGCCATCGAGCTGCGCTGGAGCGCCGGTCGCGCGGACGTGGCTGCGCAGTCGCAGGTGAGCCTGAGCGACAGCGAGCAACAATGGCTGGATCAGCATCCGGTGGTGCGGGTCGGCGCTATCGATGATTTTGCACCGCTGACATTCTTTGACGCTGATGGCCGTTTCAGTGGGCTGGCCGCCCAATTGCTCAACCTGATCAGTCAGCGCAGTGGCCTGACATTCGAGGTGGTGCGCGGTCGGTCGCTGGATCGTCAGGTCGAGCAACTCAAAGGCGGTGCGCTGGATCTGTTGCCGGTGTTGACACCGAGCCGCGAGCGCGAAACTGAAATGCTGTTCACCCGATCGTACGTCAACAGCCCCTTTGTGCTGATTGCCGATTCGAAGGCTCAGGGGCCGCGCAGCCTGGACGACATGACGGGCAAACGTCTGGCGCTCTATCGCGGCAGTCCGTTGCGCGATTATCTGCTGGAGAACGTGCCGCAGATCAGCCTGATCGAGTTGCCAAGCCCGGCCGACGGCACGCAGGCGCTGCTCGACGGCAAGGCCGATGCGACATTGAGCTCGTTGCTGGTGGCGCGCTACCAGATCGATCACCAATACCGCGATCGCTTGCGGATTGTCTCCACGCTGGGCGATTTGCCGGCCCGGGTTGCCATGGCGACAGCGCTCGACGCCCCGCAGTTGCAATCGATTCTGAACAAGGCACTGCTGAGCATCGCCCCCCAGGAAATTGACGGTCTGGTCGCGCGTTGGAGTCGTAATGTGGTGCTGCAAGACAGCTATTGGCAGCGTCATCAAACGCAAATACTGCGCGGGTTTGCAGTGGCGGCCGGGCTGTTGCTGTTGGCGTTGGGCTGGATCGGCTTTCAGCGTCGGCAGATCCGCCAGCGCCAGCAATGGCTTCAGCAGTTGCAGGAGGCCAAGGACGCAGCCGATGAAGCCAATCGCGCCAAGAGCACCTTTCTGGCGACCATGAGCCATGAAATCCGCACACCGATGAACGCCCTGATCGGCATGCTCGAACTGGCCCTCAAACGTGCCGATGAAGGCGTGACCGATCGCCAGGCGATCGAGGTGGCGTCCAGCGCGGGGCAGCAACTGCTGGCATTGATCGGCGATATTCTCGACATCGCACGCATCGAGTCCGGGCATCTGTCGCTGGCCCCCGAGCGCGTCAATCTGCATGAAGTGGTGGCGTCGGTGTGTCGGATTTTCGAAGGCCTGGCCCGCCAGAAGCAACTGTTGTGGAATGTGGAAATGGATGAGCGCAGCAACGTCGAGGTGATGCTCGATCCCCTGCGTTTCAAACAAGTGCTGTCGAACCTGCTGAGCAATGCAATCAAGTTCACCGATGACGGCGAGGTGAGCCTGCGCTTGCGGGTGTTCGGCGAACAGGATGGACAGATTGAAGTGGGCGTGGCCATTGAAGACAGTGGCGGGGGGATCAGCGCCGAGGATCAGCAACGGTTGTTCAGCCCGTTTGTGCAGGTCGGCGATCATCAGTCTGTGGCGCACGGTGGCTCTGGTCTGGGGCTGGTGATCAGCCGTAATCTGTGCCGGATGATGGGCGGTGATTTGTGGATGAGTAGCGAGCTGAACCGCGGCACTCAGGTCATGCTGCGAATGGAACTGCCGTTGCTGGCGCCGCTTGTGCAAGAGGCTGTACCGGTGCCAGCGGCGACGATGGTTAATTCGCTGAACGTGCTGGTGGTGGATGACCATCCGGTGAATCGCCTGCTGCTTTGTCGGCAGTTGAGTGAGCTCGGGCATCGTGCCGTTGACGCCTGTGGCGGTGAGGAGGGGCTGGCGCTTTGGCGCGGGCACGCCTTCGATGCACTGATCACTGACTGCAACATGCCGGGGCTCAACGGTTACGAGCTGACGCGCGCGGTACGTCAGGAAGAAGCCGCGACGGGTAGAGCGCCCTGTCTGATCCTCGGATTTACCGCCAATGCGCAGATGGAAGAGAAGCAGCGATGCCGGGCAGCCGGGATGGACGATTGTCTGTTCAAACCGGTTCTGCTGCGTGAATTGAGCCAGGCGCTGATGGCCGCAACATCCGAAGGCGCGCAGATCGAAAGCGTGGACGATCCGGTAGAGGCCGAGTTCGATCTGAGCGCGCTGTTGCAACTGGCAGGCGCGGACAACCCGCTGATCGGGCAATTGCGTGAGGAAGTACTGAGTAGTCTGCGCATCGATCTGAAGCGCCTGGACGCATCAGGTCGGGATCGCGAAGTCTTGCGTGATCTGGCGCATCACGTCACAGGCGGGGCGCACATGATCGGTGCTGAGCGCGTGGTCTCCGCGTGTCGGGTACTCGAGCAGGCCTGCCGTGACGATGAGCCCGAAGCGGCATTGACGGCCGCCATCGAGTTGCTGCGCGTGGCCATGCACGACCTCGAGCAGCAGCTTCAGGCCTGATCGGTCAATCCCACTGCGGCGCGATGCCTTTGGGGCTGGTCAGGCGATGGCCGCGATCCAGTGTTGCGATCAGCGCCATGTCGGCGTCGCTCAGGGTCAGCGCTGTGGCGCCGAGGTTGCCTTGCAGGTTGGCGCGTTTGGTCGACGACGGAATCACCGCGTAACCCGATTGCATCGCCCACGCCAGAGTGACCTGCGCCGGGGTGGCGTGCAGACGCTCGGCGATCTGCACGATCAGCGGATCCTTCAGCACTTCGCCATAGGCCAGGGTCATGTACGACGTGATCTGAATGCCCTGACTTTGCGCGAACTCGACGACCTTGCGGTTTTGCAGGTACGGGTGCAGCTCGATCTGGTTGGTGGCGATGTTTTCCGCGCCGACCGCAGCAATCGCCTGTTTCATCAAGTCGATGGTGAAGTTGGACACGCCGATCTGCCGGGTCAGGCCCAGGCGTTTGGCTTCCAGCAGCGCGCCCATGAATTCTTCGACCGGCACCTGATCTTCCGGCGATGGCCAGTGGATCAGCGTCAGGTCCAGGTAGTCGGTCTGCAGCTTTTGCAGGCTCTCTTTGAGGCTTTCAATCAGCCGGTCTTTGGCGAAGTTGGCGATCCAGATCTTGCTGGTGATGAACAGTTCTTCACGGGCGATGCCGCTGGCAGCGATGGCCTCGCCAACGTCGGCTTCGTTTTCGTAGATCTGCGCGGTGTCGATGACCCGGTAACCGAGCTCAAGGGCAGTGCTCACCGAATCGATGACCACCTGGCCTTGCAGGCGAAACGTACCAAGACCGAAAGCGGGAACAGACATGCAGAGACTCCAGGGTTGCAGTGGGAATGGGCAGGAGTATCCGCGTCTGATTCCTCGGGAAAAACCGCTGTCGGGGCAAAGTACTGTTGACTGGAAGTCACGAATCACTGCGATCGGTATCGTTCCATCAGTAGAACGATGAGGACGGTTTTGGCTGACTAGTACTAAATACGTGGCGAATTTATGATCGGTCCATGATCAACCTGATTACGGAGTCCACCATGAAAAACCTGATCGGTATCTACACCAGCCCTCGCGGCCACTGGGTCGGCGATGGGTTTCCGGTGCGTACCCTGTTTTCCTACGACAACCTGGGCAAGCACATCAGCCCGTTCCTGCTGCTGGATCACGCCGGGCCCGCGCAATTCACTCCGACCACCGAACGCCGTGGCGTGGGCCAGCATCCGCACCGTGGCTTCGAAACGGTGACCATCGTTTACGAAGGTGAAGTGCAGCACCGCGACTCCACCGGCAGCGGCGGTACCATCGGTCCGGGCGATGTGCAGTGGATGACGGCGGCTTCCGGAATCCTGCATGAAGAATTCCACTCGGAAAACTTCGCCCGAACCGGCGGCAACCTGGAAATGGTGCAGTTGTGGGTGAATCTGCCGGCCAAGGACAAAATGGCAACGCCCGGTTACCAGACCATTCTGGACAGTGATATCCCGAATATCACGCTCAAGGACGGTGCCGGCAGCCTGCGTCTGATCGCCGGTGAGTTCGACGGCCACAAGGGCCCGTCCCGCACGTTCACGCCTATCGATGTCTGGGATCTGCGGCTGAACAGCGGCAAGTTGCTTTCGCTGGATCTGCACGAAGGCCGCAACACCGCGCTGGTGGTGTTGAAAGGTTCGGTACAGATCAACGGTGTGGAGTCGATGCGCGAAGGGCAGTTGGCGCTGTTCGAGCGTGATGGCGATCGCATCACCCTCGAAGCCAGCCAGGACGCGGTAGTGCTGCTGCTCAGCGGCGAGCCGATTGACGAGCCGATCGTCGGCCACGGCCCGTTCGTGATGAACACCGAGCAAGAAATCCATCAGGCCTTCGCCGACTTCCAGTCCGGCCGCTTCGGCCAGATGCACAGCTAAAAAAACCGGCAGGCGCCACGTGCGCCTGCCGGTTTTTTTTGAGCGCGCGCCGTGGCGCTCATCCCGCCAAATCAATTCCTCCTACACTGAGCCCAATCTGTGCGATCTTCTCGCGACTGGCCCCTGTCGGAGTTGTTTGATGCTGTCTCTGCTCACCGATCATCCGTTGTTTTGCGCCTTGATCCTGATCCTGATCGATCTCGGTCTGTGGCGTCTGATCAGCTCCCACGGCAGCGCGTGGAAACTGTTGGTGCGGGTGCTGATTTTTGCCCTGTTCAGCATCCTGCTGTTCAACGAAGGGCTCAACCCGATGGAGCCTGCGCCGTGGGCCGACAATGTGCCGTTGCATCTGGCGGCGACCGGTTTGCAGATCGGTTGGTGGCTGTTCGGCGCGCGCACCCTGACGGTGTTGATCGGCGCGGTGATGATGCAGCGGGTCGGGCACACCGGGCGGTTGTTGCAGGATCTGCTGGGCGCGGTGATCTTCCTGATCGCCATTATCGCGGCGCTGGCCTACGTGCTGGATCTGCCGGTCAAGGGCGTGCTGGCAACGTCCGGGGCGTTGGCGATCATCGTCGGTCTGGCGTTGCAGAGCACCTTGAGTGACGTGTTTTCCGGGATCGTGCTCAACACCACCAAGCCTTATCAACTGGATGACTGGATCTCCATCGACGGTACCGAAGGCCGGGTCACCGACATCGACTGGCGCGCCACACGCCTGCAAACCAGTCAGGGCAGCATGGCAGTGATTCCCAACTCGCTGGCGGCCAAGGCCAAGATCATCAACTTCAGCCGGCCGAGCAATATGTTCGGGGTTGCCGTCAGCGTGCAGGTCAGCCCCCATGCGCGGCCCAGTTCGGTGATCGATGCCCTGGAGCGGGCGATGCAGGGCTGTCGCCAATTGCTGGATAGCCCCGCGCCGAGTGTCGCGCTGAAGAGCTCCAGCAGTGCCGGCGCCGAATATGAAATCAGCGGGTTCGTCGCCTCGATGAGCGAAAAGCGCGTGGTGCGCAATCAGCTGTTCGACCTGGCGTACCGGCATCTGCAGGCGTCCGGGGTCAATCTGCTGTCGAGCGATGAGCCGGGCATGCTGAGCAATCTCTCGCGACCGCGGGCGTTGCTCGACAGCTCGCCGATTTTCTCCACGCTGCGTCAGGAGGAGAAGGAAACCTTCAGCCAGAACATGACCCTGCAGACCTTCCGTGCCGGCGAGATGATTCTTGCGGGCGGCGAGGTCAGCGATCATCTGTTCATCATCGAGTCCGGCGTGGTCTCGGTGACGCTCAAGCGCCACGGCACGCCATTCGAGTCCGGGCGGATGGGGCCTGGCGAAGTGATTGGCGAGGCGGGGATTCTGTCCGATACCTCACTGCCGGCCGACTTCTCAGCCAAGACCTTTTGCGCGCTGTACCGCATCGAGAAGTCTTACCTCAAACCGTGCCTGGATGCCCGTCACGACATCAACGATGCGATGCAGGCGTTGCTCGATTTCCGCCTGCACAAGGCGCAATCCCTGACGGAGGAAACGCCGGTAGCGGCGCCGAAGAAAGGCTTCCTGCAATGGCTGCGCAACCGCGTCTGACCGTTCAGCGCAGGCCGTAATCCGCCAGTTTGCGTTCCAGGTTCAGGCGTACTTGCGGCCATTCATCATCGATGATGCTGAAGCGCACCGAGTTGCGCTTGCGGCCGTCCGGCATGATGCGTTCGTGGCGGACGATGCCTTCCTGCTGCGCGCCGAGCCGCAGGATCGCGTTGCGCGACTTCTGGTTGTTTTCGTCGGTGGTGAACTGCACCCGCACGCAATCGAGCACCTCGAAGGCGTGGCGCAGCATCAGGTATTTGGCCTCGGTGTTGACGAAGGTTTTCTGAAAGCGTGCCGAAATCCAGCTGCTGCCGATCTCCAGCTTGCGATTGAGCGGGTCGATCTTCCAGAACCGGGTCGAGCCGATCACTTCGCCGGTTTCCTTCAGCACGATGACAAACGGCATGACCGTGCCTGCCTTACGGCCGTCGAGGGCCTTTTTCAGATAAGCGTCGACGGTGGTAGTCGACGGCACCACGGTGACCGTGAGATTCCACAGTTCACCGTCGGCGGCAGCATGGAGCAGGGCGTCGGCGTCGGTGTATTGAAGCGGGCGCAGGATGATTCCCTGGCCTTGCAGCGTGGTTTGCATGTGGGGATTCTCGGCGGTTCAGGCGAGGGCCTATTACGCCGTACGGGAAGGATCCGACGCAACCGTCGCGGTCGGCGGATGTCACAGTTTTTATCGGTCAATGGCAGGAAACCGGACGATGAAAAAAATGCGCATTGCCACGTTCAACGTCAACGGCCTGCGGGCCCGACTGCCGAACCTGCTGGAATGGCTCAGGCGCGAGCAGCCGGACATCGTCTGCTTGCAGGAGCTGAAACTGGTGGACAGCGCATTTCCTGCCGCCGATCTGGAGGCCGCCGGTTATGGCGCCATCTGGCACGGTCAGGCGTCATGGAACGGCGTGGCGATTCTTGCCCGCGATGCGCAACCGCTGGAGAGCCGGCGCGGTCTGCCCGGCGATCCTGACGACAAACACAGCCGCTACCTCGAAGCGGCGGTGCACGGGGTGTTGGTGGGGTGCCTGTACCTGCCCAATGGCAATCCGCAGCCGGGGCCGAAATTCGACTACAAACTGGCCTGGTTCGAGCGTCTGATCAAATACGCCCAGGATCTGCAAAGCAGCGACCACCCGGTGGTGCTGGCCGGCGATTACAACGTGGTGCCCACCGATCTGGATATCTACAACACCCGTTCGTGGCTCAAGGATGCGCTGTTGCAACCGCAAAGCCGCGAGTGCTATCAGCGCCTGCTGGATCAGGGCTGGACCGATTCGTTGCGGCATTTGTATCCCGAAGATCGCCTCTATACGTTCTGGGATTATTTTCGCCAGCACTGGCAGAAGAACTCCGGGCTGCGGATCGACCATCTGCTGCTCAATCCGACGCTGAGCCCTTATCTGCACGAGGCCGGTGTGGATGCCTGGGTGCGCAACGAACCGCATGCCAGCGACCACGCGCCGACGTGGATTCGCATCGATTCGCGTAAAAGACGCTAGCAGGTGATTGGTTAATTCAATTGTCGATTCGATGCCCGGATCCCGTATACATGGCGACCATCGGCGGAACGATCCGCGCCCCCATGCAAAAGGACCCAGCCATGAGCGAGCCACGCCTGACGAATCTGCAACAGTACCTGCAACGCCTGGGATTCGATGCGCCCCCGGCACCGACTCTTGAAACCCTGCGCCTGTTGCAGCTGCGCCATACCGGCGCCTTTCCATTCGAAAACCTGTCGACGCTCAGTGGCGAACCCGTCCTGATCGATCTGCCCTCCATCGAACGCAAGGTCTTGAATGACGCCCGGGGCGGTTACTGCTACGAGCTGAACAATCTGTTTCTGGCGTTGCTGCTGGAACTGGGGTTCGATGCTCGTGGCATCAGCGGGCGAGTGGTCATGAATCAGCCCGAGGGCAGCTGGACGGCGCGCACCCACCGCTTGAGCCTGGTGACGATTGACGACGTGCGCTACATCACCGACGTCGGCTTCGGCGGCATGGTGCCGACCGCGCCGCTGGTGCTGGATATCGACGCCGAGCAATCCACGCCGCACGAACTGTATCGCATCGAAGCGCAGGCCGATGGCTACATGCTGCGGGCCAAAGTCGCCGGCGAATGGCGGCCGATGTACCTGTTCGACCTGCAACGCCAGGAAGACATCGATTACACCCTCGGCAACTGGTACGTCTCGACTCATCCAGACTCGCCATTTGCCCAGCGCCTGATGGTTGCGCGTACCGGCGACGGCTGGCGGCGCACACTGAACAACGGCAGTTTCGCGATCCATCGCATGGGCGCCGAGAGCGAGCGGCGTGAAGTGACGGATGTCGATGAACTGATCGAATTGCTGGAACGGGAGTTTGGCCTGCGTTTGCCGCACCAGCCCGGTGCACGTCTGGCGTTGGCGCGCTTGATTCAGCCAACCTGAAACCTACGGTTTTGCCTCCGGTTCCAGCACCCGCCGGATCTCGTTCACGGCCGCCGACAGTTTTTTCTCAAGGCTCTTGAGGTCGGTGGCGGTGATGCCTTGCTTGAATTGCCCGCTGGAATGCTCGAGTTCCTCGGTTGCACCACGGCTGTTAAGCAATGCGTGGCGCAGGGTGTTGTTGATTACTGTCTGATAGCCAAACCCTTCCTCTTCGGCGACCGTACGTGCCGCTTCGATGACCGCATCATCAAGCATGATGGTGATGCGCGTTTTACCCTTGTTGGACGCCAATGCGCCGCGTTTGCCCTGAGAGAAGTCGTACTCGTCTTTCATAGGTCAAGCCTCCAAAAAATATTCGCGACGTTCGCTCGGTGTAGCGACACGTGCGGAAATGATTCGAACGAAATTCGGTTCGCGGTAACTGTATGCAACAACCAATAAACGCCCTTTGCCGTCGCTGCCGAGTGTGGTCCAGCGTTGCTCGTCATGGTCGTTGTCTTCAATGGTCAGTGCTCGTTCGTCGTAGAAGACCGGTTCCGCCTCGGCGAGGCTGATCCCTCTGTGCTTGAGTTTGTTGGCAGCATTCTTGCTTTTATCGAACTGAATCTTGAATGACTTCATTATGCATACTTTATATGTATAAAAAAGGGTGCGACCGCGCCGTCGGTCGCCATGAACATTTCAGCCTAGGCGGATAAAACGTGCACTCGATTGAGGATGTGTTGCCGGATTTGTGGGGGATGAAAGCAGCGGGATAGAAGGTTGGGTGGCTAGCTAACCATTATGTGACTGATAAGTTGTATACAAGTCTATGGACATTTGTCCTGACTCTTGCATACAGTGTGCGCATAACAAAAACCAGGGAACTCCCCCACCATGAAAACGCCCCATGTTTCACACCAACGGCCCGAGGACGAGAATCTCGGGGTCGGCGCGAATATGGCTTACGGCCTGCAACACGTTCTGACCATGTATGGCGGTATCGTCGCGGTGCCACTGATCATCGGTCAGGCCGCCGGGCTTTCGCCGGCGGACATCGGTCTGTTGATTGCTGCTTCATTGTTTGCGGGGGGGCTGGCCACGTTGCTGCAAACCCTGGGTTTACCGTTCTTCGGCTGTCAGTTGCCGCTGGTGCAGGGCGTGTCGTTCTCCGGCGTTGCCACGATGGTGGCGATTGTCAGCAGTGGCGGGGAGGGCGGCTTCCAGTCGGTGCTCGGCGCGGTGATTGCCGCGTCGCTGATCGGCTTGCTGATCACGCCGGTGTTCTCGCGAATCACCAAGTTCTTCCCGCCACTGGTCACCGGCATCGTGATCACCACCATCGGTCTGACGCTGATGCCGGTGGCCGCACGCTGGGCCATGGGCGGCAACAGCCACGCTCCTGACTTCGGCAGCATGCGGAACATCGGGCTGGCGGCGGTCACGCTGGTGCTGGTGTTGCTGCTGAGCAAGGTCGGCAGTTCCACCATCTCGCGTCTGTCGATCCTGTTGGCCATGGTGATCGGCACGGTGCTGGCGGTATTCCTCGGCATGGCGGACTTCTCCAACGTCACCCAGGGCCCGATGTTCGGCTTCCCGACGCCGTTCCATTTCGGCATGCCGACCTTCCACTTCGCCGCGATCCTGTCGATGTGCATCGTGGTCATGGTGACCCTGGTGGAAACCTCGGCGGATATCCTGGCGGTCGGTGAAATCATCGGCACCAAGGTCGACTCCAAACGCTTGGGCAACGGCCTGCGGGCGGACATGCTGTCGAGCATGTTTGCGCCGATCTTCGGCTCGTTCACCCAAAGCGCCTTCGCCCAGAACGTCGGGCTGGTGGCGGTGACCGGGATCAAGAGCCGCTATGTGGTGGCGACCGGCGGTATCTTCCTGGTGATCCTCGGCTTGCTGCCATTCATGGGCCGGGTCATCGCAGCCGTGCCGACCTCGGTACTCGGTGGCGCTGGCATCGTGCTGTTCGGCACCGTGGCGGCGAGCGGGATCCGTACGCTGTCCAAGGTCGACTACCGCAACAACGTCAACCTGATCATCGTCGCCACCTCGATCGGCTTCGGCATGATCCCGATTGCCGCGCCGAACTTCTACGATCACTTCCCGAGCTGGTTCGCGACCATTTTCCATTCGGGCATCAGCTCGTCGGCGATCATGGCGATCCTGCTGAACCTGGCGTTCAACCACTTCACGGCGGGTAACTCGGATCAGCAGTCGGTGTTCGCGGCGGCAGAAGAGCGGACCCTGCGTTATCGCGATCTGGCCGCGTTGCGTGAAGGCGACTACTTCAGCGACGGCAAGCTGCACGACTGCGATGGCAACGAAGTGCCGGTGATCGATCCGGATGCGGATCACGGTCATGGCGCACCGAAGGCACATGCCAAAAGCAGCGAGCACGTCTGACCGCTGTAGCTGAATGAAGAAGGGCCGATCAGTTGCGAAACTGATCGGCCCTTTTTCTATGGCGCCGCTTTTTTCAGCGCCCACAAAAAAGCCCCTGAATCTTTCGATTCAGGGGCTCTGTATTTGGCTCCACAACCTGGACTCGAACCAGGGACCCAGTGATTAACAGTCACTTGCTCTACCAACTGAGCTATTGCGGAATTGGTGCGTATGTTACTGATTTAAAAAGACTAGTCAAGCGCCAGTTGTAAATTTTCTGGAAATATCAGGACGGACGGCGATCTATCAGCGATTGGCGGTTACCAGAACCGTAGCAGAGGTCTACCATGGCCGCCCGGAAGTGGTCACACGCGCTGCCGGCCATTCGCCGAAAAGGTACGCGCCATGAATAGCTCCATCCTCAACCGTAGTCCTGTCGAGGTGTTCGCATGAGCACCGCACAAATCAGCCTGCCCAAAGGCGTAGGGCCACACGCCGAAAAGCTTTTCGACGCGATCACTCAGGCTGCCACGGCTGAAGAGCTGAACCGTGCAGGCGGCAAGGCCGAAGGTTTTGTCCTCGGTCTGGAAAGCACCAAGGCCATCAAGAGCCAGGTCGCCGAATCGCTCTACGTCGTTTATGACGATGCGGCGACTCAGCGTGCAGCGGAACTGGCTTAACCGCCGAACGTGAAGGTGCCGAGCATCAGTTTGGCGTACAGCATCGTTGCGCCCAGTTGCACCAGCCACAGCGCCAGCCCGCCGAGAAACACCCCGGCCGCGACTTGCAGCACCAGGTTGTTGCCGCGTTTGGCCGGAGCGCGGGGGATGAAGCCATCCAGATCGTCGCGGTCGGCGCGCAGGTCATCGTTTTTCATGTCGTCTCTCTGAAATATCGTTTGGGTGCAGTCTAGAGGTTGTAGCGGCTTTTCTTCAGACAAATAAAAACGGGAAGCCCGAAGGCTTCCCGTTTTCAGTGCAGCGCCGGATCAGATGACCTGAACGATGGCGTCCGTCACGGCTTCGATGTTGCTCTGGTTCAGCGCGGCGACGCAGATGCGGCCGGTGTCCAGGGCGTAGATGCCGAACTCGTTGCGCAGGCGGTGAACCTGTTCGGTGGTCAGGCCGGAGTAGGAGAACATGCCGCGCTGACGGCCGACGAAGCTGAAGTCACGCTGCGGGGCTTTCTTCGCCAGCAGAGCAACCATCTGCTCGCGCATGCCACGAATGCGCAGGCGCATTTCAGCCAGTTCGTCTTCCCACTGGGCGCGCAGCTCCGGGCTGTTCAGCACGGCGGCGACGACGCTTGCACCGTGGGTCGGCGGGTTGGAGTAGTTGGTGCGGATCACGCGTTTGACTTGCGACAGGACGCGGGCGCTTTCTTCTTTCGATTCGCTGACGATCGACAGGGCGCCGACGCGCTCGCCGTACAGCGAGAACGACTTGGAGAACGAGCTCGACACGAAGAAGGTCAGGCCGGATTCAGCGAACAGACGCACGGCAGCGGCGTCTTCGGCGATGCCGTCACCGAAACCCTGGTAAGCCATGTCGAGGAACGGCACGTGACCTTTGGCCTTGACCGCTTCCAGCACGTTGTTCCAGTCCGCCGGGCTCAGGTCGACGCCGGTCGGGTTGTGGCAGCAGGCGTGCAGCACGATGATCGAGCCGTTCGGCAGGGCGTTCAGGTCTTCCAGCAGGCCGGCACGGTTCACGTCGTGGGTGGCGGCGTCGTAGTAGCGGTAGTTCTGCACCGGGAAACCGGCGGTTTCGAACAGCGCGCGGTGGTTTTCCCAGCTCGGATCGCTGATCGCCACGACGGCATTGGGCAGCAGTTGCTTGAGGAAGTCGGCACCGATTTTCAGTGCGCCGGTCCCGCCGACGGCCTGAGTGGTGACAACGCGGCCAGCTGCCAGCAGTGGCGAATCATTGCCGAACAGCAGCTTTTGCACGGCCTGGTCGTAGGCCGCGATGCCATCGATTGGCAGGTAACCGCGCGAGGCGTGCTGAGCGGCGCGAATGGTTTCGGCTTCGATGACGGCGCGCAGGAGTGGAATTCGCCCCTCTTCGTTGCAGTACACACCCACCCCGAGGTTGACCTTATTGGTCCGGGTATCGGCGTTGAATGCTTCGTTGAGGCCCAGGATTGGATCGCGGGGTGCCATTTCGACAGCGGAGAACAGGCTCATTTTTGCGGCAGCTCTAATGGAGAGTGGAGGGACGTGTGGCGCTCCAGCCGAATGCACTAGAGCGGTGCACAAACGGGGAGCTAGTATAGAGGCCATCATCGATCAATGGCGACAGGCGAATCGGCTTTTAAGGTAAGTTTTTCCGATTATTTCTCGACCGTTAGTCGAATGGATCTGTCGGAGACTTTACCGGATGTAGGACGTTTGCCTTGAAAGGCGAGGCAATCGGCTCCACATTCAGCACAATCTTCGTTTTTCCTTGCGCGACATCGGTCGTTTGCGGTCTTTCTCGTGGTGCTGCGGTTTGCCCGCAGCGGCGCGATTCCAGAGGTGTTTATGTCTGAATTCCAGCTCGTCACCCGTTTCGACCCCGCCGGCGATCAACCCGAAGCCATTCGCCAGATGGTCGAAGGCATCGAAGCCGGGCTGGCGCACCAGACGCTGCTCGGGGTGACCGGGTCGGGCAAGACCTTCAGCATCGCCAACGTAATCGCCCAGGTGCAGCGTCCGACGCTGGTGCTGGCACCGAACAAGACCCTGGCTGCGCAGTTGTACGGCGAGTTCAAGTCGTTCTTCCCGAACAACGCCGTCGAGTACTTCGTTTCCTACTACGACTACTACCAGCCCGAAGCCTACGTGCCGTCGTCCGACACCTTCATCGAGAAGGATGCGTCGATCAACGACCATATCGAACAGATGCGGCTGTCGGCGACCAAGGCATTGCTCGAGCGCAAGGACGCGATCATCGTCACCACGGTGTCGTGCATCTACGGTCTGGGCAGCCCGGAAACCTATCTGAAAATGGTCTTGCACGTCGATCGCGGCGACAAGCTCGACCAGCGTGCGCTGGTGCGGCGTCTGGCCGACCTGCAATACACCCGCAACGACATGGATTTCGCCCGGGCCACCTTCCGGGTGCGCGGCGATGTGATCGACATCTACCCGGCGGAATCCGACCTCGAAGCGATCCGCATCGAGTTGTTCGATGATGAAGTGGAGAGCATTTCCGCGTTCGACCCGCTGACCGGTGAAGTCATCCGCAAACTTCCACGCTTCACCTTCTATCCGAAGAGCCACTACGTGACGCCCCGGGAAACCCTGCTCGACGCTATCGAGGGGATCAAGGTCGAGTTGCAGGAGCGCCTGGAATACCTGCGCAACAACAACAAACTGGTGGAAGCCCAGCGTCTGGAGCAGCGCACCCGGTTCGACCTGGAGATGATCCTCGAACTCGGCTACTGCAACGGCATTGAAAACTACTCGCGCTATCTGTCGGGTCGCCCGGCTGGGGCGGCGCCGCCAACGCTCTACGATTACCTGCCGGCGGATGCGCTGCTGGTAATCGACGAATCCCACGTCAGCGTGCCGCAAGTCGGCGCGATGTATAAGGGCGACCGTTCGCGCAAGGAAACCCTGGTGGAATACGGCTTCCGCCTGCCGTCGGCGCTGGACAACCGGCCGATGCGCTTCGACGAGTGGGAAGGGGTGAGCCCACAGACGATTTTCGTCTCCGCTACACCCGGCAACTATGAAGCCGAGCACGCGGGGCGGGTAATCGAGCAAGTGGTGCGCCCGACCGGTCTGGTCGACCCGCAGGTTGAAGTGCGGCCGGCGCTGACCCAGGTTGACGATCTGCTCTCGGAAATCACCAAGCGTGTGGCGGTGGAGGAGCGGGTGCTGGTCACCACGCTGACCAAGCGCATGGCCGAAGACCTGACCGATTACCTGGCCGATCACGGCGTGCGCGTGCGTTATCTGCACTCGGACATCGACACCGTCGAGCGGGTCGAAATCATCCGCGACCTGCGTTTGGGCACGTTCGATGTGCTGGTGGGGATCAACCTGCTGCGTGAAGGTCTGGACATGCCGGAAGTCTCGCTGGTGGCGATTCTCGACGCGGACAAGGAGGGTTTCCTGCGTTCCGAGCGTTCGCTGATCCAGACCATCGGCCGCGCGGCGCGTAACCTCAATGGCCGGGCGATTCTCTATGCCGATCGCATCACTGGTTCGATGGAGCGGGCGATTGGCGAAACCGAGCGCCGTCGCGACAAGCAGATCGCCTTCAACCTGGCCAACGGCATCACGCCGAAGGGCGTGTTCAAGGACGTCGCCGACATCATGGAAGGCGCCACCGTGCCCGGCTCGCGCAGCAAGAAGCGCAAAGGCATGGCCAAGGCCGCCGAAGAGAACGCCAAGTACGAAGCCGAACTGCGCTCGCCGAGCGAGATCACCAAGCGCATTCGCCAACTGGAAGAGAAGATGTACCAGCTGGCCCGCGACCTGGAATTCGAAGCGGCAGCGCAGATGCGCGACGAAATCGCCAAGCTGCGTGAGCGTTTGTTGGCCGTCTGATCTTCATTGCCTGACAGTGCCTCATCGCGAGCGGGCTCGCTCCCACATTGGATCTGTGTCGTTCACAAATCCCCTGTGGGAGTGAGCCTGCTCGCGATTGGGGCCGCTCGGTCTCAGTGAGCCTCGCCGGCCTTCAGTCCGGCCGGCAGTTTCTTGGTCAGCAAAATCGCCAGCATGCTGATCCCCAGCGCAATCCCGACAAAGTGAAACGCATCGTTGTAGGCCATGATCAGCGCCTGCTGATGCACGATCTCGCTCAACTTGCCCAGCGCCGCCGTGTCACTGCCGAACCGATCGGTCATCGACGCCAGGCGTTCGGCCACCTGCGGGTTGGTCGGTACCACCGCTTCACGCAAGTAATCGAAGTAGGTCTTGGTGCGCGCGTCCAGCAGGGTGGCGAGCAGGGCGATGCCGATGGCGCCACCGAGGTTGCGCAGGATGTTGAACAGGCTCGATGCCGAGCCCGCGTCCTGCGGCAGGATGTACGCCGTGGCGATCAGCGAGATGGTCACCATGATCAGCGGCTGACCCAACGCGCGGATAATCTGGATCTGATTGAACTGCGGCCCGGCGAAATCCGGGTTGAGCACGCCGGATGAAAAACTCGCCAGCCCGAACAGGCCGAAACCGATCGTACACAGCCATTTCGGCGAGACGAATTTCATCAGCTTCGGCACCAGCGGAATCAGAAACAGCTGCGGCACACCCATCCACATGATCACTTCGCCGATCTGCAGGGCGTTGTAATTCTGGATCTGCGCCAGATACAGCGGCAGCAGATAAATCGAACCGTACAGCCCGACGCCCATGCCAAGGCTGGAAATGCTCGACAGCCCGAAGTTGCGATTGCGCAGAATGCCAAGGTTGATCAGCGGATTGGGCTTGGAAATTTGCACGATCACGAAGGTGATCAGGCTCAGCAGGGCGATGCTGCCCAGCGTCACGATCAGGCTCGATTCCAGCCAGTCCTTGCGATGGCCTTCCTCAAGAAAAACCTGCAAGCAACCGAGGCCGATGCCCAGCGTGAGAATGCCGGTGTAGTCAGTACTTTTTAGCAGTTCCCAGTGCGCTTCTTTCTTCTCCAGCCCGTACATCAGCCCGGCGATCATGATCAGCCCCGGCGGGATGTTGATATAGAAGATGTACTCCCAGCCCCAGTTTTCCGTGAGCCAGCCGCCGAGGGTCGGGCCGATGGACGGGGCGAAAGTGGCGGTCATGGCAAACATCGCCATGCCTTTGGCGCGGTGGTGTTCAGGGAGTTTGATCAGGGTCAGGGTGAACGCCAGCGGGATCAGCGCACCGCCAGTGAAGCCCTGCATGGCGCGAAACACGATCATGCTCTCCAGGCTCCAGGCCATCGAGCACAGCAGCGACGAAATCAGAAACCCCAGCGACACCCACACCGCCAGCCGCCGTGCCGACAGCAGCTGCACCAGCCAGGCGGTCAGCGGGATCATGATGATTTCCGCCACCAGATAAGAGGTAGAAATCCACGAGCCTTCTTCCAGGGTCGCCGACAGCGCGCCCTGAATATCCTTGAGCGAGGAGTTGGTGATCTGGATGTCGAGCACCGCCATGAAGGCGCCGAGCATCACGCTCATCACCGCGATCCAGTCCCGCCGGGTCGGTTCACCGACCGGGCGGATCAGTGAATCACCGGCCATTGTCAGGGGCGTCTTTGATGTTCACGGTGGCGGTGACGGACATGCCCGGACGGATCTTGCCGCGCAGCGGGTTATCGGCCTTGAAGGTCAGCTTGACCGGAATCCGCTGCACGACCTTGGTGAAGTTGCCGGTGGCGTTGTCCGGCGGCAACAGGCTGAACTGCGCGCCGGAGGCGGCGAACAGGCTGTCGACCCGGGCTTCGATCGGTGTATCGCCATAGGCATCGAAAAGCAGCTCGGCCTTCTGGCCCGGCTGCATGTGGCCGATCTGGGTTTCCTTGAAGTTGGCCTGCACCCAGATGTCTTCGTCCGGAACGATCGATAAAAGATAGGCGCCGGCCTGCACCACTTGACCATTGCGTGCGGCACGCTGGCCGATCAGGCCGCTGATCGGTGCGTGGAGTTCGCTGCGGGTCAGGTTCAGTTCGGCCTGGGCGAGGTCGGCGCGGGCGTTGGCGATCTGCGCGTCGAGGCGTTTGATTTCGGCGGTCAGCGCGTTGACCTGCTGGCGCTGGCTCTGGGCATCGGCCTGGGCCTTGGCCACTTGCGAGCGGGCGATGTGGGCGTCGGCGGAGAGGGTGGTGACCCGTTCCTCGGAGACGTAGCCGGGTTTACGCAGGGTTTCTGCCCGCGACAAATCCACCTGCGAGCGACCGAGCGTCGCCTGGGTAGTGGCGACCTGCGCGTCGCTGGCGGCGATCAGGCTGGCTTGCTGGGTCAGTTTGCTCTGGGCTTGCAGGCGCTCGGCCTCGCGGGTGGCGAGGGCGGCGTTGGCGCGATCGACGGCGAGGCGGAAGTCATCGCCTTCGAGACGGATCAGCAACTGGCCTTTTTCCACGTGCTGGTTGTCCTGCACCAGGACTTCGTCGATGCGTGCGCTCAACTGGCTCGACACGCGGGTGATTTCACCCTGGACATAGGCGTTGTCGGTGCTTTCATAAAAGCGTCCCTTGAAAAACCAATGAGCAAAAAAGCCCCCGGCAATCAACAGGACCAGCAACAGGAAAATGAACAGGCGACGCTTGAGTTGGGCAGGCATGGGCAAACTGTAGTCGAGGAATTGTAAGGAAAGTTATCAGCAGGCGAATCTGGCATACAGCCGATGAACGGTAAATGCTGTCTGTTGATATTCGGCCATTCACCACGGCCAACGGGCGTTCCAGACGCAACCTTGGCTTAAATGCCCTGCCCGCTGGAGCGGGGCGGGTGTCGCCTGTTACCATTCGCCGCTTGATCGTTCTTTGCTTTTCATTCTTTTCGAGACATGCCATGACCACCGTCCGCACTCGCATCGCGCCATCGCCTACCGGGGATCCCCACGTAGGTACCGCTTACATCGCACTGTTCAACTACTGCTTTGCCAAGCAGCACGGCGGTGAGTTCATCCTGCGGATCGAAGACACCGATCAGTTGCGTTCGACCCGCGAGTCCGAACAGCAGATCTTCGACGCCCTGCGCTGGCTGGGCATCGACTGGAGCGAAGGTCCGGACGTCGGCGGCCCGCACGGCCCGTACCGTCAGAGCGAGCGCGGCGACATCTACCAGAAGTACTGCCAGCAACTGGTCGACATGGGCCACGCCTTCCCGTGCTTCTGCACCGCCGAAGAGCTGGACCAGATGCGCGCCGAGCAAATGGCCCGCGGCGAAACCCCGCGCTACGACGGCCGTGCACTGCTGCTGTCCAAGGAAGAAGTCGCCCGTCGCCTGGCTGCCGGCGAGCCGCACGTGATCCGCATGAAAGTGCCGAGCGAAGGCGTCTGCGTGGTGCCGGACATGCTGCGTGGCGATGTCGAGATCCCGTGGGATCGCATGGACATGCAAGTGCTGATGAAGACCGACGGCCTGCCGACGTACTTCCTGGCCAACGTGGTCGACGATCACCTGATGGGCATCACCCACGTGCTGCGCGGCGAAGAATGGTTGCCGTCGGCGCCGAAACTGATCCTGCTTTATGAGTACTTCGGCTGGGAACAACCGGAGCTGTGCTACATGCCGCTGCTGCGTAACCCGGACAAGAGCAAGCTGTCCAAGCGCAAGAACCCGACTTCGGTGACGTTCTACGAGCGCATGGGTTTCATGCCTGAGGCGATGCTCAACTACCTGGGCCGCATGGGCTGGTCGATGCCGGATGAGCGCGAGAAGTTCTCGCTGCAGGAAATGGTCGACAACTTCGACCTCAAGCGTGTCTCGCTGGGCGGGCCGATTTTCGATATCGAGAAACTGTCTTGGCTCAACGGCCAGTGGCTGCGTGATCTGCCGGTGGAAGAGTTTGCCGCTCGCGTACAAAAGTGGGCGTTCAATTCCGAGTACATGATGAAGATCGCGCCGCACGTTCAGGGCCGCGTTGAGACCTTCAGCCAGGTTGCACCGCTGGCCGGGTTCTTCTTTGCCGGTGGCGTGAACCCGGATGCGAAGCTGTTCGAATCGAAAAAGCTCTCGGGCGATCAGGTTCGTCAACTGATGCAATTGATCCTGTGGAAGCTGGAAAGTCTGCGTCAGTGGGAGAAGGACAGCATCACCGCGACGATTCAGGCGGTGGTCGAATCCCTCGAGCTGAAGCTGCGTGATGCGATGCCGCTGATGTTTGCCGCGATCACCGGGCAGGCGAGTTCGGTGTCGGTGCTCGATGCGATGGAAATCCTCGGGCCGGACCTGACCCGTTTCCGTCTGCGCCAGGCGATTGACCTGCTGGGCGGCGTGTCGAAGAAAGAAAACAAAGAGTGGGAAAAGCTGTTGGGCGCCATCGCCTGATTGCGTTTGACTCTGCAGGACGCGCCGAAGGTCAGGATCTTTTGATCCTGTCCTTCGGTGTTTTCCCCCGAATTTACGGGGGGAGGGCGGTAAGTGATTGTAATGCCGACAAAAAATTTTGAATTTTTTCAAAAATAAGTTTGACAGCCTTTCGATACGCCCTTAAGATTCGCCCCGTCCTCAGCGATGACATCAACGATGAGGGGCTATAGCTCAGCTGGGAGAGCGCTTGCATGGCATGCAAGAGGTCGACGGTTCGATCCCGTCTAGCTCCACCAATTTACACTTCGAAGCCTGGCCACACCGGCTTAGAAGCGATCAACACTCAGCGTTGATCAGTTGTATAGAAGGGTTTGCGTCCCCTTCGTCTAGTGGCCTAGGACACCGCCCTTTCACGGCGGTAACAGGGGTTCGAGTCCCCTAGGGGACGCCAGTTTTACAGAAGCGATGTTGCAAGATGTCGCTCCGCCGAGAGGCGAAAAATCCGGGGCTATAGCTCAGCTGGGAGAGCGCCTGCATGGCATGCAGGAGGTCAGCGGTTCGATCCCGCTTAGCTCCACCAATTTACAATTCAAGGTCTGGCCACACCGGCCTTGAATCGATCAGTACTCAGCGCTGATCAGTTGTATAGAAGGTTTGTGTCCCCTTCGTCTAGTGGCCTAGGACACCGCCCTTTCACGGCGGTAACAGGGGTTCGAGTCCCCTAGGGGACGCCACGATTACCCGCTCTGCGGGATTTTATAAGGGTCATTCAATTATTGAATGGCCCTTTTGTTTGTCTGGCGTTTGGCCAAATCCTCTTTTTCCTTAACACTGTGCTTCAGACCAGCGGTCACGCTTGTGACTTGCGGAATATTATTATGAGAATAATATTGCTATCGTAATATTCGGAGGCGACGATGAACGACAAGAAAGCTCAAACCCGCGAACGCATTCTCAAGGCCGCCAGTGCTGCACTGATCCAGCGCGGCCCGGCTGAACCGAGCGTGGGCGAAGTGATGGGTGCGGCCGGCCTGACCGTCGGTGGCTTCTACGCACACTTCGAAAGCAAGGACGCAATGATGCTTGAGGCGTTCAAGCAATTGCTCGGTCGCCGTCGCGACCTGATTGCCGACATGGACAGCGAGCTGACCGGTGAAGAGCGCCGCGCCCTTGTGGCTGCGTTCTATCTGTCGCGCAAGCATCGCGATTCCAGCGATTCGGCCTGCCCGATTCCAGCCTCCATCGGCGAGCTTGGGCGGTTGCCGGAAGAATTCCGCATAGCGCTGAACGAGCACCTGGAACTGATGATTGCGCAGCTGGCTTCAAGCCCTGAAGACATCGATAAAGCGTTGGCCGACGTGGCCCTGATGGTAGGTGGTCTGGCGCTCTCAAGGGCGTTGGGACCTGGTGATTTATCCGATCGATTGCTGCGCGCTGCCAAGTCGGCGGTGCGTTGACCTGAAGGCTACAAGCCCGAGGAGAGAGCGATGAGCACGTTGAAGTGGGTTCGCGGCGTTAATGGCACCTTGGGCTGGTTCGCACCGAAACTGGTAGCGAGCAAAATGCGGCTGGCGTTCATGACGCCGCGCGCGAATACACCGCGGGACTGGGAATTGCCGCTGCTGGCCAAATCCGAGCGCATTACCTTGCGTTTCGGTCTCTCGGCCCTGCGTTGGGGGCAAGGCCCGACTGTCTTGCTGATGCACGGTTGGGAAGGGCGGCCCACCCAGTTTGCTGCGTTGATCACTGCGCTGGTCGAAGCAGGCTACACCGTTGTCGCTCTGGATGGCCCGGCCCACGGCCGCTCGCCGGGACGCGAAGCCAATGTGGTGTTGTTTGCTCGTGCGATGCTTGAGGCCGCTGCCGAGTTGCCACCGCTGCAAGCCGTCATCGGTCACTCCATGGGCGGCGCCAGTGCCATGCTCGCCGTGCAATTGGGCTTGCGCACTGAAACCCTGGTCAGCATTGCCGCTCCGGCGCGAATTCTTGGTGTGTTGCGCGGATTTGCCCGTTACGTCGGCATGCCACCCAGAGCTCGTTCCGCGTTCATTCGTCAGGTTGAACAGGACGTCGGGATGCGCGCCGCCACCCTCGATGTTGCCCACTATCAACTGGATATGCCGGGCCTGATCGTGCATGCCGAGGACGACACCTTCGTCTCGGTCAAGGAATCCCAATTGATTCACGAATCCTGGTTCGACAGCCGACTGCTGCGCCTCGAAGCCGGCGGTCACCAGCGCGTACTGGCCGACCCTCGGGTGATTGATGGCGTGTTATCACTGCTGGCCGGGCGCAGCCTACAGGCGCGGCAATCGGCGTAGTCATCCGTTACACTGCCCCGGTTGAATCATCTGACCGGGAGTAGGGCATGGGCTGGGATCGGGCAACGCCGTTTACCATTGATCTGCAAGTGGGCGCCGAGGACATCGACGGGCTGGGCCACGCCAACAACGCGGTCTACGTGACCTGGCTCGAGCGCTGCGCCTGGCGCCACTCGCAGCGTCTGGGGCTGGATCTGGTCGAGTACCGGCGTCTGGATCGGGCGATGGCCGTTGTGCGTCACGAAATCGATTACCTGGCCGCCGCCTACGAAGGCGACGAGCTGCAACTGGCGACCTGGATCGTCGATTGGGATCAGCGCCTGAAAATGACTCGTCACTTCCAGCTGATTCGCCCCAGCGACAACGCCACGCTGCTGCGCGCCCAGACCACCTTCGTCTGCATCGAACTGTCCACCGGCAGGCCCAAGCGCATGCCCGCCGAGTTCATCGACGGCTACGGCCCGGCCATCCAGACAGCGGACATGGGTTTAACCCGCGAAACCCAGTAAACTGCCGCACGTTTTTCCTTGAGTGTGTGTTTCCCATGCAAATTGCTCTGGCGCCGATGGAAGGGTTGGTCGACGACATCCTGCGCGATGTCCTGACCCGTGTCGGCGGTATTGACTGGTGCGTGACCGAGTTCATCCGGGTCAACGACCAGTTGCTGACCCCGGCCTATTTCCACAAGTTCGGCCCTGAACTGCTCAACGGTGCGCGCACCGCTTCCGGCGTGCCACTGCGCGTGCAGTTGCTGGGCTCCGACCCGGTGTGCCTGGCGGAAAACGCGGCACTGGCCTGCGAGCTCGGTTCTGAAGTGATCGACCTGAACTTCGGCTGCCCGGCCAAGACCGTCAACAAGTCCCGTGGCGGTGCGGTGCTGCTCAAGGAGCCGGAGCTGCTCAACCAGATCGTCGAACACGTGCGTCGCGCCGTACCCGCACACATTCCGGTCACCGCCAAGATGCGCCTGGGTTTCGACAGCCCGGACGGCTCGCTGGTCTGCGCCACCGCGCTGGCCGAGGGCGGTGCCGAGCACATCGTGGTTCACGCTCGGACCAAGGTCGACGGCTACAAGCCGCCGGCGCATTGGGAGTGGATTCCGCGCGTGCAGGACGTGGTCAAGGTGCCCGTGTTCGCCAACGGTGACATCTGGAGCGTCGAAGACTGGCGCCGCTGCCGGGAAATCAGCGGCGTCGAAGACATCATGCTCGGTCGTGGTCTGGTGTCGCGCCCGGATCTGGCCAAACAGATCGCCGCCGCCCGTGCCGGCGAGGAAATCGTCGAGATGACCTGGACCGAACTGATGCCACTGATCCAGGACTTCTGGCTGCAAGCCAAAGCGCAGATGACGCCACGCCAATCGCCGGGCCGTTTGAAGCAATGGCTGGCCATGTTGACCCGCAATTATCCCGAAGCTGTCGAGCTGTTTACCGTCCTGCGTCGGGAGACCGAGCCGGATCAGGTCTCGCGTTTGCTGGGTTTGCCGGTCGCCGAAGCCGCCTGAAAAAATCTTCAAACGATCTCTTGAAAACAAAACGCAGGTCCCTATCTAAGGGTTACGCGATGCCGAATTCGGGTCGCGGAGACAAAAAACCTTGCTGATTGTTTTCAGGAGATTTGAACCATGAGTACCGCATTTTCCCTCGCTCCACTGTTCCGTTCCTCGGTGGGTTTCGACCGTTTCAACGACCTGTTCGAAACTGCCCTGCGCAACGAGCCAGGCAGCACCTATCCGCCTTACAACGTTGAAAAACACGGTGACGATCAATACCGCATCGTCGTGGCGGCAGCCGGTTTCCAGGAAGAAGACCTGGACCTGCAAGTCGAGAAAGGCGTGCTGACCATCAGTGGCGGCAAGCGTGATGCCAACGAAGGCGTCACCTTCCTGCACCAGGGCATCGCCCAGCGTGCATTCAAGTTGTCTTTCCGCCTGGCCGATCACATCGAGATCAAGGCCGCCGGCCTGAGCAACGGTCTGTTGAGCATCGACCTGTTGCGTGTAATTCCGGAAGAGGCGAAAGCCAAGCGCATCCCGATTAACGGGGTGCAGAAGCCGGCTCTGCAATAAGCCGACCGAGAAGAAGGGCGCCGAAAGGCGCCCTTTTTTGTGCCCGTCATTCAAGCAAACCTTTTAACACCTCCAACGCAACCGGCCGACTGTGCAGATAGCCCTGATACAAATGGCAACCCAGCCCTTGCAGGAACTCCAGTTGCTCCGGGGTTTCCACGCCTTCGGCGATCACTTCCAGTTCCAGACTGCGGGCCATGGCGACGATGGCGCGGATGATTTCGGCGTCGTTGGGGTCGGTGGTGGCGTCGCGGATGAACGACTGATCGATCTTCAGCGTGTCCACCGGCAATCGTTTTAAATAGGTCAGCGATGAATAACCGGTGCCGAAATCGTCCATGGCAAAACTCACGCCGAGTTTTTTCAGGCGGCGCATCTTGCTGATGGTGTCTTCCAGATTCTGGATGACGATGCCTTCGGTGATCTCCAGTTTCAGCAAGGAGCAGGGCAGGCCGTGGCTGCTCATGCTGCGCTCGATGCGCTCGACGAAGTCGTTCTGGCGGAACTGCCGAGGGCTGATGTTGACGCACAGGCTGAAGGCCAGAGGATCAATCAGCTTTTCGGCAATCAACTGCTTGAAGGCTTCGCACGCCTCATCGAGGATCCAGGTGCCGACCTCCAGAATCAGTCCGCTGTCCTCCAGCACCTTGATGAATTCGGTGGGCGATTGCGCGCCGAGTTCCGGGTGATTCCAGCGCACCAGGGCTTCGGCGCCGATGATGCGATTGTCCTGAGCGTCGATCTGCGGTTGATAGTGCACGTCGAATTCGCCCCGGGACAGCGCCAGGCGCAGGTCGGTCTCCATGCGCAGCCGTTCGCTGGCCGCTTTCTGCATGGTGTTGTGATACATCTGCGTGGTGTTGCGCCCGGAATCCTTGGCGCGGTACAGCGCAATGTCGGCGCGTTTGAGCAGGTCGGTCGGGGTCGAGCCGTGATCGGGAATCAGCGCCACGCCGATACTCGGTGTCACTTGCAGGCGCTGACCGTCGAGGAACATCGGCTCCGACAGCAGTTCGCGAATGGTGTCGGCCAGCTCGCGCACCTGGGCGCTGACTTCATTGCGGGTGCCTTCCAGACCGCTGAGCAATACCACGAATTCATCGCCGCCGAGCCGCGCCACGGTGTCTTCCATGCGCACGCTGGCTTCAAGCCGCGCGGTGATGATTTTCAGCACCGTGTCGCCGACCGGGTGACCCAGCGAGTCGTTGATGTGTTTGAAGTGGTCCAGATCGAGAAACAGCAGCGCCCCGCGAAGGTTGTGGCGCTTGAGCAGGGCGATCTGTTGGCTCAGGCGATCCATCAACAGCGCGCGGTTGGGCAGGTTGGTCAGTGGGTCGTGATAGGCCAGATGGCGGATCTGCGCTTCGGCGTTCTTCAGCAGGCTGACGTCCCGGGCTGTGAGCAACAGGCACGCGGTTTCGTTGAGGGTGATCGGTTCGACCGAGACTTCCACCGTCAGGATCTCGCCGCGTTTGTTGCGCCCGAGCATTTCCTGATGGTGCACGCGGCCCTTGATCTGTAGCTCGGCGAGCAGTGCCGAACGCTGTTTTTCCTCGGCCCAGATGCCGACCTGATACACGGTTTTGCCCACCACTTCGTCGGCGCGATAGCCGGTGAGGCGGCAGAAACCGTCGTTGACCTCCAGATAACGCCCGGTGTCGCGCTCGGTGATGGTGATCGCGTCGGGGCTGGAGTGAAACGCCTTGGCGAATTTCTCTTCACTGGCCTTGAGCGCCGCTTCGGAGCGCTGTTGCTGGGTAATGTCGCGCAACGTGGTGACGATGCACGGCTGGTTGCCGACGCTAATCTGCCGGCTGGAAATCACGCAGGTCAGCGACTGGCCGTCCTTGTGCTGGACGATGATCGCGACATTGCTCAGGCCCTGTTCGCGGATCACCCGTTCGATGCGTTGCAGGCTTTTCGCCGAGGCGTCCCACAAGCCGATTTCTTCGGCGGTGTGGCCGATCACATCGCTGGCGCTCCAGCCGAAGGTCTGGGAAAAACTGGAGTTGATCTCGATGAATTCCCCGGTTTCCTGGCGCGTGACACAGATCGGGTCGGGGCTGACCTGGAACAGCGTGGCGAATTTTTCTTCCGAAGCCACCAGCCGTTGCTCGCGTTCAACCTGATCGGTGATGTCCAGCAGGGTGCCGGCCATCCGCAACGGTACGCCGTTGTCGTCGCGATAGAGGCGGGCGCGGCTTTCCAGATAGCGTGAGCTGCCGTCCGGCAGTTGTACGCGGTAAGTCAGCTGATAATTGCCGGCCGGGCCCTCGCGCAGGCTGCGATAGGCGTCGCGCATGCTGTCGCGCTCTTCGCCGGGGACGCCCTCGAAAAACTCTTCGAACGATTCATGAAACGGTTTTGGCTCCAGGCCGTGCAATTGCGCAGCGCGGGCCGAGCCGTACAGCATGCCGCTGGGAATGTGCCAGTCCCAGGTGCCGAGCTGCGCCGAATCCAGCGCCAGGTCGAGGCGTTCCTGACTGTCTTTCAGGGCATGTTCGGCGGCTTTGCGCTCGGTGGTGTCGAGAAAGGTGCTGAGCAGGTACGGCTGGCCTTCGAGTTCGACCTTTTGCGCACTGAGGATGCCGTCGTGGATCTGGCCGTTGCTGGCGCGGAACTGCACCTCCATGCTGATCAGTTCGCCCTTGGCCTTGGTCTTCTTGACCAGCTCCGCCCGTTGCTCGGGATGCACCCACAGGCCCAGTTCCAGGGTGGTGCGACCGATGGCGCTCTGCACCGGCCAGCCAAACAGGCTTTCGAAATACTGGTTGGCCTCGCTGATCAGGCCGTCTTCCTGACGGGTCAGCAGCACCATGTTCGGGCACAGGTGGAACAGCGTGGCGAAACGTTTTTCGGAGCTGCTGAGGGCCTGTTCCCGTTGCCGCTGGTGGGTGATTTCGCGGATCACCCCGATCATTCGGGGCCGGCCGTGTTTGTCCGGCAGCAGGCTGCCGTTGATTTCCAGCCAGTGCAGGCTGCCGTCGGGCCAGCGGATGCGGTGGTGCATCGCCTGTTCCAGCGGCGCGCCGGCAATCACGGCGTGAAAGGCGCGGATGGTTTTCGCCCGGTCTTCCGGCGGCAGCAGGTCGAGGTATTCCAGGTCTTCGGGCAGCGGTTGCCGCGGGTCGAAGCCGAACAAGGCCTGAGTGCCGCGCGACCAGCTGATCTGCCCGCGCTCTATGTCCCAATACCAGGCGCCGAGGCGGGCGCCGTTGAGCGCCGCGAGCAATTGCGGCGCGCTCTCCCAGCTCTGCTCGGAACGCCGTGGATCAATGGCCTGAATACGCGGCATCGGCGGAATACGGTCAACAGATTTCGGCATTGTCGAGAAGCCTTGAGCTGATGTGGGCGTTTGGCACAGGGACGGCAGCTCTATAGGAGTAGCACAAGTTAGCCGAGAGTCCCTGGCAGATCGATTTGAGCGTCCAGCAGGGCCATAAACGCCCGTGCAGCATTCGACAGCGTCCTTTCAGTGTGCAGGATATAGCCTAGCTGGCGACTGAGCTGTATGCCCGGTAAAGGTATGCGCGCCACCTGTTCATCGAGCATCGTGCGCGGCAAAACGCTCCAGGCCAGGCCGATCGACACCATCATCTTGATGGTTTCCAGGTAGTTGGTGCTCATGGCGATGTTCGGCGTCAGGCCCTGAGCCTCGAACAGCCGTTGGACAATATGGTGGGTAAAGGTGTTGCCGCCGGGGAAAACCGCCGGATGGCCGGCAATGTCCGCCAATGTGACGGCGCCATTGCTGATCAATGAATGTTCCGGGGCGACCACGAAATCCAGCGGGTCGTCCCAGACCGGCTTGGCCTTGACCAGCGTATGCGGCTCCGGCGCCAGGGTGATGACCGCCAGCTCTGCGCGGCCATGGAGGATTTCCTCGTAGGCCACTTCCGAGTCGAGGAACTGAATATCCAGCGCCACCTGTGGGTAGCGGCGAGTGTATTCCCTCAATAATGGCGGTAAGCGGTGCAGGCCGATGTGGTGACTGGTGGCCAGGGTCAGGCGACCGGTGACTTCGCCGGTCAGGTTGGTCAGGGCGCGGCGCGTGTCGTCGAGGACGTTGAGAATCTGATAAGCCCGTGGCAGCAGGGCCCGGCCGGCCTCGGTCAGGCCCACTTCACGACCGAGCCGGTCGAACAACCGCACATTCAATTGCTGCTCCAGCCCGGCGATACGTTTGCTGATCGCCGGTTGCGTCAGGTGCAGCCGTTCACCGGCGCCGGAGAAGCTTCCGGTCTCGGCAATCGCGATAAAAGCATTGAGGTTGGCCAGGTCCATGTTTGTATTCCAGTTGGTTATCCAAAGCATAAAAAATATGAATTTGAGTTATTTAATCTAACCCCATAGGATCGGCCTCACAAGCCAAAGGGTTATTGATAAGCCCAGGGCATAGAAACAAGCTGATGAGGAACCGTCTGATGGCCGGCAAAACGCTCTACGACAAGCTCTGGGATTCGCATTTGGTCAAGCAGCGCGACGATGGCTCGGCGCTGATCTATATCGATCGTCACATCATCCACGAAGTGACCTCGCCGCAAGCCTTCGAAGGTCTGCGTCTGGCCGGGCGCAAGCCGTGGCGCATCGATGCCAACATCGCCACCCCGGACCACAACGTACCGACCACCCCGGAGCGCAAGGGCGGCATCGAAGCCATTGCCGACCAGGTCTCGCGTTTGCAGGTTCAGACCCTCGACGACAACTGCGATGAATACGGCATCGTCGAATTCAAGATGAACGACGTGCGTCAGGGCATCGTTCACGTGATCAGCCCGGAGCAGGGCGCGACCTTGCCGGGCATGACCGTGGTCTGCGGCGACTCGCACACCTCGACCCACGGCGCGTTCGGCGCCTTGGCTCACGGTATCGGCACTTCCGAGGTCGAGCACGTGCTCGCCACCCAGTGCCTGGTCGCCAAGAAAATGAAGAACATGCTGGTGCGCGTCGAAGGCCAGTTGCCGTTCGGTGTGACCGCCAAGGACATCGTCCTCGCGGTGATCGGCAAGATCGGCACCGCCGGCGGTAACGGCCATGCCATCGAGTTCGCCGGCAGCGCGATTCGCGATTTGTCGATCGAAGGCCGCATGACCATCTGCAACATGTCCATCGAAGCCGGCGCCCGCGTGGGCCTGGTGGCGGCGGACCAGAAGACTGTGGATTACGTCAACGGTCGTCCGTTCGCACCGAAAGGCGCCGAGTGGGATTTGGCTGTCGAGTCCTGGAAAGACCTGGTGTCCGACGCCGACGCGCACTTCGACACCGTGGTCGAGCTCGATGCCGCGCAGATCAAGCCGCAAGTCAGCTGGGGCACTTCGCCGGAAATGGTGCTGGCCGTTGATCAGAACGTGCCGGACCCGGCCAAAGAGATGGATCTGGTCAAGCGCGACTCGATCGTCCGCGCCTTGAAATACATGGGTTTGACCGCCAATCAGGCGATCACCGACATTCAGCTCGACCGCGTATTCATCGGTTCCTGCACCAACTCGCGTATTGAAGACTTGCGTGCTGCGGCGGTGATCGCCAAGGGCCGCAAGGTTGCGTCGACCATCAAGCAGGCCATTGTGGTGCCGGGCTCGGGTCTGGTGAAGGCTCAGGCCGAGGCCGAAGGTCTGGACAAGATTTTCCTCGAGGCCGGTTTCGAATGGCGCGAGCCGGGTTGCTCGATGTGCCTGGCGATGAACCCGGACCGTTTGGAGTCCGGCGAGCATTGCGCCTCGACGTCCAACCGTAACTTCGAAGGCCGTCAGGGCGCCGGTGGCCGTACCCACCTCGTCAGCCCGGCCATGGCCGCTGCGGCGGCGGTGAACGGTCGTTTCATCGACGTTCGTGAATTGATCTAAAGGAGCGCAGCATGAAAGCTTTTACCCAGCACACTGGTCTCGTCGCGCCTCTGGATCGTGCCAACGTCGACACCGACCAGATCATTCCGAAGCAGTTTCTGAAGTCGATCAAGCGCACCGGTTTCGGCCCGAACCTGTTCGACGAGTGGCGTTACCTCGATGTGGGTCAGCCGTATCAGGACAACTCCAAGCGTCCGCTGAACAAGGAATTCGTGCTCAACGCCGAGCGTTATCAGGGCGCCAGCGTGTTGCTGGCCCGCGAGAACTTCGGTTGCGGCTCCAGCCGTGAGCACGCGCCGTGGGCGCTGGAAGAATACGGTTTCCGCAGCATCATCGCGCCGAGCTATGCCGACATTTTCTTCAACAACAGCTTCAAGAACGGTTTGCTGCCGATCATCTTGAGCGATGCTGAAGTCGACGAACTGTTCAAGCAAGTCGAGGCCGCGCCGGGCTATCAGTTGCAGATCGATCTGCACGAGCAGACCGTGACCAGCCCGAACGGCAAGGTCTACCGCTTCGAGATCGACGCGTTCCGCAAGCATTGCCTGCTCAACGGTCTGGACGATATCGGCCTGACCTTGCAGGACGGCGATGCGATTGCCGCGTTCGAAGCCAAGCATCGCGCGAGCCAGCCATGGTTGTTCCGCGACGCGTGAGATTGATGTAGTCAGGGCTGGCCCCTTCGCGAGCAAGCTCGCTCCCACATTTGAAATGCATTCCCCTGTGGGAGCGAGCTTGCTCGCGAAAGGGGCAGTTCAAACAACACAGCTATCAGGATGTGACCATGACCAGCACCGCCCACAGTCAGGTTGTACAAAAGCAATTCGGTGAACAGGCCGCCGCCTACCTGAGCAGCGCCGTTCACGCTCAAGGCACTGAATTTGCGCTGCTGCAGGCTGAATTGGCGGGGCAGGGCGAGGCGCGGGTGCTGGATCTGGGTTGCGGCGCCGGGCACGTGAGTTTTCACGTTGCCCCGTTGGTGAAAGAAGTGGTGGCGTACGACCTGTCGCAGCAGATGCTCGACGTGGTCGCCGCCGCTGCGGTTGATCGCGGCTTGAGCAACGTGTCCACGGTCAACGGTGCCGCCGAGCGCCTGCCGTTTGCCGATGGTGAGTTCGACTTCGTGTTCAGCCGTTATTCGGCGCACCATTGGAGCGATCTCGGTGTGGCCTTGCGCGAAGTGCGTCGGGTGCTGAAACCGGGCGGCGTGGCGGCGTTCATCGATGTGCTGTCGCCGGGCAGTCCGCTGTTCGACACCTATTTGCAGAGCGTCGAAGTGCTGCGCGACACCAGTCATGTACGCGATTATTCGGCCGGTGAGTGGTTGCGCCAGGTCAGCGAAGCCGGTCTGCATACCCGCAGCACCACGCGTCAGCGCCTGCGTCTGGAGTACAACAGCTGGGTCGAGCGCATGCGCACACCCGAAGTGATGCGCGCCGCGATCCGCCAGTTGCAGCAGTCGATGGGCAACGAAGTACGCGAATATTTTGAGATTGAGGCCGATGGTTCGTTCAGTACAGATGTACTGGTGCTCTGGGCTGAAAAGTAATCCTGAAACGATAAGTATTTTTCCGGGCGCGCCAGTCGATGGCGCACCGACTGAAGACACGAGGAAAGCATGAGCAAGCAGATTCTGATTCTCCCAGGCGACGGTATTGGTCCGGAAATCATGGCCGAAGCGGTCAAGGTGCTGGAACTGGCCAGCGACAAGTACAGCCTGGGCTTCGAGCTGAGCCATGACGTGATCGGTGGCGCGGCCATCGACAAACACGGCGTGCCGCTGGCCGACGAAACCCTCGACCGTGCCCGCGCGGCCGACGCTGTGCTGCTGGGCGCCGTGGGCGGCCCGAAATGGGACACCATCGAGCGTGACATCCGCCCTGAGCGCGGCCTGCTGAAAATCCGTGCACAACTGGGCCTGTTCGGCAACCTGCGTCCGGCGATCCTGTATCCGCAACTGGCCGACGCTTCGAGCCTGAAGCCGGAAATCGTTGCCGGCCTGGACATCCTGATCGTCCGTGAGCTGACCGGCGGCATCTACTTCGGCGCGCCGCGCGGCACCCGTACTCTGGAAAACGGCGAGCGCCAGTCCTACGACACGCTGCCGTACAGCGAAAGCGAAATCCGCCGTATCGCCCGTGTCGGTTTCGACATGGCCCGCGTGCGTGGCAAGAAGCTGTGCTCGGTGGACAAGGCCAACGTGCTGGCGTCCAGCCAACTGTGGCGTGAAGTGGTCGAGCAGGTCGCCAAGGATTACCCGGACGTCGAACTGAGCCACATGTACGTCGACAACGCCGCCATGCAACTGGTGCGTGCGCCGAAGCAGTTCGACGTGATCGTCACCGACAACATGTTCGGCGACATCCTGTCCGACGAAGCGTCGATGCTCACCGGTTCCATCGGCATGCTGCCGTCGGCCTCGCTGGACGCCAACAACAAGGGCATGTACGAGCCTTGCCACGGTTCGGCGCCGGACATCGCCGGCAAAGGCATCGCCAACCCGCTGGCGACCATTCTGTCGGTGTCGATGATGCTGCGTTACAGCTTCAATCTGCACCAAGCGGCGGATGCCATCGAGAAAGCGGTCAGCGTGGTGCTGGATCAAGGTCTGCGCACCGGCGACATCTTTTCGACCGGTTGCACTAAAGTCGGTACGCAGGAAATGGGTGACGCAGTAGTCGCCGCGCTGCGGAATCTGTAATCTCTCGGGCCCGCTGCGAAATTCAATACAAAGCAGCGGCCCACTTTTCAAGAAGGTGTAGTTGCGATGAAACGTGTAGGTCTGATCGGTTGGCGCGGCATGGTCGGTTCCGTGCTCATGCAGCGGATGCTGGAAGAGCAGGATTTCGATCTTATCGAGCCGGTGTTTTTCACCACTTCCAATGTCGGTGGCCAAGGCCCGTCCGTGGGCAAGGACATTGCTCCGCTCAAGGACGCTTACAGCATTGAAGAGCTGAAGACCCTCGACGTGATCCTGACCTGCCAGGGCGGCGACTACACCAGCGAAGTGTTCCCGAAGCTGCGCGAAGCCGGCTGGCAGGGTTACTGGATCGACGCGGCCTCGAGCCTGCGGATGAACGACGACGCCGTCATCATCCTCGATCCGGTCAACCGCAAGGTCATCGACCAGCAGCTCGACGCGGGCACCAAGAACTACATCGGCGGCAACTGCACCGTCAGCCTGATGCTGATGGGCCTGGGCGGTCTGTTCGAGGCCGGTCTGGTGGAGTGGATGAGCGCCATGACCTATCAGGCGGCCTCCGGTGCCGGCGCGCAGAACATGCGTGAACTGATCAAGCAGATGGGTGCGACCCACGCCGCTGTCGCCGATCAACTGGCTGATCCTGCCAGCGCGATCCTCGACATCGACCGTCGTGTGGCCGACGCCATGCGCAGCGACGCGTACCCGACCGAAAACTTCGGCGTACCGCTGGCCGGCAGCCTGATCCCGTGGATCGACAAGGAGCTGCCGAACGGCCAGAGCCGTGAAGAGTGGAAGGCCCAGGCCGAGACCAACAAGATCCTCGGTCGCTTCAAGAGCCCGATCCCGGTCGACGGCATCTGCGTGCGCATCGGCGCCATGCGTTGCCACAGCCAGGCGCTGACCATCAAGCTGAACAAAGACGTGCCGATCGCCGACATCGAAGGGCTGATCAGCCAGCACAACCCTTGGGTCAAACTGGTGCCTAACCAGCGCGAAATCAGCATGCAGGAGCTGAGCCCGACGAAAGTCACCGGCACCCTGAACGTACCGGTCGGTCGTCTGCGCAAGCTGAACATGGGTTCGCAGTTCGTCGGTGCTTTCACCGTCGGCGACCAACTGCTGTGGGGCGCGGCCGAACCGCTGCGCCGCATGCTGCGGATACTGCTTGAGCGTTGATCGCTTGATGCAATGAAAGAACCCGCGCCTTGCAAGAGGCGCGGGTTTTTTTGTACCTGTTGATCGTTCCCACGCTCTGCGTGGGAATGCAGCCATGGACGCTCCGCGTCCGCTCTTCGTGGCGGGCGCGAATTGCCTGTGTGCGACTCACCCGGTAAAGTGCCGCTCCCCCCGTTTCGCCAGAGGTAGCAACATGACCCAGACCCTTGATATTGCCGTGATCGGCGCCACCGGTACTGTCGGCGAAACCCTCGTGCAGATTCTCGAAGAGCGCGATTTCCCGGTCGGCACGTTGCACCTGCTGGCCAGCAGCGAATCCGCGGGCAGCTCGGTGCTGTTTCGCAACAAGAACGTGCGCGTGCGCGAAGTCGACGAGTTCGATTTCAGCAAGGTCAAGCTTGCGTTCTTTGCCGCCGGCCCTGCCATCACTTTGAGTTACGCCGCCCGTGCGCATGCGGCAGGTTGCTCGCTGGTTGATTTGTCTGGCGCCTTGCCGGCGGATCAGGCGCCGCAAGTGGTGCCGGAAGCCAATGCCGATGTGCTGGCCGGTTTGAAAGTACCGTTCCAGGTCAGCAGCCCGAGCCCGTCGACTACTACGTTGGCTGTGGTGCTGGCGCCGCTGCTCGATCTGATCGAGCTGCAATACGTGCATGTCACCGCCAATCTGGCGGTTTCCGCCCAAGGCCGCGAAGCCGTGACCGAGCTGGCGCGCCAGACCGCCGAACTGCTGAACATGCGTCCGCTGGAGCCGACTTTCTTCGACCGGCAGATGGCTTTCAACCTGCTGGCTCAGGTTGGTACGCCGGACGCGCAGGGCCATACGCTGCTGGAAAAACGTCTGGTTCGCGAGCTGCGTCAGGTGCTGGCCAAGCCTTTATTAAAGATTTCCGCAACTTGCGTTCAAGCCCCGGTGTTTTTTGGCGATAGCTTTAGCGTGACCTTGCAGTCAGCGAGCGCGGTCGACCTGGAAAAGGTCAATGCTGCGCTTGAAGAGGCCGAGGGTATCGAGCTGGTCGAGGCCGGCGATTATCCAACCGCCGTCGGTGACGCGGTGGGGCAGGACGTGGTCTACGTCGGGCGCGTGCGTGCCGGTGTCGACGAACCGTCGGAACTTAATCTGTGGCTGACGTCAGATAACGTACGCAAAGGTGCGGCCCTCAACGCCGTGCAGGTTGCCGAGTTGTTGATAAAAGACCTGCTGTAAAAGATACTTGGCAACAATTTGTCGACTGATTCTAGGCGAGCGCTATGCTTGGCCGGAGCACTCGATGACGTGTCACCCTCCGGGACTTTCCGGGGCATCAAAGAAATGATCGCGCGCGGCATGCTGTCGTCGTCGCGCGCAATGCCTTACGGCAGCGACAATCAATATCTTCTCGCTGGCCGAGGAACGTTCAAACAAAGGAAGAGGCTATGGTTCAAGTTCGCAAACTGGTGTTAGCAATAGCGGCCGCCTCGGCGCTGTCCTCCGGTATGGCGCATGCCCTCGGGCTCGGGGAGCTGACCCTGAAGTCGACCCTGAACCAGCCGCTGGTGGCGGAAATCGAGCTGCTCGATGTCAAGGATCTGACCGCTGCCGAAGTGGTGCCGAGCCTGGCCTCGCCCGAAGATTTCGCCAAGGCCGGCGTCGATCGCCAGGCCTTCCTCAATGATCTGACTTTCACCCCGGTGCTCAACGCCAGCGGCAAAAGCGTGCTGCGCGTAACGTCGAGCAAGCCGCTGTCGGAACCGATGGTGAAATTCCTCGTGCAGGTGATGTGGCCGAACGGCCGTCTGCTGCGTGATTACAGCGTGCTGCTGGATCCGTCGAAGTTCTCGCCGCAGACCGCTGACGCCGCCGCTCAACCAGCGCCAGCGCAAACCATCACCGCGCCGACCACCGGCGCCACGCATTCGACCCACACCACCACGCCGCGCGACACCCTGTGGGAAATCGCCGCCAAGGCGCGCACTGGCGGTTCGGTGCAGCAGACCATGCTGGCGATCCAGGCTTTGAACCCGGACGCGTTCATCGGCGGCAACATCAACCGCCTGAAAACCGGTCAGGTGCTGCGTCTTCCGGATCAGGTGCAAAGCACCGCACTGCCGCAGTCCAAGGCGATTGCCGAAGTGGCGGCGCAGAACGAAGCCTGGCGTCAGGGCCGTCGTTATGTGGCCAAGCCGGGCACCGGTCAGCAGCAACTCGATGCGACCAATCGTGGTCGCGCCAATACCGCTGCTGCGCAAAACGCCAAGGACAACCTGAGCCTGGTGTCCGCCGAAAGCGCCAAGGCGCGTGGCAAGGGCCCGGCCGGCGATGCCAAGGCCCTGAGCAACAAGCTGGCGGTCACTCAGGAAAGTCTCGACACCACCCGTCGTGACAACGAAGAACTGAAAAGCCGCATGGCCGATCTGCAAAGTCAGCTGGACAAGCTGCAACGCCTGATCGAGCTGAAGAACAATCAACTGGCGAAAATGCAGGCCGAAGGTTCGGGCGCTGCTCCAGCCACCGCGACTGCGCCAGTAGTGCCGGCGATCACCGCGGAACTGGCGGCCACGCCGCCGGCTACTCCGGCAGAGGCGGCCCCGGCCGCACCTGCGCCTGAGGCTGCTGCTCCGGCACCGGTCGAGCCGGTTGTCGAGCCTGTGGTTGAAACGACGTCCGCCGCCGATGACGAGAAAACCTTCAACGAACTGCTGACCAATCCGATCCTGCTGGGTCTGGTCGGTGGCGGCGCAGTGGTCCTGCTGCTCCTGCTGTTGCTGCTGGCCCGTCGCCGCAAGGCGCAACAGGAAGCCGAAAAACACCTGCGCATGGCCCGTGCGCTGGAGGAGCAATCCTTCTCCCAGGACCTCGATCTGCCGGAAAGCAGCTTTGAAGGTCTGGAAGTGCCAGCCGCCAGCGTCAAGCTGACCCCGGCCCCGGCCCCGGCTCCGGCCCCGGCTCCGGCGCCTGCCGCCGCTGCTGCTGTAGTTGCTCCAGTCGTGATGGCCGAGCCGATCGCCGCGCCGCTGGTGGCACCTGCCGCCGAGCGTTCCGACGACGTGCTGGACAAGGCGCAGTCGCACATCGATGGCGGTCGTCTGAATCAAGCCGCCGCGTTGCTGGAGGAGGGCGTGAGCCTGGAGCCGCAGCGCAGCGATCTGCGTCTGAAGCTGATGGAAGTCTACGGTCGCCAGGGTGATCGCGATGCCTTCGTCGGTCAGGAGCGTCAACTGGTTGCCAATGGCGACAACTTCGCCAAGGTCGAAGAGCTGAAAAGCCGCTTCCCGGCCATGGCGGTCGTTGCGGCCAGCGGTCTGGCGGCAGCGGCGATTGCCGCCGAGCTGGACGAGGATTACGTCAAGGAGCTGTTGCTCGACGAGCCTGAGGCTCCTGTTGCGGCAGATGACGAACTGGACAGCGCTTTCGACCTGAGCCTCGACGATCTCGACAACATCACGCCGGTTGAGCCTGTGGCGGCTGTCGAGCCGGAAGCGCCGGTCGAGCTGGACGCGTTCCCGACTGACGACGACCTGAGCTTCGAGTCGGTGCTGCAACAGCAGACCGACATCAAGGAAAACCTCGACGACCTGTCGGACTTCGACCTGGATCTGGACCTCGGCGCCGATCCGGCGCCTGCGCCGGTCGAGTTGGCAGACGATGACTTCCTGCTGGATCTGGACGAGGGCGTGAAGGATCTGCCGCTGGTCGAAACCCCAACCGTGGCCGACGTGCCGCAGGACGATCTGGAGCTGCCAGCCGATTTCGACCTGTCCCTGGCTGACGAAATGGACGCGGCGCCTGCCGAGCCGGATGCGTTCGCCGCTGAACTGGACGACGTCAACGCCGAGCTGGATCGTCTGTCGAGCAGCATCAACGAGCCAAGCTTCACCGAAGCTGATGCCGCGCTGGGTGATGATCTGGGTGAGGATGACTTCGACTTCCTGTCCGGGACCGACGAAGCCGCAACCAAGCTCGATCTGGCTCAGGCCTACATCGACATGGGCGACAACGACGGCGCGCGCGACATCCTCAATGAAGTCATCAGCGAGGGGAACGACAAGCAGAAGAGCGAAGCGAGCGAAATGCTTTCGCATCTGGCCTGAGTCGGCATTCAGCGGTAAACAAAACGGCAGCCCATGAGGCTGCCGTTTTTGTTTGGGTCTGGTTTCCCCGTCCCGCCGCCTTATAATGCCCGCCTTTGTAGATCAGCAGGCTGTACCGACTTGGCAAACATAGATAACCCGGCCGCCGAAATGGCACCCGAAGGCTTTTTCCGCGTCGCGTTGGGCGTTGAATACAAGGGCTCGCGCTACAGCGGCTGGCAGCGCCAGTCCACCGGTGTGCTCACCGTGCAGGAAACCCTGGAAAAAGCCCTGTCGAAGGTCGCCGACTCGCCGATCTCGCTGCAATGTGCCGGGCGCACGGACGCCGGTGTGCATGCCTGCGGGCAGGTGGTGCATTTCGATACTCAGGTCGACCGTTCGCTGAAAGCCTGGGTCATGGGCGCCAACATCAATCTGCCCCACGACATCAGCGTCAGTTGGGCGAAGGTCATGCCGGCGCATTTCCATGCGCGATTCAAGGCGATTGCCCGGCGATATCGCTACGTGATCTACAACGATCAGATCCGCCCGGCGCATCTCAACGAAGAAATCACCTGGAATCACCGTCCGCTGGACGTCGAGCGCATGGCCGAAGCCGCGCAGTACCTGATCGGTACCCATGATTTCAGTGCCTTCCGTGCCGGCCAGTGCCAGGCCAAGTCGCCGATCAAGAAGATGCACCACCTGCGCGTGACCCGGCACGGCAAAATGATCGTTCTGGACATCCGCGCCAACGCGTTCCTGCATCACATGGTGCGCAACATCGCCGGTGTGCTGATGACTATTGGCGCCGGCGAGCGGCCCGTGGAGTGGATGAAAGAAGTGCTGGAGAGCCGCGAGCGGCGTTCCGGCGGGGTCACGGCGCATCCGTTCGGCCTGTATCTGGTGCAGGTCGAGTACCACGACGAGTTCCCGTTGCCCGAGCGTTTCATCGGGCCACATTTCCTTACGGGTTTCTCGGAACTTGACGGCTGACGCCCTCGAACGCATTTGTTACCATCCGGGACTTTCTCGGATTTGCCTTGGGGTTTTTATCGACATGTCGGCCGTTCGCAGCAAGATTTGCGGGATTACCCGCATAGAAGATGCGTTGGCAGCCGTCGAGGCCGGGGCCGATGCCATCGGTTTTGTGTTCTACGCTAAAAGTCCGCGGGCCGTGACCGTTCAGCAGGCGCGGGCGATCATCGCCGCCTTGCCGCCGTTCGTGACCACGGTCGGGTTGTTCGTCAATGCCAGCCGCTGCGAACTCGGGGAAATCCTCGATGCCGTGCCGCTGGATCTGCTGCAGTTTCACGGCGACGAAACCGCCGCCGACTGCGAAGGCTGGCACCGGCCGTACATCAAGGCCTTGCGGGTCAAGGCCGGCGATGACATTGCCGCTGCCTGCGATGCCTATCCGAGCGCCAGCGGCGTGCTGCTCGACACTTATGTCGAAGGCGTGCCCGGCGGAACCGGCGAGGCGTTCGACTGGTCATTGATTCCGCAAGGCTTGAGCAAACCGTTGATTCTGGCCGGCGGCCTGACGCCGGAGAACGTCGCCGATGCGATCGCCCGGGTGCGGCCGTATGCCGTGGATGTCAGCGGCGGGGTAGAGGCGAGCAAGGGCATCAAGGATCACGCAAAGATTCGTGCATTCATCAACGCCGTACGCTGATGTGACGGCTGGCAGACTGCCGCCGTCCACAGCTCTGTAGAAAAGAGGCTGAGGGTCTTTTCGGGGTGTACGCAGGTCAGTTCCGCTGACCCGGCAGTCCGGACGATCATCGCCACACATGAATTTAGCTGAAGGGCATACGCGGGGCCGCGAACCAGAGCGTTCGGGCCGCCGGTACTGGAGAAAGAAAGCATGAGCAACTGGTTGGTAGACAAGCTGATCCCTTCGATCATGCGTTCCGAGGTCAAGAAGAGCTCGGTCCCTGAAGGTCTGTGGCACAAATGCCCGTCCTGCGAGGCTGTGCTGTATCGTCCGGAACTGGAAAAGACCCTGGACGTTTGCCCTAAATGCAACCACCACATGCGCATCGGCGCACGTGCGCGCATCGACATCTTCCTGGACGCCGAAGGCCGTGCCGAACTGGGCGCCGATCTGGAGCCGGTTGACCGTCTGAAATTCCGCGACGGCAAGAAGTACAAGGACCGTCTGGTCGCTGCCCAGAAGCAGACCGGCGAGAAAGACGCACTGGTTTCCATGAGCGGCACCCTGCTGGGCATGCCGGTCGTGGTTTCGGCGTTCGAATTCAGCTTCATGGGCGGTTCCATGGGCGCCATCGTCGGTGAGCGCTTCGTACGCGCCGCCAACTACGCGCTGGAAAACCGTTGCCCGATGGTCTGCTTCTCCGCCTCCGGTGGCGCGCGGATGCAGGAAGCCCTGATCTCGCTGATGCAGATGGCCAAGACTTCGGCTGTGCTGGCGCGTCTGCGTGAAGAAGGCATTCCGTTCATCTCCGTGCTGACCGACCCGGTCTACGGCGGCGTTTCCGCCAGTCTGGCGATGCTGGGCGACGTGATCGTCGGCGAGCCTAAAGCCCTGATCGGCTTCGCCGGTCCACGCGTGATCGAGCAGACCGTGCGCGAAAAACTGCCGGAAGGCTTCCAGCGCAGCGAGTTCCTGCTGGAGCACGGTGCAATCGACCTGATCATCGACCGTCGCGAACTGCGTCCGCGTCTGGGCAACCTGCTGGCGCAACTGACCGGCAAGCCGACCCCGACCTTCGTTGCCGCGCCGATCGAGCCGATCGTCGTTCCGCCGGTGCCTGCCAACGTATGACCGAGCGCACCCTTGGCGAGTGGCTCGCCTACCTTGAACAGTTGCATCCATCGGCCATCGACATGGGGCTGGAGCGTTCGCAACAGGTAGCGTCCCGCATGGGACTGGGCCAGCCGGCGCCTCGGGTGATTACGGTCACCGGCACCAACGGCAAGGGTTCGACCTGCGCTTTCGTGGCTTCATTGCTGCGGGCGCAGGGCCTGAGCGTCGGTGTCTACAATTCTCCGCACCTGCTGCGTTACAACGAGCGGGTGCAGCTCAATGGCGTCGAAGCCACTGACGCGCAGCTGTGCGAAGCCTTCGCGGCGGTCGAGGCGGGGCGCGGCGACACTTCCCTGACTTACTTCGAAATGGGCACCCTGGCGGCGTTCTGGCTGTTTCAACAGGCCGGGCTCGATGCGGTGGTGCTGGAAGTCGGTCTGGGAGGGCGTCTGGACACGGTCAACGTGGTCGATGCCGATATCGCGCTGGTCACCAGCATCGGTGTCGACCATGCGGATTACCTGGGCAATACCCGCGAATCCGTGGCCTTCGAGAAGGCCGGGATTTTCCGTCAGGGCAAACCTGCGCTGTGCGGCGATCTGAATCCTCCACAGCCCCTGCTGGACAAGGCGCGCGAGCTTGCTTGCCCGTTCTTCCTGCGCGGGCGTGATTTCGATCTGGGTATCACGGATCAATTCTGGCAGTGGCGCGGCACTAATGCTGACGGTCAGGTCGTCGAGTTGCGTGATTTGCCGCTGCTTGATCTGCCGATGGAGAACGCCGCGCTGGCGTTGCAGGCTTATCTGCTGCTCGGTTTGCCATGGGATGCCAAACAGATTGTTGCGGCGTTGCAGGCGACTCGCGTGGTCGGTCGCCTGGATCGTCGTTCGTTCGAATGGAACGGCAAGCGCTTGAACCTGCTGCTGGACGTTGGCCATAACCCGCATGCGGCGGAGTATCTGGCGCGGCGTCTGGCTGCGCGTCCACCGGTCGGCAAGCGTCTGGCGGTGTTCGGCCTGTTGGCGGACAAGGATCTGGACGGTGTCATCGGTGAATTGAATGCCAGCGTCCAGCATTGGGCGGTGGCGCCGCTGGATTCGCCGCGTGCGCGTCCGGTGGCTGAATTGAATGTTGCACTGCAGAACCTTGGCGCGTCGGTCACGTCTTATGACAGTGTGGCGGCTGCGCTGGAAGGGCAGTGTGCAGTGGCCACCAGCGACGACGAGATCTTGCTGTTCGGATCATTTTATTGTGTCGCCGAGGCCCTCGAATGGCTGTCTCGGCGCTCCACGGAGGAAGCGGCAAATGGCTTTGCTGGATAAAGCGTACAAACAGCGCATGGTCGGTGCCCTGGTGCTGGTGGCGCTGGCGGTGATTTTCCTGCCGATGCTGTTTTCCCGTCAGGATGAGCAGCGTCAGGTAACCGTCGATGCGCCGGCCGCACCGCAGGCGCCTGCCGTGGCGCAGATCCAGATGGAAACCGTGGCCGTGCCCGAGCCGCAGGTTCTGCCGCAAGAGCCAGTGCCGAGCGATGACGAAGTCGCCGAGCAGGCTGCGCCAGCGGCACCGATTGCTTCCGCCGCGCCAGCCCCGGCTCCGGCGCCTGTAGCCAAACCGGTTGCACCGACGCCTGCTCCAGCTCCCGTGGTCAAGCCAACCACGGCCCCGGCCCAGCCGATCGCTGCGCTGTCTGCCAAACCCGATACCACTCAAAGCCGCGTCGATGCCAATGGCCTGTCGGTGAGCTGGTCGGTGCAACTGGCCAGTCTGTCCAGCCGTGCCAGCGCTGAAAGCCTGCAGAAAACCTTGCGCAGTCAGGGTTACAACGCTTACATCCGTTCCGCCGATGGCAAGAACCGGGTGTTCGTCGGTCCGCTGATCGATCGCGCCGAAGCCGATCGTCTGCGCGATCTGTTGAGCCGCCAGCAGAACCTCAAGGGGTTTGTGGTGCGCTTCCAGCCCGAGCGTGGCTGAAATCTATCGCCCCGATTGAAATGCACTGACATTCGCAGCTTACCGACAGCCCTGCGCTCTGCTAAAATGCGCCGCCTTATCCGTCTGTAGGCTGCACTGTGCCATTTACCTGGGTTGACTGGGCGATCGTTGCAATCATCGCCATCTCCGCTTTGATCAGTTTGAGCCGCGGCTTCGTCAAAGAAGCATTGTCGCTGGTGACCTGGATCATCGCAGGAGCCGTTGCCTGGATGTTCGGTGGCTCACTGTCCGAATACCTCGCCGGATACATTCAAACACCGTCGGCTCGTGTGATCACGGGCTGTGCCATCATGTTTGTCGCCACACTGATCGTGGGTGCAATGATCAATTATCTTATCGGCGAGTTGGTTCGCGTCACCGGGTTGTCCGGGACCGATCGATTCCTCGGCATGGCCTTCGGCGCTGCGCGTGGCGTGTTGCTGGTGGTCGTGGCGGTCGGGCTGTTGAGCCTGGGGCCGGTACAGCAGGACGGGTGGTGGAAAGAATCACAGCTCGTGCCAAAGTTTCTATTGGTCGCAGACTGGTCCAAGAACCTGATTCTCGGGTGGAGCAGTCAGTGGCTTGCCAGCGGAATCAGCGTACCCGCTGATATTCCGTTCAAGGAGCAACTCTTGCCGTCGGCCAAAACGCCTCAGTGAGTGTTGTTCAGTTCAGATCCATTAAGTAGGGGTTGCGTCGCATGTGTGGCATCGTCGGTATCGTCGGTAAGTCGAACGTCAATCAGGCGCTGTATGACGCGCTAACCGTGCTCCAGCACCGCGGCCAGGACGCTGCCGGTATCGTGACCAGCCATGATGGCCGGTTGTTCTTGCGCAAGGACAATGGCCTGGTGCGTGACGTGTTTCAACAGCGTCACATGCAGCGCCTGGTCGGCCACATGGGTATCGGCCACGTCCGTTACCCGACTGCCGGCAGCTCGACCTCGGCCGAGGCTCAGCCGTTCTACGTCAACTCGCCTTACGGCATCACTCTGGCGCACAACGGTAACCTGACCAACGTTGAACAGTTGGCCAAAGAGATCTACGAATCCGATCTGCGTCACGTCAACACCAGTTCCGACTCGGAAGTGCTGCTGAACGTGTTCGCTCACGAGCTGGCCCAGCGCGGCAAGCTGCAACCGACCGAAGAAGACGTGTTTGCCGCCGTGACCGACGTGCATAACCGTTGCGTCGGTGGTTACGCGGTCGTGGCGATGGTGACCGGTTACGGCATCGTCGGTTTCCGTGACCCGCACGGCATCCGCCCGATCGTGTTCGGCCAGCGTCACACCGACGAAGGCGTCGAGTACATGATCGCTTCCGAAAGCGTTTCGCTTGACGTGCTCGGTTTCACCCTGATCCGCGACCTGGCGCCGGGCGAAGCGGTCTACATCACTGAAGACGGCAAGCTGCACACCCGTCAGTGCGCGACCAATCCGTCCCTGACCCCGTGCATTTTCGAACACGTCTACCTGGCGCGTCCGGACTCGATCATCGACGGCGTGTCGGTCTACAAGGCCCGTCTGCGCATGGGTGAGAAGCTGGCGGAGAAGATCCTGCGCGAGCGTCCTGAGCACGACATCGACGTGGTCATCCCGATTCCGGACACCAGCCGCACTGCCGCGCTGGAGCTGGCCAACCATCTGGGCGTGAAATTCCGCGAAGGTTTCGTCAAGAACCGTTATATCGGCCGTACCTTCATCATGCCCGGCCAGGCCGCGCGCAAGAAATCGGTACGCCAGAAGCTCAACGCCATCGAACTGGAATTCCGCGGCAAGAACGTGATGCTGGTGGACGACTCGATCGTTCGCGGCACCACCTGCAAGCAGATCATCCAGATGGCCCGCGAAGCTGGCGCGAAAAACGTCTACTTCTGCTCGGCGGCTCCGGCTGTGCGCTTCCCGAACGTGTACGGCATCGATATGCCGAGCGCTCACGAGCTGATCGCGCACAACCGTTCGACTCAGGATGTCGCTGACCTGATCGGCGCTGACTGGCTGATCTATCAGGACCTGCCTGACTTGATCGAGGCGGTCGGTGGCGGCAAGATCAAGATCGAAAACTTCGATTGCGCAGTGTTTGACGGCAAGTACGTCACCGGCGACGTCGACGAGGCTTACCTGAACAAGATCGAACAGGCACGCAACGATGCCTCGAAGGTCAAGACCCAGGCGGTCAGTGCGATCATCGATCTGTACAACAACTGAGTTTCAACCGGCCCTTAGGGGCCGGTTTTGTATCTGGCAAAAGACTTTTATTTATCGAGAACAGGGCAAGGAGTGACAGCATGAGTCAGGAATGGGATGCCGGTCGGCTGGACAGCGACCTCGAAGGCGTAGCGTTCGATACCCTGGCCGTACGTGCCGGTCAGCACCGTACGCCGGAAGGCGAGCACGGTGATCCGATGTTCTTCACTTCCAGCTACGTGTTCCGTACCGCCGCTGACGCGGCTGCACGGTTTGCCGGGGAAGTGCCGGGCAACGTTTACTCGCGTTACACCAACCCGACCGTTCGCGCCTTCGAAGAGCGCATCGCCGCGCTGGAAAGCGCCGAGCAAGCGGTGGCCACGGCGACCGGCATGGCCGCGATCATGGCGGTGGTGATGAGCCTGTGCAGCGCCGGCGACCATGTGCTGGTGTCGCGCAGCGTGTTCGGCTCGACCATCAGCCTGTTCGAGAAGTACTTCAAGCGTTTTGGCGTGGAAGTCGATTACGTGCCGCTGGCCGATCTGTCGGCCTGGGATGCAGCGATCAAGTCCAGCACCAAATTGCTGTTCGTCGAGTCGCCGTCCAATCCGTTGGCTGAGCTGGTGGATATCACCGCGCTGTCGGAAATCGCGCACGCCAAGGGTGCGATGCTGGTGGTCGACAACTGCTTCTGCACGCCAGCGTTGCAGCAACCGCTGAAACTCGGCGCAGACATCGTCGTGCACTCTGCCACCAAGTTCATCGATGGCCAGGGCCGTTGCATGGGCGGCGTGGTTGCCGGTCGCAGCGAGCAGATGAAAGAAATCGTCGGTTTCCTGCGTACCGCCGGGCCGACCCTGAGCCCGTTCAACGCCTGGATCTTCCTCAAGGGTCTGGAAACCCTGAACCTGCGGATGAAGGCGCACTGCGCCAACGCCCAACAACTGGCCGAATGGCTGGAGCAGCAGGACGGTATCGAGAAGGTGCATTACGCCGGCCTCAAGAGCCATCCGCAGCACGAGCTGGCTCAGCGTCAGCAGAAGGGCTTCGGCGCCGTGGTGAGCTTTGAGGTCAAGGGCGGCAAAGAGGGCGCCTGGCGCTTCATCGATGCGACCCGTTTGATCTCGATCACCGCCAACCTGGGTGACAGCAAAACCACCATCACCCACCCGAGCACCACGTCTCACGGCCGTCTGGCGCCGCAGGAGCGTGAGGCCGCAGGTATTCGTGACAGCCTGATCCGCATTGCGGTCGGTCTGGAAGACGTGGCTGACCTGCAAGCCGACCTGTCGCGCGGTCTGGCGGCGTTGTGATCGAGTTGTCTACGCCAAAGATTGGCACCCATGGCCGCGTTGCATTGGTCACGGGTGCCGCGCGCGGGATCGGTCTGGGTATCGCGGCATGGCTGATCAGCGAAGGCTGGCAGGTGGTGTTGACGGATCTGGACCGTGCGCGGGGTTCGAAAGTGGCGAAAGTGCTGGGCGAAAACGCCTGGTTCATCGCCATGGACGTTGCGGACGAAAGCCAGGTGGCGTTGGGTGTCGCTGAGGTGCTGGGACAGTTCGGTCGTCTGGATGCGTTGGTGTGCAATGCCGCCGTGGCCGATCCGCACAACATCACGCTGGAAAGCCTCGATCTGGCTTACTGGAATCGGGTGCTGGCGGTGAACCTTGGTGGGCCGATGTTGCTGGCCAAGCACTGCGCGCCGTATCTGCGTGCGCACAACGGGGCGATCGTCAATCTGGCCTCGACCCGTGCGGCGCAGTCGGAACCTGATACGGAAGCCTATGCGGCGAGCAAGGGTGGTTTGCTGGCGTTGACTCACGCGCTGGCGATCAGCTTGGGGCCGGAGATTCGCGTCAATGCGGTCAGTCCGGGCTGGATCGATGCGCGGGATCCATCCGCCCGGCGCGCGGAGCCGCTGACCGATACCGATCATGCCCAGCATCCTGCGGGCAGGGTAGGGACGGTCGAGGATGTGGCGGCGATGGTGGCGTGGTTGCTGTCGAAGAATGCAGGGTTTGTGACGGGGCAGGAATTCGTGGTCGATGGCGGCATGACCAAGAAGATGATTTATACGGAATGAAGCAATTTCGTCTTTTTTAGAAAAACTTCAATCCTGCTATTGACTTAGGTTCGCTACCTGCGTAAATTTCGCGGCCTCGGAGATGCAAACGGGTGATTAGCTCAGCTGGGAGAGCGTCTGCCTTACAAGCAGAATGTCGGCGGTTCGATCCCGTCATCACCCACCACTCCCGAGATACTTGCGTAAGCAAGAACGTAGGCTGAAAGTGCCTGCACCGACGCGCAGCGGTAGTTCAGTCGGTTAGAATACCGGCCTGTCACGCCGGGGGTCGCGGGTTCGAGTCCCGTCCGCTGCGCCATATTTAACGAGTCAGACACTATCTGGTTCGCGATTGAAAAGCACCGAAGCTTTCAGTCAAACGAGTTACTTGAGCGTCAGCTCAAAGCGATACGCAGCGGTAGTTCAGTCGGTTAGAATACCGGCCTGTCACGCCGGGGGTCGCGGGTTCGAGTCCCGTCCGCTGCGCCATATCTGTTTCAAGGACCACTGAACGCCTTGAAACACCGAAAGCAACCTCTGGTTGATTCGGCATCGATAGCAAAGACCCTGGTCGAAAGACCGGGGTTTTTTGTGTCTGAAATTTGACCTTCCCCACATTCCTCCTCTGAAATCCAGCGATGATCGTCAGTCGTGGCTCGTTCGATGCCGCCCGGCAATCTCCCCTGCGTCCATGGGTCGCTGCGATGCGATGCCGCATTGATTTTTGATTCTTTGGTCAAATTTTTGTAACTGGTTGTTTGCTGCGAGCGCAGAAACCTTTAAAGTTAACCTTTCGGTCAGCTTTGCACTGTCATCATGCCCTTTGTTTAGCCAAAAAGGGCTTCTGCAAGACTCGAGATTCCCAGTAGATAACCAGAAGGGCGGATCCATAACCGCCCAGAGGATGATCCATGTCCAACCGTGAAATATCCCGGCGCTCGTTCCTTCAGGGCGGGCTGGTGGCGGGTGTGAGCGTTACGCTCACGCCGCTCAGCAGTCAGGCGCTGGCTGCCTTGATGGAAAACAGCGTGACTGTGCCGTCCGAGCAGTGGCTCGGCAACAACGGCAAGGCGCGCCAGCGTAACGATGCCTTGTCCAAGGTCTGCGGCAGCAAAGTGTTTGCCCGCGACATCCGTTCCAAGGACATGCCGGGCTGGCCCCAGCAGCAAGGCCACGCCATGTTGCTGAAAACCATCAAGGCCGACCGCATCTACGACGGTTACGACCTGTCGTGGCTCGGCGCCGATCTGCAGCCTGATCGTATCGTTACCGCCGCCGACCTGGACAAGGACGGCATCGTGTTCCCTGAAGAGCACGCACCGGATCCTCTGCTGCCGGAAGGCAAAGTGCCGATGTTCATCGGCCACCCGGTCGCGATCCTGATCTGGAACGACTTCGAGCGTTTCCGTCAGGCCAAGAACAAACTCAAATTCAATGACAAAGCGATTCGTTACGGTGCGCAAGTTCCGTTCTACGAAGGCGATCCCTATGGCAGCTTCCGCTACGTGCGCGTCGGTGGCCCGACGTCGGCGGACGAAGACGAGTTCGCCAGCCTCAAGGATTCGATCCTGTTCCCGATGCTGAAGAACCGTCGCCCGGTGTGGAATTCCCAGCCGAACCTGCACGGCAACCTGACCGAACGCGGCCTGTTCTACGCCGACCGCATGAAAAAAGAGATCGACACCCCGCCGGACAACTGGCTGGTGTTCGACGAGCGCTACAAAACTCCGTCGATCGAACCTGCTGCGATGGAGCCGGACAACGGCAACGGCTGGTACGACCCGGCGACCAAGACCCTGCATTTCGTCGTCGCCACTCAGTGCCCGCTGGAAACCGCCACCGAGACCGCGAAGATGATCGGGCCGTCGCGTTTCGGCCTGGCGAACCTGAACATGCACCCGGGTTATACCGTCGGTTACGGTTCCAAGGACCACAATATTTTCGTCTACTACGCGGCCCTGGCGGCGTTGTACGGCGCAGGTGTGCCGATTCGCCTGGCCAACGACCGTTACGAGCAATTCCAGAGCGGCATCAAGCGCCACCCGTTCGACATCCGCTATCAGTTGGCGGTGGACAAGACCGATCACAGCTTCAAGATTTTCCGTGCCGAGATGAGCGTCGACGGTGGCGGTCGGATCAACTACAGCCCGTCGGTGGCCGCCGTTGGCGCTACTGCGGCGCAGTCGATCTACTACATGCCGCAGAACGACCTGCAGGTCACCGCGTACCATTCCCGCGCCGTTGAAGCGGGTTCGATGCGCGGCTACGGCACGCTGCAGAGCATGGCCTCCACCGAGATGATGGTCGACGAAATCGCCGATCGTCTTGGTGTCGATGCCATTGATCTGCGCCGCAAGAACGCGCTGCGCTCGGGGATGAAAAACACCCAGGGCGCGATCCCGGCCGGTGCGCTGCGCCTGCACGAGATTCTCGACAAGGCTTCGCTGCACGAAGTCTGGAAAAACCGCGACGCGATCAAGAAACAGCGCGAAGCGGCAGACCCGGACAACTGGTATGGCGTGGGTTTCGCCATTTGCCAGAAAGACTTCGGCACCGGTTCCGAAGCGCCGATGGCCAGCATCGAGTTCACCGCCGACGGGCGCATTTCCCTGCGTCACATCGGCATCGAGATCGGTACCGGCATGTCCACCTCGCAAGCGTTGGTGGTGGCTGACTTCCTCGGCAGCGCGGCGCACGACGTGAAGACCGGCGAAACCGAGTGGGATGAGATGCAGCTGGTGACCGCCGGCAACCCTTACATCATGAGCCAGGCCGAGCAGGACAACTTCCTGCGCAACCCACGCTGGGTCGGCAAGCTGGCATCGGCCTCGTCCGCGACCAACTCCGCCTATTACTTCAGCCACGCCACCCGTGAAGCGGCGCGCGTGTTGTTCAACCACGGTCTGTGGCCGGCGGCGCTGGAGATCTGGCGTCAGGGCCCTTACGGCGGCCAGGCCAACCCTTACGTGGTGCGTCGCGAAGATGCGCATTGGGTCGACGGCAAACTGACCGCCAATGGCATGCAGCCACTGACCTTCGAAGAGCTGGCCAAGCGTGCTCACGACCGCGGTCTGGTCACTGGCGCCACGGTTCACGGTTTTAACCGCTGGAGCTGGGCCGAAGCCGAATACAGCATCGACGGCGTGCGCGAGCGTCTGCCGCTCGACGGTCTGGCGGTGAAGTACGGTGAAGGCGCCCCTAAGGCGAAGAAAGCGCAGATGACCAGTGCCGGTTTCCACCTGCTGGATCGGCAGAACATCGCCTACCCGGTGGTTCAGTTGAACAACGCCGCCGTGACCTACTACAGCCCAGTTGCAACGCTGGTCGAGTTGAAGGTCAACAAAGGTTCGGCAGAAGTCGAAGTGCTCAACCATCACTCGTGGCTGGAATGCGGCCGGGTGCTGGTCGAAGAACTGGTTCGTGGCCAGCTCGAAGGCGGAATCGCCATGGGCATCGGTCACGCCTTGATGGAAGAGATGCCGCTGTACGAAGGCGGGCCGGGGGAGGGTGACTGGAACTTCAACCGTTATCGCCTGCCGATGGCGCGGCATGTGGCGGTGTGGAAACAGACGTCGGAAATCCTGCCGCCGCTGTCGCCAAGCGACCCGTCCAAAGGCATCGCCGAAGTGGTGATGATCCCGGTGGTCGGTGCCATCGGTAACGCCGTGGCCCACGCCATCGGTAAACGTGTTCGCGATCTGCCAATCACTGCTGCGCGCATCAAGGAGGCCCTCAATGGCTAACCGTCCGCTTCAACTGACCCTCAACGGTCAATCCGTCGGTCCGGTGGACATCCCTGATGACCTGCCGATGATCGATTACCTGCACGAATACAAGAACCTCACCGGCTCGCGCCTGGGCTGCGGCCAGGGCATCTGCCACGCCTGCGTGGTGATCGTTGACAACCCGGACGGCACCAGCGAAGAAGTGCGTACCTGCATCACCGGCGCGCATTACTTCGAGGGTAAGAAAGTCCGCACCATCGAAGGCCACGCCAAGCGTGACGAGCAAGGCCAGGTCACCGAGCTGAACCCGATCCAGCAGCGTTTCGTCGACGAATTCGCCTTCCAGTGCAGCTACTGCGCACCGGGCTTCGTCAACGCCGCGACCGTGCTGGTGGAAAAGCTGCAACGCCAGCCGATCGTCGAAAGCAAACTGGAGCAAGTCATCGAGGACAGCCTCGGTCATCACGTCTGCCGTTGCACCGGGTACGTGCGTTACTACAACGCCACCCGCAACGTGCTGACCGATCTCGGCCTGGTCAAGGAGGGTTAAGCATGAAGCAATTACTGACCCGCCTGACCCTGGCGGTCGGGCTGGCTGCGCCTGTGTTGGCGGTGCACGCGGATAATCAGGTCAAGCGCGGCGAATACCTCGCCCGCGCGGCCGACTGCATGGCGTGCCACACGGCGCCAGGCGGCGCGCCGTTTGCCGGCGGCCTGCCGATCGTGTCGCCGTTCGGCACGATCTACGGCACCAACATCACCCCGAGCAAAGAGCACGGCATCGGTTTGTACAACGACGACGAGTTTTTCGCTGCGCTGACTGAAGGCAAGCGTCGTGACGGCGCGAACCTCTATCCGGCGATGCCGTACACCTCGTATCACTTGATGCCGCGTGCGGATTCGGATGCGATTCACGCGTATCTGAAAACCATCGAGCCAATCGAGCGTGCCGCGCCGGTGACGAGCCTGAGCTTTCCGTTCAACGTGCGTCCGGGCCTGATCGGCTGGAACATGATGTACGGCAAAGCCTTGAAGCTCGAATCTGCCGAAGGCAAAAGCGAGGCCTGGAAACGCGGCCAGTACATGGTCGAAGTGCTCGGCCATTGCGGCGAATGCCATACGCCACGCGGCCTGCCGGGCGCGATGCAGTTGGACAAACGCCTGACCGGCGGCATCCTCAACGGCTATCTGGCGCCGAGCCTGCTGGCGACGGATCTGGCGGCGCGCGGCTGGAATCATCAGGACCTGAGCACGTTCCTCAAGCACGGCATGAGCGCCCAGGGCACGATGTTCAACGAGATGTTCCCGGTGTTCCACAACAGCACCCAGGGCCTGAATGATCCGGATCTGGCGGCGATGGCGACTTTCCTGCTGGGCGACAAGCCTCCGGCGGCGAAAGAGCTGACCGAAGTGCCGGTGGAAAAACTCAGTGCCAGCGCTCAACGCGGCCGTCAGGAATACTTGAACGTCTGCGCCGGTTGTCACGCGGCCGGTGGCGAGGGTAAGCCGCACATTGCGGTGGCCATGCGTGGCAACACCACGCTGCGTCTGGAAGACCCGCGCAACCTGTTGCGAGTGATCGAGGATGGCATCGGCGAACAGAAATTCGCCGGGTTCGAACACATGCAGCCGATGCCGGGTTTTGCCGACAAGCTCAGTGCCGAACAACTGACCGATCTGCTGAACTACCTGCGTCAGGGTTGGGGTGGTCAGTCGGCCGAGCTGGCGGTCGGCGATGTGCAGAAGCTTCAGGCTGATGCCCCGTCCATCGAGCACAAGGCGCACTGATCATGCAGCATCTCGATCTGCAAGTGGTTCGGCGGGCATTGGAGTGGTCGACGGCGGGGCAGCGCATCTGGCTCTGCACCGTGCTGACCACCTACGGCTCGGCGCCGCGCGCGCCGGGTTCGCTGCTGGCGGTGAACGACGGTGGGCAGTGGATCGGGTCGCTGTCCGGTGGTTGCGTCGAGGAAGATTTTCTCGAGCGCGTCGCCGAAGGTGCGTTTCTCGATGCGATCAATGTCGTGCGTTATGGCGAAGGTGACGATCCACGTTCGCGGGTCAGCCTGCCGTGCGGCGGCATTCTCGATGTGCTGGTAGAGAAATTTGACGCGAGCTGCGATGTGCAGGCGCACCTGCGTGAACTCGAATCGGCGTTGCTGGGGCAGCGCCGGTTGATTCGCGAGGTCGATCTGGCCACGGGCGCGCGTAGCCTGTTTGCCGATCGCGAACAAGGTGCGCGGATCGAGCGTGAAATCGACCGGGTGCGGATCCGCATCGGCGCCGCTCAGCGTTTGTTGCTGGCGGGATATTCCAGCGTGGCGCAGGCCTGTGCAGAGTTCGCGGTGGGTCTCGGCTTTGAAGTGATTCTCTGCGACCCGCGCGATGAGGTGCTGGAAGGCGTGGTGCTCAATGGCGTGGAGATCCGCCGGCAATTACCGTCGGTGTTTATCGCCGACGGCGGTTGCCACCGTGATACGGCGGTGGTGGCGTTGACCCACGATCCGCGCATCGACGATCTGGCGATGATGGAAGCAGTGCGCACGGAAGCGTTCTACATTGGCGTAATGGGCTCGCAGCAGACGTCGCAGAAGCGCTTCGAGCGTTTGCGTCGGATTGGTGGTCTGGGGGAGAGCGAGCTGGCGCGGATTCATGCACCGATCGGCCTTAACCTGGGCAGCAAGACGCCGTCGGAAATCGCTTTGGCGGTGCTCGCGGATATCTTGCGGATTCGCAGCGGGATTGCGCGGGATCAGTTGTGATTGATGCTGGATGTAAAAAGGGCCGCTTTTCAGCGGCCCTTTTTTTCGCTCATCAGAAACCGAGCTTGTCGCGCAGTCCGTAGTACCACGCGCCGAGCGCGGCAAACGGTGTGCGCAGCAGTTGCCCGCCAGGGAACGGGTAGTGCGGCAGGTCGGCAAACGCATCGAAGCGCTCGGCTTGTCCGCGCAGTGCCTCGGCCAATACCTTGCCGGCCAGGTGCGTGTAGGTTACGCCGTGGCCGCTGCAGCCCTGGGAGTAATAGATGTTGTCGCCCAGGCGTCCGACCTGAGGCAGGCGCGACAGGGTCAGCAGGAAATTGCCGGTCCAGGCGTAGTCGATCTTCACGTCCTTGAGTTGCGGGAAGGCCTTGAGCATTTTCGGGCGGATGATCGCCTCAATGTTTGCCGGATCCCGCGCGCCATATACCACGCCGCCGCCGAAGATCAGGCGCTTGTCGCCAGTGAGGCGGTAGTAGTCGAGCAGGTAATTGCAGTCTTCGACGCAGTAGTCCTGCGGCAGCAGGGATTTCGCCAGCTCATCGCCCAGTGGCTCGGTGGTGATGACCTGTGTGCCGCATGGCATCGATTTGGCCGCCAGCTCTGGCACCAGATTGCCGAGGTAGGCGTTGCCAGCGACGATGATGAATTTGGCTCTGACTTTGCCCTGTGGTGTATGCACGACCGGATTGGCGCCGCGTTCGATGCGCACGGCCGGTGACTGTTCGTAGATGGTGCCGCCCAGGGATTCCACGGCGGCAGCTTCGCCCAGCGCAAGGTTAAGCGGGTGGATGTGGCCGCCGCTCATGTCGAGCATGCCGCCGACATACTGATCGCAGGCAACCACTTCGCGGATGCGGCGCTGATCGAGCAGTTCCAGTTGGGTATGGCCGAAGCGTTCCCACAGGCGCTTCTGCGATTCGAGGTGGCCCATTTGCTTGGCGGTGAGGGCGGCGAATACGCCACCATCTTTCAGGTCGCACTGGATGTTGTACTTGCTGACGCGCTCACGAATGATCCGGCCGCCCTCGAACGCCATCTGCCCGAGCAGTTGCGCCTGCTTCGGACCAACGCTGCGCTCGATCACGTCGATGTCACGGCTGTAACTGTTGACGATTTGCCCGCCATTGCGCCCCGAGGCACCGAAGCCGACCTTGGCGGCTTCCAGCACGGTCACGCGAAACCCGTTCTCCAGCAGGAACAGGGCCGAGGAAAGTCCCGTATAACCAGCGCCGATCACACAGACATCCGTCTCCACGTCATCCTGCAGGGCAGGGCGTGGTGGTACGGCGTTGGCCGACGCAGCGTAATAAGACTCTGGGTAAGGGGTGTTCGCCATCCTGCAGCCTCTGTTTAATATATTTTACGAGTGCAGCGATCCTACCCCAGTTGAAAAACCTCCGCCAGCCACCGGGAAATCTTCTTGCGTCGGGTCGAAATTAAATATTTTGCATATTCATAGGGTTAGGTGAAAAAAAGGTGTTGACACCCCTCCGGAATTCCGTAGAATGCCGCCTCACAGCAGGCACGTAGCTCAGTTGGTTAGAGCACCACCTTGACATGGTGGGGGTCGTTGGTTCGAGTCCAATCGCGCCTACCAAACAAAATCCGCTCTGCTGGGCGGTCTGGAAGGGGTTACCGGAAACGGTAACCCCTTTTTGCTTTCTGCGATTTGCAAAACTTTTGCAAAAATTTTGCAAAACTCCCACCTCAGAACGCCAATTCGGCGCCCACCTCGACGTACTCAATCGTCTTATCGCCGTGCCCCTCCTGGTAATGCTTCGTCATCTTCTCGTCCGCGTGGCCCAGCAGCGCCTGGATGTATTCCTGCGGGAAGTTCTGCTGCTCGTACAGCCACGCACCTAAAGCGCGGATCTCGTGAAAAGTGGGGCGCTCACCGGCCGGCACATGGTCGTAGGCGTGCGCCGCATCCCGGGCCTTGCTGAACTCCTTGGTCAGGTAGTCCGGCGTCACCGACGTCCAGTGATCCTTCGCGTCGATCTGTTCCCGGCGCCGGGCCTTCGGCTTGTAGTGGATCAGGTACGGCGAGACCAGCGGCGAGCGCAGGCATTCCCCGACCACGTCGCGCAGCGCGGCACCCATGGTGATCTTCAGGTGCACCGGGTTGTCGTACCCCTGAGTCTTGCCCGGCGACACGGTCAGCGTGTTCTTCTCCATGTCGACGGCAGACTTCAGCCAGGTCACGATATCCTCGCGGCGCTGAAGGCTGGCCAGTGCCAGGCGAATCGCTCGCTTGAGCCACGGCGGCGTGGTCGCCGCATCGATGATCGACTTCAATCCCTCGAGCGTATGCCGCTGGCGCTTCTTCTCCGCTTCCTTCTTCACCAGGGTCAGCTCGGCGCAGTTGCGCTCGGCCAGGCCCTTGGCCACGGCGAAGGCGAAGATCTGCACCCATAACCCGCGATGCTTTGTGTAGGCGTTGTTGCTGAACTGGTCCAGGTACTCGGCCATGGCCAGCACGTCCATCTGCCCAATCAGCCGCTCGCCGAGATCCTGCCGGTACCGCTCGAGCTTGAACTTGATCTCTTCCAGGGTGCGTGCCGCGTAGCCCTTGTCCACCAGCCATTCGTCATGGAAGCGCTGCAGCAGGTTGCTCACCGTCGGTAGGCGATCGCCAGTCAGCAGGGTGAGCAGGGCGCCGTCATCCACGACCAGCGCCGCCAGTTTGAGATTGGCCGCGTGAGCCAGCTTGATTGCCTCCTCCAACGGCCGGTTGATGCTCGTCATCAGGCCGGTGATAGGGTTGCGGTACCGCCAATACTTCCCGTTCGGGTAAAGGTTTGGCGGCAACTTCCTGTTCTTTATCGTGCGCGGCCGAGCAGCCATCAGCCTACCTCCAGCATCTGGGCCAGCAGTGGGTCACTCGAACCCATGACCGCCGCCTGCACATCGACGAAATACATCCCGCCTTTTATCTCGCCTACCACTTCCCCGTCCTCAATCCATTTTTTCAATTGCTGCAGACTCGGCTTACCGCCGGCGTACCGGAGCTTCCTGTATTCGCCCGCCTCCATGAGGCGAGGCAACTTGACCGTGATCTGGGCCAGAATTTTTGCCATTGTGATGCTCCACGCCGCCGGCGGCGGCAGAAGGGTTTAATGAAGGGTCACGCTGTCCTGCCCTGGGGCGATGGCGCGAGCCTGTTGTTCGGTGCGGAAGGACATGTGCTGTTTGGTGCCGTTGCAGTCAGCGATGACCCACCAGAAGCCGCCGAAGCGGTGCGGGCCCTTGATGATCTTCGTGATGGTCATGGCGCACTTCCTTGCCCGGGTGGGCGGTGCCGCGCGGGGCGGCAGAAGGTGGTTATTCGGTGGCTTTGGCGATGGCAGCCCGGACGACTTTCAGGTACTGGCCATCAACGCCGACGTAGCCCATGCCTTCGCAGCGTTTTTCAACGCCCTTGAGCACCTCGACGATTTCGTTGCGCTGGTCTTTCAGCTCGATGAGCGCCTGGCGGAGCTGGTCAGCTTCTTCCACGCATTCTTCTGCCAGAATTTCGAAGTGCTCGGCGGGCTCCCAAGGCGACGGGATAACGTTCGTTGCCCAATCCTGCCAATGCTCGACGCTTTCACCGCGTGCAATGCGCTCCTGCTTCATGCGTTCCCCCAGCTCGCGCAGCTCCAGTGCTCTTTTCTCGGCATCTTCTTTATTGAGGCAGGGGTATTGCTCACCGGGCCCAACACTGTGGATTGCCCAAAGCTCGACCTTTGGCTCCGCCATTGCCTGTCGGAAAGCGCAGACCTCCTGACAGAGCGATGGGCCGCCTTGGGCAATATCTGGATGGCTCTCCAACAAGGCCAGCGCTCGCTCGACGGTACCGCGATCGAGGCTCACCACTTCGGCGGCCGGCGCAGGCGGCGCCGTCAAGGCTTCAATGATTCGTTCTATTCCGGACATGCGAATTCCTCGCCCGCCGTACACCGGCAGGCTGTTGAGTAGGGGGAGGGGTTACCAGCGGTCGAAGAAGTTGCCGCCGCGTCGGGTGTAGGGGATCGATACCAGCTGCTTCGCGGCGTACCCGGCTTGGCGCAGGCTGACTTCCTTGTGGTCGGAATAGCCAACGTGGCAGACCTCGTCGCCGCCGGCGCTGCTCAGGACAATCATCGCCGCCAGTGGCTCGCGTTCGATTTCGTCGCCCTCGATGTGCGCCGCCATCGCGCGGAACCAGTTGGCCAGCTTCTTGCGCTCTGCCTGGTTTTGCAGAACCTTTCGGTTGTGCAGTCGGGTGCTGGCCGGGAATTCGAAGATCTCAGCCATGGGGTTTCCTCCGTGGTTATTGGATGAGTTCGGCCGGGACCTTGACCGTGGCGCCATGCTTGGCGAAGACCACAGCGCGGAACACGGCGATGGTTCGGGTTTCGCCGATCTGGCGGCTGAGTGGGTCGTTGGTCACGTCGGCCAGCCACGGGTGCCGGTGGCCGACATCGATCCAGACGCCGTACTTCGTGATCAGCTGCTCGGCGTCGGGCAGGGCGAAGAGATCCAGCTGGCCCACGACGGGCTGTTGGTCACCCTCGATCGTGTTGATTGCCCAGTCCAGCGCCGGGCCGGCCAGTTCCTCGGTACGGGCGCTGACCGTGCGGCTCATGATGTGAGCCCGGTCAGCGGATGCCAGAACGCTTGGTGCTCGCACTTGCTGCACTTGAAGGTCCGCATGTCCACGATCTGGCCCGTGACTTCGAACTGATGGGTGCTGCGCGTTTCGATCGTGCAGTACGTCGTGCCGAGCCAGCGCCGGCGAAACCGTCTCGCCAGAAGCTGGAACCAGTTCATCGCCACGGCCCCTTGTAGATGAGGTAGGTCATGTAGAGCGGGGCGAAGATCATAGTAGGTGCGCTCCTGCTTCGAGTAGGCCGTCGCGGTCTTCGCGCAGGTTGTCGCGCTCAGCCTTGAGCTGGTCGCGCTCCCTGATCAAAGCCTTGATGGCTGTTGAGATATTCCGGTGACCGAGGGTGATGGTGATGGCTTGGGCTTCGTCGAACAGTTTGACCTTCTGGTCTCGATCGTCCGCCGCCCGCGCGGCCAACTCCTTTTCCCGAATCCTGAGGCACCGCTTGCAGGTGACGTACCGCCAGTCATTGGTGAGTTGCTCGTCGGCCATGTCGCCGTCGGTGCCGCAATAAACGTGCTCTGGCGGATCCTGATCAGCCTCGGTGCCGCCATCCCACGGGTACAGGTGAATCGCTCGCTTGCTCATCCGATCACCGCCTTTATGGTCAGGGCCAATGGAAGCCAGAAGAAGAGGGTGCAGCCGGCCATGCAGGAAAGGATCATGGCGCGGCCTGCTTGCGGGCTTCTGCTTCCATCAGGATGTCTTCGCACTTGTCGGCAGCTTCCTGGCCATACTCCTGCTCAATCCCTTTCAGCCACGCCTGCGCTGCTTTCACTCGACCCTCTGATGTGAGGCGTGCCCAGTGCACATGCGGGCCGTCCTCGGTATCGAAGATCCCCAGCAGAAACCACTCGGGACCAGGTGCTTCAGGATCCCATCCGATACAGTGCGCGGCGGAACCGTTGTAGTAGGGGTGGCTATCCAAGTCGGAATCCATCCCCCAGTACGTCAGCTCGAGACCTTGCTCCTTGAGCCAGGCATGGTATGGCGCTGGGTCTTCACCGCCATCGAATGCCGGAATGCCCGGGTGCCACCAAAAGCCGTTTTCATCGCGAGCGACTTCTACGGGTCCGATCAACTTATCTTCAGGCATGACTTCGTCCTTGCCGCTATAGCGGCTGACTTTGAAGGGGAGGGAGTTACAGCTGTTTGGTGCAGCTGGCGTGGGTTCTCGCGGCGTGCATCTCTGCTTCAGTGGCCTTGCGCCCGGATACCCACATGCCGTCGGGATGGCGCTGGAAAGTCCAGCCGTAATGGGCGTTCGCCTCGTCGATCATGACGGCAAACTTGCCGTTCCATGTTTCGATCATTCCCTTGATCCGCTCGGGCTGCTTCGCAGTGATCAATTGCGTGGCGTCACGAAATTGATCGGGCATCTTGCCGAGGTGGTCTTCGATGAACTGCTCGGTGAAGGGCTGGGCGACCTTTCCGGTGGTGCCAACGACATGGTCTTGCTCGACCATTGCGAGCGGGTGCTCGACATGGTTCGGAAACAATGCGCGAATCCGGGCCAGAAGGTGGTAGAGGTGTTCGCCGTCTTCGCCCTTCATTCCGGCGTGGTAGTCGACGCTGACAGAGGCCAAGGCCAGCATCTCGGCGAGATCATCAGACCGCTGATCCGCTGCGTTCAGGCGCTGCTGCAGGGCGTCACGCTCGGCGGTGACACGGTCGAACTCGACGGCCATCACCACATCAGGTTGTGGTTGCTGGCAAGTGTCCGGCTGATCTTTTCCGCTGAATGCCCACGCTGTGGGGCCTTGGCACATCTCCAGCGTCAGGTTGCTGGTGATCTCGTCAATTACCTCGCGGTCAAGCTTCTTGCTGTAGTGGTTGACCAGCTCGTTGGCGATAGTGAAAACCATGGTTCCGAGTCGGGTGGACTTTTGGTCTTGATTGCTCACTTCGAATGCCTCTTTCAATTGTCGGTACCGGTGTAGGTGCGCCAAGGCACCTTCACGCCGTTTACGAGGAATCCCCAGTCACCGCGCCACTTGCTGGTGATGAAGAGAGTGAAGACGCCGCCGGGGGATACCTGGTCGATGCGGTGGTATTCGCCGTGGTTGAGGCGGGCGGTGTCGCCTGGCTGGCGTTCGATGTACTCGGTGGCCTGGAAGGCAGCGTCGAACGACTGGCGCAGCTCGGAGGCTTTCATCAGCAGCTGGTGAAGCACCGGATCATCTGGCTGAAGCAGCCGCTGCTCCGTGTACCCGCCGCGCAGGATGATCGTGCGGGCGTTCCACGGGTGATCATGCAAGTCCCGGTCTTCGTCCGGCCGCAGGATGTGGTGGATCCGGAATGACCACGGGCACCACCAGAACCTCGCCTTGTGCGTCTCCCGGCTGTACGGGTTGAACAGCCACCAGCGGCCCATGTACATCTCGGTGCCGTCGGCGGACATGATGTGCTGGTACGGGGTGAGCTTGGCGCGGGCGATGAGCCAGTCGGCGATGGTTGGGCGCGCGAGTACCTTGGCGAGGATTCGCCAGAAGATGTTCAGCATGGGTGGCTTCCTATGCCGGGGCATGCCCGGGCGGTGGAGGGTGGTCCCGCGACGTTCTCGTTGTTCGCGTGGCTGAGTGTTAGGCTCTTGGAATCACGTGCGAGGGCCTGAGATGGAATGGTGGAACTGGTGGTTGGTAACGGCTCTGATTGCCGGCCAGGCCTTATACGATTCGTTCGTTCGCCTTCCGAGAGCTGGGCAGGCACTACGCGATGTCACGGAAGAACGAGATCGATACAAAGAGGACCTTGAGGAATTGCAGGTCAGATTCGACCGGCTCGACGCTGAGTGCTTGGAAGCGCAGGATCAACTGAATAGGATCAGGGATCCCGAGTTCTACTCCGCTCTAGACGCTGGAGACGGGCAGGCGCTCTACGAACTCGACAAAAAGAGAGGGTTGATCTAAGTCACGCCGCGGCTTTGAGCGCTTCGAGGATTCGTTTGCCGGCGAGTGGTGGCACCGCATTTCCGGTCATGTGCATGGTCAGCCGGTGGTTGTCCGGACGCAGCGTACCCTTCGGAAATGACTGAGCGGCCATCGCTTCGTCGGCGTTGATCATGCGCATCATGTCGCCGTCGACGACTGCCCAGCGGTCCAGCGTGGTAATGGTGCCGATCGGGCGGTCAAGGCTGCGACCGGTGAGGCCAGAGCCTGAGCCGTAGTAAGGCATGACGAAACGATCGCCGAAGCGCTCACGACCATTCTTCACGCGGGTCAGTGTCGAGGCGGCGCGGCCTGGCTTGTTGATCGGCGACCACTTGCCGGCATCGAAGTCGATAATCTCGCGGGCCGGGACGTGTTGGTAGCGGGGCAGTTGCAGGTGCAGCGGTGCCTTGCTGCGTGAGCAGACCATGAACAGGCGAACGCGGTGTTGTGGGACGCCGAGGTCGGCGCAGTCCACGATGTGCGGTGCCAGTGAGTAACCCAGGCGCTGCATGGCATCAGCCCAGGCCGGGTACAGAATCCAGTCCATGAACTCCGGTACGTTCTCGATCACCGCGAACTCCGGCCGGTTGACCTCGGCGTTTTGCACCGGCGCCCATGCTGTCGAGCGCGAGTTGTCGTGCTGAGGGTTACCGGCTGACTTGCCGCGAGCCTTGGTGTGCCCCTGGCAGCAGGGAGAGGCGAGCATGACATCGTGCTTCGGCACGTCCGCCCAGTTCGCTTGGTGCAGATCCTGACAGACATGGATTGTTTCCGGATGGTTTGCGCTGTGCCATTTAACGGCTTCTGGCCAGTGGTTGGCAGCCCAAAGCACTTTCAGGCCTGCTTCCTTTCCGCCAGTTGTCCATCCGCCGCATCCGGCGAACAAGTCGATTGCTGTGAGCATGCTGAGCCCTTGCCGGCATGTGCCGGGTAGTGAAGTGAGATGAGGTCAGGCTGTCGCGGAAAGGGCCAGAATGTCGTCGCCACCGCGTGCGATGCCGGCGTGTAGCTCCACTTTTTGGCCAGCGAGCATCCCGGCGATCTGGGCGTTCATATCTAACTCGACGCCCTTGCTTTTCCGTGACTCTCTGATGTCCTGAGTGGCGAGGTACTCGCTGATCAATGCCTTGTCCTGCGCCTGAATCGCGACGAGGTCGTGGCCAGTGGCGGACTGTCCGATCGGATCATCATCAGCCTGAGGTACAAGCGCTTTCAGTTTCGACTGGACTTCCCATACCCACGCCAGCGCGAAATGGTCGCCTGCGGTTTCGGGCGAGTAGTCACTGCGGCGAACTCCAGACCTGACCGCAGAGCAGTACTCTTTGCGTGCCTGGGTGAGCTTGGTGTGCAGTGACTCATACGCATACAAGGCGATGTTCTGAGCAGGAGAAACGCCGACAAATGTCGCGCACTCGATCACTTGGCCTTTTGCAGAACTCCACTTGCTGCGGCGCAGCGTCGTGCAATTGAATGCATCTGCTACGGCGATACTCAGTTGCTGATCCCATGCCGGCCGGCGCTTGGCGCGGTACAGTTCCGACTCAACTTCGCCGACATCGCTCAACTTCACATCCATGTCGGTCAGTCTGTACTCGCGCATCAATGCCTGGGCCTGGCGCAACGCCGTGGCGGCTTCGTTCTCGTTCGCGCTCTGGGCCAGTGCCAGGCAGTGCTTAATCTTGCGGATCGCGCGCTCGAGTTTCTTTTCGTCGATCTGTTGTGCGGACATAGGGGATCCTCGCAACCTTTAGCAACGTTATGCATAATCGGTCGATAAAATTATGAGTTGGAAATTATGAAAAACAGAGGATTGGAGTTTTTTGTTGCCGCTCTTTTGATGGGCGTTGGAATTTTGTTTGGTAGTCTCACTCCATCTAGCGTTTTTTTTGAATTCAAGCTTACCGACGTTTTCGGAATGATTTCGTCACTTGCGACTATAGTCGGTGTGGCTATTGCTTTTGACGCGTTAGGAAGTTGGAAGAGGCAGATTCACTACAGCAAAAAGTATGCGCATGCAGAGGAGTTAGAGGCCGTCGATAGCTGTTTTAAAAGCTTGCAGCGTATCGGAATTGCCTGCCGGGGAATAGGAATCGCTCACCTACGCCGCGACGGCATGCAAGAGGCGGAAATAGAGCTAGATAAAAAGCGACTTGATTATTTTGTGCAGCACGGCACTTATCAGTCAATTTGGTGGCGGGCGTCTCGATATCTCGATAAAGCTGAATTGGCGGGGTATCGATGGACGCCAGATGCTGTGGATAATTTATATTTTGAAAGCGTAACTAAATTCCATTTAGAAATGAATAAATTGGCAGGGGAAGACCAAATGGCCGCTCATATGTCAATCGAGAAAAATCATAGTGAATTTAGAGCGTTGATATCTGAGGCTGCAAACGAAGCGCGCTTAGGTGTTGATGATTTATTTCAGAAGTTGCTGAAATAGAACGGCAGGCGGCGCCTTGCGTTATACGGATGCGCAGCGATGGTAAGGGTTATTGTGGGATATCGATTTCGTCGTCAGGCTCGGGCGGATCGTCGGCGAGCGATTTCATACCGGCGGCCTGAATGATTCGCGACACCTTTTCAGAAACAACAAAAGGTGTCGTGACACATTTGAGCATCTGGGCCTGGGTTTCGAAGTCGGCGGCGATCAGGTTCCGCAGCAGGTTCTGATACACCTCCTGCTGGTTGTTGAAGCCGTGGGCGGCCATGACTCGCTTGAGGTCTGGCTTGAAGACTCCGGCGACTTCAACCGTAAACTTCTCGACGCCCAATGCAGCGTCCTTCGCTGCTGCCTTCTCGCGCTTCTTGCGCTGCTTGATGGCTTCCGCCGTCGGCGGCGGCTCGACCGGCGCAAGTTCCTGTTCTTCGGCCATGGCCTACCTCTTCAATTCCGCTGGCCGGCAAGTCCAGCCAGGTCTGTCGGCGGCGCGTGGCCGCCCGGGTGGTGGTTCGTTTCATCAGTCTTTGAATTTGATGTTGTTTTCTTTGGCGATGAGCAGGGCGCGCTTGTGGCCGATGTCCAGCTCTTTGCAGGCTTGGTAGAGGTTGGCGCCGCTTTCGGCCAGGCGCTTGAGGTCGGGCGCGATCTTGTCGCGTTTGGCGCGGAGCTTGTCGCCGTAGGCGGTGCCGAAGGTCAGCTCGCGCTCACCGGACACGCCCGGCGCGATCTGTTGAGCCTGCTTGCCGGCGCCGAAGAACTCTTCCAGCGCCCGGTTCAGGTGGTCGGTGATCTGCTCGCGCGGATCTCGCATTGGCACACCAATCACTGCTCACCAACCTTTGGCCGGTTGGCCTTCTCTTCGAATTGGATCGCCATGTCGAGCGCTGCTTTGTAGGTCCAGCGAAACGCCTTGGTCTTGCCGGTGGACAGATCCACGACATGGAAAGCCTTGCCGACTGTCTTCACCTGAAAGCGCACCTTCTTCTCCGGCATCACCAGGCCGGCGAGCCGTGCGAACGTCTCGCGCGCTGCCTGGGTGCGAATCATCAGGACGCGCAGAACATCGACGCGCTGTTGCATCAGTGGGTGCATTTGCATGGCTGATCCCTCGGTGGTGGGGTTGCGTTCATTCGTCAGCACTCGGCGCCGCCTGCTGGTTGCCGTTGGGCGCAGGGGAGAGTGCTGACGCAATAAACGCCGGACAAAAGAAAGCCCGGTAGCACCCGGGCTTTCGTCTTCACGTAGACCTCCCTACGTGAAGGGGGTGAAAAGTGCCTCCGGTAGGAGGGCTTTGACTGAGCTTCACATGACTGCCAATCCTCCGTGCCGGGGTATCTGAAATGCAGGTGGGCGGTTATAGGCCGCAGTTTCGTCCGCATCCCGATGCACCCTGTCGCCAAGGTGCAGCAGTGATGCCTAGCCGTCGTTTAAGCGATAAAAACACCATCGTTCGATTCCCCAACTGGACCTTGAGGATTCGGACCGTCTGCCTGTCCTACGATGATTTCCCGCCGCATGGCCTCGGCGACCGCAGCCGACTGGCGCTGAACGCCCAGCTTGAACATGGCGTTGGAGATCCGCTTGGCGACCGTCCCCGGTTCAACATCGTGAGATCGGGCGATCTGTTTGGCGGTAAGGCCCTGGGCGACTAAAAGCAAAAACTGAAGTTCTCTGCGAGCAAGCCCACGGCCGAGATGGCCGATCCATGTGCCGCTCTTGATGATTGATTCCATGCTGTGTGCCTCTCGGTTGATTTCCCAATGCGCCCGGCGGGCCAGGCGCATCAGTGAAAAACACCGTGTCCCTTCGGCGCTGCTGGCGCGGTACGGGCTCATTCAAGTTGTTCGTCCGACCGCGACACCGTCCGCCGGATAACTGGATTTGGCGCTTTACGCTGCACGCCCGGGTCAGTTGCCAACCCTCTGAACCGTTCAGGCCGGTTCATCGCTGCCTTCCATCTGGCCGGTTGTTATCCGGCGATGGAGCAAATATGTACCAATGGTTCATAACGGTCAAGTACCAAAAGTACATATTTTTCTTTGGGGCACAAAAAACCCGGCGCCTGGCCGGGTTAATTTGATTCGGATGCTTTAGATCATTCCCCCGCGCCATACTACGCGACCGATGATCCGCACTTCGTTTATTTCGCCGTCACGCAGCGCCTCATCCCCGTAGCGCGCTTTGTCCTGGTTGTCGCTTCGAATTATCCAACCGCCGATATCCGACTTCACCAGACGCTTCACGATTGTTCCCTTCGTAGCGCTTTGCATGGCAAATATCTGACCGTCCTTCGGTTCTATCTTCGACTCGTCCACCAGCAACACGTCACCATCGTTGATGGTCGGTTCCATGCTGTGACCGTTCGCGTAGATTACGTCGAGGTGTCTCTGGTTGAGATTGTTAGCGCGCAACCAGGAAGATTTGAACGCCATGACGCCACGAATTTCGACATGACTGTTGTCTTCGCCGGATCCTGTCGAGCCTCGCGCGGTGAGTTGGAGTACGCCCGTATAACTCGGGTCGTCCTTCAGCTCAAAACCTCTCGGAGGAGTCCGTTCGTCCTCGACTGGTAGGGTGGCTGACGCTTCTTTCATGTCTCCGCGACCGTACTCCAGCCATTCGACACGTACTCCAAGAGCATTGGCCACGGCGAGCATCTTCGCTCCACCAGGCATCGACTCTCCATTCATCCATTTGCTGGTGGCTTTAGGTGTGACGCCTGCCATTTTTGCCAGGCGAGCACCAGCGCCCCACTCGGGGATTTCTTTTTCGGCCAGTGCCTTTTTCAGGCGAGCGACGAACGCTGCGCGTAATTCTTCTATTTGAACCATGGGTACATGGTTACACGTGCTTGCATGTACTTTCAGTTCCGACATAATATGTACTGTAAGTTCATAAATGACCCGGAGGCCTTATGCGGCCGCTCAAGAAATCGATCGATGCTGCCGGCGGTGTTTCAGCTGTTGCTATGGCCTGCGGCAAAACCCCCAGAGCTGTTTACAAATGGCTTGAAGCCGATGCGCTGCCGCGCACGGACTACACCGGCGAAACCCAATACGCCAAGAAGATTGCCGAATTGGCCGCCGCTAAGGGCAAAACGTTTGATGTCGACTGGCTGCTTTCCGAAGCCCAGCCAAAGAAGTCTTTGGCGGCTGAGACGAATTATGCGCCACCAGGCCTTGCGCCCGTAGCGATGTGAAATAGCTGTAAATCCATACAGCACAAAGGAAGGGATAAGGAAATGACAGACAAGAAAAATGAATCGGGCTTTCCGGTAAGTGGCGGGGCAGACGAGAAGCTCGACTACCTCGCCAATCTGGTTACACCGGTAGATCTGCGTAGTCGCCGAGCTGAAAAGAACACCTATTCACTCAGTATTCAGACAAACGATTCAGGCCACCAGCTTGTAGCCGGTTTTTCGGTCTGTGTTGATTAGTCAAGGCGACCTTTGAACATGCCGATGAGCTGTGAGTGCAGCGGACCAACGACATCTTTGCCAGTCGGGGGAGAGTTTTGCAGATCGGTTAGGGCTTTCTTGAATTTTTCAACATCGAAGCCGGGCACTTCCTTGACAGCATCGATTAGAAACATCACCGCATTTGTGTTGGCCAGTGTCGCTGTAGATAGCACTTTCACCACATGGTCGAATTTTTCGTTGATGTCACCGGTGCTGCGAACCACATCACTTAAATCTACAAACTTCATGTCCGGCCTCCTAGGCCTTTTCGAGTGGAATCAGAAAGCTACCACAGATGCGCCGGACACCTACACCGCCTGAATCGCAGGCAAAAAAAAGCCGGTGGCTAGACCGGCTTCTTTAAAACGCACAACAACTTGAGGGGCCAGTATGAGCACGAACGTCACCCCCGGCAATACCCCCATTCCTACGACACGTTTTGGTCAATCTCAAAACGTGTCGCGACACACGCCATCTAGTTCAGCCGAATTGAATATCGGAGCCTCGAAGTGAGCGTTCAAGCAATGTCATGGGCGCTGTCTTTGCCCACGCAAGTTCTCAAGGATGCCAGTGCCCGGCACGTGCTGCTGTGCCTGGCCAACTATGCCGGATCGAATGGCGCGGGCGCTTTCCCGTCGGCGACGACTCTAGCCCAGGACACCGGCCTGTCCGAGCGCACCGTCCGCTACAAACTTGATGACCTGGAGAAGTCCGGTCTGATCAAGCAGGGAAATCAGGCGATTGCCGCTGTTCACATTGATCGCCACGACCGCCGCCCAGTCGTTTACGACCTTCAACTATTGCGGGGTGCAAATGCTGCACCCCGTTCTGATCGGGGTGCAAATGACGGCACGGGGTGCAGTTCAGAACAGAACGGGGTGCAACCTACGACAGAACGGGGTGCAGCGGCTGCACCCAATCCGTCACTTAACCATCAACTAACCGAAGAGCAGCTGCAGCAGCGCGAGATTGATGCCGCTCTCGCCGAACAAAACACCGCCGCCCTCGAGCCGCAGGATGATCGCCGGCGCTTCGCCATGTTCGCCACCTGGGCGCCAAACGAAAAGGCGCTGGACGATCAGATCGCAATCGCCGGGCTTCCCGCTGATGCGGTACCTGACGCCGCCGTTCGGGCTTTCATGGGTTTCTTCGTTGCCAAGCCCGCCACCGTCGATACATCGGCCGGCTGGTGCTATCGGCTCGTCCAGTGGGTGAAGCGTGAACGTGTGCAAGCAGCAGGCCGTGGTCAAGAGCCTGATTTCAACGACACCAGCTGGGGCGATGACCTGGGAGGTCTGTGATGAAGTCCGTTTCGAATGTGCTGCAAATGTTGCCCAACGTAGCGTCGGCCGAGGTGGTGCCGGTGAAGGCTGACCCGGGAACTGTCCAGGTCATCAATGCGTTGTTCCGCGAACTCATGGCGATTTTCCCGGCGTGGAAACAGGCATGGCCTGACAAAGAGGCAACCAGCGCCGCTAAGGCCACATGGACCAAGGCGTTCATGGCCGAAAAAATCACGACGATCGAGCAGATTCGCTTCGGCATCGAGCGGTGCAGGAAGCTGGGGTCTGACTTCGCGCCGAGCGTCGGCCGGTTCATCAATCTGTGCCAGCCAACCCCGGAAATGCTCGGCCTTCCGCCGCTCGAAACGGCGTTTCGAGAAGCGTGCCGAAATGTTCATCCGTCGATGGCCGGCCAGGCGAACTGGTCGCACGACGCGATCTGGCACACGGCCAAGGAGTCTGGCTTCGAAAGCCTGAACCGTTTGGAAACTTCGCTGGCGCGCAAGCTGTTTGAGCGCAACTACGTGATCACGGTGCGCCGCTTGATCGATGGCCTACCGCTGCAAAAGATGCCGCTTGCATTGCCGGCCCGTGTTGATGGCCGCCGGACGCCCGAGGTCGGAAACAGGGCATTGGCCGAGCTGCGCGCCATGCGTTCGAGCGGGGTTCGCCATGCCTGATCGCCGCCTCGCTGTCCCTCAAATCGAAACCTACCGCTGGGCCGTGTTCTGCTGCTCGTTCAAGGTCGACTTGAGTTCGCCGCCGGATCACGCACTGGCGCTGTTCGCCGATTCGGCCATGGCCAAACGCTACGGCGCGTGGATGTGGCCGGGCACCTTCGAGGTGGTCGACGTCGTCACGGGGAAGCCGGCATGCGAGTGAACTCGAAAAAGCTGCGCAACGCGGCCCGAGGCCAGGACTGCACCGTGCGCCTGCCGGGTGTCTGCAATCACAACCCTGAAACCACCGTCCTAGCGCATTTGCCGTGCGGACAAAAGGGCATGGGCATGAAGGGCTTCGACACTGTTGCGGTGTACGCCTGCAGCGCCTGCCACGACGTCATCGATGGCCGCGCCGCCGGCGAGGTCGATTGGTCCGATATACCGCGCGCCATCGCCGAAACCCATGAAGGCCTGATCCGGGCTGGAATTCTCACCGTGAAGGGGGCTGCATGATCGACATGACGCTGCCGTGGCCGCCAAAGGAGTTGAGTCCGAATGCGCGCGTGCACTGGCGGCAAAAACACAAGCACGCAAAAGCGTACCGCCGCACCTGCGGACTGATCGCGCTGGCGCTGGATGCACCGCGACTCAGTGGCAAAAAATACTTCTGGGTTACGTTCTGTCCGCCGAATCGCCGGACCTATGACGATGACAACCTGCTGGCGCGCTTCAAGGCCGGCCGTGACGGTGTTGCGGACGGCCTAGGCATCGACGACAAGAACTTCGTGACCACGATCAACATCGGCAAGCCGGTGCCAGGTGGCGAGGTGCGCGTGCACATCCGGGATTATCCAATCGACCCGGAGCCGAACACGCCATGAGCCAGAGCCTGCTGACCACGTTTTCAGATGCCGAGATCCGCCGCCAATCAGCCAACACCGATATCCGTGACATGCGCGACGCGCGGTTCCCAGGCGTTTACTTCCGCTTCCACAAGAACCGCGAGCGGGGTACGTGGTACCTGGTGTCCGGTAAAGGCTGGGACAAAATCGCCCGTTTCCCGGATCTGCCGGTGAAGGGGTTGATCAACGCACTGCCGAAGATCCGCGAACGCCTGGCCGCCGATCCGAAGGCCTCTGCGTCGGCTGGCACCCTGCAGACCGTTGGCCAGCTGCTGGATTGGTTCGCCGCCCGACAGGCCGTTGATCGCAGCCTTTCGGACAAGCGCCGCTCCACCAACACCTCGATCATCAGTCTCCACCTGAAACCGCGCCTCGGCGAGCTGCTGGTGGACGATCTCGACCGTTTCACCCTGGACAAGCAACTGATGTGGCCGATGCAGGCCGAGTTCTCTCTGTCCTACGTTCGGCTGGTGTGGGGCGTGCTGGTGGTTGCCATGCGGCAGGCCGAGAAGCTGCGCCTGATCAGCACCAACCCGATCGCCGGCTTCAAGTTCACCGACTTCACCAAGGCCCGGATTCTGCCGAAACCATCGCGCCTGCGTGCCGTGCAGCTTGAGGACGTGATCGAACAGCTGGCCGGTGGCTTCGACCGGGCACCGCAGGACTGCATGCTCGCGCTGATGATGCTTTGCCACGGCACGCGTGTCGGTGAAACCCGAATGGCTCGATGGCAGCACCTGACTCTGGGCGAGCAGGGCGAGTGGTTCATCCCGGCCGAGAACACGAAGACCCGTTGCGAGCATCGGTTGCCGCTGACGCAGCAGGTCTGTGCGCTGCTGGAGCGGTACCGGGACTGGCAGGCAGGGAAGGGCTACAAGGGCGCGTTCGTGTTCCCGGCACGGTTGGGCGGGTGCCTTAGTGATGGTCAGGCCTGCGCTGTGTTTACCCGGTTGGGAAAGGGTGAGTGGACAAGCCACGACCTGCGGAAGGTGGCCCGGACCGGCTGGACTGACCTCGGTGTGGACTTCCTCATTGGCGAGATGCTGGTGAACCACACGATGACCCGCAATGTGCAGACCTACATCCACACATCTGCCGAACTGCTCAAGCGCGAAGCCCTGAACAAGTGGCACGAATGGTTAGACGGAAAGGGCTTTCGCCTGATTCACGGCTTGACCATGACTAGAAACGGAAATTCGCAGAATGCCGCCAAGGCCTTGAATGGCGCGGCTTCTAGCCAAATCACGAAACAATAAAAGGCGAGGTTTAAAAATGGAAAATATGAGTCATCTGTCCCTCGTCGAAGGCCGAGAACAGTGGGTCGTTGTTCGTCATCTTGTTGGTGGCGTGCTGATCAAAACTGAGGTGCTTGAGGATCTCCCCGCAGAGTTCAACAACCTCGAACTCAACGGGGTCACGTACCGTCCGGCAGTAATCATGGGGGTTGATAAGGGGAACTTTGATCGTGGTCGTCTCATTCAGCCCCAGGCAGATGTGCATTACGCCGAAGTGGAGGCTCTATGAAAAAGTCCCACGGTCCGGCGTTCCGCGCCGCTCAACTCGACTTGGCCAAGTGCCCGGCATGCCGTGGTCGTGCAGTGATCAAGGGCGTGTTTCACGAACTGGCCTGCGTGCAGTGTAACGCCTCGGGTTGGGTCACCGCCGAGACCGGCGAGCCCCTGCCGCTGGATGTGCTGGTGACGCAGCTAAGCATTCGTCTTCAGGCTGCCGAGCACCAGATCGAACAGTTCAACTGCTTCAAGCCTGCCGGTGCTGAAGCGCAATACAACGAGAACAACCGCCGTGGCCCTGGTGCCACCAACTTTACTGGGGATTGAGCCATGGCCTTTACACCGACATTTAAAGAACGTACCGCCGAGGATCTGCTGGAACACTGGGGGCGCTGGGTCGTACTGGGCTCCGGCGTGTCCAGCTGCGCCTCCCGCGAGAACACGATCCTGTCGCCGATGATCACTGATGACGACGCGCTGATGATCGATGGTTTGATGGGTCGCCTGCTGAAGCGTTACCCGGAATGCGGGCAGGTGCTGATGCGCTACTACACCAGCCGCGACACGTCGCTGATGGAAGTCGGCAAGAAGATGAAGTTCGGCGAAGAGAAGACCAGGCAGCTCTGGAAAGCCGGCGTGGCCTGGATTGATGGCGCGCTCGATATTCGACGTCAGGCCGCTTGACAGGCCCGGGGACTGACTATAGATTTCAGTTACTTTGCGGTTTTTCCGCGTGCAAAGCCCGTCTCCGAGATGGGCTTTTTGCTTTCTACCACTCAATGAGCCTCGGCATTCGCCGGGGCTTTTTCGTTTTCGGTTCCACCACACCCATTGCTCCGAGCTGGGAGTGCTGCTGGAGCCGGACCTAATGCACTCCCCTAAAGGGAGGAATCGAGATGCCGAACATGCCTGAGAAGGATCCCGGACTGTGGGCCGCTGTGCTCGCCTGGCTGCTGCTGCATCAGCCGCAGCTCTATGCCGCTGGCCTTTCGGTCGGTATCGCTGTACTGCGGGTGATGTACGGCGGTGGCACTCGCCGTCAGATGTATCTGGAGGGTGCGCTGTGCGGCCTGGTCACGCTCTCGCTGGTGCCACTCCTTGAATGGATGGGCTTACCGCAGAGCATGGCCACGTTCGCTGGCGGCGCCGTTGGCTTTCTCGGTGTCGAGAAGGTGCGCGGTTACTACGACCGAGCAGCCGCTCGAAAGGTTGAAGGCTGATGGCCTGCTCTGGATGCGCTGCTCGGCGAGCGCGGGCGGTGAAGTGGCTGAACATCGCCCGAGAGCGTGCAGCCTCGTTGATCTCACCGAAGCCGAATGTTGGAGCGCTACCTGATGGGAAGGCTGAAGACGTTAGGAAGCAGGGTTCAGACCCAGGCTGACCGACTGGCGTCCATCAACACGAATTCATGGCGCGCCACGAAGGAAACGTCAGCGCAGCGTGGCTATGGGTACAAGTGGCAGAAGGCCCGCGAGGTCTGGCTGCTTGACCATCCTCTCTGCGTCTACTGCGAGCGGGCTGGTCGAGTCGCTGCTGGATCCGTCGTCGACCACAAAGTCGCGCATCGTGGCGACATGGTGCTGTTCTGGGATCGATCCAACTGGCAGACCCTGTGCAAGCCCTGCCACGACTCGGTCAAGCAGGCTGAGGAGGCTGGCCAGGCTTGAGACAGGCAGGCGATCCAAGCCGCTGGTAGAGAATGAGACGAATTCTCAATAAGATGCACCGAAATGGTGCGATAGGAAACGTCTATGGAGGGGGGGGTCGAAATATAGGGGGTTAATACGCTCCAGACCGCGCCCGATCCCATTCGTACTTTTTTTCCCGACCCTAAGGTTTTTTGTTAATGGTGTTAACAGACAAACAGCGACAGTTTGTTGACGCAAAAGCCCGGGGTGCGTCAAACAAAGAAGCGGCAGAAGCCGCAGGATGTAAGGCTTCGACGGCATCTGCAGCCGGTTCCCGATGGGCCAATGACCCCAAGATTGCAAGTGCAATCCTTGCTCGCCGAGCTGAGCTCAGTGTTAACCCTGAGAAATCCAGAAAACGCCGAGAACAGTCATCCGACCAAGCTCCGGAGACGGATGAAGCCGGCGGCGAATTCCTCGATTGCCTTCCTACTACTGAAGACCCATTGGTCTGGCTGTTGGCGCTGATGAACGAGCCAAGGGCCAAGGTTTTTGATCGGCGCAACGCCGCCCAGACCGCTGTGCCTTATGTGCATGGCAAGAAGGGTGACGCTGGCAAGAAGGAACTGAAAGAACAGGCCGCCAAGGAGGCGGGGAAGGGCAAATACTCCGCCGGCAAGCCACCGCTCACTGTCGTAAGGAAGTAGCCAATGCTTTGGACAACTGCCTGCCCTGACTGGTGGCAGCGTCTCTCTGTGGGCGAATCAATCATTCCGGCGCCATTGTTTCCCGCCGAAGCTGAGGAAGGGCTGGAGGTTTTCCGTTCGCTGAAGATCGTGGATGCCCCGGGCTGTCCGACCATCGAAACGGCGTGTGCACCCTGGGTGCTGGATTTCGCCGGCGCGATCTTCGGCAGCTACAACAGCGAAACAGGCCATCGCCTGATCAGCGAGTACTTCCTCTGCATTCCGAAGAAGAACTCCAAGTCGACGATCGCGGCGGCGATCATGCTGACCGCACTGATTCGCAACTGGAGGCTGGAAGCCGAGTTCATCATCCTGGCACCGACCAAAGAGATTGCCGACAACGCATTCAAGCCGTGCGCGGCCATGGTCAAGCACGATGAAGAGCTTAGCGATCTGCTCCACGTTCAGCCGCACCTAAAACTGATCACGCACCGCGAAACGGGCGCAACGCTGAAGGTCGTGGCGGCAGATAGTGACGTCGTTGGTGGCAAGAAGGCCGTGGGCGTCCTGATCGACGAGGCCTGGCTGTTCGGCAAGAACGTCAAGGCGCCGGACATGATTCGGGAGGCCACGGGCGGCCTGCTATCCCGGCCTGAAGGCTTCATCATCTGGCTGACGACTCAGTCAAACGAGCCGCCGGCCGGAATATTCAAGTCGAAACTCAGCTACGCGCGCGGCGTGCGCGAGGGCCGAATTGAAGATCCGCGCTTCCTTCCGGTGATCTACGAGTTTCCGCCGGAGATGATTGAGAGCGGCGAGGCTCGCCGACCCGAGAATTTCCACCTAGTGAACCCCAACATGGGGTACTCGGTGGACAGGCCGACCCTCGAGCGGCTGTTTATGCAGGCCGAACTCGACGGTGAGGCCGAGGTGCGAGGGTTTCTGGCCAAGTTCCTCAACATCGAGATTGGCCTGGCGCTGATGTCAGACAGCTGGGTCGGCGCCGACTTCTGGGAGCCGCAAGCAGAGAAGGGCCTGACGCTGGATTCGCTCATTGAGCGCTGCGAGGTGATCGTGGTGGGCGTCGACGGTGGCGGTCTCGATGACTTACTGGGACTGGCGGTCATGGGGCGCGTTAGAGAGTCGCGCACCTGGCTGCACTGGGCACATGCATATGCTCACCCCTCAGTGCTGACCAGGCGGAAGACCGAAGCGCCGCGCTTGATGGACTTGGCGGCGGTAGGCGATCTGACGCTGGTTCAAAAGATCGGCGATGACGTCGCGCATCTCGCGGCGACTGTCGCTCGGATCAATGAGGCTGGGTTGCTCGACAAGGTTGGGCTCGACCCGGCTGGCATCGGCGCGGTTCTCGACGCGCTGGCCGACGCCGGCATCGAAGAAGACCAGGTAATTGGTATCTCTCAGGGCTGGAAGCTGACCGGCGCAATCAAAACCACTGAGCGAAAGCTCGCCGAAGGGGCGCTGCTGCATTGCGGTCAGCCTCTGATGGCATGGGCTTGCGGCAACGCCAAGGGCGTTCCGTCCGCCAATGCCTTTTTGATCACAAAACAGGCCTCGGGCACCGCAAAAATCGACCCACTCATGGCTACGTTCAACGCCGTTTCACTGCTCGCACTGAATCCGGAGGCGCGCGGCGGCATGGATGACTACCTCAATAACGGCTTTTTCGGACTAGTAGGCTGACCATGGCATTCAAATGGTACAACCCCGCGACTTGGGGCTTCTTCGGCTATACCGATCCGGTGACGGGCGACTATGTCGAGGTCGATCTTGAGGTCGGGGGCAAGCGCACCAAGTCGGGTGTAAAGGTCACCACGAAAACGGCGCTGTCGATCAGCATGGTCTGGTCATGCGTCAAGATCCTCTCCGAATCGCTTAGCGGCCTGCCGCTCAAGCTGTATGAGGACAAGCAGGGAGGGCGATCGCTTGTCGACAGCAATGATCGGATGCTCAAGCTGCTGAGAAAGCCAAATCCCTACATGACCATGCTGAACTTTCTGAAGTTCGTGGTCGTAAATATGGCACTGCGCGGCAATGCGTTCGCCTTGATCGAGCGCAACAGGAACGGAGACCCGATTGGCTTGGTGCCGCTGGATGGTCGGACCGTCAAGATCGACACTGAAGACGACCTCATCTACTGGGTGACTCCAAGCGATGGAGACCCTTACCCGGTGTCTCCTGAGCACATGCTCCACTTCAAGCTGTTTAGCCTGGACGGAATCATCGGCCTTTCTCCTATTGAGCACCAGGCTGAAACCATGGGCCTGGCCAAGGCTGGCCAGCAATGGTCGGCGCGGTTCATGCGCAAGGGTGGTTTCACTGGCGGCTACGTGATTTATGAGCAATTCCTGACCAAGGCCCAGCAGGCCCAGGTGATGGAGAAGTTTCCCGATGTGCGTAAGGCCGACGTCGACGACATTGGAAAAATGGCCATCCTGCAGGGCAACCCAAAAATCGTTCCAGCGGGTATCAGCCAGAAGGATGCCCAGTTCATCGAGTCTCAGCAGTTCCAGGAAGAGTCAATAGCCGGCATCTACGGGGTGCCGCTATGGCTGGCCAACCGCGCCGGCAAAACTTCAATCATGGGCTCGAACCTGGAGCAGCAGCTCACCGGGTTCATTACTTTCGGACTCAAACCCTACGTCGACGCGGTGGAGGACGAGTTCAACGACAAGCTCTACCGGGTCAAATCGCGCTTCTCTGAGTTCACCGTCGAGGGTCTGCTGCGTGCTGATAGTGCTGGCCGCGCTACGTACTACGGCAGCGCGCTTGGAGGTTCAGGCGGATCTGGATGGATGACCATCAACGAAGTCCGCGTAAAGGAAAACCTGCCTCCCCTGGAAGGCGCCGAATACAACCGGGTCACCCGGTGGGAGATGGAGAAGAATGTCAAATCTTGAAGTTCCGTTTGAGCTCAAGTCCGTTGACGAAGCCGGTAACTTCGAGGGCTACGCGGCGGTTTTCAACAACGTAGACCTGGGCGATGACGTGATCTTGCCGGGTGCGTTCACCCGGGTTAAGGCGACTCGCGGCGGCAAGCTCAAACTCGCCCTCTATCACGACCTGACTCGACTGGTTGGCGCAGCCGACTACAAACAGGACGATCACGGTCTTCTGCTTAAAGGGCGGGTCAACCTCAACGTCAGCTACGCCCGCGATGCGTACGAACTGATGAAAGCAGAAATCCTCGACAGCATGTCGATCGGTTTCAACACAATCAAGGCAGATTTCGAGGACCGCGCCGGCCGGCGTGTTCGCCTCATCAAGGAGGCCGAACTCTGGGAGGCCTCCTTCGTCCCGTTCGGCATGAACCCCGAGGCCCAAGTCCTCAGCGTGAAGTCGGACATCAGGCTTTTCGAAAAGGCCCTGCGCGAACGCGTGGGGCTCTCGCAGAAGGAAGCGGCGGCGGTCGCTTCGCTCGGCTATACCGCGCTCCGCCGTGATGGCGGGAGCGAGGCCACGGCGATCGTGGATGAGCTGAAAGACATTTCCACACTGTTCACCCATCATTTCGGAGTATCGCCATGAGCGAAGTTAAAGACATCAAGGATTCCCTCGAGCTGCAACTGAAAAACGGTTTCGGCGAGCTGCAGAAGAAGTACGACGCCGCGATGGACGAGGTCCAGAAAGGCAACCAGGTCACTGGTGACCTGAAGAAGAAAATCGAAGACCAGAAGGGCGAGTTGCAAAAGGTCATCGATCAGGTTCAAGACCTGGAGCAGAAGGGCGTCAAGCTGCGTGGCGTTCCGGGCGAAGGCAAGTCCTTCATCGACATGATCAAGGGTGACGACGCTTACAAGGCTCTCACCCAAAAATCGGCGAACCGAGCCGAGATCGAAGTCACCAAATCCGACCTGGCAAGCATGAAGGAAGTGAAGGTCACCAGCGCCGGTATCGTCGCGCCGATCTACGACCCTGTCATTCAGCCGGGCATTCGTCAGGAGCTGCGCATTCGTGATCTGCTCACCGCGATCCCGGTCACTGGACAGCAGTACACCTACTTCCGAGAACTGCTGCACACTCGCGGCGCAGCTCCGGTGGCAGAGGGCGGTACCAAGCCAACCAGCAATGTGACCTTCGAAGCCGCCACCGATCGCGTGAAAAAAATTGCGGTGTGGATGCCGGTCACCGAAGAAGCGTTGGACGATGTCCCGCAAATGCAGGGCTACATCCAGGAGCTGCTGCGCTACGACCTGAAGCTGGAAGAAGAAAACCAGATCCTGAAGGGTGATGGCACTGGCGAGAACCTGAATGGTTTGATGACCCAAGCTACCATCTACGACGCCGCCCTGACCAAGGCCGGCGATACCTCGATCGACATCGTGCGTCGTGGCATCTACCAGGTGCGCAAACAGTCCAAGCTGTCGGCCGATGGCGTCGTGATGAGCGAGCTGGACTGGATGAACATCGAACTGCAGAAAGACGGTGAAAACCGCTATCTGTTCGCCAACCTGCAAGGCTTGGTGACCCCAGTTCTGTGGGGGCGTCCGGTCATCACCTCCGACAGCATGGATGAAGGCGATGCCGACACCGGCGGTGAGTTCCTGATCGCCAACTTTGCCCGTGCTGCCATTCTGTTCGACCGCATGACCTACCTGTTCAAGATGGGCCTGATCAACGACATGTTCATCAAGAACCAGATCGCTCTTCTTGCTGAAGAGCGTCTGGGGTTGGGCGTTCGCCGCAAGGAAGCACTGGTCAAGGGCCAGTTCCCCATCGCGCCGTAATTCAAAATCACCCTTCAAGGCCGGCCATTTGCCGGCCTTTTTGCTTTTGGAGGCAACATGAAAATCAAAGCTCTGTGGGGTTTTGTAGGTAACGCCGAACTACTGGGCGCCGGATCGCCGCAGGTGAAAAGTGGGCAGGAGTTCGAAGACGTCGATGATGAGTACGCCCACGTGCTGCTCGGCAAAGGCTTGGCCGTTGAGCTCGATACCAACGGAAAGCCGAAAGTTGCGAAACCAAAAGAAAGTAAGCCGGCAGCGCCAAAAGAGGCCAAGTAAATGCTCGACATGACCACCGTGAAGTTGCATCTGCGAGTCGACAGCGACGAAGAAGACGCGTTGATCGGTGGCTACCTCGAAGCAGCCAAGGCGCACGTAGAACAGCACTGCGACCGGAAGCTGGTGGAAACAGATCCGACTGAACCTGACGAAATGGGACTCACCCGGGACGTTGAGCAGGCAATTTTGCTGATGGTTGGGCACTGGTACGCGAACCGCGAAGCGGTGGTAGTAGGCGGTGCGGCTTCTGCCGTCCCTCTCGCAGTCGAACGGCTGCTTTGGTACAGGAAGCGCTTCTAATGCAGGCCGGTAAACTCAAGCATCGGGTACAAATCCAGCACAAGGTTACGAGCCAAGACCCGCAAACCGGTGAGCAGTTGACTGATCAATGGGTCGAGTTCGCCAAAGTTTGGGCCTCGGTTGAGGATTTGAGCGCGCGTGACTTCATCGCCGCCCAGGCCGGCCAGTCCGAGGCGAAAAGCCGGGTAGTCATTCGCCGTCGCGAAGGCATTACCGCTGCAATGCGTGTTGTGCTGGATGACGGCACCATTTGCGGAATCGTCGGGCCTCCACTGGCTGACGCTAACTCTCGCAAGGAGTATCTGACGCTTCTGGTGACCTCGGGGGTGAGTGATGGTTGATTGGGTCACGTATAGCCTCAAAGGAGCTGACGATCTGTCCGCCAAGTTCAAAGGATTGACCGAGGAAATGCGCCGCAAGGTGGTGTTGCCGGCGGCCAAGGACGCAATGGACATCGTTCTGCTCGATGCGAAGGACCGCGCCGCGCGGATCGACGACCCAGAAACCTCGAACTTCATTCCAGCCAACCTGGCCATGATCGAGCGCAAAGCGATCGGCGAGGAAGTCGGCGCCGTGGTCATTTCCGTGGGCGTGCGCATGCGCAAGCGCGGGCAGAAGGGCGGCAACACGTTTTACTGGTGGTGGGTTGAACTGGGCACCGAGAAGAACCGGGCAAAACCGTTTCTCCGACCGGCCCTGGCCAACAACCGCGAGGCGCTTTTCAAGGAATTCCTCAGCTCGGCGAAGTACCAGCTGATCAAGTTGGGGGTGAACTGATGACTGCACCCATTTTCACAGTTTGCGCAGCCTCGCCGCCGGTCACTGCACTGCTCGGCACCAACCCGACGCGGCTTTACCCGCACGGCGAGGCGCCGGAAGGCACAGCCAAGCCATACGCGGTCTGGCAAGTCGTCAGTGGATCGCCGATCAACTACGTCAACGGCGTGCCGGATACGGATCGCTACGGCCTGCAGGTGGACGTGTACGCCGATACGGCGTCAGCCGCCGCTTCTGTTGTGATGGCGATGCGCAACGCGATCGCGCAGCACGCGTACATCACCGGTTTTGGCGTCGACGCCAAGGACAAGGACACGCACAACTACCGCAAAGGCTTCGACGTCGCCTGGCTTGTGAGCCAGTAGGCGGAACCTGAAAGAACGACCCACTTCGGTGGGTTTTTTTATGCCCGCTCACAAGTGATTTCGAAGGAAATCGGGGAGTTTAAATTGACCATCAAGACCCAAGGCACGGACCTCTATGCCATTGACCCAGCCAACAACACCCTGTTGGTGGTTGGCTGCTTCACCTCCCTGGACGGGATCGACACCAGCATTGCGCAGATCGAAACGACCTGCATGAACTCCAGTGCACGGGAGTATGAGGCCGGTCTGGCTGAGCCAGGATCTGCGTCGTTCGGCCTGAACATCGACCCGCAGTCGCCGGCGCACGTTCGCCTGCACCAACTGAAGACCGCCGGCACCAAGCTGCTGTGGGCGATCGGCTGGTCTGACGGCCGAGTGCTGAACAGCAACGGCGAATTGGTGGGCATTCCACCAACCATCAGCCAGCCAGGCTCGGTGACGGCGCTGGCGGTCACCAATCCAGGCAGCGGCTACACCACGGCCCCTACTGTCGGACTGACTGGCGGTGGCGGTACCGGCGCGACCGCTACCGCAACTGTTTCTGGCGGCGAGGTCACCGGGCTGACCATCACCAACCCTGGCAGCGGTTACACCTCGACTCCGACCGTGGCGTTCACTGGCGGCGCTGGCACCGGTGCTGCGGCAAGCGCGGTGATCGATGCCGGTGTCGACTTTAACCTGCCGACGACCCGCACCTGGATCACCTTCGAGGGGTACATGAACAGCTTCCCGTTCAGCTTCGCGCTGAACGACGTTGTGAAGTCCACCGTCGGCATCCAGGTGTCCGGCGATCCGGTGTTCGTCCCGAAAGTCATCACTCCATAAGGAAGCCCCATGGATCTGAGTATCGCAGCGCTGGCCGCCGCCGGCGCTTTCGCCGCCCCGTCGGTGAAAAAAGACATTCAGTGGCACTCCGGCGGCCAGTTGCAAAAAGCCACGGTGTACGTCGCCCATGAGTCGTTCATATCCGTGACCCGGCGCTGGGACGCTGAAAACAAGGGAGCAGACGTCGCCGCACAGCAGATTGCGTCCTGCATCCTCGACAAGGACGACAATCCGGTATTCACCGTCGCCGATATTGTGGGCGGTGCAGAGACTGGCCACGGACCACTGTGTGCGCAGCTGACCATTGTGCTGCTCGCTGCGATCGGCGAGGTCAATAAGGTGCCGGAGGGAACCCTCGAAAAAAAATCGAGCCCGAGGAAGAGTTCTGGCACGAGCTCGTCCTCGCGGGGATCGGCGGCCGCACAATCGCGGAAGCCAAGCAAAAACTGACCTATGTCGAAGCTCTGGACTGGATGCGTTACGCCAAACAGACCGGTTCTTTGAACATGGGGCTGCGCATTGAGCATGGTTTCGCAATGCTCGCCACGATCCTGAATAACCTGCACGGCGGCAAAGCCAACTTCGATGATTTCCTGCCGAAACGCGGCGAGGTCGTCGAAGAGACGGAGGCGTCAGCGCAGGATCTGTTCAGGCTATTGCAGTCGGTCAAGAGGTGATTTATGGCGGTTGATTCACTTGGCCAACTGACGGTCGATCTGGTGGCCAACACCGGCGGCTTTGAGAAGGGTATGGACCGTGCCCAGCGTGCGCTGAAGTCGGCCACCAAGGAAGCGGCCTATCAGGCTGGCCAGCTCGACAAGCTGGTCGGCCAGATTGACCCGGTGATCGGGGCCTATGGCCGCCTCGACAAAATGGAAGAACAGCTGCGCAAGCATCGCGCGGCTGGTCGACTCGACAATGCCGACTTCACCCTGTACCTCAACAAGCTGAAGGAACAGCGCGACGCGGTCGAGAAGGTAGACCGGGTGATGGCCAAGAACGGCCAGACCGCCAAGCAGTACGCAAACAACCTGCGCGGCGTGCCGGCTCAGTTCACCGACATCGCCGTTTCGTTGCAGGCCGGTCAGAATCCTTTGACGGTGTTCCTCCAGCAGGGTGGCCAACTCAAGGACATGTTCGGCGGCGTGGTGCCGGCGGCAAAAGCCCTCGGCGGCTACGTGCTGGGTCTGGTGAACCCGTTCACGGTCGCGGCGGCTGCGGCGGCAGTGCTGGCCCTGGCTTACAAGCAGGGTTCCGACGAAGCCACCGCGTTCAATACCTCGCTGGCGATGACGGGCAATACGGCCGGCACCACCGCGAACGGTTTGGCGTCGATGGCGCGTCAGGTTTCGGGTGTGAGTGGCACGGTCGGCAAGGCGTCCGAGGTACTGGCGCAGCTGGCGGCGACTACCCGGATTCCGGTAGCGGCTTTCGAGTCCATCGCCGAGGCCGCCATCAAGTTCGAATCGGCGACCGGGATTGCGGCCAGTAAAACGGTCGAGAACTTCGAGAAGATCGCCAAGGACCCGGTCGCGGAGATTCTGAAACTCAACGAGTCGATGAACTTCCTGACGGCGACCACGTACGAAAACATCAAGTCGTTGCAGGAGCAGGGTAGGACTCAGGAAGCGGCCGCGCTGGCGACCGCAACCTATGAGGACGGTCTGAATCGGACATCCACGTCCATCAAGCAGAATCTCGGCTACCTCGAGGCGAGCTGGGGAGCGGTCAAGAGCGCCGCCAAGGGTGCGTGGGATGCGGCGCTGAACGTTGGCCGCGAGGAAACTCTCGACCAGCAGATCGCCAAGCTCGACGAGCAACTGAACGCTATCGCCGAGAACGCGGCCTCGCGCAACAAGCGCAACGCCAGAGGAAAGCCGGCGGATCCGTTCGGCAATCTGACACCCGATGACAGCTTTCGCACGGAAGCGCTCGAGCGGGAGAAAACCGAAAAGCTGCTGCTCAAGGCCGAGCAGGATCGTCGGGCCGCCGCCAAAGGGTACGCCCAGCAGCAACAGCAGGCGGCGCTGGATGACCAGCTCAAGCTGGACAAACTCCGCAAGGAAACCGAGAGCAATTCGGTAAAGCGTGAGCGTGAACTGGCTGATTACCGGTTGCTGGTGGAGCGTCGAGTTACCCAGGCCAAAGCCAAAGGTGACAACTCGCTGCTGATCTCTGCGGATCAGCAGGCGAAAGACATCGCCGCCATCAACGAGAAATACAAGGATCCGAAGGCCGCCAAGACGCCGAAGTACCAGGAAAACGCCGGTATCAAGGCGCTGGATCAGGCGAAACAGCAATACGCCGTGCTTCAGCAGCAGAGCGCACTGATCGGCGACCAGTCGGCAGCGAGCCAGACCCTTGGCACGAACGCGAAAAAACTGGTCGAGTGGGAGCAGCAGCTTGCCGACATCAAGGGCAAGAAAACCCTCACTGCTGAGCAGCAGTCGCTGCTGGCCAATCAGGAACTGATCACCGCACAGCTCAAGCGAAACGCCGCCCTCGAAACCGAGAACACGCTGCGTGAGAAAGGGCTGGAAACCCGGCGCAAGCTGGCGGCGTTCGATGAGAACCTGAAAAGCCAGCTGTCCAGTGCGCAGCAGGGCCTCGACAACAACCTGGCCGGGATCGGCCTGGGCGACGAGCAGCGTAAGCGCTTGCAGGAGCAGCGCGCCATTCAGCAGTCGTATCAGTCGCAACTCGACAAGCTGACCTCCGACTACAACAAGAGCAACAAAGACCAGTTCAGCACCGAGCTCTACGACAAGGAAACTCAGTCCTTGCGGTCGGCTCTCGACCAGCGCCTCGCCATGCAGGCGAAGTACTACGAGGACGAAGACGCGGCGCGCAGCGACTGGCAGTTGGGCGCCTCATCCGCGTTCGACAACTACCTCAATCAGGCCCGGGATGTTGCGGGTCAGGCGAAGTCGGCGTTCACGTCGCTGTATGACGGGTTGACCGACGCCGCAGTCGATTGGGCGTTCGGCGCTGATCAGAGCTTTGGCGATGTCGCCAAGAGCTTTGCTCGCATGATCGCGAAAATGGCCCTTCAATCGGCCGCCTCGAATGTGTTTTCCAGCATTGCCGGTAGCGCGATTGGTGCCGCATTCAGCAGTGGTGGAGGTGCGGCTGCTTCGGCTGGCAGCACGACCGCCGGCTATTCGGCTGATGTTCTGTCGAACTGGCAGGGCTTCGACGACGGTGGCTATACCGGACCTGGCGGCAAATACGAACCGGCCGGCATCGTGCACGGCGGAGAGGTTGTTATCCGCAAGGAAGTGGTCGATCAGCCGGGGATGAAGGAATACCTGACGCGGCTGAACAAGCGCGGCTATGCGGACGGTGGTTATGTCGGCCTGTCTGGCGGTTCATCTTCAGCACCGGCTGCGCCTGGGCAGATCGTCATTCAGCAGTCCTTCCAAATTCAGAGCGAGGGTGGCGGCACTTCGCAGCAGGACTCCCAGGCATTGGGGCAAGCCTATGCCGATGTGGCAAGGCGCGGTGCCCAGCAGGAAATCGCCAAAGAAACCCAGCCCGGCGGGCAAATCTGGAGGCTTGTAAATGGCCGTTGAAACGTTCAGTTGGTGCCCGTTCGTATCGGCCACCAGTACGCCCGAGTACCGAACCCGATCATCAAAGTTCGGCAACGGTTACGAGCAGGTGGTCGGGGACGGCCCAAATAATCGGCAAGACGCCTGGCCGCTTACCTTCGTCGTGAAGGAGGCGGTCGCGCTTCAGATCAAGGATTTTCTTGATCGGCACGCCGGTCACAAGTCGTTCTTCTGGACGCCGCCGCTCGGGGATCTGTCGTTCTACCGGGCTTCTGCTCCAGCGGTCACGTCGCTCGGTGCTGGGATGTACTCCCTCGCCACAACATTCACGCAATCGTTTCTTCCATAAGGGGCAATCATGCCGCTGATCAGTGACATCCAGGTGCTTGAGCCTGGCAGCGAAGTGCTGCTCTTTGAATTGGACGGCACGGACTACGGCGCGGATGTTCTGCGTTTCCACGGGCATTCAATCCCGTACACGGCGGCTGAGTTGATCGCCGCCGGCGCCAATGCCGATCAGCTCCCCGCGAAGGCGATCTACTGGCAGGACAACGAGTACGGCGCCTGGCCAATGCAGATCGACGGCATCGAGGCGAACGGGGACGGTACGGCCGTTCGGCCCACGCTGTCGGTTGGCAACGTCAACGGCCGCATCACGGCGCTCTGCCTGGCGTTCGAGGATCTGCTTGAGTTCAAGCTGACGATGCGCCACACGCTGGGCACGTACCTGGACGCGGCGAACTTCCCGGCCGGTAACCCAACGGCAGATCCGACCCAGGAGACGATCGAGGTCTGGTACATCGACCAGAAAACGAACGAGGACGGGGAGAATGTCAGTTGGGAGTTGGCCAGCCCGGGCGACGTCGGTAACGAGTCCATCGGCCGGCAGGCTACGACGCTGTGCCACTGGTGCCTCACCGGCGGATACCGTGGGCCGAACTGTGGATACACCGGCCCGTACGTGACCAAGGACGGCGTCGTCACCGATAACCCGGAACTGGACGAATGCGACGCCACCCTGGGCAAAGGTTGCATCCCACGCTTCGGCGAGGGTAACCCGCTGCCCTTCGGTGGCTTCCCGGCCGTTTCGCTGATCGCACGGAGCTGACATGCGCAAACACATTCTCAACGCGATCCAGTCGCACGCGGCGGCCGAGTATCCGAAAGAGTGCTGCGGGCTGCTGCTGGCGGTGGGCCGCAAACAGCAGTATTACCAGTGCCGCAACGTCTCGACCGAGCCGAACGAGGAATTCCGAATCGACCCGGAGGAGTACGCGGCTGCCGAGGACATCGGCGATGTGATCGGCGTGGTGCATTCGCATCCGGACGCCACCAGCCGCCCGTCACCGCGCGACCTGGCCATGTGCGAGGCGACCGCGCTGCCGTGGCACATTCTGAGCTGGCCCGAGGGCGACCTGCGTACCGTCATGCCTACCGGCGAGGTGCCGCTGCTCAAGCGTCCATTTGTACATGGAGCCTGGGACTGCTGGCAGGTCTGCGCCGACTGGTACAAACGCGAGTGGGGGTTGGAATTCGAAGCCTTCAAACGCGCCGAGGGCTGGTGGGAGAGCAAGGACAACACCAGCCTTTACGAAGCGAACTACGAAGCCGCCGGCTTCTACCGGGTCGACCAGCCGCAGCGCGGCGACATGATCGTGATGGAAGTGGGGCGGACGGTTTACCCGAACCACGCCGGGATCTTCCTCGGCGCCGATCCGGCACTCCCCGGCGAGGATGCCGCGACGTTCGGTCCCGGCCCGTTCTTGCTGCACCACCTGTACGGCAGGCCATCTGAGGTTATCGTTTTCGGTGGCCCGTGGCTTGATCGCACGCGCCTGGTGCTGCGCCACAAGGACGCGCAGTGATATGGTGGGTCATTTCCACAGGAGTGACCTGCATGAAATTGATCGTAGGAGCGATGGCGTTAGCGCTATTGGCGGGGTGTTCATCGCCGGGCGATATCAAAAAGAACGATCCAACCATTACTGCTTCGACGAATAAGTCGGCGAAAAAGTACGCTCTTTGCGTCTTCCCTCGTTGGCAGGATCAGCGTTCAACTTCCACTATGTCCGAAACAGAGAACGGTTATCGCCTTGTAGTGGCCACCGACATGATGACTGATGAGGTGCTTGAAGTGACAAGCACCGGCGCCGGCAGCAAGGTCTCTCTGTATCAGCGTATGCCATGGTCGAAGATGTGGGGGCGCGGCGAGATTGAGGCTGCTGTACGCGAATGTCTGTGACAAATTCAAATCTATAGAACCGCCAGTTGGCGGTTTTTTTTCGTCAGGAGAAAGCCCGTGGCGGCAACAGCAAGCTTGAATTCTATGACAACTATTTTGTTGTCCGGGCCTTTGGCAAAGAGTTTCGGGCGGGTGCATTACCGAGAGCTGGAAAGCAAGTCCGTTGGTGAAGCGTTCAAGGCCTTGAAGTGCACAATCGATGGGTTTGAAGACGCGATCAGAAATCTAGACCGCCGGGGCATGCGATTCGCTATCTTCCGAAATCGACAGAATGTCGGTGAGAAAGACTTTGCCTTGGGCGGCACACAAGAAATCCGCATTGTCCCGGTCATCTCTGGCAGCAAGCGTGCTGGTGTTCTTCAAACCATTATCGGGGTAGTGCTGATCGCTGCCTCATTTTTTGCGGGTGGTGCTGGACCAAGTCTGTTTTCAGCTGGTGTTGGTTTGACTATCGGCGGTGTGGTGCAACTTCTGAGCCCTCAAGCGAATGGCCTGAAACAGAGCGCCTCCCCCGAGAACGCCCCGTCCTACGCCTTCGGCAGCGCCAAGAACACCACGGCCAGCGGCAACCCGGTCCCGATCTGCATCGGCGATCGCCGGTGGGGCGGGATGATCATTTCGGCCTCTATCCTGGCTGAAGACAAAGCGTAATTTACCCGGCCGTACACTAGGATATGCTCAGGAAAATTTTCGGAGGTAATCAAATGGCTTACGGCGTGCGACTTGTTACGGCAGACGGCGAGGAACTTCAGATGCCTGGCTGGTCGTTGAACTTGGAAACCATTCCTCCTTGCGTGTTTAAGGGCAGTCGAAAAATAGACCTGCCGTGGAAGGGCCTTGAGGTAAAGGTCAGCAACGAGGAGCTCGCTGAGATCCGCCGGCAATTTGAGATTGCCGAATCCCCATAAAAGTATCAGATACACGAGAACCCGCCATCGAGCGGGTTTTTTTATGCCTGGAGGAAAGCATGGGCGCAGCGGAACAGATAGAAATCCACGGCGAGAAGGGCGGCAGCAGCAAGCCGAAGTCGCCGGTCGAAGCCAGCGACAGCCTGCGCTCGACCAACCTGGCCAAGCTGCTGATCGCCGTGGGTGAGGGCGAGTTTGACGGCGTACCGACTGAATACGACATCTACCTGGACAACACGCCGATTCGTGATGCCAGCGGCAATTACAACTTCCCGGGTGTGAAGTGGGACTGGCGCCCGGGTTCGGTGAACCAGTCGTACATCCCGGGCATTCCAGCCGTTGAAAACGAGACGTCGCTGAACGTCGAGCTGCGCAGTGATGCACCGTGGGTGCGCTCGATCACCAACACCCAACTGTCAGCCGTGCGGATGCGTCTGGCCTGGCCGGCGCTGCAGCGGGCAGACGACCAGGGCAATGTCGGCGGCTACCGGATCGAATACGCCATCGACGTGGCCACCGACGGCGGCGCCTACCAGCAGGTGCTGGTGGACGCGGTCGACGGCAAGACCACCACGCGCTACGAGCGCTCGCGTCGCATCGATCTGCCGGACGCCACCACCGGCTGGCAGATCCGCGTGCGCCGCCTGACGCCTAACCAGAACAGCAACAAGATCGCCGACACCATGCTGGTGGCCGGTTACACCGAGGTGATCGACGCCAAGCTGCGCTACCCGAATACCGCGCTGCTCTACATCGAGTTCGATGCTGAGCAGTTCACCAACATTCCGGCCGTGACCGTGAAGTGCAAGGCCCGGCGCTGGATGGTGCCGAGCAACTATGACCCGATCCTGCGCACCTACACCGGAACGTGGGACGGCTCGATGAAGTCGGCCTGGACCAACAACCCGGCGTGGATCACCTACGGCATCTGCACGAACGAAATGTTCGGTCTGGGCAAGCGCATCAAGCCATTTATGGTCGACAAGTGGGAGCTGTACCGGATTGCCCAGTACTGCGACCAGATGGTGCCGAACGGGCTGGGCGGATTGGAGCCTCGCTTCCTGTGTGACATGAACTTGCAGGGTAAGGCCGATGCCTGGTCGTTGCTGCGCGACATCTCCGCGATTTACCGGGGCATGACGTACTGGGCGCAGGGGCAGTTGGTGATGCAGGCCGACATGCCGCGCGCGCAGGACTTCGACTACGTCTTCACCCGGGCCAACGTCATCGACGGGAAGTTCTCGTACGGCAGCGCGTCGGCGAAAACTCGGTACACGCGAGCGCTGGTCAGCTACGACAACCCGGCGAACAACTACGACACTGACGTCATTCCGTTTGCCGACCTCGAGCTGCAGCGTCGCTACGGCGATCGGCCGACCGAGCTAAGCGCGATTGGCTGCACCCGCGCGTCCGAGGCCCAGCGCCGGGGCAAGTGGGCGATCCTCAGCAACAACCAAGACCGCACCGTGTCGTTCAAGACAGGCATGGAAGGCGTGATCCCGTTGCCAGGTCACATCATCCCGGTGGCGGACTCGCTGCTGGCTGGGCGGGAGGTTGGTGGACGGATCTCGACGGCGTCCGGCCGCGTGGTGACGCTCGACCGTGACACCCTGGCCAAGGCCGGTGATCGGTTGATCATCAACCTGCCAGGCGGTCGTGCCGAAGGCCGGACCGTGCAAAGCGTAAACGGCCGCGCCGTGACGGTCACCACGAACTACAGCGAGCCGCCGATCGCGCAGCTGCAATGGGCACTGGATGCCAACGACCTGGCGATTCCGCTGTACCGCGTGTTGCGCACTAAGCGCACCACCGAGGGCGACTTTGAAATCAGCGCGCTCCAGTACGACCCGAGCAAGTTCGCCTACATCGACACCGGTGCCCGCCTGGAGGAGCGGCCAATCAGCGTAATCCCGATCACGGTGGTTCCGGCTCCGGCTAGCGTGACACTGGTATCGACCTCGTCGGTCGTTCAAGGCCTGGCGGTAGCCACCATGACCATCAGTTGGCCAGCCGTTCCGGGCGCTGTCGGCTATGACGTGGAATGGCGCAAGGACAGTGGCAACTGGATCAAGCTCCAGCGCACCGGCATGACCAACGTGGACGTGGTCGGGATTTACGCCGGTGCCTACGTGGCCCGTGTCCGAGCGGTCAGCGCGTTCGATATCACATCGATCTGGCGCAACTCGATCCTGACCAACCTCAGTGGCAAGCAGGGTCTGCCGCCGGCGCTCAGTTACCTGACGGCGACGCCGCTGCTGTTCGGGATCTACTTGAAATGGGGTTTCCCTGCCGGCGCCGAGGATAGCCAAAGGACGGAAATCTGGTACAGCCAGACCACAGACCTTGAGGCCGCGACAAAACTGACCGACCTGGCGTACCCACAGAGCGATTTTTCCATGCTCGGCCTGCGCGCTGGCGTGACGTTCTACTTCTGGGGGCGGATCGTCGACAAGATCGGCAACATCGGGCCGTGGTATCCGATTGGCATCGGCGTGCAAGGCCAGTCGAGCTCTGACGCGGCGGCGATTCTGGAAATGATCGCCGGCGAAATCGGTCGCACCGAACTGGGTCCGGACATCCTTGACGAAATCGACAAGATCCCGGGGTTGCAGGCGCAGATCGATGCGCTGGATGCGCTCAAGGGTTACGACCCGCAGGAGACCTACGAGGAATATGACCAGGTCGTGGTGGGCAAGCGGATCTATCAGGCGATCGGCACTGTGCCGCTCGACACACCACCGCCGAACCCGACGTACTGGCTTGATGTCGGGCAAACCGTGCAGACGGCGAACGGGCTTGCTCAGCAGGTCGCTACCAATACTTCCGACATCACCGAGCTCGACGGCGTGGTCACGGCGCAGGCGACTTCGTTTCAGGCGCTGCGCGCGTCCTACCGCGATGACAGTGGCGAGGGTGACGCGCAGGATGCTCTGCGCGGGTGGAATGCTACGACCAGCTTTGCCGAAGAGGTGAAGGTCCGGGCCACGCAAAACAGTGCCCTGACCCAGCGCGTGACCACGCTCGATGCCGAAGTGGGTGAAAACGCCGCAAACCTCACCGAGCTGGAACAAACGGTCGCCACCAATGAAGAAGCCACCGCCACCAAAATCACGCAGTTGACCGCAACGGTTGGCGACAACACCTCAGCCATTCAGGAAACGGCCGAGGCATTCGCGGATCTGGACGGCAACCTCAAGACGATGTGGTCGGTGAAGATGTCGGTCACTGCGAATGGGCAGTACGTTGCGGCCGGCATCGGTTTGGGCATCGAGAACGTGAACGGTGTTTTCCAGAGCCAGTTCCTGGTGGCTGCTGATCGGTTCGCCATCGTCAACACGATTGCCGGCGGCGCGATCTCGGTTCCGTTCGCTGTGCAAGGGGGACAGGTGTTCATGAATTCGGCGTTCATCGCTGACGGCACGATCACCAACGCCAAGATCGGCAGCTACATCAGCTCGACCAACTACATCGCCGGCGTGCAAGGCTGGATTCTCAATAAAGACGGAACGCTGGAGATCAACGGCATCGTGCCCGGCCAGGGCCGGCTGGTGATCAACTCGCTGAACGTCTCGGTCTACGACGCCAATAACGTGCTGCGTGTCCGTCTCGGCTACTTGGGGTGAACTATGGCTCATGGAATGAGGGTCTGGGGCGCGGATGGCGCGCTCCAGGTCGATGAGAATTCTTTCACCATCAGGGTGTTGTTCTCGACGCTCGTTACCTTTGCTCTTGGGGCGAACAAAGGGAATCAGGATTTCTCGGTTCCCGGCGTTAGTCCGAGCAACGGAACGGCAATCGTGGTTCCCATCGGCGCATACACCGACTCGCAAATGCAATTTGAAACCGAAGTCCTCGACGGCTTGGTGCGCGTGTACAACCACACGCGCACCTACGCAGCGAGCTTCACGTCGGCCGGCACCATGCGCTTAATCGTAATGAGGTGGGGTTGATGGCTTCTTTTGGACTCCAATACACCAACAACACCAACACAGTGGTCATCGATTCCGAGTTCGCCAGGCTGATGGTGATTTCCACTGGACGTTTCGCGCCGACGGAAGAGGGCGGGCTTGGGTCGACAACCTATTTCGTCCGGCCCGTGACGTCTCAGGAACCGCCGCTGGTCTTTGTTCGGCCCGATACCGTCGGTGGGGTTGCCGGCCTGTGCCGGATGCGCCTGATCGGATCGGCGGGTAACTGGGTTGGGTTTTATGTCCGGGCGTACGACGCCAACACCGCGCAGCCGAACGGGCGCTACTTCGTTGCAGCGTTCGCGGCGCAGCCAGTCGCGCAGTACGGCATGCGGCTTTGGGACGGCGCGGGGCAGCTGTTGTTCGATTCTGGAACACCGAACGCAACATTCACGCGAGCATTCCAAAACTGGTCATACGTGAAGTCGGATATGACCGCGCAAGGCCTGTACCGAAACTATTACTCGGTGCCGTTCAACTTTCCACAAAACGAATACCTGCTGATCAACAACTTTGGAATGGCAATGACCGCAGGTAGTGCTGTTCCTCGTGATCTGAGTTGCTGGTGGGACTTTCCCAACGCCACGCTATACGCGGTTACGGTGGCTGTTTCGAATCCTTTTGCATTCTTCCTGCCTGCAGTCTTCGCAAAAATTGCCGCTTAACCCTTAAACAAGGAAATATCCATGTCCTGGTACAAATCGGGAACGGTTTCTGTCGCCCAAAATTCCAATGCGGTACTCGGCGTCGGCACGGCCTTCATCGCGAATGGTCGAGTCGGTGATGCGTGGATCGGTCCAGACAGTGGGCTGTATGAGGTCACCAACATTGCGAGCGATACCGCGCTATCGATTTCGCCGCCGTACAAAGGTGTCGCCGTCACCGAAGGCAATTACGCCTTGGCGCCGATGCAGGGTTACTTGAAAGATACCGCTGACGCGCTCCGACAGGCTTCTCTTGAGGTTGGCGGGGCGCTTGATGGGCTGGAAGAAAGCGTGCAGTCGGCATCTGAATCGGCCGCTGCTGCGCTTGGATACAAAAATTCTGCGGGGCAGTCGGCCACGGCGGCCGGGCAATCCGAACAGGCCGCGCTTGGTTACAAAAATTCGGCAGGGACGTCCGCAACAAATGCCGGGCAATCTGAGCAGGCCGCGCTTGGATACAAAAATTCGGCGGGGACTTCCGCAACAAATGCCGGGCAATCTGAGCAGGCTGCGCTGGGTTACAAAGATGCTGCGGCAAACTCTGCAATCAGTGCCGCTGCTTCTGCCGCGACGGCGGCCTCATTGGGCGTCGGCCGGGGCTACATCGACGGGCTGACACTCAGCTGGGTTTCTGCGACGTCAATCAGCGTCGGAGCGGGCAGCGCTTACATTCCCTCGGTGAGCAAGGTTGTCAGTTATGCAGGCGGTACGTTCACCCCATCGGGCGCCGCCAATAGCTTCATTCACATCTACCTGACTGCTGCCGGAGATATCGAGCAGGCCGCCACGGTGCCGTTGCGCTACTACAACCAGGCACACCAGAAAACTGGCGACAACTCACGCCGTTACATTGGCTCCCTGCTGGTGGGTGCGGCGAACAACGTTTACAAGTTTCACCATCACCCGCTCGATTCATCGATGAGCTACACGTTCGGCAACCCATCGATTGCACCATTCCGAATTCTCAACGGGGTAACGGGGATCGGCAGCGTCAGCGCCTCGGCGAGCTGCCCACCGACTGCCCACACCCTGATTGGCTCTTTCCAGACAAACGCAGGCGGGATCGCGCAGTTCACACCGTCCGACGCACTTACCTCTGTAAGCACTGGCTGGCAGGTTTTTGTGTCCGCCGGCACGGTTCAGACCGGGAACTGCCGAATCGCCGATGACCGGACGATTTCCTATTACACCTCTTCGTCAAACCTGGCCTACATCTACACGCTTGGCTACTACTTCGACAGGTAACGAAAATGCCATATGCAATTACAGCCACCGGCTGGAGAGCGATCAACCCGGACATGGAATTGATGGAGGGGGAGACATTCGCCGACGAGATCCCACAGTGGCTTGCTGATGCAAGCGCTGCGGCGGATGCCCAGCGCGAAGGCGCGCGCATCGAGGATGGATGGCGAGCTGCCGAGATTTTGGAGATCAACGATCAGTTGATGGCTCTGGAGGAGGGCGCTGAGGTTCTTCCTGGTACGCGTGAACAGTGGCTGGCCTATCGAACTCGGGTCAGGAACTGGAAGGAAGGGGCCGAGGGATTTCCTGAGCCAGCCAACAGACCGTGGCGACCAGTCGCTTAAACCACCCTGTAACCCGCCATTGAGCGGGTATTTTTTTGTCTGGAGAACTGTATGCCTGTTACTGAAAAAGACCGAGATGTCCTTGCGCGCACTCTGTGGGGTGAGGCCCGCGGTGAGAGCTTGGCTGGCCAGATCGCCGTGGCCTGGACAATTCGCAACCGGGTAAACGATGGCAAGGACAATTCGTGGTGGGGCGAAGGGTACGCCGGCGTTTGCCAGAAGCCGTACCAGTTCAGCTGCTGGAACAAGAACGACCCGAACTTCCCATTCTTGAGCGGTGCACGACAGATCCCTTTCCGCGAGCTGGCGCAGTGCCGGATCGCGGCTGATCAGGTGGTCGATGGGAAAGTACCGGATCCCACAGGCGGCGCCACGCACTACTACGCGCTCAGCATGAAGACTCCGCCAGCCTGGGCGGCGAAGGCAAAGCAGACCCTGAGGTTGGGCGGACACGTGTTCTTCCGGGACGTGCCGTGATGGTCGTTCCGTGGAAGATGGTCGGCGCAGTGCTGCTGGTGCTGGTTGGCGCGGCCGGGTCCTGGCAGTTCCAGGACTGGCGCTACGGCAAGCAGCTGGCGGATCAGGCCCGACTGCATACCGAATCCCTGAATCAACTGACCCTGACGGCCGCCACCGCGCAACAGGCCGAACAGGACAAGCGTCTGGCCCTGGAGCAACGGCTCACGGCCAGCGAACAGACCCATTACCGAGCACTGAACGATGCCCAACGTGATCAGGATCGCCTGCGCGATCGTCTTGCCACTGCTGATCTGCGCCTGTCAGTCCTCATCGACGCAGGCGACGCTGCCCAAGGCCGTGGTGTGCCAGCCGCCTCCGGTACCGGCGGCGTGGATCATGCAGCCGTACGCGCCCGACTTGACCCGGCGCATGCTCGACGAATTATCGCCATCACCGACGAAGGTGACCGGGGATTGATTGCTTTGCAGGCGTGCCAGGCCTACGTCAGGGCTTTGTTTCCCAGCCGCTAGATGCTTGTCTTCGTCTGGGGCGTCAGCCCTTCAAGCATTCCGCGAAGGGTGGCCGCTTCCTTCTTGTGCGCGGTTGCCGACGTGCGAAGGCTGGACATTTCTCGGCGGAGCAATGCCGTCTCTGCCGCTTTTTCACGCAGTGTCGCCATATACCCGTCCCGCTGCTTGACGGCTTCGGCGTGCATCTCGACCAGCTTGAATATCCGTTCCCGCTCTTCGCGGAGCTGACGGTTCAGTTCCTCGAATTCATTTTCGTAGAGCGCGAGCTGATGCCGGCAGGTTTCGAGCGGCGTCGGGCAGCCGAGCCAGTCATCGGTTTCTTCTATATAGAGGGGATCCACGGTAGCGCCTTGCTGTGTACTGTTTGGATATACAGTAATCGAGGCGCGGACGGTCGGCGAGGGTGAGGCGACGAGCTGTAGGATTTGGGGTTGGTAACTTTCGGCAGAACGCCGTAGGAGTGCAAAGCACTGTAGGAAAATACAGCGCTAAGTTGTTGATTCTTATAGGGGGTAATGGTGGTTTTTTACCCTGCTATTTTGTGTTGGTTTCCCTTTTATATCAGTATCTTACGTTGATTCCGAAGTCACCTTGACATGGTGGGGGTCGTTGGTTCGAGTCCAATCGCGCCTACCAAACAAAATCCGCTCTGCTGGGCGGTCTGGAAGGGCTCACCGAAAGGTGGGCCCTTTTTTGTTGTCTGCGATTTCAGAACCTTTGCAAAATTTCGGTTTGGTCGACCGCAGCTACACTTCGGCACATTTGCAGGGGTGTATTCATGAGTCGCCAATTCAGGCGCGCCGGTCCAGGCGATATCGAAAGCCTGTTGAAGATTGATCCTGTCGCTGAAAAAGATAGCTGCCGTCGAGTACATCACGAGGGCCGTCAGGGCAGAGGCGTGCTGGGTTGTCTGCGAGGCGGACGATCCTGGCGCTCCCCTCGGCTACGGATGTCTGGATCGAAGCTTTTTTGGAGAGTGGTTCATACCTCTCGTGGTCGTTTCCAGTGCGAACAGGCGTTCCGGCGTGGGGCGGCAGATCGTGGGCGGTCTGGAGCAGCATGCCGGTGCAGAAAAGATCTTCACGTCGACCAATACGTCCAACTCGCCGATGCGACAGCTGCTGACCAATCTTGGATATCAGCACAGCGGCATGGTGGAGAACCTTGATTCGGGGGATCCTGAGCTCATTTTTGTAAAATTCTTGAGCCAGGCGCGTATTGATCGTGATTGATTTTGATCCATTCGTCGCCGACCGTCGCGAGCGACCTTTTAAATAGTGTGGATATTTAAGGGGTTACGGATTTTATTAACCATCCGGTTATCAAAAATACGTTGTTACATACTGGAAAAATCAGTAATATCCGCCCCGCGTTCACCACCACGGTTTATGCATTTTTAAATCCCAAGCTTCCATCAGCTGCTTGGGATTTTTTTTGCCCGCGATTTGCCTCTCCCGCACCTTTGCCCATTCTCTCGTCTCGCCCGCTTCTGTTTTACGGGAAGGGTGGCAGGCAACCCCACATTTTTTCGACTACTACTGTTTGGCTGATTTCAACTCTGCCGGACAGGAGTTCATCGATGCTGGTTCATTGGTTTCTTGCAGCGATTCATTTACTGGCGTTTGCCTTGGGCTTCTGGGCGGTGTTGACGCGCGGAACGGCCTTCAGCCGTCTGGCGTCCGGCTCCGGTGAGGTCGGGCGCGTATTGCTTGCCGACAATCTTTGGGGGCTTTCGGCGCTGGTCTTGCTCATCACCGGCGGCATGCGCGCCTTCGGAGGCTATGAGAAGGGAACCGACTATTACCTGCATCAGCCACTGTTTCATCTGAAGATGACGCTGTTTGTGTTGATTCTGCTTCTGGAGCTCGTGCCGATGATCACCCTGATCAAGTGGCGCATGGCCAAGGCGCGTGGCGCTGCTCCTGATACAGGACGTGCGAAGGTATTCGCGCGGATCAGTCATGCCGAAGCGCTGCTGTTGATATTGATGGTCGTGGCGGCCACCGGGATGGCGCGTGGCGTTACATTCGGCTAGGCGGGCGAGATTCCCGGCCGCTATTCGGAAACGTCCGACAGCCAGCCCGTTGAATGACGGTTAGTATCGGTTGCGAGAAGGGTTGAGGCAGGAAGGGGCGTGGCACGCGCCGTCACCAGGGAGGTGGGGGAATGGCAATACGGCGCTTGAATCTTTAGCCAGTCATTGCGCGCAGGCAAACGAACTGGCTACTGACTGCGATAGGGCTCAGGGCGTTTGTGGCTTGTCCGGTGCGGTCAGGCCAGCCTGGATGCGCTGGTAGATTTCTTCACGATGCACTGCAACGTTCTTCGGAGCATTGATGCCGATTCGAACTTGCTGGCCGCTGACGCCGAGAATGGTGATCGTGATGTCATCACCAATGTTTATGCTTTCACCGACTTTGCGGGTGAGTATCAGCATGGTCTTCTCCTTGATTGCTTTGTAGGGCACCTGATTCAGACAGTGCAGAGGTCGGTGGTACGTATAGATTAGTGCGAAGTCTTACAGTTTGGGTGCCTCTTTCTGACGCGCAGCAGCGGCATTAATTCCCAGCGCGTAACTATACAGGGGCCGTCGGCATCAATCTCGTAGTTTTATGCCGCAATTTGCGGGGCTCGGAAAGTATTCTCGAATGTTAAGATCGCCGCTTTGAGAATTCAGAGGGAAGCGTTGTGCGCAAATTGGTCTGGGTAGTCGCGGCACTGGCATTGGCAGGATGTGGCGAAGGCAAGAGCGTGGATGCGCAAAAGCCGAAACCGGCGGTGGTAACGGCGCCTGCTGCGGTGGGCCCGCAGTGGGATCTGGAAGTGCGCGGTGAAACCCCTCAGGCCGTCAGCGACCTCAGCGGCTGGCTGATCGAGCATGGTTTTGTGGCCAGTGTCATCAAGGACGCCAGCGGCAAGACCCGGATCCTGCTCGGCCCTTTCAATTCGAAGGCTGACGCCGAGGCGCGCCAGGCAGATGTGAACGCCGCATTGATCAAGGCGAAGAAGCAGAACATCGAAACGCTGGTGATCGAGCGCACGGCGACGCAATAAGGGTCCATTCGGCGGAGCTGACTAAAGGGTGTCCCCCGTGATTCGTTTTTCAAGGAGTCACTGAAGATACCCAGAAGGAGCTCCGCATGGCCTCCGCCAATCCTTACAAGTTGTTCGACGTCGTTTTGCGTCACAAGCAGCAGTTGAGCCCGCATCTCATGCGGATCACGCTCTCAAGCCCCACGGTCACCGAGATGGCGACCTGGGCGCCGGATCAGCGAGTGAAGCTGTTTTTTCCTGCCGCAGACGGCTCACCCGCCAAGCTTTCTCAGGGCGAGGGGTGGTACGCCCGTTTCCGCTCGATGCTGATCGATCGTCGCCCGGCGATGCGCACCTACACCATCCGTCATTTGCGCGCAGAGTCAGGTGAAGTCGATATCGATTTTGTCCTGCATGGCGAAACCGGCCCCGCCTCCCGTTGGGCGTTGCGAGCGCAACCTGGCGAGTCGATGCAGATTCTGGCGCCCGACAGCCGATTCTCTGCACAAGAGGCGGGGGGATTTGAATGGAAACCTCCGCAAACGCTCAAGCAACTTCTTCTGGTCGCCGATGCCACAGCGTTGCCGGCCGCCATGGGAATTCTGGAAGAACTGGCGGCACTGGCTGAACCGCCGCAGGCTCAGGCGTTTTTTGAGGTCGACAGTCGTGAAGACATGTTGGCGGTTCCTGACTGGCCCGGGCTTTCGGTGCAATGGCTGATCCGCGATCACGCAGCTGCCGGCACGTTGATGGTGGAAGCCGTGCGGCAGGCGACGTTGCCTGTCGATGCATCGCCGGCGGGGCAGGCGGTCGAGCTGGCGGATGTCGACATTGAAGAAGAGATTCTGTGGGAGATCGCCGAAACGGCCAGCGAGGGATTCTATGGCTGGATCGCTGGAGAATCCACCGCTGTCATGAGTCTGCGCAAGTACTTGATCAAGGAGCGTGGCATCCCGCGCGAGTCGCTCAATCTGATGGGCTACTGGCGTTACAACAAGTCCGGCGGCTGAGCACAAAAAAGGCCTTGAGTTTGTCGCTCAAGGCCTTTTCTTTTGATCAGGATATCAACCGCAGGCTTTCAGGTTCACCGGGCCGACAAATTCGTTGCCGCGTCCCATCACGCACGCCACGCTCTGGTTACGCTGACGTTCCCAGTCTTGCACCGGATAAGTCTTGTCCCAGGCTTCGTACAGTTGCCGATCCTGCTTCGACAAGCGCAAGCCGTATTGTTTGCTCATGTAAAAGTAGGTGCGGGCGATCATGCCGCGGATCGAAGGGCGGGGCATGACCTTCTTCGCCTTGAAGTCGACTTGAGTCAGGCAGGAGCCGTACTGACCCTTTTCGACCGGCAGCCAGCCGTAGCTGAAATTGCTGCGGTCGCCATTCACCTCGCCGATGCTCGGCACCAGGTTGTGAAGGTCGGCTTCGGCTTTCTGATAACTCGGGTCGTAGCGGGTGCAATTCTTGCGACCGCCTTCCTGCCAGCATTGACGCTGATGGCCGAACTGCCACGCGGGAACGATGTGCTCCCATTCGATGCGGGACGCCCGCTTGGCGTTCTTGCGTGGGACATAGCCGCACGCGGCTAGATCGACCTTGTTGCCGGTGTATTTGCACCCGCAATAGAACTCGGTGGATTGTGGTGCGTACAGCTTCCAGGCGACCTTCTTGGCCTCGGTGAATGTACGCGGTGCGCCGGCGTGCGCACCCAGGGAAATGAAAAGCAACAGTACAGCAGCAAAACGCAGAATCATTGAATCAATCTTCCTTCGGCACAACCCAGAAAATCTGTACGCCGCCATCGTCGCGGTAGGCGAGGGTGACGTTGTCGTTCTCGTCGATCTCTTCCAGCAAGCGCTCCCAGTCATCCACCGGCTCGTCCGGAAGGCGGAAGATCAGTGCGGCTTTGGCTTTTTGTGCGGTGGGGGAGTTGATGATTTTTTGAACGCGCATGCCCATGCGTTCGTAAGCGTCAGGAGCATCAGGGGAAGTGGCCACGAGGTTATCCTTATTAAGCTGTACGTGCATACAGTATTTGACTGTAGGCATTTTCGCAACTGCTTAAAATTCAAGAAAATCCTCTGACAGCGGTTTTCCGGTTTTGATGTCACTCAGGTGAAATTTTTCTTTGGAGGAGGCGCAAGCTTCACCCTTCGTCAAGTTGACGAAGGGTGAAGTCAGTGCCCGATCAGGAAAAGATCAGGCGAGGTCAAATCAGTATTCCCAGAACATCCGTTGCAGCTCTTTGCTGTCGTTAGTCTTGGTCAACGCGACCATGGCCAGGATGCGGGCTTTCTGTGGGTTCAAGTCGTGAGCAACCACCCAGTCGTATTTGTCGTCAGGCTGTTCGGCGTTGCGCAGGACAAAACCACCGGCATTGACGTGAGACGAGCGAATGATCTGCACGCCGTCCTTGCGCAGCGCTTGCAGGGTCGGAACCACGCGGGAGGAAACAGAACCGTTGCCGGTACCGGCATGGATGATCGCCTTGGCGCCGGACTGGGCGAGGGCCTTGTAGGCCGTGTCGCTGACATTGCCGTAGGAATAGGCGATTTCTACATCAGGAAGGCTCTTGATGTTTTTGATGTCGAACTCCGAATCCATGGTGTGGCGCTTGGCTGGCAGGCGGAACCAGTAGGATTTGCCTTCTACCACCATGCCGAGCGGGCCCCAGGCGCTTTTGAAGGCTTCGGTCTTGATGTTGATCATCTTGCTGACATCGCGACCCGACTGGATTTCATCGTTCAGAGTCACCAGTACGCCTTTGCCGCGAGCTTCTTTGCTGCTGGCGACGGCCACGGCGTTGTACAGGTTCAGCATGCCGTCCGCCGACATGGCGGTGCCCGGGCGCATGGAGCCGACGACGATGATCGGCTTGTCGGTTTTTTCCACCAGGTTCAGGAAGTATGCGGTCTCTTCCAGGGTGTCCGTGCCGTGGGTAATGACGATGCCATCGACGTCTTTGCTGTCGGCCAGTTCGGAAACACGACGACCCAGTTGCAGGAGGTTTTCGTTGGTGATGCTTTCCGAGGCGATTTGCATGACCTGTTCGCCGCGCACATTGGCCAGCGTACTCAGTTCGGGGATGCCGGCGATCAATTGTTCGATGCCCACTTTCGCGGCCTGATAAGTCGCGCTGTTGGCAGCGCTGGCGCCCGCGCCGGCAATGGTGCCGCCGGTGGCCAATACCACTACGTTAGCCAGTTTGGCCTGGGTTTCAGCTTCTTTTGCCTGGAGGGCGGTTGGCAGGAGCAGGAGGAGGGCCAAAGCGCCCGGAACGAAACTCTTCAAAGCAGATGTCATTATTTTTCTCTCTAGTAGTGAGACGGTGCTGATGCAGGTTCATCTAGATGCGCCCCGGGCCGATCTGAATGCCAGGGGTGCAGGGAGGGAGCAGGATCTGTACCAGTCGTACTGTGCTTGAGAGAAATGTTTAACCTTATGATTTAAATCAAGATTTATTCGAAGAGTGGCTGTGAGCTTCCCTCGCTCATCCGGGTTTCCGAACACGGGATGTTTTCTCGTTCGGCTCACCGAAAAGGACTACGCACCTCGTCCGTAAACTGAACTGGCCGCTTTCCAGATCTCTGCTAAAGAAAACGGCGCGCTGGCCGATGCGCCTTGATAGGGATCCAATTTTTCAGGAGTTCAAATGTCATTGACTATCGGTTTGCCAAATCCCGGCGCGGTCACTATCGGCGGAAAAACGGCCGCGACGATCAATGCCCTGAGCGAGGCGAACGAGCAAGCATCGGCCGAGGCGCTGGGTAAAGACGCGGGCGAAACCAAGGAAGTCAGAACCGGTGGCGGCCCCGTGCAGGAAGAGGCGCCGGCCGAGAGCAGTGGCAATCAAAGCATCACGATAAAAATACTGCTCAAGCGCATGAAGGAATTGCAGCAGCAATTGCAGGAGCAGCAGCAGCAATTGGCTGCCGCGCAGGCAGCGAGTTATCCGACCGAAGAAGCCAAGACGACTGTTGTGATGTCGATTCAGGGGCAGATCGCAGACACCAACGCAGCCCTCATGGAAGTGGCCGGCAACCTGGTTCGTGAGATGGCCAAGGGTTCTGGCAGCGGCGGTGTGATCAACACGACCGCGTAGGAAAAGGGGCGATGACGGTTATTCGCCCTACAAAAAAAGCAGATCTTCAGTCGTTGACAAATGTCGGCAGGATTCGCATAGTTCGGTCTACGCAAACGTTTGCGCGGCCTTCGCGATAGATTGAATTGTCGTGGGGTGCAGCGAGCTTACGCCAGTGCAAGCGTTGCTCACAATAATCATAAGATCGGAGTGAACCCATGAAGCTGCCATTCGCTGGACGTCTTCTTGCTGTCGCCATGCTGGCTGCCGCATCCGCCGCACTGCCTGTCTCTTCGGCTTTCGCCGAATCCCCTGAAAAACCAAAAGTCGCCCTGGTCATGAAATCCCTGGCCAACGAGTTCTTCCTGACCATGGAAGATGGCGCCAAGGCCTACCAGAAAGAACATTCCGCCGATTTCGACCTGATCTCCAACGGCATCAAGGACGAAACCGACACGGCGGGGCAGACGCGCATCGTCGAGCAGATGATTCTGGCGAAGGTCAACGCACTGGTCATCGCACCGTCTGATTCCAAGGCGATGGTGCCAGTGATCAAGAAGGCGGTCGATGCCGGTATCACCGTGATCAACATCGATAACCAACTCGATCCGGCTGTGATCAAAAGCAAGAACATCAGCGTTCCGTTCGTAGGCCCGGACAACCGCAAAGGCGCGCGTCTGGTGGGTGAGTACCTGGCCAAGCAACTGAAGGCCGGTGACGAAGTCGGCATCATTGAAGGTGTCTCCACGACGACCAACGCCCAGCAGCGTACCGCTGGCTTCAAGGATGCGATGGAGGCTGCACAGATCAAGGTTGTCTCCCTGCAGTCCGGTGACTGGGAAATCGACAAGGGCAACAAGGTGGCCGCTTCGATTCTCAGCGAATACCCGGACGTCAAGGCGCTGCTGGCCGGTAACGACAGCATGGCCGTGGGCGCCGTTTCCGCCGTGCGCGCTGCCGGCAAGGCCGGTCAGGTGAAGGTTGTCGGTTACGACAACATCAATGCCATCAAACCCATGCTGAAGGACGGCCGCGTTCTGGCGACTGCTGACCAGTACGCCGCGAAGCAAGCGGTGTTTGGCATCGAGACCGCGCTGAAAATCATCAAGGGCGAGAAAGTCGACAGTGGTGCGAACGGTGTGATCGAAACGCCGGTCGAGCTGGTCACCAAGTAAGTCCACTGGCGACACAATGGCGCTCGTCCGTCCGGGCGAGCGCATGGAGATTTTTATGTCAGTTTCCGCTCCGAACGCTGTCCTCTCGGTCAGCGGTATCGGCAAGACCTATGCGCAACCGGTTCTGACCGGCATCGACCTGACGTTGATGCGCGGTGAAGTGCTGGCGTTGACCGGAGAGAACGGTGCCGGCAAAAGCACCCTGTCGAAGATCATCGGCGGTCTGGTCACACCCACCACCGGCCAGATGCAATTCCAGGGCAAGGAGTATCGCCCCGGCAGTCGCACGCAGGCTGAAGAGCTGGGTGTGCGCATGGTCATGCAAGAGCTCAATCTGCTGCCGACGCTGTCGGTGGCCGAGAACCTGTTCCTCGACAATCTGCCGAGCAACGGTGGCTGGATCAGCCGCAAGCAGCTGCGCAAGGCCGCGATCGAAGCCATGGCTCAAGTCGGCCTCGATGCCATCGATCCGGACACACTGGTCGGCGAGCTGGGTATCGGTCACCAGCAAATGGTCGAAATCGCTCGCAACCTGATCGGCGATTGCCACGTGCTGATCCTCGACGAACCGACCGCGATGCTGACCGCCCGTGAGGTCGAGATGCTCTTTGAGCAGATCGCCCGGCTGCAGGCGCGTGGCGTCTCGATCATCTACATCTCCCATCGCCTCGAAGAACTGGCCCGGGTCGCTCAGCGCATTGCCGTGCTGCGTGACGGCAACCTGGTGTGCGTCGAGCCGATGGCCAATTACAACAGCGAGCAACTGGTCACCCTGATGGTCGGTCGCGAGTTGGGCGAGCATATCGATCTCGGGGCTCGTAATATCGGCGCGCCGGCCCTGACGGTCAAAGGCCTGACCCGCTCCGACAAGGTGCGCGACGTGTCCTTTGAGGTTCGCGCCGGTGAGATTTTTGGCATCTCGGGTCTGATCGGGGCAGGGCGCACCGAACTTTTGCGGCTGATCTTCGGCGCCGATGTCGCGGACAGCGGCACTGTGGCACTCGGTTCGCCGGCAAAAACGGTGAGCATCCGTTCGCCTGTCGACGCGGTGCGCAACGGCATCGCCCTGATCACCGAGGATCGCAAGGGAGAAGGCCTGCTGCTGAGCCAATCGATCAGCGCCAACATTGCCTTGGGCAACATGCCGGAGATTTCCAGCGGCGGGTTCGTCAACAACGGCGATGAAACCAAGCTCGCGCAGCGGCAGATCGACGCGATGCGTATCCGCAGTTCCAGCCCGACGCAGTTGGTGTCGGAGCTGTCCGGCGGCAATCAGCAAAAGGTGGTGATCGGTCGCTGGCTCGAGCGCGACTGTTCGGTGTTGCTATTCGATGAGCCGACTCGTGGTATCGATGTCGGCGCCAAGTTCGATATTTATGCCTTGCTCGGCGAACTGACCCGTCAGGGCAAGGCGCTGGTCGTGGTGTCCAGCGATTTGCGCGAGCTGATGCTGATCTGCGACCGCATCGGTGTGTTGTCGGCAGGGCGCCTGATCGACACGTTCGAGCGCGACAGCTGGACCCAGGATGACTTGCTTGCCGCCGCGTTCGCCGGCTACCAGAAACGTGATGCGTTGCTCAACGAAGCAGCGCCTAGGGACCTCCCATGAAAACTGCATCTTCCGCAGGCAAATCCAGCGGCAATTTCTACGGCCTCGGCACTTACCTGGGCCTGGCCGGCGCGTTGCTGGCAATGATTGCGCTGTTCTCGGTCATGAGCAGCCATTTCCTGTCGTATAACACCTTCAGCACCCTGGCCAACCAGATTCCCGACCTGATGGTTCTGGCGGTGGGCATGACGTTTGTCCTGATCATCGGCGGGATCGACCTGTCGGTAGGCTCGGTACTGGCGCTCGCAGCATCCACTGTCAGCGTGGCAATCCTCGGCTGGGGCTGGAGCGTATTGCCGGCTGCTTTGTTGGGTATGGCCGTTGCCGCGTTGGCCGGCACGGTTACCGGCTCGATTACCGTGGCGTGGCGAATTCCGTCGTTCATCGTGTCTCTGGGTGTGCTGGAGATGGCCCGTGGTCTGGCCTATCAGATGACCGGTTCGCGTACCGCCTACATCGGTGATTCCTTCGCTTGGCTGTCGAACCCGATCGCCTTCGGTATTTCGCCGTCGTTCATCATTGCCTTGCTGGTCATCTTCATTGCCCAGGCCGTTTTGACCCGTACCGTGTTCGGTCGCTACCTGATCGGCATTGGCACCAATGAAGAAGCGGTGCGTCTGGCGGGGATCAATCCAAAGCCCTACAAGATCCTGGTGTTCAGCCTCATGGGTCTGCTTGCCGGCATCGCAGCGCTGTTCCAGATTTCCCGACTGGAAGCGGCCGACCCGAATGCTGGTTCCGGCCTTGAGCTGCAAGTCATCGCTGCCGTGGTGATCGGCGGCACCAGCCTGATGGGGGGGCGTGGTTCGGTGATCAGCACCTTTTTCGGTGTGTTGATCATCTCCGTGCTGGCGGCGGGTCTGGCGCAGATTGGCGCGACCGAGCCGACCAAGCGCATCATCACCGGTGCGGTGATCGTGATCGCCGTGGTGCTCGACACCTATCGCAGTCAACGCGCAAGCCGACGGGGCTGATAAATGGCAACGATCAAGGATGTGGCGGCACTTGCAGGAATTTCCTACACGACCGTGTCCCATGTAGTAAACAAGACCCGACCGGTGAGTGAAGAAGTGCGGCTCAAGGTCGAGGCGGCCATCAAGAGTCTCGACTATGTGCCGAGCGCGGTGGCCCGTTCGCTGAAAGCGAAAACCACCGCCACCATCGGCTTGCTGGTGCCCAACAGCCTCAACCCGTACTTCGCCGAACTGGCGCGCGGGATCGAGGATTACTGCGAGCGTAACGGCTACTGCGTGATTCTCTGCAACTCCGACGACAACCCGGACAAGCAGCGCAGCTACCTGCGGGTCCTGCTGGAAAAGCGCATCGACGGCTTGATCGTCGCCTCGGCGGGTGGCGACAGTGGTCTGGCGCAAGGACTGGCGGGCGTGAAGACGCCGATGGTGATCGTCGACCGTGGGCTCGAAGGCGTGGACGCCGACCTGGTGCGCATCGATCACGAATATGGTGCGTACCTCGCGACGCGGCATCTGCTTGAGCTCGGTCATCGCGACATCGCCACGATCGGTGGTCCGGCCAGTACCAGCGTCGCGCAAATGCGTCAGGCCGGTTTTGCTCGAGCGCTGAAGGAGGCCGGTGTGGAAGTGTTCCCGTCGCGCATGCTGGAAAGCGACTTCACCAGCACTGGTGGTTACAACGCTGCTTCCATCCTGCTTGAGCGCGACCCGCCGAGCGCGATTTTTGCCGGTAACGACATGATCGGCATTGGCGTGTTGCGAGCGGCGGCAGAACGTAACGTGCGCGTGCCCGCCGAGCTGTCGGTGATCGGCTTCGACGATATCCAGATGAGTCGCTACGTATATCCAGCGCTGACGACCGTGGGGCAGTCGATCCTGCAACTCGGCGAGATGGCGGCGGAAGTCTTGTTGCGAAGAATTGCCACCCCGGGTCTGGCGACGGATCAGCGGATCGTGACCCCGAGTATTGTCCTGCGCGAATCGACTGCACCGCTGTCCGGTGTGTTCACCGAATACCGCTGAAACGAATTGAAGAGTAGTGATGTATGTCCGCAAATGTAGTGGTAATAGGCAGCCTGAACATGGATCTGGTCACCCGGGCGCCACGCTTGCCCCGGGGTGGTGAGACGCTGATCGGCCATTCCTTCACGACCGTATCAGGTGGCAAGGGCGCCAATCAGGCGGTGGCTGCTGCGCGGCTGGGTGCGAAGGTGTCGATGGTCGGCTGTGTCGGCAACGATGACTATGGCGTGCAATTGCGCGACGCGTTGCTGGCCGAGCAGATCGATTGCCAGGCGGTCAGCGTGGTGGATGATTCCAGTGGCGTGGCGCTGATCGTGGTCGATGACAACAGTCAAAACGCGATTGTCATCGTGGCCGGTGCCAATGGTTCGATGACCCCGGCGGTCATCGACCGGTTCGATGCCGTGCTGCAAGCGGCCGACGTGATCATCTGCCAACTGGAAATTCCCGATGCCACGGTAGGCCATGCACTCAAGCGCGGACGTGAACTGGGCAAGACTGTCATCCTCAACCCGGCGCCCGCCAGTCGCCCGCTGCCGGCGGATTGGTTTGCCGCCATCGATTACCTGATTCCCAACGAGAGCGAGGCCGCCGCCCTCAGCGGTTTGCCGGTGGACTCGCTGGCGACCGCTGAAAAAGCTGCGGCACACCTGATGTCACTGGGCGCCGGCAAGGTCATCATCACGCTGGGGGCTCAAGGCTCATTGTTCGCCAACGGCACGGGCTACCAGCATTTTCCTGCACCCAAAGTGAAGGCTGTCGATACCACTGCCGCCGGGGACACGTTTGTCGGCGGATTTGCGGCTGCACTGGCGGCCGGCAAAGCCGAGGACGAGGCCATTCGTTTCGGGCAGGTCGCTGCGGCCCTGTCGGTTACCCGGGCAGGTGCCCAGCCGTCCATTCCCACAACCACCGACGTACAGGCATTCAACCCAGCATGAAAAAGACTCCTTTGCTCAATGTCGCCCTGTCGCGGCTGATTGCTTCCCTCGGCCACGGCGACATGGTCGTGATCGGCGATGCCGGCCTGCCGGTACCGCCGGGTGTCGAGTTGATCGACCTGGCGTTGACGCACGGCGTTCCGGATTTCGTCAGCACCCTGAAAGTCGTGCTCAGCGAGATGCAGGTGGAAAGCCACGCACTGGCCAAGGAGATTTTCGACAAGCAACCGACCGCGCTTTCCACGCTGGACGAGCTGAATGACGAAGGCTCACTGGGGCGGCGTGACCTGCTCAGTCACGAGCAATTCAAAGTACTCAGCCGACAGGCACGAGCGATTGTTCGTACGGGCGAATGCCAGCCGTACTGCAACATCGTGCTGGTGTCTGGAGTTACGTTCTAAACAGGGTTCGCCCCTTTTGATTTCATCTGCACAAGGAATGCGCCATGCACCGCTATGCTCAAAAAATGCATCAATTGATTCGGAGTCTGCTGCTTTTGTCCGTAATAACCGCGACCGGCGCCCAGGCGGCGGAAAAAATCGACCTGATCATCGACACCGATCCGGGCGCCGACGACGTGGTCGCCCTGTTGTTTGCCCTGGCCTCACCGGAAGAACTGAACATTCGCGCGTTGACCACCGTGGCCGGCAATGTGCGTCTGGACAAGACTTCGCGCAATGCGCGGTTGGCCCGTGAGTGGGCAGGGCGGGAAGAGATTCCGGTGTACGCCGGCGCGCCGAAACCGCTGATGCGCACGCCGATCTACGCCGAAAACATCCATGGCAAGGAAGGCCTGTCGGGTGTCACCGTGCACGAGCCGAAAAAAGGCCTGGCCAAAGGCAATGCGGTCAACTACCTGATCGACACCCTGAAAAAAGCCAAGCCGCACAGCATCACCATCGCGATGCTCGGCCCGCAGACCAATCTGGCTCTGGCGCTGATCCAGGAGCCGGAGATCGTTCAGGGGATCAAGGAAGTGGTGATCATGGGTGGCGCCCACTTCAATGGCGGCAACATCACGCCAGTGGCCGAATTCAACCTGTACGCCGATCCGCAAGCAGCGGAAGTGGTGCTCAAAAGTGGCGTGAAACTGACTTACCTGCCGCTGGACGTGACCCACAAGATCCTGACCAGCGATGCGCGCCTGAAGCAGATTGCGGCGCTGAACAACAATGCGAGCAAGATTGTCGGCGACATCCTCAACGAGTACATCAAAGGCGATATGGAGCACTACGGCATTCCGGGTGGCCCGGTGCATGACGCCACCGTCGTGGCTTATCTGCTCAAGCCTGAGCTGTTCACTGGCCGGTCGGTAAATGTGGTGGTCGACAGCCGCGAAGGCCCGACCTTCGGCCAGACCATTGTCGACTGGTATGACGGCCTCAAGGCGCCGAAGAACGCCTTCTGGGTGGAGAACGGCGATGCCCAGGGCTTCTTCGATCTGCTGACCGAACGTCTCAAACGTCTGAAGTAAGCCATATGCCCGCAGGTGCCAGCTTGCGGGCTTTTACTCCCTCTCGGTGTCCGATGTGCCTTTGAAGTCATCGGGATACTTCTCGAACAGCTGGGCGATGAACGATTGCGCGCCCTGTGTTCCCAGCGTCTTCACCAGCAAGTCAATGCTGATCAATGCCAATTCCTCCGGACTGCCCGGGCTGTAAGAACTGTGCCCTTGTGGCCAGGTGGCCTTGATGTCGGCGGTAATGCTTACGGTGGTCATGGCAAGGCTCGGTCGCGGGATCGGAGTCTTGAGTTAACCACTTTGCCGAGCGTTTGGCACTGCGACTTAGGCATGAGCGCAGGGCTATGCGACACTTGGTCGTTTCCGCAAAAAACAAGGATTGCGCTGTGCAGATCGATTTGAATAGTCCCGACGGCCTGACCCTTGATGCTGTCCGCCGGATGCTGGCGTCGGCCAGTGATGACGAACACACCCAACTGCGCGTGACCAAGGGCGGGATTGCCTATATCTCTTCGGGTGTCACTGGCGGTCAGGACATCGATGGCCTGCTGTTTCGTCTGGAGACCTGGGCAAAAGGCTCGGGATACGTGGGAAATGTCGCAGCCAGCGACGAAGTCTGGGTCATGCAGATTTTTAATGCGCTCAAGGACAACTGGCCGAATCCGCCTTACGACTACATTGATGTCTACTGAGCGTCATTAATATTCAGTGACGTTTTACGGGGTGATGCTTCAGGTGTTGCTCAGGCACACTCGGCGTTTTTCCGATCGTGGGGCAGGGTGATAGCACTCACCGTGAAACCAAACGCCGTATTGGCGGTCGCACGATCTCTGCTCAAAATTGAAATAAGGAGGCTTCAATGCCTTGGAAGTTCGCGTCACTGGGTGCACTGATGGCCGTTGCTCTGTTGGCTGGTTGCTCTACGACCTCCAGCGAGTCGCAGAAGGAACCCGTGGCGACTGAGGCCGGACATGGTCGTTGTGAAGCATCGGCAGCGGAGTTCGCTCTCGGCAAGAAAGCTTCGCCGGAGCTGTTGGAGCAGGCACGCAAGAAAGCCGGTGCGCAGAACGCCCGCTTCCTCAAGCCTAATGACATGATTACTTTGGAGTACCGTTCCGATCGCCTTAACCTGAATACCGATCAGAACCTGGTGATCACCCGCGTCAACTGCGGCTGAGCCTTCGGGCTTTTGTTTCACCCATAAAAAACCCCGTCACATGGACGGGGTTTTTTTAGTGCGCCGGGAAATTACTCTGGGCGAACTTGTGCAGCTTGCATACCCTTTTGGCCTTTCTCAGCCACGAAGGAAACGGTCTGGCCTTCTTTCAGGCTTTTGAAACCGTCAGTTTCGATAGCTTTGAAGTGTACGAACAGGTCGTCACCGCCACCTTGAGGAGTGATGAAGCCGAAGCCTTTTTCATCGTTGAACCATTTAACGGTGCCGGTTTGGCGATTAGACATGGTGTATCTCCAAGAAACATATATTTTCAGTAGTACTGTGCTGCTCAGGCCAACTGGGCACACCGGGGTATCATAGTCGAAATGTTCGCTTTGGTAGCCCCCCGGACGTGCTGTTTGCCAATCAGTCGTGTTTTCTTTACTGCCTGTTTCGGCTGGAGGCCCCGGTTTATAAGGCCTCGAGCGAAAAATAAAGACAACAAAAAAACCTGTAAAACCTGCATAAATCGTACGAAAAGGCCTGATTCAGATGCTTTTCAGCAGTGCTGGGGGCAGTGAAAAGGCCTGTTTCATCATTTTTTCGCCGGGGTATTGGCCTTGCATTTGGCAATTTGCCCCAAGGCTTTCTGTTGCAGTTCAGGCGTGGCCTTGTTGTCCATCAATGCCTGAATGTCGCTGGCCGGGTAGGACTTGATGGCATCGGCACCGCACGCGCAGTGGGATTTTGCGGCAGCGGCACCGATTTGCGGAGTGGCCGCCTGGGTGCACTGAGCCATGTATTTCTCACGCTCGCCCTTTGGCCAGTCAGCGTGGGCGCTCAGCGGCAGCAGCAAAACGAGGGGGACGACTGCAGCAAGCAGGGTATTAAGACGCATGCGAGGATGCTCCTTGTGGGTCAATGTCTTGTTATCTGAGGGCTCAAAGGCCGATCAAGTTCAGCACTCTGGCATAAAACAGACGATTTGCCTCTCGGTAAAAACCAGAGTGCATCGGTGACCGTTCATCTGTGCTAGCATGCCTGGCTCGGGCGTTCGCAGGCTCCGGATGACCTTCAGTCCCGGTAGCGGCAGTGCACGAATTTTCTGATTTGAATCCCAGTCACTCTGGTTCGGTTTTCCGGTTGGCCGCAAGGCTCCTGCCGCTGTAAGGCAGGCGTTCGTCATTGAATGGCCTGGATCGGATCTTGTACTGGCTCATCCCAACCCACGTGACCTTTGGTAGGGGTCACCACTAGGAGAGGAGGCGCCATGCCAACTATTACTCTTCCCGACGGCAGTCAACGTTCATTCGATCACCCGGTTTCCGTAGCCGAGGTCGCCGCATCCATTGGTGCAGGTCTGGCCAAGGCCACCGTGGCCGGCAAGGTCAACGGCAAGCTGGTCGACGCCTGCGATATCATCGACAGCGACGCGACGCTGCAAATCATCACGCCAAAGGATGAAGAGGGGCTGGAGATCATTCGCCACTCTTGCGCCCACCTTGTCGGCCATGCGGTCAAGCAGCTGTACCCGACTGCAAAAATGGTCATCGGGCCGGTTATCGACGAAGGCTTCTATTACGACATCGCCTTCGAGCGTCCTTTTACTCCGGACGACATGGCGGCCATCGAACAGCGCATGCAACAGCTGATCGATACAGAATATGACGTCATCAAGAAAGTCACTCCGCGTGCCGAAGTGATCGAAGTGTTCAAGGCCCGTGGCGAGGACTACAAGCTGCGTCTGGTCGAAGACATGCCGAACGAGCAGGCCATGGGCCTGTACTATCACGAAGAATACGTCGACATGTGCCGCGGTCCGCACGTGCCGAACACCCGCTTCCTGAAATCCTTCAAGCTGACCAAGCTGTCCGGCGCCTACTGGCGCGGTGATGCCAAGAACGAGCAATTGCAGCGCGTTTACGGCACTGCCTGGGCAGACAAGAAGCAACTGGCTGCTTACATCCAGCGTATCGAAGAAGCTGAAAAGCGCGATCACCGCAAGATCGGCAAGCGCCTGGGCCTGTTTCACACCCAGGAAGAAGCGCCGGGCATGGTGTTCTGGCACCCGAATGGCTGGACGCTGTACCAGGTACTCGAGCAGTACATGCGCAAGGTGCAGCGCGACAACGGCTATCTCGAGATCAAGACGCCGCAAGTCGTTGACCGCAGCCTGTGGGAGAAATCCGGGCACTGGGCCAACTACGCCGACAACATGTTCACCACTGAGTCGGAAAGCCGCGACTACGCCATCAAGCCGATGAACTGCCCTTGCCACGTGCAAGTGTTCAACCAGGGCCTGAAGAGCTACCGTGAGCTGCCGATGCGTCTGGCTGAGTTCGGTGCCTGCCACCGTAACGAGCCGTCGGGTGCGTTGCACGGCATCATGCGTGTGCGCGCGTTCACTCAGGACGACGCCCACATCTTCTGTACCGAAGAGCAGATGCAGGCTGAATCCGCTGCGTTCATCAAGCTGACCATGGATGTTTACCGCGACTTCGGCTTTACCGATGTCGAGATGAAACTGTCCACTCGTCCGGAAAAGCGCGTCGGTTCCGACGAGCTGTGGGATCGCGCCGAAGCAGCCCTGGCTGCAGCCCTTGATAGCGCTGGCCTGCCGTACGATCTGCAGCCGGGTGAGGGTGCGTTCTACGGTCCGAAGATTGAATTCTCGCTGAAAGATTGCCTCGGCCGCGTGTGGCAGTGTGGTACCTTGCAGCTCGATTTCAACCTGCCTGTGCGTCTGGGGGCCGAATACGTCTCCGAAGACAACAGCCGCAAGCATCCGGTGATGTTGCACCGTGCGATACTCGGTTCGTTCGAGCGTTTCGTCGGGATTCTGATCGAGCACTACGAAGGTGCATTCCCTGCGTGGCTGGCGCCAACCCAGGCAGTGATCATGAATATCACTGATAAACAGGCAGATTTCGTCGCTCAGGTCGAAAAAACTCTCAACGAAAGCGGGTTTCGTGCCAAGTCCGACTTGAGAAATGAAAAGATCGGCTTTAAAATCCGCGAGCATACTTTGCTCAAGGTTCCATATCTCTTGGTTATTGGGGATAAGGAAGTCGAGATGCAGACTGTCGCTGTGCGTACTCGTGAAGGTGCTGACCTGGGCTCGATGCCCGTCGCCCAGTTCGCTGAGTTTCTCGCGCAAGCGGTTTCCCGGCGTGGTCGCCCAGATTCGGAGTAATTATTATTAAGCGTGAAATGAGACAAGATAAACGAGCTGCACCGAAAGCCCCGATCAACGAGAATATCTCGGCACGCGAGGTTCGGTTAATTGGCGCTGATGGCGAGCAGATTGGCATCGTCTCGATTGATGAAGCGCTTCGTATTGCTGAAGAAGCAAAGCTTGATCTGGTAGAAATCTCTGCAGACGCAGTCCCACCGGTTTGCCGGGTGATGGACTACGGCAAATCGATCTTCGAAAAGAAGAAGCAGATTGCTGCGGCGAAGAAAAACCAGAAGCAGATTCAGGTAAAAGAAATCAAGTTTCGTCCAGGGACGGAGGAAGGGGATTACCAGGTAAAACTGCGCAACCTGGTACGTTTCCTGAGTGACGGGGACAGGGCCAAGGTATCCTTGCGATTCCGCGGCCGTGAGATGGCCCACCAGGAGCTGGGGATGGAACTCCTCAAGCGGGTTGAAGCTGACCTGCTCGAGTACGGTTCGGTCGAACAGCATCCTAAGATGGAAGGACGCCAGCTGATCATGGTCATCGCCCCGAAAAAGAAGAAGTAATCAACAGGGCACGGCAGGCCTTCTGATTATGTTTATCAACTGAATGCGGAGTATCCGAACATGCCAAAGATGAAAACCAAAAGTGGTGCTGCTAAGCGGTTTCTGAAAACTGCTAACGGTATCAAGCACAAGCACGCTTTCAAGAGCCACATCCTGACCAAAATGTCGACCAAGCGTAAGCGTCAACTGCGCGGTAGCAGCTTGCTGCATCCGTCTGACGTGGCAAAAGTCGAGCGCATGCTGCGCCTTCGTTAATTTTTGGATCAAGAATAGAGGAAGTAACTCATGGCTCGTGTAAAGCGTGGCGTCATTGCCCGTAAACGTCACAAAAAAATTCTGAAACTTGCTAAAGGCTACTACGGCGCACGCTCCCGCGTATTCCGTGTTGCCAAGCAAGCGGTAATCAAGGCAGGCCAATACGCCTACCGTGACCGTCGTCAGAAAAAACGTCAGTTCCGCGCTCTGTGGATCGCTCGTATCAACGCTGGTGCTCGTGTTAACGGTCTGTCCTACAGCCGTTTCATCGCTGGCCTGAAAAAAGCGTCCATCGAGATCGACCGTAAGGTTCTGGCTGATCTGGCAGTGAACGAAAAAGCGGTGTTTGCTGCGATTGTCGAGAAAGCTAAAGCCACCTTGGCTTAAGTACCCCCGACAATCACCCGGCCCCACCTCCGTGGGGCCAGGTGGTAAACGTCTTAAATAGGGGAAGAGCCTTCAAGCTCTTCCCCTATTTTGTATCTGGAGTCTGTACATGGAAAACCTGGATGCGCTGGTCTCTCAAGCACTAGAGGCTGTGCAAAGCGCTGAAGATATCAATGCCCTGGAGCAAATCCGGGTTCAATACCTTGGCAAAAAGGGTGAATTGACTCAGGTGATGAAGACCCTGGGGAATTTGCCGGCAGAAGAGCGTCCGCAGGTCGGCGCCCTGATCAACGTTGCCAAGGAACGTGTTACAGGCGTTCTCAATGCGCGCATGGCTCTGTTTGAGGAAGCCGAACTGGCTGCCAAACTGTCTGCCGAATCCATTGACGTGACCCTGCCGGGCCGTGGTCAGACCTCCGGTGGTCTGCATCCGGTAACCCGGACTCTGGAACGTATCGAACAGTTCTTCACTCATATCGGCTACGGCATTGCCGAAGGCCCTGAGGTCGAAGACGACTATCACAACTTCGAGGCGCTCAACATCCCAGGCCACCACCCGGCCCGGTCGATGCATGACACCTTCTATTTCAACGCCAACATGTTGCTGCGCACCCATACCTCGCCGGTACAGGTCCGCACCATGGAATCGAAAAAGCCGCCGATCCGCATCGTCTGCCCAGGCCGTGTGTACCGCAGCGACTCCGATATCACCCATTCGCCGATGTTCCACCAGGTCGAAGGCCTGCTGGTCGATCGCGATATCAACTTCGCCGACCTCAAAGGCACGATCGAAGAGTTCCTGCGGGTGTTCTTCGAAAAAGAACTGGCCGTGCGTTTCCGTCCTTCGTACTTCCCGTTCACCGAGCCTTCCGCCGAAGTCGACATGGAATGCGTCATGTGCAGCGGTAAAGGCTGCCGTGTCTGCAAACAGACTGGCTGGCTGGAAGTGATGGGCTGCGGCATGGTTCATCCGAACGTGCTGCGCATGTCCGGGATCGATCCGGAAGAGTTCTCGGGCTTTGCCTTCGGCATGGGCGTTGAGCGTCTGGCCATGCTGCGTTACGGCGTGAACGACTTGCGTCTGTTCTTCGACAACGACTTGCGGTTCCTCGCGCAATTTCGCTAGTCGTAACGAATTCTTAGGAGAGCAGGATGAAATTCAGTGAACAATGGCTGCGTGGCTGGGTCAGCCCGCAGGTAGATCGCGACGCGCTGGTTGCACGTCTGTCGATGGCCGGTCTTGAGGTCGATAGCGTTACGCCGGCCGCCGGTGTTTTCAGTGGCGTGGTCGTGGGCGAGGTGCTGAGCACCGAGCAGCACCCCGATGCCGACAAATTGCGCGTATGCCAGGTCAGCAACGGCGCGGAAACTTTCCAGGTCGTGTGCGGTGCGCCAAACGTGCGTCCGGGCCTGAAGATTCCGTTCGCGATGATCGGTGCCGAGCTGCCGGGCGACTTCAAGATCAAGAAGGCCAAGCTGCGCGGCGTCGAGTCCAACGGCATGCTGTGCTCGCAATCCGAGCTGCAGGTCGGTGAAGGCAATGACGGTCTGATGGAGCTGCCGGCCGATGCGCCGGTAGGTGAAGATTTCCGTGTTTATCTGGACCTGGAAGACGCCAGCATCGAAGTCGATCTGACTCCGAACCGCGGCGACTGCCTGTCCCTGGCCGGTCTGGCCCGTGAAGTCGGCGCGCTGTACGACGCTCCGGTCACTCGCCCGGTAGTGATGACCGTTCCGGCTGTGCACGATGAAGTGCGCTCGGTAGAAGTCCTGGCACCTGCTGCCTGCCCGCGTTACCTGGGCCGTGTCATCCGTAACGTTGACCTGTCCAGGCCGACGCCGCTGTGGATGGTTGAGCGTCTGCGTCGCGCCGAAGTCCGCAGCATCGACGCCGCCGTCGACATCACTAACTACGTGATGCTCGAGCTGGGCCAGCCGCTGCACGCCTTCGATCTCGCCGAAATCAATGGCGGCATCCGTGTGCGCATGGCGGAAGAGGGCGAGAAGCTCGTACTGCTCGACGGTCAGGAAGTCAGCCTGCGTAGCGATACGCTGGTGATCGCCGACCACACTCGCGCTTTGGCCATTGCAGGCGTGATGGGTGGCGAGCACAGCGGTGTTTCCGCGACCACTCGCGACGTATTCCTTGAAAGTGCGTTCTTCGACCAGATCGCTGTCGCGGGCAAGGCTCGTTCCTACGGTCTGCACACCGACGCTTCGCACCGCTACGAGCGTGGCGTGGACTGGCAACTGGCTCGTGAAGCCATGGAGCGCGCCACTGGCCTGCTGCTGGAAATCACCGGCGGCGAAGCCGGCCCGATCATCGAGACCGTCAGCGAGCAGCACTTGCCGTCGATCGCGCCGATCACCCTGCGTGCTCAGCGCATTACCCAGATGCTGGGCATGGAAATGGATTCGGCCGAAGTCGAGCGTCTGCTCAACGCTTTGGGTCTGAAAGTTTCCGCCGACGGAGCAGGACAGTGGCGCGTAGAAGTGCCGAGCCATCGCTTCGATATCAGCCTGGAAGTCGATCTGATCGAAGAGCTGGCACGTCTGTACGGTTACAACCGCTTGCCGGTTCGTTACCCGCAAGCTCGTCTGGCGCCACAGGCCAAGGCCGAAGCGCGCAGCGATCTGCCGGAACTGCGTCGTCTGCTGGTTGCACGTGGTTACCAGGAAGCGATCACTTACAGTTTCATCGATCCGAAGCAGTTCGAGCTGTTCAACCCGGGCGTGGAGCCGCTGCTGTTGGCGAACCCTATCTCCAATGACATGGCCGCCATGCGTTCGTCGCTGTGGCCGGGTCTGGTCAAGGCGTTGCAGCACAACCTCAACCGTCAGCAGGATCGTGTTCGTCTGTTCGAGAGCGGTCTGCGCTTTGTCGGTCAGCTGGAAGGTCTGAAGCAAGAGCCGATGATCGCCGGTGTGGTATGCGGCAGCCGTCTGCCGGAAGGCTGGGCGCAAGGTCGCGATACCGTGGACTTCTTCGACGTCAAGGCTGACGTAGAAGCGGTGCTGGGCTTTGCAGGTGCGCTGGATCAGTTCACTTTTGCACCGGGCAAACACCCTGCACTGCATCCGGGCCAGACCGCGCGCATCGAACGGGAAGGGCGTGAAGTCGGCTTTATCGGCGCGATTCACCCTGAGCTGTCGAAATCCCTGGGTCTGGACCGTCCGGTCTTCGTCTTTGAGCTGGTCCTGGCTGAAGTCGCTCTGGGTAAAATGCCGAAATTCCACGAGTTGTCGCGCTTTCCTGAAGTGCGTCGTGACCTGGCACTGATTGCGCACAAAGACGTTGCAGCCTCGGCTGTACTGGACGTAATCCGTGAAAATGCAGGCGAATGGCTGACAGACCTCAGGCTATTTGACGTGTATCAGGGTAAAGGCATTGATCCTGATAGAAAAAGCCTCGCAGTCGGCTTGACCTGGCAGCATCCATCGCGCACTCTTAATGACGATGAGGTGAATTCGACGACGCAAAATATCCTCACCTCGCTCGAACAAAGGTTGAACGCCACGTTAAGGAAGTGACGTATGGGGGCTTTGACGAAAGCTGAGATGGCGGAACGTCTGTATGAAGAGCTGGGCCTGAACAAGCGGGAAGCCAAGGAATTGGTTGAACTGTTTTTCGAGGAAATCAGGCACGCTCTTGAAGACAACGAGCAGGTCAAATTGTCGGGTTTCGGCAATTTCGACCTTCGGGACAAACGCCAGCGGCCTGGCCGCAACCCGAAAACGGGGGAAGAAATCCCGATCACGGCTCGCCGTGTGGTCACCTTTCGTCCAGGGCAGAAGTTGAAGGCCCGAGTTGAGGCTTATGCTGGAACCAAGTCATAACGACGAACTACCCGTCATCCCGGGCAAACGCTACTTCACCATCGGTGAAGTCAGCGAGCTGTGTGCGGTAAAACCACACGTGCTGCGCTACTGGGAGCAGGAGTTTCCTCAACTCAACCCCGTCAAACGCCGCGGAAACCGCCGGTATTATCAGCGCCAGGACGTGCTGATGATCCGGCAGATCCGCGCGCTCCTTTACGATCAGGGGTTCACCATCGGCGGCGCGCGCCTGCGTCTGTCCGGCGATGAAGCCAAAGACGACACCACTCAATACAAGCAAATGATCCGCCAGATGATCGCCGAGCTCGAAGATGTTCTGGTGGTTCTCAAGAAATAATTTCCTGCTTTTAAATACTTCCAGTTTTCAAAAGCTTGCGATATATTCTTGAGCGTTCTTCGAGATGGAGAACGAGTTTCAAACCTAGTCGGGGCGTAGCGCAGTCCGGTAGCGCACTAGCATGGGGTGCTAGGGGTCGAGTGTTCGAATCACTCCGTCCCGACCATATAATTCAATGACTTAGCCCAACTTTAGCGAGTTGGGCTTTTTCATGCGCAGGGACTTTTGCAGGGGATCCCAGTTTCCTCTTCAGTAAATTCAGACACTCAAGCCGATCATCCCCGATCGGCTTTTTTGTGCCCACACAAAACTAGCCAGTGATCTCACGGACAGACACCCAGCGCCGCTCCTCAGCCGCGACCCGAATCGCCGTCGCCAGCCTCTCAACTTCAAATGCCTCTTCAAAATCAGTCCCGGTTTGCCCGTTCCCCGCCAACGCCATGATCAGCTCATGCACTTCCAGTGTTTTAAGCTCGTTGTAACCCAGTTGATGTCCCGGCGCCGGGCTGAATGCTGCGTAGCCGGGCAAGTCCGGTCCTGCGAGTAAACGCTGGAAACCACCCTGGCCGGCGCGACACAGGCGTAGCTCGTTCAAACGCTCCTGATCGAACGCCAGGGTGCCTCGGGTGCCGCTGATTTCGAAGCTCAGATGATTCTTGTAGCCATGCTTGAGCCAACTGCTGCTGAAGGTGCCGCGTGCGCCGCTGGCGAAGCGCAACAGCGCATGGGCCTGATCGTCGACCGCAATGCGGCGTTGTTCCTGGCTGCCGGTTGTGGCCGGGCGTTGGCCATGGACGGTCTGGGAGTCGGCACACACCGCTTCGACATCACCCATTAGATAGCGCGCCATGGCGAGCAGGTGACTGCCCAGATCTGCCAGGGCTCCACCGGCATGTTCGGGTTCGCAGCGCCACGACCAGGGGGAGGCTGGATCCGTCATGAAATCTTCGCTGAATTCACCTTGAAAGCTGATGATCTCGCCGAGTTCGCCACTCAGGATCAGCTCGCGTGCCAGGCCGATGAGCGGGTTGTGTTGGTAGTTGTAGCCGACCCGGGTGACGACGCCGGCATGCTTCGCCGCCACGTGCATGGCATGAGCTTGTTCAAGATTCACCGCCAATGGCTTTTCGCAGTAAACCGGTTTGCCGGCAGCAAGAGCGGCCATGGCCATCGGGTAGTGCAGGTGATTGGGTGTGGTGATGGCGATGAGGTTGACCTTGGGGTCATCGATCAATCGCTGCCAGTCGCCATGGGCCTGCTCAAAACTCCAGGCGGTGGCGCAGGCTTGTGCGCGTGCGGGATCGGCGTCAGCCAGGGCGGCCAGGCGAAGGGTGAAGGGCAGTTCGAATGCCCCGCCAACATTGCGAAAGGCCAGGGCGTGGGCGCGCCCCATGAAGCCCGTGCCGATAAGGCCGATTCCGAGTTCACGCATGACAGGATCCTTTGAGTTCTTGTTTTCAGAGATCCTGTTTATAGAATAAATATTCCCTACGTTCAAATAATGGAATAAATATTTTGAATTGCGCGTTTGCGGGGATGACGGTGTTCCGGTCAGTCCTCGAACCCGACTTGCTCGTGAATCTCGTCCACCTTCAACTCCAGTCGATAGGCCACGGCGATAAACAGCGCCTGGCACAGGCACAAGGTCGCACTCAGAGAACGGAACGCAAACGAACTGCCTTCGTTGACCAGCAGCAGGGTGTTGGCGCGTTTGGCCAAGGGCGAGAGATTGCTGTCAGTGATGATCAGGGTTTTCGCCTGATGGTGTTGGGCGATGCGCAGGCAGTGCTGGGTTTCCTTGCCATACGGCGTGAAGCTGATGGCGATCACCAGGTCATTGGCACGCACGCTGCGCATCTGCTCGCGATAGCTGCCGCCGAGGCCCGAGACCAGGTGGATGCGCTTGTTGGTATGTTGCAGGTTGTAGACCAGATAATCAGCCACCGCGAACGAGCGGCGCACGCCGACCACGTAGATATTGTCGGCATTGACCACCAGATCCACGGCTTTTTCGAAGGCCTGGTCATCCAGTTCCTGGCCCAGGCGTTCGATGCCCGACAGGGTGGCGTCGATGCACTCGCGGGCCAGGTCGCCGCCGCTGGCTTTCTGCGACTTGTTGGCGATCATGCTGCGAATGCGCTGCTGGTAGTTCTGTACCGGCGTGGCTTTGTGGGTATACGCCTCGCGGAACAGCGCCTGCATTTCACTGAATCCGCTGAAACCGAAACGCTGGGAAAACCGCACGATGGCCGACGGATGCACTTCGCACTCGCGGGCGATGTCGCTGATGCGGTCGACCATGATCCGGTCGCTTTGCTGGCTCATGTAACTGGCGATGCGTTTGAGCTGGCGCGGCAGGCTTTCGTATTCAGTGGTGATGAGCTGCAGCAGACGCTCGGCATTGATCGGGGGGCTGGCAAGATCGCTCTCGGGCGTGCTCTCGGCGGTAGCCGGCTGATCGGTGCGGGACATAAATAATCCTTCTGGCTTGTTCTCGGCTTGTACTTATAGCGACGGCGGTTCGTCTCGTCCCAGGACAATAGGTTGGCTGTGCGCAGTCTACAGGCTCGGCCCCGACAAAATCTTGGGCTTGCGCCAGCGCGATGCCTGCTGAAACGATGCACTGCGTCTGGAGCGCCTGCACTGAAGTTTATTGGAAAAAATATTCCACGTGAAAAATAATTGGAATATTTATTGATTGTTCGATCCGGCTCGTTTTAGTCTGCATCCACCAAGAGTGTCCGGCGCGGTCACCGCGTTGGGTACAGGCTGATAAAAATAACAGGAGCCAGCATGGGCCAGACTCGTTTTGCCAGTGGACGTCAATTGGATCTGATTTGCCTCGGACGCCTCGGCGTCGACCTCTATGCGCAGCAAGTCGGGGCACGGCTGGAGGATGTGAGCAGCTTCGCCAAATACCTCGGCGGCTCCTCCGCCAACATCGCGTTCGGCACCGCCCGGCTGGGGCTCAGGTCGGCGATGCTGAGCCGGACCGGCGACGATCACATGGGGCGTTTCCTGATCGATTCGCTGGCCCGTGAAGGCTGTGATGTCAGCGGCATCAAGGTCGATCCGGAGCGTCTGACCGCCATGGTGCTGCTCGGTCTCAAGGATCGGGAAACCTTTCCCCTGGTTTTCTACCGTGAAAATTGCGCCGACATGGCGTTGCGGGCCGAAGACATCAGCGAAGCCTTTATCGCCTCCAGCAAAGCCTTGCTGATCACCGGCACCCATTTCTCCACCGACGGCGTCTACAAGGCGAGCACCCAGGCGCTGGACTACGCCGAAAAGCACAACGTCAAACGGGTGCTGGACATCGACTACCGTCCGGTCCTGTGGGGGCTCGCCGGCAAGGCGGACGGCGAAACCCGTTTCGTTGCCGATCAGAACGTCACCCAACATGTGCAACAAATCCTCCCGCGCTTCGACCTTGTGGTCGGGACGGAGGAAGAGTTTCTGATGGCCGGCGGTTCAGAGGATTTGCTCACCGCGCTGCGCAATGTCCGACGATTGAGCGCGGCAACCCTGGTGGTCAAGCTCGGCCCGCAAGGTTGCACAGTGATCCACGGGGAGATTCCACAACGTCTTGAAGACGGCGCGATTTATCCCGGCGTGCGAGTCGAAGTGCTGAACGTGCTGGGCGCCGGCGATGCGTTCATGTCGGGTTTCCTCAGCGGTTGGCTGGAGGACGCAAGCGACGAGCGTTGCTGCCAGTTGGCCAATGCCTGCGGTGGACTGGTGGTGTCGCGTCATGCCTGCGCGCCGGCGATGCCGACCCGTGCCGAACTGGATTACCTGTTCAGCAGCCCGGTGCCGATTACCCGTCCGGATCAGGACGTCACCCTGCAACGCCTGCATCAGGTCAGTGTGCCGCGCAAACAGTGGAAGCAATTGTTCATCTTTGCCTTCGACCATCGCGGGCAATTGGTGGAACTGGCCCAGAAGGGCGGACGCGACCTCGGCGCCATCGGCGAACTCAAGCAACTGTTCATCAAGGCCGTGGAGCGGGTCGAAAGCGATTTGCGCGAGCAGGGCATCGAAGCCGATGTCGGGCTGCTGGCGGATCAGCGTTTCGGCCAGGACTCGCTGAACGCCGCGACCGGCCGTGGCTGGTGGGTGGCGCGGCCGGTCGAGGTGCAGGGTTCGCGGCCGCTGGCCTTCGAACACGGGCGCTCGATCGGCAGCAACCTGATCGCCTGGCCGCAAGAACAAATCATCAAATGCCTGGTGCAATTCCACCCGGACGACGAACCGATGCTGCGCCTGGAGCAGGAAGCGCAGATCAAGGCGCTGTATCAGGCGTCACAAGTCAGCGGTCACGAACTGCTGCTGGAAATCATCCCGCCCAAGGATCACCCCTCACCGCATCCCGACGTGTTGTATCGCGCGCTCAAACGCCTCTACAACCTGGGCATCTATCCGGCGTGGTGGAAGATCGAAGCGCAAAGCGCCGAGGAATGGCAACAGCTCGACGAACTGATCCAGGCACGCGATCCCTATTGCCGAGGCGTGGTGCTGCTGGGCCTGAATGCCCCGGCGTCAGCGTTGGCCGAAGGCTTTCAACAGGCCAGTCAGAGCCAGACCTGCCGCGGGTTCGCCGTGGGCCGGACGATTTTCCAGGAGCCGAGCCGCGCCTGGCTGGCCGGGGAAATCGACGATGAGACGCTGATCCGCCAGGTACAGAGCACCTTTGTCGAACTGATCGATGCCTGGCGTACGGCCCGGGCCTGAGCCGCGGTTGAACATTCTAGAAATAACAATAAAAGGTGCAGCCATGCCCGCTATCCGAATTGGCATCAACCCGATTTCCTGGAGCAACGACGACCTGCCGTCCCTCGGCGGTGAAACACCGCTGAGCACCGCCCTCAGCGAAGGCAAGGCCATCGGTTACGAAGGCTTCGAACTCAACGGCAAGTTTCCCAAGGACGCCAAAGGCGTTGGCGACGTGCTGCGTCCGTATGACCTGGCGCTGGTGTCCGGCTGGTATTCCAGTCGCCTGGCGCGGCGTTCGGTGGCCGAGGAAATCGACGCGATTGCCAGCCATGTCGAGCTGCTGGCGAAGAACGGCGCGAACGTGCTGGTTTACGGTGAAGTGGCCGACTCCATTCAGGGCCAGCGAATTCCGCTGGTCGAGCGCCCGCGTTTTCACACCGAGCAGGCGTGGCAGCAATACGCCGACAAGCTGACCGAACTGGCGCGCTTCACTCTGTCCCAAGGCGTGCGTTTGGCGTATCACCACCATATGGGCGCCTACGTCGAATCGCCGTCGGACATCGACACCCTGATGGCGTTGACCGGTAATGAAGTCGGGCTGTTGTTCGATTCGGGCCATTGCTACATGGGCGGCGGCGAGCCCTTGCAGGTGCTGCGCAAACACCTGTCGCGCATCTGCCACGTGCATTTCAAGGACGTGCGCAAACCGGTGGTGCAACTGGCGCGCAACAACCTGTGGAGCTTCCCCGACTGCATCATCAACGGCACTTTCACCGTGCCGGGGGATGGTGACATCGACTTCGCCGAGTTGCTGGACGTGTTGCTGGCGGCCGATTACCACGGCTGGCTGGTGGTCGAGGCCGAGCAGGATCCGGCAGTGGCGCCGAGTTACGTCTACGCGAAAAAAGGCTTCGACACCTTGCGTGCGTTGCTCGACGAGAGGACTGCGCGATGAGCCTGCTGGTCAAAAGCAATGCCCGTGGCCGGACTATGGTCGAGCTGGCTGAAGGTGAGCTGCAATACGTGGGATTCGCCGCCTATCGCTTGAGCCTGGGTGAAACCTTGCCAGTCGCAGCGGGCGACAAGGAACTGTGCCTGGTGCTGCTCAGCGGTCGGGTCGGCATCCACGGCGAAGCGCCGGGGCAGGGGGCTTTCAACTGGGACAACCTCGGTGATCGCCAGTCGGTGTTCGAAGACAAATCCCCGTTCGCCGCGTACCTGCCACCCGGCAGTCAGGCGCAGGTGGTGGCATTGAGTGATGCGCAAGTGGCGGTCTGCGCCGCTCCCGGTTCGACCACCACGGACCTTGGCCCGCGCCTGATTAGGCCTGAAACCATGAAGCGCAGCGTGCGCGGCAAGGGTGCCAATACTCGCTATGTCTGCGACATCCTGCCGGACAGCGAGCCGGCCCATTCGCTGCTGGTGGTGGAAGTCCGTACGCCGTCGGGGCACTCGTCGAGCTATCCGCCGCACAAACACGACACCGACGACCTGCCGCACCAGAGCTTTCTCGAAGAAACCTACTACCACCAGATCAACCCGCCCCAGGGCTTCGTGTTCCAACGGGTCTACACCGACGACCGCAGCATCGATCAGGCCATGGCCGTGGAAAACAGCGACCTCGTCGTCGTCCCCAAGGGCTATCACCCGGTCAGCGTGCCGTATGGCTACGAGTCCTACTACCTGAACGTGATGGCCGGGCCGAAACGCGTCTGGCAGTTCCATAACGACCCGCAGCACAGCTGGCTGCTGGATCTCTGAATTCCAACTTTCGCACGGAGAACAAGAACAATGAGCGACGCCCCGGTCATAGGCCATTACATCGATGGTCAGGTGCAGGACAGCGGTAGCGAACGATTCAGCGATGTCTTCAATCCGGCCACCGGCTCCGTTCAGGCGCGGGTCGGGTTGGCCAGCCAGGAGACCGTGGACGCTGCCGTCGCTTCGGCGCTGAAGGCATTTCCCGCCTGGTCCGAGCAATCGTCCCTGCGCCGTTCGCGGGTGATGTTCAAGTTCAAGGAATTGCTCGATCGTCATCACGATGAACTGGCCGAAATCATCAGCCGTGAACACGGCAAGGTGTTTTCCGACGCCAAGGGCGAAGTCACCCGAGGCATCGAAATCGTCGAATTCGCCTGCGGTGCGCCGAGTCTGTTGAAGACCGAGTTCAGCGACAACATCGGCGGCGGCATCGACAACTGGAACCTGCGTCAGCCACTCGGCGTCTGCGCCGGGGTCACGCCCTTCAACTTCCCGGTGATGGTGCCGCTGTGGATGATTCCGCTGGCGCTGGTTACCGGCAACTGCTTCATCCTCAAACCGTCCGAGCGCGATCCGTCCGCCAGTTTGCTGATGGCTCGGCTGTTGACCGAAGCCGGTTTGCCGGACGGCGTGTTCAACGTGGTTCAGGGCGACAAGACGGCGGTCGACGCCTTGCTGCAGCACCCGGACATCGAGGCTATTTCGTTTGTCGGTTCGACGCCGATTGCCGAGTACATCCACCAGCAGGCCACCGCGCGCGGCAAGCGGGTGCAGGCGCTGGGCGGCGCGAAGAATCACATGATCGTCATGCCCGACGCGGATCTGGATCAGGCGGCGGATGCTTTGATCGGCGCCGCTTACGGTTCGGCCGGTGAGCGCTGCATGGCGATTTCGATTGCGGTCGCGGTCGGTGAAGTCGGCGATCAGTTGATCGCCAAACTGTTGCCGCGCATCGATCAGTTGAAAGTCGGCAACGGTCTGCAAGGCGACAGCGACATGGGGCCGCTGGTCACCGCCGAACACAAGGCCAGGGTGGAAGGCTTTATCGATCAGGGCGTGGCACAGGGCGCGCAGCTGATTGTCGACGGCCGCCACTTCAAGGTGCCGGGGGCCGAGGCGGGCTTTTTCGTCGGCGCGACGCTGTTCGATCACGTCACCACCGACATGAGTATCTATCAGCAGGAAATCTTCGGCCCGGTGCTGGGCATCGTGCGCGTGCCGGATTTCGCCAGTGCCGTGGCGTTGATCAACGCTCATGAATTCGGCAACGGCGTGTCGTGCTTCACCAGCGATGGCGGGATCGCCCGCGCCTTCGCCCGCAGCATCAAAGTCGGGATGGTCGGCATCAACGTGCCCATTCCGGTGCCCATGGCCTGGCATTCGTTCGGAGGCTGGAAGCGCTCGCTGTTCGGCGATCACCACGCCTACGGGGAAGAAGGCATTCGTTTCTACAGTCGCTACAAAAGCGTGATGCAGCGCTGGCCCGACAGCATTGCCAAGGGCCCGGAATTCAGCATGCCGACGGCCAAATAAATTATTTGCGCGGAGAACAACAAGAATGAGTACTCCACTGCGTTTTGCCCTGAACCGAATGGTCGCTCCACGTTTGTCCCTGCCGGCGTTCATCGAGTTGGCGGTGACTCTCAAGGCCGATGCCATCGAGATCCGCAACGACCTCAAAGGCATCGAGATCGAGGACGGCACCGCGCCCGGACACGTGCGTGAGTTGTGCACGGCACATGGCATCAGCGTGCTGTCGATCAACGCGTTGTATCCGTTTGACGTATGGAATGACGAGCGCCGCGCGCAGGCCTTGAAGCTGGCGGCCTATGCCCGCGATTGTGGTGCGCGGGGGCTGGTGATGTGCCCGTTGAACGATCGCGCCGATCCGCGCAGCGTCGCCGAACGTGCGGCGGGCCTGCGCACCGCGTTGAGCGAGCTGGCGCCGATCCTGCGCGATCACGGCCTGCTGGGTTTCATCGAGCCGCTGGGTTTCAAAGCCTGCTCGCTGCGCCGCAAACGCACGGCGGTGGAGGCGATCAAGTCAGTCGGCGGGCTGGATGTGTTCCGTCTGGTGCACGACACCTTTCATCACCATTTGGCCGGTGAGCAGGAGTTTTTCCCTGAGCTGACCGGGCTGGTGCACATCTCCGGTGTCGAGGAGACCGAGGCGCCGCTGGCGACCCTTGGCGATGGTCACCGGGTGCTGGTGGGCGCGGACGACATTCTCGGCAACGCGGCGCAAATCAACAGCCTGCTCGCTGGCGGCTACAGCGGCTATCTGTCGTTTGAACCGTTTGCCGATAGCGTCCATGGCCTGGCGGATATTCAGACGGCGATCGGCGCGAGTATGGACCACCTGAGCAAATCCCTGAGTTGACAGTGCCCCTCGCAGGGATCGGATCTGAATTTGAAAGGTGCGGTTATGACCACAACAAGACTGACCATGGCCCAGGCCCTGGTGAAATTCCTCGATAACCAGTACATCGAGGTCGATGGCGTTCAGAGCAAGTTCGTCGCCGGAATCTTTACCATTTTCGGCCACGGCAACGTGCTGGGCCTGGGGCAGGCACTGGAGCAGGACAGCGGTGACCTGATCGTCCATCAGGGCCGCAACGAACAAGGCATGGCCCATGCGGCAATCGGTTTCGCCAAGCAGCATCTGCGGCGCAAGATCTACGCCTGCACCTCGTCCGTGGGGCCGGGCGCGGCGAACATGCTGACCGCTGCCGCCACCGCGACCGCCAACCGGATTCCCTTGCTGCTGTTGCCGGGTGATGTCTATGCCTGCCGTCAACCGGATCCGGTGTTGCAACAGATCGAGCAGTTCCACGACCTGAGCATCAGCACCAACGATGCGTTCAAGGCCGTGAGCAAATACTGGGATCGCATCAACCGTCCCGAACAATTGATGACCGCAGCGATCCACGCCATGCGCGTGCTCACCGACCCCGCCGAAACCGGCGCCGTGACCCTGGCCTTGCCGCAGGACGTGCAGGCCGAGGCCTACGATTATCCCGATTACTTCCTGCAAAAACGCGTGCATCGCATCGAGCGTCGTCCGGCCACTGAAGCGATGCTCGGCGATGCCGTGGCACTGTTCAAAGGCAAGCGCAAACCGCTGATCATCTGTGGTGGCGGCGTCAAATACTCGGGCGCCAATGCGGCGTTGCAGGCGTTTGCCGAGCGCTTCGATATTCCCTTCGCCGAAACCCAGGCCGGCAAAAGCGCGCTGGTGTCCAGCCATCCGCTGAACGTGGGCGGCATCGGCGAAACCGGTTGCCTGGCAGCAAACCTGCTGGCCAAAGAAGCGGATCTGATCATCGGTGTCGGCACTCGCTACAGCGATTTCACCACGGCGTCGAAATCCTTGTTCCAGCACCCTGACGTGCAATTTCTCAACCTCAACATCAGCCCGTGCGATGCACTGAAACTCGACGGCGTGCAACTGCTGGCGGATGCCCGGACAGGTTTGTCGGCGCTGGCCGAAGCGCTGGGTGACTACCGTTCCGGCTGGGGCGATCAACCCCGTCAGGCACGGGCGCAACTGGATGAGGAAGTGGATCGCCTGTATCAGATCGACTACCAGGCCCGGGATTTCATCCCGGAAATCAACGACCACCTCGATCCGGCGGTGTTGCGCGAATTCATCGAGCTGACCGGTTCCTGCCTGACCCAGAGTCGCGTGCTCGGCGTGCTCAATGAAACTCTTGCCGATGACGCAGTGATCGTCGCCGCCGCCGGCAGTCTGCCCGGCGACTTGCAGCGCAGCTGGCGCAGCAAGGGCGTTAACACCTATCACGTCGAGTACGGCTATTCGTGCATGGGCTATGAGGTGAATGCCGCGCTGGGCGTGAAGCTCGCCGAGCCTGAGCGCGAGGTCTATGCGCTGGTAGGCGACGGCTCTTACATGATGCTGCACTCGGAGCTCGCCACCTCGATCCAGGAGCGACGCAAGATCAACGTGGTGCTGTTCGACAACATGACCTTCGGTTGCATCAACAACCTGCAGATGGGCAACGGCATGGACAGCTTTGCCACCGAGTTCCGTTTCCGTAACCCGCAAAGCGGCAAGCTCGACGGCACTTTCGTGCCGGTGGATTTCGCCATGAGCGCGGCGGCTTACGGCTGCAAGACCTACAAGGTGAACACCGTTGAAGAGTTGCAGGCGGCGCTGGCCGATGCACGTTTGCAGACGGTCTCGACCCTGATCGACATCAAGGTTCTGCCCAAGACCATGATTCACGGTTACCTGTCGTGGTGGCGGGTCGGCGTGGCGCAAGTCTCCACCAGCGCCCGCACCGACGCGGTGGCCAAAACCCTGAACGAACGACTGGCCAAGGCTCGTCAGTACTGATTGCCCTGAATCGAACAACTACAAGGAATCCTTTCATGTCATTGCTTTCCCAAGCGTTGCGGCTAGGCGTCATCGGCACCGGGTCCATCGGCCAGGACCACATCCGTCGTTGCAGCCAGACCTTGCTCAACAGTCAGGTCGTGGCGGTTACCGACATCAATCTGCAGCAGGCGGCCAAGGTCGTGGCTGACCTGAAACTGACCGCCGAGGTCTATCCCGATGGCCACGCGCTGATCCAGGCGCCGGACGTCGACGCGATCCTCGTCACCTCCTGGGGCCCGAGCCACGAAGAGTTCGTGCTGGCCGCGATTGCGGCGGGCAAACCGGTGTTCTGCGAGAAGCCGCTGGCGGTCACCGCCGAAGGCTGCCGCAAGATCGTCGAGGCTGAAGTAGCCCACGGCAAACGGCTGGTGCAGGTCGGTTTCATGCGTCCTTACGATGAAGGTTATCGCGCGTTGAAGTCGGTGATCGACAGCGGCCAAATCGGCGAACCATTGATGCTGCATTGCGCCCACCGCAACCCGAGCGTGGGTGAAAACTACAAGACCGACATGGCGATCACCGACACGCTGATCCATGAGCTGGACGTGCTGCGCTGGTTGCTCGACGATGATTACGTCTCGGTGCAGGTGGTGTTCCCGCGCAAGAGCAGCAAAGCCCTCGCGCACCTGAAGGATCCGCAGATCGTGCTGTTGGAAACCGCCAAGGGCACGCGCATCGACGTGGAGGTTTTCGTCAATTGCCAGTACGGCTACGACATCCAGTGCGAAGTGGTGGGGGAGACCGGCATCGCCAGACTGCCGGAGCCGTCCCAGGTGCAATTGCGCAGCGGGGCCAAGCTGTCCAACGCGATTCTGATGGACTGGAAGGATCGCTTCATCGCGGCCTATGACGTCGAGTTGCAGGCGTTCATCGATGGCGTGCGGGCAGGGCAGGTCGGAGGGCCTTCGGCGTGGGATGGCTTCGCCGCTGCTGTTGCCGCCGATGCGTGCATCGAAGCGCAGAACAGCGGAGCGATCGTCAACGTTGCACTGCCTGATCGCCCGAGGTTCTACGGTTAACGCTGCTCCCACAACCACCGCGTTTTCCCGAGACGCGGTGACATAACAATAAGAAGGAGTTCAGACATGCGCATCGGACTTGTCGGTTACGGCCATGGCGGCCGGTTTTTTCATGCTCCGCTGATCAGCAGCCTGCCGGCGGCGACGTTTGTCGGCGTGGTCACCCGTTCAGCGGAGCGCCGACAGTTGCTGGCGGCGGAGCATCCGGGTGTGCCGGCCTTCGACAGCATCGGCCAGTTGGTGGAAGCCGGGATCGATGTGCTGGTGGTATCGACGCCCCTCAAGGGCCGGCCGGCAATGGTGCTCGACGGCATCGAACACGGCGTGGCGGTGGTCAGCGACAAGCCGTTCGCCGCCGACTGGCAGCAGGCGCAAACCCTGATCACCATGGCCGAGCGCCAGAATGTACCGCTCAGCGTCTATCAGAACCGGCGCTGGGACTCGGACTTTCTAACCGTGCGCAAACTCATCGAATCCGGCGCGCTGGGCCAGGTCAGCCGGTTCGAATCGCGGATCGAGCGTTATTCGCCGTCGTCGGTTAACAACGGCAGCGGCGGTGGTTTCCTGCGCGATCTGGGCAGTCATCTGGTCGATCAGGCGTTGTTGCTGTTCGGCCCGGTGACAGGGGTCTACGCCGAACTGGACTACCTGGAAAAAGACCAGACCTTCGATCACGGCTTCTTCATGTCCCTGACCCACGCCAGCGGCGTGACCTCGCACCTGGGCGGCAGTTGCCTGCAAAACAGCCCCGGCCCGCGCTTTCGGGTGAGCGGCAAGCTGGGCTGTTACAGCGTCGAGGGTCTGGACGGGCAAGAGGCCCAGGCACTGGCCGGGCTCTCGCCGAAAACCGAAGGCGAGCGCTGGGGCGTCGAGGAGCACCGCCGTTGGGGCTGGTTCGAGCACGGAGACGAGCGTGAGCGGGTTCCGTCTGAGCGCGGCTGCTGGAGTCAGTTCTATTTGCAGCTACAAATCGCGTTGCAAAACGGTGGCCCACTGCCCGTTGACGCCCGTGATGCACTGGCGACAACCCGCGTGCTAGACGCTGCGCGCCTGAGTTTCAAACGTCATCAGGTGGTGGAACTGAGCGAGTTTGCAAGCCATGGAATAAAATCATAATAAAATTCTAAAACAGGTTGATATGGAAAATATTTTCCAATAAAGTCGATTCCAGATTCACTGTCTCGGGATACGTTTTCAACGCTTCGACTGCTTGTCCGCTTACTGAAATCGTCATGCCTCATCCATAAAACCAACAAGAATGTGGAGAAAGACTTTTCATGAAGACCAAGACCCGCTTTGCCTCACTGGCCTTGTCCCTGATGTTCGCCAGCGGCGCTGTGCTGGCCGATATGAAGATCGGCGTCAGCATGTCCCAGTTCGATGACACCTGGCTGACCTACCTGCGCGAATCCATGGACAAGAAAGCCAAGTCCTATCCCGACGGCGTCAAGCTGCAGTTCGAAGACGCCCGCAGCGACGTGGTCAAGCAACTGAGCCAGGTCGAAAGCTTCATCAGCCAGAAGGTCGACGCCATCGTGGTCAATCCGGTGGATACCGCCGCCACCAAAAAGATCACCGAAGCCGCAGTGAAGGCCGGCATTCCGCTGGTCTACGTCAACCGCCGCCCCGATGACCTGAACCTGCCCAAAGGCGTGGTAACCGTTGCTTCCAACGACCTGGAAGCCGGCGAGATGCAGATGCAGTACCTCGCCGACAAAATGGGCGGCAAGGGCGACATCGTGATTCTGCTGGGCGATCTGGCGAACAACTCCACCACCAACCGCACCAAGGGCGTCAAAGAGGTGCTGGCCAAATACCCGGACATCAAGGTCGAGCAGGAGCAGAGCGGCGTCTGGCTGCGGGACAAGGGCATGACGCTGGTCAATGACTGGCTGACCCAGGGCCGCAAGTTCGACGCGGTCGTCTCCAACAACGACGAAATGGCCATCGGTGCCGCCATGGCCCTGCAACAGGCCGGCGTCGCCAAAGGCAGCGTGTTGATCGCGGGTGTCGACGGCACGCCGGACGGCTTGAACGCTGTGAAGAAGGGCTCGCTGGCCGCTTCCGTGTTCCAGGACGCCAAGGGTCAGGCCGACGGTTCCATCGATACCGCGGTGAGAATGGCGAAGAACGAGCCGGTCGAGCCGGCGGTCTGGGTGCCGTTCCGCCTGATCACGCCGCAAAACGTTGACCAGTTCAAATAGTCCGTCCGTTCAATAACAACAATAAGCCCGCAAGGTGGCGACCGCGACCTTGCTGATGGAGTACCTGATCATGTTCGCTTCAGCGACTGCTTCGAGCACCCCTGTGACGGGGAGCCCGCCCACTGCACTACCTGTCGAAGAGCCGTACCTGCTGGAGATCCTCAACGTCAGCAAGGGTTTCCCCGGTGTGGTGGCGTTGTCCGATGTGCAACTGCGGGTACGCCCCGGTTCCGTGCTGGCGCTCATGGGCGAGAATGGCGCGGGCAAATCTACCCTGATGAAAATCATCGCCGGCATTTACCAGCCAGACGCCGGCGAGCTGCGCCTGCGGGGCAAGCCGGTGGTGTTCGAAACGCCGCTAGCAGCGCTTCAGGCCGGGATCGCGATGATCCACCAGGAACTCAACCTGATGCCGCACATGAGCATCGCCGAAAACATCTGGATCGGCCGCGAGCAGCTCAACGGCTTTCACATGATCGACCACCGGGAAATGCACCGCTGCACGGCGAAACTGCTGGAGCGCCTGCGGATCAACCTTGACCCCGAAGAACTGGTCGGCAACCTGAGTATCGCCGAGCGGCAGATGGTCGAGATCGCCAAAGCCGTGTCTTACGACTCCGACATCCTGATCATGGACGAACCGACGTCGGCCATCACCGACAAGGAAGTCGCCCATCTGTTCTCGATCATTGCCGACCTGAAAAACCAGGGCAAAGGCATCATCTACATCACCCACAAAATGAACGAAGTGTTCGCGATCGCCGATGAAGTGGCGGTGTTTCGCGACGGGGCCTACATCGGCCTGCAGCGGGCCGATTCCATGGACAGCGACAGCCTGATTTCGATGATGGTCGGTCGCGAGTTGAGCCAGTTGTTTCCGGTGCGGGAAAAGCCGATCGGCGATCTGTTGCTGTCGGTGCGCGACCTCAAGCTCGATGGCATTTTCAAGGGTGTGTCCTTCGACCTGCACGCCGGGGAAATCCTGGGCATCGCCGGGTTGATGGGCTCGGGCCGGACCAATGTGGCTGAGGCGATCTTCGGCATCACGCCCAGCGACGGTGGCGAGATCCGCCTCGATGGCGAGGTGGTGCGCATCAGTGATCCGCACATGGCGATCGAGAAGGGCTTCGCGCTGTTGACCGAGGATCGCAAGCTCAGTGGTCTGTTCCCGTGTCTCTCGGTGCTGGAGAACATGGAAATGGCCGTCCTGCCGTATTACGCCGGCCACGGGTTCATCCAGCAAAAGGCCTTGCGCGCCTTGTGCGAGGACATGTGCAAGAAGCTGCGGGTTAAAACCCCGTCGCTGGAGCAGTGCATCGACACCCTGTCGGGTGGCAATCAGCAGAAGGCCTTGCTGGCCCGCTGGCTGATGACCAACCCGCGCATCCTGATTCTCGACGAGCCGACCCGCGGCATTGATGTCGGCGCCAAGGCCGAGATTTACCGGCTCATCGCCTACCTCGCCAGCGAGGGCATGGCGGTGATCATGATTTCTTCGGAGCTGCCGGAAGTGCTCGGCATGAGCGACCGTGTGATGGTCATGCACGAGGGCGACCTGATGGGCACCCTCGACCGCAGCGAGGCGACTCAGGAGCGGGTGATGCAACTGGCTTCGGGCCTGTCCTCGGTTCATTAATGGATACCGCTGGTGGCCGAGGCCGCCGTCGATGATGCGATAGAAAGGTGAGTGGTTATGAACGCGATACTGGAAAACAAACCGGCCACGGCACCGGTCAAGAGTCGCCGGCGCTTTCCGACGGAGCTGAGTATTTTCCTGGTGCTGATCGGCATTGGCCTGGTATTCGAACTGTTCGGCTGGATCGTGCGCGATCAGAGCTTTCTGATGAACTCCCAGCGGCTGGTGTTGATGATCCTGCAAGTGTCGATCATCGGCCTGCTGGCGATTGGCGTGACCCAGGTGATCATCACCACCGGTATCGACCTGTCGTCGGGCTCGGTACTCGCGTTGTCGGCGATGATCGCGGCCAGTCTGGCGCAGACCTCGGATTTCGCCCGGGCGGTGTTCCCGTCACTGACCGATTTGCCGGTCTGGATTCCGGTGATTGCCGGGCTCGGTGTCGGGCTGCTGGCGGGGGCGATCAACGGCAGCATCATCGCCATCACCGGGATTCCGCCGTTCATTGCCACGCTGGGCATGATGGTTTCGGCCCGAGGCCTGGCGCGTTACTACACCGAAGGCCAGCCGGTGAGCATGCTGTCGGATTCCTACACGGCGATCGGCCACGGCGCGATGCCGGTGATCATTTTTCTGGTGGTGGCGGTGATCTTCCACATCGCGCTGCGCTACACCAAATACGGCAAATACACCTACGCCATCGGCGGCAACATGCAGGCGGCGCGCACCTCAGGCATCAACGTCAAACGCCATCTGGTCATCGTCTACAGCATCGCCGGGTTGCTGGCGGGGCTGGCCGGCGTGGTGGCTTCGGCTCGCGCCGCCACCGGACAGGCCGGGATGGGCATGTCCTATGAGCTGGATGCGATTGCCGCCGCAGTTATCGGTGGTACCAGTCTGGCGGGCGGGGTGGGGCGCATCACCGGCACGGTAATCGGCGCACTGATCCTGGGGGTGATGGCCAGCGGGTTCACGTTTGTCGGGGTCGATGCTTACATCCAGGACATCATCAAGGGACTGATCATCGTGGTCGCGGTGGTGATCGACCAATACCGCAACAAGCGCAAGCTCAAACGCTGAAGTCCATCATCCCGGCCTTGGAAAAGGGATGCGCGTAAAACAGTCAAGCCGATCGGAAGATCGGCTTTTTTGTGTCTGCGAAAACTGCAGAGGCGGCAAAGTCGTTCAGGGTTTCTTTTCTTCCATCCCATTCTTTGATTCGCTGGATGTTTGCGCATCCTTCTCTGTCTCATGGGTCTCTGCACCGGAGTTCGACCCCGAGGCTTCTTCACCCTTTTTGTCGGCCTTGTCTTCCTTGGATTCGGTGCCTCCCTGATTGACTCCAGGAATGCCGGTTGGCGGGACGCTGCTTCCCGCCATTGCAAGCGGTGCGGTGGCAGACAAAAGACTTCCAAGCATGAGGGCTGCAATGGTTCTGTTCATCGTCGGGGCTTCCGCGTCGGGTGGATTTACCTTGGAAAATCAGAGGCGAAACAAAGTGCCGAGCGGCTGACGGGCGGGAGAGGTGGGAGACGGGTGGCTGTGTAGCCGCGCATCTGTGTGGAGAGCCTCCGGTCGAGCATGGCTGCAACAGGCGGCAAATTGCTGGCCCCCGAATGTTTCAAGTCCCGGCAAACTCGCCTTTTTTCAAAAGGTTAGGTGGGCTATATGCGGACGATTGTCATCACCGTAGCAACGCTTTCCCTCGCTCTGTTCGCGTTGGAGGCCCAGGCCAGGGAACTGAGCAAGAGCCATCGTTTTGCGTGTACCTGGGGTTCGGACATCGCCGCCGGTGCGCAACAATCGAAGCTTTCGGGCATTTCTCTTTATGGTGCGCGAAAGCGCTTGCAGGCGCGCAAGTTCCAGCAACCGTGGATGCGCATGACCGCCATGGGCATCACTGAGCAGACCTACGACAGCGCGTCGCGGCTGAAGCCGGCGGCCGTCAAGCAGACCTACTACGAACAGTGCGTTCGGCACGAGCTGGCCCAGCGTTGAATGAAAAAGCCCGACCTGAAGAGGTCGGGCTTTTTCATGTCCGGTGCAATGAGAGCGTCACTTGTCACTTTCGCAATTGACCATCCACGACACGCCAAAACGATCCACCAGCATGCCGAAGCGCGCGGCCCAGAAGGTGGCTTCCAGCGGCATGTCGACACGACCGTCCTTGGCCAGGGCGTTAAACACCCGTTCGGCCTCGGCGATGCTGGCGACATTCAGGGAAATCGAGCAACCGCTCATGCCTTGGGTCGGGCGGTCGGGGGTGGTGTCCGACGCCATGAGCATCTGATCGCCGACTTTCAGGCAGGTGTGGATGATCAGGTTGTGATGCTCTTTGGGGACATGTTCGGCGGCTGGGGTTTCGCCGAAGGTCATCATCGCTTCGAGTTTGCCGTGCAGGCATTGCTCGTAAAACGTGAAGGCCGCGCGGCAGTCGCCGTTGAAGATCAGGTACGGGTTGATTTTCATGAGGGTGCTCCCGAATAGGCAGTTAGACGCGGCGCGGCCGGGTGTGCCGAAGCAGCGTCATGGATTGACTCCATCCAGCAAAGCGTTAGAACGCCGGATTGCCAGCCGATGCTGCAAGAATTTCCTTTCGGGGTGACCGATGGTCTGCGGGGAGGGGCGTCAGGAGTCGCGCGGGTTCTTCTGTACCGCGGCGCCCGCCACTCGGGCGGCAGGTCGGGTCTGCATCAGCGCATCAATCGCCTTGCGATAGTTCTGTCCGCCCAGCGCCATGCTGTTGTTGTGCGTTGCGCCGGGCACCAGCAGCAGGCGTTTCGGTTGTCGGGCGGCGGCGAACAGTTGCTCGCTGAAGCGTGACGGCACGAATGCGTCGGCCAGACCGTGCACCACCAGCAATGGCATGTGGATCTCGGCGATCTTGTCGATGGAATCGAATTTCTGCGACAGCAACCAACGGACGGGAAGGGAAGTGTTGGCCACGGCAGCCGCGACATCCGCCAATGAGGTGAAAGTGGATTCGATGACCAGCCCACGCACCGGCAGTGGGGTGTGATGGCTGGCAGCATCGCGGCCGAGTTCGGCAGCCAGATCGATGGCGACCGCGCCCCCCAGCGAATGCCCGTAGATCAGGCGTTTGTTCGGGTCCGGTTGCAACAGCTGGAAGCGCTCCCAGGCCACCCGCGCATCCTCGTAAACCGTGCGTTCCGACGGCAGGTCGCCATGACTCTGGCCGAAGCCGCGATAGTCGATCGCCAGAACCGAATAACCTGCCGCGCGCAGTTGCTCGATACGGAACAGCTGCCCGGTGAGGTTCCAGCGCACGCCATGCAGATAAAGGATGGCCGGAGCATCAGCGCGCTCCGCCGGCCACCACCAGGCGTGAATGTTTTGCCCGGCCTTGAAGCTTTTCGGTTGCAGGTCGAGTTCCTGCACGCTGCCGGGCAAGCCGTGATACCAGCCGGCGGTGCCCGGTTCGATGCGAAACAGCAGCTTGCGTTCGGTGTGTTCCAGCACGGCACAACTCGCCGGCACGCCGATGATCAGGGCGACCATGCAGGCGAACGCCAGACGGCGGCGTCGAAGTCGGGTCATGAAGGCAAGGAACATTAAACGATTCACCACGGCGCGGACAGAGAACGCTTTTTACCAGATGCCTTGACCCGTGCGTGACATTTTCGACCACCGCACGCCTGCAACGATTACAAAATACTGCAACGACTCAGTCGATCTTCAGCACGATCTTGCCGATGTGGTCGCCCGCTTCCATGTGAGCATGGGCCTTGGCTGCGTCGGTGAGCGGATAAACCTTGTCGATGATCGGCAGGCAGCGCCCGGCGGCCAGCACCGGCCAGACGTGTTCGCGCAATTGATCGGCGATGGCGGCCTTTTCCGCCGAGGTACGGGCGCGAAGCAGGGAGCCGGTGACCACTGCGCGCTTGCCGAGGATCGCCAGCAGATCGATGTCATTGGCCCGCGCGCCACCAAGGAAACCGAGCATCACCAACCGCCCATCCATCCCCAAGGCGCTGATGTTCCCGTTGAGGTACGAGCCGCCCATGATGTCGAGGATCACATTGACGCCTTGGCCGGCGGTTTTTTCAGCGATGACAGCCACGAAATCCTGTTCCCGGTAGTTGATCGCTTCGCCGCCCAGTTTGCGGATCGCTGCGCATTTGTCGGCGCTACCGGCGGTGGCGAAGGCTTCGATGCCAAACTCGCGGCATAGCATCAACGCGGTGGTGCCGATGCCGCTGGTGCCGCCGTGAATCAAGGCGCGCTGACCTCGGCTGGCGCCGCCGAGACCGAACAGGTTGGCCCACACCGTGAAAAAAGTTTCGGGAATGGCCGCTGCCTGAATCCAGTCCAGCCCATCGGGGATCGGCAGGGCCTGGCCGGCCGGGACCGTGCAGTATTCGGCGTAACCTCCGCCATTGGTCAGTGCGCAGACCCGGTCACCGACCGCGAATGAGCTGACACCGCTACCAATTGCCACGACCTCGCCGGCCACTTCAAGGCCCGGAATCGGGTTCATGCCGGGCTTCATCGGGTATTTGCCGGCGCGTTGCAGAGCGTCGGGGCGATTGATGCCGGCGGCGTGCACGCGGATCAGTATTTCGCCCTCTGCGGCGGCCGGCAGCGGAACGCGTCGGGATTGCAGAACCTCGGGCCCGCCCGGTTCGGTGATTTCGATTCGGGTCATTTCGGTAGGCAACGTCATTTTCGGTTCCTCTTGAAACAAGTGATCAGTAGATGGGAGCACAGGCAGGGCGCAATGATTCCCCTCACTGGGCGCAGCAGCGTTGTTCGACGGAGGAGGGCAGCAGTTTCATGGCGTGCTCAAGTATCAGCGCGATCACGATGGCACCTCCGGCAATCACGAAGAGCAGGACATGCTGTCCGCCCGTGGCGTTGAACAGCGCCGAATAGGCGAAGCCGGCCAGCGCCTGAAACGAGGCGAACGACACCGTGGCCCGGCTCCACGCCACCTGTTGGCGATGATGATCCGGCACCAGCTCATGCACCCTTGCCAACGCCAGCGGGACAATGCCCGGCGGAAACGAACCGAGGATCACTGCCAGCAGTGCCAGCGCCAGGACCGAATGCGAAATGGCCAGCAGGCCAAGAGTGATCGCCTGCACCACCAGCACCAGACGAATGCCGGTCCGCGCACCGAGATGATCGGCGAGAAAGCCATAACTCACCGGACCGACGATGGCGCCCAGACCGTACATGATCCAGACCAGCGCGCCGACGTGCGCCCCGGCGCCCAGGCCACGGGCGACGTAATCCACCAGGAAAACCATGGCCGGCACCAGCCCGGCGGCCATGAACGCGTACTGGGCAAACAGCAGATAAACAGCAGGCGGTGTCGGCTCGACCGGATCCAGCTGAGCCGTTGCGGTGGTTGCATGGGGCAGCTCCGAAGGCCAGCCGAACCAGCTCAAAGCCGTCAGTGCCAGCGACAAAACTCCCAATCCCAGCCACGTCGCTTGCAGGCCCAGATTCAGCAGCAGCGGGACGATCGTGCCGGAGCCAGCGATGCCAAGACCGATGCCGAGGAAAATCGCCCCGCTGGCCAGGCCTTTGCGCGCGGCCGGTACATGCGGCAGCACCGTCGCGGCCACCAGCACCATGATCGCGCCGCCCGCGATGCCGGACAGCAGGCGCCAACCGAAATACCAGCTCACCGACACCGGGTACGCACAGGCGAAAAACGCCACGGTTACCGCCAGCATCATCAGTCGCAAGGCATTTCTCTGGGTGAGCCGACGTGCCAGCGGTCGGCCGAGGAGGGCGCCGATCAGGTAACCGACCAGGTTGGCCGCGCCGAGATAGACCACATCATGGGCGGAAAACCACTGCGCCTGAATCAGCGAAGGGATGAGCGGCGTGTAGGCGAAACGCGCCAGACCGATGCTGACCAGGCTGGCGCAGAGTCCGGCGAAGATCGCCAGCCAGACACTCGTGTCCGGACGTTCGGGCGAAGCAGTTGAAGTGCGCATGACGGCAATCCTGTGGAAAGGTTTATGGCGTCCAGCATATCGGCTATTGTTGCTGCGTTAATGCAGCAAGTTTGCGTTGTAGTGATGCGTTTATGCATCAATGGAGAACGGTATGAATTGGGATGACGCACGGGTGTTTCTTGCGGTTTGTCGCGAGTCGACGTTACGCGGCGCCGCGCGCGTGCTGGGCGTGGATCAGGCGACAGTCGGGCGACGCATCACCTCACTGGAAAAGTCGCTGGGCGCGACCTTGTTCCTGCGCACCTCCGAGGGCTATGCACTGACGGCCGTCGGCGAAGCGGCGCTCAAGTCGGTGGAAAAAATGGAGCATTCGGCGCTGGAGCTGGAGCGGCGAATCCAGGGCCTGGACGACCGTCTGACCGGCAGTGTGCGGGTCAGCACCACCGATTCGCTGGCCATCGATTTCCTGATCCCGGCCATCGCGCAGTTGCACGAACGGCATCCGGACGTGCGCGTGCAACTGGACGCCTCCACGCAGATCCTCAGCCTGGCCAAACGCGAAGCTGACATCGCCGTACGCAATACCCGCCCGGACAACCCGGACCTGATCGCCCGGCGCATCGCGCGTTGGCCCGTGGGGCTGTTTGCCTCGCAGGACTATGTCGACAGGCATGGTGTGCCGGCGCCGGGCAGTGCGTTTGAGGGCCATGATCTGGTGGTGTACCAGCCATATCTGCAAGGCAACAAGGACCTGACCCTGGTGACCGAGCCCGTGACTCGCGGGCGGATCGTCGCCGGTCTGAGCTCCAGTCTGCTGGTCCGACGCTCGATTGCCGCCGGTCTGGGTGTAGGAGAAATTCCGGTCTACATGGGCGAGCGCGATGGTCTGCTCAGACTGTGGCCGGAGCGTACGCGGCCGTTGCCTTATGAAGTGTGGCTTGTGACCCACGCGGATCTGCGCCATACCGCGCGGGTCAGGGCGGTGATCGAGCAGATTGTCGAAGCGTTTGCGCTGGAGAATGAGTAGTCCTTGATGCCGTGTAGGACGGCTACATCAGCTGACGATCTTGCCTACAACAGCGCCAGAATCCGCTGGCTTGTGAGTTTTTTGGCCGGGCCCTATCGTTTCTCACACCCGGAGTGAACAGGTGAAATGCTCCGAGGTGATCAATCCAGGGAAGTATTGATAAACGTCAGAGGTGCGGAATTGATTGCAAGGGAAGTCAGCCAATTTCAAGCAAGCGACATGGCCGGGCAAACGGATAGAACTGAGTCTATGACCTACATAACGCGAGACGAATTCAGCGCCAGGATCGAGGTCATCGAGACAAGAATCGATGCACGGATCGAATCCATGTCCGCCAAGATCGATGGCTTTCTGACCCAGCAGGCCGAGCGGGACAAGGTGCGGTTGGAGCAGGAGCAATCGCAGGAAGCTGCTCGATTGGAGCTGGAAGCAACTCGGCTGGAGCGAGAGCGCTCTCAGGAAGAGGCTCGGCTGGAGCGAGAGCGCTCTCAGGAAAAGGTTCGACTGGAACAGGAGAAGGCTCGGAAAGAGGCTCGGCTGGAGCGAGAGAGGGCTCAGGAAGAAGTCCGCCTGACTCGGGAGCGGTATCTGGAGAACCTTCGCCAGGAGCAAGAAAGGATTCGGTTGGGAAGGGAAAAGGCCAATGAAAAAGCCTGGCTGGAGCGAGAGAAGATTGAGCGAAGAATTCGTCTGGCACAGGAAAAGGTTCATCAGGAGCGCGACAAGCGTTATGCGTTGATGACGGCTCGTATGGATCGATCCCTGGAGCGTATAGACGAAGCAATGAGAATGGTCTCGACGAACAAGGCGAACTACTGGGCCGCGACCACCGTACATTTTCTGGGGATGGTTGCCATTCTCGTCGGCTCCTACTACGCGAACCAGTCAAACGTGCTTGTCACGATACAGACCACCCTGGCCATGATTCAATCGGTGAAAGAGGCTGGAAACCCTGCGCCGGCAGTGCTGATGACCTTGCATGCTGAATGAAAAACGGCCTTCAACGAAGGCCGTTTTTTCGAGCGATGAAAACCACGGGCTTATGGCATTTCCGGCAATTCCTGCGGGCGCAGGTCAAACACCAGGACCTCGGCATCATGGCCATTGCTCAGGGTCAGTGCCTGTTCTTCACGAACCCGCACGCCGTCGCCTTCCTTCAACTGCACGCCGTTCAGTTCAACGCTGCCGCGAGCAACGTGCACGTAGGCATAGCGGTTGGCAGGCAGCTTGAGGGTGGCGCTTTCCTCACCATCGAACAGTCCGGCATACACTCGTGCATCCTGGCGTACTTTCAGCGAGCCGTGGCTACCTTCGGGCGAAATGATCAGTTGCAGGCGACCGCGTTTTTTCTGTTCGCTGAAGTGCTCTTGCTGGTAACGCGGTTTCGCGCCGCTGACGTCCGGCACGATCCAGATCTGCAGGAAGTGCACAGGCTTGGTCGCCGAATGGTTGAACTCACTGTGGGCCACGCCACTACCAGCGCTCATCAGTTGCACGTCGCCGGGGCGGATCACCGAACCGGTGCCGAGGGTGTCCTTGTGTTCCAGGGCGCCTTCGAGCACATAGGAGAAAATCTCCATGTCACGGTGCGGGTGCTGGCCGAAGCCCTTGCCGGCGGCAACGCGGTCATCGTTGATCACCAGCAGGTCGGAAAAACCCTGTTCACGCGGGTCACGGTAGCTGGCGAAGGAAAAGGTGTGGAACGACTTCAACCAGCCATGATTGGCCAGACCACGGTCGGAAGCTTTACGAAGGGTCAGCATGATGAAATCTCCTTTCAGGACGTTGATTCGTCCGAGTGAGGAGAAGGTTACTGGTTACCCTGCGATGCAATAAGTAGATGAAAATTGAAATACTGTCCGTTTTTAGTTGACAGTTGTGAGCACTGGATCACGCATTCTTTTCCAACGGTTCCACCGTATCTGGCCATAATGCGCAGACTTATGATTCCACATAGATTTTGGTGATACCCCCATGAAGACCGTGGCAATGGTGCTGTTTCCGGAATTTCTGCTGCTCGACATGGCCGGGCCGCTGGAGGTCTTTTCGGTTGCCAACCGCTACCTGAAACCGCAAGCCCACTATCACCTGACCACCCTGGGCACCGAGCGCGGGCCATTGCGTGCGTCCAATGGCGTCCTCGTGCACACCGATCGGCATATCGACGAAGCCGATGAGCGCTACGACTTGCTGCTGGTGCCGGGCGGCCCTGGCGCCTACAACGAAAAACACCCGCCGTTGCTCGCCTGGCTGCAAGGCGCGGTCACGCGTGCCGGGCAATACGGCTCGATCTGTACCGGCGCCTTCGTGCTGGGTCACGCCGGCTTGCTCGACGGCTATCGTGTGACCACTCACTGGAATTACACCGAGCGCCTGATCAAGGGTTTTCCGAAGGCAAACGTCGCCACCGACCAGATTTTTGTCGAGGATCGCAACCTGATCACCTCCGGAGGCGTCACGGCCGGCATCGATATGGCGTTGGCGGTGGTCGCCCGCGATCATGGCAAAAAGGTTGCCCAGGACGTGGCCAAGGTGTTGCTGGTGGTGATGAAACGTCAGGGCGGGCAAGCGCAGTTCAGCCCGTTGATGGCGGCAGTGGCGCCCCAGGAAACCCCGATCACCCGGGTGCAGAATCATGTGCTGGAGCATCTGGAGGAAGCCTTCACCGTCGAGCGCATGGCAGGTCTTGCGAACATGAGTGCACGGCACTTCGCCCGGGTGTTCGCTCGCGAGGTCAACATGACGCCCATGGAATTCCTGCAAAGTGCGCGTATCGATTGCGCGCGAAATCTGCTGGAAACCAGCGATCTGCCGCTGAAAACCGTCGCCTACAAAAGCGGTTTCGGCAGCGTGCGGCACATGCGTTTTCTGTTCGGCGAAAAGCTCGGGCTGACCCCGACGCAATATCGCGAACAGTTCAGCTAGAGCGGTTCTGTCCGTTACGGGCATCCGGATGTCCGTGCTGGACCCCGCGTGGTGGTTGTATCGTCATCGAGGCCTGCGAAGATAACGGACATGAACAGCCTCAACGAATTGAACTCGGCGTCGGTCCTGCGTTTCGGACCGTACGCGTTCCATTTGCGTCAACGGCTGATCCTCGAAGGGGATCGGCAATTGCGCATGGGCGGTCGTGCGCTGGACATTCTGCAAGTGCTGGTCGAGCGCGCCGGGCGGGTGGTCAGCAAAGAGCAACTGATTTCGCTGGTGTGGCCGACGTCGGTGGTCGAGGAGATCAACCTGCGGGTGCACATCGCCGCGCTGCGCCGGGCCCTTGGCGACGGCGAAAAAGGCCAGCGCTACATCGTCAATGTGCCGCAGCGCGGGTACAGCTTCGTGGCCCCGGTGCAGGGCGACAGCGCTGCTCACGTGGTGTTCGAAAACCTGCAAGCGCCCCAACACAATTTGCCCGCGCGGCTGACGCCGGTCACCGGGCGCGACTCACTGGTCGGTGGTCTGGTGCGGCAACTGCCGCTGTCCCGGCTCCTGACGGTGACCGGGCCTGCCGGTGTCGGCAAAAGCACCGTGGCACTGCGCGCAGCAGAACTGCTGCTGCAACATTTCCGTGACGGCGTGTGGCAGGTGGATCTGTCGCTTATCGACGGAGACACTCCGCTCCTCAATCACCTGCTGAAAACCCTCGATATCGATTTCCCCACCTTGGCAGCGCGCCACGCCTTGCTGGTGCTGGACAACTGCGAGCATCTGCACGAAGCCTGCCGGAACCTGCTGCAAACACTCCTCGACGCCGCGCCCCGTCTTTCGATCCTGGCCACCAGCCGCGAACCGTTGCGTCTCGGTCTGGAAGTCCTCCAGCCGCTGCCGCCCCTGACCCTTCCCAAAGCCTCGGCCCTCAACAGTGTCGCCGAGGTCATGGGCTATTCGGCGGTGCAGCTGTTTGTCAGTCGCGCCCGTGCGCGTCAACACGGCTTCAGTCTGCGTGAGCAGGATCTGGAAACGGTGCGCGATATCTGTCGGCGGCTCGACGGTCTGCCATTGGCGATCGAACTGGCGGCGGCGCAGATCGATGCGCTGGCGCTGGTCGGCCTTCAGACCCAGCTGGACCAAGGCCTGCAAGTCCTGAGTCACGGTCGCCGCACTGCCGTGACACGCCACCAGTCGATGAAGGCTGCGCTGGACTGGAGCTATCAGCGCTTGAGCGAGCAGGAACAACGCGTGCTGCAACGCTTGTCGGTGTTCAAGATGGCATTCACCCTCGACGCCGCCATCGGTGTGATCAGTTGCGCGCAACTACCACCCTCGACACTGGTGGCAGTGGTTGAACAGTTGGCGGCCAGGTCATTGCTGACAACGGACCGATCCAGCGGAACACTGCGCTATCGAATGCTCAACACCACACGCCGCTATGCCCGCGAACAGCTGGAGCAGGGCGGCGAACTGAGTGATGTCGAGCGTCGGCACGCGCGTTACCTGGGTCGCACCCGGCCAGCCTCAAGCGGCCGACTGACCGCGCAGTTCGTCGAGCAGTAAACGCACTTTGCGCAAATCCGGGGTGGCATAACCTTCGGTGAAACGCTGGTAGACCGGTGTCAGCAATTCGAGTGCCTCGAGATAGCGCGACTGGCGTTGCCACAACTGGGCCAGCGACGTCGCGCTGCGCAGTTCCCAGGCCAGCGCGCCTTGCGTCCGCGCAATCTCAAGCGATTGCTGCAAAGCGCTTTCGACCGTGTGATGGCAGGGCGAATCAGCCGCCAGCAACCGCTCGGCGCGAGCCCGCAAGATCTCCGCAGTACTCCAGCCGGCCGCGCCACTTTGTGCTCGTTCGAGCAACGCATCATCAACGAAACCCGGATCCAGCGTGACCATTATTTCCCTGACCAGACCGCTATCGGCGGGCGGGATGGCGGGGGCTTTGTCGGCGTCGATCACCTGCGCGTAGTGCCGCGCCCACGTGTAGAACAGCAGCACCGAATGCTTTTGCGCCTGTTCGAGCAACAGTTGCAGCAGCGCGCGGGCGTTTTGTACGTCGCCGTTGTAATGGGCGATCAGGCACGAGGCGAGTGCCAACGTGTAGCAGATCGAGGTGCCGTGGTTGATCTGCACCGCGATGTCCAGTGCCTGCCGCGCCGTGCGCCAGGCCTGCTCGGGAAAACCTTGCAGCCACAGCACTCGGGCGAGAACGGTCAGCGAGGCGACGCTCTGATCGTATTGCACGCCGAAACCGTGGGTGAAGCGGTTGAGGTGGCCGCTGTGGGCCATGCGCTGAATGACCTGCTCGGCGTGGATTCGCGCCTGATGCTGATCGCCGGCGTAATGCAGCGCGAGTACCCGCAAGCGATGGGTACTCAGGGACAGCTGCGCATCGCCGTGCACGCCGAGGCTTTCGAATTGCTCGCTCTGCTCCAGCGCCATCTGGTAATGCCCGCAACTGAGATTGACCGCCATGTGCCCCGACACGGCGCGCAATTGTCCGGCCTTGTCGTCGTGCCTCTGCGCCAAGAGACGGGCACTGGCAAAGGCTTCGATGGTTTCCGGGGTGCCGCCCCAGGTGTGATAGCAGGCGCTGCCGAGGGCCAGTTTCAAGGCGATTTCCAGTCGCGGACAGGGCTCGTCGGAGGACGCCAGCAACGCGAGTGCCCGGCGCACATGAACGCCGTACTCCTTGAGCAGCGACAGCTCCTGCCACAACGGCGCCGAGGTCGCCGTCAGGCGCACGCCGAGCGCGCGCGAGCCTTCATCGTTCAGCGTCCACTCAAGCGCCGCCCGCAGGTCTTCGAGGCCACGGGCGTAACGCTCGATCCAGACTTCGGTCGCCGTGTTCTCCCAATCGGCCTGGGCCTGATGCATCAGCGCCAGGCTGCGTTCGGCATGGCGTTCGCGGGTTTCGCCGAGTTCGTCAGCCTGATCGAGTTTTTCCAATGCATAGCGACGAGTCGTGTCGAGCAGGCGATAAAACACTTCTTCATCGCCAACCTCGACGTTGAGCAGCGACTTGGCGACCAGTTGCGTGATCGAGGCAAACACTTCGTTCGACTCGATGTGCTGACCGACGATAACCGCCGCCGCAGAATCCAGCGTGAACGCGCCACGGAACACACCCAGTCGGCGCAGGCCGGTCTGTTCGCAGGCGTTGAGAAGGTTGAAGCTCCAGTCCAGCGTAGCGCGCAGGGTTTCATGCCGACCGAGGCGAGTCTGATTGCCCGCCGGCAAACGCCCCTGAAGCTGACTCAGCAAACCGTCCAGCCCGAGGCCCGCGACCTGCGCGGCGGCCAGTTCCAGTGCCAGCGGGATGCCGTCCAGCCGTCGACAGATGTCGATGATCAACGGCAGATCAGCGTTGCCCGGCTCAAAGTGTTCGTGCGCCGCCATCGCCCGTTCGACGAACAGTTGCAGCGCAGAAAATCCCATCGCCTGATCGCGGTCGAGCACTGCAATCGGTGGCGGGCAATCGAGGGATTCCAGACGTTGCACATACTCGCCCTCGGCGCGCAGGCTTTCGCGGCTGGTGGCCAGAATATGCACCTGCGGCGCGCCACGCAGAATGCTTTCGCTGAGCAACGCCACGGCGTCGATCAAGTGCTCGCAGTTATCGATCACCAGCAGCATCTGCCGCTCGCGCAGGCTGTTGATCAGGCAGGCCATCGGTTCACTGGCATGCAGCGAAAGGTCCAGCAGGGCGGCGAGGTGCGAGCAGATCGAGCCCGGATCGTTGAGCGGTGCCAGATCCAGCAGGCGAATCCCGTCGCGATAACGACCGATCAGTTGCTCGGCGACGCGCAGGGCCACGGTGGTCTTGCCGATGCCGCCGGGGCCGACCAGGGTGATGCTGCGCTGGCGCGGCAGTTGTGTCATCAGGCTGTCGACCACCGACTGGCGACCGATCATCCGCGTGCGACGCAATGGAAGGTTATGCCGGCCGATAGTGGCGGCGGTGGGGCGTTGCTCAATCGATTGCAGCACGACCGGCGCGACGAAACTGTAGCCGCGCTGCGCCACCGTGACGATGTAGCGCTGCCCGGCCTGACCGTCGCCGAGGGCCTTGCGCAGCGCGGCCATGTGTACCCGCAGATTGATGTCTTCCACCACGCTGTCCGGCCAGACTCCGGCGATCAGTTGCTGCTTGCTCACCACCTCGCCGGCGTGGGCCAGCAGGATCAGCAGAATGTCCATGGCGCGGCGGCCCAGGCGCAAAGGCTGGTCGCCTTCAAGCACCAGCCGCTGGCCGGGGTGGATCCGATAGGGGCCGAAACCGATGGCCTGATTCGGGGAAAGACTCAACCGCTCACTCCTTCGACGTTTTTTATGATCCTGGTCCGCCTCGGTGAAGAATCCGTGACGGGCAGGGCGGGGAGCGACTTGAGGGTCACGCAAGCCGTCTAATCCGCAGTATCCGGGCATATTCCTCAGGATTTGTCGCCAGTGCAACTTGCGTGCAGTGCACGCGCCCCGGCATCGCTCGGCATCCAGTGCCGTCACCACTGTATTTAAAGGCCGGAACCCGTGCCGGTTCACCCGACAGCCGGGAAAAATTAACAACGATTAACTCGTCCGCGCCCGCGTCAGAGCCAAAACTCCGGGGCAATGGAATGCATACGTCCGGAGGACGCTGCGATGAGCAAGGTAGTGGTGGTCTATCACAGTGGCTACGGGCACACCCGCGTCATTGCGCAGGCAGTGGCCCGAGGTGTGGAGCGCCACGTGGGCAGCACTTGCCTGTTGCTGGCGGTCGAAGACGTGGAAGCCCACTGGGATGACTTGCACCGCGCCGACGCCATCATCTTCGGCGCGCCGACCTACATGGGCAGCGCCTCGGCGGCGTTCAAGCAGTTCATGGAGGCCACGGCCCCGTTCTATCTCGCCCGGCCGTGGCGCGACAAGCTCGCGGCGGGCTTCACCAATTCCGGCAGCCTGTGCGGCGACAAGCTCAATACCCTGGTGCAGATGGCGGTGTTCGCGGCCCAACATTCGATGATCTGGGTCGGGCTTGATCTGTTGCCGGCGCGTGCGTGCGAAGGTGTGTTCGACGGCCAGTTGAATCGCCTCGGCAGCTCCCTCGGTGCGATGTCCCAATCCAGTGTCGAACAACCGCCCGAGCAGGCACCGCCTTTGGAGGACCAACAAACCGCCGCGCACCTGGGCGAGCGGGTGGCACGATTGGCTCAGCGGATGGCTCGCGGATGAACCGCCTCAGCGGTTTTTCATGACCTGACAACGCCACGCAAACGGATTGATCCCTTCGCTGCGGGTGAAGATGTGGCAGAAGTGCGCCTGATCGCAGAAGCCGCATTCCAGGCTGATCTGCGTAAGGCTGTGGTTGGTCTGCTGGATCAACAGCTTCGCCCGGGCGATGCGCTGGGTGCGGATCCAGTCTTGCGGCGAATACCCGGTGCTGCACTTGAACGCCCGGGAAAAGTGACTGCGTGAGAGTGAGCAGGCGCTGGCCAGTTCGGTGACTTCAAGGCTGTCGCCGAGGCGTTCGAGGATCAGCTGTTTCACCAGCCGCTCGCGCTGCGGGCTGAGGCCACCGGTGCTGGTCTTGCGGGGTTCGCTGGCAGGGGCGCGGGCGACGGTTTGCTGTAAGTGAGCCATGGCCAAGGTCCGTGTCGGTGGGGAACGCACGGTCAGCGCTTTCCCTCAGGTCAATAAAACAACGCTGCGCAGAGGGATTCATTGTTTGGCGAGGGGCGAAGGCTGACGAGTTAAACGTTGTTAATTCCACTGTCAGCTCCAACTCAGCACACCGCTGCAAGTCCCCATGACGGGAACCGGGCAGGATGGCGACGATGGGGAGCGGGCCATAAGGGCCGCAGAATCGGGCTCGTTCGAGGGGATGAATATGAAAGGTTTGTTCAACGGCGCAATCGGCGTGGCGTTGGTCGGTGTGATGTCGACCGCCATGGCGCAGGCGCCGCAGGTCGGCACGCAGGCGCCAGGCTATTTTCGACTGGCGTTGGGCGATTACGAAGTGACGGCGCTGTTCGACGGCTACAACGATTTGTCGCCGAAGCTGCTGCAGGGCATGAGCCAGAGCCAGATTCGCGCCTTGCTGGCCCGCCGCTCGATTGAAACGCCGGGCGTGCAGACTGCGTTCAATGCGTTCCTGGTCAACACCGGCAAACAATTGATTCTGGTGGATACCGGCGCGGGCCAGTGCATCGGCGCCACTGCCGGCCAGCTCTCGGCGAACATGCGGGCGGCGGGCTACAAGCCGGAACAGGTCGATGCGATTCTGCTGACTCACCTGCACCTGGATCACGTCTGTGGACTGGTCGACGGCCAGCAACAACCGATCTTCGCCAATGCGACGGTTTACGCCGCCAAGGCAGAAGCCGATTACTGGCTCGACCCGAAGGCCCTCGCCAAGGCACCAGCCGGCGCGCGGGAGTTCTTCAAGATCGCTCAGGACTCTACCGCGCCATACGTCTCCGCCGGGCGCTTCAAGACATTCGCGGCGGGCCAGTCGCCGTTGCCGGGCTTGGTCGAAGCCACGCTGGAAGCCGGGCACACGCCGGGCAGTACCACTTACCGTTTTACTTCACAGAATCAGAGCATCGTGTTCATGGGGGATCTGGTGCACAACCTCGCGGTGCAGTTCGATCATCCTGAGGTAGCGATCAGCTTCGACGTCAACAGCCAGCAAGCGATCAAGAGTCGTAATGCGGTGTTCAGTGCAGCGGCGGCCAGCAAGACCTGGGTCACGGCTGCGCACTTGCCGTTCCCGGGCATCGGCCACATCACCGCGGTCGACAAACACTTCCAGTGGGTGCCGGTCGAATACGGCCCCTACAAACGCGCGGCCAAAGTGCCGCTCATCGAGTAAAGTGCCCACCTTTCACGTCAGGCTCAAACAAGGAAAACGTGTCCCATGAACCGAAACGATCTGCGCCGCGTCGACATGAACCTGCTGGTGATTTTCGAAGCACTGATGTTCGAAAAGAACCTGACCCGCGTCGCCGAAAAACTGTTCATGGGCCAACCGGCGGTGAGCGCGGCGCTGGGCCGCTTGCGCGATCTGTTCGACGACCCGCTGTTGCTGCGCAACGGTCGCGGCATGGAACCGACGGCGCGGGCGCTGGCGATTCTGCGGGAACTGCAACCGGCGATGGACGTGATTTCCGGTGCGGTCAGCCGGGCCAAGGAATTCGATCCGGCGACCAGTTGCGACGTGTTCCGCATCGGCCTGTCGGATGACGCCGAGTTCGGCCTGTTCCCGCCGCTATTGCGCCAGTTGCAGGAAGAGGCGCCGGGGATAGTGGTCGTGGTGCGACGCGCCAACTACCTGCTGATGCCGACGTTGCTGGCCTCCGGGGAAATCTCCGTCGGCGTGAGTTACACCACCGATCTGCCGGCCAACGCCAAGCGCAAGAAACTGCGCGACATTCCCTGCAAGGTTCTGCGCGGCGACAACCGCCCGGGCCCGCTGACTCTCGACGAATACTGCGAGCGGCCTCATGCGATGGTGTCGTTCTCGGGGGATCTGAGCGGCAACATCGACGTGGACCTGGCCAAGGTCGGTCGCAGCCGCCGGGTGGTGCTTGGCGTGCCGCAATTCAGTGGTTTGCGCGCGCTGCTGGCGGGCACCGAGATGATCGCGACTGTGCCGGATTACGCGGCGTGTGCGTTGGTCGATGGCTGTGCGTTGCGAGCTGAGGATCCGCCGTTTCCGATTGATGCGGCGCAACTGTCGATGGCCTGGAGCGGGGTGCATGACAACGATCCGGCGGAGAAATGGCTGCGTTTGCGGATCAGTCAGTTCATGTCGGTGACGCTGGATATTCCGGTGGTTTAAGCGTGCCGTTCGTCTGAATCAACCCGCAACCTGTTAGTTCTGACAGTGGTGCGTGCTTGTCTTCCCGTGTTTGATGGGCCAATGCCGAAGCGGCCAGTTATCAAGGGAAGTGAATATGGACACGCCGATTCCTGCGCTCACCCGTGACGCTCTGCCACCACTGGCAATTGAAGAAAGTTCGAAGGGTTTCCTGGTGCCAGCGGCCGCCCGGTACAACCTGACGGTAACAATCGACTTCCCTTGGTTGCCAGGGGACTTTATTACGATCAAGGTGGCTGGAACTCCAGGTTCCGGTTCCTATACGTCGCCGCGAATCCCGATCGGCGGATTCAAACGCCCTTTTACGACCCACATTGGCACCACATTGGTGGCTTTCAATCTCGGGCTGACTGTCATCGCCTTTTACACGCTTTACCGTGGCACTGAACCGTCTGTGGAATCACAACCTTTGCCGCTTTACATACCGCTCATCAACCAACTTGATCTGCCCCTGCCGGTGATTAAAGAGGCAAGCGACGAAGGTGAGGGCCGTGACCTGGATGTGAGCGAACTGACTGAGGTTACATTGCGTATCCGGTCATGGCTGCTGAGCAGGCGCGAGCAGTTCTTCTGGCTCCTGCTCACAGGTGTGAAGCCCGACGGCGATGTCTGGGAGGCCTGGTATTGGCAAGCGCCGGAGAACGTCGTCGGTAATGGATTCAGTCTCGGATATTACGAACAAAAGGTCCCTGCTGCACCGCTGCAAGGTCTGAAAAATGGCAGCGTGCTGACGTTGAGTTTTTGGGCCGGGCTGCAAAACAGTCCGGATCAATCCGATGCCCAGGCATTTGCCCATCGAAACTACATCGTACGGACTGCACCTGTGAGGGCGCCGAGGATAATGTCGGTGACGGGGCCGCAGGGGCTGATTGCCGACGGCGGGGAAACTCCGTCCAGCCGTGTCACCGTCGATGGTGTTGGCACTGACGGTGCCGAGGTTGTGCTGTTTGATGGGCAAACACGCCTGGACTCGGTTTTGGTTAACGCCGGCACCTGGCAGTTTTCAGTCACGGCATTGACTGACGGCGAACACGTCTTCAGGGCCGAATATGTTGACGGCGGAGCGTCCAACACCTGGACGATAAAGGTTGTTTTCAGCCAAGAACTGAGGATCAAGGAGGCCCCGGACAACGTCACCTTGAACCCGGCGGATGCTGAGGTGAGCCTGACCGCCGTTTTGAATGTTCCCGACGACGCCGACTTCGTCAGTGCCACTTGGGCTGCCGAACCCGATACGCCGTCTGCCGGTTCTCGCACTACGGCTTTGGTCCCCGTAAGTGCGATGCTCATGGAAATGCCGTTGCCGGTCGCACTGGTGGCTTACAGCATGAATAAAACTGCAGCTATCTCGTTCACACATGTACGAGGTACGTCGGCACCGGTTACTTCGACACCCTGGCCGCTGAAGGTTTTGCCCATACCTGAGGCGTTGCGGATTCCGCCTGTGATCGCCGAAGCGAAAGGCACTGAACTCGACCTGAAAGATGTCGTTGCCGGCGCGACTGTGCAATTTCTCACCTGGCTGGGTATTGCCACCGGGCAACGGCTTGAATTGAAGCTGACCGGTTTTAATGCCAGCGGCACCGAGCACAACCTCTCCATCTGGACAGACTCGCGCAATGCGGTACATCGGGCATGGGTGACGGCAGGCCGCTACAGCACGCTCATCCGCTCCGACTACATGCTTGCGCTCGGACCCGGCAGCACCTTGTCTGTGTTGTTCGCCGTGTACATGGATCAAGTGCCGGGTTCGGTAGCGCGCATCGATTTCAACGCGCGGGAATACACAATCAAAGACACCCGTTGACCTGAGGACAAAAGAGCACACCTGTTCAATTTTGCCCTACCCGTTCGTTGCACTATTTGCGGCAATGATCGATCAAGGGTAGGGCCATGCAACTTTCTCAGCGCAATGACCAGGCGCAAAACCTCGGCCTGCTGTTCCTGCGGGTGACCGGCGGGTTGTTCCTGCTGTTCGTCCACGGCTTGCCCAAGCTGCTGGATTTCACCGCGCAGTTGCAACTGATCGAAGACCCGTTCCACCTCGGGGCCCACCTCACTTTGATTCTGGCGATCTTCGCCGAAGTCCTCTGTCCGCTGCTGATCGTCGCCGGAGTGCTGGCGCGTCTGGCGTGCTTGCCTATTCTCTTTGTGCTGCTGGTGGCGCTGCTGCTTGTGCATCCGCAATGGAGTGTGGCCGAAGGGCAGTTCGGCTGGTTGCTGTTGATCCTATTCACCACTGTTCTGATCGCCGGGCCCGGACGGCTGGCGCTCAATGTTCGTTTGCCCGGAGTACTCCGTTATGCCTGATGCCCAGACCCTGAAAAAACCGGGACCCGAAGAAACCGTGACGCTGATCGTCAAGCACCGGGTCAAGGCCGGTTTTGAAGCGCCTTACGAAGCCTGGCTGCGCAATATCGTCAGCGTGGCGGGGCGCGAAGAAGGGCATCTGGGTGTGGACGTGATGCGCAGCCAGCAGGGCGGGCTCGCGCTGTTCACCTGCGTGCTGCGTTATTGCTCTACCGACGCGATGCAGCGCTGGCTCGATTCACCGCAGCGTCAGAAACTGATTGATGAAGCCGCGCCAATGCTCGCCGACGGCGACCAGACCGAGGTCAACGCGGCCAACGAATTCTGGTTCACGCCGACGGCCGAGGCCGGCTCACCGCCACCGCGCTGGAAGCAGGCCGTGGTCACGCTGCTGGTGATCCTGCCGCACACCTTGCTGGTGCCGCTGATCTGGGGGCCGTTGCTGCAACTCAACGCCTTTCTCTCCAACTACGTGGTCGCCACGTTCCTGATCACCCTGACCATCGTGGTGTCGGTGGTTTACGTGTTCATGCCGCCCGTGACCCGTCTGTTCGCGCCGTGGCTGGAAGCCGGTCAGTCACACAAACACCTCGAATCCAATGCCAATCCGCCGCGCTGAAGCGGCGGGTCCGGGCTCCGTTTCACTTATCTCGAAGGAACTGCGATGAACGCCGATCTGATTCTGTTCAATGGCCAATTTCATACGGTAGACCGCGAAAAACCCCTCGCCAGCGCCGTGGCAATCAAGGACGGGCGCTTCGTCGCCGTCGGTAACGATGCCGAGGCGATGGCGCTCAAGGGCGCCGGCACTCAATTGGTCGACCTCAAGGGCCGCTGCGTGATTCCCGGGCTCAACGACTCGCACTTGCACCTGATCCGTGGTGGCTTGAACTACAACCTCGAACTGCGCTGGGAAGGCGTGCCGTCGCTGGCCGATGCGCTGCGCATGCTCAAGGATCAGGCCGACCGCACACCGACCCCGCAATGGGTGCGCGTGGTCGGTGGCTGGAACGAATTCCAGTTCGCCGAAAAACGCATGCCGACCCTCGAAGAAATCAACCAGGCCGCGCCGGACACCCCGGTATTCATCCTGCACCTGTACGACCGTGCGTTGCTCAACCGCGCCGCGCTGCGCGTGGCAGGCTACACCCGCGACACGCCGAACCCGCCGGGTGGCGAGATCGTGCGCGATGCCAACGGCAACCCGACCGGCATGCTGGTGGCGCGGCCGAACGCGATGATTCTGTACTCGACACTGGCCAAGGGGCCGAAGCTGCCGCTGGAATATCAGGTCAACTCGACCCGCCAGTTCATGCGCGAACTCAACCGCCTCGGCCTGACCAGCGCCATCGATGCCGGCGGCGGTTTCCAGAACTACCCGGACGATTATCAGGTGATCGAACAACTGGCCAAAGACGACCAGTTGACCGTGCGCATCGCCTACAACCTGTTCACCCAGAAGCCGAAAGAAGAACTGACCGATTTCCAGAACTGGACCGGCAGCGTCAAGTTGCATCAGGGCGATGACTTCCTGCGTCACAACGGCGCCGGCGAAATGCTGGTGTTCTCGGCGGCGGACTTCGAAGACTTCCTCGAACCGCGCCCGGACCTGCCGCAGACCATGGAACAGGAGCTGGAGCCGGTGGTGCGCCACCTGGTCGAGCAGCGCTGGCCGTTCCGTCTGCACGCCACCTATAACGAATCGATCAGCCGCATGCTGGATGTGTTCGAGAAGGTCAACCGCGACATCCCGTTCAACGGCTTGCCGTGGTTCTTCGACCACGCCGAAACCATCACCCCGCAGAACATCGAGCGGGTGAAAGCGCTGGGCGGCGGCATCGCGATTCAGGATCGCATGGCGTTCCAGGGTGAATACTTCGTCGACCGCTACGGCAAGCAGGCCGCCGAAGCCACGCCACCGATCAAGCGCATGCTCGCCGAAGGCGTGCCGGTCGGCGCGGGCACCGATGCCACGCGGGTGTCGAGCTACAACCCGTGGACCTCGCTGTACTGGATGGTCAGCGGTCGCACCGTCGGCGGTCTGGCGCTGTACGAAGAAGGTTTGCCGCGTACCACCGCGCTGGAACTGTTCACCCACGGCAGCGCCTGGTTCTCGTCCGAGCAGGGCAAGAAGGGCCAGATCAAAGTCGGGCAATTGGCGGATCTGGCAGCGCTGAGCGCGGACTTCTTCCATGTCGAGGAAGAAGCGATCAAGTGGATCGAGTCGGTGCTGACCGTGGTCGGCGGCAAGATCGTTTACGCCGCCGGTGACTTCGAAAAACTCGGGCCGGCCAGCGTGCCGGTGCTGCCGGACTGGTCGCCAGTGGTGAAAGTCCCGGGCCACTGGCGCCCGAATTCGCCCTTGCAGGCCCAGGTTCACCAGTGCAGCGGCCCGTGCGCAGTGCATACCCACAGCCATGAAAAAGCGCGGATGTCGAATGCACCGGTCAGTGACTTCGCCGGTTTCTGGGGCGCGTTCGGTTGCTCCTGCTTCGCTTTCTGATGCTTTTGAAAAAGCGCCGCTCTGTGTGAGCGGCGCTCCCCGCAACAACCATCCATCGAGGAGTTTCACATGAGCAACGTTCCTTACAGCCGCCTGAACAAAGACGATGCCGTTGTACTGTTGGTCGACCACCAGACCGGTCTGATCTCGCTGGTACAGGATTTCTCGCCGAACGAGTTCAAGAACAACGTGCTGGCACTGGGCGACATCGCCAAGTTCTTCAACCTGCCAACCATCCTCACCACCAGCTTCGATTCCGGCCCGAACGGCCCGATCGTGCCTGAGCTGAAAGAGCAATTCCCGGATGCGCCGTTCATTGCCCGCCCTGGCCAGATCAACGCCTGGGACAACGAAGACTTCGTCAAGGCCATCAAGGCCACCGGCCGCAAGCAACTGATCATCGCCGGTGTGGTGACTGACGTGTGCGTGGCGTTCCCGACCCTGTCGGCCATCGCTGAAGGCTTCGAAGTGTTCGTGGTGACTGACGCTTCCGGCACTTTCAACACCACCGTGCAACAAGCGGCGTGGGCGCGCATGTCGGCTGCCGGCGCACACCTGCTGAACTGGTTTGCTGTGGCCTGCGAGCTGCAGGGTGACTGGCGCAACGACATGGAAGGCTTGGCGAATCTGCTGTCCCAGCGTCTGCCGAACTACCGCAACCTGATCAATAGCTATACCAAGTTCACGGCCCAGTAATTGGCTGAACGAAATGCCCGCTGAAGAGCGGGCATTTTTTTGTCTGTCGCAAAGGGCTCAGCGCTTCTGCAACCACCCCAGAAAACCACCCTTGCGAACCGGCACAGGCTTGGCCATCAACGCCAGCCGACTGTTCTGCTGACGCACCGCCTGCAACTTGTTCAACGCCCGACCCACTTCACTGCGCTGCTCCATACAAGCGCGAGTCAGGTTCTTGTCGAGGCGATAAATGATCGAAGAGGTGAGTGCTGTGAAGGTCGCTTGCGAGGGCGTATCCGCCAGAATGCTCTGTTCGCCCATGACCTCACTCGGCCCCATGCGCCCGGCTTCGGTGAAGCCATTGCCGTCCGGCACGCTGGCGCTGACCACGCCGGTGGCGATCACGAACAGGCTGTCCGGAACTTCCTCCAGATTGAGCACCACCTGCCCGGCGCTGTACTGCTGCGCGACCATCGACTCGGCGAGACGATCGCGTTCCTCATGGCTCAGCGAGCGGAAGATTTTCACTTCATCGAGCAACGTACGGGCGCGGGTCGAAGGTTCGATCACGCCGTCCGGGTGCCGAGAAATGCCGGCCGCTTCGAGATGGCGGTGGGCGAGGTCAAACAGTTGATTGCGCACGTCGCTTTTCTTGCCCAATTCGGCGATGAAACCGCTGGCCACGTATTCCGACATCTCGTCGCCGGCCTCTTTCAGCACCACTTTCGGCGCAGGCGACAGCAACAGGCTGCTGCTGCCTTGCAGCGTGCGGTCGAGGGCGTCGAGTACCCGGCGCGGGCGGATGTGGTTCGGCACCTTGATGCTGATCGACACGCCGTGCAGGTTGTTCGGCCGGCTGAGGTTGACGATCTTGGCCTTGGCCGCCACCGAGTTCGGCACCACGGCCAGAGTGCCGGTGCTGGTCAGCAGGTGCGTGGCGCGCCAGTTGATGTCGAGCACCTTGCCTTCGACGCCGTCGATGACCACCAGATCATCCACCTGATACGGCTTGGTGGTGTTCAGCACGATGCCGGAAAACACGTCGGCCAAGGTGCTTTGCAGCGCGAGACCGATGACGATCGCCACCACGCCGGAAGTCGCGAGCAGGCCTTTGACCGGCAGATCCAGCACATAACCGGCCGCCGCGACGATGGCCGCGAGAAACACCAGCGCCCCGATCACGTCCTGCAACAGCCGGCCACTGTGGCCGATGCGACGCATCAGGATCAGGCCGATGACTTCGGTCAGCACCCGCGCGGCGTACAGCCACCAGAGAATCCCCAGTGCCGTCGCCCCGAGTTGCGCCACCGGGTCATCGGCAAACAACGGCGCCTGCAACGGGCTGACACCGGCGTTGATGGCCAGCGCGTTGAAGGCCAGAAACAACACCAGTCGCACAGCGACCCGTTGCGCGCGATGTTTGAACGGCGCGAGATGCCAGAGCAGGGTATCGAGCACCAGCAGCAGGGCACTCCAGGACAGCAGGTGGGCAGAAAAAAGGCTCATGAGGTGAACTCCGGCGGGCACAAAAGAAAACGCCACACCCGAAGGTGTGGCGAGGGGTTGCACTCAGTTCAGATGGGTCTTGAGTTCTGCCGCTGCCTGGCGCACGGCGGCTTTCACTTCAGGAATTCCGTTCAGCGGGTTGAGCAGGCCGAAGTCGTGAATCATCCCGTTGTAGCGCACCGAGGTCACCGGTACACCGGCCGCGTCGAGGTGGCGGGCGTAGCCTTCGCCTTCGTCACGCAGCACGTCGAACTCGGCGGTCTGCACCAGCGCGGCGGGCAGGCCCTTGAGCTGTTCGGCGCTGGCGTTGAGCGGCGAGGCATGGATCTGCGCACGCTCGGCCGGGTTGGTGGTGTAGTTGTCCCAGAACCACTGCATCATGCCCTTGGTCAGGAAGTGGCCCTCGGCGAATTGCTGGTACGAGCCGTTATCGAACCCGGCGTTGGTCACCGGCCACATCAGCAACTGGAAGCGCAGGGCCGGGGTTTTCTGTTCCTTGGCCATCAACGCCACGACTGCCGCCATGTTGCCGCCGACGCTGTTGCCGGCCACCGCCAGACGCTTGCCGTCGACGCCGATGTCCTTGCCGTGTTCCGCCACCCATTTCGTCGCGGCGTAAGCCTGATTGATCGCGGTCGGGTACTGTGCTTCCGGCGACGGCGTGTAATCGACGTACACCGCGACCGCGCCAGAACCCACCACCAGATCACGGATCAAGCGTTGGTGCGTCGGGAAGTCCCCCAGCACCCAGCCGCCACCGTGGAAGAACATGAACACCGGCAGCTCGCCCTTGACCTTGGCCGGACGCACCACTTTCAGGTTGATCGTCTGGCCGTCGACCTTGATCGCCTTGTCGCTGACTTCAACGCCGGACAGGTCAACCTTCACCGAAGCCTGGGCGCCAGTCAGCACCGCACGGGCGTCTTTCGGGCTCAGTTGCTCAAGCGGTTTGCCACCGCCGGCGGCGAGGGCGTCGAGGAAGGCCTGAGTGTTGTGTTCGACCCCAGTGCCCTCGGCGGCGAATGCGTTGCCGATGGACAGGGCGAGGAGGGAAGCGGCGAGGGTTTTCTTGATGTTCATGTGCAATTCCTTTTTAAGTCGTTTGAGTTTTTGTATGCCTTGGGATCGGGCTGCTGTGGCGCTGGGCTTCAGGCCTCAGCAACACCGTGAGCACAGATTAATGAGGTGCCGGAAAGTGAAAAAGCGGCTATAAAGCGTTTAACTGTCAACCAGAGAGTGACAATGAACCCGTTCGAAGACATGCGTATTTTTTGCCAGGTGATGGACTCCGGCAGCTTCACGGCGGCGGCCGATCAGTTGGGCCTGTCCAAGCAGTTCGTCAGCCGTCGGTTGATGCAACTGGAGGAGCGCCTCGGCGTGCGATTGCTCAACCGCTCGACCCGGCGCCTGGACGTGACGCCGCTGGGCCAGAGTTATTACGAATCGGCGCTGCGCTTGCTCGGTGAAGTGGAATCGGTAGAGCAGGGCATCGCCGGGCAGACCGCCGAGCCGCGCGGGGCGATTCGCGTGAGTGCGCCGCTGTCGTTTGCGCTGGCCCATCTGGGCTGCTTGCTGCCGCCGTTTCTGCAGCGTTATCGCGAGGTCACGGTGGAGGTGGACCTGAGCGACCGGCCGGTGGATCTGCTGGGCGAGGGTTACGACCTGGCGCTGCGCATCGGCGTGCTGGAGGACTCGACCCTGATCGCCCGACGCATTGCGTCAATCGAGCGGGTGTATTGCGCCAGTCCGGCGTATCTGGCCGAGCGCGGTACGCCGGTCAAACCGGAAGACCTGCTCGGTCACGACTGCCTGCCTTACGGCCATGGGCGTTCGGTGCAGTGGCGGTTCAACGCGGGGCAGGGCAAGCCGCTGCTGGTGAATGTCACCGGGCGGATGCGCGTCAACAACGGTGAGTTGCTGCGGGATGCGGCGGTGGCGGGGATGGGGATTACCTATCTGCCGACGTTCATTGTCGGCGCGGCGCTGAAGGATGGACGGCTGGTGCCGGTGCTGGACGAGTTTCGGCCGGAACCGCTGACGTTGTCGGCGGTGTATCCGCAGCATCGCCAGGCGTCGCGGCCGGTGCAGGCGTTGATCGAGTTTTTGCGGGAGCGGCTGGATAAGGCACAAGCGATTTTGTAGCCGCTCAAAGATTCAGTAGCCGATAACTGTGGGAGCGAGCTTGTTCCGGGCGGCGTTCCGACGAAAGCTTTCTGTCTGCCAGCGAAGAGGTTGTGTGTGCCGACGCCTTCGCGAGCAAGCTCGCTCCCACAGGTGGTGTGTTTCAACGTGAGTCAGTTGGCGCGCTTGTCATCGCCAGGCTCGCCGCCGACGTGAACACCGCGATCATCACCGGGTTCGCCCGCCGCATGCAGGCCTTTGTCATCACCGATTTCACCCGCGCGGTGGACACCACGGTCGTCGCCGATTTCGCCGGCCCGGTGGACACCACGGTCATCACCTATCTCGCCGGCACGATGCACTCCGCGGTCATCGCCGATTTCGCCTGCGCGATGGACGCCGTGATTGTCACCGGGTTCGGCATGGGTGCCGCTGCGACCGGACGAGGCACTGTCACCCGAGTGGCCCGAGCCGTGGTCACTGCCGCTGTGGCCACTGTTGCCACCGCCGCCACTGCCACTGTTGCCGCCACTGCCGCTGCCGCCGTGACCACCACCATTGCCACCGCTGCCGCCGCCACCTCCATTACCGCCACCACCACCTCCATTGCCGCCACCGCCGCCTCCATTGCCGCCACCGCCGCCTCCATTGCCGCCGCCACCACCTCCGTTGCCACCCCCGCCGTTACCGCCTCCGCCACCACCGTTGCCACCGCCGCCGCCTCCGCCACTACCTCCACCACCGCCGCCACCACCACTTCCCCCATCCTTGGCCTGAACACTCGACACCCCGGACAGGCTGTCCGGAATCAGTACGGTAGACGCCGACAGGACTGCGCCGATGGCCATTGCGAGCACGAGCTTTTTAATGTGCATATCGTTCTCCGTCTTTGTTGTCTTGATTGGGAACGTGGATGTGCCTTGTTTTTGCGTGTGATCCGACCCGTTCCCGAGGTCAGTGGATACTCGAAGCCAGTTCGAAGATCGGGATGTACATCAGGATCACGATCACCCCGATCAACAGGCCGATGAAGGTCATGAGCAGCGGTTCGAACAGACGCACGAACCACTCGATCCAGCGGCTGATTTCCTCGTCGTAGAAATCGGCGCTGCGTTCCATCATTTGCCCGAGGTTGCCGGACTGCTCGCCGGCGCGCAGCAGGCGCAGGGACACGGGCGTCACCAGACGGTTGAGCTCCAGCGCAGTGGACAGCGACTGCCCCTCGCGCACCCGCTCGCAGGCCTGATCCAGGCGGGCTCGCGAGGCTACCGTGAGCAGGCCGCGCACCATGCCCATGGCCGTCACCAGCGGAATCCCGCCTTGCAGCAGAATCCCGAGTGACCGGTAAAACCGCGCCAGCTCATACATGAAAATCCGCTGGTGCACGGCGGGCAGTTTCTCCACCAGCCGATCCAGCCCACGGCGAAACGCCGGTTGTTTCTGCAGCACGGCGAGGGCGATGACGATTGTCGCCAACAGGCCGAAAAACTCACCCTGATGGGCGTGCAGAAACATGCCGCTGCTCATCAGGATCTGCGACAGCCACGGCAGGTTCGAGCCCAGCCCTTCGAACACCAGGCTGAAGCGCGGCACTACGTAGCCCATCAAAAACAGCACCACGCCACCGCCGACTACCAGCAGCAACAGCGGGTAGATCGAGGCGCTGACGATCTTCTGCCGCACCTCGTCCATGCGCTGGCGATAGCTCACGTAACGGCCCAGCGCATCGCCGACCGCGCCGGTCTTCTCGCTGGACTGTACCAGCGCAACGTACAAGGGCGGGAAAACCGCCGACAACTGGCCCAGTGCCTGGGAGAAGGATTTGCCCTCGTACAGCAGTCGCACCAGCTCGCTCAAGGTTTTGCGGGCGGCGGGGGCGGTTTCTTTTTCGGCGAGGCTTTCCAGCGCATCGATCAGCGGCAGGCCGGCGTTGAGCAGGGTGGTCAGTTCCTGGCTGAACAACACCAGGTTGAAGGTTTCACGCTTGCTCAGGCGCAACGAACGCCAGTGCCTCTCGGCGTGCAGGCTGACCACGCGCAAGCCCTGATCCTCGGCGATGCGCCGCGCTTCGCTCTGACCCGGCGCCTCGACGCTCAGCGACACCACTCCGGCCTTGCCCACTGCTTTGAGTTGAAATCGCATGCCGTGTGCTCCGCTTATTGCCAGTTGGTGACTTCGGCGTTTTCGCCTTCGCCGCCAGGCTGGCCGTCCTTGCCCATCGAGAGCAGGTCGTACTCGCTGTTTTCGCCGGGATAGCGGTAGGTGTAGTTACGCCCCCACGGATCCTGCGGCAGTTTTTTCTGCAAGTACGGGCCGGTCCATTTGGCTTCGTCGCTCGGTGCGGTCACCAGCGCCTGCAAGCCCTGTTCGGTGGACGGGTAATGGCCGACTTCCAGCCGATACAGATCCAGTGCTTTGCTCAGGCCTTCGATCTGCGCCTTGGCGACCTTCACCTCGGAACGCCCCAGCTGGGCGAAATATTTGGGCGCGACGATCCCGGCCAACAGGCCGAGCACCACCAGCACCACGAGCAATTCGAGCAGGGTGAAACCGCGTTGGGCACGCGGACGAAAATGCAGCTTCATGATGACCTCCCGTGAGTGGCAGCCGTGTCGCCGAAAGGGCTTATGCAATTGCCATGCTCAGCCCCCGATAATTTCGACTGCCGGGCTGAAGCCCTTGTATTACGGGCTTTTCAAGAGTCGGCACAGTGCTTGCGTACGGCTGATTGACGACGGGTCAGTGGGGCATTTCCCCCAATTTTTCGGGGCCTGTCAGGGGAGGCCCAATGATCCATTCATTCACTGCAGGACTGCTCGGCTGCGTGCTGTTAAGCGGTGTCGCGCAAGCCGATGTCTTCGTTTCCGTGGACGCCAAGGGCAGCTACGTGCTGTCCAACGTCCACCGTCCCGGACGCACTTACGAGCGGGTGATCCGCGACGCCGATGCGCCGCTGGTCAGCCTTGACCGGCAACCGCAATTGATCGCCAACCAGCCCTACGCCGAGCTGGTGTCAGCCGCCGCCAGCGCCAATCAGCTGCCCGAAGCTTTGCTGCATGCGGTGATCAAGTCCGAATCCAATTACAACCCCGGCGCCACCTCGCCCAAGGGCGCCGGCGGGCTGATGCAGCTGATGCCCGGCACCGCGCGGGACATGGGCGTCACCGACGTCTACGACCCCAAGGCCAACATCCAGGGCGGGGCCAAGTACCTCAAGCGCCTGATGACGATGTTCGACAACGACATCGCCCTGGCCGTGGCCGCTTACAACGCCGGGCCCGACGCGGTGCTCAGCCGGGGCCGGGTGATCCCGCCGTTCGCCGAAACCCAGCGTTATGTCCCGAGCGTGTTGCGTCAGTACCGGCGCCTGCAGGGGCTGGCGGTGGATGCACCGTTGTAAAGGACGTCCCCGGTTTTCCCCACTATCGGGGCAAACCGATGGCCCCGGAAAAAGTGGGGAATCGGGTGGGGAATATCCCCCGGATTCTCAAATGGTTTGTGTAACTGGTTGAGATGGAAAGCAATTTTTTGTGGCACGCGGATTGCTCCAAGGGGTTTATCGAGAATCGTTCCCTGTGAGCACCCACTACGAGGTTTCTGATCATGGTCGGCCTTCATCACGCTCCGTCCCTTTTCAACCTGCTGGTGTTTGTCGCCTCGATGCTCAGCATCGAGGTCGCCAGCTCGGCCGTGCGCTGCGAGCGCAATCTGGTGGCCAATGTGGTCGCCTTCGATCAACCGCTGATGTTCAACCGCCTCGGTGCGCAGAACGTCAACGGGATGATGTTCGCGCTGCGCCGCGACGTGGTCGATGACCATGACGTCTCGCTGGCCTACGGCGGCAGCGCGGTGCCGGGCAAGGTCTCGCTGCGTGCCGACAAGCGCCCACGGCCATTGGTGCTGCGGGTCGCCGCGGGTGATTGCCTGACGATCAATCTGCAGAACCTGCTCGATTATCAGGCCAACCCCAACAAGCACTTCGAAGGGCCTGAAGGCGAAGAAGAAGGCGAGGAGGGCATCGAGAACGCCGGCGGCGCTGAAGACTTCAAGGTCGACGAACAGGTCGCCGACCGCCATGTCGGTTTCCAGGTGAACGGCCTGCAAGCGGTGAACAGCATCGACGACATTTCCTCCTACACCGGGCGCAACGCCAACACCCTGGTGCCGCCGGGTGCAAGCCGTTCGTACGTGCTGTACGCCGAGCGCGAAGGGGCGTTTGCCGTCAGCAGCCGTGGCGCGACATTCGGCGGGGAGGGCGCGGCCGGGAACGTCGCCAACGGCCTGTTCGGCCAGGTCGTGGTGGTGCCGAAATCGGGACGCACCTATCGCAACACCCTCACCGAAGAAGAAATGCGTCTGGCGACCACTGGCCGCACACCGGCCGGTCACCCCATCGTCGATTACCAGGCCCGCTACCCGCAACGCGAACCGTGGTTGCGTGAAGGCAAGGCCGGCACGCCGATCATCAGCATGGTCGACGGCAACGAAATCATCTCCAGCGAAAGCGACGCGATCGTCATGGGCAGCAACGCCGATGGCAGTTTTGCGAACAGTACCTATCCGCTGGAATCGGTGGGCAAGCGCAACCCGGCGATCCCCAACCGCCTCGAGCCGTTTCGCGATTTCGCCTCGCAGTTCCAGGACGAAACCGCCGCCACCCAGGCATTCCCCGCCTACTGGGCCGACCCGGTCATGGCCCATGTGCTGGAGCCGACCCGCGACTCGTTCATGATCAACTACGGTTCCGGCGGCATGGGCGCTGAAGTGGTCGCCAACCGCCTCGGCGTGGGGCCGATGCACGATTGCCTGTCGTGTGCCTACGAAGAATTCTTCCTCAGCTCGCACACCGTCGGCGACGTGGCGATGCTGGTGGACGTGCCGGCCAATACCGGGCTTGAGAACATCGCCCCCGGCCAGACACCGAGCGCCGATCAGGTCGGCGTCAAGGCCACCATGGCCCTGTATCCGTCGGAGCCTTCGAACGTCAACCACAGCTACATCGGTGACTTCGTCAAATTCCGCAACACCCACAACGGCCACGAGCAGCACATCTTCCACCTGCACGGCCATCAGTGGCTGTTCAACCCCAACGACGACAACTCCGATTACGTCGATGCCCAAGGCATTGGCCCAGGCGCCGGCTATACCTACGAAATCGCCAACGGCGGCTCCGGTAACCGCAACCGGGTGGCCGGCGATGCGATCTATCACTGCCACTTCTACCCGCATTTTGCCCAGGGCATGTGGTCGATGTGGCGGGTACACGATGTGTTCGAAGAAGGCACCCGGCTGGAAGTCTCGCAACAGGGCGCCGATGGTTATCACAGCGAACCTTACGCACTGCGCAGCGGTAAACCCGCCGCCGGTGCCCGCGCCTTGCCGGATGGCGAGATCATTGCCGGCACGCCGATTCCCGCCGTCGTGCCGCTGCCCGGCAAAGCCATGGCCCCGATGCCGGGCAAAGTGGTGGTGGTGCCGAAAATCGGCGAAACCCTGGTCGCCGGCCACGATGATGAGGAAGAAGAGGGCGATGACGACGGCGAACACCATGGCGGTAACGGTGGATCGCAAGCCATCGGTTCCCTGGCACTGGTCGATCGCAGCGAAGCCAACCGCAACGCCGATGGCAGCCTGAAAAACCCTGGCTATCCGTTCTGGATCGGCGGCATGGAAAGTTCGGTGGGTCAGCGTCCGCCAACCCCACCGCTGGACATGCTCGACGCCGCCACCGCGCAATCGTTGAAAGCCAGCGGCAAAGCGCTGTGGGCCAACCTCGATCCAAATCAGTCCGGCGGCTGGGACGGCGGCTTGCAGCGTCACACCCTCGACGGGGTGTCGGCCGGAGGCGCGGCGCACACCGTGACCACCTCGCTGGACTTCTCCAAGGAAGTCACCCGCGCCAAACCGATTTACCTGCCCGAAGAGGGCACTGAAGTGGAACAGGCCGCGATGGCGTTCCACGCGAAAAAGGATCACCCAAGTTTTGCCTTGCTGCCCGGCAACCAGATCGTGGCCAAGGCCTTCCGCACCAACGGCGCCTTGCCGATTGCCGGCGCGCCGTACTACGAACCGTGCATGGACGACCGGCAAAAACGCCTGACCAGCAGCGCCGGCACCGGTGAATTCGCCAGCGGCGACCGGCTGGACGGCATGTCCTTCGTCGGCGCCTCGACCTTCACCGCCGACCGGCCGCGGATCTACAAGGCCGCCAACATTCAGTTCGACGCGGTCTACAACAAGGTCGGCTATCACTTCCCGCAAGCCCGGATTCTGGCGTTGTGGGAAGACGCCTGGCCGGTGATCACCAAGCAGCGTCCGCCAGAGCCTCTGGTGATGCGCATGAACACCTTCGACTGCGTGCAATACCAGCAAACCAACCTGGTGCCTGCCACCTACGAGATGGATGACTATCAGGTGCGCACCCCGACCGACGTGATCGGCCAGCACATTCACCTGCCGAAGTGGGATCTGACAGCTGCCGACGGTTCTTCCAACGGCTGGAACTACGAGGACGGCGTACTCTCGCCAGGCGCTGTTCAGGAACGCATTCACGCGATCCGTGAATTCAACCAGTGCGAGGGCACCGACCCGCGCGACGGCACCCAGGCGTGCCCGAAAGCCAAGGCGCATCCGTTCTTCGGTCAGTTCGGGCGCAGTGACTGGATGGGCGCGCGCACGGCCATGCAACGCTGGTTCGTCGACCCGGTGGTCAACGCCAAGGGCGTGGACCGTGGGCTGGGCACCATCTTCACCCACGACCACCTCGGCCCATCGACTCACCAGCAGATCGGGCTGTATGCCACGGTGCTGGCGGAACCGGCCGGTTCCACCTGGTTCCACGCCGAAACCGGCGAACCTCTGTACAGCGGCGCGCGCCAGGACGGCGGGCCGACTTCGTGGCAGGCTGTGATCAACACCGGTGACCTCGACGGCGACGGCAAGAACGACAGCTTCCGTGAGTTCTTCCTTGAATACAGCGACTTCCAGCATGCCTATGAAGCCGGTGTGTACGTGGGCGCCGGCCCCAACGGCGTGCCTAATCCGCAAGCGTTCCCGGCTACCGCCGACAGCTTCCGCTACGCGATCAACCCGCCGGTTCGCAACAACGCCAGCACCCTGCTCGAAGGCGTGCTGGAAGTGCAGGGCGGTCAGGTGCCGGGTTGCCCGAGCCGGCCTTGCCCGCAAGCGATCTCCGTGGATGATCCTGGCATGTTCGTCGTCAACTATCGCAACGAGCCGCTGGCCCTGCGGGTCTATGACCCGAACAAGGTCGGCCCGGACGGCAAGCGCGGCATGCAGGCCGACGGCCTCGGCGGCGATCTGGCGTACGCCATGCAAAGCCGCACCGACCGCGCGATCCCGGCGATGAACCTGGCACCGAACCTGGTGACGGCCGCCACCGGCCCGACTGGCGGCACGACATTGTTCCCGCCGCACATCAACAAGGGCGGCAGCGAGCCGGGCGATCCGTTCACCCCGATGCTGCGCACCTACACCGGCGACAACGTGCGTCTGCGGGTGCATGCCGGCGGCCACGAGGAAGAGCACAACGTCACCCTGCACGGCGTGAAATGGCTTCAGAGCGGTTCCGGTTTCGGCAACAGCTCCAACTCGGGCTGGCGCGCCTCGCAGATGATCGGCATCTCCGAACAGATGGGCTTCATCGCACCTGTGTCGATGCTGTCCAGCTCTGCGGCGACCACCGGTGACTATCTGTACTCGATGGACGCTTCGATCGAAGGCTACTGGAGCGGGATCTGGGGCGTGATGCGCAACTACACGGCCAAACGCAATGACCTGTTCGCCATCCCGAACAACCCGAGTCCGGCCGGCATGCGCAATACCGTGGCGTTCGAAGGCAGTTGCCCACGGATCAGCGCCAACCCCAACGGCATCGGCACCCGGCCGACGGTGCAGCGCAACTATGAAGTGGTCGCCGCGCTGGCCAACGACATCCTCGGCAATCCGCTGGGCCTGAGCATCGGCGATTCGGCCGGGCTCGGTCAGCATGTCGGCGGGCCGCTGAATCCGGCGGGCGGCACCCTGGTGCTGAACTCGCGCACGGTCAGCATTCCGCAGGTCACGGTCACTGATCCTGAGGACGGCGAGACCATCACCATTGGTGGCCAGAGCGGGCCGCTGCATGATCCGACGGCGATCCTGTACGTGCGCAAATCCGACCTCGATCCGGTCAGCGGCAAGCTCAAACCCGGCATTCCGGTCGAACCGCTGGTGCTGCGCGCAGCGGCCGGGGACTGCATCAACATCACCCTGGAAAACCGTCTGCCGAGCGTGATGCCGGACCTGACCCAGACGGCAGTGATGCAAGGCATGGTCAAGCGCGACCGCAACAGCGGCCTGGGCTCGACCACCTTCAGCAACAACCTGATGCGGCCGTCCAGCCACGTGGGGCTGCACGCCCAACTGCTGGCCTACGACATCACCAAATCCGACGGCACCAACGTCGGCGCCAACCCGACCCAGACCGTGCCACCACGGGTTGGCAGCAGCGGCGCCTACCCGACCCGTACCTATCAGTACTACGCCGGGCACCTGGAGCGTGAAGGCAAACCGGTCACGCAACTGGGCCGCAGTGTCGACAACATCAACGCCACGGCCGTGGAGTTTGGTGGCCTGAACTTCACCCCGGCGGATGTGATCAAGCAACCGCAAAAAGGCCTGGGTGGTGCGATGAGCATCCTGCCGATCGGCGCGACCTGGGTCGACGATGCGCGCAAGGTCAACGCCACGGTCACCGCACCGGGGCAGACGACTTACCGCGACTTCGCGATGGTCTGGCACAAGGCGCTGAACACCCGCTGGGCCAATGGCCGGCCGGTCGAAGGCATCGCTGCGGAGGGCTTCGGCGTGCCGACCGATCCGCAGGACAACTCGAGCATGGCGATCAACTACAAGACCGAACCGCTGTGGTATCGCTTCGGCCTCGCCCCGGATGCGCCGTTCGGTCGTGCCGATGGCGCGGGTTACGGCGACATGACCAACGCGCACATGGCCTACAGCAATGCGCTGGTGGGAGGCGATCCGCAGACGCCGGTGCTGTATGCCAAACCGGGTCAGCCATTCCGTACGCACATCCTGATGCCGAGCGGCGGCAGTCGCGGCACGACGTTCCAGCTTGACGGGCACGTCTGGTCGCTCAACCCGTTCCAGGCCGAGAAGAGCGACACCGGCGGCTACCCGATGGGTACGCCGGGCGTGGGTTCGGTGCGCTTCGGCTACAACCCGATGTCGATGTACATCGGCGCTCACGAAAGCATCCTGCCGGCGGCGCACTTCAGCTTCATGATCCCGAGCGCCGGGGGCAGCAACGCGATACCGGGGGACTACCTGTTCCGCGATTACGCCGCCTATGGCAACACCTCGGGACTGTGGGGATTGCTGCGGGTGACCAATGAGCCGGAGCCGGCGCCGCCTGCTCAGTAGGTGCCAATGCGCGACCTGTGGGAACCGGTGAACCCGCTCCCACAGGTGGGCACAGGATTTGTAGGGGAGAGCGACATGAACAGGATCATCAACATCATCGGCGTCTGCCTGCTGGCGATGGCCGGCGCGCTGCTCACGCTGAGCGAGATTGCCCTGGCGCAAACCGGCGCCGGGCAGGTGCTGACCCGCGACGGCGTGTCGATCGCCTTCGATCTGAAGCCGCTGGCCAGCGACGGCCAGTTGCGTGAGGGCGAGTTCGCCGACGTGCAGTTTCGCGTCACCGACGGTGCGTCCGGCCAGCCGTTGTCCGGTGTGGCGCCGGGGGCGTGGATCGATCCGCAAGCCGTCGCCGCCGACCAGGCCCAGGGCCGTGACCAGAGCTGCAAGTCGCGGGTCGGTACGTTCCTCAAATCCAACATCGGCGCGCGGCCACTGCTCGACCTCAACAGCTATTTCCTGCTGGTGATGAACCGCGATGCCAGCGTTTCGGTGGTCGATCCGTCAGTGTCGGTCGGCGGTATCACCAGCACCCTGGCGCGGATCGAACTCAAGCAATCGCCGATGGACTGGGTCACGCCCAAGGACAATAAGAAGGTCTTCGTGTCGATGCCGACGGCGGGGGAAGTGGCGGTGATCGACAGCGAGCAATTCAAGGTCATCGACTCGGTGGCCGCCGGCAGCCAACCGGTGCGGGTCGCGCTGCAACCGGACGAGCGCCTGCTGTGGGTCGGCAACAACGCGAGCAAGGCTGAAGAATCCGGGGTCACGGTGATCGACACCCAGAGCCTCAAACCGCTCAAACACCTGGCAACCGGGCGCGGCCACCACGAAATCACGTTCAGCAAGGACAGCCGTTTCGCCTTCGTCAGCAACCGCGACGACGGCACCCTTAGCGTTATCGACATCGCCAGCCTGAGCCTGCTGCAACAGGTCAAGACCGGTTCCAGCCCGTTGTCGGTAGCGTATTCGCCGCTGTCCGGCGCGGTGTACGTGGCCGATGGCAAGGACGGCACCGTCACGGTGATCGACAGCAACAGCCGCGCCGTACGCCGGGTGATCAAGCTGCAACAGGGCCTCGGCCCGATGGGCTTTAGCGCCGACGGCCGTTTTGGTGTGGTGCTGAACACGGTGGAAAACCGCGCCACGGTCATCGATGCGGCCAACGATTCGGCGATCCATGATCTGGAGGTTTCAGCCGAACCCTATCAAGTGGTGTTCACCCAGGCCTATGCCTACGTGCGCGGACTGGCTTCGCCGAAAGTCACCATGATCAACCTGTCTTCGCTGGGCGAAGGGCGTCAGCCGATTACTCAAGGTTTTGAAGCCGGGCCGCAACCGCCACGGCTGGCCGGCGATCTGCCGCTGGCGTCGAGCCTCGCGGTATCGCGCGATGACAACGCGGTGTTCGTGGTCAACCCGGTGGACAACACCACCTATTTCTACGCCGAAGGCATGAACGCGCCGATGTCCGGTTATCCCAACCGCGGGCAGATCGCCCGCGCTGCGCTGGTGATCGACCGCAGCCTGCGCGAAGTCTCGCCGGGGCTCTACAGCGCCCGGGTCAAGCTGCCGGCGGCGGGGCGCTTCGACGTGGCGTTCCTGCTCAACCAGCCGAACATCATTCATTGCTTCAGCGCCCAGGTGGCGTCCGACGGCGCGCCGGAAAAACACCTGGGGGCGGCAAAAGTCGAGTTCCTGCTGGACAAGACCGCCGTGGCCCTCAACGACCCGTACGTGGTGCGCTTTCGCATCGTCCAGGGCAAACAGAAGATCCAGCGCAGCGGCGTGACCGACGTGCAGTTGCGCTACTTCCTTGCGCCGACCTCGCGCCCCCGCGAAGTGGCCGCACGGGAAGTCGCCGATGGCGTGTACGAAGCGCCGGTGACCCTCGACCGCAGCGGCGCCTGGTACCTGCATGTGCGCGCGGCCTCGCTGGGCGCCGGTTTCGACGACAAGACATTTGCCAGTGTCCGGGTGCTGCCCGGCCAGACTCAGTGACGAGGAAAAGACCATGAATCGATTTGCATCCCGTGGCCTGTTGACCCTGTGCCTGTTGGCCGTCGGTATCCAGCAGGCCAGCGCCCACTCGGCGGACGAGCATGCCGGGCACACCGCACCGGCCGCCAACAGCCAGGAGCACGCCCAGGTCAAGTTCGCCGACGTGCCGCTGCTCGACCAGAACGGCAAGACCGTGCACCTGGAACAGGATCTGGTGCACAACAAGATCGTCGTCATGAGTTTCATCTACACCAGCTGCACCACGGTCTGCCCGGTGGTCTCGTCGATCATGGGCAAGGTGCAGAAACAGCTCGGTGCCCGGGTTGGCACCGAGGTGCAACTGGTGTCGATCAGCATCGACCCGCAGCGCGACGACCCGAAACGCTTGCAGGATTACGCCCGCACCTTCCAGAAAGGCCCGGGCTGGAGCTGGCTCACCGGTTCGCCGCAATCGATCACCGCCACCCTCAAGGGCCTCGGCAGTTTCAGCGGCGACTTCAAGAATCACCAGCCGCTGATCCTCGTCGGTGACGGCAACAGTCGCCACTGGACGCGTTATTACGGCTTCACCGACCCGGCATTGCTGGCCAAAGAGGTCGAGAAACTCAGCGGCCTGCGTACCCACGCCAAACACACCGCGATTGCCATGGAGCAACAACCATGAGAACCCTGGACTGGATCACCCTGACGGTTTGTTTCTGGATTTTCAGCGCCATGGCCCTGGCTCACGAAGGCCACGAACAACCGGCACCGGCACCAGCAACGACAACCACCAGCGCTGCGCCCGCACCGGCCAAAGGCACCCACGACGCGAAAACCTGGTTCACCGACACCCCGTTGCTCGACCAGCACGGCGACGTCCAGCGTTTCTACAGCGATGCGCTGCACAACCGCGTGGTGCTGCTCAACGTGATCTTCACCAGTTGCAACGACGCCTGCCCGCTGATCACCCGCAAGCTCAAGGAAGTCCGCGAGCTGCTGGGCGACAAGGCCGACGGCATCACCTTCATTTCCCTTACCAGTGATCCGCTGCGCGACACGCCGGCGGTGCTCAAGGCTTACACCTTGAAGCAGGGTGCCGATGACCCTCACTGGCTTTTCCTTACCGGCGACAAGGCGCAGATGGACCTGGTGCTGGGCCGCATCGGCCAGATCGTGCCGACGCCCGAGCAGCACTCGACCCAGTTGATCGTCGGCGATGTGGCCAACAAACGCTGGAGCAAAATCCGTCCCGACGCCCCGGCCGCCGCCATTGCCCAGCGCTTGCAGCTGCTGACAATGCCCGTGGCCGGCCGCTGAGTCCGCGCCATGAACCTCGGCCGCGTCCTCGCCCTGATCCTGCTCGCTGGCGTCAGCCTCGGCGCAGCCGCGTTGCCGCTGACTGATGAAGAAAGCGCCGGCAAGCGCCTGTACCGCGAAGGCCTGTCCGCCAGCGGCGAGCCGATCATGGCGCGGGTCGGCGCGGCGGATGTGTTGCTGCCGGCCACCAGCCTGCCGTGCGCCAACTGCCACGGCGCCGATGGCCTTGGACGGCCCGAAGGCGGGGTGCGTCCGCCGCAGCTCAACTGGTCGCGGCTGACCAGCATCCATGGGCAGCAACAGGTCAACGGCCGCAACTATCCGGCCTACACCGAAAGCAGTCTGGCGCGGGTGATCCAGCAGGGGCGCGACCCCGGCAACAATCGCCTCGACCCGAGCATGCCGCGCTTCCTGCTGTCGATGAAGGATCAGCGCAACCTCACCGCGTACCTCAAACGCCTGGCCGATGACCGCGATCCGGGGCTCGATGACCAGACCTTGCACCTGGGCACCTTGTTGCCCAGCCAGGGGCCGCTGGCCGAGGAGGGCGCCACCATCGCGGCGGTGCTCAACGGCAGCGTTGCGCGGATCAATCAGGCCGGCGGCATTCACGGCCGGCAGTTGCGCCTGACTGTGGCCGATCCCGGCCCGGATCGCGCCAGCGCCGAACAGGCCCTGCAACGGTTGATCGAGGAAGAGAAAGTCTTCGCCCTGATTGCACCGCTGGCCCCGGCGCTGGACAGCGAACTGGCGCCGCGCCTGGAGCAGTCCGGCGTGCCGCTGATCGGGGCCATGTCGCTGCTCGGCCCGGTGCAGGCCAGCCCGCAGATTTTCGAACCGCTGCCGGGCCTGCGCGAGCAACTGATCGCGCTGGCCGACTACGCCACCGCCAGTTTGCGGGTGCTGCAAGGGCCGACGCTGATTGCCTATCCCGATGACCCGGCCCAGGTGCTGGCGGCACAGACCCTTGGCCGCTATCTGCAGGATCACGGCTGGCAAAAAGTCCATTTGCAGGCCTACGACCCGACGGCGGACAGCTTGCCGCTGGGCTCGCGCTCGGTGTTCTACCTGGGCAGCGGTGGTGGTTTCAGTCGGCTGGCGGCCGGATTGCAGAATGCCGGGCAGGTGCCGTACCTGTTTGCTGCGTCGAGCCAGGTGGCGGGGGATCTGCTGCAAGTGCCGGAGGGCTTTTCCCGGCGGGTGTTTCTGGCGTATCCGTTCGTGCCCAGCGACTGGACCCAGGCCGGGCGCATGGCGCTGACGCTGTTGCGCGAACACCAGGGCCTCGGCGCCCAGCACGCGGTGCTGCAAGTCGGCGCCTACGCCTCGATGCTGTTGTTCAGCGAAGGCATGAAGCAGGCGGGCCGCGACGCCAGCCGCGAAAAACTGGTGGCGGCGCTCGAAGGCCTGCACGACTTCGACACCGGCCTGACCCCGCGCCTGAGCTTCGGTCCCGGCCGACGATTGGGCCTGAGCGGGGCGCACGTGGTCACCGTTGACTTGCCCGACCAGCGTTTTTATCTGGTCGCTCCCTACAAACCGATTATTGCCACGCCCTGACCGGAGGCCCTGATCATGAAGCTCAAAACCCTGTGTTTGCTGCTGACATGCTGGTTGCCGGTGGCGCTGGCGAACAATGAACCGGTGGCCGCCCGGGTCAACGGCGAGGCGATTTCCGAGTTTCGCCTGGAACGCTTTTTCGCCGAATACCTGGAAGATCAGGGCCGCGCCGTGGCGAGCATCCGCAACCCCAAGGCCTATAAGCAACTGCGTCAGGCCGCACTGGACACGCTGATCGACAAGGAACTGCTCTGGCAGGAATCGCGCAAGCGCGGGGTGAAAATCGATGCGCAAGCCGTGCGCGAACAGGTCGAGCAGACCCGCACCGCCATCGGCGGCACCGATAAATTCCTCCAGCGTCTGCAGGACGCCGGTTTCGATGAGGCCTCGTTCACCGAGTACACCCACCGCGAACTGGCGGCGCAGCGGATGTTCGCCGAGCTGACTAAAGTCCAGGCCCCGGACGAGCAAACGGTGCGGGCGTTTTTTGCAGAACACCGCGCTGAAATGGGCGCGCCGGAGCAGGTCCAGGCCCGGCACATTCTGATCAAGGTTGCCGGCGATGCCGATGCCGCCACGGTTGAAGCGGCGCGGCTACGCTTAGAAGAGTTGCGTGCCGCTATCGCAGGGGGGCAAACCTTTGCTAGCGTCGCTCAATCGGGATCGGAAGATATCACCGCCAGCCAGGGCGGGGATCTGGGGTATTTCGCCCGTGGGCAGATGGTGCCGGCGTTTGAAACGGCGGCCTTTGCTCTCAAGCCTGGCGAAGTCAGCACGGCGGTGCGCACACCGTTCGGCTGGCATTTGATTTTTGTCGAGAACCACAAGGAGGCGGCCGATGTCCCAGAGGAGCAAGGGCTGGAAACAGTCAGGGCGTACCTCGCCCGACAGCAACAGACCCAGGCTCGTCGTCAGGTGCTCGCGCAATTACGGGCAGAGAACAGGATCGAACGAATTGACGACGACTGAAGGTTCCCCCCCAATAGTGGGGAATGGCTTCGATGCCCATTCAGGTGCTTCCCCGTTTCTGGGGAACGGGGTACCGGGACGAGCGGGCATTTCCATTCAATTCAAGGACATGAAGACAAAAAAATACCGGCACTCAGCCTGGCATGAAGTGTGCGTTACCTCTTGTGAGGCGCACTCCAGCAGGTTCGGGTCATTGAATTTCAATTGCCGGCACTTGAGGTTTCAGGGAGTCCACCTTGGTTAACAAAGTACTGGTTGTCGAAGACGAACAGCTGCTTGCACAGAACCTTCAGGATTATCTGTCGGCGCAAGGGCTGGAAGTCCGGATTGCACATGACGGCGCAGACGGAATCGGCCAGGCCGAGACTTTCGCCCCCGACGTGCTGGTGTTCGATTACCGCTTGCCCGATATGGAAGGGTTCGAGGTGCTCGACGCGGTTCGCCAGAACAGGACGTGTCATTTCGTGCTGATAACGGGTCACCCGACCGCTGAAGTCTGTGAGCGGGCGCGGCAACTGGGGGTCAGTCACATCCTGTTCAAACCGTTTCCTTTGGCGGAACTTGCCCGAGCTGTCTGCGACCTTCTGGGGATCCAGCGCGAAGCGAAACCCGGTGCGAGCCCATCCGAAGGCTTTGTCGAACGACGCCAGAGCAGGACCGAGAGCTTCCCGTTGCAGTTGTACGATGGCAGTTGGGTGCTGGCGGACCGCCGACGAAACAGGTCGGAGGCCATGGCACCGGACGACGATCAAATGCTCACCGGGGAGTAATGGCGCGATAGACGTTCCGGCACTCGCCGAATTCGCCTCCCGCGCCGTCAGGGCCTCAAGCCCCGGGTGTTGGAGAGCAAGCCATGGATCGTCTGTCCGTTGTCGTCGAACCGCTGTCGGTCAATCCTCCGCAGGAGGCACAGACCCCGCCACGCTTTTCCAGTGAGCAACTGGCCCAGGCTCGGGCACGGGCTACCACTTCCGGGGAACGGGTGCTCGATGCACTGGCCGTGCTCTGCGAACTGGCGCCGATGCCGTTCATTGCCAACCTCGGCGCCACCCTGCATTACCCGGTGCTCGACACCGACACGCTGTTTCTGGCGACCCCGGTGTTTGACCGGGTCACCCTCGCGCAATGCCTCAAACGTGAATTCATCCTGCTGCGCCACAACGACGAAGTCATCGGCGTGTTCGCCGACCCCTTCGACACGTCGCGCCTGGCCTGGATCGACGAATGCCTGCACGGCGCGCCGCTGTATCTCGTTCACGCCGACGACCTCAAGGCCTATCTGGCCCGCCACGAAGAAAGCTTCCACGCCGTCGAATCGCTCAACGCCCAGGCCGACGCCGGCAGCGAGACCGACACCCTGCAAAGCCTGTCGCTGACCAGCATCAGCGAAGACTCGAGCGTGGTGGTGAAACTGGTCAACTCGACCCTGTACGACGCGCTGAAAATGCACGCCAGCGACATCCACCTCGGCACCACCGGCCAGGGCCTGGTGATCAAGTACCGGATCGACGGCGTGCTGAACAACATCGGCAAGATCCAGGGCAGCGAGTTCGCCGAGCAGGTGATCTCGCGAGTCAAGGTCATGGCCGAGCTGGACATCGGCGAAAAACGCGTGCCTCAGGACGGTCGCTTCAAGATCGGCATCAGCGGCCGGCAGATCGACTTTCGCGTTTCGATCATGCCAAGCATCTTCGGCGAAGACGCGGTGCTGCGGGTGCTGGATAAACAGGACCTGGCCGACAAGGTCTGCGGCGTGCAGCTTCAGGCGCTGGGCTTTGAAGACGAAACCCTGCGCCAACTGCGTCGCCTGGCTGCCGAACCCTATGGCATGGTGCTGGTGACCGGCCCCACCGGCAGCGGCAAGACCACCACGCTGTACGCGATGATCACCGAGATCAACCACGGCGTGGACAAGATCATCACCATCGAAGACCCGGTGGAATATCAGCTGCCCGGCGTGCTGCAAATCCCGGTCAACGAGAAAAAAGGCCTGACCTTCGCCCGTGGCCTGCGCTCGATCCTGCGCCACGACCCGGACAAGATCATGGTCGGCGAGATCCGCGACCCGGACACCGCGCAGATCGCCGTGCAATCGGCGCTCACCGGTCACCTGGTGTTCACCACCATCCACGCCAACAACGTGTTCGACGTGATCGGCCGCTTCACCCAAATGGAAATCGACCCCTACAGCCTGGTCTCGGCGCTCAACGCGATTCTCGCCCAGCGTCTGATCCGGCTGGTGTGCAGCAGTTGCAGCACGCCGGTCGACCCGAGCGATGAAGAGCTGCGCGCTTCGGGCCTCGATCCACAGAAAGTCGATCACTACCACTTCGTCCACGGCAAGGGCTGCGGCCACTGCCGGGGCAGCGGCTATCGCGGCCGCACGGCGATTGCCGAGCTGCTGCACCTGGACGACGAACTGCGCCAGATGATCGTCGAGCGCCAACCCATCACCCAGATCAAAGCCCTGGCCTGCGCCCGTGGTTTGCGCCTGTTGCGCGAATCGGCGCTGGAGCTGGTGGAGCACGGTCGGACCACGCTGGAGGAGATCAATCGTGTCACTTTTATCGCGTGATCAATTTATCGCCGTGCTCGGCGCCAGCGGTGTCGGCCTCGGCCAGCGCCGGGGCAGCGACACCCTGTGGCTGGGCAGCGTCGGCTACATCGACGAAAGCTTCCAGAGCTACGCGGTGGCGCTGGACACCCTCGACCGTCTGCTCGGCGAACACACCCGTACCGGTGCCGAGCTGAGCGTGGTGATCTCCGGCCACTTCAGCCGCTTCTGTCTGGTGCCATGGAGCGAGCAGATCAGCAGCCCTGACGAACTGCGCGGTTTCGCCCAACTGTGCTTCGAAGACCTGTTCGGCGCCCCGACCCAACCGTGGAGCCTGGTGCTTTCGGCCGAGCCGGCCGGGCATGACCGGATCGCCAGTGCCTTGCCGCAGGATTTGCTGGAACGCCTGCGCACGCTGGTCACGGGTCGCGGCCTGCGCCTGCGCTCGGTGCAGCCGTACCTGATGACCGCGTTCAACCGCTTCGACAAAAGCCTCGACGCTGGCGACTTCCTGTTCATCGTCGCCGAACCGCAACGCAGCGTGTTGCTGCTGGCAAGGGAAGGGCGCTGGTCGTCGGTGCGTTCGGTGGGCGGCAGCGACAGCGATACGGCACTCAGCGCGCTGATCGGCCGCGAACGGCAACTGCAAGCCTCCACCAGCGAACGCGCCTTCAACGTTTATCTGCACGCCCCGGCGCGCCTCGATGGGCAACCGGATGTGGCGGGGGTGCACCTGCGCACCCTCGAAGACGACTCGATGACCGTGCGTGACGCCTTGTACGTCATGTCCCGGGCGGTGGCCTGACATGCGCGCCTTGAACCTCGACTTCCAGCCTCGTCCGCGTTCCGGCCCGTTGGGCTGGAGCCTGCTCGGCGGCGGTGTGTTGCTCGCGCTGGTGTGCTTCGGCGTGCAGCAGCACCTCGGTGATCAGGCCGAGCAGCAGCAAGGTCATCTCCAGCACACCCAGCGCCAGCTCACCGGCGACAGCGGCAGCAAAACAACGCTGAGCTCGGCGGAAACCCGCGAGCAGGCGCAGAACCTTGCTGAAATGCGCAAGGTCTCGCAGCAACTGCGCCGGCCCTGGGAGCGCCTGTTCGCCATGCTCGAAGCCATGCCGCGCGACGACATCGCCTTGCTGACCCTGACCCCGGATGCCCGCAAGGGCCAGGTGCGGATCAGCGCCGAGGCGCGGGATCTGCAAGCGATGCTGGATTTCCACAAACGGCTGGAGGCCAGTGACGAGCTGTCCGACGTGTCGCTGCTGAGCCACGAAATCGTCGTCAAATCGCCGGAGCAACCGGTGCAATTCAACCTGTCGGCGACCTGGGAGATAGGCGATGCGAATCCCTAGACTGATCGTTCACGAATACCTGCAAGGCCTCGGTGTTCCGGGCCTGGCCGGTCTGGCGCTGCTGCTGGTCACGGTTGCCTGGGCACTCGGCGGTTTGCTGCCGGGCTGGCAATCGCTGCAACAGCTCAGCCAGCAAACCCAGGAAGCCACCGAATACCTGGCCAAGGTCGAGGACGGTAGCATCGCGCCGCCGGTGGTGCCGCAGCGTCAGCTCGATGATTTCCGCAACAAGCTGCCGGCCCAGCCGCAAGCCACCGTCGCCATCGATCGCATCTATGCGTTGGCTGCGCAGGAGCACATCACCCTGGCGCGCGGCGAATACGCCCTCGGCGTCGATCCCAAGACCCATCTGGCGCGCTACCAGATCCTGTTGCCGGTGCGCGGCAGCTACCCGCAACTGCGCCGTTTCCTGCACGCCTTGCTCGGCCAGTTGCCGGCGGTGGTGGTGGAAGACGTCGAGTTTCAACGCAAGAAGATTGCCGACACCGACCTCAGCGGCCGGATCCGTATGACCCTCTACCTGTCGAGGTCGTGATGGACACCAAACGCATAACCGGCTGGGTGGCGTTCTTCGGCGTGGCGGCGGCGCTGGCCTGGTTGCCGGAATATTTCTCGCCGAGCGACGAGGCGGACTCGACCGAGGTCGCCGTGGCCAGCCCGGCCAAAGCCAGCGCCCGTGGCGCCTTGCCCGCCAGCAGCGCCAAGGCGAATGCGGCGCCGATCAAGGACCTGAGCCCGGCCGGCGACCTGTTTGCGAGCAAATCCTGGAAGGCCGCGCCGACCCTGGCGACGGTCACCGAACAAGCGATCAACCCGACCCCGGTGGTGCAAGCCCCGAGCCTGCCACCGGTGCCGTTTCAGTTCGTCGGCAGGCTGCATGACCGCAGCGACCTGCAGGTGTTCTTGCAGGACGGCGAGAAAATCTACGTCGTGCGCAGCGGGGATGTGATCGACGACACCTGGAAGATTGCGGCGATTTCCGATGTGGAACTGAGCCTGGTCTACCTGCCTTTGCATTTGTCGCAGACCTTGTCTGTGGGGAGTACGCAATGAACAGATCCCGTTTGCTGATGAGCCTCGGCCTTTGTGCCGGGCTGGCCGCGTGCAGTTCCGCGCAGGTCGCCAACAAGGAGGCTTCCGACCTGATCGAGCAGGGTCAATACGAGGCCGGGCTGGCCCGGATCGAAGAAGGCCTGCGCGAAGATCCTCGCGACACCGAACTGCATTTGCTGCTCAACAGCGGACGGGCCAAAGCCATTACCGCGCTGCTGACCTCCGGCGACACCGACCGCGCCCGCCGCGATTTCGCTTCGGCCCGCACCGCCTACAGCCGGGTGCTGACCATCGAGCCGAACAACCGCCGCGCTCAGGATGCCCTGCGCCAGCTCGATTACCTGCGCAGCATGGACGAGAAACTTGAACTGGCCCGTGGCGACCTGCGCCGGGGCGACATCTACGGCGCCGACCGCCAGGTCAAACAGATCCTCGAACTCGATCCGAAGAACGACGGTGCGTTGGAACTGCAAGGCAACATCCGGCTGGTGCAGAGCCGCAACGTGATCCAGTACCCGCAACTGCGCACCCGGCTCGATCGCCCGGTGACCCTGGAATTTCGCGACGCCAACCTCAAGACCATTTTCGAAGTGCTGTCGCAGGTCGCCGGCCTGAATTTCATCTTCGACAAGGACCTGCGTCCGGACATGAAAGCCACGATTTTCGTGCGTGACGTGCGCATCGAAGACGCCGTGCAACTGCTGCTGCAACAGAACCAGCTGCACCAGAAAGTGGTGAACGAAAACACCTTGCTGATCTTTCCGGACTCGCCGCAGAAGCTGAAGGATTATCAAGAGCTGGTGATGCGCACCTTCTACCTGACCAGCATCGACGCCAACACCGCGCTGAACATGATCAAGACCATGCTCAAGACCCGCGACGTGTTCGTCGACGAGCGCCTGAACACCCTGACCATGCGCGACACCGAAGACGCCGTGCGCATGGCCGAGAAACTCCTGCAATCGCAAGACCAGTCCAACCCCGAAGTGGTGCTGGAAGTGGAAGTGATGGAGGTCGCCACCCAGCGCATTCTCGATCTGGGCCTGCAATGGCCGAACACCTTCGGTGTGGTCAACAGCGACGGTTCGGCGGTGACCCTTCTCGATCAACTGAAAGGCATCAACTCCAGCCGGATTTCGATCTCGCCGTCGCCGCAAGCCAAGATCAACGCGCAGGACAACGACATCAACACCCTGGCCAGCCCGGTGATCCGCGTCAGCAACCGCGAACAGGCGCGCATCCACATCGGTCAGCGGGTGCCGATCATCAGCGCCACCTCGGTGCCTTCGACTCAAGGCCCGGTGATCACTGAAAGCGTGACCTACCTCGACGTCGGTCTGAAGCTCGAAGTGCAACCGACCGTACACCTGAACAACGAAGTGGCGATCAAGATCGCCCTGGAAGTGAGTAACGCCACGCCGCTGGAGCCGACCCGCCAGGGGACGATCCCGGTGCAGGTTGACACCCGCAACGCCCAGACCTCGCTGCGCCTGCATGACGGCGAAACCCAGATCCTTGCCGGCCTGATGCGCAACGACCACGGCGCCACCGGCAACAAGATTCCGGGCCTCGGCGACATTCCGGGTCTGGGCCGGTTGTTCGGCAGCAACAAGGACACCATCGGCAAATCGGAACTGGTGCTCTCGATCACCCCACGGATCGTGCGCAACCTGCCGTACCAGAGCCCGTCGGACATGGAATTCCCGACCGGCACCGAAACCAGCATGCACATCCAGGCGCCGGACCGTTCGCAGAACTACACGATGCCAGCGCCTGCCGCGCAGCCTCGTGCAGTCGGTGAAGCGGCCGTGGCAACCACTCACGTTACCGTCGAGAAGCCTTGATCATGAACGCCTCCCAGCGCGGTTTTACCTTGATCGAAGTCGTGGTGACGCTGGCCCTGATCGGCCTGCTGGCCGGCATGGCCGCGCCGCTGACCGAGACCCTGGTACGGCGTGGCAAGGAGCAGGAACTGCGCACCGCGCTGTATCAGATTCGCGATGGCATCGACGCCTACAAGCGTGCCTTCGATGCCGGCTACATCGAGAAATCCCTGAACAGCAGCGGCTATCCGCCGAACCTGAAAGTGCTGGTCGAAGGCGTGCGCGACGTGCGCAGTGCCAAGGGTGCGAAGTTCTACTTTCTGCGCCGGATACCGCGGGATCCGCTGGTGCCGGCCAAGCGTGACGACAACGGCGGTTGGGGCCTGCGGGCCTACAACAGTTCGGCCCAGAACCCGCGCGATGGCGAGGACGTGTTCGACGTCTACTCCCACGCCCGGGGTAAAGGCCTCAACGGCATCGCGTACCGCGAGTGGTGATTCTCATGCGCCGGGAAAAGGGGTTTACCTTGCTCGAGCTGATGGTGGTGATGGCGATCATCGCGACCCTGATGACCATCGCCTTGCCACGCTACTTCAACAGCCTCGAGGCCTCGAAAGAGACCACGTTGCACCAGAGCCTGTCGGCCATGCGCGAGGCGCTGGATCACTACTACGGCGACACCGGGCGCTATCCCGATTCCATCGAACAACTGGTGGAAACCCGTTACCTGCGCAACGCGCCACTGGACCCGATCACCGAACGCAATGACCAATGGGTGCTGATCGCTCCGCCGGACGGCGTGGCGGGCGGCGTTGCCGACATCAAGAGCGGAGCTACCGGGAGGGCGCGTGATGGCAGCCAGTATTCCGAGTGGTAAGCACGTGGAGCAGGGTGGGTTCACCTACCTGGGCGTGCTGTTCCTGATCGTGATCATGGGCATGGGCCTGGCCAGCGCCGGCGAGCTGTGGTCGACCGTGTCGCGCCGCGATCGCGAGAAGCAACTGCTGTGGGTCGGCACCCAGTACGCCCAGGCGCTGCGCAGCTACTACCGCAGCTCGCCGGGCCTGGCGCAGTACCCGAAAGAGCTGGTCGACCTGCTGCAGGACGAACGTTTTCCGGAAGCCCGCCACCACCTGCGTCAGCTCTATCCGGACCCGATCGGCGGTGGCGAATGGGCGCTGCAACGAGGTTTCGATGGACGCATCACCGGCATCAACAGTGCCTCCACCGAGGTGCCGTTGAAGCAGGCGGACTTCCCGTCGCAGTGGTCGGATTTCGAAGGCATGCAGCGTTATTCGGACTGGCAGTTCGTGGCCGAGAAAGCCTTTCTTGATGGCACCAACGGCCCTGCAAAAGGCCAGTCAGCGCTGCCGCAGGCGTTGCAGCCATGAGCCGGAAATGGTGGTGCGCGTTGATCCTCGCGGCCGTGGCGTCTTTCGCCAGCGCCAGCGAAGAAGACGAAATGATGGGCTTCATCGTCGACGACACGATCTCGCACATCGGCCACGACTTTTACTACTCGTTCAGCGAGCGCCTGCGCGACACCAGCCGCATGGATTTCAACCTGGTGGTGCGCGAGCGCCCCGACGCACGCTGGGGCAGCCTTGTGACCGTCGAATATCAACAACGCCTGGTGTATCGGCGCTTCCTGCCGCCGAACACTGTGGAACTGAAGGACGAGGCCTACGAGGCCGCCGACTCGGTTCGACTGGAGGTCGTCCGGCGCAAGCTGGAAGCCTTGTTGCAGGACACCACCGACCTTGAGAAGGACGAACTATGAACACGACAACGTTCTCACGGCGCAGCGGATTCTGGATCTCGGGGTTGTTGATCGGGCTTGCCAGCGCCGCTGCCGTCCAGGCCACCGAACTGGTCTACACGCCGGTCAACCCGTCGTTCGGCGGCAACCCGCTCAACGGCACCTGGCTGCTCAACAACGCCCAGGCGCAAAACGACCACGACGATCCGGATCTCAAGAAGCGCTCGACGGTGGCCGGCACTTCGGCGCTCGAACGTTTCACCAGTCAATTGCAGTCGCGGTTGCTAGGGCAACTGCTGGACAACATCTCCACCGGCAACACGGGGAGCCTGTCCACCGACGCTTTTATCGTCAACGTCGTTGATGACTCGGGGGCACTCACGATTGAAGTGACCGACCGAGCGAGCGGCGAAGTTTCCGAAATTCAGGTGAACGGCCTCAACCCATGACGGGATGACGGTTCCGGGGAGTGATGGACATGAAAAAAATAATAGCGCTAGGGCTGATGTTGGCAGCATTACAAGGGTGCAGTCTGCGCGAGCCGATGCCGGCCGAGCAGGACACCGATACCCCGACCCTGACCCCCAGGGCCTCCACTTATTACGACTTGCTGAAAATGCCGCGACCCAAGGGCCGGCTGATGGCGGTGGTGTACGGCTTCCGTGACCAGACCGGGCAGTACAAACCGACGCCGGCCAGTTCCTTTTCCACCAGCGTCACCCAGGGCGCGGCGTCGATGTTGATGGACGCGATGCAGGCCAGCGGCTGGTTTGTGGTGCTCGAACGGGAAGGGCTGCAGAACCTGCTGACTGAACGCAAGATCATTCGGGCTTCGCAGAAGAAGCCGAATACGCCGGTGAACATTCAGGGTGAGCTGCCACCGTTGCAGGCGGCGAACATGATGCTTGAGGGCGGGATCATCGCTTATGACACTAACGTGCGTAGCGGTGGGGAAGGGGCGCGGTATCTGGGGATTGATCTGTCCCGTGAGTATCGGGTGGATCAGGTGACTGTGAATTTGCGCGCGGTGGATGTGCGTAGCGGGCAGGTGTTGGCGAATGTGATGACGAGCAAGACGATTTATTCGGTGGCGCGCAGTGCGGGGATTTTCAAGTTTATCGAGTTCAAGAAGTTGCTTGAGGCTGAGGTCGGGTATACGACTAATGAGCCGGCGCAGTTGTGTGTGCTTTCGGCGATTGAGGCGGCGGTGGGGCATATGGTGGCGCAGGGGATTGAGCGGCGGTTGTGGCAGGTGGCGGGGGATGCTTCTACGCCTTCGCAGGATGATGTTTTGAATCGGTATTTGACTCAGAACAAGGTGGATCCGGAGGCTGAGTGAACTTGGCGGCCTTTGGGCCGACCAGGTTCTATGGGTGGTTTGGGTGAATATCCGTTTTTTTGGGTGTTGCTGCTGGCGGTTTCGCCCTTACGGCGAGTCCCTTTTGGCAAACGCCCCAAAAGGAACCAAAAGGTCTGGGCCCCGGCGTTCGGCCCCTCGCTGGGGCTCGGGGTTCCTTCGCTCCGGGATTCATCCGGGGGCATCGCCTCCGGTTTGCTTCGCTGCACCTCCTCTCGATGCATGCGGCTTCGCCGCACGGTCGCTGCGCTCCCACCCCCGGATGAATCCCTCCACTCAGCCTGCCGAAGGGGCCAGTACGTCAAAAGCTTTACTCGAGCTAACGCTCATTGTGTTGAGTGGTGAGAAGCGGAAAGCGGAAAGCGGAAAGCGGAAAGCAGAAAGCAGAAAGCAGAAAGCGGACTGCTTTTGCTTTGATCGTTCCCACGCTCCGCGTGGGAATGCAGCCCGGGACGCTCCGCGTTCCATTCTCGAATGTTTAAAAGTTGTGTCTGTTTTGCCGATCCTTCCCACAAGGTTTTCAGGTTGTCCGTCGGAAGCGCGGGCTCTAGCCTGTTTCGGTCGCTGCCAATTCAGCGATCGGGTCTGGAAACCCGGATGTGTGAGAAAGCGAAATCGCTTTTCATAACGTATGCTTGCGCACCTTCATTGTGTGCACGCTGTTATGGCGGCTGTGCGCGGGAGACATTTATGTCTGCCGGGTCGCGTTCTCCCCGGATTTCCAGCCCGCGTACAGCTGCCACCCATTCTTCCTGGAAGTCGATTGGGCCGGCTGCAACCATCAATGAGGACGAAATGACCATGAAAAAACCAACACCCAACCCACCCGAAACCCAAGCCAACCCCGAAAGCGACCCAACCTCCCCATACACCTCCACCCACTCCAAAAAACTCCACGAAGCCGCCGAACGCGCCCTCGATCATTACCTCTGCCCCGGCGCCCACATCATGGGCAGCGCCAACGAACCCGCCCCGATGTACCTCGCCAACCCGGCCTACAACACCGAATCCCTGCTCGCCAACGCCTGCGAATCTCTGGGCTCCGCCAGCGAAATGCTCAACAACTTCGCCGCCACCCTAGACCCCGCCCACCGCAAGACCGCCCTGGGCATCGCACAGATCCTCATGCTGGGTGAATTGGCCGTAAATCAGGCCTTGGATCACGTCGAACTGAAGGGCTGATCCAGCACATCCCCAATAAAAAACGCGGCCCAGCAACGGGTCGCGTTTTTCACATTCAAACTGGAGTCACCATGGATCCCCTGATATCCACAATCGTTTCAGACTTTGAAAGCGAAGAGCAGGCCGCCAGCTACGACCGCTGGTTGATTGCCAAAATACAGGCTTCAATCGATGACCCACGACCCAGCATTCCGAATGAACAGGTGATGGCTGAAATGTCGGCCCTGATGGAGGACAAACGAAGAAAGCATGAGGCGGGGTGAGTGCTTTGCGTTGGCAAGGTGAAAAGTAGAAAAGCGCAATGCCGATTTTGGCTACTCTACTGCTTCCTGACGACTAACTATTTTTGAGGAGCGCATGGACCTTTCACCACCACTGGAAATCGACAGCGCAGCTTATGCAGAATTCTTGGGTCTGTGGGAAATGGGCTCTTTTGATAACCAGCGATTGGGGCAAGCCTTCTACAACCATTTTCGCCTCCATCGGTTAACCGATCAGGCTTTGTTACAGGGGCTGTACGAGGCAGACGGCAAGAAGGCTCGAGCCGCTATAAGTCGTATATTTCATCTCAATTAGCATCAGCCCTTTTGCGCATCGATTCCATCAAGGCATATATCTCGGCCATCACCTGGTCATGCGGAATGCTCGGACGCGGATCATCGAGAGAAGCCTGTACTTCGGCCCGAAACCAACGGTCATAACTCGCAGCCTGCTCCTCGGGATCAAGATCCGAAACCACCGGGCACAGTGGGTCGAAAGGTATCGCTGTCGTCGCTGTCTGGATGAATTGCATGTGGGCCAAGCTCCATGGGGATCAAGTTGTCCCGGCAAATCCTAGAGCCTGCACTTCCGACGGCCAACCGCCAGAACTCGTCAGAAAATTCCCGAAGCTTCTGAAAACGTTCCGTTTTTCCGTAGGACGCGACCATGGGCTTTTACCCATGGGTGACGTTAGAATGCCATCACTTTCAGTGTGCAAATCAAAAGGAATGAATAAGTGCTCATACTGTTCGCGCTGGCGCTGTTGTTTACCGTGACGTTCGCCTTGATTGGGGTGGTTGGTGTGATAGCGCCGAAGCTTTTCAGGGACAGAAAAACCGGTCGGATCCCCAGCCGGTTCAGCCTGTTCCTGGCAGGGTTGGTCATGAGTGGAGCGTCTTTCGCTCTTCTCACCTATACCTCCACCAAGGTTCAGCAGGCCGCAGGCTTTGGCGGGTCGGGCGGCGTCTCCGCCAGCGCCAACCGGGACGCTTCACCTTCTGCGACTTCCATGGGATTGAGCGTCGACGAGTTTCATGACGCATTCAACGCCGCTATTGGTCGATACAAAAAAGAATACAAAGCCGCCGACTTTGATGTCGACACAACCGGCGTTACGGGAGTGTTCAATTACATTTTCAGCCAGGACCTGACGATGATGGGAACCCTTGACAAGGATGACGGCAACGTCGACTTGATCATCATCAATATCTCTCCAAACGAGGAGGAGGTGGAGCAGCTTCGTATGTTGACTGTTCTGTTGGCGACCACCGAGGCACTCAATCCTGACATTCCGGTGGAGGAGAACAAAAAGATGGTGATGGAGGTATTCCATGAATCCATTGTGAAGTTCAATTCTGAAGATTCAGTCGAGCGTCGGGTAGGCGACCTCAAATACTCGGCGAGGACGGGTGATCACACAGGCATGATGTTTTCTGTCGTGAAGAGCAGCGAAGGCTGAATCGTCCTGCTGGCATAAAAAAGCCGCGATCCCTCACCCGGGGATCGCGGTTTTTTTTTACCCAACCCTTACTGCTGCAACACCGTCGCCTGGTTAGCCGACCCGAACTGCTGAATCGTCGCGGTCTGCGTCATCCCGCTCTGATCCACATTGGCAATGTTCCCGGTGCCGCCCTGGGTTACATACGCCACGTTCATGGTGTCCGCCTGTTTCACGGTGATCATGTTGTCGCTGCCATACAGCTGCGCGGTGTAGGCCTGGTTGCCGGTGCCGGATTGATCGAATTCGGCGCTGTTGCCCGAGCCGTTCGAGGAGCCCTGAACCAGGTTGGTGGTGCCGCGTTGGTCGGCGATGAGGATGTTGTCGCTGCCGTTCTGATCGAAGTACAGCTCGTTGTAGGAATCCGCCTGGCTGACCGTGGTCTTGTTGCCAGTGCCGGTCTGGTTGGTGGTCATGATGTGGCCGATGCCGTCCTGTTTGAAGCTGGCGATGTTGCCGTTGCCGGCCTGGGTGACGGTGGCGCGCTGGCTGCTGCCGAACTGGCCGCCCAGTTGCGGGCCTTTCCAGTTGCTGGCGTAGACCTTGTTGTCATTGCCCACCGAGGTGGCGTTGAGGGTGTGGCTGTCGCCGTTCTGGTAGGTGAAGTGCACGTTGCCGTTGCCGACTTGATAGAGCGCCAGGGTCGAGTTGACCGATTCGAACTGGTCGGCATAGATGGCGTTGGTGTTGCCGACCTGGGTGACGGCGGCGGTGTTGTTTTCGCCGAAGCTCTGGTCGACCACGGTTTCGTTGCTGTCGCCGTACTGGTTGACGGTGGCCTGGCTGGCCAGTTGCGAGTCTTGCCAGATTTCGGTGCCGTTGAGGTTGCCGAACTGGTTGATGGTGATGTTGCCGCCAGTGCCGTTGCGCTGGTCGCCGTAGGCGTAGTTGTTTTCGCCGGCCTGGTTGATACCGATCTGGCCGCCGTTGTGCAGCACTTGTTCGGCGGTGCCGTAGTTGGCGGTGCCGTACTGGGTGATCACCGAGCTGTTGCCGGTGCCTTCGTACAGTTGCTCGATGTTGGCTTCGTTGCTGTCGCCGAACTGGAAGGTCTTGCCTTCGCTGCCGTTCTGCGAGTCTTGGTAGACGAACGAGAAGTTGCCGGTGCCTTGCTGTTGTTGCAGGGCCTGGTTGCCGGCGCCGAAACCCAGGGACTGGCTGGCGTGGGTGGTGTTGAAGGCACCGACCTGTTGTTGGGTGATGGTGCTGTTGTCTTCGAAAAGCTGCTCGGCGTAACCGGCGTTGTAATCGCCGACCGCGTCCTGGGTGATGACGCTGGTGGCGGTGTCCTGCACGGCGGCGGCGTTGTTGCCCTGGCCCAGTTGGGTCTGGGTCGCGGTGCTGAACGGGGCCTGGGTCTGCTTCACATCAGCGATGTTGGCCGTACCGAACTGGCTCTGGGTGGAAAGGCTGTCGTCGGCCATGGCCTGGGCACTGATCATGACCAGGATGGCGGCGGTGAGGGGCGTCAGTTTGAACATGATGAACTCTCCGATGATTGCAGTGCTTAGCGATATTGCTTGACCGAAACGCTCATGCCGTTGCCCGACTGGGTCACGGCGCTTTGCAGCCCCGTGCCGGCCTGCTCGATGCTGGCGTCGTTGTTGTTGCCGTTTTGCGAAATCTGCGCACGGTTGTGGCTGCCGGTTTGCGTGATGGACGCGGCGTTGCCGGAGCCGTTTTGCGTGATCAAGGCCATCAGGTCGCTGCCTTGTTGCAGGATGTACGCCTCCTGATTGCTGCCCGACTGCACGATCTTGCCCAGCAGCGACTGACCGTTCTGCGAGAGCAGGGCGAGGTTGACCTGGCCGTTCTGGTCGATCAGGGCTTGCTGGCCCACGGGGGGTGGCAGTTCGCCGAGATCGGCGCTGTTGGGCGCCAGGTCATCGTTTTCCATCAGGTCGTCGGCGCGCACGCCCGCACTGACGCACAGGGCGAGCAGGCAAAGCAGGGCGGCGGTCGGCGTGTTCATGGCGTTGTCCTGTGTTGTGTGTTGCTCAAATCCGGAATCGCGGCTGAGTCAGCCCCACCCACCCCGCGCCAGGCGGTGTGGGTCGGGTGGGGCGTGGGCTCAGAGCGTGGTCACCGAGATGGTGCGAACGGTGCCCTGGGACGAACGGATGGTGGCGGTCGGGTTGGCTGATGGCACGACCAGCGTGTTGTTCAGCGTCAGCCGCCAGCGTCCGGTCACCGGTACCGTGGTTGTGCCCAGCGTTACCAGCCCGGTCGGGGTGGTGACCTGCACGGTGATGGTGTTGCCGGTGGTCACCGACGAGGTGCCGGCGAAGTCCCAGTTGAAGCGGCCGCCGGAACGGGCCTGCACAGTCGAGGTGGTGATCGTGAAGGTTTCCGCCGCTGGCCGTGGCGACACTTGCACCGTGACGGTCGCCGGCGTCGACTGGGCGTTGAAGCTGTCCCGGGCGATGTAGGTGAAGGTCGTGGTGAAGGCCGTGGTCACGGTGGCCGGTGGGGTGTAGGTGATCACCGTGCCGTCGGTGCTGACCGTGCCGCGTCCTGCTGGCGGTTGGGTCAGGCTGGCGACGCCCAGCGGTGTGTTGCCTTCCGGATCGGTGTCGTTGGCCAGGACGTTGATCGGGATCGCGACACCCAATGTGGCGACGCTGTCGGCGACGGCGGTCGGTGGCCGGTTAGGCGCGACGGTCACCGTCACGGTCGCCGGGTTGGCCGAGGCCAGGCCTTTGCTGTCTTGCGCCTTGTAGGTGAAGGTCGTGGTCAACGGTGTCGTCACCACGGCTGGCGGGGTGTAGACCACCGAGGTGGTGCCGCTCAGCGCGACGGTGCCTTGGCCGGCAGCCGGTTGAGTCAACGCGGTGATCGTCAGCGGCACGTTGTTGTCCGGGTCGCTGTCGTTGGTCAACAGGCTGAGGGTGATCGGCACGCCGAAGCTGGTGCTGCCGGTGTCGGCGTTGGCCAGTGGCGCCTGGTTCTCACCGGTGTCCGGTGCTGCACCGACCACTACGACTGGCTCGGTATCGCTGCCGCCGGCGGCGGATTTGACCGTGACGGTGGCTGGAGGCTGAGTCAGGTCGGCGACGGTGATTTTTTGCAGGGTGCCGGTTTTCGACAGACGTCCGTAGCCCTGGGCAACCATGTCCGGCACCGCGACTTCATCGGTCGAGGTGGCTTCGATCAGCAGGCTGTGGTTGGCCCAGCTGTAGCGGGCGGTCTGGATTTTCACCACGTCGGTGAGCTTGGCCGAGACGGCAGTCGGCCGGGTGGTGCCGGCCGGGTTGGTCGCGGTCACGACCACCACCGACGGCAGGGTGCCGTTGCCCAGGCGCTGGCCGAAGAACAGCCCGTTGTTGTCACCCAGCAGACTGGTCTGGCACGGCGTTGGCGGTGGGCCGGGCAGCAACGCCAGGGTTTCGCGGAAGCACAGGGTCGTGCTGCTGTCAGCCTTGGCGAACACCTCGGCGCGCACACCGGCCGACGTCCGGCGATAGGTGGCGCGGTCGATGGCGACGTGGGTCTGTTGACGGTTGTCGAGGACCTTGCCGGCGACGGTGAACAGGTTGGTCTGAATCGAGCCGGCGCCCGACGGACCATCGATCCGCAGGAAGTTGGTGTTGAACGGGCTGCCGGTCACCGCTTCGGTGAGGTTCGGGTCGCCGACGAAGGTTTCGATGCCGCCGGTGTCCGGGTTCACTTCGGTGTACGGGCCGTTGATGCTGCGCAGGAACGGGCCGATGGCGCCGTTGAGCGCACCGCTGAAGTTGCCCGGCGCGCCGATGCCGATGTCCTTGGTGATGTTGATCGCCCGCCGCCCCGGTGTGGTGACGTTGACGGTTTCAACGCCGTACGGGTGGGTGATGGTGTAGGTGCCGGCCACCGGGACGTTCACCCGGATACGAATCCGCGCGAAGCTTTGCTGATCGCCATCGACCGGATTCTCCGAGGCGAACGCCGCTTCGATGCCTGCGACGTAGGCGTCTACGCCGAAACCGGCACCGTTGTTTGGGATCGCGGTTTCAGCCAGGAACCAGAAGGCTTCCGGCGGCCAGTTGTCGGGGAACACCATCGGCAGGGTGTCATCGAACACGCCCGGCTCCGGCAGCAGGGTGCACATGTACGCCGGCGGGGTGCTGACCGGCACCCGCGAACTGGCGGCGCGCGATTGGCAGAGCTCCATCGACAGCAGGTTGTTGTCCTGGTACCACATCGGGAATTTCCCGGTGGCGAAGGTGTAGGGGCCGGGATCGACGGCGGCCAGTTGCGCGAACGCACTGCCGGTCAGCGAGATTGTCAGCCCGAGCGCGTTGAGCGCGAAGCGTGGCCACTTGTTCATGATGCCTCCTGATGCGGATCTGGGCATGTGAGCGTTCATTGCACGATGACCACTTCTTCGGTATCGCTGCCGCCGTTGGACGACGTCACCCGAACCTTGGCCGGCGGAATCGGCGTGATCCCGGTGGCCAGGGTTTTCACCGCGCCGTCACCGCCCAGCGCACCAATGGCGGCGCCGGTGCCGGAGGTGGCGGTGAGCACCGGTGGCGAGGTTTCGTCACTGGTCGAGGCCACCACGGTCAATTGCCCGGAACTGAGGCTGTACTCGGCGCGCTGGATCACCACCAGGTCGGTCAGGGTCATGGGCAGGGTGGTGGGCGAACTGGTGGCGATCGCCAGGTGGTTGTCGGCAGTCACTTGCAGCACGGTCGGCAGGGTCGGGTTGACCGCCGATTGCGCGTACCAGCTGCCGGTGCTGTCGGCTTCTTTCATGTTCACCACCGGGGTGCTGCTGGTGATGGCGGCGGTGCCCGGCGCGGGTGGCGCCTGGACGAACACGTCTTGTTGGGCCACCGGCGCACTGTCACCCGGTTTGCGCGAGTAGGTGCTGCGCTGCGGGATCAGCGGGGTCGGCCGCACCACCGTCGACAACTTGCCGGACACGGCGAAGGTCGTGGTGCGCAGGTCAATGCCGCCCGGGCCTTCGATGCGCACGTAGTTGGTGTTGAACGGGCTGCCGGTCACGGCTTCGTTGAGGTTCGGGTCGCCGACAAACTGCTCGGCCGCGCCACTCACCGGGTTGGTCTCGGTGTACGGCCCGTTGACGCTGCGCAGGAACGGACCGATGTCGCCCTTGAGCGCGCCGTCGTAGGTTTTCGGAGTGCCGATGCCGATGTCGCGGGTCATGTTGATGGCGCGGCGACCGGGGGTATCGACGTTGAACACATCGACGCCGTACGGGTGGGTGATGACGTAGGTGCCAGCGGTGGGCACATCCACGCGAATGCGAATCCGCGCAAAGCTCACCTGATCGCCTTCCACCGGCTCTTCGGCGGCGAACGCGGCTTCGACGGCACTCACATAACCGAGGTTGATTCCGCGCGCGGCATCGACCAGCGAGGTCTCGCCGGTGAACCAGAACGCTTCATCGGGGAAGTTGGTGGGGAACACGATCGGCTGCGCGTCATCGAACACGCCGGGGGTCGGCAGCAGCGAGCACATGTACGACGGGGCGCCGGGTGTGCTCGGTACGCGGGAGCTGAGTGCTTTGGACAGGCACAGATCCAGGGTGCGACCGTGGGTGTCCTGATACCAGCTGGCGAAACCGCCATTGGCCGGTGTGTAGGGACCCGGATCGACGGCGAACAGAGCGGCCTGGGCAATGCCCTGGGCCAAGGCGCTCACGACCAGGACGGTCGCGGTTTTGGACAGTAAAGGGTGCATGAGTTAATCCCTCTATCAAAGTACCTGCCCCTTGGGGATGGGTCAGTTGCAGAGGGCTTTACAACTTCCATACCAACGACGGGCCAACCGGCCGCAAACGCCCGTGGCGCAAGGGTTCGCGGCTTGGCGTGGGGGGAAAGGGCGCAAGCCCGGATAGGGCGACTGTCCCCAGCATTGGGGATTGTGGGGGCATGAACGCCTGGCGGTTTTTGCATGACGGGGAAATCGGCCGAACGTGGGGCCGTTCACCCCCCGGATCCGGGCAAACACCCAACCGTGGGCTATAACCCTATAGGGACGTATCGGGAAGTCGCCGCCATGAACATGCAGTCAAAATCGCTACCGATCGAGGAGAGCAGCCAGCGGCTGAACTCGCGCAAGCAGCCGTTCAACCTGTTGCGCTGGTTTTCATTGATCAGCATGGCAGTGATCGGCACCGTGGCCGTGGCGCTCGGGGCGGTGTCGACACGGTTCGTGATCGAAGAAAGCGTGCAGCGTGATGCCTTGCTGACCGCGCAGTTCATTCAGGCCATCGCGTCGGCGGAAGTGCGCCACGTCTCGATCCCCAATATCCGCACCATGGGCGAATTGCTCGACCCGCGCCAGGACAAGAACTTTCCCGACGTCGACCCGCAAGCCCGAGCCAGCGCCCGGGGCGAATTTCTCGATCACATCGAGCATTTGCCGGACGTGATCCTCGCCAACATTTATGCGCCGGATCGTACCGTGATCTGGTCGACCAACCCCGCGCTGGTCAACACGCGTATTCATGCCGACGAAGACCTCGACCGGGCGTTCGATGAAAAGATTCCGGTGTCGGCGAGTTATCACGATGTGGACAAGGGCCGTGAAGAACAGAAGTTCGTGGTGCCGCCGGAATACATCTTCATCGAAAACTACATCCCGCTCTTCGACGCCGAGGGCAAGAATGTCACGGCGATGGTCGAGATCTATAAAGAGCCCAAAGACCTGATCGCCCGCATGGAGCGCGGGCTGACGCTGATCTGGCTGGCCACCGCGCTGGGCGGCGGGCTGATTTATCTGGGGCTGTACTGGATCGTGCGGCGGGCAGCGATTCTGCTGGCGGCCCAGCAAAAACAACTGATCGCCAACGAAACCTTTGTCGCGCTGGGCGAGATGTCATCGGCGGTGGCTCACAGCCTGCGCAACCCGCTGGCGACCATCCGTTCCAGCGCCGAGCTGGCGCTGGAATTCGATGCGGGGCCGGCGCAGAAGAACATCAAGGACATCATCGGCCAGGTCGACCGCATGTCGAAGTGGGTGCGCGAACTGCTGCAATCGTTGCGACCGCTCAATGACGACCCGGAACCGGTGAACCTGGTGGCGGCGCTGCACGACAGCCTGATGGCCTTCGAGCAGCAGATCGCCAAGGCCGGCGTGCAGGTGGTGTTTCATCCCCAGCAGACGCCGATGGTGCTGAGCCAGCCCATCCAGCTCACGCAAATCCTCAACAGCCTGTTGGCCAACGCGCTGGAGGCCATGGACAAGGGCGGCACGCTGACCATCACCCTCGAACCGAGCGACAGCCGTGGCGTGAGCGTGATGCTCAGCGACACCGGTAAAGGCATGAACGAGGAACAGCGCAGCATGGCCTTCCGGCCGTTCTTCACCACCAAGCAGGGCGGCCTCGGCGTGGGGCTGGTGCTGGTCAAACGGATCATGGAACGCTTCGGCGGGGGCGTGAGCCTGGACAGCCGCGAAGGCGAGGGCACCACCGTTCGTCTGGCGTTTCAGCTCATTCAGTAAATTGGGGTGAACTTTCCCCCAGCAGTGGGTGTCAGGCCCCGGTCACCGGGGAGTGGGGAATGCAACAGCGCTCCCAAGTCCCTGTTACAACTGGAAATGATTTTTTGGCGAGGTAATTGCAAAACACCATCACCCCTTCCTTAGATGAGGCGGCTGGTGATGGACAGAGCAATGCGTGACCCCAAAAAGCTGTTCCTGTTGACGCCCCTGAGCGTCTTTCTGATGTTGACCCTCGGCCAGATGACCGCGGTCCGAGCGAGCCCGATCGACGACGAAAATCAGCCGGAGGCCTCCGACCCGTCGGCCTATTACGACGAGCCCGCAGACCGCGCCGGCGCGCTCAACGCCATCCTGACCATGCCCGAGGCCAACGAAGACTCTTTCGATCTGCCCGACGGGGTCAAAGGCACGCGCAACACGACGCGCACGGAAAACATCCTGCCGCCCACCGTCCAGACCAGTTTCAATTACCCCACCAACGGCAAGCCGAGCCCGCTGTACGGTGCGCAGCCGTTCACTCAGCAACTGGTGCTGTTCGAAGAGTTCGGCCCGGAAAAACTCGACCCGACCACACCGGCCGCGCCGTTGAGCTTCCCGCCTGCGGCCATCGGCCCGGCGCCGGCGCAAGACCCGAACAACATCGCCCGCAGCGCGCCACCCGGCACGGCGCTGGATGCATTCCTGCGTCAACCGGGGCTCACGCCATTTCCGAGCCAGTACGCCAACGTGGTTGACCGCAACCCTTGGCAGGCGCAGATCGAACTGTTTCTCAACCGTCATATCGGTTCCTCCGCCGAAGGCCGCCCACCGGGAAAAGGCTGGGCCCATCAGCGCTGGAACGAGTTCTACCCGCAAGTCGCCTACAAGACCGTGCAGACCGGTGCGCGGCTGAACGGCGGCCTGCGTGACAGTCGGCAGATGCACGGTTATGCCGTCGGCGAGTTCGGCCCTGGTGGTCTGTACCACAACGTCGCGGGCGTGCCGGCGACCGATGGCACGGCCAAGGGTGTCGACCCACGGTTCCACCCGGCGATGCCGGTGCAGGACCACAATTCGGTGTGGACCTTCGACGGCACGCTGCCGCCGAAACTGTTGATGGTGCGCTACGGGCAACCGGTGCTGATGCGTCACTACAACGGCTTGCCGATCGACCCTTCCGCCAACCGCGGTTTCGGTCTGCACACCATCACCACCCACGAGCACAACGGCCACGCGCCAGCGGAAAGCGACGGTTATGCCAACGCATTTTTCTTTCCCGGCCAGTACTACGACTATCGCTGGCCGATCCAGCTCGCCGGCTACGACAGCATCAACACCAAGGCGGAAGACCCACGCGCGGCGTTCCCGTGCGCACCGGGGGAAACCCTCTGGGTCAACGATATTCAGCCTGCGAAAAAGACCTGCGACCACGGCACCATCAAGATTCGCGGCGACTGGCGCGAAACCATGAGCACCCACTGGTTCCACGACCACATGCTCGATTTCACCGCGCAGAACGTCTACAAGGGCAACGCGGCGATGATGAATTACTACAGCGCCCTGGACCGTGGCAACGAATCGGTGAACGACGGCGTCAACCTGCGTTTCCCCAGTGGCAGCGCCTTGCCGTGGGGCAATCGCGACTACGACGTCAACCTGGTGTTCGCCGACAAGGCCTGGGATCAGCAAGGTCAGCTGTGGTTCAACCCGTTCAACACCGACGGCTTCATCGGCGATCAGGTGCTGGTCAACTGGCAGTGGAAACCGACCCTCGACGTGCGGGCGCGCAGTTATCGCTTCCGCCTCCTCAATGGTTCGGTGTCGCGCTACTTCAAGCTTGCGCTGGTGCGTGAAGTCAAAGGCACCAGTGGTGAGTTCCAGGGACCGAGAAACTCCGGTGTGTCCTACAGCCGCGTGCCGTTCCACATGATTGCCAACGACGGCAACATCATGGAACACAGCGTGCCGTTCGACGGCTCTATGGACCTGGATGCCGACGGCGACAAACAGAACCACAACGCGATTCTGCCGACTCAGGGCATCGCCGAGCGGTTCGACATCATCGTCAACTTTGCGAAAAACGGCATCAAACCGGGCGACAAGCTGTTCTTCGTCAACCTGCAGGCCCAGGACGACGGCAAGGGCCCGAAAGAAGTGATCCCGCTGGCCGACGTGCTGTCGGAGAAATACCTGGCGGTCATCAAGCAGACCAGCAAAGGCCCGCAATGGGACCGGGGCGACCCGGTGGTAGGCAAGGTTCTGCAACTCAACGTCAAGGCTTATACCGGTCAGGATCTGTCGATGAACCCGGCGGCCTACGAGCCGGCCAAACCGGGCAAGGCCGAAGGCATGGTGATGATTCCGCTGAAGATCCATCGCGACAACGCTGCCGACAAGGCCTTGCTCGCCAAGGCGCTGCACCGGACCTTTATCTTCGGCCGCTCCGACGGCACCGATGAAGCGCCATGGACGATCAAGACCGATGGCGGTTTCGGCTTCCACATGGACCCTCGCCGGTTGAATGCCTCGACCAAACTGGCCAGCGGCCCGACCGACGCCGGAGTCAGCGGCATCGGCACCCTGGAAGTGTGGAACATCAAGGCCGGCGGCACGGGCTGGAGCCATCCGGTACACGTGCACTTCGAGGAGGGGATCATCCTCAGCCGTGGCGGCAAGGCCCCGCCTGAGTGGGAAAAATGGGCGCGCAAGGACGTCTATCGCATCGGTTCGGAGGCCGACGGGCTGGACAGCGTGGAAATGGCGATCAACTTCCGCGAGTTTGCCGGGACTTACATGGAGCATTGTCACAACACCCAGCATGAAGACAACTCGATGCTGCTGCGTTGGGACCTCGAGAAACCCGGGCAACTGCAGTTGATGCCGACGCCGCTGCCGAGCTGGGATGGCGTGCGCTACGTCAACTCCGCCGCACTGCCAACCTTCCGCACTGGCGATGGCTTCGGCCCGCAAGTGACCGTGAAACCATGAGCAGGGAGGGAGCCGACATGACACAGCCAACGCCGCGCTCCCGCGCCCTGGGCATGCACCTGATTCTGGTGCTGGTCACCTGCCTGCTCGGCAGTCAGGTGCTCATCGCCCATCAGGCGCAGCCCGAAGGCGCCAGCGAATCCGCCACCCCGTGGGGTGGCGACTATTTCCCCAATACCCTGCTGACCGACCAGGACGGTCGGCAGGTGCGTTTTTTCGATGACCTGATCAAAGACAAGGTGGTGGTGATCAACTTCATCTTCACCTCGTGCAGCGACTCCTGCCCACTGGAAACCGCGCGCCTGCGCCAGGTGCAGAAACTGCTGGGGGACCGGGTCGGGAAAGACATCTTTTTCTACTCGATCACCATCGATCCGCTGAGCGACACCCCCGAAGTGCTCAAGGCCTATTCGCAACGCTTCAAGGTCGGCCCTGGCTGGAAATTCCTCACCGGCGAATTCGAAGACGTCACCGAGCTGCGCAAGAAGCTCGGGCTGTTCATCGAAGGCGTCGACAACGGCCGGACCAAGGATCACAACCTGAGCCTGATCGTCGGCAACCAGAGCACCGGGCGCTGGATGAAAGCTTCGCCGTTCGAGAACCCGTGGATCCTCGCCGACCAGCTCGCCAATACCTTGCAGAACTGGAAACAGGCCAGCACCGAAGAAAGTTACGCCGACGCTCCGCAGATCCGTCCGCCGAGCAATGGTGAAGAACTGTTCCGCACCCGCTGTGCTTCGTGCCACAGCCTCGGCCCGCAGGACGGCGAAGGCATCGGCATGCGCAACATCGGCCCGGACCTGATCGGCGTGACCCGCCAGCGTGACCCGGCCTGGCTCAATCGCTGGATCCGCGAACCGGATCGGGTGCTGGCGGAGAAAGACCCGATCGCATTGCAGCTGTTCGAGCAATACGAGCGCATCCCGATGCCGAATCTGCGTCTGGATGAAGCTTCAGCGCAATCGATCATCGACTTTTTGAGTGCCGAAACCGAACGTCAGCATCCGTCGGTGCAGCCCTTGGCTGACGGGGCTTTGACGCCAGTAAAACCGGGTTCTGCCAGCGAAACGGTGAGTCGTATGCAGTAGCGGCTAAATAGCATCACTGAACCGTGTGTCACGGTCATTGCCACCTACACTCATTCGAGAAGGCGGCTGTAACGGGCTCGACACAAAAACGCCAGGGCATTCCCATGCAGCGACTGGAAGAACAAAAAACAGCAGCGCCGAACGTGGCGTTGGCAGCCATCAAGAGTTGGGGCGGGCAGTTCAATCTGCTGCGCTGGTTCTCGCTGGCCAGTTTTTTCATCATCGCGGCCGTGGCGCTGGGGCTGGGGTTTATCTCCACGCGCTTCGTGGTCACCGAAAGCGTGGAGCGCGATGCACTGCTCACCGCGCAATTCGTGCAGGCCATCGGCGATGCGGAAATGCGCCACGCCAACATCACGCCGCAACGGACCATGGGCGAGATGCTCGACCCGCGCCAGGACGGGAACTACCCCGACGTCGACCCGCTGGCCCATGCGTCGGCCCGCGCCGAGTTTCTCGATCATGTCGAACACTTGCCCGACGTGTTGCTGGCCACGGTGTATGCCTTGGATCGCACGATTATCTGGTCGACCAACCCCGAGCTGATCAACGTCAAGATCGAAGACGACGACGAACTGGACGAGTCGTTCGAAATGAAGGTGCCGGTGTCTTCCAGCTACCACAAGATCGACGACGAAAAACCCGAGCAGAAGCTGTCCCGCGAACCGAAATACCTGTTCATCGAAAACTACATCCCGATGTTCAACGCCGACAAAAGCAAAGTCGTCGCCATGGTCGAGATCTACAAGGAACCGGCGGATTTGGTGGACCGTATCGACCGTGGGTTCGCTTCGATCTGGGCCGCGACCATTCTTGGCGGCGCGGCGATTTATCTCGGTCTGTTCTGGATCGTGCGGCGCGCCTCGACGCTGCTGCAGAGCCAGCAACAGCAACTGATCAGCAACGAAACCTTTGTCGCCCTGGGCGAGATGTCCTCGGCGGTGGCCCACAGCCTGCGCAACCCGCTGGCGACCATTCGCTCCAGCGCCGAACTGGCCCAGGAAATCGCCAGCCCCGGCGCGCAACGCAATATCGGCGACATCATCAGCCAGGTCGACCGCATGTCGCGCTGGGTGCGCGAGTTGCTGGTGTCGTTGCGCCCGATGAGTGACGACGGCGAGGCGGTGGAATTGCTGGCGGCGGTCGAGGACACCCTGGGGGCGTTTGACGCGTTGATCCGGCGCAATGGCGTCGAAGTGCGATTCACGCCACAAAATTGCCCGCCGGTCGTCAGTCAAAAGGTGCTGCTGACGCAAATACTCAATAGCCTGTTTGCCAACGCCCTGGAAGCGATGCCCAAGGGGGGCGTACTGACTGTCGAGATTGAAACACCGCACACCGGTCATGTGCGCATGACCCTGAGCGACACCGGCAAAGGCATGAGCGCGCAGCAGCAACAGCTGGTGTTCAAGCCGTTTTTCACCACCAAGCAGGGCGGCCTCGGGGTTGGCCTCGCGCTGGTCAAAAGAATCATGGAGCGGTTTCAGGGTTCGGTCATTCTGACCAGCCGGGAGCAGGAAGGAACCCGCGTCAGTCTCAACTTTAGAGTGGCATCGGGAGGGGAATATGGAACACAGCATTCTGCTGGTCGAGGATGACGAACTGCTGGCCGAGAATATTCAGACCTACCTGGAGCGCAAAGACTTCGAGGTGACGGTCTGCCACTCGGCCGAGGACGCGCTGGGGCAACTGGAAAGCTTCATGCCGGACATCGTCCTGACCGACAACTCGCTGCCGGGCATGAGCGGTCACGATCTGATCCAGAAGCTGCGCATCAGCGCGCCGGAACTGAAAGTGATCATGATGACCGGCTACGGCAACGTCGAAGACGCGGTGGTCGCAATGAAGGAGGGCGCCTTTCATTACGTCACCAAACCGGTCGCGCTGCCGGAACTCAAACTGCTGCTGGACAAGGCCCTGGCCACCGAACGGATGGAACGCACGCTGTCGTTCTATCAGGAGCGCGAGGCGCAGAAGTCCGGGGTGCAGGCGCTGATCGGCGAGTCGTCGCCGATGCAGTACCTGAAAAACACCATCGGCCAGTTGCTCGACGCCGAGCGGCGCATGGCCAACACCGATCTGCCGCCGGTGCTGGTGGAAGGCGAAACCGGAACCGGCAAGGAACTGGTGGCCCGCGCGCTGCACTTCGACGGCCCGCGCAGCAAAGGCCCGTTCATTGAATTCAACTGCGCGTCGATTCCGTCCAACCTGGTGGAATCGGAACTGTTCGGCCACGAGAAAGGCGCATTCACCGACGCCAAGGATCGCCGGGTCGGGCTGGTGGAAGCGGCGGACGGCGGCACGTTGTTTCTCGACGAGATCGGCGAAATGGACCTGCTGTTGCAGGCCAAACTGCTCAAGCTATTGGAAGATCGCACTATTCGCCGGGTCGGCTCGGTGAAGGAACGCAAGGTCAACCTGCGTGTGATCAGCGCCACCAATTGCAACCTTGAGCAGATGGTCCAGCAGGGCAAGTTCCGCCGCGATCTGTTTTTCCGTTTGCGGATCATCTCGATCAAGGTGCCGCGCCTGTACGCCCGTGGCGAAGACATCCTGCTGCTGGCCCGGCACTTCCTCGCCAGCCACGGCAAGCGCTATGGCAAACCGAACCTGCATTTCAGCGATCAGGCCGAAGAGCTGCTGCTCAGCTACACCTGGCCGGGCAACGTGCGCGAACTGCGCAACATGCTCGAACAGACCGTGCTGCTGGCGCCGAGCGACACCATCGCCGCGCATCAACTGAACGTGTGCATGAGCCTGTGCGATGAGCTGCCACCGCAGCATCAGCACGAGGTGCCGCACACGCACTTCGAACCGCGCCCGGCGAGCAACACCGAATCGATGAACCTGCCGGAGGTCGAGCGCGACATGGTGCGCAAGATGCTCGACAAGACCGACTGGAACGTCACCAAATCGGCGCGCCTGCTGGGCCTGAGCCGCGACATGCTGCGCTACCGCATCGAAAAGCTCGGCCTGGCCCGTCCGGACAAGCGTCAGTGGTAGACCGCGTTGCTGCGCGGACTCGGTGTGCCGAGGCATTCCAGCACGCACGTCGGGTCCAGCACTTCGTCGTTGACGTAGATGCCGCGTTCGGCATCGTAGGTGCGGATAAACACCCGCACCGTCGCATCGGCCACAGTGGGCAGTTGCGAGTCATGGAACACGTGGCGATCCGGGATGACGATGAAATCCTGCGGCGCCGTGTCATCGAACGGCCGGGGCGGCTGAGCGGACAGCGACGGCGGAGCAGGGTGGGCAAAAGGCTGGTCCGCCCCGTAGTAGTTGAAGTTGCTGTCCAGCGCCTGCGCCTGGGCGGCGGCGAGCAGACAGGCGGACAACAGCAGTCGATTGAACATTCCCATGGCAGCACCTGTGGAAGCGGATTTCCCCAAGGCTATTAACTATAGCTGCCCGCGGTGCAGGCGTTGGTGCAGGCGCTGGTGCAAGTTTGTCGGCTTACAAGTTCGCAACAACCTGTAACGCGAGGCTGAACTAGACTCGGGCCGCTCAATTGTGAGCATCGCCCGGAGTGCGCCATGGAAGTGCCAAACAATAAAAACGCCGTCGAGAGCAATCGTCAGGCGTGGAACGATTCCGCCCGTCATCACCAGGATTCGCCCGACTGGCAGGCCTTGCTGACCGAAGTCACGCAGGCTGACTTTTCCTGCCTCGACGACACCCTTCGCGGCTTGCTCGAGCAGGTCGGTGTCGATGGCAAAGACGTCGTGCAGCTGTGTTGCAACAATGGCCGCGAAAGCCTGTCACTGTTCGCCCTCGGCGCACGGAGCGTGGTCGGCATCGATCAATCGAGGGCGTTTCTCGAACAGGCCCGCGAACTGAACAAGCGTTCGCCGCACAACGCCGAATTCATCGAAGCCGATATTCATCATTTGCCTGATTCGCTGCGCGCCCGTTTCGACGTCGCGCTGATCACCATCGGCGTCTTTGGCTGGATGCCCGACATCGGCGAATGCTTCCGCCACGTCGCCTCGACCCTGAAACCGGGCGGTCAACTGGTGATCTACGAAACCCACCCGTTCCTGGAAATGGTCGACCCCGAGGCCGAAGACCCGTTTCGTCTCGCCACCTCGTATTTCCGCGAAGAACCGTTCGTGCTTGAAAAACCGATCGTCTACGTCGGCAAGATCGAACAGCCGGCTGCGAAGTCCTACTGGTTCGTGCACAGCCTCGGCGCAATCTTCACCGCCGCCATCGAGGCCGGCCTGAACATCACGCACTTCAAGGAATACCCGCACTCGAACCGGGAAGAAGTGTATGACCAGTACCAGAACCGCGAGGCGCAGATGCCGATGTGTTTTACGTGGGTGGGGGTGAAGCGCTGAAGCGCGAATGGAGCATTACGAAGGCGGCCGAATGGCCGCCTTCGTTGTTTCAAGCCTGCGCAGCCGCCGTCACCACCGGCCGTCCCGGCTTGCGCAGCGGATCGAGGCGTGAGCCCTCATAGCGCGTTTCGCGGAAGAAGCGCCATTTGCCGAACAGGCAATAGACGTGGGTGACGCGGCCCTGTTCGTGGTAGCCCATGCGGATGTGCAGTTTCAGCGCCGGGATGTTGTGGGTTTCGCAGACGTCCACCACCTTGTTGCAACCCTGGGCGGCCATGGCTTCCCAGAGGGCGACCTGGACGTCCACCGACAGGCTGCTGCCGAAGTAGGCGCGAATCATTTCGCCGCCGAATTCGAAGAACTCGCCGGGTTTGACCGGGAAGGTGCAGCCGTAATAGTGGCGGTCGTGGTAGTCGCGAATACTGCCCCAGATGAACCCGACCGCATGGCCGTCGGCGTCCAGGTACATGTGCCCGGTATGGCCCTCGTTGGCCAGCTCGGCCATGGTTTCCACGCGGTCACCGAAGTGCTTGGCGAACGCGCCGGCGTTCTCGGCGGTGATGTCGACTTTGCGCAGGCCGTCGTAGGGGCGCAGCTTGTGCGGCGGTACCGGGCTGACCAGGTCGCGCTCCATCCACAACAGTTCCCAATGGAAGAACACGTAGCGTTTCCACAACGTGCCGAAGGTGCGGCCCAGGCCTTTTTGCTTGATACGTTCGCGCAGCTTTTCAATGACGCTCATGATGCCCTCCGTGGCCGAAGCCCGGGTGTTGTGGATGACGCTTTTGTGGGTATAGATCACCCCTGCAAGTCCATGTCAAAGCGCCAGCTTTGAATGTATTGCAAGTTGTGTAACGGTTCAGAGTGCCGCAGCACCGCGTAGAAAATCCTTGTTCAGATCGGCATAGGAAACCCGTGGGACGCCCGCCAGCCGCTGCTCTAGCACGCGGCTCAGGGACTCTCCCGGTTGCAGATACGCGTCGCCGAAATCCGCACCGAGCTGGTTCGGATGGGCGACGATTTCCAGCACGCCGTCGGTCGGCGCAGCAGCGTTGCGCAGGTCCACCGGGGTGCAGACGTAATCGGCCGTGACCCCGGCCAATCCCTGCAATCGGCGGTTGAGCAAACCCTTGAACACGCGTTTGGGCAGGCTGAGGTTTTGCCCCAGGTTACGTGCCAGCCGCACCGGCACACCTTGATGGGCGGCGAAGCGCGCGACGATCTCGCCGATCGGCCAGATATTGTGCACGTGCTGATGCGAATCGAGGTGGCTGGGACGCACGCCGTGATCGACGCAGCGCTGCCACTGCGCCTGCAATTCTTCCTGCACCGCCTCGCGATCTTCCCGGCCCAGCCACAGGCTGTGGCGAGGCAGGCTGAGGTCGAACACGCCGTGGCTGTCGCAGAAGGTGCGACGTTCGAGAATGGCCCGGCTCAAGGGCCGGCCGTAGGTCAGGTTGAAGTGCAGGCCGATCCGGCCTTCCAGCAGCGGCAGCCGGGCCATGGCGCAGGCCGCTTCGAACGCCGGCATGTTGGCCATGGCGGTGGCAGAACTGATGAGCCCGGCCTGGAACGCACCGAGGATCACCGCGTTTTCGTTCGGGCTCAGGCCGAAATCGTCAGCGTTGACTATGACTTGGCGAGGCATGTTCGCCCTCCTTGGTGGGGTTGATCACAGGTGTCGCAATGGCTGCCGCTTTGGCCGTCGCACGCTTCGCCCGCCATTGTTGCAACCCAGGCTTGAGCCGGTGCCAGACGCGCAGACCGAGCCCCAGCAACAGACCGCTCGGGCGCCACGAGTAGAAGCTCCAGCGCCAGTGTTCCAGTTGCCCGGTCATGCGTTCGTGCAGTTGATGGCTGGAGTTTTCCAGGCTGACCCGGGAGGCATCGATCCAGCGCCAGTTATCGTCCAGCCCCCAGCGAATCCATTCCTCCAGCAACACCCGGCCGCTGCCCAGGTCGGCGTACTGCGGCAGGAAGGCGAGGTTGTAATCGTAGAGCCGGCCCTGCTCGAACAGGCCGAGTCGATAGCTGATGCATCGTCCGTCCAGCTCCAGCATCACCACGCGCACCCGGCCCGAAGCGGCGAGGGCGGTGAAGGCGTTTTCCATGCAACGGCGGCTGCGCTCGCTGGCAAAGATCCCGACGCCTTCGTCGCCTTTCCAGCTCACCGCTTCGACTTCGCTGATGGCCTGCAGCAACGGGCCCATGCTGGTCGCATCGGGAATGATCCGCCGGACTTCGGCACCGCACGCGGCAATCCGCTTGCGGGCTCGGCGCAGTTTGTAGCGGGGATCGCCCGAGACTTCCTGACGGTCGGTGTCGCTGATCAGGTGCACCGGCACCCGACAGCTCAAGCGACGTTCGCCGGTGGAGCTGTGGGCCATCCATTCGGTGAGCACGCTTTCGTCGCCGACCGGTTCGGCGATTTCGTTGAGTTGCAGCAGGGCGTGGGGCACTCGCTGGCGAATCAGCCGCAGGGCCTGACGCATATCTTCGGCGTTCAGCAGCGATAACAACGCCAGGCGATCGGCCAGCGGATAACCGAGGTGATGCACCACCCGAAACGGCAAACCGAAAAACCGTTCACGGCTCGCCACCAGTGGCAGGCACAGGCGCAATTCGTCTGCTTCCCAACCCAGCAATACATGCAGCCGCTCGTGCGCGTCGAGCGCCTGCTCTGCCGCACACAGCCAGTCGAGGCTGTTGAACGGCGTGTGATCCGTCACCCGCAGGCGCAGCGCTTCATAGGCCGCCGCCGGGAAATCAGGTGCGCACAACGAGGTGCGCCATTCGAATTGCGCCATAGGCTCAGGTCGCCGTTGCTGTGACAGGTGGACGGGAAGGTTTGCGCAGCGCGTCCAGGCGCGAGCCGCTGTAGCGGGTTTCGCGGTAGAAGCGCCAGCGACCGAACAACTCATACACATTCATGATCCGGCCTTGTTCGGTATAGCCCATGCGCAGGTGCAGCTTGAGCGCCGGGATGTTGTGGAACTCGCAGACGTCCACCACCTTGTCGCAGCCCTGGGCAGCCATGGCTTTCCACAGTTCCAGTTGCAGATCCACCGACAGTTCGGTGCCCCAGTACGAGCGGGTCAGTTCGCCGCCGAACTCGAAAAACTCGCCGGGTTTCACCGGGAACATGCAGCCGTAATAGTGACGGTCGAAGTAGTCTTGAGCGGTGCCCCAGATGAAGGCCACCGCATGACCCTGGTCGTCCAGGTGCATGTGCCCGGTGTGATTTTCCCGAGCCAGTTCCGCCATGGTGCCGACGCGGTCACCGAAGTGGCGGGCGAAGGCGCTGACGTTGTCCGGGGTGATCTTCACCACCCGCAGCGGCGGATAGGGTTTGAGGCTGTGAGGTGGCACCGGACTGACCAGATCGCGCTCCATCCACAGCAGTTCCTGGTGAGAAAAAATGCAGTGCTTCCAGATCTTTTTCACGGTGGCAGTGAGTCCTTTCTGCCGTAGGTTTTCAGTCAGTTTGCGCAGCATGTTCATGGTCGTTGCTCCTGATGACGAGTCATCGCGCGGCCAGAGGCCAGCGCGGCCGGACATCAACAGGGCGGTCATGAGGCACTCCAGCTCAGGGCAAACAGGGTCTGTCCCGGCAGCTCGAAGCGCACGCGACCGTCCTGACAGCGAAAAGGCGCGTCGCGGCTGCGGTTGTCGGCGCCGAAGTAGCGCAGCGCGCCGTTGTTCAATGGGCACTTGGCGCCCGCCAGATCGACACGCTGCAAACGCGTACCTTTGTTCACGCCGAGCAGCCCGCGCTGATCGTCGCCGGCCATCGCCAGCACATCGACTTCGAACGCATCGTTCTCCAGCCACAGCACGTTGTGCAGCCAGTGCTGCTGGATGAACTGCTGGGCCAGGCCCACCGGTTTCAACTCGAAGCGGTCATCGCCCAGCACCCGCAACATGCCTTTGGGGTATTGCGGTTCATCGGCGGCCTGGAACCAGTTGAGCATCGTCAGCAAGCCGTCCTGGGAGGCGTTGATCACCACCGAGGCCCACCACAGCGAAGTGAAATGGGTTTCCTGATCATAGGGGCTCAGGCTCGAGCCGCTGGACAGGTTGGTCTGGTCCAGCAACAAGGCCTTGCGCGGCTGACCCTTGGCATCGAGGCCGACCAGATCCGCCGCGCGGCGCACGCTGTCGCGGTACACGCGGGTGGCGAGCAGGTCGCGAATCATCCATTCGTGCCAGGCCAGCGCATCGACCTGATCGGCGGACTCACTCAGCAGGCGCCGGGCCCAGTCGATGCCACGCTTGGTCGCCGCGTTATCAGCGAATGGCCCGTTGACCAATCGCGAACTGGCCGGCATCGCGATGCGCACGCCTGCCTTGGCATTCGCCGGATCGCTGCGCACTTGCCGGGCCATGCTGGTGAAGATCGAACGGTATTGCTCGTAACTCGAATAATTCAGGTTGGGCTCGTCGGCGAACCCGATGTAGTGCGTGCCTTTGCCGCCGAGTGCACGGGTGCCGGCGAGCCAGGCGTCGAGGCCGCTGTTGCTTTGCATATCGGCGCGCAGATCGGCCTGGCGCTGACTGCCGGCGAGCAAAGTGATGTCTTGGCGAATGCCGAAACGTTCCTGATAGAGCTGGCGGAAGGCATCTTCGAAGTGCGGCTTCTTTGCCGTCACGTCGACGAAACTGTAGTAACTGGCAGCCGTCGGTTTCAGCGCGTCGAGCACCGGATGGCTGGCGGGCGGCGGCATCACGTAGGGCAGGGCGATGCCCAGATCCGGGGTGCGGCCGAGGACTTTGTCGTGCAGGGTCAGACGCGTCTGGCCGTCGTCTTCGCGCAGCGATTTGAGCTGTTGCGGGGTCTGCGCGAACAGATTGGCCGTGCCGTCGAGCCAGAACGCCGCTTTGCCGCTGCCTTGCAGACGCAGGCGCCAGACCTGTTCGCGTTCGCTGACCGGCAACGCCACCTGATCGAACTGCCAATAGGCGCGATAGGGTTTCAGCGCCAAGGACAGTTGTTGTCCATCGCCGACCCGCTGCGCTTGCAGGGCGCTGACCCCGCCGTGGAACTTGCCCGCCAATATCGCGTGCTCACCGGCGGCGACCTTGAAATACAGCTCATCACCGTTACGGGTTTCTGCACTGAAATGCACCTTGGCCGGAGCGAACAGGGCCACGGTGTTTTCGTCGTGCTCGATCCGATAACTGCGGAAGCTGTAGCCGGGGATTTCCAGCTGATAACTCGCGGCCCCCGGCGCCAATGGCCAGCTCTGACTGCCACGGGTTTCACTGGCCTTGATGAAGCGCTCGCCCTGCAATTTACCCCGGCCGTCGAGCAGGAAGATGTGCTCTTCGTTGGCCTCCGCCTGCCACGCCGGCGCCCAGCGCACGGTCACCGTGTCGGGGCGATCGGCTTGCAGGTACAGGCTGCCGTCGCGTATGTCACCCCAGCGCATCGACGCCGCGAAGGCGTCCAGCGACAGGCCAAGACCGAGCAGCAGGGCCAGGCCTTTCATGCTGACTTCCGTTGTAAAAAACGACGCTGCAACATCAGCCACATCGGCGTGAGGTCGCTGGGCAGAATGATCAGGGTTTGCCAGAACGCCACACCGCTCAACCGGCAGTACAACACCAGCATCGCCACGGTCACCGCCAGATAGGCAATCGACGACGCCGCCGCCGCGCCGACGATGCCGTAGGCCGGAATCAGCAGCAGGTTCAGCGCAAGATTGAGCAGCGCGCCGATCCCCATCAGCAGCGACACCGTGCCGGGTCGATTCTTGCCGATCAGGTCCAGGCGCAGGATGCTCGCGTAGCACAGGCCCAGCAGCCCCGGCAGTAATGCCAGCAGCGCCGGATACGCCGGTTGGTAGGCGACGCCGAACAGGGTGACGATCAGCCATTCGCCGATCACGGCCATGGTCAGGCAGGCGCCGAGCATCACCGTGGCGGTCAGGCGCAGGGCCAGCGGGGTGACCTTGTCCATGCCTTCGTCCTGTTGCAGCAGGCGTTTCATCAGCGGTGTGGTCACCGCTTCCGGAACGATCAGCAGCAACTCGGCGGCGGCGCTGGCCATCGCGTAATGCCCCAGGGCTGTGCTGCCGAGCAGGGCGCCAATGAACAGGTAATCGGAACGCAGGATCACTTGCTGGAACAGCAGATCCGGATGGCTGCGCGCACTGAAGCGCAGCAGTTCGTTCTGGCTCGCGCGATCCCATTGCAGCTGCAACGGCTGCGCGCGTTTGAGCCACAGCCAGCCGACCAATACCACCAGACTGATGCCGGCCAGCCAACTGATCAGCGCCGCTTCAAGGGCCGCTTCTTTCCACATCCAGAACAACGCGAGAAACAGCAGCAGTGGCGCCAGAGATTCCACCAGTCGCAAGGCATTGAACGCGACCACGCCGCCGGACGCATTGTGCAAGGTCAGCAGACCGCTTTTGAGCACAGTCAACGGCACCGCCAGCAGCAACAGCCACGCCAGCAGCCCGAGTTGCAGGGTCACGTCGAGTTCACTGCCGAACTCGCGCACCAGCGCCACAACCAACAAGGTCAGCAGACCCGCCAGCAGACAACCGAACACCAGCACCTGCGCGAGTAACAAACCCATCGGCCGTTGCTTGGCCGCTTGATAACCAACAGCAGAATTCAAGCCGCCGCTGGTGGCCGCGCTGATCAGATCGGGCAGGGTGCTGAGCAGGGCGAACAGCCCGCGCTCACTGGGGCCGAGAATTCGCGCCAGCAGCACATTCCTCAGCAGGCGCAGGGCGATCATCGCCAGTTTGGTGCCCATGCTCAGCGCCAGATGCTTGAGGTAACTGCCTCGACTCATGGTCGCGCCCCGCGATAGATCCGCCACGACAGCAGTTGCGGATTGCGCGCGGTGCGCTGGCTAACGCCGAAGCGTGGTAGGTTCAGCGGATCACCGGTGCCGCGATAGATGCCGCTGCCAGTGCCGAGCGCGAAGGGGTAATCGTGATGGGCGATCTGTTCGCGCACCCGCTCGTCGTTGTCGCCGTTGGGGTAGCAATACACCGGCAGCGGCCGGTTGCAGCCGTTGAGCATGGCATCGCGACTGCGGCTGATTTCTTCGCCCAGGCGCACATCGTCAAGGCCGGTGAGGATGGCGTGACTGGCGCCGTGGGGGCCGAACCGCACCAGGCCGGAAGACTCCATTGCCCGCACCTGATGCCAGTCGAGTGCCTGAGGTTGCGACTCTTGCGGGCACTCGTCGGTCAGGCGTTCGAGCATCATCGGGTCAAGCGCTTTGAGCCCTTGCAGGTAATGCAACAGGGTCAGACTGCGCCGGTCCACGTCGATGTCGTCCAGTAGCACCGGCACGGGATGATGGATCGATTGCAAATATTCGATCAGGTGCATGCGCGGTTTTTCGCCATGGCTGCCCCACAGGGTTTCGCCGATGCTTTCCCACCAGAAGCGCTGACGGCTGCCGATGAAATCGGTGGAGAGAAAAATGCTCGCCGGCACCTGATGTTTCTGCAGCAGCGGAAAGGCGTTGGCGGCGTTGTCGCGCCAGCCGTCGTCGAAGGTCAGCGCCACTCGCGGGCGCTCGGTGCGCAAGGCGTTGGGCTGCAGGATTTCCATCAGCGGCACGCAATCGAAATGCTTGCGCAACCACACCAGCAAGTGTTCGAAGGCCTTGGGCCCGACGCACAGTTCGTTGCGGTGTGGCAGGTCGGCGGCGCGGTCGTTGGTCAGCACCCGGTGCAACATCAGGATCACGCCGGCGCCGTGCAGCTGGTTGCGCCCCACGGACGAGTTGAGATAGAGCCAGCCGCTGGTGCGTTTAATCAGTTGCTTGATCGCCATGGCTCGATCCCTCTCAACGGTTTTGGTCAGGGTTCCATTGGGCATAACGCTGGCCGCGCAGGAACTGCCACAGGCCGATGCTCATGCCCGCCAGTGTCACCAGCAGGAATGCCGCAAGGCGGAACGGCTTGGGCAGGCGGTGTTGCGAATCCAGCAGGCCGGCAATCGCGATGGCGTAGCCGATCAGTTGCGCGATCAGGCAGAGGCGATAGAAACCGTGCTCTTCCCACAGCCAGAAATTGCTCAGCAGCAGCGGCAGCAACAGGATCGGCGCCAGGCGGCGGATCAACTTGTGGCTGATCAACGCAATCGAATACAGCCCATGCTTGAACGGATTGAGCAGTTCACTACGTTGCGCCAGGCTTTGCAGGCCGCCGACGGTGACCCGCTGGCGACGGCGGAATTGCTTGTCCGCTTCGTCCACGCCGTGGTCGATCACTTGCGCTTCGGGCACGTAGACGATGCGTTTGAATTTCACTGGCGCGCAGGTGCTGATGAAGAAATCGTCGTTGACCTCGGCCGGCACGTTCTCGAACAGTTCCCGGCGCAGGGCAAGCAGGGCGCCGTCGGCGGAGACCATGCAACCGGTGCGATTTTCGACCCGGCGCAGCCAGCCTTCGTAGTGTCGATAAAGGCTGTCGCCGATGCTCAAGCCGCCACCGGTGACCGGGATCACCATGTGCCCGGCGCAGGCGCCGACCTGCGGATCGCTCAGCGGCGCCAGCAGGTAGCCGAGGGTTTCCCGCGACCATTGGTTGTCGGCATCGGTGAACACCAGAATGTCGCCCGTGGCCAAAGCCGTGCCGGCGTTCAGCGTGGCGGCCTTGCCCTGGCGGGGCAGGTCGAGCACGGTGATTCGCGGGTCGACGACCTTGTGCGCGCAGGCCACGGTGTCGTCGGTGGAGCCGTCGCTGGCCAGAATGATTTGCAGGGTCGCCGGCTGATAATCCTGGGACAGCAGCGAGCGCAGCTTGTGTTCGATGTGCCGCGCTTCGTTGTGGGCGGCGATGACGATGCTGATGTTCAGCGGCGGTGCCGGGCTGTGGCGCCACGCCGGGAACAGCGGCGCGAGCAGCGTCAGCAGCAGCGGGTAGCCGACATAGGCGTACACCGGCAGCAGCAGGCACATCCAGAAAATGAATTCAGCCACGGGCAGGCCTCCTGGCGTTCCAATGACACAGACTGAGAATGAACGCGGCCCCCGCCAGGTGCAGGCGCACCCAGTGCAGGCCCCACAGTTGCAGGGTCAGGCAGACGTTGTGGTGCTTGGCGCTCTGACGCACGCTGAGCACCAGCCCCGGTACCAGCGTGAGCATCACCATGATCGCGGCGTGATGGGGAAAACCGTCGAGCAGCGCGGATATCGCCAGGAAATCGAGAATCCAGACGAAGATCGACAACATTGGAAATCGCAGCAGCCGCAGGCTGAAACCGTGGCTGCGCAGCAATTGCAGATGACTGCCCTGGCGCCACAGCTCCTTGCCCATCCACTCGCGCCAGTTCATTTCGTAGCCCCAGTGCAGAGCCACGCTTTCATTGATCGAGAGCAGCCGCGCGCCGTGTTCTCTCAGGCGCAAGGTGAACTCCTTGTCCTCGCCGGTGCGCAGGGTTTCGTTGAAACCGCCGACCTTGTCGAACCAGCGCTTGCGCATCAGCAGGTTGGCACTGGGCAGCCAGTCGACGACATGGCTGGTATGGGTGGTCGGCCGCAAGGTGCGGCGTTGCCAGGCGGTGGCGTACCACGGCGCGGCGGCGGGGGTGTGCAGGTCGAGCCCGAAGACATCGGCCTGGCCTTCGGCTTCGAGGGCGAACAGTTGCGTGAGCCAGTCTTCGGGCATTTCGATGTCGGCGTCGATGAATGCCAGCCATTCCCCGGTGGCGATCGCCGTGCCGCGGTTGCGCAGGGCGCCGATCAGCAGGCCGGGCATCACCAGCACTTGGGCGCCAAACTGACGGGCGATCTGCGGACCTTCGTCACTCGAACCGTTGTCGACCACGATCAGCTCACATTCGACATCCGCCGCATGCGCCGCTTTTTGCGCGGCCAGCAGGGTGCGGCCAATGTGCCGGGCCTCGTTGTACATCGGGATGACGATGCTGATCCGACTCATGCTTTGGCCTCCGTCATCGGTGCCTGCTCGGCTTTCAGGCGCAGGACGCTGGTCAGCGCGAGCATGATCCACAGGTATTTCTGGTTCGGCGCGCTGAGGAACATCAGAAACAGCGTCAGCGACAGAAAGCTCACCCCAAGGTGGGTCATCAGATCCGCCTGCTGCCAGTTGCGGCGCAGCATCCATTCCTTGCGTGCCCGCGCCAGGTTGTACAGGCCCAACCCAAGCATGCCGACGAACATCAAACCGGCGGGAACCCCCAGTTCGCTGAAGATTTCCAGGTAGGTGTTGTGCGCCCGACGGTACAGGTCGCCGATCTTGCGGTTGGCGGAAAACGCCTTAGCGTAGCCGGTGGTGGCGTAGTGCAGCGGGAAGGTGCCGGGGCCGGAGCCGAGCAGCGGGTTCTCGCGGATCATCTGGCTGCCGACCACGATGTACGAGGCGCGGCGGCCGAGGGATTCGTCATTGTGCCCCTTGGCGCCGGCGCTCAATACGCTGAGCGACTGGATACGGGCGATGTAACCGGCAGGCATCGCGTAGATCGCCAGCGGAATCACGATCGCCGCGCCGAGCATGGCAAAGCCGAGGTGACGCGGACGAATCCGCGCCAGTTGCGCGCGGTAGTGCCAGCAACCGATCACCAGACTCAAGGCCAGCACCACCAGCCCGGAGCGTGATTCGGTCTTGGTCATGCCGCCGAGCAACAGCAGGCAGCAACCGCCCCAGAACAGCCGATGCAACAGGTTCGGGCTGCGGATCACCAGCAGCAGGCCCAGCGGAATGGCGAACGCGATCAGCAGGGCGAAGGCGTTGGGGTCTTCGAGCAGGCCGGCGGCGCGGCCCTGATCCTGGAATTTGGTGGAGAACATGGCCATGGCGCAGGTCGTGCTGACGGCAAGGGTCACCAGCCGGGCGAACAGGTCGAGGTTCAGTTCGCGGCCGATCAGCAGGGTGATGACAAACAGGATCAGGCCGACGCTGATTTCCCGCAGGTGACCGAGCGACATGCCCATGTCATCGGTGTTCAGCAGGCTCAGAAAGTACAGGGTCATGAAGGCGATCAGAAAGCGCCAGATATTGCTGCGCAGGCGATCCGAGGGAATCTGGTGCATCGCCAGTTGCAGCATCAGGATCACCGCCAGCGAAGCGCCGATCAGTTTGCTGCCGGACAACGGGCTGTCCTTGAAGAAGCCCTCGAACGGCACCAACGCGGCAATGCCGAGCAGGCCCCAGGTCGGTTTGCGGTACAACACCGCGAACCCCACCAGACCGAGCACTGCGCCCGGCGCGAGGTAGGGCCAGGGGCTGGCCAGCAGAGCGATGCAGACCAGGCCCAGCAGACTGACGATCGAGAGCGGGAAAATCATGCGCGTGCCTCCCGTGCCGTGCGGATGTACAGCTGCGACCAGCGTTCGGCCAGGGCCTTGAGGTCGTAGCGGTCCTGTTGCGTGCGTTTTGCGTTGTCGCGCAGTTGCCGCGCCAGTCCCGGCTCTGACAGCAACGTGTCGAGCTGGCGGGCGAGGGCGGCGCTGTCGGTCGGGGCGGCGAGCAAGCCATTGTGGCGGTGCTCCAGTACATCGGGAATGCCGCCGACACCGAATGCCACCACCGGCACCCCGGCCTGCATCGCTTCCAGCAGGATCATTGGCGTGCCTTCGGTGCGCGAGCTGATCACCAGCGCATCAAGTTGCTGCCACCAGTGACGCATGTCGGTCTGATAACCCGGCAAGCGGATGCGCTGCTGCAAACCGGCGGCGTCGATCCGTGCCTGCAAGTCTTCGCGTTCCGGGCCGTCGCCGAGCATTACCGCGTCGAGTTGCGGGTGCTGGTGACACAGCGGGATCAGCGCGTCGAGAAACAGATCCGGGCCTTTCTCACTGCTCAAGCGCCCGACGTAGCCGGCGAGCCAGCGTTGTCTTGGCGCATCGGAAAGCAGCGCGGCGGCTGCCGGCAATCCGTTGGGGATCACCTGCAATTTTTCCGCACGTACGCTGGCCTGACGGTGCAACACCGCGATGCTCTCGGCGACGCACACCACTCGATCCACCGACGCCGTGCGGCACAGTTGCAGGCTCAGCCAGGTGTAGAACTTCTGCTTGCGGCTGCGCGGGGTGAAGCCGTGTTGAGTGATCACCAGCGGCAGGCGCAACAGCGTGGCGCCGACCCAACCGAACAACAGGCCTTTGAAATTGTGGGTATTGATCAACGGACGTTCACCGCGCCGCTGACCCAAGTGCCGCAGCAGGGCAGCAAGCCCTGCGCAGCCTTGTGCATCGACGCCGGCCTCGCGAAAGCGCGCGATCAATTCCGGCGGCGCATCGAGGAACAGCACCTGGTGCTGCCCCGGCGTTGCCAGGCAATGATCGAGCAACATCCGCTCGGCCCCGTAGAACCCGCCGCTGCTGAGCAAATGCATGATCGGCAGCGCGGCGTTCTGGGTAGAGGGCGTGTTCAATTGCGCACCCAGTGTACGAAGCTCGGCACGGTCCAGTTCTTGTGCGGATTGCTCGGCTGCGTGTTCTGGTCGTTGATCACCAGCAGCACCGGCAGGCCTAGCTCGTGGCTGATTTGCGCCGGATGTTTGAAGCGGTGATCGAAGAACTCACGCACGTAGACCAGTGCAATCGCCAGCAACAGACCGGTGAACAGCCCGAACGGAATGATCAGCATCGGTTTGGGGAACGCCGCTTCGGTCGGCTCGAACGGCGGGCTCAAGACCCGGGCGTTGGACAAGTCGTCGTTCAGCGAGCGGGTGGTGCTGCTTTCGGCAAAACGCTGGGCGTAGGTCGAGAACGCGGCGTGCATGGCGTCGATCTCGGTGTCCATCTGCCGCAGCTTGCTCTGGGTCTGCTGCAACTCGTGGATGCGGTTCTTGAACTCGGCGATGCGCGCGGTTTTCTGATCGATCACCTGTTTCACCACGGCCAGGTCGTTGGTGCGTTCCTGGATGCGGTTGCTGACCACTTTGAGGAACTGCTGGCGGGTGCGGGCGATCTGCTCGCGGGTCAGCAGCATCGGCTCGCTGCCGGGCTGGAACACCGCCAGATCGTTCATGTAGCGGCTGACCTGAGTGGTCAGTTGCTCGCCGAGCTGTTTGATTTCCCGGTCCTCGAACGCCACGTTGTCGACGGTGGTGGTGAAGGTGTAGGGGAAGGTGTAGTCATTGAGCTTGTTGTTGCTGGCGGCGGCCAGGCTGGTTTTCAGGTACTCCAGCCAGCGTTGGCTTTGCAGCAGGCGATCCTGGTACAGGTTCAGTGCCTGCTCTTCGGTGTTGATCGCGTTCAGGCGGAAAGTGATTTCCTCCTTCGGATCCGACGAGCCGACGCTTTCCAGCAGTGCCTGACGGTTGCCTTCCAGGCCATCGAGGCGCACTTGATAAAGCTGCTTCTTGGACTCGTAGAACGATTGCGGCAGGTCGATCGATTGCAGCGCCTGACGGCTCACCAGATAGTTCTGCAACAGGGCGGCGACGAAGGTCGTGCCTTGGTGCGGATCGGGGAAGCTGTAGACGATCGAGATCACGTTGGAGCCGGGCAGGGTCTCGATTTTCAGGCTGTCGATGGCTTGCTGGGTCAGCGCATCGAGCGCGGTGTCGCGCACCGGATCGGTCTCAAGGCCCAAAGCGTTGCGCACGGGGTTGATCACGTACTGGCGCAGCGGCGAGCTGATGTAGCGTTTGAACGGCTCGCTCACCAGCTTGTTGAACATTCCGGGCGACGGGGTGTATTCGCCCTTGTCGCGCAGTTCGCTGATGGTCTGACGGATCAGCGCCGGCGAGCGCAGGATATTGCTCTCGGTTTCCATGTCCGCCAGCGACGGCGGGATGAAGGTGGCGTTGTCCACGGTGAGCGATGTGGTGGCGTCGCCCTGTGAAAGTTTTTTCGACTGCACGATCACCTGAGCGGTGATATCGAAGCTCTGTTTGAGCAACAGTGGCAGCACCAGCGCGATCACTGCAAAGATCAGGAAGACCCGTTTCACCAGTTGCTTGTTGGCGAAGAAGATCCTGAAGAACTCATGCAGGTAGTTTTCCTTTGGATTCATGTCGGTCACCTGAGAGTCAGTTGCTGTCACTGTCTTTGTTGTCGACGCGGTAGCCGAAGCTGAAGCCCACGCCCTGGAACAGCACCACGTCGGCCAGTTGCCGGGCGAGTTCGCCGGCGCTGGCCAGTTTGGTTTTCGGCACGTACAGCATGTCGTCCGGTTGCAGGTAGGCGATTTGCGGTGCCTCGCCCGACAACGCTTTCTCGACGTCGTACCGCACGGCCTGCACCTGATTGCCGTTGCGCCGCATGATCATCACCGAATCGAGCCGCGCCTTGACGTTGGTGCCGCGGGCCAGGGTCAGCGCTTCAAGCACCGACACCGGCCGGCGGATCGGGTAGGAACCCGGCTGGCCGACTTCGCCCAGCACGTAGATCTCGTTGCCGGCGGTGGACTTGAGCAGCACGTCCACGGTCATCCGGCCCGGCAGTTGCGCGTACTTCTTGTTGAGGAAGGTTTCGAGCTGGTTGACGGTCATGCCTTGCAGCGGCACCGCGCCGATTTCCGGGAAGCTCGCGTAGCCGTCGGTGCCGACGGTGATCTCGCGGCTCATGCCGGTGGCCGGGTGGTTGAGGGCGCTTTTCAGGTTCTGCTCGTTGGTCAGCGGGCTGATGATCTGCACCGTCAACTGATTGCGGTTGGGCTGGAACAGCTGTTTGCGCTGGTAGGCGCGCTGGATTTCCTGGCGCGCTTCTTCGCTGGTCAGCCCGGCGATTTTCACCGAGGTGTTGGCGCCCGGCAGTTCGATGGTGCCGTCCGGCAGCACCAACTGGTTGCCGTTGAGCTGGCTGGCGGCGGTGAAGTTCAGGCCGATCTGGTCACCCGACTGCACGCGGTAAGCGTCCGAGCCGCTGGTGCTGATGTGGAAGATCACGTCCAGCACATCCTGCGGGCGCAGGGTCTGCTCGATCTTCGGCATGTCGGTGGCCTGGGCGTTGGCCGGGGTGGCGGTGAGAATGTTCACCGGCATGTTCTGGGTTTCGGAGGTGCTCGAGCAGCCTGCAAGCGGCAGCATCAGCAGCACAAGAATCCTGGCGTTCATGGCGTCATCCTTTGCGGTTGCTTACAGGTTTTTGTAGAGCCATTTGGGCATGTAGTACTTGCGCCGGTTGAACACGCTGCCGACCACTTTTGCCCCGGCCTGGGTCAACCGCTGCACCGCCGCTTGCGCGACTTCCCAGCGGGTGTCTTCGGCGCGTACCACGAACACCACGCCGTCGACCTGAGTGCTGATGACCAGCGTGTCGGCGGCCGAATACACCGCGTCGCCGTCGATCACCACAAAGCGGTACTGAGCGCCCAGTTGATCGAGCAGCGGGCTCAAGCGCTCGGCGGTCAGGTGTTCCATGGTGCGGATCGGCCGGCCGTTGGGCAGCACGTGGAACGGCAAGCTCGACACCTGCACCACGCAGTCCTGCAACAGCGGCGGGGTTTCCCGGTTGAACAGCAGGTCGCGCAGGCCGCGCTCCTTGCTCAGGTTCAGTTGCTGGGTGAGGTTGCTCGCCGACTGGCTGGCATCGACGTACAGCACCTGGCCGCTGCTCATCTGCGCCAGTTGACTGGCCAGCGCCAGGGCGCTGGTGGTGGTGCCGGCGCCGGGGTTGGCGGCGGTCAGGAACAGGATCCGCAGATCCAGGTCCAGCACGGTCGAGGTCAGATTCGACTCGCTGGGGCTGGCAATGCTCAGGCTTTTGTTGGTTGAACCGTCCATTAGCTTGCTCCGTGGCCGCTGAATACTTTGAAGGGGGTTTTCAACAGAATCTTCAGATCAAGCAGGAGGCTCTGCTCGGCGATATAGCTGAGGTCCAACTCAACGCGCTGGTCGAAGTCGATATTGCTGCGTCCGGAGATCTGCCACAGGCCGGTCATGCCGGGGTAGATCGCCAGACGGGCGAGGTGACTGTCTTTGTAGCGGTAGGCGTTGAACGAGGTCGGGCGAGGGCCGACCAGGCGCATGTCGCCGGTCACTACGTTGATCAGATTGGGCAGTTCGTCGAGGCTGGTGCGCCGCAGGAAGCCGCCGATCCCGGTGATGCGCGGGTCCTGGTCGATCTTGAAGTCGATGGCGTCGGCACCGTGCTTGTTCAGGTGGCGCAGCGACTCCTTGAGCTCTTCGGCGTTGGCGACCATGGTCCGGAACTTGTACATGCCGAACTTGCGCCCGCGATAACCGGTGCGCTTTTGCACGAACATCACCGGGCCTTTGCTGGTGAACTTGATGGCCAGCGCCAGACCGATCAGCAGTGGCGAAATCATCAGCAGGATCATCAGCGCGCCGAGGCAGGCCACCACCCGGTTGGTGCGCGACAGTTGCCACGGCCGGCCACCTTCGCGGCCGGTCATCCAGCCCTGACCCTGGCGATGGATCGCCGCGTCGAGGCGCATTCGCTGTTCCGGATCCATGCGTTTGTCCCGCACCAATTGTTGGATCGGTACACCTTTCTCATGTCCAGTCATGGAGTCCTCCGCTGATGGTCAGCCGCGTTCGGCGCGTGGGCGATAGGCAGTGGGGTAGTAATCGCGGAACCAGGCGATGAACCGCCGCAGTCCCTCATCCAGCTCTATCCGGGGCTGGAACCCGGTGGCCTGGGCCAGGTCACTGGCCTCGGCGCAGGTGTTGAGCACATCGCCCGGCTGCAGCGGCAGCAGCTCGACCACGGCTTTCTGGCCGAGGTGTTTTTCCAGCAGGGCGAGGTAGGTTTTCAGCGCCACCGGGTGCTGGCCGCCGATGTTGAACAGGCGCCACGGGGCCATGCTGCTCGCCGGATCGGGTTGTTCGCGGTCCCACTCGGGATTGGCCCGGGGCGCCCGCTCGATCAGGCGTGCGATGCTTTCGATGATGTCGTCGATGTAGGTGAAATCGCGCTGATGCTCGCCGTAGTTGAACAGCTTCAACGGCGAGCCTTCGCTGATCGCCTTGGCGAACTGGATCGGCGACATGTCCGGCCGGCCCCACGGCCCGTAGACCGTGAAAAACCGCAGCCCGGTGCAAGGAATACCGAACAGGTGGCTGTAACTGTGGGCCATCAATTCATTGGCTTTCTTGGTCGCGGCGTACAGCGACAGCGGGTGATTGACGCCGTCCTGCAGCGAGTAAGGCGTGCGCTGGTTGGCGCCATACACCGAACTCGACGAGGCGTAGATCAGGTGCTCGACCGGGTGCCGGCGGCAGCACTCCAGGATGTTGAGGAAACCGTCGAGGTTGCTGTCCAGATAAGCCCTTGGATTCTCCAGCGAATAACGCACCCCGGCCTGCGCCGCGAGGTGCACCACGACTTGCGGCCGTTCGCGAACGAACAACGCTTCCAGCGCCGAGGCGTCTGCCAGATCAATCGTGGCGAGCTGGAAATCCCCGACCTGCTCGCGCACCCAGTCCACCCGATCGTGCTTGAGCTGCGGGTCGTAGTAGCCGTTGAAGTTGTCCAGGCCGATCACCTGATGCCCGTCGCGCACCAGCCGCAGCACGCCATGAGCACCAATGAAGCCGGCCGCACCGGTGACGAGGATTTTCATGGCCGCAACCCGTCAGGCGCGATGTGGCGCAGACCGATGCCGCTGTAGTGCAGGCCGGCGGCTGCCACTTGTTCCGGGTTGTAGAGGTTGCGTCCGTCGATGATGACTTTCGAGCGCAGCTTGCTGGCCAGCAGCTCGAAATCCACCACGCGGAAATTCTTCCACTCGGTGCAGATCACCAGGGCGTCGGCGTCTTCCAGGGTGTCGTCGCGGGTGGCGCACAGGTGCAGGTCATTGCGGTAACCGTAAATGCGCCGGCACTCGGACATGGCTTCCGGATCGTAGGCCTGCACGCTGGCGCCTTCGGCCCACAGCGCATCCATCAGATAGCGGCTGGGGGCTTCGCGCATGTCATCGGTGTTCGGCTTGAACGCCAGGCCCCAGATCGCGATCGACTTGCCGGCCAGGCCTTGGGGGAATTGCGCCCTGAGTTTGCTGAACAGGATGTGCCGCTGCGCGTCGTTGACGTCGGTGACGCTGCGCAGCAGTTTCAGCGGCATGCCGTTGTGTTCGGCGGTGTGCAGCAGGGCGCGCAGGTCCTTGGGAAAGCACGAGCCACCGAAGCCGCAGCCCGGGTAGATGAAGTGATAGCCGATGCGCGGGTCGGAACCGATACCCTTGCGCACCGCTTCGATGTCGGCGCCGAGCAGTTCGGTGAGGTTGGCCAGCTCGTTCATGAAACTGATGCGGGTGGCGAGCATCGCGTTGGCCGCGTACTTGGTCAGCTCGGCGCTGCGGTTGTCCATGAACATCAGTTTTTCGTGGTTGCGGCAGAACGGCGCGTACAGCTCGCTCATCTGCTCGCGGGCCAGGTCGTCGCGGGTGCCGACGATAATCCGGTCCGGCCGCATGCAGTCGGCGAGGGCGCTGCCTTCCTTGAGAAATTCCGGGTTGGACACCACCCGCACCGCCAGGGCGCTTTTGCCGCGCCGCTGCAGTTCTTCTTCAGCGGTGTGCAGCACCTGATCCGCCGTGCCGACCGGCACCGTGGATTTGATGATCAGCGTGCGATCGTCCTCCATGAAGCTTGCGATCTGCCGCGCCACGTTGAGTACATGGCTGAGGTCGGCGGAGCCGTCTTCGTCGGCCGGCGTGCCCACGGCGATGAAGATCAGTGCGGCATGTTCCACCGCATCGCTGGCCTGGGTGCTGAACAACAAACGCCCGGCCTTGATGTTTTCTTCCAAAGTTGCCGAAAGACCCGGTTCGCTAATAGGCGGTACTGCCTGTTGCAGTTGTTTAATCTTGTTCGGGTCAATATCGACGCACAATACGCGATGTCCGACATCGGCAAGTGCGGCTGCTTGTATCAGGCCAACATAGCCCGTACCAAATACGCTCACGTCCATATTGGCGTGCCTCGTAAGACGGTGATGGAAGATCGAAATGGAACTGTCAAAAGGGGTATAGCGCAGCGTGGGGAAAGCGTGTCAGCAAAATGACATGTTGCAAGGGTATAACACCCCCATTTTTGGGGGCGAAAGGCCATCAAGTGCTTGCTGTAGATGGATTTGTCCCGTTCTTGACGGGTTTTTCACATTCCGAAGAAAACGATAAACGGTCGTAGGCCGCGAAATTCAAGGGTTTTAACGACTTGGGTGTGTCAGATTTGAGTCAACAGTTTTTTGACGCTTTTGCATTATGTCCGACATTTCTTGCGCTTTGATGGCCCGGTGCTAGTGTCAGATTTTGACCGACAAATGATTGACCATGTCTCGTCGGACGCGCCCCGGAATTGCCATGTTTCGATACCTGAAAGAACTGCTTTTAATTATTTATCTGCTGCTTTATTTCGAATATTACCTTGACCGCTTAAATGCGATGGGTATGGGGTTGGCAGTACTTCTTTTTGGCGCGATGTTTTTGACGCTGACTTTCGCATTATTACTAACAGCCTATATACGTCAGACTTTCATTCGGCATTTGTTCGCATTAACCCTGTTTGTTTCGGCGGTGTTCTTCGATGTTTATACGAGGGTGACCGCCGATTACCTGACCTACAGCAGTTTCGTCTCGCTGGTGTACTCCGGCGGCTTCATCCAGGAGGCGGCGTATCAGTACCGGGGGGCGATTATCCACGGGCTGCTCAACGGGTTGCTGCTGTTGTTCGGGATCGGTCTCAAGCCACGACACGCGATCCCGGTGCCCAATGCCTTGCGGATCGCTGCGCCGTTGTGTGGTGTGTTGCTGCTCAGCGCCGTGTTGTTCGTGCGCGCCGGCGAGGGCGCGCGCGGGTTGCCGATCATGTACACGCCGCTGGCCTATCTGAACCTGTTCGGTTACGAAGCGCTGCACAACACCGTCGGCCCGCGTGAGCCGGTGACCCTGGCGCGCAATGGTCCGGCGGTCGGCCATGACATCGTGCTGATCATCGACGAGAGCATTTCCGGCAATTACCTGGACATCAACGCGCCGTTCGGTGTGCACAGCAACCTCAAGCAGGCCCGTCCGGGCGTCGAGATCTTCAATTACGGTTACGCGGCGTCCATCGCCAATTGCAGCGCCGACACCAACATCACCCTGCGCTACGGCGGCACCCGCGCCGACTACATGCGGATCAACAGCACGCTGCCGTCGATCTGGCAGTACGCCAAAAAAGCCGGCATGCGCACGGTCTACATCGACGCTCAGCGCACCGGCGGCAACCTGCAGAACCTGATGAACGATGCCGAAAAAAAGGACATCGACGAATTCGTGCAATTCGACCAGACCAGCGTGCGCGACCGCGACATGGCCGCCGCCGCCAAGTTGATCGAACTGCTCAACGACGACAAACCGGAGCTGGTGCTGATCAACAAGGTCGGCGCGCATTTTCCGGTGCACGACAAATACCCGGACGCCTTCATGGCTTACCGTCCGACCTTGCCGCGCGGGCAGTTCACGGAAGTCGCCGACACCGGCGAACGCACCGGTTTCAACGGCCAGCCGGATGACTGGGTGCTGTATCGCAACGCCTACAAGAACACCGTGCTGTGGAACGTCGGCGAGTTCTTCTCGCGGGTGTTTGCCCAGGCCAATCTGAACAACGCGCTGCTGATCTACACCTCGGATCACGGCCAGGATTTGCACGAGCGCGGTAATCCGGGACTCAACACCCACTGCGGCGGCGACCCGGTGGAGGAAGAAGGGCTGGTGCCGCTGGTGGTGATTCAGGGCGATCAGTTGCAGACGCTCGACTGGTCGGCGCAACTGGCGGCGAACAAGGATCGCTCCAGTCACTACAACATCTTCCCGACCCTGCTGCAGTTGATGGGCTACGACCTGCCGGGAATCGAGGCGGTGTACGGCAAACCGCTGAGCGTGGCGACGGCGGATGAATTCACCTTCAACTACCGCTTCAACGCACGGCTGGGGGCCAAGCCGGAGTGGAAACACATCGACCTGAACAGCATCGTGACGCCGGGTGAGGCGCCGACGAGTGTGGCGGTGGGTCAGTAACGCGTCGGTATCCGCTATCCTTGGCCGACACGGATCGATCGGATGGCGGCATGCTCCAGGTTCAAAACGTCTTCAAAAGCTACCTCACCCCGCAAGGCCCGTTGCCGGTGCTGCAAGGCATCGACCTGACGCTCAAGCCCGGCAGCAGTCTGGCGCTGATGGGCGAGTCGGGCAGCGGCAAGAGCACGCTACTGCACCTGATCGCCGGGCTCGACAAAGTCGACAGCGGCAGCATCAGCAGCGGCGAACATCGGCTGGACCGGATGAACGAGGCGCAACTGGCCAACTGGCGGCGCACCGAAATCGGTCTGGTGTTCCAGCAGTACAACCTGATCGGCAGCCTGCGCATCGAAGACAACCTGGCGTTTCAGGCGCGGCTGGCCGGGCGGCATGACCCGCGCTGGCAGCATCATCTGGTGCAGCGTCTGGGGCTGGGCGAATTACTCAAGCGCTATCCCGAACAACTCTCCGGCGGCCAGCAACAGCGGGTTGCGCTCGGCCGGGCGCTGGCGGCGCAACCGAAACTGTTGCTGGCCGACGAGCCCACGGGCAGCCTCGACGAAGCCACCAGCGACGAAGTGTTGCGGCTGTTGCTGGAATTGCTCGATGACACTCCGACCACCTTGCTGATGGTCACCCACAGTCAACGCGTGGCGGCGCGGCTGGCGGAGCGCGTGGTGCTGTCCAGCGGTCGCTTGACGTGAAGGTTTTCCGCCACGCGTTGATGGCGCTGCTCAGTCACTGGCGGCGCCATCCGGTGCAGTTTTTCAGCGTGCTGACCGGGTTGTGGTTGGCCACCAGTCTGTTGACCGGAGTCGAAGCGCTCAACAGTCAGGCGCGGGACAGTTACGCCCGGGCCAGCCAGTTGGTTGGCGGCGAACCCCAGGCCAGCCTCAGCACGCCAAACGGCGCGACGTTCCCGCAACAATGGTTCGTTGATCTGCGGCGCCTGGGCTGGCCGGTGTCGCCGGTGCTGCAAGGGCGCCTGATTCTTAAAGGCCACGAAAACCAGCGTCTGCAATTGATGGGCATCGAGCCGGTGTCGTTACCCGGCGACAGCGCGGTGGCCGGGCAGGCGATGCCGATCGAGCGCATCGTCGAGTTCTTCAGTCCGCCGGGCAGCACCTGGATTTCTCCCGAAACCTTGCGGGCGCTGAACCTCGCCGAGGGCGCGACCCCGGCCACCGAAACCGCTCAGACGCTGCCGCCGCTGCGCGCGCAAACCGACATGGCACCCGGCGTGCTGCTGGTGGACATTGGCGTCGCTCAGCGCGTGCTCGAACAGCCCGATCAACTGTCACGTCTGCTGTTGCCGAAGGATTTTCACGCCGAGGTGCCGGCCGCGTTCAAAGGCCAGTTACAGCTCAAAAGCAGTGGCGAAGAAAACAACCTTGCTCGACTGACCGAAAGCTTCCACCTCAACCTCGATGCCCTCGGGTTTCTCTCGTTCATCGTTGGGTTGTTCATTGTTCACGCGGCTATCGGTCTCGCGCTGGAGCAACGCCGGGGATTGCTGCGCACCTTGAGGGCCTGCGGGGTCAGCGCGCGGATGCTGATCGCTTGCCTGATCGTTGAGCTTGGCGCGTTGGCGTTGATCGGCGGATTGTTCGGCGTGGTCAGCGGTTACTGGCTGGCGAGCGTGCTGTTGCCGGACGTCGCGGCCAGCCTGCGCGGTCTGTACGGCGCGGAAGTGGCGGGGCAGTTGCGCCTGAGTCCTTGGTGGTGGTTCAGCGGTATCGGCTTGAGCCTGCTCGGCGCGTTGCTGGCCGGGGCCAACAGTTTGCTGCGTGCAGCGCGACTGCCATTGCTGGCGGTGGCGGATCCGCAGGCCTGGCATCAGCAACATGCGCGCTGGTTGCGGCGTCAGGGTTGGGTGGCCGGCGTATGTGCAGTGATTGCCTTGGCCGCGCTGGTGTGGGGCAACAGCCTGGCCAGCGGTTTTGTGTTGATGGCGGGGCTGTTGCTCGGCGCCGCACTGGCGTTGCCGGTGTTGCTCAGCGCGCTGCTCAACGGTTTGCTCGGGCGCAGCCGCTCGGTGCTCGGGCAATGGTTTCTCGCCGATTGCCGCCAGCAATTGCCGGCGCTGAGCCTGGCCTTGATGGCGCTGCTGCTGGCGATGGCGGCGAACATCGGCGCCGGCAGCATGACCGCCGGTTTTCGCCAGACCTTCAACGACTGGCTCGAACAACGGCTCACAGCCGAGCTTTATCTGAACCCGAGCAACCCGGCGCAGGCGCGAGAGCTGTACACGTGGCTCAAACAGCAACCGAGCGTCACCGCGATTATGCCCAACTGGCAGGTTTCGGTGACGCTGCAAGGCTGGCCGGCGGACGTGTTCGGGATCATCGATCATCCGCACTATCGCCAGCACTGGCCGTTGCTCGAATCTCGAAGAGACGACCCGTGGGCGGCGCTGGCCAAGGACGATGCGGTGATGCTCAGCGAACAACTGGCGCGGCGCTTGAAAGTGACGCCGGGCGATCACCTGACGATTCCCACGCCGGGCGGGTCGTGGTCGCCGCGCATAGTCGGGATCTACGCCGATTACGGCAATCCCAAGGGTCATGTGCTGGTCAACAGCAATCACCTGTTGCGCGGCTGGCCGCAGCTGACGCCGAACCGCTTCAACCTGCGCATCGACCCCCCGAACATCCCGGCGTTGCTCACGGCCTTGCAGGCACGTTTCCAACTCGATGACAGCCGGATCGTCGATCAGGCGCGGCTCAAGGGTTGGTCGGTGCAAGTCTTCGAACGCACCTTCGCCGCGACCGCCGCGCTGAATAGCCTGACGCTTGCCGTCGCCGGCGTGGCGCTGTTCATCAGCCTGCTGACCCAGAGCCAGAGCCGTCTCGGCCAGCTCGCACCGTTGTGGGCCCTGGGCGTGACGCGACGGCAGTTGATGTTGCTCAATCTCGGGCAAACGTGGCTGTTGGCGCTGCTGACGCTGGTGCTGGCCTTGCCGTTGGGCATCGGCCTGGCGTGGTGCCTGGACGCGGTTATTAACGTTCAGGCCTTTGGCTGGCGTCTGCCGCTGCGGGTGTTTCCATTGCAGTTGCTGCAACTGATGGGGCTGGCGCTGCTGGCGACGTTGCTGGCCTCGGCGTGGCCGCTGTATTCGCTGTACCGCACGCAACCGGCGGACCTGCTGAGGACGTTTGCCCATGAGGACTAGGTTTGCGCTGGTGTTTCTGGCGTTGTTGTTGAGTGGTTGCGACAACCCCGCACCGGAGCAGAAGGGTTTCGCCGGGATGGGCGCTCAGGCACAGGCCTTCACGCCGGTGGTGCCGGGACGGGTATTCAGCTTTCCGGCGGATCACGGCGCCCATGACGGTTTTCGCATTGAATGGTGGTACGTGACGGCCAATCTCAAGGATGCGCAGGGTAACGATTTCGGCGTGCAGTGGACGTTGTTTCGCAGCGCTCTGAACGCCTCACCGCAGCAGCCGGGCTGGGCAAACCAGACGATCTGGCTCGGGCATGCGGCGGTGACCTCGGCCAGCGTCCACCATGCCGCCGAGCGTTACGCCCGTGGCGGCGTGGGGCAGGCCGGCGTGCATGCGGCGCCGTTCGAGGCGTGGATCGATGACTGGCGTTTCGTCAGTCAGGCGAGCGATCCGCTGGCCGACCTGCAACTCAGCGCCCGGGACAAGAACTTCAGCTATCAACTGCGCCTGACCTCCAGCCGCCCGCTGGTGTTGCAAGGCGACAAGGGTTTCAGCCAGAAATCCGAACAGGGCCAGGCGTCGTATTACTACAGCCAACCGTTTTTCCAGGCCAGCGGCACCCTGCAGATCGATGGCCAGACCTACACCGTCAACGGCCCGGCGTGGCTTGATCGTGAGTGGAGCAGTCAACCTCTGACCGCCAATCAGACGGGCTGGGACTGGTTCTCCTTGCATCTGGACAGCGGCGAACACGTCATGCTCTACCGCATGCGCCAGAAGGAAGGGGCGCCGTACCTCACCGGCACGTGGATTGCCGCCGATGGCCAGACCGAAACCCTGCACGCCGACCAGATCAAGCTGACCCCGCAGAACACTGCGAAGGTCGCCGGACGTTCGATGCCGGTGCGCTGGTCGATCGGCATTCCGGAAAAAAATCTGCAGATCACCCTCGATGCAATCAACCCCGACGCCTGGATGAACCTGCGCATTCCGTATTGGGAAGGGCCGGTGCGCCTGAGCGGCAATCGGAGCGGGCAGGGTTATCTGGAGATGACCGGGTATTGATTCCGCGCGCCGTGCCGCGAAGGAATCGATTGGAACTCTGTCCGGGATGCCCCCTCTACCGAGGAACATGGCCGAGGATCCGATCCATGAGCGAGGAACTGAAATCTCCAGACCTGACGACCTGGCAGCAAATGTTTGACGATCAGACGTACTGGCAACAATCCCCGGATGCCCATTACTTCGATCTGCAGCGCATTGCTGACGATTTGCTTGGTCAAGGTGCCATCGATCTTGAGCAGTGGCAGATCCTTAGAGCCAAAGCCGATGACCTGCACAAGGACTCACCTGCTGTGAACGTCACGCGGGAACTCGATGACCCGGAAGCCTGAGGAGGTCCGACATGAAGACTGTTCCTGATAGCGAGCACCCCGACGAACCTCGTCCGCCGGGTGAAACCGAGCGCGACAACGACGCGCTGCGCCCCACCGATCCCAAACAGCGGCAGAGCTCCGGTAAAGGCACCCCCAGTGGCGAGTCCACGGCGCAGGACACTGCGCAACGATCACGGAACAAACCCTGAAGCGCGTCTATGCTCACTGGCACATCCGTCGCTGACCACGTTGGCGCCGGGTGTTGCCATCCATCACAGGGAAAGTACCGCTTATGAAGCTCCAAGCACTGACGCACGCCATTGCACTTGCCACTGTCCTTTCTACTGCCAGCTTTTCGGCGGTGGCCGCCGATATACCGCTTTCGGCCGCTGTCGAGGCCGACCGGGTCACCACCAAAGTGCTGGCGGTTGACCCGGCCAATCATCAAGTGGTTCTGGAAGGCGCGGAAGGTCGCCAGGTGCACATTCAGCTCAGCGACAAGGCGAAAAACCTCGGTAATTTGAAAGTGGGCGATCTGGTACAGATCGAAGTGACCCGCTCTGTGGCCGCTTATCTGGACACCGACGTGGATAAAGGTCTGCCAGGCTCTACCGAGCGCACGGGTGAGCTGCGCAACGCCGTGGGCAGCAGTAACCCCGGTGGCGAGGCCTTCCGCCAGGTTCAGGTGCAACTGAAAATCACCAAAATTGATTTGGCGAAAAACCAGGTGACCCTGGAAAACCCGTCGGGCCAGTCGAAAACCCTCAACGTCGAAAAGCCTGATATTCAGGCCAAACTGAAAGATTTGAAAGTCGGGCAAAGCGTCGTGGTCACTTACACCGATGTATTAAAAGTGACCAGTCAGCATGAAAGTTGAGTATTGACTCTACAGAATGGCTGTTCTTGTACAAGTAATGGTATGAGAACAGTCATATAAAATGTTCGAGTCGGATAATTCTGAAAGTTTGTCGGGAAATATCGGTCATCAATATCCGTTAACGTTTTAGTACATAAATTTCATCTTCAATTTGCACGACATATCCGCCAACTTCCATTAAAATCCTTCGCGTTCGCCCAGTGTCAGGGCTCTTTACCGGTGCATGGATTGCCAGGCCATTACACTGGGCGAACACCTCCTCGGAGTGGAGGCCAAAGAATTCAGATGCAAAAAGGGCGACTTTGAAGTCGCCCTTTTTTATTGTCTTACTATTTTGCAGGTCGCATGCCTTGTTGTAACTGCAGGCGCTTGAGCGTTTCCTGATACATGGTGGTGCGGCGGTGCTGTGTGCCGTATCCACCGATAGCTGCCACGGTGCCGGCCTGGATGTGATCGAGGTAGCGGAAGATCGTCCGCGGCGAGAGACATTTGATGCCGTAGCCAAGGCTGCTTAAACGATCCTGCAGCGTGTATCCCGGGACCCGGTCGTCCATCGAAAAATGCAACCCGTGAACCTTGATCAGCCGTGCATTCCACAAGGTGCAGAAGCTTTTCAGGTGAGTTTCCCGGTAGGGTTTTGGATCTCTGGACGGCAATCCCAATTGCTGTTTTGCCCGGCGGAAATAGTGTTTGAAGTAACGCGAAGACAAACGCCAGGTGTCTCTAAGCACGCCGCGATCCAATTGCTCGACGCAACCTACCGCCGCTGTATCCAAAGATTGCATGCACTCATTCATCATCATCGAAAAGACAGTACTGTCAAAAACGAAAGTGTCGGTGTGCAGCAAAAACAGGTAATCGGTTTCAACTTTCGCAAGTGCCAGATCAAGTGCCTTGCCATGAGCGATATGTCCCGCTTCCTTGCCGGGTGAAGGGCGCTCGATCAAGTTGATCCAGTCCAGAGACCGCAAGTAGATCAGGCTTTCATCGGCGGAATCGTTGTCCACCACCCACACCGGAATTTGATGCTCCTTGACGTATTGCTGGAGAAACTCCAGGCACATCCGGGTTATTTCCGGCGTCTTGTAATTGACCAATACAAGACTGAAGGCGGGCAGTTGTTTAGAGGTGGAATCGATCGCACTCATGGTCCGGGCTCACTTCAAGTTGAAGGGTTCTGCTGACGGCAATCAGCACACAGAACCGCTGCTTTGTGGCCCGGATGGTAGGGACGCAACCTTAGTTGAAGCTTAATTTCCGAGCGCCCGGGCCGGGCGACTTGTTACGGCTTGCGACACCGGCGAGGCGCTTGGCGATCAAGCGCGGTTCCACGGTAAGATGCGCCGCCCTTTAAAGCTCAAGGAAGACCACGGCCCGCGCCGTTCGCCAAGGATGAAACCACTTTCCCTCTACCACCCGGCCCTTTACTGGCTGCGCGTGTGGCAAAAAAGACTGTTCCGCCACATCGCCTGGCACTGCTCGAGCAAACGCTACGCGCGGCCTGCCACAACGTCCGCGCGCCTGCCTTACCGCTACCTCAAACACACCTCAAAACTGATCCGCAAACTCGGCGACTCCGACCTCGCGCTGCAACACAACAAAGTCATCAACCTCAAACTCGCCGTCGCCGCCATCGATGGCGTCACCATCGCCCCCGGCGAATATTTCTCCTTCTGCCGCCTCGTCGGCCGCCCGACCCGCCAACGCGGCTATGTCGAAGGCATGGAACTCTCATTCGGCGAAGCCCGCACCGGCATCGGCGGCGGCATCTGCCAACTCAGCAACCTCATCCACTGGATGGCCATTCACTCACCCCTGGTCGTCATCGAACGCGCCAACCACAGCTTCGACCCCTTCCCGGACGACGGCCGCGTCCTGCCATTCGGCTCCGGCGCGGCGATCTTCTACAACTACATCGACCTGGTACTGCACAACCCGACGGATCGCAGCTTTCAGCTGAAGTTGAAGGTCGGGGAGACGCAGTTGGAGGGGGAGTTGCTGTGTGATCGGGAGCGGGAGTATCGGTATCACGTGTTTGAGGTGGGGCAACGGTTTGTGCGGGAGGGGGAGCGGGTGTATCGGGAGAATGAGATTTGGCGGGAGGTGAGGGAGAAGGGGCAGGTGGGGGCGTTGGTGGAGAGGGAGCGGTTGTATGGGAATCGGGTGGTGGTTAAGTATGAGGTTTTGGAGGGGATGATTGAGGGGGGATAGCGGTGATGTTGTTTTGGTAAGGTGGTTTACTCCATATATCGGAAGCGTTTATCGATACTAGCTTTCCAGATTTTTCAATATGTTCTCTAGCGCGATTTTGAACTCTTCCCAGTTTTTGGCTTTTTCACAATGAGTCGAATTTTGCCAGTCTTGATTGCGGATTAAAGAGATTACAAAGGAACCGTATGTACTGAATTCTGGATACCATCCGATATCGAGTATTTGGCCGCATGGGAAAGTCGCTTGAAAAAGGTCTTCTTTTAAGTTTTCTATTTCGAGAGAAATATCGATTGTTTGATCAAGCTGGGAAATGTCATCGAGAGTTATTTTGGCTCCGAGAGTGATGATTTTGCTTGTGTTCATTTAGTGATATCCAGGGGTATTTGAGGGGGCTTTTTTAGCACTGCTCAGGTGTTGGTTGGGTAAAGGGTGATTTGAATAGCTGAAATCTCTATAAAGCTCGGAAAAATAAGATCTCTATTTTCGTTTTTTAGTGGGATGAGGATGATGGAGTTGCCGAATTGTAGCGAGCCGCATCCATCTTTGCTAATAGAAATCAGCTCTGCTGTTATATAGGTTGTTTCTGATTCGTGGCGAATTGATGGTGTGTTGCTCATTGATGTGGAGATGTTTTTACCCCAATAGAAATAATCATCAATATTTATTTCGACGTCATAGGAACGGTTTTCTATTGCCTCTAGAGTGAATAAGCTTGAAAGACCTTCTCCGTAAGGGGTGGAGAATTCAACAAGGGTCTTTTCTGTGTGGATTTTAACTATGCGCGATATTGTGATTTTCATGAGTTTATTAGTGGGAGGGTTTTTGATGAGTTTTTTCTTTGATTGGAAATATAAAAAATGCCCAATCGTTTTTAGAGTTAATACCAAATTATTGGGATAGCAGGGAAAGGTTGTCTAAGGCTTCCACAATTGGATTCCTTCCATATGACGCTCAATATCGTCCATGTCATCCTCTCCGAGGTTTGAATCAAATTTTGTAGAGATGATTTTTCTTACCTTCGCAAGTCTTTGAGTCACCTGCTCGTTGTCAATAAAATCGGTAGTCGCTTTTTGGTAATCGTTGACAGGCTTGTCGAAATAGTAGCTTCCGATCTTGTGCAGAGAAATCAAGATAAATTCAATTTCCGCTAGAGCCTCAAGAGCGTCCTCTCCATTGATTTATATTGTTTTATTGCTTTCTAACATTGATCTTACCGTAAGTGAGACGTTTTTTTTTCATGAAAAATTGACTGGTGGGAGAGGGTAGGTTTATTTTTCTTCGATGAAGAATAAATCTGTCATTTTTGGCCGTTTGCTTTGGCTTTCCAGTGGTTACTCTAGGTAATAGTTAAATTTTTCCTCCAGTCCAAGGCTCACGTCCTGTTGCTTTGTGCGTTCAAAAATTTTAATTATTTTGCTGAACGAATCTCCCATGTCTTTTTGAGAGGATTCAGAATCTTTCCATATTAAATCTATTGGGCGCTCCACGCCGGCGCTGAGTAAGTCCCATAAGGCATTGAGATTGTTTCCATAAAAATCCGTCACTGAAAAAGCAATGGCTATTTTTTTATGAAACTCTTGCTCTGATGAAATGGTTAAGCCGTCAAGTACTATCATCATCTTTAAAGCTCACTTCCACGTTTCAATAGGATTAACGGAGTCGTAAGGGTCGCTAGTTATGAAAAGTGGGCACTACCAATCAGACCGTCTCACCCATATATTTACAAAAGGTCGTTGATCAGTTTTAGTTCTTCATGCGTGCACTGAGAATTATTGTATCGTCGAATGTTTTCCAGCACTCCCCTGATCGGGACTTGACGCGTTGGATCTTGGACTATTTCGATCAAACGGTCGTAATCGGGATCTCTTCCTTTGAGATATTTTTCGATCAATTCTTTGAGTGCTATGCGAGATTCTAAGTCTGTTAGCAATATTTCTTCTCCTGCAGAATGGTGGCTCCATCAGCTTAAACGACAGTGGGAAGCCCCTCTGGTTGTAGTTTGGCTACTAGAGCGGGTATTCACAACGCCATGGCGTGGTGAACAGTTCTGGGTCTATGTTGAGGTTTTCAAGAAGGGCGTTGATTTCCGCTTCAGAGTTCATGGTTTCTATTTTTGCGATACAAATGTCTCGGTCGTCCACGCCATCGCTTTTTTCAAGTGTTTCGGTGGGAATTGTAAATATTACTAATGCGTATCGGAAATTTTTTGACTGGTGGATAAAGTCGTAATATTGATGTGGGTCATTGTTAAAGGGGTATTTGTAGATGGCATATAATGAAATCCATTTTCTTAGTGAATGGTTTTTGGATTCTAGCTCTTGCGAAATGTTGTTGTAGCCTGTTCCGTCGAGCCCGTTCCATACACTTCTTGGGATACATTTATGTGCTGTCATTTTTGCCCCTTGAACGGATTCTAAAAAGGGGATGAATTTATTTTATTTAAGGAAAGAATAAATCTGTGTCCTCTAGTTTTAGTATTCTAGAAAGGGGGGTTGTTAAGCTGAAAATAAATCTTCATCGTTTGATTTTTATAAGGTGCGTTGGTTAAAAATAAAAGAATATTCCAGTTTCTTTTTCAATTGCTATTTTGTTGAGCTTTACTATGTCGTTAAATACTTCAAGATGGCTACTATTAAACGCGTCGCTAAAGAATGCAAGCGTGGTTGCTAGATTTTTACGCCCCTTGATGGATTCATCTTCGTATTCGTCAATTAGCGTTCCTAAAGTTTTATTGATTTTTTCAAAAGCTCCAGAATTGGAGAGGTCGGCGTATTGATTATTCGTCAATATTAGTTCAGCTAAATCACTTGGTTGAGCTTCGTCCATGTCTAGACGTTGCATTGCAAGTGCGTTAAGGGGTACTGATATTGTTTTCAATTAAGGCTCTTTGTTGAATAAATATTAAAAATAAATCTGTCCCCTTTGTCTCCTTTGTCTTCATTTTTGTTGAGTTCAGTCTAGTGGGTATTCGCAGGTCCATGGGGGCGTAAATAGCTCAGGGTTTATGTTGTTTTCATAAAGAAAAGAGTTTATTTCTTCCTCTGTTTCCATGGTTTTGCACTTTGTGATTGTTGTGTCGTTGGCGCCAATGCTGTCTCTTGTTTCGAGAAAGTGGATTGGGAGAGTGAATTCTATAATGACGTATTTAGATTTTTTTGCATCTTCTAGAAACTTGTAGTAACTCTCTCCAGGGTATCTATTTTCAAAGTTTAAATGATAAACAGCGTAGATTGCGATCCACTTTCTAAGTGACTCATCCTGCGAAGGTAGTTCCTGCGCAATCTCTGTATATGATTTTGCCTCCAAACCCCACCAAACTTTTCTAGGGATAGTCTTCTGGGTGCTCATTTTTGTCCTTCAAATTCGGGAAAAGGGGACAGCTCTATTTTTTCAACGAGAAATAGGTGTGGCCCCTTTGGTTGTTATCAGTCTTCCCCTCTCGCCCACTTGTCTAAAGGCAAGTTTTCGGCTTTTTTTACGAATCTTTCTTTTGCTTCTCGAAGAGTCATATGATTGGGACTGCTATAAGAGTCAAGGGAGTTGGTGCCGTTATCTTCCCAGTGACATAAATCGCAAATGTCATAGTTTGCAAGTGATGGGAGTGTGTGATAGCCGCAGCAGGGGCAAACTTCTAAAGGCTCAATATCTCCATATACTTCGTAGTCGCCAAGCTTTAGCAAAGCTAGCTTTTTTGAAAGGTATATATTTGTGACGCCTTTAAATTTTGATATTAGCGCAACTTGGATAAGTTCGTCGTATTTGCTGTCGCTGATATCATTTGGCAAGTCGTCATTGGTTTTGATTGAGTGCTGCAACTGCTCTGATAAAGTGAGAAATTCTGGGCTAGTATCGTCAATTCCCCACCAGTCGAGTAGGAGTGACTCACGCTCGTCATGACTGAGGGAAATTAAAATTTCTTTAGAGATCTGATTTACTGCTTGCTGCCTATTGATTTTTTTCATGCTATAAACCCTTTGCTAAGTCGATAGCGGATTGAAAGGCGTCGGCGCTTCTTCCGTCATCTCTATAGAATGTTCTAATTTCTCGAGACTTTAAGTGTCCAACAAATATTCTTCCAGTAGCTGGGTCATGCTTGATTATAAAATTCCCAACATTGGTTTCATTGAAGTTTCCGGATTCCTTGGAAAATTCTTTAGCCTGTTTCAAATACTCCGTTTGGGAAATGTCTCCAAATTCTTTTTGATCAATTACATGTTTTTGATAATGAGGCTGTAGTTTTCCAGATGAAAAACCTTTCCAGTTGACTGATGCAGCCCTTGGTGGAGATGCATCTCCCTGATTTGCTTTGGCCTTCTCCTCAGGTACTTCAGCTCCTTGTCCCGGGATGCATTTATCTCCACCGGGGCATGTATTCAAACCCAGCGGATCCACCCAGCCCGTAGGGTTAGGCACGTACTGGTAGTTATTCAACCCACCGGCAAGCTTGATCGGATCTGGCGTCAGAAACCGCCCAGTCCTCGGATTGTAGTAGCGGTGTCGGTTGTAATGTAACCCCGTTTCCGCGTCGAAGTACTGTCCTTGGAATCGCAACGGGTTGTCGATTTCGCTGACGTCTAGTGCTGCGAGGTTGCCGTAGGCGCGGTATTTGGCCGACCACATAATCTCGCCACTGTAGTCTGTGAGTTCCTGCGGCGTACCAAGATGGTCGAGTTGGTAATAGAACGGGTTCGCCTTGCGCGGGCCTTCACCATCGAGCATGGCAAGCGGGCGGAAGGTTCCGGGTTCATAGATGTAACTGCGATAGCGGTTGTCGGCACTTTCAACGATCAGACGCTCGTCTTGCCAGAGAAATTCAGTGGTATGGCCATCGACGGTTTTCTCGATGCGGCGACTGAAAGCGTCGTATTTGTATGACGCAGTACTGCCGCCCGGTTGGCTAACGCCAATCAAACGATGCTGGCAGTCGTAGCGGTATTCGGTGACAAGTTTCTGTCCGGTGCCACGGCGTTCGCGGATCAGGTTGCCATAGGCGTCGTAGTCGTAGTGGCGGTCGCCCTGCATCATCAGGCGATTGCCTTTGACGTTGGCGAGGTTGGCTGTGCCTTCGTTGTTCTGGCCCAGCAGGTTACCTGCCGGGTCGTGGGCGAAGGTTTCCGGTGTCGCGCCACGTACGCTGGTCAAGCGGTCCAGCGGGTCGTAGTGGAAGCTGCGGTTGCCCTTGCGGCTGTCGTCGATGCCGACGAGGTTGCCGTTGGCGTCGTAGTTGTAGCGACGCTGGAACAGTTTTTTTTCACGCTGGCTGACGCTGTGCGCTTGCAGGCGACCTTGTTCGTCGTACTGGTATTGGCTAAGCAGCAGTCCTTGCTGGCGCTGCTGTTCGCGACCGGCGCTGAACTGGTGGCTGGTCAGGCGTGAGCCGTTGAGGTCGATGCTGCTCAGACGTCCACCGGACAAATGGCGGTAGTCGAGTGTGCTGCCGTCGGGGAGGCGGCAGTGACTCAGTTGTCCGACGCTGTCGTATTCGTAACGTGTGGTGCCCCAACCCTGGTGTTCGGTGATCAGGCGATCCTGCACGTCGTATTCGTAGGCCAGCGGCCAGTGACCGTCGTCGACATTCACCAAACGGCCCAGGGCATCGTAGCTGTAGTGAATCTCTTCGCCATCGGCGAGGGTTTTCACCAGCAGTCGTCCGGCAGCGTCACGCTGATACTCGGTGACCAGTTCGCTGCCGTCGTCGCCGAATTCGGTCTTCTTCAGCAACTGGCCGTTGAGGTCGTATTCGTACGCGGTGCGGCGGCCGTCGAAACCGGTTTCCTGCTGGATCAGGCCATTTGCAAAATAGTCGAGGTGGTAATGCTCGCCACGTTCGTTTTCGATTTCGGTCAGAAGCAGGCGCGAGTTGTCGTAGCGGTAGCGCAGTTGGCTGCCGTCCGGATTGATGCGGCGACTGACGAGGTGCAGGTTATCGGCGTATTCGTAGCGTGTGATGCGGCCGAGTTCGTCTCGTTCAGCTGTAATACGGCCATATGCGTTGTAGCTGAACGCTCGGTTGTTACCGCCAGGCAGAGTGACCTGGGTTAAACGATGAACCGCATCCCATTGATATTGAGTAATTGCGCCAGTTTCATCCTGTCTAGTAATTTGCCGTCCAAGCGCGTCATAACGGTATTTTCGTTTGCCGCCTTCAGGAAGGTGTTCTTCAAGTAATTCACCCAGATTATTCCAGATCAATTGATGGCGACTGCCATCTGCATGCCGGATCTCTAAAAGGCGGCCCTGAGTGTCATAGGAGTAATTGGTGATATAGCCTTCTGGATCTATTTGCTGAGTAATATCACCCTGTTTATTCCGTGTGTATTTCCAGATTGAATCGCCACGACGAATCTCGGAGACAAAACCGGAGGTGTAGTCGTAGAGCGTAGGTAGTTCCTCTGGTGGTATAAGTGCTTCCAATCGGCCTGCATCGTTGTACTGGTATTCGGTTATCGCGCCCAGAGGATCTTTTTCGGCAACAAGGCGACCTTTTTCGTCATAAACGTTTAGATGTTCTGCACCATCTGGCTCAACCTTGCTTACAAGTCTTGCTTGATCGTCATGAGTGTAGATCTCCTCACTGCCATCAGCGTTAGTAACAGTGACGCTTCCTTTATCGTCCCAAGTGTAGCGAGCATCCATTTGGATAAAGTTCGCCCAGTGGTGGATACAGCGCGAGGATTTTCCCTCGTTCTCCCATTCCCAAAAAAAGCTCGCACCACCAGCTAGTTGTCTTTCTAGAATCACATGTTGGATATTGTAGGCGTAGCGTTCGCTTTCACCAGCAGCATTCTTTGCGTCTATGAGGTGACTATGTTCGTCATACCCATAGGTGACAAGCGTGTGTATGGTTTTCCAAGCGTCTTCCAAGTTTTCTGCTGGAAGAAACTGTTGGTAGTCGACGCCAACAATGTGCTTTCGGTCGTAACGCAATAGCAGTGCTCGTCCTGCACCATTATCAACGCGTTTGATACGGCCATGAATATCGCGACTAATGTGAAGCCGGTTACGGTATCGGTCAGTAATTGCAACAAGTGTTGCACCTTTACTATCGTGCCTAAAGTGGTAAAACAGGGGGCGATCACCAGCTTGGGTCAGAATGAGTTCAGATGGATCATCACCGATAAAAATGGCAGCTTTAGCCAAAGTGTTAGTAATAGCAGGCCGTTTTTCGCTAGGAAGCGGAAAGCTGGTAATACGGTTCTCATGATCTGTCCAGATAATCCCGTCATGATTGACCTCTACTCGCTGCGCCAGAGCATGGCTCCATCCGTAGCCAAGCCCGCAGTCTACTTCCGCTGCACTAGTGCGATATAGACGGGTCCATTCGAATGGAAAAACTCCATTTAACTGTCCATCAGTTAGAGTCAACAATTCCTCCCCAGTAACCATCGAAACTGGGCAGCCGTTCACACAGGTTTCTTTCGTACAAGCAACGGTTTTGTCGTCGTGATTAGTTGATTGCCTTGATTTGTCGTCAACGTGCTCTGAACTACCGACTTTTGCATGATCTTGTCGGTCCCAGCCAAGCTTTACCTTGCCTTTTTCGAAAGTACCAGCAACAGCCCGTGTAGCGAGCTTTTTGTAGTTTTCGATGGCTTCCATGAATTTTTTAACGATGCTGAATATGGATTTTACGAATCCTGAAACAGCTTCGATAACTTTGGCGCCATAGTTGACAAGGCGAATACCGAGGTAAGCAATTCCTGACCCTTCGGCGGCGAAGGTGAGAACTATCGCCAGGAGTATGTCAATTAATACTGTTACTACGGCGCTGGATATTTTTTCAGCTGTTTTTCCGGAGATTATGCTTGGGGGGAGTTGCAGTAGCCAGATCCCCGACGCCTTAAGTATAAGAAAAAGTGCGGCTTGATCACTTGCAAGTAGCATCAGCTTTTCCATCGCTGCTGGTGTCTCTTTTGCAAGCTTCAGGAGATCATTCGCACTTTCTCCTAATTCCTCACCGAATTTTTTTGGGTTTTTCAGAATCTCAAAGATTCGCTTGATACCGTCGAACGCCGCTTTAACGGCTTCCCAACTTCCAATTAGTGTTCCCTTCTGCTGGGCAAAGTAAGAAGAAGTAAGCGTTTCCTTTGGCCAAAGTGGCCGGTATTTAACCCATTCTGAATCGAGCCAGCTTTTTAGGTGTGTTGTGAAACCATCGTATGAGCTGAACAACTCATTCAATTGATTAGTCGTGACAGAGCTTTGTACTCGAACGTAATATTTTTTTCCCGGTATACCCTTGTAAACACCTTTGCCATCAGCATCGAGAGTAATGGATACAGCAGTACCACCCTCTTTAGGAGTGACCTCGACCGTTATATTGCCTACGGGAATGTCGTTTACGGAAACAAACTTACTTTCGATCAGCAGTCTGCCATCCTTTGGGCACTGTGCGACTGAAGACTCGAATTCATTGTCTTTCACACTGACCGCAGTGCTCGCGCTTCCGAGCTTTATGGATCTGCTCAGTCCAAAAAAAGCTGGTCTATCGAAGAATTGGGGCCCTTTATCCAACCACTCCGCATATTTGCTTTCTGTCAGCTCTCGGTAATCCTTCAAGCTTTCCGGGAAAGAGGAAAGTTGTGCATCAACAAAGGCAACGCGATCCATCAGCCTTGCTCCAGAATCAGGTGGTTTAACAGTGCTTCTTTAAGGTTGTCCGGAGCATCCGGGCGACGTACGAAACGGGTGATTTTCAGTTTCAGGTTGTTCTCGGGCCATGCGCTGTAGAGGTCCGGGCGTGCTTCTTCGAGCCACTGCATCAAGTTGCCGACCAGCGTCGTGTGATCCTCTTTCGCCAACTGATCCAGCAACTTCTTCGGCACCTCCCACCACGGCCAATCCTTCGCCTTCGGCACCACCCGCGGCCCGACTTCCAGCCTCCGCCCATTGATCAGATACCGCTCAAACACCGGCAACACTTCCCCAGCCGTCTCACCCAGCCCTTCAAGAATCGGATAGATATGCCGCCCATCCCAGAACCGGAAAAACACTTCGGTCCCGTCCGGCATTTTCACTTGGGTCAAGCTGCGCAGGTGTTCGAAAACTTCGTTGGGCTCCGAGCGGGAGACCGCCAGCCAGCCCCAGTCGAGGGCGTCGGTTTCGGTGATCCAGGGCAGGAAGGCCGAGTTGGTCTTGAGTTCGGCGACGTATGGCATCACCGGTTGCCAGGTGGAGTAGGGCGTTCCGCCCCAGACGGGAATGGCCTGCACGGACGGTTCGCTCTGATACAAGGCCTTGAGCGCTTCGGCATCACTGGCGGCGCTGATGACCAGATACAGACGTTCGTCTTTCTGCAGCGGCTGTTGCGCCAGCCAGTCTTTGGGTGTCAGTCGATTAGATGGCACAGGCACCTGCCTTGCATTTTTCACACTCTTCACAAAACGGCGCATTACGCTTGAGGGTATTGATCTGCGCCGGCGTCAGTACGGCGCCCGCCTTGTCGGCATCCGCCTGCTTCAACGGCCCCGGCATCAACGGCGCCGCACCCGTGCCGCTCCCCGGTCCACCACCGGAGTTGATGTTGATCGCCGGCCCGCTCATGGTCACGCCGCCGCCATCGATCTTGATGAAGCTGCCACCGCCGACCAGCGTCAGTTCAGCCCCAGCCTCCAGCACCACCTTCATGCCACTGCTCAGGTGAATTTCCTGGCCAGCGTCGATGAATTGTCCGGTGCCGATCTTGATGTGCTGGTTCACGCCCACGGTCAGGTGGTCGTTGGCCCTCGTTTCGACTTTGCGGTCTGCGTAGACGGTGTGGTGTTCTTCGGCCTTGAATTCCGTGTAGCTGTTCTTTTCCACGACGTCGTGGCGTTCGTTGCCGACGCGGATTTTCTGGTCGTGTTCGATGTTCTCGTCCCAGTCGCGCTGGGCGTGGAGGAAGATCTGTTCCTGGCCTTTCTTGTCTTCGATGCGCAGTTCGTTGAAGCCGCCGCCACCCATCGAGCTCAGGGTCTTGAAGGTGGTGCGCGTCTTGTTCGCCGGCAGGGCGTACGGGACGGTGTTTTCCTTGTGGTACAGGCAGCCGCTGATCAGCGGCTGGTCGGGGTCGCCTTCGAGGAAGGTGACCAGCACTTCCATGCCGATGCGCGGGATGGCGATGCCGCCGTACTGGGCGCCGGCCCAGGCGCTGGAGACGCGCAGCCAGCAACTGGTCTTGTCGTCGGCGAGGCCGTCGCGGTCCCAGTGGAACTGGACTTTCACGCGGCCGTATTCGTCGCAGTGGATTTCTTCACCTTTCGGGCCGGTGACCACGGCGCTCTGGCTGCCGAGGATGCGCGGCTTTGGATGATTGAGGGGCGGGCGGTTCGGCACGTCCCACGGGGTGGCCTGGAAGCGGTTGCGGTAGCCCTGATGGAAATCGTCTTTCAGCGCGGTGGTGTCGCTGGTGACCGACTCTTCCAGCACTTGCGGCTGCTTGCCTTCGTGATGGACTTCGGTGAGCAGCCACAGGTCATTCCACTTGGCCTTCGGGTGTTCTTTCAGCGCGAGGAAATGGCCGCTGACCAGCAACGGCTGGTCGCTCTTGCCTTCGGCGAGCTGGAAGTCGCTGCGATGACGTTCGAGGGCGCGTTTGGCCAGGTGTTTGCCGCGTTCGCGGTCGACGAAACGGCCCGGGTAATCGTAGTCCTCGAGGTCGGGCAGGGCGTCGCCACGGTTTTCGCTTTCGAGGGTGATCCGCGGTTTTTCGAAGTCGTAATCGCGGCGGGTGGTGCGGCTGGTGCGGGTTTCCAGGCGAAGGTCGAAGCGCTTGATCACCGGGTCGCTGGCGACCATGCCGGAGTCCTGCTGATAGGCCACCGGCGCCAGTTTCTTAAACACCGTCTGGTCATCGCCGAACACCAGTTTGTGCGCCGTCGCGGTGTGCTGGAAGTGGTAGTGAATGCCTTCTTCTTCGCACAGGCGCTGGATGAAATGCAGGTCCGATTCGTCGTACTGCACGCAGTAGATGCGATCGGGGTAGATCGAACCGGTCTGAAACTCATAGGCATTGCCCTGGATACCGTGTTCTTCGAGCACCTTGCCGATGATTTTCGGCACGCTGAGGTTCTGGAAGATCCGCTGGTTGATCCGGTGGGCGAGGTACGCGAGTTGCGGGCGCAGGGTCACGGAGTAGCGCGTCAGGCGCTTGCCGGAATCGCCTTGCGCGGCGCGGTAGATCAGGCCGTGGATGCCGCTGCCGTCGGGCGACAGTTGCAGGAAGGCCGGTTTGTGCAGCAGGGTTTCGAGGTCCAGCGACGGCTGCTCACTGACCAGCTCCACCTCGAATACGAAAGGCTGGCTGACGGCTTCCCGACCGGTGAGGGTAAACACCTGGAAATCGGCGGAAAGACCTTCGATGGTCAGGGCAAAGTGGGTTTCATTGGCCGGCGCGAACATCCCTTGTTCCTCGTGCTGCATGCGGCGTGTGTCGACGACCGCCAGGCGGTTCAACGCACGCGAAATTCTGGAGGGGCGTAAACAACATCGACCAGCAGAGCTGGCCGATGCTTGAAACGATCAGCCGTAATTAAACGACTGGAGCACGCCAGTCATCGGAACCCGAAGTACCGGATACTTCGTGGGTCCAGGTGATTTTGCGGTAGGTGAACTGCACTTCTTCCAGGTGGGTGAAGTGCGAGTTGCCTGGATCCTGGCAGTTGTGCATTTTGTTGTTGATGGCGACGATGATCGCGTCTTCCAGTTTGGTGGTGTAGTAGTGCTCTTGGGTACCTTGAGCCGAAGTGCGGTACCACTGGATAACGATTTCGCTCATGCGCTCGCCGGAGGTCAGAGCAGCTTGCAGCAGTGGCGAAGCCTTGTCGTAGACCTTGGTGATGATCACTGGCTTGTGAACGCGCTGACCGGTTGGCTGACCGGATTGCGGGTCACGCGGGATGATCACGTCGTGGCTGAACGCCTGAACCATGACCTGGTCTTCGTGACCTTCCTGGTAGGTGTTGCCAACGGAGTCGGCGGTGAAGGCGCCGGCAGTGATCAGGCCTTGTTTTTCGCCGGTAACCGACATGTACGCTGGTGTTGCCATGGGAGGTGCTCCTTGCGGATAAAGTTAGGGTGCCCGGGAGGCGAAATCGCCCGGTGGGTGCCTGACTGTTATCAAGGAGCGTGCCAGCTTTTGGCGCATCCCCGGGAGCTGGGGACTTCGCCGCTCTGCTTCGCGGCTTTGAGCGTTTTTTGAACAGCGAAATGGCTGGAAGTGCGCAAGAAGTTGCGCAGTACTGCGCAACTTCTTGCGCACTTGGCTGGAGGCCTTGAAAAACATGGCCTCCAGCGGAATCGGTGAGCGTTTTCAGGGAGCAAGTGCGCAACTTCTTGCGCAGTATGGCCAATCGCCGCTTTTCACACGGAGCGGGTGATTGTAGCGAGGCATTCCTCGATCGAGCGTTGCTGGGTTTCGGCATACAGGCCCAACTCATCAATGGTCGAACGCCCCAAAGCCAGCTCGAACGCCTGGCGGTTGGAATGCTCGCCATAGTGCATCTGCGCTGCGTCTCCCAGGTTCGACTGAAAAATCCCCGCTGCACTGACCGGCAGGAAATCTTCGTACACCAGCGGTTCGGCTTTCACATAGCCGTCGCGCAACAACGCTTGCAGCGAAAAATCAGCGGGACGACCCGCCGTCAGCCCTTTGTCTGTCAGGAAATAACGGAAGTACGCCAGTTCCTGCTCGCGCATGCCCTCGAGGCTGTCAGGGAATTCGCTGAAATGCTGGGTCATCAGCGCGTTGTAGCGTGAGGCATTGGCTTCGTTGGGGAAATCGCCGAGTTCATCGCGCGCCGCGTTCAGCAGGCGGTCGTAAAGCGCGCGGCCCTTGGGTGTCAGCGCCGCGCCACGCTGTTCGATTTCGCCGAAACGGGCGCTGTGGCTGCCGCGGGTTTGCGTCTGGTCGGTGAAGGCGATTGGCTCATCCAGCGCCTTGAAACTGGTCTGACGCAACAGGATCGGATGCTGCCGACGCGGTGGACCTTCGATCACCGCTTTGGGCGTTATGCCGTGCAGCGGCATCTGTGCCTGGACGATGTCGATGTCCAGCGTGCGCGGGGTCAGGTGGTTGATGTGCGGGCCCTTGAAGGCCACGACATCGGCAATCAGGCGATGCTGGGCGCTGAGGGTCTGATACTGCGCGGCGGTGACGGTGGCGCTGTGATGCCAGCGAAAAGTCTCCAGCGCTTGCAGGACAAATTCCCCGGCCTCGGATTCATTGAGGCCGCCAGCGGACTCGGCCTGTTCGATCAGCCTTAGCGCCGAAGGTGTAAAGATCGAACGCTTATCCAGCACCGATTCAGCAAAGGCTCGCAGCTCGGGGTCTTCAATCAACTCCAGTCGCAGCAACGAAGTGAACACCCTGAACGGGCTGACCTGCAGCGCCTCTTCATGCACCGCGCGAAATGCCGTGGAATGCACCGGCACCCCGGCAGGTGTCAGGTCGTAATAGCCTACCGGTTGCATGCCCATCACCGCGAACAGGCGGGCGAGGGTGGCCAGTTCAGCGGCGGTGCCGACGCGGATTGCGCCGTGGCGCTCCATGTCCAGCCGTTCGATTTCGCCGGTGCTGTGCAGTTGGCTGGCGATCTGCGGCTCGCGTGCCAGCACGTCGCGGTTGGTCTGTTCCACCAGGTCCATCAAGGCGCCGTACAGCGGCACTTCTTCGCGGTACATGTCGGACATCGCTTTGGAGAAGCGTTGGCGGATCAGGTCGGGGCTGACGAAAAGCTGCACGGTCATGAAAAAAATTCCTGGCACGGTCACGTAAAGGATGTCGGAAAAGATCGCAGCCTTCGCCGACGCGGGCAAACGAAGAATCCTACGAACTTCATTCTGCCAACGACTGACCGTTTACCTGTCCTGACGCGAATTCTCCCCCAGAAACTCCCGATACAGACGTGCTGTGTTCGACGGCTGTTCGACCATCGGCATATGGCCGACGCCATCCCAGACATCGACCCGCAAATTGCTGATGCCTTTGCTCCAGACCGGCACGCTGCTGACGTCGATCAACCGGTCCTTGCGGCCCCAGAGCAACAGCGCCGGGCACTTGATGTCCGGCAGTTTCGGCTCCATCGGCGGGCTGGCGCGAAAATCCCGGAAGATCTCTTCCAGTTCGTCGCGGCATTGTTCGTAGCGCTGGGCGATCGCGTCGAGCACCAGACCGGGCACCCACGGTGGCGAGGCCATGGTCATCGCATAGAAACGTCGGAATTCTTCCCGGGAATTGATCAGAAACGGATTGTGCCCACGGGCCAGATGCCGCTCCATGTCGCTGGCCTCGGGCGCAGTGACGCCGGCCGGGTCGATCAGCGCCACCGAAGCGATGCGATCCGGGTAGGTCGCCGCCAGCCACGCGGCGATATAGCCGCCCATGGAGTTGCCGATCACGTGGACTTTCTCGACGCCGCAGACGTCGAGCAACTGAATCATGCGCTTGGCCTGCACCGGAATGTCGTAGCCACCGCCGGCCTTGAAGCCGGTTTCGCCGTGGCCGGCCAGATCCGGGATGATCACCCGGTACTGCCCGACAAAATGCCGGGCAAAGCGTAGCCACAAGTTCTTTTCGGCACTGTAGCCGTGCAGCATCAAAATGCTGCTTGACGCTTCATAAGGCCCGCCTTGCCAGGTCGACACGGTCATTTCGGCAATCGGAACTTCAATCTTGTGCAACCGGTACAGCCTGGCCTCCAGGGCCGCGCTCAGATCGTAGAGCCAATGGCCGACCGCCGGGTAACTCAACCAGCTCCAGGCCACGAAAACCGCGAGGGCGACAAACAGCAAAAGCATCGTGGGTCTTCCTTGTTCAAGACAGAATGTGGTCGGCCGGTTTCAGCGCCCGGGTCAACCGGTGGTAGCTGAAACTGAAGCCGGGGAACATCGCGATCACATGACCGCTCCTGCTTTGATACCAACTGTGGCAGCCGCCGGTTTTCCAGACCGTGCGTTCCATTTCCCGGTGAATCATCTGAGTGTAGGTACGTTCTGCTTCGGGGCGAACTTCGATGCTGCGCAGACCTTTGGCGTGCAAGGTGCGGATGCAGTCGAGGATGTAGTTCATCTGCGATTCGATGATGAACAGCGCCGAGGTGTGGCCGATGCCGGTGTTCGGCCCGGTGACGATAAACAGGTTGGGAAAGTCCGGCAGGCTGGTGCCGAGGTAGGCGCGCGGGTACTGCGCCCAGACATCGCGCAGTTGCACGGCGTTTTTTCCGCTGACCGGGTAGGAAATCACGCCGTCGGTGGCGTCGTAACCGGTCGACCATACGATCAGATCGACGTCGATGTGCTGACCGTCCGTGGTGACGATGCCGGTTTCGTCGAGGCTGACGATGCCCTGTTCGCGGCTGTGCAACGTGACGTTGGGCCGGGTCAGCGCCGGGTAATAGGTGCTGGAGAGCAGCACCCGTTTGCAGCCGATGGTGAAGTCCGGTGTCAGTTTTTTCCGCAACTCAGGGTCAGTCACCTGGCGTTTGAGAAACTTCAGGGCCTGGCGCTGCACCATGTGAATCGCCGGTTTCGAGTATTTGAAGGCGATGACCCGGGTTTCGAACTGCCAGTAGATCATCCAGCGCAGCAGTTTGTAGGCGGGTTTCAGACCCAGCAGCCAGCGCTGGAAACGCCCGAACGTACGGTCGGCCCGGGGCAGCACCCAGTGCGCGGTGCGCTGAAACACGTGCAATTGGGAAACCTTCGGTGCAATCGCCGGAATCACCTGAGCCGCACTGGCACCGCTGCCGACAATCGCCACCCGTTTACCGTGATAGTCGTAGCTGTGGTCCCAATTGTTTGTATGAAAGGTCTTGCCCTGAAAGCGATCCTGGCCGGGGAAGTGTGGGATAACCGGTTGGCTCAGTGGCCCGGTGGCATTGATCAGGAACTGCGCATAAAAAATACCTTTGGTGCCGGTGTGTACGGCCCAGCGTTTTTCGGTGTCGTCCCATTCGACGCGTTCGACGTTGGCCTGCAGTTCTACCCGGTCGCGCAGGCCGAAACGCTCGAGCACATGGTCGGTGTAGCGGTGCAGTTCAGCCTGTTCGGCGAACATCTGGGTCCAGCGGTAAGGCGCAAACGACAGCGAATACAGCGGCGACGGTACATCCACCGCTGCACCGGGGTAGGTGTTCTGGCACCAGGTGCCGCCGAAAAAGTCCCGGCGTTCCAGCAAGCGAAAGTCGTCGATACCGGCCTTGAGCAGATTGACCGCCGCGCACTGGCCGCCAAAACCGCTGCCGATGATCAACACTTGGTAGGTTTGCATGGGCCTCCTTCTTAGAGTCTTTTTTCCATTTTCCTACTTTCATGTATAGCCAAACATTTGCCTGCCGTATGGCGGTAATGACGGGGTATTCGGCCCGCTGGCCGGTGATGGCTATTTAACGTCGCCCTGATAGACTCTCAGCACATCCGGTCTGCGGCCTGCGCAGTGCCGTCGAGTGGTCGAGGCCCCTATGGGAAGAACGGGAGGAAAGGGACTTTCACTGGCCAGGAGGCTTTATACATCGCGAACCCTCGGCTTGGTCCTGGGGCTTTTGTGCGTGAGCGTCGCGATGTACCCGCTCGATCCGCCGGCCTGGGTCTGGGCGCTGATGCTGTTCAACGGACTGGTCTGGCCGCACCTCGCGTATCAATGGGCCCGCCGGGCCAGGGTTCCGTACCACGCCGAACACCGCAACCTGTTGATCGACGCTTTCCTCGGTGGCTTCTGGGTCGCCGCCATGCACTTCAATCCCTTGCCCAGTGCCACGACCATTTCGATGATGGCGATGAACAACGTCGCCATCGGCGGCCTGCGTTTTCTACTGGCCGGGGCGGCGGCGCAGTTGCTCGGCGTCGGCGTTGGGCTGGTGGTGTTTGCCCCCGCGTTTGTCCCGATGACCACACCGGCGCAACTCTATGCCTGTCTGCCGTTGTTGATGCTGTATCCGCTGGCGCTGGGCTGGATCTGCTTTCGCCAGGCCTACACCCTCGGCCTGCATAAACGCGAATTGCTGGCCCTGAGCCGCACCGACAGCCTCACCGGTCTGCTCAATCACGGCGCCTGGAAGGATCAACTGGAAGTCGAATTCGAACGCTGCAAACGCCAGCAGACAGGCGCGGCGATTGCGCTGATCGACATCGACCACTTCAAGGCAATCAACGACACCTACGGCCACGTGGCCGGCGATATCGTCCTGCGCCAGCTGAGCAAGATGCTCAAGCAGAACCTGCGTATGGCCGATGTGGCGGGGCGCTACGGCGGCGACGAGTTTTGCGTGATCCTGCCGGACTTGCCGCTGTTCAACGCGGCGCAGGCGATGGAAGCGTTGCGTGAGCGTTTTTCCTTTCTGGTGTACGAACAGAACCCGGCGCTGAAAGTCAGCCTGAGCATTGGTCTGGCGGCGCTCGATCCGGCTCACGGCGACGCGACACGCTGGCTGGATGACGCCGATCAGGCGCTGTACGAAGCCAAGGCCGGCGGGCGTAACCGGGTGATCTGCTGCAGCGACGACAAGCCACGGCGCGAGGTATTCGATTCGGTTTGAACGGATTGGGTGTCGCATCCGGGATAGAGCCTTGGCGCGATGTCAGGTACGGTTCAGTACCCGACACGAAACAAGGATTGATTCATGACGTTCAAATTCCCTCGTTCCCTGCTGGCCGCCGGTCTCGGCCTGACCCTGTCTTTCGCCACCGCTGGCGCGTTCGCCGAACCGCACAAACAGGTGCTGGCCGACGCAGAACAGTACAAACCCGAAGCCCTGAAACTGCTCGAACGCCTGGTCAATATCGACTCCGGTTCCGGCTATGAACCGGGGCTCAAGCAAGTCAGCGACATCGCGATCGATGAGCTGAAAAAGCTCGGCGCCACCATCGAGCTGGTGCCCAACACCCCGGAAAAAACCAACCACGTGCTCGCTACGCTCAAGGGCACCGGCAAGGCGAAAATCCTGCTGATGGCGCACATGGACACGGTGTTCAAGGAAGGCTCCGCGGCCGAGCGACCGTTCCACATCAAGGACGGCCGCGCCTACGGGCCGGGCGTGATGGACGACAAGGGCGGGATCGTCGCCGGCATCTACGCGCTGAAAATCCTCAAGAACCTCGATTTCAAGGACTACGCGCAAATCACCTTCCTGCTCGATGCCAGCGAGGAAACCGGCTCGGACGTCGCCACCGACCTGATCAAGAAAACCGCCAAACTTCACGACGTGACCCTCAACCTCGAGCCGGGCCGTCCGGCCGATGGTCTGGTGGTGTGGCGCAAGGGCAGCGCAACCGCGCTGGTCGAGGTCAAGGGCAAGGCGGCCCACGCCGGCGTCGCACCGGAACTGGGGCGCAACGCGGCGATGGAGGCGGCGCACCAGATCCTGCAACTGGGCAAGCTCGGCGACGAGGCCAAGAAAACCACCATCAACTTCACCGTGCTCAAGGCCGGCGACCGCACCAACGTGATCCCGGATCAGGCCACGGCCAAGGCTGACGTGCGGGCGGCAGTGCCGGAAGAGTTCGACCGGATCGAGAAGGATCTGGCGCGGGTGTCGCAGGACAAGTTGATCCCCGATACCGAAGTGAAGACTTCGCTGCAGCGCGGCTTGCCGCCGATGCCGCAGACGGCGGAGTCGGATCGGTTGATGGCGATGGCCCAGGGGATTTACGGTGAGATTGGCCGCAAGTTGACCGAAGAAGGCAGCGGTGGGGCGGCGGATGCGAGTTTGTCGGCCGGGGTTGGGACGCCGACGCTGGATGGGTTCGGGATTGTTGGCGGCAACATTCATACGCCGGAGGAATACGCGGAGGTGGAGAGCGTGGCGCCGCGGATTTATCTGTTGTCGCGGATGATTATGGAGTTGGCGAAACGGTAACGGCAGGCAGCGGTTTCGCGGCGGGCGCCATGCGAGTGGACTCGTGATGGCGTCGGGCCGCTCTGCCTCTTTGTAGCGTGTTGCGAGGTTACTCTTTGACGCTCATGTATTCCTTGGCCCAGAGGATGTATTCCTCAGGCTGGGTGTAAGTGTGGGTCAGTTCGGTGGCGCTCAGGTCCGAGGCCTGGGTGAAGATCTGGCGTTGTTCGCGCAGGCTGTCGTAAGTCGCCTTGATCGCCGCGAAATAAGCACCGTGGCCGTCGATGGTCACGCGCACACCCAGTTCGGCCAGGCGTTTGTCGTCGCGCAGTGCCGGGTTGCCGTAGGTGACCAGCATCAGCGGTACGGTCAGGTGTTCGGCGATTTGCTCGAGCTGGTCGAAGTCCTGGATACCCACCATGCAGATACCGTCAGCGCCAGCAGCTTGATACTGCTTGGTGCGGCTGATGATTTCCTGGTTCGGCAGGATGCCGGCGTTAGTCCGGGCGATGATTGCCATCTCCGAATCGACCCGTGCTTCCAGTGCCGCGCGGATCTTGCCGACGCCTTCGGCGACGGTGATCAGGTCGGTGGATTTACGGCCGAATTGTGCCGGCAGCAGGGTGTCTTCGATGGTCAGCGCGGCGACGCCGGCGCGTTCCAGTTCGACGATGGTGCGCATTACGTTGAGGGCGTTGCCGTAGCCGTGGTCGGCGTCGGCGATCACCGGCAATTGGGCGACGCGGCCGATGCGGGTGGCCTGTTCAGCGAATTCGCTGAGGGTGATCAGGGCAAAGTCCGGAGCGCCCAGCACCTGCAACGAGGCGACCGAGCCGCCGAGAATCCCTACTTCAAAACCCAGGTCAGCGGCGATGCGGGCAGACATCGGATCGAACACCGAGGCGGTGTGATAGCAGGTGTCGGAAGCCAGCAGCTGACGGAAGTTACGGCGCAAATCTTGATGAGAAAGCCTGGTCATACGAGTTCCACCAATACAAAGGAATGGAAAGGCTTGAGCAAAGGTGTCAACGCCGAAGGTGAAAAGGCTATCACGCCAATGGGTCAAGGATCATGACGAATTAACGAGGAAGTTAACCAGGAAAATCCTGTTCAGGCTTTCTTGCTGCAGGCAGAGGCGCTCAGGCCGCCACCGCCTGCTGCTGTTGATTGGGCAGCGGCACCGCCCGCACCGAGTTGCCCGGCTGCAATTGCAGGCGTTTGGCGGTGAGGCGGTCGATCACCAGACTGCTGCCGACCCGACGGCCCGGCGCGACGGTGATGCGGCAGTTTTCCAGGCGCCGATTGTGGATCAACCACAGCGGCGCCTGATCGTCCGGCGTGCCGATGCTCAGGGTCAGTTCCAGGCTGTCGCGCACGGTGCGGATGCTGCGGATCGGTGCTTCGATCACCGGGCCACCGTCGAAGATGTCGATATAGCCTTTGTGGGCGAAACCCTCGGACTGAAGGATTTTCAGTGCCGGCTCGGTGTTGGGGTGGGCCTGACCGATCACGGCCTGGGCCTGTTCGGTGAGCAGGCAGGTGTACAGCGGCTGACGTGGCATCAGTTCGGCGATAAACGCTTTATTGCCCAGCCCGGACAGGTGGTCGGCGTGGCTGAAGTCCATCTGGAAGAAGTGCCGGCCCAGACTGTCCCAGAACGGCGAACAGCCTTGCTCGTCGGCACTGCCGCGCAGTTCGGCGATCATCTTCTCGCCGAACAGGTGCGGGAATTCGGCGACAAACAGCAAGCGCCCCAGCGACAGCAAGCGTCCATTGCTGCCGTGGCGCTGGTCATGGCGCAGGAACAGCGAGCACAGTTCCGATTGGCCGGTCAGTTCGTTGTTGAGGAACAGCGTCGGAATCTGCCGCTGAATGCCCAGGTCCGGCGCCGAGCTGACGGTCAGACCAACTCTATAGTTGTACCAAGGCTCACGCAGGCCGACGGCCCCGGCCAGGGCGCTGACCCCGACCACTCGCTGCTCGTCGTCTTCAAGCACGAACAGGTAATCGGCATCGGCCCGCTCGACCTGTTCGGCGAAGGCGCGTTGAGCCCAGCGTACCCGGTGGGCCAGGCGATCTTCGTTGGCGGGCAGGGTGGTGAACCCCGGCCCGGCCTGTTGCACCAGCGTCATCAACGCTGGCAGGTCGCTGACTTGAACCGGACGGACAATCATGCTGCAACTCCTTTTGCGCGCCTGCTCGGGCACTGTCGTTGGGTAGGGGCGCGGTTCACAGGGCGATCAACCGGATCGTGCCGCCAGCGCGGACGTTCAGCGCCGCGCACAGGGCCGGGTCAAGCCCCAGGGGCTGACCGGGCTGGAAATCCAGCTCGGTGACCACCGCCCGAAAGCCATGCAGAGCATCGTTGCTCACCAGATAGCGACCGCGAGCATCGATCAGGGGTTCCTCCTGAACCGTGACTGTCTGGCTCTGCGCGATCGAACGGATGTTGGCGGTGCGTGCATACAAGGTCGGGCCGGCATCGAACAGATCGATGTAGCTGTTGGTTTCAAAACCCTCGCGCTCGAGGATGTCGAAGGCTTCCTGGCCGTCCGGATGGATGCGGCCGATGCAGTCCTGCGCGGCTTGCGGCAGCATCGGCACGTAGATCGGGTATTGCGGCATCAGTTCGGCGAGAAACGTACGGCTCTGCAAACCGCACAGGCGTTCGGCCTCGACGTAGGGCAGGTCGAAGAAATGCTTGCCCAGCGCATCCCAGAACGGTGAATGGCCTTGTTCGTCGCTGTAACCGACGATTTCGGTGATCACCGCTTCGGCAAAACGCGGCGCGTGGGCGGCGATGAACAGCAGCCGTGCCCGCGACAGCAATTCGGAAAACGGCGTGCGTACCAGCGTTGCGTCGATGTGAAAACCGCGCAGCAGCGTATGCCCGCTGAGGTCGTGGCACAGCGACAGCGCCGGCACGCCGTGTTCGATGTTCAGCTCCCGCGAGGCACTGGTGAAGTGGCGGTTGCGCAGGCTGTAGAACGGCTCGTTGAAACCCGCGGTGGCGAGGATTTCCGAGCAGCCGACCAGTCGATGGCTGTCGATGTCTTCCAGCACGAAGAAGTAGTTCTCCGGGCCCTGAGCCGCCGCATCGCTGTCGAACGAGGCGCAGGACGCGGCGATTTTTTCGCCCAGGTGCGCGCTGTCGTCCGGCAGGGATGTGACGCCCACCAGGCTGTCGCGCGCCAATTGTTGCAATTGAGGCAGGTCGTTTGGCTCGACTGGGCGTAAGACCAGCATGGATGCACTCCTGTATCAAAAGGTTCGGCCCATTCGCCGAACCTGACTATCACTGTCGGTTTCCACGCGTTAAAGCGGCGGTCGCCTGATTTGTTGTCAGACGCCGCTCTTTTTCTTGTCAGCCATTGCTCGGGTCAGGCAGCGCGGTACTGGCGCCGAGCTTGTTCAGGAAGAACAGGTACACCAGACCCAGTGCGATCCAGATCAGGCCGAGTTTCTGTGCATCGACGCCCATGTTGTACATGATGGCCGCGACGATGATGAAGCCGATCACCGGGCAGATCAGGTGACGGATCACCTGGCCGGATTTCTGCCGGCGCCAGTAGTAATTGATCACGGTCAGGTGCAGCAGCATGAAGCCGCTCAGGGCGCCGAAGTTGACCAGCGAAGTCAGGGTGTCCACCGAATTGATGAACAAGTAGCAGATCACCAGCGACAGAACGGCCACCAGATAAATGCTCAGGTACGGCGTGTTGTGTTTCGGGTGCACCTTGGCCAGCACTTTCGGCAGCTTGCCGTCGCGGGCCATGCCGAACAGCAGGCGCGAGACCGCCGCTTGTGAAGTGATCGCCACCGCCACACCCCAGGCCAGGGCCGTGGCCACGCCGGTCAGGGTCGCCAGCCAGCTGCCGGCAGCGATTTCGGCGATTTCATAGAACGCGGTGTCGGCGGACTTGAAGCCCATGCCGGCTGCCAGATCGGTAGCGATCCAGGTTTGCGCGACGAAAATCACACCCATCACTACCAGAGTGATCAGTGCCGCTTTGCCGACGCTGCGGCCCGGATCGCCCTTGATCTCTTCGGCGAGGGTGGAGATCGCATCGAAGCCGAGGAACGACAGCACCGCAATCGACACCGCTTGCATCAGCAGGGCGAAGTTGAAGGTTTCCGGGTGATACAGCGGCGCGAGGGTCAACTGGCCGTTGCCGCCACCGTTGTGCAGGGCATTCCAGGCGTAGAACAGGAAAATCCCCAGCACGACCAACTGCGCCAGCAGGAACACAATGTTCATGCGAGCGGTAAAGGTGATGCCACGCAGGTTGACGAACGTGGCGCTGACCAGAAACGCCAGAATGAAGCCGACTTTCGGGATGTCCGGATACAAATGGTTGAGCGCCATCGCCGCATACACGTAAAGCAGCGGCGGAATCAGCAGATAGTCGAGCAGCATCAGCCAGCCGGCGATGAAGCCGACGTGTTGATTCAGGCCCCGTTGCGCGTAGGAATAAACCGATCCGGCAATCGGAAAGGCCCGGGCCATGCTGCCGTAACTCAGCGCGGTGAAGACCATCGCCACCATGCCGATGATGTAAGCCAGAGGCACCATCCCCGGTGCCTCGGCGTTGACGTAGCCATACACGCCGAACGGGGCGATGGGGATCATGAAGATCATCCCGTACACCACCAGGTCGGTCAGTGTCAGGCTACGTTTCAACTCCTGTTTGTAGCCGAACTCTTCTATTTCCATGAAGCGCAACTCCTTGTCAGCCAATCGGTCGTTTTAGTTGTTATATCGGTCCGTCGTTTACAGCGTCAGTAGTGGTTACAACAATCCTTACAGCAATGGAGCCAGATAATCCGCCCAGCGGGTCACCGCTTCCGGGCTGCGCAGCAGGTCGTTGCGCACTTCGATCAACACAGACTCCAGGCCCCGTGCATCGCCGTGCACCGGTACGGTCATGTCGCCCAGCGGGTCGATCCTGTACGGCTGGTTGCCGGCGACTTTCAGCGGGTGTCGTTCCAGACCGTCGAGCATCCGCTGGGCGTAGGCCTTGGCCTGACCGAACAGCACGCCGACTTCCAGCTCACGCGGCTGGCCGTAGTACACCGGGGTGAAACTGTGAATCCCTACCACCCGTACCGGCCGACCTTCGGCCAGACGGGCATCGATCAGTTGTTGCAGCCGCGTGTGAAACGGCTTGAACAGGCACTGGCGCCGGTATTCGCGGGTGGCTTCGTCGAGCTCGCGGTTACACGGCACCTGATAGATCTCGCTCTGCGCCGGGATGCTGTCGGGCGCATGCCGGGGGCGGTTGAGGTCGATCAGCAGGCGCGAGTAGTTGGCGCTCAGCAGCGTCGCACCCAGTTGCTCCGACAGTTGCTCGGCCAGCGCCAGGGCACCGATGTCCCAGGCAATGTGTTCGCGCGCCGCCGTGTCATCCAGGCCCAGATTGTTCAGGGCCTCGGGAATGTAGCGGCTGGCGTGTTCGCACACCAGAATCAGCGGGTGCGTCGAATCTTCACGGCTCAGGTTGTAGACCGGTCGGGTGTACAACCCAAGCTCGGCGGATTCAGTACAGGCGTGCATAGTGCTCACAAAGATCAGCGGGCGAGAGCTGTTCCGTCAGCGCCAGTTCCTCGGTTTTAAGGGCGAAAAAGGTTTCGAGCAACGCGCTTGGCAGCGCTTCGACCAGCGCTTCACTGCGACGCAGGCAATCCAGTGCCTGGGCCAGGGAGGCGGGCAGGGCAACGATGCCCCGGGCCTTGCGTTGTTCGTCGTTGAGTGAATCGGGGATTTCATCGGTGATCGCGTTCAGCGCCAGACGCTGCTCGATCCCCAGGCGTCCGGCGATCAGCAGCGCGGCCATTGCCAGATGCGGCGAGGCGGTGGCGTCCATGGCGCGGAATTCCAGGTTGTATTGCTTCGCCACAGGCTTGTTGCCCAGGCTCACGGTCGGGCAGATGCGCAGCGCCGCTTCGCGGTTCTGCTGGCCCAGACAGGCGTAGGACGCGCTCCAGTGATGCGGCTGCAAGCGTTCATACGACACCGGCGTCGGTGCAGTGAACGCGCACAGTGCCGGCAAGTAATGCAGCACGCCCGCCGCCCAGTGCTGGCCGAGGGTCGACAGACCATTACTGGTGCCGGCGTCGTAGAGCATCGGCTGGCCAGCCAGATCGAGCAGGCTGACATGCAGGTGCACGCCGTTGCACACCGCGTCGGCAGCGGTCTTCGGCGCAAAACTCAGATCCAGGCCCATCTGCCGGGCGATTTCTCGGGTAATCTCGCGCACGTTGACCGCACGATCCGCCGCCGCCACACCAAGGGTCGGGCGGCAGGTGATTTCGTATTGGTGCTTGCCGTATTCGGGCAGAAACATTTCCGGCTCGACGCCCCCGGCGCGCAAAGCGCTGAGCAGCCAGCCGCCGAATTCGGCGCCCTGGCGCTGGGCTTCGAGCGAGAACGCCAGATGTTCGGCAAACCCGGCGTGCAGATTGAATTCGTGTTCGAACGCGACGTTGACCTGCAAGCCGAGTTCATCACGATAGCGCTCGACCTCGTTGCGCAACAGCGTGCGCGGGCAGGCGGCCCATGGCCGGCCGTCGGTCTCGCGGATGTCGCCGTGGATGAAATCCAGCGCTGGCGCTGCAGCGTCCGGGCCGTTGCTGACGGTGACGCGGCTGGCCAGATCGGGAATCAGCCGCAGGTCGCCATAAGCGCCCCACGGGCTGGTCGACGCGATGATGTCCTGCGGCGTCAGCGCGCTGTTGGCCGGCACCCAACCACAACCGGCGGCCTGATAATGCTCCAGCTCATCGGTGGGAAACGAACGGCCACGGGTGACGCCGATCAGGTCGGTTGTGACGATGGTGGTCATCGGCAACGGCGACAGGCGTTCGCTCATGGCTGCATCTCCTGCAACCGGCCGAGCACGGTGTCGGTGTCGGTGATCCAGCAGTAGCCCTTGATCGCATTCAGACAGGCGTCGTGGCGTGCTTCGGTGTAGGTCGCGCAGGCGTCCGCCACCAGAGTGACGAGGTAGCCACGGTCAGCGGCGTCACGCACGGCCATGTCCACGCATTGGTCGGTGACGATGCCGGCGATGATCAGGTGACGGGTTTCGAGATTGCGCAGCACGTAGTCGATGTTGGTCGAGTTGAAGACGCCGGACGAAGTCTTCGGCAGCACGATTTCGTTTTCCACCGGGGTCAGTTCAGCAATGACCTGAGCCTGCGGGCTGCCCTTGGGCAGGTGCATGTCCGACAGTTTGTGATCCAGCGAGCGATCGCGGCCGTCGGCGGTCAGGCTTTCGATCAGGGTGTGCAGCACGTTCTGTCGTGCGTCGCGGAAGGCGTTGAGCAATCGGACCTGATTGGGCACCACTTGCGAGCGCGTGCGGTTGAGGAAGTACGCGGCGTCCGGGCCTTCGAGGTGCGGGTCGAACTGTGGTTCGAGCCAGGCGCGCTGCATGTCCACCAGCAACAGGGCGGTGTGGTCGGTGACAAACGGCAGGTCCCGTGGCGAGCGATGGGGAAGGCTGAACATCCTTATTTATCCTCCAGCAAATGGGTGTCGAAGTCGTTGCGCAGGGCATCGATGCCTTCCAGGCGATCGGCCAGGTCCGGGCAACGCAGGGTCAGGCAGGCAATCAATGCCTCGACCTGGGCCAGCGCCGGGACCATGGTGTCGAACGGCGAGGCCGACTCCACCGGAGCGCTGATGATCATGTCGGCCAGTTCGCGCAGCGGCGAGGCATAGATGTCGGTGAACAGCACGACGCGGGCGTTGTTGTTCTTCGCCGCGCTCGCCACGCGCAGGGCCTGGGTCTGGTAGCGGCGATAGTCGAACACCAGCACCACATCCTGACGTTGCAGGTCGAACAGGCGATCCGGCAGTTGCGCGTTGTCTTCCAGCGCAAAGCAGCCGGGGCGCAGCAGGCGCAAATGATTGAGCAGGTAAGTCGCCATCAGGCTGCTGAAGCGCCCGCCGAAGCAGTACACCTGATGGCGGGTGTCGAGCAGCCAGTCGGCCAGAATTCGCACATCTTCCGGTTGAGTCAGGGCCTGGGTTTCGGCCAGCAGGTTGTGGCTATGAGCCAGGTAGTGACTCCAGGCATCGTCCTTGTTCTGATGCGAGCGCGGCTGCAACAGCGTGCGCGGTGAGCGCAGGCGATGGTCCATGTCACTGAGCAGGGCGTCCTGGAATTCGGCGTAACCACCGAAGCCGAGCTTTTTCACCAGCCGCACGATGGTTGGATCGCTGACGCCGGCATGTTCGGCCAGGCGCGCCATCGGGCCAAGCCCGTTGCGTGGATACTGATCGAGCAAGGCGCGAACGACTTTGCGCTCCGACGGCGTCAGGTCAAGGCCGGGGTCGGTGATCAGGTCTCTTAAAGGGGGCATCCGGGCTCCTGCTGGATGGGGTGTTGAATTCGCTTCACAATCCGTTAAAACAGTATTTATGTAACTGACGCTACATGTCTAGCGAATTTTTCGGCGTTTAAACCAAGCCCCAAAATGGGGCGGGATGCCCGTAACGCAAGGGTTACACGGATGTCGATCGGTCTTGTAGTCCATTGCCCATAGTGGTGTCAGACATTGCCGCTTTCATGCGCTCGAGTCGCCCAATCGACTTGCCCGAGGCCGCCCGGTTTACGGCACAATTGCCGCCGCATCAGCGACTTTGTCGATGACCGTCCTGTTTTCCAGCCGAGTGACTTCCCGTGCAGACCACCCGTTTGACATTGATCTGCCATGCCAGAACAGTCGCACAAAAATTGGCGTGTTTTCCTACGAACGAAGCTGTTGAAGAAACGGCGCTGGCGTCCTGCTCGCTTGCTTCGCGTTTCGACACAGCTTCACGGCTGATTTGCGGCCCGGAGCTGCGTACCCGCCAGACAGCGGCGTGGTTTGGCCATGAAGCGCAAATCGATCAGGCCCTGCGTGATTGCGACTGGGGACGCTGGCAAGGTCAGTCGATCAAGGACTTGCAACGAAACGAACCCGAGGCATTGCAAGCCTGGCTCGAAGATCCGCACGCCGCACCCCACGGCGGCGAGTCGGTGGCGCAACTGCGCGAGCGGGTGGCCGCGTGGCTGGTTTCACTGCAAGCCACGCCGGGGCACGTGGTGGCGGTTACCCATCCGTTCGTGATTCGTGCTGCATTGATGCAGGTCGTGCAGGGCGAGGCGTTTCACAACATCGATGTCGAGCCGCTGGCGGTGGTCGATCTGCGGTTTACCGGGCGCTGGCGGCTACGCTTGTCAGGCATGAACCTGGAAGGAGCGGAGCAATGAAGCGATTGCTGGTGATCGGCATCGGTGCCGGCAACCCGGACTACATCACGATGCAGGCGGTGAAGGCGCTGAACCGGGTGGACGTGTTTTTCCTGATGGACAAGGGCCAGAGCAAGGACAAGCTGATCGACCTGCGGCGAGAAATCTGCGAGCGCTACATCACTGATCGTACGTACCGTTTCGCCGAAGCCCACAGCCCGGAACGCGAGCGCGGCGATGTGGACTACAGCGCCAGCGTCGATGATCTGAACCGCGCCAAGCAGCAAACCTTCGAACGCCTGATCAATAACGAATTGTCTGACGGGCAGTGCGGCGGTTTTCTGGTGTGGGGCGATCCTGCGTTGTACGACAGCACGATTCGTATTCTGCAGGCGATTCTGGCTTCGGGGCGATGTGAGTTTGAATTTGAAGTCATTCCCGGCATCACCAGCGTTCAGGCCCTGGCGGCACAACACAAGGTGCCGTTGAACACCATCGGTCGCTCGATTGAAATCACCACCGGCCGGCGCCTGGCGGCGGGGCAGGTGAGTGACACGGACAGTCTGGTGGTGATGCTCGACGCGGAAGATTCCTACCACCAGGTGGCGGATCAGGAGACCGAGATTTATTGGGGCGCCTACCTTGGCACGCCGGATGAAATCCTCATCCATGGCAAGCTCGGCGACGTTGCCGATGAGATCGAACGGGTGCGCAAAGCCGCGCGGGCCGAGCATGGCTGGATCATGGATACCTATCTGTTGCGCAAGCCTTGATCTTGCGACCGAAGCGCTCGCGATACACCGACGGCGGCACCCCGACCACACTGCGAAACGCCACACGAAAGCTTTCCACCGAGCGATAACCACAGCGCAGGGCGATCTGCTCGGTGTTCTGCGGCGTGCTTTCCAGCAATTCCCGGGCCCGGGCCAGGCGTTCGTGTTGCAGCCAGGCCTTGGGTGACTGGCCGCTGGCTTCGGTAAATTTGCGCAGGAAGGTGCGTTCGCTCATCGCCGCTTCGCTGGCCAGATCGCGCACTTCCAGCGGTTCGTGCAGGCGCTCGCGGGCCCACTGCATCACGCGCGACAGGTCGCTGCGCGGCGTTGGGCTGACCGGTGTCGGAATGAATTGCGCCTGACCCCCGGTGCGCTGCGGCGACATCACCAGCCGTCGCGCCACCGAGTTGGCGATCTGGGTGCCGAAGTCCCGCGCCACCAGGTGCAGGCAGGCGTCGATTCCGGCCGCGCTGCCGGCCGAAGTAATCAATTGGCCGGAATCGACGTAAAGCACGTCCGGATCGACATCGATGGCCGGGAATCGCTCGGCCAGCTCCGAGGTGTAGCGCCAGTGAGTGGTGGCGCCGTGCCCGTCGAGCAGGCCGCTGGCGGCCAGCACAAACACGCCCGAGCAGATCGACAGCAACCGGGCGCCGCGTGAATGGGCATCACGCAATGCTTCGAGCAAGGCCTCGGGCACTGGCGCACTGCGGTCGCGCCAGCCGGGAATGATGATGGTGCGTGCATCCGCCAACAGCTCAAGACCGCCATCGGCCAGCACCTGAATCCCGCCCATGGCGCGCATCGGGCCTTGATCGACGGCGGCGATGCAGTGCTCGTACCACGGGAAATCAAACTCCGGCCGGGCCAGGCCGAAGATCTCCACGGCGATGCCGAACTCGAATGTGCAGAGGCCGTCGTAGGCCAGAATCGCGACCAATCCAGGTGAATCAGGCATTTGGCGGAAAATTCCCGGTGAGTGTCTTGTGCGCCACTGTAGCGGCAAGCGGCGGCTCGATAAAGTCTGCTCATGCCCACAGACAAAGGAGTGATTCAACATGCCCAGCCTGGTTCGCGAAATTCCTGCCGCCCCTTCGGCCATTGCCCTGATGCATTTCAGCAATCGTCTGACCTTCGAAACCGATTGTTCCGACGTCTTCAGCAGCCAGGAAGCCGACGAAGTCGACTTTGTGCTGGTGGACGTGCGCGGGCCGCTGGCCTTCGAGCGTGGGCATGTCCCCGGGGCGATCAATATTCCGGGGCGTTTGCTGACAGCTGAAGGGCTGGCGGACTACCCGAAAAACACCCTGTTCGTGGTCTATTGCGCCGGCCCTCACTGCAATGGCGCCAACAAGGCCGCGGTGAAGCTGGCGGCGCTGGGTTATCCGGTCAAGGAGATGATCGGCGGGGTGACCGGCTGGCTCGATGAAGGCTTTCAGCTGAGTGTTGCGACACCGCGCGTCGCCGCCGCGCCGATCGCCTGCGATTGCTGATAGCCGGAGGGTTGCCGCTTCGGCGGCACCTTTTGTCGGCTTTGTCCTACAACCCTTGCACCGCTCTGGCGCACACTTTTCGCACGTGATGGCACTCGCCGATTTTCTGTAAGTATTTGTCGCTTAAACACAATTTGCCCCGTGCGCGCCGCCATAGACTGCCGGCCACTTCGGTTTCTTTGCGCTACACAGCCCAAGGCCGAACCTGACAATCGAAAGCTGCCAATAAAAGCCTCCGCACACGGGAGTAATAAATGAAAAAGCTGGTTATGTTCGGTGCCCTGGCACTGTCGATGTTGTCCCTGACCGCCGTGGCCGAAGACGCCAAACCGATCCGTATCGGTATCGAAGCCGGTTACCCGCCATTCTCGATGAAAACCCCTGACGGCAAACTGGCCGGTTTCGACGTGGACATCGGCGATGCGCTGTGTGAGCAGATGAAAGTCAAATGCACCTGGGTCGAGCAAGAATTCGACGGCCTGATCCCGGCGCTGAAAGTGAAGAAGATCGACGCGATCCTGTCCTCGATGACCATCACTGACGACCGCAAGAAAAACGTCGATTTCACCATCAAGTACTACCATACCCCGGCGCGCTTCGTGATGAAGGCAGGCTCGGGCGTGAAAGACCCGCTGGTCGAACTCAAAGGCAAGAAAGTCGGCGTGCTGCGTGCCAGTACCCACGACCGTTACGCGACCGAAGTGCTGGTGCCGGCCGGGATCGAGCTGGTGCGTTACGGCTCGCAGCAGGAAGCCAACCTGGACATGGTTTCCGGTCGTATCGACGCGATGCTGGCCGACTCGGTCAACCTGAGCGACGGCTTCCTGAAAACCGACGCCGGCAAAGGCTTCGAATTCGTCGGCCCGACCTACGAAGACGCCAAGTACTTCGGCGGCGGCGCCGGTATCGCAGTGCGTAAAGGCGATACCGAGCTGGCGGAGAAATTCAACAGCGCCATCAACGAAATCCGCGCCAACGGCAAGTACAAGCAAGTGCAGGACAAGTACTTCGACTTTGACGTGTACGGCCATTAATACGCCGTAGAAAAAAGTGGCCCCGTTGACGCGGTGGCCACTTTTTTTTCGCCCGTGATTTATCCTGTCAGCACATTTTCAATGCAGTCATTGCCCCGGCAACGACCACAGAATTCCCGGAGTTCCCCATGCAACGCATCGACCATCTTCTGCCCTGGAGCCACTTGGGCAGCGAACGTTCCCTGAGCGTGTTCCGTTACGGCGCCGGCCCGCGCAAGGTCTACATCCAGGCCAGCCTGCACGCCGATGAACTGCCGGGCATGCGCACCGCGTGGGAACTGAAAAAACGCCTGGCCGAGCTGGAAAGCAACGGTCAGTTGCAAGGCGTGATCGAACTGGTGCCGGTGGCCAACCCGATCGGCCTCGATCAGCACCTGCAAGGCAGCCACATGGGGCGTTTCGAGCTGGGCAGCGGCAAGAACTTCAACCGCTCCTTCGTCGAGCTCAGCGCGCCGGTGGCCGAGCGCGTCGGGAGTCAGTTGGGTAGTGATGCCCAAGCCAACATTGCGTTGATCCGCCAGACCATGGGCCAGGTCCTCGACGAACTGCCAGCTCCGGCCTCGCAACTGGAAGCGCTGCACCGCCTGTTGCTGCGCCACGCCTGTGAGGCCGACATCACCCTCGACCTGCATTGCGACTTTGACGCCGCGATTCATATTTACGCACTGCCGCAACACTGGCCGCAGTGGCAGTCCCTCGCCGCACGCCTGAAGGCTGGCGTGGCGCTGCTGTGTGAAGATTCCGGCGGCAGCTCGTTCGATGAATCCTGCTCTTCGCCGTGGTTGCGCCTGGCCCGGGCCTTCCCGAACGCGGCGATTCCACCGGCCAACCTCGCCACCACTCTGGAACTGGGCAGCATGGGCGACACCCGCGTCGATCAGGCTCAGGCCAATTGCGAGGCGATCCTCGGCTTCCTGGCCGAGCAGGGCTTCATCAGCGGCGATTGGCCGAAAGCGCCGGAAGAATGCTGCGAAGGCATGCCGTTCGAAGGCACCGAATACCTGTTCGCACCGCACCATGGCGTGGTGAGTTTCCTACGCGATGCTGGTGAATGGGTCGAGCGCGGCGATGCGCTATTCGAGGTGGTCGATCCGCTGAACGACCGCGTGACCACCGTGCGCGCCGGCACCAGCGGCGTGTTGTTCGCCATCGATCGCGGTCGCTACACCCAGCCGGGCATCTGGCAGGCGAAAGTGGCGGGGCGCGAGCCGATTCGAGTTGGAAAGCTGATCAACGACTGACACCCCATCCTCCGGATCACAGTGTTAGGCTCTGCCCCGAACCCTGCACTGTGTGAAGGAAAGCTTATGTTGAAGGTGTTTGCGCTGTTGACGCTGCTCGCGTCCACTGCCGTTCAGGCTCAGACCTCGCTGCAAAACGATCTGCCACTCAACTACCTGGCCCAGGTGCACCCGGACGCCGAACAGCGTCCGCTGGTGATTTTCCTGCATGGCTATGGCAGTAACGAAGCAGACTTGATCGGTATGAAATTTCAGCTGCCCAAGCAGTACAACTACCTGTCGGTGCAGGCACCGATGGCGTTGGGGGAGGGGCGTTTCCAATGGTTTCGCAAGAAAGGCGAAGGGGCCTACAACGGCGAGACGGATGATCTGAAGGCCAGCAGCCAGAAACTGCGGGCCTTTATCGCCGCTGCGGCGCAGAAATATCACGCGCAACCGGAGAAGGTGTACCTGATCGGTTTCAGCCAGGGCGCGATGATGACCTATGAGGTCGGACTGCGGCAGCCGGCGGCGGTGGGTGGCATTGCCGCGTTGAGCGGGCGGGTGTTGCCGGTGCTCAAGAGCGAGCTGAAGTCAGAGCAACAGCATCCGCCGCTGGAAATCTTCATCGGCCACGGCACGGCGGATGACCGTGTGCCGTACAGCGGTGGCACCGAGGCCGATGCGTTGTTGCAGAAGCTGTCGTACAAACCGCAATTTCATGCCTATCCCGGCGTCGGCCACAGCATCAGCGCGGCCGAGCTTCGGGATTTGAACGAATGGTTGCAGCAACTCAACCCGTGAAGATCACTTTTCCTTGAGGATGGTTTTCACCAGTGCCTCGTGACCGCTCTTGTCGCTGGCTCGGGAAATCACCTGGACCAGCGCCATGCGCGTGCCGGAACCGGCCAGCAACGTGGTGTTGAGAGTCTGGCCGCCGCCCTGGGTGGCGGTGCTGTCGACCTGACGCAGGCCCAGGCCATTGCCTTTCTGGGTCAGGCTCTTTTCGCTGAGTTTGTTGAAGTCCGGCAGGGCTTTGCGCTGGGCGTCGATGAAATCGGAGACGGTGCCGTCGAGGAACGTACTGTCGTTGTCCTTGACGTTGTTGCCTTCGGGAATCTGATTTTCGGCGACGATGACCACAGTCTTGGTGGCATCGTTGCTGTACATAGTGCCCTTGGCACCGGTCGGGCCGGCCGCTAGCGGGTCGCCGACAAAGCCCTTGGGCAGGACAAAACTGAATTTGCCGTCGAGCATCGAGACTTTCTCGGTGACAGCCTTCTCTTTGGCCTTGGCTGCCTGAGCATTGATGGCGCCGAAACCGGCCACCGCCGCCAACAACAGGACGACGGCTTTCTTGCTAAGCAATGACATTCGAATCTCCGAGGGATGGTCGCGCTTGGGCGGCGATCATCCCACGGAGCACACCCGGCACTCCAGAGCGGTTTGTCCAGGCGGGCTCAGTTCGGCGACGGTGTCGGTGCAGGTTTGGCCAGCAACTGCCGGGTGACGCCCAGCATCGCCACCGAAACGGCCACGGCCACCACGAAACCGCCGAAGCCCAGGCTTGGGACTATCAGCGCCAACACCAGGCAGAACGCCGAAAACGAATACATCCCCGTCGCTGTCGCCCGCAACAACGCGGCGGTAAACGCCGGGCCACGGGTCTGCTGGGAAAACACCGCCATCACGCTGCCGAGCACCGGGAACACCGCGAGCAGACCGCTCCAGCGTTCGCCGACGGTGCTGGCCAGCATCGTCACCACCAGTGTCAACGCCGCCCCGGCGATCATTCGCCAGACCAGTTTGTCCGACTTCGGCGCCGGGCCGCTGACCACCGGTTGCACCTTGGGAAACAGGTATGGCGCGGCAAGAAGGGCAGTTGCAGCGGCGGCAATCGAGAAAGGCAGCGAGGCCGGAATCAGCGACAGGATCAGCGCCAGCACGGCCCAGACCGATAAGGAAACCACCAATGCCAGCGGCCAGTTCGCCCGCTGGGCCACCTGCGCATAAGTGACGCAAAACGCGATCATCGCAAACATGGCCGACAGCGCCGCGACCGCCGATTGCGCGGCAAACGCCGGGCCTTGCTCGATGGCCAGAAAAAACAGAATGGGCCCGACCACCACCGGCAATCCCGACAGCCACCCGGCAACGCTGGGGCCCCATCGCTTGCCCGCGAGGGAAATCAGCAGCAGGAAACCGGGAATCAGCAGCAGTTTGAGGATCAGCACGCAGGTGTCTCCGTCGGGGTGAATGAGGGCCACGTTAGCATTGTCATGAATGGATTGCTGCATATGCATGCAAAACATGTATACAAAATGACGAGCGCGATAGCCGACTATGCTCTGAGTATCAGGGTTTACCGGAGTCGATGCCGCGATGAGCAGTACACCGAAGGTGTTGCGTGGATGCTGCGGGATCGGCTTGTGGGCCTTGTTGCTGACACCCACCTGGGCCAGTTGGCAGGACGCGGTGCCCGGCGCACAGATCATCGGCACCGGCGATTTCAGCGTGTTCGGTTTCGACGTCTACAACGCTCGATTGTGGAGCGCGGCGCGACCGCTGGCCGATGGGCAGCCCTTTGCACTTGAGCTGATCTACCGGCGCTCCATTTCCCGCGATGACCTGGTGAAGGCCAGCGTCGATGAGATCAGGCGTCTGGCCGGTGCTTCCCTCAGCCCGGTGCAACTGGCCGTGTGGCAAACCCACATGCAGCAATCGTTCGTCGACGTGCAGGCCGGCACACGCATCACCGGGGTCTATCTGCCGGGGCAGGGCGCGCGTTTCTTTGTCGGCCAACAGTTGCAGCATGAAATCGATGATCCGCAGTTTGCCCGGGCGTTTTTCGACATCTGGCTCGACCCGCGCACGCGCAGTCCCGAGCTGCGCCAGCAATTGCTCGGCAACGCCAAACCCTGAGCGCAGCACATCTGCGCTTGGGCACATCGACTGAAACGTCTAAGCTGCGTCTTTCGACTTGTTTCTGGATGTGTGCGTGAAATTCAGCTTGCCCAAAATCGCCACGGCGCCGTTCTGCCCGCCGGAGGTGGCCGGCAGTGTCCCGGTCGATCCCAACGCCTCGTTCTTCAAACGCGTGCTGCGCTTTGCCGGCCCCGGTTTGCTGGTGTCGATCGGCTACATGGATCCGGGCAACTGGGCCACCGCCATCGAGGCCGGTTCGCGCTTCGGCTACAGCCTGTTGTTCGTGGTGTTGCTGGCGAGTCTGGCGGGCATGGTCGTGCAATGCCTGTGCTCGCGATTGGGCATCGCCACCGGACGCGATCTGGCGCAGTTGTCCCGCGAACGCTACAGCACTGCGACGGCGCGGCTGCAATGGGTGCTGGCGGAAATCTCGATCATTGCCACTGACCTGGCTGAAGTGCTCGGCTGTGCGCTGGCGTTTCACCTGTTGCTGGGCTGTTCGCTGACGTTCGGCATCGCCCTGACCGCATTCGATACGTTGCTGGTGCTGGCCCTGCAAAACCGTGGTTTCCGCCGGCTCGAGGCGATCATGCTGGTGCTGGTGGGCACCATCGGCGCGTGTTTCTTCGTCGAGCTGTTGCTGATCAAACCGTACTGGCCGGACGTCGCCCAAGGCTTCAAACCGTCGCTGTCGGCGATCAGCGATGCCGCGCCGTTGTATCTGGCCATTGGCATCCTCGGGGCCACGGTGATGCCGCACAATCTTTACCTGCACACTTCGATCGTACAGACGCGACTGATCGGCAAGGATCTGGCCAGCAAGCAAGACGCGGTGAAACTGGCGCGCATCGACACCATTGGTTCGCTGGCGCTGGCGTTGCTGGTCAACGCGGCGATCCTGATTCTCGCGGCGGCAGCCTTTCATCAGTCCGGACACACCGACGTGGTCGACATCCAGGACGCCTATCACTTGCTCGACCCACTGGTGGGCGGCGCGCTGGCCAGCGTGCTGTTCGGCGTGGCGCTGCTGGCGTCGGGGCAGAGTTCGACCTTCACCGGCACCATCGCCGGGCAAGTGATCATGGAAGGCTATCTGAACCTGCGAATCCCTTGCTGGCAGCGGCGCCTGATCACCCGCGGGCTGGCGCTGATCCCGGCATTCATCGGCGTGTGGCTGATGGGCGACGGCGCGGTGGGCAAGTTGCTGGTGCTGAGCCAGGTGGTGTTGAGCCTGCAATTGCCGTTTGCGCTGTATCCGCTGATTCGCATGACCAACGACAAACAGCTGATGGGGCCGTTTGTGAACCGGTTACCGACCAAGGTTCTCGCGTGGGGATTGTTTGTGGTGATCAGCGGAGCGAATGCCTGGCTGATTCTGCAGCTGGCCGCCTAACGGCCAAACGCCTCGACCACAAAATCAATGAACACCCGGGTCTTGGCCGGCAGCAAGGTGCGGCTCGGGTAGTACAGCGAAATCGCCCCGGCATCGCACTGCCAGTCGGGCAGCAGCCGCACCAGCTCACCGCGTTCGATCTGCGCGCTGACATCCGGCAGCACCAGCATCGTCACGCCCAGACCCAGCAGCGCAGCGGTGCGCATGGCCATCGGGTCATTCAGCACGATGTTCGGGTTGAGCAGGGCGCTGGCCTGTTCGCCTGTTTCGTTGTGCATCTGCCATTGGCGCAGGCGCCCGGTGCGCAGGCCGCGCATGACGATGCCGTGGTGATCGGCGAGATCGGCCGGATGTTGCGGCAGGGCGCGTCCGGCCAGATACGCCGGCGACGCCACCGCGAGCACTTCGGCGGACGACAATGGCCGGGCGACCACGCCGGGCGTCAGTTCGAAGCCGCCGCCAATCGCCACGTCATAACCCTCGGCGATCAAATCCACCTGACGATTCTCGAAGTGCCATTCCGGGCGAATCAGCGGATAGCGCGCCAGAAACTCCGGCAGCAGCGGCAGCATGTGATCGATGCCGAATGTCGGCGGCAGGCTGATCTTGAGCACACCCGCCGGCTCGCCGCGTTCGGTCGCCACAGTGGCAATCGCGGCCTGCAAGGCGTCGAGGTTGCCGCCGATACTTGCCAGAAAACCTTCACCGGCCTCGGTTAGCGACAGCTTTCGGGTCGAGCGCTGAAACAGCCGCACGCCGAGATTGCGTTCAAGAATCGCCACGTTGCGGCTGACCGCCGCCGGAGTCAGCGCCAGCAACCGTGCGGCGGCGGAGAAGCTGCCGGTCTCGGCGCTGCGGACGAAGGATTCAAGATTGGCAAGGGTTTCCATGGTTTCGACCTGATAGCAATGCTTGAAGATCATTCAAGGCATTACCGGCTAATCAAGTGGGAATGGCAAGCGCAAGATTCGTTTCGAGTCTTACCCCACTTTGAGGAGAACACCATGAGCACTATCGGAATCATCGGCGCTGGCGCCATCGGTTCAGCGTTTGCCAAAGCCTTGTCACGTCAGGGCATCCCGTTGGTCATCGCCAACAGTCGCGGGCCGGACACCTTGTCGGAACTGGTCGCAGAACTCGGCCCGACCGCCCGCGCCGTTACCCGTGAAGAAGCCGCCGCCCAGGACATTGTGCTGGTCGCGGTGAACTGGTCGAAATTGCCGACGGCACTGGCCGGGCTGCCGGACTTTACCGGGCGGATCGTCATCGATGCCAACAACTCGATTGAAGCGCCATCGTTCAAACCGGTGGATTTGCAGGGGCGGCCGTCCAGCGAAGTGTTCGCCGAATGGGTGCCGGGCGCGCGGGTGGTCAAGGCGTTCAACCACTTGCTGGCGCGTTTGCTGGAAGCGGATCCGGCGTCGGAGGGCGGCAAGCGTGTGTTGTTCCTGTCCGGGGATGATGCGCAGGCCAAGGCAGAAGTCGGCGCGCTGATTGATCAGCTCGGCTTCTTCGGGATCGACCTGGGCGAATTGAGCGTGGGCGCGCGACTGGTGCAGTTCCCGGGCGGGCCGTTGCCGGTGCTGAATCTGGTGAAGTTCGCCTGATTCGATTGCTGAACTCAAACCAAAGTGGGAGCGAGCTTGCTCGCGAAAGTGGCTTTACATTCAACAATAATGTTGACTGTGCCGCCGTCATCGCGAGCAAGCTCGCTCCCACAGTTTTTTTGCGGCAGACAGCGAGCGGATGTCGTGGATCCACCCGCTGTCTGTTATTGCTCTTTGCGTTTAAGCGCGTTCCAGCGCCAGGGCCACGCCTTGGCCGCCGCCGATGCACAGGGTCGCCAGACCCTTTTTCGCGTCACGCTTGATCATTTCATGCAGCAGAGTCACCAGCACACGGCAGCCCGATGCACCGATCGGGTGACCGAGGGCGATGGCGCCGCCGTTGACGTTGACCTTGTCCAGATCCCATTGCAGATCCTTGGCCACCGCCAGCGATTGTGCGGCGAAGGCTTCGTTGGCTTCGATCAGATCCAGCTGGCCGATGCTCCAGCCGGCCTTGTCCAGGCAGCGACGAGTGGCCGACACCGGGCCGATGCCCATGATCGCCGGGTCGACGCCCGCGTTAGCATAGGCAGCGATTTTCGCCAGTACCGGCAGGCCCAGGGCCTTGGCTTTTTCGGCGCTCATCAGGATCACGGCGGCGGCGCCGTCGTTCAGCGACGAAGCGTTGCCGGCGGTGACGCTGCCGTCCTTCTTGAAGGCCGGACGCAGTTTGGCCAGGGATTCGGCGGTGGTGTCGCCGCGTGGCTGCTCGTCAACCTTGAACGCCACCGGATCGCCTTTGCGCTGCGGGATCAGGATCGGGGTGATTTCATCGACAAACCGGCCGGCCTCGATGGCAGCGGCGGCTTTCTGTTGCGACGCGGCAGCGAAGGCGTCCTGCTGCTCGCGGCTGATCTCGTAATTCTCGACCAGGTTCTCGGCGGTGATGCCCATGTGGTAATCGTTGAACGCATCCCACAGGCCATCGCTGATCATGGTGTCGACGATTTGTGCGTGACCCATGCGCAGACCGGTGCGTGCGCCCGGCATGACGTAGTTGGCCAGACTCATGTTTTCCTGGCCGCCGGCGATGATCACGTCAGCGTCGCCGCAACGGATCGCCTGGGCGCCGAGGTGCAGAGCCTTGAGGCCCGAGCCGCAAACCTTGTTCAGGGTCATGGCCGGTACGGCGTGGGGCAGGCCGGCCTTGATCGCCGACTGGCGCGCCGGGTTCTGGCCGGCGCCGGCGGTCAGCACCTGGCCCATGATCACTTCATCGACCTGAGCACCGTCCAGACCGGTCTGCTCAAGCAACTGGCGGATGACCGCTGCGCCCAGATCCACGGCGGAGACGGTGGCCAGCGATCCCTGGAAACTGCCGATCGCGGTACGCGTGGCGGCAACAATGACGACGTCTTGCATTTTCGAATTCCTCACTCGGCAGCGAACTGCATTTCCGGTACGTGATCCGGGACGATCAGTTTACCAGCGGTTTTGGCGACGATTTCCTCGACGCTGACGCCAGGTGCGCGTTCCTTGAGGACAAAAGCGCCATTTTCGATTTCCAGGTACGCAAGGTCAGTCAGGACGCGCTTGATGCAACCGGCGCCGGTCAGCGGCAGGCTGCACTGGCTCAGCAACTTGGACTCACCGTCCTTGGACGCGTGGGTCATGATGACGATGATGTTGTCGGCGCCGGCTACGAGATCCATCGCGCCGCCCATGCCCTTGACCAGTTTGCCGGGGATCATCCACGAGGCGATGTTGCCTTGCACGTCCACTTCGAAGGCGCCGAGCACGGTCAGGTCGACGTGACCGCCACGGATCATTGCGAAGGATTCGGCAGAGCTGAAGATCGACGCGCCGATGCGCGCGGTCACGGTCTGCTTGCCGGCGTTGATCATGTCGGCGTCGATGGTTTCTTCAGTCGGGAACGGGCCCATGCCGAGCAGACCATTTTCCGATTGCAGCATGACTTCCATGCCTTCGGGGATGTAGTTGGCGACCAGGGTCGGGATGCCGATGCCGAGGTTCACGTAGTAGCCGTCCTGCATTTCGCGGGCGACGCGTTGAGCCATTTGTTCGCGGGTAAGTGCCATGTTCTTGTTCTCCGTCAGCCTGGATTATTTGCGGATGGTGCGTTGTTCGATGCGTTTTTCGAACGTGCCGCAAATGACCCGGTCGACGTAGATGCCGGGCGTGTGGATGTGTGCCGGATCCAGCTCGCCGGGTTCGACGATTTCTTCGACTTCGACCACGGTGATCTTGCCGGCGGTGGCGGCCAGCGGGTTGAAGTTCTGGGCGGTGTGGCGGTAGATGACGTTGCCGAAGTGGTCGGCTTTCCAGCCTTTGACGATGGCGAAGTCGCCGGTGATGGACTCTTCCATCAGGTACTTGCGACCGTGGAATTCACGCACTTCCTTGCCTTCGGCAACCGGAGTGCCGACGCCGGTTGCGGTGAAAAAGGCCGGGATGCCGGCGCCGCCTGCGCGCATTTTTTCGGCGAGGGTGCCTTGCGGAGTCAGGACGACTTCGATGTCGCCTTTGAGCAGTTGCTCTTCGAACAGTTTGTTTTCGCCGACGTAGGAGGCGACCACCTTGCTGATCTGGCGGTCGGTCAGCAGCACGCCGAGGCCGAAGCCATCAACGCCGCAGTTGTTGGAGACGACGGTGAGGTCGCGGGTGCCCTTGCGCTTGATCTCGGCGATCAGGTTTTCCGGAATGCCGCACAGGCCGAAGCCGCCGGCGATCACGGTCATGCCGTCTTCAAGACCTGCCATGGCTTCCTCGTAGGAATACACGCGCTTGTCGAAACCTGCCATATGCACCTCTTTTATTGTTTGTCGGGCGGCTGGCTAGCCGAATGACTGGAGTGTCGCGCTGAAGGATATATTTGTTAAGTTGATTTTTAAGGTTGATTGATTGATAAAACTCAATAATTGACCTCGTTGATCGTTCCCACGCTCTGCGTGGGAATGCCTCTAGGGACGCGGAGCGTCACGGGCTGCGTTACCACGCAGACGGTTCGACGCCTCGACGTGGGAACGATCAATGAGGTGTTCAGCTTAGTCCCTTGAGTGAATCGTTCATGACCATCAAGCAGATCCGCGCCTTTCTTGCCGTGGCCCAGAGCCTGAGCTTCGCCGTGGCCTGCGAGCGCCTGCACCTCTCGCAATCGGCGCTGAGCCTGACCATCAAGGCGCTGGAAGAAGGCCTGGGCGGGCGCCTGTTCAGCCGCAACACGCGCAACGTGGCGTTGACCCCGGAGGGCGAATCGCTGCTGCCGCTGGCCCGGCGCCTGATCGCCGACTGGGACAACGCCGAAGACGAAATGCGCCAGCGCTTCAGCCTTCAGCGCGGGCGGGTGACGCTGGCGGCGATGCCATCGTTTGCCGGCAACCTGCTGCCGCCGATCCTCAAGACCTTCCGCGCGCGTTATCCGAACGTCAACGTCACGGTCAATGACGTGATCAATGAGCAAGTGCTGGAGATGGTCCGCGATCGCCAGGTCGAACTCGGCGTGGCCTTCGAGCCGATGCAGAACACCTCGCTGACCTTCACGCCGCTTTACCGGGATCGCTTCGTCGCCGTGGTGCCGCAGGATTCGCCGCTGGCCACCCGGAGCGACATTGATTGGCAGACCTTGTTGCAGGAACCGTTCATCACCCTGCAACGACCATCCACGGTTCGGGTGATGCTGGAAGAACACTTGCAGGCCCGAGGGATGAAACTGCCGGTGGAATTTGAAAGCCATCAACTGGCGACGGTCGGGCGGATGGTGGCGAGCGGGCTGGGCGTCAGTGCGGTGCCGGCGTTGTGTGCCGGACAGATGCGCGAACTGGGCGCGCATTGCCTGACCTTGCACGAGCCGGTGGTGGAACGGGCGATTGGCGTGCTGACGGATCCGGGGAATGAATTGTCGGCGGCGGCGCAGGCGCTTTTTGACATTCTCAAGGCTGAGCACTGACTTTGGGAGGTCACGAAGTCAGGCGTTGTGTCAGTAGCGGCAATAGCTGTTCGCAGGACGCTTCAATCTTCAAATCCAGCAACTCATCCGCCCGCGTCTTCCCCAGATTGATCGCAATCAGCGGCTTGCCCCGATCCGCAATCACCCGGCACAGGCGAAACGCCGAATACGCCATCAGCGACGAACCGACCACCAGCATCCCGGCGGCATTTTCCGCCAGCGCCATGGCCCGCGCCGCTGTCGGCTGCGCCACGTTCTCACCAAAAAACACCACATCCGGTTTCATCCGCTCGCCAGCGCAATGCGGGCAATGCGGCACCTGAAAGCGTGCCTCGAAGGCCGGGTCGAGCAGAGTGTCGCCGTCCGGTGCCTGCACGGCATCGACACCCGCCAGATACGGATTCTGCGTTTCCATCAAGTGCTGGATCGAATCCCGCTCGCTGCGCTGGCCGCAATCCAGACACAGCACCCGGTGCAGGCTGCCGTGCAGTTCGATGACGTCGTGACTGCCGGCCTGATCGTGCAGGGTGTCGACATTCTGGGTAATCAGGCCGCCAATCCGCCCGTGGCTTTGCAGACTGGCCAGCGCCTCATGGGCGGCGTTCGGCCGCGCCTGACGTACGCGCGTCCAGCCGAGCATGGCCCGGGCCCAATAGCGGCGGCGCGATTCCGGGGCAGCGAGGAATTCCTGGTACATCATCGGCTGCCGGCCACGGCGTACGCCGTCGGTGTCGCGGTAGTCCGGGATGCCTGACGGCGTGCTGATGCCGGCGCCGGTCAGCACAATGAAGTCGCCGTCGGCCATGACCTGTTGCAGATAGTCGAGCGGGTCGGGGAGGGGACGGTCGAGCATGATCAGCGCTCCGCAGGCTGTAAGTGCCTTGCAGGTTAGCACCGACGGACGCCTCTTTTCAGAGGCGTCCGCTGCCCGAGGTTACTTGCGAGCCTCCAGGATCAGGTTGAACGGCGTCTGCGTCGCCCGCCGAAAGTGTTTGAAACCCGCTTCGGTAAACACTTTGCGCAAGCGCGACTCGCCCGCCTGTGCTCCGAGACCGAGTCCCACTTCCTGGGACAGCGAGTTTGGCGTGCAGATGAACGTCGACGCGGCATAGAACAAGCGCCCGACCGGCGTGATGTTTTCGTCCAGGGTGTCGTTGGCAAAGGGTTCGACCAGCAGCACCGTGCCGTCGTCTTTCAGGGATTCAAAGGCATGTTTGGCAGCGCCGACCGGATCGCCCATATCGTGCAGGCAGTCGAAATAGCAGATCAGGTCATAGTCATCGCCGGGATAGCTTTTCGCGGTGCCCTGGAAGAACCGCGCGCGACTGCTGACGCCGCCTTCTTCGGCCCGTTGGGTGGCGACGGTGATCGAAGGTGCGTGATAGTCGAAGCCGACGAACCGCGAGTTGGGATAGGCCTGAGCCATGATCACCGTGGACGCACCGTGACCGCAGCCGATGTCGGCGACCTTGGCGCCTTCCTCAAGTTTGGCCACCACGCCGTCCAGCGCCGGCAGCCACTCGGCGATCAAATGCCCCTTGTAACCTGGACGAAAGAACCGCTCGGTACCGGTGAACATGCACGGATGGTGATCGCCCCAGGGCAGGGCGCCGTTGCCGCGCATGGCCTTGACCAGTTTGTCCTTGTCATGGAAAAACGACGCCACCACCCCGAGGCCGCCGGCCACGTACACCGGCGAATCTTCCTTGGCCAGGGCCAGCGCCTGTTCTTCCGGCAGACGAAATTTGCCGTCGTGGTGTTCCATGTAGCCGGACGCCGCGTGGGCGCTCAGCCATTCGCGCACCAGTCGCGGGTTGCAGGTGGTTTTTGCTGCGAGGGATTCGGGGCTGACCGGCTGGCTGTCGGCCATCGCCCGATACAGGCCGAGTTCTTCGCCGACAATGACATTGGCCAGCATCGCCGCGCCGCCCATGTCGTTGACCAGTTTGCCCATGAACTCGTTGAGTCTGGCCTCGTCCATTTCATGTGCTCCTTTGACAGGATCACAGTCCGGTGGCGTTGGGGGTCGAGGCATTCACCACCGGGCGGTGGTCGTGGAAACGGGCAGGGCGACACTGCTGTCCTGCGTCCCCCTCGACTGGGTACTGATTGAGTCTAGCCGCTGTTGGCGCCGGTGGGAGCGGGCTGTGTGGATTTCGGGGCTTGTATCGCGATGGTGCGCTCTCCCACTTTAGCGTGGGCTCCCGAATTATCCGCCGACGGTTCCTGTCCTATGCCAAACGATGCGACTCAGGGCGATCTCGCCAAGAGGCCAAGACAAACCGCCGGCCCATGTCCGCCTGGAGCAAATGATGGGCGAAAAAAAACCGCCTTGCGGGGCGGTTTTTTAGCAAGCCTCAGATTGCGGCTGAGGCTTAGTGCGTCTGACCGGAAGCACTGGCGTGGAAGGCATGTTATTGAGCTTTTTCTGTCCTTGCAATGCAATTTTTACCCACCATGAGCAGGTGAGTTTGAGATCTTGGGCAGTGTTTTCAGTACCTGATGTCGCAGCTGGTTCTCGTGCGAAGGTAGGGCATTTCGTCTGCATCTGTAGGTGTCATCCGTAAGCTCTGGATATACAGGGTTGTATGTGCAGTTTTTGAGTTGGTTTAAACCGATGAACTCGCCGTTCACGAAGGAGGCAGCGAGTCTGTATCCCATTGTGTACAGGCTCACCACCGATACAAATCCCGCCACTTCCCGCGCATTACCCACACAGCCGCGATACACCCGCCGGTTTTACTGAGCCTGTCAGTCGCCGCACCCGGCGGCTCCTCAGCAGAGATGTTGCCCATGCAGATTACCCACCCCACCTTGCAGGCCAGTGTCGGGCTCGGCCTGCGTCGCGGCCTGATGAAAGACTTGCAAGCCGCTCGCACCGGCGATTTCGACTTTCTTGAAGTCGCCCCCGAAAACTGGATCGGCGTCGGCGGTGCCCATGGCGCTGCGTTGCGCGAGCTGGCCGAGCGATATCCGTTGTCCTGCCACGGGCTGTCGTTGTCGCTCGGTGGCTCGGCGCCGCTGGACGTTGGTTTCCTCCGGGAAGTGCGGGCTTTTCTCGATCATCACAAAGTGCCGCTGTACAGCGAGCACCTGAGTTATTGCAGCGACGACGGTCATCTCTACGACCTGCTGCCGCTGCCGTTCACCGAGGAAGCGGTGCACCACGTCGCCGCACGGATCCGCCAGGCCCAGGACATCCTCGGTCGGCGGCTGGCGGTGGAAAACGTTTCCTACTACGCCGCGCCCCGGCAGGACATGGACGAAGTGACCTTCACCAACGCTGTGCTGCGCGAGGCCGATTGCGATCTGCTGCTGGACGTCAACAACGTCTACGTCAATTCGATCAACCACGGTTTCGATCCGCAGACATTTCTGGCTGCCATCGAGCCGGGCCGGGTGGTCGGGATGCACGTGGCGGGGCATTTCGACGAGTCCGACACGTTGAAGATCGACACCCATGGTGCCTCGGTCAAACCGGTGGTCTGGGCGTTGCTGGCCGACGCCTATCGCCGATTCGGCGCGCAGCCGACCTTGCTGGAGCGGGATTTCAATTTCCCGTCGTTTTCTGAACTGGTGGCCGAGCTGCAAACCATCCGCCGCCTGCAAGCCGAAGGAGGCCCGCGTGGATAATCTGCTACTGCAACAACAGGCCCTGACCCGCTATTTGCGCGATCCAGAACATGAAGCGCCACCCGCCGACATGAACGCTGCGCGGGTCAATGTCTATCGCGACCTGGTGTTCAACAATGTCTCGCAACTGCTGGGCGGTACGTTTCCGGTGCTGATCCGGATCATCGGCCAGGAACGCTGGCGCACGTTGATCCGCGGCTTCCTGCGGGACTACCGCGCGCAGACGCCGAAATTCGGCGAGATCGCCGAGGAGTTCGTCGGTTACCTCGCCTCGGAGCCGGCCGTATTGGGCGACCTTAAATGGCCGGCTTTTCTGGTGGAGTTGGCGCATTACGAATGGGTGGAAATGGTGTTGCAGCAGTCCGACGCCGAAGCCTTGCCCGCGAGCGATCCGGCGCAGTTGCTGGAGCGGCCGTTGCAGGTTTCGGCACTCGCCTGGCCCTTGGCGTACACCTGGCCGGTGCAAATGCTGGGGCCGGATCATCAACCGGCCACGCCACCAGCCCAGCCGACGCTTTTGTTGGTACGGCGCACGACGGACTGGAACGTGAAGTTTTCCGAGCTGAGTCCGCTGGCCTGGCGGTTGTTGCAGCGCATTGGCGAGTTCCCTGCGCTGAACGGTCATGAACAACTGGAAGGGCTGGCGATGGAGGCGGGTTTGCCGGTAACGGCATCGTTAATGGACAGCGGTCTGGCGTTGTTGCGGCAGATGCATGAGGACGGTGTGTTAGGCATTACCTGATTTCGCAAACACCGCAAATCCTGTGGGAGCGGGCTTGGTCCGGGCGGCGATCCGACGAAGAGGCCGGTACAGTCAATGTATTCATCGACTGAACAGACGCCTTCGCGGGCAAGCCCGCTCCCACAGGAATTTATGTTTGCTTTAGGTGTGCAGTGGCAGCTTCAGTTCAGCACACAACCCGCCACCTTCACGGTTGCTCAGATTCAGCGAACCGCCCAGCGCCATCGCCAGTTGCTGGGCAATCGCCAGCCCCAGCCCGGTGCCACCAGTGCTGCGGTTACGAGAGTTTTCCACGCGGTAGAACGGCTCCATCACCTGGGCCAGTTCTTCTTCGGCGATGCCCGGGCCGCGATCCATGACCTTGATCGACAGGCCGCTTTTGTCCCGTTGAATCAGCAACTCGGCTGCCCCGGCGAACTTCAGCGCGTTGTCGGTCAGGTTGACCAGCACTCGGCGCAAAGCGTGGGGGCGGGTGTCGATGACCGCCTCACTCTTGCCACTCAACTGCACTTCCTTGCCCATGTCCTGATAGTCGAACACCAGGCTGTCGAGGAACGAATCCAGATTGGTGCGCCGGCTTTCCTCGGTCGAGCCGTGGATGCTGCGGGCGTAGGCCACACCTTCGCGCACCAGATGTTCCATCTCGCCGAGGTCGTTCCACAATTTGTCTTTCTCGGCCGAATCGTCCATGAACTCTGCCCGCAGCTTCATGCGGGTGATCGGGGTTTGCAGGTCGTGGGAGATCGCCGCCAGCAGTTGCATGCGTTCTTTCAGGTACGCGGCGATGCGCGCCTGCATCGAGTTGAAAGCGCGGGCGGCGTAGGCCACTTCGTTCGGGCCTTTTTCGTCGAGGTTGATCGGGTGGGCGTTGGGGTCGAGGGTTTCCACCGCGTTGGCGAGGCGGGTGAGGGGGCGGATGGCGATGCGCACCGCCAGCCAGGTGCAGGCGAGCATCAGCGCCAGTTGACCGAGCAACACCACCGGCAGCCACGGCGACAGCGGCACCATCGACGGACGCACATCGATGGTCACCGGGCTGCCGTCGCTCAGGCGCAGGTGGCCCTGAAAGTGTTTTTTCGGGCCGGGAATGTCGGTGAAGGTCAGCGGGTACGCTTCGCCGATCGCATCGGTGATCGAGGTCACCGCAATCGGCACTTCGCCCGGACCGATCGGCGTACCCGGTTCGCCTTCGCTCAGCAGATAGCCGTAATTCTTGCGGGCCAGGCGCTTGAGCCACATCGGGCGCTCTTCGGCGGGCAGGCGGTCGAGGATGGCAATCGAGGTCGAAACGTCGGTTTCGAGGTTGCCGAGCATGGTGTTTTTCGCGCTTTCGTAGCGCTCGTAATATTGCGCGCCGAACGACAGCGCCTGAGCGAGGATCAGGCCGATCAGGAAAATCAGCGACAACCGGGAGGCGAGGGTGCGCGGCCAGCGCAGGGCGACATTCATGCGGGGGCTCCGAGGACTTCGACCGGCAGCGAAAACACATAGCCTTCGCTGCGCACGGTCTTGATGTAGGCCGGTTCGCGGGCGTCATCCAGCAGGCGCTGGCGCAGACGGCTGACCAGCAGATCGATGGAACGGTCGAACAGATCGGCGTCGCGGCCCTGTGTCAGGTTGAGCAGCTGATCGCGGCTCAGCACCCGTTGCGGATGGTCGAGGAACACTCGCAGTAATCGGTATTCCGCGCCACTGAGCGCGACCATGGTGCCGTCGGTGTCCAGCAGATGCCGGGCCGACGTATCGAGTTGCCAGCGACCGAACGCCAGCAGCCGACCGCTTTCGGTGACCACCAGATTCGGCGGCAGCATCCGTGTGCGTCGCAGGACGGCGTTGATCCGCGCCAGCAGTTCGCGGGCGGCGAAGGGTTTGGTCAGGTAATCGTCGGCGCCCATTTCCAGGCCGAGGATGCGGTCGGTTTCATCATTGCGCGCGGTGAGCATCAGGATCGGCGTGGCCCTGTGTTTGCCCGAGCGCAATTCGCGGCACAGCAGCAGGCCATCGTCGCCGGGCATCATGATGTCGAGCACGATCAGGTCGACGGTGTTGGCTTCCAGAAAGCTGCGCATCTGCCGGCCATCGGCAACCACTGTGGTGCGCAGGCCGTTCTTCTTCAGGTAATTGCCGACCAGTTCGCGAATCTCGCGGTCGTCGTCGACGATCAGGATGTGATCGACATGTTCCATGGGGCCAAACCTCAATCAAAGGGGATTGCCGGGCAGTCTATCGAGCCTGCGCGAGGCCGCCTGCCTGCCTTTGTATTGCAGTGTATCCAGCGCTGTGACGGATACACGCCGACGCAAAAAGCGGATTTTTACAGGGTTTTGTATCGCTGTGTATCCCGGGCGCGTGCGGATACGTAGCGATTTATACACGGCATTTGCCGACACATGCGCGATACCTCGCGAGCTTTAAATGAGCTCCATCGAGGCACACACAGAACGCCTCGGCCAAATCAACGATTCAACCATTGAAGCCCCGAGGAAAACGCCATGAACACCAAGACCAAATCGATCGCTGCCGCTTGCCTGTTTGCCGCTTTGAACATCTGCACCCTGTCGGCCCGCGCCGAAGCCGATGTCACCCCGCAAACCTACTCCTACGGCAGCCACCTGGACATCCAGAAAGTGGTGTCGCTGAAACAGGACAACTCGATGACCTGCGGCATCGTCGACGCCCGCCTGACCTACCTCGACTCGGCCGGCAAGACCCAGGTGCTCGACTACCGCAAATTCGCCGACGGCTGCAACGAAGACAACTGATTACCCACCTCTATAAAAGGAACATCGCCATGAACAACGTATCGCGCTATCTGACCGCTGTTGCCTTCTCCCTCGCCGGCGTCGCAGCCCACGCCAACGCTGCCGTCGAACAGAACAGCTGTGGCAGCAGCACCTGCTTCCAACTGGCTCCGGTGGCCAAGCCGGGCAGCGACGGCCTGATCGCCGCCGACGGTTCCAGTCGTACGCCACAAGGCCAAACACTGGCTGCCGACGGCTCCAGCCGCACGCCACAGGGCCAGACACTGGCCGCCGACGGTTCCAGCCATACGCCGCAAGGCCAGATGGTGGCTGAAAACGGTGCTAGCCGTACGCCACAAAGCCAATGGCTGGACAGCCAGACGGCTTGAGGATTGAAGGGGGCTGCCTGTAACAGACGGCCCCCGATCCAGTCGACAGACCACCCCTCATTCAAAAGGTGAACCTCATGTTTCTCATCGCTTTCCTGGGCGGTCTGTTGACTGTCCTCAGTCCGTGCATTCTGCCGGTGGTGCCGTTTCTGTTCGCCGGTGCCGACCGCACCCGTTCTTCGATCCTGCTGACCCTCGGCGGCATGGCCCTGACCTTTGCCCTGATCTCCAGTCTGGCGGTGGTCAGCAGCGAGTGGGTGATCCAGGCCAGCAACACCGGTCGCCACATTGCGCTGGCGGTGATGGTGCTGTTTGCGCTGTCGCTGATTTCCGCCCGTATCGGTGACTGGCTGGCCCGGCCCTTCGTGCTGCTGGGCAATCGCCTCGACCCGGACAGCCGGAAAAAAGCCGGCCCGATGGCGTCGATCATGATTGGTGTCGCCACCGGTCTGTTGTGGGCGCCGTGCGCCGGGCCGATCCTCGGCGTGATCCTTACCGGCGCCATGCTGCAAGGCGCCAACGCCCAGACCAGCCTGTTGCTGCTGGCCTACGGTGCGGGCAGTGCGTTGTCGCTGGGGACGCTGATCTTCGCCGGTCGCGGGCTGGTCAACCGGCTGAAACCGTCGATTCCGTTCACCGGCTGGTTCCGTCGCGGTGCGGGTGTCGCGGTGCTGGCGACGGCGGCGGTGATCGCCACCGGTGCCGATAATCTGCTGCTGGCCAACACCTCGTCCCAAGGCGTGGCGTCGGTCGAGAAAAGCGTGCTGGAAAACGTGCCGAAGGTGGTGGACTACTTCGTCAGCAAAGTCCGTGCGGACTCGACCGAAGACGAAGCCGGCAAAGGCGCGATGCCGTCGCTGTCCGGCGCGGTGCAGTGGCTGAACTCGCCGGAACTGACGGCTGAGTCCCTGCGCGGCAAAGTGGTGCTGGTGGACTTCTGGACCTACGACTGCATCAACTGCCAGCACACACTGCCGTATGTGAAGGAGTGGGAGAAGAAGTACGGCAAGGACGGCCTGGTGGTGATCGGCGTGCACACCCCGGAATACGGCTACGAGCGGATCATCGACAACGTCAAGGATCAGGTGAAGAAGCTCGGCATCACCTACCCGGTGGCCATCGACAACAACTACGCGATCTGGCGCAACTTCGATAACCAGTACTGGCCGGCGCATTACCTGGTCGACGCCAAGGGGCAGGTGCGTTACACCCACTTCGGCGAAGGCAGTTATCAGGCGCAGGAGCAGATGATTCAACAGCTGCTCAAAGAGGCCAAGGCGCCCGCTGCGTAAACCGCAAAACTCAATGGCTCACAGGTCGCGCACCATGAGCCATTGTTCGTTGCCCCAGGCGTGAAAACGCTCCAGCACCGTCCAGCCGCGTTTGGCGTAATAGTCCTGTTTGCTCTGGGTGTGCAGGTAGAAACGCGGCAGGCCCCGGTGTTTCGCTTCTTCGGCAATGCCCTCGATCAGCCTTTCTGCCAGACCCTGGCCCCGCGATTCAGGGCTGACCAGCACACAGGCCAGCCACGGTCCCAGATCCGGTCGAAGGGCAAGGTCCGCCCGGGCCAGTGCCGCGCCGCCCAGCAGTCGATCCCCGTCCAGCGCAATCAGGCAACGCCAGTCGCCATTGGTCTGGCCCTCGGCAAATTCGCGCTGCCATTCGGCCAGGGGTTGCTCGGCATATTCGTAATGAAACTGTTGATGGATCCATGCCGCGTAAGTGTCGCTGTGCTGCATGTGATCGGCGAGCCATTCGAAGCGCAAGGACATGATCGAATTCCGTTCCGGAGGAGGGCCTGCATGAGAGCCGATCAGCCGGCGCGTTGGCAACCCCCCCCCGACAGTGTTTCGAGGCCTTTACATAATCCCGCCATTCATCGGCCAGCGCCCGGTTTTACAGGCTCTCCGGACGATTGGCAGGGACGCCGCACAGCGCCCGCGCGATAGTGGGCGAGCAGGGCCGCCACGGCCCTGACATCCATAAAAAGAAAGCGAGGTTGCCATGCCGAAGTTCGTGATTGAACGCGAGATTCCAGGAGCCGGAAAGCTATCGGAGCAAGAACTCAAGGCCGTATCGCAAACGTCCTGCAACGTGCTGCGTGAACTCGGGCCAGAGGTGCAGTGGCTGCAGAGTTATGTGACTGCCGACAAAATCTATTGCGTGTACATCGCACCCAACGAAGAGCTGGTGCGCGAACACGCCAAGCGTGGGGGATTTCCAGCCAACAGCGTGTCCCGGGTGACGAGCATCATCGACCCGACCACCGCCGATTGACCCCTCTGCCGCGGAGCACCCATTCATGAGTACCCCCATTGATCTCACTGCCCTGAAGGAACGCCAGAAAGTCGCCTGGGCCAGCGGCGACTACGCCGTGATCGGCACCACCTTGCAGATCGTCGGCGAAACCCTCGCCGAAGCCTGCGACCTGCGCTGCGATGAAGAAGTGCTGGACGTTGCGGCCGGCAATGGCAATGCCACGCTGGCGGCGGCACGTCGCGGTTGTTTGGTGACGTCCACCGACTATGTCGCGGCGCTGCTGGAGCGCGGGCAGGACCGGGCGCGCGCCGAGCATCTGGACGTGACCTTTCAGGTCGCCGATGCCGAAGCGCTGCCGTTTGCCGATTCCAGTTTCGACGCGGTGCTGTCGACCTTCGGCGTGATGTTCGCCCCGGATCAGGCGAAAGCGGCCAAGGAGCTGGCGCGGGTCTGTCGCCGTGGCGGACGGATCGGTCTGGCCAACTGGACGCCGGAAGGCTTCGTCGGCCAGATGTTCAAGACCCTCGGCCGGTATCTGCCGCCGCCACCCGGTGCGCAACCGCCCTCGAACTGGGGTGCGGAAGCCTGGCTGCATTCGCACTTCGACGATCGCCAGTTTCAGGTGCAGGTGACCCGACGCCACTTCAACTTCCGCTACCGCTCGGCGGCGCATTTCATTGATGTGTTTCGCCACTGGTACGGCCCGGTGCACAAGGCGTTCGCGGCGTTGCCGCCGGAGAGCGGGCAGGCGCTGGAAGGGGATTTGACGCAACTGATCGACGGACTGAATCGGGCGGGGGCGGAATCGATGGTGCTGCCGAGTGAGTATCTGGAGGTGGTGATTACTAAGCGTTAGCCATTGTGGGAGCGAGCTTGCTCGCGAATGCAGACTGACATTCAACATCTCTGTTGGCTGACACGCCGCATTCGCGAGCAAGCTCGCTCCCACAGGACCCCGACGGGCTTCTATTTCAGGTGCGCACTGTCAAACCACTCCAGCGCCGTGCGCCAGATGCAGATGCCGAGAAAATACGCCGACGCCAGCAGCCACAGGCCCATCACCAGCGGGTTGATCACCGGGTGGTTCAGCACCAGCGACAGACTGCACAGCAGCCAGATCGCCGTCACCGCAATGTTGATCGGCATGAACCGGCGTACCCGGAACGGGTGCAAAAACTTCATTCGGGTCACGGTCAGCAGCGCCAGGCCAATCACCGTCAGAAAGGTGATCCACGGCCCCGGATCGATGATGTACAGACACAAGGCAACCACGTTCCACGCGGCGGGGAAACCGACGAAGTAGTTGTCCTTGCTTTTCATGTTGACGTTGCAGAAGCAGAACAGCGACGACACCAGAATCAGCGACACGGTCAGCAGCAGGGTGTAGTCGGGCAGGGGAATGTAGCGATAGATGAACAGCGCCGGGATGAACACGTAGGTCAGGTAGTCGATCACCAGATCGAGGATCGATCCATCGAAGCTCGGCAGCACCGACTGCACGTTGACCTTGCGCGCCAACGCCCCGTCGAGGCCGTCGACGATCAGCGCCACGCCCAGCCACATCAGGCAGTGGGTCGGCTGGTTTTCCAGCAGGGCAAGGGTGGCCAGAAAGGCAGTGACCACGCCGGTCGCGGTGAAACCATGGGCGCCCCAGGCCTTGAGCCTGGCGATGTGGACGGTCGATATCACGAAGGCGTTCTCCAGAAAGTGCAGCAAGCCGCGTAAACCCTTGGGCAGCAAGGGCGGCGACCAACCGGGTCGGGGTTGCAGCTATCGACCGGTCGGGCCGGGTCAAGGTTCACCCATTCGTGAAGATTAGCTGGCCGGGGAAAAATTTCTCTGGAGAATCACTCGCCCATCGCCACGTCAGCCCAACGGTGCTGGCACATCGCATCAAGAGGACTATCGTTGCCTGACGCAGTCATACCCCTTTGTCTGAGGACGACGTCATGAACACCAGTGATCTGCTCGAACAACTGCTGCGAGGTCAGGCCTCGGCGGGACAACAAGGTGGCGCGTCGGCCGGCGGGGGACTGGGCGGGCTGGGTGGATTGCTCGGCGGTCTGCTGGGCGGTGGTGGCAACAGCGGCGGCGGTTCTCCCGCTGGCGGGCTCGGTGGTCTGGGCGGGTTGCTCGGTGGACTGCTCGGCGGTGGCGGAGCGCTGGGCGGCGGGACGCAGCGTCGTTCTGGCGGTACCAATTACGCAGCACTCGCCTCGCTGGGCATGATGGCTTTCCAGGCTTATCAGGCCTGGCAACGCAGTCAGGCTTCTGCTGCGCCGCAGCAAACCCCGCAAACCGCGGATCTGCTGTCCGGGCCGCAAGTCGAAGAACACAGCCACGCCGTCCTGCGTGCATTGATCGCGGCGGCCAAGGCTGATGGTCGGATCGACGAGTCGGAAAAACACCTCATCAGCAGTGAAATCGGCAAGCACACCGATGACCTGAACCTGCAGCAATGGCTCGACGATGAAGTCGCCAAACCGCTGGATCCCACAGAAGTGGCCCAGGCGGCGCAGAACGATCCGGCCATGGCCGCCGAAATGTACCTGGCCAGCGTGATGCTGGTGGACAATCAGCAGGACGCCGAGCGCAATTATCTGGATGAACTGGCGGCGGCGTTGCAGATCGACCCCGAGTTGCAGGTTCACCTCGAGCAGCAGGCCAAGGGCACGGCCTGACCGCAAAACCTCGCAGCCTTCGAGCGCTTCTGTTCAAGCCAGTGGCGCGCCGAAGGCTCCGTCCGTCCGGGCAAATTTAACGTCGATTGAATTTTCGGCAGGCGCCGCCTCTCTGCTGCATTAGAGGCGAGTGACTGAGCGTCCTGCCAATCGACCGAGAATATTGCCATGACTGTCCTGACACGCCTGCAAGCTGCTTCCGCCCCATCGCGTCCGCTCGACTCTCTGACTGAGTTGCGGTGCATCCATGAAGCACTTTTAGCCGACGAACATCCGCAGCAGCTGGCGCGCGCCTTTCTGGAAGATCAACTGCTGCAAGCCGCGCAGTTGAAGGATGAACTGCCATCGGACCCCGCGCACTGGCATGCCTGGGTGGCCGAACACTGTGCCGATGTCGCCCGGCAATATGCCGACTATCTGCAACAGCGCAAGGCTGGAGGAGCGCGGCAGTTCTTCAGTTGCAGGGCTCATGCGCTGTATTTCCTGCAAGCGGTGGCGCCCACCAAACTGGTTGATGGCGCCTGGCTTTACGGCTTGCTGGCCCAATGGCGCGATCCGCGCTTCAGCAGTCTGATCAGCACCTATCTGGAAGAACTGGGCGAGGGCAATCCGGCGCAGAATCACGTCGTGATCTACCGGCAACTGCTCGCCGAACATGGTCTTGAGCCCGGCAGTCCTCTGCCTGACGAGCGCTACCTGCAAGGCGCGCTGCAATTGGCCCTCGGTGCCGGCGGCATGGATTTTCTGCCGGAGGTGATCGGTTACAACCTTGGCTACGAGCAACTGCCGTTGCACCTGTTGATCAGCAGCTACGAGCTGAGTGAGCTGGGGATCGATCCTTACTATTTCACCCTGCATGTGACCATCGACAACGCCAGTACCGGCCATGCGCAAAAAGCCGTTCAGGCCGTTCTTGATCTGCTGCCTCTGGAGGCCGATCGCAGCGATTTCCTGCGCCGGGTCTCGCTGGGCTATCGGCTCAATGACCTGGGGCAGGGCAGCCGCGCAATCATCGAGGGGTTTGATCTGGAGCGCGAATTGTTGGCGATGCTTGAGCGCAAGTGTCCGTTCGCTCAGCACATGCACTCCGACTATTGCCGCTTCGAAGGCAAGACCGTCAATCAATGGCTGGCCGAACCGCAGCAGTTGCCCGGCTTCCTGCAAGCCTTACAGGACAAGGGCTGGATCAAGCGCAACGAAAACCCACAGGGCAGCCGCTTTTGGCAATTGATCGATGGCGATGGTGCGGCGATGTTCGGCGTGTTCAGCGCCTATGAAAAGCAACTGGTTCACGACTGGATTGCCGGTGACTGGATTTCTGCAGAAAAAACCGTCGCGTTCCGCCGCCGCCCCTCGGTCCCTGCACCGATCGAGGTGCCCGAACAGGATCCCGATGTGCAGCGCCTGAATGCGGCACTTCAGGGGCAGGACGCTCACACCCAAATCGCAACGTTGATCCCGTGGCTCGCACCGTCACGCCATGCCCATCCGGCCGGGCTGCTCGCCACTCGCCGATTCATCCAACTCAAATCCGGCCTGCGCTAAGGAAGTCATCAATGAATCAGGAAGAACAACTGTCCGCCAACGACCTCGTGCTGCTGCAACTGGGGCGGCGCTTGCAGGCCGACGGCTATCGTTTCATCACACCGACGCCGCTGACCCATCAACGGGTCAACCAGCGCGACGAAGGACAACCAGCCGATTGCCTGCGGGATGTGTTCGGATGGTCGCGGCCGTTCGAACCGGGCCTGCTGTCTGCCGATGAACAACGGCAATTGCAGGAAGCTCAAGTGATCGATGAGTTCGACGGGCGCTTGAAGAGCCGGGTGCGCTGGTCGAGCCTGGATGACCTGCTGTTTGTGCATTCCGGGTTTCCCACCGACGCAGCCGATTCGGTGTTCTTCGGCCCGGACACCTATCGCTTTGCTCAACTGATTCACAGCCATTTGCAGCAGAACTTTGCGCCCATCCACCGTGCGGTGGACATCGGTTGCGGCGCCGGAGTGGGCGCGATCCTGATTGGCCGTGCCCGGCGAGAAGCGCAAGTGCTGGCGGTGGATATCAACCCCGCCGCGTTGCGCCTGACCACGATCAACGCAGCGCTGGCTGAAGTGGCCAATGTCGAAGTGAGTGCCAGTGATGTGCTGCAAGGCGTCGACGGCGAATTCGACCTGATCGTCGCCAACCCGCCGTACATGGCCGATCCGGCCGGGCGAGCTTACCGCCACGGTGGCGGGACGCTGGGGGCGGGGCTGTCGCTGCGGATCGTCGAACAGGCGCTCAATCGCCTGACGCCCGGCGGCTCGTTGCTGCTGTACACCGGCGTGGCGATGGTCGATGGCCGCGATCCGTTCCTCGATACGGTATTGCCACGGCTGGATGAAAAACGCTTCGGCTGGACCTACCGCGAACTTGATCCCGATGTGTTTGGTGAAGAGTTGCTGAATCCAGGCTATCAGCGCGTCGACCGGATTGCCGTGGTCGCACTGACTGTGACTCGAACAGGCTGAAACAAGGCAGGTGCAGGATGAGCAGGAATCTCGACGACTACAACCGGATGCGCGACTTTTCGGCCACCTCTGAACCGGCAGCTGAACGCCGTCGGGGAAAGAAATCCGCCGGCGACCATGCCCTGCAGTTCTGTATTCAAAAACACGATGCCTCGCACCTGCATTACGACTTTCGCCTGGAGCTCGACGGCGCGCTCAAGAGCTGGGCGGTGCCCAAGGGGCCGTCGCTGGATCCCAAGGTCAAGCGCCTGGCCGTGCACGTCGAAGACCATCCGCTGGACTACGCGACGTTCGAGGGCAGCATTCCCGAGGGGCATTACGGCGCCGGCGATGTGATCGTCTGGGATCGCGGCGTGTGGATTCCGTTGGAAGACCCGGAGAAAGCCTACGCCAAGGGCAAACTCAAATTCGAACTGCAAGGCGAGAAGCTCGCCGGGGTGTGGAATCTGGTGCGCACCCACATGCCGGGCAAGAAAGAGCAGTGGTTTCTGATCAAGCATCAGGACAGCGCCGCGCGCCCGCAAAGCGATTACGACGTGCTGGTTGCCGAGCCCGACAGCGTGCTCAGTGAACGTACTATCGTCGACAAACCCAGCCTCAGTGCGAAGCAAGTCAAACCGCTGAAAGCCTCGCCGAAAGCACCGCGCAAGCCAGCCTCGGGCAAACTCGCCGGGGCGCACAAGGCCAGGATTCCCGCGCAACTCAAACCGCAACTGGCCACCCTGGTGGAGAGCGCGCCGGAAGGGGATTGGCAATACGAGATCAAGTTCGACGGTTACCGGATCATGGCGCGCATCGATCAGGACGAGGTGCAGTTGTTCACCCGCAATGGTCATGACTGGACGCACAAGTTGCCGAAGCAGGCGCAGGCCCTTGCGGCGTTGGGTTTGGAGTCGGCGTGGCTGGACGGTGAGATGGTCGTCGCCGACGCGGACGGCGTGCCGGATTTTCAGGCCCTGCAAAACGCGTTCGATGCGGGCCGCAGCGAAAACATCCTCTATTACCTGTTCGATCTGCCGTATCTCAACGGTGTCGATCTGCGTGAAGTGCCGGTGCAGGAACGGCGCGCGGCGTTGGCCACGGTGCTGAAAGCTCATGAAGATCCGCTGTTGCGCTTTTCCGAAGCGTTCGACGAAACCCCGCAGGCATTGCTCAACAGCGCCTGCCAGATGCGCATGGAAGGGCTGATCGGTAAACGCCTCGGCTCGCCGTATGTATCTCGTCGCAGCAGCGACTGGATCAAGCTCAAGTGCAAGCATCGCCAGGAATTCGTGATCGTCGGCTACACCGATCCGAAAGGCGCGCGCAGTTCGTTCGGCGCGTTGCTGCTGGGTCTGCATGATCGTGACAGCGGCGAGTTGCGGTACGCCGGCAAGGTCGGCACCGGGTTCAACGAAACCACCCTCAAGAGCATCCTCGCGCAGCTCAAACCGTTGCGGGTGAAGAAATCTGCGGTGGCCAACCCGCCCACAGGATTCGAGGCCAAGGGTGTGCACTGGCTCAAGCCGAGTCTGCTGGCGGAAGTGGCGTTTGCCGAAATGACCCAGGACGGCTCGGTGCGCCACGCCGTGTTCCATGGCCTGCGCGAGGACAAACCGGCCAAGGACATCACCGAGGAGCGCGCCAAACCTATGAAGACTTCAAAGGCTCAATCTACCGCGCCGTCCCAATCCGATCTGGCAGACGGCAAGGTGCGGATCACGCACCCCGACCGGGTGATCGACGCCAGCAGTGGCACCACCAAAATGCAGCTGGCCGAGTATTACGCCAGCGTCGCCGAATGGATTCTGCCGCAGCTCAAGGATCGCCCGGTGGCGCTGGTGCGCGCGCCCGATGGTATCGCCGGTGATCTGTTCTTCCAGAAGAACGCCGAGAACCTGGCGATCCCCGGCATCCGCACGCTCGACAAGGAGCTGACCGGCCAGCCGGTGATGCTGATCAACAACGCCGAAGCCTTGATCGGCGCGGTGCAGATGAGCACGGTCGAACTGCACACCTGGAACGCCACCACGACGGATCTGGACAAGCCCGACCGCTTTGTCCTCGACCTCGACCCGGATCCGGCGCTGCCCTGGAAAAGCATGGTCGAAGCCACGGCGCTGACCCTGACCGTGCTCGATGAACTGGGCCTCAAGGCGTTTCTCAAGACCAGCGGCGGCAAGGGCATTCATCTGGTGGTGCCGCTGACCCGCAAGCATGGCTGGGACGAGGTCAAGGATTTCAGCCACGCCATCGTCACTCACATGGCGAACCTGTTGCCGGAGCGCTTTTCTGCGGTGTCCGGGCCGAAAAATCGTGTCGGGCGGATCTTCATCGATTACCTGCGCAACGGCCTGGGCGCCACCACCATTTGTGCCTACGCAGCGCGTACCCGCGAAGGGTTACCGGTGTCGGTGCCGTTGTTTCGGGAAGAGGTCGGCGAGATCAAAGGCGCCGATCAATGGAACGTGCACAACGTTCACGAACGGCTGGCGGAAGTGGGCGATGAGCCTTGGGCGGACATGAAGAAAACCCGGCAGAGCATCACAGCCGAGATGCGCAAGCGGGTGGGCATGAAGAAATGATCAGGTGCCGCGCAGCAAGTCGTGGGCGTTGAGCAGGTCGAAGGCGACTTGCGGGTTGTTTTCCAGGCCACGGCGGATGGCAGCCGGGATGGTTTTGCGGGTTTTGCGGCAGAGTCCCGGCAGGTCCTGGACCTCGATTTCGATGCCTCCGCGCACGGTCCGCACTTCACCGAACTTCGGGGCGATCAGCACGCGAATCCCTAGTTGATCGAACATCTTGCCTTGCAGACGCTCGAGGTCGGCGAGGTCTTTCAGGTTTTCCAGACGCTCGAGCAGACGCTTTTCCTCCTCGCGGGTCAGCAGCAAGATGCGCACGTCCGCGCCGGGTGTATCCAGCAGCGGATCACGCCCGCAAATGCAAAGACCCGGCGGGCAAGGGGAGCGAAGGGAGGCGGAAATCGTCATGGCCTCCATCATAGAGGCCGTTCGACGGTTTTGCCCATGGTCGTTCGCCAGCCGTCCATCGGCAGGGCACAACGGTGGCGAGTCCGTCAGCCACCATCATCGAACGTGCCGTGGTTACTGCGACAGACCTTCGTAGTGAACCAGGATGGCATTGGCCAGCTCTTCATCGCTGGCGTTCAGGCCGGGATTTTCCTGACGCACCTGTTGCAGCACCGATTCCAGGTACACGCCACGGATCGTTCCGCCGCTGGCGACGAATGCGGACAAGTCGTCACGGGCCGGAATCACCATTTTGTGATCCTTGAAGGTCGAGTACAGCGAGGCCGAAACCCCCGCCGAAGTGGCGACATCCCCTGCGTCCACGCGGGCAAGGGCCGAGCCGAACGGCAGGCACAGCATGAGAGACGAAACGAGTAATAAACGGCGCATGACGGTGTTCCTCCAGCAGCGTAAAGCGAAAAGGAAGTACCACATAATGTGAGAGGTGTCGGACGGCACGGGAGTTCCATGCGCCGGGCCGGGCGGTAGAAGGCATAGAACGAGAAGCACCGCACAGTCCTCATTTTACCGGATGTAACGACACACCCTGCGACGCTCTAAAGCGGCGGATTCACCCAAATAGGCTTAACTGAAGCGTTGAAAGGCGCCGTGTGGCGCGACCAGGGAGGAAATCACGGTGTCGATCAAACTGCGTTTGGTGTTGCTGATTGCGACCAGCCTGCTGACGGCGCTGATCGTGAGCCTGGTCAGTTATGTGGGCAACCAGCGGATGGCTTCGGCGGTCAGTGATAACGCGGTCAGCATGAGCGCGCTGCGCAACCACATGGAAGCCGACATGATGCACGACGCCCTGCGCGCGGACGTGTATTCGGCGATGCTGGTGGGGCTGGGCAAAAGCACCAGTTCGGCGGACGAGGTGCGCGGTTCGGTCGAAGAGCATGCGGCGCATTTTCGCGAGGTGCTGGGTGAAAACCTCAAGCTGCCGGTGAACCCGACGATCAAGTCCGCGCTGGAGCAGATCAAGCCCAGCCTCGATACCTACATCAGCGCCGGCGAACAGATCGTCGGTCTTGCACTGGAAAATCCAGACAGCGCCCAGCAGCAACTGGGGACCTTCAATACCGCATTCAGCCAGCTCGAAGAACAGATGGCCGCTCTCAGCGAGCTGATCGAAACCAATACCCGGCACACCAGCGAAGGCACCGAGGCGGCGATCCACAATGCCAATATCGCCCTTGGCATTGTCCTGGTCGCCAGTCTGTTGCTGCTGTTGGCCCAGGGCCGGTGGGTGATCCTGAGCATCATGGGTCCGCTGAAATCCGCCAGCCGCATCGCCGAAAGCATTGCTCACGGCAACCTCAGCGAACCGATCGCCGAACCGTCCGGCAAGGACGAAGCCAGTGCGCTGATCCGCACGCTGGCCACCATGCAGCGCGACCTGCGAGACATGATCGACGTGGTGCGACGCAACGCCCATGGCGTCAGCGGCATGAGCGAACAACTGAGCCACGGCTGCCATCAGGTGGCCGACAGCAGCCAGCAGCAAAGCACCGCCGCCGGCACCATGGCTGCCGCCGCGAGCCAGATGACCGCCAGCATCGAGGAAATCACCCGTCACGCCGAGCGTGCTTTGAACATGGCCAGCCAGGCCGAGTCACTGGCGAAAAACGGCGGGCAGGTGATCCATCAGGTGGTCAGCGACATGGACGACATCGCCCGTTCCGCCCAGCAATCGGCGCAGGTGATCCGCACCCTGGATCAGGAATCCGAGGGCATCTTCAACATCATTCAGGTGATCAAGAGCATCGCCGACCAGACCAACCTGCTGGCGCTCAACGCGGCCATCGAGGCCGCCCGGGCGGGCGAGCAGGGCAGGGGCTTTGCGGTGGTGGCCGATGAGGTGCGCAGCCTCGCTGCGCGCACCAGCGCCTCGACCCAGGAAATCGCCGCGATGGTCGCACGCATCCAGAACAGCACCCGCGAGGCCGTCAGCAGCATGGAGGCTGGTGTCGCCCAGGTCGACAAAGGCATGGCGGTCACCGCCGACGTCGAACGCGCCATCCGCGAAATCCTCGATGCCACCCTCAGCACCACGCAACTGGTCAACGACATCACCCGCACCATCGGCGAACAGAGCCAGGCGAGCAACGAGATCGCCCATCAGGTGGAGATGATCGCGGGCATGTCGGAGGGCAACAGTAAGGTGATCGGCCAGACGGCCAATACCACGGATGAGCTGTCGAGTCTGGCGGGGCGGCTGGCGCAGTCGGTGGATCGGTTTCGGTTGTGAGAGCAGGCTCTGCCGCCGCATTGGCGGCAGAGCTCATGCATCAGAACTTGTACGCCTGACGCCCCACCAGCAACCACTTGCCAGCCTGCTTCTGCCAGATCTGGAAGTTCTCGATTTCCGTCGGCACGACCTCGGTGCCTTTGAGGGCCTGTGCTGAAAAATGATGGCGCACCAGCGCGGTGTCCCCGGACAGGGTGATGGTCTGGTTTTGCATCTCCAGGGTCTTGAACGCGCTCTTGCCGGTTTCGATATCGGCGATGAAGGCTTTCTTGTCCTGGATCTTGCCGCTGGAGTGGCCGTAGGTGAGGTTATCGGCGGTCAGGGCGTTCAGTTCGGCGACGTCCTTGTGCAGCATCGCCTGGGTCAGGTGGTCGACGGCCTGGGCGACGTCCTGTTCCGCGGGGGCGGCGGTGACGTACGCGCTGAAGAGGCAGGCGAGACCGAGCAGCAGTCTGGATTTGTTCATGAGTATTCCTTGTTGTTGTAGGTAATGAAGACGACTGATTGATTTGTCAGTCGTCGTACAACTTAGCAGGAACACGCTGGCGTTAGAAAGCGCTTGAGGAACCTATTGAAAACTATCCGGTCGCGAACAGACGCGCGGGTTTGCCATGACGTGATATTCTTCGCCCCACTTGGTTTGACCTAATTCAGTCTGGCGCGCTTTTCGGCGGGCCAGACAGAACCCCTGTCGCTCAAGTAGCTGAAGCCAATAATGATAAGAAGTCAGTTCAGAAGGGACATATAACTGAGGTCGACGCAGCCTGTCGGCCTTGTGTGCCCACCCGTCAAAATTGAAGTGTGCCGGAACCCGCGACGCTGGCCTGAGTGTCGCGAAAGAGGGAACCTCATACGTACAACAGCGGCGGGCGGAAGGCGTTTTATCATAGGTGCAACAGATGTTTAAGAAAGTGAACACAGCCTTGCTGGGGCTGGCTTTGGCGATGGGGATGTCTTCCGCCAATGCCGAAGAAGCAAAGAAAGTCGACGTCCTGCTGATCGGCGGCGGCATCATGAGCACCACCCTCGGTGTGTGGATCAATGAGCTGGAACCTACCTGGTCGATGGAAATGGTCGAGCGCCTCGACGGCGTCGCCCTGGAAAGCTCCAACGGCTGGAACAACGCCGGTACCGGTCACTCGGCACTTGCCGAGCTGAATTACACCCCGGAAGACGACAAGGGCAATGTCACCATCCCGAAAGCCGTCGAGATCAACGAAGCGTTCCAGGTCTCCCGTCAGTTCTGGGCCTGGCAGGTTCGTCAAGGCGTCCTGAAGGACCCTCGTTCGTTCATCAACACCACTCCGCACATGAGCTTCGTGTGGGGCGATGACAACATCAAGTTCCTGAAAAAGCGCTACGAAGCCCTGCAAGCGAGCCCGCTGTTCGCCGGCATGCAGTACTCCGAAGACCCGGCTGTGATCAAGAAGTGGGTTCCGCTGATGATGGAAGGGCGTGACCCGAACCAGAAAATCGCGGCCACCTGGAGCCCGCTGGGTACCGACATGAACTTCGGCGAAATCACCCGCCAGTTCGCCGGTTACCTGCAGACCAAGCCTAACTTCAACTTGAAGCTGTCGAGCGAAGTGCAAGACATCACCAAGAATGCAGATGGCACCTGGCGCGTCAGCTACAAGAATCTGAAAGACGGCACCAAGACTGAAACCGACGCCAAGTTCGTGTTCATCGGCGCCGGCGGCGGTGCACTGCACCTGCTGCAGAAGTCCGGTATCGAAGAAGCCAAGGAATACGCTGGCTTCCCGGTAGGCGGCTCGTTCCTGGTGACCGATAACCCGGCCATCGCCGAACAGCACCTGGCCAAGGCCTACGGTAAAGCTTCGGTTGGCGCGCCTCCGATGTCCGTTCCGCACCTGGACACCCGTGTCCTGGACGGCAAGCGCGTCATCCTGTTTGGCCCGTTCGCGACTTTCAGCACCAAGTTCCTGAAAGAAGGTTCGTACCTGGACCTGCTGACCAGCACTACCACCCACAACATCTGGCCTATGACCAAGGTCGGCATCAAGGAATACCCGCTGGTCGAGTACCTGGCCGGTCAACTGATGCTGTCGGATGAAGATCGTCTGAACGCGCTGAAGGAATACTTCCCGAACGCCAAGGCCGAAGACTGGCGCCTGTGGCAAGCCGGCCAGCGCGTGCAAATCATCAAGCGTGATGAAGCTGCTGGCGGCGTGCTGAAACTGGGCACCGAAATCGTTGCTTCCAAAGACGGCTCCATCGCCGGTCTGCTGGGCGCATCCCCAGGCGCGTCGACCGCTGCACCGATCATGCTGAGCGTGCTGCAGAAAGTCTTCAAAGACAAAGTCGCCAGCCCTGAGTGGCAAGCCAAGCTGCACCAGATCGTTCCAAGCTACGGCACCCAGCTGAACAACGATCCAGCCAAAGTGGCTGAAGAGTGGGCCTACACCGCCAAGATCCTGCAACTGCCAACCCCTCCGGTGATTGGCCAGGCTGCAGCTCCAGCGGCGGACGCCTCGGCTGAAAAAGCCCCGGCTCCAAAAGAAAGCGCTGCACGTGACATGGCTCTGTAACTAGACGCCTGACACACGAAGCCCACTGAACCGGCGACGGTCAGTGGGCTTTTTTGTGTCCGGGTTTCAGGCCTTGGCGGCCGCCAGATAGGCGCCAAGCCGCCGTCCCATCTCTTCACCCAGCGCCTGCAACCCGCTGAGCGGCCGCACCATCACCTCGAACTCGACGATCTTGCCTTGTTCATCGAAGCGGAGCATGTCGATGCCCTTGAGCTCTTTCGAACCGACCTTTGCACTGAACTCCAGCACCACGTTCAAACCGTCCGCCGTCGCCAGTTCACGGTGATATTTAAAGTCTTCAAACACTTCGAACACGGTGTTGAGGATCATCGAGACCACCGGTGCACCCGGGTAAGGCGTGTGGGCCATCGGCGAGCGGAACACCGCTTTGGAATCGAGCAGGTCGGGCAGGGCCTTGAGATTGCCGGTGCGGATCATCTCGTGCCAGCGATTCAGGGACTCGGCGGCGTTGGGGTGCAGGTTCAGGTCGGACATGGTTTCACTCCTGTATTTTTGTTGTTCTTGGCGCGGCGCCCATGACTCTAGATCAAAGCGGCGCAATGGAAACCATCTGTACCGATCTGAATGTCGACCCATGCGCCAGCCCGATCCATCTGATCCGCTTTTTCCTGTCGAATCTGCATCTGTAACCATCTCAGCCATGCGCCCAAAATACCCCTGCCGTTCGGCCATACGCGACGCGCTTCATTCCGGAGCGCCCGGTGCGCCGGACATTCAGTATTCAGGAGGCCTTCATGGCTAAGATGGCGATTTTCCTCGGCGGCTTTCTTGTGTTGACCATCATGATTGGCGTCCTTGCCACGATTTCTCCGGTCTGAGACCAGCGCAAGCGCGATCCCTGTGGGGTGTGATCTAATCGCCGGCCTTTTTTCCAGCAAACGGATTTCACCCCATGGCCGAGCAGCGTATTCGCGCACTTGCACTGTGTGTCTTTCACCACCAGGGCAAGATTCTGGTTAACCGGTTCCACGACCCGGTCGCAGACAAATCCTTCTACCGGCCTATCGGTGGCGGCATAGAGTTTGGCGAAACCAGCCGCGAGGCAATCGTGCGCGAAGTGCAGGAGGAGTTGGGTCTTGCAATGAAGGATCTGCGCCTGCTCGGCACGCTTGAAAGCCTCTTCGTCTACAACGGCAAGCCGGGGCATGAAATTGTCCAGGTGTATGACGCCCCTTTCGAAGACGCGCAGGTATATGAGCAACTGCAGATCGACGGCCACGAAAGCGATGGTTCACCGTTCACCGTGAGCTGGCAGGACAGTTCAAGCTTCACGGAGCAGTCGCCGCTGGTGCCTGTCGGTCTGGCGGCGCTGCTCGAGAGCGTCAAGATGCTGGGCTGACGGCCGGGGTCATTGCGCCCCGAACACCATCGTCCAGTAAACCCCTTCATCACTGCGCGCCTCACTGGCAAACCCGGCGCCGACCTGGGTGAACATCGGGTTCATCAGGTTGGCGCAGTGTCCGGGGCTGGCCAGCCAGCCGGCCATGGCCTTGCCCGGTGAGCTTTGCCCGGCGGCGATATTTTCGCCGATCTGCCGGCCACGGTAGCCCGCCGCCCGGGCGCGATCTGCCGGGCCGTCGCCGTCCGGGTCGCGGTGGGCGAAATAATTGCCGTAGGCCATGGCCTTGCTGTGCCCCTGAGCAGCGGCGCCGAGTGCCGTGTTCCAGCTCAAGGGCCGGGCGGCGGCAAAGCGCTGGCGACCGCACATGCGCGGTCGGGCGCGGGCGGCGTTGACCTCGGCCAGCAAGGCCTTGCCGACACTGCGGTTGTCGCCGACGCGACTGTCGAGCACTGGCCGCGCCAGCACCACTTGCCATTCGCTGCGGGCGCGGCTGATGCCGATGTCGGCGTATTGACCGTCGAGCAGCGCACCGCAGTAATCGTCTTGCAGCATTTCGAACGCCTCTTCGGCGTCCTGCGCGCCGACGATCCGGATGCTGCGCACCGCCACGGCCGCATAGCCGGAATCTTTCAATCGTTCGCGCAATCCACCGCCGTAGCCATAGCCGACCGGCAACGCCAGGTTCGACTTCAGCGTCAGCGGCGCCAGCCGTTGGGCCGGGCGTCGGTCGCAGCGTTGCGGGTGGGCGCGGTAGTCGTTGATGGCGGCCACCAGTTGCCGCTCGGCGCCGGCGTGGGCAGAGGGAGAGAGCAGGGGAGAAAGGATCAGCAGGCACAGCGAAACGAGGCGAGACGAACGAACGGCGTGGCGCATGGGACGCAAAGCTCTGAAAAAGGACAACACAGAAGGGGAGTGAACCGCAGAACGCGGCGCGGGTAGGACTGGCCTTTTTGCACTTGGTTCACGAAGCAGCGCCGGGTTTCAACGGTCGCCGACGAAGTGCTCAGCGATTCAACACATCTTCGATCCATTGCAGATATTGCGGCCGCTCGGAAATCGAATTGTGTGCCGAGTCGTTCACCACTTTGAGCGTGGCCACACCGTCGGGGAAACTGTGCAGCAAGCGCTCGGTGCTGGCCCGTGGAATCACCTCGTCATCGCTCGCCGCCAGCAGCAGCGTCGGCACCCGGATATGCGCCGCGTACTGGCCGGATCGGAAACGATCCTTGAGCAACCACTGCACCGGCACCCATGGGTATTGGCGGGCGGCGATTTCTTCGAGGCTGTTGTAGGGCGTGACCAGAATCAGCCGCGCCACCGGACGCTGGCTGGCCAGCCGCACCGCGACCCCGGAACCAAGGCTGCGCCCCAGCAGCGCGACCTGCGGGTGACTGGCATACACCTGATCGAACAGCGCCAGCGCATCCTCGGCAATCGCTTCTTCGGAGGGCGAACCACCGCTGCCGCCAAAGCCCCGGTAATGCAGCAAATACAACGAATAGTCAGGAAACGCCTCGGAAAACTCCGGCAGATTGCGCGAAACGTCCTCGGCATTGCCGCCGAAATAGATCAGCGCTCTGGGCCCGGCGCGCTCGCGCACCGTCACGCGGATCTCGGCGTCGGGCATGGCCAGCGTCATCCGTGTGTCCGGTGATTCCACGCTGGCGGGCTGGGGAAAATAGATCAGCGCCCGCTGAAACACGAACAGCGCCGCGCACAGGATCAAGTACACGGCGACGATCAATGCGACGAGTGACAACAGGGTTCTGGACATTCGACTAACTTTAACCGGGCGCGCAGGTTGGCTGTCGCAGTGTAGTCCAACGGTTTTGCGGGCTGCGTCAAAACACAAGGTGCAACAGATCCACAGGGCAAGGGCGCCAGCATGAACCACACTGAGGGATATTCCCGCCGCCGGTTGCTGACACTGGCAGCCGGGGTGTCAGCGGTTTTCACCTTTGACCGGGCGCTGGCCGCCATTACGTCGCCGAACGCCACAGGAGCCCAGACCATGCAGACCCGCGCCATCCCTTCGAGCTCCGAGCCACTGCCGCTGGTAGGGTTGGGCACTTATCGCGGTTTCGACGTCGCCCCCGGCGATCCGGTCTACAAACAATTGCCGGCGGTGCTCGGCGAGCTGTTCAAAAAGGGCGGAACGGTGATCGACAGCTCGCCCATGTACGGCCGCGCTGAGGAAACCACCGGTGAATTGCTGTCGATCCACGAACCGCGCTCGCCGGCGTTTCTGGCGACCAAGGTCTGGACCCGTGGTCGCGAGGAGGGCATCGCGCAGATGGAGCAGTCGTTCAGCCTGCTGCGCACCGAGCGCATCGACCTGATGCAGATTCACAACCTGCTCGACTGGCAAACCCATCTGCCGACCCTGCGCGACTGGAAAGAGCAGGGCCGGATCCGCTACATCGGCATCACCCACTACACGTCGTCGGCCTATGAGGAGGTGGAGGCGGTGCTCAAGGCCGAGCCGCTGGATTTCCTGCAAATCAATTACGCCCTGGATGATCGCGGGGTCGAGAAGCGCATCCTGCCGCTGTGCCGCGAACGCGGGGTGGCGGTGATCTGCAACCGGCCGTTCGGCGGCGGTGACCTGCTCGCGCGGCTCAAGGGCAAGCCCCTGCCGGGCTGGGCGGCGCAAGTGGGGGCCAAGAGCTGGCCGCAACTGGCGCTGAAATTCCTGCTGGCGCATCCGGCGGTGACTTGTGTGATTCCCGGTACCAGCAATCCCCTGTACATGGCCGACAACGCGGGCGCCGGGTTCGGGCTGACGCTGACCGATGCGCAGCGTCAGCAGTTGATTGCGCTGGTGAGTTAGTCGCCTGGGTCATCCAGATTGTCGATGTGCTTGAAGCGCTCCACCAGAAAATCGATCAGGCTGCGAACCCGTGCCGACAGGTGCAGCTGTTGCGGATACACCGCGTACACATCGGCGCGGGTCGGGGTCTGGTCTTCCAGCACCAGGCGCAAACGGCCGCTGCGCACGTAGCGGGCGATGTCCCATTCGGCACGCAGCAGAATGCCATAGCCTTCCAGGGCCCAATTCAAAGCCACCTCACCATCGTTGCAACCCAGGGCACCGCGCACTTTGATGTTTTGCGTCCGTCCGCCGTCAGTGAAACTCCAGACGCCGTAGGGCGTTTCGTTCTGCCGCAGGAATATACAGTTGTGTTGCGGCAGGTCCGACAGTTTCTGTGGCACCCCGTGTTTCTCCAGATACAGCGGCGAGGCACAGAGCAAGCGGCGGTTGGAGGCGATTTTGCGGGCATGAAATGCCGCGTCGGGCAGGGTGCCGAAACGGATCCCCAGATCAAAGCCGTGGGTCGTCAGATCCAGTGGGTGGTCGCTGATTTCCAGCTGGATTTCCACCTCCGGGTATCGGGCAAAAAACGCCGCCAGGGCCGGACCGATGTAGCGACGACCAAAGCCCAGCGAGGCATTGACCCGGATCAGCCCTTTAGGGGTTGCCCGGCTGGCGCCGATCAACTGCTCGACCTCGTCGATCTGCGTCAGGATCCGCGCCGCATGGGAAAAATACAGTTCGCCTTCTGCCGTGAGACTCATTGAGCGCGTGGTGCGATTGACCAGCCGCACACCCAGACGAGCCTCCAGCGCACTCAGGCGTTTGCTTACGGCTGGAGGCGTCACACCCAATTCCCGAGCCGTGGCGGCCAGGCTGCCTTTGTTGGCCAGCAAATGAAAAAACGACAGATCGAGGGTCTGGCTCATTGGTAACTCAAAGTTATGGATGTAGTGATTTTCTGTAACTCACCGCTTTCTGGTCACTACATATACTCCGATCACACCCCGCCTGACAGCCCTGTCCGGCAGGCAAAACAAAAACGTGAAGAGAGTGGAGTTGACCATGAGTGCATACAAGATTGCAGCGGTTCCGGGTGATGGCATTGGTGTGGAAGTGATTGCCGCCGGCGTCGAAGTACTACAAGCCCTGGCGAAGAAATCCGGTTTTGAACTGGATTTCAAACACTTCGACTGGAACTCCGACAACTACCTGAAAAACGGTCACTACATTCCTGAAGGCGGCTTGCAGGAACTGAAAACCTTCGACGCAATTTTCTTCGGCGCGGTCGGCGCACTCAATGTGCCGGATCACATTTCCCTGTGGGGCCTGCGTCTGCCGATCTGCCAGGGTTTCGATCAATACGCCAACGTGCGTCCGGCCCGCGTGCTGCCGGGGGTGAAAAGTCCGCTGCACAACGGTGAGCAGATCGATTGGGTCGTGGTCCGGGAAAACTCCGAGGGCGAGTATTCCGGCAACGGCGGCCGCGTTCATCGAGGCTTGCCGGAAGAAGTGGCGACCGAAGTGTCGGTGTTCACCCGTGCCGGGGTCGAGCGCATTCATCGTTTCGCCTTTGAACTGGCGCAAAGCCGCCCTCGCAAACATTTGACCATGGTCACCAAATCCAATGCCCAGCGGCACGGCATGGTGCTGTGGGACGAAATCTTTTACGAAGTCGCCAAGGACTTCCCGGACGTGAAGATCGACAAGGAACTGGTCGATGCCGTGACCACTCGCATGGTGCTCAAGCCGGCGACGCTGGACGTGATTGTCGCGACCAACCTGCACGCCGACATTCTGTCTGATCTGGCCGCTGCGTTGTCCGGCAGCCTCGGCATTGCGCCCACGGCCAACCTCAATCCAGGGCGTGATTTCCCTTCGATGTTCGAGCCGATCCACGGCTCGGCGTTTGATATCACCGGCAAAGGCGTGGCCAATCCGATCGCGACGTTCTGGACTGCCGCGATGATGCTTGAGCATCTGGGCGAAAAAACAGCCGCCAAACACCTGATGTCGGCAATCGAGGCGGTCACGGAAAGCGGTCTGCACACCCCGGATCTGGGTGGCACCGCCACGACGCGCCAGGTCACCGACGCGGTGATCGCGCTGATCAACCGCTGATCCCTCTGCAATTCAAATCAGTACTGCGGCACACCGCCGAGGGGCGTATCGCGCCCCTCGGCATTTCCTGACAACAATAAAAATCAGGGCCCTGTCATGAAAAGAATATTCGGTAAACTCTACGTACAAGTCCTTGTCGCCGTGATCCTCGGCGCACTCATCGGCGTGCTGGTGCCCGAGACCGGCACTGCGCTCAAACCCTTGGGCGACGCCTTCATCAAACTGATCAAAATGCTGCTGGCGCCGGTGATTTTTCTCACGGTGGTGACCGGTATCGCCCGCATGGAAAACATGAAGGAGCTGGGTCGGGTCGGCTTTCGTGCATTGATCTATTTCGAGGTGGTGTCGACGCTGGCGCTGGTCATCGGCCTGATCGTGGTGGACGTGTTCAAGCCTGGCGCGGGCATGAATGTCGATGTCGCCAGTCTCGACACCAGCAGCCTGGCGACGTACACCACAGCGGCCAAACATACGTCGTTCATGGATTTTGTGATGGGCATCATCCCCGACACGATCGTCGATGCATTTGCTAAGGGCAATGTTTTGCAAATCCTGTTGTTTTCGATCCTGCTGGGCATCGCCCTGGCCCATGTCGGGCCGCGTGGCAAGGTGTTTGTCGATGCGCTTGAGAGTCTGATGCAGGGCATGTTTCGAATCGTCAACATGGTCATGCGTCTGGCGCCGATTGGTGCGTTCGGCGCCATTGCCTTCACCATTGGCAAGTACGGTTTCGGTTCGCTGTTTTCACTGGGAAAACTGATGGCCTGCGTTTACCTGACCTGTGCGGTGTTCGTGATTTTTGTGCTCGGCCCGATCTGCCGTTACAGCGGTTTCAGCTTGTGGAAATTCCTCAGGTTCATCAAGGAAGAGCTGTTTACGGTACTCGGCACCAGCTCCTCGGAGTCGGTGCTGCCGCAGATGATCTCGAAGATGGAAAAGGCCGGCGTATCGAAACCGGTGGCCGGGATGATCATCCCCTCGGGGCTGACCTTCAACCCGGACGGCCAGGCCATCTACTACACCATCGCGGCGATCTTCATCGCTCAGGCGACGAACACACCGCTGACGCTGACCGACCAATTGATTGTGCTGGCGGTGTTGATGTTCACCTCCAAGGGCTCGGCGGGGGTAACCGGTTCAGGGTTCATCATACTGGCCGCGACATTGGCCTCGCTCGGCACGATACCGGTGGCAGGCATGGTGCTGTTGCTCGGGGTCGATCGCTTCATGTCGGAGGCTCGGGCAATCACCAACACCATCGGTAATGGCGTGGGCACCATGGCCATCGCCAAATGGGTCGGGGCGCTCGATAGCGAAAAAATGCACAGGGCGCTCAATGGCGAGGCCGAGGAACGGAGTGCGCAGGTGCCGGAAGCCGAGATCACTCTCCACGCCAGCGAATCTCTGCGCCCAGGTCTTGAACGCGTGGCCGCCAGGTAGACGAATCGGATACAGCAACCGCAGGTGCCATGCCGTCTCAGGCACAAAAACGCCCGGCTCACGCCGGGCGTTTTTCATTCGGTTTCAGATCATCTCAGGCAACGCATCCAGAACCTTGTCCAGGGTAATCGGATATTCCCGCACCCGCGCGCCCGTGGCGTTGTAGATCGCATTCGCCACCGCCGCACTCACGCCGCAGATCCCCAGTTCACCGACCCCCTTGGCTTTCATCGGCGAGGAAATCGGGTCGGTTTCATCGAGGAAAATCACCTCCTGATGCGGGATGTCGGCATGCACCGGCACTTCGTAGCCCGCCAGGTCATGGTTGACGAAAAAACCCTGACGCTTGTCCACCGAAAGCTCTTCCATCAACGCCGCGCCGACGCCCATGGTCATCGCGCCGATCACCTGGCTGCGGGCCGATTTTGGATTGAGAATCCGCCCGGCGGCGCAGACCGCGAGCATGCGCCTTACGCGGACTTCGCCGGTGGCGGCATCGACGGCGACTTCGACGAAGTGCGCGCCGAAGGTCGATTGCTGGTACTGCTTGGCGAGGTCGGCGAATTCGATGCTGTCCTCGACTTCGATTGCGGCATGTTGCGCGGCCTCACGTAACGGCACGTTCTTGCTGCCCAGTCGCACGTGACCGTCGGCAAACTGCGCTTCACCCGTGCTCATGCCGAGTTTGGCCGTGATCGCTTCGCGCAGCTTCATGCACGCCGCGTAGACCCCGGCGGTCGAGCAGTTGGCGCCGAACTGGCCGCCGGAGCCGGACGACACCGGAAAATTCGAATCGCCCAAATGCACAGTCACCTCGTCGAGACGCACGCCCATCACTTCGGCGGCGGTCTGGGCAATGATCGTGTAGCTGCCGGTGCCGATGTCCGTCATGTCGGTTTCGACGGTGATCTTGCCGTCGTGCTCCAGCCGCACTCGCGCGCCGGACTTCACCAGCAGGTTGTTGCGAATCGCCGCCGCGACGCCCATGCCGATCAGCCAGCGACCTTCGCGACGGCTGCCGGGCGTTACGTTGCGCTTATCCCAGCCAAAGCGTTCGGCGCCGGTTTGCAGGCATTCGATCAGGCGCCGCTGGGAGAACGGCCGCTCGGTTTTCACCGGATCGACCTGCGTGTCGTTGAGGATGCGGAACTGGATCGGATCGAGTTTGAGCTGTTCCGCCATCTCGTCCATGGCGATCTCCAGCGCCATCAGTCCCGGCGTTTCACCGGGGGCGCGCATGGCATTGCCTTCCGGCAGATCCAGCGGCGCTAGGCGCATGGTCACCAAACGATTTTCTGCGGCGTAGAGCAACTGACTCGGCTGCGCTGCAACCTCGACCTTGCCGTCGGCGAGGTTGCCCGACCAGCCTTCATGGGCGATGGCGGTGAGTTTGCCGTCCGCCGTGGCGCCCATGCGGATGCGCTGGACGGTGGCGGGGCGGTGGGTGGTGTTATTGGCAATCTGCGGGCGGGCGAGGGCGACCTTCACGGGTCGGTTCGCCAGACGGGCGCCGAGGGCGGCGAGGATCGCGTCAGCACGAATGAACAGCTTGCCGCCGAAACCGCCGCCAATGTACGGCGAGATCAACCGCACGTTTTCCTTGGGCAGGCCGAGGGTGGTGGCGATGTCACCGACGCTCCAGGCGATCATCTGGTTGGAGGTCCAGAGCGTCACGTGATCGCCTTTCCAGGCGGCGAGTGTCGCGTGGGGCTCCATCATCGCGTGGGACTGATCGGGCGTGGTGTAGGTCTGTTCGAACTGCACAGGCGCGGCGGAAAAAGCGCTGGCGAAATCGCCGTGTGTGACGTCCGGCAGTTCGTCTTTCGGTTCCACACCCTGATCGCGCACGCTGGCCAGATCAAACTGACCTTTGTCGGTCGCGTATTCGACGTTGACCAACTGCGCGGCGGCCCGCGCCTGTTCGAAGGTTTCGGCGACCACCAGCGCCACGGCCTGGTGATAGTGCTGCACTTGCGGCCCGGCCAGCAGGTGCGCGGCGTTGTATTTGCCTTTGCCGAGCTTGCCGGCATTGGCGGCGGTGACGATGGTCAGCACCCCCGGCGCGGCGCGGGCGGCCTCCAGATCTATGTGGGTGATGCGACCCTTGGCAATGGCCGAACCGACCATCACGCCATAGGCCTGATTCTTCACCGCTTCATGTTGCTCGTAGGCGTAAGGCGCCTGGCCACTGGTCTTCAGCGGACCTTCGATGCGGTCGGTGGGTTTGCCGATGACGTTCAACTGGTCAATCGGGTTGGTCGTGGCGGGCGTGTCGAATTTCATGCTTCGTCCCTCGCTTGGGCCAGCACCGAGGCAATCGTGCGCTCGACCAGCGTCACTTTGAACTGGTTGTCCGGGGTCGGCGTGGCGCCGTCGAGCAGGCGCGCGCTGACGGCTTTCGCGCCTTGCGGCAACAGCGCTTCCGCCGCTTCGACCCGCCAGGGTTTCGGCGCGATGCCGCCGACGGCGAGGCGACCGCTGCCATCCTTCTGCAGGATCAGACCGACGGAAACCAGGGCGAAGGCGTACGACGAGCGGTCGCGCACCTTGTGATAGACATGGGTGCCGCCCACTGGCGCGGGCAGGGTGACGGCGGTAATCAGCTCGCCGGGTGTCAGACTGGTTTCGACATTCGGCGTGGTGCCGGGTAATTGATGGAAATCCGCCATGGCGATGCGCCGGGTGCTGCCGTCGGCTTTGAGCGTTTCGACCTGGGCATCCAGCGCCCGCATCGCAATCGCCATGTCACTCGGATGGGTCGCGATGCAAGCATCGCTGACGCCGATAATGCCGAGTTGTCGACTGACCCCGTCAATCGCCGCGCAGCCACTGCCGGGTTTGCGTTTATTGCAGGCCTGATTGGTGTCGTAGAAATACGGGCAGCGCGTGCGTTGGAGCAGATTGCCGGCGGTGGTCGCCATGTTGCGCAACTGGCCCGATGCACCGGCGAGCAAGGCGCGGGACAGCAGCGCATAGTCTTTCCGGACGCGGCTGTCGGCGGCCAGATCGGTGTTGCGCACCAGTGCGCCGATGCGCAAGCCGCCGTCTTCGGTGGCTTCGATCCGGTCGAGGCCCAGGTGATTGACGTCGATCAACTGCTGCGGCGTTTCGATGTCGAGTTTCATCAAGTCCAGCAGGTTGGTGCCGCCGGCGATGAAACGTGCCCCTTCGATTTGCGCGGCTTGGGCAGCAGCAGCGGCAGGGGAGTCGGCGCGGCTGTAATTGAACGCTCTCATGCTGGCACCTCCGCGACTTCGCTGATGGCTTCGATGATGTTCGAGTAGGCGCCGCAACGGCAGATGTTGCCGCTCATGCGTTCCTGTAATTCACTGGCGATCAGTTGCGGCGGTTCGGTGAGGCTGGCGCTGGCGTGACTGGGGATGCCGTCGCGGATTTCCTGAAGCACCGCCACCGCCGAACAGATCTGCCCCGGCGTGCAGTAGCCGCACTGGTAACCGTCATGCTTGATGAACGCCGCCTGCATCGGATGCAGGTGGTCCGGCATGCCGAGGCCTTCGATGGTGGTGACTTTGGCGCCGTCCTGCATCACCGCCAGGGTCAGGCACGAATTGATTCGCCGGCCATCGACGATCACCGTGCAGGCGCCGCACTGGCCGTGGTCGCAGCCCTTTTTGCTGCCGGTCAGGTGCAGGTGTTCGCGCAGCGCATCGAGCAGGGTGGTGCGGGTGTCGATCTCCAGCGTCTGCGGCTTGCCGTTGACTTCAAGGGTCACTTTGGCCATGGCCGGTAGCTCCAGAGTGGCCGCGTAGGCCTTGAGGCTGATGAAGGGCGGCATCGCGAATGCAGTCGCGGTCACGGCCCCGAGAATCAGGAAACGGCGTCGGGAAATCGCCAACGGCGGATGGTCGTTCATGGCTGGGCTTCCTCTGATCAGGTCGGCAGGTTGCAAATGACCCGCCAGGGCACGCCGGCGTGGTAGCCAGTCTTGGTCTGTTCTAGGAGTGACCGCAGGGGGGAGGAAAAGGTTTTGTCGGATTTCGCCCCAGTCAAAGCCATCAAACGGCCACTGGTTGAATGGGCCGGACGCGGGAGGATGGGCGATGAACGGTCATTGGTGGCCAGTGAATCAAAGCCTTTTTCCCCGGTCGTATCTGCGCCAGCGCGCACCCGCGCTGACCGTTTCCGACGTCAAGACCTTGGTTTTAGGGAAATTCTGAATGATGCGTGCAACAAGCCTGCTGCTGACTGTTTCCGCCGCCGTACTGCTGGGCGGCTGTGTGGCGGATTTCGATGATGACCATCGCCATGGCCGGCATTACGACCGCGATCATGGCCGTTACTACGATCATGACCGACGCTGGGACGACCGCGACGACGATCGCCGCGACGGGCGTCGTTATCACCGCGACCGGGATGATGACTGATTGAAACGAAGAGGGCGTTCCCCGACGGGAACGCCCTCTGGCATTAAAAATGAGCGCTCGCCCGGACGCTGGATCGCGCAGGCACAGAGGCCTCGATGTCCAGCAAATGGGTGGCGAGAATGTCGCTCAGAAAACGGAACTGATCGTTGAGGCCGACCACTTCATTGCTGAAATGATTGCTGGCGGCGGGCATCAACAGATCTTCGAAGGCTTCGTCGAACACCAGCGCTTGTGTCTTGCGCGACACGGCGTGCTGATCGTAGTAGTTGCTGCCGAAGACCGGGAAACTCACGGCGAGGGTGACGGTACTGATCATGATGTGAACTCCTCGTGCTGTGTGTTTCGGATGGGTTAATCGTGCCTTTGACGAGCGGTCGGCGGAAGGCAATCGTCGCGATGGTGAATATCGACGCCATTGATGGTTGGACTGACGCAGCCCTGACCAGCGGATAAACGGCGCACCGCACGCACCTATACTCATGTCATCTCCCCCGGATTCTTCCGGTCTTGCGACCGAGGAACAGATAAGGACCGCCACCGTGAACCTGCGTGCGCTGCTCGTCGCCGCACTGGTGTTGCTGGCCGGCTGCGCCACCACGGCGCGGGCCCCGGTGACCGCGCCGGCAGTGGTGGTCTCGCCGGCCACCTGGCAGCAGATCGACCGGGAAATCGTCAGCGCCTCGAAGCAGGCCACCGAGCAGGTCAAGCTATTCGCCCGTGGCTCGATGGAACATTGGCGCATTCGGGTCTATGAGCAAACTGAAGAAAATTTCATCCCGTGGTTCAGCAGTTACTGGACCCAGGAGTGGCTGTCGATGAAGGTCAGCTGGTACACGATCAGTGCCAGCGGTGAGCAGGATGCCTCGGCCAAACGCCTGGCGGCCTATCTGCTGGAGCAATATCAGGAACGGGTGCTGGCGCCGGTGGCGGTGGAGATCGACCCGGACGCGATCCTCGGCCAGTCCACCGCGTTCTACGCGCAGCTGATGGCGCAGCAGATGCCGGTCATCGCCCAGCGCCACGGCGTGCCCATCGCCCAGCTCAACGGGCGGTTGCAGAAAATCCCCGCCATCGCCCTTGGCCCGCCGCCAGCCCGGGACGCCTCGTTGTACCAGGTTGTCAGCACGCAGCCGTTGAACACGCTGCCGGCCTACGCCGCGCTGATCGACAAGATCCATACCGACGGCGGCTCGAAAGGCGTGGCCTCGACCGATACGGCGATGGCGCCGGTGGCCAAGCGCGCCAGTCAGCGCATGGAGGCGGAAATGGCCCCGCGCGGCGCCGCGAGCGCGGTGGCGGCAGCGGCCGGCAAACTGGCCGGGGCGCTGATTTCGGTCGGTGTTGCGGGCATCCGCGCGATCATTCAGGCCAATGACCGCCCCGACAGCGAAGCCCTGATCCGCAGCAGCCTGGGCAACACCTTCGACAAGGCCTGGCTGAAACTGGTGCAAAACCCGACCACCGGCGTGATGGCCGGCACGCTGCACATGGCGGCGCAGGTCGAGGGAAATCTAGGCGGGCGGGATGAGCCGTCGGTCGGGTTGGGCGTCAACCGTGTCGAATGGCGGCCGCCCGAGTCGACTACTCAGCAGATCGAACCCACCCTGCAAGGAGAATGATCATGGCTTACATCGATGTGTTCGTGGCGCCCGTGCCGAATGCCAATCGCGAACAGTACAAAAAACACTGCGAAATCGCCGCGAAGCTGTTCAAGGAATACGGCGCTCTGGAGGTGATTCAGGGCTGGGGCGATGATGTGCCGGATGGCAACGTCACTTCATTCCCGATGGCAGTGAAACTCAAGGAAGGCGAAACCGTATCGGCCGGCTGGCTGGTCTGGCCGGACAAGGCCACCCGCGACGCCGGCATGGCGAAAATGATGGAAGACCCGCGCATGCAGCCGGACGTCAATCCGATGCCGTTCGATGGGCAGCGGATGGTTTACGGTGGCTTCAAGTATTTATTGGAATCTTGAACATGATGTACAAAGCCAGAGCTTTAATAGCGAACCAGTATAAAGGACTGTCATTTTTTACAGGTTGCGAATGGATGCGAATGTTGCAGGATTCGACTTCATATCACTGATGGAGCAATGATGATGTCGTATTCACAAAGTTCGTTTGTAAACGTTACTGCTGGCACCTCTATTATCGTTAGAGATGCCAGCGGCGCGGCCCACAGCGGCACGCTAAAAAGTGTAGGTGGAACAAGTATCACGATTGACTGGGTTACTTATGGCAAAGATAAGGCCTTTGCTTACGCTGACATCAGCAGCGTTGATTTAAATCTCGAACATGGAGTGCCCACGCATTTCTTAGAGGAGGATGGCACTCTTTCAAAACATCCAAGCAGGTATTGAAGCAATTAGAGCGATTTCCGTAATCGTATTAACCGGATCACTCCGCCGACGGGGTGATCCGGCAGCCTTTGCGGTTGCGGATCTGCTCGTCCGTCGGTCGCTCGCGGACGAATTCGAAACGCGGCTCACCTTCGCTGTAATGCACCAGCCAGCCCCATTCCAGTTCGCTCTCATCCTGTCCGGGATTCGGCGGTCGGGCCCACCAGGGTTCTTTGCTGAGGATCTCGCGCATGACGTCCTCCGGTTGATGGCAATCGTTGAACTATAAACCCCATGCCGAGAGTCGCCAGAAACGGGCGTGTAGAATCCAGGGATCTCGACGAACGAAGGAGCGTGGCCATGACGGACGAAACGCGCGGGGATCAACCGTTCAAGCGGCTGTTCTTCGCCCTGGACTGCCCGCCGGCGCAGCGCAAGGCGATTGCCCAGTGGCGCGGCGAACTGGGTTTGCGTACCGGCAAACCGGTGCCGGCGGACAACTTTCACCTGACGCTGCTGTTTCTCGGTGCGGTGCCGTTGGCGCAGATTGGCGAAGTCTGCGAGGCGGCGTCGAAGGTGCGCACGCCGGGCGAGGCGCTGAGGATTTCACTGGATCGGTTGCAGGTCTGGCGCCGTGCCGGGGTATTGTCGCTGGCGCCCGAGCAGGCGCCGCAGGGATTGTTGCGGCTGGTGTATGCGCTGGAGCAGGCGATGTTGCCGTTCGGATTTGAAGAGGCGACACGCGAGTATCGCCCCCACCTGACATTGGCCCGGGACTACCGGGCGCCGGAACCGGAATCCGCCACGCCACCGGAGTTCTTTCTGCGGGCGGAACGCTTTGCGCTGTTCGAATCCCACAAGGGCCGCTACCGCTCGCTGGCCGATTGGCCACTGATCTGAGCCCACAAAAAAAGGCGCCCGAGGGCGCCTGAATTCACCTGAACCGAGGAAGCCAGGTGAGGCCGTTCAGAGCAGGGGGCAGCGGTGGTAAGGCGCTGCATGAACGGAAACTTGTGATTCTGATCGCTGACTGCCTGATCGTTCCCACGCTCTGCGTGGGAATGCAGCCCGGGACGCTCCGCGTCCCAAAGCGGACGCAGAGCGTCCATTGAGGCATTCCCACGCGGACGGTTCGACGCCTCGACGTGGGAACGATCACCGCGAGTACTCCAGGTTTATTTGCCGAGTTTCACGCGTGTCCAGCCCCGGGTCATGATCCGTTGCGTGGCAATCGGCTGATCCGGCACCGCATACAGCGTGGCCATCACCGCTTGCGGCGGGTATGAGCCCGGGTCGTTGCGGATCGCTTCGTCTACCAGCGGCGTCGCGGCTTCGTTGGCGTTGCTGTAACCGATGCTGTTGGTGACTTCGGCGATGATGTCCGGGCGCATCAGGAAGTTCATGAACAGGTAGGCGTTCTCGACGTTGGCGGCATCGCGCGGGATGGCGACCATGTCGTAGAAACTGCCGGCGCCTTCCTTGGGAATGCTGTAGTCGATCTCGACCTTGTTGCCCGATTCCACCGCGCGGGCCTTGGCCTGCAGCACGTCACCCGAGTAACCGACCGCCACGCAGATGTTGCCGTTGGCCAGATCGGAGATGTACTTGGACGAATGGAAATACGCCACCGACGGCCGGATCTTCATGAACAGCGCTTCGGCTTCGGCGATGTGCTTCACGTCCTTGTCGTTCACAGGGTAGCCCAGGTAGTGCAGGGCGGCCGGGAGCATTTCGGTCGGCGAATCGAGGAAGCTGATACCGCAAGCCTTCAGCTTCTCGGCGTTCTCCGGTTTGAACAGCAGGTCCCAGGAATTGGTCGGCGCATTCTTGCCGAGCACTTCGCGAACCTTGTCCGGGTTGAAGCCGATGCCGATCGAGCCCCACATATACGGGAACGCGTGGGCGTTGTCCGGATCACTGGCGGAGGCGTTTTTCAGCAGCACCGGGTTGAGGTTTTTCCAGTTTGGCAGCTTCGATTTGTCCAGGGTCTGATAGACCCCGGCCTTGATCTGCTTGGCCAGGAAACTGTTGGACGGCACCACGATGTCGTAGCCGGATTTACCCGCGAGCAAACGTGCTTCGAGGGTTTCATTGCTGTCGAACACATCATAGGTCACGCGGATGCCGGTCTCGTCCTCGAACTTCTTGACGGTGTCCGGAGCGATGTAATCCGACCAGTTGTAAACGCGCAGTACCTTGTCGTTGGCCTGGGCGCCCGTGGCGATTGCGCCCAATAAGGACAGTGTCAGCAGAGTCCTGCCAAACATTTTCATCGGTGAAACTCCATTCTTTTTATTCAAAAGCTTTTAAGCAAAGCGCAAAGCCGTAAAACGCGACGGCCCTAGGCCGTCGCTGCCACTCGTTGAGGTTGCGGTTGCTGCCACGATTCGTTGGCGGTCTGATCCATCGCTTCCTGAATCGCACGCTTGCGGTTGGCTTCTGCCTTGCGGCCGAAGTACCAGACCAGGAAGGTCACCAGCGACACTGCCAGCAGAATCAGGCTGGCCACGGCGTTGATCTCGGGCTTCACGCCCAGACGCACGGCCGAGAACACTTCCATCGGCAGGGTGGTGGAGCCCGGCCCGGACACGAAGCTCGCCAGCACCAGATCGTCCAGCGACAGGGCGAACGACATCATGCCGCCCGCCGCCAGCGACGGCGCGATCATCGGGATGGTGATCAGGAAAAACACCTTGAACGGTTTCGCGCCCAGATCCATCGCCGCTTCTTCGATCGACAGGTCCAGCTCGCGCAAGCGGGCGGAGACTACCACCGCCACATAAGCGGCACAAAACGTGGTGTGAGCGATCCAGATCGTGACGATGCCACGCTCCTGCGGCCAGCCGATCAGTTGCGCCATCGCCACGAACAGCAGCAACAGCGACAGACCGGTGATCACCTCAGGCATCACCAGCGGCGCCGTGACCAGACCACCGAACAGCGTGCGACCCTTGAAGCGCGTTACACGAGTCAGCACGAAGGCGGCGAGGGTGCCCAGCGCCACGGCGGCAATCGCGGTGTAGCAGGCAATTTCCAGCGAGCGCACCACCGAGCCCATCAGTTGAGTGTTGTCGAGCAGGCCGACGTACCATTTCACCGACCAGCCGCCCCAGACCGTCACCAGTTTGGATGCGTTGAACGAGTAGATCACCAGAATCAGCATCGGCAGATAAATGAACGTCAGGCCGAAGATCAACATGAACTTTGCAAAACCGAAGCGTTTCATCCCCGTGCCTCCATCTCTTTGGCCTGGCTGCGGTTGAACAGCAGAATCGGCACAATCAGGATCAACAGCATCACCACCGCCAGAGCAGACGCCACCGGCCAGTCGCGGTTATTGAAGAACTCTTGCCACAGCACGCGACCGATCATCAGGGTCTCCGGGCCACCCAGCAGTTCCGGAATCACGAACTCGCCCACCACCGGAATGAACACCAGCATGCAGCCGGCGATGATGCCGTTCTTGGCCAGCGGCACGGTGATTTTCCAGAAGTTGTTGAAGTTGCTCGAACCCAGGTCCTGCGCGGCTTCCAGCAGGCTGCCGTCGTGCTTCACCAGGTTGGCGTAGAGCGGCAGCACCATGAACGGCAGGTAGGCGTAGACCACGCCGATATACACGGCCGTGTTGGTGTTGAGGATCTCGATCGGGTGATCGGTGAGCCCGGTCCACATCAGGAACGCATTGAGCAGACCGTTGTTGCTGAGGATGCCCATCCACGCGTAAACGCGGATCAGGATCGCGGTCCAGGTCGGCATCATGATCAACAGCAGCAGGACGTTTTGCGTTTCCTTGCCGGTCTTGGTGATCGCGTAGGCCATCGGGAAACCGATCACCAGGCACATCAGCGTGCTGAGCAGCGCCACTTTCAGCGAACCGAGGTAGGCCGACAGGTACAGCTCGTCTTCGCCGAGCATGGTGTAGTTGCCGATGTTCAGGAACAGCTGAAATTTCTGTTCGGCGTAGGTGTAGATCTCCGAGTACGGCGGGATCGACAGCGCGGCTTCCGAGAAGCTGATCTTCATCACCAAAAAGAACGGCAGCATGAAGAACAGGAACAGCCAGATGAACGGGATGCCGATGACGAACTTTCGCCCGCTGGGCACCAGGCGCAGGAATTGCTGATTGAAGGTTCTCATGAGCGCAGTACCACGCCGCTGTCGTCTTCCCACCAGACGTAGACCTTGTCGTCCCAGGTCGGCCGCGCGCCACGGCGTTCGGCGTTGGCCATGAACGACTGGACGATCTTGCCGCTCGGCAATTCGACGTAGAACACCGAGTGACCGCCGAGGTAGGCGATGTCATGCACCTTGCCTTCGGACCAGTTGTAGCGGGTCTCGGGCTTGATCGTGCTGACGAGCATTTTTTCCGGGCGGATCGCGTAGGTGATCGACTTGTCCTGCACCGACGTGCTGACGCCATGACCGACGTAGATCTTTTGCTGCAAGTCCGGGCTGTGAATGATCGCGTGACCTTCGAGGTCCTCGACCACGGTGCCGTCGAAGGCGTTCACGTTGCCGATGAATTCGCAGACCATGCGGCTGACCGGCGCTTCATAGATGTCGACCGGGCTGCCGATCTGGGCGATCCAGCCCAGGTGCATGATCGCGATGCGCTCGGCCATGGTCATGGCCTCTTCCTGGTCGTGGGTCACCATCACGCAGGTCACGCCGACGCGTTCGATGATTTCCACCAGTTCCAGCTGCATCTGCGAGCGTAGCTTTTTATCCAGTGCGCCCATCGGTTCGTCGAGCAGCAACAGCTTCGGACGCTTGGCCAGGGAGCGGGCGAGGGCCACACGCTGACGCTGGCCGCCGGACAGTTGATGTGGGCGACGCTTGGCGTATTGGGTCATGTGGACGAGGCGCAGCATTTCTTCGACGCGGGCGTCGATTTCGCTGGCCGGCAAACGGTCCTGCTTGAGGCCGAAGGCGATGTTCTGCGCCACGGTCATGTGCGGGAACAGGGCGTAGGACTGGAACATCATGTTGATCGGCCGCTCGTACGGCGGCATGTCGGTGATGTCGACACCGTCGAGCAGAATGCGTCCTTCAGTCGGCCGTTCGAAACCGGCGAGCATGCGCAGCAGGGTCGATTTGCCCGAGCCGGAGCCGCCGAGCAGGGCAAAGATTTCGCCCTGATGGATCTCCAGGGACACATCGTCCACCGCAGTGGTTTCGTCGAACTTCTTGGTGACTCGATCGACCTTCACCAGAACCTTTTTCGGTTGCTGATGACCTTCAAGAGCCTTCCTGTAAGTGCTGGAGGCGTTTGCCATGTGAAACTCCCAACAGGTTTCAGTCGCCGGGCCAACGCGGCCTGGCTTAAGAGTGGATTGCAGACCCGCACCGTGCGGGTTGTTCGGCGCCGCCGTCCTGGCTGCCGGGTGGTGCTTTTTGTTTTCGCGGTGTGTTGCTGATCGCGGATGACGGATGCGCAAGCGCGCAGCCGCCGACCCCGCGGGGGCAGTAAATGGTTTTGCAATCGTTGGGTGGCGTCAGCGCTGGTTGCGTCGCGCCGCACGCTGGCGGCAGGCCTCGCCGAACGCCTGGAAAATCCGCAGGTAGTTCGGGTTGTCCAGCACCTGCCATTCGGGGTGCCATTGCACGCCGAGGGCGAAGGTCGGGCTGTGCTCCACCGAGACCGCCTCGATCAGGCCGTCCGGCGCCACGGCTTCGGCGCGCAGGCCGGGAGCGAGGCGGTCGATGCCCTGACTGTGAATCGAGTTGACCTGAAATTCACCCGGCAGCTCCAGCGCTTCGAACACGCCACCAGCCAGCACCGTCACGGCATGGGCCGGGGCGTACTGCACGGCGACATCAGGGCTGTCGGCTTCGCGGTGATCGAGCATGCCCGGCAGCTCATGCACCTTCTGGTGCAGGCTGCCGCCGAACGCCACGTTCATTTCCTGGAAACCCCGGCAGATGCCGAGTACCGGAACGCCCGCCGCGATGGCTGCACGCAATAGAGGAAGGGTGGTGGCATCCCGCGCCGGATCGTGATCCGTGCCGGGAGCGCTGTCCGGGCCCTGATAGTGGAAAGGTTCCACGTTGGACGGCGAGCCGGTCAGCAACAGACCGTCGAGCTGACCCAGCAGGTCTTCGATTTCAGTCAGTTTGCCAAGGGAAGGAATGACGACGGGCAACCCCAGCGCCGCAACGCTGACAGCGCGAACGTACTTGTCGCCGCTGATGTGATAGGGGTGCAGGCCAATCTGTTTGACGCACGCAGTAACGCCGATCAATGGCTTGAATGCCATTTTTATTCACCTCGAAGTTTGACACTTGAACGAGCTTTTCCGGAGCTTAGCCTCGTTGATTTTAATTAACAACTCCCATGTAAAAAATTCTAAACGCCGTTCATCAAATCTTCATCAAGACCGGGGCTCTGGCGCCTGCATTGGCACGTGAGTGTTAAAAAAAGCCCGAAAAATAAACGCTGAGCGGCCCTGTGTTCGCTATTGACTTCACTTTGCCGTTCGGGTTGACTGGCTCGGCGAAACAGCAGTGAACATAATAATTAACAGCTAAATAGGTGCATCATGTCGGTCCCTCTGCGTGCCGTTCAACTCAACGAAGCAAACGCATTCCTTAAGAAACATCCTGAGGTTTTGTACGTCGACCTTCTGATTGCAGACATGAACGGTGTGGTGCGCGGCAAGCGCATCGAGCGCACCAGTCTTCATAAGGTTTACGAGAAAGGCATCAATCTGCCGGCCTCGCTCTTTGCCCTCGACATCAATGGCTCCACGGTGGAAAGCACCGGTCTGGGCCTGGACATCGGCGACTCCGACCGTATCTGCTACCCGATCCCCGGCACCCTGAGCATCGAGCCCTGGCAGAAGCGCCCGACCGCACAACTGCTGATGACCATGCACGAACTGGAAGGCGAGCCGTTCTTTGCCGACCCGCGTGAAGTGTTGGCCAACGTGGTGCGCAAGTTCGACGAAATGGGCCTGACCATCTGCGCCGCGTTCGAACTCGAGTTCTACCTGATCGACCAGGACAACGTGAACGGCCGTCCGCAATCGCCGCGTTCGCCGGTTTCGGGCAAGCGTCCGGTGTCGACCCAGGTTTATCTGATCGACGATCTCGACGAGTACGTCGACTGCCTGCAAGACATCCTCGAAGGCGCGAAAGAGCAGGGCATTCCTGCCGACGCCATCGTCAAGGAAAGCGCCCCGGCGCAGTTCGAAGTCAACCTGCATCACGTGTCCGACCCGATCAAGGCGTGCGACTACGCCGTCCTGCTCAAGCGTCTGGTGAAAAACATCGCCTACGACCACGAAATGGATACCACCTTCATGGCCAAGCCGTATCCGGGCCAGGCGGGCAACGGTCTGCACGTGCACATTTCGATCCTGGACAAAGAAGGCAACAACATCTTCGCCAGCGAGGATCCCGAGCAGAACGCCGCGCTACGCCACGCGATCGGCGGTGTGCTGGAGACCCTGCCTGCGCAAATGGCCTTCCTGTGCCCGAACGTCAACTCGTACCGCCGCTTCGGCGCACAGTTCTACGTGCCGAACTCGCCGAGCTGGGGTATCGACAACCGTACCGTGGCCGTCCGCGTGCCGACCGGTTCGCCGGATGCCGTGCGCATCGAGCATCGCGTAGCCGGTGCCGACGCCAACCCGTACCTGCTGATGGCTTCCGTGCTGGCCGGTATTCACCACGGCCTGACCAACGAAATCGAGCCGGGCGCCCCGGTCGAAGGCAACAGCTACGAGCAGAACGAACAGAGCCTGCCGAACAACCTGCGCGACGCCCTGCGTGAGCTGGACGACAGCGAAGTCATGGCCCGCTACATCGACCCGATGTACATCGACGTGTTCGTCGCGTGCAAGGAAAGCGAGCTCGCCGAGTTCGAAAACTCGATCTCTGACCTTGAGTACAACTGGTATCTGCATACCGTCTAAGGGCTAATTGAAAACCTTGTGGGAGCGAGCCTGCTCGCGATTACGGAGTGTCAGCCGACATCGTTGTTATCTGATGCACCGCTATCGCGAGCAGGCTCGCTCCCACAGGGGGTCGTATTACCAAAGTTTTGATGGGCGGGCATCTGCTCGCCTTTCACCAATTATTCTGTGTGAGTCACCCCCATGACCATGACCCGCAACGACTGGGAACAACGCTTCCAGTCCCTGACCCTCGAATCCCGTGCCTTCATCAACGGCGAATACCGCCCGGCCATCAGCGGCGAAACCTTCGAATGCCTGAGCCCCGTCGACGGCCGTTTCCTGGCCTCCGTCGCCAGCACCGATGAAGCCGACGCCAACCTGGCCGTCGAAGCCGCGCGCCAATCCTTCAACTCCGGCGTGTGGGCGAACAAGGCCCCGGCCGAGCGCAAGCGCATCCTGATTCGCTTCGCCGATCTGATCCTGCAACACCAGGAAGAACTGGCGCTGCTCGAAACCCTCGACATGGGCAAACCGATCAGCGACTCGATGAACATCGACATCCCGGCGACCGCCAACGCGATCCGCTGGAGCGCCGAAGCGATCGACAAGATCTACGATGAAGTCGCCGCCACCCCGCACGATCAACTGGGTCTGGTGACTCGCGAGCCATCCGGCGTAGTTGCGGCCATCGTGCCGTGGAACTTCCCGCTGATCATGGCCAGCTGGAAATTCGCCCCGGCGCTGGCGGCGGGTAACTCGTTCATCCTCAAGCCTTCGGAAAAATCCCCGCTGACCGCGATCCGTATCGCGCAACTGGCGCTGGATGCCGGCATTCCGAAAGGCGTGTTCAACGTCCTGCCAGGCTTCGGCCACACCGTCGGCAAGGCGCTGGCGCTGCACATGGACGTTGACGTGCTGGCCTTCACCGGCTCCACGGCGATTGCCAAGCAACTGATGATTTATGCCGGCCAAAGCAACATGAAACGCGTCTGGCTCGAAGCTGGGGGCAAGAGCCCGAACGTGGTGTTTGCCGACGCACCGGACTTGCGCGCGGCAGCACAAGCGGCGGCCGGCGCCATTGCGTTCAACCAGGGCGAGGTCTGCACCGCCGGCTCGCGCCTGCTGGTGGAGCGTTCGATCCGCGAGCAATTCATTCCGTTGCTGGTGGAAGCGCTGCAAGCGTGGAAACCGGGTCACGCCCTGGATCCGGCGACCACCGTCGGCGCCGTGGTCGATCAGCGTCAACTGGACAACGTGCTGCGCTACATCAGCATCGGCCGCGAGCAGGGCGCCGAGCTGATCGCCGGCGGCCGACGCACTCTCGAAGAAACCGGCGGCACCTACATCGAGCCGACGATTTTCGACGGCGTGACCAACGCCATGACCATCGCCAAGGAAGAAATCTTCGGCCCGGTACTGTCGCTGATCACCTTCGACACCGTTGAAGAAGCACTGCACATCGCTAACGACAGCATCTTCGGCCTCGCCGCCGGGGTCTGGACCAGCAACCTGAGCAAGGCCCACACCTTTGCCCGTGGCCTGCGCGCCGGCAGCGTGTGGGTCAACCAGTACGACGGCGGCGACATGACCGCACCGTTCGGAGGCTTTAAACAGTCGGGCAACGGTCGCGACAAATCGCTGCACGCGTTCGACAAGTACACCGAGCTGAAAGCGACCTGGATCAAGCTCTGACTCTTTTACAGCGGTGGTCGCCTGCAACCGGCGACCCTCGGAGAATAAAAAAATGAAACAACAACACGTGAACAGCTACTACGCCGCCACCCGCAACGAAGTGATCGATTTCCCGATCCTCGAAGAGTCGGTGGAGTGCGATGTCTGCATCATCGGCGCCGGCTACACCGGCCTGTCCTCGGCGCTGTTCCTGAGCGAAGCCGGCTACAAAGTGACGGTGCTGGAAGCGGCGAAAGTCGGCTATGGCGCCAGCGGTCGCAACGGCGGCCAACTGGTCAACTCCTACAGCCGCGACGTCGACGTGATCGAAGAACGCTACGGCGACAAGACCGCCGAAATCCTCGGCAGCATGATCTTCGAAGGCGCCGACATCATCCGTTCGCGCATCAAGGAATACGACATCAAGTGCGACTACCGCCCGGGCGGCATTTTCGCAGCGATGAACAACAAACAGCTCAAGGGACTCGCCGAACAAAAACGTAGCTGGGAACGTTACGGCAATAAAAACCTGAAGATGCTCGACGCTGCGGACATCCGCCGCGAAGTCGGCTCCGACGCTTACGTCGGCGGTCTGCTGGACATGCAGGGTGGCCACATTCACCCGCTGAACCTGGCCCTCGGTGAAGCTGCCGCCATCGTGCGTCTGGGCGGCAAGATCTACGAGCAGTCCGCTGCGGTGGAAATCAAATACGGCGAGCCCAACGTCGTGCGCACCGCCAAAGGCCAGGTCCGCGCCAAGTACCTGCTGATCGCTGGCAACGCCTACCTGCCGCAAGGCCTCGACAACCGCGTGACGGCCAAGAGCATGCCGTGCGGCTCGCAGATCTGCGTCACCGAACCGTTGACCGAGAAACAGGCCCGCAGCCTGATCACCAACAACTACTGCGTCGAAGACTGCAACTACCTGCTCGACTACTACCGCCTCACCGCCGACAACCGTCTGCTCTATGGCGGCGGTGTGGTCTACGGCGCCCGTGAACCGGACGACATCGAAACCCTGATCCGCCCGAAGATCCTCAAGACCTTCCCGCAGCTCAAGGACGTGAAAATCGATTACCGCTGGACCGGCAACTTCCTGCTGACCATGTCACGCATGCCGCAATTCGGCCGCATCGAGAAAAACGCCTACTACATGCAGGGCTACAGCGGCCACGGCGTCACGTGCTCGCACCTGGCCGGCAAACTGATCTCGGAAATGATCCGCGGCGACGCCGAACGCTTCGACGCCTTCGCCTCCCTGCCACACATGCCGATGCTCGGCGGCCGCACCTTCTCCGCGCCACTGACCGCCCTCGGCGCCGTGTACTACTCGCTGCGCGACCGTTTCGGCATCTGATTAACCTCGCCGGCGGCGCCCCCAAAAAGGGCGTTGCCGGCTTTTACACCGTGCAAGCAGCACCACAAACCCTGTGGGAGCGAGCTTGCTCGCGAAAGCGGCCTATCAGCAAAAGGGATGTTGAATATGCCGCCCAATCGCGAGCAAGCTCGCTCCCACAGGTCTTGTGCCTGACCCGCAATTACCTCCAGCAGGCTCTTTTCACCCACCGTCCATCGAACCTGCTGAGCAACACCGACAAACGTGATTTAATAGCCGCCTTTCACGGTTCCGGGACACGGGAGCAACGTGATCCGCGCGACCTGCGCGGCACCCGCCACCCACCCCCATTGCCCTTAAGTCGTTCTCACATAAGGCTGTCATGGATACGGGTTCTCGACTCAAACTAGTACGCGAAAGCTACAAACTCTCCCAGCGCGAGCTGGCCCGGCGTAGCGGCGTGACCAATGCCACCATCTCCCTGATCGAACAGAATCGTGTCAGTCCTTCCGTCAGCTCACTGAAAAAGCTGCTCGAAGGCATCCCGATGTCCCTGGCCGACTTCTTCACCTTCGACCAGCCCCCCCGCGAACACCAATACGTCTTCCGCGCCAACGAACAACCCGACCTCGGCCGCCACGGCCTGCGCCTGCTCCTGATCGGCGCCTCGGTCCCAAGCCGCCAGATGCGCTTGCTGCGCGAACAATACGCACCGGGCGCGAGTTCGGGGGAAGAGCCGATTGTTCACGCGGAAGGCGAGGAGTGTGGGTTGGTGACGCGTGGGACTGTGGAGTTGACGGTGGATGGGCAGGTGAGTGTGTTGAGTGCGGGGGATGGGTATTACTTCCCGACGACGCTGCCGCATAAGTTCCGGAATATCGGGGCGGATGAGGCTGAGATTATTAGTGCGAATACGCCGGCGAATTTTTAAAGGCGGCTTGTCCCGAAATGTTTCATAAAAAAGGAAATGGCTTGTTCAGACATTTCCTTTTTTAGAGTTTTTCTTACTACCTTCTGGGTTCAAAGAATGTTGACTCAATCCCAGCCTTCAAACCTTTTGCCGAAAATTTTTCTTTAACCTCTTCATACCGCTCGGGAGAAAAATACTCTCCACTTTGAGGGTCGAAGTACCAGCCAGTCCTGACTTCTGCAGGGCATTCCGGATAGGGACCGCGCATCCCCGTGACACCGGTTGTCGCTTGCGCTTCATCCATGATTTTGTTGACCTGAAGTAAGTTTGATTCAGATACGGAATTGAACGTCGCGAAATATTTCATTTGTTGAACCTCGATAGTTTTCTTCCTAGATAGATTGGCGAAAAATAAATTCTATTTCACCTGTCAGAACTGACAGGTGCCTAGTCTATTTCGTGATTGCCCTAATAGCTTTCTGAATAAAAGCAACAATTTAACTTGTCCGGTTTTCAATGATGCGAAATACGTCGCTCACGTCCTGCACCATGATTCTGGCGATGGTGGTCACGGTGTAAATGTCGTGTTCGGCATGGTCAGGGAGGCGGATGCAGGTCATTAGATCCAGGTATTTGAGAACGGCATTGAGGCGCTCACTGGCACAAGCATGGAGGTCGCGCAGTGGGGCGTCAGTATCGATGAGCAGGACGGGGTGATCGGTAGCTGGATGTGACATGTTCGCGCAGTGGCGTATGAGTTTCTGTGTCGTCATGGTGTTAATCCTTTGTTGAGAAGAATTGCCACCGTCCTGCTGCGAAACAAAATGGGTGGCAGCTATGCGCGGGTTCGCAGACCGGAGGATTAACACCAAGACCCGGCAGACCCGAAGGTCTCCCACGCACAACCGCCATAAAATTTGCGCAGCCGAGAGTCGGCCGTGCTAGGCGGAACAGGGTGTCAATCTTAAGGGCTGCGAAACCCTATCGCCAAATTCGTTCAGCGACAGACCCACTCTAGGCACCGATTCCCACCGTCGCAATCAGCCTGTAGGACGTGAAATCACCACGTCTGGCCAGAGAGTTCGCTCGCGTTCGGCGGCGCAACCGGCGTAAATCAGGGGCTGCGGAGTAACAGGGGAAAACGACTTGCCAGATTTCGGCCCGCTTCGCAGCCCCGCAAGAACAAGCTCCCTCACCACGCGGAGCAATTTCCTACGGCGTTTTCAGATCAAAAAACTCATCACACATTCCACCCCCGGAACTTTCCCCAAAACCGATGTCAATTTGATGGCGTGTCGCGACGCTCATTCATCGGCTCAAGCAGTGCCAGGCTGGTTCCTGGTCAACCATGGAAGTGTGTGATGAGACTATTACTCGCAATGTTGTTGATGTTCAGCGGCTACAGCTTTGCCAGTTGCGGCAACATTGATGATCACGATCAGCGTGCCTATTGCAATGCAAGGGAGAGCGGCAGCAGTTGCGGCAACATCGACAATCACGATCTGCGGGCGGCGTGTAACGCGGAGATGGGCGGCAGTTCCTGCGGCAACATCGACGACCACGACCAGCGCGCCTACTGCAACGCCAAACAGAGCGGCAGCAGTTGCGGCAACATCGATGATCATGACCTGCGTGCGCGATGCAACGCGGAGCAGGGTGGCAGTTCCTGCGGCAACATCGATGACCACGACCAGCGTGCTTACTGCAATGCGACCACGGGCGGCAGCAGTTGCGGGAACATCGACAACCATGATTTGCGTACGCGGTGTGAGGCCATGAAGCGCTGATCTGGTTTTGATTGCTTTACTCAGTGCCAGGCTGTTTCCCGGCAAGCTCAAGGAAGTGTGAGATGAAACTGATTCTTGCGATGTTGTTGCTGTTCAGCGGTTACGTTTCCGCCAGTTGTGCCAGCATCACTGACCCAGACAAACGCAATTATTGCCAGGCGATGGAGGAAGGTAGCAGTTGTTATTCCATCGACAATTACGATTTACGCACGGCCTGCCAAGCGGAGAAGGGCGGTTCATGCGCGGGTATCCAGGATCGTGACCAGCGCGCCTATTGCGACGCCAAGAAAGGCAGTAGTTGTGCCTCGATCGATAATTACGATCTTCGCACCGCTTGCGAAGGGGAGAAAGGCGGTTCATGCGCGAGTATCCAGGATCGTGACAAACGCTCCTTCTGTGAAGCGAAGCAGGGCAGCAGCTGTGCGAGCATCGGCGACGGGGATCTGCGCAACCAGTGTGAAGCCATGAAACGCTGATCCATCGGCCTGAATCCAAACGCAAAAAGGGACACCCAACGGTGTCCCTTTTTTGTGTGCGATTGAAACGGATTTCCCGGACCACCCAGTCAAACTTTTCACTTGCCACGCCCCGGCTCATCGCCAAAGGTTCCTCCCATCAGCACCACGTCGTAGACTGCGAAACAAGTTGTAAAGCCTCTCCCACGGACGGAACCGCGCATGATTCAGATCGGCAGCCGCAACAACGCCCCCACGCCGCAGCACAAAACCCAGGACATCTACATCTTCAGCATCGACCTGTCCCGCCCGGCGACGCCGTTCTGTTTCGAGCAATCGATTGGCGGCGGGCATGTCGAGCAGGGCGGTGCGCGGTGGTTGGCACTGGATGAGCTGGATGGCTGGCCCGGTGAATGGCGTGAGCATTTGAAGAAGGCCGGATGTGCCTGGGTGGGCGAGTTGCTGGACGCGCGTTCGGGGGAGAGTCAGGCTGATCTGGTCTCGCTGATTCTCCAGCGGTACGCCGAGCCGGCGCAGCCGACCGGGCGTTTTCAGGCGATTGGGCGCTGGTTCAAGCGCCACTTCTATATTGGCGGCCGGTACGGCGTCTGACCCGAGGAAACCTCCATGACTCAGACTCTGGAACGCGCCATCGCGATTGCCGCCACAGCCCATGCGGGGCAGGTGGACAAGGGCGGTGCGCCGTATATTTTGCATCCGCTGAAGGTCATGTTGCGCATGAGCAGCCTGGAAGAGCGCATCGTCGCGGTGCTGCACGATGTGGTCGAGGACTGCGGCATCAGCCTGGATGATTTGCGCAAGGAAGGTTTCAGCGAAGCCGTTTTGTCCGCCATCGAATCGGTGACCAAAGTGCCCGGCGAATCCTACGAGGACTTCGTCGAGCGCGCGGCGCAGAACCCGATCGGTCGGGTGGTGAAACTGGCGGATCTGGAAGAAAACAGCGACCTGTCGCGGATCGCCTCGCCGAGTTGGGAGGATCTGGAGCGGATCGAAAAATACCGGCGGGCGATTGGACGGTTGCGCGCCTGACTTAACTGAAAAGCACTTTGAATAGCCAGGAAGGCGACCATGAAATCCATTCTGTGTTTGTTGATTGCTGCCGGCTTCGGCGCGCTGTTGCAGTTCGAAGGAGTGCCCCACGGTTTGCTGTTGGGCTCGATTCTCGTGACGGCACTGGTCGTCACCAAATTCAAATTCGCGCCAGCGACGCCCTATGGCCTGGGCTACATCCAGGTCACGCTGGGTATCGCCACCGGGTTGATGTTTGAAGCGTGGGACAGCGCGACGGTCTCGACGATGTTGCCGAGCCTCGGCGTGTTGCTGCTGTGCCTGGCAGTGCAAGTGGCGCTGGCCGCCTGGTGGCTGTCGCGCGGGGCAGGGTGGAATCGCACGGATGCCTTGCTGGCCGTGTATCCGGGGGCGCTGGCGGCGGTGTTCGATTTGCTGGAATCGCATCAGGCGTCGAGCAAGGTGATCATCGTGCACTTGATGCGGCTGCTGCTGATCACGGTGCTGGTGAGTTTGCTGATTCCGGGAACGGCAACGGTTGCGGCGGCCGAGGTCGAGCCGCTGTCGACGGGCATGGCGTTGACCGTGCTGTCGGTGATCGGTTTGAGCGTGGTGGTCGGGCGTTTGCTGCTGGCTGTTGGCGTGCCGGCGCCGTTCATGTTGACGGCAATCATCATCACCGCCGTGTTTGTGAAATCGGGATGGCTGCAGGGCTTTCACATGCCGGACTGGAGTCTGAATCTGGCGGCGCTGATTCTCGGTGTGCGGATCGGCTCGCGGTTCCAGGGATTGGGCCTCGCGGAACTGGGACGTCATGGCCGCACGGCATTGGTGTCGGTCGGTTTGATGATTCTGGTCGCGGCGGTTTTTGCATTGGCCGCCGCGCGATTGCTGGGCAGCGATGCGTTGTCGCTGTGGCTCGCGTACATGCCGGGGGCAATCGAAACCATCGCAATCGTCGCGTTCGTCGGCGGGCTGAATGTGGTGTTTATCCTGACTCACCATCTGGCGCGGATGGTGGTGTTGCACTTTGCGCCGGCGTTGTTGGTGCAAGTACGGCGGGTGAGGGAAGGGGCGTGATCCAAGTGGTGCTGACTTTTACGGATAATCAGTGCCACCGTTTGGATAGCGACATCTGCAAATTCGTCGAGCGGTTAGATCGACCCCTTTGAAAAAGCCATATTTCTGAAAGGCCAAAATCGAATAGTTCGAACAGCTAGGTTCGAATCTACATGCCGATCTTAGCCTTTCAGGCGCCATTTTTTGATAGCAACGGATTGCCAATATGGCGATGGGAACCATCATGCAGGCTTGCGTAGGGAAATGACGTAATACTCGGTCAGTACGTTTTTCTTACCGAGCAGCGCATCGAAGCATCCCGGTTTGACAGAAACCCCAATGGTGTCGATTCGGTAGAACTCCCAACCGTCTTCTGCGTGGGAGTTCACTACGTTCTGAAGATAGACTGCGGCTTCATTCCCACGGTGCTCTTTGGCACGAACTTCAATGTTTGGCGGGACTTGAACCATTTTATATACGTACATCCTTGCTCATCCTTTCCAGCGCTGCATTCCGAATGAATGACAGAACCGAACGTTTATACTTAATTTGATATCTCTTGGCCATCATTCGCTGGGCGTTGCTGGATCGGTCGTGAACTACACTCCCAGATTACCCCGCCCCACAGGCAACCCCGCCGCGTCGGAGGTCATCATGTTCCGCCATTCACTGTTCATCGCAGCGTGCCTGTGCGCCATACAGGCCAGCGCCGAATCGGTCGTCCCGCTCAAGGGCCAGACTTCCCAGCAAACCCAGATCGACATCAACGATTGCCATTCCATCGCATCCACGTCAACCACGTCGACACCCCAGGCCGGTGGTCGGTTGAAGGGCGCTGCCGTGGGTGCGGCGGCCGGCGCCACAGCCGCTGAAGTGCGCGGCCGTCAGCACGACGAGTTTTACGAAGCCGTGGACGATGATCGCAAGCAGGATTACCGCCAGAACCGAGCCAAAGAGACGGCTGCCGCCGGTGCGGTGGTTGGCGGTGCGCGGCAGCGGCAGGATCGGCGCGAGCAGCGACGGTCCGATGCTTCAGCCAGTTCAAGCGCCTACATAGGTTGCCTGCAAGGGCGGGGTTATCAGGTCACGCCCTGACGGCTTTCCCGGTGCGCGACGAGCAGGTGCATCATCACGCCGCTGTAAAGCGTCACCAGAATGAACAACCCCATGCGTACCGCAAACGCGGTGTAGACGTCTTTGCCCGCTGCACTGTCCTCCACCGACTGGCCGAGCAGGATGATCATGGTGATCAGAGTGTTGAGCCAGAACCCCGGCGTCAGTTGTGTCGGGTGCAGGCGATAGAGTTTGCGCGCCACCAACAGCCCGAACAGCAGCATCCACAGAAAGAACATCCACAGGTGCACGAACAGACTCAACGCACACCAGAACAGCACCGCCAGCAGTCCGCCCAATAAGGTCGAGCCGAGCAGTTCGCGTCCGGCGTGATGGGTGCGGGTGGTGGTGCTTTGCTGGCCGAGGCTGACGGCTTTGAGGATGATCGGCAGGTAGCTGGCCGGGTCGATCAGCACCAGCAGGAAGGTCGGCAACACGATCAATGTTGCGCGCATCGCTACGCGGGGCACGTCTTCGGCGGGCAGGGCGGGAGCGGGTGGTGGCGCGGGGCTGTTGGCCGGTTCCGGGAACAGGACGTGGCTCAGGCCGACGATGACGACGGCCAGCAACAGGCCTTTGACCAGCGCGCCGATCACCGCCATCGCCAGCTCGAATGAGGCGAAACCGGCGGCGGAAATCATGGTCATGCCGATCACCAGAAACGTCATGATCAGCACGTTGCCGCCGCGCAGTCCGTAGGTGAACACCAGAAACAGTCCGACACCGATCAGCAGCACGCCGCACACCGGGTAATAACGCAGCAACGGCACCAGCAGCAGGCCGATGCTGGTGGTGAATGCGGCGACCAACGTCAGTACCAGCGCCATTTTGACTGGCAACGGTCGAGGCATGCTGGCCAGCAGCAACACTGCGAGCACCGGCGACAAAAACGACAGCGGCAAGGCGAGGCCGTAACTGGCGGCGGTGCACAACGCCGTGCCGCAGGCCAGGCGCAAGGCCCGTTGCGCCGGGACACTGCGCTCAATAGGCATACGACAGCCAACTCATCAGCCAGACAAACACCCGGCCCAACGGATTGAGCAGATTGCCCTCACTGGGAAACGCCATGACTTCCGCCTGCCCACCGGCGCGAATCGAACGACTCTCGAACAGGCGCTTTTTCGCCTCTTCGCTGAACTCGATGATCACCGGAAAACGCTGCGCCGGGCGCAGCCAGTCGCGGCTGTTCTGGATCGTCGGCAGGGTGCCGGGCGGCGGCGTCTGACCGACGCTGACGCCATACCCGACGCTGCGCACCCGGCCGTCGAGCACTTCGCCGGGCAGGGCGTCGAGGATGATCGACACCGGCGTGCCGGGCTTGATCCGGCCGAGGTTGTTTTCGGTGAGGTCGGCGCTGACCCACACATCCTGGATCGTGATCAACGTCATCACCGGACTGCCGACAGCGGCGAACTGGCCGACATCGGTGCGCAGGTCGGTGATCAGGCCCGCCGAACGCGCGCCGATGCGGGTATTGGCCAGATCAAGTTCAGCCTTGGCCAAAGTGGCGGCGGCGCTGAGCAGCTTGGCGTTGGTGTCGGTGTTGCCGCCTTCCTGCTCCTGCGCGCGCAGCACTTCGGCCTTGGCGGCGGCGACTTTGCTGACTGCCGCTTCGTGGTTGGCTCGGGACACTTCCAGAAGCCGTACGGACACCGTGCCCGGATCTTCTTTATACAAACCTTCCAGCCGTCGATTGTCCTGGCGCGCCTTGAGTTCATTGGCTTGCGCGGCCCGCAACGACGCCTGGGCCGACGCGATGCCCGCGGTGCTGGCGCCGACCGTGCGCCGGGTGTTTTCCAGATCGGCGCGGGCCCGGTCGACGGCGATCTGCAGCGGCTGCGGATCGAGCTCGAAGAGGATGTCGCCGGCCTGCACATCCTGATTGTTGCGCACGTTGACCTTGATCACCCGGCCCGCGACCTCTGCCGCCACCGGGATCACGAATGCGCCGACCCGCGCCTGCTGGGTATACGGCGTAAAGCGGTCGGCCAGCAGATACCAGACCAGGCTCAGCACAATCACCAGCAGCACCCAGCGGATGCCTTTTTTCGCCGGATCCGGCGGCGCTTCATCACTCATGGCGGTCTACCTGCGAGGGAATCGGATAAGTCGGTTGGGGCGGCGGGGCGCTCAGCAGATCGCCCCAATCGGTGCGCTGCTGCATCTGTTGCCGGGTCGCTGAATCAATCTGCGGCCCGGCGCTTTGCCAGCCGCCGCCCACGGCGCGGTAAAGCGCGATCAGGTTGCTCACGGCGTTGCTGCGGCTGACCAGATAGTTGTCCTGTAGCTCCAGCAACGCACGCTGGGCGTCGAGCACCCGCTGAAAATCCGAATAGCCTTCGCGATATTGAGTGTTGGCCAGCACCAGCGAACGCCGCGCTGCACCTTCGGCCTCGCCGAGAATGCGTTCGCGTTCCAGCGCTTTGGTCAGGCCGCTGGCGGCATCGTCGGCCTCGCGGGCAGCCTGGCGGACCTTGTCGCGATAGGCTTCGATCAGTTGCTGCAAGCGCGCATCCTGCACGCGAATGTTGTTGTGAATGCGGCCGTAGTCGAACAGGTTCCAGCGCAGGCTCGGGCCGCCGATCAGGTCGAGGCTGCGCGGGGTGGCGCCGAGGGTGTCGCTGGACCAGACGATGCTGCCGAGCAAGGTCAGCGAGGGGTACAGATCGGTTTCGGCCACGCCGACCAGCGCCGATTGCGCGGCCACGTTCAGCTCCGCCGCGCGCACATCGGGACGGCGCAGCAGCAGGTTGGCCGGGACGTCCTGCAACACGGCGCGATCCACCAGTGGAATCAGCCCCGGTTGTTCGGCCAGAAACGCCGCACCACCGGGTGGCTGGCCGACCAGCACCGCCAGCGCATTGCGGGTGCGCAGCAATTGGTCTTCGAACGCCGGAATGCTGCTCAGGGTGCCGAGGTACTGGGTTCTGGCCTGTTGCAGGTCGAGTTCGGCGGTCTGGCCGCTGCGAAAGAGTTTTTCGGTGATCTCGAAATTGCGTTTTTGCTGGGCGGCGTTTTCCCGTGCGACTCGCAGCCGGGCTTCGGTGGTGCGCAGGGCAAAGTAGGTGTCGGCCACTTGAGCGCGCAGCAGCACGAGGGCGTCTTCGTAGTTGGCCTGGGCGGCGAAGTAGCTGGCGTCGGCGGATTCGATGGCGCGGCTGAAACGGCCCCAGAAATCCAGCTCCCAGCCGACATCGAACGCAGCGCTGTGCTGCCAGAAGTACAAGTCCTGCGGATTGCTGCCGCCGGACTGATGGCGGTCGATGTACAGGCTGTCGGCGCTGGCCTGTTGCAGTTGCGGGTAGCGACCGCTGTCGGCGATGCCCAGTTGCGCGCGGGCTTCGAGCACCCGCAGGCCGGCGATCTTCAGGCTGCTGTTGCGGGCTTCGGCGTCGCTGATCAAGCGGTCGAGCACCGGATCGGAAAATACCTGCCACCACTGGCGCAGGTCCGGCAGCGTGCCGCGTTCGCTGGCCTGCTCCAGTGCCGGACTTTGCCATTGCTTGCTCCAGTCCTCCGCCGGCGGCTGGAAATCCGGGCCCAGCCGCAGGCAGCCGCCAAGGCTCAGCACACCGAGCAGCAGCAGGTGGCCGGGACGGATCAGCAGGGCTGGCGTTGCAGGCATACCGGGAGGCCCCAGCGGGAAATGTCACTGGAGCATAGACCGCAGATTGCGGGTTGATCGAAGCAATCAGCTGCTACGCTTTTTCAGGCGAACTCCCCTGAACCGCCCCCGACGAAAAGGTAGGAAGCCATGGACACTGCTCAAGAACCGCTTGCCCCCACCAGCGCCAGCTGGCGTTTCAAGGTCGGCGTGGCAATCATCTGCCTGATGCTCGGTTCGTGGCTGATGGTGCCGATTGCCGCCGCCCTCGATGTGCCGGGCTCGAAAGTCGCGGCGCTCACCGGGGTGTTGTTCATCAGCAATAAAGTGCTGTTGCTGCTGGTGATCGCGGTGATGGGCAAGGCCGGGTTCGCCGAACTCAAGCGCACGATCGGCCACTATATTTCCGGCGTGATTCCGACCCCGGTGGCCGAAGTCAGCCCGATGCGCCACAAGATCGGCGTGGTGATGTTCTGCCTGCCGCTACTGTCGTCCTTCCTGGAACCGTATTTCGACAACTTCTTCCCTGGCGTGCGGCCCAACCTCTGGCAGATGCAGGCGCTGGGCGACTTGATGTTCATCGGCAGCTTCTTCGTGCTGGGCGGCAATTTCTGGGACAAGGTGCATGCGCTGTTCGTGCGCAAGGCGCGGGTGGTGGTGGAATAAAAGAACAGGGGGCCAGGCCCCCTGTTTTTTGAGGTGGGCGGCTATTTCAGGTGGGCGGCGAAGCCTTCGCTGCCCGGCGCAATATCGTCCTTCAAGGTCAACGCCGGAATCTCGTAATCCCCGGCATTCTGCCGCCGAAATCCCATCGGCCGCGTACTCCGCAACTCATCCAGCCGCGCGCCCAGTTCTTCGCACGTCTGGGCAAACCGCGCTTCATCCATCTTCCCGGTGCGATACACCACGAACGGCGGCAGCACCTCGAAGCCGGGGTAATACAGAATCCCGTGATGAATCGGGAACAGCAGGTCATCGATCGGGCCGTTGATTCCGCGCGGGCTGTAGTGCGATTCCCAACCGCCGGCGGTCACCATCAGCATCGCTCGCTTGCCTTTCAAGGTGCCTTCGCCATAACGGTCGCCCCAACGAGAATCCGAATGCTCGCCGACACCGTAGGCAAATCCGTAGGCGTACACGCGCTCGACCCAGCCTTTGAGAATCGCCGGCATGGAAAACCACCACAGCGGAAACTGCAGGATCAGGGTGTCGGCCCACAGCAGTTTGGCCTGCTCGGCGGTGATGTCGGCGGCTTGCCGGCCTTGCTCGAAGGCGAGTTTCGAATCGAGGGACGCGTCGAACGGGCGAGTGCTGTCGCGGCCGGGACTGTCGTCGGCGTCGAGGCTGGCTTTCCAGTTCATCGCGTAGAGATCGGAAACCTGCACGGTGTGGCCGGCGGCTTCCAGGCGCTGGACGGTGTAGTCCTTGAGCGCGCCGTTGAGCGATTGCGGTTCGGGGTGGGCGTAGACCAGTAGCACATTCATGGTGAGGCTCCGTTGCTGAGTGACAGCAGGATCGGCGCCCGGCAGGTATATTGGAAATGAATGTCTGATATGTCTGGTATAGCCATGAATAATTTGAGACGGCTGGATATCAACCTGCTGCTGACCCTCGATGTGCTGCTGTCCGAGCACAACGTCACCCGCGCCGCGCAACGGCTGCATCTGTCGCAGCCATCGGTGAGCGTGCATCTGGCCCGCTTACGGGAGATTTTTGGCGATCCGCTCTTGCTGCCGGGCCCTCGTGGCATGCGCCCGACGGCGCGGGCCGATGAATTGCGCGAACCGTTGCGCGAGGCGCTGGAAGCGTTGGAGCGGGCGGTGGCGCCGGCCAGTCCGTTCGACCCGGCGCAGGCGACCCATACCTGGAAAGTTGCGGCCTCGGACTATGGTGAATCGACCATTCTGCTGCCGGCCCTCGGCGGGCTGCGCAGTCAGGCGCCGGGCACACGGCTGGCGGTGCTTGATTTGTCGCCTCGGCAATTGGTCAAGCAGGCGGAGCAGAGTGTGATCGATCTGGCGCTGCACACCAGCGAGGACGCGCCGCTGGAACTGCACCGGCGTGCGCTGTTCACCGAACGTTATGTGCTGGCCGGTCGCGCCGGGCACCCGAAACTGCAACGCAAGCCGACCCGCGCGCAATTCTGCGAGCTGGAGCATGTGCTGGTGTCGCCGGAGGGCGGAGGTTTTTTCGGGGTGACGGACAAGGCGCTGGCGGAGGTGGGGCTTACGCGAAACGTAGTGCTGTCGGTGCCGCACTTTCTGTTGCTGATGTCGGTGCTGGCCAGCACCGATCTGGTGGCGATGCTGCCGTCAAGGCTGGCGCGCGGCAATCCCGCGCTGCAAGTGGTCGAGCCGCCGCTTGAAGTGCCGGGCTACGAAATGGCCATGCTCTGGGCCGAGCGTTCGCACCGTGACCCGGCGCACAAATGGTTTCGTGAGCATCTGGCGGCGTCAGTCTGATCAGGCATGCCCGAGCGCGATGGCAAACGACACGACGACCATGCAGGCGAAAGCGAAATTGAGGTTCATGGGGTGTTCATCCTGGTCCTTTTGAAAGTGGGGCCATTCTGCCGGGGGCGGGTCAAAAGAAAAAATTCGGCTTCGTGATTCCAATGATCGAAGCCATTGATACCGGCGTTGTGTTTGCAGGTTTGCTTGGCTAAGCTCGCGCAAACCTGCAATTAAAAGCACAAACAGGCAAAACCATGCACGATCATTCCGCTTCCGAGCTTCCCTCTCTGCGCCGGCAGAAGATCCTTCTGATCCTTGAACGTGACGGCAAGGTCATGGCGTCCGAGTTGAGCCAGCATTTTGCGGTGTCGGAAGACACCATCCGCCGCGATCTGGCCGAACTGGACAACGCCGGGCTGGTGCAGCGGGTGCACGGCGGCGCGTTGCCGAGGCCCAAAGACACCGGCAAGGATTACTTCACCCGGCTGGACGAGATCGACGAGGTGAAGATTCGTCTGGCGCAATTGGCAGCGCAGCAGGTGCGGAACGGGCAGACGGTGATGTTCGACTCCGGTTCCACCTCGTTGCAGGTGGCGCGGTCGTTGCCCAGGGATATCAACCTTACGGCAGTCACGGCATCGCCGATGACGGCGATCGCGTTGTCCGAATATCCGGGCATCAAGGTGATTCTGGCGGGCGGGCAGCTGAATCCGAAAACCATGTCGGCTGGTGGTCACGAGGCGCTGCGGCTGCTGTCGGGGATCAAGGCGGATCTGGCGATCACCGGGGTCTGTGCGATTCATCCGGAGGTGGGTATCACCTCGCTGCATTTCGATGAAGTGCCGGTCAAGCAGGCGCTGCTCGACTGTGCGGCGCGGGTGATTGCCGTGACCACGGCGGACAAGCTCGGCGCGGTGGAACCGTTTGTGGTGGCGCCGTGCGAGCGTTTGCACACGCTGATCACCGAACGGCATGTGGCGTCGGGGAGTGTCGAGGATTATCGGCGGTTGGGGATTGAGGTGGAGCAGTTGCCTGACTGAGGTTTTGCGGTGAGGCCGGTGGCCCGCCAGCAGGCTGGCTCCCACAGTGAATGTGCGTCGTCACAAAACCTGTGGGAGCCAGCCTGCTGGCGATAGGGCCAGACCTATCAGCGCAGTTTTTCCAGCATCTGGTAGTACCACATGCCCGCCGCCAGCATCGGATTCCCCAGCAGATCGCCCATCGGCACGCGAATGTGCGAGCACGCGGCAAACGTGTCGAACTGCTGCATCTGCCCGGTGATCGCCCGGCTCATGATTTCGCCCATGATGTGGGTCGTCGCGATGCCGTGGCCGGAGTAGCCCTGGCAATACCAGACGTTGTCCGAGAGCTTGCCCAGTTGCGGGATGCGGTTGATGACGATGCCCATCGCGCAGCTCCACTGGTAATCGATCTTCACCCCTTTGAGCGCCGGGAAGGTCTGTTCGATGCACTGCCGCAGTTCGCCAGCGATGTCCCGTGAATCCTTGCCGCTGTAGTTGGCGCCGCCGCCGAACAGCAGGCGGCCGTCGGCAGTGAGGCGGTAGTAATCGAGGACGAAGCGGCAGTCGTAAACGGCGAGGTCTTCGGGGTTGATCTGCTTGGCCAGATCCCCCAGCGGTTCGGTGGTGACGATGCCGCCCATGGCCGGGAAAATCTTGCCCTTGAGCTGAGCCGGCTCGAGCTTGTGGTAGACGTCGCCGGCCAGCAGCACCTGATTGGCGTCGATCTGTCCGTGAGCCGTGCGCACGCCCGGGCTGTCGCCGTGAATGATCTCCAGCACTTCGCTATTTTCGAAGATCAGCGCGCCGAGACTTTCCGCCGCCCGCGCTTCGCCGATGCACAGGTTGAGTGGGTGCAGGTGCATGTTGCGGGTGTTCTTGATTGCGCCGTGATACAGCTCGCTTTGCAGCAGATCGCGCACCTGGCTGCGGTCGAGCAGGCTGACTTCATCACCCATGCCGCGACGCACGGCTTCGTCGTAATCGCTGCGCAAACCGACCATGTGGCTTGGCTTATAGGCAGCATGCAAATGGCCGTGCTTGAGGTCGCAATCGATCGCGTATTTCTCGACCCGCTGCTTGATGATTTCGTGCCCGCGCCAGCGCAGGTGCCAGATGAAATCGTCGACCTCATCGCCCAATGTATTGCGCATCTGTTTGCGCATCGCACCGTCGCCGGACAGGCTGCCGGTGACCTGCCCGCCATTGCGCCCGGTGGCGCCCCAGCCGATCTTGTGGCTCTCGACGATGGCGACTTTCAGGCCTTTTTCGGCCAGCTCGACGGCTGTGGCGACGCCGGTGAAACCTCCGCCGATGATCACCACATCGACCTTGTGCCGACCTTCTAGGGTCGGGTAGTCGGTGTCGCGGTTGAGGGTTGCGGTGTAGTAGGAATTGCTGCGTTCAGTCATTTCAGTGTCCAGATTCGGGAGTCGGTGCACGAACCCTGTGGGAGCGGGCTTGCTCGCGAAAGCGATGTGTCAGTCACCTGAAGTGTTGAATGTGACGACGCCTTCGCGGGCAAGCCCGCTCCCACAAGGGGGCGGAGTGATTTATCAGGCTTCTGTGAGGTACCAGCGCCAGTCCTGCTCGCCCACTTCGGCCATGAACTGCCGGTATTCCGCGCGTTTCACCGCCAGATACACCCCAAGAAATTCCTGTCCCAGCGCATCCCGCGCCCACACCGAGTTTTCCAGCGCGGTCAGCGAGGTCAGCCAGTCGGTCGGCAGCAATTCTTTCGCCTGCGCGTAACCGTTGCCTTCCACCGGCTCGCCCGGATCGATGTCGTCTTTTATCCCGCGATGAATGCCGGCGAGGATCGCCGCCGCTGCCAGATACGGGTTGGCATCGGCGCCGCAGATGCGGTGTTCAATGTGCCGGGTGTTGGCCGGGCCGCCGGGCACGCGCAGGCTGACGGTGCGGTTGTCGACGCCCCAGGTCGGCGCCAGCGGCGCGTAGCTGTTGGCCTGGAAACGCCGGTAGGAGTTGGCGTTCGGGCAGAACAGCAGCAGCGAATCGAGCAGGGAAGCGAGCATCCCGCCAATCGCCGTGCGCAGCAGCGGGGTGCCCGCTGGATCTTCGGAGGCAAAAAGATTGCGTCCCTCGGCATCGGCGAGGCTGACGTGCATGTGCATGCCGGTGCCGGCCAGGTGATCGAACGGCTTGGCCATGAACGTCGCCTGCATGCCGTGCTTGTGCGCCACCGCTTTGACCAGCCGTTTGTAGCGCACGGCCTGGTCCATCGCCTCCAGCGCATCGCCGTGTTCGAGGGTGATTTCCACCTGGCCCGGTGCGTATTCCGAGATCGCCGTGCGTGCCGGAATGCCGTGCAGTTTGCAGGCGCTATAAAGATCGGCGAGGAACGGTTCGATCTGCTCCAGCTCACGCAAACCGTAGACCTGCGTGTGTCTCGGTCGACCGCCGTCGGCATCCAGCGCCGGTTGCGGGCGACCGTTGTGATCGCGTTTGGCGTCGAGCAGGTAGAACTCCAGCTCGCAGGCCATCACCGGGTGGTAACCCTCGGCTTTCAAGCGGTCGATCACCTTGATCAACAGGTGGCGAGGGTCGGCAATGCTCGCCGGCATGCCTTGTTCCGGATGCATGCTGACCTGCACCGCCGCGGTCGGAATCTGCCGCCACGGCAGGCGCACCAGACTGCCTTCCAGCGGGTAGGCGCGGCAGTCGATGTCGCCAACGTCCCAGACCAGACCGGAGTTTTCCACGTCCTCGCCATGCACGGTCAGGCCGAGGATGGTGCTTGGCAGCGGGCGTCCGCTTTCGTACACGGCGAGCAGTTCTTCGCGGTGCAACAGCTTGCCGCGCGGCACGCCGTTGGCGTCGAGGATGAACAGCTCGATCATGTCGATGTCGGGGTTCTGCTCGAGAAAGTGGCGGGCGTCTTCAATGGCTGCGAATTTCATAATCAATCACTCACGATGGCGCCGCACAGGCGCGCAGATTCGGGCCGGACGCAGCGCGGCAAAAGGCGCGGGCGTCCTGGCAGGGATATCGGAAAAAGAGGGGGAGCTGTCGCGATTTTTAGCGGCGCGATCAGACGGGCAGGCAGATATCCGGCGGGCGTGCGGAGTGACGCAGCTTGGAACGGCTCAGGGCCATGGGGAGATTGACGATGCGATTCATGCGCGGCCCCTGTGAAGGAGGGCGCACGGTGCAGAGACGTTCAACGATTCTGATTGTTGTAGTGACGTGCTCATGACGCGTGTTTCCGTTGGCGGAAAACGTCGGCGGCGGGAGAGTCCCGCCATGCCGGTGTGGCTGGATAGTAAGGGGGAATCCCCGGATAAGTAAACGCCTGATTCCGCGAGCGGTGGCGTGCCCCCCGGTTCAACGCAGCAGGTAAAACCCCAGCCCGACGAGGGCGCAAACGATCAACACCTCGATCACCCCGCGCTTGAAAAAGAACAGGGCGAGGGCGGCCATGAGGGCCAGCACGATCGAGAAAACATCGGGCTGACCGGCAAAACCGTCGGGCCAGAACACGTGGTAAGCAAAGAAACACGCCAGATTGAGGATCACCCCGACCACCGCTGCGGTGATCGCGGTCAGTGGCGCAGTGAATTTCAGTTCGTTGTGCGTCGACTCCACCAACGGTCCACCGGCGAGGATGAACAGGAACGAAGGCAGGAAGGTGAACCAGGTCACCAGCGTCGCGGCCAGCGCGCCGGCGGCGAACGCGTGTTCCGGGCCGAACGTCGGTTGCACGTAAGCGCCGACAAACCCGACAAACGCCACCACCATGATCAACGGCCCCGGCGTGGTCTCGCCCAGGGCCAGGCCGTCGATCATCTGCGTCGGCGTCAGCCAGCCGTAATGCCCGACCGCGCCTTGATACACGTAAGGCAGCACAGCGTAAGCGCCGCCGAAGGTGAGCAGCGCCGCTTTGGTGAAGAACCAGCCCATCTGCGTAAAAGTGCCGCCCCAGCCGAACAGCGCCGTCAGCAGCGCCATCGGCAGACACCACAGCAACGCACCGATCAGCAGCAGACGCAGCAGCCTCGGCAGGCTGAACCGCGCATGTTCGGGTGGCGGGGTGTCGTCATCGATCAGGGCCGGGCCGAAGGACTTTTCGCTGCCGCGATGACCGCTGTTGCTGAACCGCTGCGGCGCCCAGCGTCCGCCGAAATAGCCGATCAATGCCGCGCCGAGTACGATCAGCGGGAACGGCACGTTGAAGGCGAAAATTGCCACGAACGCGGCCCCGGCAATTGCCCATAGCCAGCTGTTCTTCAACGCTCGCGAGCCGATGCGATGGGCCGCGTGCAACACAATCGCGGTCACCGCCGGTTTGATTCCGTAAAACACCCCGGCCACCGCTGGCACGTCGCCGAACGCGATGTACACCCAGGACAAAGCGATCAGGATCAGCAGCGAAGGCAACACAAACAGTGCACCGGCCAGCACGCCGCCACGGGTGCGGTGCAGCAGCCAGCCGATGTAGGTCGCCAGCTGCTGGGCCTCGGGGCCGGGCAGCAACATGCAGTAGTTGAGCGCATGCAGGAAGCGCCGCTCGGAAATCCAGCGCCGGCGCTCCACCAGTTCCTGATGCATGATCGCGATCTGCCCGGCGGGGCCGCCGAAGCCGATGCAGCCGAGTTTGAGCCAGAACGGCCAGGCCTGGCGCAAGGTGATGGGTTGAGGACGGGGCAAGTCTTTTGGCGTCTGGCTCAAGTGTGGCTCCACGTTCGAATCGGCGGGAGCTGCTATCTAATCAGGCTTTTGTCGCATTCGACAGTACCCGGTCAGGCATGCGCCAGGCTCCAGCGAACCGCCGCATCCTGATCACTCTCCCGCGCCTCGACCCAATGCGAACCCTCAGGCGTGGTCTCCCGCTTCCAGAACGGCGCCCGCGTCTTCAGCACATCCATGATGAACGCGCAGGCCTCGAACGCCGCATGCCGATGCTTGCTGCTCACGCCAACAAACACGATCGGCTCGGTCACCGACAGCGCGCCGACCCGATGCACAATCTCCACCGCCATCAGCGGCCAACGTTCGCGGGCCTGCTCGGCAATCTGCTCCAGAGCCTTCTCGGTCATGCCCGGATAGTGCTCCAGAAACAGCTCGGTCACCGACTGCCCGACGTTCAGATCCCGCACATAACCAATGAAATTCACTACTGCGCCCACCCGTGGGTTGCGCGCATGCAAATCCGCAATCAACTGCCCGGCATCGAAGCCTTTACGCTGGACTCGAACGCCCATGCCTCAACCCCCCGTGACCGGTGGAAAAAACGCGATCTCGTCGAAATCCTCGATCACCTGATCCGGCTGGCACAGTTCCTGATTCACCGCGCACATCAGGTTGCCGGCGCCAAGCACTTCACGCCACACATCGCCACGTTGCATCAGCATCTGCCGCACGTCCTCGACACTGTTGAGCGAGTCGGTCACAGGGATCTTTTCACCCCCCAGATTGAGCCGGTCACGGTAGCTGGCGAAGTAGTTGATCAGAATCATTGCGGGTTCTCCCATTGAAAGTGGCCGGAGCGGCCGCCCTGTTTGCTCAGCAGGCGGATGTCGCCGATGACCATCGCCCGGTCCACCGCTTTGCACATGTCATAGATGGTCAGCGCGGCGACGCTGGCGGCGGTCAGGGCTTCGAGTTCGACGCCGGTCTGGCCGGTGAGGCGGCAGGTGCTGGTGATCTGCACGCGGTCCGGTTCGCAGGCCTTGAGCTCGACGTGGATCGAGCTGAGCAGCAGCGCATGACACAGTGGAATCAACTCGTGGGTGCGTTTTGCCGCTTGAATCCCGGCGATCCGCGCCACGGCGAATACATCGCCCTTGGGGTGTCCGTTGGACTGGATCATTTGCAGGGTTTCCGGACGCATCTGCACCCAGGCCTGGGCGGTGGCTTCGCGGCGGGTTGCGGCTTTGTCGCTGACGTCGACCATGTTGGCGCGGCCCTGATCGTCGAGGTGGGTGAGGGTGTTGCTCATGCGGTGGGCTCCTGGATCGGGCTGTAGATTCGCGGGGCGTTGCGGTGCGGGACGTGGATCAGGTTCAAGCGGTGCTTGAGCGCCCAGCGCACGGTCAATGCGGTGGGGGCGGACAGGCTGACGAGGGTGCCGAGGCGGGCGCGCACGGCTTTGTGGATGAGTTCGAGGCTGCAACGGCTGGTGACCACGACGATGCCCTGACGCGCATCGAGGCCTTCGAATTGCAAAGCGCCGATCAGTTTGTCGAGGGCGTTGTGGCGGCCGATGTCTTCGCGGCACAGCAGCGCTTCGCCGTCGGCGTCGAAGTACAACGCCGCGTGCAGGGCGCCGCTGCTGCGGGCCAGTTGCTGTGCCTGTTCGATGCGCTGACGGATGCCGTGGAAATGTGCGGCAGGTGGCAAGGGTGTCGGGGTCAGGATCTCGAGTTGCGGCAGCGCCTGCTCAAGGGCTTCCACGCCGCAGAGGCCGCAGCCGCTGGTGCCCGCCATCTGCCGTCGGTGATCTTTCAGGGCCCAGAACGCACGGCTGGAAATCTGCACGTCGGCCTGGCAGGCCTGGTCGAAATGGGTCAGGCGGATGTCGTGGATATCGTCGAGGCGGTCGACGATCGCGTTGCTGAGGCTGAAGCCGCGAATGAAGTCCTCGATGTTGCCTGGCGAGACCATCATCACGGCCTGATTCAGGCCATTGTAGCTGATGGCCAAAGCGATTTCGGCCGCCAGCGCCGCGTGGGACACCGGCGCATCGTCGAGGTATTCGCGGTAGGCCACTTGCGCCGGTTGTGGCGCGGGGGCGTTGGCGTCGCCCGGTTCGATGAGTTGTTCAACTTGGCACAGCATCTTGAAAAGTCCCCGAAGCGCTGAAGTGGGTTCAGGCTACGGGGCAGGGAAAAGTGCGTCCAATCGCTTGTTCCGATGCAGTGATTGGATTGGTCGATGACCGCAGGCGAACCTGAAGACGCTGCACCGAAGTGCAACGTTTCAGGCTACTTGGGGAGGGCTAAACGGCAGGCGCCTCGATCCCGAACATCTTGCGCGCCTCGGCAAAACACTTCTCGGCAATCGCCGAGCGCGGTTCGGTCTTGCGCATCACCAGGCCCAGCGGCGCGAGCACACTGGCATCCGGCAGGTTGATGAAAGCCAGGTGCTCGATCGGCTCTTCCAGCCCGCTGTCCAGCGGCATGATCGAGCAGCAGAAACCCTGGTGAATCGCCTGCAGCAGTTGATAGGTCGAGTCGCTTTCCATGATCGGCTGCGGATTCAGCCCGCGACTGCGGAAACTCAGGTCGATGGATTTGCGGTAGTGCATGCCGGTGGTGATCATCCCCAGCGGCAGTTCGGCGGCGTCTTCCCAGCTCATTTCCGGGCCTTCGAAATGGAAGTGGCGGGTGTCGTAGAGCAGGCCGACGCGGGTTTCGCCAATCTCGAAAAACTCGAAATAGTTCGGGTTGACGTGGTCCAGATAACACACGCCCAGGTCCAGCTGATTGTTGCCCAGGCCTTCGATGATCTCGTCCGAACTCAGCGACGACAGGCTGTATTTCAGCTCTGGATAAGTCCCGGACAAACCCTGAATGTAATTCACCGGATTGAAGTTGCTCAGCGGCACCAGCCCCAGGCGCAGGCTACCGACCAGTTGCCCGCGGCAGGCTGCAGCTTCGGCAAACAGCCCGTCGTGGGCCGCCAGCAACGTGCGGGCCCAGGCCAGGACGCGCTCGCCGGCCTGGGTGAAACCTTCGAAGCGCTGGCCGCGATTGACCAGCACCAGATCCAGCTCGTCTTCCAGATTGCGCAGGCGCATCGACAGGGTCGGCTGGGTGATGTGGCAGCGCGCGGCGGCCTGGCCGAAGTGGCGGGTTTCGTCCAGCGCGATCAGGAACTTGAGTTGTTTGATGTCCACGACGGCACCTGCTCGATAAGGAATTTTGATTGAGTATTGACGCAGATGCGTACGGCGCACGGAAAGCGCAGGGATCGACGATCCCACTGAGGGCTTTTTTCGTCCAATCGGCAGTGTCTAAGAGCCTATCGAGGGTTTCGATGACGCCCGTTTTCATTGGGCCGGACAGTGGTCGAGGGCCTGAAAAAATTCACCGATAGAGCAGGTCGATAGTGTGGTTGGCCAGAGTGATTAGACAGTCCTCACAAACGGCACTTAGGCTCGTCATCCATTGAATTGACGACGGCCGGAGAGTGCCATGAGTGTTAAATCGGATGCCTTGTTCGTTCCCCTGAATATTGCCGTGCTGACGGTCAGCGATACCCGCGATTACGCCAGTGACACCTCCGGCCAATTGCTGGTCAGCCGTTTGCTGGAGGCCGGCCACACCTTGAGTGAACGCAACCTGCTCAAGGACGACCTGTACAAGATCCGCGCCCAGGTCGCGCAGTGGATTGCCGACGACGGCATTCAAGTGGTGCTGATCACCGGCGGCACCGGGTTCACCGGGCGTGACAGCACCCCGGAAGCCGTGGCTTGCCTGCTGGACAAGCAGATCGACGGTTTCGGTGAGCTGTTCCGCGCCATCTCGATTCTCGATATCGGCACCTCGACCGTACAAAGCCGCGCGCTGGCCGGGCTGTCCAACGGCACGCTGGTGTGCTGCCTGCCGGGTTCCACCGGCGCTTGCCGCACCGCGTGGGAAGGCATCCTCGCCGAACAACTGGATAACCGTCATCGCCCGTGCAACTTCGTTCCGCACCTCAAACCGGTGCAAGCCTGCGGGCCGCGCGGATGAGCAAGCCGGGGTTGATGCCGGTCGAGGACGCCCTCGACCAACTGTTGGCGATGGCCGATGAACAACGTCTGCCGGACAGCGAGTCGGTGCCGCTCATTGAAGCGCGCGGGCGAGTGCTGGCCAGCGATCTGGTCGCCACCCTCGACCTGCCACCGTGGCCGAACAGCGCCATGGATGGCTACGCCTTGAATCTCGCCGACCTGCATCGCCAGCCGTTGAGCGTGTCACAGCGGGTCTACGCCGGGATGGCGCCGGACGCCTTGCTCTCCGGCACCTGCGCACGGATTTTCACCGGCGCGCCGTTGCCCATGGGCGCCAATTGCGTGGAGATGCAGGAAAACGTCGAAGTGCTGGAGGACGGTCGCGTACGTTTCCTGCTACCGCTGAAGGTCGGCCAGAACATCCGTCCCCAGGGCCAGGAGAACCGCGTCGGTGACACCTTGCTGCGCGCCGGCAAACGCCTCGGCCCGTTCGAACTGGCCGTCGCCGCCGGGCAGGGCATGACCCATTTGCCGGTGGTGCGCCGTCCGCGCGTGGCGTTGCTGTCGACCGGTGATGAGCTGGTGGAACCGGGTCAGCCGCTGCGTCCCGGCAGCATCTACAACAGCAACCGCACCTTGCTCGACCACTGGTTGCGCGAACTGGGTTGCGAAGTGATCGACGCCGGGATTCTTCCCGATCGCCCGGCGCAGACCCGGCTCAAACTCGAGCAACTGCAAGTGGCGGCCGATCTGATTCTGACTACCGGCGGCGTGTCTGCCGGTGACGCCGATTGTCTCGGCCAGGTGCTGCGTGACAACGGCAAACCGCTGCTGTGGAAACTCGCGATCAAACCCGGCAAACCGCTGACAGTCGGCCATTTCGGCACGGTGCCGGTGATCGGCCTGCCGGGCAATCCGACCTCGGCGCTGGTGACCTTCGGCCTGCTGGCGCGCCCGTACCTGCTGCGCATTCAAGGCGTGGAAGAGGTGATGCCGCTGAGCTTCACGGTCAACGCCGGCTTCGACTGGCCGAAACCCGGCAGCCGTCGCGAATACCTGCGCGTGCGTCTGGAGGGCGGGCAGGCGGCGCTGTATCTGAACCAGAGTTCCGGGGTTCTGCTCGGCGCGACCTGGGCCGACGGGCTGGTGGAAATCCCCGAGAACAGCACCTTGCAGAGGGGCGATCCGCTGCGGTTCATCCCGTTCAGCGAGCTGTTCTGAGCGCGATCAAAAGGTGTAGACCACTTGCCCGGCGAATGAGGCCTGCAACCGGCGCTCGACTATCGGGCTGTCGGCCGCTTCGTGGCTCAGGTACTGCACCGCCAGAACGGTCGACACGCTCCATTGCTCATCCAGCGGCAACGACCAGGTCAGATCCGCGCCGCGACTGACCAGGCCACCTCGGGCGTTGTAGGCCCGGAACTGGCTGCGCGAGGCCTGGGCATCGCTGACGCCGTACCAGGTGCGCATGTAGTTGCTGTCGCCGAACTGGCTGTTGAGGCCGCCGGTAACCTTGCCGTAACGGCCTTCGTAGAACGGCGCGCTGATGCTCAGCTTGAGGCGGTTCCACGACGAGCCGGTGTCGTGGTCATCTTCGTCCTTTTCCAGCGCATGCTCGAAGTTTGCGCCGAGGATGATCGGGCCCATGTGATACGTCCCGTCGAGCCCGATCACCGGGCGCGACTTGATCGAGCCCATGCCGTTGAGCTTGTCCGAACCTTTGAATCCGGTCTTGCGATCCTTGCGCACGTCGCTGGCGCCGATGTAGACGCTGAGGCCGAAGTCCTCTTCGTCGAAGCCCCAGCCGAGGCCTCGGCTGCTGTCGAGAAACACGCCGTAAGGGCTGACAATTTCCACACCCACCAATGGCGCCACCACCCGCTCATCACTGCCGCTGTAACGCGGCGCACTGGCCGCACCAGCGCGCAGGGTGGCGTGCCAGTCTTCGGCGCGCAGCGAGTCGCCCGGCAGCAGCAGGCAGAGGGAGGTCAGGGACAGCGAAAATGTGCGTAACGAAACCGGCATGGGGCACCCGAGGGGGAGGTTGGATGCGCCCATGCTAGTGAGGTGGCGGCCGGCAATCTTTGGCAGCTTTGTCGGGAAACTGTCAAAGACTGTGAAGCCGCCGTTGGCGCTGAATCAGAAGTCCCACTTGGTGGTGAGCATCAGGTTGCGCGGCTCGCCGTAGAACGTGGTGTCGAAGTTGCCGAGCCCCGTCAGGTACTTCTTGTCGAACACGTTGTTGGCGCTGACGGTGAAGCTCAGGTGCTCGTTGTACTGATAGCGGGTCATCAGGTCGACGAGGGTGTAGCCGCCCTGTTTGATGCGCGTGTAATCGCCGGCCGGAGCGCTGTAGATCTTGCCGTAGAACGCGCTCTGCCAGCTGATGCCGCCACCGACGGTGACCTTGTCGAGCATGCCCGGCAGGCGATAGGTGGTGAAGGTGCGCACCACGTGTTCCGGTTTGGTGGTGGACAGCGGGTAGCCGTAGATCCGCTGTTCGTCGGCATCGCGGGTGCGGGCGTAGGTGTAGCCGGCGGAGACGTTCCAGCCGTCGGCCAGTTCACCGGCCAGTTCCAGTTCGACGCCCTTGGTAGTCGCGCCGTCGATGGCTTTGTAGATGCCTTCGTTGGTGACGGCGTTGGTGCCGATCGACTCGGCGACGCCGTCCTGCTCGATGCGGAAGAACGCCAGGCTGGCGTTCAGGCGACCGTCGAAATACGCCGCTTTCAGACCGGCTTCATAGCTGTCGCCTTCTACCGGGGCCAGGGTCGAGCCGTTGATGTCCTTGTAGGTTTGCGGCTGGTAGATGCTGGTGTAGCTGGCGTACACCGAGTAGGTGTCGTCGAGGTCATAGACCAGCCCCGCGTATGGCGTGACCACGCCGTGCTCCTTGTAGCTGGCGTTGGTGTCGTCGAGGCCGGCGCCGGCGTTGTAACGGTAGTCTTCATTGTATTTGAAGGTGCTCAGGCGGCTGCCGAGGATCACCGACAAATCGTCGGTCGGGTGCAGGTGGGTGGCCAGGTAAACGCCGTTCTGGCTTTGGGTGCGTTCGTATTTGCCGTTCTTCGGGAAGTCCTGTTTCGGCAGGTCGCCGTTCCAGTCGTAGATGCTGCCCGGTACGAGTTCGAAAGCGCTGGTGTCGTAGGTCGAACCGGTCTGGCGCGAGTGCGAAGTCATCACGCTGGCGATCAGCTCATGCTCGCGGCCGCCGAGGGTGAACGGGCCGGAGACGTTGACGTCAGCGGTGTTCTGCACCCGATGACCTTCCCAGCGGCCCCAGTACAGGAACATGCCTTCGCCGGTGGCGCGATCCGGGTTACCGCCACTGGCCGAGGCCAGTCGAGTGTCGTGGTCGGTGGTTTTCTGGTCGAGGCTGACCTTGAACTTCCAGTCGTTGGCCAGCGCCTGTTCCAGCGAGGCGAAGTAGGTGATGTTGTCGAAATCGCGACGGCTCCAGTCGGCGCCGTTGTTGAAGTGGCGCGGGAAGTCGGTGCGGCCGCCGTCGGCGAAATACACCGGATTGCCGGTCCACGACGTACCGCGCGGGGTGGTGCTGGACTTGTCGATGCCGAAGGTCAGCAGGGTGTCGTCGGTCAGGTCGGCTTCGAGGATGCCGTAGAACAGATCCTTCTTCTGGCTGTAGTGATCGAGATAGGAATTCTTGTCCGAATACGCGCCGACAAAGCGCCCGCGCACATTGCCCGAATCGGTCAGCGAACCGGAAATATCGCCCACCGTGCGATAAGCGTCCCACGAACCGACAGTGCCACTGATCGAGGCCTTGAACTCTTTGGTCGGCTTCTTGCGGATCAGGTTGACCGTGGCTGACGGATCGCCCGAGCCGGTCATCAGGCCGGTGGCGCCCTTGATCACTTCCACACGGTCGATGCTGGAGGCGTCGTCGCCGTTGTTCGGGTTCTCGCCGTAGACGCCGTCGTAGGGCAGGTTGACGCCGTCGTACTGAAAATTAGTGATTGCAAAACCACGAGCGGAAAACTCGGTGCGGTCGCTGTCGTATTTCTGGGTCGAGATGCCTGGAGTGTTGCGCAGCGCATCGCCGATGCTTTGCACTCCACGGTCGTCCATTTGCTGGCGGGTGATCACCGTCACCGATTGCGGCGTTTCGCGCAGTGACAGCGGCAGACCGGTGGCCGAGGACGTCGCACCGGTGGTGTAAGACTGCGTGCCTTCGGTGGTCGCCCCCAGGCCCTGGGCGGAAATATTGGTCGCGCCCAGTTGCAGGGTTTCTTTTTTCGTCGTGATTTCAGCGGCGTGGGCGGTGGCGGCAAAACTCACAACGGCCAGCGCCAGCGGGCGCAAGGCAAAACGGAAACGGACGTGCGACATGGAGATCCCTTTGCATCGAATCGATCGGTAGTTGAAGTGCTTCTGGTGGGTTAACCGAACGAGCGATGCAAAAGGGAACTGCGGTCTGAAATTAAACGGAATCGATGCTCAGCGAGTCAGGCCAAGGCGTTCATGCCACTGGGCGATGGATTCTTCGGGGTAGACCTCGAATTGCTGATCCCTGGCGCTCGCTTGCACCTCGACCCACGGCGCCCTGGAACCGAGCATCAGATGGGTGTGTTCCGGCGGCACCGGCAATGGCGTGTCGATGGCCGAGGCGAACGGGTGGATCAGCTCCGGCCACTCCGGGCTGAACAGCCACAGACCGCTGCCGCACAGCGAGCAGAAGTGTCGCTCGGCGGTGCTGCGGTGGGCGCGGGCATCGCCTTCGTCTTTCATTTTCGCGTGGTAGATCGTGATGTGTTTGCGCCCGCGCACCTTGAGGCTGGCCGCGTCGCCGCCGAGGTTGATCGCAAAGCCGCCACCGCCCTGGGTCTTGCGGCAGATCGAGCAGTAGCAGCGCTGATAAGGGTAGGGGTGGGCGCTGTCGAGAGTGAATGAAACCGCGCCGCAGTGGCAGGAGCCTTCGAGGTGCATGAGTGGCCTCCGGTTGGGCTTTTGTTGATGCGGTTCAGCCTAGAAGAGATGTCGTGTCTGTGCCGCCGCTATCGCGAGCAAGCTCGCTCCCACAGGGTTATTCAGAGTTTGAAAGATTGAGGGCACACCGCAAAACCTGTGGGAGCGAGCTTGCTCGCGATGAACGATAACGCGGTACAACTGGACGCCCACGAATCCGAAGGTCAGCATGTCCGCAAAAAAAGGGACCCAAACCCATGCGCCGATTACCTTCCCTGGCCGCCCTGCGAACCTTCGAATGCGCCGCCCGTCACGCGCATTTCGGTCGTGCCGCCGCCGAGCTGTGCGTCACCGACAGCGCCGTCAGCCATCAGATCCGCCAGCTCGAAGAGCAACTGGGCGTATCGCTGTTCATCCGCGAGGGCCGGCAGATTCGCCCGACCATTGCCGCCGGGCGACTGATGCAGAGCCTGCAACAGGCCTTCGAACTGATCGGCGATGCCTGCGATGAATTGCGCGATCCGTCCTCGCTCGCGGTGTTGCGGCTGGCGGTCACGGCGGAGCTGGCGCAGAAGTGGCTGATGAACCGTCTCACCGATTTCTACGCGCGTTATCCGCACATCACCTTGCATCTCTATGAGCAACCGATCGACGCCACGGCGCCCGGCGAAGACATCGATCTGGCGATCACCTACGGCACCGGCCCGGTCGACAGCAGCGCGTATTTCGTTCGTCCATTGCCGGCGTTGCAGTTCTTCCCGGTGTGCAGCCCCGGCCTGTTCAACCAGGGCAACCTGAAGACCCCGAAGGATCTGGCCCGACACTGCCTGCTGCACGACGACCAGGACGGCAAGACCTGGACCGCGTGGCTGACCAGCCATGCCGGCGACCTGCGTCCGGAGCGCCAGTTGTATTTCGCCCACGCCGGCCTCGCGCTGGAGGCGGCGGCGCAAGGGCAGGGCGTGGCGATGGGTGACAACCTCACGGCGCAGGAGGACTTGCAGAACGGGCGTCTGGTGCGCCCGTTCACCTCCAGCATGACCGCGCTGGGCCAATACGCGCTGGTCTGCGAGCGGGTGCGGCTGGAGCGCCCGGCGGTGGCGCAGATGCTGGAATGGTTCAACGATCAACTGGCCGATTGATGAGTTGAATTCAACTGTTCCGAAATAATCATCGTTGGCGGCGCGACCGCCCACGACCGTAGCCTGAGGTCATTCCCATCCCGATGACGAGGTTTGACCATGGCACGTTTGCTCGACACCACCCCGAAACAGGACGGCTTCCGTCTGCCCGGCGAATTCGAAGCCAAGTCCGGCTGCTGGCTCGGCTGGCCGGAGCGTACCGACGTCTGGCGCAACGGCGCCAAGCCTGCGCAGAAAGTCTGGGTGCAGATCGTCACCGCGATCTCCCACAGCGAACCGGTGACGGTCTGCGCTTCGGCATCCCAGTTCGCCACCGCCCGCCTTCAGTTGCCGCCGCAAGTGCGGGTGGTGGAGATGACCTGCAACGACACCTGGTTTCGCGACAGCGGCCCGTGCTTTGTGGTCAACGATCAAAGCGGTGAAGTGCGTGGCGTCGACTTCGAGTTCAACGCCTACGGCGGCCTCGACGGCGGGCTCTACTACCCGTGGGACAAGGACGACCAGATCGCCAGCAAGATCCTCGAAATCGAACGCTTCGACCGTTATCGCGCGCCATTGATTGCCGAACTCGGCGGCATCCAGAGTGACGGCCAGGGCAGCATCCTCACCACCGAGCAATGCCTGCTCAACCGCAATCGCAACCAGCACCTGGGCAAGGACGAAGTGACCCGCCGGCTGACCGATTACCTCGGCGCCGAGCAAGTGATCTGGCTGCCGCGCGGTTGCAAGTTCGACGAAACCGACGGGCACGTCGACGACCTCGCGTGCTTCGTGCGCCCCGGCGAAGTGGTGCTGCAATGGACCGACAACCGCGACGATCCGCAGTGGGAAATCTATCAGGAGGCCTACGACATCCTGCGCAGCACCCGCGACAGCCGTGGCCGCGAACTGATCGTGCACAAGCTGCCGCAACCGGACGTGCTGGAGTGGACCGCCGAAGAAGCCGAAGGCCTCGATCAGCAGGACAGCACCCACACCCGCCAGGCCGGCACCAAAATCTGTGCCTCGTACATCAACTACTACGCCGGCAACAGCTCGATCGTGGTGCCGCTGTTCGGTGATCGCAGCGATCAGGTGGCGCTGGCGACCCTCGCCGAACTGTTCCCGCAGCACAAGATCGTCGGCATCGAAAACTCCCGGGAAATCCTGCTCGGTGGCGGCAACGTCGCGTGCATCACCATGCCGCAATACGCCGGCCAGAAAAAAGGAGCCTGACCATGGGCCTGCACAAACTGAGTAAAGCGTTATTGCTGGTGCTTGCACCCCTGTGTGTGCAGGCTGCCGAAACAGCGAAACCGGTGGTCAACCTGTACATCTGGGGTGAGTACCTGGCCCCGGATACCCTGAAGAATTTCGAGGCGAAAACCGGGATTCGGGTGGTCGCCGATCACTTCGACTCACTGGAAACCGTCGAGACCAAACTGCTCACCGGCCGCAGCGGCTACGACCTGGTGCTGACCGCCGGCCAGCACCTGTCGCGGGCCATCGAGAGCGGCGCGATCCAGACCCTGAACAAGCAGCAGCTCCCGCACTTTGCCGGAGTCGGCGAGGAGTTCCGTCAGCACATGGCGGTGTTCGATCCGGGCAACCGCTACGCCGGGATCTACGCCTGGGGCACCACCGGCGTTGGCTATCAGGAGGAGGCCGTGAAGCAGCGCCTGCCGGAGGCGCCACGGGACAGTTGGGCGATGCTGTTCGATCCGGCAGTGGTGTCGAAATTCGCCGATTGCGGGGTGAGCCTGCTCAACGACCCGAACGAAGTGTTCGCGGCGGTCATGAAGTACATGGGCCTGGACATCAACCGCCAGAGCCTCGACGACCTGAAACTCGCCGAGCAGCAACTGGCGAAGATCCGCCCGTACATCCGCTACTTCGACAATGACCTGAACATCAGCGACCTGGCCAACGGCAACACCTGCGTGGCGATGTCGTGGAATGGCAACGTTGCCATCGCGGCGGGTCAGGCCGAAGCGGCGAAAAAACCGTTCAAGTTGAATTACCGGATTCCGAAGGAGGGCACGCTGATCTGGTTCGATGCCATGGTCATTCCCAAGGATGCACCGCACCCTGAAGCCGGGCTGGCATTGATGGATTACTTGATGACGCCCGATGTGATTGCGCCGATCACTGACACCATTCACTACGCCAACGCGATCACAGCGGCGGATGGCTTGATCGAACCGGCGATTCGCAATGATCCGGGGACCTATCCACCGCAGGCGGTGAGGGCTTCGCTGTACAGCAAGAATGACAATGGCAAGGCGTTCAACCGGGCATTGATTCGGGCATTCAGCCGGTTGAAGTCGGGGTTGTGAGCGAGGGCCGGGAATCATCTTGAAGCGGTTTGTACGTGGGCGTGTGGGGGTGAGTCTGGTAGTTTTTTCGCCATGGATCTGAACCGGCAATGACGCCGGATGCCATTTCGGTTCCTGACTTTTCAGGATCTGGAGTGGCCAACTTTCAAGGAAGAAAAACATGCCAATCAAACCGCCGGTCAAGGGCACGGGCCCGGCCGATGTTCATCTGAAACCTTCCAGCGATGGCTCTGTGTCGGGGCCGGTGATTCGACCGAGTGTCCACGGCAATCTGCCGGAGCCGCCCGCAATATCCAGTGGCGTACGGACGCCCCATCACAGCGGCGCAGAGGTCGTCAGCCCTCCGGCATCGATCAGCTTTCGTGATGCACTGCCGGTGGTGGAGGTCGCGCCCACCGTGGGGCAACTGCCGCTGGAGGCGTATCACGTCCCGGCGGCGAGCCGGCTGACAGACATCGACGCCGACGGCTTCAGGACGTTCAAGGGGCGTCAGTTCGCCGAATTGCCCGGTCAGGGCATCGTTCAGGTCGGCGCCGACCCGCAAACCGGTTTGTACCGGGCCAGACTGGCCAGCGAACTCAATCCTTCCGGCCCGGTGCTGGAGCGCGACAGCGACGGCAAGCTTTGGCACCCGCTGGAAGAGTTTGCCACCGACCGTTTTCGCACCCCCGACCCGCGAAGTGAAGTCGCCTCGACACTGGAGGCCATGCCGCATCCGGAGGGCGACGAAGGACGGGCTCGTGCGGACGACGCCGACGACGAATTCGAGCTTGCCTCCGAATCGATGCCGGTCAAGCCCTACACCGATCAGGAACTGGTGAGCATGCGCGATGAAGTGCGCTATTCCTTCCGGGGCAATCGCCTGGGCACCTACGACCGTGCCAACAACGGCAAATACCCGCTACGCGACACCCTGGGCAGACCGGTGCGGATCCGCAAGCTGGAGACATTGGTCACACTGACCACCGGGGAGCGTTTCCGCTCGGAGCCGATCAAGCCCTACATCAAGTTCGAAGGCTATGAAGATGTCGCGAGGCTCTACGAAGAGAAACTCGAGCTGCGCACCTTTACCGAGGCCGACATGAAGGTCCCGGGCGAGAAAGCGCTGATCGGACAACTCATGGTGGTCGCCAATAAACGAATCAGCAAAGGCGAGGCGCTGGGCCTCTACGGCGGGACGCTCAGCCCGGTGCGTCTGGTACGACGCGAAGAACAGACGTTCACCATGCTGGCGGGTTTCAGCGTGCATTACACACCAGGAAAGTTTGTTGAAGATCCAGTTGTGGTCATCGGCGACAACATCATTTCGCGGATCAACTCGAACTTCGAATACGACGCCACCGGCAAACCGATCCATCAATCGCCGGACGGCTATAACGTGCAGATCGTCGGGTTCAAAGTCGAAGCGGACATGCTGATCGGAGACCGGCTGGTCAACCGGCCCTACATGTTGAACGCGCTGTTTGCCTCGGAGGATATTGCGGCGGGAACCGAGTTGCGCTGGAACTACAATTATTCGGACAAAGAGATGAAGATGATCTTTCCGTAAATAGCCAAAGGCAGAGCGCGCCGACCGTATACATCGAGCTGATATTCCCAATCGATCAAGGATTCAGTAAAACCGGATCAAGTCGGCGTATATCTGAAATATCCCCCAATCGGTTCCCTCTCCCTTGGGAGAGGGCTAGGGTGAGGGGCTTTTCGGCACCCGCCACAAATACCAGGCCGCCACCGTCCGAAACGGCTTCCAGTCCAACCCGATCTCAACCATCTGCTTGCGCGCAGGCTGCACCTCCAGCCCCTTCAACCGCCGATACCCCTCGCGAACCCCAAAGTCATCCGCCGGCAGAATGTCCGGCCGCTCCAGGCTGTAAATCAGCAACATCTCAACGGTCCAGCGCCCAACCCCGCGCAGGCTGACCAATTGCTCGATCAGCGCCTCATCCTCCATCGCCAGCGCCGTGGCGTAATCCGGCACCACACCGTCCAGAGTCGCCTGGGCAATCCCCTGAATCGTCGCAATCTTGCCCGCCGAAAACCCACAACCGCGCAATTGATCGAAGTCCGTCGCCAGAATCTGCTCCGGACGTGGAAACGTCTGCCCGGGAAACAACCCCACCAACCGCCCGACAATCGCATCGCCCGCCTTGGCGTGCAGTTGCTGATAGGCAATCGCCCGCACCAGCGACTCATAGGGATCACGCGCGGGATGCGGCTGATGCAGGCAAGGGCCGACCGCAGCAATGTGGCGCTGCCAGTCGGCGTCGAGGCTGGCCAGAAACTCGCTGGCCGGTTGATAGGGATCGGGCATGGTTACTTCAACAGACCGTTGACTTCGCCGTAGGTGAAGGCCTTGAGGTCATGGGTGTCGAGCTTGCCGCTGGCGAGAAAGCTTTTCACCAGCGAACCCATGGCGCCGTACATGAACTCGGCGATCCCGGAACCTGCGCTCAAGCGGCGCACGCCGAGGGTTTGCAGTTCTTCGGGGGAGGGCAGGCAAGCGAAGCCCAGGACATTGACCGGCAAAGTCGTGCCCTTGCAGATCGCTTCGATTTCGTAGGCGGACGTCACGCCGGCAGCGAACAATCCATCCGCCCCGGCCGCCTGATACAGCGCCGCGCGGTGCAGGGTTTCGGCGACACGATCCTCGGCCGGCACCAGCCCTTTGAGGTAAACGTCGGTGCGGGCGTTGATGAACAGCTTCACATTGCGCCTCTCGGCCACTTGCCGCGCGACTTCGATCTTGCGCACCAGCAGTTCCGGCGTGCCGCTGCCGTCTTCGATATTGATCCCGACCGCACCTGCCGCGATGACCGCATCGATCAATTCGGCGACCCGGTCGAGGTCATCGGAATAACCGGCCTCGATGTCCACGCTCAACGGCACCTTGATGACTCGGGCAATCGATTCCACGGTGCTGATCAAACGCTCCAGCGGCAGGGTGTTGCCGTCCGGGTAACCGTGGGCCCAGGCGACAGCGGCGCTGCTGGTGGCGACGGCTTTGCCACCCAGTTGCTCGACCAGCCGCGCACCCGTGGCGTCGGCGACGTTGGTCAGGATCAGCAGGCCATCGTGGTGCAACTGGTGAAACTGAGTGTCGAGCGCGTTCATCGAGATCCCTTCTTGTCGGTTTCAGAAAGCCAGTGGTTGCGTGAGCTGCACGGCGGCGTTTTCCAGCCGGAGCAAGAACGCCTTGCGCGGTTGCCCACCACCATAGCCGGTCAATGAGCCGTCCGCACCGATCACCCGATGGCACGGCACGACAATCGAGAGCCGATTGTGCCCGTTGGCCAGACCCACCGCGCGACTGGCGCCGGGTTTGCCCAGTCGTGCGGCGATGGTGCCGTAAGTGCTGGTGTGGCCGTAGGGGATTTGCCGCAGTTCGCTCCAGACTTGCCGGGCAAACTCGCTGCCGGGCAGGTGCAGCGGCACGCTGAATTCGCTCAGCTTGCCGGCGAAGTACAGCGCCAGCTCGTTTTCGATCTGCTGCAAATGCGCGTTGTGCCCCGGTGCGACCACGTAGCCGTAGCGGTTCTGCAATTCTTCAACTTCTCGGGTCAGCGCCGGACGGTCGAGAAACTCCAGCAATACCAGCCCGCGTCGTTCTGCCATGGCGATCATCGGCCCCAACGGCGTGGTCAGGCGGGTGAACAGCAACGGCTCGCTGGATGCCGCGCGTCCCGGCGTGATGTGGAACGACTTCTGAAACGCATCGCGAAAACCGCTGAGGGATTCATAGCCGGAATCGAACGCCGCGTGATCGATGGACGTGCCTTGCTTGATCCCGCCCAATGCCACACCGAGCCGCCGGGTGCGCAGCCACGCATGGAAAGTCATGCCGAAATGCTGTTTGAACCAACGCCGCAGCTTCAGCGGTTCGATGCCCTCGGCGAGCAATTGCGCATCGCTCCAGCGCATCTCCGAATCGGCGTCGACGGCCTTGAGCAGCCGTTGCACCCAGTCCGGGGCGATGGCCGCAGCGTCCAGCGGTTTACAGCGCAAGCAGGCGCGATAACCGGCGGACAGGCATTCGTCAGCGTGGGCGAAGAACTCGACGTTTTCCGGTTTCGGCTTGCGCGCCGTGCAGGTAGGGCGGCAAAAGATCCCGGTGGTTTTCACGGCCGTGAAGAACACGCCTTCATAGGCAGTATCGCTTGCGAGCATGGCGCGAACCATTTCGGCGTGAGGGGGCAGGACAGCGGTCTGTATGTTCATGGGCCGAGGATAAAACCAGTTATTCGATGGCTCCACCGAAAAATCGACAGTGAATTTTCGGGCCGCTGCACTACAGTGATCGGGTCGCTACAACTCGGGAAATGAAGGTATGCCACCGTTCATGATTCAACACATCGATCACATCGTGCTGCGCGTCGCCGATCTGCAACGCAGCATTGATTTCTACCACCGGGTCTTCGGCGCCGAAGTGGTCAAACGCAACGAAAAGTTCGGCCTGGTGCACCTGCGCGCCGGCACGTCGATGATCGATCTGGTCGACCTCGACGGGGAAATCGGCCGCAAGGGCGGTGCTGCTGCCGGAAGCGAACGGCGCAACGTCGATCACTTCTGCCTGCGCATCGAGCCGTTCGATGAAGCGGCACTGGTCAGCCATTTGCAAGCCTGCGGCCTGACCGTCGAAAAAGCCGCCACCCGTTTTGGCGCCGAGGGCTACGGCCTGTCGCTGTACTGCTTCGACCCGGACGGCAATCAGGTCGAACTCAAAGGCCCGCCCGAAGCTTAGGCCCGCTTGGCCATCAGCAACACCGAAGCCGCCGCCGACAGTAACCCCGCGCAGCAACGGTTGAAAATCCGTTTGCCGCGCGGCTCGGCGAACCAGCGGCGCATATGCAGGCCCATGTAGGCGTAGGCGCTGATGGCGATCCATTCCAGCAGCAGGAACAGCACGCCCAGCAGCATGAACTGCGGGGTGATGGCGCGGGTCGGGTCGACGAATTGCGGCAGAAAAGCGGTGAATATAAGAATTGCCTTGGGATTGCCCGCCGCCACTAAAAACTCCTGACGCGCCAGGGCCAGAAGCCCGTTCGCGGGCGCCGCCACAGCGTCTTCGGCGGCAGGATTGGCCCGCCACAGCTGCCACGCCAGATACAGCAGATACCCCGCGCCGACAATCTTGATCCCGTAGAACAACAGTTCCGACGTTTGCAGCACCACTGCCAGCCCCGCCGCCGCAAGGGCGATCATCCCGGCAAACGCCAGCAGACGACCGACACCCGCCACGCAGGCGCGACGATAGCCGTAGCGGGTGGCGTTGCTGACCGACAGCAGGTTGTTCGGCCCCGGCGCCATGTTCAAGGCGAAACAGGCGGGCAGAAACAGGGAGAGGGTGGCGAGATCCATGGTGCGGGCTCCGGTGACGGGAGCGCTATTTTTATCACGCGGGCGTGCGGGCCTGAACCGTACAGTCAGGCGGCAGAGTCGCGGTACAGCGACGGTCGGGCGTAAATCCGTTCGAACTTTCTGCCGTCCCGTCAACTCTGAATTCGTCACAGGGTGATGAATCCGCCAGAAAAAAAATCATCTGGCGGGTCAGAAAGGACAATTGCCGTGTAAGCTTTCGCGCAATGCTTTTCCATTCCCCCATGGCCCCAGGCGGCCCACTGTACGAGCGACTACATGCAAGCAAAGGCCCGCGAGGTTCATGTACCACCGGTGTTGCAGGACCTGCGCGCCGGCACGGCCGAACTGCACATTGCTCTGGAAAAACGCCTTCCTTTCTTCTCCGACACCCTTGATCTGCAGGCTTTCGAGCGATTGATGCGCGCCTATTACGGCTTCTATCAGCCACTGGAGGCTGCGTTGCAGGGCAGCGGCGAGATCCCCGCCGATTTCGATCTGGTTTCGCGCCTCAAGGCGCCGACCCTGCAACGCGATCTGCAAGCGTTGGGCGCGAATGGTGGAGCGTTTTCGCTCTGCCGCCAGTTGCCCGCCATCGACTCCGCCGCCGCCTGCCTGGGCGTGCTGTACGTGCTGGAAGGCGCAACCCTCGGCGGACAGATCCTGCGCCGGGAAATCGCCGCACGACTGAGCCTGGACGCGGACAACGGTGCAGCGTTTCTGGACATCTACGGCGCTGCCACCGGCCGGCGCTGGCGCGATTTCATCGAATACCTGGGCAGTCGCCCGATGGACGCCGACGAGCGTGAAGCCGTCGTGGCGGCCGCCCACACTACATTCAGCTGTTTCGAGCGCTGGCTCGAAAGCCAGGAGGTTCTGGTATGACCCCGCAAGACAAAGAAGCCTTTGAAGAGTTGCTGGCCAACTGCGCCGACGAGCCGATCCGCTTTCCCGGCGCGATCCAGCCGCACGGTTTGCTGCTGACCCTGAGCGAGCCGGACCTTTCGATCATCCAGATCAGCGCCAACGTCGAGACCTTGCTCGCGCGACCGGCGCAAGAGCTGATCGGCCAGCCACTGCAAAGCCTGATCGGCGATGCTCATGCCGCGCAGGTTCGCGAGGCCTTGCAGCAACCGGCCTTGTCCGATGCGCCGCCGCTGCACTTTCGCCTCAACGGCACAGCGTTCGAAGGTTTGCTGCACCGGCATCAGGATGTGCTGATCCTGGAGCTGGAAATCCACGTCGAGAACTTCCAGCCGCGTAACGTCGCCGGCACCGAAACCCACTTGGGACGGATGCTCGCGCGCCTGCAAAAGGCTCAGAGCCTGCAGGCGCTGTACGACATCAGCGTCAGGGAAATCCAGGCCATGACCGGTTACGACCGGGTGCTGATCTATCGCTTCGAAGAGGAGGGCCACGGTCAGGTCATCGCCGAAGCGTCCGACCCGTCGATGGAAGTCTTCAACGGCCTGTTTTTCCCGGCCTCCGACATCCCCGAGCAGGCCCGCGAGCTGTACCGCACCAACTGGCTGCGGATCATTCCGAATGCCGACTACCAACCGGTGCCGCTGGTGCCCAAGTTGCGCCCGGACACCCAGACACCGCTGGACCTGAGCTTCGCCACATTGCGCAGCGTGTCGCCGATCCACTGCCAGTACATGAAGAACATGGGCGTGCTGTCCTCGATGAGCATTTCCCTGCTCAAGGGCGACAAGCTCTGGGGCCTGATCAGTTGCGGCAATCGCCAGCCGCTGCATGTACCGCATGAATTGCGCACCGCGTGCCAGACCATCGGCCAGGTGCTGTCATTGCAGATCAGCGCGATGGAGGCATTGGAAGTCAGCCGTCAACGGGAGGAAAAGGTTGAAGCGCTGGCGCTGCTCAATCAGGCGATGATCGATTCGCCACAGAACGTATTCGATGGTTTGGCCAACCAGCCACAAGTCCTGATGGCGCTGGCCAATGCCGGCGGCATCGCGATCATCGAAGACAAGCAATTGCACCGCTACGGCAACTGCCCGGAGCCGGAAGAAATTCGTGCCCTGCACAAGTGGTTGCAGGAGCGTGGCGAGCCGGTGTTTGCCAGTCATCACCTGGCCAGCGTTTATCCGCCGGCTGCGCAGTATCAGCAGGTCGCCAGCGGTGTGCTCGCCATGAGCCTGCCGAAACCGGTGGACAACGGCGTGCTGTGGTTCCGCCCCGAAGTCAAAGAGAACATCAACTGGAGCGGCGACCCGCGCAAGCCGCTGGATTTGGAAAACTCCGACGCCGGCCTGCGCCTGCGGCCGCGTACTTCGTTCGAAATCTGGAAGGTCGAGATGGCCGGGATTTCCACCAAGTGGAGCCACGGCGATCTGTTTGCCGCCAACGACCTGCGTCGCTCGGCGCTGGAAAATGACCTGGCCCGTCAGGTGCGCCGCGAGCAGGAAGCGGTGCGCGCCCGCGACGAACTGGTGGCGGTGGTGTCCCACGACCTGCGCAACCCGATGACCGTGATCTCGATGCTCTGCGGCATGATGCAAAAGGCTTTCAGCTCGGACGGGCCGCACACTTCGCGGCGCATCTCGACCGCCATCGATACCATGCAGCAAGCCGCCGGGCGCATGAACACGCTGCTGGAAGACTTGCTCGACACCTCGAAAATCGACGCCGGCCGCTACACCATCGCGCCGCAGAAACTCGATGTCGCGCAGATGTTCGAAGAGGCGCAATCACTGCTCGCACCGCTGGCGCTGGACAAGGACATCAGCATCTCGTTCGAGGCCGATCCCGACCTGAGCATCCACGCCGACCCGGAGCGGTTGTTTCAGGTGCTGTCGAATCTGGTCGGCAACGCGATCAAGTTCACTCCGCGTCTGGGTACGGTCGATGTGTATGCCAAATCGGTTGGCGACGACATCGTCTTCACGGTCCGCGACAGCGGCGAAGGCATTCCCAAGGATCACTTGCCGCACGTGTTCGACCGTTACTGGACGGTGAAGGAAGGCAATCCGAACGGCACCGGGCTGGGCCTGTACATCACGCAAGGCATCGTCGAGGCCCATGGCGGGCGGATCGTGGCCGAGAGTGAGCCGGGGCAGGGCAGTGAGTTCCGCTTCACCGTGCCGCGTCAGGACTGAAACAGCCGATCAGCGTTGGGTGGCCTGCAACATGGCCACCCATTCTGCGGCGAATCGATGGCAGTCGCCGGGCCAGCGCGCTGTCAGCAGCTGGCCGTCGCGCACCACAAATCCCGTTTGAAGTTTATTCGCGCCATCGCGTTTGGCGATCAGCGGGCCGCGTATGAAGTCGGATTTGCTGGCCAGAACGGTCTTCACTTCCGCTTCGACGGTCTGCTTGTAGGTGCGGTAGTAGCGCCCCAGCCACGCAGCGGTCATCAGCCACGCCGGCAACTCCATGGTTGCCGCCAGCAGTGCCGTGACCTTGCGCCCGAACAACACCGAACGCCCGGTGTCGGGATCGAGCGTGCGCGCCAGCAACAACACGCCATGACACACCGCCGCCACGGGTTTTTCTGCCTTGAAAAATTGCAGGGCGATCTGCTGAGCCTGCGTCGATTCCAGCAGCGTGCGCATCCCCTTGGCATGACCACCGGGTATCAGCAGCCCGTCAAATTGTTTCGTGTCGACATCGGCATACGCCAGCGGCTGGCGAAACGCATCGGACTCGATCATCTGTGTGTAGGTGTCCAGATCGGCCTTGCGCGTCATCAGCATCGAACTCAACAGGCCGAAGCCGATATCCACCAACCGTGGATCGGCATGGGCGGGCAAGCCTTGCGGTGTGGCAAAACGTACTTCAATGCCCGCGTTGCGCAGTGCCTGCCAGGGCACGCTGCTTTCGGTGGGGTCGTAATCGGCAGAGGGCAGCAGAATCAAGATCATCGAGGGCAGACTTCCTGGTCAAAAGTGTTTGCATAGCCAGAGCGTAGTGGGTCTGCGCGAGCGGGGGTAATTTCCTTCAATACCACCCGGTGTGTGCTGGCTACTGTGAGCGCCTTGTTCCTCGATTTGAAGCAGGTGTGCGATGAGTCTGATTGTGTCGATGGCGGCGTTTGCCCTGGCCGCGTCCATTACTCCGGGGCCGGTGAATATCGTGGCGTTGAGTTCGGGGGCGCAGTTCGGCTTTCGCGCCAGCCAGCGGCATGTAGCCGGGGCGACGCTGGGGTTTGTGCTGTTGCTGGTGTTGATGGGACTGGGGCTGCACGAAGTACTGAAACTGTGGCCCTCGCTGACCCGCGTGGTGCAACTGGCCGGGGTGGCGTTTCTGCTGTTCATGGCGTGGAAACTGGCTACCGATGACGGCCGGTTGAATGCAGGCGAATCGGGACGTGCGCCATCGATGCTGTATGGCGCGGTGATGCAATGGCTCAACCCCAAGGCCTGGTTGGCCTGCGTGGCGGGGATGGGCGCGTTTGTCGCCGATGGCGAGGCGCGGCTGGTGTGGCAGTTTGCGGCGGTGTATCTGGTGATTTGTTATCTGTCGGTGGGGTGCTGGGTGTATGCCGGGACGTTTTTGCGCGGTTATCTGCAAAATCCGGCGGGGATGCGCTTGTTCAACCGGGTGATGGCGTTGCTGTTGGCGGTGAGTGCGGGGTATTTGCTGCTGCCCTGATCCGTACCCCGGCAAACGGAGTACGGACCTGAGTTCAATTCATGCGAAATCCCTTAGAAAATGCCGTTGAGCTCCCTGAACACATGGGGTGGCATGGCCGTGAAGCGGTTTTCGCGCAGTTGGCTGATCGAATACAAAGCGCTGGCCGTACGGCCGTTGCCATCACCGAACCCCTGAAAACCGACCACAGCCCCCAGCACTTGTTTATCGAAGTGCGGATGTTTCGGGTCCAGGTTTTTCAGGTGCTGCTCGAGCAAGGCGAATCCAGTCGGGCTGCTGCCGTACTTGGTCGGTGCGCCGGCGTCGCGCACGCGCCCTACAGCTTCCGGCACAAGTTTGCGATGAATCTCCCTGATCACGTTCGGATCGGTCAGGGAGGCCTTGTTCGCGGTGTATTCGCGCAATACGCCAAGGATGTTTTCGAAGTCGTTGCCGTTGGAGGTCGAGCCTTTCAACATCCAGGCGGTCGCACGTTGTGAAGGATCGGTGAACCCCTGCGGGTTGAACAGCGAATCGGGCATGACGTCGTTGTAGGGTGGTTTGCCCAAATCCAGTTTCAGAATGTCTTGCTGATAGCCCGTCATGAATCGGGCTTTTTTGCTCTCGAGTTCGTACAGGACTGCCAGCGTTTCGGTGTAACCCTGCGCCGTGCTGCGCGCATCGTTGAGCTGGACGGGGTGGCCCTTGATGAACGCTTCCGTCAGTTCTTCCAAAGCCTTGCGACCGATCAGCGACTCCAGATCAACTGCCTGTTTCGACTGGTACGCCGTTTCCTTCACGGCGTTGTTCGCAAGATGGCGCAATTCCGTTTCGGTAGCCCCTTTGGGCAACTTGAAGTGCTTGTCGCTCAAGCGCGTGACGATGTGTTGAGCGGTTTCGATGGCATCGCTTTTCAGCAGCGCCCGAGCATGTGAAATCGTGTCCAGCGACATCCGCGCGTGGGTTGCCGAGCCGGTGTGATCAATCACTTTGAGCAGGTCGTAACTGTTTGCGCCGGTCAGGAACCTGAGTTGCTGCTTGGCCTGATGTGCCAGCGATAGGGCATGTCCACTCAGCTTCGCGACGCCTCGGCCGAGTAATTTGCCTCCGGCCTTGAGCAGTTGCGGCAAGCCCGACAAAGGGTTGAACAGGCTGAGGGCTGCGCTTGCCAGAATCCGCGAGGCCGACAGCAGTTTACCGGCGATGCTCGCGGCTTTGCTGGCGGCGGCAGCGATTGCCACAGGTGCGGCGAAAATGGTCATCGCCAGTACGACGGCATCGACAATGCAGTCGAAGATTGCGCCACCGTGTTTCTTCGGATCCCCGGAAGTCAGCCCTTCCACACAGCTCTTGAAGGGAATGATCAGGTTGAGAATCATATTGAAGATGGCATCGGTCTTTTCAATCGCCTTCTCCCGTACGGTTTGCTGCAGGCCCAGTTGGTGGATTTCCTGCTCGGTGATGTACGGATTTTTCTCGGCGATCATCCGGCTCAGGATTTCCATGCGAGGAGAGCGATAAAGAGGTGTGCCATCGCTGCGCTCGCGGGGCGCTTCCAGCACACCGATCTTGCGCACCTGAATTCTGGATTTGATGCTGGCCCTGGGGGCGACGTTTTGTAGGTAGGCCTGCAGATCAACGGGGGCTTTTTCAAGCTCTTCCTGATCGGTGAACCGAGTGTCGAGCTTGAAGAAACTTCCGGAAACCAGTGGCTCGAAGAATGCTTCAAGCTCCGGGTTGTACCGACACTCCATCCGGAGCGCAAACAGCTCGAAGCATTTGATGGCGTAACCGAGTTGTACGCAGAGAATGACCCCGTAACGCCCGGTTTCTCCCGGAATGTATCTTGCAGGGCTGACGCCGCCGCGACCGTTGGTTCTCGCCGGCTTGTAGTTCATCTTCTGAACGCAATAGACACCGATCGCCCCGTATTCAATGGACGCCGCATCCTCCGGGAGCACCTGTGAAATGGCGATCTGGATGTTGCGCGCCAGCCCACCGAGAACGGCGTCGAAGTGACTGGAGGTCGCGGTTTCGTAGAGGTCGGCAACGGGAAACAGAAAAGGCAGTTCAGGAAAGGATTTATAGATGCTGGTGCCTTTGAGACGATCCCAGTCCTTGGTGTGAAGCTCGTCACCCATGTACAGGTCCAGCACCGACACTTTACGGCCCGCGCCACCGCCACTGCCGCGATGTTTGACCAGCAGTTCATCGGGGTCACAATCCCGTTCCTGGGACTTCAATTCTTGCAATGCGAGCTGTATGCGATCGGGCAACGGCCTGGAAAACCGTTCGGCGGCTTCCAGCATCATGGCGATGTATTGATCGTATTCGAGCGTGGCGCGCTCGATTTCTTTTGCGTCGAGATTGCCTTGCGCATCTCGCGTGATGAGGCCGTTCATCCAGGCCCAGGTCACCACCGGATCCACCGAGCCTTCGGCTTGCAAAGCTGCCAGTGGCGCGAGGGATTTCGTCGACTGGCTGAATCCCATCAGATGTTGATAGGTCATTTTGCGGCTGGTGCCGGGAACCAGTGCTTCGACCAGATGCACAGCCTGCGTAGCGATCACCCAGGCCGGCGTCCCCATCTGCAGGCTGGACGGCCAGTCGGTGAAGAGATACTCCGGCGCCATGCCTGCCAGAATCATCTGCGTCACCAGTGGGGCAAGCGAAGGTTCGACGTGAAGGTTCTTGATCAGATGCGCTTCCAGGTCTGTTCGAACCTGGGCCGGACGCTGTTTGAAGTAACCTTTGGAATACAGGTCGAAACCGGCGAAGTGGGTGTTGGCAATATCGAGCGCCGGGTCCAGGTCAAGCAGTATCACGGCAACCGCCAGTTGCTCCATGAGTTCAGTCGATTGTTGTTTTGCGGCTGCTTCAGTGAGCCATCCAAGTTTGGAAAGATAGTACTGTCCGTGCCGGGATGCCGCACTTTCGATCAATTGCTGCAGGCGATAGTCCGTGCTGGTTATAGCGCCATCGCCCGGCGTGCCTTCAATCTGCACTCGTCTGCCGAGGCCATTGACGATGGCCTCAAAATCCAGCGTGCAACTTTGTATCAGATCAAGAATGATTGCCCGGTTGTTTCCCTCAAGTTTGAACGGCGACTCGTCGGGGGCGTCCAGAAGTTGCCAATAGTTTCCGTACTTCGGTGGCTCGGGCAATGTCGAGAAATTCAACAGGTCGAGCAGGTTGCGGGTGTCTTGTTCGTTGTCCGGCACTTGCAGCCCGTTGAAACGCAGCCACTGGCCGACCGTAACTTCGTCTCCTGTAATGATCCAGCCGCCACTGGAGGCGGCGACCTTGGCCAATAGCGGAAGGTTGTCGTCGAAATCCGCCAGACCCGCGACGTCGGCGGTGATCTCCTGCGGAGATACAAACGGGGTAGCGGGCCGGTCGTTGCTGGAGACCATGTTTCGATGGCTGAAGTAGAGCCGGCCATTCTCATTCAGCAGAAAAATCGCGTTTTCCGGGATCTTGCGGCGAGCGCGGACAAAGTGAAAGTCGTCGTGGCGCAGCAGTATGGAAAGCGAAACTTTGCCGCTGCGGTGGATTTGGTCGAACGCGCTGTCCTCCACGCACGGAACAAGGATTTCGTTACATTTCCAGCCAAGACGTTCAATGGCGTATTTATCACCGATAAAGTTTGCAATGGTCTGGCTTACTGTCTTCTTCTGAAGTGTGTTTTTGGAGTCGTAAGCATAGTTGTCTATTGGCTTCATGATTCAGAATCCATTCTCTGATAGCGAAATAAATGAAATGTGGTGGTTGTTTATTGATTGTCGTGTTTGTGCGGCAGACAGGTTTTTAGAGTAAGGCGCCAAGGCGAAAAGTTGGCGTGGATTAATGTTCGAAGTGTTTCTTTGTGGTGGCGTGAATGAGAGGGGTGGCTGTTTTTAAAGGCCTGAAGCACTGTTGGCGATAAATATGTATATCTTTCCGGGTATGTAGAATTAAACCGAAACGGCCCATTGCAGGCCGTTTTTGCTTTTACCCCCGATACTGCCCCGGCGTAGCCGCCAGATGCTGCTTGAACGCCCGCTGAAAATGCGCCTGATCGGCAAACCCCGCCTCTAGCGCCACATCCGCAATCAACTGCCCACGCCGTAAACACTCACGGGCGAACTGAATACGCTGGTTCACCAAAAACGCATGGGGCGTCATGCCGTAATGCTGTTTGAAGGCGCGGATCAGGTACGACGGCGACAGTTCAGCGGCGGCGCAGATGTCGTCGAGGCTGAGCAGGTCGGTGCAATGCTGGCGAATGAAGTCGGCGGCGCGTTCGAGTTTGAAGTTCGGCTCTCGTACAGATTGTTCGATAGGGTTCAGGCGCAGTTGCAGGTCGCTGAAAAACTCCACCGCAGCGCTCTGTTTGCAAAGGACGTCTTGCTGCTCGTCGACCAACACTGCGTACAACGCATTCAAGTCGTGAAACAGGCGGGCGTCATTCAAATGGGTATCGGAAAACCGCCGAAACTCAAGCTCCGCACTGAACCCCAGCTGATGCTGCAAATCTGTCAGCCACGGCGTTTCCACATACAACATCAAATACGACCACGGCTGATCATCGATCGGGTTGCACGCGTGGACGTCCCCCGGATTCATCAGCACCACGGTGCCGGCCGTCACTTCGAAAGATGATTGCTCATGCACGTAGGTGCTGCGCCCGGCGGTGATCGCGCCGATGGAGAAATGCGCGTGGGAGTGCCGTGAATAGCAGACCTCACGCCCGTCGGCGATGGCCCGCGCTTCGATGAAGGGCAGGGCGTCGTCGCGCCAGAAGCGCGGGGCTTGTTCGGAGTTCTTGGCGGCAGCGTGTTTCATCGTTGGGTTCTCGGCAGGCCAGTGCCCGAGTGTATTAGCTCTGGCCGGCGAAGGCTCGCTCGAGTTCGGCGATGTCGAGCTTTTTCATGCCGAACATGGCCTGCATCGCCCGTTGGGCTTTGGTCTGGTCGGCGTCGGTCACCATGTGCATGAACGCCACCGGCACGATCTGCCACGACACGCCAAACTTGTCCTTGAGCCAGCCGCATTGCTGCGCTTCCACCGGCCCCCCCGAGCTGAGGTTGCCCCAGAAATGGTCGACTTCTTCCTGGTTCTGGCAATTGACCTGAAACGAAATTGCCTCATTGAACTTGAACACCGGCCCGCCATTGAGTCCGGTAAAGGTGTGGCCGTCGAGTTCGAAACTGACGGTCATCACCGAGCCCTCGGGGCGGCCGTGGAATTCCTGGCCGACCTTGCTGTAGTGGGTCAGGGCGGTGATTTTCGAGTGGTCGAAGATCGAGCAGTAAAACTTCGCCGCAGCTTCCGCCTGATCGTCGAACCACAGGCACGGAGTCAGCTTTTGAAAGCGTTGCATGGCAGTCATCCTCGGCAGGTTAGACACGCTGGATAACAGAGTAGTCAGTCTGTGATCAGCTGGCAGCGCCATGGGTCGAGTGGTTGGCTGTTGTTAAAGTGGGGTGTAGTCGTATTGACTTTCGTGGGTGTCAAAAAGACTCTTACGTGCTTGTGTCAAATTGACTCGTATTTTCGTAACTGATTGATTTTGCTGGGCTGGAAATCTGGCACGCAAGTTGAATTGCTTTACGTACAAACTGATCCGCTCAGGAGTACGAAACATGTTCACTTTCTTCGAGAATCCGCTGAACGTTCTGCACCTGTCGAGCAAGATCCTCGTCGCCGGTCTGGTGATGCTGCTGGCAGGCATCTACGGCGCCTACCTCTATCAGGGCCACATGCCGATTGCGCTGCTGGTGGCGATGCATGCCATGACCATCATCGGCCCGACACTGCTGAAAATCGGCTACGTGATGCGGCTCCTGTCTCAATATCGGCTGGGCCGGCATCACGCCGCCGTAGTGGCTTGAACATGCGCAGACTCGCTGATGCACCGCTGTTCAGCCTGGGCTTCCGGCCGCTGTTTCTGGCCGGGGCCGGATTCGCCGCGCTGGCGATCCTGATCTGGGGCTTGTGGCTTTACGGCCATTGGTTCGACCTGCAACCGGCGGGCGGCATGCTCGCCTGGCATCGGCATGAAATGCCCTTCGGTTTCGCGGCGGCGATCGTTGCCGGGTTTCTGCTGACGGCGGTGCCCAACTGGACCGGGATTCCCGGCGTGCGCGGCGGGGCGCTGATCGCGTTGGTGTCGGTCTGGCTGCTCGGGCGTGTGGCCTGGTGGCTGCCGTTGCCGACCGGACTGATTCTGGCGCTGCAATGGGGGTTTCTACCGCTGCTGGCAGTGATGCTGGGACGGGATCTGGTCGCCGCCCGCAAACGTGACAACTACCCGATTGTGTTGGTGCTTGGGTTGATGGCGGGTTGTCAGGCACTGACTTTGATCGGCCTTTACAACGACGACGCCGGCCTGCAACGCCAGGGTGTGCTGGGCGCGTTGTGGCTGGTGGCGGCGCTGATGACCGTGATCGGTGGGCGAGTGATTCCGTTCTTTATCCAGCGCGGCTTGAACCGTCCACCGGCGCCTGCTGCCAATCCACTGCCAACCCGTTTGCTGCTGATCGGCAGCCTGCTGACCGCTGTCACTTTTACGGCAGGCCTCAATGATTCGCCCCGACTATGGCTGGCAGGCCTGTTCGTGCTGACCGGCAGTTTGCAGTTGATGCGGCTGATCCGCTGGCATGATCGCGGGATGTGGCGCGTGCCGCTGCTCTGGTCGCTGTACCTGGCTTACGTTTGGATGGCATTGGCAACCTGGGCCATGGCGCTGTGGCATCTCGGCTTGATCGGCCAGCAAAGCCTGGCGACCCATGCACTGGCGGTGGGCGGGGTGGGCGGGTTGATTCTGGCGATGATCGCGCGGGTCAGCCTTGGGCATACCGGCCGGTTGTTGCAGCCCTCGAAAGGCATGGTGTCGGGCTTTGCGCTGGTGCTGATTGCGGCGGGTTGCCGGGTGTTGCTGGTGCCGTTTTCCAGTCTGGGGCTGGGGCTGTCGGTGGTGCTCTGGTGCGCGGGGTTCGCGCTGTTTTTGCGGCACTACACCGGGATTCTGCTCCAGCCGAGGCTCTAAGCGTTTTAAGCGCGACGCTCGGCAATCATCAACAACGACTGCGGCACCGGGCTTTGCGGATGCTGCGGTTCGCGCAGGCCGGTCAACTGCAGGCCGGCCATGTCCAGCGCATTCAGCCAACTGGACAAGGTGCGGAAATACCATGGCATCGGCTGCCATTTGCCCTGGAACCCGTCGAAGGTTTCTTCCCGCCAGCCATCTTGATAATCACCCGTTGCCACCGACCACGGATGCAGCGTCTGGATCACCAGCGCACCGCCCGGCACGAGCAGGGCATTCATCGCCGCGAGCAGCGGAATGATGTCCTGATGCAGCAGGGAAAAGTTGGCGCAGATCAGATCGTAGTCGCGGCCGATGTCGACCTTTGCCTCAACCAGTTCTTCGTAGCTGGCGACATGCACGGGCGATGAACCGGCCACCCGCGCGGCCTCGACCAGCGTCGCATCGCCGTCCACGCCGACTGCGTCAAATCCTCGCTCGGCCAGCGCCCGCAACAGCCAGCCCTCACCGCATCCCAGATCGAGCACGCGCTCCGGCTGACGCCCCATCACCGCCAGCAGAATGGCCTGATCGGTGACCTGCCGGCGACTCTCGATGGCGCCGCTGCGCACGGCTTCGGTCCAGGCCAGGGCGTTGTGGTGCCAGCTCTGGAGGAGGGTGGATTCAGGCGAGGACATTGCGAACTCCGACGTTACGGGATGCAGGCAAGGATAGGTCAGGTGTAGTCGGCCAGTTGAATCCGGTTGCGTCCGCCGCGCTTGGATTCGTAGAGCGCGCTGTCACCTTGCTCGATCAACGCCGCAAGGCTGGCCGGCGGCTGATCGAACACCTTGGCGCCGATACTCAGGGTAACCGCCTGCGGGGTGGTATAGGTCTGGGAAGTCATCTGCTGAAACTGCTCACGCAGCGCGCTGCCCAGCACCATGATCTGTGCGTGGGACGCATCGCCCAACAACATGACGAATTCGTCACCGCCCAGCCGTGCCGCCAATGCGCCTTTGGGCAGCACCGCGCGGATCATTTCGCTGAGGGCGATGAGCAAGCGGTCGCCGGCGGTGTGGCCGTACAGGTCGTTGATCAGTTTGAAGTTGTCGATGTCGATCAGTAGCAGCGCGCCAGGGCGGGCGCTGGAGACTTCATCGAGCAGACGCGGTGCGCGGACTTCGAGGGCGCGGCGGTTGTACAGCGCGGTCAGCGGATCCCGGGCGGCCAGTTCGGCAATCTGCTTTTCCCGGCGATAGCGCTCGGTGCCGGTCATCGACAGCGCGATCAGCATGATCGCCATCGCGCCCTCGACCAGGGAAATCTGAATGATTTCGCCACGCAGCGACGCCAGATCGATCAGCGTGCCGGGAATCACGGCGATGATCGCCTTGGCGAAATAGAACGCGCCGTGGATCAGCAGCACATAACGCAACTGCACTGCGCCGACGCTCAACGATTTGCCGTGCGGGCGCAGCAACAGGCTGGCCCGCAGCATCAACGCGGCCACCAGCAGCGAGTTGGCCATAAGCATGATCTTCGACCACGACGGATCTTCGGGTAACAGCAGCAACGAAAGCCAAAGCAGGAACATCAAGTACCAGGCCCGCGACAACCGTCTCTGCGTAAATCGCGCGACCCCCAGCAGAAACAGCCAGTGCGCAACTACCAGCAAGCCGTTGGCGAACCAGATGCCGATCAGCGGATAACCATTGGCGCGCAACAGGGCCAGGCTCGAGCCGACGGTGATGGTGGCGAAACCGGCGCTCCAGAACAGCAGGGAAGGTTCGCGGATGCTGCGCCATTCGACCGCCAGATACAGGGCGGCCGCCGCGGCCAGGGCGGTGGAAATGGTGAGCATCGTGAGAGGATCGAGCGCCATGAAAGAACGGTTCTGCCTGAATAGTATTAATGGGCCACGATTGTAAGCGTTCCCCCATTGGGCTGCTATTTTCACTCACCGGATATTCCATTTTCAGACGAGGTGTCCCATGGACCGATTGACCGGCGGTTGTCTGTGCGGCGAAGTGCGGATCGAGGCGTCAGGGCGGCCCTACAGGATTGGCGTTTGCCATTGTCTGGATTGCCGCAAACACCATGGCGCGCTGTTCGCCGCGTCGGCGATCTTTCCCGAGGCGGCGGTGACGATTACTGGCGAGACCCATGACTATGCGGGGCGGCATTTCTGTCCGCGCTGTGGTTCGTCGGTGTTCGGTCGCAGTGGCGATGAAGTCGAGGTCAATCTCGGTGCGCTGGATGCACCGGATCAATGCCAGCCGACCTATGAGCTGTGGACGGTGCGTCGCGAGTCGTGGCTGCCGGCCTTTCCATTGGCCAGACATTATGTGCGTGATCGCGAAGGAACGGGGCGAACCGAAGAGTAGCCGGGGTCAGGCAGGGCACCTGACCCCGGACGATATGATCAGCCGCGAATGAACGCCAGCAGATCCGCGTTGATCGTCGGTGCCTCGGTGGTCGGCATCCCGTGGGGGAAGCCCGGATAAATCTTCAGCGTGCTGTTTTTCAGCAGTTTCGCCGACAGCACGCCGGCATTTTCATAGGGCACGATCTGGTCGTCGTCGCCGTGCATCACCAGCACCGGGATCGAGATGCTTTTCAGGTCGGCCGTGAAGTCGGTCTGCGAGAACGCAACGATCCCGTCGTAGTGGGCCTTGGCGCCGCCCATCATGCCTTGGCGCCACCAGTTCAGGACCACCGCTTCCGAAGGTTTGGCGCCGGGGCGGTTGTAGCCGTAGAACGGGCCAGCCGGCACGTCGTGATAGAACTGCGAGCGATTGGCCGCCAGTTGCGCCTGAAGATCGTCGAACACCGATTTGGGCAAACCACCGGGGCTGCTTTCGGTCTTCACCATCAGCGGCGGTACGGCGCTGATGATCGCGGCCTTGGAGACCCGATCCTCGCCATGCCGGGCGATGTAATGGATCACTTCGCCGCCCCCGGTGGAGTGACCGACATGCACGGCTTTCTGCGTCCCCAGATGATTGACCACCGCCGCCACATCGTCGGCGTAATGATCCATGTCGTGACCGTCCCAGACCTGGCTCGAACGCCCGTGCCCCCGTCGATCATGGGCCACGACCCGGAAGCCTTGCGTCAGGAAGAACAGCATCTGTGCATCCCAGTCGTCCGCGCTGAGCGGCCAGCCGTGGTGGAAGTGAATCACCGGGGCGTCTTTCGGGCCCCAGTCCTTGTAGAAGATTTCGACGCCGTCTTTCGTTGTGACATATCCCATGTTCGCGACTCCTGGAAAGTGTGAAGGGGCAGGTCTTGCGATGACAACCGGAATCAACTGTAGGAGCAAAGTCGGCACTTTGATCGAAGAATTCCCGAACGGTGCTGCATGACCGGTGGTCGCAGCGGCTGGTCGTCGGGTCAAAATGCGCTTAGCTGAAAGGGATAAGCCGAGGCGCGCACGGCCATCGAGAGCCGTAGCAGCGCCCTTCAGAACACCGTGAGTCTGAGGAAGTCCCCGATGCTGACCTTGAACATCAATGGCAAGGATCAGGAGCTCGATGTCCCTGCGGACATGCCGTTGCTCTGGGTCCTGCGCGATGTCGCGCACCTGACCGGTACCAAATTCGGATGCGGCATGGCCCAGTGCGGTGCCTGCACCGTGCACGTCGATGGCGCACCGCTGCGCTCGTGTATCACGCCGGCCACGGCCGTCGCTCACGGCCAGAAAATCCTCACCATCGAAGGCCTGTCGAGCGACGGTTCGCACCCGGTGCAGCAGGCCTGGGCCGAACTGGACGTGGTGCAGTGCGGTTATTGCCAGTCCGGGCAGATCATGTCCGCCGCCGCGTTGCTGGCGAAAATCCCCAAACCCACCGACAGCGATATCGATCAGGCGCTCTCCGGCAATATCTGCCGCTGCGGCACGTATCCAAGAATCCGCGCGGCGGTCAAACGCGCCGCCGACATCGGCTGAGCGAGGGGAGGTGAGTGATGAACAGTCCTGTATCCCGTCGCGGATTTCTCAAGGGCAGTGCGGTGCTTGGCGGTGGTCTGGTGGTGGCGTTCGCGGTGCCCGGCGGCAACCGCTTTGCCATGGCGGCCGAGAATGAAGGCAAGGTGTTTGCGCCGAACGCGTTCCTGCGGATTGCAGCGGACAACAGCGTCACCGTGCTGCTCGGCCATTCGGAAATGGGCCAGGGCATCTGGACCGGCCTGACCATGTTGATCGCCGAAGAGCTGGACGCCGACTGGTCGAAGATCCGCGTCGAGCACTCGCCAGCTTCGGCAGCCGATTACGGCATGCCCGGTTTTGGCGGGATGCAGATTACCGGCGGCTCCACTTCAACCTGGATGGAATTCGACCGATATCGACTCGCGGGCGCCACGGCGCGGCAGATGCTGATCGAGGCGGCGGCCAAGCGTTTCAACGTGGCGCCGTCGACGATCCGCACTGAATCCGGCGTGGTGATTGCCGGCGACAACCGCGCCACCTACGGCGAACTGGCGGATGCCGCCGGGCAACTGCCGGTGCCGGATCCGAAGTCGATCACCTTTAAAGAAGCCAAGGACTGGAAAGTCATCGGCAAACCCACCAAACGCCTCGACACCCCGGAAAAAATCACCGGCCGCGCCAAGTTCGGCATGGACGTGCAGTTCGAGGGATTGATGACCGCGATGGTTGCCCGAGCGCCGGCGTTCGGCGCCACGGTGAAATCCTTTGAAGGCGCTGAGGCGCTGGCGATCCCCGGCGTGCACAAAGTGGTGCAGGTGCCGACCGGTGTAGCCGTGGTCGCCGAGCATTACTGGGCGGCGAAGCTCGGTCGCGATGCGCTGAAGGTCGATTGGGACCTGGGGCCGAACGCTGATCTGAGCAGTGAAAAGCTGTTGGCGAGTTTCCGCAAACTGGCGGCCACGCCGGGCACTTCGGCGGCGCAGGCCGGCGATGCCAAGGGCAACTTCGGCAAGGCAGCGAAGAAAATCGACGTCGAATACAGCGTGCCGTATCTGGCCCATGCGCCGATGGAACCGCTCAACTGTACGGTGAAGATCAGCGCCGACAAGTGCGAGATCTGGACCGGCACCCAGTTCCAGACGCTGGATCAGATGGTCGCCGGCAAGATCACCGGGCTCAAGCCGGAGCAGGTGGAGATCCACACCGAATTCCTCGGCGGTGGTTTCGGCCGGCGGGCCAACCCGACCTCGGACTTTGTCGCCGAAGCGGTGCAAGTGGCCAAGGCTGCCGCGATGCCGGTGAAAACCGTGTGGTCGCGTGAGGACGATATTCGCGGTGGTTACTACCGCTCGATGTTCCTGCATCAGGCGAAGATCGGCCTCGGCGCCGACGGCATGCCGCTGGCCTGGCAGCATGTGCTGGTCGGGCAGTCGATCATGGCCGGCACCATGCTCGAGAAAACCATGGTCAAGAACGGCGTCGACCAGACGTCGGTCGAAGGCGTTTCAGACAGCCCGTACATCAAAGGACTGGCCCATCATCAGGTCGATCTGCACTCGCCGACCACCGGGATCAACGTGCTCTGGCTGCGCTCGGTGGGCCATAGCCACACCGCGTTTGTCATGGAGTCGCTGATCGATGAAATGGCCACGGCGGCGGGCAAGGACCCGGTGGAGTACCGACGAACGCTGCTCAAGGATCACGCCCGGCATCTCGGCGTGCTGAATCTGGCGGTGGAGAAGGCCAACTGGAAAGCCCCGCTGCCGGACGGCCATGCGCTGGGCGTGGCGGTGCACGAATCGTTCGGCAGTTACGTGGCGCAAGTGGCCGAGGTGTCTCAGGACAATCTGGCAATCCGCGTGCATCGCGTGGTCTGCGCGGTGGACTGCGGAATTGCGGTCAACCCGCAGAGCATTGCGGCGCAGATGGAGTCGTGCATCACCTTCGGCCTGGGCATGGCGCTGCACAGCAAACTGACGCTCAAGGACGGCCATGTCGTGCAGTCCAACTATCACGATTATCAAGTGTTGCGGCTCAATGAAATGCCGGTGGTCGAGGTGCACATCGTGCCGAGCACCGACAAACCCGGCGGCATCGGCGAGGCCGGTGTGCCGCCCACGGCGCCGGCGGTGGCCAACGCGGTGTTCGCCCTGACCGGGCAGCGCCTGCGGGAACTGCCGCTGCTATTGTCGGGGGTGTGAGATGAAACGACATCTGTTGTTGGGCACGGTGATTCTGCTTGGGCTGGGCGGTTACGCCTCGGATCTGTTTGCCGACGATCAGGAAGCCTTGAAGGCCTTCGGCACGGTGCAGAAAGTCTTCCAGAGCCCGCGTTGCCAGAACTGTCACATCCCCGGGGATTCACCGTTACAGTTCGACGCCGGCATTCCCCACGCCATGAGCGTGGTGCGCGGCATGGACGGCAAGGGCGCGGCCGGTTTGCCGTGCGCCACCTGCCACGCCGAAAGCAACCCGCCGGCCAGTTACGGCCCTCATGCGCCACCTGGGGCGCCGCACTGGAGCCTGCCGCCGGCCGCGCACAAAATGGCCTGGATCGGTCTGCCGCCGGATCGCTTGTGCGCGATGATCAAGGATCGCGCCAGCAACGGCGACCGGGATTTCGCCGCGCTGATCAAGCACGTCAACGAAGACAAACTGGTGCTCTGGGGCTGGAATCCCGGGGCAGGGCGCGCGCCGGTGCCGGTGCCGCACGATATCTTCGTGACCCAGTTCAAACTGTGGGCCGATGCAGGCGGGCCGTGTCCGGTGGCCGGCGGATGAGAAGTTGAGTCATTGCTGATTCGGTCTACGCTCAACTGCATCGACGACAAAGGAGTGTGTGATGCTGGTACCCGGCAAACCCGCCAATGAAGCTGTGCGTATTCAAGCGCTGCAGGATCTGAAACTGCTCGACACCGCCCCGGAGGAGCGCTTCGACCGGCTGACGCGACTGGCCAAGCGTCTGTTCAACGTGCCGATCGCACTAGTCACGCTTGTGGACAAGGATCGGCAGTGGTTCAAGTCCTGCGTGGGCCTGGACGCCACCGAAACCCCGCGGGACGTTTCGTTCTGCGGCCACGCGATTCTCAAGGACGAACTGCTGCTGGTGCGCGATGCCCGCGATGACGAGCGCTTTCACGATAATCCGCTGGTGATCGGCGACCCGAACATCCGCTTCTACGCCGGTTATCCGCTGACCGTGCCCAACGGCAACAAGATGGGCACCTTGTGCCTGATCGACACCAAACCCCGTGAACTCGACGACGAAGAGCGCGCCTTGCTGCGTGATCTGGCCGGCATGGCCGAGCAGGAACTGATGGCCGTGCAGATGGCGAGCATGGACGAGCTGACGCTGCTGTCCAACCGTCGCGGCTTCAAGATGCTGGCCCAGCACGCGCTCGACGCCTGCGCACGCCTGGAAAAACCGGCGACGCTGCTGTTTTTCGACCTCAATGACTTCAAGCAGATCAACGACCTTTATGGGCACGCCGAGGGCGACAGCGCGCTGAAGAATTTCGCTGATGTGCTGCGCATCGCCTTTCGCGAGAGCGATGTGGTCGGGCGCCTGGGCGGCGATGAGTTCGTGGCGCTGCTGACCGGCTCAAGCCACGTCGAAACCACGGCGATCATGGCGCGACTCAAGGAAATCCTCGAAGAGCGCAATGCCACGTTGCACCGGGGCTACGCGATTCGCTTCAGCGTCGGCCAGATCGAATACAACCCGCAGCGCCATGACACCGTGGACAAGTTGCTGGCGGATGCGGATGCAGCGATGTATGAGCACAAGCAGGCGTTGAAGCGTTGTTAGTGCTTTCAAGGCCTGTAACGACATCGATCTGGCATTAAAAGGTACTTTTACTGTCATTCCTGACAGGTGCCGAAGTGACCGCGTCAACGTAATAGTACGAGGGTGCAGCGCATACGTTGCCCCTTTCGAACTCCCCGAGATATAGATGAAGTTCTTCGGAAGAGAGAAAGGATTGTCTTTCAGGAGAAGAACGATATGACCAGTCAGAGTAATTCGATCCTTGTTGCCGGTCCCGGCGAGCTTGACCCGCAATTCGCAGCACAGGGTGTTCTCGATATTCCAAGCGGTGAAGGATCAATCAGAGCGATTGTCGCAGATGGCCAAGGTGCTTACCTGGTCGCTGTCTGGGTTTCAAGTCAGTGTTGGCTCTATCGCATTTTTTCAGACGGCGGGCTGGATACTCAGTATGGCCAGAACGGGGTCAGCAAATGGTCGTTTGTTCCTGGTGTTGATTCCCTACCGACCGAACTCATCATGCAGCCGGATGGCAAGGTTATTTTGCTTGGGAAAGTGGGGGATGACCCGTTTAAGCGTCAGACTGCGATTACCCGGTTCAACGTGGGCGGTAGTCCTGACCTTGTCTTTCGCACCAGGGTGTTACCGGATATTGATATGTCGCTTCCTGCGGGATGTCTTCAAGCTGACGGAAAAATACTGGTACTGGTGAACCGGCTCAACAGCAGCACTACCGAGCACGAACTGGTGCTATATCGCTTTATGTCCACCGGAGATCCTGATGGCGCATTCGGTGGGCAGGGCTTTGTGAATATCCTATTCAATGACGAGCGATCTGACGGCAAAAGCGTTGCTGTCACCGACGATGCAAAAATCCTCGTGGGAGGCACCGTCACAAGAGACACCAAAACAACGAAGGCGGTGGGCAGGTTTCACTCTACAGGTGCTCTTGACTCGTCGTTCGGCAGAGCAGGGTATTGGGAGTCGGCAAGCGGTCTCGCGATGGGGAAAATGATTGTCGACGGAGACACGATTATCTGTGTGGGCAATGCACAGGTGAATGGTAGTTCAGTCGCAGCCGTATCCCGAGTGACGGCTGAAGGTGTGACAGATCCTGCCTTCAATAATGGCACAGCCGCGACTATTGATATTCGGGCGGACTTTCCCGGGTTATATGTGATTTGCCGGTCAGTCGTTGTGCAGTCGGATAAGGGCATTGTCTTCGCTGGAGAGGCGGGGGGGAGTATAAAGGCTTACGTGGGGCGCCTCAGCGCGGGTGGGGCGATTGATTCTGGCTTCGGCGATCAAGGGCTTTTCCAGCGGGTTGAGGAAAGTCTGGTGTACGACGTGTGCATTCAATCGGGTCGGCAGAGACTCCTTGTCGCCAGTGACTTGGGAAATACATCCCGACTTCCGCAAGTACTGGGGATCCGACTTTAATCTGGCTCCATCGAAGGCCGTATCAGTAGAAATTCGACGTAGGCGAGTTTCTACTGATGTCCCTGGCTGCTATTTGGCAAACAACTGCCCGATATCCTTGAACGCCTTGAACTCCAGCGCATTGCCGCACGGATCAAACAGGAACATCGTCGCCTGTTCGCCCACCAGCCCCTGAAACCGGATTCCCGGCTCGATCACAAACTGCGTGCCCAGTGATTTCAAACGCTCGGCCAGCGCATGCCATTCCTCCATCCCCAGCACCACACCAAAATGCGGCACCGGCACGTCATGCCCGTCCACGGCGTTGGTGTGCGCCGCCTCCTGCGAGGCGTTCTTCGGCGCCAGGTGAATCACCAGTTGATGGCCGAAAAAGTTGAAGTCGACCCAGTGATCGCTGGAGCGACCTTCCTCAAGGCCGAACACTTCACGGTAGAAATGCCGGGCAGCGGCGAGGTCGTACACCGGAATGGCCAGATGGAAAGGGCTGAGTGACATAGGCATGGTCTCTATCAACGGTTGGAATGAACTGAGTCTAGCGCTGTGCTTTTCGATTGAAAGACGATAGTTTTTGCGCCGAGCTCAAATTATTTCGATCAGTCGAGGCGCCCATGCTGCGTGAACTGAAAACCTTTCTGGCGGTGGCGCGGCATGGCACGTTTGCCGCCGCCGGCCTGCATATCGGCCTGACACAATCGGCGGTCAGCGCACAGATCCGCAATCTGGAGCAGGCCTTGGGCGTGCGCCTGTTCGATCGCACCGGGCGACAGGCGATCCTTAATCCGGCAGGGCAGCGCGCGGTGCCGATGGCGCAGGAAATGCTCGCCACCTTCAGCCGCATGGCGATCAGCGAAGATGTCAGCGAGTTTCGCGGTGAGCTGAGAATCGGCTCCGTGGCGACCGCACAGACCGGGTTGTTGCCTCAGGCGTTATTGCGCTTGCGGCAACAGGCGCCGGGCGTGGAGCCGAAACTGGTGCCGGGTGTGTCGCTGAATCTGTTGAGCCAGGTGGATGCCGGGGAAGTCGATCTGGCGATCATGATCAAGCCACCGTTCGAATTGCCCAAGGAGCTGTCGGCGCAGGTGATTCGCCGCGAGCCGTTCGTGCTGATCGTGCCGACAACGGTCGAGGGCGATGATCCGCTGCAACTGCTGGCGGAGCATCCTCACGTGCGTTATGACCGCAACTCGTTTGGTGGACGGCTGGTGACGCAGTTTCTGCGCGAGCAGCGGATTGATGTCCACGTAGCGCTTGAGCTGGATGAGCTGGAAGCGATCGTGAAGATGGTCGAGTGCGGGCTCGGGGTTTCGTTGTTGCCCAAGGCCGGGCTATGGCTGGAGCATCCGCTGAAGGTGAGGGTGATCGAACTGGGAGAACTGACGTTTTATCGGGAGATGGTGGTGTTGCAGCGTTACAGCCAGCGTTCTCAACCGATTCAACAGTTGTTCGCCCGTTGCCTGGAATCGCAGGCATGAAAAAGCCCGCCTGAATAGGCGGGCTTTTTATCGGCAGCGCGAAGATTACTCTTCGATGTTGCCCATGGCGGTGGTGTTGAAGCCGCCGTCCACGTACATGATTTCACCGCTGATGCCCGACGCCAGGTCGGAGCACAGGAAGGCGCCGGCGTTGCCGACTTCTTCGATGGTGACGTTGCGGCGCAGCGGGGTTTGCGCTTCGTTGGCGGCCAGCATCTTGCGGAAGTTCTTGATGCCGGAAGCGGCCAGGGTGCGGATCGGACCGGCCGATACGCAGTTGACGCGGGTGCCGTCCGGGCCCAGGGAGCCGGCCAGGTAACGTACGCCGGCTTCCAGCGAAGCCTTGGCCATGCCCATCACGTTGTAGTTCGGCATGGTGCGCTCGGCGCCCAGGTACGACAGGGTCAGCAGGCTGCCGTTGCGGCCTTTCATCATTTCGCGGCCAGCTTTGGCCAGGGCCACGAAGCTGTAGGCGCTGATGTCGTGAGCGATGCGGAAACCGTCACGGGTGGTGGCTTCGGTGAAGTCGCCGTCCAGTTGGTCGCCCGGGGCGAAGCCGACGGAGTGCACGATGCAGTCCAGGCCGTCCCACTTCTTGCTCAGTTCTTCGAAGACCTTGGCGATTTCTTCATCGCTGGCCACGTCGCACGGGAAGCACAGCTCAGGGCTCGAACCCCAGCCCTGTGCGAACTCTTCTACGCGACCTTTCAGTTTGTCGTTCTGATAAGTGAAGGCAAGCTCAGCGCCCTCGCGATGCATGGCGGCAGCGATGCCGGATGCGATGGACAGCTTGCTGGCGACACCGACGATCAGTACGCGCTTACCGGCGAGAAAACCCATGTGTTGCTCCTCTTTCAGGTTATTGCGCAGTGGCTGGTGCCAGGAAAGCGGCCTCCAGCAACTGCTGTGTATACGGATGTTGGGGGGCGGCAAAGATACTTTGCGCGTCTCCCTGTTCGACCACTTGGCCATGCTTGACCACCATCAACTGGTGGCTCAGCGCTTTCACAACAGCCAGGTCATGGCTGATGAACAAATACGTCAGGTTGTACTTGGCTTGCAGTGAACGCAACAGCTCCACCACTTGCCGCTGCACCGTCCGGTCGAGGGCCGAAGTCGGCTCGTCCAGCAGGATCAGCGCCGGTTTGAGCACCAAAGCCCGGGCTATGGCAATTCGCTGCCGTTGCCCACCGGAAAATTCGTGGGGGTAGCGGTGCCGGGTTTCCGGATCCAGACCTACCTCCTTCAATGCCGCAATAATTGCCGCTTCCTGCTCGGCGGCGGTGCCCATCTTGTGGATCCGCAGGCCTTCGCCAACGATGTCATTCACGCACATCCGCGGGCTCAGGCTGCCAAACGGATCCTGAAACACCACCTGCATCTCCCGGCGCAACGGCCGGACTTCGCTTTGCGTCAGGCAGTCTAGCTGCTTGCCCTCAAAACGGATCGCACCTTTGCTGCCGATCAACCGCAGGATCGCCAAGCCGAGGGTGGATTTGCCGGAACCGCTTTCTCCCACAATCCCCAAGGTCTGACCCTGAGGCAGGCTGAAATTGATGCCGTCCACTGCCTTGACGTGATCCACCGTGCGCTTGAGCAGGCCTTTCTTGATCGGGAACCAGACTTTCAGATCCTCGACCTCAAGCAGCGGCGCCCCGATTTTATTGCTCGCCGGGCCTCCGCTGGGCTCCGCGCCAAGCAGTTCCCGAGTGTACGGATGCTGCGGCGAACGGAACAGCTCTTCGCACGATGCCTGTTCGACGATGCAACCGCGCTGCATGACACATACACGATGCGCAATTCTTCGCACGAGGTTCAAATCGTGACTGATCAGTAACAGCGCCATGCCCAATCGGGCCTGCAATTCCTTGAGCAGGTCGAGGATTTTCAGCTGAACGGTCACGTCCAGCGCAGTGGTCGGCTCGTCGGCGATCAACAGTTCCGGCTCGTTGGCCAGGGCCATCGCAATCATCACTCGCTGGCGCTGGCCGCCGGACAATTCGTGGGGCAGGGCCTTGAGGCGCTTGTGCGGTTCGGGGATGCCGACCATCTCCAGCAACTCCAGCGTGCGCTTGGTCGCGACTTTGCCGGTCAGGCCCTTGTGGATGCCCAGCACTTCGTTGATCTGCTTCTCGATCGAGTGCAGCGGGTTGAGCGAGGTCATCGGCTCCTGAAAGATCATCGCGATCCGGTTGCCGCGAATGTGACGGATGGTCTTTTCGCCCAGCTCCAGCAGGTTTTGCCCTGAATAGTTGATGCTGCCGGCCGGATGCCGCGCCAGCGGGTAGGGCAGCAGGCGCAGGATCGAATGCGCCGTCACCGACTTGCCCGAGCCTGACTCGCCCACCAACGCCAGGGTTTCGCCGCGCTTGATGTCGAAACTCACGCCTTCGACCACCCGTTGCACGCGATCACCGATGCCGAATTCGACGGCCAGGTCGCGGATTTCGATCAGATTGTCCTGATTCATGTCACTTCCTCGGGTCGAAGGCATCGCGAGCGGACTCGCCGATGAACACCAGCAAACTCAACATCAGCGCCAGCACCGCAAACGCGCTCATGCCCAGCCACGGCGCCTGCAGGTTGGATTTGCCCTGGGCCACCAGTTCACCCAGCGACGGACTGCCGGCCGGCAAGCCGAAACCGAGGAAGTCCAGGGCGGTGAGGGTGCCGATGGCGCCGGTCAGGATGAACGGCATGAAGGTCATGGTCGAAACCATCGCGTTGGGCAGGATGTGGCGGAACATGATCGCGCCGTTCTGCATGCCCAGCGCTCTGGCCGCGCGCACGTATTCGAGGTTGCGCCCGCGCAGGAACTCGGCGCGCACCACGTCCACCAGGCTCATCCACGAGAACAGCAGCATGATTCCCAGCAGCCACCAGAAATTCGGCTGGACGAAACTGGCGAGGATGATCAGCAGGTACAACACCGGCAAACCCGACCAGATCTCGAGAAAGCGCTGGCCGGCCAGATCGACCCAGCCGCCATAGAAACCCTGCAAGGCGCCGGCGATGACGCCGATGATCGAGCTGAGGACGGTCAGGGTCAGGGCGAACAGCACCGACACCCGGAAGCCATAGATGACCCGCGCCAGCACATCGCGGCCCTGATCGTCGGTGCCCAGCAGGTTGTCCGCCGACGGCGGGGCGGGGGCCGGGACTTTCAGGTCGTAGTTGATGCTCTGATAGCTGAACGGAATCGGCGCCCACAGCACCCACGCGTCCTTGGCCTTGAGCAGTTCGCGGATGTACGGGCTCTTGTAGTTGGCCTCCAGCGGGAATTCGCCGCCGAAGGTGGTTTCCGGGTAACGCTTGATCGCCGGGAAGTACCAGTTGTTGTCGTAGTGCACCACCAGCGGTTTGTCGTTGGCGATCAGCTCGGCACCGAGGCTCAGGCCGAACAGGATCAAAAACAGCCACAGCGACCACCAGCCACGCTTGTTGGCCTTGAACAGTTCGAAACGCCGGCGGTTGAGAGGGGACAGGTTCATCTCAATGCTCCCGGCTGGCAAAGTCGATGCGCGGATCGACAAGGGTGTAGGTGAGGTCGCCGATCAGTTTCACCACCAGCCCCAGCAGGGTGAAGATGAACAGGGTGCCGAACACCACCGGGTAATCGCGGTTGATCGCCGCTTCGAAACTCATCAGACCAAGGCCGTCGAGGGAGAAAATCACTTCCACCAGCAACGAACCGGTGAAGAAGATGCCGATGAACGCCGACGGGAAACCGGCAATCACCAGCAGCATCGCGTTGCGGAACACATGGCCGTAGAGCACGCGGTGGCGGGTCAGGCCCTTGGCCTTGGCGGTGACCACGTACTGCTTGTTGATTTCGTCGAGGAAGCTGTTTTTGGTCAGCAGGGTCATGGTCGCGAAGTTGCCGATCACCAGCGCCGTCACTGGCAGCGCCAGGTGCCAGAAGTAATCGAGAACCTTGCCGCCCAGGCTCAGCTCATCGAAGTTGTTCGAGGTCAGGCCGCGTAGAGGAAACCAGTCCAGATAACTGCCGCCGGCAAACACCACGATCAGCAGAATCGCAAACAGGAACGCCGGGATCGCATAACCGACGATGATCGCCGAACTGGTCCAGACGTCGAAATGACTACCGTGCCGCGTGGCCTTGGCGATCCCCAGCGGAATCGACACCAGGTACATGATCAGCGTGCTCCACAGCCCCAGCGAGATCGACACCGGCATCTTTTCCTTGATCAGGTCGATGACCTTGGCGTCGCGGAAAAAACTGTCGCCGAAATCCAGCCGGGCGTAGTTCTTGACCATGATCCACAGACGTTCCGGGGCCGACTTGTCGAACCCGTACATCTTCTCGATTTCCTTGATCAGCGCCGGGTCCAGCCCTTGCGCACCGCGATAGGAAGAGCCGGCCACCGACACTTCGGCACCGCCGCCGGCGATGCGGCTGGTGGCGCCTTCGAAGCCTTCGAGCTTGGCGATCATCTGTTCCACCGGCCCGCCGGGCGCGGCCTGGATGATCACGAAGTTGATCAGCAGAATGCCGAACAGGGTCGGGATGATCAGCAGCAGTCGCCGAAAAATGTACGCCAGCATCTGATTACTCCGTGCCCACAGGGTCGGCTTGCAGTTGGGTTTCGACTTCTACCGCCGGTTTCGCATCGGGTTTGACCCACCAGGTGTTAATGCCGATGTCGTACTTGGGGGAGACTTTCGGGTGGCCGATGTGGTTCCAGTACGCCACGCGCCAGGTTTTGATGTGCCAGTTCGGGATCACGTAGTAACCCCATTGCAGCACACGGTCCAGCGCCCGGGCGTGGGCCACCAGGCTTTTGCGCGAATCGGCGTTGATCAGGTTCTCCACCAGATGATCGACTACCGGGTCCTTGAGGCCCATCGAGTTGCGGCTGCTGGCCTTGTCGGCCGCAGCGCTCATCCAGAACTCGCGCTGCTCGTTGCCCGGCGAATTGGACTGCGGGAAGCTGCCGACCATCATGTCGAAGTCTCGCGAGCGCACGCGATTGACGTATTGCGACACGTCGACACGGCGAATCACCAGATCGATGCCGAGGTCGCTGAGGTTGCGCTTGAACGGCAACAACACGCGTTCGAATTCGGTCTGGGCCAGGAGGAATTCGATGACCACCGGTTTGCCGGTGGCGTCGACCATTTTGTCGTCGACGATTTTCCAGCCAGCCTCTTGCAGCAACTGATACGCCTCGCGCTGCTGCGTGCGGATCATGCCGCTGGCGTCGGTTTTCGGATTCTCGAAGGCTTCGCTGAACACCTGCGCCGGCAGCTTGCTGCGGAACGGATCGAGGATCGCCACCTGCTCTGCATCAGGCAGGCCGGTGGCAGCCATTTCCGAGTTTTCGAAGTAACTGCGGGTGCGCGCATAAGCGCCGTTGAACAATTGCTTGTTGGTCCATTCGAAGTCGAACAGCAGGCCGAGGGCCTGGCGTACCCGCACGTCCTGAAACACCGGGCGGCGCAGATTGAAGACGAAGCCCTGCATGCCGGTCGGGTTGCTGTTGGCAATCTGTTCCTTGATCAGCCGCCCCTCGGTCACTGCCGGCACGTTGTAGGCGTTGGCCCAGTTTTTCGCGGCCATTTCCAGCCAGTAATCGAACTGCCCGGCTTTCAAGGCTTCCAGTGCGACGGTGTTGTCGCGGTAATAGTCGGTGGTCATCACGTCGAAGTTGTAGAAGCCGCGATTCACCGGCAAATCCTTGCCCCAGTAATCCTTGACCCGCTCGTAACGCACCGAACGCCCGGCCTTCACTTGGGTGACTTTGTAGGGGCCGCTGCCCAGCGGGATTTCCAGGTTGCCCTTGTTGAAATCACGTTCGGCCCACCAGTGCTTCGGCAGCACCGGCAATTGACCGAGGATCAGCGGCAGTTCGCGGTTGTTGGTGTGCTTGAACTTGAACAGCACCTTGAGCGGGTCTTCGGCGATCACTTCCTCGACGTCGGCGTAGTAGCCGCGATACATCGGTGCACCTTCCTTGGTCAGCGTCTGGAAGCTGAACACTACGTCTTCGGCGCGGATCGGATGGCCGTCGTGAAACTTCGCTTCGGGACGCAGGTAAAAGCGTACCCAGCTATTGTCCGGGGCTTTTTCGATCTTGCTGGCGATCAGGCCGTATTCGGTGAATGGCTCGTCCAGACCCTGTTTGGCCAGGGTGTCGTAGATCAGGCCGATATCGTCCGCCGGCACGCCTTTGCTGATGAACGGGTTGAGGCTGTCGAAACCGCCGAAGCCGGCCTGGCGGAAGATCCCGCCCTTGGGCGCGTCGGGGTTCACGTAATCGAAGTGCTTGAAGTCGGCGGGGTATTTCGGCGGCTCGTTGTACAGGGTCACGGCGTGTTGCGGAGCGGCAAAGGCCAGCCCGGCGAACAGCAGACCGCTGGCCTGCACGAGCAGGGCGCGGATAGGTTTCATCGATCTTTCTCCGAAGATTTCAGCCACCACGCGCTCAGGCCCAGGGTGTAGGGCGGCGTAGTGACGAAGGCGAACCGGTTGCGGTACGCCAGACGGTGATAATTGAGGTACCAGTTGGGAATGCTGTAGTGCTGCCAGAGCAGCACGCGGTCCAGTGCCTTGCCGGCGGCGACCTGTTCATCGCGGGTGCGGGCGGCGAGCAGTTGCTCGAGCAGATGATCGACCACCGGGTTGGCGATGCCCGCGTAATTCTTGCTGCCCTTGACCCCGACCTGGCTGGAGTGGAAGTACTGCCACTGTTCCAGCCCCGGACTGAGAGTCTGGTTGAGGGTCATCAGGATCATGTCGAAATCGAACTGATCCAGACGCTGTTTGTACTGGGCGCGATCCACCGTGCGCAGGCGCGCGTCGATGCCGATGCTGTTGAGGTTCTCGATGTACGGCTGGAGGATCCGCTCAAGATTCGGATTGACCAGCAGCAACTCGAAACGCAGCGGCTGGCCGGCGGTGTTCTGCAGACGCTGGCCGTTGAGCTTCCAGCCAGCCTCGGCCAGTAGCGCCAGGGCCTTGCGCATGGTTTCCCGGGGAATGCCGCGCCCGTCGGTCTGCGGCAGCGTGAACGGCTCGGTGAAGAGGCGCGCCGGCAGTTGATCCTTGTACGGCTTGAGCATCAGCCATTCATGGCCGACCGGCAGGCCGACGGCGCTGAATTCGCTGTTGGGGTAGTAGCTGGTGGTGCGTTTGTAGGCGTCGCTGAACAGCGCGCGATTGGTCCATTCGAAGTCGAACATCAGGCCCAGGGCTTCGCGCACCTTGATATCGGCAAAGGCCGGGCGCCGGGTGTTCATGAACAGACCCTGACTCTGGGTCGGGATCTGGTGGGGGATCTGCGCCTTGATCACGTCGCCGCGACGGATCGCCGGGAAGTTGTAGCCGTTGGCCCAGTTCTTGGCCTGATGCTCGATATAGATGTCGAACTCGCCGGCCTTGAATGCTTCGAAGGCCACATCGCTGTCGCGGTAGAACTCGACTTCCATGCGGTCGACGTTGTACTTGCCGCGATTGACCGGCAGGTCCTTGCCCCAGTAATCCTTGACCCGCTCGAAAATCAACTGCCGCCCCGGCGTGACCGAGGTGATGCGGTACGGCCCGCTGCCCAGCGGCGGCTCGAAGGTAGTGGCCTTGAAGTCGCGACCCTTCCAGTAATGCTGGGGCAGTACCGGCAATTCGCCGAGGCGCAGGATCAGCAACGGATTGCCGCTGCGCTTGAGCACAAAGCGGATGCGCTGCGGGTTGAGGATATCGACGCGGAGCACTTCCTGAAGGGCGGTGCGATACAGCGGATGACCTTCCTTTAGCAGCAAACGGTAGGAGAACGCCACGTCGTACGCGGTGATCGGCGTGCCATCGTGGAAGCGCGCTTGCGGGCGCAGATTGAACACCACCCAACTGCGATCTTCGCTGTACTCCACCGATTGGGCGATCAGGCCGTAACTGGAGGCCGGCTCGTCCCCGGACGGTGCGTATTGCCCGGTGCCGACCATCAATGGCTCGTTCAGCTCATTGATGCCGTATTGCAGGAAATTCGCCGTGGTGACCGGGCTGGTGCCCTTGAAGGTGTAGGGGTTGAGCGTATCGAAGGTGCCAAACGCCATCACCCGCAAGGTGCCGCCCTTGGGCGCTTGCGGGTTGACCCAGTCGAAGTGGGTAAATCTGGCCGGGTACTTGAGCGTGCCGAACTGCGCATAACCGTGGCTTTCGGTGATCGTCGCGCTGACGGGGGAGCTCAAGGCCAGGCTGATCAGGAGCAGGAGGAGGGGACGCTTCAAGTCAGATCCGATCCAGGCGGCTTGGGCTTTGTGGGCCGTACAGTAACAGCTTGTATGGACAGGAAAAAGACAGAGGTTAATGTGGGGTTAATCGACAAGGCCAAGAGCCCCTCACTGTAGAGACCGGTACATCCTTTACACATTAGACCGGGGACATCGTTTACACCTTTTACAGGCTTGATACGCGGTTGGCTCCGCGTTCAAGCCTGCCTAAACAGAAGGTGCAAAGGTACAACTCCCACACGTCATCAGCCACTTCCTTCAGCGCGATGTCCTCGCCGATCAGCGCCTCGCCCAAAAACATTCGTTGCCCCTTCCACTTGAACTCGCCGTTCGAGCGAACCTTGCGTACCTCAACATCAGGGCCGTATTCGACTGCAGGCAAGTAGCCCGGATACGGGCGCAACGAAGGTCTGTAGACGGAAGCCGGCGGCTTCATGCCCAGTGCGGTGTGTGGTCGATCATGATTGAAGTCCCGGACGAACTCCTCAAAGGCCAACTGCTGGCGCACGAGATTTTCCGCAGGTGTCCGCAGTACCGCTGCTTTGAGAGTGCGGTGCATCCGTTCGTGTCGACCGTTCTGGTCAGGACGCCCAGGCGTGATTGTCTCGATGTGGATGCCATGCCTGATGAACCAGACAGACAACTTCGACAGCCGTGCCAAACCGGTCGATGCGAAAGGCGCCCCGTTATCCGTGCGGATTACGTCCGGCAATCCAAACTCCCGAAAAGCCCATTCGAACCCCTGTCGCGTCGGCTCACTGTGCGTGCCGGGCAGCGCCCGGCAGAGCAGCAGATAGCGGCTCATCTGATCGGTAATGGTCAACGGATAGCACCAATTACCATCCTGCATCCTGAACTGCCCTTTGAAGTCGGCACACCAGGTCTGGTTGGGTTCATCGGCCGGGCGTAAATGCGTCGGAGCACGCGGGCGCAAAGGATAGGGGCGCCGCGCAATGACCAAGCCAGCCTTCTTCAACCACTCCCCAGCAGTGCTCGCGGCCGGCCATGGGATCTGTGGATCGGACTTTCGCAGGCGATCAATGATCTGTTTGGGGCCTCGATCAGGATGCTCGTTTTTCTTTGCCAGCAATGTGGTAATGATTTCATCCGGGGTTTGATGAGGGCAGTTCAAAGGCTTGCGGGATTGCTCTTTCAAGCCATCCACGCCGAGCGCTGCATACCGATCCAGCCATTTATCGACGGTTGGCCGGCTGACCCCATAACGCCGGCTCAATTGGCTCTTGGTGTAGCTGCCACTGAGCCAGTCACTGACTAATTTCACTCGTTGATCCATCGGGGACTCTTGATTCCAGGGCATGGTCAGCACCTCCTGACCATGATTGATACCTGTAAACCATGTCCCCGGTCTCAAACGTAAAGGATGTACCCGGTCTTTACCCACCCTAGCCCTCTCCCGGAGGGAGAGGGGACTGACCGAGGTGTTTATGAGATGTACGCCGACCTGAAATATCGAGCCGAGCTCAGGATTGGAAAAGCCCCCAATCGGCTCCCTTTCCCCCTCGCCCCCTTGGGGAGAGGGCTGGGGTGAGGGGTGGATCTTAATGGCACCGCAAAATTCGTGTCTAGTCCTGAAATAGGTTTACACCTGTTTCACCCTAACGCCCGATGCACCGCATCGGGCGTTTTGTATTTTAAGGACAGGTGCGGGCGCTCCTGGTTGTAGATCAAGATCGCCTCCCGCACCATTTGCTCCGCTTGCGCCAGGTCTGTTGGCCGATGGAGCAAAAGCTCTGTCTTCAAGATGCCATTGACCCGCTCTGCCAAGGCGTTTTGGTAGCAGTCGTAGCCATCAGTCATTGAGCACGTAATGCCATGCTTGGCATGGAGCTTTTGATAAAGCGCCGAGCAGTACTGCACACCTCGATCCGAGTGATGAACCAGTTTCTGGCGTGTTCGACGCGTCTTCAAAGCCATGCGCAAGGCTTGAGCCACCGAGTCGGCATGTAAGCTGCCATGCACGTGATAGCCGACTATTTTTCTCGAGAAGGCATCCGTCACCAGACTCAAATAGACCGGATCGTCACGCTTGGTGGACAGATAAGTGATATCGGCTACCCAAACCTGTTCCGGACCGGTAGCGACAACTTGCGATGGGCCTGGTTTGAGCAGATTGGGATGGCAGCGGAAGTGATGATGACTGTCGGTCGTTTTGTGATAAGCCCGCTTCCTGCGGACCAGTTGGCGGTGATCACGCAAGACAGCCAATAACCGATCGCGGCCGACATGCAGCTCCTGTTTCTCACGCTCCGCGTGCATCAACGAGTGCAATTTGCGGGCGCCAATGCAGGGTTGGCGTACTCGGATTGTCTGCACAAACTGGATGAGTTTCTGATCTTGCTCGATGCGAGCCCGATAGACGCGATTACGTTTGTAAAAGGCTTGGCGACTGATCCCCATAAAATGGCAAGCCCTGCTGACACTCAGGGTTTGGGTCTGCGCAACGACTTGCCGGGCCGCTTTTTTACGACAGAGACGCCGTAGTCGTTCTTCAGCACATCCACCACGTCTTCAAAAAACTTGGCTTTCTGATTCGCCAGCGCCAACTGCTCCTCAAGCTCTTTGATTCTCTGCTCGGGAGTTAAGGGCAAAGTGGGCTCGTCCACTGGTCGGTTCCTTTGGGAACGAATGGAGGCGCCTTGGCTCCAGTCTTGCCGACCATGCTTGCGTAACCAAACCAACACCGTCGACCGACCCTGAATTCCGTAGCGCCGTTGAGCCTCTTTATAACTCAACTCGCCTTTTTCGACTTGGTCGACAACCGACAATTTAAAAGTCAGCGTGTAATCGCGTTGACTGCGTTTTGCGCCCGAATCCATTGCACCCTCCTGATAAGAAGCCAGAAGGTGTAAACCTTATTCAGGACGAGACATCGAACCAAAAAAAGCCCCTGAAATTCAGGGGCTCTTTGTCAGTGCGGCTGGTAGACCGTGAGCATCTGCCCGGGCTTGAGTGCCTTGCCGGCGCCCGGGTTCCAGCGCTTGAGATGTTGCATCTCGACGTTGAAGCGCTTGGCGACCACGTACAACGTGTCGCCACGTTTGACCTTGTACTGGGTCTGCTGCTTGCTGTCGTCCTTGTCTTTGACCTTGCTGCTGGTTTTGCTGTTGGCAGCGACGACCGTATTGATGCGTCCGCCACTCTTGCGGGTAGGCGTGCGCTGGGTGGTGTCGCGCATGACCAGAGTCTGGCCGACCTTGAGGTTCTTGCCGGTCAGCTTGTTCCAGCGTTGCAGGTCCTTGACCTCGACCTTGTTGGCCTTGGCGATGGAGCCGAGGTTGTCGCCGCGCTTGACCCGATAGGCGCGCTTGGCCTGAGCGATCTCGCTCGGGTCGGCGCCTTCGAACACCGGTTTCAGCGAACGCGGGCTGATCAGCTCTTCAGGACGCATGGTCTGCAGGCTGGCGGTCAGCAGTTGCGCCTTCGAGGTCGGCACCAGCAGGTGCTGCGGGCCGTCGATGGTGGTGCGCTGCTTGAAGGCCGGGTTGAGCTGGAACAGCTCGTCTTCGTCGATGTTGGCCACCGCCGCGACCTTGGACAGGTCCATGCGCTGGTTGATTTCGACGACCTGGAAATACGGTTCGTTGGCGATCGGGTTGAGGTTCACGCCATAGGCTTCAGGCGTCAGGACCACTTGCGAGAGCGCCAGCAGTTTCGGCACGTAAGCCTGGGTTTCGGCCGGCAGCGGAAGGTTCCAGTAGTCGGTCGGCAGACCGAGCTTTTCGTTGCGCTCGATGGCGCGGCTGACCGTGCCTTCGCCGGCGTTGTAAGCAGCCAGTGCCAGCAGCCAGTCACCGTTGAACATGTCGTGCAGGCGGGTCAGGTAGTCCATCGCTGCCGTGGTCGACGCGGTGATGTCGCGACGGCCATCGTAGAAACGGGTCTGACGCAGGTTGAAGTAACGCCCGGTGGAAGGAATGAACTGCCAGAGGCCCACCGCGTCGGCCCGGGAATAGGCCATCGGGTTGTAGGCGCTTTCGATGACCGGCAGCAGCGCCAGTTCCAGCGGCATGTTGCGTTCTTCGAGGCGCTCGACGATGTAATGAATGTAGAGGCTGCCGCGTTCGCCGGCGTTCTCGAGGAAGGAAGGGTTACTGGCGAACCACAGGCGCTGTTGCTCGATGCGCGGGTTTACACCCAGACCATCCTGTAGCTGAAAACCGCCGCGCATACGTTCCCAGATGTCCTGAGGCACCTGCGGGCTGGGCTTTTCCGACAACCAGATAGGCTTCTGCTTGGCTCGCGCAGCAATGTTCGGCGTATGTGTCGCTTCAGTCTGCGGAGCATGGCTGGAACAGCCCGCCAGTGTGGCGGACACAGCCACCGCGATGGCTTGCGCCAGGCGGGTCAAAGCATCTGAATTGACGGACTTACGTATGGATGACGACATTGGCTGGAAGTAAGTTCCGGGCAAAAATGTCGGGCGATTCTAGAAAGCGCACCCCCTGCGGTCAACCATTCAGAATTTTTGTACCAAGCGGTGAGCCACTTAGAACGTATCTTTCCATGCCCGCAGAGCCGCAAAAACCTCACTCGGCGCCCGGTTTTGGGGGCCGTTCCGTTCGTCCACTTTTTGTGTAACTAATATTTCACTGGTGCGCAAAAACGGGTTTGTGAGCTTTTCCAGTGCGAGGGTCGAGGGCAGGGTCATGACGCCGCTGGCACGTTGCTGGCTGACTTTTTCCAGACGGGCGGCGATGTCCCGGTTGCCCGGCTCCACGGCAGCGGCAAATTTCAGGTTGCTCAGGGTGTATTCGTGGGTGCAGTAGACCAGCGTGTCTTCCGGCAGCGCCGCAAGACGGCTCAACGAATGGTGCATCTGTTGCGGCGTGCCTTCGAACAGGCGGCCGCAGCCGGCGGCAAACAGGGTGTCGCCACAGAACAGCAGGCCGTGATGGTAGTAGGCGATGTGTCCCAGGGTGTGGCCGGGCACGGCATAGACGTCGAAGTCCCAGCCGAGCACGCGCACCGTGTCGTTGTCCTTGAGGGCCACGTCGCGCCCCGGGATGCTTTCGCTGGCCGGTCCGTAGACCGTGGCGCCGCTTGCCTTCTTCAGCGTTTCGACGCCGCCGACATGGTCGTGGTGATGGTGAGTGATAAGAATGTCGCCGAGCACCCAGCCCGGATGCGCGTCGAGCCACGCCTGCACGGGGGCGGCATCCCCCGGATCGACCACTGCGCAACGCTGGGTGGCATGATCCTGTAACAACCAGATGTAGTTGTCGGTGAAGGCGGGCAGGGCACTGATCTGTATCATCGTCGAATTCGCCAAGCGGGTAACATTGGCGCATCTTAGAGGTTCCTGGCGTGTTGGAGAATGCAATGATCGATAAAGCGTTCGCTCAGGCCGATCCAGACTGGCTCGCGCTGATCGGTGCAGCCCGTGAATGGCTGTCCGGCCCCCTCGGGCAATTTTTGCTGGACGAAGAACGGCGCATGCTCGAAGACGAGCTGGGCCGATTCTTCGGCGGCTATCTGGTGCATTACGGCCCGTCCGCCGAAACACCGCCGTCGGCGCCGCAGGTGCAGCGCAATGTGCGGCTGGGCGCACCGTTGCCGGGCGTGGAGATCGTCTGCGAAGAACAGGCCTGGCCGTTGAGCGAGCACGCCGCCGACGTGGTGGTGTTGCAGCACGGCCTGGATTTCTGCCTGTCGCCCCATGGCCTTTTGCGCGAAGCGGCCAGCAGCGTGCGCCCCGGCGGGCATCTGCTGATCGTCGGCATCAACCCCTGGAGTACCTGGGGGCTGCGCCATGTGTTCGCCCATGATGCGTTGCGTCAGGCGCGCTGCATCTCGCCGTCACGGGTGGCCGACTGGCTCAACCTGCTGGGCTTCGCGCTGGAGAAACGCCGCTTCGGGTGCTATCGTCCGCCGCTCGCGTCACCCAAGTGGCAGGCCCGTCTGGCCGGCTGGGAACGCAAGGCCGGCGACTGGCAACTGTCGGGCGGCGGCTTCTATCTGCTGGTCGCGCGCAAGATCGTGGTCGGCCTGCGTCCGGTGCGTCAGGAACGCCGCGAGCCGATGGGCAAGCTGATTCCGCTGCCGATGGCCAAGGTCAACCGCCGGCGCATCGAACCGTAAACCTTCTTTTATTGATGGCCGGGTTAATTCCCGGCCTCGGCCATTGTCGATCCGTGATCGGCGAGGCCACGCATTTTTCTGGATAGACTGGCATGAGCGAAAGCGTCGATAGCGTAGAACTGTTCACTGACGGCGCCTGCAAGGGCAACCCCGGTCCGGGCGGCTGGGGCGCCTTGCTGGTGTGCAAGGGCGTCGAAAAGGAACTGTGGGGCGGCGAAGCCAACACCACCAACAACCGCATGGAGCTGCTCGGTGCGATTCGCGGCCTGGAAGCCCTCAAGCGTCCGTGCGAAGTGCTGCTGGTGACCGACTCGCAATACGTGATGAAGGGCATCAACGAGTGGATGGCCAACTGGAAAAAGCGCGGCTGGAAAACCGCCGCCAAGGAGCCAGTCAAAAACGCCGACCTGTGGAAAGAGCTCGACGAACAGGTCAACCGCCACAAGGTCACCTGGAAATGGGTCCGTGGCCACATCGGCCACCACGGCAACGAACGCGCCGACCAGTTGGCCAACCGTGGAGTGGATGAGGTTCGCGGTTACAAGCAGAGCTGAGTCCTTACCACTGAAACCCTTCCGGCGAGCGTGTTAACATCGCCGCTTTTGCACGATTGACCCCCGTTGAGAGCTGAACACTGATGGCCACCAGATCCGTTGTACTCGATACCGAAACCACCGGCATGCCGGTGACCGACGGCCACCGGATTATCGAAATCGGTTGTGTCGAGCTGATCGGTCGACGCCTGACGGGCCGGCACTTTCACGTTTATCTGCAACCGGATCGCGAGAGTGACGAGGGCGCGATCGGCGTTCACGGCATCACCAACGAATTCCTGGTCGGCAAGCCGCGTTTCGCCGAAGTGGCCGACGAGTTCTTCGAGTTCATCAACGGCGCGCAGTTGATCATCCATAACGCGGCGTTCGACGTTGGCTTCATCAACAACGAATTCGCCCTGATGGGCCAGCAGGATCGCGCGGACATCACGCAGCACTGCACGATCCTCGACACCCTGATGATGGCCCGGGAGCGTCACCCGGGTCAGCGCAACAGCCTCGATGCCTTGTGCAAACGCTACGGCGTCGACAACTCCGGCCGTGAGCTGCACGGCGCATTGCTCGACTCGGAGATTCTCGCCGACGTCTACCTGACCATGACCGGCGGCCAGACCAGCCTGTCGCTGGCCGGCAACGCCTCCGACGGCAATGGCACGGGCAATGGCGCGGACAACTCCGCCACCGAAATCCGTCGTCTGCCGGCAGATCGTCAGCCGGGGCGAGTCATTCGCGCCACCGAAGCCGAGCTGGCCGAACATCAGGTGCGTCTGGAAATCATCGCCAAGTCGGCCGGCGCCCCGGCGCTGTGGACTCAGCTGCTGGAAGCTGAAGCTCAAGCGTAAGGCACTAAAGGATCGTCCGAACACCAAGCCATGTGCGGGCGATCCTTTGTTTTTGGCAGTACTGACAACTGGCCACCCTCGCCACATCCGCTCCGACCCTCTACCCTGAGGACATTGGCAGATCACTCTCCGCCGCCTCAGGACACTGAGCCCCATGTACAAAGATTTGAAGTTCCCGGTGCTGATCGTCCACCGCGACATCAAGGCCGATACGGTTGCCGGTGACCGCATTCGCGGAATCGCCCGAGAGCTGGAGCTGGAAGGTTTCAGTATCGTTTCGGCCACCGACTACACCGAAGGCCGGCTGGTGGCGTCGACCCATCATGGTCTGGCGTGCATGCTGATCGCCGCCGAAGACGCCAGCACCAACTCCCATCTGTTGCAGAACATGGCCGAACTGATCGGTCTGGCCCGGGTGCGGGCGCCGGATCTGCCGATCTTTGCCCTTGGCGAGCAAGTCACCCTGGAAAATGCCCCGGCCGATGCCATGGCCGAGCTCAACCAGTTGCGCGGCATTCTCTACCTGTTCGAAGACACGGTGCCGTTTCTCGCCCGGCAAGTGGCGCGGGCGGCGCGCAAATACCTGGACGGCCTGTTGCCGCCATTCTTCAAGGCGCTGGTGCAGCATACGGCCGATTCCAACTATTCCTGGCACACCCCCGGTCATGGCGGCGGGGTGGCGTATCACAAGAGTCCGGTGGGGCAGGCGTTTCACCAGTTCTTTGGGGAAAACACCCTGCGCTCCGATTTATCGGTGTCGGTGCCGGAGCTGGGTTCCTTGCTCGACCACACCGGGCCACTCGCCGAGGCGGAAGCGCGAGCCGCGCGCAATTTCGGCGCCGATCACACCTTTTTTGTGATCAATGGCACCTCGACCGCCAACAAAATCGTCTGGCACTCGATGGTCGGGCGCGATGATCTGGTGCTCGTGGATCGCAACTGCCACAAGTCGGTGCTGCACGCGATCATCATGACCGGCGCGATTCCGCTGTACCTGTGTCCGGAACGCAATGAGTTGGGCATTATCGGCCCGATTCCGTTGAGTGAATTCAGCCGCGAATCGATTCAGGCCAAGATCGATACCAGCCCGCTGACCAAGGGTCGCGAGCCGAAAGTCAAACTGGCGGTGATCACCAACTCCACCTACGACGGTCTCTGCTACAACGCCGAACTGATCAAACAGAGCCTGGGCAACAGCGTCGAAGTCCTGCATTTCGACGAAGCCTGGTATGCCTACGCGGCGTTTCACGAATTCTTTGCCGGCCGTTACGGCATGGCCACCTCGCGCAGCGAGGACAGTCCGCTGGTGTTCACCACCCATTCCACCCACAAACTGCTGGCGGCGTTCAGTCAGGCTTCGATGATCCATGTGCAGGACGGCGGCGCGCGGCAGCTGGATCGCGACCGGTTCAACGAAGCGTTCATGATGCACATCTCGACGTCGCCGCAGTACAGCATCATCGCCTCGCTGGACGTGGCGTCGGCGATGATGGAAGGCCCGGCCGGACGTTCGCTGCTACAGGAAACCTTCGATGAAGCCCTGAGCTTTCGCCGGGCGCTGGCCAATCTTCGCCAGCACATTGCCGCCGACGACTGGTGGTTCTCGATCTGGCAGCCGCCGGGTGTCGAGGGCATCGACCGGGTGCAGACCGAGGACTGGCTGCTGCAGCCAGACGCGGACTGGCACGGTTTCGGCGAGGTCAGCGACGACTACGTACTGCTCGACCCGATCAAAGTCACCCTGGTCATGCCGGGCCTGACCGCCGGCGGCGCTTTGAGCGACAAGGGTATTCCGGCGGCAGTCGTTAGCCGTTTCCTGTGGGAGCGCGGATTGGTGGTGGAGAAAACCGGCCTGTATTCATTTCTGGTGCTGTTCTCCATGGGCATCACCAAGGGCAAATGGAGCACGCTGCTGACCGAGCTGCTGGAGTTCAAGCGCAGCTACGACGCCAACGTCAGCCTCGATACCTGTCTTAAATGTGTCGCCCAGGAAGATCCTGTGCGCTATCGCGGCATGGGCCTGCGCGATCTGTGTGATCAACTCCACGCCTGCTATCGCAGCAACGCCACCGCCAAACATCTCAAGCGCATGTACACCGTGCTGCCGGAAATCGCCATGAAACCGGCCCATGCTTACGATCAACTGGTGCGCGGCGAAGTCGAGGCGGTGCCGATCGACGAGCTGGAAGGCCGGGTGGCGGCGGTGATGCTGGTGCCGTACCCGCCGGGCATTCCGCTGATCATGCCCGGCGAACGTTTTACCGAATCCACGCGCTCGATCATCGAATACCTCAGGTTTGCCCGCACGTTCGACGCAACGTTTCCGGGGTTCGTGGTCGATGTGCACGGGCTGCAACACGAAGATGAGGGCAATGGGCGGCAATACACCGTCGATTGCGTCAAGGAATGAGGGCTTTTCCGAGTATGCAACCGGTCATGAATCCGAAATACCCGGGGCTGTCGGTGCGGGTCGCCGACGAGGGTTTTGCCGAATATATCTGGGGCAGCGATTTCAGTTTCGAGGTGGCCGCCTACGGCGCGGCTGAAATCGGCAAGCCCGTGGCGCAATGGGCCGTGACGCCCATCGTGCCGTATCGCAAGTGCTACGGCATCGATCCGGAGGAGTTCAGCAGTTTTCGCGACGCCGCCGACAGTGCGATTTTCATGGCGTATCTGGAGGACGAGCCGGTTGGTCATCTGGTGATCAGTACCAACTGGAACGGCTTCGCCCATATCGATGAACTGGCGGTGCATGCCCCGGCGCGGCGCCATGGTGTGGCCAAGGCCTTGCTGGATGTGGCGCAGTTCTGGAGCCGCAAGAAAAAGCTGCCGGGGATCATGCTGGAAACCCAGAACAACAACCTCGGCGCCTGTCGCCTGTATGAGCGTTGCGGGTATGTAATCGGCGGCATCGACCACCTGCGTTATCGCGGCATCGATCCAAACACCGCCGAAGTGGCGCTGTTCTGGTATCGATTGTTCGATAACCCGCTGGAAAATCCGATCAGTTCGCCAGCATCGCCTCGGCTTGTTCCGTGACGATCCCGAGCAGCGTCTGAATCGCCGCTGACGGCGTGGCGTGTTTGAAGGTCAGGGCATAGAGGCTGATCGGCACCGCCGGCGACAGCGGGCAGACGTCGAGACCGCCCGCCCGTGCGCCAAGGGCGGTGAACGGGTCGACGATCGCCAGCCCTTCGCCGGCCTCGACCATGTTGCGCATCATCTGGTGGGTCTGCACCCGGGTCTGGATGGTCGGCGCCGGGCGCAGGGCCTGGAGCTTGTTTTCCAGGGCCGGACTCAGCGGGTCCTGGCCTTCGAGGCCGACCATCGCCTGGCCGGCCAGATCCTGCAGGGAAATGTACTTCTGCTTCGGCTGCAGCCAGCCGTGGGGCGCGAGCAATTGCAATTTGCCCTGGGCCAGTGGCTGGCAATCAATGTCGGGGTGTTGTGGGTCGTGCAGGCTCAGGCCCAGATCGCTGTCGCGCAGCAGCAGGTGGCGGACGATGTCGCGGGTCGGTTCGCTGAGCAGGGTGCAGGGCACGTCTGGCAAGCGACGGCGCAGGGCGGCGAGACTTTGCGGCAGCAGCTGCTGGGCCAGCGGCGGGGTGCCGATGATCCGCAGGGGCGGGGCGAGGTATTGCTTGAGGCTGCTGGCCAGCCGTTGCACCGGCTCCAGCGCTTCATAGATGTGGCCGATCTCGATTTGCAGCGCCCGGGCCTCCGGGGTTGGCTGAAGTCGTCCGCGTACGCTGGCGAACAGCATGAACCCGAGCTGACTCTCGGCTTCGCGCAAACGCTCCTCGACCTCGGGCGCCGCTAGTTGCAGCCATTCGGCGGCGGTGCCCACGTGACCGGTCTGCAAAAGCGCCTGAATCACTTCGATATGACGTAAACGCATGCGTGAAGTCCATGTCCGGCCGTTGGGGTCAGTGGCTGAATCCTACCCCAACTCGGCGCGGATGACTTCTGCTCATAACGATCGGTTATGAAGCGACCGATGGCTCGGGTTCGCGGATCAGGGTGATGCCCGACTGAACCAGCAAAAACTCGTTGTCGTCGATCTTGTTGACGCGGTCGCCAATCGCCAGCTTGTAGGTGGTAACGGGCTCCGTGCCGGTGAAACCGTCTGCCGACGGGTTGGATTCCTGGAACTCATGCACGGAATAAACGCGGCCTTCCGCATCTCTTGCATGGAACTGACCGACGAGTACTGCTGCCATCTGCTTAGAACCTCTGGAGATAAAACGCTTGATTTGCGGCTTGGTAGACCGTCATCGAGCTTGGTAAGTTTTCCTACAGGAAAAAAATATTCCAGACGCGGGAAATAACCTTCGGCGTCTGGTGGAATCGTAGTCGGATCATCTATAACTACTGGCTCCTCCCACGGACAGTCGAGAGTCTTCCAATGAGCAATGTCTATAACGTCGCAGTAGTGGTCGGCAGCCTGCGCAAGGCGTCCATCAACCGCAAGGTCGCCCTGGCGCTGGCGGAACTGGCGCCGGCCAATCTCAAGCTGAACATTGTCGAAATTGGCGATCTGCCACTCTACAACGAAGACATCGACGGCGATTCACCGCCGGCAGCCTACAGCACTTTCCGGCAAAAAGTGGGTTCATCCGACGCTCTGCTGTTTGTCACCCCGGAGTACAACCGCTCGGTGCCGGCGCCTTTGAAGAACGCGATCGACGTCGGTTCACGACCTTACGGCAAGAGTGTCTGGAGCGGCAAACCGGGGGCGGTGATCAGCGTTTCGCCGGGTGCCATCGGCGGTTTCGGCGCCAACCAGCATCTGCGTCAGTCCTTTGTTTTCCTCAACGTGCCGTGCATGCAGCAGCCGGAAGCCTATCTGGGCGGCGCGGGCACGGCGTTCGACGAGGCGGGCAAGCTGAACGAGTCGGTGAAGCCGTTCCTGCAAAGTTTCATCAATGCTTTTGGTGAGTGGGTGGCGCAGCACAAGAAGTGAACCACTGAGTTTTCTGACAAGATATCGACCCTGTGGGAGCGAGCTTGCTCGCGATATCGGTGTATCAGCTGACACTTCAGTTGAATGACACGCCGCCATCGCGAGCAAGCTCGCTCCCACAGGTTTTTGTTGTGGCTTGTTTTCTTAACCTGACTGAAGGCTGTCGCGAATGCTCGCTGCGTCACTGATTTTCCTGCTGACCATTACCCTGGTGATCTGGCAACCCAAAGGCCTCGGGGTCGGCTGGAGTGCAACATTCGGCGCCATCATCGCGCTGATTTTCGGCGTAGTGCACCTGAGCGATATCCCGCTGGTGTGGCAAATCATATGGAACGCCACCGGCACGTTCGTGGCGCTGATCATCATCAGTCTGCTGCTCGATGAAGCGGGATTCTTCGCCTGGGCCGCGTTGCACGTAGCGCGATGGGGGCGGGGCAGCGGGCGCAAGCTGTTTGCTTTCATGGTGCTGCTCGGCGCGTTGGTGTCGGCGCTGTTCGCCAATGACGGCGCGGCGCTGATCCTCACGCCGATCGTGATTTCCATGCTGCTGGCCTTGCGCTTTTCCCCGGCGGCGACTTTGGCGTTCGTCATGGGCGCGGGGTTCATTGCCGACACCGCGAGCCTGCCGCTGGTGGTGTCGAACCTGGTGAACATCGTCTCGGCCGACTTTTTCCACATCGGTTTCAACCGCTATGCGGCGGTGATGGTGCCGGTCAACTTCGTCAGCGTCGCGGCCACGCTGGGCATGCTGCTGTGGTTCTTCCGCCGTGACATTCCCAAGAGCTACGACCCTGAACAGCTTGAACATCCGGAAACCGCCATCCACGACAAGGCCACGTTCTACGCCGGTTGGGCGGTGTTGCTGATTCTGTTGATCGGCTGTTTCGCGCTGGAACCGCTGGGGATTCCGATCAGTGCGATTTCGGCGGTGTGCGCGGCGCTGTTGCTGGCGATTGCCGCGCGCGGACACAAGATCTCCACGCGCAAGGTGATGAAAGAGGCGCCGTGGCAGATCGTGATCTTCTCGCTGGGCATGTACTTGGTGGTCTACGGACTGCGCAACGCCGGACTCACCGATTATCTGGCCGGGTGGCTGGATGTGTTCGCCGGGTACGGTGTGTGGGGCGCGGCGATGGGCACCGGGGTGCTGACGGCCTTGTTGTCGTCGATCATGAACAACCTGCCGACGGTGCTGGTCGGCCTGCTGTCGATCGATGCTAGCCAGGCCACGGGTGTGGTGAAGGAAGCGATGATCTACGCCAACGTGATCGGCAGTGACCTGGGGCCAAAAATCACCCCGATCGGCAGTCTCGCGACCTTGCTCTGGCTGCATGTGCTGGAGCGCAAGAATATCCGGATCGGCTGGGGGTATTACTTCAAGGTCGGGATCGTGCTGACCGTGCCGGTGCTGTTGGTCACCTTGGCGGCACTCGCCGTGCGGTTATCCCTTTAGAACCAGTTGGCTTCAATCGCTAGCAAGCTAGCTCCCACAGGTTATGCGGTGAACACCGAATCTGTGGGAGCGGGCTTGCTCGCGAAGGGGCCAGACCAGTCGGCACAGAAATCAGGACTGGCCAGGCACGTTCGGCCACAGATCCGACACCAGAAACAGCCGCTCGGCTTCTTCCCATTCGCCCCGGGCATTTTCGGTCAGGCGCACCATCAGTTGCGCCGGGGCCAGCGGTTCGAGTTCATCGAGCCAGGCCTGCAAGTGTCCGTTGCTCCAGGTCTGGTCCGCCGGGTAGTGCGCCGGCGCCAGCCAGGCGTGGCGGGGCAGGGGCTGCCAGCGTCCGTCCGGGCGCTGGGCGACAAATGCCGACCAGTCTTTCTGATGCAGCCAGCTGCCACGCAGATGCTGCGGGTGGGCGCCGCTGGGCGGCACGGACTGGCCGGGCCACGGATACAACAGATACCCGCCAAGCCACAATTGCGCACTGAACGACCCGACATCCAGCGCCGCCAGCACTTCGCGGCTTTCCGGGCGCGCGGAGATTGGCAGCTGATGCTCGCTCAAATGCGCCAGTTTGCGATCCAGCCGATCATGACAGCCCGGCCCCAGCCACGACGCCGGGTCATGGCCGTCGCCGTTCTGCGGGCCGAGGTAGAGCTTGATCGCCAGTTCCAGGTGATGCACGCCGTCGCGGTCGCGCAACAGCATGTCCAGCTCGCCGAGGGTGTGGCCTTCGCGGCGGATCGGCAGGTTGGCAGCGATCAGCTCGATGCCCGGCGCGTGTTCCACCGCAAATTGCCACAACCGCTCGTAATACAGGCCCAGGCGCCGGGTGCGGGCCTGGGACAGCCAGTGCAGCAGGCCGTAACTGTCGCGGTCGAGCTGGCGCAGCCAGTGTTCCAGGCGCTCGGGGTCAGTGACCCAGTCGCTGCCCGCCAGCGGATGGCGCTGCGGCCACGGGGTGGCGGCGAGCATCGGCGGGGCGAGGATAACCCACGCCAGATCACGCACCTCGGGGTGGCGTAACTGGTGGGGCAGCTGAAGCAAATCGGGAAATAGGATCATCTTGCGAGCATAGCCTCAAACACCGGTGCATCCTCGGGGCTGAAAGGATTTTGTCTATCCGGCGCTTTCGCCCATAATCGTGCTTTTCGCCGTCTCAGTCCCCCGCAGGAGTCCCATGGAGCAATTTCGTAATATCGGCATCATCGGTCGCCTGGGCAGCTCCCAGGTGCTGGATACCGTCCGCCGACTGAAACGCTTCCTGCTCGATCGTCACCTGCATGTGATTCTCGAAGACACCATCGCCGAAGTCCTGCCGGGCCATGGCCTGCAAACCTCGTCGCGCAAGATGCTCGGTGAAGTCTGCGACATGGTCATCGTGGTCGGCGGTGACGGCAGCCTGCTCGGCGCGGCGCGGGCACTGGCCAAACACAATATTCCGGTGCTCGGGATCAACCGTGGCAGCCTCGGTTTTCTCACCGACATCCGCCCCGACGAACTGGAAATCAAGGTCGCCGAGGTGCTCGACGGCCACTATCTGGTGGAAAACCGCTTCCTGCTGCAGGCTGAAGTCCGTCGTCACGCCGAGGCCATCGGCCAGGGCGATGCGCTGAACGACGTGGTGCTGCACCCGGGCAAATCGACGCGGATGATCGAGTTCGAGCTGTACATCGACGGCCAGTTCGTCTGCAGCCAGAAGGCCGACGGCCTGATCGTGTCGACCCCGACCGGTTCCACCGCGTACGCACTGTCCGCCGGCGGCCCGATCATGCATCCCAAGCTTGACGCTATTGTGATTGTGCCGATGTACCCCCATACCTTGTCGGGCAGACCGATCGTGGTCGATGGCAACAGTGAGCTGAAAATCGTCGTGTCCAAAGATATGCAGATCTACCCGCAGGTCTCCTGCGACGGGCAGAACCATTTCACCTGCGCGCCGGGTGACACCATCACCGTCAGCAAGAAAGCGCAGAAGCTACGGCTGATCCATCCGCTCGACCACAACTACTACGAAGTCTGCCGCACCAAGCTCGGCTGGGGCAGCAAGTTGGGTGGTGGAGGCGACTGATGCTCGATCCCGCGCGCAGTTATGACCTGATTGGTGACGTGCACGGATGCGCCCTGACCCTGGAACACCTGCTGGACCGACTCGGTTACCACAAGCAGGGCGGGGTCTGGCGGCATCCATCGCGCATGGCCGTGTTTGTCGGCGACATCATCGACCGTGGCCCGCGGATTCGCGAGGCGCTGCACATCGTTCATGACATGGTCGAGGCCGGTCAGGCGTTGTGCATCATGGGCAACCACGAATTCAACGCGCTCGGCTGGAGCACTCCGGCGCCTCCGGGCAGCGGCAAGCAGTTCGTCCGTGAACACACGCCGCGCCATGCCCGTCTGCTGCATGAAACCTTGACTCAGTTCGAAGACCATCCGGGCGACTGGCACGACTTCCAGCAGTGGTTCTACAAACTGCCGTTGTTCGTCGATGCCGGACGTTTCCGCGTGGTGCATGCCTGCTGGGATGCCGGCCTGATCGAGCCGCTGCGCGCGCTGTTCCCCGACGGCTGCATCGATGAACACTTCCTCCAGGCGTCGGCGGTGCCGGGCAGTTTTGCCTGCACCGTGTTCGATCGCCTGCTGCGCGGCACCGACATGCGTCTGCCGGATGGCCTGACCATGACCAGCGGCGACGGCCTGGTGCGTTCGTTCTTCCGCACCAAATTCTGGGAAGACGACCCGCAAACCTATGGCGACATCGTGTTCCAGCCCGATGCACTGCCGGAGCCGGTGGCGCAGAAACCACTGACCTCCAGCGAAAAGAATTCCCTGCTGCGCTACGGCGTCGATGAGCCATTGCTGTTCGTCGGCCACTACTGGCGAAGCGGCAAACCGGCGCCGATCCGCCCGAACCTCGCGTGTCTGGATTACAGCGCGGTGCTGTACGGCAAACTGGTGGCCTATCGTCTGGATCAGGAAACCCGCCTCGATCCGCATAAATTTGTCTGGGTCGACGTCGAGCGGCCGGAGGTGCTGCGATGAGTGCCATAGCCGTCTTGCGTGTGCCGTTGGCAGCTGACCTGAGTGGTTTCGTCAAACTGCTGCAACGCATGCAAGTGCCCCATCGCGTCAGTGAAGAGGCGGGTGAGCAGGTGTTGTGGGTGCCCTCGGAAATCAGCGACGACGTACGTTCGCTGTACGAGCGTTTCCCGGCGGGCGACCCGGATCAGCAACTGGAAATTCCGGTGGCGCCGACGTTCAAGCGCCCGAGCTTTGCCGAGCAACTGAAACATGCCAAAGCCACCGGGTTCATTCTGCTGCTGAGCCTGATCGTCGGCGGGTTGACCTTTCTCGGCGATAACCTCGAGACGATGCGCTGGCTGACCTTCCTCGATTTTCGCGTAATCGGCGACTACATCCACTTCACACCGCTGGCCGACAGCCTGGCGGCGGGGCAGTGGTGGCGCCTGTTCACGCCGATGCTGATTCACTTCGGCATCCTGCACCTGGCCATGAACGGCATGTGGTACTGGGAGCTGGGGCGGCGCATCGAGTCGCGCCAGGGCAGCGTCAACCTGATCGGCCTGACGCTGCTGTTCGGCCTCGTTTCCAACTATGCGCAGTTCGCGTGGGGCGGCCCGAGCCTGTTCGGCGGCCTGTCTGGCGTACTTTACGGATTGCTCGGTCACTGCTGGATCTTCCAGCTGCTGGCGCCGAACCCGGCCTATCGCCTGCCGCGCGGCGTGCTGGTGATGATGCTGGTGTGGTTGCTGGTGTGCATGTCGGGGCTGATCTCGATGATCGGTTTCGGCGAAATCGCCAACGCCGCCCACGTCGGCGGGTTACTCATCGGATGCTTCACCGGTTTGTTGGGCGGTTTGTACAACCGCCGTAAACTGGCCGCCTGAATTTTTTGAATAAAGAGCACGGAGACCCTGATGTCCTCTTTTAACGATTTGATCAAGAACATCACCCCGGATATCTACCAGAGCCTGAAGCTGGCGGTAGAGATCGGCAAATGGTCGGACGGTGGCAAACTCACCGCCGAACAGCGTGAACTGTCGTTGCAGGCGATGATCGCCTGGGAAATGCAGAACCTGCCCGAGGAAGAGCGCACCGGTTACATGGGTCCGCAGGAATGTGCGTCGAAGTCGATCGAAGTGCCGAACATCCTGTTCAAGTCGGACGCCCTCCATTGATCGAGATCGGCCGCGGTGCAATCAGCAAAATGTCGGCGCGCCTGGACGGGCCGAACGTGCAGTACGCGTTTCGTCTGGATGACGTCGAGGTGCCGGTCAACCCGTTGATCGGCAACACGGTGCGTCTGGAATACCTGGGGGCGATCCACTGCACCCATTGCGGGCGCAAGACCAAGACCAGTTTCAGTCAGGGTTACTGCTACCCGTGCATGACCAAACTGGCTCAGTGCGACATCTGCATCATGAGCCCGGAACGCTGCCACTTCGAGGCCGGCACCTGCCGTGAGCCTGAGTGGGGCGAGAAGTTCTGCATGACCGACCACGTCGTCTACCTGGCCAATTCGTCAGGGATCAAGGTCGGCATCACTCGCGCCACCCAGTTGCCGACTCGCTGGCTCGATCAGGGCGCCAGTCAGGCGTTGCCGATCATGCGCGTTTCCACGCGGCAGCAGTCGGGTTTCGTCGAAGACCTGTTCCGCAGTCAGGTGGCGGACAAGACCAACTGGCGCGCCTTGCTCAAGGGTGACGCGGCGGCGGTGGATCTGGCGCAGGTGCGTGATCAGCTGTTCGACAGCTGCGCCGAAGGCCTGCAAGGCTTGCAGGAACGTTTCGGCCTCCAGGCCATTCAGACAATTGCCGATGTCGAGCCGCTGGAAATCCGTTACCCGGTCGAGCAGTACCCGGCCAAGATCGTCAGCTTCAACCTGGACAAGAACCCGATTGCCGAAGGCACGCTGCTGGGGATCAAGGGCCAGTACCTGATCTTCGACACCGGCGTGATCAACATTCGCAAGTACACGGCCTATCAGCTCGCCGTGCATCAATAAGGACTTCAGCATGCGCACCGAACAACCGAAGATGATTTACCTGAAGGACTATCAGGCGCCCGAGTACCTGATCGATGAAACACACCTGACCTTCGAGTTGTTCGAGGACCACAGTCTGGTCCACGCGCAACTGGTGATGCGCCGCAACCCGGCCCGTGGCCCGGGCCTGCCGCCGCTGGTGCTCGATGGCCAGCAGCTGGAACTGCTCTCGGTGACCCTGGCAGACCAGGAACTGAGCGCCGACGATTATCAACTGACCGAGAACCACCTGACCCTGCAACCGGCCAGCGAAACTTTCACGGTCGACACCAGCGTCAAGATCCACCCGGAAACCAACACCGCACTGGAAGGCCTGTACAAGTCTGGCACGATGTTCTGCACCCAGTGCGAGGCCGAAGGCTTCCGCAAGATCACCTATTACCTCGACCGCCCGGACGTGATGAGCAAGTTCACCACCACCGTGGTCGCCGAACAGCACAGCTATCCGGTGCTGCTGTCCAACGGCAACCCGATCGCCAGCGGCCCCGGCGAAGACGGCCGGCACTGGGCGACCTGGGAAGACCCGTTCATGAAACCGGCGTACCTGTTCGCGCTGGTGGCCGGTGACTTGTGGTGCGTTGAAGACAGCTTCACCACCATGACCAACCGCAACGTGGCGCTGCGCATTTATGTCGAGCCGGAAAACATCGACAAGTGCCAGCACGCCATGAACAGCCTGAAGAAGTCGATGCGTTGGGACGAAGAGGTGTACGGTCGCGAGTACGATCTGGACATCTTCATGATCGTCGCCGTGAACGACTTCAACATGGGCGCGATGGAGAACAAGGGCCTCAACATCTTCAACTCCAGCGCCGTGCTGGCCCGCGCCGAAACCGCCACCGACGCCGCGCACCAGCGCGTTGAAGCGATCGTCGCCCACGAATACTTCCACAACTGGTCGGGCAACCGCGTGACCTGCCGCGACTGGTTCCAGCTGTCGCTGAAAGAAGGCTTCACCGTTTTCCGCGACTCTGGCTTCTCCGCCGACATGAACTCGGCCACGGTCAAGCGCATTCAGGACGTGGCGTACCTGCGTACCCACCAGTTCGCCGAAGATGCCGGCCCGATGGCCCACGCCGTGCGCCCGGACAGCTTCATCGAGATTTCCAACTTCTACACCCTGACCGTGTACGAAAAGGGCTCGGAAGTGGTCGGCATGATCCACACCCTGCTGGGCGCCGAAGGCTTCCGCAAGGGCAGCGACCTGTACTTCGAACGCCACGACGGCCAGGCCGTGACCTGCGATGACTTCATCAAGGCCATGGAAGATGCCAACGGCGTCGACCTGAGCCAGTTCAAGCGTTGGTACAGCCAGGCCGGCACACCGCGTCTGGCGGTGAGCGAGTCTTACGACGCCGCTGCGAAAACCTACAGCCTGAGCTTCCGTCAGAGCTGCCCGGAAACCCCGGACAAGGTTGAAAAGCTGCCGTTCGTGATTCCGGTCGAGCTGGGCCTGCTCGACAGCCAGGGCAACGAGATTGCCCTGCGTCTGGCTGGCGAAGCCTCGGCCCAGGGCACTAGCCGAGTGATCTCGGTGACCGAGGCCGAGCAGACGTTCACCTTCGTCGACATCGCCGAACAACCGCTGCCGTCCTTGCTGCGTGGCTTCTCGGCGCCGGTGAAACTGAGCTTCCCGTACAACCGCGATCAGTTGATGTTCCTGATGCAGCACGATAGCGACGGTTTCAACCGGTGGGATGCCGGCCAGCAACTGTCGGTGCAGGTGCTGCAAGAGTTGATCGGCCAGCAGCAGAAGGGCGAAAGCCTGGTGCTCGACCCACGTCTGGTTTCCGCGCTGCGCACCGTGCTGTCGGACGAGTCGCTGGATCAGGCTATGGTCGCGGAAATGCTCTCGCTTCCGGGTGAAGCCTATCTGACGGAAATCAGCGAAACGGCTGACGTCGATGCGATCCATAACGCCCGCGAGTTCGCCCGCAAGCAACTTTCGGAAGGTTTGTTCGAAGCGCTGTGGTTGCGTTACCAGGCCAACCGTGACCTGTCCAAGCAAACTGCTTACGTGGCCGAGGCCGAGCACTTCGCCCGTCGCGCGTTGCAGAACATTGCCTTGTCGTACCTGATGCTCAGCGGCAAACCGGAAGTGTTGGCGGCGACGCTGGAGCAATTCGACAGCGCCGACAACATGACCGAACGCCTGACCGCACTCGCGGTGCTGGTCAACTCGCCGTTCGACGACGAGAAGGCCAAGGCGCTGGCCAGTTTTGCCGAGCACTTCAAGGACAATCCGCTGGTCATGGATCAGTGGTTCAGCGTGCAGGCGGGCAGCACCTTGCCGGGCGGTCTGGAGCGCGTGAAAGCGCTGATGCAGCACCCGGCGTTCAACATCAAGAACCCGAACAAGGTGCGCGCGCTGGTCGGTGCGTTCGCCGGGCAGAACCTGATCAACTTCCATGCGGCGGACGGTTCGGGTTATCGCTTCCTCGCGGATCTGGTGATCGAACTGAACGGCTTCAACCCGCAGATCGCTTCGCGCCAACTGGCGCCGCTGACCCGCTGGCGCAAGTATGACGGCGCTCGTCAGGCGCTGATGAAGGCTGAGTTGGAGCGGATTCTGGCTTCGGGGCAGCTGTCCAGTGATGTGTATGAGGTGGTTAGCAAAAGCCTTGCCTGACGCTGGTTCAGGGCAATAAAAAACGCCGCTCGATGAGCGGCGTTTTTTGTGGGTGGATGAAAAAGGTTTATTGGCGCAAATCAAACCGATCCAGATCCATGACCTTCGCCCACGCAGCAACGAAGTCGTTGACGAACTTTTCCTTCGCATCGGAGCTGGCATACACCTCGGCCAGCGCCCGCAGTACGGCGTTGGAACCGAACACCAGATCGACCCGGGTCGCCGTCCATTTCACGCTGCCGGTTTTACGGTCGCGGCCTTCGAACTCGGTTTTCGACGTCGGTTTCCATTCCACGCCCATGTCCAGCAGGTTGCGGAAGAAGTCGTTTGTGAGGGAGCCGGGTTTGTCGGTGAACACCCCGTGTTTCGTCTTGCCGACGTTGGTGTCCAGCACCCGCAGGCCGCCGATCAGCACGGTCAGTTCCGGTGCAGAAAGGGTCAGCAGTTGCGCCTTGTCGATCAGCAACGCTTCGGCCGGCACGCGGTAGGTGTTGGCGGCGTAGTTGCGGAAGCCGTCGGTATGCGGCTCGAGGAAGCCGAATGACTCGACATCGGTTTGCTCCTGAGTTGCATCGGTGCGCCCCGGATTGAACGGCACGGTCACGGTATGCCCGGCGTTTTGCGCCGCTTGCTCGACACCGGCGTTACCGGCCAGCACGATCAGGTCCGCCAGCGAGACTTGCTTGCCTGTCGCTCCAGTGTTGAACTCGTTTTGAATGCCCTCGAGGACTTTCAGCACCTTGTCCAGTTGCTCCGGCTGGTTGGCCTGCCAGAATTTCTGCGGTGCCAGACGCAGACGCCCGCCATTGGCGCCGCCGCGTTTGTCCGAGCCCCGGAAGGTCGATGCGGCCGCCCAGGCAGTGGAAACCAGTTCCGAAACGGACAGCCCCGACGCCAGTACTTTGCCTTTCAGCGCCCTGATATCGCTGTCATCCACCAGTGGATGTTTGGCTTCGGGAATCGGGTCTTGCCACAGCAGTTCTTCCTGGGGCAATTCCGGGCCGAGATAACGCGAGAGCGGGCCCATGTCGCGGTGAATCAGTTTGTACCAGGCCCGGGCGAAGGCGTCGGCCAGTTGATCGGGATTGGCCAGGAAGCGCCGCGAAATTTTCTCGTAGGCCGGGTCGAAACGCAGGGCCAGGTCAGAGGTGAGCATGGTCGGGTCGATGCGTTTGTTCGGGTCGTGGGCGTGGGGAATGGTGCCGGCCCCGGCGCCGTTTTTCGGTTTCCACTGATGGGCGCCGGCGGGGCTCTTGGTCAGTTCCCACTCGAAGCCGAACAGGTTTTCCAGGTAGTTGTTACTCCACTTGGTCGGGGTGGTGGTCCAGGTGACTTCCAGGCCGCTGGTGATGGTGTCGGCCCCTTTGCCGGTGCCGAAGGTGCTTTTCCAGCCCAGGCCTTGTTCTTCAAGGCCGGCGGCTTCCGGTTCCGGGCCGACGTTATCGGCCGGGCCGGCGCCGTGGGTCTTGCCGAAGGCGTGGCCACCGGCGATCAGGGCGACGGTTTCCTCGTCGTTCATGGCCATGCGGCCGAAGGTTTCGCGGATGTCCTTGGCCGAGGCCACCGGGTCGGGATTGCCTTCCGGACCTTCCGGGTTCACGTAGATCAGGCCCATCTGCACGGCGGCGAGCGGGTTCTCGAGGTTTCGTTCGCCCTGATTGGTGCGGCTTTCCTCATTGCCGTGTTCGGCGGGCTCGGCCACCAGCGTGCCTTCGCCCGGCGGTTGCATGGATTCCGGATCCTTGCCGTAGCGATTGTCGCCGCCCAGCCATTTGTTTTCCGAGCCCCAGTACACATCTTCATCCGGCTCCCAGACGTCTGCGCGGCCACCGGAGAAACCGAAGGTCTTGAAGCCCATCGACTCCAGCGCGACGTTACCGGTGAGCACGATCAGGTCAGCCCAGGAAATGTTGCGGCCGTATTTCTGCTTGATCGGCCACAGCAGGCGGCGGGCCTTGTCGAGGCTGACGTTGTCCGGCCAGCTGTTGAGCGGGGCGAAGCGTTGCTGGCCGGAGCCGGCGCCGCCACGGCCGTCAGCGGTGCGATAGGTGCCGGCGCTGTGCCAGGCCATGCGGATGAAGAGCGGGCCGTAGTGGCCGAAGTCCGCTGGCCACCACTCCTGGGAGTCGGTCATCAGCGCCGTAAGATCGCGTTTGAGGGCCTGGAAATCCAGGCTTTTGAAAGCCTTGGCGTAGTCGAAGTCCTTGCCCAGCGGATCGGATGCGGGCGAGTGCTGACTCAGGATTTTCAGGTTCAGTTGATTCGGCCACCAATCGCGGTTCGTCGTGCCACCGCCGGCGGCGTGATTGAACGGGCATTTCGATTCATTTGCCATGTTCGGGTCCTTATCAGGTCTTCTGCGGCCGGCTCGTGCCGACTTCGGAGTAGTAAGGCTAGACCCGACTCGGCGAGTCAGCTAATAGGCCGACTATTGGTGCGTGATAGGCGCAGTCTCTTACGCGAAGTCTCGTGATCCGGTGCCGGGCAGGGCGCTGAAATGCCCGTGCTTGAGCGATGGTTTGCAATTGTGTGGAAGAAGCGTGATGGCCATTAGAAATGTTATTGTATAACATAAAAATGATTTCATCTGATCGATGCCGGTAATACACCCTCTGTAGTGCTGGCATTGATCCTCACTTTTCTGCCTGACGGATTCCTGAAATGCCTTCCCGTTTCCACACCTTCCAACCCCGCCTGACGCTCATGGCCTCGGCGCTGCTGATCGCTTCGCCCGCATTCGCCGCCGACCCGCTGGAACTGCAACCGCAAGTCATCACCGGCAATCCGCTGGGCAGTCAGACCCTGGCCTCGCCCTCGACCGTGTTGAGCGGCGATGAGCTGACGCTGCAGCAAAAGGGCAGCCTCGGCGAAACCCTGAACAAGCAGCCGGGTGTGTCGTCGTCCTACTTCGGCCCGGGTGCCAGTCGCCCGATCATTCGCGGGCAGGACGGCGATCGCATCCGCATCCTGCGCAACGGCGTCGGCGCGCTGGACGCTTCGTCGCTGTCCTACGATCACGCGGTGCCGCTGGATCCGGTCAACGTCGAGCGCATCGAAATCGTCCGTGGCCCGGCAGCCTTGCTGTACGGCGGCAGCGCCATCGGCGGGGTGGTCAACACCTTCGACAACCGCATCCCGACCGAAGCCATCGACGGCATTCACGGTGCCGGCGAGTTGCGCTACGGCGGCGCGGAAACTACCCGCAGCAGCGCCGGTAAGCTCGAAGCCGGTAACGGCCAGTTCGCCTTGCACCTGGACGCCAGCGCCCGCGAGTTCAATGACCTGAAGATTCCCGGCTACGCCAAGACCAGTCGTGAGCGGGCGAACGACGATGGTGATTCGAAGAAACATCGGCTGGCCAACAGCGACGGTCGTCAGGACGGCGGTGCGGTGGGCGGGTCGTACACCTGGGATGACGGTTACGCGGGGCTGTCGTACAGCAATTACGATTCGAACTACGGCTCGCCGGCCGAAGACGATGTGCGCATCCGCATGGAGCAGGAGCACTACGCGTTCGCTTCGGAAATCCGCAACCTCGACGGCCCGTTCAGCTCGGTGAAACTCGACGCCGGTTACACCGATTACCAGCACCGCGAAATCGAGGGCGGCGAGGTCGGCACCACGTTCAAGAACAAGGGCTACGAGGCGCGGGTCGAGGCCCGGCATCAGCCGCTGGGGCCGTTCAACGGGGTGATTGGCGCACAAGTCAGTCGCAACGAATTCTCGGCGCTGGGCGAAGAAGCCTTCGTGCCGCACACCGATACCGATGCCGGTGCACTGTTCATTCTTGAAGAGCTGCAAGCCACGGATCGCCTGCTGTTCACCCTCGGCGGACGCCTCGAACACACCACCGTCGATCCGGACGCCAAGGGCAACGAGCGTTTCGCCAATGCCGATCGCTCCAGCAGCTTCACCGCCGGCAGCCTGTCATCCGGTGCGGTGTACACTCTGACGCCGGTCTGGTCGGTTGCCGCCACGCTGGGCTACACCGAACGCGCGCCGACGTTCTATGAGCTTTACGCCAACGGCGCCCACGTCGCCACCGGCACTTATGAAGTCGGGGATGCGGGGCTGTCGAAAGAGAAAGCCGTCTCCAGTGACCTGGCCCTGCGTTTTGACAACGGTACGCACAAGGGCAGCGTCGGCGTGTTCTATAGCCATTTCTCCAACTACATCGGCCTGCTCGGGACAGGGCGCACGCTGAATGACGAAGGGGAGGAGGACGCCGACGGCATCCCCGAATACACCTACTCCGGCGTGCGGGCGCGCTTTAGCGGCATCGAAGCGCAGGATCGCTGGACGCTTGGCGAAAACGCTTACGGCAAGTTTGCGCTGGAGCTGTCGGGCGACTACACCCGCGCCAAGAACCTCGACAACGGCCAGGACCTGCCGCGCATCGCACCGCTGCGGTTGAACACCGGGCTGTTGTGGGAGCTGGATCGCTGGCAGGCGCGCATCGATGTGGAACACGCCAGTTCCCAGCACCGGGTGCCGGACAATGAAAGCAGCACCGACGGCTACACCACGCTGGGAGCGAATGTGGGTTATCACTTTGATGTCGGCCAGAGCAAATGGCTGGCTTTCGTCAATGCCGAGAACCTGACCAACCAGACCGTGCGTTATGCCAGCTCGATCCTGCGCGATATTGCGCCGGCAGAAGGGCGCAGCATTCAGGTCGGTCTGCGCACCACGTTCTGATCGTTCACACCGGACAAGCGCCAGCGTCGTTGCGACGCTGGCGTCGACCTCAACTCGATTGAGCGGTGTCTTCTTCCGGGATCTCGTCCAGCAGATCCTGTTGCCCCGGCAGTTCGGTGATCACGCTGAAATCACTGACTTCCACGGCGCCCAGGCCATACCCCAACAAGTGGAACGAGAACGCCTTGCGCGGTTGCGGGTTGTCGAAGCTGAAATCCATCTCCAGCGGCTGATCCGCCGTGGCGACCATCTCGGTCGGCAGGCCCAGTTGCACGTCCTGTTCGAACTCCTTGGCCTTGAGCTGAATGTACGCCGCCTGCTGCGGATCCACCGAACGCACGGTCAGGCGCACGCGGGTGTGGGAGCCTTTTGGCATCTCCAGGTATTGCGCGCCGATCAGGTTGTCAGCCCAGTCATCCTTGATCTGCGCTTGCAGCGGAATGACGTTGGCGCTGCCGAACTGATAGCGCTGGTTGAGCGGAGTACGCAGCAGCGACAGGTCCAGGGCCGAGGCGCGGGCGGCGATGTCCCGGGCATTCTGGCCGCTGGCGTTGCCCTTGAACGTGGCGCTTTCGGCGATGAATCCTTCACTGGCGTAATTGCGGCAGCGGCGCGGCATGTCGCATTCGGTCAGCAGGCCGCGACCGTCGTGATAGCGCAGCTTGCCGTTGGTGAACGACATGATTTCGCGGCCCGAATCGTAATCGCGAAACAGCGAGCGACCGCTGAGGGCGGAAGGCACGGGAAAGTCGAAGTAATCCAGAATCGACGCGCTCAGATCGACGTGACCGTAGACCCCGGCGTTCAGGCGCGGCAGTTGCGCCTGCTCCGGCGCGAGGGTCAGGTTGAAGCCCCAGGACGACGCGAGGCGCACACCGTCGATGCCGTGGGATTCGTCCGAGGTGATCACCACCAGCGTGTCTTTCAGCACGCCCTGGCGTTCGAGGCCGCTGAGAAACTGTTCCAGCGCATCGTCCAGATAACCGACGGCGGCTTGCTTCGGCGTGTCGTAGCGTTGCAGGTATTCCTCCGGCGCGGAGTAGGGCTGGTGAGTGCCGACTGTGAGCAGCGTGAGCATCCACGGCTGCTTCTGCTTTTTCAGGTCGCCGACGTATTTCAGCGCGCCTTCGAAGAACGCCTTGTCATCCTTGCCCCACGGGAATTCCAGGTAGTTGGCGTTGGTGAACCACTCCAGGCCATGGGTCGCATCGAAACCGATGTGCGGCATGATCTTGTCTTTGGCCATGAACCGCAGCCCTGCGCCTTGCAGGTAGTGCGTGGCGAAACCGTGCTGACGCAACTGGGCCGGCAGACAGGCCTGATTGCGCTCGTGCTGGGTCAGCATTTCCACGCCTTTGGGCGTGCCGTTGTCGAGTTTGTCGTAATCGCCGCAGAGCATGGCGTACAGACCGCGAATGGTCTGGTGGGTGTGCAGCACGTAATCCGGGGTGTTCATGCCGCGCTCGGCCCAGCGGCTGAGGTTGGGCATCAGGTCTTCCTGATAATGGCTGCCGATGGCTTGGCGATTGGCGCCGATGTAGGCACCGGGAATGCCTTCGAGGGCAACGATCAGCACATTGCGCGCCTGGCCCTTGGCCGCCAGCAACGGGTGACCGTTCAGATCGACATCGGTGAGCCCGGCCATGGGCGGGGGAGCGAATTGAGTGTCGCCGTCCAGCCATTCTTCAGCCTGCATCTGCACGTCGGCGACCTGCGCGGCCAGCAACTGGTGAGGCAGGTTGTACAGACGCCACGGGTCGGCATCGCTCGGGGCCAGATGCTGAGCGCCCCAGTACGCGGAGAACAGCAGCACCGGCGTCGCCCAGGCTGCGCGGGGCAGAGCGGGGGCGGTTGTCGCGCGTCGAGTCCAATGACTCAGCAACCACAAGACCAGAGCCACCAGCAGCGCAACCGCCACGCCGGGGTGGGCGAAGCCGCCGCCGGTGGAGTTCTCCACGAACTGCGGGTCGATCAGGTAATGCAGGTCCGCCACGGTCGGCAGGCGGCCGACCGCGCTGACCAGTTCAGCGGTCGCCACCGCCAGCAGTCCCCAGAACAGCAGCACCGGCAGCGCCAGCCACCAGGGACGACGATGCAACAGCACCACCAGCAGACTGCCGATGGCCAGATCCGACAGGTAACCGAACAGGCTCGACCAGCCAAGTGCCGCCCGCAGGCACACCGGTACAATCAGTACCAGGAAAACCAGAGAAAGAAGACGGGCATCCAGACGCCGCAACCGTTGAAAAAGAGCGCTCACAAAAAGACCTTCCAGCCATCAAATCGTCATAAAAGTGTGGGCGATGATACCAAGGGTGGGCTGTCTGATCGCCTTTTTAAACGGCTGGGTGAACCGGTCCCGGAAGGCGCGGTTAGCAACCCGGATGAGCTGGGGCCTTGCTCGGCGACCGTCCTGGCGGTTTTCCGTCCCGAGCGCGGTGACGGTTTTATTGTTTCAGGCTGTTTAACCGGCCTTTGATCCGTTCGTGCTGCATTTGCGAACCAGTGCGATTTACAATGCGCGACCTCTGATGGAGATCAAGCTCCGTGGATGTCCTCACGCAACTCTTTGCGCAGCTCAGCCGCTGGGTGATCGATCCGGTCACCGAGCAGTTCCTTGGCCTGTTCGATTTGAACGGTCGCCTTGGCGTGGTGTTCCTGCTCACGTCCTACGGCGTGGCTTACGGCCTTTATCGCCACCGAAAATCCCGACACCTGACGCAGGCCCGATCCTTCTGGCAATTTGTCGGCGGCGGTCGCGTTCACGGGCATCGTTCGGCCTGGCTGGATTACCGTTATTACTTCATCAAGGCGATTCTTCGGGTGACGCTGGTGTTGCCCGTGGTCGGCCTTGTCGATCCGCACATTCTGCGTTCAGGTGATTACGCGCAGTTTTTCACTCAGCTGTGGGGCGCGCGCGAGCAAGTGCCGGATCACCCGATGATCGCGCTGTTCTACGGACTGGGTGTGTTCCTGTTCAGGGATTTTCTGCATTACTGGATTCACCGCGCCTTCCACTCCCGCTATCTGTGGGAATTTCACAAGGTTCACCATTCGGCGCCGGTGCTGGTGCCGGCCACCGCCAGCCGGATTCACATTGTCGAATCGATTGTTGAACGAACCGTCATCACCGCTGGCCTCGGCGCGTTTGCCGGTGTGGTCTGGTACGCCTGCGGCGGCGAAGTCAGCCGCTATACGCTGTTCGGCGTGACGTGGCTGGTGCTGATCATCAACAGCCTGGGTTCCAATCTGCGCCACAGCCATGTCTGGCTGTCGTTCGGGCCGGCGGTCGAGCATGTGCTCAACAGCCCGGCCCAGCACCAGATTCACCACAGCGACGCACCGCGACATTTCAACAAGAACTTCGCGATCAATCTGTCACTGTGGGACTGGCTGTTCGGCACGCTGTACGTCACCACTTCAAAGCCCGAAGTGCTGCGCTTCGGCACGGGCGAGCAGGACCGCACGCGTTATCTGACGTTGTACAGCCTGATCGTCACCCCGTTTGTGGACACCGCGAAGCGTTTGTCGTCGAACGCCGACGGGCTCAGAACCCGGTTCAACCAGCGTACGCCATGAGGGCTTCGCCGAAGGCTTGCGGGGTCGGGCTTTGCGGCCAGCTCGGCAGCCCCTCGGGCAGCGTCAGCCAGGGTTGTTTGTGACTCACCCAGATGTGCGCCATCGGTTGCAGTGAGCGACTTTCATCGAGCGTGCCGGCGCGCAGCACTTTCATCCCCGGCGCGGCCGTTGTGGTGTTGAACAATCGCGTGTGGCAGACGCTGCACAGCTGATGTTCGGCGTGCTGCCCATTGAGATCGTAGGCATAAGTGGTCAGTGGCCCGGTCAACGTCAGGGCGTCGGCGGGCAGCAGGGCGTGCAGGGCAAAGGCGCTGCCGCTCCAGGTCTGGCAATCCGTGCAATGGCAGGCGTAGATCGCCGGCGGCACGTCGGTGTTCAACTGATAGCGGACGGCACTGCAGCGACATTGGCCGGTGAGTGTCATGGGCAAGGCTCCTTCAACTGCGGGTTCGATGCCGGGCGCAAGGCCCGTGCGGTATGCTCGCGCAGCATGCCGCAGACCCCGGTGAATGAACATCGGCCAAAACTGCCCAACCGCTCACAGGAAATGTATGAACGCTCCACAACTTCAATGGGAAACCCAGCGCGCCTTTCTCGCGGTATTGCGCACCGGCAGTCTGTCGGGCGCCGCGCGCTTGTTGGGAATCGCCCAGGCCACGGCGCGACGGCGGATCGAGGTGCTGGAGCAGAGCGTCGGCGTCAGCCTGTTCATTCGTTCGCCCTCGGGGCTGTTGCCGACCGAGACCGCCAGGGAGTTGATCGGCCACGTCGAAGCCATGGCCCTGGCCGCCAACGCCTTCAACCGCGCCGCTTCCGCCGACGTGGCGCAAACCGGCGGCACCGTGCGCCTGACGGCCGGCAAGCTATTGGGCGTCGAGATCCTGCCGCCGATGTTGCGCCGTTTACGTCAACAGCACCCGCAATTGGCGCTGGAACTGAACGTGTCGAATCGTCTGCAAACCCTCTCACGGCAAGAGGCCGACGTCGCCGTGCGCATCCGCCGCCCGACCGAAGCGTCGGTGGTGGCGCGCAAGGTCGGCGACCTGCACGTCGGCCTGTACGCCACGCCGGAATTGCTGGCGGAGCAGGGCGTGCCTGAAACGCCTGAGGACTTGCGCCGTTTTTCGCTGATCGGCCCGGATCGCAATGCGGGCGAGATCGAATTCCTGCGCGAGCGCGGCTTCGATTGTTCAGCCGAGCACACGGCCATCCGCACCGATGATCATCTGGCGCAATGGGCGGCGTTGCGTGCCGGGCTGGGGATTGGCGTGAGTTCCCGGCAACTGGCCGAGCGCCATGGTCTGATACGAGTTCTGCCCGCAGACGTGGATTTTACGGTGGATGTGTGGATCGCCATGCATCAGGACATGCGCCGGGTGCAGCGGGTTTCAGCGGTGTTCGATGGCTTGGGCGCGGACTTGCAGGCGTTTCTGCAAGACTGACATTCAGGTGATATCAATATGCGATAACGGTATTTAAATTTCGTTTTTTATAGCGATAGAGTCCGGCCTCACAGATTTCCCGGTAAATCACTGCGAGGTTGTCATGGCCCTACCGTTCAAACGTTCTGCACTGACGCTGCTGGCGGCTTCGCTGGCTGGTGCGCTGCTCGGCAACACTGCTCAAGCCGAAGGCAAGATCAGCATCGCCCAGCAATTCGGCATCGGATATCTGATTCTGGATGTGGTGCGCGATCAGCACTTGATCGAGAAACACGGCAAGGCCCAGGGCCTGGACATCAAGGTCGACTGGAACAGCATTTCCGGCGCCACCGCCATGAACGAAGCGCTGCTCACCGGATCCCTGGACGTGGTCTCGGCCGGCGTGCCGCCGATGCTCACCGTGTGGGATCGCACCAAGGGCAAGCAGAACGTCAAGGCCATCGCTTCGCTGGGCTCGATGCCTAACTACCTGCTGACCAATAACCCGAACGTGAAAACCCTCAAGGACTTCAGCGACAAGGATCGCATCGCCGTGCCGGCGGCGGGTGTGGGCTTCCAGTCCCGCACGCTGCAGATCGAAACTGCCAAGGAATTCGGCAATGACCAATACAAGAAATTCGACGACATCTCCGTCAGCCTGCCGCACCCGGATGCCACGGCTGCATTGATCGCCGGCGGCTCGGAAATCAACGCGCATTTCTCCAGCCCGCCGTTCCAGTACCAGGCGCTGCAGAATCCCAACGTGCATAAAGTGCTGAGTTCCTACGACGTGCTCGGCGGCCAAGCCACGTTCAACGTGCTCTACACCACGGAAAAATTCCACGACGAAAACCCGAAAACCTACAAGGCGTTCTACGACGCACTGGTCGAGGCCGAGAAGATCATCAAGGCGGACAAGCCTGCCGCGGCTCAGGCTTACATTCGGGTTGAACAGTCGAAGTTGCCGCTGGCGCTGGTGGAGAAAATCGTCACCGATCCGGAAATCGATTTCACCGTCGTGCCGCAACGCACCTATATCTATGCAGAGAAATTGCAGGAGCTGGGTGTGCTGAAGAACAAGGCGGACAGCTGGAAGGATTATTTCTTTGAAGAGGCCCATGGCGGGGCGGGGAGTTGAACATTCGTCTTTTCTGAACAGTCCACCCGGCAGCCCGTGCTGACGGGTGGAGTTTTCGAATCAACTCACTGTGTCATCGAAGATGCTCTCGATCGGCATCTCGAACGCCCGGGCAATCTGGAATGCCAGAGGCAGGCTCGGGTCGTAGCGTTCGTTTTCAATCGCATTGATGGTCTGGCGCGAAACGTTCAAGCGTTCGGCCAGATCCACCTGCGACCACTTGCGCTCGGCGCGCAGTTCCTTGAGCCGGTTCTTCATTGGTAGCGGCGCCGCGCGATCCGCAGGCCGATCATCCACATCGCGCCCATCACCGGCCAGACCCAGAACCACGGGATATGGGGGGCGCCGACGTTCTCCAGAAAACCGTAGCTGAAGGTCAGCAAGGCCGAGGCAGCGAAGGCGAAGCCGAGGGCTTCGAACTGGATGCGCAGATACATTTCGTCCAGACGCCTCATGTCGCGTACCACGCTCCAGCACACCAGTGCGGCCGGAATCATCGGCGTCAGAACAATGAGCGTGCGCAGGTAAATGTTGGCGTCCTCCAACGACTGCAGCGCAACCGTCGAGGCAATCAGCACGACGGCATACAGCACCAGCGCGCCGCCCATTTCGAGATGGAATCGATTCATGCTTCACTTCCTGTGTAAAAGACCCTTTACATAGTTACTGAAGCCACTAGTTATGTAAAGCACGCTTTCCATCAGGACTCGATCAACCCTCGGCATTCATCGACCGGATCAGGTTGTTGCGCAACTTGACGATCGATTTCTGCATCTGCGTGAACTCTTCCGTGGTCAGCCCCGTCGCCTCGAACAGGCTCGTGCCCGAAGACACGTTGCGCAGGTCACGGCCACTCTGGGTCAGGCTGATCCGCACCTGGCGTTCATCTGCCGGGTCACGCTGGCGTTGCACATAACCCATGGCCTGAAGTTTTTTCAGGATTGGCGTGAGGGTGTTCGATTCCAGGAACAGCTTCTCGCCCAGGCCGCCGACGGTCTGGTTGTCCTGCTCCCACAGGGAGACGATGGTGATGTACTGGGTGTATGTCAGACCGAGTCGTTCGAGGATCGGTTTGTAGGCCTTGCCGAACGCCAGGTTGGTGGAGTAGACGGCAAAGCACAGGAAATCGCTGAGTTTGAGATCGGTTGGTGCGGTATTGGCGGTGGAATTCATGTTCATCCTCGTGGGTCGGGTGACCGGTGAAACGTATGGGGCGAACTATACGTCGGATGCGATTCTATCGGGAGGGTTGATCATGTCGCCTGAGGTAACCGGTTCGCCATGGACAGCGCGAACCGGTTAGTTGTTTCTTATGCGCCTACATCGCATGCGATTTATTTGGCGCGAAAAAATTACTCAGTGATGACGTTCAGTGCCACCTCGATGTTGCCGCGAGTCGCCTTGGAGTACGGGCAGATCTGGTCAGCGGTGTGGGCCAGGTTTTTCGCGATGTCCTCAGCGATGCCCGGGACGCGCAGGGTCAGGCGAGCCTGAAGGAAATAGGCGGGGCCGGTCTGGCCCAGATCCACTTCGATGTCTACCGACATGTCGGCCGGCAGCACCACGCCCAGGTCATTGGCCACCAGGCCGACGGCGGCGGTGTAGCAGGACGACCAGGCACCGGCGAACAGTTGCTCGGCGGTCGGGTGGGGCAGGACGTTGGCAAACACGTGCGCCGGTTTGGCACTGCCGGGCGTCGAGAGCTGAATGTCCAGATTGCCGTTGTGGCCACGGGAGGTGAGACCGGCGCTGCTGGCGGTGGTGTGGGTTTTGCCGGTGGCCAGGACTTTTTCGATTTTGCTCATGGGGGAATCCTCAAGGTGTTGTGATTGGTTGTGATCGTATACGGTTAGATCGTATGCGATGTAATAATAATCCTCTCGCCCTCTGGTTCTGTCAACCCGCTTGGCGGTGCCAATACGACCGGCGGTTATCCGCACGTCCGCCGGCCGGGTGAGCGGCAAACCCGCGTCTATAGTGAGAGGGCTGTGTGAAACGGGTGGCGCACCTCAAGGCTGCGACGGGAGGCGCCGAGTGAACAATCTGCTGTTTTTCATTCAGGAGATCGCCATGAGTCAGATCGAAAAAGTCCTCTACACCGCGAAAACCCACACCACCGGCGGACGTGACGGCGCATCGCGCAGTTCCGACGGGATCCTCGATGTAAAACTGTCGTCGCCCGGTTCCAGTGGCGGCGGGACCAATCCGGAACAATTGTTCGCCGCAGGCTGGTCGGCGTGTTTCATTGGCGCGATGAAAGCGGTGGCGGGGCAGCAGAAAATCAGCCTGCCGGCAGACCTGGCGGTGGATGCCGAAGTGGACCTGGGCACTAATTCGGGAGGGTATCTCCTGCAGGCGCGACTGAATGTAAGCCTGCCGGGAATGGAGCGTGGCGCGGCGCAGCAGCTGGTGGATGCGGCGCATCAGGTGTGCCCGTACTCCAAGGCTACGCGCAACAATATCGAGGTCGAATTGAAACTGGTCTGATATCCAGATGCAAAAGGGGCGGCATGATCATCGATCATGCCGCCCCTTTTGTTTTTTGAAACCGTAGATCTGTCAGTCAGCGATCAATGCATCTTGCTGTGATCGTGGCCTTCCATGGTCAGCGCCTTGACCGGTGCTTTGACTTCAACGGTTTCTTTTTCGCCCTTGGCGTTTTCCACGGTCAGGGTCAGCGGCACGCTGTCGCCTTCCTTCAGCTGAGCGGTCAGGCCCATCAGCATCACGTGGTAGCCATTCGGGTCGAAGTTGACGGCCTTGCCCGCTGGCAGGTCGACCGATTTCACCGGGCCCATGCTCATCACGTCGTTCTTCATGGTCATTTCATGAATCTGCACGTCCTTGGCCGCAGGCGAGGCAACGCTGAGCAGTTTGCTGTCGCTGTCGGCGGTGACGGTCATGAACGCGCCGCTGGCCGACTGGTTCGGCACGGTCGCACGCACCCAGGCGTCGTCGACCCTGGTCTGCGCCGATACCTGGAAAGCCAGGCCCAGCAGGGACAGGCCCAGTGCGGCACGTTTGATGTGGTTCAGAAAAGGGTTCATCAGCAGACCTCCATGACGGTAAGCAAATCTTCCGTGCACTCTTGTGCAGAAAGCGATTGAGACAGGCCCACACGCAACGTGCCCCGGGTGTCGTAGACATAGCTGGTGGCGGTGTGGGAGAGGGTATAGGTGTCGCCGGCCGGGACTTTTTCGTAGAACACGTCGAATTCCTTGGCGGTGGCCTTGGTTTCTTCGAGGGTGCCGTACAGGGCGACGAAGCTTGGATCGAAGGTCTTGACGTAGGCGTCGAGGATTTCCGGGGTGTCGCGTTCCGGGTCGAGGGTGATGAACACCACTTGCAGGATGTCGCCGTCCTTGCCCATCAGCTTCTTGATTTTCGCGGCGCGGGCCAGCGTCGTCGGGCAGATCGCCGGGCACTGGGTGAAACCGAAGAAGATCATCGGCATCAGGCCGCGAAAGCTCGACAGCGACACGGTGTTGCCTTCGGTGTCCTTGAGCTTGAAGGTGCGTCCGAGGATCTTGTCGCTCAGATCCTTGCCGTACTTGTACGACAGTTCGCCGCGGGTGTCGCAGCCGGCGAGCAGGCCGAGACCGAGTACGCCCATTCCCGCAAGCACCTTGCGGCGAGTCAACAAAGCCGTCATTTCATACCGCCCTTTGGAGCCCGCCAGTCGGCAGGACAGGCGGGCGGGTTAACCGTAAAAGCGGCGCATGATACCAAAATGATCCGCTGCGCCGGTTTTCGATCGCCGGGCAATGTGGGATCTGGCGACAAAAGGTGTAAGAAAAAATGACGCAGGGTAAGGAGTGCGATCTCACTGGTTGTATCAAGGGACGATTTTCATATCGTCAGCGATTACAACTCCGCTGGGCGATGATCGGAACAGGCAGTTGACGACAGCGCCCAGGTTGTTCATCAAAAACCATATGGGAAGTGTGCATTCCATCATCGGAGTACTCAGGAAATTCGTCATGTGCAGATCTACCGAACTGTTGGCTCCCGTAAAGATAAGTCTCTCTATGTTTGAGTCGGCCGGGGCTTGAATCTTCGCTCCGGGCGGGCTAATCCGTGCCACTGAGAGAGTCTTTGTCACAGCATCGAAACCTTCGATGTTGTAGGGCAGGAATTTCGTGATTTTATCCGCCATCGAATGTGCTCCCTTCGTTGATCTCGGCAAATTCCGAGTAAAGGGAGCATATGATTCCACCTATTTACCTTCTACTGTCATTTCTGACAGTTGCTCAGACTGATAGGAAATGGTGGGCAACTCCATTTATTGGCTTCGAATATATAGCGTTACTGATGATTTGATCCCTCACCAGCACTCCAGCCACCACCCAGCGCGGTGTACAGGTTCACTTGCGCCACCAGTTGCGCCAACCGGTCGGTAATCAGTCCTTGCTGGGAACTGAACAGCGAACGCTGGGCATCGAGGAACGTCAGGCTGCTGTCGACGCCGCTTCGATAGCGGTGCTGCGCCATGTCGTAGTAGTCCTGGGTCGCCTGCACCAGATCGCGTTGGGCCTGGAGTTGTTGTTCGTAGGTCTGGCGCGCCGCGAGGCCGTCGGACACTTCCTGGAATGCCGTCTGAATGGTCTTTTCGTACTCGGCGACGGTGATGTCTTTTTGCAGCTTCGCGTAATCAAGGCTCGCACGCAGACTGCCGGCGTTGAAGATCGGCAGGTTGATCTGCGGCTGGAACGTCCAGGCCCCGGAGCCGCCCTTGAACAGCCCGGACAGATCGCGGCTGGACGTCCCGGCATTGGCCGTCAGGCTGACACTCGGGAAAAACGCCGCCCGCGCCGCGCCGATGTTGGCATTGGCGGCCCGCAGCTTGTATTCGGCCTGGAGAATGTCCGGCCGGCGTTGCAGCAGATCCGACGGCAATCCGGCCGGCACGGTAGCCACCAGATCACTGTCCAGCGGACGCGCCGGCAGGTGCTCGGGCACCGGCGCGCCTACCAGCAGCGTCAGGCTGTTCAAGTCCTGGGCAACCTGACGCTGATAACGGGCCAGGCTCGCGCGGGTGCTGTCGACACTGGTCTGCGCCTGAATCTGGTCCAGCGCCGAAGACTTGCCGGCCTCGCGGTTGCGGGTGGTCAGGTGCAGGCTTCGTTCGTCGGCGGCCAGCGTCTCCCGGGCCAGCGCCAGCAACTCCTGATCGGCGCGCCACGTCAGGTAGGCGTTGGCGACGTTGGCCACCAGACTCAATTGCGCACTGCGCCGGGCCTCTTCGGTGGACAGCCAGGTCAGCAGCGCCTGCTCGCTGAGGCTGCGCACCCGGCCGAAGAAGTCCAGTTCATAGGCGCTGATGCCCAGGTTCACCGAATAGGTCGAGGTGATCGCCGCCTTGGTGCGGGTCACGCTGGACGGCACCCGCTGACGCAATTCGTTGGCGTTGGCCGACACCGCCGGCAGCAGATCGGCACGCTGGATGCGGTACTGCGCCTGAAACGCCTCGACGTTCAGCGCGGCCACCCGCAGATCACGGTTGTTGACCAGTGCGCTTTCGATCAATTGCTGCAACGCCGGGTCATTGAACAGCGCGCGCCAGTCCTCGACCCGGGGTGTGACCGGGGATTGCGCGGCATACGCCGGACCTTGGGGATACTGCGCCGCGCTCGGCGATGCCGGTCGCTGATAATCGGGAATCAACGAACAACCGCCCAGCAGTAGCGCGGCGGACAGCAGGGAAATCGGCAACCTGGACATCAAACAGCCTCGTTCACGAATGAGAGCGGACGCCGGGCGCCCGTGATGAGAAAAACGCCGGATCAGGCCCCGGCCATCCATTTCGCCAGACCATGACGGCCGCTGACCCCAAGCTTGGCGGCTGCGCGCTTGAGGTAGGTCTCGATCGAGCTGTTCTTGACCCGCAGCTTTTCTGCCATTTGCGGCACGGTGCCGCCGGTCAGCAGGCCCAGGCAGACCTCTTTTTCGCGCACCGACAGGGTGATGTCGCCCAACGCCAGGCGTTCGTCGAACACCTGTTGCAACGGCGTCTGGGGTTGATCGGCTTGTGGCGCGCGGGGTTGGCGGGCGATGGCTTGTCGACTGATGTGCGCGTGGCGCTCGATCAGGGGCAACAGGGTGTCGGACAGGCGCTTGAGGAACGACAGCTCCGGCAGGGAAAACACCCGATGCGTGTGGGGGCGGTAGAACGAGATGACGCAACGGCGGTTGGACGTGCGGGACACCAGATTGCATTGGTGGACGCTGTGGTGCGGGTGTCGATGCTGGAGCGAGGCTTTCAGTTGAATCAGTAGCGAGTCGTTCATCTCGATCATCTGTTGCAGCAGCGGGTGGTCGTCCGGGTGCTGCAACGGCTCCGGGGGCGGGAAGGTGTCCGGCAAACCGGCACTGCCCAACGCCTTGATCTCGACCACGCTGGCTTCCCGCTCATCCAGGGTCCACTCACTGAGATGGACGCGATTGACCGGCACGAGGTTGTCGACCAACTGGAACATGTTCGTGGCAAAACGCTCGTTGCCGGTGCTGGCGATCAGTTCACCCAGTTGCCAGTAGAAGTGCGGATTTTCCATGTTGCGAAGACTGCCGGTCAGATTCATATCCTTGTCATCCTTGATTTAGAGCCATTGCCGAATCGTCTGCCGTGCATGCACCCGTGAAACGCCCACCCAGTCTTTTCTCCTTGAAATCGATCTGGAGCGGGATTTAAGCCTATGCATTTGTCCTACGTCTGTAGGGGAAAACAGGGACACAAAGTGCCACCATTTCCGAAAAAATGGCGTCACGTTTCTGTCAGATCAATGTGCAAGCTCTCGTAGTCCATGACTGTACGGTCTAGTGCGAACCCCGAAATCCGGGGCTCGGACCGACGCGCCCTACAATTGCGAGGCGCTAGTCGGTAGCAGCGAGTGGCGATTGTCCTACAGAATTTTCAGCCATTTCTTTCCGAACTTTTAGGGGGATCGCTGACCTGTCCGGCCCTGTTGGGTCGCAGGACTGTACGAAGTGAGCAGGGTTGTCCGGGTTTCACGTGTCACGCCGATTTCGGGGCCGATGCTTGAATACGCGCCAAATCACGTGAGATGGATCTTATGAACCAATTTGCTGCCGACGCGGCGGACGGTCTGTCCGCGATTTCCGAGGCTTTCCCGCTGACCGCTGCCCAGCGCGATATCTGGCTCGATCAAGTGCGTCAGGGGAATTCGCCGATGTACAACATCGGTGGTTATGTCGAGCTGACCGGGCCGCTGGATCCGGCGCTGATGCAGGCGGCGCTTGAAGGGCTCGTGGCCCGGCATGACGCCATGCGCACCAGCCTGCTGCCGGGGGCCGGCGAGCATGGGCTGCCGTTGCAGCGTTTCGCGCAATCGATGCCGGTGCCGATGCCGGTGCACGATTTTCGCAGCCATCCCGACCCTTATTCCGCCGCACGCCAACTGACTCAGGAATGCATTGAGCAGCGGTTCACACTGAACGGCGGGCCGTTGTTCCGGTTTTGCCTGATCTGCCTCGATGACGACTGCCATTGGCTGTCACTCCAGGCACATCACCTGATCGTCGATGGCTGGGGTTTCGGCGAGATGCTCAAATCCCTCGACGAGATTTACAACGCGCTGGCGCTCGGGCAGCAGCCGCCCGATTCGGCACCGTCCTATGTCGATTTCATCCGTGATGATGCGCGGTATTTTCAGTCCGCCCGTTATGCCCGTGACCGTGCGTACTGGCTGGACAAATACCAGCACCGTCCCGAGCCGCTGTTGTTGCCGCGTTATCAGGAACGCTTTGCCGGCGCTGCGGCACCGACCCGGATTTTCTCGCAAGTCTTTCCGGCACGCCTGCATGAACGCATGAAGCAGGTGGCCCGAGAGTACGGCGCGTCGGCGTTTCATGTGCTGCTGGCAGCGATCCATGTGTACTTCAGCCGCAGCGCCCAGCGTGACGAATGGGTGGTGGGCGTGCCGCTGCTCAACCGTTCCGGCGCCCGGTTCAAATCGACCCTGGGGCTGTTCACCCAGGTCAGCGCGGTGCGCATGGGGTTCGGTCGCGAGTTGTCGTTCAAGGCGCTGGTCAAGGCGATTGGCGATGAGTTGAAACAGGATTTCCGCCATCAGCGTTTCCCCCTCAGCGAGATGAACCGTGCACTCGGTCTGCTGCGCGAGGATCGCTCGCAGCTGTTCGAAGTGACCGTGTCCTATGAGCGCGACGCGCATGAGTACCGCTACGGCGATGCGCAGGGGCGGGTGGTCAAAGTGTCGAACCACGAAGAGGGCACGCCGCTGTCCGTGCACCTGCTGAGCAGCCGGGGCGACGACGAGGACAGTTTGTACATGGTGTACAACGAAGCCTACTTTGACGCCGACGAAATCGCGGCGCTGAGCGGGCGCTTGCTGTGGGTGCTGGAGCAGGGGCTTGAAGAACCCGCGCTGGCGGTGGGCGATTTCAGCCTGAGCCTGCCGGCCGAAACGGCGCTGTTGCAGCAGTGGAATGACACGCGCGCTGAATTTCCCCAAGACCTGACCATCCACCATCGCATCGAAGCGCAAGCCGTAATGCGACCGGATGCGGTGGCGGCAGAGTTCCAGGGCTTGCGGCTGACCTATGCCGAGCTGAACCGACAGGCCAACGCTCTGGCCCATCATTTGATCGGGCTCGGCGTGCGACCGGATGACCGCGTGGCGCTGGTCGCCCGCCGAGGGCTGGACACACTGGTCGCGCTGCTGGCGATCCTCAAGTCCGGCGCCGGTTATGTGCCGGTCGATCCGGCCCATCCGGCGGAACGTTTGAGCTATTTATTGAGCGACAGTGCTCCGGTCGTGGTCCTGACCCAGCGCGATCTGCGCGAACGCTTGCCGGTGCTGGACGTGCCGCTGATCGAAATCGATTCGCGCGGCTGGCCGATCAACGATCTCAACCCCGACGTCTCGGGGCTGACCACCGCGCACCTGGCCTACGTGATCTACACCTCCGGCTCCACCGGCCAGCCCAAAGGCGTGATGGTCGAGCATCACACGTTATCGAACCTGGTCGACTGGCATTGCACAGCCTTCGATCTGTGTGCCGGTCGCCACACTTCAAGCCTCGCCGGCTTCGGCTTCGACGCCATGGCCTGGGAAGTCTGGCCCGCGCTGTGTGCCGGCGCGACCCTGCACCTGGCGCCTTCCCGCGACGGCGGCGAAGACATCGACGCGCTGCTCGACTGGTGGCGCGCGCAGCCGCTGGACGTGAGTTTCCTGCCGACTCCGATTGCCGAGTACGCCTTCAGCCGGCACCTCGAACACCCGACCCTGCGCACGCTGCTGATCGGCGGTGATCGCCTGCGCCAGTTCAATCGCGAGCAGACGTTCGCGGTGGTCAACAACTACGGCCCGACCGAAGCGACGGTGGTCGCCACCTCGGGCCGAATCGAAGCGGGCCGGACGCTGCACATCGGCAAACCCGTGAGCAATGCCACGGCCTATCTGCTGGATGACCGACAGCGTCCGGTGCCGATTGGCGTTCCCGGTGAGTTGTACGTCGGTGGCGCCGGTGTGGCGCGGGGTTACTTCAATCGCCCTGAGCTGACCGCCGAACGCTTTCTCGACGATCCTTTCAGCCGCCAGCCCAACGCGCGGATGTACCGCACCGGCGACCTCGCACGCTGGCGCCAGGACGGCACTATCGAATACCTGGGCCGTAACGACGATCAGGTGAAAATCCGTGGCGTGCGCATCGAGCCCGGCGAAATCGAAGCCGCGTTGAGCAGCCATGAGTCGGTGCGCGATGCGGTGGTGCAGGTGCGCGACGGGCAGTTGCTGGCCTGGTTCACCGAACGCCAGCCGCTGGATATCACGCAACTGCATGCTCACCTCAAGCCCCGTCTGCCCAGCGCGATGCTGCCATCGGCCTACGTGCGTTTGACGGCGTTGCCGCTGACGGCCAACGGCAAACTGGATCGCCAGGCGTTGCCGGCACCGGGGCCTGAGGCGTTGATCCGCCGCGAATATGAAGCCCCGCAAGGCGATGTCGAAATCCTCCTGGCGCAGATCTGGGCCGAGGTGCTGCAAGTCGAAAAGGTCGGGCGTCACGATCACTTCTTTGAACTGGGCGGGCACTCGTTGCTGGCGGTCAACCTGATCGAACGCATGCGTCAGCTCGGCATGAGCAGCGATGTGCGCGTGCTGTTCGGCCAGCCGACATTGGCGGCGCTGGCTGCGTCGATGGGCAGTGGCCGCGAGGTCGAAGTACCGGCCAACCGCATTCCGCAAGGTTGCACGCGGATCACGCCGGACCTGTTGCCGTTGGTTGAACTGGATCAGGCCACCCTCGACCGGATCATCGCCACGGTGCCGGGCGGGGCGGCCAACGTGCAGGATATTTATCCATTGGCGCCGTTGCAGGAAGGCATTCTTTATCACCACATCACTGCCGCGCAGGGCGATCCGTACCTGCTGCAATCGCAGCTGGCGTTCGACAGCGTCGAGCGGGTCGAGGCCTATGCGGCGGCGCTGCGTCAGGTCATGGCGCGCCACGATATCCTGCGTACTGCGGTGGTCTGGGAAGGTTTGACCGACCCGGTGCAGGTGGTCTGGCGCGAAGCCGGATTGCCGGTGCAGGAAATCACCCTCGATCCGGCCGAGGGCGATGTCCTCGCGCAACTGCACGCGCGTTTCGATGCTCGTCGCTATCGCATCGACGTCAGTCAGGCGCCGCTGATCCGGCTGATGTATGCGCGCGACCCGGCTCACGGGCGGATCGTGGCGATTCTGTTGTTCCATCACCTGGCGCTGGATCACATCGCGCTGGAAGTCCTGCGCCATGAAATGCGCGCCAATCTGCTGGGGCAGGGCGAACCGTTGCCGCCAGCGGTGCCGTATCGAAATTACGTGGCGCAGACCCGGCTCGGTGTCAGCGAACAGGAACATGAAGCGTTCTTCCGCGAGATGCTCGCCGACATCGACGAGCCGACCTTGCCGTTCGGCTTGCAGGATGTGCAGGGCGACGGGCGCGGTATCGATGAAGCCGTACGCACGCTAGCGCCGGAACTGGACCGGCGCTTGCGCCTTCAGGCGCGGCAGGCGGGCGTCAGCGTGGCCAGCCTGATTCACCTGGCCTGGGCGCAGGTGCTGGCGGCGACCTCGGGGCAGGAACATGTGGTGTTCGGCAGCGTTTTTATGGGTCGTATGCAGGGCGGCGAGGGCGCGGACCGGGCGCTCGGAGTGTTCATCAACACCTTGCCATTGCGGGTGGACATGGACCGGGGCGCGCGCGATGCGGTGCTGCTCACCCACGCCCGATTGACCGACTTGCTCGGGCACGAACACGCGTCGCTGGCGCTGGCCCAGCGTTGCAGCGGCGTTGCGTCGCCGGCGCCGCTGTTCAGTGCGTTGCTCAACTATCGGCACACCGACCTTGAGGCGCAGGAATCGGCGTCGGACCAAGCCTGGCAAGGCATTCAGACTCTGGAAAATGAAGAGCGCACCAATTACCCGATGACCCTGAGCGTTGATGATCTGGGCAGCGCTTTGCAGATCACCACGCGCACCCTGATGAGTATCGGTGCGCAGCGCATCGGCGACTACGTGCAAACCGCGTTGCAGGAACTGGTCGATGCCCTGGAGCAAACCCCGCAACAGCCGCTGAATCGCTTGCCGATCCTGCCGGCGGCGGAGCTTGAACAACTGCTGGTCGAGTTCAATGCCAGCGAAGTCGATTGCCCGCTCGATCAGCCGCTTCAGGTGCTGTTCGAGCAACAAGTGCAACGCAAGCCCGACGCCATCGCCTTGCAGGCTGGCGAGCAACAGCTGACCTATCGCCAGCTGAACGAACAGGCCAACCGTCTGGCGCATCATCTACGCGAGCAAGGCGTGCAGCCCGATTCGCGGGTGGCGATCTGCGTCGAGCGAAGTCTGGATCTGATAGTCGGCCTGCTCGGCATTCTCAAGGCCGGCGGCGCGTATGTGCCGCTGGATCCCGACTATCCGCTGGATCGATTGCATTACATGTTGCAGGACAGCGCGCCGGTTGCGGTGCTGGTACACGAAACCACCCGCAATCTGTTGGGCGATCCGGGTGTGCCGGTCATCGATTTCGACCGTTGCATCTGGCAGGGCGCATCGACTGAAAACCTACAAGTACCGGGTCTGAGCGCTTCAAACCTGGCCTACATGATCTACACCTCGGGCTCCACCGGCACGCCGAAGGGCGTGATGGTCGAGCACCGAAGCGCCTGCAACATGGTCCACTGGGGCTCGCAGATCAGCCCGCCGACCGAGCACGGCGCGCTGTTACAGAAGGCGCCATTCAGCTTCGACAGTTCGGTGTGGGAGATTTTCTGGCCGCTGTGTTCCGGCCTGCGGCTGGTGCTGGCGCGCCCCGACGGCAACCGCGATTCGGCCTATGTGACTCAGGTGATTCGTGAACGGCAGATCACCGTGGTCAAGTTCGTGCCGGCGCTGCTGCAACAGTTCATCGAACAGGATGATGTCAGCCAGTGCACCAGCCTGACCGACGTGCTCAACGGTGGCGGTGAGCTGACCGCCGCACTGGCCCGGCGTGTCCGCGAACGCCTGCCGTGGGTGCGTCTGCATAACGTCTACGGCCCGACCGAAACCACGGTCGACAGCACCGGCTGGACGCTGGAACCGGATCAACCGGTGCCGGAAACCGTGGTGCCGATCGGCAAGGCCCTGAGCAACACCCGGCTCTATGTGCTGGATGCCCACGATCAACCGGTGCCATTCGGCGTCAGCGGTCATTTGCACATCGGCGGGGTCGGGGTTGCGCGGGGTTATCGGGGATTGCCGGATATGCAGGCCGAGCGCTTCATCGACAGCCCGTTCGTGGCCGGTGATCGCCTGTACCGCACTGGCGATCTGGTGCGCTACCGGGCGGATGGCAACATCGAATTCCTCGGCCGCAACGACTTCCAGATCAAGCTGCGCGGCCTGCGTCTGGAGCCGGGGGAAATCGAAGCGCGGCTGATCGAGCACCCGGCGGTGCGTGAAACGGTGGTGCTGGTGCGGGACGAGCGACTGGTGGCGTATTTCACCGTGCGCGAAGGCTTCGACGCGCCCCCCATCGAAACCTTGCGTGCCCATGTGCTGGAGCGTTTGCCGGAGTACATGGCGCCGGGCGCTTACGTGAAACTCGACGCATTGCCCCTGACCCCCAACGACAAGGTCGACCGCAAAGCCTTGCCGGCACCGGGGGCAGAGGCGGTGCTCAGTCGCCGCTATGAGGCGCCCGAGGGCGAAGTCGAAATCCGGCTGGCGCAGATCTGGGCCGAGGTGCTGCAACTGGAGCAGGTCGGGCGCAACGACCACTTCTTTGAGCTCGGCGGGCATTCGTTGCTGGCGGTCAGTCTGGTGGCGCGCATGCGTCAGGCCGGGCTGCACGTCGATGCGCGGACGCTGTTCAGCCAGCCGACCCTGGCCGCGCTGGCGGCGCAGACCTCGGCGCAGGCAAAACAGGTGGAAGTCCCGCAAACCACCATACCGACGCTCAATCGCAAACGCCGGCTCTGAGGCGACATCGGCGTCGATTCGCGGTTCCCGCGGATCGACGCCATGACTGTCCGGTCACGGGGCTTGTCCCTGCTTCCCATGTCAGACACCCAAGCCCCGATGTTTTAGCTTTTCCAGGCTGCGCGCGGCCGCACGGACTCGCCGCTGCGCGCTCCTTTTTCCCGAATTTACAGCAGGTTACCCCCATGCAATTTCGCGAGCTGATGGCTGTTATTTCCACCCATGCGATCCGCCTTCAACAGGACGATGAAGACCTGGTCATTCTGGGCAACGACGACGCGCTGGACGACGCGTTGTGGGACAGCCTCGCCAAACACAAGGCGCAGTTGCTGGAACTGGTGGCGAGCCACGGCGGCGACTGGTCGAGCCCGGCGCTGCGCATCACCCCGGACATGCTGCCGCTGGTGCAACTGGATCAGCCGGCCATCGACCGCATCGTCGCCACCGTGCCGGGCGGCGTGGCGAACGTGCAGGACATTTATCCGCTGGCGCCGTTGCAGGAGGGGCTGCTTTATCACCATCTCTCCGCGCCGGAGGGGGATCCCTACGTGTCGCAGGCGCGGTTCACGTTCGACAGTCGCGGACGGCTGGATACATTCACCGACGCGCTGCGTCGGGTGATCGGGCGCCATGACATTTTGCGCACCGCCATCCTCTGGGAGCATCTGGACGATCCCGTGCAGGTGGTCTGGCGTGAAGCCCCGCTGGTCTGTGAGGAAGTCGATTTGAATGACCGCGAGGACGTACTCGCGCAATTGCTGGCACGCCACGACCCGCAGTACTTTCGCCTCGACCTGCAACAGGCCCCGTTGTTGCGGTTGGTGTTCGCCGAGGATCCGGCCAACGACCGGGTGGTCGCATTGTTGCTGTTCCATCACATGATCATGGATCACGTCGCGCTCGATGTGGTACGCCGGGAAATTCAGGCCTACCTGTCAGGCCGCGATGCCGAAGTAGCGAGGGCGGTGCCGTTTCGCGACCACCTGGCGAGGGCACGTCTGGGCTCGGATGAGCAAGCGCACCAGGCATTTTTCCGCGAGATGCTCGGCGACATCGACGAGCCGACGCTGCCCGGTGGCTTGCACGATGTACAAGGTGGCGGTCAGGGCATCGAGGAAGTCTCGTGCATGCTCGACAGCGATCTGAGCCAGCGCCTGCGTACCCAGGCGCGACAATCAGGCGTGAGCGTGGCGAGCCTGATGCACCTGGCCATGGCACGCGTGCTGGGGCAGTTGTGCGGGCGCTCGGCGGTGGTGTTCGGCACCGTTCTGCTGGGACGGATGAACGCGGCTGACGGTGTCGAGCAAGCATTGGGGATGTTCATCAATACGCTGCCTTTGCGGGTGGATGTCGGCGGGTCGAGCGTTCATGACGGCGTGCTGGCGACGCACCGGCGTCTGACCGCGCTGCTCGCCCATGAGCAGGCGTCCCTGGCACTGGCCCAGCGTTGCAGCGCCGTGGCGGTGCCGACGCCGCTGTTCAGCGCCATGCTCAACTACCGCCACAGCAGCGTGGAGGAAGTTGCCGAGGTGATCGAGCTGTCTCCGGGGGTGCACGTGTTGGGCGCCCGCGAGCGCACCAATTACCCGTTGACGGTCAACATCGATGACCTCGGTCAGGACCTGCGCATCACGGTGCTGGCCGACGCGACGCTTGGCGCCTCCCGAATCGCCGGATACCTGCGCACGGCACTGGACAGTCTTGTCGATGCGCTGCAGAACAACCCGCAAGCCGCATTGCACAGCCTCAACATCCTGCCGCCCGCCGAGCGTGAGCACTGGTTGTATGGCGTCAATACACCGAGGGCGAGTTTTCTCGACACGCCGTTGATCCATCAGCAATTCGAAGCGCATGCGCACACCCGGCCCGAGGCAGTCGCGTTGCTGTTCGAGGGCAGGACTTACAGTTATGAGGCACTCAACCGACAGGCCAACCAGGTGGCCCATCGTTTGCTCGCCCTCGGCATTCGTCCGGATGACCGGGTAGCGATCTGCGTTGAGCGCGGCCCGCAAATGATCGTCGGCCTGCTCGGTGTGCTCAAGGCGGGCGCCGGTTATGTGCCGATCGATCCGGCTTATCCGCTGGAGCGGATCACCTTCACCCTGCAAGACAGTGCGCCGGTGGCGGTGCTGATGCAGGCAGCGACTCTGGATCGGATTGCCGGGCTATCCGTGCCGCAGATCGACCTCGATAACGACGGTTTGCAGACCGAACCTGAATTCAACCCGCAGATCCCGGACTTGAATCCGGCGCATCTGGCCTACGTGATCTACACCTCTGGCTCCACCGGGCTGCCCAAAGGGGTGATGGTCGAGCACCGCAACGTGGCACGCCTGTTTGGCGCGACCCACGATTGGTTCCGGTTCAATGCGCAAGACGTCTGGGCGTTGTTTCACTCGTTTGCCTTTGATTTCTCGGTCTGGGAAATCTGGGGCGCGCTGGCTTACGGCGGTCAGTTGCTGGTGGTGCCGCAACACATCAGCCGCTCGCCGGACGAGTGTTATGCGTTGCTCTGCCGCACGGGGGTCACCGTACTCAACCAGACGCCGAGCGCTTTCCGTCAGTTGATCGCCGCCCAGGGCCGCAGCCCGTTGCAACATTCGCTGCGCGAAGTGATTTTTGGCGGTGAAGCGCTGGAGCCAGGATCGCTCAAACCCTGGTATGCGCGGGTCGGCAACGCCGGCACCCGGCTGGTGAACATGTACGGCATCACCGAAACCACGGTGCATGTGACCTATCGACCGTTGGTGGCGGCAGACGCGCAATTGACCGCCAGCAGCCCGATCGGCGTGCGCATTCCCGACCTGCACCTATACGTCCTCGATGCTCGGCGGGAGCCAGTGCCAGCCGGGGTGACCGGTGAGTTGTATGTGGGTGGCGCCGGGGTTGCCCGTGGTTATCTGAATCGTGAGGCGTTGACCGCCGAGCGCTTTATCGCCGATCCGTTCAGCGAGCATGCCGAAGCGCGTTTGTACAAGACCGGCGATCTGGCTCGGTGGACGGTGGAGGGCGAACTCGAATACCTGGGACGCAACGACGATCAGGTGAAAATCCGCGGTTTCCGTATCGAACTTGGCGAGATTCAGGCACGTCTTGCAGCCTGCGACGGCGTGCGCGATGCGCTGGTGATCGCCCGCGAGGACAGCCCCGGCGACACGCGTCTGGTGGTCTACTGGCTGGCCGCCGAAGGTGTCGAACCGAGCGTTGCGCAATTGCGCGATCACCTGCTGGCATCGCTGGCCGAGCATATGGTGCCGGGCGCGTTCGTGCGCCTCGATGCCTTCCCGCTGACGGCCAACGGCAAACTCGATCGCCGGGCGTTGCCGCAGCCGGACAACGAAGCCTTCGCCCGGCGGGCATTTGAAGCACCGCTCGGCGAAATCGAAACCCGCATCGCTGTGATCTGGCAGACCTTGCTCGGACTGGACCGGGTGGGCAGGCATGACAATTTCTTCGAGCTGGGCGGGCATTCGTTGCTGGCGGTGAAGCTGATCGAGCGCATGCGTCAGCAAAACATGCAGTGCGACGTCCGTGTGCTGTTCGGCCAGCCAAGCGTGGCGGCACTCGCCGCGACGCTGGGAGGGGACGCCACGATCAGCGTGCCGGCCAACCGCATCGAACCCGGTTGCACCCGCATCACCCCGGACATGCTGCCGCTGGCCACGCTGGATCAAGCGGCCATCGACCGTATCGTCGAGACCGTCGATGGCGGTATCGACAACGTGCAGGACATCTACGCCCTGGCACCGTTGCAGGCGGGAATCCTCTATCACCATCTGGCCATCGCCGACGGTGACCCGTACGTGCTGCAAGCGCAATTCGCCTTCGACGGACTGGCGCAGATCAAGGCGTTCGTTCGCGCGTTGAACAGTGTCATCGCCCGGCACGACGTCCTGCGTACCAGCGTGGTAAGGGAAAACCTTGACGAGCCAGTGCAAGTTGTTTGGCGTTCGGCGCCGCTGGCACTGGAGCGGGTGGATGCCGATCCGCAGGACGGTGATGTGTTGCAGCAAATGCAGGCGCGCTTCGATCCGCGACACTATCGCCTGGACTTGCAGCGTGCGCCGTTGATGCGCTTCGCCTACACCGAAGACCCGTTGCAAAACCGCTGGGTCGGAATCCTGCTGTTGCACCACATCGTGCTCGATCACACCGCGCTCGAGGTGTTGGTGGCCGAGATGAGCGACGCACTTGACGGGCAAGTCGGCGCGCTGCCGCCCCCCGTGCAATACCGCAACTATGTCGCTCAGGCCCGTCTCGGTTCGAATGCCCAGGCACATGAAGCGTTCTTTCGCGAGATGCTCGGCGACATCGTCGAACCGACCCTGGCGTTCGGCCTGCGAGACGTACTCGGCGATGGCACAAACATCGTGGACAGCGAACTGGCACTGGATGAGGGTCTTGCCGGGCGCCTGCGCAAACAGGCCCGCACGCTGGGCATCAGTGTTGCGAGTCTGGTGCATCAGGCCTGGGGTCAGGTACTTGCGCAGGTCTGCGGGCGCGAGGAGGTGGTATTCGGTACGGTGCTGCTGGGGCGCATGCAGGGTGGAGAGGGCGCCGACCGTTCGTTGGGTATGTTCATCAACACACTGCCGCTGCGGGTCCATGTCGGGGCAACGACGGTGGAGGCGGGTGTCAGGTCTACCCACGAGCGTCTGGCGCAACTGCTGGTGCATGAGCAGGCGCCGCTGATACTGGCTCAACGTTGCAGTGGCGTGACGGGTTCGGATCCGCTGTTCAATACCTTGCTCAACTATCGCCACAGTGCGCAACAGACGGCTACGCCGGGATGGGAAGGCATCCGGATTCTCGATTCTCGTGAGCGCAGCAACTATCCGCTGGTGGTCAGCGTCGACGACCTTGGACAGGGCTTCCGGCTTTCTGTGCAGGCAGTGCCCGAAGTGGATGGCATGCGGGTCTGCGACTACCTGCAAGCGGCATTGCACAATTTACTGAGCGCGCTGGAACAAGACCGCAATGCGCCATTGAATCAGGTGTCGATTCTGTCGGCGGCCGAACGCCAGCGCGTGCTGGTCGGTTTCAATGTTACCGGTCGCGACTTTGCCCACGGCCATGTGGTGCACCAATTGTTTGAAGCGCGAGCAGCGACCCAACCCGACGCTGTAGCAGTGGTGCAGGGCGGGCAAAGTCTGAGCTACGACGGGTTGAACCGCCGCGCCAACCGCCTGGCCCATCACCTGATCGGCCTCGGTGTGCAACCGGACGATCGCGTCGCGCTCTGCGTGCAGCGTGGTCCGCAGATGCTGGTCGGGCTGCTGGCGATTCTCAAGGCTGGCGCCGGTTATGTTCCGGTCGATCCGGCACATCCGGCAGAACGGATCACTTATCTGTTGCAGGACAGCGACCCGGTGGCGGTACTGGCACAGACAGTCACCCGCGACCTGCTGGGCGCCGTGCCGGTGATCAATCTTGACAGCGACGCCTGGCAGCACCTGCCGGACAGCAATCCACAGTTGCCGGAACTGACCCCGGCACATCTGGCCTACGTGATCTACACCTCCGGCTCCACCGGCCAGCCGAAGGGCGTGATGGTCGAACACGCGACCCTGGAAAACCTTGTCCACTGGCACACCGAAGCCTTTGACCTGCACGCCGGCAGCCACACCGCCAGCGTGGCCGGGTTCGGTTTCGATGCGATGGCCTGGGAAGTCTGGCCGGCGCTGTGCGTCGGCGCGACCCTGCACCTGCCGCCGGGATCGGTGAGCAACGAGCACCTGGACGAACTGCTCGACTGGTGGCGGGCGCAGCCGTTGCAAGTGAGCTTTTTGCCGACTCCGGTGGCCGAATATGCGTTCAGCCGCGAACTGCAACATCCGACCCTGCGCACCTTGCTGATCGGCGGCGACAAGCTGCGTCAGTTCAATCGCGAGCAGACCTTCTCGGTGATCAACAACTACGGTCCGACCGAGGCTACGGTGGTCGCCACGTCCGGGCCGGTCGAAGTCGGCCAACCGCTGCACATCGGCCGGCCGATGGCCAACGCCCGAATCTATCTGCTCGATGACCAGCAACGTCCGGTGCCCGTGGGTGTGACGGGCGAGTTGTACGTCGCCGGCGCCGGCGTGGCGCGGGGTTACCTGAACCGTCCCGATCTGACCGCTGAACGCTTCCTGAATGATCCGTTCAACGAAGGACGCATGTACCGCACCGGCGACCTCGCACGCTGGCTGGCGGACGGCAACATCGAGTACCTGGGCCGCAACGACGATCAGGTGAAACTGCGCGGCGTGCGAGTTGAACTGGGGGAAATCGAAGCGGCGCTGGCCAGCCATCCGGCAGTGCAGGACGCAGTGGCGCTGGTGCGCGACGGGCAGTTGCTGGTGTGGTTCACCGAGCGTGCGCCGACCGATATCGAAACCCTGCGCAATCATCTGCAAACCCGATTGCCGCAAGCGCTGATCCCGGCGGCTTACGTGCGCCTCGACGCCTTGCCGCTGACCGCCAACGGCAAACTCGACCGCAAGGCCTTGCCGGAACCGGATCAGAACGCCTGGCTCAGCCGCGAATACGAAGCCCCGCAAGGCCCGGTGGAAACTGCGTTGGCGCAGATCTGGGCCGATGTCCTGAAGCTGGAAAAAGTCGGTCGCCACGACAACTTCTTCGAACTGGGCGGCCACTCGCTGCTGGCCGTCACCCTGATCGAACGCCTTCGCCAGATCGGCCTGAGCACCGACGTGCGCGTGCTGTTCAGCCAGCCAACTCTGGCAGCCCTGGCCGCGGCGGTGGGCAGCGGTCGCGAAATCGAAGTGCCGGCCAATCGCATTCCTGCCGACTGCACCCGCATCCCTCCGGAGTTGCTGAGCCTGACCGAACTGGATCAGCCGAGCATCGACCGGATCGTTGCCACGGTGCCCGGCGGCGCCGCCAACTTGCAGGACATTTACCCGCTGGCGCCGTTGCAGGAAGGCATCCTCTATCACCACTTGAGCGCGGAGCAGGGCGATCCGTATCTGCTGCAATCATGTCTGGCCTTTGCCAGCGTCGAGCGCCTGCGCGCTTTTGCCAACGCCTTGCAAAAGGTGATTGCGCGCCACGACATCCTGCGCACCAGTCTGGTTTGGGAAGGATTGCCGAACCCGCAGCAAGTGGTATGGCGAGAAGCCGCGCTGGCGGTGCAATCGGTCGATTTGAGTCCGCTGGATGGCGATATCCTCGATCAGTTGCGCGCACGCTTCGATGCCCGGGATTATCGCCTCGACCTCGGTCAGGCACCGCTGATCCGTTTGGTGTATGCCGAAGATCCGCTGCATGACCGGGTGGCAGGCGTGCTGTTGTTTCATCACGTCGTGCTGGATCACACCGCGCTGGAGGTGGTTCGCCGGGAAATGCAGTTGTATCTGCCGGGGCAGGTTGAGTCTTTGCCGCCTGCCGCGCCCTACCGCAACTACGTCCATCAGGCTCGCCAAGGCATCAGCGAGGAAGAACACGAAAGCTTCTTTCGCGAGATGCTCGGTGATATTGACGAGCCGACCCTGCCATTCGGATTGCAGGACGTACAGGGCGACGGCCGCAACATCGAGGAGCATTCGCTGGCGCTGCCGGTGGAATTGAATCGGCACCTGCGCAGCCAGGCACGGCAATACGGGGTCAGCGTCGCGAGCCTGTTTCATCTCGCCTGGGCACGGGTGCTGGCGGCGACCTCCGGACGCCGGGACGTCGTGTTCGGCACGGTGCTGCTGGGCCGCATGCAAGGCGGTGAGGGCGCGGATCGGGCATTGGGGATGTTCATCAACACCTTGCCGCTGCGCGTGGAGGTTGCCGGGCAAAGTGTGAGCGAAGCGGTTCGAACGGTTCATGAGCGGTTGGCGGCTTTACTGGGACATGAGCATGCGTCGCTGGCACTGGCTCAGCGTTGCAGCGCCGTGGCCGCCCCTTTGCCGCTGTTCAGCGCGGTACTCAACTATCGGCATGGCGGCCACGACGCTGCGCGAGAGCCTGTTGATCCGGTCTGGCAAGGCATCGAATTCCTGGCCCAGGACGGGCGCACGAATTATCCGCTGACCCTGAGCATCAACGACCGGGGTGATGGCTTCAATCTGTCGGTGCTGACCCCGGATCATGTGGGGGCGCAGCGGGTCTGCGAGCTGATGCACACCGCTCTGACGGAGCTGGCGACAGCGTTGGCTGACAACCCCGGACAGGCCTTTGAACGTCTCAACGTCCTGTCCGCGGCGGCGCGCGAGCAGCTGCTTGGCGACTTCAATGCGAGCTCCGCCGTTTACCCGTCAGCGCAAGGTGCTCATCATCTGTTCGAAGCGCAGGTTGCGCGCACGCCGGATGCCGTGGCGGTTCAGGCGGGCACGCAGCGCCTGACTTTCTGGCAATTGAACCAGCGTGCCAATCGCCTGGCCCATCATCTGCAGGGGATGGGTGTTACCACCGATACGCGAGTGGCGATCTGTCTCAAACGCAGCCCGGAAATGCTGGTCGGTTTGCTGGCGATCCTCAAGGCCGGCGCCGCCTATGTACCGGTCGACCCGGCTTATCCACCCGAGCGAATCGCTTACATGCTGGCCGACAGTGCGCCGAGGGTGGTACTGGTTCGCAACGTCGATTTGCCGAATCAGTCGGGCGTGCCGGTGATCGATCTCGCCCATGAAACCTGGTCAGGCCTGTCGGTTGCTGATCCGCAGGTCGCCGATTTTACGCCGGACAACCTGGCCTATGTGATCTACACCTCGGGCTCCACCGGCCAGCCGAAGGGCGTGATGGTCGAACACGCGACCCTGGAAAATCTCGTGCACTGGCACGCCGAAGCCTTTGACCTGCACGCCGGCAGCCACACCGCCAGCGTGGCCGGGTTCGGTTTCGATGCGATGGCGTGGGAAGTCTGGCCGGCGCTGTGCGTCGGCGCGACGTTGCACCTGCCGCCGGAATCGGTGAGCAACGAGCACCTGGACGAACTGCTCGACTGGTGGCGGGCGCAGCCGTTGCAAGTGAGCTTTTTGCCGACTCCGGTGGCCGAATATGCGTTCAGCCGCGAACTGCAACATCCGACCCTGCGCACCTTGCTGATCGGCGGCGACAAGCTGCGTCAGTTCAATCGCGAGCAGACCTTCTCGGTGATCAACAACTACGGTCCGACCGAGGCTACGGTGGTCGCCACGTCCGGGCCGGTCGAAGTCGGCCAACCGCTGCACATCGGCCGGCCGATGGCCAACGCCCGAATCTATCTGCTCGATGACCAGCAACGTCCGGTGCCCGTGGGTGTGACGGGCGAGTTGTACGTCGCCGGCGCCGGCGTGGCGCGGGGTTACCTGAACCGTCCCGATCTGACCGCTGAACGCTTCCTGAATGATCCGTTCAACGAAGGACGCATGTACCGCACCGGCGACCTCGCACGCTGGCTGGCGGACGGCAACATCGAGTACCTGGGCCGCAACGACGATCAGGTGAAACTGCGCGGCGTGCGAGTTGAACTGGGGGAAATCGAAGCGGCGCTGGCCAGCCATCCGGCAGTGCAGGACGCAGTGGCGCTGGTGCGCGACGGGCAGTTGCTGGTGTGGTTCACCGAGCGTGCGCCGACCGATATCGAAACCCTGCGCAATCATCTGCAAACCCGATTGCCGCAAGCGCTGATCCCGGCGGCTTACGTGCGCCTCGACGCCTTGCCGCTGACCGCCAACGGCAAACTCGACCGCAAGGCCTTGCCGGAGCCGGATCAGAACGCCTGGCTCAGCCGCGAATACGAAGCCCCGCAAGGTCCGGTGGAAACTGCGTTGGCGCAGATCTGGGCCGATGTCCTGAAGCTGGAAAAAGTCGGTCGCCACGACAACTTCTTCGAACTGGGCGGCCATTCGCTGCTGGCCGTCACCCTGATCGAACGCCTGCGCCAGATCGGCCTGAGTACCGATGTGCGTGTGCTGTTCAGCCAGCCAACTCTGGCTGCATTGGCCGCGGCGGTGGGCAGCGGTCGCGAAATCGAAGTGCCGGCCAATCGCATTCCCGATAGCTGCATCCATATCACCCCGGACCTGCTGAGCCTGACCGAACTGGATCAGCCGAGCATCGACCGGATCGTTGCCACGGTGCCCGGCGGCGCCGCCAACGTGCAGGACATTTATCCGCTGGCGCCGTTGCAGGAAGGCATCCTCTATCACCACTTGAGCGCAGAGCAGGGCGATCCGTATCTGCTGCAATCGCGGCTGGCCTTCGACAGCGTCGAGCGTGTGGAAGCGTTCGCGGCAGCGCTGCGCCAGGTCATTGCACGCCACGACATCCTGCGTACGGCAGTGATCTGGCAGAAACTGGCCGAGCCGATGCAAGTGGTCTGGCGTCACGCAGATCTGCCAGTGCAGGAGATCGTGCTTGATCCGGCGGATGGCGACATCCTCGAGCAATTGCACGGGCGTTTCGATGCCCGTCACTACCGCCTCGACATCAGCCAGGCACCGTTGCTGCGTCTGGTGTATGCCCGTGATCCGGCCCACGACCGGGTGGTCGCGATGCTGCTGTTCCACCATGTGGTGATGGATCACACCGCGCTGGACGTGGTGCAGCATGAAATGCTCGCCTGCCTGCAAGGGCGCGAAGCCTCGCTGGGCGCGGCGGCGCCTTACCGCAACTACGTGGCGCAGGCGCGGCTGGGTGTCAGCGAGCAGGAGCACGAAGCGTTCTTCCACGACATGCTCGGCGACATCGACGAGCCGACCCTGCCGTTCGGTTTGCAGGATGTGCAAGGTGACGGTAGCGATATCGAGGAAACGCGACAGGCCCTGACCGAAGCGACCGGCCAGCGTCTGCGCAGCCTCGCACGGCAACTGGGCATCAGCGTGGCCAGCCTGTTCCACCTCGCGTGGGCGCAGGTGCTGGCCGCGACATCCGGGCAGGATCGTGTGGTGTTCGGTACGGTGCTGATGGGCCGGATGCAGGGCGGCGACGGTGCCGACCGGGCGTTGGGGATGTTCATCAACACCTTGCCGCTGCGGGTCGATCTGGGGACAACCCCGGTGCGCGAAGGGGCTCGGGCGACGCATGCGCGTCTGAGTGCTTTGCTCGGTCATGAACACGCGTCACTGGCACTGGCCCAGCGTTGCAGCGGCGTGGCCGCGCCGTCGCCGCTGTTCAGTTCGATGCTCAACTACCGGCACAGCGCTGATGAAGCTCAACAGCAAAACCTGCGTCAGGCCTGGCAAGGCATCGAGACCCTGAGCAGCGAAGAACGCACCAACTATCCGCTGAGTCTGGGCGTCGATGATCTGGGCAGCGGTTTTGTGCTCACCGCCATGACCCCGGCGAGCATCGGTTCGCAGCGGATCTGCGACTACATGCAGACGGCGCTGGAGACACTGGCGGAGGCTCTGGAACAGGCACCGGATCAGCCGCTGAACCGCTTGCCGATCCTTGACGGCGCAGAACGTCAGCGGGTGCTTTACGATCTCAATGTCACCGGCACTGCCGACAATCTGGAGCAAACCGTTCACGGGCTGTTCGAGGCGCAAGTGCAACGCACGCCGCAAGCCGTTGCTTTGCAGGCTGGTGAGCAGCGGCTGACTTACGCCGAACTCAACGCACAGGCCAACCGTCTGGCCCATCACCTGCGCGAGCTGGGCGTGGGGCCGGATTCTCGGGTGGCGATCTGTGTCGAGCGCGGGCTGGAGCTGATGGTCGGTCTGCTCGGCATTCTCAAGGCGGGCGGTGCCTATGTGCCGCTGGATCCGGCGTACCCGGCAGAACGTCTGGATTACATGCTCAAGGACAGCGCGCCGATAGCGGTGCTGGTGCACGGGGCGACGCGTGCGTTGCTGGGCGAGAGCACTGCGCTGGTGATCGATCTGGATCAGACTCACTGGACATTCAATCCGGACGACAACCCGCAAGTACCGAACCTGAGCGCTTCGAACCTGGCCTACGTGATCTACACCTCCGGTTCGACCGGTGCGCCGAAAGGCGTGATGGTCGAGCACCGTGGTGTGGGCAACCTGTTGCACTGGAGTTCGCAGCTATGTCCCGCCGTGACGGATGGCGCGCTGTTGCAGAAAACCCCGTTCAGTTTCGATGCCTCGGTCTGGGAGCTGTTCTGGCCGTTGAGCGCCGGGCTGCGTCTGGTGCTGGCGCGTCCCGACGGACACCGCGAGCCGGCGTATCTGGTGCAGGTGATTCGCGAACAACGGATCAGCGTGATCCAGTTCGTGCCGGTGCTGTTGCAACAGTTCCTCGAGCAGAACGATGTCAGCCAGTGCAGCAGCCTCACCGATGTGTTCTGTGGCGGCGGCGACCTGACGCCGGCGTTGGCTTGTCTCGTGCGTGAGCGTTTGCCACAAGTGCGCTTGCACAACGTTTACGGCCCGACCGAAGCCACGGTCGACAGCACGGTGTGGACGCTGGAACCGTCGATGCCGGTGCCTGACAGCGCGTTGCCGATCGGACGGCCGATCAACAACACTCGTCTGTACGTACTCGATGCCGCCGAACAGCCGGTGCCGATGGGCGTCATCGGTCAGTTGTTCATTGGCGGTGCCGGGGTCGCGCGGGGCTATCTGGGCTTGCCGCAATTGATGGCCGAACGGTTTATCCCGAGCCCGTTCGTTGCCGGCGATCGGCTGTACGCCACGGGCGACCGGGTGCGCTACCGCGCCGATGGCCAGCTCGAATTCATCGGGCGCAACGACTTCCAGGTCAAGCTGCGTGGCTTGCGTCTGGAACCGGGTGAGATCGAAGCGCAACTGTTGAGCCATCCAGCCTTGCGAGAAGCCGTGGTGCTGGTGCGTGAGGAGCGTCTGGTGGCGTACTTCACCTGGCACGCCGAAGCCGGGCAACCGGGGATCGAGGCGTTGCGCGAACACTTGCTCGCACGCTTGCCCGATTACATGGTGCCGTCGGCATTCGTCGCGCTCGACAGCCTGCCGCTGAGCCCTAATGGCAAGGTCGATCGCAAGGCGCTGCCCGCACCGGATTCGGCTGCAGTCAGCATTCGCGAATACGAAGCGCCGGTCGGCGAGATGGAAATCCTCCTCGCGCGACTGTGGTGTGAATTGCTCAAAGTCGAGCGCGTCGGGCGACAAGACCATTTCTTTGAGCTGGGTGGGCATTCGTTGCTGGCGGTCAGTCTGATCGGGCGCCTGCAACAGGAAGGTATCGAAGCCGATGTCCGGACGTTGTTCGAGCAACCGACTCTGGCTGGTTACGCGGCTATCACGGAAAGAATGGAGATCGTCCTGTGAACCTGAATGAACTGTTGGCGACGCTGAAGACAAAAGACATCCAGTTGGCAATCACGGACGGACAATTACGGGTCAATGGCAACAAGCAGGCCCTGAGTGAACAGGCCTTGCTGGCCGCATTGCGCGAGCACAAACCGGCATTGATCGAGCTGATCGAGGCGGGCGGTTACTCGCCCGCACGGGAAGGGCAGATTGCAGTGCCGGTCAATGGCATTTCACCGGGCACAACACGGGTTACCCCGGCGATGCTGACAATGGTTGACCTGAGCCAGGACACCCTCGATCAAATTGTCGCGCATATCCCTGGCGGCGGCGCCAATGTCCAGGACATCTATCCGCTGACGCCGTTGCAGGAGGGCATCCTCTACCACCACGCGAGCGCTGCACAGGGTGATCCGTATGTGATGCAGGCGAAATTCGCGTTCAGCGGACCTGAGCGATTCGGGGCATTCGTCCAGGCCCTGCAGACCGTCATCGAACGCCACGACATTCTGCGCACCGCCATCGTCTGGGAAGGACTGGATACGCCGGTGCAAGTGGTCCTGCGACGTGTCGGGTTACCTGTGGAAGAAGTGCAGCTCGATGTGGCTCAAGGCGATGTTCTGGAGCAGTTGCATGCGCGATTCGACGCCCGGCATTTTCGTCTCGACGTGACACGTGCGCCGCTATTGCAGCTGGCCCATGCCCGGGATGCAAAGACCGGGCGTATCGTCGCGATGTTGCTGTTTCATCACATGGCGATGGATCACTCGGCGCTGGCGGTGGTCAGCGAAGAAATGCAGGCTTGCCTGTCAGGGCAGAGCGCCAGACTGGGAGCGCCCGTACCGTTTCGCAATTATGTCGCCCAGGCGCGGCTTGGCATCAGCGAGTCGGAGCACGAGGCGTTTTTCCGCGAGATGCTGGGTGACATCGACGAACCGACGTTGCCGTTCGGCCTGCAAGGCGTGCATGGCGACGGCAGCGACATCGAAGAATGCAATGTGCCACTTGACCCACTGCTGGGGCAGCGCCTGCGAGCCAGTGCCCGTTCGCTCGGCGTGAGTGTCGCGAGTCTGTTCCACCTTGGCTGGGGGCAGGTCCTGAATGCACTCACCGGCAAGTCTCCTGTCGTGTTCGGTACTGTGCTGATGGGGCGGATGCAAGGCGCGGAATCTACCGATCGCGCGCTCGGCATTTTCATCAACACCTTGCCGCTACGGGTCGAGGTCAGCGCGCTGGCAGCAAGCGAGTCGGTGAAGGCCACACAGGCACGTCTGACGAGCCTGATGCGCCATGAGCACGCACCACTGGCGCTGGCCCAGCGCTGCAGCGGGGTGGTCGGGTCATCGCCGCTGTTCAGTTCGCTGCTCAATTATCGGCACAGCACCTCGAGTGCCAATGCCAGTGCCGAGGCGCTTTCGGCCTGGGAGGGGATCAGCGTCCTGCATGCGGAGGAACGCACCAATTACCCGCTGACCTTGAGCATCGATGACTTTGGCGATCACTTCAGCCTGACGCTGCTGGCCAGCCGTGAGGTCGAGGCGCAGCGGATCTGCGGCTATATGGTGTGTGCCATGGAAAACCTGTTGCAGGCGCTGGCGCTCGCGGCGGATACGCCGCTGAGTCAACTGTCGGTGTTGCCCGCCCCGGAGCGCGAACAGCTGTTGACGGGGTTCAACGCCAGCGATGTCGAATACCCTCGCGGACAGACGATTCATCAACGCTTCGAGGCGCAGGTCGTCGCGCGACCGCAAGCGCTGGCGGCGGTGCACCTGGACAAGCAACTGACGTTCCACGAACTGAACCGCCAGGCCAACCGTCTGGCGCATCGCTTGATCGATCTGGGTGTGCAGCCGGATGACCGGGTCGCAGTCGTCGCCCGGCGAGGACTGGATACTCTGGCCGGATTGCTCGCAGTCCTCAAGGCAGGCGCCGGGTATGTGCCGATCGACCCCGCGCATCCGGCCGAACGCCTGAACTATCTGCTGAGTGATTGCGCACCGGTGGCGATCTTGACTTCACGTGACCTCCTTGCACGGCTGCCGACGCAGGAGCTGCCGGTGATCGATCTCGACCCGCGCACCTGGCGCTCAGGCAATGACGCAAACCCCGTGGTACCGGGTCTGTCCGAGGCGAACCTGGCTTACGTGATCTACACCTCGGGCTCCACCGGTTTGCCCAAGGGCGTGATGGTCGAACACCAGACACTGGCCAATCTGGTCGACTGGCACAGCAACGCGTTTGACCTGTGTGCCGGCCGCCATACGTCGAGTCTGGCCGGGTTCGGCTTCGACGCGATGGCCTGGGAAATCTGGCCATCGCTGTCCGTCGGCGCGACCCTGCACCTGGCGCCTGCGCAGGACGGCGGCGAAGACGTCGACGGGCTGCTGGCCTGGTGGTGCGCGCAACCGCTGGACGTGAGTTTCCTGCCGACGCCCGTCGCCGAATACGCCTTCAGCCGGCATCTCGAGCACCCGACATTGCGTACCCTGCTGATCGGCGGCGACCGCTTGCGTCAGTTTTCGCGCAATCAGCATTTCGATGTGATCAACAACTATGGCCCTACCGAAGCCACCGTAGTCGCCACGTCCGGACGGATCGAGGCGGGGGAGGCGCTGCACATCGGCAAACCGGTGAGCAATACCTCGGTGTACCTGCTCGACGACCAACAGCGTCCGGTGCCGATCGGCGTATCCGGCGAGCTGTATATCGGTGGCGCAGGCGTGGCGCGCGGTTACTTGAACCGTGCGCAACTGACCGCCGAACGCTTTCTGCCGGACCCCTTCAGTGAACGACCGAATGCGCGTATGTATCGCACTGGCGACCTAGCTCGCTGGCGCCCGGACGGGACGATCGACTATCTGGGGCGCAACGATGATCAAGTGAAAATCCGCGGCATGCGCATCGAATTGGGGGAAATCGAAAGCCGCCTGCATCAGCTTCCCGGCCTTCAGGAAGTGGTTGTCCTGGCTCGTGAAGACGAGCCAGGACAACCACGGCTGGTGGCCTATTTCACCGAGCAGGCCCAGGTGCAGCCACTGGCGGTAGCGCAGCTGCGCGAGCATTTGCTGGGCCAGTTGCCCGAATACATGGTGCCGGTCGCGTTCGTCAGGCTCGACAGCTTGCCGTTGACCGCCAATGGCAAGCTCGATCGCAAGGCCTTGCCGTTACCGGAGCGCACGGCCCTGCTCACACACGAATACGAGGCGCCACAAGGCGAACTGGAGTGCACACTGGCGCAGATCTGGGCCGAGGTTCTGCAGGTCGAACGGATAGGGCGTCAGGATCATTTCTTTGAGTTGGGCGGCCATTCGTTGCTGGCCATGCGCATGGTCGCGCAGGTGCGTCAGCGACTGGGTGTAGAGCTTGCGCTCGGCGAGTTGTTCGCCAATGCCGAACTGGCGTCGGTGGCGCAGTCGCTGACCCTGGCCGGACGCTCTACGCAGCCGCCGATCCTGCCGGTGCCACGGGAAGGCGCATTGCCGCTGTCGTTTTCCCAGCAGCGCTTCTGGTTTCTGGCGCAGATGGAAGGTGCCAACACGGCTTACAACATTCCGATCGGCCTGCGTTTGCGCGGTGTGCTCGACGCCGATGCGCTGCAGCGGGCGCTGGCCCGGATTGTCGCCCGGCACGAAAGCCTGCGCAGCCGCTTCGCTCCCAGCAATGGCGAAGCCCAGGTGCTGATTACCCCGCCCGACAGCGGTGTGCTGCTGCGTGTCGAAGACTTGCGCCAGCACCCGCTGGCCGACGAAGCCTTGCAGGCACTGATTCAGGGGGAGGCCTCAGGCCCGTTCGACCTGCAGGACGATCCGTTGATTCGCGGGCGACTGGTCCGTCTGGCCGACGATCACCATGTGCTGCTGATCACCTTGCATCACATCATTTCCGACGGTTGGTCGATGGAGGTGCTGACCCGCGAGCTGATGGCGTTGTATCAGGCTTTCAGTCAGGGGTTGGCGGACCCTTTGCCGCCGCTGGCATTGCAATACACCGACTATGCCGTCTGGCAGCGACGCTGGCTGAGCGGGGAGGTATTGCAGCGCCAGAGCGAATACTGGCAACGTACGCTGGCCGACGCGCCTGCCTTGCTGACGTTGCCTGCCGACCGACCGCGGCCGGCGCAACAGGATTACGCAGGCAGCAGCGTCGAAGTGTGCCTGGACGAGCGCTTGAGCGCCGGGCTCAAAGCCTTGAGCCAGCGCCATGGCGTGACGCTGTACATGACGATGCTGAGCGCGTGGGCGATGCTGCTCGGTCGTTTGGCCGGGCAATCGGACGTCGTGGTCGGCTCGCCGGTGGCCAACCGTCAGCGGGCCGAAATCGAGGGACTGATCGGGTTGTTCGTCAATACCCTGGCATTACGCATTGATACCTCCGGTGAGTTGAGCACCGAAGCGCTGCTGGCGCGGGTCAAGGCGCTGACCTTGCAGGCCCAGGATCATCAGGACCTGCCCTTCGAGCAAGTGGTGGAAATCGCCCGACCGGCCCGCAGCCTGGCCCACAGCCCGCTGTTCCAGACCATGTTCAACTGGCGCAACAGCGACGGACCGGTGTTGGCGCTGGGGGATCTGACCCTGGAAGCGGTGGCCGAGCCGAGTCACTTCGCCAAGTTTGATCTGACCCTGACCCTGGGGGAGTCGCCCAACGGGATAAGTGGCTGGATGGAGTACGCCACAGCGCTCTTCGATGAGGCGACGGCACGGCGTTATGTCGGTTACTTCAAGCGTTTGTTGCAGGCCATGGTCAACAACGACCAGGCAGTGCTGGAACACGCGCAGATAATCGAGGATCAGGAACGCACGCAGTTGCTCGACGAATTCAACGCCAGCGCGCGGAACACTCCGCAAATACTGACCGTGCACCGTTTATTCGAGATGCAGGCTGCCAAAGATTCGCAAGCCGTCGCGGCGGTGCACGGAATGCAGGCGTTGAGTTACGCAGAATTGAACCGCCGCGCCAACGGCCTGGCTCATCACCTCATCGCCCAGGGTGTGCAGCCCGGCGATCATGTGGCGATCCTGTTGCCACGCTCGCTGGAGTTGTTGGTCGCACAGTTGGCGATCATCAAGTGTGCGGCGGCCTATGTGCCGCTGGACATCAATGCACCCGCCGAGCGTCAGGCATTCATGGTGCAGGATTGTCAGGCGGTCGCGCTGTTGACCGGCAGCGATCAGGCCATCGAGTACCCGGTACGGCGAATGGATCTGGATACCCTGGCGCTTGCCGGGAGTCCTTCGCACAACCCGGATCTACCTCAGTCCTCGGAGGCGCTGGCGTACATCATGTACACCTCGGGCTCCACGGGCACCCCGAAGGGGGTCATGGTGCCGCATCGCGGAATTACCCGCCTTGTGATCGATTGCGGCTACGCCGATTTCAACCCGAGTGACCGGGTGGCATTCGCTTCGAACCCGGCGTTCGATGCGAGCACCATGGATATCTGGGGCGCCCTGCTCAACGGTGGCCAGGTGGCCGTGATCGATCATGCGACCTTGCTCGACCCGCAGGCATTCGGTCGGGAGCTTGATCGGTGCGGGGCGACGATCCTCTTTGTCACCACCGCGTTGTTCAATCAGTACGTGCAATTGATTCCCGAGGCGCTAAAAAGGCTGCGCATCCTGCTGTGCGGTGGGGAGCGTGGCGATCCGGCGGCGTTTCGAAAGCTGCTCGCCGAAGCGCCGGACCTGCGCCTGGTGCATTGTTATGGCCCGACCGAAACCACGACGTACGCCACCACCTTCGAAGTGCGTGAGGTGGCGCCGGATGCGGACAGTGTTTCGATTGGCGGCCCCATCGGCAATACCCGCGTGTATGTGCTGGATAACCGGCAACAACCGGTGCCGTTCGGCGTCACCGGTGAGTTGTACATCGGTGGTCAGGGTGTTGCGCTGGGTTATCTGAATCGGCCTCAACTGAGTGCCGAGAAATTCCTCCGGGATCCGTTCAGCGACAATCCGCAAGCCTTGATGTATCGCACGGGTGACCTGGTGCGCTGGCAGGCGCCGGGGCGACTGGAATGCATCGGCCGCAACGATGACCAAGTGAAGATTCGCGGCTTCCGGATCGAGCTCGGAGAAATCGAAAACCGCCTGTTGAGTTGTCCGGGAGTCAAGGAAGCGGTGGTCCTGGCCCGACGCGACGAACAGGAGCCAACGCGGCTGGTGGCCTATTACACCGCGCACAATTCGGAATTGCAGAGCGCTACTCTGCGCGCGCTGCTGCAAGCAAGGTTACCGGAGTACATGGTGCCGACCGCCTGGGTGGCGATGGCGAGCCTGCCGCTGAACAACAACGGCAAGGTCGATCGCAAAGCCCTGCCGGCGCCGACACACCAAGCGCTGGTCATGCGTGACTATGAAGCGCCGGCCAATCCTCTTGAGGAATCACTGGCCGGGCTATGGGCTGAAGTGTTGCAAGTCGGGCAGGTAGGGCGCCATGACAACTTCTTCGAACTGGGCGGGCATTCGCTGCTGGCGGTGCGGCTCGTCGATCTGATGCAAAAGGCCGACATGCCGGTTTCGTTGGCCGAGCTGTTCCAGCATCCCACTGTCGAGGGGACTGCCACGCTGCTGTGCCAGCGCAGTGACGCTGTGCCGCTCCATGACGGCGTGGTCGTGGTGCGTGCAAGTGACCAGGGAACGCCGTTGTTCCTGGTGCATGAGTTCAGTGGTCGTGACCTGTATTTCCCGGCGCTGGGCATGCACATCGGCGGTGAGTTCCCGATTTACGGCTTGCCGGGAATCGATTCCGGTATGACGCAACTGCGTACCATGGAATGCCTGGCAACCCGACTGGTCGAGGTGATCCGCGCCAGACAACCCCACGGCCCCTATCGGCTTGCCGGCTGGTCGTTCGGTGGCGTGCTGGCTTACGAAATCGCGGCGCAACTGCTCGGGATGGACGAGTCAGTGGCGTTCGTCGGGCTGATCGACACCTACGTGCCGCGCCTGGCCGATCCGAACAAGGCGCAGTGGAACGATGCACATGTGCACAAGCGCCAATTGCTTTTGCATTGCACGGCGCATTGGGCCGGGCACGAGACACAGGGGCAGCAAGCACTGGCGCGTCTGGCCGTGTTGCAGACCGAACTTGAGCAGTGGGCGTTCGCCGATTTGTTCAACCATTGTCACGAGCAGCAGTTGCTCAGACCCGAGCTCGCGGCTGTCTCGTCGGAGGATGCCTGGCATTACCTCGACCGTGAAGTGGCCCACGGGCATGCGTTGGCGCATTACCGGATCAACCCGATCGGTCTGCCGTTGCATCTGCTGCGTGCCACGGAGCGTTCGGCGCCAATGTCGCGACTCAGCCTCACCCGCGGTTGGGCTGAAGAATTGCCCGGTGCGGAGTTGAACTGCATCGACGTACCAGGTGACCACCAGAGCATGATGAAAGCACCCCACGTTCAGGCATTGGGGCAGGCACTGACGCAGGCGCTGGAAACGGCAACTGCGCCCGCGCCAACGGCTTATCAGCCGATCCTGACCATTCAGACCGGTCACACCGGGCATGCGCCGATTTTCTGTGTGCCGGGAGCTGGCGACAGTGTCACCGGGTTCCTCCACCTGACCGAGGCACTGGGGCCGGAGTGGCCGATTCATGGGTTGCAACCCCGAGGCCTGGACGGCGCGACGGTGCCGCACAGCCGGGTCGAAAGCGCCGCCACGTTCTACCTGCGGGCACTTGAGCAGTTGTATCCGCAAGGACCGGTGCATCTGATCGGGCATTCGTTCGGTGGCTGGGTGGCTTACGCCATGGCGGCGCAGTTGCAGGCGTCGGGGCGCGAGGTGGCGTCCCTGACCTTGATCGACAGCGAATCACCGGGCGGCAACAGCGTGGTGGGCAAGCCGTACACCATGACGGCGGCGTTGTTGCGGCTGATCGAGTCGCTGCAACTGTCCAGCGGCAAGTCTCTGGGCATCGATGCGCTGGCCTTTGCCGAAGCCGACGACACCACGCAAATGCGCCTGCTGCATGACGGGATGGTGCGCGCGGGTGTGCTGTCCGAACGCGCGTCAGTCGATGCGATGCAGGGCCCGGTGCGCACCTTCGCCACCGCGCTGCGCACGGTCTATCGATCGACTCTGGCCTACACCGGGCCGGTGCGTCTGGCGCTGGTGGACGACCCGACGCTGGACGCCTCGGGCAATCAGCGCGAACAGGCGACGATGCTCGAAGGCTGGCAGCGCGAGGCCAGGGATCTGACTGTGTGGTACGGCCCCGGGAATCACTTCACGATTCTCAAGGCACCCAACGTCTTCAGTCTCGCGGCGTGGTGGCATGACGGGCTGACGGTGGCGGCGGATCAAGTGTTGTCCTGAGTGAAGTCTTTATCCTGGAACCCGGCCGCTGGCCGGGCTCAACCCTGAACGGAATCGTGGTCATTTATGGAACAGTCGAAGTTGCGCAAAGTCGGTCTGGGAGTCGCGTTGACGCTGGTGGCCGGGTTGGTGTTCTACACGGTGCAGGCGCCGGCCGAGGCACCGCAATACCTGACCGCCACGGTCGAACGCGCTGACATTGAAAACGCAGTGTTGGCCACCGGTTTGCTGGAGGGCATCAAGCAGGTGGACGTCGGTGCCCAGGTTTCGGGCCAGTTGAAGTCGCTCAAGGTCAAGGTCGGCGACAAGGTCAAGAAGGGCCAGTGGCTGGCGGAAATCGACCCTCTGGTGCTGCAGAACACCCTGCGTCAGGCACAGGTCGATGAGGAGAATCTGCAAGCCCAGCGCCGGGCGACTCAGGCTCAGCTGCGCCAGACCAAGGCGATCTACGAGCGCTATCAGAACCTGCAGGAGGACGCCTCGATCTCGCGGCAGGATTTCGAAACCGCGCAATCGAACTACGAAGTGCAGCAGGCCAACCTGTTGTCGCTGGACGCGCAGATCAAGAGTGCGCATATCCAGATCGACACCGCCAAGGTCAATCTGGCCTACACGCGAATCGTCGCGCCCATCGACGGCGACGTGGTGGGCATCGTGACTCAGGAAGGCCAGACCGTGATCGCCAACCAACTGGCGCCGATCCTGCTCAAACTGGCGGACCTGGACACCATGACCGTCAAGGCTCAGGTGTCGGAGGCCGACGTCATTCACATCGCGCCGGGGCAGGAGGTGTATTTCACCATTCTCGGCGAGGACAAGCGTTATTACGGCAAGCTGCGCGGTACCGAGCCTGCGCCGCAGAACTTCCTCGAAACCCCGCCCGCCGGCACGCCGAAGCAGAACACGGCGGTGTTCTACAACGCGTTGTTCGAAGTACCGAACCCCGATCATCGTCTGCGTATTTCCATGACGGCTCAGGTGCGGGTGGTGCTCGACACCGCCAAATCGGTGCTGACGATTCCGGTGGCCGCGCTGGGCCCGCGCAACAACGATGGCAGTTTCCCGGTGCGGGTGCTGGACGCCAAGGGCCAGGCGCAGTCGCGCAATGTGCAGACCGGGATCAATAACAACGTCAAGGTGCAGGTCAACGACGGTCTGGCCGAAGGTGACCGGGTGGTGATTGGTGATCCGGTGGCGAAAGTGGCAGGGGCATGAGCATGAGCGAACCTCTGCTGCAACTGACCGGCATCAGCCGCAGTTTCACTGCGGGCGACCGTGAATTCCTGGCGCTGAAGAATATCGACCTGACGATCCATGCCGGGGAAATGGTGGCGATCATCGGTGCCTCGGGCTCCGGCAAATCAACGCTGATGAACATTCTCGGTTGCCTCGATTACGCCACGGCCGGCAGCTACAAGATCAATGGCCGGGAAACCCGTGATCTGGACAACCAGGCGCTGGCCGAACTGCGTCGTGACTATTTCGGCTTCATCTTCCAGCGCTATCACTTGCTGCCGCATCTGAGCGCGATGCACAACGTCGAGATGCCAGCGATCTACGCCGGCACGCCGGAACCTCAGCGTCATGCCCGGGCCCGTGAGCTGTTGGCACGGCTGGGGCTGGAAGGGCACCTGACGCATCGTCCGAGCCAACTGTCGGGCGGTCAGCAGCAGCGGGTGAGTATCGCCCGGGCGCTGATGAACGGCGGCGAAGTGATTCTCGCGGACGAGCCCACCGGCGCCCTCGATACCACCAGCGGCAAGGAGGTGATGCGGATTCTGCTGGAGCTGCACGCGGCCGGGCACACGGTGATTCTGGTGACTCACGACCCCAAGGTCGCGGCCAACGCCGAGCGCATCATCGAAGTCAGCGACGGCGAAATCCTCAGCGACCGGCGCAACGAGCGCGACACCACGGCACTGACCAATGAGGACGCAGTGCCCAAATCCACGGCAGCGCGGCGTCTGGTGGCCAGCCTCGGATTGTTCAAGGAAGCGTTCAACATGGCCTGGGTCGCGCTGATCTCCCATCGGATGCGCACACTGCTGACCATGCTTGGGATCGTTATCGGTATCACCTCGGTGGTGTCGATCTCGGCCATCGGCGAAGGGGCCAAGCGCTATGTGCTCAAGGACATTCAGGCCATCGGCAGCAACACCATCGATATCTATTCCGGCACCAGTTTCGGCGACAGCCGCTCGGCGGCCATCGAAACCCTGGTGCCGGCGGATGTGGCCGCGCTCAATCAGCTGTATTACGTCGACAGCGCCACGCCGGTGGTCGGGCGCAATCTGTTGCTGCGCTATCGCAACATTGACCTCGATGCCCAGGTCAACGGCGTCAGCGATCTGTACTTTCAGGTGCGCGGAATCAAGATGGAGTCGGGCATTGCATTCAGCGAAAGCGATGCCCGGCGCCAGGCGCAGGTGGTGGTGATCGATCACAACACCCGCCATCGATTGTTCGGCGAAGGAGTCGATCCGCTGGGGCAGGTGATCCTGATCGGCAACCTGCCGTGCACCGTGATTGGCGTGGCGGCGGAGAACAAGAACATCTTCTCGTCGAGCAAGTCGCTCAACGTATGGGTGCCCTATGAAACCGCAGCCGGGCGGCTGTTGGGCCAGCGTTACCTGGACAGCATCAGCGTGCGGATCAAGGACGGCCAGCCGAGCAAGGTGGTGGAAGACAACGTCAACAAACTGATGCTGCAGCGTCACGGCACCAAGGACTTCTTTACCAACAACCTCGACAGCGTGATGCAGACCGTGCAGAAAACCAGCCGCTCACTGGCCTTGTTGCTGTCGCTGATTGCGGTGATTTCGCTGGTGGTCGGCGGCATCGGCGTGATGAATATCATGCTGGTATCAGTCACCGAACGTACCCGCGAGATCGGTATTCGCATGGCGGTGGGGGCGCGGCAGTCGGACATCCGTCAGCAGTTTCTGGTGGAGGCGGTGATGGTCTGTCTGCTCGGCGGGGCCATCGGTATTTCGTTGAGTTACGCCATCGGTCATCTGTTCTCGTTGTTCATCAAGGAGTGGGAAATGGTGTTCTCGCTGACCTCGGTGCTCACGGCGGTGATCTGTTCGACGCTGATCGGCATCGTGTTCGGCTTCGTGCCGGCACGCAATGCGTCGCGGCTCGACCCGATCGAGGCATTGGCGCGCGACTGAAAGGTGGATATGAAAAAACCGCCGTCCCTGGCAGGGCGGCGGTTTATTTACAGGCGCGCGAACGATCAGGCCGCGTTGGACGGATCGCAGGCGGCAGGGCAGTCTTCAGGTGAATACATCCAGCGCATCAGCGAATGGCGGCCGCTGATTCCCAGTTTGATGGCGGCACGCTTGAGGTAGCTCTCGACGGTGTTGACCTTCAGTTGCAACTGTTCGGCCAGTTCAGGCGCGGTGCGGCCGGCAAGCAGGCCGACGCACACTTCCATTTCCCGGTTTGACAGGCTCAGGCCCAGTTGCTGCACGCGCTCGCAAAAACGCAATCGCAGGGTTTCCAGGCCTAGCAGCGAGGCTTCAGTCGCTGCGGCTTGCGCCTCGGGATCCGCATTCGCCGGTTGCAGCGCGTGGATGTGCTTTTCCACCATCGGCAGCAACACCGGGGAGATGTCCTGCAACAGGCTGCGCTCCCGTGCGGAAAACCGCTTTGACGGCCCGCAGCGGTACACGGAGATCACATAACGGTAACCGTCCTTGCGTCGGGTCAGGTGCAACTGTGAAGCATCGGTGACCGTGGAGGGTTCGGGGGCGGGCACGTCGCTGCTGCCGGGATCGGTGCTCAGTTCGGAATACACCGTCTCGGCCGTCAGTGTCGCCTCTTTGGTGCATTCAGGATCGGTGCGAGGTTGCGCGCGTCCGACCGGCTCCACGCGCATCTGCCGGATATGTGTGGCATCCACGGCCAGTTGGGTGAGGATCAGGTCATGCAGCATCCGCGGAAAATGCCGGCTGCCGGTGCTGGCGATGACCTTGCCGATGTGAGGGAACAGATGTGAGTTCATGTGTTTCATCCATGAGTAGCAATGGGGGAATTGCGCTTTCCCGACTCTCCGGCTGATGTCCTTGGCCGGCGACCACAAATCGGGAAATTTGGATCCTATCCTAGTACAACGTTTGAGCGACCGTTTAATGAAGGGGTTATTAGCTCATAACCAGGCTGAGTGGCGTGGCGCGAAGGGTGCTGCCCGTGTCGCGGTAATAAGTTCGTAGGTCTTCGAAGTGATTAATGAAATGTCCTACAGAGGTTTTCAGGTAAGTCCTATTTATGACAGCTATTAACGCGCATAAAAAAGCCCGTTTCAGCCGAAACTGAAACGGGCTTCTTCCCGCATCAACGACCGGTTACTTCAGATCGTTGAAATGGTCTCGCAGGAATTCGTAGAAGCGGAACGCTTGAAACGATCTCCATACGAGGCTCAGCGTACGCAGCAACAGCTTCATACGTTTTGGCCTCCAGGTCGGGGGCCAAACCTCCAGCGCACTTACCGGATCATGTGTGCCTTCGGACAGACAGGTCAGTGCTGTCCGTGAGGCGGCCGGTTGTGATCCCTCCGAGCCATCATTCCGGCACGGGTGCAAAACCGTGTCGAAGGGCATGAAACCGTTATGGTTCCAGCCAAACCTCACGTATGCACTGTAGAGTGAGCGTCCGCATACTAACCTGTCTTATGACGGGATTTTGAGGATCCTGGATAAAGGCCTGACAAGTTTTGTAATTCGTTATTTCTGTCAGCATGATCAGGCCTTCTGAATGCCCGTCAAGACCGCCCTTGGCTTCACATAATGACATTCAATACACATGCAAAATAACGTTGCAACGAACGCCAAAGATAAATAGTATTCCGCTACGTCAGTGCTGTCCGTGAGATGCATCAAGCCCAGCCGCAAACTGAGGCTTACCGAAAAACCGCCCCGCAAAGGCGGTTTTTTTTCGCCCATCGTTTGGCCCTCGCCAGCGATCCTACGCCTCGGTCAGCGAAGGCAGCGCGGCATCCACCAATTCGATCCAGTGCCGGACCGGCGTGCGCCCCGCACCGTCGAGGTGCGCCTGACAGCCGATATTGGCGGTGACGATGACGTCCGGATGGCCGCTTTCCAGGGCATTGAGTTTTTGCTCGCGCAACTGCCGGGCCAGTGTTGGCTGAGTCAGTGAGTAGGTGCCTGCCGAGCCACAGCACAGATGTGCGTCCGGCACAGTCGTGAGGTTGAAGCCCAGTCGAGTCAGCACCGACTCCACCGCACCGCCCAGTTTCTGCGCGTGTTGCAAAGTACAGGGACAGTGAAAGGCCAGGCGCTGATCGGCGTGGATGCCGAGGGATTCGAGCGGTTCGTCTCTTAGCACTTCCACCAGATCCCGGGCCAGCGTGCTGACACGTCTTGCCTTCTCGGCGTAGACCGGATCGGCACCGAGCAAATGCCCATAATCCTTGATGAACGCACCGCAACCGCTGGCGGTCTGCACGATCGCCTCTGCACCCCGCTCGATGGCCGGCCACCACGCATCAATATTGTGACGGGCGCGGTCAAGGCCGGTGGCCTGGGCGGCGAGGTGATAATCCACCGCGCCACAACAACCAGCCTCGCGGGCCGGGATCACGCTGATGCCCAGACGATCCAGCACCCGTGCCGCTGCTGCATTGGTATTGGGTGACAAGCCCGGCTGCACGCAACCCTCCAGCATCAGCACTTGCCTTGCATGTGAGATGACGGGACGTGATGCAGGCATCACCGCGTTGCGTGGCAGTTTGTCTTGCAGGGCATCGGGCAGTAGCGCCCGTAATATCTGACCGCCATTGACCAACCCTTTGAACAACCGCGGATTGGGCACGATGTTTCGCAACCCTTCACGCAACAGGCGCTGCCCGAGCGGCCGCGGGACGGCGGCGTCGACCACCGCTCGGCCGATGTCGAGCAGGTTGTGATAATCCACGCCGGAAGGGCAGGTGGTTTCACAGTTGCGGCACGACAGGCAGCGATCCAGGTGTTGCTGGGTTTTCGCCGTGACTTCGTTGCCTTCAAGCACCTGTTTGATCAAATAGATGCGTCCGCGCGGGCCGTCCAGTTCATCGCCGAGCAATTGATAAGTCGGGCAGGTCGCGTTGCAGAATCCGCAATGAACGCATGTGCGGAGGATGCTTTCGGCCTCTTCGGCGCGGGGCAGTTGTCGGGCTTGCGGGCTGAGGGTGGTCTGCATGGCTCAAAGCTCCGCGTACAGACGCCCGGGGTTGAAAATGCCCCGGGGGTCGAGTTGTCGTTTGAGTTGGCGGTGATAGTGCAGCAGGGCGGGCGCCAGAGGATGAAACGGTTCGTCGATCAGGCCGTGGCTGTAGCAGGTCGCATGTCCGCCGACTTCGCCAACCACTTTGCGAATGGTCGCCTCCTCGGCTGTCGATTTGAGCCAGCGTTGCGCGCCGCCCCAGTCGAGCCATTGCTCGCCGGGCAGGTTCAGGGGCGGCGTGTTCAGCGGCACGGACAGGCGCCAGAGCGGTTGGTCTTCATCGAAGAAACTCAGGCGTTGTTCGTTGAGGTCGGCCCAGAACGAACTGTCGATCAGCTCGCCGCCGAGGCGATCATGGGCGGCCGCCACTGAACCTTTGCCACCCTCCAGACGCAAGCGCAATTGCCGGCCATCGTGACACGCGGCGCTGATCGGCAACGGCTGCTGGCCCCATTCGGCCAGACGCAGCAGAGCTTGTTCACAGGTCATTTCCAGGCCGAGGCTCAGGCACGCTCGCGGTTTGGGCAGCACCTTGAGCGAGACTTCCGTGATAACCCCCAGCGAGCCGTAACTGCCGGTCATCAGGCGCGACAGGTCGTAGCCGGCGACGTTTTTCATGACTTCGCCGCCGAAGCGCAGATGCTTGCCATGTCCCGTGATGATCCGCGTGCCCAGCACGAAATCGCGCACCGATCCCGACCACGGTCGACGCGGCCCGGACAGGCCCGTGGCGATCATGCCGCCGACCGTGGCGTCGTCGGCGAAGGCAGGCGGTTCGCACGCCAGCATCTGTTGCGAGGCGTCCAGCACGGTCAGCAATTCTGTTAGCGGAGTGCCGCAGCGAGCGGTGATCACCAGTTCGGTCGGGTCGTAGCTGACGATGCCGCGATGGGCGCGGGTGTCGAGAATCTCGCCACCGATGATGCGTCCGAGAAACGCCTTGCTGTTCGCCCCCTGGATACGCAGCGGCGTAGCAGTTTCCAGTGCACGGTTGACCTGTTCGAGCAGCGCGGCACTGTCATCGAAATCCTTGGTATCACCCATCAGAACCGCTCCAGTTCGGGGAAGGGCAATTGCCCGTGGTGCACGTGCAGGGCACCGAATTCGGCGCAGCGATGCAGGGTCGGAATGTTTTTGCCGGGATTGAGCAGGCCGCCGGGGTCGAAGGCTGCTTTTACGGCGTGGAACAGGGTCAGCTCATCACGGTTGAATTGCGCGCACATCTGGTTGATTTTTTCCCGGCCCACGCCATGTTCGCCGGTTATGCTGCCGCCGACCTTCACGCACAATTCGAGGATCTTGCCGCCCAGCGCTTCGGCACGTTCCAGTTCACCGGGCTGATTGGCGTCGAACAGAATCAGTGGATGCATGTTGCCGTCGCCGGCATGGAAGACGTTGGCAACCCGCAAGCCATATTCGGCTGAAAGCTGCGCAATCGCGTGCAGTACGCCGGGTAGCTCGCGGCGCGGAATGGTGCCGTCCATGCAGTAATAGTCCGGCGACAACCGGCCCACGGCGGGGAAGGCATTCTTGCGTCCGGCCCAGAATCGCACGCGCTCGGCCTCGTCCCGGGCCTGGCGCAACTCGGTGGCGCCGGCGTGTTCGAGCACTTGCCGGACCCGCGCGCAGTCATCGTGGACATCAGCCTCAACGCCATCGAGTTCGCAAAGCAGAATGGCTTCGGCATCCACCGGATAACCGGCGTGGATGAAGTCTTCGGCGGCGCGGATCGCCAGGTTGTCCATCATCTCCAGGCCTCCGGGAATGATGCCGGCGGCGATGATGTCGGCCACGGCGCGGCCGGCCTTTTCCACGGAGTTGAATGCTGCCAGCAGCACTTTGGCAGTCTGGGGTTTGGGCAAGAGTTTGACCGTAACTTCGGTTATCACCCCGAGCAGTCCTTCGGAACCGGTGAACAGTGCCAACAGGTCGAAACCGGGGGAATCCAGCGCGTCCGAGCCCAGCGTCAGATGTTCGCCATCGACTGTAAGAATCTCGACCTTGAGTAGATTGTGCACGGTCAGACCGTACTTGAGGCAATGCACGCCGCCGGCGTTTTCCGCCACGTTGCCGCCGATGGAGCAGGCGATTTGCGAAGACGGATCGGGCGCGTAATACAGCCCGAACGGCGCAGCGGCCTGGGAAATCGCCAGGTTGCGCACACCGGGTTGAACCCGCGCGGTGCGGGCTTCGGGGTCGATCTGCAGGATATTGTTGAAGCGCGCCATCACCAGCAACACGCCTTTTTCCAGAGGCAGGGCACCGCCAGACAAACCGGTCCCGGCGCCCCGGGCTACCACCGGCACCCGTCGTTCGTGGCAGATGCGCAACACACCCTGAACTTCATCGATGTGCCGTGGCAGTACCACCAGCAAGGGCGTGGTGCGATAGGCGGAGAGGCCATCGCATTCATACGGCTTGAGTTCTTCAAGCTGATGCAGGACTTCAAGATCCGGCCACTGGCGCTGCAGGGCTTGCAACAGTGCAGCTTTGTCGACGTCGGGCAAAACGCCGTCGACCTGTTCGTCGTAAAGAATGTTCATGATCGGTGGACGACCCTCCGTTGTCGTTATTCGAGGCCGGTGCCGTTTTCCATCATTGGGCTGCTGACACCGAGAAGTAAAGCGTAGCGGCCGGAGGTCCGTTGTCCCGCGTGCTCCTGTAATATGCGGCCACCTCACCCCAACGAGCATGGAAAATGGATTCTCACTCGATTCTGGCCTTTACCCTGGTTGCCGCGATTGCCATCGCAAGCCCGGGGCCTGCGACCCTGATGGCGATCAACAACAGCCTGGCCCACGGTCAGCGTAGCGCGATCTGGTCATCTCTCGGCAATGCCAGCGGCCTGTTCTGTCTGTCGGCTGCGGCGATGCTCGGCCTGGGGGCGTTGCTGGCCAGCTCCGAAATGCTGTTCAACGCGGTCAAAATCATCGGTGCCGGTTATCTGTTCTACCTCGGGATCCGGCAGTTGTTCAAAAAGGGTTCGATGCTCCCCGAGAGCGTGGAAGATGAGTCGAAGAAAGTCCGGCCCACTCGCAGCAAACTGTACAAGTCAGCGTTCCTGACGGCCGTGACCAATCCCAAGGCGACGATGTTCTTCACCGCACTGTTTCCGCAGTTCATCGATCAGGGCGCGACATTGCTGCCGCAGTTTCTGATCCTTACCTCGATTTTCATGGCGTTGTCGGTGACATCCTTGACGCTCTACGCCGCGCTCGCCTCCCGCGCCAAGGGCGTGCTGACCCGGCCTGCGCTGTCCCGCTGGGTCAGTCGCGTAGTGGGGACTACGTTTATCGGTTTCGGGGCTGCGATTCTGACGATGCGTCGGCAGGCCGCGTAAGTAAAAGCCTTCCGACTGAAATCAGTCATCCATTCAAGGAAGCATTGCGTGACACTCAGGGTTTTAGTGGTCGGCGGTTATGGGAGTTTCGGCAGCATTGTCAGCCGGCATTTGATCGGCATTTGATTGAGATGCCTGACATCGAGCTGCCGAAAATGGTTCTGGATGGATGTTGCCGGTTTTCTGGGGATGTTCGTGATCGTGCTGCTGATGGTGACGAAGATGACGCCGGGGCAGTGGGTCGACCTGTTGGTGTAGCGAACGCAACGCCCGATACACCCGCACCGGACGTCGCGTCGTATCAGGCGAAGCTCAATCCAGATCGCTTGCTTGATGTCGCTCTGGAACCTGGCTCGCTTCATCGCCCCACGTCCGGTTGACGCGCTGGCCACGAATCACCGCAGGCCGTTCGGCAATCTCTTGCGCCCAGCGCTGCACGTGGGTGTATTCGTGAGCGGAAAGAAACTCGGCGGCGGAGTACACGTTGTTGCGCACCAGTTGCCCGTACCAAGGCCAGACCGCGATGTCGGCGATGGTGTATTCGTTGCCGGCAAGGTAGGGGCTTTCGCTCAGGCGGCGATCGAGCACATCCAGCTGCCGCTTGGTTTCCATGGTGAACCGGTTGATCGGGTATTCGAGCTTTTCCGGCGCATACGCATAGAAATGCCCGAAACCGCCGCCCAGGTAGGGTGCCGAGCCCATCTGCCAGAACAGCCAGTTCAGGGTTTCGGTGCGTCCCGCCAGGTCGGTGGGCAGGAAGGCGCCAAATTTTTCCGCCAGATAGAGCAGGATCGAGCCGGATTCGAAGACGCGAATGGCCGGTTCTACACTGCGATCCAGCAGCGCCGGAATTTTCGAATTGGGGTTGATCTCGACAAAGCCGCTGGAGAACTGGTCGCCCTCGTTGATGCGGATCAGCCAGGCGTCGTACTCGGCGTCGGTGCGCCCGAGCGCCAGCAACTCCTCAAGCAGGATGGTCACTTTCACGCCGTTGGGCGTGGCCAGCGAATACAGTTGCAACGGATGCTTGCCGACCGGCAGCGTCTTCTCGTGCGTCGGCCCGGCAATCGGGCGATTGATGCTGGCGAACTGGCCGCCGGACGGAGCGATGTGTTTCCAGACCTTGGGTGGAGCGTAGGGCGCCTTGCTCATGAAACGGACCTCATCGGTTGCGAGGAATATCATGTGGCCACATCGTCGCCGGCCACTCCCTCTATATAGAAGAATACTGTTCGTCAGCGGCAGAGCGTGGGCGCGAACCTGTGCGCAATTGCGCCGGACTCACGCCGAGGCGCTGTTTGAAGACTGTGGTCATATGCGCCTGCGAGTTGAAACCGCAGGCGAGGGCGATCTGCGAAAGACTGTCCGTTGTATCGCGCATTGACGCTCGGGCTTTGGCCAATCGTCTGTCGATCAGGTAACTGTGGGGGCTTTTGCCGGTTGCCTGCTTGAGGGCACGCATGAAGTAACCCTCGGACAACTCCAGCAATTGCGCCATCGCCGGGACGGCGAGCGGATTGCCGAGACCGGCGTCGATGAATTCATCCAGCAGGCGCATGCGGCTGCTGGTGATCGAGCCTGGAGGCGACACCGCTTCATGACCTTCGACCCGTTCCGCCAGACCGAGCGCCCAGCTTTCCCAGTCATCCTCCAGAGAGGCTTGCAGCAGCGCACTGCGCATTCGCGACGCGAGGTGAATGGCCTGCGGGTCGA
>NZ_CP158967.1:2667500-4467500 GCF_050990555.1 Pseudomonas sp. PSE1(2024)
AAGTGCCGAGCATGGGAGACACACGGCGGGTGCTAACGTCCGTCGTGAAAAGGGAAACAACCCAGACCGTCAGCTAAGGTCCCAAAGTTATGGTTAAGTGGGAAACGATGTGGGAAGGCTTAGACAGCTAGGAGGTTGGCTTAGAAGCAGCCACCCTTTAAAGAAAGCGTAATAGCTCACTAGTCGAGTCGGCCTGCGCGGAAGATGTAACGGGGCTCAAACCATACACCGAAGCTACGGGTATCACGTAAGTGATGCGGTAGAGGAGCGTTCTGTAAGCCTGTGAAGGTGAGTTGAGAAGCTTGCTGGAGGTATCAGAAGTGCGAATGCTGACATGAGTAACGACAATGGGTGTGAAAAACACCCACGCCGAAAGACCAAGGTTTCCTGCGCAACGTTAATCGACGCAGGGTTAGTCGGTCCCTAAGGCGAGGCTGAAAAGCGTAGTCGATGGAAAACAGGTTAATATTCCTGTACTTCTGGTTATTGCGATGGAGGGACGGAGAAGGCTAGGCCAGCTTGGCGTTGGTTGTCCAAGTTTAAGGTGGTAGGCTGGAATCTTAGGTAAATCCGGGATTCCAAGGCCGAGAGCTGATGACGAGTTGCCTTTAGGCGACGAAGTGGTTGATGCCATGCTTCCAAGAAAAGCTTCTAAGCTTCAGATAACCAGGAACCGTACCCCAAACCGACACAGGTGGTTGGGTAGAGAATACCAAGGCGCTTGAGAGAACTCGGGTGAAGGAACTAGGCAAAATGGCACCGTAACTTCGGGAGAAGGTGCGCCGGTGAGGGTGAAGCACTTGCTGCGTAAGCCCACGCCGGTCGAAGATACCAGGCCGCTGCGACTGTTTATTAAAAACACAGCACTCTGCAAACACGAAAGTGGACGTATAGGGTGTGACGCCTGCCCGGTGCCGGAAGGTTAATTGATGGGGTTAGCTAACGCGAAGCTCTTGATCGAAGCCCCGGTAAACGGCGGCCGTAACTATAACGGTCCTAAGGTAGCGAAATTCCTTGTCGGGTAAGTTCCGACCTGCACGAATGGCGTAACGATGGCGGCGCTGTCTCCACCCGAGACTCAGTGAAATTGAAATCGCTGTGAAGATGCAGTGTATCCGCGGCTAGACGGAAAGACCCCGTGAACCTTTACTATAGCTTTGCACTGGACTTTGAATTTGCTTGTGTAGGATAGGTGGGAGGCTTTGAAGCGTGGACGCCAGTTCGCGTGGAGCCATCCTTGAAATACCACCCTGGCAACTTTGAGGTTCTAACTCAGGTCCGTTATCCGGATCGAGGACAGTGTATGGTGGGTAGTTTGACTGGGGCGGTCTCCTCCTAAAGAGTAACGGAGGAGTACGAAGGTGCGCTCAGACCGGTCGGAAATCGGTCGTAGAGTATAAAGGCAAAAGCGCGCTTGACTGCGAGACAGACACGTCGAGCAGGTACGAAAGTAGGTCTTAGTGATCCGGTGGTTCTGTATGGAAGGGCCATCGCTCAACGGATAAAAGGTACTCCGGGGATAACAGGCTGATACCGCCCAAGAGTTCATATCGACGGCGGTGTTTGGCACCTCGATGTCGGCTCATCACATCCTGGGGCTGAAGCCGGTCCCAAGGGTATGGCTGTTCGCCATTTAAAGTGGTACGCGAGCTGGGTTTAGAACGTCGTGAGACAGTTCGGTCCCTATCTGCCGTGGACGTTTGAGATTTGAGAGGGGCTGCTCCTAGTACGAGAGGACCGGAGTGGACGAACCTCTGGTGTTCCGGTTGTCACGCCAGTGGCATTGCCGGGTAGCTATGTTCGGGAAAGATAACCGCTGAAAGCATCTAAGCGGGAAACTTGCCTCAAGATGAGATCTCACTGGAACCTTGAGTTCCCTGAAGGGCCGTCGAAGACTACGACGTTGATAGGTTGGGTGTGTAAGCGCTGTGAGGCGTTGAGCTAACCAATACTAATTGCCCGTGAGGCTTGACCATATAACACCCAAGCAATCTGTAGACTCGAAAGAGACCAGATTGCGGTGTGTGAAGACGAAAATGAACCGAAAGTTCGAGTTCACAAAACACCGAAAGCTGTCACATACCCAATTTGCTGAAGCGAGGCCATCTGGTCACGACTCAGTACCAGAATTTCTTGACGACCATAGAGCGTTGGAACCACCTGATCCCATCCCGAACTCAGAAGTGAAACGATGCATCGCCGATGGTAGTGTGGGGTTTCCCCATGTGAGAGTAGGTCATCGTCAAGATTAAATTCCGAAACCCCAATTGCGAAAGCAGTTGGGGTTTTGTTTTGCCCGAAGGAAAGTTTTTGCTCGCGTCAGCGAGCCCGTTGATGTTTACCATGAGCCTCCGTTCGGCAGGAGGCAGGCCATGCAACTCAAGTTCAGTCACGTCGATGTACTCGTCAACAACCTCGAAGAGGCCTGTGCGTATTACGCGAAGATTTTAAAGGCGAGAATCTCCAGGACGCTGGTGTGGGAGCGGGGCGGCCTGCATGTGCGTTATGCGATTGCGTTGATCGGGCAGGAGCGTTTCATGCTGGTTCAGCCATTGGCCGGGAATCTGCGGGAGCTCCTGGATAGCGCAGGCGAGGGCATGATCTACCGTCACTGCTATTCGACCCCCGACATCGAAAAAGCCTACGACGAACTGGTCGCCGAAGGCGTGCAGCCAGAAGATGAAAACGGTAAACCGCTGGCCCGCGAACACCTGCAATCGCCGTCAGGGGCGCGCATCATCTGGCTGCCCAAACGCTTTGGCCACTTCTCGATCGAAATCCTCGAAGAAAAAACGCTGGAGGCGTTTATCGAGGAGGCGTTTGCCTGACGTTTTTCCTCTTGTGATACGCCACGACTACCCCGTATAAGAGCGACTTTCACTTCCGATATAAGAAAAGGGTGCACGCATGAGCAATGCCTGGAACGAGGGATATTTCACGGACGAAGGCTACACCTACGGGTATAGCCGGGAAATCAATCCGGTTTTCCAGCGTTATTGTCTGCTGTTGCGCGGTTTCGCCACGCTGGAGAGCACCGACGGTTACCACTGTGAACTGGGCTTTGGTCAGGGCGTTTCGATCAACATCCATGCTGCAGGCAATCCGGGTTCTTATATCGGCACCGACTTTCACCCGGGTCAGGCGTCGCATGCCATCGCACTGGCTAAAGACTGGGGCAGCGATGCGCGACTGTATGACGACAGCTTCGAGCAATTGCTGGCCCGCCATGACTTACCTCAGTTCGACAGCATCAGCCTGCATGGCATCTGGACCTGGGTCAGCCGCGACAACCACAAGTTGATCGTCGAGTTCGTCCGTCGTCATCTCAAGCCTGGTGGTCTGCTCTACGTCAGCTACAACTGCTTCCCGGGCTGGTCGCCTCAGGCACCGTTGCGCCAGCTGTTTAGCCTGCACGACCGTTTCGCCAGTCAGGCCTCTGCGCGTCCTGATCAGCGTATTGACGCCGCGTTGCAATTTTCCGAAGCGCTGCTGGCTGCAAATCCTAAATATGCCAACTCCGCACCGGGTCTGGACGCCAAGCTCCAGAGCATCAAGGGTCAGGACCGCCAGTACGTCGCCCATGAGTATTTCAACCGCGACTGGAACTGCATGTATTTCACCGACGTGGTTGATGCCCTGGCGCCCGCCAAGCTCGATTACGCCACGACAGCCGTGCCGCTGGACTCCGTCGACCCCCTCAACCTGAGCGCGGAAGGCATGGACTTTTTGGAAGGTATCGACCATCCCGTCATGCGCGAGCAGGCGCGTGACTACTTTGTGAACCAGAGTTTCCGTCGGGACCTCTATGTACGCGGCGCCAACAGGCTGTCCGCCTCCGAGCACCGTGAGCGGATGCTCAGCACGCGCTTCGTCCTGTTACAGGCGGCTGAAAGCGTGCCGGCCAATGTCACCGGCCCGGCAGGCGCAGCCACGTTGCAGGCAGAGATCTATGGCCCGGTGCTTGCGGCGCTGGCGGATGACGCCTATGTGTCGAAGACCTTGCGGCATTTGCTGGATCTCGTGCCCTCGTTGACCTATGGCGATGTGGAGCAAGCCCTCAACGTGCTGATCGGCATGAGCGTCGTGGCGCCCTGTCAGAGCGAGACGGCCGAAAAGCTGGTGCAGGCCCGCTGCAATACCCTCAACCTGCAGCTGTGTAAGCGTTCGTTGTACGGCAACAGGATTCAGACCCTGGCGAGTCCGGTGACCGGTGGTGGCGTGACGGTCAGCCGCTTCCAGCAGTTGTTCCTGATCTCGATCAAGCAAGGTAAAAAACACCCGGCCGAATGGGCACAACTGGCATGGGGCATCATCGGCGGCCAGGGCGAAGGTCTTCTGAAGGATGGCAGGGCCCTGACCACCGCTGAAGAAAACCTTGCCGAACTGACCTGGCAGGCTCAAGCGTTTGCCGAGAATACGCTGGTGATTCTCAAGGCTTTGAAAATCGTCTAGTCGAGACGAGGGACGGCGCAGCGGTCGTGGCGCAAATAATCCTGAAACGCTTGGCGCAAGAGCCTATCGCTCACCGGACCAGTCCATTCGGCCGAGTGAGTGTGAGCATCGGCATTGCGGCCGCCACAGGGTCGCAACTGGACACGGTACAAGGCCTGATCGCTGCGGCAGATCAGGCGCTGTATCAAGCCAAAGGGGCGGTCCGGAACGGGCTTGCAAAAAGTGTTGGCAACGAAAGCTACTCTGCGTACACCGGGTAATTCACATAGCCTTCGGCATCACCGCCATACACCGTAGCCGGGTTCAGCGAATTCAGCGGCCAGTCATTGGCGATGCGCGCGGGCAGGTCCGGATTGGCCATGAACGGACGACCGAAAGCAACGAGATCCGCCAGTCCTGATTCCAGCAAGCGTGCACCGCTTTCGGCGTTGTAGCGACCCGCGTAAATGATCGCGCCGCCGAAGGTGTCGCGCACCGCTCGACGGAAGGTTTGCGGCATCACTGGCGCGTCGTCCCAGTCGGCTTCTGCAATAGACAGGTAAGCAATGCCGACGTCTTGCAGCACCTTGATCGCTTCGATGTAAGTGGTGTGCGGATCTTCCTCGACCATGCCCAGGTAAGTCCGCGCTTCACCGGTGGTGGTGAACAGCGGCGCGAAGCGCACGCCGACTTTTTCCTTGCCGATGCACTTGGCGACCCCGGCGACTACTTCGCGCAGAAAACGCAGGCGATTGTGCAACGAACCGCCGTACTGATCGGTGCGCAGGTTGCTGTGGGCGGAGATGAACTGGTTTACCAGATAACCATTGGCGCAGTGCAGTTCGATACCGTCAAAACCGGCGTCCATGGCATTGCGCGCCGCCTGGATGTATAGCTGAACCAGTTCCTGGACTTCATCGGTGGTCAGCGCTCGAGGCGCGGACGGCGGAACCAGAGCGCCCACACCGGGCGCGGTTTCGATGAACACACTGACCCGGTCGGTGGCGATGGCGGAGGCCGACACCGGTGCGTCGCCATTGGGTTGCAGGGCAGTATGGGATACGCGACCGACATGCCATAGCTGCGCGAAAATCACGCCGTCACTGGCGTGGACAGCCTCGGTGACCTTGCGCCACCCGACGATTTGTTCGGGTGTATGAATGCCTGGAGTCCAGGCGTATCCCTGCCCACGAGGCTCGATCTGGGTGCCTTCAGTCACCAGCAAACCGGCACCGGCACGTTGCTGGTAATACTCGGCCATCAATTCATTGGCGACATTGCCCGGTTGGGTGCTGCGCTGGCGGGTGAGGGGTGGCAGGACTATGCGGTTTTTGAGGATGTGGCGGCCCAGGGTGACGGGTGTAAAGAAACTGCTGTGGTTCATGGAAATACCTTGTTCATGGTCTTATTAGACCAGTCGACTATTAAAGTGGCGAAAAAAGAACACCGTGCAACGCACACACGGTGTCCGAATCAGTTGTTCGAGGATGTAGCGGAAAGCTCTAGCCCAGCAGCTTCAGCAGTTTTTCGGCGACAGCTGCCGAACTGGCAGGATTCTGGCCGGTCACCAGTTTTCCATCAGTCACTACATGAACCTGCCAGTCGGCAACTTTGGAATAGCGACCGCCAAGACGCTGAAACTCGTCTTCGATCAGGAAAGGTACGACATCCGTCAAACCGACGGCCGCCTCTTCGGAATTGGTGAAACCGGTCACTTCGCGATGCTGGATCAGCGGTTTACCGTCTGCGTCGACGACATGACGCAGCACCCCCGGCGCATGGCAGACGAAGCCATGGGGCTTGTTGCTGCGTGCGAAGGCTTCGATCAGGGCAATCGAATGCTTGTCTTCGGCCAGGTCCCAGAGCGGGCCATGGCCACCTGGATAAAACACGGCATCGAAATCTTCGGCGCGGACGTCGGCCAGGCGGCCGGTGCTCGCGAGTGCCTGTTGGGCCGCAGGGTCCTGGCGGAAGCGATCGGTTTCAGCCGTCTGAGCGTCGGGCTCGTCGCTCTTCGGATCAAGCGGCGGCTGGCCGCCAGCGGGCGAAACCAGTGTGACGTCGGCACCGGCGTCCTTGAAGGCGTAGTAGGGGGCGGCGAACTCTTCGAGCCAGAAGCCGGTTTTCTTGCCGGTGTTGCCGAGTTGATCGTGGGAAGTCAAAACCATCAAGATTTTCATAGAGCACCCTGGGTTGGTCTGGCGGCGTTTATGAGCAAGGGATTCGCACAGGATCGACACCGGGAAAAGGTTTGTCGGGGCGCAGCATAGTTTCCAATTAGACCAGTCGTCTAGTAATTTTTTCTTCGAGGGTTTTTCATGGACAGGTGTGGCAAACTCGCGTTCCTTTGAGATAAACGACTGGTCTATTGCCTGGTAATTCGTGCCCCATGAAACCGACCTACGACGACACCCGCCAACATTTGCTCGACACCGGCCACCGGATGATGGCCGAGAAAGGCTTCACCAGTGTCGGCCTGAACGAGATCCTGCAGACCGCCGGCGTGCCCAAGGGCTCGTTCTATCACTACTTCAAATCCAAGGAACTGTACGGCCAGGCCTTGCTCGAGGATTACTTCGTCGACTATCTGGCCGACATGGAGCGACGCCTGACGCTGCCCGGCCTGAGCGCCCATGAACGGCTGATGGATTATTGGCAAGGCTGGCAGGATCGCTGCACCCTGGAAGGCCATGGCGACGAATGCCTGGTGGTGAAACTCAGCGCCGAGGTGGCTGACCTTTCCGAAACCATGCGCCTGACCTTGCGTGATGGTGCAGAGCGAGTGGTGGCGCGCATCAGCGAGTGCATCGAACAGGGCCAGGTCGAAAAAAGCTTGCCTGAGGGCGATGCTCGGCAACTGGCTGAAACCCTGTATCAACTGTGGCTGGGGGCCAGTTTGCTGAACAAACTGCAACGCACGGGACAGTCGTTGAGTACGTCAATGGCGACCACGAAACGCCTGTTGAGCGTGTGAGCAGGAAATAGACGCAAGAGGTGAGAGTCAGCTGCACAAACGAATGGGAATGCCTATCAATTGCGCGGCGGGTGGTATACCATCCGCCGCGTTTTGCTGGCAGTTACCCCCTTCGTTCTGGCCTATCTGTAAGGTTCTCCCCTCATGCGTCGAACTCTGCTGTCCATCTGTGTGTTGCAAACGTTGTCTCCCTTTGCGTGGGCCGAGCCATCCGATTCAACGGTGTCAGCGCTGGAGCTGGAGGCAACCGATGTGGTCGGTACCGCGGATTACGAAAGAGCGGACGGTCCGGTACACGGATATCGCGCGACCCGTTCGGCCAGTGCCACGCGGACCGACACCTCGATCCATGAAACCCCGCAGTCGATCAGTGTCGTCACCAAAGACGCGGTCGAAGACATCGGTGCTACCCGGCTGCAGGACGCACTGGATTACGCGGGCGGCGTAGGGCGAGCCAACAATTTTGGCGGCCAGGGACTGACCACGTTCACCGTGCGCGGATTTACCACCGGCGAGTTCTACCGTAATGGTTTCCCGATCAACCGCGGTTATCCGAACATGCCTGATGCCAACACCATCGAGCGTCTGGAAGTCCTGCGCGGGCCGGCGACCATGCTCTACGGCCGTGGTGATCCGGGCGGTACTTTCAATGTCGTATCCAAACAACCGTTGCCCGAGCGCACGGTCACACTCGGCAGCCAGCTGAATGACCAAGGCATGCGCCGCGGTACCCTGGATGCTTCCGGCCCGCTCGATGAAGAGGGGCGTCTGGCCTATCGCCTGAACGTGGTGGGCGAGGGCGGCGATACCTTCCGCGATCACGTCGAAACCGAACGCTACGGCGTGACCCCCGTGCTGACCTGGCAAGCCAGCGATGACACCCGAGTGATCTTCGAGGGTGACTTCATGCGCAACAACCATCCGCTGGACCGGGGCGCGACGCGTTATCCCCGGCAGATCGGCACCGCCTCCCGCGACACCTTCTTCGGTGAACCGGACGCCGGCAAGTTGCACAACGACAACAACATGGCGCAATTGCGCTTCGAGCATGTGCTCAATGAGGACTGGACGCTCGGCGGTGGCTTTCAGTGGCTCGACGGTACCTTGCAGGGCAATGCCATTGAAGCCAACGGCATTGCCGCCGACGGCCGGACTCTGGGACGAAATTTCAACTACCGCAAGCTGGAGTGGACGGACAAGGACACCCAACTCAACCTGACTGGTCACTTCTCCACCGGCGGCCTGCAGCACACATTGCTGACCGGTATCGAATACGAGGACTACGACTACCAGTCGATCATCCAGCGCTCCAGCGGCGCGGTAAGTGCCTATCCGATCGATATCTTCAATCCGGTGTATGGGCAGCCCCGTCCGGCACTGACGCGCACCCCGACCCACGACAAGGAAAATCTCAAGACCTACGCCGCGTTCGTACAGGACCAGGTGGCCCTGACCGATCGGCTGAAAGTCCTGGCCGGCGCACGTTTCGAACGCTTCGAACACGACTACGAAACCTACGTGCCCGGCGGCAAGAACTGGCAGGCCAGTGACAATGCCGTGACGCCCCGCGTTGGTGTGACCTACGAGCTGACCGACACCCTCGCGGTCTACGCGGACACCGCGCGTTCATTCAAGCCCAATACCGGCACGAGCCGACAGGGCGGGGGCTTTGAACCGGAGAAAGGCAAGACCTGGGAGATGGGCGTCAAATGGGAAGCGCTGGATCATCAGTTGAGCGTTGACGCGGCGATCTATCAGATTGAAAAGCGCAATGTCCTGACCACTGACCCGGTGGACTCGACTTTCAGCGTGGCTGCCGGGGAAGTGCGCAGCCGAGGATTTGACCTCAATGTCGCCGGCAACCTGACTCCCGAGTGGCGTGTCATCGGTGGTTACGCCTACGTCGATGCCGAGGTGATCAAGGACAACGTGATCCGCTCCGGCACGCGACTGATGAACATCCCGAAAAACAGCTTCAGCCTGCTCAACGTCTATGAGTTCCAGGACGGTGCCCTCAGTGGTCTGGGTCTGGGGACAGGCGTCAAATATGTCGATGAGCGCGCGGGGCAAACGGCGAACACCGCGTTTTCGATGGGGAGCTATACCGTTGTCGATCTGCTCAGCTACTACAAGGTCAATGACAAGGTACGTCTTAATCTCGACCTGAAGAACCTGTTTGACCGGGACTACGACGAGGGCGCATTCGGTAACGTCTACGCCTATCCAGGGGCACCGAGAACGGTGCAGGTCGGCATTTCCTACACGTTGTAATCCGATCGGGTCTGAAATTTATCATCGGGGGCAGCGGCCCCCGATGACTGTGAGGCTCAGCCGCTCACACATCCTTGCGGAGTCTTTCCGGCAAAACTGTCCACCAGGCTCGCCACTACCATCTCGCCCATGCGGGTGCGGGTCTGCAGGGTCGCGCTGGCGCGATGCGGTTGCAGCACCACTTGTTCCTGGGCAAACAAGGCTTCAGGCACGTTAGGCTCGTCGACGAAAACATCCAGTGCCGCACCCGCGATCTCGCCAGCCGTCAGGGCCGCCACCAGATCGGTTTCGTTGACCAGTTTTCCTCGGGCGACGTTGATCAGGTAGCCGCCCTTGCCCAGAGCCTGCAGCACGGAGGCATCGATGATGGCCTCGGCCTTGTCGGCGGCTGCCGCGAGAATCAGGGCATCACTGTCGCGGGCCAGTTGCTTGAGGTCGGCGATGAAGGTGTGGCTGACATCGCTCATCGGTTGCAGATCGGTGTAGCTGATCGGACAGCCAAACGCGGCTGCCCGGGTGGCGACCGCTCGGCCGACCCGGCCCATGCCCACGATGCCGATACGCATGCCGGACACTTGCCGCGCCAAAGGCAGCGGTGCCAATGGGGTCGGGCTTTGTGGCCACTGGCCCGAGCGAACGTAACGGTCACTGGTACAAAGCCCACGACACACGGCGATCAGCAAACCGATGGCCAGGTCGGCCACGTCTTCGGTCAGTGCGCCGATGGTCGCGGTCACGCGGATTCCGCGATCCCTGGCGTAGGCCAGGTCGACCGCATCGGTGCCGACACCGTTGACCGCCACCACTTCCAGTTTGGGTAATTGCGCCATCAACGCCTGGCTGATACCCGTGTGCCCACCCGTGATGACGCCGCGAATGTTTTCGCCGTGTTCCTGCAAATACGCCGCTTTGTCGGCCTGCTCGAAATAACGCCTGATCGTGAACAGTTCGCCGAGACGCGCATTGATTTGCGGAATCAGGATCGGGCTCAGCTGCAAGACTTCTGGCTTCATGTAAACCTCACTTACGCAATAAAAAAGCCGGCTCAACCGCGGCCGGCAAACGGCATGGCAGTGGCCATGACGGTCATGTTCAGGACGTTGGCCGACAGGGGCAGACCGGCGATGTAGCGCACGGCGTCGGCGACATGCTTGACGTCGACCATCGGCTCCACGGCGATGCTGCCGTTGGCCTGGCGCACGCCTTTGGTCATGCGTACCGACATTTCGGTCAAGGCATTGCCGATATCGATCTGGCTGCAGGCGATATTGAATTCCCGACCATCCAGCGCCAGCGATTTGGTCAATCCCAGTACCGCGTGTTTGCTGGCGGTGTACGCGCTGCTGAAAGGACGTGGGGTGTGGGCCGAAATCGAACCGTTATTGATGATGCGGCCACCCTGTGGCTGTTGCCGGCGCATGAGCCCGAACGCGCCACGGGCACAGAGGAAAACCCCGTTGAGGTTGGTGTCGATCACGTTTCGCCACTGCTCGAACGTCAGTTCGTCCAGCGGCACGGCAGGGGCATTTACCCCGGCGTTGCTGAAGACCACGTCCAGGCGTCCGTAGACCTCGGCAATGGTTGCAAACAGCTGATCGACACTGGTGGGGTCGCGTACATCGGTAGGCACCGCCAGGGCTTCGCGTCCTTCGCCGGCCGCCAGATCGACCAAGGCCTGCAGGGGTTCGGGCCGGCGCCCGGCCAGCACCAGGGTGTAACCGTCGGCCAGCAGGCCCAGGGCTACGGAACGGCCGATCCCGCTGCCGGCGCCGGTCACCAGGGCCACTTTCAAGGATTGAGTGTCAGACATTTTGTTGTTCTCCTTTTTTCCAATCACTTAAGGACAGACTCAAGGCCGGGGGCCGACGCGCATTTCGAGTTGGCCGATGCCGTCAATCCCGGCGCTGATGACGTCGCCGGGTTGCAAGACGTCAACGCCGGCGGGGCTGCCGGTCATGATCAGGTCGCCGGCCTTGAGTGTTACGGATTGCGAGATGCGGCTGATGACTTCACTCACCGACCAGATCTGGCTGTCGAGACGATCGCGCTGGCGTTCTTCACCGTTCACGCTCAACCATAATTCCCCTTCGAGCCGACCGGCCCGAGTGACCGGCACAATGGCGGTCATCGGTGCGGCGCCGTCAAACACCTTGGCACCTTCCCATGGCAAACCGTCGCGCTTGGCCAGGCGCTGTACGTCACGACGGGTCAGATCCAGCCCGGCGGCGTAGCCCCAGACATAGGCCAGCGCCTGGCTCTCGGGAATATGCGAGCCGCCTTCGCCGATGGCCACGACCAGTTCGATTTCATGGGCGAACTCTTCGGTCAGTGACGGGAAGATCACTTCGCCGGCAGCGTCGCCGACACTGCTGGCCGGTTTCATGAAGAACACCGGTGGCTGACGCGGTTGGCCCAGCGTGTCCGGCCACGGGTAGTTGCGGCCGACGCAAAACACGCGTCCGACGGGAAAGCGTTGCTCGCTGCCGACAACCGGCAAGGTCACTGGCAGATCCGGGGTAAAGACGTACTCGGTCATGTTCATCCTGGTGCAAGTCCTGTGTGAAAGGTCAGCGTACGGCGGCAATCGTTGGCGAAGTTGGACGAAAGCCGCCTCCTGTTGGAGAAAACGGTGATTCTTGCTTCAGCGTGTTTTCAACTCGATGCGGTACAGGCGGCCGAGCAGCAATGAATAGGAGAGGGTGCCGATCAGCGCCACGGCGCCGATGAACCAGAACGCATAGGCGAACGAGCCGGTGGCGTGGACGATAGCGCCAATCACGATCGGGGTGACGATCCCGCCAATGTTGGCAGCCAGGCTGGTAATCCCGCCGGTGAGTCCGATCAGTTCCTTGGGCGCGACCTCCGACACCGCCGCCCACGAAGACGACGCGATGCCCTGCGCGAAGAAGGCAATGGTCAGCACGGCGATGCAGATGACGTTCGAGTCGGTGAAGTTCACCAGCACGATCGACATGCCCAGCATCGATCCGACCACCAGCGGCAGTTTCCGGGCGAAGGACATTGAGTAGCCACGACGGATCAGCAGGTCGGACACGATGCCGGCGAGCAGGATGCCGACCGTTGCGCCCACGAAGGGCATCACGGCAAAGATCCCGGCCTTGATTGTGGTCAGATGGCGTTCTTCGATCAGGTAGGTGGGGAACCAGGTGAGGAAGAAGTACAGCGCCGATGTACTGGCGAACTTGCCGATACAAATGGCCCAGACCTGGCGATAGCTGAACAGCTCGGCGATCTGACGCCAGTTGAAACGGGTGCGTTCCTGGCTGCTCTTGACCAGTCCGCCACCGGCCTCGATGTATTTCAACTCTTCTTTGCTGACCTTCTTGCAGTTCAGCGGATCGCGATACAGATACAGCCACAGCACACCGAAGACGATGCCGAGCGCGCCGGTGCTGTAGAAGACATGGCGCCAGTCAAAGGTTGTGGCCAGCCACAGCAGGGCACCGGTAAACAGTGCCGTTCCCAGGTACTGCCCGCAGACGTAAATGCTGCTGGCCAGTCCCCGTTCCCGCGCCGGAAACCATACGGTTACCGCACGGCTGTTGGCCGGAAATGCCGGCGCTTCCATCGCCCCGACGGCCAGGCGCAGGCCGAACAGCGAAGCGAAACCCGTGGCGAAGCCTTGAAACACCGTGACGGTCGACCAACTGATCAGTGAAACACCGTAGGTAAAACGTGAACCGAAACGGTCGGCGATAAACCCGGCCGGCACCAGAGCCAGTGCGTACGTCCAGGCAAAGGCAGAGAAAATCAGCCCCATTTCGATCTTGTCCAGACCCAGGTCCTTGGCCATGAACGGGGCGGCGATCGAGATGTTCACCCGGTCGATGTAATTGATGATCGTCGCAATCAGCAGCAGCGAGAGCATGAACCAGCGTCGCCGCGTCGGCAGTCGCCGGGAAGAGACGGCGTCTCTGTCGCCGGCAATCAGCGGCGGGGCGGTGGTCGGGGAGGTGTGCGAATTCGACATGAGTGGACCTCGTTATTGTTAGAAGTGTCGAGTTGTTTGCGGACAGCCGACGCCGTTGCCCGCTGTCCGGGGGCAAGGCAATCGAAATTGAAACGAATGGCACAAACGGCCAGGGTCAGACGTTCAGTTACGTCTTCCGGCTGGCATCGTCGGTAAAGGCTGGGGAGGGGCGGCGGGGAGCAATAGCGGATTCATGACGTGCGCACCTTCTGTTGTTTTTGAAAGAGGTTGGGCGTGGGAAATACAGTGGTCGTACAACCTCTTGAAATCAATCAAGGTGTTAGATCATTTTTTCCGGAGAAGGCAGCGCCAGATAAACCTGTCCAAAAAAAACCGCACAGTGGATTTTTAAGGTGCGCCCTGATTTTATTTCTATCTGTCTGTTTTTAAATGGAAAAAACAATGACTGTCCGGTCTGTTTTTTTGGACAGACATCATTAGTAATGGAAGTGCAGAAAATCCACTGAGCTTGATGTCATCGTATGACTGCTTGAAGGGCTGGCGCCGAACCTTCAAGATGAGCAATGCCGATTGCTCGGCAACGCCAGGAAAACCTGCCCAAGTACCTGTCGAGGATGTTCAACAAATGACATCACAATGCCGTGTGCCCACCTACGTCATGCAGCAACGCAGCGAGATGATGGACTTCTATATTCGTGACAAAAAAGGTCGCCGCGCCGAGACCAGCCCGCATCGACACGAATACTTCCAGATCCAGATCAATCTCGGTGGCGACACGGTGCAGCACATTGGCAACGCGGTTCGTCCATTTCCGCGTAACGCACTGGCATTCATCCTGCCGCACCGTGTGCACGTGATCCCGCATCCGGCGGACAGCAATTTCATGGTGATCAACTTTTCCCAGACCTTTCTGTTGCCGCATTTGCAGTGCGACCCGATGGATCTGGAGGAGGTATCGATTCTCCTGGCGCCCGAACTGTCGCCTTTCCGCTTTCAGGAACATCTGGATTTCATTCTGGGGAATGAGGATTTCAACGAGGTCTGTGGCCTGATCGAACAGATGCGCAGCCTGGACGAGAATCGTCAGTTCGGTACACGCGAAGTGCTCAAGGGATTGCTGCTGCAACTGGTGGGCAAGGTGTGCGTCCTGTATGCCGAACCGCTCAAACGCCTGGCGGAAGAAAACGCAGCACAGGCCAGTCGACGGGATGCACTGAGCCGGATGTTCGAGTACCTGCGCAAGAATATTGCCGACCCCGATCTCAATCTGATCAAGGTGGCGGCGGCGACCTACCTGTCACCGACTTACCTCACGCACTGGCTGCGCAAGGAAATCGGCAAGACCTTCACCGAGCTGGTGCTGGAACGCAGAATGCACGCGGCGCGCAATTACCTGCTCAATGGAGCCCGGCCAGTGGGCGAGGTGGCGAGGCTGTGTGGTTTTGCGGATGAAGCTTATTTCTCCCGGCGCTTTCGCCAGATCCACGGCCAGCCACCTGGGCAGTTCCGCCGTCGGCAACTGGACCCCGACACCCCGCAGTCACCTGTAGATGCCTGATCGACTAATGCGACGAAACATAAACCGAGGCCGACGTCGGCGCAGGCAACGCATACGTTGCCTTCATCCACTCGATCTCCGCCTGCGGCGTTCGGCCGAAGAACCGTTTGAACTCGCGGCTGAATTGCGAAGCGCTTTCATAGCCGACACTGAACGCCGCCGCTGACGCGGTCATGGCATGGCGCAACATCAACAGTCGCGCCTGATGCAGGCGTGTCGACTTCAGGTATTGCATGGGCGAGGCGTCCGTCACGCTGCGAAAGTGCAGGTGGAAACTGGGCACGCTCATGCTCGCTTCGCGGGCCAGTTGCTCGACGTCCAGGCGCTCCTGATAGCTGCTGTGGATCTTGCGGATCGCCCGCGTCACCTTGCCGAAGTGTCCCTGTCGATTGAGTGCGGCGCGCATCGAGCCGCCTTGTTCGCCGGTCAGGATGCGGTAATAGATTTCCCGCAACAGCGACGGCCCCAATATCTGCGCTTCGCCCGCATTGCTCATGGCTTCGAGAAAACGTAGCGTCGATGTGCGCAGGCGGTCGTCCATCGGCGAGGCGAACATGCCCTTGGGAAGCGCATCACTCGGGCCGTGAACCTCATCCACCTGCTGCATCAACTCGCTGGCCACCTGGAAATCAAGTTGCATATAGATCGCGAGCATCGGCTCGTCTTCAGAGGCATCGGTCTCCATGGTGAAGGGGATCGGAACCGACACCACCAGGTAATGCTGGGCGTCATAGACGTAGACGTCATCGCCCAGATACCCGCGCTTCCGACCCTGACAGAGAATCACGATGCCGGGGTCGTACAGCACCGGCGTGCGGGTCAGTGGCCGGTTCGAGCGCAGGAAGCGCACGCCCTCCAGCGCACTGAGGTTGTAGCCCTCGACCGGTGCCAGCGTCTCCATGAGCTGCACCATGCGCGAAGTGCTTGCGTCGGCCTGTTTCATTGCGTTCTCTCTGTGGGCCGTTCAATGGTCGGTGGAACGGGTCAGCGTTTCCCATTGGTCGATCTCGCTGGCGGCACGTTTCAGCTTGTCGCGCACCAGACTCAACGCATCGCTGCCCAGCAACAGATGCGCTGGCGGAGCAGGGCTGGCGATGATCTGCAACATCGCCTGCGCCGCTTTGCGCGGATCACCGAGCTGCTTGCCGCTCTTGTCTTCGCGCGCCTTGCGCACCGGATCGAAGCTGGCGTCATAGTCGGCGATGCTGCGCGGCGTGCGCTGCATCGAGCGACCGGCCCAGTCGGTCCGAAATGAACCCGGTGCGACGGCGGTCACGAAGATATTGAACGGCGCCAGTTCCTTGCTCAGGGTATCGGAGATGCCTTCGAGCGCAAACTTGCTGCCGCAGTAGTACGCGATACCCGGCATCGTGATCGTGCCGCCCATCGACGTGATATTGAGAATATGACCCGCCCGCCGCTGGCGAAAGAACGGCACAAACGCCTTGGTCACCGCGACCGCGCCGAACACATTCACGTCGAACTGGCGGCGCATGTCCTCCAGCGGCGATTCTTCGAAAATGCCTTCGTGCCCGTAACCGGCGTTGTTGACCAGCACATCGACCGGGCCGTGTGTCGCTTCGACGGTTGCCACGACGCTATCGATCCGGTCGAAGTCCGTGACATCCAGCAGCACGCCGTACGCGTTGTCGATAGACAACGCCTGAAAGGCTTGCAGGTCGGCTTCGCTACGCACGGTGCCGATGACGCGGTGTCCGGCGGCCAGTGCTTCCTTGGCCAGCGCGTGGCCGAAGCCGCTGCTGACGCCGGTGATGAAGAGGGTTTTGGTGTGGTGCATGACGTACTCCGCAAATCAGGTGTGCCGTCATGGTAGCCAGCGAGAAATCGTTCACCTATGCCGGTTTGTCTTCGAGCCTTGCCTAATCCTCTCAGCGGCGATCAGCCCCGCAGTTGTTATCGCGGGGCTGATCAAAGGACTCACGCCTGATCCATCGCCTCGGCCACGCCCTGATCCTCACCCAGAAACCCGCCACTCTGATGCTGCCACAGCCGCGCATAGGTGCCGTTTTTCGCCAGCAATTCAGTGTGAGTGCCTTGCTCGATGATCCGTCCCTCATCCATGACGATCAGTCGATCCATCGCCGCAATCGTCGACAGTCGATGGGCGATGGCGATCACGGTCTTGCCCTGCATCATTTCATCAAGGCTTTCCTGAATGGCGACTTCGACTTCGGAATCCAGGGCGCTGGTAGCTTCGTCCAGTAGAAGGATCGGAGCGTTCTTGAGCATCACCCGGGCGATAGCGATGCGTTGGCGCTGGCCACCGGAAAGCTTGATGCCGCGTTCGCCTACCAGCGTGTCGTAGCCGGTGTGGCCCTGGCGGTCGCTGAGCTGGTTGATGAAACCGTCGGCCTGGGCGTTGGCGGCAGCGCGCTGGATTTGTGCGTCAGTCGCGTCCGGTCGACCGTAGGCGATGTTGTCGCGAATCGAGCGGTGCAGCAGGGACGTGTCCTGAGTGACCATGCCGATCGCGCTGCGCAGGCTGTCCTGTGTCACCTGCGCGATGTTTTGCCCGTCGATGCGAATCTCGCCGCGATCGACGTCGTAGAAGCGCAGCAGCAGGTTGATCAGCGTGGATTTACCGGCACCGGAACGGCCCACCAGACCGATTTTCTCCCCCGGCTGGATGCTCAGACTCAAGCCATCGAGCACCTGGCGTTCGCCGTTGTAGTTGAAGCTCACGTTGTCGAATTCCACGGCGCCGCCGGAAGGCACCAGCACGCCGGCGTCCGGCGCATCCTGCACCTTGGGGCCACGGGTCAGGGTGTCCATCCCGTCCTGCACGGTGCCGATGTTTTCGAACAGCGACGTCATCTGCCACATGATCCAGTGCGACATGCCATTGATGCGCAACGCCATCGCCGTGATCGCCGCCACCGCGCCGGTGCCGACTTCGCCCTGATGCCACAGCCACAGCGCGTAGCCGCCGGCGCCCATGATCAGCCCGACCACCAGCGCCTGATTGACGATTTCGAACTGGCTGACCAGACGCATCTGGCGGAAACCGGTCTGCTTGAAGTCCTCCATCGCCGCCCGCGCAAAGTGCGCTTCACGTTTGGAGTGGGAGAACAGTTTCACGGTGGTGATGTTGGTGTAGGCATCCGAAACCCGGCCCGTCATCGATGACCGCGCATGGGCCTGTTCCTGCCCGACCTGGCCCAGGCGTGGCACGAAATACAGCATCGCCAGCCCGAACAGCGCGACCCAGGCAATGAACGGCAGCATGAGTTTCAGGGCGAAACCGCCGGCCAGGGCGATGATCGCAATGAAATAAACGCCGATGCCCGGTGCGATTTCGATGACGGTGAACAGCACCTCGCGCACGGCCAGCGCTGTCTGCATCACCTTGGTCGTGACCCGGCCGGAGAACTCGTCGGAAAAGAACGAAAGGCTCTGCCGCAGCATCAGTCGATGGAAGTCCCAGCGCAGACGCAGCGGCAGATTGATCGCCAACACCTGGTGCTGAACCATAGTGCGCAGCGCCACCAGCCCGACGCTGGTCAGCAATACGATGCCGATGCCCCACAGCACGCGGCTCTCCTGGCCGTTCACATCGCCGCCGGCCTGCCAGGCCGAGAGCAGGTCCACGACCTGACCCAGAAAGGAAAACAACCAGGCTTCGTAGATCGACACACCGGCACTGAGCAGCGCGAGCGCGAGGATATAACCGCGAGCGCCGCGGGTGCAGGCCCACAGGAATCGCGCCAGACCGACCGGCGGTGGCGGCGCTTCGTCGGGCGGGAAGGGGTCGAGCCGTTGTTCAAACAGGCGAAGCATTGGGGGTCTCCGAATTCATCAGTTGCGGGGATTCTGCCACTTATCGATCACATTGAGGGGCTGCAGGTTCAGCGCATGATTTTTTGAGGGAAAACCCTCATTGTTGTAACGCTGACGCCTTACTAGCATGAACTCCGACATTGACCCACTCGATGGAGAGCACCATGGCTACCACGCAGACTGACGACAAGCGCCCAACCCCCGATCCTGCCGAGGACAACGCGTTTTTCCCCTCGCCGTACTCCCTCAGCCAGTTCACTTCGCCCAAATCCGATCTCAGTGATGCCGAGTACCCGAACCATTACAAGGGCGGGCGCTGGAAGATCCTGATGATCGGCGCGGACGAGCGCTATCTGTTGACCGACAACGGCACGATGTTCTCCACGGGCAATCACCCGGTTGAAACGCTGCTGCCGATGTATCACCTGGACAAGGCCGGTTTCGGCTTCGATGTCGCGACGCTGTCGGGCAATCCGGTCAAGTTCGAATTCTGGGCCATGCCCTCGGAAGACGCCGAAGTGAAAGGCTTCTACGAGCAATACCGCGATCAGTTCAAGCGCCCACTCAAGCTGTCCCAGGTGATCGAAGAAGCGCTGGGCGAGAACTCCGACTACATCGGCGTATTCATCCCCGGCGGCCACGGTGCGCTGATCGGCCTGCCGGAAAGCGAGGACGTGAAGAAGGTCCTGCAATGGGCCGTCGCCAAGGACAAATTCGTCATCACCCTGTGCCACGGCCCGGCGGCGTTGCTGGCGGCCGGCCTCGGTGAAACAAAGGAGTCGTGCATCTTCAACGGCTACCGGATCTGCGCGTTTCCCGATGCCCTGGACGCGACCACCCCTGACATCGGTTACATGCCCGGCCACCTGACCTGGAAGTTCGGCGAGCAGTTGCAGGCGCTCGGAGTGGAAATCACCAATCAGGACATTTCCGGGGCGACGCTTCAGGATCGCAAACTGCTGACCGGTGACAGTCCGCTGGCGGGCAACGCGCTGGGCAAACTGGCGGCGGCCGCGCTCCTGAAAGAGGTCACGTCGGGGTGAGCCCCGGACCTGCCGAAGCACTCTTGCGCGCCGCCCTCGACATTGAGGCGGCGCCCACGCTGGTGGCGATCCAGAAGGCCGTGCGCAGTTTCGCCGGGGCCCATGGTTACGATCGGTTCGTCCTGTTCTCCGCCACCTCGGCGTCGGAGGACGTGGTCGAGCGCATTTACTGGGTGGAAGGCGACTGGTTTGGTGATGGCACTGGCGTCGACGCCGAGACCTACGTTCAGCGCTGCCCAGTGACTCGCCACCTGCTGGACACTCGCGAATCGTTCTTCTGGAGCAAGGTGCAGGAGGAGAGCGGCGAACTGTATCGGGTGGTTCGCTTGCCAAGCGGCCCGGGCGTGCATGGCTTGCAGATTCCAGTCTTCGGCCCGCAGGGTCTTGAAGGCGCCATGAGTCTGGGTGGCGAACAGATCGATGCCTCGGCACGGGTTCGTCTGGCACTGGGCATGCTCGCCACGGTGGCGTTTCATTCCGCACGACGCTTGCTCGAAGCACCGCTGGACGAGACGGCCGGGAAACTCTCGACCCGCGAGCGCGAAGTGCTGGCGTGGGTCGCTGCCGGTCGGCGACAGGCCGACATTGCTGCCACGCTCGGCTTGTCCGGCCGTACAGTGGAAAATCACCTGCGTTCGGCCCGTCGGCATCTCGGCGTGGCCACCACCGCTCAGGCCATCAAAATTGCCATTCGAAAAGGGGAAATAAAGGGGTGAGGTTCTCACTCTGCCGGTGCCGTGCTTGAACGACCATGCAAAACTCCTATCATGCAAAGGGCCTGCGCCGGCTGTCTGTAACTGGCGCCGCCCCCTACGTTTTTTAGAGAGATCGATCCTCGTGGAGTCTTTTCCGGACGCATTGCACGAATCCCTCACGACCCAATTCATTTTCGGTCCTTTCTGTGTCGTTCCAGGCAAACGGCTGCTGACCCGCAACGGGGTGGCGGTCGAGATCGGCGGGCGGGCGCTGGATCTGCTGATCGCCTTGCTCGAGCAACCGGGGCGCGTGCTGTCCAAATACGACCTGATCGACAAGGTGTGGCCCGACAGCGTGGTGGCCGAAGGCAGCCTGCGCTTTCATATGACTGGCCTGCGGCGGATTCTCGGGGATGGCGAGGAGCAGGCGCGTTACATCGCGACCCAGGTGGGCGTGGGTTATGCCTTCGTCGCGCCGCTGGAAAGAAAGCAGACCACTGTTCAACCGGCGCCCATCGTGACCCGAGCCATCGAGGGCGTGTGCAGTCTGCCGCCCCGGGCAAAACTGATCGGCCGAGAAACCGATCTGCAACTGGTCATCGACCACATGCAGCAACCGAGGTTGTTCACCATCGTCGGCCCCGGCGGCGTCGGCAAGACCAGCCTGGCCATTGAGGTGGCGCACCGCATCGCCGCCCAGGGCTACGAGCGCGTCAGCTTCGTCGATCTGGCGCAAGTGGAAGACTGCGCGCTGGTGCCGTCGGCACTGGCCCGATCGCTGGACATCCCGGTGCAGGCGGAAGACCCGATGTTTGTCCTGCTCGCGCATTTGCGTGAGCAGCGGCTGATGCTGGTGATCGACAACTGCGAACACCTGATCGACGCGGTGTCGACCCTCCTGGAGCAGATCAGCGATACCGCGCCGGATGTCGGGGTTCTGGCGACCAGTCGCGAACCGCTGCGGGTGCGTGGCGAATACGTGCACTGGCTCAATCCGCTGGAATTTCCCCGTGAGCCGCAACACCTTTCCGTTGAGGAACTGCTGGCATTCCCGGCCATCAAGCTGTTTGTCGAACGTGCATCGTCGAGCAATGCGGCGCTGTTGCTGGAAGCGGACGGAGGGCAAATGATTGCGGACATTTGCCAGCGGCTGGAGGGCATGGCGCTGCCGATCGAACTGGCGGCGATGCGGGTCGCCAGCCACGGACTGAAGGCCACCCACGCGCTGCTCGGCGAGCGTTTCTCGCTGGGCTGGTCGGGGCGCAGAACGGCCGTGCCACGGCATCAGACCCTGCGCGCCATGCTCGACTGGAGCTATGACCTGCTGTCGCCGCAGGAGCGTCTGGCGCTGGAGAGGTTCTCGGTCTTCGTCGGGCCGTTTTCCCAGGAAGCGGCCGCTCAGGTGGTTGCCGAATCGCAACACGAAAGCGCCACGGCGGCCGCGATACTTGATGATCTGGTGTGCAAGGGATTGGTCACGGTCGATCACAGCGACTCGACGGATTCGTATCGATTACTGGAGATGACCCGTGCCTACGCCCGGGAAAAATTGACCGCGCGGGGAGAGGCCGAGGTCAATGCGCTGGCGTTCCGGCACGCGGCGTTTTACATGGATTTGCTCGGCCATCTGGGGACTGCGCCCGACGAGATTTTCCGCCACTCGGCGCGTCTAGCCAGCCAGTTGGGCAACGTTCGCGGTGCGCTGGAATGGAGCTTCGGCCCGCACGGCGATCCGGGACTGGCGTTGCCGCTGGCGGCTGCGAGCGCGCCGTTGTTCCTGCATTTTTCATTGCTGGTCGAGTGCCGAACCTGGTGTTCCCGGGCGGTGGAGCTGCTGGAACTGGGGTACTACGGCACGCCCACCGAAATGGAACTGCAAGCCGCGCTCGGTCTGGTGCTGATGTTCACCCGAGGCAACAGTGAAGCCGCGGAAAAAGCCTTGCTCCGAGCGCAAGACATTGCCGTCGCGCTGAACGACTACGGCTCACAATTGCGACTGCTGGGCCGCTTGCAGATCTTCTACGAGCGCATCGGTGATTTCCCTTCGTCGCTGGCCTGGGCAGAGCAGGCAGCGGTGGTCGGCAACATCCTCAACGAGCCCGCCGCCATCGCGATTGCTTCATCGCTGACCGGCATCTCCCATCATCTGCTCGGCAATCAGCGTCTGGCCCGCCAGGAACTGGAAAGCTCGCTGCGCAACAGCTTGCCGTCCCATCCCAGCAACACGATTTACTACGGCTTCGATCACCGCAATCGCACGGGGCTGGCGCTGGCGCGTTCACTCTGGCTGCAGGGCTATCCCGATCAGGCCCGGCGCTGGGCCGAGCAGATAGAGGCCGAAGCCTCGGCGCTGCAGCATCCGGTCACCTACTGCATTGCGATGGTCTGGATCTTGTGCATCTATATTTGGACCGGTGATCTGGCGAAGGCCACCGCCAGTCTTGAACGGTTCAGCGCCATCGCCGAAACCAACGCTCTCGGCCCCTACATTGCCGCCTGCCACGGGTTGCGCGCGGCGATCGCCATCCGCGCCGAAGAGCCGGGGGAAGCAGTCGCCATGCTGGAAGAAAGTCTGGCGCGGTTGCGGGGCATGCGTTACGAACTGCTCACGACCTCATTCGAAATCGCACTGGCCGAAGGCCTGATGCTGGTGGGCCAACACCCAAAGGCACTGACCCTGGTCGACGGCACTATCGATCACTGTCGCCGAAGCGGTGATGCCTTTGCACTGCCGGAGTTGCTGCGAATCAAGGCCGGTATTCTCAAGGTCATCCAGGCCGATGATGTTCAGGCCATGCTGGCGGTTCTTGAGGATTCCATTGCGCTGAGCCGAGAGCAGGGCGCCTGGGCGTGGGAGTTGCGGTCATCGATGGATCTGGCCCGGTTCTGGCTTGAACAGGGTCAGCCGGATCAGGCCCGGACGTTGCTCGGTGCCTGCCGTGAGCGGGCTTCGGAAGGCTTCGACAGCCTTGATCTGCGTCGGCTGGAAAGCTTCTGGCAGAGCCTGCCGGTCACGCCGGCGTAATCAGGGCGGCCATTTTCACCAGGTCCGCCAGCGAGCGGGCCTTCATCTTGCGCATCACCTTGCCGCGATGGGCCTTGACGGTGATTTCGCTGATGTTGAGGTCGGCGGCAATCAGTTTGTTCAGCCGCCCGCTGACCACCGAAGCCATGATCTCCTGCTCGCGGGGCGTCAGGGTCTTGTACGCCTCGAGCAGTGAGCGCAGGTTCTTTTCTCCCTCCAGCGCCACACGACTGCTTTGCAGCGCATCGGCCATGGCGGCGAGGATCACCTCGTCATTGAACGGTTTGGTCAGAAACTCCACCGCGCCGGCCTTCAAGGCCCGCACCGTGCGCGGGATATCGCCGTAGCCGGTGATGAAAATGATCGGCATGTTGTGGCGTTCGTCGGCAAGGGCGGTCTGCAGATCGAGGCCGCTCAGGTCGGGCAGGTTGATGTCCAGCACCAGACAACTGGGCACCAGCGCCCGGGGCGCGTCGAGAAAATCCTGCGCGGACTCGAACAGCCGTGGCTGCCATCCGGCGAAGCGGATCATCAGCTCCAGCGACTCGCGCACGGAAATGTCGTCATCGACAACGAATACGACGGGCGTGACATCACTCATCGGTAATGCTCCACGGGAAGGGGCGATTGCGTTGTTCGCGTTCAACATGTCGATTCCTTGTTCTGTTCGGCTTCACGCTCAGTCGAGGGGCAGGGCGGCGCTCAGGGCCTTGAGCAATTGGGCTTCGCTGAAGGGTTTGAACAGGCACTCCACGGCGCCACTGTTCAGCAGCTTCGCCTGTTCGCTGTCGTCGCCGTGCGCGGTGATGAAAATCACCGGAATGCGATAGTCACGGCGCAGCAGCTCCCGTTGCAGATCCGGGCCCGACATCCCCGGCATGGCCACGTCGAGAATCAGGCAATGGGTCAGATCCAGATAGGGCGATGCCAGAAACGCCTGCGCCGAGGCGAATGCCTGGACGGCAAAGCCGAATTCCTTGATCAGGTCAGGCAGTGATTCACGAACCGATTCGTCGTCATCGACCACCGATACGAGCAAATGCGTACCCATCAATCATTCTCCACGGTGCGATCGGCGAGGTCGCGGTTATCGGTTTGCGGCAAGTCCGTCGAATTCGGGATGGCAAAGGTAAACGTCGTACCCGGGCCGTCGTTGGCGCTGGCCCACAGCTTCCCGTCGTGGCGCTCGATAATCGAGCGACTGATGGACAGACCGACGCCCATGCCCGAGCTTTTGGTGGTGTAGAACGCATTGAAAATGCGCTCGATGTCCTGCGGATCGACGCCGTTGCCGCTGTCCTTCACCGCCAGGTAAACGCTCTCGTCCGCCCCAAGGCCGGTGCTGACGATCAATTGTCGGGGCCGACCGTGGATCGCACTCATGGCCTCGGCGGCATTCATGATCAGGTTGAGGATCACCTGCTGAAGCTGGACCCGGTCGCCCCTGACCAGCGGCAGCGCTTCGGCAAATTGCGGGTGCAGCACCACGCCGTTGCGTTGCAGCTCGCCCAATAGCATGGCGATGACTTCCCGTGCCGCGTCATTCAGATTGACGTCTTCAATCGTGATGCTTTTCTTCGAGAACAGCGCCCGCAGTCGATTGATCACGTCAGCCGCGCGATTGCCGTCGCGAATGGTGCGGCGCGCAGTTTCCCTGGCGCCGTCGACATTCGGCGGGTCCGCACCAAGCATGCGCAGGCAGGTGCTGGCGTTGGTGATGATGCCGGCCAGCGGTTGATTGACCTCGTGGGCTATCGACGCCGTGACCGCGCCGAGGCTGGCGACTCTGGCCAGGTGCGTCAGTTCCGAGCGCGCCTTGCTCAAGACCTCTTCGGCGAGCCGGCGCTGGGTGATGTCCTGCAGGGCGGCGATGTATTCGAAACCGTCCGGCGCATGGGGGATCGAGTGCGCCACCAGCCGCACGTATTTCACCGTGCCGTCGGGCATCAGCAGTCGATGTTCGTGTTCGAAGTCGCGCCCCTTGCGGCGTTGGCGCTTGACCATTTCCCGATGGCTGGAGATGTCGTCCGGGTGCACGCGGCGATAGATCGCCTCGAAGCCGGGCGGGGTGTCCGGGTCCAGTTCAAGGATGCGGTAGACCTCGTCCGACCAGGTGATCTCGTCGGTACTCACCCGCCAGGAAAACGTGCCGGTGGCGCTCAGGCGCTGGGCCTTGGCCAGAAAGACTTCCGCCCGCTTGCGGTCTTCGATGTCGGTATTCTCGCCGTACCAGCGCACGAGCCGCCCGGTGTCATCGCGTTGGGGCACGGCGCGGATCAGAAACCAGCGGTAAACGCCGTCGAAGCGTTTCAGTCGGGCCTCGTACTCACCGGCGCTGCCCGATTGCAGAATCCCTTGCCAATAGACTGCCAGGCCCGGTGCGTCGTCCGGGTGGATGGACGCCGTCCAGCCATGGCCGCAGGCCTGTTCGAGGGACATGCCGGTGTAGTCGCACCAGCGTCGATTGACGAAGCCGACGCTGCCTTCCGGCGAAGCACTCCAGACAAAACCGGGCACGGCATCGATGATCCCGCGCAGACGTTCTTCCGACGCACTGACTTCGGCGAGGGCACTGGCGATCAGGACCTTGTCCCGCCGGCGTTCATCGATATCGACCTGCAGCACGCACCAGCGTGTGATGGTGCCTTCGCTGTCTCTGATCGGCAGGCCGCGCACATGAAACCAGCGATAGACACCGTCGGCGCGACGGATGCGATGCTCTATTTCATAGGGGGTGCCGGTGCCGACCGAATGCATCCACGCGGCGATGACCGAGGGCAGGTCGTCCGGGTGCACGGTCTCGCTGGCCTGCCAGTTTTTCAGCTCGTGGAGCGGGGCGCCGATGTAATCCAGGATGGGCCGGTTGACCTGTTCCAGCTCACCGGAAGGCGTCATGAAGGCGACCATGGCCGGGATGCTGTCGATGATGGCTTCGACCCCGGGCATGGGCATGATTGCGTCACTGGCGCAGTCCGGACCGTCCTCGATGACGCGCTCCTGCTCGTTCGTCATACCGATTCTCATTGTGTGCAGTCACCGTTGAACAAAGATGCGCCTTCTGCCGGCACTCGCCCATCATACTTTGGTGTCGCCTGTAGCGAATATCGGCTGCCGTCGCACACTGCGACGGGCATCACAGTGGCGCTTTTGTAAGCCACTGTATCTACGGCCCTTCGAGCCATACAAGCATGCAAATGAGCCTGTTCGCGAAACTGCGCGGATACACCACCCGTCCACTCTTGGCCCTGGTTTCAACGTCCTTCGACGTTGAGTGAAAGCAACGTGACGTCCGCGCTCCTGCCACCCGAAAGGAAGCAGGACCGGTCGTCCCGATGACAGGGCAGAACATTATGAAAGCAGTGGTAATCGAGGCCTTTGGCGGGCCTGAAGTCTTGACGATGCAAGACATACAACTGGCAGAACCGGGGCCCGGGCAAGTCCTGGTCCAGGTCATGGCGGCGGGCATCAATTTCATGGACACCGGTGTCCGGCGTGGGCTCGGGGCTGTCTGGGAGTTGCCGCTGACGCCGGGTGCCGAAGGTGCCGGCATCGTCCTGGCCATCGGCCCGCAGGTGACGGAGTTCGGAGTCGGTGACCGCGTGGCCTGGCATTACGTGCCGGGCAGCTACGCCGAACAGGTGATCGCCCCGGTCAGCCAGTTGGTGCCGTTGCCCGACGATATCGACTTCACCACCGCCGCCAGCCTGATGATGCAAGGCCTGACTGCCAGCAATCTGGTGGACAAGGTGCATGCGATCCAGCCGGGTGACGTGGCATTTGTGCACGCGGCGGCGGGTGGCGTGGGGCTGATGCTGACTCAGATGATCAAGCTACTGGGCGGTAAGGTCATTGGCCGGGTGTCTCACGCCGACAAGGTGGAGGCAGTACTCGCGGCCGGGGCTGACTATGTGGTGATCGGGCGGGCGCACAACATTGCCGGACAGGTCATGCGCCTGACGGAGGGGCAGCGGGTAAATGCGGTGTACGACGGCACCGGCGCGGAAGGTTTCGCCGACTCGCTGGAAATGCTGGATTACTTCGGCACCCTGGCCTTGTACGGGCCGTTCATGAACCCGATCCCGCCGATCGATATCTTCAGCGTGCCGCGCAGCATCAAGCTGACGTATCCCTCGGTCATGCACTACGCGCGCAACCGCGAAGTGCTGCTGGAAAAGTCCCGGCAACTGTTCGCGTGGGTCAGCACCGGCAAACTGAAAACTGTCATTGGCAAACGTTATTCACTGGACGACGCGCAACAGGCCCATCGCGATATCGAGTCGCGCAACACGACGGGCAAGCTGATCATCGTCCCTTGACGCCACGCCAGATCAGCAGGGCCGCCAAGAGCTGACTACCGGCGAAAAAGGTGAACAGCTCTTGTGCGGTCCATCGGGCATCCAGCAGAAACCCGGCGACCACCGGCGAAATGATCGCCCCCAGACGCCCCATCGCCAGTACCACGCCGACGCCGGTTGTACGAACCGAGGTGCAGAACGCCTGTGGGGCCAGAACATACAGGGCGGCGACCGCACCGTTGAGCATCAGGCCAAGCGTGACCGCCACGAGCGCGGCCAGACCGGGTACGTGCGAGGCCGGCACCATCAGAGGCAGCAGGGCGGCATTGAGCAGCAGAAACCCCGACAACAATCGTCGGCAGCCGAAACGATTGGCTGCCAGTCCCAGCAGCAGGGCGCCGAGCATGCCGCCAAACGCCAATAACATTCCGACTTGGGCGCCTTGCCGATCGGTAAAACCGTTGTGGACCAGCAGAGTCGGGGTCCAGCTCATCACGAAGTAAAAGCAGAACATCAGCAGAAAAAGTGCCAGTGCCAGCGATGTGGTCTGTTGCCATTGACCGGGCGCAAACGGTCGGCTGGCGTTGTCAGGTGACGCCGGAGCGACAGGCGCGCGCTGTTCAAGTGCCAGAAATGACGGTGATTCTCGCAGCCAAAAGACACCGACCAATGCCGCCGCCAGCGTGATGCAACCCCCGGCCAGAAAGACATACCGCCAGCCCATCAAATCATTGAGTACATGCGCCAGCACACCGCCCAGACTGGCGCCCATGGCGAAGGCGAGGGATTGCAGTGCGATCGCCAGATTGCGCCGCTGCGGGCTGGCGTATTCGAACGTCAGCACGTTCGCCCCCACCAGCACCGCCCCGGTGCCGATGCCGGTCAGCAGACGCAGGAACATCAGCACGTGATGATCCGGACTCCAGAACGACAGCAACATACCCAGGCCACTGAGCAGCAGGCCGGCGAGCAGTAACGGCCTGCGCCCGAAGCGGTCGGCCCTGGGCGCGGCCAGCAGCGAACCGAGCGCCATCCCGACCAGGCTTGCGCTCAACAACAGGCCCAGTTGCGCGCCGCTCAACGCCCACTCGGCCGAAACCCGGCTGGCGGTGAAGGCCATGGCCATCACGTCCAGCCCGTCGATCACGTTGAACAGCATGCACAGTCCGATCACCCACCACTGCGACGTGGTTGATGGCGTGCCGCTCAGGCGTTCGAGCGCTGTTTCCCCACGCATCCGCAATCCTTGTTCCGTTTTGTCATTCAAATGAGCCGTTTCCCCGCCGCATTCTGCCCGTTAACCGCTGCTGAATTCGAGCGCGATTTTACGCACCGGGCCAGCGCGTCATACCAAGGTATCGACCGACACCATCGTGTAATCGCCCCGGTGCCAGCCCAGTGGTCTGATCCGATTGGCGATGCCTTTCGAATAATGACTACAAGGAGATCCATCATGGTTGCGCTTTCGTCCGGTCTAACCTGGCGCCATTGCCTGGCGTCATCCATCAGGGGCGGTGTGCTCGGCCTTGCCGTACTCGCTGGCAGCAGCGGCGTCTGGGCCGCGGATCCGTCGCAAGCCATTCGCCCGTACACCATCCATGTGGACGAAGCGAAGTTGAGCGATCTGCGCAAACGCATCGCCGACACCCGCTGGCCGGACAAGGAAACGGTCGGCGACGTGTCCCAGGGAGTGCAACTGGCGCAGGTCCAGGCGTTGGTGAAGTATTGGGGCGACGGCTATGACTGGCGCAAGGCCGAAGCCAGGCTCAATGCGTTGCCGGAGTTCGTGACCACCATCGACGGCGTCGACATCCAGTTCATCCATGTGCGTTCGCGCAATCCCAATGCGATGCCGCTGATCCTTACCCACGGCTGGCCGGGTTCGCAGTTCGAATTTCTCAAGACCATCGGCCCGCTGACCGACCCCGTGGCGTACGGCGGCAAGGTCGAGGACTCGTTCGACGTGGTGATCCCGTCGATTCCTGGCCATGGTTTTTCCGGTAAACCGACCGAGCTCGGCTGGGGCCCTGACCGGGTGGCGAAGGCCTGGGATGTATTGATGAAGCGTCTGGGCTACAGCCATTACGTGTCCCAGGGTGGCGATCACGGTTCGGTGATTTCCGATGCGCTGGGTCGCCTGGCGCCGCCCGGTTTGCTGGGCATCCACCTGAACATGCCGGCCACCGTGCCGCCGGAACTGGTCAAGCCGATCAACAGCGGCGACCCGGCCCCGGCCGGGCTGACCGCGCCGGAGGTGACGGCCTTCAATTCGCTCAGCCAGTTCTTCGGTCGTAACGCCGCCTACGGCGCAATGATGGTGACCCGGCCCCAGACCATCGGTTATCTGCTGGCCGATTCGCCCGCCGGCACGGCAGCGTGGATGTACGAAAAATTCGCCGCGTGGACCGACAGCGACGGTCAGCCCGAGAAAGTCCTGAGCCGCGATGAAATGCTCGACGACATCAGCCTGTACTGGCTGACCGACAGCGGGGCGTCGTCCTCCCGTTTCTACTGGGAGAACAACAACAATAACTTCAGCGCCGCCGCGCAGAAGACTGCCGACATCAAGGTGCCGGTGGCGATTACCGTGTTCCCCCACGAAATCTACCGGGCGCCGAAAGTCTGGTCGCAACGCGCCTATCCGTCGCTGGCCTACTTCAGCGAAGTCAGCAAGGGCGGTCACTTCGCGGCATGGGAGCAACCGCAACTGTTCAGCGAAGAACTGCGCGAAGCCTTCCGGCCACTGCGTGCTGATGCGCAGAAAACCGCTGCTCAGGCAGCGCGCTAACCCTTCAATCCGCAGGCCCTTTAACCACCAACCCGGAACCGCCACCCGGCGGTTCACGAGGGAGACTCGGCATGACTGACTCTAACGCTGTAACCCCATCCCGGCGCGTGCTCGCCGTTTCGATGCTGGCGCTTGCGCTGGGCATTGCCTCGGCACACGCCAGCGCCGCCGAAGTGCCCGCCGGCAAGATTGACGCCATTACCGTCGGCACCAACGTTTCCTTCGGCGCGCTGAAACACGTCAAGGCCGGATTGCTGGACGTGTCCTACGCCGAAGTCGGTCCCGCCGACGGTCCGGTGGTCATCCTCTTGCACGGCTGGCCCTACGATATTCACAGCTACACCGACGTGGCACCGGCACTGGCGCAGAAGGGTTATCGGGTGCTGATTCCTTACGCGCGCGGTTATGGCGACACGCGTTTCCTGTCTGCCAAAACAGTGCGCAACGGTCAGCCGGCGGCGCTGGCGAAAGACCTGATCGACTTCATGGACGCCCTGAAGATCAAGCAGGCCGTGCTCGGCGGCTACGACTGGGGCGCGCGCACTGCCGACATCGTCGCGGCGCTCTGGCCCGAGCGGGTGAAAGCGTTGGTGGCGGTGAGTGGTTACCTGATCGGCAGCCAGGACGCCGGCAAGACACCGCTGCCGCCGGCTGCAGAGTTGCAGTGGTGGTATCAGTTCTACTTTGCGACCGAGCGCGGTCGCCTGGGTTACGAAAAGAACACCCATGACTTCGCCAAGCTGATCTGGCAGCTGGCTTCGCCGAAGTGGACCTTCGACGACGCGACCTACGACCGCAGCGCCGCCGCGTTGCAGAATCCGGATCACGTCGCCGTGTCGATCTTCAACTACCGCTGGCGCCTGGGCCTGATCAAAGGGGAGACGCAATACGATCCGCTGGAGAAAAAACTGGCGGCATTCCCCTCGATCAGCGTGCCGACCATCACTCTGGAGGGCGACGCCAACGGTGCGCCGCACCCACCGGCCGAGGCCTACGCCAAGCGTTTCACCGGCAAGTACGAGTATCGGCTGATCAGCGGTGGCATCGGCCACAACCTGCCGCAGGAAGCGCCGCAGGCGTTCGCCCAGGCGGTGATCGATGCCGATCATCTCTGACTGCTGGCCTGAGGGGATCCGACGATGAAACTCAACCATTGGGCCGTGTTGCCGGCGGCCATTGCGCTCGCGGCACTGGCGGCCACCGGTGTCGCGTTGGGCGAGGCCGATGAGGGCGACGCCTCGCCGATCTACGGCGTGAAACTGCCGAAAAACTATCGCCAGTGGGCGCTGATTGCGCCGGCCCAGGAAGCCGCGCCGCTGGATGAACTGCGCGCGGTGCTGGGCAATGACCGGGCGATCAAGGCTTACCAGAGCAAGACGCTGCCGTTTCCCGACGGCACGGTGCTGGTGAAGCTGGCGTGGAAACACGTGCAGTCGCCGGAGTTCGAGCCAGCCTCGATTCCGGGGGCGGCCACCACTGTTCAGGTGATGGTCAAGGACTCGCGCAAATACGCTTCGACCGGTGGCTGGGGATTCGGCCGATTCATCAACGGCAAACCCGCCGATGAAGCCCAGCACCAGACCTGCTTTGCCTGCCATCAGGCGCGGGTGCAGAACCACGATTTTGTCTTCACCCGATACGCCCCCTGAATCCGTCATACGAGGAACATCCACATGAAAAAAACACTGACAGCATTGAGCATTGCCGTTGGCCTGTGCCTGGGCGCCAATGCCTTCGCCCAAACCGCCAAGCCCACGGTCGTGCTGGTGCACGGCGCGTTTGCCGACGCATCGAGCTGGAACGGCGTGGCGAAGATTCTCGAGAAGGATGGCTACACGGTGATCGCCGCGGCCAATCCGTTGCGCGGCGTCAAGAGCGATGGCGCAGCGGTATCGGCATTGCTGAGCAGCATCCAGTCGCCGGTGGTGCTGGTCGGTCACTCCTATGGCGGCAACGTCATCAGTGATGCGGCCAACGATCATGCCAATGTCAAAGCGCTGGTGTACGTCAGCGCGTTTGCCCCCGAAGCCGGTGAAACCGTCGCCGGGCTGGCCGGCAAGTTTCCCGGCAGCACCCTCGGGCCAACGCTGGCGCCACCCGTTGCGCTGGCTGACGGCGGCAAGGACTTGTACATCCAGCAGAGCAAGTTCCACGACCAGTTCGCCGCCGACGTCCCGGCTGCACAAGCGGCCCTGATGGCCGCGACCCAACGCCCGGTCACCGAAGCGGCGCTGAACGAGCAGGCCGGCACGCCGGCCTGGAAGCACATTCCGTCGTGGTACATCTACGGCGACAAGGACAAGAACATCCCGCCCCAGGCGATGGCGTTCATGGCCAAGCGTGCAGAAGCCAAGGCGGTTGAGGTGGTCAAGGGCGCGTCGCACGTGGTGATGGTGTCGAACCCGGCACCCGTGGCGCGGCTGATTGAAAAAGCCGCTGCGGCCAACTGAAAACCTGCGACGTGCCGAGGCGCGTCGCAGGTCTGTCACCCCCGGCTCAGGCAACGGACACCTGCGGCGATGTTGCCGGTGCCAGTTTGAGCAGGGGTGTGATGCCGAGCATCAACAGCAGTACCGCGAACAGCAAGGTGTACGCCGGGCCATAGTGTCCGGCGTATTCGCGCAGGGCACCGAACAACAGCGGCCCGAGCGCGGCGATCAGGTAACCGATGAACAACATGAACACCGTCCACAATCCGGCCTGTTCGCTGGTGCTGGCGTGATCCAGCGGCAAGGTCATGGCCACGGTGAAACCCATGCCCAGCCCGATGGCCGCGAGCACCACGTACAGCATCGGCCAGTACGCTGGCAGGAACGCCATGCCGCCCACCCCGAGCAGGGCCAGCAACGCCGACAGCCCGAGCAGACCGCGCCGGTCGTGGGCCTTGCCCGGAATCAGCCCCGCACCCACGCTGGCCACGGCGAACACCGCCGTAAAAATGCCCAGCAGGACGCCCGGGGAAACACTCGATGTAGCCGCTTCCACCGACGCTGGCGCCATCCAGGCGAAGAGGGCGTAGACCACGAATTGACCGGCACCGAAATTCAACGCGATCAGCCACGCTTGCGGATTGCCCCAGGGCAGACGTTTGCTCGGGTTCGACGGCGATTTTACGGCGGGTGCCGGTGTCGCAAAACGCCGCGCCATCCACACCCAGCTGGCGATGGCAGTGAGGCACAGCACGCTCCAGATCCCGGCGCTGACCCGCCAGTCCTGCGCCAGCTCGGCAATCGGCGCACTGAACACCGCCGCGAGGGTCGCGCCCAGACTCAGGCCGCCGGCATAGATGCCCATGAACAGCGCCGGGCGTTGCGCAAAGTGGGTCTTGATCCAGGCGCCGGTCATTGCGCCGGCAACCGCAATGCCGATGCTGGCGAAGAACGTACTGCCGAGCAGGAAGAATGCATTCGGCGAGATCGCCCGCAGCAAGGTGGACGCGCCCAGCAACGTCAGTGCGACCACCACACTGCGATCGATCCCGAAGCGCCTGGCCAGGCTCGGAACCACCAGCGCGAACACACCCATGCAGATGTCGGGAATCGAGGTCAGCAGCGCGGCCTGGGTGTAGCTCAACTGGAAGTGCTGCTGGATCGACAGCAGAATCGGCCCCACCGAAATGATCGGCGGCCGCAGGGCGATGGACAGGATCAGCAGGCCGATCACTGCCGTGACGCTCTGCTGGTGGCCGGAGAGATTGCGGGTGATTGCCATGGGAAAAGCCTCATTGATGAACCATGAGCGCAAGGCTAACAATGGGCCGGCCATGGCAAATGCCAGGGTTTGTCGCCAAAGTGACAATCGCCGCTTTAACACGATCAAGGTGTGTTTTCAGGAGACGCCAGCCGATGAAACGAGAGGTGCGCAAGGTCATCGCCCAGCGTGAGTCCGCGCCGCGCAGCGAACGTTATCCCGACTATCAGGATGTGCCGCGCGTAATGACCGTGCTGGTGCGCGATCAGGCCACCGGCGAATACAACGAGCCGCACGTGCATCGGCACGGGCAGTTGCTGTATGCCTCGAACGGGGTGATGCGGGTGGCCACCGAGCGCGGATTGTGGATTCTGCCGCCGAAGCGGGCGCTGTGGATTCCGCCCGGGATGATCCACGACCAGTTGATGCTGAGCGCAGTCAAGATGCGCTCGATCTACATCGAGCCGCAGGCCTGCGCAGGGCTGGGCCATCACTGCAAAGTGCTGGAGATCCCCGGACTGCTGCGCGAGTTGATTCTGGCCCTGGCCGAGCAGCCGATCGAATACCCGCAGGAAGGCCGCAACGCACACATCGTGGCGTTGATACTTAGTGAATTGCAGGGAGCCCGGACGCTGCCGATCGAAGTGCCGTGGCCGGTCGACCGGCGACTGGTCACGGTGTGCGAGGCGATTCTGCAGGATCCCGGACAAGACCATTCCATCGGCTATTGGGCAGACCGGGTCGGCGCCAGTTCGCGCACGCTGATTCGCCTGTTCGTCAATGAAACCGGCCTGAATTTCCGCCACTGGCTGCAACAGGTGCGGCTGGCGACCGCCATCGACCGGCTCGACAAGGGGCAATCCGTCGGGGTGATTGCCCGGGACCTGGGCTACGCCAGCCAGAGTGCCTTCAGTGCCATGTTCAGACGGGTGATGGGTGAATCGCCCCGTGAATTTCTCGTCCGCGATTAGGGTGTTTTGGCGATTCCGATACCTTCGTATTCTGTCGTCGAAGGGAGGCGGGTGGTATCAATGACGCTGCTGTTGCAGGTGCATTGAACACCCACCCTCGTTCCGCGAGGAACCTTCGAAGAGTGAGAATCCTGATGCTTTTATACCTATCGACCTGGTCCGAAATAGCGCAACTCCTCGAACGCAGCCGCACCATCGTCATCCCGATCGGTTCCAACGAACAGCACGGGCCGACCGGTCTGCTGGGCACCGACTGGATGTGCCCGGAAATCATCGCCCATGAAGCGCAGAAAAGCGCGGACATCCTGATCGCCCCGACCTTCAACATCGGCATGGCGCAGCATCACCTCGGCTTCCCCGGCACCATCTCGCTCCGGCCTTCGACCTTCATCGCCGCCATCGCCGACTGGACCCGTTCGCTGGCCGCCCACGGCTTTGAAAAGATCTTTTTCCTCAATGGCCACGGCGGCAACATCGCGTCAATCGAAGCAGCGTTTTCGGAGTTGTACGCCGAAGCGAGTTTCGCCCGACGCAAGGCCGGGTTCGCCCTGAAGCTGTGCAACTGGTGGGATCTGGAAGGGGTGAACGAGCTGGCGCGTGAGCAGTTCCCGACCGGCCACGGCATTCATGCGACCCCTTCGGAAATCGCCGTGACCCAATGGGCGTACCCCGACTCCATCAAGTCGGCCGACTACTCGCCGCAGATCGCCAACTGGGGACCGATCCGTGAGGCGGCGGATTTCCGCGCCCGTCACCCGGACGGCCGCATGGGCTCGGACCCGGCGCAGGCTTCGCCGGAAAAGGGTCGGCAACTGGTGGAAATGGCCGCTCGCGGTCTGGTGCAGGAGGTGCAAGCCTTCAGCCGCGAATCTTTACCCGACTGAACCGTCGCCCTGATCAACGCCCGGATTTTCCGGGCGTTGCTGTTTCAATACCTTGGGAATATCGCCATGTGGACTATCCGTCACAGCTACATCGATGGCGCGTTCGTGCCCGTTCAGGGCAGCGAAACGATCGAATGCATCAACCCGGCGAGGGAGTCCGTCATCGGTACCGTCACCCTGGCCAATCGCGACGATGCCAGGCAAGCCATCGCTGCCGCCCAGCGTGCGCAAGTCACGATGGGCCGCACCTCGAAAGCCGAGCGCATCGACATGCTCAAACGCCTTCAGACAGCGGTGCTGGAGAGCACCGAGGACATACGCGACACCGCCATCGAGGAATACGGCGCACCGTTGGCCCGTGCGCAGTGGGTCAGCCAGTACGCGTCGCAATCCTTTGCCAACGCGGCGCAGGTGCTGGAGACCTACGATCTTGTCCGGCCTGTGGGCCGGGCAAGGGTCGGGATGGAACCGGTCGGGGTATCGGCGTTGTTCGCACCCTGGAACAGCACCGCCGGTACGGTGTGCAGCAAACTGGCGGCGGCGATTGCCGGCGGTTGTGCCACGGTCATCAAACCGAGTGAGCTCAGCCCGTTGCAGACTCAGGTGCTCGCGCTCGCCTTGCACCGTGCGGAACTGCCCAACGGGGTGATCAACATTGTCCTGGGCCGTGGGAGCGATGTGGGCGACGAGATCAGCACCAGCCCGCACGTCGCGAAGGTCTCGTTTACCGGCTCCACCGCCACCGGAAAACTGATCGCCCGCGCCGGCATCGAGTCGATGAAGCGGGTGAGTCTGTCGCTCACCGGCAAGTCGGCATCCATCGTGCTCGACGACGCGGATCTCGAAACGGCCATCCCCATGGCGCTGAATGCCGCGTTCATGAACAACGGCCAGGCCTGCGTCGCCGGCACGCGGCTGTTGGTGCCGCGCGCGTTCTTGCAGCAGGTGATCGAACGGGTGAAAACCCTGGTCGACGCGACAGTGGTCGGCGATCCCCGGGACCCGGCTACCGCCATCGGCCCGTTGGTCAACCAGGCGCAGTTTGATCGCGTGCAGGGCTTTATCCGGCGCGGGCTGGAGCAGGGCGCGCGATTGATCGTCGGCGGGGAAGGCAGGCCTTATGGCCTGAGCCAAGGCTATTTCGTGAAGCCCACGGTGTTTGCCGATGTCAGCAACGACATGGACATCGCCCGGGAAGAGATTTTCGGCCCGGTGCTGTCGATCATGGCCTATGACGACGAGGAAGACGCCATCCGCCTGGCCAATGCCAGCGTCTACGGTTTGCAGGCGTATGTGTTCACCCGCGAGGTCGAACGTGGCCGACGCATCGCTGCGCGGCTGGAGGCGGGTTCAGTGTTGATCAACCGGATCGCACCGGAGTTGCTTGCGCCGTTTGGCGGGGTCAAGCAGTCGGGGATCGGAAGGGAGTTCGGGGTGTCGGGGCTGGAAGCATTTCTTGAAGCGAAAAGCATCGTAGAGGACTGATAACGGTAGCAGGGCAAACAGGATCAATCCTGCTTGCCCTGCTTACGCCATTGCGGATCAGCCCAGCGCTTCGATGGCCTGCGCAACGCCTGCACCGTACGCCGGATCGGCGCGGGTGCAGTTATCGATGTGGCGCTGCCGGGTCTGTGCACTGGCGCCATGGATCGAGCGCGCGGTGTTCTCGAACAAAACCTGTTGCTGGGCGGGCGACATGGCGCGGAACAGCGCGCCCGGTTGCGAGAAGTAGTCGTCGTCCTCGCGGTGATTCCAGTGCCCGGCGCAGCCTTTCAGGGCCAGCGGTGGCTCGCTGAAATCCGGCTGCTCGGCCCACTGTCCATAGCTGTTGGGCTCGTAGCCGATTGTGCTGCCCGCGTTGGAGTCGGTGCGCATCTGGCCGTCCCGGTGATAGCTGTTGACCGGGCAGCGCGGGGCATTTACCGGGATCTGATGATGATTGACGCCAACGCGATAGCGCTGCGCATCGCCATAGGAGAACAGACGTGCCTGGAGCATTTTGTCCGGTGAAAAGCTGATGCCCGGCACCACGTTGGCCGGGTTGAACGCGGCCTGTTCGACGTCGGCGAAGTAGTTGTCAGGGTTGCGGTTGAGTTCGAGCACGCCGACTTCGATCAGCGGGTAATCCGCGTGAGGCCAGACCTTGGTCAGGTCGAACGGGTTGATCGAGTACGTGTCGGCGTCCAGCTCTGGCATCACTTGCACGTAGAGCTTCCATTGCGGGAAGTGGCCTTCCTCGATGGCGCTGTACAGGTCGCGCTGGGCACTTTCGCGGTCATCGCCGATCAGGGTCGCGGCTTGTTGGTCGGTGAGGTTTTCAATGCCTTGCTGGGTCTTCCAGGTGAACTTCACCCAGAAACGCTCGTTCGCCGGGCTGATGAAACTGAAAGTGTGGCTGCCGAAACCGTGCATGTGGCGGTAGGTGCGCGGCAGTCCGCGATCACTCATGACAATCGTGACCTGATGCAGCGCCTCGGGCAGCAAGGTCCAGAAATCCCAGTTGTTGCGGGCGCTGCGCATATTGGTACGCGGGTCGCGTTTGACCGCATGGTTGAGGTCGGGGAATTTCAACGGATCGCGCAGAAAGAACACCGGCGTGTTGTTGCCCACCAGATCCCAGTTGCCTTGCTCGGTATAGAACTTGATGGCGAATCCGCGGATGTCACGCTCGGCATCCGCCGCGCCACGTTCACCGGCCACGGTCGAAAAGCGGACGAACACATCGGTGGTCTTGCCCACGCTGGAAAACAGTCTGGCCTTGGTGAAACGGGTGATGTCGTGGGTGACGGTGAAAGTGCCGAAAGCGCCCGAACCCTTGGCGTGCATGCGCCGCTCGGGAATGACTTCCCGATCGAAGTGCGCCAGTTTTTCCAGCAACCAGACGTCCTGCAACAGCATCGGGCCTCTCGGGCCCGCCGTCTGTACGTTGTTGTTATCAACCACGGGCGCGCCCGCAGCAGTCGTCAGCTTGTTCATGCGCAACTCCTGGCTTTTGTCGGTTTCCCGCCATCACATCAAAAGCCCCGTGCGCGATCTATTGCACCATGGTGTCGCCGGATAGCACCAAGGTGTGGTTGGAATGGATTGCGTTTTGGTGTCGGCAAAAGACGGATCAGGCGAGGGTGATGCTGACCTTGATGTTGTTGCGCGTGGCCTTGGAGTAGGGGCAGTTCTGGTGCGCTGCGTCGATCAGCTGGAGCGCCACTTGCGGTTCGATATCCGGCAGTGACACCGCCAGTTGGGCCTGCAAGAAGAACCCTTGCTCCCCATGAGCCAGATCGACTTGCGCATCAACCATCGCTTGTGCAGGAAAACCGATCTTGCGCGCGTTGCAGGCATGGCGCAGCGAGCCGAGGAAGCAGGCCGACCAGCACACGGCGAACAATTGCTCGGGGTTGGTTCCGGTGCCCGGCGCGCCGGGTGGAGAAAGCTTGAGATCCAGTCGGCCATCGTGACTGCGTCCTGTGCCCTCGCGGCCTCCTGTGGTGCAGGTATGCGCGGAGTAGAGGGTTTTTTCGATATCGATCATGGGCATTCCCTGAAGAGCATTTCACAGCGAAAAGGGCGGTTCATGTTGCCCGTGTGGGTTCATGACATTCACGTGCAGACGCACCCGCCAGCGCGTCGGCCGTGGCCACGGCGTCAGTGCCGCGATGGCCCAGGTTGTCGAGCAGGATCGTGCGGGCGATCTCGATCAGCCAGGCGCGAAACGGAAAGCTCGGGTCATGGGCGGCCTGTTCCTGATAGAGCGCCCTGAAGGCTTGCTGAACGAGGCCGCCGGTGTCTTCACGACGGATCCGCCCGGCCTGCACCTGACCTTCGTAGAAGGCGATGAGCAACGGTGTCACCGTCGCGAACAGCTGTTGCGCCTCACCCCGGCCATGCCGGACGGCGCCCGCGACCAAGGCATACAATTCGTCGTTGCCGAGCCGGTCTGACTCGCACAGGCAAGTGTGGCGATAACCTTCAGCCATGGTCCAATCCCTCGCAAAACCATCGTTCGACTGAGCGAGGCGACCGAAAAGGTTCGCAGGTGGCCTGGCGTTCAGCGGTGAGATTCAAGCCTGCCTTCAGCGCTGAATGACTGCCAGTTATGCGTTGTTAGCGCTTGTTAGCGTTCGTCTGTTGCAGCGCTTGAATGGGTGATTTTTCCGCTGGCCGATCAAGGCCCTGCGCGGGTTTTTCATGCCCTTTGTCTGGAAGAAATGGCGGGGCGGTGTAGGAGCATTTTTGACATCCCTGTCTCTTTGCCACCGTCACAATGACGTAGGAAACAGCTGATATTTATTTCACCGAATTCCTACATTTCGTTTGCCTCACCAGCAAAAAACGTGGTTATTATCCGCCGGCGCTTCGGGTCACAAACCCGGCGCCAGAAGATTGCCGTGCGTCTACAGACCCGGCAGTCGCAGCCGATCGGGACCACCCTGGCGCTGTCATCCCCGCGCAGGTTGTTCCTCGTCGTTGACCCTCAAATGGAAGTCGAGGTTTCAATTGGTCACGCGGTTTGCAATCGACGATGCAATGAACGGTGCGACGGATGTCGCCAGTGATTCAGCCCACTTTCCCGCTGCCTGCGCCGACCGCGCGGCGGCGTTTTTCTCCAGCCTGTCTCCCCCCGAATTTCTGCGTGTGCCCGCGTTCAACGCGAGTCTGCACGCGCGCGCCGCGCCATCCTCCTGAATTCGAATGACCGTGCCGGCATCTGATGCCGGGGCCTGACTGGCGGGGCATTTCTGTCCCGGCCTGATCACAAAAATAAAGTAGTCATGGACGGTAGCCTCCGATGCTCGATAACACTTCCTTGCGTGGGACGAATCCCGCGCAGCCCGACGTTTCCTCCTCGAAACCGTTCGATGCAGATCTGTGCGTACACGGTCTGTTTGAAGCGCAGGTGCTGCGCAACCCCGAGGCGATTGCCGCGCGCTGGCAGCAGGAGGCGCTCAGTTATCGTGAACTGAACACCCGCGCCAATCGCTTGGCCCATCACCTGCGCAGCCTCGAGGTCGGGCCGGACGTGCGGGTCGGGCTGTGTCTTGAGCGTTCGCTGGAGATGTTGGTCGGCGTACTCGCGGTGCTCAAGGCTGGCGGCGCCTATGTGCCGCTGGACCCGGCCTACCCGCAGGCGCGGCTGGCGCACATGCTGGCTGACAGTGCACCGCCGGTGGTGCTGACTCACGGCCAGGCGCGCGATTTTTTGCGGGCGGCGCTCGAACAGTCGGCGACTGCACCGACTGTGCTGGATCTGGCCGACGCCAGTGATTGGGCTTCGCTCCCAGCAGACAACCTCGATCCTCACTCAATCGGTCTGACACCCCGGCACCTGGCTTACGTGATCTACACCTCCGGCTCCACCGGCACCCCGAAAGGCGTGATGGTCGAGCATCGCGGACTGGTCGCCGTGAGCGCCGACTGGGCGCAGCTCTATGCTCTGGGCGAGCCGATCAGCCACCTGCAGATGGCCGGTTTTTCCTTCGACGTGTTCAGCGCCGACCTGATCCGTGCGCTGGGTTTTGGCGGCACGCTGGTGCTCTGCCCACGAGACACCCTGATGGACCCGCCGGCCCTGTATCGCCTGATGCGCGAGGCGCAGATTGGCTTTGCCGACTTCGTGCCGGCGCTGCTCAATCCTTTGCTGGCGTGGGTCGAAGAGACTGGTCACGATCTGTCGTTCCTGCGCACCATGGTCTGCGGCTCGGACATCTGGACTGCCCACAGCGCGCAGCAATTGCGCAGGCTCTGCGGTGAGCAGGTGCAGATCGTCCAGGCCTATGGCGTGACCGAAGCGAGCATCGACAGCACCTGTTTCGAGTTCACCGACAGCAGCCAGATCGACGCGGTGCTGCCCATCGGCCGGGCACTGCCCAACACCCGGATTTACCTGCTCGACGTTGACGGCGCACCGGTTGCCGAGGGTGTTGCGGGCGAGTTGTACATCGGCGGCGTCGGCGTGGCGCGCGGTTATCTGAACCTGCCGCAACTGACCACCGAGCGTTTCATCGACAACCCGTTCGAGGCGGGCGAACGCCTTTACCGCACCGGAGATCTGGCGCGTTATCGGGCTGACGGTCAGCTGCAATTCCTCGGCCGCAACGATTCCCAGGCCAAGTTGCGCGGCCTGCGTCTGGAACTGGGGGAAATCGAAACCCGGTTGGCGGACATTCCGGGCGTGCGCGAAAGCGTGGTGTTGCTGCGCCAGGACAGTCCCGGTGAACCACGTCTGGTCGCCTACTACTGCGAAAAACCAGACACCACTTTGAGCCCGCGTTCCCTGCGTGAACAGCTGCAAGTCAGCCTGCCGGATTACATGGTGCCGACCGCCTTCGTGCGCCTCGACTCGTTGCCGCTGACCGCCAACGGCAAGGTCGATCGGCCCGGTTTACCGGCGCCGGACGCCGAGGCGTTCGATCAGCAGGAATACCAGGCACCACAAGGCCCGCTGGAAACCGCGCTCGCCGCGATCTGGGCCGACGTGCTCGGTGTCGAGCGGGTGGGACGTCAGGATCAGTTCTTCGCTCTCGGCGGTCACTCGCTGCTGGTGATGCGCGTGCTGGCGCAGGTTCGTCATGCGCTGGAGCTGGAAGTCGCGCCTTCGACGCTGTTTGCCGCGCCGGTTCTGGCGGCGTTCGCCGAACGGCTGCAAGCCAGTCAGGCTGCGGCTCGCCCGGCCATCACGGCCCTTGAACGCACGGGCGCGCAAACGTTGTCGTCTGCTCAGCAGCGCCTGTGGTTTCTGGCGCAAATGGAGGGTGGCAACGCGGCGTACCACATGCCGCTTAACCTGCGTTTGCGCGGTTCGCTGGACGTGCCGGCACTCGAACGCAGCTTCAATCAGCTGGTGGCGCGCCATGCTGCGCTGCGCACCACGTTCATTGCCGTTGAAGGGGAAGGGCGGCAATGGGTTTCGCCGCCTGCGCACAGTGTCCGGCTGACGGTGACTGACGTGCAGGGGCTCGATGCGCAAGAACGCCTGAGCCGCTTGATCGACGAGGAGGGCGCCCGACCGTTCGACCTGAGCCGGGGCCCGATGATGCGGGTCAGCCTGGTGCGGCTGGCGGCGGATGACCATGTGTTGCTGCTGACCCAGCATCACATCATCTCCGACGGCTGGTCGATGGGCGTGCTCACCCGCGAGCTCGGTCAGCTGTACGCAGCGGCGTTGCAGGATCGCGACGATCCGCTGCCGCCCTTGCCGGTGCAGTACGTGGATTACGCCGTGTGGCAAAAGCAGTGGCTGACCGGCGACGTGCTGGAGCAGCAGAGCCGTTACTGGCGCGAAACCCTCAGCGGCGCGCCGGTGCTGCTGGAGTTGCCGACCGATCACAAGCGCCCGCCCGTGCAGGATTACCTCGGCGGCTTTGTTCCGTTGGTCTTCGACGCCGCTTTGACCGCACGCCTGAAAGCCCTGGGCATGCAGCAAGGCACCACGCTGTTCATGACTCTGCTGGCCGGGTTTTCGTTGCTGCTGTCGCGCCTGTCGGGGCAAAGCGATGTGGTGATCGGCGTGCCATCGGCCAACCGCCCGCAGCAGGAACTGGAAGGGCTGATCGGTTTCTTCGTCAACACCCTCGCGCTGCGCATGACTCAGTCCGGGACGCTGTCGGTGGCGCAATGGCTGCAACAGGCGCGGCGAGTGGCGCTGGAGGCTCAGGAACATCAGGACCTGCCGTTCGAGCAAGTGGTGGAATTGCTCAATCCGCCGCGCAGTCTGGCCCACAGTCCGCTGTTTCAGGTGTTGTTTGCCTGGGAACAGGATCAGGATTCCGACCTGCTGCTGACCGGGCTGGACGTTACGACGGTCGAGAGCAGTCATCACGTGGCCAAGTTCGATCTGCAACTGGCGCTCAGTGAGCGTGACGGGCAGATCGTCGGCGGTCTGGAATATGCCTCGGGCCTGTTCGAACGCGGCACTGTCGAGCAGTTCGGCGAGTACCTGCGTCGGGTGCTGACGCAGATGGTCGAGGACAGCCAACAGTCGCTGGCGAAGATCAAGCTGCTGAGCGCCGAGCAACACCAGCAGATCGTCCATGACTGGAACCGCACCGCGCGGGATACCGCGTCGTTGCCCGGTTGTGTGGCGCGCTTCGAAGCCCACGCCCGGCAGACGCCCGACGCCGTGGCGCTGCTCGCCGACCGTGAGCAACTGAGTTACAGCGACCTGAATCGCGCCGCCAACCGCCTCGCGCATTACCTGATCGAACAAGGCGTCGGCCCAGAACATCGCGTCGGTTTGTGCCTGGAGCGCTCGCCGCAAATGGTCATCGGCCTGCTGGCGATCCTCAAGGCCGGCGCGGCGTACGTGCCGTTCGACCCGGCTTACCCGAGCGAACGTCTAGCGTTCATGTTCAGCGATGCCGCGCCGAGCATGCTGCTGACCCAGTCGAGCCTGATGGCCGGGCTGCCGGTCAACGAGGCGAAAATCTGCTGCCTGGACACCGACGCAGCGCAATGGACACAACACCCGACTGATGATCCGCAAGTCACGGTGCGCCCGGAAAATCTCGGCTACGTGCTCTACACCTCCGGCTCCACCGGACGCCCGAAAGGCGTGGCCCACAACCGTCGTGCGCTGGACAACCTGATTGCCTGGCAACTCGATCAGGGCAGGGCACCGCAACGCGTGCTGCAATTCGCCTCGCTGAACTTCGACGTCTCGTTCCAGGAAATCTGCAGCACGCTGTGCCAGGGCGGCAGCCTGTTGCTGATGACCGAAGACAGCCGCAAGGACCTCGCCGCGTTGCGCCCGACCCTGGTGGCCGAAGGCGTGCAGCGGGCGTTCCTGCCGTTCGCCGTGTTGCAGCAACTCGCCGGCCTGACCGAGGCCGATGCGCCGATGCCGGCCGGCGGTTGCGAGATCATCACCGCCGGTGAAGCCCTGCAAATCAATGACGAACTGCGCGGTTTTGTCCGTGGGCTCGGCGGTGCGCAGTTGCATAACCAGTACGGGCCGACCGAAACCCATGTGGTCAGCCAGTTCAGCCTCGACTGCAACGACGCCGAGTCCTGGCCGGACGCGCCGCCCATTGGCCGTCCCATCGCCAATGCGCGGCTGTACGTGCTGGACGAGCATCTGAATCCGGTGCCGGTCGGCGTGGCGGGTGAGTTGTACATCGCCGGCGCCTGCCTGGCCCGTGGCTATCTGAATCGTCCGGACCTGACCGCCGAGCGCTTCCTGCCGGACCCGTTCAGCGCCGAGCCGGGCGCGCGGATGTACCGCAGCGGCGACCTCGCGAAATTCCTGGCCGACGGCAACGTGCAGTACCTGGGACGCATCGACCAACAGGTGAAATTGCGCGGCTTCCGCATCGAACTCGGCGAGATCGACAGCCTGTTGCATCAACACCCCGGCGTGCAGGAAGCCGCCGTGTTGCTGCGTGAAGACGTGGCCGGCGACAAACGTCTTGTGGCTTACGTGGTCGGCTCTGCAACCAGTGAATCCCTGCGCGCCGAACTGCAACGCCAGTTGCCCGAACACATGATCCCGAGTGCCTGGGTCCGGCTTTCGCAATTGCCGCTGACCCGCAACGGCAAGCTCGACCGCCAGGCGCTGCCGGCACCGGAACGCAGCGCCGGGGCGACCTACGAGGCGCCGCGCAATGACATTGAACGTCAGATGGCCGAGATCTGGGCCGAAGTGCTCAAGTGCGAGCGGGTCGGCATCCACGACAACTTCTTCGACCTCGGGGGTCATTCGCTGCTGGCGACACGGATGATCTACGCGATCAACCAGCGCATGGGCGCGCAACTGTCCCTGAGCAGCCTGTTCCAGACCCCGGTGTTGCTGGATCTGGCGGCGCAGGTCTCGCGTGATGATCAGAGCATCGAACCGGCGTTCATTCAGATCGAGCCGGATCGCGCTAATCGACATGAACCATTCCCTCTGACCGATATCCAGCAAGCCTACTGGTTCGGTCGCGAGGCCACGGTCAGCCTCGGTGGCGTCAGCGCTCACGGTTACGAAGAACTGCGCATTCCCGAGTTCGACGCCGAGCGTTTCGAACAAGCCTTGAACCGCATGATCCTGCGCCACGACATGCTGCGCGTGGTGTTCCTCAGCGACGGCACGCAACAGGTTCTCGCGCAGGTGCCAACCTATCGCATGCCCCGCAGCGATCTGCGCGGTTTGCCCGCCGATGTGGCGCAGCGCACGCTGGAAGCGACCCGTGAACGCCAGTCCCATCAGGTGCTGGACGCCAGTCGCTGGCCGCTGTTCGAGTTCAGCCTGTCGTTGCTCGATGACGACATTACCCATCTGCACATCAGCCTCGATGCGCTGATCGTCGACGCCGCGAGCACGCAGATTCTCGCCCGCGAACTCATGGCCTTCTACGTCGACCCGGCGTTGGAATTGGCAGAGCCGGGCCTGACTTTCCGCGACTATGTGCTGGCTGAACAGCAACTGCGTAATGGCCGCCGCTACGAGCAAGCGCTGGGCTATTGGCGTGAACGGGTGACTACTTTGTCCCCGGCGCCAGACCTGCCATTGGTGCGCCAACCTGAAAGCATCGCCAACCCGCACTTCACCCGCCGCGACCGCGACATGTCGGCCGCGCAGTGGGCGCAGCTCAAGGCCGTGGCCAAACAGTTTGCAGTGACGCCGTCGGTGATGCTCCTCACCGCGTTCAGCGAAGTGCTGGCGCTGTGGAGTCGCACGCCGCGTTTCACCCTGAGCCTCCCCCTGTTCAACCGCATGCCGCTGCACCCGGATGTCGATGAAATCATCGGCGACTTCACCTCGCTGGTGCTGCTGGAAGTCGGCATTGACGGAACACAAACCTTTACCGACAAGGCCCGCGCCGTGCAGGCGCAACTGTGGCGCGACATCGACCATTCGGTGGTCAGCGGCGTGCGGGTGCTGCGCGAATTGTCCCAGGCCCGGGGCGTGCAGCAGACGGCGATGCCGATCGTGTTCAACAGCACGCTCTCGGAAGCGGCGCCGGAACTGGCCGAGTTCAACCTCGCCGACGCATTGAACGCCAAACACATGCACAGCATCACCCAGACCCCGCAGGTATGGCTCGACCACACGTTGCTGGAGCTGGAAGGGCGCCTGTTGTTCAACTGGGACAGCATCGACGAGCTGTTCCCGCAAGGCATGATCGAGCAGATGTTCGTCGCCTATAACGCGTTGCTCGATAGCTTGTGCGAGCCAGCAGCCTGGGGCGCGAATACGCCACAACTGCTGCCGCAGGCACGCTTGCCGGCACCGGTCGACCATCAGCAAACGCTGCCATTGATGCACGAACTGTTCGAACGTCAGGCCCTTGCCACACCGGACGCACTGGCGGTGATCGGCACGCGACAGCTGACGTACGCCCAGCTTCGCTTTGAGGCCCGACAACTCGGCGCCCGATTGCAAACACAGGGCGTGCTGCCGAACCGCTTGGTCGCGGTGGTGATGGAGCGCGGCTGGGAACAAGTGGTTGCAACGCTGGCGATTCTGTATGCCGGCGGCGCTTACCTGCCGATCGAGCCGACGCAACCGGCGGAACGGCTGCGGCATATTCTGGAGCGGGCCGAGGCGAGTCTGGCCCTGACCCAACCGGCGCTGCTCGACAAGATCGAATGGCCGGCGCAAGTCACGACCATTGCCGTGACCGATGAAGTTTCAAACGATGGACTGTCACTGCAACCGGTGCAGGTGAACGAAAGCGACCTCGCTTACGTGATCTACACCTCCGGCTCTACCGGTCAGCCGAAAGGCGTGGTGATCGACCATCGCGGCGCGGTCAACACCTTGCTCGACATCAACCGGCGCTTTGCTGTCGGCCCGAACGACCGCGTATTGGCGATCTCGTCGCTGAGCTTCGACCTGTCGGTTTACGACTTCTTCGGCACGTTGGCGGTGGGCGCGGCGGTGGTCATCCTCGACCCGCAACTGACCCTCGATCCGGCGCACTGGCTCGAATTGATCAAGCGTCATCACGTCAGCCTGTGGAACTCGGTGCCGGCGCTGCTTGGCATGCTGGTCGAATACGTGGAGGGTGAGGGCGGTGCGCTACCTGCCAGCCTGCGGGTGGCGATGCTGTCCGGCGACTGGATTCCCCTGACGTTGCCCGAGCGGGCCTGGGCCTTGCAGCCTGATTTGCAACTGATCAGCCTGGGCGGTGCCACCGAAGCGTCGATCTGGTCGATCTACTACCCGGTGCAACAGGTCGACCCGGCCTGGCGCAGCATTCCCTACGGCAAGGCCCTCGATCATCAGCGCTTCTATGTGCTGGATGAAGCGCTGCAAGTGCGCCCGACCTGGGTCGCGGGGCAGCTGTACATCGGCGGCATCGGTCTGGCGAAAGGTTACTGGCGCGATGAAAAACTCAGCGCGGGCAGTTTCTTCGATCATCCACTGACCGGCGAACGGCTTTATCGCACCGGTGACCTGGGCCGATTGCTGCCGGACGGCAACATCGAATTCCTCGGTCGCGAAGACAATCAGGTCAAGGTCCAGGGCTATCGCATCGAACTGGGCGAGATCGAAGCCGCGCTCAATCGCCATCCCGGCGTGCAGAGCGCGGTGGTGCGGATTCTGGGCAGCACGCTGGGCGAGAAGCGTCTGGCGGGTTACGTGCTCAAGGCCGATCCGGCGTTGCAGGCCAGCGATTTCAGCGCGTACCTGAGCGACAAGCTGCCGGCCTACATGATTCCGCCGTCGTTCACCTTTGTTGAAGCCTGGCCGTTGTCGTCCAACGGCAAGGTCGACAAGAAACGCCTGCCGGAGCCTGAGCAAATCGAGGAGCAAGGACCGGCGCTCGAAGTCGAGGGCCCGCAGGAGCAACGGCTGGTGGAAATCGTGCAGGACGTGCTCAAGCGCGAATCCATCGCCGCCAACGCCAACCTGCTGAACCTCGGCGCAACGTCGATCGATATCGTCCGGATCAGCAACGCGTTGTCCGGCGCGTTGCAGTTCCGCCCGCACGTGGCGCAACTGCTGGCCCAGCCGACGTTGCTGCATCTGCTTGGCATGTACCGCCAGAACCGGGCGCGTCAGGATCTGCTCGGCAATGTTCAGCAGGCCCCGGAGACCCCGCAGGACATCATCGAAGATCCACAGCAGAGAGCGCAGTTCAAGGCCGAACAGCGTGGGCGCCGGGACTTCGCTCAAGCCTTGCCGGCAGTGGCACTGGATCTGCCGCAAGACCCGGCCTTCGCCCGACGTTTGAGCGATTACCGCTCGGTGCGTCAATACGATCTGCAACCGATCGCCGCCCGGGCCTTCGCCCACGTACTGGCGGCGCTGGCCCAAGGGCAACTCGACGGCGAGGTGAAATACCAGTTCCCGTCGGCGGGCGGCCTATATCCGATTCAGGCGTACCTCTACATCAAGGCGGATCGCGTGCTCGGCGTGCCCGGTGGCGCGTATTACTACGATCCCCGCCAGCATCGTTTGCTGGCGCTCCAGAGCGGAGCGCTCGACCCGGACACCTACGACTATTTCGTCAACCGACCGGTGTACGAGAACGCCGCGTTCTCGCTGTTTTTCATCGCCGACATGACGGCGATTCGTCCGTTGTACGGCGAGCGCAGCCGCGACTTCTGCCACATCGAAAGTGGGGCCATGGCCCAGTTGCTGAGCATGACCGCCGTCGAACACGGCCTGGGCCTGTGCGGCATCGGCTCGGTCGAGGAACAGCAACTGACGACGCTGTTCGATCTGGGGCCAAGCCATGAATTGATCTACTCGATGATCGGCGGGCTGCGCACAGCCGATGAACAACACCGCGCGCCGGTCGAGGCGTTTGCCATCGAGCCTGCGACCGTAAGCCAGGACGACGAAGACATGGAGGAGTTCGAAGTATGAATGCCGATCAATTGCTGGCGTTGTTCGCTCGCCATGGCGTGGTGCTCGAAGTGGACGGTGACAGGCTGCGCTGCAAGGCGCCGCGCGGGTTTCTCACCGAAGAACTGACCCAGGCGCTCAAGCGTCACAAACAGGAACTGATCGCCTTGCTCGGCGGGCACGATGACGCGGTGATTCCCCGCCGCGCCGGCGCGCACGCGTCCTGGCCGTTGTCGTTCTCGCAGCGGCAACTGTGGTTTCTCGATCAACTGGAACCCGGCAACCCGTTCTACAACGTGCCCACCGCGGTAACGCTCAAAGGGCAGTTGAACGTCGCGCAGCTGGAGCGGGCGCTGAATGAACTGGTTGCCCGCCACGAAATCCTGCGCACGATGTTTTGCAGCGTGGACGGTGAACCGCGTCAAGTTGTTCATGCATCGATGCCGCTGTCGTTGTCGGTAACGGATCTGCGCCAGTTGCCTGCCGACGAGCGTGAGCAGCAAGTGCGATTCGCCGTCGAACAGGATGCACGGGCGCCATTCGATCTGGCCACCGGCCCATTGTTGCGGGCATCGTTACTGCGCGTGGCCGACGACGAATACCTGTGGCTGTACAGCGTGCACCACATCATCGCCGACGGTTGGTCGATGGGCGTGATCCTGCATGAAGTCGCCACGCTGTACGGCGATTATCTGCGTGGCGAAACCCCGACGCTTGCGCCGCTGCCGGTGCAATACGCCGACTACGCCTGCTGGCAGCAACAGCGCATCGGCGGTGCGGCGCTGGACGCACAGCTCGATTACTGGCGCCGCACCCTGGACGACGCGCCACTGTTGTCGACCTTGCCCGCCGACCGGCCGCGACCGTTGGTGCAGCGTTATGTCGGCGCCACGTTCAGTTCCTCCGTCGATGGCGGCACCTTGCGTGAACTCACGGCGCTGGCCCGGCAGACCCAGGGCACGCTGTTCAACGTACTGCTCGGTGCTTTAGCGGTGCTGCTGTGGCGCCACAGCGGTCAGCAGGATCTGTGCATCGGCACGCCGTTCGCCAACCGCAATCGCCCAGAAGTCGAGCCGCTAATCGGCCATTTCGTCAACACCTTGGTGCTGCGTCAGCGCCTGAATCCGCAGCAAACCTTCGCCGAGCTGCTGCGCGAGGTGCGGGGTCAGATGCTCGACGTCCACGCCCATCAGGACGTGCCATTCGACCGCGTGGTCGAGGCCGTCAACCCGCAGCGCGATCCCGGCCATTCGCCGTTGTTCCAGGTGATGCTGGTGCTGCAGAACACACCGGGCAACGCGGTGCAGATGCCCGGTCTGGAACTGGCGCCGTACGGCACCAGCAGTGCCACGGCCAAGTTCGATCTGGCGTTCGAATGGGTCGAGCGGGAAGGGCGGCTGGACTTGCTGGTGGAATACAACACCGACCTCTACGACATCGCAACCATCGAACGCCTGAGCGGGCACTACCGTCACCTGCTCGAACAGATCGCCGCCGACGCCAAGCAACCGATCAATGCCTTGCCTTTGATGAACGAGGCGGAGCGTCAGCAAGTGCTTGTGGACTTCAACCGCGCCGCGCCACTGACGCAAGCGGTGCCCTGCGTGCATCAACTGGTTGAAGCGCAGGCCGCGAGCAACCCTCAGGCCTGCGCGGTGGTATTCGAGGGCGAATCCTTGAGCTACGCCGAACTCAATGCCCGGGCCAACCGACTGGCGCGGCATCTGCGCACCTTGGGCGTCGGCCCGGATGTGCGCGTGGCGGTGTGCATCGAGCGTTCGCTGGAATTACCGGTGGCGCTGCTGGCGGTGCTCAAGGCCGGCGGCGCCTACGTGCCGCTGGATCCGGATTATCCGTTGGGTCGCTTGAGCCATATGCTCGGCGACAGCACACCGGCGGTGCTGCTGACCCTCGGTTCGGCGCACGGAATCTTGCGTCAGGCCGTGCAAGGATCGAATTGGGAAGCGCCAATCCTCGACCTCGAAAAGGACGCCGCGAGCTGGTCGTCGTTGTCTGCCGACAATCTCGATCCACGCAATGTCGGCGTTAACCCTGACCATCTCGCCTACGTGATCTACACCTCCGGCACCACTGGGTTGCCCAAGGGCGCGATGGTCGCTCATCGTGGCTTGAGCAACCTGCTGCTGTGGTGTTTGCAGGTCTGCGGCGAAGCGGGAGCGATGCTGCACAAGATCCCGTTCGGTTTCGATGCCTCCGCGTGGGAGACGTTCTGGCCGCTGGCAACCGGCGGACGGCTGGTGATCGCACGGCCCGGCGGGCATTACGAACCGGCGTATCTGGCCCGCGAGGTGCGCGAGCAGCAGGTTACGGCGCTGGTGTTCGTACCGGCGATGTTGCAGCTGTTTCTGGAAGTCGACGAGGTCAGCCAGTGTACGTCGCTGACCGATGTGTTCAGCGGCGGCGGTGAACTGCCGCCAGCCCTTGCGAGGCGCTTTCAGGAACGTCTGCCCCATGCGCGGCTGCACAACGTCTACGGCCCGACCGAAACCACGGTGATCAACAGCATCTGGACCCTGGAGCCCGGCGCCGAGGTCCCGGCCCGGCAACTGCCGATTGGCCGGCCGATTTCCAACAACCGCTTTTATGTTCTCGATGACCGCGATGAACCGGTGCCGGTGGGCGTGACCGGGCATCTGCATATTGGCGGCGTCGGCGTGGCCCGGGGTTATCTGGGGCTGGCGCAGCTCAGCGCCGAACGCTTTATCGACAATCCGTTCGTGGCAGGCGATCGCCTCTATCGCAGCGGCGATCTGGCGCGTTACCGCCCGGACGGTCAGCTGGAGTTTCTGGGTCGCAACGACTTCCAGGTCAAGCTGCGCGGCGTGCGTCTGGAGCTGGGTGAAATCGAAGCCCGGCTCGAAGCGTTTCCCGGCATCCGCAGCGCCGTAGTGTTGATGGTCGGTGAAGCGGCGCAGGATCAGCGGCTGGTGGCTTGTTGCGTGGTGGCCGAACCCGTGGACGAAGCAGCGGTGCACGCCCATCTGGCGACGACGTTGCCCAGAGCGGTGATCCCCGGCAGCTATCTGTGGCTCGACGCCTTGCCGCTGACCGCCAACGGCAAGGTTGATCGCGCCTCGCTGACGGCATTGGCGGACGAAGAAATGGTCAACCGTCAGGTCAACCTGAGCAGCCCGCGCGATCACATCGAACTGGCGCTGTACCAGATCTGGAAAAGCCTGTTGCTGGCGCCGCAGATCGGCATTCGCGACAACTTCTTCAATGTCGGCGGCACCTCCATTGCTGCTATCAAAATGGCCCATGAAATCAGCCAGCAGTTCGCGGTCGAAGTGCCGGTGCGCGTGGTGCTCAGCTACCCGACCATCGAGGCGCTGGGCGGCTGGTTGCGGGTCGGGGCCAATCCGGCGTTGGCCCAGAGCAACCTGATCGAATTCCGTCGTGGCAGCGGCCAGCACAACGTAGTGTGCATTCACCCGGCGGGCGGCACGGCGTTCTGTTACCTGTCGCTGGCCAAGGTGCTGCCGGATGAAACCGGCGTCTATGGGGTGCAATCGCCGGGGCTGAATCCGGGGGAGAGCACCGAGCCGACAGTCGAAGCGATGGCCGAGGCCTACTTGCGCCAGATCGAGCCGCTGACGCAGCAACCGCTGATCCTCACCGGGCTGTCGTTCGGTGGCCTCGTGGCCTATGAAATGGCGCGGCGGTTGACGGCGGCGGGGCATCGTCAGGTGACGGTGGTGGTGCTCGACACCCAGGGCAGCGACGATCCGGGTTTCCGCGAGCAGATCGGCACCGTGGACATGGCCGAGTTCCGCGACAAGCTGGTGCGTTTCAACGGCATGTATCCCGGCATCGAAGACGCCCAGGTCGAACGCTACTTCAACATCTACAACCACAACCGGCTGGCCATGGCCGCCTATGCGTGCGCGCCGCGCGCCGGTCGCGTGGTGCTGATTCAGGCGCGGGAAGACTTCAGCCGCCATCAATTGCATGAACTGCGCGGCTTCTGGCGACGCCGCGCAGGCCACGGCTATTTGGCGAAACTGGTCAGCGGCGGGCACTGGGACATGCTCGAAAGCGCTGAAATCCATCGGGTCTCGCAAATCATCCGTCAGGAGCTGCAACGCTTCGACGCGCAGGAGGCGAAATGATGAGTGCGTCCAAAGACTTGCCATTGCTCACGCGTTTTGCCGAGCAAGTGCGGCGTAATCCGCAAGCTCCGGCGGTGATCGATCAGTCGCTCACGCTGACTTACGCGGAACTGGCCAGCGCCAGCGAACGTATCGCCCGAGGATTGCTGGCGCGCGGTGTCGAACCCGGCCAGTCGCTGGCGTTGTGCATGCCGCGTTGCTGGCAATGGATGGCGGCGATTCTCGGCGCGTTGAAGGTCGGTGCAGTGGTGGTGCCGCTGGATCGAGCGAGCCCGCGCAAGCGTCGGGAGTTGATGCTGGCGGATGCGGCGTGTGTCGGCCTGATTACCCTGGATGAAGAACCGCTGTGGTCGCCTTCTTTGTGGCAAACCAGCGTCGAGGCCTTGCTCGATCAGCCGGACGCTCCGCCGCAAACACTGGCCGAAGACTTCGCCGAGGTGATGTTCCTGTTCTACACCTCGGGCACCACCGGCACCCCGAAAGCGGTCGAGGTGGGTGAACGCGGCTTGCTGCGGCTGGCGCACAGCGACGGCTATATCGAGATTCGCCCGACGGACCGGTTTGCCTGCCTGTCCAACCCGGCGTTCGATGCGTGCAGTTTCGAGCTGTGGGCGCCGCTGCTCAACGGCGGTTGCTGCGTGATGATCGCCGACGAGGACGTGCTGGATGCGCGACGTCTGGCCGAAGTTCTGGAGCGAACACAGGTCGACAACCTGTTCATGACGGTGTCGCTGTTCAACACGTTGATTGCCGAGTGGCCGTCGTGTTTTTCCAGCGTGCGGCAGGTGCTGATCGGCGGTGAGCAGATCAGCGCTGCCGCCGTACGCGGATGGTATCGGACCAATCCTGAGAGCCGCTGCCGGATTTTCAACGTCTATGGCCCCACCGAGTGCACCACGTTTGCCTTGTGCTGGCCGATCAGCCGCGACTTTGCCGGTGACTCGGCGCCGATTGGCCGACCGTTGCCGGATACCGGCGTGTTGGTGCTGGATGAGCAGCAACGTCCGGTGCCGGCGGGCGAGGTGGGCGAGCTGTATTTGAGTGGCAGCGGTGTTGCCCGTGGCTATCGCAACCGGCCCGAAGAAACCGCCCGTCAGTTTGTTCGTTTGCCCGACCTCGACGGTGGTGCGCAGGTGCATTACCGCACCGGAGACCTGGTGCGGCGCAATGCCGAAGGCTTGATCGAGTACCTGGGGCGGGTCGACCGGCAAGTGAAGATTCGCGGCTTCCGGATCGAGCCGGGGGAGGTGGAGCAACGGATCCTGGAGCATCCGGGCGTGGCGCAGGTGTACGTCTGCACCCGGCGTCAGGCGGCTGAAGATCATCAGTTGCTGGCGTACATCGTGCCGCGCGGGGATCTGGATTATCACGTCTTCGAAAACCATCTGCGGGCGCAACTGTCGCCGTATATGCGGCCGCATCAGTTGTTCCTGCTGGAGCGCCTGCCGCTGACGGCCAATGGCAAGATCGACCGTGACGGCTTGCTGGCGCAGGGGTTGAGTCCGTGGCATCCAGTCCTGGCGGCTACGGATAACGAAAGCGTTTCACCGGCGCTGGACTGGTTGCTGAGTCAGGCCCGCTCGCTGCTCGGCCAACCGGCCCTGAGTACACAGGATGACTGGCTGGGCAGTGGTGGCGATTCGCTCAAGGCCATGCGTTTGCGTTCGGCAATTCGTGTTCGTTGGCAGCGCGAGATCGCTCTCGACACGGTGCTCAACGAGCCGTTCTCGTCACTAGCCGAACAACTGACCGGTGAGCGGAACTGCGATTCGATCTACCCACCTGCGCCTCCGATCAGTAACGCCAAACGCCTGCCAGCCACCGCCGAACAGCGCCGCTTGTGGCTGTTGCAACAACGCTCGCCCACCTCGAGCGCCTACAGCGTGCCGCTGATTCTGCACCTGGCGGCGGGCGTTGATGTCGCGGCACTGACTGAGGCCGTAGGTCGTCTCGTACAGCGTCATCCGGGGTTGCGCACGGCTTTTGCACCCGGTGCCGATGGACTCGATCAGGTAATTGCCGAGCAGGGGCCGACCTGTCGCACCTTCGCAGTCGGGCATTTCACCGAGGACAACTGGCACGCCTTCGCCGAGCTGATCTTCACCGCGCCGTTCGACCTGACCACCCCGAACCTGTTTCAGGCTTGGCTGTTGCCGTTCGCCGATGGCAGCTGCCGGCTGTTGCTGAACCTGCATCACATCATCGTCGATGGTTGGTCGGTGAACCTGCTGTTCGACGACCTGACGCAGCTTTACACCGATGCTCTGCAAGGCCACGGCAGCCCGCAACCGGCGGCTCGACTGACAACACTGGAATTTGGCCAGTGGCAGCGTCAGTGGAGCGTCGATCCGCATTATCGCGACCAGCGCCGCGCACTCGCCGAGCTGCATCGCCGTCAGGAAGAACCGTCACCTGCATTGATGCCAATGCGCGAAATCAGCCCGGACGCCCGGTTGCACCGGGAACCCTTGGGCACTCTCCGCAGCGCGGCCCTCGAACGCTTTTGCACCCAGCAACGACTGACCCGTTTCGAAGTGCTGTTCAGTGTCTTCGCCTGGAGCCTGTACGCCCTGACCGGGTGCGAGCGGCCACGGATCGCCAGCCCGGTGTCCAACCGGCCGCTGGCGGAGTTCGAAGACACCGTCGGCATGTTTGCCAACACCGTGCTGATCCCCACCGCCGTCGAACAGGTATTGACCCTGAACGAGCAGTTGCGCAAACAGACCGCCACCGTGCGCGAAGTGCTGGCGTTGCAGGACGTGGCGCTGGCGGATCTGGTGGAAGACCTGCGGCTGTCGTCTAACCCTTTGCTGTTCGATTTCATGTTCGTGCTGGAAAACACCGATTACGCGGCGCTGACCGATTCCAGCCTGCGCGCCACGCTGGAATTCAACGAGCAGTTGCACGCCAAGTGTCCGCTGACGTTGTTGATGGTGGGGAGCGGGTCGCAACTGGAATGCTGGTGGGAATATCAGTGCAGCTATTTCGATGCCGAACAGGTGCGGGCGGTGAGCGCACTGTTCCGCCGAGGCTTGGACCTGTTGCTGGAAAGCCCGGCGGCCACGCTCGACGATTTGCTGGGTCCGTATCGACTTGGTTTGCCACCCGCCAGCGAAGGTCCGCAGATTGCGCTGCCGTTCAACACATTGGCGGATGGGTTCGAGCATCAAGTGCATTCCACGCCGGAGGCGGTCGCGCTGGTTCAAGGCCAGCACCGCCTCAGCTATGGCGAACTGAATGCGCTGGCCAATACTCTGGCGGCCACCCTGATTGAGCGTCATCCCTTGCCGACCGAGAACGCGCCGCTGCATGTCGTGCTGATCCTCGACGCCTCGGTGGAACACATCGTCGCCTTGCTGGCGCTGGCCAAACTCAACCTGACCGCCGTGCCGCTGGATCCTGCTTACCCGGTGGCGATCCAGCGTCAGGTGCTGGAGCAGGCGCAGCCGCATTGCGTGCTGTTCAGCGACACGACGGCGGCCCCACTCGATGACCTGAACGCCGGACGATTCGCCACGCATCGGGTCGATCTTCACGCCGATGCCGGATCGTTCGAACGTCCGCGCCACGCCGGCGAACGGCCGCTGTACACGCTGTTCACCTCCGGATCGACCGGCACGCCGAAAGGTGTGCAAGTGTCCGAGCGCACCCTGTGCAATCTGCTGCAATGGCAGCGCACCGAAGGGCAGTTGCCGGCGAAAGCGGTGACCCTGCAGTTCTCGATGCTGTCGTTCGATGTGTCGTTCCAGGAGATTTTCAGCACCCTGTGCGGCGGCGGTTGTTATCACCTGATCACGCCGCGCTGGCGTCAGGATGCCGAGGCGTTGCTGGATTACATGGTCGAGGCGCGGATCGAGCGGCTGTTCCTGCCATACGTGGCCTTGCAGCATCTGGCGCAAACCGCCGTGGCCCGGGGCATTTACCCGTCGGCGTTGCGTGAGGTGATCACGGCCGGCGAGCAGCTGCTCTGCACCGATGCGCTGCGTAACTGGTTCGGCGGCATGCCGCAGGCCTCGCTGTTCAACCACTATGGCCCGACTGAAACCCATGTGGTCAGCGCCTTGCGCCTGCCGCCCGTGGCGCGGGACTGGCCGTTGCGCGCGCCGATCGGCCATGCCGTCGGCAATGCGCGGTTGCTGCTGGTGGATGAACACGACCGCCCGGTGCCGATCGGCAGTCGCGGCTATCTGCTGGTCGCTGGGCCGATGGTTGCCCGTTGCTATCTGGCTGATCCTGCCCTGAACGCTGCGCGGTTTGGCGAGCTGGCAGACGGCTGTTTGTACTACCGCACCGGCGATCTGGCGTGGGCCGATGCCCAGGGCTGCCTGCATTATCTCGGACGTGACGATCAGCAGATCAAACTCAGCGGCCATCGTCTGGAACTGGGGCAGATCGAGGCGGCGCTGATGCAAGTGCCGGAAGTGGTCAACGCGGTGGTCGCCGTTCAGGCCGATCCGCCACGGCTGATCGCCTGGCTGCAACTCGATGGCCAACCTGCAACGTCGCAAGCGCTGGATCGTCAGGTCGTGCGATTGCTGCCGGCCCATGTGCGAATCGATGAATACCGACGGATCCACCGCTGGCCACGGACCCCCAGTGGCAAGATCGACCGCAAGGCTTTGCCGAATCTGGGCGAGGCGCTGGAGCGGCGCAGCACGCCACAACCGGTTGTTCAATTGAGTGCGCTGGAGCGGCAACTGAGCGAGTTGTTCCAGGCCGTGATCGGCCGTGACATCGAGCCGGAGCAGACCTTCTTCGAGGCCGGCGCCACCAGCCTCGGTCTGATGCGTTTGCATGGCCGTTACGCCGAAGTGCTGCCGCACAAGGTGACGATGGCCGACCTGTTCGAACACGTTACGGTGCGGCGTTTGGCGGCGCATCTGTCGACCGCGCCGGTTGACGTGGTGGAGCGTGTACGGCAGACCGATGCAGGCCATCAGCCGATGGCGATCATCGGCATGTCGGTCAATGTGGCCGGGGCGCAGAACCTGTCCGAGTTCTGGGCAATGGTGCAAGGCAACGGGTTGGGCATCGAGCATTTTGCTGCTGAAGAAGGCCTGGTCGGTGCCCGCAGTCAGTTGGCGGGCATGCTCGATTTTGATCCCGAGTACTTCGGCATCAGCCGCCAGGAAGCGCGGCTGATGGACCCGCAACAGCGGCATCTGCTGATGGCGTGCGTGCAGGCCCTGCAACACGCGGCCATCGTTCCATCGGCGGATGGCCCGCGCATCGGTCTGATCGCCAGTTGCGGCGAAACCACGTACTTCCAGCAGATGCTGCGCGAAACCGCCGAAGACGATCTGCCGGACGGTTTTCAACTGGCGCTGCACCACGACAAGGATTTTCTGGCGACCAAGGCCGCGTATCACCTGGACCTCAACGGCCCGGCCTTGAGCGTGCAGGCCGCTTGCGGCAGTTCGCTGATCGCCGTGCACCTGGCCAGTTCGATGCTGCGGCAGGGGGACAGTGACGTGATGCTCGCGGCCGGGGTGTTGATCGACCCGACCCTGACCGAGGGCTACCGGCATCGCTCGCAGCACATCTTCTCCGCCGATGGTCTGTGTCGTCCGTTCAGCGATGACGCCAGCGGCACCCTTGGCGCCAGTGGTTACGGCGTCGTGGTGCTCAAACCGCTGGCCAAGGCGCGGGCCGACGGCGACAGGATCTATGCGCTGCTCGAAGGCTCGGCGTTGAACAACGATGGCCGGGCCAAGATGAGTTACACCGCACCGTCGGTGGCCGGGCAGAGCGCGGTCATCCGCGATGCCTTGAGCCGCGCCGGGTTGACCGGTGCCGACATCGGCTACATCGAGGCCCACGGCACCGGCACTTTGTTGGGCGATCCGATCGAGGTTGCGGCGTTGACCAAGGCTTTCGGTGACGCACCGGCCGGCCATTGCGCGCTGGCTTCAGTGAAAAGCCAGATCGGTCATCTGGGCGCGGCGGCGGGGGTGGTCGGGCTGATTCGTGCCAGTCTTGCGGTGTTCCATGGCGTGCTGCCGCCGAACCTCGGATTTGGCCGGATCAACCCGCAGATCGATCTGGAGCATTCACCATTCTACGTGCCGACCACGTCCCGGCCATGGCCGGAAGGGCGGCGGCGACTGGCCGGTGTCAGCAGTTTCGGGATTGGCGGGACCAATGCGCATGTCATTGTTGGTGCTGCCCCCACGGCGCAGGAAGGGGGCGAGGAAACGTTGCCGCTGTTGATGATCTCGGCTCACAGCCGGGCGGAGTTGCTGCGCGATATCGCGGTGATTCGTGAATATCTGCAAAAGAATTCTGAGCAGCACACCGCGTTGTTGCGGCACTTGCAGTCAGGTCGCCGGCAACTGCGCTGGCGCTTCGGGATGGTCTGCCTGCCGAGTGACGACATTCCGTTGCAGCCAACAGCGATCAAAGAGGTCACGGTCTCAAGTGCGCAGTTGATCTCGCGTGATCAATCGCCGCAGGAACTGCTGGACGCCTGGTACGAAGGCGCGAATATCCAATGGCCGCAGCGCTCGGCACCGCCGCCCTGGGATCTGCCGCCGTCGTCGTTCGATCTTCAGCCGTATCGTTTCCAGACTCTCGTGGCTAACCAACCTGACGCGACAGCCCTTGAGCGACAACCGCTGACGGACTGGTTTCACCAACGTCAGTGGCTGCGCACCCGGCGCCTGAGCGCGACAGCGACGGTCGGATCCCGTGAGGTGCTGATTCTGTGCAGCCATGTGGCGCCGGAATCGACATTGCTGACGAGCTTGAACGCTGTGTACCGACGCGTGATTCAAGTGCGCACCGGCAACGGTTTCAAGCGCTTGAGCCCGGACCGTTTCGAGCTCGATCCGCTGGACACCGAAGCCCTGAACCGGTTGCTCGCCGAGGTCGCAGAACCTGAACTCGGCGAACTCGACTGGCTGCACGCCTTGCCGCTGGCGGTGTCGGGCGCGGTCAACGAGCAATCGCTGGATCTGGCGCAGTGGGCCTGTCTGGACACGGTCAGTGCGTTGATGCAGGCCTGGGGGCAAACCCCGCGCACGACACGGCTGCGGCTCTGGTTGATGTCATGGCAGGCATGTCCGGTGGACGGCGAAGTGCGACGTCCCGAGCTGGCAGCGCTGGCCGGCATCACCGAAGTGGTGCCGCAGGAATACCCGGTGCGTTGCCACTGGCTGGATTTGCCGTCGTCGCGCCTCGAAGCGCAGGCCGGCGAGTTGGCAGCGTTGCTTGCCGATCCGGTTTCATTGCCTCGGCGAATGGCAGTGCGCGACGGTTACCTGTGGCAGCCACGCTTGATGCCCCAGCCAATAACCGGCCCAACAACCACAACCGGACTTCTGCCAGAAGACGGCACGTTTCTGGTGCTGGGCGGCAGCGGCGGCATCGGCCGCACCTTGTGCGAACACCTGCTACAGGCACCCGCGCGCCGTGTAGTGCTGATTTCGCGCCAAGGGCAATTGCCTGAGTCACTGGCGGCGTACACGTCGCGTATCGACTGCATCAAAGCGGACATCGCTGACCTGCCGCGCTGGCCACAGACTCTCGATCAACTGGCCGTACGCTACGGTCGCCTGAGCGGGGTGATTCACGCGGCGGGCGTCGGTGCAGGCAGCCTGATTCGTCACCGCGATGCCCGGCAAATGGCCGAGGCGATGGCCGCCAAAACTCGCGGCATGCTGGCGGTCGAAGCCTTGATCGAACACCTGACACCGGATTTTGTCCTGTACTGCTCGTCGATGTCGGCACTGTTCGGCGGCGCGGGGCATCTGGACTACGCAGCGGCCAGCGGGGTGCTCGACGGTTTCACCCACTATCGCCCGAACCCCGCCGACACTTGCCTGCGCCTCGTAATCAACTGGGACATCTGGCGCGACATCGGCATGGCCACCACCAGTAACGGCGCAGACGCCGCGCATCTGGAGCATCTGACGGTGGGGTTGTCGGCCGAAGAGGGCTGTCGGGTGTTCGATCTGGCGATGGCGACCCAGCTGCCGCAACTGCTGATCTCCACCACCGGCATCGACACGGCGCGGCGGTTTTATCCGGTTCGTCACGGTGCTGTGGCCACCCCGGTCGAGGCGCCGAAGGGCGTGGATCTTTCGACGCGTTTGCGTGAGTGCCTGTGCAAGTGGCTCGGTGTGGCCGAGCTGGAAGATGACGATTCGCTGTACGACCTGGGCGCTGATTCGCTGACGCTGCTCGACCTGATCGACGAACTGCAAGCGGCCACCGGTGAAGTGTTCCAGCTGTCGCAATTCAGCCACAAGGTCAGCCTGAGCGAGGTGCTGGGACTGGTCTCGACCGCTACGGTTGAAGAAGTGCCCCACGGCTGGCGCGACGCAGTGCGGATCGATCAATGGCATGCCGGAGCCGGGCGTGACTGGCTGTACCTGATCCACCCGGTGGGCGGCGATGTTCAGGCCTATAGGGAACTGGTGTCGGCGCTGCCGGCGGAGTTGGGCGTGTGCGTGATCGCCGACCCGGCGCTGCGCCTGCCGCAGTTGCCGAACATCAGCGTGGAGGAGCGTGGACTCTGGTATCTGGAGGCGATCAAGGAACATCTTCCGCACGGTAGCACTTGGCGTCTTGCAGGCTGGTCGTTCGGTGCGTGGGTGGCGCAGGCCTTGTGTCATCAGGCCCAGACTGACGGATTCAGGCAGCCGTTGTTGTACCTGATTGACCCGCCCGCGCCAGATGCCGGTGCGGAACTGGCCGGGATCGACGAACAGACCATCGAGCAGGTGTTCCAGCGCGAATTTGCCCAGCGCTGGCCGGATGTCGAAGGGCAAAGCATGGCCGAAGAGCGTCAGGCGTATCTGCAACGGCTGACGGTGTGCTGCCGCAACAACATGATCAGCATGATCGACTTCCAGCCGCCGGTGCTGGCGACCACGGCGGTGCGGCTATTCATCGCCGGGCACGCCAATCCTTATGGGCTGGGCAACGACTGGAACCCGGACGACCTGCAACGCAACTGGCACGCCTTGCTGCCGCAGTTGCGCAGCTGGCAAACCCTGGACACCGATCACTACGGCATCGTGGCGGGCCGCTGGGCGCGGTTGCTGGCCGAGGTGATCGGTACGGATGAGCCGGCGCCATGAATGAACCGATCTTGATGCCGCGATGGTGGCTGGCCCTGACCAAGGTGTTGTGCGAAGCCGAACCGGAGGAGGCCTTGCGTCTGCGCTTGAGCCGATTCCACGGACAGGTGCCGTTTCAGCTGTTTCATCTCTGGGAGGCCGACGTGGTCATGCCGATGCTCGGCGAAGCCTTGCCAGAACATCAGCAAGCGCTGCTCGCTCTGCAAAGCCTGCATCAGCGAGCGGCGCTCGGCGTGATCGGGCGTCAGGGAGAATGGCGGGCCACGCTCAAACCGGTGTTGCTGGCGCTGTATCGCAAGGCTTACGCCTACGACGCGGCGTACGCCAAGGCCCATGCCAGTGCGCTGACCTACGGCCTCGCACCTGCCAACAGCGCCATGATTACCGAGCACTTCGGCGATGCCGAGGCGTTCGCCGAGTACTACGCGCAACTGAATACCGAGGCCGCCGCCAACGCGTTTGCCCAGGCCCATGCCAGCGCCAACGCCGAAGTGTCGGCCCGGGCCTTCACGGACGAAGACGCAGACACCTGCGCGCAGATTTGCGGGGCATCCGTGCGGGTTTACGTCGGGGCTTGCGCTTCGAGCGACGAACAGCGGCATGCCGCACTCAACCAACTCGCCGCCGGGCTCGAGCGAAGCCTGGCCACGCTGCAATCCCGTTCAACAGGAGAACGACATGAATGACGCACAACTGCAATTCGATGTGGTGATCAACGCTCAGGGCCAGTATTCCCTGTGGCCGGCGGGCAAGCCGATGGCCAGCGGCTGGAGCGAGGCGGGGATGCGCGGCGAACGCCAAATCTGTCTGGATTACATCAACGAACACTGGATCGACATGCGCCCGCGCTCGCTGCGCGAGCAGTCATCGGTGTCGTTCCAATAAAAAAGGTGAGGGAACATGGATCAGTTGGCACTCAAGGCAATCGAGCGCATCGCCGCAGAACGGCGCGCACCGTATCAGCACATCACGGTCGAGCGAATCACGCCGATCATCGGGGCCGAGATCGGCGGCGTCGATCTGTCGCAACCGCTGAGCGACGAGCAGCTCGCAGAAATCCGCCGGGCCTTTTTGGAGAACCACGTGGTGGTGTTCCGCGACCAGCATCTGACCGTGGACGAGCACAAGGCGTTTGGCCGGCTGTTCGGTGAGCTGCGGGCGCTGCCGGTGGAAGACATCGACGGCGATGACCCGGAACTGGTGGTGATCCGCGCCAATGCGCAATCGCGCTACGTGGCCGGCGAAACCTGGCACACCGACGGCACCGCCGACCTGGCGCCGTCCATGGGTTCGATGCTGTACGTCAAGGAAACCCCGGCCATCGGCACCGGCGGCGATACGCTGTTCGCCAACATGCACCTGGCGCTGGAAATGCTGTCGCCGACGATGCAGCAGTTTCTTGGCGAACTGACGGCGATCCACGACGGCGCGATCCCATGGAAGGGTTATGAGGCGCCGGCCAACTTGCCGAAAACCGAACACCCGGTGGTGGTTCGCCACCCGGAAACCGGGCGCAAATCGCTGTTCGTCAATTCAGGTTTCACGTCGCACATCGTCCAGTTGTCCGGCGGCGAAAGCCAGGTGCTGTTGAACATGCTGTTCGATCTGGTCGCCCGCGAACCGGTCCTCAGCTGCCGCGTACGTTGGGCGCCGAATACGCTGGTGTTCTGGGACAACCGCTGCACCCAGCACCATGCGGTCTGGGATTATTTCCCGCACTCGCGGTATGGCGAGCGGGTGACGATTCTGGGGACTCAGCCGAAGGCGTGATGCCCCTGAAAATCCCTCTGTGGGAGCGAGCAAGCTCGCTCCCACAGGTTCGGGTCTAAATTCCTTGTCTGAGCAGTTGCTCGACGATCAACTCGCCGAACGCCTGATTCCCGTGCAGCGGGTCATCCACTTCGCAGTACGCCGATCGCTGAAAACCCTGCTCATCGTTCGCCGCTGCGCGCACGTCGATCAGCTCGATGCCGAGTCCTTGCAGGCGCTCGATCAGCAGCGTCTGCGCCGCCATGAACACTCGCGAGTCGGACAATTCCGGCACCCGCTGCGGCGGCAGTATGGCGAACACCTTGAGCTTCATCGCCCGGGCCTGTTCATAGAACGCCAGCGCAGGTCCGGACAGCGTGTCGACAATGGATTTGAACAGGGGACCTGCGAGAAAACCTTCGTCGAACTCGCCGTCCGGGGTCTGGTAACACGTCCAGTTCGGCGCGGTGGCGAGGTAGTGCAGGCCCAGGCCAATGGTACTCACCAGCGGCACACCGACCTTCGCCAGTTGCGGCACTTCGAACGGCTCAAGGGCCTGGCGATACAGGCGCTCCATCTCGGCCTCCCGAAACACCACGTCATGGCGGGTCAGGCTGAAAAAATCGACCGCAAAATCCCTGCCGGTGCCCAGCGGCCCGCCGCTGAAAGGCAACCCGCGGGCCTGCGCCGCCTTGCCGATGACCCCGGCATGGGAGTCGCCCAGCAGCAGAAACCTAGGCGTAGTAATCGAGCACGGCGTCTTCACAGACAAGCTCCTCGCTGGATATGCAGGTAGAGGGGACGCTGGCCGGCGTGTGCACGGGTTGAACCGCGTCGAGCCCGGCAAAAAACTGCTGCATGACGAACGCCACGCCTTCGGGCGTGACCTCGCGCTGGTTGGGTTGGTAGAACGCGCCCTTGAACGGTGTACCGGTGATGATTTCGTAGGAGGGGAAATAGTCGACGTCGTGCAGGTCTTCACACAGCTGCCCGGCGACGGCACGCAGGACCGATTTGGAATAGGTGGTGGCGCTCAGTACATGCTCGCCTGTGGCCGTCGCCGTCAGGGGCACCGGTGACACGGTGAGCAGAACGCGCAATTGCGGGTTGATCGAACGCATCAACTCCAGCGCCCGGACCATGTCGCCATAGGTGTCCATGAAGCCGAAATTGCAGAACTTGTGAAGCTGCGGATCGAAAGTGCCGCGCACGGTGCCGGGGCACACGGGATACACCAGACCGGTCTGGCGGTTTTGCCAGGCTTCGGTCAGGCCGAGGGTGAACACAAACACTTTGGCCCGGCGCAGGGCGGTGCGGATGGCGTCGAGGGTGGCTTCGCGCGATGCGAACAGCGCGTCCTCGCAGGCAAAACCGTCGGGCTCCACGGCGGGGCGGAACGGGTCGAAGAAACGCCCGTCATGGGCCCAGGTTTCGTCGGGCGGCAGGCTCACGCCCAGCGCCCATTCCAGCCATTGGCACAGCATCGCCGGGGTGTACAGATTACCGGTGCGGAACGAGAACACCCCGTAGTTGTGGGCCTTCCAGTCGGCTGCGGGCAGTTCGGCCGGGGCCGGTTCCGCATCCAGCCAGTTCATGCCGCGCTCTACCAGCGCCCGGCCGATGTGCTGGGCGAAACATGAGCCGGCGGTGACGATGGCGTCCTTGTTGCCGATCTCGAATTGTGGCGTCCACAGTTGATCGATGTTCAGCGCGGGCTTGTCAGCCACGGCGGTGCGCCAGAAAGCGCGGGGTGGCAGGCATTGATAAGGATTCACGACGAGGGCCTCCTTGGCGGTCGCTGATAAAACGGGGGTCAGCTGATTTGATAGCGGTAGATCAGGTCGTCAAACCACTGATCTCCAATCTGATAGGCCTGCGGCACGCGGCGCTCGAATACAAAACCGCATTTCTCCAACACCTTGCAGGACGCGATATTACCGTCGGTCACGGTCGACTCCAACGAGTCCAGGCCGATGGCGGCGGCATAGTCGATGATCGCCTGGCGCGACTCGGTGCCAAAGCCTTTGCCCTGATGTTCCGGCAACAGCAGGCAACCGACCTCGGCATGCCCCGGCGACAGGATGCGAAATCCGGTCACGCCCAGTTCCTGCCCGCTGGCCCTGTCGGTCACCACCAGACACAACCAGTGATCCGACTGCGGCCCCCAGGCCGGAAGCCGATGCTCGAAGCCTTTGCGCACCTGGTCCTCGGCGATTTCACCGAACACGTACTGCATGGTTTGCGGCTCGGAATGCAGCCTGAGGAACAGCGGCCAGTCGGATTCGACCATCGTGCGCAGGTCCAGGCGTTGCGTGGTGAGCTCGAGCATCCGCTGCTCCTTGCAAGGGCGGAAAGGGAAGACGGTTTTTTACTGGGTGTGGGGCGAAAGATCAATGGTTTGATCCGGCGTGTTTCGCAAAGCCGATCTTGATCGCCACCAGCAGCGGCGCCGCCACCGCAAACAGCAACGTCATTGCCATGAACGCACTGTCGAAGGCGATCACCAGCGACTGCTCCGACACCGTCCGCCCCAGCAGACTGGTCGCGGCACGGGCCGCCGCCGCAGGTTCCATGCCTTTGCCCGTCAGCCAGGCGCCGGTGCTTGTCAGCCGTTCGATGAGCGCGGGACTGCCGGGTGTGACGCTGCTGCCCAGGATCACGGCGTTGGCCGCATGCCCGTGTTCGATCAGCGTTTGCAGCCCGGCCACGCCGATCAGACCGCCCAGTTGCCGGCCGGTATTGAACAGACCGATGCCGGCCGCCAGGTTGCGGCTGTTGAGGTGAGTGAACGCGATCAGGGTGATCGACAGAAACAGAAAGCCCAGCCCCAGCCCACGCAGCAGGATGGCGCCCATCATGTCTGCGCTGCCGCTTTCGCGGGTCGAACCGGACAACAGCCACATGGCAATCATGATCATCAGGATGCCAAACGGCACCGTGGCAAACGGCGCCACGCCGCGCGCCTGCATCAGCCAGGCCGCGATCAGCAACGCGCCGACAAACAGTGCGCCGCTGGGCAACAGCAGCAGGCCGGCCTCGGTGAGGGTAAAACCCAGAACTGACACGGCAAACGCCGGAATCAGGTAGGCACTGCCGAACAGCGCTGCCCCTGCGACGAAGCTGACAATAAAGGCGAACGAGAAATCGCTCGACCTGAACAGACTGAAGTCGAGCACGCCTTTGCCGCTGATCAACAGTTGCTGGCCGAGAAACCCGAGCAGAGCTGCGCTGCCGACCAGCGTCAGCCAGACGATGCGCGGCGCTTCGAACCAGTCCCAGCGTTCGCCCTGGCTGAGCACGTAGGTGAAGCAGAGCAGGGCGGTGGCGCTCAGCAGCACGCCCAGACCGTCGAATGGATGCTGGCTGGCTCGGGCGGGTGTCGGGGTGGCCGTGATCAGTAACAGTCCGCTGGCAATCATGGCCAGCGGCACGACGCTGAGGAAAATCCAGTTCCATGACTGGCTGTCGACCAGCCAGCCTTGCAGGGCGGGCGTCAACGCGGCGGAGGCGACCACTGCACCGATGGCGAACAGCGCTTGCAGCGCGGGTTGCAGCTGGCGCCGGTAGCTGCGAAAGATCAGCACCTGAGCGGCCACCAGCAGTGTGCCGCCGGCAAAACCCTGCAGGATGCGCAGCGCTATCAGCAGATCGAGCCACGTGCTGCCGGCAGCGATGGCGCAGGCCAACCCCATGGCCAGGGTCGCAGCGACGATGACGTTGCGCGGGGCGAAGCGCGCCAGCAGCCACGACGCCGTAAGGAAACCGATCAGCTTGAACCCGGTGTAGCCGATGTCCAGCCAGGCAAATTCGTCAGGTGTGGCGGCGGTGTCACCGATGATGTCGTTACGGCCCAGCACCAGCGCAGTGCCGGCGATCGCTTCGGTGAGGCTGGCCAGCAGAATGCCGATCATCAACAACACGCCGGGCCGGGCTGCGGCAGACCGGTTCATGACCCGTCTCCACGCTCCACGTCGACCCGCGCCGACAGCCCCGGCACGATGCGCCCCGGCAAAGGGTTGTTGGCGAGGCGGATTTTCACCGGCACCCGCTGCACCACCCGGACGAAATTGCCCGTGGCGTTGTCGGTCGGCAACAGGCTGAAGGCCGAGCCGCTGCCGGGGGCAAAGCTGTCGACCACGCCCTCCAGCGCGTCGTCGGGGTAGCCGTCGACGGTGATCCGTACCGGCTGACCGGGCTGGATATGCTCCAGCTGGGTTTCCTTGAAGTTGGCCACGACCCACACGTCCTGCACCGGAACGATGTCGAGCAAGGCCACCCCCGGCGTGACGTAACGGCCGACCCGCACCTGACGGTTACCGACCACCCCGGTGACGGGCGCACGCACCACGGTGCTGTCCAGGTCGATCCGTGCCAGATCGCGTGATGCCTCGGCCTGGGCCATGGCGGCGAGGGCAGCGCCGCGTTGGGCCAGCAGCACGGCGAGGCGTTGGCGCTGGGCCTCGACCGACGCCGAAGCAGCGTCCACCGCCGCAGAGGCGCGCGTCTGGGCCGCCGCCGTCTCATCGACCAGCGCCATGCTCACGGCATTGCTGGCGATCAGTTTGCGGTTGCGGTCGTGGGTCTTGCCGGCGAGATTCATCTGCGCGGCGGCGGAGCGGCGCTCGGCCTCGGCCTGGCGAATCTGCGCATGTTGCAGTTGCGTCTGGGCATCGACATCGCTCAGGCGCGCCTGCGCCGACTTGAAGTTGGCTTCGGCCTGGGCGAGGCGGGCGCGATAGTCCTGATCGTCGATGCGAAACAGCACATCGCCGCTCTGCACCGACTGGTTGTCGCGCACCTCGACGGTGGTGACGTAGCCGGCGACCTTGGCCGCCAGGGACGTGACATCGCCACGCACATAGGCGTTGTCGGTCGAAATACTTTTGCCGCCGTACAGCACGACATAACCGCCCGCCACGATCGCCAGAGCGGCGGCGCACAACAGCAGTCCTGCCGCCTTGCGTTTGCCTTCGTGCGGTGTCGCGGGCGTCGTTTCGGATTGCACCGTGCTGGCGGTGGTGGGCTGGGGCGCGTTCATGTTCGGGGTCCTGCGCAAGGCCGACACCTCCGGCAGTCGGGATGCCGAAGGTGGATTGGCGAATGGATCGGTTACGGCTTGACGGGTTTGACCAGGTCGGTCTCGCTGCTGTCGAGCACGAACACCGCCAGCAGACGGGACGGTTCAGTGGTGCTGGCATTGGCGCTCACCGCGTGGAAATCTCCCGGTTGTTCGACGAAATTTTCTCCGGCCTTGTAGACCTTCTCCGGCCCGTCGCCGACCTTGCTGCGCACGGCGCCCTCGAGCACCGTGGCGTAGATGAACGCAGACTTCGGATGAAAATGCGCCGGCGAAGATCCACCGGGCGCGTATTCCACCAGCACGCCCCGCATGGATTTGCCCGGAACGTTTGGCAGGGCGCGGTCGAACACCACGGTGACCTTGCCCCCCTGCGGCTCGGCGGCCGAGGCGGATGAAATCGACAGGGCCGCAAACGTGGCGGCCAGCAGGATTCGGCTGAACATGGCGATACTCCTTCAAATTAGGTGGGGTGTTTCAGCGCTGGGTCGATTTCGCCAGCCAGTCTTCAAAGCGCGTCGGGCCCAGGCGTGGATTGCTGCTGCCGGGGGTGAGCGACTGGTCGTCGAGCACATCGCCGAAGTAACGGGCGTGGACGTCCGGGATCACTTTGCGGGTGTCGTGGGTGGCGTGGAAAAAACGCCGGACCAGTTCGTCGAGCGGCATGGCTTCTGGGCCGGCAATTTCCTGCGTGCCGTTGATCGGCGCTGCCAGGGCAACGTCGGTGAGTGCAGCAGCGACGTCGTCAGAAGCCATGGGCTGAATCAACGCCGGGGACAGGCGCACTTCCTCGCCGACGGTGGCGGATTGGGCGATGCCGCCGACAAATTCGAAGAACTGCGTGGCCCGCAGCAGGGTGTACGGAATTCTCGACGCCTTGATCAGGTTCTCCTGCGCGACCTTGGCGCGGAAGTAGCCGTTGGCAGGCGAGCGCTCACTGGCGACGATCGACAGCGCCACGTGATGGCGAACCCCGGCGGCGGCTTCGGCGGCGAGCAGGTTGCGGGTGGAGTTCTCGAAGAAGTCTAGTACGGCCTGGTCTTCCCACGAAGGGGCGTTGGAAACGTCGACCACCACCTGGGCGCCGTCCATCGCTTCGGCCAGGCCTTCGCGGGTGATGCTGTTGACGCCGGTGTTAGGGGAGGCGGCGCGGGCGTCGTGGCCGCGTTCGCGCAGATTGTTCACAAGTTTCGATCCGATGAGGCCGGTGCCTCCGATAACGACGATCTTCATGGCATCTCTCCACTTGCCGACGGCAACCATTGCTGTCGATGTGGGTTGAGCATGCCGTTGGCGCTTCAGCAAATCCTTGTGGTGACCTTGGATTTGCCTTGGTTTTCTGTCCAGACAGGCCAATCCGTCGGCAGACGCGTAGACCAGCGTGCAGACCGGTGCGGTGGCCCAGGGTCTGCCGTATCATTGAGCGCACGACAATCGCCCGCTCGAACACGGAGTCGGGGGCGCCAGACCAGAGAACAGCCACCGTGCCATTCGTGTTTGAAGACTACGTGCTCGACCAGCAGCGCCGGGAACTGACCTGGCGCGGGGAGGTTGTGACTGTCGGGCCGCAGGTCTTCGATCTGCTGTTGCTGCTGGTCAGCAACCGCGAGCGGGTGGTCAGCAAGGACGAATTGTTGAGCGCTGTGTGGAGTGGCCGGATCGTTTCCGAATCGACCATCACCAGCCACATCAACGCGGTGCGCAAGGCCATCGGCGACACCGGCGAGCAACAACGTCTGGTGCGCACGGTGCCGCGCAAGGGCTATCGCTTTGTCGGTGAAATCATCCCGTGCGATAGCCCCGTCAATACGCCTGAAGCGCCTGCGAAACCCGAGGTGGCCGCGACACTTGTCCTGCCGGAAAAGCCTTCGATCACCGTCCTGCCATTCCAGAACCTCAGCGGCGACCCCGAACAGGACTACTTCGCCGACGGCATCGTCGAAGACATCATCACCGCGTTGTCGCGTCTGCGCTGGCTGTTCGTCATCGCTCGCAACTCCAGCTTCACCTACAAGGGCAGGGCGGTGGATGCGCGAGGTGTCGGTCAGGAACTGGGTGTGCGTTATGTGCTGGAAGGCAGCGTGCGCAAGTGCGGCAACAAGATCCGCATCACCGGCCAGTTGATTGATACCTGCAGCGGAACGCACCTGTGGGCCGAGCGCTTCGAAGGCCTGCTCGACGATATTTTCGAACTCCAGGATCAAGTGGCCGAAAGCGTCGTGGGCGCCATCGCGCCGCAGTTGGAGCGCGCGGAAATCGAGCGGGCCAAACGCAAACCCACTGACAGCCTCGATGCCTACGATTATTACCTGCGTGGTACGGCCAAGCTGCATATCGGCACCCGTGAGGCGATCGAGCAGTCATTGGCGCTGTTCTACCGGGCGCTTGAACTGGATCCGGAATTTGCCTCGGCGTATGGCATGGCTGCGTGGTGCCACTTCTGGCGCAAGCTCAACGGCTGGATGACCGACCGGCCTCGGGAAATCGCCGAAGGTGCGCGGCTGGCGCGAATGGGTGTGGAGCTGGGGCGCGACGACGCCGTGGCGCTGACCCGCAGCGGTCATGCCCTGGCCCATCTGACCGGGGATGTCGACTGTGGCATCGCCTTGCTCGATCGGGCTCGACTGCTCAATCCCAACCTGGCCCCAGCGTGGTTTCTCGGCGGTATCCTGCGCGCCCTGCGTGGCGAAACCGACGCCGCCATTGCCAACCTCGAACATGCCGTGCGCCTGAGCCCGCTGGATCCGGAAATGTTCCGCATGCAGGTGGGCATGGCGCTGGCGCACTTCTTCGCTGGTCGTTTTGAACTCTCGGCTTCCTGGGCCGAGAAAGCGCAGGGAAACCTGCCCAGTCTATTGGCAGCGCCGGCCTTGATCGCCGCAAGCCAGGCGCTGAGTGGGCGAACCGACAAAGCCGGGCAGGCCATGGAACGGGTGCGTCAGCTGGATCCGACTTTGCGGGTGTCCAGCCTGAGCGCGTGGCTGCCCATTCAACGGCCTGAAGATGTTGCCCGGTTTGCCGAAGGTTTGCGGTTGGCGGGGTTGCCGGAGTAACGGTTCAGCCAGCCAGCGTCGCGTTATCGATCACAAAACGATATTTCACATCGCCCTGCAGCATCCGCTCGTAGGACGCGTTGATCTGGTCCGCGCGAATCAGCTCGATGTCGGAAACAATGCCGTGCTCGGCACAGAAATCCAGCATCTCCTGAGTCTCGGCAATGCCGCCGATCATCGAACCGGCAATGGTCCGGCGTTTCATGATCAGGTTGAACACGTTCGGTGACGGATGCGGCGAGGCGGGGGCACCGACCAGCGTCAGGGCGCCGTCGCGCTTGAGCAGCACCAGGAACGCGTCGAGATCGTGAGGCGCGGCGACGGTGTTGAGGATCAAGTCGAAGCTCTTGGTGTGCGCGGCCATTTCCTCGGCGTTGCGCGACACCACGACCTCATCGGCGCCCAGTGCCTTGGCGGCTTCGCGCTTGGACTCGGAGGTGGTGAACGCCACGACATGCGCGCCCATCGCATGGGCCAGTTTGATGCCCATGTGGCCCAGGCCACCGATACCGACCACACCGACCTTTTTGCCCGGCCCGGTGTTCCACTGACGCAGCGGCGAGTACGTGGTGATACCCGCACACAGCAGCGGCGCGACGGCGGCCAGTTGAGCTTCAGGATGGCGGATGCGCAGCACGTAACGCTCATGCACCACGATGTTTTGCGAATAACCGCCAAGGGTCCAGCCCGGTGCGTCCGGGGTCGGGAAGTTGTAGGTGCCGATCATGCCGTCACAGTAGTTTTCCAGACCGGTTTCGCAGTCGTCGCAGTGTTTGCAGCTGTCGACGATGCAGCCGACCCCCACCAGATCACCGACCTTATAGTCGGACACATGGGCGCCGACCGCCGACACGCGGCCGACAATCTCGTGCCCGGGTACGCACGGGAATTGCGTCCCGGCCCATTCGGCGCGCACCTGGTGCAGGTCGGAGTGGCAGATGCCGCAGAAGGCGATATCGATCTGCACATCATGGGCCGCCGGCGCGCGGCGATTGATCTGCATCGGCTCAAGGGGTTTATCGCCGGCGTGGGCACCGTAGGCGTGTACGAGCATGGGAGTAGTCCTTGATGAATGTGTCGAAGGACCATTCTTCCCGGATTGCTCGCACAGCCTGTAGTGCATTTCTACCGATTACTTGCCTGATCCTGCGGATCGATTTCGGTGAAATCACGTCAGTCCATCGAGAAATGCATTCGCATGTTCATCGCGGCGTCGTACTGATTGCTGGCTACCCGGCGTTCGATCAGGCGATCGGATCCGCCCTCGGCAACACGGCGTTCGAGCAGGCGATCGGAGCCGCCTTCGGCAACGCGACGTTCGATCAGGCGATCGGAGCCGCCTTCGGCGACGCGGCGTTCGATCAGGCGATCGGAGCCGCCTTCGGCAACACGGCGTTCGATCAGGCGATCGGAGCCACCTTCGGCAACGCGACGTTCGATCAGTCGGTCCGATCCGCCCTCGGCGACGCGCCGTTCCATCAGCCGATCCGAACCCCCTTCGGCAATCTGCGTAGGCGCCTTTCTGGCCCGGTACTGTTGCACTGATGAAGTTTCTGAATCCGGAGCACTGGTTTCCTGCCTGTTGGCAACCGGCATGTCGGGCAGGCAATTTGCGCCGAATGCATGAGTGGCAACTATCCAGGTGGCTGAAACAATGGCGACGGGTAATACCAATCCAATAGTTTTCATCGTGATCATCCTGAGTCGTGGTGGGATTTCGTTAATGAACTTCCGGGTGCAACCAGACAGGTTTTAATTCAATCGATTACTTCTAATGAGGAATGCCATGTTCCTGCGTGGCCAGGCGAATTCGGTTATGTGCAATCAGGCGCATCACATAACCCAACTTGATCGCGGTCGGCCCGAGGATCGTCATCCCGTGCGCACCGACCAGCGTGGGCAAGGTCAGGTGAGCGTCAAACACATAAGCCAGGAAAATCCCCGCCATCAACATGCCCAGACCGCCGATCAGCAATACGTGGGACAGCTTCAGCACGCGATGCGAGTCTTCAAAAAAGTCATACATGTTGTTCAGCCATCCCTGCGTTAATAAGTGGGTGGACAAGCTTCGGCGCGAACGGAAACCGCGAAGTCAATGACTTTGCAGGGCGTTGCATTTGATGGAGGGATTTTACTGTTGGCGGTAGGGATCAACCATGTTGCATAAGTCTGGTTTTATCCTTCCAGCGTATGGAGAAGTCATACCAACGTATATAAACAACTTTCAATGTGCGCTGAACAAGAGCTTTACATCTAATGGTTGATACCCAGACTTTCGGCCATTCGAACCAGATCGGCGAACGACTGCGCACGCATTTTGCGCATGGCCTGGCTGCGATGGATTTTCACGGTGATCTCGCTCAGGCCGATGGCACTGGCGATCTGTTTGTTCATCAGGCCCGAAACGGCCAATGCCATCACCGATTGTTCTCTGACCGTCAGTGTCCCGTGGCGTGTGAGCAACTCTTGATGGCGGCGTTCGCACTCGCGGCGCGACCTGTCCCGCGTATGCGCGGCGACGACGGCATCGATCATTGCCTGCTCGCGAAACGGTTTTTCCAAGAAGTCGACGGCACCGGCTTTCATGGCGCGAACGGTCATGGCGATGTCGCCGTACCCGGTCATGAAAATGATCGGTAGACCGATTTTGGCGTCGGCGAGCGCCTGCTGGAAGACCAGCCCGCTGGTGCCTTGCAATCGCACATCGAGCACCAGGCAACTGGGCAGGTCAGGTCGCTCGAATTTCATGAAGTCGGCGACCGATCCGAACAGCGCGACTTGCAGGCCGATGGAGCGCAACAGGCTGCCAAGGGCCTCGCGCAGAGGGGCGTCATCATCGATGATGAAAACGATGGGTTCCAGGTTGCGGTCGGGTGCTGATTCTACTTCCATACGCTGGATGGCTTCGCGGCGATCGGGTTGCGCAGGATGCTGAACAACTCAATGGAAAACTTTGTCCGAGCCTCCGGTTTTCATTGGATTTTTCTTGGGTAACCGTCCAGAGGCCATCGACCGCGTGTTCCGTCGATCAATGGCCTCGGTGGGTCAGTTTCCTGCACGGGCGACAATCGCGAAATTCCCCGGCGCCTTCTCCAGCAGCCCCAGAAATCTCACGAGATCGACCTTGCTGCCATCCACTTTCAGATCATCGGAAGTTAGCGTTTCCTTGAGTCCGGCGGTGCCGCCCAGCAGTTGGACGAACAGGTCCTTGGTGACGGTCAGCGTTGCGTTGGCGTTCGCCGCCGACGGGCCTTTTCGGTAGTGCAGCACGGCGTTCTCGATCCATAGCACGAACGATTCATTGGTATCGGTCAGCACCAGATTGAATGTCCAGTTCTTGCCATCCGCCGCCGGCCCGTCGAGGCTCGCGGCCATGGCTTCGAGGAAGCGTTCGGTGGGCGTCTGCTTCATCAGTTCGATCAGATCGGAGCGTTTGACGCCCTTGGCTGGCGGGCCGTTGCGCAGCTCCATGGCCGCCGTCAGGTAGCTGTTGCGCCAGGTCGCCGATTCCGCCTGATAGCCCATCTGTTCGTAAGCGCGGGCCAGCAGTTCCTTGGCGGCCGTGTCGTCGGGTTTGGCCAGCACGGCCTGATCCAGCAGCTCGGCGACCCAGCGGTATTCGCCCTTGTCGTAGGCCACGCGGGCGGCTTCGACCACTTTGGCGTTGCCTCCCATCAATTCGACGTAGCGCTTTGCCGATTCTTTGGGCACCAGCGGATTCAAGTGTGCGGGGTTGCCATCGTAGGCGCCCAGGTACATTTGATAGATCGCTTTGACGTTGTGGCGCAGGTCGCCGTAATAGCCACGGGTGCCGAAGTACGACGCCAGCGAATCCGGCAACTGGATCTTGTCGGCGATCTCGTTGGGGGTATAGCCGGCGTTCATCAGGCGCACGGTCTGGTCATGCAGGTATTTGTAGACGTCGCGGTGCTTGGTGATGAATTCGCGGATCCGCTCGTTGCCCCAGATCGGCCAGTTGTGCTGACCGAAGTAGACCTCGGTGTCGCCCAGCTCGTCGAGGGCGATTTGCGTGTAGTCGGACCAGCGCAGCGCATCGCGCACCTTGGCGCCACGGATCGGCAGCAGGTTGTGCATGGTCTGCGCCAGCAGCTCCGCACCGCCGTACGCCTTGAGCGCGGGGATCGAAAAGGTAAGCTCGGCCGGGGCTTCCGCGCCGGGCATGTTGTGGAACACGAAGCTGACGCCGTCGAGCTCCAGCGGCTGGATCGGCTGGTCGATGATCTGCGTCGGCGGCAGGATGCCCATGCTGCCGTAGGCGACGTTCTTGCCCAGCCCGGTGTCGACAATGCCGGTGGCGCCCGGCGTCAGGTTCTTGCCGAACTGATACATCGAACGCCGCGCCATCGCCGGACCCGCCAGGATGTTTTCGCTGGTGGCTTCCTCCATGAACCCGGCGGGCGCGACGATGGGAATGTTGCGCTGGGCCACTTCGCTGCTCGAGGTGATGCCCAGCACACCGCCGAAATGGTCGGCATGGTCGTGGGTGAAAATGATCGCGGTGACGGGCTTGTTGCCCAGATGCTCGCGCGCAAATGCCAACGCCGCTGCGGCAGATTCACGGGAGGTCAGCGGGTCGACCACGATCCAGCCGGTTTGCCCGTCGATCAGCGTCATGTTGGCGATGTCGAAACCGCGCAACTGGTAAATCCCGTCGCGGACCTTGAACAGGCCGATCTGCGCGTTGAGCATCGCGTGCCGCCACAGGCTCGGGTTGACGGTGGCCGGCGCCTGGCCTTCGACGAAACGGTACGCATCGAAATCGATCAGGACATTGCCGTCAGCGCCGAGGATCTTGCCGGTGGGCCGGGCGATGAAGCCGCGCTGAGCATCTTCCATGTCCCGGTTGTCGCTGAGGTCCAGGCCCTTGATCGACGCCTGGATCACCGCTGCCGTGGCGGGCGTGGCATCTCCCGCAGCGGCGCTCGGCTTGTTGTCACAGCCGCCGAGGGAGACCAGCGTCAGGGCGATGATCGTGTAGAGGGTCGGTTTCATTCTTGTTGTTCTCCGAGGGTCGAATGCGCTCCAGCCTAGGGGTAGGGCGGTGATGTATCCAATGCATTGTTTACATCCTGATAATGCGTCGCTAGCATCGGGCGAATGGACCTCAAACGACTGTCACACCTTCTCGCGCTGGCCGATGAACGCCATTTCGGTCGCGCCGCCGAACGCGTGCACCTCAGCCAGCCGGCCCTGAGCCGCAGCATTCAGGCGCTGGAAAGCGAAACCGGGCAGCGCCTGTTCGATCGCGACACCGGCGACGTCCGCCCGACGCCGGCGGGGGAGTTCCTGATCGAGCGGGCGCGGCAGCTGCTGTTCGATGCCCGGTCGCTGGAGCGGGACATGGCGCTCTACAGCGATCGCCAACTGGGCAGCCTCGCCTTTGGCGTCGGCCCGTTCCCGGCGGCCATGTTGATGCATCAAGTGGTGCCGCGACTGCGCCTGGATCACCCGGCGGTCACGCTGCGTGTGGAAGTGAACAACTGGCAGATTCTCGAGGCGCGGCTGCGCGCTGAAGCGATCGAATTTTTTGTTGCCGATATCCGTAACTTCACGGCGGAATCCGATCTGCTGATCCGTTCGCTGGGCCAGGTTTCGGCAGGCTTCTTCGTACGACCGGAGCACCCGCTGGCCGGACGCCAGGTGCCGATGGGCGAACTGGAAGGCTACGGCATCGCCACGACGCGCCTGCCGGAAGTGGTGAAACTCGAGACCGCCCGAACCCTCGGCATCCCCACCCGCCAGGCGCTGCCCATCGTGCTGGAGTGTGATGATGTGGCGTTGCTCAAGACCGTCGCCGGTTCAACCGACACCATCCTCGGCGTCATTCATGGCGCCGTGGCCGAAGACATTCGGGTGGGGCGTTTGATTGAGCTTCATGTTGTCGACAGGCCGGGATTTCATTCTGAAATTGGCGTGGTGAGTTTGCAGGGTAGAAGCCTGTCGCCGACGGCTTTGTGTGTGATTGAGGCGGTCGTTGCCGAGATGCAATTCGTTCACGTCGAACAATCCCCACGTCTTTAGAGATACGTCCTACAGCCACGATTTTCCTGCTTCGTTAACGTCGTGCAGCCTCTTGCGAGGGGCTGCCGATGCATGAACGAAAGGACAATCAGTGGCTGGTCAAAAGGACATTCCCCGGGTTTACAACCCACCGGCAGGCGACGGGCATCACGTCACCTACCGCTACATGACGGCCACCGAACTGGCCGATCAGCAAGAACGACAAAACAAGTACGACGCCATGCTGGCGAGACAGGATGCTTTCGAGCGTAGCCGTGAGGTGGCGGCGAACAAGCCTGATGCGGTGCGTGCCGGCTGCGTGTTTGCCAAGTCCTGTAGGTTGCCGGACGCGATCATCGATTACTCGAATCCTTCGGGGATGGTGCCGACTGACAGCCTGAAGGATTACGGCGAGCTGATTTTGCTGGGTGGCCGGGAAGCCGATGACAGCGGTGGCGTTGCACTCAAGAAAATCAGCGGCACGGCAATTCCTGCGGGGCTGGGCACTTTTGCCCTTGCGGGGGAAGCGTTCAAGGCGTTGCCCGCGATGGCCTCTGCTGCTGTCATCAGCCCGCTGCTCGGTTTGGTGGCGATGTTCATGCCCTCGAACCTGGGCGACAGCGCGCTTTACACCGAAGACCAGTTGCTCGCCCTCAAACAGGCCCGAACCCGTGTGCGCTTGCGTGTTGAACAGCAGGCCGACGGGAGCCTCAAGGGTTACGGCTTCTACACGGGCAAGAATCGCGATTGGGAAATGGTAGATGTCGTGCAGTTCACGGCACGTGGTAGCCGGTTTATTGCAGACCTTGGTGAAGGTGTTGAGCTGGTCTGGACGCCCGCCGTGGACGGTTCCGACATTCTTGGTATTCCGGCACTGGAGGCTGCTCCGCAGGCGCCGCATATCTGGGTGTATCCGCCGACGAAAGCGGCGGACGGGATTCTGGTGAATCCGGTTTATCCGCCGGAGTATCGGGATTTCATTCTGGTGTTTCCGGTGGGGTCGGGGGTTAAGCCGGTTTACATTGTTGTCAGCACCCGCGCGGGGGACCACGAGTACCATCCGGCTCCCGACGTGCTCCCCGCCTTTCCTGATGCAAGAATCGTAGGCCGTAAAACGGCTGTACAAGGTGGTGGGGCGAAGCGCAAAAGATGGAAAACTGCAAAGGGTTTGATTCTTGAATGGGACTCTATGCACGGTACAGTCGAAAAATATGATGCGAGAGGTAAACACCTCGGAGAGTTCGATCCGAACACAGGCGAGCCGACATCTACAAAAAAGAATAAAAAATCAAAAAAAGGTAAGAAAAGGAGCGTTGAACCTTGAGGTTTCTAGTAGAAGCTTTTGACATCGAGACAGACTTCCAGGCTTTCGTTATCGAATTGCCACAGGGATGTGATGAACAAATCAAAGCCATCATGGGTTGGAAAGAAGAACCGCAGGGGTGGGAAGGCTATGATTTGAGCCAGCCGCAAATGCAAGCAATCGAAGAGCTTGTCGGTAGGTCGATTGAAGATCGAAATTTCTATTTCCAACTGACATGCAATGTATAGACAGAAAAAGTAAAGGGGGCGGATCTATTCACGAGAATATATCCGGCCCTTTTTTCATGAAGGAACAAGCGATGCTCTTCCTTTCAATAACCGGCTTATACCCGGATGACGTCCGAGACGACACGCTGCAGTTCGAGTTGGATATCGACGGTAGCGAAATGAATGAAAAAGTTGCACAACTCATTGAGTCCAAGCCCCTGAGCGAACTGGAGCCAGGTGAGTTGTTACTGCGCGAGGATCAGGTAGCGGCACTGGGAGCCCTGCTGAATGTCAGCTTCCCGGACGGTCTGGAGTATTTCATGGGCACCTGTGTGAAGTACTGATACTGCGGAGAGCAAAGGGGACGGGGCCACTGTCCCTTTTTTCGTCAAAAAAGATATTTGTGAGAAAGAGATGGGAATGGAACTGAGACTGGAGTGGTACGACGCAGCAACCCTGGAATTCCAGGGCGAGGAGTCGTCAAGAGATCTGGGGGATGATGAATCAGTATTGAATGCCTTAGGCATTCCAGTAGAGGGCAACATCAATAATGGCAGCTTCAACGTCGTCGAACAGTGGGTTGCGACCATTCAGCCGTACTTTCAGCATCAGATCGCTCTGAGTACCAACGACTACCAAATTTCGTTTGACTACAGTTAGTACCCGCAAAGGGGGCGGATGTATTCACGAGAATACATCCGCCCCCTTTTCACATAAGCCAATCAGCCCCGCTGACCCCGGCCCGGATAATTGAGCACAAACTGCACATGCGCCTTCACCCCGGTGGCCATTGTCGCGTCATCGGCGGTGAAGTAGGGGCTGTGGTTGTTCGGCGCTTTACTCATGTCCTGGCCTTCCGGCGTGGCGCCGAGGAACACGAACAGTCCCGGCACCTTGCGTGCGTAATAGGAGAAGTCTTCGCTCGGCGACAGCGAGGCGGGCAGGCGCTCGACTTTGCCCGGCGCTGCCAGTTCGAGGGCCGGGATCATGGCTTCGGTCAGGGCCGGATCGTTGGTGGTCACGGGCGCATTGTTCACCAGCAGCAGATTGGCCTGGGTCTCGTAAGCGCTGGCGATGCTGTTCACCAGCGGCGGCATCTTTTTCAGGATCGTGTCACGGATGTCGGCGTTGTTGGTGCGAATGGTCCCGGTCATTTCCACGGTCTCGGGAATGATGTTGGCTGCCGAGCCGCCGTTGATCGTGCCGACACTGATCACGCCCATGCCCTGGGTCAGGTCGACGCGCCGACTGACCAGCGTCTGCAATCCGCTGATGATGCCTTGACTGGCGACTATCGGATCGACACCGCTCCAGGGCGCCGAGCCGTGAGTCTGCTGGCCCTTGACCGTGATGCGGAACGAATCGCTGCTGTTGAGCACGGTCCCGGATTTATAGAACAGATGCCCGGTCGGATAACCCGCCATTACATGCACCCCGAACACCGCCTCGACCTTGGGCGAATCGAGCGCGCCATCGCGGATCATCGCTTGTGCACCGATCAGAGTGTCGGTTTGGAACTCATCGACATCGGCCGCACCTTCTTCAGCCGGCTGAAACAGAAACACCACCGTCCCGCGCACCTGATCGCGATGCTCGGCCAGCACCTTCGCGGCGCCCAGCAACATGGCGGTGTGGGTGTCGTGCCCGCAGGCGTGCATCACCGGCACGCTCTTGCCCAGCCGCGTGCTGGTGGCCTGACTGGCGAACGGCAGGTTCGTCATCTCCTTGACCGGCAGTGCGTCCATGTCCGCGCGCAACGCCACCACCGGCCCCGGCAATCCGCCTTTCAGCACCCCCACAACACCCGTCTTGCCGACCCCGGTGCGCACTTCAATGTTCGATGCTTTGAGCCGCTCGGCCACCAGCGCGGCGGTCTTGAACTCAAGATTGCCCAGCTCCGGATGCTGGTGAATCGTGTGGCGCAGGTCGACGACTTCCTGATTGACCGTGCTCACGGCGCTATCGACCCAAGGCACATCGGCGGCATGACTGGCAGTGGCAACGAACGAGGACAGAACGGCGAGGCACAGCGAAGTTTTGCAGAAACGGATCAAGGCGGGACTCTCTCTTATGGTTTTTATTGGCGTCAGAGGGTATGCCGCGATGCAAGACGGGACAAACGAGTCTGGCCGGTAATCGCACGGCTTTTGGTTTTTCGCGTTTTTGCCAGCGCGCGGCTTTCAGCGGATTGTTTTCCATCGTCTGATCCGCTTCACTGTGGCTCTTTTGCCTGAGCGGAAATCAATCATGGAACGATGCGAAGCACTGGTCATCGGCCTCGGCGCCATGGGCGCGGCCACGGTGTATCAACTGGCGAAGGCCGGGGTCAACGTGGTCGGCATCGACCGCCACCATCCGCCGCACACATTCGGCTCCAGCCATGGCGACACCCGCATCACCCGGCTGTCCGTGGGCGAGGGCGCGCAATACGTGCCCATCGTGCGCAACTCCCACCGCATCTGGCGTGAACTGGAAGCGCTGTCGGGCGAGTCCCTGTTCGAACAGACCGGCCTGCTGGTGCTGACCTCTAGCCCCGACTTCGACCCCGCCGACGAAACCGACTTCACCCTGCGCACCATCGCACTGGCACAGACCTACGGCATCAAACACGAAGTCCTCAACGCTGCCCAGATCCGCCAGCGCTTTCCGCAGTTTGCCCAGGTGCGCGACGACGCCATTGGCTACTTCGAGCCCGAAGGCGGTTTTGTACGGCCCGAACGCTGCATCGACGTGCAACTCAGACTGGCCGAACAACACGGCGCCACGCTGTACAAGGGCGAGACCGTGACCCACATCAGCTCGGACGAACAGGGCGTCACCGTCACCACCGACCAGCGCACCGTGCGGGCGAACAAACTGGTGGTCACCGCCGGCAACTGGGCGGGCGGCTTGCTTGGCGCGCCGTTCGACGGGCTGCTCAGCGTCTATCGGCAAAAACTGTTCTGGTTCGAAACCGAGCCCGACGCGGAACTGGTCGGCCACTCACCCACGTTCATCTTCACTCACGGCCCGGACGACGATTTCTACGGCTTTCCCGCATTGCCGGAGGAGGGCAGTTTGAAGGTGGCGACGGCGCAATATCACAGCACGTCCACGCCTGAAACTCTGGATCGCACAGTCTCGGCCGAGGAAGAACGCGAGATGTACGAGCAGCAGGTGCAGGGGCGCATTGCCGGGCTGACGGATCGGGTCGTGAAGTCAGCGGTTTGTGCCTACACCGTTACGCCGGATCGGCATTTCATTATTGATGAACATCCACGGTTGCAGCACACGTTGGTGGTGTCGGCGTGCTCCGGGCATGGTTTCAAACACTCGGCGGCGCTGGGGGAGGCGTTTGCGCAGTGGTGTTTGCGGGGGGAGAGTGAGCTGGATCTTTCGTTGTTTTCGGTGGGGCGGTTTGAGTGGGAGTGATGGTGCTTGGGAGGACTGCTATTGGCCAAGAAGCGCTCGTAATTGGCTGCTTCCCGCTGAATCGGTCAATAGCTTCCGCTCATGAGAGTCCGCAATTAGCCCTAGAGGTCAATCCAATTTCTTTCTTTTGGAATATTAAAAAGACAAGGATGCCGGCTACGTTCGCGGCCTGTACAGTCCTATTGAGTGGGGATAACTATTGCAGCCTTATCGAAGTGTCTACAGTATGTGTAGCTAAATGCCATCGGCCGAAGGATTGATTGATGCCCACCGACAAAAAAGTCATGCCCGCCATTCTGGATCGTGAAATTTCAGGTGCCGATCAGGATGCGTTTGGCCACAGGCATTTCGCTGAGGGCCTACAAAGCCTGATCGAATCAAAGGAACTGTCTCCTCCGTTTAGCATAGGTCTCCTCGGTGGTTGGGGGACCGGCAAAAGTAGCATCAAGGAGCTATACACAAACCATTTGAAAAACGACGCAACCAAACAAGAAGGGAGGTTGAGAAAGGATCGATTCCATTGCATCACTTTCAACGCCTGGCGATTTGGTGGGCACGATCAGGACATCAAGCGTGCTTTGTTGCGTCATGTGTTCCTAGAGCTCGGTGGCAAAGAGGATCACCTCCACGACAAGCTGTTTCGGCAGATTAGCGAGACAACGCAAAAACCTAAGAGTTGGTTAAAAATTACCCTGGAGACGCTCAGGGCATGGGCACTTCCAGTACCCGCACTTATATCTGCAATGGCCCTATTGTTTGGGATTTGCTGGCTGACGTTGATCGGATTGAATGTTCAAAGCGAATTTCTGAAAAGCGTCGTCGTTTTATGCGTCACGTGGGCATACACATATCTTTTAAAAAATATAAAACCACCTGCAGTTGCTTCGTCGACGCCTGTCACGCGAGTAGAGCTTCCAAATACCACTTCTGAACAATACGAGGATCTGCTCCTCGATCAAATTCGGAGCTACAAATCTGGTGACTGCCAATCCCTAGAGGGTCGCTCTGGGAAAACGTGTGAAAGGTTGGTGGTGTTTGTTGATGATTTAGACCGTCTTTCATCCGAGGAAATGGTACTTGGTCTGGATGCTGTTCGCACGTTCATGGAGATACCTGCTAGTCGTCTGCCAAAGGGCATTGGATTGGTATTTGTTATTTCTTGTGACGAGGCAAAAGTAGCTGACGCTCTTGCTAGAGGCCGAAGGAATAGTGATCTTCCTGGCTCAGTGGTCACCCACAACGATGCGCGTAGATATCTGGATAGGATCTTCCAGTTTCGCTTAGAGATACCACCGCCCCCTCGGCATGACATGCGAGAATTCGCCCGTGCTCATTTGGCTAAGCTGACCAGCGTCACGGCGGATCTTAATGCCCGTGGTATCCATCTGGCTCCGATTATTGATCGAATGATTCATGTGAGCGTCCAAGACCCGAGAAACGCTCTTCAAATCGTGAATGCTTTTGCTCAAGCCTGGTGGGTGGCTCAAAAGAGAGAGGCAGAAGGACTTGGTACGAACAAGCCTGGTGGATTGCACGAAGGAGCTGTCACATCGCACCCTATTTCACTTGGAGCACTATGTGCGATGAAGGTAAGTTTTCCTGACTTTTACCGCGACCTTCAAGAAGATCCCTTATTTTTGCAGCGCTTCACTGATGTCGTTATTCGTAAGCTGAACTTGGATGATCAACCCCTGCAAACGCAGGACCGTCTAAAGGAGCGCTATTTCAAGCTCACTACTGAAGGTGTGTTCATTCTCAAGGCTGAACATCGACCACTCCGACAATTTGTCGCAAGCTTGGACGGTTTAAGATGGCCGCCTTCGCTACAAAGCCTGCTTCTGCTATCCGAGGACCCTGTTACTCGACGTTTGGGACCGAAAATAGCGCCAATTTACGGTGATTTTGTTTCCGGCAATACTCAAGGGGTATTGGAGGGGTTTGCAAGGCATAGTGACAACGCTCTTCTTCACGAAAACGAAGCCCGAGCGCTTTATCAGATGTTTGAAGACCTTCGGCAGGAGCTACCTGCGCTTAGAGCGCGTGCATCACGGGTTGTAGCTGACTTAGTAGAACGTTTGCCTGAACCACCTGCTTACCAGCTAATCAGTATGCTCTGTCGTGAAATTGGGGATTCTCTCGATCTACGCTCGCAGCTTGGGGTAGAGAAAATCGGGAAGATTCTGCGATCTGCCGTTACTGACGACCAGCGTGTTATCGCGTCTCGCCTTGTTGGTGACTTACTGGGCGGTTCCGAAGCAGTGAAGCTTCTGCGCGAGACCATGGAACCGCCTAGTCTTGATGAAGCCGTCGATATGGTTCGCTTGGCAGTCCCGATGATTCTAACCGTGCGTGCAAACATCAGTTTAGAGCGTAGAGCAGACGAACAACTACTCAGTTGGTTGCTCAATCGGAATATCTCAATTGGCAACAAACACACGCAACTTTCCTTTAAAGAGCTAGAGCAATGGCTAGAGGATTATGGCGACAATCTGTCTTCAGCCTTAGGCCTTAATTATATAAATGCGCTCGCAGACGAGCTAGAGACTAGTAAGACTTCTCAATTCGATATGCTTCCCAGCGTTAGTCGAGCACGCAAAATATTTGATCAAATGATGGATCAGGGCAACGAGTCAAGGCCCCTGCTTTGGGCTCCGTTGGCACGTTATGTATCTCTTTCCGGTACGTCGGCTGTGCGCATGGCGTGGGAGGTTGCTCAAACCAACATTCAGCACGCGGACGATGATGATATTTGTCAGTTCGTCAGTAATTTCGTCGCAAGACTGTCGAAGGATTTCGATGATGAAGAGTCTACGATGGAGCATGAGATCGCAGCATCAAGCCTGCTAAAGTTTGTTTACGAACGAGTAGATGCTCTGGATGCTGAAACTGTAGAAGCCACCGCCGACTTAGCTGATATGTGGGCTAAAAACGATTTCCTGACTGAACAAGCGTGCGCGTTACTGTCTGCGTTACGAAAAAATGACGAAACGGACTACATGCGAATCATTGGTGGATGGATACCGCAGCTTTTCGTAAGCCTCCCCATCGATTGCGCCAAGCTGGTGGCAGCTCAATTTGACACATTGACTGATCCTATTAAGACCGCAGTCGCCGCCTCTCTCTCCGCCTGTCTCACAAGCACCGCTGCAGTTGATTCCGCTTTGGAAAGATACAAAGTGTTTATTCTTAATACGCCGCCATCGGCTTGGAAAGCCGGGCCGCTGCACAGCTATGTAGACAGTCTCATTCAGCATCTCGCGGCCCAAGTGAGCAATGAGGCATTCATTAGATCTCTACTGAAACCAAGCGTTCCTCTCTTAAAATTCGCATCGCCGAGCATTTTGGGTCCTTACCTTCAGCAGCTCTTTGTTCAGGGGAAAAGTTATCCAGGCTACTTTTCATGGATGCATCTCTGCCTAGCTCAATACTGGCCAGTGAAGTCAGATAACCTTTCAGGCTACGACCCTAAAGTTATCTTCGATGAGGCTGGCGCTTTTGCAGTGACTTATCCAGCGCATACGAGACAAGGGATTTTACTATCTATGCACGATATGCTCCGACGGGACTTGGTAGGGCAAGAGGGGCGCGAGAAATTAATTGCTGCCAGTTGTTCAGCCTGGTCAGCTAATCCAAGTGTCTCATTGAGCTCTTTCGAGCGGGAGTATTGCGAGCTAACTCCTGAGCAAGCTGCCAATCTAACGTCACCCATAGAATGGGCAAATTCCGATCACCTAGAGACGCTACAAAAAGCTTGGAAGTGTATTGCTGCCAATAAGAATGGCCCTGCTTCGAATGAGGTTCTCGTGCGGCTTCTTCAGCAAGGGCCACAAGGGAGTGAAGAGCAACCTGATTTGGCAATCCGTATGTGGCTCCAATCTCAGGAGGACACAGGACGAGAACTGATGGCGGAGGTGCTGGCAGAGGATGTTCTGGAGGATATTCACAGGCGTCGGTTATGGGCCTATGCAATTGAGAGGGTCAAAGAACTAGGCGCTCCATTTTTTCTATCACTGCTTCCCAAAATTAGTGCGCTCGCTAATGCAGATCAGACTATCAAGGCGGTATTCGACGATTTCACAATTGTCATGAGCGTACTTAACTCTCAAGATCTCAAGGCTGAAATGGCAGTTCGTTTGATGGACGTGTTCTCGGTTGCCGCCACCAATTCGACAAAAGGGCGTATTGCCGAAGCGAGCAATCAGCTTGTTAATCAATCAGCGTTGAAAAACTTTAAGCCGAAGTCACTTCACAAAGATGAGTTTGATATTCTCAGTGCGATTTTTGGAGCGCGTCATATGAAAAAATTCGAAAAGATGGTCGATGAATGATGTGCGATCTATGCATTCGCTTGCGGATTAGCCGATAACTGCCCGGAGATAATTCTCAATACTTACACGCCCAATTGAACAGTGTTTTGGGGCCGAGAGCAGCCTTTACGTGAATGGCCGCTATTGGCCGAAAGCTGCCGTTCATGAAGGGCAGCTATCGACCCAGGCCGGCCCCTCATGGCTGCTAATGCTTGCCAGAACCAGTGACTGTAATCCGATTGTAATTTCTTCAATCGTGAGCTTGAAAAGATTCCGCGTTTTTTTGTGGTACTCCACAGGAACGCAATAATCTCGGTTCGACTAGCGACGGCTGGTCATTAGAGCAATCCAATGTAACCATATCAATCGACCAACTGTCTGCCGCTTCGATGGGCAACCATAAAGAAGTAAGGTTTTAGGATCTAAAATGTTTAATCGAATACTCATTTATTTAGGGTTGTTGCGGGAAGAACGGTCCCTCGTCGACACGATACTAAACACTCGAAGTGCTGTCTTCTTTGCGAAAGTTATGGGTGTATGCGCTTTTATTTCGATAGGCTCTAATTACATCATGTGGGTGCATGCGGTCTTCGAAGATTTTGATTTAGGGAATTCGGCCATCAGGGAGTACCTGTCGTCAGACTATTATGGGAGCGCTATGCGGGATGAGGGGCGGCAGCTGGAGCGGTACAATAAGGGGGTGGCCGATTCGTTACCTCCACACTTGAGTTTCTATTTCCCTACTCTAGGTGTAATCGTCAAGCACGAGGTGAGTGTAGTGCCCGGAACACGGCACAGGCCGGACGGCACTCCTCAGTACAAATTTGAAAATAAATTCAAGGTTTCGCTGAATTTTGTTCACCTCATATGGTTTGTTTTCTTGATGAGCATGCTGCTGGTCTCTGGTCTATTATTTTTATCCCGTCGCTCGCCTGCAGCGCTGATCCGACTCGAGGAGCTAGAGCTTGAAAATCATTTTTCACCAAGAGAACGATTGCCGCCTACCCGTGAAATGCTTGGAGTAGATAACCGGCTCGCTCTTATTTTCAAACGATTTAACGCTTTTGTAGTATCCCTGAATTCCCGTCAGCGCGGAAAACCATCTTTTGAGGTTAACGATGAGTATGATGTTCAGGACCTGATGCTACCTATGCTGCAAATGGAGTTCGGAATCGTCAAGCGTGAAGTCTGGGGCCCGGATATCGCCGGATCAGCTTCCAGGGTGGACTTTCAGCTCGTCAACGAAGGAGTGCTTATTGAAATAAAGAAGACGCGAGGGAGTTTGTCAGATCGAGAACTATCGAATGAGCTCATCGTTGATATAATTCGATATTCAGCTTATGAACACATCAATAAGATTGTGTTTTTTATCTACGATCCCGAGACTCGGATCAGGGATCCTTTAGTCCTGTTGACAGATATCGAAAAACTGCGCGGCAAGGTTGATGTGAAAATTTTTATATCGCCAAGGTGGTATGAGTAGTCCGATGGTAATAGAGTCCGAATGGCGGTATCAGAGTATGACGTAACCGGATTAGTTGGTTATCAGACGATCCCTCAATTATGCAGTAACTCACAAATTATGACGCCGGAATTGTGCCGCGTCCGGGGATGAACTGAGCAAAAATGGGGACGGATTTTTTTCTAAAATAAATCTGTCCCCATTTTTCCTATTTTTTTCTTTTGCTGTTTAAGCTTGCACTGTTTTGCTTGAAGGTAAAAAATAACTTAGAGGTAATTTAATGAAGCAGTTGTACAATAGTTTGATAATTTTCGACCTCCTTAAAGAGAAGTTCGAAAAAGACTTGTTTTTAATTGAGTTTTCCGTGTCTTTGACAAAAAAATACAGTAAGCGATGCAAGGATCTTGGTCACTTCAATGAGGATCTCAAACAGTCATTGTTCTTAAAGCAAGTTATTGATGTATGCGCGTTTTTAGATGAATTTAAAGCATTCAGATCCTTGGCTAAAGATAGCGAAAGAGTCAAGGGTGTATGCAGGGCGACCAAGCCAGCTTTAGAAAGGATCGAAGGATTAAAAGGGTTGAGAGATTATAGAAATGCACTGGCTGCTCATAACTTCAGGGTGGACGGCAGGAAGGATGAAGTTATTTTGCTGAGTGATTACACTAAGAATCAGGATCATCCAAACTCTATTGCAGAGATCTTTTTTCTTAGCTCGCTGTGCATCACAATCATAGAAGTGGTATGCATGGAGTTCAGTAGTGAGCTCAAGGAGGCATTGAAGTCATATAGGCTAAGTCTGGAGGATGATAGTGATGATCCATTAAGAGGGGTCAAAACAATTCGAGAAGCTTATGACGAAATCGAGAAGTATCGTATAAAGCTAAATTTAAAGCCAAAATTTATAGAGTATGAGTTCACGGAGATTAATATGTCTCTACGCAAGCTGGATTGGAGTGCAATTCCCAAAAGCTTCCAGCTTGCAAAAGATGAAACAAATAAAGCTTGGTGTGAAGTTCTAGGCATGTACTTTAGAATGAGAGGTTATCAAGGCATCGAGTATTGTCAAGGTGCAAAGGGGGGTTATACAGGCCATTGGCTAGAGTTTTATGGTTACGCTGTATCTATAACTGATGAATTAAGGTGTTTTAAACCATCTGGCTTGAGAAGAATCTATGGCGCAGTATCTAATTGGGAGCCCTGTACTGAAGAAAGTAGTTCTCAACAGGCACGGCTTGTATATGGCGAGCTAATGAAAGTAGTTACACCGTGAGGCTTCTCAAATTTCGTAGTATGTTGCCTTGGCTCACAAACTGACGCGTATCGCTCGGGCGATACGCACACCGTACGCAATACCAATTGGCAAATACCGATAACAAAAATTCCAAAACGCAAAAATGGGGGCGCAAAAATGGACGGATTTATTTTCTACCAAAAAACGGAAAATAAATCTGAGACTCATCTAGCCGGATAATGCTTTTCGCGAAGAGCTGTAGCCCAAAGCGGACGCTCACCAAGGCTTCTCTTCAGGCACCACTATATTCGACTCGATCTTCTTCCCCATGCTGATGCGGGGTTCGGTCGAGTAGCCCAGAGACTCATAAAAAGCTTTGACACTTTCATTTGAGCTGACGATTTGCAGATTTATTTTCATGCAGCCTCGCGCCGTCAAAGCCCCCTCTGCATGACGGACCAGATTGATCCCTATGCCTTTTCTGCGATGCGACGGGTGAACCGCCACCGAATACAACCATCCACGATGGCCGTCGTATCCGGCGAGAACGGTGCCAACAACTTCATTTCCTGACAGGGCAACAAAGAAAAGGCCATCCGCTGCGGCCAGTTTTTTGTCGATGGCAAGGCTGGGAGTGTTGTGCGCGGTTTCGTAGCCGAAAACGGTTTGCCAGAGTTGCACGACGCAACGGCGGTGGTGTTCATTTGAGTAGTCGGCAATAGCGTCCATGTTGTAGCCCTCACATTGAAGGGGCTGACGCTAGCGCCTTGGCGTGGGTAATGTCCACTGTCTCTTCTTGGCCAATAGCTGCCATTTACCATGGCAGCTATTGGCAACGCTCATTCCCTCTGTCGATGCGTACTATCCGGACGCTATAGAGGGCAGGGGTTTAGCTCTTAACCTCAACATGATCCAACGCCTGATTCACCGCCAACTCACTCAACATCACCAACTGCGCAATGCCGATCGCGGTTTTGCGATGAGCAGGCTCCAGCGTGGCGGCGAAGTTGTTGAGCATTTCGCTGGCGGACCCAAGTGATTCGCTGGCGTTGGCCAGGAGTGATTCGGTGTTGTAGGCCGGGTTGGCCAGGTACATGGGGTCGTGTTTGTGATGGCTGCCCATGATCCGTTGCTGCGGAGTGAGATAGTGGTCGAGCGCGCGTTCGGCCGCTTCGTTGAGTGTCCGGGAATCGGGAAATTTGTAGGGAGAAACCGGATCGGTTTCCGGTGGGTTCGGAGTTGGTTTGAACATAGATGAATCTCCAGCACTTATTAAAGGGGAGTCATCCACTCTCGCTACCAAACGAGGGGTGGCGACCATACGCAGGTTGGTAGACCGGAGCACTGGAACCGGCGCTTCCGAAGAAGCCCTGAGCATGGCCACCATAAATCCAGTCGCATGAATGCAACTGAATGAGGTGACGCGATGCGTCAGCGCTGCGGGCTACCAAACCCGATCACTGTTTTTCAGTGACCCGGAAACGATAAAACCCGCACCCCTGACGCACAAGCCGGCGGATTCTGGCGTAGTCGTAGGCAATGACGCAAGACGCTGTAGCCGTGGGGAAGTAATGCCGGGCGTTTCTAAACACCATTCATAAAACGCTTAAACACGTCGCCCTCGCCATGTCGAAATCAGACGTCCATGCCATTCCTGAAAAAAGCGGACTCCCGTCTGCGGGATAACCCCATCACATCGATTTCAATTTTCCTCTCCGTCCCCATTCTTTCTCGTCATCTACCAGCGCGCGTCGCTTTTTAAGCTTGATGAAACGTTTCAGCAGGTTTATAAAAACGGCACAACTCCAAGAAAGGCTGCTCCCATGACCCCGCTCAAACTCGTTGTTGCTCTCAGCGCACTGTCCGCTGCCTCCCACGCCATGGCCTGGGATTACGTTCTGCTCGACACCGACAAAGCCGCTCAGAACTGGCAGATCACCAGCCAGCAACTCGGCGTGAAAACCGACAAACCTTTCAGCGTCAGCCTGCGCACCTTGCATGGCGGTCGGCAGGAGGGCGTCAGCATTGTCGAAATCGATAACGGCACGATGAAACTCTCGGTAGTGCCGACGCGGGGAATGAACGTCTTGCAGGCTTCGGTCGGCAATGTGCGCATGGGCTGGGATTCGCCAGTCAAAGAGGTAGTCAATCCGTCCTTCATCGAACTCAATGGCCGTGGGGGGCTGGGCTGGCTGGAGGGTTTCAACGAACTGGTGACCCGCTGCGGATACGAATGGGTCGGCCACCCCGGCGTCGACAACGGCGAACTGCTGACCCTGCACGGCCGGGCCGCCAACATTCCTGCGAACAAAGTCACCCTGCACATCGATGAAACGCCACCGTACGCCATCACCCTGCGCGGTGAACTGAAAGAGCAGGCGTTCAAGAAAGTCGACTTCTCCGTCGCCACCGAACTGGTCACCGAACCCGGCAGCGTAGTGTTCGCGCTTAACGACACCCTGACCAACAACGGTGATTATCCGAAGGAATACCAGGCGCTGTACCACAGCAACTTCAGCACCCCGTTCCTGGAGCAGGGCGCTCGTTTCGCCGCGCCGGTGAAACAGGTGTCGCCGTTCAACGACAAAGCCAAGGGCGATTTGGCTGAATGGCAAACCTACCGCGCACCGACCAAGGACTACGACGAAACGGTTTACAACGTCGTGCCCTATGCCGATGCCAAGGGCGATACGTTGACCGTGTTGCATAACAAGGCCGGCAGCCTGGGCGTTTCGGTTGGCTTCAATACTCAGACATTGCCGGTGTTTTCCCTGTGGAAGAACACCGATACCCAAGGTCAGGGTTATGTCACCGGGCTGGAGCCGGGGACGAGTTTTTCCTACAACCGCCGTTATCAGCGGCCACTGAACCTGGTTCCCACCATCGGGCCGAAGGAACACAAACAGTTCCGCATCAGCTACAGCTTGTTGGCGGATAAGGCGGCGGTGGACAGGGCCTTGAAGCAGGTGAGCGACATTCAGGGCGGGCGGGAGACCGAGGTGCGGCAGACACCGTTGGTTGATCTGACCAAGGGCTGACACCGGCCAGAAAAAGGGGACGGCCAGAAAAAGGGGACTGATCTATTTTTCCTAAATAAATCAGTCCCCTTTTTTAATTTTGTGAAGGCGCTCTCGAACGGGCCCGAACGCTATTCACCATGTCGAAATCAGACACCGTCGTGCCGCTCCCAGGCTATTTGCGATCAACTCCAGGCACGTAAGGTGACGCATCATTTCATCGCCCTGCGTCGTCGTCCGACCGATTTGTAACGCTGCAGCGCTTGAGGTGCGCCGCTCTGGAGCAGGGCAACAGGAAGAAATGATGATCGCCTGACACGTCGTCAGTACGCCCAAACGTCGATCACCAGAGAACAAAAAAAACAATGAATAGTCTGAACTCGAAGGACTCGAACGGTCAGTTGGCGCAGGGCTTCAAGCCGCGTCATGTCACCATGCTTTCCATCGCCGGCATCATTGGTGCGGGGCTGTTTGTCGGCTCCGGCCACGCCATTGCCGCCGCCGGCCCGGCCGTCTTGCTCGCTTATCTCTTCTCCGGTCTGCTGGTTGTGCTGGTCATGCGCATGCTCGGCGAAATGGCCGTGGCCCATCCGGACACGGGATCATTTTCCACCTATGCCGATCAGGCCATCGGGCGCTGGGCGGGGTTCACCATCGGTTGGTTGTATTGGTGGTTCTGGGTGCTGGTCATTCCGATCGAAGCGCTGGCCGCCGGGCATGTGTTGAATCAGTGGTTTCCCCAGGTCGATGCGTGGTTGTTCGCGTTGTTGTCGATCATTTTGCTGGTGGTAACCAACCTGTTCAGCGTGTCCAAGTACGGCGAGTTCGAGTTCTGGTTTGCGATGGCCAAAGTGGTGGCGATCATCGGGTTCATCGGGCTGGGTTTTTCGGTGTTGATGGGCTGGATTCCGGAGCGTGAGGCCAGCGGTTTGAGCCGGTTGATGGAAGAGCATGGCGGGTTTGCGCCCAATGGTTTGTCGGCGGTGGTCGGGGCCTTTATCACCATCATGTTCAGTTTTATCGGGACGGAAGCGGTGACCATCGCGGCCGCCGAATCGAGCAACCCGGCGCAGAACATCGCCAAGGCCACGCGCTCGGTGATCTGGCGCATCGGCGTGTTTTATCTACTGTCGATTTTCGTGGTGATTTCCGTGGTGCCCTGGAACGATCCGCTGCTGGCGTCCGTCGGCTCTTACCAGCGCGCGCTGGAGCTGATGAACGTTCCCAACGCCAAATTCCTGGTTGATGTGGTCGTGCTGATCGCGGTGGCCAGTTGCATGAATTCCTCGATCTACATTTCCTCGCGGATGCTGTTCTCGCTGGGCCGACGCGGCGATGCTCCGCAACCGCTGAAGGTGACCTCCGCGGCGGGCGTGCCGAGGGCGGCGGTGATCGCCAGCACCGTGATCGGTGCCGGGGTGACGCTGTTCAGCTATTTCATGCCGGCCGGGCTGTTTCAGTTTCTGCTCGCCAGCTCCGGCGCGATTGCGTTGCTGGTGTATCTGGTGATCGCGGTTTCGCAATTGCGTATGCGCCGGATGCTGCGTCGGCAGAACGTCGAGCTGACGTTTCGCATGTGGCTGTTTCCGTGGCTGACGTGGCTGGTGATCGCGTTCATCTGCGCTGCGCTGGCGGTGATGATGGTGACGCCCGAGCATCGTCTGGAAGTGACGTCGACCATTGGGCTGGCGCTGGCGATTTCCTTTATCGGGCTGGTGACCACGCGGCAGCATGGGCAGGTGAGGGCGGCGGTTTCGGCGGGCAAGGCCTAGGGTTTTTCTGGTGCTTGAACGGTGGGGCTATCCCCGGCATGGACGCAGGGGATGTCCGATCATCGGGCTTCGGCTCGCAGCCAACGTCTGACCTCGCCCTGTATCGCATACGCCGGTGCCTCGACCGCATTGAAATCCTGCGTATACCGCTGCGCAAAACCGTCGACTCCCCATTCCTGAAACTGCTGCACGTGCTTCAGTTCGTGCGCCCAGAGCGCCACGTTCTGCTCTGCGGTCTCAGCGTCGCGGAACAGGATGATGTCGATCAGCGTCACCGCGCCGACATCCGGGTTTTGCAGGATGGCCGTGGCGGCGTTGTATTGGCCGTCGTCGGTGATTTTGTAGTGCACGGCATCGAGGAAACTGGGTTCATACCAGCGCAGCAGTTGCTCCCGGATATGCGGGGGAATCGATTTGATGTCGGTGCTGGCGGCTTCGGCGCGGGCCTGAGTCAATCCCATGGCCAGCGCGGGAGCCGCGATCCGAAAGAGGTCTTCAGAGAGACGCCCCGGGTCCGGCAGACAAATGCAGCTGTCGAGGCACACTTGTTTTTCGCCGGCGGGGCAGGTGTCAGCCTGGGCGGGCGCTACAAGGGCAAGCCAGGTGACGAGGCTGATAAGCGTGGAGGGCATGGGCGCTTTTCGATGTATGGCCTCTTCAGGGCGTCTTCTCGGGAACGACAAAATTGACTGTCGCACTGGTGAGAACCCGGTGAGTCGGATCCGCCACTTCAAGCAGAACCTTATGATTGCCGGGTGTCAGCCCCACCAGGATGATCGGATCTTCACTGGTGTGCGCCCAGGTGCCTTTCCAGTCGTCGACAGTGACATGCAGGTGACCGAGACGAGGTGATACTTCCGCCGCCGCATTGCCAAACACCGGCATGATTCGGGCATGTTCGGTTCGGTACTGGATGATGACAACACCACGGGCAAGTGGCGCAGGGAGGGGCGGGTAGGCGATGAGCTGCGGCGCCGATTCGGATTGCACCGGGAGTATTGCGGGTGGCTGTAGTGTGTCAGCCCCTTGAACATGCGCCGTCATGCAAGAGACGACACCCATGGCAAGGGCGAACAGGTGTTTGGGGGGGAGGGGCATGGTGGTTTTCTCCCGCGTGGTTTCACTTAAGGCTAGATCAAGCCGGGCAGTTTCACCGACCTGTTTCGCCCCAAGGCCTTGGCACTGTACAGTGCCTGATCGGCGGCTTCGATCAAACCTTGCACGGGGGTGAGTCGGGAACCGGCGGCAGTGGCAATCCCGATGCTGACACTCACTCGTCCCAACGGGCTGGATTCGTGGGAAATGTTCGCTTGCTGCAACCGGTCGAGGATCAGTTGCGCCACGATCTGCGCACCTTCGCTGTCGGTATTGGGCATGATGACGCCCATCTCTTCACCGCCATACCGCGCCACAAGATCCGAGGGACGGCGCACGCACGTCTCCACGACGTTGCCAACGCGTTGCAGACAATCGTCGCCGGCAACATGCCCGTAGGAATCGTTGAACAGTTTGAAGTAGTCGATATCAATCATCAGCAGTGCCAAGGACGTGCCGTCGCGCTGCGCTCGTCGCGCCTCCAGGTCCAGCGTCACATCGAAACAGCGTCGATTGGCCAGACCGGTCAGGGCGTCCTTCATCGCCAACAGCTCGAGTTGCCTGTTTGACGAAAGCAACTGCTGCTGAGTGCCCATCAACTCCGCTTCTACTTGGGTTCTGCGTCGGATATCCAGTATCAAAAACCAGCCGATGAGACCGGTAAGCGCCAGCAAGCCCGTTACCACCACGGCCGATAGCAGCGCCTCCGTTCGCCACGCGGCGAGGGCTTCGCGTTTCCCGAGAGCGACGGTCGTGATCAGCGGCAGCCGGTCACTTTTGCGAAAGGCGTAGAGCCTTTCCACACCGTCCAGGCTGGACGTGAACGAGGCGGTGCCGACAGAGCGATCCACCAGGTACTTGGCGTAGATCGGCGACTTTGAAAAATTGCGCCCCATGTCCTGCTCGCGGAAGGGGTAGCGAACCAGCAACGTACCATCGGTATAGGACAATCCGATGGCACCCTCCTGGCCGACATCGATCTTTCCAAACAGCCGCAGAAAGTTTTCGATGCCCAAGGTCACCGCGACCACTCCGGCAAACTCACCGCGAGCATCATTGAAGCGTCGACTGACGGTGATGACCCATTCCTGATTGGAGCGGCTCTGAATGGGCGGACCGATAAAGGTCTCGGGGGAGGGATCATCGCGGTGATGAATGAAATAGGCCCGATCACTGCTATTTGCCCCGGCCGGAATCGGCCGGTTGGAGGACATCAGCCAGCGTCCCTGACTGTCGTAGATGGTGATGCCGCTGAGCTGTGGCATCAGCGGCTCCTGCCGGTCGATCAGCGAACTGATCCGCTGGATCTGAACGGGGCCACTGCCTTCGGTTTCCAGGCGTTCGACGAGCCCGAGCAAAAGCGCCGAACTTTGGCGGACAATGCCTTCGGAATAGGTGACAAGCGCCTGGGTCAGGTTCAACCCGTGAACGTCCACTTCCTCCAGCGCTCGCTCTCGAGAGGCCAGCACCTTCCAGACAGTCAGTGAGGCCAGGGAACAGCCGATAACCAACAGCAAAAGCACAACCAGGTGCGTATCTCGCTTCACGTCACTACCTTATGGAAAGTCCGTTTTTCCGTTCCAGAGGCTATTGGATCAAGGCAATAACGGCAGCCGTTCGTCCTCATCGTGCGCAAGGATACAAGCAGTCAGGTGTCGCTGCAGCAATAGATGAACGGGTTACTGCACCGACCCCCGCTGCACCTCAACCGCGTTTCGGCAGCTTCCAGTTCGGGCGAATGAAGTGGCAGGTGTAGCCATTCGGAATGCGCTCGAGGTAATCCTGATGCTCCGGCTCCGCTTCCCAGAACGGTCCCGCCGGTTCGATTTCGGTAACCACCCGGCCTGGCCAGAGGCCTGACGCGTCGACATCGGCCGCAGTGTCTTCGGCGACATCGCGTTGCTGCTCGTTCAGGTAATAGATCGCCGAACGATAGCTCGGACCGAGGTCGTTGCCCTGACGGTTGGGCGTGCTCGGATCGTGGATCTGAAAGAAAAACTCAAGGATCTGCCGATAGCTGATCACGGCAGGGTCGAAGACGATTTCGATGGCCTCGGCGTGATTGCCATGGTTGCGGTAGGTGGCGTTCGGCACGTCACCGCCGGAATAACCGACCCGCGTCTGTAGCACGCCGGGGTAGCGGCGCAACAGATCCTGCATGCCCCAGAAGCAGCCGCCGGCGAGAATGGCAGTTTCGGTTTGAGTGGTCATGGCATGTCCTTCCTCTCGAGTGGGTCGCAGATGTTCCTTGATATGAGGGAGTGTGAGCCGATTCCAAGGTTGAGCCGGTAAATAAATCGTGAAGCGTCGGCTTACGGTGTTTGCCCACCACCGGCGAGCCAACCATCAGGCTCCATTTCTTTGCCACACGTTGCGGCTACTTTCAAAAAATGCCGCTGACTGGCTGAAACCCTGATGGGCAAACCGGGTTCTTCGGTACGAAGTCTGGAAGCAAGCGCTGGTTGAGCTTTTGGCTTCTTGTGTTTCATGGACACCTCTCGTGCCTGGTTGCTTGAATCGAGGTCCAGCGGAAAGACGCCTTTTCTTCGCATCCTCTGTGTTCTGTCCGGATCAGGCAGTAGATGGTATCGAAGGCGAGGGTGCCCACGTAATCAGGCGTGAGGGACGGCTGCTGTAGGACGCTGCTTATGTACGTGAAGGACGCTGGAATTGGCTGGTTTTAGTTGCACTCAGCGATCCGTGCGCGGCATCGCCGCAATCGGCTGGATTTGCCGGGATGCCTGCGCCGAGCACCAGCGGTTCCGCCCTTGCTGCTTGGCCTGATACAGACAAGTATCGGCTGACTTGAGCAAAGTGGCCGGGGTCACCGCATCGTCAACCGGATAACGCGTGGTGATCCCGGCACTCGCAGTGACATACCCCAGTGGATGCCCGGCATGTTCAAGCTCCAGCGAGCGAATGGTCTGCAGAATGTCTTCAGCCACCTGAATTGCCCCGGCGCTGTCGGTGTTGGGCAGCAGCACGGTGAATTCCTCGCCACCGTAGCGAACAGCCAGATCCGAAGGCCGCTTGACCGCTTTGCGAATCCCGTCGCCGACCGCGATCAGGCAGTCATCGCCGGCAGCGTGACCGTACTGGTCGTTGTAGCGCTTGAAGTAGTCGACATCGAGCATGATCAATGACAGCGGAGAACCCTGACGTCGGGCCAGGCGAATCTCATCCGTCAGCGCCGCGTCCAGTCGACGGCGATTGCCGAGGCCTGTGAGGCTGTCGGTCAGCGCCATGTCGCGCATGGTCTTGTGCGCGGAACGGATCTCCCGTTCCATCGCCATCCGCTGGCGCAACTGGCTCAGGACGATGAGCCCGAAACAGGCCAGCACCAGAATCAGGAACACCAGCACGAAGCCGTTTTTCAGCAGGTCCTGGCGCCACGGCGCGATGATGGAATCCCGGGACAAACCGGCCTCGACCACCAGCGGGTAAGTGGTTAGTGCGCGATAGCCGTAAAGCCGCTCAGTGTCGTCAACCACCGCCCTGATCTGGACAATGCCCTGATTGGCGTTGGGCAGGTAGGTCTTGAAGATCTCGCTGTTCGCCAGGCTTTTGCCGACCACCGAGGCAATGAACGGCCGGCGCACGAGAATCGTGCCGTCGCGCATCGCCAGCACCAGCGCGCCTTTGTCATCGATGCGGAAGTCACCGTAATAATCGACGAAATAACTGACCTTGACCGTCCCCAGCAGCACGCCGGCGAACGAGCCATCGGGGTTATTCAAACGTCGTGAGATCGGAATGATCAGGTCGTGGGTGGAACGGCTCTCCACCACCTGACCGATGCGCACGCGCCGGTCTTCATGGGTGCGGTGGTACTGGAAATAATCACGGTCGGCGTTGTTGGCGGTCTCGGGCGTGACCTCCTTGTCGGTCACGATCCAATGGCCGTCCGGACCGTAGATGAACAGGCCGTGCAGCTGCGGCATGATTTTCGACTGCTGGATGAGCAGCTTGTGAATCCGCGCCACATCCAGGTTCTGCAGACCATCGCCTTCGACCCGCTCGGCCAGCCCCGCAGTCAGCACATCGACTTGGCGGATGGTGTCCTCGGCATGCTGCGCCGTGGCGCGGGCGAGGTTGGTCACCGAATCACGCGCGGACGCAAAGACCGAACGATAGTCGCGCCAAGTCCGCCAGCTCTCTACCGCCAGAAAGGCCACGACCACCATCAGCATGAAACTGACGGTCAGCCGAAAGGTCGAGCCGGCCTTCACCCCTTTGCGGGGCGCGCGCGGTGCTTCATCTGGAGTGGGCGCTTGCGTCTTGCGTCCGGGCATCAACATTTCCCTGGAGGTCGTTCTGAGCGGGTGAACATTATGACAAGGATAGGCGCGAAGGTCGGGGTGGCTGTGTGAACTGCCTGGCAGTTTGAGTGGATTGTCCGTTTTGGGTTGACGGTGAAACGCTTTTCAGGCGATTTATCGCTTTCAGGCGAGTCAGTAATCTGTGCCCATCTTGAACGCAAACGCACTTCCACAACTAAAAAGGGATTCAAACATGAGCACTCCATCCTACAACCGCCTGAACAAAGACGACGCCGTAGTTCTGCTGGTCGACCACCAGACCGGTCTGATTTCTCTGGTTCAGGACTTCTCGCCAAACGAGTTCAAGAACAACGTGCTGGCGCTGGCTGATCTGGCCAAATTCTTCGAGTTGCCGACCATCCTCACCACCAGCTTCGAACAAGGCCCGAACGGCCCGCTGGTGCCGGAGCTCAAGGAAATGTTCCCGGACGCGCCGTACATCGCCCGCCCAGGCCAGATCAACGCTTGGGACAACGAAGACTTCGTCAAGGCGATCAAGGCCACCGGTCGCAAGCAGATCATCATTGCCGGTGTCGTGACCGACGTGTGCGTAGCGTTCCCGACCCTGTCGGCGCTGGCGGAAGGGTTTGACGTGTTCGTGGTGACCGACGCTTCCGGCACCTTCAACACCACCGTGCAGCAAGCCGCGTGGAACCGCATGACCCAGGCCGGCGCACAGATGATGAACTGGTTCTCGGTCGCCTGCGAACTGCACCGCGACTGGCGCAACGACATCGAAGGCTTGGGCAACCTGCTGTCCCAGCGCATCCCGAACTACCGCAACTTGATGAATGGTTACGCGGCACTGACGGCGCATCAGAAATAACCGGATGCTGGATGGACGAAAGCCTGCTTTGAAAAAAGCAGGCTTTCGTTTTTATTGCGTTACTCCGGACGCGCCCGTCATTCGATTGGCTGAGCTCTATAGGTTTTATAGAGCTGCTGAATCTCTGGGTCGTCAAGGCTCCCGTACGTAATGCCTTCTTTGTCCAGACCATCCAATCCTTTTATGCCGCCGATCATCTCCGGCCATTCGTCACGGCTGGAGATGTCGATGACGAACGGTAACAGGTAGGTGTCGAGATGCCCTTTGAACGGATCTTGAATTTCATTACTGAGTGCGCGGAGATACTCGTCCTTGTTGGTTTCTGACCAATCGATGGCAAACCTCGTCCGATAGCACAGCTCCATGTACACGAGCAGTATTGTGCGGCCATTGCCATCCAGAAACGGGTGAGCAGAGGCGAGCTGCCCCATCACTTCCCCTGGACGATCTCTGAAGCGTTTCTTGTTTGCTGCAAGTTCAAGAGCGTACTCGACGGACCTTTTAATGAGGTCGGGACGTTCAAAGACTGTGTGGTGAGGATCTTCTTTCGATCCCTTGAAAACAGCGAGGTGGGGGACGAGTTCGTTCCTGTCTTTTCCCGCCCAGGGATAGAAACCGGAGAACAGGATTTCATGTGTCTTTAGAACGGATTTGAAATCGATGGTTTTTCTCTTTGCCAGATAGGCCAAAGCGTCTTCGATACTCGCTTCGAAGGCGAGATGCTCGGACTCTTTTACTTCAGTGGGGTCTTTGAGCTTGAGCGAGTTTTGAAGGTAACCCGCTGTTTCGAAATCGCCGAAAGGATCAAATATCATGCACTAAGCTTCTTTTTCGAACGCCTCTTTTCCTCAAGGTAGCGTCCTTGGTACGACATGATTTCGGACTTGTTCAGCACACCTTTCTTTTTGAGGTTGACGAGCAATTGCTCAACACCGTCCAATTCAACTACATCTCCTGCCAGACGAGTGATGGTAACCGCCATGCAGCTCATGCTGTCACGGTCTGCGGTAACGTGATGTGCCTTGGCAAGCCGACGAACCTCGGTTGCGACGCTGTCAGTGGCTGGTTTAGTCATTATGAAAGCCCTTGTTCACTTGCTCTGAGCATAGCATGACGCCGCTTCCGCAGATTTTCCAGCCGGCGCGTCCCGAACAGCCACAGCCTGATGAACGGCTACGCAAGCTCGCAACCATCCAAAAACCAATGCTTACAAATAGACGAAAGCCTGCTTTGAAAAAAGCAGGCTTTCGTCGTTTCTACCGCAAACAGAAGCGCAGGGGACTCGTCACCTCAAACCGTGACGACAATCTTCCCGACCTGCTGGTTGGCCTCAAGAAAGCGATGCGCTTCCTGAATGTCATCCAGGGCAAACGTCCTGGCGATGATCGGTTGCAGCGCACCCGAAGCCAGCCCGTCGCCGATGAAAGCCTTGGCGCGTGCCAGGATGGCCGGGTCGGAGACGATCTCCGTGTAGAGGTAACCCTTGAGCGTCAGGCATTTGCCCAGCACGGTGAACAGCGGGAATGGCGTCGGCTCCGGGCTCAGGGCGCCGTACTCCAGCAGGATGCCGCCGCGCGCCATGCTTTGGGTCAGCGGTTCGAACGACGGGCCGCCCACCGGATCGAACACCACCCGCGCGCCTTTGCCATCGGTCAGCGCCATGACGGCTGCAACCATGTCTTCTTCGTCGCTGACGATCACGTGTGCGGCGCCGGCGTCCAGCAGGGCCTGTTTCTTGGCGCGTGTTCGGGTGACGGCAATCGAGGTGGCGCCGACCATTTTGGCGATCTGGAAAGCTGCCAGGCCGACGCTGCTGGAGGCAGCAGTGACGATCACGAAATCGTCCTTTTGCAGCTTGGCCTGTTCGACCAGCGCACCCCACGCGGTGACGTATTGCATCCAGGATGCCGCCGCTTGTTCAAACGACAGGTTCTGCGGGTGCTTGACGGTGAGGTCGGCGGGCACGTTGGCCAGCTCGCCGTAAGTGCCCCAGCGCGCGATGTCCAGCGGCGGAATCAGGCTGACGGCATCACCGATCTTGAACTCGCTGGCGTTGGCGCCAACCGCCACCACCACACCGGCGGCTTCGTAGCCAAGACGGCTGGGAAACTCCGCTTCCTGCAGATAGGCGTGGTTGCGGAACATCACCTCGGCGCGATTCAGGCCAAAGGCTTTGACCTTGATCTGCACTTCGTCCGCTGCGGGTGCCGGGACGTCGACGTTTTCCAGTTTCAGGACGCTCGCGTCACCGTATTCATGAATCCTGACAATGCGTGCCATCTGCTCTTCCTCGGTTATCGATGAAATTGCACCGGCGTGATCCGGTGCCATGGACGCCAATTTAGGCTTTGGCCTGCTCCGGATAAAGGCCTAGGATGGCGCAACACTAGAAACAACGAGTTTCCAATGGATCGCCTCACACTCATGGCCACCTTCGTCAAAGCGGTCGAGCTGGGCTCCTTCAGCGCGGTGGCGGACGAGCTCAACCTGTCCCCGCAAATGGTCGGCAAACAAGTGAAAATGCTCGAGCAGCATCTGGGCGTTTCGCTGCTCAACCGCACCACTCGCAAGCAGAGCCTCACCGATTTCGGCCGCACCTTCTATCAGCGGGCGAAGCTGATTCTGGCCGACATGGACGCCGCCGAAGAAATGGCCGCCGTGACCCGAGGCGTGCCCAGCGGCCGACTGCGGATCAATGCGCCCGTCACGTTCGGCGTCAGTTCGCTGTCGCCGAAGCTGCTGGAGTACATGGTCCGATACCCGCAAGTATCGGTGGACCTGACGCTGTCGAACGAATTGGTCGACCTGGTGGACGGCGGCTACGACGCTGTGTTCCGCATCGGCGAACTCGCCGACTGCGGCCTGAAAGCACTGCCGCTGATGCCCTATCAAATGGTGCTGTGCGCAGCGCCGTCCTACCTCGCCCGCCGCCCACCCATCACGACACCCTGGGATCTTCAGGAACATGAATGCCTGGCGTTCGCCTATTCGGACGGCCGCTCACACCTGCGATTCGAAGGCCCGGAAGGCTGCATCGACGTGCCGATTAAAAGCCGATTGACGATTAATCAGGGCGATCCGTTGCTGTCCGGAGCAGTGGCGGGGCTGGGAGTGGTGATGTTGCCGCTGGAGCTGGTCAAGGATTCGCTGAGAAGCGGGACGCTGGTGAGTCTGCTGCCGCAGTACAAGGTGCCGGTTTCGCCGATGAATCTGTTGTATGCGCCGGATCCGAGGCTGACACCCAAACTGCGGAGCTTTATCGATTTCGTGCGGGGGGCGTTCGGGTAGATACCACCCGATCAACGCCGCCCAGTCCGCGTACTCACATCCACCCAAACCGCCAACACCAGAATGCTGCCCTTGACGATCATCTGCCAGTAACTGTCGACGTCGAGCATGGACATGCCGTTGTCCAGGCTGGTGATGACCAGGGCGCCGAGGAGGGCGCCGTAGACCGTGCCGGAACCGCCGCGCATCGAGGTGCCACCGATGAAGCAGGCGGCGATGGCGTCGAGTTCGCCCATGCTGCCGGCCGAGGGGGAGCCGGCGGCCAGGCGCGCGGTGTTGACCACGCCGGCGAGGGCGCACATCACGCCCATGATCCCGAAAATCCAGAGTTTCACGGCCTGCACATTGATACCGGAAAGGCGCGTCGCTTCCATGTTGCTGCCCACCGAATAGACACGTCGGCCGAACACGGTCTGGCTGGTCACGTAGCTGAATCCGCCCAATAGAATCAACAGAAGCAGGACCGGCACGGGAATGCCGTCATAGCTGTTGAGGGTCTGGACAAACCCGGCCAGCACCGCGCCGATCAACAACACGCGTGCCACGTCACGCACCAGTGAGTGTGCCGCGAGGCCGTGAAGGGCGCGATTGCGCCGTTGTTTCCAGGTCAGGAACAACGTCAGTGCAAACAGCAGGACACCCAGACCCGCGCCGATCGTATGCGGCAGATAACCCTGGCCAATGTAGACGAGTTCCGGCGACACCGGAGCGATGGTGGTGCCTCCGGTGATTCCCAGCAAAATCCCCCGGAACGCCAACATCCCGCCCAGCCCCACGATAAATGACGGAATGCGCAGGTACGCAGCCATGTAACCGTTGGCGAGGCCGATCAGCAATCCGCACACCACCACAAGGCTCAGGTTCGCCAGCAGTGGTACGTGATAGACAACGTCGAGAATGGCTGCCACGCCACCGAGCAGGCCCAGCAATGAGCCGACCGACAGATCGATCTCGCCGCTGATGATGACCAGCACCATTCCGCAGGCGAGGATCCCGGTGATGGACATCTGGCGCAGCAGGTTGGAGAGGTTGCGCGGTGTCAGGAATCCGCCCTCGGTCTGCCAGCTGAAGAACAGCCAGATCAGCGCCACGGCAAACACCAGTGCGAGCATCTTGTAGCGGGTGAAAAGTTGTTTGACCTGATTCATTTACGCGGATTTCCGATCTTTATTGTTATGGCTGTCAGGCTGGCTGAGTGCCGCGGCAAGCACCTGTTCCTGTGTGAGGTCATGGTTGATGAAATCGCCCTGCAACCGGCCTTCGCCGATCACCAGTACGCGGTCGGAAACGCCGAGCACTTCGGCCAGTTCCGAAGAGACCATGATGATCGACACGCCTTCGGCGGCCAGCATCCCCATCAGTTTGTAAATCTCGTACTTCGCGCCGACATCCACCCCTCGGGTTGGCTCGTCAAGGATCAGCACCCGGGGCCTGGCCAGCAGCATCTTCGCCAACACGGCTTTTTGTTGATTGCCCCCGGACAGGCTGGTGATCGGCAGGAACGGGCTCGCGGTCTTGAGGTGCAGGCGGGAAATTTCCCGATCGATGCTGCCCAGTTCGGCTTCGGCGTCGATGCGGGTCAATTTCGAGAAACTGTCCAGCACGGCCAGGGTGATGTTCTGGCCGACCCCCAGATCGGGAATGATCCCCTGACGCTTGCGGTCCTCGGGCACCAGGCACACGCCGGCGCGGATTGATTTGAGCGGCGTGCGGGTGTCTATGGGTTTGCCGTCCAGCCAGACTTCGCCTTCGTGGCGACCGGCGTAGGCGCCGAACAGCGCGGTCACAAGCTCCGTGCGACCAGCACCGACCAGCCCGGCGATGCCGAGGATTTCCCCGCGTCTGAGGCTGAACGAAACGTCGTCGACCCGTTTGCGTTTGGGGTTGTCGACGTCGTAGCAGGTGATGTGGCGCGCCTCGAAAATCACCTCGCCGATATCGTGGGGGGCGGTGGGGTAGAGGCTGCTCATTTCCCGACCGACCATCTGGGTGATGATCTGTGGAATATCCATATCCGCCATGGCGGTCGTAGCGATGTGTTTGCCGTCGCGGATGACCGAAATGGTGTCACACACGGCGGCCACTTCATCGAGCTTGTGGGAGATGTAGACGCAGGCGACGCCCTTGGCCTTGAGGTCGCGGATGATGTCCAGCAACACCTCTATTTCCGAACGGGTCAGGGCTGATGACGGCTCGTCGAGGATCAACAGGCGCGCCTGTTTGTTCAGGGCCTTGGCGATTTCCACCAGTTGCTGATAACCGCCGCCGTACTGCGAAACCGGCAGCGACACGTTCATGTCCGGCACTTTCAGTTCGCGCATCAGGGCTTCGGCGCGGTGGATCATCGCCGGGTAATTCATCCGCCCACCCGGCAGCGTCAGCTCATGGCCCATGAAGATGTTTTCGGCCACCGAGAGGTCGGGAACCAGCGTGAGTTCCTGGTGAATGATGACGATGCCGGCGGCTTCCGTTTCGCTGATCGATTGCGCCTTGAGCGGTTGACCGTCCCAGAGGATTTCACCGTCCCAGGTGCCATGGGGGTAGACCGCAGACAGGATTTTCATCAGCGTGGACTTGCCGGCGCCATTCTCGCCGCACAGCCCGACGCACTCGCCCGGCCGGACCTTGAGGTCGATGCCGTTGAGCGCTTTGACACCGCCGAAGGTTTTGACGATGCCGTTCATTTGCAGCAGATAGTCGGACATGGCAGAGACTCATAAGCGACAGATACTGGACTGATCCCGCAGGCGAAAAACGCCTGCGGGGGCATCACTCAGTGAGTGTCACTTTCCGGCGATCTGCGCCTTGGTATAGAAGCCGTCCTGTTCCAGCAGGTCGATGTTGTCCTTGGTCAACGGAGTCGGGGTGAGCAGGATGGTGTCGACTTTTTTGCTGCCGTTGTCGTACTGCGAGCTGTACGCGGGTTTCTCGTTGCGCGCCAGTTGCACCGAGAGTCTGGCGGCTTCGGAGGCAATCAGTTTCAGCGGTTTGTAGACCGTCATGGTTTGAGTGCCGGAGATCACCCGCTTGACCGCTGCCAGGTCCGCGTCCTGTCCGGAGATCGGCACCTTGCCGGCCAGTTGCTGAGCGGCCAGGGCCTGAATGGCGCCACCGGCCGTGGCGTCGTTGGAGGCGACGATGCCGTCGATTTTGTTGTCGTTGCGGGTCAAGGCGTTTTCAACAATGCTCAGCGCCTCGGTAGGGTTCCATTCCTTCACCCATTGCTGGCCGACGATCTTGATATCCCCCTTGTCGATGGCCGGTTGCAGCACTTTCATCTGACCTTCACGCAGGACTTTCGCGTTGTTGTCGGTGGGCGCACCACCCAGCAGGAAGTAATTACCCTTGGGCGCTGCGTGCAGCACGCCGCTGGCCTGCATCTCGCCGACTTTTTCGTTATCGAAGGAGATGTAGGCGTCGATATCGGCGTTGAGTATCAGGCGGTCATAGGACACGACCTTGATACCGGCTTTCTTCGCTTCGGCCACCGCATTGGTCAGCACGGTGGCGTTGAACGGCACGATGACGATGACATCGACGCCACGGGAAATGAGGTTTTCGATTTGCGAAATCTGCTTCTGCTCGTTGGCATCGGCCGACTGCACGAAGACCTTGGCGTCCATTTTCTCCGCTGCCGCAACGAAGTAATCCCGGTCACGGGACCAGCGCTCCAGCCGCAGGTCGTCAATGGAGAAGCCGATTTTCGGGTGGGCAGCGTCGGCCATAACCGGCAGCGAAAGCAACGCCAGGGCGCCGGCAAACAGCGTGCGTTTTACGTTCTTCATGGTGGTGCGTCCTTTTATTTTTGTTTGAAAGACACGGCCTGACGATGAATATCGGGCTGGTGGAACTGTAGAGAATCAGCTGACGCAACGGACTACAGATTTGTCGCGCAAATGTCACAGCGCCCGCAGTCCTTGTTGGCGATCAGCGATAGATGAAACGGTTGACGACGTTTTCGAGCATTTCCTGCCGGCCGCTGACGGCCTGCGGATTCAGTTCGTTGGCGAAGGCGTGCTCGGCCAGTGACTGGAGATTGAACTCGCCTTCCAGAACCGCCTGGCCGAACGGTTGCTGCCAGCCGGCGTAGCGTTGATCCTTGAGCCGCTGAAGCTGGTCGTTCTGGACCATGGCGGCGGCCCGCTCGAGTGACAGGGCGAGTACGTCCATGGCGCCGACGTGACCGTGAAGCAGATCGACCTCGTCGAGGCTCTGGCGGCGCACCTTGGAGTCGAAGTTGAACCCGCCATTGCCGAACCCGCCGGCCTTGAGGATTTCATAAGTGACGAGGGTCATTTCCTCGACGCTGTTGGGGAACTGATCGGTGTCCCAGCCGTTTTGCGGATCGCCCCGGTTGGCGTCGATGCTGCCGAAAATCCCCAGCGAGACGGCCGTCGCTACCTCGTGATGGAAACTATGACCGGCCAGGGTCGCGTGGTTGGCCTCGATGTTGACCTTGATTTCCTTTTCCAGACCGAACTGCTGGAGAAAACCGAACACCGTGGCGCTGTCGTAATCGTACTGGTGCTTGGTTGGCTCCTGCGGTTTGGGTTCGATCAGCAGGTCACCTTTGAAACCGATCTTGTACTTGTGCTCGACCACCATGCGCATGAAGCGACCCAGTTGTTCGCGCTCGCGTTTCAAGTCGGTGTTGAGCAGGGTTTCGTAGCCTTCGCGACCGCCCCACAACACATAGTTGGAGCCCTTGAGGCGTTGAGTCGCGTTCATGGCGCTGAAGACCTGGGCGGCGGCGCAGGCGAACACCTCAGGATCCGGGTTGCTGGCGGCACCGGCGGCAAAGCGCGGATTGCTGAAACAGTTGGCGGTGCCCCACAGCAGCTTGATTCCGCTTTCTTCCTGATGGCGTTCCAGGTGATCGACCATTTGGGCGAAGTGGTTGCGGTACTCCTTCAGCGAGTGGCCTTCGGGGGCGACATCCGTGTCGTGAAAGCAGTAGTAGTCGATACCCAGCTTGGAGAAAAACTCGAACGCGGCCTCCGCCTTGCCGATGGCCAGCTCCATCGGGTCACCGGCGTGTTGCCACGGGCGCTTGAACGTCCCTGCACCGAACACGTCGGAGCCCGGCCAGACAAAGCTGTGCCAATAACAGGCGGCCATGCGCAGGTGTTCGCGCATGGGCTTGCCAAGGATGATCTTGTCGGCGTCGTAGTGACGGAAGGCAAGGGGAGAATCGCTGGCAGGACCTTCGTAGCGAATCCGGTCGACATCGGGGAAGTACGGCATTGGCAATGTCCTTGTTGTTCTTGGTTGTTGTTCTCGGTTGTTGTTCTTGGGGCGTGTCCCGATACTAGCAACGGCCCTGTGCCTGCCGATTACGAAAATCACCAACACGGAGTGCGATTTTGCGTATTGAGATTCGCCCTCTGCGCGCCTAGTCTGTGCAAACCGCCTCTACGGCAAGGGGCCCGGAACAAGCCTGAAAACAATGAAAACCGTACCGCCGGTTCACCGCATCGCCCTGTTGTTCAATGGGAGCAAGATCTATGACCGCGGCATCATCAGCGGCATCGGCAACTACCTGAGCAGCACGCGCGCGTCCTGGGATCTGTTCCTGGAAGAGGATTTTCTCTGCCGCTTGAAAGGCATCGAGCGTTGGCAAGGTGACGGAATCATCGCCGACTTCGATGATCCGCTGATTGGCGAGGCGCTGGCCGACATCAAGTTGCCGGTGGTGGCGGTGGGTGGTTCTTACCAGGATGAGCGGGCCTACCCCAAAGGGATCCCGTACGTTGCGACCGATAATAACGCGCTGATCACCATGGCTTATGAGCACTTGATCGAGGCCGGGCTGCAACGGTTTGCCTGCTTCAGCCTGCCCGAAGCGCAGGCGAACCGATGGGCCCAGGAGCGCGAAAAGGCTTTTCTAAAACTGATGCAGCGGGACGGTTTGCACGCCGAGGTCTATCGCGGCATGGGGACCAGCGCGCCGCTGTGGGACAGCGCCGTCGAACAGCTGATCGCCTGGCTTCAGAGCCTGCCCAAGCCCATTGGCATCATCGCGGTCAGTGACGCTCGCGCCCGGCAGTTGCTGCAAGCCTGCCTGACCGCCGGAATCGCCGTTCCGGAGCAAGTGGCGTTGATCGGCATCGACAACGACCCGCTGACCCGCAGCCTGACCCGGGTCCCGCTGAGTTCGGTGATCCAGGGCACTGAAACCATGGGCCGCACCGCCGCGCAACTGCTGCACCAGATGCTGCACGGCAAACCATCAACGGGCGCGCATGTCCTGATCCCGCCTGAAGCGATCAACGTGCAGGTGTCGAGCCTGCATCAACCGTTGGGCAACCCCTACGTGATGCAGGCGCTGCTGTTCATCCGCCAATATGCCTGCCAGGGCATCAAGACCGCGCAGGTGGCGGCTTATGTCGGCGTGTCGCGCTCCTCGCTGGAGTCGCACTTTCGCGCGGTGCGTGGTTGCAGCGTGCATGACGAGATTCTGCGTTTCAAACTGGCGGCGGCCACTCGCGGGCTGGAAAAAACCGACACGGCGATTGCGGACGTTGCCCGCACGTGCGGTTTCAAATCCGCGCAGTATCTGCACACGGTGTTTCGCCGAGAGTTCGGGTGTACGCCCCGTGAATATCAGCAGGGCGCCAGATAGACGGCCACTCAAAAGCGATCCAGCCGATAAGGCTCGCTCGACGGAAGAACACGAGTCACGTTCTGCGTCGATGGCAAGGCCATCCCCCCAACCATCTCCGCCGTCACCGCCGCCTGCGTCAATCCCAGATGCTGATGCCCGAACGCAAGCAGCACTTTCCCGCCACACACCCGATCAATCACCGGCAACGAATCCGGCAGCGACGGCCGAAACCCCATCCACGGTGTGGCTGCCTCGACATTCAGCTCCTTGCGAAACAACCCCTTGCTCAACCGATGCAACTGCCAGGCGCGGGCCATGGTGGGTGAGGCTTCGAGGCCGGCGAATTCGACGGTGCCGGCCAGGCGCAGGCCTTCGGACATCGGGGTCATGATGAATTTGCGTTCCAGCGAGGTGACGGGGAAGGGCAGTCGGTTGTGTTCGTGAGGCAGCATCAGGTGGTAGCCGCGCTCAGTGTCCAGCGGGACGTTTTTGCCGGTCAGTGCTGCGGTGAGTTTTGCCGAGTGGGCGCCGCAGGCGATCAAAACCTGGCGAGCGGACAGCGTGCCGGTTCCGGTCATCAGGTCGACGCCATGCTCATGCAGTTGCCCGCCCTGAACCGCCTGCTTTACAAACTGCACGCCGCTGGCTTTCGCCGCTTCCACCAACTCACGCACGACGCGGTAGGGATCGATGAAATGCCCGGTTTTCGGGAAAAACAGTCCGCCCTGAATCTGTTCGCTGAGTTGCGGCGCGGTCTCGCGTACCGCGCCGGTCTGCCACCAATCGACTGGCACCTGCTGCTGTTGCATGCGTCGCTGCAATGCTTCGAGGGCCGGGCGTGAGTCGGGGCGCTCGAACACCAGCAGCGAACCTTCCATCTTCAGCAGGTCGGGCCGCTGGATGTCGTTGAGCAAGCGGTGCCAGGCGTCGAGCGAGCTTTCATTCAGTGCCCGCAATCCGGCAACGGTACGCTGGTAAGGCGCCGAGCGCAGGTTCAGCAACAGCCGCGTAAACCAGGGCAGGGCCCGGGGCAGGTATTTCCAGTCCAGGCGCAGCGGCCCCATCGGGTCCATGAGCATGGCCGGCAGGTGTTTGAGGATCGAGCGGTCGGCAATCGGAAACACTTGCTCGGTCGCCAGGTGCCCGGCGTTGCCGAACGAGGCGCCGTGGCCCGGTTCCTGCGGGTCGATCACCACCACCCGCAAACCCTGACGGGCAAGGCGCAGGGCACTCGCGACGCCGATGATGCCGGCGCCGACCACGGCGATGTCGTGCGGGTCATTCGGCATTTTTCGCGGTTTCCCTTTGGCCATCGAGCAAGCGACGCAGCGACAGTGGATTGGCGTGTTTGAGCGCGGTCGGCAGCAGGCTGTCGGGGAAATCCTGATAGCAGACCGGGCGCAGGAAACGCAGGATCGCCGCGGTGCCCACCGAGGTGGTGCGCGAATCGGAAGTCGCCGGGAACGGCCCGCCATGCACCATCGCATCGCAGACTTCAACGCCGGTCGGCCAGCCGTTGACCAGCAGGCGCCCGGCCTTGCGCTCCAGGGTTGGCAGCAATGCGCGGGCCTGTTGCAGATCCTCGTCATCCAGGTGCAGCGTGGCGGTCAGTTGGCCTTCCAACTGTTCGAGCACCTGACGGATTTCAGCGTCGCTGGCGCATTGCACAATCACGGACGCGGCGCCGAAGGCTTCGGCCTGCAACGAATGATCGGCGAGGAAATCGGCGGCTTCGGTGACGAATACATGGGCCTGGCCCTGATTCGGGTCCGTTGCTCGCTGGCCGACAGCGGCAATGCGCGCCCGGGCATTTTCCGCGAGGGCATTCACGCTGGATTCGTAGGCATTGAAGATCCCCGGCGTCAGCATGGTCTGCGCGGGGCTGCGCTGGATCAGTTCGGTGGTGGCGCCAATGAAGGCGTCCAGCGCCGGGCTCTTACGGGCGATGACCAGACCAGGATTGGTGCAGAACTGACCGGCGCCCAATGTCAGCGAAGCCACAAAACCTTGGGCCAACGCCTCGGCGCGATTCTGCAACGCTGCCGGAAACAGCAACACCGGGTTGATCGAACTCATTTCCGCGTACACCGGAATTGGCTCGGGCCGTGCCTGAGCCGCTTTGATCAGCGCGAGGCCGCCACTGCGCGAACCGGTGAAACCGACTGCCTTGATCCGTGGATCGCTGACCAGCGCAATCCCCACTTCACGGCCGGAGCCGTACAACAACGAGAACACACCTTCCGGCAAACCACAGGCCTTGACCGCCCGCGCCACTGCACGGCCAACCAGTTCGCTGGTGCCGGGATGGGCGCCGTGGGCCTTGACGATCACCGGGCAACCGGCAGCCAGCGCCGAAGCGGTATCGCCACCGGCCACCGAGAACGCCAGTGGAAAGTTGCTCGCGCCAAACACGGCCACCGGGCCCAGTGGAATCTGCCGCTGACGCAGATCCGAACGCGGCATTGGCTGGCGTTGCGGTTGCGCTGTATCGACTCGCACATCCAGCCATTCACCGGCCCGCACGGTGCGGGCAAACAAGCGCAGCTGCTGGCAGGTGCGGCCCCGTTCACCCAGCAGACGCGGACGCGGCAGGCCGGTTTCGGCCATGGCGCGGTCGATCAGTTCATCACCGAGCGCTTCGATTTCGCCCGCGATGGTTTCAATGAATTCGGCCCGCGCCTTGAGCGCTGTCTCGCGATAACGGTCGAGCGCCGCCCAGGCCAGTGCGCAGGCCTGCTCGACATGCTCGGCAGAGCCGCCGGCGTAGGCCGGTTCCAAAGGCGAGTTGGTGGCGGGATTGATCCCGTGGATGACGTCGCGGTCGCCGGTGAGGGTTTGCTGACCGATCAGCAGTTGGCCCGTCAGAGTCATGGCGCATTCCTTATCAATAAAGCAGGTCACGAATAAGGCCCGCCGCCGTGGGGGCGGCGGGCTTGAGCGCAGCGGCAGGTCAGGCGAAGTTCTGTTCCGCCGACCAGTTTTCGTACCAGTGACGGAACAGCGTGTACTGGGCTTCTGCGTAACGGCGTTGCGAGTCGCTGAGCGCATCGGTTTCGTTGAAATGCAGGGTGTATTCCTTGTCGCCGTTGAGCACCATCAGGTGTTTGTAATACAGCACCAGATCCGTGCCTTCGTCGAAGGACGACAGCACCGCCAGCGCCGATTCCAGCTCGCGGGCCTGACGCCGGGCCTTGGCGTCACCCTTGGCCGCCTGCTTGCTCAGGGCTACCAACTGCAGCACTTCGCGGGGCAGGGCGTTGCCGATGCCGGTGATGGCGCCGGTGGCGTTGCAGTTGACGAAACCGTGCACGACCTGGGTGTCGACACCGACCATCAGGGTCACGTCATCATCCTTGGAGGTGATATTTTCAGCGGCGTAGCGCAGATCGGCGCCACCGCCGAACTCCTTGAAACCGATCAGGTTCGGGTATTCACGGCGCAGTTCGAAGAACAGGTCGGCGCGGGTGGCGAAGCCGTAGTAAGGGCTGTTGTAGATCACCGCCGGCAGGTTCGGCGCGGCTTGCAGAATCGCCGCGAAGTGGGCTTTCTGCGCCGCCGCCGAAGCACCACGGGACAGCACCCGAGGAATCACCATCAAACCCTGCGCGCCGACTTTCGCCGCATGGGCCGCGTGGGACACCGCTTCACGGGTGTTGACCGCGCCGGTGCCGACGATAGTCGGAACCCCGGCCGCCACCAGCCGCGCCACACCTTCCTGACGCTCGGCTTCGGTGAGCAATGGCCAGTCGCCCATGGAGCCGCAGTACACGACGGCGCTCATGCCGATGTCGATCAGCTCGCGCCCCTTGGCCACCAGGGCGTCGAAGTCCGGTTTGCGCGCGGCGGTGCACGGGGTCATCAGGGCGGGCATGCAGCCGGTGAAGATGTTGTCGCTCATTATTGTTCTCCTTGGAACGGTCATTCAGAGGGATTTGAAAAAACAGCGCAGCGGCTCAGATGCCCCACGCAAATGGATCTGTTTCGTCGATCAGCAACGTGCTGTCGGCGGTCATGTGGGCGCGGCCGGTGATGTAGGGGCGGACGCGATCGCCTTCCCATTCAAAGCGGCCTTCGAACTGGCTGCCGGTGATGCTCGCCTGCACCCAGCGCTCGCCCGGCGCGAGTTTTTCGTCGGCGGCCAGGCACGCGAGTTTGGCGCTGGTGCCGGTGCCGCAAGGGGAGCGGTCGTAGGCTTTGCCGGGGCACATGACGAAGTTGCGGCTGTCGGCCTCGGCGTCATCGGCGAACAGTTCGATGTGGTCGATGACCGCGCCGTCCTCGCCATGGATGCCTTGGTCTTCGAGGGCCTTGAGCATTTTCCAGGTGAGGTCGGTCAGGGTTTCGACGTTGTCCATTGTGAGGGTCTGGCCGTGTTCGGAGACCAGGAAAAACCAGTTGCCGCCGTAGGCCACGTCACCGAGGAAACGACCGTATCCCGGCACTTCCACCGCCACCTGCTTACGCAATCGATAAGCCGGCACGTTGCCCAAGGTCACGGCGCCGTCTTCATGCAGCGTGGCGCTGACCGTACCGACCGGTGTGTCAATCTTGTGCACGCCCGGTGCGATCAGTCCCAGATGTTGCAGCGATGCAACCAGCCCGATGGTGCCGTGGCCGCACATGCCGAGGTAGCCGGCGTTGTTGAAGAAGATCACCCCGCAGGTGGCGTCCGGCGACACCGGCTCGCAATACAGCGCGCCCACCAGCACATCGTTGCCGCGCGGTTCAAGCAGACAGGCGCGGCGCCATTGGTCATGCTGGTTGCGCAGGGCGTCGCGCTTCTCGGCCATTGTGCGACCGGGCAAGTCAGGAAAACCTTTCATCACCAGACGCGTGGGTTCGCCGCCGGTGTGGGAATCAATGACGTGTACTCGTTTCATGGACAGGTCCCGTTGAGTGATTTCAGTAAGCGCCGGCAGCGCGAGGATTGGCGGCGGAGGCGGGGGACGGCGAAGCGACTTCGCTCTCATCCTCTTCGGACTCCAGGCGCAACAGGTGTGCCGGCACGCCGGTGGCGGCGCCCCAGTAATAAATGCCCATCGCACAGGCTGCGACGACCAGGGTGTCGAACGGATGGGTGAGGATGCCCAGACCGCCGAAGGTGCCGAGTTTCGACAGGACGATGGTCACGGCGTAGAACGCGATCAGCCACGCGGACGAGCGCACTTGCCGGGACAGGCTGAGGTGGGCGGTCGGCACGAAGCGACCGCAGAGCAGGTAGACGACGAACATCAGGATTTGCAGGCCGAGCAGCCAGGACACGGTGTTCCAGCCCGACCAGTAAACGATCAGCGCAGCGATGATGAACGACACCGGCCCCAGCACGCCCATGCACTTGACCCGGAACGGGCGTGGCATGTCGGGTGCATTGCGACGCAGCGCGGCGACGGTCACCGGGGCGACGGCATAGCTCAGCACCAGCGCGGCGGACACCACGTTGATCAGCGCTTCCCAGGACGGGAACGGCAGGGTCCAGAACACTGACAGAGCGAAGGTCAGCCACAGCGCCGGACGCGGGATGCCGGACTTCGCGTCGATGTGGGTGAAGACCTTGAAAAACGTGCCGGTCTGCGCCCAGCCGTAGATCACCCGAGGCGTGGCGTTCATGTAGATGTTGCCGCAGCCGCTGGGCGAGATCACCGCGTCCGCGACGACCAGATACGCCAGCCAGCCCACGCCCAGTGCCAGGGCGATGTCGCGGTACGGCAGGGCGAACTCCTTGGAAACCCCGGCCCAGCCATTGGCGAGCAGTTCGGTCGGGATGCCGCCGAGAAAGGCGGTTTGCAGCAACACGTAGATCGCAGTGGAAAGCAGCACCGACAGGATCAGCGCAATCGGGATGGTGCGCTGGGGATTTTTCACTTCGCTGGCCACCGAGATGATCGGGGTCAGGCCGAGGTAGGCGAAGATCACGCCGCCGGCGGAGACCGCCATCTCGATGCCCGAGAGCCCGAAAGGCGCGAAGCCTTGGATCTGAAAGTTTTCCGGCTTGAAGAAGGTGAACAGCACGCCGATCACCAGCAGCGGCACGATGAACTTGAACACGCTGACCAGGTTGTTGGCCTTGGCGAAGGTCTTCACGCTGCGGTAGTTGAGCAGGAAGAACACGCACAGCAGGCCGAACTGCACCAGCCAGCCGAGCAGGGTCGGATCACCGCTGCCGGCCTTGGTCAGGCTCGGAAACCAGGCCGCCGCGTATTGGCGCGAAGCAACCACCTCGATCGCCACCAGACTGGAAAACGCGATCAGCGTGATGAAACCCATCAGGTAACCGAGCAGCGGCCCGTGGCTGTAAACCGGGTAGCGCACCACACCGCCAGCGCGGGGCAATGCCGCGCCCAGTTCGCAGTAAACGATGCCCAGCAGCAACACGGCGAACCCGCCCAACAACCAGGAAAAAATCCCCGCCGGCCCGGCAATCGCCGACACGTGACTGGCCGCGAACAACCAGCCGGAACCGAAGATCGCCCCCAGCCCGATAAAGGTGAGGTCGATCAATGAAAGTTGTTTTTTGAACTTGCCTTGGCCTGACATGGCATCGCCTTCTTGTGAGTTATTGGATAGGCAGGTGTGAGTCACTGGAACGGCTAAACAGTGAACTCATCAGGCGTCGGGCGATTGATGTTTTGCGCAGCTGCGGATGACGAAATCGGCACAGTTGCGAAGAAAGACTGCGGCGCTCGACACGCTTCGAACGTTGCTGCAATCTGCACGCGAACGCCTCAGGGCGGGCACGTTTTCAGGCCGATCCACTCACCGGGGAAGACCTTCACATGCAGAACGCGTTTGCGATCCTCTGTCAGGGCGATGAGCGCCATCGGCCGCATACCCTCGATGCGCTGCTGGGCGGCGTGGCACCGCTGTTGCCGATGCTGGACGCGATTCCGAACGCGGCGATCTTCATCAAGGACGTGCAGGCGCGGTACGTCCTGGCCAATCGCACGCTGGTGCAGCGCTGCGGCCTGAAAGACCTGAAACCGCTGCTCGGCAAAACCAGTGCGCAGGTGTTTCCGGCGCAACTGGGGCCCGGTTATACCGAGCAGGATCGGCGGGTGCTGGAAGAGGGATTTGTGCTGGAGGATCAGCTGGAACTGCACCTGTACGGCAGTCGAGAACCGGGCTGGTGCCTGACGCACAAGCGTCCGCTGTACAACCGTGACGGCGAGATCATCGGCCTCGCGGGGATTTCGGTGGACCTGCAATCGGCCAGCGAAACCCACCCGGCGTTTCAGCGCCTGGCAGCGGTCGACGAACACATCCGGGCGCATTTCAATCGTCGGGTAACATTGGGCGAGCTGACACGGATCGCTGGTATTTCGGTGGCGCAGCTGGAACGTTATTGCAAACGGGTGTTCCACCTGACGCCGAGGCAGATGATCCAGAAAGTGCGGCTGGAACATGCCCATCGCCTGTTGCACACCGAGCTGCCGATCACCGAGGTGGCGCTGCAATGCGGCTACACCGATCACAGCGCTTTCACTCGTCAGTTCAAGGCATCGACCGGGTTCACCCCGCGTCAGTACCGGCAGGCGACCACCCAGTGAATGTCCGGCGGTAGCGACTAGACTCCATGGATCACGGTTGTCTTTCGAGGGGTGAAACGGGATGAGCAGACCAGTCGCGCTTCACTGCTCGTCGTGGCTCTTGATCGCCTTCAGCGTGATGCTGGCTTCGGGATGCTCAAACAGAGCGCATTACCCGCCATCAGGCGTTGGTGACAGCTGTTACGCCAAGGCCTTGCCGACGGTTGGGGAGGGCGGTCTGGCCTGGGGCTCCAGCCTGAACATGGCCCGGCAAAAATCCATGGCCAACTGCATGCGTTACGCCGGGCGCTCCGGAGGAACGCCGGACACCTGCCAGGTGGTGTTGGCCAAGTGCAAGAATTGACGGCGTGATCCAGGCGCCACCCCAACGACCGGTGGCGCTGTTGTCTTGCGACAAAACTACCGCGAGCGTCTCAATGATTGCGAAAGGGCCTGTCTGGCGATCAGTGAGGCGACGTCCTTGGCACCATAGCAACGGAATTTGACACTGTAGGCGTCTGTGTCGAGACGGACGATCTTCGTCACGAAACCGCCTTCGACGGTGACCTTGCGGATCGCCGGCATCGGTATCTCGACATCCAGTGTCCCGTCCTGAGCCATGCGGTTCATGGCATTGGCATTCAAGTAAACGGCGTTTTCGGTGACGGTGACTCTGCCGCCCACCCACAATCCGCCATAGTGATTTCTGAATCCCTCGAGCACCCCGGCTAGTACGCCGACATTGCCGCTTCCCACGACCTCGTAGAACTCGCCCACATCTTCGTAGTTCAGTTCAGCATCGGTCACCAGAAAGTTGACCATCTTCGACTTCAGAACTTCTTCGGCCATCCCTGCATCTCCTTGTTCAAATCACAGCCCGGAATTTCAGCCGCCTGTTTACCTGACAAAAAACAAAATCGCCATGTGTTTCCTTCGTTCTTTCATACGTCGCAGTTGTCACTGTCCGTTCCCGCCTGTCTGGAGTTCACCCGATGCCTTCGCTCAAAACCCTGCCCGCTGCCTTGCTGGGGCTGGCCCTTGTCTGCCCGGTCAAGGCGCAATCCCAGGGGCTGGAACTGGGGCAAGTGCTGATCGGGGCCGAAGATCAGAGCGGTGAAGATGTGTCGGTGGAAGAGGCGAAGGCTCGTCTGGCCCAGGTGCCGGGTGGCAGCAACGTGGTCGATATGCGCCAGCCATTGCAGGGCCGGGTTGCCAGCAATCAGGACGTGCTGGCGTATCAACCGGGTGTCTATGCCCAGTCAGCGGGCAACGAAGGGACGAAAATCTCGATCCGTGGCTCGGGCATCAACCGTGCTCCCGGCGCCCACGCGTCGGGGCTGTACACGATGCTCGACGGTCTGCCGCTGACCGGCCCCGGCGGCACGCCTTACGAATTACTGGAGCCGCTGTGGCTCGACCATGTGGAGGTGCTGCGCGGTGCCAACGGTTTTGATCGCGGCGCGCTGGCCCTTGGCGGCGCCGTCGATTACGTCAGCCACACCGGCTACAACGCGCCGCTGCTAAATGTGCGCTATGTCATGGGCAGCCACGGTTATGCCCAGCGACAAGTCAGCTCCGGCCAGGTGCTGGGTGACTTCGATTACTACCTGTCGATGACCGACGCGCATTCCGACGGTTATCAGGATCACACCGCCAGCAAGAGCCAGGGCGTGATCGCCAACTTCGGTTATCGCTTCAATCCGAATCTGGAAACCCGCTTCTACATCCGTCACCGCGAGACCGACAACGACCTCGCCGGCCGGGTGACCAAGCACTCCATCGAGCACGATCCGCGCGCGGCCAACCCGGCCTATGTGACGCGCAACGACAGCCGCGATCAGCCCGGCAGCACCTTCATCGGCAACAAGACCACGTACTACATCGATGACGATTCGAGCATCCAGACCGGTCTGGTTTATCACGATTACCCGATGGATCTGCGCGAAGGCCCCAACCGCCTGAAGGTCGCTTACACCGATGTCAGCGGCACGTTCGACTACAAGCGCCGCGACACGCTCTGGGGCATGGAGAGCAACAGCACCGTGGGCCTGCGAGTGACCAAACACCTGCCCAACGACGGGGCCAGCGAACGGGTGCGGATTCCCACCGGCAATACCGCCGGTTATGCGCCGGGCACGCACATGCGCAACTTCACTTATCAGGGCTCGGATTCGGTCCTGCACGTGGGCAACGACCTGGAAATCGCCGACGACCTGTGGCTGACCACCGGCCTCGCCGCGATCTACACCCGCCGCGAAAGCGCGGTGACCTATCCCGAAGGTGGCGGCAAGACCAGCCTCGGTGACTGGGATTACGCGCCACGTCTGGGCCTGCGCTATCAGGTGACGCCGGACCTGCAACTGTTCGGTAACCTCAGCCGCTCGCTCGAAGCGCCGCATCCTTGGTCGCTGATTTACAGCTCCAACGTGCGCTTCCCGGCCGGCAGCGGCGCCGCTACCGGTACCCAGCGTGATCCGGTCAAGCTGCAGAACCAGACCGCGACCACCCTGGAACTCGGCGGCCGTGGCGACAGCGCACTCGGCGAATGGAGTCTGGCGTGGTACTACGCTCAGGTGCGCCACGAATTGCTTTCGGTGTTGCCGGACGCCAACGCCACCACGCCTTACGAACTCAACGCCAGCCCGACCGTGCACCAAGGTGTTGAAGCCAGCCTGAACAGCAACCTGTGGTCAGCGAACGATGGCGGCAAGTTGAGCCTGCGTCAGGCCTACACCTTCAGCGATTTCCACTACCGCGACGACGACCGCTTCGGCGACAACCGCTTGCCGGGCCTGCCGATGCATTACTACCAGGGCGAGCTGCGCTACGACTTCCCGCAGGGCTTCTTCGCGGCGGTCAACACGCAACTGGTCTCGAAAACGGCAGTGGATTACGCCAACAGCTATTACGCCGATCCTTACGCCACCTTCGGCGCCACGCTGGGCTACAACGCGCCGAAGGGCGACTGGCAGACCTGGCTGGACATGCGCAACCTGACCGACAAACACTACGCCGCTACCGTTACGCCGGGTTATGACGATAAAGGACTGGACGCCGCACGCTCCACGCCGGGTGAGGGCATGGCGATGTATGTCGGGGTGTCGTGGAGTCTGCTCTGAGGGCCAGCCATCAGACAATGTCATCGATCAGAATATGACGCTGCCCGCGACTGCATTGCTCGATCCGCGCCTCGACCTTGTAGACCGTGCGCAGCATCGGCTCGGTGATGACTTCATGGCTGGGCCCGCTGCCATGGGCCGTGCCGCCCGCGATGACCAGCACCTGATCGGCAAAACGCAGCGCCTGATTCAGGTCGTGGATGGCGATGAACACGATCACCTCGCGTCGGCGCGCCAAGGCTTTCATGAAGTTCAACACCTGAACCTGCCGGTGCATGTCGAGTGCGCTGGTGGGTTCGTCCATCAGCAGGATTTCCGGTTCGCGCACCAGCGTCTGGGCGATTGAGACCAATTGCTGCTGACCGCCGCTCAATTCCCCCAGGTTGCGGAATGACAGTTCGGTGATCCCGAGCGCGTCGAGAATCTCGTCCACCAGTTTCAGTTCATCGTCGTGAACTGACCAGTTGGGCGTCAGCTGCTTGCGCGCCAGCAGCACCGATTCGTACACCGTCAACCGGGCGCTGGCGTTCAGGCCTTGCGGCATGTAACTGATGCCCTGCGTGCCTTTTTTCGAACCTTCCAGAATCACTTCGCCCGGGCCGTCGATCAGCCCGGCCATGCGTTTGAACAACGTCGATTTGCCCGCCGCATTGGGGCCGACAACCGCCACGACCTGGCCACCGGTAAACGTCGCGGTACTCACACCGGAAATGATCTCGCGCTGCCCGTAGCGGGCGCCGAGGTTGTCGAGCCGGATCTTCACCATGAGTTTTTCTTACCGTTGAGAATCAGAGAAATGAAGAACGGCACGCCGATCAGTGACGTGACCACGCCGATGGGGAATATCGCCCCCGGGATCAGGGTCTTGCTGACCACCGAACTGGCGGACAGGATCAGCGCGCCGGTCAGCAACGAGGCCGGCAGGAAAAACCGCTGATCCTCGCCGATCAGCATCCGCGCGATGTGCGGCCCGACCAGCCCGATAAAGCCGATCGTGCCGACGAACGCCACCGGAAACGACGCGAGCAGGCTGACCATGATCAGCGTCTGAAAACGCAGGCTGCGCACGTTGATACCGAAGCTGGCAGCCTTGTCATCACCCAGGCGCAGGGCCGTCATTGCCCACGCGCGTTTGGCGAAGATCGGCAGGGTGATGAGGATCACCACGCAGATCACTCCGAGTTTCGGCCAGGTGGCTTTGGTCAGGCTGCCCATGGTCCAGAACACCACGGCCGCCACGGCTTGTTCGGTGGCGAAGAACTGCACCAGCGCCAGCAGCGCATTGAAGGTAAACACCAGCGCAATGCCGAGTAGCACGATGGTTTCGGCGGTGACGCCACGGCGCATGCTCATGAAGTGAATCAGCAGTGCCGAGAGCATCGCCATGATGAACGCGTTGAGCGGCACCATGTATTGCGCCGCCAGCGGAAACAGCGCCACGCCGAAGGCCAGCCCCAGCGCTGCGCCGAAACCGGCCGCTGCAGAAATACCGAGGGTGAAAGGGCTGGCGAGCGGGTTGTTGAGGATGGTCTGCATCTGCGCCCCGGCCAATGAAAGCGCTGCGCCGACAGCGACCGCCATCAACGCCACCGGAAGGCGGATGTCCCACATCACCACCCGAACCTGGGCCGATGCGGTGTCCGGCGAGAACAACGCACCGAGCACTTCGCTGAGGCTGTAACGGGCCGGGCCGAGCGCCAGATCGAGCAGCACGCTGAAGATCAGCAGCACGGCCAGTCCAAGCAGAATCAGCCGTTTACGCAGCACCAGCCGCCGGTAAGTGACGCTCTGCACAATCGGTGCTTCGCCCAGCGAACTCATGGTTTGGCCTCGGTTTTTTGCAGGCTGACGAAATAGCCCGGCTCGTAAGGCACCGGCAGAAAGCGTTCGTGCATCTCGCGAAATGCCGCGTCGGGATCAAGATCGGCGAACAGTTCCGGGTGGAACCATTTGGCCAACTGCTGAATGGCCACGAACTGGTAAGGGCTGTTGTAGAACTGATGCCAGATCGCATGAAACGCCTGAGTGTCCTGCGCCTTGATACCGGCGTAGGCCGGGCGCTGGGTGTACCAGGCCAGTTTGCGTCGGGCTTCGGTGAGATCCGCGCCCGGGCCGACACCGACCCAATGGCCGCCCGGGGCAAAGGCTTCCCAGTCGGCGCTGGTGACCACGACATGGTCGGGGTTGGCGACGATCACTTGCTCAGGGTTCAGTTGCCCGAAGGTGCTCGGAATGATTCGTCGGGCGATGTTGTTGCCGCCGGCCATGTCGACGAACAGGCCAAAGTTCTCGTTGCCGAAACTCAGGCAGCAGTCATCGGTGTAGCCGCCGATGCGCTCGATGAACACGCTGGGGCGGGCAGGGTGGCGCTTCTCGATCACGTCGGTGACGCGATGGATCTGCTGGTTACGAAAGTCGATGAAGGCCTCGGCACGCTCTTCCTTGCCGAACAACTTGCCGAACAGGCGCATGGTCGGCTCGGTGTTCTGCATGGGGTTGTTGCGAAAGTCGACGTACACCACCGGGATCCCCAAGGCGTCGAGTTTCTCGATGTAGCGGGCATCCTCGGTCGCGTGCTGCGCTTCGATGTTGAGGATGATCACGTCAGGCTTCTGCGAGATCGCCTGCTCGATGTCGAAGGTGCCGCTCTCGAAACCGCCGAAGGTCGGGATCTTGGCGATGTCGGGGAATTTGCGCAGGTAGGCGTTGTAGGTGTCCGGGTCGGACTGGATCAGGTCCTTGCGCCAGCCGACGATGCGTTCGATAGGATTCTGCGTATCCAGTGCGGCGACCAGATACAACTGGCGGCCTTCACCCAGAATGACCCGGCGCACCGGCAAGTGAACCTTGACCGTGCGGCCCTGCAAATCGGTAACCGTGCCCAGTGCCGGATCCGCTTCGGCAGCCCGTGCGCTGCTCGGCATCAATGAAGAAATCGACAGACCCAGCAGCCCGGCGAACAGCAGGGCGGCGAAAGTCTGGCGGCGGCGAAAAACATTAACCATGGTGTATGCCTTTGCAAAAGCCGGATCGGACCACGACGCCAGGCGCCGCACCGGGCCGGACGTTTCAGAAATCGACAGTGGCCGAGAGCAACAGGGTACGAGGCGCGCCCTGGGAGAACGCGCCGTAGGAGGCGACGCCGGACCAATATTCATGGTCAAACACGTTCTGCACGGTGGCGCGGAAAGTGGTCGGTCGTTCGGCGATGCGCGTGGCGTAGCGGGCGCCGACGTCGAAGCGGGTCCAGGCGTCCAGTTGTTGGGTGTTGGCCTGATTGACGTACTGGCTGCCGGTGTAGATCGCGCCGCTGGTCAACGTCAGGCCTTCGATCTGCGGGACGTCCCATTCGGCCCAGAGGTTGGCTTGCACCTCGGGAACGCCGACCGGTTTGTTGCCACGGTTGGCAGCGACGCCGGTGCGGGTCAGTTCGCCGTCGAGCAGCGTCACACCCCCGATCAGGCGTGTGCCTGTTGCAATCTCCCCCGCCATGTTCAGTTCGACGCCACGGTTGCGCTGTTCGCCATTGACCGAGAACACCCCGGATGCCAGTTCACCGCTGGGCTTTTCCAGCTGAAACAGGGCGATGGTGGACATGAAATTTCCGTAGTCGAGCTTGACCCCGACTTCCTGCTGGCGGGACACATAGGGGGAAAAGATCTCGCCGGCGTTGGCGGCGGCGGAGGGCGCGATGTCACCCTTGCTCAGGCCTTCGACGTAGTTGTAGTAGAACGAGACATGGTCCCAGGGCTTGGCGACGACCCCGAACAGCGGGGTGGATTTGCTTTTGTCGTAGGACGTGGTGACGAAACCGGCCGCGTTGTAGTTGTCCGACTTGATGTTCTGCTGACGCACGCCGAGTGTGACTTGCAGGCGTTCGTCGAGCACCGACAGGGTGTCGGCAAGGGTCACGCCCGACAGCTCGCTTTCGGAAACCTTCGGCGTATCCGGTTTGGCGATCGCGGGTTTCGGGCGGTCGATCGGGTGGTAGATGTTCGACAGGATCGCCGGCCCGGAAATAATGCCTCGGGACAAGTTATCGCGGTAGCGGGTGACTTGCAGCGCGGTGCTGTGACTGATCGGCCCGGTGTCGAACCGAAGCCTTGCACCGGCATCGACGGTGTAGCGCTGGACTTCGAATTTGTAATAACCGGGGATCGACGACGTGTCGCCCGCTTCGTTGATGATGGTCGGGGTCTGGTCGGACATGCGCGCGACATCCGACTTTCCTCCACCCGCGTGGGCGAACACGGTCAGGTTGTCGTTGAGGTCGTATTCGCCGCCGAGCAACGCCGATTTGTCGCGGGTTTCCGACCAGCCCCATTCCTGGCTGACGCTGGTGCGGCCGTTGGCTGCGGATGGAATCTCCACGCCGGAGGCGATCAGAAAGGGGCGGGATGCGGCGTCGAAGCTCTCTTTCTGATTGATCAGATCCAGCGTGGTGCGCAGGCGTTCGCCCTGATAGTCGAGGGCAATCGCGCCGATGCCGACCTCTCGGGATTGCTTGTCGATGGCCGTGTCGCCTTGCTGGACGCTGCCATTGACCCGTACGCCGAAGCGGCGTTCTTCACCAAAACGCCGGCTGACATCGAGGTGCCCGCCGAGCTGGGTATTCAAGGCGTAACTGGTGGTGAAGCGGGTCAGGTCTTCGTCCAGCGAACGCTTGGGCACCACATTGATCACGCCGCCGACGCCGCTGTTGGGCGACATGCCGTAGAGCAGGGCGCCGGGGCCTTTGACCAGTTCGATCCGTTCGGCGTATTCGGTGAACACCCGGTAATTGGAGGCCACGCCGTACACGCCGTCGAAGGCCAGTTCGCCGAGATTGCCTTCACCGACGGGAAAGCCGCGAATGAAGAACGAGTCGACAATCCCGCCTGTCTGCCCGGTGGAACGTACCGATGAGTCGCGTTCCAGCAAGTCGCCGACCGTGACAGCCTGCTGGTCCTTGATCAGCGTCGACGTGTAGCTGCTGACGCTGAACGGCGCGTCCATCGCATCGCGGTTGCCCAGAATGCCAAGGCGTCCGCCACGCGCGACCTGACCGCCCGCCAGCACCGGCGGCAAGCTGTCGGCGCGCTTGTCGATGCCTTCGACCGTGGTGTCCGACAACGTGACCCGGCGCACCACCAGCGTCCACGTTCCGTCACTGCGCGCGACCATTTCCAGACCACTGCCTTCGAGCAGTCGGGACACCGCTTCCTGCACCGAGTAGCTGCCGGACAATCCCGGGCTGACGAGGCCTTCGGTGATCGACGGCTGAAACGACAGGGCGATGCCGGCATCCACGGCGAAGCTCGACAGGGTCACGCCCAGCGGGCCGGGCGCGATGTTGTAGGCTCGAACAGTGACCGCGTCCAGTTGCGCCGGCCCGGCTGCCTCGGCGAGCGCGCTGCTGGCCAGGCCCAGCACAACGCCGAGCAGCACACTGCGCATAACGGGCTTTAGCAGACGATCCGCAAGCAAGGGTCGTGCAACGAGCATGAAAGGGTGACCCTATGGACGAGGTGGAATGGTTGTTCCTTTCATTGCCAGCCGAGATCAAAAAAAGTATCACCCGTGTGGTGATTTTTTTGCTCAGGCGGGTGAGAGCGTCACCCAGTAACCGCTCAAGTGCCCGGAAACGAGCACGGGATAGGTTTGCGCCAGCATGTTCAGCGAACGTTGGGTATCGCTGATGGGAAAGGCTCCGGAAATGCGCAAATCGGCAATGGCCGGGTCGCAGCGCACAAAGCCTCGGCGATAGCGCGCCAGTTCGACGACGAAATCCGCCAGCCGCATTTTGTCGGCCATCAGCATGCCCTGGGTCCAGGCGCCGACGTTGCGGTCGGTCGGGTTCATTGCGCCGAAGGCTTGAGATGAAAAGTCGGTACGTTGCCCGGCGCTGACGATGACGGGCGCACTTTGAGGGCTGTCGGCCAACTCGACCTGCACAGCGCCTTCGAGCACTGCGAGTTGGGTGCGCGGTTGCCATTCACGAACGGTGAAACGCGTGCCCAGCGCCTGCATCCGGCCCTGACGGGTGCTGACCAGAAAAGGTCGAGGTTGCGCGGCGTTGTCCGGCGCGGTCTGCACCAGGATTTCGCCTTCGCGTAAATGGATCAGCCGCTGCCGGGTGTCGAACAGGACGTCGATGGCCGTGTCGGTGTTCAGGGTGATTTGCGAGCCGTCGGCCAGGGTCAGTTCGCGGCGCTGGCCGACGGCTGTGTGGTAATCGGCGGACCATTGCTGCGATTGCGCGAGTTTCCAACTGCCCCAGCCGGCGGGCACCGCTGCCAGCAGCAAGGCCAGTTTGCCGAGGGCTGCGCGACGTTCCGGGTTGCTCGGGCGATCCAGCGCCGACATCGCCAGCGACGGCGGCAGGCCGCCGAACTTGCTTTGCAGCAACTGCGCTCGGGCCCACGCCCGGTTGCGCTCGGGGCTGCTGACTTTCCAGTATTCCCACTCTGCACGCTCGGTTTCGCTGAGGTCGTTTTCACTCAGGCGCATCAGCCACTCGGCGGCTTCTTCGAGGATTTTCGGATCGAGCGGCGGTTCACTGCGTCGCGTGAGCATTCATTCCACCAGCATCAGGCACTGCACGAAAGCCTGTTTCATGTAGCGCTTGACGGTGATCAGCGAGACGTCCAGCTGTTCGGCAATGTCGGTGTATTTCAAGCCGCCGATCTGCGACAGCAGGAACGCACGTTTGACCAGCGGCGGCAGGGTGTCGAGCATCGCGTCGATTTCGTGCAGGGTTTCCAGCACCACGAAGCGCAACTCGGGGGAGGGCACTTCCGGCGCCGGCAAATGCGCGAGGGCATCGAGGTAGGCGCGTTCCAGTGCCTTGCGCTGATACCAGTTGATGAGGATGCCCTTCGCCACGCAACTCAGGTACGCCCGGGGCTGCTCGATGGTCGTGACCTGGGAGGCGAGGATCCGGGTGAAGGTATCCTGCGCCAGATCCGCCGCATCCATGGCGTTACCCAGTTTTTTCTTCAGCGTGGCGTACAGCCAGCCGTGATGGCCGCTGTACAGCGCTTCGATCACGCGCAGATGGTTGTCGTTGTTCGCGGGAAGGGTTTCGCTCATGGCTGCAGTGTTTTGCAATTGAGAAGTATTCCCAATGCTAGTTTACAAAGAGCCTGCGACGCAAGCGCGAATCAGCATCCGTTTTCAGGCGCGGGGCATTCTCAACAACGCGTTTACCATGGCATCGATTTCGGCCTCGGTGTTGTAGGCGTGCAACGATGCGCGGCTGACTTCCAGCAGGTCCCGTTGCTGCATGTCGAGCATCGTCGAGCGGAAAGTCGAGGTGGTGACGTTGATGCGTTTTTCCTGCCCCGCCAGCCATGCCTGGACTTGCGCCGCTCCGGCGTCCTGGCAGGTGAAGGTGACGATGCCTGACTTGACCGCGCCCCGATCCTGCGGCGTAACCCCCGGCACATCAGCCAGGCGATTGCGCAGGTGGGCCGACAATCGTTGAATGCGCTTCCACATCGGTTCGATGCCTTGCGCCAGCGCATAACGGGCCGCCGCGCCCATGCCCAGTTTCGCCGCGACGTTGCATTCCCAGTTTTCGAAGCGCCGGGCATCGCCGCGAATCCTGAAGGTGTCCGGGGTCAGCAATGCAGCCGCATGCAGGTCGAGAAACGCTGGCTCAAGGTTTTCGCACAAAGTCTTTTCGACATAGAGAAACCCCATGCCCCGAGGGCCGCGAAGGTATTTTCGGCTGGTGGCAGCGAGCATATGACAGCCGATTTTCTGCACATCGATCGGCATCTGCCCGACGCCCTGACAGGCATCCAGCAGAAACAGAACGCCGGCTGCGCGGGCGAGGGCGCCAATCTGTTCGATGGGCTGCACCGGGCCGCCATTGGTGGCAATCACCGGCAGCGACACCAGGGCAACCCGGTCATCGCCGAGCATGTCCCGCAGCGCCGGCAATGACACCTGTCCCTGTTCATCGTTGGGAATGACCCTGATCTCGATGCCGCGCTGTTGCTTGAGTTGCAAATAGGGAATGTAGTTGCCGGCGTATTCGGTGGTCGACGTCAGCACCACATCACCGGGCCGCAGCGGCAATGAATAGAAGGCCATGTCCCAGGCGCGGGTCGCGTTTTCGATCACCGCGATCTCTTCGGGTCGCGCGTTGATCAGTTGGCCGATGGCGTCGTAGACATCCTCCACTTCCCGGGCGTGTTGCCCGGCGGCTTCATAACCGCCGATCCGGGCTTCAAGTTGCAGGTGACGGGTCATTACTTCGATCACCGGATCGGGCATCAGCGCCGCACCGGCGTTGTTGAAGTGAATCAATTGCACGACACCCGGAGTGTCGGCGCGCAGTTGTTCAATGTTCAAAGCAAACTCCTTGATCAGTCACCCGGCGGGATCTGGCTCGGTTGCATGACCATGGGCCGGTAGCGCAACGCAACGATGGGAATCAGCGCGAGGATGTAGGCGAGGCAGACAAACAGGTAGGTGTACTGCAAACCATAGACCTGGCTGAGCAGACCACCGGCCGAGATTCCGGCAATGGACGCGAATTGCGCGGTGCTTTGGGCAATGCCCAGCACGTAGCCCTGGCGCGAGCTGTCGGCGGTCTTGGAAATCAGCGCCATCAACACCGGCGTCGTGGCACCGAGCAATACGCCCCAGATGAAGTAGGCGCCGACGAACACGATCGGGTTACGCGTGACGCCCGCGAGTGCCGTCAGCGCGATGCAGCCGATCACGACATAAGTGATGCGTTGCAAGGTGTCCTGCTGGGAACGGTGCTCGAAGTAACGCGACCATGCCGTTGCCGACAGAATGAAACCCAATGCCAGCAAGCCATAACACAGCCCGACCACCGAGTTGCTGACCTCGAACACTGAGCTGACATACAGCGAGAACGATGTCTGCGGCAGCATCCGTGCCAGCAGCAAAATACCCATCACTCCCAGTAGCGAAAGAAGTGGCGTGCCTTGCCAGACGCTGGCGGTGTGGCTGGTCGGAGCGGTTTTATTGGCGACCGGTGCTTTCTTCACCGGCGGCACGTCCGGCAACGTGACGGCCGCGACCACGGTGCAGATCGCGCACAGCACCGCCGCGATCATGTTAATCCAGAAGAACGTCGCGTAATCGAGGATCAGGCCGCCGACCACCGCACCGAGCAACGAGCCGACGTTGGTGGAGATCTGCAGGATCGCGAACAGCCGCGCTCGCCGCGAAGGCGCCTCGATACTCACGCCATACGCCTGGGCCGGAGCAATGTAGCCGGCGAAGGCGCCTTGCAGGAAACGCAGGATCAGGATCACCCAGATGTCACTGCACAGGGCCAGCCCAAGCTGGGTCAACGACAGGCCGGCGAGGGCGCGGATCATCATCAACTTGTGGCCGTAGCGGTCGCCGATACGGCCCCAGAATGCACTGGTCAGAATAATGCCCAGCATCGGCCCGACGTACACGGCGATGCTGGCGAAACTGAATAGCGAGTCAGACGAAGTCAGCCCGCGCAGGTGGACAGGCCAGAACGGCCCGCTCATTTCCATCGCGCCCATCGAAATGAGCTGGATCGCGAACAGAAGATAAATCAGGACTCTTACGCGCGAACCCGCGATGGCACCTGCTTGGGTCATGAGTCAGCCTCGGTTATTGAACGACATTGAGCGGGTTGGTCAGCGTGTGCTGAATACGGTAGTTGGAGTACTGCATCATGTGCATGCGCAGCAACGAACGGGTCGGCCACGGATCATTGAGGAAGGCCTTGCGTTCGACTTCCCACAGATCCGGCGCGACACGCTCGCGCACCGCCGCGAACGCCTGCTCGGTTTCTTCACGCAGAATGTCCCACATCCGGTTGTTGTCCAGCGCGTACTCCTTGGTCAGCCACAGGGCCATTTCATGCAGGTGCGTGAGGAACGCTGCGTCGAGCACAAACATGCGCACCGGCTCGATATCGCCCTCGAACACCGTCGGCAGAATGCCTGGCTGCACGTGCGGTTGCAGGGTGTAGCCACGTCCCTCCAGCAATGGAGCGTAGGTCCTGCCGTCGCCGAAATCGCGGATCAGCAGACTACGTGCTTTGCCATCCGGGGAAAACAGCACCATCGTGTTCTGCTGGTGCGCCTCGAGCCCGATCCCGTACATCAGGTAGATCGCCACCACCGGGTGGGTGACCACTTTGGCGTACTGACGGAACCAGTCTTCCACCTGCGTGGCATTCGCCCGAACGCCATCGCGCTCGATCAACTCGGTGAACAGCGGTCGGCCACTGCCCGGCAAGCGGGTGAACAGAGACGCCACGGTAATCGGCAGACACTCATCGGTGCGCTCGAACGCTTGCTGGCTGGCGCGGAACACCACCGACAGATGCCGGCCTGGATGGTCGTCCTGCGTGATCGCGTTCTTGTAGCGCACACCGATCTCTTCCGGGAAGATTTCCAGGCGCTGCCCGAAACCGTTTTCGACCTCGAGGATTTTGGTGATGACGGTGCTGATGCGCGGCCCCATGTGGATCGACTTGGCCTGCAGACTGCGCAGCTCGCTGGTCATCCACACGGCAATCGGCAACTTGATCAGCGGCGCGCTCTCCTTGAGCACCGGCATCATCGTGCGGTACGACATGGTCGGCAGGGTCTGGATGTCCGGGCCGTCGGTGATCAGGATGCCTTCTGCGATTTCCGCCGCGAAATTCTTCAGCACGTAGGCCTGCAAATGCCACGCGTGAATCGGCAGCGGCAACCACTGGCATTCGTCGAGGCCCTTGTTGTTCAGCGATGCTTTCCATTGCTCCCATTGCGTCGGGAAGTTGCCGGCAAACCAGCTGCGGTAATCGGTGACGTGGGGCATGCTTTCGCTTTTCGCCATGTCGGCCCGTAGCGCGGCAATGCGCAGCGGCACCTGGGCGTTGAATTCCGGCGACAGTTGCTCGACTTCCTCATCGCTGAGGCCCGGGCGGGCTTTCCAGGTCGGATAGTAGGGGTGACCTTCCAGCGAGCCCCACTGGTCGAGAAGGATCGCAGCGTCCTTGGTGCTGGCGTGCTGGCGCAGATAGTCGGTCAGGCTGTCGAGGCCTTGTTCCCGGGCGGCGGTGGCCAGTCGTGCGTTCCATTGCTGGCGATGCTGACGGGCGTGGGCGTCGTTCATCAGGCTGTTTTCCATGTCCGACTTGAGCCCGGCGATGCCTTCATCGGTCGGTTCGAAATCGAAGCTGTCGCGCAGCACATCCAGCAAATCCTGATGGGTGTAGATCACCTGGCGTACGCCTTCATCGGTCATCAGGATCACGTCGCCGTCATTGACCACGGTGTCCGCCGGGCCCTTGGCGATGTTGGAAAAGAACACCTGGGAACGGCCGTCCTTCAGCGCGTACGTGGCCTCGTTGCCGGCCTCGGAGAAGCGCAGCCCCGAGCGATCCAGAATGTTTTCGGCAAACAGGCAACGGATCATCCGTCGCAGGGCGTTCTTGCGGGAGTAGGCGATGAGTGTCTTGAAGTCATCCATATCAGCTATCTGCTCGTCGAGAAATTAATGAAAAGTTGAACCCGCTCACGCCGTGCGCGGCCAATGGCGGGGGAAGTAGTCGAGCGCCGAGTCGCGCAGGCCCTGCATATAGGAAACGCTCCATTGCAGGACTTCTTCGATGTAGGGGACTTTCAATTCGAAGCGCCGCGCCATTTCCACCAGCAGCACAAGGCCGTAGGCAACGTCTTCGTTGAAGGCGCGGCTTTCGCGCTCGATCACGTAGCCGGCGCGGTTGTCGTCGGCCGGAATCATCGGGGCGAGGATGTCGTTGTAGGCCTGGTTGGTGCGCAGGATCGACAACATGCTGCTCTGATCGCGGATCTGCTCGCCGTAGGCTTCGACAATTTCCTGCTTGAGGGATTTGACCGACGACAGGTCGATGCCCATGCGCTGGCTGATCACGTTGCACAGTTCCTGGCTTTCCTGATCCATGCGTTCGAGGAAGTAGGCACCCAGCTCGGGGCATTCGGTCCACCAGCACATGCGTTGCGGGAAGATCTTGCGGTGCCACTGGCCGTAAGGGCCGATCAAGCCGTAGATCACCGAGCTGTGCATGATCGGGTTGCCCGGTGTCAGGGTGATTTCCAGATAGTGGTCGAGCATCGTCACGCAGGGGCCGTACAGCGTGGTGAGGATTTGTTCCAGGTGTTGCCGTGATTGCGCTGATTCCCGGTCGTGCAACGCGACATACAACTGGCTCTTGCCGCCACCCATCTTGACCGACACACCCGGCTTCAGATCGAACGCGGTGTGCGGCACATCCTTCATGCCCCAGATCACCACGTTGGAGCATTCGCCCAGCGAGGCTTCGGCCAGCCAGTCGAAGCCGCAGAAACCCGGGATCGCGCCGACGTAAACCGGTTTGCTCGAACTCAAATGCGGCGCGATGGCTTGCAGGGTTTGCGGTCGTGCATGGGCTGGTACGGTGATGATCACGATGTCGGCGTCGGCAACCACGACGCTGGCATCGGTGCTGACCCGGTCCGGTCGTGCGCTCAGCGTCGAGCCGTCCGGCATCAGCGCCTGCATTGGCGAGTTGGCGAGGTGACGGTCGATCACCTCTTGATTGTTGGTGAGCATCGAAACCTGAACATTGGGCAGCTGTTTAAACAGGATGGCATTCAGGTGCCCGGTCCGGCCTGCGCCGCAGATGGCGACTTTCAGCGGTTTCATACAGAGACATTCCTGTGTGGGAGGCGCGTCAGGCGACGCTCAATTGCAGGGGAGTGGCGTCGGATTCCAGCCAGCGGGTCTTGCCCAGCCAGCGATCCAGTTGCGGGGCGACGCCCGGGTCCAGCAGGTCGCGTTCTTCCAGCCATTTGTCGTCGAATACGGTGTGCAGGTACTTCTCGCCGCCGTCGGCAATCGGCACGACGACGTTGCCGGTCAGCGTGCCTTTGTGAATCAGCTCCAGCGCCTTGAAGATCGCACCGCCGGTCGAACCGCCGACCAGCAGCGCCAGGTTGCGTGCGATGTAGCGGGCGGTTTCGAAGGCCTGGGAATCGGTGACCTGCATGCCCAGGTCGATGCAGCTGTAGTCGAGCACCAGGCCGACGGTGTCGCCGGCCGGGGTGCCGGTTCCCGACTGGTAATACGGATAGCCGGGATGGCCGAAGACGATGGAACCGGCCGGTTCGACGGCGACGGTGACGATGTCCGGGTTGTGCAGTTTCAGGCCGCGGGCGATGCCGGTCATCGAACCGCCAGTGCCGACGCAGCCGACATAGGCGCCGATGTGGCCACCGGCCTGGGCGATGGTTTCACGCACGAAATCGCTGTAGCCGCCAGCGTTGGCCGCATTGTCGGACTGGTTCATGAACACCGCGCCGGGGATCTGCGAGGCCAGTTCGGCGGCCAGCCGTTGACGCTCGACCACAGCCACTTCGTCTTCCCGGTAAGTGCCGGCGACGAAGCGGATTTCCGCGCCCAGGGCCTTCATTACCGCGATCTTGTCCTGCGCCGCATGGTGATCGACCACGGCAATGAAATGCAGGTCGAACTCCACGGCTGCCATCGCCAGGCCGATGCCGGTATTGCCGGAGGACGATTCCACGACCACGCCACCGGGTTTCAACTTTCCGGACTTGAGCGCCGCCAATACCATGTTTCGCGCCATACGGTCTTTAATACTGCCGCCGGGATTGTTCTTCTCTATCTTGAGCAAGAGTCGGGCGTTGGTATCCGGAACATCAATGCCCAACATTGGTGTATTGCCAATAAGATCCGAAACTTTATTCAGTATCATCTGGACGTCTTCCCTTAATAGTCAGGTGTGAATGCGTAGTTACCTTCCGTACAACAAGTCGCCGTCAGTCGCCGTGGCAACGGGTGGCGATGAAATTCGTTTTCCAGCAAGTCCATCTGATAACCGGCGGTGTTGGCGTAGATCAATAAATCGCCGGTTTGTGGTGTTGTTTCGAAGTGGATCAGTCGATGAGTGATCACATCATCGTCCAGGCAACTATGCCCGGCGATATAGGCTTGCATCGGAACTTGTTTTGATTCTTTCGAAGTGATCAGGATTGGATCGACGAGGTATTCAGACGAGAACCAGGTTTCGCACGCGCTGAAACTGCTGCCTTCGGCAAAGATCACAACTTTGTTGTCGGCCAGTTGTTTGGTGCGGGTCACGCGAAAGACGGTAATGGCTGCTTGATCCACCAGACTTCGGCCTGGCTCCAGTGCCAGTTTTATATGCTGGTTCTTCAAGTAACCGGCAATGGTTTTTCCTGGGGAATGCTCCGACTCCAGAAATAAGTCCAGCCACTGGCAAGCCGTCAGACTGCTGCCATAAGGATAAAAAGAGTTGGGTACTCGACGATTCTGATAATTAGCAGGGTTGTTATCGTTCTGCAAAAAACTGCCGTACTCCTGCGGGTCGACATAGCGCATCGGCAGGCCACCACCGATGTCGATCATGACCGGGTCGAGACCCATTTCCCTGGCTGCATCGACGAATCCGGTCACTTCACGGAAAGCCTGCACCCGGGTTTCGTAGCCGTACCCGCCGAGGTGGAAATGGAATCCTTCGAAGTGCAACGACTCACGAGATTCCGTCAGCCATTGCAGACACTGGAACACGTCATCGGCGCCCATGCCAAAGCGGCTCGCCGGGCAACTTGTCGGCCTGTAACGCAGCAGGACTCGGGCTTTGGCCGTTGCCGGCGTAGTGTCGAGCAGTGCTTTGAGCTGGCTGAACTCTTCCCGTGAATCCACACAAATCAGTGAACCGCCTTGTACCAGCGCTTGATGAAACGCGGTCGTTTTGGCCGGCCCGGTTGCGCACAGATGTTGCGCTTTTGTCCCGGCGCGCAGCGCGGCTTGCAGCTCAAACAGGCTCGATACGTCAGTGCCGATGCCTGATGACGCAGCCGCAGCCAGCAGGCATTGGGACTTGTTGGCTTTGGCGCCGTAGAAAATCGCGTAGTCAACCGCGTGCTTTTTCAGCACCGACTGCAGCGCCTGGGCATTGGCCTCAAAGGCATGTGGCCACACCAGATTCAGCGGCGATCCGTGTTGTTTAACCAGCTCAACAAGTTTCCCTGGTGAATGTTGAAGAAATTTTTCAATAACAGGGTCAAGTAACGGTTTCAGCACTTTTGGGTAATGAACTTCAGTTGTTTCTTTAACGGGCGGCGCAATTAATTCAGGCATAGAAAACCTCTGGCGTAAATAATCGCCATATGTATGTTGCGTGTTCTAGCTGCTCGTCAGGTACGAGTGTTTAAAGAGGTGGAGGCAGATGACAGATCCGCTCTGGAATTAAACAAGGGGCATGTTCTTTCATAAAATTTTTACAAATCTGTTTCATGAGAACCCCACTCCTTAAGGTTCAGGCAGGCAAGGAGAAGGCCAATAAAATGTGGCCTTGTCGCTTTTGAAGTGCCATTACCTGACATGTAAATGACATCATTGCGCCGAACTTTCCGTGAACAAAATCGCAGGTCTTGATTTGAGTCTCGCCCCTGTCAGCGGCTCGAACAATATTGCGAACAGGAACGATTATCAAGTAAGGTTTTCAAATATTTTTGAATGAACACACACAACAGGGGAGTGCGAAGCCGTTTGTTCGCCTGCTCAAGTAAGCGCTCGCGTATTGATTAAAAAATCCCTTAACGCCTTGTTATTCAAGGTGTTGACGGTTGATTCAATACGCCTGGAATCAACCCGGTTTTTCCCCTGTAACAGGTGTTCGAATTTTTTTGAAAACCCACGACTGAAGCACGCTCAGGAGAGTCCCGATGACTGTTCGTCACAGCACCAACGCCACGCTTCCCATCAGCTACCTGTTCGTTCCCGGCAACCGGCCGGAGCGCTTTTGCAAAGCGGTCGAAGCCGGCCCGGAGGCGATCATTCTCGACCTCGAAGACGCCGTTCATCCGAACAGCAAAGCCGTGGCCCGGGCATCGATCTGGGCCTGGCAGCAGAGCACGCCCGAAACCGCCTGCCAGCGTTACATCCGGCTGAACAGCGTCGGCAGCTCGCTGTTTCGCCAGGACATGACGTGGCTGGGCGACATGCGCTACCCCGAGCGCTGCGCGGGGATTTTCCTGCCCAAGGCCGAATGCCCGGAGAGCTTGTCGCGCGTGGTCGAGCGCCTGCTGGAATGGAACCCCGAGTTGCAAATCGTCGCCATCATCGAGACCGCCAAAGGCTTGCATCAGGTCGAGGCAATTGCGGCGATTCCGGGGTTGGCGCGGCTGGCATTCGGCTCGCTGGATTTCTCTCTGGACATCGATTGCAGCCAGATTCCCGAGGCGTTTCTGTTCGCCCGCAATCGCATCGTGCTGGCTTCGCGGGTGGCCGGTTTGCCGGCGCCGATCGATGGCGTGACCCCGGCCATCAGCGACATGGCGGTGGTCGAGCGCGACTCGCGTTATGCCCGGTCGCTGGGGTTCGGCGCCAAGCTGTGTATCCATCCTTCGCAAATCGCCACGGTGCAGAAAGCCTTCCTGCCCAACGCCCGCCAACTGGCGTGGGCGGACCGGGTCCTCAACGCGGTGGCGGGGGGCAGTCACGCGGTGCAAGTCGACGGCGAAATGGTCGATCTGCCGCTCATCGAGCAGGCCCAGCGCCTGCGGGACATGGCCAGCCAGTACGCGCTGATCGCCAACGCGGATGCCTGTTGAAACCGGGGGTGAATCATGGGACATGGTTACCAGATTGCCCTACGTGCGCTGTGCGACGTGCGGCAATCCGAGCAGGTCGATCCGCTCAACGTGCAGCGCCTGCGCGAGGCGATCACCCAGGCCGGGCACTGGCTTGAACCGATCATAATCGAGCGCTCCCGAGGCATCGTGATGGACGGCAATCACCGGTTCAACGCGGCGCGGGCACTGGGGTTGAAACGCGTGCCGTGCATCCAGCTCGACTACGCCGACCCACGTGTCTGTGTGCGCCACTGGCAAACCGGGCAAGCGTTCGAAGTGGCGCAGATTTTCACCACCATCGAGCGCGGCGAGCTGTTCCCGTACAAGACCACCCGGCACGCGTTCGACCCCGCGCTGCCGGTGGTCTCCATCCCGTTGCAATGCCTGTATGACTGACCCGCGTCGGAGGGTGGGTTTCGCAAACTCATCCTCCGGCGTTTTCCCCTCCGGGCGATCCGCTCAAAAAAATATCCGATCCTGCTGATACTTTTTCGATTGTCGACTGGCAAATAGGAGTCATTACCATTTTCAGCCACTCGAGAAGGACCCAAACGTCATGTCTGTTGCAAGCCGACCCTGCAGTGAACGCGCACTCACACTGGCCATTCGCACCGCGATGCTGAGTTCCATTCTGGCCGCAGGAAGCGCCACTGCCTGGGCAGCAGACCCCAAGCAACCCGAGCAACAGGACGCCGTCGCCACCGAAGGGCTGACGCTGGACACCACCAACGTCAACGCCCGTTACAACGGCGCGACCGCATTGCCGGAAGTCCTCGCCGGGGGCCAGGTCGCGCGTGGTGCGCGGCTCGGGATGATGGGCAACAAGGACGTGATGGACACGCCTTTCAGCGTGACCAGCTACACCGCCAAGACCCTCGCCGATCTGCAAACCGTCACCGTGGCCGATGCGCTGGAACGCGACCCTTCGGTACGCTCCACCGGGCAGACCGGCGGGATCGTCGATTCGTTTTTCATCCGTGGATTTGCGATAGGCGAGGGCAACCTCGGCGAGCTGGCCTATGACGGTGTGTACGGCGTCGCGCCCAACTATCGGGTGTTCACCGAATACGCCGAGCGCGTCGAAGTGCTCAAAGGGCCGGGCGCGCTGATGTACGGGATTTCGCCCAACAGCGGCGTCGGCGGTGTGATCAACATCGTGCCCAAGCGCCCGCTGGCCGAAGACCTGACCCGCTTCACCGGCAGTTACGCTTCGGACTCGCAAGTGGGCGGGCATCTGGACATCAGTCGGCGTTTCGGTGACGAAAACCAGTTTGGCGTGCGTTTCAACGGCAGCCTTCAGGGCGGCGACACTGCGGTGGATGATCAGCAAAGGGATCTCAACATCGGCGCCATCGCCCTCGACTATCAGGGCGAGCGCTTGCGCCTGAACCTGGATTTCATCAGCCAGAAAGAGAGCTTCGATGCGGCCTCGCGCCCGTTCACCATCGCGCCGGGCGTCGAGGTTCCATCGGCGCCGAATGGCCGCACCAACCTGCCGCAGGACTGGGGCTGGTCGGACACCAAGGAGCAGTCGGCCTTGCTCGGCGGCGAGTATGACCTCAACGATAACCTGACGGTGTTCGCCCACGCCGGTGGCGGTCGCTCGGACGTCAAGCGCATGTCCGACCAGGTGCCGCGAATCCTCAACGACGCCGGCGACACCAGCAACATTCCCGGCTACTACAAATTCAACGTCGACCGTTCAACGGCGGACGTGGGGATGAGAGCGCTGTTCGCCACAGGCCCGGTCACCCACACCACCACGGTCATGGCGACCCGTTATCAGGACGAGTTGTCCCGAGGCATCAACAACGGCACGGAAATTCGCTCGAACATCTACCATCCGGTGGACGTACCCAAGCAGTACATCAACTCGCCGAAAGTGCTGCGCATTTCCGAATCGGAACTGTCCGGCATCGCGTTGACCGACACCCTGGGCTTTCTCGATGACAGGATTCAGTTGACCCTCGGCGTGCGCCGTCAGGACATCGAGTCGCGTAACTACAACGCCTCGGGTGCGGTCAGCTCGCGTTACGACGACAACGCGACGACGCCGCTGGCGGGCGTGGTGGTCAAACCGTGGGACGACGTTTCGCTTTACTACAACTACGTCGAAGGCTTGAGCAAGGGCGACATCGCCCCCGGCACGGCGGCGAACTCCGGCGAAACCTTCGCACCCTACAAGTCCAAGCAGCACGAAATCGGCGTGAAGTACGAACACGGTACGTTCATGACCACTCTGGCGCTGTTCCAGATCGAGAAACCGAGCGGCGAAATCGGCGCCGGCAACGTGTTCTCGGTGCAAGCCGAACAACGCAACCGTGGCGTCGAATTGAGCATGTTCGGTGAAGTGGCGCCGGGCACCCGCCTGATGGGCGGCGTGACCGTGCTCGATGGCGAACTGACGGATTCGGCCACCGCCGCCAACCGTGGCAACAAACCGGTGGGCGTGCCGGATGTCCAGGCCAACCTCTGGGCCGAGTGGGATACACCGTGGGTCGAAGGTTTCACCCTGACCGGCGGCGCGATCTACACCGACAGCCAATACGTCAATCAGGCCAACACCCAGGAGCTGCCTTCCTGGACTCGCGTCGACGCCGGCGCTCGCTACGCCACCAAGATCGAAGGTCGGCCGACGACGTTCCGCGCCACGGTGCAGAACGTGTTTGATCGTGAGTACTGGTCGGGTGTGGCGTCCTACGGCGCGTTCTCCCCGGGCTATCCACGCACGTTGCAGTTGTCGGCGACCGTCGACTTCTGATCGGGGGGCGCACTTGATGGCAGGACAGTCGAGTGCGCCTTCTTCTATATAGCTACGCACAGCGGTTGAGCACAGAGCCTTCAAGGAAAAGGAGTATTCGAATGTTAACCAGCCCGGCATCGACTTCCTCTGGTACGCCATTGCCGATCCCGAAAGGCCAGCGGGCCTTCGATTTCGAGCGCAGCACCAATGAGCATATCCGTGAGCTGCTGCATTATTACGGGCTGCGCACCAGCCTGATCCGGATCAAGGTGATCGATGCCTTGCTGGTTGCCGCACGGGAAGGGCGCTCCGTTGGCGGACGCGGGGTGCATGGGTATCTGCAGGCGTTTGTCAGCGGCATCCAGTTCATTAGCGTCAGGGAAGTGCTCAAGCGTTTGTGCGAGGAGGGCGTCATCGTGTTTCAGCCCGACAAAAGCTACCGTTTCACCGGCGAGGCCTACGCGATGCTGGAGCAGCATGCCGACCGCTGACTGATCGCGTTTGCCGTTCTGACCAAAACCACCTGTTCGCAGGTGGTTTTTTCGTTGGGGCCGTCAATCATGATTCGCTGAAAGCGTTCGATCAGCGGACAGCCAAACCTTCGTCCAATTGCCCGATTCGGCACGCCGGCGTACTGTGACCGGTGATGGCGTAAACCGTGACCATCACCATAACGACAAGATCGAGTGCCTTGCCCATGGACAGCCGCCTGCTGAGCGACCGCAGCAGCGTGTTTCGTCACGCTGACCCGTATGCCGTCTCCGACTATGTGAACCAGCACGTCGGCCAGCATTTCATCGGCCTGTCCAAAACCGCCCACCCGCAAGCCAGCCTCAATCACCGCAAACTCGCCGACCTCGATCTGTGCCGCATCAGCTATGGCGGCAGCGTTCGCGTCACGTCGCTGGCGCTGGAAACCGTGTATCACCTGCAAGTCCTGCTGCAAGGCAACTGCCTGTGGCGCGGGCACAAGCGCGAGCATCATCTGGTGCCGGGCGAATTGCTGTTGATCAACCCGGACGACCCGGTCGACCTGACCTATTCCGACGATTGCGAGAAATTCATCCTCAAGGTGCCGGTCAGCGTGCTGGAGTCGGTGTGCGACGAACAGCGCTGGCTGCATCCTGCCGGCGGCATCCGGTTTCTGCGCAATCATTACCGGCTCGACGAGCTGGAGGGGTTTACCAACCTGCTGGGCATGATCTGCCAGGAAGCCGAAGCCAGCGACCCGTTGCTGCGGGTGCAGGAACATTACGCGCAGATCGTCGGCAGCAAACTGATCTCGTTGATGAACACCAACGTCAGCCGTGAAAGCCTGAGTTCGCCGAGCGTCAGTTTCGAGCGGATCCTCGACTATATAGAGCGCAACCTGAAGCTGGATCTGCCCGCCGAGCACCTGGCGGCCCAAGCGAACATGAGCCCGCGTTCCCTTTACGCCTTGTTCGAACGCCAGCTCGGCGTGACCCCGATGCAACACATCCGCCAGCGCAAGCTGGAACGCATTCACACCTGCCTCAACGACCCGAGCTGTCCGGTGCGCAACCTCACCGAACTGGCGCTGGACTACGGCTTCCTGCACCTCGGGCGTTTCTCCGAAAGCTATCGCCAGCAGTTCGGCGAATTGCCGTCCGTGACCTTCAAACGCCGCCACTGAATTCCCGCCCCGAAACAATCTGAAGCACCTGCCGCGCCGTCCTGCACAAAACGGATAGCGCTCTGCAGGATTCGGATATTGCCGCCCGCGTTGCCTCCCTAATCTGACCTGGCCTGAACAATAACAATGGAGGCCCCGGCCATGTCCCTGGGAATCGACTACCTCAATGCCATGCTTGAAGAGGACCCCGAGAAGGGGGCCTACCGCTGCAAGCGGGAGATGTTCACCGATCCGCGGCTGTTCGAACTGGAGATGGCGCACATCTTCGAAGGCAACTGGATCTACCTCGCCCACGAAAGCCAGATCCCCAACGCCAACGACTTTCTGACCCTCACCATGGGTCGCCAACCCGTGTTCATCGCCCGCAACAAGGCCGGTGAACTCAATGCCTTTCTCAATGCGTGCAGCCATCGCGGCGCCATGTTGTGCCGGCACAAGTCCGGCAACCGTTCCAGCTACACCTGCCCGTTTCACGGCTGGACGTTCAACAACAGCGGAAAACTGCTCAAGGTCAAAGACCCAAGCGAAGCCGGCTACCCCGAAGGCTTCAACTGCGAAGGCTCTCACGACCTGACCAAAGTCGCGCGTTTCGAGTCCTATCGCGGCTTTCTGTTCGGCAGCCTGAATGCCGATGTGAAGTCGCTTGCCGAGCACTTGGGCGAGTCAGCCAAGATCATCGACATGATCGTCGATCAGTCCCCCGAAGGCCTGGAAGTGCTGCGCGGTTCCAGCTCCTACATCTATGAAGGCAACTGGAAACTCACCGCCGAAAATGGCGCCGACGGCTATCACGTCAGCTCCGTGCACTGGAACTACGCCGCCACCCAGAACCAGCGTCAGCAGCGCGACGCCGGCGAAGAAATCAAGACCATGAGCGCCGGCAGCTGGGCGAAGAAGGGCGGCGGTTTCTACTCGTTCGACCACGGCCATTTGCTGCTCTGGACCCGCTGGGCCAACCCCGAGGACCGTCCAGCCTACGAGCGTCGTGATGAACTGGCCCGGGACTTCGGCCAGGCCCGCGCCGACTGGATGATCGAGAACTCGCGCAACCTGTGCCTGTACCCCAACGTGTATCTGATGGATCAGTTCAGCTCGCAGATCCGCATCGCCCGGCCGATCTCCGTCGACAAGACCGAGATCACCATCTATTGCATCGCCCCCAAAGGTGAAAGCGCGGAGGCCCGGGCCAAACGCATCCGCCAATACGAAGACTTCTTCAATGTCAGCGGCATGGCCACTCCGGATGACCTCGAAGAATTCCGCTCGTGCCAGACCGGATACGGCGCCGGGCGCGGCTGGAACGATATGTCCCGTGGCGCAACCCATTGGGTCGAAGGCCCGGACGCGGCGGCCGAGGAAATCGACCTCAAACCCTTGCTGTCCGGCATGCGCACCGAGGACGAAGGCCTGTTCGTGCTGCAACACAAGTACTGGCAGGAAACCATGCTCAAGGCCGCCGCCAGCGATAAAAACCTGATCCCCGTGGAGGCTGTGTGATGAGCAACCTCTACGAAACTGTGCGCGATTTCCTCTACCGCGAAGCGCGCTATCTGGACGACGGCCAGTGGGATCAGTGGCTGGAACTCTACGCCGCCGACGCCAGTTTCTGGATGCCGGCATGGGACGACCACGACACCCTGACCGAAGACCCGCAAAGCGAAATCTCGCTGATCTGGTACGGCCACCGTGGCGGCCTCGAAGACCGGGTGTTCCGGATCAAGACCGAGCGCTCCAGCGCGACCATTCCCGACACCCGCACCTCACACAACCTCAGCAACATCGAGATCGTCGAGCAGGGCGAAGGGCAATGCCAGGTGCGCTTCAACTGGCACACCCTGAGCTTTCGCTATCAGGTCACCGACAGTTATTTCGGCACCAGCTTCTACACCCTCGACCTGCGCGGCGACCAGCCGTTGATCAAGGCCAAGAAAGTCGTGCTGAAGAACGATTACGTCCGTCAGGTCATCGACATCTACCACATCTGATCGAGACGGCGGCGAGCCGGGCTCGACGCTGTGAGCGAGGTGTACCATGAGTTTCCAGATCGCACTGAATTTCGAAGACGGGGTCACCCGTTTCATCGAGGCCTCGGGCCACGAAACCGTTGCCGACGCGGCCTACCGCCAAGGCATCAACATCCCGCTGGACTGCCGCGACGGCGCTTGCGGCACCTGCAAATGTCTCGCCGAGGCCGGGCGTTACGCCATGGGCGACAATTTCATCGAAGACGCCTTGAGTGAAGATGAACTGGCCCGGGGTTACGTCCTGACCTGCCAGATGCGCGCCGAAAGCGATTGCGTGGTGCGGGTGCCGGTCGACTCGCAAGTGTGCAAGACCGAACAGGCGAGTTATCAGGCGTCGATCAGCGATGTTCGTCAGCTCTCCGAAAGCACCATCGCGCTGTCGCTCAAGGGCGAATCCCTGAGCAAACTGGCGTTCCTGCCGGGGCAATACGTCAATCTGCAAGTGCCGGGCAGCGAGCAATCCCGCGCCTATTCCTTCAGCTCGTTGCAGAAGAACGGCGAGGTCAGTTTCCTGATCCGCAACGTCCCCGGCGGTCTGATGAGCAGCTTCCTCACCGGGCTGGCCAAGGCCGGCGACAGCCTGAATCTCGCCGGGCCGCTGGGCAGTTTTTATCTGCGCGAAATCAAGCGTCCGTTGCTGTTGTTGGCCGGCGGCACCGGGCTGGCGCCGTTCACGGCGATGCTGGAGAAGATCGCCGAGCAGGGCAGCGAGCACCCGGTTCACCTGATCTACGGCGTGACCAACGATTTCGATCTGGTCGAAATCGACCGCCTCGAAGCGTTCGCCGCGCGCATCCCGAACTTCAGCTTCGGCGCCTGCGTGGCCAATCCGCAGAGTCAGCACCCGCTCAAGGGCTACGTCACCCAGCACATCGAACCGCGCCACCTGAACGAAGGCGATGTCGACGTGTACCTGTGCGGCCCGCCGCCGATGGTCGAGGCGGTCAGCCAGTACATCCGCGAGCAGGGCATCACGCCGGCGAACTTCTACTTCGAGAAATTCGCGGCGGCCTGAGTCTTCTTTCTGAATTGCGAGGTTGTCATGAACAACAGATTCGCCAACAAGGTCGCGCTGGTCACCGGCGCGGCGCAGGGCATCGGTCGCCGGGTGTGCGAGCGCTTGCTGGAGGAGGGCGCGCAGGTCATTGCCGTCGACCGCTCCGAACTGGTTCACGAACTGCAAGGCGAGGGCGTGCTGTCGCTGACCGCCGACCTGGAGCAATACGCCGATTGCGCCCGGGTGATGAGCGCCGCCGTCGATACGTTCGGGCGCCTGGATGTGCTGGTCAACAACGTCGGCGGCACCATTTGGGCCAAGCCGTTCGAGCACTACGAAGTCGAGCAGATCGAGGCCGAAGTGCGCCGCTCGTTGTTCCCGACGCTCTGGTGCTGCCACGCAGCCTTGCCGTACATGCTCAAGCAGGGGCGCGGCGCGATCGTCAATGTGTCGTCGATTGCGACCCGCAGCCTGAACCGCGTTCCCTACGGCGCGGCCAAGGGCGGAATCAATGCGCTGACTGCCTGCCTGGCCTTCGAGAATGCCGAGCGCGGGATCCGGGTCAACGCCACCGCGCCCGGCGGCACCGAAGCGCCGCCCCGGCGCATCCCGCGCAACACCGCCGAACAGTCCGCGCAGGAGCAGGCCTGGTATCAGGAGATCGTCGCGCAAACCCTCGATAGCAGCCTGATGAAACGCTACGGAACCATTGACGAACAGATCGGCGCGATCCTGTTTCTCGCCTCGGACGACGCCTCCTACATCACTGGTGTAACCCTGCCGGTCGGTGGCGGGGACCTCGGTTGATCACGCTTGAATGGACACTGAAATGAACCGGATCCTGATTGAAAACCTGTCGGCGATCATCGTCGACCTGTCGACCATCCGCCCGCACAAACTGGCGATGCACACGATGCAGAACCAGACGCTGGTGATCCTGCGCCTGCGTTGCAGCGACGGTATCGAAGGCGTCGGCGAAGCCACCACCATCGGCGGTCTGGCCTACGGCTACGAAAGCCCGGAAAGCATCAAGGCCAACATCGACGCGCACCTGGCGCCGGCGCTGATCGGCCTGGACGCGGACAACATCAACGCCGCGATGCAGAGGCTCGACAAGATTGCCAAGGGCAACACCTTCGCCAAGTCCGGCATCGAGAGCGCATTGCTCGACGCCCAAGGCAAACGCCTCAGCCTGCCTGTGAGCGAACTGCTCGGTGGCCGGGTCCGCGACAGCCTCGAAGTGGCCTGGACCCTGGCCAGCGGCGACACCGCCCGCGACATCGCCGAAGCCGAGCAAATGCTGGAAGCGCGGCGGCACCGGATCTTCAAACTGAAGATCGGCGCCAACCCGCTGGAGCAGGATCTGAAACACGTGGTGGCGATCAAGAAAGCCTTGGGCGAGCGCGCCAGTGTGCGGGTCGACGTCAACCAGTACTGGGACGAATCCCAGGCGATTCGCGGCTGTCAGGTACTTGGCGACAACGGTATCGACCTGATCGAGCAGCCGATCTCGCGGGTCAATCGCTCCGGGCAGATTCGCCTGAACCAGCGCAGCCCGGCGCCGATCATGGCCGATGAATCCATTGAAAGTGTCGAGGACGCGTTCAGCCTCGCCGCCGACGGCGCCACCAGCGTCTTCGCCCTGAAAATCGCCAAAAATGGGGGCCCGCGCGCCGTGTTGCGCACCGCGCAAATCGCCGAAGCCGCCGGCATCGCCCTGTACGGCGGCACCATGCTCGAAGGCTCCGTCGGCACCCTGGCTTCGGCCCATGCGTTCCTCACGCTCAGGCAATTGACCTGGGACACCGAGCTGTTCGGCCCGCTGTTGCTGACCGAAGACATCGTCACCGAGCGCCCGCAGTACCGCGACTTTCACCTGCACATTCCACGCACCCCGGGCCTGGGCCTGACGCTGGATGAAGAGCGTCTGGCGCGTTTTCGCCGGCACTGATTCCCCAAGGAGAACGCCATGCTGTTCCACGTAAAAATGACCGTGAAATTGCCCGCCGACATGGACCCGGCCGTTGCCACAAGGCTCAAGGCCGACGAAAAGGAACTCGCCCAGTGCCTGCAACGCGAAGGCCAGTGGCGCCACCTCTGGCGCATCGCCGGGCACTACGCCAATTACAGCGTGTTCGACGTGCCCAGCGTCGAAGCGCTGCACGACACCCTGATGTTGCTGCCGCTGTTTCCCTACATGGAAATCGAGATCGACGGCCTCTGCCGCCACCCCTCGTCGATCCACACCGACGACCGCTGAGCCCGGACCCGACCCCACAACAACAAGATGAGGTGAACACCATGACCGTGAAGATTGCCCACACTGCCGAACTGCAAACGTTCTTCGAAGAAGCCGCCGGTTTCGCCAACGATGGCGGCAGCTCGCGCTTGAAAACCATTGTTCTGCGGGTGTTGCAGGACACCGCCCGGATCATCGAAGACCTTGAGATCAGCGAAGACGAATTCTGGAAAGCCGTCGATTACCTCAACCGCTTGGGCGGCCGCTCGGAAGCCGGGCTGCTGGTGGCCGGCCTCGGCCTCGAACATTTTCTCGACCTGCTGCAGGATGCCAAGGATGCGCAGATCGGCTTGACCGGCGGCACGCCGCGCACCATCGAGGGCCCGTTGTACGTGGCCGGCGCGCCGTTGTACGAAGGTGAATGCCGGATGGACGACGGCAGCGAGGAGGGCGTCGCCACGCTGATGTTGCTCGAAGGCCAGGTATTCGACCCGCAAGGCCAGCCGCTGGCCGGCGCCACAGTCGACCTGTGGCACGCCAACACCAAGGGCACGTACTCGTTCTTCGACCAGAGCCAGTCCGAATACAACCTTCGCCGGCGGATCATCACCGACGCCGAAGGCCGCTACCGCGCCCGCAGCATCGTGCCCTCCGGTTATGGCTGCGATCCGCGAGGCCCGACCCAGGAATGCCTCGACCTGCTCGGCCGCCACGGCCAGCGCCCGGCTCATATTCACTTCTTCATTTCCGCCCCGGGGCATCGGCACCTGACGACGCAGATCAATCTGTCGGGGGACAAATACCTGTGGGATGACTTTGCGTATGCGACCCGTGAAGGGTTGGTCGGGGAGGTCGAGTTTCTGGAGGATGCAGCGGGACGTCGCGCCGAATTGAAGTTCGACTTTCAGTTGCAGCAGGCGCCGGATGCGGCGGCGCAGCAGCGCAGTCAACGACCACGGGCGTTGCAGGAAGCCTGATTTCGGAGCTCTGATCAGATTGGCTGAACTGCGCAAAAAGTTGCGCAGTAGTCCGTCATAAAACCACGGCAAAAATCGCTGGAGGCCTTTCCGATCAAGGCCTCCAGCCAAGTGCGCAAAAAGTTGCACAGTACTGCGCAACTTCTTGCGCACTTTTTCGCCGTTTCCTACAGAAAAAATCGAAAAAATCCCACGCGGACTTGGTAAACCCTTGATGGGTAATGGCTATGTGATGGCTGGCACGACTTTTGATAACTCCTTGGCCACCTGGGCAGGCAATCACGCCGTCCGGTTCTGTCTTTTGAGCAAGGAGCACACCCCATGGCAACACCAGCGTACATGTCGGTTACCGGCGAAAAACAAGGCCTGATCACTGCCGGCGCGTTCACTGCCGACTCCGTTGGCAACACCTATCAGGAAGGTCACGAAGACCAGGTCATGGTTCAGGCGTTCACCCACGACGTGATCATCCCGCGTGACCCGCAATCCGGTCAGCCAACCGGTCAGCGCGTGCACAAGCCAGTGATCATCACCAAGGTCTACGACAAGGCTTCGCCACTGCTGCAAGCTGCTCTGACCTCCGGCGAGCGCATGAGCGAAATCGTTATCCAGTGGTACCGCACTTCGGCTCAAGGTACCCAAGAGCACTACTACACCACCAAACTGGAAGACGCGATCATCGTCGCCATCAACAACAAAATGCACAACTGCCAGGATCCAGGCAACGCGCACTTCACCCACCTGGAAGAAGTGCAGTTCACCTACCGCAAAATCACCTGGACCCACGAAGTATCCGGTACTTCGGGTTCCGATGACTGGCGTGCTCCAGTCGTTTAATCGCGGCTGATGGTTGTACCGTCTCGGCCGGTTTAGCCGGTCGAGGCATCTTCACTACTCAAAGAATTTTTGCTGCCAGATCCTTATCGATCTGGCGGCGTCGCAGCACTGTGCGAGGGACAAGGGAATGTTCTCACCGGCCAACCAGCCCCATTTCAATCTGACCATCGATGGCGCGGACAGCGATTTTCAGGTGCTGTCGTTCACCGGTCGGGAAGCCCTCAACACGCCCTTCGAATTCGAGCTGGAACTGGTCAGCGAAAAGGCCTCGATCAACCTCGAAAACCTGCTGCACAAACTGGCGTTTCTTCAGCTCTCGCCGAGCGGCAGCGGGATACACGGGCTGATCTACAGCATCGCCCAGGGCGAGGCGGGCAAGCGCCTGACCCGCTACAGGATTTCCCTGCGACCGCAGCTTTCGTACCTCGCGCACCGCTTCAACCAGCGCATTTTCCAGCAGATGACCGTGCAGCAGATCATCAGTCAGGTGCTGGAAGAACACGGCATCCTCGCCAGCGATTACCACTTCCAGCTCAGCGCGATCTATCCCGAGCGCATCTACTGCACGCAGTACGATGAAAGTGACCTGCATTTCGTCCAGCGCCTGTGCGAAGAGGAGGGGATTCACTACCATTTTCAGCACACGTCCAGCGGCCACAAACTGACCTTCGGCGATGACCAGACGGTGTTCCCGAAACTCGCGCCGGTGGCCTATCAGCAAGACTCGGGCTTGGTGGCGGACAAGCCGGTGGTCAAGCGTTTCGGCCTGCGCCTGGCCACCCGCACCAGCCGCACCACGCGGCGCGATTACGACTTCGTCAAACCGAAGATCGAACTGGAAAGCGACGCCAAGAGCAGCGCTCAGCCAGACCTGGAAGATTACGATTACCCGGGTCGTTTCGTGGATCGCGAGCGTGGCAAGCACCTGGCCAATCGCAACCTCGAACGCCATCGCAGCGACTATCGCCTGGCCGAGGGCAACAGCGACCAACCGATTCTGGTCACAGGGCATTTTCTGGCCCTGACCGACCACGCCAATCCGACGTGGAACGACCTGTGGCTGCTCACCGAAATCTTCCACGAAGGCAAACAGCCGCAAGTGCTGGAAGAGTCGGTCACCAGCGACACCACTGACGACAAGGACGACTTCCATCAGGGCTATCGCAACCGCTTCAACGCGATCCCGTGGGACGTGCCGTACCGCCCGCCGCTGGATCACCCGAAGCCCAAGGTCCTCGGTTCGCAAAGCGCCGTGGTCACCGGCCCCGAAGGCGAAGAAATCTTCTGCGACCAGTACGGCCGGGTGAAGGTGCAGTTCTTCTGGGACCGCGAAGGCCAGCACGACGACAAGACCACCTGCTGGATGCGCGTGGCCTCCAACTGGGCCGCTGAAACCTTTGGCTCGATCAATATTCCGCGGGTCGGCATGGAAGTGCTGATCACCTTCCTCGAAGGCGATCCCGACCAGCCGCTGATCACCGGTTGCCTGTACCACGGCGCCAACCTGCCGCCGTACAAGTTGCCCGACTTCAAGACCCTGGCCACGGTCAAGAGCAAGGAATACAAGGGCAGCCGCGCCAACGAACTGCGCATCGACGACACCACCAGCGAGATCAGCATCGCGCTGCGCAGTGATCACGGTGCGAGCGCGATCAACCTCGGTTACCTGACTCATCCGCGTCCAAGCGGCGGTCAGCCACGCGGCGAAGGTTTTGAGTTAAGAACCGACCGCCATGGCGCCGTGCGTGCGGGCGCGGGTTTGCTGATCACCACCGAGCCGCGCCCGAACGAATCCAAGCACCACAAGGACCTGCCGGAAACCGCCGAACGTCTGGCCACGGCCAGCGATCAACAGGACGGTTTCGCCACGCAGGCCAAAGAGCTTCAGGCTCAAGAAGCCGGCGATCAGGACGACGTGGCCAAAGCGCTGCACGCGCAACACCAGGGCGTGCTCGGCTCGGGACCTGCGAACCTCACCGCCAACGAATTCCCCGAATTCACCGAGCCGCATCTGGTGCTCGCCAGTCCCGCCGGTATCGCCCTGACCACGCCGCGCTCCAGCCACATCGCCACCGGCGAACACCTGGCGCTGAGCAGCACCGGTCACACCAGTTTTTCCATCGGCAAACGCCTGCTGGCCAGCGCCAGTCGCGGCATGCGCCTGTTCGTACAGAGCATGGGCTGGCGGCTGGTGGCGGCGTCCGGCGACATCGACGTCAAGGCGCTGAAGGACAGCATCAACCTGCTGGCCAAACTCAACATCACCGCCAACGCCGACCGCATCACCATCACCGCCAAGACCGAACTGGTGATCCAGGGCGGCGGCAGCGCCACGACCTACAACGCTGGCGGCATCACCCACGCCACCAGCGGCCCGTACACCGCCCACGCGGCGAACTTCGCCTACACCGGGGCGAAATCCCTGGCCGGCGTGTTCCCGGAACCGCCGAAACCGGGCAAGGGCAACCTCGAACTGTTCAACCAGTACGCCGGCCGCCAGGGCATCAAGGACGGCGACTACGAAGTCATCGATGCCTTGGGCAAAAGCATCAAGGGCAAGCTCGACGCCAAGGGTTTCGCCAGTGTTGCCGGCGCCGCACCGGGGCCAGCGCGGGTGCTGTTCGGCAAGGATCCGGCGGACACCTGGAGCGACGGCAGCTACATCGGCAAACCGGAATGGCCGTTGAATCCGCCGGGCGGGGAAGACATTCCGAGTCAGGTGCAGGCGATGGTGGCGCAGGCGCTGCCGAGCAAGAACTGGGACATGTTGGAGAAGGGCAAGGAATTGGCACAGACAGGGATGGGGGCAATGCAGACCGCGCAAGGTGCGATGCAAACGGCGCAGCAGGTGAAAGGCGTGATGCAGGGCGGAGCGGCCGGACTGCCGAAACTGGCGAGTGCGGCGTTGCCGAGTGCGTCGGGGATTCTCGGGGCGGCGAGCAAGGCGGGCAAGTTGCCAACGCTTCCGGCTCCAGCCCTGCCAAAAACTTCCTTGAAAACCCCGGGCCTGCTGGCGGGAGAGGTGTTGTCATGACGACTGGATCCGATGGTGCGAAAACGCGTGAGCCGCAAGTCGCGGTGGTGCCACTCAATACGATCGATATTCAGGATGTCGGACGCGGCGCTGCCAAATTCGATGCCTGGTTGCAGTCCATCAGCGGCGGTGTCGTCACACTCGATCGGGTCAAGAACGTCGCGGGTGCTCTTCCCGTCGTGGGCAACATCATGGCGTTGGTAGATGCCCTCGGAGACATAGTGACTCTGGCCAAAAGCAAACAGCGTCAAGTGCTGGATTGGGTCAGCCTGGGTATCAACCTGATTGGTGTATTGCCTGCGCCGCCGACCATGGCTTCTGCGCGCATGACATTACGCCCGACCCTGGGGCTGGTGCGTCAGGAACTGCGAAACAGTGCCAAGACACTGCTGGGAGACTCCCTGATCGAAGTGCTGATCGGGCATCTGAACGCGACCATCGTCGGCACCATCGATGACTTCGTAAAACAGGCACAACCCAAACTGGCGGGCATTCTCGACGACGCTGGAAAACTGGGTCAAAGCGCGGTGAACGAAATTGCCAAGGGCTTGGAGAAGGTGGTCAATGGCAAGCTCGATGCGAAGGGCGACCTCAATGCGGCCGGTTCGAAAATCACGGCGGCGCGCGGTCAGTTGTTGCACGACCCCAAGGCGGCTATCAGCAACATTTTCGGTGCCGCTTTCAGTGCCTACAAGGCTGCAGGCAAAGGCGTTGCCAACAGTGCCGCTAAGAACTTGCTGCCGGAGAAAGCCAAGGCTCTGGTACTGAGCAACACCTCGATGCTTCGCACGCTGGGGGTGGAGCTGCAATCCCAGATGAAAAAGCTTGGTGACCCGGGCGTTCAGCATTCCATTGGCTGGCTGTTGCAGATGTTGGCGGGCTCGGTAGCAACCTGGCGCAAGCGGCGCTCTCATGGTCAGGCCGCCAGTGTCAAACCGGGGGCCACGAGCAAGGCTGAACAACGCGCCGGCAAAGGCCAACTGGAGTTGCAACAAAGCCAGGCGCGAGCCCGTTCTGATGCCAGTGATTGCAAGAATGTCGTCCCGACAGGTACGAAAAGGAACATCAGCTTTGCACGCGGCACGGAAACCATCACCCACACGGATTTCCGTTTGCCGGGCCCGTTTCCCATCGTCTGGAACCGTACTTATTACTCGAATCTGGAGGCCTACGACAAAGGCAGCCTGGGTGCTCGCTGGATCAACGAGTTCACCACTCGTTTCGATTATGTGGATGACGGGTTGGTCTTCCATGCGGCCGATGGCCGAAGTCATGAATATGCCTTGCCCAAAGTCGGCGAAGCCCATCATGACCCGATTGAAAACCTGACTCTGATTCGCTCAGGTGAAAATCAATTGCTGCTGTGCCGTGGCGTTGAGCGAAAAGAAACCTACGTGCGTCGTGGGGCACGCTTTCTGCTCGCCGGCATCGAACTGCGCAGTGGTGCTGGAATCATGCTGCACTATGAGCACATGCATGGTGATGAGCCGGTGCTCTCTGACCTTCTCACCTATCAGGGGGACGTTACAAAGGTTCATCTACAACTCGGAACACTGATCGATGACCACGGGCGTCTGACAGGTTTGTGGGAGATTGCCGATGGCATCCCTCAGCGCCAACTGTGTGCCTATCACTATGATGCCTTGGGAGATCTGGTTCAGGCACAGGATGAAAACGGTTATGCCTGGAATTATGAATTCCGGAGCCATCTGATCACGCGATATACCGACCGGACCGGGCGGGGCATGAATTTGCAATGGCAGGGGGACGGCTCCGATGCCAAAGCGATTCGTGAATGGGCGGATGATGGAAGCTTCGATACCCGACTTGAGTGGGACGAAAACATTCGTCTGACCTACGTCACTGACGCCCACGGCAATGAGACCTGGCACTACTACGACATTCTTGGCTACACGTACCGTATCCGGCATCCGGATGAGCGTTCGGAATGGTTGTTCCGCGATGAGGCCAAAAATGTCGTGCGACATGTCCACACCGATGGAAGCGTTGATCGGTTCAGCTACGACGAGCGTGGCAATCTTCTCGAACACATCCGTGCCGATAACACCGTAGTGCATTACGCATACGATGATCTGGACCAACTGATCAAGGTTAGTGATGCAGAGGGCGGACAGTGGACCAGAGCTTATGACGACAGCGGCAATCTTGTGGAAGCTGTCGATCCTCTGGGTAACAAGACAGAGTACACCTACACATCTGCCGGCTATCCGGAGACCGTCAAGGATGCAAACGGGGCAGAGAAGAAATTCGAATACAACGATGCCGGTCAGTTGACCGGATACACAGATTGCTCCGGCAAAACCAGTACTTGGGAGTATAACGGCCTGGGTCAGTTGATTTGCTTTACCGATGCGGCAGGGCAGGGCACCGAGTATGAGTATGCGGCTGGTCAACTGGTGTTGATCAGGCATCCGGACAAGTCTGAGGAACGTTTCAGTCGCGATGCCGAAGGGCGCCTTTTGGCCCATGTCGACAGCCTGAACCGCTGCACCACCTGGAACTACAGCGCCGCCGGCCTTATCGTCGAGCGAGTGGATGCGGCTGAGCAAACGTTGCGCTATCGCTGGGACCGTCTCGGTCGTTTGACCGCTTTGGAGAACGAAAATGAGCGTAGCGCCCATTTTCATTACGATCCAATGGGGCGGTTATTGGAGGAAACAGGTTTCGACGGCCATATCACGCGCTACCAGTACGACTCTGAATCAGGTCGTTTGAGCAGCAAGCTTGATGGCGAGCGGCGAGTGGCTTTCCAGTTCGACCTGATGGGCCGTCTGATAGAGCGTCGTGCGAGTCTGGGCGTACAGGTACAAAGTGAAACATTTGCCTACGATGGCAACGGCAATATGACACTGGCCGAAAATGATCACAGTCGCTTGCAGTGGTTCCACGATCCGGCGGGTAACCTGCTGCGTGAACACCAGCATTATCTGAGTTTGGAGCAGCCACGGATCGCAGTCTGGCAACATGAATATGATGCCCTGAATCAGCGAGTAGCGACTGTGCGACCGGATGGCCAAAGAGTCAGTTGGATGACCTACGGCAGTGGGCACTTGCTGGGATTGAAAGTGGATGACCACGAATTGCTGGCCTGGGAGCGTGACGATCTGCATCGCGAAATCGCCCGCCATCAGGGTAATCATTTATTGCAGACGCAGAAGTGGGACCCGGCTGGGCAGTTGCAGGAGCAATTGTTGGGTCGCAGCGATGACAAGCGCACGTTGCTCAAGCGTGAATATCAATATGATCCTGCGGGTCAACTGATCCTTCTCAACGACACGCGACGCGGGCCGCTGACGTATCAGTACGATCCGGTGGGGCGCCTGATCAAGGCGGCGAGTCGACAGGGTGTGGAAACTTTCGCCTTTGATCCTGCCGGTAACTTGCTTGATGAGCCGGTTCAACAGATGCGCCGACCTCTGGATCAGGACCCGATGCGTAGCAAGCGGGTGGACAACCTGCTGCGTGAGTACTCGGGCACCCACTATGAATACGATGATCGAGGCAATCTGATACAGCGTTGGCACAACGGCAGTATCGCCAGAATGCGCTGGGACTTGTTCGACCGTTTGGTTCACTTTGATGATGCTCGACTGGAAGTCGAGTATGCCTACGATGTATTGGGACGCCGCCTTTACAAGAACTCGACTGCGCATTTCATGCGACGGCCTGAAGCCGGATCACAGTGGAACGACAATGAGTTTGTCCGCAAGCAGCGAGAGTCGGGTTGTGGTTTCACATTGTATGGCTGGGACGGCGATACGCTGGCCTGGGAGAGCAGTCCGGCTCTGGTTGATGGTGATCCCGGGCGCACGGTGCATTACATCTATGAGCCGGGTACTTACATTCCGGTTGCGCAAGCTTTGCGACACCAGCCAATCATTCTGATGGGGCAGCCTGACTTCAGCGGCGAGTATCAGTTGGAGGACGACCCGCTGTGGAATCACGTACCTGTGGCGCTGCCAATCGACGTCCTGAGTTGGTATCAATGCGACCGAATGGGGACTCCTCTGGAGTTGACCGACCAGAATGGCGAAATAGCCTGGAGCGCACAGTACAAGGCATGGGGGAGCGTGGCTGAACAGCGCTCGCCAATGGCGCAGCAACAGGGTATTGGCAACCCGCTTCGCTTCCAGGGGCAGTATCACGATCAAGAAACGGGGCTGCATTACAATCGTTATCGTTATTACGATCCGTTGATTGGACGCTTTATCAGCAAAGATCCCATCGGTTATGACGGTGGGTTGAACCTCTTTGTGTATGCGCCGAGTCCACTGGGCTGGATTGACCCGCTAGGCTTGGCAAGATGTCCGTGTGCCGATCTGAAGAAAGGCAACCCTGAAGGAACCGGGCCATTCAGAGGCGGATCTTATGGAGGCACCACAGCCTCGGGGATCGAGTCGCATCACATGCCGGCAGATAGCACCAGTCCGATAAAGAGAAGCCAGGGGCCTGCAATTCAAATGGAGCCCTATGACCATGGCCAAACAATGAGTCACGGTCACCAGGGTAATCCCGGCAAAGCCTATCGGGCTCAGGTCCAGTCAAAAATTGAGGTGGGGGACATGAGGGGAGCAATGGCGATGGAGATCAGAGATGTGCGCCGTGTTGCCACTCAGGTCGGACAACCCAGAAAGTACAATGAAGCAATGCAAGAAATGCTGGCGTATGCCAAGTGCCGTAAATTTCTGGATAAGTGAGAGAAACCATGAATGATCAAGCGTTCAAAGTGTGGCGAGACAAACTGGTTTCATTGGATCGCTACGAGAACCCGGAAGATGCTCGTGAGTTCTCGGCGCTCGTGAGCAGTGTCCGCGACGAACTCGATGCAAAAACCATTGATGTACTGCTGTCGACCTTTTGCGATGACGACGACTACGGTGTGCAAGAGCGCGTGTTGGGTGTTCTTGATCATGCTGAAGCGGGCGTTTTTGCTGAAAGGCTTGCGGTGAACTTCTCAACGTTGCAAAGCCAGGCAAGTGGCAAGGAATGGCCTCTTATTCTGATCGGTCGTGTCGTTAACTCGGATAACGCAGAGAAGATCAAGGCGATTGTCGGGGCCGCGAAGAAATCCCCGGGTCTTGACGCCTTTATTCGAAGTGATGAGTTCCTGGATGAGTATCCGGAGATCGAAAGTTACTTCGCCTGATGTGACTCAAGGCTCAGGGCCGGCATGCAGAGGATAAAGGGGGGATAAAGGGGGCGGATTTATTTTTGCCAACATCTATCAGAACCTGGATGACGAGACGCTGTTGAACTGGTGGCTCGAAGTCTGACGACCCTGAACCCACAATCGAATGGAATCGGATCAACAAATGGAGTGGCTGTGAGCGAACATGAGCGGGTTTATCCCAGCGCCGCGCAGAACGCGGTCTGTGAAAAATACGGGATGTCTGTGCTTCCTCCTGAGGAAATGGTCGCTATCGCCATCGAGTCGCTAGGGAACACACCCATTTATGGCACACGCGTTCGTTTGCCGGATGGGGGGAATGTCAGCTGGTTCATCCACGGCGGCACGCATTCCGCGGCGATTGATTTTTACCAGCCGGTTTGTATTGAACACTTGCCCGAAATGCTTCCGCTGGTGATGAAATATCTGTGCTTACCCACGGGTGCAAAATTCATCATCGATACCCAAGGGTACGAAGACGTGTGGATGGCTGAGTAACCTGGTCAAAGGAGTGAGAGCATGAAAGACGCAATTCGCTTGGGCGACTCCACCACCCACGGTGGCAAAGTCCTCGAAGCCTTCTCCCGGACCGACCTTAACGGCAAGCCGATTGCCGGGCTCGGTCACAAGGTCAGTTGCCCGTTGTGCAAAGGGATTTTTCCGATTGCCGAGGGCAGCAGCACCTACACCGTCGATGGCGTGCCCATCGCGCTCGACGGCATGAAAACTGCGTGTGGGGCGGCGCTTATTGCCAGCGGCCCGAAGGGCGCGGTGGTCAGCTGAGTCCTGTAGTCAGACAGACCTAAGCTAATGCAAAAAAGATATTTGTTCGGTGTTTTTAATATCGTTTAGTTTTGTTTCATAGACGAATCAAAAGCATCAAACCGATAGACCTCCCGATTGCCATGACGGCACACGCTGAATCGATCACGGACTCTTCAGGTTTGATTCACACGGGAGTGAATCATGCCGCACACCTCAGATATCACAGCATTACCCATCCTCGACCTGTCCCTGCTCGACGGTACGCCGTCGCAACGCCAGGCCTTTCTCGATGACTTGCGCCATGCCGCCCGCGATGTGGGCTTTTTCTACCTGACCGGCCATGGCATCGACGCCAGCCTGCTCAAACAAGTGCAGGATTATGCCCGCCAGTTCTTCGCCTTGCCTGACAGCGAGAAAACCGCCGTCGGCATGATCAATTCGCCGCACTTTCGCGGCTACAACCGCGCCGCTTCCGAGATCACTCGAGGGCAGCCTGATCAACGTGAACAGTTCGATCTGGGCGCCGAGCGCGACGCCTTGCCGTTGAACGCCGACAGTCCGTTGTGGGCGCGGCTGCAAGGGCCGAATCAATGGCCGGAAGCGTTGCCGCAGCTCAAGCCGCTGCTGCTCGACTGGCAGCAGGCGATGACTCAAATGTCGCTGCGTCTGCTGCGCGCATTCGCTCAGGCGCTTTCCTTGCCGGAAGACGCTTTTGACCGGTTGTACGGCGACAAACCCAACGAACACATCAAGCTGATGCGCTATCCGGGGCAAGCCTCGACCACGAGCAATCAGGGCGTCGGCGCGCACAAGGATTCGGGTTTTCTCAGCTTCCTGCTGCAAGACCAGCAGGCCGGCCTGCAAGTGGAAATCGAAGAGGGGCGCTGGATCGATGCGCTGCCTCGGGACAACACCTTGGTGGTGAACATCGGCGAGTTGCTGGAGCTGGCCACCAACGGTTACCTGCGCGCCACGGTGCATCGGGTGGTGTCGCCACCGGTGGGCAGCGAGCGATTGTCCATCGCGTTTTTCCTCGGCGCGCAACTGGATGCAGTGGTGCCGCTTTATCCGTTGCCGACGGCGCTGTTGCGTGAGGCGCGCGGCCCGGCCAGTGATCCGCTCAATCCGTTGTTCCGCGATGTCGGCTGGAATTATCTGAAGGGCCGACTGCGCTCCCATCCCGATGTCGCGCAGCGCTTTTACGCCGATGCGTCGAATACCCAGACACCGCTTCGCAGGACCGCCAACGCCTGATCCATCACTCGCTTAAGGACTCTTCCCATGTTGAAAAAAGCAGGCTTGACCCTGGCCGTCCTCGGCGCGCTGGTGACTTCGTTCAGTGCTCAAGCGCTGGAACCATTGCGGGTTGCCGCCGACCCGGTGCCCCACGCGCAGATTCTGACGTACATCCAGAAGCTCGATCCGCAGCTCAATCTCAAGGTGATCGAAATCCCGCAGGGCGTGAACTCCAACGAGCTGCTGGTGCACGGCGATGTGGACGCCAACTACTTCCAGCATCTGCCGTACCTGCAATCCCAGGAAAAGGCCCTCGGCGAAAAACTCGCGGTGGCCGCCACGGTGCACATCGAACCGCTGGGAATTTATTCCCATCGCCACAAAACCTTCGCCCAGGTGCCGGACAAAGGCACGGTCGCCGTACCGAACAACGTCACCAACCTGAGCCGCGCGCTGTACCTGTTGCAGGACAACGGCCTGATCAAGCTCAAGCCCGGTTTCAATGACCCGGCGGCCGATCAGGCGACGCCCAAGGACATCGCCGAAAACCCTAAACACCTGAAGATCCTCGAAATCGAATCGCCGCAATTGCCACGTGCGCTGGACGATGTGGACCTGGCGGTGATCAACGGCAACTACGCGTTGGAAGCCGGGTTGGTGCCGGCCAAGGATGCGCTCGGTCTGGAGAAGGCCGAACACAACCCGTACGCCAACATTCTGGTGACCACGCCGAAACTGGAAAACGATCCGCGCATTCAGCAACTGGCCAAGGACCTGACCTCGCCGCAAGTCGCCAAATACATCGCCGAGAACTTCAAGGGTTCGGTGATCCCGGTGGCGGATGCCAAGCCATGATCGTCGTCGAGCAGTTGAGCAAGACCTATCCGTCAGCGTCGACCCCGGCGCTGGACCAAGTGTCGCTGAGCATTCCCGATGGCGCGATCTACGGAATTCTCGGGCGCAGCGGCGCGGGTAAATCGACGCTGCTGCGTTGCCTCAATCTGCTCGAACGCCCGGATGCCGGGCGGATTCTGCTGGACGGCGAAGACCTCACGGCGCTGTCCGATAGCGAACTGCGCCGCCAGCGTCAGCGCATCGGCATGATCTTCCAGGGCTTCAACCTGCTGCATTCGCGCAACGTGTTCGACAACGTCGCGGTGCCGCTGGAAATCGCCAAAGTCGCCAAATCACAGCGCCATGAACGGGTTCGGGAGTTGCTGGATCTGGTGGGCCTGGGCGACAAGGCCGAAGCGTTTCCATCGCAACTGTCTGGCGGTCAGAAGCAGCGGGTGGGCATCGCTCGGGCCCTGGCGGCTCGGCCGGCGTATCTGCTGTCGGACGAAGCCACCAGCGCCCTCGACCCGGAAACCACCGCATCGATTCTGGAGCTGTTGCGCGATATCAACCGCCAGCTCGGTTTGACCATCGTGCTGATCACCCACGAACTGGACGTGGTCAAGTCGATCTGCGATCACGCCGCGTCCATGGCCAACGGAAAACTGGTGGAGGCGGGGCCGGTGGCCCGATTGCTGGCCGATCCGCAGTCCGCGCTCGGCGCTTCACTGCGACCCAGTTGCGGCTTGCCGCTGGGGCACGATGCGCCCGGTTTGAGTTTTCTGCGGCAATACGGCGTACGGGCGGCCCACTCATGAACCGCGTGATCGACTGGAATGAAATCCTGCAACTGGTGCTCAACGCCACCGGCGAAACCCTGTACATGGTGCTGCTCGCCGGGTTGTTCACCCTGCTGATCGGCCTGCCGCTGGGGGTGTTGCTGTTCATCAGCCGGCGTCAGGGCCTGTACCCGTTGCCGAGGCTCAATCAAGCCTTGGGGGCGATCATCAATCTGGGGCGTTCGCTGCCGTTCGTGGTGATGCTGATTGCCCTGATCCCGCTGACCCGGCTGGTGGTCGGCACCACGCTGGGCAGCACCGCCGCCGTGGTGCCGATCACCATCGGCGCCTTCCCGTTTTTTGCGCGGATCGTCGAGAACGCCCTGGATGAAGTCGAAAAGGGCCGGATCGAAGCGATCCTCGCCATGGGCGGTGACATCCGCCACGTGATTTTCAAAGTGCTGTTGCCCGAAGCGCTGCCGGCCCTGCTGGCGGGCATCACCCTGACGCTGGTGATGCTGATCGGTTTTTCCTCCATGGCCGGGGTCATCGGCGGTGGCGGACTGGGCGATCTGGCGATCCGCTACGGTTATCAACGGTTCAACAATGAAGTGATGGTCGCCACCGTCGTGGTGTTGGTCATCCTCGTCCAGGGCGTGCAAAGCCTGGGCGATCGACTGGTGCGTTCGCTGGCTCATCGACGTTAAGGAATTTTATGGGTGCGCCTGTCGCCGTGGTCTCCGAACCACTGATTCGTGTACGTGAACTGAGCAAGACCTTTGGCTCGAACCGGGCGCTGGACCGGGTCAGCCTGGATATTTTTCCTGCCGAAGTGGTGGCGCTGCTCGGCGCCAACGGTGCGGGCAAATCGACGCTGGTGAAGATCCTCGCCGGCAGCCAGACCCACGAGGGCGGCGAGATCTGGATCGATGGCCAGCCCCGGCATTTCAGTTCGCCGCTGTCGGCGCGTCGTTTCGGCATCGTCGCGGTCCATCAGCAGATCAATGAAGGCATCGCGCCCGGATTGAGCGTGGCGGAAAACCTGCTGCTCGACGAACTGTGCCGCCCCGACGCCGACTTCTGGCTCAATCGCAAACGCCTGCTGGAGCGCGCCGCGAGCATCGCCGCCGGCCTCGGTCTGGTGCTGCCGCTGGAGCAACCGATCGAACACCTCGGCCAGGCCGAACGACAACTGGTGGTGCTGGCTCGCGCCTTCGCCCTGCAACCGCGACTGCTGATTCTCGACGAGCCGACGGCGGCCCTGTCGGATGCCGAAGCGCAGCGTCTGTTCGGGTTGATCGACACCTTGCGCAGCCGTGGCGTGGCGATTTTGTACATCTCTCATCGGCTGTCCGATCTGCAACGTGTGGCCGACCGCGCCGTGGTGTTGCGTGACGGGCAACTGGCCGGTGAGTTCAGTGCCCGGCAATTGCCAGAGGCGTTGGAAGCGATGCTTGGTCAGGCGCTGGAAGCCCACGTCTACACACCGCGAGCGGCGGGGCGCGAAGTGCTGAAACTGCGCGGCGTGAAAATCCTGCCGCGCACCCAGGCTTTCGATCTGACCCTGCACGAAAACGAAGTGGTGGTGCTGACCGGCTTGCTCGGCGCCGGCAAAAGCGAAATCGCCGAAGTGCTGTTCGGGCTGCGCAAGCCGTTGTCCGGCTCACTGCAACTGGATGGAGCCAACTGGCAACCGGGCTCGCCCCGGCAGGCGATCCAGAGTGGTGTGTTTTTCGCCGCCGAAGATCGCGCGAGCCAATCGTTGGTGCCGGATTTTTCATTGCGTCGAACTCTGACCTTGCCGTTCCTCGAACGCTTCACCCGGGGCGGTTTCATCCGCAACCGTGCCGAAGCAGCGGCGGTCGAGGCGCAAGTCTCGGCGCTGGGAATCAAGACCGCCGGCATCGATGTGCCGATGAGCGCGTTGTCCGGCGGTAATCAGCAGAAAGTCGTGCTCGGTCGCTGGCTGCTCGGCGAGGGCAGGGTGCTGATCCTCGACGAGCCATTTCAGGGCGTCGATGTGCGTGCCCGGCGCGAGATCGGCCAACTGCTGCGCGACAGCGCCGCTGGCCGCGCCACGCTGGTGATCTGTTCGGACGTCGATGAGGCGCTGGATATCGCCGACCGGATTCTGCTGGTGCGCGATCACGCGGTGGTGGCCGAGTACCCGCGTGCCGGGCTGGATCGCGCCACCCTGGTCGCGGCGCTGGCCGGCAGCGATCCGCAAAATTCTTTTGTTCAAGCCGCGCCAAGGAGTAGAGCGAGTGCCTGATTCGAGTTCCCTGTTGTCATCCACCCCGGCGTCGTCCGAGCGCTTCGTGCAAGCGCTGATCCGCTACGGCCTGCTGTGGGTGCTGGCGTTGATCGTGGTGTTTTTCAGTGTCGCGGAACCGGCGTTCCTGCGCGTCGGCAACCTGTTCAGCATTCTGCAGTCGGTGTCGATTGTCGCGCTGCTGGCATTGGGCGTGACGCTGACCATGACCGTGGGCGGGCTGGATCTGTCGATCGGTGCGGTGGCGGCGATGAGCCTGATGATCGCCAGTTACGTGATGGTGGTGCTCGGCTGGGGCGCGGTGCCGGCGGTGCTGATCAGCCTGGCCGGTGGCGCACTGGTCGGGCTGCTCAACGGCTGGCTGATCGTGAAGATGCGCGTGCCGGACATTCTCGCGACGCTCGGCAGCATGTTCCTGGTGATCGGCGTGCAACTGATTCCCACGGGCGGTCGTTCGATTGCGGTGGGCATGACCCTGCCCAATGGCGACGAAGCCGAGGGTTCGTTCAGTGCGGTGTTTCTGGCGCTGGGTCGCGGACGGCTGTGGGACATCGTGCCGATTCCGGTGTTGATCACGGCGGTGGTTGCGGTGGCGGTGTGGCTGTTTCTCGAACGCACGCGCATCGGCCGGCTGTTCTATGCGATTGGCGGCAACGAGCAGGCGGCGCGTCTGGCCGGTGCGCCGGTGCAGCGCTTCAAGTTGCTGGCTTATGTGCTCTCGGCGCTGCTGGCCTCGCTGGGCGGTTTGTTACTGGCGGCGCGATTGGGGCGCGGTGATGTCAGCTCTGGCAATGGTCTGGTGCTCGATGCACTGGGCGCTGCGCTGATCGGTTTTGCCGTGCTCGGGGCGAAGAAGCCCAATGCGTTCGGCACGCTGGTCGGCGCGTTGCTGGTGGCTTCGTTGCTCAACGGCCTGACCATGCTCAACGCGCCGTATTACGCGCAGGATTTCGTCAAGGGACTGGTGCTGGTGCTGGCCCTGATGTTCACCTTCGGCCTCGCGCATCGGGCGCGCTGAGCCGTTTTATTGATGCTTCAAGGAAAGATCCATGCACGGTTCAATCAAGCAGTTCGCACGTCATTGCCTCGCGGGGGCGCTGCTCTCGGCACTGGCCTTCAATGCGCAGGCCAAGGCCTTGCCCGGCGCACCGGCGCCGTTCGATAAAGGTCAGGTACAGATCGCGCTGGTGGGCTATCTGTTTTCCGGGGATTTCCCTGAAGCCTATCTGCGCGGCGTCGAGAAACAGACCGAAGCGCTGGGCGCCAACCTGCGGGTGTTCGACGCGCGGCAACAGGCGGCGAGCCAGGGCGAGATGATCGATCAGGCCGCCGACCTCGGCGTCGACGGCATCATCGTCCAGTTGGGTCTGGCGGAAACCCTCAAAGGCCCGATCGACCGGGCGCTCGCCAAAGGCATCAAGGTCGTCGCGTTCGACGTCGATCTGAACACGCCACAGGTGACCCAGGTCGAGCAGGATCACCACGCGCTGGCGCGGCTGGCACTCGATCAAGCGGTCAAGGACAACGGCACCCGCTTCGACGCCGGGTACGTTTACATCAGCGGCTTTACGCCGATGGAGCGCCGCGACGAGATCTGGAGCCAGGTCAAGGCGAGCAATCCGGGGATCATCGAAAAGGCGCGCTTCGGCACGCTCAATCCGCCGATTGCCAACTCGGTGGCCGATCAGGCCAGCGCCGTGCTGCGGGCCAATCCGGGGATCAGCGTGATCTTCGCACCGTTCGACGAGTTCGCCAAAGGCGCGAAGATCGCCGTGGACGAGGCCGGTCTGAGCCGCAAGGTGAAGATCTACAGCGCCGACATTTCCACCGCCGACATCCAGATCATGAAAGAGCCGGACAGCGCCTGGGCCGCCACCGCTGCGGTCAATCCGCAAGTGGCCGGCGCGATCAGCGTGCGCAGCCTGGCGATGCTGATCGCCGGGGAAAATCCGGGGCATAAGGTGCTGGTGCCACCGACCCTGATCACCCGTCAGCAACTGCTGGATCTGGACGTGAAAAACGTACGGGACCTGGGGCAGAAACTGCCGGCCTTCGGTGACACCGCCAATGTCGCGCGGGCACCGTGGATTCCCGTGGCGAACTGAGGAACCGACATGCACGACAAGGCTGCGCGCCTGCGCAAAAGCCGTTCGCCGAAAGCCGATGTGGCGCTGGGCGAACGGCTGCCGCCGGGGCAGGTGCTGACGGAGCGCTTCCCGATCCTGCACGAAGGCGAGGTGCCGGCGTATGACCTGGCGACGTGGTCGCTGCGCCTGTTCGGCACCTTGGCCCACCCGGTCGAGCTGACCTACGCCGATCTGCAAGCGCTGCCGCAACGCTCGTTGCAATGCGACATTCATTGCGTGACACGCTGGTCGAAGTTCGACACCCGCTGGAGCGGCGTGCACCTGCAAGACTTGTTGCAGGCCCTGGACATCCGGCCGACGTCGTCCTTCGTCATGGCCCACGCCGATCACGATTACCAGACCAACCTGCGCCTCGATGACCTGTTGCACACGGACAGCCTGCTGGCCACCCATTACGACAGTCAGCCGCTGACCGCGCAACATGGCTGGCCACTGCGGCTGGTGGTGGCGGGGCGGTACTTCTGGAAGAGCGCGAAATGGCTGCGCGGGCTCGAATTCACCGATCAGGAGCAACCGGGCTTTTGGGAGCGCAACGGCTTTCATTTGCACGCCGATCCGTTCATTGAACAGCGCTTCAGCGGCGATGCGCTAGACATTGCCGAAGATGCCTGGCGGGAAAAGGACTTCGACTGACGGCATCTAACTTCGCACCGAAAAAACACAGATCAATAACGCTCTCTACAACAACGTGGAGTGCGTTGTTGTGCGTGATTAGTTGTTGGTTAGTTGGGTGTTCATGTTGTTGCGCAAACACAAGTGTTGCTCAGGAAACACTCCATTCGTCGGGCATAACCTAAGCGTTATTGGTTCTTTTGCGGCAGGCGAGCGCTCGTCTAGCATCGGTAATCAGGGGGTTCTACTAACTTTGGGGTTCTTGCGCTCTAACAGCCGATAGTTGTCCAACACACTTGGCTGCCTTTCTGAATATCAAAACTACAGCAGAAATTGCCGTGCACCGATTGCCGACACTTCATGATTCGGCAGCGGCCGGTTATTAACTGCGATTCAAGGAGCTGTCGCATGATTCACCGTTCGCGTTCATTACTCGCCATCGCTGTTGTCAGTGCAATCTGGCAACTTCCTGCACAAGCTGAAGAGACTTCCGCGCGCGTCGACGATGACACACGGCTGGGTACCGTGCTGGTCACCGGCACCCGGGGCACCGCGCGTACGGTGCTGGATTCGCCGGTGCCGGTGGATGTGCTGACCGCCGAGGACCTGAAGACCGCCGGCGCCAGTGGCGGCGAGCTGGGCCAGGCGTTGCAGACGCTGTTGCCGTCGTTCAGTTTTCCGCGCCAGTCCAACTCCGGCGGCGCCGACCATGTGCGCGCCGCACAGCTGCGCGGCATGAGCCCGGATCAGGTGCTGGTGCTGGTCAACGGCAAGCGCCGCCACACCTCGGCAGTGGTCAACGACTCGTCGAAAATCGGTCGCGGCACGGCGCCGGTGGACTTCAACTCGATCCCGATCAGCGCGATCAAACGCATCGAAGTACTTCGCGACGGCGCCGGCGCGCAGTACGGCTCCGACGCGATTGCCGGGGTGATCAACATCATCCTCGACGACGCCCCCGAAGGCGGCGAAGCGTCCACCAGCTACGGCGCCTACCACACCCATCAGGATGCCATCGGCAAAACCACCACCGACGGCCAGAACAGCGTGACCACCGCCAAGATCGGCACGCGGCTGGGTGAGGAGGGCGGCTTCATTCGCGGCGGTACCGAGTACAAGGATCGCAACCCGACCAACCGCGCCGGCTACGACGGTTTCGCCGACACCCCGGGCCAGCGCAACTACGTGATGGGCGACGGCGTGGCGCGGGACGTCAACGCCTGGTTCAACGGCGAATTGCCGTTGGCCGGCGGCAAGGCCTACAGCTTCGGCACCTACAACGAACGCCACACCACCGGCGCCGAGTTCTACCGCTACCCGTCCGAGCAGCCGCAGTTCTACCCCAACGGCTATCTGCCGCAATCGCTGGGCGACAACACCGACATCTCCGCCACCGCCGGTTACAAAGGTCTGATCGGCGACGACTGGGATTTCGACAGCAGCGTCACCCACGGTCGCAACCGCTTCGAATCGGCAACCCGTCGCACCCTCAACGTCAGCCTCGGCGCAGACTCGCCGACCCGCTTCGACACTGGCGACTACGAGTTGCGCCAGACCACCACCAACCTGGATTTCAGCCGCGAATTGCGCCTTGGCGGCCGCTCGTTCGTGCTGGCGGTGGGCGGTGAATATCGCTACGAAAACTACCTGACATTTGCCGGGGACGAAGCCTCTTACATCGGCTCCGGGGCCGATGGCGCCAACGGCCTGCGCCCGAGTGAAGAGTCGGATCTGGATCGCAACGTGTTCGGCACCTACGCCGAATTGTCCGGTGATCTCACCGATCGCTTCTTCGTCGATGCCGCCACGCGCTGGGAACATTACGATGACGCCGGCAGCAAACTCACCGGCAAGCTCAGCGGTCGCTACAAGCTGACCGATCAATGGGCGTTGCGCGGTGCGGTGTCGAACAACTTCCGCGCGCCGTCGCTGGCCCAGAGTGGCTTCCAGAACACCACCAGCAACTTCGGCGACGGCGGCACGCTCACCGATATCCGCGTGCTGTCGGTCAACGATCCGATTGCCCGTGCCCTGGGCGCAGAAAAACTCGATCCGGAAACCTCGAAGAACTTCAGCCTCGGCCTGACGTTCCAGTTGAACGAGCGCTTCGATGCGTCGCTCGACGTGTTCCGCATCGACGTCAAAGACCGCATCACCCTGTCCCAGCGAATCGGCAGCGACGCGCTGGAAAGCTACATCAACGACAACTTCGGCGTGCCGGGCGTCCACGACGTCAACTTCTTCACCAACGCCGCTGACACCAGCACCGACGGCGCCGAACTGGTGCTCAACTACCATCAGCCGTTCTACGACGGGCAACTGGGCCTGACCACCGCGTACACCTACAACCACACCAAGGTCACCAGCACCAAGGGCACGCCGTCGCAGCTGACCGCCTTAGGGATCGGCAATGACGCGCTGGTCGGCGTCGAGGAACGCAACACCCTGACCGATGCTGCGCCCAAGGATCGCTTCGTGTTTTCCGCCAATTGGACCAGCGAACACTGGGGCCTGCTCGGGCGTCTGACCCGTCAGGGCGAGACCACTCGGGTGTTCGATTTCGGCGACTCGCAGCCGGAGCAAACCTACGGTGCGGTGTGGCAGCTGGACGCCGAGGTGACCTACAAATTCACCCCGAAATTCAGCATCGCTTTGGGTGGCAACAACCTGACCGACAACTACCCGGAACGCTCCGGCTCGGCCATCAACTACGGCGGCAACCTGCCGTACGACGTGCTCTCGCCGATCGGCACCAACGGCGCTTATTACTACGCCACCGCGACTTACGGCTTCTGAGTCTTTTCCGCCATGGATGGCGGATCATCAGCGGGAACCTTCATGACTCAAACCAATGGCCCCAAGCGGCACCTGCCGGTGTTCCAGGCATTGCTGATCACGCTGGGCATGGTCATCACCACCGACATTCTCAAAACCGCGCCGACCGTTGCCTTGAACGTCGGGCCGGAACATTTCTATTGGGTCTGGGTGCTCGGCGGACTGGCGTCGATGGCCGGGGCCTTGTGCTTTGCCGAGATGGCCACCGCGTTCCCGCATCCGGGCGGTGACTATCATTTCCTGCGCACCGCTTATGGCGAGCGCATGGGTTTCCTGTTTGCCTGGTCGCGGTTCTCGGTGATGCACACCGGGTGGATCGCGTTGTCGGCGTTCATGTTTGCCGACTACTTCAATGCGGTTGTGCCGCTGGGGCATTACGGATCCGGGGTGTTTGCCGGTGCGATCATTGCTGCGTTGGTGCTGTTGAATCTGACGGGCAAGCACATTGGTTTCATTACTCAGACTGTGTTGGTCGGGCTGCTTGCTATCGGGTTCCTGAGTATTGCCAGCGCCGGGGTCTGGCTGGCATGGCAAGGGATCGAACCGACGCTGCCCAGCGATCCGGTCGTGCCTGAGCACACTGGCGCAGCAGGGTTTTCTGCGGCGATGATCTTTGTGTTTCTGGCCTTCGGCGGCTGGAGCGATGCGGCGACGTTATCGGCTGAAGTGCGCGACGGTCGACGCGGGATCCTCATCGCCATGCTCGGTGCGCTGACGGTGCTGATGGCGATCTATCTGGCGTTGAACTGGGCGTTCGTCCAAGGGCTGGGATTCGAAGGCCTGGCGGCGAGCAACGCGCCGGCGGTGGAGTTATTGAACCGCGCCTTCGGTGCCCCGGGCGTGCTGCTGATTCTGCTGATGGTTGGCATCGCGGCCATCGCCACTATCAACTCAACCTTGCTGGTCGGCGCCCGCACCACCTACGCCGCCGCCCGCGATGTGGCGCAATTGCGCCGCTTCGGCGAATGGGACGAGCGCGGCGGCGTACCGCGAAAGGCGTTGCTGGCCGAGGGGGCGGTGGCGTTGTTGCTGGTGTTGTTTGGTAGTTTTACTCAGAGTGGCTTCAACACCATGGTTGAGTATCTGACGCCGGTGTATTGGTTGTTTCTGAGCTTGAGCAGCCTGACGTTGATTATTCTGCGCAGGCGTTTCCCCGAGGTGCCCCGGCCGGTGAGGGTGCCGCTTTATCCGCTGTTGCCGCTGCTGTTTTTTGTGTTGTGCGTTTACATGCTGTATTCCAGCGTGACGGTGGTGGGGTTGGGGGCGTTTTTGGGGATCGGGGTTTTGATGGTTGGCGCGTTGTTGCTGGCCGGGTTGAGCCGCCTGGTGTCGACACCTCGGCAGGCTCTGCAACGGAGGGTAGATTAGAAGGACACCACCGCCGGCTGCGACAACCGCAGCACCGACAAATCCCCCGTAATCCGCTTGTAAGCCAAACGAATCGCCTCAATGTCACTCTCACGTTTCGGCCCGCTTTCGTGCAGGATCACAATCACCTTGGTCGCCAGTCGCTCGGGCACTTTCGCGTCGTGGTCCTTCCACTGCCCATAGGCATCGAACACGCTGAACCCGTCCGGGAACCGCGTCGTTACTTCCTGATCGAGAAACTCGCGCCAGCGCGCCGGGCTCACCACACCTTCCTTGCCTTCCAGCGGCCCCACCGAGAAATACAACTCGGTGCGCACCCACTGCGCCTGCGCCGGTCGCGTGGCATCGCCTTGCAGGGTCGAACTGGCGGGATCTTTGGTATGCACGGAAACCGGAGGAGGGCTGGCACACCCGGCGACCGCCAGGAACAGTGCTGCCAGTAGTAAACGTTGCGGCATGGAACTTCCTTATTGTTAAGAACTGTCCCGAATTATAGAGGGGACGGTTAATAGCAATAAAAGATTAAAAAGTGGATCGTCGCTGAACTAATGGAATAAGCAAACACAGTGAAAATAATGCGCGCCGGTTAGAACGATTATTTCTTTAAGTTATTTGCTTGGTGTTGGATCGCATATCCATGACATTTAAAAACCTGCTCGCGCATTTGCCGTATCTGTCATGGCGTCTACTCTGCTGCTGCAACGGTTCAAGTCGCACGGAACGCTGCACTTGAACCGTTTGAACAGCACTTTTTGCTGCTCGATGGACAGCTTGTTGCGGATTTTTTCAATCCTTAGAATCCGCTCCATCAACTTCTCATCCAGTTCTTAATCCTCAGGGAGCTACACCATGATGAACGCCATGCAGATGCAAATGCCGATGAACGCCAACATGCCGATGATGCCGATGACGGGCATGCCGATGATGATGGCGACCATGAGCTGCGACATGATGGACGACGGCATGATGTGCAAGATGATGCCGGCCGCTGGCATGGACATGGCCATGTTCAAGAACAGCGCTGAAATGATGCAGATGATGATGGACTGCGGCATGCCGATGATGATGCATTGCGGCAACATGAGCATGATGTGCATGTCCCCGGCGGCCATGGCCATGCCGATGATGAACATGATGATGCCGATGCCGATGATGGGCATGCCGATGCCATCGATGAAGTGCGTGATGGAATGCACCATGATGGCCGACTGCATGATGTGCAAAATCATGCCGATGCCGGGCATGAACATGGACATGATGAAGAACTGCTGCGCCCTGATGATGAAGATGATGAACGACTGCAGCATGCCGATGATGATGAGCTGCAACGGCATGCCGATGATGTGCTGCACCTGCTAAGTCTTCAGGCATGAAAAAGCCCGACCGGGAGATTCCCGGTCGGGCTTTTTGTTGTCTGTTCGTCAGTCCAGGCGTTCGGGGTAGGTCACCACCAGATACGCCACCGCTTCACTGTCGGCAGGGTTGCGATAACGGTGGGGCTGATCGGCGTAAAACAGGATCGAGTCGCCTGTCGACAGCAGATAGCGCTCGTCGTTGACGCTGATCTCCAGCACGCCCTGGGCCACCACCAGGTTTTCCTGCACGCCCGGGCCGTGGCCCTCGGATTGATCTTCGCCCAGCGGGCTCAGGCGCAGTTCGTAGAATTCCGACTGGCGCGCCACATCAAAGGGAAACAGCGCGCGGCTGACAAAGGCACCGCTGGCACTGACCAGCCGCTTGCTCTGGCTCGCCGACAACACGGCTACGCCTTCAAACGCGCGGTGCTCCAGAAATGCCGCCACCGACACCTTCAAACCCTTGGCGATTTTGCACAGCACCTTGATCGACGGCACGCTGCGCCCGGACTCGATCTGCGCCAGCATCGCCCGACTCACGCCACACTGGCGGGCAAGGGCATCGAGCGACAGGTGCCGCTTGCCGCGCAGGCGTTGCAGGTTCTGCGCGACGCGTTCACAGATCGGGTCTTCTTCCAGGGATTCGAGGTTGTTCAGATCCAGCACAGGTTCATCGGCGCTCGCCAGAAAGCGCGAGGGTTCACGCGCGTTCACGCTTGACGCGTCTCGCTGGAACGAGCGGCCTGCACCCACTGGTAAGCCTGATAACCGGCATTGCGCGCATACATTTCCCACATCAGCCGGGCCTGTTGCTGGGCGTGGCGGCGTTTGCGGTAGACGGCGAAGTCGATCAGGTTGTCAGTCGGTTTCATGGCGCACTTCACTGTGTTCAATGACGGGATGAGGTGAGAGTACGCCGAGATTTTTATAACGATAAATACTGATTGTTTATTTATTAATTCAATTGAGTTCTATATGAAATGATTGGCGCGCCGATGGCAACCGGCGCGCCGATCCTTCATTTGCTGGCGTTCAGCACAATCCTGTACCGCGCCTTGCCGCTGCGCAGATGGTCAACTGCTTCATTAACCTTGCTCATCGGAAATTCCTCCACCTGCGGCAGGATCTGATGCCGCGCGCAGAACTCCAGCATGGTCGCTGCCGTGGCGGGCGAGCCGACTGGGGAGGCTGACAGGGACTTTTGTTGAGGGATGAGATTGAACACATGCACCGGAATCGCGTCGGGCACGATGCCGACGAAGTGCAGCCGGCCCTTGCCGCGAAGGGTGGCGAGCATGGCCGTCCAGTCGAGGTTGGCGTTGGCGGTGATCAGCAAAAAGTCGAGGGTGCCGGCAATCGCTTTCAGCGCCTCGCTGTCGGTCGAGGCGACGACCTTGTGGGCACCGAGGCGTTTGGCTTCGTCCTGTTTGCTCAGGGATGAGGTGAAGGCAGTGACGTCGCATCCCCAGGCATTGAGAAACCGCAGCGCCAGGTGACCGAGGCCGCCGATGCCCACCACGCCGACCCGATCGGTCGGCTTGATGTCGAATTCCACCAGCGGATTGAAGACCGTGGAGCCGGCGCAGAACAACGGGCCGGCGAGGGCCGGGTCGAGGTTGTCCGGGAGTTTCAGCGCCCAGGCCCAGTGGGTGCGAAGGCGATCGGCGAATCCGCCATGGCTGCCGATGATCGTCGGTTTGGCCGTAGCGCAAAGGTGATGGGAACCGCCGATGCAGGACGAGCAATGCATGCAACTGCCCTTATACCAGCCGATCCCCACACGCTGGCCGACTTCCAGGCCGCGTACCTGCGGGCCTGTGCGCACGATGCGGCCGACCACTTCATGGCCGGGAATGAACGGGTATTGGCTGATGCCCCAGTCGTTGTCGATCAGCGACTGGTCGGAGTGACAGACGCCGCAATATTCCACGGCGACTTCGACCTCCTCATCGCCCAGCGGGCCGGGGTCGTAACTGAAGTGCTCCAGCGGCGCGCCGGCCGAGGTGGCGGCCCAGCCGGTGAATGTCGTGGGTTCGGTGTTATTGCTCATGGGACACCTCCAGGTCTGGCGCTGCGGGCGCAGCCTGAAGAGTCTAGCGTGTCATCGAGCGGGCGCTAGCCAGGTGTTCAGCACGCGCCGGTCGAGTTCTTCCCAGTCCGCCATACCCAGCACTCGGGTGGTATTGAGGCCGCGCAAATAGCCGCGCAGTTGATTGGCCGCGGCCCGCACCGACTCCGAATTGTCCGCTGACTGGCCCAGCACGGTTTCGTATTCGACCAGGTATTCGGCCACCCGGTCGCGGAATTCGGGCAGGACGGCATCGCGGATCAGATCAAAGGTTCGCACGGGTAATCCTCATCTGTTTTCGTTGTGATTGAGTGTGCAGCAGTCTGCACGCCGCGCAACTATTGGTTCAAGTAATAGTGACCATCAAGAAACGCAAGTTCTGCTTTGGCGCCGATGGGCGGAAAATCGCCTCCATCGAACACACCGCTGAAGGAATTGCGCGATGAAGACTTTGACCCGACTGGCTGTAGTCGCCCTGCTGATGGGCGGGGTGGCCGCTTCCGTAGCCCCAGCCTACGCAGACGACGCCCGGTCGTGCCATTTTCTGCCCGTCGCCGGCAGCAGCGCCGCGCTGCAGCACTCGCAAACCGTCGGTGTGCTGTACAGCGAAAACACCCTGGACAACTTGCAATACCTCGAGCGTTACCACGATGTAGCGGTGAACGGTGCCAAGGATGCGCTCGATGCGCGAATCCGTGACGCCTTCGTCGACAGCTCCGATCCGGAGCTGGCCATCGACTGGCTGATGAGTTCGCTGCAACAACAGTTTCTCTCGGTGACCGTCTACGACAGCCTCGATGCGCTGGTGCAGGCTCATCCGGACGTGGTGGTGATGCTCGACACCCACAACCGACTGCTGACCCAGCGCAACAGTCAGGTCGAAGCGCGGTTTGCCGCACGCTTCTACGACGCCAACCTGCAATACATCGGCAAGGCCGAAGGCGCGGTGGAGAAGCAACTGCCTTCGGTGTGGGTACACAACAAGGCAGCGCCCGAAATCGCTGCCGGGATTGAACAGCAGCGCGACCTGCAACTGAGTGCCTTGAAGCAGTTCGATGACTCGCTCAAAGCCCTGGTGAGTGCAGGCTGAACACCCAAATCAAAAACGGCAACGGCAGTGCCCGTGACACTGAACGTTGCCGAAGAACCGAACCTTTTATTTTCAGGATTTTATCCATGCGTGCCTTTTTTATCCCTGCCATGGCTTCTGCCAGTTTGTTGCTGACCGCATGCGCTTCTGCGCCGAACGACCCGACGCTGACCCTGCAGACGCACAAGACGCCTGCCCAGTACGCCGAATGCGTGGTGCCGAAACTGCAGGGCAGCGCGCTGAACCCGACGGTTTCGCAGACCCAGCGCAGCTATCGGATCGTGGTGCCGAGCAAGGTGGCGGCGGACAACGTCCTGGAAGCCTACAAGGCACAGGACGGCGGCAAGGTGTTTTTGTATGAGCGCCACTTGCTGGCTTCGAGTTTCATGCCGTCGAGTTTTGAACGGGCTGCCCAGGAGTGCCTGTAACGCCTGACGATTAACGCTTTTTGACGATGCTCCTTTGGTTGGCCGCAACCAACCAGTTCCTTTGCCCCGCACCTTGCGGGGCTTTTTTTTGCCCGGCGTTTGGCTCAGTCGGCGCTACGCTGGATAGCGGAAAAGGTTTTCGGGAGAACAAGGATATGAAGAAGGACAGCAGCGGCGCGGCGACTGAGAATCCCTCTGTGCTGATTGACGCGAGAATCAAGGAACTGAACGACTGGCGCGGCCAGAAGCTGGCCGAGATTCGCGCGATCATTCATGAGGCGGATCCGGAGGTCGTCGAGGAGTGGAAGTGGCGGGGTGTTCCGGTCTGGTCACACAACGGCATCATCTGCACCGGGGAAACCTACAAGGCTGTGGTGAAAATGACTTTTGCCAAAGGCGCGGCGCTGGAGGATCCGTCAGGACTGTTCAATGCCAGCCTTGAAGGCAACACCCGGCGGGCGATCGATGTTCACGAAGACGACAAGATCGATGCCAAGGCTCTGAAAGCGCTGGTGCGTTCGGCGATTACGTTGAATACAAAGAAATGATTTGCCGTTGAGGCAGAGGTGAAGCGGAGGAGGGTGAAACGAGGGAGAAAATGGCAGGGGCGGCTGGATTCGAACCAACGCATGGCAGGATCAAAACCTGCTGCCTTACCGCTTGGCGACGCCCCTGTAGCTATTGGTTTCAGTCCCGGGAGGACCTCTGCAACAGTGGGCGGCACTTTACCAGCGCTCTTGCGTTCTGTGAACCCCTGAAGCCAATAAATTTCAGGGAAAACAGCTACTTATTTCCCGGACGGTATCGCCGGTCAGGTTTTTCGGGCTTTTCAGCGAACGCCATGCAAGCCGGCGCGACCGCTGTAGCCCGAAAACCTGGCAAAGACCTGCCTCGACGAACCGATCAGTTGCCGTCCGCAACCTTGCGTTCGATTTCGTCGACCTTGCGTTGCAACGCTTCAGCGTCCTGCTCCTTGGTGCGGTTCGACGAGGGCGTGATGACCTCATCCACGCCGCGGGTGTCGTCGTCCGGGTCCTCAAGATCGCGTTTCACCACATTGACCGGTTTGCCGGACGTATCGGTGGGTGGAGCTTTACTGTCGTTGTTCATGGCGCTGACCTCCGTTGGCTTAAACGTTGGATGCAGCGCCACTGAGCGAGTTCGAGATTTTTCGCGGCGAGCGGGCAAACGGCAGCCGTCACCTCAACGAACCCGGCACTCCCGCCAGCAAACCGGTCAGCGTCTTCATGATCGCCTGCTGCCGCGCCCGGTCGGTCAGGTGCCGGGCCTCGGCGGCGGCGACATCGGCGTGGCAGTGCGGGCAGATCGATTCGTGCGGCTGGATGTATTGCAGGCAGTCGCGGCACAGGGCCAGTTGCGTCGGCAGGCGTCCTTCCTCGGGGGAGGACTGGCCCTGATTGATCCACGCCAGTTTGATCACTTGGCCGCTGTCGCTGACGCTGCTGACTTTTTCGCCGGTGTCGATGCGTTCGGTGATCAGGTCAAAACGTCCGACGGCAAACGAGCGTTGGGCGGCGTCTTCGACTTTGACGATGCGCTCGCGCAGACCCTGTTTTTGTAATTCCAGGGTTCGGTAATGGCAGTAAGGATTGTTGCCGGGTTTGCCCAGCAGCGAATGCGACGTCCAGGTGCAGCCGCCCCGGCAGACGTCGTTGTAATAGCAGCTTCGGCAGTAGCCCCAGAGGTCATCGACCGAGCGCAGGCGGCCGAAGTGCATGCCTTCGCTGTAATGCCAGATGTCGTGCAGGCTCATGTTGCGCACGTTGCCGCCGGAAAAACCGACGGTCGCCAGTGACGGGCAACCTTTCACCGTGCCGTCTGCTTCCAGCGCCAGCACGGTCTGGCCGGCCGCGCAGCCGGTCCAGTGCACGCGCTCGTCACCGAAGCCGCGCCACAGATGTTCGTAAGGGCCGTAATAACCGATGTTGTTGCCGACGTTCATCAGCAGGCCGCGATCCAGTCCTTCGCGATACAACCGGGCGAGCAGCGGCATCACTTCCAGCAGCTTATACGGCTGGAGCAACAGCTCCGGATGGTCGACGGCGTTGCCCATGGCCACCGTGATCTGGATCTGCCAATGGGTGGCGCCGAGTTCGATGATGGTGTCCATCAGCTCCGGCAAGTCGGGCAGCGTGGCCGCGCCGATCTGGGTGTTGACGCTCACCGCCAGCCCCGACGCCTTGGCCCGGCGCAGGGTGTCGACGGCCTTGTCGAACGAGCCGGGCACGTTGCGCACCTTGTCGTGCAGCGGCGCGAGTCCGTCCAGGGAAATGCCGACCCCGTTGAGCCCGGCATCGACCGCTGCCTGCATCTTCGCCGGCGTCAGATTGCGTCCGCCGGTCTGGATCGCGCAGTACATGCCGTGGTCGTGGATGGCGCGGATCAGTTGCGTCCAGTCCTTGCGCAAATAGGCTTCGCCGCCAATCAGGGTGATCTCGCGGGTGCCGAGGGCGGCGAGGGAATCGATCACGTCGAGGCATTCGCGGGTGTTGAGTTCATCGGGGCGTCGATGCCCCGCGCGGGAACCGCAATGCAGACACTTGAGGTCGCAGGCGAGGGTGATTTCCCAGACCACGTGCACCGGCACGTAGCGTTTGAGATCGGTGTCGCTGAGGTAGCGGGCAGGGCGGTTGTCTGTCATGGGAGATCCTTGCGCACGGGCCTGTGCGCGGCACGAGTGGACTGACCTCGATTGGCTGGAAGACCGGGCGCGGTCACCCATGACCGCGCCCGGGCCGTATCGCTTAGCGCGCTTCCAGTCGCGCGATTTCCGCATTCAGCTGCGCAAGGGCACCGCGCAAGGCGTCCTCGTGAGCCAGCTGTTGTTCGCCCTGCTGCACGGCGACTTTCAACTGCGCCAGATCACCGCTGGCCTGAGCCGTTTGCATGGCCACCGCATACAGCGGCTGGACATGATGCTCGGGCGGCAGTGGCTCGAGGCTCGGCGCCTGATGCACGGCGACGTGCCGCACGTCCTGCCACTGGCCGCCTTCGTTGTAGCGGTAATCGACAAAACCGCTGGTCCAGTCGTTCAGAATGCCCTTGAGGTGGAAGGTCTGGGCGATCTGGCTCAGCGGGCCGCTCGGGCTGCCGTCGAGGGTGAGAATAAGGTAGGTCTCGGTGGATGGCGTGAGCCTGGCCTCGGAGTAATCGCCCCAGACCCGGGCATGGAAATTTACCGGTGGCCAGGTGCTTTGAAACACGCTGGCGGTTCCGCTGACTTTTTTGCGGACGGTATCGACCACGATATCGAGGGTCAGAACCGGTGCGCCCAGCAGTGAGTTACTGGCGATGAGGCGGGTGTGAAAAAGTCCGATCGACATGATGCTGCTCCCTTGTGAAAGTTATGGTTCCAGATTGCCGATCAGCGACTTTGCACGCGGCTGATTTCTTTGTTGGCGTCGTCCACGGCTTTGCGCAACAGCGGCAGTTGCTCCAGCTGCTGTCTGGCCTGTGCGGACAGGCTTTTCATCTGGGCCAGGTCACCGCTGGCGATAGCGCCCTGAATCGGCGCGGCGTACAGCGGCAGGACCGGCTTGTGCGGCTCGATCACCGGGCCGGGATTGAACGGCTGAAGGACGTTCGAAGGCACCTCCACCAGATGCGCCGGCACGTTGTTGATTTCGTGCCAGCGCTGGCCGTCGAAGTACTCATAGTTGGCCACGCCTTCGCGCCAGTCGGTGCCGACCACCAGATGGATCTTGAAGTTGATGATCGAGTTGGAGCCGGGGCCACCGTGGTTGCCCTGGGCGGTGATCAGGATCTTGCTGACACCGGGCTTCATCACCGTCATGTAGGTGTATTCGCCCCAGACGTCCGAGTCGATGTCGAGCGGCGGATTGGTTGCCTGAGTCACGGCGGCGTTGCCGGTGACATGCTGCTGTGGTGTGGACACCAGCAGGTTCAGCGCAAGATTCTGCGCCCCTGGCTGGCCCGTACCGATCCGGTAGCTCACCGGGAACAAGCCGACATTTTGCTGAGTTGCTGACATGTTGATTGCCTCCATTGCAATGTGGGAAATGGCCTTAGGGTTTTTCCAGTCGAGAAACTTCTTTGGCCAGTTTTTCGTACGCGGTTTGTAGCTCCTTCGCTTCCGGCTTCGTTGAATCGCGCTGCTTCAACAAAGTCTTCATCTGCTGCAGATCGCCGCCAGTGATCGCGCTCTGGATGGCGACGCCGTAGGGCGGGATGTTGTGGTTTGAACCGGTCATATCGAGGCCTTCCTCGTGGGTGTGTGCCGCTCGACCCCTTGCGCAGAAGGGGCGCCTTTCCTGACAGGCAGGCGAACGACATCGGCCAGAACCACCGGCAACCGGGATTCTCGGCGACGTGACAGCCTGATCCGTCGGGATCTGATCAATCCGTAAATCGGGTTCGCGCAGGTTCGACGCCGCAGCGCCGGCTCACGCGCAAGCGTCGTCAGCCAAAACCGTCGGGCCTGGCCTCGGGCGTCAATGAAGGGGTTTGCCGAAAGGGCAGCCGGGGGAATCTCACCTGTACGTTGTTCATCTTTCTGTCCTTGATAGAAAGCAACGAAACACAGGGATAGGTCGTTCACTCTTCAAGAGTGCAATACCCGCGCAAGCACAAAAACCATCCCTGATTTTTCTTCCAGTGCCGCTGATGGCGCTCGTCGAGCGACGTTTGCCAAGTGGCCAGCATTTTGCCAGCCACGCAACCCTAGACCCGTTTGTGCAGGGCTGCCAGAAAAAGCGCCGAACGGTCATGTCTGTCCAATGCAGGGATTTTGGCGCACGCACAACCGACCTTTCGGCAGCGTTTTCAAGCGATTGAATCGAGATCGCCATGGGTGCTGAGGAGCATTCGAAAATGAAAAATGTACGCCGATGTACATTGCGTGTACGCCCCGTGTAAAGTCCGGTCAAAGTCTCAAAGACAGGTGCATTGCAATGACGCAGGCAGGACGGACAAAAAACAAGGCTCAGGATTCAGGATGGCGCGGTTCTGTGGACGTCTGGCTGGACGCCGCGTATGAGGCTTTGAAGGAATCCGGAGTCGATGCGGTCAGGGTAATGCCGCTGGCCAAGCGCCTTAACCTGTCGCGCACCAGCTTCTACTGGTTCTACGAAGATCGGGAGCAACTGCTCGCGGCGCTGCTGGCCCGCTGGCGGGACAAGAACACCGGTGGGCTGGTGGGGCAGTGCGAGCGTTATGCCGAAAGCGTGTCCGAGGCGATCCTCAATGTTTTCGAATGCTGGCTGAACCCTGCGTTGTTCGATTCGCAGTTTGAATTCGCCGTGCGCAGCTGGGCGTTGCAATCGGATGAAGTCGCCGGGCAAATCGCGCTGGCCGACGATGCGCGGATCAATGCGCTGGCCGCTATGTTTCGCCGTTTCGGTTACGAGCCGGGGGCGGCCGATGCCCGTGCCCGGACGATCTATCTCACGCAGATCGGCTACATCTCGATGAAAACCACCGAAGACGTGATCGTGCGGTTCCGGCGAATCCCGCAGTACGTCACCGTGTTCACCGGAAAGTCACCCAAGCGGCGCGAGCTGGACCGGTTTTTCGGTCAGTTCGGTTATGCCGAGACGGAGCCGGGGGTGTTTGTTCCACTGGTGGAAACCTTCGAAGAGGCGCTGCCCGATGACCAATAGAACGCTGGGGATCATCGGCGGCACGGGCTGGCTGGGAAAGGCGATTGCCGAATCGTTGCTGGACCTGGGATTTATCAGGCCGAGTGATCTGCTGATCTCGAACCGCTCGGGCAGTGCTGATGTTGCGCCGGGAGTGCGCGTGTTGAAGGACAACCAGTCGCTGGTCGACAGCAGCGATATCGTCGTGCTCTCGGTCCGGCCCGAGCAGTTTCGGGCGTTACAGATCGATGCCCGGGGCAAAACGGTGGTATCGCTGATGGCCGGCATTTCAGCGTCCACCCTCGGTGCCGCGACAGGCGCGCGAGTGGTGGTGCGGGCCATGCCGAACGCGGCGGTGGAGATCCGCCAATCCTATACGCCGTGGTTCGTGGCCGGCTCCTTGACCGATGAAGAGCGCGACTGGCTGCAGCGATTGTTCGAATGCGTGGGCACCGCGGACGAGGTGCCCGATGAAGACTGCATCGATTATCTGAGCGCGTTGTCCGGCACCGGGCCGGCGTTTCCGGCGCTGCTATGCGATGCGCTCGCCAGTCAGGCCGAAGCGGCCGGCATTCCCGCAAGGATTGCGCAGCGGGCGGCACGGGCGGTGGTGGTGGGCGGCGGTCAACTGCTGGCCGGGCGGGAACCGAAAGTTTTGCTGGATGCCTTGATGGCTTATCGCGGGGTCACGGCGGCTGCGTTGCAGTCGATGACCGGGCAGAACCTCGAAGACATCGTGGGTCGGGCCGTACAGGCCGGCGCCCAGGTTGCCCGGCGCGGCCTGTAGTGGGCAGATACGGCGATTTCCCTCCCGAAACAGAAGGGAAGGCCACGTTCAGAGGTCTTTCATCAGCCGTAACGCATCGTAAATGGCCGCGTGGGTGTTGCGTGCGGCCACGGCGTCACCAATCCTGAACAGCTGAAAACGTCCCTGCGGGTCGGTGACGATGTTCTGAGTCTTGCCGGCAATCAGGTTGTGTTGTTCCACCGCGCCGCCGTTGCTCGAATGCGCGCGCAGGTCGAAATACAGGTCATCCAGCGGAATCGTGCCGTGATTGACCACCACCTGATCCACCACCCGCTGCTTGTGCACCGTTCCGTAATCACTGCCGAGCGTCGCCACCAGTCGCCCGTCGAGGCGCTCGACCGAATCGACGCGATAGGTGACGGTAAAGGTGACATCCAGATCCTGCAGGCTGCGCATGTAGGGCACCAGATTCATCGCCATGACTTCCGGAGCAAAACTGCGATCGGGGGTGACGATTTCGACACTCGCACCGCTGGCGGCGATGACCTCGGCAGCCTGTAGTGCAGCGTGGTCGCCGGCATCGTCATAGATCAGGACATGCCGGCCTGGTTTGATGTCACCGGCAATGATGTCCCAGGTCGAAACCACCAGGTCGTTGCCTGCACTGAGCACGTCCGTGTGGGGCAGGCCGCCGGTGGCGACAATCACCACATCCGGTTCATGCTGCAGCACCGTGTCGGTTTCGGCCCAGGTGTTGAAATGAAACTTCACGCCCAGACGTTCGCACTGCGCCATGCGCCAGTCGATGATGCTGATCATCTCGCGCCGACGTTCGCTGAGGGCGGTCAGACGGATCTGCCCGCCGGGGCGATCCGCCGCTTCCAGCACGGTCACGTCATGACCACGCTCGCCCGCTACCCGTGCTGCCTCAAGTCCCGCAGGACCGGTGCCGATCACCAGCACTTTGCGTTGGCGTGCGGCCTTGGGAATGTCGTGGGGCATGGTGGTTTCCCGGCCGGTTGCCGGGTTATGGATGCAGTAAGCGGCGCCGCCCTGATAGATGCGGTCCAGACAATAGTTGGCGCCGACGCAGGGACGGATATCTTCCTCACGTTTTTCGATGATCTTGCGCACGATATGCGGATCGGTCATGTGCGCCCGGGTCATGCCGACCATATCGACCTTGCCTGAGGCGATGGCATGGCGAGCAGTGGCGACGTCAGGGATCTTGGCTGCATGGAAGGTCGGGAATCCGGTGGCCGCACGGATTTCACCGGCAAAATCCAGATGCGGCGAATTGCGCATGCCCTGGATCGGAATGACATCGGTCAGACCCGCATCGGTGTCGATGTGGCCGCGTACGACATTGAGAAAATCCACCAGCCCGCTGTCTTTCAGCAGGTGGGAAATCTGCAAGCCTTCGCGGGCGTCGAAGCCGCCGGGCAAGCCTTCATCGCCGGTGTAGCGCACGCCCAGCAGGAAGTCCTCGCCGACCCGCTGGCGAATCCCGCGCAGGATGTCGAAGGTGAAGCGCATGCGGTTTTCCAGCGAGCCGCCGTACGGCCCGTCGAGTTCGTTGGTCAACGGTGACCAGAACTGGTCCATCAAGTGCCCGTAGGCCTGCAGCTCCAGACCGTCCATGCCGGCGGCGTGCATCCGCTCGGCGGCGTCCACATAGTCCTTGATGATGCGCTGGATATCCCAGTCTTCCATTTTCTTCGGGAAGGAGCGGTGCGCCGCTTCGCGATGGTGCGACGGCGAGACCACCGGCAACCAGTCGGCCTTGTCCCAGCGGGTGCGGCGACCCAGATGCGTCAACTGGATCATCACCGCCGCGCCGTGCTCGTGGCATTCGTCGGTCAGGTCCTTCAGCCACTTCACCACCTCATCCTGGTAGGCGAGCACATTGTTGAACACCGGCGGGCTGTCTCTGGAAACGGCGGCGGAGCCGGCCGTCATGGTCAGCGCGACGCCGGCTTTGGCGCGTTCGACGTGGTAGGCGCGATACAAATCCTTGGGCATGCCGTCAACCGGGTAGGCCGGTTCGTGAGCGGTGGTCATGATCCGGTTTCTGAGCGTCAGGTTCTTGATTTTGTAAGGCTGCAACAGGGGATCGCTGGACATGGTGGTGCGCTCCGGGGTGGGCTTCATCAGGCTCGGCGACTTGAAATTAGGTCAACTGTACAGGCATGTCAATCATGGCTGACACAGGTGTACATTTTTCTTGCGCGGTGCTTCGCCCAGGCATAGGATTGCGCCAGACGCCTCAACCGCAAGGCTGTCCAGATTGAGACATACCTGCCGATCCCACCTCCCCAGGAAGACGCTTGATGAACGCTCATTCGCCTTATCGAAATACGCTTTTCGCCCTGATTCTGGCCACGCTCGCTGCACAGGCCCAGGCCGCCGAACCTGCACCCGTGCGCATTGGCTGGGTCAACTGGTCGGACACCGAAATCACCGTCAAACTCGCCAGCGCGGCGCTCCAGGATCACCTCAAACAACCGGTGAAACTGGTGATGGCCGATATCGGCATTCAGTTCCAGGCCCTGGCCAACGGCAACATCGACCTGATCCCGATGGTCTGGCTGCCGAGTACCCACAAGGCGTTCTACGACAAATACAAGGATCGCCTCGAAGACCTCGGCGTGCTGTACGAAGGGCGGATCGGCATGGCCGTCCCGACATCGGTGCCGATCAGCGAAGTGGCCAGTGTCGAGGATCTGAACAAGCCGCACGTGAAGGAAAAACTCGAAGGCAAGATCCTCACCTCGGAGGTGGGCAACGGCCAGTACAAACTCACGGTCAAGGCGATCGAGGAATACAGGCTTGATGGCTACAAACTGGTGGCGTCTTCGGAAAGCGGCATGCTCAATGAACTGGATCGCAACCTGAAACGGGACAAATGGTCACTGGTCAATGCCTGGAGCCCGCACTGGATGTTCTCCAAATGGTCGTTGCGCTATCTGGATGATCCGAAGCAGATTTTCGGTGGCGCCGAACAGATCCATGCGATGGCGCGCAAGGGGTTCAGTCAGGAATACCCGCAGGTGGCGTACTTTTTCGCCCACTACTCGATCCCGCAGGCAGATCTGGAAAGCTTGATGATGCAGGCGCGCCAGACCTCATCGGATCAGGCGGTCGCGGCCTATTACGCGGCCAACAAATCGCGGTTCGAGGCGATGTTCGAACCGGGCACGCAAACCGCCAGCAATCGACAACCCTGATCACGGCGCCGGGGTTCCAGCAAGCACCGGGCCCCGGCTGGCGAGGTGTTGATTCGATGTTATCCTTCGCAGAATGTGTGACAAATAGCGAAGGCGCGCGGCCTATGAACACGAATCGTGACCAATTTCCCTTGCCTGAAGACCTCAAGGTTTTCCTCACCGTCATCCGCAAGAACAGCTTTGCCAGCGCCGCTGACGAGCTGGGCTTCTCACCGGCCTACGTCAGCAAACGCATCTCGGTGCTGGAAACCACGCTGGCGACCAAGCTGCTGCACCGCACCACCCGGCGCATCGCGCTGACCGACGATGGAGAGCGGGTGCGGATCTGGGCGGAGAAACTGCTGGGGGATTTCGATCAGTTTCTCGGCGAGATTTCCCAGGCCCGGCACCAGCCGGCGGGCTCGCTGCACATTTGCAGCAGCTTCGGTTTCGGCCGCAATCATGTGGCGCCGGCGATCAGCCAGCTGTCCCGGGCGTGCCCGAAACTCGACATCCGGCTGGACGTGTTCGACCGGGTGGTCGATCTGGTGGGCGAGGGCTTCGATCTGGAAATCCTCGTCGGCGATGACCTGCCGGGCCAGCATCTCGCGCGCAAACTGGTGAGCAACCGGCGCGTGCTGTGCGCCACGCCGGAATACCTCGAACGCCGGGGCACGCCGCAATCTCTCGAAGACCTGAAAGACCACGATTGTCTGGTGCTCAAGGAGCGCAACAACGCATTCGGCATCTGGACCCTGAGCAAGGACGGACAAGAGGAAACGGTGCGAGTGAATGGCCCGTTGTCCTCCAACAGCGGCGAGATCGTGCTGGAGTGGGCCTTGAGCGGTGGCGGAATTCTGTTGCGCTCGATGTGGGACGTTAAACCGATGCTCGAGCAGGGCAGGCTGGTGCAGGTGCTGGACGGCTACACCCAGAGCGCCAACGTCTGGGCGGTCTATCCGACCCGGCTCAGCGAGTCGGCGAAATTGCGGGTGTGCGTGGAGTTTCTGGAAGAGTACTTCCGCGATTTGTCTGTGGAATGAAAACGGGCGGTTCAATGAACCGCCCGTTTTTTTGCCATCAACCCAGCCAAGGATTGTCCGCCAGATGCCGTGCCTCGAAGGCGCGGATCTGCTCGGTGCGTTGCAGCGTGGTGCCGATGGCGTCCAGTCCCAGCAGCAACGACTGTTTGCGCAGCTGATCGATCTCGAATCCGATCTGCGTGCTGTCCCCCAGCTCGATGGTTTGCTGCGCCAGGTTCACGCTGATCCGCGCGGTCTTCGGGACGCTGATCGCCTCGGCCACGCGCTTGAACTGCGCGTCGTCCAGTTGAATCGCCAACACGCCATTACGCTGGCAGTTGTCGTAGAAAATCCCCGCGAACGTGGTGCCGATCAAGGCCCGGATCCCCACTTGCTTCAAGCCCCACACCGCGTGTTCGCGGCTGGAGCCGCAGCCGAAATTGGGGCCGGTCACCAGAAACGCCGCGTCCTGCCAGGCCGGCTGGTTGAGCACGAATTCAGGGTTGGGTTCGCCGGAGGGAAGAAAGCGCAGATCGAAGAACAGCCCGCGATCCAGCCCCTGACGATCGATGCCCTTGAGAAACTGTTTGGGCATGATCACGTCGGTGTCGATGTTGGACGCGAGAAACGGCGCGGCGCTGCCGCTGACAGTGTCGAAAGGTTGCATGGTTCAAGCCTCCAGCGCGACGGTGCGCACGTCAGTCAAATGGCCGGTGATGGCGGCGGCGGCGACCATCGCCGGGCTCATCAGGTGGGTGCGCGCACCGGCGCCCTGACGGCCTTCGAAGTTGCGATTGGTGCTGGACGCACAGCGATCACCCGGCGCGAGCACGTCGTCGTTCATCGCCAGGCACATCGAGCAACCCGATTGCCGCCACTCGAAACCGGCGTCGAGAAAAATCTGCGCCAGGCCTTCGTCCTCGGCCTGATTGCGCACCAGCGTCGAGCCGGGAACGATCATCGCCCGCACGTGAGCCGCCACACGCTTGCCGCGCACCACGCGGGCGACGTCGCGCAAATCTTCGATCCGCGCATTGGTGCAGGAACCGATGAAGGCATGGCTGATCGTCACTTCGTTCAGCGGCATGCCGGGTGTCAGGCCCATGTAATCGAGGGCGCGCTGCAGGCCCTGACGCAGGATCGGATCGGGCTGGGCGGCCGGGTCCGGCACGTGCCCTTTGATCGGCGCGGCCTGATCGGGGCTGGTGCCCCAGGTCACCATCGGCTCCAGCGCGGCGACATCGAGGATGACTTCGCGATCGAACACCGCGCCCTCGTCGCTGTGCAGGGTTTTCCAGCGCTCGACGGCTTGCTCCCAGACCTTGCCCTTGGGCGCACGCGGCTTGCGTTGCAGGTAGGCGAACACCTTGTCGTCCGGTGCCATGAACGCGCCCCGGGCGCCGGCCTCGACGGCCATGTTGCAGATGGTCATGCGCGCCTCGACGCTGAGGGCGCTGATGGCCGGGCCGGTGAATTCGATGGCGTAACCGGTGGCGCCGGACGCACCGATTTTTTCGATCAGCGCCATGATGATGTCCTTGGAGGTGACGCCTGCGCCGAGCTCACCGTTGACCGTCACCCTCAGGGTTTTCAGGCGTTTGTAGACCAGCGTCTGGGTTGCCAGCAGGTGCTCGATTTCCGAAGTGCCGATGCCGAAACCGAAGGCGCCCAGTGCGCCGTAAGTGGTGGTGTGGCTATCACCGGCCGCCACCACCATGCCCGGCAGAATGAAACCCTGTTCCGGCGCCACGACGTGTTCGATGCCCTGGCGTTTGTCCAGCACATCGAACAGCTCGATGCCGAAGTCGCGGCAGTTTTCTTCGAAGTACGACACCTGACGCGCACCCCCGGCGTCGGGCATGGTCGCGATGCGTTTCGGTGCGGTGGGGTTCACATGATCGACCACCGCCAGCGTCGCCGCAGGCCGCCACACCGTGCGCCCGGCATCACGCAGGCCGCTGAAGGCTTGTGGACTGGTGTATTCGTTGGCGACCTGGCGGTCGATGTAAAGCAGCACGTGGCCCTGATCGTCGAGGGTGCAGACGGTGTGACTATCGATGTGCTTCTGGTACAGCGTTCTCGGGCTGGGCATGGCTTGCGCTCTTTTCTGTCCGGGGCAAAAACAACATGAGGACAGAATATTGATCGCAGAAATGGCATCAAGAGCGCATTGGTGATTCCATAGGACACGAAGTGTGAATAGTTGCCCGCGTGTTACCTGAAGCTTTTCATCGATGGTTTTTCTCCTGCGCATTCTCTAAGGGGAATGAATGCTCGGGCCCCGGAAACTTCGACATTTGCACGTCGTCAATGAAGTTGCGAGCTGCTCCGAGCAATACGCCACGAAGGTCGGCGTATTGTTTGACGAATCTGGGCAGATGCCCGGTTCGCAACCCCGCCATGTCCTGCCAGACCAACACCTGTGCATCGCAACCCACGCCGGCGCCGATGCCAACCGTGGGGATGGAAACGGCGGCGCTGATTTGCGTCGCGACTTCGTCAGGCACCATTTCGATCAATAAAGCAAAGGCACCCGCTGCTTCGAAGGCGCGGGCGCTTTCGATCAGCCGTTGGGCATCATGCCCCCGTCCCTGAACACGATAGCCGCCGAGTTGATGTTCAGCCTGCGGTGTAAAACCGATGTGGGCCATCACGGGAATGCCTGATCCTGCGAGTTTTTCAACCTGCGGCAGCATTTCAACGCCGCCTTCGATCTTGACCGCGTGTGCACCTGCTTCTTTCATGAAACGCACGGCGGTATGGAAGCACTGCTCTGGCGACGCCTGATACGAGCCGAACGGGAGATCCGCAATCACCAGTGGTCTGCGGGTTGTCCGGCTGACGGCACGCACCAGTGGAATCAGCTCGTCAACTGTCACTGGCAACGTTGATTCGTGGCCGAAAACGTTGTTCGAAGCCGAGTCGCCCACCAGCAAAACAGGAATTCCGGCCTCTTCAAAAATACTCGCGGCGTACATGTCGTAGGCCGTAAGCATTGCCCATTTCTGCCCAAGCGCCTTCAATCGCTGAAGATGGGGAATACGGATACGGGGCTGCTTTTCCGGGCTTTGGTTACTGCCGTACAGCGAAGTTGTGTCACTCATGGTGGTTCCTTTGGCGAGCGCCAGGTTTCAGTTCGGGAGCTGTTCAGCCAACAGAATCGCGGCGATAAGAATCATGATTGCGCCCGACAGGCGACTGACGAATCGCGCCGCCACCGGCCGTGCCTGTAAAACAGAACGCGAGCCGAACCCCACCAGCAGATAAATCACCCCACAGCTGAGCGCATGCAACAGACCCAGCGCCATGATCTGCATCGGCACCGGCCATGCCGCTGTCGGGTCAGTGAATTGCGGCAGCAGTGCCAGGAACAACAGAAAAACCTTGGGATTGAGGCCGCTGACGCAGGCGCCTTTGAGCGTCCAGCGCGACCAGGATCCGGATGCCTGGGTCTCTGCCGCTTCGGGCGTGGAGGGGTTTCGCAACATGTTGATGCCCAGCCACAGCAGATAAAGGCTGCCACCAATCGTCAGCACCGAGAGGGCAAGGGGATTGCTCGCCACCAGACCGCCGACGCCGGCGGCAACCACCAGCGTTGCGAGCAAATGGCCGATCAGCAAACCGGCCACGGCGGGCAGCACCACGCGACCAAACAGCCCTGCCGAGATGGCATAGGCCCAATCCGCGCCGGGGGTGATGACGAACAAAAACGAAACCGCCCAGAAGGCGGCAAAAACACTCAGGGACATTTTGATCTCGCAAACAATCGGCTCAAGGCGTGCAACGTTCACGAAAAAGAATAGAGATATCGGGCTAGAATCTTTTCTCAAATATTCCAGTCGAGAGAGCCTGAAGTGGGAGAAAAATGCTGATGGACAGGATTGACCAGAAGATTCTTGCGGAGCTGCAAGCCGACGGTCGTCTTTCGATCACCGAGCTCGCCGATCGGGTCGGGCTCAGCCTGTCTCCCTGCCATCGTCGAGTTCGGGCGCTTGAAGAGAGCGGGGTGATCGTCGGCTATCGCGCGCAACTGGCCCCGGCAGCGCTGGGGCTGAATTTTTCGGCGATGGTGTTTGTGACGCTGCGCGAGGGCAATCGCCAGGCGGTGGAGGCTTTCGAAGACTCGGTGACGCAGATTCCGCAAGTCGTCGAGGCGCAGCGACTGTTCGGCGAACCCGATTATCTGCTGCACGTCGTTGCGCGGGATCTGCCGGCGTTTCAGCAGCTTTACGACGAGCGCCTGTCCAGCCTGCCCAACGTCCAGCGACTGACGTCCACGCTGGTGATGAAACGGGTAATTCAGGATCGTTCGCTGCCACTTTGAAGCGCTCACCTGTCGGGAGGTCTACGCCTCTGGCAATCTGGCAATCACCTTGATCTCGAACTGAAAGCCATACAGCCACGTCACGCCGACCGCCGTAATCGTCGGATGCGGCGCCTCGCCCCAGAACTCCGGCACCACTTCCCAGATGGTTTCGAAGGTCGATTGCGGATCGACCATGAACACCGTCACGTCCACCACGTCATCGAAGCTGCCGCCGGCCGCGCCGAGGATCGCATTGAGATTGGTGAAGGCCAGTCGCACCTGTTGTTTCAGATCCGGCTCCGGCGAGCCGTCCTCAAGGCTGCCGACCTGGCCTGAGACAAACAGAAAACCGTTGGAGCGAACGGCCGGTGAATAACGATTGCGCTCGTAAAGGGCATGGCGTCCGGGCGGGAAAACCACGTCGCGTTTTGGCTGGGCACGGGTCATGGGGTGTCTCCTTCAATGGGTTGAAAACCTGCGATGGAGAAACTGTAGGGACTTGCCTCGGCGCGATAAACGCGCAACCTTGGCGATCACTGTTTGCAAATCCCAAACAATCGAGCCGCTATCAGAGGTGGGATATGGACCGTTTTGACGCGATGCAAGCCTTCGCCCGAGTGGTGGAGGCGGGCAGTTTCACCAAAGCCGCCGAAACTCTGCACATGAGCAAGACCACCGTGACCCAGCTCATTCAGCAACTGGAGGCGCGGCTGCGAGTGAAGTTGCTCAACCGCACCACGCGCAAGGTCAACGCCACGGCGGACGGCGCGGCCTATTACGAGCGGGTGATCAAGTTGCTGGCGGACATGGACGACGCCGAGACCAGTCTTCCCGGCGCCGCGGCCCAGCCCAAGGGGCGCTTGCGGGTCGACGTACCCAGCCCCTTGGCCAATCTGATTCTGGTGCCGGCGCTGCCCGAGTTTTACGCGCGCTACCCGGAGATCCAGATCGACATGGGCGTCAGCGACCGGATCGTCGACATCATTGATGAAAACGTCGATTGCGTTATCCGTGGCGGGGAGCTGCGGGATCAGTCACTGATGGCCCGGAAGGTGGCGGATCTTCAACTTGGCGTGTACGCCGCGCCGAGTTATCTGGCCCGCGCCGGCACCCCGGCGCATCCCCGGGAACTCGAAGACAGCCATCATCGGGTGGTCGGTTTCCTTTGGGCGCGCACCGGCAAACCGGTGCCGTACGCCCTGCACAATGAACACGAAGATTTGCAGATCAAGGGCCGCCATATGCTGGCGGTCGATGACGGCAATGCCTATTTGTCGGCGGGCCTCGCGGGGTTGGGCGTGTTGTGGCTGCCCAGGTACATGTCCAAAGCACACGAGGCGAGCGGTGATCTGGTGCCGCTGTTCGAAGACTGGCGCCTCGATCCCATGCCGCTCTACGTCGCCTACCCGCCGAACCGCCACATCAGTCGCAAACTGCGGGTGTTCATTGACTGGATCACCGAAGTGATGGCCCGCCACGCACCGGTCGTGGATCGCCCAGGTTCGCCAGCAACCACTCGGTGAAACTGCGGGCCATCGGATCGGTTTCGCTGTCGCGGTGCGTCAGCAGCGCCCAGTTCGGGCCGCGAATGGTCTCGTCCACCAAGGGCTGCAACAGCCCGTCGGCCCGAGCCTTGCGGCTGAGCAACTGGCTGACCAGCGCGATGCCGAGCCCGCCGCACGCTGCGTCCAGCAGCAGGCCCGGATCAGAGAAGTTCAAGCCCTGATCCTGCTGGCCGACGTCGATCCCCGATTCCACCGCCCAATGGCTCCAGTCCATTTCCCGCTCGCCGTGCAGCGTTGTCCGCTGCGCGCTCGGTACGCTTAACAAGCTCGGATGACACGCGGGGTAGAGGCGGTCGGCATGCAGCACTTTGAAGCTGCATTCAGCTTGCGAACTGATGTCGTCGCGCACCGCCAGATCGATGGTCTGGGTCGCCATGTCCGGCACTTCATCGGTGCTGAAAATCCACAGATCCACATTCGGATGCTGACGACGGAAATCCCCCAGCCGCGGCAGTAACCAGTGCCGGGCAAACGCCGGCGTGGTGTTGAGCACCAGTTGATTGGGTTTCTGGTATTGCCCCAGCCGCCGAATTCCCACCGACAGTTGCTGCAGCATCGCCTGGGTGGTGCTGAGCAAATCGTGGCCGGCGTCGGTCAGGCTGACGCTGCGCCCGCTGCGGAAAAACAGAGGCTGTTCCAGATACGCCTCAAGGCTGCGGATCTGCTGGCTGATGGCCGACTGCGTGAGGCTCAGCTCCTCCGCGGCCTTGTGAAAACTGCCCAGCCTTGCGGCGGCTTCGAAGCCGCGCAACGAGCTGAGGGGTGGCCAGTGTTTCAGCATGATCGATAAGTTCCTCTAATCAGTTTTCCGCTAAATCCATCGTTTGTTTGCCCTGAAGGCCGCCATTAGCATGCACGTCAACGCCGCCAAGGCTGTTTTCATTGAACACAATGGCTTAACTCAAAGGGCTTTTTACCATGCAGCAGAACAAAAACAACAACAGCGGTTGGATGATGCCGGCAGAGTGGGTGACGCACGCGGCGACCTGGATGGTCTGGCCACACAATCAGGCCCTGTGGGAATCGGGTTGGGGCGTCACCTTGCCGTTGGTGCAGGAAGATTTCGCCCGCGTCGCCAATGCCATCGCCCGTTTCGAACCGGTGAAAATGGTTGTCGATCCGTCGGCCATCGCCCGTGCCAAAGCCTTGTGCGGACCGAACATCGAACTGATTCCACTGGCCGTCAACGACAGCTGGTGCCGCGACTCGGGCCCAAGCTTCGTCGTGCATCCGGAGCAAGGCCTGGCTGGCGTGAGCTGGCGCTTCAACGCCTGGGGCGGCAAGTCGGCCCATGATCTGGACGAAAGCCTGGCCCGCCGAGTGCTCAATCATTTGGGCGGCGAGTGCTTTGGAACGGCGCTGAGCAATGAAGGAGGCGCGATCCACGTTGACGGCGAGGGCACGTTGATCACCACCGAATCGGTTCTGCTCAATCCCAACCGCAACCCCGGCGTGAGCAAGGCCGAGATGGAAGAAATCTTCAGCCGCCTGCTCGGCGTGAAGAAAACCATCTGGCTGCCGGGCGATCCGGATTACGTCACCGGCGACATGACCGACGGCCACGTCGATGGCGTCTGCGCCTTCGCTCGCCCCGGTGTGCTGCTGGTGGATGCCACTCACGATCGCAGCTCGGTGTACGCCGAAGTCGTGCGGGAAAACCGTCGCGCACTGGAACTGGCCACCGACGCCCAGGGCCGCAAATTCGAGCTGATCGAGCTGTATGAAGCCACCGACGCGGTGGACACCGAAGCCGAAGTGTTCTGCGCCTCGTACACCAATTTCTACATCGCCAACGGCGCGATCATCATGCCGGCGTACGGCATCGAGGCCGACCATGTCGCGGCAGAAACCCTGGCCAAGGCGTTCCCGGGCCGTGAAGTGGTGCCGGTGCAGATCAATCATCTGGCCCATGGCGGCGGCGGTGTGCACTGCATCACCCAGCAACAGCCTGCTTGGCCGGTGGAGGGTTGATCGATGACGATATTGAAAGTCGCCACCACCCAGATGCCGTGCACCTGGGACCTGAAAAGCAACCTCGATCGCGCGGAGCAGTTGGTGCGTGAAGCGGCCGCGCAGGGCGCGCAAGTGATCCTGTTGCAGGAGCTGTTCGCCACGCCGTATTTCTGCATCGAGCAGAGCCACCAGCACATGGCGCTGGCCGAGGAGTACCGCGACAGTCAGGTGCTGTCGCGCTTCGCCGCGCTGGCCCGTGAACTCGGCGTGGTGCTGCCGTTGAGCTGGTACGAGAAGGCCGGCAACGCCTACTTCAACTCCCTGAGCGTGGCCGATGCCGACGGGCGCCTGTTGGGCGTGTACCGCAAGACCCACATCCCCAACGCCATCGGTTATCAGGAGAAGGAATATTTCAGCCCCGGCGACACCGGTTTCAAAGTCTGGGACACCGCCTTCGGCCGCCTCGGCGTGGGCATCTGCTGGGATCAGTGGTTCCCGGAAACCGCCCGTTGCCTGGCCTTGATGGGCGCTGAGGTGCTGCTGTTCCCGACCGCCATCGGCTCGGAACCGGGCTGCGCGGACCTGGACTCTCGCGATCACTGGCAGATGACCATGCGTGGCCACGCCGCTGCCAACCTGCTGCCGGTCATCGCTTCCAACCGTGTTGGCCGCGAAGTGGCGGGCACCGATGCGACGCTGCAAATGAATTTCTACGGCTCGTCGTTCATCTGCAACCACAAGGGGAAAATGCTCGCCGAAGCCGACCGCGCCAGCACCGGTGTCTTGGTGCAAAGCCTGGATCTGGCAGCCATGCGTGAAGATCGCCTGAGCTGGGGCATCTACCGCGACCGTCGTCCGGAAATGTACGGCGCATTGTTGAGCCAGGACGGCCGTCACCTTAACGCCCGCTGGAATCCTCAAGGAGTCTGATATGCATACCCCGAACAAGTGGTTGCTGGGCGCTCTGGGCCTGGCGCTGGCCGGTTTGATGCCCGCCGTACACGCCGAAGACAAGACCCTGCGGCTGTACAACTGGGCGGATTATTTCGCTGAAGACACGTTGAGCAAATTCACCGCCGAAACCGGGATCAAGGTGATCTACGACGTGATGGACGGCAGCGAAACCCTGGAAGCCAAGATGCTTTCCGGCGGCAGCGGCTACGACCTGATCTTCCCTGGCGACACCGTGGCCGAACGGCTGATGCGCGCCGGCAGCCTGTTGCCGCTGGATCCTTCGAAGATCACGGCGATGAACGACATCGAACCGGGCCTGCAAAAACTGCGCAGCCATTACGAGCATTCGAACAAGGCCACCGTGCCGTACACCTGGGGCACCATCGGTCTGACCTACAACGCCGAGCAGATCAAACAGCGCATGGCCGACGCCCCGGTCAACAGCCTCGACATGCTGTTCAAACCGGAACTGGCGGCCAAATTCGCCGATTGCGGGATTTCGATGATCGACTCGCCTGACGAAGTACTGGCCGTGGTGCTCAATTATCTGGGCCGCGACCCGCGCAGCGCCAAGCCTGCGGATCTGGCAGCGGCCAGTGACTTGCTGATGAAGCTGCGGCCGTACATCCGCAAGTTCCAGTCGCAACCGGTGACCGATCTGGTCAACGGCAACCTGTGCCTGTCCCTTGGCTACAGCGGCGACATGACCCAGGCCCAGCGCACCTCGGACAGCGCCGGCAAGCAGACCCGCTTCCAGTACCGCGTGCCGCGCGAGGGCACCACGGTGTGGATGGACACCATGGCCATTCCGGTCGATGCCAAACATCCGGAATACGCCTACGCGTTCATCAACTTCGTGATGCGCCCGGAGAACATGGCCGCGATAAGCAATTTCACCGGTTACCCGACCTCCAACGCCAAGGCCCGGCCAAACGTGGATGAGGCGATGCGCAACAACCCGGACATCTACCTCGACGAAGCGACCTATGCTCGTCTGATACCGGGCAAGGACATTCCCCAGGCCGACATGCGCGCCCGCATGCGCACCTGGACCAAGTTCAAGACCGCCACTGCAAAGTGATTTTTCCGGGCCGCCTCGGTGGCCCCTTACACCACAGGAACGTACAAATGCCGACTCGTCGCGAGTTCATCAAACAGGTTTCAGTCGCCGCCGGCGTAGGCGCTGCCGTCATGGGCCTCGGCCTGTCACCGGCGCGCTTGCTGGCGGCCAGCGAAGGTCGCTGGTTCATGCCCGACGAGGGCGACAAGCACGAACGCGCCTACATGGCCTTCGGCGCGCAGGACGCGATCTGGGAAGACTTCACCGAAGACGTCCAGGAAGCGCTGGGCCGGATCGCCCGCGCCATCGCCCGTTACGAACCGCTGACCATTTACTGCCGCAGCGGCGAACGCAGCCTGGCCGAAGAGATTTGTGGCACGTCCAACATCACCTACCAGATCGCCAACCTCGACGACATCTGGATGCGTGACATCAGCGCCAACTTTGTCATCGACGACAAGAACGGCCTGGGCGCCGTGGACTTCAACTTCAGCGGCTGGGGCAACAAGCAACAGCACTCGAAAGACGCGAAAATCGCCAAACGCGTGGCGGCCGATGCGCAGGCGACCTACCAGCGCAGCGAACTGGTGGGCGAGGGCGGCGGCATCGAAGTCGACGGCCACGGCACCGCGATCATGACCGAAAGCTGCTGGGTCAACGAAAACCGCAACCCCGGCTGGAGCAAGGCTGACGTCGAGGCGGAACTGAAAGCACGCCTCGGTCTGCGCAAGATCATCTGGCTGCCGGGCATCAAGGACAAGGACATCACCGATGCCCACGTCGATTTCTATGCGCGCTTCGTCACGCCCGGCGTGGTCATCGCCAACCTCGACACCGACCCGCGTTCCTATGACAACAAGGTCACCCTGGCGCACCTGGAAATCCTGAAGAAAGCCACCGACGCCGACGGTCGCCCGCTGCAGATCCACACCGTTTCGCCACCGCTGAAGCCGCGCAAGACCAAATTCAACAAGGACAACGACGATTTCGCGGCCGGCTACATCAACTACTTCGTGATCAACGGCGCGGTGATCGCCCCGGAGTTTGGCGACAAGGAGGCGGACAAGAAGGCCTTCGACCTGCTGAAAAAGCTCTATCCGAACCGCGACGTGGTGCAGATCAACATCGACGCCATCGCGGCCGGTGGTGGCGGGATTCACTGCGTGACCAGTCACCAGCCGGCGTAAGGGTCAGCTTCTGCGCACCGCCACGCATTTGATTTCCACCAGCAGCCCCGGATGGGCCAGTTCGCTGACGCCGATGCAGGTCCAGGCGCAGAAGCCTTTGGGAAATACTCGGTTTTTCACTTCGCGAAACACCGGCATGTGTTGGCTCATATCGACGTGATAGGTGGTCATCTCCACCACATCGTCGAAGGTGCAGCCACCGGCCTTCAGCACTTCGTCGAGGTTTTCCCAGGCGCGGATGAACTGTTGCTCGGGGTCTTCGATGACCTTCAAGTCAGCCGTCCGGCCCACCTGACCGGCGCAATAAAGCGTGTCGCCGACCAGAACCGCCGGGGCGTAACCGGCGCGTTCGACGATGGGTTTCATGGAGTCGGGGATGATGATTTTGCGATCGGGCATCGTGTTTTCCTTCAATGACGGATTTCAGCGACCGTGCGCGGCCGCCGCCAACTGCTCGGTATCCACTCGCACAAACACCGAATCGCCCACTGCCGTCAGCACATCCCCGGCGTAGACCTCGCAGATCACCCGGGTCTTGCGCCCGACTTCACCGTCGACTCTGGCCTTCAGCGTCAGCGGCACGCCCATTGGCGTCGGCTTGATGAACTTGATGCCGAGGTTGCCGGTGACGCAGTTGATGCGCGGCAGGCTTTCGGCTTCGCGATTTTCCGCGCGGTAGTGGTAGGCCATTGCGGTCCAATTGGAATGGCAGTCCACCAGCATCGCGATCAAACCGCCGTAGACCAGCTCCGGCCAGCCGCAGTATTTGGCTTCGGGCACATGCTCGGCCATGACGTGCACGCCGTCCTCGTGCCAGAAACTCTTGATGTGCAAACCGTGCGGGTTGCTGCTGCCGCAGCCAAAGCAGACGCCCTCGGGGGCGGCGGTGTCTTGCAGGGAGGTGTCGTGGGACATGCCGGGATCATCCTTAAACTGTTAGCCGAACCGGGCGGATTCTAACCCTGAATAAAGGACGCAGCTCGATCAATGCGATTGTTCGCTCAGGCGGTGCGGGTCTGGGCGAGCCGTCAGATCAACAACCCCAGCGTATCGCGGCGCACTAGGTGCGCTGCGCCAGGTTGCGTTGAAACTCTTCGAAGCTGCAGGGCAGCGTCGTGGCCTTGCGTTTTTTCGACTTGTCGCGCTCGTCCGGCAGTTGATCGCTCAGTTCCCAGACCTCGAGCATCTTGGCGTATTCGAAGGCGTGGCGCGGGTCGATCTGAATCCACTGCTGGAATGCCTGGCGTTCGTCGGGCGTGCAGGTTTCGTCTTGCAGGCGCAGGCACCAGTGCGCCGCTTGCGTCAGGATTTCATCATCTGCGTCGTTCATTGACGGGTTCCAGAAGGGGCGAAGACTGCAGTTTACGTGGGTGCTTGCAAAAAAAACGTCAAAGCACCGAAAGGATTTAGTCGGCAGTCACGGACAGAACGCGCGCGTGCCGGACAGATCGCGCCGCCATTTACGGTTTTCGAAGATTTGCCATATTCAGTCACATTTCATTGTAGATAGTGGGCAGCCCAACCGGTTTCCAATGAGGCTGCATCGTGTTTCCACGTCTTCTGTGTTCGCTGTCCGTATTGAGTCTGTCCATCGCCGCCGCCCACGCGGCCGACCTTGATACCCCGCGCCTGAAGGGCATCGACAACTTCCGCGATGTCGCCGGTATCACCACCGCTTACTCCACGACCCATGACGGCACCATGCGCGCCGGTGTGTTCTACCGCTCCAACGCGCTGACGCCGACAGCATCGGATCTGGCGACCCTCAACGGTCTGGGGATCAAGGCCGTATACGACCTGCGCACCCCCAGCGAAATCGCCGGCACGCCGGACACGATGATCAGCGGGGCGACCTACCAGAACATCGACATCATCGGCGCCACCACGTCGGGCGCGAACATCACCACGGTCTCGTTCAAAAGCGCGGCCGATGCGACTGCGATGATGCAGGAGACCAACCGCGCCTTTGTCAGCGACGCCGGCATGCGCGGCCAGTTAGGTGTGCTGTTCAACGAACTGGCCGGTGTCGACGGCGCCGCGCTGTTCCATTGCACCGCCGGCAAGGACCGCACGGGCTGGACCGCCGCTGTGCTGCAAAGCATCGCCGGGGTCGACAACGCGACGATCATGAGCAACTACCTGGCGACCAACGACTACACCGCCGACCGCGTAGCCAAGACCCTGGCGATGATGCCGCCGAGCATGGCGGCGATCTACGCGCCGCTGCTGGGCGTCGAAGCCAGTTACCTGCAAGCGGGCCTGGATCAGGTGACCGCGCAATACGGCAGCATGGACAACTACCTCAAGCAGGGGCTGGGTCTGTCCCAAGAAACCATTTACGTGCTGCGCGGCAAAATGGTCGAGTACAACAGCCTGCCCGGTCAGGCCGGGCTGATCGGCAACGCCGCCGCTGGCGCGCAACTGTTGCAGGAATTGCAGAACAGCAAACTCTCGGGCATTTACAGCGCCTACAACTACTACCTGCAATCGGCCATCGACGCCGGCACTCTGGGCGGTGTCGAGTCCACGGTCGGCGGTCAGGTACATGCGGACGCGGCGAGTTATCTGCTGCGTCAGAACGCGATGATCGAGCAGGCCGCCGCGCCATTCGCCAGCGGCACTGACCTCAAGGTCGGTCAATACCGCTTGTGGAGCACCGCGCTCGCCGGTTACCTCGGCACCGACGGCTCGGCCCATGCGCAAAGCAGCAACGAACACAGTCAGGGCCTGATGGTTGGCGTCACGCAGCGCTTCTCCGAACAATTCAGCGCTCGCGGCGGCATCGGTTACAGCAAAGGCTCGGTGGGCGGCGCAGGTGGCGAGGCCGATACCGATTTCACCTTCCTCGACCTTGGCGCCCGTTATGGCTTCACCAGTCTGGAACGTGGCCTGTTTGTCGATGCCAACGTCAGCGCCGGCTACGTCGACTACGACAGCAAACGCGACCTCGGCGGCGGCCTCGGTTCGGCGAAGGGCGACACCCACGGCAACCTCAGCGGCGCGACGCTGGCGCTGGGTTATCGCATGCCGCTGAACACTGTGATTCTGGAACCGAGCCTTGGCGTGCGCGTCAGCCGTCTGGACCTGTCCGGCTTCCAGGAGAAGGGCAGCGAATTGGCCCTTAATGTCGATGACATTCAGGAAACCCGGCGCAGCGCGGTGGCCAATCTCGACGTCTCGTTCGCCCCGATGCCGATGGGCGCGTGGCAACTGGTGCCGGGCGTGCGGGTCGGTTATGAGCGTGTGCTCGGCGATCATCAGGTCGACAGCGAAGGGCACCTGCTGGGGCTGGATATCGAACAGCGCGCGGCGTTCGACAACCGCGATCAGTTCAGCGGCGGCGTCAACCTGATGGCCAACCTCGGTGCGCTTAGCCTGGGCGCCGAAGTCGGTGCCAGCGGTGGCGGCGACAGCCACGGTTTCAGCGGCGGTCTCAAGGCCAGTTATCAGTTCTGATCAACTGAAAGTGAAGAAAAAGGACTGCCTCAGCGCAGTCCTTTTCGCATTTCTGCAGGGCTCACGCCGTAGGCATCCTGAAAGTACTGGCAAAATCGGCCGACGTTGCTGAATCCGAATTGCAGGGCCACGTCGGTCACCGAAGACGATGGGCCTTGCTTCAATGCATCACAGGCACGCTCCAGGCGTATTTGGCGTTGGTACGCGACAATCGAGGTGCCGACGAATCGCCGGAAACCTTCCTGCAACGCCCGCAAACTGACGTTCACCAAACCCGCCAGATCCGTTCCGCTGACCAGTTGCTCGGGATGCGCCTGAATGTATTCGATGGCCTGCTTCACATGCCGTGGCGCGATCTGCGCCTCGGGACGGCGCAAGGCCTCGCTGAAGTTGTGCGGCCAGGCTTCCAGTACCGCGTCCACCAGCATCTCCCGCAGGCGTGACGGCATCAGCGAACCGGCGTTCAACAACAGATCGAACTCTGTGCCGGTGGCCAGATCGATCAGCGCGCGAATGCCCTGAAACGCCGGGCTGTTCAGATCTACCCTCGGCTCGAAATGCAGCTTGTGCACGATCGGTCGGCCCAGCAGTGACGACAGCCGTTCGGTGAGCGCCGCGCGGCTGATCGACATGCCGTGCTGGGCGTGATTGTCGACGAAACGCATCGAACGCAGATCCGCCTTGTCGATGGCCAGCCCCACATCGCTCAGCCCCACGGATTCATGGTTGAAAACGATCTTGCCGGCGGTGGGAATGACGAAGGTGATTTCGTCGAACGGCTCGGGAAACGCCACCGTGAAATCACCCCGATAATGCATGCGCCGGAAACTCACCCCTTCGTACCGCCCGTAAACGCCGCCAATGATGATGTCTTTGGGTGGCGGCGGGGTGTCGCCATAACGGTTGCCAAACATTCGCGAGAACAGGGCGCCGAAGTCGTCGCTGGCCATGTTGTCGGATCGCAGGATGAGGGTCTGGCGCGTCGGGTTTGAGTACACCGGGAGGGTCACCTTGGTGGTCGGGTCATCGGGGCGCGACGACGTTACCAAGGGAGAATGACGCCGATGTGACAACGCTCGATGCTGTGCGCGAACGTCACGCACAGCATCGAGCGAAGCGGGTCAGGTGTGATGGATGTCCCGATCCTTGGTTTCAGGCATGAAGAAGATCCCCAGAATCGCCGTCATCACCGCAATCACGATCGGGTACCACAAGCCGTAGTAGATATCCCCGGTCGCCGCGACCATCGCGAACGCCACGGTCGGCAGGAACCCGCCGAACCAGCCGTTGCCGATGTGGTACGGCAGCGACATCGAGGTGTAGCGGATGCGCGCCGGGAACAGCTCGACGAGCCACGCCGCGATCGGGCCGTAGACCATGGTCACGTAGATCACGAGGATGGTCAGCAGCAGCAAGACCATCGGGTAATTGGTCTTGGCCGGGTCGGCTTTTTCCGGGTAACCGGCTTCTTTCAGCGCGGTCGTGAGGCTGGCGGTGAAGGCGTCGTTGCGGGTCTTGAAGTCAGCGGCCGGCAGGGGCGTGCCTTCGAAGCTTTCAATGACCTTGTCGCCGATGCGCACCTGGGCCACAGTGCCCGGTTCCGCCACCACGTTTTCGTACGGGATCGCCCGTTTGGCCAGGATGGTTTTCGCCAGGTCGCAGGAACTGGTGAATTTGGCCTTGCCCACCGGATCGAACTGGAACGAGCACTGGTCGGGGTTGGCGATCACCTTGACCGGGTTCTTCTCCTGGGCGATGAACACGTCGGGGTTACCGTACTCGGTCAGCGCGTGGAAGATCGGGAAGTAGGTCACCGCCGCCAGAATGCACCCGGCCATGATGATGCCCTTGCGCCCGATGCGGTCGGACAGGCTGCCAAAGATCACGAAGAACGGCGTACCGATCAGCAGTGATCCGGCGATCAAAAGGTTGGCGGTCTGCGGGTCGATCTTCAGGGTTTGCAGCAGGAAAAACAGCGCGTAGAACTGCCCGGTGTACCAGACCACCGCCTGGCCTGCGGTGCCGCCGAGCAAGGCCATGATCACGATTTTCAGGTTGTCCCAACGGGCGAAGGACTCGGTCAGCGGCGCTTTCGACGCCTTGCCTTCGGCCTTCATTTTCATGAACACCGGCGACTCGCTCAGTTGCAGGCGGATGTAAACCGACACGATCAGCAGCAGGATCGACAGCAGAAACGGAATCCTCCAGCCCCAGGCCTCGAACGCCTCGGTGCCCAGCGCCGTGCGGCAGGCCAGAATCACCAGCAGCGACAGAAACAGCCCCAGCGTCGCGGTGGTCTGAATCCACGAAGTGAAGAACCCGCGTTTGCCCTTCGGCGCATGCTCGGCCACATACGTCGCCGCGCCGCCGTACTCACCGCCTAGCGCCAGACCTTGCAGCAGCCGCAGGGTAATCAGAATGATCGGCGCCGCGACCCCGATGGTCGCGTAACCGGGCAGGAACCCCACAATCGCCGTCGACACACCCATGATCACAATCGTGATCAGAAACGTGTGCTTGCGCCCGATCATGTCGCCCAGCCGCCCGAACACAATCGCCCCGAACGGCCGCACCGCGAAGCCTGCGGCGAAGGCGAGCAGGGCGAAAATGAACGCCGTGGTCTCGTTCACCCCGGCAAAGAAGTGCTTGGCGATGATCGCGGCGAGGGAGCCGTAAAGGTAGAAGTCATACCACTCGAACACCGTGCCGAGGGACGACGCAAAAATCACCTTGCGCTCCTCGCGGCTGATGCTGTGGTTGGTGGGCGGCGCGCTGCCGGTGGACATGCTGTCGAGTACTGCCATGGGTGTTCTCCGTCGTGCTTGTTTTTGTAGGCCAGAGCACTTCATCAACGTCGCGTACCCGAGGCCTGTGGCGGATGCCGTATCAGGTGTTTCGTGGAGCGTGCACACAATCACCGCCCCGCGCGGGAGAGCGGGGTTTCATTGAGCATAATTGGGATTGGGGGGATATCCAGTGGCGGCGGATGTGGGCAGTGACGGAGAGGGTTTGGCTGGTTCGGGGAGGGAATGAGTTAAATGAGTTTGCGCCCGTGTCTCTTATGGTTATTCAGAATTTAGTTTGTTCTGAATAAGTATTAAAAACTGTCATTTCTATCAGGTGTGGTTGTGGCTATTTGTATCGTTACTTTGTTTGTGGGGGGCACAGAAAATAAATCTGTCCCCTTTTGCTCTTTCTTCTTTTGCTTATTTTTAGAGGGTTGTCGTGATGCAGACAGTAATTGTTTTAATGAGGAATCTTTCCGCTGAAAAAGATTCTCCAGATGTGGTAAAGGCGAAGTTTGAAGCCAGTCAGAAGGGGGCAGTTGAAAGGATCTGTCTATTTGATGATGGAAATGGCGAGCGTTTCGCTGTGGTCGAATTCAAACCGGCCGTGGAGGCAAGGTTTGCTAAGGTAAATCTTGTCGAGTCCAAAGATGATTCGGACAATTTTGACGCTTATATTCCTGAACCCGGCAGGGCTACAGGCAAGCCGTATTTAATGCCCGTTGAAGATGTATTTACTGTCATGGAGCGAAAAGTTTTTTAGTTCAGACATGCTTTTCATATGTAATCAAAAGGGGGCAGATTTATTTAATTGTTCCCTTTTGATTTTAAGCACTTTTTTCTGGCCGTCCTCGGGCTCTGAATTGAATTCGTCTTCCGGTGATTTTTTCGATTTCGTCGACGAATCTCATGTCGCCAGTCAGTTGGCCGCGCTGCAGTGCACTCCTGATGAGTTGCAATTCATTGGTGGGTGTAGCCATTTCAACAAATGACTTATAGCGCTCACGCCGGATGGAATCGTTAGGTCCTAGCTCCAGGAAGCAAGGGTCGTTGTCCAGCCAGGTGTTTTCTGAAAAGTCGTTCACGCGTAGCGCAAAACTCGACCAGCGATAGTCTTCCGCGCGCGCCACCATGTGGGCTCTTACGGGGTTTAACTCGATGTAGCGACTACAAGCCAATAGATAGGTGTCGGATTGGACAACGCTGGATTTGTAGCGACTTTCCCACAGCGTGCCAGTCCGCCCCTCAACCTTATTGCGATACCGAGTCATCCTTGCGGCGAGGGCTTTCATGAGCTGTCCATGGCTGGACGTTGATTCCCCTGGGGCGAGCAGCAGGTGCACATGATTGGTCATCAGGCAGTAGGCATAAACTTTTATACCTAATGCTTCCTTGAGCTCGCACAGGTCAGAGAGATAGCGCTCGAAATCTCTTGGCTCAGCGAAAACGACCTGTCTGTTGTGGCCGCGCTGCACGATATGGTGCGGGTAGTGCGGTAGCACGATGCGTCCCGTTCTGGGCATGAGTGTTCCTACGTCCTTGTTTTGACAGATGAAGTTTAGAAGGTGGCGAAGCTGGGGCTGGCGGGATGTGTCAGGGAATGTATCCGCCTGAGCTGAGGGGATTAATTAAATGAGTCTGCGTCCAACGTTTCTTATGGCTGTTCAGAATTTTGGTTGCTCTGAATAAGTATTAAAAACTGTCATTTCTGTCAGGTGCGGTTGTGGATGTTTGTGTTGATACTTTTGGTAGGTGGGGTTGGAAAATAAATCTGTACCCTTTTTGTTTGCTCTTTGATTCTTTGGTTGTTGATTTGTTTGGTCCCCTTTGATTTCGATGAGGCGCGCATTGGTTATGAGAAATGAATACGAGGTTGTAGATATTCCTAAAGGTATGGCAGGGAGTGAGGTGCGGGCCTTGATTGTTGCCTGTGGAGAAGAAGTTATAACTATTAATCATTTTGGAGGTCATGGCACTGCTGTTGTCGTCACTGAAAGCAGCGATCCCGCTTTAAGTCTGTTGTCTAAGGCAGCCAAGGTGCCGGGTTTCCGCCCCGGGAAAGTGCCGATGAGTGTAATACGGAGCGCGGCTGGATGAATTTGGAGAGCTAAAGGGGGGCGATTACTAAAAGGGAAATAAAAAGAGTCAAAAGGGGACAGATTTATTTAATCGTCCCCTTTTGATGTTAGTGGGTAGCTGGCGGAAACTCTGCCACTGGTTTATTCCGTCGGCACAACGTTATCCAGCACCTGATTCACCGCCAGTTCCGCCAGCATCACGATCTGCGCGATGCCCTGTGCGGTCTTGCGGTGGGGGCCTTCGAGGAGGTCGACGAAGTTGTTGAGCATGACGTTGGCCGAGCCCAGGGTTTCGACGGCGTCGGCGAGCAGGGATTCGGTGTTGCTGGCCGGGTTGGCCTGGTAGAGGCGGTTGGGGTAGTAGGGAGCGGCCATCATGTGGGCTGATATTGGGCCGAGGTGGTAGTCGAGGGCGCGGTTGGCGGCTTCGTTGAATCTCTTGGAGTCAGGGCATTCGTAGGGGGAAGTTGGGTCGGTGATGCTGGCCGGTTCGGTGACCGGAGGATTTGGCGTAACTTTGAACATTGAGTCTTCCTTCTATCAGTAGAGCTGCAACCATCTCGCTACTAAACGAAGGGGGTGGCAGCTGTGCGCAAGTTAGTAGACCGGCAGAAGACTCAAACCCGGCGCATCCGAAGATGCCATGCGCACAGCCACCATCAAGACCAGGCGGACGCCTGATTGAATACGCTTGTGCAAACCGTAAGCCTTCTAAGCCGGGCTACTAAACCCGATCACTGCGAATCAGTGACCCGATCCAAGTTACCGGCCGACCCCAAGGCGCACAAGCCGGCGGATTCTGGCGTAGCGGTAGGCTCTGGCGCAAGGATTTGTAGGCATCCGGACGCATTCCGACATGTCTTTAAACGGCGCGATCCAAACCTGTTTATCGACCATCACCCAACGAGGAGAAGCCTGACGCTTTACGCCTCCAGCCCATTCGTCGCCAGCCTCGCACTCATCACGCCGACGCTCGCTCAAAAGCTGCATGACCAAAACCATCAGCGCCGAAGACTTGCATATCACCCTCCACCCGTTGAGCGAATCAGCCCTGTTCAAATGGCTACTCGCCAGTTTCCTGATGGGCAAACGAATCCAGGCCGAGATTGCCGCCGAAGCCTACCGAGTAATAGTCGACCAACACCAACGCGATACACCGCGCAAACTCGGCCATTGCACTCACCGTGAACTGGTGCGGATGCTCGGCCAAGCGCATTACGTGCGTTACGACGAAACCACCGCCGAGCGACTGCTCGCTCTGGCTGTCAAACTGAATGACGAGTACGCCGGGCGGGTAATGAACATGGTCGAGGCGAGCGCCAACCGCCAGGACTTCGAAAAGCGTTTGCAAGCCTTCGACGGCATCGGCCCGAAAACCGTTGAAATCTTCATGCGCGAAGCGGGCAAGGTGCTGTTTTGAGTGCGTCGGCGATCTTCATCGGCTGCGCGGGTTGGAGCCTGCCCCGCGAATACTGGCCGTCATTCCCGGAGCAGGGGACCCACCTGCACCGCTATGCCACACACCTCAATGGCGTGGAAATCAACAGTTCCTTCTACCGTCCGCACAAACCCCAAACCTACGCCCGATGGGCAGAGTCGGTGCCGGACGGATTTCGCTTTTGCGTGAAAGTGCCCAAGTCGATCAGCCATGAGCGGCGCCTGCGGGACTGCGAGCGTGAGCTCGATGCATTTCTTGAACAGTGCGCGGGGCTGGGCGATCACCTGGGTTGCCTGCTGCTGCAGTTGCCGCCGTCGCTGGCGTTCGACGAAGCACTTGCAGAGGCCTTTTTCGTCGCATTGCGCCAACGTTATTCCGGGGCTCTGGTGGTTGAGCCGCGCCACGAGTCCTGGGCCGCCGCCGAACTGTTGTTGATGGCGTATCGCATCGCGCAAGCGGTGGTCGATCCTTCGCGAATCAGCACCGATGCGGCTCCGCGCGGCTGGCCCAGCGTGCGTTATTGGCGGCTGCACGGTTCGCCACGCATTTATTACAGCCCCTATGACTCGGCGTATCTGGAAAAGCTCGCCAGCGATTTGCGGGTGGCGGCTGTCGATGGCGTCGACACCTGGTGCATCTTCGACAACACCGCCAGCGGCGCGGCAATCGGCAATGCGCTGGAACTGCGGCGGATACTGGCGCACGGCTGACACTCGATGTCTGGTCTTCCAACCGGCGAGTGTGTCTGTAAACTGGCCGCCCGAAACGGCGCGCGATGGCGCCGTCCTCACTGCCAGCGAAGGACTTTCCCATGGCCAACCAAGACATCACCTACACCCCGGATCCGGATGCAGACTCGATCTCTTCGGACGTCACCGAATTCAACGGCATTCTGATGTCGACCCAGATTCCGACCCGTGCCGACGGCAGTCTGGAACTGGGCGACGTCACCGCCCAAAGCGAATGCACGTTGCAGGCGCTGAAAGTCGCGTTGGAAAAGGCCGGCAGTTCGATGGATCGCGTGTTGCACCTGACCATTTACCTGACCGACATGGCTGATCGCGCTGCGTTCAACGAGGTGTACAAGCGCTACTTCGCCAAGCCTTGGCCGGTGCGTGCGGCGGTTGGTGTGGCGGCGCTGGCGGTTGAAGGGATGAAGGTGGAAGTGACTGCGATGGCCGCCAAGGCCTGACCCACGTAATGATCGTTCCCACGCTCCGCGTGGGAATGCCTCAAGGGACGCTCCGCGTTCCAGCTCTGGAAGGGACGCGGAGCGTCCCGGGCTGCATTCCCACGCGGAGCGTGGGAACGATCTGCGAACGGGCGGGTTGAAAACAGCCACCCGGCAGCACAGGCGTGCCGGCCACGCGTTTCGCGGCTACAATGCGCGCCTCGACCGTGACAGCCTGACTAAAAAAACATATGTCCTTGCCCAAACATCACCTGGAACTGCTCAGCCCCGCCCGTGACGTGGCCATCGCCCGCGAGGCCATCCTGCATGGCGCCGACGCGGTGTACATCGGCGGCCCGAGCTTCGGTGCGCGCCATAACGCGTGCAACGAGGTGAGCGAAATCGCCGAACTGGTGGAATTTGCCCGTCGCTATCACGCGCGCATCTTCACCACCATCAACACCATCCTGCACGACAACGAACTGGAGCCGGCGCGCAAGCTGATCCATCAGTTGTACGACGCCGGCGTCGATGCGCTGATCGTCCAGGACCTGGGCGTGATGGAGCTGGACATTCCACCCATCGAGCTGCACGCCAGCACCCAGACCGACATTCGCACCCTTGAGCGGGCGAAGTTCCTCGATCAGGCCGGTTTCTCGCAACTGGTTCTGGCCCGTGAACTGAATCTCAAGGAAATCCGCGCGATCGCCCATGAAACCGATGCCGCCATTGAGTTCTTCATCCATGGCGCGTTGTGCGTGGCGTTCTCCGGTCAGTGCAACATTTCCCACGCGCAGACCGGGCGCAGTGCCAACCGGGGCGACTGCTCCCAGGCCTGCCGTCTGCCGTACACCCTGAAAGACGAAAAGGGTGGCGTGATCGCCTACGAAAAACACCTGCTGTCGATGAAGGACAACAACCAGAGCGCCAACATCCGCGCACTGGTCGAGGCCGGTGTGCGTTCGTTCAAGATCGAAGGTCGCTACAAGGACATGGGCTATGTGAAGAACATCACCGCCTATTACCGCCAGCGCCTCGACGACGTGCTCAACGACCGTCCGGACCTGGCCCGCGCTTCCAGCGGCCGCACCGCGCATTTCTTCATGCCGGACCCGGAAAAAACCTTCCACCGTGGCAGCACCGACTACTTCGTCAGCGAGCGCAAGATCGACATCGGGGCGTTCGATTCGCCGACCTTCACCGGTCTGGCAGTGGGCACGGTCGAGAAAGTCGGCAAGCGTGACATGCAGGTCATCACCCACGAGCCGCTGTCGAACGGCGACGGCCTCAACGTGCTGGTCAAGCGCGAAGTGGTGGGGTTCCGCGCCAACATCGCCGAAGCCAAGGGCGAGTTCGAGGAAGAAGGCGAGAAGCGCTACCGCTACCGCGTCGAGCCGAACGAAATGCCGGAAGGCCTGTACAAGCTGCGCCCAAACCACCCACTGAACCGCAACCTCGACCACAACTGGCAGCAGGCCTTGCTCAAGACCTCTGCCGAGCGTCGTATCGGCGTGAGCTGGTTGGCGAAGCTGCGTGAAGAGCGTCTGGAACTGATCGTGACCAGCGAAGAGGGCATCAGCGCCAGCGTTGCGCTGGAAGGCCCGTTCGGCGTCGCCAACAAACCGGAACAGGCGCTGGACACCTTGCACGACCTGCTCGGTCAGCTCGGCACCACCGAGTACCACGCGACCTCGATCAAGCTGGATGCGCCGCAAGCGTTCTTCATCCCGAACTCGCAGCTCAAGTCGTTGCGCCGTGAAGTGATCGAAGCGCTGACCGCCGCCCGCGTTGCCGCCCACCCGCGCGGTTCGCGCAAGGCCGAGACCACGCCACCGCCGGTGTACCCGGAGGCGCACCTGTCGTTCCTGGCCAACGTCTATAACCAGAAGGCTCGCGACTTCTACCACCGTCACGGCGTGAAGCTGATCGACGCGGCGTACGAGGCCCACGAAGAGGCGGGCGAAGTGCCGGTGATGATCACCAAGCACTGCCTGCGGTTCTCCTTCAACCTGTGCCCGAAACAGGCCAAAGGCGTGACCGGTGTGAAAACCAAAGTCGCGCCGATGCAGTTGATCCACGGCGACGAAGTGCTGACCCTGAAGTTCGACTGCAAACCGTGCGAGATGCACGTGATCGGCAAGATGAAGGGCCACATCCTGAATCTGCCGCAGCCGGGCAGTGTGGTGGGGCATATCAGCCCTGAGGATCTGATGAAGACCATTCCTCGGGCTCCACACTGATTAGCAGGCAATAAAAAACCGGTGACGAAAGTCACCGGTTTTTTTATGCCTGCCAGAAACTCAACTGGCTTCGTAGCGGGATCCCGTTGGCGGCGCCGCTTCGCCACTCAACGCATCAACCATCGGCGGATGCTCCTGCGCTGCCTGACGCAGATCCTCGGTCACCCGCAGCTCGGCGCCAGTTGGCGAGAACGTAGCTGCCGCCGCAAACGGCGCCGGATTGGCCGGCACCGGACGCTTGCCGCGACGCCAGAAGAAGAACGTCACCATGGCCAGGTTTACCAGCGCGAAGGCCCAGAACAGGCCGGTTTCGCCATGGGCATTCATCGCCGGCGAGATCAGCAGCGGGCTCATCGCCGAGCCCAGCGAGTTGATCAGCAACATTCCCTGAATCATTGGCACCAGGGTTTCGACCGGCGCACGGTCAGCGGCGTGGCTGACGGCAACCGGATACAACGCGAACACGCCGCCACCCAACAGGAACAGCATCGCCGCAAGCATGGCCGAGGACAGCGGCACCAGCACGATCACCAGCGACAGCACGGTGCACGCGGCGCACAGCACGGTCAGCACTTGCAGGCGATCCTTGCGGTCGGACCAGCGCCCGACCGGGTATTGCAGCAGCATCGCGCCGAGGATCGTCCAGGCCATCATGCTGCCGACTTCGCCGACGTTCAGGCCGATGCGTTGCAGGTATAGCGGCAGCAGGGTGTAGATGGCGGCGATGGTCACGCCGGAGCCGAAGCAGCCGACCAGACCGGTAGGCGATACGCCCAGCAGCGCTCGTGGCTTGAGCGGTTCGACCTGTTCCAGCAACGGCGAAACGCGCGGCAGGATCACGATCGGCAACACCGACAAGGTCGCGAGCATGCCGGCGACCATGAACGGCGCCGTGTCGCCCAGCCCGGTGATTTTTCCCAAAAATGCCTGACCCAGCACGCCGGCGCCGTAGAGGACGATCATGTACAGCGCCAGCAGACGCCCGCGAATCTTCGCATCACCGGCCAGCAGCAGCCAGCTCTCGATCACCAAAAACACACCGACCGTGGCCCAGCCGTTGATCAGGCGCAGAACGACCCAGCCCCAGGTGTCATAAAACAGACCTTGCAGCAGGATGGTCGCGGCGATCAGCGAGGCGAAGCTGCTGTAGGCGCGGATATGGCCGATGCGCAGGATCAGCCGGTCGTTGAAGATCGCGCCAAGCGTCAGGCCGGCGAAATAGGCCGAGGACACGATGCCGATCATCGTTGCCGATTCGCCGGCAGCGCCCAGGCGCAGGGTGGTCAAAGAAGACAGAAAGCCGTTGCCCAGGGCAACAATGAATAGCCCGAGCAGGGGCGCCAGCGCCATGGCCAGCAAACGCGGTGTCATAAAAACCTCAAGTGATCGAACAGCGGAACGTGCGCCTCTGCGCATGCGAGTGCCAAGCCGAAGTGTGTTGAAGACAAACGACCGCCGAACGGGCAGGACGATTGAGCCTGGCGCACTTCGTGAAAGTGGCCGGCTGTTCAAACCTGAGGGTTGTCATGGCTGCGGGCAGGCGCCGTTCGGGCGACTGCAAGAGGAGGCGCGATTTTAAGCCTTGTGTGGCGTTTGCCAAGGTGCCGGGCCTGCGACGTTGGGACGCAGGCTCGTCCGTTTCAGCACTGATCACGCCGATCGTTCCCACGCTCCGCGTGGGAATGCCTCCATGGACGCTCCGCGTCCGCCGTTGGAAGGGACGCGGAGCGTCCCGGGCTGCATTCCCACGCAGAGCGTGGGAACGATCTCCCCTGCGGTACTCACCGTTCGCGAGTAATTTGCTGCGGCGCCAGTTAGCATGGCGCCATAACAACGAAACGATGGACCCCACCTTGATCGAACGACGCCAATTCAGCGGTGGCATGAAGGGCAAGAACCTTCGCTACCTGAACGAGCCCGCCAGCGGGCCGGGACGCATGACCCGCACCGGGTTTGTGCTGCTGGAGCATTTTTCCCTGCCAGCGTTTACCCAGACGCTGGACACCCTGGTCACCGCCAATCTGCTGCGCCCCGGTCTGTTTTCCACGCGCACTTTCGGCTTGAGCGACTGCGAAGTGATCAGCGACCTGGGGCTGGTGATCCGCCCGGACTCGCGCCTGGAAACCAGCATGTTGCAGGAACTGGATCTGCTGGTGATCTGCGGCGGCTACCGCACGGAATTGAAGGCGAGCGACGAGTTCATCAACCTGCTGAAAATGGCCGCCGAGGCCGGCGTGATCCTGGCCGGGTTGTGGAACGGCGCGTGGTTCCTGGGCCGGGCAGGGGTGCTGGAAGGCTACCGCTGTGCGATTCACCCGGAGCATCGACCGGCGCTGGCGGAGATTTCCAAGGCGACTCAGGTCAGCAGCGAACCCTACGTGATCGACCGCGACCGGCTGACCGCGTCCAGTCCGTCCGGCGCGTTCCACATGGCGCTGGACTGGATCAAGGGCCTGCACGACAAGGCGCTGGTCGAAGGCATCGAAGACATTCTGGCGTTCGAGGAATCGCGCTATCGGCGGATCAAACCGACCGAGAACATCTGCGTCAGCGCGCCGTTGCGTGAAGTGGTGAAGCTGATGGATGCCAATCTGGAGGAACCGCTGGAGCTGGAACAACTGGCGGTGTATGCCGGCCGATCCCGGCGTCAACTGGAGCGACTGTTCAAGGAACAACTGGGCACCACGCCACAACGCTATTACATGGAACTGCGCATCACCGAGGCCCGGCGTTTGTTGCAACACACCGAGCTGTCTCAGGTGGACGTGCTGGTGGCCTGCGGGTTTGTTTCGCCAAGCCACTTCAGCAAGTGCTACAGCGCCTATTTCGGTTATCGGCCGTCCAAAGAAAAACGGCTCGTCAAATGACGAGCCGTTTGGCGTGCTGCTTCAGAGGTGATCGGCGTCGATGATCGCCTGAGCGAAGGCTTTCGGGTCTTCCTGCGGCAGGTTGTGGCCGATGCCACCGTTGATCAGGCGGAACTGGTATTTGCCGGTGAAGCGTTTGGCGTAGTCCTCCGGCGCCGGGTGCGGTGCGCCGTTGGCATCGCCTTCCAGGGTAATGGTCGGCACGCTGATCGACGGCGCGGTGGCGAGTTTCTGTTCCAGCGCATCGTACTGGCTTTCACCCTGCACCAGGCCCAGACGCCAGCGGTAGTTGAACACGGTGATCGCGACGTGATCCGGGTTCTGCAACGCCTTGGCGCTGCGGTCGAAGGTGGCGTCGTCGAAGGCCCATTTCGGTGACGCCAGTTGCCAGATCAGCTTGGCGAAATCATGGGTGTTCTTGGTGTAACCGGCCTCACCACGGTCGGTGGCGAAATAGAACTGATACCACCATTGCAGCTCGGCCTTGGGCGGCAGCGGATTCTTGCCGGCAGCCTGATTGCCGATCAGATAACCGCTGACCGACACCAGTGCCTTGACCCGCTCCGGCCACAGCGCCGAAACGATGTCTGCCGAACGTGCGCCCCAGTCGTAGCCGCCGAGCACGGCTTGTTTGATTTTCAGGGCATCCATGAAATCGATTACGTCACTGGCCAGCGCCGCCGGCTGACCGTTACGCACGGTCTTTTCAGACAGGAAATGCGTGTCGCCATAACCCCGGGCAAATGGCATCAGCACTCGATAACCCTTGGCCGCCAGCAGCGGCGCAACGTCGTCATAGCTGTGAATGTCGTACGGCCAGCCGTGCAGCAGAATCACCACCGGGCCATTGGCCGGGCCGGTTTCAGCGTAGGCCACGTCCAGCAGGCCAGCCTTCACGTGTTTCAGCGGGCCGAAGGGCAGATCGGCCTTGACGCTGGCGGCTGCGGTCTTGACCGGCTCGGGGGCTGCGGTTTGTGCCTGGGCGAAGGCGCCGAACTGCAGCAGCGCGGTGGCGAGAATCGACAGGCCCAGCAGGCGGCGACGGTTTTTCCCGGTGGTGACGGTGGCGTGTGGTGCGTGCTTCATGGCAAGTCTCCTTGTGATCGGCGAGGGCCGGGCTCTGGCTGAACCCTTCGAATCTGGAGTCCATTAAAGACTGGCCACGTATCCGGGCTGTTTCCGTTTTCGTTGGCTGATGCGCGAGCATGTATCCGGGAGGCGTTCGTACACACTGCGATACAAACCATCGGCCAACAAAAAGCCCCGAATGTTCGGGGCTTTTGCTGACCTTGAGTTTCAGGCCTGAGTGACGTGCTTGGGCCCGGCCAGCGCCCAGGCGATCAGCCCGAACAGCGGCACAAACACGATCAATACGATCCAGACGCCTTTGTTGCTGGCTTTCCCCTCACTCTTGCGCACCCTGTTGATCGCCCACAATTCGATGAGCAAAAGAACGACGGCCAGTACGATCCACGTGGTTTCAAGTTGCATGGGCTACCTCCTGATGGTCATTGGGTTAGGCGAGGCATGCCACTCAGGGTTCATTTAATTTGCTGGGTGGCTTGCGTGGGTCACGTGCACAAATGTTCTAAACCGATCGGCAAAGTCGCGGTAACGTAGACGTCCTCAACGACCAACACTGCCTTCGGAGCCTTGCGTGGACAAACGCAACTGGATCGAGCTGTCCCAGGATGCCGACACCGGGATCGAGTCGATTCGTGCCCATTTCCAGGGCCATGCCTACGATCCGCACTGGCATGACAGCTTTCTGGTGGGCGTCACCGAGCAGGGCGTGCAGCAGTTTCATTGCCGGCGCGTGCGCCATCTGAGTACGCCGGGCAAGATTTTCATGCTGGAGCCGGGGGAGATCCACGACGGGCACGCGCCGACGGAGGAGGGCTTCACCTATTCCATGCTTTATCTCGATCCGCACTGGCTGGAGCGCGAATTGCGCGTGCTGTTCGAACACGCACCGGACAACAGCCAGCTCGGATTCACCGATACCCTGAGCCAGGATTCGCGCCTGTCCACCGCCATCAATCAGGCCTTCAACGCCCTGCATCAAGGCGACTTGCGCATCGTGCGCCAGACCGCCATCGACACTTTGCTCGGTTCGCTGACGTCGCACCTCGACTGGCGCAAGCGCCAGCCGTTCGATCCGCGCCTGCCACGGGTGGCCCAAGTGGCGCGGGACTATCTGCATGCGCACGCCTTCGAAGACATCGGGCTGGACGACGTGGCTCAGGCCTGCGGGGTCGATCGCTTTCGACTGACTCGTGCGTTCAAGGCGGCTTTCGGGCTGGCGCCACATGCCTATTTGATTCAACTGCGCCTGGCCCGCGCCCGGCAGTTGCTGGCGCGCGGCGAAACACCCGCCACCGTCGCCAGCGCCCTCGGTTTCGCCGATCAGAGCCATCTTGGGCGCTGGTTCCGCCGTGCCTATCACCTGACGCCGGCGGATTACCGCAAGCGCTGCTCAAACCTTCCAGACTGAAACCCGCACAACCGCGACCATGACTTCCTGTTCTGATTCGGGAGTCCTGTCATGGAATCGTTGTTGCCATTTCTGCTGTTTTCCTTCGTCGCCTCGATCACCCCGGGGCCGACCAATATTCTGGTGATGAGCCACAGCTCGCGGCGCGGTCTGACGGCGACAGTGCCGATCATCTTCGGCGCGTGTGTGTCGGCGGCGCTGGTGGTGTTGGTGGTCGGGCTCGGCGTGGGGGAAACCTTGCTGCGCTATCCCCGTGTGCAGCAGGCGATGGCCTGGGCCGGGGTGTTGTGGCTGAGCTGGCTGGCATGGCAGATCTTTCGCAGCACGCCGCCATCGTTGGAGTCCTCAACGTCGAATGATGACGGCTTCAACGTATTCGGCGCCGCCGGCCTGCAACTGATCAACCCCAAGGTCTGGATGATGGCCGTGGCGGTGGTGAGTGTGTTTGGCGGCAACGGTGACGACAGCGCGCGGATGCTGCTGTTGTCGGCGGTTTTTCTAATGGTCTGCCTGCCGTGCATGACGGCGTGGGCGCTGCTGGGCGCGGGCAGTGCGCGGTTCTTTGGCTCGCCACGGGCATTAAGGCGCATGAATACCGGGCTGGCGTTTTTGTTGTTGCTGTCGGCTTGGTTGACGGTGTTGGTCTAGGCATCGTCACCTTCCGCATTCCTGACAGGAATGCACCGCATAAAATCAATGAATTTCTATTATCAATCTTCGTGACGTAGGGTGATTCAAGGACACGGAGAAATGCCCTTGAACGCTTCCTCTACTGAAAAATTCGACACCTCCCGCGCCAATGAATATGGCAAGCAAAGCCGCATTGCGCTGGCGGGCTATGACGCTTGCCATGACCTAGCCGCGTGCATGCTGGCCGCCAGTCTCGGTAACGCAGGTTCGGCGCGGATTCTGGCGGTTGGCGCAGGCGGGACAGCCCAGGAAATCATCGCGATGGGAAGTCTGGAGCCTGGCTGGCGCTTCATGGCGGTGGATCCTTCCGAGCCGATGCTGGCGGCGGCGACCGAGCAGTTGCGGTCGCATGACTTGCTTGAACGAACGGATCTGCATCTCGGGTCGGTCGATGATTTGCCTGCCGATGAGTCATACGACGCGGCCACGGTGATCGGCGTTCTGCATCATCTGGAAGGCGATGAGGCCAAACGAGCGCTTCTGCAATCCATTCGGGCGCGTTTGAAACCGGGAGCTCCGCTGATCGTGGCCGGCAATCACTACGCGTATGCCAGCCAGCCGTTGCTGCTGGAAGCGTGGGCGCAGCGCTGGCGCCAGAACGGTGCCAGCGCCGATGAGGTGAAGGCCAAACTGGGGAAAATCCTCCAGGGCGCCGATCCTCCCCATTCCGAGGCGGCGGTTCAAAAGCTGTTGCATGGGGCCGGATTCGGCGAGGCCACCCGGTTTTTCAGCAGCCTGTTCTGGGGCGCGTGGTTGACGCGTAAAACGAGTTGACCGGTGCCTTAGCGACGAATCCGACCACGCGCATTTGAAATCCCCGCCGTTGCCCCCCAGAATCGCGCCCCGATCCGGTCACCAGTGCCGGGCGTTCAGAGTGAAAGGGGTTGCGGTTGAACGAACAGACATTGTCCATGCGCCTGGAGCGGGTGGCGGCGCATGTGCCCGCCGGTGCGCGGTTGGCCGATATCGGCTCGGATCACGGTTACCTGCCGGTGGCCCTGATGCGCCGTGGCGCGATCGCGGCGGCGGTGGCGGGCGAGATGGCCGAGACGCCGTTCCGTTCGGCACAACGCACCGTGCGCGAAAACGATCTTGAGCAGCAGGTCACTGTGCGCCTGGCCAATGGCTTGATGGCCGTCGAGCCGGCGGACGGGATCACGGCAATTACCGTGTGCGGCATGGGTGGCGAGACCATCCGCGACATTCTCGAAGGCGGCAAGGCGCGCCTGAGCGGCCGCGAACGTCTGATCCTGCAACCCAACGGCGGCGAACAACCGCTGCGCCAATGGCTGATGGACAACGGCTATCGAATCCTCTGCGAAGACGTGCTGCACGAAAACCGCTTCGACTACGAAATCATCGTAGCCGAGCTAGGCGAGCCGGTGACTTATACCGCCGAAGAACTGTACTTCGGGCCGCTGCAGTTGCAGACGCGCAGTCCTGCGTTTGTCAGCAAGTGGCAGCATCGGTTGCGGCACAAGCAGCAGACGCTGAGCCACTTCGCTCGGGCTCGGCATGGGGTATGCGAGCAAAAGGTGCAGGATCTGAAGCAGCAGGTGCGCTGGATCACTGACGTGCTGGGGTGAAACTCTCGGAGATGCTAATGAGGGCGATCCTGTCCGAAGTCAGGTTTGCCCGGTGCTGCGCCTGCCAGCGCCACACCGGGCAATGATTCCAGCGCGATCAGCTACCGAAAGACTCCATCAACACCTGCACCAATTCACCACCCTCAGGCGTCGCCCAGCTACCGGCCAGTTCGGCAATCAACTGGTTGGTGCTGGTCAGCGTGACACCGGCCTTGTCCATGCGGCGCAACGCGATGTCATCGGCTGCTTTGGTTGGTGACGCACCGGCATCGGCGACGACCTGGACTTCGTAACCATCACGCACCAGCGAGAGCGCCGGGTAAACGGTGCAGACGTCGTTGGTGACGCCGGCTATGATCAGTTTACGGCGACCGGTCGCCTTCACTGCGGCGGCGAAGTGTTCGTCGTCCATGGCGTTGACGATGCCAAGGCGTTTGATGCGGCTCGCAAACTCAGCCGGCAGGATCTGCTCAAGCTCACTCAGGAGCGGACCTTGTGCGTGCTCTTCCATGCTGGAGGTCAACACGACGGGCATTTTCAGAATGCGCGCGGCCTTGGCGAGCATCAGGGCGTTGCGTTTGAGTTCTTCGAAAGCCATCGATTTGGCCCAGCCCATGGTCCCGACCTGGTGATCGATCAGCAGAAGGGCAGCATTGTCGGCACTGAAGTTTTCGTACGTCATGGTGGTTCTCCTGGCATTTGAAAGGGGGGGAATGCCCCCGGTGGTGGAGTCAGCGAAGATTCAGATTTCCAAAATCACCCCGTTGATAGCGGGCCACGGCGGCGGTCAGGGCTTCTGAAGAAGCGAGCGCCATCGGGCCCTGCCAATGCACCGGCTGGTTCAAGGGCGTGCCTGAGAAAACGACGGCCTTGGCGTTGCCGGTCGGCGCACTCAAGGTGACTCTACGATCCGCCCCTTGCGGGAGATTGACCGGTACTTTCGGATCGGACAGATCGAAGGGGTGGCCATCGACAGACACTTCGCCGTCTATGGGCATGACGAACGCCACATGACCTTCGGGAATCGACACACTCAGTTCGCGCCCGGCCTCCAGTGATATGTCCAGCAGTCGCACGTCGGTTGGCAGCGATAGAGGAGACACAACGTTGTGGAAGCTGCCCAGAGGCACTCGAACCTTCACGCCCGGCGAATGAACGACCGGCACCTCCTGAGATTCAACGCTGAAGGCAAACGGTGCTTGCGACTGTTTGTCCTCCGGCAGATTGATAAAAATCTGCAGCATGTGAACGGTCTTGCCGGGCTCGGCCGGAACTTCTTCGTGCACGACGCCATTGCCCGCCGCCGTCCAGTGCAGACCACCGGGCTGGATCAGGTTGCGATTGCCCAGTGAGTCCTGGTTATCGATACCGGTTTGCGAATCCATAAACAGGTAAGACACCGCCGAGAACCCTGCATGAGGGTGGGCCGGAAACGTCGGTCCGCTGATCCAGGCGTGATCGACGCCCAAAAACGGGTCGATCGGTTTCGCATGCCGATCGCCTCGCAGGGTGAACGCCCTGAATCGGCTGCCGTGGTTCATGCGCTGCAAACGTGCGGTGGTGAGCATGGCGGTGTTCCTCAAGCCTCTACGGACAGGGTCGGGTAGTCGATGTAGCCTTCTGGGCCCGGGGCGTAAAAGGTGTTTTTGTCCGCAGTATTCAGCTCGGCACCACTGCGCAAACGCTCGGGCAAGTCAGGGTTAGCGATAAACGCACTGCCAAACACCACCGCATCGGCCTGGCCACTGGAAATCAGGGATTCGGCGGTATTTTTGTCGAGAGCGCTGCCGATCAGGTAGCGCCCGGTAAAGAGAGGTCGCAGCGCTGCGTGGTAGTCGAACGTGGCGCCGAACAGCGCGACATGCAGGTAAGCGAGATTGAAAGCGCGCAGTTGTTCGACCAGGTGCGTGTAGGTTTCCTGCGGGTTGGCATCGACGATGTCGTTGAAGTTCATTTCGGGCGAAATCTTGATGCCGACGCGGTCACCGCCAATCTCATCCGCCATGGCGGCGAGCACTTCCAGCACGAAGCGGACGCGGTTTTCAACCGGGCCGCCATATTCGTCATCTCGCTGGTTACTGCCAGTGGACAAGAATTGCTCCGGCAGATAACCGGATGCCGCATGCAACTCGACACCATCGAAACCCGCCTCGATCGCGCGGCGTGCAGCCTGGCGATAGCCCTCAACGACGGCAGCGATTTCGACGATGGTCAAGGCGTGCGGGACGACGAAATCCTGCAAACCGTTGGCGGTGTAGGTCTGCCCCTCTACCTTGATGGCAGAAGGTGCCTGCGGCTGAGCGCCATTGGCGAGCAATGAAGGGTGGGAAACCCGTCCGCAGTGCATCAGTTGCATGAAGATGCGACCGCCACGGGCATGCACGGCGTCCGTGACCTGCTTCCAGGCCGCCATCTGTTCGGCAGTTGCGATACCCGGCGTTCGGACGTAGCCCTTGCCGAGAGCAACGGGAAACACGCCTTCGGAAATGATCAGCCCGGCACTGGCGCGCTGACCGTAGTAAGTCGCGACCAGATCCGTCGGTACACCGTCATCATCGGCGCGCGAACGCGTCATGGGTGCCATGACGATACGGTTGGAGAGGGTGTGACGGCCGATCTGGATTTCAGAAAAAAGTGGGTTCATCGCGGTGCTCCTCAGTAGTGATGGAGCTATCATCAGTCAATTCAAATTCGGGATAAATCCGTCAAAATTGAAATGACTGATCCACTGATGGAGCAATCTTTTTGGAATACCTGAACGACATGGCGTTGTTTGTGGAAGTTGTGAAAATGCGCGGCTTTCGTGGGGCGGCGGAGTCGCTGGGCATGCCCAACTCAACGCTTTCCCGGCGCATCAGTGGCCTGGAGAAGGCCATCGGCTTGCGTCTGTTGCACCGCACGACACGCCGGATCGAGTTGACGGAGGCCGGGCAACTTTATTTCGAGCGCTGCAAGCGGATCGTGGAAGAGGCGAGACTGGCCCATGAGCAATTGGGCGAAATGCTTGCCCGGCCCAGTGGTTTGCTGCGGGTTTCGATGCCGGTGGACTTCGCCACTATCTATCTGGCGCCGCTGATTGCCGAGTTTGCCCGTGAGTATCCGGGTATCCGCTTCGATCTTGAACTCACACCACGGCAGGTGGATCTGGTCAGCGACCCGGTCGACATCGTCATTCGGATGGGCGAACCGCCGAACTCAAACCTGATTGCCCGCAAGTTGGCGAGTATGAAGCGTGCTTTTTACGCATCGCCCCGGTATCTCGAACTGTTCGGGGAACCGGAGCAACCTGCCCAACTCATCAATCATGAATGCCTCAGAATGCGTGGCTCCGGTTCTGACCACTGGACACTCATCAGTGAAACCGGGAGCGAACAGGTGGAGGTCGGAGGACGTTTTGAACTCAACAGTGTGGGCATGCTCCGGCGCATGGCGTCTCTGGATCTGGGGATCGCGCTGTTACCGGAGGGTATCGCCGTCCAGGATGTGGCGAGCGGAACATTGCGCAGAGTGCTGGCGCAATGGCAGGCACCACCGGTTTCGGTCTACGCATTGACAGAGACGCGACTGCTCCCGGCCAAGACGCAACGTTTCATCGAGTTTCTGCGTGACAGGCTCGATTGCGTGTGAGGGGTACTCTGGGATCAGTAACGGATTGAAGCTGATATCATCCAACAACTTTCAAGCAGGCCAAATCACCATGAACCGTCAGAAAAAACTGCAACAGCTCTTCAAGGAAAAATCCAGAAAGGCCAACGCCAAACTGGCACCCAAGAGCAACAAACCGAAGTACATCAGCAAGGCGGATCGCCTGAAAATGGCGGCTGAAGCGACCCCCGAAGCAAGTGCTGTCACCGAGGACTGATTGAGCGGGGTTCAACCGTTTCGGGTTTCCCCAAGTATCCGCGCCGCGTCCCGCGACGGTGGTAAACCGAACACCCGTGCATAGTCACGGCTGAACTGTGTAGCGCTTTCATACCCCACTTCGAACGCCGCCTGGGTGACATTCCTGGTACTCGCCACCATCAGCGTCCGGGCCTGTAGCAGACGAACCCGCTTTTGATACTGCAATGGACTCAGCGCCGTAACGGCTTTGAAGTGTCGGTGGAAGGCGGACACGCTCATTGACGCAAGCCGGGCCAGGTCGTCTACCCGGATCGGTTCGGCAAAGTCCTGCCGTATGTGCGCAATGGCCAGGTTGACGCGCGCCATGGCGCTGTCGGGGGCAGCGATGTCCCGCAGCATCCAGCCATGGGGGCCTTGCAGGACACGGTACAGAATCTCCCGCTCATAGACCGGCGCCAGTGCCGCGATCTCTTCAGGCTGGCCCATCAGACGCAGCATCCGCACCCAGGCATCCATCAAGGGCGGGGTGACAGCCGCCACCGAAAAACCGGCGTCCTGCTCGTGTTGGCCGAGAGGTTTGGGCAGGTCGGCCAGCAGCGTCGTCAAGACAACCGGATCAAGCGTCAGACTCACTGCCAGGTACGGCTCGCCAGCGGGAGAGGGGTGAACCTGGCCGACGGCCGGCAGATCGATGGACATGACAAAGTAGGTCGCCGGGTCGTAATGCAGCGTACGGTCGGCGATGGTCATGGATTTGCTGCCTTGCAGGATCAGGTTGATCATCGGTTGGTAAACCGCCGCCAGCAAGTGTTCAGGGATTTCACCCTGAACCATGGCAACCCGTGGAATGCCTGTTTCCGTGCGGCGGTTCTGCGCGTTTCGGGCCAGGGCGCGAAGTTCTGTCAGTTGGCTGTTCATGCCGTGCATCTGACCCCACACGGATACACCCGCGCAAGCAAAAAGCAGAAACAGGCAGGTTTCGAAGAGGAACCGCTGCGCTCGCCGCCCGGCCGATGGCTACTGTGGTGCTTCAACTCAAATGACAGTGGAGCAGCGCATGAGCGTTATCGTTATTACCGGCGGCAGCCGTGGCATCGGCGCCAGTGCGGCCGAGGAGTGTGCACGACTCGGTATGGGCGTCATCCTGACTTATCAGCGCAATGCCGAGGCGGCAGCTTCGGTCGTCCAGCGCATTCAAGTCTCGGGTGGCACCGCCGTGGCGCTTCAACTGGACGTTGCCGACGTCAGTCAGTTCGACGATTTCCGCCAGAAGGTCGTTCACGCACTCCAGGCTACTTGGGGCGAAAAAAGGCTATCCGGGCTGGTCAACAACGCCGGCCACGGCCTGTTCAATTCGCTGGAAACAGTCACCGAGGCACAGTTCGACGGTCTGTTGAACGCCCACCTCAAAGGGCCGTTCTTTCTCACGCAGACCCTGCTGTCCCTGATGAAAGAGGGCGCGAGTATCGTCAATCTGACCAGCGCCACCACTCGCGTCGCGATGCCCGGAGTCGCGCCTTACGCTGCTGCCAAGGGCGGACTGGAAGTGCTGACGCGTTACATGGCCAAGGAATTTGCGGATCGTCGCATTCGGGCCAACGCGGTTTCGCCGGGTGCGATCCGCACTGAATTGGGCGGCGGTCTGAATGACGAGTTCGAGGCCTTGCTCGCTTCGCAAACAGCGCTCGGTCGGGTGGGCGAGCCGCAGGACGTCGCTCGGGTGATTGCCCTCTTGCTGTCTGATGAGAGCGGCTGGATCAATGCTCAATCCATTGAGGTCGCGGGCGGTTACTTCATCTGAATCAATACCCGAATGCGAGGTGGCATCATGCTTGATCATATTTTTCTGTCGGTCAGCGACATTGAACGCTCGATTGCTTTCTACACTGCAGTGTTGACTCCACTGGGCATCACCGCAAGGCTCGATTACGACGGCAAGGACGGCCCACCAGGGCATCCAGACCTGAAGGGATTCGGTGCCAACGGCCGGATGTTTTTCTGGTTGCGTGAGGGCGTAGTAGAGGGGCGGGCCGTGCATGTTGGCTTCGTCGCGAGCAACACGGCGCAGGTCGACGCTGCCTACGCAGCGGCCATCGAAAGCGGTGCTGTCGACAACGGCGCCCCGGGCGCACGCCTGCACTACGACCCCGATTACTACGCGGCCAACGTCCTCGATTCGGACGGCTACAGCCTCGAATTCGTCTACAAAAAATGGCAGCACGGCCAATGAGCACATTAATGATCTATGGGGCGACGGGGTACACCGGGCGCATGGCGGCGGAGCATGCCCGGTCGCTGGGCCTGGACGTCGTCATTGCCGGTCGTACGGCAAAAAAAATCGAATCCCTCGCGGCGCAACTGGATGTGCCTTATCGAGTATTCGCACCTGAGACCCTTGCAGCGGAGTCTCTGGAGGGCATTGCGGTATTGCTGAACTTTGCAGGGCCGTTCGCGCAGACGGCGGACGTGTTGATGCAGGCGTGTATCAGGGCCGGGGTGGACTATCTGGACATCACCGCAGAGATCAATGTCTATCGACGGGCCGAGCAGCTGGGCGCCGAGGCCGCGAAGGCCGGTGTCATGTTGTTGCCCGGCGTCGGCTGGGATGTGGTGCCGACCGATTGTCTGGCGATGCATGTCGCTCGACGCGTGCAGGCACCACATTCGCTGAAAATTGCGCTGCAGGTAGCAGGCTCCATGTCGCGCGGATCGGCTCTGAGTGTCGGCGAGATTATTGACGCAGGTTTGCTGGCCCGGGTTGACGGACAACTCATCGCCACGCCCGACGCACAGCCCCGGTCTTTCGATTTTGGTGACGGGCCCGTGCTGTGCGCGCCGTTGTCGTTTGGTGATCTGGTCACGGGCTGGCATTCCACCGGCATTCCCGATATCGCCATGTACGTGCACATCAGTGGCGATGCGTTTCCCGAGGGCGATTTGTCGCTGTTGCCGGACGGCCCCAGCGCCGAACAGCGTGCGGCTCACCGCGCCCGTGCGGTGGCAGAAGTCTCGGGCGCCAATAGCAGCGCCGCGCGGTCGGTCATTGAAACGGTCAATGGCTATACCTACACCCCGTTGGCGGCAGTGGCGGCCGCGCGTCGAGTGATGGAGGGGGAGCGGCGACCGGGTTTTGAAACGCCGGCCCGCGTGTTCGGTGCCGGCTTTGCCGAGAGCATTGCAGGTACAACCGTGACTGACTTCTGAAACCATCGGGCGATGAACCGCAACCCCCTCAGGTACTCGGCGGCTTCGCCAGCTCAATCCCCGCAGCCCCCAGCCGCTTGAGAATCTCGAACAGCAAATCACTCTTGGTCGTCCCGACAATCCTCGGGCTGGCGACATACCCGGTCACCGTCAACGTAATCCCGTCCGGCGTCAGCTTGCTGAAGCGCACGAACGGCGCCGGTTTTTCGAGGATGGTTTCGTGTTCCTTGTAGGTGTCGAACAGCAGGTTCTGCACCTGTTCGGGGTCGATATCCAGCGGGAACATCAGCTCCAGCGTCGCCACGCCCTGGGCGCTGCCGCCGAGGGTGACGTTGCGCAGGTTCTGCGAGATCAGTTGTGAGTTGGGTACGATCACGATCGAGCGGTCGCTTAGCTGGATTTCGGTGGCGCGCACGTTGATCCGGCGGATGTCGCCCTCGACGCCGCTGATGCTGATCAGGTCGCCGACCTTGACCGGGCGTTCGGTGAGCAGGATCAGCCCGGAGACGAAGTTCTTCACGATCTCCTGCAAGCCGAAGCCGATGCCCACCGACAGGGCGCTGACGATCCACGCCAGGTTGGTCCATTGCACGCCCAGCGATGACAGGGTCAGCAGAATCACCACCGCATAACCGATGTTGGAAAACAGCGTGCTGAGCGAGGCGCACATGCCCGGGTCCATGTCGGTCTTGGGCAGAAACTCGTTGTCGAGCCAGCGGCGCAGGGCGCGGATCAGGTAGATGCCGATCAGCAGCGCGAGCATCGCGTTGAGCAAATGGCCGGGGACGATGTTCAGTTTGCGCAGTCCGGCGCCGCCGAGGATCGTGCCGATATTGTTGACCAGCTGGCCCAGGGTGGTGCCGATCCCGCCGACGAACAGGGTGATGACCGCCAACAGCAACAGCGCAGCCCGACCGAAGCCGGCCAGCAGGGTCGAGGCCTGTTCGAGACGTCGATCCCCCACGCCGAGCAGCTGTTTCAGCGCCTTGCCGCTTGAATGGCGGGGTGAGAAGAAGTACTCGCAGCTGTCCTTGAGCAACTGCATCAGCAGGTAAAAACCCGAGAACACGATAAATGCCCACACCAGTTCATAGGTGATGAACCGCGCCAGCGACACATACCCCGTCAGCAGAGCGCCGAACGACAGCACCATCGCCAGGGTGGCGACGGTGTAAATCACGCCAGCGAAGGTGTTGCCCGACACCTGCGTATCCCCGGCCGCCACCAAGACCTTGCGCACCTTGCCGACACGCATCAGCAACGTCGTGACGATGCCCAGCACCACTATCGCAATCACCCCGCGCCCGGCGATCACGATCTGGCTGCTCATGCCCGAGGCATTGCTGACCTGCACCGCCGTGACCAGCACCAACAGCGTCGCGGCCAGGATCCGCGCGAATGGCTGGAGCGTGTGTGCGACCTCGTCGGCCACCGCCGGCAGCCGCCACGACGGGTGCTCGGTGGACAGCAAGGCGCGGCTCAGACCGGTGATCAGGACGCAGGCGTAAACGACTTTCTCGAACTCATCGGAAAACGTTGCCAGCATCGGCGGCAACGGCACGTGACGGGTGCAGGCGTAATACAGCAGTTGCAGGGCGATGGCGGTGGTCGCGAGTGTCGCCAGTGCCGAGGCGAACGCCAGCGAACTGCGGCGCAGCCGACCCTCCGGCATGCGGTGGATGCATACCCACGCCAGCCAGCGGTCGGCGAGTCGCCGGCCCAGCGTCCAGACGATGAAGGCCAGCACCACCAGCAGGGCGGTGTAAAAACGCTGGCCGGGTTGCCACGCCTCGGCGCCGGTCTGTTGCACCTGTTCGACGAAAAACCGCAGGCGCTGGCGGTCATCCGCCGATGGATTGAAAAGGGGCGTCCAGAAGCCGGGATTCAGAATGCTGTGGGTGCTGAGCGTCAGTTCGCTTTCGAGCAACGTGCGGCGGATGCCCGCGATCTGGGTGATCAGGTCCGTGGCGCTTTGCTTGAGGGTGGCGAGGTTCTTCAGCGCCGTATCGACTTTGGTTTTCTGCTCGATCAACGTCGCCCGTTGCGCAGCGATATCGGCTTGTTCGGCGGCGACTGCTTCGGCCGGCGCGGCACCGAGCACGCCCAGTTGTACGGTCAGTTGCGCCTGCTGCGGCAACAGCGAGGCCGACAGCCGATCGATGTCCAGAATGAACGTCTGCACCCGATCCTGCGGGCCTTCGAGCTGGTTGTAATTGTTGGCGGACGAGATCTGCTGCTTGAGGCCGTCGAGGCGCAGTTGCAGGGCCTGCAGATCGCTTTGCGTGACGCCGGGGAGCGGGGCGCCGGTGCTGACATCCGGTGTGCCAGGCAAATCGGCAGCCGACACCGCCATAACCCCGGAGCCGAGCAGGATCAGGGCGACGAACATCAATGACTTCAATGCATTACGCATGGGACTGGCCGATTCCGGTTGATCACACAAACATTGAGGTTAGGTGATCGGGCGCCTGCTGCATCATTTTCTGCTGCTAATCCTGGCTTAATGCGTGTCCTGTGAGATCGCCGGGCAGCCGATTGTAGGCACCCGTTTTCACGACTAGACTCCCGGCCATGAAACGCTATCTGCGGTTTTGTCTCGTTTTCCTGATCAGCCTGGCGCTTCCCCTCAGCGGGATGGCGGGCGTGCAGGCACCGACAGAACCCTGCCCGATGCAAGCCATGGGCATGGCGATGATGGACGGCATGAACATGGATTGCTGCCAGGACATGAAGAGTCCTGCCGACCATGGCTCCCCCTGCAAACCCGGGCAGGAGTGCAAGACCGGCGGCCTGCTGCAAGTCGCGATCCTTAAGCCGCCCGTTACCGTGTTCAGTCCCGTCACGCATTCGTTCTTCAGTGATTCCCTGCCCGTAGCGGCCCCGTCCGGGGTCTGGCGACCGCCCCGCACCTGATTCCTGTCTTCCCTTGAAGCTCATTCCGCCCAGGCGGAGTGATTTGGCTGTGCGCGTGTTTTACGCCGCGCGCAGTGGACGATCACAGGAATCGTAAACATGACATTCAAGTGCAATTGCACGGGTTGGCCTTTGTTGGCCGGCCTTGCGGCAAGCGTGCTCGCGTGGCCGGGTTTCGCCGTCGCGCTGACACTCGATGAAGCGCTGCGGCTGGCCGAAAACAATGCGCCGTCGCTGACCGCACAAGACCAGAAAATCCAGGCCGCCAGCAGCGCGGCCATTCCGGCGGGCGAGTTGCCCGATCCCAAGCTTGTGCTCGGTTTGCAGAACTACCCCGTGGGCGGCCCGGATCGCTGGAGCCTCGATCAGGACTTCATGACCATGCAAATGGTCGGTTACCGGCAGGAAATGCCCAACGCAGACAAGCGCAAGGCGCGCGTTGAGGTTGCCGACGCAGCCATCGAACGCGCGGCGGCCGAGCGACGTGTCGAGCGTTTAAAGGTCCGCCAGGCGACGGCGTTGGCGTGGATCAGCGGCTATTCGGTCGAGCGCAAAGAGGCTTTATTCCAGGACCTCTTCAAGGAAAACCGTCTGCTGAGCGAGACCGTCCGGGCGCAGATTGCCGGTGGCCGCGCGCAACCTGCTGACGCGGTGACGCCGAAGCAGGAAGCGGCCCGACTCGCCGAGCAACAGGACAATCTGACCCTTGAACGCACCCAGGCCCGAGCCGCGCTCAAACGCTGGATCGGCACCGCAGCCAACGACAAGCCCGAGGGCGGTTTGCCCGCGTGGCCGGTCGATGCCTCGACCTTCAATCATCAGCTGCAACACCATCCTGAACTGGCCGCTTTCGCCCCCATGACCCGCGAAGCCGAGGCCAGGGTGCAAGAGGCAATGTCCGAGAAAAAGTCCGATTGGAGCTGGGAAGTGGATTACCAGCACCGGGGCCGTGAGTTTGGCGACATGGTCAGCGTGCAGTTTTCCTGGGATCTGCCGCTGTTTCCCGAGACGCGGCAGAACCCGAAAATCGCCGCCAGACAGGCCGAGGTCAGCCAGCTGCAAGCCGAGCGCGAGGCCTTGTCCCGCGAGCACACCGAACAGCTTGAGAACCAGTTGGCCGACTACCAGCGCCTCGATCGGGCCGTGCGCCGCACCGAGGAAAGCCTGGTGCCGCTGGCCAGAGAGAAAGTCGATCTGAGCCTGGCCAGTTATCGCGCCGGCAAGGGCGATTTGAATGCGGTGGTCAGCGCTCGCCGCGAACTCATCGAGGCCCGCCTCAAACAGATCGACATGGAAGAACAGCGCGCACTGACTGCTGCGCGCCTGCATTTCGCTTATGGGGAGACCAGCCTGTGAACCTTAAACAATGGAACGGTGTGTGGCTGGCCGGCCTCGCGCTGGCGGTGGGCGTGGGTGGCGGTTACGGATTGGCCTATCAACGAATGAATGGTGGAACGGCTGCAGCTCCGGCGCCGAGCACTGAGCCTAAGGCCTTGTACTGGTATGACCCGATGTTCCCGCAGCAGAAGTTCGACAAACCGGGCAAGTCTCCCTTCATGGACATGCAACTGGTGCCGCGATACGCCAGCGGCGCGGAGGACAGTGCGACCGTCAGCATCGATCCGGGGTTGAGTCAGAACCTCGGTCTGCGTGTGGCGCCGGTCAGTCGCGGCGCCTTCACCTCGAGCCTCGATGTGAGCGGCGTGCTGGCGTTCAACGAGCGCGATGTCGCGGTGATCCAGGCGCGTACCAACGGGTTTGTCGAGCGGGTCTACGCCCGTGCTCCGGGGGATGTGCTCACGGCTGGCGCGGCGTTGGCCGACATCCTCGTGCCGGAATGGACGGCGGCCCAGAGCGAGTTTCTGGCGCTCAGGCGCAGCGGCGATGCCGACTTGATCGCTGCGGGGCGCCAGCGGTTGCGCCTGACCGGGATGCCGTCGAGCCTGATCGCTCAGGTGGAACGCAGCGGCAAGGTGCAGTCCGAACTGACGGTCACCAGCCCTTTGGGTGGCGTACTGCAAGAACTCGACGTGCGGGCGGGCATGACCGTGGCGAGCGGTGAAACCCTGGCGCGGGTCAACGGGCTGAACAGTGTCTGGCTCGCGGTGGCGGTGCCGGAATCGCAGACCGGTTCGGTTGCCGTGGGGCAGGCCGTCGAAGCGCATCTGTCGGCCTTTCCTGGCTGCGTGTTCAACGGAATGGTCAGCGCGATTCTGCCGGACACCAACCCGGACAGTCGTACCCTGCGCGTGCGGATCGAGCTGTCCAATGCCGATGGCCGCTTGCGGCCGGGGATGACGGCGCAAGTGCGGCTGAACCGTTCGACCGGGCAGAGTCAATTGTGGGTGCCGAGTGAAGCCGTGATCCGCACCGGCAAGCGCGACTTGGTCATGCTCGCGGAAGACGCGGGGCACTATCGCCCGGTGGAGGTGCGGCTCGGCCAGGAAAGCGCCGGCAGAACGGTGATCCTAGAAGGCCTGGCAGAAGGGCAGAACGTCGTGACGTCCGGCCAGTTCCTGCTCGATTCCGAGGCCAGTCTCAAGGGCATCGTCGCCGAGCCGCTTGAAACAGACGGGAACGTTTCGGGGAGTCAGCCATGATCGCTGCGCTGATTCGCTGGTCCGTCGCCAACCGTTTTCTGGTGCTGCTGGCGACGCTGTTTGTCACGGGGTGGGGCGTGTGGTCGGTGCAGAGCACGCCGATCGATGCGCTGCCGGATCTGTCCGATGTGCAGGTGATCATCCGCACGCCGTACCCCGGACAGGCGCCGCAGATTGTCGAGAACCAGGTGACCTATCCGCTGACCACCACCATGCTCTCGGTGCCGGGGGCGAAAACCGTACGCGGTTATTCGTTCTTCGGTGACAGCTTCGTGTACGTGCTGTTCGAGGACGGCACCGATCAATACTGGGCGCGCTCGCGGGTGCTGGAGTATCTGAGCCAGATCCAGAGTCGCCTGCCGGCCAGCGCCAAACCGGCACTGGGTCCGGATGCCACCGGGGTGGGCTGGATCTATCAGTACGCGCTGGTGGATCGCAGCGGTGGACATGATCTGGCGCAGCTTCGGGCGTTGCAGGACTGGTTCCTCAAGTTCGAGCTCAAGACCCTGCCCAACGTCGCCGAGGTCGCCACCGTCGGCGGCATGGTCAAGCAGTATCAGGTGCAGCCCGATCCGGTGCGGCTGGCCAGCCTCGGCATCACCCTGGCGCAGGTGCGCGAAGCCATCGGCAAGGCCAATCAGGAAACCGGTGGAGCCGTGCTGGAAATGGCCGAAACCGAATTCATCGTGCGCGCTTCCGGCTACCTCAAGACGCTTGATGATTTTCGGGCGATCCCGTTAAAACTCGGTGCTGGCGGGGTGCCGGTGACTCTGGGCGATGTCGCAACGGTTCAGACCGGGCCGGACATGCGCCGGGGCATCACCGAACTGGATGGCCAAGGCGAAACCGTTGGCGGCGTGGTGATCCTGCGCAGCGGCAAGAACGCCCGCGAGACCATCGCGGCGGTCAAGGCCAAACTCGATGACATGAAAAGCAGCCTGCCGCCCGGCGTGGAGATCGTCACCACCTACGATCGCAGCAAGCTGATTGATCGCGCCGTGGAAAATCTCAGCCACAAACTGCTCGAAGAGTTCATCGTCGTCGCGCTGGTGTGCGGGATCTTCCTCTGGCATTTGCGCTCGTCGCTGGTAGCGATCATTTCGTTGCCGGTGGGTGTGTTGATCGCCTTCATCGTGATGCGTTATCAGGGCTTGAACGCCAACATCATGTCGTTGGGCGGGATCGCCATCGCCATTGGTGCGATGGTCGATGCGGCGGTGGTGATGATCGAGAACGCCCACAAGAAAATCGAGGCGTGGCACGCGGCCAATCCGGGGCAGGCGCTCAAGGGCGAGCGCCATTGGCAGGTGATGACCGACGCGGCGGCGGAGGTGGGGCCGGCGCTGTTTTTCTGTTTGCTGATCATCACGCTGTCGTTCATTCCGGTGTTTACCTTGCAGGCCCAGGAGGGGCGGCTGTTCGGTCCGTTGGCGTTCACCAAGACTTACGCCATGGCGGCAGCAGCGGGATTGTCGGTGACGCTGGTGCCGGTGCTGATGGGCTACTGGATTCGCGGGCGGATTCCGGATGAACGCCACAACCCGCTCAACCGCTGGCTGATCCGGATCTATCAGCCGGCGCTGGACGTGGTACTGCGCCGGCCGAAATTCACTTTGCTGGTGGCGCTGTTGGTATTCGTCAGCGCGGCCTGGCCGATTTCGCGGCTCGGTGGCGAGTTCCTCCCGCCGCTGGACGAGGGTGATCTGCTGTACATGCCTTCGGCCTTGCCGGGTTTGTCGGCGCAAAAAGCCGCGCAGCTGTTGCAGCAGACCGATCGGCTGATAAAGACCGTGCCCGAAGTCGAGCATGTGTTCGGCAAGGCCGGCCGCGCGGAAACTGCGACCGACCCGGCACCTCTGGAAATGTTCGAAACCACGATCCAGTTCAAGCCCCACGATCAATGGCGTCCGGGTATGACTCCGGAAAAACTCGTGGAAGAACTGGATCGAGTGGTGCGCGTGCCGGGCCTGACCAACATCTGGATTCCGCCGATCCGCAATCGCATCGACATGCTCGCCACAGGGATCAAAAGCCCCATCGGCGTGAAGGTCGCCGGCAACGATCTGGCCCAGATCGACGCCGCGACCCAGGCTGTCGAGCGGGTGGCCAAAGGTTTGCCCGGCGTCAGTTCGGCACTGGCCGAGCGCCTGACCGGTGGCCGCTACATCGACGTGGATATCGACCGCAACGCCGCTGGCCGCTACGGGCTGAACATCAGCGATGTGCAATCCATCATCGCCGGTGCCATTGGCGGGGAAAACGTCGGGGAAACCATCGAGGGGCTGGCGCGGTTTCCGATCAACATCCGCTACCCGCGAGAGTGGCGTGATTCGCCCGGCGCGCTGGAGCAATTGCCGATCTACACACCTTCGGGCAGCCAGATCACCCTCGGCATGCTGGCGAAGATCAAGGTCACGGACGGCCCGCCGATGCTCAAGAGCGAGAATGCCCGGCCGTCCGGCTGGGTGTACATCGACGTGCGGGGGCGGGACATCGCTTCGGTGGTGGCTGATCTGCGTCACGCCGTCAGCGAACAGGTGAAATTGCAGCCCGGAATGAGCCTGACCTATTCGGGGCAGTTCGAGTTTCTGGAGCGGGCCAATGCGCGGCTGAAACTGGTGGTGCCGGCCACGCTGCTGATCATCTTCGTGCTGCTCTACCTGACGTTCGCTCGCTTCGATGAAGCGCTGCTGATCATGGCCACGTTGCCGTTCGCGTTGAGCGGCGGTGCATGGTTCCTGTATCTGCTGGGCTACAACCTGTCGGTCGCGACCGGGGTTGGCTTTATTGCACTGGCCGGGGTTTCGGCCGAGTTCGGCGTGATCATGCTGCTCTACCTGAAGAACGCCTGGGCCGAACGCGAAGACCTCGGCGATCACACCGAGCGCGGGTTGATCGCGGCGATTCGCGAAGGCGCCGTGCAACGTGTGCGCCCCAAGGCGATGACCGTAGCGGTAATCATCGCTGGCCTGTTGCCGATTCTGTTGGGCAGCGGCACTGGCAGCGAAGTCATGAGCCGCATTGCCGCGCCCATGGTGGGCGGTATGGTCACGGCGCCGTTGTTGTCGCTGTTTGTCATACCGGCGGCGTATCGCCTGATGCGCCGTCGGCAGTTGTCCGTTGAAACCCTCCAATCTGAAGGAAAAACCTCATGAAACTGATCCCGATCACTGTTGCGGGCACGCTGGTTGCGTTTGCACTGACTGCCCACGCCGAGGACATGCCCGGCATGAAGATGGACGACATGCAGGGCATGCAGATGCAACCCGCCACTCAACAGGCTCCGACCGCGAATGCTGAGGGCACGATCAAGTCCATCGATGTCGAGAAGCGCACCGTGACCATCGCCCATGGCGCCGTTGCGGCGTTGCAGTGGCCGCCGATGACCATGGGCTTCGCGGCAACTCAGGAACAACTGGCCGGGTTGGCGGTGGGCGATCGGGTGAAGTTTTCGTTCCAGATGGAGGGCAGCAAAGCGACCATCGTGTCGATCAACAAGTAAGCGTGTGATGTAAAAAAAAACCGGCGCGAATCATCGCGCCGGTTTTTATTCAATCTTTCAGATCGACCGCTGATTGACCCGCTGCATCAACTCTTCCGCCGACTCCTTGCGCTCGGAATAACGATCCACCAGATCCGGGCGATCACGCAGTAACAGCGTGAACTTCACCAACTCTTCCATCACGTCCACCACCCGGTCGTACAGCGCCGAGGGTTTCATGCGGTTGCCTTCGTCGAATTCCAGATAAGCCTTGGGCACCGACGACTGATTGGGGATGGTGAACATGCGCATCCAGCGGCCCAGCACGCGCAGTTGATTGACCACGTTGAAGGACTGCGAACCGCCGCAGACCTGCATCACCGCCAGGGTTTTGCCCTGAGTCGGGCGCACCGCGCCGAGGGCCAGCGGCACCCAGTCGATCTGCGCCTTGAACACCGCCGACATCGCACCGTGGCGTTCGGGCGAACACCAGACCTGGCCTTCGGACCATTGCATCAGTTCGAGCAGTTCCTGGACTTTCGGGTGATCGCCTGGCGCATCGTCCGGCAGCGGCAGACCCGAAGGATTGAAGATTCGCGTCTCGGCACCGAAGTGCTCCAGCAACCGTGCGGCTTCCTCGACCAGCAAACGACTGAAGGAGCGCGGACGGGTCGAGCCGTACAGCAGCAGGATGCGCGGCTTGTGGGCGCCTTCGTCACGCGTGGTTGTTTGAACCAGTGAGGGATCGAGGTTGGGCAGGTCAGTCATGTCGGCTCCGGTTACAGCGTGCTGATGCGGTCGAGCTCGCGCTTGAGGGCATCACGGTCAAGTTCGGCGAAGGGCAGGGCGAGGAAGGCCCGGCAGCGGGTTTCGATTCGGGCGAGGGTGGCGTGGAACGCGGCATCGATGGTGCGTTCATCGCCGACCACATCCGACGGGTCTTCCAGCCCCCAATGGGCTTTCAGCGCCGGGCCGAAATACACGGGGCAGACTTCACCGGCGGCCTTGTCGCACACGGTGATGACGATGTCCGGCGGGTTGTCTTCGAAGGCTTCGTTGCCCTTGCTGCTCAACCCGGCGATGGAAATACCGGCCGCCTGCAACGTGGTCAGGCTGCGCGGCAACACCTGGCCCTTGGGGAAGCTGCCGGCACTGACCGCTTCGAAACCGGCTGGCGCCAGATGATTGAACATCGCCTCCGAGAGAATGCTGCGGCAGCTGTTGGCCGTGCACATGAATAGAACGCGCATTTTCGATCCTCAGCAGCAGGCAGACGTATTGAGCGGGCGATCGCCCATCACCGCCAGCCGCGCGCTGTTTTCTTCCAGCCAGGCGGTGTTGGCGGCGAGCGTGGTTTCAAGCAGCGTGCGAATCCATGCCGGCAGATCGGGGTTGAGCCGGTAATAAACCCACTGGCCCTGACGGCGATCCAGCAACAGACCGCAGGTGCGCAGCTGCGCGAGATGGCGGGAGATTTTCGGCTGACTGTCGTCCAGCGCGCAGACGAGTTCGCAGACACACAGCTCACCTTCACGGGTGATCAGCAGCGTGGCCCGGGCGCGGGTTTCGTCGGCGAGGCATTTGAAAACGGAGGCGGGGTTGAGCATGACGATGCCTTGAGTACATATGGTTGTCCGAATATACGGATATCCATATGTGTTGGGCAAGTCTTGAGTTTGATGAAGTGGCAGCTCTCGACCGAAGGTGTGTTTAACGCAGGCGCCTCAACGCTTGCTGAACGCCAACCGCGCGGCAAACAGTACGAAAATCATCCCGGTGGTGCGATCCATCCAGCGAACCACCTTCTCGCGCCGAAGGAACCCGGACAGCGGCTGCGTCGCCCCAATCAACACCAGCGACCAGATCAGCCCGAGCACCACATGAATGCTCACCAGCCCGAATGTCCACGGCACCAGCGGCTGGCCTTGCGGAATGAACTGCGGCAGAAACGACACGTAGAAAATCCCGATCTTCGGATTCAGCACATTCCCCAACATGCCCTTGAAAAACCAGTTCGCCCCCGGCTTGCCGTCGGCCTCGGCCGGTGACAGCGAGCGGCGAGGGCGCAGCAGCATGTTCAACCCCAGCCACGCCAGATACGCCGCGCCGCAATACTTCAACAGGTTGTAGGCCAGCTCCGACACCGCAATCAACGCCCCCAACCCAAACGCCACCGCCGCGCCCCACAACAGACAACCGGCGTTAATGCCCAACGCCGCGCGCAACGCCTGCTGCTTGCCCTCGACGGTGGCGGTGCGCAGCACCAGCGCGGTGTCGAGACCGGGCGTCAGGGTCAACAGCGTCGCGGCGAAAGTGAAGGCGAGGAGGTTGTCGGCGATGGACATGGTGCGTGGGTTCCCTGTTCTGGATGCGGGAACGGTAGCGGTTTCAGGCGGGGGGATCCAGCAGGGAAATCAGGCGCGGTTCGATACGGTCGGGTTGTATCTCGAGGATCGCCAGCGTGACCGGTAATTTGAAACGCCGAGGGCCGGCGCTGCCGGGGTTCACGTAGAGACGCTCACCGCGCCATTCGATGCGGGGTTTGTGGGAGTGACCGGTGATGATGAGTTTGATGCCCGAATCGAGATCAGCGGGGACGTCGGCGATGTCGTGGACGAGGAGGGTTGGCCAGCCGTTGAGGGTGAAGGTCAGGAGGTCGGGGAGGTTTTCGGCCCACGGGCTGTTGAGATCGTTGTTGCCGCGCACGGCGTGGACGGGGGCGATTTTGGCCAGTTGGGCGAGGATGTCCGGGTTGCCGATGTCGCCGGCGTGGATGATCTGGTCACAGCCCTGGAGCGCGGCGAGGGCTTCGGGGCGGAGGAGGTTATGGGTGTCGGAGATCAGGGCGGTTTTCATGGATATCTCCGTTGATGTTTTGAAAGACGAATTGCTGGTTCGGTTATATATGAAGCCATTTAACGGTATCAAATAATTTGAACCGCTTCAGGACGCTCTCGCCTAATGATCAGCTTGTGGAGAATTTCATAGGCAATGTGCCAATACCGGCACTTCCAGAGGTGGTCGACGTGGCTAAAGAAGAAAAGAAAAATAAAGGTGAGTCCTCGAAAAATGCCAAGGAATTGAAAGACAAAAAATCGTCCCCGGCGAAAAAGTCGGCGGCTGCCTCGGCGCTATCCAAATCGTCTGAAAAGAAAGACAAGAAAAAAGACGCCGAACCAAAAAAATCTGCAAAAAAAACTGATAGCAAGTCAACCAAAGCTAAAAAATCAGACAAAGCAGAAAAACCGGCGAACAAGAAAAAATGATATCAGCTAGGGCTACTGGCCCTAGCGTCCTCCGTCTGTATCCAATCGCTATTACCTCTCGCAGCAATTGCCGATTACTGGCGCGCTTCCGCTATTTGCAAGAACCTCAACCCCTACTCATGCAGAGTGCATGCCTATATTTGGCCATCATGACGCGCAAGCCATTGATGTTTAATGCCATTTAATGGCTGAGGTGCTGGCACAGAATATGCGGGATCTATCTGGAATAACGCGAGAATTGCCGACTTGGATCGGCGAACAATAATCCGTGATAGAGGCCTCAAATGAACGCCATCGACCTTCTGAAAACTGACCACGAAAAAGTTAAAGGCATCCTGAATCAACTCAGTGAATCCACCGATCGCGCATTAAAAAAACGTGCGGAGTTGCTGGAAAAGCTTGAACTGGAAATTACCATTCATACCCAGCTCGAGGAGCAGATTCTGTATCCGGCTTTCAAGGAAGCAGGCGGTAAGGAGCAGGATGAGATGTACTACGAGGCGAAAGAAGAACACCGCACGGTAGATTCACTGGTATTGCCAGACCTGAAATCCACCGATCCTTCTACACCCGAGTTCGCCGGCCGCGTGAAGGTGGTCAAAGAGCTTCTGGAACACCATATCGAGGAAGAGGAAACCGAGATGTTTCCTCAGGCCAAAAAGCTGCTGGGCAATGCCAAGCTCGAAGAGTTGGGCAAGGAAATGGAAGTGATGAAGGCTTCACTGAAGAAAAGTCTCAGCGGGTCGAATATGGCGGCCTGAACAAATAGATAGATGGACCTGCGGCGCAAGCAAAAGCCCGGCTTAATGCCGGGCTTTTCATTTGGCTACGCCTGGCACATCCATGTTTATCTTGCGCCAACACGCTTCAGAGAAACTGTAAACCGAGAAGGCAATCAGCCCCAGGGCCATCACCATCAAGACAAGCCATCCAGCGGGTAGACTCTGGAGTGCGTCCAGCGCTTCCTTCATGCCGGGTGGGTCCATGGCTTGATAAGCGGAACCGCTGACTGCCAGCAGCAAAGCAATTTCTATAAACACAACTCCGCGGGCGATCAGGCCGAATTGTGACACCGGACGGACGTAACGCATGACCTCGTCGTCGGCCTCAAAATACTTTTCGAACGAAGCCTTCCATCCCTTGATGATGTGAGCCACTCCAACGCCCAGTGGTATGAGCGCGATCAGATACAACAATAAATTCGAGTGCTCCCACGACAGAAGATGCGCCAGCCAATCTTTGGTCTGCTCTCCTGAATGGCTCGAGCTTCGGGTGCCGCTCACCAGCAGGCCCAATGCGAAAAACGCCAGAGCACCGTTGACCAAACCTCCTGCAAACAGGCCTGCACGAATCACCAGCCCCTTGAGTTGCACGCCGTGATGATCGACATCGCGTACGGCTTGCAGGACACGCCAAGCCGAAAATGCAAGCAGACCCGCGACCACAAGTCCCACCAGAAAATAGCCGAACGGTTGGCTCAGCAAGGCCTCCAGGCTCTTGTGACTGTCCTTCGGTTTTGTCGAGTCATGGGCTGCCATCAAGGCAAATATGCCGATGATCAAATAGAGCATTCCGCGGGAGGCGTATCCACCCCGAGCGAGTATTACCAGGTTGCGCTGCGCGGACATTGGATTTGCTTCCGAGAGGTCATAAAAGAGCAGACCGTCCTTTCTGGAGCGGGTTCTATTACAAGTCGTAGATGATCGCGCAACCTGTGGTCCCAACGGCGATGTGAGGTGTTGTTGCGGGCTGAACGATCCTGACCCATCATTTAGATTCATATTGATGCAGTGGTGCAGATGGACAAGCAACTGGCTGGCTATTCGATTGTGTTGACCATCATTTGGGTTTCAGCGGTTATCGGCGTCGTTTATTGGATGTCGAATTGAAGGTATTGGGTGGCGATGTGGAAGGCGTAGTGTTGGGCGAGAAGATTCAGCGTGAAGCTGATCGACTGCTGGCGCAGATTGTCCGGGCAGATTCGATGATCATTGCTGTCAAGGCAGGGGCGCGAGCGGATGGCTTCGTGCTGGGACTGGAAACCGGCGGGGCGTTGCGTGCCGGCGATGCCGAGCGGCTGTACATCATTTTTGAAGCCGCACTGGTGGAGCGTCTGAAGTCCTTGTCGCGAGGCTGATCAGATCAGGTGACTGGATCGAAATTCATGAACAGTCATCTGCTTGAACTATAAGATGACCACTCAGTCGGGATAGGTGCCGATTACTATTCTGAGGGTGTCATCCATGCGCAATTACACGATCACGTACCTGTTCAACGACCAGCCCTGTACCCATCAGCTCGAACTGAAGCAGCCTGAGTTGCCCATTCAGGACGCGGCCATGCACTTGTTGCAGTTACATTTCGGGGATGGCGAGAACAGCCTGATCATGCCTGATGCAGACTCCACACCCGAGGAGATTATCAAGCAGGCGAGTCTGGTCGGAATCACCCGAATCGAAGTGGCGGACGCCCAAGGCGAGTAGGGCGATCCACTTCGACTGAGCGGATGTTCCTACAAAGCCGGAAGAGAAAAGGGGACTGATTTATTTTCTGAGAAATAAATCAGTCCCCTTTTTTATGTAACTTTTGCTCAAGCGTGCTTTCAATTGCGGTAACCAGTATTCAGGTGGCGGTGGCTCATTGTTGATTGCACTTGTTGCGGAGCAGTCGCTGTGTGGCGCCCAGACGCGAGGTGTTGGGAGCGCAACGGCCTCGCGCATGGCAATGGAAGCCTCTGGCCATACAGCCTCATAAGTGAAGTGGTTCAACAACAGCGGAATTCCGTCAGCTGTCACTGAGGGGTGCCATGTTCTGCTAACAATCTGACAAGGGGTGCGTGCCTCAAAAATGGCATACGCAGAACATTCTTCGTCGTCAGGTGCAGCAATCCATAGAAGTCGATCTCCAGAAACCAGGCGCTCACGTCCGGTAATCATGCCGTTAGTAGCTGTTTGATCACGATTTAGGTAGGGAACTGGATCCTCGGAACTACCAGGGTCATCGTCGCTGAAGCCGGCGACTTGACTTGATGTGTGGGCAGCAGAAATCTCTAGGATGTCTCCCTCAGAATGCACCTGCCACAAATCGAGTATCTCAGCGCGACCAGATATAAGCTGTGCGGTATCAGCGAAGCAAATCAGCGCGAAAATCTGCCCCTCTTTGAGCGCCAAGCTTAAGCGGTCGTCTTCGACTAAGAGATGCGGCTTCTTATTCTTCCAACTTCCAATACCAGCGATGTCGATTAAGGCAAAACGAACAGCCTCGATCGCCTGATGGACGTCAACTTGAAAAAATTCGCGAGCCTCATCAAAGCGATGCTTTTCCAAATTTTTGTGAATTCTAGTTTCTAAGTCACGCGGACGAGATGTTGCAGCGCGAAACGCCACTTCAAAGCCAGTTGGGACACCCGTTGTATATAGCTTTTTTGCCCTGTCTTCAGGAAGGCTTTCTGTAAAACCAATCTTTACTAGGCCTGGCATCCCGCGATTCGTGAGCACGTAGACGAAGCCCACGCTGTGTGTTTGAGCCATCATGTTTATTCTGTCCGGTGATGTAGATCTGTAAGGTGGCTTGAATACATCGGTCAATAAGGTTCTATGTTCTCTCAGTCTTCTTACAGCAAGAAGGATACGGGAGAACAAAATATTGCCTCAACTACTACTGTTCGGATTGACCGGTTTTGGCCGAAAGCTGCCAGTCACCCAAGCAGCTTCGGTCAGCACTCATTCCCTCTGTCGCTCCGAACTAGCCGGTCGCCACAAAGGGCAAACGCTTAGCTCTTCACCTCAACATGATCCAACGCCTGATTCACCGCCAACTCACTCAACATCACCAACTGCGCAATCCCGATCGCGGTTTTGCGATGAGCAGGCTCCAGCGTCGCAGCAAAGTTATTAAGCATCTCGCTCGCCGATCCCAATGATTCACTGGCGTTGGCTAGCAGGGATTCAGTGTCGTACGCCGGGTTAGCCAGGTACATGGGGTCGTGTTTGTGGTGGCTACCCATGATCCGTTGCTGCGGTGTGAGGTAGTGATCGAGCGCGCGTTCGGCGGCTTCGTTGAGGGTTCGGGAATCGGGGAATTTGTAGGGGGAGACTGGATCGGTTTCCGGGGGATTCGGTGTTGGTTTGATCATGGTGAAACTCCTAATTATTGAAAAGGAGCCTTCACCCTCGCTACCAAACGAAGGGTGGCGGCCAATACGCGGGTTGGTAGACCGGTAACTAGGAACCCGGCGCACTCGAAAGTGCCCTGCGCATGGCCACCATCAAGTACAGACCTGCGGAGGTCTGCGAATGGCGCGCTATGCGACTAGTTAACTCGGGCTACCAAACCCCATCACTGTTTTCCAGTGACCCGGAAACGATAAAACCCGCGTCCCAGACGCACAAGCCGGCGGATTCTGGCGTAGTCGTAGGCAATGACGCAAGGCGTTGTAGCCTTGAGGAAGTAACGCTGAGTGTCCTTAAACAGCAAAGGCCGAAACCCTTAAACAACCTCCGATGGCTCCTTCAATAACCGTCGTATTGGATCTTTCCCCGGCGCTCTGCTGCCCTAGACTGGCTGCATCCCCAAGCCCTCCGGAAAGGACACCACCACCGTGCACGACTTCAACTGGCAACCCGTTCTGTCCGGCAGCACATTAAAGCTCCGACCGCTGACCGACAGTGATTTCGAGAACATGTTTCTGGCCGCGAGTGATCCAGGCATCTGGGCCGGTCATCCCGCCAATGATCGCCATGAACGGCCAGTATTTGAGGCGTATTTCGCCGCTCGATTGGCCACCGCCAAAGCGCTCACCATCATCGATAGCGAGTCCGGGCAGATTGTCGGGATGTCGAGCTACTACGTACCGCCCGACCTGCCGGAGAGTATCGCCATCGGGTACACCTTTCTGGTGCGGGCGAAGTGGGGCGGTGATGCCAATCGCGAGTTGAAGGATCTGATGCTGGCGCATGCTTTCAAGGTGTATGACACGGTCTATTTCCATATCGCGCCGACAAACATTCGCTCACAAAAAGCTGCGCTGAAGATCGGTGCGACGCACTTGTATGACGCCGAGTTGAAGCTCTCCGCTGTACCCGCCTGGTGTCAGTGTTACGGACTCACGAGGACTCAATGGGCCGGGTCAACCGATTGAATCCATGGCAGCCATAACGCTCATTCAGCCCTTATAGAGCAACGCATCCACCACAACCCCAAACGCCGACGACTGCTCCCGACGATTCGGATAGTAAAGGTGGTAACCCGCAAAGGGTTGGCACCAATCCTCAAGCACCCGCACCAGACTGCCATCAGCCAATTCCCCGGCAACCATATCTTCCGGCAGAAACCCCAAACCACATCCAGCCACCGCCGCACGCAGGATCGGCACGCTGCTGTTGAATGTCCATTGCCCCTCGACCCGGGCCTTCAGTTCGCGGCCGTCCTTTTCAAAATCCCATTGCATCAGGCTGCCGTGGGTGGGCAGGCGCAGATTGATGCAGTTGTGCGCGGCCAGATCGCCCGGCGTTATGGGAATCGGGCGGTTTTTGAAGTACTGGGGGGAGCCCACGACAGCGATGCGCAGCGAAGGGCCGATGGGCACGGCGATCATGTCTTTGGCCACCTGTTCACCCAGGCGAACACCGGCGTCAAAGCGTTGCGCAACGATGTCGGTGAGGGCGTAGTCGACAATGATCTCGACTTTGATGTCGGGGTAGTCAGGCAGCACCTTCGACAGCTTGGGCCAGAGAATATTGTTCGCCGCATGTTCGGACGCCGAGATCCGCACACTGCCGGCCGGGGTGTCGCGAAACTCGCTGACCGCGGCAAGCTCCAGTTCGATCTCATCGAAGCGTGGCGCCATTGATTGATACAGGCGTTGACCTGCTTCGGTCGGCGAAACGCTGCGGGTGGTTCGCGTCAGCAGGCGCACGCCCAGCCGTGTTTCCAGAGTGCGCATGGTGTGGCTCAGCGCTGATTGCGAGACGCCCAGTTGTGCGGCCGCGCGGGTGAAGCTGCCTTCGCGGGCGATGACCACGAAGGCTTGCAGATCGTTGAGATTGGCGCGGGACATTGATGAGAACCTCTCATGAGGGGCGCGGGATTGATCCATGAAAGCAGGTTGCGCACGGATGCGCGACCCCCACAGAGTTCATTACAAGGTACGGGCGTAAAACCCGCTCAGCTTGCCGATGGCGGCATCTACATAGCGCGGCACCCAATAGGTTTCGATGTGGGTGGCGCCCTCGAGGATGAACACTTCCTTGTCCGTGGTGCCAGTGGCTTTGGGGAAGGCGTCCTGAGTCATGTACAGGCTGTCAGCCTTGCTGCCGGCGATCATCAGCAACGGTTGATTGATCAGCTCGATCTGGTTGGTGGCGTCAAAGCGCATCAGGTCGATGAGGCTGCTGGTGGTGTATTTGAACGTCGAGTTCGGGTGCGCGTGGGTCTTCCAGTAATACTCGTAGCCCTGGCGATAGAGTTCGAACGGCAATTTGGCGATCTGCTCATCCGTCAGGTTGGCATCACCGGAATACAACACCGCGCCACCGGCGGCTTCCTGCGCGCGGGCCGCCGATGCCTGTTGCAGACGTTGCTGAATGCTGTCCATCTGCGAGTCGTTGTAGCCGTTGCGGCGCACCCGGCCCGAGTTGAACATGCTGACGGTCGCCAGCGATTTGAAGCGCTTGTCGGTTTGTGCCGCCGCCAGCGAATAACCGCCACCGCCACAGATGCCGAGCAGGCCCAGGCGTTTGTCATCGACGCCGGCAAACTGGCTGATGAAGTCGGCCATGCCGTGAATGTCTTCGATGCGATACGCGGGTTTATCGATGCTGCGCGGCTGACCACCGCTGGCGCCCTGATACGCCGCATCGGCGGTGATGGTGATGTAACCCTGTTCGGCCAGACGCTGGGCGTACAAACCGGCGACTTGTTCTTTCACGCCACCATTCGGGTGTGCGACGACCACGGTCGGGTAGGTTCGCTTCGCGTCGTAGTTGGCCGGGGTGTAGACGTTGGCGGCGATGTCGAGTCCGTTGAGTTTGTAGCTGACCGGATGAATGTTGACCTTGCCCGGTTCGTTCCTGGTGAGCGCGCCGTCATAGGCGAGGGTGAACGGGTTCTTTTTGTAGTCGGCGGCCAGGGATTCGCCGGCACAGAGGCCGACCAATGCCGACATGACCGTGGCTTTGAGAGTGTTTTTCACGTGAAGCTCCTGAGCAATCAAAAGGGCGGCAGTCGAAAGAAGGGGACGGGTCAATCCAGCTGTTTTTCTTTGAGGAATTGCGCCACCAGATCGGCGATCTGCACGTTGTTCAGATCCGACATGGGGAAGTGGGTATTGCCGTGGATGCCGATCTCCGGCAGGTGAATCAGGCGTACATCGCCGCCGTGCCGATTGACCGCGTCACGCCATAGCCGCGCCATCTTCAGGCGGGCGCGCCAGCTGTCCTGAGCAGGCAGGTCGACGGCCTGTTCCGGGATGTTGTCGCCGTAGAGGATCAGAATCGGAATACGCGTCAGCGCCATGAATTGCTCGATGGGCACTGCTGCGCCTTGCACCGTGTCGAACGCGCTGGGAATCGGCACCGGCATTTCACCTTCGGCGAACACAAAGCTGCTGCCAGGCTCGAACGCCACGATGGCCTTGACCTTGTCGTTCTTGATCGCCGTCAACCAGCCCGGTCCGCCACCCTGGGAATGGGTGAACAAGATGCCCGGGCCGATTCGATCAAAAACGGCTGATACACCATCGGAGACCACGCCCATGTCGAAAGGCCCGGTGTTCGGCGTCATCGCACGAAAAAACTGCTCGCGGCTCTGCGCGTCCCGCGCCACTTGTACGCCGTTGAAGTAGTTCGGCCACAGGCCAATGCGGAACTGGTTGAACCACAGTTGCTCGTCCGGCACAGGCTTGATGGTCGTCTCGACACTGCTGCGACCCGCATCACCGCGACGAGGCTGATCAATCAGATAGACACCGTAGTGGCGGCGCAGAAACAGGTTCTGAAACCCCTCGCGGCCATCGGCGGTGGTTTCCCAGGTCTTGGAAAACTGACCGGCGCCGTGCCACATGACGATGGGCAGTTTTCGTGCATCGACCGGGATCTGGTAGAACGCGTAGGCGTGGTCGCCGTGGTAGGTCTGGCCGTCGGGCGTCAGCGGTTTGCGCGGATTGAAGGTGCCCGGTGCGGTGGTCATGGTTCCGCCAGCGGCGAAGCTGCCTTGTTTCTGAATCACTAACGGGCTTTCGGGCTGGTTCGCGCAGGCGCTCAACAGGCTTAACAGAGTGAGAACCGGCAGGGTTTTGGCAGGCATCATGTCATTTCACCGAAGCCGCGAGGGCTTGGGTCAGCGCCGTGTTGGCCCGTTCGACGGTCTGTGCATCGCTGTGCTTTTTCAATTGCTCGGTGACTTGGCGCAACTGCGTTGCGCTGAGCCCCACGCGCAGACTCGCCAGCATGTGCGAGCGCAATTGCGGTTCCACGCCCGGAGTCGCCGCCAGCGCGCCGACGGTCGCCAGTTCACGGCTTTGCCAGTCGAGGTTGTCACGCTCGAAGATGTCGCCGAACAGGTGGGTTTGCAGGAACCGGTTGATCACCGGAGCAAACTCGAACACCGGGCCTTTGACCAGGGCGCCGGAAATCTTCGTTTGATTGGCGGTGCCAGCTTTAAGCAGTTCTTCGCCGGTTGGAATTGCCCGGCTTGGCTCACGTCCCGGCGCATCCTCGATGCCGCGTTGCTTGCGCGCTTGCACCACGGACATCAACTCATTCAAGGCATTGAGGCTGCGCGGGAAGCCGACGTAGGCGTAGAGCTGCACGAGAATTTCCCGTGCTTCGCTGACGGTCAGACCCGCGTCGAGTCCCTGGTTGAGCGCCACGTTGAGGTTGGGCATGTCGCTGGTGGCCATGAACGCGGCGATCAGGGGAATCGCCTGCTGTTTCTTCGACAGTGTGTCGATGCTGGCTTGTGTGCCGGTCGTGTCTTGCGGTGTCGCTGGATCGTATTGGGCCTGCGAGACTTTCTCGGCCCAGGTGACCGTCTTGCCGTCCTCGGCTTCAGCAATCGCAATGTGCGTCATGCCGGTGCTCGCTGTGGCGCCATGCCAGTGACGGGTGAGCGGGGGGATCCAGACAATGTCGCCCGGGCGGATTTCCTGACGCGGCCCGCCTTCTTGCTGCACGTAGCCAACCCCGGCCGTGACGATCAGCGTTTGCCCCAACGGATGGGTATGCCACGCGGTGCGTGCGCCGGGCTCGAAGGTCACTGTGCCGCCGCCGACCCGCGCCGGCAGATCGCCCTTGAACAGGCCGTCCACGCGCACTGTGCCGGTGAAGTTTTCGGGTGCGCCCTGGATGGAAGGTTGAGAGCCTTTCGGGGTAATGCGGATTTCACTGGTGGCTGGGGCTTCTGCGCTGATGAGCGATAAGGCAACGAATGGCGCGATCAGTCGGTTCATCGGCCGACCCTCGCCTTGAGCGCTTCGGGATAGCGCTCGCCCTCGATATGGATCTGCGCGAGTGCCGTATCAATTGCCTTGAGTTCGCTGGCGTCGAGCGTGATGTCAGCGCCACCGAGGTTTTCTTCCAGGCGATGCAGTTTGGTTGTACCGGGAATCGGCACAATCCACGGTGCCTGCGCGAGCAGCCAGGCCAATGCGATCTGCGCCGGTGTCGCTTGTTTCTGCGCGGCGATCTGCCGGATCAACACCACCAGCCCCTGATTGGCCTGCAACGCCGACTGGCTGAACCGCGGGACGATGCTGCGAAAATCGTCACTGCCGTAAGTGGTTTCGGCAGACACGGTGCCGGTAAGGAAACCCTTGCCCAGCGGGCTGAACGGCACGAAGCCGATGCCCAGCTCCCACAGCGTTGGCAGAATGTCTTGCTCGGGCTCGCGCCACCACAATGAATATTCGCTTTGCAGCGCCGTGACCGGTTGCACGGCATGGGCGCGGCGGATGGTTTGTGCACCGGCCTCCGACAGACCGAAATGTTTGACCTTGCCTTCGCCAATCAGCGCTTTCACCACACCGGCCACGTCCTCGATCGGCACGTCCGGATCGACCCGATGCTGGTAGAGCAAATCGATGTAATCGGTCTTCAACCGACGCAACGAACCCTCGACGGCGATCCGGATATGTTCGGGGCGGCTGTTGAGGATCTGCTGTTTATTGTCGTCGCCGAAGGTAAAGCCGAACTTGGTGGCGATGACCACTTGATCGCGGACCGGCGCCAGCGCTTCGCCCACCACTTGTTCATTCAGGTAAGGGCCATAGACCTCGGCGGTATCGAAGAACGTCACACCTTGATCAACCGCTGAGCGGATCACGGAAATGGTTTGTCGAGTATCGGTGGCGGGGCCGTAGCCATGGCTCAAACCCATGTAGCCAAAGCCCAGGGCCGAGACTTCGAGTGAACTGTTGCCGAGTGTGCGCTTTTGCATTCTGATCTCCCGTCGTTTGGCGTTGGGAGAACAGTAAGCGAGCGCAGGAGAGGGGACTAGACGGGTAAATCGGCAAGGGTTTATGAGTTGCGCTCATCAATCCGACAGGACCGGTGAGCGCCAGGTGATTTCAGCGGCTCACGAGGTTTTCTCGAACCCATTGCTCCGCGCTGGTGACTTGAATGGATTGCTGTTCGTTGAACGTGCCAGCTTTCGGCCAGGCCACGCCTCTGCCTTGCGCGAACACGGCGCGATACTTTTTGATGTGGTGGGTGGGATCTTTTTCAAGTTCCTGGATCAGGTGCTCAACAGTCCAGACGTTGCGTTTGAACGGACGTTCAAGCACCCGTTCAAGGATGCTCGCCACTTGTCCGTAGGTCACGGTGTCGCCGGAAAGGTAGACGATCTGATTGCGAAAACGAGGTTCGAAGAAGACGATTTCGGCGGTCAACCTGCCGATGTCTTGCGGTGTGGTGAGCGTCACGCTGTTGTCGAGACTGCCGAGGGCGTTCACGGCGTCGTTTTCGAAGTCCACCACCTCAAACACTGGCTCGAACAGGAAGCTGGTGAACATGCCCGTCGAGATGATGACCCACTCGGTTTTATCCTGGGCGCGGAGCAATTCGCGCACATCGAGTTGAGCATCAAACAAATCCTGAGGACTGCCTCGCCCGATGACCTCGAAATCCACGCCAAACTGCCAGGGAAAGTAGCGCTTCACACCGGCCTTGAGCGCTGCGGTGGCAAGCTTCATCGGCGTTTCCCGACCCGCCACCATGCCTGCGCAGCCGATGACGGTATCGAATCGGGCGAAGACTTCAGCCAGCTGATCGATCGAATCACTCACCAGGTCGGCGGCGACCATTTGGATCCCCAGACTCCGCAGCTCATCGATTTCTGCCTTTTTCTCCGGCATCTGGGTGCTGATGGTCGAGGACCGAAGGAGGACACTTACTGTAGAGCCCGGGGCGCGTTTTGCCACATTTGCGAGATTGCGCAAAACCGGCAGGCCGAGTTCGCCGGCGCCGAGTACGAGAATCGATTGGGGGGAAAGCTGTGTGACTTCGGTCATGATGTCTCCTGAAACCTGCTGTCTGTAAGATGGGCAAATACTTGCACCATTCGACAGCACCAGTAAGAAGGCACACGTGTGATACCGGGAGGAGAAATGACCGACCAAGAGACTCTTGGCCAGGCAGAAATGATCTGCCAGACGCTGAGAGACGATGATGACGGCGTCCGTCGAGAAGTCCTCACGCATGCCGGCAGTCGCTGGTCGTTGGGCATCCTGCACGCCTTGGGTGTGTACGGCACGATGCGCCATGCCGAGATCAAGCGACAGATGAGGGGCGTGACTCAGCGCATGTTGACCAAGACGCTGCGCTCACTGGAGCGTGATGGTCTTCTGATTCGGCGGGAGTTCGGTGAAGTTCCGCCGCGTGTCGAATACGAGCTTACGCCACTGGGCATGGGGCTTTTGGTCCGTATGTCGCCTGTGTGGACGTGGGTGGTCGAAAACGTCGACGACATTCGCAAGGCACGTCGTGCTTTCGACACTCAGGTTGACCAAAAACCTTCTTGGCAAGTCCCCACGCCCATGGCAGTGGATTCAGAGGTGCCTTAGTGAATCGGCACGGGCGCGTTGCTTCAGAGAAAAGGGGACATCAGTCCCCTTTTTGATTTTTTGCCATTTTCTGTCTCGGCATTGAGGATTCGGGTCGGCTTTTACAAAACTAGCTAAGCAAGTTAGCTATATGCTAGTGTCGCTCGCCTCAAACCGAATCCCTCGATCTCCGGACAAGACCTGCGCATGTCATTACCCACATCACCGCCCAATCCTGCCGAAGATCCACGCACCCTACAAATCGCCAGCGATGCCGTTGGCCAGCAGTTGCAACAGATCGCCATCCTGACCCGTGCTGCGGCCGGCCAGTTGGGCGTGATGCTGGGCATCAATCAGACCGACGTGGCGGCGCTGGAGCATCTGATCACCGACGGGCCGTTGCCGCCGACCGAGCTTGCTTCGCGTCTGTCCGTGACCACGGCGGGCATCACCCAGGTTATCGACCGGCTGGAGCGCGCCGGGCACGTGGTTCGCGAGCGACAGCTCAACGACAAGCGCCGGGTGCTGGTGTGCCCGGTGCCGGCGTCAGTGGCGCAGGCCTATCGGCATATCGCGCCCATGCTCAATGGGTTGAGCGCGGTGCTGGGGGCGCTCGACGACCGGGATCGTGCAGTCATCGAGACCTTTCTGGGCCGGGTGATCGAGGTCTACCGCAACACGTTGCCGGGCAGCACGACCGTCACTTCTGAAACGCAGGACGCAGAATGAAACCACAGAAAATACTCGTCACCGGTGCAAGCATCGCCGGCCCCGCGTTGGCGTATTGGCTGTCGCGTCAGGGCATGGACGTCACGGTGGTCGAGCGGGCGCCGGCGTTTCGCGATGGCGGGCAAACCATCGATGTGCGCGGCGCCGGGCGTGAAGTGGTGCGGCGCATGGGGCTGGAGGAGCTGATTCGTGCGAACACGACGCACGAGCAGGGCATCGCTTTCGTTGACCGCGACAACCAGACCAAGGCGTTCATCGGGGTCGATGCGTTTGACGGTGACGGGCCGATCGCGGAGCTGGAAATCCTGCGTGGTGAGCTCGCCAAGCTGTTGATCCAGCACAGCGAAGACCGAGTTACGTACCGGTTCGGCGACAGCATCGAAACCATCGAGGACGATGGCGAGCAGGTTCACGTGCGTTTCGAGCAGGGCGGAGAGCAGGTGTTCGATCTGGTGATCGTGGCCGAAGGGATCGGTTCGACAACCCGCAATCAGGTGTTCGGCGATGAAGTGAAGCGGCGCCCCCTCGATCTCTACACGGCCTATTTCACCGTGCCTCGACAGCCGAGCGACGGCCAGGTGATGCGCTGGCACAACTTGCCGGGCGGTCGCTGCGTCTGTTTACGTCCTGACAACCTCGGCACCACGCGCGCGTTTTTGTCTTTTCAGCAGGCGCCGAGCGGATACGAGAAGCTGTCGCAGGACGAACAGAAATCCTTGTTAAAAAAACTGTTTGCCGACGCGGGTTGGGAGACGCCTCGCGTGCTCGCCGCGCTGGATGACACGACTGACCTTTATCTGGAAGCGGTGGGTCAGGTCAAAATGCCCCATTGGTCCAAGGGGCGCATCGCGCTGCTCGGGGACGCGGCGTATTGTGCGTCGCCCATCAGCGGCATGGGCACCAGCCTTGGACTGTGCGGCGCCTACGTGCTGGCCGGAGAACTCGGGCGCCACGCCGATCACCATCAGGCCTTCGCCGCCTATGAAGCGCTGATGCGTCCATTCGTGGCTCAGGCGCAAAGCGTGCCCAAGTTCGCCCCAAGGCTGGCCTCGCCGCATTCGCGTCTGGGCATTGCACTCGGCCATGCCGTGCTGCGGATGGCCACTGCGCCGGGGCTCAAGAAACTGTTCGGCAAAATCCTTTCGCCGAAAGCCGACGCCATCGTCCTGCCTGACTACGACGACTCACCGCGAGCATAAACCTCACAACTCGATCGCCCAGGTCTGGCTCACCAGCTCTTTGCCGAAGCTGTGAATCGGCTCTTCCTCGACCAACTCAAACCCCGCCCGCTGATACAACCGGCGGGCATCCACCAGATTGCTGGTGGTCCACAGAATCATCTTTTTGTAGCCGATATCACGGGCAAACCGCAGGCATTCCTCGACCAGCCGATTGCCGATTCCCAAGCCCCGCGCGCTGGCATCCACGTAGAGCATGCGCAGTTTTGCGGTGGTTTCGTCGTGGCGGATGACGAACACCGAACCCACCACCTTGCCGTCCTTCTCCGCAATCCAGCAGCGCTCGCCCGTGGGGTCGAATTCGCGCAGGTATTTGGCGACAACCTCTGACACCAGCGCTTCGAACTCTGAATTCCAGCCGTACTCACGGCTGTAGATCGCCGTCTGCTGATGCACCACCAGGCCCATGTCACCGGGTTGCGGATCGCGCAGCAGATAGGTCGTCGGTTGGCCACCTTCGAGCAGGGTTTGAATCTGCTTCATCGAGGCGATCAGTTGCAGTTGCTGCGGTTCGGCCAGGCGTTCGAGCAGGGTGATGACCTCTTGCCGCGAGGCTTGCTCCAGCGGCGCGAGGATCTCGCGGCCGAGGTCGGTGATGTGCAATTGACTGGCGCGAGCGTCGGTGGCGGAGGGGACTTTCTGGATCAGGCCCTTTTTGTCGAAACCGCTGATGATCCGGCTCATGTAACCCGCGTCGAGGCCGAGCATCTGGCGCAGGTCGGCGCTGGTCAGGTCACCGCCGGAGGCGAGTTCGTAGAGGATGCGCAACTCGGTCAGCGAGTAATCGCTTTGCAGCAGATGCTCCTGCAACACGCCGATCTGATGGGTGTAGAAGCGGTTGAATTGCCGAACGATGTCGGCGCGGTCGGTGATTGCGGACATGGTGGGATGCTCAAATGATTGCCTTAGGCAACTATATAGTTGCCTAAGGCAATCAAGTCAAATGAATGATTTCCTGATCCCGAACGCAAAGTCCTCCGGATCGAACCGCTCAGTCGTGTCCATTTGTATGTTTCTGAGCCTCACCGTTTCCAGGTGTGTGGCGTAGAGCGATTCGGAAAAACAGGTGATCAACAGGGTGCGCCGGCGTGCGCCGCTGGCGTTCAGGCTACCGGCGTGGATCAGGTCGGCATCGAAGATCAGGATGTCGCCCGCGCTGCCCGTCAGTTGCACGGATCGGGACTCGTCAGTGGAGTCGAACGGGGGCTCGCTCAGAGCAGGGCGATGGCTGCTGGGAACGATGCGGGTTGCACCGTTTTCCGGGCCGTAATCGTCGAGGTACACCAGCGCGTTGACGGTGTCGCCGGGGCGTTGCGCCGACAAGTCGCGGTGCAACTGTTGGTGGCCGCCATTGGCGAGCGGTTCGCGGCCCTCGACCTGAGAGAGGAAGAAGCGCTCGCCGATCAACTCGCCCACCACGGTCAGCAATTGTGGCAATCGGCACACGGCCTGAACGGTCGGGTCAGTGTCCAGCTGCGAATGGCGCCAGTCGCTGCCACGGGGCACGGGCCATTCGCTTGAAGGCTTCACGCCTGCATCGAAGACTGCACGCAGATTGTCCAGCCATGTCGGCGCAATTGCCTGGCGCAGCAGCACGTAGCCGTTTCGATGGAGTTGCTCGCGATCAGCCACAGATGTCCTCGGTTTTGTTGGCTACCGCAGAGCGTAGACAAAAGCCTCAACGACGGCGCCGTCATCCAGCGTCACCTTGGTCAACACCCGCTGATACTCAGCCCCTTCAAACTCATCCAGCGCTGCCCAATGCAGGTGGAAATTCTCGGAGGCGAAGACGAAACCTTCGATCACATCGCCATCCTCGGCAATCACCAGCCCGGGAAAGCCCATCGCCGCGCCCCATCCGGCCTGCGACAGGCGCCCCTTCAGCGAAGCGGCTTGCCACGTGCCGCCGATGTTCAGCATCACATGCTCATTCGGCCGGCCAGGGCCCAGGGTTCCATAAACGAAGAGACGTTCCACGATTGCTCCTGCCAGTCAAAAAAGGGAGGGATCCTGACGTATCAACGATGTGCAGGCAACAGCGCGATCAGTTCTGCACCGACCGACTCAGAAACCCGTCGATCAACGCCACCACCTGTTGCTGGATCACCTCACGCGAACGCGCGCCGCCGTCCGCACAGATGATGCTGTCGCCGGGCGAATCCTCTTCGAGCAGGGGAATGGCCGGCGACTGCAATTCGCCCCTTCGAGGCCGTGCCAAATTGCCGTTTTTCATTGTTTTTATCTTCCTTGATCAAATCGGGCAAACAGGACGTTCGCCCAGACGTTCTACCAGTCTTACGAGATAACCGTCTGGATCCTGAACGAGAAATTCACGCTGGCCGACTTCGACATCATCAGCGCGATACCAAGTGTCTTTGCAGTTTTCATAAAGTGGAATCTGGGCAACGCCCAGTCTTTCGATGATGGGAGTAACCGCCTCAACATCAATCTGCAGATTGACGCCTCTTCCGAAAGGTTTGTTCAGATCCGCCGTCAGCCACTGGCCTGCATCCGGTTCAACCTGCTCGAGCATGACTTGAGCGCCATTCAGGTCGAGGTAGGCGAAGCCATCTTCCGGGCGTTGATAAGCGATGTTGAAGCCCAGGCAGGAGACCCAGAAAGCGAGGCTGGCCTGCAGATCCGTGACCATCAATTCTGGAACCAGTTTGTTCCGTTGAAACATGGGGTGAATTCCTTTTCATTCGGTACGTTGCCAGGAGGCACAGAGGGTCAAGTGGCGAGGTAGGGTTTCACCGACTCTTCAAGAAGGTCTACCAGATCGGGATCCATGTACTGATAGTCATCCGGAATATCCAGCGAGTGAATCCGCTTGTGCTCGAGCAGCCGAGCGTACTCGGCCCGCAGACGATTCAGGTGTTTGGTTTCCATCACAAAAATGAAATCGGCCCAGCGAATATCCGCTGGGCCGACGGTTTTGCGTGCATTGGGGCTGGTGCCCGCGGAGCGGACATTGAAGTCGGGGCGGCGACGCCAGACTTCTTCGGCCGTCGGGCTGCGCCATTGGTTGCGACTGCAAATGAACAGAAGATTCGTCACGATTGATCCAACAATTGGCGGGTAGAGCGAACGGGGTAGCTCATGCCGAGTTGGCGAGCCCTGACCAGTTTGGCGGAGCGGATGTACATCAACTTCCAGTTCTTTTCTGGCTTGAACACTTGTGGGCGGGCCGCTTTGTCACTGCCGTGTCTGCGGGCCTGGGTGCGTCTCCAGGCGCGGGTTCTTTTCATGGTCTGTCCTCGTGAATACCGGGTTCAGCAGCCGCGGTAATACGAGTCGGGCGTATGGTAAGCGCGAATCGGGGAGCACCGAAAGCTGCACGCATCGAAAAACGTCACAAACCGCGAGGACAGGGCCGTCTCTTCATACCTGTAAAAAAAACTGACTAGAATCCACAGACACCCATTCATTCAAGGAACGACCGATGTCCGGTTTACGCACATTGATTGCGACCACGACCTGTATTGCGCTGCTGGGCAGTTCGGTGACAGCGCTGGCCGATCCGGGCAACGGAAAGGGGCAGGGCAAAGGCAATCCGCATAACAGCCAGGATCATGGCAATCAGGGGAAAAAAGGCGGGGGCAGCTATCAGGGGCACGGCCCGAGTATCGACCACGCCGGGGTGATCGGGATCGTGGACGGCTATCGCGGCTACTGGACCCCGGGCCCGGCGCTGCCGCCCGGCATCCAGAAGAACCTGGCCCGGGGCAAGCCGCTGCCGCCCGGGATAGCTAAGAAACTCGATGGTCGACTGGTTGGCAGACTGCCGCACTACGACGGCTACGAATGGCAGCAGGTCGGTACCGATCTGATCCTGGTCGCGCTGGCCACCGGGCTGATTTATGAAGTGCTCAATGGCGCCTTCGATTGAAAAATAGATCTGTCCCCATATGAAAAAACCCGGCGGATAAGGCCGGGCTTTCGTCGGGTACTGCGGTAAAACCCATCATTCAGACGTTACGACGTTCGATCAGACGGTCAGAACCACCTTCGGCAACCGCATCGCTGAACAGCGGATCGGTTTCGGTCGCGGCTACGGCATCGCTGAACAGCGGATCGGTTTCGGTCGCGGCTACGGCATCGCTGAACAGCGGATCGGTTTCGGTCGCGGCTACGGCATCGCTGAACAGCGGATCGGTTTCGGTCGCGGCTACGGCATCGCTGAACAGCGGATCGGTTTCGGTCGCGGCTACGGCATCGCTGAACAGTGGATCAGTTTCAGTCGCGGCAACGGCGTCACTGAACAGTGGATCAGTCTGAGTCGCAGAGGCAACAGCATCGCTGAACAGTGGATCGGTTTCAGTCGCCGCAAAAGCATTCAGGGCGAAGAGTGAGAAAGCGATACCGAGGATAGTTTGGCGTTTCATGGTTCTGTACTCCGTGTGCAGTGGGTTGGTATGGAGCAGATCCTACGCTTTGGATTCGATATGAGAACTTCATTGAATTAATGGTTGTTATTGATGTAGTCAATGATTGGGCTTGGCCGCGTGAAGTGCGCTGAACTGCTGCGCCAATTCCGGCGGAATCGGCCAGCAAGCGAGTGATGAACCCCGTCGGCGCTTCACACCTGAAAAAAACGCTCAGGACGGCATGCGCTCAAGGCACGGGAGGCTTGCTCATCGATCAACTCTTCACTGACCAGACGACCCACAATGGCTGCCAGAGTCACGCCCGGGTGCATCGTGCAAACGTACACTCCGTCGATTCCTGGCAGATAACCGATGATGGGCGTGCCATCCGCCGCAATGGGTCTGAGCCCGATACAAGCCTGTTCTGGCTCGATGGAAATGATCCCGGCCAACTCGGTCTGAATAGCCGCTGCGGTTCTTCGTGCGATGGCCTCCGGGCGATTCTCCAGCGTATCGTCCAGATAATCTTCTGCCGCCAGCAAGATCCCTTCCGGACCTTGTCTGACTTCCATTTCCGGGCTGGAGATGAGGGTGTTCACCCGATCGGGTTGCATTCTGTAGCGGATAAAAATGGCCGGTGAGGCCTCGATGGGAAGGGACAGGTTCAAAGTCTCGGTCAGTTGCGTGATGCCGGTCCCCGCGGCGAGTATGACCACATCGGCCTCAATGGTGCCCGATGCAATCTGGATGCCGGTCACGGCTGTTTTGTGGGTGGTGAGGCCGAGCACTTGAGTCTGCTCAAGAATGTGTGCCCCCTGAGCCTGAGCCCCAGCGATCAACACGTGGGTAGCTTGTACAGCGTCCAGCGCACCTTGGGTTGCATCGTAAACAGCCTGCTGGGGAGGGTTTTTTAGGTGGGGCTCAATGTCGAGTACCTGTGGGCGAGAGAGCAGGGGTGTTGCCGGTCGCCGATCGGTGCCGGGTGGATAGGTCAGGGCGCCTGTCCAGCGTATCTTTAAATCCGGCAGCTCTGTCTCGAGCCGGTGATATTCCCTGATCGCCGCAGCGCGCAGTTGCGCAACGGGATCGGGCCCACTGTGCGACGTGTTGATCCACGCAAACGAACGCCCGGTCACGCCGCTCGCGATCTCTGCGGCATCGACCACGGTGACCTTCGCGCCTTTGCCGGCCAGGTGATAAGCGATCGACGCGCCGACGATGCCGGCACCGATGACAACAACTCGCTTGCCAGTCACTGCGCAATAAACCTGCGAATCGCTTGAGTGGTTTCCACTGGCGCTTCCTCCATCAGCCAATGCCCCGCGCCGGCGATCACCAGTTCGGTGACGTTGTCGGCGGCATTACGCATCACGATGGCTTCGTTGTTGCCGAAGGACTTCTCACCGCCGACCGCCAGCACCGGCATTTTCAGTTTGGTTTTTATCGACGTTTCGTTGTCCACCGCGTCCTGGCGGATCGCGCGGAACTGGGCGAACGCCGCGTGCATGGCGCCGGGCCGGGCGTAGAGTTTGGCGTAGTGCTGGCGGGTGGCTTCGTCGACTTTTTTCGGGTCGCCGGCGAACTCGTTCCAGAAGCGGTCGAGGTAGATGCGCTCACGCCCGGCCACCAGCCGTTCTGCATCCGGCCCGCCGAAATCGAAATGCCAGAGCATCGGCGAGCGCACGATCTCGTTCCACGGCGGGATCCCCGGAACGGGCGCGTCCATCACCACCAGGCGATCGGTTTGCTGCGGATACCGCGAGGCGTAGGCGAAGGCGACCATGGTGCCGATGTCGTGGCCGACCACCACCGAATGCTCGATGCCCAGCGAAGCCAGCACCGCGCGGATATCACCGGCCTGAGTCTTCTTGTCATAGCCATCGGCCGGGATCGACGACAGGCCCATGCCCCGCAAATCCGGCACTACCACGGTGTGATCCTTCGCCAGATCCGCCGCCAGCGGCGCCCACATATCGCCGGTGTCGCCAAAACCGTGCAACAGCACCACCGCCGGGCCTTTGCCGCCAATGCGCGTGTGAATTTTTGCACCGTCCACGGCGATGTCCTGCGTGCGGAACGAGGCAGGGAAGGGCGTCACGTCGGCATGGGCCGGCACACTCAGGGCCAGCAGCAGGGAAGCGGTGAGCAGGGCGCGGATCATGGCGTTCACTCCAGAGGGGGTGGCTGGAGCGTAGACTGATTTGTCCTGTTCCGACGTGCGTTTTCAGCCTGGTTCCTGCGCCGCAGCTTGTTGAACGAAGCGCTCGATCAACCACCGCGCTGCCGGCCCCGGTGGCAGGTCCGAGCGGTAGATGATGCTGAAGGGGTATTTGCCACTGGTGTACTCCGGCAGGTTCAGTGGCACGAGCCGGCCGCTGTCCAGATCTTCCTGGATCATCGGCGTCGGCATGTTGCCCCAGCCAATGCCCTCGCGCAGCAACATGTGCTTGGCGCCCAGATCCGCCAGCCGCCAGGTGCGGTTGCTGAGCACCGCAAACTCCTTGCCCTTGGTCAGCTCCGAGCGGTCCGACAACACCAGTTGTGTGAACTCGCGTCCGGCCCCCGGCGCGTTCTGTTCGGCCAGGGCCAGCGGATGGTTCGGGGCTGCGACGGGGATCAACTCGACGTTGCCGGCGCCGACTCTTTCAAGACCATCGATGCTTTCATTCATCGGGCCGCTCACGCCGATGACCGCGTTTCGGTTGATTACCCGCTCGGTCACGGCGCCGAGGGCCTCCATGTGCAAGTGCAGGGCGACCGTTGGGAATTCCTCCTGAAAGGCTTTGAGCGCGTCCACGATCCGTTCGGCGGGAAGCATCACGTCGAGTACCACGTGAACCTCGGCTTCGAGCCCCTGAAGCAGGCCTTTGACCTTGGCGCGCAGGCCATGCACGCCGTTGGCGATGGTCCGGGCTTCGGCCAGCACGGTGCGCCCGGCTTCGGTGAGTTGCGGTTTGCGGGTGGTCTGGCGATCAAAAAGTGTCACGCCCAGCTGCATTTCAAGGTTGGCAATCGAATAGCTGATCACCGAAGTGGCCCGGTGAAGCTTGCGCGCAGCTCCTGCAAAACTGCCGATTTCCACGACGGTGAGGAAGACGCGCAATTGATCGAGCGTCGGTGTGCCTGGGTCGGAGATCATGCCGGGTTCCTCGAATCACGATTGAAGTCTTTCGTCAGAGGTAAGCAGCTTATCTATTTTATCGACACTAATGATCTAAATTAGTCGGCTATTCAGATGAGCAGGCCGAGCGCAACATTTCTTCACCCGGGCGATTCAGGTCGAATCGCACCCTCATTGAAGGAAATGCCCTGATGACGTCTTCTGCAAACCTCGCTACCTCCACCGCTCACCAAAACCGTTCCGACGCGAAACAGGCTTCGGCCGCGCTGATCGGTCGTGTATTGCTCAGCGTGATTTTCATCCTCTCCGGTTTTTCCAAACTGGCCGCGCCGGCGATGATGATCGGCTACATCGGCTCGGTCGGGCTGCCGCTTCCACACGTGGCGCTGGCGTTGGCGATCATTGTCGAAATCGGTGGTGGCCTGGCACTGATCGCCGGATACCGCCCCCGCACCGTCGCTGCCGTCCTGGCGTTGTTCAGCGTGTTCACCGCGCTGGCCTTCCACAGCGCACTGGCCGATCAGAACCAGTTCATCCACTTCTTCAAGAACATCGCGATGGCCGGCGGCCTGTTGCAGGTCGTGGCCTTCGGCGCCGGCCGCTTCAGCCTCGACGCTCGCCGCGGTTGATCGTCGGGTGCGGTGAAGCACAGCGTCCTTCACCGCGCTTCAGCCTGTTTGTTGACCGCCCCCGCAACAGAATCGAGTAATCATCATGACCGTCCAGCAACAACTCTCTGCCTACACCCGCGAACCCGATAACCTTCGCGCCATCCGCTACCGCACCAGCGGCAACGGGCATGGCTCGATTGTCCGGTTGATGAGCCCTTCGGATCTGGGCCAGTTGATCAAGCCGTTCGTGTTCCTCGATCTGTTTGAAGGTGAAGCCTCGTTCATCAACCGTATGCCCATGCACCCGCACTCGGGGATCGCCACAGTTACGCTGATTACCGAAGGCAACTTGCGCTTCGAGGATGCCGATTCGGGCAAGGGCATGATCGACTACGGCGGCGTCGAGTGGATGCGCGCAGGGGGCGGGGTCTGGCACGGCAAGGAAATGTCGGTCGGGACTTCGCAGCGGATCCAGGGCTTTCAACTGTGGGTGGCGCTGCCGCCAGAACTGGAAAACGGCAGTGTAGACAGCCAGTACCTGGAGTCCGGCGCGATGCCCGAAGTGGGGCCGGCGCGGGTGATTCTCGGCGTGCACCAGGGTGTCCAGAGCCCGGTTCGGGCGCCTGCGGGAATGAATTATCTGTTGGTCACACTGAGCCTTGGCGAGACCTGGACTTACACACCGCCCGAAGGCCACGAGTCGTTATGGCTGAGTGTCAGCCGTGGATTGCTCGCGGCACCGGATCTGGTCAGCGCCGGTGAAATGGCGGTCTTCGAACCCGGCAACAGCGCCGTGACGCTGAAGGCCCTGCGCGAAGACACCGTGTTCGTGATCGGCTCGGCGCAGCCTCATCCCTATGAACTGGCGCTTGGGAATTACTCCGTACACACCAATCCGCAAGCCCTGCGAGAGGGCGAGGCGAAGATTGCGGAAATCGGAGTGCGGTTGCGTGAGTATCTCCAGAAGTCGGATGGGGCGGCTGTGCCGGTGTTCAAATAACCTGGATCCGGCTTGAAACGCCCATATCTCTCGACACTGTTTGGATCGAATGTGGGCCTTGGGATAGGTGTGGTATGGGGAAAGAGGCGCACATGGGGCTTGAAGACATCCTGACAGAAGACCTTTGCGTGGTGTTCCTGCAATTCCACTGCGGTCTGACCGCTGTGGTCGAGCGGCCGACGGCGAGTGGTGACGGCGTATCAGCAGCTTCAGCGCGCATCGAGCGCCACCACATAAGCGCTGAACATGTCCGCCATTCCCTCGGCGCGGTCGGCGATTTCCGAGTCGGTGCGCGGGCTGAGTGAGAAATCCTTGCCCACCGAACTGAGCGTGGCCAGGATCAGATCGCAGGCCTGCGTGCGCACGGCTTCGCTGGCCCCGGGCAGCAACTCCTCCATGAACGTCGCAAAGATCCGCTTGCCCGCCGCCCGCACTTCATGGGCCTCCGGCGCATCGCGATAAAGCGGTGCCGCATCACTCAACGCGCTGCGCATCTGCGCCTCCTCGCACTCCGAACGAATGAACGCATGCACCAGCGTGCGCAGGCGTTCCAGCGGCGGCTCGTCATGATTTTCCAGAATCCGCTGCAGCATTCCGGTGGTCTGCAACCACTCATCACTCTGCAAGCGAAACAGAATCGCCGCCTTGTTCGGGAAGTACTGATACAGCGACCCGACACTCACACCAGCCTTCTCCGCAACCCGCGCCGTGGTGAAACGCGCCGCGCCTTCCTTGGCCAAAACCTGAATAGCCGCCTGCAGAATCGCCGCCACCAGCTCGGCGGAGCGTGCCTGCTGCGGCTGTTTGCGTGAGGAAATACGGGCGGTCTGGCGATCGGTCATGGGCAGCTCGGGCGTCGGGACGGAATGCGAATAGCGAACAGGGCCATACGCTCGCATCATTTGAATGCGACGAATCATTCGCATATTAGCTCTCAACCCACGGAAAACCATCATGACAACCCTGACCACCGAACCGCTGGCAACCCTCATCGAACGCCTCTACACCCAGGCCAGCGCCGCCACCAGCCCGGCGCTGAACAACGTATCCGGCGAAGAACGCGAACGCCTGATGCACAGCAAAACCGAATACCGCGAACTCTACGCCATGCTCAAAGACCTGTGGCTGCCCGTCTCCCGCGACACCGGCAAACTGCTGTACATGCTGGCGCGCAGCACCCGCGCCAAAGCTATCGTCGAATTCGGCACCTCGTTTGGCCTGTCCACCCTGCACCTGGCGGCAGCGCTGCGGGACAACGGTGGCGGCGTGCTGATTGGCAGCGAGTTTGAACCGTCGAAGATTGAACTGGCTCGGCATCATTTTGTTGAGGGCGGGGTGAGTGATCTGATTGAAATTCGCGAAGGGGATGCGCTTGTCACCCTGGCTCGCGACTTGCCATCGACTGTGGATTTACTTCTGCTTGATGGTGCGAAAGCGCTGTATGGCGACGTGCTGAAACTCGTGGAGAAACACCTGCGTCCGGGTGCGCTGGTTGTCGCGGATAACACCGATTACTGCCCGGAATATCTGGCGCATGTGCGCTCGCCGGTGAATGGTTACGTGAGCGTGCCGTTTGCGGATGATATTGAGGTGTCGATGCGGTTGGGGTGATGGCCGTTGCTGTCCATCTTTCAAAAAGAAGGGGACTGATCCATGGATTAATGGATCAGTCCCCATTTTTCGCTACGATCAAGTGATGACGCGCAAGGAGCGGCCCTTGATGGATTACCTGATTCGAAACGCTACGAATGCAGATGCGCCAGCGATCAGTCGAACGATCCTCAGTGCTTTGCGCGAGTCCAACGTTCAGGACTACTCCGCCGAAATCATCGAGCAAGTGGCGCAAAGCTTTTCTCCCCCGGCGATCCTTCATCTGTTGGCTGAGCGTCAAGTCCTGGTGGCTACAGCCGGCAGCCATATCGTTGCAACCGCGAGTCTGGATCACGACATTGTCCGAAGTGTGTTTGTCGACCCGCGTTATCAAGGAAAGGGTGTCGGAAGACATCTAATGGAAAGGATTCAATCACTTGCCATCAATGCAGGTCTGAACCAGCTGCGTGTGCCTTCTTCAATTACCGCAGAGGGCTTCTATGCTTCGCTCGGGTTTGAAAAGGTACGAGACGAGTTTCACGGGGCGGAGCGCACGGTCATCATGGCGAAGGCATTGGAGCTGTAGCGCCTCAGAGTGCAGAGAGGCACGAGGCCTACTTGATGGGGACTACTTGATGGGGACAGATCTATTTTCACGTTTGGGATTAGTAGATCGGTCCCCATTTTTCCTAAATTCGAGGTCGTTGCAGCTTGATCCACTCTTGTACTGTCGGGCGCTGCCATTGGCGTTGAGCGTAATCCTCCAACTGAGCCGGCACCGTGTCCCCGTTGAGTATCAATCGGTTCAGCATCAACGCGAGATCAACGTCGGCGATAGACCATTCACCAAAAAGGTAGTCCGGATTGTCGGTAAGCAGCCATTGAGCGACATCAATCAACTTTTGCCTGGCAGCCTCGGCCGACGCTGACAATGGTCCGTATTTCTGTCCATAGAACACGACAAGGGTAGAGCGCTCCTGTCGGATCGGGAGCAGATCACTGCGTAGCCACGCCTGAACTTGCCTCGCGGCGGCACGTTTCTGTGGGTGCCGTGGGTAAACAGGTGTCTGGGGGAACACATCTTCCAGGTATTCGGTAATCGCCGATGATTCCGACAACGCAAAGTCGCCCTGCACCAGGGTGGGCACTCTCTGAGTCAGCGAAAGACGGGCGTAATCGCTGGCCTGGTTCTCCAGTTTGTCCAGGTCCAGGGTGCTCATTTCGAACTCGATTCCCTTTTCTCGAAGGGCCACAAAGCACGACATTGCGTAGGGACTGGTGAATTGAGCATCGACGTAAAGGCGCAGGCTTGAGTCATTCATAGCGTCATCTCCATATGCGGAATGGCCACGCTAAAAGATTGAGCGCTTTAAATAAAATTCATGTTTTTTATGGGGGCATTCCCATCAGGAATGGGCAAAAAGGCCGACACGATTTCCCATCACGGTTTGCAAATCAGCGGGCCAGCGTCACCCAAGGCGCACCCTCGGCAAAAGCGCCCTCGATCCAGTCCTTGAACGCCGTAGTCGTCGCCGTGCTGAACCGCGCCGAAGGCCGCACCAGATAAACCCCCGTGTCAGCATCCAGTTGCCACTCGGGAAGCACCCGCACCAGACGCCCCTCGCGCAGTTCTTTGGTCATCAGCCAGTCGCCGCCGGCCAAAATTCCCACGCCCATGCGCGCGGCACACAGCTGCGCCTCGTTGTCGTTGCTGACCAGACGGCTGCGGATTTTCAGAGTGTATTTATCGTCGCCTCGGGTCAGTCGCCATTCGGGATACGAATGCAACCCGGTAAAGCCCAGGCAATGATGATCGGCAAGATCCGCAGGCGTTTTCGGCTCGCCATGCTGTTGAAGATAGGAGGGCGCGGCACACAGAATTCGGCGGTGATCGCAGAGTTTCTTCGCCACCAGCCGATTGTCCGCCAGCTCGCCGATGCGGATCGCCGCGTCGAAACCTTCAGCGACGATATCGACGAAGCGTTCGGCATATTCCACCTCCAGCGCCACGTTCGGATGGGCCAGGGCAAACGCCGAAACGATATCGCCCAGCCACAGCCGCCCCATGGCGGCCGGCAGGGCGATGCGCAAACGCCCGCGAACTTCGGCGGCACCCTCGCGCGCATCCTGCTCCGCTTCGGCGATCAGGCTGACCGCATGCCCGAACCGCGCCACCAGCCGCTGCCCCTCATCGGTGAAACGCAATTGCCGGGTGGTGCACTCGATCAGTCGCACCCCCAGCCGCGACTCCAGCGCGCTGAGCCGTTTCGACAACACCGAGGGATGGCGCTGCAACGTCCGGCCCGCCGCCGCAAACGAGCCGTGCTCGGCCAGGGCCAGCAGGGTGGCGACTTCATCGGCCTGACGGCTATCGAACAGATCCATGCAACGACAACCCTCGTGGATGACCCGAAAAAAGACTCAAGGCACCAGCACAACCGCCCCCGGCAAACCGCCCCGGTACAGATCGGCATGGGCCCGGGCGGCGTCCGCCAGCGGATAACGACGCCCGACATTGGGCTGGATGATACCGGCGTCAATCGCTTGCAACACGTCCTTTGCACGCTGCTGGTATTCCTCCGGCGTGGCGGTGTGGGCGGCGAGGGACGGTCGGGTCAGGAACAGCGAACCCTTGGCATTCAGGGTGCTGATCTAGACCGGCGCCGGGGCCCCCGACGCCATGCCGAACGACACCAGCAACCCGCGCGGGCGCAGGCAATTCAACGACGCCTCGAAAGACACCCGGCCAATCGGGTCGTACACCACATCCACTTTCTTGCCCTGGGTGAGGTCGACCACCGCGTCGGCCAGCGTCGCCGCATCGAACACCAACACCTCATCACAACCCGCCAACCTGGCCCGCTCGACACTCTCGGCGCTGGACACCACACCGATCACCAACGCCCCCAAATGCTTCGCCCACGGCACCATGATCTGCCCCAGCGCACCGGCCGCGCCGTAGATCAGCACCGTCGAACCCGGCCCGACCGGGTAAGTGGACTTGAGCAAATACTGCGCGGTGATGCCCTTGAACAGCACAGCTGCCGCGTCCTCGAAACTCAGGCTGTCAGGGATCTTCACTAGCCGATTGGCCGGGTAGAGGCGGGCGCTGGCATAGGCGCCGACAGGGCCCGTGGCATAAGCGACCCGGTCGCCGACCGCCACGTTCGTCACATCGGCCCCCACCGCCACAACCCGCCCGGAGCCCTCAAGCCCCAGACCGGAAGGCAACGCCAACGGCGCGGCACCGGAACGTTGGCTCAAGTCGAGCGGGTTGACGCCAATGGCGAGCTGCTCAAGCCAGACCTCGCCGGGGCCGGGTGCTTGCGCGGTGGATTGCTCAAACTGAATGACTTGAGGCTCACCGGTTTGATGGATGACGGCGGTGGTGACCATGTTGGACGCTCCCTTACGTTGATCGTGGGGAGAGTCTAAAGGTCTGCGTGGGGAGCACTAGTCGGGTTGAATGCAGTTCATATGTGCATTCGATGCAGTAATTGGGTCAACGCACCATGGTTCGGATTCAAAGCCTTTTACTGAAACGCAAACAGCCCGGGCCGACGCCCTTCGTAGTTAACGAGGGTGTCGGCCCGGGCTGTTTTGCATTCCATTACCTCCTGAGTCGCGCTTTTTCCTGCAGCAGCGGGAGACTCAACGAATCGCGCTATAGAAGCCGCCGCGAACGGCTCCTACAGCCATCGCCTGGTTACGCGACCTCGACGTGATCCAGCGCCTGATTCACCGCCAGCTCGGCAATCATCACCAACTGCGCAATACCGATCGCCGTCTTGCGACGCGACGGATCGAGCGTGGCTGCGAAATTGCTGAGCATCTCACTGGCCGCTCCGAGGTTTTCGCTGGCATTGGCCAACAAGCATTCGGTGTTGAATTTCGGATTGGCCAGGTACATCCGCTCGGGCTCGTTCAAGGTCGACATGATTCCGGCGGCGGGGAAGAGGTAGTGATCCAGCGCACGCTCGGCGGCGTCGTGGAGTTTTTTGGAGTTGGGGGATTCGTAGGGGGAGGTGGGGTCGGTTTCGGGTGGGTTGGGTGTTGGTTTGATCATGGTGAAACTCCTACATCGTCAAATGGGAGCCGACACTCTCGCTACCAAACGATGGGTGGCGGCCATGCTCAGGTTGGTAGACCGGGACGTAGGAACCGGCGCGCCCGAAGACGCCCTGTGCATGACCACCATGACGCGGAGTCTTTCAGACACTGCACATCATGATGCTTATGCAACCTACGATAATCCGGGGCTACCAAACCCCATCACTGTTTTTCAGTGACCGGGAAACGATAAGACCCGCGTCGTAGACGCACAAGCCGGCGGATTCTGGCGTAGTCGTAGGCAATGACGCAAGGCGTTGTAGCCTTGGGGAAGTTACGGCGGGTTGCTTTAAACGGAGCTGTTTAAGAGCTCAAAGCCTGGAGGAAATCTGCTTCCAGATGTAGCCGTAGTTGTATTGCAGCCAGCGAACCAACGCCTTATCAAACTGCCTGCGAAACCAGTTACGTTTTCTTGCTGCCAGCCTTTCCTCTATTGAGGCTCTAAGCGATTCAGGATCGAAGCCTGTCCAGACAGTGGGCAAGACTGCTGCAAGATTGGTGAAACACACGGGCGCCACTTCGGAATACAGGATTTTGTACAGCACGTCCGGATCGACACCTTCGACCTCACGCGCGATGTAGTCGTAATCGGTCGGAAAATCGTTGAAAGGCCAGGAGAGTGCAGCTCTGACGTCGGTCAGTTGCGGCTCAGTCAGAAGATGTCCCAAAACCAAACTCCTTTTAGTTTGCCACTCAGTGGATGAGGATAAGAGACGGATATTTCTTGAGAGATAGTACTGGGCTTTATTGGCAGAAAGGGAACGACGGGATTTTCAGGATTTCGGAAAGTGCGAGATTTAAGCGAGCCATTCGCGGTGGGCGAGAGCGCTTGGCACGGAACCAAGCGCTCAGGGTAGGGCGGGCCACTTACGGCTCCACCCTGATGTTTCAGTTTTTGCTGGCGTTCAGCTTGCGCAGTTCTTCGTAGGTCGCCGACTGGACGAACCAGAAGCCGGAAATGATGCACCAGCACAGGGTGCCGGCCACGAAGATACCCAGTGCCGGCAAGAACCCGCTGGTGAAAATCGCGACGATAGCGACCAGCCAGATGAATGCGAGGGAGAGATAGAGGACGGTGTTGTTGACGCTGATGACGAAGTCTTTCACGAGGGCATATTCCTTGCGGGATGTAGAAAAAATCCCCCTCTCCGGGGGGAGGTGCACGCATGCTATCACAATGCCTTCATGGGGCGAGAGAAGGGTTTCTTTAACTTCTCTTCTCTCTAATCCCCCTTTCTTTAGAGGGTTGAATACAAGGCTAACGTCAGTTTCGTTATACAAGCTGCCCTCAGAGTAAATGCAGCTGACGTTGCCAGCGATCCATAAGCCAGCAGTATTCGTAAACCAAGCTACTCTCTAGCGTGAAATTACACTTCAACGACAGGGATGGTCCGTTGTGAAGCGACTACTTCTTTTAAGTGGCCCAATGGCCAGTGGCAAGACGTCAGTCTCCGTAGCCCTAAAAGAAAATCATGAATTTGTGTCCATTAGCTCTGGCGCTTTCCTGCGCGAGAAGCTGGTTGCCCGACACGAATCAACTGACCGTTATCACCTTCAAGAGCTGGGTGACGCCTTAGACAAAGCAACCGATTTTTCTTGGCTCATAGAGTCGGTAGCGAAACCTGCAATCGATGAACGACCTCACGTTGATAATTGGCTGCTGGATGCCGTTCGTAAGCCCCGGCAAGTGGAGCTTTTCAAGCTCAGCTTTGGAGACTTGATCAGGCATGTGCACATAGTTGCCTCCGAGCATGTACTACAAAAGAGATACGCCGAGCGTGGCGCAGGCCGGTTAGCAGAATACTTGGCGAGCGTATCGCATCCAAATGAGCAGTGCGCACGTTCGCTCGCAGGTCTAGCTGACAAGATTCTGAATACCGAAGAGCTCACTCCGATTGAAATCGCAGATCAGATACTGAAACTCTGGGAGAGATAGCGCATGGAAACTCGGCAAATCGTTGTGATCAGCGGTAAGACCTGCAGCGGCAAGAGCGAACTAGCCAGTTTATTAGAGAAGGAGTTTGGTTTCGTTGTGGTTTGCGATCGTCGAGTGTCCCAAGATATGGAGTGGCGTCTTCGCATGGAGCAACAGGACATTTTGGATCGACGGCGCGAGCTCGACAAAGCTGAGTATGAACAGTGGATGCTTTTGCAAACCAAGGCGTTATGCGCAAATGAGCAGGACGGCCGTCCATTGGTTGTCGATCATCTGCATTCTTTGGATCAGGTATTAAAGTTTCGTCAGGTTTTTGGGACCAATCTGGTACATGTCCATCTATACGCAAGTGACACGACTCTCCAGGAACGTTATGCGAAGAGGGTTGAAGGAGACTGCGATCATTTGCCTTATGACGAAGTAAATAAACTCAAGGATCAGGACGAAATCAAAGCGCTCAAGAATGATGCCGACGTCCGTATTTACACAGAGCGTTCTGATTCCAATGACACGCTGGTCCGAGTTGCTGCTCGCTTGCATCTTTACACACCTCCCGAAATCAGATGTGTAGATGTGCTTATAGGTGGGCAGTACGGGAGTGAGGGGAAAGGCAACATCGTTTCATACTTAGCTCGTGAGTACGACGTTATGGTTCGCGTCGGTGGACCCAATGCGGGTCATACCGTGGCTAGTTCTGCTGGTTCGTATATCTATCACCATCTCCCGTCGGGATCTCGTGACGTGACCGCACGCTTGCTCCTGGGACCAGGTATGACCATCCATTTACCAGGGCTTCTGAAAGAGATTGAAGATTGCGCTATTGGCGATGATCGGCTGTTCATAGATCCCCAAGCCACCGTTATTGAAGCTGAGGACATCGAAACCGAGAGAAATGGGCATTTGGTCTCCACCATAGCTTCTACCGGCAGCGGAAGTGGAGCAGCGGCTGCGCGCCGAATTTTGCACAGAGGGAAGGGGACAGTCAGGCTTGCACGCGATGTTGAGTCGCTGCGGCAATACGTAGGCACACCTGGAAATTATCATGGTTCCACTACCGATAGGCTGGAGGAAGCATATCGAAGTGGTCACTCCATTTTATTGGAGGGAACACAAGGTAGCGGGTTGAGTATTTTTCACGGTCCTTACCCTCACGTGACATCTAGGGACACGAACGTCGCAGGGTGCATTGCTGAAGCTGGGATATCACCCAGCCGTATTCGTAAAATTCTCATGGTTGTTCGCCCGATGCCTATTCGGGTGGGCGATCCTGACGGCGATCAAGGCCACACATCAGGAAAACTCAAGCACCCCACTACCTTCAACGAAATTGCTAGATACGCTGGTCTCGAAGCGCCAGCTTTGAACGCTGCTGAAAAGACCTCCACCACTAACCGAAACAGGCGAGTCGGCTGGTTCGAGTGGGACCAGTTTCGAAAAGCGTGTGCGCTTAATGCTCCGACTGATATCGTCCTGACTTTTGCTGATTACCTTCAATCGACCAATAGTCAAGCCCGTAGATTTGAGCAGCTCGACTCGGAAACGATCAAGTTTGTTGAAGAGTTGGAGCGTGTTTCGCAAGCGCCTGTTTCGCTGATCAATACGAGGTTTCCTCGTGATCCAGATACGAGTGATTTAAGGTCGTTGATTGACCGGCGAAATTGGACCGCACGTTCGAGAGGGAGATGAAATGGACTTGGAGAAATTGGTCGAGCTTTATCCTCGGGTTTACCACATGGCAGAGCGCGGAGCCTGGGACAATATCCGCCGTCATGGACTCATGAGTGCTAGCGCAGTCCTTGATCATCTTGAGATTGGAGGTCACGAACGTGCACGGTTCGAGAGCGAGCACCGGGGCCAGAAGATGGACGTGAGGGCAGGCCATCCCTCCAACATCGTACTTCGTGATCAGAAACCGATGCCAGAAGGAAGGCTTTTGCAGGCGCTCACGGATGGAACAACACCGCGACAGTGGTATGAGCTCATCAACGACAAAGTTTTCTTCTGGGTTGAGGAAGAACGATTGCATCGTTTGCTTGGGGCTCGTGACTACCGCAATCTTGAGCACGATGTACTGACTTTAGACTCGGCGGCATTTATCCCTGCCTACGCTGAAGCAATTTGGTTGTGTCATATGAACTCCGGCAACACTTGGCCCATACCACACCGTCGAGGCATAGATATCTTTCGCAGAATTCCTGATTACCCTGTTATGCGCTCAGGAAACCCGGAGAAAAAAGTTGTCGAATTGGTGGTTGATTATTCTGTTCCAAACATCGATGAATTTGTAGTGCAAGTCCGGCGAATGCGTGGTAGCGAAGTGTTAAGCATAATTGCATAACGTACATTTACGTAGGGGGAGCTATGCTGCGTCGTCGTTTAGCTTCACGTGTTTTAGTGATAAGTTCTTCGCACCGATTACTTTTGTTCAAGATCCATTACAAAAGTGGCCACTTGGCGGGGAGATGCTACTGGGCGACACCAGGTGGAAAACTACGAAGCGATGAATCGTTTGAGGCTGCGGCAGTTCGCGAGCTACGTGAGGAGACAGGTATCGAGGTGAATTCAATCGGTCATTGCGTTGCCCGCAAGGAGTTCTCGTGGCAAATGCCAGACGGTGAGAATGTAGTTGCAGTTGAGCATTACTACGTGGCTCATGTTAACAATGAGCAGTGTTCGGTTGAGGGATGGAGTGATCGGGAGCGTGAAGTCGTATCAGAATTGAGGTGGTGGTCACTGAGTGACTTATCTAACTGTCACGAGGAGATTCTTCCGAATGAGCTACTAGTGTTATTTGCTAAATTCAGAAAAGTATCTGATAGCCGCTAAACGTTGCTTGAGAAATTAAATTGGCCGAAGCAAATGTGTCTTGGGTATTTCACGACATGTTCGAGATGGATACAAAGAAACTGTTTCATACGTTTGGTTGCTTGCTCAAAGTGGCTGTATTCGGCCAAGGCTAGGTGCTATATCAGATCTTTGTCGGATCGGGCAGTTACATCTAATTTGTGATGAGGGAGGACTCTCAAAAAGGTTATGGGAGCTGATAAGAAGCGTGTCGAAGAAGTCAGTAAATACATTCGCCGATTCTTCTGAAATGTCGGAAAAATTCGTATTGGTGCGATTGGGGGATTAGTACTTTTTTTTAAAAAATTCGCCTTAATCACCTTTGGGTATCGGGTATCGGGTTGCCGGTTTAGTCGACGCACTATTATCAGTTGGTGAGCCATATGCTACGGGCCTAGCTCCACCAGATCTTTGTTGTCGGCATCATACTCAAATTGCGTCAGCTCGGACTTTAAGTAGTCATCGTTAAGAAGTTTCATAAAATAGTTTTGGGATACTTTGGTGTCTAAAATGATCTGCGTTTGCGCGGCGTTAATCTTTATTTTCTTACTTAAGCTATGGTGTTGCTTGATAAACTGGATGATCTGATCATTAACCACAGTGTCAAGAACTCGAGAGTGGGAAATCGCCCTTATTACCTTCCTAGCGAAGGTTACATCCCCCTGGATAGTGATTCTTTCCTCCAATACGGCGGCGTTCTCAATAATATTTCGAGCTGTAAGCGTAGCAAGTTTCAAACTGGCGTCTGCTTTAACCGCCTCTTTGAAGCCAAAAAACTTCTCGAGAACCTTGAAGTTTGTAACAAACACATCAGTGCCATCATAAATAAAATCCACGGTGTGCCCCAGCCGAATTATTTCTTGGTCAAGCTTCTCGAAGCGATCCTGTGCAATACCTACACGGAGCAGGCTAAAACCATTTCTGCGATAGGTATTGGTGGGGTAGTGGTGCTTATAGATGGATAAATTTTCGTCTCCATTCCCCAGTACGACCACGATTGCCTTTAAATTAGTTAATTCGTCAGTTATATGATTGAAGTCTGGTATGGCGTTGGGCTTGTCAAGGGTCCGAATGAAGGCATCTATTTGAGGTGGGTATTTTAAGAGGTTGTAACGGAAGATAGCATCCTGACGCAGGTCAATTGCAGTTAGATCTCTTAAGACGTAATCTCCCTCAAAGAATTCGCCAATTTCAGACTTCACTTCAACGGTTAATGAGCGCTGGGCATCGGCTGAGAGTTCGACTTTTCGAGAAACAAATGTATTTTGCTCTTTTAGAATAAAAAACATTATTCCTACTGTTTGAGGATCATTTGCCAATTTTTTTGCGGTCAATCGCAATGCGTCAATGCTCATACCTTCCTTCCAGATACGAATTTCTCGTCAATTGTGGTGAATACAACTTTGTCCAGTTCGCTAATTCTCTGGGTTGTAATCATTACTTTGCTGATTCCATCGATCTCCAGTTTATAAAGTCTAAAACCTAGTATTGCCAATGTTGGGTTGGCATAAAATTTATCTGTCTTTACATAGATCTGTCCAATCACAAGTAACAGGATGAATAGTGCAATTATGTAGCGAGTATTATCCAGATTGAAGCAAATGAGAGGGACAATGTAGGTCGTCAGAAAAGTAAGGTGCTCGTAGCTCAGGTCTTCAACTTTTTTAGCCACGACAGGTAGGCCGACGTTTGACTCGATTCTATATTTGAAACGAATGTAGCAAATTATCACAATCCCAATAAAGGCTAGAGAGATTAGTGGGAGGACGTTGGTGCTGATTAATACCAAAGTACCAACATAATGACAGTCGCGCGCGAAGCAAATAGGGATGTCAACTTTCACGACAATCATCAAAAGGAACAACAGCCAGAGCGAAATAACGTAAAGCTCGAATTTCATTACGGACTGGCGAAACTCCACTTGCCTCTCATGACTTCCCATTCAGTACCCGCTCCTAGCGAGTGGCACCGAACGATTCGCTGCCTCTAGAGGAGACTAGCACAATGATGGCACTTGTAGAGGCCGGCTCCGCGTTCTCAATTTTTTGCCGATGAGTGCCATTCTGTTGCTTCGTCTGATTGAATCCACAGTCGTTTGCTACCGTTCGCGATTAACGTCGCTTGAGCGAATGTGGACCTTAGCCAACACACGCTTTCTGCTCGGTTATAGGAACGATCAACCTAAGCCTTAACCCACCGCCCCCGCCCCCAACCACTCAACCAATCCACCCCCCACACCAAAATCAGCATAGCCAATATCACCGTCCCCGCCTGCGCCTCCTGAAACAAACTCAAGCTCACATACAACATCTGCCCCAACCCCCCAGCCCCGACAAACCCCAGCACACTCGCCATCCGAATATTGTTCTCCCACCGATACAAACAATACGCCAGCAACTGCGGCGCCAGGTTCGGCAGCGTGCCGTAGCAGAACGCCGTCACCGGATTCCCCCCCTGCAACCGAATCGCATCCGCCGGTTCCGGCGGCGTGTTCTCAAGCGCCTCAGCAAACAACCGCCCCAACACGCCCGTAGTGTGCAGGGCCAGGGCAAGCGTCCCGGCATTCGGCCCAAGCCCAGCCGCAAGCACCATCAACGCAGCCCACACTAATTCAGGAATCGCGCGCAGGGCATTGAGCAACAGGCGAGCGGCACTCTGAAAAAACCAGCCAAACCGGCCAACAGCGGGGAGCGCCAATAACAGCCCCAACACGGCAGCGAGCAGGGTGCCAAGCGCAGACATGGCCAACGTTTCCATCGACCCGCGCAGGATGGCGCTCAGGTAATCGGCGCTGAGATCGGGGCTGAGAAAGCGCGCCACATACAGGCCCATCTGTTTCAGGCTGGTAGCGCTGCCGAGCTCTTCAAGATCGAGGCCCAGGTAGATGAACGACGCGATGACGGCGGCGAGGATGGCGACGATCAACAACGGATTGATCAGTCGTTTCATGCCAGCCTCCAGCGCAGCAGGCGGCTGAGTTGGTCGGCGCCGAGGACGAGGAGGAGGAAGGTCAGGAGCATGCTGGCGACTTCGCCGCCGGCGAACATGCGGATTGACAGGTCGATCTGTTGGCCGAGGCCGCCGGCGCCGACGAAGCCCATGACCACCGAGGCGCGGATGGCGCATTCCCAGCGGTAGACGGTGTAGGAGAGCAGTTCCGCCGCGACGTTGGGCAGTACGCCGTAGGCGAAGCTGGCGAGGCGGCCGCTGCCGGCCTGGAGCAGGGCGTGGGCCGGGCGTTGGTCGGTGGATTCGTAGATTTCGGCGTAGACCTTGCCGAGCATGCCGCTGTAGGTGATTGCGATGGCCAGCACGCCCGCTGCCGGGCCGAGGCCGACGGCGCGCACGAACAGCAGCGCCCAGACGATTTCCGGCACGCTGCGCAGGAAGATCAGCAGCCCGCGCACTGGCCAGCGCAGCAGTCGGCCCAACAGGCTCGGGCGGCCGCTGCGGGAGGCGGCGGTCAGCGACAGGGCGCGGCTGGCGAGCAGGCTGGCCGGCACTGCCAACAGCAGCGCCAGGGCCATGCCGGCGGTGGCGATGGCCAGGGTTTGCAGGGTGGCCTTGAGGAGTAATTGCAGAAACTCGCGGTCATGAGCCGGAGGCCAGAACATCGACACGAAACGGCCCATTTCACTCTGGCTGTCGGCGTGAAACAGCACGCCCAGATCCAGTTCGCTGAGCTGAATGCCGGGCCAGAGCAAGGCAATCGCCAGCCCGGTCAGCAGCAACCTTGGCAGCGCGGCGGGGTCGCGGGTGTCGGCGCTCAGCATCGCGGAATCTGCACAATCAGTGGGGTGACGGCGGGCGCCGGGGATTGCAGTTGTTCGTTGGCGTAGAGGGTGTCGAGCATGTCACGGCTGACCTGCGCGGACGGGCAGTCGAACAGGATCTGCCCCTCGCGCAGACCGACGATGCGCGGGAAGTGCGACAGCGCCAGTTCCACCGCGTGCAGGCTCGCCACCAGCGTGACGTTGTGCTCCCGGGCATGGCGCGACAGGATCGACAGCGTGTGCCCGGCCAGCACCGGGTCCATCGCCGAGACCGGTTCGTCGGCCAGCAACACTTCCGGCGCCTGATACAACACGCGAGCAATGCCGACCCGCTGCAATTGCCCGCCGGACAGTTGCTGGCATTGGCTGAAGAGTTTGTCGGCCAGATCCAGTCGTGCCAGTGCGGCGCGGGCGCCGGGCACGTCGAGCGGATGCAGCAGATTGATCAGACTTTTGCCCAGGCTCCATTGCCCGAGTTTGCCGGCCAGCACCGCCGTCACCACCCGTTGTCGGGGCGGCAGGGGCGGCGCCTGATGCACCAGGCCGATGCGGGCGCGCAGGCGTTGCCGTTGGCGGGCGGACAGATGCCAGGCGCGCTCGCCCAGCACTTCGATGTCGCCGCTGCTGGGCCGAATGGCCGTTGCCAGCAGGTTCAGCAGGCTGGACTTGCCGGCGCCGGACGGGCCGATGATCGCCACCTGCTCGCCGGCCTCGATCTGCAAATCCACACCGCGCAGGGCTTCCACGCCATTGTTGTGGTGCAGAAAAGCCTGTTTGAGGCGCAGCGTCATTTCAGCAAGTCGGCGGCGCGGGCGGCTTCCTCGATGCCTTTGTAATTGTCCGGGCTGGTTTCGATGAAACGGCTGGCGGCTTGCAGGTCGAGGATTTTCTTGTGCTCGGGGTTGGCCGGGTCGAGGTCGAGGAAGGCTTTTTTGATCTTCGCCGCCAGCGCCGGGTCGAGGGTGCCGCGCACGGTCCAGTTGTAATCGAAGTAGGCCGGGGTGGTGGCGAAGACCTTGACCTTGTTGGTGTCGACCTTGCCGGCGTCCACCAGTTTCTGCCAGACGCTGGCGTTCAGCACACCGGCGTCGACCTTGCCGGCCTGCACCCAGGCGACGGTGGCGTCGTGGGCGCCGGAGTAGCCGACGCGGCTGAAATAGCTCTCCGGTTTGATGCCGTCCTTGAGCATGAAATAGCGCGGCATCAGGCTGCCGGAGGTGGACGACACGGAGCCGAAGGCGAAGGTCTTGCCCTTGAGGTCGGCGAGGCTTTTCACGTTCGGGTCGGCGGTGATGAATTTGCTGGTGAACTGGGCGTCTTGTTCGCGCTGCACCAGCGGAATGACCTTTGGATCACTTTTCAATTGCGCCTGGACGAAAGTGAAGCCACCGAGCCAGGCCAGATCGAGACGGTTGGTGGCCAACGCTTCGACCACCGCCGGGTAGTCGGCCACCGGCACAAACTCGACTTTCATGTTCAGTTGCTTCTCCAGATAAGACCCCAGCGGCTCGAACTTGCGCAGCAGCTCGGTCGGGGCTTCATCGGGAATCGCGCTGACCTTCAACACCTCCGCGGCTTGCGCCAGCACGGCGGACAGGGACAGGGCCAAACCAGCGGTCAGTGCCAGAGTTCGCTTGAGCATGGAATTCTCCGTTTCGTGGGCATCAAGATCAGTGCGCCGACGATGGGTAATCATCGTGGGTGCAGAGTCAGGTTAGACGAAACGGCGCGATTGCGAGGGCTCAGTCAACCTGCGCAAACCGCTCCACCAGCCAATCGATAAACACCCGCACCCGATTGCTCAAATGCCGGTTCGGCGGATACAGCACATGAAACGGATACGCCGGCGGGCGCCAATCCTCGAGGATCGGCACCAGTTCGCCGCGCTCGATGGCCGTCCTCACCGTGTAGTTGAAGGTGTGGATGATCCCCAGTCCGGCGAGCCCGGCCGCCAGATGCGCGTTGCTCTCGTTGACGCTGATCAGGCCTTTGCCTTCGATCTGATGGCGTTCGCCGTTGCGCTGGAAGTTCGACGGCAGGATGCGCCCGGTGGAGGCCGAGCGGTAAGCGATCAGCTGATGGCTGGCCAGGTCGAGCGGGTGGCTCGGGGTGCCGTGGCGTTGCAGATAATCGGGCGTGGCGCAGGTGGTCCAGGACACTTCGCCGAGGCGGCGCACGGCCAGGGTCTGTTCGGTCAGCGGGCCGCCGCGAATCACGCAGTCCACCCGTTCACTGATCAAGTCCACCGGGCGGTCGCTGACGCCCAGATCAACTTGGATGTCCGGATAGCGTTCGAAGAACTTCGGCAGTTCGGGGATCACCAGCATCGTCGCGGTCGAGCCGCCGATGTCCACGCGGATCCTGCCGCGCGGCAGCCCTTGCGCCTGGCTGAAGCCTTGGTCGATGTCGTCCAGTTGATGCAGCAATTGTTGGGTCAGTTGGTAATAGGAAGCGCCGTCGGCGGTGACGGTGAGGCGGCGGGTGGTGCGTTGCAGCAGGCGTACGCCGAGGTGGTTTTCCAGTTGGCCGATCAGTTTGCTGACGGTGGTTTTCGGCAGGTTCAGCGAATCGGCGGCTTTGGTGAATGAACCGCTTTCCACGACGCGGGCGAAGGTGCGGATCGCCATTAACTGATTCATCGGTTCGGGCTCGGTGGGGTAGATGCGGTTGAGTATTGTGCATGTCTGTGCACAAACAAAACCGATTTTGCGGATTTTTCAATTCAATCGATCGGCCTAAAGTCGCTTCCAACGGCTCACCTACGACCCGTCACCTACCTCGAAACGGTTACTGGAGATTCATCATGAGCAACAGACTTGAAGGCAAAATCGCACTGATCACTGGCGGCACCACCGGCATCGGCCTGGCCTCGGCGCAGGAATTCGTCGCCCAGGGCGCCACCGTATTCATCACCGGCCGTCGTCAGGCCGAACTGGACAAAGCGGTCGCCGCCATCGGCCCGCGTGCCATCGGCATCCAGGGCGATGTGGCGAAGCTGGAGGATCTGGATCGCATCTACAGCGAGATTTCCGCCAAGGCCGGGCACCTCGACATCCTGTTCGCCAATGCCGGCGGCGGGGACATGCTGCCGCTGGGCTCGATCACTGAAGAGCACTTCGACCGGATTTTCGACGCCAACGTGAAGGGCACGCTGTTCACCGTGCAGAAGGCCTTGCCGCTGCTGCGCGATGGCGCCTCGATTCTGCTGACCTCGTCGACCACTTCGGTGCAGGGCACGGAGAACTTCAGCGTCTACAGCGCGAGCAAAGCGGCGGTGCGCAACTTCGCGCGGTCGTGGCTGCTGGACCTGAAACCTCGGCGTATCCGCGTCAACGCGATCAGCCCTGGCCCGGTGCGCACGCCAGGTCTGGCGGGGCTGGTGCCGGCGGAACACACGCAAGGACTGTTCGATCAACTGGCGTCTATCGTGCCGATCGGGCGCCTCGGCGAGCCGAGCGAGATTGCCAAGGCTGCGTTGTTCCTGGCCTCGGATGACAGCAGCTTCGTCAACGGCATCGAATTGTTCGTTGACGGCGGTACTGCGCAGATCTGATCTGACTCAAACCGCTTGATGCCCCGGCACTTGTTCAGTCGAGTGCCGGGGTTTTTCCGTTTCTTCGTCCGGCGCGTTGTCCCAGATCAGGCGCGGGTCGAAACTCATGGCCGAGAGCATGGTGAACACGACCACCAGGCCGAAAAACAGAATCCCTACGCGCGGCTCGATATCCCCCAGCGCCTGGAATTTCACCAGCGCCGCCACCAATGCGACCACCAGCACATCAAGCATCGACCAATAGCCGATCAGCTCGACGAAACGGTACAGCTTCGAACGCTCCTTGCGCGCCCAATGGCTGTCCCGTTGCACGGTGACCAACAGCAAGGTCAGCGCAACGAATTTCACCCCCGGCACCGCAATACTGGCGATGAAGATGATCAGGGCGATGTCCCACGCGCCATGTTCCCAGAACTCCAGCACGCCGCTCATGATGGTGCTGTCGGCGCCGCTGCCGAGCAGGGTGGTGTTCATCACCGGCAGCAGATTCGCCGGCACGTAAAACGCCAGCGCCGCGAACATGTAGGCCCAGGTGCGGGTCAGTGAGTTGGTCTTGCGCCAGTGCAGCGGCGCATCGCAGCGCGGGCACTGGTGCGGTTCGCCGGTCATGTCGCAGGCCAGCCCGCAGCTGTGGCACAGGCAGAGATTGAGTTCGGTTGCCGTCGGTGGTCGTTTCATAGGATGTCCCACAGTTCGCGCACGTCGCGCCCGGCGATGCGGATCAGCAACAGACTGAGCACGGCCAGCGCAAACAGGCCGATACCAGGAATGACGTCGAGCATGCCCGCCAGTTTGAACACCGCCACCATCGCGCCGAGCAAACACACTTCGAGCATGCTCCACGGCCGCAATGTTTCCAGCCAGCGCATGCACAACTTGAACCCCGGCGAACGGCGTGAGGCGAGGGCGAAGCTAAGAACCCAGATCAACAACACCAACTGAAAGGCCGGGGCGATGATGATCGATATGGCCGCGACCATCGCCATGAAGGTGATCGGCCCCTGACTCAGGGCCAACACCGAATCCCAGAGGGTCGCGCTGTTTTTCAGGCCCTTCATGCTGATGCTCATCACCGGGTAGAAATTGGCGAACAGCCACAGCATCGCCGCGGTGAAGCTCAGGGCCAGGCGTTGCTCCACGCTCAGGTTGTTGTAGCGCTGGAGCACGGCGCCGCAACGCACGCAGAGGGTCTTCTGGTGTTTGGCCAGCACGACTTTTTCGTACACGCAGTCGCAATGCTCGCAGATGATCAGTTGATCGGTGCTGGCCATGGGGCGCTCGACGGGAGGAGGGCTTGAACCCTCTTCACTATAGAAGCGCTGGGGCATTCGGCAACCGGGGTGCCATTCGTCCAATACCGGGCACTAAGCACCACTCACTCGTTTCACACCTTCAGGTACGAACATTGCGCACCAGAACGGAGAACCCCATGGATATTGATGAAAATGCACCCGGCAACCTGTCACAACAGGCCGTGACGCGCACCACCGACAACGAAACCGGCCATGATCCCCGCAAGGATGAGTCGCCAGTCCCCTTGCCGCCGGACGATGAAGCACCACTGGAAGAAGACATGAGCGATGTGGCGGCCAATGATTCGGTGGGATCCGAGCATCCGCAGGACGGCAACCGCTCAGGAAGCGCCGACGCCAATCCTCAGAGCACCGCCAAGGATGATGAAGACAGAGGGGCGCGTGGCCTGCCGGCGAGCGATCCGGAGTCGGGCGCCTGATTGCGCGACGATCCATTTAAAGGCGTTTAGCGCAGCCGATCGAATCAGAGAACCGGTTGCGTGGCGTCCTCTTCCGCAATGGCCGCCCGCACACTGGGCCGTTCGCCGATGCGCGTCATGTAGTTCGCCAGCGCTGGCCAGTCTTCGATGGCGATACTGAATGTCGGCAACCACTTCAGCACTGTGAATAGGTAGGCATCCGCTACACCGAACGCCTGCATCAGAAAGGGCTGGGTCGCGAGAATGCGGTTCAGGTAATCCAGACGCTTGAACAGTTTGTGTTTGAAGATCGTTTTGGTGGTTTCCGGGATTTCGCTGCTGAACAACGGCGCGCTGCCGCCATGAATTTCCGAACTGATGAAATTCAGGTATTCCTGCAAACGCGAACGTTCCCAGGTGCCATTGGCCGGGGCCAGCGAATGGCCGGGTACGAGGTCGGCGAGGTATTGCAGAATGGCCGGCCCCTCGGTCAGCACTTCACCGTTGTCGAGCATCAGCGCGGCCACGTAACCCTTCGGATTGATCTGGCGAAAGTCCCGGCCGTCGGCGGTTTGCTTGGTCTGGTTGTTGACCCGGATCAGCTCGAACGGCAGCGCCAGTTCGCGCAGCACAATGTGCGGCGACAGCGAACAGGTCATGGGGGCGAAGTACAGTTTCATGGGATCTCCTTGCAGGTAGAGCCTCAGAATCCGCTATCGCCGCGCCGCTTCGCAAAGGACAAATGCAGTGCTAGCGTATGACAAAATCTCATGGTCTGAAGAGGTCATATGCTCCCCCGACTGCCATCGCTCAACGGATTGCGAGCCTTCGAATGTGCCGCCCGGCACATGAGCTTCACCCGCGCCGCCGAAGAACTGAACGTCACGCAAACTGCGATCAGCCATCAGATCCGTCGCCTCGAGGATGAACTCGGCGTGCGTCTGTTCATGCGTTTGAAGGACGGTTTGGCTTTGACCGAGGAGGGCAATGCTTATTTTCCCGGCATCCGCTCGGCGTTTCTTGAGTTGCGTTACTCGACTGAAAAGCTGCTGGAATCGAGCAACAACAGTGTCCTGACCATCAGTACTTTGGTGTCGGTGGCGTCCAAATGGTTGTTGCCGCGTCTGCCGTCGTTTCGCGAAGCGCATCCGCAGATTGATGTGCGGATCAGCGCCTCCACCGAGCTGGTGGGCTTTCGCAAGGCCGGGATAGACGCGGCGATCCGCTACGGTAACGGCGAATGGCCTGGACTGCGGGCTGACTGGCTGATGTCCGACGAGATCTTCCCGGTGTGCAGCCCGCGACTGCTGACCGGCGATAAGCCTTTGAAGACGCCGGCGGATCTGGCCCATCACCCTTTGCTGCAAGTCAGCGGCCTGACCGCCAATGACTGGAACGACTGGCTGCACGCGGCGGGCCAGCCACCGCTCACAGCCAAAGGCCCGCGACTGACCTTCGATCTGGCAATGATGGCCGTGCAAACCGCGATTGACGGGCAGGGCGTGTGCATCGGTCGCTCGACCTACGTCGATGACGATTTGCGCGCCGGGAGACTGGTGGCGCCGTTTGATCTGCGGCTGAAGTCCACGTCGGGTTTCTACTTTGTCACGCCCCATGAAAACGCCGAGTCGAAAAAGATCGTGGCATTCAGGCAATGGCTGTCAGACGTGCTGTGAGTTGTATGCGTGTGTATCAATCCCGCTGCCGTACACAATCGGGTAACAAACCCCGACCTCAGGACACATCCCGCGTACATGCCTCGGCCAAAGTAGTCGTCAACACATCACTACTTTCAAGAGGGCAACACCATGCGCCGCACACTTCTGATGACCGCTGCCGCCGTATTCGTTTCGCTGACCGGCCTCGCCCACGCGGCTGACACCCCATCCGCCGCACCTGCGAAGAACTGGCAACAAGGCCTGAGCCGTACCGATCTGGTCCGTCAGGATCTGGGTGCTGCAGATCGCGAGGTGATCCAGGCTCGCGTCGATTTCGAACCGGGCGTCACGTCGCCTAACCATGCGCATCCGGGTGTGGAAGTGGCTTACGTGATCAGCGGCACGTTCGAATATCGGCTCGAAGGGCAGGCGCCGGTGACGCTCAAGGCGGGGGACTCACTGTTCATCCCGGCCGGTGTGGCGCATATCGCGAAAAACGTCGGCAACGAGAAGGGCTCGGAACTGGCGACTTACATCGTCAAGAAGGGCGAGCCACTGCTGATTCTCAAGCAGTAACGCTCCGCGAAAACGAAGAAGGCCTGCCGATGTGGCAGGCCTTTTTGCGTCCGCTGTTCAGCGTATCAGTGGGTGTGCACCGGGTAGTCGGTATAGCCACGCTGATCGCCGCCAAAGAACGTGCTCGGGTCCGGTGCGTTGAGCGTCAGGCCTTCGCGGATTCGCCGAGGCAGATCGGGGTTGGCCAGAAACGGTCTGCCGAACGCGATAATGTCGGCGCGACCGTCGGCCAGGGCCTGTTCCGCCGACTCGGGGTCGTAGCCGCCGGCGATCATCAGCACGCCATCCCAGGCATCACGCAACTGAGCGATGATCGCGTCCCAGCGCGGATCGAAGTTTTCATCCTTGACGGTGCCGACCACGGCCGGCTCGACCAGATGCAGATAGGCCAGTTTCCAGCGGTTCAGCGAGCGCACGATGTAGCCGAATGTGGCCTCCGGCGATTCATCGCCCATGCCCATGAAGCGGCCCATGGGCGTCAGGCGCACGCCGACCCGGTCGGCACCGACTTCGTCGACCACGGCCGCCACCACTTCCAGCAACAGGCGCGCGCGGTTTTCCAGGGTGCCGCCATAACCGTCGGTGCGCTGGTTGCTGTTGCTGTTGATGAACTGGTCCAGCAGATAGCCGTTGCCCGCGTGAATTTCCACACCATCCATCCCGGCGTTCAGTGCATTGCGGGCGGCGCGGCGGTAGTCGTTGATGATGTCGGCGATTTCCGAAACCTGCAGTGCGCGCGGCACGGGCACGTCGCCCCAGACACCGTTGCCCTCGGCATCGACGATGAAAGTCGTGCCCGGCACAGGCAATGCGCTCGGCGCCACCGGCAGTGCGTTGTCCGGTTGAAAGCTTGGGTGCGATACGCGGCCCACATGCCACAGCTGCATGAAGATCAAGCCGCCGGCCTCGTGTACCTGGCGGCTGACTTCGCGCCAGGCTTGCACCTGTTCATCGTTGTAGATGCCAGGCGTCCACGCATAACCCTGGCCCTGACGAGAAATCTGCGTTGCCTCGGTGATGATCAGCGCGGCGCTCGCCCGCTGGCGGTAGTACTCGGCGTTCATGGACGTCGGGATGTCGCCCGGTTGCCCGGCACGGGAGCGAGTCAACGGCGCCATCGCCACCCGGTGGGGAAGTGTGTAGGGGCCGAGGGTGATGGGACGGAACAGTTGTTGTGTCATGGGGTTCTCCAGTCTTCGAAAAAGTTTGGTGGACGGTGTCGGACATTTGGCCCGACACCGGATGGCCCTACGTTAAGCGGCTGTCCGGCGCTTGATAATCCACACGCGACGCCACGCTGCATTGCGTGACATGCAACGTGGCGCGGTTCAGGAAGGCTGTTGCGAGCGGGTCAGGGGCAGGTTCAGCCAGCGCCGTCCGGTGGCATTCGCCAGGGCATTGCCGATGGCGGCGGCCATGGGGCCCTGGACGATTTCGGCGGCTCCCAGAAACGGTTGCCCCGGCTGGTCGAGCAGGTGAACGTCGACCTTTTTGGGCACTTGCGAGAAGCGCAGGATCGGGTATCCGCTCCAGTCGTAGCTGCGGATGCCACCGGCGTCATAGCCGACCTTTTCATACAGCGTCCAACTGGTGGACTGCACGATCCCGCCCTCGACCTGGTTGCGCAGGCCATCGGGGCTGACGATCTGCCCCACGTCCACTGCGGTGACGACGTGGTCAATCTGCACTTCGCCGGTCTGCGGATGCACCCGCAGACGCACGGCAATAGCGCAATAGCCCATGATGTTTTTGTAGCGCGCGAAGGCGAAGCCAAGGCCTGCGCCGGGTTCACTGCTTTTTTGCGGCCAGCCGACGGCATCGCGAACCTTTTCCACAACAGCCCGTGCCCGAGGATCGGTCAGGTGTGCCAGGCGCAGGGCAACCGGATCGACTGCGGCCTTGGCGGCCAGCTCGTCAATACAGGCTTCGATGGCGAAGACGTTGATGTGTGCGCCGAGCGAGCGCATGGCTGAGGTGCGGAATGGCATCTCGGTGACGAAGTTCATGTCGATCCGCGAGGAGGCCACGGTGTACAGCGGCACCGCGTTACGATCGCCATCGCCTTCAGGCTGGGCGATCGGCACCGACGGTGCGGAAGCGAACGGCCGGGCCAGCAGGCGTGCAGGCAGCAAGCGCCCGGCGTTGACGATGCGTTCGTTGTGCGGCGTGGTCCACAGCTCATAGTTCCAGTCCTGCAGCCGACCCTGTGCGTCGAGGTTGGCTTGCACTTCGGTGACCATCGCCGAGCTGTAGGGCTCCCAGAGGTTTTCCTGCTCGCGCATCCACTGCACCCGCACCGGCGTGCCCGGCACGCGCATGGCAATCAGCGCCGCGTCGGCCGCGGCATCGTCTGCGCCGTTATGGCCGTAACAGCCGGAACCTTCAGTGTGGATGCAGCGCACGCGCTCGGGTGGCAGCCGCAGCATCTCGGCGATGCCGGCGCGCAGCGGATACACGCCCTGGGTGTGGGTCCAGACGGTGAGGGTGCCGTCCTTGAACCAGGCCACGGCGCAGGACGGGCCGATCGAGCCATGCATCAGATATTGCTTGGTCACCCGGGCGCGATATTGGTTGGCAGTCGCGCCCTGGGGCGTGCCTTCATGGCTGATCGGATAACGACGCGAGGGCAGGCGCTTGAGCAGCGCATGGATGTCGCGCGATTCGGGAGTCGCCAGTCCGCCGCTCCAGCGCGCCGAGGCGTATCCATGACGCATGGCTTTGATCGCTTGCCATTCGTCCCGCGCTACCACGGCCAGATAATTGCCGTCGCGAATCACCTGCACCACCCCGGACAGCTTCTTGATCGATTCAATATCGATGGCTTCCAGCGTGCAGCCGGGGCGCGGCGGGCGGATGACCCGGGCGTGGAGCATGCCCGGCAGGCGAATGTCTTGCACGAACGCCGCGCCGCCGCTGACTTTGCCCGGGATATCCAGACGTGGCAGCGAATGGCCGATGAGCTTGAATGACGCCGGCGGCATCGAGGGCGATGCGGATTTTGCGTAGTGGTGCAGATCCACATCCTGCACGGCGTCGGCGTAGGACATGCGTTGCCCGGTCGGGCCGAGAATGATGCCGTCGCGAGTCGTCAGCAGTGCCGGCGCAACGTTCCAGCTGCGCCCGGCCGACTCCAGTAGCATCTCGCGCAATTGCGCCGCTGCGTTGAACAGCGCGGTGCCGCTGTCGAAAATCGTGTGGCTGCCGGCGGTGTAGCCTTCGTTGGGCGTCAGTGCGGTGTCGGCGGTGAGCAGGTTGATCGCGGTCGGGGCGACCTCCAGCCGTTCAGCGGCAATCTGCAGTAACGCGGTTTTGACCCCGGTGCCCAGTTCGACCTTGCCGGTGTAGACAGTGATGCCGTCGTGGCCGACGCGGATCCAGGCATCGAGCCAGGGGTTGGTGCGCAGGCTGCCGGGCAAGTCCGGCGCCAGCACGACCGTGCCGAGGGTATCGACTTCGGTGTCAGCCAGGGCGCGGCGCGAGACCGGTACCAAAGCAAACGCCACCAGCAGCGCGCCCCCGCGCAGGAACGCGCGGCGACTGTGATCGACCTCGTTGATCGTCGTCATTGCGCACTCCCGTTTTGCCGGGCGACAAGGCTGATCGCCTCGATGATGCGCAAGTGCGTGCCGCAGCGGCACAGGTTGCCTGCCATGTGCTCGCGAATGGTCTGTTCGTCGGGATGCGGATTGCTTTCCAGCAGTGCCTGCGCACGCATCAACATCCCGGCGATGCAGTAACCGCATTGAGCAGCCTGCTTGTCGATGAACGCTTGCTGCAGGGAGCCGGGGTGTTCGGCGGTTCCCAGACTCTCGACCGTCCGCACCTTTTTGCCCTCAAGGCCGGCGCAGGGTGTCAGACAGGAAAACACCGGTTGGTCATCGACGATGACGGTACAGGCGCCGCATTGGCCCAGGCCACACCCGTACTTGGCGCCGTTCAGGCCCAGGTGATTGCGCAGCGCATAAAGCAGCGGCATGTCGGGTTCCAGCTCGAGAGCCTGGGAAGAACCGTTGACGTTGAGGGTGATCTGAGTCATTTCGTCTCCTGACGTAGCGCTTGGAGGGTGGCAGGAAGGTCGGTCCACGGATGATCGGGGCTGGCCTGATGGCGCAGGTAGACGGCCAGGGCGTCGAGTTGAGCGTTGTCGAGACTGGCGGCGAACGAGGGCATCACCGGACCGGGCTGGCCGGGTTCTGCCGGGATGCCTTCGAGTACGGTTTTCACAAAGTTGCGCGGGCTGGTGGCCTGCAGCGCCGAGGTGCGATCCAGTGCCGGGCGTCCGTCGATGTCACGCATCGGCGCGCCTTGGGCATGGCAGCCGGCGCAGGCACTGGCGAACAGCAGCGCGCCAGAGGATCGATCCGCAGGTTCAGCGCTGACGCTCGGGATTTCGTTGATCGCGGTTTTCGCCGGCAGACTCAGCAGGTATTCGGCAATCGCCTGGGCATCTTCTGTGGGCAAGCGCGCCAGACCGAGACTGACCGGGCGCATCGGGCCCGCCGCCGTGCCGTGTCCGTCGACCACTTCGGCTCGCAGGTAACTCACCAATTGTTCGCTGCTCCACGGGTTTGCCCGGTGCGCCATGCCCAGCAGTGACGGCGCGTCCCAGCCATCCACACTGCCGCCGGCCAGGTTTTCGCCGGATTTCTCGGCACCGATCAGGTTCAACGGCGAATGACAGCCCGCGCAGTGACCCGGACCTTCGACCAGGTAACGCCCGCGATTCCACGTCTGCGATTGCTCCGCCAGTGGCGTCAGCGGCTTTCCGTGCAGGAACAGCAGGTTCCAGAACGACACCAGTGGCCGGATGTTCATCGGGAAGTTCATGCGGTTCTGTTGTGGCGGCGAGTCCACGGCGGGGCCGCTCATCAGGTACGCATAAGCGTCGGCGATGTCGTCCTGGCTCATGCGTCGGTAATGAACGTAGGGGAAGGCCGGGTACAGGAAGTGGCCGTCGCGGGAGATCCCTTCACGCATCGCCCGCTCGAAGGCCGGCAGCGACCATTGGCCGATGCCGGTCTGTGGATCCGGAGTGATGTTGGTGCTGTAGAGGGTGCCGAACGGCGTCACCAGCGGCAGTCCACCGGCCAGGTATTGGCCGCCGGGACGCGTGTGACACACCGCACAGTCGCCAGCCTCGACCACTCGTGCGCCGCGTTGCCGTTGCGCGGAGTCGAAGGTTTGCGGGCGTTCGACCGGCGCAATTGCCGGCCGCCACATCAGCGCCAGGGCAGCGATTGCGCCGATCGACGCGAGGGCTGCCGCGCTGACCCACAGCGCTCTGGATCTCATGAAATGGCCGTTCATGAGCGTTGGCCCAAGAGGCACGCGGTGGGCGTGAGGGACGGATTCGGCATCTTCGACAACTCCTTGAACGACCGGGGAAGGGCGCCGATGCAAAGCCCTGCGCCAGGTGCCCAAGGGTAGAGAAGGTGCAAACGTCCGAGTATTGCCAGACCGCGCAATAGCACGTTGCGCCAAGTGCAACGCCGAGGGTCGTTGCATTTGGCGCATCACTCAATTGCCTTTGGGATGGATACTCGAAGGCCTGCGCGACCCTTAGCCTTGGCGTCACTTTCCCAACTCATTGAGGTGTCATCATGCTTACGGGCAATCCGGCAGCGGCGGCCAAGGCCGAACCATCCGCTTCTCTTTCCGGCCTGATGGTCGCGTTCCTGGCATTCTGCTGCGGCGCGGTCGTGGCCAACCTTTATTACGCTCAGCCGATCGTCGAACTGATCGCGCCGCAGATCGGCCTGTCCAGCGCCAATGCCAGTCTGATCGTTTCACTCACGCAGTTCGGTTATGCATTGGGCCTGCTGTTGCTGGTGCCGCTGGCCGACCTGATGGAAAACCGTCGGCTGGTGGTGGGCTTTACCCTCGCGGCGAGCGTGACGCTGTTGTGCGCCGGTCTGACGCATTCGCCGTCGATGTTCCTTGTCCTGTCGTTGCTGATCGGCCTGACTTCGGTGGCGGTGCAGATTCTGGTGCCGTTGGCCGCGCATCTGGCGCCCGAGGCGACCCGTGGCCGGGTGGTGGGCAACATCATGAGTGGCCTGTTGCTGGGCATTCTGCTGTCGCGGCCACTGTCGAGTCTGCTGGTGGAAGTGTTCGGCTGGCGCGGTGTGTTTTTCAGCGCGGCGGCACTGATGGCCGTCATCGCACTGATCACGGCGATCGCCTTGCCGCGCCGCGTCCCGAGCCATCAGGCGACGTACGCTGCGCTGATCGGCTCGGTGTTTGCGCTGGCCCGTCGGCACGCGGTTCTGCGTCAGCGTTCGCTGTATCAGGGCTTGCTGTTCGCCAGCTTCAGCCTGTTCTGGACCCTCGCACCGATCGAGCTGATGCGGCACCACGGTTTCAGTCAGGCACAGGTGGCGATTTTTGCCCTGGTCGGCGCTGTCGGCGCGGTCGCAGCGCCAATTGCCGGGCGGCTGGCCGATGCCGGGCACGGTCGGCGCGGGACGCTCGTGGCACTGTTGCTGGCGCCAGCCTCCTTGCTGATCGCCGCGCTGCCGGGCAGCGGCTATGTCTGGCTGGTGGTTTGCGCGGTGCTGCTGGATTTCGCCGTGCAACTGAACATGGTGCTCGGCCAGCGCGAGGTGTACGCCATCGATCCGCACAGCCGGGCACGTCTGAATGCCGTGTACATGACCAGCATCTTCGTCGGCGGCGCGCTGGGATCGCTGGTCGCCAGTCCGCTCTACGAACAATTTGGCTGGAACCTGTCCGCCGTGTCCGTGGCGTTGTTGCCAGCACTGGCCCTGGCGCTGTTCCTGAGCCGCAAGGCCGATGCCTGAACCGCAGGCACCGCTGAGTCCGATGAAGCACGGTCCTACAAGACGATTGGCGAACGGTGATGCACAATCATCACCGTTTCCTTTCGATCGGGCTCCACTTATGGACAAGTTGCTGGCACTGAAGATGTTCGTTGAAACCGTCCGTTGCGGAGGTTATTCCTCGGCGGCGCGCAAACTCGGCATCTCGACGTCCTCGGTGACACGCCAGGTGGCAGGGCTGGAAAACGAATTGGGCGCCAGCCTGCTCAATCGCACGACACGCAACACCAGCGTGACGGTCGCCGGCCAAACCTATTTCGAGAAAGCGGTGGCCATTCTCGATGCCATCGATGAGGCCGACGCGGTTGTCGCCGACCGTGGCAGCGAGGCGCAGGGACGCCTGCGCATCAGCGTGCCGGTCGAATTCGGCCGACAGATCATTGCACCGCAACTGGGGGTATTGCTCGACCGCCATCCGGGGCTTGAAATCAGTGTGTCGTTGAGCGATCAGGTCAGCGATCTGCTGAGCGAGCAGATCGATGTCTCGGTGCGCCTGGGATCGTCGGTGGTCAGTGACGATATCGTCAGCAAGCGGGTGGGCGGCTTCCAGCGCTGGGTGGTGGCGAGTCCGGATTACCTGAGCCTTCACGCTGTTCCGGCGCATCCACGAGACTTGCTCGAGCAGCAATGCCTGCGCTTCGACTACGCTGGTTCGCACCAGCACTGGACGTTCCAGGGCGACGAGGAAACCATCCAGCTCAATGTCCATGGCCGCCTGCAAAGCAACAACGCCGATATCCTGCGCGAAGCAGCGGTGGCGGGGCGCGGGGTGGCGCTGCTGGCCGACTGGCTGGTGCGCGCCGATGTCGAGGCCGGTCGGTTGACGCGGCTGCTGGAGGGTTATGAAGTCAACCCCGGTAATGCGAGCTGCTGCATCAATGCGTTGTACCTGCCGAATCACCGGGGCTCCAGCCGTATCAATGTGTTCATTGATTTTCTGGCGGAAATTCTGGCGACGGATCCATCTAGTCAACGCTAGATTGCCGTTTGCTGACGCTGCGCTATTGGTGGGTCAGGGTTCTCCCGCCGGCAGTGCTCCATTCCCTTAACACCTTCGTTTGATTGCCGCGTGTCGGTTTTACTGCAAAGATTTTCGTTGGTTTTTCCCCCTGCATTTCTCTCAGCTACGGTTAGCAATGGTGCCGAACGGCATACAGGTAACGGTGCCCCATGATCCAGCGATTACCAACGGCTGCGACGGCGATGAATGAAGGCATGCAGATTCTGTGGGACGACGGAGAACGCATTCTCCACCGGGCCAGACGTGCTTCTGGCGGTCGCGAGGTTGATGTCCTGATCGCCTCGCTCGCTGCGGAGCAACCATCGGGCGCCAGCGTCGAGCGTCTTGCCCATGAATTTTCCCTGAGAGACCAATTGGAGGGCGACTGGGCGGCGTGCTCCCTGGAGCTGTTGCAGGACGATGGCCGCGTGCAACTGGTGCTCGAAGACCCGGGTGGTGTGCCGCTGGCCCGTTTGCTGACGGCTCCCCTGGACGTTGCGACGTTTCTGCCGTTGGCCATCAGCATCGCGGTGGCGCTGGGCAAGTTGCATCGGCGCGGCCTGATTCACAAAGACATCAAGCCCGCTCACCTTCTGGTTAATTGCCCCGACGGTCACGCCCGACTCACCGGTTTCGGCCTGGCATCGCGCCTGCCTCGCGAACGCCACGCCGCTGAGCCACCCGAGACGTTGTCCGGGACCCTGGCCTATATGGCTCCGGAACAGACGGGCCGGATGAACCGCTCGGTGGATTCGCGCAGCGACCTCTATGCCTTCGGCGTCACGCTCTATCAAATGCTCACCGGGTCGTTGCCGTTCAGCGCTGCCGATCCGATGGAATGGCTGCATTGCCATATCGCGCGCACGCCAATGCCGCCGAGTGCGCGCGTGGCGACCGTTCCCGAGATGCTGTCGCGGATCGTCATGAAGTTGTTGGCCAAGACCGCCGAGGAGCGTTATCAGTCTGCGCTTGGCGTCGAGCAGGATCTGCGCCGTTGTCTGGCAGGCTGGCATCAGCGGCACGTGGATGAGTTTGCGCTGGACGAGCAGGGGACATGCGACCGTTTGCTGATCCCCGAAAAACTCTACGGCCGAGAGGCTGAAGTCCAGACGCTGATCGCCGCATTCGAACGGATCGCCGTCAGCCGCCGACCGGAGCTGGTGCTGGTTTCCGGCTATTCGGGCATCGGTAAATCCTCGGTGGTCCACGAGCTGCATCAAACCCTGGTGCCGGTGCGCGGATTTTTCGCCAGCGGCAAATTCGATCAGTACAAACGCGACGTGCCTTATTCGACCCTGGCCCAGGCGTTTCAGGGACTGGTGCGCACGCTTCTGGGCCAGAGCGATTTGCAGATGGCCGGCTGGCGCAATGCGCTGCAGCAAGCGCTGGGCGCCGAGGCGCGGTTGGTGACGGACCTGATCCCGGAACTGAAACTGATCATCGGCGATACGTCGCCTGTGGCGGATCTGGAACCGCCACAGGCGCAACGCCGGTTCTTGCGGGTATTGCGACGGTTCATCGGCGTGTTTGCCCGCGCCGAACATCCACTGGTGCTGTTTCTCGACGACTTGCAGTGGCTGGACGTGGCGACGCTCAATTGGCTGGAGGAACTGCTGACCCGTTCCGACTTGCAGCACTTGATGCTGATCGGCGCTTACCGCAGCAACGAGGTGGATGCCTCGCACCCGTTGAGCACCCGGTTGAACGCCATCAAAGCGGCGGGCGGCCGGGTGCAGGAGATAACTTTGTTGCCGCTGGCCCGATCGCACATCGAGCAATTGGTCGCCGAGTCGTCGCGTTCCGAGGGATCGTACATCGCGCCGCTCGCACAACTGATTCTGGACAAGACCGCGGGCAATCCCTTCTTCGTCATTCAGTTTCTGCAAACCCTGGTCGAACAGGACCTGCTGACCTTCGACCATGACCGCCGGCAGTGGGTCTGGGACGCAGAACGTATTCACGCCAAGGGCTACACCGATAATGTGGTCGATCTGATGCTCGACAAACTGGCGCGGCTGCCTGCTGAAACGCAGCAGGCGTTGCAGCAGCTCGCCTGCCTGGGCAACGTCGCCGATGTCGCTTCACTGGCGACCGTTCTGGGCCTGCCTGACGGGCAGGTTCACGGGGTGTTGTGGCCGGCGGTTCGTCACGAGTTGATCACGCGTCAGGACAGCGTCTATGGCTTTGTTCACGACCGGGTCCAGGAAGCCGCGTATCTGCTGGTTGATGAGGCCTCCCGTGCGCAGCATCACCTGCGGATCGGGCGTTTGCTGGTGGAGAAGACGCCGGCAGACAAGCATGAAGAAAGGATTTTCGAGATGGTCGGCCAGCTCAATCGTGGCGCCGTGCTGATGGACCGACAACAGGAGCGCGAACACCTCGCGCAGTTGAACCTGCTGGCGGGCGAGCGGGCCAGAGCGTCGACGGCCTACGCTTCGGCGCTGACGTATTTTGCCCAGGGCGCAGCGCTGCTGGATGAGGACGGCTGGGAGCATCAGCGTGAATTGATGTTTGCGCTGGAGTCCGGCCGGGCCTTGTGCGAATTCCTCACCCGGCAATTAGGGGCAGCCGAAGCCCGCCTGCGGCAATTGTCACGCCGTGCAGAGTCCTTGATCGAACGCACCCGGGTCGCCTGCCTGCAAGCGGATCTCTATCTGATTCTGAACCAGAGCGACAACGCGGTGGCGGTGTGTCTGGCTTTCCTGCGTTATCTGGGGATCGAGTGGTCGCCTCATCCCGATGACGATGAGGTGCGGGATGAATACCTGCGGATCGGGCAACGGCTGGGCGAGCGCCCCATCGAGGCATTGATCGACCTGCCGCCCATGGTGGATGAATTCGCACTCGCCACCCTTGAAGCACTGACCAAGCTGATCGTCACGGCGGTCCACATGGACGGCAATCTTCCGGGCCTGGCCATGTGTCGGGCGATCAACCTGAGTATCGAATACGGCAACAGCGATGCTTCGTGCGTGGCCTATGCCAACGTCTCCCGGATCGCCGGACGACGGTTCGCGGACTATCCGGCCGGTCTGGCGTTCGCGGAGCTGGGCTGCCGGCTGGTCGAACGGCGCGATCTGGAACGCTACAAGGCACGTACGCAACTGGCGTTCTGGCTGTTTGCCAAGCGCTGGGCTCAACCGATACGCACGTGCCTTGAACCTTTGGCCCAAATATTTGAAGTGGCGAACCGCACCGGCGATCTGCCGATTGCCGCGTTTACCGGCAACAGCCGGGTTTCCAACCTGCTGGCCACTGGCGAGCCTTTGGCCGGGTTGCAGGAGGAGGCTGAACGCGGGCTGGCGTACGCCAGAAAAATCGGCTTCGGCGTGGTCATCGATTTCATCGAAACCCAGTTGGCGTTTATCCGGATGCTTCGGGGCCAGACGCCAATCTTCGGCGATATCGGCCCGGGAGCGTTTTCCGAGCGCCACCCCGAGGATCACCAGACCTCGCTGGTCGCGATTTGCTGGCACTGGATTCGCACGTTGCAGGCCTGCTATTTCGCCGGTCAGTACGAGGCAGCAGCAGAGGCCGGCGTGGCCGCTCGACAATTGCTTCGCTCATCGCACTCGTTCCTCGAGGAGGCCGAATATTGCTTCTATCAGGCCTTGACCTTCGCCGCCCTGTGCAGCGCCAAGCCTGCCGGAGAGCGGCACGAGCAACTCGAGGTCATTACCGCGCAATACCGGCAACTGCAGGTCTGGGCCGAACTCTGCCCGGACAATTTCGCCAGCCACGCCGCGTTGCTGGCGGGTGAAATCGCTCGCCTTGAAGGTCGATTGCTGGAGGCCGAACATGGCTACGAGCAGGCGATCGAACTGGCGCAGCGCAGCGGCTTCCTGCAGATCGAAGCATTGGCCAACGAGCTCGCCGCGCGCTTCTATCAACACCGTGGGTTGCAAAAGATTGCCCGGGTCTATCTGCAGGATGCCCGCTACGGCTACCAGCGCTGGGGTGCCGAGGGCAAGGTTCGACAACTGGAGGCCGAGCACCCGTTTCTGCGGGTCGAAAAACCGCTGCCCGGTCCCACCAGTACCATCGCGACACCGGTCGAGCATCTGGACTTGGCCACCGTGCTGAAGGTGTCGCAAGCGGCCTCCAGTGAAATCGTCCTCGAAAAGCTGATCGACATGATCATGCGCACGGCGATTGAACAGGCCGGCGCACAGCGCGGCGTGCTGATCCTGACGGAGCAGGGCGAGCAGCGGATCGTCGCCGAGGCAACTACCCGCGATGACACCACTCACTTGGATCTGCACGATGCGCCGGTGGCGACGAAGCTGCTGCCGGAGTCGGTCCTCAACCACGTGCTGCGCACCCAGGAAAATCTGGTGCTGGATGATGCTTTGGGCGAACCATCGTTCGCTGCCGATCCGTACGTTCGCCAGCATCGCGCGCGCTCGGTACTGTGCCTGCCGTTGCTCAATCAGGCGAAGCTGATCGGCGCGCTGTACCTGGAAAACAACCTGACGTCACGGGTATTCAGCCCTTCGCGGATCGCCGCGCTCAGGCTGGTCGCTTCACAGGCAGCGATCTCGCTGGTCAATGCGCGCCTGTACCGCGATGTCGCCGAGCGCGAGGTAAAAAGCCGTGAGAGCGAGCAGCGTTATCGCGAGATACAGGCGGAGCTGGCCCATGCCTGCCGCGTTGCGACGATGGGGCAGCTCGCGGCCTCGATTGCTCATGAAGTCAGCCAGCCGCTGGCCTCGACACTGGCCAGCGCCCAGGCTGCCTTGCGCTGGTCGGGTGCCGCGCCACCGAACCTTGAGGAGACTCGCCTGTGCCTGGAGCGCATCGTCAAGGATGCCCATCGGGGCAGTGAGGTGCTGGATCGCATTCGCGGGCTGATTCGCAAGGCCCCTCAGCCGAAGGAGCCGGTCAACTTCAACGAGGTGATTGGCGAGGTCATCGAGATCACCCAGAGTCAGGCGCAGAAGGGTGGAGTGCTGGTGGAGGCGCAGATGGCGTCCGGTTTGCCACGAGTTGATGGCGACCGGGTCGAGCTGCAACAAGTGGTGCTCAACCTGGTGATGAACGCGCTGGAAGCCATGAGCGGTGCAGGCGTCATCAAGGGAGTGCTGCGTATCTGCACGCAGACCAATGAAGCGGGGCAGGTGTGGGTTTGTGTCAGCGATTCGGGACCGGGTTTCGGCGCGCATTCGATCGGGCAGTTGTTCACGCCGTTCTACACCACCAAACCCACGGGGCTGGGCATGGGGCTGTCGATTTGCCGCTCGATCATCGAGACCCATGGCGGCCAATTGTGGATCGAGGCCAATCAGCCGTGCGGTGCGATCGTCCAGTTTGTTCTGCCGGCCGATGCCGTACTGCTTCCGTAATCACAAAAAAAGGCGCCCGCCAAAATAACCGTGGCGGGCGCCTGGGAGTGCGCAGCAGTAGAGTGATCGTGGAGCGTCGGGGGATCAGGCCACCGGAATCAACGGGTCGGCAGCGGCCAGTGCGGTTGCACGATCGGCGGCCGGTGGGTAAATCCATACGGTGTTGATCTGGGTCTTGAGGTCTTTGGCTTCTTGCCCGACCAGTTTCAATTGGCGGTCCCAGCCTTCGGTGAACACCGCGCCCCAGGCCCCGAGGTCAAGGCAGGTCACGTACTTGGGCTGGCTGTAGGTCATCGGTGCGATGCCGATCAGGTCAGCCGCCACGTTGTTGCCGGCATAACGGCCCAGGCAAATGGCGTGCTGGCAGGACATTGCAGCGTAGTTTCCGAGATCATCCGTGGCGGCATAAGCCACATCGCCGGCGGCGAAGACATCCACGTGCCCTAGCACTTTCAGGTTGCCGTCGACATGCAGACGACCCTGCGGATCACGGCTGCCAGGCACCTGTTCGGTGAGCGGGCTGGCGCGGAAACCAACAGTCCAGACGACGGTGTTGGACTCGATCCGTTTGCCGTCGGCCAGGGTCACGCCGCCGGCATCCACCGAGGCGACCGAGGCGTTGACTATCCATTCAATGCCCAGCTCTCGAGACGCTTCGACAATGGACGGGCGAATGCCGTCACCCATGGTCGCGGCGATTTGCGGCGCGCGATCCACCACGATGACTCTGATCTGCGCATCGTCACCCAGTGCGGCACGCAGGCGGGCCGGCATTTCGGTGGCGGTTTCGATCCCGGTAAAACCGCCACCGGCGACCACCACGGTATTTCGCGCAGCGCTCGGCGGCTGGTTCTTCAAGGACTTGATATGGGCTTCGAGGCGGGCGGCTTCTTCGATCTGATCGACGTCGAAGGCGTGTTCGATCATGCCCTTGAGCGGTGGGCGAATCACGCGACTGCCGGCGGCCAGTACCAGTCGGTCATAGCTCAGTGTGCCTTGGGTGCCGAAGGCATCGCTGTAGGTCACTTGCTTGCTGGCGGTGTCGATGCTGTCGGCGATGCCTTTGACGAATTTCACGCCGACCGCATCGAACAGTTCACCCAGCGGCGCCTTCATGTTGTGGACATCCGGCTCGTAGAAACGCGGGCGGATGCGCAGTTCTGCCTGGGGCGCGAGGACGGTGATCTGCACGTCGTTACGATCATGCTGGTCCAGCAGACGTGCGGCGCTCAAGGCGCTCCAGACTCCACCAAACCCTGCGCCTATCACTAAAATGTGCTGTTTCATCGGATGACTCCTGAGGAAATTCTGATCGTTGAACGGCTTGTCTGTTCACGCGTGACCGTCTCCCGGTCTGCACGAAAATGGTTGTTGTGAACAACCGCAGAACCGGTTCGATTCGCTGGAGTTGATGCTATCGGGGAAGGCGCGCCGGGACACTTCTACATAGGGTCAGTGCCGACATGCTTAGGTGTGAGGTGGGGTATACACAGGTATAGGTAGAGGGCCGTCAAACGGGCCGATTGAACGCACTTTCGATGCAGGTGATGAGTTCGCCGCAAGGGAAAGGTTTGGGGAAGTAGGCGAGCGGCTCGGGGAATGCTGCGTCGACCTGTGGCGGTGGCCCTTGATAGCCAGTGATGAAAATGATCGGGATGCGGATGCCTCGGGCGCACAGTGCGTCGTACATCTGGATGCCGGACAGGCCGGGCATCTGGATGTCCGAGATGATGCAGCCGGGGCGGGGCGGTGCAGTCATCGCCAGAAAAGCCTCCGCGTTCGGGTACAACTGCACGGTGTAGCCGTGCGAACGCAACAGGCTGTCCAGCGCCATGCGCACGGATTCATCATCATCGACAACCGAAACAACAGCGGTGTGGGACATTGCTTTACCAGGGCTGATCTCGGGTAGCCCGTCAAGGACGCCCGCCATTCCCGCACCATACGCCGCTCGGTCCGGCGGCGTACTTATACGTGTGTATAGCGACAGTGTTTGAACTTCTCCGAGCCCGGTGCCATTGCAGCGTGTGGCGTCAGCGGGAGAACCGGCTGCGGTATTCCCGTGGCGAGACCGAGAGGTGACGATAGAAGGTGTCGCGCATGCGTTCTTCGTCGCCGAAGCCGCACAGCAGAGCGATCTGGTCGATGTTGCGCTGAGAGTCTTCGAGCATCCGTCGCGCAGCTTCCAGGCGAAACAGCTCGAGCGCCTTCGCCGGCGTGCGACCAACCTTGCGCTTGTAAACCCGCGCGAAATTGCGCGGGCTCATCTGCGCCTGCCGGGCCAGGGATTCGACGTTCAGGTGAGTGTCGCCGAGGTTTTCGCTGATCCACAGGTGCAATTCGTCGAAGCAGCCTCTGTCGTCGATCTGCGATTGCAGCAACTGGCTGAACTGCGCCTGACCGCCGGGACGCTTGAGAAAAACCACCAACTCCCGTGCCACCTGCAACGCTACCGGGCGGCCGCAATCGGCCTCGACCAGCGCCAGCGCCATGTCGATTCCGGTGGTGACCCCGGCGGAAGTCCAGACTTTGCCTTGCTGGATGTAGATCGCATCAAGGTCGACATCGACACTCGGAAAACCACCCTTGAGCATGTCGCACATTCCCCAGTGGGTGGTCGCGCGCAATCCTTCCAGCAGCCCGGCCTGGGCCAGCAGAAAAGTGCCGCTGCACACCGAGGCGGTACGTCTGGCTTTGACTGATGCCGCGCGCAGCCAGTCCACCAGCGCAACGTTGTCGAGCATGGCCTGACGGATGTTCGGCGCACCGGGCACGATCAGCGTATCGATCGCGGTCTCGTCAAAGGTGTGCAGGGTCAGGGTGTCGACCGACAACCCTTCGGCGGTGGCAATCAATCCGCCGTCGAGGCTTGCGGTGTGTATCGCGTAGCCAGGCAAACCGCGTTCAGCCCTGGCTTTGGACGCTGCCCAGAACACGGTCTGTGCGCCGGTCAGGTCCAGCAAGCCCATTTGGGGATACGCCAGGAACACCAGCGTGCGCGGTTGCGCGAGCAGACAGGTGAGCGGGTCGGGTTGGTGAAAAATAGAGTTCATGACGGCTTTGAAGGCTAAGTGACCGCCAGTTTTCGACGATCCGGTGTGGCGTAGTGTCCGCGTTTGCGGGCAGGAGCGCGAATATACATTGGTATGGGGCACAGCCACTTCAGCGCCGGTCGTACTCGCTCAATCCGGCGCAAACCCTATACCCGCGTATGGTGTTGGCCGTCGTGGTCGCGATGCACACTCGATTTCAAGGAGCGCTATTTCGCTCTTGCGGCATTCCTCCGAGAAATCCTGACTCAGCCAAAAGGAAAGCGACCATGTCTACCTATCTGAACCACTCCCAACAAACCAGCACAGCCACCAGCCTGCCGTTCACCTCGAACTTCGGTCAGGCCCAGGAGCTGGTGCCTTCGCGCTACGCACTGCAGGTCGGCGACATCGACGTGGTGGTGATCAGCGATGGCGTGCTGCCGCTGCCGACCTCGACCATGTCGACCAATGCCGATCCGCAGGCTCGCGCCGCGTGGTTCAAGGACATGTTCCTGGGGCCGGACGCGTTCGACTGGGCACTCAACGTGCTGGTGGTGCGCAGCGGCGAGCAGATCATTCTGGTCGACGCGGGCCTGGGCGGGCAGTTTCCCGGCTTCCCTCGGGCCGGCCAGCTGCCGAAACGGCTGGAAGCGGCCGGAATCGATCTGGCAGCCGTGACCGACATCGTGATCACGCACATGCACATGGACCATGTCGGCGGTCTGCTGGTGGATGAAGTGAAGAGCCGGCTGCGTCCGGACGTGCGCATCCACGTCTCGGTGAAAGAGGTCGAGTTCTGGGAGACGCCGGACTTCACCCAGACCGTCATGCCGGCGCCGGTGCCTGACGTTTTGCGCGCGACGGCCAATCAGTTCATCAACGATTACCGCCGCCAGGTGCGTACCTTCGAGGATGAATACGAAGTGGCGCCGGGTGTGGTCGTGAAACTCACCGGCGGCCATACGCCGGGGCACAGCATTGTCTACGTCAACTCCGGCGGCGAACGCCTGACCTTTGCCGGCGACGCCTTGTTTCCGGTGGCCTTCGAGCACCCGGAATGGCACAACGGTTTCGAGCATGATCCTGATGAATCGGTGCGTGTTCGCGTGCGCCTGATGCGCGAGGCGGCGGCGAGCGGTGAGTGGTTTGTCGCCACCCACCTGCCGTTCCCTTCGGTAGGCCGAGTGGCGGTCGATGGCGATGCGTTCCGCTGGATCGCAGCGTTCTGGGATTACTGATCGGCTTTGGCGGCCCGGCTGCATTTGGCCGGGCTCGATAAAAATCAGGCCCCGCAAGTTCATCACTTGCGGGGCCTTTTTTGTTTTGAGGTTTATCGGTCGGGCAGGGAAGCGGCTCTTTTTTGGTGCTCAACGTCCGCGCAACAGCGCCTGCGCGATGCAGGCCAGCAGTGCCTCGGTATGGAAGGGTTTGGAGAAATAGCCTTCCGGCGTCTTCACACGGGTGCTGAACTCGGGGGGCAGGCCTGGCTTGCCGGTGATGAAGATCGTCGGAATATGGATCTTCCTGGCCGCCAGCGCCTCGTACATTTCGACCCCGCACATGCCGGGCATCTGAATATCCGAAATCAGACACCCGGTCTGCTCTGGCGCGCTGGATTCAAGAAATGCCAAAGCGCTGGTGAAAGTCTTGACTGTATAACCGCAAGACCGCAGCAAACTGTCCAGTGAAACCAGAACAAGTTCGTCATCATCGACAACTGAAATAATAGCTGAGTTGAACATGGGGGAAACCTTGCGTCTTTTGCGGGTGGCTGTAGCGCCCGCCATACTTGCAAGATACGCTTTCAAAAATTGTGGAATAGTATACGTGCGTATGTTTGGTTGGTTTTTTGTTAGTTGCGACAGTTAATCAATTATTCAGGAAACAAGTGGTTGTTGATTAACGAAAGAAAATAACCGTTATGCCGAGTGCAGGCCTCGAAAAGTTGCCGGCTGGCGTAGTCGTTGTTGGCAATTGCGCTGGCGCGACAGTCGCGGAACAAGGCGTCGGCAGCCCGTAGCGTTCGCAGGGCGCGATCGATGCCTTTCAGGCAGTCGGCGAAACACAAAGGCTCTGCCGCGTCATTGAGGCGATATAGCGCGTCACGCTGGGCATGGCCGCCCAGGTCTGTGATGCCGGTGACGAGAAAGTCGGCGTATCGGGTATTGGCATTCAACAGTCTGCGCAACAGTGTCTGCACCGGCAAAAAGCTGACGGTGCGCAATGTCTGCTGGCTGTGTCTGAGTCGCGCCAGAATGCCCAGCGTAGCACCCAGGGTCTGGGTCAACGCGTCGATGATTTCCACGCGTTCAGCGGTTGATAACGAGGTGTGCGTACCATAGCGGCTGACGCAAGGCGGGTGACTGACAAGATACAGTGTGTGCGGTGCGTTCATGACCACCGTCTCCGGCTAGCGCTCGGGCGCGATTGAATGTTGTGATTGCAGCAGCGGACTCCATTGCTCCTGGTTGTCCGGGCGCCGGTAGTAAACAACCATGCGCCGGGCGACCTGCATGGCCAGATCGCGACCGTTGTCGGCCTCGACCAGCGCCAGCGCCAGATCGATCCCCGCACTGACGCCGGCGGAAGTCCACACCGATTCCTGGCGGACGAAAATCGCTTCGCGATCCAGTTCGACCTTGGGGTACAGCCGCTCGAACATGTCAGCCATCAACCAGTGTGTCGCCACGCGCAGGCCATCGAGCAAGCCCGCCTGGGCCAGGAAAAAAGCGCCGCTGCACACCGACGTCGTACGGCTGGCCGTGGCTGAGGTGACGCGCAACCAGTCCACCAGTGGCGCGTTGTCGAGCATGGCCTGGCGGATGGACGCCGAGCCCGGAACAATCAGCGTATTGATCGGCTCGTCGCTTAGCTCATCCAGCCGCCGGGTTTGCACCACCAGGCCTTCGCCGGACCGCACCGGCCCGCCTTGCAGGCTCGCGGTGTGCAAGGCATAACCGGGCAAACCGAGTTGCGCCAGTCTGCAGGTCGCTGCCCAGAACACGGTCTGGGCACCGGTCAGATCCAGCAGGCCCATTTGCGGGTACGCGACGAAAACGACGGTACGGCCTGATTGCGGGGTTTCGGGTCCAGCGCCAGGGTTTGTACTTTCGATAGGCAATGCTGATCTCCATATCGCCACCGGGCGACATCAGGGGTGGATGACGGTCATTGATCGTGTTCGAGCGCAGCCAATGGAATCGCAAACACAAACTGCGTGCCGACGCCCTCGGTGCTGTTGACCCAGATGCGCCCGCCGTGGAATTCAATGATCGAGCGGCAGATCGAGAGCCCCATGCCCAGGCCCGTTGGCTTGGTCGTGAAGAACGGATCGAACAGTGAAGGCAGGATGTCTTCGGCAATGCCGACGCCGGAGTCGGCGATTTCAAGCACGGCCTCGTTGTGCAGGAGCGAGGTGGTGATCCGCAGCGTCCGGGCCCGTTCATGCACGTTGGCCATGGCCTGGCAGGCATTGATGATCAGATTGATGATGACTTGCTGCAGCTGCACCCGGTCGCCTTTGATCAGTGCGCTGCGAGTGCCCAGTTGGGCGTGCGGGCGAACCTCATGGAAGCAGATGTCATGCTGCATCAGCGTCAGCGAGTCACTGACGATGTCGTCGAACACTTCGACATTGCGCTGCACCTCGCTGTGGCGCGACAAGGCCCGGATACAGGCGATGACATCGGAAACCCTGACGGAGTTTTGAATGATCCGGTCCAGCGAACGGCGCGCCTCTTCCAGGTTCGGCTCGGGACGGTTGATCCAGCGCTTGCAGGATTCGCCGCTGGTGATGACCGCCGCCAGCGGCTGATTGATTTCGTGGGCAATCGACGCGGCCAGTTCGCCCATCGACGTCAGGCGCGTGACGTGGGCGAGGGTGGCTTGCGAGTGAAACAGCGCCTCTTCGGACTGTTTGCTGGCGGTCACGTCCATCAGCGCCCCGGCGTATTCCGTGCGCCCGCGATGCCTGGGCATGGGGCTGGCGATCATCTGTACATGCTTGATCCGGCCATCGGGCATGACCAGCCGATGCTCTGCTTCGATCAGCTCCTGCCGGCGCGCGAACTGGTCCAGCACCTGATCGATCACCGGCAAGTCATCCGGATGGGTGCGTGACTTGACCAGGGCGAGTGTCGGGGTGACGCTCGGCGGATACTCGAAAATGCGTGAGGACTCTTCCGACCAGGACAAGGACACGCTGACGTTCTTGTCGATGATGAAACCGATACTGCCGGTGTGACTGAGTTTCTGTGCGCCGAGAAAGAACGCTTCCTTGCGCCGCAGCGTTTCGGTGGCGCGTTTGCTGCGCAGTGCCAGCAGGGAAATGGTCGTCAGCGCGATCACGCACCTGACGAATCCGGCGATGCCCCGGTGATCGCGATAGCCTTCGTCGACCAGGAAGTCGGCAGTCAGCAGCGTGAGGCAACCCAGCGCGACGGCCAGGAATACCGGAACCGGGAAGATGTTCGCGGACATGAACACCAGCGTGATGTAGAACAACGTCGGCGCAACATCCAGATCAAGGTACGCGTTGGTGATATAGATCATGCTGCCGACCGCAATGGCGGCCAGCCAGGCGAAGGCGTCTGAGCAAAGAAGTTGTGCGCGACGTTTGATGATAGACATTTATTCTTCCAGATTTTTGCTATCGGACGGCAGGTCGTGTTCTTTCGATGAAGCAGGCAAACGCTATGAAAGGCGTATTAATGAAGAGGTTTAAAGTCTGAAGTTGTTTTTCAGGCATGACGGTTGTTGGCGACTGTCGGTCATTCACCAATCGTTGTATTGAGTAATGTTTATTTGAATAAAGATGTTATTCGAAGACTTATTCTCTGGCACCGCTGCATTGGGTCAATCGAAGTATGACTGTGTATGAAAGGGATATACCTAAGTGTTAGTTGCGCCGGGTCTGTCGATGTCTTGTCTGATGGCACAAGCATGCGCCATCCCGGCAATCCTGAGCCGTACCGTATCGGTTCATCCGGTCACCGATTGACAGGCTGCGCCGCGATGACTTCGGCCATGCGTACCAAATCGGCAAAAGAGCGCGCGCCCATCTTGCGCATGGCCTGGCCCCGGTGGATCTTCACGGTGATTTCACTGAGGCCGATTTCTCCGGCGATCTGCTTGTTCATCAGGCCCGAGGCTGCCAGCGCCATGACCGTCTGCTCACGGGGTGTCAGCGTCCCATGGCGTGCGCGCAGCTCATCGGCATGTCGCCCGGACTCGCGACGCTGCTTGTCCCGCGAGTGCGCGGCACACACTGCATCGATCAGGTCTTGCTCGCGAAACGGTTTGGTCAGGAAGTCCACCGCGCCGGCTTTCATGGCGCGCACCGTCATGGCGATATCGCCGTGTCCGGTGATGAACACGATCGGCACGTTGATGCCGGCGGCGGCCAGTTCACTCTGGAAATCCAGGCCGCTGCTGCCTTGCAGGCGCACGTCGAGCACCAGGCAACTGACGGTGTCCGGACGCTGATATTTCATGAATTCGGCGACCGACCCGAACAGTTCGACCTTAAGGCCAATGGAACGCAACAGGCTGCCGAGGGATTCGCGCAGCGCTGCATCGTCGTCGACGATGAATACCACCGGCTCGCTGGGGGTGTTGCTGATGGGATTGTTGTTCATTGCTTTTTTCCCAAGAGTTATGACGTTGTGGGTCTCGTCGTGGTATCGGCGAGGACCCATCAAGAATATGCGAATCCCTCGGCACGGGGGCCTGTGTTTGCTCGTTCAAGTTTATGCCCGACCAAAGGCACGGTCATGCTGCAGGTGTGGGCGGGGGAGCAGATAAACGGTTCAGCATCGTAGTGGCGCGGCACTCCGTCAGCTAGGACAAAAAACCCGAAAAAACCGCCATCGCAGCGGTCTTTTCGCGGCCGGATACAGCCACCCGTATCAAACGGTTCATACGCAAGTATCAAAACACTCACCTAACGCATGATCTCGCTGACCCCAAGTACCACAGACGCCCGGCAGGCTCGCCCTTAACCTTTATGAGCTCTCCGTCGATCTCAATGGCCGCGTGCCGGGTGGTGAACTTCATGAACAGAAATGATCTCCGTCGTGTCGACATCCATCTGCTGGTGGTCTTCGAGACGCTGATGCATGAGCGCAATGTCAGCCGGGTCGGCGAGAAGCTGTTTCTCGGTCAACCGACCATCAGTGCGGCATTGGGCCGTTTGCGCGTACTTTTCGACGACCCCTTGTTCGTGCGCGCGGGGAGGGTGATGGAGCCGACGGCGCGGGCCGAGGAGATTTTCGCCAACCTGACGCCGGCGCTGGATGGCGTGGTCGCGGCGTTGAGCCGTTGCCAGCCCTTCGAGCCGGGCACCAGCGAGGCGACCTTTCAGGTGGGCCTGTCCGACGATGTCGAATATGCGTTGCTCCCGCGACTGCTGCGCCAACTGCGTATCGAGGCGCCGAACATTGCCCTGGTGGTGTTGCGCGTCGATCAGCAGCAGATGTCGCAGCGGCTGTTCAATGGCGAGATCTCTCTGGGGATCAGCCCTACGCTCGATCTGCCGGCCAACGCCCGACGCAAGAGTCTGCGGTCGATCCGGCCGATGCTTTTGCGCTCGGACATGCGCCCGGGACTGCTGGCGCTCGATGAATTCTGCGAGCGACCGCACGCCATCGTGTCGTCCATGGGCAAGGCCAGGGATGACACCGACCACGCGCTGGACCTGCTCGGGCGTCGGCGCAAAGTGGTGCTGGCAGTGCCGCAGTTCAGTGCCTTGCCAAGGTTGTTGGCGCAGAGCGACATGCTGGTTATCGTGCCGGATTACGTGGCCAGGGCCATGGCCTCGGTTGAGGGTATCAGGGCCGAACCGGCCCCTCTGTTGCTGCCATCGCGGGAGCTTTCCATGGTCTGGCGTGCCGCTGCGCACAACGATTGCGCTCAGCGTTGGCTGCGTTCGCGTTGCCAGGCGTTTTTCGGCACGCCGATCGAGTTGCAGGTAGTGCCCAAGCTGCGCCCGGCGTTGCCCGTCGATCAGACGTTGATGATGGCGCGGTAGATAACTGCAACGGCTGTGTCATTCGCTCAATAAAAAAGCTCCGACTTGATCGGAGCTTTTCTTTTTACGGGGTTTTACGCGGCTTGCCGTGGGGGCGCGGACCCGGCACATCACGCATTGATGAACGCCAGAAGGTCCGCGTTGATGGTGTCGCCGTTCGTGGTGCACATGCCATGGGGCAGGCCGGGGTAGGTTTTCAGCGTGCCGTGCTTGAGCAGTTTGATCGACAGATGGGCCGAATCCGCGATCGGCACGATCTGGTCATCTTCGCCGTGCAATACCAAGGTCGGCACATCGATGTTTTTCAGGTCATCCGTGAAGTCGGTTTCGGAGAATGCGCTGATGCAGTCGTACTGCGCCTTGATCCCGCCGTTCATGCCCTGACGCCACCAGTTTTCGACGATCGCTTCAGACACTTTCGCGCCGGGGCGATTGAAGCCGTAAAACGGGCCGCTCGGAAAGTCGCGATAAAACTGGCTGCGGTTCTGCGCGAGTGCTTTGCGCAGTCCGTCAAACACTTCCATTGCAAGGCCGCCGGGATTTTTTGCGGTGCGCAGCATGATCGGCGGCACGGCGCCGATCAGCACGGCCTTGGCCACCCGGCCGCGACCATGCCGCGCCACGTAGCGCGCCACTTCACCGCCGCCGGTGGAGTGGCCGATGTGCACGGCGTTGCGGATGTTCAGGTGCGCCATCAACTCGGCAACGTCGGCGGCGTAGGTGTCCATTTCGTTGCCCGTGGCGGTCTGCGAAGAGCGACCATGGCCACGTCGATCATGGGCGATGACGCGAAAGCCCTTGCTGAGGAAAAACAGCATTTGCGCATCCCAGTCATCACTGGAAAGGGGCCAGCCGTGATGGAAAACGATCGGCTGGCCCTGGCCCCAGTCCTTGTAGAAAATCTGCGTGCCATCTTTGACGGTAAGCATTCCCGAGCCACTGCCGTTGCCGGCGCTTTTGCTGACCCCTGACGCGGATGCCGGTGTCTGCTGCGTCGCCAGCGCCGGTAATGCCACCGCCAGGGTCGCGGCCATGGCTCCCGTCGTGATCAAGCCAGACGCGTGGTTCCGTTTTTCTCGTCAGTCATTTTGAACACCCATTGAGTTATTGAAGTCGCACAGGCGGCGCAAGGCTGCTGCCCTGGCCGAAGGCAATCTTTGGGCAAAGGAAAGCCGCTGAATACCAGACATGGGTTTTCGAAATTAACGCTTTGGTATGTAGGTGTGGCGGGAGGAATCTTGGCGGGGTTGGCGCGTCCCTGCGCCCGGACAGCTTAGAAGGTGTATTTGGCCGTCAACATCATGTTGCGCGGCGTGCCATAGCTGTCGCCGCCGTAGCTGACGGAGTTGGCGATGGTGGAGTAGTACTTGCGGTCGAAGATGTTGTTGGCGTTGAGTTGCAGGTCGAGGTTGTCATTGACCCGGTAGCCGGCCATCAGGTCGGTCACGGCGTACGCGCCTTGCTTGAGTCGGTAGTTGCCGCCATCAAGCAGTTCGATGTCGTTGTACATGCGGCTCTGCCAGGAGATGTTGCCGCCCACACGCAGTTTTTCCAGCGGGCCCTGGAAGTTGTAGCGGGTGGTGAGTTTGAACAGGTGTTCCGGGGTGTCGGTGTCGAACTGCTTGTTGACGTTCTGCGGGTTCGCCTCGTCCTTGATGGTGTGCGTGCGGGCGTAGGTGTAGCCGCCGCCGATCTGCCAGTTGTCGGTGAGCGCGCCTTGCAGTTCGAAGTCGATACCCTGGCTGCGGATCTCGCCGGAGGCCTCATAGCAGGAAGACTGCGGGCAGTTCGGCACGAACACTTGTACCGCGCGGTTTTCCTGATCGACACGGAACACGGCGAGGCTGGCGTTCAGCGCGCCGCCCAGGTATTCGCCCTTGATGCCGACCTCGTAGTTCTTGCCCACGATCGGCTTGACCGGGTTACCCGAGGTGCCCTTGTTGCTCTGCGGGGTGAAGATGTCGCTGTAGCTGGCGTATACCGAATGATGGTCGTCCAGCTCGTAGATCAGGCCGGCGTAGCGGGTGACGTTGCGGGTGACTTTGTAGTCGCCGTTGCCATCGCGGTTGTCGTAGTCGTACCAGTCCAGACGCCCGCCGAGGATCAGCTTCAGCGGGTCGGCCAGGCTCAGGCGGGTGGTCAGGTACACGCCGTCCTGAGTGGTGACTTCACGCCCGTTGTCGGTGTGGACGAAGTCCGGTTTGCCGGCGTTGATCGGCCAGTTGGTGTCGTACGGCGAGTAGTTGTGGGTGGTCAGGTCGTAGATGCGTTTGCTGGCGCCGACCACCAGTTCATGGCTACGTCCGAAGGCTTCGAACGGGCCGCTGAAGAAGGCGTCCAGACCGGCCTGGTTTTCATCGGCCTTGGACTGGTAAACCGTGCGGGCCAGGGTGTTGTTGACCCAGCGCGACTGGTACGAGCCGGAGAACAGTGCGTTCTGCTCGGAATAGTTGGCGTTGACCTGCAGCTTCCAGTCGTTGGCCAGTTGCTGACGGATCTCGGCGAAGACGGTGTTGATTTCCTGATCCTTGTCCTCCCAGGAAGTGCCGGGGTTATACGAGCGCGGCAGGTCGAGGTGATGACCGTCGAGGCCGATCATTGATGAACCCCAAAAGTAGTTGGTCCTGTCCTTCTGGTGCGAGAAGCCGAGGGTCAGGGTGGTGTCTTCGCTCAGATCGGCTTCGGTGACGGCGTAGAACAGGTTGTGTTGCTCGTCGACGTCATCGATGAAGCTGTTGGCGTCGTGGTAGGACGTGACCACCCGGCCGCGCAGGGTGCCGCTGTCGTTGAGCGGGCTGGAAGCATCGAGCTCGCCGCGATAGTTGTCCCAGGTCCCGGCGGCGCCGGTCAGCGTGACGCGCTGCTCGGCCAATGGTCGTTTGCGCACCAGGTTGATCGCCGCCGAAGGGTTGCCGGCGCCGGTGACCAGACCGGTCGCCCCCCGAACAACCTCGACCCGATCGAACATCGCCAGATTCGGCTGGGAGCCGACGTTCACGCCGTCGTAGCCGCTCGGAATGCCGTCGTACATCAGGTTGTCGATGTTGAAACCCCGGGCTTTGTAGGCCTGTCGGCCTGGGCCGTTGGAGTAGTCGAGGAACAGACCCGGCGTGGCGTTGACCACGTCATTGATGCTGGTCATCGCCTGATCGTCCATGCGCTGGCGGGTGATGACGGTGACGGCTTGCGGCGTTTCGCGCAGGGTCAACGGCAATTTGGTGGCGGTGGCCATGGTGCCGGTGGTGTATGACTCGGAGCCTTCGGTGGTGCTGCCCAGTTGGGTGGAGGTGATCGCGGTCGCGCCGAGCTCGAGGGTGGCGGGCGGGGCGGTGTCCTGCGCCTCGCGGGTTTCATCGGCCAGCGCCGGGGTCATGACGGCCATGCAGATGGCCATGGACAGGAGATTGCGTGACGGGATGAAACGATGCGGCGAGGTTGGGCGCGACATGAAGGCTTCCTGATTTTTAAATAGCAAACAAAGAGCTGTTGAGAATCATTGCCAATAATTGTGTCAGGGTTTTTTACCGCAACAAAGCGCTTCGTGAAAAAAATGTGAAATTGCGCAACGGGAGAGGGCGGAGGGCTTGAGTCATTACCGAACCGCTCAAGCACGGACGTTGCAGCGCAGACAGCGGAAAAGCCGTTTGTCAGTTTCCAATGCAAACCAACGGGTTGGCGTCTATTTTTGTGGCCGGGTCAGCCAAATGACAGGAGAAATTCTGAAGTCATTGAAGCGAATTCGAACTGGCCCCGTGACGTTGATTTCAGGATGGATCTTGAATGAGGCGCGGAGCGTCGCTCAGGCGATGCGCAACGGAAACCCGCGCCTTTTAACTCGTTAAGGAGAACGCAGATGGCAATCAGCCGAGTCACCGAAACAACCGATAAAACAGCGCTGGTCCAAGCCGAGGTGTACCGCTGGTACAACCTCTTTTTCCCGTGGTCGCGCGGCGTGGCTTCCCAGTCGGAAGACGCGATAAAGCCTTTGTACGATGCCCTGGCGAACGATTTCCGGGTGGTGCTCACGGACGGTCAGATCATGGACCGGGAGAACTACTGGGAGCGCCTTTGGGGCCTGCACGGCAAGCGTGCCGGAAGCCCCGAATCGCACATCATCAATCTCTCGATCACGCCGCTTCCCGGTGACTGCTTCCTGACGGTTTTCGACCTGGTCAAGAACGGGATCACCAAGAAAAAAGTCGACTCGGCGCTGATGCGCCTCGACCCGGATTCGCCATCGGGAATCTCGTGGATTTACGTCCACGAAAGCGAGCACGAGACGTCGTTTGCGTAAATCGTTGAATGACCATTTCGCTCCTCTGGTTGTTTGAACCGGAGGAGCGGCATCGCTCCAACCCTGTAAAAAAAAACCGCCCGAAGCCGTGCATCGGGCGGTTTGCAGGATCAAACAGGGTTGATTCAGATCAACCGCAGGGTGACGTCGATGTTGCCGCGAGTGGCCTTTGAGTAAGGGCAGGTCTGATGCGCAGCGTCCACCAGCGCCTGAGCGACCGAAGGCTCCAGCCCCGGCAGGCTGACACTCAAGCGCGCCTGAAGAAAGAATGCATCGCCGGCCTTGCCCAGATCGATTTCGGTTTCGACCGCCACATCCGCCGGAAGCCTGATCTTCTGTGCCGCGGCTGCCTTGCCCATGGCGCCGATGAAGCAGGCCGACCAACCGGCTGCCAACAGCTGTTCGGGATTGGTGCCACTACCATTTGAACCGGGTGGCGAGAGCTTGATGTCCAGGTTGCCGTCCGAACTGCGCGACGCGCCATCGCGCCCGCCAGTGGTGCGAGTCTTGCCGGTGTACAGCACGGTGTCGATTTGATTGATCATGGAATACCTGCCTGAGTGATGGTTGATGTCGGACAGTGAAGGTTCCGATGGCTCACACTTTTGCATTGGCATGTACCCGGGATGTGTCGTGCAGCGGCGTTTTTGTATCGCTCTGTAGCCTGGCCTGGACATCGGGGACGCGGCAGGCCATTGGTTCCTGTCGTTTATCACGTGGCGATACGCATTGATGGCGTACAGAGGTCGCTGTGCATTGCGCAATAGGGCAGGCTTGCGTCTGCCTGCCTCTTTCGCGATCCGGGCGGATAACCGTTCCCCGCGTCTGCGTCAAAGTGCGGGATTTACCCAGTGCGACGCGTGCGGCTGGCATCTTTGGAAGGTGGGCAGCCAAACTGGCGACTGTATTCCCGGCTGAATTGCGACGGGCTTTCGTAGCCCACACGATAACAGGCGCTCGCCACGTCCAGCCCTTCGCCGAGCAACAGACGGCGGGCTTCCTGCAGGCGCAGTTGTTTCTGATATTGCAGCGGGCTCATGGCCGTCACTGCCTTGAAGCGATGATGCAATGTGGAGTTGCCCAAATTGGCGACCCGGGCGAGTTCTTCGATGCGCAAGGGTTGGGTGTAGTGGTTATTCAACCAATCGATTGCCCGCGTAACCCGACGTGTTTGCGAGTCGCCGAGGGCAAGCTCATACAGACGACGGCCGTGCATGCCGCGTAGAAGGCGGTAATACAGCTCCCGCAGGGCCAGAGGTGCCAGCATGCCGATGTCTTTCGGGGTGTCCAGCAGTCGGACCAGTCGAAGCATGGTTTCCAGCAGGGGCACATCGACCCTTTCAAGGAAAAGGCCCAATTCCGGCTCGTCCGGTACGCCCGAGGGCGGAGCGTCGGCGATGACCTGCGCAATTTCCGTGGCCTCGAAATCGAACCGGATACACAGGTAGGGCGCTTCCGGACTGGCCTTCAGCACGCGCCCGGCAACCGGGAGCGTCACCGAGACCACCAGGTAACTGAGCGGGTCGTAGAGGTAATGATCGTCACCCAGGCTGATTTCTTTTTGTCCTTGCACGATCAGGCAAAGTGCCGGTTTGTGCACGGTATGGATAAGCTCCGAAGGCGCATCGAAACGAATCACATGCAGGGGGGCTATGGCGGTCTCATAGATCCCGGGTGTGGTAAACCGTTGCGTCAGCAGGCGAACCAGATCGTCACGGTAGATGGCGGTGTTCTGAAGGATGAAAGCATCGCTCTGTTCCATTTCAAGGCTCTCACAAGTGTTCATGAGCGTCTGCCTGAAGCTTTTCAGGCAGACGATATTCACCCGACATCATCAAAGTACTCATTGCCGATACAGGATCATTCCGGCGTGATACAGCACGTCGTCATGAAAGTGGCCATCAGCGGTGAAGCCGGTGTCGTCCCAGTACTGGATGTAATCACCAACCAGTTCGTAGCGGCCCTGATAGGCGCTCTTGTTTTTACCACGGGCCTCGTCATAACGACCAGTCGTCAGAAGCTCATGCCGGATGAATCCATCCGCGGTGACCCACATGCCTGCGTAACGATGATCCTGAGTGGTTTGTCTGGCATTTTTCATCAGCTTTTCTCCTCTATTTTCAGACTCAGCCGATACGACCCAAAGCCGTGCGATCAGCGCCGTCTTCGGCAACCCGGAACCCTGGTGTGCGGTCACTGCCGCCTTCACTCACGCGCATGCCGGGAGTTCGGTCAGATCCGTCAGCGGCCAGGTACAGGCCGGTCGAGGAAAGGTTGATCGCGCAGGCCACCATCGCGCCGATCAACAGTGAAAGGGAAAGCCGTTTTGCGTTTTTCATTGTTCAGTCCTCATTGACGTTGTTCATCTGAGCGGCCTGCCGTGGCCTGTGTGTGCATCCGTTGCGTGCTTTCAGATTACGTAGCCGGGCGCAGCGGTGTTAGGACGAAACTGCCGCAGATTTGCCCGATCCTCTCGGGCTCGTCGGGCATGTCCTGCGGCGCGTTTGTGCTGCGGCTCAGCCGGCCGTGACTGTCATCCCGCCGTCGGCCATGACCACCGAACCGACCATGAAGCTGGCCCGATCCGAGGCGATGAACGCGACCACTTCGGCGATTTCTTCCGGTTGGGCGGCACGGCCGATCGGCGCCGCTTCGCCATGTTGGGCGAGAAAGGCAGGGCCGTCGTCGACCACATTGTTGAGGATGTTGGTCACCACATCGCCGACACCGACAGCGTTGACGCGGATGCCGTGGCCAATGACCTCAAGCGCCAGGGTGCGCGTCAATTGGGCCAGCGCGCCTTTGGAAGCGGTGTAGGCGGCAATGGTGGGGAAGGCGAAATAGGAAGCGTAGGACGCGATGTTGACGATCGATCCGGACTTGTTGGGCATCATCGCTTTGACCGCCTCCCGGCTATGCAAAAAGGCCGCCGTGGCGTTGACCGCCTGAATGCGTTCCCAGTCTTCGCGGGTCATGTCGATGACCAGTTTGTTGATGATGATGCCGGCGTTGTTGACGAGAATGTCCAGCCGACCGAATTGCTCGACGGCCAGGGCGACGGCGCGTTCGGCTGCTCCGTCCTGAGTGATGTCTGCCACCAGGGGGATCAGGCCTGGGCGGGCCAGCGCTTCAACCTCAGGGTTTATATCTTCAGCAATGACCTGGGCGCCGCGGGCATGCAGCAGCAGTGCGATGGCCTTGCCGATGCCACTGGCCGCGCCAGTGACCAGCGCAACTTTACCGGCCACTTCGTTTGGGGTGCTGTTCTTGAAGTCGTTCATGATGTTCTCCAGCGATTTGATCGAGTAGCGACAAGCCGTGTTGGCGCCGGCGAGGCGCTGTCATCGGCGACAGGCCCACTGTCTCGCAGCGAAGCGAAGTAGGCTTTCGTGGGATTGTCCGCGCTGTCGGGGTTTTGCGCTGAATGTCAGTGAGGAAGGTTCGGTGCTCGATTCAATCCACGGCAAAAGCCCGATATCATCGAGCCGGTCTGCTGACGCGGCGTGCGGGCAAGCATCCAAGACCTGTCGGGCTTGGCACAGCCGAATCTGAAAAGGACGAGTTCATGGCAAATACCGGGCGTACCTCCCAGGAACAGATGTCGACATCTTCTCGAGACTTGCGCATCACCGGCGAGTCGATGGCTGAGTTCCTGCCAGGCGAACCGCAGGCGTTACCCTCGCGCCCGGAAATCACGGATGTTGTGATTCAGCTGTTCACCCATCGCAGTGTTACCGAACCCATTCTCGTGCCTGCAGTGGTGGAGCCGTTGCTCGTTCTGGTTCTGGCCGGGGCGGCCAGGGTGGAGGAGCGCGCATTGGGTGGCGAGTGGGAAACTGCGCAGGTCAGTGCCGGCGATTTTTTCCTTACCAGTTCCGATGAGCCGTATGAAATGCGCTGGCAGACGCACGGAGGCGATACCTTCGAAGTCATGCATCTTTATCTCGGGCTGCCGCTGATCGAGCAAGCGTCTCGAGAGCTGTCGGGTCAGCACGCAGGGTCTGTGCGTTTGCGCGATGTTTCAGGGGCACGGGACGAGCGCGTCGCATTTGTGATGGAGCAATTGCGCACCGAACTGCTTCTGGAACGCTCGCCCAGCGCTCTTTTCGCCCGCTCGCTGGCACAGGCGCTGGCCGTGCATCTGGTGCGCAGCTATCTCGATGAAGGCCAGCCCGGGCGTCGGGTCAATGCCTTGCAAGCCTACAAATTGCGCAAAGTCACGGACGCCATGAGCGCGCATCTGAGCGCTGAATTCAGCCTGGCCAAACTGGCCAGTCTTGCCGAGCTGAGCGAGTACCACTTCAGTCGCCTGTTCAAGCGGGCGACGGGGCTTTCGCCGTCGCAGTACTTCATTCGCTTGCGCATGGCTCGCGCGCGGCACCTGTTGCTGAAAACCCGCCTTAACGTCATCGATGTCGGACTGGAAGTCGGCTACTCAAGCCCCAGTCACTTCTCTCAGATCTTTCGGCGTGAAGTGGGCGTAACGCCTAGCGAGTTCCGTGGGGCTTGAGCGCCGCTGCGTTTCAGGTTTGCAGGCGATGCACACAGACACGAATAGGCAAAAGTTGCGCAGGTTTCGGCACGCGTCGACGAGGCTCGTGCCCTTAATCTTTTCGACGTACCCCGCAGTAACGAACGCGTCTTCAGCGGTCGGTGCTGAACTTCAATGCAGACAGCAGGAGCTACGGATATGTCGAACATTCAAAACAAAGTCGTCCTGATTACCGGTGCAAGCAGTGGTATTGGCGAAGCAGCGGCCAGGTTGATTGCTGCCAAAGGCGCGCATGTGGTTCTCGGCGCCCGCCGTACCGAGCGTCTGGACAAACTGGTCAGCGAGATCCAGGCCGAAGGGGGCTCCGCAAGTGCCTGCGCACTCGACGTTACGGATCTGCAATCGATGCACGCCTTCGTGGCATTCGCCAAGACGCAACATGGCAAGGTCGATGTGATCATCAACAACGCGGGGGTGATGCCTTTGTCTCCGCTGGCTTCGTTGAAGGTCGATGAATGGAACCAGATGCTTGATGTCAACGTTCGCGGTGTGCTGCACGGTATTGCCGCCGTCTTGCCGGACATGCAGGCGCAGGGCTTCGGGCAGGTCATCAATATCTCGTCCATTGGTGGCCTGGCGGTGTCTCCGACAGCGGCGGTGTACTGCGCGACCAAATTCGCAGTCAGGGCTATCTCGGATGGCTTGCGCCAGGAAACGGACAAGATCCGGGTGACCGTGGTGTGCCCGGGTGTGGTCGAGTCCGAACTGGCCGATACGATTTCCGATGAGGTGGCACGCGAGGAAATGAAAGCCTTCCGTCGTGTGGCACTCAATGCAGACGCCATTGCGCGAGCGCTCGCCTATGCCATCGAGCAGCCTGACGATGTTGATGTGAGTGAGATTGTGGTTCGCCCGACCGCCAGTCCACACTGAGCAGTCTGGGGGCAAGGCGCGCTCGCCGGCGGCTAGCCAGTCCCGCGCCGTGCGCGGGACCCGCAAGTCGATGTTTTATCAATCTCTCCTCTAGCGCATCTGCAGGATGATCGGACTGCTGCTGGCCGGATCGGTGTGCTCACGTAGCTTGCCCACCGTCTGCGCATCAACGGCACTGCCGTGGTTGCCCCAGGTGCTGCGCATGAAGGTCAGCACTTCGGCGATCTGCTGATCCGACAGCTGCTCACGGAAGGCCGGCATGCGATAGGCATCCGGCACGCCGGCCGCCACCACACGTTGCGCGCCATTGAGGGTGATGTTGATCGCCGAGGCGCTTTCCTTGGCCAGTGCAGAAGTCGCGCCGGCCAGCGGCGGCATCCATTGCGATTGACCCTTGCCGTCCAGACCGTGGCAAGACGCACAGCGTGTCACGTAGGTATGCGCACCGGGGGAGTCCAGACGTTGCGCTGCCGAAACCGCTTGGTACTGCCAGGGTGCGCCATCCCGTTCACTATCGCCGGGAAGCGACTTCAGGTAGTGGGCAATCGCGGTCACATCATCATCGCTCATGAACTGCGTGGAGTTGTTGAACGCCTCGGTCATCGAGCCGTAGACCACCGCGTGCTGGTTGCGACCGGTCTTGAGGAACTGCACGATCTCTTGCTCGCTCCAGCGGCCCAGCCCGGTGTTGTGATCATCACGCAGGCTCGGTGCGTACCAGCCATCGAGCAGGGCGCCGGCGAGGTATGGCTTGCCGGACTCATCCAGTGCCTTCTCGTTGAACGCCAGGCTGCGCGGCGTGTGGCAACTGCCACAGTGCCCGGCGCCCTGCACGAGATAAGCGCCGCGGTTCCATCGTTCATCCTGCGACGGTTTGGCTACGTAGGGCTCGGCGTCGACAAACACACCGTTCCACAGTGCAATCGGCCAACGCAGGTTCAGCGGAAACGGAATCGCACTCGGGATGTTCGCCTGTTTGACCGGCGCCACGCCTTTCATGAAGAACGCATACAGCGCACGCACGTCATCGTCACTGAGCTTGGCATAGGACGGGTAGGGCATCGCCGGGTATAACCGGCGACTGTCGGGAGCTACGCCGTGGCGCACGGCACGGTCGAAGTCCGCCAAGCTGTAGTGGCCGATTCCGGTTTCCGTGTCCGGGGTGATATTGGTCGCATGGATCGCGCCCAGCGGTGTGGCCATTTCCAGCCCACCGGCGAACGGCGCGCCATCCGGCACGCTGTGACAGGCTACGCAATCGCTGAGCCTGGCGACGTATTCGCCACGGGCGACCAGCGCCGGGTCGATGTCGGCCACGGCGATCTGGTGGTTTTCCAGGCGCGAGACGGGCTCGCGGGTGACATACCAGGCCAGCAGGCCTGCCGCGACCAGACACGGCACGGCCAGCCAGCCAGCGGTTCTTGCGAATCGGCTGTTATTCATGAACGCTCCGGCGCTGATCAGGTGAAGGTGTGTCGGCTCAGGGGCAGGCTGCGCACCCGCTGACCGGTTAGCGCTGCCACCGCGTTAGCGACAGCGGGCGCGACCGCAGGCAATGGCGGTTCACCGATGCCACCCATTTTTTCCCCGCTCTCGACCACACGCACATGAACCCGTGCCATCCGCGCAGGCGGCAGGATCGGATACAAGTCGTAGTTGCGCGCCCGCGGTTTACCATCCACCCACACGGCTTCTTCCACCAACGTCTGCGACAGACCCAGCGCCACGGCGCCATTGACCTGAGCCTCGACAATCGCCGGATTGACGATGCTGCCCGGATCAATCGCCTGCCAGATGTCATGCACCTTGACCTGGCCGTTCTCGATGGACACCTCGGCGATCACCGCCGTCTCGGTACCGAACGGCGAAGCCATGGCCACCCCTCGCGCACGTCGGCTGCCGTCTTCGGCGGTAAACGGGCCGCGCTTCCAACCGCCCGACAATTCACCCACTGCTTGCAACAACGTGGTCAGCCGTTTGTTGTCACGCAGCAAATGCAGGCGCAGCTCGAATGGGTCTTTGCCTCCCTTGTCGGCCAGTTCATCGAGGAACGATTCATAGAAGAAGTCGTTGAGGGAATTGCCCACCGAGCGCCAGTAGCCAAGCATCGCCGGGCCTTTGACGTAGATCTGCGCGATGCGCTTGTTGGGGATCGCGTAGGACTTGCCCGACAAGCCTTCAAGCGCAGTCGGGTCGAGCTTTTCACCTTGCTTGCCGGCGAGGGCTTCGGTCGGCCCTTCGGTGGCACTGACCGCTTCGATTGCCAGCGGCCAGCCGTCGTTGTCCAGTGCCGCGCGGAAATTCACGGCGGCAACCGGGCGGAGCACGTCACGCAAGAACTCTTCTTCGCGGCTCCAGATCAGCTTGACCGGACGGCCAACTGCCTTGGACAGCGCAATCGCCTGCGGATACGGACTGGCCGAGTCATAGAGGAAATGCCGGCCGAAGAACCCACCCAGCAGTGGCGAATGCAAGGTGATGCGCGAAAGATCGAGGCCCGTGCGTTTGGCGATGTCGGCACGGAACATGTCCGGCGCCTGATTCGGCAGCCAGACTTCCAGCGAACCGTCCGGATTGAACCGGGCCAGCGCTGAAGGCGGTTCCAGTTGGCCGTGGTTCAGGTATTGGTTGTGGTAAGTGGCGTCGATCCGGGTCTTGGAATCCTTGAGAATCGAAGCCACATCGCCTTCGTGTTCATCATCTTTGGCGGGGCTTTTATCTTCGGCGAGGCGCTTGAACCACGCATCGCTGGAAAAGTCGGCGGGCATCGGCCGCACTTTGCTATCGGCTGTTGGCTCTTGCCAATCAACCTGGATCGCCTCGACTGCTCGTTTGGCGTGCCACCAGCGCTCGGCGACCACCGCCACGGCGCCGGGCAGACGATGCACGGAATGCACGCCTTTCATTGCCTTGACCTGGTCTTCGTTGCGCAGGTTGCCCACGGTCATCCCCAGGCGCGGGGCATGTTGAACGGCGGCATGCAGCATGTCGTCAACCTTCAGATCGATGCTGTACAGCGCCTTGCCCGTGGACTTGTCATAGGCATCGAGGCGCTTCACCGGTTTGCCGATCCAGCGGAACTGGCTCGGATCACGCAGCTTCACAGAGGCTGGATCAGGAACCGGCAGATCCATCGCACGCTCGGCCAGTTCACCGTAGGCCAGCGAGCGGCCCGACTTGGCGTGCACGACTTTGCCAGGCTCGGTGGTCAATTCACTTACCGGCACGCCGAGTTGCTGCGCGCCCGCCTGCAACAACATGGCGCGGGCGAGGGCGCCGAGGCGGCGCATCACCGGATAGCTCATGCGCACCGACATACTGCCGCCGGTGATGCGCATGCCGTTTTCCATCACTACGTAGGCTTCTCCGGGCGGCGCTGCTTCGACCAGGAAGGTTGCCGGGTCGGCATCCAGTTCTTCACCGACAATCTGCGCCATCGCAGTGAACGTCCCTTGTCCGCCTTCCATGAACGGGCAGAGCAGGCGCACCCGATTGTCCGGGCGGATCTCGAGAAACGCCGGGACCTGTGTGCCGCGCTCGGCAGTCGCTGCCGCTGCCGCTTGTACCCGTGTCACACCGAGTGGCAGACCGAAGCCGAGCACCAGTGCGCCGACGGCGGTACCGGTCAGGAAACGTCTGCGCGACACATTGATCGGTTCCTGCAGATCCAGGACTGAAGCGTGTTGTGAAGGATCGATACGAACGTCCATCACGCGTCCCCCTTGCCGGCAAGTTCATGCACGGCGGCATGAATGGCGTTGTAAGTACCGCAGCGGCACAGATTGACCATCGCCGCCTCGATCTGCGCATCACTCGGTTTGGGGTTCTGCTTGAGCAGCGCGGTGGCAGCCATTACCTGCCCGGACTGGCAGTAGCCGCACTGGGCGACCTGCAGATCGACCCAGGTCGAGACGACTCGTTTGCCCACGTCATCGGTTTCGATGGCTTCAATGGTGGTGACCTCGCGGCCAACCACACCGGCCACTGGCGTGACGCACGAGCGCACGACGTTGCCGTCCACCAGCACCGAGCAGGCGCCGCATTGCGCCAGCCCGCAGCCGTACTTGGTGCCGGTCATGCCCAGATCATCGCGGATCACCCACAGCAAGGGTGTATCGGCGTCGGCATCGACCTGATAGGTCTTCTGGTTGATTCGTAGTTCCATGATTCACCCGCTGATCATCGGTTGACGTGCATTGTTATGAGCGGTGACACGCGGCGGGGCGCATCATCGGTGACGCTGGTTGTTCGTTCAATTCGCGACTGTGCCGAGCGCTGCTGCCTCGAATGGCTGCCCGCGCAAAAGGGCCATGTCGCGGCTCGGTGCGGTGCCGAACAGCCGGCCATATTCGCGGCTGAACTGCGAAGGACTTTCATAGCCGACCGCATACGCCGCCCGCGAAACGTCGAGGCGCTCGATCAACATCAGTCGGCGTGCTTCGTTGAGCCGCAGCCATTTCTGGTACTGCAGCGGACTCATGCCGGTGAGCTGGCGGAAATGATGGTGAAAGGTCGGCGCGCTCATCTGCACCCGCGCGGCCAAATCATCGATGCGCAGGGCATCGGTGTAGTTGACCTTGAGCCAGTCGATCGCCTTGGCGATGCGATAACCCTGACCGTCGACGGCAGTGATCTGCCGCAGCCGCGGGCCTTGGTCGGTATGGAGCAGCCGATAGTGGATCTCGCGCAGAATCAGCGGTGCCAGGACCGGGATCGCCTCGGGTTCATCGAGCAATGCCAGCAGGCGATCGAGCGCGTCCTCCAAAGCTGACGACAGGCTGCCGATCGCAGCGCCCGTACCCGTTGATGGCTGGCGTTTCGCGGGCAAGCCGCTCTTGGTAATGACCTCGGCAAGCATGCTGACATCCAGTTTCAATACGAGGCCGACGCAGGGCTGTCCGGAACTGGCGAGCATCACTTCGGAGTTGGCGGGCAGGTCCAGCGACGTGACCAGAAACCGCGACGGGTCATAGCTGTAACCCTCACCGCCCACCCACAGGCGCTTTTCGCCGCGACCCACGAGAATCAGGCTGGGCTCGATCATGCACACAACGGGAGGCGCCGGCTGGTCGCGACGAAACAGCGACAGCCCGGGTATCGACGTGGCGAAGTCACCCGGTGCGTTCACACGCGGGTCGATGTGCCGTGCCAAAGGTGATTCCTGGGGCAGAGGGGTCGGGATCATGTGGGCTCGCTCCTTTGACCGAACTCTAATGCGCGCGCGCGACGTTTCCTATCCATGACCCTGCATCGCCAGAGGATCAGGCAAGCATTCAAGAGGAATGCGCTAGGGAAGCACCGGACTGACCGGGAGAATGTGTCTATCTGTTACAGGGGCACTGCCCGGATGGGCGACAAACTGTTTGCCCCTGCGCATCACACCCCACACGTTTTTCGCACCACAGGTAGTTCCCATGACGTTTCCTTCTACAGATCCTTCTAAAAGAACAGGCGGCTGGAGCGCCGTGCTGGCGATGTCGTTAGCGGCATTCGCTCTGGTCGCTTCAGAGTTCATGCCTGTCAGCCTGCTGACGCCGATTGCGGCGGACCTGCACATCACTGAGGGCCAGGCCGGGCAGGGGATTTCCGTGTCCGGTGCCTTTGCCTTGATCACCAGTTTGTTGATCGCCTCGGTCGCCGCTCGCATCGAACGCAAGCAGCTTCTGCTGGGCCTGACCCTGCTGATGATCGTCTCCGGTACGGTCGTCGCGTTCGCCCCGGGCTACCCGTCCTTCATGTTTGGACGTGCCTTGATCGGGATTGCGATTGGTGGTTTCTGGTCGTTGTCGGCGGCGACTGCCATGCGCCTGGTGAAGCCTGAACAGGTTTCCCGCGCGCTGGCCATCGTCAATGGCGGTAACGCATTGGCCACGGTCATCGCCGCTCCGGCGGGCAGCTTTCTCGGCTCGTTGATCGGCTGGCGCGGTGCATTCTTCTGTGTGGTTCCGGTCGCGGTGCTTGCCGCCGTGTGGCTGCTGATCAGCCTGCCGTCCTTCAAGGCCGAACGCCAGGCAGGTAGCGGCAACGTTCTGCGTCTGATGAAGCAATTGCCAGTGGCCTTGGGCATGGTCGCCGTGAGTGTCTTTTTCATGGGGCAGTTCATGCTGTTCACCTATCTACGGCCCTTTCTTGAAGGCGTGACTGGCGTCAGTGTCTCAACCTTGTCCTTCATGCTGCTGGGGCTTGGAGTGGCAGGTTTTATCGGCACCTTTCTGATCGAACGGTTTATGGGTCGCGGCCTCTACCGCACGCTGACTGCCATTCCACTGATCATGGCGGCCATCGCGCTGGCGTTGGTCAGCTTCGGCAAATCACCGGTGCTGACCGCCGTGTTGCTCGGAATCTGGGGGCTGGTCGCCACGGCCGCGCCGGTTGGCTGGTGGACGTGGCTGGCGCAGACGCTCCCGGATGATGCGGAAGCCGGAGGCGGCTTGCTGGTGGCCATCGTCCAACTGGCGATCGCCGGCGGTGCAATCATTGGCGGTCTGGCCTTTGATTTGAGCGGCTACAAAGCCACCTTCGAGCTTAGCGCCGCTGTCCTGGTCGCCGCGTCTGTGTTGGCCTGGCTGGCCGGGCTGGCCGGGCTGGCCGGGCGCAATGCCACGCAAATTCATCTTGTCGAGCCGAACGCGACAGCCTGACGAGATCACCTGCAACCTTCCTTATGGCTCAAGCATCAAACTGCGCCAAACGATAACGGGCGGCTGAGCCTGCGCATCATCCGGTTGAAGCGCTTGCTGCTCCTCTGGCGAAATCAATTCGGCTGAGGGCCGCTCCAGCAGTAAAAGCTGTGCAGTGTCTACGTTCGATTCATGAGTCTGCGGCGTGGTCATTTGAGCGAAACAACGACCTTGCCCTTGGCGCGTCCCCGCTCGACGTACTTTAATGCCTCGGCCGTTGATTCAAAGGGGAAGGAACGATCAACCACTGGTTTGATGATCCCGTCCTCCACGAGCGCGGTGATGTGTTGCAGTTGAGCGCCATTGGCCCGCATGAACACGAACGCGTAGCTGACATCCTGCTTGCGCGCTTTGCGACGAATGCCAAGACTCAGCAGTCGCATGACTTGCTGCAATGGCCAGGACAATCCTTGCTCTCTCGCGAACTGCACAGTGGGTGGGCCCGAGATGGAAATGAGTTGACCACCGGGTTTCAGGACCGCGAGTGATTTCTCCAGCACGTCGGCGCCAAGGCTGTTCAGCACCACGTCGTAGTCACGCAGCACATTTTCGAAGTTCTGCTGTTTATAGTCGATGACTAGATCGGCCCCCAGCGCTTTGACCCATTCGACATTGGCGGTGCTGGTAGTTGTGGCGACAAACGCACCGAGGTGTTTGGCAAGCTGAATCGCAATTGTGCCGACGCCGCCGGAACCCGCGTGAATCAGCACTTTCTGGCCCTTTTGCAGCCGGGCGGTTTCAACCAGTACTTGCCAGGCGGTCAGTGCAACCAAGGGCAGGGATGCGGCTTGTGCCATGTCGGTATTGGCGGGTTTCAGGGCGACCGCGTTTTCGTTCACGGCGATCAATTGGGCGAACGTCCCGATCCGCGCTTCGGGCGGGCGAGCGTATACCTCGTCTCCCGCTTTGAAGCGTGTCACCTTCGAACCGACTTCAATCACGACTCCCGCCAGGTCATTGCCCAGGATCAACGGAAAGGCGTAGGGCAGGATCAGTTTGAACTCGCCTTTGCTGATCTTCGAATCCAGCACGTTGACGCTGCTCGCATGGACCTCGATCAAGACGTCGTGGGCACCGACTGCAGGGGCGGGCGCTTCGCCAATGCGTCCGGGATTCTTGCCATAGCCATCAATCAGAAATGCTTTCATCGTGGTGCGGCTCTTGCTGGTTGTACGGAGGGTAGTCGGTGGGTTGCGGTGTTGCTGCGTGACGTGATCAAGCATCGAGAAACGCCTGCGCCTTGGCCACAAAGTCGGCGTGATGCTGGAAAATCCCGCCGTGCCCGGCATCCTCATAAATCACCAACTGTGCGTCGGGGATAAGCCTGGCCAGTTCAAACGAGTTAACGCTGGGCACCATGATGTCGTTGTCGCCGTTGACGACCAGCGTCGGCGTGCGCAAGCGTTCGAGCGCTTGCCGCGGTTGTCTGCCCCACGCCGTGATGGCTTTCAATTGCCGCAGGAAGGCGCGGGGTGTCGGGCCCTTGTCGCGATTGTTCTTGCGTGCCTTGAGGCGTCTTAAATACTGCGAGGCAGACCGTCGCCCATTGGCCGACGAGGTGAAGAAAAGGTAGAACTTGGGATCGCGCAGGGTCAGCAAGCCTTTGAGGATCAATGGCCATGACACTGTGCCGACCTTGTCGATGCCGGTGCCGCCCGCCGGTCCAGTACCGGTCAGAATCAACCGGCGTACCAAGTCAGGCGCCTTGAGGGCAATGTCCTGAGCGACGAAACCTCCGAGGGAGAAACCGAGCACATCCACGGTTTTCAGCCCCAGCGCCCTGATCAGCTGGATGGCATCGTCGGCCATTTCGCCCACCGTCAGTGGCGAGGTTCCACCCGAGTTGCCGATGCCGCGATAGTCGGTGGTGATGACGCGTCTGGTTTGCGCCAGGCCATCGATGATCGCGGGGTCGAAGTTGTCCAGTACCGCGCCCCAATGGTTGAACAGTACCAGGGGCATGCCGGTTGCGGGCCCAGTGTCGCGATAGGCGAAGGGAATGCCGTTGACCGTGATCGACTGGTTCGCCGCGTCGATGAATGACGTCGGCGAACCCGAGCGGGAATTTGTCTGTATTGAACTCATTGTCACTCCGGCCAGCGGGCAGGATTCGATGCAATGCCCTGTGCCTGCATCGAATCTGCCGCGAATGCTCGCTAGCAAAAAATCACTGTGGCGTCTGATAGCGCTGGGCAACCGCAGACTGGCGGATTTGTCCCAGCAGGCCCTGACGTGCGCCCTGCAGGTCATCCCAGCGCTCGGCTTCGTGCAGCGGCGGGATGGTCACAGGTTCGCGACGATCGAAACCAACCAGTGCGGCATCCACCAGATCACCCACTTCCATGATTTCGCTCAGGGTGTTGATGTCGACGCCGGAGCGATCCCAGATTTCCGTGCGAGTGGCGGCGGGCAACACGGCCTGCACGTAGACGCCCTGAGGCGAGAGTTCCAGGCTCAGGCCCTGGGACAGGAACAGCACGAAGGCCTTGGTCGCACCGTAGACGCTCATGCCGAACTCCGGCGCCAGGCCCACCACCGAACCGATGTTGATGATTGCGCCGTCGCCGGCCTTGGCCAGGCGTGGGGCGATGGCGCTGGCGAGCCGCACCAGCGCCGTGGTGTTCAGGGCGACCAGTTGCGCAACGCTGTCGGTGCTTTGATCGACGAAGTGGCCGGACAGCGCGGCGCCGGCGTTATTGACGAGAATGCCGATGCGGGCGTCGTCGCGCAGGCGGCTTTCAACGGTGGTCAGATCGCTGAGTTGGGTCAGGTCTGCCGGGATGACATCGACGGCGACGTCGTGCTCGCTGCGCAAGCGCGCTGCCAGTGTGTCCAGGCGAGCCTGATCGCGGGCGACCAGTACCAGATCGTGGCCACGTTTGGCGAAGCGTTCGGCATAGACGGCGCCGATACCGGTGGAGGCGCCGGTGATGAGAACAGTAGGGCGAGTGCTCATGGGGTATCTCTTTTTCAGGAGGTGAGAAACGGAACGCGCTCAGCTTGCGCTGACGCTCGATTCAGCGAGAGCCGGGTAGTCGATGTAGCCCGCCGCGCCGCCGCCGTAGAGGGTGGCGGGATTGAAAGCGGACAGCGGCGCGCCCTGCTTGAGGCGCTCCACCAGATCCGGGTTGCCGATGAACGGGCGACCGAAGGCGATCAGGTCGGCCTGGTCTTCGGCGAGCCGCGCGTTCGCCAGGTCCAGGTCATAGCCGTTGTTGGCGATATAGGTGTTTTTGAAGCGCTGGCGCAGGGCGCCGAAATCGAAAGGGGCCACGTCGCGAGGGCCGCCAGTCGCGCCTTCGACCACGTGCAGATAAACCACACCGAGGGCGTCGAGTTGCTCGACGACGTAATTGAATTGCGCCTGCGGATCGCTGCTGGATACGCCGTTGGCCGGCGACACGGGAGACAGGCGCACGCCAGTGCGATCCGCGCCGATCTCATTGACGACGGCCGCTGTCACTTCGAGCAACAGACGCGCACGGTTTTCAATCGAACCGCCGTAAGCGTCGGTGCGCAGATTGGCGTTGTCCTTGAGGAATTGATCCAGCAAATAGCCGTTTGCACCGTGAATCTCCACGCCGTCGAACCCGGCGGCGACCGCGTTGGCCGCGGCCTGGCGGAAATCGGAGACGATCCCCGGCAGTTCGCTGGTTTCCAGGGCGCGGGGTTCGGAGACGTCTTCAAAGCGGTTGTTGACGAACACTTTGGTCGCGGCACGCAGCGCAGAAGGGGCCACCGGTGCGGCGCCGTTTTCTTGCAGGTCAACGTGTGAGACGCGGCCGACATGCCACAGCTGCAGGAAGATTTTTCCGCCCTTGGCGTGAACCGCATCGGTGACCGTGCGCCAACCGTCTATCTGCGCCTGCGTGTAGATCCCGGGGGTGTCCTGATAACCCTGGCCCTGTCGGGAAATCTGTGTAGCTTCGCTGATCAGCAAACCGGCGCTGGCGCGCTGGCTGTAATAGACAGCCGCGAATTCGCTCGGGACAAAGCCCTGGCCTGCGCGGTTGCGTGTCAGCGGTGCGAGAACAACGCGGTTCGACAGCGTGAGACTGCCCAGGGTGTAAGGGGTGAACAGAGTCTGCTTGGTCATCTGATGAATCTTCCGTGCCCGTTGATGGAGATCGGTGGGTGCGAAATTAGGATGATGATCGAAATCTAAACTGTCAACAGTTTTGATTATGGCCAACATCTATGTATCATCGGACGCAGGAAATCCCGCTGAACACGAGGTATTGCACGTGAGAGTGACCAAGGCCCAGGCGCAGGCCAATCGAGAACACATCGTTGAGACGGCCTCAGAGCTGTTCCGTGAGCGTGGCTTTGACGGCGTCGGTGTGGCGGATCTCATGGCGGCTGCCGGTTTCACCCATGGGGGCTTCTACAAGCATTTCGGGTCGAAGGCCGACCTGATGGCCGAAGCTTCGGCCTGCAGTCTCGGCAAATCGTTGACCGGCGCCCAGGCGCTCGATGTTCCCGGTTTCATCAACGTCTATGTGAACAGAGAACATCGCGACGGACGCGGCAGCGGTTGCACGATGGCCGCACTGTGTGGCGACGCGGCGCGTCAGTCGGACGATGTGAAAGCCACGTTTGCCGAAGGCATTGAACGCACCCTGCAAACTCTGGGGGAAAAATATCCGACAGGGCCGGATGCTGGGGAGGGCGAGGGGAGAAAGAAAATGATCGACCTGCTGTCGCGTGCGGTCGGCGCAATTGTCTTGTCACGCGCCTGTCCGGATGATTCCGCCCTGGCGGATGAAATCCTTGAGGTATGCCGCGCCGAAATGTTTGCTTCATTGCCGGTGTTGCCGGTCGATGAAGTAGAAACCTTGTAGAAGGACTGATCCGCCCTGTTCGATGACTTGAACGTCAGCCCGTTTTCAGCCAGCCGGTTTTTCGTGAAATATGTACTCTGTTGGTCACGATTTGTAAGACCTCGACAGGCTGAGTAAGCTACGCCCATGAATCAGCCATCCATATCTTCGCCCGGCCCACGTGGCCCAGTCGATCACGACATTCGTGATCAGATTGTCGCGGCAGCCAATGAACACTTCAGCCAATACGGCTATGGCAAAACCACGGTTTCCGATCTGGCCAGGGCCATCGGTTTTTCCAAGGCGTACATCTATAAATTCTTTGATTCCAAACAGGCGATCGGCGAAGCGATCTGCTCAAATTGTCTGGGGCAAATGGTTGCAGCGGTCGAACAGGCTGTTAACGCAGAGGGGATTTCGCCGACCGAGCGTTTCCGCCGGCTGGTGAAGACCGTGATTGCCACGGGTGTGGACCTGTTCTTCAATGATCGCAAGCTTTACGACATCGCGGCATTCTCGGCAGCGGAGCGTTGGCCAAGTGCTCAGGTGTATGAGGAGCAGATCAAGCGCTTTATTTTCGACATCGTGCGTGAAGGGCGAGAGCTCGGAGAGTTCGAGCGCAAGACTCCGCTGGACGAGACCGTCGAGGCGATTCATCTGGCTCTGCGTCCCTTCGTCAACCCGTTGCTGCTGCAGCACAATCTCGATTTTATCGAGGTAGCGCCCACGCTGACCTCGAACCTCATTTTGCGCAGCCTGATGCCCTGACCTGAAAGCGATCTGGTGGTGCTGCTCAGCGTGCCGCTACAGGTTGTGATTCAGTGGGTTGCCAGCCACCACCAAGTGACTTGAATACCGCCACCGCCGCACGGGCCGATTCCGTCCGCGCCTGCGCTCTGGCGTCGGAGGCCTGCAACAGTGTTTCGTCGGCGTGCAGGACATCAATCAGGCTCGCGGTGCCTTTTTCATAGGCGGTGAACGAGGACTGGCGAGCTTGAGTCAGCGCGGCTTCGCCGCCGGTAAGGGTGGTGGTCTGGGCTTGCCGATTCACCAGTGAGGACACCGCGTTCTCTACATCTTCGGTGGCACGCAGTACCGACTGGCGATAGGCCGCCAATGCTTCTGATTCCTGACCTTTGGCCTGATCGATCCGGGCGTTGATGCGTGCGAAGTCGAAAAGCCGCCAGCGCAAACCCAAGACACCGGCAGACTGGCTTGCGCCACCAGTGAAAAGATTGCCACCGGATACGGCTGTCGCGCTGCCCAGCAAGGCGCTGAGGGAAAATTTCGGGTAGTACTCGGCAATCGCTTCACCGATACGCGCGTTGGAGGCCGCGAGACGGCGTTCGGCCACGATCAGATCCGGTCTGCGCCGCAGCAGATCTGCCGGTGTACCCAGCGCAGTCAGCGACGGCACATCGGGAATCTCGCCCTCACGTGCCAGTTGCGTGCGGTGAGTGCCGGGAGGCGTGCCGAGCAGCACGTCCATCGCATTCATGGCTGCCTCCAGACCGCTTTGCAGTACCGGAACGGTCGCCTGGACTTGCGACAACTCACCCTCGGCCTGGCGCACCTGATACTCCGCGGCCAGACCCTTGCCGTAAAGCAACCGGACCTTTTCCAGCAACGCGCGCCGAGTATCGACTTGCCGGTTGGCGATGTCCAGCCGCGCCTGTAATCCGCGCAGGGTGATGTAGATATCGGCCGTTTGCGCAGCGATCGCCAACCTCGTCGCCGTGAAACCGGCTGCTGAGGCCTGATACTCAGCCAGTGCCGCCTCACGCCCGCGGCGCAGTCCGCCAAAGACATCGACTTCCCAGCCCGCCTCGAGATTGGCCTCGTAGGCATTGCCGTAACGGTCATAGCCGGGTGTTGAATTCAACACCTGGCCCAGTGGCGTCTCGACGGACTGATAAGCGCGTGCCGCCTGTGCGCTGATGTTCGCCGAGGGCAGCAGTGCTGCATTGGCGGCGCCCAGGCCGGCCTTGGCCTGGGTGACGCGCGCTGATGCCTGTGCAAGGTCCAGATTCTGCTGCAAGGCCTGGTCGATGAGGTTGCTCAGTAGCGGATCGTTAAAGCTTTCCCACCAGGCGGCAAGGCTGTCCGGTGTCGATCCGGATCGCGGTTCGACAGCAGACCGCGCCAGGTAATGATCTGAAAGCGGGGCGTCTGGACGATGGTAATCCGGACCCACCGCACAACCTGCCATGAGGCTGGCGCTAACCAAAAGAGCAATCGGGCGCAGGGGAGGCATCGGCGTTCCTTAACGAGATTTTTGTGACCATATTAAGCAATGGTCACAGCGTGTCAATTAAGGCTTGAAAAGGCAATCACGGCATAAATGATAAAACTGGAGCGTCGAATACCTCATTTAATGTGACTGTTGACGATATTGGTCACAAAGATGAGAATATGATGATCATCCTATTTCAGTAAGTGAACCTATGCGCCGGCTTCGAATTTCCCCCATTGCCGCATGCCTGTTGCCACTCGCCCTGGCGGCGTGCGGTGATTCCTCATCCGTTGCAGACCCGCGCACACAGGCGCCTCTGGTCAGGTTCACCGCCGTTCAGGCTGCGGCTGACGGTTCTCGCACCTTCACGGGAGTGGTGACGGCGCGCATTCAGGGCGACCTGGGGTTTCGCGTTTCGGGCAAGGTGCTCGAGCGTCTGGTTGACACGGGGCAGAGCGTCAAACGCGGTCAGCCGCTGATGCGGCTTGATCCCATCGACCTGGGGTTGCAGGCACGCGCGCAGCAGGAGTCGGTCACCGCCGCCCGGGCCCGGGCCAGGCAGACAGCCGATGACGAAGCCCGCTATCGCACTCTGGTCAGCGCCGGCGCCATTTCCGCATCGGCCTACGATCAGATCAGAGCCGCCGCAGATACCGCCAAGGCGCAACTCAGCGCCGCTGAAGCGCAAGCGGACGTTGCCCGCAACGCTTCCGGTTATGCGGTGCTGGTTGCCGATGCCGACGGCGTTGTGGTGGAAACACTCGCCGAACCCGGACAAGTCGTCAGCCCTGGACAACCGGTGGTTCGACTGGCGCGGGCAGGGCAGCGCGAGGCCATCGTGCACTTGCCCGAGACCTTGCGCCCCGCAGCAGGATCCACTGCGCAAGCCACGCTCTATGGCGACGCCTCGGGTGCTGTTACCGCGAAACTGAGGTTGCTTTCGGATTCGGCGGACCGCACGACGCGTACGTTCGAGGCGCGCTATGTACTGGAAGGCGCGCTGGCCAATGCGCCAATAGGTTCGACTGTCACCCTCAGAATCGCCGAGGGTTCGACACCTGGCGCGTCGTTACAAGTGCCCATCGCCGCGCTTTATGACGCGGGTCAAGGTCCTGGCGTGTGGGTCATCGCCGGCACACCGCCAACCGTGACCTGGCGACCGGTTCAGGTGCTGGGGTTGAGCGACGATTCGGCGCGAGTCGCTGGCGATCTCGGGGTCGGCGAACAGATTGTGGCGCTGGGCGCTCACCTGTTACGCGAAGGTGAAGCAGTAAGAATGCCCGTGCCTGATGCGGCGATCGTTGCCGGGAGTCGTCCATGAGCGAGGGCCGATTCAACCTTTCAGCCATCGCCGTTCGCGAGCGTTCGATCACGGTCTTTCTGATTTTCCTGATCGCCGTTGCCGGCACCCTGGCGTTCTTCCAGCTGGGGCGTGCCGAAGATCCTCCGTTTACGGTCAAGCAGTTGACCGTCATCACGGCGTGGCCGGGGGCGACCGCACAGGAGATGCAGGATCAGGTCGCGGAGCCACTGGAAAAACGCCTGCAAGAACTCAAATGGTACGACCGCTCGGAAACCTATACGCGGCCAGGGCTCGCTTTCACGATGGTCTCGTTGCTCGATAGCACGCCGCCCTCGCAAGTGCAGGAAGAGTTCTATCAGGCGCGTAAAAAACTCGACGATGAAGCGATCAAGTTGCCGGCGGGCGTCATCGGGCCGATGGTCAACGACGAGTATTCGGACGTGACCTTTGCGCTGTTCGCCCTGAAAGCCAAGGGCGAGCCGCAGCGTCTGCTGGTCCGCGATGCGGAGTCCATGCGCCAGCGCCTGTTGCATGTGCCGGGGGTGAAGAAGGTCAACATCATCGGCGAACAAGCCGAACGGATATTTGTTTCCTTTTCGCATGACCGGTTGGCGACCCTGGGCTTGTCACCGCAGGACATCTTCGCCGCGCTGAACAGTCAGAACGCACTGACCCCGGCCGGATCAATCGACACCAGCGGGCCACAGGTTTTTCTGCGCCTCGATGGTGCGTTCGACAAGCTGCAAAAAATCCGCGACACCCCTGTGATCGTGCAGGGGCGGACACTCAAGTTGTCTGATGTGGCGACGGTCGAACGCGGTTACGAAGACCCGGCCACCTTTCTGGTGCGCAATAACGGCGAAGAGGCGCTGTTGCTCGGAGTGGTGATGCGTGAGGGCTGGAACGGCCTTGATCTGGGCAAGGCGCTGGATGCCGAGACCGTCAGGATCAACGAGGAAATGCCCTTGGGTATGACCCTCTCGAAAGTCACCGACCAGGCAGTGAATATCGACTCCGCCGTTGGCGAGTTCATGGTCAAGTTCTTTGTCGCGCTGCTGGTGGTCATGCTCGTCTGCTTTCTGAGCATGGGCTGGCGCGTTGGCGTGGTGGTCGCCGCTGCGGTGCCGTTGACCCTGGCGATCGTGTTTGTGGTGATGGCGGCCACCGGCAAGAATTTCGACCGTATTACCCTCGGGTCATTGATCCTTGCGCTTGGATTGCTGGTCGACGATGCGATCATTGCCATTGAAATGATGGTGGTGAAAATGGAGGAGGGCTACGATCGCATCAAGGCCTCTGCCTATGCCTGGAGCCACACGGCGGCGCCGATGCTGTCCGGAACCCTGGTGACGGCGATCGGTTTTTTGCCCAACGGTTTTGCTCAGTCCACGGCCGGCGAATACACCAGCAACATGTTCTGGATCGTTGGCATAGCTCTCATCGCTTCGTGGGTCGTGGCAGTGGCGTTCACCCCTTATCTGGGCGTGAAACTGTTGCCGGATATCAAGGCGGTGGAGGGTGGACATGCGGCGATCTACAACACGCCGCGATACAACCGCTTCCGCCGGGTTCTGACCCGGGTCATTGCCCGCAAATGGCTGGTCGCGGGCATGGTCATTGTGCTGTTCTTTGTGGCCGCTGCGGGTATGGGCCTGGTGAAGAAACAGTTCTTCCCGACCTCTGACCGTCCTGAAGTCATGATCGAAGTGCAAATGCCCTACGGCACTTCCATCGAGCAGACCAGCGCCACGGCCGCCAAGGTCGAAGCCTGGCTGCGCCAGCAGGATGAGGCAAAAATCGTCACGGCCTATATTGGCCAAGGGGCGCCGCGTTTCTTTCTGGCGATGGCGCCGGAGCTGCCCGATCCGTCGTTCGCCAAGATCGTTGTGCTGACCGACAGTCAGGAGGCACGGGAAACCCTCAAGTTGCGTTTTCGTGACGCGGTCGCTCAAGGGCTTGCCCCTGAGGCGCGCCTCAGGGCATCGCAGATTGTGTTTGGTCCTTACTCGCCGTTTCCGGTGGCCTACCGGGTGATGGGGCCTGATCCGGCAAAGTTGCGCGTGATCGCCGAGCAGGTGCGGGGTGTGATGCAAGACAGCCCGATGATGAGAACCGTGAACACCGATTGGGGGCCGCTGACTCCATCGTTGCATTTCAACCTGGATCAGGATCGTCTGCAGGCAGTGGGGCTGACATCGACTGCGGTAGCACAGCAATTGCAATTCCTGCTCAGCGGAGTACCGATCACGGCGGTGCGTGAGGACATTCGTTCAGTGCAGATCATGGGGCGGGCAGCGGGCGATATACGGCTCGATCCGCAGCAAATCGAAGGCTTCACCTTGGTCGGTGCGGCGGGGCAGCGTGTCCCGTTGTCGCAGATAGGCGAGGTCGATGTGCGCATGGAGGATCCGATCCTGCGCCGGCGTGATCGCACCCCGACCATCACCGTGCGCGGCGACATTGCCGAAGACTTGCAGCCACCGGACGTTTCCAGTGCGCTGCTGAAGCAACTGCAGCCGATCATCGAGAAACTGCCTTCCGGTTACCGGATCGAGCAGGCGGGTGCGATCGAAGAGTCCGGCAAGGCCGGCAAGGCGATCCTGCCGTTGTTGCCGATCATGATCGCCATGACCCTGGTCATCATCATTGTGCAGGTCCGTTCGATCTCGGCGATGATCATGGTGTTCCTGACCTCGCCGTTGGGCTTGATTGGCGTGGTGCCGACACTGCTCATTTTCAATCAGCCGTTTGGCATCAATGCGCTGGTCGGGTTGATTGCACTGTCGGGGATCCTGATGCGCAATACGCTGATTTTGATCGGTCAGATTCATCACAACGCGCAAGAAGGGCTGGATCCGTTTCATGCTGTCGTCGAAGCCACGGTGCAACGTGCGCGACCGGTACTGTTGACAGCCCTGGCGGCGATCCTGGCGTTCATTCCCCTGACACACTCGGTGTTCTGGGGGACGTTGGCCTATACCCTGATTGGCGGTACGCTCGTCGGCACCGTCATGACGCTGGTGTTCCTGCCCGCGATGTACTCGATCTGGTTCAAGATCGGTCCCGACGCCAGGGCGCGGGCTGCAATAGTCAAACCGATGTAGCGATAAATGCAGGAAATCGAGGCCCGTTCTGGCGGGCCTCTTTGTCCGCGCACGTGAACAGCCTGGCGCTATTGGCTCGTCATTTCCAAACCCCGGAAACGTCCGCGTGAGCCCTTGGTGCCAGAGCTTATGAAATCGTGTACCAGTGGAAATGGATGTACTCGTCTTCATACTCCGCGAACAGTGAAACGATGAAATCCGTCTTCATTGAGTACATCAACAACGCTCCGACAAAACCTGTCGGCTCATGCAGCGGTTGCTTGAGCGGAGCAATCAAATCAATCGTCCGATCCACAATCATCTGATTGAAAACAGCTTCCGGGATTTTCTCAAACTTGGCGTCGGATACGTGTTGCGGGAAACGGCTGTCACTTTCAGGTCGCCAATCCAGGTACTCCGCCTGGAGCCAGAATTTCAGTCCGTCTTCACCATGCCGTTTGGGTGCGCGAGTTATTCTGATGGTCTCCTGCGACTCAGAATATCGAAAGGCGTCGTTTGGATAGGTGACGTAGTAGAGACCGCGATATTCACTTCGTGCAGCACTACAAATCTGCTGGTCACTCGATAGTTGATCGAAATCGCTTCTGTCGAACATGTAAATACCTGCGGTTTACTTCGTGCAATTGGGCTGGAGCGCGCGATGTTAGCAAAATAGTCTTGCCGATTTTTCCAGGAGGCGTCTTCACCCCGTTTTGGCCAGACTCAAAGCAAGTCTTCAGGCTGCATCGTCAGAATGATTTTCCCGACGTTCTCGGAAGACTCCATTCGGCGGTGAGCATCGGCAGCCCGTGATAACGCAAACGTGCTATCGACGACAGGCTCAAGGCTTCCGGCCCCTTCAAAGCGATCAAGCCAGTGCTCGCGGAAGCGCTTGATCATGTCGTGCTTCTCCGGCTGCGTACGCGACTTCATCACCGTACCGATGATTTGCAAATGGCGGTAAAGAATGTCCTCCAGCGCTACGGTCACGTTGCCGCCTGCGCCGAGGATGCCCACCTGAACCAGGCGACCGCCCTTTGCAAGGGATGCGATGTTGCGTGCGAAATAGGGCGCCCCGATAAAGTCGATGATGACATCGACGCCGCGACCCTGGGTTTTGGCGGCGATTACGTCAGCGAAATCCTGCGTCTTGTAGTCGATCGCCACGTCAGCGCCCAAATGCTCGACACGCGCCAACTTGCTGCCTTCGGCCGTCGCATACACCGTGGCACCCGTGGCATAAGCCAGCTGCACCGCGGCAGACCCGACGCCGCCGGCGGCCGCATGAATCAACACTAAATCGCCGGCCTTGAGCCGAGCCAGATGCATCATCGCTTCATGGGCCGTGACGAAGACCTCTGGAATAGCCGCCGCGTGTACATAGTCAAGCTGCGCCGGGATGTGCATGGCCATGCGGTAATCGATGCGTGCCAGTTCGGCGTAGGCACCGCCTCCGACCACGCCCATGATTCGATCACCTGCTTCGAACCCCGTCACCGCGCTACCTTTCCCGATCACTTCGCCGGCGATTTCCAGGCCGATGATCAGCGAGTCGCCGAAATTCGGATGGCCGTACCCACCGGTTCGATGCGTCAGATCCGCACGGTTCACCCCGGCGGCATAGACACGTACCAGCAGGTCGTCAGGCCGCACTTCAGGATTGGCGACTTCGACGAGTTCAAGGACGTCTGGCGCACCGAATTGTCTGATGTTGATGGCTTTCATTCAGTTGTTCTCCGTTTCGCTGAACGTGGCGTTGGCAATAGCAGAAGCAGTGATGGCGCCAGGGAAGCCCACATAGAAAGCCAGGTGCGTGATCGCTGCCGCCAGTTCGCCTTGGGTTACACCGTTGCCAGCCGCGCGGCGTAAGTGGGCAGGCAACTCTTCCGAGTGACCAGCGGCAATCAATGCCGCCACGGTGATCAGGCTACGGTCGCGCGGGGACAGCGCGGGATCGCTCCAGATGTGCGGATAAAGCGTCGAGTCGACGAATTGCGCCAGCTTCGGAGTGAACGCGCGCGCTGCTTCGCGAGGACTGCTGAAATTGAGCTTGGACATGGGCGAACTCCTTAAACCTGGCTGATGAATTTGTGGGTGAGATAGTGCTCGATACCTTCAATGCCACCTTCGGAGCCGTGACCGCTTTCTTTCATCCCGCCGAAGGGGAGCTCGGTAGCGACGATGCGGTATTGGTTGATCCCGATCATCCCGGCCTCCAATCCGTCCGCGACGTCAATGGCCGTGCGAGCGCTGGTGGTGAACGCATAGGCAGAGAGGCCGTAGGGCAGGCGGTTGGCTTCTTTCAAACCATCTGCCAGTTCATCGAACGGCATCAGCACGGCGATAGGGCCGAAAGGCTCTTCGTGCATCACGCGGGCATCCATCGGCACATCCGCCAGAACCGTGGGTTGGAAGAAGTAGCCTTCGCCTGACAAGGCTTCACCACCGACCAATACCCGCGCACCTTTTTCGACGGCATCGGCCACCAGTTCTTCCATTTTTGCCAATTGCCTTGGGTTGGCCAGGGGGCCGACCTGCGTGTCTGGATGCAGGCCGTCACCTATTCTCAGCGCTTGGGTCGCAGCGACAAAGTGATCAACGAAGGCTTGATAGGCACCACGCTGGATCAGAAACCGAGTGGATGAAATGCACACTTGCCCGGTCCCGCGAAACCGATTGGCGACACCTTCGATGGCGGCTTTTTCAATGTCGGCATCTTCGAATACCAGAACCGGTCCGTGCCCACCCAGTTCGAGGGTGATGGGCTTCACGCCTTCAGCCGCTCGTGCAGAGAGCAGGCGCCCGATGGGCACCGAACCGGTGAACGTCACTTTGCGAATGATCGGCGAGGCGATCAGATGGCTGGACACTTGATCCGGTACGCCAAAGACCACTTGCAGCACACCCTTGGGCAATCCTGCATCGTCGAGTGCACGCGCCAGGGCCAGCGCTGTGGAGGGGCTTTCTTCACCTGGCTTGAGAATGACGCTGCAACCCGCAGCCAGCGCTGCCGCGAGTTTGCGTGCCGGGGTGATGGCCGGGAAATTCCAGGGCGTGAATGCGGCCACCGGGCCGATGGCCTGGCGTTTGACCAGTTGCAGCACGCCTGGTCGATTGGCCGGGACCACACGGCCATCGATTCGCCGGGCACTTTCGGCGAACCATTCGAAATACTCCGCCGCGCGGGTCACTTCATCCAGGCTTTCACCCAGCGGTTTGCCTTCCTCCAGGGTCATCTGCGCAGCAATCTGCGGTGCACGTTCGAGGATCAGGTCGGCGGCACGTTTTAGAATTTTTGCGCGTTTGTCGGGTACGGTCTGGCGCCACTGCTCGAAGCTCAGTCGAGTCACTGCCAGGGCGTGATCAAGATCGTCTGCGGTGGAGAGTGGGACGCGTCCGATTTCCCGGCCGGTTGCCGGGTTAACGACGGCGACAGTCTCGCGCCCTTCGGCGTTGAGCCATTCACCACCGATGAAAAGATAAAGCGGATCGTAGGAAGTCTTCATGATGTGGCCTTCAGTTGGTTGTGAGATTCGTATGAAGCTCGGTGCCTGATGGGCTGTACTGCAAAGCCTGATCAGGAAGCTTGTGCAACCAAGTCTATGGAAGGAGGGCCCGTTGATTTAGTCGGGCCAAAGGGAATCATTGTTGTCTGCAGAGGTAATATCGGGCTGCGGGCCGACCGTGTAGCATCCTGAACAAAAGCGGTTATCACGGGTGTGCGCCAGATCCACAGGAAGGTCGCGATGGATAAGCTTTCGAACATGTCGGTGTACATAAAGGTTGTCGAGATGGGCAGTTTCACGGCCGTGGCCAATCATCTGGACTCCACGGTCGGTAACGTATCGCGTGCTGTATCTGCGCTTGAAAACGTGCTCGACGCACGACTGTTGCAGCGCTCGACGCGGCGCCTGTCGGTCACCGATGCGGGGCGACGGTTCTATGAGCGCTGCACGAAAATTCTGGCTGATCTGGAAAGTGCCGAAGCCGAAGCCAGCAATGCGGCGCTGGAGCCTCGGGGAACACTGCGGGTGCATTGCGTTCCCGGGCTGGCTCGGCATCTGGTCACGCGGGCCGTGCTGGAGTACCGCCAGCAATTCCCGGAGGTGTACGTGGATTTACTGCTTTCGCAACGAATGCCAAACCTGCTGGAAGACCAACTGGATGTCTCGATTCTGATCGCCCGAGCGCTACCCGATTCCGCGTACGTCAGCCAAAAGATCGGTGTCAGCCACTGTGTTCTGGTGGCGTCGCCAGACTACCTTGCCCGGCATGCGCCTCTTGAGACGCCTGAAGATCTGCGTGATCACCAGTGTTTGCTGCTGGGTACGGTGGACTATGCGCGGGATGAGTGGCAGCTCAAAAGCAAGGCGGGAGACGCGACATTTATCCCGACAGGGCCGAGTTTCAGCGTCAACGATATGGATGCGATGGCGCTTGCCATTCGAGAGGGTGCCGGGATTGGCTTGCTGGCCGGGTTCACGGCCATCGACGACCTGCGCTCCGGCAAGCTGGTGCGGGTTTTGCCTGACTACCATACCTACGAGCGTAACGTGTATGCCGTCTATACCTCGCGACAGTTCGTCGATGCAAAAATCACGCGTTTCATCGAAACGTTGAAAGATCAGGTTGGCAGTCAGCTGGCAGCCACGGCCAAAGCACTTATCGGTTGAAACACTGCGGGGCAGAAAGGTATTTGCGCCTCGATGAAGCAACTTCCCGAGGCGCAATGATCGGCGAACAGGTTACTTAGCCCTGGCTGCAGCGGCCCATGACGTTATAGGCCAGTACGTGTTGTTTGCCTTGCGAATCCTGGTAGGTCATGTGTGTCGGTACGACTGCACAAATATCCGGCACCGGGTCTTCAGAGATGACCTTGGCGACATCAAGGTGGGTGCCGTAGCCATATTGCTCGACCTGTTGATTCTTGGCAGTACCGTCCTGTGCCGCTACCACAGAGCTGAAGCCCAAGAGTGCGACGATGATCATTGCAGTTTTCATGATGAGATTTCCTGAAGTAAGTTTGATCTTGCTGGCAGGACGAACTTTAGGCTTGAGGGTTTTGTGGAAACAGGAGTGAATCAGGGAAAGACTTTTCTACATTCCGAACACAATCGTCAGGTTTCGGACGTCAGAACGCTTGATTTTGGGACTGTCGGCTTTTGACTGAAAACTGCATGTTGAAGACAGCTGCCTCCCTCAGTTGCGAGGTGGAGACAACTAATTTTTTTTGGGGGGGGGCGCCGCCTTGTCGGAAGAGCAGGGGGTGCGGAAGTGACCGAAAAGATGCGCAAACCATCCTGAGGGAGAGGAGTAAAATTCCTGGAAGCCAGAAACGACAAAGCCCTGAATAATCAGGGCTTTGTCGTACATAAGATGGCGGAGGCGATGGGATTCGAACTCATGGACCTGTTACAGTCGACGGTTTTCAAGACCGTTGCCTTAAACCACTCGGCCACACCTCCGTTGCGTTGCGGGCGCCATAATACCTGAATGAAACACACTGTCAAACTCTGTGCATGGCTTGTTACAGAGCGTCTGTTATGATCTTTGCGACTGAACGTTTCAAACCAACAGGAGTGTCGCCATGCGCGAACAGGATTACGCAGTTCACAACAGCGTGCAGGCTGAGCAGCTAGAGGTTAGCCGCGTCCTGCGCAACACTTACGGTCTACTGGCGCTCACCCTCGCATTCAGCGGTGTGATGGCGTTCGTGGCCCAGCAGATGCGGGTCGGCTACCCGAATATTTTCGTGGTGCTGATCGGTTTCTACGGGCTGTTCTTCCTCACCAACAAGCTTCGTGATTCCGCCTGGGGCCTGGTGTCGGCGTTTGCCCTGACCGGTTTCATGGGTTTCCTGCTCGGCCCGATCCTCAACCGTTACCTGGGCATGCAGGGCGGCGCTGAAGTGGTCAGCTCCGCGTTCGCGATGACCGCACTGGTGTTCGGTGGTCTGTCGGCTTATGTGCTGATCACCCGCAAGGACATGAGCTTCCTCGGTAGTTTCATCACCGCCGGTTTCTTCGTCCTGCTGGGCGCGACGCTGGCGAGCATGTTCTTCCAGATCAGCGGCCTGCAACTGGCGATCAGCGCAGGTTTCGTGCTGTTCTCGTCGGTCTGCATCCTGTTCCAGACCAGCGCCATCATCCACGGCGGCGAGCGCAACTACATCATGGCGACCATCAGCCTGTATGTATCGATCTACAACCTGTTCGTCAGCCTGTTGCAGATCTTCGGCATCATGAGCCGCGACGACTGATCGCTGCACTGCAATAAACAGAAAACCCGCGAAAGCGGGTTTTTTGTTGCCTGCGAAAAAGCGAGCAGGCGATCAATTGATCACGATGCTGCCATCGGCCTGTTGCTTGTAGATCGTGTAAGGCAACAGCAACGTATCGAGCACTCCCGACACGGCCGCATCGACCAGCAAACCCGGCGTCGCGTTCTTGTAGTTGAACGCATCGATGTCATCCGGTTTTTCGGCGTGCAGCATGCAGAAGTCGTACGTCACGCCACTGTAGATACGCGGTACAGCGCCGCAGTAGGACTTGTTCGCTTTCAACTGCTCCGTGGAATGCTTGTCACTGAATGCCACGGTCTGCACCGTTCCGCATCCGGACAGCATCAACACCGTCAGCATCATTGCCTGAGTTTTCATACCGCCAATCCTTCGCCGGAAAAAACTCAATTTACGCCGCTCAGGCCATCGGCGGCAATCGACGTTTCACCGGGGTTTTCTTGACGATCGCAGTATTGGTTTCCGCCAGCGTATTCAGCCGATCAAGCAGGGTATCCAGCTGTTCCATCGAGCGCACATGCAGGCGGGCGATAAAGCAGTCCTCGCCGGTGACCTTGTCGCACTCGGTGAACTCCGGAATCGACATAATCTGCCGCTCGACTTCCTGCAACTGCCCCGGCAATGGCCGCACCCGGACAATCGCCTGCAACTGATAACCGAAGCATTTGGGATCGATCTCCACGGTGTAGCCCTTGAGCACACCGCGTTCTTCCAGCCGGCGCAAACGCTCGGCCACGCTCGGCGAGGACAACCCGCTGATCTGCGCCAGCGCCTTGAGCGAGCGCCGCGAATCCTCCATCAAGGCCCCGATCAGGATCTGGTCGATATCGTCGGTCATACAAAAACTCCCGCATTAGGCGAATGACGCAAACCACCCTTGATAAAAAAGGCAGAAATCGAGTTTAGCCTGCTTTTTGCGCTGGAGAAGCCCCGGTCGCGCTTGGCATACTTTTGCCACACATTAAGGAGATTGATGATGGACAAAACAATCCGTCGCGGCTCATTCGAAATGACCGCCGCCATGTTGATATCCGGGACCATCGGCTGGTTTGTGCTGGTGTCCGGGCAACCGGTGCTGGACGTGGTGTTCTGGCGCTGCGTGTTCGGCGCCGGCACCTTGCTGCTGATCTGCGCTGCGTTCGGTTTCCTGCGGCCGGGCATCCTGACCCGCACCACGTTTCTGCTGGCGGTGCTCAGCGGGATGGCAATCGTCGGCAACTGGGTGCTGCTGTTCGCCTCCTATTCACGGGCCTCGATTGCCATCGGCACGGCGGTGTACAACGTGCAGCCGTTCATGCTGGTGGGTTTGGCGGCGCTGTTTCTCGGCGAGAAGATCACCCTGCAGAAGCTGTTCTGGCTGGCGATTTCTTTCATGGGGATGCTGGCCATCGTCAGTGCCCACGGCGGGCAGGGCGAGGGCGGCAATGATTACCTGACGGGGATCGCGCTGGCGCTGGGGGCGGCGTTTCTTTACGCCATCGCCGCGTTGATCATCAAGCGCCTGACCGGCACGCCGCCGCATCTGATTGCGCTGATCCAGGTCTGCACCGGGGTGTTGCTGCTCGCGCCGTTCGCGCATTTTTCAGCGATGCCCGAGGCACCGAGTGCCTGGGCCAGTCTGGTGACGCTGGGCATCGTCCACACCGGTCTGATGTACGTGCTGCTCTACGGCGCGATCCAGAAATTGCCGACCGCATTGACCGGCGCTCTCTCGTTCATCTACCCGATTGCGGCGATTTTCGTCGACTGGTTTGCCTTCGGCCACCAACTGCAAACCCTGCAATGGATCGGCGTGGCGGCGATTCTGCTGGCCGCTGCGGGTATGCAACAGGGTTGGGGCTTCAAGGCGCGGCGCCTGGCCGCGCAGTAAACCTCAGATGTTCCAGCGCGGCGCAGTCTTCGCAAGGCGCTGGCGCATCTCGCCGACGTTGGCCGCCAGTTGCCGGGTCAGCAGACGGTAGCCATCCAACGGGCTGTAGACCGGCGTGTCGAGGCTGGCGTCCGGCAATTCCACCGGACGCCCCAATCGACCGGACGCCCCGGTTTTCAACGCCCGGGCCATGCCGATCAATTGCACGCGAATATGCCGGTGCTCAGCCTTTAGCGCCGCTTGCAGGTGCGCCATGGCGTCGGGGTCGTTGGCGTCCGGGCGGATGTTGCCGAGGATTTCCAGGGTGCTGATGCACATGCGCAGGTTGCGCTGGATCGCGTCCAGTTCGGTCATCGAGACTTTGACTTCCTTGGACACCGATGGCATCAGCGAACGCAGTTGCACCATCACCGCGTTCAGCCGGTTCATCAATTTCAAATGCTCGTCGGCAGTCACCGGTTGGCCGCCGATGATCCGCCCGTACACCGTGGCGCAATCTCGCAGCGCGTCGGCCAGGTTGTAGCGCCACGAGTACACAGCGTACAGCGGCAGAGCGAAGGAAAAGGCCAGGGCCAAGGCGATACCGATCAGGATATCGACCCCGCGCCACAGCCCGTCGGTAATCGGGTTGTCGCCATGCCCGGCGACGATGAACACGGTGATGGCCGAGAGCAGGGCGGTATAACCGCCCTTGCCGATGGCGTGATACGAGAAAAATCCGCACACCACCGCCATCGCAAAATAAGTCAGCCACGGCATGCCCAGCCACGCTTGCTGCGCCACTATCAACAAACCGACGCCGGCGCCGATCAAGGTGCCGGTGGCGCGTTCGGCGGCTTTCTTGCCGATGTTGCCGTGGTGCTGCAAGCCTCCGATCACTACCAGCATGGTCACCGACGCCCATTCGCCGTGGGGCAGATTGATGCCGGTGGTCAGCAGGATCGTCGCCAGCAACCCCAGCGCCACCCGCACCGCGTGAATCGTGCGTGCATGGCGGTAACGTCGATACGGGTCGAGCAACGGCCGCAGGATCCGCCGCAACAGCGGCGGCCAACGGTGGGGGCTGAAAGTGCTCAGCGCTGATTCCTCCTCAGAAGATGTAGTCGGTGGCGATGAAGTTCGAATCGCGCCCGCGAATGATTTCGCTGATCAGATCCTTGTTGGGTTCCTGGAACTTGGTGGCCACCAGCGTGCGGATCGAAAACACCCGCAGCGCATCGTGTACCGACAGCGTGCCCTCGGCGGAGTTCTTGCGCCCGTTGAACGGGTAAGTGTCCGGGCCGCGCTGGCACTGGGCGTTGAGGTTGATCCGCCCGACCTGGTTGGCGAAGGTGTCGACCAGTCGGCCGACTGCCACCGGATTGGTGCCGAAGATGCTCAGTTGCTGGCCGAAATCCGATTCCAGCACGTAGTCGATCACGGTATCGAGGTGACGGTACGGCACAATCGGCACCACCGGGCCGAACTGCTCTTCCTGATACACGCGCATCTGCGGCGTCACCGGGTACAGCACCGCCGGGTAGAAGAACGAAGCCCGCGCTTCGCCGCCATTCGGGTTGACCACTTGCGCGCCTTTGCTCTGCGCGTCAGCCACCAGCCCATGCAGATAATCGACCTTGCCCGACTCCGGCAGCGGCGTCAGCGAAACCCCGTTGTCCCACGGCATGCCCGGTTTGAGGCTGGCCAGTTTGGCGTTGAATTTCTCGATGAAACTGTCCACCACATCTTCATGCACGAACAGGATTTTCAACGCGGTGCAGCGCTGGCCGTTGAACGACAGCGAACCTGTAACCGCTTCGTTGACCGCATTGTCCAGGTCGACTTCCGGCAGGATGATGCCGGGGTTCTTCGCATCCAGACCCAGGGCGGCACGCAAGCGGTGTGGTTTCGGGTGCAGTTTCTTCAGGTCGCTGGCGGCCTTGTTGGTGCCGATGAACGCGAAGATGTCGATCTTGCCGCTGGCCATCAGCGCACTGACGGTCTCGCGGCCGCTGCCGTAGATCACGTTGATCACGCCGGTCGGGAAGCTGTCGCGGAAGGCTTCAAGCAAAGGACGGATCAGCAGCACGCCGAGCTTGGCCGGCTTGAACACCACGGTGTTGCCCATGATCAGCGCCGGAATCAACGTGGTGAACGTCTCGTTCAACGGATAGTTGTAAGGCCCCATGCACAGCGCCACGCCGAGCGGGACGCGGCGGATCTGGCCGAGTGTGTCCTGTTCCAGCTCGAAACGGCTGGAGCGGCGGTCGAGTTCTTTCAGCGCATTGATGGTGTCGACGATGTAGTCGCAGGTGCGGTCGAACTCTTTTTCCGAGTCCTTGAGGTTCTTGCCGATTTCCCACATCAGCAGTTTCACCACGGCGTCGCGCTGCTGGCGCATGCGCCCAAGGAAGGCTTCGACGTGCTGGATGCGTTCGGCCACGCGCATGGTCGGCCACAGGCCCTGGCCCCGGTCGTAGGCGCGCACGGCGGCGTCGAGGGCGGTGAGGGCGGTGTCGGCGTCCAGCAGCGGCGTGCTGCCGAGGATCACTTGTTCATCGCCGTTGTCGCCGTGCAGGTAGACCGGACTGCGCACGGTGGCGAGCGGGCCGTCCCAGCGGCGCAACTCGCCATCGACCAGGTATTCGCGTTGCTCGACCTGACCGTCGAGGCGGTATTTTTCCGGGATGTCGCTGACAGAAGGGAACAGGTTGCCAAGGATGTTTGCTGTGGTCATGTCGCTACCCCGTGTTGATGTCCGCATGCAGATCAAAAAGTCTCAACAGGTTATACGCCTGAATGCGCGGAAATTTAAACCCGCAAATGTCACGCGAATGTCACGCGAAACCGCACAGCAGAGCGGGCATCCACACATGATCGTTCCCACGCTCTGCGTGGGAACGCCTCAAGGGACGCTCCGCGTTCCAAGCGGACGCAGAGCGTCCAAGGCTGCATTCCCACGCGGAGCGTGGGAACGATCGTCTTCAGGTAATGGGCTGGCCCCGTTTGCCCCCCTCAATGTCCCGCAATGCCCTCAAACCCGCCGACCCGCCTGCCTTAAGGTGTGACCACAACAATAAGCGAGGCCGTTATGCGGGCAATCCGACTCACATTATTACTGGCGTTGGCCATGACGCTGCCTGGCTGCGGCGAAGACCCCAAACCCCCGGCCAGCACCAACAACTCCATTCCCAAAGACCCGGCGCTGGCGCAGATCTACGCCAACAGCTGCCAGCTCTGCCACGCCAACCCCGCCGCGAATGCGCCGCTGACCGGTGACCGCAAGGCCTGGGAGCCGCGCATCCAGCAGGGCGCCGACACGCTGCTCGACCACGCCATCAATGGCTACAACGGCATGCCGCCGATGGGCCAGTGCGTCGAGTGCTCGGAAGAACAATTCCTTCAGTTGATCGGCTTCATGGCCGACCAGCCGCTCCCACAATAAGGATGCTGGCATGCCGATAGATCTGACACGCCGGCAGTTGTTGCAACGGGCAAGCATCGTCGGCGCGTTCAGCGCGCTGGCTTCCAATCCGGCGCTGGGTCAGTTGATGCGCGCACCGCGACTGATTCCCTGGCGCAACTGGTCGGGCGGGCAGAGTTGCCTGCCGGCGGCGCGGGTGGCGCCGAAGAACCTGGACGAACTGACGACGATCATTCAGCAGGCACCGGGCAAGATTCGCCCGGTCGGCTCGGCGCATTCCTTCAGCGCGCTGGTGCCCACCGACGGCACGTTGCTGTCGCTGAGCTACTTCAACGGTCTGCTCGACCACGACCCGAAAACCCTGCAAGCCGAATTCGCCGCCGGTACGCCGATGTCGCGCATGGGCACGCCGCTCAAAGACATCGGCCAGGCGCTGCAGAACATGGCCGACATCGACTACCAGACCCTCGCCGGGGCCATTTCCACCTCGACCCACGGCACCGGCAAAACCTTTCAGTCCTATTCCGCACACGTCTGCGGGATGCAACTGGTGACCGCCAGCGGCGAGGTGCTGGACTGCGACAGCCAGCGTCATCCCGACGTATTCAACGCCGCCCGGGTGTCACTCGGCGCACTCGGCGTGGCCACCAAAATCCGCCTGCAAAACCGCCCGGCCTATCGCCTGCGGGAAACCCAGTGGATCGCCAAGACCGAAGAACTGCTCGAAGACCTGGACAAGAACACAAGCGAAAACCAGCACTGGGAAATGCTCGTCGTCACCCATTCCGACTACGCCTTGTCGATCGCCCTCAACGAAACCACCGACCCGCCTACGCCGCCGATCCCGCCCGAAGAAGAGGGCGGCAACGAGTTCGTGACCCTGATCGAGAAGATCGACAAGTACGGCAGCGATTTTCCGAACCTGCGCAGTTCGCTGCTCAACAGCCTGCGACATCTGGCGAGTTTCGATGACCGGGTCGGCGACTCGTTCGACATCTACGCCAACGTGCGCACCGTGCGCTTCAACGAAATGGAATATTCGGTGCCCGCCGAGCACGGCCCGGCCTGCCTGCGGGAGATTCTCAAGCTGATCCGCGACAAGGACCTGCGCACCTGGTTTCCCATCGAGTACCGCTACGTCAAGGCCGATGACATTCCGCTGAGCATGTTCGAGGGCCGCGACAGCTGCTCGATCTCGGTCCACCAGCATTACCAGATGGACCACCACAACTTCTTCGCCGCCGTCGAGCCGATCTTCTGGAAGTACAACGGCCGCCCGCACTGGGGCAAGTTGCACACGCTGAATGCCCGCACATTGCAAACGCTCTATCCACGCTGGCAGGAATTCATTCAGGTACGCCAGGCGCTGGACCCGAGCGGCAAGTTTCTCAACGGGCATCTGTCGTCGATTCTGGGGGTGAGCTGATGGCGGTCAATCGACGTAATTTCGTGCTCGGGACTTTGGGCGTTGGCGCTTTGCTGGTGGGTGTTGGCGCATGGCTGCGGCCGGGGGATCGCGGCGGGCCTTACAGCGAGTACTTCCGGGCGCTGAACAACGAGCTCAAGACCAAAGGCCCGATGCGCCCGGTGTTGCTGATCGATCTGGATCGCCTGGACCACAACATCGACGTGGTTATGCGTTCAGTCAAACGCGCGGGCAAGCAGTTGCGGCTGGTGGAGAAATCGCTGCCGTCACCGGGACTGCTCAGTTACATCGGCCAAAGGGCTGGGACGCAGCGGCTGATGTCGTTTCATCAGCCGTTTCTCAACCACGATGCGGTGACGTTCCCGCAGTCTGACATTCTGCTCGGCAAGCCCTTACCGGTGCGCTCGGCAGAGCTGTTCTATCAAACCCACAACGGCCCGTTCGACCCGACGAAGCAACTGCAATGGCTGATCGACAACCCCGAACGCTTGCAGCAATACCTCGCACTGGCCCAGGGCTTGGGCACGCGGATGCGGATCAACATCGAGCTGGACGTCGGCCTGCACCGTGGCGGCGTCAGCGATCTGAACGTGCTCGGGCAGATGCTCGCGCTGATCGCCGCCAATCCGCAGCACCTGGAGTTCGCCGGATTCATGGGTTATGACCCGTTCGTGGGCATGGGCGTGCCGGGGATTCTCGGTTCGCCCGAAGAACTGTTCGCCAAGGTGATGGTGATTTATCAGCGCTGCGTCGACTTCACCCGGCAGCAATATCCGGCGCTGTGGCATGAAGGGTTGTGCCTGAACACCGCCGGCAGCCCGAGTTATCGCATGCATGAAAACGAACACCTGAGCAGTGAAGTGTCGGTGGGGACGGCGATGCTCAAGCCGACTCATTACGACTTGCCGTCGCTGGTCGAACATGAACCCGCCGCGTACATCGCCACACCGGTATTGAAAAGCACCGGGGCGGTGAACATCCCGGCGCTGGACGACAAGTCGAAGCTGTTTTCGTGGTGGGACACCAACCAGCGGCAGACCTTTTTCATCTACGGCGGCAACTGGATGGCCGAGTTCGAATCACCGCCCGGATTGCAGAGCAATGGCGTTTACGGCCGTAGCTCGAATCAGGAGATGGTCAATGGCTCGAATGCCGTAGGGCTGACGGTGGAGGATCAAGTGTTCCTGCGCCCGACCCAGACCGAGGCCGTCCTCCTGCAATTCGGCGATTTGCTGGCGGTACGTGGCGGCAAGATTGTCGATACCTGGCCGGTCTACACCTGACGGAATGTTTTTCTGAAAACACCTCATAACCCTGTGGGAGCGGGCTTGCTCGCGAAGGCGTCCCGTCAGTCACTCTCTAGGTGACAGACACACCGCTTTCGCGAGCAAGCCCGCTCCCACAAGGGTTTTGTGTTGTCTGCCAAATCCCGATCAATTTCTGTAATGAAGCTTTTATGACAAAAGTTCGGTAGCACATCGCCAGTCCGGTCATGCCTATGTAACGCGCTTGAGGGGCCCAACAGGGCGCTTTTCACAAGCCGAGGCGGGACGCCGGGAGTGAGGCAATGGGGACTATGGAACGCTACTCGAAAGTGGGCATGCAGGAACTCGATCAACGCCTGTCGAAGATCGTCGAAGCCGCGCGCAAGAAGCCGGTTTCGGTGTATCGCTACGGCGCGCCGTGGGTCTGGATCGTGTCGCAGGATGACTGGCAGGGCGCCTTGAAAGAGGTCTCCAGCTACATTCCGCCGGGGCATTCGCTGGTGCTGCTGCGCCCGCAGATCGACGATTTGCTCGACGCCCACCGCGACCTCCTGCACGACCTCAATGCCCAACCCGGCATGCTGATCGCCCCGCAGACGGTCATGCACATCCTGCTGCTGCAATTGCTGTATTCGGTGCCCAGCGAGCAGCAGCTCTACGAACAGCTCAATTACAACCTGCTGTTCCGCTGGTTCGTCGGCCTGGGTCTGAACCAGAAAGTCTGGAGCTTCAACGTCCTCAGTCGCGACATCGCCACGCTGCTCAACGAGCCGCGTGCGGTGCAGCTCATCCAGAAAATCATCGGTGAAGTGTTCTGCGGCGCGCTGCTGCAAATGCCCGAGTTCTCGCTGAACTTCGCGCTGCTGCACACCTGGCTGGGCAAGCACACCGGGGCCTGCACTTCAGCAATCAAGAACGCCAGTAACTGACGCACACGCAAGGCGCATGAGCGCCAACAGGTCATCGCGAATTTCAGGGGGTAGTGTGGATCAGATTTTCACGTCACGGCTGGCGCTGTGGGGCTGGCTGCTGGTGACGGCCGGCGCGCAGCCGGCGTTCGCCGATGAGGCCGGGAACGCAGCGGCGCAGCGTCTGGTGGACGTCAACGAATACTTCGTGCGCGGCAACACCGTGCTCGACGCGCGGGCGATCGAAGAAGCGGTGTATCCGTTCCTCGGCCCGCAAAAAGCCTTGAGCGACATCGAAGGCGCGCGGGATGCCTTGCAGAAGGCCTATCAGGAACGCGGCTACCAATCGGTGTTCGTCGAACTGCCGGAGCAGGCGGTGGCCGACGGCATCGTCTACCTGCAAGTCAGCGAAACCAAGGTGGGCCGGGTGCGGGTGGTCGGCGCCAAACACTATTCGCCGCTGGATATTCGCGACAACGTCCCGGCGCTGAAGGAAGGCGAGGTGCCGGACTTCGCCAAGGTCCAGGGCGAACTGGCGCAACTCAACAAGACCCCGGGCCGCCAGGTGATGCCGCTGGTGCGCGAAGGTCAGCGCCCCGGCACCATGGACGTGGACTTGCAGGTCGAAGACCAGAACCCGTGGACCGCCAGCGTGGGCCTGAACAACGACTACAGCGCCGACACCGAAAAACTGCGCACCGTCACCAGCCTCGGCTACAACAACCTTTGGCAGTTGGGGCACAGCGTCAACCTGACGTTCTTCACCGCACCGCAAGAGACAGACAATGCCAAGGTCTGGTCCGGCTCCTACACCGCGCCGTTGACCGAGCGCTGGAGCGTGCAGTTCTCCGGTTATCAGTCCGACAGCAACGTCGCCACCATCGGCGGCAGCAACGTGCTCGGCAAGGGCCATTCCTACGGCGTAGCGGCGATCTACACGATCCCGTCCAGCGGTAACTGGTCGAACTCGCTGTCGGCGGGCATCGACTTCAAGGACTTCGACGAACGCCTGACCCTGTCCGGCGAGAGCGACAAGGTGCCGCTGAAATACGCGCCGTTCACCTTCGCCTACAACGGCTATCGCTACAGCGAAAAGAGCCAGCTCGGCCTCGGCCTGAGCCTGGTCGCGGCCACTCGCAGCATTTTCGGTTACGGCAGCTCCGACGAAGACTTCGACTACAAACGCTACCGCGCCAACCCGAGTTTCGCCGTGCTCAAGGGCGATACCAACTTCACCTGGACCTTCGACAGCGACTGGCAGAGCGCAAGCAAAGCCGCGTTCCAGCTGGCGTCGGGGCCACTGGTTTCCAACGAACAATTCTCCGCCGGCGGCGCGACTTCGGTACGCGGTTATCTGGCGGCCGAACGCACCGCCGATGACGGCTTCCTGCTGAGCGAAGAGCTGCGTACACCGTCGCTGGCCAAGTACGTCGGCGGCTGGATGCAGGACTGGCGCTTCTACGCCTTCGCCGAAGGCGCGCAACTCTATCTGCGCGACGAACTGCCGGACCAGGACGCCAATTACGCCCTGGCCAGCGTCGGCCTCGGCACCCGCGCCAGCCTGAGCAAATGGCTGTCCGGCAGCCTCGACTGGGGCTACCCGCTACTCGAAGGGCCGAACACCTCGAAACAGGAATCGCGCCTGCACTTCAACCTTCAGGCCACTTTCTAACAAGGAGCACCTCCATGCAGCGCCTTTTCCTTTCGTTGTTGATCTGCCTGGGCTTCGTGCTCCCGGCCACGGCTCAGGCCTGGTGGCAGGACGACTGGCATTACCGCAAACAGATCGCCGTCGACACCACGCCGCAAGGCGCCGCGATCAATCAGGCCCTGGGCCGCACCGCGCTGCTGGTGCGCCTGCACACCGGCAACTTCACGTTTGACGGCGTGAAAGAGGACGGCTCGGACCTGCGCTTCGTCGCCGCCGACGACAAGACCGTGCTCAACCACCAGATCGAAAGCTTCGACGCGTTGATGGGCATGGCGCTGATCTGGGTCGACGTACCGAATGTCGAGGGCGGTCAGCGTCAGGACATCTGGATGTACTACGGCAACCAGAAGGCCCCGGCCACCGGCAACGGCCAACTGACGTTCGATCCGAATTACACCGCGCTCTATCACTTCGACGGCGCCACCGGCACCCCGGCGAAAGACACTACCGCCTACGGCAACACCGCGCAGAGCGCGACCGGCGCCGCTATCGACGGCGTAGTCGGGCGGGCCTTGCAGTTCAGCGGCCAGCCATTGCTGCTGCCGGCCAGTCCGTCGTTGCAACACAACGCTGGCAGCGCGTTCTCCTTCAGTGCCTGGCTGCGTCTGGATCAGGCCAACGGCGAACAACTGATCCTGGCCCGCCGCGAAGGCGCCAACAGCCTGCTGGTTGGTGTGAACCAGGGCGTGCCGTTTGTGGAAATCGACGGCCAGCGTGCCGTCGCTACGCAGCCACTGAATCCGGGTCAATGGCAGCACGTCGCACTAACCGCTGAAGGCGCGAAAGTGACGTTGTACATCAACGGTCGCGAAGGTGCAGCGCTCGCTCAAGCGATGCCGGCGTTCAACTCGGTCATGGCCATCGGTGCCGATCTGCACGAAGGTCCTTTCCAACCGTTCGTAGGCGCCATCGATGAACTGCGCCTGTCGAAAGTCGCCCGTCCGGCGCCCTTGTTGCTGGCCGATGCCACCTCTCAAGGCGCCGAGTCGAAACTGGTCGCCTATGGCGTCGATGAAGAACAGTCCGGCTTCGGTTTCGGCAGCCTCGGCTTCCTGCTCAACGCGGTACCGGTGGATGCTTGGGTGATCATCGCGGTGCTGGTGCTGATGATGTTCCAGTCGTGGATCATCATGCTGCACAAGAACCGCACCCTCAGCCGCGTCACCGCCGCCAACGAAGACTTCCGCGTGCAGTTCGCCAAGGTCGGCACCCGCCTGGAAATGTTCGCCGACGACACCCAACTCGCCCAGCGTCTACAGCACTCGTCGCTGTGGCGCCTGTACCTGGTCGCGGTGAAAGAAATCCGCACCCGCCGCGAGCAGGGCGCCGATACCTCATCCGTTTCCGCCGCAACCATCGAAGCCATCCGTTGCTCGATGGACGGTGTGCGCACCCGGGAAAACCAGCAGCTGAGTTCGAAACTCTCGACCCTGTCCAACGCCATCGCCGGCGGCCCGTACATCGGCCTGCTCGGCACCGTGCTGGGGATCATGGTGGTGTTCCTCGGCACGGCCATGGCCGGCGACGTCAACATCAACGCCATCGCGCCGGGCATGGCGGCCGCCTTGCTCGCTACCGCCATGGGCCTGTTCGTCGCGATCCCGGCGCTGTTTGGCTACAACCGCCTGATCACCCGCAACAAGGAAGTCAGCGCCGACATGCGCGTGTTCGTCGACGAGTTCATCACCCGTCTGGCGGAGATGCACGGCGAAGGTCAGTCCAGTGAAGCGGCGCATCAGCGCGGTCATCACGCCAACCACTCCGTACCGGCCTGAGGAGCACAGACATGGCGTCCGTAAATGCCTCCCACGACGATGACGAAGATGCAGCGGTGGACAGCATCAACATCACGCCACTGGTGGACGTGCTGATGGTGGTGCTGGTGATGTTCATCCTCACCGCCACCGCGCAGGTCTCCGGGATCCAGATCAACCTGCCCAAGGCCAGCGCCGCCGTGTCGCTGTCCGAGGCCAAGACCAAGGCGATTTCGGTCAACGACGGCGGCCAAGTGTTCCTCGACGCCTACCCGGTGACCCTGCCGGAGCTGGAAGAACGCCTGCGCATCGAGAAGGCCCAGAACCCGGACTTCCCGGTGATCGTGCGCGGCGACGCCACGGTGCAGTACCAGAAGGTCATCGAAGTGCTGGATCTGCTGCGCCGGCTCGAACTGTCCCAGGTCGGTCTCGTTACCGGCAAACCGACGCAGGGCTGAGTGATGACTGCACAACTGCCAATCGAGCCTTTGCCGGTGAAGAAGTCGCCACTGCGTTACGTGAAGTGGGGCGCCGGGCTGCTGCTGGGCGCCGTCGCGGCATTCCTGTTGTGGCAGTGGGCCAACGACATGAGCGGCATCCGCCGGGAAGCACCGAAGGTGCCGACGATCATTCCGTTGCCGCCACCGCCACCTCCGCCGCCGGAAAAACCGCCGGAGCCGGAAACCCCGGTCGAGGAAAAAGTCGTCGAGCCCGAGCCAACGCCCGAGCCGCAAGAGGTCAAGCCCGAAGAAGAAGCACCGCCATCGCCGGCAGACGATCTGGCCAACCCGATGCAAATCGACGGTGACGCCCAGAGCGGCAGCGACGCCTTCAACATCGGCGCGGGCAAGGGCGGAGGCATGGCCGGTTCCGGCGGTGGGCGACTGGGCAACGGCACCTACAGCCAGTTCCTCGCGTTCACTTTCCAGAAGCTGCTGCGCGAGAACCCCGACCTGCGCAACCTCGCGTTTTCGCTGCAGGCCGATGTGTGGCTGAGCAGCGTCGGCGAGATCACCCGGGTCGAGCTGATCAAGTCCAGCGGCAACCCCGAGATCGATACGCAAGTGCTCGCCGCATTGCGCAATGCGCCTGCTTTGAGCGAGCGGCCACCGGCCTCCATCACCTTGCCTGTGCGCATGTCCCTGCAAGGGCGGCGTCCGGGTTAACCGAATTCATAAAGCTGTATGAAAAGGAGTTGTGTGCAGATGATTTCCAACGTGAATCGATTGTCCCTGGCGGTCGGCATGGTCATCGCGACCCTGGTCGGTCAGGCCGCGGCAGCGCCTGCGCCCTCGGAGAACGCCACGATCAATCTGATCCGCTTGCTGGTCGAGCAGGGCATTCTGAAACAGGACAAGGCCGACGCCCTGATCGCCCAAGCCCAGAACGAAGCGGCCCAGGCCAAACAGGCAGCAGCGTCTACCGCTGTGGCATCCGGGCCGGTCGCCGCACCGGGCGATGTGCGGGTGCAATACGTGCCGGCTGCGGTGCGCGACCAGATCCGCGATCAGGTCAAGGCCGAAGTCATGGCCACCGCCAAGCAGGAAAACTGGGCCGCGCCCAACACCTTTCCGGACTGGGCTTCGCGCATCAGCTTCGACGGCGACATTCGTCTGCGTGACGAATCGCGCTACTACTCGGGCAGCAACAGCAACGAAATCGTCGACTTCGCCAAGCTCAACAACAACGGCCCGTACGACGTGAACCCCAACAGCAGCACCGCGTTGCCGCCGTTGCTCAACACCCGCGAAGACCGCGAAAACCTATTCCGCCTGCGCGCCCGGCTGGGCATGAAAGCAGTGATCTCGCCGGAATGGACCGCCGGCATCCGCATCGGCACCGGCTCGGACAACAACCCGGTGTCGACCACCCAGAACCTCGGCGGCGGCTTCTCGAAAAAGGACATCTGGCTCGATCAGGGTTACCTGACCTGGAAACCGTCGGATGAGCTGACCCTGACCGGTGGCCGCTTCGCCAACCCGTTCATGTCCACCGACATGCTGTATTCCAACGACCTGAACTTCGACGGCGTGGCGGCGATTTTCGACCACAAGCTCAGCCGCGACTGGGGCGTGTTCGGCACCGTCGGCGCGTTCCCGGTGGACTACACCAACGACACCACCACCAGCAACGGCTTCGACAAGGAAGAAAGCGACAACAAATGGCTGTACGGCGCGCAGATCGGCGCCAAATGGGCGATCAACAGCAACAACCGCTTGAAAGGCGCGCTGGCCTACTACCGCTTCGACGACATCGAAGGCCAGCGCTCCAGCCCCTGCGAACCGTGGGCCGGCGCGCCCGGCTGCGACAGCGACGGCACCCGCGCGGCATTCATGCAGAAGGGCAACAGCGTGTTCCTGCTGCGTGACATCACGCCGAACCCGCTCAACCCGACCACCACGCCGCAACCGCAATTCGTTGGCCTGGCGTCCGAGTTCAACCTGCTGGACCTCAACGTGGTGTGGGACGCCGACCTGCCGGAAGACTTCAAACTGCGCAGCCAGGGCAACTACATCCACAACCTCGGCTACGACGAAGGCGACATGCGCAAGCGTTCGGCGGGGCAACTGGTCAACAACCTCGACAGCAACGGCAACATCGAAAGCGGCGCCAATGCGTGGATGGTCCAGTTCACCCTCGGCAACGCGCTGGAGCTGAAGAAGCAGGGCGACTGGAACCTGTTCGCCGGCTACAAGTACATCCAGCCGGATGCCTTGCCGGACGGCTTCAACGACTCGTCGTTCCACCTCGGCGGCACCAACGCCAAGGGCTACTTCCTGGGCGGCAATTACGGTCTGGCGAAGAACGTCTACGCCACCGGCCGCTGGTTGAGTTCGGAGGCGGTGTATGGCGCGCCGTTCGACATCGACGTCATGCAGCTTGAGATCAACACGCGCTTCTAAGCGCCGGGAGAGGGTTATGAAAATCCGCTTTTTATGGCTTGGGCTCGGGATGTTGATCGCCACCGGGGCGAGCGCCGAAGGCATGGAAGAACGCCTGCGCACCCAGTTGCGCAGCACCACCCAGCAGCTGCAAACCCTGCAAAGCCAGCAGGCCCAGGCCAGCGCCGCGCAACTGGCGGCGCAGAACGAAGCCAAGGCTGCGCAGGCGCAAATCAAGCAATTGACCGCCGAACTGGCCAAGGCCAAAGACCTCGCCGAGCAACTGGCCGGGCAGCAGCAAAGCCTGCACAGCCAGGCTCAGGCACAGGTGGCGGCGAGTAACGAGCAGACCGGCAAGTTCAAGAAAGCCTATGACGAGCTGTTGGTCATGGCCCGTGCCAAAGAGGCAGAACGGTCTAAGCTTCAAGCGCAATTGACTGAACGTGACACACAAGTGCAGCAATGTTCGGTCAAGAATCAGCAGATGTACGGCGTGGCCAAGCAGATTCTCACCGCCTACGAAAACATCGATGTGGCCGAGGTGATGAAGATCCGCCAGCCCTTCGCCGGCAGCGCCCGGGTCAAGTTCGATGAACTGGCTCAGGGCTTTGGCGATGAACTGTACAAGACTCAATTCGATGCGCCGCAAGCTGCGATCGCGCACTGATTAAAAGACTCATGGACAAGGAAGAAGTAATGACTCAATTGATCTCCCACGTATCCCCGCAATCCCTGACCGACGTACTGCAAGCCGCCGGTTACCGCGTCAACCAGACCGAACAGAACGGCATCGTCCAGTTGCTCAGCGCCAGTCAGGGCATCGGATATGCCGTGCGTTTCGGCAACCCGGCGGTGGCGGAGCAGGGCAGCTATGTCGACTTCACTTTCAGTTGTGCCTTGCGTGTGCAAGGTGAATTGCCGGCCGGTGTGGCCGAGCAGTGGAACGCGACCCGCCGGTTTGCCCGGTTGTCGTTGCAGGGCGAGTTTCTGGTGATGGAAATGGACGTGGTGGTGGCCGCTGGCGTCAGCAGCGATTACCTGCGCGGCAACCTGGAATTGTGGGATCGCCTGTTGCAGGAGTTCATCGTTTATCTGCGTGACTTCACCCAGAACGCTGCTGCCGCCCAGGCTCCAAAGGTTGAGCAAGAGGAAGTCGCGCTGTGACAAAACCTGCCATGGTAATCAGCGCCGCTACGGTGGCGCTGTTGGTGGTGGCCGTGGCGCTGGTGGTGCGGCCGGGTACTGACCCGGTCGCCGCCCAGCAACCGGCGCCGGTGATCGCGGCGAATAATGAGCCTGCGGTGGCGCGGTTGGGTAATCAACAGGTTTCGCCGGAGGAATTGCAGGCGCTGCTGGCCGCCGTACCGTCACAGACCCGCGAGCAACTGCGTGGCAATCGTGAGGCGCTGGAGCGCTGGATTCGTTCACGCCTGGCCGAAAAAGCCGTGCTGGAACAGGCCGATGCTCAAGGCTGGGCGCAGCGCCCAGACGTGGTACGGCAGACCCGCGCCGCCACCGAACAGATCGTGTTTCGCGACTATTTGCAGTCGGTGAGCCAGGTGCCGGCGGATTATCCGAGCGCTGCCGAATTGCAGCAGGCGTATGACGCGGGCAAGGCCAACTGGCAGACGCCGGCGCTGTATCGGGTCAGCCAGATTTTCCTCGGGGTGAATGAGCCGCAGAATCTTGAGGCTGTGCGCAAGCAGGCGGCGGAGTTGAGCAAGAAAGCTCAGGCAAGCCCGGCGGACTTTGCAGCGCTGGCCAAGGAGTTTTCCCAGGATCGCCTCACCGCTGAACGTGGCGGCGATACCGGTCTGCAACCGTTGCAGCAACTGGTGCCGGAAGTACGTGGCGCCGTGGCACGGCTCAAGGTTGGCGCGGTTTCTGATCCTGTTCAAAGCAGCGCCGGCTTCCACGTGATCAAACTCACCGAACAACAACCAGCCCGCACCGCGACCCTCGACGAGTTGCGCGATCAACTGACCCAGGCCTTGTGGGCACAGCGTCAGGAGCAGATCGCCCAGGCCTATCTGGACGGCATGCTCAATACCGCGACGCTGAGCATCGACGGGGCCGAGCTCAACAAGGTGCTGGAGACCAAACCCTAAGCGCTGCACACCAAAACAAAGATCGACAGGGAGTCATCGATGTCATTCACCGAACCCGCAGCACGACAGAGCAGCGCCGATTTCCGCTGGCCCCGGGACAAGGACGAACCCTGGCTGGCGCAAGCCGCGACCCTCGACGGCGACGTCGCCCAATACTTTCTGGTCAGCGCCCGTTGCGGCTGCTTCATGCAGGCCGCCCGCAGCCTCAACGTGCGCTCGACCCTGCTGCGCAAACAACTGGCGCAACTCGAACAACAACTGCAATGCGCGCTGTTCAGCTTTCAGGGCAGCGCCCTCAGCCTGACCCGCGAAGGCCAGCAATTGCAGGCGCAACTGATCGCCCTGGCTCACGAACGCAAACTTCCGGTGATCGAGCAACCGCTGATAAGGCTGGCCGTCGCCGAATCGATCCTGCATGACATCCTTGGCCGCGACCTCATCGCACTGCTGCGCCGCAACGCCAGCGTGCGCCTCGAGATCATCGCCCTCGACAGCGAACTGGCCCTGCGTGCGGTCAGTGCCGACATCGTGCTGTGGCTCGCCCACGGCGATACCCCGCATCCGGGCCCGACCTTCGCCACCAGCGAACCGCAACGCCTCGCGCAACTGGAATACCAGCCGCACATTGCCAAACGCTACTCCCGCGTCACTGCACGCCCGGAAAGCCCGGACGACCTCGCCGATTTCATGTTGGTGCAATGGCAGCATGATCGGCAGATCGACAGCTTCCGGCCGTGGAATGAACTGGTCGAACAGCGGTTGGCCGGGGTGGTGCAGATGCAGTCCTATGAGCTGATGCTGGAGATGATTCGTTGCAGCGCGTGCATTGGCTTGCTGCCGATGTACATGAGCCGGTTTGATCGCGGATTGGTGGCGTTGCCGGGGTTGTTTGACGAGGCGATGCGGTTGCAGGCGTGGTTGGCGGTGAACAGTGAATCGCAGGCGGTCGGGGAGGTGCAGACCTTGGTGGAGTTGATTCAGCGCACGTTCAATGAGCGACAGGAGTGGTTTGAGTAACCACGTAGGTTTTTAGATCGTTCCCACGTCGAGGCGTCGAACCGTCCGCGTGGGAATGCCTCGAGGGACGCTCCGCGTTCCAGCTCCGAAAGGGACGCGGAGCGTCCCGGGCTGCATTCCCACGCAGAGCGTGGGAACAATCAGCCAATCAGGCTAAGGGGATGTATAGGCTTTAAACAGTCATGGCGAATCCGTGAAGAAGCGGTTTACAGTGACCGGCCACGCACTGATCCAGGAGGGATCTTTCATGCCTGAGCACAACCCCGCCATTCACCTCGAACGCTACAACGAATCCCACGTCGAGGGCATCACCGCGCTCTATAACGACCCGGCCGTGACCCGGCAGGTGTTGCAAATGCCGTTTCAGACCACCGAGGTCTGGCGCAAACGCCTGGCGCCGGACAACGAGCGGGTGGTGCAACTGGTGGCGCTGCATCAGGGGGTGGTGATCGGCAATCTGGGGCTGGAACAGTTTTCGCGGATTCGCCGCAGTCACGCCGGCAGTGTCGGCATGGCCGTAGCAGTGGCGTGGCAGGGCAAGGGCATCGGTTCGAAGCTGTTGGCAGCGGCGCTGGACATCGCCGACAACTGGATGAACCTGCACCGGGTCGAGCTTTCGGTGTACGCCGACAACGAGGCGGCCATCGGGCTCTACCGCAAGTTCGGCTTCGAAACCGAGGGCCTGTTTCGCGATTACGCCGTGCGTGACGGGCAATGGGTCGACACCCTGAGCATGGCGCGCCTGCGCAAACGCTGACCTTCTGTCCGTCAGTGGCCGACGAGGCGACCGTGCAGGCAAATGACTTGCACGGTCGTCATCGGCATCTGCCATGCTCGACGTCCGCAGCACCGCTCCTTGAAGGAACACCGCAATGGACGACGTACAGCAACTGGGCGAAATGCTTCGCTACTATGCCGATAGCGAAGCGCACAAGAAGCAATTGTTCGAGACGCAATCGGCGACCTGGGCTACACGGATTACCGAGTTGTTCGGGCAGATTCAGCAATGGCTGGAGCCGGTGCAGGCGCCGGGGTTGCTGGAGGTCAGCCGGGAGGATTATGTCGCGTTCGGGCCGAGCACACCGGTTGAGACCTCGACCTTCAAGACTGAAAAACTGAGCATCGTGATTGCCGGCAAACCGGTGGAGTTCGTTCCGGATGTGATGGGCAGTGGCGGACAGATTTCGCTGGCGGTGATGGGGTTGACGGCGGCACGGTACGGAAGTGTTTCGTTGGTGCGGTTGCCCAATGGTGATTGGCAGTGGCGTAAGACCAATGGGTTGAAGGATCCGGATACCTTTGCCTTCGATGCGAATTTCCTCGCGCAGCAACTGCAGAGCCTCATCCCACGCGACCGTACTTAAGATCAAAAGCCAACCCTAGCTGATCGTTCCCACGCGGACGGTTCGACGCCTCGACGTGGGAACGATCAACATCAACGGAAGTAGCTCACATTTCGAGGTTGACCCACCCCGGCTTCGCCACCTCCGGCGCCACCGCTTTCACGGTCTTACCGGTGGCCATTTCGACCCGCCGAGCCACCTCCGGATCATCCGCAAACGGCGTCAGACTAGCCTCATCCAGGCTCTCGCTCGTCTCATGCCGCAAGCAGTACTCCACCGCCAGCCACAGAAACACCACACCCAACACATTCAAAAAAACATCGAACATGACCGGCTCCCTGCCTCAGGCGATCTGCGCTTCACGGTGGGCGAGTGCAACGTCGGCAACCCGCACCGTGCGCCACACGTTATAGGCCATCAGCAACATGCCCGTCAGGAAGAACACCCCGCCGGCAAACCGCACGACAAACCCCGGATGGCTGGCCTGCAGCGCCTCGACGAACGAATAAGTCAGCGTGCCGTCCTCGTTGATCGCCCGCCACATCAGGCCCTGAGTAATCCCGTTGACCCACATCGAAGCGATGTACAACACCGTGCCGATGGTCGCCAGCCAGAAGTGCAGGTTGATCAGCGGTGTGCTGTGCATCCGTTCGCGGCCGAAGACCTTGGGCACCATGTGGTAGGTCGCGCCGAAGGTGATCATCGCCACCCAGCCGAGGGCGCCGGCGTGTACGTGGCCGATCGTCCAGTCGGTGTAGTGGGAGAGGGCATTGACGGTCTTGATCGCCATCATCGGGCCTTCGAAGGTCGACATGCCGTAGAACGCCAGCGATAGAACGAGGAAACGCAGGATCGGGTCGGTGCGCAATTTATGCCACGCGCCGGAGAGGGTCATCATCCCGTTGATCATGCCGCCCCAGCTCGGCGCCAACAGGATCAGCGACATCGCCATGCCCAGCGACTGCGCCCAGTCCGGCAGCGCGGTGTAGTGCAAATGGTGCGGGCCGGCCCAGATGTACAGGGTGATCAGCGCCCAGAAATGCACGATCGACAACCGGTACGAATACACCGGCCGATTCACTTGCTTGGGCACGAAGTAATACATCATCCCGAGGAACCCGGTGGTCAGGAAGAAACCCACCGCGTTGTGCCCGTACCACCACTGCACCATGGCGTCGGTGGCGCCGGAATACACCGGATAGGACTTGAACCAGTCCACCGGGATCGACAGGTGATTGACCACGTGCAGCATGGCGATCACCAGAATGAATGCACCGAAGAACCAGTTGCCGACGTAGATGTGCTTGGTCTTGCGCTGCACCACGGTGGTGAAAAACACCACGGCGTACGCGACCCAGACCACGGCCATCCACACCGCGCCGGAGAATTCGATCTCGGCGTATTCCTTGGTGGTGGTGTAGCCCATCGGCAGGGTGACCAGCATGATCACGATCACCGATTGCCAGCCCCAGAAGGTGAACGCGGCGAGTTTGTCCGAGTACAGCCGCACCTGGCAGGTGCGCTGCACCGCGTAGTAACTGGCGGCGAATTGCGCGCTGCCGGCGAAACCGAAAATCACCAGGCTGGTGTGCAACGGTCGCAAGCGGCCGAAGGTGGTCCACGGCAAGTCCAGATTCATGTCCGGCCATACCAGTTGCGAGGCGATCCATACCCCCATCGCCATGCCCACGACACCCCAGAAAACAGTCGCGATGACGAATTGGCGGACGACCTTGTAGTTATAAGCCTGTCCGATTGTTGCTGTGCTCATGGTCAGTTCATCCACGGTTGCAAAGTCTTGCCAGGCCACCCGGTCTGGCACGAGCTGCACTGTAGAAACCCCACCGGAAACAAAACAGGCTCAGGAAATGTTCATTTATGCGGATCAGATCAAAGCGCTGCCTGCGGCCATCTGCCGCGCCCTGATACGGTTTTTATGCGATCAGGTGAATCTGTTGTGCACTGCGCCGTTCGTCCATAGTCAGGGAAAATACTGTGGGAACGGGCGAACCCGAGATAGCGCCAGGCACGAACTGGCGCTATCTCGGGTTCGCCCGTTCCCACAGGAATTCATGTAATCCCTGATGAGGTAGTAGGCCGATGTATCAGTACGATGATTACGACCGGGCGCTGGTGTTCGAGCGCGTTGCGCAGTTTCGCGATCAGGTCGAGCGCTTCATGGCCGGGGAGTTGAGCGAAGAAGAGTTCCTGCCGCTGCGCCTGCAAAACGGCCTGTACATGCAAAAGCACGCCTACATGCTGCGGGTGGCCATTCCTTACGGCACGCTGAGTGCCGAACAGATGCGCACCCTGGCGAGCATCGCCCGGGATTACGACCGTGGCTACGGCCACTTCACCACCCGGCAGAACATGCAGTTCAACTGGATCGAGCTGCACGAGGTGCCGGACATTCTCGAACGTCTGGCGCAGGTCAACATGCATGCGATCCAGACCTCGGGCAACTGCGTGCGCAACATCACCACCGAAGCCTTCGCCGGGGTCGCGGCGGACGAGCTGATCGACCCGCGCCCGCTGGCCGAGATCCTGCGGCAATGGTCGACGATCAACCCGGAGTTCCTTTTCCTTCCGCGCAAGTTCAAGATCGCCATCTGCTCGGCGAAGCAGGATCGCGCGGCAATCATGATGCACGACATCGGCCTCTACCTTTACCCCGGCCGTGACGGCCAGATGCTGCTGCGAGTGATCGTCGGCGGCGGTCTGGGACGCACGCCGATTCTCGGTCTGCAGATTCGCGACGATCTACCGTGGCAGCACTTGCTGTCCTACGTCGAGGCGGTGTTGCGGGTCTACAACCGTCACGGCCGGCGCGACAACAAGTACAAGGCGCGGATCAAGATTCTGGTCAAGGCGCTGGGCATCGAGGCGTTCGCCAAAGAGGTCGAAGAAGAATGGCAACACCTCAAGGACGGCCCGGCGCAACTGACCGAAGATGAATTCCAGCGGGTCGCCAGTGCCTTTGTGCCGCCGAGCTATCGCACGCTGGCGGGTACCGATCTGGATTTCGGCACGCACCTGGCCGACAACCCGGCGTTCGCCCGTTGGGTCGCGCGCAACGTACAACCGCACAAGGTGCCGGGCTACACCAGCGTGGTGCTGTCGACCAAACCGGGTCTGGCCTCGCCGCCGGGGGACGTCACCGATGCGCAGATGCAGGCCGTGGCTGACTGGTCCGAGCGCTTCGGTTTCGGCGAAATCCGCATCGCCCACGAGCAGAACATCGTCCTGCCGGACGTGCCCAAGTCCGAGCTGTTCGCGCTGTGGCAACTGGCGAAAGAGCAGGGGCTGGGCGCCGCCAACGTGGGGCTGCTGACCGACATCATTGCCTGCCCCGGCGGCGACTTCTGTGCGCTGGCCAATGCCAAGTCGATCCCGATTGCCCAGGCGATTCAGGCGCGTTTCGACAACCTCGATTACCTGCATGATCTGGGCGACATCAGCCTGAACATCTCCGGCTGCATGAACGCCTGCGGCCATCACCACATCGGCAACATCGGGATTCTCGGCGTCGATAAAAACGGCAGCGAGTGGTACCAGATCACCCTCGGCGGCGCGCAGGGCAAGAACAGCGCACTGGGCAAAGTCATCGGCCCGTCGTTCAGCGCCGCCGAAGTGCCGCAGGTGATCGAGCGGATCATCGGCACCTTCGTGCGTTATCGCGAAGCTGAAGAGCTGTTCGTCGATACCGTGGCGCGCATCGGACTCGAGCCGTTCAAGGAGCGGGTCTATCCGAAGGCGCTGGAGGTGCCGGCATGAAAAATCTTTTGCGCATGGAGGCGAGCGGGGCGCGGATCGTGCTGGATGATCCGTGGACGCTGATTCGCTCACCAGAAACAGAGTTCAGCGCCGGGATGTTGATTCTGCCGCTGGCCCACTGGCTCGAATCACCCTCGACCCATGCGGTCTGGCTCGGCCCTGACGACGGCGTCGAAAGCCTGTTGCCATGGCTGACCTCGCTGCCGCTGATCGCCCTCGACTTCCCGAGCTTTCGCGACGGCCGCGCCTACAGCCAGGCCTATCTGCTGCGCAGCCGTTTCGGCTGGAAAGGCGAGTTGCGCGCCGTCGGCGATGTGCTGCGCGACCAGCTCAGCCACATGCGCCAGTGCGGTTTCGACAGCTTCGCCGTGCGTGAAGACAAATCCGCCGAGGATGCGCTCAAGGGACTGGCCGGGATGAGCGTGTTGTACGGGCGCTCGGTGATCGAGCCGCGACCGTTGTTCCGGCGCAGGTGATGCAGGGGAAACCCTTAGAACCCTGATGAATCGGGGATTTTTCCTTGGGTCGATGGTGGCCTTTTGGTAGAGTCCCCGTCGCCAGCGGGTTTTCGGCTGGACGACGGAACGAAGAAGGGAGTCTGATCAGTGAGTCCGGGCAAAAAAATTCTGGGCATCACCGCGTTGCTGCTGATGGTGACGCTGTGGGCCGGTTACATCTATGTGTTCAACGAAAACCGTGGCGGTCAGCTCGGCGGTGTCGGCGAAAGCACCGCCTGGTGCGGCACGCCGCCGAACACCGAAGCGGCGCTGCTGGGCAAGGATCAGCTGACCCTGCGCATCACCAACAACCTGCGCGGCGAGTTCATGCTCAGCGGCGCGGTGGTGGTCTCCGAGCGCACTTTCAACCGCTATGACCTGGGCCGCAACGAACTGCGTCTGCGCCTGGAACCGTTGCAGTGGTCGTTTGGCGTCACGCCGATCTTCCTCGAACAGGTGAAAGTCCTGCCCCTGAGCCGCAACCTCGCCTCGACCGACAAAAGCGCCTTCGCCGAACTCGAATCGCGGCCGATCAGCGTCCAGGGCCGGGTCACCGAATTTCCCTTCGACACCTATCGCTACGGCTACAAACCGGTGCTGTATTACCTCAAGGGCAGCGAGCGCATCGACCTGCGTTTCAAGAACATCACCACGCTGATGGAGATGTCCAACACCTTCACGCCGATCCAGAAATACAACCGCGCCGACTACATCAACGAGAAAAACTCGATGATCCGCGACGAGGATTACAAGGCCTACGGCCCCCACGAATGCGCGTTCAGCGTCGAGCGCAAAGGCTCGTTCAAGGTTGTGGTGCTGTTGATGCTGCTGGTGCTGTGCCTGCCGTTGTTGCTGGTGTTCTACCGCGATGAGCCGGGGATCGACTTCCTTGCCACGCTGGTGGGGATTGGCGTGGTACGCACGGTGCTGGTGGGGCCGGTGCAGGATTTCCAGCTGTACAACATTGATTTTCTGTTCGGTGCGGCGATTTTGCTGGTGGGGACGGTGTCGCTGATCAAGGCGATGCGGGCGAACAGCCGGCGGGAGATGGCGTTGAGGAGTGGGGAGACTTCGAGCTGGTAGAAGAAAGCCTTGAGCACCTGTGATGGTCCGGACCTTTCAAAGGTCCGGACCCGACGTTGCGCAATGTTGGGGTTTCTGATCGCAAACGGCGCGAATTTAGCTATACCTGTAACTCCCCCGACGCAATAAATTCGGCCTTCCGACAGGAGTTACAGCATGAAGCTAGCCGTAATGATGAGCACCCTGTGCATTGCCACGCTGGGCGTGGTGGGTTGCTCCAGCAAAACCGTCGCACCCGACGAGTACTCAGGCTTCCTCAAGGACTACAGCCAACTGAGGGAGGCCAAATCCCCGTCGGGGGCCGAAGTGATGCGCTGGATCGACCCGAAAGTCGACATCGGCAAATTCACCAGCTTCTACGTCGAACCGACCCAGCTTTATCCCAAACCGCAACCCACCGTGAAGATTCCGCAGCAAACCCTCAACGGCATCACCAGCTACTATGATCAGGCGCTCAAGCGTGAGCTGGGCAAATCCCTGCCGCTGGCCTCAGGCCCAGGGCCGGGTGTGATCGTGGTACGCGCGGCCATCACCGCCGTCAGCAGCAAGACCGAAGGCTTGCACGCGTATGAGGTGATTCCGGTGGCGTTGGTAGCCGCAGCGGTCAGCACGGCCAGTGGTATTCGCGATCAGGAAACCACCCTGGCGACCGAAGCGGTGTTCCTCGATGGCGGCACCAACAAGGTGGCGGCGCAGGTGGTGCGCAAGGGCACCGGCAAACCGCTGGAAAACGATTCGCAGGTGATGAAGGCCGATGACGTGAAAAGCGTGATCGATGGCTGGGCGGCGGATCTGCATCAGTCCTACCTCAAGCTCAAGGCCAAGTAAGACCGGCACGCCGGGTCGTCCCTGAGGGCGATCCGGCGTGTGCATTGCGTCAGAAGCTGGCGCGCGCCAGTCGGTTGTAATGGCTGAGCAAGCCGTCGTAACGGCGGGTCACGGCGTAGTAGTCCTCGCTCAAACGCTGGGGCTCTGAGTGGTTCTGCCAGTCGGTGTGCAGCGTGTTCAACGCTTCGAGATAGTCTTGCCCCGGCTCGCCGATGCGCAGCCACAGATCCCGTGCGGCATCGGTCTTGTTCTGGAATCCACCCGTGCGCGGTGCGAGCCAGGGTTCGCGACGGTTCCACGCATGTTGCAGCTTCGCGGTGGTGTCGGCCAGCAATTTTGGGGTCAGAGTGCGGTTTTTCATCGCTTCGTCGAGCACGTCGACAGTCTCCCGCGCCTGAATCATGTACGCCAGCAAGTCCCAATGAATGTCCCTGCCCAGACGCGCCTCGATCAGCTTGAGCTGTTCAGGACGTTGCGCGGCGTCGAGGGGCAGCAGGCTTTGCCGCAGAGCCGTCGAGGCGCCGATGTACTCCTGTGAAACGCGCTCGATCGCAGCCAGTTCTCCAGGGGAGGGCTGTTGCGACCCCGAAGTGAAGCTCGCTTCTCGGTAAAACCGCGTGGGTGCAATGGTGGTCGTGACGTGATTCAGCGCCCGGACGTATTCGTTCGCCTGTCGCACCAGTTCAGGCTGCCAAGCTAGAAGATCGAGTTTTTCCGTGAGGCCCTGACCGCAGACATCGCGCTGAATGTCTCGCACATTGAACGCGTCACTGTCGTCGAAATCCTTGAGGCTCTTCAACCAGCGCTGGTCGCGAGGCAAGGGCGGTTGAGGATTCCTGTAGCGGTCATAGGCCGCTCGCCATTGCACGTCGATCCGGTTGACGCAGGCGATCACCGGGCTCAGCGCATTAGCCTGGGCGGTGACCGGTGCATCGCGCCCGTCCAGCCAGAGATCGAGTTGCAGGAAAGGGCGGGTCGCACTCGTCAGAGCCATCACCACCAGTGCGAGGAAAATACCGACGCAAAACATCACTCTCGTGGTCATGGGCGCGCCTCCTTGCCGTACCACTGTTCAACGGTGGCCGGTGCGCTGCATTCGGCGGTGGTGGCCGGCAAGCGGCTGCACAGGCGTTCGGTCCAGGGTTGCAGACCCTGATTGCGATTGACCGTGCCTTGGCTGGCGACCACTTTGAATACGCCGAGCACGAGGGCCAGCACCACAATGCCGAGGATCGTCACGCCGACTTTCACGGCTGTTCGGCTCTCTTCCCAGGATACCCGTGGCCTGGACTGCCAGCGGCGAACCAGTCCGAAGGTCGTCAGGGTCGCGGCGTACACCCCGCCGGCAATCGGGCCGAAAAACCAGCCGAGCCCGGCCACCATCAACGCGCCGGGCACCAGGTCACGCAGCACGCCGAACGGCGGCGAGTCTTTGAAAACTCCGGGGCAAAGAGCAGCGCTGAGCCGGTCATCCAGCCGCCATACGCGATGGGCGAGGTTGTGCACCAGCCAATTGAGCCCGGCCACGATCACGCCGAACACCACAGTCGAAATCATGACGATGTTGATCAACCCGCTGAGCCGCACGCCCAGCGGAATGTAATGGGTGAACGCGCCGATCAGGCAGGCCAATACCACGCCCACGTAGGTCGGCCAGTCATTGAAGCTCAGCTCCCAGTCACGCCAGAAAAACGCCGTGCCGCCGGGCATCTGTACGCAGACCTTGGGGTGATTGGCGTACAGCTCGGAACTCAACTTGCGACACTGCGCCCAGTCGTCTTCGCTCAGGCGTCGGGCCAGTGCGCGGCGGGCGCTGAACGAGCCGGTGCCCAGCAGCAGGCGGGCGGCGCGGTGTTCGGGGGTGACCGGCGGTTCCAGGGCGAGCTGTTGCTGGTGAGCCAGGAAAAGCGGCGCATTCTGGCGAGCCAGCAGGCGTTGCCATTCGCCGTCAGGGCAGGGATTTCCGGTGCAGCCGTGCCAGCCCTGACCGGTGCGCACCCGTTCGAAAATCTCGGGAAACCAGACCGGGGCATCCAGCAGCAAATGGCTCAGGGCACGGTTGAACCATTCCTGATGTTGCTGAATCGCCAACCAGTTGAAATCCGCGCAGCGGGCATAGGCCTGGAGAAATCCGTCGACGTCTTCCCGTTCGAGCGCATCACGCATCGGTTGCGCAATGCGCGCGCGTTGTTGATCCAGCAACAGGTCAATCGATATTTCGTCCAGCTCCAGGCGTTGCCAGGCGCTGAACCAGAAGAAGGTCGGGATGGCCCAGTCCACCAGCGTCTGCGAAGTCTCAGGGTGTTCAATGCAATGATGCAGCACCGTGTCTTCGAAGAAATGCGCGCAACCCTGTTCGAGGGTGACGGCATGGCGATGATTCAGCTCTTCAACGCTGAGCCCGTCCAGCGAACGGGTCGCCAGTTGCAGGGCATCGACCTCGACCACGGTGAGGCCGGTCAGGTCCCAGGACTCTTCAATACCCTGTTCCTGCTCTTCGTCCTGATTCTGCTCGTGATACTGCTGCCATTCCTTGTAGGCCAGCGCCTGCTCATAGGCATCGCGCAGCCGCTGGAAGCCCTCGGGGTCGTCGTCGGGGCGGGTCTGTTTGAGCAGGACGGCATATTGGCGTTTGATAGTGCGCACATCGGCGTCGGCCGACAGGCCAAGGACGGTCCAGCAACTCATTGCGATGACAACTCCATAACAACCGCGACGCGATCCAGTGGTGGCATTGTGATGTTGCGCACCCTACCTGTTTCGCGTCGAAAAGTCCTCGTGTCTCGCTCAGTCGTCATCGGCCATGCAGAAAATGCTCACGCTCCCGATTCGGGGCCTTAGTGTTTTTTGGCTTGTTCGCGGATGCGTTCTTCCTGCTCGCGCAGTTCCGGGGTGAACTCGGCGCCGAAATCTTCCGGGCTGAAGACCTGGCGAATCTCGATCTCCGACTCAGTGCCCGGCATGGGATTCGGGCAACGCTTGACCCATTCGATGGCTTCCTCTTTGGATTTCACGTCCCAGATCCAGTAACCGGCGATCAGCTCTTTGGTCTCGGCAAACGGGCCGTCGATCACGCTGCGGGTTTCACCACTGAAACGTACGCGGGCGCCTTTGCTGCTAGGGTGCAGGCCGTCGGCAGAAACCAGGATGCCGGCCTTGGCCAGTTGTTCGTTGTAGTTGCCCATGTCGGTCAGCAATTGCTCGCTGGGCATCACGCCGGCTTCGGAGTCGTGGCTGGCTTTGACAATGATCATGAAGCGCATGGTGTTTCTCCGCAGATAGGTGAGGGATTCATGGCTTAGTCGAACGGCCGGGGTCTGAATCGACAGGTCGTTAAAGAAAAGACGCAGACTTGCGCTTTAACAAGCATCATCCTCTTTGAGGGCGGGGATGTGGGGCTACTGGAGAATGTGTATCCAGTTTTGCGTGCCAGCACATGACAATTTCAGTCCAGGCATAGGTCGTCGGACAATTTCGTGGTTAACTTCTGCCTCTTGCATGCTTTCCCAACAACGTTAAGAAGGACTCCGTTCATGGCTCAAGTCACGCTCAAAGGCAACCCGGTTCAAGTCAACGGCCAACTGCCACAAGCCGGTTCCAAGGCGCCAGCCTTTTCCCTGGTAGCCGGCAATCTGTCCGACGTCACCCTGAAAGACTTCGCCGGCAAGCGCAAAGTGCTGAACATCTTCCCAAGCGTCGACACCCCGACCTGCGCCACCTCCGTGCGCAAGTTCAACGCTCAGGCCAACGACATCAGCAACACTGTTGTGCTGTGCATCTCGGCTGACCTGCCGTTCGCCCAGGCACGCTTCTGCGGCGCCGAAGGCCTGGAAAACGTACAAAACCTGTCGACCCTGCGCGGCGCCGAGTTCATCGAGAACTACGGTGTGGCCATCGCTGACGGCCCGCTGAAAGGCCTGACCGCCCGTGCGGTGGTTGTACTGGACGAAAACGACAACGTCCTGCACAGCGAACTGGTCAAGGAAATTGCCGAAGAGCCTAACTACGAAGCGGCGCTGTCCGTTCTCAAGTAAGCGCTTTTACAATTGTTAACGGCCTGGCTCTGTCCAGGCCGTTTTCATTTGTGTATCAGTGTTTTGCCTCACACCTTAAAACGTAAGTGGAAGGTAAATTGCCGGTAAAGCTGCTTTGCTAAATCCCCACCAGTGCTTATCGTTCAGCCTCCCGTAAAAGAAGCCCACGCGCCCAATGGTTAATCACTCCATGCAATCCTCCTCCCGTAACTCCCGTCGCTGGCTGTTGAGCCTGCTTGTCCTGCTGGTCATTGCCGGTCTGTGCTGGAAATTCTGGCCCGCCGGTTCGACCCACAAGGAGGGCGGCGAGAAGGCGCAGGCCGGCCATACCGGCCGTTCGGGGATGATGCGTCCGGGCTTTGGCGGGGCGGGCGGGCCGATTCCGGTGCGCGTGGCGCCGGCAGTCACCGGGGACTTCCCGCTGTACTACAAGGCGCTGGGCACGGTGACGGCGCTCAACACCATCAATGTGCGCAGTCGGGTCGGCGGCGAGCTGGTGAAGATCTATTTCGAGGAAGGGCAGATGGTCAAGGCCGGCGACCTGCTGGCGGAGATCGACCCGCGCCCGTACCAGAACGCCTTGCTCCAGGCTGAAGGCACCTTGCTGCAGAATCAGGCGCAGTTGAAGAATGCCCAGGTCGATGTGGAGCGTTATCGCGGTCTTTACAAGGAAGACAGCATCGCCAAGCAGACCCTGGACACCGCTGAAGCGCTGGTCGGCCAATACCTCGGCACCGTGAAAACCAATCAAGCGGCGGTCAACGACGCCAAGCTCAATCTCGAATTCACCAAGATCCGCGCACCGATTGCCGGTCGCGTCGGCCTGCGTCAGCTCGACGTTGGCAACCTCGTAGCGGCCAACGACACCACGTTCCTCGCAGTCATCACCCAGACCCAGCCGATCAGCGTCGCCTTCACCTTGCCGGAAAACAGCCTGGAAACCGTACTCGCCCGCTACCGCAGCGGCGCCAAACTGCCGGCCGAGGCCTGGGATCGTGGCGACACCAAACTGCAAGCCACCGGTGTACTGCAAAGCCTCGACAACCAGATCGACGTGACCACCGGCACCCTGAAATTCAAGGCGCGATACGAGAACCGCGATCAGTCGCTGTTCCCCAACCAGTTCGTCAACGTTCATTTGCTGGCTGACACCCTGAAAGGTGTGGTGCTGGCTCCGTCGGCCGCCATTCAGTTCGGCACCAACGGCACCTTTGTCTACGCGCTGGACGGCGACAAGAAAGTCACCATCCGCCAATTGAAGATCGGCGCCAGCGATGGTGAAAACACCGTGATCACCGAAGGCCTGGCCGCCGGCGACCGCGTGGTGCTGGAAGGCACTGACCGTCTGAAGGAAGGCAGCGAAGTGGAAGTGGTCAACGACAGCAAGGATGTGCCGACCACCCCGACCGAACACCTGCAAGGCAAGTCCGCCGCCACCGCGCCTGACGCCACCGTCACTGACAAGGCCAAGAAGGGCGCATGAACATTTCGCGTCTGTTCATCCTCCGTCCGGTCGCCACCACGCTGAGCATGCTGGCCATCGTGCTGGCCGGTCTGATCGCCTATCGCCTGCTGCCGGTCTCGGCCTTGCCGCAGGTCGATTACCCGACCATCCGGGTCATGACCCTGTATCCGGGCGCCAGTCCGGACGTGATGACCAGCGCCGTCACCGCGCCGCTGGAGCGCCAGTTCGGGCAGATGCCGGGACTGACGCAAATGGCCTCGACCAGTTCCGGCGGTGCGTCGGTGCTGACCCTGCGTTTCAGCCTCGACATCAACATGGACGTCGCCGAACAGCAGGTGCAGGCCGCGATCAACGCTGCGACCAACCTGTTGCCGACCGACTTGCCGGCGCCGCCGGTGTACAACAAGGTCAACCCGGCGGACACCCCGGTGCTGACCCTGGCCATCACCTCGAAAACCATGCTGCTGCCCAAACTCAATGATCTGGTCGATACGCGCATGGCGCAGAAGATCGCCCAGATCAGCGGCGTCGGCATGGTCAGCATTGCCGGCGGCCAGCGTCAGGCGGTGCGGATCAAGGTCAACCCGGAGGCGCTTGCAGCCAACGGCCTGAACCTGTCGGACGTGCGCACGCTGATCAGTGCGTCCAACGTCAACCAGCCCAAGGGTAACTTTGACGGCCCGACCCGGGTGTCGATGCTCGACGCCAACGACCAGCTGACCTCGCCCAAGGATTACGCCAACCTGATCCTGGCCTACGCCAACGGCGCGCCGCTGCGGCTCAAGGATGTCGCACAGATCGTCGACGGCGCCGAGAACGAGCGTCTGGCGGCGTGGGCCAACCAGAATCAGGCCGTGCTTCTGAACATCCAGCGTCAGCCGGGCGCCAACGTGATCGAGGTGGTCGACCGGATCAAGGCACTGCTGCCGAGCATCACCGACAACCTGCCGGCCGGTCTCGATGTGGTCGTGCTGACCGACCGCACCCAGACCATCCGTGCCTCGGTCACCGACGTGCAACATGAACTGCTGATCGCCATCGCACTGGTAGTGATGGTGACGTTCCTGTTCCTGCGCCGCGCCAGTGCCACGATCATTCCGTCGGTGGCTGTGCCGCTGTCGCTGATCGGTACGTTCGGCGTGATGTACCTGGCCGGGTTCTCGGTCAACAACCTGACCTTGATGGCCCTGACGATCGCCACCGGTTTCGTGGTCGACGATGCGATCGTGATGCTGGAAAACATCGCGCGTTTCATCGAGGAGGGCGACAGCCCGATGCAGGCGGCGCTCAAGGGCGCGAAGCAGATCGGTTTCACCCTGATTTCCCTGACCCTGTCGCTGATCGCGGTACTGATTCCGTTGCTGTTCATGGCCGACGTCGTGGGGCGGTTATTCCGCGAATTCGCCATCACTCTGGCAGTAGCGATCCTGATTTCCCTGGTGGTCTCGCTGACCCTGACACCGATGATGTGCGCGCGTCTGCTCAAGCGTGAGCCGGAAGCACATGAGCAGGGCCGCTTCTACCGTGCCAGTGGCGCGTTCATCGACTGGATGATCGCCGCTTACGGCCGCAAGTTGCAGTGGGTGCTCAAGCACCAGCCGCTGACCCTGCTGGTGGCCATCGGCACACTGGCCCTGACCGTGTTCCTTTATATGGTGGTGCCCAAGGGCTTCTTCCCGGTGCAGGACACCGGGGTGATTCAGGGCATTTCCGAAGCGCCGCAGTCGATTTCCTTCGCGGCGATGGGCGAGCGTCAGCAGGCGCTGGCCAAGGTGATTCTCGAAGATCCGGCGGTCGAAAGCCTGTCGTCCTACATCGGTGTCGACGGTGACAACGCCACGCTCAACAGCGGCCGGCTGCTGATCAACCTCAAACCCCATGGTCAGCGTGATCTGACGGCGACCGAAGTGATTGCCCGCCTGCAACCGCAACTGGACAAGCTTGTCGGCATCCGACTGTTCATGCAGCCGGTGCAGGACCTGACCATCGAAGACCGCGTCAGCCGCACCCAGTACCAGTTCAGCATGTCGTCGCCGGATTCCGAATTGCTCAGCCTGTGGAGCGGCCGTCTGGTCGAGGCCCTGGCTCAGCGTCCGGAGCTGACCGACGTTGCCAGCGACTTGCAGGACAAGGGATTGCAGGTGTTCCTGGTGATCGACCGCGACGCCGCTTCACGGCTGGGCGTGTCGGTCTCGAACATCACCGATGCGCTGTACGACGCGTTCGGTCAGCGGCAGATCTCGACCATCTACACCCAGGCCAGCCAGTACCGCGTGGTGCTTCAGGCTCAGGCCGGGGAGAAGATCGGCCCGCAGGCGCTGGATCAGATTCACGTCAAGACCACCGATGGCGGGCAGGTACGGTTGTCGAGTCTGGCCCACGTCGAGGAACGTCAGGCGCAACTGGCGATCACCCACATCGGCCAGTTCCCGGCGGTGATGATGTCGTTCAACCTCGCACCCGGCGTGGCGCTGGGGCATGCGGTGGACATCATCGAGCAGGTGCAGAAGGACATCGGCATGCCGATCGGCGTGCAGACCCAGTTCCAGGGCGCGGCCGAAGCGTTCCAGGCGTCGTTGTCGAGCACCTTGCTGCTGATTCTGGCGGCGGTGGTGACCATGTACATCGTGCTCGGCGTGCTTTACGAGAGCTACATTCACCCGATCACCATCCTCTCGACCTTGCCGTCGGCGGCGGTGGGGGCGTTGCTGGCGTTGCTGCTCAGTGGCAATGACCTGGGCATGATCGCGATCATCGGCATCATTCTGCTGATCGGTATTGTTAAGAAAAACGCGATCATGATGATCGACTTCGCCCTCGACGCCGAACGCACTCAGGGCATGGCGCCGGAGCAGGCGATCTATCAGGCGGCGCTGTTGCGCTTCCGGCCGATTCTGATGACCACGCTCGCTGCGCTGTTCGGTGCGGTACCGCTGATGCTGGCTACCGGTTCCGGCGCTGAATTGCGTCAGCCGCTGGGTCTGGTGATGGTCGGCGGGTTGCTGGTGAGTCAGGTGCTGACGCTGTTCACCACGCCGGTGATCTACCTGTACTTCGATCGTCTCGGCCGGCGCTGGGGCCGTGCTCCTTCGGCCGTGGAGCCGGTGGAACATCCATGAACCTGTCCGGTCCTTTCATCAAACGCCCGGTGGCGACTATGCTCCTGAGCCTGGCGATCATGCTGCTGGGCGGTGTGAGCTTCGGTCTGCTGCCGGTGTCGCCGCTGCCGCAAATGGATTTCCCGGTGATCGTGGTGCAGGCGAGCCTGCCCGGCGCCAGCCCGGAAGTCATGGCGTCCACCGTGGCCACGCCGCTGGAGCGCTCGTTCGGTGCTATTGCCGGCGTCAATACCATGAGCAGCCGTTCCAGCCAGGGCTCGACCCGGGTGATTCTGCAATTCGACCTCGACCGCGACATCAACGGCGCGGCGCGGGAAGTGCAGGCGGCGATCAACGCCTCGCGCAACCTGCTGCCGAGCGGGATGCGCAGCATGCCGACCTACAAGAAGGTCAACCCGTCGCAGGCACCGATCATGGTGCTGTCGCTGACCTCGGACGTGCTGGAAAAAGGCCAGCTCTATGACCTGGCTTCGACCATCCTGTCCCAAAGCCTGTCCCAGGTGCAGGGCGTCGGCGAAGTGCAGATTGGCGGCAGCTCCCTGCCGGCGGTGCGCATTGAACTCGAACCCCAGGCACTGAACCAGTACGGCGTGGCACTGGACGATGTGCGCAAGACCATTGCCGAAGCCAACGTGCGCCGGCCCAAGGGTTCGGTCGAGGACGACCAGCGTCTGTGGCAGATTCAGGCCAACGACCAGTTGGAGAAAGCCAAGGATTACGAATCGCTGATCATCCACTACAACGGCGGCGCGGCCCTGCGTCTGAAAGACGTGGCCAAGGTCAGCGATGGCGTGGAAGACCGCTACAACAGCGGTTTCTTCAACGATGACGCGGCGGTGCTGCTGGTGATCAACCGCCAGGCCGGCGCCAACATCATCGAGACGGTCAACGAGATCAAGGCGCAGTTGCCGGCGTTGCAGGCGGTGCTGCCGGCCAGCGTCAAACTCAACCTGGCGATGGATCGCTCGCCGGTGATCAAGGCCACCCTGCACGAAGCGGAAATGACCCTGCTGATCGCCGTGGCGCTGGTGATCCTAGTGGTGTTCCTGTTCCTCGGCAATTTCCGCGCGTCCCTGATTCCGACGTTGGCGGTGCCGGTGTCGCTGGTCGGCACCTTTGCGGTGATGTACCTCTACGGCTTCTCGCTGAACAACCTGTCGCTGATGGCGCTGATTCTCGCCACCGGGCTGGTGGTGGACGACGCCATCGTGGTGCTGGAGAACATTTCCCGGCACATCGACGAAGGCGTCAAACCGATGAAGGCCGCGTACCTCGGGGCCAAGGAAGTCGGGTTTACTTTGCTGTCGATGAACGTCTCGCTGGTGGCGGTGTTCCTGTCGATCCTGTTCATGGGCGGGATCATCGAAAGTCTGTTCCGCGAGTTTTCCATCACCCTGGCCGCGGCCATCGTGGTGTCGCTGGTGGTTTCCCTGACGCTGACCCCGATGCTCTGCGCCCGCTGGCTCAAACCCCATACGCCGGGCGAGGAAAACCGCCTGCAACGCTGGAGCCGCCGCACCAACGACTGGATGGTCGGCAAATACGCCACCAGCCTCGACTGGGTGTTGCGCCACCGTCGCCTGACGTTGCTGAGCCTGATCATCACCGTCGGGGTAAACGTCGCTCTCTATGTGGTGGTGCCGAAAACCTTCATGCCGCAGCAGGACACCGGCCAGTTGATCGGTTTTGTGCGCGGTGACGACGGTCTGTCGTTCAGCGTGATGCAGCCGAAAATGGAGATTTTCCGCCGCGCCGTGCTCAAGGACGAAGCGGTCGAGAGTGTCGCCGGGTTCATCGGTGGCACCAACGGCACCAACAACGCGTTCATGCTGGTACGCCTGAAACCGATCAAGGAACGTAACCTGTCGGCGCAGAAAGTCATCGAGCGCCTGCGCAAGGAAATGCCCAAGGTGGCCGGTGCGCAGTTGATGCTGATGGCCGACCAGGACCTGCAATTCGGCGGTGGTCGCGAGCAGACCACTTCGCAGTACAGCTACATCCTGCAAAGTGGTGATCTGGGCGCCTTGCGCGAGTGGTACCCGAAAGTAGTCACCGCGCTGCGGGCCTTGCCCGAGCTGACCGCGATTGACGCCCGCGAAGGCGCGGGTGCGCAACAAGTGACGTTGATCGTCGACCGCGATCAGGCCAAGCGCCTGGGTGTGGATATGGAAATGGTTACGGCGGTGCTCAACAACGCCTACAGCCAGCGGCAGATCTCCACGATCTACGACAGCCTCAACCAGTATCAGGTGGTGATGGAGGTCAATCCGAAATACGCCCAGGATCCGGTGACGCTCAAGCAGGTTCAGGTGATCACGGCTGACGGTGCGCGGATTCCGTTGTCGACCTTCGCTCATTATGAAAACAGCCTGGAAGACGACCGGGTCAGCCACGAAGGCCAGTTCGCCTCCGAGAGCATTTCCTTCGACATGGCCGAAGGTGTGACGGTGGAGCAGGGCAGCGCCGCCATCGAGCGGGCGATTGCCAAACTTGGCCTGCCGGAAGACGTGATTGTGAAAATGGCCGGCACCGCCGATGCGTTCGCCGCCACCCAGAAGAGCCAGCCGTTCATGATCCTTGGCGCGCTGCTGGCGGTGTATCTGGTGCTGGGCGTGCTGTATGAAAGCTACATTCACCCGCTGACGATCCTGTCGACGCTACCATCGGCCGGGGTCGGCGCGTTGCTGTCGATCTATGTGCTGGGCGGCGAGTTCAGCCTGATCTCGCTGCTCGGGCTGTTCCTGCTGATTGGCGTGGTGAAGAAGAACGCGATCCTGATGATCGACCTGGCGCTGCAACTTGAACGTCATCAAGGCATGGCGCCGCTGGAATCGATCCGCAGCGCCTGTCTGCAACGCTTGCGGCCGATCCTGATGACCACGCTGGCGGCGATCCTTGGCGCCTTGCCGTTGCTGCTGAGCCGGGCCGAAGGCGCGGAAATGCGCCAGCCGCTGGGCCTGACCATCATCGGCGGGCTGGTTTTCAGCCAGGTGCTGACCCTTTACACCACGCCTGTGGTTTACCTCTATCTCGACAAGCTGCGCCATCGTTTCAACAAATGGCGTGGCGTGCGCACCGATGCCGCTCTGGAAACTCCGCTATGACTGACCGTTCGCTTATCAATCTGGCTACCGTTCGCGGCTCGCGTCTGCTGAGCCTGTCGCTGTGCGTGGCGATGCTCAGTGCCTGTGCCGTCGGCCCGGACTACCAGCGCCCGCAGACCGCCGAAATCGCCCAGTACAAGGAAGCCGAAGGCTGGCGTCAGGCCAACCCGAGCGATTCCCTGGCGCGTGGTGCCTGGTGGGAGCTGTATGGCGACCGTCAGCTCAACGAGCTGATCGAGAAACTCAACAGCTCGAACCAGACCGTCGCTCAGTCCGAAGCGCAGTACCGTCAGGCTCAGGCCCTGGTGCGCAGCGCACGGGGGGCGTTTTATCCGAGCGTCGATCTGAGCGCCGGCAAGACCCGCTCCAGCCAGGGCACCGGCAGCAGCAGTTCGAGCCTGAGCAGTTCCTCCAGCGGTATCCGTGACACTTACAACGCGCAACTGGGCGTGAGTTGGGAAGCGGACGTCTGGGGCAAATTGCGTCGTGGCCTGGAAGCCAATGAGGCCAGTGCCCAGGCGAGCTACGCCGATCTGGCGGCGATGCGTCTGAGCCAGCAGTCCGAGCTGGTTCAGAACTACCTGCAATTGCGGGTGATCGATCAGCAGAAACGCTTGCTCGAATCGACCGTGGCGGCTTACGAGCGCTCGCTGAAAATGACCATGAACCAGTACAACGCCGGGGTTTCCGGGCGGGACGCGGTGGCGCAGGCGCAGACCCAGCTGAAAACCACTCAGGGCGATCTGGTTGACCTGATCTGGCAACGGGCGCAGTTCGAAAACGCCATCGCGGTGCTGACTGGTCAGCCGCCTGCCGAATTCAACATTGCCGAAACCCAGGACATTCCCAAACTGCCGCAGATCCCGCTGAGCCTGCCGTCGCAATTGCTCGAACGCCGCCCGGACATCGCCTCGGCCGAGCGTTCGGTGATCGCCGCCAACGCCAACATCGGCGTGGCCAAGGCTGCGTACTACCCGGACTTCAGCCTGAGCATGAGCGGCGGCTACAGCAGCAGTACCTCGCAGAATCTGATCAGCCTGCCGAACCGCTTCTGGTCGGTGGGGCCGAAAATGACCTTGCCGCTGTTCGACGGCGGCATTCGCTCGGCCGAAGTCGACCGCACCGAAGCGGTGTACGACCAGACCGTGGCCAAATACCGCCAGACCGTGCTCGATGGCTTCCGCGAAGTGGAAAACTATCTGGTGCAGTTGAAGGTGTACGAAGACGAAGCGGCCGTGCGCCAGGAAGCCCTTGATGCAGCACGGGATTCGTTGCGCCTGACCGAAAACCAGTACAAGGCCGGAGTGATTGCTTATCTCGATGTGGTGGTGGTTCAGGCGACGGCGCTGAGCAATGAACGCACTGTCCTGAATATCCTGCAGAGCCGTTTGATCGCCAGTGTGCAGTTGATCGCGGCGTTGGGCGGTGGTTGGGACGGGCAGCTGGAAACCCCGGCGAATAGCGTGCAGTGATCTGACCTCCCTCAGGGCTGTTATCAGGATGTAGCAGGCACCCTGCCTTTTGCGGTAGACCATTGAAGATTGGTCTACCGCTGCTTGGGTTACTCCTCTGACCTTGAGGTTTACTCTGGCAAAGGTGCTTGAATAATCGACATGTCCTGATCTTGCTCCTCGATTCCCATCGCACCCATCGCACCCATCGATCCCGTATCCGGTATCGCAGGCACTTTATAAAAACCCAGCCCATAGTCTTTGCTTGAGTTAATGTCCGCGGTATAAAAAGTTTTCGACGTGTCATTGTAAACTTCGCCCGCAGCGGCGCCTGTCCAGGCTTCGGGATGCTGAGGTTGATCCCATTTGATCCATGGGTATGAATAGCACCGTTGCAATACTGCACGTAAGTTGGCGGTCAGCCCAAAATGTCCATTCTGATTGATCCAAGCCGAATATTTCGGGTAAGTCCACGGGTATCCGCCATGGAAGACACGGAGTGCATGGATATTCTCAGCATGCGCGGAGTATCTGACTTCACTGCCAACCTTGTCACGTATGACGATCTCGCCTGTACCATTCCACACGGCAGTCACCTTGCCATCAGCCGCTGCTTGAAACGCATTGGAGGTTGATTCGAACGTGTACGGTTCAACACCACCAACCGGGAGTCGTGTTGCGGTGGTATCAATTGCGTCAACACCATTCGGTGTCCCTAGGTAAGAGCCTACGACCTTTAACCCCTTCAGCCGAAGTAGTGAAGTGTCAACGGACAGCGGTACAAAGGCTTCGACAATTGCCGATGCGATTCTGGAAGTCCCCTGCGAAACGTTATTTCTGAACAACTCGTAGGTCATCAGTGCAGTACTTTTGGGGATGACTTTCTCGTTTGGAATCTTGAGTACGCAGGCCTTTTTCTGCCCCAGTTCATCCTCTTCCACAACGCCAGTTGCATCGGTTATTTCATCCGGCACGCCATCTAATCGGGTGATGTATTTCGCTTTGATTGTGTCACCCGCCTCAAAACGTTGGTGTTGCGTCAAAATGATCAGAGATAGCGGGTTGGCTCCCAGTTTCTTCAAACTGATGGTGGTTTTGTCATCGCTCGTATCACTGGGGATTTCTCGAGGGATAGGCGCTGCCAGCAGTGTGCCCGCCTGATCTACAACTACTTTCTCGACGGCTGACCATGGTGCATCAGAATCCGGACCATTTTTGAGTTGATCATTTACCGTAAAGGAAAACATGAACTCAGGATCGTCTTTCAAATCGGCGCTGGTGACTTTGAAGCAGATCCGGGTGGGAGTGGCTGAACCATGAGCGGGTGGAGGCGGGGCCTGATTTTCAGTGACCGTGTGAAATACATCATGGCCATTACAATTGAGCCGAATACGGTCATGCGCACGGCACCATGCATATTCCACACACACGATGGCTCCGGTGAATCCCGGACCGACACCGTCCGTGATTTCTTTCGGCAGCAGCAGCTTCAAAGAAGAATTTGCACCGTCGCCGGGTGTGACGTCCTGTTTACCGGGTCCCTCCTTGTTATAAATGATTTCTACAGGTGGCTCAGAGGTTCCCTGGTTTGAACTGCCGCGCATCACGGTGTAGGTCAATCGATTGACGATGCCTGGAATTAGCAGGCCATGGAGAATGTAAAGCTTGACCGAATCACTGGTTCCCTGAGTCGTGGCACGGGCGATATTGGTCTGGCCGTTCAGGTTTAAACGAACTTCGTCACCTTGCTGTTGCCCCCAAAACGCGTCAACCACTACCTCACAGCCCTTGGGCATCAAATCGTAGATAGCCCGGAGTACACCGTAGTGAGCCCCGATTATGGGAGCGGTCGCAAGTGAAATACGTGCCGGATACAGTACCAACGTGGATTGCGAAGGGGGCGTTGAGCTAGGCATGGACTGATCCCTCTGTGGGCGAGTAATGGGCCGATGAGTTATCAGATATCCAGTGACGACCGCGCACAACTGTCAGAACTTACAGGTAGCAGGGCCATTCCGATAAACGGTCTTAACTTCGGGGGGCTTCCATCAGAATAAAAACGCACACGGCACGTACTTCCGAGCCTGCTCGGTGCTTTCCTTAAATGCTCGAGTTCTGCTGCTCACACCGGAAAGATGTTCAATCCCGATTGCCGTGCCAGAGCCTTGTAAGACGATCAAACAAGCGTTTCATCGGGTTGATGGCCATTTGATTACTTTGTCAGTGCGTTCTTCTGTGCAATCAGTACAATCGGCGCATTTGGCCCCGCTGAGAACGGACGCAGTACGGCGGGGTGGTCACGAGAATTCTCATGCTCATCGGTAGCTATTCCTTCACGCTGGTTTTCATTTCGCTGTGTGTGGCGATCCTCGCTTCCTACACCGCGCTCGATCTCACCGGGCGCATTGCCACTGCCAAGGGCCGCGCCGTGCATTTATGGACGGCCGGCGGGGCGTTTGCCATGGGCATCGGCGTCTGGTCGATGCACTTCATTGGCATGCTGGCGTTCAAGCTGCCGATCAGCCTCGGTTACGACATTTCGATCACGGCGCTCTCATTGTTGATCGCCGTGCTGTCCTGCGGTTTTGCGCTGTGGCTGGTCAGCCAGCCGAAACTGCCGGCCTGGCAACTGGCCTTTGGCGCGTTGATCATGGGCGCCGGCATCAGCGCCATGCACTACACCGGCATGGCCGCGATGCGCATGCAGCCGGGCATCGACTACGATCCGACACTGTTCGGCGCCTCGCTGTTGATCGCCGTCGGCGCTTCGGCGGCAGCGTTGTGGATCGCCTTTCGTCTGCGTCAGCAGTCGCCTTACGTGCGATTGTTCCGTGCCGGGGCAGCGATTGTCATGGGCGTGGCGATTGTCGGCATGCACTACACCGGCATGGCGGCGGCGCGGTTTCCCGATGGCAGTTTTTGCGGTGCGGCACTCAGCGGCCTGAACGGCAACGGCCTCGACAATCTGGTGCTGATCACCACGCTGGCGGTGCTGGCCATCGCGCTGCTGACCTCGATTCTCGACGCCCGCCTCGAAGCCCGCACGGCTGATCTGGCCCATTCGTTGACCGTGGCCAACCGCGAACTCACCCAACTGGCTTTGCACGACACCCTGACCGGCCTGCCGAACCGCATGCTGCTGGACGACCGGATCAATCAGGCGATGAAAAAGGTCAACGAGCAGGGCGGCTGTTTTGCGCTGATGTTCATCGATCTGGACGGCTTCAAACCGGTCAATGACGCTTTCGGTCACCACATGGGCGACCAGTTGCTGCGCGAAGTGGGAATACGTCTGCGTGAAGATTTGCGCAGTCTCGACACGCTGGCGCGGATCGGCGGCGATGAGTTTGTCCTGCTGGTGCGCCTGACCGAACCCAACGATGCATTGAGCCTGGCCGCGCGTCAGGTCGGCCTGATCGCGCAGTCGTTCCGGGTCGCCGAACATGAGCTGCAGATTTCCGCCAGCGTCGGCATCGCCCTGTACCCGGGCAACGGCCAGAGCGCCCAGGAACTGCTGATGAACGCCGACGCCGCGATGTATCACGCCAAGGGCGGCGGCAAGAACGGCTACAGCTTCTTCGACGCTTCGATGAACAGCAACGCGCGCAAGCAACTGCAATTACTGCAGGACTTGCGCGCAGCGCTGGAACACAGTGAGTTCAGCCTGCATTACCAACCCAAATTCCATGCGGCTGACGGTCGTCCGGTCGGTGCCGAGGCGCTGTTGCGCTGGGAACATCCGACCCACGGCATGCTGATGCCGGACAAGTTCATCGATCTGGCGGAGAAGACCGGGCTGATCATTCCGATTGGCGAGTGGGTGCTCAACGAAGCCTGCCGGCAGATGCGCGAGTGGTATGTGCTGGGCTACACCGACTGGCGGATCGCGGTGAACCTGTCGGCGTTGCAGTTCTGCCATACAGGGCTGGTGCGCAGCGTCGCCAAAGCCCTGGCGACTCACCATCTGCCGGCCAACAGCCTGACCCTGGAAATCACCGAAACTACCGCCATGAGCGACGCCGACGCGAGCATGACGGTGTTGCAGGAGCTGTCCGACATGGGCGTCGACCTGTCCATCGACGACTTCGGCACCGGTTATTCGAGCCTGATGTACCTCAAGCGTCTGCCGGCCAACGAGCTGAAGATCGATCGCGGTTTTGTCCGCGATCTGGAGCACGACAGCGATGACGCGGCCATCGTCTCGGCGATCGTCGCCCTCGGTCAGGCGCTGGGCCTGCGCATCGTGGCTGAAGGTGTGGAGACCGATTCGCAGCAGGATTTCCTGACGCAACTGGGCTGCGATTCGCTGCAAGGTTATCTGCTCGGTCACCCGATGCCGGCGGATCGCTTCCTGCAGGACATCGTGCGCGGCAAACCATTGGCGGTGAGCTGAGCCGCTAATCGCAGGTCATGCAAAACCCTGCAATGACGGTTATTCTTGCCCCGACTGTTACGTGTGCATCGGGGGAAAGGCCAGCATGGATAAAGTCATTGTGATCACCGGCGGCGGTCGTGGAATCGGCGCCGCCACTGCGTTGTTGGCTGCCGAGCAAGGCTACCGGATCTGCATCAATTACCAGACGGACGAACAGGCCGCTCACCACGTGCTCGACCAGGTCCGTGAGCGCGGCGCCACGGCGATCGCCGTGCGCGCCGACGTCAGTATCGAAGACGAAGTGATCGCGCTGTTCAGCCGGGTCGACAGCGAACTGGGCCGGGTCACCGCCCTGGTCAACAACGCCGGCACCGTGGGGCAAAAATCCCGGGTCGACGAAATGTCCGAATTCCGCATTCTCAAAATCATGAAAACCAACGTGCTGGCGCCGATCCTCTGCGCCAAGCACGCGATCCTGCGCATGTCGCCAAAACATGGCGGGCAGGGCGGGAGCATCGTCAACGTGTCCTCGGTTGCCGCACGGCTGGGCTCGCCCAATGAGTACGTCGATTACGCCGCGTCTAAAGGTGCGCTGGATACGTTCACCATCGGTCTGTCCAAGGAAGTGGCGGGCGAGGGGATTCGGGTGAATGCGGTGCGTCCGGGTTACATCTATACCGATTTCCACGCGTTGAGCGGCGACCCGGATCGGGTCAGCAAGCTGGAGTCGGCAATCCCGATGGCCCGGGGCGGGCGGCCGGATGAGGTGGCGGAGGCGATTGTCTGGTTGTTGTCGGATAAGGCTTCGTATGCGACGGGGACTTTTGTCGATCTCGGCGGCGGGCGTTAAACCTCTATGATCGTTCCCACGCTCCGCGTGGGAATGCAGCCCGGGACGCTCCGCGTCCCATTCGAGAGCTGGAACGCGGAGCGTCCCTTGAGGCATTCCCACGCGGACGGTTCGACGCCTCGACGTGGGAACGATCAACACGGAAAGTGATTGTCAGAACGACCGCACAATCCGCCCCAACGTCTCCATCGCTTTCTCCGCATCCTCGGTCCACGGGCTGCCGTAGTTCAATCGGATGCAATTCCTGAATCTTTGGGTCGGCGAAAAAATCGGCCCCGGCGCAATGCTGATCCCCTGTGCCAACGCCATCTGAAACAACTTCAACGAATCCATTTGCGGTGGCAGTTCCAGCCACAGGAAGTAACCGCCGGCCGGTTGGCTCACACGCGTCTGTGCAGGGAAGTAGCGGGCGATGGCGGCGAGCATGGCGCTTTGCTGTTCTTCGAGGGCGTAGCGCAGTTTGCGCAGATGGCGGTCGTAGCCGCCGTGTTGCAGGTAGTCGGCGATGGCTGCTTGGGCCGGCATCGAAGCGCACAGCGAGGTCATCAGTTTCAACCGTTCGATTTTCTGCGCGTAGCGCCCGGCGGCGACCCAGCCGATACGGTAGCCGGGGGCCAGGCTTTTGGCGAACGAGCCGCAATGCATCACCAGACCTTCGGTGTCGAAGGCCTTGGCCGGTTTCGGCGCCTGCTGGCCGTAATAGAGTTCGGCGTAGACGTCGTCTTCGATCAGCGGCACCTGATGCTGTTTCAGCAGTTCCACCAGTTCCTGTTTCTTGGCCTCGGGCATGGTCGCGCCCATCGGGTTCTGGAAACTGGTCATGCACCAGCACGCCTTGATCGGGTGCCGCTCGAGTGTCTGGGCGAGCACGCCGAGGTCGATGCCGTCGCGCGGGTGCACGGGGATTTCCACGGCTTTGAGTTTCAGGCGTTCGAGCACTTGCAGGCTGGCGTAAAACGCCGGGGCTTCGATGGCCACCAGATCGCCGGGTTCGGTGACCGCTTGCAGGCACAGGTTCAGGGCCTCGAGGGCGCCGTTGGTGATCAGCAGTTCTTCCATCGGCAGCATCAGGCCGCCGACCATGTAGCGCAGGGCGATCTGCCGCCGCAGTTGCGGGTTGCCCGGCGACATGTCGGTGACCACCATGCGCGGGTCCATCTCCCGGGCGGCGCTGGCCAGTGAACGTGACAGGCGTTGCAGCGGGAACAGGGTCGGGCTGGGGAACGCCGAGCCGAACGGCACGGTGCTCGGGTCCTTGATCGACTCGAGCACAGAGAACACCAGCTCGCTGACGTCGACCTTGGTGGACTCGTTGACCTGGCTGCTGATCACCGGCTCCGAGAACGGGCTCGGGGCGTGGGTGTTGACGAAGTAGCCGGAGCGCGGCCGGGCGCGGATCAGGCCTCGGCGTTCCAGCAAGTAATAGGCCTGGAATACCGTGGACGGGCTGACGCCGTAAGTCTGGCTCGCGTAGCGCACCGACGGCACCCGCTGACCGGGGCCGAGGACGCCGGAGCGGATCAGTTCAGCGATGTCGTCGGCGAATTTTTCGTAGCGTTTCATCTTGGGTCCGGATTGATTTCATTCTGAAAGACCGTTTCGCCTTCATTCGCGAGCAAGCTCGCTCCCACAGTTGACCGCATTCCCCTGTGGGAGCGAGCTTGCTCGCGAATGGCTGCGCCGCAGTCTAAGGGATCAGCGATTCATCGGCGCAACAAACCGGCTCTTCGCCACGCTATAAATCTCTGGCTCATCACTGTCGGCAATCTTGAAGCTCAAGGTCTGCGAGCTGCTGGCCGGGCGTTCCGTGGTCATCGCCACCGACACCGGCACATCGACGATCTCGCCAGGTGCCAGGCTCAGTTCGGTCTTGCCTTGCAGCTGGAAACCTTCACCATCGACCAACGTCAGGTTGTAGTCCTGGCGCTGCTGGGTCTTGTTGATGACCTTGAGGGTGTAGATGTTTTCGATCTGGCCCTGACCGTTTTCACGGAACAGGCCACGGTCCTTGGTCACGTCCAGCGACACCATCGGTCGCTCGACCAACGCGAGGGCGAGGGCGCCGATCATCACCACCAGCACCGCGACGTAGCCGATCAGTCGCGGACGCAGCAGGTGTGTCTTGCCACCCTGCAATTCACGCTCGGAGGTATAGCGAATCAGGCCACGGGCGTAATTCATCTTGTCCATGATCGAGTCGCAGGCGTCGATGCACGCCGCGCAGCCGATGCATTCCATTTGCAAGCCGTCGCGGATGTCGATGCCCGTCGGGCAGACCTGCACGCACAATTGGCAGTCGATGCAATCGCCAAGTCCGGCTTCGGCCGGTTTCACCTCGCGTTTGCGCGGGCCACGGTTTTCGCCACGGGCCACGTCGTAGGAAATCGCCAGCGTGTCCTTGTCGAACATCACGCTCTGGAATCGCGCATACGGGCACATGTGCATGCACACCGCCTCACGCAGCCAGCCGGCATTGATGTAGGTGGCGGCGGTGAAGAACAGCACCCAGAACAGGCTGACGCCGCCGATCTGCAAGGTCAGCAGTTCTTCGGCCAGCGGCCGGATCGGGGTGAAGTAGCCAACGAAAGTCAGACCGGTCAGCACGCTGATCGCCAGCCACAGCGTGTGCTTGGCCGCGCGCCGGGCGAGTTTGTTCAGGCTCCAGGGCGCCGCTTGCAGCTTGATCCGCTGATTGCGCTCGCCCTCGGTGATCTTCTCGCACCACATGAAGATCCACGTCCACGAACTCTGCGGGCAGGTGTAACCACACCAGACCCGGCCGGCGAACACGGTAATGGCGAACAGGCCGAATGCAGCGATGATCAGCAGCGCCGACAGCAGAATGAAATCCTGCGGCCAGAAGGTCGCGCCAAAGATATGGAACTTGCTTTCGGAAAGGTCCCAGAGCACCGCCTGACGACCGCCCCAGTTCAGCCACACCGTGCCGAAGAACAACAGGAACAGAAACCCCGCGCCGCTCATGCGCAAGGTGCGGAACAGGCCGGTGAAGCTGCGGGTGAAGATCTGGTTGTCGCTGGTGGCGTGTTTCGCCTTCATTGGGCGCGCCGGTACTTTTTTTATCTGGGGAGATGCTTCTACGGTTCGGACGGGGATTCGTTCGCTCATGGTCGTTCGCTCATCAGCCTCCATCAGGCCAGGGAACTATGAGCGCCGATCTGTTTGCATAACAGACTCAGGTATTTCAATAAAAAGCGTATCAGATGGGTTTTGTGACAAAGCCTGCGACAACTTGAAGCAGCCCGCAGGCCAAGGCGCAGATGCCTATCCCAGGCGCCTGCGCCGGTTGTTGATCGAGGTCAGTCAAATCACCGAATCACTGTCGTCGGCCTTCAGGTGTTTGCGTCCATCCCGGGCGCCTGCGCCGGTCAATGCATCAGCTTCCGCCTCTGTGACGTAGATGCGCCGTCCTTCCACTTCGACGAACGACATGGCTTTTTCGCTATCTGTCCTGACTTCCAGCGTGTCGCAGATCCGGATTTCCTCACCATTCTCAACGGTGAAAAAACAGACTTTGGAATCCGGATTGCTTTCATCGATACGAAGGGGCATGGGGCTGTCCTTTTTCACAGGGGATCTGACAGTTAGGGTGCGCGGTTTAGCAGATCGTTCTACGCAACCGATTAATGGTCGCCGCTGTCCACCCTTTATCGCCCCTTCACAAGGACTGCACGATGAACGCCTGGTGGCATGAAGTGTGGGAAACCCTGCAAGCCGAATTCGCCGACATCGGCGATGCATCGCAGCTGACGCGGATCACCGTGCGCTTGCTGATGGCGGCGATATTGGGCGGGATTCTCGGGTTCGAGCGCGAGCACAAGGGCAAGGCTGCCGGGGTGCGAACGCACATGCTGGTGGCCCTCGGTGCGGCGCTGTTTGTGTTGGTGCCGCAATTGTCCGGTTCCCAGGCCGACGCGATGAGCCGGGTGGTGCAGGGGGTGATTGCCGGGATCGGCTTTCTCGGGGCCGGCACCATCCTGAAAAATCATGAAGGCGACGAAGGCCACGTCAAGGGCCTGACCACCGCCGCCGGTTTGTGGATGACTGCCGCCATCGGCGTCGCGGCCGGGTTGGGCCGCGAAGCGACGGCGGTACTCAGTACGTTGCTGGCGTTGGGGATTTTCAGCGTGATGCCGAGGATCGTCAGAGTCTTCGAAAACGATCATCTGGATAAGGATCGCATCGAAAAGGACCACAACGACCCACGCTGATCAGACAATCACCGGCGGCATGGTCGTCGGCGGTTCCTCCTTGGGCGGCGGCGTGGTGCCAGGCGGTTCCTGTTCGGGGATCGGCTGCGGCTCGGTCTCGGGCAGCGTCGGTTTATCGATGTTCGGATCGGGTGTTTCAGCGGGAATCGGAATAGTCATCGGGTGAACCTCCGTGTGGCACTTGGCGTGGGACGTGCTTAAGTGGGTTGACCACTTCACTGCGAAATCGATCCGATTTTGTGGCGGGGCAAATCCCTGTGAACTTTTCCCGGCAACGGTCGCTCGGAACCTGAGAGAGTTCATCGCCGGGCGCAGGCCCGGTCGTGACCGCCAAACAGGCAAACGAGCGTCCTTGGGGCGTTAAGGAGAGATGCTCAATGACTGCTGAAAAACCCTCCGAACTGAGCTACAACCCGCACATGCCGCTGTCGCAGGCTCTGCTGCTGCCGCGCATCGTCATTGAAAACACCGCGCCGACCCTCGACGGCGGACAGTTTGCCGTCAAGGCAATTGCCGGCCGGGAAATAGTGGTCACCAGCAAGGTGTTCGCCGACGGTCACGACAAGCTGGCGGTGCGCATCCGCTGGCGCGAAGAGGGCGATGAGACCTGGCAGACCGAAGTCATGAGCGATCAGGGCAACAACGGCTGGCGCGGGGTGTTTCAGCCGCAGCGCATGGGCCGCTATCTGTTCCTGATCGAGGCGTGGATCGACCAGTTCGCCAGCTTTCAGTACGAACTGGAGAAAAAGCACACCGCCGCCGTCCCGGTCAGTCTCGAGCTGCAAGAGGGGCGCACCATGGTGCAACAGGCCGCCGAGCGCAGCGAAGGTCAGCTCAGCGAACAACTCGCCGGCCTGCACCACGAATTGTCCGGCCTGCTCGAAACCGAGCAGGTCGCGTTGTTTCTGCACTCGCGCAGTGCGCAACTGATGGCCGAGGCCGATCACCGCGCCTACTTGAGCCTCAGCCCGGAATTCCCGGTGGACGTCGAGCGCGAACTGGCGGAATTCGCCAGTTGGTACGAACTGTTTCCCCGCTCGATCACCGACGATCCCGCCCGCCACGGCACCTTCAATGACGTGCACTCGCGCCTGCCGATGATCCAGGACATGGGCTTCGACGTGTTGTACTTCACGCCGATTCACCCGATTGGCCGCAGCCATCGCAAGGGCCGCAACAATTCCCTGACCGCCGGCCCGGATGATCCCGGCAGCCCGTATGCGATCGGCAGCGAGGAGGGCGGCCACGAAGCGATTCACTCGCAACTCGGCACCCGCGAGGACTTCCGCCGGCTGGTGGCTGCTGCCGCTGACCATGGTCTGGAAATCGCCCTAGACTTCGCGATCCAGTGTTCCCAGGATCACCCGTGGCTCAAGCAGCATCCGGGCTGGTTCAACTGGCGGCCGGACGGCACGATCAAATACGCCGAGAACCCGCCGAAGAAATACCAGGACATCGTCAACGTCGACTTCTATGCGCCGGAAGCGATTCCGAGCCTGTGGGTCGAGCTGCGCGACATCGTGGTCGGCTGGGTGCAGGAGGGCGTGAAGATCTTTCGCGTCGACAACCCGCACACCAAGCCGCTGCCGTTCTGGCAATGGCTGATCGCCGATGTGCGCACGCTGTACCCGGAAGTGATCTTCCTAGCCGAGGCCTTCACCACCCCGGCGATGATGGCGCGGCTGGGCAAGGTCGGTTACACCCAGAGCTACACCTATTTCACCTGGCGCAACACCAAGGCCGAACTGGCGACCTATTTCAGCGAACTCAATGAATCGCCGTGGCGCGAGTGCTACCGGCCGAATTTTTTCGTCAACACGCCGGACATCAACCCGGCGTTCCTGCATGAATCGGGACGTTCCGGATTTCTGATTCGCGCGGCGCTGGCGACCATGGGCTCGGGCCTGTGGGGCATGTATTCGGGGTTCGAACTGTGCGAATCGGCGCCGGTGCCGGGCAAGGAGGAATACCTCGATTCCGAGAAATACGAGATCCGCGTCCGCGACTTCAACCAGCCCGGCAACATCATTGCCGAGATCGCCCAGCTCAACCGCATCCGCCGCCAGAACCCGGCGCTGCACAGCCATCTGGGCTTGAAGATCTACAACGCCTGGAACGACAACATTCTGTATTTCGGCAAGCGCAGCGCGGACGGCAGCAACTTCATTCTGGTGGCCGTCAGCCTCGATCCGCATAACGTTCAGGAAGCGAATTTCGAGCTGCCGCTGTGGGAAATGGGTCTGCCGGACGACGCCACCACCCACGGCGAAGACCTGATGAATGGCCATCGCTGGGACTGGCACGGCAAGTACCAGTTCATGCGGATCGACCCGGCTTATCAGCCGTTTGGAATCTGGCGCATTACTTCCCCTTGATCGTTCCCACGCAGAGCGTGGGAACGATCAGTAGCAGGTTTGGCTTCAACGAATTGAACAGGAGTTTCACATGGCGAAGAAACCCAAGGCAGCCACCTTCATCAAGGATCCGCTCTGGTACAAGGACGCGGTTATCTATCAGGTTCACGTCAAATCCTTTTTCGACTCCAACAACGACGGGATCGGCGACTTTCCCGGCCTGATCGCCAAACTCGATTACATCGCCGAACTCGGCGTCAACACCATCTGGCTGTTGCCGTTCTATCCCTCGCCACGTCGCGACGACGGTTACGACATCGCCGAATACCGTGGCGTGCACAGCGATTACGGGACAATGGCCGACGCCAAGCGATTCATTGCCGAGGCGCACAAACGTGGCCTGCGGGTGATCACCGAGCTGGTCATCAACCACACCTCCGATCAGCACCCGTGGTTCCAGCGGGCGCGCAAGGCCAAGCCCGGCTCGGCGGCGCGGGATTTCTACGTGTGGTCGGATGACGACCAGAAATACGACGGCACCCGGATCATTTTCCTCGACACCGAAAAGTCCAACTGGACCTGGGATCCGGTGGCCGGCCAGTACTTCTGGCACCGCTTCTATTCGCACCAGCCGGACCTCAACTTCGACAACCCGCAGGTCATGAAAGCCGTGCTGTCGGTGATGCGTTACTGGCTGGACATGGGCATCGACGGCCTGCGGCTGGACGCGATTCCGTATCTGATCGAGCGCGACGGCACCAACAACGAAAACCTTCCGGAAACCCATGACGTCCTCAAGCAGATCCGCGCCGAGATCGACGCCAACTACCCGGATCGCATGCTGCTCGCCGAAGCCAACCAATGGCCGGAAGACACCCAGCTGTACTTCGGCGACACAGACGCCGAGGGTGTGAATGGCGATGAATGCCACATGGCGTTCCACTTCCCGCTGATGCCGCGCATGTACATGGCGCTGGCCCAGGAAGATCGCTTCCCGATCACCGACATCCTGCGCCAGACCCCGGAGATCCCGGCCAACTGCCAATGGGCGATCTTCCTGCGCAACCACGATGAACTGACGCTGGAAATGGTCACCGACAAGGAACGCGACTACCTGTGGAACTACTACGCCGCCGACCGTCGCGCTCGGATCAACCTTGGCATTCGCCGACGTCTGGCGCCGTTGATGGAACGCGATCGCCGTCGTATCGAACTGCTCAACAGCCTGCTGCTGTCGATGCCCGGCACGCCGACCCTGTATTACGGCGATGAAATTGGCATGGGCGACAACATCTACCTCGGCGACCGCGACGGCGTGCGTACACCGATGCAATGGTCGATCGACCGCAACGGCGGATTCTCCCGCGCCGACCCGGCCAGTCTGGTACTGCCGCCGATCATGGACCCGCAATACGGCTATCAGTCGGTCAACGTCGAAACCCAGGCCGGCGATCCGCATTCGCTGCTGAACTGGACCCGACGCTTGCTGACCGTGCGCAAGCAGTCCAAGGCGTTCGGTCGCGGCACGCTGAAAATGCTCTCGCCGGCCAACCGCCGCGTGCTGGCCTACACCCGTGAATACACCGGGCCGGACGGCAAGCACGAAACCATTCTGTGCGTGGCCAACGTGTCGCGCAGCGCTCAGGCCGTGGAGCTCGACCTGTCGGCCTACGTCGGCATGGTGCCGGTGGAGATGCTCGGCGGTAACGCGTTCCCGCCCATCGGCCAGTTGAGTTTCCTGCTGACCCTGCCGCCCTACGGTTTCTATTGGTTCGGCCTCGCGGCGGAAAACCAGATGCCGAGCTGGCACGTCGAGCCGGCGCAGAGCCTGCCGGACTTCACCACGCTGGTGCTGAAAAAACGCATGGAAGAACTGCTCGAAGCACCGTCCCGCGCCACCCTCGAGCAGGCGATCCTGCCGAGCTGGCTGCAGAACCGCCGCTGGTTCGCCGGCAAGGACGCCGCCATCGACCAGGTCAAACTGGCCTACGGCGTGCGCTTCGGCGATGCCCAGCATCCGGTGCTGTTCAGCGAAATCGAAGTGCAGAGCGGTGGGCAGACCAGCCGTTATCAATTGCCGTTCGGCTTCATTGCCGAAGATCAGGTCGGGCCGGCGTTGCCGCAACAATTGGCCTTGGCGCGGGTACGTCGGGTTCGTCAGGTCGGGTTGATTACCGATGCCTTCAGTCTTGAAGCGTTTATTCGCGCGGTGTTGCAAGGCATGCAGAGCGGGACGGTGCTGGAATCCAGTGAGGGCGAGATCCGATTCGAGGCAACGCCACAACTGGAAAAACTCGGCCTCGGCGCGGAGTCCGAAGTGCGCTATCTGTCCGCCGAGCAATCCAACAGCTCGGTGGTGATCGGCAACAGTCTGGTACTTAAGCTGATCCGCAAAGTCGCTTCTGGCGTACACCCGGAACTGGAGATGAGCGCTTACCTGACCGCTGCCGGATTTGCCAATATCTCTCCACTGCTCGGTTCGGTGATTCGCAGCGACGGGAAGGGCGAAGACAACCTGCTGATGATTGCGCAGGGTTATCTGAGCAATCAGGGCGATGCCTGGGAATGGACGCAGAACAACCTCGAACGGGCGCTGCGCGATGAACTGGCCGATGCCGTGTCCGAACAGGCGCAGCACTACAACGCCTTGGGTGAACTGAAGGATTTCGCCGGGATGCTCGGCCAGCGTCTGGGGGAAATGCATCAGGTGCTGGCAGCGCCGAGCGACAACAAGGACTTCGCGCCGCAGGTCAGTTCGGCCAAGGATGCGCAGGCCAGCGGCAAGGATGTCGCGGCGCAGGTCGAGCATGCGCTGAAGCTGCTCAAACAGCATCAGGGCGAACTCGACGGGGCGGATCAGAAGCTTGTTGCTCGGTTGCTCGACAACAAGAAAACCATCCTCGCCCACGTTCAGGAACTGGCCAGGCAATCCGCTGGCGGCTTGCGGATCCGCGTCCACGGCGATCTGCATTTGGGACAAGTGCTGGTAATCAAGGGCGACGCCTACCTGATCGACTTCGAAGGCGAACCGGCGCGGCCACTGGCCGAACGCCGAGGCAAGCACAGTCCGTACAAGGACGTCAGCGGGGTGCTGCGTTCCTTCGACTATGCCGCCGCCATGGCCCTGAATGTGCACAACGTCGACAACAGCCCCGAGGCCGAAGCCGCGCGTCGGCGGGTCACGGAGCGTTACCTGCGTGAAGCCCGGGCAGCATTTCTCCAGGCATATCGCCAAGCGGCAGCTAGTCTTGATCATGCCTGGCAAGATCCTGAAGGTGCCGACGCCGCACTGGCGTTGTTCGGTCTGGAGAAAGCGGCCTACGAAGTGGCCTATGAAGCCGAAAATCGCCCCACCTGGCTGCCCGTGCCGCTGCACGGTCTGTATGGGTTATTGACGGGGCTCAAACCCTTTTCCGATCTTGGTGGAGAGTAGTCATGAGTTTCTCGAACAGGGAACAGGGTCACGCTAAAGAAAGATTGCTGCCCACTGCAAAAGACATTGATGCCTTGGTGCGCGCAGAACATCACGACCCGTTTTCCATTCTTGGCCCCCACGGCGATGGCGCCGGCGGGCAGTTCATCCGGGCGTATCTGCCCGGCGCGTTGAGTGTTTCTGTCGTCGATAAAAACAGTGGCGAAGAGCTCGGTCCGCTGGAGGCCACCGAAACGCCGGGGTTGTTTGTCGGGCATTTCGAAGGCTCACGGCCGTACCTGTTGCGCACCCGCTGGGCCGGTGGTGAACAGGTCGCGGAAGATCCCTACAGTTTTGGCCAGTTGCTCGGGGAAATGGACTTGTACCTGTTCGCCGAAGGCAATCACCGCGACCTCAGCAGCTGCCTCGGCGCGCAACTGAAAACCGTCGATGGCGTCGACGGTGTGCGCTTTGCCGTGTGGGCGCCGAATGCCCGGCGGGTGTCGGTGGTCGGCGATTTCAACGTCTGGGACGGCCGGCGACATCCGATGCGCCTGCGGCATCCGTCCGGCGTCTGGGAATTGTTCATTCCGCGCTTGCAGGCGGGCGAGCTGTACAAATACGAAATCCTCGGCGCCCACGGCATCCTGCCGCTCAAGGCCGACCCGATGGCGCTGGCCACCAGCCTGCCGCCAGACACCGCGTCGAAAGTCGCCTCGCCGTTGCAGATCGACTGGCAGGATCAGGACTGGATGACTGGTCGTCGTGAGCGCCAGCAGCACAATGCGCCGCTGTCGATCTATGAATTGCACGCCGGGTCCTGGCAATGCGAACTCGACGACCTCGGCGAAGTGGCCCGCCAGTACACCTGGCCGGAGCTGGCCGAGCGTTTGATTCCGTATGTGAAGGAGCTGGGTTTCACCCACATCGAACTGATGCCGATCATGGAGCACCCGTTCGGCGGTTCCTGGGGTTATCAGTTGCTGTCGCAATTCGCCCCGAGCGCCCGTTATGGCACGCCGGATGAATTCGCGGCGTTCATCAACGCCTGCCATCAGGCCGACATCGGTGTGATTCTCGACTGGGTGCCGGCGCATTTCCCGACCGATACCCACGGTCTGGCGCAGTTCGACGGCACGGCGCTGTACGAATATGGCAACCCGCTGGAAGGCTTCCACCAGGATTGGGACACGCTGATCTACAACCTCGGCCGCACCGAAGTGCACGGCTACATGCTGGCGTCGGCGCTGCACTGGTTGAAGCATTTCCACGTAGACGGTCTGCGAGTCGACGCGGTGGCGTCGATGCTCTATCGCGACTATTCGCGCAAGGCTGGCGAGTGGGTGCCGAACCGCCATGGCGGTCGCGAGAACCTGGAAGCCATCGACTTCCTGCGGCACTTGAACGATGTGGTGGCGCTGGAAGCACCGGGCGCGCTGGTGATCGCCGAGGAATCCACGGCGTGGCCGGGCGTCAGCCAGAGCACCCAGCAGGGCGGTCTCGGGTTTGCCTATAAATGGAACATGGGCTGGATGCATGATTCGCTGCATTACATCCAGCAGGATCCGGTGTACCGCGCCCATCACCACAACGAGTTGAGTTTCGGTCTGGTCTACGCCTGGTCCGAGCGTTTCATCCTGCCGATTTCCCACGACGAAGTGGTGCACGGCAAGCATTCGCTGATCGACAAGATGCCCGGCGACCGTTGGCAGAAATTCGCCAACCTGCGGGCTTATCTGAGTTTCATGTGGACCCATCCGGGCAAGAAGCTGCTGTTCATGGGCTGCGAGTTCGGCCAGTGGCGCGAGTGGAATCACGATCAGCAGCTCGACTGGTATCTGCTGCAATACTCGGAGCACAAAGGCGTGCAGAAGCTGGTCGGCGACCTCAACCGGCTCTACCGCGAAGAGCCGGCGCTGCACGAGCAGGACGATGCGCCGCAAGGCTTCCAGTGGTTGATCGGTGACGATGCGATCAACAGCGTTTACGCATGGCTGCGCTGGAGCAAGGACGGAACGCCGGTGCTGGTGGTGGCCAACTTCACCCCGGTGCCACGCCAGTCGTATCGCGTCGGTGTGCCGTTCGCCGGGCGCTGGAAGGAATTGCTCAACAGTGACGCCGACACCTATGCCGGTTCCAATTATGGCAACGGGGGCGGGGCGTTCACCGAAGAGGTGGCCAGCCATGGGCAGGCGTTGTCGCTGGAACTGAATTTGCCGCCGCTGGCGGTGTTGATCCTTAAACCGGAAGCCTGATCCATAACCGAGTCGCTGCTTTCGCCAGCAGGCTGGCTCCCACAAATAATCAGTCGACGCTGACAATCTACCGTGGGAGCTAGCCTGCTAGCGATATCGTCTTCACCACCGCATCCGGACCCCCAGGCTGCCAATCAACCCGTTCAGGTCATTGTCATCCACGTCGCTGCTGTAATCGGCGCTGACGTACAGGCTGACCGTCGGCGTCATTCTCGCCACCAGCCCCAGTCCGACTTCAACGGTCGAGGATTTGCGGCTGCTGCTGATCTTGTCCACTTGATCCAGCGTCACCGTGTTGCCGGTGTACACCGTGTGCCACAAGTTCGTGCGCACGTAGGGTTCGACCGGCAGGCCGTTCAGATCGTAGCTACCTTTCAAGCGTGCACCGACCCGGCCGCTCCACGATGAAATGTCGCTGGAGGACGCATTGCCCGAACCCGCGTAGGGCGTGTCCAGGGTGATGCGCTGGTTGATCAATTGCGCCTGCGGTTCAACCACCCAGTTTTCCCCCAGGCCGATCGGGAACCCGCCTTCCACCGACAGCGTCATCGCGCTGCCTTCGGTGGCCAGGCGTGCGCCTTGCTCGTTACGGCTGAAACCGCTGACCCGGCCGCCACTGGCCGACAGGTCGACGTGCCAGCCCTGCGGGCCGATCAGGCTGTAGTAAGCGCCCAGGCTCTGGCCTTGCAGGTTGAGGGTGTCGGTGTTCGGGTCGGCGAGGGCGCGGCTGGTGATCAGGCCGTTGCTGTTGCCCTGAATCTGATTGACCCCGCCGATCAGGCCGACCTGCTGGGTGTGGCCGCTGCTGCTTTTCAGGGTCAGTACGGCGGGCCCCTTGAAGTCGCCGGTGCCGGGCGTGGCGAAGCCCGGGCTGAGGACGTCGGTTTGCGCCTGGCGGGACGTCGGCCCGTAAAGCTGCTCCCAGGCAGAGGGGGCGAGATCTTCGGTAATCAGGTTTGTCCCGCGCAGATCCGGCTGTGGGCTCAGCCGTTGCGGGCCCGGGGTCACGATCGTGGCGGGGAGGGTCATGACGGGAATGTCCTGGCGATACCAGGGCGTCGCCTCGTCCGCCACAGGACCCGCCTGCGCCTCCATGGACGAGCACAGCAAGATAGAACTTGAAACGGTGCAGAACGTGACTTTGATCTCTTGTGAGGTGAGTGAGGTTTTCATGGAGTTCTACCTTGCTAGCGCATGTGGTATCTCGCCTTGGCGTCTCTCCTACCCCGAACGAGGGGCGACCGAATGGAGCGAGGCGAGCCCGTGGCCGCCCGTTTTGACGAGTGACCTGAGGTTCGCCCCGAGTAGTATTTCCGGGGGTAGTAAGGTAGAGCTAAGAAGACCCGAGCCCTTGCGTCAAGAAATTGGACGATGAGCGGTCGGGTCAAAACAGATGATGCAAGTTTATGTTTTTGCGCATTTATCTAAGTGCTTGTTTGTAGAGCCAATGGCTGTGAAACCCGCAAGGCAGAGACGTTTTATAGCCGACAGTCGGTCTGCGAAACCGAATGTGGCAATCGGTTTCGCAGCGCTTTGTGAGTGAGGACAGCTGTCAGTATCGCGCTACAAATGCACTTCAACCGCCAGCGGCAAATGATCCGAGAGATGTGTCCACGGTTTGTTGCCGAGGATCTGCGGGTCGTGGCTGCTGGCATTGCGCAGATAAATCCGATCCAGTCGCAGCAACGGGAACCGCGCGGGGTAGGTCTTGGCCGGGCGGCCGTGATGACGTTCGAAGGCTTCGTGCAGGTAGTCGCGGCGGGCGAGGGCGACGTTGCCCTGCAACTGCCAGTCATTGAAGTCGCCGGCGATGATCACCGGCGCATCGTCGGGCAGCGATTCGAGCAACTGGCATAGCAGCTGCAACTGCAATTGCCGATGGCTTTCGAGCAGGCTCAGGTGCACGCAGATGGCATGCACTTCGGCATGCCCCGGCACATCCAGTACGCAATGCAACAGCCCGCGCCGTTCAGGGCCGGTAATGGAGACGTCGAGGTTGCGGTATTCGCGGATCGGGTATTTCGACAACAGGGCGTTGCCGTGATGGCCATCGGGATACACCGCATTGCGGCCGTAGGCAAAATCGCTCCACATGCTGTCGGCAAGGAATTCGTACTGCGAGGTCTGCGGCCATTCGTTGTAGCGGCTGGAATGCCGCTCGTGTTCGCCCACCACTTCCTGCAGAAACACCAGATCGGCCGAGGTGCTGCGCACCGCTTCGCGCAGCTCCGGAAGGATGAAACGTCGATTGAGCGCGGTGAAACCCTTGTGCGTATTGACCGTCAGCACCCGCAGGCGATGGATGGCGGACGGGGTCGAGGTCTGTGCGTCGACGGCATGACGCTTGGGATCGCTGGACACGTTCACTCCTCTGAATCATGACTGCCTGTTCATGCGACTGATCCGGGCGCGGGCAGTTCACTTTGAGTGGCTGCCCGCGCCCGACGGACCGTCAATCGACGAAGACGATCTCGTAGGGCAGGCGCATGCGCTCCAGAATCGACTTGGGCAGCAGCGGCGCGATACCGATCGCCGGTTCGCCATTGAGCTGGCTGGCGTAGGCGTGGGTGGCGTGGCTCTTGCGCGCGACGGTCCAGGTGTCGAGGCGCAGCTTGCGTGCGCGATGCCACGGGATCTGCGCCTGATCCCGTTCCGGCCAGTGCCAGGCCCAGACCGGCACATCGTGGTAGGTGGCGCCAACCTGTTGTGCCGCTTTGGCACTCGCCCGGCCGACCACTTCATGATCGGTGGTGCCGTCTTCGCGCCAGGTGCTGAACACCACGTCGCCGGGGCGCAGGTAGCGGGCAATGAAATCGGTCAGTTGGGTTTCCTGGTCGAGCAGGGCTTTGTCGGTGAAACCGCCGCGCACCCATTTCAGGCTGTGCATCGGCAAGCCCAGACGGCGCAGGGCTTCGACGCTTTCCTGCGGGCGGAACACGCTCAGGCGTTTCTCCGACCACTGACGCGAGCCCGGATGACTGGCGCTGCCATCGGTGATCGACAGCAGTTGCAAGGGATGGCCGAGGCTGGAAAGCAGTTGCAGCAGGCCGCCGCAGGTCACCACTTCATCGCCGGGGTGCGGGGCGATGACCACTGCGCGGGCACCGGGCGGGACCAAAGTGTGGGTGTTGATGACGGGAATATTGTCGAGCTGCGGGGCGCTGTTCCAGATCTGCGCCGGCAGGCCGCTCTCGCTGAGGGATAACGGTTTCATGAGTGATACGTCCTTGTTGAGTCTCGCCCTCAGTCGCCCAAACGCTGGTGATACCAGGCGTGTGCGACCCGTGAAGGCTGGTGGATAGCCCTGCAGCGCTCCGAACCCTGGATTGCTGCGCAGCAGAGTATTGCTCAAGACGGGCGGTTCGTCGCGTCACAGATCAACCTGATCCGCTTTTTTTTATTCAGTCTGTGCCAGCTGTCGCAGATAGTCGCCAAAACCGCCGCGTGCGCGGCTGTCCAGACGGGCGCTGGTGATGACTTGCGGGCGATGGCTCCAGGCGATGCTGGCCCCTGAGCGCTCGAGTTGACGCACCAGCTGCACGTCCTCATCACAGGACAGCGGCTCGAAGCCGCCGGCGCGAACATAAGCTTGCGCGCTGACGCCCAGGTTGGCGCCATGGATGTGCCGATGGCCTTCGCAGGCGCGGTAATCGCGGTGATAGCGAATCTGCGCCGCTTCATCGAATCCGTCCTGCCAGCGGTCAACGGTCACCGTGCCGCACACGGCATCGGTGCCCAGCCCCAGTTGCGCCACCAGCCAATCCTCGGCGACCCGGCTGTCGGCGTCGGAGCAGGAAATCCAGCGCGCACCGCGTTCAAGCAATTGCTGCGCGCCGATGGCTCGCGCCTGGCCGACATTGCGCGCTTCGATGCTCAAAGCTTGCACCGGATACTGGCTGACGATGTGCGCCGAACGATCGGTGCAGCTGTCCAGCACCACCAGAATTTCCACCGGTTCACCCGCCAGCATGGGATGTCCGCCAGCGCGCAAAGCTGCGTGCAGACATTCATCGAGCCACTCTTCCTCGTTGTGCGCAGGAATCAGGATGCCAATCATCGCAACCCCTCCAGCGCGGCCACCGAACGGGGTTCGCGGCTCCAGACTTCCAGCAGGAAATCGGCTTCCTGATGCAGGACCAATCGCGGCAGGTGCAACTGTTCGTGAATCAGGTCGTGAACCTGTCGCGCATTGAGCGGGCAATCTTCGATGGGCGGGCGCCAGTGACAGGCCAGCAATTGCCCGTCCGCGGTCAACGAATCGCTGATGCGACGGATAACCTCCGTCAGATCTTGCCGGTCGAGGTAGTAGCCGATCTCGCTGAAGACGATCAGATCGAATTTTTCCTCAGGCCAGTCAATCGGCAAGCGCCCGTGACGCACCTCGGCGTGGTCGAACAGACTCAACCGTGTGCGCGCCAGATTGGCTGCGGCGGCGCTGGTGTCGCAGCACAACAAACGATCGCAGCGTTCGGCCAGTGCTGCACTCAGTTCACCGTTGGCGCACCCGGGCTCGAAGATGGCCCGGTAGTGCGGCCGGGGCAGGGCCGCCAGGGTCACGAGGCGTTTGCGTTGTTCGTACCAGCGCTGGCGGAAGCCCCAGGGGTCGTTATTGCCTCTGAACAGGCCTTCGAAGTAGCGATCCTCGACACTCATAGAAAGACACTCATAGGAAGATCAGCTCGAACGGTTGCAGCAGTCGATCGATGACATAAGGCTTTAGCACCGGAGACAGGCCAGCGTCGGGATCGCCTTCCAGCTGGCTGGCGAAGGCGTGCACCGCATGACGCTTGCGCGCAACTTGCGCCGGGCTGAGCAAAATTTTGCGCGCCCGCTCCCACGGCACGATGGCGTCTTCGGGCGTTGCCCAGTGCCATGTCCAGACCGGCAGTTCGTGGCAGATCGCGCCCACGCGCCGGGCCGCTTCGACGCTGGCGCGGCCGACGGCTTCGTGGTCGCTGTGGCCGTCTTCGCGCCAGGTGGTGAAGATCACGTCGTCGGGTTGCAGATAGCGGGTCAGGTATTCGCACAGCATCGACTCGCGCGCGGCGACCTGGGTGTCGGGAAAGCCGCCGCGCAGCCACTGCAACTGGTGCATGGGCAGACCGAGGCGACGCAGGGCTTCGGCGGATTCCTGCGGGCGCACGACGCTCAGGCGCTCCACTGGCCAGCGATCCGAACCCGGATGACTGGCGCTGCCATCGGTGACCGAGATCAGTTGCAGGGTACGTCCCGCCTCAGCGAGCCGTTGCAACAGTCCGCCGCAACCGAGCACTTCATCGTCCGGGTGCGGCGCGATTACCACCGCCCGCGATCCCGGCGGGACCAGATCCAGAATGTCGATGCTGTCCACCGCCGCCAGATGACGTGAGCCCTGCCATTCCTGCAGGGAAGTTCCCTCGCCGACGATCGGATTGCGTTTCATAGGGCCCAACCCTCGCGCGGTTGCTGCGCAATCAATTGGCCCAGTGCTGCCAGATCACGCTCGGCATGGCTCTGGCGCAGATACACCGGCAAGTCGGCTGCCAGACGGGCAAAGTGCGGATCCTTGCAGAACGGCCCGGCGCCGAGGGCCCGACCGGTCTCGCGGATCACCTGTTCGGCGGCATCCTCGACCACCGCGCGTACGCGGCGGGCCAGCAATTCGGCGTTGCTGTGGGGATGGCAGTCGATGTCCAGAGCGCTGACGCGCAGCGCTTGAGCTGCACCGTGCAAGGCGCTGTCGACGGCGCCGAGACTGGCCAGCGCGTGGGGTTCTTCACGTCGCGCACATTGCTGGCGCAAGCGTTCGCCGATCTCCCTCGCGGCGCCGTACCAGCAGGCGGCGATCCCGATTCCGCCGTGCCAGAAACCCGGACGTTGCAGGTAGTCGCCGGGGTCGCCGATCGCCTGGGCCTCGACATCATCGAACAGCACCTCGACGCTGCCGGTGGCCGCCATGCCGACCGCTTGCCAGCCCTGATCGGTCACGGTCACGCCTGGTTGATCGAGGGCCACGGCCACCAGTTGCTGGCGATCATCCTCATCCCACGCCGTGAGCAGGGCATGACTGAGCACCGCCGCCCCGGAGCACCAGGCCTTGCGCCCGTTCAGCCGCACCAGTTGCCACGAACGGCTGACCCGGACCCGCGCCTGCGGTGGTTCGGCTGCCCACATGCCCCACGTGCTGCCGGGTGTCGGCGAGCCACCGAGTTGCTCGATGATCGCCAACGCATCGGTATGGCCTTCGTAGAGTTTGCACAGGCCCAGATCATGCCCGCCGACCTCGGACAGCCGTTGCCAGCGCTCCAGCGTACGACCGCTGCCGGGCAATGGCAGACGGTCGAGGCCGGCCTCGACCATTTCCCGCAGACACGTGCCGAGGGCGGCGGTGTCGCGGTAATCCGGGGTGTGCCGTGAGAGGTTGCCGGGCAAGTCCATGTCAGTCCTCTTCTTCGCGTTGCAGTTCGAACAGCAGCAGCGAGCGGCCGGTGACCGAATACTCGTGGCCGAACGTGAAGCGTTCCTGCCCACGGATCGATGGCTGATTGGTGTCGATCATGCAGGTCCAGAAACTGCCTTCAGGCACTTCCGGCAAAGTGAAGTTGACGATGTCGTGATGGGCGTTGACCACCAGCAGCAGCGTGGCGTCGGCGCCCTTGCGGCGAATCCCGGTTTCCTGGGCGCGGCCGTCGAGCAACATGCCCATGCAGCGGTTGTGCGCGTCATGCCAGTGTTCGGTGGTCATCTCGGTGGCGTCCGGCGCGAGCCAGGTGACGTCCTTGACCCCGATGTCCTCGTTGTATTCGCCGACCAGAAAACGCCCGCGCCGCAGGATCGGGTAGGCCAGGCGCAACTTGATCAGGCGTTTGACGAATTTCAGCAGCGCCTTGCCGTCCTCGCTCAGATCCCAGTTGACCCAGCCGATCTCACTGTCCTGGCAGTAGGCGTTGTTGTTGCCGTCCTGGGTGCGGGCGAATTCGTCGCCGGCCACCAGCATCGGCGTGCCTTGGGACAGCAGCAAGGTGGCGAAGAAATTGCGCATCTGCCGGTGGCGCAGCGCATTGATTTCCGGGTCGTCGGTGGGGCCTTCGACGCCGTGGTTCCAGGACAGGTTGTTGTTGCTGCCGTCCTGATTGTTTTCGTCGTTGGCCTCGTTGTGCTTGTCGTTGTAGGACACCAGATCGTTGAGGGTGAAACCGTCGTGGGCGGTGACGAAATTCACCGACGAATAAGGCCGGCGACCGCGCTGGTTGAACATCTCCCCGGAGGCGGTCATGCGGCTGGCGAAGTCGGCGAGCTGGCCGTCGTCGCCTTTCCAGAACGCGCGCACTGTGTCGCGGAACTTGTCGTTCCACTCGACCCAGCCCGGCGGGAAGTTGCCCACCTGATAGCCACCGGGGCCACAGTCCCAGGGCTCGGCGATCATTTTCACCTGACGCAGCACCGGGTCCTGACGGCAGGCGACGAGGAAGCTGTGACGTTCATCGAAACCGTCGTGATAGCGGCCGAGAATAGTCGCCAGATCGAAACGGAAGCCGTCGACATGCATTTCGCTGGCCCAGTAGCGCAGCGAGTCGGTGACCATTTGCAGCACACACGGGTGGCTCAAATCGAGGGTGTTACCGGTGCCGGAATCGTTGATGTAGAAGCGCTTGTCGTCCGGCATCAAACGGTAGTACGAGGCGTTGTCGATCCCGCGCATCGACAGGGTCGGGCCTTGCTCGTTGCCTTCGGCGGTGTGGTTGTAGACCACGTCGAGAATCACTTCGAGATTGGCGTCGTGCAGGTGCGCGACCATTTCCTTGAACTCGGCAATCTTGCCGCTGGCCAGGTAGCGCGGGTCCGGGGCGAAGAACGCGATGCTGTTGTAGCCCCAGTAATTGGTCATGCCTTTGTGCAGCAGGTGCTGGTCGTTGACGAAGGCGTGGATCGGCAGCAGCTCGACGGTCGACACGCCGAGTTTGCGGATGTGTTCCAGCACGTCGTCGACCATCAGCCCGGCAAACGTCCCGCGCACGTTCTCCGGCACGGAAGGGTGGCGCATGCTGATGCCGCGCACGTGGGTTTCGTAAATGATGGTCTTGTCCCACGGCACGCTGACGCGATGGTCGTGGCCCCAGGTGTGCGCCGGGTCGATGACTTTGCACTTGGGGACGAAGGGCGCGCTGTCGCGCTCGTCGAAACTGAGGTCGGCGTCGGGGTGGCCGATGGTGTAGCCGAACAGCGCCTCGGACCATTTCAACTCGCCCACCAGTTGCTTGGCGTACGGGTCGATCAGCAATTTGTTGTGATTGAAGCGATGGCCGTTGGCCGGGTCGTACGGGCCGTAGACCCGGTAGCCGTAAATCAGGCCCGGATGTGCATCGGGCAGATAGCCATGGTAGATCTCATCGGTGTATTCCGGCAGTTCGATGCGTTCGAGTTCGACTTCGCCGGCATCGTCGAAAATGCACAGTTCGACCCGGGTGGCGTTGGCGGAAAACAGCGCGAAGTTCACCCCCAGACCATCCCAGGTTGCGCCGAGCGGGAAGGGCAGGCCTTCACGGATGCGCGAGGGTTCGGCGTGCGCGGCGGGCTCGGCTTTCTTTGGACGGGTCATAGGTGCTCCTGCAAAAAATCGGGGGTTGGCATTTTTTCGAGGACGAGTGCGCCCTCGGTGGCGAGCGAACCCGCCACACGGTCGTTCAATTCAACGGTTCGGGACGCGTCAGACCGCTGGCGGCTTGCGCGGCGCGCGGGGCTTTTTCTCGGCGGCTTTTTCGCCCGGGGGAATGACCTTGGCGGCACTGGCTGGCTTGGCCTTGGCCGTCGTGGCCTTGGGCTTGGCGGCGGGCGCCTTGCCATCGACAGCTTTACTGGTGGCGGTCTTGCCGGCGGTTTTACTGCCGGCAGCCTTGGGCGATTTTTTTGGTGCCAGCGCCTCGGATTCGGCCAGTTTGCGCGCCATCTCCCAGTGGCGCGCTTCCTGGCCTTCGGGTTTACCTTCGGATTCCCAGATCTGATAGGCGAATTCGCGGATGCGTTTATCGTCGGTACTCATCGCAATGCTCCTGAACTGAACTCATGCTGCTAGACGTGTTGGATAAGCAGATTGACCGGGAAATCCCCCAGCGCGGTGCTGACCTGCAGCTCCCTGTTTTTTGTGACTGCGGTGCTCGAAAAAAGTCCCTTCAGATTTTCGTCAGAGGCGTCGAACGGTAAAACCACCCGCGTATCGCCCCAGCGCAGCGCATCGACCATGGGTAGGGCACTGTTTTCCAGCAGTGTTGCGCAACGGATCGGCACGATCACGATGACCCGTTGCTCCCCATGCTCGCGGGCAAACGCGAGCACGTTGTGCGCCTGGCTGCCCAGCACCTCGAGGGCCTGGTACGAACCGCGGCGGAACAATTCGCTGTGTTCGGTGCGCAACTGCAGCACCTGGGCGATCAAGGCCTGCTTGATTCGCCCGTCTCGCCAACCGGACAACAGTTCCTCTGCGGGCGTCGCCGTCAGGGTCTGTTCGCGCAGACCGTAGTCCACCGGCCGGCGGTTGTCCGGATCGACCAGACTGAAATCCCAATACTCGTTGCCTTGGTACAGATCCGGTATCCCCGGCACCGTCATGCGCAGCAAGGTTTGCGCCAGACCGTTGAGGGCGCCGGCCGCAGCGATGCTGTTGACGGTCTTGGCCAGCGCCCCGCGCAGCAGTTCGCCTTCGGGGGCCAGCAGCAATTGTTCGGTAAACGCTTGAGCTGCGTTTTCGTAAGCCTCGTTCGGCGCGCTCCAGCTGCTTTGCAGCTTGGCTTCGCGCAGGGCTTTCTGCTGCCACTGCCAGATTCGTTTGGCGTAGTCGGCGAAACCGGCCTGATCGTCGTCGCGCAGGTCCAGCGGCCAACTGCCGAGCAGCGCCTGATAGAGGATCAATTCGTCCGCCGACGACGGCAGCTGATCGTCATGACGCAGCGGCCGGGCGAGGGCGCGCCACAGTTCGATCTGTTCGGCGTACCAGTGGCTGCGTTCGCTGAGCACGGCCAGCCGCGCGCGGGTGTCTTCGCCGCGTTTGTGGTCGTGGGTGGCGGTGGCCAGCAGGTTGTCCGGGAAGCTCGCCAGACGTTGCTGGTTCACCGCGTGAAAGTCGCTGACCGGCGCGCTGAACTGCTCGGTGTTGTAGCCGACGTCATTGCGCGACAGCAGCACCGCCGAGCGATACAGCGCGGTGTCTTCCACCGCTTTGGCGGCGGCCGGTGAAGTGAGTTGCTGAAAGCGCACGCAGGCATGCTTCAGAATCTTGCGCGAACGGCCACGGGGCTTGCGTCGCCACGGCTGGCCGCCAAGCCAACCGGCTACAGAGTCGAGCACCGGCCAATCGGCTTCGCTCAATGTCTGCCGCGCACCGTCCATGGCCTGCTGGAAAAACACCTCGTCCCGCGCCGAGCGGCCCATCGGGGTGATGTAGGTGCGATAGACCGGGAAGTGCACGATCAGCGCCTGCAACACCCGACGAATCGAGCCGAGCGTGAGGTCTCGGGTCATCAGGTCATCACGCGCCACTTGCAGCAGGGCCTGGGCGACGCTTTCGCAATCGCTGGCCAGCGAGCCGTTGAGGATCTGCTGGCGCGCCAGCTGCGCTTCTTCGATAAACGCAGAGGGACGCTCGGTGCGGCGTTTCCACAGATCGCCAAGCACATGTTCGCCGTCCGGATCGTGTTGCAGCAGCGACAGCTGGTTCATGAATTCATAACCGGTGCTGCCGTCCACGGACCAGTCGGTGGGCAGGGTTTCGCCGTCGCCGAGGATCTTCTCGACGTAGATCGGCAAGTGTCGGCCCGGTGCCAGGTGGTCGAGGCGGCGGCGCAGTTTGCGGCAGTAACTGCGCGGGTCGGCGAGGCCGTCGATGTGGTCGATGCGCAGGCCGTCGATCAAGCCTTCGCCGATCAACTGGAAGATCTTGCCGTGGGTGGCCTCGAACACCGCCGGGCGTTCGACGCGCAAACCGCCGAGTTCGTTGATGTCGAAGAAGCGCCGCCAGTTGATGTCATCCGCCGCCGTGCGCCAGCTCGCCAGGCGATAGCTTTGCCGCTCCAGCAATTGATGCAGGCGCTGAAAACCTTCTCCGGTCTTCGAATCGTAGTGGGTCAGGTTGCGCTGGATGGCCTGGAGGATTTGCGGGTCGCTGGCCAGTTGCTGAAGTTCTTCCTTGAGCGGGAGGGCCAGCGAGCGGGCGTCGGTCTGGTAACTGAGCGCGCTGAAGCGGTCGGCGAGGGCCTTGAGCGCTTCATTCGGGGCGTCATCGGATTTGAGCAGTTCACCGTAATCGCCGGGGCAGATCGGAAAGTAATGTTCGTAATGCTCGACATGAAAGGTGCCGCTCTCTGCGTTGAACACCAGCGGCAGGGTCGCGTCCTGTAGCGCGACGCCGTAATCGCTGCCGAGAAATGGCAGCAGCAACTGGCCTTCCATCAACGGGTCGGGCGAGTGCCACTGAATGTCGAAGAATTCGCCGTAGGGGCTGAGCCGTCCCCATTCCAGCAGGTCGAGCCACCACGGGTTGTCGCCGCCACCGACTGCCATGTGATTGGAGACGATGTCGAGGATCAGCCCCATGCCGTGTTCGCGCAGGCTGGCGACCAGACGGCGCAATGCCGGCTCGCCGCCGAGTTCCGGATTCACCCGGGTCGGGTCGACCACGTCGTAGCCATGCATCGAGCCCGCGCGGGCGGCGAGCAGCGGCGAGGCATAAATGTGGCTGATGCCGAGTCGGGCGAAATACGGCACCAGTGGCACCGCCTGATCAAGGGTAAAACCGCGATGAAATTGCAGGCGGACCGTGGCGCGCAGTGTCTGGATAGGCAGTGCACTCATCGGTCACGCTCGGCTGCCTGAAGACGCGCGCAAGCCAGCAGTTCCAGGCGTCGTGCGGCGTCAACGCCGTCGAGCAGCGCTTCACTGGTGCCCGGCAAGCGACGCGACCAGTTTGGGTGGGTGTCGATGGTGCCGGGCAGGTTGGCCTGTTCGTCGAGCCCCAGCGCATCTTCCAGTGGCAACAGCACCAGCGGCGCCCGGGTGTGGCCGAGGAAACGTACAGCGGCGTCGACCACCTGATCGGCTTCGTGAGATTCCTCGCGAAAGTTTTGCGGGTCCTGGCTCAGGGCACCGCGCAGGCCTTCACGCTCGCGTTCGCGGTAACGGCGCCAGTCGATTTCGCCATTGGCGTCGATCAGCCCGAGCCGCGCGTTCCAGTCGATGTCGCGGCCATGCCACCAGCCGTTGAGGGTCGGCAGATCGTGGGTGCTGGTGGTGGCGAGGGCGTTGTCCGGCCAGTCGAGGATCGGCTTGAAATGGGTGTTGTCCTGTTCAAACAACAACACGCGCATGCCGAGCATGGCCCGGGCGACGAGTTTTTCCCGCAGACCATCGGGCACGGTGCCGAGGTCTTCGCCGAGCACGATCGCTTGATGGCGATGGGATTCGAGGGTCAGCAGACGCAGCAGGTCATCCACTGGGTAATACAGGTAGGCGCCGTCCGCCGGGACCGCGCCGTTGGGGATCACCCACAACCGTTGCAGGCCCATGACATGGTCGATACGCAACCCGCCGGCGTGGGCGAAGTTGGCGCGCAGCATGTCGATGAACGCGCGAAAACCGTTGCGCACCAGACCTTCCGGGGAAAACGCGGAAATGCCCCAGCCCTGGCCCGAGCGATTGAGGATGTCCGGCGGTGCGCCGACGGTCAGCGAGGCGAGCAATTCATCCTGAAAGCTCCAGGCCTGACTGCCGGCACCGTCCGCACCCACGGCCAGGTCCGCAATCAGGCCGATGCCCATGCCGGCGCTGCGGGCGGCGGTCTGGGCGCGTTCGAGGCAGCGGTGGATCAACCACTGGCAGAACGCGAAGTAGCTGATGCGCTCGGCGTATTCTTCGGCAAACGCGCCAAGGGCGGCGCCGCGCGGGTCATGCCAGTGTTCCGGCCATTGGCGCCAATCGAGGTTTTCGCCACTGGCGGCGCGCATTTCCTGAATGGCTTCGAAGCGGCAGTGGTTTTCCAGCGCTTCGCCGCCGGCATCGCGGAAGTTGGAGAAATCCGCATGTAACGGGTGCTCGCCGCTGATGAAGCCGTCGTACAGGGCTTGCAGCAGTTTCAGTTTGGCCTCGGCGGCTTTCGGCCAGTCGATCAGTTTCAGGTTTTCCAGTTGCTCGAACTGATCGGTCAGGCCGGCCGCCTCAATCGCATCGCGCAGCGCGCGCTCGCCGAGTATCGCGCCGGGTGCGGCGTACAGCGCATTGAGAAACAGCCGACTGGACGGCGAGTAAGGGCTGTAGCGCCCGGTGTCGGCGCTGAACATCGCGTGCAGCGGGCTGATCGCCAAGGCATCGGCACCGCGCTCGCCGGCCACCCGGGCCAGTTCTTCCAGGGCCTGGGTGTCGCCGAAACCGCCATCGCCGGGGCGGCGCAGGCCATACAGCTGCACGCTCAGGCCCCACGCGCGAGGTATCGGGCTGTCCACCGCGTCACCCACGCTGAAGCAGCGTTCCGGTGCTACGGCCAGGGTGAATTGCTGGTCGGCGATGTGCACTTGCTGATAGCCGACCGGAATCTCGCCGGGCAACACGGCCTCGGCATCCAGCTTCAGGTTCAGGCGCGAGCCGTCTTCAAGGTGAATCTCGCAAGGGGTTTCGGGTTCGAAATAACGGGCCAGGTCCACGCCCACGCCGGCGTCGGCAGTGAGCAGCGGTGGCAGATGGCGATTTTCCTGCACCTGTTGCAGTTCGAGCAGGCTGGCGTCGATTTCCTGGGCCGTTCCGGCCGGGTGACCGAGGCCGGTCAGAACATTGCGCAGCACCGCCGGGGCGACTTTTTGCGGTCGGCCGTTGGCGTCAATCCAGTCGACGGCAAGGCCGGCTCGGCTGGCGAGAATTTCCAGTTGCGCATCGCTCATAGGCGCTCTCCATCCAGGGGTGGCAAAGGGGTTGCGGCCGTGAGGCTGACGAGCGCGCAATACGGGGGCAGTTGCCCCTCATCCGACAGGCCAGCGTCGGATGGCTGACGAAACAGCCACACCGAATCAGCCTGTGGAAGGTTGACCACTGGCGTATCGCTGAGGTTCAGGTCGATTCGCAGCTCGCTGCCATCGCCCAGCCGCCAGCGCGCGCTGACCGCCCCGGGCCCCAGCACCTGGGCGCCGAGTGCCTGCGTTCCGGACAGGTTGGGAATGATGTATTGATGGCGCAATTGCAGCAGTTGGCGGTACAGCGCCAACGTCTCCCGTTGCCGAGCTGTGCCGCTGCCGACCAGCCGCGGTTGTGAGGCGTGAAACGTTTGCTCGGCGTTCGGATCGGGAATCTGCTCGCGCTTGTGCGGATCGGAGAAAGCACTGAAAGCGGCAAACTCGTTGCGCCGGCCTTCGCGCACCAGTTTCGCCAGTTCGCCATGGTGGCTGGTGAAGAACAGGAACGGCTGTTCGGCGGCGTATTCGTCGCCCATGAACATCAGGGGAATCATCGGCGACAGCAACAACAGCGCTGTCGCAGCCTCCACCGCGCGCGGGTCGGCCAATTGATGCAGGCGCTCGCCGAAGGCGCGGTTGCCGATCTGGTCATGGTTCTGCAGGAACAGCACGAACGCCGTGGAGGGCAGATGCTCGCTTGGCTCGCCGCGGGGTTCGCCGTGGCGGGTGATATGCCCCTGAAACACGAAACCCTGGCTCAGGCAGCGGGCCAATTGCTCGGTGGGTTGCAGTGCATAGTCCGCGTAATAGGCGTCAGTTTCACCGGTCAGCAACACGTGCAGGGCGTTATGGCCGTCGTCGTTCCACTGCGCGTCATAGTTTTCCTCCAACAGGCTCGACTGGTTGAGTTCGTTCTCGATGGTCAGCCACACATGGCGGGCGGGGTCGATCTGCTGACGTATGCGATGTGCGAGTTCAGGCAGAAAGTCCGGGCTTTGTATGGCATGCACCGCGTCCAGTCGCAGGCCGTCGAAACGGTATTCCAGCAGCCACATCAAGGCGTTTTCGACGAAGAAGTCCCGCACTTCGCGACGACGAAAGTCGATAGCCGCGCCCCACGGCGTGTGTTTGTCTTCGCGGAAAAAGCCCTTGGCGTAGCGGTGCAGGTAATTGCCGTCGGGGCCGAAGTGGTTGTAGACCACGTCGAGAATCACTGCCAGGCCATAACCGTGGGCGCTGTCGATAAGGTGTTTGAGTTGTTCCGGCGTGCCGTAACTGGCCTGCGGTGCGTAATGCAGCACGCCGTCGTAGCCCCAGTTGCGATCGCCGGGAAACTGCGCGATCGGCATCAGTTCGATGGCGGTGACGCCCAGCCCGGCCAGACGCGCCAGATGCTGCTCGACTTCGGCGAACCCGCCGAGCGCACCGACATGCAATTCGTAGATCACCGCTTCGTTCCACGGCCGACCTTGCCAGGTGGTGTTGCGCCAGGAATAGAGGTGCGGATCGACCACCACACTGTGGCGGTCGAGGTCACCGTCCTGCGCTCTGGAGGCCGGGTCGGGCACCTCCAGTTCGCCGTCGATATTGAAACGGTAGCGGCTGCCGGCGGGGCAGCGGGTCTTGATGACAAACCAGCCATCGCCCTGGGGCAGCATGGGCAGGGACTGGCCGTTGCCCAGCTCGACGCTGACGAAAAACGCATCCGGCGCCCACAACGCGAATTGCGTGTGGTCGGCATCCAGCATGATCGCGCCGTGGGGCCAGCTTTCAGGTGTCCGTGACGGCATCGTTGAAAACCTCCCTGGTTATTTGTGGTGCGTTTTACCCAGCGCCTTGGCCACCAGTTGTTCGTAGAGTTCGGCGTAGGGTTCGACCGCCTTGCACCAGTTGAACGGCGCGGCCATCGCCCGGCAACGCATTGCGTGCAGCAGGTCCGGGAACGCAAACACCTTGAACGCGCGGCTCAGGGCTTCGCGGTAGCTGTCCGCGGTCGATTCGTTGAACAGGAAACCGGTGACGCCGTTTTCAATGGTGTCGGCCAGCCCGCCAGTGTTGCGTGCCACCGGCAACGAACCGAAACGCTGGGCGTACATCTGGCTCAGACCGCAGGGTTCATACCGCGATGGCATCAGCAGGAAATCGCTGCCGGCAAACATGCGTCGGGCGTCGGTTTCATTGAAGCCGATGCGCACGCCGATCTGCCCGGGGAAGCGCAGCGCCAGCTCGCGCATGGCCTGTTCTTCTTCCGGTTCGCCACGGCCGATGATCGCGATCTGGCCACCGTTCTGGACGATGTATTCCGATACCGCTTCGGTCAGGTCGAGGCCTTTTTGATAGACCAGACGCGAGACCACTGCAAACAGAGGACCTTCGGACTCGTTCAGGCCGAACAGTTCGCGCACGTGGGCGGCGTTGATGGCCTTGCCTTCCCAGTCGCCGATGGCAAATGGCGCGAACAGATGCGGGTCGGTGGCAGCGTCCCAGCTCTCATCAATGCCGTTGGGAATGCCGCTGAGCAAACCTTGCTGGGTCTTGGCGGCGAGAAAACCGTCCAGACCGCAGCCGAAATCCGGAGTGGTGATTTCCTGCGCGTAGGTGGCGCTGACCGTGGTGATGTGGCTCGAATAGGCCATGCCGGCCTTGAGGAACGACATCTTGCCGTAGAACTCCATGCCTTCCTGTTGCAGGGCATGGGCGGGAATCCCGAGTTCCGGGCACGAGCCCAGGCTGGTCACGCCTTGATAGGCGAGGTTGTGAATGGTGAACAAGGTCGGCGTGCGTTGCCCGCGCCAGTGCATATAAGCAGGCGCCAGCCCGGCCGGCCAGTCGTGGGCGTGCACCAGATCCGGGCACCAGTGGATTTGTGCGAGGTTGGCGGCGATATCGGCAGCGGCCAGGCCCAGACGGGCGAAGCGGATGTGGTTGTCCGGCCAGTCGCGACCGTTGTTGGCGCCATACGGGCCGCCGTCGCGAGCGTAGAGTTCAGGGCAGATCAACACATAGATGACCAGACCGTCAGGCATGTCCATGCGCCCGATCTTGCAGGGCGGCAGCGCGGCGTGGCCGCCCAGTTCGCCGATGATGTGGATCGGATTCTCGCTGTTCATCACTTGCGGGTAGCCGGGGATCAACACCCGGACGTCATGCAGGTGCGCCATGGCGCGGGGCAGGGCGGCAGAAACGTCTCCCAGACCGCCGGTCTTCACCAGATCGGCGATTTCCGAGGTCACGAACAGCACTTTTTTCTTGTTCGGGTTCTGGCTGGCCACCGGGGTCAGCGTCTTGGTGCTCGGGACGTTGATCGACCGGCTGCCGGGAATGCTTATGGTGCTCGATTCACCCATCGGCTGATGAGCACGTTCTCCCTGAATATCCAATGCCGCACTGATCATATGAATCTCCCGTCTTTTTTTGATCTGATTCTTGTCTTGAACAAGCGATGTCCATGGCCAGGTCCTGTGGCCGGGCGCAAACGCGCCACGCATCGGTGAGCAAACGCTACCCAACACGTGCAAGCAGAATGGGTGAGAGGGCCATTGCAAGACTTGAACCAGTCACTTTGGCCCTGCCTATCAGATGACCCGCCGCGATCAGCAAAAGTTTCGACGAATTTTTGACTTTATGACCGGCCGGTTTTACCCCGCGAAAACCAGTCTAGGCCAGATCCTAGAGCGGGCCAGGCCAATCGGATGAATTGTTCGACAATCTGTTGCGGGCTCACGAAATCCGTGGCTTCGGGAGAGGGGGCGCCCCGACGAAGTGCATGTTTGGCGGGGTCGATGATGCAAAATGGTGACCGGCCGGTCACGATTTCGGGCGCCGGGAAAGTGCGGGCGCACTGTTGCGGTGCGGACAGTTGTGTTGGCGGGCGAACAGCGGGTGCTGCTTCGCGGGCAGGGATTGCCCGCGAAGGCGAGGAGTTTCAGTTGAGCAGGCGGATCGGTTCCCCGGCTGACCAGGCTTGAATGTCTTCGATCATCTGCGAAAAGAACAGCTCATAGTTCTGGCGGCTGACGTAGCCGACATGCGGCGTGGCCAGCACGTTGTCGAGGGTGCGAAACGGGTGCAGCGCAGGCAGCGGTTCCTGATCGAACACGTCGAGGGCCGCACCGCCGAGGCGCTGTTTCTGCAAGGCTTTGATCAGCGCCGCTTCGTCGACAATCGGTCCGCGCGCGGTGTTGACCAGCAGCGCGGTCGGCTTCATCCAGTCCAGGGTCTGGGCATCGACCAGCCCCCGGCTGCGGTCGCTGAGCACCAGATGCACCGACAACACGTCAGCCTGTTCGAACAATTGCTGCTTGCTGACATAAGTGACGCCGACCTGTTCGGCGCGCTCGGCGGTGAGGTTTTCGCTCCACGCGATCACGCGCATGCCGAACACCTGACCGAACTGCGCCACCCGCTGGCCAATGCTGCCGAGGCCGAGAATGCCGAGGGTCTTGCCGTGCAGGTCGCCGCCCAGGCCTTGCTGCCACTGGCCGGCGCGCAGGGCGTTGGCCTCGTTCAGCAGATTGCGGGTGGCGGCCATGATCAGCGCCCAGGTCAGTTCCGGCGCCGCGTGTTTGTAGCTGTCGGTGCCGCAGACCTTGATCCCGAGGCGGGCGGCGGCCGGCATGTCCAGCGCCGCGTTGCGCATGCCGCCGGTGACAAGCAGCTTCAGGTTCGGTAAGCGTTTGAGCAGGTCTTCATCGAAGCGCGTGCGTTCGCGCATCACGCAGATCACTTCGAACTGGCCCAGACGTTCGGCCAGCGTGGCGTTGTCCGCCGGGTACTCATGGACGAAGGTGACTTCGCCGAGACTGTCGAGCACCGACCAGTCAACTACGCCCCGCGCGACGTCCTGCCAGTCATCGATCACCGCAATCTGCACCGCCATCAGCGTTACCTCTTCAACGAACGGGATTGGTTTTGTCCAGCCAGCCCAGCAGTGCCTCGTGAAACTTCGCCGGCTCTTCCATCTGCGGGGCGTGGCCCATGCCGGGGAATTCCACCAGCGTGGACTGAGGAATCAGTTTCGCGACCTGCTTGCCCAGCACCTCGTAGTGACCGATTTTCGCCTTCACTTCCGGCGGCGCAATGTCCTTGCCGATGGCCGTGGTGTCGGAAGTGCCGATCAGCAGCAGGGTCGGCATCTTCAGGTCTTTGAACTCGTAGTACACCGGCTGGGTGAAGATCATGTCGTAGATCAGCGCCGAGTTCCATGCGACCTGAGTCTTGCCCGGGCCGTTGCTCAGGCCCGCGAGCATGTCCACCCAACGGTCGAATTCGGGTTTCCAGCGGCCGTCGTAATAGGTTGTGCGTTCATAGTCGCGAATGCCCTGGGCGGTGACTTTCAGTTCGCGCTGATACCACTGATCGACGCTGCGATACGGCACGCCGAGGGCTTTCCAGTCTTCCAGGCCGATCGGATTGACCAGCGCCAGTTGCTCGACCTGATCCGGGTATTGCAGCGCGTAACGGGTGGCGAGCATGCCGCCGGTGGAGTGGCCGAGCAGAGTGGCTTTCTGGATGCCCAGCGTCTTGAGCAGTTGCTGGGTGTTGGCCGCCAGTTGCTGGAAGGTGTACTGGTAGTGATCGGGTTTGCTGGAGGTGCAGAAACCGATCTGATCCGGGGCGACCACCCGGTAACCGGCCTCGCTCAGGGCCTTGATCGAACTGTCCCAGGTCGCGCCGCAAAAATTCTTGCCGTGCATCAGCACCACGGTGCGTCCGTTGGCCTTGCCGTGGGCGGCGACGTCCATGTAACCCATCTGCAGCGACTTGCCCTGGGACTGAAAGGCAAAGTGCTTGAGGGTGTAGGGATAATCGAAACCTTGCAGCTCCGGGCCGTATTGCGGGCCTTCGGCGTGAGCAAGCAGGGGCAGGGCGGCGGTTAGCAGCAAGCCGGGCAGCCAGCGGGTCAGCGACACAGACATAGGACAACTCCACAAGAAATCGGCCGATGCTGGAACGGCCGGATTAGGGCGACGTTAAACACAGGCAATCCCCGGGCCGGATCGTTCAACCGAGCCAGCCTAGGGTGAGCATCGCCAGCACCCCGTAGCGGGCGCCTTTGGCGAGGGTGACGATCAACAGAAAGCGCCCGAGGGGTTCACGCATGACCCCGGCGATCAACGTCAGCGGGTCGCCGATCACCGGCAACCAGCTAAGTAGCAGCGACCAGTGACCATAACGCTGATAGTGAACGCGGGCACGCTCCATATGCTTCGGGCTGACCGGAAACCAGCGCCGGTCCTGAAACCGTTCCAGCCCGCGCCCCAGCCACCAGTTCACCAGCGAACCCAGGACATTGCCCAGCGTCGCCACCGCCAGCAGCCCCCACAGCCAGTAACGATCGCTGACCAGCAGCCCGACCAGCACGGCTTCCGATTGCAGTGGCAAGAGTGTCGCTGCGCCAAACGCGGCCAGGAACAGCCCGAGATAACCCGCCGTCATCAATGGGCCGGGTAATCCGCCACCACCACATCGGCGCCGTCTTTCTTGAGGCCGATCACTTGATACGCATCGCTCATGCCGTCCATTTCCATGCCCGGCGAGCCCATTGGCATGCCCGGTGCGGCAACGCCCAGCAGGTCGTCACGCTTGCTCAGGGCCAGCACCTGTTCCGCCGGGACGTGGCCTTCGACGAATTTGCCGTTGATGATTGCGGTGTGGCAGGACGCCAGACGTGGCGGTACACCGTGTTGCTGCTTGAAGCTGCTCATGTCGGACTCGACGTGGTCTTCGACCTTGAAGCCATTGGCTTCCAGGTGGCTGATCCACTTTTTGCAACAGCCGCAGTTGGCGTCGCGGTGGACTTCGATCGGGATAAGGTCGGCGGCTTGCGCCAGGGAGGAAATGAACAGGGCGCTCAGGGCAGCCAGACGCAGGTGGTTTCGCATGGAGGGCTCTCGGCTCGAAGGAGGAACGGTCAAAAAAGAAAGGCATTTTGACCGGTTTTTCCTGCCGGGCATCAACGGAGTGTTTCCAAGTGATACGAGGCAGGCCTGCCAACATGATCGTAGATCAAAGCTGACAGGCCACTGAGCGCAAGATGACAAAACGGTCAGCGAACCTTGAAGCGCCCCATGATCGCGCTCACCCTGCTATTGGCTTCCAGCAACTGGCAGGTGTTGAGTTCGCTGGCCTGGCCGCTTTCCACCAGCTCATCAACCATGTGGCGGATCTGCACCATGCTGCGGTTGATCTCTTCGGTGACCGCGCTTTGTTGCTCGGCGGCGGTGGCGATCTGGGTGCTGAGGCTGTTGATGTGGCTGACCGAACCGGCCATCTCGTCGAGGCCACTGTTGACTCGCGCCGTGGCATCGGCGGCCGACTGGCAGCTGGCCTGGGTGTTTTCCATGGCGCTGACCGACGAGCTCACGCCCTGGGTCAGACGGGTCAACATTTCGTTGATTTCGGAGGTGCTGGCCTGGGTGCGGGCGGCGAGGGCTCGTACTTCGTCCGCTACCACGGCAAAACCGCGACCCTGTTCACCGGCGCGGGCCGCTTCGATGGCCGCGTTGAGCGCCAGCAGGTTGGTCTGGCCGGCAATGGCGCCGATCACGCCGAGGATTTCGGTGATGCGCTGGGCGTCCTGCTGCATGCTTTCGACTTTGTGGGTGGCGCTGGCCACTTCGTCGATCAACGCCACCACGCTGCCGGACGCTTCACCGACCACAATGCGGGAACGGTCGGCGTTTTCATTGGCGCGCTGGGTGAAAGCGGCGGTTTCGGCGGCATTTTGCGCGACGCTTTCGGCGGTCGAGCTCATTTCGTTGATCGCGGTAACGGTCTGGTCGGTTTCCGAAGCGTGGCGCAGCAGAATCTGGCTGGTGTGCGCCGAGGTGCGTTGCAGGTTGTCGAGGCTCGAAGCCATGGCGCCGGTGGCCTGGGTGACCTCGCCGATCATGTTCTGCAGGTAGGCGATGAAGGTGTTGACCGAATGCCCGATGGCACCGAGTTCATCTTCAGCGCGAATGGTGATGCGCCGGGTCAGGTCGGCATCGCCGCTGGACAGCGAATCGATGTTGGCTTTCAGCGCTTTCATGCGCGAGACCAGTTGGCGGATCGCGTAGACCTGCAACAGCACCAGCAGGATCACCAGCGGAATCTGCAACAGGCTCAGGCTGCTGAGCACGTCGTCACGCTGGGCGGTGAGCATTTTGGTCGGCAGCGCGGTGGCGAGGAACCACGGGGTGCCTTCGATCGGGCGCATGAAGAACGTGCTGGCTTCCCCGTTGTTGTCGAATTCGACGCGCTGCGCCTGCTCACGGTTTTGCAGCCCGGCCTTGACCTGGCTGGCGAAGGTCGAGCCGCCGGCCAGTTCGCTGATGTTCTTCAGCACGATCGGCCCGCTGATGCGCGAGCTGTTGCTGATGATCTTGCCGTCGGCCTCGACAATCAGCATTTCGGCGTTGAGGTCTTTTTCCTTGCGCGCCACCAGATCGTTGAAGAAGCCCAGGGTCACGTCGATGGTCGAGACGCCCCAGGCGCTGCCGTTTTTCTGGATGGCCATGGCGCAGTTGGTGCGCGGTTCGGCGCTGGCGTCATCTTTATAGGCAGCGGCCCACGCGCACTGGCCGCGCGGGGTTTGCATGCCGCCCTTGTACCAGCTCTGGTCATAATAATTGGGGGCCGCGTCGCTGTTCCAGAAGGTGTTCACCGCCAGTTTGCCGGAGGCATCCCGGTGCCAGAACGTACTGAACTTGTTGCGCCCGGCCTCACGCTGGCCGGGCAGCGGCCAGATGCCGCCGCCGAATACTTTGAGTTCGCCGTATTGATCCACCAGCCCCGGCAACACCGTGTCGATGGCCGCGCTGTCGAGCAGCGGAATGGTCTGGGTGATGCTGCGCTGTTGCGCCTGGACCTTGTTCAATTCGCCCTGGATCTGCTCGGCCACTTCAGCGATGCGGTTGAGCACGACCTGTTCTTCGGTATGGCGCAGCTTGGGCGCGACCAACTGGCTGATGCCAACCACGGTCAGCACCGACAACAACAGAATGAACAGAACCAGAAACAGCGTGTAGCGAGCCTGAATGGTGCGGAATGCGGGCATGGAAACCGGTCCTTGAGCAGGGATTCTTATTGTGGGCAGGGGAAAAACAGCGCGGGTTTCCTAACGTATCGTCGGGTACTCGGGAAGCTTTAGGTACTTTCGTCCTAAAAGAGCCGATCCCGACCAAAGGAAGGTATCTGGCCTGATACACGGGAACTAACCGTCCCGAACATTAGAGCAATAAACCCACTTTCATCACCTTGTCATGAACGCTCTAGTCCCGTATTTCCGGGGCTGTTGCCGATTTGTATCGTGAATGTACAAAAATTGTAAAAAAGTGCAGAAAGGAGTTGGTGCCATTAGTTTGCCGGCCGATACTCCGGGCAACTCAAATGTGGTTCAACAAGGAATTTTTCATGTTTTCCTCGCAAGGAGCTTGCTCATGACTATCGGATATACCGGTGCCTGGCAACCCAAGGCGGGTTTGCTGGTTCGAGACACAGGCAGCTCGAGCAAACCGGTTTCTCAAAGCGTGAAGGTCAAGCAGATGCTGGCCCTGGTCGGCAACGATCCCAACGCGATCAGCATCGCGGAGATGGACAAACAGGGGCTGCACAAGAACATCAAGGGTTTCGATCCCACCAATGTTTCTGCCAAGCAGTTGGGCAGTCTCAGTGCAATGCTGCGTGGCCGGGGCCTGATTTCCGAGATCACGTCCATGACCCTGCTCAATGCCGGCGACAAGTTTGATCGCTTCGGCATACAGAAGGACCCGGATGCCAAGTTCAATGCGCTGGAGTACTTCGCAACGCAGCTGGATACCATCCAGAACAACAATCTCAAGGGCAACAAGTACGCGAATACGTTGATCCCCGAGTACAAGAAAGCCATTTATGTACTGCAGAACCTGCAGACTTATGGTCAGGGCGGGGAGCGCAAGCCTCCTACCGATCAAGGTATAAAAGCCAAGGCATGACAGACAGAGCCCGCCCAGGTAACGGGGCGGGCTCTTTCGTTTATGGGCGATTGCCGCAAGCGTGGAGTTTAGAGGGCGAGGCGATCTGCCGCTGCATATCGTCATGCAGTCGCTGCATTTGCGGGCAATGCAATATCAGCGATTTGGGCTGGAACCCCCGATGAAACAACGCCAGCCATCCAGCGCCTCGTTCATCGGGCGCCAGTCCGCTGAACACGAAACCCATCGTCGATAACCGGCGCCAGGCATTGTCGAAACCCTGCGCCAGCCTGAGCCTGATCGAAATCAGCCAATGGTCGGGCAGTTGTTGCAGCTGCTTGAGCAAACTGTCGTCCACTTCGTTGAATACCCCGTCGTATCGCCCCCAGCGCTGTTCCAGCTGCGCCGGTGCGCCGACCCAGGGCGACACGTTCACCCGCGTTCCGAACACGTCGCACATCTGCTGCATGAACTCACGGCATTCATCCGGCCAGGTCAAGGCCGGCAACGGGCGCTGATAACCATCGCCCGGGGCGTAACCCAGCACGAGCGATTCCGTCACCGCGCCGCCAAAGGGCGACGGTGCGTGATCGGGCAACACGCCGGTGTTGTGAAAACCAAGGCCGGCGGCCATTTTCTGGGTGTAGGGGTGATGGGTCATTTGCTTGATCGTGACCCCCTGATAACCCAGCGCCTGCGCATGGATCAGCAAATGCCGGCCCATTTGCGTGGCGACGTTTTGCCCACGGATCTGCGGATCTACCACGCTCAGGGCCAGTTCGGCGAGGGATGATCCTTTGTCGAGAATCAACGCGGAGTGACCTGCCACTTGACCGTTCGCCACCGCTACTAACGAGTGCCAGCGGCGGTCGGCATAGTTCTGGCTGATCATGCGGGGCAGATAAACATGCGGCTGAGCGTAATGGTCGCCATAGATCTTTCTGAACAGGTGGCTGACGGCCGGGGCGTCACTGGTGCGGTAGCCTCGCAGGGTGATCGCGTCCATCAGCAGGTCCCCTGGCCAGAGCCGTTGTAGACGCGCCGATCGAGCACGTGTTGCCGTTTGCCGGAGCGTGGATGGCGTGCCAGTTCCTGAACCTTGCAGCAGCGAATCTGCAATACCAGCAGGTGATCGGCGCTCAGTTGCCTGATCAACGGATAATCTTCGATCAAGGCACTGTGCAGCGTCTGGTCGGCTTCAGCGTTTGCCGGTGTCAGGGCGTCCGGCGCCCAGTGCAGGCGCAGGATATCCACGGCGTCATCCTGCTCGATGACCAGTTGCCAATCGTCGCTGCCGGTGATGCGCAGCACGGTCTCGCCAATCGATTGCGGCAGCAGAGTCAGAATGCCCACGCGCACCCTCTGGCTGTCGGCGCAGCGGCCCATCAGCGCGAACTTGCGCCCCGACGTGCCTGGCGGCTCTCGCCAGCACGCACGGTCGCCGACCGGGTAGCGGATCAACGGCATCAACCGGCGCGTGAGGTTGGTCATGACCAGGCGCCCGACCCGACCGCATTCTTCGATCACTTCACCGGTCTGTTCGTCGAGAATTTCCAGCACACCGTGGCCTTCGGGAGCCCGGTGTTCGCCAAGAGCGCAGTCACGATGGCTGGCACCGATGAATCCGGCGTCCACGCTGGCGTAGCCGATCGAGGCCACGCGGGCATTGGGGAACACCCGCTCAAGCCGTTGCAACTGTGCGTCAAACAGGCTTTCGCCGGCGTAGAGCAGGGCGGTGACACCCTCGAGGGCCCGGCCATTCTGCTCGAGCCACGCGGCAAAGCTCAGCAGATGGGCCGGTATACCCGCGAGCACATTGATCCGGTGCCGGTCGATCGCATCGGCGAGAAGGTTCGAGTCGATATGGCCGGTGAAGGGAAACTCGACGATCTCGGTTTCAACCTGCGCCAGCGCATCGTGGGTGAAGATGAAACTGGCATACAGGTCACCCGCAAAGAACAGGTTGGCCACCCGGTCCCCGGCGCTCAGCTGCGCGTCGAGACTGCGACCGAAGTCCGTCACCAGCGTCTGCCATTCCTCGCGCCGGAACAGTGAAAACTTGCCGGCGCTGGTGGTGCCTCCGGTCTTGAAAACCAGTGCGTCATTCAGCGGCGCCGTCAGGACAGGCCAATGGTCAAGGTCATGACTGCCTTTCCAGTATTCCACGGGGTCGATCACCGGCAGTTGTTCCAGTGATGAGATGTGCGGGGGAATGTCGGCGAAGTGGCTTGCATAAAAGCCGGAATGCCGTCGCGCCAAGGTCACCAGTTCTTGCAGTTCAAATCGTGTGTTCATGTTCGGCTCCTTGCCTGTCTGCGCAGGGAACAACGCCCCGATTGTCGATCAGCAGCGGCGTCTTGCCGCTGTGTTTGTTGCGGGTGAACCGATCGCTGGCGCAAACCTCTACCTCAACGGTCAGCAGTCCGGTGTGGATGAGCGTCGCCAGGGTCGGATAGGTCAGCAGGCGACGCTGTACATCATCGGCTTGCCGTGGGCTGCGAAAGCGCATGCGCTCCAGGCCGTCCGGGGCATGTTCGAGGATCAGCTGGAACTCGGTCTGCAGATGCTCTGCCAGTTGCGACAGGCAGATGAAGTCGGTGCCGATGCGCATCAATCTGCCGTGGCGTTGCAGCAGTTCGAAGCGCGGCGTGGGCAGCCCGCAGTCACACGCACCGGGGAGCCAGCGACCGCTGTCGCCGACGTCGTAGCGCTGAACGTCCTGCCCCTCGCGCTCGATGGAGGTGAATACCAGACGCCCGGTTTCACCATCGATCACCGGTCGATCAGCCTCGAATTCGACGATCTCCAGATGCTGGATATCGCTCATGAGATGAAACACGCCATCGCCGGTGGCCGGGCAAGCATGGCCGAGCGGCCCGGCGTCGACACTGCCGTAAATGGCCGAGCGAATCAGCCTGACGCCGCAGCTGCGCATCAGCGCAAGGCTTTGTTTGCCAGGATGTTCGCCGCCGAGGAAGACTTTTTCGATCCCGCCATATTCGCGTAGCCGTTCCTGCTCATTGAGGAACAGACGGTGCAGGGTGCTTGGCATACCGACCAGCACGGTGACGCGCTGGTCGATGATTATCTGCGCGATCTCGCGGTAATCGTCATCGGCCGGCGCCCCCATCGGCAGGTGCGTGGCCCCCAGCAGCTCCAGCACTTTGGAAAAACTGAAAAAACCGCCATACAGCCCGCCGCTGAAGAACAGGTTCATCACCCGGTCGCGGCTCGGGTCGAGTCCCGCCGCGAACAAGCCGTCGGCGCTGGCACGCATCTGCCGATCGAAGTCGCGGTAGCTGTAACCGGCCAACGCCGGGGTGCCGCTGCTGCCGCCGGAGCGGAAATACAACCGCGACGTTGAATGGATCGGAAGGGTGACAAAGGTGTCCTTGCTCATGATCGGCAGATTGGCCACGCAGGGTGGCGTCGGCAGAGGGTCGAGCGTGGCACGGGTCGCAAGCTCTGTAGCCGGCAGACTGACCGATACCCGACGGCTCAATCTCTGCAAGGCATACACACCGTCGTGGGGTTCGCCCTCATAGCCCTCGTGAATCGCCTGCACCGGAGTGACCCGTGTGACACCTGCAGCGATCAGCGTTTGAGCCAGTTCGGCCATTTCTTGTTCGGCACACATCAGTCCGGCGCTTTGCAACACGTTTCGCCAGGGCAACAGCGCCTCGGCGATCCGTGCGCGCGACATCGGTTTGAGCAGCAGGCTGCGAAACAGCGGCGAGGGACCGAGTTGCTGGTCGTGGGTCCAGATCACCCGCCAGTCCGGCGCCTGCCACACATGACCGCTGGCCCCGCCAAAGCTCTGGGCCAGGCGCGCCATCGCCGTTCGGGTGGTGATTTCCGAGGCCTCCTGAATCGAAGGCGGCAGGACTGGCCATTGCCGGGATCGACGCTCGAACGCCTCGGCCAGTTCTTCGCCGATTGAGCGCAAAGTGTTTTCATCGTCACTGTCCACCAGCAGCCATTGCGGGCTGGAGCAGGCCTGCTGATCGAGGCGGCAGACTTCATCGGCCACGCTGTCCAGGGCTTCTGGCGTGACCGTTGCCGGTGTCAGGTAGATGAAGCTGATGCGGTGGCCCCAGTCGATCCAGCGACATCCGGGTGCCAGTTGCTGGCGGATGGCTTGCAGCGCCGACTCACCGCCCCACGCTGAAACGCCGTTGGCCTGTTGGCACAACTGACCGATCTGGGCCGTGCTGGCCGGAACGACGGCGACATGCCCGGCGATCTGGCCGGTCACATCACACTGCGCCAATCCATGAAGCAATTGCGCCGTCAGACCCTGATCGCTGCTGCTGGGGCGCAACCAGTTGACGTTGCCGGCCAGCAGGCCTTCGATCACCGCACAGAAAGCCAGCAGCGGTGCATTGCCGGGGGTGATGTGAACCACCAGGCCCAGCGGGCTCCAGCGTTCAAAGCGTGACTGGCGATAGTCGAGGCGACGCAGGCTGCCCGGCTGCTCGCCGAGTTCGCGCTCAAGCTTGCGCCGAAGGGCCGCGGGTTGGCAGAACTCGATCAGTGACTGGCGTTGCTCGGGATCGATAGGCAATGCCGTGTCCGGATCCTGCAGACGTTTGGCGAAAGCGGCTGCTGCGCTCAGCACGGTCGCTGTTTCGAGTGTTTTGGCCAATCGTTCCGGCAAATCCAGGTAAAGCTGTTGCAGTGCGCCGTCGAGGGTGCAGTCGTCGTGAAGCTGTCCGTTGATCAAGTACATATCAGTGCTTCCCCAGCAGTTCAGAGGCGGCCAGGGCGCAGCTACGGCCAGCGGTGGTGGCCGCGCGGCCATGCAGTTCGAACAAGTCGGTGGACAGACCACAGCCACAGCTGGCGCCGGGATGCAGGGTGGCGAGATCGCTCATGACCACCGCGTGCGCGGGGCTCGAAGAAATGTAAGGCGAGACAAAACTCAGCAAGCCCTGACGGCCGTAAGGCTGAACCGTAAAGTCAGCGGGATGGCGCACGAAAACCTTCGAATAGACCGGTACATGGAAACGGTGGTGAGCACATTCGAGATAAGGCACCGCATGCTCGACTGCGCCGTAGCCGTCACGGCAACGGGACATCTCGATGCCCAGTTGGCGGTGAATGCGTTCGTACAGTTGCTGGCGGGGAATCTCTTGCGCCGCGTGGGTTTTCCAGCCGCCGCCAAACAGCGTCAGCGAGCCTTGCGCCAGTTGCAGGTCAGCCACCCCGGTCGCCTGCATGCGTTGCAGGGTCTGCCAGAGAAAGGCCGGGAAGCCGAAGATCCGTACCGGCAAACCTTCTTCGGCGAAGGACTGCAAGGCTGCGATCACGCCAAAGCCGTCGAATTCATGACCGCCACCCGTTCGGCGCAGTGCGTAGGCCACGCGATTGACGGGCGCGAAGCCGCACAGAAACTGATCGGTGAATGATGTTCCCAGGCTGATGCTGCCCTCGGGTTCATAGCTCAGCAGCAGGTAGTTGCACGGCGTGTGCAGGGTGTCCCAGTCATAGTGCTGGAAGATCCGCTCGACCATGTTCTGGGCCGCGCCCAGGCTGCGCTCGTCGTAACGCATGCGGCTTTTCTCGCCACTGGTGCCGGAGGAGGTGAGTTCCAGCGCGTCCATCCCGGTGGGGCTGAGCAGGGCCTGGCGCTTGAAATAACTGGCGAAGATCGGCGGAAGGCGTGACCAGTCATCTAGATGGTCCAGGTCACCTGCGTTCAGGCCGTTGGCATTCAACCAGTGTTCGTATCCCGGAGTGTGCTGGCTGTGAAACCGGCTGATTTCGGCCATGGCCTGGTTAAACAGCCCGTCCGGCACGGAATCCGGGCAATAGGGTTGCGTCAACGCACAGAGTGCGTCGCTGTAGGGGAAGTGGTTCATCAGGCGTCCTTGTCGTTATGTTGAAGAAGCAGTGTCTGCCGGGACGTGTGGCAGAAACCGGTACAGCAGGGGCAGGCTGAGCAGGCCGCCCAGCGCCGCCCAAATAGCGAAGGATTCAAGACGGGTGCCGCCGCCGATCGCTGCGATCAACGAACCACCGACACCCATCACGGCAATCGAAATCATGCCGATCGCGGCAGACACCAGACCTTTGCTGTCATTGCTGGAAAACAGTGCCAGTCGGTACAAAGCGGCGTTGCTCATGCCCAGCCCCACGGCATACAGCCCAAGGCCGGTCATCAATCCGGCAAGCGAAAGGCTGGTCACCGCGGTGGCGATCAAGGTCAGCAAACCCAGGCAGAACGGCCAGAGCGCCAGGCGAATCAATTGCGGCAGATCCCGCGACGCCAGCAGTCGGTCGAGGATCAGATTGCCGACGATGACCGCCGAAAACACCGGAATCTGCCACAGCGCATATTCGCGCGTGGTCAGGCCCAGCAACTGGACAAGAAGAAGCGGCGCCAGTCCGATCCAGGCAATCAGTGGCAGGCTCATCAGACCCAGGGCCAGGCAGGTGCCGACAAACCGGTGATTGCGCAGCAATGCAAGGTAGCGGCTACTGATCTGGCGAAACGAGAAAGGGATCGGCGCTTGTCGACCTCCATCGTGGCGGACAACGCCGATCGTCTCCGGCATGCAGGCATACAGTCCGAGCCAGGTCAGTGTCGCGATCAGACCCAGACCGAGGAACAGCTCGCGCCAGCTCAGCCATTCCAGCAGCAGACTGCCGAGCAGCGGGCCGAGCAGGGGCGAAAGCAGCGCGACATTACCTAGTAACGCCATCAGGCGCACCGCATCGGCCTCGCAGAAGACTTCCTGAAGCGCGGGGTAACTGACCGCCACGACGAACCCCAGGCCCATGCCTTGCAACAGGCGCAGGGCGTTGAACACTTCGATGCCGGGCGTGGCGACAGCCGCCGCGCAGGTCACGCCGAACAGTGCGCAACCGCCCAGCAGCAACGGGCGCCGGCCGAACCGATCGGACAGCGGCCCGATCAGCCATTGCAGGCAGACACCGCCGATCAGATACAGATTGAATGCGTTGGGGATGTGAGCGGCCTCGGCTTCGAGATCCCGGGTGACGGTCAGCATGGCCGGCATGACCATGTCGCTGGCCATGTAGGTCAACCATTCGAACAGGGTGATGGCCAGACAGAAGCCGAGTGCCTGGAGTGGGGGGAGGGGGATGAGAGTTCTTTGCATGCGCTTTCACGGTCGTCGAGAGGGAGCGCAAAGGGTAGGGATGAGCAGGGATTGTTCCTACGCCATTGGTGTGACGGTCTATGACGCGGTTATGCGTGATGTTGCAAAGGGAGACTTTCTTGCTTGCAAAGGTGAAACGCCCTACGGCATTGATGGCCGAGCCATAAAAAAAGCCCACATTCCTGTGGGCATTTTTCCTGACGCTTAAATCCGTTGTTGCATTTGAATGGTTGGACGCTGGCATCCTTCCGGCGAAATGACTTAACGATGGTAGTAGTAGCCCGGGCCAGGCCCATAGTGGCGATGATCGCCATGCCAGCCGCCGTGGGGAAAGATGATGCAGCCGCTCAGGGTGAGCAGTGCAAGTACAGGAATCAGCCAGGTGATTCGACGCAGCATTTCAAGGATCCTCATGGTTAACGCCGTTTGAAGCCAAAGCTCTTCATCGGCTGTAACATGAGACCCCGTTTACCGCGGCGCATCCCCGTCAAACGGTATGCGCATGGCATCAACGCCGATACAAACCCGATACATTCCAACGGTTCAGGAACCTGTAATGACCCATAAGCAACGCTTGATATATTCGATTCTGATCGCCGTCGCCGTACTGCTGATCATGCTCGGCCTGTCCTGGCTGCAAAACGCCGGCAAGCTTAGCGAGCAAACGTTCCAGTACATCGCCATCGGTGTGGCGGTGGTGGTCGTGGTGATCAACGGCGTGATGCGCCGCAAGGTCAAGCCCTGACGGCGTCTGCCGGGTGCTTCAATCGTTGTTGAGCACCGCGGCAGCCTGGGGATGGAGGCTGTAGCTCTTGTCGTCGTTGAACGTGATAACGCCTTCGGCACACAGACGCTTCAACACTTCACGAACGCTGAGGAAGGACAACGGAATGTCCAGATCCAGCAGTTGGCTATGCACGCCACGCACACCCAGACGACGGTCGTCCTCGGCGGCGACCAGCAGGGTGTCGATGACTTTGAGGCGAATCAGGCTGGTGCGCAGGCCGAAGCTTTTAAGCAGCAAACGGATGCGCTCATTGCCGTGACGCTCGATCCGTTGCCCGAATACGTCGACGTGCGAACCCATGGGCGCTCCTTGTGGGGTCTGGCTACCTTCCGATGGTAGGGGTGGGTTGTACATGCGATTACTCCTTTCAGAGCCTGATCAGGAAAGGTTTTTTGTGCTCTCTCTAAACAAGACGTTTCAGCTCGACAAATCATGAAGCGAAAAATGTAGAAAATTTGTCGTGGTTTTGTCTTTTCCCCGTGATTACGGTGCGAGAGGGCTGTGTGACCGACTAAATTTTTTTTCCGCGGCTTCGTTTTCTGGACAGGCTCATTGCGCGTGACGCGTGGGTGATTTCAGAGCGAGCCGGGCCCGACGTGTTCACGGTGGCGGGCGGTTCGCTCTACGGCATTTCGATCAGGAGCGAGCGTGACTATTTCCAGGCAATTCACCGGACTGACCCTTGCCGGCCTGTTTCTCGGGCTGAGTCTGTCGGCGCAGGCGTTCAGCCCGTCCGTTCAGACCGGCGCGGATATCCGTCGCACAGGCTTTGGCGTACCGCACATCCGTGCGGAGAACGAACGCGGTCTCGGATTCGGCATCGGTTATGCCTATGCGCAGGACAACCTGTGCCTGCTGGCCAACGAGATCGTGACGGTCAACGGCGAGCGGTCGCGGTACTTCGGGCCGGAGCAACTGACAGTCGAAGAGCGCGAGAACCGCGTCAGCGACGTGTTCTTCCAGTGGCTCAACACGCCGCAGGCAGTGAACGCTTTCTGGCAGGCTCAGCCGGTCGAAGTGCGTGATCTGGTGGAAGGTTATGCCGCCGGCTACAACCGTTACCTGGCCGAACGTCGCCAGCAGGGACTGCCGCAACAGTGCCAGGGTGAATGGGTGCGCGATATCGCCGCCGAAGACCTGGTAAAGCTGACCCGTCGCCTGCTGGTCGAGGGCGGTGTCGGTCAGTTCACCGAAGCGCTGGCGGGTGCTACTCCGCCGCAGGCCACTGCGCAGATTGAAAACGATGCGCGGGCTTACCAACTGGCGGACACGCGCCAGCAGCGCTTCGCCCTGGACCGTGGCAGCAACGCGGTAGCGGTGGGCAGCGAGCGTTCGTTCAATGGCCGTGGGATGCTGCTGGCCAACCCGCATTTTCCGTGGGTCGGCGGCATGCGCTTCTATCAGATGCACCTGACCATTCCGGGCAAACTCGATGTGATGGGCGCGGCGCTGCCGGGCCTGCCGATGATCAACATCGGCTTCAACCAGCACCTGGCCTGGACCCACACCGTCGACTCGTCCAAGCATTTCACCCTGTATCGCCTGCAACTCGATCCGAAGGATTCGACCCGTTACCTGCTCGACGGCCAGTCGTTGCCGATGAGCAAGCAGACGGTCGCGGTGCAGGTCAAACAGGCGGACGGTCAGGTCGTACCGGTCCAGCGGGATGTCTACAGTTCGCAGTTCGGCCCGATCGTGCAGTGGCCCGGCAAGCTCGACTGGAACAACCAGTACGCTTACAGCTTGCGCGATGCCAACCTCGACAACGACCGGGTGCTGAAGCAGTGGTACGCCATGAACCGCGCCGGCAATCTCAAGGATCTGCAGGATTCGGTGCACACCATTCAGGGCATCCCGTGGGTCAACACCCTGGCGGTAGATGACAAGGGCCAGACGCTGTACATGAACCTGTCGGTGGTGCCGAACGTCAGCGTCGACAAACTGACCAAGTGCAGCGACCCGCGCGCCGGTCTGAAAATGATCGTGCTCGACGGTTCCAACAGCGCCTGCGCCTGGGACATTGACCCGCAAGCTGCGCAAAAGGGCATCTACGCGTCTAACCAACTGCCGCAGCTGTTGCGCAAGGACTTCGTCCAGCACTCCAACGACTCGGCATGGCTGGCCAACCCGGCGCAACCGCTGACCGGCTTCTCGCCGCTGATCAGTCAGGACGGCCAGCCGCTGGGCCTTCGCTCGCGCTTTGCGCTGGATCGTCTGGCGACCCTGAGCAAAAAAGGCCCGGTATCGGTGCAGGACCTGCAACACATGGTGATGGACGATCAGGTGTTCCTGGCAACGCAGGTGTTGCCGGATCTGTTGAAGTTCTGTGCTTCCCAGCCTGATGCAGCGTTGAAATCGGTGTGCAGCAGCCTGAAGGCGTGGGACGGCCGGGCGAATCTGGAATCGGGCGTCGGGCTGGTGCATTTCCAGACCATCATGCAAGCGATGCAGGAATCGCCGCAGGCCTGGCGTGTGGCCTTCGATCCGAAGGATGCGCAACACACACCACGCGGGCTGGCCATTGAAAAGCCGGAAGTGGCCAAGGCATTGCGCGAGGCCATGCTGGCGTCGGCCGAGTCCGCCACCAAAATGGGCCTGACCGAGAAAACCCGTTGGGGCGATGTGCAGGTGGTCAGCAGTGGCGGCCAGCAAACGCCGATCCACGGTGGCCCGGGGACGCTGGGCATTTACAACGCGATCCAGAGCGTGCCCCGTGAAGACGGCAAGCTGGAGGTGGTCAGCGGCACCAGTTATCTGCAAGTCGTCACGTTCGACGACAAGGGGCCGCATGCCCAGGGCCTGCTGGCGTTCTCGCTGTCCAGCGATCCGGCGTCGAAGTATTCCCGCGACCAGACCGAGGCGTTCTCGAAGAAACAGTGGAGCGTGTTGCCGTTCACCGAGCAGCAGATCAAGGCTGATCCGCAGTATCAGGTGCAAACCGTGCACGATGATCTGGAAAAGGCGGGGAAAGTCGCGGCGCAGTAATCACCGGTAAACATCGCTGACAAGTGCCAAAGCAGAAGGCCGCTCCCTCACGGGAACGGCCTTCAGTTTTTTACCGGTTGCTGCGGCATCGGATTGATGACCGGGTTGCCGTCCTTGTTGCGGGTCAGGAACACCGGCAAGACTTTGGGCAGGGAACTGGCGAAGCTGTTCAATTCCTTGATGTTGTAGATCCCGCCGACCCGGATCGAGCCAGTCGAGTTGTCGGCGAGCATCAGCGGTTTGTCCAGGTAACGGTTGATCTGCGGCAACGCTTCGTTCAGCGACAGGTTGTCGAGCACCAGTTTGCCGCTGCGCCAGGCCAGCGAGTTGTCGTTGGCGTAGGTCTGGCTGATTTGCGGCATGTCGTCGCCGTGCTTGTAGCGCGCCTGCATCGAGGGCCCCAGACGCAAGCCGTCACCGGCCAGTCGGGAATTGCTGGTGACCAGCACGGAACCCTCGATCAGGTTGACCTTCACCTGATCCTCATACATCCAGACGTTGAAGCGGGTGCCGGTGACGCGAATCCTGCCTTCGGCGGCCCTGACAATGAACGGGTGGCTCAGGTCGTGGCTGACTTCAAAGAACGCCTCGCCTTTTTTCAGGGTGACGCGGCGTTCGTCCTTGAAGTTGCTGTAGGTCAGCTCGGTGTTGAGGTTCAGCTCGACCTGACTGCCGTCACCCAGGGTGACATGGCGGACGTTATCGGTGGCCGCGAAATGCTGATAGCTGTTGGGCAGCCAGCCGAGGTTCCAGCCGGTCCAGGCCGCCAGTGGCAAGGCCAGTGCGCAGACAGACGCCGCAACGGCGTACTGGCGCCATGAGCTGACGGGTTGGCGAATCGGCACAACCGGTGCGGGTTCCGGGCGCGGCAAGTGTTCAGCCACGTCCCAGATTTCCAGCATCGCCTCATACTCGAACGCGTGAAGCGGGTGTGCATCGCGCCATTGTTCGAACGCCAGCCGCTCTTCGGCGGTGCAGTCGACGGCGTGCAGACGCATGCACCAATGCGCGGCGGCATCGGTGATCGCATCGTATTCGGCTTCCGAGAGGGTGTTCTGGGTCATTGACTCATCCTGATTTCCCGCATTCTAACCTTGGGGGGGAGGTGTCGAGAACAACCGTCATGGCATTTACCCATCAAACTTGGAACTTTTTTTCCCTCAGACGCCCCAAAAAACAGGACGTCCCGCGAACATTAATCATAAATGGAGTGAAAAAATGATCAAAAGAACCTTGGCCGCTTTCGTCGCAACCGCCAGTCTCCTGAGTGCCGGTGCGGCGCTGGCCGACCGCCCGGGCGCTGGATGGATCACCATCGAAAAAGCCATCGAGATCGTCAAGACCAAGGCCGGTTATGTCGAGGTCTACGAGATCGAGGCCGACAACAACGGCTATTGGAAAGGGGAAGGGCGCAAGGCTGATGGCGTGGTGTACGAATTCCGTATCGACGGCGCATCGGGCAATGTCCTTCGTGACCGGAAGGATTGAATTCAACGCGGTTGAACGGAATGCGCAGGTATCGAGCCTGCGCATTTTTTGTGTGGATCAAGGGGACGATGCAACTTCCAGCTGCCGGCCCACTTCGCAGATCAGCAGCGCGATCGAATCGGCGTTGTGCAAGATGACACCGACGCGGGCATCCGATGTTTGTTGATCCATGAACGCATTGCGCGCCCCGTTCATGGTGGTGCTGTGCGTTTGCCTGAATATCTCCGCGGCCGTGGCCTCTTTTTCGGGAATTCTGTCAAAGTCAATCCAGACCGCGCGCTCCGGGTTCCATTCCGCAAACAATTGCGCCCGGGGAGTGGCCAGTGAAAGCGCCATTCTTCGTTCGTCCTGCAACTCCTGGAGCAGCTTGGCGCCGTCGGGTGTCACGGACGAAATCAGGTCACAGAAAGGCTCTCGCCCGCGTACGGTTGCGATATCCCAGGCGTTGCTCAGTTGATGGGCGAGTTCGTGGATCAGGGTTTCGGCTTGTGCGTGGCCGTCGATATCAAATCCAGGCGCAGTGACGGGCACGTAGTCCCCCAGGTCCTGGTCAAAAAAGTGCTGGGTGAAATGGACCTTGTTCTGCTGGTCGCCATCGAGGACAAACGCGATCACGTCGTGAAACCACCTGGTGGAGCCGACGATGAAGCGGTCGGTGTTGAGCAGATCGTCCGTCGGGTCTACCAACGCATTGCAGATCGGCAGGATCGCGGTCTTGATCCTGGACAGGATCTGCGTTGTGACTTTCGGGACATCAAAGAACTCCATGAGAAACCGGTTGACCCGTCCGCCGGGCACAACGTTGATGTCCAGGATGGCCAGGTTATGCAGGCAGTTGAACGCATAATCCCGGGCCAGTCCCACTGCACGCCCCAACACCCGGGCTTTTTCAGGGTAGCGCCGGGTGATTTCTTCCATACCGTGGGCTTCTATGTTGAGCATCGTGCGACGAATCCGAGTGTATTTGCTGTGCTCGAGCATTCGGGAAAAGGCTTTGCCGTAATGAACAGTCTGGCCCGGCGTGATCCGCACCATCCGTGAGTCGGTCTTGCGCAGTGACGGGCCGCGCTCTTCACCCTTTGCCAATTGCCAGTCCGAGCCGTTTTTGACGACCCGGTACACCTTGCCGTCCACCGCGGCATAGCTGCGGTTGTTGGATGTCTTCTGGTACACGCCCTGGGTCGCACTGAAGGTGAGGTCCTTGAGCGCTACGTCGGTTGCTTCGAAAGGCTGCAGCAGTGTGCGTTGTGGCGAGGTCAGTTCAATTTCGTCCAGGCTCGGCGCAACCACCTTTTCGAGCTTCTGCGCACCGGCTTCGGTTGCCTGTTCACCGACGTCGGTGACAACTGCGCTTTCGGCGGACATTTCAGGCAAAAGGCCGACGGTGACCATTTGCTCTGCGCCATCGATAAACGACTTCAGCGCCTTCTTCCAATGATGATTCTGCAGGGCCTCGGCCGAATCCTTGAAGTCATCGTAGGCTTGCCAGAGAAAGCGCCCATAGGCGAGTTTGCCTTGCAACACGTCCGCGACCTGTCGGATGTCATCACTGAACAGGACTTTGGCGTTTTCCCAGTCGGATTGCCCGTCGCTGTCGCGCTGCGAAGCGAGCATCTGCTTCAACAGCTCGAGATTGTCCTGATACAGACGTTCCAGCAGGTTGCCGCCAATCGGGCGGTAGTCCAGCGTCATTTCGCTGGTCTGTCCCAGGCTGCTGGCAAGCAGGCTGCGGAAGGTCGCTCGCTGCGTCTGCGGTAAACGGCGAAGCAACAGGTTTTGCAGAAAACCCGGAGTATTCAGAGCGGCAATCAGGGCTTTCTCGTCGAAGAATTCGTGAAATGCCTGCTCGGCAAACGGGGTATAGAGCAGCACTGGCCCCTTGTGGGCGGTGCCGGGTGCCAACACATACAGTCCGCATGCCTCGACGGCAGTAGCCCCGGCGGTCTTGACCAGTGACAGTGGACACACCATGGCGTGTGTGCCGGCGACGGCGGCACGGGCGATGGCATCCGGCATGTCCAGCGCCTGCCGAATGTAACTGAACGCGGTTTCGGACAAATGCTGCTGCAGTTTCAGCGCGTGAGCATGCTGCAGCAATTGCCAGGGCAACTGACGGAAGAAAATCTGCTGCCGGGCGAGCCCGGCAACCGTAGTCGTCGCCAGTGCCTGAATGACTTTTTCGCTGTAGCGGTTGGGAATTTCGAGCGACAGCAGCAGTTGCCTGACGGCGCTCTGATCCAGCCCTTTGGGCAAGGCGCTGGCGTTGATCGACGTGACTTTGAAACCGGTGCCTTGGGCGATGTTGATGTGATTGAGGGCAAACTCGACCAGGTTGCGCGCAGGGCCGGCCAGGGCCAGATTGGGTGATATCCGGATGTGGCGAGGATTGATCCGGCTATCGGGGAAGCGGCTGTCGAGCAGTGATTTCAGGGTTTGTTCGACATGGGTCACTAGTGTCGGCACACCTGTCAGGTAGTCCTTGTCGTCGACGACGCTCTGGCGCCATTGCTCCATTAGTTCGACGTGCAGTTTCTGCTCCGCAACCGCCGCCATGCCGAGCCAGGCCGGGTAGGTCTGCTGTGCAGCGATTGCCCGGGCATGGGCCGTGGCCAGTTTCAGGTTGGTGTGAAAAGCCGGCTCACTCAACGCTGTCAGCGTCTTGCTGCGCCGGGCGGGATCCTTGACGCGGCTGCGCACCTGCTCGCAGCGCCCGAGAAAATGCTCGATGGCCGATTGCATGCGGTTGTGCAGCACGTTGTGTTCGATGAACTGAAACGCCCCCAGGGAATAGCGCTGATGCAGCTGAAACTGTGCAGGCAGAATGTTCTCCAGCAATGACAGGCGTTGCACGTTATGCAGCAGGCGTTGCTCGAGCCTTTGCCGGGCAACCGCGACGGTGTTGAATACTTCAAGCCCGAGCGCGGGTGTCCACAGTACCGCGCGACCGGAGTGCCGGGCGTCGAGGCCGCCACGCTCGGTCATCAGCAGGCAATGGGCGAGCGGCAGCAGGTTTTGCTGGCCGGCAGACTGCAGGGTGAGCCCATAGGCATCCGGACGAAAACCCTCCAGCGCCCGGCGCAGTGCGCGGGTAGGCTGGTCGGGGTTGACCACGGCATCGACGATCGCCCGCGCCGACGCTTGCAGCGTACCGTTCAATGCTCGCAGCCGGGCTTCGCCGGTCACCCCGAGAAACCAGGCATGGCCCAGGTTTGACTTGAGGTTTTCGAGAAACGGTCGCTGGACTTCCAGGGTTGCCATCGGTTGCGTCTTGAGTAATTCGCCGAGCGAAGCTTCAACGCTGCTGAACGTCTTGATCGCGGCACGCGCCTTGTCCGCCAGGACCAGGGACGGCTGTTGATTGCCCGACAACACCGGTTGCGTGCTCCAGCGTCCAGCGCTGTCGAACTCGAGCAGACGCGCATGAATCATCGAGCGAATGTCCAGGCTCTTGTCGAACAGGGCGTGCAGATTCACCGCGCCATCGCTGTGGCGAAACACCTGCAAGGCGTACTCGATGTTTTGCCGTTGCTTGGTGATGATGGATTCAAAGAGGATCTTGAAGACCTCTCCAAGGACCCGCTCTCCCGACACCTGCGGCTGATCGAAGCCAATGAAGCGATTGCGCTCGTCCAGGCTGAGCAGGCTGTAGAGTTCGTCTTCATGCCCCTTGGCCATGAACTTGCTCAGCAGCGTCTGTTTCAGATCGCTGTAGTCGGTGAGTACCTGCAGGCCCTGCACCGGCGTGTAAAGGAAGGCGTGGGTGCCGCTAATCATCAGCGAACCCGCCAGTTCGACGTAGTTGGCTTCACGTTCCCAGAGACGCACGGTTTCGGTCAATGGACGAATGGAGCCGTCGTTGCGGGGCCGTATCAACTGGTGCAGTGCGTTGAATTGCGGTGCATCGAGAATGCCGGTTTCGCGTTTGATCATCCATTCGGCGCGCGCCTGATCCTCGAGTACTTCGGCAAAAAACGTCCGACGCGACGAGCCGTCGCTGGAGGGCGCATCCCAATAGCGTTCCAGATGTTGAAACAACAGCGCCGACAGCTTGCCGGCAGCACTTTTGACGGCGTCTTCCCATTGCAGTTGGTCATCCTGAGTGGCCGTTCTGTCGGGGTGGGTGAACTCACGCAATGCAGCGGTCGGCCATTGCTGGTGGCGGTAATACAACAGCACTGCGTCGCTCAGGCTCATGGATTCGAGCCAATGCCTGTCGGGCGCCGCACGGTCGGAGCCGGTGGCGCCGTCCAGGGTGTAGAAGCCGACGCGGGTTCGGCTCTGCTGCAAGCTGCCGAAGTGGGGCTTGAGCAATTCGTCGAGAATGTTTTCCAGCAGGTGCGTCAGCGTCGGCAGTTTCTCCAGCTCCGTACGCATTGCCTGCGCATTCAACAACTGGCTCTGTTTGATCGCCTCGGTGGTCTCATCGAATACATCACCTTCGATCAGTGTGAACGACACGGAAATCTTTTCCGCGTCGAGCAGCCGTTTACGTTGTGGCAACGACAGGAGCGCAAACAGCGAGGTCTGGTCGTCGGCGTCGTTCAGGCTTTGCTCGAACTGTTGCTTCAAGTCGGCGCGGTCAGCGTATTTCTTGATGCCGTCGAAGGCGGTGTAAAGGATATGGGCCTGATTGACGGGTGTCTGGCTGAGAACAAACGCGCCCGGAAGCGGCACCGGGATTTCACTGCCAACGTTAAGCAGTACCCGCTCGGCGCGCATGGCCGGGGTCTGCTGGCTGCGCAAGTTGTGGGAGGACAGCCTGGCGTGGACGAGCCATCTGAATTCGTGTTCGGACAGACCGTGGGTCTTGCCCAGTTCGGTCCATAGTCCGGGGGAGTCGAAGACTTCGGGGAACAACAAGGGTTTGATGGGGGCTGACATGATCGAGTCTCGATGAGGGGCGCATGCGCGCAGGCGCCGGTGGGTCGAGACGCAAGGCTAGGGCGGGTGACGCTGGCGAAGGTGGTAGATAAATATTGCGGGGTTGACAGGCCACCGGCCGGCCATGGTTAATCCTCTGGCGGGTTGTTCGTTCGCTGTTGTTCCCTCCAATAATTACTCTGGAGCTTCAGATGTCTGCGCCACACGATCATGCGGTCTCGTCCACGGTCTCGCTGGACGAGCTGACTCAATTGCTGGAAACGATTTTCACCCGTCACGGCACCTCGGCCGAAGTCGCCCGAACGCTGGCCGCCAATTGCGCCAATGCCGAGCGGGACGGTGCGCACAGTCACGGCGTATTCCGGATCCCCGGTTATGTCTCGACGCTCAACAGCGGCTGGGTCAACGGCCAGGCTGTGCCGAAAGTCGAGGACGTGGCGTCAGGATTCGTCAGCGTCGATGCCGGCAACGGTTTTGCTCAACCTGCGCTGGCGGCGGCGCGTGCACTGCTGGTGGAAAAGGCCCGCAGTGCCGGGATCGCGGTGTTGGCGATCCGTAATTCCCATCACTTCGCCGCGCTGTGGCCGGACGTCGAGCCTTTCGCGGATGAGGGTCTGGTGGCGTTGAGCGTGGTCAACAGCATGACCTGCGTGGTACCCCACGGTGCCGACCGGCCATTGTTCGGCACCAACCCGATCGCCTTCGCCGCACCCCGGGCTGACGGTGCGCCGATCGTGTTCGACCTGGCCACCAGCGCCATCGCCCATGGCGACGTGCAAATCGCCGCACGCAAGGGCGAGAAACTGCCGGCAGGCATGGGCGTCGACAGCCTTGGCCAGCCGACCTGCGACCCGAAAGCGATTCTGGAAGGCGGTGCATTGCTGCCGTTTGGCGGACACAAAGGCTCGGCGCTGTCGATGATGGTCGAGCTGCTGGCCGCCGCGCTGACCGGCGGCAACTTCTCGTTCGAGTTCGACTGGAAGAACCATCCGGGGGCCAAGACCCCGTGGACTGGCCAACTGCTGATCGTGATCGACCCGAGCAAGACCGCCGGGCAAAGCTTCGCCGAACGCAGTCAGGAACTCGTGCGGCAGATGCACGGGGTTGGACTCAAGCGTTTGCCGGGTGACCGGCGGCATTTGCAGCGGGCAAAATCATTGGCCAGGGGCATCGAACTGGATCAACAGACCCTGTCGCAGCTGCGTGAACTGGCCGGCGAATGAGTGTTTGCCGGACATGAAAAAGGCGAGCCCGAGGGCTCGCCTTTTTTGTTCGCGCTCAGCGGCGACCGAGCAGCAATCCGACCACCAGACCGAAACCGGCGGAAATCGCCACGGTCTGCCACGGGTGTCCGCCAATGTAGCTCTCGGTGGCGTCCACCGCCGGTTTGGTGCGGTCACGCACGCTGGTGACCGAATCCAGCGCCTGCTGCAGTTTCTGGGCGATTTGCCCGCGCAGGGTCTCCGCTTCCTCGCCGACCAGCGAGGCACTGCTCTTGAGCAGTTTTTCCGACTCTTCGATCAGCGCCTGAAGTTCGCTGAAGGCCTGGTCCTTGATTTGGTCTTCGGCGGCTTGAACGGCGGTTTTCCGGGCCATTGGGTGACTCCTTGCAGGTGAATGGACAGTGAACAATGGAGTGTGGCGCGACTTGAAAAGTTGCAGCGATTTTCCATCCGGAGCAAAAACCAACGTCAGAGGTTTCCGTCCAGCGTGTAAGATGTCGCCATTTCATGCAGCAGGTAATTCCCGATGAGTTTCAATCTGGCCGACAAATCCCTCGCAGAGCGCGCCGCGCTGGAAGATGAAAAATCCCGACTGTTCGAACTCTGGCAGAACAATCTGGGCAAAGCCAAGGGCGAAGCCGCGCGGTTGTTCGGCGAGCGCTCCAAGCGCAAGGGCAAGTGGGCCGAATTCGTGCGCGCCGAACTGGACGGCATGTCGCCGCCGGAGTTCGCCAACATGGTGCGCAGTGAAGTCAATCGCCTGATGGCGGCCAACAAGTAATCACTCGGCCCTGAAACTGGCGCCAATCGCTTCGCGCACCGTCAGTACCACCGGATCGATCTGGGTACTGGTGCGCCAGCCCAGTTCGATCGGGTAACGCGGCAGCGCCAGCGGGCAGGGCAGCAGTGCCAGCCCGCTCATTGAAGCAATGGCCTGCGCCGCGTGGGTCGGAATGGTCGCCACCGCATCGCTGCCCTTGAGCAAATGCGGCAACGCCGCGAAATGCGTAGTCGAGGCACAGACCCGGCGACTGCGGCCCAGCGCCGCCAGCCCTTCATCGGTAATCCCGATAAAACCGCCCGACGACACCAGAAGGTGCTCGCGGGTGACGAATTCCTCCAGATCGATCTGTTGCTGGCCCGGCGCCAGGCTCGCCGGATCCACCAGACACGCGTAACCCCCTTCACCCAGCACCTGACGGCTGAGCAGCCGCTCGGCGAACCCGCCGGCGGTGATCGCCAGGTCGATGCTGCGCTCCATCAGCGCCCGGGCGACGATCTGGCTGTGGGTCTGGCGGAAGATCAGCCGCAGTTTCGGCGCGCGGCGGGCGATTTCCTCGATCAGCCGCCGGCCGTAAGCGATCTCGAAATCGTCAGAAAGGCCCACGGTGACCGAGCGTCCTTCGTAGTGATGGGCGGTCGGGTCGACCATGGCCAGGCTTTGCCGGCATTTGTTGAGCGCATCGCTGACAACCGGTTTCAACTGGTTGGCCTTGAGCGTCGGCGCCAGACCCCGGCCGGTGCGCACGAACAATTGATCGCCATACACCTCGCGCAACCGCCGCAAGGCCGCGCTGACCGCCGACTGGGTCACGCCCAGGCGCAACGCCGCGCGGCTGGCGCTGGACTCTTCATGCAGGGCTTCGAAGACTTTCAGCAGGTTGAGGTCGACGGTTGCGATATTCATCTGGCTCATATCATTCAGCAGTGGATCGGTCTTTATTCATGATCCCGTGGCGCCGGAGAATGAGCAACACCTGAACTTCACGGAGTGACCGCCATGCCCAAATCAATCGTTGCCGCCCTGCAGATCGGCGCCTTGCCCGGTGGCAAGGCTGAGACCCTGGATCAGATCCTGAGTTGGGAAACCGCGATCATCGAATCCGGCGCCACGCTGGTGGTGATGCCCGAAGCGTTGCTCGGCGGTTACCCGAAGGGCGAGGGCTTTGGCACGCAACTGGGTTATCGCTTGCCGGAAGGGCGCGAGGCCTACGCCCGTTATTTTGCCAACGCCATCGACGTGCCGGGGGCGGAAACCGAAGCGCTGGCCGGGCTGTCGGCGCGCACCGGGGCCAATCTGGTGATCGGCGTGATCGAGCGGGCCGGCAGCACCTTGCATTGCACCGCGCTGTATTTCGACCCGCAGGCGGGTCTTGTGGCCAAACACCGCAAACTGATGCCCACCGGCACCGAACGGCTGATCTGGGGCAAGGGCGACGGTTCGACGCTGCCGGTGCTCGACACTCAGGTCGGCAAACTCGGCGCGGTGATCTGCTGGGAAAATATGATGCCGCTGCTGCGCACGGCGATGTACGCCAAGGGCATCGAGGTCTGGTGTGCGCCGACCGTGGACGAGCGCGAAATGTGGCAGGTGAGCATGCGCCACATCGCCCATGAAGGGCGCTGCTTTGTGGTCAGCGCCTGTCAGGTGCAGGCCTCGCCGAATGAACTGGGCGTAGAAATCGCCAACTGGCCGGGGGATCGACCGCTGATCGCCGGTGGCAGCGTGATCGTCGGGCCGATGGGCGATGTGTTGGCCGGGCCGTTGCGCGGTGAGGCCGGGCTGCTCACCGCCGAAATCGACACCGAAGAACTGGTGCGCGCCCGCTACGACTACGACGTGGTCGGCCACTATGCGCGGCCGGATGTGTTTGAGTTGAGCGTCGATGAGCGGGCGAAACCGGGCGTACGGTTCACGGTTTGACGGACTGTCGGCGCCGCCATTCTTCGCGGGTGATTTCCCAGATTTCCCGTGGGAAGCGGCCGCCAACGAAGTCGTCCTCATCGGTGCGGATCAAGCACATGCCAGCGCGTTCCGAGAGCTTTCGCGAACCAAGGTTCGGTGCGGCTTTCGGCACGCGCATCAACGGCTGATCGAGGGTTTCGAACCAGTACCGGTTCACGGCTTCGCTGGCTTCGGTCATCAGGCCCTGACCCTGCCAGGCCGGGGCGAGCCAGAACCCACGGTGGTTGTCCGGCTCGTCCATCAGGCTGATGTTGCCGATCAATTGCTCCGGTGCCGATTTGAGGCGAATCGTCCAGTGCCACTCTTTGCCTGCCGCAATGGCCGGCAGCGCAATGTCACGCAGGTAGGTGAGGGCGCCGTCGTCCGGATACGGCCAGGGCACGAAAGCGTTCAGATATTGCACCACTTCCCAGTGGGGAAATTGCTGCTGGATCGCCTCGGCATCCGCGAGTTCAAGCGGACGCAAAATCAGCCGTTCGGTGTACAGCGTGGGAGTGTCTTCCATAAGCCTGCAGCTTCCATGTTTCTGTAGTAAACGCTGCAGGCTACCGCATCTTTACCAGGTTGCGGCACTGGCCCTCGGCAGACTCAGCTTGCCGGTATCGACAAAGCGCATCGTGCCAAACAACCCGCCGGCCAGTTTGCCGCGCAGCACATAGGGCAGGTTGTCGAGGGTTTGGGTCTGGCTCAGGCCCAAGGTCTGGCGCAGCACCGAGAACGCGGAAATGCTCACCGGGACGCTGACGATGGTTTCGGAGAACCGTGGAATCGAGCCGCTCTGATCGCTCACACCCGACGCCAGCGAGTGACCGTTGACCTCCAGATCCAGCGCGATGCCGTTGTAGTCGATGGGCGTTTCGTTGGGATTCTGCACCCGCAGCTTGATCGCAAAGCGCACTTCCAGATCCTGGCTCGGCAGCGGTTCGAGGCCGACCACGTTGATGTTCACCGGGTCGCGGTTGGGGAACAGCGCGCAGGCGCTGAGTGAGAGCAGAAGCAGGGACAGGATGACGGCTTGGAGACGGCGCATTGATGCTCTCTCATTGAAAAAGGGCTGAACCGTCGCCGGTATCAGCCCTTTTTTCATCGAGCGGACAGGATCAACGGTTCAACTGTGCGACAGCGGCCGTTGATGCGGGTTCAGCTTTGGCCGGCAGGTCGGGGTTTTCCATGACCTGAAGGATAGAGGCTTCCGGGTCGAAGTCATCTTCTTCCAGCTCGATGAATTCTTCCGGGAGGAAGATATTCAGCACGATCGCACACAGCGCACCGACGGTAATTGGCGACTCGAAAATATTGCGCAGCGCCTGCGGCAATTCGCGCAGCACTTCCGGCACGGCGGCAATGCCCAGGCCCATGCCGAGGGAAATCGCCACGATCAGCATGTTGCGCCGATGCAGGCCGGCCTCGGCGAGGATCTTGATCCCGGCCACCGCCACGGTGCCGAACATCACCAGCTCTGCGCCGCCGAGTACCGGTTTCGGCATCAGTTGCAGCACCGCACCGATCATCGGGAATAGCCCCAGCAGCACCAGCAGACCGGCGATGAAGAACGCCACGTAGCGGCTGGCCACACCAGTAAGCTGAATCACCCCGTTGTTCTGGGCGAAGGTCACCATCGGCATGCTGTTGAACACCGCCGCCATGGCCGAGTTGAGGCCGTCGGCGAGCAAACCGGACTTGATCCGGCGGATGTACAGCGGGCCCTTGACCGGTTGCCGCGAGATCATCGAGTTGGCGGTCAGGTCACCGGCCGCTTCCAGCGGCGAAACCAGGAAAATCACCGCCACCGGCACGAACGCCACCCAGTCGAAGTTGAAACCGTATTTGAACGGCACCGGCACGCTGACCACCGGCACTTGCGGCAGGTTGGCGAAATCCACGGTGCCCATCAACCACGCCACCACGTAGCCGAGGGTCAGTCCGATGACGATTGCGCCCAACCGCAGGAACGGCACGTCGACCCGGTTCAACACCACGATGGTGCCCAGCACCAGCGCCGCCAGGAATACATGGCTCGCCGCGCCCAGATCCGCCGCGCCGAAGCCGCCGGCAATGTCGGTCATCGCCACTTTGATCAGCGACAGGCCCATCAGGGTGATGATGGTGCCGGTCACCACCGGGGTGATCAGCATGCGCAACTTGCCGATGAACTGGCTCAGCACCACTTCGATGAACGCGGCAAAGAAGCACACGCCGAAGATCGTCGAGAGGATTTCATCGGTGCCGCCGCCCCGGGCCTTGACCATGAAACCGGCGCTGAGAATCACGCTGATAAAGGAAAAACTGGTGCCTTGCAGGCACAACAGCCCGGAACCGACCGGGCCGAAGCGCTTGGCCTGAACGAATGTGCCGAGGCCCGAGACGAACAGCGCCATGCTGATCAGGTACGGAATTTCGCTTTGCAGGCCGAGGGCGCCGCCCATGATCAGGGTCGGGGTGATGATGCCGACGAAACTGGCCAGCACGTGTTGCAGGGCGGCAAACACCGTTGCGGTGAAGTGCGGACGGTCGTTGAGGCCGTAGATCAGATCGTTGTTGCGCGGGGCTTTTTCAGAGACGGTCATGGTGGTTTGCGTGCCGCAATGCGGGGCCGGGTCGGAAAATGGGTGCGCAGGATGCCGTAAGAGGGGAGCGAGGGCAACGCATGATCATTCCCACGCTCTGCGTGGGAATGCAGCCGGGGACGCTCCGCGTTCCAAAAAATGATCAGGTTCGACCAAAGGCTGACAGCAGATCTTCTTCAAAAGCCTTCTGCGCATCACCGGGCACCTGCGCCCGATGGCGGGCCAGATGAAACGCCACGTCAAAGCTCAACTCGCCTTCGCGCACCGGGCGTAGCAAGCCTTTGTCCTGCCATTGGCGCGCGTAATGGTTGGGCAGATAACCGACGTGTTTGCCGGACAGAATAAAGGCGAGGGTGCCTTCGACCTGCTCCGAGCGTGCCGAGCAGACCTTGCCCTGAAACGGCTCGTCACTGCGCAGAAACCGATAGGGGTGATCGACCCGGTCGCAGGCCTGCAACGCGGCGTCATCGGGCGCCTCGTCGGTAAACAGCGGATGACCGGGCGCGCAATACAGATGCTGGGTTTCGCTGAACAGTTCGCGGTAGTCGAACGCGCTCTGCACCTGGGAGAAGTAACCGATGGCCAAATCCAGCCGCTGTTGCAGCAGCAGACGCTCCATCTCTCCGGGCATGGCGCTGATCAGCTCGATGCGCACTGATTCGTCGCGCTCGCGAAACCGCCGGATCGCATCCGCCACCCGTTGCAACACCGACTGATCGACCGCTTCCGACAGTCCCAGGCGCACTTGGCCGATCAAGCGTCCGGCGACGCCGTTGGATTGATGGCGGAAGGTTTCGATCGAATCGAACAGCGCCCGCGCGGCAATCAGCAGTTGCTCGCCCTTGGGCGTCAGGCTGAAACCACCCTTGCCACGGTTGCACACCCGATAGCCGAGACGGGTTTCAAGCTTGGCCATTTGCTGGCTGATGCTCGACTGGCTCAGGCCCAGTTCACCTTGCGCAGCACTGAAACCATTGGATTCGACCACGCCGAGAAACAGCCGCAGAAGCTGAAGATCGACATCGTGGAGCTGACCGAGCATCACATTACTCCTGGATAAAGTCAGGTTAACAAACTTGATATTTCTCGAATGTATCCGACGGCGCATCCTGCCACCACTTCCTTCGGTCAGGTGTTCGTCATGGCTCCCGTCTTCAAGCTGTGTTTGCCCGCTTTGTTGCTTACCGTCTCCATCGCCGCTCAGGCCGAAGAGAAAACCCTCAATCTCTACAGCTGGGCCGATTACGTGGCGCCTGAAACCTTGCAGCGCTTCGAAAAGGAAACCGGCATCCACGTGCGCTACGACACCTTCGATACGTCCGAGGTGCTGGAAACCAAATTGCTCACCGGCGGCAGCGGTTATGACGTGGTGGTGCCGTCGTCCAGCGTGCTGGCCCGTGGGTTGGCCGCCGGCGCGTTGAAGGAAATCCCTCACGAAGGGCTCAAGGGTTACGCCAATCTCGATCCGGATCTGCTGGAAAAACTGGCGGCGGTCGATCCCGGTAACCGCTACGGCGTCCCGTACACCTGGGGCACGCTGGGGCTGGGCATGAACGTCGAAGCCGTCAAACAGCGGCTGCCGGATGTGCCGCTCAACAGCCTAGATCTGCTGTTCAAGCCTGAATACGCTAGCAAACTCAAGGACTGCGGAATCGCCATTCTTGACTCGCCGCAGGAAGTGATCGGCCTCGCGCTGCACTATCTCGGTAAAGATCCCTACAGCACCGACAAGACCGATCTGGCCGCCGCCGAAGCCTTGTTGCAGAAGTTGCAGCCCTCGGTGCTGTACGTCGCCACCGGCCGGCAGATCAGCGATCTTGCCAACGGCAGCGTCTGCCTGGCGCTGACCTACAACGGTGACGCGAGCATGGCGGCCGATCAGGCGCGCAAGGCCAACAAGCCGTTTGAAGTGGCTTACCGGATTCCCAAGGAAGGCACGCTGGTGTGGCAGGACAACCTCGCCATCCCCAAAGACGCGCCGCACCCCGAGGCCGCTCGCACCTTCATCGAGTTCATGTTGCGCCCCGAATCCGTGGCGGCGCTTACCAATACGCTGTTCTTTGCCACCGCCAACCAGGCCGCCACGCCGCTGGTGGATGAAGCAGTGCGCAACGATCCGGACATTTTCCCGAAACCCGACGTGCGCGAGCGGCTGTACGCCGACCACAGCATGAGCCTCAAGGACATGCGCCAGCGCACGCGCTTGTGGACAACCTTCCGTAGCCGCCAATAGCCTTCCATAACAACAGGAGCACACCGATGGACGTGCCAAAGCAAAACGATCAGGCCCTGACCCGTGACAGCCTTTACGGCACCGCTGCCGAAAGCACCTACGCCGGGATCACCAGTTTCATGCGCCGGCGCTACAGCCGTGACTTGCGCGGCGTGGACGTGGCGGTCAGCGGTGTGCCGTTCGACACCGCCACCAGCAACCGTCCGGGCGCGCGTTTCGGGCCGCGCGGGATTCGTGCGGCGTCCACCGGGATTGCCTGGGAACGTCACTGGCCATGGGCGTTTGACCCGTTCGATCATCTGGCGGTGATTGATTACGGCGATTGCGACTTCGATTACGGCTCGCCACACACCATTCCGGAAAGCATTGAGGCCCACGCCGAGCACATCCTCAGTTCCGGCAGCGCGATGCTCACCTTTGGTGGCGACCACTTCATCAGCTACCCGCTGCTCAAGGCCCATGCGCGCAAGCACGGCACGCTGTCGCTGATCCACTTCGATGCCCACAGCGACACCTGGCCGGACGAGGGTGGCAAGCGGGTCGATCACGGCACCATGTTCTGGCATGCGGCGCGGGAAGGGCTGGTGGATCCGTCGCGTTCGGTGCAGATCGGCTTGCGCACCACCAACGACGATCATCAGGGCTTTCAGGTGCTGGACGCGCGGCAGGTGCATCGCCGTGGTTGTGAGGCGATCGTCGAGGCCATTCGCGCGCGTGTCGGCGATAACCCGGTGTACCTGACGTTTGATATCGATTGCCTCGATCCGGCCTTTGCACCGGGCACCGGTACGCCGGTGTGCGGCGGCCTGAGCACGGTGCAGGCGCTGGAGATCCTTGGCGGCCTGCGCGGCATCAATCTGGTGGGCATGGACGTGGTGGAGGTGGCGCCGGCCTATGACCATGCGGACGTGACGTCGCTGGCGGCGGCGACCCTGGCCATGGAGATGCTTTGCCTGTACGCGGCCCGGCACAAAGTCGACGCGTAATCCCCTCCGAGCCTGGTGATAGCTCCTGACAATTTCTGACACCAGGCTCTGCTAAGCTCCGGCAAATTTTTGCCCGGAGCCTCACACCGTGTCGCGAACCACTCGTCTGTTGACCCTGCTGCAAGTGCTGCGCGGCAAGAAACGCCCGGTGACCGCGGCGACGCTGGCCTCCGAGTTGGAAATCTCTGAACGCACCCTCTATCGCGACATCGCCGAACTGACCGCACTCGGGGCGCCGATCCATGGCGAGGCGGGCATCGGTTACGTACTGCGCAGCGGTCTGTTTCTGCCGCCGCTGATGCTCAACGCCGACGAGACCGAGGCCATCGTGCTGGGTCTGCGTTATGTCGATCAGCGCGGCGACGAGGTGCTGAGCAAGGCTGCGGCGGATGCACTGGCGAAAATCGCTGCGGTGCTGGACCCGCAGGCCCAAGAGGCGATGCGCAATCCGACCGTCATGCCCGGGCCTTCGGGCTACGGCTTTCCGCAAAACGCGGTGCCGTTGAACGTTTTCCGTCACGCGATCCGCGATCAGGCCAAGCTGCACATCGATTACGCCGATGCGCAGCAGGTGCAGAGCCAGCGCCTGATCTGGCCGCTGGCGCTGGGCTTTCTCAACGAGGTGCGGATCATCGTCGCGTGGTGTGAATTGCGCGGCGCCTATCGCACCTTTCGCACCGACCGGATTGCCGCCGCCAGCCTGCAGGGCGAGCGCTATCCGGGGCGTCGCAGTGACCTGTTGCGAACCTGGCAGCGGCAGATGCAACTGGACGAAAACGGCCGTTTCACTCCTGACAGGAATTGACGCAGGGCTGTTCTAGGATGGCGACAGAACCCGAAAAAAGGAGCTGTAATCATGTTCCATCCCACCTCGATCCTCGCCCCGGCCATCGTTGAGTACATCAACGCCGCCAATGCTCGCGATACGTCCCGGGTCGGCAGTTTTTTTGCCGAGGATGCCCATGTGTTCGATGAAGGCCATCATCAGGTCGGCCCGCAGGCCATCGCCAACTGGATGCAAGACACCGCCCAGCGCTATCAGCCACGGGTCGAAGTGCTGGGCGTCCAGCAGCGTACCGGCAAGGTGCTGGTGCAAGGGCTGATTTCCGGAACGTTTCCCGGCAGTCCGCTGGAGCTGCGCTACACGTTCCGGCTCAACGAACAGGGCAAAATCGCTCGACTGGATATTTCCCTGTAGCCATCGTGGCATACTGCCGCGCATGACTTTCGACTCCCCCCTGAGTGCCTGGCAATACGCCGTCGACCACAAGGGCTTCATCCAGGATGAAGCCCAGGAACACGCGGTCTGGGCCTTGCAAAAATGCCATGAAGCCCTGCATGCCGGTGCCCCTTCGGTCACCGGCGTTTACCTGTGGGGCCCGGTCGGGCGCGGCAAAACCTGGCTGATGGACCAGTTCCATCAAAGCCTGCAGGTGCCGGCGCGGCGGCAGCACTTTCATCACTTCATGGGCTGGGTGCATCAACGCTCGTTTCAACTGACCGGGATCGCCGATCCATTGCGGGCGCTGGCTCGGGAATTGGCGGGCGAGGTGCGGGTGCTGTGTTTCGATGAACTGTTCGTCAATGACATCGGTGACGCAATCATTCTCGGGCGCCTGTTTCAGGTGATGTTCGACGAAGGCGTGGTGGTGGTCTGCACCTCCAACCTGCCGCCGGATCAGTTGTATGCCGACGGCTTCAACCGCGACCGCTTTTTGCCGGCAATCACCGCGATCAAGCAGCACATGCAAGTGGTCGCGGTGAATGGCGCCGAAGATCACCGCTTGCATCCCGGCGCCATCGAGCAGCGCTATTGGGTCGCATCTCCGGGGGAGGCTAGCGCACTAAGCCAGGTATTCGACGCCTTGACCGCCGGGCAGACTGTCAGTGCCGAACCGGTGCCGGTCGGTTACCGCGCCTTGAGCGTGGTGCAGGCCAGCGATTCGGTGCTGTGGTGCCGTTACGCCGACCTGTGCGAGCAACCGTTCGCCGCCATGGATTTCATCGCGCTGTGCGACACCTACCGGGCTATCCTGTTGAGCGAGGTGCCGAACCTCAGCGCGAAAAAACGCGAAGGGCGGATTGCCCGTGGCACCGAGGATGGCGCGGAACGGGTGGTGGCCGGTGACCGCGAATTGCCGCAGCTGTCGGTGCACGACGACGGCGTGCGCCGCTTCATCGCGCTGGTCGACGAGTGCTACGACCGCAAGGTGCCGCTGTACATCGAGGCCGAAGTGCCGATGGACGCGCTGTACACCGAGGGCTATCTGGAATTCCCATTCCGCCGGACCCTCAGCCGCTTGCAGGAGATGCAGCTGCAACGCTTCGCCGAAACCTGAAACACGGAGGGCGCGACATGACTCAGCCACTGTCCCACCATTTGCTGACCATGGCTTATCAGAACGCCTGGGCCAACCATCGACTGGCCAAGGCCTGGAGCCAGCTCGACGACGCGCAGCTGGCAGCGCCACGGGTCAGTTTCTTCCCGAGCATCCGCCTGACCCTTAACCACATCCTCACCTGCGACTGGTTCTACGTCGACGCGCTGGAGCGTGAGTTGCGCGGCGACGAACCGCATCCCGATTGCTACGTGTTCTTCAACGCTGACGAACCCTTCACCGAGGCTCAGGCCTTGCGCCGTGAACAGGCGCATGTCGACCGTCGGCTGGTCGCCTATTGCGAGCAACTGCGCGATGCCGATCTGGGGCGTATCGTGACCATCGCCCGCGACACGCCGCAACACGACAGTCGTCTGCGGATGATTTCGCATCTGTTCGAACACCAGATTCACCACCGTGGCCAGGTCCACGCGATGCTCAGCGGTACCTCGGTGAAACCGCCGCAGCTGGACGAGTTTTTCTGTGCCGGCGAGTCCGGTTTGCGAGCCGAGGATTTCGCCGAGCTCGGCTGGACCGAAGAACTCATCTGGGGGCACTGAAAATGCCGGGTTGTCGCCGGGACCTGCCTCGCGCTAAGGTCGCCGAGCCTATCAGTGCGTATCAAACGCGCCGGGGCGCCGTGCGATCGAGGAAGGAAATGGATTCCGCAGAAATTCTTGTGCTTCAAGCCAGTTACACCAACCCGGTGCATGCCGAGGCCATCGGTGTGGTGCTCAATCATTACGCCGAAGACCCGATGGGCGGCGGCCATCCCATTGCCCCCGAGCTGTTGCAGCAACTGCCCGCCGAACTGGCCAAGCGGCCCCACGCGTTCAGCGTCCTGGCGTTTGTCGGTGGCGAGCCGGCGGGGCTGGTGAACTGCTTTGAAGGGTTTTCCACGTTTGCCTGCAAGCCGCTGGTCAACGTGCACGACGTGTCCGTGGTGACCAAGTTTCGCGGTTTGGGGCTGAGTCAGAAAATGCTGCGCAAGGTCGAGGACATCGCCCGTCAGCGCGGTTGCTGCAAGATCACTCTGGAAGTGCTTGAAGGCAACGCCGTGGCGCAAAATTCCTACGCCAAATTCGGCTTCGCGCCGGGCATGTTCGATCCCAATCACGGGCGCATGCTGTTCTGGATCAAGGATTTGCAGGCATAAAAAAAGGCGCCCGGAAAGGGCGCCCAACTGTCATCTGCGGTGCCGGAGCGGAGCCATCGCAGGTCCATCGGTAAAGCGTTCGCTCAAGGGCGATAGGACTCGGTGACCTGGGCGGTCTGGTCGTCCGGAACCTTGAGTTCATTGGTCTTCGCGTCAGCCTGCTGGCTCTGTGCGGAATGAACCGGGAAGTTTGCCCAGTAATGTCTCATGCGCTCGGCGCCGCCTTCGGCGAATGCGCTGGCGGATGCCAGTGTGAGCAGACCTGCAAGGATTGCAGTCGTGGTTTTCATGGTGCCTCCTACGAAAAATGTCGGAGCCGTTCGTCCATGAATCTGGTCCTCGGGGCGCAGTGTCCGTCGAGGGCATTAACGAGAGGTTAACGCTCGTTCAGTGTAGGTTTTACCGGGTGTTTCCACGGCGTATCGGACGAACGCTGCACGCGTGAATAACGCGTGCAGGTCACGAGGGAAGGGCGTCAGAGTTTCCAGTCGAGGCTCAGCGTCACGGTGCGAGGATCGCCCCAGAACACGCCGTTGTAGAAGCCGACGTTGTCGTAATACTTCTTGTCGAACAGGTTGTCGACGTTGAGGGACGCCGACAGGTGTTTGTCGAACTCATAACGCGACATCAACTTGACCACTGTGTAGGCGTCCTGACTGATTCGCGCCCGCTCGGTGATGATCCGGCCATTGGCGTTGCGTCCGACCGGTCGGTTGGAATTGCCGTATACGTCGCTTTGCCAGTTCACCGCGCCGCCCACGGTCAGGGCGTTCCAGTTGCCCGGCAAGCGATAGGCCGTGGACAAACGGAACAGGTTCAGCGGCTGGTTGGTGTTGGTGCGATTTTTCTCGCCGTTGACCGAGTGGGTGTAGGTGTAACCGGCGGTCATGTTCCAGCCGTCGAGAACTTCGCCAGAGACCTCGGCTTCGAAACCGTTGACCTTGTTGCCCTTGCCGCCGGACTTGTAGAACTCCTCCAGGGTCACCGGATCCGGCGGCACCGAGTCATCCACTTCGGCGACGTTGTCCTGCTTGCTCCAGAAAATGGCGGTGGCCAGATTCAGGCGTTCGTCCAGCAGGCTGCCCTTGAGCCCGATTTCATAGTTGCTGCCAACGATCGGCTCGATGAACTTGCGGTTGGCGTCGCGGTAGGTCTGCGGTTTGAAGATGTCGGTGTAGCTGGCGTAAACGGTGTACTCCGGCGTCAGGTCATAGAGCAGGCCGGCGTAGGGAGTCCACATGTCGTTGTGCTGCTGGCGGCTGGCATCGACGCTTTCCAGTTGCAGGTTGTCGTCGAAGGTGTTGGCCGTTTTTGACGCCTTCCAGCTGCCGTAGCGAGTGCCGAGCACGGCGTGCAGGTCGTCCGTCAGGCTCAGGCGGGTCGCCAGATAACCTGCTTTTTGTTGCGTGCTGTCTTTGGCACTGGTGAGCCCGGTCACGGTGTCCGGGAATCTGGCAATGTCGCCCATGTACTTCCAGTCGCGAATGGTGCTGTAGTTGCGCGCCACCGGACCGTCAACGGTGTACGGCGAGCTGGAGCTGCGCTCGGCTTCGCCGTAGCCGATCATCATCTGATGTTCGCGGCCCAGCAGCGAGTAGGGGCCGGACAGGTTGAAGTCGTACGCCTTCATGCGCTGCGGGCCGATCATGTGTGAGCTGTAGGCGGTCATGCCGCTGCGATCAGGTTCGGGGAAACCGGCGCCGGCGTAGTAGACCTTGCCGTCGGTGTCGCTCTTGCGGTGGGTGTAGGCGGCTTTCAGGTGCCAGTCGCCCGCCAGGGCCTGATCGAGGGTGGCGAACGCGGTCTTGTCGCGCAGCGGCCAGGAACTCCAGGAGGTCGCCATGTTGGTCGAACGTCCGAGGCTGGCCTTGCTGCCGTCGGCGTTCCAGTACGGCAAGGTGCCCCACGAAGAGCCTTGCACCTGTTTGTCCTGATAGTCGTAACCGACGGCCAGCACGGTGGAGTCGGTCAGGTCGGCTTCGAGGATGCCGTAGCCGACTTCCCGTTGCAGGGCGTACTTGTCGCGAAACGATCCCTGGTCGCGGTAGGCCAGCACGCTGCGACCGCGCAGTCGCCCGTCGAACGCCAGCGGGCCGCCGACATCGACGTAACTGTAGTAATCGTCATAGCTGCCGCCGCTCGCACCGGCCTGAGCCTGCCATTGGGCGGTCGGGCGTTTGCGCACCATGTTGATGGTTGCCGACGGATCGCCTGCGCCGGTGGTCAGGCCGGTGGCGCCGCGCACGACTTCGATGCGGTCGTAGATGATGGTGTCCGAATCGGACTTCATGTACTGGAAGGTGTTGAGCATCCCGTCGATCTGGAAATTGTTGATCGAGTAGCCGCGGGACGAATAGCTGACCCGATCCGAATCGTTGTGTTGCACCACGATGCCGGTGGTCTGGCTCATGGCCTCGGACAATGTACCGAGCTTGAAATCATCCATCTGCTGGCGAGTGACCACGGAAACTGACTGCGGGGTTTCCTTGATCGACAGGTTCAACCGCGTTGCCGTGCTCATGGCGCCGGTGGTGTAGGCGTGGGTGTTTTCGGTGGTGTTGCCCAGGCCTTGGGCGGTGACGCTGGTGGATGCCAGCTCCAGGGCCGGCGCAGCGGGGGGCGACTGTTTTTCTGTGTCGGTTTCAGCCAGCAGATCCGGGCTCAGTGCAACACTGCACAGGCCCAGGGTGAGGGTCATGGAACGGGTGATGGGCGCGAACATCGCAGCCGACTCCTTGTCATCGAGGGAAAAATTCCGTTTGCTCAAAGACGAAAGCGGGCAGTGCGATTTAGTGTCAAACGAGAAATATTGTTATTTGAAGATGTTTCGCCGATATGAAAAAAGGGCCGTTTCCGGCCCTTTTTTTTATTCCTGCAGCACCACTTCCGTGGTCGTGGCGGCGGGTTTTTTCGGCTTCATCAGGCTGAAGTCGATCAGGGCCCGCTGTTCACGCTCGTAAGGGTTGCCGATCAACAGCGGACGGGGCTTGAAGCTGTCGCTGACCAGGCTCTTGCTGCGGTCGAGTTCATCGAAACTCAAGCCGGCGAGATCCGCCCAGGTGTGGATCAGGTGCGAGCTGCTGTACGGCCGGCTCAGATCCCCGGCGAAACTCCAGTCGTGGTTTTCACGCCACTTCGGCGACGCCCAAGCCATGAACGGAATGGTGTACATCGGCGCGGTCGGCTTGTTTTCGTTGCGGCCCAAGGTGCTGTGGCCCACCGAGTCGAACACGTCTTCACCGTGGTCGGAGAGGTACAGCAAAAAGCCGTTCGGATCGGATTTGGCGTAGTCCTTGATCAGACTCGACACCACGAAATCGTTGTACAGCACCGCGTTGTCGTAGCTGTTGTAGGTCGGCACCTGATCGTCACGCACGCCGGCCGGAACGCCGTTGCGATCCTGGAACTTGTCGAAGCTCGGCGGATAACGGTACTGGTAGCTCATGTGCGTACCGAGCAGATGCACGACGATCAACTTGCGCGGCGCCGCGTCGGCCAAGGCCTTGTTGAACGGCTCGATCACGTCGCCGTCGTACTGCGCGGCGTTCTGGTTGCGGTTGTTGTTCAGGTACACCTGCTCGTCGGCCTGTTCGGAGAACGTCGTGAGCATGGTGTTGCGCTTGGTCATGGTCTGCTGGTTGGTGATCCAGAAGGTCTTGTAGCCGGCCTGTTTCATCATGCTGACCAGCGACGGCGTGGACAGGTACAGGTCCGGGTTTTCTTCGTCGGCGAAGGTCAGCACCTGTTGCAGCGCTTCAATGGTGTAAGGGCGCGGGGTGATGACGTTGTCGAAGACCGACAGCTGATCCTTGAGCTTGTCCAGTTCCGGCGTGGTTTTACGCGGGTAACCGTAGAGGCTCATGCGCTGGCGGTTGGTGGATTCGCCGATCACCAGCACCAGGGTCGCCGGCTGGTTGGCGCCCGAGTCCTTGAGGTTTTTCAGCGGTGGGATCTTGCTCGCGCTGTGCAGCATGCCCTGCATGTCGGCCAGGGTTTCCTGATAGCGGTGATAAGCCACGGCCATCTGCCACGGCACAGCCGGCTCGATGCGGGTTTCGAATTTCTCGAAGCCCTGGGCGAAGCTGCCGGTGCGCATTGTCTGCTTGACCAGCGGATAACCGATCACGGCCACCAGAATCGCCATGGCGGCGACGAACGCGCGGCCACGGGGCAGGTACACCGGACGCAGGCGGGTCCACAGGAAATAGGCGAATGCGGTGTGCGCGAGGAACGCCGGGACCATCCACCAGGCGAAGTACTGGGTCATGTACTCGCCGGCTTCGGACACATTCGACTCGAACATGATGAAGATCACGCTCTGGGAGAATTCCTGCTGGTAGATGAAGAAGTAACCCAGGCTGGCCATCGAGCAGGCCCACAGCACCACGCCGATCAGCGCGGCGAGCAGACGGGTGCGTTTGGGGAACAGCAGCATCGGCGCGAGCCACACGGCGCTCATCACGAAGGCCTGGCGAAAGCCGGTGAACCCGGAGGTGCCTGTCAACTGGATCAGCAGTTGGGTGATACCGGAGAAGTACCAGAAAAACACGAACAGCCAGAGAAAACCGGCCCAGTCGAAACCTGTCGCAGTCGTATTGCTGCGTTTGAACACCGCCATTCAGCACTCCAGCTCAGTCGTCACATCCACCGCCGGGCGCGTCATGCAACCGGCGCATGAACCCGACGAACGGAGGCCATGCGCAGACACGCACGGCCAGAATGCGCCGGAGTATCAACAAGCGAATGTGAAAACTTTGTTAGTTGCCGGAATCGGCTGGAGGTGCAGCATGTCGGGAACGGCAATGGCCGCTCCCGAAACGGGCGGGGAGATCAGGCGTTAGGCGAGCGCTGTACGCGCGGCAGAGGCTGTGGCTCGGCGCCCTGGGTCAGCAGGCGCAATTGCGCGAGTTCCTGCTTGAGCTGATCGCGTTCATCTTTCAACTGTCGCAATTCATCGCGACGGATGGTGACGTACAGGGTTTGTGGCGGCATTGCTGTGTGTACTGTGCCCATTGCTCACCTCGCAAATGGCGTGTCTCAACTGCAGATCAGCCCCGGTTTCGGGCCTTGACCTGCTATCGGCGCCGATTTTGATTTCTTTTGCTCGTGAATGGAACTTTTTTATTTTTCATGGTCGTTGTGTCTTCGGCGCGTTTCCAGACGTTATCAGTCTGGATCGGGCACAATGCACGGAAACTTCAACCCGACGCTCTGGACTAACCTCCATTAGTCGCGTTGGGCTATACCTTTGACACACTTTTATTTGTAGTAAGGAGCATCAGCACATGCAACTCGGGATTATTGGACTGGGCCGCATGGGCGGCAATATTGCGCGACGTCTGATGCTCAACGGTCACACCACCGTTGTTTACGACCGCAATACCGCCTTTGTCGACACCCTGGCCGCCGAGGGCTCTACCGGCGTCGCCGACCTGCATGCACTGGTCGCAGGCCTGGCCAAGCCGCGTGCGGTGTGGGTCATGCTGCCGGCCGGCGCACCGACTGAAGACACCATCGAAACCCTGAGCAATCTGCTTGAGGCGGGCGACACCATCATCGATGGCGGCAACACCAACTACAAGGACGACATCCGCCGGGCCAAAACCCTGGCCGAGAAAGGCCTGCACTACATCGACGTCGGCACCTCCGGCGGCGTCTGGGGCCTGGAGCGCGGTTACTGCATGATGATCGGTGGCGATGCCGAGACCGTTAAGCGTCTCGACCCGCTGTTCGCCGCGCTGGCGCCGGGCATGGGTGACATCCCGCGCACCAAGGACCGCAAGTCCGATGATCACCGTGCCGAGCACGGCTATATCCACGCGGGTCCCGCCGGTGCCGGTCACTTCGTCAAGATGATCCACAACGGGATCGAGTACGGGATGATGGCGGCCTTCGCCGAAGGCTTCGACATCCTCAAGACCAAGTCCAGCGAGCGCCTGCCGGAAGATCAGCGTTTCGACCTGAACGTGGCCGACATCGCCGAAGTCTGGCGTCGTGGCAGCGTGGTGTCGTCCTGGCTGCTGGACCTGACCGCCGACGCGCTGGCCAGCGATCCGAAACTCGACGGTTTCTCGGGCTCCGTGGCGGACAGCGGCGAAGGTCAATGGACCATCGAAGCGGCCATGGAACAAGCAGTGCCGGTACCGGTGCTGTCCAACTCGCTGTTCTCGCGCTACCGCTCGCGCGGCCAGGGCACTTTCGGCGACAAGATTCTTTCGGCCCAGCGCTTCGGCTTCGGCGGCCATGTGGAGACACCGAAGAAATGACCCATACGATCCGCAGGAAATCCAAGGCAGAACCCGCGCCACCGACCACGCTGTTTCTGTTCGGCGCCCACGGTGATCTGGTCAAGCGCCTGCTCATGCCGGCGCTGTACAACCTGAGTCGCGACGGCCTGCTGGATGATGGCCTGCGGATCGTCGGCGTTGACCACAACGCCATCACCGATGAAGCCTTCGCGCAAAAGCTCGAAGACTTCATCCGCACTGAAGTGGCAGCGAAAGTCGGCAAGGGCGATCAGATACTTGATCCGGCCTTGTGGGCCAAGCTCGCCAAAGGCATCAGCTACGTCCAGGGCGACTTCCTGGATGACAGCACTTATTCAGCCCTGGCGGCGAAAATCGCCGACAGCGGCACTGGCAATGCGGTGTTCTACCTGGCCACCGCGCCACGTTTCTTCAGCGAAGTGGTGCGCCGTCTCGGCAGCGCCGGGTTGCTCGAAGAAACCCCGGAAGCCTTCAGAAGGGTGGTGATCGAAAAACCGTTCGGCTCCGACCTGCAAACTGCCGAGGCGTTGAACGCCTGCCTGCTCAAGGTCATGTCGGAAAAGCAGATCTACCGGATCGATCACTATCTGGGCAAGGAAACCGTGCAGAACATTCTGGTCAGCCGGTTCTCCAACAGCCTGTTCGAAGCGTTCTGGAACAACCACTACATCGACCACGTGCAGATCACCGCCGCCGAAACCGTCGGCGTCGAAACCCGTGGCAGTTTCTACGAACACACCGGCGCCCTGCGGGACATGGTGCCCAATCACCTGTTCCAGTTGCTCGCGATGGTCGCGATGGAGCCGCCGGCCGCGTTCGGCGCCGATGCGGTGCGGGGCGAGAAGGCCAAGGTAGTCGGCGCGATCCGCCCGTGGACTACCGAAGAAGCACGGGAAAACTCGGTGCGCGGTCAATACAGCGCCGGTGAAGTCGCCGGCAAACCGGTGGCCGGTTATCGCGATGAGAACAACGTCTCGCCCGACAGCACCACGGAAACCTACGTGGCGCTGAAAGTGATGATCGACAACTGGCGCTGGGTCGGCGTGCCGTTCTACCTGCGCACCGGCAAACGCATGAGCGTGCGCGACACCGAGATCGTCATCTGCTTCAAACCGGCGCCGTATGCGCAGTTCCGGGACACCGAGGTCGACGAGTTGCAGCCGACCTACCTGCGTATCCAGATCCAGCCCAACGAAGGCATGTGGTTCGATCTGCTGGCCAAACGGCCGGGGCCGGCGCTGAACATGGCCAATATCGAGCTGGGTTTCGCCTACAAGGACTTCTTCGAAATGCAGCCGTCCACCGGCTACGAAACCCTGATCTACGACTGCCTGACCGGTGACCAGACGCTGTTCCAGCGCGCTGACAACATCGAGAACGGCTGGCGCGCGGTGCAGCCGTTCCTCGACGCCTGGCAACAGGACGCGAGCGTGCAGGGTTACGCCGCGGGCGAAGACGGGCCGAAAGCCGCCGATGACCTGCTGACTCGCGATGGTCGCGTCTGGCATGGTCTCGGATGAGCGAGCCGATCCGTTTTCTGTTGAGTGACATGGACGGCACGCTGTTGCTGCCCGATCACAGCCTGAGCCAGCGCACCATCGATGCAGTTCGTGCGTTGCGCGAGGCGGGCGTTCTGTTCAGCCTGGCCACCGGGCGTCCGCCCAAAGCCATGTTGCAGCAGATCGAAGCGCTGGGTGTCGATCTGCCGACGGCGGCGTTCAATGGCGGCACGATCGTCAACCCGGATGGCAGCATTCTGGTTGCGCATTACCTGCCCGTAACGGCGGCGTTGACTGCATTAGCATTGTTCGCCGATCAGCCGGATGTCGAAATCTGGGTGTTCAGCGGCGGCGACTGGCTGCTCAAGGATCCGCACGGGCCGATGGTGCCTCGCGAGCAGCACGGGCTCGGTTATCCGCCGGTGGTGGTGGAGAGCTTCGAGCCGTATCTGGAACGCATCGACAAGATCGTGGCGACCAGCAACAACACCCAATTGCTGATCGAACTGGAGGCGCAATTGCTGCCGAAGGTCGAAGGGTTGGCGCAGGTGTCGCGCTCGCAACCGGTTTTTCTGGATGTGACTGCGATGGACGCCAACAAGGGTGCCGCACTGGCAACCCTGGCGGAGCACTTGGGCGTACCGCTGGCGCAGACCGCCGCAATTGGCGATGGCGGCAATGATCCGGCGATGTTCCATGTTGCCGGGTTGTCGATTGCCATGGGGCAGGCCGAGGATGCGGTGAAGCGTCAGGCCGACGTGGTGACGGGGCCGAACACCGAGGATGGTGTGGCGCAGGCCATCGAAAAGTACATCCTGTAAAACAATGTGGGAGCGAGCTTGCTCGCGATGGCGCTAAGTCAGTCAGCATCTTGGTTGACTGACACACCGCTATCGCGAGCAAGCTCGCTCCCACATTTTTTATCTTTTTTCTACAGCCAGTAACTCACGGCGTACCAGCCGAGCAATCCCATCACCACGGTGTAAGGCAACGCCATCCACACCATCCGCCCGTACGACAACCGCACCAGCGGCGCAATCGCCGACGTCAGCAGAAACAGGAACGCTGCCTGACCATTGGGCGTCGCCACGCTCGGCAGGTTGGTGCCGGTGTTGATCGCGATCGCCAGCGTCTCGAAATGCTCACGGCTCATGTGGCCGGACAGGAATGCCTGCTTCACTTCGGTGATGTAGATCGTGGCCACGAACACGTTGTCACTGATCGCCGACAGCAGGCCGTTGGCGATGAACAGCATCCCCGGCTGCTGATCGGCCGGCAGCGCCAGCACCCACTGGATCAGCGGCGCGAACAGTTGCTGGTCGTGAATTACCGCGACCACGGCGAAGAACACCACCAGCAGTGCGGTGAACGGCATGGCGTCCTTGAAGGCGCTGCCCAGTCGGTGTTCGTCGGTGATGCCGGTGAAAGCCGTGATCAGCACAATCACCATCAGGCCGATCAAGCCGACTTCCGCAATATGGAACGCCAGCCCGGCAATCAGGATCAGTGCAGCGCAGCCTTGTACCAGCAGGGCGGCGCGTTGGCGCGGGGTCCGCTCGGCGTTGTCTTCGGCGGCGTAGTTGGCCAGCACGGCGCGTACGTTGTCCGGCAGCAGCGTGCCGTAACCGAACCAGCGCAGTTTCTCCAGCAAGATGCAGGTCACCAGCCCCGCGACCAGAACCGGCAGGGAAACCGGCGCGACCTTCAGGAAAAACTCGGCGAAGTGCCAACCCATTTCATGACCGATCAGCAGATTCTGCGGTTCGCCGACCAGGGTGCAGACGCCGCCCAATGCAGTGCCGACGGCGCCGTGCATCAGCAGGCTGCGCAGGAAGGCGCGAAACTGTTCCAGGTCCTCGTGATGCAGTTGAGGCAGATGCTGGTCATCGCTGAATTCGCTGTCCTGGCGCGGATCGTTGCCAGAGGCCACCCGGTGGTAAACCGAATAGAAGCCCACGGCGGCGCTGATGATCACTGCGGTTACGGTTAGTGCATCGAGAAATGCCGAGAGAAACGCCGACAAAAAGCAGAACATCAGGGCCAGCAGCGCCTTCGAACGCACACCCAGCAACAGGCGCGAGAACAGAAACAGCAGCAGGTCTTTCATGAAGTAGATGCCGGCGACCATGAACATCAGCAGCAGAATCACCGGGAAATTGTGCTGCAGCTCTTCGTACAGCGCCTGGGGTGTGGTCATTTTCAGCAGCAGCGCTTCGATCAGCAACAAGCCGCCGGGCATCAGCGGGTAGCACTTGAGCGCCATGGCCAGGGTGAAAATGAACTCGATCACCAGCAACCAGCCGGCCGCGACCGGGCCGACAGTCCACAGCACCAGTGCGTTGATAATCAGAAAACCGACGAGGCACGCCTTGTACCAGCGGGGCGAATGCCCGAGAAAATTGTGCGCGAACGCCTGGGCCATCGAACCGGACATCGGTTGCTCCTTGTTTTAAGAAGCGCGCAAGTTGCCGTAAGCGATGGGCAAGATCAAGTGTGGGAAGGTTCGCATCAGTGATTCAGATAACGCGCGACCACTGCGCGGTAATTGCCATCCAGCGAATAACCGCCCACCAGTATCTCGCCACCCGGCTGGATCGCCAGTGAAGTAGCGGTATCGAGGCTGCGCCCCAGCCGCGTACGCAACCAGCCATTACCGGAACCGAAGCTTCGATCAAGGCTGCCGTTGGCCAGATAGCGGGCGACGATAAAGTCAGCTTCAACCCCGCCGATCGTCGCGCCGACCGCGATGATGCGCTCGTCCGGCATCACTTGTGCCGCGCTCCACTGACATCCGCTTGGGCCGACTTCCAGCAGGTGTGGCTGACCACCGTTGCAGTGCAGGTCGGGGCGACCGTTGCCGTGAACAGACTGCGCCATGCATCGGATCGGATCGCGACTGCTGCCAAAACAATGCAGATGCTCTGCCGATTCGATGACCTGATTGACCAGCGCACTGCGCCCGTGGACTTTGAAGGCCAGAAAACCGTCTACTGCGAAGCGTTCGTCGAGTTGCCCGTCCGGCAGATAGCGGGCGAGCAGGCCTTCCTGTGGGAAATCGATGGAGCCGGCCACCACGATTCTTCCGTCTTCTTGCAACAGCAGGCCGCCGAGCCAGGTATTGAGCAGCAAGTGGCGAACCATGACGAATCCGCGACCGTTGAAGGAGGGATCCAGGCGGCCGTCGGGTTTGAGGCGAATCAGTATGCCGACGTGATCGGCCAGTTCGAAGTGATGGTTGGCGATCAGCAGGATATGCCCGTTGGGCTGCACCGCGAAATCACAGGCTTCGGCGCCCGGAACGCCCGGCGGGAGCCAGGCATCGCGGGTGCCCATGGACAGGTCGCCGGGTAGGCGGACAATTTGCCGGCCGTTGTCACCAAAATCCGGGGCAGGTCTGCCCTGAGCATCGAAGAGGGCCAGGGCGGGCAGGGTGCGATGTTCCGATTCGTAGTGCAGACCCGCCAGCAGAATCCGACCATCATGCAGGACTTGAACCTTGCTGCCGGTGGCTTCGAAACCGGCAGCGAACCGGCCGATGACGCTGCCTTGAAAGCCGAACCCCAGATCCGCCGAGCCGTCCTCAAGCAGGCGGGCCAGACCGAAACGGCTGCCTTGAGCAGTGCCCACCTTGGCGGCGACCAGTATCCGGCCTTGCGCATCGAGCGCCACGCTCTGGGTCAGGCTGGACGTACTGCCGGCGAAGTAGACCTGCGCCACACCGTTGCTGGAAAAGGTCTTGTCGAGTTGTCCGGCGTTATTCGCAAGCGTCGGCAGCGCTATGGCGATCTGGGATGACATGCATGCTTCTCCTTGCGAGTCGACCGATTTCCGGGAGGCGGAACGGGTAACTGCATGAGCGAAACATTCAATCCCTGAATACGCGTTAGTACAACTGTAAGAACTAACAGATGGAGGGTCGCACTGTGCCAGAACAGTGTCTTTTTGAACCAGTCGCAAGCCTGCCAAGCATTCAGCCGCGAAAGTATTGAGGAAAGTTGTACAAAAAGACTGAAGTTGGAAAACGATTCGCAACTAACAGAAGAGGGCGGATGACTTGAGCGTCATCCGCATTACCCGCAAATATCAGTGTGGCATCGACCAGGATTGCAACGCGTAACCTTCTTCGCTCAGTTCGGCGCGGGCCTGTTGCAGCAGGTATTCAAGTTGCGCCGGATCGGAGTAGGCGCTGCTCGGGATCTGGGTGCGACCGATCTGGGAGTTGGTACGGTCAATGACGGTCAGGCTCAGTTCGCCATTGCCGTCTTGTGGGGCCCAGGCGACGCATTGAAAAGGTTTAAATGCGCGGTTGGCAATCAAAAGAGCTTCGTTGATACGGAGCGGGGCGGTCATGGGGTCTTCTCTCTATTAATGCCCAATCAAGTGATGTGCCGTCGGTTGGGCTTACCGTTCGGCGAGTTACTTGTACTGATGCACGCAACCCGCTGGCAGGTCACACAGAATCTGAAGAAATTTCGACTTTCTTTCATACACTCAATATTCAGACAGGTTTTGAAAGCCTGGCGAAAGAATCAAGTCGATAGCTAACTAATAAAGCGGGTTCTTATAACTGCTTCACTTGTACACCTATAAGCAATCGATACAAGACGCCGTCAAATTCTTGCTAATGTAACAGTCAGGTTTGCCAAATGACTGTTTTTACGATCATTTCCTAAAATTTGGCGCCAAGGAACAGTCATGAGCGAAGCGCCTGCATTAAGACGTTTATTGGTCGTCGACCCGTGCGACGACTGTCACCGATTGCTTCCGGGTTTACGTGCCGTGGGTTGGGACGTCGACAGTTGTAGCCTGGAGAATGCCGCCGACCGAAGCTGCGATGTCGGCCTGTTGCGGTTACAACCTTTTCACCTGGAACGTCCCGAAGCCGTCAAAGAGCTGATCAGCCGCAGTGGTACCGAATGGATCGCCGTGCTGAATCAGGAAGTGCTGCGCTTGCAGAACGTCGGCGACTTTGTCTGCGAATGGTTTTTCGATTTCCATACCTTGCCGTTCGACGTGTCGCGGGTGCAGGTCACCCTCGGCCGGGCGTTCGGCATGGCGCGCCTGCGCGGGCAGGGCACGATTCACGTTGACCAGCCGGAACACGAGCTGTTGGGCGACAGCAAACCGATCCGCGAGCTGCGCAAGTTGCTGAGCAAACTGGCACCCACCGAGTCGCCAGTGCTTATTCGCGGCGAAAGCGGTACCGGTAAAGAACTCGTCGCCCGCACCCTGCACCGGCAGTCGCAACGCCACAGCAAACCGTTTGTGGCGATCAACTGCGGGGCGATTCCCGAGCATTTGATCCAGTCCGAGCTGTTCGGTCACGAGAAAGGTGCGTTCACCGGCGCTCATCAGCGCAAGGTCGGGCGTATTGAAGCGGCCAATGGCGGCACCTTGTTTCTCGATGAAATCGGCGATCTGCCGCTGGAACTGCAAGCCAATCTGTTGCGCTTCCTTCAAGAAAAACACATCGAACGGGTTGGTGGCAGCCAGCCTATCCCGGTGGATGTGCGGGTACTGGCGGCGACTCACGTCGACCTCGAAGCCGCCATCGAGAAGAAGCGCTTTCGTGAGGACTTGTACTACCGGCTCAATGTGTTGCAGGTGGTGACCGCGCCGTTGCGCGAGCGCCACGGCGATCTGTCGATGCTGGCCAACCATTTTTCCCACTTCTACAGCCATGAAACCGGCCGCCGTCCGCGCAGCTTCAGTGAAGACGCGCTGATCGCCATGGGCAAGCACGACTGGCCGGGCAATGTCCGCGAACTGGCCAACCGCGTGCGTCGAGGCCTGGTACTTGCGGAAGGGCGGCAGATCGAGGCCCGTGACCTGGGGCTGATCAGCCAGCAGTCGATCGCGGCACCCATGGGTACGCTTGAAGACTACAAGACCCGCGCCGAACGCCAGGCGTTATGCGATGTGTTGAACCGGCACAGCGACAATCTCAGCGTTGCCGCCAAAGTGCTGGGGGTTTCCCGGCCGACGTTTTACCGTTTGCTGCACAAGCACCAGATCCGCTAGGGCGCGGTGCTTCCTGAAGACAGGAAGCTGAAAAGGCCCGCTGCGATGCAAGTCGCAGCGGGCCTTTTTATGATGTCGCGGTTTAGAAGTAGTAAGGGAATTTCAGGCTGAAGGAGAAGTCCGGGGCATCGTCCGTCATGCCGATGGACAGGTTGGGCACGATGGTCAGGTTGTCGGTGGCGGCGATGGTCATGCCGACGTTGAAGTAACCGGCGTTGGCGTCGCTGGACACCACCGATTCCCAATCCCCGCCATCCTGTTTCAGCTTGCTCTTGCGTTGCACCAGGTCCGAGACGGAGAACGACATACTCATCTTCTCGTTCAGTGCGAAGGCAACACCTGCGCCGATCTGGAAGCTGTCGCCGATGCGTACCTTGCCCGGGTTTTTCTGGTTGACGGTCGAACTGATGTCGTCGAACGATTCCTCGAAGTTGTGGGTGTAGGACAGGCTGCCGAACAGCACGGCCGGGTCAAACGTCTTGACCAGCGAGATGCCCGGGGTGATCGACCAGACGCCGTTGCCGGTGGGCAGGGTGTCAGGCACGAACAGGTTCGAGTTGGCATCGGTCTGGCGTAGCTTGATCCCGAACGGATCCTTGCCCGTAGGCGCCTTGACCCGCAAGGACACCACGGCGTCCGGGGTGTTGACCGACTCGTCCAGGAACTTGTACGCAATGCCGAAGTTGACGTCGCCGATGGTCGGATCGCGGCTTACGTCCTGTTCGGTGGTGACGTTGGAGGCGCCTCCGTTGCCGCCGCCGGACTGATAGGTCGATTCACGGTAGACCACCGGCACGTTCAGGTCGAACTGCCAGCGATTGTCGAAGTTGTAGCGTCCCGTCAGGTCGAGGGTCCAGGTGTCGGCCTTGATCCGGTCGAGGTTGATGTTGCCCAGAAAGATCGAGTCCAGGGCGAGGAAACCGTTGAGAATCAGTTGGCGGGTGTCGTAGCGCGAGTAGGTCACGCCGGTTTCAAAGCTGAACTTGCCGCCGCCAAAGAAGCCGCTGGCTTCGTCGTACAGGTTGGACACACTCTGTGCCGGTTGCGAATCATCGGCCAGCGACTGGCCATAGGATGCGCCGCTGCCCCCGGCGGCGCCCCCCGACGCTGCTGCGGCCCCGGTGCCAGTGGCGACCCGGTTGCCTTTCATGTCCGAAGGCGATTTGGCCAGGCGTTTTGGGGGTGGGGAGGCGGGTTGCTCTTCGACCTGGCGGACCCGTTGTTCAAGCACCGCCAGGGCCTTTTGCTGCACTTCGTATCGTTGCTTCAGCTCCAGAAGTTCCTGTTTCAGGGCTTCTACATCTGCGTCGGGTGCCGCTTGCAACATCGCCGCGGGTAGAAGAGTACTCAAACATACAGCGGCACGCAGTGATACTGATCGATACATGAATAAGCCGTCCCTTTAAGCCCAATGATCGAGACTCAGCGTAGTTCAATATCCGATGTTGCGTAGTGCCCTGAGTTGAGTCAGGTTGCAGTCCAGTGCGCCGGCACTCATGCCGTTATTGTTAAGGACAACGTTGAGTTGTGTCAGGTTGTTGACTACGTTCGCGTTACCCAGCAAACGGGTGTTTTGCAGCAGTCCGCCCTGGGCGACCTGTTGCAAGGCTGTACCCTGATTGCCGGAGGCCTGGATGGCCATTTGCACACCGCCATTTGTGGCTGAAACCGCGACGCTGCCGGCGCCGTTGCTGCCGGAGATGGTCTGGCCGGCCATCAAGGCCTGGCCCTGGGCGGGCATCAGGGCAGGTGCCTGACTGGCTTCTTTGACGTTGATCGCAACGTTGTTATAGGCGGAGTTGCCGTCGCCAGCGGCGCGCACACTCTGCGTCACGCCCTGGCTTGAGTTGAGTCCCGCGCCACCCACGACCGAGCCAGTCCCCAGTTCCGGGGTACTGCCATTGCCGTGTTCCTTGATGGTCGAGACGTAGAATTCAGGTTTGACCGAAGCGGCCTGCAATTGCATGGTGGCCGAGGCCCCGATCAGATCTCCGCTGGCGTTGCGCCAGGTACTGCTCATGACAACACCGAAGCTGATGATCCGGCCCGGCATCACATAACGACCACGTAGCTCTGAAAGCTCCTGGTCCTTGATTTCGATGGGTTTGAATCCTGCATTGGCATAGCCTGAGGCGCTCGCTGCCAGGCAGGCGGCGGCCAGCCAGTATGAGGTTTTCATCTGCTGCTCCCGGGACATCCAGCCCCACTCTTGTAATCGGCGATTAAAAGAAGTCGCTCTGTATGAACCCGAAGTCCATCAATTCAGCATCTTTGACCGGGTTGAAGGCATCCAGCTTGTTCTTGGCCGTCACCGGTACCGGAGGGCTGCGCAAGGCATTGGCCTTGTCATATCCGGGGCCGACGATGGCAAAGACAATGCCGTTCCAACCTTTGACAAAGTCATCATGGGAGTAGCGTTTGTGTCCTAAAACCGGGTCTCCGATGTAAACCCAATCCTTGTCCGCCCGCTGCATCACCACGAAATGCTTGTAGCCGCGAATTTCCATCAGTACCACCACCGGGATCGTGACAGCGTCGAGTTTTTCCGGCGGAATCTTGTAGCCCCTGGCGCGCATGCCGATGCTTTCTATGTAGCGCTTCATGTCCAGCATGGAAAAACCCTGAGTACGAACAAGGTCCTGGTCAGCGTTGACCAGCATGCCTTTGATGATGTGCTCCTCATCGACGTCGAGCCAATAAGCCTGGCGCAATACCGTGGCCAGTGCGGCGGCGCCGCAGCTGAAGTCGGTTTTCTGTTCGACGATGTCGGCAAACTTGCGCTCACGAATGCTTTGCACGTTCTTGTAGACGAGTGTGCCGCCAGGCAGGGCGGCAACGGGCATCTGGGCAGCCTGGGTCAGGCCACAGAAGCAAAGCAGAGCGAGGAGGGCAGTCTTACGCATGATCGATACGCCTTTGCGGACTGAGGAAAAGCCCCGTTTCCGGGGCTTTCGTTTCGATCGCGATTACATGCAGGCTTTGCAACCTGCGGCGATGGACAGCGAGTTGCTTTGTTGGTTGCCAACACCAGCGGCGTTGTTGTAACCAGCGTTACCCGAGAAGTTGTTACCAACATTGGAGATGGAAGCGTTGTTGGTCACAGGGTTTTTCCAGCCATCAGGGGTCATCACTTGTTGAGTGGTCACACCTGCCAGGCCAAAGACGCCCACTGCTTCGAATTTGGCTTTTTGATCTTTGTCGCCGCCATGGCCTCTATCGTTATTGCCATATCCGCCATGACCGTGATCGTCGTCTTCGATTTTTGCAGTGCCCTTCGCGTAGAACGCGCCAGCCCCGGCGAAAGTGCCGGTGAGGGTATCTTTTTTGTAGGTTTGAGTGCCGTTGTTGGCTACGGTCAGGCCAGTGGAGGTTTGGTTCGCAGCAGCAGCAGCGTTAGCTACACGACCACCCGATACAGCAATTGCCAGGTTGTTTTTCTGTTGGTTGAAGTTGCCGGCACTGTTGTTCACGCCAATGTTGCCGGAACCGCCGTTACCCACGTTGTTGAGGTTGGCGTTGTTTGTGGTGGAGTAGTTCGCAACGGCGTTGTTGGTGTTGACTTGAGTTGCGCTGGAGACCGACACCGCAGAGCCGAAGATGAAACTTTCATCGGCAGTTGCCAGAGCGGCGGCATTGTCTTGCTGGTTGCCATCGCCGGCGGTGTTGTTCATGCCAACGTTGCCGTTGGTGCCATTGGCCGAGTTGTTGACGTTGGCATCATTTTTGGTGCCTTGGTTGCCGACCAGGTTGCCAGAGCTGCTTTGCGTGTCGAGCACTGCCGCCCCGGCGCCAGCGCCGATTTGCAGCAGTTGTTCCAGGGTTGGGCCTTTTGGTTCATGGTTGCCATGCCCGTTACCATGACCGTGATTATCATCACGACCGCCTGCCTGTGCTGCGATTGCCATCACTGCTGCGAGTGCGAAAACCAGTGGTTTGAGGGCCATTGTAGGTTTCATGGTGTTTCTCCGTGCTTATTAGTTGGTTAAGTGTTGGTACTTTCTAATTGCACTGCTTTTGTTGTTTGGGTCAGTCAGCGACCCGGATGCTCAGGGTGTTAGCCATTCGGTTCCCCACCCCGGCACTCTGGTTCACCTGGATTACCCCTCGGCTGCCGGTGAAGGCCTGATCACTTGTCGTGACCTGGCGACTGCCGGGTGAGGTACCAGTTGCTCCTGAGCTCGGTAACAACGCCACGTTCTGTTGGGAAAGGGCGCTATCGTCAACGCTCTGCGGGGCAGCACTGATGCTGACGCGCGTAACGTTGGCCATCTGGTTGTTGGCCCCGGCGCCCTGATTCACGCCCAGGATTCCGTTGCCATTGCTGAAAGAGTTGCCGCCAATGGTGGCGCTGGCATTGCCAGTGCGCTCGGCGGGTGTGTTGATGTGCTGAATGACACTCGTGGTCGCGCTGGCACTGGTGCCGATGGCGATCGCTTTGGTGTTGGTTTGTTGCATCTGGTCGCCGGCCGCCTGGTTGACGTTGTAGTTGCCGCGGTACTGGATGCCGGTTTCCTGAATGTTCGCGTTGTTCACGGAACTCGGGTCAGCCATTGCGCTGGTGCAGCCGAGGAGGGCGAGCAGGAGCAGGGAGCGATTCATTTATTGGCCTCCAGCCATGCGAGTCAGAGGGGCAAGACCGGAGCTCATGGCACGGTTGACGGTATTGGAGATCGAGCCGCCGGCACCGCCGCCGTGACCGCCTCCCATACCAGGCAAGCCATTCGGATTGGTCACAGTGTTCATGCCGGGGATGTTCGAAGTCGGGGTGGTGATACTTCCGCGAATCGAGGATCCGCTGGCTACACTGGCAAATTCACCGTCGTTGAGTTCGGTGCTGGTCATTGCTTGACCGATGCGGCCCGAAGGATTGGCATTGACGGTGGTGGGGTACGGGTCTTTGCCGCCGCTGCGGCCGATCGGGATCGGCTGGACGTCACGATTGAGCACGATCACGCCATTGCCTTCGGCCTGAACGTTGAAACTGAGGAAAGTGCTGGCGGCTGATCCGATCAGCAGAAGGCAGGTGAAGGCTTTTTTGATATTCCCCACGACGGCAATTCCTTCTTCAGTGGGCTGAGCCTGTTCAGCGTTGTGAAGGAGAGAGCGAAAGCTGTGCCGCTTTTGAATTGTCTTTGAATTTCAATATGTTGGGTTTGACGAGCGCAGGTCTGGTACAAAAGCTGTTTCATCGTTGAAACAAGTCATTGCCTTCGCAACCTCACAAAGTCATTGCAAAGCTCTGGAACAAGGGTTTGCAGGGCTGTGTTTCAACCGCGTAACAAGTCGCATGACAAAGGGATGAAGGGTGCTGAGACGGGCACTTTGAACCCGAAGGAGTGTTTCAGGAACGGACACTTTGGCCCCAAAGCAGGGGGATACGACGGGGCAAACGCCCCGAAAACCGGGTCAGTCCGCGAGCAGGGCGCGAACCGCGTCGAAGGCTTGCTGCTGGCGATCCGCCCAACTGCCCTGAATGATCTGCAAAGGCTGGTGATGGGTTTCCAGCCAGGTTCGGGTTGCCTGATAGAACGCAAGCCGTTCGCTCAAGTCGGGCTGGCAACGCTGACCATCGTCCGTCCACTCGATCTGCTCGGGGGAGAGCAGCAGGTGCAGGTCGTAATGACGGGCCAGCAATTCGGATTCCAGCCAGGACGGGCAGTCGCCGAACAGGGTCTGGCTCCACAGGATATTGCTCAACAGATGCGTATCGAGAATCAGCAGTCGCGGCTGCTGCGCGCGTGCCGCGTCTTCCCATTGCAACTGGCCGCGCGCGATCTCGGGAATATCGGCCAGGCACGTATCGCGACGTTTCTGCTCGATGAACCAGCGCACATATTCGTCCACCCGCAAACCGCCGAACTGCTGTTGGATTCCGGCCGCCAGCCAGCTCTTGCCCGTCGACTCGGGGCCGGTCAGGACAATCACTTTCATCGTTGCAACGCCGGATCGGCACGCCATTCGCGCCAGCCTTGCACTGCGATCAGGGTGAACAGGGCATACAGCGCCGCCGTGAGGTAAAGCCCTTTATAGAGAAACAGCCCGACGAAGATCACATCCAGCACGAACCACAACGCCCAGCATTGCAGACGTTTGTGGGCCATCCAGAATTGCGCGACCAGACTGAAACCGGTCAGCGCCGCGTCGAGCCACGGTTGCGCAGCGTCCGTCCAGTGAGCCATGGCCGCGCCCAGCAGCAGACTGCCCACCGCGCCGATGGCCAGCCCTTGCGCAATCGAGCGATTGTCGAGCCGGCTGACCTCGCGCCCGTCATGCATCGTCCCGGCCCGCGTCCATTGCCACCAGCCATAGATTTGCAGCCCGGCATAAACGACTTGCAGCAGCATGTCCGAATACAGCTTCACTTCGAAGAACACCCAGGTGTAGAGCGACACCATGACCAGCCCGATCGGCCAGCACCACGGATTCTGTTTGACCGTGAGCCACACGGCGATTACGCCGAGGGCGGCCGCAAACAGTTCAAGCCCGGACATGCAGGATCCTTGGGGGGAATAAAAGAGGGAGCGGATTGTACCGAAAAACAGGTGGGAAACGAGTTCCCACCTGCAAGGGCGATCAGACTCTGAACTGACGCAGCAAACCGTTCAGTTGCTCGCTGAGTTGGCCCAGACGCACGCTGGCCACGCTCGATTGCTCGGCCGCCAGTGCGGTGCTGTGGGACAACCCCGCCGCCTGGGTGACGTTCTGATTGATGTCTTCGACCACGTGCGCCTGTTGCAGCGTTGCGCTGGCAATCGAGGCGTTCAGGCCATTGAGGTTACGCAGGGCCTGGCCGATGGCATTCAGGCTGGCACTGGCAAGACCGGCCTGTTCGATGGTCAGTTGCGAGGCCTTGCTACTGTCGCCGATGACCTTCACGGCGGCTTCGGAATGGTTTTGCAGACGTTCGATCATCGTCTGGATTTCCGCCGTGGACTTCTGCGTGCGCTGCGCCAGCAAACGCACCTCGTCGGCGACCACCGCAAACCCGCGACCCTGTTCGCCGGCGCGAGCCGCTTCAATCGCGGCGTTGAGGGCCAGCAGGTTGGTCTGCTCGGCAATCGAGCGGATCACTTCCAGCACGCTGCCGATCTGCGTGCTTTCAGTCGCCAGCGTGCGGATGACTTCCACCGCTTGATCGATGGTGCCGGAGAGCTTGTCGATCTGTTGCAGACTGCCGTCAATGTTGATCTGGCCCTGCTGGGCCTGGGCTTCGGCGTCACGCATTTCGCTGGCGGCGTGTTCGGCGTTCTTCGCCACGTCTTGCACGCCGTAGGTCACTTCGTTGACGGCGGTGGCCACCAGTTCCATCTGCTGCGATTGCTGCTGGCTGCGCTGCTGGGCCTGAGTCGCATCGTTGCCCAGTTCGCTGGACGATTGGCCCAAGGCACTGGCGGACACCTGCAAGTCACCGATCACCCGGCGCAGTTTGGCGGTGAAGGCGTTGAAGTGATGGGCCAACTGAGTGACTTCGTCCTGGCCGTGAGTATCGAGGCTGCGGGTCAGATCGCTTTCGCCGCTGGCGATGTTGGCCATGGCGTTCACGGTTTCCTGCAACGGACGGACGATGCTGCGGGCAATCAGGATCACCAGCAGCGCCATGATCACCGCGATGACCAGCCCGACTACCGACGCCTTGATCACCTGACCCTGGAACTCGGCCTGCACGTCGTCGACGTAAACGCCAGAACCGATGACCCAGCCCCACGGCTCGAACAGTTTCACGTAGGAAGTCTTGGCCACCGGCTCACTGGCGCCGGGTTTGGGCCAGCGATAATCGACCATGCCGGCGCCCTTGGCTTTGGCGATGGCGACCATTTCGTTGAACACCGCAAAACCGTCCGGGTCGCGGATCGCCGAGAGGTTCTGGCCTTCAAGCTTGGGATTGGTCGGGTGCATGACCATCACGGGTGTGAGGTCGTTGATCCAGAAGTAATCGTTCTGGTCATAGCGCAGGCCACGGATCGCGGTCAGCGCCTGTTTCTGCGCCACATCGCGGGTCAGGGTCCCCGCAGCTTCGAGGCCCTGGTAGTAAGTCAGCAAACCGCTGGCGGTCTGCACCACATGCTGGGTTTTCTGGGCCTTGGCGTGGTAAAGGTCATCGTGGATCTGCTTGAGCATCAACACGCCCAAGGTCAGCAGCATGACCACTGCCACAATCAAGATGAGCCACAAGCGTCGGCTGATCGACACACTGCGCAAGCTGTTCATAACGCTGTCACTCCGGATTCTTTTTCTTGTAATAAACCACCGCCAGCATCCAACCACGTTTCGGTAGCCGGGCATACGCGACCCAAGTCGTATAACGCGGCAGCGCTATTACGGCTTGTCTGTTAGGATTTCGGCGCCGCGCGTGAAAACCTGAATCCAAATTGATTTTTCACGGAATTTTGACTGTTTCGTGTGGATCCTGTGCGTGCGGAATCGGTACAGCTTTAACCAGCTACGCTGAACGCAGTGAACGTAAAAAAATACTATCGGGGCATGCCGCCGGGCATCGCTCTTTGGGGGATTGATGGATCTTTGGACCGCCTTGCAGGCATTGATTCTAGGAGTTGTAGAGGGGCTGACGGAGTTTTTGCCCATTTCCAGTACCGGACACCAGATCATTGTTGCCGACCTGCTCGATTTCGGAGGCGAGCGGGCCATGGCGTTCAACATCATCATCCAGCTTGGCGCGATTCTCGCTGTGGTCTGGGAATTCCGCCGCAAGATCCTCGACGTGGTCATCGGCTTGCCGACCCAGCCGAGTGCGCGGCGTTTTACCGCCAACCTGCTGATCGCCTTCCTGCCCGCCGTGGTGCTGGGCGTGATCTTCGCGGATCTGATTCACCATTACCTGTTCAACCCGATCACCGTGGCCGCCGCGCTGGTGGTGGGCGGCATCGTGATGTTGTGGGCCGAGCAGCGTCAGCATGAAGTGCACGCCGAAACGGTCGACGAGATTCGCTGGACGGATGCGCTGAAGATCGGCTTCGCCCAGTGTCTGGCGATGATTCCCGGCACTTCGCGTTCCGGCTCGACCATCATCGGCGGCCTGTTGTTCGGTCTGTCGCGCAAGACCGCCACCGAGTTCTCGTTCTTCCTGGCGATGCCGACCATGATCGGTGCGGCGGTGTATTCGGGCTACAAGTATCGCGACCTGTTCGTTCCGGCAGACTTCCCGGTGTTCGCCATCGGTTTCGTCACGGCGTTCATCTTCGCCATGATCGCGGTGCGCGGGCTGCTCAAGTTCATCGGCAGCCACAGCTACGCGGCGTTCGCCTGGTACCGAATCGTCTTTGGTCTGGTGATCCTGGCGACCTGGCAGTTCGGCTGGATCGACTGGACGGCCGCCCAGCCATGAGTGATTCCCGCGCACGCCGCCCGGATCGCGGGCCTTCCGGTGGCAATATTCAGCATCTGAAATTGAAGCTGGTGGTGCTGCTGATCGTCTGCGCGTTGCCGTTGTCCGGCTCGTTATCGATGTGGCTGCGCGGGATTTCCCTGGTACCGCTGACGGCTTACGGGCTGGTCAGCGTGCTGGCGTTTTTCCTGTACTGGGCGGACAAGCGCAAGGCCCGCGCCGACGCCTGGCGCACACCGGAAAACATCCTGCACGCGGTGGAACTGGCCGGCGGCTGGCCGGGCGCGTTGATCGCTCAACAGGTTTTCCGGCACAAGACGCGCAAGGTGTCTTTTCAGATTCTGTTCTGGATGATCGTGGCGTTGCACCAGGTGTTCTGGATCGATCAGTTGTTTCTCGGTTCGAACCTGCTGGCGCTGTTCTAGAGCAGCAGTCCGACCTGCACGCGCTTGGGCAGCTTGCTCACCACCAGTTGATGGGAGCGCTGCAGCAACCCTTGCAGCTCCTCGGTGCCCAGCGGGTAGGGCGGGTGCATGATGATCCATTGCGCCCGGGCCAGATACGGTGCCGGGTGAATGCCCGGACGGTCGCAATGACCGAGAAACAGGTCCTTGTCGACCTTGAACGCCAGCGAATCACCGCGCAAACCCTGCAAGGCAAACATCTTGTTGCCGGCAATCGAAAACACCCGCACGCCACCCCATTTGTAGTCTTCCCGGGCGCCGGGCAGGGCCAGACAGAAATCCGCGACATCCTGCTCGTTCATCTTCCCTTGTTTCATAACAGCCGCTCTCCACAGGCATTGAACGATTCGACCAGATGATCGATCCATGCGCGCACCGCCGGCATCACCCCACGCCGGTGCGGATACACCGCTTGCAGCCAGCCGCCGGGCAGTGACCAGTCCGGCAGCAACTGCACCAGCGTGCCTTTGTTCAGCTCCGCTTCGCAATACATCATCGGCAACAGGGTGAACCCCTGGCCGGCCAGCACACAGGCCTTGCGCACGATGAAATCGTCGATGCCCAGCCGTGCTTCCAGCGCCAGATCACAACTCTCGCCGTGCTGATCGAGCAGGCGCACATGCACCATGCGATCCGCTTCCAGCGCGCCCAACACCGGCAGGTTCTTCAGGTCCTGCGGATGATTGATTTCCACGCCCTGTATAAAGGAAGGGCTCGCCACCACCACCATTTGCGCCTGACGCAGGCGGCGGGTCACCAGCATCGGTTCTTCATCGCCGTGTTCGCGCACGCGCAGGGCCACGTCGATGCCTTCGGTGATGAGGTCGACCCGGCGATTGATCAGGGTCACTTCCAGTTGCACCTTGGGGTATTTGCCAAGGAAATTGCTGATCACCACCGGGAGCATTTCATGGGCCAAGCCCGTCGGGCTCGAAACCCGCAGGCGTCCGCGAGGCTCGCTGGACATGCTGGCCACCGTCTCGTCGGCCATTTCCGCTTCCAGCAGCATTGCCTGACAGTGACGCAAATAGCGTTCGCCGACGGCTGTCAGCTTCAATTGGCGAGTGGTGCGTTGCAGCAAGCGTGCGCCGAGGCGTTCTTCCAGCTCGGCGATGCGCCGCGAAAGGCGTGACTTGGGAATGCCCAGCAAGCGGCCGGCGGCGGCGAATCCGCCGGCTTCGACCACTTTGGCGAAATAGTAGAGATCGTTGAGGTCTTGCATCTGGAAATCCGACTGTTCTATCAGTGGGACAAACTATCGCATTGTTGCCGTCTAATCAGCTATTGGTTTCGTCGGTAGGATTGTCTCCATTCCGTCGCCACCGGCGATTCATTCCAGGAGATTCCACATGAAACTGCTGCACATCGATTCGAGCATTCTGGGCGACAACTCCGCTTCCCGTCAGCTGAGCAGTCAGGTGACTCAAGCCTGGCAAGCCGCCGAGCCAAGCGCTGTCGTGACCTACCGCGACCTGGCCGCCGACGCCATCAGCCACTTCTCGTCGACTACTCTGGTTGCCGCCGGCACCACCGCTGAACTGCGCAACGCCGCCCAACAGCACGAAGCCGAACTGAGCGCCACCACCCTGGCCGAATTCATCGCCGCCGACGCCATCGTCGTTGCTGCACCGATGTACAACTTCACCGTGCCGACCCAGCTCAAAGCCTGGATCGACCGCATCGCCGTCGCCGGCCAGACCTTCCGTTACACCGAAGCCGGCCCTGAAGGCCTGTGCGGTGGCAAGAAAGTGGTGATCGTGTCCACCGCTGGCGGCATCCACGCAGGTCAAGCTTCGGGCGTAGCGCACGAAGACTACCTGAAACTGGTCTTCGGCTTCCTCGGCATCAGCGACATCGAAGTCGTGCGTGCCGAAGGCCTGGCCTACGGCGAAGAAGTGCGCAACAACGCCATGACTGCCGCTCAGGCGAAGATCAGCGAGCAACTGTTCGCCGCCGCGTAAGGCTTGCGTAAAGAACAGCTCCTGTTCAGGCAAACCCAAAAAAACTCTGTATTCTGGTTCCGCAAGGGCCAGATACGGAGTTTTTTGTTTCTGACTGTTACATAATCTGGCCCAGGTTATGCAGTCTGATGATCAACGTCTGAGTGCAACGTCGCGCCGGATCACCGAACCTCGGAATTTCGGGCGTCGAACACAACGGATCTTTCGATTGAGTAACAACAGGGTGGGGCATCCCATGATGCGTCTTTGTGCAGCGTTACTGATTTGCCTGCTCGGCAGCCTGAATTCAGTGCACGCTGCGCCCGGGCAGCACCCGCGCTGGAGCGTCGGCTATCACGAGATGACGTTCCTCGATCCGCTCGACCTGCAACCGATGCGCGCCATCGCGTTCTATCCCTCCAGCGACCGCGAACACATGAGCCTGCTCGAAGGCTATTCTGTCGAAGCCGGCGAAGACACCAAAGTCGCCATCGGCCGCTTCCCGATGCTGATGCTGTCCCACGGCAACACCGGCACGCCACTGGCACTGCACGACCTGGCCACGTCACTGGCACGCAAGGGCTTTGTAGTGGTGGCGGTGATTCACCCCGGCGACAACTCCAAGGATCACAGCCGCCTCGGCACACTGAGCAACCTTTATGGCCGGCCGATCCAGATTTCCGAAGCCATTACCGCGACGTTGGGCGATCGCATGCTCGCGCCGTATGTGAACGCCGAGCAGGTCGGCGTGATCGGCTATTCGGCGGGCGGCGAAACGGCGCTGATTCTGTCCGGCGCACAGCCGGATCTGGATCGTCTGCGCCGTTACTGCCAGGAACGCCCGGACGACCGCGACGCCTGCAACACCCAAGGTGAGTTGATTGTCGACCGCGACGATCTGCAACCGGTGGCCGATCCGCGCGTGCATGCGTTGTTGCTGATGGCACCGTTGAGTCTGAAATTCGGTCGGCACACTTTGGCTGATGTGCATGTGCCGGTGCTGCTCTACAGCGGCGACGGCGACAAACTGGTGGCCTTCGACAAAAACGCCGCCGCCCTGGCGCGCAAACTGCCGACCGCACCCGACTTCAAATTGCTGGCCGGGGCAGGGCACTTCGTGTTCATGGCGCCGTGCACCGAAGAGCAGATCCTCGCCATGCCGGCGCTGTGCACCGATGCCGATGGCGTGGACCGCGAAGACATCCACCGCAACCTGATTTCCGAGGCCGGGCGGTTCTTCTCCCATGCCTTGGGCCGGCCGACCCGCGCGGGGATGCAGACGGCGGATCAGTGAGCCTTTACGTCATGGCTCGGCGCTTGAGCAGCAAGGTCAGTCCCAGTCCGGTCACGGACAGCACCGCTGCGCTGAAGAAAATCCACGAATAGCCCAGATTCAGCGCCACCGCGCCCATCAACGGCCCGGCAATCGCCAGCGCCAGATCGAAAAACACCGCATAGGCACTCAGCCCGGCACCGCGACTGGAGTTGGGCACTTGCTTGATCGCCTCGACGCCCAGCGCCGGATACACCAGCGACAGGCCGAAGCCGGCCAGACCGGCGCCAATCAAGGCATACGCGGTCGAGGGCGCCAGCCACAGCATGACCAGGCCGACGGTTTCGATGGTCATGCAGGCAATCGCCGAGGTGAATCCGCCGAAACGCCCGATGGCCGAAATGAACAGCAACCGCGACAGAATGAAACACACGCCGAATACGGTCAGGCAGTACGCCGCACCGGACCAGCCGCGATTGAGGTAATACAGGGTGATGAAGGTGGTCAGCGTGCCGTAGCCAATCGACGCCAGGCTCAGACTGGCGCCGAACGGTGCAATCCGCCCGAACACTGCCCAGAACGGCAGCCGTTCACCGCGCACCACCGGCACCGACGGCTTGTTGCGGATCAGCAGCAGTGCGCCGGCTGCGAGCAGCGACAACGCAATGCCAAGGCTTTCGAAACCGTAATCGGCGACCATCACCACGCCCAGCGGCGCACCGATGGCAATCGCACCGTAGGACGCGATGCCGTTCCAGGAAATCGAGCGTGCGGTGTGTTCGGCACCGACCTGGCCCATGCACCAACTGATGGTGCCGACGCCGATCAAACCCTGCGCGATCCCCAGCAACAGGCGACCGACGATCAGGATCGACAGGCTCAACAACGGCAAGCTCTGCAGCAGCGTCGAAACCAGCGTCAACACGCCGCTGAGCACAATCCCCGACAAGCCATACACAATCGCCCGTTTGGTGCCGATGGTGTCCGACATGCGCCCGGCCATCGGTCGGCTGAGCAGGGTGGCCAGGTATTGCGAACCGATCACCAGCCCCGCGATCACGGCGCTGAAACCCAATTGTTCGTGCACGTAGCCGGGCAGCACCGCAATCGGCAGGCCGATGCAGAGGAAGGCAATAAAGGTATAGAAAACGATGGAGACGATCTGCAGGGTGATCGCCATGGAGCTTTGCGGTGGCTGTTGCTGCGCAGACATGAGGACTCGTTCGCGGGCGGCGGTGGGAGAGTCCGCATCATGGCGTGGCGCTGAAATAAAAGAAAGCAGGCTAACGATCGTTTCCCCGTTTCCCCGTTTCCCCGTTTCCCCGTTTCCCCGTTTCCCGTTGATCGTTCCCACGCTCCGCGTGGGAATGCAGCCCGGGGCGCTCCGCGTCCCTTCCAGAGCTGGAACGCGGAGCGTCCCTTGAGGCATTCCCACGCAGAGCGTGGGAACGATCAGGAATGAGTAAAAAAAACCCTGTCACAAGGACAGGGCTTTCTGTTTACCGCTCGATTCGACTTAGAACACTACGCCTTGGCTGCGCAGGTAATCGTCGTAGGTGCCGCTGAAGTCGGTCACGCCGTTCGGGCTCAGCTCGATGATGCGCGTGGCCAGGGACGATACGAACTCACGGTCGTGGCTGACGAAGATCAGCGTGCCCGGGTAGTTTTCCAGCGCCAGGTTCAGCGCCTCGATCGATTCCATGTCCAGGTGGTTGGTCGGTTCGTCCATCACCAGTACGTTCGGCTTTTGCAGGATCAGCTTGCCGAACAGCATGCGACCTTGCTCACCACCGGAAATCACCTTCACCGACTTGAGGATCTCGTCGTTGGAGAACAGCATGCGACCGAGGGTGCCACGGATCACTTGCTCGCCCTGAGTCCACTGACCCATCCAGTCGAACAGGCTGACGTCGTCTTCGAAGTCGTGGGCGTGGTCCTGAGCGTAGTAGCCCAGCTCCGCGCTTTCGGTCCACTTCACCGTGCCTGCGTCCGGGGTCAGTTCGCCCATCAGCGTGCGCAGCAGAGTGGTCTTGCCGATACCGTTCGGGCCGATGATCGCCACGCGCTCGCCGGCTTCAACGGTGAAGCTGAAGTTCTTGAACAGGGTCTTGCCGTCGAAGCCCTTGGACATCTGCTCGATGGTCACGGCCTGGCGGTGCAGCTTCTTGGTCTGTTCGAAACGGATGAAAGGGCTCACGCGGCTCGATGGCTTGACCTCGGCCAGTTGGATCTTGTCGATCTGCTTGGCGCGGGAAGTGGCCTGCTTGGCTTTCGAGGCGTTGGCCGAGAAGCGGCTGACGAACGTTTGCAGTTCGGCGATCTGGGCTTTCTTCTTGGCGTTGTCCGACAGCAGTTGCTCGCGGGACTGGGTCGCCGCAGTCATGTACTCGTCGTAGTTGCCCGGGAACAGACGCAGCTCGCCGTAGTCCAGGTCGGCCATGTGGGTGCAGACGCTGTTCAGGAAGTGACGGTCGTGGGAAATGATGATCATGGTGCTGTTACGCGCCGTCAAAATCGTTTCCAGCCAGCGGATGGTGTTGATGTCCAGGTGGTTGGTCGGTTCGTCGAGCAGCAGCACTTCCGGATCGGAGAACAGTGCCTGGGCCAACAGAACACGCAGTTTCCAGCCCGGCGCAACTTCAGTCATCGGGCCGAAATGCTGTTCCAGCGGAATGCCCAGACCCAGCAGCAGTTCACCGGCGCGGGATTCGGCGGTGTAGCCGTCCATCTCGGCGAACTCGGTTTCCAGCTCGGCCACGGCCATGCCGTCTTCTTCGCTCATTTCCGGCAGCGAGTAGATGCGGTCGCGCTCGGCCTTGACCTTCCACAGCTCTTCGTGACCCATGATCACGGTGTCGATCACGGTGAATTCTTCGTAGGCGAACTGATCCTGGCGCAGTTTACCCAGGCGAATGTTCGGCTCCAGCATGACCTGGCCACCGGACGGCTCGAGGTCGCCGCCGAGGATTTTCATGAAGGTCGACTTGCCGCAACCGTTGGCGCCGATCAGGCCGTAGCGGTTGCCGCCATTGAATTTGACCGAAACGTTTTCAAACAGCGGCTTGGCGCCGAACTGCATGGTGATGTTAGCTGTAGAAATCAAAGGTTTTTCCTGCGAAGCGTGCTGAGTAGCGAGGGTGCAGCCGGAGCGCTTGGCCCGAGTCGAAGTGCGCTGAGGCGGGACAATCCCGTCATCAACCAAGGGGGGCGCGTAAAGTTTGGCGGCGATTGTACTGGTCTGGCTCTTTAAACGATAGGGCAGTGACATCCCGATTGCCGTTTGGCGCGATCGCGGGACAGTTTTTCACAGATGAGTGTTCACTATTGGTTACAAACTGTGGCTAAAATGCCATCCATTCACCCAATGCCTTGTACGGCATGGGCTCAAGGATGCGCCACCGGGACGCTTTTTGATTTCAGACCACTGCCACAGACCTTGGGCCACAGCCCTAAAGGCGCGCAGTTTGTTCACTTCTGACGTGTGACGATTTCCGTGAAACTCATCATTGCCGCTGTATATGTCATTTCCATTGCATACGTTCACCTGCGCGGTCGTGTGCGCCACAAAATCGGTCGTCAACTGAGCGATCACTCTTCGTTTCTGGCACCGATCAACTGCTTCCTTTACCTGTTCTCGAAAAAACCCAACACGCCGTACCTGGATCCGAAGGACTTTCCGGATCTGAGCCCGTTGCAGGCGCACTGGGAAGAAATCCGCGAGGAAGGCCGCAACCTGCTGCGCGCCGGCGAAATCAAACGTTCCAACCAGTACGACGACGTCGGTTTCAACTCGTTTTTCAAGACTGGCTGGAAGCGTTTCTACCTGAAGTGGTACGGCGACAGCCACCCGTCGGCGCTGCAATTGTGCCCGCGCACCACTGAACTGGTGCAGAGCATCGGCTCGATCAAGGCTGCGATGTTTGCAGAATTGCCGCCGGGCTCGAAACTGGTGCGTCACCGCGACCCATACGCCGGTTCCTACCGTTATCACCTGGGCCTGGAAACGCCGAACGACGCCGGTTGCTACATCAACGTCGATGGCGAGAACTATCACTGGCGTGATGGCGAAGCGGTGATGTTCGACGAGACCTTCATTCATTACGCGGAAAACACCACCGACCAGAACCGCATCATCCTGTTCTGTGACGTTGAACGTCCGATGAAGTATCGCTGGGCAGCGGCGTTCAACGGCTGGTTCAGCCGCAACGTGATGTCGGCGGCCGGTGCGCCTAACGATGCGGGTGACCGCACCGGTGGCATCAACCGCTTGTTTACCAAAATCTACAAGATTCGCCTGCGCGGCAAAGAACTGAAAAAGCGCAATCGCAAACTCTATTACATGGAAAAGTGGGCGATCTTCGGCGGTCTGCTGGCGATCTTCATTCTGATCTGATGAGTCGGGCGACTGTTGAAAGACAGTCGCCCGATTTCATTTTCACGACGCTTTTTTGGTTTTTTTCGCCGCTGTGGTCTTGCTGGCGGTCTTCTTCGCCGGTTTGGCCGGGGCTTTCCCGCCGAGACTGCGCTTGAGCAGTTCGGTCAGGTCGATAACATCGGCCGATTTACGCTCTTCTTCACCGGAAACCGTCTCAACGTCTTCGATCTTGCCTTCATGGGCCTTTTTGTCCACCAGCGCCATGATTTTGTTTTCGAACTCGTCGCTGTAATCCTCTGGCGTCCAGTCCGCCGTCATGTCTTCCACCAGCCGTTTGGCCATGTCCAGTTCACCCTTGGCCAACTGCGGCTTGGTCACTTCGCTGCCCAGCGCCAATTCGTCGAGGCTGCGCACTTCCTGCGGCCAGCGCAGCTTCACCAGCACCAGCGCCGATTCCAGAGGCATCAGCGCCGCCAGGTATTGGCGCGTGTGTAAAACCACACGGGCGAGGGCGACCTTCTGGGTTTTGCTCAGGGTTTCACGCAGCAAGGCGTAGACCTTGCCACCGCGCTTGTCCGGGGCCAGGTAATAGGGCGTGTCGATGTTCTGCAACGGAATTTGCTCGCTGTCGACGAAGGCGAAGATGTCGATGGTTTGAGTCGATACCGGGTGCGCCGAACGGATTTCTTCTTCGCTGAGCACCACATAGCGGCCTTTTTCGAACTGCACGCCTTTGACGATGTGCTCTTTGGTGACTTCCTTGCCGGTGACCTTGTTGACCCGTTTATAGCCGACCGGATCCATGCTGCGGCTGTCGAGCCAGTCGAAATCGACGCCTTGGGACGAGGTCGCCGAAACGAGCGCCACGGGGATGTGCACCAGACCGAAACTGATTGCGCCTTTCCAGATTGCCCGAGCCATGGTGCTGTTCTCCGAGTGATGTTCGGGTGACCCGTGGCCCGGCGTAAAAGTTTCCGTTGTTTGCGGGGTGCGGCGGTAAACGGCAGGTCAAGCCGTGTTACATCTTGTTTAGCGGTGACGGGTTAACAAATCCGAACCCTGGGCGTAGCGTGGACTCGAAGGCTCTAATCCACGTGCATCGAGAGAGGCCGTTCATGAACCGTTTCCTGCTTGGCATTGCGTTGCTGGTCCTCAGTGGCGGGCTGGTTCACGCCGAGGACGCCACCACGCATTCATCGTTGTTGCTGGCACAAAGTCCGACCGGCAACAGCAACAACCCCTACAACAGCCCGATCCGCCGGGCGAACCCCAACAGCATGCAAGGCACCCAGCCCAGCGCTCCGCCTGTACGCGGGCCGAACACGGTGCCCGTGCCTCGGCCGCCGACCCTGGAAAACCACGGCATCGGCAATGGCCAGCCGCTGCGCTCGGTCCCGAGCACGCCACCCACCTTCATTCCCAATCCTCCAGCCCGTGACAGCGGGAGCAACCGTTGAATGGCAGAACCGCTTCTGTCAGCCCTTCAAACGAACAAAAGGAATCGTGCATGTTGCGTAAAACCCTTCTGGCCGGCCTGTGTGCCAGTGCACTGATCGCCGCCCCGGCGTTCGCTGCCGCTCCCAAAGAGCTGCAAAGCGAGCAGGGCACCCTTGAAGTCACGACGATTACCCAAGGCCTCGAGCATCCATGGGCCTTGGCGTTCCTGCCGGATCGCCAGGGCATGCTGGTGACAGAACGCCCCGGCAACCTGCGTGTGGTAGGCGCTGACGGCAAACTGTCTGCGCCGATCACCGGTGTGCCGGATGTCTGGGCCAAGGGGCAGGGCGGATTGCTCGACGTGGTGCTGTCACCGGACTTCAAACAGGATCGTCTCGTGTACCTGTCCTACGCCGAGGGCGGCGGAGCGGGTGACAAGGCCGGAACGGCGGTGGGGCGCGGGCGTCTGTCGGATGACCTGAAAACCCTGAAGGACTTCAACGTGATTTTCCGTCAGGAACCGAAACTGTCGGTCGGCAACCACTTCGGCTCGCGGCTGGTGTTCGACCGGGACGGTTATCTGTTCATCACTCTGGGCGAAAACAATGATCGCCCGACCGCGCAGGATCTGGACAAGCTGCAAGGCAAGGTCGTGCGGATCTACCCCGACGGCAAAGTACCCGATGACAATCCCTTTGTCGGCCAGTCCGGTGTGCGCCCGGAGATCTGGTCCTACGGGCACCGCAATCCCCAGGGCGCCGCGCTCAATCCGTGGACCGGAACCGTGTGGGAAAACGAGCACGGCCCGCGCGGTGGCGACGAGGTGAACATCATCGAACGCGGCAAAAATTACGGCTGGCCGCTGGCGACCCACGGCATCAATTACTCCATGCAACCGATCCCGGAAGCCAAGGGCAAGACCGCCGAAGGCACGGTCGGGCCGCACCATGTGTGGGAAAAGTCCCCGGGTGTCACCGGTATGGCGTTCTACGATGCCGATCGGTTCAAACCCTGGCAGCACAACGTGTTCATCGGAGCGCTGGTTACGCAGGAACTGATCCGTTTGCAGTTCGACGGCGACAAGGTGGTGCATGAAGAACGCTTGCTGGGCGAACTGAAACAGCGGATCCGTGATGTGCGCCAAGGGCCGGACGGTTACCTGTATGTGCTGACGGATGAGTCCGACGGCTCGCTGTACAAGATCGGACTCAAATGAAGCCTTCATGCGGGTGAGCGAGCGTAAAGCACCACCGCTGCCCGCAACTTGCCGCGACCGAAGCGGCACATCTTCTCGAACTCCCCATGGCTGACCGGCACGTGCTGGCAGTCCATGGGCTGACGATGCTGGCTGTGATCGACATCAGGGTCGTGCAGGTAGACGAAGTCTTCATCGCAGTCGGTGACGATCACCCAGTGCGGCGACTTGGACCGGGTCAGGCGATAGCTGCTGATCAGCACCAAGGGTTGACCACCGTTGGCCAGCAATGCGGGCAAGTCCAGCATTACGCCAATGACCTGATCGACGTCTGTGTCGTTCAGTTGCGCCATGAACTCGTCGTGTACCAGGCGCATGACATCTTTTTTATGCGCATCGCGCACGCCGTCGAGAAACAGCGGCCCGGTCATGCTCAGTTGCAAACGCACTTTAAAACCCCGGCGCCACGCCGCAAGCGCCAAGCCTTGGGGGCTGCAACCGCCATGGCCGGCCGTCATGAACACCGTGGTTGCCTCGCGCCACAACTGCAACTCTTCGCGCCGCTCCAGCAAACGATCGGCCTGCAATGCGCCCATGGCCATCAACAAGCAGGCCGGGCCGCAGGTGAAATCGGTGGTTTGTCGGTAATAGGGGACCTTGATGTTGCGTGAGTCGCGGTGCTGGAGAATGCGTTTCTCCAGACGCAGCGCGTCGGCGTGATCCTCGTAGTAGTCATGGATCAGCGCAAAGCGCCGGTAACCGTTGCGCTCGTACAGGGCGATGGCGGCCGGATTGTCTGTGCGCACTTCCAGCCGGAGGTAGGCGCAGTCGTGCTCGAGCGCGCAGGCCTCGATCCGATGCAGCAATTGCTTGCCCAGACCACCGCCGCGCGCCTCGGGAGCAATCGCAATCGAATACAACCGGGCCAGCGAGGTGCCGCGATGAAACAGCACCAGCGCATACCCGGCCAGTTGACCCTCGCGTTCGGCCACCCACAATTGCCCGTGGGCCCGGGTGATCATCCATTGGAAACTGCGGCGGGTGAGCCGGTCCGTGGTGAAGCAGTGCATTTCCAGCGTGAGCAACGCTGGCAAATCATCAACGACCGCCAGGCGAAAAACAGCATTCATATGACCACCGTAAAAGTTGCGTAACGAAACGGGACTTTCGAAAAACTTCGTGCTTAATAGAAAAGGTCTTGTTCTCCAACGGATCAATTTCTATGTCAGCGGTACAGGGTCATTGGCGCGAAGTATCCAGTCAAAGTTTGCCACCGGCAACTTATTTAAAACCGCAGATCAGAACTTCCAGTCAAGTGTTGATCATCGTCGAACGCAAGGAAGACTGGGCCTCGTACTTCCCCAGCGAAGACATCCTGACGGCTCAGGAATACCTCGAACAACCACCCGACAGCGAGCCGGGAAAACGGGTGCAGGTGATCAACCTGTGCCGCAGCTACAAGTACCTGGGCCACGGCTATTACTGCTCGCTGTTGGCTGAAGCCCGGGGGCACAAGGTGATTCCTTCGGTGCGCACCATCAGCGAGCTGACGCGAAAATCTCTTTATGGCCTGGCACTGGACGACCTGGATAAAACCCTGGAAAAAGCCCTCAGCCATCATCTCTACAGCGACACCGAAGGTTTTACGCTGACACTTTATTTCGGCAGAACCCATATTGAGCCATTGCAGGATCTGGCCCGGCAATTGTTTGAAGTGTTCCCGTGTCCGATTCTGTTAGTTGAATTCCGTAGAACTAACGGCTGGCACATCGAAGGTATAAAGTCCGGCGTCTTGCACAAGTTGCGCGACGATCAGGAAGATCAGTTCGCCAATGCGCTGGACGGCTTCAGTCGCAAGGTCTGGCGTGTTCCGCGTTCGCCGCAAGTGGCGCGTTATGACCTGGCGATCCTGCACGATCCGCAGGAGGCGTTGCCGCCATCCAACGCTCGCGCGCTGGAAAACTTCGTGCGGGTCGGCAAGGGCATGGGCATCGATGTCGAGCTGATCGAACGCAAGGACTACGCAAGGCTGGCCGAGTACGACGGCCTGCTGATCCGCGAGACCACCAGCGTCGACAACCACACTTACCGCTTCGCCAAGAAAGCCGAAAGTGAAGGGCTGGTGGTGATGGACGACCCGACGTCGATCCTGCGCTGCACGAACAAGGTCTACCTCACCGACCTGCTCAACAGCCATCAACTGGGCATGCCGGCTACGGAAATCCTCTACAAGGAGCGACCCGAAGACTTCGAGCGGGTCGGCGAGCGCCTCGGTTTTCCGCTGGTGCTGAAGATCCCCGACGGTTGTTTCTCCCGTGGCGTGATCAAGGTCGAGAGCCAGCAGGCCTTGCTGGAAGCCACCGCCGAACTGTTCGAGCATTCGGTGCTGCTGCTGGCTCAGGAGTTTTTCTACACCGAGTACGACTGGCGCATCGGCGTGCTCAACCGCAAACCGATCTTTGCCTGCCAGTACTTCATGTCCAAGGGCCATTGGCAGATCTACAACCACAAGGCCAAAGGCCAGGACGTCAACGGCGAATGCCGCACGCTGGCGATCCACGAGGCGCCGCGTGCGGTGGTGGAACTGGCGGTGAAAACCGCCAACCTGATCGGCGACGGACTTTACGGTGTCGATTTGAAACAGGCCGGCGACAAGGTGGTGGTGATCGAGGTCAACGACAACCCGAACCTCGACGCCGGCATCGAAGACGCCTACCTGCAGGACGACCTGTATTCGCTGGTACTGGAAGAGTTCGTGCGGCGCCTCGAACTCAAACGTCGCGGCCAGGCCTGGTGACCGGCCGATGATCAACAGCTTTGCACTCAATCACGGCGCCTTGCAGCGGGTCGAGCGGCTGGACGCCGAGGTGATGCTGTTCAGCGACCCCGACGCCGCCGAGCGCGACTTGCTGCACAGTCACTTCAAACTCGATGAACACGCGCTGGCCTCGGCGCTCGACCCGGACGAGGTGTCGCGGATCGAGTTTCACCCCGATCACTTGTTTCTGATCTGGAAACGCCCGGAAAACTATTCCGGCGGTGGCAGCCTGGCCTTCGAGGTGTCGTCCTGCGGTTTGCTGTTCTCACCGGGCCAGTTGCTGGTCATCGCCACCGACGACACGCCGTTGCACGGCGTCGGCACACGTCAGCCACTGAACACTCCGCTGGATGTGTTGCTGGATCTGCTGTTCAACAACATCCATCACTACCTCGGGCACCTGAAGGTGATCAAACTGGTCGCCCGGGAGTTGCAGCAGAAATTCAACGCCTCGATGCAAAACCATCATCTGGTGCAGATGTTCAACCTCAGCGAAAGCCTGATCTATTACATCAACGCCCTGCACAGCAACGGCGCGGTGCTCACGCGGTTGCGCAATCACGCGGAAAAACAGCATTTCGGCAGCGAAGCGATCGGCCTGATCGACGACCTGATCATCGAAAACAACCAGTGCTACAAGCAGGCGGAAATCTACTCGACGGTTTTCTCCGGGCTGATCGACGCCCGGGGCAACCTGATGAACAACAGCATGAACAACCTGCTGCGCAAACTGACGCTGATCAACGTGGTGTTTCTGCCGCTCAACCTGATTGCGAGCATCGGCGGCATGTCGGAATTCAGCATGATGACCGCCGGCACGCCGTGGTGGGTGTCGTACCCGTTGTTCCTGGCGGCGATGCTGTTGGGGGCGGGGGGGATGCTGTTCGGGCTCAGGCGTCTGGCGAAATGACCGGGGCCGGGCGTTTGCGATCCTGCAGGCCCCGAATCACCAGGTACAAAAGCGGCCCGACTGAAACAAACACCGCCGTCAGCAACAGATACGGCACCACGGACCAGCCCGACTGCCCACGCTTGCGCGCGTCCTTGTACATCCAGACGCCGGCCAGTGTTGCCAGCAGATAGAGGTCGATCACCACTTGCGCTGTGTCGGGCCGCGACATCAGGCTGATGCCGAAGTCGATCAGCGATTGCTCGGCTTGCAGCATCACGGAAACGGTGTAGCCGCTGAAGGCAATCAATGCAGTGAGGGGCAGGGCGATGGACATCAGGTATTCCTTCCTTGGGCAGATGAGCGAAAGGCCAGCCTACAGACCCGCCGCAAAAATCGCCATTGACTTGCCAGCACCGCCCGGGCTAATTTCGGGGCCATGACTTTCACCGTACTGCGCTGCCAGCCAAGCATTATTACCGCCATTCCTCATTTGGCGGGCTAGCTCACGACTGCAGCACCCAACCCGCCCTAGAGGCGGGTTTTTACTTTCTGTCTCCGGGGTTCTGAATCACACGTCAGGAGACGACCATGCGCTACAGCCCCGCCCAGCAAGCCCTGCTTGAGCAGTACGTGAAAAAGATCCTCGCCGCGCCGGTGTATGAACTGGCGGTGCGCACGCCGCTGCAACCGGCGCCGGCGCTGTCCGAAGCGCTGGGCAACCGGATCCTGCTTAAGCGCGAAGACCTGCAACCGACGTTCTCCTTCAAAATCCGTGGTGCCTACAACAAACTGGTGCAATTGAGCAACGAGCAAAAGGCGCGCGGGGTGATCACGGCGTCGGCGGGCAATCATGCGCAAGGCGTAGCGCTGGCGGCGCGGGAACTGGGTATTGCCGCGACCATTGTCATGCCGGCAACCACCCCGGAGTTGAAAGTGCGGGGCGTCAGCAGTCGTGGGGCCGAGGCGCTATTGCATGGCGAAAGCTTCCCCTTTGCCCTGGCTCACGCGCTGCAACTGGCTGAGCAGACTGGGCGAACGTTCGTTTCGCCTTTCGACGATCCCGATGTGATCGCTGGCCAAGGCACGGTCGCGATGGAAATCCTGCGCGAGCACCAGGGCGCACTGGATGCGATCTTCGTCCCGGTGGGCGGCGGCGGGTTGATCGCCGGCATCGCGGCGTATGTGAAATACCTGCGACCTGAAGTACGGATCATCGGTGTCGAGTCCGAGCACTCGGCCTGCCTGAAGGCTGCCATGCAAGCAGATGAGCGAGTGGTGCTGCCCAATGTGGGCACTTTCGCCGATGGCGTGGCGGTGGCGCAGATCGGCGCCTACGGGTTCGCGGTTTGTCGCTTCTGCGTGGATGAGGTCATCACCGTCAGCAACGATGAGCTCTGCGCGGCGATCAAGAATATCTACGACGATACCCGCTCGATCACCGAGCCTTCCGGTGCATTGGCGGTCGCAGGCATCAAACAGTACGTCGCGCAAACCGGCGCACGGAATCAGACGTTTATCGCCATCGATTCCGGCGCCAATATCAACTTCGACAGCCTGCGCCATGTCGCCGAGCGAGCGGCGGCGTGCGGCGTTGTGGCTTGAGATTATTCGGGAATGGCCACGCCAACCTTGTCCGCAGCCGACCAGATGCGGAAGCGCACTTCGACGTCCTGCGGTGCGTAGATCACGATCGGCAGCTTGCTGTTGTAGCGCACGGTGAAACCGTCACCGATCACCGGTACGAACGCGCGTTTTTTCGGGGTGCCGGGTGGGCAGGCCATCAGCGTGCTCATCGGGCCGCTGACTTTTTCCAGTCGGTAGAACGGATAGCCCCAGCCTTCGAGGTTTTTCTCTTCGAGGGTGCCGCCCAGACGCTGGCGGTTGCAGTCGACTTCGAGGGTCTTGCCAGCGAGGATTTCTACTTTGAAGTTTTCTTCCTGGGCTTGTTGCGGCAGGTGGATGACCTGACGCGTGAAGCCCGCTTCGGCCTTCGGATAGGGCGCGGTGTCTTCAAGTTTGGCGGCGTGGGCGAGGGTGGACAGGCTGGCGAGCATCAGGCCGGCGGTCGCGTAAACAGTGAAATTTCCCATTGAAGCCTCCTGGCGGGTGTACGTTGGTTGACGGGCATTCTCACTGTCACAGGCGATGAATGCAAACTGCCAGCCGCATGCAAATTGCAGTGCCTGCACGATCGAATCTTGCATTTTGCAACTGGCCAGTGGCGTCCCTTTTCCACAAGTCATTGATTTGCAAGGAGGTGAAAGCGACCCGATGAAAGGCACGTTTTATGCGTTGATTTGGTGCGGCGCACCGAGTCTGGGCGCCTACACTCCAATGGGCATTTCGCAGTACAGCCGCTTGTCACACCCAGGGATTCAGCGGGGATACACCCGTGGGAAGCCGTGGCAACGGTCAACGTGAATACTTGATTGGCAGTCTCACAGTAAGGAGAGGTTTCGCCATGTTTCTGTCTGCCTTGGAACTCCGCAACATCATAGAAAGCAGCTTTCTACCAAAACGCTGCCAGTGCACGCTGTCCCCGGATCTGTCGATGACCGTCAAGGTGTATGGCGATCACCAAACCGATCAGGTTGAGCTGCTGGTGAGTGGCATCGATGCCAGTCACTTGAACAGCTGTCGCGAAATCAACGGCCTGATCGCCGGGTTGCGCTCGGATCTTGCGCAACATTCGGCAACTCATTCAGTGCCGCGATCCCGAGTCGTCTAACCGACTGTTTCACCCAGTTCGACCGTCACGCGCCGGGCCTGCAAGAAGCCAAGGCCCAGCGCGAACTCGACCAGCACCGCAAGCAGAATCCCGGGGCCGGCGTGGCCGTTGAGCCATTCAGCAAACCCCAGCACCGCCAGGCCAAAACAGCCGACGATAAAGCCGTTGCTCAGCGCATTGCGCGCGATCGACACCGGCGCGTTGCGCACCAGATAAAACATCACTCCTAACGCTGCAAACAGCACTGCGCTGCGCCGTGCGACGAATCCGGCTGCTTCCGAATACTCAATGCTCCAGATCGCCAGCAACACCTGTGGCGCCAGGCCCCATGCAAGGGAAAGCAGAAAACACAGGGAGAAGGTGAGGGTCGACAACGTGCGAAACGACAACTGCATGGCGAATCCTTGCGGCAGTGAGGAGGGCCCCGAGCATACTCTTCGAGACCCGTGCTCGCCTACCGCAAAGCCGCAAATCAGAGCTTTCTGTCAGTTCTGGAAGTTGCAGGCGTCAGACATTTTCCGGTAACTGATTTCCTCGGGCTTGCCGGCGTTGTCGAGGTACTTCATGTCGGCGGTAATGACCTTGCATTGCTGCGTCTGCGGCTCGGTCATCGAGATCACTTTGCTGACGTGCAGCGGCATGCCGTATTCGTAAGGCACAGCCTTGGCATTGGCGGACGTATCATTGGCCTGGGCCAGCCCGGCAAACGCGGTGCAGGCGAGGGCGGTGGTGAGCAGGAACGGACGAATGTTCATGATGGACTCCGGTGCGACGGAAATTGAGTTCAACTTGTTGCAAGCCAAACCTGCCGCACTGGGCGTCAGCCAAGGGCTGAGGGTGTGCGGTTCAGTAGAGTTTTTGACCGCGGCGTTAAGCGATGGTTAACCGGGCTGAACGCCGGCTGTCTGGGCGGGGATTGTTTCGCGGGGGAGTCTCGGCGGATTCCTACAAGGGTGGATGCCTTGTCTGCTTTCGGGGGCTGGAGTGGGGAGGTTATGGTTTGGCGTCGCTGCAAAATCAGCGGCTTAGGTTTGGTCACCTAACGTAATCACCTGTGCATGTGTGCCATTATTCGCCCCGACGGACATTCGTGTCCGTGGAGTGCATTGCTGTGGCGGCTGTGTACAGGGTCGCCTTCGGGCGAGCCGAGTCAGGTGGTTCTCGGTTGACCAAGCCTGTTCACAGTCCGCCTCCCCATCGTTTGGTCACGGTGCTGGCGGTTACTTTCAAGCTGCCTTGAGTAATTCCAATGCCAATCCTGAAATTAAGCTCCGCTCGTTACCTCCCACTCAACAGCGGCGTCACCGACAGCGCTCCGCTGGTCATCGACACCCAAGCCAACCCAAAAGATCTCTTCGAAGCCGCTGTGCAACGCATCCGCGCCGCCAGCGACCTGCTCGAAACCTTGCACTGCCTGTGCTTCAAACACGCCGATGTCCAGGACATTCCCCACATCACCCATGCGCTGTATCTGCTGACGCAGGATGGCAGTGATTTGCTGCAGGTTGCGCAGCAACGGATGTTGAACTGTCAGGCGTCGGTTTAACGGAACGCAAAAGTAAAAAGGGGAGTCCGTCTGGACTCCCCTTGGTCATTGGGCTGGCTGGAATCAGCTTATTTTGTGCGCCGGGGTAGATGGTGCAGTCTTGGCCGTCTGACATTTTGAAGGGTTTGAAGCCGGTGGTGTTGTCCCGACAGAATGCATAGGGGGCTTTCAGGCTTTCCCCATGCGCTCCTACCGAAATTACGCAGTCCTTAGCTGGGCACTGCCCGCCTGGGGAATCATCGCGAGTCGAACCTCGACATTGTTCTCTTTCTTCGCCAGCCAGCGTTGCAGGTTCTCGTCATGCTCCGGTGCCTGAGTCGCAGAACCATAGATGTCTTCAGGCGTGAGCTTGAGATAGTTCAGGGTATGAAGACGCTGGCGAGAAGTATCCAGTCGGCCAATCTCCGCTCTCAATACGCTTGCCTGTTGCATGGCGGCTCGGCGATCGGATTGGAAAGGACTGTTCAACTCTGCCTCTTTGGCTTTCAAGCTATTCGGTACACGTCGGATAGATGGTGCAATCGCGTCCGCCCGGCATTTTGAAAGGTTTGAAATCGGTTGTGTTACCGCGACAGAACGCATAGGGGTCTTCGAGACTCTTGCCCATGCACCTTTTCCATCCATTGGGGAATTTCACCCAGTTGTCTCCGACAGCTGGCCTTTCCTCATTGGACATTGAGAAAGAAACGTTCAACGTCTTTCCTGCCAACTGCGTGCGTTGCAAAGGCCCCTTCGCAACGGAGCCGTTTACTTGTTCCGCTGTGTCCACTGGAGCGCATTTTAAGATCTTAACGATATTTCGATCCGGCCCAGCGGTGCGAAACAACCACTCACACTGTCGTTGTAACATCAGAGGAGAGGGAAGACTTCCTTTGTCAGCCGTACCTTCCTGAAATCCAACTCCTGAGTAGCCTCTTCCAACGTCAGAACGGCCGGCGGCATATTTGGCATAAATTTCGTAATCGAAATTATCCAAAACGAGCGGGCATCCCCCTTCGATACTGGTCAACGGAACTTGAAAGTTCGCAGTTTGGGCCTTATCACTGTGTTTCTGTTCGAAGAACTTGTAACCCGGATGTTCACGTCCCTTCTTGACAGGGACACTGCACGTCTCACCCATCCGAGGAACATACTTCGCCTCAACTAGTATCTCAAACCCCGGCGGAAGCTCCGTCACCAACGTAAAGCTGTCCTGCTGAGCAACCGAACAACCAGTAGCCCCAATCGCACCCAGCCCAATCATCAAGCTGCAAACAAACCCATTGAAAACATTGCGTTGACGCATTTGATTGTCCTTTGTCCCGTGGCGGTCGTTTCGAGCGAGTGACGCCCAAGGTCTTGAATTCAATTCAGTGCGGCGTCGTCGCTGTGATCGGCGAAAAACCGTTCGCACCGCTCGAAATGCTTCTCCGGCGTTTCCCCCGGCAGGGGCTGCCAGGCCAGGTCCTCGGCATTCCTGGGATCGAGGTGCAGGGTCAACATGAACTCCCGTTGCTCCGGCGTGTTCCATTGCCAGGCTTCGAGCAGGTCCATCTGTTCTTCCAGCCATTCGAGGATGGGGCGGGTTTCGGAAATTTTTGCAGCGGTTTCGGCGTGATACACCAGCAGCCAGCGTTTCAGGTTGGCACGCAGGATTTCGCGGGTTCGTTCCGGCGGGGTAGGGACTTACAGCCAAGGCGCCGGATTCAAGCCATCTCTTAGTCAGTGCTCTTTGTTCCGAAAAACTAACCAGCCCTCGCACATTAGTGTGGGGGCTGGCTGAGTGCAGAGCTAGACAGGGTCAGGCTGTGCTGGACATTGCGTCTTGAGGAATCTGAGCAATTCGGACAACGGCCTGGTTTTCCTTGTGTGCCGCCCAACGCTCAACGTGCTTCTTGAGTTCGGGAAGGTCGGCTCGGTCGCCGTAAACGTCGGCGATATTCAACTGTGTTGATTCAAGCGATCCGATTCGTGCCAAGGATTCGCTGATATCAACCATTTCGTTCTCATTGTGTCGAATAGCCAAGTCGATCTCTTTTTGACGAGATTGCAAATCGGACATCGTCGATCGTCTTTGGGTAGCAGTGGCTCGATCCTGCGGTCGGCCCTCAATCGTTCGGCCTGGGAATTCGACCCGTTGTGCCTGCTGCCATTGTTCAAGAGCAGAACGGTAATTTTCCAACTGAGTGCGAAGGTTAACCGCTTCGCGCGCGGTCAAAATATTTCCGCCGCTGGTTTGCGTATCTTGCCAACGCCGCAGGGTTGCCCAGCACGCCGGAATGTAGCCGCTCAGCATAGTGTGATCACCAGCGTTAAGCGCCTGGACAGCCAAGCTCTTCCGATCCGGCGTATCGTTATTCTTGAGGTTTGCGTAACACAGTTGAGTCATCGCGGACTCTTCGTAGCCCTCGCACCCCGGCGTCCACAAAATCGAAGACACTTGGTTGCCCGGCAGTCTCAACGGCATGAAGTAACGTTGTTCGCCCTGATGTCGATAGGGTTCTCCACCGAAGCGGCTTAACCCCGCCCCAAAAACAAGGCCTCCAACAACTGGTGCCACGCCGCCAGTAACTGTTGCAGCAACACCTGTGATCCACACGGCTTTTTTGGTGTCCATCCAGCCAGCGGGTACGCTAGGTACAGGGTCGTTGTTGTTTACAATTCGGTGGTGAATCAGCCCTTTGGCGCTTTCAACGAATGTCGCATCGCCCGCTCGTGGAGCACCGAAGGTATAAAGAATCACGTTCTCGTCATAGTTGTTACGAATCCAGGCCGCCAGCAAGAGTGCAATTGCCCCGCCGAGACTATGTCCGCACACCATGATTCTTTGGTTACCAGTGCGAAACCTGTCGAGGTATTTGATGGCGAATTTTTTTACCGCGACGTAACCCTCATGGAAACCTTGGTGAGCTTTTCCTACGCCATCTTCGACCGGGACCTGCATTGCGTCGCCGTCTCGCCATGCATCCCATTTCTCGGCGGTTCCGCGCACTGCGATTAAAATCATACGGTCATCATGCGTAGCGAACGCTTGAGTGTCGGTATTTTTCCAATCGGTCATTCCTTGACGTTCATCGCTGAAAAAATGGACCTGCGATGGCGTTTCTTGCTCATCATCTGCGATGTAGGTTTTCGGATCGTACGGCACGATCTCCAAACGTTTCGAATACGGCACATCTTCGACGATTGGATAATTTGGCGTTTTTGAGTCCGCGTAGCGCATAGGTTCTTCATGGCAAGCCAGACAGGTTTGAAGCACGTGGCCGATACTGCCGACAACTGGAAAGCTGATTTCCCCACCAGGCTCTCTGGATTTTTCGTCTTTCGGGTCCTTCGGTGCATTCGGATCTAACGGAAACTGTCCGAAAGGTGCGTAACTCAGCGTCGCGAAGAGCGACATGTGATAAAGGTTGATTGCGCTGAATTTCGGTGAAAGTGAGATCAGTGGTCTATATGCGCGTAACGCACGCACCTCAAGTACGTAATGTTTGTCCGGGAGTAAAGCTGTTCCATAGTCCGGTACTTTATTTTTGCCAAAATCACATGCAAGTTTCGTCCAGCCATAGGGGACAGGTTTGGATAGCTTTGCTGCGGTTGGAAGATGGCGAGAGTATTTAACAAACTGTCGTACTTCAACATTATAAAATTCGGCCTTCTCTGACGAGGCTCTATATGCACCGCTCTTTGCTGCACTACCGATTGGGCGATGCAAGGTTTGTTCAGCGGCGACTTGAAAGTCGGTCAGTGGAAGTCGGTAATTTTTTCGGTCAGCAAGATCTTCATACCACTTGTCCCCACCAGCGTAAGGCTTTGCTAATGACAACGTAACCGGCCCTTTGTAGTTGTCACTGACTTTCGCATAACCGTCGCTGTCAAGGTTACCTTCCGTCTTCTCGCCCTCTGAGTCAGTCAGCTCGTAGGCCAAGCCAGCATATGGTTTTCCGTCCCCAAATTCGTCCACGAACCTGAAACTAATCCAGCTGCCTCTTGCAGGGCAGACTCTCTTGTCACACAGATATGGTTCCGTCATTAGCGAATGTCCTTATTCATTGCAAGCGGGATAAACCGTGCACTCGCGGCCGTTCATTTTGAATGATTTAAAGGAAGGAGGTGTCTGGCAGCGATTTGATTTTTCGGTACCTTGGCAGGGTTTCCAGCCTTTTACAGTTTTAACCCACCGATTGTCCATGCTGGGTTCTTCTTCACCCGCCACGCGGAAATCAATAGTCACCTTGCTGTTATTTAACTTGGATTTTTGAATGCTGCCGCCAATCTTGGATCGCTCCATATAGTCGCTCGGCACTGTCCAGTCCGAGCTTGCCGCACTGCAGGAAAGAACCTTTGATATTCCATCTTTTTGGATTCTTGCTTCGCTGAGCTGAAACATCCAAGTGCACACACCACGGAAGTTAGCAGTTGTTGCGCTGTCATTTTGACTAGGTGAGGCGTTGCTCACGATGGATATTCCGCCCACATCTCCAGCAATATCCAAAGACGAAGGGCCATAGCGTGCTTCGATTGACAGTTCTACCCGCTTTAGCTCCATGCGGCACCCGGCGACATGGTAACTAAGGGGAATATTAAAAGTGGCGGTTTGCTCCACATCCTTAATATGAATTTCGTCGGTTTTTTGATGCCGTCGCGAGACCTCGCCGCCTAGTCCGGGTGAATAAACCTTGCAGGTTTGTCCTGCCTCGGGTGCGTACTGTGCTTTCGATACCAGCCCGAAATTGGCAGGAGACGTCGCTACGAGAGTGAATGAGTCGGTTCCGTAATAGCTGGATGCACCGTCAACAGTACTCGTAACGAGCTGGCCGGCCGAGCTGCAAGCTCCAATCAAAGGCAGCATCCACAAAGCTAATGATTTGGTACTGAATGGAAGAAAGATCCTGCTCACTGGATACTCCAAACCAATCCCATTGGGATGGCTTTCTGAAAATTCGTGCCGTCAGGCCGTAGATTGATTTATCCGAACACTCGCTGACACCGCGCAAAATGAACCTCCGGTGACTCCTCCGGCAATGGCTCCCACGCAACATCTTTCATGCACTGCTCAGACAGTCGCCGGCTGAGCATCAACTCGCGCTGCTCCGGCGTCTGCCAGCCCCATGCATCGAGTAAATCCATCTGCTCCTCCAGCCATTCGCTGACCACTCGGGTTTCGGCGAGATTAGCGGCGGCTTCGACGTGATAGGTCAGCAGCCAGCGTCTGAGGTTGTCACGCAGGATGCTTCTCGCCTGTTCGCCGGACTCGGGGTTGCGCAGCCACGGTTCAGGGCTGGGTACCGGGTACATGCCTGGCTTGCCGTTGTCCGTGTGTTTCCACTGGTTTTCATCCCAATACAGAACACTGCTGATCGGCCCCAACAGCAGCGCAAATTCGCTTTCATTGAGGTTGCCAAGACAGCGGGCAAGTACGCGGTTGTCCTGAAAGCGGAACAGTGATCGGTCGCCGTCTTCGTCGATGACCATGCGCGCGACCCAGTGCTGGGTCAGACTGTCTAGGTCGGCCTGATCCATGCTGCCAATCCAGCCCCAGTTGCGTTGGGGGGCGTCGAGCAGTTCGCGAAACGCCTCGTTGCCTGGATTGTCCAGTTCGGTCAGCCATGGGCTGATGGCCGCGAATTTCGCGTACTCGGTACGTTGGTAGAGCTGCACCGAACGCTGCATCGCCCCAGCGCTGTAAAGCGACGTAACCGGGTTGGGTTCGGCGAGACTGTCGACGGCCAAGATCAGCACGCGATTGAGGCGTGACTGTTCACTCAGCCAATTGTTGAGGGCGTCACTCATGCTGTTGCCCCCAAATCGCATTTGCCTTCACGGCAAGCTTCACAGATCGGGCAACGGGTATTGCCTGCCTCCCGGGCGGCTTTGGCCATGGCCATTTGTACAACTGCGGGAACGAGCAGGGCACCAGCCTTGTCTTTGGCCGCTAGCCACGGGATAACGGGTTCGAGAATCCCGATGCCTGTTCCGACGCCCGGCGCACCGCCAGTGTTGACCTTCACTTCCGCACCGCTGATGGTCACGCCACCCGCATCAACCTTGACGAAACTGCCGCCAGCCTTCGCCGTCAGTTCCATCCCGCCTTCGATCACCACTTTTTCGCCGGCGTGGTAATGAATCTCCGTGCCCGCTTCGACAAACTGCCCGGTGCCGACCTTCACATGCTGGGTCACGCCCACGGTCAGGTGATCATTCGCCCGCATCTCACTGACACGATCCAGATGAGTGATGCGGTGCTCTTCAACCTTGAATTCACTTAAAACATTGGCTTCGACCGTGTCATGCCGCTCATTGCCAACCCGAATCTTCTGGTCGTGCTCAATGTTCTCGTCCCAGTCGCGCTGGGCGTGGATGTAGATCTGTTCCGCGCCTTTCTTGTCTTCGATGCGGAATTCGTTGTAGCCCTTGCCGCCCGGGGAACTCAGGGTCTTGAAGGTGCTGCGGGTCTTGTTCGCCGGCAAGTCGTAAGGAACAACGTTTTCCTTGTGGTACAGGCAACCGGTCACCAATGGCTGGTCGGGGTCGCCTTCGAGGAAGGTCACCAGCACTTCCATGCCGATGCGCGGGACGGCGATGCCGCCGTAGGCTGCGCCGGCCCAGCCGCTGGCGACGCGTAGCCAGCAGGTGGTCTTGTCGTCGGCCTGGCCGTCGCGGTCCCAGTGGAATTGCACTTTCACGCGGCCGTACTGGTCGCAGTGAATCTCTTCGCCAGCGGGGCCGGTGACGATGGCGGTCTGGCTGCCGAGGACTTTCGGTTTCGGGTGATCGAGGGCAGGGCGGTAGTGGGCGTCCCACGGGGTGGCCACGAACGAGTTGCGGTAGCCCTGGTGGAAATCGCTCTTGTTGTCGGTGACGTCGCTGGTGACGTTTTCGCCCAGCACTTGCGGCTGTTTGCCTTCGTGGAAGACTTCCAGCAGCAGCCACAAATCGTTCCATTCGGCGCGCGGGTGTTCGGCCAGGGTCATGAAGTGGCCGCTGGTCAGGGTCGGTTCGTCACCTTTGCCTTCGGCGAGTTTGTAGTCGCTGCGATGGCGTTCCAGCGCTCGCGTCGAGAGGAACTTGCCGCGCTCGCGCGTGGTGAAGCGGCCGGGGTAGTCGTAGTCCTCCAGATCCGGCATGAACGCGGATTTGACCGCGCTTTCAGGCAGGATCTTCGGTTTCTCGAAATCGTAGTCGCGGCGGCTGACGCGGCTGGTACGGGTTTCCAGACGCAGGTTGAAGCGCTTGATCACCGGTTTGTCGGCGGTCATGCCGGAGTCTTGCTGGTAGTTGACCGGTTTCAGTTTGCGGAACACGGTCTGGTCGTCGCCGAACACCAGTTTGTGGCCGCTGCTGCTGTGCTGGAAGTGGAAGTGAATGCCTTCCTCTTCGCACAGGCGCTGGATGAAATGCAGGTCGGATTCGTCGTACTGCACGCAGTAGTCGCGTTCCGGGTATTCGGCGCCGAGCTGGAAGCTGTAGGCGTTGGCCAGGATCCCGCGATCTTCCAGAACCTGGGCGATGATCTTCGGCACCGTCAGTTGCTGGAAAATCTGCTGGTCATGGTTGTGCCGCAGGTAGGCCAGTTGCGGCACCAGGCTGAGGCTGTAACGGGTCAGGGTCTTGCCGGAATCGCCTTGCTCGATGCGATACACCAGACCATGAATCTTGCCCTCGCCAGTGGCGCCGAACGTCAGGCAGCCAGGCTTGTGCAGGAGTTCTTCAAGTTTGAGGTCGGGACGGGCGCTGACCAGTTCGATGTCGAAACGGAACGGTTCGTTGAGGGCTTCGCGACCGGTGAAGCTGAGGACTTGCAGGTCGGCGGAAGCGCCTTCGAGCGTGAGGGTAATGTGGGTAGCGTTGGCGTCCAGCATGCCTTTATTTCCGTCCTTTGGATTAGCGTGGGCGGATGGTGCAGGATTAAACCGCCTCGTTCAAGGCGCAAATGCCGTAGAGGAAGTGGTCCGAGCCCATAGGGAAAACCCTTAGACACACGGTTTGGCCCAGTAAAACCGGTACTTGCGGATGGACCGATCTGCCGCGAACGCCGCATCCGGCATCCGGGAACAACCAGTCAGTTTCAGACTAAAGTCGTCTGTAGCACGTCAAAGCCATCTGCCATCATTGCCGCTCACCCCGCGTGTTCACTGCCTCCTGGTTCTTTATCGACTCGGGACGGGAGCTATTTCTGGTTGTTTGCGCCTCTGCGCAATCGTTGTTCTGTTGGAGTTTTCAATGCGTCCCCCATTTCCCCTCATCACCCCGCGCCAGTCGCTTGGCTTCGGAGCCTTTGTGCTGTGCGCCGGTTTTACCGCGCAGGTCCAGGCCAGCGGTTTTTTCGAAGACACCACGGCGAAGATCGAGTCGCGCACGATGTACTTCAACCGCGACTTCCGTGACGGGCACACCTCCAGTGATCAGGGCGCGTCCAAGCGCGAAGAGTCGGCGCAGGGCTTCATTCTCAATCTGCAATCGGGCTACACCGAAGGCACCGTCGGTTTCGGGATCGATGCACTGGGCATGGCGGGTTTCCAGCTCGATTCCAGCCCGGATCGCAGCAACAGCGGCCTGTTGCCGTCCAGCGGCGAGAACCCGCGCGGTTCGAAAGGTCAGTACGCGAAGATGGGGCTGACCGCAAAGGTAAAAGTCTCGGATACGGTGCTGAAATACGGCGCGCTGCTGCCGGATCTGCCGCTGCTCAAGTACAACGACGGCCGTCTGCTGCCGACCATGTTCAACGGTGCGATGCTGACCTCCAAAGAGGTGAAGGATCTGACCTTCATGGCCGCGCGTCTGGACAAGTACACCGCGCGGGATTCGACCGATTCGCAGGACATCCGCGTGCACTGCAAGAACAAGCGCTACGCCTGCAACACCACCGCCGATCATTTCGACATGTACGGCTTCGACTACAAGATCAACGATCGCCTGACCGCGCAGTACCACTACGCCGAGCTGGAAGACATCTATCGCCAGCACTTCGTGGGTCTGTTGGCCAATCAGCCTCTGGGTGACGGTGTGTTGAAAGCCGATCTGCGTTTGCTGAAAAGCGCCGACAGCGGTGATGCAAAAGCCGGCTCCATCGATAACCGGGCGTTGAGCGGCATGCTGTCCTACGGCATCAGTGGTCATACCTTCAGCGCTGGCTGGCAGCGCATGAACGGCGACAATTCGATGCCGTATCTGGATGGCAGCAACCCGTATCTGGTGAATTACGTGCAGGTCAACGACTTCGCCGCCGCGCAGGAACGTTCCTGGCAGCTGCGTTATGATTATGACTTCAAGGCGATCGGCATCAACGGCCTGAGCTTCCTGACCCGTTATGTGAACGGCGACCACATCAAAGTGCCGGGCAGCGATCAGGAAGGCAAAGAGTGGGAACGCGACAGCGAGTTGAAGTACGTGATTCAGACCGGGACGTTCAAGGATGTCAGCCTGCGGTTGCGTAATGCGACTTACCGTACCAACTACGAGAACTTTGCCCGGGATGTGGATGAGACCCGGTTGATCGTGAGTTACAACTTTTCGGTGTTGTAAATCCGAACCGAAAAAAAACCATCGCGAGTTAACTCGTGATGGTTTTTTGGCCTGCGATCAGAGCCAATGCCAGAACCGGCTCCAGAACCCGCGATTCAGATCATCCTTGCACGCTGCGTATTGCTGACCGTACATGTCCGAGCGATTCTGCACCTTGCGCGCCACCGGCGGCAGCCACGCCTTGCTGGCGTAGGTCTTCTGGCGAAAGCCGCCCCATCCTTCGTGATAGTTGAGGTACTGGTTGTAGGCGTCGTACTTGTACACGCCGTTGATCGACGTCGTCTTGTCCATGTACCAGCCGACGAAGTCGATGGCGTCATCGAAGTCTTCGCGATCGGCGCCATATCGGCCGGTGCTTTTCTGGTAGTCGGACCAGACTTCATCCTTGGCCTGCGCATAACCCGAGGCCGTCGTGACGCGACCCCACGGAATCACCCATAGCAGGTATTTGCGCGGCGTCTTGGCGTCGTAGCGGTAGCCTGACTCCTGATACATGATCGCGAACGGCACCTGGATCGGTACGCCCCAGCGCTTTTGCGTGACTTGCGCCGCGTCGTACCAATCACTTTTTTCGCGGAAAATCTCGCAGAGGTTTTCCGGCGAACGCGGTGGCGATGTTCCGCAACCGGTCAACAGTGCCGCCAATACCACCAGTCCAACCGTGCGCCCCGAATTCAAAAGCCGTCATCCCGTCGTGCAAAAAAGGGCGCCAGTCTACGCGGTCAGGTCAACTGGTGGCGATAAGGCAAATCCGGACCTGTTTTACTGCATGTAAGGGCCGCCGCCTGTACGGCAAACCTGAGCATGCCGTCGATCTGTTCACGGCTCAGGTGCTGCACGCCTTCCACCGAATCCAGCTCATGCTCGGTCAGCCAGGTGATCAACGCGGCCTGGAAGGTATCGCCGGCGCCGACGGTGTCGGCAATCTTCACGGAGCTTGCCGGCACCGACCATGAACCGTGAGCGCGGCTGAACACGGTCGCGCCTTCACCGCCACGGGTCAGGAACACCACCTGGCAGCGATGCTGCAGCCAGCCTTCGATGACGCGCGCCGGATCCTGCTCGGGGTACAGCAGGCTCAAGTCTTCGTCGCTGACTTTGATCAAGTCCGCCAACGGCACCAGCGTAGCGATTCGTTCGCGCCACAGGTCGATGTTCGGCTCGGGGTTGAGGCGCACGTTCGGGTCGAGGCTGATCAGGCGTTTGCCGCTTTCACGTTGCACCAGCGCAAGCAAGGTGTCAGCAATCGGTTGCACCACCAGCGAGAAGGAACCGAAGTGCAGACCACGCACTTCAGGGCCTAACGTTGGCAGGTGCGCCAGGCTCAACTGGCGGTCTGCGCAGCCTTCGCCACGGAAGCTGTAATGCGGCGAGCCATTGGCGCCCACCGCGACCATCGCCAGCGTGGTCGGCGCAGCGAAATCCACCAGATAGTCCGGGCTTACGCCTTCATCCTGCAGCACTTGCTGCAAGCGCCGGCCGAGGTAGTCGGTGGACAACCCGCCAAACAGCGCCGAATCCACGCCCAGCCGGCGCAAACCCACCGCCACGTTGAACGGCGAGCCACCGGCAATCGCCTTGAAATTGACTTTCGATGCCTGTCCGCCGGCATCGTCTTCGCTGAAGAAATCGAACAGCGCTTCGCCACACACCAGGTACATAGTTGTTTGCTCTTTATAAGGTTGCGACATGCAGTCGATAGCGTTCATAGGCCTGCTGGAACGCCGCGGCATTGGCGGCAACCGGCAGGGTTTCACTGTTCAGGTCGAGCTTCACGCAGCGCTGGCACAGATCGGCCAGAGTGTCTTCGTGGCCGTTCGACCACGACTTGCACCACGCCGCCTGAATCGCCGCGCCGAGCGCAGCGGCTTCGCTTTGCTCGGTGCAGATCACCGGGGTGTTCATGATGTCGGCGACGATCTGCCGCCACACCGCGCTTTTCGAACCGCCGCCGATCAGGCAAATGCTGCGGCTTTGTAAACCATTCTGGCGCAACAGATCCAGTCCATAACGCAGGCCGAAGGTGGTGCCTTCGACGGCGGCGCGGCACAGATTGGCTTGCGTCAGGTTATCGATCGTCAGGCCATGCAGGCTGCCGGTGGCGTGGGGCAGGGGAGGCACGCGTTCGCCGTTGAGGAACGGCAGCATGCTTACGCCTTCTGCGCCGATCGGGGCCTGGGCCACCAAGGCGTTGAAGGCGTCGAGATCGAGGTCGAACAGTTCGCGGATCGCGCCGGTGGCATTGGTCAGGTTCATGGTGCAGATCAGCGGCAGCCAGCCGCCGCTTGACGAGCAGAAGGTCGCGACCGATGCGTCCGGGCTGACCTTCGGCGCTTCGGCGTAGGCGTACACCGTGCCGGAAGAGCCGAGGCTCATGGTGATCGCGCCCGGCTGAATATTGCCGGTGCCGATGGCGCCCATCATGTTATCGCCGCCACCGCTGGACACCAATGCGTTGGGGTTGAGGCCCAGTTGTTCGGCGATTGCGGGCAGGATCGTGCCGACCGCTTGATGGGCGTCGATCAGTTCCGGCAGCGCGGATTGCAGGCGACCGCTGGCATCGATGTCGCGCAGCAACTGCAGATCCCATTGGCGGGTGCGCACGTTGAAATAGCCGGTGCCGGACGCATCGCCGTATTCGCTGCACGCACGGCCGGTGAGCCAGAAATTCAGGTAGTCGTGGGGTAGCAGGATTCGTGCGATGCGGGCGAACACGTCCGGATGTTGCTCCTTGGTCCACAGCAATTTAGAGACGGTGTAGCCCGGCGCGATGACCACGCCGAGGCGTTCCAGTGAGCCTTGTTCACCGCCCAGGTGAGTCAGCAGGCGGCCGTTTTCAGGCGTGGTTTCGGTGTCGCACCAGAGCTTGGCCGGGCGCAAGACCTGGCCTTGGTCGTCGAGCAGCACCAGGCCGTGTTGCTGGCCGGAAACGCCGATGCCGATGATTGACTGGCCATCGACATTTGCCGCCAATAAAGCGCGGCGGGTGGCGAGGGCGAAGGCTTCCAGCCATTGCGCGGTGTCTTGCTCGCGACGACCGTTGGCGCCGCTGATCATCGTGTGGGCGGCGGCGCCCTGGCCCAACACCTGACCGCTGGTGGCGTCGAGGATGATGGCTTTGGTGCCTTGGGTGCCGCAGTCGATGCCGAGGAACAGTTGCTGGGTTGTCATATGCTCTCCACAAAGATCGTTCCCATGCTCCGCGTGGGAATGCCTCAATGGACGCTCTGCGTCCGCTGTTGAATGGGACGCGGAGCGTCCCGGGCTGCATCCCCACGCAGAGCGTGGGAACGATCAGGCGACGAGAATTTTTTCCAGAGTTCGTGTCACGCCGTCTTCTCGCAAGCTGTTCAGACACCACTCGAACGCCGCAACAAACTCTGGCGAACGCGGTATCGCCACGCCGAAAATCTCCTCAACCCCCAACAACCGCTCAGTGATCAAGGCATCCTCCGCCACCAACGCCTGACAAAACGCCGCCCGAGGATCCGGAATCGAATAAGTGTCGCCATTCTCATCCACACCCTTCAAGTAAAGCGCCCAAGCCGCCACCACCAACGCTGCCCGTTTGGTCTCCTGCCCATCGGCAATCAACCGATTGATCGTCGGAATGGTGAACTTGGGAAACTTCGAAGAACCATCCGAGCAAACCCGCTCAAGCTGATCGGCAATCGCCTGATTGGAAAACCGCGCCACCAGCGTGTCCTTGTACTCGGTCAGGTCGATCCCCGGCACCGGCGCCAGTTGCGGAGTCACGTCCAGGTCCATGTAGGCGCGCATGTAGCGCACGAACAGCGGGTCGTTCATGGTCTCGTGAACGAAGCGGTAACCCTTCAAAAAGCCCAGATAAGTCAGCGCCAGATGGCTGCCGTTGAGCAGTTTGATCTTCATCTCTTCATAGGGCGAAACATCGTCGGTGAACTGCACGCCGACCTTTTCCCAGGCCGGTCGGCCGTTGACGAAGTTGTCTTCCAGCACCCATTGCACGAACGGTTCGCAGACCACCGGCCAGGCGTCGTCGACGGCGTGTTTGTCCGCCAGTTGCAGGCGATGCGCGGTGCTGGTCATCGGCGTGATGCGGTCGACCATGGCGTTGGGGAAACTGACGTTGGCGTCGATCCATTCGCGCAGGTCCGGATCTAGCAGCGCGGTGAAGGCCAGCAGTGCCTTGCGGGTGACAGCGCCGTTGTGCGGCAGGTTATCGCAGGACATCACGGTAAACGCCGGAATGCCCGCCGCACGCCGTCGGGCCAGTGCGGCACAGAGGAAACCGAACACGGTTTTCGGCTGTTGCGGGTACGTCAGGTCGTGCTGAATCTGCGGCAGGTGCGCCATGAACTCGCCGTTGCTGTCATCGATGCAATAACCGCCCTCGGTGATGGTCAGCGAGACGATGCGGATCTGCGGGTCGGCGAGTTTGTCGATCAGCACCTGGGCGCTGTCCTCGGCCAGCAGCATGTCGCGGATCGCGCCGATGACGCGGACTTCGGTGTCGTCGCTGTCGCCGAGTTCAAACAGGGTGAACAGGTAGTCCTGCTCCTTGAGGTCGTCCCGGGCACGGCGGTCCTCGGCGCGAAGGCCGACGCCGCAGATGGCCCAGTCCAACGCTTCACCGGTGTTCATCAGCGCATCGGTGTAATACGCCTGATGCGCGCGATGGAAACCGCCGACGCCAATGTGAGCGATGCCCTGGCGGGTGTCGCTGAGGCTGTAGGCCGGCAGTTTCACTTCGGCGGCGAGGCGGTTGAGATTTTGCTTGTTCAGTTTCATCGGGTCAGTCTCGAAATCAGGCGGCCGCGCGCAACGGGCGGGTCAGCGCCACACCGTCGGCATCGAACAGATGGCAGTGGGCAGCGTCCAGGTGCAGGTTCAGTTGTTCGCCGTATCGGCTCGCCAGATCACCGCGTACGCGCATGGTCAGGGCTTCGCCGGCGTTGGTCTTGACGTGGCAGAAGGTGTCGCTGCCCAGCCGTTCGCTGACGTCGGCGGTGACTTGCAGGGTGCAGTCGCCCGCTTGCGCCAGTTCCAGATGTTCCGGGCGAATGCCCAGGGTCACGGCGCTGCCGACGCTCAGGTTCGACGCGTTGAACGGCAGAGTGATGCGGGTGCCGGCGTCCAGCGAAACTTCGCAGCTCGCGCCATCGATTCGCGTGATCTGGCCCTTGAGGAAACCCATTTTCGGCGTGCCGAGGAAACCGGCGACGAACAGGTTGGCGGGGTTGTGATACAGGTCCAGCGGCGAGCCGACCTGCTCGATCTTGCCGCCATTGAGCACCACGACCTTGTCGGCCATGGTCATGGCTTCGACCTGATCGTGGGTCACGTAGATCATTGTCGCTTTGAGGTCCTTGTGCAGGCGCAGCAACTCCAGACGCATCTGCACCCGCAGGGCGGCGTCGAGGTTGGACAGCGGCTCATCGAACAGGAAGATTTTCGGGTTGCGCACGATCGCCCGGCCGATGGCCACGCGCTGACGCTGGCCGCCGGACAACTGCTTCGGCTTGCGTTCCAGCATCGGGCCCAGTTCGAGAATGCGCGCCGCTTCGCCGACTTTCTTCTCGACTTCGGCTTTTGGCACGCCGGCCAGGTCGAGGGCGAACGACATGTTCTTCTTCACGGTCATGTGCGGGTACAGCGCGTAGGTCTGGAACACCATCGCCAGATCGCGCTTGGCCGGGCTGACTTCGGTGATGTCGCGCCCGTCCAGTTCGATGGTGCCGCCGCTGACTTCTTCAAGGCCGGCGATCAGTCGCAGCAGGGTGGATTTGCCGCAGCCCGACGGGCCGACGAACACCACGAATTCCTTGTCGTTCACCTCAAGGTCGATGCCCTTGATGATGGAAAAACCTTCGAAGCCTTTTTGCAGATTCTTGATTTTCAGGTTGGCCATGGTGGCGCTCCTCATGCGAATTCTTATTTGACGGCGCCGAACGACAGGCCGCGCACCAGTTGTTTCTGGCTGATCCAGCCAAAGATCAGGATCGGCGCGCAGGCCAGGGTCGAGACAGCCGACAACTTGGCCCAGAACAATCCTTCAGGGCTTGAGTAGGAGGCGATCAGCGCGGTCAGTGGCGCGGCTTTGGACGAGGTCAGGTTCAGCGACCAGAACGCCTCGTTCCAGCACAGGATCAGCGACAGCAGCACGGTCGACGCGAGGCCGCCCTTGGCGATCGGCAGCAGCACGCGGAGCATTTCCTGGGCGAGGGTGGCGCCGTCGAGGCGGGCGGCTTCGAGGATGTCTTTGGGGATGTCCTTGAAGTAGGTGTAAACCATCCAGACCACGATCGGCAGGTTGATCAGCGTGTAGATCACGATCAGCGCGATGCGCGTGTCGAGCAGGCCGAAACTCTTGGCCAGCAGGTAGATCGGCATCAGCACGCCCACCGGCGGCAGCATCTTGGTGGAGAGCATCCACAGCAGCGTGCCTTTGGTGCGCTGGGTTTCGTAGAACGCCATCGAGTAGGCTGCCGGCACCGCGATCAGCAGGCAAAGAGCCGTGGCGCTGAAGGAAATCACCACCGAGTTCCAGGCGAAACTGAAGTAATCACTGCGCTCGTTGATGTGCAGGTAGTTCTCCAGCGTCGGCGTGAAGATGAACTGCGGCGGCGTGGCGAAGGCGTCGATTTCGGTCTTGAAGCTGGTCAGCACCATCCAGAAAATCGGGAAGAAAATGATGATCGCGATGGCCCAGGCCAGCGTGCCGAGCAGCAGGCTTTGCAGCCGGCGGGATTGTTGAAGAGTCATGGCAGGCCTCAGGCTTTGTCAGTCAGGTTTTTGCCGATCATCCGCACCAGAATGATCGCGGCGATGTTGGCGATGACCACGGCGATCAGGCCGCCGGCCGAGGCCATGCCGACGTCGAACTGCACCAGCGCCTGGTTGTAGATCAGGTAGGCGAGGTTGGTCGACGCGTAGCCGGGGCCACCGTTGGTGGTGGTGAAGATTTCGGCGAACACCGATAGCAGGAAGATGGTTTCAATCATCACGACTACGGCAATCGGGCGTGCCAGGTGCGGCAGGGTCAGGTGCCAGAAGATCGCGATCGGGCCGGCGCCGTCGAGGCGGGCGGCTTCTTTCTGTTCCTGGTCGAGGGACTGCATGGCGGTCATCAGGATCAGGATCGCGAAGGGCAGCCATTGCCACGAGACAATGATGATGATCGACAGCAGCGGGTAGTGAGCGAGCCAGTCCACCGGTTGCGCGCCGAACAGTTTCCAGATGTAGGCGAGGATCCCGGACACCGGGTGGAAGATCAGGTTCTTCCAGATCAAAGCGCCGACCGTGGGCATGATGAAGAACGGCGAAATCAGCATCACCCGCACGATGCCGCGACCGAAGAACTCGCTGGCCTCCAGCAGCGCACTGATCAATACGCCGAACACCACGCTGATCAGCAGCACGCTGCCCACCAGCAGCAAAGTGTTGGTGGCGCCGGGCATGAAGCCGGAGTCGGTCAGGAAGTAGGTGAAGTTTTCCAGCCCGACGAATTCGTTGGTGCCCGGGTCGAGCAGGTTATAGCGGATCATCGAGAAATAGACGGTCATGCCCAGCGGCACGATCATCCACAGCAGCAACAGGGCCACCGAAGGGCTGACCAGAAACCAGCCGGGATTGGCCACACGGCTTTTGCGCCGGGGCTGCGACAGGTCGATGTGGGCTTTGGCAGTTGAAGTATTCATGGTGATCACAACCGAGTCATACAGACCTATGGAGATCCCCGGTGGGAGCGGGCTTGCTCGCGAAGGCGTCGTGTCAGACAGCAAATGTTTCACTGATACACCGCTTTCGCGAGCAAGCCCGCTCCCACAGGAGGCAGGAGCGAGCTTTGCGAGTTACTTCGGATAACCCGCGCGCTTCATCTCGCGTTCGGTGGTTTGCTGGGCAGCGGTCAACGCCTGGTCGACCGTGGTCTGGCCGATCAGCGCTGCCGAGAACAGCTTGCCGACCTGGGTGCCCACGCCCTGGAATTCAGGAATGGTCACCAGTTGGATGCCGATATACGGCACAGGTTTGAGGGTCGGTTTGCTCGGATCAGCCGCTTTCAGCGATTCCAGCGTGACCTTGGCAAACGGCGCGGCGCTCATGTAAGCGTCGCTGTAGGTCGACGCGCGGGTGCCCGGCGGAACGTTGGCGATGCCGTCGGTCTTGGCGACCAGTTCGCCGTACTCTTTGGAAGTGGCCCAGGCGCTGAATTGCTTGGCGGCATCCTTGGCCTTGGAGCTGGTCGGAATCGCCAGCGCCCACGAGTACAGCCACGCCGAACCTTTGTCGGTGACCTGATGCGGCGCGTAGGTGAAGCCGACGTGATCGGCGACCTTGCTTTGAGTCTTGTCGGTGACGAACGAGCCGGCGACGCTGGCATCGACCCACATCGCGCATTTGCCGCTGTTGAACAGGGCGAGGTTTTCGTTGAAACCGTTGCTGGATGCACCGGGCGGGCCGGACTTCTTCATGGTGTCGACGTAGAAGTTCAGCGCGTTTTTCCATTCCGGACCGTTGAATTCCGGTTTCCACTGCTCATCGAACCAGCGCGCGCCATAGGCATTGGCCACGGTGGTGATGAGCGCGATGTTTTCGCCCCAGCCGGCCTTGCCGCGCAGGCAGATGCCGTACTGTTCCTTATCCTTGTTGGTGAGTTTTTCGGCGAAGCCTGCGATCTGTTCCCAGGTCGGACGCTCCGGCATGGTCAGGCCGGCGTCCTTGAACAGGTCGGTGCGGTAATAGGTGATCGAGCTTTCGGCGTAGAACGGCAGGGCGTACAGCGAACCCTTGACCGACAGGCCTTCGCGCACCGACGGGAACACATCGTCGAGGGCGTAATTGGCCGGCAGATCCTTCATCGGTTCGAGCCAGCCTTTTGCACCCCAGAGTGCGGCTTCGTACATGCCGATGGTCAACACATCGAACTGACCGCCCTGGGTGGCGATGTCGGTGGTCAGGCGTTGACGCAGAACGTTTTCTTCCAGCACCACCCAATTGAGCTTGATGTCCGGATGCTCGGTCTCGAAGGTTTTCGAGAGCTTTTGCATGCGGATCATGTCGCTGTTGTTGACGGTGGCGATGGTCAGGGTCTGGGCGCCAAGGCTGACGCTGCTGAGGGTCATGCAGGTGAGGGCCAGCAGAGCTTTTGCAGTGGGTTGCATCGTGCACTCCTTTTCTGCACCCGGCGGGGGCAGAAGGACAGTTATTGTTTTTGTGTTCTTCCGGCAGGGGAAGAATGTGCACTGATTACAGCCTTCTAACGCAGGGCTGACAAATCATCCCTAGCACTTGAATCGATACTTTTTTGCACTCGGGATTGGCGCGATAAACGCAGGGAAGGGCGTTTCAGAAGGGCGGCAGCCATGAATCCGTACAGGTTTTACCCGGTCAGCCGTGGTTTTGCTCGGTCAGGCGCTGCACCACCAGCCGCCGATAATGCGACGGCGTCATGCCTTTGAGCTGCTGAAAGCGCCGATTGAAATTGGAAATATTGTTGAAGCCCGACTCGAAACACACCTCGGTCACCGGTTTGTCACCGTCCGCCAGCAGCTCGCAGGATTTGCTGATGCGCAGGCGATTGACGAATTCGATGAAATTGCGCCCGGTGGCCTGCTTGAACACGCGGCTGAAATACGTCGGCTTCATGCCCAGATGTTCGGCGACTTCCTCCAGCGGCAATTCGCGAGCGTAGTGGGCGAAGATGTAATCCACCGCCCGGTTGGTGCGGTCAATGTTGTGCTCGTCGGCCAATTGCGGGGTGGTTGCGCCGGACAGGAGTTGGTAGTCGTCGGTGGCGGCCAGCAATTCCATCAGGATGAAAAAGTGCCCGAGACGGGTGATGCCCTTGGTATCGGCGATCTTCTGCAGCAGGTTCGTCGCTTGGCGAATGGTGCGCGGGCAGCGGAACTCGATACCGTATTGCGCACGCTCCAGCAGCGGTGCCAGGGTCTTCAGCTCGGCGAACACCTGATGACCGCTTTCGAACAGCTCATCGGTGAAGTTGACCAGCATGTCGCGCTTTTCGACCACTTCATCTTCGGCCACCTGGCTGATCCAGTTGTGCGGTAGATTGGGACCGGTCAGGAACAGCGTCTGCGGGTAGAAATTGCCGATGTAGTCGCCGATGAACACCTTGCCCGAACTGGCCACGATCAGGTGCAGTTCGTATTCCTTGTGAAAGTGCCAGCGCACCAGCGGGCAGGGGAAACCGTGCTGGCGATAGATGATGGACAACCCGTTGTGGTCATCCATCAGTTCATAAGAGGGGTCGGTGACGCGGGCTGTTCGGCTCATGATCGGGCGCTTTTTTTGTTATCGCCCGGCGATCATGCCTCTTGTCGCGCCGGTTGCGCCAGTTTCCATTGCGGCTCAGCGCGAGCGTTGGCCGGCCTTGAGCACGTTGGCGACCCGGCAAAACTCCATCAGGTCGGACTCTTCCATGAAGTCGACGTTAATGATGTTGCACTTCAATGCCCAATCACTTTTATCCAGATCGAACCAGTCGTTAAGCGAACCATGGATATCGACGGGACCGCCCAGCGCGGTGTAACTGGTGGCGGACAGAGACCAGGGTCTCCAGCTGCCTGGCGGGTTTTGCAGAACACGCTCAATGAACTTCTTCAACTCACCGGGGCTGGTGATGCCGTTTCCGGACCATTGATGATCGATATGGCTGTGGAATAACTTGTGGTCCAGTTGCCAGTGCGAGATGGCTGCAGCAAAAACCCGTTGTGTCTTGTTGACTTGCTTGAGGTCTCCAAGGCTGAGGGACTGATTGTTGCGCGGGATCATGCGATGTCCCAGATACTGCACCATCAGTTTATTGAAGTGTTCGTAATCGAAGTTATCACCGTCCAGGCTGTGAAAATCCAGAACAATGAACTCGTCGGGGTTGTTTTCAAGAAAAGTATTGATGTCTACCACCAGATTTCCCAACGTTCGGGAGTTTCGATGGCCATTGTGGTGCATGACGAATTTCTCCAGGCCTTCGGCCTTGGCGTTATAGGTCAGGCGAATGTCGAGCGCCCGGGCCCCATGATCCAGCTGCGCATGAAAACTGTCATGCTGACACGCCAGCCAGTGCCGCGGAGGGCCTAAAAGCGGGTAGGAGGAGCTCCAGTCACTGCCTGCGTTGTGAGTGCCGGGCAACGTCAGTTCGCTGATGTTCAGCGAGTCAATGGCGGGGGTCGTCCCCATCCAGTTGGAAGTGCTCATGATTACATCCTGCATAAGTTATTGAATAAGAATGGCGTCTTGTTGAATATTCAAGACGCCACTTGCAGGATGTTTATAAGGTTTAAGCGTTTGGCTGGCTATTCGAGGAGTGATGCAAGTTGTTGGGTATTGTATTTATAGTTTTCCAGAGTATTTATTTGTTCTGGTTTTTGGCCTCGATCCACTGAGCCATATATTGCGTGCTCTTGTGTGAATGATGTCGCAACATGCTTCCAGTAAAATTTTTACGTCTTAGTTGGTTAATGTTGTCTCGGCACTCCAGCAGTTTATTGATCAGTGCCGGCCCATGAATGGCTTGCGGATAAACATTCTTGAGTAGCGCGTACCCCTGAGACTGGGCCGCATGCCAACGGGCTTCGTCGCGATACAGTTCCACCGCGGCATTGGCCAGTTCCTGCGCCGTACGGCAAACAGCGCCCGGCCAAGGCTGATCGGTGTGCATACCCTCGGCGCCGATGGGCGTGGTGATACTCGGCGTGCCGCAGAGCATCGCATCAATCAATTTGCCCTTGATTCCAGCGCCAAAACGCAAGGGCGCCAGGCAGATGCGCGCATCGGACATGACCTGCAACGCATCCTCGGCCCAGTTCATGATGTGAAAGCCCTGGGCGGCATTGTGCAAGGCCGCTGCTTTGGGCGGCGTGTAGGCGCCGTAGAGGTGCAGTTGGGCTTTTGGCAGTTGCTCGCGGATCAGCGGCCAGACGGTGGATTTCATCCACAACACGGCGTCCCAGTTCGGCGCGTGACGGAAGTTGCCGATACTCAGGAAGTGCGCGCGCTCCTCGAAGGGTTTCGCTGGCGTGCTCGGTGGCTCGACCATCAAGGGGCACCAGTGCAACAGCTCGGGTGGCAATTTGAACTGCTGCACCAGCAACTCGATTTCCACCTGCGAGATCATCAGGTTCAGGTCGCAGCGATACAGCGCGGCAATCTCGCGTTTGGCCAGATCGGTGTCCGCCATCAGCTCGAACTCTTCAGCCAGCGCCGGGGCAAACAGCTCAGCGAAGTCGTTGGCGTCATCGCTGAGCTTCAGCCGGTCCTTCAGCCGCTGATGCCGTGCATGCCGCAGGCTTTGCAGATCCGAGGTTTCCAGAACGCGCAGGGCGTTTGGGCAGTGCTTCTCGACGCGCCAGCCGAACTGTTCTTCAATCATGAACTGGTCGAACAGCACGATATCCGGGGCGAGTTCGCTGATGAAGATGTCGAAGCTGCTGTTATTCAGTTCAATCGGGACTTCGCGAATGCCCAGAGCAGTCAGATCGGCGCGATGTTCACCGGTGCCGGCCGGGCTGGCAAAGGTGATTTGCCAGCCCTGTTGCAGGAACGTCTCGAGAATCTGCATCACATGCCCGCTCGCGGCGGAGGAGCGGGGTTCCGGCCAGACGTAACCAATGACGAGGACTTTGGTTGCGGGCTGACTCATGAGAAACGGTTCCTGGGACGAATTGACGGAAAAAAGGCGCGCGGATTAGACCATAACCCACGTGTCGAGTGATCCGTTTTTATCGGGTGTACGTCGGGCAAGTCCGAGCGAGAAAGCCACCGGCAGGGCGCGTGACAGCTCTACTCAGGCATCGACGTCTCGTGCTCAGGATTGCTCTAGAACGGATTTGACCTTGTCACGCAATTGATCAATGGAAAATGGCTTGCCGATCACATGCATGTCCGCCGGCACTTCAATCGTCTCGGCGTAACCGCTGGCGAACAGAATCGGCAGACCAGCGCGAATATTGCGGGCCTCAGTGGCCAGCTGACGGCCGTCCATGATCGGCAGGCCGACGTCGGTCATCATCAGGTCGATGTGCTGGTTCACGTCCTTGAGGATTTCCAGCGCCTGTTCGCTGCCGTCCGCTTCCAGGACCTTGAACTCCAATTCCTCCAGCACGTCGACGATCAGCATGCGCACGATGGCGTCGTCTTCTACTACAAGGATGGTGGACGCGGTGCTGGACATAGTGGCGGCTCTCAAGAATGGGTGATGGGGCGCCGGTCGATCAAAAATGCCGGGCTCTTGCATGAGTAAGTGGCGCATAGCCACAAGTTCCCGGATGGATACAAAAAAGCATAGGCGCAAACGGGCGGGCAAGGATAACCGTTGGCCTGGGATTCGGCGCAGGCAATTGTGGGAAAACAGTACTAAAACTGTGAGAAAAATGGATCCATGCCGCCGTTTTGGGGCAAACTCCCTGGTTTTCAACAGTTCGACAAGGCTGCCACATGTCCTCTCCGTCTTCGGTTGATGAGCAACGGTTTCGCAAACTCCTGAGCCGCAACGTCAGTTTGCCGTTGGGCGTCGGCGTCGTCAGTGCCGTGTTCTTCATTTCGCTGATCACTTATCTGTTGTCCGTGATCCAGTGGGTGGAGCACACCGACCGGGTGATCAATAACGCCAACGAAGCGGTGAAACTCACCGTGGACCTGGAAACCGGCATGCGCGGGTTTCTGCTCAGCGGCGACGAGCATTTCCTCGACCCTTACGAGACGGCCAAGCCGCGCATCGCCGTGGCGTTGAGTACTTTGCTTGAGCTGACCGCCGACAATCCCGCGCAGACCGATCGCCTGCGCCGCCTTCAGGCGTTGCAAGCCGAGTGGGCGACCTATGCGCAATCGATGATCGACCTGCAACGCACCAGCGGTGACTACAAGGCAGCGGTCAAGGCGGGGAAGGGCAAGCGCCTGACCGATGAAGTGCGCAAGCAGTTTGACGATGTGATTGAAACCGAACAGTTGCTGCGCGCCTCACGCAACGAAGACGTGCGCCGCACCACGATTTGGAGTATCAGCCTTTATCTGCTGTTCGTGGCGGGCATCAGCGGTCTGCTGGCCTATGTAGGCCGGCGCGATCTGCTCACCCTGTCCCAAAGTTATGGCGCGACCCTGGCGGCACAAGAAGCCAGTGCCCATCGTCTGGAGCAGCAAGCCTGGCTGCGCAACGGGCAGACCCAGCTTGCAGAGCAGGTCTTGGGGCAACTGACGCTCAACCTGCTGGGGCGCAACATTCTGCAGTTCTGCGCCCAGTACCTTGGCACCGCTGTGGCCGCGCTCTATGTACGCGAAGAACATGGCGGCCTCAAGCGCGTGGCGACTTATGGGTTCTCTCGCGAGCAGGAGCAACAGGATCAATCGATCTACAGCGATGAAGGCCTTGTCGGTCAGGTTGCCCAGCAGGCGCGGCTGATTCGTCTCGATTCGGTGCCGTCCGACTATTTCAAGGTCAGTTCCGGTCTGGGCGAAGGCCTGCCGCACAGCGTGCTGGTGGTGCCGACCAGCGATGACGATCGGGTCAACGGCGTGATCGAACTGGGTTTCCTGCGGCCGCTTACCGATCGCGATGTTGCACTGCTGGAGCTGATCGCCGGCAACATCGGGACCTCCATCGAAGCGGCGCGCTATCGCCAGCGCTTGCAGGAAGTGCTGGCCGAAACCCAGCAGCTCAACGAAGAGTTGCAGGTACAACAGGAAGAGCTGAAAACCGCCAACGAAGAGCTGGAAGAACAGTCGCGGATTCTCAAGGAATCCCAGGCGCATCTGGAAACCCAGCAAGTCGAGCTGGAACAGACCAACGAGCAACTGGCCGAACAGGCCCAGACCCTGGCCGAGCAGCGCGACGCCATGGACCAGAAAAACACCGAGCTCAATCAGGCCCAGGTGCAGCTCGAAGAACGCGCCGAAGAGCTGCAGCGTTCGAGCAAGTACAAATCCGAATTCCTGGCCAACATGTCCCACGAACTGCGCACACCGCTGAACAGCTCGCTGATCCTGGCCAAGCTGCTGGCGGAAAACCCGCAGGACAACCTCAGCGCCGAGCAGGTCAAGTTTGCCGAGTCGATCTATTCTGCCGGCAACGATCTACTGAACCTGATCAACGACATTCTCGACATTTCCAAGGTGGAAGCCGGCAAACTCGAAGTGATGCCAGAAAACACCAGTGTCGCGCGCCTTGCCGACGGCCTGCGCAGCGTGTTCGAACCGTTGGCGGCGGACAAGAAACTGACGTTCACCGTTGAGTTGCAGCCTGATGCGCCGATCACTCTGTTTACCGATCGCCAGCGTCTGGAACAGGTAATCAAGAACCTGCTGTCCAACGCCGTGAAATTCACCGAGCACGGCACGGTCAGTCTGACCATCGCCGGCCAGCCGGACGATCGCATCGCCTTCATCGTGCGCGACTCGGGTATCGGAATTGCGCAGGACCAGCAGGAAAGCATTTTCGAAGCCTTCCGCCAGGCCGACGGCACCACCAACCGCAAATACGGCGGCACTGGCTTGGGCCTGTCGATCTCCCGGGATCTGGCGACGTTGCTGGGCGGTTCGATCAGCGTCAGCAGCGCGCCGGGGCAGGGCAGTGCCTTCACGCTGGTGTTGCCGCAGCAATACAGCGAGCCGGGCGACACGCCGGTTGTGCCGCTGACCTTCAGCCCGCCGGCTTCTACTCCGGTCATAGCGCCTGTCGCAGCGGTTTCGCCTCTGGCGCCTGTCGACATCCCGCGTTTCAACGATGACCGCAACAAGGCACCGTTCGCTACCCGTTGCATTCTGGTGGTGGAAGACGAGCCGAATTTCGCTCACATCCTCTACGATCTGGCCCATGAACTGGGTTATCAGTGCCTGGTCGCCCACGGCGCCGATGAAGGTTACGACCTGGCGAAAGAGTTCGTGCCGGACGCGATCCTGCTGGACATGCGCCTGCCGGACCACTCGGGCCTGACCGTCCTGCAACGCCTGAAAGAACACGCCGAAACCCGCCACATCCCGGTGCACGTGATTTCCGTGGAAGACCGCGTCGAAGCGGCAATGCACATGGGCGCCATCGGTTATGCGGTCAAGCCGACCACCCGCGAAGAGCTCAAGGACGTGTTCGCCCGTCTTGAAGCCAAGCTGACCCAAAAGGTCAAACGCGTGCTGCTGGTCGAGGACGACGATCTGCAACGGGAAAGCATCGCCCGACTGATCGGCGACGATGACATCGAAATCACCGCTGTGGGCCTGGCGCAGGACGCGCTGGAGCTGCTGCGCACGACGATCTTCGATTGCATGGTCATCGACCTGAAGCTGCCGGACATGCTCGGCAACGACCTGCTCAAACGCATGTCCACCGAGGACATCTGCTCGTTCCCGCCAGTGATCGTCTACACCGGACGCAATCTGACCCGCGACGAAGAGGCCGATCTGCGCAAGTATTCGCGCTCGATCATCATCAAGGGCGCGCGCTCGCCGGAACGTCTGCTGGACGAGGTCACACTCTTTCTGCACAAAGTCGAATCGCAGTTGTCCCATGAACGGCAGAAGATGCTCAAGACCGCCCGCAGTCGCGACAAGGTCTTCGAAGGTCGCAAAGTTCTGCTGGTGGACGACGATGTGCGCAACATCTTCGCCCTGACCAGCGCGCTGGAAACCAAGGGTGCAGTCGTGGTGATCGGCCGTAACGGTCGTGAAGCGATTGAAAAACTGAATGAAGTCGAGGACATCGACCTGGTGCTGATGGACGTGATGATGCCGGAAATGGATGGTTTTGAAGCCACCATGGAAATCCGCAAGGATCCGCGCTGGCGCAAGCTGCCGATCATCGCGGTGACGGCCAAGGCCATGAAGGACGATCAGGAACGCTGCCTGCAGGCGGGCGCCAATGATTACCTGGCCAAGCCCATCGACCTGGATCGCCTGTTCTCGCTGATTCGCGTGTGGTTACCGAAGATGGAACGCATTTAGTGGAACGTAGTAATCCCGTTGAACGAAACAGTGAAATCGAACTGCGGCTGCTGATCGAGGCGATCTACCTCAAATACAGCTATGACTTTCGCGATTACTCCGGCGCCTCGATCAAGCGCCGGGTGCAGCATGCGTTGAGTCAGTTCGAGTGCGCGACCATCTCGGCCTTGCAGGAGAAAGTCCTGCACGACCCGACGGCGTTCATGCAGTTGCTGCAATTGCTGACGATCCCGGTCAGCGAGATGTTCCGCGATCCGTCGCACTTCCTGGCGATCCGCCAGGAGGTGGTGCCGCTGCTCAAGACCTATCCGTCGATCAAGATCTGGATCGCCGGCTGCAGCACCGGCGAGGAGGTCTACTCAATGGCGATCCTGCTGCGCGAAGAAGGTCTGCTCGACCGCACGATCATCTACGCCACCGACATCAACCCGCGCTCGCTGGACAAGGCCAAGCAGGGGATCTTTTCGATGGAGAACGTGCGCGCCTACACCGCCAATTATCAGCAGGCCGGCGGTCAGCGCTCGTTCGCCGACTACTACACTGCAGCCTATGGCTACGCGATTTTCGACAAGAGCCTGTGCGAGAACGTGACCTTCGCCGATCACAGCCTGGCGACCGATAGTGTATTCTCCGAAACTCAATTAATTTCGTGTCGTAACGTGTTGATTTACTTCAATAAAAAACTTCAGGATCGAGCGTTCGGGTTGTTCCATGAGTCGTTGTGTCATCGTGGTTTTCTGGTACTGGGCAGCAAGGAAACTCTGGACTTTTCCGGCTACTCCAACCAGTTCGAGCCGCTGGTGAAACAAGAACGGATCTACCGCAAATCATGAACAGTGCAGCGGATTTGCCTCGTGTCGAGGCGATTGTGGTCGGAGCTTCCGCCGGTGGCGTCGAAGCTTTGTTGACGATGCTCGGTTCATTGAGGGCCGGGTTCGGGCTGCCGATCATCATCGTCCTGCATCTGCCGGAAGAGCGCCGCAGCCAGCTCGCCGATGTGTTTTCCCGGCGACTGGCGCTGCCGGTCGCTGAAGCCATCGACAAGCAGGACATAACGCCTGGCACCGTGTACTTCGCGACGCCGGGTTATCACTTGTCGGTAGAACAGGATTTCAGCCTGTCGCTGAGCCTTGAAGACCGTCTGCATCACTCGCGGCCTTCAATCGATTTTCTGTTCGAATCCGCCGCCGATGCCTACGGGCCGGCGCTGGCCGCCGTGTTGCTGACCGGCGCCAACCACGATGGCGCGCGGGGCCTGGCGCAGGTCAAACGCCAGGGCGGGCTGACCATCGTGCAGGACCCGGACGAAGCGCAGGTCGCGACCATGCCCCGGGCGGCGCTGAAGACGCATCAACCGGATTACATACTTCCCATCCACGGCATCGGCCGTCTGCTTGTCGAGCTGGAACGAATCGCATGCTGAGTAATATCCAGGCAAAACTGCTGATCGTCGACGATCTGCCCGAGAACCTGCTGGCCCTCGAAGCGCTGATCAAACGCGAAGACCGCACCGTCTACAAAGCGCTGTCGGCGGACGAAGCGCTGTCGCTGCTGCTGCAACACGAATTCGCCATGGCCATCCTCGACGTGCAGATGCCTGGCATGAACGGCTTCGAGCTGGCCGAGCTGATGCGTGGCACCGAGAAAACCAAGAACATCCCGATCATCTTTGTCAGCGCCGCCGGCCGTGAACTCAATTACGCGTTCAAGGGCTATGAAAGCGGTGCGGTGGATTTCCTGCACAAGCCGCTGGATATCCACGCGGTGAAGAGCAAGGTCAACGTCTTCGTCGACCTGTACCGCCAGAGCAAGGCGATGAAGCAACAGGTCGAAGCCCTCGAGCAGAGCCGTCGCGAGCAGGAAGCGCTGTTGCAGCAACTGCAAAGCACCCAGGGCGAACTGGAGCAGGCGGTGCGCATGCGTGACGATTTCATGTCGATCGTCGCCCACGAAGTGCGCACGCCGCTCAACGGCCTTATCCTCGAAACCCAACTGCGCAAGATGCACCTGGCCCGGGACAACGCCGCCGCTTTCACCCTCGACAAGATGCACGCCATGGTCGACCGCGACGAGCGCCAGATCAAAAGCCTGATCCGCCTGATCGAGGACATGCTCGACGTGTCGCGGATCCGCACCGGCAAGCTGTCGATCCGACCGAGTCGCTTCGATCTCGCGCAACTGGTGGGCACTCTACTGGAGAATTTCGCCCAGCAGATCGAAGCCGCCGAGACCGAAGTCAGCTTCACCGCGACCGAGCCGGTGGAAGGGCAGTGGGACGAATTCCGTATCGAGCAGGTGGTGTCGAACCTGCTGACCAACGCGTTGCGTTATGGCGGCAAAAGTCCGATCCAGGTACGGGTTTATCGCGAAGGCAATGAAGCCCGGGTCGAAGTTCAGGATCAGGGCATCGGCATCAGCGAGGAGAACCAGAAACGCATTTTTCAACAGTTCGAACGGGTCTCTGCCAAGACGGTGGTGGCCGGCCTCGGGCTGGGTCTGTTCATTTCCGAGCAGATCGTCGCCGCCCATGGCGGCTCCATCGTCGTCGAAAGCAAGATCAACGAGGGCGCCCTGTTTCGCGTTTGTCTGCCGCTCCAGGAAAACGGCAAAACAAACGCAACCTCTGAGTGACCACACGGTCGTATCAGCAGCTATTGACCGAACAAAGGCTTCCCATGAGCGTAGATGCACAAGATGTAGTACTCGTCGTCGAGGACGAACCGGTGATCCTGATGGTCCTGACCGATTATTTGTCAGGCCAGGGCTATCGCGTATTGCAGGCCGAAAACGGCGAGCAGGCGTTCGAAATTCTGGCGAGCAAGCCGCATCTGGACATGTTGATTACTGATTTCCGCCTGCCTGGCGGGATCTCCGGCGTGCAGATCGCCGAGCCCGCCGTCAAGTTGCGCCCTGATCTGAAGGTGATCTTCATCAGTGGTTATCCGCAGGAAATCCGCGAGACCGGCAGCCCTATTACCCGTCGGGCGCCGATCCTGGAAAAACCGTTCGATCTGGATGTGTTGCAGGAGAAGATTCAGGAATTGCTGGCCTGAGGCGTTAACCGCCTCAGCTCTTGATCATTTCCCGCACCTTCGCCGTCAACAGATCGAAGGTGAACGGCTTGGTGATCATCTGCATGCCAGGATCCAGGAAGCCGCCGCGCACCGCCGCGTGTTCGGCATAACCTGTGATGAACAGGACCTTCAGGTCTGGCCGGTATTGCCGGCCGATTTCCGCCAGTTGCCGTCCGTTCATGCCCGGCAGGCCGACGTCGCTGATCAGCAGATCGATGCGTTGCTCCGAATCCAGAATCGGCATGGCACCGTCAGCATCGCCGGCTTCGACAAACCCGTAACCCAATTCACTCAATACCGCGCTGACCAGCACGCGCACGGCCGGGTCGTCTTCGACGATCAAGACGGTTTCGCCTTCCACGGCGTTCGGCGCCTGCTCCGTGTCCGCTGGCGCGTGAGGCAGTGATTCGCCCTGGAAGCGCGGCAGATAGAGTTTGACCGTGGTGCCCTCGTCGATTTTGCTGTCGATCGACACATGACCACCGGATTGCTTGCTGAACCCATAGATCATCGAAAGGCCCAACCCGGTGCCCTGGCCGATTGGCTTGGTGGTGAAAAACGGGTCGAACGCGCGATTGATCACGCTCTCCGGCATGCCGCAACCATTGTCGGTCACGCTCAATACGACGTAATCACCGGGCTCAAGATTGCTATAGGTCGCGGTGTAGTCGCGATCCAGCACCTGATTGCCCGTCTCGACCACCAGATTGCCGCCGTCGGGCATCGCGTCGCGTGCGTTGATCACCAGGTTGAGCAGGGCGCTTTCCAGTTGGTTGGGGTCGGCCTCGGCCACCCACAATTGTTCGTGCAGGCGCATGTCCAGTTGAATGCTTTCGTTGAGGCTGCGTTGCAGCAGTTCGCCCATCGACTGCACCAGCTCGTTCATCTGCACGGCTTTGGAGTCCAGCGACTGGCGACGGGAGAACGCCAGCAACCGATGGGTCAGGCCGGCGGCGCGGTTGGCCGAAGTCACACCGAGGTCGATCAGGCTGTCGAGATCATCCAGGCGGCCACGGGCCAACCGACGGCGTAGCAATTCAAGACTGCCGATGATGCCGGTCAGCATGTTGTTGAAGTCGTGGGCGATACCGCCGGTGAGCTGGCCGACCGCTTCCATCTTCTGCGACTGGCGCAGGGCTTCTTCGTTGTGCCGTAGTTGCGCTGTGCGTTCTTCGACTTGCTGCTCGAGGGTTTCGAGGGTCGATTGCAGGCGTCGCTCGCTATTGCTCAGATCGATCAGGCGGTCGCGGGCCTCGTACTGTCGTCGTCGCCCGCGCAGGGCGGTGGAAATCAGGCTGACCAACGTTGCCGGATGAAAAGGGCGCTCAAGGAACGTCACGTTGCCCAGTAATTTGCTGAGCTGCGACGAAGGTCCTTGTCCGGATCCGCCGTGATGGGTGAGCAAGACAATTGGCAAGTCCGACCACGCCGGTTGTTGCTCCAGATACAGCAGCAGGCCTTCGAGTTCCGGACCATTCAGGGCCTCGGCCGCGATCAGCAGCAGCCCGGCGCCGGGTTCAAGTTCGGTGCACAGGGTGGCCAGATCGGGCGTGATCAGGCCACCGTAGCCGGCCTCGTTGAGGATCATCAGCGCAACCTGGCTGTCGCGACCCAGGGGCGCAAGGATCAGCGCCCGTTCCGACAGCGGTACGGTGACGGTCACAAGTTGTCATCCTTGAGCAGCGGGTTACTCGCGCCGAGGTAGGTGGGGACGCCGCGCAGCACGCCCTGGAACGCTTCCAGCGGCTCACCGATGGTCATGCCTTGCGTGGAAATGCGATATTCGCGAATGGTCGATTCATGGCTGCCGGTGCGTTTCTTGATGATCGAAATCGCCCGACGCACTTTACCGAGGGCTTCGAAGTAGCGCAGCAGAATCACCGTGTCGGCGAGGTACGTGATGTCGACCGGAGCCTGCATGTCGCCGACCAGTCCATGCTGGGCGACGGTCATGAACGTCGCGGCGCCCTTGCGGTTCAGGTACAGCAACAGTTCGTGCATGTGCAATACCAGCGCGTTCTCTTCCGGCATCGCGGCCTGATAGCCGTTGATGCTGTCGATCACAACGGTCTTGATGTCACCTTCATCGACGCAGCGTCGCACCCGGTGGGAAAACTCGCCAGGAGAAAGCTCGGCAGCATCCACCTGTTCGATCAGCAGATTGCCGGTGGCCTGCAGGGCCTTGAGGTCGATGCCAATGTTATTCATGCGCTCGAACAGCAGGCCCAGTTCTTCGTCGAAAATGAACAGCGCGGCCTTTTCACCACGCGCCACGGCGGCTGCCGCGAAAATCATGGTGATCAAGGATTTGCCGGTCCCCGCCGGACCCAGAATCAGCGTGCTGGAGCCGGTTTCGATACCGCCGCCGAGCAGGGCGTCCATTTCCTTGATGCCGCTGGACAGTTGCAGCCGTGGGTAATCGCCCCGGTGCTCGGCCGCCACCAGGCGCGGGAAGACGTGCACGCCATCGCCCATGATGGTGAAGTCATGGAAGCCTCCGCGGTATTTCTGGCCTCGGTACTTGATCACCCGCACGCGACGGCGTTCGGCGCCATAGTTAGGGGTCAGTTCTTCGAGGCGGATCACGCCGTGAGCGACACTGTGCACGGTTTTGTCGAGGGATTCGGTGGTCAGGTCATCGAGCAGCAATACCGTGGCGTCGTAGCGCACGAAGTAATGCTTGATCGCCAGGATCTGTCGACGGTAGCGCAGGGAGCTTTGCGCCAGCAGGCGGATTTCCGAGAGGCTGTCGAGTACGACCCGGGTGGGTTTGAAGCGCTCGACCACTTCGAAAATCTGCTTGGTTGCTTCGCCCAGTTCAAGGTCCGAGGAGTACAGCAGACTTTGATGATGCTCGGCGTTGAGCAGGCTTTCCGGGGGCGTCAGCTCGAAAATTTCGATGTTTTCGTTCAGTTCCCAACCGTGGGACGCCGCGCCCTGGCGCAATTCGCGCTCGGTTTCGGACAGCGTGATGTACAACGAACGTTCGCCGGCACGTGCGCCGGCCAGCAAAAAATGCAACGCGACTGTGGTTTTACCGGTTCCAGGCTCGCCCTCCAGCAAGAAAACATGACTGCGGGACAAACCACCGGCCAGAATATCGTCGAGACCCTCGATGCCGGTGGCGGCTTTTGCACTGATCAACGCGTTCGATGTAGACAAAAAATGCCCTCTCATGACTAGGGGAAACGCGGCAGCGGGCGCCGGGCGCCGTTTTGGCACTGCCTGATTACTTGACCTTTTGCCGTGACGGCGGTTCCGATTTTCTTGCGGGATGTGTCGCGAAGGCCGCTAGAGACCTTGCTGAAGCGAGGGATCGTCCGGATTCATCTGTTCGAGCTGGGCCAGCAGGATCTGCACGTTCTGCAACTGACCGCTTTCTTTCCAGTAGTTGATCAGCAGCACCCGCGCCTTGCGGTCGGCGGGGTGGCGCTGGACGATTTCCTGCAGCTGCTTTTGCGCCGCTTCCAGTTCTTCGGCGCTGTGCAGGGTGGTGGCGAGATCGTAGCGGTAGTCCTTGTTATCGGGCTCGAGCTCTACGGCTTTGGACAAACCGAGCAGGGCGTACTCGCGTTGATCGTGATGCAGCAGCCAGAGGCCCAGCGCGTGTTGCAGATAAGCCGAATCGGGTTGGGCCTTCAATTGTCGGGCGAGCAATTGCCGCGCGGCATCGCTCTGGCCTTGGCGGTCGAGTACTTCGATCTGCATCACCAGCGCCGGCAAGTTGCCCGGGTCGAGGCGCAGGGTTTGTTCCAGCGCTTCCTGTGCCTGTTTCAGTTCGGCGTTGTGCAGATACAGGCGCGCCAGTTGCGCATAATTGGCGGCGCTTTCCGGCTGGGCCTTCAGCGCCTGTTCCCACACGTCGATGCCTTGCTGGAGCGGCGCGAAATACAGGCCCAGTTGATCCGGAGACAAGCCGAGCAGGGCGTTGATCGCGGCGAAGCGGACGGTCTGATCTTCATCGTCGAGCAACGGACCCAGCAGCAGGCTGCGCTGCCCGCCCGGCACCAGGCCGGTCACGCTTTTGATTGCTGCCAGCCGTACATCCGGCGACTCGTTTTGCAGATCGGCGTCCGCCAGCTTCAAGGCCTGCGGGCTTGGGTAATTGGGCAACTCGGCATGCAGCCAGACACGCCGTTTGACCGACAGATCCGGACGCCCCAGTTGCTGATACAAAACCCGCGCGGCACCCGGTTGGCCAGCCCGAGCGGCGGCCAGCGCTTCGCTGTACCCATGTTTGATCGCTTCCGGTACTACGGGCGCGGTACTGCGCAATGACAGCCAGGCCACGAAGAGGACCAGCACAAGGCCGAGGCTGATGAGCAAATAGCGGCGAGACTGAGGCATGCGAATTTCCGAAACTTTCGTTTTGTAGCGGAGGTCGCAAGCTTCTGTCAGCTCGCGCCGTGAGTCAAACCCTCTGCCCGATATGGCCTACTACAGGCGTTGAATCGACCTACAACTCGTGTCGACCCTGTTCGCCGTCATGCCCTCCTTGCAGTGTCTACGCTTGCAGAAGTTGTTTCGAAGAGGCTACCCATGCAATCCCTGCTTATTTATTTCAAGGCGGTGATCCACCCCAGCCAGGCAGTGCTGCTGTTTGGTTTGCGCACCATTGCCGCCGGATTGCTGACCTTGTATCTGGCGTTCCTGTTCGATCTGGATCAACCGAAGTGGTCGATCATGGCCGTCGTTATCATCAGCCAGCCTCTGGCCGGGATGGCGCTGGCACGCAGCTTCGGGCAAATCATCGGGACGACCCTTGGCGCAGTGGTGGCAGTGCTGCTGATGGCGATCTTTCCCCAGGCGCCGTTGCCGTTCATCACGACTTTGGCGCTATGGCTGGCCCTGTGCACGGCTGGCGGCACGTTGTTGCGTTACACCAGCTCCCAGGCGTTCGTGCTTAGCGGGTATACCGCCGTGGTGGTGGCGCTATTGGCGATTCCGGATCAGGACGGCACCTTTCTGCTGGCGGTCACCCGGGTTACCGAAACCTTGCTGGCGGTGGCGTGCGTATGCGTGGTCAGCCTGCTAACGGCGCGGCCCGAAGCGGTATCACGCAACTATTTCGCGAAGGTCGATCAGGTGATCAAGCTCGCCGCCACCCATGCCGCCGCTGTGCTTCGCACCGAAGAAAGCGACGCGGACTTTCAGCGCCGGCAAATGCAGCTGCTGGGGGAAATCAGCGCCCTTGAAGGGCTGCGCCGGCATTTGTATTTCGATGCTCCGCGCCTGCGCAGTGCGAACAATCTGGTGCTGTTGCTGGGCAATCAGCTGATGCTGCTGACTTCGCGCCTGACCGCTTTGCGCCACCAGCGGGAATTGCTCACCGAGCGCTGGGAGGGCGATCTGCCGCTGGACATCCAGCAATTGCGCGCCGAGGAGCTGGCACTTCTTGATCAGCTCGCACAGCAAGGGCGCTCATTGTCGGCCGAGGTTCGGCACCAGTTCATCGCGCTGCAACAGCAATTCGAAGCGCTCGCCTACAAGGCCGAACAACTGACGGAAGACATGAGTGCAACCCTGCGCTCGCTGGCCTGGGCATTGCGCTGGGAACAGGCGCGGCTGTTGCAGCAGCTGGAGCAGATTCTCGAACTGAGCGACGCGATACAGGAAGGGCGGGAGGCCAGCTGCATGTTCCGTGGCCAGTCCAGCCCCTTGCACCTGGATTTTACCCTCGCGACGATGAACGCCATCCGCGCCTTCAGCGCGTTGCTGGTGGCCGGGTTGATCTGGATCGAAACCGCTTGGGACGGCGCGCGGGGCGGGATGATTCTGGTGGGGATTCTGTGTTCGTTGATGGCGACATTTCCACGTCCTTTAATTGCCGCGCAGAGTTACGCCCGAGGGCTGGGACTGGCCTTGTTGGTGTCGGCGTTCTATCAATTCATGCTGGTTCCGGCGATCAGCGATTTCGAAATGTTGGCCTTGTTGCTCGCGCCTTTGCTGTATGTGATCGCGGTCGGACTGTCCAGCCCGGCCACTGCCGGTATCGGAATGGGGCTGGGGCTGTCGAGTTTCCTGATGCTCGGTCCGCAGAACGTCGGCACCGGGCAGAACACCGCCATTCAATGGTTCGAATTCGCCGGAGCCTATGTCAGTGCAGCGATGCTGGCTCTGATTGTCTATGCCTGGATCTTCCCGTTCCGCCCGGCCTTTCGAATCAGGCGCTTTTATAACGAGGCGCGGGAGCAGGTCTACCAACTGACCAAGAGTCCGGCCACCGATGAGCAGCAATTCGCCTTCGAAAGTCGAATGGTCGATCGCCTGACCTCGATGCTGGGCGTGCTGCCGGCCGCCAATGATCGGGATATGCAGCGTTTGTATGAAATCAGTCTCGCCTGTGTAGCGCTGGGCGTGGCCATGCACCAGCTCAGGCAACAGGCACAGAACAATACTCTGCTCACTGACGCATTCGGTCGGCAGCTGTCGACGGCATTGCGTCAGACCGGCCGTTTCGTCGCCGGCCGACCGGACGTGCGCCTGACACCGTTGCTGACTACGCTGCATGCGCTCGGCGATGAGCTGGATGCCTTGCATGTCGCCACCCATGAGCACTTGTGGTCGGTGTTTCGCATGCGTGTGGCCCTGTTGATCGTGGTGTCGTTTCTGGAGCGACATGGCGAGCATTTGCAGCCCAACCGTCCTGAAGGAGAACCCGTCCTTGCCCATTGATTTCGAGATCGGCGGCGTTTACCTGCCACCCATCGCCCAGGCTTTGTTACTGGCCATACCGGTTTTTCTGCTGCTCGACTGGGGTTTGCGCCGGCTTGGCGTCCTGCGTTTTGTCTGGCACGAGGCGCTGTTCGAAGGCGCCTTGTACGCCTGTGTATGCGCCGCATTGATATTGCTGATGGGAGCCTGAAACCTTGAAGACGTTGCTCACTCGATTGACGACATTGGCGGTGGTGCTGCTGGCAATCGTGCTTGGCTGGTTCGCCTGGGAACATTACACCCGGGCCCCGTGGACGCGGGATGCGCGGGTGAGGGCGGATGTGGTGACGCTGTCGGCGGATGTTTCGGGCCGCATCGTCACACTGGCGGTGCAGGACAACCAGCATGTCGACAAGGGCCAGTTGCTGCTTGAGATCGATCCGGCGCGCTACAGCCTCGCCGTCGAGCATGCGAAGCGCTCGGTGGAGGTCTCAAAGGCCACGCTCGGGCAGTCGCAAGCGGCGATTGTCGCCAGCGAGGCATTGCTCAAACAACGCCAGAGTGAAGAGCGCCGGCGACGTACGCTCAAGCAAGGATTCGCGATTTCCGGTGAGGAGTGGGAGAAGTCCAGCACCGACGTGGCGGTGGCCCAGGCCGATCTGTTACGCAATCAGGCGAATCTCGGTCTGGCCGAAGCCAACGTGCAACTGGCGATTGCCGCGCTGACCCAGGCAGAACTGGATCTGCAACGCACCCGTGTCGAAGCGCCGGTCAGCGGTTATGTCACCAATCTGCTGACCCGTCAGGGGGATTACGCGGTGGCCGGCGGCGCGTTGCTGGCGCTGGTGGACAGTAGCTCCTTTTACGTCAGCGGCTATTTCGAGGAAACCAAACTGCCACGGATCGAGGAGGGTGATCGGGTGCGGATCGAATTGATGAGCGGGGAAAAATTCGGCGGCACCGTGCAAAGCATCGCCTTTGCCATTGCTGACCGGGAAAATGCGCCGGGCAGTCGATTGCTGGCCAACATCAACCCCAGCTACACCTGGGTGAAACTGGCGCAACGAGTACCCGTGCGGATCGGCATCGATCCCGATTACGCGGGCAAGGACCGACTGAGAGCCGGCACTACCGCCACGGTCACCGTGCTGGAAAACCATGAAAGACAGGTACAAAAAAGCCCCGCGACCGAATGATACGCGGGGCAAAAAATTTGGTTGGTTGCGGCCAACCAAAGGAGCTCTTTAAAAAACTGTTACTTGCTGGCGACCGTCTCTGGCTGCCAACCGCCACCGAGGGCCTTGTAGATCGCGACGATGCCGCGATACAGATCCACTTCGGCCTGGGCCTGGCTGTCTTCGGCGTTCAAACGTTCACGCTGGGCGTCGAGCAACACCAGGAAATCGGTGGTGCCTTCGCGGTAGCGAATCTCAGCGAGGTCGGCAGCCTTGCGGCTGGATTCGCTCTGACGGATCAGCGAGATCAGACGTTGCTGACGTTTGCCGTAATCACTGAAGGCGTTTTCCGACTCTTCCAGCGCGAGCAAGACTTGCTGCTCGTAGGTCGCCAGTGCGCCTTCGGCATCGGCATCGGCGCCGCGCAAACGGGCCCGCACGCTGCCAAGGTCAAACGCTGCCCAGGTGATGCTCGGGCCCAGAGCCCAGGCGTTGGCCGCCGAGGAACCGATCTGCGAACCACGCCCGGCCGTCCAGCCGAGGAAACCGCTGAGGCTGACCCGAGGAAACAGGTCGGCCTTGGCCACACCGATACGTGCCGTGGCCGACGCCAGTTTGCGTTCGGCGCTGAGGATGTCCGGACGACGCTGCAGCAGTTCGCCCGGATCACCGATCGGCAAGGCCTTGGCAATCGCCGGCAGGTCTTTCGGGCTCAGGTCGACGGTCAGTTTGTCCGGACGCTCACCCAGCAGGGTAGCGATGCGGTTTTTCTGCCGGGCCTGTTCCGCCTGCAACTGCGGCACACTGGCTTCGACCGACGCCAGACGGGCATCGGCCCGTTCAACATCGAGCTGATCACCAACGCCGGCGTCACGCAGGCTGATGGTGATCTTGCGCGACTCCTGCTGGTTGTTCAGGTTGGCCAGGGCGATCTTTTCCCGCAATTGAGCGCCGCGCAGTTGACCGTAAGCGTCCACCAGTTCGGCAATCATGGTGACTTGCAGTTGGTACAGATCGGCTTCGGCCGCTTGCTGGTCGGCGTCGCTGGCTTCCAGATTGCGCTGGATGCGTCCGAACAGGTCCAGCTCCCAGGCCATATCCAGCCCCAGGTCATAGCGCTCGCTATTGACCCGGTTGGTGGTCTGACCCGGGATCTGACCTTTGGCCAGATCGCTGCTGGCGCGGCTGGTGATGGTCGGCATCGCATCGTTGCTGGCGTCGTCGCGGATCGCCCGGGCGGCTTTCCAGCGGGCGAATGCCACGCGCAGTTCACGGTTGCCTTGCAGCGATTGAGTCACCAACTGGTTGAGGGTCGGATCGTCGAACTGCTGCCACCAGATGCCTTCGAATTTCGAACGGTCGAAGTTCTTCTGGCCGGCGGCGCCGTCGGTGGCGGACGTGATGTTCGCCGCCTCCGTCGTCGGGGTCTTGTAGTCAGGGCCGACGGCGCAGGCACTCAGGGCCAGCACCAGCAGGCTCGGCAGGAAGACTTTCAGACTCATTGGTGCGCCTCCAGTGGCTTTTGAAGATTTTGCGCCTTGGCCGCTTTGCGCGCTTCGCTGCGCTCCACGAAATTGCGGATCAGCACATAGAACACGGGGGTCAGCAGCAGACCGAAGAAGGTCACACCGAGCATCCCGGAGAACACCGCCACACCCATGGCGTGACGCATCTCGGCACCGGCACCGCTGGAGAACACCAGTGGCACCACACCCATGATGAACGCGAACGAAGTCATCAGGATCGGCCGCAGACGCAGACGGCAGGCTTCCAGTACGGCGGCCAGCGGATCGAGGCCTTCTTCCTGCTTATCCTTGGCGAACTCGACGATCAGAATCGCGTTCTTACACGCCAGGCCCACCAGTACGATCAAGCCGATCTGGGTGAAGATGTTGTTGTCGCCGCCAGAGATGATCACACCGGTGATGGCCGACAGCAGGGTCATCGGTACGATCAGGATCACCGCCAGTGGCAGGCTCCAGCTTTCGTATTGAGCCGCGAGCACCAGGAATGCCAGCAGTACGCAGAGCGGGAACACGAACAGCGCGGTGTTGCCGGACAGAATCTGCTGGTAGGTCAGGTCGGTCCACTCGTAGGTCATGCCGTTCGGAAGTTCATCCTTGAGCAGTTTCTCGATGGCTTTTTCGGCCTGGCCAGAGCTGTAGCCCGGAGCTGCCGCACCGTTGATCTCAGCGGTGATGAAGCCGTTGTAGTGCATCACGCGATCCGGGCCCGAGGTGTCGCTGACCTTGATGAAGGTCGCCAGCGGGATCATTTCGCCTTTGTTGTTGCGTACTTTCAGCTGGCCGATCTGGTCGGATTCGAGGCGGAACTGTTGCTCTGCCTGAACGTTGACCTGATAGGTACGACCGAAGCGGTTGAAGTCGTTGGCATACAGCGAACCCAGGTAGATCTGCAGGGTGTCGAAGATGTCGCTGACGGCCACGCCGTGGGTCTTGGCTTTTTCGCGGTCGATGGCGGCATCGACCTGCGGCACGTTCACGGTGTAGCTGGTGAACAGGTTGGCCAGTTCCGGAACGTTATGGCTCTTGGCAATAATGTTCATGGTTTCCTTGTACAGCTCTTCGTAGCCCAGGTTGCCCCGGTCTTCGATTTGCAGGCGGAAACCACCAATGGTGCCCAGGCCTTGTACCGGCGGCGGCGGGAAGATCGCCATGTAGGCTTCCTGAATCCCGGCGTACTGGCCGTTCAAGGCACCGGCAATCGCACCGGCGGACATGCTCGGGTCTTTACGCTCGTCGAACGGTTTCAGGGTCACGAACACGATGCCGGCGTTCGGGCTGTTGGTGAAGCCGTTGATCGACAGGCCCGGGAACGCTACGGCGCTTTCCACGCCAGGCTGTTTCAGTGCCAGGTCGGACATGCGTTTGATCACGTCTTCGGTACGGTCCAGGCTCGCGGCGTCCGGCAGTTGCGCGAAGGCCACCAGGTATTGCTTGTCCTGGCCGGGTACGAATCCGGTCGGCGTGCTGGAGAAACCGAAGAAGGTCAGCACCATCAGACCTGCGTACAGGAAGAGGGCGATGCCGCTGCCACGGATAACCCGGCGCACGGTACCGACGTAACCATGGCTGGCGCGGTCGAAGAAACGGTTGAACGGACGGAACAGCCAGCCACCGAAGATCTTGTCCAGCACTCGCGAGAAGCGGTCTTTCGGTGCGTCGTGACCTTTAAGCAACACAGCGGCCAGCGCTGGCGACAGGGTCAGCGAGTTGAAGGCCGAGATCACGGTCGAGATCGCGATGGTCAGTGCGAACTGCTTGTAGAACTGACCGGTGAGGCCCGAGATGAATGCCGCCGGTACGAACACCGCACACAGCACCAGCGCCGTGGCAATGATCGGACCGGTCACTTCGCCCATGGCCTTTTTGGTCGCATCGAAAGGGTTGAGCCCCAGTTCAATGTTCCGTTCGACGTTCTCAACCACCACGATGGCGTCGTCCACCACGATACCGATCGCCAGTACCAGGCCGAACAGCGACAGCGCGTTGAGCGAGAAGCCGAACAGGTGCATCACCGCAAACGTACCGATCAACGATACCGGCACCGCCACCAACGGAATGATCGAGGCGCGCCAGGTCTGCAGGAACAGAATCACTACCAGAACCACGAGAATCAGTGCTTCGAAGAGGGTGTGAACCACCGCCTCGATAGAGCCGCGCACGAAGATCGTCGGGTCATAGACGATGCTGTAGTCCATGCCTTGCGGGAAGCTTTTCTTCAGTTCTTCCATCTTGCCGCGAACTTCGTTCGAGATTTCGATGGCGTTGGAGCCAGGACGCTGGAAGATCGGGATCGCTACGGCCGGCTGGTTGTTCAGCAACGAACGCAGGGCGTACTGGCTGGAACCCAGTTCGACGCGAGCGATGTCCTTCAAGCGGGTGATTTCACCATTGTCACCGGCGCGAATGACGATGTTCTCGAACTCTTCCTCGGTGACCAGGCGGCCTTGAGTGTTGATCGACAACTGGAAGCTTTGCGCAGTCGGGGCAGGAGGAGCACCCAGTTGACCGGCGGCCACCTGACGGTTCTGCTCACGAATCGCGGTCACCACATCAGTCGCGGTCAGATTGCGCGAAGCGGTCTTGTTCGGGTCAAGCCATACACGCAGCGAGTAGTCGCCCATACCGAACAGCTGCACGTCACCGACACCGCCGAGGCGAGCGAGCTCGTCCTTGATGTTGAGGATCGCGTAGTTGGACAGGTACAGCATGTCGTAGCGTTTGTCCGGCGAGGTCAAGTGCACAACCATGGTCAGGTCGGGCGAAGCCTTGTCGACGGTGATACCGATGCGCGTCACTTCTTCTGGAAGTTTCGGCTCGGTCCGGGTCACGCGGTTCTGAACTTGCACCTGCGCGTTATCCAGGTCAGTGCCCAGCGCGAAGGTGATGGTCAGGGTGATCTTGCCGTCAGCGGTGGATTGCGAGGACATGTACAACATGTTCTCGACGCCGGTGATGGCTTGCTCCAGCGGAGCCGCCACGGTTTCACCGATGACTTTTGGGTTGGCGCCCGGGAAGTTGGCACGCACCACCACGGTCGGTGGCACGACTTCCGGGTATTCGCTGATCGGCAACTGGAACAGCGAAATCGCACCGGCGATCAGGATCAGCAGCGACAGCACCGCTGCGAAGATCGGCCGTGAAATGAAGAATTGGGAAAAATTCATCGGAGTTGTCGTCCCTTAACCGCGTGGGGTCGCAGCAGCCAGTTTCACAACCGATCCCGACGCGCCTTTGGCAGGTGCGACTTTGGGCAGGTTGCTGGCTTCCAGCGCTTGTCGTTGTTGAGCGAGAGCGGCAATGGTTTGCTCGCTGGCCATCGGGATCACTTCAGGCGAAACCGGGGAGCCAGGACGAACCCGTTGCAGACCCTTGACGATGATCGTGTCGTCCTTGTTCAGGCCGCTGCGCACGATACGCAGGCCTTCGATCTTCGGCCCGAGTTCAACGGCGCGGTAGACGGTCTTGTTGTCGCCATCCATCACCAGCACGAACTTCTTGCCGAGGTCGGTACCGACCGCTTCATCGTTGATCAACATGGCGTTGTAGGTGCCGCTGCCGACCAGTTTCAGGCGTGCATACAGACCCGGGGTGTAGGTGCCGTCGCTGTTGTCGAACACGGCGCGACCACGGATGGTGCCAGTTTTCGGGTTGACCTGGTTGTCGACGAAGTTCATCTGGCCCAGGTGCGGGTTGCCGTCTTCATTGGACAGGCCCATGTACACCGGAGTGGTCGCACCGCGCTGACCCTGACGGGCGAGTTGGGTGTATTTGAGGAACACACGCTCGTCGGCGTCGAAGTAGGCGTAGACCTTGTCGGTGGAAACCACGCTGGTCAGCGCAGTGGTGTCGGCGGTCACCAGGTTGCCGGCGGTGATCTCGGCACGGCTGACGCGGCCGCTGATTGGCGCGGTGACGCGGGTAAAGCTCAGGTTCAGTTTGGCCAGATCCAGTTGCGCTTGCAGCGCGCCAACAGCAGCACGGGCTTCTTGGGCAGCGCTGGTGCGCGAGTCGGCCAGTTCGGCAGAGATGGCGTTGCTGGCACGCAGGCGTTCGCCACGGCCGGCTTCATTTTCACTGCGGGTGGCATTGGCGCGGGATTGAGCAACCAGGGCTTCGAGGCGGCGGACCTCGGCCTGGAACGGACGCGGATCGATCTGGAACAGCAGGTCGCCTTTCTTGACCAGCGCACCTTCGGTGAAGGCGACTTCGTCGATCTGGCCGGAGACCCGCGGACGGATTTCAACGGTTTCCGGCGCCTCGAGGCGCCCGGTGAATTCGTCCCACTCGTTGACCGGTTGTTCCAGCACCTTGGCCACGCTGACTTTGGCAGCAGGCATGGTGGCGGCGGTCTCCGGAGTCTTGCCGCACGCGCTCATCACCAGCACGGCCAACATGGCCAACGGGAAGCGCAAATGTTTGAGTGATTGTTCCATGGATGCATCCGCCAATGTATTGAAGATGGGCGGATGATGCTCGGCGGGTAGATGGCAAACGAATCGAATGACACGAAGGTAACTATCATTCGGAATGATATAAGCCCGAGGGAAGCCCTCTAGCATGCACCTTTCGTTAGGGGGCTATCAATTGGTTTCAGGGCAATTCTCTGTTACCTGAGACGCAAAGGTCGGTTGTGAAACTGTACGGTGGTGATTACGCGAGGATTAAAAATGCCGACCCCGCCTTGCGACAGGGCCGGCAATAGACCTTCGATTGGCGTCTATCTGAAAATCTGCTCAATCATGACTCTGGACGGGATCAATAGCGTATTCGAGTAATAGGCTTCGTACCCATAGGCGGTTATCCGAACTTTGCATGGGATCGAATTTTGCGACTCGAGCAACGGCTTGATGGCGTCATAGTCATTCAAGTCGCGTTGAGTTCCATTCGGGTTGGTGTAGTAAAAGATGAGTTCGGAGGAAAACTTGTAATTGGGTTTGGCTGGACTGCTGGCGATTACTCGCCCTTCAGCTTTTACGGCAATTGGATGCTCGGATGAGAACTCCGTGTCTCGATTCAGGGAGCAAATCAGGGTCGGTGAGAGCTGATTGGACTGTTCGTAATCACTGAAAGCGTTCTGCAAATCCACAGTGGAGCTGAAGTGTGCCGTGAACAGATTACTGGAACCCATTCTGAAGGACGATAACGTGAGATCGGCCGGTGGAATGCTGGCCGTTTTGACACAGCCACTACAGAGAAGCAATGCAAGGTAAATGACACCGCGTAGTCCGTTCATTGGCCGAAGATACCGTTGATTGAATCAAAAATCAGATCGCAGGCGGACTTGGCCCCTTGAACAGGCTCAATAAACATCCAGTCAGCCGAGGCATGGTGTCGATCAATGGTTTTATTGACGGTCGGACCTGCCTCGATTATCCAGCGCTCCCCGAAATCAGCGACGCCATCAGAATTATCAGGCTTGCTGGCATTCGCCCGGATGTTGATCCATGTTTCAGCGACAGGTGTTGGTTCAGAAAAGTAGATGTCGGAACCCAGCCATACAAAAAAACCTTCACCCACTGGATCGAGCGTCACCAAAAATTTAATGGTGTAACCGGCCTCGGACAGGATCTGCGACAGATGTGCGCCATTCCATCCACCGAGGCTATGACCAACGATGTAAACCGGACAGGATTTACTGGGTATGTTGTCTATAAAGTGAGTCTGAATGTCGCCGGAGCCCCTTGCATCCTTATAGCTTTTGGGGAGTCCGGTATATTTCGTCTTCAGCTTTTTGTTGCCGGCGATTTTTGCATCGAGCAGTTTTTGGGCGTCATCGATATTGTGGAAAGCTCCCTGGAAATAGTATTTCTCCTGGTCGGCAGCTCCACCAATGAAAAAGACAACAGCCTTCTTCGCTGGAACGGGGGCCGTCTTGACAGTCTGATCTTTCACGACTGTCAATGTCGGTGTGACGGACAGGCTTGCGGTATTGCCATTGGGAAGTTTGATTTGCTCTGCCGGCATGGTTATCAATCTTCCAAAAACAGTTTTATGGTTTCTGCCAAGTGTGAACTCACGACGTGTGTGAATCCCGACGCATCACTGGTTCCATACTCAAAGCTGCCATCAGCACGCTGAATCGCGTAGCCATGATTGGGCATCGGTTCACCGGTGCTTTCATCGATCAATTTGATTTTGTCGCTGAAGTGCACAGGCATCGGTAGCAGGCCGCTGAAAGGTGCCGGGACGAATGTGTCTCCGATGATGACTGTTCCGGAACCACCCACAACCACATTGCCGTGTCCGCCCGTGCTGTCTTTCGTCGCAGCGTTCAAACCATTGATAAAAACCGTTGCACTGACGCCTCCGGTGATGGGACTACCGCAAGCGGACTTGTCGCTCATCCGGGCCGCAGCAAGCCCGTCAAAGTTGACATTGGGCGAGCCACTGGCGATCGGATTTGTTCCATGTCCCGGTAGAGGGCAACTAGTGGGATCTGTCAGGCGCGCAGCAGGTTTTCCGCTCATGTGAAGTTCCGTTTCAATATTTCAGACCAAGCAACTGCGACGGTTGCGCGTGTTCGCTTTCAATCACCTTGATGGTGTTCGAAATAGCGAAGGGGACGGGTGTCTGTATACGTGCAGCACGCATGGAATTTACCGTCCCTGGAAATTCCGTCGCGAAGAATGCCGCAAGCCACTGCCACATTCAACAATCTCTATGACCGGTTATGGCAAAGGCTATGCCAGGCTATCCGGATCCCCGAAGAACATCTGAATCCGCGACCGCAACCACCGCTCCCCAGGATCATTGTCCTGCGACCCACGCCAAGCCATATGCAGTTCAAACGTACGAGTAGGCAGCGGCGGGTCTTCGGCGCGAAGACCACCCGCCGCCGTCAGTGCTTCCGCCGTGTAATCGGGGACGGTCGCGACGATGTCGGTGCCCGCCAGCAGCGTACCCAGTCCATTGAACTGCGGCACCGCCAAGACCACATGCCGTTTACGTTCGAGTTTTTCCAGCTCTTCATCGACGAAACCACTGAGGTCACCGGCAAACGACACCAGCGCATGCGGTCGGGCGCAGTAATCGTCCAGGCTCAACGGCCCCGGCACAGTATCGGCGCGCAGCAATTTGGGTGCGCTACGGCGCAGGACTTTGCGCTTGGCGTTGGCCGGCAGGTCGGTGGTGTAGCTGACGCCGATGGATATTTCGCCGGAAGCGAGCAGGCCGGGCATCAGGATGTAGTTGACGCGGCGCACCACCAGCACGATGCCCGGTGCCTCGGCGCGCAGGCGCTTGAGCAGCATTGGCAGCAGCGCGAATTCGACGTCGTCCGACAGACCGATGCGGAACACCGAAGTGCTGGTCGCCGGGTCGAATTCCGCCGCGCGGCTGACGGCTGTCGAAATCGAGTCCAGGGCCGGGGAGAGCAGGGCGAAGATTTCCACCGCGCGGGCGGAAGGCTCCATGCTGCGCCCGGTGCGCACAAACAAGGGGTCGTCGAACAGGCCGCGCAGGCGAGAAAGCGCCGCGCTGATCGCCGGCTGGCCGAGAAACAGCTTTTCCGCCGCACGGGTCACGCTACGCTCGTGCATCAGCGTTTCGAACACGATCAACAGGTTGAGGTCGACACGACGCAGGTCATTACGATTCATCTGGAGTCCTGGCAGAGTCATCAAGCTTGACGAGAGCGACCATATGAGAACAATGGCCGGCATGAATCTTACGGGGAAAGGCTGGTAGTCTGCACCGGGTAATTCAGCTTTACTGAGAAGGCGGCAGCAGTTTTTTCATGGATTTTCTCAATGCTGACCATGCTGCGGAATCAATGACAGGCATGTCGACTATTAATAGCCACTGATAGTCTTGGCTGGAAAGCCCAGATAGAGTTCATGGCATTAGAGGTTACTTTGACGAGGTTTGCGATGTCCCGCACGATCCGTTTTCACAAGTTTGGTCCAGCCGAGGTGCTCAAATGCGAAGAGCATGCGGCTGCTCAGCCAGGTCCTGGCGAAGTGCAGGTGCGTGTCGAGGCGATCGGCATCAGCTGGTATGACACGCTCTGGCGCCAGAATCTGGCGTCGTCCCAGGCGCGTCTGCCTTCCGGCCTCGGTCATGAAATGGCCGGCGTGGTCACGGCCATCGGCGACGGCGTCGAAGATCTGGCCGTGGGCGACAAGGTGGCCAGCTTCCCGGCCGAGAGCCCCAATGATTATCCGGTCTACGGCGAACTGATCGTTCTGCCGCGCACCGCGCTGACCCGTTATCCCGACGTGCTCAGCCCGATTGAAGCCAGCGTGCATTACACGCCGCTGTTGATCGCCTATTTCGGTTACGTTGATCTGGCACGGGTCAAACCCGGGCAGTTCGCCCTGGTGACCGACGCCAGCCACTGTGCCGGTCCGTCCTTCGTCCAGTTGGGCAAGGCGCTGGGTGTGCGGGTGATTGCTGCCACCAAAACGGCGGAGGAGCGTGAGTACCTGCTGTCTCTCGGTGCCGAGAAAGTGATCGTCACCGAAGAAGAAGACCTGTTGATGCGGATCAACAAGATCACCGACAACCGCGGTGTCGACGTGGTGTTCGACGGTCTCGGCGGGCCACAGATGTCGCTGCTCGGCGATGTACTGGCACCGCGTGGCAGCCTGGTGCTGTACGGCCTGCAGGGCGGCAACCAGACGCCATTCCCGGCCTGCGCAGCGTTCCAGAAGAACATTCAGTTCTTCGTGCATTGCATCGGCAACTTCACCGGCAAGCCGGAGCTCGGCATCGTTCAGGATCACGTAGCCTTGCAGCGTGCCTTGCGTGATATCAACCAGCTCACTGCCGACCGTGTGCTGCTGCCGCTAAAAACGCGTGTGTTTCCGTTCAACGAGTTTGTCGAAGCTCACCGCTACATGGACGAGTGCCCATGCCGCGAGCGGGTTGCCCTGCAAATCGAAACTGCCTGACCCTTCCAATCAGAGTCCGTGGCCCCACGGACTCTTGTGCGTTTAATCCTTCAGATATCGAGAAACCCCTGGGCCAGACGCCTGGGGACGTTCAGCAACTGAACTGGTTTTTGCTCTCGATCTGTATCTTCTAATTGCCCTCCAGACCCTGATAATTGAATGACTACTTTCATCTCAAGGAATGAGCTATGTCTGTGCATTCTATTTGTTCTGTGCAGTATCAAACGGCTGTTTATCATCGCACCTCAAACTTCTGTTTAAAGTTTGTAGGACTGCCATGTAATCCCTTCTTTTTTTCTTGTGCTCATTATGTGCAGGGGCTTGTAAGAAGTTTCCTAGGAAAACCCTGCCTTGCGAGGAGTCCAGCAGCGACGGGGCTTTCAGCCATGTCGCTCGTGATTCTTAAATGCCATGCGCTCAACTGTTTCAAATAACTACAAAAACATAAGTGTTAGCATTTAAGCGTCTATTAATTAATGAAGAATGATTGCGCGTCCGCCATTTTTCGGCCGCGCGATATAAAACCTTTGATACCGGGTGAAGTACTGATGAGCACGATCCATGATCAGGCAATGAACTATGTCTACCAGCAAGTTTTGCAACGACTGCTGAGTTTCTTTTCCCGGGCCGAGCGCACGGCATTGCAGCTGTTGATCCAGCGTCTGGCGGTCGCTGCCGGGGGCATGGATCGCATCGGTGAATTCAAGGTGTTGGTGATTCAGTCCGGCACACGCGACTGTTGCTACAGCCTGGCCCTGTTGCGCGCGGCGCAGTTGAGCATCGCCGGCCGCGCACCTGCCACATTTCAGTTGAGGGTCGCGACCCTGCGGTGCAACGGCGTACCGGCTTCGGCGTTGCACAACCTGCATCGCAGTTTCAGCGCACTGTTTCTGCATGATGACCCGAGGGTCGAGTTGTTGATGGTCGATCATCGGGAAATCCTGCCTTTCAACCATCTGGCGCCCATCTGCGATGAAGGGCGCGAGGCCGGCAGACTCGACCTGCTGATGGTGGGGCATCGCCGTGAATGGGATGAGGATCTGACATTGTGGGATGACCAGTATCTGACCACCGCTGAGTTCTATGGCCAGGTCGCCCGATGGAGCAACGGTGTCGATGCCTTGATCAGCAGCGACAACGCGCGCCGTCAGGAGCAGTTTCTCGATGGTCTGGACAGGGCAGTGCGCAAGGTCGGGATTGGCGAGTTGTCGCGAAAGGGCGGCGGGTTCGATGAGCTGTTCAGTCTGCTCGACAGCCTCGGCGGCGATTGTTATCGCGAACTCTACTCGCAAGACGATCGGGTGCCTTGGCGCCCCCTCGGCGAGTTCGAAGCCTGTCGTCGCACCAGCTATATCGGTATTGACGATATGGTCGTCGGCAAAATGGAGGAACGCTGGCCCTTGCTCAGCGATTTCCTCGGGTTTCAGGCCGACGATCTGATGCTTGAAGCGCGCACCGGCGAGTGCGCTGATCCCCTGGTCGGCGCCTACCTGAAAGGGTTGCAGGCCAGTTACACCGAAGGCCGGACCTACGAGGCCGGCGTATCGGACTATCTGCAGCAATGCTTGGCGACGATGCGCCGCAGAAACACGCCAGAGCAGGTTTGCGAACGTTTTGTCTCCACATTCGGCAACTCTTGCGATCTAGCCGAGCAACGGTCGCTGGCAGCGTCGTCCCTGCAAAAGAATCTCGGCCTCAACGAGTCGCAACTGGTGTGTCTCCTGTTCGCTCCCTTCAACGATGCCGGTGCCGGCCTTGAGCGATTCCTGCGCACCTGTCATCCGGGGATGCTGGTCGCCATGCCGGACCTGCACCGCGCCATGCAGGGCCTGCACGCACCGGAGCAGGTCTTGCAATGGATGACCGATGTCAGCGGCTTGCCACTGCGACTGATCTGCCGGTTGTATGCAATGGGGGCTGTCCGGACAGGCGAGCACGTCGCACAAGCGCAGGAGTTGCCCGAGCGCGAGGTGACTCTTGGCGACCGCTCGGCGGAAGGTTGAATGGGATTTTGCTGCCCGATCACACGGACGTCTCAGCGGACGTACCCTCATGAGTGAGCCGAGAGAATCTGATTTTGCCTACCAGGCTGTCTATCGCTACCTGACGCAACTGATCAGCGAGCCGGGCAACCAGGGAGCGATTCGACTGCCATCGTTGAGGCAACTGGCCGAGCGGTTGAACGTGTCGATCTCGACCATTCAATACGCCTACGCACTGCTGGAGAAAGAAGGCCGGGTCTATTCCGTAGCCAAATCCGGATATTTCGCGCAGCCTGCATCGTCGTTCATGCCGCCCGGACGCGGCGGTGATTTGCTGGAAACGGTGTACGTCAATGCCAGATGCACTGGCATGCAGGTATTGAGCGCCGATGAGCCGGCGTCGATCCAGCCTCTCGATCGTCCGTTGCTGATGCTTGAACGAGAGCTGTTGCGCCAGTATCCCCGGCACCTGCAAACGCCGGCCCAGCCTTGCGGCGAGCTGGAGTTGCGCACGCTGCTGGCGGCCCGCTACACGTCATCGGCTGCCCATTGCTGGCACGCTGAAGATGTCTACATCGGTGCCGATCTGCGAGGAGTGCTGGAAATCCTGATCGCCGTCCTTGAGTTGCGCCACGCAACCGTGGTGATCGAATCGCCGTGTGACTGGATGATCCTGCGCTTGTTTCAGTCCGCCGAGGTTCAGGTGATCGAGTTGCCGCTGCAGCCAGACGGGGCATTCGATCCGCAGAAACTCCAGAGACTGCTTGAAAGCGAGCGGGTCCGATTGATCCTGCTGTCCTCCCGATTGAACATGCCCCACGGGAGTCGTATCCCGCCGGCCAGCCGTGAGGCCATTGCGCATTTGCTGCTGAGTCATGGCACCTGGTTGCTGGAAAATGACTGCCACGGCGACTTGCTGGACGACGCCGAAGGGGAGCCGCTGCGCGAGTTGGTGGATCCCGACCGTCTGCTGGTGTTTTCCATGTTCGAAAAAATCATCGGGGTCGAAGCCCCCTACGGTTTTGTCCTGTCGCGGCAATGGCGCGCGGACCTGCAGCGTCACTTTCTGTTGCGTTCGTTTCGCCTTTCACCAATCCGCCAGAAAGCGATTGCACGACTCTATGCGAGCGGGCGGGTCGACCAGCATCTGCCGATGCTCAAGCGCTTGCTCAAGGAGCGCCGGACTCAATGGATCAATTTGATACGCGAACGTCTGGGGGACATTCTGCACGTCATCGAACCTGAGGGCGGTGCGACGATCTGGCTGCATTCTGCGCGCCCGGTCGTGATGGACGCGGTGTTTCAGCGGCTGCTCAAGCAACATGTGCTGATTGCGCCGGGGGAGTTGTTCAGCCTCAGAGGGTTGCACGCGCAGCACATGCGTTTGAGCGCGATTGGCGGCACGGAACACGAGTTGTTAAGACTTGTCGGACTGCTTGGGGATGCGTTGCGACTGGCTCCGCGGACAGATGCGCGAAAACACTCGGCTTGTACGCAATAGACCCCATCGCACTCCGGACAAACTGCCAGTAAACTCCGGTGTAATTTCCTGAACCACTCTATTTCAGAGGTTTTGCATGACACTCAGTCCTTTTGCGGGCAAACCGGCACCGGCAGAATTGTTGGTCGACATCCCGCGACTGGTTACGGCGTATTACACCGGTCAACCCGACGCCTCGGTTTCCACCCAGCGCGTGGCGTTCGGCACCTCCGGGCACCGGGGCAGTTCCTTTGATTTGAGTTTCAACGAGTGGCACGTTCTGGCCATCAGCCAGGCGATCTGCCTGTATCGCGAAGCCCAGGGCATCACCGGGCCGCTGTTCGTCGGCATCGACACGCATGCGCTGTCGACCCCGGCCGGGGCGAGCGCCCTGGAAGTACTGGCGGCCAACGGCGTGACCGTAATGATCGCCGAAGGCGACGAATACACGCCGACCCCGGCCGTGTCCCACGCCATTCTTTGCTACAACCGTGGTCGCACCACGGGGCTTGCCGACGGCATCGTCATCACCCCGTCGCACAACCCGCCACAAAGCGGCGGCTACAAGTACAACCCAACCAACGGCGGCCCGGCCGACACTCACATCACCAAGTGGATCGAAGCCAAGGCCAACGAACTGCTGGCCAACAAACTGGCCGGCGTCAAACGCATCAGCTACGAGCAGGCGCTCAAGGCCGAAACTACCCACCGTCACGACTACGTCAACACTTACGTGGCCGACCTGATCAACGTCATCGACTTCGATGCCATTCGCGGCGCCAAACTGCGCCTGGGTGTCGATCCGCTGGGCGGAGCAGGGGTGCGCTACTGGTCGGCGATTGCCGAGCACTATCGTCTTGACCTGGACGTGGTGAACAAGGAAGTCGACTCGACGTTCCGCTTCATGACCGTCGACTGGGACGGGCAGATCCGCATGGACCCATCGTCCAGCCATGCCATGCAAGGCCTGATCGGTCTGAAAGAGCGCTTTGACGTGGCGTTCGCCTGCGACCCGGATCACGACCGTCACGGCATCGTCACACCGTCCGGTGGCCTGCTGGCACCGAACAACTACCTGGCGGTATCGATCGACTACCTGTTCCAGAACCGTCCGCAATGGCGTGCCGACGCAGCCGTGGGTAAAACCGTGGTCAGCAGCGGTCTGATCGATCGTGTGGCCAAGCGTCTGGGCCGTCGTCTGTACGAAGTGCCGGTCGGCTTCAAATGGTTCGCCGATGGTCTGTTCGACGGCTCGCTGGGTTTTGGCGGCGAAGAAAGCGCCGGTGCCTCGTTCCTGCGCAAGGACGGCGGTGTCTGGAGCACTGACAAGGACGGTCTGATTCCAGCCCTGTTGGCTGCCGAAATGACCGCCCGCACCGGCCGCGACCCAAGCCAGGCCTACCGTGCGCTGACCGAGGAGCTGGGCGAGCCGTTCTCGGTGCGTGTCGACGCCAAGGCCAATCCTGAGCAGAAAGCGCTGCTGAGCAAGCTGTCGCCGGAGCAGGTCACCTCGACCGAACTGGCGGGCGAGAAGATCCAGAGCATTCTCAGCAAGGCTCCAGGCAACGATCAGGCCATCGGCGGTCTGAAAGTGATGACCGAAAACGGCTGGTTCGCTGCACGTCCGTCGGGCACCGAAGACATCTACAAGATCTACGCCGAAAGCTTCATCGGCGACGACCACCTCAAGCAACTGGTGGCCGAAGCGCAAACCCTGGTAGACGGTGCGATCAGCACCAAATAAATCCAGACGACGGAAAAGGGCGACCCTGAGGTCGCCCTTTTTTGTGCCCGCAATTCGCCCGTCAGGCCAGATCCACCAACACGATCTCGCTGTCTTCCAGCGCCGTGACGGTCAACACCTGTTCATCAGCCACCGCCACACCGTCGCGAGCTTGTGCGCGCAAACCATTGACTTCAATGACACCCGTCGCCGGAACCAGATAGGCACGACGTCCGGCGTCGAGGCGGTATTCAGCGGTTTCCCCGGCCTTGATATTGGCCGCCACCAAACGCGCGTTGGCGCGGATGCGCAGGCTTTGATCGTCACCGTCTTTGCCGCTGGCGAGGGTCACGAAACCTTCGCGGTCGCCTTTCGGGAACGGTTTGGCGCCCCAGGACGGTGGTGCGCCGGTTTCGGTCGGCAGAATCCAGATCTGGAAGATCTTGGTGTCCGTGGCTTCCAGGTTGTATTCGCTGTGGGCGATTCCGGTGCCGGCGCTCATGACCTGCACGTCGCCAGCCTCGGTGCGGCCCTTGTTGCCCAGGTTGTCCTGGTGGCTGATCGCACCTTCACGCACGTACGTGATGATTTCCATGTCGCGGTGCGGGTGAGTAGGGAAGCCCGTGCCAGCGGCAATGATGTCGTCGTTCCACACGCGCAGGTTGCCCCAGCTCATGCGTTGCGGATCGTAGTACTCGGCGAACGAAAAATGGTGATGGGCATCCAACCAGCCGTGATGGGCACCGCCCAGCGAGCTGAAAGGTCTGAGTTCAAGCATGATCGTCTCCTCAAAAGGTTCGTCATGGGGCGTGATGCCTGAGCCACGAAGCGAGACCGGTGATTGATGGCAGGCATCATCTATCAGTCAACCATCGAGAAAAAGCGTAAAAAGTGCGGCATTCCCATCGAATCGATTGATGTTAAAAAAGCTCGAAATCGTCTCATCCGACCTTCAATTCATCGCCTAAACCAATGACCTGTAAGCATTTCGCTAGAACAAAAAAGCAAATGCAGACACCATAGCCCTCAACAGCCTCACATCCGGAGTCCGTCAGCGTGGCGCAACACACCCCCGATCTTCCCCCCGAACTTCGTCCCCTGGCCGAGATGCCCTGGTTCAAACGCCTGGCGGCGCGTTTCCTTGGCCATGGTCTGACGCAACTGCGCGCCCAGCACCGGGCTTCGTGGCTGCACGGTCAGGCCGACGGCTTTCGCAGCGGGCATACCGCCGGCGTGGATTACGGGTACAAGGAAGGCAAGGCTGACGGGCTGGAAGAGGGCCGCCAGGTCTTGTTGATCCGCGACAGCCGTAATACCGAACACCGGCCACCGGGTATCGACAATCACCTGTTCGACGACTGGCGCCTGCCACTCAGCGCAGACTTGAAGAAACGCATGAAAGCCGACGTCGCACGCCTGCTGCCTGCGCACGCCCAGCCAAGCGTTGCGCAATGGAAGATGATTTTCAGCGATACCCCGTCAACCTCGGTGATTGCCGGCGCCGGAGCCGGCAAGTCGACCACGCTGGTGCTGCGGATCCTGCTGCTGACTCACTATCTGGGCTTCGAGCTCGATTCGATGACCGTGGTGACCTTCACCCGGGAATCACGCAAGGACTTCATCAACAAGCTGATCGAACTGTTCGCGTTGTGGGGCCGGGCACTGAGTCAGAAGGACGCGCGGGATCTGGTGCGCACCTTCCACTCGCGGATCTTGCCGATGGTTCGCAGTCTGCCGGGGTTCGAACGCTTGCAGGCATTCGAAAACCTCAGCCACCGCGCGCAGGGTGGGGACGAGGACGTCGACAGCAATCCGTTCGATCTGCGCATCAACGACGCGCAACGCCAGCAGCTCAACGCCTGCTACCACCGTCTTTACAAAGAAGACCCGCGCTTTGCGCAACTGATCCAGCCGCTGTCCCGGCACGCCTTGCAGCTCAAGGAGCTGGAACGCGATCACCCGGACGTGCAAAAGCGCGTCGCTGTAACAGAGCTGGCGGCCCGGCGCGATGAAGAGCTGTGCGACATGATCGAGGACCTGTGGCTCCGCACAGGCGCCTGGCCGATCAAGGGTATCGAGCCCAGCCGTCAGACATTCGAAATCAACGGCGCGTCGTTCCATTGCCACGGCTACATTCCGAGCCTGGACGCCTGGGTGGTATTGGGTTTCGATCCTCGGGAAAACCCGCAGGTCTGCCGTCCCAATGCCAAGCTGACGGTGCGTGCAGAGTGGGCAGTCAAGCGCACTCTGTTTCAAGCTTTCTGTCGTAAACCATTGATTTGGCTGGATAGCTACGAGTCATCAAAACGTTTATTGGCCACGCTGGCGGGTGATGTCAGCGCCGGCCCCGGCTTCGACCACAAGGTCAAGGGCGAGCTCGCATCGGCGCCATTGCTCGACTGTTTTGTCGCCGCCGCAGGCTTCATCGAGAACTTGGGCCTGGACGTGCCGGACGCCGTTGGCCGCATGAGTTTCGCCAAGGACGATCCGGACCGGTTTTTCTTCGAAGCCTTAAGCCTGTTCTGGCGGGCGCTGGAAGACCATTTGCTGGATCAGAAGCCGCCGGTCATGACCTACAACCGAATGTTCGCGCTGTTCAGCGAGCATTCGCCGGAAAACTTCAAGCTGCTCAGCGATGAGTTGCTGCGGCCGATGTCGCACCTGATGATCGATGAGTTTCAGGACGTTTCGCCGCAGATCGTCTCGTGGATTCGCGCCAGCCTCTCGGAAATCCGCAGTCGCGGCCCGGCCATGCATGTCGGACGAGGCGCGCAGAGATCATCGCTGCTTTGCGTAGGCGATGACTGGCAATCGATCTACGGCTGGCGCGGCAGTTCGCCGAGCTACTTCATGGAGTTCAACAAGGAATTCCCGTCGCCGAGCACGACCCGGGTGATGCTCAGCGACAACTATCGCAGCCATCAGCACATCATCGACGCGGCGGAGCACATCGTTCGTGCAGCACCGGCGATCCCGGGCAAGAAGGCCAAGGCCAGCGGCGAGGAGAGGCCGTTGCAGCCAGTCAACGTGCTGGAGCGCGACGATCAGGCGCTCGGCGAGCGCCTGGCAGAACACTATCGAAAGGGCGACTCAATCTTGATGCTCTATCGAAAAAGCAGCGATAAGTTATTGATAGAGCAGCATATTCAGTCTGTAGTTAATGTAGATTCGAGCTTGCCGTACGAGTCCCGTCGACTGAAACAACTGACCTATCACAGCGCCAAAGGCCTGCAGGCCGACGCGGTTTTTCTGCTGGGCGATTGCCAGCACCTGACCAGTTCACCGTACAAGAATCAGGTGTATCGCATGGCCGGACTGGGCAAGGCCGGTGACAGCGAGCCGTACGACAGCGCGCAGAAAGACGAAATCCTGCGCCTGGCCTACGTCGGAATCACTCGCGCGGTCAGTCATTGCTACTGGTACGTCGAGCCGCAAGACACTCAGGCAGTCAACATGCCTAGGGCTTCGGACCGGGTCACCAAAGGCAAACCGTTCTTCGTCGATCATCGTCCGGAAAAGAAAACGGCCTGAATCCAACGCCTATGAAAAAGCCCGCACAAAGCGGGCTTTTTTTATTTTGAATCAGCTAGTTACGCATAACTCTTGAGAGATTCCGGAGGAATGAAAGCCTCCAGTTCGTCCTCGACGGCTTCGATTATTCGCTCCACATCCGCCGCATTCATGACTGTGGCACAAGGGATGCCGGCGATCGCGATCAGGGTTTCGCCGCTGGCCCGATCGAACAGGCGCGCGACCAGACTGCCCGGCGCATCCATGGTCGCCTCGAAACCCATGGGATGAAAATGCCAGCGCATCAGCTGGCAGGCATTGGGGAACGTGACCTTGCTTGACCCTTTATTCATGTGTTGCCCGCCTTCTTCATCGAGCGCTTCCGTTTGCTCATGGTAGGTGGGAAGAGCCTTCATTGGCCCAACCGGTGATTGTCTTTAAAAGTAGCATCTGGATGTGAAATTCCTGTGAGAATTTTCAGTTCATTTAGCGATTGCGCGGATTTTTTTGATGTAAGTCACGGTCCACCCCAATCGTCGCCAAAGTGCCATTACGCCGGGTTGTTGATGCCGCGCCAGAAGTTGGGCAAGCTCGGTTCTTTTTCCAAGAGTCCCTTATGCACGCCGATGATGACGGCCCGGAACAGACGCGGGCCACGGCCGAAACGGTCATGCGCTATCACCTGTGCTGGAAACACCGGGACCTGGATGGCGTGATGGCGCTGTACCACCCGGACATCCAGTACAACGATTTCTTCCAGAACCGCGTGCTTGGCCTCGACGAGTTGCGCGAGTACGTCCGGGTCAGCATGCCGCGCGAGTCCGACGAAGCGCTGGAGCATTGCGACCGCATCCGCATCGACGGCAACACCGCGTTCATTCAATACGAAGTGACGTTGCGCGGCGGCAACGGGCTGGTGTCGTTTCGATCCAGCGAAGCGATCACGGTCAAGGACGGGCAGATCTGGCGGGTCAACGAATATGCCTCGCTGGTACGCGAGCAGGCCGAGAGCCCGACGGCAACCCGCCAGCGTCCGGCGGTGAGTCGACTGGGCCTGTCGCCGCGTCAGCTGAGCTTCATGGCCGATGACTTGCAGCAGTATTTCCAGCGTCAGCAGCCTTATCTCGACCCCGAACTCGACCTGCAACGGGTGGCGAAGGAATGCGGGTACAGCCGCAATCAGATTTCCTATTTGTTGAATCAGGTGCTGGGGCAAAGCTTTTACCGCTACGTCAATCAGGCGCGTCTGCAACATCTATTGCAGTCGCTGGACAACGCCACGCCGCCGTTGCGCATCGATGAACTGGCCTTCGCTGCCGGTTTCAATTCGCTGTCGGCTTTCTATAGCTGCTTTCGCCAGCACACCGGCCAGTCGCCAAAGGCCTACGCCAAGCAAATTTCTTTGCGGACACGCGCGCAAGACAATCCCTGAGTTCTGCCTCTAGGATCGACGCCATCGAAACCTGGATTGGCGGAGTCTTGCATGCCGGCGTGGCGCACTATCAGTTTGTGGATGGATCAACTCGACGAGCCGCTGACCGCGCGGCCGTCGCTTGCGCAGGATCTGGACGTCGACGTGGCGATCATCGGCGCCGGTTACACCGGGTTGTGGACTGCGTATTACCTGAAACAACAGGCGCCGAGCCTGAACGTCGCCATCATCGAAGCGCAAACCGCCGGGTTCGGCGCATCCGGTCGCAACGGCGGCTGGTTGATGGGCAATCTGCTGGGCGAGGATCGCCTGCTGGCCGGTCTGTCGCCACAACAACGCCGCGCTTCGTTCGACCTGTTGCACGGCATTCCTGATGAAGTAGAAGTCGTCCTCGAACGCGAAGGCATCGACTGCGATTACCGCAAAGGCGGGGTGCTGTACTGCGCCGCGCGCTATCCCGAACAGGAAGTCAGTCTTCGCGACTACCTGAAGAAACTCCACGCTCAGGGGCTGACCGACGACGATTACCGCTGGCTAAGCCCAGAACAACTGGCGCAGCAGCTGCGCATCGCCAAACCCTACGGCGGCATCTTCGCCCCGCATGTGGCGACCATTCACCCGGCGAAACTGGTGCGCGGCCTGGCGCGAACCGTTGAAAGCATAGGGGTGAAGATCTACGAAAACAGCCCGGTGACCCATTGGCAGGCCGGCAGCCTGCGGACCGACAACGCCAGCGTACGCAGCCGCTGGATTGTCCCGGCCATCGAAGGCTATTCCGTCACGCTGCCACCGTTGGGCCGTTATCAATTACCGGTGCAGAGCCTGATCGTCGCCACCGAGCCGTTGTCCGCCGCGACCTGGGACGCAATCGGCCTCAGTCGGGGGCAGGCTTTCAGCGAATTCAGCCGTCAGGTCACTTACGGCCAGCGCAGCGCCGACAACCGTCTGATCTTCGGCGCCCGTGGCGGTTATCAGTTCGCCGGCAAGCTGCGCCACAACTTCGACCTGACCCGCGATGAAGTCGAGCTGCGCCGCTACCTGTTCGGTGAGCTGTTCCCGCAGCTGAAAAACGTCCAGATCACCCACGCCTGGGGCGGCAACCTCGGCATGTCCCGGCATTTCAAACCGCACATGCTCTGCGACCGGGCCAACGGCATCGCGCTGTCCGGCGGCTATGGCGGGGAGGGTGTCGGCGCTTCCAACCTGGGCGGGCGGACGCTTGCGGATCTGATTCTCGAGCGCGACACCGAGCTGACGCATCAACCGTGGGTGCTGCCCGACGGCGGGATCCACGCGCTGCGGGCCTGGGAGCCGGAACCGTGCCGCTGGCTTGGCTACAACGCGATCATCAAAAGCTTCGTCCACGAAGACCAGACCCTGGCCAACCCGGCGACCGCGCCCTGGCGGCGCAAGCTTGCCAGCCAGGTGGCCGGGTTCATGGAAGGTTTCATGCACTAAACGTTGTTTACTACGAGACAGGTAACGCCATGAGCATCACCCAATTCAAGAACACCGCCACGTTGCAACTGGATGAGTCCAACCCGGTGGCCGTGCCGCTCGGCACGCCGGTGGCGATTGCCTCGACCACCAGCGTCGAGCGCGACGACGGCGTCGAAACCGGCGTCTGGGAATGCACCCCAGGTCGCTGGCGCCGGCAGATCACTGCTCAAGAGTTCTGCCATTTCATTTCCGGTCGCTGCACGTTCACCCCGGACGACGGCGGCGAAACCCTGCACATACAAGGTGGCGACGCACTGATGTTGCCGGCCAACACGCTCGGGATCTGGGACATCGAAGAAACCGTGCGCAAGACCTATGTCCTGATTTTCTGACGTTTTGATCCTTTTGATTGCCTGCCAACAACAATAGCCAATACAGGAATCGATCCATGATCCGAAAGACCCTCGCGCTCGCACCCTTGATGCTCGCCGTTTCCCTCGCTCAGGCGGCGGATACGGTCAAGGTTTACAACTGGTCCGACTACATCGCGCCGGACACCGCCAAGAACTTCGAAAAGGCCAGCGGCATTGGCGTCACCTATGACGTCTACGACAGCAACGAAACCCTCGACGGCAAGTTGATGACCGGCAAATCCGGTTACGACGTGGTGTTTCCGTCCAACCACTTCATGGCGCGGCAGATCGAGGGCGGGGCGCTGAAGAAACTCGACAAGAGCCAGTTGCCGAACTGGAAGAACCTCAACCCGGTGTTGCTCAAAGCCTTGCAGACCAACGATCCGGGCAACGAACACGGCTTTCCGTACCTGTGGGGCAGCACCGGCATCGGCTACAACATCGCCAAGGTCAAGGCCGTGCTGGGTGACAATGCGCCAGTGGACTCCTGGGATCTGATCTTCAAACCCGAATACATGGAAAAACTGCAGAAATGCGGCGTAGCCATCCTCGACAACGGCCCGGAACTGCTGCCGGCGGCGCTCAACTACCTGGGTTTGCCGCATCACAGCAAGAACCCCGAGGACTACAAGAAGGCTGAAGCGCTGCTGATGAAAGTGCGGCCATATGTCAGCTACTTCCATTCCTCGAAATACACCAGCGATCTGGCCAACGGCGACATCTGCGTGGCGGTCGGTTTCTCCGGCGACATCCTGCAAGCGGAAAACCGCGCCAAAGAAGCGAAGAACGGCATCGAAATCGGCTACGAGATTCCCAAGGAAGGCGCCGCCATCTGGTTCGACATGGTCGCCATGCCCGCCGACGCACCGGACGAGAAGGCCGGCTACGCGTTCATGAACTACCTGCTGCAGCCCGACGTGATGGCCGGCATCAGCAACTACGTGCACTACGCCAACGGCAACGAACAGGCCGACGGCCTGATCGATCCGGCGATCAAGAACGACACCAAGGTTTATCCGAGCCCGGAAATGATGGGCAAGCTGTTCGCACTGGAAGCGATGCCGCTGAACATCGACCGGATCCGCACGCGGGTGTGGAACAAGATTCGGACTGGCAGCTGAAGAAAACAGGCGAGGGCAGTACAGCCCTCGCCTGATATGTACTGTTGAATCAACTTGATATCAAACCACTGGCATTGCACTGATAAAGTGCAGCAAAGTGAGACGCTGCTAACAAAATACAACTTACCGATATTTAATATTTAAATAAGAAATCGTCAGACAATTAGGCCAATTCACCACACTTACAAACTTCTTTCGGCGGCACGCGCTTTGTTTACGGGAGTTTTCCGGAACAGTTCAATTTGATCTCAAAAAAACGCTAGACGTTAGATTTCAAATTGTGTCAGGTTTCTTACGCCTTCATTGGGCGAGTGATAGGACAATCTCGCCAGAGGTTGTCGCTATCGGACAAAAACTGTTCCATTGCTAAACAAGGAAGTGTGTTTATGTCGAAAGTAAAAGCTAATGCTGTTGATACCGCCGAACAGGCTTTCCAGCTGGGCGCGGCGCCGCAACCTCTGGCAGCGACCAGTACGGCGTATAACCAGATCAATAGCTTCAGCCATCAGTACGATCGTGGCGGCAACCTCACGGTCAATGGCAAACCCTCCTTTTCCGTCGACCAGGCCGCAACCCAGTTGCTGCGCGACGGCGCTGCCTACCAGGACAAGGATGGCAGCGGCAAGATCGAACTCACCTACACGTTCCTGACTTCGGTATCGTCCAGCACGATGAACAAGCACGGGATCACCGGGTTCAGTCAGTTCAGTGCTCAACAGAAAGCCCAGGCCGTGCTCGCCATGCAATCCTGGGCCGACGTGGCCAATGTCACCTTCACCGAGAAAGCCTCGGGCGGTGATGGCCACATGACGTTCGCCAACTACAGCGGTGGTGTGGACGGCGCAGCAGCGTTCGCCTACCTGCCGGGTACCGGTCCGGGTTACGACGGCACTTCGTGGTACTTGATCAACAGCGGTTACACGCAGAACAAGACCCCGGACCTGAACAACTACGGTCGTCAGACCCTGACCCACGAAATCGGCCACACCCTTGGCCTGGCGCATCCGGGCGACTACAACGCCGGCAACGGCAACCCGACCTACAACGACGCGACCTACGGGCAAGACACCCGCGGCTACAGCGTCATGAGCTACTGGAGCGAAAGCAACACCAGCCAGAACTTCAGCAAGGGCGGCGTGGAAGCCTATTCCTCCGGCCCGCTGATGGATGACATCGCAGCGATCCAGAAACTCTACGGCGCCAACATGACCACCCGTACCGGTGGCACCACCTACGGCTTCAACTCCAACGCCGGTCGCGATTTCCTCAGCGCCTCGTCGTCGGCCGACAAGCTGGTGTTCTCGGTGTGGGATGCGGGCGGCAAGGACACCTTCGACTTCTCGGGTTTCACCCAGAACCAGAAGATCAACCTCAATGAAGCCTCGTTCTCCGACGTTGGCGGCCTGGTGGGCAACGTGTCCATCGCCAAGGGCGTCACCATCGAGAACGCGATCGGCGGTTCGGGCAACGACCTGCTGATCGGCAACAGCGCGGCCAACGAGCTCAAGGGCGGTGCCGGCAACGACATCATCTGGGGCGCCGGCGGTGCCGACAAGCTGTGGGGCGGCGCGGGTTCGGACACCTTTGTGTTCGCGGCCAGCTCCGACTCTAAGCCGGGTGCGATCGATCAGATCCTCGATTTCGTCAGCGGTCTGGACAAAATCGACCTGACCGGTATCACCAAGGGCGCAGGCCTGCACTTCGTCAGCGCCTTCACCGGCGCGGCGGGTGATGCGGTTCTGACGTCCTCGGGCGGCAACAGCCTGCTGTCGGTGGACTTCTCCGGTCACGGCGTGGCTGATTTCCAGGTCAGCACCGTTGGCCAGGCAGCCACCAGCGACATCGTGGCGTGATGTAACACGGGAAAGCGGCGCGTCATGCGCCGCTTTCTTCACTTGCATCGCCGTGACCGGTAAGCAAGGCTACGTGCCGGAGTGAAATTTCCTATGAACCAATTCGCTTTTACCCGCAAAGCGGCGGCGTATCTGTTGCCGATGCTGATGATGATTTCTGGAGAAACAACCATGGCAAGCAGCCTGAGACTCGAAGCCCCATCGGTATTTGCCGGACAGTGGCAAGCGACCCTGAGCGACCGCAACGACGCTCCAGAGGCCCAGGCTTTGCAGGACAAACCGTCGAACACTTGTCTTATCGACCTTGAAGCCAACCAGACGCTGGGCAACGGTGCCGATTGCCTGAGCGCGTGGCTGCAAGACAGCGCCATCGGCTGGTTCCCCGATCCGGACGGTCTGTCGATCACCGGCAAGGAAGGCTCAAGAATCCAGTTTTTCAGCCGACAACGTGATGGGCTTTATCTGAGCACTTTGAAGTCGGGCCTGGTGATTACACTCAAGCGTGCTGTACAGCAACCTTGATGACCGAAACCGACTGACAGTTTAAATATAAAGCACCCCGTTACAGTTATAAGCCATAGCGCAATAACACGCAGGCCGGTGTTAATCGGCAAAGTTGTTATTGAAGTGTAAGCAAGTACTGGCGGTGTATGTCCCGCACTCAATGCGGACAATTAATTGAAGTCTCGCCAAGCAGGGCGGGAAATACCATTTCAGGAATAATCAATGAAGATGGCGAAGGCCCCAGCCACCGCTCCCTTATTCAAGGCATTGGGTGACTATAAAAGCATTCTGATCAGCGTCGGATGCTTTACCGCACTGATTAACGTGCTGATGCTGGTGCCCTCCATATATATGCTTCAGGTCTATGACCGGGTGCTGTCTTCGCAGAACGAAACCACCCTGGCGATGCTGTCGCTGATGGTCGTCGGTTTCTTCGCCTTCATTGGTCTGCTGGAAGTGGTGCGCAGCTTTATCGTGATCCGCATCGGCAGCCAGCTCGAGCGCCGTTTCAATCTGCGGGTCTATCAGGCGGCGTTCGAGCGCAACCTGTTCAAGGGCGAGGGCAACGCCGGGCAGTCCCTGGGCGACCTGACCCACATTCGCCAGTTCGTCACCGGGCCTGCGCTGTTCGCGTTCTTCGATGCGCCGTGGTTCCCGATCTACCTGTTCGTGATTTACCTGTTCAACGTCTGGCTTGGCGTGCTGGCCACGGCGGGTGCGCTGCTGCTGATCGCGCTGGCGTGCCTGAACGAATACATGACCAAAAAGCCGCTGGGCGAAGCCGCCGGCTTCTCGCAGAAATCCAGCCAATTGGCCACCAGCCACCTGCACAACGCCGAAACCATTCAAGCCATGGGCATGCTCGGCGCCTTGCGCAAACGTTGGTTCCAGGTGCATTCGCGCTTTCTCGGTCTGCAAAATCAGGCCAGCGACACCGGCGCGGTGATCAGCTCGCTGAGCAAGACCCTGCGTCTGTGCCTGCAATCGCTGGTGCTGGGCCTTGGCGCACTGTTGGTGATCAAGGGCGACATGACCGCCGGGATGATGATCGCCGGCTCCATTCTGATGGGCCGGGTGCTGAGCCCGATCGACCAGTTGATTGCCGTGTGGAAGCAGTGGAGCGGCGCGAAGCTGGCTTACCGTCGCCTCGATGCGCTGCTGCAAGCCTTCCCGCCGAGCGATGACGCCATGGCGCTGCCGGCGCCAAAAGGCCAGATCACTTTTGAACAAGTCAGCGCCGGCCCTCCGGGTCAACGTGCTGCGACCCTGCATATGGTCAACTTCAACCTGGCGGCCGGTGAAGTGCTCGGCGTGCTGGGTGCCTCCGGCTCCGGCAAATCAACTCTGGCGCGTGTGATGGTCGGCGTATGGCCGGCCCTCGGTGGCACGGTGCGCCTGGACGGCGCCGACATCCACCGCTGGAACCGCGATCAGCTCGGCCCGTACGTCGGCTATCTGCCTCAGGACATCGAGCTGTTCAGCGGCAGCATCGCCGAGAACATCGCCCGCTTCAGCGAAGCCGATCCGCAAAAGGTCGTGGCCGCTGCGCAACAGGCCGGCGTGCACGAACTGATCCTGCGCATGCCGCAAGGCTACGACACCCAACTGGGCGAGGACGGCAGCGGTTTGTCCGGCGGCCAGAAACAGCGCGTGGCCCTGGCCCGTGCGCTGTACGGCAACCCGAGCCTGGTGGTGCTGGACGAGCCGAACTCCAACCTCGACACCGTCGGCGAAGCCGCGTTGTCCAGTGCGATTGTGCAACTCAAGGCCCAAGGCACCACCGTGGTGCTGGTGACCCACCGTTCTTCGGTACTGGCCCAGGCCGACAAGCTGCTGGTGCTCAACGACGGTCGCCTGCAAGCCTTCGGCCCGAGCCACGATGTGCTCAAGGCGCTGTCCGCAAACCAGCCCGGCAATCAGCCCGGCAACCCATCACAACACAATGAAAAACCTGCGCAAGCACCGGCCGGGCTCAGCATGAGCCGACAGTATCAGCCGACGACAAGGAATTCGGGTGTATGAGCAGCGCGAGCATGAACACGCAGAACGAAGCAAACATGGAACACGCGTACATCACCGAACGCCCGGAGCGCGATGCGAAGTTCTTCGCCCGCATGGGCTGGATTCTGGCGCTGGCCGGCGCCGGCAGCTTCTTCACCTGGGCGGCATTGGCGCCGCTGGATCAAGGGATCCCGGTACAAGGCACCGTGGTGGTGTCGGGCAAGCGCAAGGCCGTGCAGTCGATGAGCAGCGGCGTGGTCAGCCGGATTCTGGTACGCGAAGGCGAAATCGTGAAACAGGGCCAGCCGCTGTTCCGCCTCGACCAGACCCAGGTCGCCGCCGACGTGCAATCGCTGCAGGCGCAATACCGCATGGCCTGGGCCAGCCTCGCACGTTGGCAGGCCGAGCGTGACAACCTCAAGCAAGTGACCTTCCCGGCAGAACTGAGCGACAACGCCGATCCGCGCCTGGCGCTGGTACTGGAAGGTCAGCGGCAATTGTTCAGCAGCCGCCGCGAAGCGTTTTCCCGCGAGCAGGCTGCCCTGCGCGCCAGCATCGAAGGCGCCACCGCGCAACTGGCAGGCATGCGCCGCGCCCGTACTGACCTGAATGCGCAGGCCGACTCGCTGCAACAACAGTTGAGCAACCTGCAACCGCTGGCTGACAACGGCTACATCCCGCGCAACCGCTTGATGGAATACCAGCGTCAGCTGTCGCAGGTTCAGCAGCAACTGGCCGAAAACACCGGCGAAAGTGGCCGAGTGGAGCAGGGCATCCTTGAGTCCCGCCTGAAACTGCAACAGCACGGTGAGGAATACCAGAAGGAAGTCCGCACCCAACTGGCCGACGCGCAACTGAAAAGCGTCACGCTGTCCGAGCAACTGACTTCCGCCGGTTTCGACCTGCAACACAGCGAAATCCTCGCCACCGCCGACGGCGTGGCAGTCAACCTCGGCGTACACACCGAAGGCGCCGTGGTGCGTCAGGGCGAAACCCTGCTGGAAATCGTCCCGCAAGGCACGCGCCTGGAAGTCGAAGGTCACCTGCCGATCAACCTGATCGACAAGGTCGGCACGCACTTGCCGGTCGACATCCTGTTCACTGCGTTCAACCAGAGCAAGACGCCACGGGTGCCCGGCGAAGTCAGCCTGATTTCCGCCGACCAGATGGTCGACGAGAAAACCGGCGTGCCGTACTACGTGTTGCGCAGCAGCGTCAGCGATCAGGCCATGGAAAAACTCAACGGTCTGGTGATCAAACCCGGCATGCCGGCGGAAATGTTCGTGCGCACTGGCGAACGTTCACTCCTCAACTACCTGTTCAAGCCGCTGCTCGACCGCGCCGGTTCCGCGTTGACCGAAGAATAAGGATGTTCCGCTGTATGAATAAGCTTTCCATGCTGGCGGCAGCGTTCGCGCTGCTCGCGGGCAACAGTGCAGTGGCGGCCATGGGGCCGTTCGAGATTTACGAACAGGCGTTGCGCAATGACCCGGTGTTCCTCGGTGCGATCAAGGAGCGCGACGCCGGCCTTGAAAACCGCGCCATCGGCCGCGCAGGCCTGTTGCCGAAACTGGGTTACAACTACAACAAGGGTCGCAACTCGTCGAAAGCCACTTCACTCGACTCCCGCGCCCGCAACAACACTGACGAGCGTAACTACAGCAGCTACGGCTCGAGCCTGACCCTGCAACAACCGTTGCTCGATTACGAAGCCTACGCGGCGTATCGCAAGGGCGTAGCCCAGTCGCTGTTTGCCGACGAAAACTTTCGCGGCAAGAGCCAGGAACTGCTGGTTCGCGTACTGGATAACTACACCAAGGCCTTGTTTGCCCAGGATCAGATCGACATTGCGCAGGCCAAGAAGAAGGCCTACGAACAGCAGTTCCAGCAGAACGAGCACATGTTCAAGCAGGGCGAGGGCACTCGCACCGACATCCTCGAAGCCGAGTCGCGTTACGAACTGGCGACCGCCGAGGAAATCGAGGCCCGCGACGAGCAGGACGCCGCGCTACGGGAGCTGGGCGCATTGGTAGGCGTGCCGGCGATGGACATCAGTGATCTGGCACCGCTGGATCAGAACTTCCAGACATTCGCCTTGATGCCCGCCAATTACGACACCTGGCACGAGCTGGCGGTCAGCAACAATCCGAACCTCGCGTCCCAGCGTCAGGCGGTGGAAGTGGCGCGTTATGAAGTCGAGCGCAATCGCGCCGGGCACCTGCCGAAAGTCAGCGCTTACGCCACGATGCGCCAGAACGAATCGGAAAGCGGCAACACCTACAACCAGCGTTACGAAACCAACACCATCGGGTTCGAAGTCAGCGTGCCGCTGTATGCCGGCGGCGGGGTGTCAGCCTCGACCCGTCAGGCCAGCCGCACCATGGAACAGGCCGAGTACGAACTGGACGGCAAGACCCGCGAGACGCTGATCGAATTGCGTCGCCAGTTCAGCGCCTGCCTGTCCGGAGTCAACAAGCTGCGCGCCTATCAAAAGGCCCTGGCCTCGGCCGAAGCGCTGGTGGTGTCGACCAAGCAAAGCATTCTCGGTGGCGAGCGCACCAACCTCGACGCACTGAACGCCGAACAACAACTATTTACCACCCGCCGTGATTTGGCTCAGGCACGCTATGACTACCTGATGGCCTGGACCAAATTGCATTACTACGCGGGCACCTTGAGCGAACAGGATCTGGCGCGGGTGGACGAGGCCTTCGGACAGGGCCCACGGTCGCAATAACACCGTAGCTTCAACGCAAAAAGCTTCGACCCAAAACAACAAAAAGAGTGGTGAACATGGACGTACGCATCAAGCCGGTTTCGGTCGGCACCCTGCTGCTTGTGATTTCTGCAACCCAGGCTCAGGCCCAGTACCTCGAAGCCGGCAAACCCGGCGATCCCGCCAGTTGGCGCAGCGCCGAATTCCTGCGTGACTGGGGCCTGGGCCGAATGCAGGCCGATCAGGCCTACGCCGCCGGCATCACCGGCAAGGGCGTGAAGATCGGCGCGCTGGACTCCGGTTTCGACGCCGCCCATCCCGAGTTCGCCAGCGACCGTTATCACCCGGTAATGGCCAGCGGCAGTTACATCGACGGCACGCTGTTCAATGTCAACGGCACCCTCAATCCGAACAACGATTCCCACGGCACCCACGTGGTCGGCACCATGGGCGCGTCCCGTGACGGCACCGGCATGCATGGCGTGGCGTACAACGCGCAGATCTACGTCGGCAACACCAACAAGAACGACAGTTTTCTGTTCGGCCCCAACCCCGATCCGCGCTACTTCAAAGCGGTGTACGACGCCCTGGCCGACGCCGGTGTGCGGGCGATCAACAACAGTTGGGGCAGCCAGCCGCCGGATGTCAGCTATCGAACCATCGCGGATCTGCACGCCGCTTACGCCCAGCACTGGAACAAAGGCACCTGGCTCGACGCAGCGGCGGACGTTTCCCGTCGCGGCGTGATCAACGTGTTCAGCGCCGGCAACAGCGGCTACCCGAATGCCAGCGTGCGTTCGGCGCTGCCGTACTTTCAACCGGATCTGGAAGGCCACTGGCTGGCGGTCTCCGGGCTCGATCAAAGCAATCAGCAGAAGTACAACCAGTGCGGCATCGCCAAATACTGGTGCATCACCACGCCGGGGGCGAAGATCGACAGCACCATTCCCGACGGCGGTTATGCGATCAAATCCGGCACCTCGATGGCCGCGCCGCACGCCACCGGCGCACTGGCGCTGGTGATGGAGCGCTACCCGTACATGAACAATCAGCAGGCCCTCGAAGTGCTGCTGACCACGGCCACTCAACTCGACGGTTCGGTGACAGACGCGCCGACCGAGCGAGTCGGCTGGGGCGTGGCCAACCTGTACCGGGCGATGCGCGGGCCGGGGCAATTGCTTGGTGCTTTCGACGCGAATCTGGCGGCCGGGCAAAGCGATGTCTGGAGCAATGACATCAGCGACAAGGCGCTGATCCAGCGCCAGGGCGAAGACCTCGCCGAACACAGCGCCTGGCAGCAAACCCTGCAAAACAAAGGCTGGCAGAACGGCGTGCCGGCCGGCGCCAGCCAGCAGGATCAGACTGATTACGCCGTGGGCATGGCCCGTGACGCAGCAGCTTCCACTCGGGTTTATCAAGGCAGTCTGATCAAGTCCGGCGACGGGCGACTGATTCTGACCGGTGAAAACACTTATCGCGGGCCGACCACGGTCAATGGCGGTCTGCTGACGGTGAACGGATCGCTGACCTCGGCCGTGACAGTCAATGACGGCGGTACCCTCGGCGGCTCCGGACGAATCGGCGCGTTGACCGCCAACAGCGGCGGCCGGGTGGCTCCGGGCAATTCGATCGGTACTTTGAATGTCGCCGGTGACGTGACCTTCGCGCCGGGTTCGACCTACGCCGTGGAGTTGTCTCCCACCAGCAGCGACCGCATCGTTGCCGGCGGCACTGCGTCCATCAACGGCGCCACCGTGAGCCTGTCGCTGGAAAACAGTCCGACGCTGCTCAGCACCACCGAGGCCAGAAGCCTGCTCGGCCGGCAGTACGACATTCTGCAAGCGGCGGGTGGCATTCAGGGTCGGTTCGGTGCGGTGCTGCCGGATTATCTGTTCATCGGTGGCAGCCTGGCCTACAGCGGTAACGGCATCGGCTTGAATGTCGAGCGCAACGCGACTTCGTTCGCCAGCGTCGGCCAGACACCGAATCAGCGCTCCGTGGCCACTGCCGTCGAAGGACTGGGCGCGGGCAATTCCGTGTACGAAAGCCTGCTGTTGTCGGCCACCGCCAGTGATGCGCAACAAGCCTTTCAACAGTTGAGCGGTGAAATCTACCCGGCCCTTGGCTCCGTGCTGATCAACGACAGCCGGCAACTGCGCGACGCCATTGGCGAACGCCTGCACGATGCGCAAGCCACGCAAAGCAACGGCTGGATCAAGGCGCTCGGCGCCTGGGGCAGCACCGATTCGCGCCACGACACCGCCGGTTACAGCACCTCCATCGGTGGGCTGCTGGCCGGTGTCGACGGCGCGGTCGACGAGCAGACCCGCATCGGTCTGGTCACCGGTTACAGCGACAGTTCGCTGAGCATGGGTTCAGGCACGCATTCCTCGGCCAAGGTCGACAGCTATCACCTCGGCGCCTACACCGGTCACGACATCGGCGCCTGGCGCCTGAGCACCGGCGCCGCTTACAGCTGGCACCGCGCCGATGTGAAACGCGACTTGCAGTACGGCAACGTCAGCGCCAAGCAGAAAGCCAAGGTCGATGCCGCCACCACCCAGGTATTCGGCGAGGCGGCTTATCGACTGAACCTGCAACCGCTGGCCCTGGAGCCGTTCGCCAACCTGGCCTACGTGCATCTCGACACCGACGGCTTCACCGAGAAGGGCGACGCGGCCGCGCTGAAAAGCGGCGACGACCAGCGCGACGCGGTGTTGAGCACCCTCGGCGTGCGGGCGATCAAGACCTTTGACCTGCCGTCCGCGCAGAAGCTGCAAGTGAGCGGGCATCTGGGCTGGCAGCACAGCCTGACCGACATCGAATCCGAACAGCATTTGCGTTTCGCCAGCGGCAGTGCGCCGTACACGGTCGAAAGCTCGCCACTGGTGCGCGACGCCGCGCTGGTCGGCGTGCAGGCCAGCCTGGCACTGACCCGCGACGTGCGGGTGAACCTCGATTACACCGGACAACTGGCCAGCCGCGAGAAGCAACACGGCGTGGGCCTGAGCCTGAACTGGCAGTTTTGATTGATCGCAACTGATCGTTCCCACGCTCCCGCGTGGGAATGCAGCCCGTGACGCTCCGCGTCACTGGACGCGGAGCGTCCCTAGAGGCATTCCCACGCAGACGGTTCGACGCCTCGACGTGGGAACGATCAACGGGGAAGGCGTGGGAACGATCAATTCAATAGACGGATTTTTCGCAACATCACTAAGGAAGGTCGCTGGATGAAAAACAACAACACCCCCGCGCAATCGGGTGGATGCTTTCGCCTGAAAACTCTCAACGTCGCCTTGCTCTGCGCGCTGGCCACCTGGGGCAGCGCACACGCCGCGCCCTACGTGGAAAGCGGTCGGGCAGGGGATCCGGGCAGTTGGCGCAGTGCCGAGTTCAGGGCCGACTGGGGCCTGGGCGCCATCGGCGCGGATTACGCCTACGCCGCCGGCTATACAGGCAAAGGCGTGAAACTGGGGATCTTCGACCAGCCGGTCTACGCCGCGCACCCGGAGTTCTCCGGGAGCAACAAGGTCATCACCCTGGTCACCTCGGGGATCCGCGAATACACCGACCCGTACATCCCGGTCAAAGCCGGGGACGCGTTTCGTTATGACGGTTCGCCTTCGGTCGGCTCCGACGGCAAGCTCGGCGCCCACGGCACCCACGTTGGCGGTATCGCCGCCGGCAGCCGAGACGGCGGCCCGATGCACGGTGTGGCGTTCGGCGCGCAGATCATCAGCGCCGACAACGGCGACCCGGGCCCCGAAGACGGCATCGTGCGCGGCAACGACGGCGCGGTGTACAAGGCCGGCTGGGATGCGCTGATCGCCAGCGGCGCGCGGATCATCAACAACAGCTGGGGCATCGGCATCACCGACCGTTTCGACCTCGGCGGCCGTGACCCGGCGCACCCGCACTTCACCGTCAACGACGCGCAATTGCAGTTCAACGAAATCCGCACACTGCTGGGCACCAAACCCGGCGGCGCCTATGACGGCGCAATCGCCGCCGCGCGCAGCGGGATCGTGACGATCTTCGCGGCGGGCAACGACTACAACCTGAACAACCCGGACGCCATCGCCGGCCTCGGTTACTTCGTGCCGGACATCGCGCCGAACTGGATCACCGTCGCCGCATTGCAGAGAAACCCGGATCAGGCCAGCGCCAACCCGTACATCATGAGTACGTTCTCTTCGCGCTGCGGCTACACCGCCAGTTTCTGCGTCTCGGCACCGGGCACGCAGATTTACAGCTCGATCATCGAAGGTACCAACGCCGACAACCTGACCACCGGCTACAAGAACTACAACGGCACCTCGATGGCCGCGCCGCACGTGGCCGGTTCCATGGCGGTGCTGATGGAGCGCTTCCCGTACATGTCCGGCGATCAGGTCGCCAGCGTGTTGCGCACCACGGCCACCGACCTCGGCGCACCGGGCATCGACGCCCTGTATGGCTGGGGCATGATCAACCTGCGCAAGGGCATCGACGGCCCGGCCATGTTCGTCACCGAGCAGGACATCCCCGAAGAATTCCGCATCCAGGGCGCCTACGGTTCCGGCCAGTTCGTGGCCGATCTGCCGGGCATCGGCGCGATTATCGATGCGGGCAAACCCACCGAGCGCGTGTGCAACGACATCACCTGCGGGCTCGACACCTGGCGCAACGACATCTCCGGCCATGGCGGTCTGACCAAACAAGGCATTGGCACCCTGGTGCTGACCGGCAACAACACCTACAGCGGCCCGACTCTGGTCAATCAGGGGCGACTGGCAATCAATGGCTCGCTGCAATCGGCGGTGACGGTCAATGACGGCGGCATCCTCGGCGGTAACGGCCGAATTGCGGCGCTGACCGCCAACAGTGGCGGCACCGTGGCGCCGGGCAATTCCATCGGCACCTTGAACGTGGCCGGTGACGTGACCTTCGCGCCAGGTTCGACCTATGCGGTGGAAGTGTCGCCGACCAGCAGCGACCGGATCGTCGCCGGCGGCAAAGCGGTGATCGAAGGCGCAACCGTGACCCTGTCGCTGGAAAACAGCCCGACGCTGTTGACCACCGGTGAAGTGAAAAGCCTGCTCGGCACCCAGTTCAACATCTTGCAGGCAGCGGGCGGCATTGAAGGGCAGTTCGGACAAGTGTTGCCCGACTACGCGTTCCTCGGCGGCACCCTGGCGTACTCGGCGAGCGGTGTGCAACTGGACGTCGGCCGCAATGGCGCCTCGTTCGCCAGCGTCGGCCTGACCCCGAACCAGCGCGCGGTCGGTGCTGCCGCCGAACGCCTCGGCGCCGGCAATGCGTTGTTCGAAACCCTGTTGCTGTCGCCGTCGGCGGCCGCTGCGCAGGATGCCTTCCAGCAACTGTCCGGCGAGATTCACCCGGCCATCGGCACGCTGCTGATCAACGACAGCCGCTACCTGCGCGATGCCGTGGGCGAACGTCTGCGCGAGCGTGACCTGTTCGATGCCGGCGCGCCGACCGATGACCGCAGCAACGCCTGGCTCAAAGTGCTGGGCGCTTGGGGCAAGAGCGATGGCGGGTCGAAATACGCCGATTCCACCAGCTCCATCGGCGGCCTGCTGGCCGGTGTCGACGGTTTGATCGCTGAAGATACCCGTCTGGGTTTCGTTACTGGTTATAGCGACAGCTCGTTGAGCATGGGCGAGGGTACACATTCGTCCGCCTCGGTCGATAGCTATCACCTGGGCGCGTACCTGGGGCATCAGATCGATGCACTGCGTCTGACCGCCGGTGCGGCCTACAGCTGGCATCGCATCGACGTCAAGCGCGACCTGCAGTTCGGTGGCGTCAGCGGCAAACAGAAAACCAAGCGCGATGCGACCACCGCGCAACTGTTCACCGAAGCGGCCTACGACCTGGGACTGCAACCGATGAACCTGGAGCCGTTCGCCAATCTGGCCTACGTGCACCTCAACAGCGACAGCTTCACCGAGAAGGGTAATGCCGCCGCACTGAAGGGCGGCGAAGACAACCGCGATGTGGTGTTGTCGACCCTCGGTGTGCGGGCCAAGCGCACGTTTGCCCTGTCGGAGAAACACCAGCTGGAACTGGGCGCAAGCCTGGGCTGGCAGCACAACTTGAGCAGCGTGGATTCCGACAGTCACTTGGCTTTCGTCAATGGCAACAGTGCATTCACCGTGCAAAGTGTGTCGATGGATCGAGATGCAGCGGTAGTCGGCGTGCGCGCCGGGCTGGCGCTCAATCGCGATGTCCGGGTCAACCTGGACTATAACGGGCTGATCGGCTCCAACGAAAAGGACCACGGTGTGGGCCTGACGCTGGACTGGCAGTTCTAAGAGGTAGCGGCAGTTCTTTCGAGAACTGCCGTTTTTGAAAGGAAGAGAGAGCACAACATGGGATTGTTCGATTACAAAAATGCCGACGGCAAAGCGCTGTACAGCGACGCCATCGCCCTGACGCTGTATGCCTATACGCCGACCGGGCAGGCTTTGCCCGGCACTGGCTGGAAGCCGATCGGCGCCACCGCGCTGGGCTATCAGGGCAAGGTCGGGGCGCAGGGCACGTTCTTCGGCGAGAAGGACGGTTTCACCAGCGCCGAAGCCGAAGTGCTCGGCAAGTACGACGCCGCAGGCAAGCTGATCGGCATCGGCGTGGCCTTCCGGGGCACCGGCGGGCTGGGTTACAGCGACACCTTCGGCGACATGAAAAACAATCTGCTGGCCGCCATCGGCCCGACGGATTACGCCACCCAGTACGCGAAAAATGCTTTCGACAACCTGCTCAAATCGGTGGCGGCGTTCGCCGTCGCTCATGGCATCGCGGCCAAGGACGTAATGATCAGCGGCCACAGCCTCGGCGGCCTCGGGGTCAACAGCGTGGCGGAGTTGAGCGCGAGCAACTGGGGCGGGTTCTTCAAGGACGCCAACTACATTTCGTTCGCCTCGCCGACCCAGAGCAGCACCGGCACCAACGTGCTGAACATCGGTTACGAGAACGACCCGGTGTTCCGCGTGCTCGACGGCACCACGTTCAGTACTGCGTCAATGGGCAAGCACGACAAGCCGCACGACTCGACCACCGACAACATCGTCAACTTCAACGACAACTACGCGTCCACCGCGCAGAACCTCGTGCCGTTCAGCATTGCCAATCCGCTGAACTGGTCCGCCCACAGCTCGCTGGGGTATGCCGACGGACTGAACCGGGTGATCGCGTCGAAGTTCTACGGCCTGACGCACAAGGATTCGACGATCATCGTCTCCAACCTTGAAGAAGCGTCGCGGGGCAAGACCTGGGTCGAGGATCTGGGCCGCAGCGGCGAGCCGCACACCGGCAGCACGTTCATCATCGGCACCGACAGCGGTGACTGGCTCAAGGGCGGGGCGGGCAACGACTTCCTCGAAGGCCTGGGCGGCGATGACCGTTTCCGTGACGACGGCGGCTTCAACATCCTGCTCGGTGGCCAGGGCCACAACACCTTCGAGCTGCAAAAGCCGTTGCAGAACTTCAGCTTCGCCAACGACGGCGACGGCACGCTTTACGTGCGTGACGCCTACGGCGGCATCAGCATGACCCGGGACATCGGCGCGCTGGTGAGCAAGGAGTCGGGTTCGTGGTGGGGCAGCAAGGAAATCACCTGGACCGTCACCGCCAAAGGCCTGGCCAACGGTGCCGAACTGACCCAGTACAACCATTCGCTCAGCGGCGGCGCCATGGGCGACACCCTCAAAGCCACCGCTGACGGCGACTGGCTGTTCGGCCTGGGCGGCAACGATCACCTGCAAAGCGACAAGGCCCACGTGACCTTCGTCGGCGGTGCCGGCAACGACGTGATGAGCGCGGTGGGTGGCAATAACACCTTCCTGTTCAGCGGCGCCTTCGGCTTCGACGCGATCAATGGCTACCAGGGCAGCGACAAACTGGTGTTCATGGGCGTCGAAGGCGCGGGGCAGGGCTACGACTACAAGCAACACGCGTCGCAGTCCGGAAGCGATACCGTGCTGAAGATTGGCGACTTTGCCGTGACGCTGGTCGGGGTAGGTGTGGCTAACCTGTCGGATTCGAGTTTCGTCTTCGCCTGACAAACGAAAGTTGTACTGAAATGCTCCGGGGCGCCTCGGGAGGGGCGTTCTGGTTGTGAGCTATCTCTGAACAATTCCAACAAAGAGAGAGGCAACAGCAATGGGTGTGTATGACTACAAGAATTTCGGTACGGCGGAATCCAAGGCGCTGTTCAGCGACGCCATGGCCATTACGCTGTATTCCTACCACAACCTCGATAACGGCTTCGCCGTTGGTTATCAGCACAACGGCTTCGGCCTCGGCCTGCCGGCCACGCTGGTGACCGCGCTGATCGGCGGCACGGATTCCCAGGGGGTAATCCCCGGCATTCCGTGGAACCCCGATTCGGAAAAAGCCGCACTCGACGCGGTGCAAAAAGCCGGCTGGACCCCGATCACCGCCTCGCAACTGGGTTACGAGGGCAAGACCGATGCGCGCGGCACCTTCTTCGGCGAAAAGGCCGGCTACACCAGCGCCCAAGTGGAAATCCTCGGCAAATACGACGCTCAGGGCCATCTGACGGAAATCGGCATCGCCTTTCGCGGCACCAGCGGCCCACGGGAAATCCTGATTGGCGACTCCATCGGTGACGTGATCAACGACTTGCTCGCCGCATTCGGGCCCAAGGATTACGCCAAGAACTACGTCGGCGAAGCCTTTGGCAACCTGATGAACGATGTGGTGGCGTTCGCCAAGGCCAATGGCCTGACCGGCAAAGACGTGCTGGTCAGCGGTCACAGCCTCGGCGGGCTGGCGGTCAACAGCATGGCGGATTTGAGCACGAGTAAATGGGGCGGGTTCTTCCAGGACTCCAACTACATCGCCTACGCCTCGCCGACCCAGAGCAGCACCGACAAGGTGCTCAACGTCGGCTACGAAAACGATCCGGTGTTCCGCGCCCTCGACGGCTCGACCTTCACCGGCGCCTCGCTCGGCGTGCACGACGCGCCCAAGGAGTCGGCGACCGACAACATCGTCAGTTTCAACGACCACTACGCCTCGGCGGCGTGGAACGTGCTGCCGTTCTCGATCGTCAACATTCCGACCTGGATCTCGCACCTGCCGACCGCCTACGGCGACGGCATGAACCGGGTGATCGAGTCGAAGTTCTACGACCTGACCAGCAAGGACTCGACGATCATCGTCGCCAACCTGTCGGATCCGGCGCGGGCCAACACCTGGGTGCAGGATCTGAACCGCAACGCCGAAACCCACAAGGGCAGCACCTTTATCATCGGCAGCGACGCCAATGACCTGATCCAGGGCGGCAGCGGCAACGATTATCTGGAGGGCCGCGCCGGCAACGACACGTTCCGCGACGGCGGGGGCTACAACATCCTGCTCGGAGGCTCGGGCAACAACACCCTGGAGTTGCAGAAGTCGGTCAATACCTTCGACTTCGCCAACGACGGCGCCGGCAACCTGTACATCCGCGATGCCAACGGCGGGATCAGCATCACCCGCGACATCGGCAGCATCGTCACCAAGGAGCCGGGTTTCCTCTGGGGCCTGTTCAAGGACGACGTGACCCACAGCGTCACAGCGACCGGTCTGAAGGTCGGCAACAACGTCACCCAGTACGAATCGAGCGTGAAGGGCACCGGCGGCGCCGACACCCTCAAGGCCAAGGCTGGCGGTGACTGGCTGTTCGGCCTGGACGGCAACGACCATCTGATCGGCGGGGCGGGCAACGACGTGTTCGTCGGCGGCGCCGGCAATGATCTGATGGAGTCGGGCGGCGGGGCGGATACCTTCCTGTTCAGCGGCGCGTTCGGTCAGGATCGCGTGGTGGGTTACACCGCTAACGACAAACTGGTGTTCCTCGGCGTGCAGGGCGTGTTGCCAAACGACGACTTCCGCGCCCATGCCACGGCGGTGGGGCAGGATACGGTGCTGAAATTCGGCGCTGATTCGGTAACGCTGGTCGGGGTTGCGTTGAACAGCCTGAGTGCCGACGGGATTGTGATCGCCTGACGGTAAGGGTGGGGAGGGGCGCGCTCCTCCCCATATCAAAAGTGACTCACCAGCCATTCCCTGACTCCAATCCCTGCACCAACAGGAAATGCGGCCTAAAGCCATGACGGCAACGTTCGTCATCCAAGGGTCGCCAACGAGTACAGGAGATTCACACGTGAAAGGTTTCAAGAGGTTTATCGGGATTGCGGGACTGGCGCTGCTGTCGGCCAATGCCTGGGCCGATCTGCCTCACAGCTCGATTCTGAGCCGCTATGGCGTCACCACCGATCAACTGCCAAAACCGGCCGAAAGTGATGACGTCAAACCCGTCGAAGAGAAAAGCCGCTTTCATATCCAGCCCGAACAACCGTTCGTGACCGTTCGCATCGGCGAAAACAATGAGCCGGAGATGACCGGCAACCTGAGCATCGATCGCATGGCGCAGCAGGAGCGTCAGCGCTGCCAGCGCTTGCAGGAAGAAATGGTCCGGCGCGGCGAGCGCGCGTTGAACTGCGACGGCTCCCTACCGGGCATGGCATTACCCCGCTGATCAATGCAAAAAAGGCTGCGCTCCTACAGGAACGCAGCCTTTTTTGATGGGGGGTAACCGTCAGTCTTCCTTGCGCACCGTAGCCACTTCGTCGGCACGCACGCGGACTTTGGCGCCGGAAATATCCTTGAACTCGTAGAAGCCGTCCTCGTTTTTGGTATCGGGCATGTCCTCAGTCAGGTACTGGGTGCCGTTCTGCAGGGTAACCACCGTCGGGGTCGAGCAACCGGCCAGGGTCAGCAGGGCTGCAACAGCCAACGGAATCCCGAGAGTCTTGATTTTCATAAGCAGCGTTCCTGTTCATTTCGACCATTGTCGGCCTCTAACGCGGTTGGTGCCATTACGCCGGGAAAAGTTCGATGGCCACCTGAAAAAATCCGCAATGAAGGTGCCATTGATCTTTTTCCGTTTGCGCCCGCCGAGGCAGGCTGGTATCTGTACGCATAACCAGTACTCGCTTGCCATGGCCCCGAAATCACCGTGACTGCCAATCCCCTTGACGACCCGTTCTATTACCTCAACAACTTCCGCCAGGTGCTTGATTGGCTTGAGCTTCGTTACGCCGACGTGATGAGCGAAGCGGAGCACGCCTTCATCCGCGACTTCAAGGCACTGCCGCGCGGATCCCAGGGATTGCTGGTGCGGATGGTGATGCGCAAGGGTGTGCATTTTCGTGCCGGCAAGCTGAATTATCCGGAAATCGGCGACATCGCCGAAGCGGCGCAACCGCTGCTGGAGCAGGGCTGGCTCGATGAACAGGCACCGTTGTCGATGGCGGAACTGTTCGAGGTGCTGCTCAAGGCCGAGATCCTGCAAGCCTTCGGCCCGGCCATCGATCAGCCTAAAGGCAAGAAAGTCGACTGGTTGCCGCTGCTGCACGAACAATTCCCCGAGTCCCGCAGTTTCCTGCAATGGTGCCCAACGCTGGCGGATCGGCTGTTCAGCCTGACACTGATGGACCTGTGCGACCGTTTTCGCCTGATGTTCTTCGGCAACCTCTATCAGGACTGGTCGGAGTTCGTGCTCGCCGACCTCGGCATCTTCACTTACGAAAAAGTCGAATTCAGCGCTGATTCCCGGGGCTTGCGCAGCCGCGCGGACGTCGATGCCTGCCTGTTTCTGCACGACTGCCAGCTGTATTTCGAAGCCGGTGAGCCGCTGGAGCCGATCGTAGAGCAGGTCGCGGCGCTGCATTTCGACAACCCGTGGCTGCAACGCCGGCGCGGCAAGCTGTTGTTCCAGATCGGCCAATACTGCGAGCGCCTCGGCGAATTCGCTCTGGCCCTGAAGATCTATCGCGACTGCGCCTATCCCGGCGCACGATTGCGGATGATCCGTGTGCTGGAGCGCAGCGCCGAATACGCGCTGGCCCTGGAACTGGCGCTCATTGCCGAGCAGGCGCCGGAAACCGCCACCGAACAGCAGGGCCTGCAACGGGTTTTGCCGCGCCTGCGGCGCAAGCTCGGCGGGCCACCCATCAAGCGCACGGCACCCGGTCTGGTGGAGCGGCTGGATCTGCACCTGCCGCGTCTCGATCCGGCGTTGTCGGTGGAATATCACGTTCAGGCGCACCTGCACGAAGAAACAGGCCCGGTGCATTACGTGGAAAACAGCCTGATCAATTCACTGTTCGGCCTGCTGTGCTGGCCGGCGATCTTCGCGCCATTGCCGGGCGCATTCTTTCACCCGTTCCAGCGCGGGCCGGTGGATCTGCTCAACGAGGACTTCCAGCCCCGTCGCGCCGAGCTGTTTCAGGCCTGTCTGGCCGAACTCGACGATGGCCGCTATGCCGACACCATCCGCGCGCGGTTCGCCACCAAGTGGGGCGTGCAGTCGCCGTTCGTGTTCTGGGGCGCGCTCAATGAAGATTTGTTGGAACAGGCGCTGGCCTGTTTGCCGGCCGAACACCTCAAGCACTGGTTCAGCCGTCTGCTGCTGGACATCAAGGCCAATCGCGCCGGCATGCCCGACCTGATCCAGTTCTGGCCGCAGCACAAGACCTACCGGATGATCGAAGTCAAAGGCCCGGGCGATCGCTTGCAGGACAACCAACTGCGCTGGCTGGAGTTCTGCCACACGCACCGGATGCCGGTCGCCGTGTGTTACGTACAATGGGCGGAGCAGGGCGCTTGAGCTACAGCATCGCGGTGCGGGCGTTGTGCGAGTTCACCGCGAAAACCGGTGACCTCGACTTGCGCTTCACCCCGTCACCGACCGCGCTGGAGGGGATTGCCGGGCATCGCACGGTGGCGTCCCGGCGCAACGACGCGTACCAGAGCGAAGTGGCGCTAGAGGGCGCATTCGGGCCATTGAAGGTCAAGGGCAGGGCGGACGGCTACGACCCGACGCAGAACTGCCTGGAAGAGGTCAAAACCTACCGCGGCGACCTGAGCAAGCAACCGGCCAATCACCGTTCGCTGCATTGGGCCCAGGCGAAAATCTACGGCTGGTTGATGTGCTGTCGATTGCAGCTTGAGCAGATCAATCTGGCGCTGGTGTATTTCGACATCGTCACGGAAAAGGAAACCTGTCTGGTCGAGGCTTTCAACGCCGATACGCTGCGGCAGTTCTTCGAACAACAGTGCGGTTTGTTCCTGGCGTGGGCCGAACAGGAAATGTCCCACCGCGACGCGCGCAACCGGGCGGCGCAGCAGCTGGGTTTTCCCCATGCCACGTTTCGCCCCGGCCAGCGCCACCTTGCCGAATCGGTGTTCAAGGCTGTCAGCACCGGCCGCTGCCTGATGGCCCAGGCGCCGACCGGGATCGGCAAGACCCTCGGGACCCTGTTTCCGATGCTCAAGGCGTTGGCGCCGCAGCAACTGGACAAGGTCTACTTCCTCACCGCCAAGACACCCGGACGCAAACTGGCGCTGGATGCCGCGCAAGTGCTGTTCGATCACTGCGAAACCTTGCCCCTGCGGGTGCTGGAAATGGTCGCCCGGGACAAGGCCTGCGAGCACCCGGACAAGGCCTGTCACGGCGAATCCTGCCCGTTGGCCCAAGGCTTTTACGACCGCTTGCCCGCTGCCCGCGAAGCCGCCAGCCAATTACGTCTGCTGGATCAGGCCGCGCTACGAGACGTCGCGGCGCAGCACGCGGTGTGTCCGTATTACCTGAGCCAGGAAATGGCCCGCTGGGCCGACGTGGTGGTGGCGGACTACAACTATTACTTCGATTTCAGCGCGCTGCTGTTCGGTCTGGCCCAGTTCAATCAATGGAGCGTGGCGGTGCTGGTGGACGAGTCGCATAACCTGGTCGAACGCGGGCGGCAGATGTACAGCGCCACCCTCGATCAGGCGACACTGGGCAGCGTGCGCAAAACCGCCCCCGAGGCGTTGAAAAAATCGTTGCAGCGGGTCAACCGCGAATGGAACGCCCTGCACAATGACCAGTCGGCGCCGTATCAGGCCTACGACAAGGCGCCGGAAAAACTCTTGCAGGCACTCTCTTCCTGCACGGCGAGCATCGGCGACTACCTCAACGATCACCCGCAAGGGCTCGACAGCGCCTTGCAGAACTTCTACTTCGAGATGCTGCAGTTCGGCCGGGTGGCGGAATTGTTCGACGCGCATTACCTGTTCGACATCAGCAAGCGTGACCTCGAACGCAAACGCCCGCTGTCACAACTGTGCCTGCGCAACGTGGTGCCGGCGGCGTTCGTCGGCCCGCGTCTGAAGGCGGCGCGCAGCAGCGTGCTGTTTTCCGCAACCCTCAGCCCGCGCCACTATTACGCGGATTTGCTTGGCACGCCGGCCGACACGGTCTGGATCGATGTCGAGTCGCCGTTCAGCGCCGAACAATTGCAGGTGCAGATCGTCAGCCGGATTTCCACGCGTTTCACGCACCGTCAGGCATCGCTGGAGCCGATTGTCGAGCTGATCGCCCGCCAGTTCAGCGAACGTCCGGGCAACTACCTGGCGTTCTTCAGCAGTTTCGATTACCTGCAACAGGTCGCACAGTTGCTGGCCGAGCGGCACCCGCACATCACCCGCTGGCAGCAATCCCGAGGCATGACCGAAGGAGCGCGGCAGGATTTCCTCGATCAATTCACCGCCGACAGTCAGGGCGTCGGTTTTGCCGTGCTCGGCGGCGCGTTCGGCGAAGGCATCGATCTGCCCGGCGCACGGCTGATCGGCGCGTTCATCGCCACTCTCGGGCTGGCCCAGCTCAACCCGGTCAATGAACAGATGAAGCGGCGCATGGCCGCGATCTTCGGTGCCGGTTACGACTACACCTACCTGTTCCCCGGCGTGCAGAAAGTGGTGCAGGCCGCCGGACGGGTGATCCGCACCCAGCAGGATCGCGGCGTGGTGATGCTGATCGATGATCGCTTTGCCGAAAGCCGGATCCAGCAATTGTTGCCGCGCTGGTGGCAACTTGGTCTCACAGAAGCAGCTTTCCAATCCGCCGGTTTGACGCATACTCCAGTGATTGAAAAACTGTTTTGAGCCAAGCCTGATGAGCGAGAACAAGAAGTCCGCTGCGATCGAAGAGATGCGCTTTCGTTTGCTGATCGATGCGGTGGTTGATTATGCGATCTACATGATCGACCCCGAGGGGATCATTACCAGCTGGAACTCGGGCGCCAAGCGCTTCAAGGGATACGAAGAGGCGGAGATCCTCGGCGAACACTTTTCCCGGTTCTACACCGATGAAGACCGTGCCAACGGTTTACCGCAACGGGCGCTGGATACGGCGATCCGCGAGGGCCGGTTCGAGGGTGAAGGCTGGCGGGTACGCAAGGACGGCACGCATTTCTGGTGCCACGTGGTGATCGATCCGATTTTCAGCCCGAGCGGGCAACTACTCGGGTTTGCCAAGATCACCCGCGACCTGACCGACCGCAAGATGGCCGAAGAAACCCTCAAGCAGAGCGAACAACAGTTTCGTCTGCTGGTGCAGGGTGTCACCGACTATGCGATCTACATGCTCAGCCCCGAAGGCCGGGTGACCAACTGGAACCCCGGTGCCCAGCGGATCAAGGGTTACAAGCCGGATGAGGTCATCGGCAAGCATTTCTCGATGTTCTACACCCCGGAAGACCGTGAGGCCGGTGAACCCCAGCGTGCCCTGGAAACCGCGGTCCGCGAGGGCCGTTTCGAGAACAAGAGCTGGCGCCTGCGCAAGGATGGCACGCGGTTTCTGGCGCATGTGGTGGTCGATGCGATTCGCGGCGACACCGGCACCTTGCTCGGTTTTGCCAAGATCACCCGCGACGTGACCGAGGCTACCCAGGCGCAACAGGCTCTGGAGAAAACCCGTGAAGCGTTGTTCCAGGCGCAGAAAATGCAGGCTATCGGCCAACTCAGCGGCGGCATCGCACATGACTTCAACAATCTGCTGACGGTGATTCTCGGCAACCTGGAAATCGTGCGCAAACGCGTGGGCGACGACCCTAAAGTCAGCCGTCTGCTGGAGAACGCCACGCAGGGCGCGTTGCGCGGCGTGTCGCTCACCCAACGCATGCTGGCCTTCGCCCGGCGTCAGGAGCTCAAGACCGAACCAATTGAAATCCCGAAACTGGTGCAGGGCATCACCGGGCTGTTGCGCAGCTCACTGGGGCCGGGGATTCGCATCGAAACGCAGTTTCCCGAAGACCTGCAAGCGGTGCTGGCCGACAGCAACCAACTGGAGCTTGCGGTGCTCAACCTGGCGACCAACGCCCGTGACGCCATGCCCGAGGGCGGTAGCGTCACCATCAGTGCCGAACCCGAAGTGGTGCTTGAACAGCACGATTCGACAATGGCGGCAGGACGCTATGTCTGCTTGAGGGTGACCGATACCGGTGAGGGCATGGACGCTGAAACGCTGGCGTCGGCGACCGATCCGTTTTTCACCACCAAAGGCTTGGGCAAGGGCACCGGGCTGGGGTTGTCAATGGTCCATGGCTTCATCGAGCAACTGGGTGGCCGCTTCATTCTGAAAAGTACCCAGGGGCAGGGCACCACCGCTGAACTGTGGTTGCCGGTGGCTATCGACGGTGTTGTCGCCAAACCGCTTGGCCCGATGGTGTCCACCGATACAGTGCCGCGCCTCAGCGTACTGGTGGTGGACGACGACAGTCTGGTGCGCACCAGCACGGTCCTGCTGCTGGAAGACCTCGGCCATCGCGTGATCAGCGCCACCTCCGGTGCCCAGGCGCTGGAGCTGTTCGATCAGGGCGAGGTCATCGATCTGATGATCACCGACATGGCCATGCCGCAGATGAGCGGCGCGCAACTGGCTCATGCCGTGCGCCTGCTCAAGCCGGATCTGCCGATCATCCTCGCCACCGGTTATGCCGAGCGCCTCGAAGGTTTTGCAGCGGGCTTGCCGCGACTGTCGAAACCGTTCAATCAGCTGAATCTTGTAGAGATCATTGCCCAGTCGATGAAGTGAACCGGGGGCACAATCGGGCTGAACTTGTCCGAGACGTGGCGCCTCCAAACGCTTTGTTTCGGAGCGTTCCATCGTGCCACGCATATTGACCCAACCGACCGCCGAAGAGACCCTGAACGAACATAACGCCAAAATGTTCGGTTCACCCAAGGAGCGGCTGGATTTCTACCGACGGGAAATCCAGTACGAAACCAGCATCCTGGCCAACCGCACCGACGCCTACCTGGCGGCGCAATCGTTTCTGGTGATTGCCTTCGCGTCCTGCATGGCCAACCTCAACCCCGAGTGGGGCAAGTTGTTCACCCTGGTGGTGCCACCGTTTCTGGCCTTGCTCGGCCTGCTCAGTTCGCTCAATGCCTGGCCGGGGATTCGTGCCGCCTACGACATCATCGATCATTGGCATTTCAAGCAGAGTGAATTGCTGCGCAGCGAACCCCTGATGGGCCTGGCGTATGACGAATCGCCGCTGTTCAGCGAAATGGAGTCGAGCCACAAGGGGTATCGCAAGTCACTGCTGTTTTCCATTCGTACGCCGTGGATCTTTGCCACGTTCTGGATGTTGCTCGGCAGCTATGCCTTCTACATTCAGGTGACCAACCCGGGCAGTTGAAGTACCACCGTGCTCTTCGGGTTTGCCCGGTTTTTGACGCCGCTCGTAGCGGGCGAGAATCGGCTGGGTGCTGACGCCGTGCAGCAGAATGCTCAGCGCCACCACCGACAGGGTCAGGTCGGTACACAGCGTGGCCACGCTGTCGCCCAGCCCATGGTTCAGCGCATAGAAGAGGTAGAACAGACTGCCGATGCCACGAATGCCGAACCAGCCGATCAATAGCCGTTGGCGCCCCGCGAGCAGCGATCCCCACGGCATCAACCCCACGCAGACCGGGCGGATGACACAGAACAGCACGCCGCCGACCAGCAGCGCCCGCCAGTCCCAGTGACTGACCAGCACCACGCCCAGCAGGGTGACCAGAAACACCTCCATCGCCCGCTCGACCAGACCGCCGAAGGCGAGCATGTCGCCCATCATGATGCCGGCGGCCACCTGGCTGTCTTCCAGTCGTTCGGTATCGCCGTGTACCGCGTGTTGCGGCTCGACGTTCTGATGGCCGACCACCGGTTGCACCAGATGCTCGGCGGGCGGTTGGTGGGCGCCGGTGGATTTGACCTCTTCCTGACGCAATCCCAGTCCGGCGGCGAACACCGACAGAAAGCCGTAGCCACCGATGGCTTCGGCCACCACATAGGCCAGCGCGATCAACGCCAGCGCCAGATAGTCGTTGGGGCTGAGGGTGCTGTCATCGTTGCGGATGCGCAGTGACAAGGTCAGGCGGCCGATGCCGCGGCCCATCCAGTAACCGCAGAGCAATCCGGCGGGCACGGCCCAGAGCAGGCTGCGCAGCACCCAGTCGGGCCATTCGGCGGCAAAACCTTCACCGTTCAGCAGTAACAGGCCGAGGATCACGAAGGGAAAGGCTATCCCGTCATTGAGCCCGGCCTCACCGGACAGGCCGAACCGTACGCTGTCGACGTCCCGCGCATCGTTGACCTGCACCAGCGCCGCGAGCACCGGGTCGGTCGGGGCGAGGATCGAGCCGATCAGCAACGAAGGCCCCCACGGCATGTGCAGGCCAAAGTGCAACAGCAGGCACACGCCGATGATGGTCAGCACCATCACCGGCCCCGCCAGGCCGAATGCGATCCGCCAGCGCTTGTCGCGTAACGGCAAACGCAGCTTCAAACCGCAGACGAACAGGGAAAACAGCACCGCGACTTCTGTCAGGTGCTCCATCCACTTAGAGGCTTTATCCAACGGCAATTCCAGCAGATCGAGCCCGACCGGACCGATGCCGATACCCAGCAACAGACACACCGCCGACGTCGTCACCGGCATCCAGCGCAGGTACGACGACGTCAGTGCGAGGGTCAGCAGCACGGCGCCGAGTACGGCGACCCAAATGATGAAGGTCACGACGGGCGGCCCGCCGCGCCGGTTGGATGCCGCCGCGACATGACCGGCCTAGCTCACAGGTGTGCGCAGGTATTCCGGCGTCAGCACGTTGAACCACAGCAGAATCATCGACACCAACAACGTCACCAGCACCAGCAGCGCGACACCCCAGACGCTGGCCGAGTACAGCAGACCCTGTTCCTTGCGCTCGTGCATGAAGGTCGGCAGGCCGACGAACAACAGAAACGTCGAATAGATCGAGGCCGCGCCAAGCACCAGCACCGCCAGCCAGCGGCTCGGGTACAGGCCGGCGAGACCGGCAAGGAAAAACGGGGTGACGGTGTACGCCGCGAAACCGATGCACTGATTGAGCGTCGGCCGGGCATCAAAAGTGCGCGACATCCAGCGGATGAATCCGCCGATGATCGCCACGCCAACCACGATGGTGATGTAGAGCAGGACACTCAGCTGCAAAGCGCTGGCACTGCTGAGCCTGACGGTTTCACCCACAGCCAGGCTCCAGCCGACATAGGTGGTGCCAATGAACAGGCACACCGCCGGGACGAGGGCCAGCAACAACAGGTGAGCAAGGTAATGACGCGGATGCGCCTCTTCTTCGCGGCGGATGTCGGTCCAGGCGAAGTTCGGCTGGGTGAAGAGCTTGACGATAGGTGCGGACATGACAACCTCCTGATCTCTCGCAACCCGAACGGGCCATGAAGGTATGGAGAGGCCGTCTTGCCCAGCGGTTCACTTTTTTCGGCAGACGGTTCAGAGCATCGGTTTGCCGCCGGTCACGCCATAGCGCTGGCCGGTGATGTAGCTGGCTTCATCCGACGCCAGCAGCACGTAGATCGGCGCGACTTCCACCGGCTGGCCGGGCCGCCCGAGTGGCGTGTGCTCGCCGAAGTTCTGCACTTCCTCATCCGGCATGGTCGAGACGATCAGGGGCGTCCAGATCGGCCCCGGTGCCACGCAGTTCACGCGGATCTCCCGCGGGCCGAGCATCTGCGCCAGTCCGCCGGTGAAATTGGCAATGGCGCCTTTGGTGGTGGCGTAGGCGAGCAGGGTGGGTTTGGGCATGTCCGAGTTGACCGAACTGGTGTTGATGATCGAAGCGCCGGGGCCCATGTGTTTGATGGCGGCCTGACACAGGCGGAAGATCGCGGTGATGTTGACGTCGAAGGTCATCACCCATTCGTCGTCGGGAATCTCCTCGAAGGTTTCGTGGGTCATCTGGAAGGCCGCGTTGTTGACCAGCACGTCGATGCGGCCGAAGCGCTCGACGGTTTGGTCCACCAACGCCTGGCATTGGGCTTTCTGGGCAATATCACCGGGCAGCAACAGGCACTGGCGGCCGGCCTGCTCGACCCAGCGCGCGGTTTCCTTGGCATCTTCATGTTCATTCAGATAGGCAACCGCCACATCGGCACCTTCGCGGGCGAAGGCAATGGCCACCGCACGGCCGATGCCGCTGTCGGCGCCGGTGATCAGGGCGATCTTGCCGGCCAGCCGACCGGAGCCGGTGTAGCTTTGCTCGCCGCAATCGGGGTAGGGCTCCATCTTGCGCTGGGAGCCAGGAACCGCTTGCGCCTGTTTCGGGAACGGGGGTTTTGGATAGTCAGTCATCGTCAATCTCCGGGTCTCAGGGCAGGTAGGCCGGTTGACCCGGCCCGTTTGCGCTGAGTTCGATCGGATTGACGCTTGGGTTCGCCCTGACTTGATTACCGGGACTTGAGGGCTTGCTCCATTCGCGCAATGCCTTCTTCCAGCATCGAACGCGGACAGCCGAAGTTCAGGCGCACGAACTGCTGGCTGTGATCGCCAAAATCCAGGCCCGGGCTGAGGCCGACGCGGGCGTGGTCCAGGAAGAATTTCTGCGGGTCGTCCAGATCCAGCGCCGAGCAGTCGAGCCAGGCCAGATACGTGCCTTGCGGCACATTGATGGTCACGCCGGGCAAGCGGTTGCGCACGGCGTCCACCAGCCAGTCACGGTTGGCTTGCAGGTAGTGTTTCAGCGCTTCAAGCCATGGGCCGGCCTCGCTGTAGGCCACGCGCGTGGCTTCCATGCCCAGCGGGTTGACGCTGTCGACCATCCCGCAGCGGGCGTGGTTGACGCGTTCGCGCAGGGCGGCGTCCTGGATGATCATGAACGAGGTCTTGAGGCCGGCAATGTTGTAGGCCTTGCTCGCCGACATCAGGGTGATGGTGCGCCGGGCGATTTCCGGGCTCAGGGAGGCGGTCGGAATGTGTACGCGGCCGTCGTAGCACAGCTCGGCGTGGATCTCGTCGGAGATGATCCAGGCATCCTGCGCCATGCAGATGTCCGCCACCGCTTGCAGTTCTTCACGGCCAAAGACCTTGCCGATCGGGTTGTGCGGGTTGCTCAGCAGCAGGGCGCCGCCACCGGTCAGGGATTCACGCAGTGCGTCCAGCGGGGTGGCGTAGGTGCCGTCGGCCTGGGCGTTGAATTCCAGCTCGACCTTGTTCAGCCCCCAATGGCCCGGTGCATGGCGCAGCGGCGGGTAGTTCGGGGTTTGCACCACGACGTTCTGCTGCGGTTGCACCAGCGCCTTGAGCGCCATGTTGAAACCCGATTCGACACCTGGCAGGAAGATCAGCTCCTGCGGTTTGACCCGCCAGGCGAACTTGTTCCAGAGGTCGGCGACGATGGCCTCGCGCAGATTGTCCTGGGCCACGCTGTAGCCAACCAATGGGTGCAACAGGCGTTGTTGCAGCGCCTCGATGACCACCGGCGGCGCGGCGAAATCCATGTCAGCGACCCACATCGGCAACACGTCGGCCGGGTAGCGGCTCCACTTGGTGCTGCCGGTGTCGTGGCGGTCGAATACCTGATCAAAATCGAAAGTCATGCGCGGTCTCTGAAGGCGGAGATGGGTCGTGCCGGCGATGATAAACCTCCATCCCCTGTGGGAGCGAGCCTGCTCGCGATAGCGTCAGACCAAGCGCTACGAATGTGGATGTACCACCGTCATCGCGAGCAGGCTCGCTCCCACAAGGTTTGGGCTGACTTATGACCGAGGGGTGGCCGACGGTCGGTTTTCACACAGGCGGCGGGGGCTTTGTCTACAGTGAAAAGGTCGGCACTCGTGTGCCGCAACCGTGATTGTCCAGAACAAACCCGGCACCAGTACCGGGTTCCACCTGATCAGGAGTGCACGATGGATCTCAGCCGTCGTCAGTTCTTCAAGGTCGCCGGTATCGGCCTTGCAGGCTCTAGCCTGGGCGCGTTGGGCATGGCCCCGACGCAGGCCTTCGCCGAGCAGGTGCGCCACTTCAAGCTTGCCCACACCCATGAAACCCGCAACACCTGCCCGTATTGCTCGGTCGGTTGCGGCTTGATCATGTACAGCCAGGGCGATGCCGCGAAGAACGTTGCGCAAAACATCATCCATATCGAGGGCGACGCCGACCACCCGGTCAACCGCGGCACCCTGTGCCCGAAAGGCGCGGGCCTGCTGGACTTCATTCACAGCCCCGGCCGCTTGCAGTACCCGCAGGTGCGCAAGCCCGGCAGCAGCGAATGGACCCGGATCACCTGGGACGAAGCCCTCGACCGCGTTGCCGACCTGATGAAGGCCGACCGCGACGCCAATTTCGTCGAGCAGAACGCTCAGGGGCAGACGGTGAATCGCTGGCTGACCACCGGATTCCTCGCGGCGTCGGCAGCGTCCAACGAAGCGGGCTACATCACCCACAAGGTGGTGCGCAGTCTCGGCATGCTGGGGTTCGATAACCAGGCGCGTGTCTGACACGGTCCGACGGTGGCAAGTCTTGCCCCGACGTACGGCCGTGGAGCCATGACCAACACCTGGACCGATATCGCCAACGCGAATCTGATCCTGGTGATGGGTGGCAACGCAGCAGAAGCCCATCCTTGCGGCTTCAAATGGGTGACCGAAGCCAAGGCGCACAACGCCGCGCGGCTGATCGTGGTCGATCCGAGGTTTACCCGGACCGCGTCCGTGGCCGATTACTACGCGCCGATCCGCACCGGCAGCGACATCGCGTTCATGGGCGGGCTGATCAATTACCTGCTGACCGAGGACAAGATCCAGCACGAATACGTGCGCAACTACACCGACGTGTCGTTCATCGTCAGAGCCGGTTTCGGCTTCGAGGACGGGCTGTTCACCGGTTACGACGCGGCCAAACGCACCTACACCGACAAATCCACCTGGGGTTACGAACTGGGCGAGGACGGCTTCGTCAAAGTCGACCCGACCCTGCAGGACCCGCGCTGCGTCTATCAGCTGATGAAGCAGCATTACAGCCGCTACAACATCGACCTGGCGAGCCAGATCTGCGGCATGCCAGTCGATGCGATGCAGAAAATCTGGGAGGAAATCGCCACTTGCTCGACCCCGGGCAAGACCATGACCATTCTCTATGCGCTGGGCTGGACCCAGCACTCGATCGGCTCGCAGATCATCCGCAGCGCGGCGATGGTGCAACTGTTGCTCGGCAACGTCGGCATGCCCGGCGGCGGGGTCAATGCCTTGCGCGGACACTCGAACATTCAGGGCCTGACCGACCTCGGTCTGCTGTCCAACGCGCTGCCGGGTTACCTGACCTTGCCGACCGACGCCGAGCAGGATTACGCGGCCTACATCCATAAACGCACGCAAGTACCACTGCGGCCGGGGCAATTGTCCTACTGGCAGAACTACAGCAAGTTCCATGTCAGCCTGATGAAAGCCTGGTACGGCGCCAATGCAACCGCCGAGAACCAGTGGGCCTACAACTATCTGCCGAAACTCGACATCCCCAACTACGACATTCTCAAGGTGTTCGATCTGATGGGGCAGGGCAAGGTCAACGGCTATATGTGCCAGGGCTTCAACCCGATCGCCGCGTTGCCGGACAAGAACCGGGTGATGGCGGCACTGGCCAAGCTCAAATGGCTGGTGGTGATGGACCCGCTGGCCACCGAAACCTCGCAGTTCTGGGAACACGTCGGGCCATTCAACGATGTGAAGAGCGCCGACATCCAGACCGAAGTGATTCGCCTGCCGACCACCTGTTTTGCCGAAGAGGACGGCTCGCTGGTCAACAGCAGTCGCTGGCTGCAATGGCACTGGAAAGGTGCCGACGGCCCCGGCGAGGCGCGCACTGACGTGCAGATCATGAGTGCGCTGTTCCTGCGCCTGCGTGAGCGCTATCAGGCCGAGGGCGGCAAGTTCGCCGATCCGCTGTTGAAACTGTCGTGGCCGTACAAGATCGCCGAAGAACCCTCGCCGGAAGAGATCGCCAAAGAGGTCAACGGCTACGCCACCACTGACTTCACCGACGCCACAGGTGCGGCGATCAAGGGCAATTCGCAACTGGCCGGGTTCGCCCAGCTCAAGGATGACGGCAGCACCGCGTCCGGCTGCTGGATCTTCTGCGGCAGCTGGACCGAAGCCGGCAACCAGATGGCCCGCCGCGACAACAACGACCCGTACGGCATGCATCAGCATCAGGGCTGGGCGTGGGCCTGGCCGGCCAATCGGCGGATTCTGTACAACCGCGCCTCGGCGGACGTCGCGGGCAAGCCGTGGGATCCGAAAAAACGCCTGGTCTGGTGGAACGGCAAGACGTGGGGCGGTACCGACGTGCCGGACTACAAGGCCGACGTGCCGCCGGAAGCCGGGATGAACCCGTTCATCATGAACCCCGAAGGCGTGGCGCGGTTCTTCGCCGTCGACAAGATGAACGAAGGGCCATTCCCCGAGCACTACGAGCCGTTCGAAACGCCGATCGGCATCAACCCGCTGCACCCGGACAACAAGAAAGCCACCAGCAACCCGGCGGCGCGGATCTTCGATTCGGTGTGGGACAGCCTCGGCGTGGCCAAGGATTACCCGTATGCAGCGACCAGCTACCGGCTGACCGAGCATTTCCACTTCTGGAGCAAGCACTGCAAGTTGAACGCGATTGCCCAACCCGAGCAGTTCGTGGAAATCGGCGAAGTGCTGGCCAAGGAGAAGGGCATCGCTGCCGGCGACAGGGTGCGGGTCAGCTGCAAGCGCGGGTTCATTGAGGCGGTGGCGGTGGTGACCAAAAGGATCCGGCCGTTGCAGGTCAACAATCAGGTGGTGCACCAGATCGGCATTCCGCTGCACTGGGGTTTCACCGGCCTGACGCGCCACGGTTACCTGACCAACACCCTGGTGCCGTTCCTCGGCGATGGCAATACACAGACCCCGGAATCCAAGTCATTCCTGGTCAACGTGGAGAAGCTCTGATGGAGAATCTTTAGATGGCCAGCCAAGACATCATTGCCCGCTCGGCCACCACGACCCCGGCGCCTTCGATACGCGGCCAGGAACAGGTGGCCAAGCTGATCGACACCACCAAATGCATCGGCTGCAAGGCCTGTCAGGTCGCGTGCTCGGAATGGAACGAGCTGCGCGACGAGGTCGGCCACAACCACGGCACCTACGACAATCCGCAGGATCTGAGCGCCGATTCATGGACGCTGATGCGCTTCACCGAGCATGAAACCGACGCCGGCAACCTCGAATGGCTGATCCGCAAGGACGGCTGCATGCACTGCGCCGAGCCCGGTTGCCTGGCGGCGTGCCCCAGCCCCGGCGCGATCATCAAGCACGCCAACGGCATCGTCGATTTCGATCAGGACCACTGCATCGGCTGCGGTTATTGCATCACCGGTTGCCCGTTCAACATCCCGCGCATTTCGCAGAAGGATCACAAGGCCTACAAATGCACCCTGTGTTCGGACCGGGTGGCGGTGGGGCTGGAACCGGCCTGCGTGAAAACCTGCCCGACCGGGGCGATCGTGTTCGGCACCAAGGACGACATGAAAACCCACGCTGCCGAACGCATCGTCGACCTGAAAAGCCGTGGCTTCGACAATGCCGGCCTGTATGACCCGGCAGGCGTCGGCGGCACCCACGTCATGTACGTGCTGCACCACGCGGACACCCCGAAAATCTACGCCGGTCTGCCGGACAACCCAGAGATCAGCCCGCTGGTAGGTCTGTGGAAAGGCATCAGCAAACCGCTGGCGTTGCTGGCCATGGGCGCGGCGGTGCTGGCCGGGTTCTTCCATTACGTGCGGATCGGCCCGAACCGGGTCGAGGAAGATGAACATCCCGAACCGCCCGACACCTCGGTGCACGTTGTCGACCCGGCGGTGCACACCTTCGACCCACGCGGGGAGGGCCGGCCATGAGCAACAAGACGATACTGCGCTACACCGCCAACCAGCGCACCAATCACTGGCTGGTGGCGATTCTGTTCTTCATGGCCGGGCTGTCGGGGCTGGCGCTGTTTCATCCGTCGATGTTCTGGCTGACCCACCTGTTTGGCGGCGGGCCGTGGACGCGGATCCTGCACCCGTTCATGGGCGTGCTGATGTTCGTGTTCTTCCTTGGCCTGGTGTTTCGTTTCTGGCGCTCGAACTTCTTCATCGACAACGACTGGAAGTGGCTGCGACGCATTGACCGGGTGCTGGTCAACGACGAGGAAACCGTGCCGGCGGTGGGCAAGTACAACGCCGGGCAAAAGCTGCTGTTCTGGACTTTACTGCTGTGCATGCTCGGATTGCTGTTCACGGGGCTGGTGATCTGGCGCGCGTATTTCAGTCATTACTTCGGCATCACCACGATCCGCTGGGCGATGTTGCTGCACGCACTGGCGGGATTTGTGCTGATCCTGAGCATCATCGTTCACATCTATGCCGGGATCTGGATCAAGGGCTCGGTGGACGCGATGATGCACGGCTGGGTCAGCCGCGCCTGGGCCAGGAAACACCATGCACTCTGGTATCGCGAGGTGGAAAGCCAAGATCCGCCAGAGCGGCCGGTCACGAAAAAGGGCTGACGTTTGCCAACCATCCTTGAACCCGGAGAAATCGAAGCGGCGGCCAGTTCGCCGCCGTTTCTGCACCTGCCGCCGCACAACCTGTTCATGCTGCGGGCCCAGCGTCTGGAACGCTTGGCCGAAGAGCATCCGCTGGCCGATTACCTGCGCTTGATCGCCGGTTTGTGCCATGTCCAGCAGCAGATCCTCGATGATCCGCCCTCGACCGCGCCGCTTGATGAACAGCGGCTGGAAGTCTGCCGGCAACACGGCATGCCACCGTTCGCCGCCGACACCCTGATTCGCGAGGACATCTGGCAGCTGTATCTAGAGGCCTTGCTCCAGCGTTATTTCGCCCCCGAACAACCCGCGGTGGTCGAGGCCGTGACCACGCTGCGCATAGCCAACCCCGGCCAGTTGCGTGCCTGGGCCGTGGCGCTGGTCAGCGGCCAGTATTCGCTGGTGCCGGCGGCGCTGGTGCCGTTTCTCGGGGCGGCGCTGCAAGCGGCGTGGAGTCACTGGCTGCTCAGCGTTCCAAACCTGCAACTGACGCCCGGCGACAGCCTCAGCCAGTGCCCGGCCTGCGGTTCGCCGGCCATGGTGGGGGTGATCCGCCATCGCGGCAAGCACAACGGCCTGCGTTATCTGGTGTGTTCGCTGTGCGCCTGCGAATGGCATGTGGTGCGGGTCAAGTGCGTGTATTGCGAGCAGAGCAAAGGGCTTGAATACCTGAGCCTCGAGGATGACCGCCACGCCGCCAATCAGGCGCCGTTGCGCGCCGAAGTCTGTCCGGGCTGCAACAGCTACCTGAAGTTGCTGTATCTGGAGAACGACGGGGAGGGCGAGGCGCTGTCGGCGGATCTGGGCAGTCTGTTGCTCGACATGCGCCTGGCTCAGGACGGTTATCAGCGCTTGGCGCCAAATCTGCTTTTGGCACCCGGCGACGAATAACCCTCAGCGATGGGGCAATTCAACCCGTGCGCGTAAGCCGCCGCTGCGGCGATTGCGCAAACTGAGTTCGCCACCCTGTTCACGAATGATTCCCCGTGCCGCCGAAAGACCGAGCCCGACGCCACCGGTGTCGCGGTTGCGCGAGGTCTCGAGACGGAAAAACGGATCGAACACCCGCTCCAGCGCGTCCTCGGGAATCCCCGGCCCCTCGTCAATGACCTCGATGCGAATCGATGCGTCATCGCAACTGAGCACCACACTCGGGCGCTGTCCGTATTTCACGGCGTTATCCAGCAGATTGACGATGACCCGTTTGATGCCCAGCGGCCGGCCGTCATACACCACATGTGCCGGACCTATGAAACCGATGTCGAGGTGCTGATCGCGGTAGTCATCGACGATGGTTTGCAGCAACTCCGACAGATCGAACGCGGTGGATTGCTCCAGGTGGGTATCTTCCCGGAAGAACGCCAGGGCGGCGTTGATCATCGATTGCATTTCCTCGATGTCACGGATCAGTTTGCCCTGATGGTCGAGGTCTTCCATGAATTCGCTGCGTAGACGCATCCGGGTCAGCGGCGCACGCAAGTCGTGGGAAATGGCGGCCAGCATGTGCGTGCGTTCGCCGATGAAATGCTGGATCTGCGCCTGCATCGTGTTGAAGGCGACGATGGCCTGACGGATTTCGTGCGGGCCTTCGAGATGGATCGGCGGCGCTTTCAGGTCCCCGCCGAAACGCCGCGCGGCATGGGCAAAGCGCTGTAACGGCTGGGCCAGTTGCCGTGTGGCGAGCCAGGCGACCAGCAGCGTGGCGACCAGTCCCAGGGCAACGATCACGGCAATCCGCACGTTCAGGCTCAGGCCCCAACTGCGCTCCGGCGGCGTGAAAGACAACCAGCTGTTGTCCGCCAACCGCACCAGCGCCATGTAATGCGCGCGAGGGCTGCCGGCGGGCCAGTCATCGGGGTTGAATACGTCGATCTGTCGGTCATCGCCAAGCAACTGCCGCAGCGCCGGCACTTTTCCAGTCTCGACCTGTTCGCCTTCCCCCGGCAGACCGAAGTCGACCCGACGGGGATTCCACAGCACTTCAAGCATCGGGCTGCTGGCGGCGCTGGCCAGTTGCGGGCGCAAGTTTGCCGGCGCTGCCTCGATCACTCGGGTGGTGGCGGCAATCTGTTCCAGCAGCCCGGTGCGCTCGATCGGCGGCCGGGCCCAGATCCCCGCAACCTGAACGAACAGCGCATTGAGCAGCAGAGAAGCGAGCATCGCCGCGACGATCGTCAGGGCAATCCGCCGACTGAGGGTGTCGCGCCGCAGCATCCGGCCGATCATGAGCGGCTGACCTTGGCGGTGAACATGTAGCCGCCGTTGCGCACGGTGCGGATCAGGTCCGGGCGTTTGCTGTCCGGTTCGATCTTGCGCCGCAGCCGACTGATCTGCACGTCGATGCTGCGGTCATAGGCGTCGTGGCCCTGGCCGTGGGTCAGGTCGATCAGTTGTTCGCGGGTCAGAATGCGTTGCGGATGTTCGAGCAACACCAGCAACAGGTCGAATTCGCCGGCGGACATCGGAATCATCACGCCTTCGGGCGAGCGCAGTTCGCGGCAGGTGATGTCCAGATGCCAACCGGCGAAGGCCATGACCGGCCGTGAAGGCTCGGCGCCGGACGGCGTGCTCTCACCGACCCGACGTTGCAGGGCGCGCACCCGGGCCAGCAGTTCCTGTGGGGCGAAGGGCTTGGTCAGGTAGTCGTCGGCGCCCAGTTCCAGGCCGACAATGCGGTCGCTGAGTTCGGCCATGGCGGTGAGCATGATGATCGGGATGCCCATCTGCGCCCGGACCTTCTGGCACAGGCTCAAGCCTCCCTCGCCGGGCATCATCAGGTCGAGAATGATCGTGTCCGGCCGCGCCTGCGCAATGGCCGCCCACATGGCCTCGCCATGGGCGGCGACATCGACCTGATAGCCGTGCTGAACGAAGAATTTCTTCAGCAAGGACAGAATTTCCCCGTCGTCATCGACGATCAGCAATCTGCTCACGTTTACGCAATCCATGAACCCAAAAAGAAGCGCATCTAAAACCATTTCGATTCGCCGGTCATATATTTCAATCCTGCAACATTCCTTCAGCGCGGACATCAGCCGGACATCGTCGGGCAAACATCCGCAGGCACTCTGCACGCCTTCCAACCAAGGGGGCTCAACATGAAGGACATGAACAGCGGCTACATCACCCGGGACCATGGCGCCGTGCGTCCGTTGATCCTGACCCAGCGCACCACCGCACCGGGCCCGGACACGCCGATCCTGTTCCAGGAGACGTGCCTGGGGCTGGCCAACGATCAGAGCCAGTTGATTCTGCGCCGCTATTTCGAACGGTTCAGCCCGACCGAGGCCCATTGGGTCGAATACCTGCACACGATTCCTACCGCCGAATTCATCCAATGGATCATGACCCACGGCCAGTTGCGCATCGAATGCTCCGACAACACCCCGCACAACCACGTCCACGCCTGAAAAAGGAAACACCCTCGATGAGTAACCATCGCTCACTGGCCGTGTTGTTTGCCGCCACCCTCAGCCTGTCGGCGTGCAGCAGCAAGAAGCTTCCGACCGAACCGCAGGCCGGGTTTCTACGGGATTACAGCGTGCTCAAGGAAGGGCAGACCGCTTCGGGGCAGAAGATTCTGAGCTGGGTCAGCCCGACATTGGCGAGGGGGCGCTACACCCAGGTTTATCTGGCGCCGAGCCAGTTCTATCCACGGCCCCAGCCTTCGCCGCGCATTCCCCAAAGTACCTTGTCGGGCGTGACGCATTATTACGACGCAGCCCTCAGGCTGGAGCTGGGCAAGGTGCTGCCGCTGGCATCAAAACCCGGTCCGAACACGCTGATCGTCAAACCGGCCATCACCCAGGTTGCCGCCAGTACTCAGGGCCTGCGCTTTTATGAATGGCTGCCGGTGACGCTAGTCGCGGCCGGGGTGAGCACCGCTACCGGCATTCGTGACCGGGACAGCGAGATCGCCACGGAAGTGTCCTTCGAGGATGGTTCGACCGGGGAGGTCGTGGCCGAGGTGGTGCGCAAGGGCAAGGGAATACCGTTGGAAAACGACAAACAGGTCATGACGCCCGATAACGTGAAAGCCGTACTCGATGGATGGGCCACGGACCTGAGTCAAACCTATGTACCGGTTCAGAGGGCCGCGCTGCGCTAGAAGCAGGGTGGTCTAACATCATCAGGCGTATTTCGATTTCGGGAGTGCCTGATGTCCGTGAGTGTTGCCCTGCGGTTACCGTCGATTGACAGCCTGTTGCGCCACCCCGCGTGCCAGCCATTGGCCGAGCGTTATGGGCGTGAGGCGCTGTTGACGGGGTTTCGCCAGTTACTGGATGACTTGCGCGAAGCGGTGGTGGCGGGGCAATTGACCGCCGTTGAAATCAGCCCTGAAGCGCTGGCGGGAAGGGTTGCCGAACGTCTTGCGCTCAAGCAGCGCAGCCAGGTGCGTCGGGTGTTCAACCTGACCGGCACGGTGCTGCACACCAACCTCGGGCGCGCCTTGTTGCCCGAAGAAGCCATCGACGCGGTGCAGCTCGCGGCACGCTACCCCTTGAATCTGGAGTTCGATCTGGCCAGCGGCAAGCGCGGTGACCGCGACGACCTGATCGAAGGCCTGATCCGCGAACTCACCGGCGCCGAAGCCGTGACCGTGGTCAACAACAATGCCGCCGCCGTGCTGCTGACCCTCAACAGCCTCGGCGCGCGCAAGGAAGGCATCATTTCCCGGGGCGAGCTGATCGAGATCGGCGGCGCGTTCCGCATCCCCGACATCATGAGCCGCGCTGGCGTGCGCCTGCACGAGGTCGGCACCACCAACCGCACCCATGCCCGCGACTACGAAGCCGCAATCGGCCCCCGCAGCGGCCTGATCATGCGCGTGCACGCGAGCAACTACAGCATCGAAGGCTTCACCGCCCGGGTGCCGACTTCCGAACTGGCGACATTGGCCCATCGGCATGACCTGCCGCTGCTCGAAGACCTGGGCAGCGGCAGTCTGCTGGACCTGACCCGCTGGGGTCTGCCAGCGGAACCGACGGTGCGTCAGGCGCTGCTCGATGGCGCCGACATCGTCACCTTCAGCGGCGACAAATTGCTCGGCGGGCCGCAGGCGGGGGTGATCGTCGGGCGCAAGGACTTGATCGCGAAGATCAAGAAAAACCCGCTGAAACGCGCCTTGCGGGTCGACAAACTGACCCTGGCCGCACTCGAAGCGGTGCTCGGACTCTATCGCGACCCGGATCGTCTGGCCGAGCGCTTGCCGAGCCTGCGCCTGCTGACCCGCCCGCAAGCCGAGATTCTGGTCCAGGCCGAACGCCTGCAACCGGCCTTGGCCGAACTGCTGGGCGAGGGCTGGACCGTCACGGCGGAGCCTGCGTTGGGCATGATCGGCAGCGGCAGCCAACCGGTGGCGCGTCTGCCAAGCGCAGCATTGTGTCTGCGCCCGCAAGTATCGAAACGCCTGCGCGGCCGTTGCCTGCTGAATCTGGAAGCCGCGCTGCGCGCCTTGCCGATCCCGGTGCTCGGACGCATTGATGACGATGCGTTGTGGCTAGATCTGCGGCAACTCGACGATGAACCGGCGTGGCAAGCGCAACTCGGGCAGTTGCCAACGTGATCGTCGGCACGGCAGGGCACATCGACCACGGCAAGACGTCGCTGCTTGAAGCGCTGACCGGGCAGACCGGCGACCGCCGCCCGCAGGAGCGCGAACGCGGGATGACCATCGACCTCGGTTATCTGTACGCAGAACTGGCGCCCGGCGCCGGACTGACCGGTTTCATCGACGTGCCGGGCCACGAGAAATTCACCCACAACATGCTGGCCGGGGCGCAAGGCATCGATCTGGTGTTGCTGGTGGTGGCGGCGGATGACGGCGTGATGCCGCAGACCCGCGAACATCTGGCGATTGTCGAGCTGCTGGGCATTCCACGGGCGTTGGTGGCAATCACCAAGTGCGACCGGGTCGAGGCGGGCAGGGTGGACGAGGTTCGCCGGCAAGTTGAAAGCCTGCTGGCAACCGGGCCCTATGCCGAAGCACCGCTGCTGACGGTTTCCAGCGTGACAGGCGAGGGCGTCGACGCGCTGCGCGAAGCGTTGCAGCAAATAGAAAGCGAGGAGCGCAGTCGCGAAGGCGGATTTCGCCTGGCCATCGACCGGGCGTTCAGCGTCGCCGGCGCCGGTATCGTGGTGACGGGGACGGCGCTTTCGGGCTCGGTCGCCGTGGGGGACAAGCTCAGCCTCGGCCCGGCGGGCAAAACCGTGCGGGTCAGGGGCCTGCATGCGCAGAATCAAGCCGCCGAACAAGCCTTCGCCGGCCAGCGCGTGGCCCTGAACATCAGCGCGGATCGTCTGGAACTCGGGCAGATCCATCGCGGCCAATGGTTGCTCGCCGAATGGCTGCACGCACCGACCCAGCGGCTGGACATCGAATTCCGGCTGCTGCCGGGCGAGCGGGTTTTCCAGCACTTCCAGCCAGTGCACCTGCACCTCGGCACGCAGGACGTGATCGCCCGGGTCGCCTTGCTGGAGGGTTCAAGCCTGGCACCTGGCGAGCGCATGTTTGCGCAACTGCTGACCAACGTCCCGGTGCACGGCGTCCACGGTGATCCGCTGATCCTGCGTGACGCCAGCGCCCAGCGAACGCTCGGCGGCGGGCGTGTGCTCGATCCTTTCGCCCCGGCCCGCCAACGGCGCAGCCCGGAACGGCTGGCGCAACTGCGTGTGCTGGCGATCAGCTCCGAGCTGGAACAGGCTTTGCCGACGCTGCTGGAATACAGCGAAAGCGGCCTCGATCCGCAGCGCCTGGAGCGCCAGTTCAATCGTCCGCGTGACAGTTGGTCACTGCCGGAAAACGTTCGCCTGATCGAAACCCGTCAGGGCCCGGTGCTGTTCAATGCGCAGCGCTGGGGCATGCTCAAGTTCACTTTGCTGGAACAGCTGGCGCGCTTTCATGAGCTGGAGCCCGATCAGATGGGCCCGGACCGCGACCGTCTGCGGCGTTTCAGCGGTTTGAGCCTCGAACGCGCGACCTTCATCAGCCTGCTGGAAGAACTGCTCGGCGCCGGTTCACTGGTCGCCAGCGGCCCGTGGCTGCATTTGCCAGATCATCAGGTGCGCCTGAGCGCCGACGACGAAACCCTGTGGCAGGCGCTGCAGCCATTGTTCGAGCAGGCTGGTTTCGATCCGCCGTGGGTTCGTGATGTGGCGAAAGTCGTCGGTCAGGAAGATGCGATCGTGCGTTTGCTGCTGCGCAAACTGGCGCGCCTTGGCGTGATGCATCAAGTGGTGCGCGACCTGTTTGTCACCGACATCACGCTGCGGCAAATGGCGGCAGTGCTGCTGCGCCTGGCCGAAGAAAATCCGCAGATCGAAGTCACGGCATTCCGCGATGCGCTAGGCTTGGGACGCAAGCGCAGTATTCAGATCCTTGAATACTTCGATCGGCTGGGCCTGACCCGGCGCGCCGGCGAAGGCCGGCAAATCCGCATCGACAGTGCGCTGGCCAACCCCGGCGCCGACTGAGTTCAAGGAAGGCAATCGCGCCCGGTGGCGCGGCCGGGCTTCAAACCCGGTTGGGGACGGCATCCGTTCCCGGGCAGGTTCGACTCCGGCTGCCTTCCGCCAATTTCCCTCAAAAGCCCAACGGGTACTGGATCACCACGTAGATCCGGTCGATGTCATCGCCCGCCTGGGCGCTGTTGGCCCGGTGCGAAACATGGGACAGCTGCAGCGACAGATCCTTGGCCGCGCCGGACTGGACGATGTAGCGCAGATCGATGTCGCGCTCCCAGTGTTTGCCGCCGTCCCCTTGCTGTGGCTGGTATTGGCCGCTGTCCGCGTCAAACGGGTTATAGGCGCCGCCCTTGGGCGCGTGGGTGCCGTCGATATGACTGCCGGCGACGTAGCGGGTCATGAAATTCAGCCCGGGAATGCCGAAGGCCCCGAGATCGAGGTCGTAGCGCGCTTGCCAGGAGCGCTCGTGGGCACCGTTGAAGTCGGCGTATTTGATCGAGTTGGCCAGGTAAATCGAATCGCCACCGACAAAATCGAACGGCGTGTCGCCATTGATGCGTTGCCAGCCGAGCATCACCGCGTGGGCACCGAAGGTGTATTTGCCCGAGAGGCTGAACGCGGTGTTGTCGATGTCGCCGGCCAGTGCCTGACCGGTGTCGCGGGTGTGGTAGACGTTGGCGTCGAGCAGCAGACCGGACTGTTTGAAATGCAGGTTGGCGTAGTACTGGCGCCAGGTGTCGCTCAGGTCGGACGCATACAGCGCACCGCCCACCGGGCTGTCGCTGAACAGGTCGGTGCCGATGAAGCTGATGCTTTCGCCTTGGGTGCTGGCGCCATAGCCCTGAAAGTCGCCTTTGCCGGAAGAACTGTCCTGATTCTTGAACGTCGTGAAACGCCCGGCCACAACGCGCGCGTTATCGATCTCGCGGCTGTCGAGCAGAAACCCCGTGGCATATTCCGGTTGCAGGCGCTTGTCCGAGGTGTCGAACACCGGCGTTTCCACGGTCATTTCACCGAAGGCGAGGGTGGTCGTCGAAGTCTTCAACTTCAGCGCACCACCGGCGCTGGAATAGTCGCTTTCACTACGGCCGTCACTGTCCACCGGCAACAGTCCCGTGCCGGAGTGCCCTTTGCCGCCATCGAGTTTCAGACCATAAAAGGCGTGGGCATCGAGGCCAAATCCAACGGTTCCTTCGGTGAAACCGGATGCGAAAGTGCCGATAAACCCCTGAGCCCATTCCTGTTTGTAGTTTTTCCCGGCGGGAGAGGGCGAGCGGTAGTCGTTGCTCAGGTAGAAGTTGCGGCTGAGCACTTCGGTCTTGGCGTCGTCGAGAAAACCGCTGGCGAATGCCGAGTCGGCCATTGCGCAATACAACAGTGCCAGGGCGAAACGCGGTTGCATGAAACCTTTCATGTGTCAGTGACCGGCCGTGATGGAAGTCGCCGGATACTGAAGCAAACAGTCGCGCCGCGATTGAGCGGATGTGCTGAGTCAGCGTCCTCAGGTCACCCGGCCTTTTCGCTGTCTGGAAGGATCGACCGCCGCGGCTCTTGATGTTTGCAGAAGACTGGCGAAGGCCGCCTTGTCGATAGGGCGACTCATGTAATAACCCTGGACTTCGTTGCATTGATCCTTGCCCAGGATGTCCAGTTGTTCCTCGGTTTCGACGCCTTCGGCGGTCACGGTCAGCCCCATCGCTTTACCCAGTCCGATGATGGCCTGCACCACCGCACGATCATTGGCGCCGGTGCTGATGGACGCGATGAAGCGTTTGTCGATCTTGATGCCATCGAACGGGTAGGCCCGCAGATAGCCAAGGGAGGAATAACCGGTGCCGAAGTCATCCATGTTCAGGCGCACGCCCAGTTCCTTGAGCGCGGTCATGGTGGTCAACGCGCCGTCCGTGTCGTTGAGCATTACGTTCTCGGTGATTTCCAGCTCCAACCGGCTGGCCGGGAAGCGAGTACCCACCAGCACTTCGCGTACATCTTCGACCACATCGCTGATCGCAAACTGCGCAGGTGACAGGTTGACCGACAGGAGAATGTCCGCCGGCCAGGTCAGTGCCGTTTCACAAGCCTCACGCAGGACCCAGCGACCCAAGGGAACAATCAGGTCTGTCTGTTCGGCCAGCGGAATGAATAAATCCGGCCCGAGCAACCCTTTGGCAGGATGCTGCCAACGCACCAGTGCCTCGACCGAGACGATTTCCTTGCCATCGACCTTGTATCGGGGTTGATAGTGCAGCACGAACTCATTGTTCGTCAGGGCCCTTCGAAGGTCGTCCTCCATCTGCCGGCGGGTCTGGATCTGATCGCTCATGTGCGCTTCGAAATAGCACCAGGTGTTCTTGCCTTCGGATTTGGCCTGGTACAGCGCAATGTCTGCGCAACGGATCAGCTCACTGGCCACGTACCCGTGACGCCGGCTCAGGGCGATTCCGACACTGGCGCCGATGTGCAACGGTTGCTGTTCGAAGTGGATGGGCTGATGCAGGCTGCCGATCAGGCGTGTGCAGAATCTGTCGATCTCCTGATGCGTGTCCATGCCGCAGAGCACAACGACGAACTCGTCACCGCCCAGACGGGCGACGATATCGTGGTCACGCGTGCATTCGCGCAGACGGCCGGCAACCTCTTGCAACACCGCATCGCCGGCAGGGTGGCCGAGGGAATCGTTGATCGGCTTGAAATTGTCCAGGTCAATCATCAACAGCGACACCGGCGGGGCGTGCTCCTTGAGCAGCAGAGCGTCGTCCAGATAGCGCGACAGTTTGTTGCGGTTGGGCAGTCCCGTCAGCGCGTCATGCAAGGACAGATGCTGGATCTGCGCATGGGCGGCGACTTCATCGGTGATGTCGCTGGCCGTGCCGCGATAGCCGACGACTGCCGCTCTTTCTACGATGGGCCTGGCCGAGAGGCGGCAGTGGCGCTGTTGTTCCTTGCGGTCACGGTAGGTGCAGCGCAGGTCGCTGGCGTTGCTCTCCTCATCGAGTTTCTTCAGCCACAGATCCAGCGGAGTGGTGTCGCAGACAAGCAAGTGCCCGATGTGCTTCCCGATCCATTGGGCCTGCGGATAGCCGGTGACTGCACTGAACCGGGTCGACAGATAGGTGATGGACAACGCTTCATCCACTTCCCAGATCCAGTCGGACGCCGCTTCGGCGACCGCCCGGAAGCGCTCCTCGCTGGCTTCCAGTGCGCGGTTGGACGCCAGCAGTGCCTGATTCGAGGCCTGCATCGCTTCAAAGCTGTTATCGACATAGCGCGAGGAACGCAACGCATGGCGAAAGAACCAGGCTGTCAGCGCCATCAACACAATCAAAGCAGAGCCGAGGGTGGGCAACAACGACCAAAGCAGATGCAGGCCCGGTCGCTCCAGATCCGCAACGAGGCTGTATCCGGTGCTGTCCAGCGGGACGCGGGGCTGGCCCGGGTCGATGCTGTCGTCCGGAGCCAGCGACAGATTGTTCAGCCCGTACCCGCTGCCGATCTTGCGCAACTTGGTGGGCGTCAGCTTGTCGACGAATACCAGCACCGAGGTCATTTGTGGTTCGCCCACCGGACGCTCATCGTTGGGAAGGATCGCCGCTGCGGTGACCAGCGCCGGCCAGTCTTCGAACAATGAATAAGTACTGACGGGCTTGGTCAGGTCGGGCTGACTCTGCACTTGCTCAACCAGACTGTTCGCCGAAAGCTGAAGGAACTGGGGCATTTGCGCATCGAGCATTTGCCCGCGAACGACGGCGTATTTGGTGCGTTCCCGATCCAGCACGAACAGACCGTCATAGCCGTCGCTGGTAAACAGGGTCTTGCCCATGTTCTGCTCGGTGTACGCCCAGTTCGTGTCGACCGTACCGCTCAAACGTTCATACGCTGTCGTCCAATAGGCGTAACTGGTGATGTAGTTCTTGGATGCGGTAATCCGGTTTTCCAGCGCCCGGGCCGAATAGAACCGCACGTCGTTGACGTCATCCTCATCCAGTTGAGTAGCAATGCCGAGCAACGCAGCGGTCGCCGCCATCACTCCGGCAATGAACAGCGCGCCCACTGCAATGGCCAGGCGCCGGGTAACAGAGCCTTGCAGGGTGGGTAACGACGTCGCACGGCTGGAGATGTCCATTTGCTCGTCCTTGATCCGGTACTTCTTCAATCTAGAACATCTTCAGCTTCGAGATGTTCAGAAGTTCGCCAAAGGTGTCTGACCACTCAGGCCCCGTTGCGCAAAAGCACAAGACTTCACGCTCAAAAGCCGGATAATGGCGGCCAATTTGTTTAGCCCGCTATTCTGGTAACCCGCATGGAAATCAAGGTCAATTTTCTCGACAACCTCCGACTCGAAGCCAAGTTCGATGACTTCACGGTGGTGGCCGACCAACCGATCCGTTACAAGGGCGATGGCTCTGCACCGGGTCCGTTCGACTATTTCCTGGCGTCGTCGGCCTTGTGCGCGGCTTACTTCGTAAAGTTGTACTGCAGCACCCGCAATATCCCGACCGAAAACATTCGTCTGTCGCAGAACAACATTGTCGATCCGGAAAACCGCTACAACCAGATCTTCAAGATCCAGGTCGAGCTGCCGGCGGACATCTCCGAGAAGGATCGCCAGGGCATCCTGCGCTCCATCGACCGTTGCACGGTGAAGAAGGTGGTGCAGGCCGGGCCGGAGTTCGTGATCGAGGAAGTCGAGAACCTCGACGCGGATGCCCAGGCGCTACTGATGCCGGCTTCCACGTCCGGCGCGGGCACCTGCATTGCCGGCAAGGACCTGCCGCTGGAACAGACCATCGCCAACATGTCGGGGATTCTGGCCGACCTGGGCATGAAGATCGAAATCGCTTCGTGGCGCAACATCGTGCCCAACGTCTGGTCGCTGCACATCCGCGATGCGCAGTCGCCGATGTGCTTCACCAACGGCAAGGGCGCCACCAAAGAGGGCGCGCTGGCCTCGGCGCTGGGCGAGTTCATCGAGCGGCTGAACTGCAACTTCTTCTATAACGATCAGTTCTGGGGCGAAGACATCGCCAATGCCGAGTTCGTGCATTACCCGGACGAGCGCTGGTTCAAGCCCGGCGCCAAAGACGAGTTGCCTGCGGAAATCCTCGACGAATATTGCCTGGGCATTTACAACCGCGACGGCGAACTGCGCGGCTCGCACCTGTACGACACCAACTCCGGCAACACCCAGCGCGGCATCTGCTCGCTGCCGTTCGTGCGCCAGTCGGACAACGAGGTGGTGTACTTCCCGTCCAACCTGATCGAAAACCTGTTTCTCAGCAACGGCATGAGCGCCGGCAACACCCTGGCTGAAGCCCAGGTACAGTGCCTGTCGGAGATCTTCGAGCGGGCGGTCAAACGCGAAATCCTCGAAGGCGAAATGGCCCTGCCGGACGTGCCGCAAGAGGTACTGGCGAAGTACCCGGGCATCCTCGCGGGGATCAAGGCGCTGGAAGAGCAGGGCTTCCCGGTGCTGGTCAAGGACGCGTCCCTGGGCGGTGAATTCCCGGTGATGTGCGTGACGCTGATGAACCCGCGCACCGGCGGCGTGTTCGCCTCGTTCGGCGCGCACCCGAGCTTCGAAGTGGCGCTGGAACGCAGCCTTACCGAGTTGCTGCAGGGCCGCAGCTTCGAAGGCCTCAACGATCTGCCGCAGCCGACCTTCTCGGGCCAGGCCGTGACCGAGCCGAACAACTTCGTCGAGCACTTCATCGATTCCAGCGGCGTGGTGTCGTGGCGTTTCTTCAGCGCCAAGGCCGACTTCGAATTCGTCGAGTGGGATTTCTCCGGCAACGGCGAAAACTCCAACGCCGAAGAAGCCGCGACGCTGTTCGGCATCCTCGAAGACATGGGCAAGGAAGTCTACATGGCGGTCTACGAGCACATCGGCGCCAAGGCTTGCCGCATTCTGGTACCGGACTATTCGGAGATCTATCCGGTAGAAGACCTGATCTGGGACAACACCAACAAAGCGCTGCAATTCCGTGCCGACATCCTCAACCTGCACAACCTGAGCAAAGTCGGTCTGCGCAACCTCGCCAAAGGCCTGGAACACAGCGAACTGGACGATTACACCGACATCACCACGCTGATCGGCATCGAGTTCGACGACAACACCCCATGGGGCAAGTTGACCATCCTCGAACTGCGCCTGCAGATCTACCTCGCCTTGCAGAAGTACGAGCAGGCCAAGGATCTGGTCGAAGCCTTCCTGCAATACAACGACAACACCGTCGAGCGCGGCTTGTTCTATCAAGCGGTCAACGTGGTGCTGGAAATGGAGCTGGACGAAGATCTGGAGCTGGAAGACTACGAAGCCAACTTCCGCCGCATGTTTGGCGACGAACGCATGGATGCGGCGATCGGTTCGGTCAACGGCAGCGTGCGCTTCTACGGTCTGACGCCGACCAGCATGAAGCTGGAAGGGCTGGATCGGCACCTGCGTCTGATCGAGAGCTACAAGAAACTGCACGCAGCGCGGGCCAACTTCGCGGGTTGATTCGTTTGGCGGCACCCACAAAAAAAGCACCTTCGGGTGCTTTTTTTGTGGTCGGCAAATGTTGGTGTCAGAGTGCGGCTTTCACCTGCAATCCAAACACCAATGCATTGTCGATGTCCTTCCCGGAAAACGCGCCCGGCTCGATGATGTACTGCATATTCGGGCGCAGCGTCAGCCAAGGCGTGGCCTGATAGCCGTAACCGAGTTCGATCAATTGCTCGGCGCTGTCCAGGTTTGGAAACGCTGCGCCATTGTCCAGCGCGGCGTCTTGCTGCACATCGCGGCTGCGCGGGTTCGGTACTGCGCGGCCGTAGCCGAGGGCAACGGTGTCGCGAGGGCGGCCTTCGAACGGTTTGTACAGCACCAGGCCGGTGCCGTACCACTTGCTGAACGGCGAGGCTGCTTCGCTGGCCGCCGAGTATTGGCCGAAGGCGTGCAGGCTGCGGCCTTCGGAGGTGTCCGAGGCCCAGACGGCCTGGTCGATCAGGACGTAGTGGCCGCCGCGTCCGGACACTTCCTTGTCACTGCCGATGCGTTTAACGTCGGAGCTGTCGTAGTAATAACCGACCTTGTACTCGCCGGGCAGTTTGCCTGCCTGCTTGTAGACCAGCTCGATCGGCACCACGGTGCCGGTGGTGTGTTTCGGGCCCAGGTGCCAGGCGCGGCTGGAGTTGCCGTTACTTTCCGGGTCGACGTTAAACGCGGCCACGCGCAGTTGCCAGGCAGGGGAGAGGTCATATTTCACCCGCACACCGAGGTGGGCGTTGGGGTAGTTGGTCCAGCCGCTGCCACCGGACATGTTCAGCGGATGGCCGCAGAAACCGGCGTTCATGAAGTTGCAGAGGATGCCGCTGTCGAGGCCGCCGAGGTCGTTGCCCATGGCCATGTAGCCGAGCTTGACGTTCAGCGCCGGGGTAAACAGGCTGCGCTCGTAGCTCAGCTCGGTCAGGCGGGTGTAGAGGCCGCCGTAGTTTTCCTGGATCGGCAGACGGTTGCCGACCAGATCTTCGGAGGCACTGTTGCCGCGTCGGTCGTTGATGCTCAACTGGATCTTGCCGGCGTTGTCGACGCCGTACAGTTTGCTCAGGTCGAACTGCGCACCGAGCTTGATGTTCTGCGAATAACGCGCCGAGCGATGCAGGCCGCCGTCGGCGTTGTAGGCGGTTTCGCCGGTATAGTCGCCGGTGAACTTGATGCCATCTTCATCGAGCTGATGACGCAGGCCGCCCCAGTCGCCGGTCAGGGTGTTGCGGGTGAACACGTTCGAATCGGTATCGGCGAGGGCGGGCAGGGCAGCGCCGCAGGTGAGACCGAACAGCATGCCGGTGAAGACCCCGGCGTGGGAAAAGCGAACAGCCAATGACATTGCTGAAATCCAGAGCGAAGGACATGAAACGACGCGGCACCCGAAGGTGCCGCGCACAAGTGAAGTGAAGGAGGGCGCTGCGGTTTACGGCAGGGCGTACGCCATCACGTAGTCGCCACGGTCGGTCGATTGACGAGCGCCACCAGCGGTGATGACCACGTATTGCTTGCCGGTTTTCGGCGATACATACGTCATCGGGCCGCCCTGGCTGCCGACTGGCAGACGCGCTTTCCAGACTTCTTCACCGTTGCCGCTGTTGAACGCGCGCAGGTAGAAGTCCTGGGTGCCGGCGATGAAGATCAGGCCGCCCTGGGTCGACAGCGTGCCGCCGAGGGTTGGCAGACCGATCTTGATCGGCAGGTGCATGCGGATGCCCAGCGGGCCGGTGTCTTCAACGGTGCCGACCGGAACTTGCCAGGCGACTTTCTGGGTTTTCATGTCGATGGCGGTCAGCGTACCGAACGGCGGGGCCTGGCACGGAATGCCGGCGACCGACAGGAAGCGGTTTTTGTTCACTGCGTAAGGCGTGCCTTTCAGCGGCACGGCGCCCATACCGGTGTTCAACGCTTCGCCACCAGAGGTTGCCTTGCCTGTGTTCTGCGACGGGATCATCTGAATCCACAGACCCAGGCGCATGTCGTTGACGAAGATGAAGCCGTGCACCGGGTCAGTCGAGATGCTGCCCCAGTTCATGCCGCCCAGCGAGCCCGGGAAACTCAGGGATTTGTCAGTACCCGGCGCGGTGTACAGCCCGTCGTAGCGCATCGACTTGAAGTCGATCCGGCACAGCAACTGGTCGTACGGCGTGGCGCCCCACATGTCCGATTCGGTCAGGTGCTGGGCACCGATCTGCGGCATGCCGACCGATTTCGGCTGGGTTGGCGAGTAGGGTTCGTTCGGGATGTTCGACGCCTTGACCGGTACTTCTTTAACGTCGGTCAGTGGTTTGCCGGTGGCACGGTCGAGCACGTAAATCTGCCCGGCCTTGGTGCCGATCACCACCGCCGGCACGGTTTTACCGTCCTTGGTGAAATCGATCAGGCTTGGCTGCATCGGCAGGTCGAAGTCCCAGAGATCGTTGTGCACGGTCTGGTAGACCCACTTTTCTTCGCCGCTGTTGGCGTCCAGCGCCAGGATCGAGGCGCCGTAGGTGTGATCCAGTTTGCTGCGCTCGACACCATAGATGTCGGTGGACGAGCTGCCCATCGGCAGGAAGATCGTGTTGGTCGCCGGGTCATAGGACATCGGCGCCCAGCTGTTCGGCGTGCTGCGCACGTAGGTGCTGCCGTCTGCCGGTGCCTTTTTATCCTGCGGATTGCCCGGGTCGAATGCCCAGCGCATCGCGCCGGTCATCACGTCGAAACCACGGATCACGCCGCCCGGCATGTCGGTCTGCACGTTGTCGGCCACACGACCGCCAACCACCACGGTAGTGCCGGCCATCAGCGGCGCGGAGGACAATTGATAGTAGCTGTCCGGAACATCACCCAGACCGGCCTTCAGATCGACCTGGCCGTTGTTGCCGAAACCCTGGCAGAACTCGCCGGTGTCGGCATCGACCGCGATCAGGCGGGCGTCGATGGTGTTGGTCAGCAGACGGCGTGTGCAGTTGGCGGCGGGTGCGACCGGGGTCTCGGTAACCGGCGAACTGGCCGGTTTGGCGACGGCGGCGCTGGCGTCGAAATACGCCATGCCACGGCAACGCTGCCAGACTTTGGATTGAGCGTTGATCGCGTTTTTCCAGAGTTCTTTGCCGGTGTCGGCATCCAGCGCGATCAGGTTGTTGTGCGGGGTGCAGATGAAGACTTTGTTGCCGATCTGCAGCGGAGTCAGTTGGTCTTCGGCGCCGTTGCCATCGCTCTCGGCGATGTCGCCGGTGTGGTAGGTCCACGCGACTTTCAACTTGTCGACGTTGCTGCGATTGATCTGGTCCAGCGCGGCGAAGCGGCTGCCGCCCTCGGTATTACCGTAGTGCGCCCAGTCTTTCTGCGCCTTTTCCGGCTCGACCGGCGTCAGGCCCGGGCCAGTACCGGTAGGGGCGACGGTCGGGTGCGCGACGAACATGTTGCCGGCAGCTACCGCCAATCCAACCGCCAGAACAGCGGCAACACCGTAGGCACCACGGCCCGCAACGTCGCCATTGGCGCGTTTAAGCAGTGGATAGACCAGTGCGACCACCAGGCCCACGGCGCTGAACATGAACAGACGCGAGAACACCGGCCAGAACACCAGCCCTGCGTCGATGACTGCCCAGATCGCCGTCCCCAGCAGGAACGCCGCGAACAGCCAGGCGCCGGCGGGCTTGCGGCGTGCAATCAGCAGACCGGAAATGGCCATCGCCAGACCACCCACCAGGAAGTACCAGGAGCCTCCCAGGCTGACCAATTTCACACCGCCAGCGGCCAGTGCCAGGCCGAGCAGGGCGATGATCACGCCCAGCCCGACCAGAATGAATGTTGATATGCCCGAGAGGCGTTGACTCTGCTTCACGTTGAATGTCCCGTTGAAATGAGGAGGGCATTATATAGTTAGGTAACTACCTAGTTAAATCACTAAATCAGAATGAAAGGGGTTTTGGCGCTAAATGGTGCGACGAATCGACGCTGGCCTTGTCATCGCGGATCCTCAGCGACTATTGGAACGGTGGAAAAGTCTTCTATTTGCCAGAAGATATGGAATTTATGACAGGTTGATCAGGCTTGTTGGTTCCCGCCGGACAGAATCGGCGGGAACGGTATTGGCTGCGGGCGAGGTGAGGGCTTAGCTAACCATCACCTCATCCAGTGCCTGCTCAAGGGTGCTGACCGTACGCTCGATGTTGTGCAGCTTTTCGAGTCCGAACAGACCGATACGGAAAGTCTGGAAGTCAGCCGGTTCGTCGCATTGCAACGGCACCCCGGCGGCGATCTGCAAACCGTGGCTGGCAAATTTCTTACCGTTTTTGATATCGGCATCATCGGTGTAGCTCACCACGACGCCTGGGGCCTGAAAACCGGCTGCGGCCACGCTTTTGAAGCCTTTGCCGGTCAACATGGCGCGCACCCGATCGCCCAGAGCCTGTTGTTCGTCGCGGACCTTTTCGAAACCGTAGGCTTGCGTCTCTTTCATTACATCGTTGAACCGCGCGAGGGAATCGCTGGGCATGGTCGCATGGTAGGCATGCCCGCCCTGTTCGTAGGCCTGCATGATCTGCAGCCACTTTTTCAGGTCGCAGGCGAAGCTGGTGCTTTGCGTCTGCTCGATGCGCTCAAGGGCCAGAGCACTGAACATCACCAAGGCGCAGCACGGGGAGGCGCTCCAGCCTTTTTGCGGTGCGCTGATCAGCAGGTCGACGGCGCACTTGTGCATATCAACCCAAAGCGTGCCGGAAGCGATGCAGTCCAGCACGAACAGCCCACCCACCGCATGCACGGCGTCGCCGACGGCCCGCAGGTACTCGTCGGGCAGGATAATTCCTGATGAGGTTTCAACGTGGGGGGCGAAGACAATCTGCGGCCTCGAAGCCGCAATGGCTGCCAGCACTTCGTCCAGAGGGGGCGGGGCGTAGGCAGCCTGGCGACCCGTTTCGACCGGTCGGGCTTTCAGCACCGTAGCAGCCGCCGGGATGTTGCCCGTCTCAAGGATCTGGCTCCAGCGATAACTGAACCAGCCGTTGCGTATCACCAGGCATTGCTGGCCGGTGGCGAACTGGCGTGCCACCGCTTCCATGCCGAATGTGCCGCTGCCCGGAACCACCGCAACCGCCTCGGCGTTGTAGACCTGTTTCAGGGTCTGGGAAATGTTCCTCATCACTGCTTGAAAGGACTGCGACATGTGATTGAGCGAGCGGTCGGTGTAAACCACTGAGTACTCGATAAGCCCTTCAGGATCGATTCCGGGATATAGCTTTGACATGGGGTGGCTCCTTATGTGATTCCCTGGCAGTCAAAAGGTCTGGCGAACATTATTGGGAAGCAAGTCTAGGCAAAGGGCAGGGATGAGCTGATTGAATTACAGAAATGAAGATAGAGTGGTCACCAATGCCTCAATCGTTGTGTGAAAAATGAATCGTCCGCTGTTTATTTCTCTGGATGGGCCAAAAGGAACCGGCAAAACCACATTATTGGAAGCCGTCACGGCAGTACTGAGGGCCGACAACAAGAAAGTCATCCGGCTTTGCGAGAGAAAAAGCGATCCTTACCGGGGCGCCACCATGGCCCTCGTTAACGAACTTGCCAGAAATCCCTCCCGGGACCTGGAGTGGGCTGTGTGTCAGCGCTTTGCTGAGAGCCGCAGTTGGATCTCCCGGCACGTGCTGACTGAACAACCGCTGGACAGCATTATCCTGATCGATCGCTGGTATCCGTCTGACGCCGCGTTTCGCCATACCGTCTCGTTTGCAGAGATTCTCCAGTTGAATATCGAGCAAAACGTGCAGGTGCCAGACCTGCATGTCGGAGTCGTCACCACGCCGGATATTTCATGGGCCAGGGCAACGGCACGATCCAGAGGACTGGGCGGTACTGTGATTCAAAAGCACGCTGAGCATGTCGCGTGTACGGAGATGTTTGAGCAAGCGGCTGCGGATCACGGCTGGGTTTTGTGCCGTAATGAAGGAACGATCGAAGGCGCTACGATGCAGGTGGTTTCTGAGATCTATGAATTGTTTAGCTGATTGGCGAGGTGGGTCACCGAGGTTTCGGTAGGGATTGGTAAAGTTCCGCTCAGACACATCATTTAACATAATATACATTACACGTAACAAAGTATTACGAAGTCAGCCCGGTTGCGCACACCATTTCAATCTCTAGCATCGCTCTCAAATGGCCTGATCCTTGATGCCCGCTTATCGCTCTATTTGAAATGTGCTGCTCTCAATCCTCGTCACGCGTCAGCTTTTCAATCAGCGCTCGATGCTGTGGATACTGCGCTGTGAGTTTCTGCCGATTCCCCATTTCCATATCCGCGAAATCAAATCCTGGTGAAACCGCTTCGCTGATCAAGCCAAATCCGTTCTCGCCATTCAGCAATCTGGACGCTTTCCAGATTCCGCCCGGTACGTGCAATTGCAGTTGTTGTCCGGCCAGAACGTCGCTGCCCATCACCAGCGTTTGCAGTGAACCGTCGGCATGAATCAGGCTGTATTCAATGGCATCGCCCAGATGGAAATAATGCAGGATGTCGGAATGATTGAAATGGAACTGACCCACTGGCGATTCTTCTGTCAGCAAGTAGTAAATCGACGTCATCAGATAACGCGGCCCGCCGGTGGTTTCGAGCATATCCCGGTGGTCTGCCTGATAGGTTCTGCGAAAGAATCCGCCTTCGACGTGAGGTTCAAGGTCAAGTGATGCGATCAGGTTTGACGCTGTAATCAGGCGTGGATTCATGACCTGCTCCATCGTTTTCAATACGTTCTGTAATAACTCGACTAAACGGTCATTTAGTTTAGTTATAATATAATGCTGGCTCGCAAGTAGGTCTGAAGTGCCCAGTCCAGTAGAACTGTGCCGTGCATTGGGCCAAAAAGCTCCAATGTCAGAGTCGCTCTTGCTCTGATGACGAAATCTCTCCGCAGCTGCCTGGAGTATTTCTTCCCAGCCCTCCTCCAATATCTTTCGTCACGCAACCTGGGTGTTGCCATGGATTGCTGAGCAATGCTCATGGATTCATTCTCAAAACGCCAGTTATCAGCAGCAACACAGTGTCATAGGCTTCCATGATGCACAGTCCGGCAAAATTGCTTCTTCAAGCCGCGCAAATGGAGACGTTGATGAATTCTAGAAATCCCACCGCCCCCGGAGCTGGAATAGAACTATCCCGTCGAGAAATGCTGATTGGTACCGCAGGTACTGCAGTCACAGCCGTTTTAGCGAAAGTCGATGATGCCCGAGCGACATCCAACACCAAAACAGCAGCGCAGAGCCCGCCAGGAAATCATGTGACGTTCACCCTCAATGGGCGGCGAGTTGCACTAGAGGTCGACAACCGCACCACACTCCTGGACGCACTTCGAGAAAGGCTGCATTTAACCGGCAGCAAAAAAGGCTGTGACCATGGCCAGTGCGGCGCATGTACGGTGATCGTCGAAGGCCGACGAATAAACTCATGCCTCACGCTTGCAGTGATGCACGAGGGTGAAAGCATCACCACCATTGAAGGGCTAGGTACCCCGAACAACCTGCACCCTCTTCAATCGGCTTTCATCAAGCACGACGGCTATCAATGCGGTTACTGCACGCCCGGGCAAATTTGCTCGGCCGTCGCGATGCTAGACGAGATAAAGGCCGGCATACCCAGCCATGTCAGTAGCGACTTGATCGCCAGCAGCACCGTCACAGCCGCTGAAATCCGCGAACGCATGAGTGGAAATATCTGCCGTTGCGGTGCGTACTCCAACATCGTCGATGCCATTCAAGAGATAGCCGGGGGTGAGGCGTGAAATCCTTTACGTACGAGCGTGTCACCTCTTTACAGCAAGCGATGAACGCCGCTGCCCAAAATCCAGGTGCGCGGTTCATCGCTGGCGGCACTAATTTGCTCGATTTGATGAAACTGGAGATAGAAACTCCCCAGCACCTGATAGATGTAAACGGGCTGTCGCTCGATAAAATCACCCCGACCGAGGACGGCGGGCTAAGGATCGGCGCCATGGTGCGTAACACTGACTTGGCTGCTGCGCCTCAGGTGCGTCGAGACTACGCCGTACTATCCAAGGCACTGCTCGCGGGAGCGTCAGGGCAATTGCGTAACAAAGCCACAACGGCAGGCAATCTGTTGCAACGCACCCGGTGCGCCTACTTTTACGATACCAATCAACCTTGCAACAAGCGGCGTCCGGGTGCCGGTTGCCCTGCATTAGGTGGAGCCAGTCGGCAACAAGCAATCATCGGGGTCAGCGATGCCTGCATTGCCAGCCACCCCAGTGATATGGCTGTGGCGATGCGAGCATTGGGCGCAAGGGTAGAAACACTTAACTCGGGTGGCCAGGTCAGAACGATTGATCTCGCCGACCTTTACAGCGCACCGGGTGCCACCCCACATATCGAGAACATCCTGAACGCCGGCGAACTGATCACTGCCGTAACGCTGCCTAAGCCTTTAGGGGGCGAGCATATCTATTACAAGGTTCGTGACCGCACCTCTTACGCGTTTGCACTGGTTTCTGTCGCGGCGATCGTGCTGCCAGACCGCACCGGGCAACTCGCTCTGGGAGGCGTGGCGTACAAGCCTTGGCGAAGTGAAGAGGCCGAAGCTTATCTGCCTGACGGCGCGAACGCCGTTGCCACTCATTTGCTGGCTGGCGCTAATCCTACCGCGCAAAACGCCTTCAAGATCAAACTTGCGGAGCGGACGATTGGCCTTGCTCTCTCCACTGCATCTTCCTAAGCAACATCACCGGTATTGCACGGCTGCTGTCGATTGACCAGGAGTAAGCCTCATGAAGTTTGATACGCCTGCGAGCACCAACCCTATTGATCAAATGAAGGTGATTGGTCAACCCAAGGATCGCCTTGAAGGCAAATTGAAAACAACAGGCACGGCGACCTATGCCTACGAACAACAAGCCGCTGTCAGCCCCCCGGCTTACGGCTATGTCGTAGGTTCAGCAATCGCCAAGGGCCGGATCTCCTCTATTGATTCGAGCGAAGCACGCCAAGCCAGCGGCGTTATCGCAATCGTCACCCATGAGAATGCGGGCCAACTGGACAGGGGTGAGTTTTACGTTGATCGCGCACTTGCCGGCCCAAAGATCGACCACTATCACCAGGCCGTAGCAATTGTCGTCGCACAGACGTTTGAACAAGCAAGAGCCGCTTCGACTCTGCTTCGGGTCTACTACGTAAGAGAGCCTGGCACCTACGACCTCGCCGCACAGAAAGCTTCAGCCAAGACACCCGCGCCGGGTGCGTTCGGCCCTCCTCCGCACACGGTAATCGGGGATTTCGAAGGCGCGTTCAAGCAGGCAGCGGTCACACTCGATGGTCATTACACCACCCCGGATCACGCCCACGCGATGATGGAGCCTCACGCCACCATCGCTCAGTGGCAGGGTGACAAACTGACGCTATGGACATCCATTCAGCAGATGAACTGGGGAGTCAGAGACCTGGCAAAAACCTTGGGTATATCCAAAGACAACATTCACCTGATCTCGCCCTACATCGGCGGTGGTTTTGGGGGTAAAGGCACGATTCTCTGCGACGCCGTATTGGCGTCTCTTGCCGCGAGGGCGGCCGGCCGGCCAGTGAAAGTCGCACTCCCCCGCCCGCTCATGTTCAACAACCTGACCCATAGACCCGCGACGATTCAAAGAATCCGGCTCGGTGCAAACCCGGACGGCAGACTCACTGCCATCGGTCACGAGAGCTGGTCGGGCAATCTGCGCGGTGGTCGCACTGAAGCCGCCACTGCATCGACCCGAACCTTGTATGCGGGCGCGAACCGTATGACCCGTTTGTATCTTGCCGAACTTGACCTTGCCGAAGGTAGCGCTATGCGCGCGCCTGGTGAAGCACCAGGCATGATGGCACTGGAAATTGCCATGGATGAGCTGGCTGAGAAGCTAGGAATGGATCCGCTGAAGTTTCGCGTCATAAACGATACCCAGGTAGACCCGGAGCAGCCGGATCGCCGGTTCTCTCAGCGCCAGTTAGTCGAATGCCTGAATACGGGAGCCGATCATTTCGGCTGGGCTCGACGTAATCCCCTTCCAGCTAAAGAACTGCATGACGGTTGGTGGACAGGATTGGGGATGGCGTCCGCGATTCGGGGCGCACCCACGACGAAGTCAGCTGCTCGCGTGCGGCTTGATCGCAAAGGCTTGGTCACCGTCGAAACCGACATGACCGATATTGGCACCGGCACTTACACAATCATTGCTCAAACGGCGGCAGAAATGATGGGCGTGGACATGGAGAAAGTGAACGTCTATCTGGGCGACTCACGGTTCCCGGAATCATCGGGTTCAGGCGGCCAATGGGGCGCAGCCTCATCCACGGCGGGCGTCTATGCTGCTTGTATGCAACTTAGAGAAGCCGTCGCAACCAAGTTGGGCCTCGATCCGAAAAAAACCGAATTTATCGATGGTCACGTCCGTGAAGGATCGAAAAACCTACCATTGGCACAAGCGACAAAAGACGGCGACTTGCAGGCCGAAGACGTCATGGAGTTTGGCGACTTGGCTAAGCAGTATGCCCAACAAACCTTTGGCGCTCACTTCGTGGAGGTTGGTGTAAACGCGGCCACCGGCGAAATTCGCATCCGTCGCCAGTTGGCAGTGTGCGCTGCAGGCAGAATACTTAATCCCAAAACAGCACGCAGTCAGATCATCGGGGGGATGACCATGGGCGCAGGTGCAGCGCTTATGGAGGAAATGATTGTGGATCACCGCTTGGGCTATTTTGTTAATCACGATCTGGCTGGCTACGAAGTGCCGGTGCATGCCGACATCCCCCACCAGGAGGTAATTTTCCTGGATGAAGTTGACGCCTATGCGACTCCGCTGAAGGCTAAAGGCGTAGGCGAACTCGGTATTTCAGGAGCGGCAGCGGCGATTGCCAACGCTGTTTATAACGCGACCGGCATAAGGGTTCGTGATTACCCCATTACACTCGACAAGTTGATTGACCATTTGCCCGCTGTGGGCTGACCTTACCGCTTTTTGCTTCGGAGTCATCAATGCAACTGAGCCGCACGAACCTGGCAGATATCGTTTATTTTCTTGCCATCGCTCGGCATCAAAGCTTCAGAAAGGCGGGGCTGGACGTGGGCATTAGCGCGTCTGCGCTGAGCCATGCCATTAAAGGTCTGGAGACACGGCTTGGCGTTCGACTGCTCAATCGCACCACCCGAAGCGTGACACTCACGGCGGCCGGCGAGGAGCTGCAAAGCCTCATCAGCACTCCCGTAAATGATATCGGGCAGGCGCTGGAGACACTGAACCGGCTACGCGATGAACCAGCCGGGCGTATCCGCCTGAACGTCCTGAGCGACGGGGCAAAACTGCTGCTCGGCCCCGTTCTCCCGGTTTTCATAGACCGCTATCCGGACATCGAGGTTGACCTCACCGTGACCAACCGAATGGTCGATGTCATCGGCGATGGCCATGATGCAGGGATTCGTTTCGGTGGCACGGTACCCGAAGACATGATCGCTCAAAGACTCTCTCCCGATGTGGCATGGGCCGTCGTTGGAGCGCCTGCTTACCTTGAGCGATTCGGTACCCCGCTACATCCGGAAGAGCTGTACCAACATCGGTGTTTACGCGTGCGTCTGGGGAATGCACGCATCTACCACTGGCAATTCTCGAAGGGGGATCAACAGATGGAGATAGACGCGCCGGGCGCCATTACTATCGATGAGACCCGGGTCGGTGTAGCGATGGCAATGCGCGGCGCCGGCTTGATGTATGTGCCTGCGAAGGTCGTCGAACGACAGATCGCGGAAGGCTCCCTGCGGCGAGTCCTTGAGGACTGGACTCACCATGACCCCGGTTTTCACATCTATTACTCAAGCTTCAGACAGGTTCCCGTAGGCATTCGCCTGCTGATTGACCTTATCCGCGAGCTGGAACCCATGGGGCCACTCCCCTAGCGATTTCAGCTCGCCTGCCGCTTCGTGAAGACATCGCTAAATACCGGCACGGCTGAGAAGGCGTTAGGCCAGCCAGCATAGAACGCCAGATGTGAAAGCAACTCGGAAGCCTCGGTCTGCGTCAGGCCATTGTCCATCGCACGATTGAGGTGGTAACTGATCTGCGCAACTTGACCGTTTGCCACTAACGTCGTAACAGTAATCAAACTACGGTCTCTGGGCGCAAGGCCCGGCCGCAGCCACAGGTCATTGAATAACGCACTGGTGGTGAACTTCACTAACCCAGGCGAAACTGGCCCAACAGATTTGTCGACAGCCGCGACGCGTGCGTCTTCGGCAGCCTGATCGATAGGCAGCAGTACGGGCGACACCGGCGCCAGTTGGTCGGAGGCTATGCCGTGCTTGCTAAACACCTCTTTTGCGATCGGCGCTGCTCCAGCGGCGTTACCCCAACCTGAATAAAACGCGAGATGGTTGATCGCTTCGGATAGCTCCAAAGGCGTCACTCCATTCTTCAATGCAAGATCCAAGTGAGCGGCCAACTCGGCTGTCTGACCTCTTGCAATCAGGACGGCTACCGTCGCCAGGCTGCGGTCGCGGGCAGACAACTCCGAGCGCTTCCAAACCTCACCAAGAAGAAGGTTGTCCGCGTTGTGAGCCATTATCGGAGATGTGGCGCGTATATCGGCTGAAGCAGGCATGTTAGAAGTTTCCTTGATCGGCACCCCCTGAGGGGTGGCGCATGCAGACAAACACATCGCTAATGTTGCTGCTGCAAATGTGCGAATAATCATAATGAAGCGCCGTACTGGGCTTCGGTGACAGGCTCAAGCCACTCAACATTTTTGCCGTCAAGCGCCTCTTGAATGGCCATGTGAGTTACGCCGGTCGTGCTCGTCGCACCGTGCCAATGTTTGACGCCTGGAGGAGTCCAAATTACGTCTCCAGGCCTGATAACCTGTTTATCAACGCCCTCTTGTTGAACCCATCCGGTACCCGTCGTGACTACCAGCATTTGTCCCAACGGGTGGGTGTGCCACATCGATCGTGCCCCTGGTTCAAAGGTCACATACCCTGCCGAGACATTCGACGGCGCTGGTACGGTGAAGAGAGGGTCAATGCGTGCATGACCGACGAAATTTTTGGGGGCTCCGATTACTGATGCCCGCTCTCCATTTCTCACGATAGTCATGGATTGTGCAGATAGGGCCTCAGCAGCACAGGCATTAAATGCGATGGTGGCCAATAGGGCGACTGTTGGCATGGCTGCTCTCAGGCGCATCGGTAGCTCCTTGCTGAATGAGTAGAGTTGCGACCAACTTAATGGATGTCTCTACGTGCAACTACCGGCTGTTGGGTTTATGAACCGATGAGCAAAGCTCAGCAATACCCCAGTGCCACCTCAACAATTCTGCTCCGTTAGCATGTTGCCGATTCATGAGCACAGCTCAGTGGTACGTCCTGATCGGCCATATTTTTCTCCGGCAGCCATTGCATTAGGCTGAACGTCCAACTAAAGCACCTGAGTGAGAGCTCCAATTTTTCTCCATGAATCAACTGGACTTAACTTCCCAAAAGCCCGAGCAACTGGAATCAAAAAAGTCGGATACACACCAGGATCACGGTCTGAGTATCTTGCTGATTCTGAGCCTGTTGATGGCGTTCGCCTCTATCTCCACCGACTTATACCTCCCAGCCATGCCGGAAATGGCAAAGGCACTAAACGTAAGTGGCGGTACTCTGCAGTTTACCGTCACGGGCTACCTCATCGGGTTCAGCACGGGACAGCTATTCTGGGGGCCAATCAGTGATCGCTTCGGCCGAAAACTACCCGTTGCTATCGGGCTGATACTTTTCATCATTGGCTCGGCAGGTTGCGCACTGGCCACGGATGGCAGCCATATTATTTTCTGGCGCGTCGTGCAAGCGCTGGGGGCGTGCGCGAATGTCGTGCTGGCGCGTGCGATGGTGCGAGACCTTTATAAAGGCCGTAAAGCGGCCCAAAAGATGTCCACGCTCATGACCATCATGGCCATAGCCCCGCTCGCGGGGCCGACAGTGGGTGGGCAAATTTTACGGTTCGGCTCATGGCAAGCCATTTTCTGGAGCCTGGTGTTCATCGCCGTGGTGACGTTGATCAGCCTCTACAAGCTGCCGGAAACCCTGCCACATAAGCAACGCAGCCCTGCCTCGCTCAAGCAAATTGTCAAACGGTATGGCAGTTTCTTTCGTGACAGTCGCTTCTTGGGCTACACAGCAGCCGGCGCATTTTTTTACGCGGGAACATTCGCTTACATCGCCGCCTCACCCTTTGCGTACATCACGTATTACCACGTTTCACCGCAATTTTACGGCCTGCTATTTGCAGCAGGGATTATCGGCATGATGGTCACCGCCCAAATAAACGCGAGGCTCCTGAAGCGCTACGACACAGAAACGATGATGCTGGTAGGGGCATCATTGTCAGCCTGCGCCGGCTTGATACTGGTGGTTAATACCTGGGCAAATTGGGGTGGGCTGCCGTTGATGATCTTCGCTTGCCTGCTCTTCGTTGCAGCGACAGGGATGGTGTTGGCCAACTCGGTAGCGGGTGCCCTGAATTGCTTTCCAGACGCCAGTGGTTCCGCATCTGCATTGATTGGTGCATTGCAATACGGCTGTGCCATGCTCGGATCAGCAGCAGTGGCGTTTTTTGCCAATGGCACGCCTCTACCGCTGGGCACTGTACTGGCAGTCTGCGGTGCAGGTTGTTTACTTTGCGCATTCTGGGTTTCAAGAACCTGAACTTGGCGCTTTGACTAAGCTGATTATCAAACCCTCCCTGACTGGATAGTAACTCCGCATTGAAGAAGAACTGCCCCGGAGGGCAGTTCATAGGCTGGGTTCAATCACGCGTATTCATAAGCTCGAACATAGCGTCTCCCATTTGACGCGTTTTTACCGAAACACCCACTAGAACCTCATCTTTACCTGCTGTGAGCTGGGCAAAGGTTTCACTGACGAAATCATCGGCTGACATCATCATATGGCTGGCTGCGCCGGCACTGCGAGTACCGCCACCGAGCCCGGTATCGACCAATGGCGGAGCAATTTCAATGACGCGGATGTTAGAAGACTTCAGTTGGTGCCTCAGGCTTAGCGTAAAAGAGTGAATAGCCGCCTTGGTTGCGCAGTACACCGGTACGTCAGCCATAGGCGAGTACGCCAGACCCGAGCTGATGTTGAGAATGTAAGCCTTGTGTTGCTGTTTGAGACCTGGCAGCAGCTCTGCAATCAGATGGATAGGCGCCGTGAAGTTAACGGCGACTTCTGCGTCAAGCGAATCCATATGCGGGTCGCTGTTAAAGTCACGTTGGCTCTGAACACCTGCATTGTTGATAACAACGTTGAGGTATGGATGGTTGGCTTTAAGCCATTTAACCATCGCACGGCGACTGTCAACGTCGGCCACATCGCATGCATAGGTGCTTAACGTTGAAACATCATCTTTAGCCCGCTGCAACATGGCCTCATTACGGCCGCAAATGATCACCGTATTGTTTCCGGCGAAGCGTTTGGCGAGGGAGAAGCCGATGCCGGTGGCACCGCCAGTGATCAGGATTGTATTGCCATCAAGTTTCATGAGCGCTTGTCCTACTTTTAATAAGAAGGTGCGCTGCAATAGAAGAGAATCCGCAGGCACACCTTCGCAACCGGCATGCCGGGCAAGGTGTCGCGGATACCCTTTCGGGAGGAGTTGGCGTTCCGGGGAACGATGACCGGGCTACCATCCGGCCTGCACTCTTTCGACCCACAATTTTTACCAAGCTTTTGTGCGGATCACAACCCGTGTCGCTAGATACTACTAATAAATATCATTGCGAAATAACGATCGAACTCGGCTGGAGGTTGCTCATCTGGCTGAGATGCTAACCGTTCGGATCGCTGCAATGCTGGTCATTACAGCCATTGCAATCGTCGGAGCGATGAATCTGGTCAACTAATTCAATCGGATTCAGAGAAATCCATAGAAGCCACCTGTTGTTGGGCAGGTGGCTTTCTTTCTGGATACAAAGCGAACTTTCTGCGCTGTCCATGCACGTCTCCGTTGAATCGTTCTAACTATTGCTCACAAACGTAAAAATCCAACATTGAAAGCTTAAATTCGCTAAATGCACTCTTCACTCGCCCCTCTACAGAAATTGTAGCGTTCGCCCAAAATTGGACGCTGAGCGCCACGTAATTGACTGAGACCTGCCACGCAGGCAGAATGCGATTCATTATCAATTATGTATTTTGCGGGATGCCGATGCGCAGCGACGAAACACTAGGTACTGCAGATCTAGGGCTGCTCTATCGCACCCATCATTCGTGGTTACAAGGCTGGCTGATCCGACGCATTGGATGTCGCGATAACGCAGCAGATCTGGCGCAAGACACTTTCGTGCGTCTGCTCAAATCCCGTCAATCCAGCCCCTTGCGCGAACCCCGTGCCTATCTGAGCAGCATCGCCCGCGGACTGATGATTGATCAGTATCGTCGTCGCGAACTTGAGCGTGCCTATCTGGAAAGCGTCGCGTTGCTGCCTCAACACGAGGTTCCCTCGGAAGAAAGCCGGCTGATGATTCTTGATGCGCTCGAGCGCATAGACCGCATGCTCGAAAAGCTTAAACCGAGAGTTCGCCAGGCGTTTTTATTGGCACGGCTCGACGGTCTGACCTGCGCGCAAATAGCCGAAAAGCTGGATGTCTCCCGCGCGACGGTGGAGCGCGACCTGGCCACGGCCCTGCAACACTGCTATCGCTTGCGTTATGTCGAGGCGTGAGTCCCAGGCGCTGGATCCGGCCATTGTCGAGCAGGCGATCCAATGGCTGGTACGCCTTCGTTTCGATCAAGCCGATGAACAAACACAGCACACTTTTGAGCACTGGCTGGCGCAGCGTCCAGAGCATGCGTTGGCATGGCAGCGCGTGGAAACGTTGGGGGACGAATTCGCAGGTGTGCCAGCTCAATTAGCCCGACAAACCCTGAATGGCACCCAACATGGAATGCGACGGCGGGAAAGCCTGAAGCTACTGGGCATATTGGCTACCGTTGGCACTGCAGCCTGGCTCGGCCGCGACTACACGCCCGTGCCGGCCATGCTTGCGCAGCAGCGCAGTAGCACCGGCGAGCAACGACGCTTCCAGCTCGATGACGGCAGCCTTGTCCAGCTCAATAGCGATAGCGCCGTCGACAGCGATTTTGACGAGCAGCGGCGCCTGCTCATCTTGCGCCGGGGGGAAATCATCGTGAATGTCGGCGCGGATCAACATTCGCCTCAGGCACGACCGTTCTGGGTGCAGACACGCGACGGGGTCATGCGCGCCCAGAGTCGTCGCTTTCTGGCACGCGAACGTGACGATGGCACGCTGGTCGCGGCGCAGGAAGGATCTGTCACGGTGTTCCCCGGCTCCAGTCAAATGCCTGGTAGCCGCAATGTCCAGGCAGGCAATCAATTGCTGTTCACATCAAGCGGCGCCCGGGCGTTCACGGACAACGGCCTTGATCTATGGAGCTGGGGTGACGGGGTGATCAGTGCGCGCAATATGCGCCTCAGTGATTTCATCGTGGAGTTGTCGCGTTATCGCCCAGGGGTACTGCGCTGCGCCGAAGAGGTCGCTGATCGTCGCGTTTCGGGCACATTCCAGCTCGCCGACAACGATCAAGTCCTGGCATTGATCGCGCAGTCACTGCGATTGCACGTTGATTATCGAACCCGTTATTGGGTGACCGTTACCGCAGCCACCTGAGTCCATCAGAGCCTTGCGTCACCTGAAAAACAATGAGGTGGTTTCTCATTCTCGTTCGACCTCTTAGGAAGGCCGGAATACAGGCCAGTCTGTCGATGTCCCTTCTTGGAGCGAGAAAATGAGTTCGTCCCCGGTTTCACAGCGCCATCCACTCAATCGTGCCTTACAGGGTGCGATGTTGAGTTTGATCGTGAGCAGCTACGCATTGCCGTCGCTGGCGCAAACGTCGAGTGTTGACCACAGCAACCCAGTCAAACAGTGGAACATCGCTGGCGGCCCACTGGCGCCGGCGCTTGACCAATTTGCGCGAGAGGCTGGCATCAGTCTTTCCTTCGACGCGTCAAGCGTAGCGAACCGCACCACGGCTGGCGTAAATGGCACGCTCGAAACATCGGCAGCCCTGTCATCGTTGTTGCAAGGAAGCGAATTGCAGATCGAACAGCAAGGCCCGAATGCCTACCTGCTGGTTCCTCAGGCAAAGCCCGCCGGCCCGCTGGAACTCGACGCAACGGCCGTCGAGGACTACCGCCTTGCACCCCTCATCATCAATGCCAAGGTCAGGGTCAGTGCCGACGACGACGCCAACTCGGTGGTCGCCAAGGAACTCTGGGTTGGCGGCAAGGTGGCAACCAGTATTCTCAACACACCGGCATCGGTGTCGGTTGTTACCAACAAGGAAATGCAGCAACGCAGCGTCAGTACCACGGAAGAGGCACTGCAATACACACCGGGCGTGGTCAGTGATTTCTATGGTACGGATGACCGCAACGACTATTTCCAGATCCGCGGCTTCCAGGCCACCACCTACCGTGATGGCTTGACCCTGAGTTCGATGCGCGGTGTACGCGAAGATCCATTCGCCTATGAACGTATCGAGATTCTGCGTGGCGCCAACTCCACACTGTTTGGCCCGGCCGACCCGGGTGGCTCGGTGAACTTCGTGACCAAACAGCCGCGCTTCGAGCAGTTCGGCCAGGGCTATGTGACCTACGGCTCCTTTGACCATGTCGAGACTGGTATCGATGTGGGCGATGCTCTGAACGACGAAAAAACCCTGGCTGGCCGCTTCACTGCCAAAGGCCAAAACAGCGACCGCGAGTACGACCACTCGCAGGACGACAACCGCTTGGTGATGGGTGGCCTCACCTGGGCACCGACAGATTACACGTCGGCCACCATGATTCTGGACTATCTGAAAACCGACAGTTCGCCCAACAGTGGCGGATATCCGCTGGACAAGGAATACGACCGCAGCAAGTTTTATGGTGAGCCCAGCTACAACTTTCACAATGTCGAGCGCACCAGCCTCAGCGGCAACATCACCCATGACTTCGACAACGGCTTTGTACTGCGCAGCAACCTGCGTTACAGCAAGTTGACCGATGATTTTGGCTACGTGTACCTCAGCGACAGTGCCGCACGTGTTGGGACTACGGTTGACCGCTTTCTCTTTGGAACTGACACCGAAGCCGACCAGTTCAACGGCAATCTGATGCTGCAATACGATGCCCGCTTCGAGAACATCGACAGCAGCAGCCTGGTGGGCGTGGAGTACCTCGATTCGACCACCAAGGAAAGCTCGGTCTACGCCCCGACCACCTCAATTGACATTGCAAACCCCGTATTTACCGGCGTTTCCCGCTCGATTGCGCCGTATGCCGTCAACAAACGGGACGCGACCACCAAGGCCGTATTTCTTCAGCAGAACCTGTCGTTCTACGAGCGTTTCATCGTCACCGGTGGTGTGCGCAACGACTCCATGGATCTGACCAGCAAAGGCTTACAGTCCAGTGAGAAAGACAACTTCTCCGAAACCTCCTATCGCGGTGCGCTGACTTACATCGTCAACGATGAAGTGTCCACCTACGTGAGCATGGTGGAGTCCGTCTCGCCACCGCAGGTAGGCGTAACCCCGCAGACGGGCCGACAGTACGAAGTGGGCGTGAAGTATGCGCCGATGGGGATGGACGCCCTGTTCTCCGCAGCCGTTTATGACCTGACCCAGGAAAACGTCACCATCGCCGTGGTGCTCCCGAGCGGCATCATTGAGCAGCAGACAGTGGGCGAATCGCGGGCGCGTGGCCTCGACCTTGAGGCCAAAGCGCAGGTGACACAGAACCTCAGCCTGATCGGCGGCTATTCCTACATGGAGTCCGAGGTCCTGCGCGGTTCGTTGTACGACGGCAGCTCCCTCAAGGGTAATGAGTTCACCACGGCACCCAAGCATTCCGCTTCGCTTTGGAGCTACTACGACGTGCCCGGCACTGACGTAAGCCTGGGTTTGGGTGCGCGCTACGTCGGCGCGTATTACTTCGATGCAGCCAACACCGGCAAGAGCGATGGCACCACGCTGTTCGACGCCGCCTTCAACTACAAGATCGCCAAGGGCACCGACCTTGCGGTGAACGTCAGCAACCTGCTGGATGAGCAACACGTGGTCGGCTCCGGCACGGCGAACTTCTATAACCCGGGCCGCGAGATTACCGCCAAAGTGAGTTACAACTGGTAAGCCGGTGTGTAAGCCTTTTCCCATATAGGAGGCGGTACCCGCTTTGCCGCGGGCACCGTCAACTTGGCCACCAGTAGGCGAAGAAAAAATCAAGGTGTTCGATCTTCTCTATTCTCGTTCGTGGGTAACGTCCACCAAGGGAATGGGCTCAATCGCCCAAGCGCGAACATGACGACGTTCGGGGCCGGGAACCGCGCACGCCATACGCCCCGTAAACGTGCGCGCAAGACGCTCTTCATCGATACGCCAGCCGCGCTGCTCCAGTGCCAGCACGCCTCTGCGAAAGGCAATCTGCAGTGCATCGGATTTCAATGAAACCTCTTGCTGAAACGAGTCCGGCACGCGCTCGGGCCGCACGTTTTTCAGCACAGCGTGATCTTGTTCGAAGATTCGGATATTGCTGGCAACGAACCGGCGATCCAGCAGTCGGGAGCGCAGGAATGTTCTGCCCATCATCCACCAGGTTCGCGTGCGATTGGCGTCAATCGGAACATGCGCCGAGACGATGTAGATCCTCCATCCATTCGGCAATTCAAGCTCCAGCGTTGTACACGGGCCAGACCAATGAAACCCCGGCACAGTGACCACACTGACAAACTCGGTGGACGATTTGCGCCGCAACAGCCCTTTGCGCGCAGGCCTGCGCATAAGCATTTGTGCGCTGCCGCTCCACATATCGCTTTCGACTTCAAACGATTCAATCTCGGGGTGATCCGGATCGCCGAAGGTTGAGCCATGAACAAACGGCGCATGCGCAAAATCAAGACCGTTTTCAATAATCCGGTCCCAACTGGCCTCCCAGTCAAAATGGCCCGATACCACCTGCACGGCAGGATCGTCGATCCAGTCAAGTGCGGGTAGCGGCGGACGCTCAGGCTCAGGCAGGTCTCCTAGAAATGCCCAGATCCAGCCGTAACGCTCCAGCGTCGGATAAGCGTCAACGCGGGCCTTGGCCGGAATTCGCAGGTCCGGCTGCGCAGGTATATGCGTGCAAACCCCATCCGCCCCAAATCGCCAGCCGTGATAGGGGCATTGCACACTGTTGCCCACCCTTCTGCCGCCCGACAACGATCCGCCGCGATGCACGCAAACATCCGAAAGCACGTGAGCGACGCCAGCGTCATCACGGAACGCAACAAAAGGCTGTCCGAGCAAACGAACCGGCATCAGTCCGTCAGTCAGCTGCGACGATGGAAGAACGACGTACCAGAGGTTGGTGAGCATGAGTGCGTGCGACCTGTCAGGTTGGAAAGATAAAACAGAGACAACGTCAGCCCCTGAGATACAGCAGATTATCCCTTGCCGACTTCAAGAACGGCATATTTCGACTGAGCCCTTTTGTTAGCTTATTCAAACCACAGGGCACCGCATGTACCGGTGCCCTGGCGCCGCTCTGCCCTCCCTCCTCCTGCTGTTAGCAGCCCCCATCAGTCCTTTAAGGAGCTAGTTGGATGACAACACAATCTTCGAATACCTACGCCGTGGATTCGCATACGTTTCAACAGTTTTATATCAATGGTGGCTGGTGTTCGCCGGCAACGCCTGGCAGTTTGCCCGTGGTCAATCCGGCGACTGAAAGCGTAGTTGCAGAGGTTGCCAGCGGATCGGCCGAAGACGTTAATCGGGCCGTCGCTGCAGCGCGTGCGGCGTTTCCTCGCTGGTCTGCGACTTCCGCCGAAGCGCGCGCGGGTTTTCTTGGGAAGATTTACGACCTGATCCTTGAACGAAAAGAGTCGCTTGCGCAGGCGCTCTCTCTGGAAATGGGTGCTGCCATCGGTTTCGCCCGAGCGATGCAAGTGCCTTTGGCGGCCGAACACGTTCGGATTGCCCGTGATCTGCTGTCCACCTATCGCTTCCAGACGGTTGAAGGCGGCACGGCGATTGAACGCGAACCCATCGGCGTCTGCGGGCTCATCACCCCCTGGAACTGGCCGCTTTATCAAATCACCGCCAAGGTGGCTCCGGCAATTGCGGCCGGATGCACAGTGGTGCTGAAACCCAGCGAACTGTCACCGCTGAGCGCCCTTCTTTTCGCCCAACTGGTACATGACGCCGGCCTGCCACCGGGTGTCTTCAATCTGGTGAATGGCACGGGCTCCGAGGTCGGCGGCGCCATGGCTGCGCACCCGGATATCGATATGATTTCGATCACCGGTTCAAACCGTGCAGGCGCGCTGGTCGCACAGGCGGCCGCCCCTACGGTGAAACGCGTCACTCAGGAACTGGGCGGCAAGTCCCCCAACGTGCTGCTGCCCGATGCCGACTTCGCCAACGTCGTGCCACTGGGCGTGATGACGGCATTTCGCAATGTCGGGCAATCCTGCAGCGCCCCGACCAGAATGATCGTACCAAGGGACCGGCTGGCGGAAGTCGAGGCACTGGCCGCCGCAACCGCCAACGCGATCATCGTGGGGGATCCGCAATCGGAAGAGACGGTACTCGGTCCGATAGCCAATGAGGCTCAGTTCAAGCGTGTGCAAGCCATGATCGAATCGGGCCTGAGTGAAGGGGCCAAACTCGTCTGCGGCGGACCAGGACGGATGCCCGGTCATGAAACGGGCTTCTATGCCCGACCGACTGTATTTTCCGAGGTTGATTCGAACATGCGCATTGCCCAGGAGGAAATCTTCGGGCCCGTGCTGTGCATCATTGCCTATGAAACGCTCGATGAGGCTGTCGCGATCGCCAACGACACGGTGTATGGACTGAGCGCCCACGTTCAATCCCGCGACCTTGATCATGCACGTACCGTTGCCTCACGCATCCGCGCAGGACAAGTGCTGCTCAACCACCCGGCCTGGAATCCCATGGCCCCGTTCGGTGGCTACAAACGATCGGGCAATGGTCGTGAATTTGGTGTCTACGGCTTTGAGGAATATCTGGAAACCAAAGCCATCGTCGGCTTTGGTGGCTAGCACACAATGGGGGACAGTCAGCTGTCCCCCCTGTTTGCGCCTGATGGATGTAGTGAGCTTCAGTGCCGCAACAACTTGCGCAACGGCACACCGTCCTTGAGCACTGGGGACTTGATAACGATGTAGCTGAAGTACTTGGAAATGCCGATGTTTTTATCCAGCAGGCTTTCAATCACTTCCTGATAGTGCTGAATACTGCGCGTCATGAAGCGCACCAGATAATCGTAGCCACCACTGATCAAATGGCACTCGAGCACCTCATCCACCAACCTAATGTTCGACTCGAACTTGGCGAAGTCTTCGCGCTTGTGGTCACTCAGGGTGATTTCGGTGAAGACCGTTACCGATTCGGTGATCTTCGCCAGGTTCAGGTGTGCCTTGTAGCTGGAAATGTACCCGGCCGATTCCAGCCGCTTGACCCGTTGCAGACAGGGGCTGGCCGACAATCCCACGGCGTCGGCCAGGCTGACATTGGTCATGCGCCCGTCCTTCTGCAACTCAACCAGGATACTGATGTCGATGCGGTCCAGTTTGACTAAACCTTCCATTGCGAACCTCTTGACTGCCATTTGTAGGACAATCTACTAGCAAAATCAGCGCCGTAAAGACAGCTGATGTTGTGCGACCAGGTCAGCCATGCTGTTGATGCAATAATCCGCAGCGCATGGGGTCGGTTGTTTGCCCCGTTCGCGACCGATCAGACACACATCGGTCAGCGCCGGGCCGCGGGCGGCGGGTCGGGTTACCCGCAGTATGTGTACCGGCTTCAGCTCGTTGGCATTCAACCATTCCTCGTCCCGCAGCGGATCGCTGGCCAGCGAAATAAAGTCATCGGCCACAATCCCCAGATGCTCGCACAACACGGCGCGATCCTCGGCATCCCGGTCGCCCACCACCAACAGGCGATAAAACTTGCGCAAGTACAGCATCGCTCCCGGTGCGTCTTCGAACAATGACCAGTTGGCAGCAGAGCGCGCGAAACTCATGCCCTCCTCCCAACTGGCTTTCAGGCTCCAGCGCTCGGCCAATTGGCGATGGGCAAAACACAGCAATCCACTGAAGCCCAGTTCGGCAAAGCGGGGATAAAGCCCCTGCACCACCTCGCGAAACTCGTCCAGCACCTGTTCCTTGTCCGGGCGCCCGCCCCGGCTGTCGAGCAACGGCTGCAGCGCTGCCCAGACACCCGAATCGCGGTCAACCAGGACTTCGTCGCAATCGATGAGCAGTGCTCGATAATCAGTCAGCCCCATGGTGTACACAGCCTCCGATGATGCGTTTCATCAATCCGTGCGCCAAAAAGGTTCAGCGACGCTGGCCAGCGACCGCGCGGCTGAACCCGGCGGACATCAGTTCAATACCCGTGCCAATGCGGCCTGCAGAATCTGCAACGCTTCGTCGATCTGCGCTTCGGTCGTCACCAGTGGCGCGAGGAAGCGCAAGACGTTGCGATAGACGCCGCACTTGATCACCAGCAAGCCACCTTTGCGCGCTTCATCGATCACACGCTGGTTCAGATCCGCATCCGGGGAGCGCGCTTCATCATTCTTGACCAGCTCGATGGCCAGCATGAAACCGGTGCCGCGTACGTCACCGATCTGCGGGTGACGGCGCTGCAACTGCAGCAGACCTTCACGCAGGCGCTTGCCCAATGCATCGCCACGTTCGAGCAGTTTCTCTTCTTCGTAAGCGTCGATCACCGCCAGGGCCGCGGCGCAGGACAGTGCATTGCCGCCGTAGGTGCCGCCGAGGCCTCCGGGCAACGGCGAATCCATGATTTCAGCTCTGCCGACCACGCCCGACAACGGCAGCCCCCCGGCCAGACTCTTGGCGACGGTGACCAGGTCAGGCTGGATGCCGGCGTGCTGGAAACCGAACCACTTGCCGGTGCGGCCGAATCCGGTCTGGATTTCATCGAGGATCAGCACGATGCCGTGCTTGTGGGTCAACTCGCGCAATGCCTGAAGGAACTGTGCCGGCGCCGCAAGGAAGCCACCGTCGCCCTGCACCGGTTCAATGATGATCGCCGCAACCCGCTCCGGCGCAACCTGAGTGGCGAGCAACTCGTCCAGCGCCTTGAGCGCCATTTCGCTGGTAACGCCGCGATAGGCATTTGGATATGGCGTGTGAAATACCTCCGGCGCGAATGGCCCGAAGTTCTGTTTGTAGGGCTGGCTCATGCCGGTCAGCGTGGTGCCGAGCAAGGTGCGTCCATGGAAACCGCCGCGGAAGGAGATCACCGCAGAGCGGTTGGTGTGAGCGCGGGCGATTTTCACCGCGTTCTCCACGGCTTCGGCGCCGGAGGTGAAGAACGCTGCTTTGTAATGTTCCTCGCCACCTATCATTTCGCACAAACGCTGGGCCAGATCCAGATACGGCTTGTAGGCCACCACCTGAAAGCAGGCGTGCGAGACTTTTTGCAATTGGGCCTGCACCGCTGCAACCACTTTGGGATGGTTATGGCCGATGTTCAGCACGCCGATGCCGCCGACGAAATCCAGGTAACGCTGGCCGTCCACGTCCCACAATTCAGCCCCTTGGGCGCGATCAATCACCAGTGGATGAGCGGTGACCAGTCCGCGTGGCACGAACTGATCACGCTGACGGAGTAAATGAGGCGTTTGGTCGACTTGGCTGTTCATGGCATTTCCCTTCGTGAATCCGGCAGCCCGGAGTGAATGCAGGAGGTGGTTACAGAGGATCTTAAGATTAAGACTTGTGCGGAACGAACAACGCCGAACTTGCCCCCTGAGAAATCCGGATCGACTGTTTTCACCCTGCCAAACGGCAGATTCCTTCAGGCCGCCGAATCTGCCGGCCGCGTGCGTATATGAGGTGACGCGCAGTGTTCGCAGCGCTGCTTTCGACAGATCCTGCTCTGGCGTTGGGCGATCATGGGAGCACCTTCAACCTCCTCAGGAATTGACCATGGCCCTGCTCTACAAAGCTGACCCCGTGCGCGGCGAACGGTGGAAAGCACTGTTCGCCGAACATGCCCCGGACATCGAATGGCGCGCCTGGCCGGACATCGGCGATCCCACAGACATCAAGTACCTGGCGGCGTGGCAGGCGCCGGAAGATCTGCAGACGGTGCTGCCGAATCTGCAGGTGTTGTTTGCATTGTCGGCCGGCGTCGATCAACTGGATCTGAGCCGCATCCCGCCGAATCTTCCAGTGGTGCGCCTGCTCGATCCCGGGATCACTCAAGGCATGTGCGAGTACGCCAGTTTTGCCGTGCTCGCTTTGCACCGGGATATGTTGCGCTATCGCCAGCAGCAGATGGCGCGGTGCTGGCAGGCGCACCTGTTGCAGCCGGCGCATCAGCGTCGGGTGGGGGTGATGGGCCTCGGAACTCAGGCGCAGCAGATTCTCGCCACCTTGCAGCCCCTGGGTTTTGCCCTCAAGGGCTGGGCGCGCAGTGCGCATCGGATTGCCGGCGTCGAGTGCTTTGCCGGTCGCGAGCAACTGCCGGCGTTTCTGAGCCAGTGCGACATTGTGATGTGCGTATTGCCGCTGACCGAGCAGACCCGTGGCATTCTCAATCGTGAGTTTTTTCGCCAATTACCGCGTGGCGCGGCACTGATCAACATGGGGCGCGGTGGGCATCTGGTGGAAGAAGACTTGCTCGAAGCGCTGGACAGCGGGCAACTCAGCGGCGCGGTGCTGGATGTGGTGCAGAACGAACCGGCGCCGGCGGATCATCCTTTCTGGGGCCACCCGCAGATTCTGCTGACGCCGCATATCGCGGCAATGACCCAGCCGGATAGTGCATTTGCTGTCCTGCTGGAAAATATCCGCCGCTTCGAACGCGGCGAGTCCATGAGCGGTCAGATCGACCGCAACAAAGGTTACTGATTCAGACCCTCTGCACGAGCGAGCAGGCTCACTCATGCAGAGGATGACGACGCTTCAGAGGAACTCGGCGATGGCCCTGCCGACATCCTGGGTCGAGCCCTTCCCGCCCAGGTCCGGGGTAATCGGTCCCTCGGCGATCACCCGCTCGATTGCCTGCAGGATCCCGTCGTGTGCTGCGCGATAACGCTCGTCACCGTTGCCCAGGAAATCGAGCATCAGCGCCCCGGACCAGATCATCGCAATCGGGTTGGCGATGTTCTGCCCATAGATGTCCGGCGCCGAACCATGCACCGGCTCGAACAGCGAGGGAAAGCGTCGCTGCGGATCAAGATTGGCCGACGGCGCAATGCCGATGGTTCCTGCACACGCCGGCCCCAGGTCGGAGAGGATGTCGCCGAACAGGTTGGACGCCACCACCACATCGAACCGATCCGGTTGCAGAACGAAGCGCGCGCACAAGATATCGATGTGCTGCTTGTCCCACGTCACTTCCGGGTACTGCGCAGCCATCAGCGCGGTGCGCTCGTCCCAGTACGGCATGCTGATCGAAATGCCGTTGGACTTGGTCGCTGCGGTCAAGCGCTTGCGTGGCCGGGTCTGGGCCAGGTCGAAGGCAAACTTGAGAATCCGGTCGACACCCCGGCGGGTGAAGACCGATTCCTGCAGCACGAACTCATGCTCGGTGCCTTCGAACATCTTGCCGCCGACCGATGAATACTCGCCTTCGGTGTTCTCGCGAATCACCACGAAATCGATGTCCCCCGGTTCGCGCCCGGCCAACGGGCATGGCACTCCGGGGAACAAGCGCACCGGGCGGATATTCACGTACTGGTCGAAGTCGCGACGGAATTTCAGCAGCGACCCCCACAGGGAAATATGGTCCGGCACTTTCTCCGGCCAGCCCACGGCGCCGAAGTAAATCGCGTCGAAGCCTTTGAGCTGTTCGAACCAGTCCTCGGGCATCATCTGCCCGTGTTCCAGGTAATAATCGCAATGCGCCCAGTCGAGCACTTCAATGCTCAAGTCCAGCTGCCATTTTTTCGCGGCCTGCTCCAGAACCCGCAGCCCCTCGGGCAGCACTTCCTTGCCAATCCCGTCGCCGGCAATCGCGGCGATCTTGAAGACCTTGCTCATCAGTTATGGCTCCCCGTTGTTGTGAAGTTACAAGCCGCCGATGTGGAAGGCTTTGACTTCAAGGTATTCGTCAAGACCGTATTTGCTGCCTTCACGGCCCAGCCCCGATTGCTTGATGCCGCCGAACGGCGCGACTTCCATGGAGATGATTCCGGTGTTGAGGCCGACCATGCCGAATTCCAGCGCTTCGCCGAAACGCCATGAGCGACGCAAGTCTTGAGTGAAGTAATAAGCGCCAAGGCCAAACGGTGTGGCATTGGCCAGCGCCAAGGCTTCGGCTTCGTCGGTGAACCGCATCAGTGGCGCGACCGGTCCGAAGGTTTCTTCGTTGGCCAGGAGCATGCCGGCGTGGGCATCGCCAAGCACCGTCGGTTGCACAAATTGACTGTCGCCCTGCGGAACGCCGCCGCAAAGCAGCTGCGCACCCTGGCTCAAGGCATCATCGATGTGGCGGGCCACCTTGCTCACGGCCGCCTTGTTGATCAGCGGGCCGATGGTCACGTTGTCCTGCAGGCCATTGCCGACCTTGAGCTTGCCGACTTCCTCGACCAGACGCTGGGCAAAACGCGGGTAAATGCCGTTCTGTACCAGAATCCGATTGGCGCAGACGCAGGTCTGCCCGGCGTTGCGAAACTTGCTCAGCATGATCCCGGTAATCGCCTGCTCAAGATCAGCGTCGTCAAACACAATGAACGGTGCGTTGCCGCCGAGTTCCAGGCTCAACCGCTTGATGTGTTCGGCACTCTGGCGCATCAGCAAACGGCCCACCGCCGTGGAACCGGTGAAGGATATCTTGCGCACCGTCGGGTTGCCGGTCAGCTCTTCGCCAATCCCGGCGGGCATACCGGTCAGCACATTGAACACCCCGGCCGGGATGCCGACGCGCTCAGCCAACACCGCCAATGCGAGCGCTGACAGCGGCGTCAGATCCGACGGTTTGACGATGATCGGGCACCCCGCCGCCAGGGCCGGTGCACACTTGCGGGTAATCATTGCGTTGGGGAAGTTCCAAGGCGTGATCGCCGCGCAGACACCCACCGGTTGCTTGAGGGTCAACAGTCGGCGGTCGCCGCTGGGCGCCGGCATGGTTTCGCCGTAAATCCGCCGCGCCTCTTCGGCAAACCATTTGACGAAACCCGCGCCGTAGCGGATTTCACCTTTGGCTTCGTTCAGCGGCTTGCCTTGTTCGCAGGTCATGATCAGCGCCAGATCGTCGAGGTTGTCGATCATCGCCTGATACCAACGCTCCAGCAGCGCCGCACGTTCGGCGGCCGGTCGTGCTCGCCAGGCGGGCCAGGCCCGTTCGGCGGCATCGATGGCGCGTCGGGTTTCCACGCCTTGCATGGCGGGCACGCGGCCGATCAATTCGCCGCTGGCCGGGTCGACGACATCCAGGGTCGCGCGGTCATCTGCGCCGATCCACTGGCCGTTCACATAAGCGAGTTCTGCGAGAAGACCGGGGTCTTTCAAACGATTCTTGAGCATGGTCGAGTCCTGATCCGAGACAGATTCCAGTCTAGGGAGACTCGACGGATGAGGATGCTGAAAGCGCGTAGCGGACAGTGTCGGCTGCTGAAATTGGCGGTGGAACAGCAGAACTGCTGTTTTCTATCGTTTCAGCGAACCGAGCAAACCCTCCAGAAAGCGCTCCCCCGCCTCCATCTGACTGATCTCGATAAACTCGTCGGGCTTGTGCGCCTGCTCGATCGAACCTGGCCCGCAGACAACCACCGGCACATCCAGACGCTGCTTGAACAACCCGCCTTCCGTACCGAACGAAACCTTGGACGTCGCGGTATCCGGCGCCGCGAAATTTTTCAGGAACCGTACCGCTTCGACGCTCGGGTGGGTGTCCAGTCCGGGGTAGACGTTGACCGTTTCAATCTCGATGGCCGCCACGCTCGAGAGCTTCTGCGCCTCGCGCACGATCACCTCGGCACGCTCCTGCATCTGCGCGAGGATCTGTTCCAGATCATCGGCCGGCAAATTGCGCACTTCAAAATCCACCGTGCACAGATTCGGCACGATATTCAGCGCCCGGCCACCGCCGATCTGGCCCACGTGCACGGTGGTGTAAGGCACGTCGTAATCGGCATCCCGGGCGCCCTGCTCCTGCAGTTGACGCTGGGATTCACGCAACGCTGCAATGAAATCGCAGGCCACGTGGATTGCGTTGACCGAGCGCGGCGCCAGCGAAGAATGCGCCTCCAGCCCCCGACAATAGGTACGGTACGAGCCCTTGCCCTTGTGCCCCAGCACAAACTGCATGTTGGTCGGTTCGCCGATCAGGCACAGAAACGGCCGCACCGGCGCCAGGTGCAGCACATCGAGCAAACGCCGCACGCCAACGCAGCCGATTTCCTCGTCGTGTGACAGCGCCAGCTGCAGCGGACGGCTGAGGGAATGTTCAGCAGCGTCAAGCATCGCGTCGATGGCCAGCGCGATAAAGCCTTTCATGTCGCAACTGCCGCGCCCGTAAATCCGCCCGTTCTGCTCCGTCACCTGAAACGGTGGAACCGTCCACGCCTGCCCCGCTGCTGGCACCACGTCGGTGTGCCCGGACAGCAGAATGCCCGGTTGGTCTTTCGGACCGGTACTGGCAAACAGATTGGCCTTCTTGCCGCTTTCGTCCTTGACGATCAGCGACTCGATGCCCTTGCTCAGCAGCAACTCGCGAACGTACTCGATCAACGCCATGTTCGATTCCGACGACACGGTATCGAACGCAATCAATCGTTTGAGAATCTCCAGTACACGGGGTTTCATGAGGCTTTGCTCCGTTGTTCGGCCAAGGGGGCGAACCGGCGTATGGAAAAGGGTTCGATCAACGTGGAAGTGCTGCCGGTGCTGATCAGCTCAGCCATGACGTCACCGACGCCCGGCCCCAACTGGAAGCCATGACCACAGAAGCCGAACGCGTAATACAGGCCATCGACCGTACCGCTTGGCCCCATGATCGGCAGCGAGTCCGGCAGATAGCTTTCGATGCCGCTCCAGACCCGGATGATGTTCAGATTGCCGACACCCGGCAGCAGTCGGCGCATTTGCCGGATCTGGTTGAGGATGCTGCGCGGCTCGACATAAGCGCGGCGATTGAGCATGTCCGGTTTGCTGCGATAGCCGCCGCCAATGATGATGTTGCCGCGCGGAATCTGCCGGAAATAAATGACTTCCTCAGGGATTTTGGTGAACACCCCAATCACCGTCGGCAAGGCGTATGGCACCGGTTCCGTCACCGCCATCTGCGGGCCATGGGTGTCCAGCGGAACCGGTTCGCCGAACTGCGCGGACAGTTTCTCGCCCCAGGCGCCGGCGGTGATCAGCAGTTGTGCGGCGCGATATTGCCGGCCATCGGTGGTGGTGACGCTGAACTCGCCTGCGGTTTTCTGCACCTGGGCCACTTCGGTCTGTTCTTCGATACGCGCACCGATTCGCCGCGCCGCCCGGGCAAATGCCGGCGCCGCCAAACGCGGGTTGGCGTGACCGTCGTGCGGAGCGTAAGAGCCCCCCTTCACGTCCGGCCCCAGAAACGGAAAGCGCCGATGCAGTTCAGCGCCGCGATAGACCTGCAGATCCAGTTGCGATGCTTCCGGCGCAGCGGCATACGCTTCGAGCTCGGCAATTTCGTCTTCGCGGTAACACACGCGCATGTGGCCGCTGGCGATGAACTCCAGATCGTCGTCAATCAGCTCCGGCAAGCGCTTCCACAGTGCAAACGAACGGTTGGCCAATTCCAGTTGCCCCAGATAACGACCCTGACGCCGTACGTTGCCGAAATTGACACCGCTGGCGTATTGGCCAATCTGGTCGCGCTCGAGCAGGGTCACAGAGTGCCCGCGCTGGCGCAGAAAAAACGCTGACGCCGCACCCATGATGCCGCCGCCGATAATCAATACATCACTTTTCTGCGGGTTCATGTCGGTTCCTCGATGATGACCATCGGCAACGGTTTGACGGGGGCCTGACCGCGTTGGCGGCCGACTTGCTGAACACTGACGCCGGCCGCGGCGGCAATCACTTCGGCGCCGGCCTGCGAGCAGTAGCGGCCCTGGCAACGGCCCATGCCGACCCGACTAAAGGCTTTGGCCCGATTGACTTCACACGCGCCCTTTTCACTGACCGTACGGCGCAGTTCGCCCGCGCTGATCATCTCGCAGCGACAGACGATCGCCGAATCCGGCAAGGCCCCGGCCTGTTCGGCGGGCCAGGGAAATGCCTGCGCCAGACCGAGGCGGAACTGATCCATCACCGCTAGTGCACGCCGTTGCTCTGCGCGCAAACCGGCATCCACCGGTTGTTGCTGATCCTCCAGCAGCGCCATCGCCACCAGACGTCCGGCATGTTCAGCCGCATCGGCACCGCGAATCTTTGCGCCGTCGCCGGCGGCATACACACCGCTGACCGAAGTGCGGCCCTCTTCATCAAGCGCCAGCCACCATTGGTCGGACGCTTCATCAAAACGCATGCGGCACCCGGCCAGATCGGCCAGCTGGGTTTCCGGACGCAAGTGATACCCCAGGGCCACGGCATCGCAATCGATGTCCAGGGTTTCGCCCTTGGCTGTGCGCACGCGCACGCCACTGACGCCGTGGGTGGCATCTCCCGATATGAGCTCCGGCTTGATCCCCAGATGCACCGGTATTTTCGCCTGATACAACTGCGCCAACAGTTTCATCCCGGTGAGCAACACCCCGGGCCGCGCGAGCATCTTCGGCAGTGCGACAATGCGTTTGCTCATCGGCGATGTATCAAGCACCGCAGCGACGTTGGCGCCGGCCTTCACGTACTGGCTGGCCACCAGATACAGCAGTGGACCACTGCCCATGAACACCACGCGATGGCCGATGGAAACCGCCTGCGACTTGAGCGCGATCTGCGCCCCGCCGAGGCTGTAGGTGCCCGCCAGCTGCCAGCCTTCAACGGGCATCAAACGGTCCGTGGCGCCGGTGCACAGGATCAACGCATCGAAGTCCACCGTCGTATGGTGACCCTGACTGACGCAGCTCAACTGCCTGGGCACCAGATTCCACACCAGCGTGTCGGGCCGGTAATCGATGTGTGGGCGCAAGCGCTCGAAACTCTCGTGCAGGTCGCGCGCCTTGGCCGCTTCAGTCCCGTACAGCGCGCGGTAGTCGCGGGTGAAACCTTCGGGTTGGCGCCGATAGATCTGGCCGCCGTCGCGGCGATTTTCATCGATCAGGACCGGTTTGAAGCCGGCCTTCACCAACGTCTCGGCGCAGCGAATCCCCGCAGGGCCGGCGCCGACGATAACTACCCGTGCAGTGGCCATGTCGCCTCCGGTTGTGTGGTGACGAGATCCAGCCCTTCACGGACTTCACTGGAGCACGCACGCAGACGTTCGCCGCTGCGCGTCCACACCCAGCAATCCTGGCAGGCACCCATCAGGCAGAACCCGGCACGTCGACCGGTATCGAACTCCGACTGGCGTAGCGCATTGCCCTGAGTGAGCAATGCGACCATCAATGTGTCGCCCTGCAACGCCTTGATGGGCACGCCATCCACGGTCAACCCGACGGTCACCCGGCCCTGCTCGGCCAGTCTCACAAAACGAGCGCTCATGCATAGGCTCCCTGATTCAAGGTGGTCACGTCCCGCTGGGTTTTCAGCAGTTCTACGCTGTCGTGGTGGCAGAGAATTTCACTGCCACCGTCGATGATTCGGCGCTCGGGTGCCGTACGGTTGCACAGGCCATCGACGCGCACCGGGCAGCGATTGAGGAAGGTGCACAGCTCGGCGACATTGGCTTTGGGCCCGATGGGCGGCAGTTCGCCGCAAGTCGTCCCGCAGGTTTCCAGCCAGCCCTGGCGCAGCTCCGGCACCGAGTGAATCAACAGATCGGTGTAGGGATGGTACGGTGCCTGCGCAAATGACTGGCGGCTGCCGGCCTGAACCTTGTGGCCGCTGTACATCACCACCACGTCGTCGCACAGCGCGCGCACGGTGGAGATGTCATGACTGATGAACAGGTAGGACACGCCGAGCTGCTGACGCAAATCGCGGAGCAATTCAAGAATCGCTGCACCGACCACGGTATCCAGCGCCGAGGTCACTTCATCGCAGAGGATCAGATCGGGTTTGGCCGCCAGGGCCCGCGCCAGGTTCACCCGCTGCTTCTGCCCGCCGGACAACTCGTTCGGACGACGTTCGGCCAGGGCTCGCGGCAGACGCACCAGATCCAGCAATTCGCCGATACGCTCGCGCAACGCCGCGCCTTTGAGGTTGAAATACATCTTCAGCGGCCGACTCAGAATCGTGCTGATGGTATGCATCGGATTGAGCGCCGTGTCGGCGTTCTGGAACACCATCTGGATTCGCCGGAATTGCTCGTCGGTGCGTTCGGACAGACAACCGCCCAGCGGTTGCCCGTCGAAGGTCAGCCCGCCCAATGCTGGCGTGAGCAAGCCGGCCACCACGCGGGCCAGCGTTGACTTGCCCGAACCCGACTCGCCGATCACGCCAATCGCCTGGCCCCGGCGCACGGTCAGATCAATATCTTCCAGTACACGAATGGCCGGCATGCCCTGGGTGTTCTTGTTGCCGTAACCGGCGGTCAGTCCGCGAATGGTCAGCAGCGGAGTTTCTTCGGCAATTCCGCAAGGTGGACGGATGGTCGTGTCCGGCCGCGCGGCCGCCAGCAGACTGCGCGTGTATTCATGACTCGGGCCTTTGAGCAGCGCCGCCGTGGCGCTTTGCTCGAAGATCTGGCCGCCATTGAGCACGACGATCTGATCGGCCATTTGCGCCACCACGGCCAGGTCATGGGACACATACACCGCTGTCGCGCCACGGTCACGTACCACGCGCTTGAACGCACGCAACACGTCGATCTGGGTCGTCACATCGAGCGCCGTGGTCGGCTCGTCGAGGATGACCAGCAACGGATCACTGATCAGCGCCATTGCCGCCATCACCCGCTGCAATTGCCCCCCGGACACCTGGTGCGGGTAACGCTGACCGATGTGATCCGGGTCTGGCAGGGCCAGATCGCGGAACAGCTCAATGGCCTTGGCCTCAAGGGTGGCGCGGGTGCCGAGGCCGTGAATCAAGGCGCCCTCCACCACTTGGTCGATCAGCTTCTTTGCCGGGTTGAAAGCCGCCGCAGCGCTCTGCGCGATATACGACACCCGATTACCGCGCAGGCCCTGCAATTGCTGCTCGCTGAGCGCGAGCATGTCGTGCTCGCCGACCTGTACCACGCCGCCGGACAACCGACAGCCCCGTCGGGCATACCCCAACAAAGCGAGGGCGATGGTGGTCTTGCCAGAGCCCGATTCGCCGATCAACGCCAGCACTTCACCTTGTTCCAGGGCAAAGCTCACCCCTTTGACGATCTCCGTTTCTCCATGCTCGCCGCAAGCAACCACGCGCAGGTCTTCAACTCGAATCAATTGGGTCATTTCAATGGCCTCCCGTGCGGCGACTACGTCGCGACGACAATCTGTCGATGAACAGATTCACGCCGATGGTCAGGGTGCCGATGGCCAGCGCCGGGATGACGATGGCCGGGGCGCCCTGATTGAGGCCGCCGATGTTTTCCCGCACCAGCGAACCGAGGTCGGCATCCGGCGGTTGCACGCCCAGCCCGAGAAAACTCATGCCGCTGAGCAGCAGCACGATGAAACCAAACCGCAAGCCCAGGTCAGTCAGCACCGGATTGAGCATGTTCGGCAGGATCTCCACGCAAGCAATGTACAAACGCCGCTCGCCACGGGTTCGGGCGACCTGCACATACTCCAGCGCTTCGATGTTCACCGCCATGCTGCGGGCGATACGGAACGCGCCCGGGGCGAAGCTCAACACCGCCGTGCTGATCAGCAGGGTCACTGAAGAGCCGAACGCCGAAACCATGATCAACGCGAGCATCTTGCTCGGGATCGAGATAAAGGCGTCCATCAAGCGGCTGATCACTTCGTCCAGCCACTTCGGCGACACCACCGACAGCAGCGCGCAACCGGTGCCCAGCGCACTGGCCAGCACCGCCGCAATCAACGCCAGGCCCACGGTGAAGCGAGCGCCGACGAGCACCCGGCTGAGCATGTCGCGGCCCAGATAATCAGTGCCGAACGGGTACACCGCGCTGATGTTGTCGAACACGTTGCCCGAGACCACTTCGCCGACCGGATGCGGCGCCAGCCACGGGCCGAATAATGCAACCAGCAACCAGATAACGCAGATGGCCGCACCGATGAGTCCCAGCCATACGGGTCCGTGAGACACCTTGCCGGCTGACAGATCGGGGGCTGCGGGCGTCGATTTCACAATGAGATTGTTCATTGGTTTCTCAGCCTCGGATTGGACAGAATCGCGCACAGGTCGGCAATCAGCACCAGACCCAGATAAGCCGTACAGAACAACATGGTGCAGGCCTGCACCAGTGCCATGTCACGGTTGGTCACGGCATCGACCATCAGGCTGGCGATGCCGGGATAGTTGAAGATGGTTTCGACAATCACCACCCCGCCGAGCAGATACGACAGGCTCAGCGCAATCGCATTGGCGATCGGCCCGATGGCATTGGGCAAAGCGTGACGCAGTACGATGCGCATCGGACTGACGCCTTTGAGCCGGGCCATTTCCACGTAGGGGCTGTCGAGCTGATCGATCACTGCCGCGCGTGTCATCCGCGCCATTTGCGCAACGATCACGCAGCACAGCGTCATCACCGGCAAGGCGTAGGTGCGCATGAATTGCCACGGTGAAGTGATGTCGCTGGCATAGGACAGCGCCGACAACCAACCCAGGTTCACCGCAAAGATCAGCACCGCGAGGGTCGCCACCAGAAACTCTGGCACCGCGACCATGGCCAGGGTGGTGAAACTCAGAACACTGTCGATCCGCCCGCCCCGGCCCATCGCCGAGCCGATGCCCAGAACCAGCGCCACCGGCACCGACACCAGCGCCGTGGCGGCCGCCAGCATCAAGGTGTTGGGCACGCGCCCGGCCATCAGCTCGACAACCGGCATCGCGTTCGATACCGACACGCCCATATCGCCACTGAGCAGGCTCATCAACCAGTGCAGGTAACGCACCACACCGGGTTGATCGAGCCCCAGTTTCAGGCGCAGCGCTGCCACCTGTTCCGGGGTGGCAAACTGGCCAAGGGATTGTTGTGCCGCGTCTCCAGGCAGTACCGCCGTGATCGCAAACACGACCATCGATACGATCAACAAAGTCACGATCGCGGCGCCCAGCCGCCGTCCGATCAACCACAGTGTGTTGCTATTCATCGCCTACCCTCCTGCAACCTGGCTTGCCGTTCATTTCGACGGCTCTGTTCAAGCGTCCAGCCAGACCTGCTCGGCGAACATGTAACCCATGAAGCCGCCGAGCGGGTTGCTGCCGTAGCCCTTGATCCGTTGATCGACGCCGTCGATGTTGCTGATGAACACCGGTATGCCGATGCCACAGTGGTCGTGCACCAGGGTCTGCATGTCCGCGTACATCTTGCCGCGCTTGGCATCGTCGGTTTCGCCGCGGGCGAGCATCAGCAACTGATCGAACTGCTCGTTCTTCCAGCCGGACTCGTTCCACGGCGCCTTCGACTGGAAGAACTGCGAGAACATCACGTCGGCGTTCGGACGTGGGTTGATGTTGCCGAAGCTGATCGGGTGCTTCATCCAGTGGTTGGACCAGTAGCCGTCGCTCGGCAGGCGCTTGACGTCGAGTTTGAGCCCGGCCTGTTTGGCCGACTGCTGCAACAGCACTGCGATATCGACGGAACCCGTTGCGGCAGGCGACGCAAACAGCTCCATGCTGATGTTTTCCATGCCCGCTTTTTTCAGCAGGAACTTGGCTTTTTCCGGGTCGTAGACCGTTTGCGGCAGGTCGCTGTTGTAGTAGCGCGAGCCGGGCGCGATCGGATGATCGTTGCCGACCACGGCAAAGCCGCGAAACACCGCCGACTTGATCTGTTCGCGATCGAGCAGGTACTTCATCGCTTGGGTGAAATCGGCGTTCTGACCCGGCAACTGATCCTGACGGATGATCAAATCAGTGTAGTTGCCCGATGGCGCATCAACGACCCGGTGTTTGGCGCTGGCCTTGATCCGGTCGGTGGAGCGCGGGTTGACCTCGTTGATCATGTGCACGTCGCCGGACAGCAGCGCGTTGACCCGCGACGGCTCGTCGCCGATGGCAATGAATTCGATTTCGTCGAGGTACGGCAGGCCAGGCTTCCAGTAGCCGGTGTTGCGTGCGGCCACCGAACGTACGCCCGGTTTGAACTCCTTGACCTTGAACGGTCCGGTACCAATGCCCTGGTTGAAGTCGGTGGTGCCTTCGGGAACGATCAGCAGATGCGAGACGGCCAGAATCGACGGCAATTCGGCGTTCGGTGCAGTCAGGCGAATCTGTACTTCGTTGGCCCCCGTGGCCTTGATTTCGGCGAACTGCTCCATCAGCGGCATGACTTTGGAGCCGGTCAGCGGATCCTTGTGTCGTGACAGCGAGAACACCACGTCGGCCGCGCTGAGGGCTTTGCCGTTGTGGAAAGTCACGTCCTTGCGCAGGGTGATCGTCCACAGGGTCGCGTCGGTGTTGTCGATGCGTTCGGCCAGCTCCAGTTGCGGCACCAGGTGCGCGTCAAAACGGGTCAGGCCGTTGTAGAACATGTAGTGCCGCACATAATCGGTGGACAGCGCGCCTTTGGCCGGATCGAGGGTGTCGGCGGTGGAGCTGGACATGCCGGCGACACGTATCCGCCCACCCGGCTTGCCTTTGCCCGGCGTCGCCGTATCGTCGGCCAACAGTTTGCCGGCAGCACCAAACAGGCTGCCGGCGCCGGCAGCCGCTACGCCGGCCACACCGAGCATTTGTAACGCGTGACGGCGTGACATGCCGCGATTGAGGCCTTCGAATACCCGCAGGCTTGCTTCGCCTGAGATCAATGGTGAGTCGTTCTTGTGATCAGTCATTTCAGTGCTACCTGTCGAAATTAAGAAGGCTCAAGTGTTCCGGTTGGCCGGAACGTCCTGGAAACGCAAACGACGGTAAAGCCACAACATCAGCTCAATGCAAATAGTCCTGAAAGCGGTAGTAGGCGCCCACGAAAGGCAGGAACCACGGCTTGCCGAAATGCCCGGGGATCGCCGGCCAGTCGAGTTCACGCCAGGGGTTGGCCTCGGCATTGCCGGCCATCACATCGGCCATCACCTGCCCCATGTGCACCGACATCTGCACGCCGTGGCCGCTGTAACCCATCGAGTGGAACACGCCGCCGTGCTGGCCGGCTCGCGGCAAACGGTCGGAGGTCATGTCTACCAGGCCGCCCCAGCAGTAATCGATCCTGACGCCGGCCAGTTGCGGGAACATCTGGACCATCGCCGCCTGCAGCACCTTGCCGCTCTTGGCATCGTTGACACTGTCGGACATGGCAAACCGCGCGCGCCCGCCAAACAGCAAACGGTTATCCGGGGTCAAGCGGAAGTAGTTACCGATCATTCGGCTGGTGACATAAGCGCGGCGCCCCGGCAGCAACTGATCGATCAACGCCCGTGGCAGGACCTCGGTGGCAATCACGAAACTGCCCACCGGCACGATTCTCCGCCGATACCAGCCCAGACCACCGTGCTGACAGGCGCCAGTCGCCAGCAGAACCTGCCCGGCGTGCAGCGATCCCTTGCTGGTGTTGACCTGATAACCGCCGGCCCGGGCTTTCCAGTCGAGCACCGAGGTGCCCTCATGGATCAGCGCGCCGTGACGCACCGCCGCTTCTGCCAGACCGATGCCGAAACGCCCGACGTGCATCTGCACGCCATTGCGCTGCAACAGGCCGCCATGGAACTGCGCAGAGTTGACTTCGGTGCGGGTCTGTTCGGCCGAAAGCAATTCAACATCGGCATCGACTTCGTTGCGGATCAGCTCGCAGGTGCGGGCCAGGCCTTCGTAGTGCAGCGGTTTTGCCGCCAGTTTCAGCTTGCCGTTGCGCAGCAGGTCACAGGCGATCTGCTCCTGCTCGACCAGCGACACAACGCTTTGCACGGCACTTTCGTAAGCCTGGTAATAGGCTTTCGCCCGGTCGGCACCGAGACTGGCGCTGAGGCTGGCGTAATCCTGCGCCACCCCCGTGTTGCACTGCCCGCCATTGCGTCCCGAAGCCTCGCCGATCACGCGCCCGGCTTCCAGCACCACCACACTGGCGCCCTTGAGCGCCAGGGCCCGGGCCGCCGCCAGACCGGTGAAACCGCCACCGACGATGGCCACATCGACTTGCCCGGGCAAACCGCCGAGCTGTGCGCCGGTGAAGGCCGGTGCGCTGTCGAGCCAGTAGGATTCACTGCCCATGTTCAATCCCGCCTTTGCCAATGAGGATGTCGTTACAGGCCGACCAGTCCGGCCAGACCGCCGATGTCCGGGATCTGGTGGTAGCTGTAGAAGGCGTTGCCCGGTACTTCGTGACCACGGGCGACGAAGGCCTTGTTCTTGATCTTCATGTCGTGGGCCGGCATCAGGTCGTAACGGAAGCTGGAGGACACATGCAAGATGTCTTCCGGGCCGCAGTTGAGGTTGTCGAGCATGTACTCGAACGCCGCCAGACGAGGTTTGTAGGCTTGTGCCTGTTCGGCCGTGAAGACTTTGTGAAAAGGTGCGCCGAGTTTTTCGACGTTGGACATGATCTGGCTGTTGCTGGCGTTGGAGAAAATCACCAAGGGAATCTTGTCGGCGATTTTCGACAGGCCGGCCGGTACGTCCGGGTGCGGGCCCCAGGTCGGAACAGCGTCGTAATACAGCTGGCCTTCGTCGCGGTATTCGATTCCCCAACGCTTGCAGGTACGCGCCAGAGCGGTCTTGAGAATCTCGTCATACGGCATCCAGTCGCCCATGACCTGGTCCAGGCGATAGGCCGAGAAATCCTTGACGAACTGATCCATCTGCTCAGCGGGAACGCGATCGGCGAAGAGTTCGCGGGTCATCGTGCCCATGTGGAAATTGGTCAGCGTTCCGTAGCAGTCGAAGGTAATGAATTTGGGGCGAAGAAAGCTCATTGAGTGCGTTCCTGAAGTTCGTTGAGGTCAATGGCGCTACAAGCATTTGCCTGGTTTGCGCAGTAGCGATGCAACGCTGCAGCACACCGTCATTACAACACCGTGAAATCAGCAGATGGCGTTAAAAGCGACCTCCGTTCGATACAAATCACCGTTTTGGTCATTCCACTCAGCAGACTTTGCGGTGCGCTCCAGCCTTGGGCAAAGCCCCTGTTTATGCGCACTTATGGGCCTTTATCTGGCGCTTTTGATTTCCGACAGCGACTTTGCCCGCAGAAACTGCGCCCCATCGCAGGCTTGGCATCAATTGCTGCGGCGTCTGTCAGCCCGGATCTGAATTGAGGCGATTGAACCTGCATCCTGCGCCTAGCGACGAGACTCGGTACAAGCCTTTTATAGGGTAAAAAGGCCCAAGCATTTGCTGCCGACACAAGGCCCGGATTAAGTAGTAAGTGTGGTGCTCGGGGCTGTGCTTCGCGGAATCTGCCGAATATTCCCTGCCCCCTTGTCAGGCTTTCATCCAGATGGGATACAGGCTTCACCTCGCCGCAAAACCCGGCGCCAGCGCACACTCTTGATCGGAGAATCGCCATGTCCACCCCGCTCCCTTCCTACGTCTATCGGCCGATGACTGCCGACGACCTGCCCAAGGCTCATGCACTGTCCGTGCAATTGAAGTGGCCTCATCGACTTGACGACTGGGCCATGCTGCAACGGGTCAGCAAGGGCTTTGTCGTACTCGATGGAGAGCGTTTGATCGGCACTGCGTTCGCCTGTCCGCAAGGTGATTTCACGACCATTGGCCTGGTCATTGTCAGTGACGATTACCAGGGCCAGGGCATCGGGCGAAAGCTCATGGACCACGCGCTGCAGGCTTGTCAGTCGAGCACGGCGATGTTGAATGCAACCGTGGCCGGCGCACCGCTGTATGCCAGTCAGGGTTTTGTTGAGTTTGGCCGGATTCAGCAGCACCAGGGCCAGGCGCAAGCCCCTTTGCCCGGGCCATTGGCAGACGGTGAAGAATGCCGCCCACTGCGCGAGTCGGATCATGCGCGGGTGCTGGAACTGGCCAATGCCGGGAGCGGACTGGATCGGCGAGCGGTGCTCAGCGATCTGTTCTCTGTCGTCGAGCATTCGGTGGGCATTGTGCGTGACGGTCAATTGCACGCCTTCGCCCTGCTGCGCCCATTCGGTCGCGGCCGTTGCATCGGCCCGCTGATCGCCGAAAACCTTGAGCAAGCCCAACACCTGATCGCCACATTGCTGGCCGGGATACCGGATGCCTTTGTGCGCATTGATATTCCAGCGGATTGTGGCCTTTCCGACTGGCTGGAAGCCGCCGGCCTGAAAAAGGTCGACACCGTGGCCCAAATGTCCCGCGGTGCAGCACCGCAAGCAAACAATGGCGTTCGGCAGTTTGCCCTGGTCACTCAAGCCATCGGCTGACTATCGTGCTGGCGCTTGCCGCCCCTCAATAAATCCTCTCAATACCTGGAGCGTCACCCGTATGTCCGAACCTTGCATCATGCTGCTGGCTCGTGCCGATGGCAGTCGCGTCGACACCCCTTTCAAGCAGCAATCCTTGAACGCTGCAGACCCCTTCTCGAGCGGACGTCAGATCGCCTGGTCAGGGAGCGACGGCATATCCGCAGGCATCGTCGAAGCAGGCGAAAGCCTTGATATCAAGGACTTCCCGCACACCGAGGTGATCGTGGTTCATGCGGGGCACGTGACGTTGAAATCCCGGGAGCGGACACTGCAACTGGCCGTCGGCGCCAGCGCGGTCATCGGCCGGGGCACGGACGTACGGATCGAAGCACAGACCGGCACCCGGTGGGCGTTTTGCGCCATGGCCACCAAAGCCGCGACGCCCGGCCTGACCCCGCTCGACCCGCTGGCACACCTGTCCCCCTCCGCCGCGCCGGAGCAACAGATTCTGATCGGTCCGACACCGCAATGCCGGTCAGGTAATGCCTTCGAAGACGCCACAACCGATCTGCGTGTCGGCGTGTGGGACTCGACGCCCTATGAACGTCACGGTCGCCCGCACAAGCTCAATGAGTTGATGTACCTGATCGAAGGCAGCGTAACGTTGCAGACGCCTGAGGGTTTGAGTGTGACCGTCAATACCGGTGACAGCGTGTTTGTTGCGCGGGGTGCGCCGTGCGCCTGGAAAAGCACGCGCTATGTACGCAAAGTGTATGCGGTCAAATAGCGTCAGCCATAAAGCGCCTTGTCGAAGCGGAACGAAGCCCCATAGGCCGAGGCAGGCAGGTGGCTGGACTGATCTGCCCGCAACCGCGAACGGAAAGTGCCGCTTTGCGGTTGAGTCCGGTACAGCCCACGCTTTTGCAGTTCGGGAATCACCAGTTCGACAAAGTCCTCAAGGCTGCCTGGGCTGAGCAACGGGTTGAGCATGTAGCCGCTGGTGCCGGAAATTCGCGCGTGTTCTTCGATGCGATCGGCGACTTGCTGCGGTGTACCGACGAGAATCAGGTCGCTGCCACGGGTGACGCTGGCGAAGCGCTTTTTCACGTCACCCGCCGTCAGCGGCTGACCACTGCCATCGGGGCGCATCACGTAAGAGGTCAGGCCTTCGGTGTGCGTCGATAGCGCATCGCTGTCGGCGTAGCGGCTGATGTCGATGCCGGTGTCGCCCGCGTAACTGACCAGTTGTGCCTGCAAGTGATAGTTGCTTTGCAACTCGTCGTATTTGCGCTGGGCTTCGATTTCGGTTTTAGCCGTGACGATGCGCAACACCGTCAACGATTTCACGTCTTCACGTTGACGCCCCCGCGCCTCAGCCTGGGCCCAGATGTCTTCCAGGCCCTGACGGATTTCCTGCGGGTTGGATTTGGCGATGAAGATCAGCTCCGCGTGCTTGGCGGCGAACTCTCGACCGCGTCCCGACCAGCCCGCCTGAATCAGCAACGGTGTGCGCTGCGGGGACGGTGCGGTCAGATGCGGCCCGGCCACGCGATAGTGCGCACCCTCGTGATTGATCGGTCGCACCCGGTCGCCTCTGGCATACAGCTGGCGGGCCTTGTCGGCAACCACGGCGTCGTCGGCCCAACTGCCTTCCCACAGTTTGTACACCACATCGAGAAACTCTTCGGCGCGCTCATAGCGATCGTCATGCTTGATCATTTGCTCCAGCCCGAAATTGCGGGCGGCGCTGGACAGGTAAGAGGTGACGATGTTCCAGCCCACTCGCCCATTGGTGAGGTGATCAAGCGTGCTGAAGCGCCGGGCGTGGGTAAACGGGTGCTCATAACTGGTGGTCACCGTGACACCAAACGCCAGGTTTTCCGTCACGGCCGCCAACGCCGGAATGATCATCAACGGATCGTTGGCCGGCGCTTCCACCGCCCATTTCACCGCCGCATCGGCGTTGCCACCCAGCACATCGTAAAAGCCCAGCACATCACCAAAGAACAGCATATCGAGGTGCGCCTGATCGGCAATCCGCGCCAGGTTTGACCAGTAGCCCAGCGAGTTGATCGCCAGGCGTTCGTCAGCCGGGTGCGTCCAGAGGCTCGGCGCACCGCCGCAGCCGACGCTGGCTTGTTCATAGAGTGCAAACAGCAGAGGTTTAGGATCGGACATCGTGGTTCCTGCAAGAAATCATTCAACGGAATGGCTCAGCGCTGATGCTTGAAGCCTCTGCCGTAATGGCGTTCGAGGCGATGCTGGATCAGTTCGAGACCGATGGATAACAGCCAATAGATGGCGGCTGCGGTGGTCAGCATTTCAATGTAGCGGTAGGACGAACGCCCGTACGACTGCGCCAGAAACATCACTTCCCAAACCCCCATGACCGAAATCAGGGACGAGTCCTTGAGCATCGAAATGAACTGGCTGGTGGTCGGCGGAATGATCGTGCGCATGGCTTGCGGCAGGATGATATGGATGAATGTCGCGGCCGGTCTCAGGCCCAGTGCGGCGGCTGCTTCGCGCTGACCCGGGGCAACCGCGAGGATACCCGCACGAAAAATCTCACTGAGATAAGCCCCGTAGTTGAGCGACAGCGCGATGATCCCGGCGCTGATTGCGCCTGGCACCACACCCAGCTGCGGTAGCCCCAGATAGATCAGCAGGATCTGGATCAACAGCGGCGTGCCGCGAAAGAACGAGGCATAGAAGCTGGCGATACCAAACGCCACGGCGCTGCTCGACAGCCTGGCCAACGCGGTGACAAAGCCCAGCAATAAAGAAAACCAGATCGAGCAGAAACACAGGAATATCGTCAGCGCGGCGCCCTGCAAGAATCCGTTCGGCCCCAGATGCAGGCCGACCAGGTTTGGCCACTTTTCCAGAATGATCGAAAACTTCAGATCGAAGCGCATGAAAAACCACACGCCCAGACCCGACAGCGCCGCCCACGTCAGATACAGGCGCGTGCGAAAACCGAATAGCTGACGTGTCAGTGGCGGCTGCTTTTGCGGGCTGACAGCCGCTTTGGCCGGATGCGGGTTGATGGCTGTCATTGGCTGATATCAGAACCGATCCACTTGCGGGATATTTTGCTCAGCGTGCCGTCAGTCTTGAGTTGTGCGATGACCTCGGTGACTTTCGCATTCCATTGCGGATCGCCTTTTTCGACCGCCACGACGTTCGGTTCGGCATACAGTGGCTCTCCGGCAATCTTGAAGCGCGGATCCTGAGCGATGCGTTCACGCGCGGTGATCAGGTTGGTGACCATGGCGTCCAGGCGCACGCCGGTCCCCAGTGCGAGGTCCTGGAAGGCGACGGTTTCGTTGTCGTAAGGCGCGATCTGGACATTGTCGAACGGATAGCTCAACGGTTTGTCCTCGGCGCCTTCAATGACCAGATCCTTGTTCAGATAGGCCTCATAGGTCGACGCACTGATCACACCGACTTTTTTGCCGGACAAATCTTTGCCAGTGGCGATGTCCTTGTCCTTCGCATTGACCACGATCACCGCCGGTGACTGGTAATACTCCACGGGAAAGTCGAACACTTCGGCCCGCGCCTTGCTCGGTGTCATCGAGCACACACAGATGTCGTATCGACCGTTCCAGTGCCCGGCGGCAATCACGTCCCAGGAAGGCGTTTCAAGTTTCAGCTTGACCCCAAGACGTTCGGCCACAGCTTTAGCGACATCCACATCGAAGCCGTCGAGCTGGTTCTGGTCATTGAGAAAAGAGAACGGCGGGTAACTCTCCATCAGGACACCGGTGAGCTCACCTTTTTGCGTCACGCGATCAAGAGTGGGCCCCGCGAATGCTGCAGCGCAGCTGACGGCGAGCGCCAGGCCAAGTGTCAAATGTGTCGGGATCTTCAAGTGCGAATGCTCCAATCAGGAAAAACCTGTTTAGATTAAAACGCACTATAAAATTAATATGAACTTCGTTTTATGCATAAAAAGCTTCGCTTAGGCTATATGGATTCCACCACCATGGAGCGAAGGCCTTCATCTCCAAGCTCGACCAGAGCTGGATAATAATTCACTTGTACGATGTCCTATCACAGGCTATTACTGCGTCTCCAAAAAAAAAATAAAACCACGGAGATCGCTACATGGACTCATCCCTGTCCGCCAAGCCTGACAACCTCGAACAGGTAAAAGGCAATACACGCCGAAGCTTCCTGAAGAAGTCCCTCGCTGTTTCCGCCACGCTTGCCACCGGCAGCGCCTTGCTGCCCAGTCTCTCTGAAGCTGCCGAACCATTGAGTCAACGCTACCCGGATCCACTGATTCATATCCTCGACGACAGCTTCCTCGAGCTACGTATTTTCAACGCCAGCGTTGAAAAACTCGCCACCGGCATGCGCTGGGCCGAAGGACCGGTCTGGGTCGGTGATGGCCGCTATTTGCTGGTCAGCGACATCCCCAATAATCGCATCATGCGTTGGGACGAAATCACCGAGACCTTCACCGTGTACCGTGAACACTCGAACTTCTCCAACGGGATGTGCCGGGATCGCCAGGGGCGTCTTATCGTCTGCGAAGGCTCTACCACCACCAGCGAAGGCCGCCGCGTCACGCGCACCGAATACAACGGCACGATCACCGTGCTGGCCGACAGCTTTGAGGGCAAGCCCTTCAACTCGCCCAACGACATCGTCTGCAAAAGTGACGGATCGATCTGGTTTACCGACCCGCCATTCCAGACCGGCAACAACTACGAAGGCCACAAAATCACCCCGAGCCAACCCCACGCCGTTTACCGCATCGACGGCGAGAGCAGAAAGGTCACTCGGGTGATCGACGACCTTAATGGCCCTAATGGCCTGTGCTTCAGTCCCGACGAAAAAACCCTGTATGTCGTCGAAGGTCGCGCCAAACCCAATCGCTTGATCTGGGCCATTGCCGTGAAGGAAGACGGCACACTGGGCGAGCGCCGCAAGCACATCGAGGGGCTGGACTACGCGGCAATCGACGGTATCAAGTGCGACGAAGCGGGCAACCTGTGGTGCGGCTGGGGCGGCAATGGAGATCCCAGGGCCGATCTGGAAAAACTCGACGGCGTGCGTGTTTTCAATCCACAGGGCAAGGCCATCGGCCATATTTCGCTGCCAGAGCGCTGCCCGAACCTGTGCTTTGGGGGGCGCGAAGGGAACAGGCTGTTCATGGCAAGTAGTCACTCGATCTACTCGCTTTTTGTGAATACTCGCGGGACTACGTTTGCTGTGTAAAAACGCCGTTCATCTCGCGATCGCTTCGCGAGTATCGAAACAATATCTCGCCGCGCAGCCAGGGATGCGCGGCATTCAGTCCGGTACCGTGCAACTGGCTTAAGCCACCGGCGAATGGAGTCTTCAAGGAATGTCGGGAAAATCATTCTGACAATGCACCCGGAAGATTCGCCGTAGCACACCAGCAGCGTTCAAGGATGAACATTCATTCATCGAAAACAGGCTTCGATGCGTCTAGTCTGCGGGTTACGACATTGTGACTACAGGAGTAACCCACCATGTTCTCGCACGAAAGCCTCCCGCTGATCATCCTCTTCATCATCCTGCTGATTGGCGTACTGACCGCCATCCTCCATCCCGTACATGCGTTCCATAGCTGGCTTCAGAGACGCCGGAAAAGATCATCCGCCGAGGTTGTCAGCAAGGCGGATTCACGCTGACGTGCATGACTGGCCCGGATGAATCCGGGCCTTTTTCTGCGTGCAGGCAATGGCACCAGGCAGCGCAATGATCAATATTCGCCTCTCTCCCCCTCTACTCAAGAAAAGCTTCACGCTGTGAAGTGAGTCTTCCTCTCTGCACGAAAAAATGCCGCTTCATTGTCAGCTGGCATTTTTCCGCCTATCTTGATTAAAACCTATACAAACTCATTAGCTGCGTACAATTTCTTTTACTACGGATACGCTCCCACGCGAGACTCCGTCGCGAGATACCTTAATGGAGACGCCCATAACCCTGTACGCGCCCCTCACTGCGTACAAGAAAATGCTTCGAACGTTCTCCCTCAACACCCGCGATCAGGGAGCAAGGCAATGACTCGAATACTGCTGTTACTGGCACTGATGCTCAACCTCGCAAGCTGCAGCAACGTGGATGTCACACGTTATGCCGATCAACAACCGGCACTGAGTCTGGAGCGCTTTTTCAGCCAGCCCGTCAAAGCCTGGGGGATATTCCAGAAGCCCGGCGGCGAAGTGACCAAGCGTTTTGAAGTCACCATCGTCAGCCGCCGCGAAGGCAACAACCTGATTCTCGACGAGCGCTTCCTGTACAGCGACGGCACCCGCCAACACCGCGTATGGACATTGACGCCCGAGGGCCAGGGACGCTGGAGCGGTCGCGCCGGCGATGTGATCGGCGCTGCCCAGGGCCAGGTTGCCGGGAACGCCGTGCACTGGGTTTATCGCCTGAACCTGGCGGTCGACGATTCGACCTATGAAGTGAGCATGGACGACTGGATGTACTTGATGGACGAGGACACGTTGATCAACCGCACCAGCATGTCCAAGTTCGGGGTGGAAGTCGGTCAGGTGACCTTGTTCTTTCGCCGCCAAGGCGCCGAAGCCAACCAATGAACCGTACAACCCAGAGCTCCATTGAATGAACGTTACCCGCCGCTTGTGCCTGGTACTGGGCGATCAGTTGTCCTTCGACCTGGCTTCCTTGCAGGCACTCGATGCCGAACGCGACACGGTGTTGCTGGTTGAGGTCATGGAAGAAGCCAGCCACGTGCCCCACCATCCGCAGAAGATTGCCCTGATCTTCAGTGCCATGCGCCATTTCGCCCAGGCGCTGCGAGACCAGGGTGTGCGTGTTCAATACGTCACTCTGGATGATCCGGAAAACAGCGGTTCGGTGCCCGGTGAGTTACATCGCTGGCAAGCGCTGTTGCAGGCCGAGGAAGTGCACGTCACCGAGTGTGGCGACTGGCGGCTGGAGCACTCGATGAAGGAATGCGGCTTGCCGATTCACTGGCACGTCGATACGCGTTTTCTGTGCAGTCGCGAAGAGTTCGCTGCATGGGCCGAAGGCAAGAAACAGCTGCGCATGGAGTTTTTCTACCGGGAGATGCGCCGCAAGAGCCGGTTGTTGCTCAATGGCGACGGCTCGCCGGTGGGTGGTGCGTGGAATTTCGATGCCGACAATCGAAAGGCCCTGCCCAAAAACGTGAAAGCCCCCTACCCGGCACGCTTCAGTAACGATGCCATCACCAGCGAAGTACTTGCGCTGGTCAAGGCGCGTTTCAGCCAGCACTACGGCGCGCTCGATGACTTCAACTATCCCGTCACCCATGCCGATGCGCAGGCTCTTTGGGCGTACTTTCTCGATTACGGTCTGGCCGGGTTTGGCGATTACCAGGACGCCATGGCCAGTGATGAGCCGTTCCTGTTTCATGCGCGCATCAGTGCCGCGCTCAACATCGGACTGCTGGATCTGCGCCAGCTGTGCAGCGACGTGGAGTCGGCGTACTGGTCCGGCAGCGTTGCGCTCAATGCCGCCGAAGGTTTCATTCGGCAACTGATTGGCTGGCGTGAATATGTGCGGGGCGTGTACTGGTTGAAGATGCCTGATTACGCGCAGGGCAACTCGTTCGGCAACACCCGGGCGTTACCTGAGTTCTACTGGACCGGCGATACGCAAATGAACTGCATGCGCCACGCCATCGGGCAAAGCTTGCAACACGCCTACGCGCATCACATTCAGCGGCTGATGGTCACCGGCAACTTCGCCCTGCTCGCCGGCATCGCACCGAGCCAAATCTGCGAGTGGTATCTGGCGATCTACATGGACGCCTTTGACTGGGTCGAGCTGCCCAACACGCTGGGCATGGTCATGCACGCCGATGGCGGTTATCTCGGTTCAAAACCCTATTGCGCCAGCGGCCAGTACATCAATCGCATGTCCGATTACTGCCGCGGTTGCGCGTACAAGGTCAGCGAAAGCACGGCGGACAATGCCTGCCCGTTCAATTCACTCTACTGGCATTTCCTGATGCGCCACGGCGAGCTGCTGCGCGGCAATCAGCGCATGGCCATGATGTACAAGAACCTCGACCGCATGCCTCAGGCCAAGCAAGAGGCACTTTGGCAACGCGGCCAGATGCTGCTGGCCCGCCTGGATAACGGGGAGTCGATCTGAAATCAGCGTTCGCCCGGGGCCATCCGTGAAACTTACCGACGACGCCACCGGTCAACGAATGAACAACCATCCAGCCAGACCGCTTCGAGATGACCACTGCCCCAGTCCGGCCTGTCCGCCCCATGAATCCGGCCCCTGAAAAACCTGACAAAGCAGGTGAAATGGATACCCTCAAACACCTTGATCGCGAAGCACTTGAGTCCGAGGTAAAGCGATTACGCGCCGCGCTGCTGAGCAATGAAGTCGACACTGAGCAAAATGTGGCGGCCCAACTGCAGGCCAGCAGAGCTGCGCTCGCCCGCAGTGAGGAGCGCTTCAGCACGATTCTGGAAACCATCGAGTCGGCGTTTGCCATCGTCAAAGTCAAATTCGACGCCAACGACGAGCCTGTCGACTATTACTTCGTCGAGGCCAACCCGGCGTTCGAGCGCCAGTGCGGGGTCAACCTGCGCGGCAAATGGGTGACCGAATTCGCGCCCAATCTGGAACGCTTCTGGTTCGAAACCTACGGCCACGTGGCCAAGACCGGGGAACCGGCGAACTTCGAGAATTACGCCAATACCTTTGAACGCTGGTTCGATGTGCGCGCCGTGCGGGTCGGCGATCCGGCCGACCGGCAGATCGCGATCCTGTTCAACGACGTCACCGAACGGCGCGACGCCGAGGAGCGCTTGCGCGCCAGTGAGGCGATTGCCCGGGAGAACGTCGAACGTGTGCAACTGGCCCTCGCCGCCGGCGCGATTATCGGCACCTGGCACTGGGACCTGCTGACCGATCGCTTTGCCATCGACGAAGGCTTCGCCCAGGTGTTCAACCTCGACCCGAGTCTGGGGCGCGAAGGCCTCAGTCTCGAACAAGTGATCACCAGCGTGCACCCCGACGATCGGGACGGGCTGACCACAGCGATCGACGAAGCCATTGGCCGCGGTGGCGCCTATTCCCATCAGTACCGTGTGCGCCGCGCGGACGGCAGATACCAGTGGATCGAAGCCAACGGTCGCGTTGAGTGGGCCGATGACAACAAACCATTGCGCTTCCCCGGCGTACTGATCGACGTCGAAGAACGCCGCACCGTCGAGGCAGAGCGCGACGGGGCTATCGCCGCCTTGCGTGCGCTCAACGACACACTGGAACAGCGGGTGTCAGCGCGCACCGCCGAGTTGATGCAAGCGGAGGAAAAACTGCGTCAGTCGCAGAAGATGGAAGCGGTCGGCCAACTGACAGGCGGCCTGGCTCATGACTTCAACAATTTGCTGGCCGGCGTTTCCGGTGCGCTGGAACTGATGGGGACGCGGATCAGTCAGGGCCGGTTGAGCGAAGTCGACAAATACATGGTCACCGCACAGGGCGCGGTCAAGCGTGCCGCCGCCCTCACCCACCGCCTGCTGGCGTTCTCCAGACGCCAGACCCTCGATCCCCGGCCCACCGACGTCAACATGCTGATGACCGGCATGACCGAACTGATCCAGCGTACCGTGGGCCCGAGCATTCTTCTGGAAACCATTGGCTCGCCGGAGCTCTGGCCGACACTGGTGGATGCCAGCCAGCTGGAAAACGCATTGCTCAACCTGTGCATCAACGCCCGCGATGCGATGCCCGATGGCGGACGCATCACCATCGAGACGGCCAATCGCACCATGGATGCCGAAACCGCCAGCACGCTGGAGATTCCCGGCGGAGAGTATGTGTGTCTGTGCGTCAGCGATACCGGCACCGGCATGTCGGCGGATGTCATCGCCAAGGCCTTCGACCCGTTCTTTACCACCAAGCCGCTGGGCCAGGGCACGGGGCTCGGGCTGTCGATGATCTACGGATTCGCCAAGCAGTCCGGCGGCCAGGTGCGCGTGCACTCGCAAGTCGACCGGGGCACCACGATGTGCATCTACCTGCCGCGTCACTGTGGCGAACCCGTGCAAAGTCCCGATGACCAGCACATCGCACCGGCCGTAGCCCCCAAGGCCAACGAGACCATTCTGGTGGTGGACGATGAACCGACCGTGCGCGCCTTGTTGACCGAAGTGCTTGGCGATCTCGGCTACAACCTGCTCGAAGCAGGCGACAGCGTTGCCGGGCTTAAGGTGTTGCAATCGAACGTGCATATTGACTTGCTGATCACCGACGTCGGCCTGCCGGGTGGCATGAACGGCCGGCAACTGGCCGACGCCGGCCGGGAGATCCGGCCGAACCTGACGACACTTTTCATTACCGGATACGCAGAAAACGCAGTGATCGGCGCCGGCCAACTTGGCCCCGGCATGCAGGTGCTGACCAAGCCCTTCGCGGTCGACACGCTGGTGGCGCGGGTGATTGACCTGATGTCATCGAGAGCCAAATAGCAACCCAAGCAGACTGGCTGCGGCCAAGGAGTGATAAATGGTGACTTTCCTGATTTTCCTGATCGCCTGCGGTGCAGCCGCAACCACCGGCATGGTTTTCAAACCCGGCCAGTGGTACGCGCAGCTCAACAAACCGAAGTTCACCCCGCCCAACTGGGTGTTTCCGGTGGCCTGGACGACGATCTATCTGCTGCTGGCCTGGGTTGGCTACCGCTTGACGATGATTCCCGGCAGCGAAATGGTGCTCGCATTGTGGGCGGCGCAGATTGCCCTGAACACGCTGTGGACGCCGGTGTTTTTCGGTGCGCAGCGGATTGTCGCTGCGATGATCATTCTCGTGCTGCTGTGGCTGGTCGTCGCGGCGATGGTGGTCCTGGCCTTGCGCCTGGATGTGATCACCGGGTTGATCCTGTTTCCCTATCTGGCCTGGCTATGTGTCGCTGCGGCGCTGAATTTCTCGATCATGCGCGATAACAGGGCAGGATTCGGCTCATGACCGGACGCCATCGGACCGAGAGCACGAGCCGGTGCTCAAATCCGATAATACTGGCGATACCAACTCACAAACTGCGCCACGCCCTCTTCAACTTCCACCTGGGGAGATAACCCGATCCATTGCGCCAGTGCTGAAACATCAGCCCAGGTCTTGATGACATCGCCGGCCTGCATCGGTAACAAGTTGCGTTGGGCCTTGATGCCCAATGCCTGCTCGAGGCAGTCGACGAAATCCAGTAACGCTACCGGTTTGCCGCGCCCCAGGTTGAAAATCCGGTTGACGCCCTGCGCCTCCTTGTCCGGTTCTGGAGGCTTTGGGCACAGCCGGACGATGCTTTCGACAATGTCATCGACGTAAGTGAAGTCCCGCGCCATCTGACCCTGGTTGTAGATATCGATCGGCCGCCCTTGAAGAATGGCCTCGGTAAACTTGAACAGCGCCATATCCGGCCTGCCCCAAGGCCCGTAAACGGTGAAAAAACGCAGGCCGCTGGCCTTCAAACCGTAAAGATGGCAGTAGCTGTCGGCAAGCAGTTCATTGGCACGCTTGGTGGCGGCATACAGGGACACAGGGTGCTCGACCGCATCATCGACGCTGTATGGCAACTTGCTGTTGGCCCCATATACCGAGCTGCTCGACGCGTAGACCAGATGCGCGGGCGGATAATGTCGGCAGGCTTCCAGCACATTCAGAAACCCCACCAGGTTCGATTGCGCATAGGCATCCGGGTTGTCGAGCGAATAGCGCACACCCGCCTGAGCAGCCAGATGCACAACCTCGGTGAAATCATGCGTTTTGAACAACGCCATCAAGGCAGGCTTGTCGACAATATCCAGTGTTTCAAAGTTGAAACCCCGCAGACCACTCAACTGTTCAAGTCGCGCCCGTTTGAGATCCACGCTGTAGTAATCATTGAGGTTGTCGATACCGACAACTTCCTGTCCTTGGAGGCTCAGTCGTTTGACCGTGTGATACCCGATGAAGCCCGCAGCACCTGTAACAAGAATGGTCATAATCCCTGCTCCACTTAAGCCGACAGGCGATTAGTTATAGCCTCGGTCGACTTATTGAGTCCAGCCTTTATAACAACACCCAATATTGGGGATAGTTTCTGATCTAAATGACAGCCTCGACCGTAGTAACCAGAAAAAGTTTCTGCCATTCAGACAAAAGGAAAAACCATTGGAAAACAATAAGTTGAATACTGGCAAATTCATTACTGGATGGATGGCGTGTTTTTTGACTGGTAACGTTTGACAGACCGCAAAGTCTGGCCGATAACTACCAAGGTTGATTTTTTACAGGGCGCGAGCAATCACTTACTCGCGCCCTGTCGCTTCAGGGGCAACTACTTAGTTACCTAACCTTAAGGCTGCGACGAACAGACCGTGCGGTAGCTTTGTCTTCTAAAAAGTTAAGCCGACAATGACCCGAAGACGCCGCATAACAGTCACAACTTCAACGCGCGATGTACACCAATGAAACACTTGTGATTCATGATTGAAACACTTCACTCCACCCACAACAATAAGAATGCACTTTCACTGCCTGCCATTACTTAGCCCTCATTAGAGCTTCTGCCTGCCATAAACTTTCGATCATCAAAGAGTTTACAAGCATGCCAGTCATCAGCTCGGACCAACCTAATTGGTACCTTTTACAATGCAAGCCACGTCAGGATGAGCGTGCCCACCTCAACCTGCTTCAACAGAACTACGTGGTCTTTCACCCCCAACTCGTCAGTGAGCGCGTCATTCGCGGGAAACGACAGCGAGTCCAGGAATCCCTCTTCCCCGGGTACTTGTTCATCCAACTCAGTCGTGACGACAACTGGGCACCCTTGCGCTCCACTCGAGGGGTCAGTCGCTTTGTCGAATTCAACCATGGTCCCGCGACAGTGGCGGAGCACGTCATCGAGCATCTGCGTGCACGTTGCCTTGAATCAACGTTGTCGGAGCCGGATGAAGCGCTGAAACCCGGAGAAAACCTGCAGATCGTCAGCGGTCCGCTCGCGCCACTGGAAGGTGTGTTCCTGGGGTTGCACGGTACCGACCGCGTCATGATCCTCCTGCAGTTTCTTAACCGTGAGCAGCCTGTCTGTTTGCCACTCAGCGTGATTGAACGTCAACAAGCCGGTTTTCACACCTATAACTAACGACTTTGCCTTACATGCCTTTGCTCAGGAGCTCTAACATGGCTTTAAAGTCACGATGCCCTGTCGCACTGATGATGGCCTGCCTCTATCCGGAAATGGCCTGGAGCATCAATCCGCAAGCCATTGATGTTTACGGATTCGATTTCACGCCATCCTTCCTGTTTTCAGAAAGTTATGACGACAACTTTCGCGAGTTGGAAAACAGCAAGCAGTCCTCCATGGTCACCAAGTTGGCGCCCTCTTTCGAGCTCAAGGCCGAGGATCGCAACAGCGCCACCCGGCTCATCTGGCAACCTACTCGCTACATTTATCACGATGAGTCGGATGCCTCGAACACGGCACAACGCGTGCGAGCGGACAGCATCATGGAGTTCACCGACCGGCATCGTCTGAAGCTTGATGCCGAGTACCGGAAATGGGAGCGCACGGAATCGACGGCAGTCGAAGGCGTCAACGACAAGCTCAACAACAAACGCGTGGGGGGGCTCTACACCTTCGGGGCGAAAAGCGCTGACAATCAAATCGATCTCGGGGCCAGTTACGCACAACTGCGCTACGACAACGCCGATGGCATCAACGACGACAAGGAACGCAATACCACTGCCCTGACGAGCACCTGGTATCACCGCATCGGCAGCAACACCCGGGGTCTGGTGGAATATAACCACACCTACTTTGACTACCAGCAGGCCAACAGCCCGCGCAGCAGTAAATCCGACGCCGTCATGGCCGGTGCCGTATGGGATTTCACGGCACGCACGACGGGTAAAGTCCGCGTCGGTTACGAGAAAAAGAACTTCGACAACAGCGAATCAAAGGACCTCGATAACCCGACCTGGCAAGTGGACTTGCAATGGAAACCGCGAACCTATTCGACGTTTACCTTCGTCGCTCGCCAGGCCCTCGCCGAGGGTGACGATGGCGCTGATGCCGTGAAGTCGACCTTCACCCAGGTCGGCTGGCGTCACGGCTGGACCGAACGGATCACCACGGTGGCACAGGCCGGTTACGGCCGCTATGTCTACGAAGGCCAAAGCCGTACCGACAATCTTCAGGACTACAACCTGGCCGTGGTGTACGCCATGCGCCGTTGGCTGGATATCGAACTGGGTTATCGATATCGCGACAACGATTCCGATGCCGACGATGAAAGCTTCACCCGCAACGTGTTCCAGATCAGCTTCAACGTCAGCCTTTAAGAGGGTTTCGACATGAACGCTCGCTTGGTTTTTATTTTGTTCGCGTTGTTTCTCACTCCCCACACCTACGCGGCAGATCCCGACACGCAATACAAACTGGCTGCTGGCGACGTGTTACGAATCATCGTTTTCGGTGAGCCGGAATTAAGCATGAAAAAGATCCGGCTCAGTGACGCCGGCACCTTTTCCTATCCGTTTCTGGGCGAGATTTCCGCCAAGGGGCTGACTCCCGGCCAGGTCGAGAAAATCATCGTCGACGGGCTCAAGCAGGGTTATCTGATCGACCCGAAAGTCAGTCTCAGCCAGATCGAATACCGCTCGTTCTACATCAATGGCGAAGTGAAAAAGCCCGGCAGCTACCCGTTCGTGCCCGGACTGACACTGGAGAAAGCCATCGCGCTGGGCGGCGGCCTGACCGAGCGCGCCTCGATGAAGCGAGTGACCATCTTGCGCGGCGATGGTGGCGCGACCGTGACCGATAACGTTACGCGAAGCACCACGATTGCCCCCGGCGATACCATTTCCATTGCACAAGGCTTTTTCTGATCATGGACAACAGCCCTAGCAACTACGTCGAACGTCCTCTTCAAGCGCATCTGCATCCGCAGCACGGCGAAGACAAGGACACCCTGGATCTGCTCAATCTGTGGAGGGTCATCTGGCGCGCCAAATGGAGCATCGGGTGGCTGGTTCTGCTGAGCTGCGCATTGGCGGCCGCTGTGGTCTCCAGCATCACGCCGCAATACATTGGCAGCACCACCCTGCTGTTCAACGACAAGACACCTCCGCTGATGTCCTTCCAGCAAGTAAAGGACTCAGGCGGCAACGCCACTGATTACTTGCAGACCCAGCAGGCGCTCCTGCAATCACGGGACCTTGCCGAACGCGCGGTGAAAAAACTCGGCCTGACGACCCACCCGGTCACCGACCCGCGCCAGCAGCCAAAGCCCTGGTTTGCTCCGCGCCAATGGCTGGCCAATCTGGACCTTGATCAATGGATCCCGGGATTGGGTCGATTTTTACCGCCGAAGAAAGAGGAGCTCACTGAAGCAGAGGTCTTCAATCAGGTCACGCAGAACCTCATGCTGCACACCAGCGTCAAGTTCGTTGGCAAAAGCCAGTTGCTCGAAATCGAAGTCGAGTTGCCAGACCCTGTTCTCGCAGCGGCGGCGGCCAACGCACTGGCTCAGGGCTTTACCGACAGCCAGCTCGATACCAGCGAGAAATCATCGCAAACCACCACGGCGTGGATGAACACTCGCCTGATCAAGCTGCGCGATAACCTGCGTGCGGCCGAGAAAAAACTGCAGGGTTACCGCGAAGAACAAGGTCTGGTGGATGTTGGAGGCGTCGCCACCATCAGCGCCAACGAACTGGAAATGACCGGTAACCGCATGGTCGACGCCCGTCGCAACCGCGCTGAAGCCGAGAGCGAGTACCGGCAGGCCAAGGCCTTGGGCAACGGCGATCTGAGCCGGCTCTCCAGCGTGCCTGCGGTCTTGAGCAATCCCCTGGTGCAGAAATTCCAGGCCGATCGCGCTGTGGCTCAAGCCAAGGTCGATGAACTGGCGGGGCGCTATGGTCCGAAGCACCCGAGCCTGATTTCCGCACAAACCGAGTTGCGCACTGCCACCACCAGCCTGCAATTGCAGGTACAGCAAGTGGTGGCCGGTATCGAGCGGCAATACCAGCTCGCCACGGCGAGTGAAGCGTCGCTGCGTCAATCCTTCAATAGCAACAAGGCGCAAATCCAGGACATCGCGCGCAAAGAATTCCAGTTGCGCGAGTTCCAGCGTGAGGTCGACAGCACACGCGCGCTGTATGAAACCTTCGTCACCCGTCTGAAAGAAACCACGGCCACCGCCGACATGGACTCGACGAAAGTGCGCATCGTCGACCCGGCCATCGTTCCAGTCGACGCAAGCAATCCCCGCAAGACATTGATTGTCGCAATCGTCGGGCTGGTCGCTGCGGTCATCGGCGTCGGGCTGGCACTGCTCTTCGAGAGTCTGAGCAATACCTTCAAAACCGATGAGACGGTCGAGAGCGTGTTGAATGTTCCACTGCTCAGCGTCGTGCCGCTGGTGATAAAGAAAAGTCGCCGGCAACTGGCGCGCCTGTTCGAGGACAACGACAACCCGCGTTTTTCCGAGACCATTCGCAACCTGCGCACCTGGTTGATGTTGCAAAGCAGCGAAAAACCGTCACAAGTGGTGCTCGTGACCTCCACGGTTGCCGGCGAGGGTAAAAGCACCATCGCCACCAACCTCGCCAGTTCGCTGACACCGCTGGAACGCGTGCTGCTGATCGATGCCGACATGCGTCAGCCAACCCTGTCGCTGAACTTTGATTTTCCGCCGGACAGCCCCGGACTGGCGAATGTCATTGCCGGCACGGCCAGGCTTGAAGACTGCATTGTTTCAGTGGGCAATCTGGACATGCTGCCGGCCGGGAAGGTCTTGCCGCCGTCGCTGGATATGTTCGTTGCGCCGCGCCTGCCGTCCCCTGGCGATCCGCTCAACCCGGTTCAGCCACCGCCACAGGATTTGCTCAGCTCGCCGCGCATGGCGCGCATGCTCGAGGCGCTCAGATCACGTTATCGCCACATCATTATCGACTCACCCCCTGCGGAGATGATCAGTGACGCGCTGTTGCTGGCCAGACATTCCGATGCGGTGATCTATGTCGTCAAGGCTGACAGCACCTCGATCAGCCAGGTTCAGCGAGGGATTGCCATGTTGCAACAAAGCCATGTGCCGGTCTTTGGCACGGTGCTCAACCAGGTCGACCTGCGCAAGGCGCGCAAGTACGGCTACCACCACTCCCGGGCGTTCTATAACTACGATTTCGCGCCCAGGTAACCATCGGGCGCATACGCCCGCCGCTACGCCCTCTTCTGCCAACGCACCACTCGCTTCACCTCCGCCGAGCTACGGAAAAGCCATCGGGAGACACGTCGTGTCTGCTCGATTCGCGCTGATGCATGAATGCTGTCTTGAGGTTAAGCCTATGACTTCGCTCTATACCGCTCACATGACACACCGCCGAGGCCTGACGTTCTGGGGCCAGTGGCTGTGCGCACTGTCGCTGGTGACAGCGCTTTTGATGCTGCTCGTGCAGTGGCGCGTCGGCAGTCTGACCAGCGAATACCGCATCCTGATCATTCTGACCGTGCTCGGCTCGGTGCCGATCTACAGCGTGATGCAGGTCTACCACAAGCGCCATGGCTTGCTGGTCGGGCTTGGCAGGTTGTTGGCCGGCTGGTTGATCCTGCTGGCGGTACTGGCGGCGATTGCGTTCTTCACCCAGACCAGCGCCATTTATTCACGTCAGGTGATCATGGTCTGGGCGGTGCTGGGTTTCGTGGTTCAGGCCTTGAGCTTTCTGCCCCTGCATTACCTGGCCCGCCTGTATTCGCGCAGGGTCTGCAACGGACGCCGCTCGGTGATCATCGGTACCTGCCCGACGGCCCATGAACTGGCGAAAAAACTGTCACTGCCGAACCGCGCGCTGGTGCTGGGCTTCATCGCCGCTGCCGACAGCAGTGGCCCCGCACCCAGCATTCTGCCGTTGCTAGGCCACGTTTCCGCCATCCGCGAGATCATCACGAGCCTGGAAGTGCGTCGCGTCTATATCGTGCTGCCGATGGCCCATGCCGCAACGATCGAAGCGCTCTACATCGACCTGTTGGACATGAATGTCGACGTGGTGTGGATTCCGGATTTCGGCAGCATGGTGTTGCTCAACCATTCGATCTCGGAAATCGAGCGGATGCCGGCCATCTACCTCAACGAGAGCCTGCTCAGCTCGCACCCTGCCAGCCTGTTTTGCAAGGATCTGTTTGAACGCAGCCTCGCCGCCTTGGCCATTTTTCTGCTCAGCCCCGTGCTGCTGGTGGTGGCCGTTGCCGTCAAGCTGACCTCCGCAGGCCCGGTGCTGTTCAAGCAAAACCGTCATGGTTGCAACGGCGAAGTGATCAAGGTCTGGAAGTTTCGCTCGATGCACGTTCACGACGACCACGAGGTTCGCCAGGCCACCCGCAACGATGACCGCCTCACGCCGATCGGGGGCTTTCTGCGCCGCAGTTCCATCGACGAATTGCCACAGCTGTTCAACGTCCTGTCCGGCCGGATGGCCCTGGTCGGCCCGCGCCCGCATGCCGTCACCCACAACATTTATTACACCGGCAAGGTGCGCGCCTACATGGCACGGCATCGCCTCAAGCCGGGGATCACCGGCCTGGCCCAGATCACCGGCCACCGTGGCGAAACCGAGACCGTGGAAAAAATGCAGCTGCGCGTTGCCCAGGACCTCAACTACATCAACCAGTGGTCGCTGTGGCTCGACATCAAAATCCTTATCAAGACCCCCTTCACGCTGTTCTCGAAAAACATCTATTGAGCCGTTTCCCGCGTCTGCCGCTTCCCTGCCCGACCGTTGATAACCGTCACGACGACCTGAGGTTCGACCATGAATGTGAGCGTATTCGGTATTGGTTACGTAGGCCTTGTCCAGGGTGCTGCATTGGCCGAGGTCGGGCACAACGTGCTCTGCGTCGACGTCGACGCGGGCAGGGTCGAGGCGCTGAAAGAAGGCACGCTGCCGATCTACGAGCCCGGCCTCAAGAGTCTGGTACGCGACAATTATCAAAGCGGCCGGCTGCGGTTCGGCACAGACCTGGTGGACGCCGTTCACCATGGTGATGTGCTGTTGATCGCCGTCGGCACGCCGCCCGACGAAGACGGTTCGGCGGATCTCAAATACGTGCTGAGCGTGGCGCAGACCATCGCGCTGAACATGGATCGGCATCAGATCATCGTCGACAAATCCACCGTGCCGGTCGGTACGGGTGACCGGGTGCGAGCGTGTATCGGGCAGGTACTGGCCGACAACGGTCGCAGTGACCTGACGTTCGACGTGGTTTCAAACCCGGAATTTCTCAAGGAAGGCTGCGCGGTAGAAGACTGCATGCGCCCGGACCGGATCATCATCGGGACCGACAGCCCGCGTGCCGAAGAGGTCATGCGCGAACTGTATGAGCCGTTCAATCGCAGCCGCGAAAAAATCATCGTCATGGACGTTCGCAGCGCTGAACTGACCAAGTACGCCGCCAATTGCATGCTGGCAACCAAAATCAGCTTCATGAACGAAATGGCCTGCCTCGCCGAAAAGCTCGGTGCCGACATCGAAAAGGTGCGCCACGGCATCGGTGCCGACCCGCGCATCGGTTACCAGTTTATCTACCCCGGTCTCGGCTACGGCGGCTCGTGTTTTCCCAAAGACGTGAAGGCACTGATACAGGCGGCCAACGGTGTAGACATCGACGCCCGGGTGCTCAAGGCCGTGGAGTCGCGCAATCAGGAGCAGAAGGCCAGCCTGTTCCGCAAAGTGTTCGATCACTTCGACGGTCACCTGCGCGGCAAGACGTTTGCCCTGTGGGGGTTGAGTTTCAAACCCAACACCGACGACATGCGCGAAGCCCCCAGCCGCGTGCTGATGGAGGCGTTGTGGCAAGCCGGCGCCAGCGTGCAGGCGTTCGATCCCAAAGCCATGGAAGAGGCCCAGCGCCTATACGGCTCGCGCGATGACCTGACCCTGACAGGCACCAAGGAGGCGGCGCTGAAAAATGCCGACGCCCTGATCATCGTCACCGAATGGCAATCGTTCCGGGCGCCGGACTTCGACCGGCTCAGCCAGTTGCTCAAACAGCCATTGATTTTCGACGGACGCAATCTGTTCGATCCGCAGCGTTTGAGCAAACGCGGTTTCACCTACGTCTCCGTGGGTCGGCAGACCCCTTCAGTCCTCTGAAAGGAGCCGCGCCATGTTCAAACTGGAAATAGTCGGGCATTACTCGGCGAAATTACTGGAGGCCAACCAGGCCTATTCCTTCATCAACTTTGCCTCGATCGGCAGCCTTTTCGAGCAGAACCCGAGCACCGTTGCCTATTTTTGCGACGGCATGCTGATGTCAACCTTCATGTCTCGCGTCACCGGCAGAACGATTGGCCGGGTCAGCTTCGACTTCACCTCGATAGCCGACGTCGTGCTGCGCAGCGCCGAGCAACAGGGCAAACGCGTCTATTTCGTCGGCGCCCGACAAGCTGAACTTGATCTGTTCATCAGCAAGATCAAGACCCTTTATCCGCAACTGAGCATCGCCGGCTATCACAACGGCTATTTCGACGCCGCCCAGGCCGAAGGCATTCGGGCTGACATCTGTCGCAGTGCAGCGGACATTCTGATCGTCGGCCTGGGCGCCGGACGTCAAGAGCAGTTCGAGCTGGATGCCCTGCGCGCAGGCTTTCGCGGGGTCGCCTTCACCTGTGGCGGGTTCATCCGGCAAGAAGCCCTGGCGACGCGGCAGTACTACCCGGCACTGATCAATCGACTGCACCTGCGTGCGTTTTATCGGATGTACCGCGAGCCCCACACGATCAAGCGCTACCTCATCGATTACCCCACCAACTTCCTGCACCTGCTGAACATGATCGTTCGACACAAAGTCGCCATCAGCGTTGGGGAATGACCATGCACATCCTGTTTATCCTCAAGGATTTCAAGCCCGGCGGTGGCGTCGAGCGCGTTCAGCAACGGTTGTCCGAGCAGTTTCTCAAGGACGGCCGGCGTGTGAGTTTTTTCGTCATGAACGCAGACATGCCCGACACCCGGGACATTCAATGCTTCAGCGGTGGTGGCAGCGGCATTGCCGGCCTGTTCAAGTCCATCGTATTGCTGCGCCGGCTCATACAGCGTGAAGGCGTCACCCACCTCATTTCCGCCAAGGAACAGGCGAACCTCTGCACGTGGTTCGCCACCCTGGGCAGTGCCTGCAAGGTCATCTACAGCCGCCACGCGACACTCGATTGCAGCGAACAGAAAACCGGCCCCTCAAGCCTGCGCCTGCTCTACACCTTGTACTTGTGTGGCAGCGGCAAGGTCGTGACGGTTTCCTCGGCCCTGCGCCAGACCCTCGCCGATGCCGTGCCTTGGGGGCGGCAGCGCATCCGTTATTGCCCCAATGCCGTCGTCACCGATCAACTGTTCGAGGCCGCCCAGGCACCGCAACCCGCCGGTTTCCCCCGCAACTACTGGTTGGGCCTGGGGCGTCTGGTCGAGCCCAAAGGGTTTCACCTGCTGCTGGACGCTTATGCGCTGGCGCTACGCAGCGGAGCGCTGCCGGATCTGGTGATCGTCGGCGATGGCCCGTTGCGCGAAGCACTGGTCACTCAGGCCAATCAGTTGGGTATCGCGCAACGGGTGCACTTCAGCGGCTTCCTCAGCAATCCCTATCCCGTGCTCAGGCACGCCCGGCTGTTCATTTTGAGCTCCCTGCAAGAAGGCATGCCGACCGTGCTGATCGAGGCGTTGGCGCTGGGCACGCCGGTGCTCGCGTGCGATTGCGAGACCGGGCCCAGAGAACTGCTGGACCACGGCCGACTCGGTCAACTGGTAATCGTCAACGACGTACAGGCACTGGCCGACGGCATGCTGCGCAACCTGACCCCGCGCAATGACGTTACATCCAACGACAAGACGCTCACTGACACCCTGCGCCCTTACACCAGCCAGCACGCAGCGCAGGCGTATTACCAGGTCTGGAATCAATGAAAAAGTTACTGATCATCCTCCATGACCTCAGCGCCGGCGGCGCTGAAAAAATGATGGCGCGCCTCGCCAAAGCGCTGGTGGATGCGGGCAATGACGTGACATTGCTGATGCTCACCGGCGGCGGCATTCACGCAGCCCATCTCGACCCGCGGGTGAAAAAGGTTGAATTGCACAGCCCGCGCAGCGTCCGTGCGGTGCCGGCTCTTACGCGATTTCTGCGTGCCAATCGCTTTGACGCCCAACTGGCGGCCCTCACCCACGTCAACGTGGTGGCGATCGTCGCGGCGGCCCTGTCCGGCACGCTGGCCCGGCTGCACGTCAGCGAGCGCAATGCCTTTTCCCATGACCGGCACGTGAACCCCGACTTCATGGTGCGGATGGCTTATCGGGTGGCACCGCTGCTGTATCGGCTGATCCCCAACCCGGTGATCTGTGTATCGCGCGGTGTCGCCCAGGATCTGGTCGATACCACCCTCGCCCGGCGGCAGGACGTGACCATTGCCGACAATCCGGTGCTCGACAACGATTTCCGCGAGAAGACGCCGGGACTGCCCCGCCACCGCTGGCTGCTGGAAAAGTCCGGCACGGTGATTGTCGCCGTGGGGCGTCTGGCGCCACAAAAAGGTTTCGACACGCTGATCACAGCGTTCGCGGCACTGCCGGATCGCCGTGCCCGCCTGATCATTTTTGGCGAAGGCGCCCTCAGGGCCGCACTGCTGGAACAGGCGAAACAGCTGGGGGTGGCGGAGCGCTTCGATCTGCCGGGCTATGCCAATGATCCCCTGGCAGAAGTGGCCGCAGCGGATTGCTTCGTACTGTCGTCGCGTTTCGAGGGCAGTCCCAACGCGCTGGTCGAGGCGTTATCCACCGGCACACCGGTGGTGGCGACCCGCTGCCCTCATGGTCCGCAAGACATCCTCGTCGGCGGTCTGGTGGCGCCGCTGGTCGCTGTCGATGATCCCATCGCCCTGGCCCAGGCCATCGCCGAGCAACTGTCCATACCGCGCGATCTGCAGCGTCAGTCACGCCTCGATGCAGCCGCGCGATTCATGAGTGCCAGCGCGGTGCAGACCTACCTCAGAGCGTTGATCGGGAGCCCGTCATCATGAGCACACTGACGATCAGGTATTCGACGTTACGCGACGCCTTCACCGTGTTCGGCATCCTGTTTTACATACAGGTGATCACTTTTGTGCTCGGTCTGGGCAGTGCCGCGAGCTTTGGCGATATCAATAAGGACCTCGAAGGCAACGTCGCCAATCAGGTCTGCGGCCTCATCACCCTGCTGGTGCCGCTGTTCTTTTTTATCCGCAACAAGGTATTCCTCAGCAAGACCTTTTATCGCAGCAACTTCTTCCTGCTGGTGTTCCTGCTCTGCGTCATTGCGTCGATCGGCTGGTCCCACGACCCGATGCTCAGTCTCAAGCGGTTCATCGCCCTGCTCGGCGTGGTGTTTTTTGCCGGTTTTCTTGCCTATAACTACTCCCTTGAAAAAATCACCTTCATGCTCGGTTGCGCCATCGGCATAGCGGCATTGATCGGGTTGTTGCTCGCCGTAGTCATGCCCGAAGTGGCGTTCCTCTCCGGGGGCATTCGCGATGGCGCATTCAAAGGCGTTTTCGCCGAAAAGAATGCTGGCGCCCGGCTCAACGCGATCGCCATCGTACTGTTGCTGCCGATGATCCGGCAGCGCAATCGCTGGGCACTCTTCTGTTCATTCTTTTCGCTGGTCGCGATCCTGCTTGCCCAGTCAGCCACAGGCGTGGCGCTGATCATTTCCGGCACGATCAGCTACTGGTACTTCCTCACGATGATCCGCCTGGGCATCAATCGCTCACAGCTGCTGTTCCTCGGATGCACCCTGCTCTACCTGCTGGTCTGCCTGTTTCTGTACAGCAACTTTGCGGTACTGCTGGAAATGGCCGGTCGCGACCCGTCACTGACCGATCGCACGTTGATCTGGGAACTGCTCGCGCCTTTCATCGACAGCCAGTTTCTCAAGGGCTACGGCTTCGGCGCCTTCTGGTCCAGCCCTGATGCCGATGCGTTCATCACCCGCTGGGGTTACATCGGCAACGCCCACAGCGGCTACATGGAAACCCTGCTCAACGGCGGCCTCATCCAGTTGACGGCGCTGGCGCTGATGTTCGGTGAAGCACTGTTCAAGCAATACCGCGCCGTGACGGCGAATCAGGCAGCCCGGTTTCGCGCCAGTGCGCTGGTCATCATCGGTCTGTTCGCCATCACCAATTATGTGGCCTACGTGATTCCCAACTACCGCTCCGCCGAGTTCCTGGTGTTCTGCACGCTGGCCCTGACCTTCCGGCACCACCACGCGACCTATCCCGAATCCTCACCGGCAGCGCTGCGTCAGCGTTCGTCGGGCAGCGCACTACCGCGCGATTCCGCCAGCGCGTAACCCAAGGAGAATCACCGTGCCAAACCAAGCTCCCCGTTCAGCAGATTCAGTGTGCGTCGTCATTCCGATGTACAACGGCGCCGACAGCATCGAGCAGACACTGACGTCCCTGGCCCGGCAAACCCGACTGCCCGATCACGTGATCGTCATCGACGATGGCTCTACCGATGACGGACCCCAACGGGTCAGAGACTTCGTCGCGCCGTTTCGCCTGACGCTGTTGCAGCAAGCCAACGAAGGCCAGGCCAGCGCCCGTAATCATGGAATGCGGCACTCCGCAGAGACGTTTGTGGCGATGCTCGATGCCGATGACCAATGGCACCCGCGCAAGCTGGAATTGCAGCTGGCACTGTATGACGAACTCACCCGCCAGGGCCGGCCGGTGGGGCTGATCGACTGCTACGCGCAAGTCAATTACAGCGACGGCAGGCGCCAATTGGACGACCGGCTCAAGCACGGCAGGCATTTCTACGATTTCATCCACGCCAACGTCGTCAATGGCGTCTCGACCGCGCTGGTCAAACGTGACGTGATCATGCAACTCGGCGGCTTCGATGCCAGCCTGCGTTATTCCGAAGACCGCTTCATGTGGACCCGGATCGCCGAGCACTGGGAGATCCACACGGTGCCGGAGGTGCTGCTGGAGCGCACGGTCAATGGCGGCAACATGACCGCGAATCCGAAAAAGTACTACCAGAACAAAATCCGCTTCATCGAGGTGTACCTCGCCCGCTACGGCACGCAACTGACCCGCCAGCAGCGGATCGATTTCGAGCTGGGCAACCACACCGATTTTCTCGAAGCATTTTCCCGACGTGGCGAGCATGACCAGGTCCTCGGCGTGTACCGGCGAATGCTCGATTGCTCCTGGCAGGCCCTGATCTTCGCCAGCGGCAAACCGACCTTGCGCTACCTCTATGCCCGCGCCAGAACCTTGCGCAAGACAACGGCGTCAACCACGGCTCATTGAACCGGTATCCGCCATGGCCAACCATCGCCTGATGACATTGACCTGGATCTTCACCGAAAAATTCGGCCTGATCCTGCTGTCGATGATTACCTTTGTCGCTTACGCCAGGCTGCTGTCGCCAGCCGAACTGGGTGTGGGCACGGTGATCATTGCCATCGTCGAGCTGATCGGTCTGGTGTATTCGTCGGTGCTGGAAGACCCGCTGGTACGACTTGAGCGGCTGGAAGACAAACACATCAGCACAGCCTACTGGGCGGCGGTGCTCGTCAGTCTGGTAAGCATCGGCGTTATTTCGGGCGCCGTCATGCTGTACACCCCGGATCCGGTGCTGCAATGGATGACGGCGGTCGCCTCGCTGAAGATCCTGTTCACCATGATGGCGCGGGTCTATGTGGCGCAGATGCGCCGCAGCAGCAACTTCAGGATGCTGGCGTCGCGCACGCTGCTGGGCAAGGTGGCGGGTGGCGTCGGCGGCATTGCCGTTGCGCTTTGGGGACTGGGTGCGTGGGCGGTCATTGCCCAGGCGCTGATCATGGAGCTGGTGTCGATCATTGTGTTGATGTGTGCAGACCCGCGGCGCATCCCGTTTCACATCGACGGTCCGATCCTGCGCGAGTTGTTGAGGTCAGGCGCACCGGTGGCCATCAACGCGCTGAGCTCGCAAACCTTGCAACGCGGGGTCAACGTGGTTCTGGGCATCACCGCCGGAGCGAACGCGGTCGGCATGTTCAACATGGCGATGCGCATCATCGAACTGCCACGCACCGCCATCTACAACGGTTTGCTGAGCTATGCGCTGCCGGCGTTCTCCCGGCGCAGCGCAGAGCCCAAACGATTGATCGGGATCATTGGCGATTCAACCGCTGTCAGCGGTTTTCTGCTGACGCCGCTGTTCATCGGCATCGCACTCACGGCAAACGATCTGATCCTGCTGATCTTCGGCGGCAAATGGGCCGAAGCCATTCCTCTGCTGCAAGTGCTGGCCTGCACGGCAGCCATCGGCAACAGCGCCATGTACGCCACCACCGCACTAGTGGCGGTCAACCGCAGCCACCTCACAATCAAGGCCGAAGTGCTGACCACCGCGCTGGCCCTGGCGCTGGTCTACACCCTCGGCAATCTGTACGGCGGCATGGCCGCAGCCGGCGCTCTGTTTGCGCGAATGCTGGTCATCACGCCGCTGCAGATCCGTGGCCTCAACACGGCGGTCGGTTACAGCTGGCGCGGCTTTTTCGAAGCCAGTTACCGCAGCGTTATCGCTTCACTGGTCATGGCGGCAACCGTGCTGGTCGTGCTACCGCAGCTGGGACTACAGGGCTATCTGCACTTGATCGGCAGCATCGTGGTCGGCGTGCTGAGTTATGCCGTGGGTTACAGCGTCATGCACCCGCACTGGCCACAGGAATTCAAATCGGTTTTCACCTCCCGCTGAGTTCAGTCCCTCGAGACAGGAAGACCTCATCATGCGCAAAACCACGTTGATTACTGGCGGGGCCGGCTACATCGGCTCGCACACGGCTTTGGCCCTCATTAACGCCGGCCACAAGGTGTTGGTGCTCGACAACCTGTGCAACAGCTGTCGAGAGTGCATCCGGCGCCTTGAACAACTGACCCTGACCCGCGTCGACTTCATCAAGGGCGATATTCGCGATCCGGTGCTGCTCGACGATATCTTCAGCCGGTACGACATCGAGGCCGTGGTGCACTTTGCCAGTCTCAAATCCGTCGAGGAAAGCGTGCGCAAGCCGCTGGACTACTACGTCAACAACGTTGCCGGCACGCTTGGCCTGTGTCAGGCGATGGCCCGCAATAACGTATTCCAACTGGTATTCAGTTCTTCGGCCACGGTGTACGGAGAGCCGGAAAATACTCCGATTGCCGAAGACTTCGGCACTGGCAAACCGGTCAACCCCTACGGCCGCACCAAGCTCATGATCGAAGAGCTGCTGACGGATCTGTGCGACTCCGATCCACGCTGGAGCATCGGGTTATTGCGCTACTTCAACCCGATCGGCGCCCACGAAAGCGGAATGATCGGCGAAGACCCGAGAGGCCGCCCCAACAACCTGTTGCCGTGCCTGACCCAGGTTGCCATAGGCCGGATACCCGAACTCACGGTGTACGGCAGCGACTATCCCACCGTGGACGGGACCTGCGTGCGCGACTACATCCACGTGGTCGACCTGGCCATCGGGCATCTCAAGGCACTGCAAGTGCTGCAGCACAACAACGGGATTCACTTCTGGAACCTCGGCACGGGCGTTGGCTACAGCGTGCTGCAGATCATCCACAGTTTCGAGGACATCACCGGCATCAGCATTCCCTACCGCTTCGCCCCTCGACGTCTCGGTGACATCGCCAAATGCTGGGCCGATCCGGGCAAGGCAGGACGCGAATTGGGCTGGAGCGCACAGCGCGGCCTGGAACAAATGATCACCGATACCTGGCGCTGGCAGTCGTGCAATCCGCAGGGGTATCAATCTTCATTCAAGATTCCGGCACCCGTTGCGGTGAAGTGATGCCGATGTTCAAGGAATGTCTGCTGGCCGCGCTGTTTTCGGTTTCGCTGGCAAGCAACGCCGCGCAGGCGCCTTCTGCTGTGCCGAGTACCGGGCTCGTGTTGTGGCTGGACGCCGCCGACGCGTCGACGATGAGCCTGGATGCGCAGAACCGTCTCCAGCGCTGGAGCGACAAATCAGGCAAGGCCAATGATGCGACAGTCGATGGCGCTTCTTCGCCGCCACAACGGATGGAGAACAGCCTCAATGGCCAGGCGGTGGTGCGCTTGAGCGGTAACTCGGGATTACTGGGCCGGGCACTGCGCACGGCCAAAGGGTCTGCGACCGTACTGATCGTGTCCCGCCGGTTGCCAGAGCAGGCCGGGGTCGATCCCTGGCAACGGTTGTTCAGTTCGCGGCCGCAAGCCGCCAGCAACGATAACGTGCTGCCGAATCTCGCTGTCAGCCTGCCGCAAACCGGTGCCTATGAACCGACGGTTTCTGTCCTTGAACTGCAGGACGTGCCACTGGGACCGTATGGCGTGGGGCGCAATGCCGTCGGCAATGCCGAAAACTTTCGCGGCGACATCGCCGAAGTCCTGGTGTATGACCGCCCGCTTGCCTCGCTCGCGGAGCGCCAGCGCGTATTTCGGTACCTGGCAGACAAGTGGTCCGTGGCCATACCGGTTCAGGCCGATACCTGGACACGTGTCGGTCCCCTGGACGCTCTGCCGTCCCACATCCATACCGATCTGCCGTTGTCCGACCAGGCCAATGCCGGCCGCTGGTTGCTCAACACGACTCTGTCCGACGAGTTCGATGGCACCACCCTCGATCGCACGCGCTGGCACGTCAACAATGCTATCGGCAACGAGTCGCTGGGACGCAAGCCGGCGTTGTTCACCGAGCGCAATGCCAGCGTCAGCAACGGCCATCTGAAGATTGTCTTTCGCAAGGAAACCTTGCCACCGAAGTACGTCCAGCTCGGTTTCAAGGATTACACCTCAGCCATGGTTCGTACCCTCGAACGTGGCTTCTACGGCTATTACGAAGCCCGTGCCAAACCCATGAACTCTGCGGGTTCCAGCGCATTCTGGCTGGCGTGGACAGGGATGGCCGACAACGCCACCGAAATCGATATCTTTGAAATCGGCGGCAAGACCAAAGAAGCGGCTTCAGACCGCGCCTACAACATGAACGCCCACCTTTGGGCCACGCCACAGAGCACCGAACATATCGCCAACGGCAGCACCTGGACCAGCCCCTGGCGGCTGGCCAGTGACTTTCATGTCTACGGCTTCGACTGGCAGCCCGATACCCTGCGCTGGTACGTCGATGGCGTGCTGGTCAGGGAGTCGAAGAACAACCACTTTTTCTACCCCATGCAGATCGTCTTTGACAGTGAGGCCATGTGGAAATGGTTCGGCGTGGTCGACGATGCTGACCTGCCCTCCACGTTCGAAGTCGATTACATCCGCATGTGGCTACGCAGTCCTTGAGCAACCCTACACCGCTTTGGCCTTGAGTCGAATTTCACACGACACAGTCCTCAGTTATCGATCCGCGCTGACGAGTCTGGAGCGCCTGTACATGAACAACCGGCGACTGAACGAGCTGGACTTGTTGCGCTTCCTCGCAGCGATCGCCGTGGTGTTTTTTCACTATGCGTTTCGCGGGTATGCGAGGGGCGATATGTCTGTAATGCCCTACCCGCTGCTGGCTGACGTGGCCAAATACGGTTATCTGGGGGTCGAGCTGTTTTTCATGATCAGTGGATTCGTGATCCTGATGACGGCTTCGAGCAACAACCTCAAAGTGTTTTTCATTTCCCGCGTCATCCGCCTTTGCCCGGCATTCTGGGTGTGCTGCACGATCACTTTTCTGGTCACGCTGGCCATTGGGCAGCCAAGATTTTCGGCTGACCTTTATCAATACGTGATCAACATGACATTCCTCGGTGACGTGCTCGGTGTGCCGCCCATAGACGGGGTCTACTGGTCACTGTTCGTCGAAATAAAGTTCTACCTGATGATCGCCATTCTGTTGGCTTTCAAGAAGATAGAGAAAATAGAAACGTTCCTTGTACTTTGGCTGCTGGTTTCAGCCACAGCGGAAGTCTTTGCTTTCGAAAAGTTGCGCTCGGTATTGATCACCGACTACGCGGCCTATTTCATCGCCGGTGCGACGTTTTACATCATATGGGACAAGGGTTTTACCAAAGCGCGTATTTCCCTGCTGGCCGCTGCACAGGCATTGGCCAGCTACAACGCGATCACCTGGGCCGAGTCGATCGAACTGAAATATTCGACCGAATACGACGCCTTGATCATCTGCGGTGTCATTGCCCTGTTTTTCATGACGTTTCTTTTTATCGCGACGCACAAAACGTCAGCCATCGGGAAGTTCGACTGGACAGCATTGGGCGCCCTGACTTACCCGCTTTACCTGCTGCATCAAATGATCGGTTTCATGATCTTCAATATGGCTTATCCGGCCATCAATCCACATTTGCTGCTCTGGGGCACCATCGCGTTGATGATAGGTGCGTCCCATGTCATCCATAAAGAAATAGAAACCCCGATGGCCAGACTGATGAAAAGATCGCTTTCATCTTCCTTCAATCGTCTCAGAGTCGATTAATCGGTAGTGCAACAAGCTTTGCAAAATCGGCAGGTGAAAAAGGCGGGAGAGGTTTCGGTGAATACCGAAACCTCTCCCGCCTTTTTTGTTTGAGGCGAAGAGCGCTCGTCACATGGACGATGAGCGCTTCAAGGTCTCGCTCGGCAACTCCTTGAACATCGCCCGGTAACTGCTTGAAAAACGGCCCAAATGCCAGAACGACCAGTTCATCGCGACCTCCGCCACCGTGGTATCTGCCGGCGAGCATTTGAGCAATTCCCGCCGCGCACTGTTAAGCCGGCGCAAACGCAGCCAATGGCTCGGCGACATCCCCGTGTACGCCTTGAACGTCTGCTGCAACTGCCGCAAGGAAACCCCGGCCACCCGCGACAGTTCCAGCAGATTGAGGGTTTCTTCCGGCGAATCCGCCGCCCACTCGCCCACGCGCTTGAGGGTGATTCGCTCTTCGGCGCGACGCTGTAAACCACCGCCGTCCAGGCACACGCTCGCGTTGTCGAGGATGAACAGACAGTCCTCCAGCAACTGTTGAGTCAGTGCTTCTTTGCTTGGTTGGTCAAGGGTTTGCGACAACTTCGTGAGGGTCGAGCTTAACCAGCGACTGAACAATCCGTTCTGCGCGCCATTGAGCGGCGCCATGAACAGACCTTCCAGCCTGGCCACGTCCAGGCCGTTGCGCCGGACGAATTCCGGGCCGAACACCACGGCGATTTCCTGATAGTTCTCCGGGGTGATCCAGATGTTGCGGCTCTCTTCATTGAGCAGATAGAGCGCGTTGTCGCTGCGATCGAAACAGAACGCCAGCGACCCTTCCGGCGCGCTGAAATTCTGCTCGACCCGGGTGTTCATCTGTTCTTCGTAAACCTCCACACCCTGCAAATCCAGATAGCGGATCTGCCCGGCGAAATGCCCCGGCGACATCTGCTGGTAATGCTGAACCCAACCCGGCGTGGCGCGGATCTGTTCGGTGACATCGGCGGTGTTGAAAGCTTGAACCTGTAGCGGATTACACGTTGTCATGGGAGACCTTGCGCACTCTTTTGGTGCGCTTTGGTGCTGCTGAAAGTGGATAGATGGAACGTCAAGGCCCGCCCAAGATAGTCGTCAACGCGCCTCAGGGGAAGTCTGCGAAAGATGAAATCGCCTTCCCCCGCGTCAACAAAACCAACGACGAGGTCTTTATGAATGCCCCTTTCGATCAGCTGTTCACGTGGCTGAAAGATCACAAGATTACCGAAGTGGAATGCGTGGTCAGCGACCTGACCGGCATCGCCCGCGGCAAAATTGCACCGACCAACAAGTTCCTGCATGAGCGAGGCATGCGCCTGCCGGAAAGTGTGCTGCTGCAAACGGTAACCGGGGATTTTGTCGACGACGACATCTACTACGACCTGCTCGACCCGGCCGACATCGACATGGTCTGCAAGCCGGTGAGCGATGCGGTGTACGTGATCCCGTGGGCCATCGAGCCGACCGCCATCGTTATCCACGACACCTTCGACAAGTTCGGCAACCCGATCGAACTGTCGCCGCGCAACGTGCTAAAGAAAGTCCTGCAGCTGTACACCGACAAAGGCTGGAAGCCGATCGTGGCGCCGGAAATGGAGTTCTACCTGACCCAGCGTTGCGAAGACCCGGACTTGCCGCTCAAGGCACCGCTGGGCCGTTCCGGTCGCGCCGAAAGCGGTCGTCAGTCGTTCTCCATCGACGCCGCCAACGAATTCGATCCGCTGTTCGAAGACGTCTACGACTGGTGCGAACTGCAAGGCCTGGACCTGGACACGCTGATCCACGAAGACGGTCCGGCGCAGATGGAAATCAACTTCCGCCACGGCGACGCGCTCGATCTGGCCGACCAGATCACCGTGTTCAAACGCACCCTGCGTGAAGCCGCGCTCAAGCACAACGTGACCGCGACCTTCATGGCCAAGCCGATCGGTGACGAGCCCGGCAGCGCGATGCACCTGCATCAGAGCGTGGTCGAGATCGCCAGCGGCCAACCGATTTTCGCCAATGCCGACGGCAGCATGAGCGACCTGTTCCGTCATCACATCGGCGGCCTGCAGAAGTACATCCCGAAAGTGCTGCCGATGTTCGCGCCGAACGTGAACTCGTTCCGCCGCTTCCTGCCGGACACCTCGGCCCCGGTCAACGTCGAGTGGGGCGAAGAAAACCGTACCGTCGGCCTGCGGGTGCCGACCTCCGGGCCTGAGGCGATGCGGGTTGAAAACCGTCTGCCCGGCGCCGACGCCAACCCGTACCTGGCCATCGCGGCGAGCCTGCTGTGCGGCTACATCGGCATGGTCGAAGGCATCGAACCGAGCGCCGCCGTCGAAGGCCGGGCTTACGAGCGCCGCAACCTGCGCCTGCCGATCACCATCGAAGAAGCCCTGACCCAGATGGAAGAGTGCGACACCGTCGCGCAATACCTGGGCAGCAAGTTCGTGCGCGGCTACGTCGCGGTGAAACGCGCCGAGCATGAAAACTTCAAGCGCGTGATCAGTTCCTGGGAGCGGGAGTTCCTGTTGCTGAGCGTCTGATTAAAACAACAAAAACCAACCCACGATCGTTCCCACGTCGAGGCGTCGAACCGTCCGCGTGGGAATGCAGCCCGTGACGCTCCGCGTCACAAAGCGGACGCAGAGCGTCCATTGAGGCATTCCCACGCGGAGCGTGGGAACGATCAGCAAGAGTCGCCTGAAAAATCCAATAATTCGAAGAGGTGTCGATATGCGTCTGTTGAAATCCATGATCCCCGCCGCGCTGGCCCTGGCGTGCAGTGCCGGTGCTCTCGCCCAACCCCAGGTCAGCGTCTACAACTGGACCGATTACATTGGCGAAACCACCCTCGCCGACTTCCAGTCCTCCAGCGGGATCAAGGTGATCTACGACGTCTTCGACTCCAACGAAACCCTTGAAGGCAAACTGCTCGCCGGTCGCACCGGTTACGACGTGGTTGTACCGTCCAACCACTTTCTCGCCCGTCAGGTAAAGGCTGGCGCCTTCCTCAAACTGGACCGCTCGCAGCTGCCGAACTGGAAAAACCTCGACCCGAAACTGCTGGCCCTGCTTGAGAAAAACGACCCGGGCAACGAGCATTCGGTGCCGTACCTGTGGGGCACCAACGGCATCGGTTACAACGTCGACAAGGTCAAGCAAGTGCTGGGCATCGATCACATCGATTCCTGGGCCGTGCTGTTCGAACCGGAAAACCTGAAAAAACTCACCCAGTGCGGTGTGTCGATGATGGACTCGGCCGATGAGGTGTTCCCGGCGATCCTCAACTACATGGGCATGGACCCGCGCAGCGAGAAACCCGAGGACTACAAGAAGGCCGAAGAGAAACTCCTGAGCATCCGGCCGTACATCACCTATTTCCACTCCTCGAAATACGTGTCCGACCTGGCCAACGGCGACATCTGCGTGGCCTTCGGTTATTCCGGCGACGTGTTCCAGGCTGCCAACCGTGCCAAGGAAGCCAAGAACGGCGTGAACATCGCCTACTCGATTCCCAAGGAAGGCGCGAACCTGTGGTTCGACCTGCTGGCGATTCCCGCCGACGCCGGCAATACCAAGGAAGCCCACGCCTTCATCAATTACCTGCTCGATCCGCAAGTGATCGCCAAGGTCAGCGCCTCGGTGGGTTACGCCAACCCGAACCCGGCGGCCAAGCAATACATGGATCCGGAGCTGGTCAACAATCCCGAGGTCTATCCGTCCCAGGAAGTCCTCGACAAGCTCTACATCTCCTCTACCCCGCCCCAGTCGATCATGCGTCTGATGACCCGGTCCTGGAGCAAAGTGAAGTCGAACAAATGAATCAGTACACCCAGGAACACGCCCTCTCCTATTACGCCGCGTCGGCCCGGGCCAGCACACCTTATCCCGAACTGGCGGGCGACCTGATCGCCGATGTCTGCGTGATCGGCGGCGGGTTCACCGGCGTCAACACCGCCATTGAACTGGCACAGCGCGGGCTCTCGGTGATTCTGCTCGAAGCCCGGCGCATTGGCTGGGGCGCCAGCGGGCGCAATGGCGGGCAGTTGATTCGCGGCATCGGCCATGACGTCGAAGGCTTCGCCCGGCATGTCGGCAGTGAAGGCGTGCGCTACCTGCACCGGGCCGGGATCGATTCGGTGGAGCTGGTGCGCCAGCGCATCACCGACAACGCCATCGAGTGCGACCTGCGCTGGGGCTTCTGCGAGCTGGCCAACACCCCGGCGCAGTTCGACGCCTTCAAGACCGAGCAGGAAAGCCTGGCGCAGTTGGGTTACCGCCATGAAACGCGGCTGGTCGCCCCTGAGCTGATTCGTCAGCAAGTGGTGAACGCGGGTGTCTACAAGGGCGGCCTGATCGACATGGGCTCGGGCCACTTGCATCCGCTGGATCTGGTGCAGGGCGAAGCGCGGCTGGCAGCCTCCCTCGGGGTGCGTATTTTCGAACAGAGCCCGGTGCTGGAAATCGTCCACGGCCCGACCGTTCAGGTGCGCACCCAGAGCGGCACCGTGCGCGCCGGCAGTCTGGTGCTCGGCTGCAACGCGCACCTGGACGAACTCGAACAGCAACTCAGCGGCAAGGTCCTGCCCGCCGGCAGTTACATCATCGCCACCGAACCGCTGTCGGCGGAACGCGCCGCCGAACTGATTCCGCAAAATCTGGCGCTGTGCGACCAGAAAGTCGGCCTCGATTACTACCGGCTCTCAGCGGACCGACGCTTGCTGTTCGGCGGCGCCTGCCATTATTCGGGGCGGGATCCGGCAGACATCGCCGCCTACATGCGACCGAAGATGCTCAAGGTGTTCCCGCAACTGGCGGATGTGCGCATCGACTATCAGTGGGGTGGCAAGATCGGCATCACCGCCAACCGCTTCCCGCAGGTCGGTCGACTGAAGCAGCACCCGAACGTGTTCTACGCCCAGGGCTATTCCGGCCACGGCCTGAACGTCACGCACTGGTGCGCCAAGCTGCTGGGCGAGGCGATTCATGCCGGTCACAGTCAGGGCATGGACGTGTTCAGCAACGTGCCGCACATGACCTTCCCCGGCGGCCCGGCGCTGCGTTCGCCACTGCTGGCACTGGGCATGTTCTGGTATCGCCTGCGGGAAGTGCTGGGATGACGCGTCGCGGTTAATGCGTCCTGCACATTTGCTCTATCGCGAAGCACTTCTATATTGATGAAGTGCTTTTGCGTTCCTGACGCTCAGTGCCCAACACACCCTGGAGGTCATGGATGGAGTCGTCAGCCGCCGATCAACCGCGAGCGCCCGGCCAGGCGCCGGTCAAGACCCGGCGTTTCAGCATCTCGCTGGTGTGGATCGTGCCGATCATTGCGGTGCTGGTGGGCATCTCGCTGGTGGTGCACAACCTGATGCAGGAAGGCCCCAGCATCGTCGTCACCTTCAAGACCGGCAGCGGCCTGACCGCCAACAAGACCGAAGTCAAATACCGCAACGTGGTCATCGGCCAGGTCACGGACGTCGAGCTGAGCGACGACCAGAAAAGCGTCAACGCCACGATCAAACTGGCCAAGCAGGCCGAAACCTTTACCCGCGAAGACTCGCAGTTCTGGGTCGTCCGTCCGCGCATCGGTGCGGGCGGTGTCTCGGGCATCGACACGTTGCTGTCCGGCGACTACATCGGCGCCGATATCGGTCAGTCCAACTCGCGCGCCAAGCACTTCAAAGGTCTGGAGAACCCGCCGCCGATCACCTACGGCGAGCCGGGCAAACGCTTCAATCTGCACGCCTCGGACCTCGGTTCACTGGATATCGGTTCGCCGGTCTATTACCGCAAGATCCCGGTCGGCCAGGTGGTGGCCTACGCGCTGGACGCCGATGGCAAAGGGGTGAACATCGAGGTGTTCATCCATGCGCCAAACGACGCCTACGTCACCGAAAACACCCGGTTCTGGAACGCCAGCGGCATTGACGTAAACGTCGGTGCCAACGGTTTTGCGGTGAAAACCGAATCGTTGTCGACCTTGCTGGTCGGCGGCATCGCCTTCCGCGCGCCGGAGTACAGCCCCAACGACGTTGCCGCCGCCGAAGAAAGGACTTACGACCTGTTTGAGGACCAGCAAACCGCCCTCGCCCCGCCCAACGGCAAGGCGCAGTACCTGAGCCTGCGTTTCGATCAGGCGTTGCGCGGGCTGAAAGTCGATGCGCCGGTGGAATTCCTCGGCATGGAAATCGGCCGGGTGGTCAGCGTCAACCTGGACTTCGATGCGAAAAAACGCAGCTTCCCGCTCAACGTCGGGATCGTGATCTACCCGGCACGTCTCGGCCAGGCCCACGTGAAGATGCTCAAGGTGCTCAATCACAATCCGGAGGACGAAGCCGCCGCCGTGCGCCTGATCGGCACCTTTATCGACAACGGCCTGCGCGCCCAGGCCCGCAGCGGCAACCTGCTGACCGGCCAGTTGTACATCGCGCTGGACTTCTACCCGAAAGCCGAGAAAGTCGCGTTTGATCCAACGGCTCGCCCGATCAGTATTCCAACGATTCCCGGCAGCCTCGAACAGTTGCAGGAAAAACTCGAAGCGATGATCGACAAGCTCAACAAGCTGCCGGTGGAACGGATTGCCGGCAACCTCGACAGCAACCTCGTGGAATTGCGCAAAGGCCTGACCCAGTTCAACGCCAAGACCCTGCCCGGCGTGCAGAACACCCTCGCCGACGTGAGCAAGACCCTGCAATCGGCCAGTTCGACCCTGGCCGAAGACTCGCCGCAACGCGAACAACTGACCGAGACCCTCGACGAACTCGGGCGCATGTCCCGTTCGTTGCGTGAGCTGTCCGATTATCTGGGCCGGCATCCGGAATCGTTGATTCGCGGCCGCCCCGACAACGCCGCGCCGCTGGACCTCAAAGGGCCGCCGCGCAATTGAGCACAGGAGCTGTCCCATGGCTTTAAAGCTGAAGTTCACCGTGCTCGCGATCGGCCTGCTGCTGGGCGCCTGCAAAAGCGCCCCGATCAGCTTTCACACCCTGACGCCGACGCAACCGATGGCCGGCCGCGCCGGTTCGGAAATCGCCATCGAGGGCATCAGCGTGCCGCCGCAGGTTGATCGGCCACAGATCGTCATCCGCCAGGGCAACAGCGGCCTGGCGATCCTCGAGACCGAATGGTGGGGCGCGAGCCTCAGTGATGAATTGCGCAGCGCACTGGTGGATCAACTGAGTAATGCCGGCGGCCCGCGTAAAACCTCGGTGCGCATCGATGTGCAACGCTTCGATTCGATTCCCGGGCAATACGGGCTGATCGACGTCAAATGGCGCCTGCGCCAGGCCAACACCGGGGACGACGCCCTGATCGCCTGCCGTTCGCTGCTGCAAACCCCGTCCGGGCCGACCATCGACGATCTGGTGGTCGCCCAGCAGAACAACGTCAAGCGCCTGGCTGCGTTGATCAGTCAGGCCGCCACCGGCTCACGCGGCTGCCCACCCTCCTCCTGATCCCTCCTCCAGTCGGCATGACGTACGGCCGCCGTGCAAGCGGCCAGACGCTGCTAATCTGAATGGCAATGACATTTATTAACGATTTCTTTGACGTATTTTTCTCGTTTGCCACCCTACATTGCCGCGACTCTATTTTTGCAAAGCATTCGCATTTGAATCCCCTGCGGGTGCTCGCAAACCATAACGTCTAAAAACAGGAGCTGCCCCGCCATGAGTCCATCCGTTCCGTCCTTTCTGAAACAGGCCGCGCTGGCGACTGCGCTGCTCGCTGCCGGGCAGGCGTTTGCCGCCGATTCCGTCGGTCTGGTGGTCTACAACGCCCAGCACGAAACCCTGACCAAGGCCTGGGTCGCCGGTTTCACCGAGGAAACCGGGATTCCGGTCACGGTGCGCAACGGCGATGACACGGAAATGGGCAATCAGATCGTGCAGGAAGGCGCGGCATCGCCAGCGGATGTGTTCCTGACAGAAAACTCCCCGGCCATGGTGCTGGTGGACAACGCCAAGCTGTTCGCGCCCGTGGCTCCGGCGACACTTGAGCAAGTCGACGCTGCGTATCGCCCGGCCCACGGCCAATGGGTCGGTATCGCCGCGCGCTCCACGGTGTTCGTCTATAACCCGTCCAAGTTGCCGGAAAAAGACCTGCCCAAATCCCTGATGGATCTGGCGAGCCCAGCCTGGAAAGGTCGCTGGGCCGCGTCGCCTGCCGGTGCGGATTTCCAGGCCATCGTCGCCGCCGTGCTGGAGCAGAAAGGCGAAGCCGCCACCCTCGAATGGCTCAAGGGCATGAAAGCCAATTTCACCGCTTACCGTGGCAACAGCTCGGTGCTCAAAGCAGTGAACGCCGGGCAAGTCGACAGCGGCGTGATCTACCACTACTACGCGTTCGTCGATCAGGCCAAGACCGGTGAAAACAGCAAGAACACCGCCCTGCACTACTTCAAGCATCAGGATCCGGGCGCGTTCGTGAGCATTTCCGGCGGTGGCGTGCTGGCCTCCAGCAAACATCAGGAGGACGCGCAGAAATTCCTCCAGTACATCACCGGCAAGCAAGGCCAGGAAGTGCTGCGCACCGGCAAATCCTTTGAATACGCGGTGGGCAAGGACGCTGCTTCCAACCCCAAACTGGTGCCGTTGAAGGATCTGGACGCGCCGAAAGTCGATGCATCGAAGCTCGACAGCAAGAAAGCCGTCGAACTGATGACCCAGGCAGGACTGCTGTAATTGATGCCTGAACCGCTGCCTGCGGAGATCGCTGCGGCGCCCTCCGCCCATTTGTCACGCCGGACCCGCGCCCTCAATGGGCGCGGGAGTCCGTGGGTGGTCGTGCTGGCCATCGGGGTTTCGCTGCTGTCGTTGGTGCCGATCGGCTTCGTGATCGGCGTGTCGTGGTACACCGGCTGGGCGACCATCGAAGCCTTGGTCTTCCGCCCTCGGGTCGCCGAACTGCTGATCAATACCGTGCTGCTGGTGTTGATCACGCTGCCGATCTGCATCGTGCTCGGCACCACCCTGGCGTGGCTGACCGAGCGCACCGACCTGCCGGGGCGAAGGTTGTGGTCATTGCTGGCGGTCGCGCCGCTGGCAGTGCCGGCGTTCGTGCACAGTTACGCGTGGGTCAGTCTGATTCCGTCGATCAATGGATTGCCGGCCGGGGTGCTGGTATCGGTGATCGCCTATTTTCCGTTCCTCTATCTGCCGATTGCGGCGACGTTGCGTCGTCTCGATCCGGCGATTGAAGACGTCGCCGAATCCCTCGGCCTCAAGCCATGGGCGGTGTTTTTCCGGGTGGTGTTGCCGCAACTGCGCCTGGCGATCTGCGGCGGTGCGTTGCTGGTCGGCCTGCATTTGCTGGCCGAGTATGGCCTGTACGCGATGATCCGTTTCGACACCTTTACCACGGCGATTTTCGACCAGTTCAAATCGACCTTCAACGGCCCCGCCGCCAACATGCTCGCCAGCGTTCTGGCGCTGTGTTGCCTGGCGATGCTGGTGGTGGAATCCGGCGCCCGTGGTCATGCGCGGTACGCCCGCGTCGGCTCCGGCAGCGCTCGTGAGCAACGCACCGTGCGCCTGCAACGACGCACCGCCGCGCTGGGTTTATGCCTGCAAGGCCTGACCTGCCTGCTGGCCCTCGGCGTGCCGTTGCTGACCCTCGGCAAATGGCTGATCGCCGGTGGCGCCGAAGTCTGGCAAGGCAATGAACTGCTGCCGGCGTTGCTGCAAACACTGTCGTTCGGCGTGGCCGGCGCACTGTTGACCAGCCTCGCGGCGATCCCGATTGCCTGGCTGTCGATCCGCGCCCCCGGCAAGCTGCAACGCCTGCTCGAAGGCTGCAACTACATCACCAGCGCTTTGCCGGGAATCGTGGTTGCCCTTGCGCTGGTCACCGTGACCATCCACTTCGCCCGACCGATCTACCAGACCACGATCACCGTGCTGCTGGCCTACCTGCTGATGTTTCTGCCCCGGGCGCTGGTCAGCCTGCGCGCCGGGTTTGCACAGGCGCCGGTGGAGCTGGAGAACATCGCACAAAGCCTCGGTCGCTCGCCGTTGCGCGCCCTGTGGCTGATCACCTTGCGTCTGGCGGCGCCCGGTGCGGCGGCGGGCGCGGCGCTGGTGTTTCTGGCGATTACCAATGAACTGACCGCGACCCTGCTGCTCGCGCCCAACGGCACGCGCACCCTGGCCACCGGTTTCTGGGCCATGACCAGCGAAATCGACTATGCCGCCGCAGCGCCTTATGCACTGCTGATGGTGCTGCTGTCGCTGCCGCTCACGGCCATCCTCTATCACCAATCCAGGCGCAGTGCCGGCCGATGAACGCTCTCGACATCATTTCCTTAAGCAAATCCTTTGGCGCGCAAACGGCACTGGACAACATCTGCCTGTCCGTTCCGACCGGCAGCCGCACGGTGATCGTCGGTCCGTCCGGCTCCGGCAAGACCACCCTGTTGCGGATGATTGCCGGGTTCGAATTCCCCGACGCCGGCAGCCTGACGCTCAACGGCCAGACCCTGGTCGACAGCACCCACGCCGTGCCCGCGTATCAACGGCAGATCGGTTACGTGCCGCAGGACGGCGCGCTGTTCCCGCACATGACCGTGGCCGACAACATCGGCTTCGGGCTGGCGGAAACCGGCAGTACCCGAACCGAGCGCATTCAGGCGCTGATGGACAGCGTCGCCCTGAACGCCGACATGGCCGCGCGCTGGCCCCACGAACTGTCCGGCGGTCAACAGCAGCGAGTGTCACTCGCCCGGGCACTGGCCCAGCGGCCGCGCCTGATGCTGCTCGACGAGCCCTTTTCCGCCCTCGACACCGGCCTGCGCGGCGCCATGCGCAAAATGGTCGCGCGCCTGCTGGAAGATGCCGGCGTGACCACGATTCTGGTGACCCACGATCAGGGCGAAGCACTGTCGTTCGCCGACCAGTTGGCCGTCATGCGTGATGGGCGGCTGGTGCAGTCGGGGCATCCGATGGACCTCTATCGCTACCCAGACGACGAACAGACCGCGCGTTTTCTCGGCGAAGCCGTGGTCATGCCCGCCCGGATCGAAGCCGGTTGGGCCCATTGCGATCTGGGTCGGGTGGCGGTCAACACCAACGGTTTTTCCGGCGCCGCGCAGATCATGCTGCGGCCCGAACAGCTGCAACTGTCGGACATCCCCGCCGATCCGGACGGCTGTCACGCAGTGGTCACTGATCGGGACTTTGGCGGTAACGTCTGCACCCTGACGGTGGAACTTCGCTCCCAGGCCAGCCCCGGGCGCTCACTGCTGGTGCGCAGCTCCGGCATGCACGCGCCACCCGCCGGCAGCGCTGTGCAGTTGTCCATTCTGGGAGCGGCCCACGTCTTTGCAACACCCTGACTACAGGTCGAAGCGATCCACCGCGAGGCGCCGCTCGTTGTCGTCCCGCACGTCATAGTTGGCGGTCGTCTGGATATTGCTGTGATGGGCCAGCTTCTGGGCGATCGACAGGTCGTGCTCTTCGATCACCCGGGTGATGAACGAGCGCCGGAAATCATGGGGCATGATCTTCACCCCGACCTGAGTACCGCGCTGGCGGGCGATGTAATAGATCGCATGCTTGGTGATACGCTCGCGGGTGATGTGGCTGCCACGGCGAATACGGTTGAACAGAAACGCGTCGTCGCTTTCGCCTTCCTTGAGTTCCGAGCGACGGAACTCCAGCCACGCATTCAGTTTGGCGAACGCCCAGGCCGGCGCGTACTTGATCAGTTGTTTGTTGCCCTTGGCGGTGACGCACAGACTGCGTTCGGTGAAGTCCACCTGATTCAGGTCCAGATCCACCGACTCCGACTTGCGCATGCCGGTGCCGTACAACAGCGCAATCACCGCCGCATCGCGCAAACCTTGTGGTCGCGGATCGGCCGCGCAAACTTCCATCAATTCATGAATCAGCGTGCGCTTCAGATTGCGCCCCTGAGACAGTCGCGTGCCGGCAATGCCTTTGACCGAGCGCATCTTCAACAGATGGTCCTGGCTGATAAGGCTCATGCGCCACGCTTCATTCATCACACCGCGAATCGCGTTTACATACAGCGAAGAAGTGTTCGGTGCGTAATTGTCGGCGCGCAATGCAGCGACTAACGCAACGACGTCATCCGGTTGCAGCCCGTGCCAGGGAATGTCCTCAAGGTTCACGTCTTCAAAACCGAGACGGTCGGCAGCGTCCTGCAACACGTAACGCATGGTCAGTTGGCTGGAGGGCGCCAGGCGCGCCAGATAAACAGTCAGCGGATTGCTGTTGGAGGGTGAGGATTCAGTACTCGACAAGTCAATCAAACGAAACGGCCTTGAATAAGAAACAGTTCAACAAAACAACTAAAAACGGCAACAAAACTTAAATAAGACGGGGCACTTCTGTAGGACTTTTCTACTAAAAACGCCGATGAACGGAAGAAGTCTGAACGGTGGCTGTATAAGTTTCAGATAGACGAATCACCAACCGCTTTTTCATGTTCCTTTCACAAAAACGCGCATAACCTTAAATGCATCCGGTGGGCCCCGAATGGCTCACAACGTGCCGTCCGGGGACGCAAAAGTCAATCAGGCATTCCCCGGGTGGTACTTCAAACCCTTGAAAACACGTGTTTTTCAGACAATTGGCTGAAGGATGGCTGTCGCCCCGAGGTTCTTATGAGTCAAGCGTTTCTCCCGTTTTCCCGCCCCAGTATCGGTGAAGAAGAAATTGCCGCCGTCGAACAAGTATTGCGTTCGGGCTGGATCACCACCGGGCCGAAGAATCAGGCATTGGAAGAACACTTCGGCAACTATGTCGGTAGTCGGCACGCCGTAGCACTTTCCTCGGCCACCGGTGCCATGCATGTAACTTTACTGGCGCTGGGGATCGGCCCCGGCGATGAAGTCATCACCCCGTCGCAGACCTGGGTGTCGACCGCCAACATGATTTCCCTGCTCGGCGCCACGCCGGTGTTCGTCGATGTCGACCGCGACACCCTGATGACCGACGCCGCGCGCATCGAAGCCGCCATCACGCCGCGCACCAAAGCGATCATTCCCGTGCATTACGCCGGCGCTGCGTTCGACCTTGATCCGCTGTACGCACTGGCTGACAAACACGGCATCGCCGTGATCGAAGACGCCGCCCACGCCGCTGGCACTCGCTACAAGGGCCGCCACGTGGGTTCGCAAGGCACCGCGATCTTCTCGTTCCACGCGATCAAGAACATGACCTGTGCCGAAGGCGCGATGTTCGTCACCGACGACGAAGCCTTGGCCAACCGTGTGCGCATGCTCAAGTTTCATGGCCTGGGCGTCGATGCCTACGACCGCCTGACCCACGGCCGAAAACCCCAGGCCCAGGTGATCGAGCCCGGTTTCAAGTACAACCTGGCCGACATCAACGCCGCGATTGCGCTGGTGCAACTGGAGCGTCTGGACGCAATCAACGCCCGCCGCACCGAACTGGCCACGCAATACCTGCAAAAACTCGAAGGCCTGCCGGTGCAACCGCTGGCCGTGCCGCAGTACGCCCAACAACACGCCTGGCACCTGTTCATCCTGCGCATCGACAGCGAGCACTGCGGGATCGATCGCGAAGCCTTCATGAAGGGTTTGCAGGAGCAAGGCATCGGCACCGGCATCCACTTCATCGCCACCCACCTGCACACCTGGTATCGCCAGCGTGATCCGCACCTGTCCCTGCCCGACACCGAGTGGAACTCGGCGCGGCTGTGCTCGATTCCCTTGTTTCCCGACATGACCCACCAGGATCTGGACCGGGTCGTCGGGGCCATTGAACACCTGATGGGGAAACGCCCGTGAGACCTTATCCGATTCATTGCGTGTCGATCGTCATCCCGGTCTACAACGAAGAAGACAGCCTGCCGGAGCTGCTGCGCCGCACCCAGGCCGCCTGCCAGCAATTGCGGCATGACTACGAAATCGTGCTGGTCGACGACGGCAGCCGCGACGCCTCCGCACAATTGCTCGAAGACGCCGCGTCAGTCGAAGACAGCCCGTTCGTGGCGGTCATCCTCAACCGCAACTACGGTCAGCACGCGGCGATCATGGCCGGTTTCGAACAGTGCAAGGGCGACGTGGTGATCACCCTCGACGCTGACCTGCAGAACCCGCCGGAAGAAATCCCGCGCCTGGTGGCCGAGGCCGAAAAGGGCTTTGACGTGGTCGGCACCGTGCGCGGCAACCGTCAGGATTCGGCCCTGCGCCGTTATCCGTCGAAACTGATCAACCTCGCCGTGCAGCGTTCCACCGGCGTCGCCATGAGCGACTACGGCTGCATGCTGCGCGCCTACCGCCGCACCATCATCGACGCGATGCTCGCCTGCCGCGAACGCAGCACGTTCATTCCGATCCTCGCCAACAGCTTCGCCCGCCACACCACGGAAATCACCGTGGCCCACGCCGAGCGCGAACACGGCGATTCTAAATACAGCCCGATGCGCCTGATCAACCTGATGTTCGACTTGATCACCTGCATGACCACCACGCCCCTGCGCCTGCTGAGCATCGTCGGCTTCGCCATGGCCGGGCTCGGCGTGCTGTTCGCGGCGGCGTTGATCGTCATGCGCCTGGCCTTTGGCGCCGGATGGGCCGGCGATGGCCTGTTCGTGCTGTTCGCCGTGCTGTTCGTGTTCACCGGTGGCCAATTCATCGGCATGGGCCTGCTGGGCGAATACCTGGGGCGTATGTACAGCGATGTGCGCGCCCGCCCGCGTTTCTTCATCGAAAAGGTCCTGCGCGGGCATCCCGCCACGCCGGCCCCCGCCATCACCGTTGACGGCCTCACTTCCAACTCCACGTCCGATCAGGTTCTCTCATGAGCGCAAAAACTGTTGTCTTCGCCTACCACGATATTGGCTGCGCCGGCATTCAAGCCCTGCTCGACAGCGGCTACGACATTGCGGCCGTGTTCACCCATGCCGATGACCCGCAGGAAAACGCGTTCTACGCCTCGGTCGCGCAACTGTGCGCCAACAAAGGCATCGCGGTTCATGCACCGGAAGACGCCAACCACCCGTTGTGGATCGAGCGGATTGCCAAGCTCGATCCGGATTACATCTTCTCCTTCTACTATCGCAACCTGCTGAGCGAGCCCTTGCTGGCCACCGCCAAAAAAGGCGCGTTCAACCTGCACGGCTCATTGCTGCCGCGCTACCGTGGCCGCGCCCCGGCCAACTGGGTGCTGGTCAACGGCGAAACCGAGACCGGCGTCACCCTGCACCGCATGGTCAAGCGCGCCGATGCCGGCGCCATCCTGGCCCAGCAACGCGTGGCCATCGAACGCAGCGACACCGCGCTGAGCCTGCACGGCAAACTGCGGATCGCTGCCAGCGACCTGCTGCGCGATGCACTGCCGGCGATGTTGCACGGCAAACTGCGAGAAACCCCGCAGGACGAATCCCAGGCCACGGTGTTCGGCCGTCGAACCGCGGCAGACGGCAAACTGGTCTGGGCCCAACCGGCGGAAAAACTGTTCAACCTCGTGCGGGCCGTGACTCAGCCTTACCCCGGCGCCTTCTGCGCTGTGGGCGAGCACAAGCTGATCGTGTGGAGCGCCGATGTGGTCAAGGGCAACGAAGGTCAGGCGCCGGGCCGGGTCATCAGTGTCGATCCGCTGCGCATCGCCTGCGGTGAAGATTCGCTGGTGATCAACGCCGGCCAGCGCAACGACAACGGCCTGTACCTGAGCGGCCCGCAACTGGCCAATGAACTCGGTCTGGTGGACGGCTCGCTGCTGCGCGGTGCCGAATCCGGCCGTGGCCCGCGCCGTACACGGGTGCTGATCCTCGGCGTCAACGGCTTCATCGGCAATCATTTGTCCGAGCGTCTGCTGCGTGACGAGCGCTACGAAGTCTATGGCCTGGACATCGGCTCCGACGCCATCGACCGCCTGCGCAGCCATCCGCGTTTCCACTTCGTCGAAGGCGACATCAGCATTCACTCGGAGTGGATCGAGTACCACATCAAGAAATGCGACGTGGTCCTGCCGCTGGTGGCCATCGCCACGCCGATCGAATACACGCGCAACCCGCTGCGGGTGTTCGAGCTCGACTTCGAAGAAAACCTGAAACTGGTGCGCTACTGCGTCAAATACAACAAGCGCGTGATCTTCCCGTCGACCTCGGAAGTCTATGGCATGTGCCAGGACAAGCACTTCGACGAGGACAGCTCCAACCTGATCGTCGGCCCGATCAACAAACAGCGCTGGATCTACTCGGTGTCCAAGCAACTGCTGGACCGGGTGATCTGGGCCTACGGCGCCAAAGGCCTGAACTTCACCCTGTTCCGTCCCTTCAACTGGATGGGCCCACGGCTGGATCGCCTCGACTCAGCGCGCATCGGCAGCTCCCGGGCCATCACCCAGTTGATCCTCAATCTGGTGGAAGGCACACCGATCCGCCTGTTCGACGGCGGCGAACAGAAACGCTGCTTCACCGACATCGCCGATGGCGTCGAGGCGCTGGCGCGGATCATTGATAACGACAACGACGTCTGCAACGGCCAGATCATCAACATCGGCAACCCGGACAACGAAGCGAGCATTCGTCAGTTGGGCGAAGAACTGCTGCGTCAGTTCGAGGCTCACCCGTTGCGTTCCAACTTCCCGCCGTTCGCCGGTTTCCGCGACGTGGAAAGCAAGGCGTTCTACGGCGCCGGTTACCAGGACGTCGAGCACCGCAAACCGAGCATCGCCAACGCCAAGCGCCTGCTGGACTGGACGCCGACCGTGGAAATGCGCGAGACCATCGGCAACACGCTGGATTTCTTCTTGCGTGAGGCAATGGCCGAAATCGAGAGCAAGCGTTAATGCAGGCCGGTTTGCGCATCGATGTCGACACCTTTCGCGGCACCCGCGAAGGCGTGCCGCGTCTGCTCGACATCCTCGACGAGGCGCAGATCAAGGCGACGTTTTTCTTCAGTGTCGGCCCGGACAACATGGGCCGGCACCTGTGGCGCCTGATCCGTCCGCAGTTCCTCTGGAAGATGCTGCGCTCCAACGCCGCCGGCCTGTACGGCTGGGACATCCTGCTGGCCGGCACCGCCTGGCCGGGCAAACCGATCGGCCGCGACCTCGGGCACCTGATGCGTCAGGCCCGGGCCGCCGGCCACGAAGTCGGCCTGCACGCCTGGGATCACCACGGCTGGCAGGCCAATGCCGGGCGCTGGAGCGATGCGCAACTGGTCGAGCAGATCCGTCAGGGCGTCGACACCTTGAGCGACATCCTCGGCGAAAAGGTCACGTGTTCGGCCGCCGCCGGTTGGCGCGCGGACGAGCGTGTGATCGAAGCCAAACAGGCCTTCGGCTTTCGCTACAACAGCGATTGCCGTGGGCAGCGGCTGTTCCGGCCATTGCTGGCCGATGGCTCGGTCGGTGCGCCGCAGATTCCGGTGGACCTGCCGACCTTCGATGAAGTGGTCGGGCCGAGTGTGGTGGCGAAGGATTTCAACGCCTTCATCCTCGACCGGTTCCGCCAGGACAACCTCAACGTCTACACCATTCACGCCGAAGTAGAAGGGATTCTGATGGCCGAAGACTTTCGTCGATTGCTGGCCGACGCACGCCAGCGAAACATCAACTTTCAACCGCTGGGCGACTTGCTGCCCGAGTTTCTCAACACCCTGCCCGTCGGCCGGGTGCAGCGCGGTGCCCTCGAAGGCCGCGAAGGCTGGCTGGGAGTGCAAGGCGCATGAGCAAACGCTGGGCATTGCCGCTGTTGCTGGGGATTTTCCTGCTGGCCTGGCTGCTGCCGCTGGGCAGTCATGGTCTGTGGATTCCCGATGAAACCCGCTATGCGCAGATCAGCCAGGAAATGCTGCAGAGCGGCAACTGGGTGTCGCCGCATTTCATGAACCTGCGTTACTTCGAAAAACCGGCGGCCGGTTACTGGATGATCGCTATCGGGCAGGCCGTGTTTGGGCAGAACCTGTTCGGCGTGCGGTTTGCCTCGGCCCTGAGTACCGGGCTGAGCGTGCTGCTGTGCTTCCTCATCGCTCGCCGTTTGTGGAATGACCCACGCAAAAGCTTCGTCTGCGCCCTGCTCTACATGAGCTTCGTCATCGTCGCCGGCCAGGCCGGTTACGCCAACCTCGATCCGCAATTCACCTTTTGGGTCAACCTGAGTCTGGTGGCGCTGTGGTTTGCCCTCGACAGCCGCTCCAACGGTCAGCGCCTGGCCGGTTGGGCGGTGCTGGGCCTGGCCTGCGGCATGGGCTTCATGACCAAGGGTTTTCTCGCCTGGCTGCTGCCGGTGCTGATCGCTTTGCCGTGGATGCTCTGGCAAAAACGCTGGAAGGAATTGCTGCTGTACGGCCCGCTGGCCATTGCGGTGGCGATCATCGTCAGCCTGCCGTGGGTGTTGGCGGTGCACGGTCAGGAACCGGATTACTGGCGGTTCTTCTTCTGGCACGAGCACATCCGCCGCTTTGCCGGGGACGATGCCCAGCATGACGCGCCGTGGTGGTTCTACCTGCCGCTGCTGGTGGCGTTCAGTCTGCCGTGGGTCGGGATGTTGCCGGTGGCATTCAAGCAGGCGTGGCAGACCCGCCGCGAAACCGGCATCGCGTTTCTCGGCCTGTGGCTGCTGATGCCGCTGCTGTTCTTCAGCCTGAGCAACGGCAAGCTGCCGACCTACATCCTGCCGTGCCTGCTGCCGCTGGCGTTGCTGCTGGGCCATGCGCTGGCCGATCGCTTGCGCCTGGAGCAAGGCCGGGCGCTGGGCCTCAATGGTCTGCTGAACCTGTTGCTGGGACTGGTCACGCTGATCGGACTGGTTTACGTGCAACTGAAGCGTCCGCTGTACGACCACGAATTGCACAGCCTGGTGCTGGTGTTCATCGCCCTGACCGGCTGGATCATCAGCAACCTGCTGCAAGCCTTCCGCCCGTTGCAATGCTGGGCGGCGCCGGCGGTGGGGAGCCTGCTGCTGATCGCATTGCTGCCGGCAGCGCTGCCCAAATCGGTGGTGGCGAACAAGATGCCCGACCAGTTCGTCCTCGCCCACCAGACGGAGCTCGCGGCCACCACGCACCTGTTGAGCAACGACCTGGGCGCCGCGTCGGCCCTGTCCTGGCGGGTCAAACGCCCCCAGGTGGCGATGTACAACACGATAGGCGAATTGAAATATGGCCTTGCCTATCCTGATGGCATTCACCAACGGGTCGATCCCGATCAGGTGCAACAGTGGATGCGCGAAGCCCGCAAGACCGGTTCGGTCGGCGTGCTGATGCGGGTCAAGGGGCAAGACGAACTGGACGAACTCGACAGACTGCCCAAGGACGGCGTCCGTTATGAGCAAGGCAATCTGGTGATCGTGATTCTTCCGCAGGAGGCGTCATGAGCCTGTGGCTGCTCTTGCTCGCCTGCCTGCTGACCTGCCTGGGCCAGGTCGCACAGAAATTCGCCGTCGAGAGCTGGCGCGGCGCGAGCCTTTCATGGTCGCGCAAAGTGCGCTCGCCGTGGCTGTGGCTGGCGCTGTTTGCCCTCGGCACCGGTCTGCTGGTGTGGCTGCTGGTGTTGCAGCGCCTGCCGGTCAGCATCGCCTACCCGATGCTCAGCCTCAACTTCGTGATCATCACCTTGATCGCCCGCTTTGTGTTCAAGGAGCCCGTCGACGTTCAACACTGGTTCGGCGTGTTTTTGGTAATCGGTGGCGTGGCGTTGTTGGGGCAGCAGTCATGAACCAGCGTCGTGGAATCTTCTTCGCCCTGGCCAGCGTGCTGCTGGTCAGCGTGGCGCAACTGAGCATGCGTTGGAGCATGACGCGTCTGCCCCGGCCGGATCAGTGGCTGGCCATGCCCAGCGTCGATTCGAGTGCGCTGGCCGTGGTGCTCGCGGCGATCTTCGCTTACGCGCTGTCGATGCTTTGCTGGCTTGCCGCCCTGCGCGATCTGCCGCTGGGCCGGGCCTATTCGCTGCTGAGCATTAGCTACGCGCTGGTGTACCTGCTGGCGGCCAGTCTGCCGCTGTTCAACGAATCCTTCAGTTTCTCTAAATCACTGGGCGTGGCGCTGGTCATGCTCGGGGTCATCACCATCAACACTCGTCCGGCCCGTGCGCCCGAATTGAGGAGTTCGCCATGAAAATCACAGTGTTTGGTAGCGGTTATGTCGGCCTGGTGCAGGCCGCCGTGCTGGCCGAAGTCGGCCATGACGTGGTGTGCATGGACATCGACGAGAAGAAAGTCGAGCTGCTGCGCCAGGGCCATGTCAGCATCTTCGAGCCGGGGCTGGCCAGCCTGGTCCGCGAGGGTCTGGACGCCGGGCGCCTGCAATTCACCTGCGATGAAAAACTCGCGGTGCAGCACGGCAAGGTCGCGTTCATTGCCGTTGGCACCCCGTCGAAAGAAGACGGCTCGGCCGACCTGCGTTACGTGCTGTCGGTGGGTGACGCCGTGGCCCGTCACCGTGAAAAACCGCTGATTCTGGTGGAGAAATCCACCGTACCCGTCGGCACCGGCGACACCTTGCGCACCCACCTGGACAAAGCGCTGATCAAGGCCGGGCGCCTGTTGCAGTTCGATATCGTGTCCAACCCGGAATTTCTCAAGGAAGGTTCGGCGGTCGCCGATTGCCGTCGGCCCGACCGGATCGTCATCGGCTGCGAGCGCGAAGAAGTGCGCGACGTAATGCGCGATCTGTATTCGCCGTTCAACCGCAACCACGACCGCATCATGTTCATGGACCTGCGCAGCGCCGAGCTGACCAAGTACGCCGCCAACTGCATGCTGGCGACCAAGATCAGCTTCATCAACCAGATCGCCGAACTGGCCGAACACCTGGGCGCGGACATCGAATCGGTGCGCCAGGGCATCGGCGCCGACAGCCGCATCGGCTACCACTTCATCTACCCCGGTTGCGGCTACGGCGGTTCGTGCTTCCCCAAAGACATGCGCGCGCTGATCCACAGTGCCGAAGAGGCGCACTGCTCCAGCGATTTGCTGCAAGCGGTGGAAGCGATCAACCAGCGGCAGAAACACAAGCTGTTCGAACGCATTAATGCGTTCTACAAGGGCGAACTGCGCGGCAAGACCTTCGCCCTGTGGGGCCTGGCCTTCAAGCCGAACACCGACGACATGCGCGACGCGCCGAGCCGTGTTCTGCTGGAATCGCTGTGGGCCGCCGGCGCCAGCGTGCGGGCGTTCGACCCGGAAGCGATGCAGGAAACCCAGCATCTGTACCCGGAAGAATCAAAACTGATGCTGATGGGCACCCCGGAATCGGTGCTCGCCGGTTCCGACGCGCTGATCATCTGCACCGAATGGCAGCAGTTCAAGGCGCCGGATTTCGACCTGATCCAGCAACGCCTCAAGGCTCCGGTAATCTTCGACGGTCGTAACCTGTACGACGCCGAACGCCTGGCCCGCAACGGTTTCCATTACTTCCCGATGGGCCGTGGCGAATCGCGCACCCTGCCGATTCCGTTGCAGCAATGGCCGCACGCCTCGGACGTGGCTTGATCGGTTTAACTCCCGCCCTGCGCCGGCAGTCCCTGATCGCAGGGCTGCTGGCGTTTTTGCTGTTCATCGCCGGCGTGTACGGGCAGGCGCCCATCGGTTTTGACTCGCGTTTCGTGTTGTTCGCCCAGGAAATGCTCCGGCACGGGCCCAGTATTTTTCCCACCACTTATGGTGAGCCTTACGCCGATTATTCGTCGCTCTCGACCTTGTTCATCTGGCTGTTTTCGTTGCCGTTCGGGACGGTCAACAGCCTGACGGCGTGGCTGCCGAGCGCTGTCGCCGGCGCGGTGATTGTGACGTTGATGTATCGCTTGCTCGCGCCTTCATCCGTGCGCTGGGCGGTGGTCAGCATCGCGCTGCTGATGCTCACCAGCACTTTCATCACCGAAACCCGTGCGGTGTCGCAGGACCTGATGCTCGCCGCCGTGGCGTTTTCGGTGTTCTACCTCGGCTATGCCCACGACCATTTCGCTGCCGGACGACGCTGGCCGCTGGTGTTCATTCTGTTGCTGCTGGGGTTCGGCATTCGCGGGCCGATCGGGCTGGTGGTGCCGACCGGCATGCTGTGCAGTTACTACCTGCTGGATCGCCAATGGTCGCGCCTGTTGATCTTCGGTGTGCTGGCTTCGCTGCTGCTGGTGGCGTGCGTCGGGCTGTTGTTGTGGCTGGCGGAGGTCAGCGGTGGGCCGGCGTTTCGTCAGGACGTGATCCGCATGCAGTTCATGGGGCGCATGGACGGCAGCGAAGGCGTCAGCGGTTCGCTGTATTACTTCACCAGCTCACTGGGCAACTACGCGCTGGCGTATCCGCTGGCCTTGCTGGCACTGGCGGCGGCATGGTTGAGCAAGCCCCGGCAACGCGGCCCGGCTTTGCGACTGGTGCAGTATTGCGCCGTTGCGGGGTTGATCGTGATGCTCGGGCTGTCGATTCCACAGGCGAAAAAGGCCCGTTACCTGCTGCCGATGCTGCCCATGGCGGCGATCATTGCGGCGTATCCGTTTCAGGTGTTGCACGGCCGGGTGTTTGCCTGGCTGCGTGTCGCCATGCAGGGATTGTGGTTGTTGATTCCCGCGTTGTTGATCGTCTTGTTGTGGGTGGCGAAGCGACGGTTTCCCGAGTCGTTGACCGACCTGACGCCGGTAATGATCGTGCTCGGATTGCTGCAACTGGCCGCGTTGTCGCGGTTGTGGCTGTCGCGCTGGCGAACCGAAGTCCTCGCGTTCAGCGCTGTTTTGGCGGTCTGGTCGGCGTATGCGCTGGTGTTCGAGCCGGTTGAGCGCCAGCTGTATGACACGCGAACCTTCAGCCAGGCGGCACTCGCGCGCATCCACGAGCAACCTGCGCCGCTGGTGCTGCACGGCATGGGCAAGGACGCCAAGGCGATCAAGTTTATGGTCAACGTCGAGCAGGATCTGCAACCGCTGTTCACTGAAACCACGCAAGCACTCGAAGCGCTCAAGGGGCCGGCGTGGCTGATGATGGACCGCAGCGACTTGCAGGCCCTGCAAGGCACGCCGCTCGGAACGCTGCGGCCGGTGTTGAGCGGGCGTTTCGACAAAAACGATTATGTGTTGCTGTGGCTGACGCCTTAACCTGCGCGACGTGATTTCGACAGGGACCGCAGACTGATGACCTTTACCGTGCGACAGGCCCTGGCAGCCGATGCCATCGCCCTCCCCGCCATCGAGCGTTCGGCCGCCGGGTTGTTTCGCCTCGACCCTTCGCTGGCCTGGCTTGCAGATGCCGCCGTGCCGCAGGCCTCGGCGCATTTACCGGCCATTGACCGGGGTGAACTGTGGGTGGCGGAAAACAACGACGGGCAACTTGCAGGTTTTTTAAGGGCGGTGACTGTCGACCAACAGTTGCACATTGAGGAACTGTCCGTCAGCCAAAACTTTCAGGGTCGGGGCGTCGGTCGCAAGTTGCTGTTGGCGGCGATTGAACAGGCGCGTCTGTGGCAACTTCGGGCGGTGACGCTGACGACGTTTCGCGATCTGGCGTGGAATGCGCCGTTCTATCAACGCGTGGGTTTTGCGCTATTGAACACCGAGGACACGGACGCGCGTCTGAACCATGTATTGCGCGATGAAATCGCTCACGGATTGCCCGGCGAGCGACGTTGCGCCATGCGCCTGATACTCACGCCGTCGGCTTGAGATCAACCCCCAGCGCCTGGGCGAACGCCTTGACCAGCGGACTGCGCACGGTGTTGTGCCGCAGGATCAGATTGAACGGCGTGTCGAAGTGAATCAGCTCCGGGCACACCGCGCGAAACTGCCCGGCGGCCACCAGCGTGGCGGCGTAGTGCTGGGGCAGAAAGCCCACGAAACGCCCGGTCTTGATCAGCAACGCGACGGCTTCGACCTGGGTCGCCGACGCGGAAAAACTGTCGTAGCGGGCGAAGTTGAGCTTGTCGCGATGGATCGCGTAGCGGTGGTTGATGCACTCGTATTCCTGCAGCACGTTGCCGCCCATCTGCTCCGCCGGCATCTCGAACAACGGGTGGCCGACGGCGCAGTAAGCCTGCGAGCGTTCTTCGTAGAGAGGGTAATAATCGAACTCTTCGCGCTTCTGATAAACCGGGACTATTCCCGCAACTAGGCGCCCCTCTACTACGCCTCTTTCTACTTCATCCAACTGGGTGGCTTGAAGTTGAAACCTTACTTTCGGTGAATGTTCATTTATCTTTCTAAGCGCAGCAACTAACGGCGAATTATCGTCACTGATCGTATTATCGATCACCCCCACCCCGAGATCGCCGATAAGTTCGTTCTGCGCCGAACTAAGCCGATCACGAAAGTTGTCGACCGAGGCAAACAGATCGATCGACGCCTGATACACCAGACGCCCTTCTTCGGTCAGGTGAAACCCCTCGCGGCCACGGGTACACAGGCGCATGCCGATGCGGATTTCCAGGTCGGAGATCTGCTTGCTGATCGCGGCCAGGCCCACGTTCAGCTCGTTTTGCGCCGCGCTGAAACCGCCGGCCTCGACCACCGCCTTGAACACCTTGAGCAGTTTGAAATCCAGTCCGCTGAGGGCCAAAGGTGCCCGGTGAGCGGTTTTGACCGGTGGGTTTCCGGAATTGGAAAGTGGGGTTTCCATAATGCTGATTTACCTCTGGCGCAATGTTCAACAATCTGTGTCCAACAACAAAAACATCGCCGGCTAATAATAATGATCACAGAAAACAAGCCTTGGCAACCGCCAAAAAATCCCGAACATCAGTGCCAACTCACTGATCGCCAAACATTAAAAGCTGACACTTCGATCAGCTCTTGTCTCTTTGCAACTGCCCTCTTGAAAACTGCTTTGGCCTGATTCCGTCTGCTGATTGTTCGGCACGATTTTTCAGGGCCATGCACACCGATTTCAGTTCGCGTTACCGACGAGGAAAACAACAAATGTCTCAAACCACCGACCGCCTCTGGGGTGCCCGTTTCAAAAGCGGCCCGTCCGCAGCCCTGGCGGCCCTGTCCCGTTGCCCCGAGCGCTATTTCCGCCTGACGCCGTACGATCTGGCCGGCTCCAAGGCCCACGCCGGGGAACTGCAACGTGCCGGCCTGCTGGATGAGCAGGAAACCCGCACGATGATCGAAGCCCTGGACGGCATCGGTGCCGATTTTGCTGCCGGGCGCATCGCCCCGACGCTGGACGACGAAGACGTTCACACCTTCATCGAGCGCCTGCTGACCGAGCGCCTCGGCGCACTGGGCGGCAAGCTGCGCGCCGGCCGTTCACGCAACGACCAGACCGCCAACGACCTACGCCTGTTCCTGCGTGACCACGTCCGCACCCTGGCCGTGGAAGTGCTGGCCCTGCAAACCGCGCTGGTGGGTCAGGCCGAGCAGCACGTCGAGAGCATCTGCCCGGGTTTCACTCACCTGCAGCAGGCGCAGCCGATCGTGTTCGCCCACCACTTGCTGGCCCACGCGCAATCGATGTTGCGTGACGTGCAGCGACTGGTGGACTGGGACACCCGCACTTCGCTGTCGCCCCTCGGTGCTGCGGCCATGGCCGGTTCCGCGATCGCTCGCCAGCCGCAGCAGTCGGCCAAGGAAATGGGCTACGCCGGGGTCTGCGAAAACTCCATCGACGCCGTGGCCAGCCGCGATCACGTCGCCGAATTCCTGTTCATCGCCAGCATGCTCGGGATCAACATCTCGCGTCTGGCTGAAGAGTTCTGCCTGTGGTCGTCGCGCCAGTTCCGCTGGGTCGACCTGGACGACGCCTACGCCACCGGCAGCTCGATCATGCCGCAGAAAAAAAACCCGGACATCGCCGAACTGGCACGGGGCAAGGCTGGGCGTCTGATCGGCAACCTGACCGGCCTGCTCTCGACCCTCAAATCCCTGCCGCTGTCGTACAACCGTGACCTGAGCGAAGACAAGAACGGCGTGCTCGACAGCGTCGATACCTTGTTGTTGGTGCTGCCAGCGATGGCCGGGATGGTCGCGACCATGACTGTCAACGTCGAGGAACTGCGGCGTCAGGCACCACTGGGTTTCACCCTCGCCACCGAAGTCGCCGACTGGCTGGCGGTGCGCGGCGTGCCGTTCAAGGAAGCGCACGAAATCACCGGTGCACTGGTGCAGGCCTGCGAAAAACACGACCTCGAATTGTGGGAAGCCTCGCCGGCATTGCTGGCCGAGATCGACCCGCGCCTCACGGCAGACGTGCGTGACAGCCTGACCCTGGAAGCCGCCATCGCTGCCCGCAGCGGCTGGGGCGGCACCGCGCCGCAACAGGTGCGCGAGCAGATCGGCCGCCTGAAAACCGCCCTCGCCGCGCAGCAACAGTGGACCGAAAACTACCAGGGCTTCCGCCTCTAAGCCGGGTCCCCCTCCCACCGGGAGGGGGTTGATCGAAAAGTACAGTGTACGGAGAAACACCATGAGCCAGACTCAGGCAGAACGACTCCAGGCGGAGCGCAAACTGGCGGAAAACCAGTTCGACATTACCCAGTACCAGCACGTGCCACGGCGTTATTACGGGCGGATCTTCTTTGCCACCGTGATCGTCATCGCGATCATCGGTCTGGTGCGGGCTTTCGCCGAAGGCAAGATCGAATGGTCGTACATCGGCCAGTTCCTGACCTCCGAAGCGATCATGTGGGGCCTGTTTAACACGATCGTCATGGCCGTGCTGGCCATGGCGCTGGGCATCGTGTTCGGGGTGATCACCGCGATCATGCGCATGTCGGCCAACCCGATCCTGCGCTACGTGGCCGTGACCTACACCTGGCTGTTTCGCGGTACGCCGCTGATTCTGCAACTGCTGTTGTGGTTCAACCTGGCGCTGATCTTCCCCACCATCGGCATTCCCGGTCTGTTCGAACTCGACACCGTGAGCCTGATGACCCCGTTCGTGGCTGCCCTGCTCGGCTTGAGCATCAACCAGGGCGCCTACACCGCTGAAGTGGTGCGCGCCGGCCTGCTGTCGGTGGACACCGGCCAGTACGAAGCCGCCAAGTCGATCGGCATGCCGCGCCTGCAAGCGCTGCGCCGGATCATCCTGCCCCAGGCCATGCGGATCATCATTCCACCGGTCGGCAACGAGTTCATCGGCATGGTGAAAATGACCTCGCTGGCGAGCGTCATCCAGTACTCGGAACTGCTCTACAACGCCCAGAACATTTACTACGCCAACGCCCGGGTCATGGAGCTGCTGATCGTCGCCGGTATCTGGTACCTGGCCACCGTCACCGTCCTGTCCTTTGGTCAAAGCCGTCTGGAGCGTCGTTTCGCTCGCGGCGCCGGCAAGCGTTCTTGAGGAATTCGTCATGAGAAGCATCGTCAAGGCCGTGAGCCTGAACAAATATTACGACCAGTACCACGCGCTCAAGGACATCAACATCGAGGTCGAGCAAGGCGAAGTGCTGTGCATCATCGGCCCGTCCGGCTCGGGCAAGAGCACCCTGCTGCGTTGCGTCAACCAGCTGGAAAAGATCGACAAGGGCGGCCTCTGGGTCGACGGCGAACTGGTCGGCTACCGTGTCGTCGGGCACAAGCTGCACGAACTCAACGAGTCGCAGATCGCCCGTCAGCGCCTGGCCACCGGCATGGTGTTCCAGCGCTTCAACCTGTTCCCGCACATGACTGTGCTGCAAAACATCATCGAAGGCCCGTGCCAGGTGCTCAAGCGTTCGCCCAAGGAGGCGCACGAAGAAGCCCTGGAACTGCTGGCCCGGGTCGGCCTGGCCGACAAACGCAACAGCTACCCGATTGAACTGTCGGGCGGTCAGCAGCAACGGGTGGCGATTGCCCGCGCCCTGGCCATGCGACCCAAGCTGATGCTGTTCGATGAACCCACTTCGGCACTCGACCCGGAACTGGTCGGTGAGGTGCTGTCGGTGATGCGCGATCTGGCGCAGACCGGCATGACCATGATCGTCGTCACCCATGAACTGGGCTTCGCCCGGGAGGTTTCCAACCGCATGGTGTTCATGGACGGCGGGCAGATCGTGGAGGCTGGAAGCCCCGAAGAAATACTAATAAGTCCGCAAAACCCGCGCACCCAAAGCTTCATTTCTGCCGTTCGAACCTGAGGCCCCTTTGGCCTTCACAACATTCATAAGAGAACGTCCATGAAGAACTTCGTCATTCCAGCAGTACTCACCTCCCTCATGTCTTGCGGTTTCGCCGTGGCCGCCGAGTTGCCGGCCAGCATCAAGGAGAAAGGCGAGATCGTCGTCGCGATCATGCCCAACTATCCGCCGATGGATTTCAAGGACCCGGCCACCAACAAGCTCACCGGCCTTGACTACGACCTGGGCAACGCCCTGGCCGAACGCCTCGGGGTGAAGATCAAGTGGCAGGAAACCGGCTTCGAGCAAATGATCAACGCCCTGACCACCGACCGCGTGGACATGGTTCTGTCGGGCATGACTGACACCGCCGAGCGTCAGGCCAGCGTGACCTTCGTCGACTACTTCACCAGTGGCCCGCAGTTCTACACCTTGCAGAAAAATGCAGCGACCAACGAGATCATCGACCTGTGCGGCAAGAAAGTCGGCACCAGCCGCCGCACCACCTTCCCGGCGGAAATCGCCGCGTGGAGCAAGGAAAACTGTGAAGCCGCCGGCAAACCTGCGATCAACGTGATCGGCACCGAAGGCTCGGCCGACGCCCGCGCCCAACTGCGCCAGAGCCGAATCGATGCGGCGATGCAGGGCAGCGAGACTCTGTCGTACCTCAAGACCCAGGAAAAGGACATGTACAAGACGGTCGGCCAGCCGATCTCCGTGCAGTTCACCGGGCTGGGTGTGAGCAAGAAGAAGCCTGAGCTGAGTGAAGCGGTGAAAGTGGCGTTGCAGAGCATGGTGGATGACGGCAGCTATAACGCGATTCTGAAGAAGTGGGATCTGGAGTTGGGTGCGATCAAGGACGTGACCATTAACGCGGGCAAGTAATCCGGTCAGCGCCGACCCAACCGGTCGGCGCTTTTTCATGAACAGCTGGAGCGCCCTTGATGTCCTCCTTGCAACCCACCTGGCCCGACCAGCACAAAGCCTGCCTCGCCCTGGCCTTCGACCTCGACGGCCCGACCGGCGATGCCATGCTCAACAACTCGATCTGGCACAAACCCGAATACTTCGGTTTCGGCGGCTACGGCCCCTACCGCGCCCTGCCACGCCTGCTCGACCTGCTCGACGCCTTCAAGATCCCGACCACCTTCTTCGTCCCCGCCTGGGTCGTGGAAAACTGGCCGAAACAATGTCAGGCCATCGTCGAGCGCGGTCATGAAGTCGCCTACCACGGCTACAAGCACGAATCCTTCTACGCCCTGACGCTGGACCAGCAGCAGGCCGTGATGAACAAATCCCGCGACGTGTTCTGGCAATACCTGCACATCCGCGCCGAGGGTTTTCGCACCCCGTCCGGCGACTGGCGTGCCGAAACCCCGGCGATGCTGGCCGACAACGGCGTCATCTATTCCAGCAGCATGCGCGGCGATGATCGCCCGTATCTGGTCAACGTCCCCGGCCACGACACGCCGCTGGTGGAAATCCCCGGTCGCTGGGAAATGGACGACTACGCCTCCCTCGCCTACACCCGCGCACCGAACTTTCCGTCCGGGCTCGACCGCACCGCCAGCTACGAGCTGACCCTCGACAACTGGCAACGCGAGTACGACGGCGCGATGGACGAAGGCCTGTGCCTGACCACCCTGTTCCACCCGAAAATCACCGGCAAACCGGGGCGCATCCTGTTGCTGGAGAAACTCTTCGAACACATGCGCCAGCGCGATGACGTGTGGTTCGCCACCTGCCGCGACGTCGCCCGCTGGTGGCTGAAGGAGCATCACCATGGCTGACGCTGACAACCTCTGGCCCGCCGGCAAACGCTGCGCGGTGGTGCTGACCGTCGATTACAACGACATCCACGGCATTCTCACCCAGGCCCCGGAAGTCGCCGGGCGCGACAAGACGCTGTCGGTGTGGCGCTACGGCACGCAACGGGGCGTCGAGCGTTTGCTCGGCCTGTTCAGGGAACTCGGGGTGCGCAGCAGCTGGTTCGTGCCCGGCATCGTCGCCGAGGAAAATCCGCAGCACATCGCCGCGATTCTGGCTGACGGCCATGAAATCGCCTGCGCCGGTTACCGCCATCAGGATTACGACACGCTGGATCTGGCGGCGCAAAGCGCGGAAGTCGCCAAGGGTTGTGCTGCACTGGAAGCGTTGACTGGCGTGCGTCCAACCGGTTTCCGGATTCCGGCGGGTAACGGCGCGCCGGGATTCATAGAAGCCTTGAAAGATCACGGCATTCTCTGGTCTTCGTCATGGCGTGGCGATGACCTGCCGTTCTTGCACCCGACGGCCCCCGAGGTGGTCGAGTTGCCGCTGCATTACGAACTGGAAGACGAGCCTTACTTCGCCTTCAACCTGAGCCCGGCCGTGCCGCCGGCGCAATCGCGGATCGCTTCCTACAGCCACACCCTGGGCAACCTGCAAATGGACTTCGCCGGATTCCACCGCTTCGGCCTGTGCTACGTGCTGCGCCTGCACCCGGAAATCATCGCCACACCGGGGCGCATCGGCGTGCTGCGGGAATTGCTGCAAGGCATTCAGCAGCATGACGATGTGTGGATCGCCACCGGCGCTGAGGTCGCGCAGTGGTGGGCGCAAACGGCGGCGCCGGTCGCGCAGGATCATCCGGCGTCGGTGTATGAGCGCCATTATCGGGACTACCTCGTATGACGGAACGCATGCAGCGGCTGGCGCGGTTTTGCGTCGAAACAGGGTTTGAAGACCTGCCGCCAGCGTTGGTGGAGCAGGCCAAGCGACACATTCTCGACACCTTCGGCGCAGCACTGGCCGGGGCCGACAGCGCGGTGGCGCTTCAGGCGCGGCAGGTGTTCGGCGCAGAGCCGGGCACCGCGCTGGTCTGGGGTTCGTCATTGCGGGTCGGCGCGGGACATGCGGCGTTGCTCAACGGCATCGCCGCCCATGCGCTGGAGCTGGACGACACCGGTGGTTGCGATCACTCCGGCGCGGTGGTGTTGCCGGCAGTGATGGCGGCGCTGTCGCTGGTGGACCGGCCGGTGGACGGTCACGAGTTCATCACTGCCGTGGTGATCGGCTACGAAATCGGCCGGCGGGTGCTGGAAGCCTGCGGCAGTTATTCGGCGCACAACGGCGCCGGTTGGCACTCGACCGCCACTTGCGGCGTGTTCGGCGCGGCGGCGGCCTGTGCACGGATCTTTGCGCTGAATGTCGGGCAAACCGTGTCGGCACTCGGCATCGCCGGCAGTTTCAGTGGCGGGTTGTGGGCGTTCATTCACGACGGTTCGCAAAGCAAGAAACTGCACAGTGGCCGTGCGGCCGAAGGTGGTTTGCTCGCCGCGCGTTTTGCTCGTGAAGGTGTCAGTGGGCCGTCGGTGTTGTTCGAGGATGTCTGGGGTGGATTTCTCAAGACGCTGGCGCCGGGCAGCGCGCAGCCGGATGCGCTGGATGCCGAATTGGGGCGCGTCTGGAAACTCGCGCGCTGTTCGATCAAGCCCTACGCCGCTTGCCGTGGCACCCATTCGGCCATCGATGCGCTTGGGTTGTTGCTGGAGCAATTGCAGGTCGGCGCGGATCAGGTGGAAGACATTCAGGTCAACCTGTGCGGGTTTCTGCTCGACATGTGCGGCGGTCGCGACATCAAAAGTCTGGCCGCTGCGCAGATGAGCCTGCCCTACGCCCTCGCCGCGCGACTGGTGCACGGTCATTGCCGACTCGAGGCTTACGATGAGCAGCCACGCAACGATCCGTGCATCGCTCACTGGCTGGCGCGCATTCGCCTTGAAGTGGATGAGCGACTGTCGGAGGATGGCGAACCGGTGGTCGTTGTGCGAACCCGCGACGGACGTCAGGCGAGTCTGTGTGTCGAGGTGCCGCTGGGGGCGCCGGGCAATCCGCTGAGCGAGGCGGCGCTGGAGGAGAAGTTTTTCAGTCTGGCGTTGCGGGTGATTTCACCGGTCAAGGCCGAGCCTTTATTGGCGCAGCTGCGGCAACTGCAAACGCTGGATTCCGTGCGCGATCTCGAGCACCTGTTAACCGAATAAGGACATTTGATTTTCCGTGGCCACCTACTCGCTCGTTATCCGCCGCCTGATGATCGTCTCGCTGACCATCGTCGTCAGCCGCGCCATCACCAGTCCGTTGCTCACCCTGTTTTTGAGCAACAAGCTCGGCCTCAACCAACAGGACGTCGGGTTGTTGCTGGGCATCGCGGTGTTCATCGCCACCCTGCTTGCGCTGTATGGCGGCTACATCATCGACCGGCTGGAAAAGCGTCGGTTACTGATTCTGGCGATGCTCTCCAGCTCCATCGGTTTCGTGCTGCTGACCTTCGCCAAAGACCTGTACCTGACCACCGCGACTCTGGTCATCACCGAAACCGCCTCGGCGCTGTTCCTGATCGGCTCCAAGGCGATCCTCAGTGAAAACCTGCCCATGGGCCAGCGGGCCAAAGCGTTTTCCCTGCGCTATACCCTGACCAACATCGGCTACGCCACCGGCCCGATGCTGGGCGTGGTGATCGCCGGGGTCTACCCGATTGCGCCGTTCCTGATTGCTGCCGGCATCGCTTTCGGCAGCATCTTCCTGATGATCGGTATTCCCAGGGACGCCAGCCCCGTCGCCGCCATCGGCCAGCCGCAAAGCTTTCTGAAAACCCTGATCACCCTGAAAAACGACCGCACGCTGATCATGTTCACCTGCGGTTGCCTGCTCAGCACCGTGGTTCACGGGCGTTTCACCCTGTACCTGTCGCAATACCTGCTGGTGGTCGAAGACTCGCAGCGCGCCCTGCAAACCATGGCCGCCCTGCTGGCCTGCAACGCCATCGCAGTGATCCTGCTGCAATACCAGATCGGCCGCTTCCTCAACCGGGAAAAACTGCGCTACTGGATCGCCGCTGGCACCAGCCTGTTCATCCTCGGTTTGATCGGCTTCAGCCTGGCGGACAGCCTGGTGACGTGGTGCATCGCGATGTTCATCTTCACCCTCGGCGAGATGATCATTTACCCGTCGGAATTCCTGTTCGTCGACACTCTGGCCCCGGAAGAACTGCGCGGCAGCTATTACGGCGCGCAGAATCTGGCGGCGCTGGGTGGCGCGCTGAGTCCGGTGATCTGCGGCTTCCTGCTGATGCATACGCCGGCGCCGACCATGTTCTATGCCCTCAGCGCATTGACTGCGATGGGCGGCTTCCTGTGTTTCATGAGCGGGCGGCGCGTGGCTTTACTGCATAAATAATGCACTGAAACTGCATTTATATGAATTTGTCAGCATCGTGATTGCTTGGCACACTGTGCGCGTTCCTCCCCCAATAGTTGGAACACTTCGAAGGACTTTCCGCGTTTACGGACAAGTCCTTTTTTTTGCCCTGAATTTCGCAAAGGATCGATTCTGCATGCTCGCTCGCTGGTTGCCCGCCGCCATCAACACCCGTCCCACCGAATGGAGCCGCGCCGCGATCGGCATGGCCCTGGGCACGTTGTTCAGCGTGTGGGCGTGCAGTCAGGTGTTCGGCATTGAAGTGGCCTACCACCTGATCGGCCCGCTGGGCGCTTCGGCGGTGCTGCTGTTCGCCGTATCGTCCGGCGCCCTCGCCCAGCCATGGTCGATCATCGGCGGCTACCTGTGCGCAGGCGTCGTCGCGTTGCTGGTGGCCCACGTCCTCGGCCGAACCCTCGGCAGCGCCTGCCTCGCCGCAGGCATGGCGCTGATCCTGATGTGCTGGCTGCGCTGCCTGCACCCACCGGCCGGCGCCGTCGCATTGACGATGGTGCTGGCCGACCCGATGACCATTGCCATGGACTGGAAAGCCCTGGAACCGGTGATGCTCAGCGCCGCCTGCCTGCTGCTCGCCGCACTGGCCTACAACAACCTCACCCGCATCCGCTACCCGAAACGCCCCGCCGAACCGGCGCCGGCCGTGGCGCCGGTGGATATTCAGTCCATTACGGCCGAGGATCTGAAACGGGCACTGGCCGATATGGAGGCGTTCATCGATGTCACGCCGGAGGATCTGGAGCAGTTGATTCATGCCAGTGAACTGCATGCCAAGCGGCGCAGCATTGGCCAGGTGTTCCGCTGAGTCCAGAGCCAGTCCCTGTCAGCGTTGTCGATTGAAAAGAAGCCGCGATCCTGTGCATTTGGCCTAAGGTAAAAATGCAGACAGCCCGTGCACATATCCCCGTTGTACACGGCAAATTTGCACTGTTACGATCCGGTAACGCTCGCGCGCGAGCTTCTCGAATAAAGACAATAAAAGCAGGGAGTTAGTGATGACTGCTCAGGCTTCATCCCCGCGGACTTCGTCCATGGATGCCACGCCGCACGAAGTGCTGGCCGAGGTTCGCAATCACATCGGTCATCTGACCCTCAACCGCCCCGCCGGCCTCAATGCCCTGACCCTCGACATGGTGCGCCAGCTCCAGCAACACCTGGATGCCTGGGCCGCCGATGCCGATATCCACGCCGTCGTGCTGCGCGGTGCCGGCGAGAAAGCCTTTTGTGCCGGTGGCGACATTCGATCCCTGTACGACAGCCATAAAAGCGGCGACACGCTGCACGAAGATTTCTTCGTCGAGGAATACGCCCTCGACCTGACGATCCACCACTACCGCAAACCGGTGCTGGCGCTGATGGACGGTTTCGTTCTCGGCGGCGGCATGGGTCTGGTGCAAGGCGCCGATCTGCGGGTGGTCACCGAGAAGAGCCGTCTGGCGATGCCGGAAGTGGCGATCGGCTATTTCCCGGATGTCGGCGGCAGTTATTTCCTGCCACGGATTCCCGGCGAGCTGGGGATTTATCTGGGCGTCAGCGGCGTGCAGATTCGTGCGGCGGATGCGCTGTATTGCGGCCTCGCCGACTGGTATCTGGACAGCAGCAAACTCGGCACCCTCGACGAACAGCTCGATCACCTGGAGTGGCACGACACGCCGCTGAAGGATCTGCAAAGCCTGCTGGCCCGCCACGCCGTGCAAACCCTGCCGGATGCGCCGCTTGAAGCCTTGCGCCCGGCCATCGACCATTTCTTCGCGTTGCCTGACGTGCCGAGTATCGTCGAGCAACTGCGCGCCGTGACCGTCGCCGACAGCCACGAATGGGCGACCACCACCGCCGACCTGCTGGAAACCCGCTCGCCGCTGGCCATGGGCGTGACCCTGGAAATGCTGCGTCGCGGCCGGCACCTGAGCCTGGAACTCTGCTTCGCCCTCGAACTGCATCTGGATCGCCAGTGGTTCGAACGCGGCGACCTGATCGAAGGCGTGCGCGCCCTGCTGATCGACAAAGACAAATCACCGCGCTGGAACCCGCCGACCCTGGCTGCGCTGCACGCCGAGCACATCGCGAGTTTCTTTCACGGTTTCGAAGAGAGCGGGAGCTGAGCCATGCACGATCTCGAATTGACTGAAGACCAGGTAATGATCCGCGACATGGCCCGGGACTTCGCCCGTGGCGAAATCGCGCCCCACGCACAAGCCTGGGAAAAGGCCGGCTGGATCGATGACGGTCTGGTGGCAAAGATGGGCGAACTCGGCCTGCTGGGCATGGTGGTGCCGGAGGAATGGGGCGGCACGTACGTCGACTACGTGGCCTACGCGCTGGCGGTGGAAGAGATTTCCGCCGGTGACGGCGCCACCGGCGCGTTCATGAGCATCCACAACTCGGTGGGTTGCGGGCCGGTGCTCAACTACGGCAGCGAAGAACAGAAACAGACCTGGCTGGCGGATCTGGCCAGCGGCGCGGTGATCGGTTGCTTCTGCCTGACCGAACCCCAGGCCGGCTCCGAAGCGCACAACCTGCGCACCCGCGCCGAACTGCGCGACGGACAATGGGTAATCAACGGCGCCAAGCAATTTGTCAGCAATGGCAAGCGGGCGAAACTGGCGATCGTGTTTGCGGTGACTGATCCGGATCTCGGCAAGCGTGGCATCTCGGCGTTTCTGGTGCCGACCGATACGCCGGGTTTCATCGTCGATCGCACCGAACACAAGATGGGCATCCGCGCTTCCGATACCTGCGCGGTGACGCTGAACAATTGCAGCATTCCTGAAGCGAATCTATTGGGTGAGCGCGGTAAAGGCCTGGCGATTGCCCTCTCCAACCTTGAAGGCGGACGTATCGGCATTGCGGCGCAAGCCCTGGGCATCGCCCGCGCGGCGTTTGAAGCGGCGCTGGGTTACGCCCGTGATCGGGTGCAGTTCGGCAAGGCGATTGTCGAGCACCAGAGCATCGCCAACCTGCTGGCGGACATGCAGATGCAGATCAACGCGGCACGCTTGATGATCCTGCACGCGGCGCGGCTGCGTACGGCAGGTAAACCGTGTCTGTCGGAGGCTTCGCAGGCCAAGCTGTTTGCTTCGGAAATGGCCGAGAAGGTGTGTTCGTCAGCGATTCAGATTCATGGCGGGTATGGGTATCTGGAGGATTACCCGGTTGAGAAGTACTACCGGGATGCGCGGATTACCCAGATTTATGAGGGGTCGAGCGAGATACAGCGGATGGTGATTGCTCGGGAGTTGAAGAACTATCAGCTCTGACTGATCGCCCCCACGCAATGCGTGGGGGCGAACGCTATTACTTGCCCTGGAACTCGGCAGGCCGCTTCGCCACAAACGCCGCCATCCCTTCCTTCTGATCCTGCGTCGCAAACGCCGCATGGAACACCCGGCGCTCGAAGCGCACGCCTTCGGTCAGGTTCACTTCGAACGCGCGGTTGACGCTCTCCTTGACCATCATCGCAATCGGCAGCGATTTGCTGGCGATCACTGCAGCGACTTTCAGCGCTTCATCCAACAACTCGGCACTCGGCACGATTCGCGCAACGATGCCGCAGCGTTCGGCTTCCACCGCGTCGATCAAACGCCCGCTCAGGCACATTTCCATGGCCTTGGCCTTGCCCACGGCGCGGGTCAGACGCTGGGTGCCGCCCATGCCCGGCAGCACGCCGAGGTTGATTTCCGGCTGGCCGAATTTGGCGTTGTCACCGGCCAGGATGAAGTCGCACATCAACGCCAGTTCACAGCCGCCACCCAGGGCAAAACCGTTGACCGCCGCGATGATCGGCTTGCGGCGGTTGGCCACGCGGTCGCTGTCGCTGAACAGGTCGTCCATGTAGATCTGCGGGTAGGTCAGATCAGCCATTTCCTTGATGTCGGCGCCGGCGGCGAAGGCTTTGGTCGAACCGGTGATGACGATGCAGCCAATGTTCGCGTCTGCTTCAAATCCATCGAGCGCGCGGTTCACTTCGCTCACCAGTTGCGCGTTGAGGGCGTTCAGCGCCTGCGGGCGATTGAGGGTGATCAGGCCGACGCGGCCATGGGTTTCCAGCAAAATCGTTTCGTAACTCATGTGCAGATTCCTTCTCAAAGATTGCGCGAAATGACCATGCGCTGAATGTCGCTGGTGCCTTCGTAGATCTGGCAGACCCGCACGTCGCGGTAGATGCGCTCCAGTGGGAAGTCGTTGAGGTAACCGTAACCGCCGAGGGTTTGCAACGCCATTGAGCAGACCTTCTCGGCCATTTCCGAGGCGAACAGCTTGGCCATCGACGCTTCGACCAGCGCCGGCTGACCGCTGTCGCGCAGGGCGGCGGCGTAATGCACCATCTGCCGCGCCACGGCGATCTGGGTGGCCATGTCCGCCAGGCGGAACGCCACGGCCTGGTGCTCGATGATCGGTTTGCCGAAGGTGTCACGTTCACGGGCGTAATCACGGGCCGCTTCGAACGCGGCACGGGCCATGCCCACCGATTGCGAAGCGATGCCGACACGGCCGCCTTCGAGGTTGGCCAGGGCGATCTTGTAGCCCTCGCCCTCCTCGCCCAACCGGTTGGCCACCGGCACTTTCACGTCTTCGAACAGAATCTGGCAGGTGTCCGAGGCGTGTTGGCCGAGTTTGTCCTCGATGCGGGCTACTTTGTAGCCCGGCGAATCGGTCGGCACGATGAAGGCGCTGATCCCGCGCTTGCCGGCACTCGGGTCGGTGACGGCAAACACGATCACGACCCCGGCGTTCTGCCCGGAGGTGATGAACTGTTTGCAGCCGTTGAGCACGTAGTGATCGCCTTCCAGCCGTGCGCGGGTTTTCAGGCTGCTGGCATCGGAGCCGGCCTGCGGTTCGGTCAGCGCGAAAGCACCGAGCATCTCGCCGCTGGCCAGCGGCTTGAGGAAGCGCTCACGCTGGTCGTCGTTGCCGAACTTGAGGATTGGCACGCAACCCACCGAGTTGTGCACGCTCATGATCGTCGAGCAGGCGCCGTCGCCGGCGGCGATTTCCTCCAGAGCCATGGCGTAGGCCAGGTAACCGGTGTCGCAACCGCCCCACTGCTCCGGCACCAGCATGCCGAAAAAGCCCAGTTCGGCCATTTCGCCGATGGCTTCTTTCGGGAAACGGTGCTCGCGATCCCACTCGGCGGCGAACGGTTTCAGCCGTTCCTCGGCAAACTGCCGGGCCATGTCGCGGATTTGTTGTTGGTCGTCATTGGGAATCATGGCAAATCCTTAAATCGGTTCAGACGCACTCGACGGCCATCGCCGTGGCTTCGCCGCCGCCGATGCAGATCGCCGCGACGCCGCGTTTCAGGCCTTTCTGGCGCAGGGCCGAGAGCAAGGTCACCAGAATCCGCGCGCCGGACGCACCGATCGGGTGACCGAGGGCGCAGGCGCCGCCGTGGATGTTGAGCTTGTCGTGAGGGATTTCCAGGTGGGTCATCGCCGCCATGCCGACCACGGCGAAGGCTTCGTTGACTTCAAACAGATCGACCTGATCCAGCGACCAGCCGGTTTTCTTCATCAGTTTCTTGATCGCGCCAATCGGTGCCACCGGGAACAGGCCCGGGGTGTCAGCGAAGGCAGCGTGACCGTGAATCACCGCCAGCGGTTTCAGACCCTGTTTCTGCGCTTGCGACTGACGCATCAGCACCAGTGCGGCGGCGCCGTCGGAAATCGAGCTGGAGTTGGCCGCGGTCACGGTGCCACCTTCGCGGAACGCCGGTTTCAGCGAAGCGATCTTGTCCAGCTTGGCTTTTGGTGGCTGCTCGTCGTTACTGATCACAACCTGTTCTTTGCCAACGGTCACGGTCAGAGGAACGATCTCGGCCTTGAAGCTGCCGTCCTTGATCGCCTGCTGGGCGCGGGTGGTCGAGGCGATGGCAAAGGCGTCCTGAGCCTCGCGGCTGAAGTCGTTGGTTTCAGCGCAATCCTCGGCGAAGGTGCCCATCAGGCGGCCCTTGTCGTAGGCGTCTTCGAGGCCGTCGAGGAACATCGAATCCAGCACGCGGCCGTGGCCCATGCGGTAACCGGCACGGGCGCGATCCAGCAGATACGGCGCGTTGGACATGCTTTCCATGCCGCCGGCGATCACCACATCGGCGCTGCCGGCCAGCAGCATGTCGTGGGCCAGAATCGTGGTTTCCATGCCCGAGCCGCACATCTTGTTGACCGTGGTGCAGCGGGTAGATTTATCCAGCCCGGCGCCCAGCGCAGCCTGACGTGCAGGCGCCTGGCCGAGACCGGCTGGCAGTACGCAGCCGAACAGCACTTCATCGACCGCATCGGCGGCCACACCGGCACGTTCGACCGCAGCCTTGATCGCGGCAGCGCCGAGTTGCGGCGCGGTCAGGCTTTTCAGTTCGCCCTGAAAACCGCCCATCGGGGTGCGGACGGCGCTGACGATGACAATCGGATCGTTGGAGATGGTCATGGGAAATCCTCCTTACTTGGCGGCCATGCGCAAGGCACCGTCGAGACGGATCACCTCGCCGTTGAGCATGCTGTTTTCGATGATATGCCGCACCAGCGCGGCGTACTCGGCCGGTTTGCCCAGGCGCGGCGGGAACGGTACGCCGGCGGCCAGCGAGTCGCGCACTTCCGGGGTCATGCCGGCCATCATCGGGGTTTCGAAAATGCCCGGGGCGATGGTCATCACGCGGATGCCGAAGCGCGCCAGTTCGCGGGCGGCAGGCAGGGTCAGGCTGGCGATCGCGCCTTTGGATGCAGAGTACGCGGCCTGGCCGATCTGGCCGTCGAATGCCGCAACCGATGCGGTGTTGATGATCACACCGCGCTCGCCGTCGGCATTGGCTTCGCTTTCGGCAATCGCTGCCGCTGCCAGACGCAGCATGTTGAAGCTGCCGATCAGGTTGACGTTGATCACCTGAGCGAAACTGGACAAGGCGTGCGGGCCGTTTTTGCCGAGGATTTTCTCGCCGCGAACGATGCCGGCGCAGTTCACCAGACCATTCAGGCTGCCGAAGGCTTTTACCGTTGCCTGCACGGCGGCCTCGGCGGCGGCTTCGTTGCTGATGTCGGCGACCACGCTCTGCGCGCCGAGGCGTTGGGCCTGGGCGGCAACGGCGTCGGCGTTCATGTCCACCAGCATCACTTTGGCGCCGGCGTTCACCAGCAATTCAGCGGTGGCGGCACCCAGGCCGGACGCGCCGCCGGTGACGATAAAAACCTTGTTCTCGATCTGCATGACTGTTTCCTTGGATTCAAGCTGAAACGTTGTGCGCCGCGGCCTCTTGAGCCTTGGCGATTTCCTGGTTGCGCAAGATAAAGCGCTGCAATTTGCCGCTCGGGGTTTTCGGCAACTCGCTGACAAATTCGATTTCACGGGGGTACGAATGCGCGGCCAAACGCTTGCGCACGTGTTGGCGCAGTTCTTCGGCCAGCGCAGGTTCCGCGCGGTATTGCGGGTTGAGCACGACGAAGGCCTTCACCAGTTCGGTGCGCTCCGGATCGGGCTTGCCGACCACCGCTGCCTCGACGACGGCCGGGTGTTCGATCAGTGCGCTTTCCACGTCGAACGGGCCGACCCGGTAGCCAGACGTGGTGATCACGTCATCGCTGCGGCCGACGAAGCTGATGCTGCCGTCCGGGTTCCACTCGACGGTGTCGCCGCTCAGGTAGTAATTGCCGACGAAGGCTTTGGTCGGCGCGCCTTCATACCCGGCGAACCAGCACATCGGCGACTGCGTGCGGTCGATGGCGAGGATGCCGGGCTGGCCGACGCCGAGTTCGTTGTACTGATCGTCAAGCACCACGATCCGATGGCCCGGCGAAGCAAAACCGGCAGCGCCGAGGTGGATCGGGTGTTCGAGGCCGTGGTGGTTGCACAGGACCATGCCCAGTTCGGTCTGGCCGTAATGGTCGTGAATGACCACGCCGAGGTTGTCGGCGAACCAGCGGATCACTTCCGGGTTCAACGGCTCGCCGGCGCTGCTGACGATGCGCAGCTTGCCCTTGATCGACTTGGCGAACTCGTCGCCGCCGGCAATCAGCAGGCGATACGCGGTGGGCGAACCGGTGAGGTTGGTGATGCCGTACTTGTTGATCACCCGGCAGGTGCTTTCGAGGGTGAACGGGCCATCGTAAAAGGTGATCGGGTGGCCCATCGACAACGGACCGGTCACACCGAAATAGATGCCATAGGCCCAGCCCGGATCAGCGACGTTCCAGAACGCATCTTCCGGGCGCAGATCCACGGCATCGCGGGTGTAGCTCTGGAACGCCACGACGGCCTTGAGCGGCACCGACAGCGCTTTCGACGGCCCGGTGGTGCCCGAGGTGAACATCAGCAGGAACGGGTCTTCGCCGGTCAGCATCACCGGTTCGCAGACATTGGAATGGTTGGGCAGCTCGGCCCAGAAACTGAAATCGCCACGGACGATGCCCTGGCCTTTCGGGCCGCCGACGGTGACCAGCGTCGGGCAGTCGGCGACTTCGCTGAGTTTTGGCCGGTTGGCGGCGTCGGTCACCACGACTTTGGCGCCGGAGCTGTTCAGGCGATGTTCGAGGGCCTTGGGGCCGAACGCGGTGAACAGCGGTTGATACACCGCGCCGATGCGCCAAGTGGCGAACACGGTGATCAGCAATTCGATGTTGCGCGGCAGCAGGCCGGCGACCTTGTCGCCCTTCTGCACGCCCTGGGCGAGAAGGAAATTGGCGAAACGCGCGGCTTTGTCCTGCAGGTCGCTGAAGGTGTACGTCGCACTGGCGCCGTCGCGGCCTTCCCAGAACAGCGCGATGCGTCCAGGCAGCGCGTGCCGGTCACAACATTCGACGCAGGCGTTGAGCGCCTCGAGCGTGCCGCTGAGCGCGGCGTCCACGGTGTGCTGATAATCAAACTGTGCGGTGGCAGACAAGTAATCGCGCATTGCCAGAATCCCTCTGTTCTTATTAGGTTGGGGAACCGTAAACAACAGAGGAATACTCGCGCCGCACGCCGGCGGCGGCAATGGTCAAAGCCCTCAAAGTGGATGACTGGTTTGGCCAAGAATCCGGTTGCAGCTGATCGTTCCCACGCTCCGCGTGGGAATGCAGCCCGGGACGCTCCGCGTCCCTTTCAGAGCTGGAACGCGGAGCGTCCCTTGAGGCATTCCCACGCGGAGCGTGGGAACGAGAGTTGGCGGTGGTGGGTCAGGACGCTTCGTTGAGGATCAAGCTGCGATAGTGCCCCGGATTGGTCCCCGACCACTTGCGAAACGCCTTGTAGAACGAGCTCGCATCGGCAAACCCCAAGCGGGTGGCGATGTCGGCAAAACTGATCGAAGGTTCCGCCAGCCAGGTGATCGCCAGTTCCTTGCGCACGCTGTCCTTCAAGCCCTGATAAGTCTGCCCTTCTTCAGCCAGACGCCGACGCAGGGTCGAAGCCGACATGCACAACTGCTGGGCCAGCGCGTCGGTTTCCGGCCACTTATCTGCGGATAATTGCCGCAGATCCTGCTTGATCCGGCTCGCAAGGCTTTCCGGGTCGCGGTATTTCACCAGAATGTTGGCCGGGGCATGGGCCAGAAAGCGCTTCAACTCCTCGGCGCTGCGCTTGATCGGCAGATCCAGCACGTCAGCGGCGAAGATCATCCGCGTGCGGGGCCGGTCGAAACGCAGGTTTTCCGAGAACATCACCCGATAGTCATCGCAGAAATCCGGCGCCGGGCAGCGCAGCTCGATGGCCAGGATCGGAATCCGCCGCCCCGCCAGCCAGCACGCCACGCCGTGGACGATCATCCAATAAGTGAAATAGGTGAAGGCGCGGCGCGGTTCCGGGTCGTCTTCCAGCAGGACGATTTCCGCCAGACTCTGCTGGTGCACCAGTTGCGCCGGCATGCGTTCGAGCATCAGCGACAGGAAATTCAAACCGGCGCTCAGCCCCGCAGCCAGGTTCGGCTGGGCCATGGCGCTGCGGCAGAGGAATTCCAGGCTGCCGGATTTCAGCTTGCGCGGGTCCATGCCAAAGAATTCGTCATCGCCGCGTCGCGCCAACAGGCGCCATAACCGTGCGTACTGACTGGCCGGGACGCGCGCGTCATCGGTGGACAGCAGCGCCGGATCAATTCCGACCTTGCTCAAGACTTCTTCCGTGGCCACGCCCGGGGCACAACTTTGCAGCAGTGCTTCGCGCACCAGTTGAATGGCGATGGTGTCTTTTTCCGACATGGAACGCGCGCAATCCTGTTGTTGTTCGAGTGGCGGGCATCTTAGCGCAGCTGGCCGGGCGACGTGGATGTTCAGACTCGTTCAGCTGAGGTTCAGGTAAATGTCAATGGATGCCATGTGAGAATGACTTTCATTATGTTACAACTTGTAACCTCATTTCGTTACACAGTGATCGTCGAATGCTCGTTCCCTTTTTGATCATGTTGCGCGAAGGCATCGAAGCCGCGCTGATCGTTGGCATCATCGCCAGCTACCTGCAACAGACCGGCCGTGGCCAGTGGATGCCGGCGGTGTGGATCGGGGTGTTTCTCGCCGCTGCGCTGGCCTTGCTGGTCGGCGGTGGCCTGGAACTGGTCAGCGCCGAATTCCCGCAGAAACAGCAGGAACTGTTCGAAGGCGTGGTCGGGCTGGTGGCCGTGGGCATTCTCAGCTCGATGGTGTTCTGGATGCGCAAAGTGGCGCGTTCGATCAAGCATTCGCTGCAAGCCTCCCTCGATCATGCGCTGACGTCTTCGAAACATCAGGTCATCGCGCTGATCGCGATGGTGTTTTTCGCCGTGGCCCGGGAAGGTCTGGAAACCGTGTTCTTCCTGCTCGCCGTGTTCCAGCAGAGCGAAGGCCCGGCCGCGCCGATCGGCGCCCTGCTCGGCCTGATCCTGGCGATCATTGTCGGCTTCCTGATCTACAGCGGCAGCATGCGTTTGAACCTGTCGGCGTTCTTCCGCTGGACCGGGCTGTTCATCCTCGTGGTCGCCGCCGGGATTCTCGCCAACTCGGTGCAGGCCCTGCATGAAGCCGGGGTGTGGAACCACCTGCAAACCGTGCTCTTCGACTTCAGCGCGACGTTGCCGATGGACGGCCCGCTGGGCTCGGTGCTGGCCGGCATGTTCGGTTATCAGGATGCACCGACCGTCAGCACCCTCGGCGCGTACCTGATTTATCTGCTGGTGGCGCTGGTCATGTTCTTCATGCCGGCACCCAAACCCGCTGCCCAATCGTCTTCCGTTTCCAGCCAATAAGGGCCTTCATGTCAAAGCCTAATACTCCTCAGGCCTCGCCTCCCCGCGCCTTGCGCTGGGCGGTGGCCGGTTCGGTGGTCGTGATGATCGCCGCCGGTGGCCTGTTCTACTACGCCTCGAAACTGGCCGCCGCCAAACGTCAGCACAATCGTGACGAAGTGGTGGTGAACATCCATCCGCACAGTTGCGAGCCGAACGCCCTCACCGTCCCGGCCGGCCGTGCCAGTTTCCGCATCGTCAACCGTTCCGACCGGGCGGTGGAATGGGAAATCCTCGACGGCGTGCTGGTGATCGAAGAGCGCGAGAACATCGCGCCGGGCCTGAGCCAGGTGATCAACGCCAACCTGCAACCCGGCGATTACGCCATCACCTGCGGCCTGCTGAGCAACCCGCGCGGCACCCTGCACGTGACGCCGACCGCCGCCTCCGATGCCGCCGCCAAGGCCAAGCCGTCGATGGTTGCCTTTGTCGGGCCGCTGTCGGAGTTCCGCGTCTACCTGGCCAGCCAGGGCAACGCGCTGATCAAAGCCGTGACGGCGCTGAATCAAGCCATCGACAGTGGCGATCTGGCCCAGGCCCAGGCTTTGTATTTGCCGGCCCGTGCCGCGTACCAGCGTCTGGCCCCGGCCGCACAACGCTTGGCCGAGCTGGACAACAGCATCAACGCCCGCGCCGATTACTTCGAAAAACGCGAGCAGGATCCGGCCTTCGTCGGTTTCCACCGCCTCGAATACGCGCTGTTCCAGCAACGCAAACTCGATGGGCTGACACCGATTGCCCAGGGCTTGCTCGACAACGTCACCACGCTGAAACAACAGCTGCTGGCCCAGTCGCTGCCGCCGGAGCAACTGGTGGAAATCGTCGTGCGCAACCTCAACACCCTCGCCGACGTGCGCGCCGCCAGCGGCGAAGAGGAACGCTACAGCCACAGCGATCTCAACGGCTTCGCGGCCAATCAGGAAACGGCGCACAAAGTCGTCGAACTGCTGCGTCCGCTGCTGAGCAAATCCGCCGCCGACCTGCTGCCGAAAATCGACAGCGCGCTGGCTGATTTCGATACCACGCTGAACGGCTTCAAGGTCAAGGACGGCTACGCCAGTTACGACACCGTCAACGGTGAGCAACGCAAGCAGATCGCCGACAAGGCCAAGGCCCTGGCCGACGCCCTCGACGCCATTGATCCCGCCCTCGGCCTCTCCGGCCTGTAAGCAGAAGACGAATACCGATGAACGATTCCGAACACTTCAACCTGCAACGTCGCCGCGTACTGATGGGCATGGGCGCCGCCGGTGTCGCACTGGCCGGCACCGCTTTGAGCTGCCCGGCAATGGCCGCCGCCCCTGCGCAAGTCACCGAAGCGCCGAGCAGCGACAAGACCCAGGATCACCACGACTTTCACGGCGTACACCAGAGCGGCATCGTCACTCCACGCCCGGCGGCCGGCATGCTGGTGTCGTTCGATGTGCTGGCCAGCGACCGTGAAGACCTGGAGCGTCTGTTCCGCACCCTCAACGAGCGCATCGCGTTCCTGATGAAGGGCGGCCCGGTGGCGCAGATCGATCCGAAGTTGCCGCCGCCGGATTCCGGGATCCTCGGCCCGGTAGTGACACCGGACAACCTGACCATCACCGTATCGGTGGGCGAATCGCTGTTCGATGAGCGCTTCGGCCTCGCGTCCGCCAAACCCAAGCGTCTGGTGCGCATGGTCGGTTTCCCCAACGATGCGCTGGAAGCCGATTGCTGCCACGGCGACCTGAGCCTGCAGTTCTGCTCCAACACCGCAGACACCAACATCCACGCCCTGCGCGACATCGTGAAGAACCTGCCGGATCTGCTGCTGGTGCGCTGGAAACAGGAAGGCAGCGTGCCGCCGCAAGCCCCGGCCAAGCCCGGTGTGCCGGCGCAATCGGCGCGTAACTTCCTGGGTTTCCGCGACGGTTCGGCCAACCCGGATTCCAACGACGGCAAAGCCATGGACCGCATCGTCTGGGTGCAACCGGGGAGTGACGAACCGGCCTGGGCGGCCCACGGCAGTTATCAGGCGGTGCGGATCATCCGCAACTTCGTCGAACGCTGGGACCGCACGCCGTTGCAGGAACAGGAAAGCATCATCGGCCGGGTCAAAACGACCGGCGCGCCGATGGGCGCCAGCCATGAGACCGAGGTGCCGGATTACAGCAAGGACCCGGAAGGCAAGCTGACCAAGCTTGATGCGCACATTCGCCTGGCCAATCCGCGCACCGCCGCGAGCCAGGCCAACCTGATCCTGCGCCGGCCGTTCAACTACTCCAACGGCGTGAACAAGAACGGCCAGCTCGACATGGGCCTGCTGTTCATCTGTTACCAGGCCGACCTGGAAAAAGGCTTCATCACCGTGCAGACCCGCCTCAATGGCGAACCGCTGGAGGAATACCTCAAGCCGGTCGGCGGCGGTTACTTCTTCACCCTGCCGGGTGTCACGGGCGACAAGGACTTCATCGGTCGCTCGCTGCTCAACGCTACTCAACCAAAAACAACTGCATAGCATTCAACAGGAGCCGCCCCCATGAAAAAGACGCCACTCGCGTTATTGCTGACCCTTGGTTTGCTCAACGCCCCGCTGTCGGCGTTCGCCGCGACCGCGCCTCTGGATCTGGTGGGGCCGGTGTCGGACTACAAGATCTACGTCACCGAACAACTGGATGAACTGGCCAGCCACACACAGCAATTCACCGACGCGGTGAAAAAAGGCGACCTGGCCACCGCGCAAAAGCTCTACGCGCCGACCCGCGTTTATTACGAGTCGATCGAGCCGATTGCCGAGCTGTTCAGTGACCTCGACGCGTCCATCGACTCCCGCGTCGACGACCACGAGCAAGGCGTGAAAGCCGAAGACTTCACCGGTTTCCACCGCATCGAATACTCGCTGTTCTCGGAAAAGAGCACCAAGGATCTCGACGCTCTGGCGGACGGCCTGAACAAGGACGTGAAAGACCTGCAGACCCGCGTCGCCGGCCTGACCTTCCCGCCGGAAAAAGTCGTCGGCGGCGCCGCTGCGCTGCTCGAAGAAGTCGCCGCGACCAAGATCTCCGGTGAAGAAGACCGTTACAGCCACACCGACCTGTACGACTTCCAGGGCAACATCGACGGCGCGAAGAAAATCGTCGACCTGTTCCGTCCGCAGATCGAGAAACAGGACAAGGCCTTCGTCGCCAAAGTCGACAAGAACTTCGCCACCGTGGACAAGATCCTGGCCAAGTACAAGACCAGGGACGGTGGCTTCGAGACTTACGACAAGGTGAAGGACAACGACCGCAAGGCGCTGGTCGGCCCGGTCAACACCCTGGCGGAAGACCTGTCGACGTTGCGTGGGAAATTGGGTCTGAACTGAGTTCTATAGCGTTTTGTAGTGCCTCATCGCGAGCAGGCTCGCTCCCACACTGGAATGCATTTCCCTGTGGGAGCGAGCCTGCTCGCGATAGCTATTTTTGCCGCGCTAAAGATTTCGAATCTTAGAGAATGCGATAGAGCAACCGCTCGACCCGCACCCGGCTCACACGCTTGAGGAACTTGGCCACGCCCGCCGGGTAATCCGGCAAGGCTTCCAGGTCCTGGAAACGTGCGATCCGCGTGGTGTGAACGAAGATGTTCTCCAGCTCCACGCGACGCGGTTCCAGCCACTCGCCTTTCGGGTCATCGATCAGCAAGGCGTTTTCCAGATCGAGACGGAACGCCCGCGGATTGAGGTTGTTGCCGGTCAGCAGCGTATAACGCTGGTCGATCCACATGCCCTTGAGGTGATAGCTGTTGTCGCCTTCACGCCACAGGTGCAGGTTCAACTGGCCGCTGTCGATGTTGCGCTGATGCCGCTTGGCGAAACGGCGCAGGCTGATCTCGTAGAGATACGGCAGCGCGGCGATCACCTTGAACGGCTCGGTCGGCGGAATGTAGAAGTCGTTGGCGGTCTTGTCGCCGACCACGATGTCGATCTTCACGCCGCGCGCCAGCGCCCGGTTGATCTCGCGGATCACCCCCAGCGGCAGGTTGAAGTAAGGCGTGCAGATGGTCAGTTGCTTCTGGGCGCTGGCGATCAGCTCCAGAATCACCCGGTTCAGCGGGTTGTTCTTGCCAACACCGAGCAACGGGCTGACCGACAGACCGGTATGCGCCGTGCTGCCGGCGCTGGTGTCGTAGGCCGCATATTTAAGGCGGCTGCGCAGATCGCCGATGTCGTTGCGCAGGCTGCGGGTGGTCGGCAGGTTCGGCAGGTCGAGGCGATGCACCGCTTTCGATTCGATCAGGCCGTGCTTGACCAGATGGTGCATCGAGTCTGCCAGTTCGCGGCTTTGCAGCACGTGATAACGGTCGAAACGGTACTTGTCGAATTTGTGCAGATAGACGTTGTTCAGGCTCGCACCGCTGTAGACCACGCAATCGTCGATCACGAAGCCTTTGAGGTGCAGCACGCCGAACAGCTCGCGGGTCTGGACCGGCACGCCGTAGACCGGCACCACGCTCTGGTGGGTGCGGGTCATTTCCTGATACCACGCCGAATTGCCCGGCTGTTTGCCGGCGCCGATCAAGCCGCGCTGGGCCCGCAGCCAGTCGACGACCACCGCGATTTCAAGCTCGGGACGCTTGAGTTTGGCGGCGTGCAAGGCATCGAGAATTTCCTGGCCGGCTTCGTCGTTTTGCAGATAAAGCGCGACGAGGTAGATGCGCTGGGTCGCCTGGGCGATTTTCTCCAGCAGGCAACGGCGGAAATCGGCGGCACCGGGCAGGATCGTCACGGCCTCGGCGGTCAGCGGAAAGCTGCGCAGTTTGGGCAGCAGAGAGCGTTTGAAAAGCAACGGCATAGGGCTCGCAATGGGTCGAATCCGAAGAACCCGAGAGCTTACACCATCAACTCCTTCGGGTCTTCCCGCCTGATTGATCGTTCCCACGCTCCTTTAATGATCGTTCCCACGCTCTGCGTGGGAACGCAGCCCGGGACGCTCCGCGTCCCTTCCAGAGCTGGAACGCAGAGCGTCCCTTGAGGCATTCCCACGCAGACGGTTCGACGCCTCGACGTGGGAACGATCAATAAAAAACATTTGACCAAGGAGAACGATCGTTCTACTGTTCGCCACATGAACGAAATCACAAGCAACGACACGACCCGAGACATCATTCTGGATGTCACCGAAAAGTTGATCTACAAAAGTGGCATCGCGGCCACCGGCATGGATCTTCTGGTGAAAACCGCCGGCGTTTCCAGAAAGAGTATCTACCGCTACTTCGCCAACAAGGAGGAGTTGACCGTCGCCGCCCTGCAACGCCGCGACGTGCGCTGGATGCACTGGTACAGAAGCGCCGTCGATCAGGCCGAAACCCCGGCCGACCGCCTGCTCAACCTGTTTACCGTGCTCAAGGGCTGGTTCGCCTCGGAAGGTTTCCGGGGCTGCGCCTTCATCAACACCAGTGGCGAAACCGGCGATCCAGAGGATCCGGTGCGCCTGGTCGCCAAAGACCACAAACAGAAACTGCTCGACTACCTGTGCGAGCTGTGTACCGAACATGGAGCCGAGGACCCGCAACTGTTGGCCAAACAGCTGCTGATCCTGATTGACGGCGCCATTACCGTAGCGCTTGTGATGGGTGATCACAGTGCCGCCGATAATGCGCAATGCATGGCGCGAAAGTTATTGGACCTGTAACGCCTTAATAAGCCTGACAAGTTGTTTAACTGTTAATAGATCGGGAGACAAACATGTCTACTGCAGCCGAAGTTCGTCCGCCATTGCCACCGTTCAACCGTGAATCGGCCATTGAAAAAGTTCGTCTGGCCGAGGATGGCTGGAACTCCCGCGACCCGGAACGCGTGTCGCTGGCCTACACCCTGGACACCAAATGGCGTAACCGCGCCGAATTCGCCAACAACCGCGAAGAAGCCAAGGGTTTCCTCACTCGCAAATGGGCCAAGGAACTGGATTACCGCCTGATCAAGGAACTCTGGGCCTATTCAGACACCCGCATCGCCGTGCGCTACGCCTACGAGTGGCACGACGACTCGGGCAACTGGTTCCGCTCCTACGGCAACGAGAACTGGGAGTTCGACGAGCACGGCCTGATGTTCCAGCGCTACGCCTGCATCAACGACATGCCGATCAAGGAAAGCGAACGCAAGTTCCACTGGCCGCTGGGCCGCCGCCCGGATGATCATCCGGGGTTGTCCGAGCTGGGTCTGTAATTAAGTAGCCGATCCCTCCTGCACAGTGTGCAGGAGGGATTTTCAGGCAACTTCGGCAGCCCGGGCCGATTGCGCTTTGGCCTCGAGTTCTCGCACCAGCGGCAACACCCGCTGACCGAAATACTCCACCTCTTCCTGAAAATGCAGGAACCCCGCCAATACCAGATCAACCCCCACCGCTTTCAACGCCACGATCCGCTCGGCAATCTGCTGCGGCGTGCCGATCAGGTTGGTCTTGAAGCCGTCGTTGTACTGCACCAGATCTTCAAAGGTCGATTTGGCCCAGTTACCCTCACCTTCCGGCGACGCCCTGCCCGCCTGCTTCGCCGCATCACCGAACGCATTCACCGCTTCCGGGTCCGCCTGATCGATGATCTGCGCCAGCACCGCTTTGGCTTCTTCCTCGGTATCCCGGGCGATGACAAACGCATTCACCCCGACTTTCACCGAATGCTGGTTCGCCGCCGCTTTGGCGCGAATATCGTCGACCTGCGCCTTGATGCCCTCGACGCTGTTGCCGTTGGTGAAATACCAGTCCGATACCCGCGCCGCCATGTCCCGCGCGGCACGAGAGCTGCCGCCCTGAAAGATTTCCGGGCGGCCCAGCGGCTTCTGTTTCAGGCTGTAGTTGTCGAAGCGATAGAAATCGCCACGGAAAGTGAAGTTGTCCTGGCTCCAGATCCCTCGCAATGAGCGGATGAACTCTTCCGAGCGACGATAGCGCTCGTCGTGCTCGAGCCAATGTTCGCCGATGGCCTGGAACTCGTCCTTGAACCAGCCGCTGACGATGTTCACCGCGATCCGGCCGTTGGTGAGTTGATCGATGGTCGCCAACTGTTTGGCCGCCAGTGCTGGTTGCCACGGGCCGGACAGAATGGCGGCGATGACTTTGAGCTTGCTGGTGGCGGCGAGCAACGCATGGCTGAACGCCACCGATTCATGCTGGAACTCGGCGCCGTAGCCGGCGGTGAAGCGGATTTGCGTCAAGGCGTATTCGAAACCCGCCGCCTCGGCCAGTTGCGCCAACTTGCGGTTGTAGTCGATGCCCCAGTCGGTGCGTTGTTCGATCTTGCTGACCACCAGCCCACCGCTGACGTTCGGCACCCAGTAGGCAAATTTCACGGCTTGCTGACTCATTGGCGTGTCCTCGGGACAGTTGATGAAGGTGAGAGAGGTAGAGCAGCAAGCGTGCCAGCCTCGATAGCCCGGTTTTATTGAGGCTTCAGGTGATCGGGATGCATGACGGGAGGGTGATTTGTTGTGTGCGTGTTGGCTGGGCAACAGTTGAACAGTCGGTGCCCGGGCCTTATGGGTCGCCGCAACACTTGGAAATGAGTAACATGACTGCCCTCCCCGCAGCCCTGTTCTGCGCCCTGCCGAAATAAGCCGATTCCATGCCTTTCGAACTCAGCGTTGACCTCACCACCCTGGCCGTTCTGGCCCTTGTCGCTTTCATTGCCGGATTCATCGACGCCATCGCCGGCGGTGGCGGTCTGTTGACCACGCCTGCGTTGCTCACCGCCGGCCTGCCGCCGCACCTGGTGCTGGGCACCAACAAACTGAGTTCGACCTTCGGCTCGGCGACCGCCAGTTTCACCTTCTACCGACGCAAGCTGTTCCACCCCAAACAGTGGATGCACGCCATCGTCGGCACGCTGGTCGGTGCGCTGACCGGCGCCGTCGTCGCCCACTATCTGCCGGCGGAATGGCTGAACAAGATGTTGCCGGTGATTGTGTTCGCCTGCGGTCTGTACCTGTTGTTTGGCGGCACGCCGAAAGCGCCGCTGGACAGCGACGCACCGATCAAGAAGAAGTGGCAATCGACCCAAGGCTTCAGCCTCGGTTTCTACGACGGCGTGGCCGGTCCGGGCACCGGTGCGTTCTGGACTGTCAGCAGCCTGCTGCTGTACCCGATCGACCTGGTCAAGGCCAGCGGCGTGGCGCGCAGCATGAACTTCGTCAGCAACATTGCGGCGCTGTCGGTGTTCGTGTTTTCCGGGCAGGTGGACTGGATCATCGGCCTGAGCATGGGCCTGTCGGTGATGGTCGGCGCGTTCTTCGGGGCGCGCACCGCGATCAGCGGCGGCGCCAAGTTCATTCGTCCGGTGTTCATCACCGTGGTGCTGGGGTTGACCGTGCGTCTAGCCTGGCAACACTGGTTCAGCGTGGCCTAAGCGCCGCGCCACATAGACGTCGATCAGGTAACGGGCAATCGATTTGGATGCCGGCAACGGCGGCAGATCGTGCACGTTGAACCACTGGGCGTCTTCGATCTCGTCTTCCTGGCAGACAATCTCGCCACCGGCGTATTCGGCATGGAAGCCGAGCATCATCGAGTGCGGGAACGGCCAGCACTGGCTGCCCATGTACTGAATGTTCTTCACCTCGATCTGCACTTCCTCGCGCACTTCGCGGATCAGGCAATCCTCGGCCGATTCCCCAGGCTCGGCAAACCCGGCCAGCGTGCTGTAGACCCCGGTGACGAAACGCGGTGAACGCGCCAGCAGCACTTCATCGCCACGGGTCACCAGCACGATCATGCTCGGCGAAATCCGCGGATAACTGCGCAGATCGCAAGGCTGGCAATACATCGCCCGCTCCCGCGGCACCTGGGTCATGGCCTGACCGCAATTGCCGCAGAAACGGTGTTCGCGCGCCCAAGTGCCAATCTGTGCGGCATAGCCCAGTACTTTGTAGATCGTGTGATCGCCGTCGAGCATGAACGCCCGCAAGCCTTTCCAGTTGCAACCCGGCACCTCGCTGGTGCTGCGCAGTTCCAGCAGATACACCGGTTCGCCATCGAGATGACCGATACCGTGCTCGGCCAGGATCGACAAGTCCTGACGCTTGAGCCATTCCCGGGGGAACAGCGCGCCGTTGTCATCGAACAGGAAACCCTCGGGGCTGCGCGCCACGGCCCAGCCGCCGGGTTGATCGGTGTCCAGTACTGCAGTGGTCCAGCGAGATGTCATGGTTTCTCAATCCAGAAATTCGGGTTTCTGTTTGCTCATATGGGCCGCCATGGCCACGCGCAAATCGTTGGATTGCAGCATGGCGGCGTTCCAGGTGGCAACGTACTCGAGACCGTCGTCGATGCGATGGTCGCGCATGTAGCTGATCATTTCCTTGGTGCCGGTGACCGCGATCGGCGACTTGCCGGCGATGTCCCGGGCAATGTCCATCACGCCTTCGATCAGGCCGTCCTTGTCGCTGTAGACGCGATTGACCAGACCGATGCTGCGCGCTTCTTCGGCGCCAAAGGTGCGACCGGTGTAAGCCAGCTCACGCAGCATGCCGTCACCGATGATCCGTGGCAACCGTTGCAAAGTGCCTACATCAGCCGCCATGCCGATATCGATTTCTTTAATAGAAAATTGCGCGTCTTCGGCAGCGTAACGCATGTCGCAGGCGGCGATCAGGTCGATGGCGCCGCCCAGGCAGTAACCCTGGATCGCCGCGAGTACCGGCTTGCGGCAATTATCGACGGCATTGAAGGAAGCTTGCAGGGTCAGGATCTTTTTGCGCAGCAGGCGCGCATTGCGGCCAACGTCCTTGCCCAGCTCATTGGCCACGCCGGCCAGCATCATCAGGTCGATGCCCGAGGAAAAGTGTTTGCCGGCGCCGCTGAGCACCACCACCCGCACTTCGTCGGTGTCGTCGATCCACTGGAACACCTCGACGATTTCACTCCAGAACGCGGCGTTCATCGAGTTGATCTTTTCCGGACGATTGATCTGCACATGGGCGATGTTGTCGGCCAGTTCGACGCTGAAGGCGGTGTATTGAGTCATGGCAGAAATCCTTTACCGGGCTGAAAATGAGGCCCGAACTATAACAAGGCATCAGCACGGCGGTTCGGCCAAATGCGGGACTCTAGCCGTTCTTCACCGCGACGAAGGCGGCGGTCTCGTAAGGCACCGTCACCACCTCCCTGCCCCGCAGTTGCGGCTCGCTGGCAATCAGTTCAGCAATCTGTTCGTCGATCCTTGCGCGCTGCAGGTCACTCAACGCGGCAATAAAACTGGTGGAGCGCACCCGGTTGAAAATCACATCTTCCGGCGAGCCGGTGTGGCCATGCTGAAAGTGTTGAGCCTGCAACGGCCCGAACGCCGGATGGGGAAAGGCCTTGCGCCATTCGCCGGTGTAGAAGCGCGGCGTGTCGCCTTCCAGCGCATTGACGATGGCGTCCAGCTTGGGCACCCAGTCGATCCGGGTGTCGCGCAGGTTCCAGATCAGGCCCAGTTTGCCGCCCGGTTTGAGCACCCGGGCGATTTCATCCAGCGCCTCGCGACTGGCAAACCAGTGAAAGGCCTGCGCGCAGACCACGGCATCCACCGAGGCATCGGGCAGCGGCAAATCCGTTGCCGTACCGCTGACGGCCAACACTTGCGGCCAGGCCAGTGACAGTTTTTCCAGCATCTGCGCCACCGGTTCCACGGCGATTACCTGGGCACCGGTCGCCACCAGCCGTCCGGTGAACTTGCCGGTGCCGGCGCCGAGGTCGATAACGGTCTTGTGGCCATCGAGGCCCAGTGTGCCCATCAGCCATTCGCTGACGGCCGGCGGATAGTCGGGCCGGCCTTTGACGTAGGTGTCGGCAGCGGTTTTGTAGCCGCTGGCGGCCGAGTGGTGAACCTGATCTTTCATGGCCAAACTCCCATGGTAGAACTGCAGATCGACAACGAATGCTGACGAGCATAGCGCCGGAAAAAGGGCTTTCCTTTAACAAAGCCTGACAAAGCAATGAATAAATTTTCACCCTGTGGTGTTCAAAGTGAAACATGACCCCCTGTGGAGCCTTGCCCATGACTATCCGTTCCGTTATGTTCGCCGCCCCGTTGCTGGTGGCCGCCGCTTTCGCGAGCCCCCTCGCCTTCGCCAATGGCGATGAAGAGGCGCCGGTACAGAAACCCAACTGCCCCAAAGGCCAGGTGTTCGACACCAAAACGCAGAAATGCGTGATGCAGACCAGCCATCTGGTGCCCGACGCCGACCGCACCGATTACGCCTACCGCCTGGCCAAGGCCGGCCGTTATGAAGAAGCCCTGGCCCTGCTCGACACGCTGGAACAACCGAACACCGCCAAGGCCCTCAACTATCGCGGTTATGCCACGCGCAAACTGGGGCGCACCGACGAAGGCATCGGCTATTACCTGCAATCGGTGAAGCTTGATCCGCAGTACGCGCAAGTCCGCGAGTATCTGGGCGAAGCCTATGTGATCAAGGGCCGCGTCGATCTGGCGCAGGAACAGTTGCAGCACATCCAGAAAATCTGCGGCACGACCTGCGAGGAATACCGGGACCTGGCCGAAGCCATCAACGATCCATCGAAAACCTGACACGACAGCGGAGGCGAACATTTTCAGCGATCAGGCCTTCAGAGCCGAACTCGGGCAACACCTGGCGCGCCTGTGGCGCTACGGCTTGCTGCTGTCGCGCAATCGGCACGTGGCCGAGGATCTGGTGCAAGCCACCTGCGTACGGGCGCTTGAGCGTTCGAGCCAGTACGTGGCCGGCACGCGTATGGATCGCTGGCTACTGAGCATTCTGCATTCGATCTGGCTCAACGAAGTGCGCGCCCGCCGGGTGCGCCAGGGCCAGGGTGTGGCGGACGCCGAAAGCCAGCTGACGTTCGATGGCGAATACGCCGCGCAGACTCATGTGATGGCAGCGCAGGTGATCCGCCGGGTCGATGCGCTGCCGGAAACCCAGCGTGAAACGGTTTATCTCGCTTACGTCGAGGGCCTGTCCTACCGCGAAGTCGCCGAGATCCTGCAAGTGCCGATCGGCACGGTCATGAGCCGGCTGGCCACCGCGCGCCTGAAGCTGGCCGAATACCCGCCGCTGCAAGCGGTACCGAACACCCCCGCAGGAGACCGGCAATGAATGCGCCTTCCGACGAGCAACTGGTGGCGTATCTGGACGATGAACTGGACCGCGAACAGCGCAGCCAGCTCGACAGCCTCATCGCCGACGATCCGCTGCTGAGTCTGCGGGTGCAATGGCTGAGCCGCAGCAACCTGCCATTCAAGGCTGCCTACGACGAACTGGCGCAACAGGCGCCGCTCGATCGGCTGCAGGCCCGGCTCGATGCCGCGCCGTCACCGCAGAAGCCCGGTTTCAGCCGACGCTGGTTCATCGGCGCAGCGGCAGCGGGCGTGGCGCTCGCAGGTGTCGCGGCGGACCGATTGTTTCTGGCCTGGCAAGCGCAGCAATCGCACAACTGGCGCGAGCTGGTGGGCGATTACATGGCGCTGTATGTGCCGCAGACCCTCGAACATCTGCCCACTGATGAAGCCTCGCAATTGGCGCAGCTGCGAACCGTCGATGCGCGGCTCGGCGTGAGCCTGTCGCCGGCGAAACTGAAACTGCCCGGCGCGCAGTTCAAACGCGCGCAGCTGCTTGAATACGACGGCGTGCCCATCGCCCAGATGACCTGGCTCGACGCCACCCACGGCCCGCTGGCGCTGTGCGTCACGCGCACCAACAGCGGTAGCCAGCCGCTGGCCCATGAGCGCCGGCACGGGATGAACGTGGTGTACTGGACCGAACGCGAACATGCCTGGATGCTGATCGGCCATCACCCGGCTTCCGAGCTGGAAGACATGGCGAAAATGTTTAAATCCCGGCTGAACGTTTAAAGAATTTTGTCACTATGCTGCTCGGGTGATTTTCCAAGAAGGATGGATTTATGCCGATTTCGCCACGCACAGCCCTGCTGGTCATCGACGTGCAGAACGACTTCATTCCCGGTGGCCAGTTGGCCGTGCCAGAAGGTGACCTGATCGTTCCGCTGATCAACCGGCTCGCCGGGCAGTTCAAGCAAGTGGTCATCGCTCAGGACTGGCACCCGGCGGGCCACGCTTCGTTTGCCTCCAGCCATCCCGGCCGCCAGCCTTATGACGTGATTCAACTGCCGTATGGCGAGCAGACGCTGTGGCCGGATCACTGCATTCAGGGCTCACGCGGCGCCGAGTTTCACTCGGGCCTCGATCTGCCCCACGCGCAATTGATCATCCGTAAGGGCTGCAACCCGGACATCGACAGCTATTCGGCGTTTCTGGAAGCGGATCGTGTCACGACCACGGGTCTGGCCGGTTATCTGAAGGAACGCGGGATCGACACGGTGTACATGGTCGGTCTTGCGCTGGATTTCTGCGTGATGTTCTCCGCGCTGGACGCGCGGGCGGCGGGGTTCAATGCGTTTGTGGTGCTGGATGCGTGCCGGGCGATTGATTTGAATGGCTCGCTGGCGACGGCGATCGAGCGGATGCAGGTGGCCGGGGTTGGATTGATCCAGTCGACTGAGATCATCTAATCCAGAGCACTGATCGTTCCCATGCTCCGCGTGGGAACGCCGCCATGGACGCTCTGCGTCCACTGTGACGCGGAGCGTCACGGTATGCATTCCCACGCGGAGCGTGGGAACGATCATCAACGATCAGGGGCGCTAAACGGGGGTTGGCAGCCAGAGCCTGAACCGCGCCCCACCCAACGGCGACCCCTCCACCGTCAACGTCCCGCCCTGCGCTTCCAGCGCACGACGGCTGATCGCCAGCCCCAGGCCAAACCCGCCGGTCGCCCGATCGCGACTGCGATCCAGTCGATAGAACGGCTCGAAAATCCGCTCCCGCTCGTCTTCCGGAATGCCGATCCCGTCGTCATCCACCCAGATCTCACAGCCCTTCGGACAAACCTGCACGCCAATCTGAATGCGCTTCTCGCAGTAACGCATGGCGTTGCGCAACAGGTTCTGAATCGCTCGGGCCGTCAGGCGCGGGTCGAGGGAGAAGCGTTCCAGCTGGTTGTGCAGCAGCACATCGATGACGATTTCCGGGGATTCCAGTTCTTCGTCGACGCTGCCCAGAATGCTGTCGATGAACTCGTCCAGCGACACTTCGACCTGCTCCGGCAACTTCGCCGGGTTCTGCAGGCGACTGTAGGACAGCAACTCCAGCACCAACTCATCCAGTTCGCGAATGTGCGCAACCAGCCCTTGCAGGCGTTCGCGGCTGGCTTGCGGCAAGTCATCGGACAGCGCCAGCGCGAGGCCGAAGTCCAGGCGAGTCAGCGGCGTGCGCAGTTCGTGGGACACGGCGTTGAGCAGGTCACGCTGCTGGTTGAGCAGGTTTTCGATGTCGCCGGCCATGGTGTCGAACACATTGGCCAGACTGCCGATGTTGGAGCTTGCGCCAATCTGCGTGCGCTCGCTCAAATGGCCCTTGCCGAAACGTTCGGCCGTGCCCTTGAGGCGTTCCAGATCGCGCCAGTGCGGGCGAAACCAGAGCAACAGGCACGCCAGCAGACTGGCGCCGATCAGCACGTTGATGCTCCAGTACAACAGGTTCACGTCCATCGGATCCGGCGGCACCACCATCTGCACCGCCATTTCGTCGTTCAGCGGCGTGACCGCCAGCGTGCGCCAGCCCCAGTCGCCGACCCGCACCATGTTTTCGCCGCGCCGCAGACGTTCTTTCTCGATGTCGGTGAACCCGGCGTCATCGATACGGGCGAGCACGATGTGCAGCGGCTGAAAATCCTTGTCCATCGATGCCGCGAGCGCCGGCCACTGATCCTGCGGCACCGCGCGAAACTGCTTGGTGATCAGCGATTGCAGGCCACGGGAATAGTCGAGGTTGTAGGTGACGAATCGCTGTTTGAACGCCATCACCACCAGATCCGGCACCAGATAGATCGCCGCGCTGTAGGAAACGATCGTCACCAGATAGAGGCGAAACAGGATTCTGAACATCGAATCAGCATTCCCACTCGGAACGGCTGAACAGATAACCCTTGCCCCACACGGTCTTGATTTTGCGCGCCTCGCCGGCGTGGTCGTCAAACTTGCGTCGCAGCTTGGAGATTGCCACGTCCACCGAGCGATCGGTGCCGTTGAACTCGATGCCGCGCAGACGTTGCAGGATCTGGTCGCGGCTCAGCACTTCGCCGGCGTGTCGGGCGAGCACCACCAGCAGGTTGTATTCACCGCTGGACAGTTCCACCGGTTGTTCGCGCCAGGTCACCGTGCGCTCCGACAGGTCGATGCACAGATTGCCCATCAGGATCCGGTCATTGGCGGTCATCGGTTCGCCGAGGCTGCTGCGGCGCAATAAAGTACGGACCCGCGCCAGCAGGACGCGCGGCTCGCAGGGTTTGGTGACGTAATCGTCGGCGCCCATTTCCAGGCCCAGCACCTGATCGTGGCTGTCATCGCGGGCGGTGAGCATCAGGATCGGCAGCGTTGTCGAGTCGGCGCGCAACAGGCGACAGACCTGCAAGCCATCGAGGCCCGGCAGCATCAGGTCGAGAATCACCAGATCCGGCGGATTGAGCCGCGCCCGTTCGCGCACATGGTCGCCACGGCCAATCACGCTGACGGAGTAACCGTTGCGTTCGAGGTAACTGGAGATCAGTTCGGCGAGGGCGGTGTCGTCTTCGACCAAGAGGATGTTGGGCATTTAGGTGATCCAGAAATACAGTGGCGACCCATCGTCCGCTATCGCGAGCAGGCTCGCTCCCACATTTGGAATGCAATCCCTTGTGGGAGCGAGCCTGCTCGCGATGCTTTATCTGTCGCAATAAATATCAAGGCGTAAAGGATATACGCCCTCACTCGTCCCTGAGCAAAACCCTTACACAATTTCACACAGCGCCTACAAAGCTTCACCGCTACCCTCGGCGACTGTCCGTAGGATGCGCAGATCAATATTGGGGGTTGTACATGTCGAAGAATCTGCTGGCCGGGCTCGGCCTGATCGCATTGGCGCTGACGCTGAGTGCCTGTGATAAATCCTCGAACGCCGAGGAACAGGCGCCGCCGGCCACCGTGCGGATCGAAACCCTTGAGGCGCGCCCCCTGTCGATCAGCAGCGAACTCAGCGGGCGAATTGCCGCACCGCGCATTGCCGAAGTCCGCGCCCGAGTGGCTGGCGTCGTGCTGCAACGCACCTATCGCGAAGGCAGCGACGTGAAAAAGGGCGACGTACTGTTCCGCATCGATCCGGCACCATTCAAGGCTGACCTCGATAGCGCCGAAGCCGCCCTGCGCAAGGCCGAAGCCAACGCGTTCCAGGCAAAGCTGCAGGAACAGCGCTACGCACAGTTGATCGACGACCAGGCCATCAGCGCTCAGGACTACGACAACGCTCGCGCCAATGCCCGGCAGACCGCCGCCGACGTGGCCGCCAACAAGGCAGCCGTCGAGCGCGCGAAGCTGAATCTGGGCTACGCCACCGTCACCGCGCCGATTTCCGGGCGTGTCGGCCGAGCCCTGGTGACTGAAGGTGCGCTGGTCGGCCAGAACGAAACCACGCCCATGGCGCTGATCCAGCAACTGAACCCGATCCACGCCGACCTCACCCAGTCGACCCGTGAACTGAATGAGCTGCGTCGCGCCTTCCGTTCCGGCCAGTTGCAACAGGTCGGCCAGGATCAGGTCAAGGCCACACTGATCCAGGACGACGGCAGCCTCTATCCGTTGCCGGGCAAACTGCTGTTCAGCGACATCACGGTCGATCCGGGCACCGGTCAGATCATCCTGCGTAGCGAGTTTCCCAACCCGGATCTCGATCTGCTGCCCGGCAGCTACGTTCGCGTTCGCCTGGAACAAGGCGTGATTCAACACGGCCTGACCGTGCCGCAACGTGCGGTGCAGCGTGACAGCGCCGGTGTAGCGCAAGTCCTGACCGTCGACGATCAGATGCGCGTCGCCCAACAGCCGGTTCAGCTTGGCGCTGTGCAGAACGACCGTTGGATCGTCACCGGAGGCCTGAAGGCCGGCGACCGCATTGTCATCGAAGGCCTGCAACACGCCCGTCCGGGCGAAGTGGTGCAGATCGACGACACCCCTCTTCCACTTGCCCAGACCTCTGGTCAGTAAGCAGGACGCTCTTCTATGCCGCAGTTCTTTATCGACCGCCCGGTGTTCGCCTGGGTCGTCGCGTTGTTCATCCTGTTGGCCGGCGCGCTGGCCATCCCGCAATTGCCGGTGGCGCAATACCCCGACGTCGCGCCGCCGCAGATCGAAATCTATGCCGTGTACCCGGGCGCCTCGGCGCAGACCGTTGACGAAAGCGTGGTCAGCCTGATCGAGGAAGAGCTCAACGGCGCCGATCACCTGCTGTATTTCGAATCGCAAAGCAGCCTCGGCAGCGCCACGATCAAGGCCACTTTCCAGCCGGGCACCAACCCGGAACTGGCGCAGGTCGATGTACAGAACCGCCTCAAGGTGGTCGAGTCGCGTCTGCCGCAAGCGGTCAACCAGCAAGGCTTGCAGGTGGAGAAAGTCTCCGCCGGTTTCCTGCTGCTGATCACCCTCACCTCCAGCGACGGCAAGCTCGATGACGTGGCGCTCAGCGATTACCTGGCGCGCAACGTGATGAACGAGATCAAACGCATCGACGGCGTCGGCAAGGCCCAGTTGTATGGCGCCGAACGGGCGATGCGGATCTGGGTCGATCCGCAGAAGCTGATCGGTTTCAGCCTGACGCCGGCCGACGTCAACGCCGCCATCGTCGCGCAGAACGCTCAGGTATCGGCGGGCAGCATCGGCGATCTGCCGAACCCGAGCACTCAGGAAATCACCGCGACGATTCTGGTCAAGGGTCAGCTTTCGACACCGGAAGAGTTCGCCGACATCGTGCTCAAGGCCAACCCGGACGGTTCCACCGTGCGCATCAAGGATGTGGCGCGGGTCGAGATCGGCAGCCAGGAGTACCAGTTTGGCACCCGTCTGAATGGCAAGCCGTCCACCGCCGTCGGCGTGCAACTGGCGCCGGGCGCCAACGCCCTCAGCACCGCCACTTTGATCCGGGCGAAGATGGATGAACTGTCGCGCTACTTCCCGGCAGGCGTGGAATACAAGATTCCCTACGACACTTCGCCGTTCGTGAAAGTCTCGATCACCAAAGTGGTCTACACCCTCGGCGAGGCGATGTTGCTGGTGTTTGCGGTGATGTTCCTGTTCCTGCAGAACATCCGCTACACACTGATCCCGACGCTGGTGGTGCCGGTGGCGCTGATGGGTACCTTCGCGACCATGCTTGCGCTGGGTTTCTCGATCAACGTGCTGACCATGTTCGGCATGGTGCTGGCCATCGGCATTCTGGTGGACGACGCCATCGTGGTGGTGGAGAACGTCGAGCGGATCATGGCCACCGAAGGCCTGTCACCGAAAGAGGCGACGCGCAAGGCGATGACCCAGATCACCGGCGCGATCATCGGCATCACGCTGGTATTGGTGGCGGTGTTCATTCCGATGGCGTTCATGCAGGGTTCGGTGGGCGTCATCTATCGCCAGTTCTCACTGTCGATGGCCACTTCGATTCTGTTCTCGGCCTTCCTTGCCCTGACCTTGACCCCGGCACTGTGCGCAACCTTGCTCAAGCCGATCGCCAAGGGCGAGCACCACGAGAAAACCGGATTCTTCGGCTGGTTCAACCGCCGCTTCGAGCAACTGACTGATCGTTATCAGAGCTGGGTCGGCTACGCACTGAAACGCACCGGTCGTTATCTGCTGATCTACGTTGTGTTGCTGGTCGGCCTGGGCCTGTGCTTCGCGCGCCTGCCCTCCTCGTTCCTGCCGGTCGAGGATCAGGGTTACACCATCACCGACATTCAACTGCCGCCCGGCGCGAGCAAGAACCGTACGGTGCAGGTGGTCGAGCAGATCGAAGCGCACAACGCTGGCGAACCGGGTGTGGGCGACAGCACCGTGATTCTCGGTTTCAGCTTCTCCGGCAGCGGGCAGAACGCCGCGCTGGCGTTCACCACACTCAAGGACTGGTCGCAGCGTGGCAGCGATGACTCGGCAAGTTCGATTGCCGACCGCGCCAACATCGCCCTCAGCCAGATCAAGGACGCCGTGGCCTTCGCTGTGCTGCCGCCGCCGGTGGACGGCCTCGGTACGTCCAGCGGTTTCGAGTTCCGCTTGCAGGATCGCGGCGGCCTCGGTCATGCGACCCTGATGGAAGCGCGCACCCAGTTGCTGGCCGCCGCCGAGAAAAGCCCGATCCTGATGAACGTGCGTGAAAGCGCGCTGGCCGAAGCGCCGCAAGTACAGCTGGAAGTGGACCGCAAACAGGCCAACGCCCTAGGGGTTTCGTTCGCCGATGTTGGCAACGTACTGTCCACGGCCATCGGCTCTTCGTACGTCAATGACTTCCCCAATCAGGGGCGCATGCAACGCGTTGTCGTGCAGGCCGAAGGCGACCGGCGCAGTCAGGTCGATGACCTGCTGAAAATGCACGTGCGCAACGACGCCGGGAAAATGGTGCCGCTGTCGGCGTTCGTCCGAGCCACATGGACCCAGGGCCCGGCGCAACTGACCCGTTACAACGGCTACCCGGCAATCTCGATTTCCGGCGAACCGAAACCCGGCCACAGCACCGGCGAAGCCATGGCGGAAATCGAACGTTTGGTCGCCCAAGGGCCGAAGGGTCTGGGCCAGGAATGGACCGGTCTGTCGCTGCAGGAACGTTTGTCCGGCAGCCAGGCGCCGATTCTGCTCGGGCTGTCGCTGCTGATCGTGTTCCTGTGTCTGGCGGCGTTGTATGAGAGCTGGTCGATTCCGACTTCCGTGCTGCTCGTTGTACCGCTGGGTGTACTCGGCGCGGTGCTGGCGGTGACTCTGCGCGGGATGCCCAACGATGTGTTCTTCAAGGTCGGGTTGATCACCATCATCGGCCTGTCGGCGAAGAACGCGATTCTGATCATCGAGTTCGCCAAGAGTCTTTATGACGAAGGTCACGACCTGATTGACGCCACGTTGCAAGCGGCGCGCCTGCGGTTGCGGCCGATTGTCATGACTTCGCTGGCGTTCATTCTGGGAGTGGTGCCGCTGGCGATTGCCACGGGCGCCAGTTCTGCGAGCCAGCAAGCCATCGGCACCGGAGTGATTGGCGGGATGATTACCGCGACGTTGGCGGTGATTTTTGTGCCGGTGTTTTTTGTGGTGGTGGTGAAAGCCGTAACCCGATGGGCCGGCAAGAAATGAAATTTCGCTATAAGGCGATCGGTTTTTACACCTGTCAACTTTGACAGGTTCGCCGATCGCCCCAAGCCCTTAGGCTAGCTCCTGTCACGTTTGACTTAGCGTTTTGACTTGAATCAGGAGCTTCTCATGACGAATGTAAAGGACGATGCAAATCGCAATGCAAAGGGCACATTTACAGCCGACACAAGCGATCCCGAACTCCTAAAGTTTGTTGCAGAGGAAAAGCTCTATTCAACGGGTAATGGACGCTCCCTGCAAGGGTGGGCCTCATTGCCGGACTGGCAGAATGAACGCAGAAACATTTCCCTGAGATTCGTGAATGAGGGTGACATCGACAACCAGACTTTCGATTTCGCCGATGCTAATCCTCAGGCTTCGGCTAGCTGGTGGAAAAGTACATCCGGCTCCGGCGAACCCCCCTTCCTTGCGAAAAGCGGTACCGTCACTGTCACAGTGAACGCCACCACCGATGAGGCCAAGGCAACGTTCAACTTCGTTGCCGTGTCGCAGAACGGAAAAGAGCAAGTAACTGTTGAAGGGGAACTTGATCTGGCGCCCAACGACCAAGGGAGTGCCAAGCCATGAATGTTGCACAAGCAAAATCCGAAGGGACTTTGACCGCTAATGTCAAAGGACTCGAACCACCGGTAGAAGACAGTTACACAACGAAAACCGTCCACCTTACGGCACAGTTCGATTCGGCTTTCAATCAGCAAGCATGGAAGGCTCGGGGAGATTGGTCGATTGATGGCCGGCCGAAGCGGGATCTGAGCATTGTTCTGGACGTGTCACAGGACGCTAAAACGGACGTCTCCTACGACCTGATCTCGGATTCCGGTCTGGTCAGAGCGGTACTCGTGGAGCCTCTGGCGGTTGGCATTGATCCGTTCTACAGGGCAACTCAAGGTAAAGTCACCTTTACCAGCGTTCCTGCCCTCGGCTCGGACAAGGGGATAATTGAATCCAAATTCGAGTTCCTAGGCCAGAACGGTGATAGCCCTCCGAAAACCGTGACGATCTCCGAAGGCACGCTTCGAATCCAGAACTGATCCAGCTACACGCCCATCTTTCAGAAACAAAAAAACCTTGAGTGTCTTGTCGATGCTGACAGAGTCTCAAGGTTTCTTGTTTGCAGCCCCCCGCACCTGCCAGAACCCACACCCATGCTATGGTTTGCTCGACGCCGTCAACAAAGAGCTCTCCATGCGCTTCCTCGCCCGCACCCACCCTCGCCTCTCTGCCGCCTTCCTGCTCGGCCTCGCCGTCGGCCTGTTGGTACCCGCCGATTCCGTCATCAGTAAAATACTCATCGGCTGGAATGCCGGGGTCTGGACCTATCTGGTGCTGATGCTCTGGCTCACCGCCCGGGCCAAGGCGCCGGACGTCAAGCAGATCGCCGTCGTCGAAGATGAAAACGCCGGGCTGGTGCTGTTCGTGGTGTGTATTGCGGCGCTGGCAAGCCTGGCGGCCATCACCCTGGAACTTGTCGGCAGCAAGGACCTGGATACCCACCACAAACTGATGCATTACGGTTTTACCGCATTGACGGTCATCGGCTCATGGCTGCTGATCGGCGTGATTTTCTGCGTCCACTACGCCCGGCTGTTTTACACCTGGGACGGCAAGGAGCCCGCGCTGCGCTTTGCCGATGGCCTGACAACGCCCAACTATTGGGACTTTCTGTACTTCTCGTTCACCATCGGCGTGGCCGTGCAAACTGCGGATGTCGGCGTGGCGACACGGGAGATACGCAAGATCGTGCTGGCGCAGTCGTTGATCGGGTTTGTGTTCAACACCGCGATTCTGGGTTTCTCGATCAACATCGCCGCCGGGCTGTTCGGTTGAGCACAAAAAACGCCCCGGCATCTCTGCACGGGGCGTTTGTTGTTTCAGCGCATCAGAAGAAGTAACTGACCCGCAGGCTGCCACTCCAGTCCTGATTGACGGTATTACCTTTGCTGCCACCGACCTGACCGGAAACCTGCCAGTTGCGTTGCGCCGGTGTCCACTTCAAACCCGCTCCATATCCAACACCACTGCTGGCGCGATCGTCATCTAACCTGTCGTCGTTGATCTTGACCCGGTTGGCTTTGACAAACTCATGGTTGGCGCCCAGCGACAGGCTCGGTTCCAGCAGGCTGCCTTTTTCAAGGGCAATGACTCGACCACCCCTTACTCCAACATTGCCCTGAAGCGAACGCATGGTGTCGGCTTCGACTTCAAGGCCGTTATCCAATCGATAGCTGTCGCTCTGGGTCACACCGGTCGACACCCGGACCTGCGGCTCGACAAACCAGTCGTCTTTCAGGCGAATATGCTTGCCCACCGCCACCGAACCACTGGCACCCAAAGCCTTGTAGCCGCCCTTGGCCCGCGTGCCGTCGCTCATGGTGACCTTGGCCTTGTTGTCGAACTGGTTGATCTTGACCATGACGTTGACGAACACACCACTTCCAACATCGTAGGTGCTGCCGTAGGCGCCGGCATTCAGACTGTCGACCGTCGCGCTGGAGCCGTATTTGAGGTCCATGTTGGTGCGGCTGGCGCCCACGAAACCACCGACAACCCAGGCGCGGCCGGCAATGTCCATCATCGTATCGGCACCACCGGTGATGCCGTTCGTGTTCTGACTGTAGCCATTGCCATAGGCATTCTTGACGCGGTACTGGTTGCCATTCGTACGCACCCAGACACTGTTGCTCAATTTAGTGGTGTCACTGTCGCTGGCCGCGCGAAGCGAAGCGTCGGGTTGGAGGCTCAATCCACGATCACCGATCTGGTCGCTGAGCATGTTCATTTCCGCGTTCAATACGCTGCGGGCACTGCCGGCCAAAGCCAGGGCGGTGTTGGTCGAAGTGCTGACAGTTTCCTTGTCCGGGTCGAGGTACAGGCCCTGCCCGTCCTGCTTCAGTCGGTAAACGAATGTACCGGCATCCACCGTGTCTTTATTGGCCAGAGTAAAAGCAGCGGTGCCAGCGGCAATATTGCCGACTTTCACCGCATCTGCCGTAACCGGCGTAGTCCCCGTAGCCGAGATCAACAATTGGTGACGCCCGGTGGCATTGTCCGCCTCAATAAAATCAGTATTGCCATTACCCAGATCGGTCCCCATCACGAAGGTGCCATTACCCGAGAGATTGCCGACTTTCAGATGGAGGAACTGCTCGTTGGTACCCATCTGCACGACACCGTTGTTCATGCCCAGTTGCTGCACGGTGCTGTCGCCGGTCATGACCCATTGCGCAGCATTGTTGATGGTCAGATTGCCCGAGTTGTTGATCTGACCGGTGAGTACCGAACCGTTGTCCAGCAGGACACTGCCATTGGTATCGGTGGTGACGTTGCCGGTCAGCGTGCTGCCATTGTTCAGTGAGAGGCTGGCGACATTGTCGACGTTGCCGTTGATAACCGAGCCGTTGTTCAGGCTGACAGTGGCCGCGGTTCCCGCAGCGGCTTGTACATTGCCGTTCAGAACACTGCCGGTGTCGAGCACCGAACGAGCGACATTGCGCAAATCACCTTCGAGCGATGAACCATTGGTCAGTTGCACCAGAGCGGGACTCGCGCTATCCGCCAACACGTTACCAGTCATTGCGCTCGCGTCGAGGCTTACCTGGCCGACATTCTGCAAATCACCATTGAGCGTCGAGGCATTTTGCAAGGTAACGGTGGCCGAGCTGCCGGACTCCACAACAAAGTTGCCCGTGAGGTCGCTGCGATCCGCTTTGAAATTGACTGCGGCCCCATCGTTGACCTCCACCATCGTGCCATTGGCGCCGATCAGTCGAGTACCGTTGGTAGCGTCGATATTCGCAGTGATTCCCGACCTGTCCTGAAAACCGACAACGATGGCAGCACCCGCTTTACCTTCGACCGTGGTGCTATCCAGTTTTATTGTGGAGGTTCTGACCCCGGCAATTTCACGACCGATTTGTAAACCGTTCAATCCACCGGTAATCGTACTGCCGACAGCATTGAGATCGGCATTGCTCAAGCGAACGCCATAAGCCGTCGAACTGGTGGCCTCGATGGATGAATTCGCAAGATTGATCTGGCTGAACCCGGTCGCCAGAGCGCCACCGTTGAGCGCGACAACAGAACTGTTGTTCGTGAGGAAAACCCTGGAGCCGATCTGCCCCGAATTGTTGCGGATCAGTTGCAGGCCGATGTCGTCGCTGGTGACCGTGCTGTTGTCGAAGTTTGCAGTGCTGTCGTTGACCATTACCGCAAATCCACCGCCGATACGATCAACGGACGCGTTGGTTAGATTGAACGTTGAATTAAGTCTTCCATCGAGGCGCCCCGCACTCCCACCGTTATTGTTGAATGTCGCGCCCTGAGCGGTCACGTCGAGTGCCTGGGCACCGTTGGAAATGAGCGTAGAGCCGGGATTCAACGTCCAGTCTTCGGCGGGTAACGTGTTGTCAATGGTATGAGTCGTGCCGCCAGGAACGGTCCCGGCCTGTACGGACGCAGCGAGAAACACAAATGATGAGAGCGCCGAAAGTGCGCATCCTTTGACAATTGTTCTGGAACGCAATGACGACATTGGCATAGGAAAAAACTCTTACATGAAGTTGTCGGAATATCCGCTGAAGCAGGATTTGCGGGGCGGGAGACTACAGACCAACCCCACATACATCTGTAGGACAAGTCCTCTTTTGTAGCCGGACATACCTTCATAACTCGTAAGTGAAACCGTTACCTGGCTCACAGTCTCCCTGTAAGCCAGGCACGGTCGGTAGTTACTTACTCGCTGCCATCGCAGAACTTGCTACTGGTATTGCGCACGTTGACCCTGTGCAGGACTTCCGGTGATTTGTAGAGTGTTCCGGCGATCGTGGTTTCGTACCATACATATACGTAGTTAAAGTCGGGGGTTCCTGGAAATGGCACGATCGGACCTTGCAATGTCTTGAGATAAGTGAAGTTGACATCAAAAATGGTTTGCACCCCGGCAACAACCTGTTTCGTCTCCGAGTGAGGAGTACCGATTGGTATATTCATTGCGACGTCGTCATAACCTACGGCATGCAGCGTGATGCTTTGACCTGCCGGCAGCGAACTTTGCCCTTGTGGCACGGCCACACGCCATAGAAGCTCGCCTCCAACCAGGTCGAACGAAGGGCAACTGCATACTCTGTCGGTATTGAAAGTCCTCGCCGCGTGCTCCTCCAGCTTGACCTCATTAGCCTCGAAGTTAACATCGGTCGGGGTTTTCTGTTTGACAGTAGCGTCAACATCCAGATAACGAATGTCGCAATACGCTTTTTTTATACCAGTGCCATGAACAGAGACTGTAGCGAAGTCTACATATATTGAGGCCTCTGTATCGGTCGGCTCAATGGTTGTATCCCCCATGAACTTTTCGTTGTAATGGAAGCCCACCGTTGCAGTACCGGACAGTGGATCACCAACGTCCATTTCCCACATTTTGAACGTAAATTTAATCGGCTCCCCAAAGTCACCTGGAACGAGGTGATTTAGAGTACGTGTGTCGCCGGTAACCTCAACAGGTGGAATGTTCTCACTATCAAGATCCGGCTCCGGTATCAATCCTATCTCTGGCCGCTTATTGTTCAAATATACCGTGGTTACCTGTTTCGAATCCTGAGCAGCTGCAGAACCCTCTTTGTAGGTGTAGGTAAGTTTTGCGGCAACCTCGACAGTTGACGTGCCAATCGCAGCAGCATATGCATCGTAGGTCATATCAAATTCCAGCCCTCCCGATGCGCCCAAAGGCTTACTGCCAAGGACTTCATTTTCCAGCTTGACTTCAATAATTGCTCCCGCAGCACCGTTCGTAGGCCGAGGCAGGTTGACCTTTACGGTTTTGCTTACACCATTTACAACAGGGTTGAAGTGTTTCAGCGTCAGCACGGTGGTGCCATCGGTACCGGCTTCTGGAACTTCAAGAGGGAAAAATACAACTGCCGGTGGCTGCTGGATTGCAAGGTCCTTTTTGGGTATCGAATCGCCGCTCCTGAATCCGGCGACGTCAACAATATTGGTGAGTTGATAAAGTGATACATTACCCAGTGCGCGTAGGACGTCATTACCTAAAACAAACTCTCCGCTCGCATTCAGCGTCCCGCTAAAAATCGGAGTTTGCGAACTCGAGGGCAAAGCTCTCGTATTCAAATAGAAGTTATGAATATCTTCCGCATGACTAAAAGGATAAGTTGTGACTGGCTTGCACCTGAGCCCTCCTGGATTGTTGTTAAACCAAGCCTGATTCAGGATGCCATCGGCCGGCGCATTCACATACGCAACCGCCGGGACAAGGCCTCTGCCTGAAGGGGTTTTCCTTGCGTATGGCCCACGATACCTGGCCAACACGGTAGTAGGAGCCGTGGAATGGTCCTCGTTGCCGTCGCCATCGTAAACCGCGAACCGAAATAAATAAGGAGTAGGATCTTCCGGCGCTGTATGTTCAGGAATGTCGGTTATTTTCAATGCATACATCAACGGTACGTTGGCGCCCTCCAGGTTTTTTGACTCAAGAGGCGTGACCGTGCCGTCCGGATTAACCCGTTCAAGTGTTGCCGTCCCACTGGCCGAGTTGTTCAATCCAGAAAGTTCGATGTCGACAGTCCCTCTGTCAAAATCAGCCTTTTTAACTCGCCCATTCACTGCGAGGTTAGCAATAACCGGTGGATCAGAAAGGACGCCGCCACCTGCATTCGCACTTTTCGCACTTTTTGTATCAGCAGGAATTTTTTCTTCGATAGTCATTTCACACGCTCCATGATGAGAATAGAAAAGCTGTTACTCAAGAACACTTACCAAAATGACCAGAGTCTTTCAGGGAGTTACGTGTTTCTGAAGACCCTTTCCATTCAATCGGCAAGAACCATCCACCCGAAAAACAACAAGCGAAGTGCTCGTTATGACGGCACAACTATCCAGGTATTGTTGTATCGATTTTTACCAACGCAGATCCGGACTGCGCAACCAACCTCCCTCCACTGTAAATTTTACCCACCACTAACGCCGATTGAATGACCACACCAGGCGTTAACGGCTTTATAAACCTTTCGTACGGTATGAGCATTCTGAAACCTTTCGAATTATCCTCGGCACTCAACTCTCTCTCAAAAGTACCAAATGTTTCGCTAACTTCGCCTACACCGTTGAGACTTTCACATCCTCTCCATTCCAATATATAAAGATCTTTGGGACTGCCAATCACTTGAGGCAAAACTTCAATCCACCCACCCCCGCTGAGAGCGGGAAGAATAATACAGTTCCAGTACCCCCAGAAAGTCGTGTGAAGAAACTTTACTTCGGGTAATGGCCGAACTGGAATCTGCGTGTGATCGATTGTCAGTTTCCGCCGGGGCGCGGGATCGTCGTTACCGTCCGCGTCAGTGACCAGATAATACAACCAGGCAACTCCGCTTTTGCTCAACAATAAAGGAGTAAGCGGTATCTGAATCTCAGTAATACTCACTGGCACGTAAGGCTTGTCGTGAATCGTCGTTATACTTCCGAGCTGTTCGAAAAACACTTGCAACCTGTCCGGCCTTTTTGGATCAGCCGAATAGTCCTTCCATCTCGGTACTCTCGCAATAGTCCCGCCTGTAGATTCTGGAGGTGTGAGATTACCCTCGACATCACTCGGGTCTACACCGTCAACTTTTATAATGTCGGCAAGAATACCGCCTCCCGCTGAATTAACTGTTCCCGCGGAAGTGGGTGCCTTATTGGTCGATATCGACATTTTTCATAACCTGCCATCAAAATTGATGATTGGAATCTGATGAAAATAAAAAGCTGTTCGTTGGGTAAAAGTAAACATCTGATCTCCTGCGCTGCCTACTGTCAGATCTGACAGGTATTGCTACCGTCTGTCGGACTTATCCGACTTCCACCCGGCTACGCAAAGCATCTTCACTTGACGCCACCAAAGGGTTTGGTGTCTCCTGAAACCGGTTTCAGACAATAAGAAGACCCACCCGTGAACGATTTCTCCGCCGCCCAGCGCAGCCGCGTCACCATGCTCGACGTCGCCGAACACGCAGGCGTGTCCAAGGCCAGCGTCTCGCGCTTCATTGGTGACGACCGCGCCCTGCTCTCGGATGCCATCGCCCAGCGCATCGAGCAGGCCATTGCCGAACTCGGCTATCGCCCCAATCAAATGGCCCGCGGCCTGAAACGCGGCCGCACGCGCCTGATCGGCATGCTGGTGGCCGATATCCGCAACCCTTATTCGATTGCCGTGATGCACGGCGTGGAAACCGCCTGCCGCCGGCACGGTTACAGCCTGGTGGTGTGCAACACCGACCGCGATGACGAGCAGGAACGCCAGCACCTGGCGCTGTTGCGCTCGTACAACATCGAAGGGCTGATCGTGAACACCCTGGGCCATCACCGGGATGAACTGGATGAGTTGAAGCGGGAAATGCCGCTGGTGCTGGTGGATCGCAAAGTCGAGGGGCTGGACAGCGACATGGTCGGGCTGAACAACCCGCAGGCCATCGAGATGGCGCTCGAACATCTTCAGCAGCGTGGCTATCGCGATGTGTTGCTGGTGACGGAACCCTATGACGGCACCAGTTCGCGGATCGAGCGGGTCAGCGGTTTTCAGCAGCAGATTGGCCAGCGTGAAGACATGCGTGGCGCGGTGCTGGAAACCGGCCCAAGCCTAGCGAACGATCTTCAAATCTTTTTGAACACACCTGATAACGGCCCGAAAGCCCTGTTCTGCGCCAATGGCGTGGCGGCGCTGGCCTGTACCCTGGCCTTACGCGAGATTGGCTGCCGGCTGTTCGAGGCTGTCGGGCTGATCGCGCTGGATGATCTGGATTGGTATCCGTTGGTAGGCAGCGGAATCACCGCCCTCGCCCAGCCTACAGAGGAGATTGGTGCGCGGGCGTTTGAGTGTTTGCTCAAGCGGTTGCGTGGGGACGATGAAGCGGCACGGACGCTGGATTTTGCGCCGGTGCTCATTGAGCGCGGTTCGACCCGTGGATTTTGTGGTGACTGACACGGCCTCTTCGCGGGCAAGCCCGCTCCCACAGGTGTTCGGGTGTACTCGAGAACTGTTAACGACGCTATATCTGTGGGAGCGGCGGTGCGACGACTCGACTTGCCCGCGAAGGGGCCCGAAAGAGCACTGCACAACTTACTGATTTTTTTTGAACAAAAATGAAACCGGTTTCAGAGGTAGATAACAATGAATAAACCTGCCGTTTCCATCAGCCTTTCCAGCTTCGGTGCCGACCTTGTTCGCCGTCGTGGTCAGGCTTCGTTCATAGAGGTGCTGGCCGCTGCGGGCGCCAATCGCATCGAATGGCGCGAAGAGCTGCTGACCAACGAAGTCCCGGAACAACTCTCCACCGCCACGCAAGCTCAAGGCCTGCAAAGCATCTATTCCTCGCCGACCGAACTGTGGCTGGCCGGTCAGTCGCGGCCCAATCCGGAACTCATCACCGCGCTGCAAAACGCCGAAGCGTTCGGCTCGAGGTGGCTGAAGGTTTCCCTTGGTTTCTTCACCGACAACAACGATCTGCAAACGCTGGCGCAAATCCTTGCGCAAAGCCAGGTGCAACTGTTGGTGGAGAACGACCAGACCCTGCACGGCGGTCGTATCGAACCGTTCCAGCGCTTCTTCGCCGCCGTCGAGCATCACAACCTGCCGATCAAAATGACCTTCGATATCGGCAATTGGCAGTGGCAAGACCAGTCCGCCACCAGCGCCGCCCGACTGTTGGGCCGCCATGTCGGCTACGTACATTGCAAAGCCGTGGCCCGCCGCGCGGACGGCAAACTGGTGGCGGTGCCACCGGCCGCCACCGACCTGCATCTGTGGGAACAACTGCTGCGGCACATGGCCCAAGGGGTCATGCGCGCCGCCGAATACCCGTTGCAGGGCGATGATCTGGTGCAACTCACCACCGAACACGTCGCCGCCCTCGCCCGCCTCGGCCAGTCCCGCCTGGAGCCTGCTCATGTCTGAGATCGATATTCTGTCGTTCGGCGAAACCATGGCCATGTTTGTCGCCGAACAGAGCGGTGATCTGGCCACCGTCGAGCAGTTTCACAAACGGATTGCCGGGGCGGACAGCAACGTCGCCATCGGATTGTCGCGGCTGGGTTTCAAGGTGGCGTGGCTGAGCCGTGTCGGGGCTGATTCGCTGGGACGATTTGTCGTTGAAACCCTGGCCCGCGAAGGTCTGGATTGCAGCCATGTCGAAGTCGACAACGCGCACCCGACCGGTTTCCAGCTGAAATCCCGCAACGATGACGGCAGCGATCCGACGGTCGAGTACTTTCGTCGCGGCTCGGCGGCCAGTCATCTGTCGCCGCAGTCGATCAGCCCGACGCTGTTAAGCGCCCGGCATCTGCACGCCACTGGCATTCCACCGGCGCTGTCCGCATCGGCCCGGGAAATGTCCCATGAACTGATGACCCGCATGCGCAACGCCGGGCGCAGCGTGTCGTTCGACCCGAACCTGCGTCCGAGCCTGTGGGCCAGCGAGCGGGAGATGATCAGCGAGATCAACCGCCTCGCCGCCCTCGCCCACTGGGTGTTGCCGGGGTTGAGCGAAGGTCGATTGCTGACCGGGTTTGAAGATCCGGCGGATATCGCCGCGTTCTATCTCGATCAGGGTGCCGAAGCCGTGGCGATCAAGCTCGGGCCGCAGGGTGCGTATTACCGCACGCATCTGGATCAGGGGTTTGTCGCCGGGATGCCGGTGGAAACCGTGGTCGATACGGTCGGTGCCGGGGATGGATTTGCGGTCGGGATGATCAGTGCCCTGCTGGAGCACCAGAGTTTTCCCGAGGCGGTCAGACGCGCCAACTGGATTGGCAGTCGTGCGGTGCAGAGCCGTGGCGACATGGAGGGTTTGCCGACCCGATCCGAAGTCACCGCTGAATTCGAGGCCGCCTTCGCGAGCAAGTCGAATCGTCGCACCGCCGCTCCCACACTGGAATGCGTTCCAAATGTGGGAGCGGGCTTGCTCGCGAATGGGCCCGCATAGCCACTACAAAATCTGAACCCTGCTGCGACAAAAACAACAAGCTCAGGAGCAAGACCATGAAAACCGCAACCCTCGCCACCCGCCGCTGGTGGTACATCATGCCGATCGTGTTCATCACCTACAGCCTGGCGTACCTGGACCGCGCCAATTACGGATTCGCCGCCGCGTCCGGGATGGCCGCCGACCTGATGATCACCCCGGGCCTGTCCTCGCTGCTCGGCGCGCTGTTCTTCCTCGGTTACTTTTTCTTCCAGGTGCCCGGCGCGATCTACGCGCAAAAGCACAGCGTCAAGAAGCTGATCTTCGTCAGCCTGATCCTCTGGGGCGGGCTCGCCACGCTGACCGGCGTGGTCTCCAACGCCTATTGGCTGATCGTCATCCGCTTCATGCTCGGCGTGGTCGAAGCGGCGGTGATGCCGGCGATGCTGGTCTATCTCTGTCACTGGTTCACCCGCGCCGAACGCTCGCGGGCCAACACCTTCCTGATCCTCGGCAACCCGGTAACCATGCTCTGGATGTCGGTGGTTTCGGGCTATCTGGTGCAGCATTTCAGCTGGCGCTGGATGTTCATCATCGAGGGTCTGCCGGCGGTGCTCTGGGCATTTATCTGGTGGAAGCTGGCCGATGATCGTCCGGCCCAGGCGAAGTGGCTCAACGACCAGGAAAAGCACGATCTGGAAAGCGCGCTCGCCGCCGAACAGATCGGCATCAAAGCGGTGAAGAACTACGCCGAAGCCTTCCGTTCGCCGAAGGTAATCATTCTGGCGCTGCAATTCTTCTGCTGGAGCATCGGCGTCTACGGCTTCGTGTTGTGGCTGCCGTCGATCCTCAAGGCCGGCGCGCAGATGGACATGATCGAGGCCGGCTGGCTGTCGGCCCTGCCGTATCTGGCGGCGGTAATCGGCATGCTGCTGGTGTCGTGGGGCTCGGACAAACTGCAAAAGCGCAAACGCTTCGTCTGGCCGCCGCTGCTGATTGCCTCGGTGGCGTTCTACGGTTCCTACGCTTTGGGCGCCGAACATTTCTGGTGGTCGTACACGCTGCTGGTGATTGCCGGCGCGTGCATGTACGCGCCGTACGGGCCGTTCTTCGCCATCGTGCCGGAGATCCTGCCGGCCAACGTTGCCGGTGGCGCCATGGCGCTGATCAACAGCATGGGTGCTCTCGGTTCGTTCGGCGGCTCGTATCTGGTCGGTTACCTCAACAGCTCTACCGGTTCGCCCGGCGCTTCGTATCTGCTGATGAGTGGCGCGCTGATGCTCTCGGTGGTGCTGACGATTTTTCTCAAGCCCGGCGCGAGCGACCGGGTGACGGCCAAGCCAGTCGCACCGCGTCCGCTGCCGGCCCACTCCTGAATTGATAGAGAGATGACTGCGATGAAAAAACAGGTTGTGCTGTACAAGAAACTGTCGCCGGCGTTGATGGCGCGCCTTGAGGAACAGGTCGACGTGACGCTGATCGACAGCCTCGATGCCGACGGTCTGATGAAGCTTCGCGACGCCCTGCCGTTTGCCCACGGGTTGCTCGGTGCAAGCCTGAAACTGGACGCGGCGCTGCTCGATCTGGCGCCGAAGCTTGAAGCGATTTCCAGCGTCTCGGTCGGCGTCGACAACTACGACATTGACTACCTGACCCGACGCAAGGTCATGCTGACCAACACCCCGGACGTGCTCACTGAAACCACCGCCGACACCGGTTTCGCGCTGATCCTGGCCACTGCCCGACGCGTGGTGGAACTGGCGAACATGGTGCGCGGCGGTCACTGGCATCGCAGCATCGGCCCGGCGCATTTCGGCACCGATGTGCATGGCAAGACGCTGGGCATCATCGGCATGGGGCGCATCGGCGAGGCGCTGGCCCAGCGTGGGCATTTCGGATTCGGGATGCCGGTGATCTATCACAGCCAGTCGCGCAAACCGGCGGTGGAAGAACGCTTCGATGCGCAGTACCGCAGTCTGGAGGATTTGCTGCAACAGGCGGATTTCATCTGTCTGACGTTACCGTTGACGGCGCAGACTGAAGGTTTGATTGGTGCCGAGCAGTTTGCGTTGATGCGGCCGGAGAGCATTTTCATCAACATCTCACGGGGCAAAGTTGTGGATGAGGCGGCGATGATCGACGCCTTGCGCCATAACCGGATTCGCGCGGCGGGGCTGGATGTGTTTGAACGCGAGCCGCTGAATCACGACTCGCCGTTGTTGCAGCTGAACAACGTGGTGGCGACGCCGCACATGGGCTCGGCGACCCATGAGACGCGCGAAGCGATGGCGCGGTGTGCGGTGGAGAATCTGTTGGCGGCGTTGACTGGGGAAAAACCCGCCAACTTGGTGAATCCTCTCCACTGATGATCGTTCCCACGCTCTGCGTGGGAATGCCTCAAGGGACGCTCCGCGTTCCAGCTCTGGAAGGGACACGGAGCGTCCCGGGCTGCATTCCCACGCGGAGCGTGGGAACGATCAGGAGGAAACCCTCAGGCGCTGCGCACTTGCAGAAGTTGCGCAGCACAAAGGGCAATCCTTGAACACGCATCCGCCAGCTTCACCCGATCCACCACCAGCCCGATGCGAATATGCCCCGCCGCACTGGGCCCGAACGCTTCACCGGCCAGCACCGAAACCCCATACCCCTCCAGCAACCGCTCGGCAAAATCCTGCGCGCCGAGCCCGGTCTGACGCACGTCGACCATCACGAACATCCCGCCATCCGGCTTGATCGGGTACAACCCCGGACAGCCGCGCAAGCGCTCGCACACCAGATCCCGACGCAACCGGTATTCCTCGCGCATCTGCGTCACTTCCGGCAAATCTTTCTCCAGCGCGATCTGCGCCGCTTTCTGCACAAAATCCGGCAGGCCGAACAACATGCTCAACGACAGATTCACCAAATGCTCGGCCAAGGGTTTCGGTCCGATCATCCAGCCGATCCGCCACCCGGTCATCGCATGGGATTTGGACAGGCTGTTGATGGTTGCGGTGCGCTCGGCCATCCCCGGCAGACTCGCCGGGCTGACGTGCTCGCCTTCGTATAACAATTCGCTGTAGACCTCATCGCTGATCAGCCACAGGTCGTGGCGAATGCACAACGCCGCCAGCTCCTGCCAGATCAACAGCGACAGACTGGCACCGGAAGGATTGTTGGGACTGTTGAGCAGCATGGCCCGCGTCTTCGGAGTGATCCGCGCCGCGACATCCACCGGATCGACGCGAAAGCCGTTCTCAGGGCGGACCGGCACCGGCACCACGGTTGCGCCGCAAGCACCAAACACGCCTTCATAAGTTACATACATCGGCTCGGCGACGATCACTTCATCACCCGGATCCAGCAGACATTGCGCCACCGAATACACCGCGCATTGCGCGCCGGGAAGTACGATCACATGCTCGGCATCCACATCCTGGCCGCTGTTGCGCCGATGGCGCTCGGCAATCCGCTTGCGCAGCTCCAGCCGGCCGCGCACTTCGGAATAATGGGTATCGCCGGCCAGCAGGCTGTCGATGGCGCCGTGGATGATCGGCAGCGGCGTATCGAAATCCGGATCACCCACGGACAGCAGCAACACATCAATGCCCTCGGCGCGTAACTCCAGCGCTCGGTCGTGAATCCGCCAGGCCGCTGCTCCCTCCCCGGCGATTCGTTGGGTCAAGGCTGAATAGCGCATGTACGTCTCCTGATTGCGCGGTCTCCAGCCTTCACCCTAGGTCAAATCACGAAGCGCGCCACCATCGCATTCAAATCCACCGCCAGACGCGACAGTTCGTGGGTCGCGGCACTGGTTTGATTCGCGCCGGCGGCCGATTGAGTGGCCAGGTCGCGGATGTTGACCAGGTTGCGATCGACCTCGCGGGACACCTGCGCCTGCTCTTCAGAAGCACTGGCGATCACCAGGTTGCGTTCGTTGATCTGGTGAATCGATTGGGTGATCTGCTCCAGCGCGACGCCAGCGGCACGGGCCATTTCCAGGGTGGACTGGGTGCGTTGGTTGCTTTGCTGCATCGACTCGACCGCTTCGCCGGTGCCGTTCTGGATGCCGGCGACCATTTTTTCGATTTCCTGGGTCGACTGCGCAGTGCGATGAGCCAAGGCCCGAACCTCGTCCGCTACCACGGCGAATCCGCGTCCCGCTTCACCGGCACGGGCGGCTTCGATGGCGGCGTTGAGCGCCAGCAGGTTGGTCTGTTCGGCGATGGCGCGGATCACGTCCAGCACCTTGCCGATGTCGCGGCCCTGAGCGGCCAGGCCTTCGATCATTTGCGCGGTGTTCTGCACGTCGTGGGTCATGGTCTGGATCGCGTCGACGGTTTTCACCACTTGATCGCGACCTTCGCGGGCGGCGTGGGTCGACTGGTTTGAGGCTTCGGAAGTCGACACCGCGTTGCGTGCGACCTCTTCCACCGCGGCGGTCATTTCGTTGACGGCGGTGGCGGCCTGTTCGATTTCGTCGTTCTGCTGTTGCAGGCCACGGGACGCTTCTTCGGTCACGGCGCTGAGTTCTTCGGCAGCGGCGCCCAGTTGCGTGGCGGAGCCGGCGATCTGTTCGATGGTCTTGCGCAGGTTGGTCTGCATCGCGGCCAAGGCTTCAAGCAGGCGCGCCGGTTCGTCCTTGCCGTCGACTTCGATGGCTTTGGTCAGGTTGCCGCCGGCAATGGTTTGCGCGGCAGCGACGGCGCGGTTCAGCGGGGTGACGATGCTGCGGGTCAGCAGCCAGGCCAGCAGCACTGTCAACAGCGCGGCAATCACGGCCACGGCGATGATGCCGCTGATAGCGCCGCTGTAATACTCGTCCGCATGGGTCGAGGCGGTCTTGGCGTCAGCGGCGTTGATCGCAATCAGCTGGTTGAGCTGTTCGCCCATTTTGTCGGTGCCGTCCTTGATCTTCGTGTTGATCAGGGTACGCATCTCGTCGAGCTTGTCCTGGCGCGACAGCTCCATCATCTGGTTCTGCGCCTGCACGTAGTTGTCGAGGGTCGTCGAGAAAGTCTGATACAGCGCGCGCTCTTCCGAACTGGCCGGCAGTGCCGCGTAACTGGCCTGGGCGGCGCGCACCTTGTCCACCAGCACGCCGATGCGGGTCTGGGCTTCCTGCAAACCGGCCGGGTCGCGGTTGACCAGAATGCGGAACGACAGAATGCGCAGGCGCAGGACGTTTTCCGTGACCACGGCGAGTTGCGTGACGCTCGGCAACTGCGTCGACTCCATCTCCAGCGACGCCTGGCGGATGATCGACATGCGATTGACGGCGAACACGCCGAGCACGATCACCAGCAGGGCAATAAAGGCAAAACCGAGGAAGGCACGGGGCGCGATATTCAGATTACGCAAGGACATAGGAGGACTCTCGGATGATTGAAACTACGAGCGTCCATGCCGTGATCACTGGCCCATGGGGCGGGCTTCAGTCCGGCGTCACTGTTTTAGGAAGTCTTGTGTGCGCCTGACTTCTGTATCGGCCAGGCTTGAGGAAGATTGCGGGGAAAGACGAAATATTTTTCAAAGTGTTGCGGGTGTTTCAGCGGTGAAACACCCGTTGTTTTAGATGATGGATGACAGGTCAGGTCGATGATGGATGACAGGTCAGGTCGGGGATGCCAGGCGCCAGACGCGAGCTATATCGGTGGCGCGTTCGCGCAATAGACGTGGAGCTTCGGCGCAGGCCTGTTCGAGGGTCATCGGGCCGCTGGTGACGGCGAAGGCGGCGTCGATGCCGTGATCGTAGAGTTCCTGATAGCCCTCACCCAAAGTGCCGGCGATGACGATCACGGGTACACCTTGCTGCTTGGCGATTCGCGCTACGCCGAACGGGGTTTTGCCGCGCAGGGTCTGGGCATCGAAGCGTCCTTCGCCGGTGATGACCAGGTCTGCGCCCTTCACGGCATCGGCCAGTCCGACCAGTTCGGCGACCACTTCGACACCGGCCTGGAAACGCGCGCCGAGAAACGCCTTGGCGGCGAAACCCAACCCGCCTGCCGCGCCGCTGCCCGGCTCATCGCGTACGTCCTTGCCCAACGCTTGCGCGCAGAGTTCGGCGAAGTGGCCGAGGGCCTGATCCAGTTGTTGAACTTGCGCGGGTGATGCGCCCTTCTGCGGGCCGAAAATCGCCGAGGCGCCGTGGGGGCCGCACAGCGGATTGTTGACGTCGGCGGCGATATCGAAGCGGACTTGCGCCAGACGTGGGTCGAGTTCGCTCAGATCCAGACGTACGAGTTGCGCCAGCGCCAGACCGCCCGGCACCAGCGATTGCCCTTGAGCATCCAGCAGTTTCACGCCAAGCGCCTGCATTGCACCGGCGCCGCCGTCGTTGGTGGCGCTGCCGCCGATGGCTAGAATGATGCGTTGTGCGCCGGCATCCAGCGCAGCGCGAATCAGTTCACCGGTGCCGAAGGTGCTGCTGATGCACGCGTCACGCTGCCCCGGCGGGACCAGTTGCAGACCGCTGGCCTCGGCCATTTCGATGATTGCGGTGTAGTTGTGCGGCAACCAGCCCCACGCCGCTTCAACCGCCGCGCCCAACGGGCCACGCACTCGGGTGCGGCGCAGTTCGCCTTCGCACGCGGCGAGAATCGACTCCACCGTGCCTTCGCCACCGTCGGCCATCGGGCATTTGACCAGCGTCGCCTGCGGCCAGACCTGCGCCAGGCCCAGCGCGATGGCTTCTGCAACGCCTTGGGCACTCAGGCTGTCCTTGAACGAATCGGGGGCGATGACGATTTTCATGCGAATTCTCCAGTTCCAATGCCCCTCATGCTGCCAGTCGCCTTGCGCGTTGACGCCTGTCCGCTGCACAAGTCGTGCAGGCGTTTATTGTTCATTTCGACAAATCGTCGGTCTGTGGCAGCAATTGCACACCTAGATACAGCGCCAGCATCCCGTCGAGTCTCAGCGGATCGACCCCGCTCAACTCGGCAATCCGCTCCATGCGATAACGCAGGCTGTTGCGGTGAATCCCCAACGCATCGGCGCAGGCCTGGCTCTGCCCGTCGTGATCGCACCAACTGCGCAGGGTCGCGAGCAACTGGCCGTTGCTGTCCTTGGCGATCACTTTGCGCAACGGTTTGAGCAGTTCATCCAGCGCATCATCGTTGCGATGGCGCCAGAGCATCACCGGCAAGCGATAGCGATTGAGGGTCAGCAGCCGTGAGCGCGGCAACACCTCGCGGCCGTAAGCGAGCAGATCGCCCACCCGCCGATAGCACCGCCGCAAGCCGGTCAGTCCATCGGCCTGCCCGCCGACGGCAATGCGCAGGATGTTCCAGCCCAGGCCATCGAGTTTTTCCAGCAGGCGATCATGCTCGACGTTCTGACTCGCCGGCCGGCACCAGAGCAGCGACGACTTGGCGGAGCTCACACACCAACTGTCGGGGTAGCGCGACATCAGCCAGGCACTCAGCGCCTCGACGGTTTGCCCCGGCCCGTGTTCCAGGCCCAGCTCGAACAGATACGGCACCCGCGTCAGTTGCGGTTTGAGCCCGAGTTGCTGAGCTTCATCCACCAGACGCGGCGAATCCCCCGCTTCACTCAACAGCAGCGCGAGCAAGTCATCGCAACGCTGCCGCCGCCATTGCTGCTCGGATTGCTGATTGCGTTGGCCGACCAGCATCTCGGCGGTCATGCGCACCAGTTCGGCGTAAGTTCGCAGCTGCTCCGGCTCGCCGGTGATGCCGAGCACACCGATCAAACGCTGATCGAGCAGCAGCGGCAGATTGATCCCCGGCTGCACGCCCTTCAAATGCACGGCAGTCTGTGCGTCGATCTCCACCACCCGACCGTTGGCCAGCACCAGTTGCGCGCCTTCGTGGCGGGTGTTGATCCGCTCCGGCTCGCCACTGCCGAGGATCAAGCCCTGGCTGTCCATGACGTTGACGTTGTACGGCAAAATGGCCATGGCCCGGTCGACGATGTCCTGGGCGAGGTCGTGATCGAGTTCGAACATAGGGGCTGGAATCCTTGAAAACAGGCGCGGACGGTTGTTCACCCGCACAGGGTCTGGCGGCAAACCCTGTGCTCAGGCACAAAGACAATCCGGCCAAAGGTGGCCGAGACTCTCAGGGCGATCAACGTTACCCTTTGCATCGCAAAAAATCATAATAAAGAGAGAGCCGCCATGTCGCAGAGCGCCGCTGCCGCCCAGACCATCGATGACGATAAAAATGCCGTCTACAAACGCATCACCCTGCGTTTGATCCCCTTCATCTTCATCTGCTACCTGTTCAACTACCTCGACCGGGTCAACGTTGGATTCGCCAAACTGCAGATGCTCGACGCGCTGAAATTCAGCGAAACCGTGTACGGCCTCGGTGCCGGTATCTTCTTCATCGGCTACGTGCTGTGCGGCGTACCGAGCAACCTGGCCCTGACCAAGTTCGGCCCACGGCGCTGGATCGCGCTGATGATGATCACCTGGGGCACGCTGTCGACCTGCTTGCTGTTCGTCACCACACCGACCGAGTTCTACACCCTGCGCCTGTTCACTGGCGCTGCTGAAGCCGGCTTCTTCCCGGGCGTTGTGCTCTATCTCTCGCAGTGGTTCCCGACCTTCCGCCGTGGCCGGATCATGGCGCTGTTCATGTCGGCGATCCCGGTGTCGGGCCTGCTCGGCAGCCCGTTTTCCGGCTGGATCCTCAATCACTTCGCCGCCGGCCAGGGTGGCCTCGCGGGCTGGCAGTGGATGTTCCTGCTGCAAGGCATTCCGACCGTGGTACTGGGCGCACTCGCCTACTTCCTGCTCAGCGACAACTTCGCCAACGCCAAATGGCTGACCCCGCATGAGCGTTCGGTGCTGGAAGCGGATCAGGCGGAAGACCTGGCGAACAAACCGAAAACCACTTCCGATTCGCTGATCGCCGTGTTCAAGAACCCGGCCATCTGGGCCTTCGGCCTGATCTACTTCTGCATCCAGAGCGGCGTGTACGCGATCAACTTCTGGCTGCCGTCGATCATCAAGAACCTCGGCTTCAGCGACAACCTGGTGATTGGCTGGTTGAGTGCGATTCCTTACTTGCTGGCGGCGGTGTTCATGCTGGTGGTCGGGCGTTCGGCGGACTTGCGTAAAGAACGTCGCTGGCATTTGGTGGTGCCGATGTTGATGGGTGCTGTCGGCCTGCTGATTGCGGTGAACTTTGCGGCGAATCCGGCGATTGCGATCCTCGGTCTGACCATCGCGACCATGGGCGCGCTGACCGGTTTGCCGATGTTCTGGCCGGTGCCGACTGCCATGCTGAGTGCGGGTGCTGCGGCGGGTGGTCTGGCGTTGATCAACTCGATGGGGCAGATGGCCGGGTTCCTGAGCCCTTACCTTGTGGGTTGGGTCAAGGACAGCACCGGGTCGACGGATGCGGCGTTGTATCTGCTGGCGGGTGTGATTGTCGGCGGGAGTTTGCTGGCGTTGCGGATGACGCGGACGTTGCGGGCTTAAGCCTTAGTCGAAATACAGAAACGGCCCATTACGGGCCGTTTTTCATTTAGATCGTTCCCACGTCGAGGCGTCGAACCGTCCGCGTGGGAATGCCTCAAGGGACGCTCCGCGTTCCAGCTCTGGAAGGGACGCAGAGCGTCCCGGGCTGCATTCCCACGCGGAGCGTGGGAACGATCAGGCTAAGGATCTGGCTAGAGCGGTGTTTCTGTCTTCAACTCCAGATTATCCAGCGCCCGATTCACCGCCAGTTCACTCAGCATGATCAATTGCGCAATGCCCAGCAGCACATGTCGCTGCGAGCCGTCCACCAGCCCGGCGAAGTCAGTGGCCATGGTTTTGGCGCAAGTCAGGGTTTCAGAGGCATCGGCCAGCAGTTCTTCGCTGTCGATGCCGGGGGCGATGAGGTAACGAGTGTTGGGTTTGAGCACCGGTTTTCTGGGGAGCAGCGGATTGAGGTAGTGATCGAGGGCGCGTTCGGCGGCTTCGTGGAATGTCTTGGAGTCGAGGGACTCGTAGGGCGAGGTGGGTGTCGGTTTCGGGTGGGCTGGGTGTTGGTTTGATCACGTTTGAATCTCCAAATCAGAAAAATGGAGCCATCAAACTTCGCTACCAAACGAAGAGGTGGTGGCCATACACGGGTTGGTAGACCGGTGACTTGGAAAACCGGCGCGCTCGAAAGCGCCCCACGCATGGCCACCATAAAAGCACGGACGGATAAGCGTCCGAATACGGTGAATTGCGCAACAAGTCAGATCCGGGCTACCAAACCCGATCGCTGTATTTCAGCGACGGGACAACGATAAAACCCGGCCCTTGAGCGCACAAGCCGGCGGATTCTGGCTTAGTCGTAGGCAACGGCGCAAGGTTGTGTAGCCTGGGTGCGTGTCCGAACGTGTCCTTTAAACACTTCACTTAAACACCCCACTCCAGATCGTTCCCACGCTCCGCGTGGGAATGCAGCCCGGGACGCTCCGCGTCCCTTCCAGAGCTGGAACGCGGAGCGTCCCTTGAGGCATTCCCACGCAGAGCGTGGGAACGAGCATCACGCACTGCTTTTCGCATCCAGCTCAAGCACCAACCCGCCCGGCATCTGCACAAAAATCTGCCAGATCCCATCCTCTGGCACCTGCGCCACCTGATACGGCAACCCACTCCCCTGCACCCGCTTCAAAACCACCGCCGCATCTTCATCGGTGCGAAACGCAATATGACTCAACGCCGCCTCATCCAGCGCGGGCTGCTCAATCACATGCACCAACGCCTCCCCATCCTGATACAACCACCGCCCGGGAAACGGAAACGGCGGCCGCCGCCCCGGCGTCAATCCCAACAACCCACCAAAAGCGTCCTGCAGCGCCTGACCGTCAGCGGTGCTGAAGGCCAGATGATCAAATGTCCACGTCATGTCTGTCTCCTGCGGTTATTCAGGATTTCAGTATCTGCGCTTGCCAATCCAGGAAAAATCCCGCAAAACGCCAAGGATCTTCAACGGATTTTTACTAATGAGCTCAATCCTCGATCTGGAAATCTTCGTCCGCACCGCCGACTCCGGCAGCATCTCCGCCGCTGCCCGGGCGCTGGAGCTGACGCCGGCTGCAGCGAGCATCGCGTTGAAACGCCTGGAAACCCGCCTCGGCATTCGCCTGTTCGCCCGCTCCACCCGCAGCATGCGCCTGACCGAAGAAGGCCGGCGTTATCTGGAAAGCGTGCGTCTGGCGCTGGCGACACTGGCCGAGGGCGAGCAGGCACTGAAGCAGCAAACCGAAGGCTTGAGCGGCGTGCTGCAACTGGCGGCGCCGTCGGACTTCGGGCGCAATGTGCTGTTACCGTGGCTAGACGATTTCAAGCACGAGCACCCGCACATTCAGCTGCAATTGCTGCTCAACGACCGACACGCGGACCTGTTTCGCGAGACGGTTGATGTGGCGCTGCGCTTTGGTGTGCCGAGTGATTCGACGCTGGTGGCGTTGCCGATTCTGCCCGAGCATCGGCGTGTGGCCTGCGCCAACCCTGCGTATCTGGAACGCCACGGCACACCGCAAAATCCTGCTGAACTGAGCGAGCACAGCGCCCTGCTCTACCTGCGCAACGGTCGTCCTTACAACACCTGGCGCTTCCATCGCGACGACGAAACCGTCGAGGTCGAAGTACGCGGCGACTACCTCAGCGACGACGGCGAAGTCGCCCGCCGCTGGGCGCTCGCCGGGCATGGGATCGCCTATAAAGCCTGGCTCGACGTGGCCGAAGACGTGCGCGCCGGGCGGCTGGTGACGCTGTTCGATGACTGGCATGGCGAGAGCGTGCCGTTCAATCTGTTGTGCCCGCATCGGGTGCAAGTGTCGGAACGGGTCAAGGTGTTGCAGGCGTTTTTAAGGCAGCGTTGCGAGACATTGCGTCGATAAATTCACTTTGCCGCGCCGGGCGCTTCTGGTATTTGATGGAAGCTTTCCCACCGACAAAAGGATTTCGGCATGAGCTATCGCACACTGGGTCACTCGGGGTTGCAGGTGTCCACCCTCACCCTCGGCACGATGATGTTCGGCGAGCAGACCAGCGCGGAAGATTCGCTGCGTATCATCGACAAGGCCTGGGATCAGGGCATCAATTTCATCGACACCGCCGACGTCTACACCAACGGCCGTTCGGAAGAGATCGTCGGCGAGGCCATCGCCCGTCATCGGCATGAATGGGTGCTGGCGACCAAGGTCGGCTTCGGCCCGGTGGACGGCGTGCCGAATCGCAGCGGTCTGAGCCGCAAGCACATCTTCAACGGTCTGGAGGCCAGCCTGACCCGGCTTGGCACCGACTACCTCGACATCTATTACCTGCACCGCGAAGACCACAACACCCCGCTGGAGGTGACGATCTCGGCGATTGGCGATCTGATTCGCCAGGGCAAGATCCGTTATTGGGGCCTGTCGAACTATCGCGGCTGGCGGATTGCCGAGGTGATTCGCGTGGCGGACAAACTGGGCGTTGATCGGCCGGTGATCAGCCAGCCGCTCTACAACATCGTCAACCGTCAGGCCGAAACCGAACAGATCACCGCCGCCCAGACTTACGGCCTCGGCGTGGTGCCTTACAGCCCGCTGGCCCGTGGCGTGCTCAGCGGCAAGTACGCACCGGACGTGACGCCGGACGCCAACAGCCGTGCCGGGCGCCAGGACAAACGGATTCTGGAAACTGAATGGCGGGTGGAGTCGTTGCGCATTGCCCAGCAGATTCAGCAATACACTCAGGAGCGTGGGGTCGGGATTGTCGAGTTTGCGATTGCCTGGGTGCTGAACAACGGCGCGGTGACGTCGGCGATTGTCGGGCCGCGTACTGAGGAACAGTGGGATGCGTACACCAAGGCGCAGGCGGTGAAGATTACGGCGGAGGATGAGGCGTTTATCGACTCACTGGTGACGCCGGGGCATGCGTCTACGCCGGGGTTTAATGATGTGAGTCATTTTGTGTCGGGCCGTAAGCCGCATCAGGCTTAAGCACCTATGCTTCGACACAGGTCTCTGTTCTCACGGGACCTGTGTCGGATGTTGGAAATATTGATCACTCGGCCAATATTCACCACAAAAACCACGTATCCTGCGCGCCCCGTTTCACCATCACCCCCGCGAGGACAGTTTGTCTAAAGGCATTGCTCTATCGGTGACAGCATCGACGCTGTTCGCCGTCATGTATTACTACACCTCGCTGCTCACCCCGTTGAGCGGCGTGGAAATCTTCGGTTGGCGGATGCTGCTGACCGTGCCCTGCATGACCGTGTTCATGTTGCTGTCCGGCGAATGGCGGCGGGTGCTGGAGCTGCTGCGCCGGGTCCCTGCGCTGCCGAAGTTGATCGGTGGCCTGATCGTTTCGTCCGCGTTGCTCGGCGTGCAGTTGTGGCTGTTCATGTGGGCGCCGCTCAACGGCTACAGCCTTGATGTGTCGCTGGGTTACTTCCTGCTGCCGTTGTCCATGGTCCTGACCGGGCGCATCGCTTATGGCGAAAACCTGTCATACCTGCAAAAAGTCGCGGTGTTTTTTGCCAGCCTCGGTGTGTTGAACGAGTTGTATCAGGTCGGCGGGTTTTCCTGGGCGACGCTGGTCGTAGTCGTCGGTTACCCGTTGTATTTCGTGCTGCGCAAATACCTCAAGACCGACAACCTCGGCGGTTTGTGGGTCGACATGACTTTGATGCTGCCGGTGGCGTACTGGTTTGTGCGCGGCGGCGAACAGGGTTTCGGCGTGTTCGATCAGTACCCGGCGCTGACATGGCTGATTCCGCTGCTCGGTCTGATCAGTGCCTCGGCACTGGTGGTGTACATCATCGCCAGTCGTTTGCTGCCATTCAGCCTGTTTGGTTTGTTGAGTTACGTTGAGCCGGTGCTGTTGCTGGGTGTGGCGCTGTTGCTCGGCGAAAGCATCAAGCCTGGAGAATGGCTGACCTACATCCCGATCTGGCTCGCCGTGGTGGTGCTGGTGTTTGAAGGGTTCAAACATCTGATGCGCCAGCGCAGGCCTTAAAAGCAGCACAAAACAAATGTGGGAGCGGGCTTGCTCGCGAAAGCAATCGTTCATTCAACACTTCAGTTGACTGATCCGACGCCTTCGCGAGCAAGCCCGCTCCCACATTTTTTATCGGTGCAGCTAATTACTCGGTAGCGAGCACGCCACGACGCACCTGGTCACGCTCGATCGATTCGAACAGTGCCTTGAAGTTGCCTTCGCCGAAGCCATCGTCGCCCTTGCGCTGGATGAATTCGAAGAACACCGGGCCCATCAGGGTTTCCGAGAAGATCTGCAGCAGCAGACGCTTGTCTTCTTTATCCGACGCACCGTCGAGCAGGATGCCGCGCGATTGCAACTGATCGACCGGCTCGCCGTGGTTCGGCAGGCGGCCTTCGAGCATTTCGTAGTAGGTGTCCGGCGGCGCGGTCATGAAGCGCATGCCGATCTTCTTCAACTGATCCCAGGTCTTGACCAGGTCGTCGGTGAGGAACGCCACGTGCTGGATGCCTTCGCCGTTGAACTGCATCAGGAACTCTTCGATCTGCCCGGCGCCCTTCGACGATTCTTCGTTGAGCGGGATGCGGATCATGCCGTCCGGTGCGGTCATCGCTTTCGAGGTCAGGCCGGTGTATTCGCCCTTGATGTCGAAGTAGCGGATCTCACGGAAGTTGAACAGCTTCTCGTAGAAGTTCGCCCAGTAGGCCATGCGACCGCGATACACGTTGTGGGTCAGGTGATCGATGATCTTCAGGCCGGCACCGACCGGGTTGCGGTCAACGCCTTCCAGGAACACGAAGTCGATGTCATAGATCGAGCTGCCTTCGCCGAAACGGTCGATCAGGTACAACGGCGCGCCGCCAATGCCTTTGATCGCCGGCAGGTTCAGTTCCATCGGACCGGTTTCGATGTGGATCGGCTGGGCGCCGAGTTCCAGTGCACGGTTGTAGGCCTTCTGCGAATCCTTGACCCGGAACGCCATGCCGCACACCGACGGGCCGTGTTCAGCCGCGAAGTACGAAGCAACGCTGTGGGGTTCGTTGTTGAGGATCAGGTTGATCGCACCCTGGCGATACAGGTGCACGTTCTTGGAACGGTGGGTCGCGACCTTGGTGAAGCCCATGATCTCGAAGATCGGCTCAAGGGTGCCAGGAGTCGGCGATGCGAACTCGATGAACTCGAAGCCCATCAGGCCCATTGGGTTTTCGTATAAATCTGCCATGGTTGGCGCCTCATCATTCTTATCAATTAACCAGAGTTATTTGTCAGTAATGCTGAGACCGGTGGGTGGCGCACAGGAGATGCCACGCACACTGCGGGCGAGGAAGTCACCGTAGATCAGTTGAAACCCGAATATCTTCATTGTCGACCCAAGGCTCTTGCGGGCGAGGCTTCTGCTGCCAGAAGACGATTATTATTGTATGCGTAACCCGATTCTACACAGCGTAAATAGGGTTGTCTGCCCTCTCTATAAAATCCGCTTTTTTCCGGCCGGTGCAAGGGGTTTGTTGCACAGCCAGATGCCCGCCAGAATCAGCACGCCGCCCAGGCACATGGCCAGCGTCAGCTGTTCACCCAGCAGGATTGCACCGGCCAGCACGGCGGTCAGCGGGTTGAGCGCGATGAACACGCCGGAGCGCGTGGCGCCGATCTTGCGGATGCCATCGTAGTAACCGATGTAGGCCAGCGCCGAGCCGAGCACGCCCAGATAGGCCAGGCTCAGCCATTGGCGCGTGCCAAGCGCGGCCAGCGCTGCAACGTCCACTTCGCCCCGGTTCAGGGCCAGCGCCCACAACATCAGGGTGCCCAGCAGAATCGAAAAGGTCACGGTCTGCACCGGGCCGATGCTCTGGTTGAGGCTGCGGGAGAACAGCGAATAGACGCCCCAGCTCAAAACGCAGCCGAGGATCAGCAGATCGCCAATCCACGCGTCCGGCGTTTCGCTCAGCAGTTGCGGATTGCGACTGACGATCACCACACCCGCCCCGCTGATGCAGATTGCGATGCCGATCACCTTCAATCGACTCAGCCGCTCATTGAACAGCAGCCATGACGCCAGACCGATTACCGCCGGATTCAGCGCCACGATCAACGAGGCCCGGGAAGCGTTGATGTACTGCAACCCGTAAAAGAAGCACAGGTTGTAGAAGAAAATTCCGAAGAACCCCAACAGGGCCAGTAGCAGCCATTGCCTGAACGTGGGCCGCGCCAACCGTATTCGAGCGAGCCTTAAACACACGACCAACGCCACACTGGCCAGCAGAAACCGCAGGCTGGCGGCGAACACCGGGCACAGGCTGCCAGCAAGAAATCGCCCGGCTACCCACGTTCCGCCCCAGATCATGGTGACCAGGGCCAGGTTCAGGTAGACGGGCATGTCCGAGGCGGCCGGACGGACAGGTTCATGACAACTCATAACGCTCCCAACGATGAGACTGACGGATGACGTATCATTCGATTGATTCCTCATCATCGTAAAATGAGTCTTTACTCATGACCCTGACCCAACTCGAAATCTTCTCGCTGGTGGCCGAACTGCGCGGTTTCACCCTCGCCGCCCATCGTCTGGGGATTTCCCAGTCGGCGGTGTCCCACGCCTTGAAATCTCTGGAACAGGAACTGGGCGTCGAGCTGCTGCGCCGCCATCAATCCCAAGTGGAACTGAGCGACATCGGCGAACAATTGCTGCTGCGGGCGCGGGCGATGCTTGGTTTGGCCAATACGTTGCGCCAGGAGGCGGCGGATGCGCGGGGCATGAAACGCGGCACGCTGCGCATCGGCTCGTTCGGGCCGACGTCTTCGATCAAATTGTTGCCGCGGATTCTTCAGCAGTATCGCGAGGCGCATCCGGGGATCGAAGTGCACATCGATGAAGGCCCGGATCGGCAGGTCATTCAGTGGCTGGAGGAGCGGCGGATCGATATCGGTTTTGTGGTGCTGCCCGAGGAGCGCTTCGACACGTTCGCCTTGATTGAAGATCAGATGGTCGCCCTGCTCCCGCTCGGTCAACCGTTGGCGGCGCACGAATCCGTGACGCTGAAAGACTTATGCAACGATCCGTTCGTGCTGACCGAGGCAGGTTCGTCGGAGCTGGTATCGCGCCTGTTCAACGCGGCGCGGTTGAGCCCGAACATCCGCTATCGCTGCTCGCAGCTGCTCAGCACACTCGACACCGTGGGCCGGGGCGATGCGATGACTGTGGTGGCTGAAAGTTCGTTACCTTTCGATCCCGACCCTCGCTATGTCAAGCGACCGCTGTCTCCCGCCGTCACCCGACAAGTCGGTCTGGCGGTGCTGGATCAGCGCCAGGCATCGCCCGCCACGCTGGCATTCATTCAGCTGGCAACACGGCTGGATTATCGTTGAGCGGCGCAGCTGTCATTGGCCATCTATCATGGGCTCAGACCTCGGGCTTTGCGCGCACGCTTCGCCTGCCATCAAGAGCCCCACTCCATCGCGACAGGATGCGCCAATGCCACTGACCGTCAGGCCCCGCCGCAATCGCAGCACCCGGATTATCGTGACATTACTGTGCGGCCTGCTGCCGATCGTACTCGGCAGCGTGATTCTTTATATGCAGGCCGGACGCGCCCTTCAGCAGAGTTCGCAACACACCGCCGATGAAGCCCTGCGGCAGTTCGAACTGATGCTCGACAACACCGCCCAGGCCGCCCGCGAACTGTTGCCTTTGGCCGGCCAGACCTGCGAGACCGTCAAACTGGCGTTGCGCGAACAAGTCACTCGCCGTCCGTTCGTGCGCTCGACCAATCTGGTGTGGGACGACAATCTCTATTGCAGTTCGCTGTTCGGCGACTTCAAGGAAGCGGTGAATCCGGGCGACTACGCCCAGGGCAAGTTGTGGCTCATGAACGGCAACCCGGTCACGCCTGACACCGCGCTGCTGGTCTATCGCCTGAGCGAGGGCCGCGGCGGCGCACTGACCACGCTGGACGGCTATCACCTGAGCAACATTCTGCGCCTGATCGGCCGGCACACGTTGTTATTGCTGCAAGTCGGCAACAACTGGCTCTCCGCCGACGGCAAAGTGCATCAGGGCGCCCTGCCCGCGTTGCCCGTGGCGCAAAGTACCTTGCACTCGTCGCACTACGCGTTCTCGGTCAGCGCCGCGTTTCCGGCAGGCGAAACCTGGCGCTACATGAAAGACGAGTACCCGCCGCTGTTCAGTCTGCTGATGTTCTTCGGTGCGGTATCGGGAGCGATCGGCTACATCGTGCAGAGGCGCTCCACCTCGCCCAGCCATGAAATGCTGCGAGCGCTGGAGGCGGGAGAATTCATTCCGTACTTTCAACCGGTGGTGCACGGCGACAGCAAACGCTGGTCGGGCGCGGAAGTGCTGATGCGCTGGAACCATCCCAAGGAGGGGCTGGTGCGTCCGGACCTGTTCATACCCTTTGCCGAACACTCCGGGTTGATCGTGCCGATGACCCGCGCCTTGATGCAGCAAACTGCTGTCGTGCTGGGGCCGCTGTCAGCAACCTTTACCGCGCCGTTCCACATCGGCATCAACATCACCGCCAGCCACTGCCACGATCTGGAGCTGGTTGAGGATTGCCGTGAATTTTTGTCAGCGTTCCAGCCCGGCAGCATCAGCCTGGTACTGGAGTTGACCGAACGCGAGCTGATCGAGCCCTCCGACATCACCCATCAACTGTTCGCGCAGCTGCGTGCAATGGGCGTGAAGATCGCGATTGACGACTTTGGTACCGGCCATTCAAGCCTTGGCTACTTGAGGACTTTCAATGTCGACTTCCTCAAGATCGATCAGACATTTGTCGCCATGATCGATAAAGACGCCCTGTCCCGGCACATTCTGGACAGCATCATCGAGCTTTCCACCAAACTGGATCTGGGCATTGTGGCCGAAGGTGTCGAGACGCAAGCCCAGTGCGATTATCTGGCAGCCCACCATGTCAACTTTCTGCAAGGCTACCTTTTTGGCAAACCGATGCCGGCTGCAGACTTCATCGAAGCATTAACTCATCATTAACTTGGCGGGATAAATCCTGACTCGCCGACAGCTCGCACCAAATTGATACAAAACAGCGTTGTTGTTACATGAAGAAAAAGTCAGGATTTACTCTTGTCGCATTAACTACTACAATTTTTCTTACCTGTTGCAAGATGGGCAGGTGAGCCATTATCACCGAGTCGCTTCAAGGCTCTTGGCTTATAGCTTTGTTTGCGGTTGGTATCAGCCAAACACACTATTGGAGTAAAGATATTGTCCAGACTCGCTGAATTTCGTGCAGCTGAAAAGGCCCTTCAGGAACAGCTCAAGCAGCTGGAATCGCTGAAGAACGATGCCGGGCTCAAGAAAGAAATCGAATTCGAAGAAAAGCTCCAGGGGCTGATGAAAACCTACGGCAAAGGCCTGAAAGACATCATCGCCATTCTCGATCCGAACCCGGCGAAATCCGGTCTGCAATCGACCGCCGCACCTAAAACCCGCCGCGCTCGCGTGGTCAAGGTCTATCAGAACCCGCACACCGGCGAGCTGATCGAGACCAAGGGTGGCAACCACCGTGGCCTGAAAGCCTGGAAGGAACAATACGGTGCAGCCACCGTTGATTCCTGGTTGCGCGGTTAATCCCTCGCAAACATGAAAGCCCTGCATATGCAGGGCTTTTTTTCGGACAATATTTAACAAATGCAACGATTTTTCTGGCGGGCAAGTTGAATCTCAAACCGTTCTCGCGCTGAAACTATGCTTCCGAATGTTGCCCCGTTAGCCGGAGATTAACTTTATGTTTAATCAGTTCCGGTATCTAACATCAGGCTGACCACGAACAGACGACTAGAATTTCAAGCTGTTTCGCGCAGCCATTATGTCGTCGCCGCTCGCCTTATAAACCTCCGCCTGCCCGGCATACGAAAGTACGTAAGCCTTATCCGCCTCGACCGCTGCAACCAATGTTTGCGACAACACATGACGGCCGTTTTCAGTCACCGTACAAGTGGTTTCAAGCGCAGTCATCGAGCCCAGCGTACTCGCGTGAACCTTGTTGCAGACACTCTGATAACCGCTCTGGAAAAAGTCTTTCTGCACCGACTTGCGCATTTCCAGCAACACGCCCTGCAAGTTGACCTGATGACCACTTTCCACGCGGGTCATCGTCAACTCCATCACCATCACCTGATTGCCATCGGCGTCAGTCTTCACTGCCCGCTGACGGGAGACTTCCGGGGAGGTTTCGGGCAGCGCCTCGACTTCCCAACCGGCGGGCCAGGTGATGCTCGGCGCCTCGGCAAATGCCGGCAGAGCAAGCAGGGAAAAACCCAGGAAAACGAACAGCGATTTGAACGGTCGGATCATTACCAGAGGCACTCGCGGATTGAGCCGTAAAGTCTGAGGCCCGCCCGCTCGCAGGGCAAGCCCGCGCTTTCGGTTTGGCGATGCTGCCAGGCATGCGTATCATTGCGCCCATTCACTCGCCCCAATTTGTTACGGAGGGCTCATGAGCCTGCAAGAACTGAACACTTTCCCTGGCGTCACCGCCACCCCGGACAGCGCAACCCGCAACTTCGTGTTCAACCACACCATGCTGCGCGTCAAAGACATCACCAAGTCGCTGGATTTCTACACCCGCGTACTGGGTTTCTCGCTGGTAGAAAAACGTGACTTCCCGGAAGCGGAATTCAGCCTGTACTTCCTCGCCCTGGTCGACAAATCGCAGATCCCGGCCGACGCCGCTGCGCGCACCGAGTGGATGAAGTCGATTCCCGGCATTCTGGAACTGACCCACAACCACGGCACCGAGAACGACGCGGATTTCGCCTACCACAACGGCAATACCGACCCGCGCGGTTTCGGTCACATCTGCATCTCGGTACCGGACATCGTCGCTGCCTGCGCGCGCTTTGAAGAACTGGGCTGCGACTTCCAGAAGCGCCTGACCGATGGCCGCATGAAGAGCTTGGCGTTCATCAAGGATCCGGATGGCTACTGGGTCGAGATCATTCAGCCAGCTCCGCTGTAAAGCTGGACCTGGGTAAAAAGCAACACGCAAAGAAAAACCCCCATCATCGCTGATGAGGGTTTTTCTTTTTCAGGCCCGGGATTTACGCCGGAGCCGAAGTGCGGATCAGGTGATCGAAAGCACTGAGGGAAGCCTTGGCGCCCTCGCCCACTGCAATCACGATCTGCTTGTAAGGCACGGTGGTCACGTCGCCGGCAGCGAAGATACCCGGGATCGAGGTTTCACCTCGGTTGTCGACAATGATCTCGCCGCGCGGCGACAGCTCGATGGTGCCTTTGAGCCAATCGGTGTTGGGCAGCAGACCGATCTGCACGAAGATCCCTTCCAGCTCGACCGTGCGCAGTTCGTCAGTATTGCGATCCTTGTAGCGCAGGCCGTTGACCTTTTGACCGTCACCGGTGACTTCGGTGGTCAGCGCACTGGTGATCACGGTGACGTTCGGCAGGCTGTGCAGCTTGCGTTGCAAAACGGCGTCGGCACGCAACTGAACGTCGAACTCCAGCAAGGTGACGTGAGAGACGATACCGGCCAGATCGATAGCCGCTTCGACGCCGGAGTTACCGCCGCCAATCACTGCCACACGCTTGCCTTTGAACAGCGGACCGTCACAGTGCGGGCAGTACGCCACGCCTTTGTTGCGGTATTCCTGCTCGCCCGGCACGTTCATTTCACGCCAGCGCGCGCCGGTCGCCAGAATCACGCTCTTGGCCTTGAGGGTCGCGCCGCTGGCGAAGTGAACCTCATGCAGCTCGCCATTCTTGCCGGGGATCAGCTTGTCGGCGCGTTGCAGGTTCATGATGTCGACGTCGTACTGTTTGACGTGTTCTTCCAGCGCGGTCGCCAGTTTCGGGCCTTCGGTTTCCTGCACGGAAATGAAGTTCTCGATGGCCATGGTGTCCAGCACCTGACCGCCGAAGCGCTCGGCTGCAACACCGGTGCGAATGCCTTTACGTGCGGCGTAGATCGCCGCCGAAGCACCGGCCGGGCCACCGCCGACCACCAGCACATCAAAGGCTTGCTTGGCGCTGATTTTCTCGGCCTGACGCTCGATTGCGCCGGTGTCGAGCTTGGCGAGGATTTCTTCCAGGCCCATGCGGCCCTGGCCGAAGTTTTCGCCGTTCAGGTAAATGCTCGGCACAGCCATGATCTTGCGATCGTTGACTTCGTCCTGGAACAGCGCGCCGTCGATGGCGACGTGGCGGATGTTCGGGTTCAGCACGGCCATCAGGTTCAGCGCCTGAACGACGTCCGGGCAGTTCTGGCAGGACAGCGAGAAGTAAGTCTCGAAGTTGAACTCGCCCTTGAGCGAGCGGATCTGTTCGATCACTTCGACACTGGCCTTCGAAGGGTGGCCGCCGACTTGCAGCAGGGCCAGCACCAGCGAAGTGAATTCATGGCCCATCGGGATGCCGGCGAAACGCAGGCTGATATCGGCACCGGGGCGGTTGACCGAGAACGACGGTTTTCGCGCATCGTCGCCGCTGTCGATCAAGGTAATCTGGTGCGAAAGACTGGCAACGTCTTTCAGCAGGTCGAGCATTTCACGGGATTTCGCACCGTCGTCGAGTGAAGCAACGATCTCGATCGGCTGGGTGACCCGTTCCAGGTACGATTTCAACTGGGCTTTAAGATTGGCGTCCAACATACGGGCGATCTCCTGACTTTATTTGAGGCGAAAAAAAGCCCGAGCGAATCTCGCCCGGGCTTTTCTATTGGGCGGTGCAGCTTACTTAAGTAGGTGCGGAGTCCCGCCCTGCATTGCGTGTCACAGACTTAGATCTTGCCGACCAGGTCCAGGGACGGAGCCAGAGTGGCCTCGCCTTCTTTCCATTTGGCCGGGCAAACTTCGCCTGGGTGAGCAGCAACGTACTGAGCAGCCTTGATTTTGCGCAGCAGCTCGGAAGCGTCACGGCCAACGCCGCCATCGTTCAGTTCAACGATTTTGATCTGGCCTTCAGGGTTGATCACGAAGGTGCCACGATCCGCCAGACCAGCTTCTTCGATCAGCACGTCGAAGTTGCGGGAGATGACCTGAGTCGGGTCGCCGATCATGGTGTACTGGATTTTGCCGATGGCTGGCGAAGTGTTGTGCCAGGCAGCGTGGGCAAAGTGGGTGTCGGTCGAAACGCTGTAGATCTCTACGCCCAGTTTCTGGAAGGCGGCGTAGTTGTCAGCCAGGTCTTCGAGCTCGGTTGGGCAAACGAAAGTGAAGTCGGCCGGGTAGAAGAACACTACGGACCATTTGCCTTTCAGGTCAGCGTCCGAGACTTGTACGAAGTCGCCGTTTTTGAACGCGGTAGCTTTGAACGGTTTTACTTGGCTGTTGATGATAGGCATTGATGACTCTCCGTTAGGGTTGTGAATTCGATGGGTGAATCCTACCCAGTCACTCGACGGATGGCTCATTGGCAAACCTGATGCTGCTGATTTGTTTTCGCTATTAGCTGAGGGTATTAATAGAAGAAAACGATATCTACGGCGACAGCGGCTTATCCGTAATCCGGGCCATCCCGTGAAAGGGGCTCGCTTCAACATAGCGCATGGCGGACTTCATATCCTTCCAGCCCACGTAACTCATCAATGATTTGAGATCCCAGCCGCTTTGATGGGCCCACGTTGCGAAGCCGCGTCGCAGGGAATGGCTGGTGTAGCGCTCGGCGGAGATCCCCGCGCGCTCCAGGGCCTGACGCAGCAACGGAATCACGCTGTTGGCGTGCAAACCCTCCTCGCTCAGATTGCCCCAGCGGTCGACGGCGCGAAATACCGGACCTCGCACCAGTGCCGCTTCGGTGATCCATTCGATGTAAGCCTGCACCGGGCATAGCTTCAATAACGCCGGAGCCTGATAGGTCTGACCGAGGTTTTCCCGGTCGCCCTTGCTACGCGGCAGGTAAAGGGTGATACCGCTGCCGGCGTGCGCCTGCACGTGTTCGATCTGCACCCGACACAATTCATCACTACGAAAGCCGCGCCAGAAGCCCAGCAGGATTAAAGCCCGATCACGGCAGGCTCTGAGCAACAGCGGCCGGTCCTGATTCTCTCTAGCGTCCTTCATTTCCTGCTCAAGCCAGGCGACGGTCTGCTCAAGATCGCGCAGCTGCAGCGGCTCGGCCTGCTTTTCCTGCGCGGGATGCAGCGCACGAATGCCCTTGAACACTTTGCGCACCACCGGCGACTTGGTGGGATCGGCGAAGCCCTGACTGTTGTGCCACTGCGCCAGCGCCGACAGACGCAACTTCAGCGTGTTGACCGACAGCACGCCGGCATGCGCCACCAGATACCGCGCGATGCTGTCCGCTGTCGCGGGCAGGAACCCACCCCAGACCGTTTCGAAATGCTCGACGGCCGAACGATAGCTGCGGCGGGTGTTGTCACGGGTGGCGGCTTGCAGATAGCGATCGATATCGCTCATGGGCTGATTTTCTCGCGGCGTACTGAGGGTTTGTGCGGAAACCGATTTTAGGGGTTTCACATGGGGTAATACCAGTATATCCCGCCCGTTTATCGGTGCTTGTTTCACTTTATTTTCAACATGGTACACTGCGTACTTTGGTGGCATGTACCACAGTACGAAATGGTAGGAGCAGATATGGCCCGTGGCGGTGTTAACAAAGCAGTAGTTCAGATCGCGCGCACAGCGATCCTCGCCCGTGGCGAACACCCCAGCATCGACGCAGTACGCATCGAGCTGGGCAATACGGGTTCCAAAACCACGATTCATCGCTACCTGAAGGAGCTCGATGACGGCAGCGAACCGGCCGATCGTTCGGCAGAGCCCATCGATGACGAGCTGCTGGCGCTCGTCACGCGCCTTGCCCAACGCTTGAAAGAACAGGCTCAGGAGCCGATTGATCAGGCGCGCGAGCAGTACGAGCAACAGCGTCAGGCGCTGGAGGACGAGCTGAATCAGCTTCGTCAGGATCACGCGCAACTGGAGAAGAAGCACGACATTCAGGCCGCCGCGCTGACCAAGGAATCCGAAGCCCTGAGCGACACCCGCTCGATGCTACAGACCGAACAGACCCGCAACGCCGGGCTGAATCAGGCGCTGGCCGATTTTGAATTGCGCTTGCAGGACAAGGACGAGCAGATCCGCTCGCTGGAAGAAAAGCACCTGCACGCCCGCGATGCGCTTGAGCACTACCGCAACGCCATCAAGGAACAGCGCGAGCAGGAACAAAGTCGTCACGAAACCCAGGTGCAGCAGTTGCAGATGGAGCTGCGTCAGGCGCAGCAAAGCGCACTGGTACGCCAGGACGAAATCACCCAGCTGCACCGCGACAACGAACGCCTGCTGACCGAAAATCGCGGCACCGTACGCGAACTAAGCCTGATGCAGGATCAGCTCAAACACAGCAATCAGCGTCAGGATCAATTGCTGGAGCAAGTGTCCCGCGTCGACAGCGAGCGCACCCTCCTCCAGGAACGTCTGCGCGTGGCGCTGCTGGAAAGCCAGACGCTCAAGCAAAACGTCGACGAGCAGTCGCAGCTCAATCAGTCATTGGAGAAGGAGTTGACCAAGGCGCAAGACAGCCTGCGCCTGGCCACCACCGTTGCGGCAGCGCCAGACGCAGCAGAACCGAAAAAGACTTAAGCGCCGACCGGCGTACGCATGGTGACAAATTCTTCGGCCGCCGTCGGGTGCACCCCGATGGTGTCGTCGAAGTCACGCTTGGTGGCGCCAGCCTTCAACGCGATCGCCAGACCTTGCACGATCTCGCCAGCATCCGGCCCGACCATGTGACAGCCCAGCACCTTGTCGGACTTGCCATCGACCACCAGTTTCATCAGCGTGCGCTCCTGGCAGTCCGTCAGGGTCAGCTTCATCGGCCGGAAGCGGCTTTCGTAGATCACGACTTCGTGACCCGCTTCCCGCGCCTCTTCTTCGGTCAGGCCGACGGTACCGATGTTCGGCAGACTGAACACTGCCGTGGGGATCATCTTGTAATCCACTGGGCGGTATTGCTCAGGTTTGAACAGGCGCCGTGCCACTGCCATGCCTTCAGCCAGCGCCACTGGCGTCAACTGCACACGACCGATGACATCGCCCAGCGCCAGAATTGACGGCTCGGTGGTTTGATATTGCTCGTCGACTTTGATGAAGCCCTTGTCGTCGAGCTGCACCTCAGTATTTTCCAGCCCCAGATTGTCCAGCATCGGACGTCGGCCGGTGGCGTAGAACACACAATCCGCTTCCAGTACGCGACCATCCTTGAGGGTCGCCTTCAGGCTGCCGTCGGATTGCTTGTCGATGCGGGCAATGTCGGCATTGAATTGCAAATCCAGACCGCGCTTGGTCAGTTCTTCCTGCAGATGCTTGCGAACCGAACCGTCGAAACCACGCAGGAACAGATCCCCGCGATACAACAATGTCGTGTTGGCGCCCAAGCCATGGAAAATTCCGGCAAATTCGACGGCAATGTAACCGCCACCGACGACCAGTACACGCTTGGGCAGTTCTTTGAGGAAGAACGCCTGGTTCGAGCTGATCGCATGCTCATGCCCCGGAATCTCGGGGATCTGCGGCCAGCCACCGGTGGCGATCAGAATATTTTTCGCGGTGTAGCGCTCGCCGTTGACCTCAACTTCGTGCGGACCAACGATTTTCGCGTGGGCTTCATGCAGCGTCACACCGCTGTTGACCAGCAGATTGCGATAAATGCCGTTCAGGCGATTGATCTCGCGATCCTTGTTGGCAATCAGCGTGGCCCAATCGAAATCCGCCTCACCCAGGCTCCAGCCAAAACCCGAGGATTGTTCGAAGTCTTCGGCAAAGTGAGCGCCGTACACCAACAGTTTTTTCGGTACGCAACCGACGTTGACGCAAGTACCGCCCAGATAACGGCTCTCGGCCACCGCCACTTTCGCACCGAACCCGGCAGCAAAACGCGCAGCCCGCACACCGCCGGAACCGGCGCCAATCACATAAAGGTCAAAATCGTAGGCCATTTCTATCTCCTCGGCAGGCGATCAGCATACCCGCCGTCGTCCGTTGGGCAAGTACTCCTGCCGATAAAGGGGCGGAAAATGAAAAAGCCACCCGAAGGTGGCTTTTTCGTGCAGGCAGATCAGGCTTTATCAGTAAGCCTTGCCAGTCTTGTAGAAGTTCTCGAAGCAGAAGTTGGTTGCTTCGATGTAGCCTTCAGCACCACCGCAGTCGAAACGCTTGCCCTTGAACTTGTAGGCCATCACGCAGCCGTTCTGGGCTTGTTTCATCAGGGCGTCGGTGATCTGGATTTCACCGCCTTTGCCTGGCTCGGTCTGTTCGATCAGGTCGAAGATGTCCGGGGTCAGGATGTAACGGCCGATGATCGCCAGGTTCGACGGTGCGTCTTCCGGCTTTGGCTTCTCGACCATGCTGTGTACGCGGTAGATGTCGTCGCGGATCATTTCGCCAGCGATCACGCCGTACTTGCTGGTTTCCTGCGGATCGACTTCCTGGATGGCAATGATCGAGCAGCGGAACTGCTTGTACAGCTTGACCATCTGGGTCAGCACGCCGTCGCCTTCAAGGTTGACGCACAGGTCGTCCGCCAGCACCACGGCGAACGGCTCGTCACCGATCAGCGGGCGGCCGGTCAGGATCGCGTGACCCAGGCCTTTCATTTCGGTCTGACGGGTGTAGGAGAACGAGCACTCGTCCAACAGCTTGCGGATACCGACCAGGTATTTTTCCTTGTCGGTGCCTTTGATCTGGTTTTCCAGCTCATAGCTGATGTCGAAGTGGTCTTCCAGGGCACGCTTGCCACGGCCGGTCACGATGGAGATTTCGTTCAGGCCAGCATCCAGAGCTTCTTCGACGCCGTACTGGATCAGTGGCTTGTTTACCACCGGCAGCATTTCTTTGGGCATGGCCTTAGTCGCTGGGAGGAAGCGAGTACCGTAACCGGCTGCTGGGAACAAGCATTTCTTGATCATATAAGTCCTTGAAAGGGCTGTGTGTACGAGTTTCGGCGCAGTCTAATCAGGCGGAGCGCACCTTACAATGCCCCGCACTGGCTAACCGATGTCAACATAGAGAAATATTCCGGCGGATAGTTCAATCCGCTCGCAGAGGCTGCGCAATCAGCGTAGCCCAAAGATCTCGGAACACCTCATCGACCTGCGCCAGATCGCCGATTTACCGTTATCATGGCGCCTTTGAACCAGCCAACGAGGCCGTTAGATGTCCGCAGCAAAAATCATCAATGGGTACACCGTCGCCAAGGGGAAAGATGGCCAGTGGCATATCACCGCCGCCAACGGCGAAGATGTGTCCGGCCCGTTGCCCACTGAAGCGATGGCGATTGAAGTAGCCGCGGTGCTTGATTACACGCCTCCTGCACCGAAACGTCGCGGCAAGGATCAAGACTGATCCGCAACGACGAATCCCGGCCCTGCCTTCGCGCAGGGCTTTTTTTGGACTGCGCACAAAGACGTGGCCAATCGCTATAACCTTTTCATGCCGGCGCTGTCATAGCGTCTAGCCCCCTCATCCTCGAAGACGACATTGCCATGATCAACCGCCCCTTCATCAGCTTCCTGCCCCTGATTGCGCTCGCGGCCCTGGCCGGCTGCGCCACCTCGCAGACCACCTACCTGAACAACGGAGAACAAGGGTTGAGCATCGACTGCTCCGGCGAAGCCAATTCCTGGGCCACCTGTTATGAAAAGGCGGACGCATCGTGCGCCGGAACCGGTTACCGCATCGTCGGGACCGACGGCACACCGGCGCCCAAGGAAGACGACAAGACGCTGGGCGTCGATGTCGGTAATTACAAAACCCGTAGCGTGGTGGTCGTGTGTAAATAGCCTTACATGTGAATTTCGGCGAACTTGATCCCCAGCCCGCGCACGACCTCGATCAGGTCGTCGAGCCGGTTGAAGGACTCGACTTCGTCGTTATCGTCGACCAGAAAGTAACTGCGACCGGCGCTTTTCTTGAAAAACACGATCCACTCCCCCGGATTCGCCGGGTTCTGGATCACATGGGTCGCCGCAATGAGCCCTTCCTTGTGTCGCTCCCGCACCTGCTCTCTCTTCATTCACCTCTCCAGAAATGACAATGCCGCCACAGCAACGCTGTGACGGCATCAATGCTGACTGCTGACAGTCTATCAGCCGGAAATACAGGCCGTGGCGGCTTTGCGCACATCCCATGGACGCAGCGGCACATTGGACATCCGCTCGTGCAGCTTGATGCTGCTGCCACCGGAGCGATCCTCGATGTCAAACACCGCGGCCGGACCCGATCCCAGCTTGCCCGGAACGATGACCCGGACTTCGTCCTTGTTCCGCTCTACCTGCAGGGCACCCCGGCTGCTGGACAGCTTTTCAGCCAGGCACTCAGCATATTCATGGGGTTTCTTGCCGGAAATGACGTTCATGGTCGGCAACGTTTCATTGATTTCCGAAACGCTTGCGCAACCACCCATAGCCAATGCCAACGGCAGAATCACCACACCCCACTTCATACAAAACCTCCGATAAAGACCCTCCGACAGCACGAATGCCGTTTTTCTCCGAGGCCTGCTGCATTTAACTCACATAGAATCGTGAATATCTGTTTTTAATTGTCAAAGCGTTGTCTGACAGCCGGATAATAACCTGTCCGGGCTGATAAACTGCGCCAATCGACAATGCTATCGTTTTGATTTTGTAGAAAAAGCCCTTCTGGAGGCGCCCATGAAATTCATTCACCAACGCGAGCACCTCAACGAAGACGACATCGTCGTCATCCAATGCTCGCAAACCTGCAACATCCGCTTGATGAACGACGCCAACTTCCGCAGCTTCAAGAATGGCGGCCGTCACACCTATCACGGCGGTGCTTTCGACACGTTCCCGGCCCGCATTACCGCCCCGAGCACCGGTTTCTGGAACATCACCATCGACACCGTCAATCGCCGGGCGATCAGCGTGACCCGCAAGCCGACCCTGACGCACTCGATCAAGATCATTCGCCGCTCCAGCTCCAAACTCAGCTGAGCAGTTCCGCCAACGCAGACAGGTAAGCATCAACGTGGCCCAAACGACCAAATACGTGATCAAGTACAAACTCAACGGTGAACGCCGCTTCGAGTTCGCCCAGCTGGAAAACGGCACGCCGGAAGAAGCCAAGGCCGCACTGGATGCCCTGCATGGCCAGAGCGATGATGTGATCAGCGACATCAGCGTCAGCAAGGCCCTGTAAGACCCGGACGAAATTCGACCGCAAGCGGCGGAGTGTTGCGACCGGGTGGACGGCCCAGACTGATACCTGAATGTAAGCCAAGGAATCAGCATGTCACCCTCACCCGCCTCCCCGCTCGATGCGCTCGACTGGATTGCTCTGGAGCAGCAACTGGATCAGGACGGTTGTGCCGTCATCCGCACGCTGCTGCGCCCGGACACCTGTGATCGGTTGAGTGCGCTTTACCCACAAAGTGAACCGTTTCGATCCCAGGTCATCATGGCCCGCCACGGTTTCGGGCGCGGGGATTACAAATACCTGCGCTATCCGCTTCCCCCCGTGGTGGAACGCCTGCGCAGCGCGCTTTACCCGCGACTCGTGCCTCTGGCCAACCGCTGGCATGAACGAATGGGCCTGCCAGCGCGCTTTCCAGAGCAACACAGCGAGTTTCTCGAACGCTGTCACGCCGCCGGTCAACTGCGACCTACCCCGCTCTTGCTGCAATACGGTCCGCAGGACTACAACTGTCTGCATCAGGACCTGTACGGCGAACATGTATTTCCGTTGCAGGTGGCGATTCTTCTGTCAGAACCTGGCGAAGACTTCACCGGCGGTGAGTTCGTCATGACCGAACAACGTCCGAGAATGCAGTCCCGTCCGCTGGTGATGGACCTGAGAAAAGGCGACGCGCTGATCTTTGCCGTCAACCAGCGCCCGGTCAAAGGCGTGCGCGGCGACTATCGGGTGACGATGCGCCACGGTGTCAGCCGACTGCACAGCGGAAAACGGCATACTCTGGGCATCATCTTCCACGACGCGACCTGACGATCATGCAAACCAACTTCGATCTGTTCGCCGACACAGAATCCGAGCAGCCCCGGCGCGCCGAACAGATCGGCGAGCAGTCCTGGGTGCTGCGCGGCTTTGCCCTGCCGCAAATCGAGCAGTTGTTGCCGGCGCTGGAATCGATCATCACCCGTGCCCCATTGCGCCACATGATGACGCCCGGGGGCTTCAGTATGTCGGTGGCCACCAGCAGTTGCGGCGCACTGGGCTGGATCACCGATCGAAGCGGCTACCGCTATTCATCCGAAGATCCCGTGAGCCACCAACCCTGGCCAGCCATGCCCGAGGTGTTTCGCGAGCTGGCCCAGACCGCAGCGAATCGCGCCGGATTTGCCGACTTCGTACCGGATTCCTGCCTGATCAATCGTTATGTCCCAGGCGCGAAGATGTCGTTGCATCAGGACAAAGACGAAAACGCCTACGAAGCGCCGATCGTTTCTCTGTCATTGGGCTTGCCCGCAACATTTCTGTTCGGCGGTTTCGCTCGCGGCGACAGGAGCCAGAAGATTTCGCTGCTGCACGGCGACATGGTGATCTGGGGCGGCGTCGACCGACTGCGCTATCACGGCATCCTGCCGATCAAGCCTGGCCGGCACCCGCGCCTTGGCGAACAGCGCTTCAACCTGACGTTTCGCACCGCTGGATAATCCTGCAAAGTTTGACCGCAAGGGTCGGAGTGTTCCGGCCGGTGGCACTGGTTAACCTGAAATTCAACAGGTCAACGGACTCTCCATCATGAAAACGCTTTCCACCTCGCTGAACACTGAAGACGATCCACGCTGGGCCGCTGTCGTCGCACGCGACCCTCGGGCGGACGGCCAGTTTGTCTATGCCGTGAAAACCACCGGCATCTATTGCCGCCCCAGCAGCCTGGCGCGCTTGCCGAAACCGCAGAACGTCGAGTTCTTCGACACCGCCGAGGACGCCGAGGCAGCGGGCTATCGCCCCAGCAAACGGGCGAGCAAGGATCAGACCGAAGTCGCTGCACAGCACGCCGCCACCGTTGCCGCAGCCTGCCGACAGATCGAGGCGTCGGAAAACCTGCCGGCGCTCAACGATCTCGCCGAAACCGCCGGCCTGAGCGCCTTCCATTTTCATCGTGTGTTCAAAGCCGCAACGGGCCTGACGCCCAAAGGTTACGCCGCCGCGCATCGCTCGCGCCGGGTTCGTCAGCGTCTGGCCGACGGCGGCTCGGTGACCGAAGCGCTGTATGACGCCGGCTTTAATTCCAACAGCCGTTTCTACGAGGCGGCCGATCAGGTGCTGGGCATGAAACCCGGCGACTTCCGGGCCGCCGGCCAGAACAACGACATCCGCTTCGCCGTCGGCCAGTGCTCGCTCGGCGCCATTCTAGTGGCACAGAGCGAGCGCGGGATCTGCGCGATTCTGTTGGGGGACGATCCGCACCAATTGGTGTGCGACCTGCAGGACCAGTTTCGCCGGGCCAACCTGATCGGCGCCGACACCGAGTTCGAACAGCTGATCGCCCGCGTCGTCGGCTTCATCGAAGCGCCTGCCATCGGCCTGAATTTGCCGCTGGATGTGCGCGGCACGGCGTTTCAGGAACGGGTGTGGCAGGCGCTGCGCGAAATACCGGTCGGCAGCACCGCCAGCTATGCGGATATCGCCTTGCGTATCGGCTCGCCAAAAGCCGTGCGCGCAGTGGCTCAGGCTTGCGGCGCCAACAGCCTCGCAGTGGCCATTCCTTGCCACCGCGTGGTGCGCAGCGACGGCAATCTCAGCGGCTACCGCTGGGGCGTGGAGCGCAAGCGCGAATTGCTCGAGCGTGAAGGCAAAACCCGACAGTAATCAGCGATTCACATCAACTACAACTCGCCCCCGGAGTTGCCCCGCCAGCAACTTCGGTGCCGCGTCGATAGCTTCGCCGAGGCTGATTTCATGGCTGATCAGTGGCAAAAGGGCAAAATCCAGATCCTTCGCCAGACGATCCCAGGCCTCGATGCGGCGGGCCTTGAGTTGGGTCACGCTGTTGATCCCGGCCAGCGTCACGCCACGCAAAATGAACGGCGCGACTGAGGCCGGGAAGTCCATGCCCTGAGCCAGACCGCACGCAGCCACGGTGCCTTCGGCCCGTGTGCTGGCGCAGGCATTGGCCAGCGTGTGACTGCCGACTGAATCGATGACACCCGCCCAGCGCTCCTTGCCCAGCGGCTTGCCGGGTTCGGAAAGAGTGGCGCGATCAATGATTTCGCTGGCACCCAGTTGTTTCAGGTATTCGTGTTCCGACACCCGACCGGTCGAAGCGACCACGCGGTAGCCCAGCTTGCTCAACAATGCGATGGCAAAACTGCCGACGCCGCCGTTGGCACCGGTCACCAGCACTTCGCCCTGTTGCGGGGTCACGCCGTTGCGTTCCAGCGCCATGACGCACAGCATCGCCGTATAACCGGCCGTGCCGATGGCCATGGCTTGCGCGGCGGTGAATGCCTTGGGCAGCGGAATCAGCCAGTCACCGTTCAATCGCGCTTTTTGCGCCAGACCGCCCCAGTGGTTTTCACCGACGCCCCAGCCGTTGAGCAAAACCGCATCGCCGACCTTGTAGTCCGGGTGCGAACTGACTTCAACGGTGCCCGCCAGATCGATCCCCGGCACCATCGGAAACTTGCGCACCACCGGGCTGCTGCCGGTGATCGCCAGGCCGTCCTTGAAATTCAGCGTGCTGTAAGCGACGCGTACCGTCACATCGCCCTCCGGCAACTGCTCGTCGTTGATCTCCTGCAGGTTGGCGCGATAACCGCTGTCGTCTTTGTCGATCAAAATGCCTTTGAACATGACTGCCTCTCACGGGTGGAATTCAGGATGTCGAGGGATTGAAATAGCACACTGCAACATTTTGCCCCACTCGACCTTTAGCCAATCGGGCCCGAACGCCGAGCCAACGCCGGCTGTTCAAGCTACAAATCTGTGCTGGTCATGGGGGTGGCTTTGCGTTAAAAAACCGGCTGCTACCGTCCCTGCCCTGTTTTGTTGTCGGAGAAGCTATTCCATGAGCCAATGGCCTGATACCCGCATTCTTGACCTGTTCGGCATCGAACTGCCAATCATCCAGGGCCCCATGGCCGGTGCCACCAACTCATCCATGGTCATCGCAGCGTGCAACGCCGGTGGCCTCGGTTCGATGCCGGCCGCGATGCTGACCATCGAGCAACTGCGCGAAGAGCTGAAGACCATTCGCCAGGGCACGAGCAAGCCGTTCAACGTCAACTTCTTCTGCCATCAACCGCCGGCCGCCGATGAGCAAAAGGCCCGTGACTGGAAAAACCTGCTGGAACCCTACTATCGCGAACTGGGTGTCGATTTCGATGCACCGACGCCGGTCTCCAACCGCGCGCCCTTCGATGCCGCCGCCTGCGAAGTGCTGGAAGAGTTTCGCCCTGAAGTGGTGAGCTTCCACTTCGGTCTGCCGGAAAAATCCCTGCTGGATCGGGTCAAGGCCACCGGTGCGAAAATCATCTCATCGGCGACCACCGTCGACGAAGCGATCTGGCTGGAGCAGAACGGTTGCGACGCGATCATCGCCATGGGTTACGAGGCCGGTGGCCATCGCGGGATGTTCCTCAGCGCTGACCTGAGCAGCCAGGTCGGTACGTTTGCCCTGGTGCCGCAAGTGGTCGACGCGGTCAGCGTGCCGGTGATTGCTGCTGGTGCGATTGCCGATGCGCGCGGCGTGGCGGCAGCGTTCCTGCTCGGCGCTTCAGCGGTTCAGGTCGGGACAGCGTATCTGTTTACCCCGGAAGCGAAAGTCAGTGCGTCGCACCACAAGGCCTTGCGTACCGCCAAGGAAAGCGAGACGGCGGTGACCAACCTGTTTACCGGACGCCCGGCGCGGGGGATTCTCAATCGGGTGATGCGGGAGCTGGGCCCGATGTCGGACAAGGCCCCTGCCTTTCCACTGGCAGGCGGTGCCTTGATGCCGTTGCGCGCGAAGGGTGAGGCGGAGTTCAGCAACCTCTGGGCCGGCCAGGCGTTCACGCTCGGCAAAGACCTCGGCACCGCTGAACTGACCCGGCAACTGGCGGTAGGCGCACTGGCAAAACTGACGCGATGATGACCCCGAACGGGTGAGGAGCGTGGCGCCCTCACCCGTTTCAAAGCAGTGCTTCCCGTTTGGCGGCATTTCGCTATATATTTCGCTATATAGCGTTTCGCCCCCTCGCATCGGCGCAGTCTACCTTCCAATAACAACTGCCCACTGCACTTGCCACCCACGGAGCCGTTACATGATCAATCGTGCCTCACGTTTTGCCCCTGCCCTGCTCGCGGTATTCGCCATCGGCGCCGCGCAGGCTGACGAAGTGCAAGTCGCGGTCGCGGCCAACTTCACCGCGCCAATCCAGGCGATTGCCGCCGATTTCGAAAAAGACACCGGGCACAAACTGGTCGCTGCATACGGCGCTACCGGCCAGTTCTACACCCAGATCAAAAACGGCGCGCCGTTCGAGGTGTTCCTCTCGGCCGATGACACCACCCCTGAAAAACTCGAGAAAGAAGGCGACACCGTCAAAGGTTCGCGCTTCACCTACGCCATCGGCACCCTGGCGCTGTGGTCGGCCAAGGAAGGTTACGTCGATGCCAAAGGCGACGTTCTGAAGAAAAACGAGTACCAGCATCTGTCCATCGCCAACCCGAAAGCCGCCCCTTATGGTCTGGCCGCCACTCAGGTGCTGGAAAAACTGAAACTGACTGAAGCCACCAAGACCAAGATCGTCGAAGGCCAGAACATCACCCAGGCCTATCAGTTCGTGTCCACCGGCAACGCCGAGCTGGGCTTCGTCGCCCTGTCGCAGATCTACAAGGACGGCAAGGTCAGCAGCGGCTCGGCGTGGATCGTTCCGGCGAGCATGCACGACCCGATCAAGCAAGACGCGGTGATCCTCAACAAGGGCAAGGACAACGCCGCTGCCAAAGCGCTGGTTGATTACCTCAAAGGCCCGAAAGCCGCTGCGGTCATCAAGTCCTACGGTTACCAGCTGTAAATGTCGCTCACGAGTGCCGATTTTGCGGCGATCTGGCTGACCCTGAAACTGGCGTCCCTGACCACCGCGATCCTGCTGGTCGTCGGCACTCCGATTGCCCTGTGGTTGTCGCGCAGCCGCTCCTGGTTGCGCGGCCCCATCGGCGCGATTGTTGCCCTGCCGTTGGTGCTGCCACCGACGGTCATCGGTTTCTATCTGCTGCTGGCCCTTGGCCCCAATGGCTTCATTGGTCATTTCACCCAATGGCTGGGGCTTGGCACCTTGACCTTCAGCTTCACCGGCCTTGTGATCGGCTCGGTGCTCTATTCCATGCCGTTCGTGGTGCAGCCGTTGCAAAACGCCTTCTCCGCGATCGGCACTCGCCCACTGGAAGTGGCCGCGACATTACGCGCCAATCCTTGGGACACTTTTTTCAGCGTGATTCTGCCCCTGGCCCGTCCCGGCTTCATCACTGCGGCAATCCTCGGCTTCGCCCACACCGTCGGCGAATTCGGTGTGGTGCTGATGATCGGTGGGAATATTCCCGACAAGACCCGGGTAGTTTCCGTACAAATCTACGACCACGTCGAAGCCATGGAGTACGCGCAGGCGCACTGGCTCGCCGGGGCGATGCTGGTGTTTTCGTTTCTGGTGTTGCTGGCGCTGTATTCCAGCCGCAAGACCCGCGCGGGCTGGAGCTGATCGATGATTGATGCACGTCTGAAACTGGCCTGGTCGGGCTTCAGCCTCGATGTCGATCTGCAGATGCCCGGTCGCGGCGTGACCGCGCTGTTCGGTCAGTCCGGATCGGGCAAGACCACGTGCCTGCGCTGCATCGCCGGGCTTGAACGCGCGCCGCAGGCGTTTATCCGCATCAATGACGAGGTCTGGCAGGACAGCGAACAAGGTATTTTCGTGCCGCCGCACAAACGCGCGCTCGGCTATGTCTTTCAAGAAGCCAGCCTGTTTCCGCACCTGTCGGTGTTGGCCAATCTGCAATTCGGCCTCAAGCGAATTCCCAAGGCGCAGCGCCGGGTCGACATGACCCAAGCCACAGAACTGCTAGGCATCGGCCACTTGCTCGATCGTCACCCTCAGCACTTGTCCGGCGGTGAGCGCCAGCGTGTCGGCATCGCTCGCGCGCTGTTGACCAGTCCCAGACTGCTGCTGATGGACGAGCCTTTGGCGGCCCTCGACAGTCAGCGCAAAAGCGAAATCCTGCCCTACCTGCAACGCCTGCACGACGAACTGGAAATCCCGGTGCTGTATGTCAGTCATGCTCAGGACGAAGTGGCCAGGCTCGCCGATCACCTGGTGTTGCTCAGCGACGGCAAAGCGCTGGCCAGCGGTCCGATTGGCGAAACCCTGGCGCGGCTCGACCTGCCCCTGGCCATGGACAACGACGCCGGCGTGATCATCGAAGGCCAGGTCAGCGGCTACGATGCCGACTATCAATTGCTCACCCTGCAACTGCCGGACTCGTCACTGAACATCCGCGTGACCCACGCGCCGATGACGACGGGCCAGAGATTGCGTTGCAAGGTTCACGCGCGCGACATCAGCCTGACTCTGCAAAACAGCGAGTTCAGCAGCATCCTCAATCGCCTGCCGGTCACGGTCGTCAGCGAACAACCGGCCGATAACGCCGCCCACGTGCTCATCCGCCTCGATGCCGGGGGCACACCGTTGCTGGCGCGCATCACTCGCTATTCACGGGATCAGCTTGGCGTGCATCCGGGCCAGTCATTGTGGGCCCAGATCAAGGCTGTCGCGGTACTGGCGTAAATCTGCGGGCACGACCGTCATGACGCGCGGTCAATGGCTTTAACAGCCTGAATTGCCGCGAAGGAAGTCCGCCATGCCCGATACTGCGCTCACCGAGGTGTTGCCTTCGGATCTGCATTACGTCGATGACACGCAGCCCGGTATCACCCGCAAAAAACTGCGCGGAAAATTCGCCTACTTCGATCCCGCAGGCCAGCGCATCACCGATCCTGACGAGATCAAACGCATCAACGCACTGGCCGTCCCACCGGCCTACGTCGACGTGTGGATCTGCACCGACCCGCGCGGCCATCTGCAAGCCACCGGCCGCGATGCCCGTGGACGCAAGCAATATCGCTATCACGCGCGCTGGCGCGAAGTGCGTGACGCGGACAAGTATTCGCGTCTTCGTGAATTTGGTCTGGCACTACCCAAGCTGCGTAAACAGCTGGAAGCGCTGCTGGCATCGCCGGGCTTCAGCCGAGACAAAGTCATGGCGACCGTCATCACGCTGCTCGACGCCACCCTGATACGCGTCGGTAACACGCAATACGCGCGAGACAATCGCTCCTACGGTCTGACCACCCTGCGCAGCCGGCATGTCGAGGTCAACGGCAGCGCGATCCTGTTCCAGTTTCGCGGCAAGAGCGGCATCGAACATCAGATCACGGTGAAGGACCGGCGCCTGGCGCGGATCATCAAGCGCTGTCTGGAAATTCCGGGACAGAACCTGTTTCAGTATCTGGATGAAAATGGCGAGCGGCACACCATCAGTTCCTCCGACGTCAATACCTACCTGCAAACCCTGACCGGCGCGGATTTCACCGCCAAGGATTACCGTACCTGGGCCGGCAGCGCCCTCGCTTTGGCGGTTTTGCGGGAGCTGCAATGGGAATCCGAGACCGAGGCCAAGCGGCATGTGGTGGAGATGGTGAAAGGTGTCGCCCGACAACTGGGCAACACGCCGGCGGTCTGTCGCAAGTGCTACATCCACCCGGCGGTGGTCGAGCATTTCATGCTCGGCGCCTTGGCCGAGTTGCCAAAACCGCGCATCCGCAAAGGCCTGCGCAAGGAAGAAGTCGCGTTGGCGCTGTTCCTTGAGCGGATGGTCGAGCAGGCAGGCACGCCTTGAAGCCTTCGGCCGTCTCGACTAGGCTACGCCCTCCTACCTCCCCGGGATGACCGCAGAAGTGAACAACTAAGCCTTCAAAAATGTAATCGCGACACGCCGTACATGGCGCTTGTCACTGTTCACGACATTTTCTGGAGGTGCCGATGACTCACGTCTCGCGTACGCCTGCTCTCGTCTCCCTGAATCAACTGGGTTTTCAGTTCGCCAATGGCGAGACGATTTTCACTGCACTCAATCTGAAATTCGATCACACCCCGACCGCCATCGTCGGGCGCAATGGCGTGGGCAAAAGCGTACTGGCGCGCCTGATCGCCGGACATTGGCAACCCACCAGCGGTAGCGTGACGCGAGCCGTGGCGACAACCTACGTGGCGCAAACCTTTGTCGCGGCACCCGGCGAGACGGTCGCCGAGACCACCGGCAGCGCCGCGATTCTTCAGGCGCTGGAGCGAATGAACCGGGGCTGCGGATCAGTCGAGGATTTCGACCTCATTGGCGAACAATGGGATCTGGCGGACCGTCTGCGTCGCCTGCTCGATGACGCCGGCCTGGCCGAAGTTGCCTTCACCGATCACACCGGGAACCTCAGTGGCGGCCAGCAAGCGCGCATCGCCCTGATTGGTGCGTTTTTGAGTCAGGCTCCGTTGCTGGTTCTCGATGAGCCGACCAACCATCTGGATGCATCGGGACGGCAATGGCTGATGAACTCGCTGGAACGCTGGCACACCGGCCTGATCGTCGTCAGCCATGATCGACAACTACTCGACCGGATGCAGCGGATCGTCGAGTTGAGCGCATCGGGGGCTATCGAATTCGGTGGCAATTACTCGGCATTCCGCGAGCATCAACGAATCCATCAAGCGGCGGCGCAGGCACGTCTCGACCACGCCAGAAGCGAACGCCAGCGCGAGCGGATTCGCTTACGACGCGAGCACGACACAATACAGCGGCACGCTGCCAACTCGCGACGCAACGCCGAAACCGCCAACATTGCCAGTTTCGAATACGTGGCGATCAAGGGCGCCGCGCGAGAGATCATGGGGCATGTCCGTCAGGGTCATCAGGCCCGCAAGTCCGAACTGGATGCCCAGGTGCGCGAGGCTTACGCCAAGGTGCAGCCCGAAGGCAGCGTGCTGATCAACCTGCCCGGGAGCGCGGTGCCGAACAACCGCCAGATCTGCACGCTGATCGACGCTCAGCTGCCCTGGCTGTCAAACGGCGCACTGAGCCTTACGATCCACGGCCCGATGCGCATCGCTGTCAGCGGTCCCAACGGCTGTGGCAAATCAACCCTGTTGAAAGTGCTCGCCGGGGAACTGACACTCGTCGATGGAACCGCCACGACTCATGTGCCCTTCGCATTCCTGGATCAGCAACTGGCGCAACTGGACGATCAGCGTTCCATCACCGAACAGCTGATGATGCAAGGGGCGGCGCTGACCGAGGGCACCCTGCGCAGCTATCTCGCTCACTTGCAGCTGGATGCGAGCCGCGCCACGGCCCCTTGCGCTTCGTTGAGCGGTGGCGAGCGCCTGAAAGCCGCACTGGCGCTGGCCTTGTGGCGAGCGGACCCTGCGCAGCTGTTGCTGCTGGATGAACCGACCAATCATCTGGATCTGCCATCGGTGGAAGCGTTCGAGCGGTCATTACAGACATTTCCGGGCGCAATCGTCGCCGTTTCCCACGATCAGGACTTCCTTGAAGCGTTGAATCCGACCCACCACCTGCGCTGGCGCCCATTGGGCTGGCAACTGCACCCGACGAGCTGACTTGGCTATTTTTTGCACGATTGCTCAGGGCTTCTATAGTTGATCTGGTACGAATCAGCCGCGGTGACGCCATGGAAGACATATTCGTCGTGAAGCGCTGCAACAAGATCGTCATCCACCGCCGGCGCGCCGGAGAAACACTCCATGAGCCCGCCGAAGCCCTGGGCTGGTATCGCATCTGCGACACACGAACCGGCGGTTTCATCGGCGATGGCTACGATCGGGAAGAAGACGCCCGCAAGGAATGTCATCGGCTCAACGCCGCCAGCTCGCGAGTGACCGCCCCCGAGTCGTCGGGCTGATAGCTGTCATTTACGGGTCTATACTCAAACCAGCTGAAGGAGCAGCGCCCCAACGGCAGAAAGCTCGCCCTTCGCGGGCTTTTTGCTGCCACCGAGCGGATTAATGAACGGAGGTGTTCCATGTCCGAAAAAGAGTCCATCACCACTCTCCTCACCTTGCTCGATGCCCGCGAAGCACGTCTGGCCGCGGCCTGCAAAGAGATCGCCGACTGGGTCGACCATCAAGGCGGGCACCCCACCGCCCTGCGCATCCGCGACCGGCTGAACGATATCGAAAAGGATACCCCGCTGATTCGCAGCACCCTGTCATCGCTCAAACCGATCGACCGGCCACTGCCACGCTTCAGGTAGGCCATCGATTCACGGTGCGCGAATAAAGAACGTCCTTGGTGGTGAGAGGTCAATACCTTTACACGTCACCAAGGAGACGTCTTATGGTCATTCATTTCAAAGTCGACGGGCACCTGGCCTGCGGGCACAAGGGCAACAACCTCTCTTCCAGCAGCGAACTCAATCGTGTGAAGTGCCGCAGCTGCCGCAACACCGACGCATACAAGGATGCGCGCAAAGACCAGCGCAATGCGGCGCGGCGCGCGGCTCGCCATTCAAAGGATGCGCACACGGCGTCCGACTGGCGTTCCGAGTGGATCGAGCGGTTGACTGCAATAGCTGGCCTTCAGCGCTTGCCTAGGGGATTCAACGGGCAGGCGTTTGTCTGAAAACAAAAAAGGCTTGCATGAGATATATCATGCAAGCCTTTGATTATTCGTGGTACCGAAAACCAAAATTGGGCCTCCCCTACAGCGTTCGCGCGCGAACTCCCCGATCACTTTCGCCGATAGTCATACTTTTCTCCGGGAAAAAATCTCGCTGAACGACGGGATTTCTACCAACTTACGAATGACTACGCTGATGCTGTACAATCGCGCGCAAATTTAGAGGAAGGCTCCATGCGAGACTCAATGGACAAGGCTGGGAGCATTCCAGCACTTACCGGCATTCGTTTCTTTGCTGCGTTAATGGTTTTTTTTTCGCACTATCCAATTATTGGATCCGGCGAAATTCTGAAAAGATTTCAAGTTGCCGGCTACTCAGGAGTTACGTTCTTTTTCATCCTTTCAGGTTTTATAATCACGTATAACTACCTGGATAAATTTGAGAAACGAAGCGGAGCATCAATATCTTCATTTTATGCTGCTAGGTTTTACCGAATTTACCCCTTGTATGCGTTTTGCACTCTTTACGCCTGGGCGAACTCATCCGAAACAATTCCATTATGGCCACACCTGCTGGCGGTTCAAGCATGGAGCGGAGACACGTTATTGGCCATGGGTTTCAACGGGCCTGGATGGAGCATTAGTGTTGAAGCATTCTTATACCTGATGTTCCCTCTCGTGCTGCCAGTAATGCACTATCTCGGCATCACAAAATCGAAAAATCGATTAATTGGCTTTGCAACACTAATGTTCAGCTGCCAGCTAGCTTTGGCTATGTATTTTTGGCTTTCAGGCAAAGCGGACTTATCACCGTTCGACCCTGACTCCGCCCACCGGTGGCTATACCGCACACCCGCAACAAGATTGTTCGATTTCTGCATTGGTATATCCGCCGCTATTTATTACAAGCAATTCATGCAGAACTCGCGTCAATCAGACGTGACATGGAGCAGACTTACTTATATTTCGTTAATGGCTGTATTTGCCATGATGCTATGGAAAGAGAACTACAGATCGGTATTCAGCTGGGACGTTATCTATGTTATCCCCTTTACCTTGCTGATTATCGGCGTCTCCCAGGCACGGCAATCCTTTATATCCAGGGCCTTGTCAACCAGAGCCGCCATACTGCTTGGAGAAGCTTCCTTCGCACTCTATTTGATACATACTCTGATGAGGGGTATGTACCCATCACAACCAAACGAGTCGTTTGCGTATACGCTGATGCAGCACGGATTTTTCCTGGCAGTAGTAATTGTTATGTCAATAGGTCTGCACCTTGCGATAGAAAAACCTGCACAAAAATCACTAAAATCTTTTTTTACGAAAAAACACACAAAAGAAATACAACACGAACTCTCTTAAAGTCGGCAGATCAGCCTCGGTAGAAAGAAACTCAACAATAGACTTGTACAGTGAAACCCAGGATGGAAACCAGAGATTTTAGTGAACCACGAAATTCGATCGCATCCTTCACTTCGCTGGGTGCTATTGCTTTAGAGTTATGTGAAATTGAGGAGCGGCATGATGCCAAAATTTTCAAATAGGACGGGAGCGATCCCAGCGCTAACCGGACTTCGGTTTGTGGCAGCGCTGATGGTATTCTTCTCTCACTATCCTATTTCCGGTCTTGGCGAAGTGCCTGAGCGGATTATGGCATCTGGATATTCAGGGGTCACATTTTTCTTTGTCCTTTCTGGCTTCATCATCGCTTACAACTATATTGAACAATTCGAGACAAATCCACTGCGCAGCACACCCAAATATTTGTGGGCTAGATTCAGCCGCGTTTACCCCCTTTATATATTGAGCATGGCTTTTGTGTGGCTGCAAAAAGACGCCAACACCCCCATCGCCATATATATTTTTGCGGCACAAGCCTGGCATTCAGACACATCCATAATCGCAGGACTTAACAGTCCTGCATGGAGTGTTAGTGTCGAGTTTTTTTTATATTTATGCTTCCCGTTACTAATTCCAGCATTTTCATCTCTTGGAATTCTACGACCGGGCTTCAATATGTTTGCAGCTGCGCTGATCGTCATAATTGCGCAACTGTCTTTAGCCGTATACTTCGGGACACCACCGCATGACTCTTTGACTCTCGGCGACCCCAATTCTGCGCATCGGATGCTTTACAATTTCCCTCTGCCAAGGATATTTGATTTCACACTCGGAATCTTGACCGCCGCTTACTATTTAAGGCGAGAAGAGAATCGCACAAATTCAAAACAGTGGGGTTACGCAAGTTACGCGATAGCCGCTGCCATTATTTTACTCATGGCATCAAAACTGAACTATTTATCATCCTTCAGTTGGGACGCGTCATATGCCTGGCTTTTTGCCCTGCTCATACTTTCAATTGCCGAAAGCCAACAAAGCATGCTCAGCATGTTTCTATCTACAAAAAAAGCTGTATTGCTCGGCGAGGCCTCATTTGCCTTTTACTTAATACACGTCATCGCACTGCCTTTATTCGACCTGAGCACACAGAGGTCATTCGCCGCAGCGATAGCATTTGAGTTTATGTTTCTTGGATTGATTATTACGATGTCCATCGGACTACATTTATCCGTTGAAAAACCTTGTAGGAGATGGTTGATTAGATTGGTATACGGTCGTGAAAAGGGTGGCGCGCATGGCGGCTCGATTAACACACAGCCCTCACCCGCATATCGCGCTCATCCCCCTGATTAAGGCGCCCAACCGGGTTACCGGGCCACATCCGCGCTGGGGCAGCGCCCCAGCTCAGTGCGAATATGAGCGGCGCACAATTAAAATTCTTCAAGTTCCGTCCATTCAGCGGCACAGGCACCGATGTCAGGATTAGACAAGATCAATACCTGAAGTGGCCGAGCACTGTTGTGATCAATCCGCTCGAGCCCTCCCGGATTTGGTGATCAAGGATTCACATAAGGGGGACTGACGCATAAAAATCTGTCCCGTCATACGCCCAACCCTGTTGCGGCTGCGGATTTATGATGAACGCCTCCGGAATAAAAACACCCTGCGAACGCGCAGCCCTCGCAGGGTGCCAGGGTGACATCTCATTAGCCGCGCTTAGGCGGTTTGAATAATCAACATCTACTAATAGGTAGCCACCCGAAAAAAGGATTTTCTCCTTATCGCCAACATTATTTTCCTGTGAACAGGTAACTCAACATAGTTTCCTATGGCACCGGAAACAATAATTACCAGAAAGAAATAACCAACAAATACAATCGATCCGGAAAAACCATTACTTGAGCACCATGTTCGAAGACCATTTCCGTAGGCTATGCCGAATGCTACCGTATGAATCAAATAAATCGAGTACGACCCATCTCCCAGCCAAACGAAAACCCGAGTTATTTTTTCTGAAATACCCAAGTCAACATCCTTGATTTCCGTGCCGATCGCTGCCGCAAAGATCAACACCGCAGCACCACCAAACAAAATTATCCTAGGTAAAAACATGTCTCCACGGGTCATAGAGACCCCATAGACATTAATCGAAAGATAGATTGCCAACGAAAGAACAAGGGCCGCGGCCATCCATAGTACAATTGACATTTTTGCCAATCGCGATTCCCATCCTAATGACAACAAATAGGCCAATGTGACACCGCAGAAAAATTCGACGAACCATAGTGATGTGAGGTAGCCAGGCAATAGACCATCTACCCAACGATTCCAAGACACGTCCGCCATGAAGGCATTGTAATCGTAGAAAGTCGCTGCCCCGGAGCTGATTACTACAACTGCCTTCAATACAAATAGCCCTACAACAATGCTTAGCGCGCAATACCTTTTACGACTGGAATAAATAAACATGAGCGCAAACGCCAGCCAATAAAACAAAACCTCATATACCAGAGTCCAGGCTACCGGCAATAGCTGCGTTGAAATCCGCTGCGGGTAGAGCATTATGGATTTTGCAACATCGGCATTTCCGCTACCAAGTCCAAAAAATAAAATAACAAACACCACAGCTAAATATGGAATATAAATTCGGGCAGTTCTACCAAGTAAAAAACCAACTCTGTCAGTAGATGTTAATTTTTCTTTGGCGATCATAGGCCAGAGTACAAACCCGCTTGTAACGAAGAACAGATCTACTCCAAAAAAACCGAACCAGCTCAATGGGCCGGGAGCGGCAATCCCTAGAACGGCCAATAGTTGATCCTCAAAATGGTAGGCCGCGACCAATAACGCTGCCAGACCACGCATTATCTGTACAGAAGTCCATCTTTTTCTTTCAATAGTTGAGCTGTTCACACCTGGTGATCCTTGGTCTATAGGCGCGGAACTATACCATCTGTAATGTTCGAATAAAGGCCGCCGTTGGGCTAATGCTGTTCACTTAAGCATTCGAGTCTCAGCAGGGCTTCCCCGAAAACCCGTTGCCAGATCTCTGTCTTCGGATTTTTTATGTCTGTTCAACAGGAATTGCTCGAACTTGGCGACTTTTTTTACTTCTGTGACCTGAGCACCTTCACCCAAAACATCCCCGTTGAATGGGTGGCGTCGGCGGTAAACCTTTCCAGTCAGGCCACCATTCACCGCCATTGGCTGATCCCGGCCAAAAACAAGCACGAATAGTGAGGAGGTGACCCGTTACAGCCAGCACGACCGCTTGGTGCGCATGAAAGTCTCTCCGCAGGCCAGGACACGAAACCTGACGCTCCCGACGCACCGGGAGGCGCGTGAAGTCCGCTATGAAGGTCAAGGCAGACTCAACGATTATCAGAGTTAAGGGAGGTATTGGAGCGTTATCACCACCCAAGGCCTTCGAGGCCAAGGACGCTGAAGATTTCAAAGACACGGTCTCCAGTGAACCATAAGGCTTCTCCCCTTAAGTGAACAGAATCAAGATCGAATCGGCCTTTTTTCTGTTCACTCAACGCCCGGGCGATCAAAGCCCGGTTAATGGAACACCCGGATTACTTCGTTTTCTTCACTTGGCAAACCCCATTGGCTTTGTTCTTGCCCGTATACGAGACATCAGGTGAGCCGTCGGACATGATCGTCAGCGAGATGGTCACCCCGCCGCCTTTCGCTTCGAAGGCGTTTTCGTTGAATTTCTTCAGTTTCCCTTCTTTACCGTTGATGTAGATGGGGCCGCCCTTGTCAGCGTGGACCTCGATATTTCCAGGGCATGTCGCGTTCAGCAGTGGAATTCCTGCTTGAGCAAGGCCGGAAAATATCAGCAAAACGCCCATTAGCAGTCGCTTCATCATCATTGCCCTGTGTCAGGTTTAGCGAGAAATAAACACTAGCTCACTTCGCTCGCAATGACCTGACAACACGTCTGAAATCGAAAGGAAAAGCAGGTGATACCGCTAAATGATTGGCGGAAAGGAATTTTTCATTGCGGAAAAAACAGAAAGGCCTTCATGAGGTATCTCATGCAGGCCTTTGATATTCATGGTGCCCGAAGCCGGAATCGAACCGGCACGCCCTTACGAGCGGGGGATTTTAAGTCCCATGCGTCTACCAGTTTCGCCATTCGGGCGGTAGCGCGGTGTTGCTTGGCTCTGATGGCGATTCACAGTCCTGACAGGCACTGAGCGTCGGCGGCAGAGGGGGAAATATATACATCACTTCCCGGTGAAGCAAGTTTGCAGTTGCCGTTTCAAAGACTAAATCTTTCAGTGCAACGCAAATAAAAAAGCTCCGTAAATCATGGATCTACGGAGCTTGTTTATAGTGGAGGCCGAAGTCGGAATCGAACCGGCGTAGGCGGATTTGCAATCCAGCTATAAAGCTACGTATTTCAATAGGTTAGCACTATTTGTGTTCCGCAAGCTACTGATTTTTAACGCGCTGCAACCCGCGCGGCTCAAGGGCCCGGTTATAGGTTGCGGAACTAAAATCGCTGCTCGTCGGGTGCCACTCGCGTGAAGCATCCCACCCAGATTGCTGTATGTACATACAGCAAAAAGGCGAATCCATGACCCTCCCATTTATCGAAGACACCGACGATTGGCTCGGCTGTCCGACGCCGCTCGAAACCTGCCGCCATCAGCTCGCGCTCTACGAAAATGAATTCGAGGAACTCAACCTGCAGCTTCGCCAGGCTAGGGAGCAGATATTCAAACTGGTTGAAATGCACGCCGCTGCGGCGACGGCGCGCGATCAGCTACGCACTGAACTGGCCGCCGCGACCGCACGTAATCCTGGCACGCCTGCAAAGCGATCAATGCCCGGTCACCCTGGTCGGTGATGGCGACAATTCGTTGAGCATGCGCTGGGTCAAGTTCGACTCGTACGGTTGCATGATCCACGCCGCCGGCGCTGGCGGTGGAAGGCACTGAACAGCCACCAGTTGAACCTGCGTCGAGGAGGACTGACAACCGCAGATCAGAAGTGGCAAGACGATCGCGCAGAAGAGCCTGGTCTTTTTGGGCATTGGTCATTTTCTCGGAGTGGGTTTTGTCACTGGCCGACAGCCGCTGCTCGAGGGCCAGCCGCTTGTCCTACTCGGCCTGCTGCGCGGTGGCCGCCGCCAAGGTCAGCTGATTCAGGGTTTCAGTGTGCAGCTGGGACTGCTCCGCCAACTGCTTGCCGTAACGCCAGTCCTGAAACTGCCAGGCACTGCCGAAGCCGAGACTGATCATTGCGATGACGCCTAAAAGCTTCATGTAACTGAACACACGCTAATCCTCTGCTATACAAGAGATCCGGAACCGATAACCAATGGAGTTGGAAATGCCTACAGAAAGGGAAATTACTATCGCAGGGATCGGCGCGGCGCTCGGTGCCAATGCCAAACAAGCGCCTGCTGAATTCACCATCGGCAATACAAATATCAAGATCGATAACCGGGGTATCAGCATCATCCTGAACGAGAAAGGCCTCGACCAATTCGCACTGAGAATTTACCGGCCGCATATCGACGCTTCAGCCTGGGGGTATGTGCTTGTAGCTGAACCAGGTGTGAAACCCAGTGAGAAAGGTGAGGCAGGTTGGAGCGACTACCATGTCGTCGGTTTCATGCCAAAGACGGCATGATCAGACGAGAACATTCAGCGCTTTCTCGTACAAAGCTTGTCGCTCATCAGCGCCGTTTGGAGTGCGTCCGCGTCGGCCCGTATTGATGATGCTGCCGATACTTGCATTGTCACCAGAATCCGCCAGAGTGTTGAGTCCGTGCGTTGTCCACCACCAGGCTGCCGGTGGCGTGCTGAGGCAGCTCCAGCAGTTCCGGCCGATTGATCAGGTCGAGACCCAGCGCCTCACCGCACGCCGCGTAATTCGCCCGACCGGTAATCTGGATCAATCCCCTGCCGCGAAACTTGGAGCCGTCGCCTGGCTGCGTATTGCCGAGGTCTTTCCGACCTTCGTAGGCGCGCTGTGCCGCACATAGCGCAATTGGCCAGACTCATGGCCAATCTGGGCTATGAACGCAGCGATCCGCTTTGTTCCGACGATTTGGTAATGCTGCATGGCGGTGTTCAGTGCGAAAACAAAAACGCCCGCTTGGCTGCGGGCGTTTGGGAGGATCAGCAGAAGCTGCTGCGCGGTGATAGGCATGCTTTTCTCCAGGCAAAAAAAACCCCGGATTTCCAGGGCTTTAAAATTTATTCGATATTAAATAATTCGCTGCATGAACCTTATTTTCCGAGCGAGATGCACCAAAATAACAGAAATTATAAAAACAACCGATGCAATGACGGGTATCTTGAACCAGGTAGACCCTACATTACTTTCCAGGGAGAACAAATACTCAGCACCATCAATTACAAGCGGGTGGATACAGTATACCCCTAACGAACAACTCGAGACCAACGCTATAACTCCCCCAATACCTCTTGGAACAGCCGTTATCATTAGAGATAGCTTAAAAAATGCTGCCGCCGCAACCACAACGAAAAATGATAGATACCCATAAAACGTCTGAACAGGCTGACCTGCCTTAAATGAAAACCGATAAGTAAGCCACATCGTCATGGCGCAACCCAATACGAAAACAATAAAACAGACAATAGCTTCTACAGCCGACGATTTAATGGATGATCTTTCGAATATGTATGCCCCCATAAATAAAAATCCGAAATACCCTACAAACATTTCAAGATGGTAAATTGCTCGCGGATCATAGTAAAAATCAAGCAGCGGTCGAAACAACGGAATAACACAATTAGCAAATATCCAAAACAATAAAAATATTCGCTTCTCAAAAAGACTCGAGGCCCTGTAAATCTTACCAAGAAAGGGGGCACTCAAGTATAAACCGATGATGGCGTAAAAATACCACAGATGCCCTGAAGAAACCCCTTTGATAATATTTAGAATAGAATCAGCCGCAGCAACATCTGGCGCTGGATACGCAGCTGCGTATACTACAGACCAAACAATCAATGGTGGGAGTACCCTGCCGATTCGCTTTTTATAGAATGTACAGATTGGTTCATCACGTATGAGAACTAGCGCACCCGATATAAGGAAAAATACTGGCACGGCGATTCTGGCGATTGAGTCGTAGAAATTAGCGGGCCACCATCTCGGCCCAAAGGCGTAAAAATCCGTAGCAGAGATGTGAACCACAACTACTAGAAGGCACGCAAGCGCTCTTGCGAAGTCAATTCCTACTGAAAAATCCCTCTCTTGAATTGTCATTCCTAGTCCTTCAGATTTTTTCCGCACATCCTATCGACGTAGACAGAATTTGTCACGTGGATCTATATCGGCCATGCGAATTCTTTTTGAATTTCGTTGTACCGAAAAATCCCTTGTTCACGGATCTGCTCCCATCCAGCATCCCCCATCAACTGCATTCTGGTTGCCTCAGAAAAATAACGATCAGAACCAGTTATAGGGTCAGCGTACGCAAGGAGGCGCAGAGTCTCAACCTCTTCTCTCGTTATAAGCGATGGCGATACTTAGTCCTTGCCAAAACAACCCCATTATCGTCAACAGATATTTTCTTACCAGCCTCCACTAGCAACAACAACTCTTGGCATTCATCATTGTTAATCTTTACTGAGCCGTCAGGCGCCGGAACAAGGAAACGCCCAGGGATTTTTATGCCGGGGATATCGTTTGGAAAGCGGTGTACGAACAAGCGGGGCAAGATCTCAGAGACGCAATGGATTTGGCATATCTGACAGGCCAGCGAGCCGCCGACGTGCTCAAAGCTTCGATCAACGATCTCAACAATGATTACCTGATGGTTGGTCAGGGCAAGACAGAAAAGCGCCTGCGGATTCGCCTGTACAATGGAGCCAATGAAACCGACCTGTGTGTCTTCATCAACGGTCTTCTCGATCGCCGGGTTCAGGCTGGCATCAAGACCTCGATATTAATCACCAACCAAGCGGGTCTGCGCATGAGCTACAACATGCTGCGCAACCGCTGGGACGAAGCCCGAGAGCAGGCTGCGATAAAAGCCGCGACCGAAGGTAACTCCGAGCTAACCATCACAATTAGGAAGTTTCAGTTCAGGGATATACGCCCAAAGGCCGGCAGCGAAATTGAGGATATCAAGGCCGCAAGCCGATTGCTCGGGCATTCAACAGAAGATTACGAAGAAAGTTTATCGTCGCGTTGGAGAGATCGTGAACCCTACTAAATAGGGCTCACTTTTATTTCTTGTTTTTTAGTTTCAGAGTAGAACCTAACTACGTACCTGACTTAGGGGGACGCTCGACTACTATCTTACCCTTGCCATCAAGCTTAACAACTCGGTAAATATTCAACCACTCTTCAACTTCTGCGTAGGGCACGCCCAATGTCTTGGCGACTTCAATGACCTGTTGTATCGGAACACTGGTATTTTTTACCAAGTGATGAATGTACAACTTATTGTTCATGGGACCAGTTTCAATCACTGGTTCAGGGCTTATAGAGACCCGGCTTTCCAATTCTCTCACTCTACTCGACAGCATCCTGGTATTCGCGAGAATTTCACTTAGGATGCTGTCTCCAGATCTCGGTTCCACATCAACTTCCTGTGGAGTTTTAACCAAAGCTTCTGCGAATGTTTTTTCGAAATTTGGCCAGTAAGTATCGAATACTTGTCTTAATATCCGCTCGTCTAAGCGCGCACCCTCAAGGCAACCATTCAACGAACTGATTAAACCCCACATTGAGGTGCGATCAGGCATAGTGTGATTGAACTGGGCCAAGGGGTCTTCAATGTCGGAGGGAGATAAATCAATTAGAAACGTGCAGACTCGATTGGTGCTCAGCCCCTTCGCCAAAGCACCCGTCTCAAAAAGAATCCATGGCTTGTTTTTATTTTCCTGAGTCAAACACACAATACCGGCTGCCGTTTCCCTAAGCTGATCAGAGATCTCAGAAAACCATATTGCGCCCTTATCAATATCGCGCGTCGAAATCCACGGCTGTGACGCCTGTAGGACGCATTTGATCCAGTCACTTAGAAGCTCGGCCACAACCTTGCTCCGACGGCCAGACCAGCTAACAAATACTTTCATGATCCGTGCCTGCTCCTCTCACCTAAAGCATCAATATGGCACGACGCCAGCAGAAAAACACCTGTCGCGGAAGTCGTACCACAGGGCTCAGCTCGTCGTTGCAGCTATCAGCAAGCAAACCTAGATTCCCTAAATGACGCGCGGGTTGCGGAACACCCGTGAATAATTGCGGAACACCCCACTTTTTTGCAGGCAATAAAAAACCCCGTAGATCATTAATCTACGGGGTTTTTAAGAGTGGAGGCCGAGGTCGGAATCGAACCGGCGTAGGCGGATTTGCAATCCGCTGCATAACCATTTTGCTACTCGGCCTCAAAACATTTGCTGTCAGTAGCGCAACAACAAACGTTGTACAAACTTGGAGCGGGAAACGAGACTCGAACTCGCGACCCCGACCTTGGCAAGGTCGTGCTCTACCAACTGAGCTATTCCCGCTTGGTGTGGCGCATTCTATAGAAATCAGAAGCGCCGTCAACCCTTTGATTCAAAAAAGTTTTATTTCTTTTCAACATCGGTCTTCAGATGCGGCCAGGCAGCGCGAAGGTATTGAACCATCGACCACAGGGTCAGGCCTGCCGACACCATCAGCAACGCATAACCGATGAAAACCCAGAAACTGAAAACCTTGGGGTTAGCCAGGAGGATCACCAGTGCAAGCATCTGCGCAGCAGTTTTCCACTTGCCCAGATTCGACACGGCCACATGGGCCCGGGCACCAAGTTCGGCCATCCACTCACGCAATGCCGAGACAACGATCTCGCGACCGATGATGACAGCAGCCGGGAGAGTGAGCCAAAGATTGCCATGCTCTTGCACCAGCAACACCAAGGCAACAGCGACCATCAGTTTGTCAGCGACAGGATCCAGGAACGCACCAAACGGCGTGCTTTGCTCCAGTCGTCGCGCGAGATAGCCGTCCAGCCAGTCCGTTGCCGCCGCAAAGGCGAATACCGAACTTGAGGCCAGATAGCTCCATTGGTAAGGCAGATAGAACAACAGAATGAAGATCGGGATAAGCAGGACGCGGAGAACGGTAATCAGATTAGGGATATTCATCGGCACAACTGGCTACGAGGTGAATGGGCATTCTACTCACTATGCAGGTTTGCATAAATCGACTCTGCTAGCTTTTTGCTGATCCCCGGTGCTTTGGCGATCTCTTCGATGCTTGCACGAGACAGCTCCTGCAATCCACCAAAATGTTTCAACAAGTCCCGACGCCGGGTCGGCCCGACGCCCGCAACGCCTTCCAGCGTCGACGTGCGGCGGGTCTTGCCGCGCCGTGCACGGTGGCCGGTAATCGCAAAGCGGTGGGCTTCGTCACGAATCTGCTGGATCAGATGCAGCGCCGGCGAATCACCCCGCAAGGTGAACTCGTTTGCCGCATCATTCAGATACAAAGTCTCGAATCCCGCCTTGCGCGTGGCCCCCTTGGCGACCCCCAGCAAGATCAGATCCGGAACAGCCAGTTCGTTGAGCACATCACGCGCCATCGACAGCTGCCCTTTGCCGCCGTCCACCAACAGGATGTCGGGCAACTTGCCCTCGCCTTCCTTCAGCTTGCTGAAGCGTCGGGTCAGGGCCTGGTGCATGGCGGCGTAATCGTCGCCAGCGGTCACGCCTTCAATGTTGTAACGACGATAATCCGACTTGATCGCCCCTTCCGGGCCGAACACCACGCAGGAAGCCACCGTAGCTTCACCGCTGGAGTGGCTGATGTCATAGCACTCCAGCCGTTGTGGCGGCTCATCGAGGTTCAACACTTCTGCCAGTGCCTCGAAACGCGCGGCAACGTGCTGACGGTTGGCCAGCCGCGCACCCAGCGCCTGTTCGGCATTGGTCACGGCCAGTTGCTGCCAGCGCGCCCGTGTACCGCGTACCCGATGGCTGATGGTCAGCTCACGTCCGCGCAGCGCCTGAATGGCCTCGATCAGCGCAGGGAAGTCTTCGTGCACGACGTTGACGATCAGTTCGCTCGGCAAATCGCGTTCAGGGCTACTGATGAAGTATTGCCCGAGGAAAGCGGCCATGACCTCGGCCACTTCCTCTTCAATCCCGACTTGTGGGAAGAAGTTCTTGCTGCCAAGCACCCGCCCTCCCCGCACGCTGATCAGGTGGACACAGGCACCGCCCGGATTGACGAACGCGGCGATCACATCGATATCACCCGTTCCGCCTTCCATGCTCTGCTGATCCTGCACCCGGCGCAGCAAGGCAATCTGGTCGCGCAGTTCGGCGGCGCGTTCGAATTCGAGGTTGATTGCAGCCTCTTCCATCGCCGTCGACAGCTCATTGGTCAACGCGTGGCTGCGTCCTTCGAGGAACATCACCGAGTGACGCACATCCTCGGCGTAAACCTCAGGCTCGACCAGCCCGACACAAGGCGCCTTGCAACGCTTGATCTGATATTGCAGGCACGGCCGGGTCCGGTTCTTGTAGTAGCTGTCCTCGCACTGACGCACGAAGAACGTCTTCTGCAGAAGGCTGAGGCTTTCGCGAATCGCCCCGGCACTCGGATAGGGACCGAAATACTTGCCCTTGGCCTTCTTGGCCCCGCGATGAATGCTCAGGCGCGGGAATTGCCCGTCAGACAAAAAGACATAGGGATAGGATTTATCGTCGCGCAACAGGATGTTGTACGGCGGCCGCCACTCCTTGATCAGGGTTTGCTCGAGCAGCAACGCCTCTGTCTCGTTGGAGGTGATGGTGGTTTCGACCTGGGCGATACGCCCGACCAGAGCCGCGGTTTTCGGTGCCAGGCCTGTCTTGCGGAAGTAGCTGGCCAGACGCTTCTTGAGGTTCTTGGCCTTGCCGACGTACAGCAGACGCGCATCGCTGTCGAACATGCGATACACGCCGGGGCGCCCGCTGACGGTCGAGAGAAAGGCGCCCGAATCGAATGCTTCAGTCATGGTCAGAGGCTGGCATCAACCATGCCGTGTCGAACCGCCAGCAGCGTCAGCTCGACATCGCTGCTGATCGATAGCTTCTCGAAAATGCGGTAGCGGTAGGTGTTAACGGTTTTCGGCGACAGGCACAATTTGTCGGAAATGATCTGAACCTTCTGACAGCCGACAATCATCAACGCAATCTGGATTTCCCGCTCCGACAACGCATCGAACGGCGAATCATTGGTCGGCTGAAAGGATTTGATGGCCAACTGCTGGGCAATCTGCGGGCTGATATAGCGCTGGCCGGCAAACACCAGGCGAATGGCCTGAACCATTTCCGGCAACCCTGCGCCCTTGGTCAGATACCCCGCCGCACCGGCCTGCAACAACCGTGTAGGAAACGGATCTTCCTCACACACGGTGACCGCGACCACTTTGATGTCAGGATGACTTCGCAACAGTTTGCGCGTGGCTTCGAGGCCGCCGATGCCTGGCATCTTGACGTCCATCAGCACCACGTCGGGCTTCAACTCACGAGCCTTGATGAGGGATTCTTCCCCGGACTCGGCCTGGCCTACCACCTGCAGGCCATCGATATCGGCCAGCATCCGTGTAATGCCTGTACGAACGAGATCATGGTCGTCGACCACTAGCACCCTAATCAAGCAGACACCTCGCGATATGGTCTTATTGGGATGCCGGACACCTTAGCAAAAAGTGCCGGGCAGACCTAGCGGCAAGCGACATATAAAAAGTTTCAATTCTTCATCGAGGGCTTGCCAGCCGTGGGTTTCAGAGCACAGGTGTACTGAAATCGAGCTGCATTCGCAGGAAACACTCGTCCTCGCCCTGCACAAACATTCCTTTTCTTCGATACAGGTTTTGCGCCGGATTGTTTTTGAACACCGTCAGGCGCAACGCCGGGCGACGCTCCAGCCGAGCCATCGCAACAACCTGATCGATCGCCCAGGATCCCGCGCCCTGGCCTTGAGCGCTTTCGACAATCTGCAATTCGCGGATATACACGGCCCGAGCATCTCGACTAAGACTGCAATAACCCGTCAATTCGCCTTCACGAAGGATCAACCAGTTTTCGCGCCCGGCCCAGGCAACATCAAACGCCTCGTCCTGCCACAACAAGTCATAGTGAATGTAGTAGCGGAGCATGTTTCGGCAAGTCAGCTCTCGTACAAACGACAGGTCGGCGGACGTTGCCTGGCGCAACTCAAAACTCATTCCTGCCTCGATCTTCTTCAAGTTCATGCCCCTTCCTTGAGCACACGTTCAGAAAGCAGAGTGTGTCACACCTTGGCGGGCGCTCAACCCATAGAAGCCCTCTTGTGCGTTCGATAGCAATTTCTGATTGCTGACGCGCAGCCGCCTCTAGTAAGCTCGGCGCATTCTTTGGAGACAGCTCATGTTCAACACCCTCTCACAGCTTCGTACCGCCAGCGCCTCGCGCTCGGTTGCGGCTGCCCGGGTGAACGGCGTCTGCGCTGCTCCTGCAAGCTTTTATTTTGGGTATTGGTTTAGCCACTGGCGCGCCTGATACCCACACGGCGCCCATTTGAACGGGTCGCCTACCAGAGATTTCTCAACCCCCGGTCGGCCTCCCGACCGGGGGTTTTGTTTTTTCAGGCCCTGATTTTTTCAGCAACACACCAGACACTTTGAGGATTCAACCAATGAACTACGCCACTTATTACCGTTACGACAGTTTTACCGCCTGGCGATTTACCAGCCTCCGCTCGGGACAGCCTGCCGCCTCCGATCGGTCACCCACAGGTGGCAAGCCAACACACGTAGCCAATCCGGCCAATTGTCGAACACCCCAGTAGGGCCGAGTGAGCGGGAAGCCCCCGCCATCCGCCCAGGAAGACCGAATATGAACTCGTCCGTTTCTGCTCTGCCACTGTCCACCCTGAACCCTGCCAACGAAGCATTGACCCTGCGTCTGCCAAGTTCGCTGCAACTCAAACAGCAATTGCCCCTGAGCAATGCGCTGAACCAGCAAGTCGTCGCCCACCGCCAGGCGGTCCGCGCGATTCTCGATGGCCATGACCCGCGCTTGCTGGTGATTGTCGGCCCCTGCTCGATTCACGACCCCGAGTCCGCGCTTGAATACGCCAGCAAACTTTCGCGCCTGGCTGAAGAAGTCCGTGATGACATGCTGCTCGTGATGCGTGCCTACGTCGAAAAACCTCGCACCACCGTCGGCTGGAAAGGCCTCGCCTACGATCCGCATCTGAATGGCAGCGACGACATGGCTGCCGGCCTCACGCTGTCGCGAGAACTGATGCTGGAAATGATCCGCCTCGGGCTCCCGATTGCCACCGAACTGCTGCAGCCCATGGCTGCCGGGTACTTCGATGACTTGCTGAGCTGGGTCGCCATTGGCGCCCGCACGACCGAATCACAGATCCACCGGGAAATGGCCAGCGGGCTGAGCATGCCGGTCGGCTTCAAGAACGGCACCGATGGCGGTGTGACCGTCGCGGTTGACGCAATGCGTTCGGCAGCGCACGCCCATCGCCACTTCGGCGTTGACAGCCAGGGCCACCCGGCGATCATCCAGACCCCGGGCAACCCGGACACCCACCTGGTGCTGCGTGGTGGCCACCAAGGGCCAAACTACGACCGCGAAAGCGTTGCCGTCATCAACACCGAGTTGAACCGCCTGAAAATTCCGAGCCGGATCATGGTCGATTGCAGCCATGCCAACAGTGGCAAGGACCCGCTCCGCCAGCCGGGCGTGTTCAACGAGGTGCTGGAACAACGACTGCAAGGCAATCGTTCATTGATCGGCATGATGCTCGAGTCGCATCTGTTCGAGGGATGCCAGCCCCTGAGCGAGTCGCTGCGTTATGGCGTTTCGGTGACCGATGGCTGTCTCGGATTCGATGCAACAGAACGCCTGCTGCTGGATGCCGCACACCGCATTCGACAACAGGCCTGACAGTCAAACCGCCCTCCGGTGTGTGTGTCATTCACCCGGAGGGCCAGCCAATGCTCAACGTCGACACATCAGCCCTGCACTACTCGCAGCAGGGTCACGCTGGACATCTGACTCACATCATCAAGCCTCTCGACCGAATAGGACACTTGCACAAGGGTGTCCACATGTTCGCGCCAGAATCGATACGGCACGATGAAGACCAAAGGTTGCATGGCCATTCCGCTGATTATTTCGCGGTCATCGCGGTGAAAGAATGACTCGCCGTCGCACTTGAGATAAACCAGCTCCCCCTCCTCTACCCGCGCATCACTGATCAATACACTGACGCCGTCGATTGCATCCTGCACATCGAGTACCCCGTCATCGGCTTCGAGCACCTGGGGTGCCGCCAATACATCCCTTTCAAGAGGAGCAATGCTGATTCGCGTCACACCTGATTCGCGAATCGCGCCGCTTTGCTGTTCGACACTGTATCGAATCACCACTTCCCCGCCGAGATGCGGCGTGATGAATTCAGGTGCGATCCCCAGCACCAGAGGCCGACCGACAGCAAAGGACTCGACTATCAGCGTGTCTCGAAGTGATTTGTCATGCACCGGCCCCTCCCAGATCAACCGCACCCGGTCGCCGACACACATTCCGGCATAAGGCTGAAGCGTGACCGAGGTCCCGTCGATGACGCGCGCGGGGTCGAGACTGCCCCCGACAGCGTCCTCGAGGGTGACCGGCATGAGGCTGTAACGAACATCTCCGACATCCAGTTGCCTGCGCAAGGAAATCAGTGGCTCCGGATGCGAGGCACTGGTCAATGTCCAGAACACCTCCAGCGAACCTCCGTCCAGCGCCGCGATGTGATTGCCCCGAGCGACCAGAACGATCTCCCTGCCCAACTGGGCTTCGCTGACAAATCGCGTGATTTCATGTTGATACGGCATACCTTCGATATCGTGGCCGCACCAGCTCAACACGATCCTGTCCCCACAGGCCATTCCTGGATAGGGGGCGATCCGCACGACTACCCGATTCAGAGAGGGATCAAGAACTGCACCCTCCAGCGAATCGATTGCGGGTTCGGGCAGCGATAAAGCGTGTTCGCGTGTCCGACAATGTCCGAAGACCCCGACCCGTTCAGCATCCATCCCCATGCCTCGCACTTGCGAAGCCGTTACCCGTTCATCCGTCATGTTCATTCGCTGCTCCATTCCCTGGAAATGACACGCCGGCGGGCTGCGTCAAAGAGCCTCTATTTAACGCGTTTCATCGCCTCCACGATGTCAGCCGGGCACCCGGCGAGACAGAGCTAAAGGCACTGGATGGAGTAGGCAAAAATGGGGAAAACACATTCGCCGAGGCTAGACCCCTCTAAATATTCAGAACCGGATTTCATTCAAAAGTGAAATTTCATACGCACACTGATCCAGTTTCCACCCCACTAGAAAGACTCTTCAGGCATCGCCTGCGCAACGACTGTTTTAGAGTGGCACGCAGACAACATCGATGAATCTCTGCGATCAAGGACGAAAAATGCAACGAAATGCCACAACTCTCTATCCCGTACTGTTGGTGCATGGTCTGTTCGGATTCGAGCGCATAGGCCCTTTCGAACTGTTCCATGACGTCAAGCAGGCACTCAAGGCCGCCGGCGTGCAGGTATTCGTGCCGCACTTGTCGGCGGTTCATGACAACGAAGTGCGAGGCGACCAATTGCTTTCGCAGATCGACTCCGTGCTCCGAGGCACAGGCGCGACAAAAGTCAACCTGATCGGACACAGCCAGGGCGCACTGACGGCTCGGTATGCTGCGGCGCTTGCGCCACACAAGGTCGCTTCCGTGACCTCGGTCAGCGGTCCCAATCACGGTTCCGAGCTGGCTGACTTCCTGCGCAAGGCATTGATCCCCGGACGGCTGCCGGAGACCGTGGCCCAGAACGTAGCTACGTTGTTTTCCAACTTTTTATCTCTGCTCAGCGGGCACAAAACACTGCCTCGCCATGCACTGGCAGCACTCAATGCGCTGACGACGGAAGGTGTCGGCCAATTCAATGACAAATACCCGCAGGGTCTTCCCGAAACCTGGGGTGGCCAGGGTGCCGAGCGGGTCGATGGCGTTCGCTATTATTCGTGGAGTGGTGTTGTGCCGGAGCTGACCGTGCAGGCCCTCGACCCGGTACAGGGCATCTGCCTCGCCCTGTCGGAATATTTCATTACAGAACCCGCGCAGAACGACGGTTTTGTCGGCCGCTTCAGTTCTCACCTCGGCACCGTGATCCGCTCCGATTATCCGCTCGACCATTTGCGCAGCCTGCGTCGGGGCATCGGTCAGCGCACCACGGAAAACGATCCTGTCGAGCTCTATGTCGAACACGCGTTGCGCCTGCAAGCAGCTAATCTGTAGCGACCGGTATCAGACGAGCGAATGGAACTTTGCCGAGAAATCGGCCACTGAATCCGGTAGGCTCCCCCCTTTACTGATTTGATTGGAGAGTTTCCCCATGGCTAAAGCCACTGCCCGCCACATCCTGGTTTCCAGCGAAGCCAAGTGCAACGAACTCAAGGCCCAGATCGAAGGTGGCGCTGATTTCGCCGAAGTGGCCAAGGCCAACTCCACCTGCCCGTCCAGCCGTCAGGGCGGCGACCTGGGTTCGTTCGGTCCTGGCCAGATGGTCAAGGAGTTCGACACCGTGGTATTCAGCGCGCCGATCAACGTCGTGCAAGGCCCGGTGAAGACCCAGTTCGGCTACCACCTGCTGGAAGTCACAAGCCGTCAGGACTGATTCCAGCCCGACCTGCTGTGCAACGGCCCGCCTGATGGCGGGCCGTTTTGTTTTGGTTACACCACACCGCTGGCGAACGGCGCGCCGCTCGCGTACAAATTGCGCTTATCGATTACCCGGCTTTAAGGCTGACAATGCGACTGGCTTTCCCGACATTGATGTTCACTGCCGTGACCCTGCTGCTGGGGATCACCGGTGTGGACGCCGCACCGCAGCATGCGATGACCGTCTATGGCGAACCGGCAAAGTACCCGCCCGGTTTCAGTCACTTCGATTACACCAACGTCCGGGCGCCCAAAGGCGGGACGATGCGCCGCTCGGCCATCGAAATCGGCCATTTCGACCACGTCCTGCCTTATATCGACAAAGGCATCGGCGTCAGCCAGATCGACGGCCTGCTGTACTCCCCGCTCGCCCAGCGCTCGCTCGACGAGCCCTACACCGTATACGGCCTCGTGGCGCAGAAAATGGAACGCTCGGATGACGGCCTGTCGTTGCGTTTCTTCATCAATCCCAAGGCCCGCTTCGCTGACGGCAAGCCGATCACCGCCGAAGACGTGCGCTACACCTATGACTTGCTGATGACCCAGGGCAGCCTGCGCTATCGCACCCAGTTCGCAGACGTCAAAGGCGTCGAAGTCGAAGCCCCGCTCACCGTGCGTTTCGATTTCAAGAGCAACGAAAACCGCACCTTGCCGCTGGACATCGCGACCCTGCCGGTGTTTCCCGAGCATTGGTGGAAGACCCGCGATTTCGCCGGCGGTGGCGGCTATGAACCGCCGCTTGGCAGCGGCCCGTATCGAGTCGGCAAGGTCGACTCCGGACGCAGCATCACCTTTGAACGCAATCCCGACTGGTGGGGCAAGGACCTGCCGGTCAGCCGTGGCCTGTACAACTTCGATCACTTCAGTATCGAGTACTTCGGCGACACCGACGTCGCCCGCCAGGTCCTGCGCGGCGGCGCCTATGACTACAACCGTGAATTCTCCGCCACCGGCTACTCCATCGGTTACGAGAGCCCGGCCCTGAGCGACGGTCGTCTGCAAAAGGCTCACCTGGCCACCGAAGCGCCGCAGTCGGCCCAGGGCTTCGTGTTCAATCTGCAAAAGCCGATATTCCAGGATCGCCGCGTTCGTCAGGCACTGGCCATGCTCTGGGATTTCGAATGGAGCAACCGGCAGATGATGCGCAACATGTACATCCGCCAGCAGAGTTACTTTTCCAACACTGATCTGGCCGCCCGCAAACTGCCGGACGCCGCCGAACTGAAGATTCTCGAACCCTTGCGCGGACAGATTCCCGACGAGGTATTCACCCAGGTGTTCGAAGCACCGAAGACTGATGGCAGCGGCATCATCCGCGACAAACAACTGCAAGCGCTGGAGCTGCTGGAACAGGCCGGCTGGAAACCCGATGGCGACCAGTTGGTCAACGACCGTGGCGAGCCGTTGAGCTTCACCTTCCTGGTCAGCCAGAACGGCATGGACCGCCTGCTGCTGCCGTACAAGCGCACGCTAAAGCAGATCGGCATCAACCTCGACATCCGTCGCATCGACTCCTCGCAGTACGTCAATCGCCTGATGAGTCGTGACTACGACATGATCGTCACCGGCTACCCGGTCACCACCTCCCCCGGCGGCGAACTGTTGAACTACTTCGGTTCGGCATCGGCCAACGACCCGGGCGCCAACAATTACATGGTGCTGAAGAACCCGGCGGTCGACACCTTGATCAACGGCCTGATCCGCGCCTCGACCCAGGCCGACATGCTGCGTTACGCCCATGCGCTGGACCGGGTGCTGCAATGGAACTACTACTGGATTCCCAACTATTACCCGCCGGGCACGTCGACCGTGTGGTGGAACCGTTTCGGCATTCCCACCGTGCAGGCGAGCAATGACGAGGCGATCGAGAGCTGGTGGGAAATCAGCAGCACGCCGCTGACCAACCAGCAGATGACGGCCGAGAAAATCAGCCGTGGCAGACCCGGAGGGCCGCACTGATGTGGGCTTACATACTGCGGCGCCTGCTGCTGATCATCCCGACGCTGGTGATCATTCTGCTGGTCAACTTCGTGATCATCCAGGCCGCGCCGGGTGGTCCGGTGGAACAGGCCATCGCCCACTTGCAAGGCATCGGCGGCGCCAGTGTCGGCGGCGGTGCGAGCGAGACCATGAGCGGCACGTCCCGCGCCAGCCGTGGCCTCGATCCGCAACTGATCAAGGACATCGAAAAACAGTACGGCTTCGACAAACCCGCCCATGAACGTCTGTGGCTGATGCTCAAGAACTACGCGCAGCTGGATTTCGGCAAAAGCTTCTTCCGTGGCGCCACGGTCACCGACCTGATCCTGCAGAAAATGCCCGTGACCATTTCCCTCGGGCTGTGGGCGACGCTGATCACTTATCTGGTGTCGATCCCGCTGGGCATCCGCAAAGCCGTGCACCACGGCAGCCATTTTGATATCTGGAGCAGCACGGCGATCATCATCGGCTACGCCATGCCGGCATTCCTGTTCGCGATGTTCCTGATCGTGGTGTTCGCCGGCGGCACCTCGCTGAACTGGTTTCCGGTGCGCGGGCTGGTGTCCGACAACTTCGAATCCCTGTCGACGCTGGGCAAGATCACCGACTACTTCTGGCATCTGGTGCTGCCGGTCACGGCGTTGGTCATCGGCGGTTTCGCCACCCTGACCATCCTCACCAAAAACTCGTTCCTCAATGAAATAACCCGCCAGTACGTGGTCACCGCGCGCGCCAAAGGCCTGAGCGAAAACCGTGTGCTCTACGGACACGTGTTCCGCAACGCAATGCTGCTGGTGGTGTCGGGCATTCCCCAGGCGTTCATCAGCGTATTCTTTGCCGGCTCATTGCTGATCGAAGTGATCTTCTCCCTCGACGGCCTTGGGCGCATGAGTTACGAAGCGGCGGTGTCCCGGGACTATCCGGTGGTGTTCGGATCGCTGTTCATCTTCACCCTGTTCGGCCTCCTGATAAAACTGATCGGCGACCTGTGCTACACGCTGGTCGACCCGCGCATCGACTTCGCCGCGAGGAACGCCTGATGTTCAAGCTCTCGCCTCTGGGCCGTCGCCGTTTCGAACGCTTCAAGAAAAACCGCCGGGGCTGGTGGTCGCTGTGGCTGTTTATCGGACTGTTCCTGCTTAGCCTCGGCGGCGAACTGATCGCCAACGACAAGCCATTGGTCGTCAGTTATCAGGGCCAGTGGTACTTCCCTGTGTTCAAACGCCACACCGAGCAGGAGTTCGGCGGACAACTGCCGTTCCAGGCCGACTACCGCAGCGATTACGTGCAGAAGCTGATCCGCAAGGACGGTGGCTGGCTGCTGTTTCCGCCGATTCCGTTCAGTGACGACACCCCGAACTACGACCTCAACAAACCGGCGCCGAGCCCGCCGACTTCAGTCAACTGGCTGGGCACCGACGACCAGGCACGCGACGTACTGGCTCGGGTGATCTTCGGCGCGCGGGTGTCGATCCTGTTCGCCCTGATGCTGACCTTCGTCAGCGCCCTGATCGGTATCGCAGCCGGTGCCCTGCAGGGTTATTACGGCGGCTGGGTCGATCTGCTCGGCCAGCGCTTGCTGGAGGTCTGGTCGGGATTGCCGGTGCTTTACCTGCTGATCATCCTTTCGGGATTTGTCGAGCCGAACTTCTGGTGGCTGCTGGGGATCATGGCGCTGTTTTCCTGGCTGGCGCTGGTGGACGTGGTACGCGCCGAGTTTCTGCGCGGCCGTAACCTGGAGTACGTCAAGGCTGCCCGGGCTTTGGGCTTGAGCGATCGCAAGGTTATTGTCCGGCACATCCTGCCCAACGCGATGAACGCAACCCTGAGCTATCTGCCCTTTATTCTGACCGGGGCGATTTCGACCTTGACCGCGCTGGACTTCCTCGGTTTCGGCATGCCCGCCGGCAGCGCATCGCTGGGCGAGTTGATCGGTCAGGGCAAACAGAACCTGCAAGCGCCGTGGCTCGGGTTGACCGCGTTTTTCACCCTGGCGCTGATTCTTTCCCTGTTGGTATTCATCGGCGAAGCGCTGCGCGATGCCTTTGACCCGCGCTCATGAACGGAACCTTGATATGACTGACAATCTGATCGAAATCCGTGACCTCAGCGTCGCCTTCCATGGCCAGGCCGTGGTTCGCAACCTGTGCCTGGACATCCGCCCCGGCGAGTGCCTGGCACTGGTCGGCGAATCGGGCTCGGGCAAATCGGTGACGGCCCACTCGATCCTGCAACTGCTCCCCGAATGCGATGCCCGGACCACCGGCAGCATCCGCTATCGTGGGCAGGAACTGGTCGGCGCCGATCCCAAGACCCTGCGCGACCTACGGGGTAACCGCATCGCCATGATTTTCCAGGAGCCGATGACCTCGCTCAATCCGTTGCACACGATTGAAAAGCAGATCGGCGAAACCCTGTTGCTGCACCGTGGCCTCGGCGGCAAGGAAGCTCAGGCGCGGATCCTCGAACTGCTCGAACTGGTGGGCATCCAGAAACCGAAAGAACGGTTGAAGGCTTATCCGCATCAGCTGTCCGGCGGTCAACGCCAGCGGGTGATGATCGCGATGGCCCTGGCCTGCGAGCCCGAACTGCTGATCGCCGACGAGCCAACCACAGCCCTCGATGTGACCGTACAGCGCAAGATCCTGTTGCTGCTCAAGTCCCTGCAACGGCGCCTGGGCATGTCGCTGCTGCTGATCAGCCACGACCTCAATCTGGTGCGCAGCATCGCCCAACGGGTGTGCGTGATGAAGGCCGGTGAGATCGTCGAGCAGGCGCCGTGCGAAACCCTGTTCACCGAGCCGAAACACCCTTACAGCTGCGTGTTGCTCAACGCTGAACCGGAAGGCGAAGCACTGCCCCGGGACGAACGCGAGAACGTGTTGGAAGTCGATGACCTGCAGGTTGATTTCACCGTCGGCGGCGGGCTGTTCCAGCGCAAGCAATACCTGCGCGCGGTGGATGGCATCAGCCTGAACATCCAGCGCGGCAAGACGCTGGGCATCGTCGGCGAGTCCGGCTCGGGCAAGTCGACCCTCGGTCAGGCGATCCTGCGCCTGCTCGACTCCAAGGGCAGCATTCGCTTCCAGGGCACGGCACTCGACGGTCTCGACCAGAAGCAGATGCGGCCGTGGCGCCGACAGATGCAGGTGGTGTTCCAGGATCCGTTCGGCAGCCTCAGCCCGCGCATGTCGGTAGCGCAGATCATCAGCGAAGGGCTGGAGGTGCATTGCCAGTCCACCGCCGACGAGTGCGACGACCAGGTGATCCGCGTGCTCAAGGAGGTCGGGCTCGACCCCGAAAGCCGTCATCGCTATCCCCATGAGTTCTCCGGTGGCCAGCGTCAGCGCATTGCCATCGCCCGGGCACTGGTGCTCAAACCAGCGCTGATCCTGCTCGACGAGCCGACTTCGGCGCTGGATCGCACTGTGCAGAAACAGGTGGTCGCCCTGCTCCGTCAGCTTCAGGAAAAACATGGCCTGACGTACCTGTTCATCAGCCACGACCTGGCCGTGGTGCGGGCGCTGGCCCACGACATGATCGTGATCAAGGACGGCAAGGTGGTCGAAAGCGGCGCCAGTCATGACGTGTTCGACTCACCGCAGCATCCCTATACCAAAGAGCTGTTGGCGGCGGCGCATCCGGGATAGGCATAATCGCGCCACCTGACTTCCGCCAATGGACGCCGCCATGAACACCACCGAAAGCCTCAAGGATTACCAACGGGTCCGCACGCTGGCGATCCGTTCGTTGTTCGAGATCATCGAGCAATCCAGTGAAGGCACGGTGATTGTCGACCGCGACGCAAACATCGTCTGGATGAACGAGCGCTATGCGCGACGCTTCGGGCTCGACTCCGCCGCCGGGGCCATTGGTAAACCCTGCGAAAGCGTGATCCCCGGCAGCCTGCTGCGCGAAGTGGTACGCACCGGGCGGCCGATTCTGCTGGACATGCAGGACACCCCGAAAGAACCGCTGGTGGTGATGCGCCTGCCGATCCATGACGACGCCGGGGCGGTGATCGGCGCCATCGGCTTTGCGCTGTTCGACGAATTGCGCACGCTGTCGCCGATGCTCAAGCGCTACCTGAGCATGCAGGAGGAGTTGGCCTCGACCCGTTCGCTGCTACGTGCAAGGCAGACCAAATACAACTTCGCCCATTTCATCGGCACCAGCGCTGCCAGCCTGGAAGTCAAACGCCGTGCCCGCCGCAGCGCGAGTGCCGAGTCGCCGGTTCTGTTGCTGGGCGAGACCGGCAGCGGCAAGGAGTTACTGGCGCAGGCCATCCACGGTGCATCGCCCCGGGCGCACAAGGCGTTCGTCAGCATCAATAGCGCAGCGATTCCCGAAGCGCTGCTCGAAGCCGAGTTCTTCGGCACCGCGCCCGGCGCCTTCACTGGAGCCGATCGCAAAGGCCGCACCGGCAAGTTGCAGATTGCCCAGGGCGGGACGCTGTTTCTCGACGAGATTGGCGACATGCCGCTGCCGCTGCAAAGCAAATTGCTGCGAGTGTTGCAGGAAAAGGAATTCGAGCCCGTAGGCTCCAACGACGTGATCCAGAGCGATGTGCGGGTGATTGCAGCCACCTCGACGGATCTGGAGGCGGCGATCAAGCGCGGAGAGTTTCGCGCGGATTTGTACTACCGGCTCAACGTGCTGCCGATTCAGGTGCCGCCATTGCGGGAACGGCTGGACGATCTGCCGGCGCTCAGTGAGGCAATTCTTGAGGAGTTGCGCAGCCAGCACGAACTCAACCGCGAAGCGCTTGAGCTGTTGGGTCAGCACGCTTGGCCGGGGAATATCCGCGAGTTGCGCAATGTGCTGGAACGAGCGGCGTTGCTCAGTGATGACTTGATGCTGACGGCGGATGACATTCGTGCGGCGATTGGCACGTTTACACCGGTTGAGCGAACGCTGGCGCCTCTTTCAGAACCAACAATAAACGAGACCTTTAGTCAGGCCCGCGAGCGGTTTGACCGGCAATTGATTCAATCCACCCTCGCGCAATGCGGGGGCAAGGTGATCGAGGCTGCTCAGCGGTTGGGGCTTGGGCGCTCGACGCTATACAAGAAGATGATTGCGCTCGGGATCGTAGAGTCTCAATAAAGAGACTCAATTCTCCATAAAGGGACAAGATCAAAAGCTTCGCGAGCAAGCTCGCTCCCACAGGGAAATGCATACGAATGTGGGAGCGGGCTTGCCCGCGAAAGCGTCCTCACAGCCATAGAAGTCTCCAAACAGAGACAAAACCCCGAAAACCACCGCCAAATATCAAATTAATTCCTTTTATTTCAATAATTTAACCATCTGGCACAGATCTCGCTATAGCCCTTCCCACACCCGTTCCACCCACAAAAATAACAATCGAAGGAGCACACCATGAGTGTGATCATCGCCTTGGCAGCCCTCGCGCTGCTGATGCTCGCGGCCTACCGTGGCTACAGCGTTATCCTTTTTGCCCCGATCGCCGCCCTCGGTGCCGTCCTGCTCACCGACCCGTCCGCCGTTGCCCCTGCTTTCACCGGGGTGTTCATGGAGAAGATGGTCGGTTTCATCAAACTTTACTTTCCCGTGTTCCTGCTCGGCGCCGTGTTCGGCAAGCTCATTGAGCTGTCGGGTTTCTCCCGCTCGATCGTCGCGGCAGCGATTCGCTTGCTCGGCACCCGCCAGGCGATGCTGGTGATCGTGCTGGTCTGCGCCCTGCTCACCTATGGCGGCGTTTCTCTGTTCGTGGTGGTATTTGCGGTCTACCCGTTCGCAGCGGAAATGTTCCGCCAGAGCAACATCCCCAAGCGCCTGATCCCGGCAACCATCGCCCTCGGCGCGTTTTCGTTCACCATGGACGCCCTGCCCGGCACGCCGCAAATCCAGAACATCATCCCCAGCACCTTCTTCAACACCACCGCGTGGGCGGCGCCGTGGCTGGGTGTTATCGGCACGATTTTCGTGTTCTGCGCCGGCATGCTGTTCCTGCAGCGCCAGCGCAACAAGGCGCAGCGTGCCGGTGAAGGCTACGGCACCGAACTGCGCAACGAACCGGAAACCGCCGAAGACCTGAAACTGCCGAACCCGTGGATCGCCCTGTCGCCGCTGCTGGCGGTGGGCATCATGAACCTGCTGTTCACCCAGTGGATTCCGCAGTGGTACGGCAAGACCCACAGCCTCGCGCTGCCGGGCATGGCCGCACCGGTCACCACCGAGATCGCCAAACTCACGGCGATCTGGGCGGTGCAGGCAGCCCTGTTGGTCGGCATCCTGATGGTGCTGGCGTTCGGTTTTAAAGCGATCAAAAGCAAGCTCGCCGAAGGCAGCAAAAGCGCAGTCAGCGGTGCGCTGCTGGCGGCGATGAACACCGCGTCGGAATACGGTTTCGGCGCGGTCATCGCCTCGTTGCCGGGTTTCCTGGTGCTGGCCGACTGGCTCAAAAGCATTCCCAATCCGCTGGTCAACGAAGCGATCACCGTGACCCTGCTGGCCGGTATCACCGGTTCCGCTTCGGGTGGCATGAGCATCGCGCTCGCGGCGATGTCCGAACAATTCATCAGCGCTGCCCACGCCGCCAACATTCCGCTGGAAGTGCTGCACCGGGTGGCCGCGATGGCCAGCGGCGGCATGGACACCCTGCCACACAACGGCGCGGTGATTACCCTGCTCGCCGTCACCGGCCTGACTCACCGTGAGGCCTACAAGGACATTTTCTGTATTACGCTGATCAAGACCCTGGCGGTTTTCGTGGTGATCGGCACTTTCTACGCCACTGGCATTGTGTGAGGTATTGATGACGACTCTTTCTGGCAAGACCGCACTGGTTACCGGCTCCACCAGCGGCATCGGGCTGGGCATCGCCCTGACGCTGGCCAAGGCTGGGGCCAACCTGATCCTCAACGGTTTTGGCGATGCGTCGAAGGTGATCGCCGAAATCGAGCAGTTCGGCGGCAAGGTCGGCCATCACCCGGCAGACGTCAGCGACCCGGCGCAGATCGCCGACATGATCGCCTACGCCGAACGCGAGTTCGGCGGCGTGGACATTCTGGTCAACAACGCGGGCATCCAGCACGTCGCGACGGTGGAAGAGTTTCCGGTGGAGCGCTGGGACTCGATCATTGCGATCAACCTGTCATCGGTGTTTCACAGCACTCGCCTGAGTTTGCCGGGCATGCGCGCCAAGGGTTGGGGGCGGATCATCAACATCGCTTCGGTGCACGGTCTGGTCGGTTCCACCGGCAAAGCCGCGTATGTGGCGGCCAAGCATGGCGTGATCGGCCTGACCAAGGTGGTCGGCCTGGAAACCGCCGCCAGCAATGTCACTTGCAACGCGATCTGCCCGGGCTGGGTGCTGACGCCGCTGGTGCAGAAACAGATTGATGATCGAGCGGCCAAAGGTGTCGACCCGCAGCAGGCGCAACACGATCTGCTGGCCGAGAAGCAGCCGTCGCTGGAGTTCGTCACCCCGGCGCATCTGGGTGAACTGGTGCTGTTTCTGTGCAGCGAGGCCGGCAGCCAGGTGCGTGGCGCGGCGTGGAATATCGATGGTGGGTGGCTGGCGCAGTAAGTTCGTAACTGATCGCTCCCACGCCACAGTGGGAGCTTTCTGACCAACAATAAGAGGCAAACCATGTCCGACATTCTCTGGCAGCCCGATGCCAAACTCATTGCCCGGTCCCGCATGGACGGCTTTCGGCGCTTCATCAATCAGCGCCACCACCTGAAGCTCGACGACTACCCGGCCCTGCATCAATGGTCCATCGACCAGCGTGAAGCGTTCTGGCAAGCGATCGTGGATTTCTTCGGCATCAGTTTTCACACCCAACCGGACGCCGTTCTGCGTGGCGGCCTGAAAATGCCGGGCGCCGAGTGGTTTCCCGGCGCTACCCTGAATTTTGCCGAACACCTGCTGAGTCGCCGCGACGATGCCATCGCCGTGATCGCTATCGGCGAAAACGGCCAGCGTGAACTGCTGACCTGGGCCGAACTGGCCCAACAGGTCGCCGGCTTCCAGGCCAGCCTGCAAGCGGCCGGTGTTGTGCTCGGCGACCGGGTTGCCGCGTGCATGCCCAACACCTGGCAAACCCTGGTGGCGATGCTCGCGACCACCAGTCTCGGGGCGATCTGGTCGTGCTCATCGCCGGACTTCGGCACCCACGGCGTGATCGACCGCTTCGGCCAGATCGAACCGAAAGTACTCATCACCTGTGCCGGTTACCGTTACGCCGGCAAAGAGATCGACCAGACCGTCAAGATCAACGAAATCCTCGAACAGCTGCCGTCTCTGCAACAGCTGATCATCGTGCCTTACGCGCGCCCCCACGCCCATGCCACGGATTACCGGACACCCGCCAACGTCACGTTGTGGGACGACTTCTATGAGCCGGGCGATGAGCCGCAGTTCGTCCCGGTACCCTTCGATCATCCGCTGTACGTGCTGTATTCCAGCGGCACCACCGGCGTACCCAAATGCATCGTTCACAGCACTGGCGGCGTGTTGCTGCAACACGCCAAGGAGCACGGGCTGCATGTCGACCTGGGCCCCGGCGACCGTCTGTTCTACTACACCACCTGCGGCTGGATGATGTGGAACTGGCTGGTCTCGGCACTGGCGGTCGGCAGCGCGGTGGTGCTGTATGACGGCTCACCGTTTTATCCGGACAACGAGCGATTGCTGGAGCTGCTCGACGACGAGCAGGTCAGCGTGTTCGGCACCAGCCCGAAATTCCTCGCGACCCTGGAAAGCAGCGGCATCAAGCCGCGCGAAAGCTACGACCTGAGCCACCTGAAAACCCTGCTGTGCACCGGCTCCGCGTTGTCGCCGCAGAGTTACGACTTCGTCTATCGCGACTTCAAACCGGATGTGTGCCTGTCCTCGATGTCCGGCGGTACGGACATCGTGTCCTGCTTCGTCAACGGCAACCCTATGTCGGCGGTCCGCCGGGGTGAAATCATGGGCAAGAGCCTGGCCATGGCGGTGGAAGTGTGGAATGACGCCGGGCAACCGGTGATCGGGGAAAAAGGTGAGTTGGTATGCACTCGACCATTCCCGGCAATGCCCATCGGACTCTGGAACGATCCCGACGGCGAGAAGTTGCGCAAATCCTATTTCAGCCAGTTCCCCGGCGTCTGGGCCCAGGGTGACTACGCCGAACAGCTACCCCACGGCGGAATGCTGATTCACGGCCGCTCTGATGCCGTGCTCAACCCCGGCGGCGTGCGCATCGGCACGGCGGAAATCTACCGTCAGGTGGAGAAAGTCCCGCAAGTGCTGGACAGCGTCGCCATCGGCCAACAGTGGCAGGATGACGTGCGCGTGGTGCTGTTCGTGCGCCTCAAGGACGGCGTAACGCTGGATGAGGCACTGCAACAGCAGATCCGCCAGGTGATCCGCGCCAACACCACACCGCGCCATGTGCCGGCGAAGATCGTCGCGGTCACTGACATCCCGCGCACCATCAGCGGCAAAGTGGTGGAGCTTGCCGTGCGCAATGTGGTGCACGGTGAACCGGTGAAAAACACCGATGCGCTGGCCAATCCGCAAGCGCTTGAGCAGTTTCGCAATCGGGTCGAACTTCGCGACTGAAGCCTGTCAGTCCATCAGTCCCCACTCGCCGGTCGAGGGCGGTGGGGACGGCATGGTGTCGGCGTGCAGCTTCAGACGCAGACGCAGGTTGTTGACCGAATCTGCATTTTTCAGCGCCTCGTCTTCATCGATCACCCCTTCTGCTACCAGCGCGAACAGTGCAGCGTCAAAGGTCTGCATGCCCAGTTCCGCCGATTTTTCCATGATGGTTTTCAGCTCGCCAAAGTCATTGCGCCGGATCAGATCGGCAATCGTCGGCGTACCGAGCATCACCTCGGCGGCGGCGCGTCGCTGACCGTCCCGGGTTCGCACCAAACGCTGGGAGACGAACGCCTTGAGGTGATTGCCCAAGGCATGCAGCAATTGCGGCCGTCGCTCTTCGGGAAAGAAATTGATGATCCGGTCCAGCGCCTGATTGGCGTTGTTGGCGTGCAATGTCGACAGCACCAGATGCCCGGTTTCGGCGAAGGCCAGCGCATGTTCCATGGTCTCGCGATCACGGATTTCGCCGATCAGCACCACGTCCGGCGCCTGGCGCAGGGTGTTTTTCAGCGCAGCGTGAAAGCTGCGGGTATCGACCCCGACTTCGCGCTGGTTGATGATCGATTTCTTGTGACGATGGATGTATTCCACCGGATCCTCGATGGTGATGATGTGCCCGCTGCTGTGGCGATTGCGATGGTCGATCAGCGCCGCCAGCGACGTGGATTTGCCCGAGTCGGTGGCGCCGACGAACAGGATCAGGCCTTGCTTGAGCATCACCGATTCGAGCAATACCGACGGCAGTTTCAAGTCTTCGAATCGCGGAATGTCGAGTTTGACGTTACGGATCACGATCGACACGTCGTTGCGCTGTTTGAAAATGTTGACCCTGAAGCGGCCGATGCCGGTGCGGGAAATCGCCAGGTTCATTTCCAGATCCCGGTCGAACTCCCGGCGCTGCTCGGCGTCCATCAGGGAGGCGGCGACAGTCGCCACTTCGCCGGGTTTGAAGGGCTGATCGCTCAAGGGCGTCAACACCCCGTCGAACCGCGCACTCGGCGGCGCGCCCGTGGACAGGAACAGATCCGAACCGTGGCGGCTCGCCAGTTGTTTGAGCAATGCATCGATTTCCATGGCCAAAAGCACCTGCGAAGCTTTCAATGAACTTAAGACCGTGCGTCGTGACGCGACGGGCCTTACAGCGTCTACCGCACTAGGATAGTAGACGCCGCCTCACCGACCGACGCCCAGGACTGATGTGATGAACGCTGTACCGAACACCAACGACGCCCAGGCATTGATTGCCCGCACCGACTGGAGCCGCAGCCCGCTGGGCGCCGCTGGCACCTGGCCACAGAGCCTGCGCACCGCGGTGGACATCGTGATTCACTCGCCGATGCCGATGCTGCTTTTGTGGGGCCCGCACCTGACCCAGATCTACAACGACGGCTTTGCGCTGCTCGCTGGCAGCAAACATCCGCACGCTTTCGGACAACCGGCGCACCAGATATGGCCGGAACTTCGAGACTTTACCGACCCGATTTACAGCGCGGTCCTACAAGGCCAGGTGCGAACCTACAGCGAACGGCGCTTTACCCTGCAACGGGACGGCCAGGACTCCGACTTCTGGCTGGACCTGACCTACAGCCCGATCCGCGACGAAAGCGCGCAAGTGGCTGGCATTCTGGTCACCGCCATCGAAACCAACGAACGCCGGCGCATCGCCCTGGAACTGCAGCAACGCTCCGAAGACAGCCTCAAGGCCCAGCGCGAAAGCGAAGAGCGCCTGCAACTGGCGCTGGCGGCCACCGATGCGGTCGGCACCTGGGATTGGGACATCGGCGAAGACCGCTTCATCGCCGATGCGCATTTCGCCCAGTTGCACGGTGTCGATCCGGCGCTGGCCGGTCAGTTGCCGATCAGCGAATACCTGCAAGGCGTGCACCCCGAAGACCGCGCGATGATTGCCCGCAGCATCAAGCACTGCATCACCCACGGCACCGAATACGCCGAGGAATACCGCCTGCTGCAAGCCAATGGCGAGCTGCGCTGGGTGTTCGCCCGCGGGCGCTGCTACAAGGATCATCACGGCCGGCCGATGCGTTTTCTTGGCGCCGCGCTGGATCTGACCGAGCGCAAGCACACCGAACAGGCACTGCGTCAAAGCCAGACTGAGCTGCAACTCATCATCAACGCCATGCCGATCCTGATCAGCTATGTCGACCACGAAGAACGCTTTCGGCTGAACAACGCCGCGTACCTCGACTGGTACGGGCTCACGCCTCAAGAGTTATACGGTCGCACGATCCGCGAGGTCATCGGCGAAGAGGCTTATTTCCTGCGGGCGCCGTACATCGCCGAAGCGCTGGCCGGTCGGCCTTGCTCGTTCAGCCTGTACACGCCGCACCGCGACGGCAGCCAGCGGCATGCCTTGATGAATTACCTGCCGCGTCACGGCGCGGACGGTGCGGTGAACGGTTTCTACATCTTCGTGATCGACGAGACCGAACGCAAAAAGACCGAAGAAGCCCTGCGCAACCTCAATGAAACCCTTGAGGAACGCGTCAGTGCGCGCACCGAACAACTGGCCCAGGCCAACCAGCGCTTGCAGAACGAAATGTTCGAGCGCGAACGCGCCGAAGATGCCTTGCGCCACGCGCAGAAAATGGAAGCGGTCGGCCAGCTCACTGGCGGCATCGCCCACGACTTCAACAACATGCTGACCGGCATCATCGGCAGCCTCGATTTGATGCAGCGCTACATCGCCAGTGGCCGCGCCGATGAGATCGGCCGGTTCACCGACGCGGCGGTGTCTTCGGCCAACCGCGCAGCCGCGCTGACTCACCGTCTGCTGGCGTTCTCCCGGCGTCAGTCGCTGGATCGCAAGACCATCGACGTCAACGAGCTGATCCACTCGCTGGAGGACCTGATCCGCCGCACCAAGGGGGATCCGATCGAGCTCAAGTTGCGCCTGGCCGACAACGTATGGTCGGTCAGCACCGATGTCAGCCAACTGGAAAACGCCCTGCTCAATCTGGTGATCAACGCCCGTGATGCCATGCCGGACGGCGGTGAGCTGCTGATCGAAACGGCCAACGTCTATCTCGACGGCAACGACATCACCACCCTTGAACCGGTCAAGGCCGGGGATTACCTGATGCTCGCGGTGAGCGACAACGGCACCGGCATGACGCCTTCGGTACGTTCGAAGGCGTTTGATCCGTTTTTCACCACCAAACCGATCGGCCAGGGCACCGGGCTCGGGTTGTCGATGATTTATGGCTTTGCCCAGCAATCGGGCGGGCACGTCAGCCTCGACAGCCTGCCGGGTCAGGGCACCTGCGTGCGCCTCTACTTGCCTCGTTTGTATGCACTGGAACCGGAGCGGCCGGTCATCGAAACGGTCACCGAGGCCCCCGCTGTCGCCACCGGCGAAACCGTGGTGGTGGTCGAGGACGATCCGGCGGTGCGCATGCTGGTCATGGACCTGCTCAAGGAGTTGGGTTATCGCGCCCATGAGGCCGAAGATGCCAAGGGCGCCTTGCCGTTGCTGGAGTCCGACCTGCGGGTTGACCTGCTGGTGACCGATGTCGGGCTGCCGGGCATGAACGGCCGGCAAATGGCGGAGATCGCCCGGCAGCATCGTCCGGGGCTCAAAGTGTTGTTCATGACCGGTTACGCGCAGAAAGCCGCCGAGCGCCAGGGCTTTCTCGAAGACGGCATGGACATGGTCGCCAAACCGTTTTCCATCGAGCAGCTGGCCGGCAAGATCCGCACGATGATCAGCCAAAACCCGTGACTTGAGGCATAATCCGCGCCCCGCCGTCACCCCGCTACAGGTATTGCACGATGAAAGCCCAAGCCCGCCACATTCTGGTGAAGACCGCCGAAGAGGCTGAAAAACTCAAGCAACGCATCGCCAACGGTGAAGCGTTCGATGTGCTGGCGAAGAAATTTTCGACCTGCCCGTCCGGCAAGCGTGGCGGCGATCTGGGTGAAGTGCGGCCGGGGCAGATGGTCGGTGCGATCGACGCGGTGATCTTCAAGAAACCGCTGCGCACTGTGCACGGGCCGATCAAGAGCAAATTCGGGTATCACCTGGTGCAGGTGTTTTACCGAGATTAAGTGTTTGGCTTCAGGGCCTCTTCGCGGGCAAGCCCGCTCCCACAAGATTCTGCTGTGTGGCATCGATAGCATTCACAACAGTCATCCTTGTGGGAGCGGGCTTGCCCGCGAACCGATTGCGCAGCAATCGGCCATTCACCGATTACTTCGGAATCAGAGCTCCGGGTACTTGAATAACCTGGCTCGCTAGCAGATGGCCGGCCTGCGCCGCTTCCGTCGGGCTTGCGCCGGACAAGCGACTCGCCAGATACGCCGCACTGAACGAATCCCCCGCCGCCGTGGTGTCCACCACCTTCTCGACCTTCTGCGCCGGGACTTCGAACGCTTCCCCGTCGCAACGGATCAGACACGCTTCCGCCCCGCGCTTGAGCACCACTTCCGGCGTGCCGATCTGCGCGTACGCTTCAAACACCGCGTCACAGTCTTCGAAATGGAACAGCGCCTGCTCGTCGTCAACCGTCAGCAACGCCAGATCGACATGGGGCAACACGCTGCGATAAGCGGCCCGCGCCTCCTCCACTGAAGCCCACAGGCGTGGCCGATAGTTGTTGTCGAAGACGATCCGCGCATCACGCTGGCGGGCCTCAATCAAGGTCTGAATCAGTTTCTTCCGCCCCTGAGCGCCGAGTACCGCCAGCGTGATACCGCTGAAATACAGCACGTCGTAATCCGGCAACGCCGCCAGAATCGGTGCGGCGGCTGGCGTAGTGAAGCAGTCGCGCACTGCGGCTTCGTTGCGCCAGTAAAGGAAGCGGCGCTCCCCGGCAGCATCGGTCTGGATGCAATACAGGCCCGGCAAACGACCGGGCAAGCGCTGGACCAGATCCAGACCAATGCCTTCGTCGGCCCAAATGCGGCACATCGCGTCACTGAAGCTGTCGTCACCCAGCGCCGTGACGTAATCGACCTGCGCCTTGTCGCCCATGGCGCGGGACAGATAGACCGCCGTATTCAGCGTGTCACCGCCAAAGCTCTGTTGCAGGCTGCCATCGGCACGTTGCTGGAGTTCGATCATGCATTCGCCGATCAGGGCGATACGCGGGGTGTTCGGACCCAATGGACTGAGCGTGTTCATCAGAAGCAGGTTTCCATGGTTTCGATCACCGACAGCTGCTCGTCCACCAGCAGCCCTACGCGCCACTTGTCGAAGGTCAGGCACGGGTGCGAAGTGCCAAAGGAAATGATGTCGCCAACGCGCAATTCCACGCCCGGCGCCACGGTCATGAACGCGTGCTGGTCCATCACCGCCGTCACCTTGCAGGCGCCGACATCGTCGCCCACCGCCGGAAGAACACCGGCCTTGTAACGCAGCAGCGGCACCGGCATCCCGGCATCGAACGCCACGTCACGCTTGCCCAGGGCAATCACGGCAAAGCCCGGCTCCGGCATCGACTGCACGTGGGCCCAGACTTCCAGTGCCGGACGCAGGCCTTCGTGCAGATCGCTGCGACGGTCGAGTACGCAGCACTGCGCCTCTTTATAGATGCCATGGTCGTGAGCCACGTAACTGCCGGGACGCAGCACGCTGAGGAAACGCCCGCCCGCATTCTGTGCCTCGAACGATTCGGCGATCAGGTCGTACCAGGCCGAACCCGACGCGGTGATGATCGGCTTGGCAATGGCGAACGCGCCACTGTCCTGCAACTGCACCGCCAGGCGCACCAGCGAGGCGGCGAATTCACGGATGCCGGTCACGGCGTGATCGCCATGGATCACGCCTTCGTAACCTTCGATGCCGGTCAGGGCCAGCGCCGGTTGCGCGCCGATGGCCTTGGCCAGTTCGATGACTTCCTGCTCGCTGCGGCAACCGCAACGGCCGCCGACCACGCCGTATTCGATCATCACGTTCAGACGCACACCGCGCGATGCGAAATAGGCACCCAGATCGGCGACGTTGTCCGGGTGATCGACCATGCAATAGAAATCGAAGCCGGAATCGGCCGCCAACAGATCGGCAATCAGCGCCATGTTCGGTGTGCCGACCAATTGGTTGGCCATCAACACCCGGCGCACGCCGTGAGCGTAAGCGGCGCGGGTCTGGGTGGCGCTGGCCAGGGTGATGCCCCACGCGCCGGCGTCGAGCTGACGACGAAACAGCGCCGGGGTCATGCTGGTCTTGCCGTGGGGCGCGAGTTCGGCGCCGCTGTCGCTGACGAATTTCTGCATCCAGCGGATGTTGTGTTCCAGCGCTTCGCGGTGCAGCACCAGCGCCGGCAGGCTGATGTCACGCACCAGTTGCGCGCCGAGGGCAGCATCGCCCTTTTCCACGGCAGCAGTGTTGTTGGCAGTCGTCATGGTCGAACTCCTCACAGTCGCGCCCGCTGGCGGGCGCGGTTATTCGTTGATTCGCCGGGCGAGGCTGTTGGCGCTCTCGATCAAGACCCGGCGATAGTCGTTGTAATTGTTTTTGGCATCAGCGCGCGGGGCGACGATGCACAGGGTGCAGATGGCAACGCCTTGAGGGTCTTTGACCGGGGCGGCGAAGCAATGGGTGAAGGTGTCGGCGACACTGTCGAACGAGAAGAAGCCGTCGATGCCGGCCTGACGGATTTCCGCCAGAAACGTCTCCATCGGCAGGCGTTCGCCACCCGGCAGAATGAAGTCGTCAGGGTCGATCAGGTCGCTGATCTGCTGATCGCTCAAGTGCGCCAGCAGCAGGCGACCGGAGGCGGTCCACGGGATCGGCGCGTTTTCGCCGATATCGGAAGAAATGCGAAAATGCCGCTCGCCCTCCTTCATCAGCGCCACCGTGTATTTGCGCCCGTTGAGCAGGCACATCTGCGCGGTTTCCCGGGTCTGACTGACGATCTCCTGCAAGGCGTGATCGGCTTCGCGACTGAGGTCGAAATGCCGCAAATGCGCCTGCCCGAGGAAGTACAACTGACGACCGAGATAGACGTGACCGTCCTTGCCCACCGGCTCCAGAATCCGCCGTTCGAGCAACGAGGCCACCAGTTCGTAGACCGTTGATTTCGGGCTGCCGATGCCGTTGGCGATGTCGTTCGGGCGCAGTGGCTGGCCGATCTCCTTGAGGAAATCGAGGATATCGAACGCCCGGTCCAGACCGCGTGCCCGGCGCTTGATGGTGTCTTCGGTCATTTCTGTTGTTCCCATAAAAGATGCCGGGATGGTAACTGGCCCTTGGCGTTGTGTCAGTTGGATCGCAGCCCTCACCCCCCGCCCTCTCCCGGAGGGAGAGGGAGCCTGACCGTATCGATACATGACTAGCTGACAAACGCTGGACTCTGCATCGATAGAGATCAGTCCCCTCTCCTGGGGGAGAGGGCTAGGGTGAGGGGGCTACGGCCTCAGCGACGCCACATCTCTCAAGCCTTCTTCTTGTAGGCAATGCAGTCGATCTCGACCTTGCAGTCGACCATCATGCTCGCCTGCACACAGGCCCGGGCCGGTGCGTGTTCGGGCTTGAAGTACTCGCCGAAGACCTTGTTGAAACTGGTGAAATCCCGCGGATCGTCCAGCCACACGCCAGCGCGTACCACGTCTTCCAGGCCATAACCGGCCTCTTCGAGAATCGCGATCAGGTTCTTCATGGTCTGGTGCGTCTGCTCGACGATGCCGCCCACAATGATCTCGCCATCCACCGCCGGCACCTGCCCGGAAACGTGCAGCCAGCCATCGGCCTCAACGGCGCGGGCGAATGGACGAGGCTGGCCGCCAGCGGCGGTGCTGCCGGTGCCGTAACGAGTAATGCTCATGGGTGTTTCTCCTGATTGAAAAAGTGAAAAGTCAGAACCGCGTGCTTTTGAGAAATTCCGCCAGCCGCGGCGATTGAGGACGCTCGAACAGTTCCTTGGGAGGCCCCTGCTCTTCGATGCGCCCCTGATTCATGAAAACGATCTTGTCCGAGACCTCGAAGGCAAAACGCATTTCGTGGGTCACCAGCAACATGGTCATGCCGTCCTCGGCCAGGCCCTTGATCACGTTCAGCACTTCGCCGACCAGTTCCGGGTCGAGGGCCGAGGTGACTTCGTCGAACAGCATCAGGCTCGGGTTCATCGCAATCGCCCGGGCAATCGCCACGCGCTGTTGCTGACCACCGGACAACTGACCGGGAAAGTGATTGCGCCGCTCCAGCAGGCCGACCCGCTCCAGCCATTTCTCGGCCAGGACCACAGCTTCGTCCTTGTGCATCTTTTTGACTTTCAGCAAGCCGAGCGTGACGTTCTGCAACGCGGTGAGGTGCGGGAACAGGTTGAATTGCTGGAACGCCATGCCGGTCATCGCCCGATGACGGGCAATGACTTTTTCCGGGTGGCGCACGCGCTTGCCGTTGAGTTCGTCATAGCCGATGGATTCGCCGTCGAGCAGGATCTGCCCGCCCTGAAATTCCTCCAGCATGTTCACGCAGCGCAACAGCGTGGTCTTGCCCGAGCCACTGGAGCCGATCAACGTCACCACGTTGCCGCGCTGCATGCTCAGGTCGACGCCCTTGAGCACTTCGACCGCGCCGTATTGTTTGTGCAGGCCACGGATGTCCAGCAGGGGCTGACCGTTCTGGACGTTGGAAACTTGAGCTTGAGTCATGGCAGGGCCACCCGCTTTTCAATGTGCCGGCCGAGTAATTCGATGCCGTAGTTGATGACGAAGAACAGAAAACCGGCGAACAGGTAAAACTCCAGGGTCATGAACGTCCGGGCGATGATCTGCTGGGTGCTGAGCAACAGCTCGGCCACGCCGATCACCGACAGCAAGGTCGAGGCCTTGACGATTTCCGTGGACGAGTTGACCCAGGTCGGCAGGATCTGCCGCAACGCCTGAGGCAACAGCACGTAACCGAGGGACTGATAGAACGTCAGGCCGATGGCTTTGCCAGCTTCCATCTGCCCGCGTGGCAATGCCTGCAATGCGCCGCGCACGATCTCGGCCACGTGCGAGCCGCAAAACAGTGTCAGCCCGAGTGCACCGGCCTGAAACGCGCTGATCTGCCAACCGAGCGCCGGTGCCATGTAGAAGCACGCCAGCACCAGCACGAACACCGGCGTGCCGCGAATCAGGTCGACATAAAAGCGGAACGGCGCGCGCATCCAGAACTTGCCGTAGGTCAGCACCAGCCCGGCGAATACGCCGATAAACGTGCCGAACAAAATCGCCAGCGCCGACACCTGCACGCTGGTCAGAAAGCCTTGCCACAAGGCTTCGCGGGCAATCCACAACTCATGCAACCAACTGGGGGATTCGTACATCGCAGCCTCCTATCGGCGGATTGCCAGACGCTGCTCGAGGTAACGCAGCAGCATGGCAATGAGGTAACAGGCCGCGACATACAACGCCGTGGTCACCAGCCAGGTTTCGATTACCCGGTAGCTCTCGACGTTGATCTTGCGCGCGTAATAGGTCAGCTCCGGCACCGCGATCGCGGCGGCCAGCGAGGTGTCCTTGAACAGCGAAATGAAGTTGTTCGACAACGCCGGCAGCACGTTGCGCAACATCACCGGCACGGTGACGTAGGCCTTCACCTGCCACTCGCCGAGACCAATCGCCAACCCCGCTTCGCGCTGGCCCTTGGGGATGCTCAACAAACCGCCGCGGAACACTTCGGTCAGGTACGCCCCGGCATACAGCGACAGGGTGATGATGAACGACGGGATCTTGTCCAGCCGGATCCCCAGGCTCGGCAACGCAAAGTAGATCAACAGAATCAACACCAGAATCGGCGTGTTACGGATCACCGTCACATACACCGATGCCAGCACCCGCAAGGCGCGATGCCTGGACAGCAAGGCAAACGCCATCAGCAGGCCGATCACGCAGCCGATGGCGATCGACACCAGCGCCAGTTCAAGACCCAGACCGAGCCCCGCCAGCAAGGTGTCGAAGTCGCGCCACACGGCGGCAAAGTTCAACTGATAGTTCATGGTCGGCAGTACCTTGAGCGGGGCGCATCAGGGCGCCCCACTCTCACGGGATCATTTGAATTCGACAGGGAAACCGATTGCAGGCGATGGCAGATCGACGCCGAACCATTGCTTGAACGACGCGGCGTAGGTCGGGAACTCAACGCCGGTCATGGCTTCATGCAGCGCGGTGTTGACGAAGTTCAGCCAGTCCTGATCGCCACGTTTGACGGCGCAGGCGTAGGTCTGCGGGCTCCAGGCATACGTCGGGCTACGGTAGCGGCCAGGGTTTTGCACCATCAGGTATTTGACCGAAGACTGGTCGGTGGCGGCGGCATCGGCGCGACCGGAGTTCACCGCCTGATACATCAGATCGACGCTGTCGTACTGATCGACCTTGGCCTTGGGCAGCGCCTGATGCACCAACTCCTCGGCGTACACGTTCTGCAACACGGCTACGGTCACGCCATCACCACCGGCCTGCAGGTCTTCGATTTCCTTGTACTTGCTGTTGTTCGGCAGCAGCAGGCCGACGCCTTCGCGGTAGTACGGCAGGGTGAACGCCACTTGCTGTGCACGGCTGGCGGTGACGGTGATGAACTGGCAGCTCATGTCGACTTTGTCAGTCAGCAGGTTGGGAATCCGCGCATCGGACGACTGCACCACGAACTCGACCTTGCTCGGATCATTGAACAGACCTTTGGCCACGATCCGCGCGATGTCGATATCAAAGCCCTGCAACTTGCCGTCCGCGCCCTGGAAGTGCCACGGCGCATTGGTGCTGCCGGTGCCCACAATCAGCTTTCCACGAGCCAGGACGCTGTCGAGCTTGCTGTCGGCCGCCTGGGCCATACCCATGACAGCGGACGAAGCCGCGAGAACAAAAACACACGCTTTGAACAAGGAAGGTCGGCGATGCATGGCAAGCACTCCAGAGGATTGTTTATTCCGATATACCGGAACACGGTTTGTTACTACGGAATAGACAGCAGAAAGTGTGCCACAGGATTCGCGGGGAATCTGCAATGGATTGAAATTTGTTTTGAATCAAAGAGATGGAGGTAACCCGCGGATCGGTGTAACCAAAAGTGATTCCGCGCCTCGCTACTTTGCGCCACACATGGCGGGTAGCCGGGCCACATTCTGGTGCGCGATGCACGATTGGGCGCGGGCTGCACCTGTCAACTCTGACAGTTGCGGTAACGGTCGCAGCGCCCCTAACGTCGCACTGTCCCGCACATCGAATAAAGGAGGCTCCAATGACGACACCGACTCGATATTCAGCGCTGCCCCCGACGTACCGGAAGGTCTTGAAAGCCAGGCGTCTTGTCGTCCTGTATTTCTTCAACGAGCACTGCGGTGCCTGCGTGTTTTCCAGCCCCGTTTTTCTCGAGATAGCCAAGCCCTTTCGGCCCTGGATGGATATCTTCATGCTCGATACAGCACAGTGTTGTCGGAATCCGGAGGTCTCGGGCACGCCGACGGTGTTGTTCTACAAGGAAGGCGTTCTGGTTAAAAAACTGAAAGGCATCGGTTCGGAAGAATCCCTCCTGCAGGACTTCACCCAATTCCTTGGCAAAACCAGACACTGTGTTGCACCGCGCAAACCGACCCATGACCTGAACTGGCTTCGCCACACCCTCAGCACCCTCTGCACCATCCCCCGCGCAAAACGATGGAACTTTTCCTGAAAGTGCCACCTAAGAGCCATCAGATAATGGCACCGTCGTTCCAATTGATCTGTAACAACTAGCCTCGAAGCCGGATTGGACAAGCTCCCATCCGGCTGCTTTTCTTTATTTCTCAGAAAGAGATGAGTGCTGCCGGCCCTCTGGTCGCGGCCTTGCTTCGTCCCAGGAGGGGTCAATGTCCTTTAATGTCATGATGGTTTTCGGTACTCGCCCGGAGGCCATCAAAATGGCCCCTCTGGCCCGGGTTCTGCGTCAGTGGCCCGACATCACACTCAACATCTGCTCGACCGGCCAGCATCGCGAGATGCTCACCCAGGTGCTGGATGCGTTCGAACTGACGGTCGACGAAGACCTGCAAGTCATGACCCAGGGCCAGACCCTGAACGGTCTGTCGCAACATCTGCTCGCCCAGCTCGATCAGGCCTACGAGCGGGTCAAACCGGACATCGTCCTGGTGCACGGCGACACCACGACCAGCTTCATCGCCGCCCTCGCCGCCTTCAATCGCCAGTTGCCCATCGGTCACGTCGAAGCCGGTTTGCGTACCGGCAACCTGCGCGCACCCTGGCCCGAGGAAGCGAATCGACGCCTGACCGGCGTGATTACCGACCTGCATTTCCCGCCGACCTCCAAGTCCGCCGCCAATCTGCTGCGCGAAGGCGTACCCGAAGACAACATTGAAATCACCGGCAACACCGTGATCGATGCCTTGCTGTGGATGCGCAAGCACCAGCAGGAGATCGATTGGCATCCGCATGCCGATTCGCCTCTGGCGGCGATTGATGACCAGCGCCGGATGATTCTGGTCACCAGCCATCGACGGGAAAACCTCGGCGACGGTTTCCGCAATATCTGCCAGGCCCTGGCCGAACTGGCCGAGCAATACCCGGACGTGCAATTCGTCTATCCGGTGCACCTCAATCCGCTGGTGCAGGAGGTGGTGTACGGCATGCTGGCCGACAAACCGAACATCTATCTGGTGCCACCGCAGGACTATCCGAACTTCGTCTGGCTGATGGGCCGCGCGCACTTCATCCTGACTGACTCCGGCGGCGTCCAGGAGGAAGCCCCGGCGATCGGCAAACCGCTGCTCGTACTGCGCGACGTCACCGAGCGGCCGTCCGTGCTCGAGAGCGGCACCATGCTGCTGGTGGGCACCGACAAGGCGCGCATCGTCAAGGAAGCCCGACAACTGCTGGACGACCCGGACACCTACGCGCGCATGAGCCGCGTGCACTTCCCCTATGGCGACGGTCACGCCAGCGAACTGATCGCCACCCGCCTCCACGCCTGGCTGAGCGCACGCTCGGCGGCGGGTAAAGGGGTATGAGTCTGGGTTGGGTCGATTTCTTCGCGTATGTGCTGTTCGGTCTCAAATATGTGGCGATTACCCTCGCCCTGCTGATGTTCATCCTCGGGCTCGATGACCTGTTCATCGACCTCGTCTACTGGAGCCGCAAGTTCATCCGGCGCTGGCGGATCTACGAGAAATTCAAGCGTGCCGACGAGGAGCGTCTGTATTCGATTCCCGAGAAGCCGCTGGCAATCATGGTGCCGGCGTGGAACGAAGTCGGCGTGGTCGGCGAAATGGCGCGTCTGGCCGCCTCGACCATCGACTACGAGAACTATCAGATTTTCGTCGGCACCTACCCCAACGACGCCGAAACCCAAGCTGATGTCGACGCGGTTTGCCAGCACTACCCCAACGTGCACAAAGTGGTTTGCGCCCGACCCGGCCCGACCAGCAAGGCCGACTGCCTGAACAACATCATCGACGCGATCCTGCGCTTCGAGAGCGAGGCGAAAATCCAGTTCGCCGGGTTCATCCTGCACGACGCCGAAGACGTGATTTCGCCGATGGAATTGCGCCTCTACAACTATTTGTTGCCGAACAAGGACCTGATCCAGATTCCGGTCTACCCCTACGCGCCGGAGTGGAAAGGCTTCACCGCCGGGCACTACGTCGACGAGTTCGCCGAGAACCACGGCAAGGACGTCATCGTCCGCGAAGCCCTCACCGGCCAGGTGCCCAGCGCCGGCGTTGGCACCTGCTTCAGCCGTAAAGCCATCAGCGCCCTGCTGGAAGACGGCGACGGCATTGCCTTCGATGTGCAGAGTCTCACCGAGGACTACGACATCGGTTTCCGCCTCAAGCAGAAAGGCATGAAATGCATCTTCGCCCGTTATTCGGTCAGCGATCCGAAACTGGCGCTGGAGCAACCCTGGGTGTTCGGCATGAACCGCGAATTCTCCCAGGTGATCTGCGTGCGCGAGCACTTTCCCCGCGACTTGCAACACGCAATTCGGCAGAAATCGCGGTGGATTGTCGGCATCGTGTTCCAGGGCACCAAGAACCTCGGCTGGAGCCGCAAGGGCCTGCTCAACTACTTCCTGTGGCGCGACCGTCGCGGGCTGATCGCCTACCTGCTGAGCTTTCTGGTGAACCTGCTGTTCCTGGTGCTGCTGGCGATGTGGGCGGTGACGATCATTTCCCCGGACTCGTGGCGCTATCCCTCGATCCTCGCCGACAGCTCGCTGCTCTCGGTGCTGTTGTGGCTCAACGGCCTGATGCTGCTCAACCGCCTGTTCCAGCGCGGCTGGTTCGTCACTCGTTACTACGGATTGGTTGAAGGTCTACTGTCGGCGCCGCGCATGATGTGGAGCAACTTCGTCAACTTCTTCGCCAACCTGCGTGCCCTGCGTCAGGTCATGGAAATGGGCGATTCACGACGCGTGGCCTGGGACAAGACTACCCACGAATTCCCGGCGCTGACCAAGGCGCAACGTACTCCGCTCGGCCATCGTCTGGTGGAAAAAGGCCTGCTTACCGAAGAACAGCTGGAAGCGGCGATCACCAGCCCCGTGCGCCGTCGACTCGGCCGCGAACTGTTGCTGCGTGAGTACATCGACAGCACTCAGCTGGTTCAAACCCTCGCCGAGCAACTGGATCTGGAATGGGCGCCGCTCAATCCGTTCAAGCTCGACAAACGCCTGATCGATGCCGTACCGCGCCGGGTCGCCTCCCACTACGGCATTTTGCCGGTGGCCGAAGAAGGCGACACCCTGATTCTGGCCTCCGAAGGCCCGGTCAGCCAGGTCTCGCTGGGCGCCATCAGCCGTCAATTGAAACGCCCGGTGCGCAGCCGTCTCGCACCTCAGGGCCGCGTCACATTGGGGATTCGTTACTGGTACGCCAGCCCCCGCCAGAATGAGGAAGTGCGTCATATGCTCGAAGTGCTTGAGCGCCATCAGGACGATGAAGCCTTGCTGGAACGGGTCAGCCGCCATCAGGTGCTGCTGGGCAATCTGTTGCAGGTGCGCGGCATGGTGCCGCCAACCCTGTTCAATCAGGCGCTGATCGACTTCGATGCCGAGAACATGTCACTCGGCGAGCATTTGATTTCCCGGGGGATGATCACCCAGGAAGTACTGGAACAGGCGCTCGCCGATCAGGCCAGCGAACAGCAAGCCGCCTACCGCATCGTCCGGGAGGTCGCATGAAGCCTGTGCATCGTCAAACCTTGCTGATGGGCAGCCTGCTGCTGGGCCTTAGCACCGCGTATCCGCTGCAAGCTGCACCGCTGAGCGACTTTGAACAGTTCCGCAGCTACCCCTACATGGACCGCAGCTATCGCGAGGCGAAAAAGGGTAACTGGAAAGAAGTCGAACGGCTGATGCGTCACTTGCTGGAAAAGGTCCCGAAAAACGATGAGGCCCGGGCACTGCTGGTGGAATCCCTGGCCAAGCAACGTCGTTACAAGGAAGCCCTGCAAGCGTTGCCGGACAACAGCGACGCCCTGCTCGATCTGCGCCTGACCTGGATCGAACAGGATCCGCCAACCAGCACGCAAGTTGAAGACTGGATGGCCGCCAGCAACCTGAATGACCGCGTGCGCCTTTGGCAGGCCTACAGCCTGAGCCTGGCCAAGTTCGGCGGCGCGGCCAAGGCCCATGACTGGCTGGCACAACTGGCGCCCAAGGGTGACGACAATATCCTGCGCCTGGCCCGCGCCAACTGGTCTGAGCAACTGCGCGACTGGAGCGGCACCATCGACCAACTGGCGCCGCTGGCCGCACGCAAACAACTGGACGCCGAAGGCTGGCAACGGCTGGCCAACGCGTATGTGCAACGCCTCGATGAAAAGCCGCTGCAGCAACTGCTGCAACAGGCGCCGAGTCCCGAGGCCGCGCGCAACATTCGCCTGGCGATGGTCGATCGCGCCATCGCCATGGGCCACGAGCAACAGGCCCTGCGCTGGATGCAGTCGTTGCCGGCCAGCGATCTCGCTGATCCGGCGCAGCGTCTGCGGCTGTGGGAACTGGCGCGCAAGACCGAAGACGTGCCCACCGTGCAGCGCCTGAGCAACGATCTGCAACGGCCCTGCCTGGAAACCGCCGAATGGCTGTCGCGTCAGGATCCGGAAGCGGCGCTCAAACAACTGCGCAGCTGTACGCCGACCGACGACCCACAGACCTGGCTGGTACTCGCCCAGCGCCTGCAAGCCACGGATCTATTGCAAAGCACTCGTCTGCCGGAGCCTTGGGACAGCCGACGGCAAACGCAGGTGCTCGACATTTGGCAGGAGCAAGGTCGCAGCGCCGAGGTCAACGCCTGGCTGGCCGGTCAGAAGCAGACGCCCGATATCGTCAAGCGGCGGGCGGAGCTGACGCAGCGCATGGGACGGATGATTGAAGCGGAAACCCTGTGGGAACTGCATTACCGGCAAACAGGCAATCTTTCCTCGCTGAATCAGGCCACTTACCTGGCGGTAAATGCCGGCGATCACGCGCACGCTCAACAGTTGCTGGAATCTGCGTTCGATCGCCATGACGGGCGTTTGCCAGCGACGGCGTTGCAGCGCCTGGCCGGTTTGTATGCCGCTGCGCCAACAACGACACCAGAGCAACAGCGGCGCATGGCGCTGCTGCTCAACCGGGTGGACGGTGCCACGCGCGGCCAACTGCTCGCGCAACTCGCGGAGACCGGCCAGTGCGACGCCGTGCAGCAAGCCATCGGCAGCCACCCGCAAGCGGCTGGCGATTACCGCGCGCTCGGTCGCTGCGCCATGCCTGATCGCCCGGGTGAAGCCGTCGTCTATTACCAGCAGGCTGAAAAGCTCGGCGATCGCGGCAGTCGTCTGCCGCTGGCCTATGCCCTGGAAGCGGCCGGTGATTCTGCCGGTGCACTGACGATCTGGCGCAGCATCCCGACCGCCGAACTCAGCGACAACGCGCGTCTGACAGCCAGTCGCAGCGCACTGAATGTCGGCGACAGCCAGACCGCCGAAACCTACTGGCAACAGAGCACCACTCGCGGCGCCAATGAATGGGCCCTCGGCGCAGCCATCGCCGACGCACGGGGTGATCACGCCCAGGCAATGCAACGTCAGCGGCAGGCCCTGCAACAGGCACCGGATGCCGGGCATTTCTACGCCGCATCTGTCACCGCGCAAAAGGCCGGGGACTTGCCACAAAGCACCGCGTGGCTGGCCGAAGCGGTACGTCGCGAGCCGAACAACCCGCGTTATCGCGCCGACTACGGCATGCGTCTGGCCGGTGCCGAAACCCGCGAAGAGCGCGCCACGGCCATTCCGTATCTGCAACAGGCGACCCGGGATTTCCCCGAGGATTACCGCTTGGGCGAAACCCTGGCCTGGCGCTACGACGAAGTCGAAGACAGCGCCTCCGCGCGCAAGGAACTGCGTCGGGTGATCGACCTGGAGCAGAACCCGGTGGCAGCCGATGACGAAGACGGCAGCATGGAGGCCCGCCGGTACCGCCAGCGCCGCGCCCATGAAACCTTGTCCCGACGTGACAGCTTTACCGTTGCCAGCACCTGGTCACCGGCCGGGGTCTCAACCAACGACTTTCTGCGCCCGGATGACAGCGAAGGCAGCAAACGGGTGACCCGCTCGCAGAACGTTCAGGTCGCGATGTGGGATCACGCGTTGGGTGAAGAACCGAGTCGGGCCGGCAGTACGCTGTCGGTTTATGGCCGGATGCTGTTCGGAGGCCAAGGTCGCTCCAGCTATGGCGAAACCTTCGCTACCGGCGTCGGCCTGCGCTACAAGCCGTGGGGCACGGCCAACGTCAACCTGTATGCCGAAATCTACAAGCAAACAGGCGTCAGCGACGATGGCAGCGGCGGCATGCGCCTGGGGCAGTTATTCAGCCCGGTGAAAGTCTGGGATCAGGGTCACGACTACGATCGCTTCGGTCGCACCAGCACCGACTACCTGCTGCGCGCCACCGCTTCGTTCCTCGATCAGGGCAAGTACCGCAATGACTGGCGGGTCGACGAAAACGAATGGGACGAGCGTTTCCTTTACCTCGACGCCGCATGGTGGACCAAGGCCGGCGATCACCAGTGGCTGTCGCGCTTCCAGCAAGGTCACGCCTGGAAACTGCCGTTCAGCGGAGCCCAGACGATCATGCCTTACGGCTTCCTCGAGTTTGCCAGCCAGGACCCGAGCAACGACTGGCGCCAGGACCTGCGCACCGGTGTCGGTCTGCGCTGGCAATGGTGGTACGACGAGGATCGCTACAACGCCTACCGCTCGAAACTGACGGTTCGCACCGAATATCAACAGTCGCTGGGCGGCAATCTGTATGAAGGCGGCAACGGTGTACTGCTGGGCGTGGAGTGGAATTTCTGATGGCTCGATGGATGTTGTGTTTGTGCCTACTGATGAGTGCCACTGTCGCCAAGGCCGATGAGCATGTCTTCTATCAGCCGCTGAATGTCGATGCCGGCCTGACTCAGGCGCAGTGGCAGAAAGTCTGGCAAGACACCGCGAAACAAGGCACGCGAACCGTGATCGTGCAGTGGACGGCCTATGGCGACTCGGACTTCGGCGGCGCCAATGGCTGGCTCGCCAACAGCCTGAAACTCGCTCAACGACAAGGTCTGCAACTGGTGCTCGGCCTGGCGATGGACCCGGCCTACTACAAGCGCATCGATGAACTGGACAGCGCCGGCCTCGGCGCTTACTGGCAGGCACAACTGGGTCAGTCACTGGCTCAGCAGCAGAAGCTGCGCCAGGACTGGAAGCTGCCGGTCAGCGGCTGGTATCTGCCGCTGGAACTGGACGACCTGCACTTTCTGGCGGCAGATCGACGGGCCACGCTTCAGCGTCAGTTGAAGGATTTCGCTGCGAGGCTGGATGCGCCGCTGCATGTCAGCGCCTTCAGTGCCGGCAAGCTGGCCCCGGCGGTCAACGGCCAATGGCTGGGCGAATTGACGGCGGCGGGTGCGCAGGTCTGGTGGCAGGACGGCGCAGGCACCGGTCGTTTGTCACCGCTGGTGCGCAACGGTTACGCCAGTGCACTGCCCTGCCCCGTGGGGATCGTGCGCGAAGCCTTCCGGCAGGTCAGCCGCGAGGGCGAGCCATTCCGTGCCGAACCGGCCAACCCGGATTCGACCTCGACCGGCTGCCATCGGAACGCGGTGTTTTCCCTGCGCTATCGTCCGTGGGGCTCGGTAATCCTCGATAACCAACGCAGGCATCCGGGCAGCAATGTACAAAACCATTGAAGACGAAGTCCTGAAGAAGACCGCGCCTGCCGAACTGTGGAGCGAGTTCATCCAGCATGAATTCGAGCGGCTGCACACATTCTGCCTGCTGATTTATCTGGCAAGCATCAGTGTCTGGATTGTCTTCGATCTGATCGTCAGTTTCCTGGGCGGGCAAGGTTTTACCTGGCGATCGATGGTGTTTCTGACGGTGTTTTCGATTCAGGCGGTCATTCTGCTGTTCACGCGAAAAGCCGCCCATTTCGACATCCTGAACATCCTGTTCGTCGTTGCCATGACCGTTGGCGTGCGACTGCTGATCGACGGCCTGCCCGCCAGTTTTCAACCTGCGTGGCTGGTGCTGGGCGCCTCGAGCATGCTTTACAGCATTTCGGTTCTGCCCATCAGCCGCTGGTCGTTTTACACCTCGCAAGGGGTGATCTGGCTGGTGCTCAATCCGTTTTTTGGTACCGAAGTCGGCCTTTTCGAACTCAAAGGCGTGATGACCATCGCGTACGCCGTGTTTCTCTGCGGGTTGACGATCTATACGTTTTTGAAGCTGCGCGAGGCCAAGCTCTACAACTACATCATGTCCAAGCTGTTGCTGGACCAGGCCTACAACGACACCCTCACCGAAATCCCCAACCGTCGCTCGTTCATGACCCGCGCCGGAAAAACCCTGCAAGCCGTGCCGCGCGAGCACGACCATTACCTAGCGATGATCGACATCGACAACTTCAAGAAAGTGAATGATGTGTACGGCCACGACATCGGCGATGAGGTGCTCAAGCGCATCGCGGCGGACATCAAAACCGTGATGTCACGTTTCGAGTACGCACGATTGGGCGGTGAGGAGTTTGCAATCTATCTGGCTGGTGTGCGCCGCGAGGATGTCGAGGCGCTGGCCGGGGAATTGTGCCGGGTGGTGCGTGAACAGCCGACCCGGCACCCGGTGACCATCAGCATCGGTCTGGCCCGGGTCGAAGATGGCGACACCCTAAACCAGGCCCTGATCAAGGCCGATGAAGCACTGTACGAGTCAAAGCATACCGGCAAGGACCGGTACACTTTTCATCAGTGAGGCCGTCAGGCCTCACGCACCAGCAACACCCGCGTCACGCGACGCTCTTCGACTGCCATCACGGTCATGCCCCAACCTTCATGTTCCAGTCGATCGCCCTTCATCGGCAGGCGATCCAGCAGGCTCATCACCAGCCCGGCGAGGGTCTGGTAATCCTCGGTCGGCTCGGCGCGAAAACCGGTGTGCTCGCGGATGCGGGTCAGATTCAACGCACCGTTGACGATGTACCCGCCCTGCTCTTCGACCACGTCGGGGCCGGCGATTTCGCTGGCGTCCGGCAGTTCGCCGGCAATCGACTCGAGAATGTCGGTCATGGTCAACACACCGACAAAATCACCGAACTCATTGACCACAAAGGCAATGTGGGTCGAGGCCGCACGCATTTGTTCCAGTGCGTTGAGGATCGAATAGCTGTCCAGCAGATTGACGGTCTTGCGCGCCAGGTGTTCCAGGTTCGGCTCGTTGCCGGCCAGATACTCCTTGAGCAGCTCCTTCTTGTGCACGAAGCCCAGCGGCTCATCGACCGCACCGTTACGAATCAACGGCAAGCGCGAGTAGGACGAATGCATCAACCGCGTACGAATAGCCTCGGCGTCGTCCGCCAGATCAATGTGATCGACATCGGCACGTACCGTCATCAAGGCGCGAATCGGTCGCTCGGCCAATTGCAGCACACCGCTGATCATCACCCGCTCGCGACGGTCGAACAGCTCCGCGCTCGGCGCTTCACCGTTATCCAGCAAGTCGGAAATCTCCTCGCCGACCTCTTCCACCGCCAGTTTGCGACCACCCAACAGACGCATTACCGCATGGGCCGTGCGCTCGCGCATCGGACGCAAGCCCTGCATCGAGCGCTTGCGACGGGCGCGGGCGATCTGGTTGAAGATCTCGATCAGGATCGAGAAACCAATGGCCGCGTACAGATAACCTTTCGGGATGTGGAAGCCCAGGCCTTCGGCCGTCAGGGCAAAACCGATCATCATCAGGAAGCCCAGACACAGCATGATCACCGTCGGGTGGGCGTTGACGAAACGGGTCAGCGGCTTGCTGGCAACGATCATCACACCGATGGACACGACCACCGCGATCATCATCACCGCCAGTTCATCGACCATGCCCACGGCCGTAATCACCGCGTCCAGGGAGAACACCGCGTCGAGCACGACGATCTGCGCCACGATCGGCCAGAACAGCGCATAAGCGGTGTTGGTCGAACGTTCGCCAATATGGCCTTCCAGCCGCTCGTGCAGCTCCATGGTCGCCTTGAACAACAGGAACACACCACCGAACAGCATGATCAGGTCACGGCCGGAGAAGCTCTTGCCGAACACTTCGAACAACGGTGCCGTGAGGGTAACCAGCCAGGAAATACTCGCCAGCAGGCCAAGACGCATGATCAGCGCCAGGCTCAAGCCGATGATGCGTGCGCGGTCGCGCTGATGCGGCGGCAGTTTGTCCGCCAGGATCGCGATGAACACCAGGTTGTCGATACCCAGTACCAGTTCCAGCACGATGAGTGTCAACAAGCCCAACCATGCCGTGGGATCCGCTAACCATTCCATAATCTGTCTCTATCTCTCGTCAGTGAATTCAGGCTGCCGGACACGGCAAAGTGCGGCGCGAAAGCTCGAAGGCTGCGCCAACAACGATAGTCGGTAGTCGGAAGACTGGATGTTGCGAGTGCGTCAAGACCGCGCCGTGGCGCGAGGGGAACGGGGTATCTGGAATAGAACTGGGAGGCTCCGAGAGGGTGTTCATGCAAATCCTGAATGAAAAAAGGCCTTGAAGCGTACAGGCTCTGATGACTTTTCCTACAGCTGGAAATCATTTCAAAATCTGTACGCCGCACACATCTCCGGACTATTACGGGTAAAGCGTCGACAACACCCGGTCGGCATTGGCACCGCAGCTCATGCCTTCGGGCTTGGATTGAATGTTCTCGATCACCTCCAGCAACCGCGTCTTGCTCTGGGCCAGATGCTGCTGCATGACTTCGATCTGCTCGACTTTGCGCGTCAGGCCTGCCACCAGTTCATCGTGCTTGAACTCACCGGTTCCGGCGGCCGGCAACAACTGTTTGAGCTCTTCAAGGGAGAATCCGGCCTGCTGGGCGCTGCGGATGATATTCAGGGTCTGCAGCACTTGTGGCGGGTAACGTCGGTAGCCATTGCCCTGGCGCTCGACTTTGGGAATCAGACCCTGAGCCTCATAAAAACGAATACTCGAAGCGCTCAACCCGCTCTGCTGCGCCAATTCACCGATTTTCATTTCAGCCTCGATTTGCCCGCTTGACATTAAAGTTAACTTTAAGCTTAGCCTCTCTCCATCACTGATGAGGAGTCAAGCAATGTCGCCCTTCCAGATTTTGAATCTGCCCAACGGTCAGACCGCCGGCAATCGTATCGCCAAAGCCGCCATGGAAGAAAACCTAGCGGACCGTGACCAGGCACCGTCCCGCGAACTGTTCCGCTTGTATCAGGCCTGGGCCGAAGGCGGCGCCGGGTTGCTGCTGACCGGCAACGTGATGATCGACCGCCGTGCCATGACCGGCCCCGGTGGCGTGGTGCTCGAAGACGAGCGGCATCTGGATCGTTTCCGCCAATGGGCCGAAATTGCCCGCAGCGGCGGCGCGCAGGTCTGGGTCCAACTCAATCACCCCGGCCGTCAGACCTTCGCCAACATGGGTCAGCAAGCGCTGGCGCCGTCAGCGGTGGCACTGGAAATGGGCTCGTTCTCGAAACTGTTCTCCGAGCCCAAGCCAATGACCGAGGACGATATCGAAGAAGTCATTCAACGTTTCGCCAAAAGCGCCGCGCTCGCCGAAAAAGCCGGATTCACCGGCGTGCAGATTCACGCTGCTCACGGCTATCTGCTCAGTCAGTTTCTCTCGCCGCTGACCAATCGCCGCACCGACCGCTGGGGTGGTTCGCTGGAAAACCGCGCGCGCCTGTTGCTGTCGGTGATCGAGGCCATCCGCCAAGCGGTATCGCCGCAGTTTTGCGTGGCGGTGAAGCTCAATTCGGCGGACTTCCAGCGCGGCGGCTTCGACACCGACGACGCGCGTCAGGTGATCGAATGGCTCAACGAGCAACCAATCGACCTTCTGGAACTGTCCGGCGGCAGCTACGAAGCGCCAGCGATGCAAGGCGAAGCGCGTGACGGACGCACCCTCGCTCGCGAGGCGTTCTTTCTGGAAATGGCCACTGAACTTGCCAGCGTCGCCCGGATGCCGGTGATGGTCACCGGCGGTATCCGCCGCTTGCCCGTGGTCGAACAAGTGCTGGACAGCGGCATCGCCATGGCCGGCATCGCCACAGCGCTGGCCATCGAGCCGAACCTGGTCAAACACTGGCGCGAAGGCCGCAACAGTGAGCCGCAACTGCCGCCGATCCGCTGGAAACGCAAACCGCTGGCCGCGCTGGCGAACATGGCCGTGGTGCGCTTCCAGATGGCCCGCCTGAGCCGTGGCCGCCAGCCCAAGCCCGAGGTGTCGGCACTCTGGGCGCTGATCCGCGACCGCTTGTACCTCAGCCGCCGGACCCGTCAGTACAGACAGGCGATGTCTGCCTGATACTGATGAGCCATTTAAGGCGAACGGCTGATTCGCTATGGATTAGCCATCAAACGAGTAACGTTGGATGATGCCCGTGTATTTTTCGACTCGATACTTCGATCCACCTTTCTGTTTCGAAACCATCCCTGTGTAGATATCCAGAATTTCACCAAAACGTTTGTATTCGGCTCGGAATTCATCCGTTTGTTTGTAAAGAGTCAGCGATTTGATGTCGCTCATCGCGCAACTGCCCGACGTATTCGCTAGGGACTTCAGCACTTGTGAAAAACAAACCGGAGTTCCCATTGCAATCGCCAACAGAGTCAGCAGAACCTTGTATTCACCGACGTCCAGCGCCTTGATGTCTTCAGTTTTGAGGCTGGCCTTGATCAAGCGATAGACGTTCAGGAAACGAAGCGCACGTCGGGGGGACGGACCAATGCAGGGCGCAAGCTTTTGCAATGCGTCGGTCTCACCTGGCGTGATGTGCAGTGCCTGGGCAGTAACATCTTCAACGTCGGGAACGTTCACTCTGGCATGGCCATCGAGTATCGAGCCTATCGGTTTCACGGACTCGGCACCTTTCATTCTTTCCAGCCGTCCATTCAAGAACTGCGCACTGGACGCCTTGTCCATTGGACGCATCCAATAGGGAATCTGGAAAATCTTCTCCAGATAGTCAGATACCGATGCTGTCTGTTGTTCTCCGACTTCACCCATCAATTCCGGATAATGTTGAAGCAATGCCTTGCGTACCCAGCGCACATCGACGGCAACCATCACCACGAACAACGGGAACGTCAGTAACAGATGCACCGCCTGCAAGACTTCTACAACTTTATCCGGCGAGCACCGATCCAGATCATCGATATAGAGCACAATGCGTTTGAATGATTGAACGTCAGTTTCAGATTGCTCTGCCGTTGCTTCTAACTTCGCAATGTCCTCATCATCCAGCAACGTTTTGTTCTCCTTCAGAAACTCCTTCATTTTCGCAGCAAATGCCTCACGTTCCGCCTCGACGGACTCCCTCAGGCTGCCCGCTTCGGCCACATTAAAGGCCAGCTCTTCGAAGTCCTTGCGTACGGTAGCGATCAGTCCCAAGTGCTGCGCGTAGGCCCCGTCAGTCGCGCGGGCACGAACAAATTTTTTCAGGCGACCGGCCCCTGTACCTTGAGAGAAATCGTGGTTAGCCAAAGCCAATTGCTCGCTGGTGACCTGCACCAATGCCTTGGCCTCTTCGACGCAAGCATTCATCCTGGCCAACCCTTCGCGCGCGGCCTCAAACGACTTTTCCTTATCGGCAAGCTCGCTCTTGATGACTTTATCCAGGGCCTTCTTGCCGGCTTCCAGTTGTTTCAATGCCGCGCGAGCCGTATCCCAGATGTAGCGCAGACGAGTCGTCACCGCCACCACTGCAAAACTCGACAGAATCAAGCCCTCATGCAGACTTTCCAGTGAAGGAAACTGGTTTTTTAGCAATGTCAGCCCTGTCGCGAGCCATGGCAACGCCAGAATGAGCGTGGCGAATGCCCCTACGCTCCACCAATTCAGCAGTTGAGACTTGTAACCGGTGGCCAGCAACCTGGCTTTTCCAGCCTCGTTACCTAATGCACTGGATATGCTCTGAAAATCCTTGACGCTATCAGCCAAAGTATCGATTCCAAGTAATCTGGCAGCGTTCGCCATCTCGGTTTTTGCCGCTTGAACCTCTTTGGCTGGAGCATCGGCGCCGAGAATCTCACTCAATGTTTCAAGATAGAGCAAGGGCGAAGTAACTGTTTTTGCATGAGCCTCCTCCAGTTCATTACGAGCCTTGAGCAGTTGCTCTGCGGCAGCGCGCTGCTCACGGCGGCGACGTACCAGTTCCTGAGCAGCATCCATCGTCAACATTCGAGAAGTCGACAAATGCTCGAGCAAAGGGTCACGTACCTCGGGATTGTGCTTTATGTACCAGCGATCCAGTTCGATGAACAAGTGACTGACAAGACTGGCCCACAGGTTGGTCTCCGCGTAATGCCAGGCATTGAATCGAATCTGTACGACATCCGTATGAAATGCCTCCGAACCTGACTCAGGGGCTTGGGCAGTCGGTTTGCCTTGGCTCAAACGCTCGATGTGTTGATAGATCAGCCGCATGAAGAACGACTTTCCGCTGCCCCAGTTACCAAACAATCCAATCGCCAGCGGAGGCGTGAAATCCTTGGCAACGGCCAGGCGTGCAAACGCTTTCGCCTCATCGTTTGCACCCAGGCGATCGTCCAGATCAGTTGCCCATGGGTCATCGTTCTGAGTAATCGCTATGGATGTGCTAGCCGAAGGGTTGATCCGCTTTTCCTGGGCTGATTCAAAGGCCCGTGCCATCTCCACTACCTCTTTGGGTACCTGAAGTGGTGGGTCTTGTTGGGGGATCTCTGATTGCACGGAGGTTTCATTTGATGCTGCGTTGGACTTTTCACGTACGGTTTGCTTGGTTTCTGATGACCGAAAAAGATTTTCTGGCGGGATACGCTGCCTTGAACGCTGCCCCTGTAACGGATCCGTTTGACGCGAGTCAGTTGAACTTTCGTCTGGTCTTTTCGAGTTCTCGTCGCGCTTTTGCAAGCTCTCGTCAGGCCGTATCGAACTCTCTATTTTGTTATCCATGACCTACTCCGGCTCATATGAGCAACCTGAGAAAGAATTCGGTGAAAAGGTATAAGCCCTCTCGCCCTCGCTAACGCCCGGCAAATCGCAGGCGAGACAATTGGCGCAGATCGTCCTCGACGTAGTAGTCGTTGGTCCAGCTGTCATCCGCCGCCAACGGCTGTACCTGCTTCAACGCCAGTTTCTTCGCGAAGTAGCGAAAACGGTAATGCTCGTAGAACCGCAGCAGTTCCAGGCCATAACGGTCCGCCAGATCGGTGTCGCCGCGAATGATCAGGTAGTTTTCGTCATTGCCGTTGCTGGCCGAGGTACTGAGGTTGTGGCTGCCGCTGATGATGGTCGGGCTGTCGCTGGTGAAGTCGGTGACCACCGCTTTGGTGTGCACCAGCAGGTTGCCCTTCTGGCCTTTCATGTTTTCCCGCAGCCAGCCTTCCAGCCCGGTGTTGAGCAACGCGGTGGCGGCGAATTCGGCAGTTCGGTCAGCGTGAAACCCGGTGATGCGGCTGACCGTGTTTTGCAGGCCGTAACGCAGGATGTCGTCGTGGGGCTGGCCGAGCAACGCGTTGAGAATCGCGTCGGGCAAGGCGAATGCGGTGACGAATAGCAGGTCTTTCTTCGCCCCCTCGATGATATCGACGAACTCCCGCAGATCGGCGCCGCCGGTACGCGGTGAAAACCCGGCGAACAAGGGCTGCGCCGGGTTCATCGGGTTGTGTTGGGTGATCCAGTCGCGAGTGGTGCCGACGTCCGCCGGCTCGGCCCAGATCTGTTCGAAGGTTTTCAGGTAACTCGCGCTGACCGCCGAATCGTCCAGCACATGTACCACGTTGGCCTGGCGGTACACGCCGTTGGCGGTGAAGTTGGTGCTGCCGCACAGTACGGCTTCTGGCTGGCGCTCGCCGCCTCCGTCGAGGTGGCTCAGGACGATGAACTTGTTATGGAAAATGTTGTGAGTGACCCGCCCGCGCTTGCTGCTCGACGGCAGTTTCGCAAGGCTTGCTTCGTTGATCGTGGTGTCTTCGTCGTCGGGTCGGGCGTGATACAGCACGCGCACCTGAACACCCCGTTCGAACGCCGCGTTCACCGTGTCGATGATGGCTTGCAACTGGTATTCGTAGATCGCGATATCCAGTGCCCACTGGCCGTCGACTGCACGCTCGATAAACCCTTGCAGGCGCCCGAGCAGACCGTTCTCCAGCCACTGACGCGCCGCATCGGGCCAGGCTTCGACGGGCATGTTTTTGTTGGCGCTGATCTGTGCGTCGAGATCGGGAAATTTGCGCTGAAACGCCTGACTGGCGGCCACGGCACGGTTAAAGATCACGCCCTGGTTGGCGGGATGACCGTCGTCGGAGCGGATTGTCAGTTCCAGCGCTTCACCGAGTTGCGGCACATCCGGCGTGCCATACGCCAGGTGCACGCGATAGTGAATCGTCATGCCGGGATTGACCGCGTAATCGGCCCAGCGAAATTTCTGCAGCGGCGCCTTGTCGCTCGGCGTGGCGTGAAACTGCGGGAAGGTGTGAACCTTGCCGGGAAAAGTCAGGCTGTTGAACAGGAACAGCCACGGCTTGTCGCCCTGCTGCTTTTCGATGGCAAACCCCAGCAGACCTTTGCGGCGGGGTTCGGCGAGGTCCATGGCGAGCAGCACGCCGTTGGTGCCGGCGTAGGCCTTGACGCGAAAATCGTCCTGCGGATTGGCGACCAGTACGCGCATGATTCACTCCCTGTGATTTGGCCTTACTGCAGCATAGCTCTCAGACCGACAACAACTCGTCGATATGCCGGTAATCGGCGTCCAGTGCTGTCGCCAATTGTTTCGCGCGGCCCAGGCGAATCGGCCCGCGCTCGATATCGATCAACAGGCCCGGGCACGCGAGCCCGGGCAGTTCCGGACAGTCTTTCAATCGGCCATCGGTGATCACCAGCAACCGGTGCTGTTCGGCGGGGAAACGCTTGCGCCGCACCGCCAGCCAATGCCCGGCTTCCGTCAGCGCTGCCAACAGAGGCGTGCCGCCTCCCGCGCCCAAGCCATCGAGCCACGCGCGTAACCCGCTGGAGGCCTTCAGCCCCTGCACCTGCCATTTCGGCGCAGCGCCGCTCGCGGTCAACAATGCAAGCCGTGCGCGCTGCCGGTAAGCGTCGTCGAACAGTTGCGCGAGTACGCCCTTGGCATCGCTCAATGCCTGATGGCGACGGGTCGAAGCGGAGGCGTCGACGATCACCAGCCACAGTTCATGGGGCGTGCGGGTGCGCAGTTGAAACAGCAGATCCGCTCTGGTTTTCGGACGGCCATTGAGCAAGGTTCCGGGCCAGTTCACCGAGCCACTGCGAGCCGCGTGACGCTTGCCCTGGCGACCGTTATCGAGGCGTCCGGCGCGGGGTCTGGCATTCGCCCCCGCTTCGGATCGGGGGCGAATGCCTAGGGCTTTTTTGGCCAGACAGGCACTTCGCGGCGAGCACCGGTGGCGAGGGCTGGGGCCGGCATTTCGCCCCACTGCCCCTGCCCTTCGCTCGGTTCGGCGTTAGTGCCGGATGGCGATTGCGCCGGTGGCTGCGAGCTGGTCGAAGACTGTTCGCGGCGACGATGGCGCAGTGCAAACTCAGCCACAGCATCGATGTCCTGCTCGGCGATGGCCTCGGCGCCGCGCCACGCCGCATGAGCCCGCGCGGCACGTAACCAGACCAGATCGGCGCGCAAACCGTCGACGCCAGCCGCGAAGCAGCGCTCGGTGATCTGCGCCAACGCCGCATCATCCAGCGGAATACCCGGTAAAACCTTGCGGGCGTTCTCGCAGCGCTGACGCAGAGCTTGCTGCTCAGCCTCCCACTGCGCACAGAACGCCTGCGGATCGCTGTCGAAATCCAGCCGACGACGAATGATCTGCCCGCGCTCGGCCGGCGCCGTATGACCGCTCAGGGCGACGTTGAGGCCGAACCGATCCAGCAATTGCGGACGCAACTCACCCTCTTCCGGGTTCATCGTGCCGATCAATACGAACTTCGCCGAATGCCGATGGGAAATCCCGTCACGCTCGATCAGGTTGGTGCCGCTGGCAGCCACATCAAGCAGCAGATCCACCAGATGATCCGGCAGCAGATTCACTTCATCGACGTACAACACACCGCCGTCAGCCTTGGCCAGCACACCCGGAGAAAACTGCGCGCGCCCATCGCTCAATGCCGCGTCCAGATCCAGCGTGCCGACCAGTCGCTCTTCAGTGGCGCCCAACGGCAAGGTGACGAACTGACCGCTGGCCAACAGATCCGCCAGACCCCGGGCCAGCGTCGACTTTGCCATGCCGCGCGGGCCTTCGATCAGCACGCCGCCGATCTTCGGATCGATGGCCGTGAGGTACAGCGCCAGTTTCAGATCATCGGCGCCGACCACGGCGGAGAGCGGGAAATGCGGGGTGTCGGTCATGTTCAGTCTCAGCTCTCTTCTTCTATGTCCAGCAGCAGGTTTTCCAGGGCCTCTTTGTAGGCGCCCGGTTCCTGCCACATCCCGCGCTGCTGTGCTTCGAGCATGCGTTCGGTCATGTCGCGCAGCGCGTGGGGATTATGCTCGCGCACAAAGTCGCGGGTCGCCGGGTCCAGCAGATACGCATCGGCCAGCAAGGCGTACTGGTGATCGTCGATCAGTTGCGTGGTGGCGTCGAAGGCAAACAGGTTATCGACCGTCGCCGCCAGTTCGAACGCGCCTTTATAGCCGTGGCGCTTGACCCCGTCGATCCATTTCGGATTCGCCGCCCTTGAGCGGATGACACGGTTCAGCTCTTCCTTCAAGGTGCGGATTTTCGGCAAATCCGGCTGACTGTGATCGCCGTGGTAACTGGCCGCTGCTTCGCCGCGCAGGCTTTCCACGGCGGCGAGCATGCCGCCCTGGAACTGGTAATAGTCGTTGGAATCGAGCAGGTCATGCTCGCGGTTGTCCTGGTTTTGCAGCACGGCCTGCACCTGGCTCAGGCGCTGGACGAATTGCTCGCGGGCGGCGGTGCCCTCATCGGAACCGCCGTAAGCGTAGGCGCCCCAGTTCAGGTAGACCTCGGCCAGATCCTCGCGGGTTTGCCAGAGTCGACCATCGATGGCGCCCTGCACGCCCGCGCCATAAGCGCCGGGTTTGGCGCCGAAAATCCGCCAGCCGGCCTGACGCCGGGCAGCCTCTTCATCCAGCCCGGACTGGCGCAGCGCCTCACGTTCGGCACGCACTTTGGCGGCCAGCGGGTTGAGATCGTCCGGCTCGTCCAGTTCCGCCACGGCTTGTACGGCAGCGTCGAACAGGCGGATCAGATTGGCGAACGCATCGCGGAAAAATCCGGAGACCCGCAACGTGACATCGACCCGAGGCCGGTCGAGCAGCCTCAGCGGCAGAATCTCGAAATCATCGACCCGCTGACTGCCGGTGGCCCACACCGGACGCACGCCCATCAGCGCCATGGCCTGGGCAATGTCATCGCCGCCGGTACGCATGGTCGCGGTGCCCCACACAGAAAGACCGAGTTGGCGCAGGTGATCGCCGTGGTCCTGCAGGTGTCGTTCGAGAATCAGGGTTGCCGACTGGAAGCCGATGCGCCATGCCGTGGTGGTCGGCAGATTGCGCACGTCGACCGAATAGAAATTGCGCCCGGTGGGCAGTACGTCGAGGCGGCCGCGACTTGGCGCTCCGCTCGGGCCGGCCGGGACGAAACGGCCGCTGAGGGCATCAAGCAAGCCGTGCATTTCGGCCGGGCCGCAGGCGTCCAGACGCGGGGCGATCACTTCGCGCAGGTTCTCAATGATCGCGCTGACTTCAACCCAGCGCGGCTCCTGTGGGAGCGAGCCTGCTCGCGATGGCGTCAGGTCAGGCCATTCCGTTTTGAATGACCCACCGCTATCGCGAGCAGGCTCGCTCCCACAGGGGGATGGCAGTGACTGGGAGATCAACTGGGTGGCGAACAGCTCCAGGCGCTCGCGGGTATCTCCCGCCGTGCGCCAGACTTCATCGCTCAGCGATTGCAGTTCCATTGGGCGCAGGCCAGTCCAGGGGTCGGCAAGTGCACAATCCAGCGGATCGAACCCCAACTGAAACGCCTTGGCCAACGCCCGCAACAGACTGGATTGCGCCCCTTTGCCATCGCCACGCGGAATCCGCAGCAGCGCCAGCAAGGTGTCGATGCGCAAACGCCCGGTCGGCGACTCACCGAAAACATGCAAGCCATCGCGGATCTGCGATTCCTTCAAGTCACACAGATAAGTATCCAGACGCGGCAGCCAGATCGCCGCATCGGCATCGCTGTCGAGGGCTTCGTCGAGTTGCAGTTCGCGATCAATCTGCGTGTCACGCACTAACTGGAGGATGTCGCGCTGCAACTCCCGGGCACGGCGCGGATCGAGCAACTGAGCTTCGTAATACTCGTCCGCCAACAGTTCCAGATTGCGCAGCGGACCGTAGGTTTCGGCACGGGTCAGCGGCGGCATCAAGTGGTCGATGATCACTGCCTGAGTGCGACGTTTGGCCTGGGCACCCTCGCCCGGATCGTTGACGATAAACGGGTAGATATTCGGCAGCGGCCCGAGCAATGCGTCCGGCCAGCAGTTCTCCGACAGGCCCACGCCTTTGCCCGGCAGCCATTCGAGGTTGCCGTGCTTGCCGACGTGGATCACGCCGTGAGCGCCGTAGGTCTGGCGCAGCCAGAAATAGAACGCGAGGTACGCGTGCGGCGGCACCAGATCCGGGTCGTGATACACCGCGCTCGGATCGACCTGATAACCCCGCGCCGGTTGAATCCCGACGAAGGTCAGGCCAAACCGCAGGCCGGCGATCATCATTCGCCCGTCACGGCACATCGGATCGTTTTGCGGCGAACCCCAGCGCTCCAGCACCGCTGCGCGATTGGCTTCTGGCAATGCGTTGAACATCGCGAGGTAATCGTCCATCGCCAGGCTTTGCTGGCACGGGCGCTGATCGAGGGTGTCGAGGTCATTGCTGACGCCGCCGAGCAATTGCTGGATCAGTTCGGTGCCGCTGTCCGGCAGTTCGGCCGGCAACGGATAACCTTCAGCCTGCAACGCTCGCAGGATATTCAGCGCGGCAGCCGGCGTGTCGAGGCCGACGCCGTTGCCGATGCGTCCGTCCCGGGTGGGGTAGTTGGCGAGGATCAACGCGATGCGCTTTTCAGCGTTCGGCACCCGCGCCAGATCGACCCAGCACCGCGCCAGTTCGGCGACGAAATCCATGCGCTCGGGTTGGGCCCGATAACACACCACATCGGACTGACTGCGCTCGCTGCGCCAGGCCAGATCCTTGAAGCTGATCGGCCGGCTGATGATCCGGCCGTCGAGCTCCGGCAAGGCGATGTGCATCGCCAGATCCCGCGGGCCGAGGCCCTGCTCGCTCTCGCGCCAGCCGGGTTCATTGTCCTGGGCGCAGATCGCCTGAATCACTGGAATGTTGCGACGAAACGGCCGCAGGTGCGGCGCTTCCGGGCTGGACTGGGCGAAACCGGTGGTGTTCAAAATCACCGAGGCCTCGACCTCATCCAGCCAGTCCTCGACCACCGACAGGCAGCCGGGCTCTTTCAAACTGGCCACGGCGATCGGCAGCGGATTGAGTCCGGCAGCCTGTAACCGTTGGCAGAACACGTCGATAAACGCCGTGTTCGCCGCTTGCAAATGCGAGCGATAAAACAACACCGCCGCGACCGGTTGACCGGGCAGCCAGTCGGCTTGCCAGTCACTCAGTGCGGCGGTGCTTTTATTCGGGTGGTAAATCGCCGTGCGCGGCAGCGTGTGCGGCTCGCCCCACACGTAATCCCGCGCCAGCCAGCGATTGGCCAGGCAACGGAAAAAGTCCAGCGCATTGCCCATGCCACCCTGACGTAAGAACTGCCAGAGCCGGTCGCGATCCTCGACGCCCACGGTGCTCAAGTCACTGAGTTCCGGGTCGGGCCGGTCATCGCCCGGCACCAGAATCACCTGCACGCCACGCTCGGACAGCTCGACCAGCCGCTCGACGCCATAACGCCAATACGCGATGCCGCCGTGCAGCGAAATCAGAATGACCTTGGCGTGACGCAGCACTTCATCGACGTACAGGTCGACCGACGCATGGTTCTGCACCTGCATCGGGTTGGCCAGCCGCACGCTCGGGTAATCCTCGGGCAGTTGCTGCGCCGCTTCGGCGAGCAGCGCGAGGCTGGAATCACCGCTGCACAGGATCACCAGCTCGGCGGGGGTTTGTCCAAGGTCGGCAATGTTGTCATCCGACACGAAACCGCCGGGCTGGGTCCTGAGCATGTGCATGGCTTAAACGCTGAGCGCGGCGCGCAGTTGCGCTTCGAGCTGGGCTGCGTCCAGCTCCTGACCGATCAACACCAGACGCGTCACGCGCACCTCATCGGCGCCCCACTGACGGTCGAAGTGCTTGTCGAAACGCGTACCGACGCCCTGAATCAGCAGACGCATCGGCTTGTTCGGGATCGCCGCGAAGCCTTTGACCCGCAGGATGCCGTGCTGAACCACCAGTTGCGTCAGCGCGTCGAGCAGCAGGCTTTCGTCAGCTTGCGGCAGTTCGATGGAGATCGAGTCGAAGGCGTCGTGATCGTGGTCGTCGTGATCGTCATCGCCTTCACCGTGGTGGTGATCGTGATGGCTGTGGCGGCTGTCGATGTGTTCTTCGGAACCGGCACCGAGGCCGATCAGCACGTCCAGCGGCAGACGACCGTTGCTGGCTTCGATGATTTTCACCGCTGGCGGCAGTTCTTCGGCGACTTCCAGACGGACGCGCGCGAGGTCTTCAGGGCTGGTCTGGTCAGCCTTGTTGAGGATCACCAGGTCGGCGCTGGCCAGTTGGTCGGCGAACAGCTCGTGCAGCGGCGATTCGTGGTCCAGGTTCGGATCGAGTTTGCGCTGGGCATCGACCTGATCCGGGAACGCGGCGAAGGTGCCGGCAGCCACGGCCGGGCTGTCGACCACAGTAATGACCGCGTCAACGGTGCAGGCGCTGCGGATTTCCGGCCACTGGAAGGCTTGCACCAGCGGCTTCGGCAGGGCCAAGCCCGAGGTTTCGATCAGGATGTGGTCGAGGTCGCCGCGACGGGCCACCAGTTCACGCATCACCGGGAAGAACTCTTCCTGAACCGTGCAGCACAGGCAGCCGTTGGCCAGTTCGTAGACGCGGCCGGTGGCTTCTTCTTCGGTGCAGCCGATGGTGCATTGCTTGAGGATTTCACCGTCGATGCCCAGCTCGCCAAACTCGTTGACGATCACCGCGATGCGGCGGCCCTGGGCGTTGTCGAGCATGTGCCGCAGCAAGGTAGTTTTGCCCGAGCCGAGGAAGCCGGTGACGATGGTGACGGGGAGTTTGGCCAGTGTTTTCATCGGATGCCCTTTGGCAAGGTGGCGGGCATACGGGACGAGACCGGCAACGCGGGTGCGTGCCTGGAGAGTTCGCCACCGGATCACCCCGCCCGGTTGAAAGTGAGAATCTGTGACGAGGCAGGTCTCCTGGCTGACGGTGTTCGGGCCTTGGCCCGGTATTCGCTGCGCCTTCCCGCTGGCTCTGGATTGAGTTGGCAGTGGCGTGGCAGCGAACAGCACCGTTCACAGTTGCGGGGGCAGCCGCGGCTTGGACCGCGTTCCCTTCTTAGCTTCGGCGTGGGCCGAAGAACCTCGAAAGCGCAAGGCTACGCAGGGTGTGGGGATGGGTCAATGGTTCGTGGAGTTTGGGATTGAGAGCATATCCGTTGCTTCGGGTGCTGCCGCTGGCGGTTTCGCTCTTACAGCGAGTCCCTTTTTCAAACGCCAAAAAGGAACCAAAAGGCTTTTGCCCCGGCGTACGGCACTTCGCTTAGGCTCAGTGTTCCCTCGCTACGGTGTCCACCAGGGGGCATCGCCTACGGTTTGCTTCGCTGCACCTCCTCTCGATGTATGCGGCTCCGCCGCACGGCGCTACGCGCCTACCCCCTGATGGACACCTCCGCTCGGCCTGCCGAAGGGGCTTGAGATCAAAAGCCAGGGCCAGGGCCAGAGCAAAAGCCAGATCAAGAGCCCCCCTCACCCTAGCCCTCTCCCGGAGGGAGAGGGAACTGAACGAGGTGTTTGGGAGAGCTACGCCGACGTGAAGTACCGAGTCGAACTCAAGTTTTGAAAAAACCACAAATCGGCTCCCTCTCCTCGGGGAGAGGGCTGGGGTGAGGGGTAAACCCACCACAAAACCAAAGCCGAACACCCAAGCTCCTCCCCACTCAACACAATGAGCGTTAGCTCGAGTACCGCTTTTGATCGCAGGGCCCGTCGGCAGGCTGAGTGGAGGGATTGATCCGGGGGTGGGAGCGCAGCGACCGTGCGGCGCAGCCGCATGCATCGAGAGGAGGTGCAGCGAAGCAAACCGTAGGCGATGCCCCCGGATCGATCCCGGAGCGAAGGAACCCCGAGCCTCAGCGAGGGGCCGTACGTCAGGGTTAGAGACCTTTTGGTTACTTTTGGGGCGTTTGCCAAAAGTGACCCGCCGTAAGGGCGGAACCCTAAGCAGCCATAACCGCAGCAACGGATCTGCCCACAAAATTGACTAAATTCCCCAACCCATGGTCTCCTACACAACTTGTTACGGGTGCCCCTCACAGGGTGAAACGGGAAACCGGTGAATCATGTGCTTTACTCTAAAGCCATGTCAGTCCGGTGCTGCCCCCGCAACGGTAAGCGAGCGAAGCGTCAGATCCACTGTGCCCACAGGCATGGGAAGGTGACGCTTGCAGGTCGGCAGACAGCCACCCCTCGTGAGCCCGGAGACCGGCCCGCAACACACAGTGCGCGACATCGCCACTGAACATAACAAACCCGCGGTGGGCGGGCGCTGTTCGAACCTCTGCGTGCCCGACCGCAGGGGTTTTCATGCGCTCTATTCACCCGCTGACACTCCAGAGGGAAGCGCCATGTCGATCATCAGCAGCACCGGCAGCAATTCGGACAAGATATCCAGCACCACCACCCTGAGCCAACGCCTGACCGCCGCCGTCTGCGCGTCGATCCTCGGTGCGTGCCTCGTGTATTTCGCCGGTTTCTCGCACATCGAAGCGGTGCACAACGCCGCGCACGATACCCGCCACAGCGCCGCGTTCCCGTGCCACTGAGACCTGACGACATGATCAAGCGTATTGCGCAGACCGCAGGTTTCACCGGCCTTCTGGCCGCCCTGCTCCTGACGTTGCTGCAAAGCTTCTGGGTTTCGCCGCTGATTCTGCAGGCCGAAACCTTCGAGAAAGCCGAACCGGTTGCCGAAGTTCACGAACACGCCGCCGGCACCGCCGCCCATACACACGATGCCGAAGCCTGGGAGCCGGAAGATGGCTGGCAGCGCGTGGTCTCCACCACTGGCGGCAATCTGGTGGTTGCCGTGGGTTTCGCCCTGATGCTGGCGGGTCTGTACACCCTGCGTGCGCCGACCAAAACATCGCAAGGCCTGCTCTGGGGTCTGGCCGGTTACGCGACCTTCGTGCTCGCCCCGACCATGGGTCTGCCACCTGAATTGCCAGGCACTGCCGCTGCGGATCTGGCCTCGCGGCAGATGTGGTGGATCGGCACTGCGGCCTCCACCGCTGTCGGCCTGTCCTTGATCGCGTTCAGCCGTCACTGGCTGATGAAGATCCTCGGCGTGGCGATCCTTGCCGTGCCGCATGTGATCGGCGCGCCACAACCGGAAGTTCATTCGATGCTCGCCCCGGAAGCCCTCGAAGCCCAGTTCAAAATCGCTTCGCAGCTGACCAACGTCGCGTTCTGGCTGACCCTGGGCCTGATCAGCGCCTGGTTGTTCCGCCGCAAAAGCGAAGGTCAGTACCACGCATGACCGATGACAGCGCAGCGCCGACCTTCGTGGTCGGCCTGGGCTGCCAGCGCGGCTGCCCGGCCAGCACGCTGCGTGCATTACTTGACCAGGCGTTACAGGCGCATCGAATTGATCTTGAGAAGGTCAAGGCGCTCGCCAGTATCGACCTCAAGCGCGACGAACCCGGTTTGCAGGAACTCGCCACCCAACTGGCGCTGCCGTTGCTGTACTTCAGCAGCGAAGAACTGGCCAGTTACCAGCAACGTTTGAGTCATCACTCACAGATCGCCTTCGAACGCACCGGCTGTTATGGCGTAGCTGAAAGTGCCGCTCTGGCCCTCGCCGAACAGTTGATCAGCGGCCCGGCAAAACTGCTGATTTCGCGGCAAAAGTACGCTCAGGCAACTCTGGCATTGGCCGGCGCGGCGTAAATTCCCGATAATCCCCGCTTTCGATCATGAGCATTCTTCATCTGAAGGGCTTGTGACGCACCGCCCTGCCCCTTTTCTACAGGATCCAACGATGACCGTTTACTTCATCGGCGCCGGCCCCGGCGACCCGGAATTGATCACTGTCAAAGGCCAGCGGCTGATCCGCAGTTGCCCGGTGATCATCTACGCAGGTTCGCTGGTGCCGACGGCGGTGCTGGAAGGTCATTGCGCTGAAACCGTGGTCAACAGCGCCGAGCTGCACCTGGAGCAGATCATCGACCTGATCAAGGCCGCCCACGCCAAGGGACAGGATGTGGCGCGGGTACATTCGGGGGATCCGAGTCTGTATGGCGCCATTGGCGAGCAGATTCGTTATTTGCGCGAGCTGGATATTCCGTTCGAGATCATTCCCGGCGTCACCGCCACCGCCGCGTGCGCCGCGCTGTTGGGCGCCGAACTGACCCTGCCGGACATCTCGCAAAGCGTGATTCTTACCCGATATGCGGACAAGACCGCGATGCCGGTTGGCGAAGAGCTCGGCAATCTGGCGCAGCATGGGGCGACCATGGCGATTCATCTGGGGGTCAATCATCTGGAGAAAATCATTGCCGAACTGCTGCCGCATTACGGCGCGGATTGCCCGATCGCGGTGATTCATAGGGCAACGTGGCCGGATCAGGACTGGGTGGTCGGGACGCTGGAGGATATTGCCGGGAAAGTGGCGGCGAAGGGGTTTCGGCGTACGGCGTTGATTCTGGTTGGGCGGGTGTTGGGCAGCGATCATTTCAGTGAGTCTTCGCTGTATCGCGCGGGGCATGCGCACCTTTTTAGACCGTGAATGGGACGCGGAGCGTCCCGGGCTGCATTCCCACGCAGAGCGTGGGAACGATCAAAAAAAACGGCGCTCACGGGGCGCCGTTTTTCATGCCGCAGCGAACGCCTTAGTAGTAGGCGTTTTCTTTCTGCGTGTGGTCGGTCACGTCGCGAACGCCCTTGAGCTCCGGAATACGTTCGAGCAAGGTGCGCTCGATGCCTTCCTTCAGGGTCACGTCCGCCTGGCCGCAGCCCTGGCAACCGCCGCCGAACTGCAGCACGGCAATGCCGTCTTCAACCACATCGATCAGGCTGACCTGCCCGCCGTGGCTGGCCAGCCCCGGGTTGATTTCGGTTTGCAGGTAATAGTTGATGCGCTCGTTGATCGGGCTGTCGGCGTTGACCATCGGGACTTTGGCGTTTGGCGCCTTGATGGTCAGCTGGCCGCCCATGCGGTCGGTGGCGTAGTCGACGACGGCATCATCGAGGAACGCTTCGCTGAACGAGTCGATGTAAGCGGTGAAGCTTTTCAGCCCCAGCGCCGTGTCTTCAGGTTTCTCTTCGCCCGGCTTGCAGTAGGCAATGCAGGTTTCGGCGTACTGGGTGCCAGGCTGGGTGATGAAAACGCGGATGCCGATGCCCGGGGTGTTCTGCTTGGAGAGCAGATCGGCCAGGTAATCATGGGCGGCGTCGGTAATGGTAATAGCGGTCATGGAGACTCCTCGCAGGCTTGAGGCGGAGTTTACGCCAATCGGCGCGCGGCACAAAGTCCTAGTATTTACGTAGGAATAGTTCGCAAATCGGCTAGGCGCCAGGTTCGCCGTCAATCCGCGCTTTAAGCCATTGATAACTGCGTTTTTCGACCCATTCGTAGCTCAGCCACGAACCGATAGCGATGGCCAGCGCACAGACGACAAACATCAAATACGGGTTGATCCCATAGCGTCGGGCCAGATAACCGCCGGCCGACAGCACCAGCACGTGCATCAGATACACCGAGTAAGAACAGTCGCCCAGCAGCTTGAGTAACCTGTTGCGCTCGACATGCCGCTCCAGCGCCATGCTGGCCATGACCAGCACTGCACTGGGCACGCCCCAATTCAGCAAACGGGGTTCCGGTGGCAGGTGATAGATCGCCAGCAACGCCACCCCGATCCCCAGTAACGGCAGCCACAGCGCCGGGCCGATCCATCCTCGACGGTAGAGCATGCCGATACCGATCCCCAGCAGGAACTCATAAACGATGTCCGAGCGATAAAACTCGCTGACCCAGCCAAACCCGGTCCAGGCCTGGCACACCGCAAACAGCAGCGCCGCGACCACCAGCAAGCGCACTTGCAGCCGGAACAACAGCGCCCAGGCGAACAGCACGTAGAACAGCATTTCGTAATTCAGGGTCCAGCCGACATTCAGGGTCGGGTAGATCCCGTAGCCGCCGGGATTTTCGGTCGGGATAAACAGCAACGACAGCAGCAAATGACTCCAGTCCACCGTCTGATCCGGCAGCAACGGCCGGGCGAACACCACCAGCAACGCCATCAGCACCGTGTAGAGCCAATACGCCGGGACAATGCGAAACAGTCGATACAACAGAAACCGCGCCGGCGGCAGCGCCTTGCCTTCGGTGGACAGGAAAATCACCAGCCCGCTGATCACGAAAAAGATATCGACGCCCACGGCGCCCTTGTCGATGAACAGCTGGCCTATCGGCCCGCGCGCCTCGAAGTCGAAGAAAATCTGCATGAAGTGATGGCAGACCACCGCCCACGCGGCGAGCGCTCGCAGGGCCTGCACTGAAATCAACATCGATGGTGCTCCCGATCCCGTACTTCACAGGATTGGGACAACCGCCATCGCTCAAACGATCAAAGATTCTCGTACCGGTTCATGTCCAGCACACCCTCTTCCACCGGGTCGGTTTCGTGGATGTACTGGCTCAAATCATGGAAATAGAACCAGAACTGCGGATGGCTGCGGCGGATACCCCAACGTTCGACGATTTTCTCGAACTGCGCGGCGTCCTTCGCACTCTCCATGGCATCGACAAACGCCGGCACCTGATCCGCCGGGATGTTGAACATGAAATTCGGGTAGCTGCTTAGCACACCCGGATAGATCGTCAGCGTGTCCAGCCCCGGTTGATAGCGCAGCGATTCACCGAGCAGGAACGCCACGTTGCTGTGCGCACGGTTGCGCAGCAGGCTGTAGACCTCGCGCTTGCCGCTGCGGGTTTCAACCCGAAGCATGGTCGCTTCCGGCAATTGATCGATCACTTTCAGGCCGGCTGCCGGGCGCGAAGTCAGGCGACTGAGGGCCTGCTCGGCGTTCTGCAACGCCGGATCAATGTTCGGGCGCGAGCAATAAGCGTCTTCGCAGCGGTTGATCGGATCCGGACGCGCATTGAGATCGCCGTAGCGCGCCAGCAATTGCATGGCGAAATCGTGCTTCGGGTCTTTCTCGTCGAGTTTCAGCGCGGTTGGCTTATCGTCATCGATGGCTTCGTAATCGAGCCACATCTTGAACTGGCCGCTGCTCTGGTACCAATCGTCGAGGTAACCCTCGCGGGAGTCGGCGGGCATCAGGCGCAGGAAGTTCTGTTCGGCACCGTTGCGGATCAGGTCGAAATACAAGCGCGTTTGCGCCTGATGGGAAACGTTGCCGAACACATCGAAATTCACCGCCAACTGGTAATAGGTGCGCTCCAGCAGCGGATAGTCGAACAGCCACATGGTCTGCGGCACTTCGCCGATCAGGCCTTTGGTCACAGAAGCGCTGTCGAAGTGGCGGAAGATGCTGAGCAAGGCGTTGTCGTTGCCTGCCCACAGGGTCGACCAGCTCGGCGCCGGCAGATCGGCGTAGCTGTCACGGCGCAGGGCTTCGTATTTGTTGCGCTTGTTGCGGTAGTTGTGCCACAGGCTCAGGACACTGCCGACATCGTCGTTCTGCCCCGGCATGGCCAGCAACGGCGTGGCCTGGCCACGATAGTTCGGGTCGGTGATGTACAGATCGTGTTCCGGCGCCTGGAACAGCGCCCAGAAGTTGTCGCGGATCACGTCGGTCGCGATCTGCCCACGGCACACCGGGCCGCGAATAAAGGTGCGCACGAAATACTCGGCGTTATCGAGCATGAACTGATAACGCGCCTGCGCCGGGATCGCCTCGAAGGTCGCGAACGGGTTGGCCCGGCTCTGCGGCCCGTAGCCTGGCAAGGCATTGACCTGCCAGTTGCCGTTGTAGAACAGGCTTTTGACCCGCGCCATCTTCGCCGCGCTCAGCGGATAGGTGATGTGGGTCTTGTGCACGATCACGCCCTGCACCGGCCACAGGCGGTAATACACCTGAGTGCCCGGATCGTCGTTCGGGCGGCGGGTGGCGATCAGGTCGATCGGCTGGCCGGTCGGCGTGCGCGAACGCACCCACTGGAAGTAATGCCCCGGCTCGCCGTCCTTGAAATAGATGTGCGCCAGGAACCAGTGCTCGTACAGCCAGCGCCCGACCAGACTTTCCCGCGCGCCGGGCTGGTTGAGCAGGTTTTCCCACTGGACGATTTGCAGCGCTTCCTTGGTGCTCGGCGCCAGGCCTTGCTCATCGATCGGCGCGCCGGACGCCAGCCAGCGTTGCAGCGTCTGATATTGCTGATCGGTCAGGCCAGTCACCGCCAGCGGCATGCCCTCTTTCGGGTGGGCGCCGGCATAGCCGTCGAATTCGGCGGGCATCGCGCACAGGTTCTCGCGGTTGAGGCCCAGCACGATGTCTTCCGGCAGCTTGGCGTTGGGGGTCAGTGGTGTTTTGTGTCCCAGCTCCAGCATGCGCGCCATCAGCGCGGCCTGGCTGCCTTGGGCGTCGAGCACCGAATAGAAGTCTTTCTGCTGCCAGGCACGTTTGCCGAAGGCGTCATAGAACAGCCGCGTGGTCGGTGCCGCCTGGGTGCGTTCGCCATCGTAGACCGGCATCTTGCTCGCGCCACGGGCCGCGCCTTCGCCGCTGCCAAGGTTCAACTGACAGGCAGAGTCGTAACACGCATGGCAGGCCACGCACTTCTCGGTGAAGATCGGCTGGATGTCTCGGGTGTAGGAGATAGGAGAAGAAATAGCGGGACTCTGCGCCGCCGCGCCAAAGCTTAAAAACAGCAATGCAATGCTGATGACGCGGTACGACATATCCCTGATCCTGATCCTGAAGAAAAACGCCGCGATTCTACCGTTATGACGCCCGTACCAACATGAGCGATATTCATGCAAAATCGCCACATGCTCTAAATCGGCACAGGTTTGTTATGATCCCGCTCCTTCGTCATGGTCTTTTTCGAGTAGTCCCAATGTCCGATCGCAGCGTCCGCCTTCAAGCTCTCAAGCAAGCTCTCAAAGAGCGCATCCTGATTCTCGACGGCGGCATGGGCACGATGATCCAGAGCTACAAGCTCGAAGAGCAGGATTATCGCGGCAAACGCTTCGCCGACTGGCCGAGCGACGTCAAGGGCAACAACGACCTGTTGGTCATCACCCGCCCTGATGTTATCGGCGGTATCGAAAAAGCTTATCTGGATGCCGGTGCCGACATCCTGGAAACCAACACCTTCAACGCCACCCGGATTTCCATGGCCGACTACGGCATGGAAGAACTGGCCTACGAACTCAACGTAGAAGGCGCACGACTGGCGCGCAAGGTCGCTGATGCCAAGACTGCCGAGAACCCCGACAAGCCGCGCTTCGTCGCCGGCGTGCTCGGTCCTACGAGTCGCACCTGCTCGCTGTCGCCGGACGTCAACAACCCGGGCTATCGCAACGTCACCTTCGATGAACTGGTGGAAAACTACACCGAGGCCACCAAAGGCCTGATCGAGGGCGGTGCCGACCTGATCCTGATCGAAACCATCTTCGATACCCTCAACGCCAAAGCCGCGATCTTCGCCGTGCAAGGCGTGTTCGAAGAACTGGGCTTCGAGTTGCCGATCATGATTTCCGGCACCATCACCGACGCCTCCGGCCGTACCCTGTCGGGCCAGACCACCGAAGCGTTCTGGAACTCCGTGGCCCACGCCAAACCGATTTCGGTGGGTCTGAACTGCGCCCTCGGCGCCCGCGAACTGCGTCCGTACCTGGAAGAACTGTCGGACAAGGCCAGCACCCACGTATCGGCGCACCCGAACGCCGGTCTGCCGAACGAATTCGGCGAGTACGACGAGCTGCCGGTGGACACCGCCAAAGTCATCGAAGAATTCGCCCAGAGCGGTTTCCTCAACATCGTCGGCGGTTGCTGCGGCACCACGCCGGGCCACATCGAAGCCATCGCGAAAGCCGTCGCTGGTTACGCGCCACGGCAGATTCCGGACATTCCAAAGGCCTGCCGCCTGTCGGGCCTGGAGCCGTTCACCATTGATCGCAGCTCGCTGTTCGTCAACGTCGGCGAGCGGACCAACATCACCGGTTCCGCGAAATTCGCCCGCCTGATCCGTGAAGACAACTACACCGAAGCCCTGGAAGTCGCCCTGCAGCAGGTCGAGGCCGGCGCCCAGGTGATCGACATCAACATGGACGAAGGGATGCTCGATTCGAAGAAGGCCATGGTGACCTTCCTCAATCTTATTGCCGGCGAGCCGGACATCTCCCGCGTACCGATCATGATCGACTCCTCGAAGTGGGAAGTGATCGAAGCCGGCCTCAAGTGCATTCAGGGCAAGGGCATCGTCAACTCGATCAGCATGAAAGAAGGCGTCTCGCAGTTCATCCACCACGCCAAGCTGTGCAAGCGCTACGGCGCCGCCGTGGTGGTGATGGCGTTCGACGAAGCCGGCCAGGCCGATACCGAAGCGCGCAAGAAAGAAATCTGCAAACGCTCCTACGACATTCTGGTCAACGAAGTCGGCTTCCCGCCGGAAGACATCATCTTCGACCCGAACATCTTCGCCGTGGCCACCGGCATCGAAGAACACAACAACTACGCTGTGGACTTCATCAACGCCTGTGCCTACATCCGTGACGAACTGCCGTATGCCCTGAGCTCCGGCGGCGTGTCCAACGTGTCGTTCTCGTTCCGCGGCAACAACCCGGTGCGCGAGGCGATCCACTCGGTGTTCCTGCTGTACGCGATCCGCGCCGGCCTGACCATGGGCATCGTCAACGCCGGTCAGCTGGAGATCTACGACCAGATCCCGCAGGAACTGCGCGACGCCGTTGAAGACGTGATCCTCAACCGCACCCCGGAAGGCACCGACGCCCTCCTCGCCATCGCCGACAAGTACAAGGGCGACGGCAGCGTCAAGGAAGCCGAGACCGAAGAGTGGCGCAGCTGGGACGTCAACAAGCGTCTGGAGCATGCGCTGGTCAAAGGCATCACCACTCACATCGTCGAAGACACCGAAGAATCCCGTCAGTCGTTCGCGCGCCCGATCGAAGTGATCGAAGGCCCGCTGATGTCCGGCATGAACATCGTCGGTGACCTGTTCGGCGCCGGCAAAATGTTCCTGCCGCAGGTGGTGAAATCCGCCCGTGTGATGAAGCAGGCTGTGGCTCACCTGATTCCGTTCATCGAACTGGAAAAAGGCGACAAGCCGGAAGCCAAGGGCAAGATCCTCATGGCCACCGTGAAAGGCGACGTACACGACATCGGCAAGAACATCGTCGGCGTGGTACTGGGTTGCAACGGCTATGACATCGTCGACCTCGGCGTAATGGTCCCGGCCGAGAAAATCCTGCAGGTGGCCAAGGAGCAGAAGTGCGACATCATCGGCCTGTCCGGCCTGATCACTCCGTCGCTGGATGAAATGGTCCACGTGGCCCGCGAGATGCAGCGCCAGGACTTCCACCTGCCGCTGATGATTGGCGGCGCGACCACCTCCAAGGCGCACACGGCGGTGAAGATCGAACCGAAGTACAGCAACGATGCAGTGGTCTACGTGACCGACGCCTCCCGCGCTGTGGGCGTGGCGACGCAGTTGCTGTCCAAGGAACTGAAAGCCGGTTTCGTTCAGAAGACCCGCGAAGAGTACATCGACGTCCGCGAGCGCACCGCCAACCGCAGCGCCCGTACCGAACGCCTGAGCTACGCCGCGTCGATCGCGAAAAAACCGCAGTTCGACTGGGCCTCCTACACCCCGGTCAAACCGACCTTCACCGGCACCCGCGTGCTGGACAACATCGACCTCAACGTCCTGGCCGAATACATCGACTGGACGCCGTTCTTCATCTCCTGGGACCTGGCCGGCAAGTTCCCGCGCATCCTCGAAGACGAAGTGGTCGGTGAAGCGGCAACCTCGCTGTACAAGGACGCCCGTGAAATGCTGACCAAGCTGATCGATGAGAAGCTGATCAGCGCCCGTGCGGTGTTCGGCTTCTGGCCGGCCAATCAGGTGCATGACGACGATATCGAGCTGTACGGCGATGACGGCAGGCCAATGGCACGCCTGCATCACCTGCGCCAGCAGATCATCAAGACCGACGGAAAACCGAACTTCTCGCTGGCCGACTTCGTCGCGCCGAAGGACAGTGAAGTGACCGACTATGTCGGTGGTTTCATCACCACCGCCGGCATCGGCGCCGAAGAAGTGGCCAAGGCCTATCAGGACGCTGGCGACGATTACAACTCGATCATGGTCAAGGCCCTGGCCGACCGTCTGGCCGAAGCCTGCGCCGAGTGGCTGCACCAGCAGGTGCGTAAAGAGCATTGGGGTTACGCCAAGGATGAAGCCCTCGACAACGAAGCGCTGATCAAAGAGCAGTATTCCGGCATCCGCCCTGCCCCGGGCTATCCGGCGTGCCCGGATCACACCGAGAAGGCCACCCTGTTCGCCCTGCTCGACCCTGAGGCCCAGGAAATGCGCGCCGGTCGCAGCGGCGTGTTCCTGACCGAGCACTACGCAATGTTCCCGGCGGCAGCGGTCAGCGGCTGGTACTTCGCCCATCCGCAGGCGCAATACTTCGCGGTGGGCAAGGTCGACAAGGATCAGGTGCAGAGCTACACCTCGCGCAAAGGCCAGGAACTGAGCCTGACCGAGCGCTGGCTGGCGCCTAATCTGGGTTACGACAACTAATACAGCTTCACGAAATACCCTGTGGGAGCGAGCTTGCTCGCGAAAACGGTCGATCATTCAGCATTAATGTTGAATGGCGCGCCGCCATCGCGAGCAAGTCGGATCGTCGCACCGTCGCTCCCACAGTTCGTTTTGCGGTGTTCTCCAGATGGTTGGCTATGCTTGTCTGACACACACGGCAGACGGGGGATTTATGGACGATCCAGTCGACAACAAGCCACCGACCTTCTGGCAGATGCTGCACAGCGTCATGGCGGCGGCGTTCGGGGTGCAGAGCGGCAAGAACCGGGCAAGGGACTTCACCCATGGAAAGCCCAGCCACTTCATCTTCCTGGGCATTGCGTTCACGGCAGTTTTTGCCCTGACGCTGTTTGGCATCGTGCAACTGGTGGTGCATCTGGCGGGCGTCTGACCCGTTCAGCGCATCAACGTCTGCAGATTGAATGGATAGCGATACGACACCGGACGGCCCTTCGCCGAGAGCTTGCGAAAGCGCACGCCGTAGTCCGGTGAGGTGCCCATGGCCAGCATTCGGCGGGCATGATCCTTGTCGATCAATTGCAGCAAGGAAATCTGCCGGTCGCGGCCACCGTAGCGGTTCAAGTCGACGCCCTGCGCATGATCGTGCACTTCCACCAGCGCCCAGCCCCCCAGGGTGAAATGACCGCCGAGCAATGCACTCAAGCGTCCGTCGATCATGGCCTGCAACGCCGCAGGCGAGGTGTTGACCGCGCTGAACAGCACGTCTTTGCCCGGCACTTTCCCGATCTCTGAAACCGCTCGCATCGCACCAAAAGCCATTTCGTCGTTGGCCGCCCACACCAGTGATACCTTCGGGTAACGAACCAGCAACTGCCGGGCCTGCTCGTAAGCACGCTGCTGTGTCCAGCCGCCATAGACCAGTTGCCGCAAACGGACCTCAGGATGTTCGGCCAGCGCCCGCTGCATGCCTTGCTCGCGCAACTGCGACGACGGCGTGATCTTCAGGCCAGAAAACGCCAGCAATTCGATGCTGGCGCCGGGGGCCACCGGTGGATGCAGGCGGATCAACTCCTTCATCAGCAGGTAACCGCCCTCCTCGTCATTGGGCACGAGGCTGCCGATCCGGTCGGCCCGGTCCCCGACCAGCGCTTGCTGATTGGGGGTCAGTGCGGCGTTGACGATAAACAGCTTCACCCCGCTCTGATTGGCCATGCGCAGAATCTGCGGCGCGATGTATTGCTCGTTGGCGAACATCAGATAGTCGGGGCGATCAGGGCCCTGCAAGGCCACCCGGGCCTGGGCCAGAGTCATTTCGGGCTGGCGCTGGGAATAGAGGATGCGCAGATCGATGCCCAGATCCCGGGCGGCAGCCTGCATGAATTGCGAGTAGCTGACCCAGAACGCTTCGTCGGTGGCGCCCGGATTCAGAAACAACACCGACTCTGCCCGCGCACTGGTCCCGAAGGCCATGCCCAGCAAAAGCAGGCTGAGGTGGAGAAGCTTGAACATGAATCATCCGGGCCCGAGGAAAAATGGCCGCGCATTATAGCCACTCATCGCCTGGCCTTTGGCGCTTCATCCCGCCTTTTGTCCGACAATCGTCGGAGGCGGGCCCGGACGAGTCGTTTTACTGATGGCTGACCCAGAACACCGCCGTTCCAACGACCAGAATGATCAGGAACAGAATGGCCCATGCATCGACGCTGCTATCGCTTTTCCTTGCCTTGGTTGGGTTGCTCATTGCATCGCCTCTTGTCGGTTTTATCGGTGATTGCAGAAAGACTCGACCACAGTTAAGACGATGATTGTCCGCACTACAAATGTGGGTTAGTTGACAGTGATTCTCGTTAGGCGATTTAGTTCTTTCCATATACTCAAACATCACTTTTGCGCATAACTGCAAACGGGTATATTGCCCCGGCTCCGTCATGGAGTGCGCGGCCGTGCGCGCAGAATTGCAGAGGAACCATCGGACTCCAGCAAGCGAAAACGCAGCGTTTTCCGAGTGGCCAAAGCCTGAGAACAGGACTTATATGTACGTATACGACGAGTACGATCAGCGGATCATCGAGGACCGCGTCAAGCAGTTCCGTGATCAGACCCGACGCTATCTGGCAGGTGAGCTGAGCGAAGAAGAATTCCGCCCCCTGCGCCTGCAAAATGGCCTGTATATCCAGCGTTTCGCGCCGATGTTGCGCGTGGCGGTGCCTTACGGCCAGCTGACTTCGCGTCAGATGCGCATGATGGCAAAAATCGCCCGCGACTATGACAAGGGCTACGCCCACATCAGTACCCGCCAGAACGTGCAGTTCAACTGGCCGGCGCTGGAAGACATCCCGGAGATTCTCGCCGAGCTGGCCACCGTGCAGATGCACGCGATCCAGACCAGCGGCAACTGCCTGCGCAACGTCACCACCGACCAGTTCGCCGGTGTTGCGTTCGATGAGCTGATCGACCCGCGTCCTTGGTGCGAAATCGTTCGTCAGTGGACGACCTTCCACCCGGAATTCGCTTACTTGCCGCGCAAGTTCAAGATCGCCGTCAACGGTTCGACCTCCGACCGTGCGGCCATCGAAGTCCACGACATCGGCCTTGAGCCGGTCCATAACGCTGCCGGCGAACTCGGTTTCCGCGTGCTGGTCGGCGGTGGTCTGGGTCGTACCCCGGTGGTCGGCGCCTTCATCAACGAATTCCTGCCATGGCAGGACCTGTTGAGCTACCTCGATGCCATCCTGCGGGTCTACAACCGCTACGGACGTCGTGACAACAAATACAAGGCGCGAATCAAGATCCTCGTCAAGGCGCTGACCCCGGAAGTCTTCGCCCAGAAAGTCGATGCCGAGATGGAACACCTGCGCGGCGGCCAGACCACACTGACCGAAGCCGAAGTTCATCGCGTGGCCAAACACTTCGTCGACCCGGACTATAAGGCGCTGAGCAATCAAGACGCCGAACTGGCCGCCCTCGACAAAGAGCATCCGGGCTTCGCCCGCTGGCGCACCCGCAATACCCTGGCGCACAAGAAGCCGGGTTATGTGGCCGTGACCCTGTCCCTGAAGCCGACCGGCGTTGCGCCGGGCGACATCACCGACAAGCAGCTCGATGCCGTCGCCGACCTGGCCGACCGCTACAGCTTCGGTCAACTGCGCACCTCCCACGAGCAGAACATCATTCTGGCCGACGTAGAGCAGAGCCAGCTGTTCACCCTGTGGGGCGAACTGCGTGAAGGTGGCTTCGCCACGCCGAACATCGGCCTGTTGACCGACATCATCTGCTGCCCTGGCGGTGATTTCTGCTCCCTGGCCAACGCCAAGTCGATCCCGATCGCCGAATCGATCCAGCGCCGTTTCGACGACCTGGACTACCTGTTCGACATCGGTGAACTGGACCTGAACATCTCCGGTTGCATGAACGCCTGCGGTCACCACCACGTCGGCCACATCGGCATTCTGGGTGTGGACAAGAAAGGTGAAGAGTTCTACCAGGTCTCGCTCGGCGGCAGCGCCAGCCGTGACGCCAGCCTGGGCAAGATCCTCGGCCCGTCCTTCGCCCAGGACGACATGCCGGACGTGATCTCCAAGCTGATCGACGTGTACGTGGAACAGCGCACCGAAGACGAGCGCTTCATCGACACCTACCAGCGTATTGGCATCGACCTCTTCAAGGAACGCGTCTATGCAGCGAATCATTAAGAACAACGAGGTCGTCGACGAAACCTGGCACCTGCTGCCCAAGGATTTCAACATCGACGAAATCAGCAATTGCGACGACCTGATCGTCCCGTTGCAGCTGTGGCGTGAACACGCCCGCATGCTCAAGGCCCGCGATGGCGGTCTTGGTGTTTGGCTGGACGCCGATGAAGAAGCCGAAGAAATCGGTGACGACGTCAATGAGTTCCAGGTGATTGCCCTGAACTTCCCGGCGTTCACCGACGGCCGCAACTACTCCAACGCCCGCCTGCTGCGTGACCGTTACGGTTTCAAAGGCGAATTGCGGGCGATTGGCGACGTACTGCGCGACCAGCTGTTCTACATGCGCCGTTGCGGTTTCGATGCCTTCGCCCTGCGCGCAGACAAAGACCCGTACGACGCCCTTGAAAGCCTCAAGGACTTCTCGGTGACCTATCAGGCCGCCACTGACGAACCGCTGCCGCTGTTCCGTCGCCGCTGATCGTACGTCTACCTCGAGCCCGCATCGGCGGGCTCGAGGTCGCTGTGTTATCCCTCTCTCGTTCCCAATCTGTTCGGGCCCGGCGTGACCGGCAAGCTCAGCCCTGGATGCCTCGCCAGTGCCGCATTGGTCAGCTGTTTGCGCAGTTCCAGGCTTTCATTTCTGAAGTTGTCGAAAATCGTCGTCATTTGCTGGCTGGCTGCCTCACGAGAAAGTCCGACTTGCGCTTCCAGTCGCGCAAACGCTAGAGCGCTGCGATCGAGAACGCTGGTAAATGCATCCTGACGTGTCGTCAGCAGATACTCGGCCCAGAACTCCTGCCTGCTGACTGACTCGGAAAGTTGCGCCGTCTGTTCAGCCCTCACGACCTCCAGATACGCATGATCGATCTGCGCGTCGGTCACCTCGGCATCCAGTGGCATATTCAGCTCCGTGGGTTGCGCCGGCAACGCCAGGCGCTGCGCCAGTCGCACCCGATAAATCAGGCTGATATCCAGTGCCTGACGCTGAGTGAAAGCTCCTGCGCGGGAACGCCGCGCGATATCGAGCAACGCCTGTTTCTCTACCTGCTGCAACCGGAACAGCCCGCGCAACAGACGAACCAGATCGCCTTCGAGCGTCTGTGTACCGGTGCGGGCCGCCGCCGCTGCCCGATAACACAGAACCCTGACCTCCAGATCGCTGAACAGTCCCGCAACATTGGGCGCATTGCTCCAGCCTGTGCGGGCCATGCGAAACAGCGCGCGACGCAACGAGTCGTCCTCGCAGGCAGCTTCCAGTACATTCCATACTCGCTGCCCGAGCTGTTCGCGGGTTCGGACGTAATCGGACGTTTCACGCAGTTGCATGAGCACTTCAAAAAAATCCCGGGAATCCGGATCAGCCGACAGTGACGACAACACCTGCTTCGCCCGACCGATCTGCACCGTCGGCAAGCCGTTTACCCACCCTGCCCCTTCCCGATCACCGGCCAATCGTGCAGCGCGGGTGTACTCGGTGGTGATAACGCCCAGACTTATACCTTGCGACTGCTGGTACGCAGCGATGGCTTGCAAACTTTCTGTCGACAGCGGATTGCCATCGATCGTGGTGCCCCGATTCAGTACAGCGCGGGAGGTGAACACGAAAGACGGAATATCGACGATCTGGTTGTTGCGCAGATCGAGTGATTCCAGATGCGCAAGCGCATCGGTTCCGGGCCATTCGGTACTGCCGGTGTTGCGCAGATTCAGGTGGCGCAGATTGCGCATCGCGCTGACATCCGGAGTGCGCCCCAAGAGGGGGTTGAAGCCCAGATCCAGTGTGTGCAGGTGATGCTTGCCGGCCAGCTCTACAATCGTCTGCTGAGTAAGCCGGATACGGTTGTTGCTCAGGTCCAGACCTGTCAGCCCCGGCATGTCCCCGATCGCGACAGGGATGCGTGTCAGTCCGTTTCCTGACAGGTTCAGCACCCTCAGTCCGGGAAAATTACGCAGAAACGTGTTCAAACCTGCACTGGCGCCAACGCCGCTCATTTCCAGCGCGGTGATGTGGGCAAAGTCACCGATAAGGGTCGGCATATCCCCCAACGGCACCGCATCGAGTGTCAGATTGTAGGTCGGATGCCTCGGGTGCGACGCGTCGCGGGTTTCCTTGCGCCACGCGCGCAGAATGGCTTGCATGGCCCGGGCCTTGCTGTGGACTGGAACCTTGAGCCTGGGCCCTTCTTCATCCTGATAATACGTGTCGCGATGAGTCCAGCGCTCCAGGGTTTCCACCATCTTCCGGTATTGTTCGCGCAACCGCTCAAGCGATCTGATGGCCAACACTTCGTCGGCGCCCAGTGAGGTCACGAAACGTTTGATCTGTGCGGTTGATTGGGTCGGGTACAACTCCTGCGCTCGACGCACGAGCGCGGGCGAAATGCCCAGAGATGGACTTGAAGGTGCCGATTGTTCGTCGGTGACCTGTTCGATCCGGGGATCTGCCAGCCTCATGGGTGAACGGTAACTCGAGCGCACCGGTGCAATTTCCAGCACCTTGGCGAAGGCTTCGCGCCGCTGCAGCGCCAATGCAGTGATTTTCTGGCGCAAGCCCGTGCCGTCGACGTCCGTTTCAATGCCGATGGCCTTGCGACTGTGGGCAGGAAGGCTTTCCCACAGCGCCTGGAAAAAATTCGCCCGGGTGCGTGACGGATGACTGGAGACGCTATTGTTGCGCGCATCCTGAACCTGATAACGCTCGGCATAGGCTTCGACAAGCACTTTGTGTGTAGCGTCGCTCGGGCCAACGACGGCCCGCTGATCGGCGTACACACCCCAGTCCAGAATTTCGACAAATACATCGCCAGGCCAGCCCGGCAAATGGCTCAAGGTGTCGAGTACCAGCATGTCGGGATCGCGCCCACTGGCGGCGTCCAGATATAACCCCTCGTAAGCGCGGTTCAACCGCTGTACCAGCTGATAGCGCCTGGCCTCCTCGGCCAGACGCAACGGTACGATATCGGATTCAAGCTGCGCCCATTCACGCGCATCGGCGTGTTGTACCAGTTCGTCGGCGACACTGGCTGAAAGCCCTGGAAACGCCTTGATGATCGACTCGCCTCTGGAAAGCTCGCAAACGTCGGTCCGCCGGAACAACCGGTCCATCATCGCCATGCGCATCCGCGGCGCCAGCCCGGCAATGTGCTTGCCCAGTAACGCAATCTGGTTTTTCGACTCCACGGTGGCCGAACCCAGCAAGCGAATGCGCTCACTGTCACTGAGTGCCGCCAGAAGAGGTGCATAAAACTGACCGTTGCGCAGTGCATCCTCACTGAGGCTCACCTGGCGAGCAGTCTTGTCTGCGCCATAGCGTGTCACTTCGTTACCAGTGATGTCCTTCACAAGGATGGCCATGTCCTGTGGCCAGCGACCTGCCCCTGTCAGCAAATACAGTTGCAGATCCGCATCCGCCAGCGACGCAGACGCGGGCGTATCAATTTGCGTCATGAACTGGCTGACGTCGGAATCGGCACGAAAGCGTCTAACCGAATCCGTGAGCATCGCCATCGGCTTGCCGCGTTCGACAAACAACTTGCGCATGGCCGCCTGGCTGATCCCGCTGGCCGCAATGACTTGCAGGGCACGGATGTCTGAAATCCTTTCCTCGCGAAAACCCAGGCGACGGAACAGGGTCAGCGAATTCCACTCGTGGGGGAGTTCGGAATCATGACGCCAGGCGCCAGCCCCATTGGTCTCGAGCAGCGGTGAATAACGTCCCGGCTGTTGCGGGTCATGTACCTCCCACAAGTCGGTGCCAGTGACCGGGCGCACTGCGTAGGCATCGAGCCCCAGCGGCAAATAGCGATTGTCTGCAAGCCATACAAGCCCTTGCGCATCCGCTGCAAAGCTGCGGGGCAATGGCTCACGCTGACGGTAAGCCGCCATGTCCGGATTCCACAGGCGATAAGACATTGGGCCAGCCGGAACGCGCCGAAGTCCCTGCATGAAACTCGACGAACGCACGACTGTGTAGGCTTTGCCGACAGCAACACCGCCAGCGGCAAAACCCGCCATGAGGATCAGGTTTTCAAGCGTGTCGAACAGGCAATCGGTGGCATGTTCCTGGTCACCGTGGGCCCAACTGTCGAAGCCCTCGTAGATCTGACCGAGCAGCTGTATCCCGGCGACGGCACAAATGACCTCGCCAAGGACCGGCACGAAGGACACAAAGAACAACAGGGTATTCAGCCCGATGGCTTTATAGGAGTCTTGCCTGGCAAGGCGGGTTTTCTCGTCTTCATCATCCGTCGGCACCACCAGCAGGCGAGTATCGGCCAGAACCTGCGCCGCGCGGTGTTCGAACATCGCGAGAAACAGGTTCTGTCTTGCGTCACCCTGGAGATCGAGCCCTGAGAGCGGAAGAAAGGTCGTGGAAACGGGAAACTGGTTCGGTCGGGCTTTCAACAGTCGTACATCGAGCCCGGTGAGGAAAACCGAACGGTCTTTCATCTGGATAAAGCGCATGAAAAAACTGCGAAACTGCGAGTTGCGTAAACGCCCGCTCAACTCGAGCTCGAATTTCTGGAAGGTCGGGTATTCCTTGAGAGGATGATCGGGATCGCCAGGGGTGTAGATCACACAACGGTAATCGCCATCCGTATGTTCACTGACTGGACCGATGAACATCGGCCCCCTGAGCTGTACCCCGAGCATTTCAAGGCTTTGATAACCCAGGGTGTTCTTGCCCAGCTTAATTGAAGGATCCGAGCTCCTCACCGACTCAAGCATGTGGTAAACATCGGAACTGATATGCCCACGCATATAAGCGATATGCCGCTCGACATCGAACTGGTCACTGGAATAGGCGATAGCGGATTCCTGCAAGCTTGCGACCTCGCTGTCGCTACCGAAGAACCCTTCCACATGTTTCTGATATTGTTTGCCCAGATCCAGATAACGGCAAAGCCTGGCAAATTCGTGAGGCTGTATCGACAATACCTTATTATTGCGCCCGGTTATCTGCTGCGGGATGTACAGCAAGGAATTCTCGTGATAAGTGCTGGCCAGGGTTTCCGACAATTCGAAATTCTCGCAGGCCGCGGTCAACAAATCGCGATTGATGGGCAGCACCAGTTTTCTGCGCAGCCCCAAGAGGCTGGACGTAGAGCGCACATGCTGAAATATCGCCCCTTCGACCTCAAAGTCTTCGCCCAGCTTCTCGGCCATGGCCTTGGCCAGCAGTGGCGTGCAAAAGCTCTGAGGGGATTTCAATGTGCGCAATTGTTCCAGCGCGGCCTGACGGGATTTGAAACTGGTCTTGAAACTTTCATAAAGATCGTTTCGGGCAGTTTCCGAAGACTCCAGCAACCAGCCAGGAATCTGTTTTTTATACAAGTCAAAAAAAACGCCCTGCTGAGCGGGCGTCATGACAGGCGAAATCGAATCACTCTTTTCAACATCCATGTTTAGCAACTTTATTTCTGAGAGGAGCTTTCAGAGTAAAGTTTCAGTCTCTTTCAATACAGCGCGATTAGTTGATGAATCAACCAACAAAACAACAACAATATGCAACTATAAAATAACTATATACCGCACCTTCTTCCGCTGAAAATGCAGCACGCCCGCGAGCCTGATTGCTCACGGGCGTGTGAAGCCTTTACCAGAAGCGTTGCTGAGTCAGCCGGCTCCACCAGCTCAGCAACACGCGATCAACCGAGCCGCTCGCCGCCATGCCGATACGCTCCTGCAGGCTTTTGCGTTCGGCGTAGTGCAGGTGATAGACCTCGGACTGCTTGGCACGCTCGGCCAGGTATTCATCGCTGGTCTTGAGCTCGTCGACCAGTTGCTTGTCCAGCGCCGCGATGCCGAGCCAGACTTCACCGGTGGCGACCTCGTCGATCGCCAGTTGCGGGCGATAACGGGCGACGAAGTTCTTGAACAGCTGGTGAGTGATGTCCAGGTCTTCCTGGAACTTCTCCCGGCCCTTCTCGGTGTTTTCGCCGAACACGGTCAGGGTTCGTTTGTACTCGCCGGCGGTCAGGACTTCGAAATCGATGTCGTGCTTTTTCAGCAGGCGGTTGACGTTGGGCAACTGCGCGACAACGCCGATGGAACCGAGGATGGCGAACGGCGCACTGATGATCTTCTCGCCGATGCACGCCATCATGTAGCCGCCGCTGGCCGCGACCTTGTCGATGCACACGGTCAACGGCACACCGGCTTCACGAACGCGCGCCAGTTGCGACGAGGCCAGGCCGTAGCTGTGGACCATGCCGCCGCCGCTTTCCAGACGCAGGACCACTTCGTCCTTCGGCGTGGCCAGGGTCAGCAGCGCGGTGATCTCGTGGCGCAGGCTTTCGGTGGCGGAAGCCTTGATGTCGCCGTCGAAGTCCAGCACGAACACCCGAGGCTTGGCGTCGGGTTTCTTCTTCTGTTTCTTCTCGGATTTGGCCTGGCCCTTGCGCAAGGCCTTGAGCTGATCCTTGTCGAGCAGGGTCTGCTCCAGCCGCTCACGCAGGCCTTTATAGAAATCGTTGAGCTTGCTGACCTGCAACTGGCCCGCGGATTTGCGCCGGCCCTTGCTGCGCAACGCAGCGAAACTCGCCAGCACCACCAGAATGGCGATGACCAGCGTCACGGTCTTGGCCAGGAAACTGGCGTATTCAGTGAAAAACTCCACAGTGACTCCTTCAAACGATGCGCGGTCGTGAAACACACGCGGGAATTGGCTCCAGCATACCCATGCACCGGCCCGTCGGCCAGCCGTGAAACCTCTGGCAACAAGGCTGGAACGGGCATTTCAAACAAGCGTATGTTTTTTCATTGACAGCTCACCGTCATCCCCATAACCTCGCCACAACCTTCAACGTACCGGGATGACGCGGACGTGGGCAGCATCTACTTGATTCGACATGGCCAGGCCTCCTTTGGTGCAGACGACTATGACGTCCTGTCGCCGACCGGTGTACGCCAGGCAGAAATCCTCGGCCGTCACCTCGCCGAACTCGGAATCAGCTTCGACCGCTGCCTGTCGGGCGACCTGCGCCGCCAGCAACACACGGCCAACAGCGCGCTGGAACAGTTCGCCGCTGTCGGCCTGCCGGTTCCGGCACTGGAAATCGATTCGGCCTTCAACGAATTCGACGCCGACGCCGTGATCCGCGCCCTGCTCCCGGCCATGCTGCCGGAAGAGCCCGAAGCACTGGAAATCCTGCGCAACGCCGCGCAAAACCGTGGCGAATTCCAGCGCATCTTCGCCCTGATCATCGAGCGCTGGCTCGCCGGCACCTATGACACACCGGGCCTGGAAAGCTGGCTGGGTTTCGTCGAACGGGTACAGGCCGGGCTGCAGCGGATTCTTGAACAGGCCGACAACACCCAGAAAATCGCGGTGTTCACCTCCGGTGGCACCATCACCGCCCTGCTCCACCTCATTACTCAAATGCCTGCCCGGCAGGCCTTTGAACTGAACTGGCAAATCGTCAACACCTCGCTCAACCAGCTGAAGTTCCGCGGTCGCGAGGTGGCTCTGGCTTCCTTCAACAGTCATGCACATTTGCAACTGCTGAAGGCCCCGGAACTCATCACATTTCGCTGAGTCCGGATTACTGTGACCCTGCTGCAATCAACCAAAAAGGATCGAACCATGACCTCCGTAGCTGATGCCGTAAAAGCAATGCAAGCCAAGTTCAACCCAGCCGCCGCTGCCGGTCTGGATCTGGTCTTCGGTTTCAACATCACTGACGAAGACAAGCAATACGCCCTGATCGTCAAAGACGGCACCTGCGACATCCAGGAAGGCGAAAACCCGGACGCCAACTGCACGCTGGTGCTGGACAGCGAAACCCTGAAAGGTATCGTCAGCGGCGAAACCGACGGCATGCAGGCTTTCATGGGCGGCAAGCTGCGCGTTGAAGGCGACATGATGCTGTCGATGAAACTGTCCGAGCTGTTCCCTTCGTAAGACCGCAGCCAGTCTGCAAACAAATCCCGCCCCTGTGGCGGGATTTGTCGTTTCAGGCGTTTACACCGGCAAACGACGCCGCCAGCAGCTCCCGCGTATACGGGTGTCGGGCCGAATGGAACAACCCGGCCGTTTCACCACGCTCCACCACCTCTCCATCCTTCATCACGATCAGATCGTGGGCCAGCGCCCGCACCACCGCCAGGTCATGACTGATGAACAGATAGGTCAGACCGTGCTCCTCCTGCAACCGGCGCAGCAACGCGACGATCTGTTTCTGCACCGTGCGATCCAGCGCCGAGGTCGGCTCATCCAGCAGAATCAGATCCGGCTTGAGCACCAGCGCCCGAGCGATGGCAATGCGTTGCCGTTGCCCGCCGGAAAACTCGTGGGGATAGCGATGACGCGTCGCCGGATCGAGCCCGACCTCCTTCAGTACATCGATCACTGCCTGCTCGCGCGCCTGCGCATTCAAGTCACTGTGCACCTGCAAACCTTCGGCAATGATCTGCTCCACGCACAAGCGCGGGCTGAGGCTGCCGAACGGATCCTGAAACACCACTTGCAGGCGTTTGCGCAGCGGACGCAATTGTTTGCCGCTCAGTCGTTCAAGCGCCTCACCCTTGAAGCGGATGCTGCCGTCGGCGTCGATCAGGCGCAGGATCGCCTGACCCAGCGTGGATTTACCCGATCCCGACTCACCGACAATGCCCAGAGTCTTTCCCCGTTGCAGGTTCAGATCGATGCCATTGACCGCGTGCAGATACGACTTGGCCCGCAGCCACCCGCCGCCCAGAGGAAAACGCACATTCAGATTGCGAACCTCGAGCAAATCCTCCGCCGCATCCCGGCACAACGCCGCGCCACCGGGTTCGGCGTTGAGCAATTCGATGCTGTAGGGATGCTGCGGCGCGCGGAACAATTGCTCGCAGCTTGCCTGTTCGACGATTTCGCCCGCGCGCATCACCGCCACACGCTGGGCGATGGTGCGCACCAGATTCAAGTCGTGACTGATGATCAGCAGCGCCATGCCCAACCGCTGTTGCAGTTCCTTGAGCAGCAACAGAATCTTGCGCTGCACCGTGACGTCGAGGGCCGTGGTCGGCTCATCGGCAATTAGCAATTGCGGCTCGCATGCCAGCGCCATGGCAATCATCACCCGTTGCCGCTGCCCACCGGAGAGCTGATGCGGATACGCTTTCAGCCGCTCGCGCGGACGTTGAATGCCGACCAGTTCCAGCAACTCCAGAATCCGTTTGCGCGCCGCCGCGCCCGCCAGGCCTTTGTGCAGCGCCAGGCTTTCGCCGAGTTGCCGCTCGATGCTGTGCAACGGGTTCAGCGAGCTCATCGGCTCCTGAAAAATCATCGCGATGCGGTTGCCGCGCAGTTGCCGCAAGTAACGCTCGTGCACACCCAGCAATTCTTCGCCGCCGTAGCGGATGCTGCCGTCGATCTGCGTGATGTTCGGGTCCAGCAGTTGCAGAATGCTGTGGGCCGTTACCGACTTGCCGGAACCCGATTCGCCCACCAGCGCCAGACATTCCCCCGGGCAAATGTCGAGGTCGATGCCGTGCACCACTTCCTGCCCTTTGAACGCCACCCGCAGGTCGCGTATTTCAATCAGATGTTCACGCATATCAAGTCCTGGGGTCGAAAGCATCACGGCAGGCTTCGCCGATGAATACGAGTAGAGAAAGAATCAGCGCCAAGGCAAAAAATGCCGTCAGCCCTAACCACGGTGCTTGCAGATTGTTCTTGCCCTGGCCGATCAGTTCACCCAGCGAAGCACTGCCGACGGGCATGCCGAAGCCGAGAAAATCCAGCGCCGACAACGTCGCAATCGCTCCGGTCAGAATGAACGGCAGGTACGTCAGCGTCGCACTCATGGCATTGGGCAGAATGTGCCGCACGATCACCTGCGCATCGCCGACACCCAGCGCCCGCGCCGCTTTCACGTACTCGAGCCCCCGGCTGCGCAGGAACTCGGCGCGCACCACGTCCACCAGACTCAGCCACGAAAACAGCGCCATGATCCCCAGCAACCACCAGAAATTCGGCTCGACGAAGCCCGACAAAATGATCAGCAGGTAAAGCACCGGCAGCCCCGACCAGACCTCCAGCAGACGCTGGCCGAGCAAGTCGACCCAGCCGCCGTAATAGCCCTGCAAAGCACCGGCAGCGATACCGATCAACGCACTCACCGCCGTCAACGCCAGGGCGAATAACAGCGAGACTCGCGTGCCGAATATCACCCGCGCCAGCACATCCCGCGCCTGATCGTCGGTGCCCAGCCAGTTTTCAGTAGTGGGCGGACTCGGGGCCGGTTCGGTGAGGTCGTAGTTGGCCGTCTCGTAGCCGAACGGGATCGGCGCAAACCACATCCGTCCGCCCTGCCCCTCGATCAGCTCACGCACCTGGGCACTGCGGTAGTCGGGCTGGAACGGCAGCTCGCCGCCGAAATCCTGCTCGGTGTAGCGCTTGAACGCCGGGAAATACCACTCGCCCTGATACGTCACCAGCAACGGTTTGTCGTTGGCGACCAGTTCGCCGCCCAGGCTCAGGCTGAATAGCGCGAGAAACAGCCACAACGACCACCAGCCGCGGCGATGGGCCTTGAACCGCGCCCAACGGCGCTGTCCGATGGGAGAAAGCGTCGGCATCAGGCAGTCCTCGCAGTGAAATCGATGCGCGGATCGACCAGCGTGTAGCACAGGTCGCCCAGCAGTTTTATCAGGAGCCCGAACAGGGTGAAGATGAACAGCGAACCGAACACCACCGGGTAATCCCGCGACACCGCCGCTTCGTAGCTCAGGCGGCCGAGACCGTCGAGGGAGAAGATCACTTCGATCAGCAACGAGCCGCCGAAAAACACCGTGACCAATGCCTGAGGCAATCCGGCCACCACCAGCAGCATCGCGTTGCGAAACACATGCCCGTACAGCACCTGTCGTTCACTCAGGCCCTTGGCCCGGGCCGTGACCACGTACAGCCGCGAGATCTCGTTGAGAAAGCTGTTCTTCGTCAAAATCGTCAGCGTTGCAAACCCGCCGATCACCAGCGCACTGACCGGCAACACCAGATGCCAGAAGTAATCGGCGACCTTGCCCCACAGCGACAGCTCGGCGAAGTTGTCCGAGACCAGCCCGCGCACCGGGAACCAGTCCAGCGCCGTGCCGCCGGCGAACACCACGATCAGCAGCAGCGCAAACAGAAAACCCGGCATCGCATAGCCGATGATGATCGCCGCGCTGCTCCAGACATCGAACGCCGAGCCGTTGTGCACGGCCTTGCGAATGCCCAGCGGAATCGATACCAGATAAGTGATCAGCGTCGCCCACAATCCCAGCGACAAGGTCACCGGCAGCTTCTGCCAGATCAGCTCGGTCACCGTCGCGCCCCGGAAGAAACTCTTGCCGAAATCCAGTTGCGCGTAGCTCTTGAGCATCAGCCACAAACGCTCGCCGGCACTTTTGTCGAAGCCGTACTGGCGCTCGATCTCGGCCACCAGTTTCGGGTCCAGACCACGGGTCGCACGGGACTCGCCGCCAATGCTTTCAACATGACTGGCACCCACCGCCGCACCGACACCAATCCCCTGCAGTCGGGCGATGGCCTGCTCGACCGGGCCACCGGGCGCGGCCTGCACGATGACGAAGTTCACCAGCAGAATCGCCAGCAAGGTCGGCACGATCAGCAGCAGACGCCGCAGGCTATAACCCCACATGGGCGTACTCCTTTTGCTGTTGCTGCATCTGCGTCGAGGTCAGCGCGGTAGGGCTGATTTCCCACCAGGTGTCGAGGCCGGCGTCGTACAGCGGCGCAATCGCCGGGCGACCAAAGCGATTCCACCACACCGTGGAAATCCCCGGCGGGTAATAGTTGGGAATCCAGTAATAACCCCACTGCAACACCCGATCCAGAGCATGGGCGTGGCGCAGCAGACTCTCGCGATTGTTTGCCTGGACCACGCCTTCAAGCAGCGCATCCACCGCCGGGTCGCGCAGCACCATGTAGTTGTTGGAGCCGGGATCGTCGGCGCCGTCGGAGCCGAAATAGTTGAACAGCTCGCGCCCCGGCGCCTGACTCACCGGGTAACCGACGACGATCATGTCGTAGTCGCGACTGCGCACGCGGTTGGTGTATTGCGCGGTGTCGACCTGACGAATATCGAAGCCGATGCCGATCTGCGCCAGGTTGCGCTTGAACGGCAGCAGCAGGCGCTCGAAGCCCTTCTGGCCGTTGAGAAAAGTGAATTGCAACGGCTCGCCGGCGGCATTCACCAATTGATCGCCACGGGGTTTCCAGCCGGCAGCCTCGAGCAATTTCAGCGCCTGCAACTGCTGCGCGCGGATGTTGCCGCTGCCGTCGGTGCGCGGTGCTTCGAATACCTCGCTGAAGACTTCATCGGGAATCTTGCCGCGCCAGGGTTCGAGGATTTTCAGTTCTTCGGCATCCGGCAGTTCGGTGGCCGACAACGCGCTGTGGGAAAAGAAGCTGCGCTGGCGCAGGTACATGCTGCGCATCATCTGCCGGTTGCTCCATTCGAAATCCCAGAGCATGGCGATCGCCTGCCGGACCCGGCGATCCTGAAACATCGGTTTCTGCAAGTTGAACGCAAATCCCTGGGCACCTTGCGCAGCACCGGGTGCGAGGTGTTCACGCAGCAACTTGCCCTGCTCCAGCGCCGCGCCGGCGTAACCGATGGTGTAACTGGTGGCGGAGAACTCGCGGTTGTAATCGAAACCGCCGGCCTTGAGCACCTGTCGCGACACGTCGGTGTCGGCAAAGAACTCCACGCTCAACTGATCGAAGTTGTAGAGCCCGCGGGTGATCGGCAGGTCCCTGCCCCACCAATCCTTGATCCGCTGGAATTTCACGCTGCGCCCGGCGTCCACCGCGCTGACCTTGTACGGCCCGCTGCCCGGTGGAATCTCGAAGCCTGCGCCATCGGCGAAATTGCGCGTGCGCCACCAATGCTCGGGCAACACCGGCAACGTCGCCAGATCCAGCGGCAAGGTACGGCTCTCGTTGTTCTTGAACACGAAACGCACCTGGGTCGGCGACTCGACCTGTACCTCGGCGACATCGCGAAACTGCTGGCGATATTTGAGGCTGCCCTGAGTGGTGAACAGCTCGAAGGTGTAGCGCACGTCTTCGGCGGTGATCGGCGTGCCGTCCTCGAACTGTGCCTTGGGGTTAAGGTAAAAGCGCAGCCAGCGCCGGTCCGCGTCCAGCTCCATCCGTTGCGCGACCAGGCCGTAGACGCTATAAGGCTCGTCCTTGCTGCGATAGGCCAGCGGCGCATAGAGCCAGCCGTCGATGTCGGCAACGCCGGTGCCTTTGTCGATGTAGGGAATCAGGTGATCGAACGGGCCGCTCTCCAGCGAAGAGCGGCGCAAGGTTCCACCCTTGGGCGCATCGGGGTTGGCGTAGGCCAGGTGCTGGAAGTCCGGGGCGTATTTCGGGGCTTCGCCGTAGACCGTGAGGGCGTGTTGGGGCGCCGCGAACAGCGCCGGGCTCAGCAACAGACCGACGCTGAACAGAATGACTCTGGAAAACATGGGCAGATCCTTTCAACACGTGCCTGCCTGACTGTGATGTGCAACAGGCCGGGCCTTTTTATAGGGCGGGGTTTAGAACGATGTGTTACTAAAACCCGCCCTGACCGATCATTCTCAGAACTTGTAATTGACCCGCGTGTACAACGTGCGGCCAAACGGGTCGCCGTATTTCGGGTCGTAGCCGCTCTGGAACGTGTAGGTCTGGTTGCTGAATGGCGGCTCGCGGTCGAACAGGTTTTTCACCCCGAGGGTCACCGCCAGGGTCTTGCGCCAGGTGTAGGTGCCGGCCACGTCCCAGACGTTGTACGAACCGACGTAATCGTGAGTCTCGCGATCCGAGTCGTGGTAACCGCTGGTGTAGCGGTTGGTCAGGCTTGCGCCGAGCGGGCCGTAGTTCCAGCTGCCGGTCAGGCTGTGACGCCAACGGGCCACGGCGCCGGCCGAGGCAAAGTCGCCGCCGCGGAAATCACCGAGCTTGTCGATGTAGTCGCCCTTGAGCTGTTGTTGATAGTCGTAACGGGTGACGTAAGTGCCTTGCAGGCCGATGCCGAAATCGCCGTACGGTGTGCTCGGCAGTCGATAGTCGAAGCTCACGTCGACGCCGTTGGTCTTGATCTTGCCGAGGTTGGCCAGGCCAGTGACGATGTGATCGATGGAGCCATCAGGCTTGCGGATCAGGCGCTCCGGGTACAGCTCCGGGTTCTCGAACACCGCCGATTCGGGGAACTCGGCGATCTGGTTGGCGATGTCGATCCACCAGAAATCCAGCCCGGTGGTCAGGCGATCGAATGGCTGATAAACGAAACCGAGGGTGACGTTGCGCGCGGTCTCCGGACTCAGGTCCTTATTGCCGCCGGTCCGGCTGTTGAACTGCTGAGCGCAGTCGCGGTTGGCAATCCCGCCGTTGCTCGGGTTGCCACCGGCACACAGCCGGGGGTCGTTGTAATTGGCGACGGTGAACGTGGTGAAGTTCGGGTTGTACAACTCGTACAGCGATGGCGCGCGGAAGCCTTCACTGTAGGCGCCACGCACCACCAGTTCCTTGAACGGCTGGAAGCGGAACGAGTATTTCGGGTTGGTGGTGCTGCCGAAATCGCTGTACTTGTCGTGGCGCACAGCGGCGGACAGTTCCAGGCTGTCGAGCACCGGCACGTTGACCTCGGCGTACTGCGCCGAGACGCTGCGATCCCCGGCGACGCTGGCATTGGGGTCAACGCCCAGGCTCTGCACATCAGCCGCGAACTGGGCGAAATCCTGATGGAAGTCCTCCTTGCGGTACTCACCGCCCAGCGCCAAGGCCGAAGGCCCGGCGCCGAACCAGTCGCCGATCTCGCGACTGATGCGACCGTCAATCGCCTTGACCCGGCCCACCGCCGTCGAGTAATCGCCGTCCACTCCGTTGGCTGCCAACAAGGCCGAACCGGCAGCGGTCTGCGGACCAAACGGGTTGATCACACCGTCGGCAATGCCCTGGCTGACAGCGCGGTCGTTCACATAACCGCTGCGAATCGTGTTGACCACCTTGTTCTGGTTGTACGACGCGCCGAGGTTGTAATCCCACCCGACCAGCGTGCCGTCGAAGCTCAACAGCAGGCGCTGACCAGTGTTGTCATCTTCATGCTGACGGGCACCGACGGCGGTTTCACGCCAGTTCACGTCCACCGGTTGCGTCGGGTCGAGGGCAAAACCGCTCGGCCCGGGCGTAACGCCGTTACCCGGATAGAACGCGGTGCCAGGATTGACCTGATTGCCCATCAAAGTGCCGGGCCCGATCTGCGTCCGGTTCTCGTTGCGCGCCCAGAAGTATTCGAGGCTGACGTTGTGGTCATCCGACAGCTTTCCGGTTGCCTTGGCGAACGCGGAGGTCTTCTCGGTTTCCGGCACCAGATCGAGGTAGTTCCACAGGCTCTGGCGGCAGATGCCGTTGCGTGACAGCAGCCCAGGCGCATTGCACCCGGAACCGGCCAACGGGTTGGTGGCGTTGCTGCCCTGACTCCAGTTGGCGGGCGACGCCGTGCCGGAGGTGTAATCGAGGCCGCGCCCCGGCTGGTAGTTATAGGTGTAACCACGATCGTCGGCGGCCAGGCGATTCTGCTTGTCGTAGCTCACCACACCGAACACGTTGAAGCGATCGTCCTGCAAATCACCAAAACCCCAACTGCCGCTGAAGTTGCGGCTTTCACCGCCACCGGAATGGGTCGGCGTATCGTAATTGGTGCTGATCTGGCCTTCGGTGAGGCTGGTCTTGGTGATGAAGTTGATCACCCCGCCGATGGCATCGGTGCCGTAAAGCGCCGAGGCTCCGTCGCGCAGCACCTCCACCCGGTCGATAGCGGCGAACGGGATGGTGTTGAGATCGACGCCGGAGCCGTTGATCGCATTGGTCGCGTTGTTGCTCAGACGCCGACCGTTGAGCAGCACCAGCGTCTTGTTCGGGCCAATGCCACGCAAGTCGGCGTAAGACGCCCCACCGCTGCTCGAACCCACCGAACGCCCGGAGCCTACGGACGACTGGTTGGCAGAGATCCGACTGACCAGCTCTTCAGTCGTTGTCACACCTTGCTTCTGCAGTTCTTCCACCCGAAGGATGGTCACCGGCACTGCCGTTTCGGCATCGACCCGACGAATCGCGGTGCCGGTGACTTCGACCCGTTGCAACTGGGTGGTCGGTTCTGGAGCACTGCTGTCGGCAGCAATCGCCGGCAACGTGTTGATCGCCAGCAGCAAGGCCAGGCTCAACGGGGATTTAACGGGTGAAAATCGAATCATGAACAGCCATCCCTGCGTTTTGGTTTATGCAGGGATGTGCGATGGCGGATGTTGATTTATAGGGCGCGATTTAGACCATTGGGTGCTGAGGATATGCAAAACCGGCAAGTCGACTCATCAGGTCAAAACCGCTTCTTTGAGCAACCGGGTATCCAGCCCAAACCGTTCCTGGGAGACCATCCTGAATTGCCCCTCCGCCAAATCGCAGCTCACCAGCAAATTCCACGAATGCCGGGTTGCCGCCGAGGGAATCAGCACAAACGGATGCTCGGCCAGTAAAGCGTCGGCGAACAATCGCTGATTGGGTGACGGCCGTGCAGGGCTCAGCCAGTAAGGGTTCGGCACTTCTTCGGGCTGCACGATTTTCACCTTCGCGTCGCTGATGACCTCAAAGCATGTCAATACATAAGGCTCGCGGTCCAAGGCATCAAAACTGTTGTTTGCTGCCACCTCCAGAATGGCCGAGGACGGATCGACTGACGCGTAGACGACGCGTCGTCCGGGTCTATTCCATCGGCCGCCATTCAGCTTTGAACCAATCCCCTTGTCCCAGGTACCGCCATAAACCTCGCGATCCAGCCGCCACGCATACCAATGCTCGTCCCACGGCAAGGGGTTCATGGGTAAACCCCGTAGATAAGCTGCTGCAAATACTGCTCGACCATCTGAAAACCCAATGGATGCAGGGTCAATTCCAGCGGCACATGACCGTAAAAATAGATAGAGGGTTTCTGCAGCCAGTCCTCCGCCCGTGGTTGCCCCCCGAAGGCCCGAATGGCCAACTCCAGCACCAATGCATATTGGTAGGCGATGACACTCTGCTGCGGGTCAAGCCGTACCGGTTTGCCTTCCTTCAGCAGCCGCCTTACCGTTCTGACCGACTTGCCAGTGATGAGTTTGACCATGTCGCCTTGCTGGTAAAGCTCGGAGGTTGAAAGCATGTCGACGACGTCGTTCAGCTCGAAACCTTCATCGGTAAGCTGAACAATCAGCAGGGCGTCATCACCGATGTTCCGGCCATGCACGAGCAATTCGACCGGCTTGCCCTCGATCTTCTTCAAACCCGCCAACCGGGGTACTTTTGCGCTGGGCAAGGCGACATCCTCCATGGGGCACCTGGCACGATCATCGCGCCACTGATGGCGAGCGGAATAAGCAGGCGTTTCGTATTCGAGGTGTGCAGTTCGCATGATCAATCCATTATCAGAGGCCTGAGTGATCAGGCCGTTAACGACTTCAATGTCATCGCCGATGCTATAGATCACGCTTCCGACGGCCAACCTTAAAAAGTCGTCGGAAATATCCCCGTTTTTACCCAAAGTCCGGCAACTTCCGTAGGACGCTGCCGGGCGTCATTCCGTCCTCAACTGCCGAAGTGATAACTCACATCCAGCCACCACTGGCGCCCGTACGGGTCGTAGTTGCCGGTCGGGTAATACGGCCAGCCCGCCGAATCGTCATGCTTGACCTGGTTGAGCACATTGTTCACGGTCAGCCCGACACTCGCCCGGTCATTGAGCTTGTACCGTGCACTGGCGTTGAACACCGTCCACGGCGACAGACGCCCGTCGCCCGCGCCGTTGGTGACCGAGCCGTAACGAATCCCCATCAGCGTCGCCGTGGCCTTCTGGTAATCCCAGGTCAGGCTGGCGTTGACCTTGCTGCGCCAGTCGTAATTGGTGCGCGAGGTGCGCCAGTCCTGGGTCGGGGCTTCGTCCGATTCCTTGTAGTAATGCGAGAGTACCAGGGTGTAGCCCAGCGTCGAACTGAACGCGCCGTACTGCCCAGCGCCCCAGCGAATATTGCTCTTGAAGTCCAGGCCGCTGACTCGCTCGCTGGCGGCGTTGATCGCATTCACCCGCACCCGCTGCAACTGATTGGGATCGACGGCGGCATTGCCGGGATTGCGATCCACTCGTGCCAGGGTCGACTGGCAGTTGGCCGAGTTGATGTCCTGGGTGCCATTGCGGCATTCGTTCTCTTGCTGCAACAGGCGGTTTTCGTCGACGGTGGTCAGCAGGTCATCAATCTCCACCCGCCAAAAATCGGTGGAAAAATCGAAATTGCGCGACGGCGACCAGACGAAACCGTAGGTCCAGGATTTGCCGCGTTCGGATTCCAGATCCGCCGTGCCGCTCTGGGTGTAATCGACGCGCCCACGGTCACAGGCGCCCTCCACGCCCTGGCTGCAGCCGTAATAGTCGATCTGCGCCGGGTAGTAGCCGTTGCTGTCGGACTGATAGATGTAGTTCAGATCCGGTGCGCGGAAACTGGTGCCGTAGCTGCCGCGCACCAGCAAGCTGTTCACCGGCCGCCATTCCAGGCCGAGGTTGTAGGTTTTCTGTTGTTCGGTGCGGCCACTGAATTTGTATTGGTCCCAGCGCCCTGCGGCTGTCGCCAGTACCGTGTCGGTGACCGGAATGCTGAACTCGCCGCCGGCCGCGTAACGCTTGCGCGAACCGCCGGAGCTTTGCGCCGGGGTTACGCCGTAGAAACTGCCGTCGTTGAGGCTGTCATCCGGATCGATGCGGTATTCCTGCTTGCCCGCCTCCAGCACGCCGGCGAATCCCACCGGGCCGGCCGGCAGGTCAAACAACTCGCCGTTGACCGAAGCGTTGTAACTCGTGGAGACCGACTTGCTGCTCTGCGTCAGGTTGCCGCGAAACTGCTCCCACTCCTGCGGCGTCAGTGGCCGGTCGAGGCGCGAAGCATCCGGCGCGAACACCGGGTAACCGTCGCGGGTGCCCAGCTGCGGGCCGAGGTAGAAATCCTGGATCGACGACAGCGGCGTGTAACGCGTGGTGCGCACGCTTTTATATTCAGACCGGTTGGCCGCCAGTTCATAGTTCCATCCGGTGTCGGCAATTTTATCCGAGAGGCCCAGGGTCCCGGTCCATGAAGTGTCGCGCCATTTACTGTTGTTGCTGGTGCGCCCGCCGATTTCCTCTTCACCGAAGCGCCGGTACCAGCGCTCCAGATTGCCGCTGTTCTGGTTGATGAAGTCCGGCGAGGTGAAGCTCGGGCCGCGTGTGTTGTTCTGGATGTGATCGAGGCCGTACATCAAGTCGGCGAAGACCTGGCCGCTGTCGCTGAAATGCCAGGTGCCACGGGTGTAGCCGTCGTAGTTTTCCTTTTGCGTCTGCACCGTCCAGTAATCGTTGTACACCTGGTCGGTGCGGCAACGCCCGCCGCTGTTGAACAGCTTGTTGTCGAACGTGCCTTGATAGGCGCCGCAGCCGGGTCCCAGATAGCGGTTGTTGCTCAGGTCGCGACGGTAGCCGACATCCGCCAAAGGCCCGCTCTGCATGAAGCCGCGATCATCGGCCCAGATCGGATCGCGGTTGGTCAGTTCAAGTCCGAACAAACCGTCGAAGTCGCCCCAACTGCCGCCGCCGCTGATCTGCAAACGCTGGTTGTCACCGCCGCCGCGCTCGCTGGTGCCGCCCTTGAGGTTGACGTCGACGCCATTCATTTTGTCCTTGAGGATGATGTTCACCACCCCGGCAATCGCGTCCGAACCGTAGATCGCCGAGGCGCCGCTGCTGAGCACTTCGATGCGGTCGATGATCGCCGACGGAATGTTCGCAAGGTTGGTGAAGTTGACCTTGCCGTCGTACGGCGTCGGGTAATCGGCGACCCGCCGGCCGTTGATCAGCACCAGCGTGTGGTTGGGGCCGAGGCCACGCAGGTTGAGGGCGCTGGCCGCCGGTTGCCAGGTGTTGCCGTAGTCTTCGCCCTGGGTCATGCCGGTGTTCTGGGTTTGCGTGGCGAGGGCGTCGTAGACGTTCTTGTAGCCGCGCGCTTCCATTTCTTCGTGGGTGATGACGTTGACCGGAGTCGCACCATCGCTCTGCGCCCGGGCAATGCGCGAGCCGGTGACGGTGACTTTTTCCATGCGGTAATCGGCGCTGCTGGCGGGCGCCACGGCAGCCGCCTTGACCGGCGCGGTGCTCTGCGCATCGGCCGGGCGAATGCTCAGGCCCTGGCTGCCCTGCTCGACTTGCAGGCCGCTGCCGAGCAAGGCTTTCTCTACCGCCTGACGACCACCCAATGCGCCGCGCACCGCACTGCTGCGCTTGCCCTGAACCAGATTCTGGCTGAAGGAAATCGGCACGCCGGTCTGGCGCGAGATGTCCAGCAGCACCTCGTCGAGGGCCCCCGCGGCAATGTCGAAGGTAAAGACCTGAGTGGCAGCGTCTTGTGCCAGAACGGTGGTCGGGACAATGCCCGCCGCCAGCACGATGGCCAGCGTCAGGCGGGACAATTGTTGTTGTTTGAATGAGAACATCGAGGGGCTTCCCTGTTGAAGGCGTCTGCAGGGAATGAGCAGCGGGCCGGCGCTTTTTATAGGGGGACGGATAGACCGGGAAGTTATGGATTTATAACCGCGCTTCGATGCTGACCCAGTACGGGTTGTGCCAGGTGACGCGGATCGGCAGCGAACGCTCCAGCAGTTGCAAAGTGCGGTCGCTGTCGTCCAGCGGATAGAGACCGCTGAGGCGCAAACCGGCGACCTCGGGGCTCAGGTGCAGGATGCCGCGACGGTAGCTGCGCAGGCTGTCGATGACTTCGCTCAAAGGCCGATCGCGCACTTCAAGCCGCCCTTGCACCCAGGCGCTTTCCTGCCCTTTGCTGCGTTCCAGCGCGAGGATTTCCTGCCTGTTGAACAGCAGACTTTCGCCCGCCTCCACCACTTGCCGCGCCCCACTGGCGGTGACCACTTCGACTTGCGAATGCAGCATCACCAGCTGCGTCGAATCGTCACCGCGCTGCACCAGGAATTTGGTCCCGAGCGCACGCATCCGCCCATGCTCGGTTTCGACCACAAACGGCCGGGCCAGATTTTTCGCCACATCGATCAGCAGCTCGCCGCTGCGCAAGTCCAGCAAACGTTCGAGATTGTTGAAGCGCGGCACCACGCGGCTGCGGGCATTCAACGTAAGGGCGCTGCCATCCTCCAGCGTGAATTCCCGACGCTCGCCGGTACCGGTCGACAACTCGCCGGCCTCGGGCAGCCAGCCATAACGTCGACCGAGCAAACCGGCCAGCACCGCGATCCCGAGCACACTCAAACTGCCGCTGAGGAATCGACGGCGACTGGACGGCGCATTCAGGCTGTGCAGCACACTCTCACGCGGCAACCCGCGCAGGTTCGAATGGCGCAGCAGGTTCAGCCCGCCGCCCATTTGCTCGATGATCTGCTGATGCCGTGGATCCGCCGTGCGCCAAGCGTCAAAAGCCGCACGCTCCTGCAAGCTGACGTGCCCCGATTGCAGCAGTGCCATCCATTGCGCGGCTTCGTCGATCAGCGTTTCGTCCGGCCTCATGCCTGCATCGCCAGATAGCAACGCTTGAACGCCTCGACCATGTATTGCTGCACACGGCTGGTGGACACGCCGAGGCGTTCGCCGATTTCGCTGTAGGTCAGACCGTCGAGCTGGTGATAGAGAAACGCAGCCTTGGCCTTCGCCGACAAGCCGTTGAGCAAGCGATCCACCGCCAGCAGCGTTTCGATCACCAATTCCCGTTCCTCGGGCGACGGATGCACCGGTTCCGGCGCCAGTGCCAGGCTTTGCAGATAGGCGCGCTCCAGATCCTGCCGGCGCCAGCCTTCATAGACCAGCCGCCGGGCAATCGTGGTCAACAGCGCGCGGGGTTCGCGAATCGCCAACGGATCGGGCAGTGCCAAAACCCGAAGAAACGTTTCCGAAGCAATGTCCTGTGCACTATGCGGGCAGCCGAGGGTACGGCTGACCGCTGCGCAGAGCCATCGGTAGTCCTTTTGGAACATTTGCCCGATGACCTGGTAATGCGGGTTGTGACTCCCCATGCCTTACTCCCTGAAAACGGGCTCCACCCGCTGCGAAAATCCATGGATACGCCGGGATCTTCCGGCGGTGATCAGGGGTGCGACTGTGCAATAGCGCCTGAGACATTTGAAGTAATAAAAAATCAGGATCATCAAACCTTTGAGAATAAGGCACGTCGTCGCCACGGCAACATTGGCTGACACAACGTTGATCTCGATCAGTGGCGCCCGTCACGCCAGTCTCTAACCTTGCGCCTCCATCGATAGCCACGGACGGCTCACCGGGAGCCTGAGGCTGACCTTTCAAGGAAGAGCATTCATGCGATCACTCAACATCATTCTTCTGTCGTCGGCGTTCAACGGCCTGACCCAGCGTGCCTGGCTGGAACTGCGTCAGGCCGGGCATTCACCCAGCGTGGTGCTGTTCACCGACGAAACCGCCGTGTGCGAGCAAATCGAAAACAGCGGCGCCGACTTGGTGATCTGCCCGTTCCTCAAGGATCGTGTTCCCCACGCGCTGTGGAGCAATCCGCAGCGCCCGGTCGTCATCATTCACCCCGGCATCGTCGGCGATCGCGGTGCCAGTGCGCTGGACTGGGCGATCATGCGCGAGCTGCCGTCCTGGGGCGTGACCGCCCTGCAAGCGGTGGAAGAAATGGACGCCGGCCCGGTCTGGGCCACCTGCGAATTCAACTTGCCGACAGGCCTGCGCAAATCCGAGCTGTACAACGGCCGGGTCAGCGACGCGGCGATCCGTTGCATCCGCGAAGTGGTGGAGAAATTCATCGACGGCTTCGTGCCGGTCGCGCTGGATTACAACGATCCGACAGTGCGCGGGCGATTGCAGCCGAACATGAAGCAGGACGACCGCACCTTCAGCTGGCACGACTGCTCGCGCTTCATCAAACGCTGCATCGACGCGGCGGACGGTCAGCCCGGCGTACTCGCCAGCCTCGCTGGCGGGCAGTATTACGTGTACGACGCGCACCTCGATCAGCGCACCGGAATGCCCGGCGAGATTCTCGCGGTGCATGACGACGCGGTGTTGGTGGCGACCGGTGATCACAGCCTGTGGATCGGCTCGCTGCGGCGCAAACCGCAACCGGGCGAAGAAACCTTCAAACGTCCGGCGCGGCATGTGCTGGCCGGGCAGTTGTCTGGCGTGCCGGTGCTGGACTGGTCGATTGCCAACGCGCCGTTCAGCGACGAGACGTATCAGCCGATCCGGTATCGCGAGTCCGGACAGGTCGGCGAGCTGACGCTGGAGTTCTACAACGGCGCCATGAGCACCGAGCAATGCCGGCGCATGGTCGAGGCCCTGCGCTGGGCCAAATCCCGCGACACTCAGGTGCTGTTGATCAAGGGCGGACGCGGCAGCTTTTCCAACGGCGTACACCTGAACGTGATTCAGGCTGCCGAAGATCCGGGCGCCGAAGCCTGGGCCAATATCCAGGCCATCGATGATGTGTGCGAAGAATTGCTCAGCGCACGGCAACTGGTGGTCAGCGGCGTTACCGGCAATGCCGGGGCCGGTGGCGTGATGCTCGCTCTGGCGGCTGACATCGTGTTGGCCCGCGCCGATATCGTGCTCAATCCGCACTACAAGAGCATGGGGCTGTACGGCTCGGAATACTGGACTTACAGCCTGCCCCGCGCCGTCGGCCCGGCCATGGCGGAACAACTGACCCAAGCCTGTCTGCCGGTCAGCGCTGCGCAGGCGCTGCAACTGGGCATGGTCCAGGAAATCGGCCCGCGCTGCCCGGACGAGTTCTCGCTGTGGTTGCTGCAACGGGCCAACAGTGTGCTGAGTGATCCGACTTATGCGGCGGTGCGGGAGCGCAAGCTGCGGGTCGATCATGTGTTGATTCGTCAGTGCCGCGAGGCGGAGTTGCAGGAGATGCAGGAAGACATGCTGTACAACCGCAATCAGTTTGCCGAGAAGTGCCGCAACTTCGTCTACAAGCGCAAGACTTGCTGTACGCCGGCGCGGTTGGTGGAGGAATGGGCTCGGGTGCGGGAGGCTGAGTTGGCCAGTTAGTCCGCGTTGCCTGCTTTTCCCCTCACCCTAGCCCTCTCCCGGAGGGAGAGGGGACTGACCGCAGTGTCTTACGTCATACATCGACCTGAAAGACCGAGTCGATTATGGATTCAGAACAAATCCTTCAGGTCGGCGTATTTCTTCAATATTCCCGAATCGGTCCCCTCTCCCCCCGGGAGAGGGCTAGGGTGAGGGCGCTTTTGCCTTACAATGCGCGCACCTAAACCACCGGCCCGCCCATGGACATCGACCTCGCCCGCACCTTTCTGGAAATCGTCCGCCACGGCAGCCTCGCCGCGGCGGCTGAAAAGCTGTTCGTCACGCAAACGGCAATCACCGCCCGCGTCCAGAAACTCGAAAGCCAGTTGGGCAGCACGCTGTTCGTGCGCAACCGTGCCGGTGCGCGGCTGACCGCCAATGGCGAGGCTTTCGTGGTCTACGCCAATCAGCTGGTGCAGACCTGGGAAGCGGCGCGCCGCGACCTGCCCTTGCCCGAGGGCTATCACAATGTGCTGCACATCGGCGGCGAGGTCAGTCTGTGCAACCCGCTGATGCTCAGTTGGGCCGCCGAGTTGCGGGAGAAAATCCCAGGTCATGCGTTGCGCATGGAGATCCGCGACGGCGAAAACCTGCTGCGTCAGCTCGAACTGGGCGTACTCGATGCGGCGCTGGTCTATCAACCGGAATACTGGCCGGGGCTGCAGGTCGAGCAGGTGCTCGAAGAGAAACTGATTCTGGTCACCACGCCCGGCCGCCCTTCCCCCTACGTGTACATCGACTGGGGACCGGACTTCCGTCGACAGCACGACGCGGCCCTGCCGGAAAAGGCCAAGGCTGCCCTGAGTTTCAACCTCGGCCCGCTGGCCCTGCAATACATCCTGGAGAACGGCGGCAGCGGCTATTTCCGGACCCGGGTGGTGCGCACTTATCTGGAAAGCGGCGCGCTGGAGCCGGTGACCAAAGCCCCGGAATTCGGCTATCCGACCTACCTCGTCTACTCTCGCGACCGCGACTCGGCGATCCTGCAACAGGCGTTCGATCTGCTGCGCGAAGTGATCAAGGCCGATGACGACTGGTCGCAGCGCTGGAACCCGTTGAGCTGACGGCCGCTATGCACCGGAGCATGGCACTTGTGACCTGAAGGTTGCCCCTGCACAAACGGCGGGATCGGCTACTCTGCCGGGATAACGACAATATCCGCAGGTGACCGCAGTGAGGCAGACCACCGAGGCATTTCGCAGCCGCTACCGCGCGGCGATCCATCCCCGCTACAACCCGTGGCTGCACGGCGCGTTCGTGCTGCTGTTCGGCGTGCTGGCCATCGGCGCGTTCTGGAGCAGCGTGCATCAGGTGCAGGCGCTGGAATGGCTGGCCGTGCCGCTGACCCTGCTGTTCTTCAATTTCGGCGTGTACATGGTGCACCGCCACCTCGGCCATCATAAAAAGAGCTTCGCGCGGATGTTTTACGCCCGGGATGCCGGCGATCATCACAGCTTCTTCACCCCCGGCCACATGACCTACGACGGCGCCCGCGACTGGCGGGTGATCCTGTTTCCCGCCTGGCTGATCGTGCTGCACACGCTGGCGATCACCCTGCCCTTGTGGTGGCTGTTCGCGCAGGTCAACAGCAACGTCGCCGGCTTGTTCGGCGGCTGCATGGTGTTCGGTTACCTGACCTATGAAGTGTTTCACGCCTGCGAGCATCTGCCGCCGCAGAACCCGCTGACCCGCCTGCCGTGGATCCGCCAGATGCGCCGTCTGCACGAGCTGCATCACCGTCGCGAGCGCATGCAGGAGCGTAATTTCAATATCGTTTTTCCGCTGATGGACTACCTGTTCGGCACCCTTTACTGGAAGCCGGAAACCGCCCCTCTGACCGATTCGAGAACGCCCATGACCCGCATGCAGCACACAGTCGACATCGTCGGTGATCCGATCGCCGTCCTCGCCTACGCCGCCACCGTCAGTCGCTGGCCGGAGTGGCATCCGTCATCGCTGAAGATCGACGGCCCGAGCGGTGCGTTGCATGCCGGTGCGCGATTCGACGAGGACATTCATGCCGGTGGGCGCGAGGGGCATTTGCGCTGGGAAGTCACCGAATACCTGCCCGGTCGGCGCTGGTGCGCGCGGGCCCAGGGTGATCAGGGTCTTTCGTTGCTGCTGACCTATGAATGCTCGGCGCAAAACGATGCCACGCGCTTCGTGCGCACCCTCGATTACCAGTTCGAGGGCATTGGCCTGCGCATTGCCAACCACCTGCTGCTCAAGCGGCGCATCGATCGCGAATCGGCGGCTTCGATGCTGGCCCTTCGTGACATGGCGACCCGGCACCTGGCACTCGCGGGAGCCCACGTGTGAGATGGCGTTATCTGGTGTTGCTGCTGATTATCGGGGTTCTGGCCTTTCTGCTGTTGATGCCGACCAAGGTCAAGCCCGTGGCCTGGACGCCGCAACCGGCGCCCTCGCTGACCGAAGGCCAATTCGCTGACAATCAGCGACTCAAGGGCGCGGCGCAAGTCGGCCCGAGCGACATCGAAGGCCCGGAAGCGCTGCTGCTGGAAAACGACTTCCTGATCACCGGGCTGCACGACGGACGCCTGCTGCGCACAAGCCTCGACGGTCAGCAACGCAAGGTGCTGGCGGATACTGGCGGCCGGCCGCTGGGGCTGGCGCGGCATCCCAACGGTTTGCTGGTGATCGCCGACGGGGTCAAGGGTTTGCTGTCGCTCGACGCGCAGGGTCGGCTGGTGGCGCTGACCACCGAAGCCAATGGCCTGCCGTTCGGGTTTACCGATGACGTGGCCATCGACAAATCCGGGCATTACGCCTACTTCAGCGATGCCTCGAGTCGCTGGGGCTACGGTCACGATGGCGAAGCGATCATTGAGCACGGCGGCGACGGACGCCTTCTGCGTTATGACTTCCAGACCGGCAAGACCGTCGTGCTGCTCGACAAACTGGAGTTCGCCAACGGCGTGACCCTCGGCCCGGAAGACGCCTATGTGCTGGTCAACGAAACTGGCGCCTATCGCATCAGCCGCTATTGGCTGACCGGGCCCAAGGCCGGCAACCATGACCTGTTCATCGACAATCTGCCGGGGCTGCCGGACAACCTCGCCTTCAATGGCCGGGATCGCTTCTGGGTGGCGTTGTACACGCCGCGCAATCCGCTGCTCGACCGCACCGCTGAATACCCGTTCGTGCGCAAGATGATCGTGCGGGCAATGACCGTGCTGCCCAAACCGGTGGAGAAGCGCGGGTTCGTGCTGGGGCTGGATCTGGACGGCAAAGTGATCGCCAATCTGCAGGATGCCAGCGCCGGCAATTACTCGCCGATCACCACGGTTCGCGAGTATGGCGAGTGGTTGTACTTCGGCTCGCTGAAGGCCACGCACATGGCGCGATTGCCTCTCGAGGCAGCCTTGAAGTGAGGCGATGGCAGCCGGTCAGTTACTGGACCGATCGAACTTGTCCGGATCCTCATCCTCCGGCACTTCCTCGCTCTTGCGTTCCTCTTCAGGATTACGGACGGTGTGCGCCGGACTGTTCGGCTCGGGATGCGTCGGAACCGGGTCGAATGCGCCCTGCTCTTCACTAGGAAATTTTGGATCTTTCATAAGGCACCTCGCTGAGAGTCGCTATGTGAAGACTCTGAACATTCGAGGTGCCGGTCGGGGCTGTCGTTCCAGTCGCTTCACCACCAAAGGCCGGTGGCGCGACTGACGGTCAGGTTCGGGCCTGCAACTGCTCGACGATCTTGTCTTTGACCTGCAGGCGTTTCTCTTTGAGTTTCTTCAGGGTGTCATCGCTGGGTGCATCCGAGGTCGCCGTCTCGGCCTTGACGACTTCGGCGTCCGCCTGGGAATACTTGTTGATCAGTGCATCCAGATGTGGATCCGCGGTGCGTCGTTGCTGGATCTCTTCCTTCGTAAGTTTCAAATCCTGTAACAAATCATGAGTCACCGGCATGGAACACCTCCGTCAGTTGATCGGCAGCCAACGCGACCGATTGCGCTGGCCAGGTATCAGAATGGCCTCGGTTGACCGGTTCTGTCGACCACCTGTCAGACCAGCGGTGCCCGTTCGTCGCCCTTTCGCGAATGCGATAAAACCTTTGTTCGGCCAATTCCCTCCATTGAATAACGCTCACAAAAACCTGCGTGGAGAAACACCAATGGACGGATTCAAACTGCGTCATCTTTTTCTGGCCGTTGCGTTGAGCACCGGCATGGGCTCGGCCTTTGCCGCCACCGACAATGACTTCGTCGACAACGCTGCGGCCGGCGGGATTGCCGAGATCGAGACCAGCCGCCTGGCGCTGGAGAAGAGCCAGTCGGCCGACATCAAGGCCTTTGCCAACATGATGATCACCGACCACGGCAAGGCCAACGATGAACTGGCTACCATCGCCAAGGCTCACGACATCGAGGTGCCGGACACCACGACCCTGGTCAAACAAGCCAAAGAAAAAATACTCGAAGTCCGCGATGAGTCCTTCGATGCGGCGTACGCCAACAATCAGGTCAAGGCCCACGAAGAAGCCATTGAACTGTTCAAGAAACAAGCCAATACCGTGACCGACGACAAGGTCAAAGGCGCCACTGAACTCAAAGCCTTTGCCCAGAAAATGTTGCCGGGGCTGGAAAAACACTTGGCTGCCGCCAAGGAATTGCAGGCCAAGCACCCGAGCAAGTAACCGCAACACACCTCAAGAGGCCGCCTCCATTGGACGCGGCCTCTTTGCATTGCACGCGAAAGATCAGCATTCCCGGCCACGCCGACTAGAGTTACCGGTGCGTTCCTTGCGGTAGATCAAAAATATCCTCGCGGGGACAAACAACTATTTCGAACGGCCAGGGTCATTCACTTCGCGCCGGTCATTTTCCGAAGAACCGGCCCCCAATTCGCAATGGAGCAACAGGCACATGGCAGCACTGCAGAACAGCACACTCGATGCGATGAAAAACAAACAGGCACAACTGCTGGGCGAATGGATCAACGGACTGCAAACCAGCGGTGCTACCCGCAACCTCAAAGAACACGACATACAGCAACAGACCGGCGAATTCCTGCAACTGGTGGTCAGTGGCCTGGAAAACGACAGCGGCACCAACATCACCGCGCAGGGCTGGGAAGGCATGCGCCAGTTCCTCGAAAAACTGTCTCAAAGTCGTGCCCAGCTCGGTCAGGATTCGCAACAGACCGCCAGCTTCATATTCTCGCTCAAGGGCCCGTTGTTCGCCCTGCTGCAAAACCATTATCAGGACCAGCCCGCCCTGCTCGCCGAACAGCTTTGGGAAATCTCCGAGCTGTTCGATGCCTTCGGTCTGTACACCATCCGTACCTTCCAGAAATCCCGTGAAGCGGTGATCAAGCGCCAGCAGGAAGAACTGCTGGAACTGTCCACCCCGGTGGTCAAGCTGTGGGACGGCGTGCTCGCGCTGCCGATGATCGGCACCCTCGATTCGCAACGCACCCAGGTCGTGATGGAGTCGCTGCTGCAACGCATCGTCGACACCGGTTCGGAAATCGCCATCATCGACATCACCGGCGTGCCGACCGTCGACACCCTGGTGGCCCAGCACCTGCTGAAAACCGTGACCGCGATCCGCCTGATGGGCGCCGACTGCATCATCAGCGGCGTGCGTCCGCAGATCGCCCAGACCATCGTCCACCTGGGCCTCGACCTGCAAGGCGTGGTGACCAAAGCCAATCTGGCTGATGCGTTGAAACTGGCGCTGACCCGCCTGGGCATCACCCTCGCCAAGACGGTTTAACCAATGGAACGTATCCCGATTCTTCAGATGGGCGACTTCCTGCTGGTGACCATTCAGGTCGACATGCATGACCAACTCGCCCTCACCCTCCAGGACGATCTGTCCGAGCGCATCAGCAAAACCTCGGCGCGCGGCGTGTTGATCGACATCTCGGCGCTGGACATGGTCGATTCGTTCATCGGCCGGATGATCGGCACCATTTCCGGCCTGTCGAAAATCATGGACGCCGAAACCATGCTGGTCGGCATGCAACCGGCGGTGGCGATCACGCTGGTCGAGCTCGGCCTGAACCTGCCGGGCGTCAGCACCGCGCTGAACGTCGAGCGCGGCATGAAACTGCTGCAGGAACGAGTACGCCAGCAATGACCGTGCGCAGCAGCGGTACCCAACCGATCAACATCGAGCAGGACGTGGTGCTGGCCCGGCAACAGGCGCGAAAGCTGGCCACCGAATGCGGCATGCGCCTGATCGACCTGACCAAACTGGTGACCGCCGTCAGCGAGCTGGCGCGCAACACCATGGTCTACGGTGGTGGCGGCGACATGGACTGGCAGATCCTCGATGACAACCACAAGGTCGGCCTGCGCCTGACCTTTCGCGATGAGGGCCCGGGTATTCCCGACCTCAAACTGGCGATGACCGACGGCTGGACCTCTGGCAGCGGTCTGGGCCTGGGCCTGACCGGGGCCAAGCGGCTGGTGGACGAGTTCGAACTGGACACAGAGCCCGGCAAAGGCACTCGCATAACGATCACCCGATGGACATGAACATCAGCGGGACATTGACCCAAGTGTTGGTGATCGAGGACAGCAGCCAGATCGGCCATGCCCGGCGCACAGCGCAGCGGCTGGCCGAACAGCACGGTTTCGGTGACAGCGACGCCGGCCGCGTGGCGCTGGTAGCCACTGAACTGGCGAGCAATGTGCTCAAGCATGCCGGGCACGGGGAATTGCACCTGCGCCTGGTGCCCCGTCAGGGTGACGACGGCATCGAGATGATTGCAGTCGACCGTGCCCAGGGGTTTGATCTGGACGCGTGTCTGGCGGACGGTTTCTCCACCGGCGGCACCCAAGGCATTGGTCTGGGTGCGGTCGCACGACAGGCCGATGTATTCGATGTGTTTGCCGATCATCGCGGCGCGGTGCTGCTGGCGCGTCTGTACCCGCGCAGCGACCGCCAGGCGGATCTGCCGTATGGTGTCAGCCAGCACTCGCTGCACAACGATCCCGCCTGCGGCGACGTCTGGCATCTGGCGATTCACGGCAGTGACATCAGCGCCCTGATCGTCGACGGCCTGGGCCATGGCGAAGACGCCGAGCGTGCGGCCCGTGCCGGGGAAAAGGCCTTTGCCCTGAGCCCGTTCGGCGCGCCAACGGTCCTGATGGAAGACATGCACCGCGAAATGATCGGGACACGTGGCGGCGCAGTGGCATTCGCGCAGTTTCACGCCGACCGCGCCAGCCTGACGTTCGCCGGGATCGGCAACATCGGTGCAAGCCTGATCGCCTCCGACAAATCCCGCGGACTGGCCTCGCACCCGGGGATCGTCGGCGGCCAATACCGAAAAGCCCAGCCCTTTGACTATGCTCACGTGAACGGACATCTATTGATCATGTACAGCGACGGCTTGCAGTCCCGTTGGAACCTTCAAGACTACCCCGGTCTGGTGCATCGCCATCCCGCCGTGATAGCCACCGTCCTGCACCGCGATTTCTGTCGCGGGCGCGACGATGTAACGGTGCTGGTCGTTGCCCTGGAGGCCGCCCATGGCTGAGTCCCCGACCTTGAACAGCGCTGAACAATCAGCGCTGATCGCTCAGTTGCAGAGCGAAACCGCCGCGCTGCGCGAAGAGCTCGACGAGACCAATCAGGGCGTGCTCGCCCTGTACGCCGAACTCGACACCCAAGCCGAACAACTGCGCCAGGCCTCCGACCTGAAAAGCCGCTTCCTGTCGTACATGAGCCACGAGTTCCGTACACCGCTGGGTTCGATCCTGAGCATCAACAGCCTGCTGGCCGACGAACTCGACGGCCCGCTCAGCCCCGAACAACACAAGCAGGTCGCGTTCGTCAGCAGCGCCGCCCGTGAACTCAGCGACATGGTCGACGACCTGCTCGATCTGGCGAAGATCGAGGCCGGGCGCATCAGCATTTCCCCGGCGTGGTTCGACATGTTCGATCTGTTCGCCGCACTGCGCGGGATGTTCCGGCCGATTGTCGACGCCACGGCCGTAGACCTGATTTTCGAAGAGCCGGTGGGCCTGCCACGTCTCTTCACCGACGACAAGAAGCTGGCGCAGATCCTGCGCAACTTCATTTCCAACTCGCTGAAATTCACCACCCGTGGCGAAGTCCGGGTCTCGGCGCGCCTTGAGGGTCAGGACAAGGTGCGATTTGCGGTCAGCGACACCGGCATCGGTATCGCCCCGGAGCTGCACGGCACCCTGTTCGAAGACTTTTCACAGGTCGACTCACCACTGCAAAAACGCCTGCGCGGCACCGGGCTCGGCCTGTCGCTGTGCAAGCGTTTCGCCGAATTGCTCGGTGGCGAGGTCGGTGTCGAAAGTACGCCGGGTGTGGGTTCAAGCTTTTTCGTGATCATTCCGCTGGCGATTGCCCAGGAGAACGTCGATGAAACATGACATCCGTCTGTTGATCGTCGATGACAACGTCGCCACCCGCTACGCCTTGCGCCGACGCCTGGAGCGACACGGTTACGAAGTGCTCGAGGCCGGCACCGGCGGCGACGGCCTGGCCCTGATCGCCAGCGAACCGCTCGATGCGCTGATTCTCGACGTCAACCTGCCGGACATGAGCGGATTCGACATCGTGCGTAAACTGCGCACCGACCCGGGCACTGCGTTGCTCCCGGTGATCCACGTGTCGGCGGCGTCGATCCAGACCGGCGACATCATCACCGGCCTCGATGCCGGTGCCGATGCGTATCTGATTCACCCGGTCGATCCCGATGTGCTGCTGGCAACGTTGCGCACCTTGCTGCGAGTCCGCGACACGGAGAACGCGTTGCGCGAAAGTGAGGCGCGTTTTCGCGAGATCTTCGTCAACATTTCCGCGCCCATCGCGGTGCTCGACGCCGACCTGAAAGTCCACGAGTGCAACCACGCCTTCTCGCAACTGATCCAGGACAACCGCGACCCGCAGACCCTCAGTGAATGCTTCGCCGAGGATCAGAGCGCGATCCTTGACGAGCTACGCTTGCGACTGGTGGACGGCGAACGCTGGAAAGGCACACTGAACATGCGTGTGCAGGGCGAGATCCGCGAAACCCAGTGGCAGATATCACCGTACCGCACGCCAGAGCTGAGCCTGGTGTTCGTCGAAGACGTCACCGAACACCGCCATCGTGAACGCTCGCACCTTGCGCGACTGGACGACACCACCACACAACTGGCCAAGGAAGTCGCTGACCGGGTGCGTGCCGAATCGCAGCTGCTGCAAGTGCAGAAAATGGATGCGCTGGGCAAACTCACCGGCGGCATCGCCCATGACTTCAACAACCTGCTGACCGGGATCATCACCAGCCTTGAGCTGATCCAGAAACGCGTCGCCGATGCCCGCCCGGACAAGGTTCAGTTCTACGCCGAAGCCGCCCTGAACTCGGCGATGAGCGCAGCCTCGCTCACCCATCGCCTGTTGGCTTTTGCCCGCCAGCAACCGCTCGACACCCGCCCGGTGGACATCAACGAACACGTGCGTTCGCTCGAAGAACTGTTGGTGCGCACCATCGGCGAACGCATCGCCCTCAAGCTTGAACTGACCACTAAACCTGCGATTGCGCTGGTCGACCCGATTCAACTGGAAAGCGCGGTGCTCAACCTCGTGATCAACGCCCGGGACGCGTTGCCCAAGGGCGGCAATATCTGGGTCAGCACCTATGCTGCGTACTCCCACGGCGATCCGAACCTCACCGATGGTTCCTACGTGGCGCTGTCGGTGCGCGATGACGGCACCGGCATCGAGCACAGCGTGATCGGCAAGGTGTTCGAGCCTTTCTTCACCACCAAGCCGCTGGGCCAAGGCACCGGGCTGGGGCTGTCGACGATCTACGGTTTCGCCCGCCAGTCCGGTGGCGATGCGCACATCCGCAGCGTGGCGCGACGCGGTACTGAGGTAACGATCATGCTGCCGGCGACCACCGACCCAACCGCTGCCGATCTGGTTCCTCCCGTGGTCGACCCGCAGGGTTCCGGTGAGCATGTGCTGATCGTCGAAGACATGCCGTCGGTGCGGCTGTTCGTCACCGAAGTGCTGGAGGACGCCGGTTACCGCTGCACCCAGGCTGGCGATATCGAAACGGCGCTGGAACGCTTGCAGAACGATCCGTCGATCAACCTGCTGCTGACCGACGTCGGTCTGCCGCGCATGAACGGTCGCGAACTGGCGGACGTTGCCCGGGGCTGGCGTGAGGGGTTGCCGATCCTGTTCATGACCGGTTACGCGGAAACCGCGATCAACCGCCAGGTGTTCCTCGGTGCGGGCATGGAGATGCTGGTCAAGCCGTTCCAGATCCGTGAGTTGCTGGACAAGGTACGCCGAACGCTCGACGGCGCCTGATACTCCGCCATCGCGGGCAAGCCCGCTCCCACAGTTTTTTGTGCCGTACACAAATTCGTGAACACATCAGACTCTGTGGGAGCGGGCTTGCCCGCGATGAGGCCGGCCCTGGCGACGTAGTTATCGGCTCAAGGCGCGGGCAAGAAACGGCGCAGTCCGGCTCTTCTTGCTCGCCGCCACTTTATGCGGCGTTCCGGCCACGACGATCTTGCCGCCCTGATCCCCCGCACCCGGGCCGATGTCGATCACCCAGTCGCTCTGCGCCACCACGCGCATTTCATGCTCGACCACAATCACCGTGTGCCCCGCCGTCACCAGCGTATCCAGTTGTTCCAGCAAGCGGTCGACATCTCGCGGGTGCAAACCGGTGGTCGGTTCATCCAGCACATACAACGTCGCACCGCGCTGGTTGCGTTGCAGTTCGGTGGCCAGTTTGATGCGCTGGGCTTCGCCGCCGGACAACTCGGTCGCCGGTTGCCCCAGGCGCAGGTAACCAAGTCCGATGTCGCGCAGCACCTCCAGCGAACGGCGGATCGCCGGCTGCTCGGCAAACACCGTCACCGCCTCGTCCACCGTCAGTTGCAGCACCTGCGCGATGCTCAAGCCCTGCCAGAGGATGGCCAACGTCTCGGGGTTGTAACGCGCGCCGTGGCAGGTCGGGCACGGCGCATACACGCTGGGCATGAACAGCAATTCGACACTGACAAACCCCTCGCCTTCGCAGGTCGGGCACCGACCCTTGGCGACGTTGAAGGAAAACTGCCCGGCGTCGTAACCCGCGGCTTTCGCCTCGCTGGTTGCGGCGAACAACTTGCGCACGTTGTCGAACAGCCCGGTGTAGGTCGCCAGATTCGAACGCGGGGTGCGACCGATGGGTTTCTGATCGACCTGCACCAGACGCTTGATCGACTCGAGCCCAGCGCTGACCTGGCCGGTGCTGGCGGTCGGGGTATCGTCTTCCAGATTGAGTTCTTCCGGCTCGGCGTCACTGACGCTGCGCCCGAGCTGCGCGCCGACCAGTTCCAGCAGCGCCTGGCTGACCAGACTGGATTTGCCCGAACCGGAAACACCGGTGACCGAGGTGAAACAGCCCAGGGGAAATTCGGCGCTGAGGTTATTCAGGTTGTTGCGAGTGACGCCGTCGAGCTTCAACCAGCCGGAAGGTTTGCGCGCGGCGCGGGTTGGCCGTTGCTGTTCGGCGAACAGATAGGCGCGGGTCTGCGAGTCCTCGATCGCGGCCAGCCCCGGCGGCGGGCCGCTGTAGAGAATCTGCCCGCCCTTTTCACCGGCCGCCGGGCCGACGTCGATCAGCCAGTCGGCGCGGCGCATGGTGTCCAGATCGTGCTCGACCACAAACACGCTGTTGCCGTCGGCCTTCAGACGCTGCAACGCTTCGAACAGGGCCTCGCCGTCGGCCGGGTGCAGGCCGGCGGAAGGTTCGTCGAGCACGTAGATCACACCGAACAATTGCGAGCCCAGTTGGGTGGCCAGCCGCAGTCGCTGCAACTCGCCGGACGACAGGGTCGGCGTGCTGCGCTCCAGCGCCAGATATCCGAGCCCGAGATCGGTCAGGGTGCTGACCCGGTCCAGCAAGTCCTCGGCAATGCGCTGCGCGGCCAGGCGTTTTTCCAGCGACAGGTTCGGCGTATGGCGCACGTCCGGCGCGTTGGCGTGGCCGCTGGCGCCATGGGCCACGCGCTGCTGGCGGGCTTCGCGGGTCTGGCTGTGGGACAGGGTTTCGCCGGCTTCATCGGCGTGTTCCAGCCAGCTCGGGTCCGCCACCGGTTTCAAGACTTCGGCGACTTGCAGCAACGGCATGCGCGACAACTCGCCGATGTCATGCCCGGCAAACGTTACCGACAACGCCTCGCGCTTGAGGCGCTTGCCATCGCACAACGGGCACAGGCTGCCGAGCATGAATTGCGACACGCGCTTCTTCATCAGCGCACTTTGCGAATGGGTGAAGGTGTGCAGGATGTAGCGCCGGGCGCCGGTGAAGGTGCCTTGATAACTCGGCTCCATGTTGCGCTTGAGGGCGACGCGGGTCTCTTCCGGCGTCAGCCCGGCGTACACCGGAACGGTCGGTGTTTCCTCGGTGAAGAGGATCCAGTCGCGCTGTTTTTTCGGCAGCTTGCGCCATGGAATATCGACATCAATGCCCATGGTCACGAGGATGTCGCGCAGGTTCTGCCCCTGCCAGGCCAGCGGCCAGGAGGCCACGGCGCGCTGGCGGATGGTCAGATTCGGATCGGGCACCATCAGCGCTTCGGTGACTTCGTACACCCGGCCCAGTCCATGGCACTGCGGGCAGGCGCCTTGCGGCGTATTCGGTGAGAAGTCCTCGGCGTAGAGCATCGGCTGCCCCGGCGGATAGCTGCCGGCGCGCGAGTACAGCATGCGGATCAGGCTCGATAGCGTGGTGACGCTGCCCACCGACGAGCGCGTGCTCGGCGTGCCGCGCTGTTGCTGCAGGGCCACGGCCGGTGGCAGGCCTTCGATGGAATCGACGTCCGGCACGCCGACCTGATCGATCAGCCGCCGCGCATAGGGCGCCACCGATTCGAAATAGCGCCGCTGGGCTTCGGCATACAACGTTGAAAACGCCAGCGACGACTTGCCCGACCCCGACACCCCGGTGAACACCACCAGCGCATCACGGGGGATATCGACGTCAACGTTCTTCAGGTTGTGTTCACGAGCACCGCGCACGCGAACCATGCCGGCGGCAGAACTGGAATTGCGTCTGGAAGTCATCGGCCAGCCTTGGTCAGGGGATTGGAGCTCAGGTGCTGAGCACGGAACGGATCATCTGCAGCAGTGCTTCGGGGCCATAGGGCTTGCCGAGCAAATGGGTGTCGGGGCTTAGCTGGTGGTTGCGCGAGATGATGTCGCGGGTGTGGCCCGAGGTGAACAGCACGGCCACCGGCGGCATTTGCACCTTGGCCCACGCCGCCAGATCGGAGCTCTTGATAAGACCGGGCATGACCACGTCGGTGAAGATCAGGTCGACCCGAGCGCCTTCCATCAACATCTGCATGGCTGCGTCACCATTACCGGCGGTCAGCACGCGATAACCTTCCTCGCGCAGTAGTTCAACTGCCGAGGTGCGCACCGCTTCGTTGTCCTCGACCACCAGGATTGTCTCGTGGCCGCCCGTGAGGGGGGTCTCCACGCTTGGCGCCGCTTGACCCACCGCTCGCAGGCTGCGCGGAAAGTACAACTGCACGCGCGTGCCCTGGCCCACCTGGCTGTCGATCTCGACATGCCCGCCGCTCTGTTTGACGAAGCCGAACACCATGCTCAAGCCGAGGCCCGTGCCCTGGCCGTCGGCCTTGGTGGTGAAGAACGGTTCGAACACCTGCTCGAGCATGTGCGGGGCGATGCCGACGCCGCTGTCACTGACCGAAACCCGGACGAAATCCCCCGGCACGATCCCCTTGCCCGAACAGAACGCCCGATCCAGTGAAAGGTTGGAGGCGCCGAGCACAATCGTGCCCTCGCCTTTCATGGCGTCCCGGGCATTGATCGCCAGATTGAGAATGGCGTTTTCCAGTTGATTGCGATCAACGTTGATGTGCCACGGTTCGTCCGGCAGTTGCACGTCGATCTGAATGGTTTCGCCCAGCGCCCGTTGCAGCAACTCACCGACGCCTTCGAAGATCTGCCGGGGATTGCACACCGCCGGCGACAGCGGCTGGCGACGGGCAAACGCCAGCAGTTGCGAGGACAGCTTGGCGCCCCGCTCCACCGCCGCCAGCGAGGCGCTGACCCGGCGCTGGACGTTGGCATTGTCCGGTTCATGCCGCGCCAGCAGATGCAGGTTGCCGGCGATCACTTGCAGCAGGTTGTTGAAGTCATGGGCCACGCCGCCCGTAAGGCCGCCGATGGCCTCGAGCTTCTGCGACTGACGCAATTGCTCTTCCGCGGCGAGGCGCGCCTCGACTTCATCCGCTACCCGCTGTTCGAGGTTGCGGGTGAACTTGAGCAGCGATTCTTCGGCGATCTTGCGCTCGTGAATATCGATCAGCACACCGGGGAAACGGAACGGCCGGCCCTGCTCGTCGAATTCGCAAGCGCCGCTGGCGAGCACCCACAGACAACTGCCATCGGCACGCACCACCCGGTACTCGGCGTTGTAGGGCTCGCCGGTACGCACCGAATTCTCCACGCACTCCTGTACCCAATTACGGTCGTCCGGATGAATGTGCGTCTCGGCGATATGCTGAGGCAGGTTGCTCAGGTCTTGATCAGGCGGGTAGGAAAATGTCCGGGCAAAACGCTCGTCGGCCGACAGCACGTTGTTTCTGACGTCCCAGACAAACGAGCCGAGCAGTGCCCCCGCATTGAGTGCCAGGCGCACCCGCTCGTTGTCGGCGCGATAGGCATCTTCAGCGGCCTGGCGCAGACGCTCGGACAGCACCAGTTCAGTGGTTTCCACCACCATCGCCATCACGCCGGAAGGCACGCCGGCATCGTTGGCCACCGGGCTGTAATACAAATCGAGCCAGACATCCTCCGGCACGCCGTCGCGCAGCAACACCAAGACCTTGTTGCGATATTCCAGGGTGCCGCCGGCCAGACAGGTGTCGACCACATGCCGGTTGAAATCGGCGACCTCCGGCCAGCCCAGTTCCACCGGTGATCCGAGCAGGTACGGATGCCGGCCGCCGGCGAATCGCGAATAGGCGTCGTTGTAGATCATGTAACCGGCATGGCCCCAGAGCATGACCATCGGCAGCGGCGAGGCCAGCATCAGCTGGACCGTGCTGCACAGGCTGGCCGGCCAGGTTTCGAGGGGGCCCAGATCAGTCCTGCTCCAGTCAAACGCACGAATGCGCCCGGCCATCTCGCCTTGCCAGCCGTCACACCCATGGCTATCGGATAAAAACTGCATCAGCTGCTTCAACGCCTTGTTGTGGGTCCGGTTCTATCGCCGCGCGTTCAAACGCCACGCCCGTCTGTTTCGAGCGTGTCGGGCAGCGATGGTTTCATTAGAGGTATAGCCGATTTCACCTGCACTCGACGCTCACACTCCGATCAGGTGTTTGAGCGGATGGTAGCCGGTCTTCATTTTCGCAGCGACGTCGAGGATGGCCTTCTGGATGCCGTCCAGGTGCATGCAGGTCAGCTCGATCGCGGCGCTCTGATTGCCGGCCTCGATGTACTCGATCAGCCGCAGGTGCTCGTCGTCGCGACAGGCCTCGTGGCTGTCGTCATCCAGCGCGGCGGCGTACAGCGAGGCGCGGGAAATCAGCTTCTGGAACCAGTCGAGCAACACCGGGTTGTTGAGGCTGCGGGCCAGTTTGATGTGGAACTCGCCGAGCAGGTGAATCAGCCGCTCGTGATCGCCCGCTTCATGGGCTTCGTCTTCCAGCAGCAAGTGATCGCGCAAGTCCTGCATCACCGCAGAGTCCTTGCGCCGACACAGTTCGGTGACGATGCCGATCTCGATCAGGCGCCGGGTTTCGAACAGCGAACGGATCTCTTCATCGCTGGGCAGCGACACCGATGCACCTTTATTGGGCTCGGTGGTGACCAGTCCGTCGGCCTCCAGTTGCTTGAGCGCGGCACGAACCGACGTGCGGCTGACATTGAACAATTCCGCCAGCGACGCCTCGCCCAGCTTCATCCCCGGACGCAGCGAACGCTTGCTGATCGCCTCGTAAACCCCTTGGTAGACGCGGTCGACCGTGGTTTCCGTTTTCTTCTCGGTCATTCAAAAACTCCTTCAATGCTGGCAACGCTACCCGACGAACGACTCAGTCAGGGAAATGGGGGGTTGCGCAAGCAGATTAATCCGGGTATTTCTAAATTGCATTCAGATATTGCATACAATAATTAGAGGATTGCACCATTATGGGTCAACCAATAGCCATTGAAGTGCGTAACGTATCCAAGCGGTATTCTGATGATCCTGGCCTGGCGCCAGCCCTCGACAACGTGTCGGTGAACATCGCCGACAACGAATTCTTCACCCTCCTCGGCCCCTCGGGCTGCGGCAAGACCACCCTGCTGCGCACCATCGCCGGTTTCGAACACGTCAGCGACGGCGAAATTCGTCTGGCGGGCGAAACGGTCAATCACCTGCCGCCTTTCAAGCGTCGGGTCAACACGGTGTTCCAGAGTTACGCGCTGTTTCCGCACATGAGTGTCGCGCAGAATATCGCCTTCGGCCTCGAGATGCAGGGTCTTGATCGCAAGACGATTCCGGGACGGGTCGACGAAATGCTCGCGCTGGTGCAGATGGAGCACCTGGCCGGGCGCAAACCGGCGGAACTGTCCGGCGGCCAACAACAGCGCGTCGCTCTGGCCCGGGCCCTGGCGCCGAAGCCGAAAGTGCTGTTGCTCGACGAGCCGCTGTCGGCGCTGGACCTGAAGCTGCGCAAGGAAATGCAGGTCGAACTCAAGCGCGTGCAGCAGGAAGCCGGCATCACCTTCATCTTCGTCACCCACGATCAGGAAGAAGCGCTGACCCTGTCCGACCGGATCGCGGTGATGTCCGCCGGCAAGATCCTGCAGATCGGCACCCCAACCGACATCTACGAACGGCCGCAGCACCGCTTCGTCGCCCAGTTCATCGGCGACATCAATTTCCTTCCCGGTCAGCTCAAGCGTGGCGAGCACAACGAAAACATCTTCGTGCCGAACGGCATGCCGGTGGAAATCCCCTGCCCGCCGCAAGGCGTCAATGGCAGCAGCGTGCAACTGGCATTTCGGCCCGAGCGCTCGCAACTGGTCACAGCGGATCAGCCGCATCACCTGCGCGGGGTGATCGAAGCGGTGCTGTATGTCGGCACCGCGACGCTGTACCAGTGCCGCTTGAACAACGACATCAAAGTCATGCTGCGGGAAAACAACGAAGGCCTGAACCGTGGTCGGGCAGTCGGCGAACGCGTGGCGGTGCATCTGCCGCCCCAGGCCTGCCTGTTGATGGAGGCCTGAGATGAGCGTCAGCAGCACTTCCCCCTCCCTCAACCGCGCGCTGTTGCTCAGCCCGGTGGTGTTGACCCTGCTCGCCCTGATCGCCATTCCGCTGGGCATCATGGGCTACATCAGCCTGCTGCCGCGCAACACCTACGGCGGCGTCGACTGGCAGGCCCAATGGCAACTGCAGAGTTACGTGCAGCTGTTTTTCCAGGAAGGTTTCGACGGTGAACTGGAACTGAACTGGGTCTACGCCCAGGCGCTGTTGCGTTCGGTGTTCCAGGCCGGCGGCACCACGGTGCTGTGCTTTCTGTTCGGATTTCCGGTGGCGCTGTGGATGTCGAGCCTGACCCCGCGTCGGCGCAACCTGATGGTGTTGCTCATCACCATTCCGTTCTGGACCAACCTGCTGATCCGCAACTACGCGTGGCTGATCATCCTGCGCGAACAGGGCTGGGTCGCTCAAAGCCTCAACGCGCTGTTCCCGAGTGCCGGCGGCATCACCCTGCTCTACAACGACTTCGCGGTCAGCGTCGGTCTGGTCTACAGCTTCCTGCCGTTCATGATCCTGCCGATCTATTCGACCCTGGAAAAACTCGACTGGCGTCTGGTGGAAGCCGCCTACGACCTGGGCGCGAACCGCTGGCACGCACTGCGGCGGATCATCCTGCCGTTGTCGATGCCCGGTGTGATTGCCGGCGCGTTGCTGGTGTTCGTGCCGAGCCTCGGCGCCTTTATCACCCCGGCGATCCTCGGCGGCGGCAAGACCCTGATGATCGGCAACCTGATCCAGCAACAGTTCGGCACCGCGCGCAACTGGCCGCTGGGCAGTTCGCTGTCGTTCCTGTTGCTGGGGATTCTGCTGTTGTCGCTGGTGCTCTACGCCCTCTACAGCCGCAGCGCGGCGAAAACCCTGAACCGGGGAGCGAAAGCATGATCTCTCTGCACCTGAAAAAACTCCCGGCGACCCGGGAAATCAGCCTGCTGATCCTTGCCTACCTGTACGTGCCTATCCTGGTGTTGATCGCCTACAGCTTCAACGCCAACCGCTCGGCGACGGTATGGACCGAGTTTTCGTTCGCCTGGTACGGACGGATCCTGGCCAACCCGTCGATCCAGACGGCGGCGCTGAACTCGATCATCGTCGCGACCATCGCCACGGTCTGCGCCACGACGATTGCACTGCTGGCGGCGCTGGCGACTTACCGGCCGTTCTACGGGCAGAAAATGGTCGAAGGCGGGATCAACCTGCCGCTGATCCTGCCGGAGATCGTCACCGCCGTGGCTACCCTGCTGCTGTTCATGGCGCTGGGGATCAAGCTCGGGCTGATGACGGTGATCGTCGCGCACATCGGCTTCTGCATTCCGTTCGCCTACCTGCCGATCCGCGCACGGCTCAATGATCTGGACAAGAGCCTGCTGGAAGCCGCCAACGATCTGTACGCCAACCCGTGGCAAGTGTTCCGCCGCGTGACCTTGCCGTTGCTGTGGCCGGCGGTGTTGTCCGGCTCGGTGCTGGCGTTCGTGGTCAGCCTCGACGATTTCATCATGACCTTCTTCGTCGCCGGGCCCGGTTCGACCACGTTGCCGGTGTACATCTTCTCGGCGATCAAGGCCGGTGTGACGCCCGAGATCAACGCGATTTCGACCCTGATGCTGGTGATTTCCATCGTGCTCGTGGTGCTGGCCTTCTGGCTTGGCCAACGCGGCAAACAACAATAAACCTGGAGCGCTCTGTTCATGAAAACCAAAAGCATGCGTTTGGCAATTTCCGGTCTGGCCCTGAGTTGTTTCACCGCGTTCAGCGCCCATGCCGCCGAGCCCAAGCAATTGTTCTTCTACAACTGGACCGATTACTACCCGGTGGACCTGCTGGCCAAGTTCGAAAAGGAAACCGGGATCAAGGTCACCATGGACGGCTACGACAGCAACGAAACCCTGCTCGCCAAGTTGCAGGCCGGCGGCGCGGCGTATGACGTGATCGTGCCGTCGCAGTCGATCATGCAGACGCTGATCAAGCAGGACCTGCTGCTGGAAATCGACGCCCCGACCCTGAACAACTTCCAGTACGTCAAAGGCCCGTTCCGCGACCCAAGCTTCGACCCCGGCCGCAAGTTCTCGGCGCCATATCTGTGGGGCACCACCGGGTTTTCCTATGACAGCGCCCGGGTACCGGGGGGCAAGCTCGACGATTCGTGGAAAGAGTTCTTCGAACCTCGCAAGGAGCTGCAAGGCCAGCTCGCCGCCCTCGACACTTCCAGCAGCGTGATTAACGCCGCCAGCCATTACCTGAACGTCGACGAATGCACGGAAAACCCGCAGGACGCCAAGCGCATCCTCGAACTGCTGCAAAAACAGAAGCCGTTTTTGAAGATGTACAGCTCGGACAACACCGTCGACCGCATGGCCTCGGGCGAAGTGATCATGATGCAGAACTGGAATGGCTCGACAGCCCGCGCCACGTTGCAGAAGAGCACCATCAAATACGTGTACCCGAAAGAAGGCCTGGCAATGTTCCAGGACAACTTCGCCGTACCGAAAAGCGCGCCGCATCCGGGCAACGCGAAGATCTTCATCGACTGGATGATGAAGCCCGAGAACGCGGCGGCCGTGTCCAACGCGATTGCCTATGCCAACGGGATTCAGAGCGATCAGTTGCTGGATGCGAAATGGAAGGTCATGGACGCGATCAACATGCCCGAGGAATACGCCTCGCGACTGCGGCCGGAGAAGGAATGCAGCAACAAGGCGCGGGAGCTGCAGGATCGGATCTGGTCGAAGCTTAAGGGTTAAAGAACCTAATCCGAAACCGAGTCGCAGCCTTCGCGAGCAAGCTCGCTCCCACATTGGATCTGTGATCGACACCCGTCCCCTGTGGGAGCGAGCTTGCTCGCGAAGAGGCCGGCCCAGGCAACAAAAAATTAAAGACTTGTATGAGGTTTGTATGTCCCACCCCCGCTGGCTCAGAAACATCCGCCCCTACGGCGCCCCCGCCGAAGACCTGCTGATCGAAAACGGCAAGTTCACCCAACGCCGCCCGGCCTCGAACACCCCGCTGGCCGCCACCGACATCGACGGCCAGAACCAGCTCCTGACCGCCCCGCTGGTGGAAAGCCACGTCCACCTCGACAAAACCCTGTACGGCCAACCCTGGCGCCCGAACAGCGCCGGCCCGACGCTCAAGGACTACATCAGCAACGAGCGCCGCGTATTGCGCGAAGTGAAAGCGCCGATCGCCGAACGCGCCGGCGCCCTGCTGGAAAACTGCATCGCTCGGGGTTCGCTGACCATGCGTTGCCACGTCGACATCGACCCGGAATTCGGCCTGCGCCATGTCGATGCCATGCAACAACTGCGCGAAACCTACAACGACCTGATCGACCTGCAACTGGTGGTGTTCCCGCAAACCGGCCTGATCAGCCGCCCCGGCACCGCCGAACTGATGCGCGAAGCCATGGCGCTGGGCGTGGAGAATGTCGGCGGGCTCGACCCGTGCGGCATCGATAACGACCCGATCGCGCAGCTGGATTTCGTGTTCAAACTGGCAAGCGAATTCCAGCGCGGCGTCGATATTCACCTGCACGACAAAGGTGAACTGGGCCTGTGGCAGATCGCCCGGATCGCCGATTACACCGAGCGGTTCAACCTGCAGAACCGGGTGATGATCAGCCATGCCTATTGCCTCGGCATGTTGCCGTGGAGCCAGGTCAAACCGGTCGCCGAACGCCTCGCCGCGCTGGGCATTTCGTTGATGAGTTCGGCGCCGGCCGATTGCGCGGTTCCACCGTTTCTGGCGCTGCGTGAGACCGGCGTCAACGTGTGCCTCGGCTCCGACGGCATTCGTGATGCGTGGTCGCCGATGGGTAACGGCGACATGCTGGAACGGGCGATGCTGCTGGCGTTCCGTTTCGACCTGGGTAAGGACGATGAACTGGCGGCGGCATTCGAAGCGGCGACGGTCAATGGTGCGCGCGCATTGGGTGTTGAAGAGTATGGTTTTGGAATCGGCCGGCCGGCAGACTTTCTGTTGATGCCGGTGGAAACGCTTGGAGAAGCGGTGGTCGCGCGGCCGGTGCGTCAGGTGTATCGCGGCGGCGAACTGATCGCCAGCGGCGGTCGTCTGCTGGGCAGTCGTCTGTGAAACGGATCGGCCTGAAGGCCGGTTGCGTGGTCGGTTTCGACGGCACGCGGCATGTGCTGTGGCGTGACGGCGAAGTGGTGTTTGCTGGCTCGCGCATCGAGTTTGTCGGGCGCGGTTACCCAGGGCCGGTGGATCAGTGGATCGACTACGGCAATGCGCTGATCGGCCCCGGTTTCATCGACCTGGATGCCCTCGGCGATCTCGACTCCACCGTGCTGACCCTGGACAACGGCGACGAACGCAGCATGGGTCGCATGTGGTCGGCGGAATATCTGGCGACCGGCCCGCGTGAGTCATTCAGCCCCGAAGAAGAAGTCTTCAAATACCGCTACGCCTTCACCCAGTTGATCCGCAACGGCATCACCACGGCGATGCCGATCACTTCGATGTATTACCGCGAATGGGCGGAGACCTACGACGAGTTCGCCACCGTCGCCGACGTGGCCGGCGAATTGGGGCTGCGCACCTATCTCGGCCCCTGCTACATGAGCGGCATGAGTTACTGGCGCGCCGACGGCACCCTCGCCCATCACTGGGATGAGGCTCGGGGCCTGGCGGGACTGGATGCGGCTGAACGGTTTTTCAAGGATTTCGATGGCGCGCACAACGGGTTGATTCGTGGTGCGCTGCTGCCGGATCGTATTCAGACCTGCACCCCGGCGCTGCTTCAGCGCACGTCCGCATTGAGTCGCGAACTGAACGCGCCGATGCGCCTGCATTGCTGTCAGGCGCTGGGTGAAGTGGCGATGGTCGAACAGTTGCGCGGCACCTCGCCGCTGGGCTGGTTGCAGCGGATGAATTTGCTCACTCCGCGCAGCCTGTTGCCCCACGGCATCTACACCTCGGGCGATGACGATCTGCAGCGGGTCATCGACGGCGGCGCGAGTCTGGTGCACTGCCCGCTGGTGTTCGCCCGAGACGGCGAGGCGCTGAATTCGTTTGGCCGCTATCGCGCCAAAGGCATCAACTTCGCCCTCGGCACCGACACCTGGCCGGCGGACTTGCTGGCCAACATGCGCCACGGTTTGAACATCGCCCGGTTGATGGAGGGCGGCTCGGCGCTGACCAGCAGCCTCGATCTGTATAACGCCGCGACCCTCGGCGGCGCCAAGGCGTTGGGCAGTGACGACCTCGGTCGCCTGGCCCCCGGCGCCAAGGCTGATATCACCGTGTTCAGCCTGCGCGGCCTGCACCTGGGGCCGCTGTTCGATCCACTGAAAAATCTGCTGCTGGCCGGGCGCGGCGACGACTGCATCGCCAGTTTCATCGACGGTCGCTGCGTGATGCACGACGGTCAGGTCAACGGCGTCGACTACCCCACTCTGCAACGCCAGGCCCAACGCCAATACGAAAAACTGATGCGCAGCCACAGCGACCGGGCCTTTGGCCGACCGGACTGGAAAACCCTGTTCCAGCCGGCCATTCCGTTCGCCGACGACTACAGCGCCGAAGCACCGTTGAGCGCCATCGATCCACTTCTTTAGAGAACACTGCCATGCACAGCTTCGATTTCAGCCAACTGAGCCCACGGGAAAAATACAAGATTCTGATCGGCAGCGTGGTGCCGCGCCCGATTGCACTGGTCACCACCATCGATGCCGAAGGCCGGGTCAATGCCGCGCCGTTCAGCTTCTTCAATGCGCTGTCGGCGGATCCGCCCATTCTCGCGCTCGGCGTCGAGAACTACGGCGACCAGAGCCCGAAGGACACCACGCGCAATATCCAGATGAATCAGGAATTCACCGTCAACATTGTCAGCGATGCATTGGTGGAAGCCATGAACGTCTGCGCCGTGCCGTTCGCGCCGGGCTTCGATGAGTTGACCGCGGCGGGCCTGACGGCGATTCCCGGCACCTCGGTCAAATGCCCGCGAATCGGCGAAGCACCGGTGGCACTGGAGTGTCGGCGGATGATGGCGCTGAACATCGGCCAATCGCGGGAGATCATTTTTGGCGAGGTGTTGATGGCGCATGTGCGCGACGAGTTGATCGACCCGAAAACCCTGTACATCGATCAATTGGGGCTGGATGCGATCGGGCGCATGGGGGGGCATGGTTATGCGCGGACCCGGGATTATTTCGACCTGCCGACCCGCTCGTTGCAAGCGTGGACGGAAGCGCCGGGGGGTGGCGAGCGGTTCTGGCCACAGCGCTGAAAGCTATTGCTTGCTTGATCGTTCCCACGCTCTGCGTGGGAATGCCGCCATGGACGCTCCGCGTCCACTGTGACGCAGAGCGTCACGGTATGCATTCCCACGCGGAGCATGGGAACGATCAGAGTGGGAACGATCAGCAGCCTGTGTTTCAGTCAGTGCCGTACTTTGGCGACCGTGGCCCGTACAGCAGGCCCGCCGGGTGCCCGGCCGACAGCAGTCGATTGCTGGCCACGCCGGCAATCGGGTAGCCGGCATCGGTGGAGCTGTTAATGATCTGCTTCACCGCCGCAGTGATCAGCATGCCGATCAGACCACCGGCGTTGCTGTTGTTGCCCTCCTCGCTCGACGCCCGGGCCGCTCCGGTCCACAGGGTGACGCCGGTTTTCAGGTCGACCAGTTTGGCGCTCGCGGTGACGGCAGTTTCGCTGCTGATCACCATGTAGCGCGTGCCGTACTCGCTGACGGTGATGTACAGCGCCGCGTCGGCACCGAAGATTTCCTGCAGCTTGTTGGCCGGCGCCGCATGGATGTCATCCGGCGTGGTCAGGCCGTTCTGGCGGAACGTCTCGTCGACCAGGGTGATCGGCAGCACGTAGTAACCGGCTTCGGCCAGCGGGAACGTCACTTGCGACAGCAGGCTGTAGGACGCCTTGACGTCCGGCGAGGTGTTCAGCGGCGGCAGCACCAGAATGGATTTCGGCCGTGCTTGCTTGTACGCCGAATAGTCCACGGTTTTCGGTGCAACGCAGCCACCGAGAACGGTCAGCGCCAGGCCTGCGGCCAGCAGCTTCAAGGCACGCGAGATCATTGGGCGTCTCCGGTCTTGGCGTTCTTAAGCAGAAAATCCATGTAGGTGCCAGACTCGGGGAACAGGGTTTTCTCGGTGCGCAATTGCTGCACCATCTGATCGTCCTTGCCCATGCTCAGGTACAGCAGACCGAGATGAGCGTGGTAACCCGGCGGTACCGGCTTGCCGCTGGCACGGATCTTTTGCAGATCGGCTTCCAGCGCTTCGGCCTGGGCCTCTTTCGGCGTTTCGCTTTTGAAGTATTCGTAGACTTGTGGCTGGTAGCCTTCCCACTGATAAAGAGTTTGCGGGCTGCTGCAGCCGGCCAGCAAGGCGCTGGCAGTCAGCGTCAAGACCATCAGCGACCGGGACAGAGACAGATTCATGGTGTGTTGCTCCTTGCGATGGGCGTCTATCAGTTGCCCGGTTTCCAGGCACCGGCGTTCATGCCATCAACCAGACGATTGATCGCCTCGCGCATGGCCAGATCGAGGACTTTGCCGTTGAGGGTAGAGTCGTAGGCAGCGGTGCCGCCGAAACCGATGATTTCGCGGTTGGACAAGGCGTACTCGCCGGCGCCCTGGGTCGAATACACCACTTCGGAGGTGCTGATGTTGACGATATTCAGATTGACCTTGGCGTAGGCGACCTGGGTCTTGCCACGGCCAAGAATGCCGAACAGTTGGTGATCGCCGGTCTCTTTGCGGCCGAACTCGGTGACGTCACCGGTGACCACGTAATCGGCGCCTTTCAGACGCTGGGCCTGGCCCTTGATCGCCGCTTCCTGCTGGATTTCGCCCATGTTGTCGCGATCCAGCACCGAGAAACGGTTGGTCTGCTGCAAGTGAGTGATCAGGATGGTCTTGGCCTGGCCACCGAGACGGTCGACGCCGTCGGAGAAGATCCCGCGCATGTAGCTCGAACGGTTGTCGAACTTGCCCACGGCCATCGGGATACGCACACCGGACCAGGCCTGGGAGGCGCTTTCCACCTTGGCCACCGGCAATGCGCGGGAGCTTTCGGTGGCGCAACCGGAAAGCGAGCCGGCCAGGGTGCCGAGGACGGCAATCGCAACGCCCGAGACCAACATCCGGGAGATCATTCTCACTGTGCATTCCTTCTGAAATTCGATGTGTCCCCGCACGGTGATGTTGTGGGGGATCGGGAAAGGGGCGGCATTATGCCAAAGTGCCATCAGTGAGGACAGGTTTTTTTGACGTCAGCAAATTGGCTTGCAAATCAGCCAGTTGCCGTCAGCTACCGATCGTTCCCACGCTCTGCGTGGGAATGCCGCCATGGACGCTCCGCGTCCACTGTGACGCAGAGCGTCACGATATGCATTCCCACGCGGACGGTTCGACGCCTCGACGTGGGAACGATCACATTCTTGTGGGTGTCAGTGGAAATCGCGGCTTTGCACCCGAATTCCGTTGAGCAGCGGACTGAGGTCACTCAAGCGTCCAGCGATCAGATGCCGCACCTCGCCTTCCCGCTCCCAGCGGCCATCGACCTTGAGCAGTTGCGAGCCGACCAGCACCTGACGCTGACGCTCGGCCAGATCGCGCCAGACCACCACGTTGACGTTGCCGAATTCGTCTTCCAGGGTCACGAAGGTCACGCCACTGGCAGTGCCCGGCCGCTGACGCCCGGTCACCAGCCCCGCCACGCTGACCGGCCGACCATGCTCGACGTCCAGCAACTCCCGGGAACTGCGACAGCGCCGGGCCCGCAACTCGTCGCGTAACAACGTCAGCGGATGCGGCCCCAATGTGGTGCCCAGCGTTGCGTAGTCGGTGAAGAGGTCTTCGCTGACACTCGGCGTCGGCAGCAGCACATCCGGCTCTTCCTGACTCGGCAACCCGGCAAACAACCCGAGCTGTTTCTGCACCCCGGCCACTTCCCAGCGTGCCCGATGGCGGTGCCCGGCCAGGCCGCGAAGCGCGCCGGCATCCGCCAGCAGCGCCTGGGCGCGACTGTCGAGCCCGGCACGTTCGCCCAGGTCGGCGACATCGGCAAACGCGCCCCTCGCCCGAGCGCTTTCAATGCTCCGCGCATCCTCCTCGCGAAAGCCCTTGATCATCCGCAGGCCCATGCGGATGGCCGGCTGCTCGCCGGCAATCGGCTCCAGGCTGCAATCCCAGTCACTGGCGCGCACGTCCACCGGACGGATCTGCAAATGATGCCGGCGCGCATCCTGAAGAATCTGATCCGGGCTGTAGAAACCCATCGGCCAGCTGTTGATCAGCGCACAGGCGAACGCCGCCGGTTCGTGGCACTTGAGCCAGCAACTGGCATAGGTCAGCAAGGCAAAACTGGCGGCGTGGGATTCAGGAAAACCGTAGCTGCCGAAGCCCTTGATCTGCTCGAAAATCTGCGCGGCGAATTCCGGGCTGTAGCCATTTTTCTTCATGCCAGCGGCCAGCCGTTCCTTGTGCGGTTCCAGTCCGCCGTGGCGTTTCCACGCGGCCATGGAGCGGCGCAACTGGTCGGCCTCGCCGGGGCTGTAATCGGCGGCGACAATCGCGATCTGCATCACCTGTTCCTGAAACAGCGGCACGCCGAGGGTGCGCTTGAGCACCACTTCCAGTTCCGGTGACGGATAGGTTTCCTCTTCTTCCTTGTTCCGCCGGCGCAGGTACGGATGAACCATCCCGCCCTGGATCGGCCCCGGCCGCACGATGGCCACCTCGATCACCAGGTCGTAGAAGGTTTGCGGGCGCAGGCGCGGCAGCATCGACATCTGCGCCCGGGATTCGATCTGGAACACGCCGATGGTGTCGGCGCGGCTGATCATGTCGTAGGTCGGGCGATCCTCAGGTGGAATCGTCGCAAGGCTCAGGTCCTGATGGCGATGACGGCGCAGCAGATCGAAACAGCGGCGGATCGCGCTGAGCATGCCGAGGGCGAGGATATCCACCTTGAGCAGGCCGACCGCATCGAGATCGTCCTTGTCCCACTGGATAATCGTGCGGTCGGCCATGGCGGCGTTTTCCACCGGCACCAGCGTGTCCAGCGGTTGCTCGGAAATCACGAAACCACCGGGGTGCTGCGACAGGTGCCGGGGGAAGCCGATCAGTTGCCCGGTCAGACTCAGTACCCGGTGCAGCAGCGGGCTTTCGGGGTCGAAACCGCCTTCGCGCAGGCGCTCCACGGGCGGGGTTTCATCGCTCCAGTGGCCGCAGCAGTCGGCCAGCGCATTGATCTGGTCCGGCGGCAAGCCCAGCGCCTTGGCCACATCGCGGATCGCGCCGGAAGCGTGGTAAGTGCTGACCACCGCCGTCAGCGCCGCACGACGGCGACCATAACGACGAAACACGTATTGCAGGACTTCTTCGCGGCGTTCGTGCTCGAAATCCACGTCGATGTCCGGCGGCTCGTTGCGTTCCCTCGACATGAAACGCTCGAACAGCAGCGTGGTGCGATCCGGGTCGATCTCGGTGATGCCCAAGGCAAAACACACCGCCGAGTTCGCCGCCGAACCCCGGCCCTGGCAGAGGATTTTCTGCTCCCGGGCGTAGCGCACCACGTCGTGCACGGTGAGGAAGTAGCTTTCGTAGCCGAGTTCGGCGATCAGCTCCAGCTCATCGTCGATCTGCTTGAGCACCTTGGGTTGTGCGCCTTTCGGCCAGCGCCAGGCGATGCCTTGTTCGGTCAGGTGGCGCAGCCAGGAACTGGCGCTGTGTTCCTCAGGCACCAGCTCCTTCGGATATTGATAACGCAACTCGCCCAGATCGAAGGTGCAGCGGCGGGCCAGTTTCACCGATTCGTCCAGCAAGGTTTGCGGATACAACTCGCTCAACACATCGAGGCTGCGCAAATGCCGCTCGCCGTTGGGGTGCAGGCGCAACCCGGCTTCGGCCACCGGAACGTGATGGCGGATCGCAGTCATGGTGTCCTGCAAGGCCCGCCGGCCACGGGCGTGCATGTGCACATCACCGCTGGCCACGGCTGGAACTTGCAGCTCGTCCGCCAGACTCAGCAGTGCAACCAGCCGTTGCTGATCGTTCTGCCCGCGATGCAACTGCACCGCCAGCCACAGTCTTTCGCCGAAGGTCTGTTTCAGCCAGCGGCCCTCTTCCACCTCATCGACCGCATCCGGCACCCACAGCACCAGCAATCCCGGCAACGGCTCGCTGAAATCCTCGCGCAGTATTTGATACTGGCCTTTCTGCGTGCGCCGTCGAGCCTGGGTGATCAAGCCGCACAACGCCTGATATCCCTCGATGTTCTCCACCAGCAACACCAGTTTCGGGCCGTGCTCGATGCGGATTTCGCTGCCGATGATCAGCGGCAACTCAACGGACTTGGCCGCCTGCCAGGCACGGACGATCCCGGCCAGGGTGCATTCATCGGTGATCGCCAACGCCTGATAGCCGTGTTTTTTCGCGCGCTGGAACAGCTCAAGCGCACTGGAGGCACCGCGCTGAAAACTGAAATTCGACAGGCAGTGCAGTTCGGCATAACCCTGGTTCACGCGAACCAGCCCTGCAGCCACAACGGACCGCCCTCACCCACTGCCCGGTACGCCCAGCCTTGCTGGCCGGCGCGGTTCTGGATCAGGTAATAGTCGCGGCGCACGTCGTCACCGTCCCACCAACCGGACTCGATGCGTTCCGGGCCCATGAGGATGCGCGCCGAACCTTCCGGCACGGACTGCGGCTCGCCCAACAACCAGCCCGGACGCTGCACGCCCGGCAATGCAGGGCAACGCTGCTTGTCATCGGCGTTCTGCCACGCGCACTCCGGTCGATGATCGGCCTGAAAGCGCAGGCCCTGCACCGCCTCATCCCCCAGCCGTGCGCGCAGGCGCTCGCGCAATTGTTCCCAGGGCAAGGTCTGCTGCGGGCGGTCGTCGAACAGTTCCTGAAACTGCGGCACGAAACTCGGCAGGTCCTCGGCGCGCAGACGAAAACCGCGCACCGGGGCTTCGACCTGCACCTGCTCCAGTCGGCCACGGGCCAGTTCAAAGAGCATCGCCGGATCGCGCTCGGCGCTGAGCAGGCCGACTTTGATCAATGTGTCCGGCAGCCCCGCATGTTCCAGGTGCAGATCGAAGCGCTGCACGCCGCTGTCACGCCCGCACAAAAACGCCGCCAGATCGGACGTCAGGCGGCGCAAGGGGAACAGCAGCGCCTGATGGGACTGCACGTCGAAATTGAGTTCGATGCGCACATCGAAGCGATCCGGCGGCAGGTAGAACGCCAGCGCCAGCGGCCGTGCGCCGAACAGCGTGTCCAGATGCTTGAGCATCGGTGCCTCGAAACGCCGGGCCAGGGCCTGACGCGGCAGGTTCTGCACCTGATGAAGGTTGCGCAGGCCCATGCGCGACAGCGCCGTGGCCACGCTCGGCTCAAGCCCGATGCGGTCGACCGGCAATTGCCCGAGGTGATGGCGCAGGGCTTCACCGTCGGGCACCACCAATCCGTCATAGGCGTTGGCCAACACCCGCGCCGCCACCGGATTGGGCGCGGCGACGATGCGGTGACGAAAGCCCAGCTCGGTCAACTCGGTACGCAACCGCGCCTCGAACTGCGCCCAGGAACCGAACAGCCCGAGGCTCGATTCGATCTCGAACACCACGGTGCGCGGGTAATGCACGCTGACCTGTGCGCTGAAACGATAGGCCCAGGCGGCGAGAAACTGCTGCCAGTGCTCGACCTCGGCCGCGTCGTAATCGACGGTGGCAAACCCTTTGCTCATGGCCTGCGCGGCCGTCATCGACTGCCCCGGACGCAAGCCCAGTGCCCGCGCCGCCGGATTGACTGCTTGCAGCACCCGGCGCTGGGCCGGGCCGCTGAGCAGCGCCAAGGGTTGCTCGGGATCGGGGCGCTGACGCAACACGGCGTCGAGGGCCAATTGCGGGAACAGAATGCAAACCCAGCGCATGGCGACCTCAATGCCCCACGGCGAAGGCAATCGGTGCGCTGCGCGCCAGACCGCCCCGGCACTTGAGCACACGCAATTGCGCCGGGCGCGCATCGATGGCAATGCGCAGCGCGGCCGGCGACGGGTTGACCGCTTCGCTCAATGACCGCCACGCGAACGCCAGGGTCTGGCCGGTTTCCGCCGCCACCTGCAAACGGCGCAGAGCTCGGTCATCGGCCTTGTGCGGCCAGCACAGCACCGCGCCGCAACTGCCCGAGCGCAGGCATTGTTCTGCCGCCCACAAGGCATCGCGCTCGCTGGCCTGGATCACCGACAACTGGCGCAGATCGACCCCGGCATTGGCCCAGGCCTGCGGGTATGGCACGAACGGCGGCGCCACCAGCACGATGCGCTCGCCCGCCGCCGACAGCCGCGCCAACGTCGGCCACACCAGTTGCAACTCACCAACACCGGGCCCGGCCAGCAGGATTTCGCTCAGCGCCGCCTCCGGCCAGCCGCCACTGGGCAACGCTGCGTCCAGCGCCGCGTGCCCGGTGGGTTGCGGGCTGGCGGCCGGTGGCGCAGGCCGGCCCTTCCAGACCTGGCCACCATTGAACAGCGTATCCAGCGCAACGACGGCACCCATCAGCCTTGCCTCACCAGACCGCAGAACACCCCTTCGATGGCCAGATCCTGATCGGCCCGCACCACAATCGGTTGATACGCCGGGTTGCGAGGCAACAGGCGAACCTCATCGCCGATCCGCTCGAAACGTTTGATAGTGACCTCGCCATCGAGTCGCGCCACCACGATCTGGCCGTTGAGCGCTTCGGGGTTGCGCCGCACGCCGACCAGATCGCCGTCGAGAATGCCGTCCTCGATCATCGAATCGCCCTGCACTCGCAACATGTAGTCGGGTGTGCGGGAGAACAGCGCCGGATCGAGCATCAGCCGATTGTGCAGGTCGGCATCGGCGCCGATGGGCGCACCGGCAGCCACCCGCCCGAGCACCGGGACTTCGAGCAGTTCCGGCCGCGCCGGCTGCCCGAGCAGGCGAATGCCCCGGGCCTGATGCGGATTGACCTCGATGAACCCGGCTTCGGTAAGCGCCAGCACATGCTTGCGCGCCACGCTGCGGGAGGCAAAACCAAAAGCCTCGCTGATTTCAGCGAGGCTTGGGGGCTGACCGTGTTCGGCGATGCGTTCGCGGATAAAGGTCAGAATGGCGGTACGGCGGGGAGTCAGAGTCGTCATGGAGTACATTTGTACTCCTGTGGGATTTTCCTGACAAGCACCGCCAGTCAGCTCAAACCCTGGTGACTGATCGTTCCCACGCTCTGCGTGGGAATGCCTCTAGGGACGCTCCGCGTCCAGTGACGCGGAGCGTCACGGGCTGCATTCCCACGCGGACGGTTCGACGCCTCGACGTGGGAACGATCAGAAGCACGGAGTCAGCTCAAACCGCGCTCCGCCAGAAACTCCGCGATGTAGTCGATAAACGCCACAACCTTGGCCGTCGCCCGTCGATGGCTCGGGTACACCGCCAGAATGTGCGGGCCGAAGCTGTCCGGGTCGATCTCGTAATCAGCCATGACCCGCACCAGTCGCCCGTCGGCGATATACGGCGCAGCGCTCCACAATGGTGTGTGCAGCAAGCCACGCCCGGCCAGAGCGCTGGCCAGCAGCAGGTCGTAATTGTCACTGCGCAACAGCGGCGCCGCCGGTTGCGCCAGGCTAAGACGCTGACCGTCGCGTTCGGCCCACCAGAATTCGCGGCTGAGCAACGGATGCCGGTACAGGAGCCATTCATGCTGATCGAGGGTTTGCGGCGTCACCGGCAGGCCCTTGCGCGCCAGGTATTCGGGGCTGCCGCACAGCGCCAGGCGATTGCTGCCGACCACCCGCGCGATCAACCCCGGCAAGTCGTCATGGCCCTCGCGCAACGCCAGGTCGTAGCCGCTTTCCAGCAGATTGACGAATTCGTCGCACAAATCCACTTGCAGGCTGATCTGCGGGTATTGCTGCAAAAAGCCGTCACACACCTGATCGAGAAACGCCCGCCCGTAGGCCAGCGGCGCGGTGATTTTCAGGCTGCCGCGCAGACCGTGTTGCAACTGCTCGATTTCCTCGCTGGCCTCGTCCAGTCGTTGCAGCACCTGGCGTGCGGTTTCCAGATACAGCCGGCCGATCTCGGTCAGCAGAATCCGCCGCGTGCTGCGCTCGAACAGCCGCGCACCGAGTTCGGATTCCAGGTGATTGACCGCTTTGGTCAGGGCCGACGGGGTCTTGCCCAGTTGTTCGGCAGCGCGGCTGAAACTGCCGAGCTGCGCGGTGACCACGAACATTTTCAGTGCACCGAGCTTGTCCATGCTTTTTCCATTCAGGCAAAAACGTTTTTCGTGAGGGAGGCGTTCTGTCGGGCGTTGGCAGCCACTAATCTGGCCATCAGACGCAATAACAAGGAAATGTTCAATGAAAAGATTCATCCCGCATTTCACAAAAAATCTGCTGATTGCCGCTATGAGTTTTGCCTCGATGGAAGCCATGGCCGCCACCGATCTGGTGCTGCTCAACGGCAAGATTTTCACCGCCGATCGCGCTCAACCGAAGGTTCAGGCGCTGGCCGTGGAGAACGGCAAGGTGCTGAAAGTCGGCACGGATGCGCAGATCAAGGCCTTGATCGAGCCCGGCACCCAGGTCATCGACCTGAAAGGTCAGGCGTTGATGCCCGGCCTGATCGACAGCCATTCCCACGCGATTTTCGGCGGGCTGGAAATGGTCTCGGCCAACATGGAAGACGACGTGGTCAGTCTGGATGAACTGGAAAAACGCCTGCGCGGCTGGCGCGACGATGGCAAGGCCCGGCATGGTGATGTGCTGAGCGTGGCCGGCATGAGCTCGGCGTATTGGGCCAAGGCTGAAGCGCTGGGCAAAATCTTCAACCAAGGCGAATGGACCGACGTGCCGGTGGTGTTCACCGGCAGCGACCACCACACGGCGTGGGCCAACAATGTGATGCTCAAGCGTGCGGGCATCGACGCCGCGCTGCTGAAAACCCTGCCGGACGCGGAAAAAGACACCATCGGCAAACTGCCCAGCGGTGAACCGAACGGCTTTGTGGTCGACGCCGGTTGGGATCGGGTCGCCTCTAAAATGCCGGTGCCGAGCCCGGCCGACATGCTCAAGGCCGCGCAATCGGCGGTGCGTTTCAACAACAGCCTCGGCATCACCGCGTGGATGGACCCCGCCGCCAACGCCGCGCCGGGCGAGCCGGTATTCGCCCTCAAGCCCACCGAGAAAACTGTCGGCGTATTGCCAGCTTATAAAGCCCTGTCGGACAGCGGCGGCATGACTGCCCACGTCGCCGCGCTGCTGGTGGCCAACCCGAAAAGCGTCCCGGTCGATCTCGACACCCTCGACAAAGTGCGCCGGCAATTTCAGGGCATCCCCAACCTGACGCTGCCGGGGATCAAGATCTTCGCTGACGGCGTGATCGAATACCCGGCCCAGAGCGCCGCGATGATCGATCCCTACAGCAACTCGCACAAACAGGGCGAGTTGCTGATCGATCCACAGCATTTCGGCGAACTGGTCAGCGCCATCGACCAGCGCGGCTGGCTGGTGCACATCCACGCCATCGGCGACCGTGCGGTGCGCGAATCTCTCAACGGTATCGCCCAGGCGCGCAAGGACCGGCAGAGCGGCGTAACGCACTCGATCACCCACCTGCAAATGGTCAACCCGAAGGAGTTCGCCCGCTTCAAACCGCTGAACGTGATTGCCTCGATGCAACTGCTGTGGGCCAGCGCCGACGACTACACCACCGACATGATCAAGCCTTACGTCAGCGCCCTCGCCTTTCGCTATCAATACCCGGCGCATTCGCTGCTCAAGCAGGGCGCGACGATTGCCGGCGCGAGCGACTGGCCGGTGTCCTCGCCGAACCCGTGGAACGCCATGGCCCAGGCCATCACCCGCACCGGGCCGCTGGGCGTGCTCAACGCCGACGAACGCCTGGACCGCGAAACCATGTTCTACGCCTACACCGCCAATGCCGCGCGAACCATCGGCCTGGAAAAGCAGATCGGCTCGCTGAGCCCCGGCAAACAGGCCGATTTCATCGTGCTCGATCGCGACGTGTTCAGCGTCGACGACAAGGCCCTGCATGACACCCAGGTCCTGCAAACCTGGTTCGCCGGCCGTCAGGTCTACGCCCCTACCCTCTAATAACAATCGCCGTATCCGCTGCCCGACCCCGCGCCAGCCGCCGGGGTTCGGCGCAGCCTTGCCCGCTTCCTGCCCATAACAACCACAACAACGGGACTTCACATGAAAGCCTTGCCCCTGCTCGCCCTCACTTCCTTGAGCCTGCTGCCCTTGAGCAGCCACGCGATTCCCCTGAACGATGATTTCGCGGTGCTGGTCGACCTGACCCTGGCCAGCGACTACCGCACCCGCGGCATCTCCCAGACCCAGAACGACCCGGCCGTACAGGCCGGCCTGACCCTGGCCCACAGCAGCGGCCTGTACCTCGGCGCGTGGAGCTCGAACGTCGATTTCGGTGGCGGCCTGAAAACCCGTCAGGAAGTCGATTACTACGCCGGCTGGTTGTGGCAGGCGACCGAGGCCGTGAGCCTGGATCTGGGCTACATCAAATACGCGTACCCCAAGGAGAGCCAGTTCAACCAGAGCGAGGTGTACTCGATTCTCAGCGCTTACGGCGTGAAACTCGCGGCCTATTACTCCAGTGACGCGCCGGGCATCGACAGCAAACAGAGTTCGCTCTACAGCTACATCGGCTATGAAACCGAACTGCCGTTGGATTCCGGGCTGAAGCTGCGCTACGGCAACATGGACTTCAAGGACCCGCATATGTATTCGGCGTCCGGGCATAGCGAAGAGTCCTACCGGGAGTGGGAAGTCAAACTGACCCACAGCCTGGCCGGCATGGTGCTGGGCCTGAGCTACATCGACACCGACCTCTCGCAGAGCCAGTGCCTGAGCAACTGGGGCTTCAAGGACGTGTGCACGGCGACGGTCGTCGCCAGCGTCAGCAAATCCTTCTGACCTACCTCCCACCATGATTCCCAGATCTGGTGGGAGCATTTTTTAAGTTAAGTCCTTAAATTCATTGTAGCTTCGAGTATTAGCAAGTCACTTTCGTCTTCGCTGCGCATTAACCCGACCAACCTTGGAGATACGACAACTTGGTTAAATTCATCAAATGAAACAGTCTTACGATATTTTTTTAGAATCAAATCAACAAGGCTACGGCTAAACCCATCTCTTATCAAACGAATTTTAACATCATCAACAGTGCCATATTTAACCAACTTAAAAAAATCTGGATCAATCACTTTTTGATCGTTTAATATCTCAACAAATCTGAATATTTTATGATCAAAATAATCATCCTCTTCTTTTATTCTAACTATTGCAAGATTTATCTTCTCCTTATCATTTTTTCTTTGACATATCCACCCAGTGTTCATAATGACTATCTGGAAATTTAGTGTCACCCCACTTACCCACGAATACTAGATTTTTTTCACCCTCGCCACGATCATTCCAATACTTTACAAAGTTATAAATCACTTGCTTTATAGTGTACTTGTTGAGCTTCCAACCAATCAGCATGGAATAAAATTTTAGTGCCTCTTCATTTTTCAATCGATACAAGTCAGAATAACCTTTGCCTTCATCTAGGTTATCTATAAAAAACATCTTTATTGCCAACATCAACTCATACGGAGAAGAAATCAAAGAGTTTTCCGCAAAAAATTCCTCGATCGATTTTTGAATTTTTTCCTCTTTAGCAAAAATATCAATTTCCGTAACACTGTTTGCGATTAGTTGCTTCCCAACTTGAGTGCTGACTCTACGGACATCTTTACTAGAAGTGGCTCCCGGCTCTAAATTCTCCAGCCTTTCCACAGCCTCTTTTAACTCCGCCTTATTCAGCTCATTTATCTCTGTCGACAAGAGAAGCGTATTCGAGACTTTGTCAAAAACTTTATTTGTAACCTTGACCGTTTTTTTGTAGAACCCCTGCAAATCAGCGCGCTTACTGGAGTACTTGTCCGTCCCTACTAGATAAACATGAGACTCCAATCGAGATAATGCATCACGACCTTTCTGGGAAAAAACCTCGCTAAATCTATTAACCCGACCAACAAGATTCTTAAACTGAGACGCATCTAAATTACTTCTGCCCTTCCTTTGATCTAAAATAAACAACCGTTCGATAGGTAAATTAACACCCTCGAGCAATGTAGAGCTTGAAACCAAATACTTCAAATGCGTCGAACTAGAAAAAAGTCGCTCAACATAATATCTCACCGTATCAGGCATTGAACCATGATGATAAACAACCCCCTTCCTTAAGCACTCAATCAGCAAATAGCGCTTATCAAAATTCAACTCCAACTCTATACAAGCCTTTTGAATCAGTGGGCATTCCACAGGCGGCAAGCTTTGGGCGAAATCTACCGCAAACATCTCAATACTTTTAGGCTTGTTCGCATAAACAATATTTTTTCCTAAAGAATTCATACGAATAAAATCAAAATAATCGGAGTACACCTTGTTCGTGCTATACCACCTATCCAAAAAATGATCATACAACGAATTAATGCGATCCCCTTTACCCTCACGAAAGTCGCACAAATAGAATCTTTCAGACTTCAAATACTCGCTAATTCTAAAAGCTGACAAATTTTCCTTTACAAATCTTAAACTTAAACTCAACTCATCATTGAGAAAAGGCGTCAGGTATTTAAATGCAGCGGCAGGATTTCTAGAGTAAGCAATACAAATAACCGAGGCAAGCAATTCACTCCTCTTGTCACTTGCTAAAAGATTATGTGCCTCATCGACAAACACAATATCAAAATGTAGATTCGGTTGATCCGTTTGGAGTCTAGCCAATCTCTCTTGAGTCAGTACATATGCACGAGCCGGCTTCAACTCATTGTACATTTCCGGATGTGTAACTATCTTCCCAAGTTCAGGAATTTCCGCATCAATGATTCTTTTCTTAGTCCGCGCCAACAGTGCCTTAGAAGGAACCAATACACACACTTGCTTTTGGATTATCTTGAAAAGCCTTAACTATAAGCTCAGACTTCCCATAAGAAGTAGGTGCAATAACTGCAATTGACCCTTCATTCTTTTCTAAAAAATATCTCCTTAGATCCATTTGCTGCTCAGTTAATACCATACCCCCATCGCGAAAATTATCAATATAGCTAGATATATAATTAAAACCAAAAGAGTCTTTTCTATCTCCACCCAATTCCTCTTCAGCGGAAATAACTGAGGAAACTGGAATCAAGCCATTATTTATAGCTATTTCATTCAAGGCATCGTAATTACCGGAAACATTCCCATAAAACAAAGCAATCCGATAGCCGAGCCTCTTAAGATTCGAACACTGCTGATTAATCAAAACAATGGAAATCGACAAAAGCTGAATACTTTCCCTGTCTGAAAGCTTTTCTTTCGATAGCAACTTTCTATAAATACCAGAAAATGACGTATTAGCAAGCTGTCTTAAAGTCAACTCTGCGGGCTTACGTTCAGGCATTATTAAGCGCCTCCCTCTTCAGAAAATCTTCTATTTTTTCTATAGTGTTTTTTTGAATAGAAACCAAAACAAATCTCTTAAACATCTTTTTTGCAGCGAGATTTATAGAAATTTCTTTGACCTTCTCTACATCGACGGGCTGAGACACATCATGAAAAAGTGTCGCGACTAAAATTACAGAGTTATCCTTACTGGAGGCGCGCTTATCCAGCACGCACTCCCCTCTATTTTCCAAGATAGAAATTACAGCTGACTTATAGTCTTTAACCCCTTCGACGGCCACTCTCGCCGCATGAATTGCATTCTGCCAGTGATTAAGCTCATTCTCATTAAGCCTCACATTCAAATCATTCCTAGCAGCAGCAAGTAGCTCTTGAGTGGTTTGTGTCTGATCTTTATCTTTATGTAAATGACCAGACTTCACTTCGGTAATCCATACAGCACTTTCCCCTGGATCAAACAGAAGCAAATCAAACCCTTTTCTAATACTTTTCTCCTCCAAGTTAAAATAAGGAGATATTGTTTCAAAACCCGAAAACAGCTCAATCGCGAGAATATGTGTAAGGAGCTCTCCAAGCATTCCTTTTTTTGTAGTATCTGCTTTGTTTTCGTAGCGAGAAAAGAAACAACTTAACGTTGTAGAATAGCTATACATCCGACTTGCGCTTTTACTCTGCTCTGCCCCATTACAAATCCTCGATAAGTTCCTTCTAATTGAAGCCTCAAGATCTTCAGAGAAAAAATCAACCTTACAAATTAGATATTCATCACCATTAACTACATCAACACCCTTTAGCTTCCCTACTTTCATATTTTTACCATTACTCTTCTGGCAAATCGTTTTATAAGCTGAATTAATTGCATTGCAGCAAACACTGACTATAGTTCTAATTTGTAGATAGTGGCCACATGGCATTATTGCCCGTTTTCTATTAAACGCCAAGTGTTGCCATCGTCAATTTTTTAACAAACAAAATTGACAGATGGCTAATTCAAAGCGCCAGCCGTCTCCCACCCTCCCTCCAGTCTGACCATCTGCAGGATGTTTACGATTTTTTTACTATTGTTCTTCTATAGTTACGCGCGTAACCGTATGGGTTTTCGACTGACGTAGAGGAAAGTATCGAAATGGCTTTGGGCAAAGGACTGCGTTTACCGTCCATCACTCCGACCCGCCTGGTGCTGCTGTTTTCGCTGGCACTGGTGGCGCTGTACAACCTGGCGACCTGGAAGGCGCTGGGAACGCTGATCACCTTGCAAGGCGTGCACAAACTGGCGTTTTTCGCGTCCTTCGGGCTGTTTCTCTGGGCGGCGATCACACTGCTGCTGACGCTGATCTCGTTTCGCTGGACGCTGAAACCGGTGCTGACGCTGGTGGCCCTGCTCTCGGCCTGCGCGGCGTATTTCATGAACGAATACGGGATCACCATCGACACGGTGATGATCCAGAACGTGTTCGAAACCAATCCCGGGGAAGCCACGGCGCTGTTCAGCGGCAAATTGCTGGCTTACGTGCTGTTGCTCGGCGTGTTGCCAGCCGTGCTGATCTGGCGCTGGCCGGTGGTTTATCGGCCGTTCTTTCGGGGTTTGCTGAACAAGGTTCTGGTGATCGCGGCTTGCGTGCTGGTGATCGGCGCTTCGGTGGGCGCGTTCTATTCGACCTACGCGCCGATCTTTCGCGAGGAAGACAAGCTCACCCACTTCATCAACCCGACCAACTACATCTACGCGATCAGCAAATACACCAAGCAGCGGCTGGGGATCAAAAAGCATTTCGTGGTGCAGGCCATCGGCGAAGACGCAGTGATGAGCGCTAAGGCAGCCGCTCGCGAGAAGAAATCGCTGATGGTGTTCGTGGTCGGCGAAACCGCCCGGGCCGACCATTTCTCGCTCAACGGTTACGAGCGCGAGACCAATCCGGAGCTGAGCAAACTCGACATCCTCAACTTCACCAATGTGCATTCCTGCGGCACTTCGACGGCGGTGTCGGTGCCGTGCATGTTCTCGATGTTCCCGCGCGAGGACTACAGCGACAAGAAAGGCAAAACCTACGAAGGCCTGCTGGACATCCTGCAACGGGCCGGCGTGCAGGTGCTGTGGCTGGACAACAACAGCGACTGCAAGGGCACCTGCCTGCGCGTGCCGAACCGCGACATCGCGAAGAACCAGCCGGGGCCGTTCTGCGACGGCAACAACTGCCTCGACGAAGCGCTGCTGGCCGACCTGCAAGGCTACATCGACAGCCTCAAGGGCAACGCGATCATCGTCCTGCACGCCGACGGCAGCCACGGCCCGGAATACTACGAGCGCTATCCGAAGGACATGGAGCGCTTCAAACCGATCTGCCACACCAATCAGCTGGGCAGTTGCAGCCGTGACGAACTGGTCAACGTCTACGACAACACGATCCTCTACACCGACCATTTCCTGGCCAAGGTGATCGAGCTGCTCAAGCGCAATCAGGACCACCTCGATACGTCGATGCTGTACGTGTCCGACCATGGCGAATCGCTGGGCGAGAACGGCCTGTACCTGCACGCCGCGCCCTATGCGCTGGCGCCGGAAGCCCAGACTCATGTGCCGATGGTGATGTGGTTCGGCAACAACACCCTCTCGCAACTCGGCATCGACCGTGGTTGCCTGCAAGGCAAAAGCGGCCAGTCGGATCTGAGCCACGACAACCTGTTCCATTCGGTGCTCGGGTTGTTCGAGGTCAGGACGTCGCTGTATCAGCCGGGGCTGGATATTTTCCATGGCTGCCGGCCGGCGATGACGGCGGGCCAGTGATCCCATCCAGCTGCGCCAGATAGGCCCACGGGTAAATCCCGCGCTGATGGCCGTCGCTGAACACCAGTTGCAGGCCGTAGCTCTGAGCGTTCAATTCGATGACCCGCACACGCGGGTCAACCAACGGTGGCGAGCCCCGCAGGCGAAACGCCCGGCATTGCGAGCACGGGCACTGGCGGCGCAGTTCGGCATGATCGAGCAACTGCTCGCGGCCATCCGGCCAGCTCAGCCGCAACCGGTGTTCACTTTGGGAATTACCGACCGACAGCGGATTCATTGCAGCTGACTCAAGGCAATCCGCACGGCTTTGCGCACTTCCGGGTCGCCGTCGTCCTGCGCGGCCTGCAACGCCGCCACTGCCCCGCGATCGTTCAATTCGCCGAGGGCCAGCGCGGCTTCCTTGCGCAGGTTGCTGATGCGATGGCCGAGGGTGTCGATCAGGGCGTCGAGGGCTGCGACGTACTTGAGGCGCCCGAGGCTGCGGGTGGCGCGCAGGCGAACCTGCCAGTAGTCGTCGGCCAAGGCTTCGATCAGCGCCGGCCCGGCGTCGGTATGGCCGACCTTGCCGAGGGTGGTCGCGGCTTCTTCGCGCACTTGCCAGGCGTGGTCCTGCAGGGCCTGACGCAACGCGGGCAGCACTTCGGCGTCACTTGCCAAACCCAGGGCGCCGGTAGCGGCGCGGCGCACTTCGGTGTCCGGGTCATCACTCGCCAATCGGGCCAGGGCCGGCAGTGCGTCGAGCTGCTTGAGCCAGCCGAGCACGCCAACGGCTTCGCGGCGGACACTGGCGTCGGCATCGTTCAGCGCCTGAATCGCGGCCGGCGCAGCGCCGGGGAAACGCAATTCACGCAAGGCCCGGAACGCAGCAATCCGCACGCCGGTTTCGGCATGGGCGGTCCACGGCAGAATCACCCTGCCCGCCGCTTCGGTCTTGAGCAGGCTCAGGCTCTGCGCCGCTGCGGCTTGCACCGCCGGCGACGGATCCGTCAGCGCCTGGCACAACGCTTCAACCACCGGCTCGTCTTCCCAGGCTTCCAATAAACGCGCCGCTTCGGCACGCACCTCTTCGGCGGGGTCTTCGGCCAGGCGCTCGACCAGCCAGAGCAGACCGTCCGGCTCTTCGAGGTCGGCCAGATCGATCAGGGCAATCCGCCGCACACCGGCGTCATCGGCGGTCAGGCGCGGTTGCAGGGCGAGAATGTCGTCGTTATCGGTCACAGCAAAAAATGAGGTCATAGGGCAAATCGCGGCAAGGAGTTTTCAGGAGGCAAACCGAGCGGATTGAGGCGCGGCAGCGGTCGGTCGTTGTCGTGACGCAGCAGGTCGAGGCAGTGGCGCTTGAGGCGCGAGAACTCGTGGCTGGTCACCAGTTCGGTGGTGCGTGGCCGGGGGAAATCCAGGCGCAAGTCTTCGATAATTCGCCCCGGCCGTGCGCTCATCACCAGCAAGCGATCGGCGAGGAACAGCGCTTCATCGATGTCATGGGTGACGAACACCACGGTGGTGCGAATTCGCGTCCAGATATCCAGCAGCAGTTCCTGCATGTTCAGTCGGGTCAGCGCATCCAGTGCGCCGAAGGGTTCGTCCATCAGCAACAGCCGGGGGCGATTGACCAGCACCCGGGCGATCTCCACCCGTTGCTGCATGCCGCCGGAAAGTTGATCGGGCCAGCGTTCGGCGAAGCCTTCGAGGCCGACCAGTTTGAGGATGTCGTCGGCGGCGCGATGGCGCTCGGCCTTGCCGATGCCGCGCATTTTCAGGCCGAAGGCAACGTTGTCGCGCACGGTGCGCCACGGGAACAGCGTGTGATGCTGGAACACCATGCCGCGCTGCGGTGACGGGCCAGACACTTCGGCGCCATCGACTTTCAACTGCCCGCCATGGGGCTGCAGATGCCCGGCCAGCGCACCGAGCAAGGTTGATTTGCCGCAACCGGACGGGCCGAGAATGCACACGAACTGGCCCGGCTCGATCTGGCAATCCAGGCCCTGCACCGCTTCAAAGGCTTGCGGGCCTTCGCCAAGGACGATGGACAACTGTCGGATGTCGATCCGCCCTTCCGGAGTTTGCATCACGCTCATCAGGCTTTTCCTCGTGGTCGGTGCCAGGGCGTGAACAGCCCGCCCAGGCGTTTGATCAGCAGGCTGCTGCCCATGCCCAACACGCCGATCAGCAACATGCCGACCACGATGTCGGCGTAGTTCTGAATGGTGTAGGACTCCCAGGTGTAGTAACCGATACCGAACTGGCCGGAGATCATTTCGGCGGTCACCAGACAGAACCACGACGTGCCCATGCCGATGGCGAGGCCGGTGATGATGCTCGGTGCGGCGCCCGGCAGGATCACTTCCAGCAGGATCGCCCGACGCCCGGCCCCGAGGCTTTTGGCCGAGGCGATCAGGCGCGGGTCGACGCCTTCGACGCCGTGCACGGTGTTGAGCAGGATCGGGAACAGCGCGCCGGTGAAGGTGATGAAGACCATCGACAGTTCCGACGACGGGAACATCAGGATCGCCAGTGGAATCCAGGCCACGGCAGGGATCGGGCGCAACACTTCCAGTGGCGGCAGCAGCAAGTCTTCGGCCCACTTTGAACGGCCGATGGCCAGGCCCAGGGCGATGCCGATCACCAGTGCGGCGAGGTAGCCGGCGAAGACCCGGCCGAGGCTGGCGGTCAGGTGCTGGATGAGCTTGCCGGAGTCGCCGAGGCCGAGGGCAGCTTCGATCACGGCCAGCGGGGTTGGGACGTTGGCGAAGGTGACCAGGCCGAGGTTCCAGTGGTGGCTGGCGGCTAGTTGCCAGAAGAGCAGGCAGAGGAGCAATGAGGCGGCTCGGGGGATCCAGCGTGAAAACATATATCACCTCTGATCGTTCCCACGCTCTGCGTGGGAATGCATCCCGTGACGCTCCGCGTCACAGTGGACGCAGAGCGTCCATGGCGGCATTCCCACGCAGAGCGTGGGAACGATCTACGTTTGAGTTAACGACTGGCAACGGCCTGGGTCGTGGCATCGGTGAAGTCGAACACCTTCCCGCCCTGCGCCGACGCGTATTGCTGCGCCTGCCCCTTGAGCAAAAACGCGCTAAGGCGCCCCTTCGCATCACTGGCAAACCACGCCTGTTCCGCCAGCAACTTGATCCCGCTGTCACTCGCCTGCGCATACACCGCCCGGATGTTCTTGCCTTCCGCCTTCAGGCCGGCCAGTGCGGTAAACGCCTCCTCAGCCGAGGCATACCGCCGGACCTTGTCCTCACCCCGCACCCAGATTTCCGCGACATGGCTGAAATCCGATATGGCTTTCCCAGTCACCGCATCGACCGACTTCAACGGCGTTTGCGCGTAGTTGGCCAGTTGCGCGGTGTAATCCAGATTCGAAGCCTTGAACGCCGCGCGGATGTACTGATCGTCGATAAAGGTATTCAGATCGAGCCCGCGATCGGCCTTCTTCAGCAGCTTCAACGTGTCAATCGCGGTGCCCACAGCCTGGCGATATTCCGGCTTCCAGCTCAGGTCGCGGGTCTGCACGCCGAGCGGGCCGTGGAACAGGTAATTGACCTCGGCATCGACGCCGGTGACCTTGGCGATCAGTTCGCTGTATTTCTCCGGTTCGGCGGCCAGCAGTTGATTGGCTTCGATGCTGGCACGCAGGTAGGCGACGACGATTTCCGGGTACTTTTTCGCGTAGGCCTGATCTACCAGCGCACCGTGGAAAGTCGGCGCATTGGCCTGGGCGCCGTCGTAGATCTTGCGGGCGAAGCCGCGGCTCGGGAACAGTTCGGCGAACGGCACGAAGTCGGCGTGGGCGTCGATCTTGCCGGCCTGCAACGCGGAGCCTGCGACCTCTGGCGGCTGGGCGATGATGTTCACGTCCTTCAGCGGATCCCAGCCTTGCTCCGCCACGGCGCGCAGCAACATGCCGTGGGCGGTGGAGGCGAACGGCACGGAAATGGTCTTGCCCTTGAGCTCGCTCAACGACTGCACGCCGGACGCGCTCGGCACCACGATGCCGTTGCCGCTGCCCTTGATACTGCCCGACAGCACGCTGATGAACAGGCTGTGTTTGCCGGCGGTTTCGAACGCTACGCCGTTGAACGCACCGGGGAAATCGGCCATGGCGCCGAAGTCGAGTTTGCCGGCGACCATCTCGTTGGTCAGCGGCGCGCCGCTGGTGAAGTTCTTCCACTGCACGTCGTACTTGGCGTCCTTGTAGGCGCCGTCGTGAGGCAGGTATTTGTCGAGCAGGCCCAGCTCGCGAATCAACAGGCCGCCGGCGGCGCAGTTGATGGTGGTGTCCTGGGTGCCGATGGCAATGCGGATGGTTTCGGCCGAGGCCGACAAGGTGAACGAAGCCAGTACCAGACCGGCGATTGCTGCACGCAACATGGTTGAATCCCCTCGAATCATTTATAGGATGTTCGTCTCCGCCGCGATCAGGGCGCGGTGGGAAACGAGGGGTGTGTTGAATCAGGCGTCCGGTGTTGCCGGATAGCGTTTTAGCGAAGCAGATACGGGATTTCGACTTTCACCGCGCCGGTCGGGCAGTCCTTTTCGCAAGGCATGCAGTACCAGCATTCATCAAACGCCATGTAGGCCTTTTGCGTGGCCGGGTTGATCGCCAGCAGGTCCATCGGGCAGACGTCGACGCACACGGTGCAGCCCTTTTCGGCGATGCATTTGTCCTCGTCCACGGTGACGGGGGCATTGGAGCGGAAGAAAATTTCCTGGGCTTGATAGGCCATGGTTCGGACTCTCTCTAGTGGTGCATCAAGCGGCGAAAGCGCCGACCCGAAGGCGGTCGTAAGCCTGCATTTCTTCGGCATCGAGCGGGATGATGTAAGGCTCGACGGCTTTTTTGAAACTGGTCATGCGCCCGTCTTCGCCCTTCTTCAGGTGGCAGTGGCAGAACCATTCGCGGTCGTCCCGTTGCGGGTGATCGACGCGGTAGTGGTACAGGCCCCAGCGGCTTTCGGCGCGGAACAGCGAGGCGCGGGCGGCCATTTCGGCGCAGTCGCGAATCACGCTGGTTTCCATGGCGCGCATCAGTTCGTGGGCGTTGTTGGCCTTCATCTCGTTGAGATCGCGCTCGATGTCGCTGAAGCGTTGCAGGCCGATTTCCATTTTCTTGGTCACTTTCGGCGGTTGCAGGTAGTCGTTGACGAAGCGTCGCAGCTTGTACTCGACCTGGGCCGGCGGCAGACCGTGTTCGCGATCCAGCGGTGCGTAGACCCGGGCTTTTTCCTTTTCGATCTGCTCGGCATCCAGCGCGGAGAACTCGCGCCCGGCGACAAACTTGGCAGCGTTACTACCCGCGAACCAGCCGTAGGTGAATGCGCCGAGCATGTAGTTGTGCGGCACAGCGGCCATGTCACCGGCCGAGTACAAACCTTTCACCGAAGTTTCGGCGCGCTCGTTGACCCACACCCCGGACGCCGAGTGGCCGCTGCAAAAACCGATTTCCGAGATGTGCATCTCGACCATCTGCGTGCGGTAATCGGTGCCGCGATTGGCGTGGAACTGGCCGCGACTCGGGCGCTCGTTGCTGTGCAGGATTTCCTCGATGTTCTGGATGGTTTCCTCGGCCAGGTGATCGAGCTTGAGGAACACCGGACCGTTGCCGCTTTCCAGTTCCTGGTGGAACTCCCACATCATCTGCCCGCTCCAGTAGTCGCACTCGATAAAGCGTTCGCCCTTGTTGTTGGCGGTGTAGCCGCCCAACGGGCCGGTGACATAGGCGCAGGCCGGGCCGTTGTAATCCTTGATCAGCGGGTTGATCTGGAAGCACTCGAGGTTCGCCAGTTCCGCACCGGCGTGATACGCCATCGCGTAACCGTCGCCGGCATTGGTCGGGTTTTCGTAGGTGCCCATCAGGTAACCCGAGGACGGTAGACCGAGTCGCCCGGCCGCACCGCAAGCGAGGATCACTGCCTTGGCCTTGATCACATGGAAGTCGGCGGTGCGGCAGTCAAACCCCATCACACCGTTGACGGCGCCCTCCTCGTCGGTCAGCAAACGGGTGCAGACCAGGCGGTTGGTGATGCTCACCCGCGCCCGCTTCAACTGGCGATAGAGGACTTTCTTGATGTCGTGCCCTTCCGGCATCGGCAGCACATAGGCGCCCATGTGGTGGACTTTCTTCACCGCGTAATCGCCGGTTTCGTCCTTCTCGAACTTCACGCCCCAGCGGTCGAGTTGTTCGATGGTTTCAAAACTGTGCGTCGCGTAGGCATAGACCGCCGCCTGATTGACGATGCCGTCGTTGGCGATGGTGATTTCCTTGGTGTACTGCTCCGGCGTCGAGTGGCCGGGAATGATCGCGTTGTTCAGGCCGTCCATGCCCATGCTGATCGCGCCGCTGCGTTTGACGTTGGCCTTGTCGACCAACAGCACGCGCAATTCCTTGTTCTTTTCCTTGGCCTTGATCGCGGCCATCGGGCCGGCGGTGCCGCCGCCGATCACGACGATGTCGTATTCCTGTTCGAGAGTATTGCGGGTCATGTTCAGGCCCCTTTTTGCCGGTCGATCCGCAGGCGGTACTGGAACGCATCGCCACGGTAGTAAAGGTGTTCGAAGTCCAGCGGCTGGCCGTTGGCGTCGTGGGTCAGACGCTCGATGCGCATGATCGGCGAGCCGGCCTCGACGTTCAGCGCCTGGGTCAGGTCGCTGTCGGCCAGCACCGCGTCGATGGCCAGATCGGCGTGGCCGAGGGCGATGCCGCAGTCGTTTTCGAGGATCAGGAAGATGTCGCGGGTGACCAGATCAGCCTTCTCCAGCCGTTCGCCGACGGCTTTGGGCAGGTAGGTGATTTCCAGCGAGATCGGCTCACGGTTGATCAGCCGTACACGCTTTATCTGCGCGACGATTTCGCCTTCGGCGACCTGCAAACGCTCGGCGACCAGTTTGTCGGCGGCGATGAATTTGAAGCTGCGCAGGCGGTTGATCACCTCGTAGCCACGGCCGGTCATGGACTCGGCGAGGCCTTGCAGGGTGCTGACGTTTTGAAAGGTTTTGGGTTTGGCGACGAAGGTGCCTTTGCCGTGGATCTTGAAGATCAGCCCTTCTTTCTGCAGATCGCCCAGGGCCTGGCGCACGGTGATGCGGCTGACCTTGAACAGCGTGCCGAGCTCGCTTTCGGACGGCATCTGGCTGTCTTGCGGGTATTCGCCGTCGAGAATCCGGGCGCGCAGCACGTCGCGCAGTTGGGTGTGCAGAGGAACGCTGCCAAGGGAGAGAACGTTATCGGTCATCACGGGATCACTTGTTATAACGAGTTATGACGTGATCTTAGAGACGTTATGACAAGCTTGAGAAATATTGTTTGGGCATAACCTTAGATGCGCCTTCAGTGGCGCTTGAGGATCTGATCCATGACCCAATCGGTCTTGAGGGCTTCGGCGGCGATTGCCGGGTGCTGCGACTCACCGCGAATCTGCGCGTTCATGCCCAGCACGTGGTGCCACTGGATGTGTTCGTGATGGGGGATTTCCAGGCTGATGTGTTCATCGGCATGCAGCTCGACCGGATGCTCGTCGAACACCGAAAAACCGATTCGCCCTTGGCTGCCGATGATCTCGACCCGATCCTCGCGCCGGTCCGCAACAAAGCTCCAGCAGCCCATGCCCAACGCGCCCGAGGCGAATCGCCAACTGGCGCTGACCGCATCTTCCGCCGCATACAACCCGGCTTGGCGCGCGGTGAAGCCGGCGACTTCAACGATGTCGCCGAGCAGGTACTGGAACAGATCAAACCCATGGCTGGCCAGATCCGCGAAATACCCGCCACCGGCCACCGCCGGATCGGTGCGCCAGTTTGCGCTGCCGTCCAGATCCTTGGGCGATGGTGCCTTGGTCAGCGTCCAGCTCAAGTGCCGGACTTCGCCGATGCGGCCCTGCTCCAGCCATTGCCGAACCTGCTGGAAACGCGGCAGCGAACGGCGGTAATAGGAGACGAACAGGTGCAGACCGGCGTCGGCAAACACCTGCTGCATCTCGCGGCTTTGCCCGGCGTTGAGGGCCATGGGTTTTTCCACGCAGCAATGCTTGCCGGCGGCGGCGACTTTCAGGCTGTAGGCGTGGTGACTGTCGGGGGGCGTGGCGATGTACACCGCGTCCACCTCGGGGTCGTTGATAAGGGCATCGACGTCGGTGTACGTCCGGGCGATGCCGTGGCGCGTGACGTAATCGGTCACGGCTTCGAGGCGTCGCCCCATCACCGCCACCAACGCCGAACCGGGCGCCTTGTAGAAGGCCGGCCCGCTCTTGCGTTCAGCGACGCTGCCGCAACCGATCATGCCCCAACGCACCACGTTCATGCTTGTGCCTCAGCCGATGCGCAGTGCGCGCAGGTCGAGGTGGCCGTTTTGCAGCGGCGGGCACCAGTAGTAGCCGCCGGTGATCGGCCGGCTGATGCGATACAGACCGTCGGTGATGCCATCTTCCAGACCGCTCATGCGGCGCAATTGCGCTTCGAAGGCGTCGAGGGAGAAACCGAACGCCAGGAACATCAGGCCGGCGCGGTCGCCTTCGATCCACGGCATCGAACGACGCAAGACGAAGGCTTCCGGGGCGAAGCTTTCCTGGGCGGTGCGTTTGACGTGGGCGGACACCGGCGCGTCGTCGATCTCTTCGTTGTCGCTCAGGCGACGGCCCATGATGTTGTCCTTGTCTTCGGCGGACAGCGCATGGAAACCCTTGAGGTCATGCTGCCATTGCTGGATCGCGGCGAAGCTACCGCCGACCAGACCGTCAGCGCCTTCACTTTGCAGTGCGGCGGCGATGGCGGCTTCGTCATGCGGATTTTCAGTGCCGTCTTCATAACCGGTGAGGTCGTGACCGTCCTTGTGGCGGAAAGCTTCCTGCATCTGCACCAGACGCAGCGCCGGGGCCAGTGCGGCCTCAAGCGCGGTGCTGCGGTTGAGCAGCTCGCCACGATCGACGCCGTGCAGCCAGACCCACAGGGCGTGCTGGGTCGACGGGTTTTCCACGCCGACGCCGGTCAGCGCCGGGAAGCTGCGCAGGCCGTCGATGTTCACATTCAGGGCCTTGGCCAGGGATTCACCGAAACCGACCACCGCCGACTTGCCGTCCACCAGGTTCAGCAGGTTGTCGATCGCCTGCGGCAGCGCTTCAACCGATTCGAGGGCGAAAAACAGGTGACGTGCTTGCGGCGGAACTGGGGTGGCGAGGATGCCCGGCTGGTAGTAACTCATGTGAACTCCTTGGGAAAGAGCGCGGAGTTTAACTGTAGCCGGAGGATTTGTGTGGGATCAGATGACGCACTCGCTGCGCCACGCACTCGGACTCTTCCCCGTCCAGCGCTTGAACGCCCGCCGAAAACTGCGAACGTCGCTGTAACCGACTTCCTCGGTAATCCGCTCGATCGGCATATCAGGATTGGCCAGCAAACTCATGGTGCGTGCCTGGCGCACCTGCTCCAGCAGCGCCTCAAACGTTAGCGAATGTTCAGTCAACCGCCGGCGCAAAGTACGGCTGCTCATATTCAAGTCACCAGCAATCTTTTCAATGTGACTGCCCCGACTCAGATCCCGGGCAATCGCCCGCTCCACAGCTTGGATCAGATCGAGTTTCTGGTGAACCTGCGCCGCTTCCAGCTCCAGCAACTTGACCGCCTGACGCAGCGCCAGCGAATGATGATTGGGCAGGTTCACATCCAGCCATTGCACGTCGATCAGCATGCGATTGTGCAGACACCCGAAGCGCACCTCCGGCCCCAGCAGCCGCCGGTACTCATCCACGTAATCCGGCGCGGCGTGCATGAACTCCACGGCAATCGGCTTGAACGTCTCGCCCACCAGCGCCCGGCCGTAGACCAGCAGGCTGGCGAAAAACTCTTCAACCGCAAACACCTGCACTTCGGCGAATGGCAACCGGCATTCGACGTCGACGTACACCTGATCGCCCACCACATCGACGCTGGAAACAACGATTCCGCCGGAAGTGTGTTGATGCCGAACCCCGATTTCGAACGCGTCGCGCAAGGTCTTGCACAGCGACAACACATGCCCGAGCAGCCCCAGCGTACCGAGCACGTTCTGCGCCCCGACCCACAGGCCCAGTCCCTGATTGGGTAAAGCCTTAAGCGCACGCTGGATCATGGCCACGGCCTGGCGGTAGGAAATCCGCTGCGCCGGATCCTGCAAATCCTCGAAATCAAAACCCAGGCCACGGCACAGGCTTTGCGGCTCGATGCCCTTGTTGGCGGCGACTTCGGCCAGGGTTTGCAGGAGAAATGGCGACACCAGCGCCAGTTCGAAGGTCGGGTCTTGGACTTTTACGTTCATGGAGGCTGACATTCCGGATCACGCTGAATTGTTATTTTTGTTACCGGTTATGTCGAAGGAAGTTAGCACAGGGTTGACGGGCTGTCCGCAGAAGCCCCCTTCCGTGTCCGCCAATACCCTGCCGCGGCGTGCGCCAAGGGCTTATTTCTATAGTGGCCGGGCGCCCTGCGTGCCGGCGTTGCGCCCAAAACACAATAATAATGAGGACGGACATGACCCCGAACCGCGCGACATTCCCTCTGCGACTGGCGCTGAGCCTGCTTGGCTGCGCCGCGACCCTGCCGGCGCTGGCCACCGAAGCCGGCGTCGACAACATCGGCCCCGGCACCGACGGCTTCTTCATGCTGCCGATGGAAGTCGACAGCCTTCCGGAGAACATGGTCGCCTTCAACCTCTACTACAACCACTACAAGGCGCGGAAGCTCAACATCAGCTCGTTCGGCGGCAAGGTGCCGAATGTCGAGATCGAATCCACCGCCGTGATCCCGCGCCTCGACTACCTGAGCCCGGTGCGGATCTTCGGCGGGCGCCTGGCCGGTTACATCGCCCAGCCGTGGCTCAAACAGGAAGTCTCGGTGTTCGGCCTGAGCGACACCCGTGAAGGCATGGGCGATACCACCATCGCGCCGATCATCCTGTGGGACATGGGCAAGGACCTGACCCTCGGCGCCGCCGTGGAAATCACCGTGCCCACCGGCGAATACAGCGTCGACCGGCTGGCCAACACCAGCAACAATTTCTACACCTACAAACCGCTGTTCTCCTTCACCTGGCTGCCGACGGACAAGACCGAAGTCTCGATGAAGACCACCTACAGCTTCAACGAGAAGAACAAGGACACCGACTACAAATCCGGGCAGATCTTCCACTTCGATTATTCGGCCAGCTACAAGATCACCGACGACCTGATGCTCGGCATCAACGGTTACTACCTCAAGCAGACCACCGACGACAAACAGTTCGGCCACACCGTGCAATTCGCCGGCGAAGACGTGAACGACGGCGTACGCGGCAAGGTCTTCGCCATCGGCCCGGCGCTGCACTTCACCTTCCTCAAGTACGCCAGCGCCGAGATTCGCTGGGCCAAGGAATTCGACGTGGAGAACCGGCCAGAGGGGGAAATGTTGTGGGCGAAGGTGAGTATTCCGTATGCGTTCTGAGTGCATTTTGTAGGAAGGCGCGCGCGGATTTGTAGGCTGGGAACCTGAAAAACAGAGAGGAGGAATAGGCCTACAGCGGCGGTCGAGATTGCCGGACAACGGTGGGAAACGTCCGGCAGATTTCAAAGGGGTGCTTGCAGATACTGGGCTTCGTTATCCCATGGTTCTTCAAGGGCTCATGGGGTACATCGTCTGCCAGTGACGACAATGGGCCATTCCCCCTTAAACTGCTGAAATTGATCACGGAGATCACTATGAGCATATTGCATTCCCCGTTTTACTCTGACTTCGAATCCGAAGAAGAGGCAGAGAGCTACGATCGCTGGTTTCGTGCGGAGGTACAGGATGCACTTGATGATCCAAGTCCTGGCATTCCCCATGATGAAGTTATGGCAATGCTCGACCAGATGCTGGAAGAGATGCGCAGGAAGCGCCGCTCTGCTGCTTGAATGGAGCAGCAAGTCCTCGCGTCAACTGGCTGATATCTTCAAATACATCGAGCAACACAACACCAACGCTTCAATTTCGCTAAGAAACAAGGTGGGTGCAGCAGCACAGCGACTTTCATCAATACCTTATGGTTACCGACCCGGCCGAGTACCTGGCACTCGCGAAATGGTGATTCATCCGAACTATCTGCTGGTTTATCGAGTGAATGGCCATATCAAAATACTGAGGGTGCTTCACGCCCGACAAAAATACCCCTCAACTTCAGCAACATAAAAAAAGGGCGGCCAAACGGCCGCCCGAAGCGTACTACACGAGAGTCCTTTACAACGTCAGCTGTCCCCGCTCCTCCTCGGTCAGCTGCTGCTTCGCCTGTTCATCCAGCGCCCCGGCGCCCAGCACCTGCACCGGGCTGTTGGGGTTGTAGCCCGGTGTCGGTGCGCGGCTGGCGCCATCGCGGGTCGGGGCCAGTTGTTCGTTGCCGAAGCTGAGCACCTGCACGGTGAATACCGAAGCCTGATTCTGGCGCGACGCGGCTTGCTGCTGACGGGCGACGTCTTCGGCCGCCTGGGTTGCCGAGGACGCAGCGGAACTGGCCGAGGTGATCGCCCCGGTGTTGACCGCCGAGACCACCGGCACGCCGGTCGCCTTGCCCTGCACCGAGATGTTGGCGGCGTTGACCACCGTCAGCGCGGCGATGTTGACGTTGCCCGAGACGCGAATCCCCGCCTCGCCCGCATCGATGGTGCCCAGCGGCGCGATCAGGTCGATGTCCCCCGGCGCCACTTCAGCAATCGGGTTGAGCGTGGCGATACCGGCGCCGGTGCTCGGCACCGATGGCGACAGGGTCACGTTGCCCCAGGTGTCGTAAACGCGTTTCGGCGGGGTGTAGACCACGGTGGTTTTCGAACCGCGACCGGCGTTGATGTCGCCCTCGGCTGACCAGCCAAGGATCGAGCCACCAAACGTCGTCATGATCCGGCTCTGTCCCAGCAGAATGCTGCCCTGGGAATAGAGCTGAATGTTGCCCGAACCCTGGGTGATGATCCCCGCCGTGGACGGTGGCGCCGCGCCCTCGATGCCGAACACCTGACCACCGCCCGGGGTGAGCATCTGGATGTCACCACCGAACAGCGTCTTGACCCCGGCGCCCCCATAAAGAGTGATATCACCGTCATAACGGATCGGGTTACCGGCCACATCGACGGTCGGGAACAGCGAAACAATGGCATTGCGACCACGCAGGTAACTGCCTTTGCGCGGGCCGTCGACGTCGTTGTACTCAAGACCGCCGGCACGCAATTCGGCGAAATACACCTGACGGGCGAAGATCGCCTGCTCGGTACTCGGCAGTGCAGCGAAGAAGGCTTGCGCCTGTTCGGCGTTGCCGCTGAAGCCATAGCCGAGGGTCAGCCAGCTCTGCAGCTCGTCGAGGTAAGTCTTGACCACTTTGCCCGGTTGCCCGTTAAGCGACGCATTCGGGTCGGCGAGGTTCTGCGGGTTCAGGTAACGGGCGATGAACCGCGAATAATCCGGACCTTGCGCCCCTGCCCCCGCCTGCAATACCACGCTGGCGCCCGGTTGTTTATCGCCTGCGACCAGCGAGCCGAGGCTGGTGATGCTGGCGCGGTTTTCCATGAGGATGTTACGCCCTGCATTGATATCGAGGACACCGGGCCCGGCGATATCGAAGCTGCTGTAGAGAATGTCGCGACCCGCCGACACTCGCGATACGTCTCGTGGATCATTGTGGACGAACAGGTTGCCGGTGGACGTGATGTTTTCGCGGTTGATACCCATCTCTTCGGGCTGCACGGAGGTTGGCTGTCCAAGATTGGTCCCTGACGCGACGATGTCACGACCGGCGATCATCCAGACCGGCCCGGCGGCCTCATACCAGGTACGTTTGGATATTTCGAAATTCAAGGTCTCACCTGTGCGTACACCCACAAGATCACCGGTCAACGCATAGAAGCGTGCAGGCTGCTGAACATTGCTCAATCCCGAATAGCTGTTGGGACCGAATGCGAACAGCGGGTAACGCGTGTTTCCGTCCGGAACAACACCGTCGCGGCTGTAATTGCTGGCCACCAGTGAGCCTGGCGAATTGGCATCAAAGCGATTGAACGCCGGATTGAATGGTGTAGCGATGGCCAAAGGACTGGCACCGGATTGATTGATCGCATAGCCACCCGCGTAGATCGAGTCACCCGCCAACAATTCCAGCTGACCTGACTGCGCCGGCGCCAGCAGCAACGAATAGGCTTTAAACGGGTTGTTGCCAAGTCCGCCGTCAAAAGCGGCGGACGGACCGGCATAAATGGACCCCTGCCCCGCCACTGCCCGAAGGATGGAGGGATAGACGAACCGGCCGTCCGTAGGCGAAGTGTTTCGCCCAGTGATCAGATTGTTGGAACCGTCGAACTCTGCGATCTGCGTACTGGGCGTGAGATTGCCCCCCGCCGAAAACAAGTCGATCGCCGTATGGTCGGTCCACAACGAAAAACCGCTCAGGATCCCGCCTCTCTGGATGTCCCCATTGCTGTCGAAAACAGGGGTTGCGTTCTGCAGGCTCACTCGCCCCGGATCGCCGGCCCCGCCCAACACCAGATCGCCACGGGTGCTCAGGCTCATGCCCGAGTCGCCGGGAATCAATACCAGGCCACCGGAAGCTTTGCTGAGCGTGGAAGTAAACGGATCGAAAGCGCGCGTCTCCCGCGGGTCATTAAATTGCGAGGCCGCGCCGTATTGCAGATCAATTCCGCCCACAGCCCCGCCACTCAATTGTGCCGCGCCGCGCAGGTTGATCAGCGTACCTTGCAGATCGTGGAATGGTCGCGCCGTGCCGGTATCACCCGCCCGGGCTTGCAGCGACGGGTTGAGCTGACCGCCTATGCGGATATCCATGTCACCGCCACCGGTCATCTGCACGCTACCATCGCTGCCGATTCTGCCTGTGCTGCCGACTGCCACGATCAGCCCTTGACTGCGCAGGTAATTGCGCGAATCGCCCATGGGCTTCAACAGGCCCGCGTCAGCCCCGGCGCGCAAACTGATGTTGCCGCCGCCCAGCGTACCAAAGCCGGTAAACCCGACCAGGTACGGGTCGGTGCTGGTTGAGTTCGGTATCGGCTGAGTGATGTAACTGCCGAAGTTGATCCACCAGGCGGTTGGAACATCGGCGCTGCCCGTCCCCTGGCGCCACAGCCAGTTACCGACGGCGACGCTGGCGATCTGGTCGCGGAAACCGCCGGAAGTGGTTTGCTCTTTATGCCCTACCGAGTCGCCGGAAATCGATCCACCGGCATTGACCGTGAGGTTACCGCCCAGCTGTGGATACCAGGCCTGATAAAGGCTGTCAGTACCACCGTTGACCCATTTTTCGTAGTCGGCCCCCGTGCTGCCCAGAACCGAGTTGGTATCGGAAAGGTGCCCGCGTGGCTGGTTATAGAGCGGATCGACATTGGCCGACTGCGTCCCTGCGGTGTACACACCAAAAGGTGAGTCCATGCTCAGATTGCCCGCCGCGATCAAGTCGAGATCGCCCGTACCGGTGCGCAGCACACTGAACATCTGGGTGTGAGCCTTGGCGGATTTTTGCGGATTGTTTTCCAGGCACAATTCCGGCATCAGTTCGCAGAGGATCAGGTAGTCATCCGGAACGGGCTCGTAATCGGCGCCCATGCCACTGCCCGGTGCCCAGACCCAGCGTGCCATCGGCGCGCAATCGCCAGGGCCGATCTCGCACAGAATCAGGTACTCCTCGGGGATCGGTTCATAGGCGGGGAAGCCATACTGGTTACCGACGGCCCAGACCAGTTTCGCGGCACCTTGAGTGACCGTCACGCCATAGTGCGTATCCGCCAGTCGCAAATTGCCTTCGCTGGTCACCGGTTTGACCATGCGGTTATCGGCGGCCTCAAGATCGGCACCGGCCACCACACGCATCGACCACGACGCACTGCCAGACGGCAACATGCTCGCCACTGCCCAGTTCTTGCCCTGCTGCGTGCCGTTGAACGGGCGCAACTCGATCAGTGACGTACCGTCGGCCAGCTTCACGTCCGTCATTGACGGAATCAGCGACCCGCGCAACAAGGCCAGTGAACCGCTCAACAGAACGCCGCCAGTGTTGCCGGTGTCTGCATCGACAGTCCCGGGAAGCGGCACGCCCTTGGGCCAGGTCATCGCGTCCAGTGCGGTCGCCTTGTTCAGGCGAATGCCTGCACCCAGACGCGTAGTGGCTGGCAAGGTCACGCTGTCGCTGAGCAATGTTCCTGCGGCGTACAGCAGATTGCCGTTCTGGTCGTGAATGGCGCCAGCCAGCACCGTACCGGCGCTGAAGGTATAGGATTCTTTCAAGGTCACCTGACCTGGCAGCAACGTACCGCTGGCGAAGGTCGCACTCTGAATCGCCACGTCATAGTTCAGCGTTGCACCCACCGGGAACCTCGTTCCCTCGGCCAGCGAAACGCCGGTGCCCGGAACGATCAGATCGCCGCCAAACGGCTGCACACCGGCAATCAGTTTCCAACCGGCATCATCGACGGTTTCCGGTGGCGGGGCGAAGCCGTCGTTGATGCTGCCGTAAATATCGAGGTTGCCGCCGGCACGGATCACCAGGCTGCCGGCCTCCCCTGAACCGTAAACGGCAGGGTTCAGCCGCGTGTGCGGATTGAGACTGGCGTAGCGATAGCCCGAAAGGTCCAGATCGCCCTCCACCACCAGATCACCGTCGGCAGTCTTGCTGGCGATTTCCACGCCCGGCCGCAGATGGAATGCATCGGCGTAGGTGGCGTTGTTCAGCCCGGCCAGTTTGCGTTGCAGCAGATCACTGTTGCCCAGCGCGGCGTTGATGAAGTTGTTGCTGTCACCGTGAATGCGATCGAGCATGGCTTGATCGATGACCTGATAAGGCCGCCCGCTGACGGCCTGATCGACACCATCACGGGCATCGGTGTAACGGCGCACACCATTGAGCCCGATAGAACGCGCGCCCTGAATGGTCAGCGCACCACTGGCGTCGATGGCGATGTCATTGTTGCCCAGGCGTGGCGCGTTCAGTTCCAGCGTGCCGCGCAGCATTCCGTCATGTTGCCCTGCGAGGAAACCGGGCACGGCATCGGTACCGTGGCGCAGGTCGATGCGTGCGCCGCTGCCCAGCGTGAGCACGCCATCGCCGGAACCGAGTTCGACCGTGGCACGGTTCGGCGCATCGATGATCTTGCCGTAGCTGTCCACCCGCAGCACGCGACCATGGGCGTCGAGCACGCTGTTACCCGCGAGGGTCAGACCGTTTTTCGCCGACAGACGAATGCTGCCGACACGTTCGCCGCTGGCATCGATCAGACCGGCCACCGTCAGGCTGCCATTGTCCACCGACACATTGACCTCGCCAGCCTTGAGACCGTCGCCGATCACCAGATTGCCCTGCTTGAGTTGCAGGCTGCGACTGCCGAACACCTGACCTGCGTTCAACCGCTGATTGAGCGCCGCGAACTGTTCAGTGGCGTCACCGCCCAGGCGTTGAGCACGAATGTCCACGCCCCCGGCCTTGTACGGCACCAACGTGCCCCCGGCGTCGTAGTAACCGCTGCTACCGCCGACAATCTCGCCTTGCAGGTCGACCATCCCGGCTGCGTCCGCCAATGCGACGACGCTGAGGTTGCCGGCCTGATTGTTCTGCGCCGACAGATCGATGCGCGAGCCCGCAGCCTGACGGATATTTCCGTTGGCGCTGTACAGCGAAACATCGCCGCCCCAGCTGTACTTGCTGACATCGTTGAACGGCAAGGTGCGCCCGGCCATATCCAGCACGGCTCCGCTGCCCAGGGTCAGATCGCCCTCGGACTTCACCGTCAGCTTGCCGCTGGCCAATGCGATACGGCTGTCGAGCACGACGTCGCGGGCTTGAAGATTCAACTCCGCCCCCAGGGCATTGGCCACTCCGACAGCCCCGGCGCCACTGAGCGTCAGGCTGTTGCCGGCCTTGAGCAGACTGACCGATGCCGCTTCACCGGTCAGCAACGGTGTGCGCAGATTCAGATTGCCGCCACTGTAGGTGTAGCCTTTGACCGGGTCGTAGACGCCCTGCTGCTGATAAACCGCCAGGCTGCCTTTGTGATTGGCGGTGATACGGTCGCTGGCGCTCAGGTTGACGTTGGCAAAACCCAGCGCCAGACGATTGTTCTGATCCAGACCATTGGGTTGTGGCATCGGCCCGTAACCCAGCTCGATGCGTTGCGCCTGAATATCCAGCGTCCCCTTTCCGGTGCCGGCCCCCTCTTTGATCACCGTGCCCGGGTTTTGAGTGGCACCGTTCCAGATCAGATTGCTGGTACGGATGGTCGCCACATCATTGGCATCGCCCAAGCCGTAAATCGCAGGTGTCACGAGTAACAGATTCTGCAACTTGCTCTGACCGGTCTGCGGATCCAGCGTATCGAGGGTCACGCTGCCAAAGAAGTTGATTGCATCGCGAGCGGTCAGGCTCAGGGTTTCAAGGGCTGGCGCACCATACTGGGTGTCGCCGCGTAACAGGCGGTCAAGCACAGTCGGGTTCAGTACCAGGCCATTGGGTACGCGGTTGCCTGCCGCCGCCAGCGACGCTGCATTGCCGACATTCACCGCGCCAACGGCGAGCGCCAGGTGTCGGGTACCGAAACGTACTGTCTCACCCAGCTCGAACTGATCGTTGGTGGCGGCGGTAATGCTGCCATTGGAATAAAGCAGCGCCGGGTTGCTGCATGCGCCCGACGCGCAGCTGCCGATACGAACGTTGCCGCCGCTGCCGAGGTCAGGTGCCAGCACATTGGTCCAGCCGTTGGACACCAACAACATGCTGGCGGACCCCGGTTTATAGAGATAGCCATCCGCGGAGTCATAGGCGACATTGCCGCGCCCCAGCGTATTGATGCCCGCCCCCGCCTCGACCGTTATCCCGCCGGCGCCCGATGTCGTGCGCAACAGGACTTCCGGCGCCGACAACACGGCCCCTTCACGCAGAACGATGCTGGAGTTATCACCCAGGAAACCGATGAGATTACCTTCCACGGTGTACCGCACATTCGGCATTGCACCGACGGTCAGACGTCCTGCATTCAGGTTGTTCAGGGTATCGGCATAGAGAGAGACGCCTTTGAAACCTTCGGTGGGTGCATGCCCTGCACCCAGGATTTCAAAATCTGCGCCGGCGTTGCCACTGCGTACCACCGCTGTGCCAACCCTGCCATTTTCGGCTGCCGCGAATAACGCGTTACCCGCGAACTGAAGCGCAATGTCTTGCTTGCCGCCAGCGACAAGACGCAAATCCAGCGTCTTGCCATCCATCGGTGCCAACGCCCTTGGCACGCCACGGCGCGCGGCGTCGCTCTGGATAAATGCAGTGAATCCGGTTTCGTTGTACTGCGAATAACGGCGTAACACATCAGCCGACGTCAGAATGACCTGACTGGCCAGACTGTCGCGCAGCCCGGTATTGGCAATCGACATCTGTGCGTTGCTGGTCCACGACCCATTGCGCATTTGCAAAGAGCCTGCCGTCGCGCCTGGCGCGGCCTGACCATTGACCTCGACCCGGAACGCGCCGGGCAGCAGCGCGAAGGTAGAAGGCAACAGTGTGTAAGTGCCCGCCGGCAGCCCCGGCACACCGCTGCCAAGGGTGATTTGCTGGCCGATACGCGGGTCCACCGCACCGGCTTCGGCGAGCACGGGCGCGTAGGTACTCTGATTGCCCGGAACAATGGCGTAGACAGGGTTGCTTGCCAGCCCCGGCAAGCTGAACGTACCGTCAGCGGCGTTGCGTACCAGCGGGTTGAAACGCGCATCGGTCGAGCCGCCACGCCCGGAAACGAAACCGGCGCCGCGCAGATCGCCACCGCCCGAAAGGTCAATGATCGCGCCGCTCTGTACGTCAATGAATTGCGAGCGGATTGCCACGCCTGTGTTCTCGCCCGTGATCCCCTCAAGGGCGACGGACTTGCCGTTGTAAAGGTAGTCGATGCCATCGGTGGTGCCGCCATACGGCATGACCAGGCCGGCAGCGCTGACCGAGGTCAGGCTGCCGGGAAGCAGATGAACCTCGCGGGTCTGGGTCAACAGGTCGTCACCCAGGGAAATCTGGCCCAGCGGTGCGCGAATCACCCCTCCCTGCTCGACGTATCCGCCATACAGACTCAATTTGCCGAACACCGAGTACGGCAATGCAACGGGCGCCGCACCCCGTCCGCTGATGCGCAACGTGTGCGCCGGCGCCGTAATCGAGCCCTGATAACCGACACGCACTTCAGCCTGGACGCCGCTGGCGGGATAAATCTGTGCAGCGCCAAGGCTCAAGTCACCCGGCGTCCACAGGCGGGTCTTCTCCGCGCCATCGGTCTGTGCCAGGAAACGCAGATCACCGCTGCTGTCGAGCGATACCTGGCCAAAAGCCCTTCGGCTGTATTCAGCGGCAGGTCCGCTGACTTGCCGGATCACGCCCTGGGTACCGAACGACAGACCGTTACTCAGATCCAGCAGATTCGCTGATGCATTGAAGCTGGCCTCTGACAGTCGGGTCGTCGGATTGAGTGTTGCCTGAGGTCGAACCTTACCGACGATGCCGTAGTAGGTGCCGACTCCGGACAGGCGCAGATAGGGTGCGCTGACATCGACACGCGTTGCATCGTTCGACGACTCGGCCAGAGACAAGGCGCCCGCATACAGGCTCAGGCTCTGATTCATGTGCAGATTCACGTCACCGTCGAACGACAGCAGACCGTTGCTGAGCAGACTCAGGTTATCGAAACCACCACTCATCAAACCATCGGCACTCAAGCGCGCCTGCCCATAGCGCAAACCGTCAGCGCTATGGCCGGGTTCCAGGTCCGATCCCAATCGCTGATCAGCCGCGCCTTGAGCAATGATCATCTCCCTTGGCGCTCGCACCTTGTTGTCCGCAGAGTCCGCGTACAACGGTGATTCCAGGGCAATGTCCAGACGTCCTCCAGCGGCCCCGAGACCACCCGCCACCGCACGCAGACTGCCCTCGATGAACAGACCGTTGTAAGAACTCAGGCTGATGCGACCACCGTCAGTAGCGATGCGGGTCGGCCCCTGGCCGGCGATATCGAGCAACGCCTCTGCACCCGAGGCATCCAGCCGTGCGCCTGGTCGTACGATCACGTAAGCATCGGCAGCGGTGGCTGTGGCGAGCTTCGAGTCGATCTCGCCGCCGATGACGATGCTGCCGCCCTTGCCCACCTGGCCATAGGTGCGCCCCAGAACGTCCGTTGCGGTACTGACTTGGCCGGATACATCCAGCACGGCCTGCTCACCGATCCAGATCGAACGGTCGTGGGCCTTCGGATCGGCAACCAGGATGGACGTCGCCGGCTTGATCGAGCCGAACTGTTGCTGACGGATGTCAATCGTGCCGCCCCTTGCATATAGCTCACCACCGACGGTGATCTGCCCGGCGCCACGCAGTTTGATGCTTTGTCCCGGGTCGACGCTGATGCGCGAGCCACGGCCCAGCGTCAGGGTGCTGTTGGCGGCATCGATCAGGTCGTCCAATGTCACGCCACCTTGCAACGTCAGGCTGGCACCGGCGCGTTGAGTCAGAACGCCCTTGGTCGGGTTTTCCTGGAACAGCGTCGGAGTCCACAGCTCCAGCGCCGTACGCGGATCAACGCTGCTGATCACGTTCGGTGCCGCGTCGCCGAAACGGTAGACCGGCAAGTTCACGTCGATTGCGGTGCCTTCGGCAACGTCGAGTCCGCTCAGGCCGATCAGGTTGTAGGCGGAGAATCCCTTGCTGAACAGGTCGGCGGACAGTTGCAGGGTGTTGTCCGCCAGGGTTTTGTCCGTTTGCCCGATGAGTATTTTGTTGGCCTGCACCGTCAGGGTGCCGCCGCCCGTGACGCCGTACCCACGCAGTTCGCCGTCGAGGTTCAGACGGGTCTTTCCTGGCGCGGAAATGGCGCTCGACTCCAGCGTCAGGTCGCCGCCCTTGCCACCCCGCGTCTTGCCATTGGCAAGCACAGCGCCACCGGAAGAAACGTCGAGCAGGCTGCCGGCAGCGACGTCGATATCGCCGCTGCTGCGGATCGATATCAGGCCACCGTTCAGATACGCCAGGCTGGCGTTATCGTCCGGGTTGGTGCGCAGGTTGCTCCACAGGCCTCGTGTATCGAGAAGCACGCCCTCGGCGATGCGGGTTTGTATCGCCTTGTCGGTTTTGGCCGCCAGGCGAGTGTCGGTGTTTGTACCGCCGTTGAACTGATTGAGTACGTTGCCCAGGCGCAGACTGCCACCGCGTGCAGTCAGATCGGCGCCGACCTGCACATCCGGGGCGTAGAGGGTGATGTCGCCACCGCTGTCGACCGTAAGCGCACCGTCAACGGCGATCTGATCCTTGGCCGAAACCTTGAGCGCACCGAGGCGGAATCCGTTGAGCTGATCGTTATCGAGATACAGCTTGCCCTTGCGGGTATCGGACACCGCGCCGGTCAAGTCAAGATCATTGCCGGCGACCGGGCGCGTGCCACCGATCTGCACCTGATCGAGCAATGGATTGAGGCTGTAGAGCAGGCCGTTCGACGCCGCGACGAAGGTCGGGTCGTAACTGCCGACAATCAATTGCGCACGCCGGGCCAGTGCGGTCTGACTCTGCTGATAACCGTCGAGCACCGGTTTCGGCGCCTGATTCTGCCGCTCGCCCTGGTACACATCACCGATCATCTGCCCGTCGAGCACGGCGCTGGCAGTGGAAATCACCAGTTGCCCGGCATCGCGGCCCACGGTGTAACCCGACTCGAAGCGTGAACGCGGGGCGATCAGCGGGTTGTAGAAGTAGCTGGTCTGGCCCCAGCGCTCGCTGTTGTCTTCATAACCTTTGTACAAGCCGGTGTAGAGCAGATCCCCTGGCGCACGAGAGACTTCGTACAAGCGCCCGTCTGCGCCACGCAGCCAGCTCTGGCGGATCTGCCCGCTCTGTACATCCAGGGTGCCGCCGGACAGGTTGATCAGCGAACCCTTTTCGGTGACCACGTCGTTGCCGGCGAAACTCACCGTGCCACCCTGCGCCATCCACTCGCCGACGCTGTGACCCTGGGTGCCGAGATAACCACCGACTTCCAGCAAGCCGCCGGCGGTGTACCAGCGATCCGTGGCATAGCCGTTGGTGCCGGCCGGCACATACACCAGCTCGCGCATATCGACCCAGATGTCGTTGCTGTTGAGCGCGCCCTTCTCGCGGTTGACCGACGCATCACGCTGCTCGTTGCCCTGCACGTTGATCTTGATGCTGTTGTTTTCCATCGCCACCTTGACGCCGATGGCACCGGACACATCGATCATCGCGCCGTCACGCACCAGACTGCGACGCTGCGCGCTGACCGCGACCTGGCCGCCTGTGGCGAGGGTGATGGAGCCGCTCTGGAACTCGACGCTGCCGCCACTCGAAATCTCGATACGCGACTGGTCGCCACGGATCCGGTTGTTGGCCGTGACGCCCGTCAGCGCGGCCTGATGCTGACTGTCGAGGGCGGTCATGTCGCTGCTGTCGAGCATGATCGCCGTGGCACTGCCCTGCCCCAGCGTCACACTGCCGTTGGTATCGGTGCTCGGGTTGGAAAGGTGAATCGTGCCCCGCGTCGCCACTGACGTGCTGGCGAGCAATACGCCGTTTTGCACCACCTCATGACCGGTCAGGGTGATGTCGCCCGTCGCGGACTGGATCAATCCGTTGTTGCTGACCTTGCCCGCCACGGCACCGGCCTTGAAGCCCGGAATAACTTCACTGCCAAAGGTGGTCGACAGCGCATTGCCTTCGGTGCCCGAGCCCTTGCGGATGTAGAAACGGTCACCGGCGGCCAGCACGGTCTGACCCTTGGCAGTGCTGATGCTGCCGTTGTTCTGCACTTCGTTGCCGAGCAGCAGCGCATAGCCTCCGGCATCGGTGGAAGCCGACGGTTTATGGGTTTCAATCGAGGCGCCGCGCTCCACCAGCACTTTGCCGGCCGCATCGGTGAATGTCGGCTGACTGCCGGTGCTGTCGAAATACAGACCCCGATCACGGAACTGGATATCGGTGATGTTCGCCGCTGCCGCTACCAGATTGCGCACGTTCACCTGACTGCTGCCGCTGAACACGATGCCGTTGCGGTTGATCAGCATCACCGTGCCGTTGCCCTTGATCTGGCCTTGAATCTGGCTGGCCCGGGCGTTTGGATCGTTGACCCGGTTGAGCACTGCCCAGTTCGACTGCTGGGCAAAATCGACCGTGGTGTTGCGACCGACGTTGAAGGTTTCCCAGTTGAGGATTGCCTTGTCGGCAGTCTGCTCGATCTTCACCGTGGTCTTGCCATCGACCTGGGTCTGCTGCGGGCCTTTCGCGTTCTGCCAGCCCTGGGTCAGGCTGTTGTCGACTTTCAGACCGCCCTCACCCAGGCCGTCCGGCACGAACTGCACCGTGCCCAACGCGGCGGCGCGCCCAGCCGCCTGCGCCGCCTGCTGCGCGGCAATCGCGGCGACCGTGTTGTTAAGGGTCTGAATCGAGCGCTGCAACTGCGCATTGGCCTTCTGCTGCTGGGCCAGCGGCGGTGTCATTCCAGGCAAGCCACCCACGCTCGGACGCGCCGCCGCAGCCTGTTGCGCCGCGCCCTTGGCAGCAAACCAGCCCGAACTGAACGCCGTCTGCGCCTGCGCGCTGCCCGCCACCAGACACAACGCCACCGCGTGCGCCAACGGTTTGAGCAACCACAGCGACGGCTCGACGGTTTTACGCTTGGAGGACAGAACGCTGGTACGACGACGGGATGGGCGAGCGAGCATCACTACGAGATCCTTTTTGATTGCCACACAAGGCCGCAGGCATGCAAAAACCTGCTGTTACGTCATAGGCAGTTGGCGAGGGGCGCGACCGAACGGATGTCACACAAACTTCATGATTGAGGTGTATCCAGCCAAAAAAAATGGCGGCAACCCGAAGGTTGCCGCCATTTCTGTTACGACTGCGCGAGCTTACAAAGGACGACCGATGGTGTTGCACACGGTGGTGTTGTTGATGTCCAGGTTGTTGCCCGAGGTGTTGGTGATGAAGTTGGCGGTTACAGCGTTTTTCCAGGAATCAGGCACTGCGACGAACTTGTGAGCCTGAGTCGCGGCGTTGTTGCCCGGGATGCTGTAGTGCTTGGTCAGGAAGGCTTTGACGTCGGCGGCCACGGCTGCATCCTTGTAGCACTGACCGAAGATGAAGTTGGTGTAGGCAGCGAGCTTGTAACCCAGAGCCGGGTTGGCAACCACTGGCGACCAGTTGGCCGGGTTGGCAGCCTGGGCAGCGGTCGAAGGAGCGGTAACCGATGCCAGTGCCAGGTTGACGTTGGCCGAAGTCGGCTGAACACCGTTGACGCGGGCAACAACAGCGTTGCTGGTGGCATCGACACCGTCCGGACCGACGTAACCGATGGAGCCGTCAACTGCGTTCACGGCAGTGGCGACATCGGAAGTGTTGGCAACGCCGACCCAGTTCGAAGGCAGCGCGATGCCACCGATACGAGCGGCGGTGAAGGTGGTGTTGGTGGCGAATTGAGTCGGGCAGACGGCGTTCAGGTGACGGGTCAGAATTTCCGAAGTGCCGCTGGAAACGTTGCGATAAACAACGCGGATGGCGGTGGTATCGGAAGTGCCCAACAGAGCACCCCAAGTGGTTTTGGCGCCGGAGAACACGTCGCACAGTTGAGCGCTGGTCAGGTTCAGAGCGGTCTGACCGGCTTTTTTGTAAGGGATGGCAACCGAAGTGGCAACCGAAGGCAGTTGAATCAGCGGGCCGAACGAAGCGCCGTAGGTGCTGCTGTAGGTGCTGAGTTCCGAAGCGCTGAGGATCGAGTCGCTACCGGCGAAGTGCACAGTGCCAGTGGTGCTGAAGCCAGCCGGGTTGTTGGTCAGGAAAGCGGTCTTGCCACCGCCGCTGCCGATGGCTGCGTAGCTGAAGTTGGCTGGCAGGATGCTGTCGGACGAACCTTTGTACAGAGCGGCTGGCAGGGTTGCACCACCACCGGTAACGGCCATGGCTTGAGCGGAAGCCAGAGCGGCAACGGTCAGGGAAGCTGCGATCAGAGTGCGCTTGAACATGAGGAATCTCCTTTTCAACGTTGGTTGTGAACACAGGTTTTCAGGGGACTTGCATGACACTGGGAAGACTCACCGCCGACCATCGCAAGCGGGGTCCGTGGTTAAGTCGCACTGAGAAATTCGCAGTTTCCGGTGACAGATAAAGGAAAAAACCTCGGGAGGTGCAGGCTGTTTTTCGAGGGATTTTCTCGGGTGTTTTCGCGGTTGTGCGGAGTGTCTGCGGCGGGCATTTCGGGGGAATCGGCCACAGCCCTTGAAGGGCCGTTGCAGATGACAGAAAGGAGAACCCGAGGATGGGGAGAATCAGGGTCGGGTGATGCTGAGGCCGCTGAAAAAAACCTGAATTATTTATTGCTCTGACCGGCCTCTTCGTCGGATCGCCGCCCGGAGCAAGCCCGCTCCCACAGGAGTATGTATTTCAAATGTGGGAGCGGCTTGCTCGCGAAGGAGCCGGAACAGACAACATCAAACCAAGAGACACACCCCTACTGCACCAGTTGGTTGATCTCGATGATCGGCAACAACACCGCCATCACGATCACCAGCACCACCCCGCCCATCACCACAATCATCAATGGCTCCAGCAACGCGGTCATGCCCATCGCCCGGCGTTCGATATCGCGGGACAGGGTTTGCGCAGCGCGCTCGAGCATCGGCGGCAGCGCGCCGGTTTTCTCGCCGCTGGCGATCAGGTGAATCAGCACCGGCGGGAACACGTTCTCCACTTTCAGCGCTGCTGCCAGGTTGACGCCCTCGCGCACCTTGGCGGTGGCCTCATTGACGCTCAGGCTCAGACGATCATTCGACAAGGTCTGCCGCGCCGCTTCCAACGCGCGCAACAACGGCACCCCGGCGCCGCCGAGAATCGCCAGCGTCGAGGCGAACCGGGCGGTGTTCAGCCCCAACACAAACCGCCCGATCAGCGGCAGCTTCAGCACCCGATGATGCCAACTCAAACGCGCCGCGGGGTTGCGCAAATACAGACGCCAGCTCCAGAACGCACCGGCCATGATCCCGGCGCACAACCAGCCCCAGGCGCGGATGAAATCACTGGCATTAAGCATCGCCAGCGTCAGCCCCGGCAGATCCTGCCGCGCCTGGGAAAACGCGCTGACCACCTGCGGCACCACGTAACTCAGCAGGAAAATCACGATGCCGATCGACACCAGCCCGACTACACCGGGATAGATGAACGCAGTGAGAATCTTGCCGCGCAGGTTGTTGCGCTCCTCGATGTAATCCGCCAGCCGCTCCATCACCTGCGCCAGATCGCCAGACTCCTCGCCCGCCGCGATCAGCGCCCGGTAAATTTCCGGAAAATCCCGTGGTCGCGCCGCCAGTGCTTCGGCCAGGCGCATGCCGCTGCGCACGTCGGCACGTACGGCGCTGAGTGTGTGAGCGATGTGTTTTTTCTCCGCTTGTTCGACCGTGGCGCTCAACGCGGCCTCCAGCGGCAGACTGGCGCCGAGCAGGCTCGACAGTTGTCGCGTGGCCCAGGCCAGATCGTTGTCCGACAGCCGCGCACTGAACATTCCACCGCCGCCGTGCTGGGAGACGTTGCTTTCCTTCTCCACCGACAACGCCGTCAAACCACGACCGCGCAGCACGCCAAACGCAGCGCCCTGACTCTCCGCTTCCAGATGCCCGGACTCGATCTTGCCGCTGGCATCGGCGGCCTCAAAACGATAGCGATTCATCAGGCGTCCCGTGTCACACGAAGGATTTCTTCCGGCGCCGTGGCACCGCTGCGAATCCAGCGCTCGCCGTCCTCCCGCAGGCTGAACATCCCGGCCTTGCTCGCCGCCGCACGCAACGCCTGCTCCCCTGCCCCTTGGTGAATCAGGGTGCGGATGTCGTCATCGATACAGAACAACTCGTGAATGCCGGTCCGGCCGCTGTAACCGGTGTGATTGCACGCCGCACAACCGACCGGACGCCAAGTGCCGGGCGTCGCCGGATCTTCCTGTTTGCACTGATTGCACAGCCGCCGCACCAGCCGCTGGGCCAACACCCCGAGCATCGACGAGGCCAGCAGAAACGGCTCGACGCCCATGTCGACCAAGCGGTTCACCGCCGACACCGCGTCGTTGGTGTGCAGGGTCGCCAGCACCAGGTGACCGGTCAGCGAAGCCTGCACCGCGATCTGCGCGGTTTCGAGGTCGCGGATCTCACCGATCATGATGATGTCCGGGTCCTGCCGCAAAATAGCGCGTAGCGCGAGGGCGAAGGTCATGTCGATCTTGGCGTTGACCTGAATCTGGCTGATGCCCGGCAAGTCGTATTCCACCGGGTCTTCCACGGTGAGGATGTTGCTGGTGCTCGCATCGAGCCGCGCCAGTGCGGCATACAAACTCGTCGTCTTGCCGCTACCGGTCGGGCCGGTGACCAGCACGATGCCATGGGGCTGGCGGATCAGGTGATCGAGTTTGGCCAGCACCTGCGCGTCCATGCCCAGGGTTTCCAGATGCAGACGCCCAGCCTGTTTGTCGAGCAAACGCATCACCACCCGCTCGCCATGCCCGGTAGGCACGGTGGAAACACGAATGTCGATCGGCCGCCCCGCTACGCGCAACGCAATGCGCCCGTCCTGCGGCAGGCGTTTTTCAGCGATATCGAGCTGGGCCATGATCTTGATCCGCGACACCAGCGCGCCGTGCAACGCCTTGCGTGGCGAGACCACGTCGCGCAGCGTGCCGTCGACCCGGTAGCGCACCACCGAATGGGTTTCGAACGGTTCGATGTGAATGTCGCTCGCCTCGTCCCGCGCCGCTTGCGTGAGCAAGGCGTTGATCATGCGGATCACCGGCGCGCCGTCCTGCGTGTCGAGCAGGTCGGTGATTTCCGGCATGTCCTGCATCAGGCGGTCGAGGTCGACTTCGTTCTCCGCCGCACCGACCACCGCTGCCGCGCTGCCGGTATCGGCGTAGGCCGTGGCGAGCAAGCCGTCGAGTTCGTCATCGCGCACCCGCTCAAGCTTCGCCGCGCCGAACTGCCGGCGCACCTCGCTGATCGACCAGCCCGGCGTCGACGGGCACACCGTCAGCACGCCGTCGCGCAGCAGAATCCGCTGCGCCTTGGCCCAGGCGTAAGGCAATGCGCTCATTGCAGCGGCACCGCTTTGATCGTCGCGCGCGGGCCGGACACCGGTGCCGGCACGCCTTGGGCGGTGGTCGGCAATTGCGGCGCCTGCATGTCCGGCATCGCCCAGCTGCGCTGCGGTTGCAGACCGCCCTGAGCGCGGCGCATGAAGTCGTAACGGTTGAGCGTGATGCTGCGCCCCGCCGCGCTGTCGCGAATGATGTACGGGCGCAGGAACACCATCAGATTGGTCTTGGTGATCGAACGACGCTCGTTGCGAAACAGTGCGCCAATCCCCGGAATGTTCGAGAGCCACGGCACCGCGTCATTGCTCTGGCTGTAGCCATCCTGCAGCAAACCGCCGAGCACCATGATCTGCCCGTCATCCAGCAGGATGCTGGTATCGAGCGCCCGTTTGCTGGTGACGATCCCCGCCGAATTGGCCGCCGCCGAAGCGCGTTCGTCGATACTGCTGACCTCCTGATAGATGTCGAGCTTCACCGTGCCGCCCTCGGAAATCTGCGGCCGTACGTTGAGCTTCAAACCGACCTCTTCACGGGTCACGGTCTGGAACGGGTTGTTGCTGGTGCCTCCGCCGCCGGTGACGTAGCTGCCGCTGACAAACGGGATGGTCTGGCCGACGAAAATGCTCGCCGCTTCGTTGTCCAGGGTCAGCAGGTTCGGCGTCGACAACACGTTGGTGCCGCCCTTGCTCTTCAGGGCCCGGGCCAACACTTTCAAGTCGAGAATCTTGCCGATGCCGGGGATGTCGACGGTGCCGTTGACGTAGCCGAGGTTCAGGCCTTGCGGCAGCACATCGAGGCTGGTCTTGCCGTTGACGTTGATCCCGGAGCCGCCAAGGTTGGCGCCGCCGATCACGCCTTTGCCGCCGAGGTTGCCGGTCTGCCATTGCACACCGAATTCGCTGGCGTCGTCCTCACCGACTTCGACGATCAGGCTCTCGATCACCACTTGCGCGCGGCGCTGGTCGAGCAGATCGATGACTTCGCGCAGGTTGCGGTACAGCGGCTCCGGCGCGGAAATCAGCAAGGTGTTGGTAGTGGCGTCCGCCTGAATGGTCACGCCGCCGGCACTGAAGGCAACGTTTTGCTCGCTGCTTTGCGCATTGCTGCTGCCGCTGGTGGCGCTGCTGCCCTGAGCGTAACTGCCACCGGTGCTGCCGCTGTTGGTGGTCGATGTGCTGCTGTTGGTTTGCGTGCCGCTCTGGCCGTTTTGCCCGCCGCCCGAGTTGGTGGAACTGCCCATGTTGCTGAGCACCGAACGCGCATTGTCGCTGGTGCCGCTGTCGCTCTCGCCGGTCAACAAACCGCGCAGCGCCTGGGCCAGTTTGCCGGCCTGAGCGTTGCGCAGATACACCACGTGCAGGTTGCTCGGGTTGCTCTGGGCGTTGTCGAGTTTGTAGATCAGGTTGCGCGCCAGCTCCGTGCGCTCGGGGCTGCCGGCGCGGATGATGATGGTGTTGGAGCGCGGGTCGCCGATCACCGCGATTTTTTGCGTCGGGTCATTGCCCGGTGCGTCGAGCAGGTCGGCGACCATCGGCGCGATGTCGGCAGCGATGCCGTTCTGGATCTGCACCACGTCAGTGTCGATGGCGCTCGGGGTGTCGATGCCCTGAATCAGTTGCGCGACCCGCGTCAGGTTTTCCGCGTAGTCGGTGACGACGATAGTGTTGTTGCCCGGATAGGCGTTGATCGGGTTGTTCGGCGACACGATCGGGCGCAGGACCGGGATCAGGTTCACCGCGTTCTCGTATTGCAGGCGGAACGTGCGGGTGAGCATGCCGTTGCCGGCCGGTTTGTCGGCGCTGTAGATCGGCCCGCCGAGCAACTTGGCGTCGGCCTCCGGCACCACCTGCGCCACACCGCCGACATCCACCACGCTGAACCCCTGCATGCGCAGTGCCGCCAGCAACATGTCGTAAGCCTGATGCGCCGGCACCTGGCCTTCGGAGACCAGCGTCAGATTGCCCTTGACCCGAGGGTCGACCAGAAACTGCTGACCAGTCGAGCGCGACAACGCCCGCACCACCGCTTGAATATCCGCATCGACAAAATTCAGTGTCACCGGTTGATCGCCCAACGGATTGGTCGGCAACGTCGTACCCCGAGCCGCGCCGCCGCTGCGGGCGCGCTCGGTGATGTTGTGCAACTGCTTCGGCGCCGGTCTGACCTGAGCCTGCGCACGCTCGCGGTCGAGCACCGCGTCGCCACTGCGCTGGGTGTTGGCCAGCGGCCGGCCGAGTTCGCTGTCCACCAGCAGCGGCGGTTGATTCGGTGGCGTGGTGTTGCTGCACGCGCTCAATGCCATCAACAGCATCGGCAACGCCATGCGTTTGGATCCTGACCCCTTCATGAAGCTTCCTTAGCGCCCAGCGCCTGATCCATGCGTACGGTGCCCGACAGAGTGCCGGCGGTGTCATCGGTCGCGCCGTCGTCTGCGCGTTGCAGACGGGCCTCGACCACTTGCAGTGAAAAATTCCGGGGCTGGCTCAGCAGCCAGTCGAGTACGGCGTCGGCCGGTGCCGCGTCGAAGGTCAACTGCCAACCGGCGGACGCGGCCGCCAATTGGTAGTGGCCGCCCAGTCCGCTGGCCTGCAAGGTTTGCTGCAGCGACTGCTCCAGATTCTGCCCGTCCGGGCGCACGTTGACGTCGCGCAACAGCACTTCCAGCGCTTCGGCCTGGGCGCGCAATTTCGGGGTTTCGACTTGCGACGCGGCGATCTTCTTCAGCGGCGGTTGAACCAACGCCACCCACACAAACAACCCCAGCATCAGCGCCGCCATGCCGCCGACCATGCGTTTTTCCCGCACGGCCAACGGCTGCCAACGGGCCTGCATCTGAACGTTGAAGCGCTGCCAACCGGCGCGGTATTTCGCAAGCGATGGGCTATTCATCTTCGGCTCCGCTGCTGTCGTCGTTGTCGGTCGCGGCGGTCGCCTCGCCGGCCGGGCGCAGGACCCAGCCGTCGTCATTCGGGCTGATGCTGATGCCTGCCTGGGCCAGCGTGCCTTGCCAATCCTTGTCGTTGCCCGAACGTCGGGCCTCGGGCAGCAGACTCAATTGCAGCGCGCCGTCGACAAACTCCAGCCGCTGCACCGTGCCCGCCATGGACGGCATGCCACTGCCGGCCTGCGACACCAGTCGCGTGAAATCCTGCCCCGGCGCATCCACCGCGCCTTGCTGGCGAGCCGCGATTTGCTGACGCGCCTGTTGCAGCGGATTGAGGATCACCGGCAACTCGGGAAACGCCTGCTTTACCCGCTGCGCCATCTGCGCCTTGAGCTGCTGGCCCTGCCCGGCTTCGCGGGCCGCGTACAGATTCAAACCGATCACCCACACCGCCAGTGCCAGCGCACAACAACCGAGCGCCCTGCCCCAGCCGCGATGTTCGGTGCCCGGTTGTTGGAGGCCGCCGTGCAGGCCCCAATTCGGCAACGGACCGGAGCAACGTTGCGTGTCGGCCAACGTCGATTGCACCGCTTCCGGCGCGCCGTCACCGATCCAGTGCGCCGGCAGACCGGTTTCCAGCAACCATGCTTCGTCGATCATCGGCTGCACCTGCGCCGCATTAGGGCCATGGCGCAGCAACAGATGCTCGTCGTACAGGCAGCCGACGCCGCCCACCATCACCGGCAAACTGTAGGCCGCCGGGTACAGGCCTTTGAGGTTCAAGCCGAATTGCCCGAAGTGCTGCAAATCCTTGCGTGATACCCAGGCAATCTGCACCTGGCCGCTTTCATTGCGAGCGCTGTGGGCGATGTGCATCTCGGCGCTGTCACCGAGCATCAACGCCTGCGCCGCACATTGCACCGCCGCAGCGGTCTTGTTCGCGGGCAGCGGCGGCAGATCAATGCTCGCCAGCAGGCTGTCCGACGGGTGCAGAAAGCACACCAGCGGTTGCTTCGGCAGTGCGCCGAGCCGCACGCGTTCCTTGCGTGTGACCTGCTCCTGACGATCCAGCCACGCACAATCCACGTCACTGTCGAGACTCAGCTCCGCCAGCGGCGGCAAACTCACGCGCAACTGGCTCATACGCCCACCCGCGACCAAATCACTTGCGGCAAGCGGTCTTCACTGCGATGCAGCAACGCATCGAGGCTGACCCGCCGCTGATCCCGCCGCGCCTGCCCGCGCAGCCGAAACCAGTCGCTGGTGATGCCGACCTTGACGCTGGTGATCTCCAGTTGCGGCAGGCGCAGGCGATTGACGAAATCCCCGCGATTGATAAACCAGCGCCCGGCGTCGCGCTCATTGATCAACGCCTGCGCCCGCTCCAGCGACAACCCCGGCACATAAGCCGCCAGCACCGGCGCCGTGGCGGTGTTGCCGTTGAGCCAGGTGGTCGCCGGAATCACCGTCAGGTACGGCGCCAGTTTCGCCAACAGAGCATCGTTGACCCCGTCGACACTGCGCAAATCGTCAAGCGTGCGCAGCATCGGCAAAGTCGGCGCCTGCGGTTTACGCGACGCGGACGGCGACGTGGCGCGCCCGCTGTCGAAGGTGTTTTTCGCCACAGGCTTGTCCACCACCTGGGCATTCAACAGGTGCGGATAAGAGCCGATCACCCGCTGACTGATGCGCCGGCTCAAGCCGTTGCTGACACCGATCAACTCGCACAAGCGCTCGAACGCCTGCACCTGCGCGTCATCGATCCGCTCGTTGGCCACCAGATTGCGCAGGTTGAACTTGCCCTGCTCGTCCTCCAGCCGCCCTTCGAAACCCTGAGTGTTCAACCGCTGCGCCCACGGCTGATCGAGTCGGGTCAGCGGATCGCGCTGCCGCGCATCCCACAACAATTGCCGGCTGATCTCCAACCCGCCGTGCAACACCCAACGGCCCTGCACGCGCAATTGTTCGGCTTCCAGCGCCCGGGTCGAAACACTCTGGCGCGTCAGCATGCCGGCGGCGATCACCGCGACCACCGCCGCAATCAGCAGCGCACTGATGATCGCCATCCCCTGCTGGTTCGATTGGCTGTTCATGACGGCCTTACAACTGCCAGGAACCGATGTCGGCATTCACGCCGTCGCCGTCAGGCTGGCCGTCGGCGCCGAGGGAAAAGATGTCGATCTCGCCGTTGGCACCGGGATTGAGGTACTGATAAGGACGACCCCACGGGTCATTCGGCAGGCGCTCCAGGTACGAGCGCCAGTTGGTGTTCTTCGCATCAGCCGGCCGCTCCACCAGCACTTTCAGGCCCTGGCTCTGGCTCGGGTAAGTGCCGTGATCGAGGCGATACAGCTTCAGCGCCTGCATCAACCCGCCAATGTCCTGCTTCGCCGCCGTGGCCCGCGCCTGATCCGGCCGGTCGAGCACCTTGGGCACCACCATCGCCGCCAGAATCCCGAGAATCACCACCACCACCATGATCTCGATCAGCGTGAAACCCTGCTGCCCACGGGGCATCCGGCTCGGTCGACTGGGCTGTTTGAATTGCGCGATATCCATCTCGTCATTCCCTGGCTTGATTCGATTCGACGCGCAGTGTTGCAAGAAGATATGTCAGGGATGTTGAAAATCCTCGGGTGTTTTCGTCGTCAAGCCGTCAAGCACGGGCGTTAGCGTCAAGGGCTGCCCGACTGCCCGAGCCCCCGATGCGCACCCCCTCCCCACAAGCCGGATTCACCCTGATTGAAGTGCTCGTCGCGCTGGCGATCATCGCCGTCGCCATGTCCGCCGCCGTGCGCGTGGCGGGGTTGATGACCCAGAGCAGCGGGGTTTTGCGGGATCGTTCGATTGCGATGATTGCGGCGCAGAGTCGGATGGCTGAACTTCGGTTGGAGGGGCGATTGCCGATGGGGGTTAAGGCGGTGGAGTGTGATCAGGGGCGGTTGTTGTTGCGGTGTGAGCAGGTGATTGGGGGGGCGGAGAATGGGCGGTTGTTGAAGGTTGGTGTGCAGGTGTTTGATCGCAGCCAGGAAGCGCCGGCGTTGGCGCGGTTGGAGACGTTACTCAGCCGCCCCGAAAATCCCTAGCCCTCCCGAAACGTCAGACCGCTGGTATGCAGCAGAATGTACCGAGAGATATTTCCGACAACCACATGAAAATCTTCACCAACTCGCACACACCGCGTTGAACCCCATAATCAACTCGAACGCCTACCTCCAAACCCATAATCAACTCGGTCGCCCAGGTCGATGTACAACGCCAGACACCTCGGTCGGCCCCCTCTCCCTCCGGGAGAGGGCTGGGGTGAGGGCCGCTCTTGACCCACCCGTTTAACGCGCCCAAAAACCCCGTTTAAAAGACACCAACCGTAACGTCCTCAAGGCTACACAACCTTGCGTCATTACCTACGACTACGCCAGAATCCGCCGGCTTGTGCGTCTAATGCGCGGGTCTTATCGTTTCCGGGTCACTGAAAAACAGTGATCGGGTTTGGTAGCCCGCACATGAGTTCTGCACAGCATCACCATTCGCGGCGTCGTTTCGTCTCGGCTTTATGGTGGTCATGCACAGGGCACCTTCGGGTGCGCCGGGTTCCTCATGTGCCGGTCTACCAACCTGAGCATGGCCGCCACCTTCGTTTGGTAGCGAAATTGGATGGCCTCCCTTTTTTGAAGCATGAGGAGTTACATCTATGATCAAACCAACACCAAACCCACCCGAAACCGACCCAGTTTCCCCCTACCAATTCCCCGACTCCCGAACCCTCAACGAAGCCGCCGAACGCGCCCTCGACCACTACCTCACCCCACAGCAACGCATCATGGGCAGCCACCACAAACACGACCCCATGTACCTGGCCAACCCGGCGTACAACACCGAATCCCTCCTGGCCAACGCCAGCGAATCACTGGGATCGGCCAGCGAAATGCTCAACAACTTCGCCGCCACACTTGAGCCTGCCCATCGCAAGACCGCGATAGGGATTGCGCAGTTGGTGATGTTGAGCGAGTTGGCGGTGAATCAGGCGTTGGATCATGTTGAGGTAAAGGCGTAAGCGTCTGAGTGCTGTAGCTCAATAGACGAAAAGAAAATGGCCGAGGTTGTCAGGTGTGACTGACGACCTCGGCCAAATGCGTTTTTCTCTATACCAAAAGCCTCAACCGATCCGAACGCGAAGGCGTTACGGGCTACTCGCCTCAAGATCATTCACAACCCGTCAACCGAAGAATTGTAAGAAATGTTGAGCGCAACATTTGCCTAAGGCATCCTGTGCGACGCAAACGTACAGGGTGCGGATTCTGATGCTCCCGCTCTACCAAACGTTTGATGCTCGCACTATCTCAGTGGCCGGAATTTCTAATCCAATCAGGCCAAGGACAACTGAATCTTTGAAAAGGAACTTCCCGTGAGTGGAAAACCTGCAGCCCGAGTGACAGATCCCACCAGTTGCCCGCTCCCGGGGCACGGCACAAATCCCATAGTCAGCGGCTCTCCCAATGTCAATTTCGACGGCCTTCCCGCCGCTCGGATGACCGATAAATCCGCATGCGGTAGCCCGATCACCGGCGCGGTCAGCTCGACGGTTTTTATCAATGGCCTGAATGCCGCTACTAAAGACAGTACCGGTGGCCACGGCAACGTGGTTGTAGGTGGCTCCGGCACGGTCATTATTGGCGACACCATCGTATCAGCGCCCTTCAGCGGCCTGATGCCAATGCCGGTGCACTTCAACGACAAGTTCAGGCTTATTGACGACGAGTCAGGGGAGCCCCTGGCTAATCTTGATTACGCCATTCAGCGAGCTGACGGCAGTATTGAGCACGGTGTCAGCGACTCAATGGGGTATACGCACGTAGTTAGCTCACACCTCGCCGAAACGATCCAACTGTTTTTGGAGGATTGAACATGGATGTCAAAGCAAATAACGGAAGTTTTCCTCATGGCTGAAGTCATTAGCCAAAACGGCCGAAAAATGTCACCTGTAGCCACTAGAACGGTGACACCTGTCAAAGACTCCAGCCCTAAAGCTGTATCCGTAGATGCAAAGCAACAAAAGAGGCGTGCCGAGAATGCGGAGTTCTTAAAGAATCAAAATGTGAAGGCCTTTCTGGATACGTTGGCAAAAGTCGAGGGTGGCGATTATCACGCGAAATTCGGGTATGGCTGGGCAGCCGGCTGGAAATCCGGGAAGTGGACATTCAGTGATGAGTCTACTCACCCAGGACCAGGTCATGGTGGTTCAACGACAGCTTCTGGAAGGTACCAAATCACGAAAGCCACATGGTCGGAACTCTCCATCAAAGCAATGGGGCTAACTGACTTCAGCCCCGGAACCCAGGATTTGATTGCCGTTGAGCTCCTGCGCAACGTGAGTGCCATCGAACCGCTGATCGGCGGCGACTTAAAAACGGCAGTTGGAAAAGCATCAAAAAAATGGGAAGCGTTGCCTATGGGACCGGGGTTGGGAAACCGACCAATCAACGGAAAGCCTTCCGGCCAACCTTATACCGACTACGACGAAGTAGAAAAAATATATAAAGGCTTTGGTGGTACTGTTAAATGAAACTAAAAATATTAGCCATCAGCCTTTTATGTTGCGTCAGTTTTTTTTCTAGCGCAGCAGACCTTCCTATCAAAGAGGGAATGCCATTTTCGAAAGCCCGAAAAGCTTTGATCAAAAATGGCTGGAAGCCGAATCCGACCTACTCCGGTGAGTTCGGGGTTGAAAGCGTCATCCAAAGAAAAGGCTTCAGTGAAATCGAGTCTTGCACGGAAGGCGTCCGTTACTGCAGCTTCAACTACATCAAGAACGGAGATTGCTTAGGTGTAGGAACTGTTGGTGAAGAAGTCAAAGACATGAAGGTTTATTCCTGGAACTTCAAATGCCCTGAAAAGGATTGAATCCAGAAATCAAAGGGGACAGAAACCTGTTCCTTTTTGTGGAACGATCAAATGAAGACCCCGACTCTCCTGCTCCTCGCAATGTATTGCACGGGTACAAGCTTTGCGTTTGCCGGCGGCTCGCAAGCGACAAACGTCAAGCATGGGCCAGCAGGCATCGCCGTCGATGAGCCCTTGGTGTCGGCCAGACCGAAGTTGATCAAACAAGGATGGAAGCCAACCCGGATGCACACCAGCGATGGCTATGAATACAGTGGTGTCGAGCGCGAGCTGGCTGCACGCAATTTCCTGGAACTCGATACCTGCTCGTTTGATAGCTCGCGCTGCATCCTGTTCTATTCGAAGAAAGGCGCCTGCCTGCGCGTTGACACCATGGGTGAGCAGCTCAAAGACATGACGGTTACGCGATGGACCGATGAATGTCCGGATGTGCATTCAGAGCCAGATAGCGGCGACGCGGGCTAAGAAACAAAAAAGACCGATTGAAATAAATCGGCCCCCTCTTCCCCACTGACCATCAGGCATCACAAACAGTGCGTGTGCGATCACGCTCTCTGCCAGCCCAGCTCCCACAGCTTCAGCGCCCTACACAATATCTGTGATCTACATAAATCCCGTGGGAGCGAGCTTGCTCTCGAAGGCGCCAGAATTGACACCAGCTTAATCAGCAGGTGATCCCGAGGTCTGCTTCACCGGCAATTGCAAATTATCCAACGCCCGATTCACCGCCAACTCCCCGAGCATGATCAACTGCGCAATGCCCACCAATGCCCGACGCTGCGAGGCCGGCACCAGACTGGCGATGTTTTGGGCAATGGTTTGGGCCGAAGCGAGAGTTTCACTGGCATCAATCAGCAGTTCTTCATTTTTGTTGTCCGCAGTCACGGCATACATCCCGCGGGTTCTGCGTGGGGGCGGCGTGGAGCCGGGTGGACAGAGGTAATGGTCGAGCGCGCGGTCGGCGGCTTCGTGGAGTTTTCTGGAATCGATGGATTCGTAGGGGGAAACCGAATCGGTTTCGGGCGGGTTGGGTGTTGGTTTGATCATGGTGAAGCTCCATTTTTATACCTGGTGGAACCACCAACACCTGTCGCTAAACAAGTAAGGGTGGCAGCTGTGCGCGGGTTAGCGAACCGAGAGGTATAAGACCCGGCAGACCCGAAGGCCTCCCACGCACAGCCACCATATCGTCATCGCACATGTCTGCGACAAACAGGAGCGTCGTTGAACTTATACCTGGTCGGGTCGCTAAACCCGGTCGCTGGGTTGCCAGCGACACGTAGACGATAAAGACCAGGTACAAAGCGCACAAGCCGGCGGATTCTGGCGTAGCTGTAGGCAACGGCGCAAGGATATGTAGCCTGAGAGAGTGTCTGGAGATGTCTTTTTAAACGTTCGTGTTTATCGGAATTCTCATTGCGTCTCGGCCCCCACGACAGATCCGTCCCCTGCCCCAACAAACGTAAGCGTCCGTCGAACACATCCCCCTGAAGCTGATAGGGAGCCATCGCCTCCATTGAACCGAAGCAGTAGTGGTTATGCGGAATCTGTTCTCTGCATAATGACTGACCGGCCATGTTTAGGGTGCTTGTTATGCCAGCCTCCGCTGATCAAATCTCCGCTGTCGTTTTATGCGCAGCTTCCAGTAACGACCTGGAAGATCTGGTAGCCATCAGGATTGAGGCCATGCGCGAGAGCCTTGAACGGCTTGGACGATTTAACCCAGATCGTGCGCGCGAACGATTTGTTGCTGGGTTCGACGTTAACAGCACTCGCCGCATAGAAGTATCAGGTGATCTGGTCGGTTTTGTCGTAATCAAAGACCACCAGAGCGAGCTTTTGCTTGACCACTTGTATGTGATACCCAGTGCTCAAGGAGCAGGAATCGGCTCTGAAGTTCTTACCCAGATTTTCAGAGAGGCTGATGAGACCGGGCGTCCCATCAAGGTAGGTGCTCTGAAGGAAAGCGCTTCAAATCGTTTTTACACTCGCCATGGCTTCGTGTTCGTCGAAAGCGGTGAATTCGATAATTATTATGTCCGGGCTAACGGTAATGCCGTTAATTTGAGCGACTAGGCTGATCTTGATACGGCTGCAGGTCAGAGATTGCGCCGTTAGATGAACAAAGGGGATTGATCTCTTTTCTGGAAAATAAATCTGTCCCCCTTTTTTCTTGGGGCATAATTTCTGGCTGACGCGATCGTTTAATCGGAGTGTAAAGACGTTAAAAAGGCATGCCATTGGCATGCCTTCACGGACAGCATTTATTCATACGCAGGTCATTTCGATTCGAAGCTTTATTTTGTATTGCTTTGCTATCTTTGTAGCTTCGTCTGCAATGGAAGCTTTAATTTTGTCAATATTTTCCCTATCTTGAAAATTTAGGCAAACGAAATTTCCCTCAGGGTCTTTTTTAGCATTTACGATCGCTTTTATTCTTGATATTTTTTGGAGCGTATCCGTGAGAAAGTCTTGGATATTATGGTCATTAAACTCCGAATAAGGCTTACTTTCTTGTCGGCCATTCAGCTTTCCGGTGGTAATTATTTGAGTTATCTCCTGAAGACCGCCAATCATTTTTTCAACACTACCTTCACATATCATTTGATGCTTAATGGCATCACGATTGATTCGCAAAAGCATAACTTTCAAGCAATCAACATCCTGCCAAGGGTGAAGCATGGGCGCTGTTTCGTGTTTAATTACAGCATTAAGCACAGCAACTACCTTTTCAGCATCACCTAGATCTACAAGCTTGTCTACAACAAACTCGCACCCTACGACTTCACAGTAAGCGGGTAACGGGGTTTCGATTGTGGAAGCTTTACAAAATCCCCATATATATAGCTTTGCATATTTGTCCTTTAAGCTAATTCCGTCTTCGTTTTTTTTCTCGAAAGCAGCGATTGTTTTCTTGATTTTGGCCGGAGTTGCATTAGAGGTGACTTGGATTGCGATTGACTTGGCATCATCTGCAAGGTCGATGGCAGGAAAATTTACCTTGATTTGATTCATGTTGATAAAATCCCCGACTTCTACAGCTTTAAAAAGCTGAGCACAGAGCACCTCTAACATCCGCTCCATATCCTTAAAGCCGGATTTCTGACGATTCAAAATGTAAAGTTGCAATAGCGAAATGCTGGATTGCAAATTTCTGACAGCGCCATCAAACATATACACCTCTACAATATAGAAAAAAGGAGACTGATTTATTTTCTCGCAACCAGACCCTGGCCTTGAAGAACAGCAAGAAGCATGGTCCAGAAAACCGAGGCTTTCCGAAGCTATGTTAGTTAACTAAAAAGCTTCTTGTGCAAGAAGATATACAAAAAATCCCGCACTAGACGGACTTAGTTTGGAATGAGCTTTATTTATGCTTCATCATCTTCATACAACAGACCTAAAGTTGGCGAGCCCACAACGGCTGCGGAAATCAGCTTTTTACCTTTAAATGCGCCTAGCATATAAAGATGCACAGCCGTCTCTGAGCGAAATGCATGTTGAATCTCATCCAACACCCGCTCGGCCTCTTGACTCTTATAAAGAACAACATTGATGAGGCCGTAATTAGGGTGTTGAAAAACCAACTTCCACCGATTAGACGCAGTCTCTAGCTTTTTCACTAGAAAGAGATCGTCGATTCTGATCTTCTCGGTGGAAGATCTGGTTCGCTGCGTTATGCTTTTTATTTCTTCTTCATCCAGATCTATGCTCCCCAAAGTCAAACGATCTGCATCGTAAGCGCCCTTAACTACCGTAACCAAGGCTTTATTAAGATCTGAGTTCACTTTGCTGAGAGTTACATTCTTTTCTACAATATTTTCGGCATAATCAAGTCGCTGCTTTTCAGCCTTGAGTTCACCATTAATTTTAAATTTTGCCAAAGCCACTTTCGACAAACCAAAAATCAATCCCAGCCCAAGAATGGTTATGACAAGTTCATCGCCTGACATGGTTAGCATTGCTTGCTCCGCTAATGTACCGAATTGCTCGGCGATAGCACCTACAATTTCGGAACTTCCTTGAGATACCTGAAATACCACTTCGAGGTCCTTCCTCTCGGAGTCAGACATCGACTTTGCAGATTCGTTTTCAGATACGATTGCGTATGCTCTATTGAGCACTCCTTGATATTCAACCAGCCCTTTCATTACGCCAACAGGTAAAGTGCTATGGTATCGCTCGCCTTTGATATTAATATCGAGGCTCGGCCAACCCTGAAAATCAAAAGAAACATCCTTATCTTTAAATTCGCCATTTAGAGCAAGTTCAATCAAATTTATTGCATCTTGCTCTGACTCAATCACCAACTGGATCGATTCTTTTTCTTCCATGGGGCCTTCATTGCTTGGTTGAAAGTTGACGTAACTTCAGGCGCTCTCCATTGACAAAAGCCCGGCAGTGGCAGGGTATTTTCTGCGGTGTCGCACTGAAAAAGCTGAACATCGTGCCATGAAAGCAGAGCTATCCCATATGAACAACTCTTTTTTACTCAGTTTTTTTCATCAGCACTAGAGCAAAATCGATCCAAAGAGCCCTGTCTTGGTTACCTCGCGCCCTTTCCTTCGATAGCACCTCACTGCTTTCCAATGCGAACTGCTGGATGCCTAGCTCCGTAATAGAGCCAGGTCCTGTCGCACATCTGGTGTTCGCGTTTGCATAGCCGGGCAGCCGCTCCGTCCACCGAGCATGCGAGTTCGTCAGTAGTCACGTCGGACGTCGCTGCACTTGGCATCGAATCGCGTATGAGCGCCTACATCGGAGATGCGAAATTCGGAATACTTGAGTCGTCCAATATCAAACAGGCGGAATGACCGCTTTTGGCCGATAGCGGCCAGCCGCGAAACAGATCAACCAGGCTTCGGTAAAGGTAATGGCCTCAAATATGCTGCTTCTGGCGCACGGTCTTCAAGCGATTAAGGTCTGCAAGCCCTCAATTAGCTCTTTAAGCTCGGAGCGATCAACATCGTTCTCTCGATAACTGGAACGCTGGAGGATTTGATCAGCACTCATCAACGGCCAGAATCGGTCAATGACGTCGTTAGGGTTAATACGCGCTGCTGATCCGATTAACTTCTTGGCGTCGCAGGTATCGGAAAAAACCACTCTGACTCCGAGTTGGGCCTCGATCAAATCGGGGCAAAGGTAGTTTTCGATTTCTCGTTTGCGCGTGGAGTAGAACGATCGGCCTCGCGCCTCGACCTCTCCCTTGCGCTTGGCAATCGCAGCCATTTGCTCGGCAGTACCCCCGATGTCCGAATCCAAAAAAACGCACCATGGAAGTCCAAGATCATCTGCGAGATTGAGGGTGACCCAATGTTTTACGCTGCCGCAGCCACCTATCAGAATTGGGACGATTCCAAGATCCTCCAAGCTAGCGGCAAGCTGCCCAGCAGCTTTGAGCGTATTGGCTGCATGCCTAAGGAAGATCACGTCTGACTTACCCTCTACCAATACGACCGCACGCGCGCGCTCAAGACCTGTCTCAGGAAGCACACCGAGGCTTTCAGCAGCTTCCTTCAGTACGTCGTTATTAGGCATTTTGACGATCGGGTAACCGTTTTCGCCCTTGGTTACATAACGAATTCCCTCTATAGGCATAAGACCAGCCAGGGCTGGCACATGAGTGGTAACGATGATCTGCCTGTTGGGATGCAGAGACAGTTCAAGTAGTGCCCGCATCAACATCACTTGATAGTTCGGATGCTGAGAGGTTTCTGGTTCCTCAATGGCATAGATGACGTCGCGCTGGGTGCCCACTACGGCTTTCTCCGCCTCAGCGCGGAAGAAGTTGAGAAGAATGAGGCGACGTACGCCGCTCCCGCGTTTGTTGATCGGTATGCCGTTCTCACCATCCAAGGTGAAGTTGAATACCCACTTCGGCTTATCCTTGAAGCGCGGTGTCAACTCGTTGGCAAGCTCAGGTGCCATCTCTCGCAACTTGTCGAGGGTGCGAGCAGCCACTTCTAATACGCTGGCTTCAATTTGACGCTCCAATTCAGTGATTTGGCCTTGAAGTTCGGCCTGAGCCTCCTTGACCGCTTGCTGCAGCGGATTTTTTGCTTCGGCATCGCCATCACTACTCTCCCTGTCCGCTTTGAACAGCGCAAAGACAGGTAACTGTGCCTCGACCTTTTCCCAGATGGATTTGTTGTCAGTCGAAAGCGCTTTGCTGATATCTAGCATTGTGTCCTGACAGGCTATCTGCCCGGCCGCACGGCGAATGGCCTGGCGCCACAGTGAGGCTACTCGCTTGTCGGCAACCTGTTCGGCTATCCCGCGCTGCTCCCCAAGCTTTTTAAGATCGGCCATCTTCAGACTGAGTAGGGTTGCCAATTCCGGGTCCGCAGGATGCTGGCAACGAAGGGCTACCCGCTCGAGTTTTCCGGTACTTGCCTTGTAAGTTTTGACAATCTCCAGCGCGTCCTCTGCATTCAGAAGGTACTCATCTGCCAAAGTCGTCTCAGCAACCTCGTCCAAAACCATACGCTCGGGAAGCCCATCGAACTCGCACGCGATTTCAAATTGGTCAGCACCTTCCGCCAGGCTGAAGCAGTTCATGTCGCTCCTATCAGGCTTAAACCCTTCCGTCTCAAAGAAGATGGCCAAGGCTTCGAGAATGCTGGATTTGCCATAGTCGTTACGACCGACGATGCCAGTCATGGCTTCATTGGCAGGGATCACCGTAACGGTGCGATAACCGCGGAAGTGCGTTAGCTTGACGGACTTGAGGCGCATCGTGATTTCCCTATCTGAAGTTAAGTCAACAAGGACGAACTAAAGCCAGTCTAGGCAGAGAAATGCACAGCTGCGCGCAGCCAACGTATCGAAGATTTCGCAACGACTTTGATCAGCAAGGGCCAGAGGGTCATTTATCGCTCTCGGTTTCTCACAGTTTTCCGAGTTCGTCAGTCGTTACTAATGTGGCTACCGCTCAACGTCAACTAGTTGAGGCATCAGCGGCGAATTACAGCAATCGGCCTTTTCAGTGGAGCCGTAGTAGCTAAAAAATCACGGCCTAACCAACCTAGGCATCTCCACCCCCTCCCCCAACTTCTCCACCTCCAACCGCACCCTCTCCCCACCCTGTTCAATCACCACCCCATCCCCCTCCACCGCCACCAATTTCACCCCAGGACTCACCCGTTCCCCCTGCAAAAAACTCCTAGGTGGTCCGTCGTTGAGGCTGAGTATCGCCACCGCCCCGCGACTCCCCGCCATCACGCCGCTGACTTTGATTTCCACCGGCGCCGTGCGGTTGGAAAACCATTGCAACGCCGGGTTGTCGCTGCGTGCGGCGAGCAGTTGCGGCGTGGCCGCCGGGGTGTGGGATTCGGCGGTGGTCAGGAGCAGGGATGACCAGGTGGCGATGCCGACCAGGGCGGCCAGCAGTGCGGCGGCCTGGATGATTTGGGGGGGTGAAAAGCGTGCGGTGAATCTCATGGGCTGAATCTCCTTTTAGTCCCGGTGACCAGACTACGCGGCAATTCTCACGGTTTTATTTCACACGCCTTACATGTTGGCCGTGCAGGATGGTTTTTTGGGACGGGGCTGGACGCAAGGGAGTGCGCATTCGATGAACCGGAGCAGGCAGCAGGGTTTTACGCTGATCGAGTTGATGGTGGTGCTGGTGATCATCGGTATCGCCAGTGCGGCGATCAGTTTGAGTATCAAGCCCGATCCGTTGCAGTTGCTGCGCAAGGATGCCGAGCGCGTGGCGCAGTTGCTGCAGATTGCCCAGGCTGAGGCCCGTGCGGATGGCCGGCCGATTGCGTGGTTGAGCGATGGCAAGGGGTTTCGGTTCAGTCGGCGCAGTGACAGTGGCAAGGGTTTTGATCATTTCAATCGGGACCCGCAGTTGCGGCCGCGTCCTTGGCAGAGTCCGAAGCTGGAGGTGCGGGTGGAGCCGAAGCAGAAAGTGGTGCTGAACGCGGAGTGGATCAATCCGCCGCTGCAGTTGACGCTGTCTGACGGGCTCAATCGGTTGAGTGTGCTGCGCGATGCTTCGGGCCGGATTAGCGTGCAATGAACAGACAAGAAGGTTTTACGCTGATCGAGGTGATGGTCGCGATTCTGTTGATGGCGGTGGTCAGTCTGATTGCCTGGAAGGGGCTGGACAGTGTCACGCGCGCCGACAGCCATTTGCAGGCCAGTGGCGAGCAGAGTGACAGCCTGTTGCGGGCGTTGAATCAGATGCAGCGGGATGTGGAGATGCGCGCCGGGATCGAGCTGACGGAGCCGAAGAAGGTTGGCACCGAGGATGAACCGGCGACGGCGCCGCCTGCCGTTACGGTGCGCAGCAGTGACAGCAAGGGATTTCGGCTGGACATCATTCGGAGCGCGGCGGATCAGCCGGGGGCGCTGCAGCGGGTGCGCTGGTGGCTCAAGGGGAACACGTTGTATCGCGCGGTGGCGCCGGCGCGGAGTCGGTATCCGTTGCCGGCGCCTACGGCTGGGGTGGCGGTGTTGGGTGAGGTGAGTGATTTGCAGGTGCGGGTTTGGGAGATGGATAAGGGGTGGCGGCAGTTGAGCGGGAATCGGCGGGAGGATCCGTTGGGGTTGGAGGTGCGGTTGACTCGGGAGACGCCGCAGGGGGTGGAGAAGTATCGGCAGGTGATGGGGCCGTTGCAGTAGCGGCGGTCACCGTTGAACTTTGTGGGAGCCAGCCTGCTGGCGATGCGGTGGGTCAGGCAATGAGATGTCGGATGTGCTGCCCTCATCGCCAGCAGGCTGGCTCCCACAGGGATATAGGGTGTTTGTGAGTACTGTTTTTAGTTAGCTGAGGACGACTACGCCGCCCGGCAACTCGGTGCATTTGACGCCGTAGGCATCGCGGATCAATGCGCCTACGCCGGCCAGTTGGTCGAGGGAGAAACGTGCTTGTACGCGGCGTTGGCCGAGCTCGCGGTTGAGCAGCAGCAACATGCCTGGGCGGTAGCGGTTGATCTCGTCGATCATCTGGCTGAGGGTAGCCCCGTTGAACACAAGGACCTGTTGGCGCCAGTTGGTTACTGCCGCCGTGTCGACGCTTTGCACGGTGCCAACCTGTTGCGCGTCATAGGTCAATTGCTGGCCCGGTTCCAGGTGCAGGCTACGACCTTCAACTTCCACTTCTACTGCGCCATCGAGGCAAGTCACGCAAACCTGCTGATCAAGGTTACGCAGGTTGAACCGCGCCCTGCTCGCCCGCAACCAGCCGCCACCGGCCTGCATCGCCATCGGCAGCCGTGCGGTCTGCACTTCGACTTCGCCGCTGACCAGTTCAAAACCTTGCACGCCCTCATCCACCGAGCGTTGGTTGATGCGGGTCTGGGTGTTCAGTTCCAAGCTCAAGCCATCGGCCGGTTCGACGCGACGTTGCTGACCGACTTCGGTGATGTAATCCGCGCCAAGCCCGGAGAACCCGCCCGGAATCGTGCCGCGCACCAGCAAGAACGCCGCCGACGCGGCAATCGCGCCGCCGAGAAACGCCCGGCGTCCAAACCGTCGTGGCGCCTGCATCGCTTCCGCCGCCGGTTGCAGCAGATGCCACAACGCTTTGCACTCTTCGAAGGCGCGGGCGTGTTCGGGGCTTTGGGCGCACCACTGGCGCAGCGCTCGGGCATCGGCGACCGTGGCGCGGCCGGAGGTCAGCAGGATCAGCCAGTCGCGGGCTTCGCTTTGCAGACGCTCGGCAGGCGTGGGCTCGGCAGGTGTCAGACGGAAGATGTTCAAACGCGCAGGTACTCGACGGGTTGATCGGGAGCTTCATTCACTAGACGGTTTTCCGGCCCCGCGACCGAACCGCTGAAACACTTTTCTTTCCAGTTTGGCCGCGCAGTGTCCGAGGGCAGCCTTGATTTCCTTCTCGACCATGCGCGTGGAGATGCCGAAACGCTGGGAGATTTCCAGGTGCGGCGCTTCTTCCAGGCGTGCGGCGATGAAGATCCGGCGGCGCCGGGCCGGCAGTTCGTAGAGGGCGCTGAGCAGGGACTGGATTTCCTTTTGGCCGCCGACCACGCGCATCGGGTCCAGCGCTTCGTCGCTGACTTGCAGCAGTTCTTCGACTTCGCTGCCGGTGAGCAATCGCGCATCGGCCTGGCGGCGGTCGGCGGCGATGTTCAGGGCCATGCGATAGAGGTAGGCGTTGGGCCGCAGCAGGTTCGGCGGCGCTTCCATGCGGTCGACCCGCAGGTAGGTTTCGTGCAGCACGTCGTTGGCCAGGTCTTCCGAGCCGAGACGGCGTCGCAGGCGCACCCGAAAGTCCTCGTAGGACGTCAGGAACAACTGGACCATCGAACTTTGTCCGGCGTCTTTCATCCCCCGGAAACTCCTTCCCATTGTGTGCATTCCATGCGCTTTCCTGACGATTCGGGTAACAACAGCAACGTGACTGGCTGGCGCAGTGCGCCGGGTGTCGGCCGGTCGATCTTGAGCGTGTGAAAACTGTCTACCAGCGCTGCATCGCGCCGAACATCGCCGGTCGAGGTGACCAACCGGTTGTGCTGCACCACGCCGTCACGGCCGATCCACAGCTGCAACACCGCACGAAAACTGCCGGGCCGGGTCAGCGGCGAGCGGCACAGGTTGCGTTCAATCGCGGCCTGCACCGCTGTGGCGTAACTGCGGTTGACGGCTGCGCTGGCGGGGGTCGGTTTCTCCGCCGGCATTGGCACTTCCTCGATTTGCGCAACCTGCAAGGTGAACGCGTCGTCGCGGCTGTACTTGGCCATCAAGCCGCTGCCGCCGAGCATCCGGCGCAGCGCTTCGGCAGCAGTGAATTCGCCATCCACCGCCAACGAGCGTCGACCGCGACTCAACTGGCTGTCGACCAGCACCGCCATGCCGGTGGCGCGGCTGAACTGATCGAGGGCACGGGCCAGTTCCTGGGCTGGGATGTGCAGTGTCATGCGCATCGTCGCCGGCATCGGGTCGGCGCTGGCGCCGCTTAGAAACAAGCCAAGCAGCAGCCCCAGACAGAGCTGGCGCACGAGCGCTGAGCGCACAACATCCTCCCTGGCACGGCCTCGCTGCACGGCTGATGTATCCCTGAAAACCGTCATCCTGAGGGCTGTTTATGAATCTGGTGTGACGGCCACTGCAAAAAAACCATCACGGGATCGGCGCCGTCGTTGCACTAGACTCTTGGGCTAGAGCGGCCCCTTCGGGCCGGCCAGGAGGCAGGCATGAAATCAGTCTGGAAAGTCGTCTTCGGCGGGTTGTTGCTGGCGGTGTTGGGCGGTGCACACGCGGAGGAACCGCTGGGCTGCGTTGAGGTGACGGTGGGTGGCTACAAGGCGCCGAATTACGACTGCCTGAGCCAGCAGATGGGCAACAACCCAGATGGTGCGGCAGTTGCGCAGAAGAATCAGGAAGCGATGAATGTGCCGGTCAACAAGCGCCCGCCGAATCAGGTGGGACTGGCGACGCCGGCGGCCACCAGTACGCGGATGGGCAACACCTTTGGCACGTCGGTGAAACCGCAGCGGCCACCGAACTAGCTTTCACCTGATCGCCTGATCGTTCCCACGCTCCCGCGTGGGAATGCAGCCGTGACGCTCTGCGTCACCGGACGCGGAGCGTCCCCAGAGGCATTCCCACGCGGAGCGTGGGAACGATCAGCGTGTTAGGGGGCGCAGCGATTGATGGCTCGTGATCAATCGCTGGGAATCTGGCGAAAGCTCACCGCCAGACGATTCCAGCTGTTGATGGTGCTCACGGCCATGGTCAGGTCCACCAGTTCAGTCTCGTTGAACTGTTCCCGCGCCTGCTGGTAAACATCGTCGGGCACCCGGCTGTCCGCCAGCAGCGTCACTGCCTCGGTCCAGGCCAGCGCCGCACGTTCGCGCAGGTTGAAGAAGCCGCTGTCGCGCCAGACTGCGATCGCGTACAGGCGCCGGTCCGTCTCCCCTGCCCGCCGTGCTTCCACCGAATGCATGTCGGTGCAGAACGCACAGCCGTTGAGCTGCGAGGCACGGATCTTGATCAGGTGCAGCAGCGGCGGTTCGATGCTCAGGCTGCTGGTCAGCGCTTCCAGGGCAATCATCGCTTTCATGGCTTTGGGTGAAGCGCTGTAGTAATCCAGACGCGGGGACATGGGCGGGCCTCGGGCAGCAGAAGAGTCATTTCACGGTAAGCGCTGATTCGACAACGTTACAGCCCCAATTCCACGAAAAAACGGCAGACCACTGAACCCGAGCCAAACACGATACCTGTGGGAGCGAGCTTGCTCGCGATGGGGGCATTAAATTCAACATCGATGTCGACTGAGACACCGCTTTCGCGAGCAAGCTCGCTCCCACAGGGTTTTGCGCCAATTCCGGATAATTGCACTACGCAACTTCTGCCCCGCCCGCATTCGGGAGTAATCTGGCCGGCACACTCAATCACCCGGAGCGCCCCGTCGGTATGGAACTGCATGTCGTGATCAATGGCCGCAAGGATCTGGCCGGTCAGTTGTACCAGCAACTGCGCGGCGCCATTGAATCCGGGCGTCTGGCCGCCGGCACCCAGTTGCCGCCCAGCCGTTTGCTCGCCGAGCAGTTGGGGATTTCGCGCAAGACCATTTCCGACACTTACGCGCAGCTCACCTACGAGAATTTCCTCACCGGCGTGATCGGCAAAGGCACTTACGTCAACGCCCGCTCGACGCCGGTACAGCGCAAGCAAAGCCATTCCGAACTGGCCAGCTCCGAAGTAATCGAGAGCTGGCGCAATCTGCCGGTGTTCCTGCGCCATCCAACGCTCGAGGGTTCGCTGCGCTATGACTTCATCGGCGGCGCCACCAGCAAGGGCCAGTTTCCACAGGATGACTGGCGCCGCTGCGTCTCTCACGCGCTGCGGCAGATGGCCCATTCCAAAGGTTTTTACAGTGTGCCGGAGGGCCTGCCGGCGCTGCGTAATGCGATTGCCCGGCACATCGCGTTTTCCCGTGGCGTGAACTGCCAGGACGAGGACATCGTGGTCTGCAACGGCGCGCAACAGGCGCTGGATCTGATCACCCGGGTGTTGATCCGTCCCGGCAGTCTGGTGGCGATGGAAGATCCGGGTTATCCGCCGGCGCGGCTGCTGTTCGGCACTCACGGGGCGACGGTGGTCGGCGTGCCGGTGGATGCCGAGGGCATTCAGGTCGAGCGGATTCCCGAGGGCACCCGGCTGATTTACGTGACGCCATCGCACCAGTTCCCGCTGGGCATGCCGATGAGTCAGGCGCGGCGCGAGGCCCTGCTCGAACGGGCTCATGAGCTGGGCGCGATCATCATCGAGGACGACTATGACAGCGAGTTCCGCTACGAGGGCCGACCGACGGATTCGCTGCACAAGCTCGATCAGCGCGGCATCGTCGCCTACGTCGGCACCTTCTCGAAAACCCTGCTGCCGGAGCTGCGACTGGGCTACGCGATCCTGCCGCCGGCGATTCTCGAGGCGGTGATTCGCGCCAAGCAGCTCACCGATCTGCACGCTTCCACCCTGCCGCAATGGGCGCTGGCCAAGTTCATCGCCGAAGGGTGTCTGCTCAAGCACATCCGCCGCTGCCACACCATTTATGCCCAGCGCCGCGAACGGATTCTGGCGCGCATGGCCACCGACCTTTCGCCCTGGCTGGAGGCCGTGCCGCCCAGCGCGGGTTTTCACATGGCGGTGTTCTGCAAGGTGCCGATCGACTTGCCGCTGGTGATCGAACTGGCGAAAAAGGTCGAAGTCGGGCTGTACGCCATCGACGGCTTCTATTATCAGCAGCCGGCCAAAAGCGGGATGTACTTCGGTTTCGGCGCCATCGAAACCCTGGACATCGATATCGCGCTCGACCGCCTGCGCGACATTCTGCAACAGGTCGTTGGGTAGATTGGACTAAACGATTAACCGCCGATTGGTTATTGGTGATCCGGGGGGGCAGGCCTATCCTGCACAAGCGTTATCCCTCAATGAGCAGGATTCGTCCGGCCTGATTCAGGAGTGTGAGCAATGTCCAACGAAGTGATCAACACCGTACAGGTGCAGGCTGCAGCCGGCCGATCGGAGGAGCTGGGCAAGCAGTTGCAGAAGATCGTCGAAACCCTGCGCGAAACGCCGGGCTGCGATTCCTACATGGTCGACCGCTGCCCCGAGGACAGCCACCGCTGGACGGTCAGCGCCCGCTGGCAGTCGGAAGCGGCGATGCAGGCGCATTTCAATCGCCCGGAAGCCCAGGGCTTCATCGACCTGATCGACAGTCGTCTGGCCAATAGCGTGGATTTCAACTCCTTTCCGATCGTTTGACCTTAAAGACCCCCATCGCGAGCAGGCTCGCTCCCACATTTGAATACGGTTGAATGTGGGAGCGAGCCTGCTCGCGATGGCGTATTTGAATGCGCTGAAATCCCCCAGATTGGTCACCCGAACTTCCCGAATATTGGCCGTTTGAATACCCCGGCCCGCAGACTACTGTGATTACCGACTCCCCCACTTATCAGGTGATCACCATGAAAGTCCTGCACTTGCTTGCCGCCCCGCTCGCCGTTCTGGCCCTCACCATCAGCGCTTCGGCACTGGCCCACGGCACCGATTCCCCATCCGAGAAAATCTCGGTGCTGCAGGATCAGATGCTGAAAAACGTCCCCGGCAAAAAAGCCATGATGATCGAAGTCGATTACAAACCCGGCCAGTCCTCGATCGCCCACAAACACGACGGCACCGCCATGGCCTACGTGCTTGAAGGCGAGATCGTTTCCCAGGTCAAAGGTGAACAACCGATCACCTACAAGAAGGGTCAGTACTGGTACGAGCCGGCCGGTTCCGAGCATTTGATCTCGAAAAACGCCAGCAAGAGCAAGCCGGCCAAGTTGTTGGTGTTCATGGTGCTGTCGCCCGATGAGAAAGTGTTGATCCCTCTGGAAAACTGATTGCTGTTACGTCAGCCATAAATAAAAACGCTCAAATCGTCGATTTGAGCGTTTTTAATGCTGGTCGCAATTAACCTGCGCGGCTTACAGCAAATCAAACTATTGGTCTCCTGATAACTTCACTGATTGGTCGTTTCATAAAACCGCCACAGGTTTAGTCTGATTCAACTGCCGCGAAGAGTGGCAACTTAAACTTTCCGACTGAAGTTGTTTCACGGGAGAAACACCATGAAACCTGTGTTCGCCAGCACTCTGTTCCTTTCACTGCTGACACTGACGGCCTGCTCGGTCCCCACCGCGCCCAAAGCGGTATCGTCGCTCGACACCTTGCTGCCCCACCCGGTTGGCCGCAGCCATATGACCACCGTGAAGGCCGGCCCTGGCGTGTCGCTGGGCGTGATTTACAGCCCGAGCACACAGACCAACCGCGACTACCTGCGCAACTACCAGGCCAACGCCGGCACCGGTTTCGGCCAGAGTCTGCTGGTGCAGCCGATCCACGATGCCTACGTCGCCACCTCCAAACCAGACATGGCGGTGGATTGGGTGAAAGCCTCGCTGCAACGCCAGTTCGGCTCGGTCACGGTGTACCCGGACATGCAGAGCCTGCGGGCGGCCAACCCGGATGTGGTGGCGATCGTCGACACTCACAGCCAGTTGATTACGTCGCGCAGTTCGGACGTCAAGGCGGATGTGAGTGCGGACTTTTATGACGGGAAGTTCAACTATATCGGCACGGCCAAAGGGACGGACGCCAGAGCGCTGAGTCCGTTATGGGCGGATTACAAACGTTCGGAAGATATCGTTGCGGATATCAATGAACAGCAGAACGTACAAGTTCGGGCGCTGCAGAAGTTTGACCAGTCGCTCAGTAATTTATTGACCAGGTCGGCAGGTAACGTGTCGATGCTTGATCACGAGCAAGGGCAAAACCTGCACTGACAGCCCCCCTTTGATCCCTGGCATCTCCCGAAAAGGAGATCGCCAGGGAGAGGTATTACTTCGAAATACACATATTAAAATAGAAGTATAAAACAGCATTCAAACCCGCTTTAAAACTGCCCTCAGCCGTCATATCCCTCACACAGCAATACCTCGCAACGCTTGTAGACTTCCATCTGAAAAAACCTCAATTAGATTAGTCGCCACACCACGCAAGACCCACTCGACATCATGGAAGATCATTATGAGCCTGAATCAAAAAAGATCGTTTTACGCACACCTGGAATATAACGGCAGCCGTTTGACTTTCCGGAATCTGCTGAATGAAAGCTACCCTGCCAGCGAAGCCAATGTCCTTACCACGCTGCCGTCCCAACCGCGCCACCCGGTTGGACCGACCCGAACCTACCCCAAATTCATTGCCTACTTCGCATGTTACGAGGATTACTACAACATCGAGATTCGCGGTCATGGTTACTTTGCTCACTACATCAGCAAAGGCGCTACCGGGAAGCTCAGCGCCATGCCGGGTGCTGGCGGAAAAACAACCTCCTTCAACTTGCTGGATGACAACAAAAGAATCATCACACTTGATGACCTGGGCACAAACAACGCAAATATTTACCTGAAAGCCCGAAATGCCGGAATCATCCAGTCCAATAGCAACGCTCAATATTTCAGTGAGCGCGCAGGTACAACCCTGAAGTTCAACCTCGAAATCCTGCAAAGGAATGTTGATTACCCCGGCGCTACGCCTGACACGTACGAGGATTTGATTGACGAGGATTGATATCTCGCAGACCCGCGCATAAACCCGCCATAAATAAAAAGCCCCGCCTCTTTCGAGAGCGGGGCTTTTTCATTCAACGGCTACTCAAGCAAGCTCAAGCTCCGCAGTCGCCGCAGCAGGCACAACTGCCTGACCGCTCAGCGCCACGTCGTTCAGCTCGCGGTTGGCCACCGCGTACATGGCGTAGTCGGTGCCGCTGGCGGCACGGATTTCCACCAGCATGGCGCGCCAGCGTTCGATCATGGCGTCGTTCTGCTTCATCCACAGTGCCAGACGGGTTTCCACGTCCGAATCACCGCCGCCCGCTTGCAGAACAGCGATGGTGATCGCGCGTTGCTGCCAGTCGACGTCGTCGCGGAACGCTTCGCGGGCCAGGGCTTGCCAGTTGTTTTCAACCGGCAAGGCGCTGATCTGCGAAATGTACCAGGTGATGTCCAGCGCGCTGCCCACGGCGAAGTACGCCTTGGCCACTTCGGCTGGGTCCTGACCGGTCACGTCGGCCGCTTCGATGATCGGCAGCAGCGTGTAGAGGTGGGTAGTCCCCGCCACCATACGCGCCAGCAATTCCGGAACACCGGCGGCGACGTACGCCTGATAACGCTCTTGCCAGTTTTCGCGGATTTCGCCGCTCAGCAGCTCGTCCAGCTTCAGGCCCAGCTCCTTCAGGTGCGGACCGAAATGCGCGACGTCACGGGCAGCGTTCTGCTCGTTGCGGCGGGCACGCAGGAACCAGCGCGTAGCGCGACGGCCCAGACGCATCAGCTCGTCCATCAGCTCCAGCTGCACGTCAGCGGAAACCTGATAGTCCAGCGCTTCGATCTGACGGAACCAGTGCGGGAGGTGGAAGATGTCACGCACGATCACATAAGCGCCAGCCACGTTCGCCGGGGTCATGCCGGTGGACTCTTTGAGTCGCTGAACGAAGGTGATACCCATGTGGTTGACCAGATCGTTGGCGATCTGGGTGCTGACGATCTCGCGCTTCAGGCGGTGACGACGCATGGCTTCGGAGAATTTGCTGACCAGAGTCGGCGGGAACGCCGTTTCCATGTCGCGGGTCAGGTAGTCGTCGTCCGGCACCAGGGAGCCCAGCAGCTGCTCCTTGAGGTCGATCTTGCTGTACGAGATCAGCACCGACAGCTCTGGACGGGTCAGGCCATGGCCTTCGGCAACGCGTTCGGCCAGTTGCTCTTCGGTCGGCAGGAACTCGATGGCGCGATCCAGCTTGCCACGGCCTTCCAGGTCGCCCATCAGACGCTTGTACTCGGCGATCCGCGCGTAAGCGCGACGGGCCGCCAGGGACAGGGCCTGAGTCTGCTTGTAGTTGTTGCCCAGCACCAGACCACCGACTTCGTCGGTCATGCTCGCCAGCAACTGGTTGCGTTGCTTGTCGGTCATGTCGCCGGCCTGAACCACTTCGTTCAGCAGGATCTTGATGTTCACTTCGTGGTCGGAGCAGTCCACGCCACCGGCGTTGTCGATGAAGTCGGTGTTGGAACCGCCGCCATTGAGACCGAATTCCACACGACCCAGTTGGGTCATGCCGAGGTTACCGCCCTCGCCCACCACTTTGCAGCGCAGTTCGTTGCCGTTCACGCGCAGGGCATCGTTGGCCTTGTCGCCGACATCGGCGTGGCTTTCGGTGCTGGCTTTGACGTAAGTACCGATACCGCCGTTCCACAGCAGATCCACCGGCGCCTTGAGCAAGGCGTTCAGCAGTTCGGTCGGGGTCAGCTTGTCGGCCTGGATATCAAAGCGCTCTTTCATCTGTGGCGAGATGGCGATGCTCTTCGCGCTGCGCGAGAAGATGCCGCCGCCTTCGGACATGATGCTGGTGTCGTAGTCGGACCAGGCCGAACGCGGCAGGTCGAACATGCGCTGACGCTCGACAAAGCTGGTGGCCGGGTTCGGGTTCGGGTCGATGAAGATGTGCATGTGGTTGAACGCGGCAACCAGTTGCAGCTTGTCGGACATCAACAGGCCGTTACCGAACACGTCACCGGCCATGTCGCCCACGCCGACCACCGTGATGCTGTCTTCCTGGACATTGATGCCGCGCTCGCGGAAGTGGCGCTGTACGCCGACCCACGCGCCCTTGGCGGTGATGCCCATTTTCTTGTGGTCGTAACCGGCCGAACCACCGGACGCGAACGCGTCACCCAGCCAGAAGCCGTAGTCGATGGCGATGCCGTTGGCGATGTCGGAGAAGGTTGCAGTGCCCTTGTCCGCCGCGACCACCAGGTACGGGTCATCGTCGTCATGACGCACGACGTTGGCCGGCGGTACCAGTTTGCCGTCCTTCAGGTTGTCGGTGATGTCCAGCAGACCCGAGATGAAGATGCGGTAGCAGGCGATGCCCTCGGCCGCGATCTCGTCACGGCTGCCGCCCAGTGGCAGGCGACGCGGCAGGAAGCCGCCCTTCGCACCCACCGGCACGATGACCGAGTTTTTCACTTGCTGGGCTTTCACCAGGCCGAGGACTTCAGTACGGAAGTCTTCTTCACGGTCGGACCAGCGCAGACCACCGCGAGCAACGTTGCCGAAGCGCAGGTGCACGCCTTCGACGCGTGGCGAGTAAACGAAAATTTCGAACTTCGGAACCGGTTTCGGCAGCTCAGGGATCAAGTGCGGGTTGAACTTGAAGCTGAAGTACGACTTGTTCTGTCCGTTGGCGTCGGTCTGGTAGAAGTTGGTACGCAGGGTCGCTTTGATCAGGTCCAGGTAACGACGCAGGATGCGGTCTTCGTTGAGGACTTGAACGTCGTCCAGCGCGGTCAGGATGGCCTGCTCCAGACGCTGTTGCTTGTCGTCCAGATCATCGCTGCCGAGCTTGCGCGCCAGATAGAAGCGGGTTTTGAACAACCGGGTCAGTTCGCGAGCGATGTCGGTGTGGTTGTTCAGGGTGCTGGCGATGTAGCCGAGGTCGAAGCCCAGGCGGATCTGCTTCAGGTAGCGGGCGTAGGCACGCAGCAGCGCAACGTCGCGCCATGGCAGGCCGGCGGTCAGCACCAGACGGTTGAACGCATCGTTCTCGGCATCGCCACGGACGATGTGGACGAACGCGTCCTGCAGGGTGTCGTTGAGTTGCTGGATGTCCAGGTCCAGACCTTCGGCGGCGGTGAACGCGAAGTCGTGGATCCAGAACTCGCGACCGTTGGTGTGACGCAGACGGTACGGGAATTCACCCAGCACGCGCAGACCGAGGTTTTCCAGGATCGGCAGTACGTCGGACAGGGCCAGCGGGGTATCGGCGTGATACAGCTTGCAGTGCAGCTCGCGCGGGCCGGAGGCCAACGGCTGGTAGAAGCTCATGGCCAGCGGCTTCTTCTCGCTCAGGTTGAGCAGGTGCTGCATGTCGACCACGGCCGAATGCGCTGCAAAACGCTCGCGGTAGCCGGCCGGGAAGCCTTTCGGGAAGTCGGCCAGCACGTTGGTGCCGTTGGCTTCGCCGAAGGTTTCGACGGTCAGGGCGGCGTAGTCGTCCTGCCAGCTGCGGCAGGCCTGGATCACTTCGTTTTCCAGTTGCAGCGGGTCGATGTCGATGCGGTTTTTCGGGTCGACGCGCAGGATCAGTTGCACGCGGGCCAGCACGGACTCGGAGAAGAAGGTCCAGAATTCGCAGTCGGAGGCTTTCAGGCGCTCCATCAATACTTGCTGGATCTTCTGGCGAACTTCGGTGGAGTAGATGTCGCGCGGCACGTAGGCCAGGCAGTAGCAGAAACGACCGTACGGGTCTTTGCGCAGGAACACGCGGATCTTGTTGCGTTCCTGGATCTGCACGATCGACATCACGGTGCTGAACAGTTCGTCGACCGGAGTCTGGAACAGATCGTCACGCGGCAGCACTTCCAGAACCTGTGCCAGTTCCTTGCCCAGGTGAGCCTTGGCCTGGAAGCCCGAGCGACGCTCGATTTCCTCGACCTTGCGGCGAATGAACGGGATGACCCGCACGCTTTCGCCATACACCGACGAGGTGTACAGGCCCATGAAGCGGTGTTCCTTGATCACTTTGCCGTCGGCGTCGAGTTCACGGATCGACACGTAATCCGGGTAGGCCGGACGGTGTACGCGGCTCGGGTGCGCGGCTTTAGCGAACGACAGCAGGGTCGGTTCGCGCAGGTAATTGACGGCGTAGTCTTCGATGCGCAGCTCGTCATAGGTCATGCCGGTGCGCAGCAGTTTGGTCAGGCCAAGGAAGGAATCCTGGTCGTACTTGATGTGGCCGCCATCCGGCTCATCGGTCACGGTGAATTCTTCGTAGCCGAGGAAGGTGAAGTGGTTGCCCACCAGCCATTCCAGGAAGCTCTTGATTTCGTTCTTTTCGTCGGCATCGACGGCGAATGCGCTGTTATCGAGCTTGGTGAGGATTTCCTGCACCTTGGCCTTCATCGGCTCGAAATCGGCGACCGCGACGCGGACTTCACCCAGAACCTGTTCCAGTTCCTTGGTCAGCACATTCAGTTCGGCCGCGTTGGCGCAGCGGTCGATTTCCAGGTACATCAGCGACTCGTGCAGCACGCCTTCGCCGGTCGAACCTTTTGGCAGGATTTCCAGCAACTCGCCCTTGCTGCCACGACGCACGCTGAGCACGGTGGTCTGCAGGGTGTGGATGCTGTAGCCGCGACGGTTCAGCTCGGTACGCACCGAGTCCACCAGGAACGGCAAGTCATGGTGCAGCACTTCGACCGCGGTGTGGGTCGACTGCCAGCCGTGACGTTCGTAATCGGGGTTGTAGACGCGCACTTGTGGTTGCGCGTGATCGAAGCGCTCAAGCAGGCGCCACGCAGAAAGAGTACAGCCAGCGAGGTCGGAGAGGCGACGTTGGGTCAGCTCGTCCAGGGAAATGATGCCGAAGAATTGTTCAGCGAACAGCGCCACTTGTGGCAGTGCCTGTTCACTGATGTGCTGCGCCAGTGCCGCTTGCAGTTGGTGCTGGAAGTCGGCTTTGCTGGCTGCGGTGAAGAACGCCATCTGTGGTACTCCGCTTGGGCTTGTTATTGATGGAAAGCGTCGCGTACAAAACCCCTTTCGGGGCGTTCCGTCGCCCTGTTCCTGATTCTCGGGCAGAGGAAACAGGGTGACAGGTGGGTGAAGCTGGACGAGACACTCAGGTCACATTCACCTTCCATGAATGGGCATCTGCAAAAACGACTGCCCGGCGCCGCTCGCGGGGCCCTGGCAATGCCTTTACGGGTGCTCATCCGTTGCGCAGCTTAATGGGTGCGACAATGTGTCTGCTTGCGGTGCTGCGACATATTCGGTCATTGGCACGTAAACCAAGGCCTGCGCATCGGTAAACACTAGCATTCATAGGGCGGAACGCCGGTCTGAATGCCCGTTTTTACGGTACAGGCGTGCCAGGAATGACCATTGACCTGTGTCGCGTTCACGACACATCCTCTGACACTCTCACATGCAGAAATTCCCGGGGGCTGGCAGAATCGCGCCCAATTGCGACCAACAAGCCCGCCGAGGCAGGAATTCCCCATGCAAATGACCACCGCCCTTTTGATCGTCAACCCGTGCGACGACGAAGAAGACAACATGGCCATGCTCTGCTGCCACAGCGACAAGGGCGACATGTTCCTGATGAGCCGCTACCCGGACGAGGACGAGCTGGAGATCACCCTGGATGGCGAGCCGTCGACCCTTGATGGCGTCAAGGTCACCTTGACCAAGACTCTGCTGAAGATCGAAATCGCGGCCGCCGATGCCGATGCGTTGAACGGGGATGATGTGCTGGAAATCACCTTCAATCCGGACATGGTGGATCTGGCCGAGGTTGAGGAAACCCTGAAGAACATTCTTGATGGTACTGGCACTTACATCAGCCAGATTTGAGGGTGTCTGAACTGGCGCCTTCGCGAGCAAGCTCGCTCCCACAGTGACCGCGTTCTGTCAGGAGAACATGGTTCATTGTGGGAGCGAGCTTGCTCGCGATAGGGCCCGAAAGAACACCGCACATCCCCCGCCCTACAAAATTCCAACAATTGCCCCGGTCATTTCCCGCACTTTGCGCAAAATGCCGTTAGTCGCCACCCCCTGCGATGGATTAAAGTAACGCCCCCAGCCCCGGCGTTATCCGAACGCCTGTGGCCACCCTTTCCAGGAACAGTCATCGATGGAACATCGTGAAGCGCTGCTGGCGCTGCGAACCTTTCTTTCAACGCAGATTCTCGGCCAGGAAAAACTCATCGAGCGCTTGCTCATCGCCCTGCTCGCCGACGGCCACATGCTGGTCGAGGGCGCTCCGGGTCTGGCCAAGACCAAAGCGATCAAAGAACTCGCCGAGGGCATCGAAGCCCAGTTCCATCGCATCCAGTTCACCCCGGACCTGCTGCCCGCCGACATCACCGGCACCGAGATCTATCGCCCGGAAACCGGCAGTTTCGTGTTCCAGCAAGGCCCGATCTTCCACAACCTGGTGCTGGCGGACGAAATCAACCGTGCCCCGGCCAAGGTTCAGTCGGCGCTGCTTGAGGCCATGGCCGAACGTCAGGTCAGCGTCGGGCGCAGTACTTACGAGCTGTCGCCGCTGTTTCTGGTGATGGCCACGCAGAACCCGATCGAGCAGGAAGGCACCTATCCGCTGCCCGAAGCCCAGCTCGACCGGTTCCTGATGCACGTGAAAATCGGTTTCCCGGACGCCGCCGTCGAACGCCGGATCCTGCAACAAGCCCGTGGCGAAGCCCTGAACGGCGAAACCAAGCCCGAACGCCGGGTCAGCCAGCAGGCGATCTTCGCCGCGCGCAAGGAAATCCTCGGCCTGTACATGGCGGACGCCGTGGAGGAATACCTCGTGCAACTGGTCATGGCCACGCGCAACCCGGCCAAGTTCGACCCGGAAATGGCCGAGTGGATCGCCTACGGCGCCAGCCCCCGTGGCTCCATTGCCCTCGACCGCTGCGCCCGCGCCCATGCCTGGCTGGCCGGTCGCGACTTCGTCAGCCCGGAAGACATCCAGGCTGTGCTGTTCGACGTGTTGCGTCACCGCATTATTCTGTCGTTCGAGGCCGAAGCCGCTGGCATCGACCAGGATCGGGTGGTGCAACGGATTCTCGACGTCGTAGCCGTCGCTTGACCCCGATGAACGCCTCTCTGCCGTCCGAACCGGGCATCCGCATCAGCCTCGCCGAGCTGATCGAGATGCGTCACCGCGTGCGCGAAGTGCAGCTGTTTTCCACGCCGAGCCAGCGCAGTCCGCTGATCGGCCTGCACCACTCCAAGTTTCGTGGTCGTGGCGTCGACTTCGATCAGGTGCGGGTCTATCAGGCCGGCGACGACGTGCGCACCATCGACTGGCGCGTCACCGCGCGGACGCAGGAACCGCACACCAAACTGTTCCATGAAGAACGTGAACGGCCGATTTTCATCATGGTCGAGCAAAGCACGCGGCTGTTTTTCGGTTCCGGGCTGATGTTCAAGTCGGTGCTCGCAGCGCAGGCAGCGGCGCTGATCGGCTGGGCCGCGCTGGGTCACAACGACCGGGTGGGCGGGCTGGTGTTCGGCGACAACGAGCACTACGAAATCAAACCGCGTCGCAGCAAGCAGAGCCTTTTGCAACTGCTCAACCGGCTGGTGAAGGTCAATCAGTCGCTGCACAGCGAGCGGGAGCCGGATCGCGATGCGTTTGGAGTGGCGTTGCGCCGGGCCCGCGAAGTGCTGCGACCGGGCAGTCTGGTGATCGTGATCTGCGACGAGCGCGCACTGTCCGACAGCGCCGAGCAGCAATTGAGCCTGTTGTCGCGCCATTGCGACCTTTTGATGCTGCCGCTTTCCGATCCGCTGGACCACGCCCTGCCCGCTGCTGGGCTGCTGAGATTCGCCGAACGCGGCGCGCAGCTGGAACTCGACACCCTCAACTTCGACCTGCGCCAGACCTACCGCGCCCAGGCCGAAGCGCGCATCGCCCGCTGGGAGTTGCTCGCGCAGAAGCTGCGCGTACTGCTGATGCCGCTGAGCACCCAGAGCGAAATGGTCGAACAGATGCGCGAGTTCCTGAACCCGCAGCGTCCGGGGAAAGGTCGATGAACGGCCTCGAACAACTGCAACCGCTGATCTCCCCGCCACCGATTGCCTTCTGGCCGCCGGCGCCGGGCTGGTGGTTGCTGCTTTTACTGTTGCCGGTAATCGGTTTCGCGATCTGGCGGCTGCGACGTTTCATTCCGATCAAGAAGAAACCGATCGTGCGCGCCGAACTGCCACTCGACCCGGTGCGCATCGCCGCACTCGCCGAACTGGCGCAGATGCCCAAACCCTACGACGGTGCCCCGGCCGGTGCCTGGCTGCAGCAGCTCAACGGCCTGCTCAAGCGCCTGTGCCGCAACCACTATCCCTACAGCCAGAGCCACACCCTCAACGGCCGCAAATGGCTGGCGTTTCTCGACAACCGTTGCCCCGCCGCCGGCCTGACCCGCTGGATGGTGCTCGTCGAAGGCGCCTACAAACCCGAGTGCAAGCTCGACGACAAAGCCATCGCCGGCCTGACCCAGGCAGTCGACACCTGGATCCGCAAACATGTTTGAGTTCGCCTGGCCGTGGATCTTTCTGCTGTTGCCGCTGCCGTGGCTGATGCGCCTTGTGCTGCCGGTGGCCGACAGCGGCGAGCCGGCGCTGAAAGTGAGTTTTCTGGGTGACCTGGAAGGCCTCGCCCGCCGTCGCGCCCGGGCCAATCTGCCAGCGTGGCGCCAGCAAGCGCCGTTCATGCTGCTGTGGTTGTTTCTGCTGATCGCCGCCGCCCGCCCGCAATGGCTCGGCGAACCGCTGCCGATTGCCGCCAGCGGCCGTGATCTGCTGGTGGCGGTGGACGTGTCCGGCTCGATGGACTTCCCGGACATGCAATGGAACGACGAAGACGTCAGTCGCCTGTCGCTGGTTCAGCATTTGCTCGGTGATTTTCTCGAAAGCCGCGATGGCGACCGCGTCGGCCTGATCCTGTTTGGCAGCCAGGCTTACCTGCAAGCGCCGCTGACGTTTGACCGGCGCACCGTGCGGGTCTGGCTCGACGAAGCGCGGATCGGCATCGCCGGCAAGAACACCGCGATTGGCGACGCCATCGGCCTGGCCCTGAAGCGCCTGCGCATGCGTCCGGCCCAGAGCCGGGTGCTGATTCTGGTCACCGACGGCGCGAACAATGGCGGCGAAATCGACCCGCTGACCGCCGCAAAACTGGCCGCCAGCGAAGGTGTGAAAATCTATCCGATCGGTATCGGTGCCGATCCTGAAGAAAGCGGCGCCACGGCGTTGCTCGGCGGCAACCCGACCCTCGATCTCGACGAACCGGCGCTCAAGGCCATCGCCGAGGTCACCGGCGGCCAGTACTTCCGCGCTCGCGACGGCCAGCAACTGCAAGCGATCAAGGACACCCTCGATCAGCTCGAACCGGTGACTCAGCAACCGACCCAGGCCCGTCCGGCACAGGCGTTGTATCAGTGGCCGCTGGCATTCGCGCTGCTGCTGAGCATTTTGCTGGTCGCCCGTGTGTTGTGGCCGGACAACCCGCTGCAACGGCTGTTCACCAAGGAGCTGTATCTGCAAAGCCCCCTGCCTGACTGGCGCGAGCGCCTCAAGCGCCTGCGTTTGCGGAGGCGCCGATGATCGCCCTGTGGCCGCACTGGTTCCGCCCCTGGTGGCTGTTGCTGCTGCCGTTGCTCGGCTGGCTGATCTGGCAGCTCTGGCACCGACAGAAGCGCGCAGGTCGCTGGCAGATGATTCTGCCGCCGGCCTTTCACGCCACGCTGCTCAGTGGCGGCAGCGGTCGCGACAGCAAGTTGCCGTGGGTCGCCCTGAGCGTGGCCTGGCTGCTGACGATTCTGGCGTTGCTCGGGCCGAGCTGGGAGCGGGTCGAACAGACCAGCCAGAAACCCGCCGATCCGTTGGTGGTGGTGCTGGAGCTGACCCCGGAAATGCTCGCCACCGATTCGCCGCCAACGCGACTGGAACAGGCCCGGCGCAAGCTGTTCGACCTGCTGAAAGTGCGCAGCGACGCCCAGACCGCCATCGTCGTTTACGCCGGCAGCGCCCATACGCTGGTGCCGCTGTCGGATGACCTGGCGACCAGTCGCAACCTGCTCGACGCGCTCAAGCCTTCGCTGATGCCGGAAAGCGGCCATCGCGCCGATCTGGCAGTGAGCAAGGCGTTGGCGTTGCTCAAGCAGGGTGCGTTGGGTCAGGGGCGGATTCTGCTGATCGGTTCTTCGCTGTCGGAAGAAGAACGCCAGGGCATTCGCCATGCGCTCAGCGGCCAATCGGCGCAGTTGTTGATGCTCGGCATCGGCACCGCCGAGGGTGCACCGATTGCTCAGGAGGACGGCAGTTTCCTCAAGGACGCCCAGGGCGCGATCCGGGTACCGCAACTCGACAGCCCGGGCCTCGGCGCATTCCTCAACGCAGTCGGCGGCGAGTACCGCAGCGCACGGCTGGATGAATCCGATCTGGGCGACCTCGGCCTGCTCGATGGCCCGCGCAGCCTGCGCAACGATGGCCAGACCGTGCGCCTCGACACCTGGGCCGATCAGGGTTACTGGCTGCTGTTGCCACTGTTGCTGCTCGCCGCGTGCGCCGGGCGGCGTGGCTGGTTGTTCTGCCTGCCGTTGCTGCTGGCATTGCCGCAACCGAGCTATGCCTTCGACTTCGAAGACCTGTGGCTGCGCCCCGATCAGCAAGGCCTGCATCTGCTCAAACAGAAGCGCCCGGCCGAAGCGGCGAAGCATTTCGAAGATCCGCAATGGCAAGGGGTGGCGTTGTACGAGGCCGGCGACTACAGTGGCGCCGCTCAGCGTTTCGCCGAGGGCAATGACGCCCACGCCCACTACAATCGTGGCAACGCCCTGGCCAGAGGCGGCGAGCTGGAAGCAGCGCTGGACGCCTACGAACAGGCCCTGGAACGTCAGCCGGATCTGCGTCCGGCGCTGACCAACAAGGCGCTGGTGGAAAACCTGCTGAAACAGAAAAACGCCCCGCCGCCGGCCGAACCGCAAGACAAACCGGCGCAGCCAAACATACCGGGCGATGAACCACCGCCACCGACCGCACCACCACCAGCGGTCAAAAGCGAAACCCACAGCGAGCCGCAAACCGGCGAGTCCGCCAGCGAGCCGCCACCGACTACCCCGCCGTTGCCGGGTGCCAACGAGCTGCCGGACAGCGAACCGGGCGAGGAGCAGAACACCCAGCCGCTGCTGCGCCCCAATGAGGACAACCTCGAAGGCGAGCAACAGCAGGCGCTGGAACAATGGCTGGGCAAGATCCCGGATGACCCGGGCGAACTGCTGCGACGCAAATTCTGGTACGAACAGCAACAACATCAGGATCAGGAAAACATTCGATGACCCGTTTCACCGCTCTCTTGCTGCCCCTGCTGATCTGCACGGCCACCGCTCAGGCGGCCGAGCTGACGGCCAGTGTGGATCGCAGTCGCCTGAATTCCGGCGAGACGGTCGAACTCACCCTCGAATCCAACGATGTCACGCAGTTCGGCAAACCGGACCTGAGCCCGCTGGAGCCGCTGTTCGAAGTGCGCGGCACGCGTCAGGTCAACCAGTTGAACACGCTCAACGGTGACAACCGCGCCACCACTCGCTGGATCATCACGTTGCTGCCCAAGCAGAACGGCAGCGTTGAAATCCCGCCGCTGAAACTGGGTGAAGTCGAGAGCCAGCCGATCACCGTGCAGGTGATCGAGAGCGACACCCGCGAAGAGAACAATGCCCGCGAACCGGTGTTCATCGAAGCCAGCCTCGACCAGACCAACGTCTATGTGCAGGCCCAGGCCATCCTGACGTTGCGCATCTACCATTCGGTGTCGCTGTACGACGACAGCAGCCTGACGCCGTTGCAGATCGCCGACGCGCGCATCGAGCAACTGGGCGACATGCGCACCTATGAAAAAGACATCAACGGTGTGCGCCATGGCGTGATCGAGATGCGCTATGCGATCTATCCGCAGCACAGCGGTTTACTGAGCATCGCCCCGCAGACGTTCAGCGCCACACTGGTCGACACCCAGCCCTCGCAGGACGCCACGGCGCAGGGGCCCAAGCCCGGCAAACTGATGCGCGTCAGCTCCAGCGCCACGTCGCTGACGGTCAAACCGAAACCGATGACCTACCCCAGCGACGCACCGTGGCTGCCGGCCCGCAGCCTGAGCCTGAGCGAGAGCTGGAACCCGGAGCCGGAACACACTCAGGTCGGCGACTCCCTGACCCGCAGCCTGACCCTCAAGGTCGAAGGCCTGGCCAGTTCGCAACTGCCCGCCCTGCCCGCCACCGAGGCCAATGGCCTGCGCCGCTACCCGGATCAACCGGTGCTGAACAACCAGAGCAGCGACCGCGGCCTGATCGGCAGCCGAGAAGAACGCGAAGCGCTGGTGCCGAGCCGCAGCGGCTCGATCGAATTGCCAACGGTAGACGTGGTCTGGTGGAACACCTTCGAAGATCACCTGGAACACACCAGCCTGCCGGCGCGCACCCTGCAAGTGGCGAACAACCCGAGCCTGCAAGTCGACACCCCGACGGGCAGCGCGCAACCGCTCAGCGCGGCCGACAGCGAAGCCTTGTGGTGGTGGAAACTCAGCACGTTCGTTTTCGCCTGCACCACCCTGCTCGGCTTCGGCCTCTGGTGGCGTGCCCGCTGGCAACCGGCAATTCTGCGCGCCGCACAAACCGGCCCGAGCCCGCGCACCCTGCTCGACGACATCAAACGCGCCAGCCAGGCCAACGACCCCCACGCCACCCGCCAGGCCCTCGACGCCTGGGCCCGCCAACAGCCGGAAACCCTGGCGGATATGGCGGCGCGGTTTGTCCCCCTGTCGGATGCACTCGACGGCTTGAACGGCGCGCTGTACAGCGAGACCGGGCAGCATTGGCAGGGTGAGGATCTGTGGCGGGCGATCCGGACGATTCCGACGGCGGAACGGGTGCAGGATCCGGTCGGGGACAGCGGGTTGCCGCCGCTTTATCCGAAGTAGTTGCAGTCCGATCGAGGCTTTTGCCCGTAAACTCTCTTCTTTTTCGCCGCGCCTTTTTCCTGCGGCCATCACCTCTTTATATTGCGGAGTCAGCCTTGCGTCTGTTTCACACCTCCGACTGGCACCTTGGGCAGAACCTGCACGGCCAGGAGCGCGATTTCGAGCACGCCTGTTTTCTCGAGTGGCTGCTGCGCCAATTGAAGCTGGCGCAGCCGGACGTGCTGCTGATCGCCGGCGACATCTTCGACACGGTCAATCCACCGGTCAAAGCCCAGGAACGCCTCTACGACTTCATCGTCAGCGCCCACGAGCAGCAGCCGTTGCTGACCATCGTGATGATCGCCGGCAACCACGATTCCGGTTCGCGGATCGAACTGCCCGCGCCGTTGATGCGGCGTTTGCGCACGCATGCGCTGGGCCGAGTGTTGTGGCTGGATGACGGGCAACTGGATGCAGAGCGTCTTTTGTTGCCGCTGCCGAATGCGTCCGGCGAAATCGCCGCGTGGTGCCTGGCGCTGCCGTTCCTGCGGCCTGCCGAAGTGACCGGCGCGCATCTGGGTGACAACTATCTGCGTGGCATTGGTCAGGTGCATGAATGGCTGATCGAAGCGGCGAATAACAAACGCCAACCGGGCCAGGCACTGGTCGCCATCAGCCACGCGCACATGGCCGGCGGCTCGGTGTCGGAAGACTCCGAGCGCAGCCTGATCATCGGCAACGCCGAAGCTTTGCCCGCCAGCCTGTTCGGGCCGAGCATCAGCTATGTCGCGCTCGGCCATTTGCACAAGCCACAGAAGGTCAACGGTGAAGAGCGGATTCGCTACAGCGGCTCGCCGATCCCGTTGTCGTTTTCGGAGATCAGTTATCAGCACCAGGTGCTCGACGTCGTTCTGGACGGTGAGACCCTGGTCAGCGTCGAGCCAATGCTGATCCCCCGCTCCGTCAATCTGCAACGTCTCGGCCCTGCGCCGCTGGCGGAAATCCTGCTGCAACTGGCCGACCTGCCGAACATCGACCTGCTGGCCGAAACCCAGCGTCAGCCGTGGCTGGAAGTGCGGGTGCGCCTCGACGAGCCTCAGCCGGATCTGCGCCATCAGGTCGAAAGTGCCCTGCAAGGCAAGGCTGTGCGACTGGTGCGGATCGCCGCCGAATACGCCGGTAACCGTGGCGCTGACGGTGCCGAGGACGGCAGCGCGCTGATCGAACTGGACCAGCTCACGCCGCAGGAGTTGTTCAGCCGCGCCTGGCTCGACAACTACGGCAGCGAGGTCGATGAGCAAACCCTCAAGGACTTCGCCGAGCTGCTGCAAGACGTACAGATGGAGGGCGAGCAGCCATGAAGATTCTCGCCATTCGTTTGAAGAACCTCGCTTCGCTGGCCGGCCCGTTCGAGATCGACTTCACCGCCGAACCGCTGGCCAGCGCCGGCCTGTTCGCAATCACTGGCCCGACCGGCGCCGGCAAAAGTACTCTGCTCGATGCGCTGTGCCTGGCGCTGTTCGGCGCCGTGCCGCGTCTGAACAACACCGGGCGTGACGCCAAGGTGCCGGACGCCGACGGCGAAATCGCCACCGGCGACCCGCGCACCCTGCTGCGTCGTGGCACCGGCGAAGGTTTTGCCGAAGTGGATTTTGTCGGCGTCGACGGCCGTCGCTATCGCGCGCGCTGGGAAGCCAACCGCGCCCGGGAAAAGGCCGGCGGCAAGTTGCAGGCCAGCCGTCAGAGCCTGCGCGACATCGATCAGGACCAACTGCTCGCCAGCCAGAAAGGCGAGTACAAGACTCAGCTTGAAGCCGCGCTGGGCCTGAACTTCGAACAATTCACCCGCGCCGTGCTGCTGGCCCAGAGCGAATTCAGTGCGTTCCTCAAAGCCGACGACAACGACCGCAGCGAACTGCTGGAAAAACTCACCGACACCGCGCTCTACACCCGCCTCGGCCGCCGCGCATTCGACAAGACCAAGGAGGCCCGCGAAGCCCACAAGCAGTTGCAGGATCAGGCCACCGGCGTAACCCCGCTGGCCCCCGAGGCTCGCGCAGAACTCGACGAGCGCTTCAATGCCGCCCAGCAACAACTCAAGTTGCAGCAGGCGCAGCTCAAACAAATCGAGCAGCAGCATGACTGGCTCAAGGAACTGCTGCGGCTGCAAGACTCGCAACAAGCCGCCGCCGAACAACTGCGCAGCGCCGAGCACGAAAGGGAGTCGCTGGCCGGTGAGCGTCTGAAGCTCACCCGCCTCGAACAACTTGCCCCGCAACGGCACCAGTTCGCCCGCAAAACCGAACTTGATACCCAGCTGACGCCGCTGGCCGCACAGATTCACGCGCACACCCAGCAACAAGGCGAACTGGCTGAGCGCCAGACTCGACTGGAACAGGATCTCGCCGCAGCGCAGATTGCCCTGACCCAGGCGCAAACGCAGCAGAGCGAAGGCGCGCCGCTGTTGCGTCAGGCGTTCGAGGAGCAAAGCACCCTCGCCCGCCTCGCCAAGGATGTCGCGTCCGGCACCGAAGCGAAGCAAGCCGCTGAGCAAGCCTGCACTCAGGGCCAGAGCGCGATCCAGGCCCTGCTCGATCAACAAAAACAGGTCGCCGATCGCTTGCAGCGCATTGCCGCCGATCTTGAGCAAAGCGCTCACTTGGCACCGTTGAGCGAAGCGTGGAATGCCTATCGCGACCGCTTGCAGCAACTGATGCTGATCGGCAATCGATTGAACAAAGGCCAAGGCGAACTCGCTTCCCTCGAAGAAAACGCCGCTCGCGCCAGCGAAGCGCTCGCCACGCAAAAGCAGCAGCTGGAAGTGCTGTTCAAGGAGGCCGGCGCCGAGCCGGACGCCGTCGCCGAGCAGATCGGCATCCTCGGCAATCTCTTGCAGGACAACCGCAAGCAACTGCGCGCCATCGAAGACCTGACGCGCCTGTGGGCCAGTCAGCAGGAGCTGGACAAACGCAGTGCCGAACTGCAACAGCGTCAGCTCGATGCGCAACAGGAGCGCGAGCGCCTGACCCAGGACGGGGTGAAAACCAAGTCCGAGCTGACCGTCGCCGAACAGACTCTTAGCGTCACCCGTGAACTGCTCGAGCGTCAGCGTCTGGCCCGCAGTGCCAGTGTCGAAGAGCTGCGCGCGCAGTTGCAGGACGACCAGCCGTGCCCGGTTTGTGGCAGCAACGAGCATCCGTATCACCAGCCGGAAGCCCTGTTGCAAAGTCTTGGCCGTCATGATGAAAGCGAGCAGGCCCGCGCGCAGCAGGCGGTCGATCAACTGAAGGAAAAACTCACCGAACTGCGTGCCAGTGTCGGTGGCGTGATTGCCCAACAGAAAGAGTTGCTGCAACAGCAGGAACAACTGGCCGCCCAACAGCAAGCGCTGACGCCGAGCATCGAGGCGCATCCGCTGGCTGCGTCGTTGTTGAATCAGGATCGTGATAAACGCGCAGCGTGGTTGACCCGCCAGAATGAACAGCTAAATCAAAGCATCACCCAGGACGAACAGCGCCAGACCGCCCTGCTCACGCTTCAACAGGATGCGGCGCGGCTGACCCAGCAATTGCGTCAGGCCGAGACGGCGCACCAGCAAGCGTCGCAGCACCTGAGCAATCAGCAGCGCGAGCTGAGCGCTGACCGCCAGCGCCTGGACGAAGAACTGGCAGCCTTTGCCACTCTGCTGCCGAGCGACACCCTCGACGCCTTGCGCGCCGAGCCGGCCGCGACCTTCATGCAGCTTGACCGGCAGATTGCCGAACGTCTGGCGCAAGTCGATCAGCAGAAGGAAGAACTGGCCGAGCAACAACAACGCCAGCAGACACTCGAGAAAGAACAGGACCGCCAACAGGGCCGTGCACAACAGCTGCAAAATGCTGAGCAGCAGCTCAACACGCTGACCGAGCAGCAACTCGCCAGCCAGCAGAAGCTTGCGCAATTGCTGGGCAATCACACCTGCGCCGAGCATTGGCAGCAGCAACTGGAACAGGCGGTGGAACAGGCGCGCAACGCCGAATCCACGACGACTCAGGCGTTGCAGGAAGCGCGTACGCAGCTCGTGCAAATCGCCGCCGAACTGAAAGCGCAGCAGGAGCGTCTGCAAGCGCTGGAAACCGAAGACCGCGATCTGGCCGGCAAGATCGCCGACTGGCGCGCACGCCATCCGGAACTGGATGACGGCGGCCTCGAAGACCTGCTGCGGGTCGATGACGCGCAAGTCGATGAACTGCGCCAGCGCTTGCAGCGCAACGAAAAAGCCGTTGAACAGGCCAAGGTGTTGTTGCAGGAACGCGATCAGCGCCTGCTTGATCATCAGGCTCAACACAACGGCAATCTGGATGCCGAACAACTCGCCAGCGCCCTCGCCGACCTGCAAAACCAGTGCACGACCAGCGAACAGCAATGCGCCGAGCTGCGCGCCGAACAAGCCGAAGACCAGCGCCGCCAGAACGCCAATCAGGCGCTGGCGCAGCAGATCGCCGACGCCTATGCCGAGTATCAGCGCTGGGCGCGGCTCAATGCGCTGATCGGCTCGGCCACCGGCGACACCTTCCGCAAGATCGCCCAGGCCTACAACCTCGACCTGCTGGTGCATCACGCCAACGTGCAGCTGCGGCAACTGGTCAAGCGCTATCGCCTCAAGCGCGGCGGCAGCATGCTCGGCCTGCTGGTGATGGACACGGAGATGGGCGACGAACTGCGCTCGGTGCATTCGCTGTCCGGCGGCGAAACCTTCCTCGTATCGCTGGCCCTCGCGCTGGGTCTGGCCTCGATGGCGTCGAGCACACTGAAGATCGAATCGCTGTTCATCGACGAGGGCTTCGGCAGTCTCGACCCCGAATCCCTGCAACTAGCCATGGACGCCCTCGACGGCTTGCAGGCGCAGGGCCGCAAGGTCGCGGTGATTTCCCACGTGCAGGAAATGCACGAGCGGATTCCGGTGCAGATTCAGGTACAGCGCCAGGGCAACGGTTTGAGCACACTGGAGGTGAAATGAACACGCTGTATTCCTTCCGCCGCTGCCCGTACGCGATGCGGGCGCGGATGGCCCTGCGTTATTCGGGTGTGCCGGTGGAGATCGTCGAAGTCAGCCTGAAAGCCAAACCGGCCCAGATGCTGGCGATCTCGCCCAAGGGCACGGTGCCGGTGCTGGATGCGGGCGGTCAGGTGATCGATGAAAGCCTGGAGATCATGCGCTGGGCGCTGGCGCAGAATGATCCGGATGACTGGTTGCTAGGTGGCGATTCAAGGATCGCCGAGTTGATCGAAGCCAACGATCAAGTGTTCAAGGTTCACTTGAATCGCTACAAGTACGCCGAGCGCTATCCGGAACAGCCGATGGAGGTTTATCGCGCCGAAGGTGCTCTGTTCTTGCAGAAACTGGATGAATTGCTTGAGGGTCGCGTTTACTTGCTGGCCAATCATCCGAGCCTGGCCGATATCGCGCTGTTGCCGTTCGTTCGCCAGTTCGCCCATGTTGATCGTGACTGGTTTGCGCAGACGCCTTACGTGCGGTTGCAGGCCTGGTTGCAGCGGTTTCTGGAGTCGGAGCTGTTCACCGGCATCATGAAAAAGTAGGCGCTTTACGCCAGCACTTCACACATGCCGATGGCCGAGCAATCCACTTCGAACGGGCCGAGAAAACCGCTGGGGATTTTCACCGGCGGATTGCCGGCCAGCAGCCCCAGCGCATTGGCCCGTTCGATGTTGTGAGCGATGGTGTGGTTGGCCTCTATGGCCCGGGCCAGTCCGCCGACCGAACCCTGGCCGAATCCCAACAGGGAAGCGCCGTTGGTCATGAACGCCAGTCCGGCGATGACCCAGAGTCTGTAGCCTTTCATGCTCCGCCGACTCCCGCGAGTTCAGCTGAATCTACCGCCGCGTTTTGCGAGCGAAGTTCGAACTGGATGCCGGGATGGGCGACGTCGATCGGTGCTTCGAAGCTGTGTTGCGACTGCGACGCCAGACTGACAAACAGCACCATGACCAGGTACAGACCGATGGCCACGTAGGCGCCGCGTTTGGCGGAAGTGATGATTGAAGTGGCCATGATGTGTGCTCCGTGGACAATGTTTCGAGGTCCACAGAATCGATCAAAAAAGCCGGGGTAACCACTCAGGGTTTTCCATAGTAACCATCAGCTTGGTTGATTATTTAGCCGGTCTATCTCGCCGTTTGAAAATAGCTATCGCCGGCCGCTGCGCAGGCAAAAAACTGCCCAAGGCTGCGATCTTTTGATTTTGCTTTTTGGGAAACAAGATCAAAGGATCGCAGCCTTGGGCAGTTCCAGGGTGTGACGGAAATTTCAGTGTTGGGCTTTGTGATCCAGCGCGGCGTAGAAGTTGGCGCTTTGTTGCAGGTATTTCTGGGTGTAGCTCTGGGTATGGGATTTTTTGTCGCTGATTTCAACGTTGGCACTGGCAGGCAGGGCCACGGTGGCGGAGATGGCGGAAGCGGCGATGATCGAGAAGAGATTGAAGTTCATGGCGGTAACCCTCGTGTTCAGTTGGCTTGCTTGCCCGGTTGGGCCGTGAAGCAAACTTAACGCTCGAGGGTTGATCGCTTGAAATGCTTTGCAACATTACCTGTTATCAGCAGGATTAATACAACGCTTCAGGCCCCGTAGACCGGGGCCTGCGGCTTATTGACGCACGAGAAACTTCAGATCGCTCGGGGCGTCCATCGGCAGTTTATGCACGGTTTTGCCCAGCAGACCGGTCTTGCCGTCGCGCTCGACCACGACAATCTGGTTGCTCTTCTGGTTGGCGATCAGCAGGAATTTGCCGCTTGGATCGAGGCTGAACTCACGCGGGTGATCGCCTTCCACCGAACGTCGTTGCAGCTCCTTGAGCTGGCCGCTGGCCGGGTCGATGGCGAACACCAGCAACTGATTGGCGGTGCCACGGTTGCTGACGTAGAGGAATTTGCCATCGGCGGACGCGTGCAGCGCGGCGGCAGCCTTGTCCGAGGTCGGCTGGCCGGCAGCCAGATCGACCATTTGGGTCTGGGTCAGCACGCCGTCCTTGTAGTCGAATACCGCGACCTGAGCGCTCATTTCCATGGTCAGCCAGGCATGTTTGCCGTCAGCGCTGAACAGCAGGTGACGCGGGCCGCTGCCGGCTGGCAGTTGCACCGACGCGGTTTTCGCCGGGGTCAGCGGCAGGTCCGGGTTGGCTTTCGGGTCGAATTGGTAGATGAAGACTTTGTCGGCGCCCAGGTCATTGGAGAACACGTAACGACCGTCCGGCGAGGACACCGTCGAGTGCACATGGTTCGAGGCCTGACGCTCGGGATTGACCCGGCTCGCCGGGTGCGCGCTCATCTGCACCACCGGTTTGAGCTTGCCGTGGCTGCCCACCGGCAACACCGCGAGGGTGCCACCCGGATCTTCAACCACCGAGTAGTTGCTGACGAACAGATGGCTGGCGTCGCCGCTGAGGCTCGAATGGGTCGGCTCGTTGCCCAGGCTCTGGACCTGATTGATCAGGGTCAGGACGTGGGTCTTCGGATCGATAGAATAACTGCTGACGCGGCCGACCGGATCTGTCTGGCCAGGACCGTTTTCATTGACCACGAACACCCGGTGCTGATCCTTGGACAGGGTCAGCCACGACGGGTTTTCGCTCTTGATCACTTGCAGCGGCTTGGCGTCGATCTGGCCGGTGGCGCTGTCGAAGTTCATCCGGTAGATGCCTTCGCTGGTGCCGGCGGTGTAGGAGCCGACCAGCAACTGGAAGCTTTCGGCCGAGGCACTGGAAAGCCCCATCGCGCCGACGCTGCCGGCCATCAGCAATGGCCAGAATTTACGCATGTTCATTCGGTTTCATCCTCGTCGTCGGCGCTGCTCAGTACATCGCCGAGGCAGACCAGACGGTGTTCGCCAACGGTTTTGGTGTCACTGGAAAAACCGACGATCAGCCAGCTCTGCAGATCTTCATCAAACGTCGCCGCTGCCACCTGAGCCGGGGTGAACTCCCAATGCTTGGCTGCCCGGCCATCGATGCATTCGATGTGCAGGTTGTCGTCTTCGTCGAGGGCGAATTCGAAAGCGTGCAGGCCGTCGATTTCGACCATACCGCAGTGTTCGAGGGCGTTGAGAAGGGTGTCGGTTACGGCAGTCATGGCAATCATGTCTTTCAGGGGGAAAGGGCCAATGATAGCTCAAAGCAGGCGCTGAGCTCCCGCCCTGATCGCTCCAACGCTCCAGCTCTTGATCGTTCCCACGCTCTGCGTGGGAATGCAGCCCGGGACGCTCCGCGTCCCTTCCAGAGCTGGAACGCGGAGCGTCCCTCGAGGCATTCCCACGCGGACGGTTCGACGCCTCGACGTGGGAACGATCATGTGGCGTGAGTTAGAGGGCGTCGCGCGATAGCTTGCCGTCGACCAGCCGCTGAATACGCAGCGGGTTGGCGTTTTTCAGCGGTTCCGGCAGCAGGCTGTCGGGGTAGTTCTGGAAGCACACCGGGCGCAGGAAACGATCGATTGCCAGCGTACCCACCGAGGTACCGCGGGCATCGGACGTCGCCGGATACGGCCCGCCGTGAACCATCGAATCACAGACTTCGACACCGGTCGGATAACCATTGAGCAGGATTCGCCCGACCTTCTGTTCCAGCAGCGGCGTCAGCTCCGGAAAGCGTTCGAAATCCGCCTGCTCGCCGATGATTGTCGCCGTCAGTTGTCCATGCAGGCCCTGCAACGCCGCGCTCAGCTGCGCCTTGTCGGCCACTTCGACGATCACCGTGGTCGGGCCGAACACTTCTTCCTGCAGCACTTCATCGCCATCGATCAGCAGGCTGACTTCCGCCTTGAACAACTGCGGCTGCGCCTGATTGCCCTGTTGCGGATTGCCCGCCAGATGCTCGATGCCGGCGTGCGCCAGGAGTTTTTCCAGGCCCTTGCCGTAGCTGCCCAGCGTGCCGGCATTGAGCATGGTTTGCGCCGGTTGATCACCGATCAGCGCCGCGACTTGCTCAACGAATGCCGTGAATTGTGGCGAGCGGATGCCGATCACCAAGCCCGGATTGGTACAGAACTGACCGCAGCCCTGCACCACCGACGCGGTCAGATCGCGGGCGACAGTTTCCGAACGCACGGCCAGGGCCTGAGGCAGCACGATCACCGGATTGATGCTCGACATCTCGGCGAACACCGGGATCGGCTGCGGACGGGCGGCGGCCATGTCGCACAGCGCCCGTCCACCCCGCAGCGAACCAGTGAAACCTACCGCCTGAATAGCCGGATGTTTGACCAGCCATTCGCCGACGCCACCACCGTAGATCATGTTGAACACGCCAGCGGGCATGGCGGTTTTCTCTGCTGCACGAATCAGCGCGTCGGCAACAAGTTCCGCGGTGGCCATGTGGCCGCTGTGGGCCTTGAACACCACCGGGCAACCGGCCGCCAGCGCCGATGCGGTATCGCCGCCGGCGGTGGAGAATGCCAGCGGAAAGTTGCTCGCGCCGAACACTGCCACCGGCCCCAGGCCGATGCGGTACTGACGCAGATCCGGACGTGGCAGCGGTTGACGATCCGGCAACGGCAGGTCGATGCGCGCACCGTAGAAATCACCGCGCCGCAGGACTTTGGCGAACAAGCGCATCTGGCCGCTGGTGCGCCCTCTTTCACCTTGAATCCGCCCGGCCGGCAGTGCGGTTTCGCGGCAGACTACGGCGACGAAATCATCGCCCAGTGCGTCCAGCTCATCGGCAATCGCATCGAGAAACTGCGCGCGGCGTTCGGCGCTGAGGCTGCGATACGCCGGATACGCCGCCGCAGCGGCCTTGGCGGCGGCGTCCACTTCCGCTTCCGTGGCCTGAATGAAGTCGTGAGGCAGTGCCTCGCCCGTGGTGGCGTCGACGCTTTGCAGCTTGACGTCGCCCGCCGCACTGCGACGACCGCCGATGTAGTTGTGACCGAGAATCTGAGTCATGGGATCTCCTTAAAGGGTACCGATGCTGTCCGGTTCGAATGCCGCTGTGACCGGGGCGATGCCGTTGACCAGCGGTGCGCCGAATTCGGCCTGGCTGATCTCGAACACGTCGCCCGGCTGAGTGCGAATGCCATCGGCGAACGACAGGGTCGCGGTGCCGAAAAAGTGAATGTGCACGTCACCGGGGCGCAGGAACTGGCTGTACTTGAAGTGGTGGTATTCGAGGTTCGCCAGGCTGTGGCACATGTTGGCCTCACCGCTGAGGAACTCGTTCTGCCACAGCACTTCGCCGTCGCGCAGGATGCGGCTGGTGCCCGCCAGGTGTTGAGGCAATTCACCCGTTCGAAGTTCCGGGCCGTAGCTGCAACTGCGCAGTTTCGAGTGGGCCAGGTACAGGTAGTTCTTGCGCTCCATGACGTGATCGGAGAACTCGTTGCCCACCGCGAAACCGAGGCGATACGGCTTGCCGTCGTGGCCGATGATGTAGAGCCCGGCCATCTCTGGTTCCTCGCCGGCGTCTTCGGCAAACGGCGGCAGCGGGAACGGCTGACCGGGACGCACGACAATGCTGCCGTCGCCCTTGTAGAACCACTCCGGCTGCACGCCCGCCTGCCCCGCCGCCGGTTTGCCGCCCTCCACGCCCCACTTGAAGATACGCATGGTGTCGGTCATCGCCGCTTCATCGCCGGCCTGCTGGTGCATCTTGTCCCGGGCCGAGGCGCTGCCGAGGTGCGTGAGGCCGGTGCCACTGACCAGCAGGTGCGCCGGGTCCGGGTGATCCAGCGGCGGCAGGATGCGCAGTTTGGTCAAGAGCTCGGCGTAATCGTGGCTGATGCCCAGGCCGAGGGTTTGCACTTGCTGCGCGAGGGTGCTGCCGGCCTCGATCGCGGCCAGGGCCAGATCGCGGACCGTGCGCGCATCCTGCACTTCACGCACCAGACCGTCCTCGACCACCCCGACACGGCGCTCGCCGCTACTCAATTCGAATTGAACCAGATGCATGATGTTTCTCCTGTTAAAACAAATCCCGGATCGAAATCAGGTGCGTGTCGCACCGCGTGCGCTCGCTGCAAATTGCTCGACTGGCAGCACATGCTTGCGCTCCAGCAAGCGATAGACGACGCCCGTCAGAATCAGCCCGAACACCATCACCCCGGACAGGAAGTACAGGCCCGAAGCGAGGTTGCCGGTGTATTCCTTCAAGGCGCCGATCACGAACGGGCCGATGTAGCCACCGAGGTTGCCCACCGAGTTGATCAAGGCAATCCCGGCCGCCGCGCTGGCGCCGGCAAAGAACCGCCCCGGCAGCGTCCAGAACACCGCCGTGCAGGAAAACAGCGCGAACGCCACCAGACACAACGCCGCCAGTTGCGCCACCGGCAACGACAGCCAGGCACTGAGGAACAGGCCGATCGCGCCCAGCACATAGAGCACCGCCAGATGGCCGTAGCGATCATTCAAACGGTCGGAACTGCGCGGAATGATCAGCAGGCCGATGATCCCGAAAATGTACGGCACCGATGACACGAAACCGGTCACCAGATCGCTGCCGCCAAACTGTTTGATCAGGGTCGGCAGCCACAGGCCCAGGCCATAAATGCTCAGGGTCACCGGCAGATAAAACAGCGCCAGCAGCAACACGCGTTTGTCTTTCAGCGCATGCAGCGGATTGCCGTGACGGGTCTGGCCGTATTCCTGCAGGTCCTTTTTCAGCTCGCCGGTCAGCCAGTCCTTCTCGGCCTGGTCCATCCATTTCACTTGCTGCGGGCCGTCCGGCAACCAGCGCAATACCGGCCAGGTCAGCAGGATCGCCGGGGTGCCGATGACGATGAACAGCCACTGCCAGCCATGCAGGCCGAGGATGCCGTCCATGCCCAGCAGGCCGCCGGACACGGGGCCGGTGATCATCATCGCGATGGGTTGGGAAAGGATGAACAGCCCGAGGATCTTGCCGCGATGGCGCACTGGGAACCATTGGGTGATGTAGTACAGAACGCCGGGAAAGAACCCCGCCTCCGCCGCGCCGAGCAGAAAGCGCATCACGTAGAAACTGTGCGGGCCCTGGACGAAGGCCATGCCGATGGTGATCGCGCCCCAGGTGATCATGATCCGCGCGAACCAGCGCCGCGCGCCAAAGCGTTCGAGCATCAGGTTGCTGGGGATTTCAAACAGAAAGTAGCCGATGAAAAACAGCCCGGCGCCGAGGCCGTAGGCGGCATCGCCGATACCGATGTCGGCGCCCATGTGCAGCTTGGCGAAGCCGACGGCGGAGCGATCCACATAGGCGATCAGGTACAGCAGGATCAGGAAGGGAATCAGTTTCAGCGTGATGCGCCGGACAAGCCGCAGTTCCTGGCTCATGAGATCGGTCTCCGATTGTTGTTTTTATGGAACCTCGGGGGACGCCTCTCGCGGAAAATCGCCAGGGCCATCCCTCCGTCGAAATCGACTATATAGTAATACTAATTACGCAACAACACTTCCAAACCGTCGATTTTGCGCTTATGTTTAGCCGAAGCTCGCAAACAATAGTCTTACAATAAGAGAATCGATCATGTCTGATAAGAAACCCACCCTGCGCTCCGCCCAATGGTTTGGCACGGCCGACAAGAACGGCTTCATGTACCGCAGCTGGATGAAGAATCAGGGCATCGCCGACCATCAGTTCCACGGCAAGCCGATCATCGGCATCTGCAACACCTGGTCGGAACTGACCCCGTGCAACGCGCACTTCCGCCAGATCGCGGAGCACGTCAAACGCGGGGTGATCGAGGCTGGTGGTTTTCCGGTGGAATTTCCGGTGTTCTCCAACGGCGAATCGAACCTGCGCCCGACCGCCATGCTCACCCGCAACCTGGCGAGCATGGACGTCGAGGAAGCGATTCGCGGCAACCCGATTGACGGCGTGGTGCTGCTGACCGGTTGCGACAAGACCACCCCGGCCCTGCTGATGGGCGCGGCCAGTTGCGACGTGCCGGCGATTGTCGTCACCGGCGGGCCGATGCTCAACGGCAAGCACAAGGGCAAGGACATCGGTTCCGGCACCGTGGTCTGGCAGCTCAGCGAGCAGGTAAAGGCCGGCACCATCACGATTGACGATTTCCTCGCGGCCGAGGGCGGCATGTCCCGCTCGGCCGGTACCTGCAACACCATGGGCACCGCGTCGACCATGGCCTGCATGGCCGAAGCACTGGGTACTTCGCTGCCGCACAACGCGGCGATTCCGGCGGTGGATGCGCGGCGTTATGTGCTGGCGCACATGTCCGGCATGCGTGCGGTCGAGATGGTTCGAGAGGATCTGAAACTGTCGAAGATCCTGACCAAGGAAGCCTTCGAAAACGCAATTCGGGTCAATGCGGCGATTGGCGGTTCGACCAACGCGGTAATCCACCTCAAAGCCATCGCCGGGCGCATCGGTGTCGAGCTGGATCTGGACGACTGGACCCGCATCGGTCGCGGCATGCCAACCATCGTCGACCTGCAACCGTCCGGGCGCTTCCTGATGGAAGAGTTCTACTACGCGGGCGGCTTGCCGGCCGTGCTGCGGCGCCTCGGTGAGGCCAATCTGATTCCGAATCCGAACGCGTTGACCGTCAACGGCAAATCCATTGGCGAGAACACCAAGGACGCGCCGATCTACGGTGAAGACGAAGTGATCCGCACCCTCGACAATCCGATCCGCGCCGACGGCGGCATCTGCGTGTTGCGCGGTAACCTGGCGCCACTGGGCGCGGTGCTCAAGCCGTCAGCCGCCACGCCGGAACTGATGCAGCATCGTGGCCGCGCGGTGGTGTTCGAGAACTTCGACATGTACAAGGCGCGGATCAACGACCCGGAACTGGACGTCGATGAGAACTCGATTCTGGTGATGAAGAACTGCGGGCCGAAGGGTTATCCGGGCATGGCCGAAGTCGGCAACATGGGGCTGCCGGCCAAGCTGCTGGCGCAGGGCGTGACCGACATGGTGCGTATTTCCGACGCGCGCATGAGCGGCACGGCATACGGCACGGTTGTGTTGCACGTCGCCCCGGAAGCAGCGGCCGGCGGGCCTTTGGCGGCGGTGCAGGAAGGCGACTGGATCGAGCTGGACTGCGCCAGCGGGCGTTTGCACCTGGATATTTCGGACGCTGAACTGGCAGCGCGCATGGCGGATCTGCAACCGCCGCAGCAGCTGTTGGTGGGTGGTTATCGTCAGCTGTACATCGACCATGTGCTGCAGGCGGATCAAGGTTGCGATTTCGACTTCTTGGTAGGTTGCCGAGGGGCTGAAGTCCCGCGCCATTCCCACTAACACCGCCGTCCCCTTGTGGGAGCGGGCTTGCTCGCGAAAGCGGATTGTCAGCAACCTGTGTTTGTCTGACACACCGCTTTCGCGAGCAAGCCCGCTTGTATGTTTAGACTTGAAGGGGTGGGCGGGACTAAAAGCTCGATTCCGACTCTAGCCAGTACGGACCGTGGGAGACTTCTCGTCCCGCCCTTTCTACCTAAAGCGCCGATAAGGAATTCATCGGTAAAACCGACGATAGAGGCAAGCCAGCGCTACGGTAGACCCCGACAAGCTCTTAAACCCTAGCTCCGAGGATTCGTCATGACAATCCTTACCTCGCCAACGGTGATTGGTGTCGATGTGGCCAAGGCCGAAATCGTTGTTTATCGCGAAGATCTGGAAATTACCCAGGTCATCAACAATGACCGCACGTCTGTAGGTCGTTGGCTGAAGACCTTGCCCGCACAAAGCTCGATCGCCCTGGAAGCCACTAATCTCTACCACCTGGACACGGCCGAACTGGCCCATGGTATGGGGCATCGGGTTTACGTCGTGGACCCTTACCGGGTGAGCCATTACCGCGAAAGCATCGGTCAGCGTGCAAAAACCGACCCTTGTGATGCACGTCTTCTGGCGCGTTATCTAACCAGTGAACAGCACCGGCTGCGGGTCTGGAGCCCACCACCACGGCACTACACGGTGTTGAAAAGTCTGCTTAACAAGCGTGCGCAGCTGATGAAGGCCCGAGTCAGTATCATGCTGAGCTGGTCAAACGAACCTCTCCTTGAAGATCTTTTGGCCCATGGGTTGGAGCATTTCAAACAGCTTGATCAGGCCATTCAGGAATTACTTCGCAAAGTCAGCCAAGAGGCCGGCATTAGCGAAAACATCAGACGCTGCAAAGCGATTGAAGGGATTGGTGAACTCACGGCAACGGGCTTGGCAACTACGTATATGCGAGGTGAGTTCCCCAGCGCCGATGCGTTCATCGCCTTTCTGGGAATGGATTTGAAGGCAAAGGACTCAGGCAAGAAACACAGTCCTCGCCACTTGAGCAAAAAAGGTGACGGGGAATTACGGCGTCTTGCACACAATGCAGCTATGGCAGCTTGTCGATCCCCTGTTTGGAAACCGTTCTATGAATCCTATCTGGCAAGAGGTCTGGCCAGAACCCAGGCCTTGGTCATCCTCGCCCGCAAGCTTTGCCGGGTGGCATTCGCCCTCATGAAAAATCAGAGCGAATACCAACCCAATTTAAGGTTGCAGGGTTCCCCTGCAACATAGAATCTCCCACATTTGCTCTGTATCTGCCTCAAGACTGTGTGGTGCCTGCTATGATGCGCGGCATCTCCATCGCTCAGGATCGCGCCACTCCCCATGGATTACCGCAAACCTTCCGACCGTAAAAGCATGCACTCGCGCATCGTCCAGGAACTGGGCATGCAGATTGTTTCCGGACGCTTTCTGCCCTGCGACAAGCTGCCCGCCGAAGCCTTGCTCTGCGAGGAATACGCGGTCAGCCGGCCGGTGTTGCGCGAAGCCACCCGAGTGCTGGTCGCCAAGGGCCTGGTGTATTCGAAACCGCGCGTCGGCACCGTGGTCAAGCCACGCCGCGAATGGCACATGCTAGACCCGGACGTGCTGCACTGGCTGATGCAAAGCAGCCCGCAGAACGAGTTCTTCAACGTCCTGACCAGCGTGCGCAGCATCATCGAACCGGCCGCCGCCGCCCTCGCCGCCCAGCACGCCACCGATGCCGACATTGCGTCGATTGCCGAGGCTTATCAACGCATGGAAGCCGCGCCGACCCCGGAAGCCTTGCTGCAACCGGATCTGGATTTTCACAGCCGGATTGCCGATGCGACTCACAACGACTTGCTGGCGAACCTGTGCAACATGCTGTCGGTGGCGATTGCCGAGGCGCTGAAGCATTCGAACCAGCGGCCGAACCTGCATGAACTGGCGTTGCCTCGGCATAAGGCGATTTTGACGGCCATCGAGAATCGGGATGCGCTGGGGGCGCGACATGCGACGTTGGTGCAGCTGGATGATGCGCGCAGTGCCTTGAGTGTTGTGCTGGGGGCGGATCTTTCTTAAGCCTTGAGACCGCTTGCCCTCACCGCAGACATAAAAAAGCCGCAACCCTTAAAGGTTGCGGCTTTTTCATTTCAGCCAACCGGCTCAGTGAGCAAACAACGAATTCCCCTTCTGCCCCGCCAGTTTCTCCGGCTTGATCAGGAACTTCGCCAGTGCCGGCAGCAGCCACAGCGCACCGAACATGTTCCACAGCAGCATGAAGGTCAGCATCAGGCCCATGTCGGCCTGGAACTTGATCGCCGAGAAGATCCAGGTGCACACGCCGATGGCCAGGCACAGACCGGTGAACAGCACTGCTTTACCGGTGGATTTCAGGGTCTGGTAATAGGCTTCCTGCAACGGCAGGCCGGCACGCAGGAAACTTTCCAGACGGCTGTAGATGTAGATGCCGTAGTCCACGCCGATCCCCACGCCCAGCGCCACCACCGGCAACGTCGCAACCTTCACGCCGATACCCATGAACGCCATCAGCGCGTTGCCCAGCACCGAGGTCAACACCAGCGGCAGCACGATGCACAAGGTCGCCGCCCACGAGCGGAAGGTGATCATGCACATGACCGCCACGCAGATGTACACCAGGATCAGAATGGTCAGCTCGGACTTCTTGATCACTTCGTTGGTGGCCGCCTCGATCCCGGCGTTACCGGCCGCGAGGATGAATTCCAGGCCTTCCTTGTTGTTTTCCTTGGCGAAGTCCTGCACCGCATGCACCGCGCGATCCAGGGTTTCGGCCTTGTGGTCGTTGAGGAACACCAGCACCGGTGCCAGCGAGCAACTGTTGTTGTACAGGCCGTCGGCCCGGGCGATGGAGTTGTTCAGCACGTCCGGGTTGCGTGACAGGGTTTCCCATTTCAGGTTGCCCTCGTTCATGCCCTTGATCATCTGCTTGGACACGGTCACCAGCGAGATTGCCGACTGCACGCCCTCGGTGTTCTGCATCTTCCACATCAGCTCGTCGATCGGCGCCATGGCTTCATAGCGCGAGCAGCCTTCGGACTTGGTCTTGACCATCACCACCAGCACGTCGGAACTGGTCGAGTAGTTGCTGATGATGAAGTTGTTGTCCTTGTTGTAGCGCGAGTCCGGACGCAGTTCCGGCGCGCCCTGGTCGAGGTCGCCGATCTTCAGGTTCTGGCTGTACCAGAGACCGCCACCGAAAGCGACCAGCGCCAAGGCGATGGAAATCGGGGCGACTTTCGGGTTGGCGAAGTTCGACAGCAGGCGCCAGAACGGATGTTCGCGGTGCGCGTCCTTCTTGCTCTTGGCGATGGCGCGCTTGCTGATGCCGACATAGGAAATCGCCACCGGCAGCAGGATCAGGTTGGTGAACACGATCACCGCCACGCCGATGGAAGCGCCGATGGCCAGCTCGCGGATCACACCGATGTCGATGATCAGCAGCGTGATGAAGCCGACGGCGTCCGCCAGAATCGCGATCATCCCCGGCAGGAACAGCTGACGGAAGGTCCGCCGTGCGGCCGTCAACGCGTTGTCCGCCTCACCGGATTGCAAGGCGATCCCGTTGATTTTCTGCACGCCGTGGGAAATGCCGATGGCGAAGATCAAAAACGGCACCAGCATCGAATACGGATCGAGGCCGAACCCGAAGAAGTGCATCAGCCCGAGTTGCCAGACCACCGCCACCAGCGTGGTGCTCAACACCGCCACGGTGCTGCGCAGGCAGTTGGTGAACCACAGCAGCAGGATCAGGGTGATGACGAAAGCGATGCCGAAGAACATCACCACCATCACCAGGCCGTCGATCAGGTCACCGACCTTCTTGGCGAAGCCGACGATGTGGATCTTGACGTTGGGGTTCTGCGCTTCGAACTTGTTGCGGATCTTGTCTTCGAGCTCATGGGAGAACTGGCGATAGTCCAGCGCCAGCAGCTTGCCCTGATCCTGCGGGTCCGGGTAGGACTCCAGCAGCGGGATGTCGACGATGCTCGACTTGAAGTCGTTGGCCACCAGACGCCCGACCTGACCGGACTTGAGCACGTTGTTGCGCAGCAGATCGAGGCTGTCCTGGGAGCCGTTATAGCTCTGCGGGATCACTTCGCCGCCGGCAAAACCTTCCTCGGTCACCTCGGTCCAGCGCACGCTCGGGCTCCACAGCGACTTGAGGCCGGAACGGTCGACGCCGGAGATGTAGAACACCTCGTCGTTGATCTGACGCAGGGTCTCCATGTACTCCTTGGAGAAGATGTCGCCGTCCTTCGCTTCCACCGAAATACGCACGGTGTTGCCCAGGTTCGCCAGATCGTTACGGTGCTCCATCATCTTTTCAATGAACGGATGCTTGAGCGGGATCATCTTTTCGAAACTGGTGGACGGACGGATCAGCGTGGCCTGCCAGAACAGGAAAATGCTAACCAGCAGGCAGATCACGATCACTGCCGGGCGGTTGTTGAAGATCAGGCGCTCGAGAAACGTCGCCTTGTCCTGATGATGAGTGCTCAAGGAAGTCATAGCCCCGCCTTCTTATTATTGATTCGGCTCATTTGCCCAGCTCGGCGCCGTTCGACGAAGTGACCCGAACGCCACCCTGCCCGCTCAGGATCAGATTGCCGTTGCCGGCGGCGGTGACCGACGACAGCGAGATGCGATCCGGACGGTTGAATACGCTGAAGGTTTCGCCGTTGTCACTGCTGCTGACCACCGAGCCGCCGTTGCCGACGATGACGATGGAGCCGTCTTCGAGCAGTGTGGCGCCGGACAGGCCGAACTCCAGCGAACCGCGCGCAGCTTTCAGTTCGACCTGCTCCCAGGTGCTGCCGAAATCGGTGGAGCGGTAAAGGTTGCCGCGCAGACCGTAAGCCAGCAGGGTTTGCGGTTGCGCCGTGCCGATCACGCCGAACAGCGAGCCTTCGTACGGGCCTTCGAGTTTTTCCCAGGTCTGGCCCCAGTCGGCGGAGCGGAACATGCTGCCCGACTCGCCGACGATGAACAGGCCGGCGTCTTTTACCGAAGCGATGGCGTTGAGGTGGAACTGGTCTTCGTTGTCGAGGCGATCGCTGACGTCTTCCCAGTTTTTGCCGCCGTCGGTGGTTTCCAGCAGCGCGCCGTAGGCACCCACGGCCAGACCACTGTTGACGTCCTTGAACCAGACGTCGAGCAGCGGCGATTCGCGCTTGAGGTCTTCGAACTGTTTGGTCCAGGTCAGGCCGCCGTCTTCGCTGGCGAGGATCTGCGCGTCGTGGCCGACGGCCCAGCCGTGCTTGTCATCGACGAAATACACGGCGGTCAGCAACTGGCGGCTCGGCACTTTGGCCTGGGTCCAGGTCTTGCCCTGGTCGTCGGAATAGAGAATGTGCCCGCGATCCCCGACCGCCACCAGCCGGGTTCCGGCGTGAACGACATCGAGCATCAGGCTTTTCGAGGCCTTGGCCGATTCGGTGGAATAGACCACGTCGGCGGGCGCTTCGGCGGCGAGAACCGGCGCCGACAAAGTGGCAAAGCCCAGCAGAGAGAGTGCTGTGGCCAGCAACGCGGTGTTGCGTAACGCCGGCGGGCGGCAACGACTCATAGACCTTCCCCTGTTTATTATTGTTGGTCATGGACCTTAAAGGGCGCCGCAAGGGTGCTCACGGTGACTGCCTGGTCACAAGCATAGTCCTGAAACCCGCCATCCAGAGCCCCTTCGGAAGCTGGCTCATCCTATCGGGCATTCGAAACGTCTGACAATCGGCGCAACGTTATCTTTTGTTAACCGAAAGGGACTACAGCGGCAGCTGAATGCGCGGGCATTCGTCCGACTGATGGCAGGGATTCTTGCGAGGGGGACTTGCACGATCGGTATTATGGTATACCATAAGACGCACAGACACTCTTTATCCCCTACGGAGCAGCTCATGAGTTTCGAAATTCGCAAGATCGTCAGCTATGTCGAAGAAACCTTCATCGAAGGCGGCAAGGCGTCCGATACCCCGGTGACCATGGTCGGCCTGGCCGTCGTGATGAAGAATCCATGGGTCGGCAACGGCTTTGTCGAAGACCTCAAGCCGCAGATCCGCGCCAATTGCTCCGACCTCGGCGCGATGATGGTCGAGCGTCTGGTGGGCATCATCGGCGGTGCCGAGAAGATCGAGGCCTACGGCAAAGCCGCGGTGGTCGGCGCCGATGGCGAAATCGAGCACGCGTCGGCGGTGATCCACACCCTGCGCTTCGGCAATCACTACCGCGAAGCGGTCAAGGCCAAGAGTTACCTGAGCTTCACCAACAAGCGCGGCGGTCCGGGCACTTCGATTCAGATCCCGATGATGCACAAGGACGACGAAGGCCTGCGCTCGCACTACATCACCCTGGAAATGCAGATCGAAGACGCCCCGCGCGCCGACGAAATCGTCGTGGTGCTCGGTTGCGCCGACGGTGGTCGCCTGCACCCGCGCATCGGCAACCGCTACATAGATCTGGAAGAACTGGCCGCCGAAAAAGCCCAGTAATCACAATAAAAAAGGCATTGCAGGAGCGCTCCATGATTCGGCTCACCGCTGAACTCACCCCGGCCGGCACCAGTTATCTGGCGACCGGCCAAGGCCAACCCGTGGTGTTGATCCACGGCGTGGGCCTGAACAAAGAAATGTGGGGCGGCCAGATTGTTGGCCTGGCCACGCAATACCGGGTGATCGCCTACGACATGCTCGGCCATGGCGCCAGCCCGCGACCGGCCAGCGGCACCGCCCTGCTCGGTTACGCCGATCAGTTGCTGGAGCTGCTCGACCACCTGCAATTGCCCGAGGCGTCGGTGATCGGTTTTTCCATGGGCGGTCTGGTGGCGCGGGCGTTTGCCCTGCATTACCCGGAACGCCTGAAAAGCCTGGTGGTGCTCAACAGCGTGTTCAACCGCAGCGAAGAGCAGCGCGCCGGCGTCATCGCCCGCACCGCGCAAGCCGCCGAACACGGGCCGGATGCGAATGCCGAAGCGGCGCTGTCGCGCTGGTTCAGCCGCGAATATCAGGCGGCCAACCCGGCGCAAATAGCCGCGATCCGCCAGACCCTCGCCGGCAATGATCCGCAAGGCTACCTGACCACCTACGAACTGTTCGCCACCCAGGACATGTACCGCGCCGACGACTTGGGCAGCATCCAGGCGCCGACGCTGATCGCCACCGGCGAGCTGGACCCCGGATCGACCCCGGAAATGGCCGAGCAACTGGCCGCGCGCATTCCCGGCGCGAAGGTTGCCGTGCTGCCCGAGCAACGGCATATGATGCCGGTAGAGTCGCCACGGCTGGTGAACCAGACGCTGCTGGAATTTCTCGACACCGCACACGCCCGACAAAACCATATAAAGGGGATCGTTGCATGACGCTCGCACGCTTCCAGATGTGCATCGGCGGAGAATGGGTCGACGCCCTCTCCGGCAAGACTTTCGAAAGCCTCAACCCGGCGCTGGCCGAACCCTGGGCCGAACTGCCCGACGCTGACGAAGCCGACGTCGAGCGCGCCGTGCAAGCCGCGCAGACCGCGTTCGACAGCCCGGCATGGCGTGGTTTGACCGCCACCGCGCGCGGCAAACTGCTGCGTCGTCTCGGTGACCTGATCGCTGAAAACAAGGAACAACTGGCGCAGCTGGAAAGCCGCGACAACGGCAAACTGATCCGCGAAACCCGGGGTCAGGTCGGCTATCTGCCGGAGTTCTTCCACTACACCGCCGGCCTCGCCGACAAGCTCGAAGGCGGCACCCTGCCGCTGGATAAACCCGATCTGTTCGCCTACACCGTGCACGAAGCCATGGGCGTGGTCGCCGCGATCATTCCGTGGAACAGCCCGCTTTATCTGACTGCGATCAAACTGGCGCCGGCGCTGGCGGCGGGCAACACCATCGTGATCAAACCCTCCGAGCACGCCTCGGCGACCATTCTGGAACTGGCGCGCCTGGCCCTCGAAGCCGGGATTCCGCCGGGTGTGGTCAACGTCGTCACCGGCTACGGCCCGAGCACCGGCGCCGCCCTCACCCGTCATCCGCTGATCCGCAAGATCGCCTTCACCGGCGGCGCGGCCACGGCCCGGCATGTGGTGCGCAGCAGTGCCGAGAACTTCGCCAAACTGTCGCTGGAACTGGGCGGCAAGTCGCCGAATATCATCTTCGCCGACGCCGATCTCGACAGCGCGATCAACGGCGCCATCGCCGGGATCTACGCGGCGTCCGGGCAGAGTTGCGTATCCGGTTCGCGACTGCTGGTGCAGGATGAAATCTACGACGAGTTCGTCAGCCGTTTGGTGGAGCGCGCCCAGCGCATCCGCATCGGCAACCCGCAGGACGACAGCAGCGAAATGGGCCCGATGGCCACCGCGCAGCAACTGGCGGTGGTTGAAGGTCTGGTGGCTGATGCGATTGCCGAAGGTGCGCGCCTGCGTCTGGGCGGCAAGCGGCCGAGCGGTGTGGGCGACGGCTGGTTCTATGAGCCGACGCTGTTCGAGTGCGATCGCAACTCGATGAAGATCATGCAGGAAGAAGTCTTCGGCCCGGTGGCCTCGGTGATCCGTTTCAAGGATGAAGCCGAAGCGCTGGCGATTGCCAACGACTCACAGTTCGGCCTCGCCGCCGGCATCTGGACCCGCGATCTGGGCCGCGCCCATCGCCTGGCCCGGGACGTGCGTTCGGGGATCATCTGGGTCAACACGTACCGCGCGGTGTCGGCAATGGCACCGATCGGTGGTTTCAAGAACAGTGGCTATGGACGCGAAAGCGGCATCGATTCGGTGCTGGCCTACACCGAACTGAAAACGGTGTGGATCAACCTCTCCCAGGCGCCGATGCCTGATCCGTTTGTGATGCGTTAGGAGTCCTGCGACATGATCGAACCCGGCATTTACAAAGACGTCATGAGCTCGTTTCCGTCCGGGGTCACGGTGGTCACCACCCTTGACCCGGATGGCGGCATCGTCGGCATCACCGCCAGCGCCTTCAGTGCGCTGTCGATTGACCCGGCGCTGGTGCTGTTCTGCCCCAACTACGCTTCCGACACCTACCCGGTGCTGCGCGACAGCAAGCGTTTCGCGATCCATTTGCTGTCCGCCGACCAGACCGCCGAGGCCTACGCCTTCGCCGGCAAAGGCAAGGACAAGGCCAACGGCATCGAGTGGCATTTGAGCGAGCTCGGTAACCCGATCCTCGCCAAAGCCACGGCGATCATCGAGTGCGAACTGTGGCGTGAATACGACGGTGGCGACCACGCGATCATCGTTGGCGCGGTGAAGAACCTGATCCTGCCGGAGCAGCCGGTGACGCCGATGATTTATCACAAGGGCAAGCTCGGCGCGTTGCCGACACTGGGTTGAGAAAATAATGCGAAACCCTGTGGGAGCGAGCTTGCTCGCGAAGGCGTAGTGTCAGTCGACATCAATGTTGCGGGTGCTGACGCTATCGCGAGCAAGCTCGCTCCCACAGGGAATGGTGGTGTGAGGGGTAATGATGAACAACGACAAGTACGAAAAGGGCCTGAAGATCCGCACCCAGGTGCTGGGCGAAGCCTATGTGCAGCGCTCGATCGAGAACGCCGACGACTTCACCCGCCCGTTGCAGGAAATGGTCACCGAATACTGCTGGGGTCACGTCTGGGGACGCGAAGGCCTGTCGCTCAAGGAGCGCAGCATGATCAACCTGGCGATGATCTCGGCGCTCAACCGTCCGCACGAACTGAAACTGCATGTGCGCGGCGCCTTGCGTAACGGCCTGAGTCGTGAGCAAATACGCGAAATTCTGCTTCAGGTCGGTATTTATTGCGGCGTCCCGGCAGCCGTGGACAGTTTCCGGCTCGCCCGTGAAGCCTTCGCCGAAGCCGACGCCGAGGCCTCCAGTTAACCCCTCGGCTGTTTTGATGCCCGTCTGGCATGGACAGCCACCTTAAAGAGCGGACCCCATGAAACGCCTGCCACTCGACGACAGCTTCAAGGTCAATCGCAACCCCGTCACCCTGCGCGAAATCGTGCTGGATAAACTGCGAAGCGCCATCATGAACTTCCAGCTGCTGCCGGGCGATCGCCTGGTGGAGCGCGATCTGTGCGATCGCCTGGGCGTGAGCCGTACGTCGGTGCGTGAAGCCTTGCGTCACCTGGAATCCGAAGGTCTGGTCGAGTTCGCTGACGCCAAAGGCCCGCGCGTAGCGATCATCACCCTCGCCGATGCGGTCGACATCTATGAGCTGCGTTGCGTACTCGAAGGCCTGATCGTCCAGCTGTTCACCCTGCGCGCCAAGGCCAAGGACATCAAGGCCCTGGAAAAAGCCCTCGACGAGAACCGCAAGGCGCTCAAGGACGGCGAACTGCAACAGGTGATCGACTCGGTACAGGGTTTCTACGACGTGCTGCTGGAAGGCTCGGGCAACCATGTCGCGGCCACTCAGCTGCGTCAGTTGCAGGCGCGCATCAGCTACCTGCGGGCGACGTCGGTCTCCCAGGAAAACCGTCGCGGCGCCAGTAACCACGAAATGGAAAAAATGGTCGAGGCGATCAAGAGCGGCGATCCGCTGGCGGCGCATCAGGCGTGCGTCGATCACGTGCGCGCTGCGGCTGCCGTGGCCCTCGACTACCTCAAGCGCAAGCAGGAAGAGACCGGCGCCACTCCACCGATCACCCTGCCCATCGCGCTGAAAGAACCGCGCATAGGTCACTGACATGTTCAGCCCGAGCTTTTGCCCGAAATGCGGTGGCGCTGACCTCGGTCAGCAGGTGCCGCCGGGCGATACGCACGAGCGCCTGATGTGCCGCGGCTGCGGCTACATCCACTATGTAAACCCGAAGATCATCGCCGGCTGCATCATCGAGCAGGACGGCAAATACCTCTTGTGCCAACGAGCGATTCCCCCGCGCCCCGGCACCTGGACCTTGCCCGCCGGTTTCATGGAAAGCGGCGAAACCACCGAACAGGCCGCCCTGCGCGAAGTCTGGGAAGAAAGCGGCGTGCGCGCGGAAATCGTCTCGCCATACTCGATCTTCAGCGTGCCGAAGATCAGCGAGGTCTACATCATCTTCCGCGCCCTCGCGCTGGAGATCACCGGCCAGTACGGCCCGGAAACCCTCGCTTGCAAGTTCTTCGCCCCGGAAGACATCCCGTGGGAGCAGATCTATTACCCGGCGATCCGGCAGATCCTCGAACGCTACATCGAGGAACGCCAGGCCGGGGTTTATGGCATGTACATGGGCAATGACGACAGCGGCAAGATTCATTTCATGCGTTGATTAAACGTCACTTGCCAGAGATGCAGAGCTGGGCCCGGGTCCTCGACAGCTGTTCACTCAATCCGGCATCGCACGAATGATATCCGCCAAATCATCTTTGGTGATTTCATTGGCTTTGAGAGCAGCGGAGATGTCTTTCTTGGAGAGCGGGAAACGCTTGAAAATGTCCTTCAAGGTATCGGCATCAATATTGGCGAGCCAAAGAGGATCAATAAAAGAACCGCCATATTCAGGCTTCATTGGGACTTCTTCGTGGGCAATGACACCTTTGTGATTCAGATATACAACATAACGATCGTGCCCTTCAGGAAAGCTTTTATCGTGATATAGCGTTGTTCCCATGGGCAGGACATAGTAATTGTCATCGCCACCTTGCCCTTCGATCAGCAGTGGTTCTTTGGTTTTAACCATCTCCAGATCGCGTCCCTTCGCACTGTTCCCGAAAATCAGAAAAGCCAGCAAAACTGCATTTACCAATAGAGCCGCCACTAGCCAGGGGCCTACTCGCCTACCTGCAAACATTCCTTTTGTCATGCGCATCAATATTCCCTTAGAGCACATCGTGTAAAACCGCAGGCATTAAATTCCTTTCTGCGGGCGATCTCCTGATCCTGAAAAATATCAAAAGATCGCCGCCACGTTCGATTCTGTGGTTCCTGAGGGCTAGTGGGCAAGCCGTTACGGCGCCATCCCTTCCACAATGATGATCTCCGCCCTCGCCCATTCCTCGCGATAGCTCTTCGCTTCCTGATACGCCGCGGAGCGATAGCACGCCACCGCCTGCTCATAGCTTTCGAATTCAATCACCACGCTGCGCTGGGGCGTCGTCCGTCCTTCCATTGCTTCGCTGCGCCCGCCTCTGGCTAAAAACTTCGCGCCGAACTCGGCGAACGCTTTCGGCGCGCGCTGCGTGTATTGGCTGTAGTGATCGGGATCGGTGATGTCCACGTGTGCAATCCAGTACGCCTTCATAGTGACCTCTTGGTTGATTTTGTATTATGGTATACCACGAATTTCACCCATATCGAGAGTCCAGCATGGCCTTCAACAGCATCGAAGAAATCATCGAAGATTATCGCCTCGGCAAAATGGTGTTGCTGGTCGATGACGAGGATCGGGAAAACGAAGGCGACCTGCTACTGGCCGCCGAGTGTTGCACGCCCGAGGCGATCAGTTTCATGGCCCGTGAGGCTCGAGGGCTGATTTGTCTGACGTTGACCGACGATCATTGCCAGCGACTGGGGCTGGAGCAAATGGTGCCGAGCAATGGCAGTGTATTCAGCACCGCGTTCACGGTCTCCATCGAAGCGGCGGTCGGCGTGACTACCGGGATTTCCGCGGCCGACCGCGCGTGTACGGTGGCCGCTGCGGTGGCGCCGAACGCACGCGCAGAAGACCTGGTGCAGCCGGGCCATATCTTTCCGCTGCGCGCCAAGGAAGGTGGCGTGTTGACCCGTGCCGGTCACACCGAGGCTGGTTGCGATCTGGCGCGGCTGGCTGGTTTCACGCCCGCCTCGGTGATCGTCGAAGTGATGAACGACGACGGCACCATGGCCCGTCGTCCGGATCTGGAAGTCTTCGCCCGCAAGCACGGGATCAAGATCGGCACCATTGCCGACCTGATCCACTATCGCCTGAGTACCGAACACACCATCGAACGCATCGGCGAGCGGGAACTGCCGACGGTGCATGGCACGTTCCGTTTGATTACTTTCGAAGATCGCATCGAGGGCGGCGTGCACATGGCGATGGTCATGGGCGAACTGCGCCGCGAAGAGCCGACGCTGGTGCGCGTGCACGTGATCGATCCGCTGCGGGATCTGGTCGGCGCCGAGTACAGCGGGCCGACGAACTGGACGTTGTGGGCGGCGTTGCAACGGGTCGCGGCCGAAGGGCATGGCGTTGTGGTGGTGCTGGCCAATCATGAATCTTCCCAGGCGCTGCTGGAGCGCATTCCGCAACTGACTCAACCGCCTCGGCAGTTCAGTCGCTCGCAATCGCGGATCTATTCGGAGGTCGGCACCGGGGCGCAGATTCTGCAGAACCTGGGCGTCGGCAAGCTGCGCCACCTGGGCCCGCCGCTGAAATATGCCGGGTTGACTGGCTACGATCTTGAGGTGGTCGAGAGCATTCCCTTCACCGAATAACCCCGTTTGCCAGATAGCCGGTACGGCAAAGTGCTTGCACAAAGATTGGAATACCATAATATGATATTCCATAGACCGGATGACCTGAAAAACCGTCCAGCTACTGCTCCCGACAGGCGGGCAACAACGCAAGCCCGCTCAAAAACACAACAATGAGGGCGTAAAAATGGTGTTGAACAAAGCTGCAACCGCGATCTTTTTCGCGGGACTGCTGAGCGTGACCGGTCAGGCCGCGATGGCCGCCGAGAGTGTGAACTTTGTCAGCTGGGGCGGTAGCACCCAGGATGCGCAGAAACAGGCCTGGGCCGATCCGTTCAGCAAGGCCAGCGGCATCACCGTCGTGCAGGACGGCCCGACCGACTACGGCAAACTCAAGGCCATGGTCGAAAGCGGCAACGTGCAATGGGACGTGGTCGATGTCGAAGCCGACTTCGCTCTGCGCGCCGCTGCCGAAGGCCTGCTCGAACCCCTCGATTTCAAACAGATCCAGCGCGACAAGATCGACCCGCGTTTTGTCAGCGACCACGGCGTCGGCTCGTTCTTCTTCTCCTTCGTCCTCGGCTACAACGAGGGCAAGCTCGGCGCCAACAAGCCGCAGGACTGGAGCGCGCTGTTCGACACCAAGACCTTCCCCGGCAAACGCGCCCTCTATAAATGGCCAAGCCCCGGCGTGCTTGAACTGGCCCTGCTCGCCGACGGCGTAGCGGCCGACAAGCTCTACCCGCTGGATCTTGATCGCGCTTTCAAGAAACTCGACACCATCAAGAAAGACATCGTCTGGTGGGGCGGCGGCGCGCAGTCGCAGCAACTGCTGGCCTCCGGTGAAGCGAGCATGGGCCAGTTCTGGAACGGCCGGATCCACGCCCTGCAGGAAGACGGCGCACCGGTCGGTGTGAGCTGGAAACAGAACCTGGTCATGGCCGACATTCTGGTGGTGCCAAAGGGCGCGAAAAACAAGGACGCGGCGATGAAGTTCCTGGCCAGCGCCAGCAGTGCCAAAGGCCAGGCCGATTTCTCCAACCTGACCGCCTACGCCCCGGTCAACGTCGACAGCGTGGCGCGTCTGGACTCGACGCTGGCCCCGAACCTGCCGACTGCCTACGCTAAGGATCAGATCACTCTTGATTTCGCGTACTGGGCCAAGAACGGTCCGGCCATCGCGACACGGTGGAACGAATGGCTGGTCAAATGAAAATGGCGGCCACCGCGTCCCGTCCCTCCACTGCCACCGGGAGCGCCCCGAGCGCTGCCGGCCTGGCTGAAGGCAAAAAGGCGAGTGCCATGGCGCAAGCCCCGTCCCTCAAGCAACGCTGGCGCGGCGCCGGCAATCTCGCGCCGGCGCTGCTGTTCCTCGGTCTGTTCTTTCTCGCCCCGCTGATTGGCTTGTTGCTGCGCGGCGTGCTGGAACCAGTGCCGGGCCTTGGCAACTATGAACAATTGTTCGCTAACTCGGCGTACGCCCGGGTGCTGTTCAACACCTTTTCGGTGGCGGGACTGGTGACGGTGTTCAGCCTGCTGCTGGGCTTCCCGCTGGCCTGGGCAATCACCCTGGTGCCACGGGGCTGGGGCCGCTGGATTCTGAACATCGTGCTGCTGTCGATGTGGACCAGCCTCCTCGCCCGCACCTATTCCTGGCTGGTGCTGTTGCAGGCTTCGGGCGTCATCAACAAAGCCTTGATGGCGATGGGCATCATCGATCAGCCGTTGGAAATGGTGCACAACCTGACCGGCGTGGTGATCGGCATGAGCTACATCATGATCCCGTTCATCGTGCTGCCGTTGCAGGCGACCATGCAGGCCATCGACCCGATGATCCTGCAGGCCGGTTCGATCTGTGGTGCCAGCCCGTGGACCAACTTCTTCCGGGTGTTCCTGCCGCTGTGCCGGCCGGGTCTGGCGTCCGGCGGGTTGATGGTGTTCGTAATGTCGCTCGGTTACTACGTCACCCCGGCGCTGCTGGGCGGGGCGCAGAACATGATGCTGCCGGAATTCATCATTCAGCAGGTGCAGTCGTTCCTCAACTGGGGCCTGGCCAGCGCCGGCGCCGCGTTGCTGATCGTCATCACGCTGGTGCTGTTCTATGTCTACCTGAAGCTGCAACCGGAATCCCCGGTTGGCGCCAGTAACGCGAGGTAAGCCGACATGCTCCTGACGCCCAATGCCATGAGTCGCCGGATGCGCTTCGGCCTGTATTTCACCACCGGGCTGATCGGCCTGTTCCTGCTGTTGCCGATCGTGTTCATCGTCCTGCTGTCGTTCGGTTCTTCCCAGTGGCTGGTGTTCCCGCCACCGGGCTGGACGCTGAAATGGTACGTGCAGTTCTTCTCCAACGCCGACTGGATGAGCGCAGCGCTGGCCAGCCTCAAGGTCGCGGTGCTGACCACGATCTGCGCCGTTGCCCTCGGTTTGCCGACGGCCTTCGCGCTGGTGCGCGGACGCTTCCCCGGCCGGGAAATGCTCTACGGTCTGTTCACCCTGCCGATGATCGTGCCGCTGGTGATCATCGCCGTGGCGGTGTACGCGCTGTTCCTCAAGCTCGGCTACACCGGCACGATGTTCGCCTTCGTCGTCAGCCATGTGATCGTCGCGCTGCCGTTCACCATTATCTCGATCATCAACTCGCTGAAACTGTTCGATCAGTCGATTGAAGACGCAGCGGTGATCTGCGGTGCGTCACGCCTGCAAGCGGTGTTCAAGGTGACCTTTCCGGCGATTCGTCCGGGGATGGTGGCCGGCGCCCTCTTCGCCTTCCTGGTTTCGTGGGACGAAGTGGTGCTCAGCGTGATGATGGCCAGCCCGACCCTGCAAACCCTTCCCGTGAAAATGTGGACCACCCTGCGCCAGGACCTGACGCCCGTGATCGCCGTCGCATCGACGCTGCTGATCGGCCTGTCGGTATTGGTCATGGTGATCGCCGCCGCCCTGCGCCGGCGCAACGAAATCAGCGCCTGAGCGCCCAGGAGTACGACATGAGTGCCGTGATCAAAGACGCATCCCAGCAGAACGACAAACCCCTGGTCAGCCTGCGCAACCTGAACAAGCACTACGGCGATTTCGCGGCCGTGGACAACATCTCGCTGGACATCAAGGACGGCGAATTCCTGACCTTCCTCGGCTCCAGCGGCTCGGGCAAAAGCACCACGTTGTCGATGCTCGCCGGCTTCGAAACCCCGAGCAGCGGCGAGATCCTGGTCAACGGCCAGTCGCTGATCAACGTGCCGCCGCACAAGCGCGACATCGGGATGGTGTTCCAGCGTTATTCGCTGTTCCCGCATCTGTCAGTGCGCGACAACATCGCGTTTCCGTTGGCGATCCGCAAACTCGCCGCCGCTGAACGTGACAAGCGCGTCGATGCGATGCTGAAACTGGTGCAGCTGGAGCAATTCGCCCATCGCCGCCCTTCGCAACTGTCTGGCGGCCAGCAGCAACGGGTCGCCATTGCACGGGCGCTGGTTTACGAGCCACGCATTCTGCTGATGGACGAACCGCTCGGTGCGCTGGACAAGAAGCTTCGCGAAGACTTGCAGGATGAATTGCGCCAGCTGCACCGTCGCCTCGGCATCACCATCGTCTACGTGACCCACGACCAGGAAGAAGCCATGCGCCTGTCCCAGCGCATCGCAATTTTCAGTCACGGCAAGATTGTCGGGCTCGGCAGCGGGTATGACCTTTATCAGAATCCGCCGAATGCGTTTGTGGCGTCGTTTCTGGGTAACTCGAACTTTCTCAAGCTCAAGGCGCAGGGTAATGCGGCGGCGAGTTTTGAGGGGCAGTCGCTGTCGATTCGCCTGACCGCTGGATTGCAGACCGGGCAGGATGTTTTGCTGATGGTGCGTCCGGAGAAGGCGTTGGCGTTGAGTGTGCAGCAGGCGGCGAGTGAGCCGTTGGCAGCGGGCTGGAACGAGGTTTCGGCGAAGGTGGTTGAGGTGTTGTTTCTGGGTGAAAGCCAGACGTGCAGTGTGGTGACTTCGGGTGGGACTTCGATGACGGTGAAGGCGTTGTCGGCGGCGGGGATGCCGTTGAAGGCTGGGGATCCGGTTCGGGTGCGGTGGGCGACGGCGGATGCTTGCGTCTATACCGAGTGGGCCGAAAGTGATCTGAACAAAGCTGCCGGATCACACTAAGTTCTTCAGAAAACAACGGAACCCTGTGGGAGCGGGCTTGCCCCGGGCGGCGATCCGACGAATAGGCCGGCACATTCAACATCAATACTGAATTTGCTGGCCCCTTCGCGGGCAAGCCCGCTCCCACAAGTTCTGCGCCAATCAGTTGACTGGCGGATAGCCTTCGATCTTGTCCGGCCAAGCCGTCAACACCTCAAACCCATCCTCCGTCACCGCCACCATGTGCTCCCACTGCGCCGACAACGATTGATCCTTGGTCACAACCGTCCAGCCATCCGCCAGACTCTTCACATGACGCTTACCGGCATTGAGCATCGGCTCGATGGTGAAGATCATCCCCGCCTTCAGCTTCAAGCCCTGCTCCGGATAACCGTAATGCAGCACTTGCGGTTCATCGTGATAAACCTTGCCGATCCCGTGCCCGCAATACTCGCGCACCACGCTGAACCCTTCCTTCTCCGCCAACGTCTGGATCGCATGTCCGATGTCACCCAACGTGGCGCCCGGCCGAACGACGCGGATCCCCGCGCACATGGCGTCGTAAGTGGTCTTGATCAGGTGCCGCGCCTCGGGCGTCGGCTCGCCGACCACGTACATGCGGCTGGTATCACCAAACCAGCCGTCCTTGATCACCGCGATGTCGAGATTGACGATGTCGCCGTCCTTCAGCACGCGCTTCGAAGGAATGCCGTGGCAGACCACTTCGTTGACCGACGCGCAGACGGTTTTCGGGAAGCCGTGGTAACCGACGTTGGCCGGAATGGCTTTCTGCACATTGACGATGTAGTCGTTGCACAACTGGTCGAGCTGATCGGTGGTGACGCCAGCCTTGACGTGCGGTACCAGCATCGCCAGCACCTCGGCGGCCAGTCTGCCGGCCTCTCGGGATTGGGCGATTTCGGCCTGGGTGTTGATCTTGATCGGGTTTCTCATGCCTTGGCCGCCTCTTTGACCGAGGCGTTCTGCGCGGCATCCGCCAATGCGCAGACTTGCTGCAGATCCAGACCGCCCGACTGCTCGGCGCGAATCAGCAACCGGCAAATGGCGTGGTGATCAAGGTCGGGATACAGCTCGGCGAGCATGCCGATGCGCATCCAGTGTTCGGCCTGCGCGTTGATCGAGCGGCTGAGTGCGTTGCTGGAGATGCGCAGATTCTCGTGCATGTCCTCTGAAATTTTTACGATGCCCATGGCAATATCCGATACGAAGTGTATATGGATCGTATATTAATCGTGCATCGTCCGGGATTGCAAATCTTGCGCGCCCGTTAAATCGCAGGCAAAAAAAAGCTGCCCGGAAGGCAGCCGAATCATGAAAAGCACGCGATGTATTGGGGCCAAGTATTGGCAGCCGATAATGACAGTGTCATGACAGCGATGAATTCACTGAACCGCCCCACCCGCGTCATCAGGTTGTCATCGAACCCACGGCAGAATCCTCGCAAACCGTCCCGCGCCTCCCGACGGAAGATTTGCAAGGATCCCCATGAAAGAAGACACCTCGCTGTTTGCCGCCATCGATCTCGGTTCCAATGCCTTTCGCATGATGATTGGCCAGTCGGTGCGCAGCAGAAAGGGCTTCATGATTCAGGAGGTCAAAACCTTGCGCGAGCCGGTGCGGCTGGCCGAAGGCTTCGACGGCCGGGCACTGGATGAAATGGCGCTGGATCGCGGCTGGCAGGCGCTGGCGCGGTTCGGCAAGAAGCTGCGCGGTTTCGAGCCCGGTCGCGTGCGCGCAGTGGCGACCAGCGCGGTGCGCGAGGCGGACAATGCGCAGCTGTTTCTGGCCAGCGCGGAACGGCATCTGGGGTTTCGCATCGATGTGATTTCCGGGCATGAAGAAGCGCGTCTGGTCTATGCCGGTGTGGCCCACACCTTGCCGGTCGCCGATGACATGCGCCTGGTGGTCGACATTGGCGGTGGTTCCACAGAACTGATTCTGGGCCAGGGCGCGCAACCGCTGCTGACCGAAAGCATCGCCCTCGGCAGCGGTACCTTGAGCACGCGCTACTTTCGCAACGGCGAGATTTCCCCCGGTGCGCTGCAAGAAGCCGAACGGGTGGCCATCCTGCAATTCGAAAAGGTCGCTCGCCGTTATCGCGCCCAGGGCTGGCAGCAGACGATTGGCTCTTCAGGTACCGCGCGGATGCTCGCCAAGGTGCTCAAGGCCAATCGCCTGAACGATCATGGCGAGAGCGGCATCACCTACGGCGGCCTGCTGCGGCTGTCGTTGCGCCTGCTGGAAGTCAGCAATGTTCAACAGCTGAAACTGGCCGGCCTGCAACCCCATCGCCAGAGCATCCTGCCCGGCGGTCTGGTGGTCATGCTGGCAGCGTTCAAAGTGTTCGGCATCTCGCAAATGGTGCCCTCCGAACCCGGCTTGCGACTGGGCGTGCTGCACGGCCTGATGAGCAACCACTGAGCGATTTTCGCTGCAGGATTTTCACTGCCGGATCAAGCGCTTCGTGACGCTGAAGACGCCCTTTCAATACTCGATGACGCCTGCGTATAAACCCCTGCAAATCACTTCCTTCCCCTGTCCAATTTCGTTCTATCGTTAGATCGAAATGGCTGTATTTCCGGCCGTTTAAAGGTTGCGACAGCTCAGGTCTGAGCCTATGTTGCACGCGAGCTTTTTCCCCGCGAATGGAACGCGATCAACACCACAAAGAGGTGAAGAGATGTCAAAGGATTCACGCCCTGCCGTACTTGGGCTGATCGGCAATACGCCGCTGGTACAAGTCACCCGCTTCGATACCGGTCCCTGCACCCTGTTTCTCAAACTCGAATCACAGAACCCCGGCGGTTCGATCAAGGACCGCATCGGTCTGGCCATGATCGACGCCGCTGAGCGCGACGGTCGACTGCAACCGGGCGGTACGATCGTCGAGGCCACCGCCGGCAACACCGGTCTGGGCCTGGCCCTGGTTGGCCGCGCCAAGGGCTACCGCGTCGTGCTGGTGGTGCCGGACAAAATGTCCACCGAAAAAGTCCTGCACCTCAAGGCCATGGGCGCCGAAGTGCACATCACCCGCTCCGATGTCGGCAAGGGTCATCCCGAGTACTACCAGGATGTCGCCGCCCGTCTGGCCAAGGACATTCCCGGTGCGTTCTTCGCCGACCAGTTCAACAACCCCGCCAACCCGCTGGCCCACGAGTGCAGCACCGGGCCGGAAATCTGGGCCCAGACCGAGCATGACCTCGACGCGATCGTGGTCGGCGTTGGCTCGGCCGGCACCCTGACCGGTCTGACCCGTTTCTTCAAACGCGTACAACCGGATCTTGAAATGGTCCTGGCCGATCCGGTCGGTTCGGTGATGGCTGAATACAGCCGCAGCAAGCACTTGGGCACCGCCGGTTCCTGGGCGGTGGAAGGCATCGGTGAGGACTTCATCCCGTCGATCACCGACCTGTCGAGCGTGCGCAGCGCCTACTCGATCAGCGACGAAGAAAGCTTCGATCACGCGCGCCAGCTGCTGAAAGCCGAAGGCATTCTGGGTGGCTCGTCCACCGGCACCCTGCTCGCCGCCGCGCTGCGTTACTGCCGCGAACAGACCGAGCCGAAACGCGTGGTCAGCTTCGTCTGCGACACCGGCACTCGCTACCTGTCGAAGGTCTACAACGATCAGTGGATGACCGATCAGGGCCTGCTGCAACGCAAACGCTACGGCGACCTGCGCGACCTGATTGCCCGACGTTTCGAAGACGGCAAAGTTGTCAGCGTCGGCCCGGACGATACGCTGATGACCGCGTTCCAGCGCATGCGCCTGGCCGATGTCTCGCAGTTGCCGGTACTGGTGGATGGCAAACAACTGGTCGGCGTGATCGACGAGTCGGACATTCTGGTGCGTGTGCACGAAGACGCTTCGCTCTTCAGCAAACCCGTCGCCAAAGCGATGACGGACAAGTTGCAAACCCTCGCCCCCGGCGCCACGCTGGCTGAACTGGAAGCCGTGCTCAGCAGCGGCCTGGTGGCCATCATCGCCGACGCTTCAGGCTTCCATGGCCTGATCACCCGCGTCGACATGCTCAATCAATTACGGAGATCCCTGGCATGAGCCAGCACGACAAGAACGCCCGTCAACAGGGCTTCGCCACCCGCGTGATCCACGCCGGGCAAACGCCGGACCCGACCACCGGCGCGCTGATGCCGCCGATCTACGCCAACTCGACGTACCTGCAAGACAGCCCTGGCGTGCACAAGGGTTTTGACTACGGCCGCTCGCACAACCCGACGCGTTTTGCCCTGGAGCGTTGCGTGGCGGATCTGGAGGGCGGCACCCAGGCGTTCGCCTTCGCGTCCGGGCTGGCGACGATTTCCACCGTGCTCGAACTGCTCGACGCCGGCTCGCACATCGTGTCCGGCAATGACCTGTACGGCGGCACGTTCCGTCTGTTCGACAAGGTGCGTCAGCGCAGTGCCGGGCATCGTTTCAGCTTCGTCGATCTGGCGGATCTGTCGGCGTTCGAAGCGTCGTTGCAGGACGACACGCGCATGGTGATTGTGGAGAGCCCGACCAACCCGCTGCTGGGCCTGTCGGACCTCGCCGCCATCGCGCGCATCTGCAAGGCGCGCGGGATCCTCTGCGTGGCCGACAACACCTTCGCCAGTCCGTGGATCCAGCGTCCGCTGGAACTGGGTTTCGACATCGTGCTGCACTCGACCACCAAATACCTGAACGGTCACTCCGACGTGATCGGCGGGATCGCGGTAGTCGGTGACAATCCTGCGCTGGCCGAGCGTCTGGGCTTCCTGCAGAACGCCGTCGGCGCAATCTCCGGCCCGTTCGACGCGTTCCTCACCCTGCGCGGCGTGAAGACCCTGGCGCTGCGTATGGAGCGTCATTGCAGCAACGCACTGGATCTGGCGCGCTGGCTGGAACAGCAGCCGCAGGTCAAACGCGTCTACTACCCAGGCCTGGAATCCCATCCGCAGCACGAACTGGCCAAGCGTCAGATGCGTGGTTTCGGCGGGATGATTTCCCTGGATCTGAACAGTGATCTGGCAGGCGCTCGCCGCTTCCTGGAGAACGTGCAGATCTTCGCTCTGGCCGAAAGCCTTGGCGGTGTGGAAAGCCTGATCGAGCACCCGGCGATCATGACTCATGCGACCATTCCGGCGGAAACCCGTGCCAAGCTCGGCATCGGTGACAGTCTGGTGCGTCTGTCGGTGGGCGTCGAGGACATCGAAGACCTGCGCGCGGATCTGGCGCAAGCGCTGGCCAGTATCTAACGCCCGAAAACGTCAAAGCCCGCACGAGGCGGGCTTTGGTGTTTGAGTAGGCGGCCAGTGCTGGTCTCTGGCTTACAAGGTTTATCAGGCTTCTCACAGTACCGGACCAAATTGAAAGGGGTACGGTCTCGGCTGCTTCACACGGCATAAGGGCTGGATCTCAGCGCGGAGATCTTTCTAACCGTGTACCCTTCGGAACGCGCCCCACGTCCCCTTGCTATCCGCTTGCGCATCAGTCTGCGTCTTCGCCTACATTCTTGAGCCTAGCAAACGCGCGACATTGCGCTACGCGGTTTTTAGACTGATTGTTTTCTAGCGCCGGCCTGCAAGGAAGCTAACCGACTATCGCCTTCACGGCCCTTCAGCCTGCCTCTCGCCAAGGGCGAACTATACTTTTCAGTTCGCTGTCCAGATTTCCTGTAAACCGTCGACACCCGTGCACCCCTCCGGTGCCCCCGTGCCATTCACCAATCTGGTTGACCCCGGGCCGACGAGCCTTCCGTCAATGAACGAATGACGGGTAACGCTCGGTTGCTGTTTGGCTGATGGGGCGTGGAGAAAATCATGAAGCACACGCTTTGGCCGGGCCTCGTCCTGGCAGTTGCGGCAACGGTGGCAATGCCCAATGTCTGGGCTGCGAAGGCGCAGGCATTGGCGTCGGATGGGGCGGATCATGTGGGTGCGGGGGCGGTTGCTTCTGACGGCGCGGACCACGTTGGCGCAGGCGCCGTTGCTTCTGACGGTGCAGATCACGTCGGCGCCGGAGCAGTAGCTTCTGACGGCGCGGATCACGTCGGCGCCGGAGCAGTAGCTTCTGACGGCGCGGATCACGTCGGTGCTGGGGCTGTTGCCTCCGACGGTGCCGATCACGTCGGCGCCGGAGCAGTAGCTTCTGACGGCGCGGATCACGTCGGTGCTGGGGCTGTTGCCTCCGACGGTGCCGATCATGTTGGCGCTGGGGCTGTTGCCTCTGATGGCGCGGATCACGTCGGTGCTGGAGCTGTTGCCTCTGACGGCGCGGATCACGTCGGTGCTGGGGCTGTTGCCTCCGACGGTGCCGATCATGTTGGCGCTGGAGCGGTCGCCTCTGACGGTTCAGATCATGTCGGCGCCGGAGCAGTCGCTTCTGACGGCTCCGACCACGTTGGCGCTGGAGCAGTCGCTTCTGACGGCTCCGACCACGTCGGCGCACGCGCCCTCGCCGCCGATGGCGCAGACAAGGTCGGTGCCAACCGGCTCGCCTATTCCCGCGCAGGCGTCGGCTCCGACCAGGTCGCTTCCGCCCTCATGAGCGGCAGCTATTCCGACCAGTTCAACAGTCCTCAATAACCGCTATCGGCGCAACCAGCCCACCGCTGGTTGCGCCGCACTAGCACATTTGTGCTAATCGACCACCCCGGTCCCTGGCGTTATATTCCCTCGCAACCCCTGACGCTCCCCAACATTGCCGCTGTGCAGTGCGCGGGATCGTTGTGCCTGGAAAAACAACAACACCAAGGAAGAAACACCATGAAACCGCACTTCAGCCTTGCCAGAATCACAGTCCTCAGTGCCCTGCTCCTCGGCGCCGCCGGTTGCCAGACCGTAAAACCCACCGAAGACAGCATGAAAGAACGTGCCCAGACGGTCATTGGCCAGCCGGTCAGTAAAATCGCCAACGTACGCAACGACAGCACCCTCACCTATTACACGGCCTACACCGCCGCCGGCGAATACAACTGCGAGCAGCCCAGCGGCGTAATCATGGCCGTCGCTAGCATGGGCATCATGACGCCTCCCCTGTCTTGCCTGCCCAAAGGTGCGTCACCGATTCCGTACCAGTAATCCGGCGCAGAAAAACCGTACCAACGCCTCGTCTCACCCGGTAAAGGATACCGCTCGATCATGAAAACACTCATCGCCACCCTCAGCCTCGCGGCCGTCGTTCTGACCGGCTGCGCCACCCCCAAGCAATGGGAAGCCACCGGCGGCAGCAAGACCGACGGCGTTGTCCAGGTCTCCTATGAACTGGGCCAGTTCGAGAGCGGACAAACCTCCGCCGCTCAAGGGTTGGCCACGGCTGAAGGCCGCTGCAAGGTCTGGGGCTACAAGAGCGCCGAAGTCTCGGGCTCGGAGAAAAACATCTGCCGCACCATGGGTCAGTACAACTGCCTGCAAACCACCATCACGCAAGACTATCTGTGTAAGCGCTGACCGCTTCGGTCTGCCGGTCGCGCAGCGCGCGCAAGGTCGCGCGCAGCTCGGCCGGGCGTACCGGCTTGGACAGAATGGCGATCTGGCGATCATGCAGGGCCGCCTGGATTTTTTCGATGTCATGCCCGGTGATGATCATGGCCGGCACCGCATAACCGCGCTGACGGCGAACTTCATCGATGCACTCGATGCCGGTGCTGTGGGAGCCGAGGTCATAGTCGGCAACGATGATGTCGCAGTCCGTGACCAGGCCCTGCCCGCTCAGTTCCGCCTGCACAACGCAGCCCCAGCGCTCGAGCAACGCCGAGGTCGCCAGCAGAACGTTGCGATCATCTTCCACCAGACACACCTTCAACCCCGTCAGCAAACCGATTTGCCGAGCCTCCTCCCGATTGACCGGCACCTGCGGCGGCGCGAGTGGCAGTCCATGCAAGGTCACCGCCGTGCCATGCCCCAGCCGTGAGCGGATCGCGACGTCGACACCGATCAATTGCCCCAGACGCCGGACAATCGACAGCCCCAGGCCCACGCCTTCGACGTCCTTGTCGCGCAGCTGGCGTACCCGATAAAACTCCTCGAACACCTTGGGCAAATGCTCTTCGGCGATCCCGCTGCCGCGATCATAGATCGCGATGGCCAACCCTGCGCCGCGCTTGCGAACACCGATCAGCACCGGCCGGTGCGCACCGTATTTGAAGCAGTTGGAGAGCACGTTCTGCACCATCGTCGCGAGCAACGCCGGATCGGTGCGCACCCAGTGCTCGCAAGGCCGCAAGCGCAGTTCGACACCCGCCCAGCGTGCGGCTTCGGCGTTCTGGCGGATCAGATCCGCCAGCCATTCGCCCAGTTCAAGCGTCTGCAACCGGGGCAAAATCCGCCCGTTATCAAGGGTGTAGAGATCGAGAATCGAGCGAAACAGCTGCGACACGTTGAGCAGCGAACGGTCGATGCTGTCCACCAGCCGCCGCTCCTCCTCGCCCAGCCGCGACTCGCGCAGGCATGCGGTAAACAGGCCGATAGAATGGATCGGCTGACGCAGGTCATGACTGGCCTGAGCCAGGAAACGCGACTTCTCAAGGTTCGCAGCAACCGCTTCTTCAGATGCCTTGCGCGTACGCTCCAGCAGCAGGTGCGCATACACCGGAATCACCGTGCTGGTGATCATCAGCATCAACACCATGAACGGTTGCGCCTGCCAGTACGGCGTCAACCGATAGACCGCCAGCAGCGCCAGCAATGCCAGCACCGTGGCAATCGCCAGGTAGCGCGAGCCGTAGCGCATGCCGTTGCCGAGGTTGACCCAGACCATGACGGCATAAATGGGCAACGCCGCCTCACCACCGACCACCAACCCGAAACTGGTGCCGGTGTAATCGTGGAGCATGCCGAAAATCCGCCGCGCCGGATAATGCCCCGGCCAGCGCACGATGGCCTGGCGCAGCACGACGGATGCCAGCAGAAACAGGGAAATGTAGGTGACCACCGGCAGATAGGTATCGAAGCGCTGGCCCGGCAGGAAACCGAGCACGGCCATGTAAACCAGCGCGATGCTGGCGATGATGATGCGCAGATTGGCCTGGTCGAGCTCGGTGTTCTTTTCGAACTTCATGGGGGAACGTCCTTGTGCAGCAGTCGTCATAAACGCACGAATCAACAGGCAATGCCTTCGCCCGATGCTAAGGTGCATGCCATGAGCAATACAGACCCAGGGAGGGTTGCGCCATGACGTGCCGAATCATCATAGCCGACGATCACCCGTTGTTTCGCGAAGCGTTGCTGCGCACCGTCCAGCGTCTGCTGCCCAAAGCCCTGATCGAAGAAGCCGGCGACCTCGACGCCGTGCTTGCCCTGCTGCCGGCCGGCGATGAGCCCGACACCTTGATCCTCGACCTGCGTTTTCCCGGCCTGACCTGTGTCAGCCAGCTCGCGGAACTGCGTCGGCGTCTGCCGCGAACCACGCTGATTGTGGTGTCGATGGTCGATGACGAAGCGCTGATCGGCGACGTCATGGCCGCCGGCATCGATGGTTTTATCGGCAAGAACATCGCACCCGATGAGATGGGTCAGGCGATCCGGGCGATTCGTGAAGGTGAGGTACTGGTGAAATTCGCCCCGTCCGGCCTGCTGCCGCTGGACACCGGCACCGCCCTCACCCCGCGTCAGCAGGATGTGCTGCGGCTGATCGCCCAAGGCAAGACCAACAAGGAAATCGCCCGTGAACTGGATATTTCGCCGTTCACAGTGCGGATTCATGTGTCGTCGTTGTTGCGGGTGCTCAACGTGCCGTCGCGGGCAGCGGCGGCGGTGAAATATTCCGGAGCCTTGTAGCCTGCCTCCAGTTCAGCCTTGCGGGTGGACGGTCAGTGCGACCAGTTTCACCACAATCGGCCGGACCACGAGAATGCACAGAAACGCCACGGGCATCGCCAGTTTGTAGGCGTGCAGCGTATTGCTAAGGTAATCAGCATCAATCCCGAAATTGGAGGCGGTGATTACCAGCGACATAAGAAACGCCATGATGATCGCCATGTACAACGCGAATACGTACGGCATGGCACGGGCAGACAGCTTGCGCGGGCTGAATACTGTGGTTCTTGGAGAGAGTCTCTGATTCATGTCAGTCCTTGTTGACCGAAGTGGATAGGCGCCGAGCACCCTAACAAGTCTGCCACCCCGCAACTAGACTGATCGCCGTGAGCATTTTATAAACAAAATCTTATGAATTCGTCTTTGCCAGGATCAACGCATGAACCTCTTGGGTGCAATCGATTGTTTTATCAAAGTCGTTGAGGCGGGATCGATTGTCGGCGCCGCCAAAACCCTCGGGGTGAGTGCCGCCGCCGTCAGTCAGACCCTTGGTCGCCTTGAGAATCACCTCGACACACGCCTGCTGCAACGCACCACCCGCAGCATGGCGCTGACGGAGAGCGGTTCGGTGTATTTCGAGAAAGTAAAACGTATCGCGCTCGATCTGGAGTCCGCGCAGAGCGCCATCAGCCACGCGCAGACGCAACTCCAGGGACACTTGAGTATTGCCTCCACCGCCGGGTTCGGACGCCATGTTTTGGCCCCGGTAATTGCCGGTTTCGCCGAACGCTACCCGCAGTTGACGCTTGAGCTCTCGACGACCGACCGCAAAATCAATCACCTCCACGAAGGTATCGACTTGAGTCTGCGCATCGAGCCGCAACTGGAAGACGGCATCATCGCGCGCAAGGTTGCGACAGTGCCGTTCGTGATTTGCGCCAGCCCTGACTACCTGCAAAAAGCCGGTCGCCCGTCGACTCCGGCGGATCTTCAGCAACACGCCTGCCTGGCGTTCCGCTATCCGCTGGACGGACGGCTACTGCGCTGGTGGTTCGTTGAGCAGGGTCAGCGCTTCGAGGCTGGGATCAATGCGACCGCCATCAGCGACGATATCGACGCCCTGGCGCAAATGGCTGCTCATGGTGCCGGGATCACCCGACTGGCGGAATTCGTTGCCGCGCCCTATCTGGAGAGTGGTCAACTGGTCTCTTTATTCGAACCGGGCGGCGGCTCGACCTTTGCCAGCGCCGCGCCGCTCGAGATCTATGCCTGTGTGCAGGAGCGCGCCGCCATGACTTCCAAGGTCAAGGCCTTCACCGAATTTTTGCAGGAGTTCCTGCATACCCGCTGGCCCGCTCGATGAGGATCAAGGATCAACCTGCGCCATCAGTTCAGGCACCGATTCCTGCCGCTTCGCATAGCGCTGCGCCAGCACTGCGCAGACCATCAGTTGAATCTGATGGAACAGCATCAGCGGCAGAATCAGCACGCCAATCGTGCTGCCGGCGAACAACACCTGCGCCATCGGCACACCGGTGGCCAGACTCTTTTTCGAGCCGCAGAACAGAATGGTGATGCGGTCTTCCAGATTGAAACCGAACAGTTTGCCCAGCACTGTGGACGCCAGCAGCACAAGCGCCAGCAGGACGCAGCACGCCACGACCAGCCCCAGCAGTTCGATCACCGGAATCTGGTGCCAGATGCCCTCGTTCACCGCTTCGCTGAACGCGCCGTAGACCACCAGCAAAATCGAGCCCTGATCGACGAATTTCAACCAGTTCTTGTTGCGACCGACCCAGGCGCCGATCCAGCGACGGGCAATCTGACCGGCAATAAATGGCAGCAGCAATTGCACGCTGATTTTCACGATCGCGTCGAGGGTCGAGCCGCCGTCACCGTGGACGTTCAGCAACAGCGTCACCAGCAGCGGCGTGAGGAAAATCCCGAACAGGCTGGATGCCGCCGCGCTGCAGATCGCCGCCGGAATATTGCCCCGTGCCAGCGAGGTGAAGGCAATCGCCGATTGCACCGTGGCCGGCAACGCACACAGGTAAAGCATGCCCATGTACAGCTGATCACCGATCAATGGCGACAACAGCGGCTTGAGCGCCAGCCCCAGTAGCGGGAACAGGACAAAGGTCAGGCCGAACACCAGCAAATGCAGGCGCCAGTGGCCGGCGCCGGCGATGATCGATTCGCGCGACAGCTTGGCACCGTGCAGGAAAAACAGCAGCGCGATGGCGATGTTGGTCAGCCAGCCGAAACCGGTCGCGACCTGACCGCTGGCGGGCAGGAAGCTGGCCAGCAGCACCACGCCGATCAGGGTCAGGGTGAAGTTGTCGGGCAAAAATCGTGGGCGCGTCATGGTTTGTTCATCCGGGGGTTGCCAGTACGTGGAAGCGACTCTAACGTGACTGGAAATTACCGACTAACGCCGAAGAACCCACAGATGCCGCCAAAAGGACACGACAAGAGCGTCAGACGCAGCATTCCCGGGCTGCCGAGCCTGCCGCGTCCGCTGTACGGGCGCACCGAATCGCTGCCCAATCGCGCGCTGACCCGCCGCCACAGCCATCCGTGGGTGCAGTTGTCCTACGCGATACAGGGTGTGCTCGAAGTGCAGACCGCCGTCGGTCGTTTCGTTGCGCCGCCGGAGCGGGCGGTGTGGATTCCGGCGGGTGTGCCGCATCGGGTTTTCAGTTCGCCGCACACGGAAATGCGCAGCCTGTACATCGATTGCAGCGTCGCCAGTTGGGCGCCGGAGCGTTGTCATGTGCTCGGCGTCAGCGATCTTTTGCGTGAGCTGATTCGGGCCTTCAGTCAGATACCTGTCGAATATGACCAGAGCGGCCCGCACGGGCGTCTGGCCCAGGTGATCCTCGATCAACTGGCCGAGGCGCCGCCCATCGACCTGATGCTGCCATTGCCGCAGGACAGTCGCTTGCGGCAGATCTATCAGAGTCTGGAGCAACATCCGGAACAGCAGACGACCCTGGCGCACTGGAGCGAAAAGTTCGGCGTTACCGAGAAAACTCTGACTCGGCTGTTCCTGCGCGATACCGGTTTGACCTTCCGCACCTGGCGTCAGCGCCTGCGTCTGCTGGGTGCGCTGACACCGCTGGAGCGCGGCGAACGCGTCACCGACGTGGCTTTGGCCTGTGGTTATGACTCGACGTCGGCGTTTATCGCGGCGTTTCGCCAACAGTTCGGCGAGACGCCGGGAGAGTTTTTCCGATGAAATTAACCGATATTTATCGACTTTATGCATGCCATTGGGCAAATTTCAGGGTAGAGTTTCGCCCATCAAGAATCTTTGACATCTTTCGACGATAACAATGATCAACCACCCTTTAGCGAACCTGTCGGCGGTAACAGCATGATCGAAGTCACTGAAGTTTCCATTGCTCAATTGCGCGCGGCGCTCGAATCCGGCCAGACCACGGCGGTTGAACTGGTCCAGGCGTACCAGGCGCGCATCGACGCCTTTGACGGCCCGGACACCGCCACTGCCCTGAACGCAGTGATCGTGCGCAACCCTGAAGCGCTGAAAGAAGCGCAAGCTTCCGATGCCCGTCGCGCCAAGGGCGAAACCCTCGGTCCGCTGGACGGCATCCCCTACACCGCCAAGGACAGCTATCTGGTCAAAGGCCTGACCGCCGCGTCCGGCAGCCCGGCCTTCGCCGATCTGGTGGCCCAGCGCGACGCGTTCACCATCGAACGCCTGCGTGCTGGCGGTGCGATCTGCCTGGGCAAGACCAACATGCCGCCGATGGCCAATGGCGGGATGCAGCGTGGCGTCTATGGCCGCGCCGAAAGCCCGTACAACGCCGCTTATCTGACTGCGCCATTTGCTTCCGGCTCGTCGAATGGCGCCGGCACTGCCACCGCTGCCAGCTTCTCGGCATTCGGTCTGGCGGAAGAAACCTGGTCGAGCGGTCGCGGCCCTGCCTCGAACAACGGCCTGTGCGCCTACACCCCGTCGCGCGGGGTGATTTCGGTACGCGGCAACTGGCCGCTGACGCCGACCATGGACGTGGTGGTGCCCTACGCTCGCACCATGGCCGACCTGCTGGAAGTGCTCGACGTGGTGGTCGCCGAAGACACCGACACCCGTGGCGACCTGTGGCGCCTGCAACCGTGGGTGCCGATCCCGAGCGTCGCCTCGGTGCGCCCTGCTTCCTATCTTGAACTCGCCGTGAAAAGTGATGCACTGGCCGGCAAACGCCTGGGCGTGCCGCGCATGTACATCAACGCCGACCCTGAGGCCGGCACCAGCGACGAGCCGGGCATCGGCGGCCCGACCGGGCAGCGCATCAACACCCGCGCCTCGGTGATCGATCTGTGGAAACAGGCGCGTCAGGCCCTCGAAGCCGCTGGTGCCGAAGTCATCGAAGTGGATTTCCCGCTGGTCTCCAACTGCGAGGGCGATCGTCCGGGTGCACCGACCGTGTTCAATCGCGGCATCGTCTCCAAAGAGTTCATGCACCACGAACTTTGGGACCTGTCGGCCTGGGCCTTCGATGATTTCCTGCGCGCCAACGGCGACCCGAAACTCAACCGTCTGGCAGACGTCGACGGGCCGAAAATCTTCCCGCACGACCCGGGCACCCTGCCCAACCGTGAAGGCGATCTCGCCGCCGGCATGGACGAATACGTGCGCATGGCCGAACGCGGCATCACGCCGTGGGATCAGATCCCGACGTTGCCGGACGGCCTGCGCGGCCTGGAGAAAACCCGCAAGCTCGACCTCGAAGACTGGATGGATCGCCTCGGCCTCGACGCCGTGCTGTTCCCGACCAATGCCGACGTTGGCCCGGCCGACGCCGACGTCAACCCGGCCTCGGCGGACATCGCCTGGAGCAACGGCATCTGGGTCGCCAACGGCAACCTCGCGATCCGCCACCTCGGCGTGCCGACCGTAACCGTGCCGATGGGCGTGATGGCTGACATCGGCATGCCGGTGGGGCTAACGTTTGCCGGTCGCGCTTATGACGATTCGACGTTGCTGCGCCTGGCAGCAGCGTTCGAGGCGACGGGTTCGAAACGTCTAGTGCCGCCGCGTACGCCAGCACTGTCGGCAGGCAAGTAAATGCAAAAACGGCGGGATCGATTGATCCCGCCGTTTTTTTATCGCTCTGCCAGTTCTTCCAGCAAATCCGCCGAAGGCACGAAGAACAGACTCCCTGTGACGGCGGTGCTGAAGTCCAGCAACCGGTCGTAATTGCCCGGTGGCTTGCCGACAAACATGTTTTCCAGCATCTGCTCCAGCGGTTCCGGCGAACGCGCGTAGCCAATGAAATAAGTGCCGAACTCCCCCGCCCCGGGTCTACCGAACGGCATGTTGTCGCGCAGGATTTTCACTTCTTCGCCGTCCTTGGTGATGGTCGTCAAGGCGCTGTGGGAATTGCTCGGTTTGACCGAATCGTCCAGCTCGATATCGGACAGTTTGGTGCGCCCGATCACCCGCTCCTGCGCTTCGACCGACAATTCGTTCCACGCCTTCATGTTGTGCAGGTACTTCTGCACCAGCACGTAACTGCCACCACTGAACGTCTGATCTTCATCGCCCACGAGGGTGAAATGCTCGGCTTTGCGGCCGACCGGGTTTTCCGTGCCGTCGACGAAACCGATGATGCTGCGCATGTCGAAATAGCGGAAACCCTGCACCTCGTCGGTCACCGTCACGGCGCCGTCCAGCGCCGACATCAACTGCGTCGCCAGTTCGAAACACAGGTCCATCTGATCGGCGCGAATGTGCAGCAACAGATCGCCAGGCGTGGAAACCGCACGCCGCCCTTCTACGCCGAGCTCGCGAAAGTCATGCAGGGACGCCGGGCGCGGACTGCCGAACAGACGATCCCACGCGCTGGAAGAAAATCCGCAGACACAGGACAGGTTTCCCGAAGGCACGCGCTTGCCAACCGAGCGCGTCAGGCCGGCGATATCGGCGCACCAGCCGCGGACTTTTTCGGCGGCCTCGGCCTCGGCGTTGAGGTTCGCTACGATGAAGATGGCAGCGCTGGTGATCGGGCTGCAGACGGCTTGTGGATCTGGCGTGTCGATGATCGTAGCTCCCGGATTGGTGGACTGACTCGACAGCGAGGTTAGCAAAGAAGTGTTGAATGCAGTATTACCCGCGCTCTGCCCGTGTCGTCCGACACTTCGTTATTCACGAACAATACCCACGAAATAAACGATTTTTCTTTGTCGGAAGGCTCCTACTAGCATGGCCCCGTCTACCCCGAAAAACATAAAGACAGGGAGAACGGCATGCACCCCATCAACATCGGCGAACCCTGGATGTGGGTCGCCTTCATCGTTTTTGTCCTCGCCATGCTGGCCGTCGACCTGTTCGTCTTCGGTGGGCGCAAGGCGCATCGGGTCTCGGTACGTGAAGCCTCATCCTGGGTGATCGCCTGGTGCATGCTGGCGATGGCCTTCGCCGGATTGCTCTGGTGGTATCTCAACGGCGAATTCGGTCCCGAAATCGCCAAGGTCAAGACCCTGGAATTTCTCACCGGCTATCTGATCGAGCAGTCGCTGTCGATCGACAACATGTTCGTCTTCGTGATGATCTTCAGCTATTTCGCCGTGCCGCCGGAGTTGCAGCGCCGGGTGCTGCTGTATGGCGTGCTCGGGGCAATCGTGATGCGCGCGGCGATGATCTTTGCCGGGGTGTGGCTGGTGTCGCAATTCACCTGGCTGCTGTATGTGTTCGGTGTGTTCCTGATCATCACCGGGATCAAGATGCTGGTGTTCGCCGAGCAGCAACCGGACCTCGATAACAACCCGCTCTTGCGCTGGGTGCGCGGGCATCTGCGGATCACCAACGGCTTTCACGGCGAGCGTTTTTTTGTGCTGCAGAACGGTGTGCGTTGGGCCACGCCGATGTTTCTGGTGCTGGTGCTGATCGAGGCCAGCGACCTGATGTTCGCGGTCGACAGCATCCCGGCGATCTTCGCGGTGACGACCGATCCGTTCATCATTTTCACTTCGAACATCTTCGCGATCATGGGCCTGCGGGCGCTGTACTTTCTGCTGGCGGACATGGCCGACCGCTTTCATCTGCTCAAGTACGGACTGGCGCTGGTGTTGGTGTTCATCGGCGGGAAGATGACGGTGATGCCGTGGTTTCACATGCCGGTGGAGTGGTCGCTGGCGATTGTTGGCGGGCTGATTCTGGCGTCGGTGGTGCTGAGTCTGATCCTGACAAAGGACAAGTCGCCCGAGAGCGAAACGCAGGAAGGTCAGGCGAAGTAAAATTTGTGGGAGCGAGCTTGCTCCGGGCGGCGTTCCGACGAAGGCGTCAAATCAGCCAACTAATCTGTTGAATGACACAACGCTATCGCGAGCAAGCTCGCTCCCACAGTAATGTGAACTGCTACTTATCGGATTTGATGCTGGTCCACACCCGCGTCCGCACCCGCTCCAGTTTCTGCGGCAACGGCTGCACCACGTACAGCTTCTTCAGCGCTTCGCTGGTCGGTGTCAGGTTCGGGTTGCCGGTGATTTCCTTGTTGATCAGCGGCAGCGAATCCTTGTTGGCATTCGGGTAGCCGAGGAAGTCGCTGATGGAAGCGATGACCTTTGGATCAAGCAGGTTGTTGAGGAACTCGTGGGCCTCTTCGACGTTCTTCGCGCTCTTCGGAATGGCGAAGGTGTCGAACCAGATCGGCGCGCCTTCCTTCGGCAGGCGCCAGTCGACCACTACGCCGTTTTTCGCTTCTTTGGCGCGGTTGCCGAACTGGTAGAAGCTGCCGGAATAACCGATGGCCACGCAGATGTCGCCGTTGGCGATGTCGGTCATGTACTTGGCCGAGTTGAAGTAGGTGACGTAAGGACGAACCTTGAGCATCAGGTCCTTGGCTTTCTCATAGTCGGCCGGGTTCTGGCTGTTCGGGTCCAGGCCCAGGTAATGCAGGGCCAGCGGCAGGATTTCCGTCGGTGAATCGAGCATCGCCACGCCGCAGGATTTCAGCTTCTCCATGTTCTCCGGTTTGAACACCAGATCCCAACTGTCCACCGGCGCATTCTCGCCGAGTGCAGCCTTGACCTTGGCCGGGTTGAAACCGATCAACACGGTGCCAACCATGTAAGGCACGCCGTACTGATTGCCGGGGTCGTTGACGTCTAGCAATTTGAGCAGCGCCGGGTCCTGGTGACTCCAGTTCGGCAACTTGGACTTGTCGAGTTTCTGGAACACGCCGGCCTTGATCTGGGTATCGAGGAACTGGTTCGACGGCACCACCAGGTCATAGCCGGAGTTGCCGGTCAGCAGCTTGGCTTCGAGGGATTCGTTGGTGTCGAAGGTATCCCAGGTCACTTTGATGTTGCTTTTGGCGGCGAAATCCTTGGGCACCGACGGCAGGATGTAATCCGCCCAGTTGTACACCCGCAGTTCGCGCTGTTCGGCCTGTACGGCGCTCGCCAGCAGCGTCAGCCCGAAAACAGTGGCGCCCAGAATGCGTTTCATCGTGACCATGTTGTGTTTCCCCGAATGCAGCGTGAGTCGATGGTTTTTATGTTCTGTACACGGCAGCGGCTTGCAAATCAGCCAAGGGCAAGGAAGGTGCAGCATTTAGTTGTGGCTTCGATTCTTCCTGACAGCGTAGACGCGGCACAGTAGCCCGTTGGCCAAAAGGGGATCGAAATGGCCAATTTGCATGACCGCCGGAATGCGGAAACAACAATGCCCGACGAAGTGCCGGGCATTGTTTGAACCGCCTGCGAACCCTCAGTCGGTAAAACCCAACCGCGCCGCCCTGCTCTGCTGCGTCTGCCCACGGGTCGCCAGGCAGTAATACAGCGGGCATGTCACGATCAGGCCGACCAGCCACGACAGGTCCGCACCTTCCACAAGGTTGGCATACGGCCCGACATACAACGATGTATTGGCGAACGGCAGCTGCACGATGATGCCGATGAAATAAGCAATGATCGCGTGCAGGTTGAAACGCCCATAAATGCCACCGTCGGCGCGGAAGATCGAGGCGATGTCGTAGCTGCCACGCTTGATCAGGTAGAAGTCGATCAGGTTGATCGACGCCCACGGGACCAGCACCAGCAGCAGCGCCAGAATCAGCCCGATGAACTCGGAAATGAAATCCGCAGACGCGCCTAGCGCCACCAGGCAGCAACCCGCCAGCACCACGCTCGACAAGATCACCCGCACCTTGATGCTCGGCGTCCATTGGCTGGCAAAGGTCTGGATCGAGGTGATGATCGACAGCACCGCGCCATACAGATTCAGCGCGTTGTGACTGATGATGTTGAGCAGGAACAGCACCATCAGAATCGGCCCCAGCCAACCGGTCGACTGTTTGACCGCCGCCATCGCTTCGGTGCCGTCCGGGGTCGCCAGAACCGCCACCGCGCCGAAGGTGAACGACAGAATCGTGCCCAGCGTGGCGCCCAGATAAGTCGCGATAAATGGCTTGCTGATCCCGATATCCGCCGGCAGGTAACGGGAATAGTCGGAGACGTACGGTGAAAAGCTGATCTGCCAGATGATCCCCAGCGACACCGTCGCCAGCCATCCGGACAGGTTGAAGCTGCCCCGGGTAAAGAAGTCCGCCGGCAACTCATGGGCAAAGATGTAGATGAAACCGGCGAGCAGTGCGCTGCCCATCACCCAGGTGCCGATGCGGTTGAGCGTGTGAATGAAGTTGTAGCCGATCACGCCAATCGCCGTGGCGCTGAGGGCGCCGATCAGGATGCTGAGCGGCGCCGGCACCGACGGCGCAATGCCGACGATGGACTTGCCGGCCAGCACGATGTTGGAAATGAAGAAGCCGATATAGATGATCGCCGCGAAGAACACGATCAACAGCGCACCGTAACGCCCGAACTGGCCACGACTCTGGACCATCTGCGGAATGCCCATGCGCGGGCCTTGCGCCGACGCCAGTGCGATCACCACGCCGCCAATCATGTGCCCCAGCGCAATCGCCAGCAGCCCCCAGAACAGGTCGAGATGAAACACCTGAACCACCATGGCACCGGTGACGATGGGCAGTGGCGCAATGTTAGTGCTGAACCATAGGGTGAAAAGGTCGCGGGCCTTCCCGTGGCGTTCCGCGAGTGGGACGTAGTCGACCGTGTGATTCTCGATCAACGGATCTTGCCGGGACATCTGGGACATAAAAATGAACTCGATTGGGTCTGTTCTTATCGTTGTATGAAGCCAAACCGGGGGTGCTTCTTGGCCGCCCCTCAGATGCAGACCATATTATGGTATTCCAACATTTTCACAAGACTGATCCGCTGTTTGCGACGGCATCTGATCCGGCATCCTCCCTGATAGCCAGCGTTCAAGGCTAGAGCAAAGCCCCGTAAATGCTGAGTTTCCGACGGATGAACCACGTTTATCGTTTCACCAAAAAAGCGCTTGCAATCGATGTATTACGGTATACCATCAGACCCATAAACACATAAAAACACGCTCCACCGCACTCGAGGATTGACCAATGATCGATGCTGCCGTCTACAAACAAGTCATGGGCTCGTTCCCGTCCGGCGTTACTGTCATCACCACGCTGGATGACGACGGCCAGATCGTCGGCCTGACCGCCAGCGCTTTCAGTTCGCTGTCGATGGACCCGGCCCTGGTGCTGTTCTGCCCCAACTACAGTTCCGATTCCTATCCCGTCCTGATCAAGAACAAACGCTTTGCCATTCACGTGTTGTCCGGCGGCCAGCAGAGCGAAGCCTACGCCTTCGCCCGCAAAGGCAAGGACAAGGCGCAGGGCATCGAGTGGACGCTGAGCGAACTGGGCAACCCGATCCTGGCCAACGCGACAGCTATCATCGAATGTGAGCTGTGGCGCGAATACGAAGGCGGCGACCACGCGATCATGGTCGGCGCGGTGAAAAACCTCATCGTCCCTCAGCAGGACACCGGCCCGCTGGTGTACTGCCACGGCAAGATGGGCGCCCTTCCCGCCTTCGCCTGACCCGCACGATTGCACTTAAACAGGCCGGCAAGCGACCGGCCGACCACAAGAGATTCGAGGTAGCGTCATGAAATTTTCCCTGTTCGTACACATGGAACGCTGGGACGAAAGCGTCAGCCACCGTCAACTGTTCGAAGACCTGACCGAACTGACGTTGATGGCCGAGGCCGGCGGTTTCAGCACCGTGTGGATCGGCGAACACCACGCGATGGAATACACCATCTCGCCGAGCCCGATGCCGCTGCTGGCCTACCTCGCGGCCAAGACCACCACCATTCACCTGGGCGCCGGCACCATCATCGCGCCGTTCTGGCATCCGCTGCGGGTTGCCGGTGAATGCGCGTTGCTCGACGTGATCAGCAACGGCCGGATGGAAGTTGGCCTGGCCCGCGGCGCCTACCAGGTGGAATTCGATCGCATGGCTGGCGGCATGCCCGCCTCCAGCGGCGGTCAGGCGTTACGGGAAATGGTCCCGGTGGTCCGCGCCCTGTGGCAAGGCGACTACGCCCACAACGGCGAGATCTGGAAATTTCCCACCTCCACCAGCGTGCCGAAACCGATCCAGAAACCGAACCCGCCGATGTGGATCGCCGCCCGCGACCCGGACTCGCACAATTTCGCTGTGGCCAACGGTTGCAACGTGATGGTCACGCCGTTGATGAAGGGCGACGAAGAAGTCCTCGATCTGAAGAACAAGTTCCAGACCGCGCTGGACAACAATCCGGACGTGCCGCGTCCACAATTGATGGTGCTGCGTCATACCCACGTGCACTCGGCGGATGACCCGGAAGGCTGGAAGGTTGGCGCTAAAGCCATCTCACGTTTCTATCGCACGTTCGATGCCTGGTTCGGCAACAAAGAAGTGCCGGTGAACGGCTTCCTCGCCCCGAGCCCGGAAGAGAAGTTTGCCGGACGGCCGGAGTTTGAGCTGGAGAGCCTGCACAAAACCGCCATGATCGGCACGCCGGAAGAGATCATTCCACGGATCAAGTACTACCAGGAACTGGGGGTGGATGAGTTCAGTTTCTGGTGTGACAACAGCTTGCCGCACGCGGAGAAGAAGAAATCGCTGGAATTGTTTATCAAGCATGTGGTGCCGGCGTTCAGATAGACCCTGCCGCCCGGCATACAAAAACGCCCCGAGCTATTCGGGGCGTTTTCATTTGGGGTTTCAGCTCTGGGAGGGAGGCAACGATGGCTCTGTCGGATCAGTCGCTAATACTGGTAATCCAGAAAGAAAAATACGGCGTATAGAAAGAAGGCAAAGGCCGCCAAAGCCGCACGCCACTCGGGATCTGCATTTCTTCCCAACCCACCCGGGGCAATTGAAATGCTTGCACCGCAGAAGTAGCAATAGACCCCCTGCGCAAACCACAGCTGAACCGCGAGCACAGTGAAAAAACGTCCCCAGCTGCCATTGAACTGAAAATAACCGTTGATGAGTGCCGCCGCCAACAAGGCAACACCTACACCGTGGCGATATTTGAAAAGCGCTGCAACCAGTGAATTTTTGGGTTTACACATCAACCGCTCCATTAGCAGGATTGTGTCTGAGCTCAATATCCAACGGCGAAACTATGCTAAGAGCTTGCATTGAGGATCGGAAAATACAATGTTTCACTTGGCTTGGGAGATCCGACAACTGCAAAGGAACGACCGGCTTAGCTACCAGCTTATATCCTCCATCATTAGAAACATCATAACTAAAGACCCCTCTACCGGCCATTTCAGAAAAAGATTTCAAATAACGTTGGCGCTGTATATCGCTATCAAATCCTGGTAGATTTTCCTCAACAACTTCAACACCACAACCAGCAGATCTTGAAAGAATATAATCATATATTTCTTCATAGACTGAAACTGATTGCCTTACAAAATCCGGAACAAAACCGCATCCACCTGTCGCAAAATGCAATACCGTTCCGTCCAGGCACGACGTAAACCAGTCCAAATCATGGAGTTCCAAAAATTCCTGATCCATCTCCATGATTCTTCTCCAAACATGTTGATGCAGTTTTGACAACCAGGACCAAAAAAGGGGACAGATTTATATAATCAAACAAATCCACCTCCCTTTGGGCTTTCCTTTTTTATCCTTTACCCGAGACATCATACAATTGCGATCGCCGTGATTATTTGCTCAGGATAATCCTCCAGCGGCACTCCCCAACCGCTAATCTCAAGCCCTGGAAAAGCACCGGAAACAAACCACTCTTCGTCTTCATCAAAACTTAGATCGGCATATATTGACAAATCCGAAACGGAATCACCGAGGCCAAAGCCGGAAGAGAGCTTTCCTTGATATACCAATGCTGAGCCGGAGTTATTCGGATATTCAGGAGCATAGACCTTAATAGCGTATACCTTACCGCCCCGGATCATAATATATAGGGCACACTCGTCTGCGTTTCCAAATGACGCTGTACCCAGAGCGGTAAAAGAAAAACGATATCCACCGTCACCAAGACCATCAATTGAGCTCCAGGCCAAATGGAGATCTGGCCCAAACTCAAATTTATAAATCCCCTTTTTACCGCAAACGAGATATTTATCCAGTGACCTCGCCAATATTTCATTACTTGAACCCAAAGGAATTCCTGCGAGTGATACTGACGGCAATATAGGTGCAACCCATTATATGGGGTAACTCTCATGATGGCTCATAATGGTTTACACGTATTGTCACTAGGGAAAATTCTCACTTCCTCACCTTGATCGAAAAGGGGTCTCATCGAAAAGCGAAAAGGGGTCAGATTTATTTGATTAAATAGTTCTGACAACTTTCTGCCCTTTCTTGACCTAGACCGCCATTAGCTTTGACTCAGGGGGCTAAAATCATCAATAGACAGATTTTTACTTTTCAATAAAGACACGACAAACTCCGAATCGAAAGTCATAAAAAACTCCAGGGCATCATAAATTTTCCAACGATGCACCTCTGGATGATCAATTATCGACAGAAGATACTGCTTTAGTGGCGCCAAGTATTCGATATAGTTTTCACGCCTAACAAAGCGAAGCATTTCGGAAATCTCGAAAGGCCTCACTCCGGCTAACGCAACAATCTTCAGAAGGAGATCGCAAACCTGTACCCTTGCGACTTCTTTCCCTTCTTTATCAGCGACATTTGCAAAGTACATTGTCACCGCCATTAATATATGGCGATAGGTATCATCATAACCATGTAACCGGTGAACATATAGCCCTTCAAAAACTTCAGGCTTTCTCATAAACTCTTCCAAGGCGACCAGGCCTTCACGAGCGCCCCAGCTCGTTAACAGCTTTGCAGCATAAAATCGTACTAATTCATCATTCGATTCACGAAGTAGCTCTTTCACAGAGTCGAGTCTATCCTGTGGAATATCCTCAACATCCAGATCTCCTGCTTCTGCGGCATAGTCTGCATTTTCTGGAATACCATTGAGCAATTCATAGATTCTCGGATCCATTATTAAACCTTCTAAAAAATGGGACAGATTTATTAAATAAAATAAATCTGCCCCTTTTTTACTTTTTTCTACACTATTAAACAAATAGGAAAAAGCGGGTACTTTTCAGAGTCCGGCTCCTTTTTTCTTGAACGAATCACGCCCACACTTCCTCGCCGTCAGGTGTGACCCACACTACTCCAGCCGGAGCAGCCGTCAAAAACCAAAATCCAAAACCATCAAGTTCATCTTCTGCAGGACAGCTTGGCCATGCAAGTTTGATGATGTCGATTTGTTCACTCACACTACCTGAGAGATATTTCCCATCCAGAGCCAGCCTTAAATGCCCTTCAAGCATCAAGCGTTTCAATACCTCGAAGAAAATATCTGCTTTTTCTTCATCGCTTGCTTTCAAACTAGATAGCTCTACGCTCAAATGCTGCCAGATCGCCCCCATTGAGAGACCGAATGAACTTCTTAAAATAGCAGAATACAAAAAATCAATACTCATTTGAATTTAATCTCGATTCGCTTGCCAGCATTAATAGAGGGATTTATTACATCTATGGTCCAGGCCGCACCTGACTGCTGACTTGAGCTCGAAAAGTTTCTCAAGGTGATTTTACTGCCTGCGTTAGCTCCCGAAGTGATCGTCGCAGCGTAAACATCGCCTTTCCCTGGAATAGACTTTACGCTCGGCATACTGTCTCCTCCAGTCAATTGCCTAAAGTAGCTCATCACATCTGACGTAGCAGCGCCAGAATAAACAGGGGCACCAATACTAAGCTGGGGATCAGCTTGTAGCGTCTTCCCACCTATGTTCAGTTGAAAATCCCTTGGTTGAAGTGTGGGGCTATTGTACTGAGATGCAAGATCCCTAATCCGATTCTCAGATTGAAGCTGCAGAATTGTACCAGTCTGCTTACCTGTTAAATCAGGGCCTTTGGGGTTCTGTTCAATACGAGATAGCGCATTTTTTTCAGCATCTACTATCGAGCTTACCTTGCCATCAACGTCTAAGTTACCTTTTACATCAACCCACTTGCCACCAATCCACTCAACAGCTCTCCCTCCAATATAAGCCGTAGCAAATCCGGTACTCGTGTCAAAAACCATACCACCTAACTGCTCGGCGGAGGCAGTCGCTACTTTGTCAAACTCCTTTTCGAGGGTATGCGAAGGGATCGGACTGGTAATCCAGTCCTTGAACCCGAGCGCTACCCCGCTAATACCGCCTGCGATGGAACCCAGCGTGTCGAAAGGTGATGAAACGGCATTCCAGAACGATTTTGCGGTGTCAACCACTCCTCCTGGCCACTCAACAGCTCGGTTCTGGAACCCTATCCATCCTTCTCTGGCCAAAAATCCGGGGTCCGTCGATGGAGGGTAAACACTGGTCAATTCTTTTGGATCAATACCTGAAAAATAACTGGCCTTGGCTGCATTGAATTGCTCGAGCGTCCACCCTTCCTGAAGTGCTTGCAGCTGAATCTTACGTCCAAATTCCTCCATATCACGCTGTCTTTCGGCATCCAATGCTGCGACCGCCCGGGTGACATTGTCCCGACACGCTTGAGCACCATCACCTGCACCACAAGCTGCTCTAGCTTTATCCGCCACTGTGACTTCTTTGTGTAGCAGCCAGTTGTACTGTGTGGCGTTCCTGGCAATTTCGGCGCCCTCTTGGAGATCCCCACCCACCGCTGCGGCGGCAAGCAGCCCGGTTAGCTGTGACATCATCAGGTGCAACTGATCGTTGCCATCCGCGAAGTTGACGAGTTGATTCATCAGCGCTTCGTTGAGTCCCGCCGCTGCCGCACCAGTGGCGAAATCACCGCCAGTTGCCTTCGAAAGCAAGCCTCCCATCAGCGCATGCGCGACGGTTTTCTCAAGACTGCCGTCTGGAAACTTGATGGTGTCACCCACCCAATTGAAGCCGGTTGCCATGGCGACGCTACCCGCCTGCCCCACCAGTGCCGCGCCAAAGCTGTCACCAAAGCTGCCGCCGCCAATGGCGGTCGAAATGCCACTGGTGATGATCGCCCGACCGGTCGTACGGATTGCGACGTCAGTAATGTTGCTGCTCGTCAGGATGTTTGCCGTCTTGCTGGTTCCACCCGCAAACCAGTTGGCGTCTGCATAGTTGAGCACGCCTGCCGTAAACCCGGCGATTGCCGCGTTTTTCAGGCTGTCAGCGCTGAAGGTCTCCTTGAAAGCAGCCCCCAGGTTACCCTTGTTGTTGATGGTGCTGGTCACAGCGGTGGTGGCCATAGCCGTGGCAAACGCCCCGCCGGCTCCACCGCCGACCAAGGCCAGGCCTCCGGGGCCCATGACGAACGACATCATGATCGCAATTGCTATCTGTGCTGCCGGGCCCAGCCCAGAGTTTTCATACTTGAAAGACTCATGGATTTCCTTCACCCGTCGCCAATCGACATCACCGCGAGACTCAGCATCTTTCAACCACGCCAATTGCGGATCGGCCTTGACCATAGCGTCGATGGTCTGGCTGACGGACTCTTGACTAACATCCTTGATGTCGATCTTCAGCCCATCAACCGCTTTGATCACAATGCTGCCTTTGGCAATCATCTGAGTCTGGCGCAAGGTTTCGTCGGTATTGCCTCGTCCCTTGGAAGATACCCATCCTGCGTTGTTGTTGGTTTTGGTATGGCTCTCGTCATGCAGATCCTTCACCCCTTCAAAGGTGATGGAGCCGCCACTGTCCAGGATGATGTCCTTGCCGCTGTCGAGCTTCGCCACCTGATAGGCCTGGTCACCCTTGCTGACCAGCGAGAGGTTGCCACCGGTCTTGATTTCACTGCCGACATGGGTGATCTGGGTGACTTCGTCGCGCTGCAGTTTCAGGTTGCCGAAACCACCCTTCTCCTTCATGTCATAGAGGGTGTAGTCCTTGTTCTGCGCGGCCAGCAGATTCAGGTCATTGCCCGCGTAGACATAGGCTTCATTGCCTGCGCTGATCTTGCTTGCCACCAGGGTCGTGTCGCGACCGGAGCTGGTTTTGACATCGCCACCGGCAATGAACTCGGCAGCCTTCTGGACGGTGTGGTTGTCTTCTTCGTGAACGCGCTTCTTGCCGTCCTTGCTGTGGGTTTCGACGTTGTGTTCGTCGCCCGCAGAGGACAGGTAGATATCGCGTTTGGCGTCGGCGGTCAGGTTGCCCTTGGCCTCGGCGGTGCTGGCCACGACGTTAAGGTCACGGCCGGCGTCGAGCTTCAGGTTGCCGCCACTCTTCACGCTGGACGCGAGGTTCTCCACGGTGGTGGTGATGACCGAGCGATGGCCGCCATCGAACGATTCGTGCAGTTCGCTTTCGTTGCGCGTCGCCAACAGGTTGATGTCGCGAGTGGCGCTCAGGGTGGCGTCGCCGCCGCTGCTGATGGACGACGAGTTGACGAGGTCGTTGCCCGACTTGATCGTCAGCGTGTCGCGTGCGCTGATGTTGCCGCCGTCGTCCACCAGGGTGCGCATGCCGGCGCCGTCACGTACGGCGACGGCGGTGCGATCGTTGACGATGTCGCCCTTGAGGCTGGTGAGGCTGACCTGATTGCCACGAATCTCACCGGCCAATGCGTTGCGAATGCTGTCGGAGGCCATGAGCGTGATGCGCTCGTTGGCTTCGACCAGCCCACCCTGATAAAGACTGCCTTTGACGTCGACAGACAGATCCTTGGTCGCCTGCAACGTGCCGACGTTGACCAGATCATTCCCCGCCATCAGCTCCAGGTCACGACCTTGGATCAGACTGCCGCCACGCACGTTGCGTGACTCGGCCTGGGCCAGATAGAGCACCGGCACCAGCACTTTCTGACCGTCGACAACGCGTTCTTCCATCCAGACGATGTCGTGGGTCAATGCCGCCACTTGCTCGGACGTCAGGCTCACGCCTACCGACAGGTTCAGCTCATTTTTGCTGGCGAGCGCGTTATCCATCAGATAACGGTACTGCTCGTAATCGTTGTTCAATCCACCGGCCAGGAAGCGCTGGCCGGTCTGGGCCATCACCGCGTCGCTGATCAGTCGCGTCTCGTAGCGGCCATCGCCAAGTCGGCGCGCAGCTTCATCGGCGCTGAAGTCGAGTTTGCCCAGCAGGTAATCGGAACTCATGAACGGCGCGGACTGGGTTAGCTCCGGGTTGGTTTCGATCAGGTAACGGCTCTGCGGATTCGAGCTCTGCACGAACATGCCGTACGGGCCTTTCGGCAGACGGAATGTCGAGGACGCCGTCGGATCCACAGCGGCAAACGGCACGCCTTTGAAGTCGACAGGCACGAAGCTGATCTGCTTCACGCCATCGGCGTCCACGCGCTCGATCCGAGTGACGTCTTTCGGCGCCTGGGCGCTGGCGTCGGTGCTGTGCTTGCCCAGGTTGATGTTGATGCCACCCACCGAGGTCGTCTGATCGCTGGAGAGCTTGCCGGTCAGTTGATCGTAGGTGTTGTCGTAGAGCGTGCCGTTCTGGATGCTGTGAGCGACGTCCAGTTTGACTTTGCCACCGGCCTGGAGCACCGCCGAATAGACGTTGTTGCCGTTTTCATCCCAAGTGGTGACGTCACTCATCTGCGAAAAGCGTGAGTCGCTGGAGCGGCTGACCAGTTCGTTGAAGCGCTCCTCGTCGAAGTTGCCCGCAGCGGTTGCCGCGTTGAAGGCCGGGATGTCGGTGAACTCCATCTTGTCCCAGAGGCTGTTGTCGATGTGCCCGGGAGTACCGATCTTCACCACCCGATGGCCCGAGCGCGACACGGCCCCCTGATTCAGCAGACTGTCGGCAGACACGGTCAGATCGCCGTTCGCGGCCAGCAGGCTGTAGCGGTTCTCGACGTTATTGGCATGAATGGTGAGGTTCTTGCCAGCGACAAACCGTGCGGCGCGAGAGTCCTTCAAGACCTGGTCGTTGAAATCGGTGGTGATGGTAATGGTGCCGCGCTTCCAGCCGTCACCGCCGCCGCAATGCTGGCCACACACCCAGCTCAGGCTGCCGGACGACTGCCCCGAGGTGATTTCGAATTCGGCCTTGGCGTTTTCAAACGAAACGGCGTTGATGTCGATGTCACCTTCACCTTCGAGGGTGCCCGACAGATTGCTGAACGATGAGGCCCGGCCACCGCCCACAGCGTCGAATGTCAGCTTGCCGCGGCTGTAGATATCGCCATAGAAGTTGCTCAGGCTGTTGCCGTGCAGCTCCATCGTGCCGCCGCTGAACAGCAGCGTGTCAGGGCCGTTGCTGATGCCGTTGGTGGCATTGAACAGAAGATTGCCTTGTGCGCCCAACGTGCCTTTGTTGTCGATCCGTACAGCGGAGACTGTAAGGTTCTGGTTGGCAATCAGTCGACCCAGGTTGTCGAGCGTGCCGCTCAGCGTCAGCTCGGTGTCGCCACCGCTGACCAGACGGCCATCCCGCTGAATCAGGTCGTTGGCGCCGATAACCAGTTTCTGTTTGGCGGACACCCGTCCGCTGTTGATCAGGTTGCCACCCAGGCTCAGCGTAAGGTCACCGTCACTGGCCAGTTCGCCGGCATTTTCCAGGCTTGCAACATTCAGTTTGAGTGCCGAGGCACTGGCAATACGATCCCCGGCGTTGAGTGTCAGACCCTGCGTGCTGGTGTAGGTCAGGCCGCCGTTCAATTGCCAGGTGCCCACGCCATTGACCGAAGCGATATCCCAAACGCCTTTGCCCAGGCCGGTGAGACTGCCTTGAGCGCCGGTCAGGTTGCTCAGATCCAGATCAAACAGCCCTTGAGCGGCGTGACGAACGCTGCCGCTGAGGTTGTTGAGCTGGGCGCCGGCAAGTTCCAGATCCTGGCTGCCGATCTCGATGACGCCGTTCTGGTTGTTCAGGTTGCCAGTCAGTTTGATCTGGCTGGACGCTCCGCCCAGTGCACGAATCTGCCCGCCAGCGCTGTTGTTCAGTTGGCCGCCGATCAGTTTCAGGTCCGTCGCCGACTCGATCAGTCCGCCCTGATTGAGAATCTGACTGACCGCTTCGAGGCCCAGTCGATTGCCGCTGATCTCACCGCCCGCGTTGTCCAGGCTGGAGCCATCGAAAACGACCTGGTCTTTGCCGAAGATCTTGCCGGCGCGGTTGGTCAGACGTGTCACCGTCAACTTCAAATCGCCCAGCAGGCTGGAGATCAAACCGGCCTTGCCGTTGACTGCGCTGTTGTCGAGGTCGGCGCTGGTGATGTCGAGGGTGTCGGCCTGTAGCGTACCGCCCTGGTTCTGCAGGTTGCCGGCGCCGAGCGCGAGTTCTGCGTGGCTGCCATTGGCGAGGATTGCACCCTGCTGATTCAGCACGGTGCTGCCGACGATTTTCAGACCATCGCTGCCCGCAATGATCTGGCCCGCGTCACGGTTGTCGATGGACGTACTGGTGATGTCCAGACGCTGGCCGCGCAATGTGCCGCCGCGATTGTCGAGTTCGACCAGTTGTTCGAGCAGCAGGTGTTGCTCGGCGGCGTCGACCACGCCCGTGACGTTTTTGAAGACCCCGGCGATTTTCAGCGTAATGTCACCGCCCGTGCCGACGATGCCGCCCTTGTCGCTGTTGTTCAGTTCGGTCGCGTTGACTTCAATGGTTTTGCCCAGCAGGACACCGGCACGGTTGTCGACCGTGTCGCTTTCGATGTACAGGTCAGCGTCGCTCTGGATCCGGCCCTTTTGATTGAGCAGTTGCGACTGACCGGCAACGGTTTGCTTGAGAATCAGCCGAGCGCCGTCAACACCCGCCGCCAACAGACCGCCCTCGCCGTTATCGAGGCTGGCGGCTTGCAGGTCGAGGCGATCGCCGATCACCCGCCCGCCACGGTTGTCGATGTGGCCATTGCGAGCGACCAACAGCAACTGTTGCGCAGCCACCACACCCTTGCGGTTGTCGACACTGCCGGCGTGAACATCCACGTCACCCTGGCTGGCTTGCAATCGACCCAAGGCATTGTTCAGGTGCTTGTTGACGACCAGCGTGAGCTTGCCGGTCTCGGCACTGATCGCGCCCTTGTCATTGCTGGTGAGATTGTCCAGCGTCGCATCGACAACACCGCCGAGCAGTTGGCCGTTGGTGTTGTCCAGATCACGGGCGGTCAGGTTCAGGGTCGTGTTGCCCTGAATCAGGCCCTGAGTGTTGTCCAGGTCTTCGCTGGCCAGCACGCTGTCATCGGATGAGATCGTGCCTTGGGTGTTGTCGAGTTTGCCGCGACTGGTCAACCCGAGGGTTTTGCCGGTCAGGCTGGCATTGCGGTTGTCGATGCTCTGGGCAGCGACGCTCAAGCGTTTCGATGCCTGAACCTTGCCGTCGTGGTTGTCGAGATCCTGATCCAGCGTCAGATCGACATTGCCGTTTTCGGCACTGATGACACCCTTGCTGCTGTTGTCCAGCCGAGTGCCGGTGATCCGAATCGAATCGGCGGCCAACGTACCGCCCTGATTGAGCAGCTCCGCGCCCGATACGACGAGGTCGGTTTTTGCCTGGATCTTGCCTTTGCCGTTGTCCAGACGCTCGCGGGCGACAACCTTGGTTGCGCTTTGGCTGGCAGCAATCAGGCCGCCAGCGTTGTCGAGTTGTCGGGTATCGATATCCAGACGTCCGGCAATGATTTTGCCGTCGTCGTTTTGCAGCGCCCGCGCATTGAGTTTCAAACTGCCGCCGGCGATTTCAATCCGGCCTTTGCGGTTGTCCAGATTGTCGACGGAGAGTGTTGCCGCCTGGCCATCGGCGAAGCGGATCAAGCCGCTGAGGTTGACGATGGCCGGGACGTTGAAAGTAAGGCTGGTTTCGCCGTAGATCCGCGCACCAGTACCTTGGTTGACCAGGCGAGTGGCGCTCAGCGCGACGTTTTTGGCCTGAACGATACCGTTCTGGTTATCGAACAAACCTGCGGTATTGGCGCTCAGCGAGCGACTGGCCAACACACTGCCACGGTTGCTCACGGTGCCGCTGTTGAGGGTGAGATCGCCATTGCTGTTGCGGCTGTTGTCCGCATTCACCCCGGCCTCGATCACGCCGGCATTGACCAGTTTGCCGCCACTGGTCAGGCGAACGCTGTCTCTGGCGGCAAGGCTTTGCTGGTTGACCAGATCCTGTGCGGTTTGCACCGCCAGTTGCGTGCCCGCGTAAACGGACTGCTGGGCTTCGAGACCCTTGGCTTTGATGTCGACCGCATTGCTGGCCGTGACTTTGGCCAGCGTCAGTTGGCCATTGGCGTCAATCTGGATATCACCGGCGCTGGCCGCCAGTTCGCCTGCCAGTTTCACGCCGACACCGGCCTCGGTCCCGACCAGTTTGATTGCCCCGGCGTACATCCCGCCGAGCGCCGAAGAGTCGATCGCCAGCTGCGGCTTGGCGCTGCCGTCATCGGCACGCGCGGTGGCGTTCAGCGTTTCGGCGTTTACATCGTTGCGACCGGTGGTGATGTTCAGGCGTTTGGCGTGAATCTGCGCGTTGATCTGCGCACTGCGGGTAATGATTTCGAAGCTGTCGACGGCGCTGGCATCCAGACCTTTGCCATCGATGGAAACGCTGCCCTGATCGACCTGGAAACGATCCAGCCGACCCGCGCCATCGAGTACCGGTTTACCGGTGGTGAGGGTGACGCGTGGTGTATTGATGAAGCCGCAACCGTTACAGCTGATGCCGTACGGGTTGGCGACGATCACCCGCGCTGACTGCCCCGCCACTTCGGTATATCCGCGTAACTGGCTCGGACTGCCACCGTTGACTTCGTTGAGGATGGTTTGCGCAGCTGCTGCGCGCAGGTTCGGGTTACCGAGAATGATCCCGCCCATCTGCGTCAGCTGAGTACGACTGGTCGCGTTGTTGAGGATCAGGCCTTGGGCGTCCACGTTGTAATCGTGGAACTGGTTGTGCGACAGCCCTGCGCCGTTGGGCGTGGCAATGTTGATGATCGGCACGCCGTTGCCAGCCCGGTCGAGCGTGGTGCCGGGCGCGCTGACCACAATTCCGTCTGCCTGCGCCCACATCGGCTGCCAGAACATGACGTTGGCCAGCAGGAACGCCAGGCCGCGTTTGGGCATGCCCCAGAAGCGTTCGCGGTTTTTTACGGCAGCAGAAGGCTGACTGGCCAGAAAAGCCAGGTGGCGAATGTCCATATTAGAATCTCGCAGCAGGCAGAATTAGATAAAGAAATCCAGGCGGAAATAGATCGGCGCTTCGCGCTCGGTCAGTGCGGCCGGTCGTTCCAGGGAATGGGCAAAAGTCACACTGGCTGCCACGTGTTCGCCACGCGCAAACAGCTCCAGCGAGTTGCTCGACATGCGCCCGTGCTGGTCGCCGTTGTAGCGGTCGCCACGGATCACGCCCTGGTCGTAGCCGAGGCTGGTGCCGTACTCGGCGAACACCGGTCGCAGCCATTCGGCGCTCACCGGGCGTGCCCAGCGCAGGTCGTTGCGCCAGTAGCCGCCGCTGTCGCCGGACAGCGATTGATCCTTGTAGCCACGGATCGACGACAGCCCGCCGAGGCTGGTGCGTTGCGGGCTGAACAACACGTCCTCACTGCGCTGACCGGTCATCAGGCTGCTGAAGGTGAAGGACTCGCCCCACACTTTGAATGGCTGCAGATAGCTCAGGGTCGCGGTGTATTTGCGGTAGCGCGCGTCCGGCTCGCCGGGGCCCGGGTCGTGGCTGCCCTGAGCGTCGAATGCACCGATGCCTTCCTGCATGCCGGCGTCGAAGTTGACGAAGGCGCTGCCGATACGACGTCCGTGGTTGAAGCCGAACTGCGCTTCGCTGATGCGGTTGCTGCTCAGCTTGAGCTTGCTGTCTTCGATGAAGTTGTTGGTGCGCAGATATGAAAGTCCGGCGCTGAGGGAGGTCTTGCTGACCGAGTCGCGGTGGATCACCCGCTCGGCGCGCAGCTGATGGTTTTCGCTGTCACCGGTCTGCTTGAAATTGAAGCCGCTGGCGGCGATCAGCGAGCGGTATTCGCTCTGGCTGTAGGTGTAGCTGAAATTCCACCAGCCCCACGGCAGGTTGTAGTTGAGCATCGAGTTGTTGGAGGTGTGCTGGTGATCGGTCATCGCGTCGTGGCCGCCGCGCAGACTCAACTGGTCGGCCAGACCCAACGGGCTGTCCCAATCGAACGTGGTGCCCCACTGCTGTTCACCGGTGCTGCGCTGGCCGTCGTTGCTGCGCGACAGGCCTGCGCGCCAAGGCTTTTGCGCCGCGTTGTTGACCAGCACGTCGCTGCCGCCGACGTTCTTGCCCGGAGACAATTCCATCCTGGCCTGATTGGACGGCAGTCGATTGAGCTGATCGACCATCTGCTCGATCTCGCGCAGGTTGACCAGTTCGCCGGCCTTGCCGGGAAAGGCCATCGCCAGTTCACGCTCGGAAAGCTTGCTGTTCTCGGCCCCTTTGAGGCTTTCGAGCTTGCCTTCGACCACCAGCACTTTCAGGTGCCCGGCAGACAGATCCTGCTGCGGCAGATAGGCACGGCTGGTCACCAGCCCCTTCCCGATGTAATGGTCGGTAATGGTCTTGAGCAGTTCATTGAGCTGCGCCACGCCCAGGCACTGGCCGATGTACGGTTTGAGCAGACGCGCCTTGTCACTGTCCGACAGGCTGTCGGCGCCTTTGAGCTCGATGTCCTTGATCGGGAAACAACGGGTGTCGGTCGGCGTAACCGGTTGAACTGGCCTGGCTTCCTTGCCCGGCAGGTCTTTGAGTTCTTCGAGGCGACGGCGCTGCTCGTCGAGCAGTCGATCCTGGCGTTCACGGATCAGGTCGGTTTCACCAGGAGTGGGTGCAGCAAATACAGCGTTAAGCGGAGACAGGCACAGCAAAGCCAGGCACAACCTCGCCCCAAGGGCGGGTGAGTACATGTTCGATCCCTCGAGACGGAAACTGATATCAAAATAGTGGCGCGATAGTAATGAGCCACTATTCTGACGTCAATTTTTGTTATTACTAAATGTGTATTGCCGACCAGCGGCATCAGTAAATGTCATCCGGGACCTGCTTTTCAGTTTCCTCTCAGTGCTCAACCGCCAGTTTCGTCGCCACATCGTCCGGCGCCAGCACCCGACCATCGGCCGACAGCAGTTCAAGCTTCCTGATCGGCTGACGCTTTTGCGCATCCACCATCACCGACCCCGGCTCGCCAGGCTCGAACATGAACTCCCCACCCCACTGCGACAGCGCAACGATCACGGTTTGCAACGCCCGGCCCTTTTCAGTCAGCACGTACTCCTTGTAAGCGCTGCCATCGGACGCCGGCACCAGGCGCAGGATGTCGCGTTCCACCAGCCCTTTGAGCCGGGTGCTCAACATGTTCTTGGCGATCTCCAGGCTTTTCTCGAAATCGCTGAAACGACAAATGCCTTCCAGCGCATCGCGGATGATCAGCAACGACCACCAGTCACCGATCAGGTCGAGTGTGCGGGCGATCGGGCAGGCATTGCCCGCAAGGCTTTTGCGCTTCATTTGGGGTGTCTCCGGCAAAACGGCAGGTTCGATGCGGTTGCATCTTACAACTCATGTCGCCAAACCGTTAACGCGTGCGACACGAAACTTAGCACCTGCGTACAAGTGGCCAATGCCCTTTGTCGCGATAGTGAACGCTGCCATCACGGCATCCACGCAGGCCCACACCCAAGGAGTTTTCATGAGCACGTTCACGACCCAAGACGGCACCGAGATCTATTTCAAGGACTGGGGCAGCGGCAAGCCCGTGCTGTTCAGCCACGGCTGGCCGCTGGATGGCGACATGTGGGAATACCAGATGGAGTACCTGAGCAGCCGCGGCTATCGCACCATCGCCTTTGACCGTCGTGGTTTCGGTCGTTCCGAGCAACCGTGGACCGGCTACGACTACGACACTTTCGCCGACGACATCGCGCAGCTGATCGAGCACCTGGATCTGCGTGACGTGACCCTGGTCGGCTTCTCCATGGGTGGCGGCGATGTCAGCCGCTACATCGCGCGCCACGGCAGCGAGCGCGTCGCTGGGCTGGTGTTGCTGGGCGCGGTGACGCCGCTTTTCGGCAAGAAACCGGACTTTGCCGAAGGCGTCGACAAGTCGGTGTTCGACGGGATCAAGGCCGGCCTGCTGAAGGATCGTGCGCAGTTCATCGCTGACTTCAACGCCCCGTTCTACGGCACCAATCAGGGTCAGAAAGTCTCCGATGGCGTGCTGACGCAAACCCTGAACATCGCGCTACTGGCCTCGCTCAAAGGCACCGTGGATTGCGTCACCGCCTTCTCGGAAACCGACTTCCGCCCGGACATGGCGAAAATCGATGTGCCGACGCTGGTGATTCACGGTGATGGCGATCAGATTGTCCCGTTCGAAACCACCGGCAAACAAGCGGCTGCGCAGATCAAGGGCGCCGAGCTGAAAGTCTACGCAGGCGCACCGCACGGCTTTGCGGTGACCCATGCGCAGCAATTGAATGAAGACCTGCTGGCGTTTCTCGATCGCTGAGTCCTTGTGATCTGAACACGCCTTGAAAAGGGCCGTCGACAACCCTGTCGGCGGTCCTTTTTTTTGTTGTCCCGGATTCCGGTGCCAGGGCGAAGCCCCGTATTTCCGGGGCTTTCAGGCCTCTGCATCACGTTTTTATCTTCACATGCCAGCTTAATAATATTTTACCGATAACCACCCCCTCCCTAGTCTGATCCCAAGCACAGAGAACAGGTCGACAGCGACCTGAATCCAACGGCCTCGTGAGAAGGGATCAGAGATGACCACTGAAATAATAAAAACAGACACGCTTGTTGTCGGCGCCGGTCAAGCGGGTGTGGCCATGAGTGAACACCTGAGCAAACTCGGTGTGCCGCACCTGGTGCTGGAGCGCAACCGCGTTGCCGAACGCTGGCGCACCGGGCGCTGGGATTCGCTGGTGGCCAACGGTCCGGCGTGGCACGACCGGTTTCCGGGGATGGAATTCGACGACGTCGATCCGGACGGTTTCGCCCATAAGGAACGCGTCGCCGACTACTTCGAAGCCTATGCGAAGAAATTCAACGCGCCGATCCGCACCGGCGTCGATGTGAAAAGCGTGGTGCGTAATGTCGGGCGCCCGGGCTTCACCGTCGAGACCTCCGAAGGCGTGATCGAAGCGGCCCGCGTCGTCGCTGCAACAGGTCCGTTCCAGCGTCCGGTGATCCCGGCGATTGCGCCGAAAGATGAGCGTCTGCTGCAGATCCACTCGGCTGATTATCGCAACCCGCAGCAACTGCCTGCCGGCGCAGTGCTGGTGGTCGGTGCCGGTTCGTCGGGCGTGCAAATCGCCGATGAATTGCAGCGCTCGGGCAAGCAGGTTTACCTCTCGGTCGGCGCTCACGATCGCCCTCCTCGCGCTTACCGCAACCGTGATTTCTGCTGGTGGCTGGGCGTACTCGGCGAGTGGGACCAGGCCGCGATGAAACCCGGCCGCGAGCACGTGACCATCGCCGTCAGCGGCGCCCACGGTGGCCGCACCATCGATTTCCGTGGTCTGGCCCACCGTGGCATGACCCTGGTCGGCGTCACCGAATCGTTCAGCGATGGCGTGGTGACCTTCAAACAGGACCTGCGCGACAACCTCAAGCGTGGCGACGAGAACTACCTCGCGCTGCTGGATGCCGCCGACGCCTACATCGAACGCAACGGCCTCGATCTGCCGCTGGAACCGGAGGCCCGCGAAACGTATCCGGATCCTGAATGCGTGAAAAACCCGCTGGCCGATCTCGATCTGGCCGCCGCCGGCATCACTTCGATCATATGGGCCACCGGGTTTGCCGTGGACTATTCGTGGCTGAAAGTTGCCGCGTTCGACGACAACGGCAAGCCGCAGCACCAGCGCGGCGTGTCCAGCGAAGCGGGCGTGTATTTCCTCGGTCTGCCGTGGCAGTCGCGACGCGGCTCGTCGTTCATCTGGGGTGTGTGGCACGACGCCAAGCACGTGGCCGATCACATCGCCACCCAGCGCAAATACCTGGCCTATCGCGATGCCGAACAACGCGAAGCCGCGCTGCACAACAACGCTGTCGACACCGTCGACGCTTGATTTCCTTCTTCAATCCCGGCGCCCGTCGCGCCGGGTCCGATTTCGTCAGGAGCCGCACATGAGTCAGCCAACCCACACCCGCATTCGCATGTTCAACACCAAGGACACTTACCCGAACCAGACCCTGGATAACGACCTGTGCCAGGCCGTACGCGCCGGCAACACCGTGTATGTCCGTGGTCAGGTCGGCACCAATTTCGATGGTGAGCTGGTCGGCCTCGGCGACCCGCGCGCGCAGACCGAACAGGCCATGCGCAACGTCAAGCAACTGCTCGAAGAGGCCGGCAGCGACCTGAGCCATATCGTCAAGACCACCACTTACCTGATCGACCCGCGCTACCGCGAGCCGGTGTACCAGGAAGTCGGCAAATGGCTGAAGGGCGTGTTCCCGATCTCCACCGGTCTGGTGGTGTCGGCTCTGGGTCAGCCGCAGTGGCTGATGGAAATTGATGTGGTTGCGGTGATTCCCGAGTAATTCGACCTTAGCGAAAGGAGGCCACACATGACATTTTCCATCGCCGCCCGTTGCCCCGAAACCGGTCAGTTCGGCATCGCCATCAGCTCCTCCAGCATTGCCGTCGGCGCCCGCTGCCCGTGGTTGTTGCCGGGTGTCGGCGCGGTGTCGAGCCAGAACATCACCCTGCCGTCGCTCGGCCCGGAAGTGCTCGCCTTGATGGAGCAAGGCCTGGCGCCCGAGGCGGCGCTGGACAAGGTGCTGACCCGCAACGGCTACAGTCAGTACCGGCAGATCACGGCCATCAACCACCTCGGCCAGACCGCGCATTTCAGCGGCGCGCAAACCTTGGGCGTGCACAACGCCGTATCCGGCGAGCAATGCGTGGCGGCGGGCAACATGCTCGCCGGGCGCTCGGTGATCGAAGCCATGGTCAGCGCGTTCGAAGAAGGCGAAGGCCAATTGGCCGATCGCCTGATCAAGGCCCTGCACGCCGCCCAGGCCCTGGGCGGTGAAGCAGGTCCGGTACATTCGGCAGCCGTGGTCGTGGTCGGCGAGCTGACCTGGCCCATCGTCAACCTGCGGGTGGACTGGGCCGATGAGAACCCGATCGGTCAATTGCAAAAACTCTGGGACGCCTATCGCCCGCAGCTTCAGGACTACATCGACCGCGCCCTCGATCCGGCCAAGGCGCCGGGCTACGGGGTTGCCGGAGACGACCGATGAGCGACAGCGTCGCGTTGCTCAAGACGCTGGTGGGGTTCGACACCACCAGCCGCGAGTCCAACCTGCAATTGATCGACTTCGTGCGTAACTACCTCGAAAGTTTCGATGTGCCGTGCGAGCTGATCTACAACGATGAGCGCAGCAAGGCCAATCTGTTCGCCACGATTGGCCCGGCCGATCAGCCGGGCATCGTGCTGTCGGGGCACACCGATGTGGTGCCAGTCGATGGTCAGCCATGGACGCTGCCACCGTTCGAACTGAGCGAACGCGACGGCAAGCTTTACGGTCGCGGCACCGCGGACATGAAGGGCTACATCGCCTGCGTGCTCGCGCTGGTGCCGTCGTTGCTCAAAGCACCGTTGCGTATGCCGGTGCACATTGCCCTGTCCTACGACGAAGAAGTCGGCTGCCTCGGCGTGCGCTCGTTGCTCAAGGTGCTGGAGCAGCGTCCGGTCAAACCGCTGCTGTGCATCATCGGCGAGCCGACCGAACTCAAACCGGTGCTCGGGCACAAGGGCAAACTGGCGATGCGCTGCGATGTCCAGGGTCATGCCTGTCACTCGGCTTACGCGCCACTCGGAGTCAATGCCATCGAATGCGCCGCCGAGCTGATCGGCGAGCTGGGACGCATCGGTCGGCAACTCAAGGATGAACACCTCGACCCGCGTTTCGACCCGCCGTACTCCACGGTGCAAACCGGCGTGATCAACGGTGGCAAGGCGTTGAACATCGTCCCCGCCGACTGTCGTTTCGACTTCGAAATCCGCGCCCTGCCCTCGCAGGATCCGGCGCTTGTCGCACAGCAACTCAAGGCCTACGCCGAACAGCAAATGCTGCCGCGCATGCGGGCCGTCAGCGAGCAGAGCGATATCCGTTTCAGCGAATTGTCGGCCTATCCAGGGCTGGCCACCGATGCCCGAAGCAAAGCTGCGGAATTGATCGCCACGTTCTGCGGCTCGGACGATTTCGGCACTGTTGCGTTTGGGACCGAAGGCGGACTGTTTGATGCGGTGGGGATTCCCACGGTGGTGTGCGGCCCCGGCAGCATGGATCAGGGGCACAAGCCGGACGAGTTCGTCAGCGTCGATCAGCTCGCGGCTTGCGATGAAATGCTGCATCGAATGTTGGCGTCTATTCGCCTTTGAAAGACCGGTCTGGCTGCTGGATCAAGTCCGCAGCCGAGCCGCAATAACACCGACAGACAGCTGCTCCGATGGAGATCAGCTGCGTTGTCGTTCATGGCGCTAAAACACTTGAGACAGAGCGTTTTCAGCTGACCGGAGAGCCTCGTTTTTTTAACGCCTGAAGCAACAAAACTACTAATTTATCTCTCCCCTTTCCTTGCCCATGATCGACCCCAACAAGAAATGCGCCGTCCGTGCCGGCGCTCACTGAAGTACGTCCACGTACTCGTCCTTGCCTTGGAGTTCGTCATGGCCACCTCTGCAACAACGTCCGCACCGCTCATTGAAAAACACACGATCGGCTATGTGCCGCCCGAAGATCGCCACGGAAAGGTTCGGGATCTGTTCACCCTCTGGTTCGGCGGCAACATCGCGCCGCTGCCCATCGTCACCGGCGCCCTCGGCGTGCAGCTGTTTCACCTGAACCTGGTGTGGGGCATCGTCGCCATTCTGGTCGGCCATCTGGTCGGCGGTGTGTTGATGGCGCTGCACTCGGCGCAGGGCCCGCAGATGGGCATTCCGCAGATGATCCAGAGCCGCGCGCAGTTCGGCTCCCTCGGCGCGCTGCTGGTGGTGTTAATCGCCGGCGTCATGTACATCGGTTTCTTCGCCTCCAACATCGTGCTCGCCGGCAAGTCGCTGCATGGCGTGGTCGACAGCGTTCCGGTGCCGGTCGGCATCGTCATCGGCGCGCTGGGTTCGGGGATCATCGGGATCATCGGTTACCGCTTCATCCACGTGCTCAACCGCATCGGCACCTGGGTGCTGGGAATCGGCATCGTGGTCGGTTTCGGTTACATCCTCACCCACATCCAGACCGATGATTTCCTCACTCGCGGCAGCTTCAACATCTCGGGCTGGCTTGCGACGGTGTCGCTGGCGGCGCTGTGGCAGATCGCGTTTGCGCCTTACGTGTCGGACTACTCGCGTTACCTGCCGGCGAATGTGCCGGTGGCGGCGACCTTCTGGACGACCTATCTGGGATCGGCGCTGGGTTCGAGCCTGTCGTTCGTGTTCGGCGCGGTCGCCGTACTGGCAACCCCGGTGGGCATGGACACCATGGACGCGGTGAAACTCGCCACCGGCGCCATCGGCCCGTTGATGCTGGTGCTGTTCCTGCTCAGCGTGATCAGCCACAACGCCCTCAACCTGTATGGCGCGGTGCTGTCGCTGATCACCCTGGTGCAGACTTTCGCTTACCGCTGGATCCCGACCGCCAAGAGCCGCGCCGTGATTTCGATCATCGTCCTGCTGGCCTGCTGCTTCGCTGCGGTCGGCGCTTCGGCAGACTTCATCGGCCACTTCGTCGACATGGTGCTGGTGTTGTTGGTCGTACTGGTGCCGTGGACCGCGATCAACCTGATCGACTTCTACGCCATCCACAAAGGCCAGTACGACATCGGCTCGATCTTCCAGGTCGATGGCGGCATCTACGGCCGTTACAACCCGCAGGCCTTGCTGGCTTACGCGATCGGTATCGCGGTGCAGATTCCGTTCATGAACACGCCGCTGTACGTCGGCCCGGTGTCGGCGCACATCAACGGCGCGGACCTGTCGTGGGTGGTTGGCTTGCTGGTGACCTCGCCGCTGTATTTCTGGCTGGCGACCCGTGACAGTGCTTATCGTCGGCGGCTGACCTCCGGAAAGCTGGTGAACAATCTGTAAGTCATCCGTTTTGCGCTGATACACGAAGGCCCTCGAAAGTGAGGGCCTTTTTTGCGTTGGCTGGAATCGCCTATTTCGCCTTGAACGCCTCACGCCGCGCCTGTCGTTCCGCGGCGTACGCCTCTTGCGGCTGGCTGATCAGATCCTCACGGCGCAACACCTCACCGCAGTGATCGCACAACGGCCCGAGGCCGGCGCTGTGGTTGCAATTCTTGTGGGTCATGTTCACCGCCAGCCCTTCCTCCGGCGACTTGCACCAGGTCTCGCCCCAGGCGCGTAACGCAATCACCACCGGGTAAAACGCCTCGCCCTTCGCGGTGAGGTGGTACTCGTAGCGTTTCGGCCGCTCGTTGTACAAGCGGCGCTCGACCAGCCCGTCCGCCTCCAGGCTTTTCAGACGGGCGGCGACCATCTGCGGCGTACCGCCGGTCTGGGCCAGGATCTCGTCGTAGCGATGGCTGCCCATGAACAATTCGCGCAAAACCAGCACCGTCCAGCGGTCGCCGACGATCGACTCGGCCCGGGAAATCGGGCACAGCGTGTCGGGAAGACTATCGTTTACAGCCATCAGGGCTTGCCTCTTTCACAGTTACTATGATTATCATATCAACACGATGCGGGAACAAGCCCTGAGCATCGATCACTCTCATTGCCGGAGTACATCGTCATGTCGAAACCTCTCTATCCGCTCGACAGAACCGCCTACCTGCTGGTCGATCCGTACAACGATTTTCTTTCGGACGGCGGCAAGATCTTTCCGCTGATCAAGCCGATGGCCGAGCAGAACGGTCTGCTCGACAACCTGCGCAAACTCGATCGCGCCGTGCGGGCCCTGCCGATTCCGGTCGTCATCGTACCCCATCACCGCTGGGTCAAAGGCGACTACGAGAACTGGGATCACCCAACCCCGACCCAACAAAAGATCATGCACATGCACCACTTCGCGCGCGGCGAATGGGGCGGTGAATGGCACCCGGATTTCGCGCCGAAGGACGGCGACATCGTGGTTCAGGAACACTGGGGCTCCAGCGGTTTCGCCAACACCGACCTGGATTTTCGCCTGAAACAGCAAGGCATCACCCATGTGATCATCGTCGGCCTGCTGGCCAACACCTGCATCGAAGCCACCGCGCGCTATGCATCGGAACTCGGCTATCACGTCACGCTGGTGCGCGATGCCACTGCCGCTTTCAAGGAAGAAATGATGCACGCTGCCCACGAACTCAACGGCCCGACGTTCGCTCATGTCATCACCACTACAGACGAACTGATCGCCACTCTTCAGTCGCAGGGTGAAGCGAAATGAGTCTGACCGGCCACCTGCTGATCGGCGCCGCTGACGTGCACGCCACCGAGGGCACGATGAAGGCGCTGAATCCGGCAACCAATACGCTGATCGAACCGGAATTCGCCTTCGGCGGTGCGACGCAGGTCGATCAGGCGGCAACCCTCGCCGATGCGGCCTTCGACAGCTACAGCCACACCTCGCTGGCCGAACGCGCGGCGTTTCTGGAAAGCATCGCCGACAATCTCGACGCCGTCCGTGAGGAACTGGCCGCCCGTGCGGCGCTGGAAACCGGCCTGCCTCAGGCGCAGCTCGAAGGCGAAGCCGCCCGGGCCGCGACCCAGTTCCGTCAGTTCGCCGAGGTGGTGCGCAAGGGGCGCTTTCTGCAACTGGCGATCGACCCGGCGCAACCTGATCGCCAGCCGCGACCACGGATGGATCATCGCCTGCAGAAAATCGCCATCGGTCCGGTGGCGATCTTCGGTGCGAGCAATTTTCCGATCTCCTATTCAGTGGCCGGCGGCGATACTGCGTCGGCACTCGCGGCCGGCGCGACGGTGATTCTCAAGGCGCATAACGCGCATCCCGGGGCCTCGGAAATCCAGGCTCGCGCTATCCGCAAAGCGGTGCAGATGCATGGCCTGCACGAGGGTGTTTTTTCGATGGTGCGCGGTGGCGGCAATGCCATCGGTGAGGCGCTGGTCGATCATCCTTTGATTAAAGCGGTGACGTTCACCGGTTCAGAGGTGGGCGGCATGGCGCTTTATCGCCGCGCGCAATTGCGGCCTGATCCGATTCCGGTGTTTACCGAAATGACCAGCGTCAACCCGACGTTCATTTTGCCCGCCGCGCTGGCCGCGCGCGGCGGTGAGATCGGCGATGGCTTTGTCGAGCGGATGCTGGTGAATGTCGGGCAAGCCTGCCTGTGTCCGTCGATCTTGGTCGCAATCGAAGGCGAAGGTCTGCACACGTTGCGCAGCGCGATGATCAAACGGGTCAGTGAAGCACCGGCACGCACGATGTTGACGCCGGGGATTCACGGTTCATACGTCAAAGGACTGGTGGCGATGGAAAGCGTGGGGGCGAAGCTGGTGGCGGTCGGCGCGCCGACGGATGGCCAGTTTGAGGGACGCTCGGCGTTGCTGGAAGTCAGCGGCCAGCACTTCCTCAGCGAAACCGCGCTGGCCCATGAAGTGTTCGGTCCGGCGGCGCTGTTGGTAACGGTCAACGATGAAGAAGAGCTGCTGGCAGTTGCCCGTTCGTTCAAGGGTCAGCTCAGCGCAGCCATTCACCTTGAAGACCGCGATCTGGATCTGGCCCGACGTCTGCTGCCGATCCTCGAACGCCGCACCGGGCGCATTGTGGTCAACGCCTTTGCTCATCCGCAGGAAGTGACTTTCGCCACCGTGCACGGCGGGCCGTTCCCGGCCACCTCAGACAGTCGCTTCACCTCGGTCGGCATGACGTCAATCGAGCGTTTCTTGCGGCCGGTGGCGTATCAGGGCTTTCCGGATGCGTTGCTGCCGCAGGTATTGCGCGACGGTAATCCGCTCGAACTGCCCCGCAGCATCGACGGCCAATAAAAAATGCCCGGTTCGGCGAATCACCGAACCGGGCAAGCTTTTCAATCAAATGAGCAGGTCTTCATAGAAAGCACCGTACAGAAGCTCGGGGTGTTCAATCTGGATTTCCAGAATCCACACACCGGCATTCGGAGCCTGATCGAAGTCACCCAGATTGCCACCCCGATAGATCGCGTGAGGGAAATCGCTGACCCGGTGGCCCTTGATGTCCAGGTTCAGCTTCCAGCCCATCGCCTCGGCCTGATCGGTGGCGTAACGATACAGCTCGACACCGGTCACGCCCTGACGCCAGAAGGCTTCGACCTTGTCGAAGAGTTCTTTAGAGGCCGCTGCGCAGGCAATCATCTGCGGATCGGAACCGGTGACATACGTCGCCCCGGCATCGCCTTCGTGCCCTTCCCAGACCACGCCCATGTCGATGAAGAAAATGTCGTTCTCGCCCAGCACCGGATCGCCGTCGGAACGCTCCTTGAAGGTCTTCAGCGTGTTGGCGCCGAAGCGGATCAACAGCGGATGCCAGATCCGGTCCATGCCCAGTTCAACGAGAATCTCTTTGCCTCGTGCTTGGGCCTCCGACTCGCGCATCCCGGGTTTGATCACCTTGGCAATCTCGTCCACGGCCTTCCAGGTCAACTGCTGGGCGTGGCGCATGGTTTCCAGCACAAAACGCTCACCTACCGCTTCTTTTCCGCTCAGGGCTGTGGTCATCGCTGATTCCTTCTGGCTAATCGTTAGCGCTGTATAGTTTTTTATATTGCGAAACAGGACGCCTAAGATACAACCATGACACAACGTGTCAATTTTCTTCTGCGCGCACCACACCGCGCTCCTCCAGCAAGCGCACAAACATGCTCAGACTGCGCGAAACCGTGCCCCGCCGCCATACCAGCCACGTCGTCAGATAGCGGAAATCCGACGCCAGCGGCCATACACTGACCGTCGCGCAGCCGGGCATGCTCTGCAGCATGCTGCGCGGCATCAAAGCCAGGCCGGCACCCGCACTGACGCAGGCGAGCATGCCGTGATAGGACTCCATTTCAAAAATCTTGCCCGGCACCGCAGCATCGGTGCTGAACCATTTTTCGAAGTGATGGCGATAGGAGCAGTTCGAGCGGAACGCATAGATGTTCTCGCCGTTCACGTCCGCCGCGCGCTGGATCGGCCCGTGATGCAGCGGTGAGATGATGACCATCTCCTCTTCGAACGCCGGGATGCCTTCCAGCGCCGGGTGCAAGACAGGGCCGTCGACGAACGCGGCCGCCAGTCGCCCGGAAAGCACACCGTCGATCATCGTCCCGGACGGACCGGTCGACAGGTCCAGATCGACCTTCGGGTGTTGCTGGTTGTAGGTCGCCAGCAAACCGGGAATCCGCACCGCCGCCGTACTTTCCAGCGAGCCAAGCGGGAATGCGCCTTGCGGTTCCTCGCCGGCCACCGTGGCGCGCGCTTCCTGGACCAGGTCGAGAATCCGTCGCGCGTACTCGAGAAAACTCCAGCCGGCCGGCGACAGGCGCAAGCGGCTTTTCTCGCGGATGAACAGGTCGACGCCCAGGTCTTCCTCCAACTGCTTGATGCGGGTCGTCAGGTTCGACGGCACGCGATGGATCTGCGCCGCCGCCGCGCTGATGCTGCCGTGCTCGGCAACGGCCTTGAAGATTTCCAGTTGCACCAGATCCACAGCCATTCTCCAATCGTGAAAGAAACGCTCTTTATTATTCAGTTTCCAGAAACCAAACGCCACCCTACTCTGAGCGCATCCACTGACCTCGCAGGACGATGCCATGAGCCCGATTTCCAGCCAGACCCACGCCATCTCGATCAACCCCGCCACCGGCGAGCAGATCGGTCACTACGCCTTCGAATCCGCCGAAGCTCTCGACGCCGCGCTGACCCGCGCCGCATTCGGCTTCAACAAGTGGAAACGCAAACCGCTGCAGGATCGCTCCCGCGCCCTGACCGCCTTGGCCGGTGCCCTGCGTGACAGCAGCGAAGCCATGGCGACCATGATCACCCGGGAAATGGGCAAGCCGATCGCCCAGGCCCGTGGTGAAATCGAGAAATGCGCCAAGCTCTGCGAGTGGTACGCCGAACACGGCCCGGCCATGCTCAACGCCGAAGCGACGCCGGTCGAAGGCGGCAAGGCGCGCATCGAGTACCGCCCACTCGGCCCGATCCTCGCCGTGATGCCGTGGAACTTCCCGATCTGGCAAGTGCTGCGCGGTGCAGTCCCGGCGCTGATCGCCGGCAACACCTACGTGCTCAAGCATGCGCCGAACGTGATGGGCAGCGCCTATCTGTTGCGCGACGCCTTCACCCGCGCCGGTTTTGCCGATGGCGTGTTCGAAGTGATCAACGTCACCCCGGAAGGCGTGTCCACCGCCATTGCTGACCCGCGCATTGCTGCCGTGACCCTGACCGGCAGCGTCCGCGCCGGCATGGCCATCGGCGCACAGGCCGGTGCCGCGCTGAAGAAATGCGTGCTGGAACTGGGCGGTTCCGATCCGTTCATCGTGCTCAACGACGCCGATATCGACGAAGCCGTGCAAGCCGCAGTCATCGGTCGTTACCAGAACTCTGGCCAGGTCTGCGCCGCCGCCAAACGCTTGATCATCGAAGAAGGCGTGGTCGAAGAATTCACCCGCAAATTCGTCGAAGCCACCCGCCAGTTAAAGATGGGCGATCCGTTGTCCGCCGACAACTACATCGGCCCGATGGCCCGTTTCGACCTGCGTGACGAACTGGACCAACAAGTGCGCGACACCCTGGAAGAAGGCGCCACCCTGCTGCTCGGCGGCGGCAAAGGCCAAGGGCCGGGCAACTACTACGAGCCAACCGTACTGGCCGATGTCACCGACCGCATGACTTCGTTCAAGCAGGAACTGTTCGGCCCGGTGGCCTCGATCATCACCGCCCGCGATTGCGCTCACGCCGTGGCACTGGCCAACGACAGCGAGTTCGGTCTGACTGCCACGATCTACACCGCCAACGTCGCCCTGGCCCAGCAACTGACCAGCGAACTGGAAACCGGCGGCGTGTTCATCAACGGCTACTCCGCCAGCGACCCGCGCGTGACCTTCGGCGGCGTGAAGAAAAGCGGTTTCGGCCGTGAGCTGTCGCACTTCGGCGTTCGCGAGTTCTGCAATGCGCAGACGGTGTGGCTGGATCGCCGTTGATCCGGTCGATCCGATAAACCCTGTGGGAGCGGGCTTGCCCGCGAAGAGGGAGTGTCAGTCTCCGTTTAAGGTGCCTGACACTCCGCCTTCGCGGGCAAGCCCGCTCCCACAGGTTTTGTGTCAGTCCTTGAAATCCGTGGACAGCGCCAGCTTATTCCACTCGGCCAACTCCTGCGCCACCAAGCGGTTCTTCGCTTCGATCCGCGCAATCGTGTCGCTGCCCAGCGCCAGCCGCTGCGGCGGATTCGGCGCGTTGACCAATGCCAGCATCGCTTCGGCAAACTTCAGCGGATCGCCCGGTTGTGCATGGTTGGCCGCTTCAGCGAAGGTGCGCATCTTGCCGACGGTTTCGTCGTAGTCCGGCAGCACGAGTGCGGTCTTGATCAGCGATTGCTCGTCGAGGAAGTCGGTGCGGAAGAAGCCCGGTTCGACCACCGTGGCATGAATGCCCAGCGGCGCCAGTTCCTGATGCAACGCTTCACTGATGCCTTCCACCGCGAACTTGGTCGAGCCGTAGACGCCCCAGCCCATGTAAGCCTGATAACCGCCAATCGATGAAATGTTGATCACCCGTCCGCTGCGCTGGGCGCGCATATGTGGCAGCACAGCGCGGGTGACGTTGAGCAGACCGAACACGTTGGTGGCGAACAGGCGCTCGGTTTCGCTGGCGCTGGTTTCTTCAACGGCGCCCAACACGCCGAAGCCGGCATTGTTGATCAGCACGTCGATACGGCCGAAGCGCTTGATGCCTGCTGCCACCGCTTGATGCGCCTCCTCTTCACGGGTGACGTCCAGCCGCACCGCCAGCAGGTTCGGGTGATCGCCGAGGCGGTCGGTGATGTCTTGCGGGTTGCGGGCGGTGGCAATCACCGCGTCACCGGCACGCAGGGCCTGTTCAGCGATAAGGGTGCCAAAACCACGGGAAGCTCCGGTAATCAGCCAGGTACGCATATCAACTCCTCCTATCGGTGACCCTGGCGAGATTGCCGGGCCTTCTTGATGAGTTGAGTCGACTTTAAAGCCGTGCTACTGATGTGATAATCCCAACAAATTTGCATGACTTTGTGAAAGGTGTTCACAAATGAAAAACCCGTCCACGGCGGATCTGTCGATCTTTCTCTGCATTGCCCAGCATCTGAATTTCAGTCGTGCAGCGGTGGATCTGGGCCTGACACCGTCGGCCCTGAGCCATTCATTGCGGGCTCTGGAAAATCGCCTCGGTGTGCGCCTGTTCAATCGCACCACCCGCAGCGTCGCCCTGACCGAAGCTGGCGAACGGCTGTATGCGCGGCTGAAACCGGCGTTTCGCGACATCGACGACGCCCTCGAAGACCTCAACCACTTTCGCGACAAACCTTCCGGTAACCTGCGCATCACTGCCGGGCGCCAAGCGTGCGAACTGGTGCTGCTGCCGATTGCCGGGGCGTTCCTGCAAGCCTATCCGGACATCCGCCTGGAAGTGGTCGAAAGCGACGCGCTGCTGGATATCGTCGCCGGCGGTTTTGATGCCGGGGTGCGGTTCGGCAATCGGCTGGAGGCGGACATGGTGTCACTACCGATCGGCCCGACCCTGCGTTCGGTGGTGGTCGCTTCACCGGCGTTTCTGGAGCGGCACACCGCGCCGCAAAAACCGGAGGATCTGCACGCCCTGCCCTGCATCCGTCACCGGTTTCCCAGCGGCGCGCTGTACCGCTGGGAATTCGAACGCGGTGGCATCGTTCAGGAAATCGAGGTCAACGGCCCGCTGACCCTGGGCGATGTCAGCCTGATGATCGGCCCCGCATTGCAGGGCTTGGGTCTGGCCTATGTGTTCGAGGACATGGCCCGGGAACACCTGGCGAGTGGGCGGCTGGTACAGGTGCTGGCGGACTGGTGCCCGTACTATCCCGGCCTCCATCTGTACTACCCGAGCCGACGCCACGTACCGGCGCCGCTCAAGGCGTTTATCGATTTCGCCCGCAATGCCCGCGAAGGCAAAACGGGCTAAGCCGTTCTAGAGATACTTCAACCAGGCAATGTCGCGGCGCCGGGCCTTCAATCCCGAGAACCAGCGCACGGCCGGGAACAACGCGACCGCCAGCACCACCGCCGCCAGCCACACCGCCGTCACCGACGAGAAACCGAAATAGGTGCCCTGATTGAGCCCGAACAGCGCCACGCCAATCAGGTACAGCACCTTCAGCGCATACAGGTGCAGCAGGTAGAAAAACATCGGCGCCGAGCCGAACACCGTCAGCCAGCGAATCCAGCGTCGATCCTGCGCACGCTCGAACACCAGCAACAGCAGCAGCCCGACACTCACCGTCAGCGCGATGAACAACAGCGACGGCGGGTATTTGGTGATGTTGAAAAAGCTCATCAGGGTTTGCAGACCGCCGTCCCCGAATGCCCAGGGTTTCTCGCCGTAACCGTTGACCAGCCGTAGTGCGACAAAGCCCAGCACCCCGGCGATGCCACCGATCAACAAACGGCGCTGGCGCACGCCGGCATCGGCTGCGCGAGCGAACCACGGCCCCAGCGCGTAACCCAACCCGATCACGCCGATCCACGGCAACAACGGATACGAGGTGCGCAGGCGCAAAGTCTCGCCGGCCTCGATCCAGCCGCGGTCATGCAGGATTGCCCACGGCACGTGCAGCGCCGACTCGGCTCCGAAATGCAGTCCGTCGAGCAGGTTGTGCCCGGCGATGATCGCAACGCTCAACGTCAGCAGCAGCCAGCGTGGCAGCCAGACCAGCAGCGACAGCGCGATCATGCTCAGGCCGATCGCCCAGATCACTTGCAGGTAGATCACGGTCGGTGGCAGCTGGAACGTCCAGGCGAAATTCACCAGGGTGAATTCGAGCGCGATCAGAAACAAACCGCGCTTGAACAGGAAGGCACTGACGTCAGCCTTGCCGTCGTACTTCTCGCCGAACAGCCACGCCGACAACCCGGTCAGCAGCACGAACACCGGCGCGCACAGATGCGCCAGGGTACGGCTGAAGAACAGCGCCGGCTCGGTACTGGCGATGTCCATCGGGTCGGAGACCTGGCGATGCAGCAGAAAGGTTTCGCGCACGTGGTCCAGCAACATGAACAGAATCACCAGGCCACGCAGCGCATCAATGGACAGCAACCGGCCAGTCGCCGAGGGGGCAGAACGGGGAACCGCAATCGTCATGGAGGTATCGCAATCGAAAGGTTGATCGATGCGACCGCCCGAAAGCGGCCGCATAATTTGCGTTACCTTATAACATGAAAAGCCGATCCAATCGCTAGCGGTTCTCAAACAGCGATCACGCTGTGCGCAGGGTTTCCAGCACGACCTGCAACGGATGGCGCAACTGTTGATCGGCCTGGCGCTTGACCTGACTGCGGCAGGAATACCCGGTGGCCAGCGCCTCGCCCTTCTCCGCCGGGGCCTCGATCTGCTTCGCCCAGGATTGCTCGTAGATCACTGCCGACGTCTCGCGATTGCGTGCTTCGTGTCCGTAAGTGCCGGACATGCCGCAGCAACCGGTGGCCTGGGTCGCCAGCTTCAGGCCGACACGTTCGAACACCTGCTCCCATTGGCGGGTGGCGGCCGGAGCGTTGGTTTTTTCGGTGCAGTGCGCCAGCAGGCGGAAAGTGTCGTCGCGGCGCTGATCGGCCTGCTCCGGCATGACCTTGAGCAACCACTCCTGCACCAGCGCCACCTCCGGGCATTTCTCCATCCCCGGCACTTTCAGATACTCCTGGCGATAGACCAGGGTCATGGCCGGATCGAGCCCCACCAACGGCACGCCGATCTCGGCCAGCGCGCGCAACTGCCCGGCATTGCGCAACGCCGCGCGATTGAACGCCGACAGGAAACCCTGCACATGCAGCGGTTTGCCGTTGGCACTGAACGGCGCCAGATAGACCTGATAGCCGAGGCGCGAAATCAACTCGATCAGATCCGCCAGCAGCGGTGCTTCGAAGTAACGGGTGAACGCATCCTGCACCAGCACCACGCTGCGTTCACGTTGTGCCTGGGTCAGCGCCGAAAGTACCTCGACCGACGCCGGCTGAACCTGCCAGCGGCGCATCGCCGCGTGGAAATCGAAACGGCTGAGCAACGGCACATCGACCATGCCACCAAGGCGCTCGATCAAGCGACGACTGAACGAAGCCCCCATCAAGCCGTTGTAGAGAAACGGAATCCGCGCCATGTACGGAATCGTGTACTCCAGCGAGGCAATCAGATAATCCCGCGCCGGCCGCAGATAACGGGTGTGGTACAGCTCGAGAAACCGCGAGCGGAAGTCCGGCACGTTCACTTTCACCGGGCACTGCCCCGCACAGGACTTGCACGCCAGGCACCCGGCCATGGCGTCGTACACCTCGTGGGAGAAGTCCTGTTCCTGCGCACGGCTGTTGCGCCAGCGCTGCAGCAATGTGCTGAAAAACGGCGGACGGCGGCTGGCATCGGCCAACACATCAACACCCGCCTCGCCCTGCAAACGCAGCCATTCGCGAATCAGCGAAGCGCGGCCCTTGGGCGATTGCGCGCGCTGGCGGGTGGCTTTCCACGACGGGCACATCGCATCGTCGGGATCAAAGTTGTAGCAGGCGCCGTTGCCGTTGCAGTGCATGGCCGCGCCGTAGTCCTGCCAGACTTTTTCGTCGATCTGCCGGTCGAGTTCGCCGCGCAGGGTCACTTCGTCGATCTTCAACAACGCCGCGCCGGGAATGTTCGGCGTGGCGATCTTGCCGGGGTTGAACTGGTTGAACGGATCGAACGCCGCCTTCAAGGCTTGTAGCGCCGGGTACAACTCGCCGAAAAAGGCCGGCGCGTATTCCGAACGCAGGCCTTTGCCGTGCTCGCCCCACAGCAGGCCGCCGTAACGCTGGGTCAACGCGGCGACGCCGTCCGACACCGGGCGCACCAGTGCGGCTTGTTGCGGATCCTTCATGTCGAGAATCGGCCGCACGTGCAGCACGCCGGCATCGACGTGGCCGAACATGCCGTACTGCAATTGGTGGCTGTCGAGCAGGTCGCGCAGTTCGGCGATGTACTCGGCCAGGTGCTGCGGCGGCACAGCGGTGTCTTCGACAAACGGCTGAGGTCGCGCTTCACCGGCGACGTTGCCGAGCAGACCCACCGCGCGTTTGCGCATACCGTAGACGCGATTCACCGCCGCATGCCCGACAGCTAGCGTGTGGCCCAAGCGCTCGACGGTGGCGTCGGTGCCCAGGTGCTGGACGAAGGCCTCGACCCGACCTTGCAGCTCCTCGGGATCGTCACCGCAAAACTCAACCAGGTTGATCCCCAGCGTCGGCCGCTCGGCGCTTTCCGGGAAGTATGCGGCGACGCCATGCCAGACGATGTCCTGCATCGCCAGCAACAGCACTTTGGAGTCGACGGTTTCGATCGACAATGGCTTGAGCGCCATCAGCGCCCGGGCATCGCGCAAGGCATCCATGAAGCCGGCGTAGCGAATGTTCACCAGCATCGTGTGCTTGGGGATCGGCAATACGTTGAGCTTGGCCTCGACCACAAACCCCAACGAACCTTCAGCGCCGCACAGCACGCTGTTGAGGTTGAAACGATTGTCGGCCTCGCGCAGGTGCGCCAGGTCGTAGCCGGTCAGGCAACGGTTGAGGTCGGGGAAAGTTTCCCGGATCAACTCACCCTGCTCATCGATGATCTGCCGCGCGCAGCGATACACCTCGCCGGCGCGGCCCTCGCGGGCGCATTCCGCTGCCAGTTCGCTTTCTTCCAGCGGGCGGCCGTGCAAACGCTCGCCACCGCGCAGGACCATGTGCAGCTCCAGCACGTGGTCGCGGGTCTTGCCGTAAGTGCAGCTGCCCTGGCCGCTGGCGTCGGTGTTGATCATGCCGCCGACGGTTGCACGGTTCGAAGTCGACAGTTCCGGGGCGAAAAACAGCCCGGCGGATTTCAGCGCGGCGTTCAGTTGATCCTTCACCACGCCGGCCTGCACCCGCACCCAACGCTGTTCAACGTTGATTTCGAGGATGCGGTTCATGTGCCGCGACAGGTCGACGACGATGCCGTCGGTCAGCGACTGGCCGTTGGTGCCGGTGCCGCCGCCGCGAGGCGTGATCACCACTTTCTGGTACGCCGGTTCGGCGATCAGACGCGCCAGCAGCGCTACGTCGTCGGCGTCACGCGGGAATACCGCCGCTTGCGGCAAGCGCTGATAGATCGAGTTGTCGGTGGCCAGCACCACGCGGCTGGCGTAGTCGGCACTGATTTCGCCGCGAAAACCGCTGGTTTCAAGGGCTTTGAGAAACTGTTGGTAATCGGTGTTCAGCGCGGTGGAAGGCGACAGCTGGGCAATCATCGGGAGGGCAATCTCGGTCAAAAACGGGCCGTGTGGCGGTGAACAGTTGTGCGCAATGAATGATTGCGTCACGCTCCCGCCATCTCATAGGTCCTATGTTCATTGCAGAGCGACGCCGGGACAACCGTAAAATCGACCCGCAATCCATGACTAAAACGAATGAATCCGCGAACCCTCACTCCCTCGATGTCGTTGCTGCTGGCGTTTGAAGCCGCCGCACGCCATGAAAGCTACACCCGCGCCGCCCACGAACTGTCGCTGACCCAGAGCGCGGTCAGCCGGCAGGTGCAGATTCTGGAAAAGATGCTCGGCATGCGCCTGTTCAGCCGCGAAGGCCGACGGGTGATCCTTACCGACGTCGGGCGCATGTATCAGCGCGAACTGTCCGAAGCCCTCGGCCAGATTCGCAGCGCGACGTTGCAGGCCATGGCGTTTGGCTCGGGCATCCACAGTTTGCGCCTGGCGACACTGCCGACCTTCGGCTCGAAATGGCTGCTGCCGCGCTTGAAGGATTTCTACACCGCGCATCCCGGCATGACCGTGCACCTGCATTCACGCATCGAAACCATCGACTTCGACACCAGCGAAATCGACGCGGCGATTTGTGTCGGCGGCGGTGACTGGCCGGGGCTGACCGCCCACCGTCTGCACACCGAAGAACTGGTGGTGATCGCCAGCGCGCAGCTGTCCGATGCCGAACGTCTGGCTTCCGACAAGGATATCGCCGGGCAACTGCTGCTCAACGTCAGCAGCAACGCTCAGGCCTGGTCCGAGTGGTTCAGCCATCACGCCCTGCCCCATCGCAGCATGCGCATCGGGCCGAGTTTCGAGATGACCTCGCACTTGATCCAGGCGGTGCGCGCCAATATCGGCATCGGGCTGGTGCCGAGGATTCTGGTGGAGGATGAGTTGCACAACGGCGAGCTGCTGCAACTGGGCGAACCGATCAGCAGCCGGCGCAGCTATTACCTCGTGTATCCCGCGCGTAATGAGTCGCTGCCATCGCTGAAGGCGTTTCGCGACTGGTTGATGCGCACGCTCTGAAACAACAGAGGGCGCCGTTAGGCGCCCTCTGGTTTTGCTCGATCAGAACCGCGGTTTCACCGCTTTCCAGTCAGGTTTGTAGCGCTGCATCTGCCGCACATCATCGCGCTGGCGGATGCCGCAGGTCAGGTACTGGTCATGCAGCTTGCCCAGTTGATCGTGATCCAGCTCCAACCCCAGGCCCGGTGCACGAGTGATCTTCACGCAGCCGTCGACGATCGGCAGTTTGCCACCCTTGATCACCTCTTCATCCGGTTCCTGCCACGGGTAATGGGTGTCGCAGGCGTAGTCCAGATTCGGCACGGCGGCCGCCACGTGAGCCATCGCCATCAGGCTGATGCCCAGGTGTGAGTTGGAATGCATCGACACGCCGAGGCCGAAGGTGTCGCACATTTTCGCCAGGGTCTGGGTGTCGCGCAGGCCGCCCCAGTAATGGTGATCGGCGAGGACAATCTGCACGCTGTTCAAAGCTACGCTGCGGCGGAACTCGTCGAAATCGGTGACCACCATGTTGGTCGCCAGCGGCAACCCGGTACGGTTGTGCAACTCGGCCATCCCTTCAAGGCCCGGGGTCGGATCTTCGTAATACTGCAGATCATCACCCAGCAACTCGGCCATGCGGATCGAGGTTTCCAGCGACCAGTTGCCGTTGGGATCAATGCGCAGCGGATAACCGGGAAAGGCCTTTTTCAGCGCCTTGATGCACGCCACTTCGTGTTCCGGCGGCAACGTACCGGCCTTGAGTTTGATGCTCTTGAAACCGTACGCCTCGATCATTCGCGCGGCCTGGGCGACGATCTGCTGCTCGTTGAGCGCCTCGCCCCAGTTGTCCGGCTTGTACGGTGAATCGACGTGTTGCGCGTACTTGAAAAACAGATAGGCGCTGAACGGCACTTCATCACGCACCGCCCCGCCCAGCAGATCCACCAACGGCACATTCAAATAGCGCGCCTGCAAGTCGAGAAACGCCACTTCGAACGCCGAATACGCGTTGCTCACGGCCTTGCTGGCGTGAGAACCGGGGGCGAGTTCAGCACCCGCCAGACTGGCCGGTTTGTTGGCAGCAACCGTCGCCTGAACGATCCGACGCAACTGATTGAGGTTGAACGGATCAAGGCCGATCAACTGCGACTGCAACTGTTGCTGGATCGCCAGCGCCGGGGCATCGCCATAGCTTTCGCCGAGGCCGATGTAGCCGTTGTCGCTCTCGATCTCGATGATCGAGCGCAGGGCAAACGGTTCGTGGATGCCACTGGCATTGAGCAGCGGCGGATCACGGAAAGCGATCGGAGTGACGGTTACGCGAGTGATTTTCAAAATGACGCTCCTGTTGAGTCGGAATCAGTGGCTCACCACCGGGTTGGCCGTCGGCGCAACGGCGGTTTCGGGTTCAGGCTTTGCCGGGGTTTTGCCTTTGGCGCCGGGCGCCATGCGGGCGAAGAAGATCACTACTGCCGCTACCAGCGAAGTCGCGGCCAGGCCATACAGACCGCCCTCGATAGAGCCGGTGGTCTGCTCCAGAAAGCCGAACGCGGTCGGCGCAACGAAGCCGCCGAGGTTGCCGATGGAGTTGATCAGCGCGATCACCGCCGCTGCGATGCGCGCATCCAGATAGCTTTGCGGAATCGGCCAGAACAGTGCCGAAGCAGCCTTGAAGCCGATGGCCGCAAAACAGATGGCGACGAAGGCGAAAATCGGCCCGCCAGTGGTGGACATGAACATGCCGAACGCGGCGATCACCAGAGTGAGCGCGACCCACGCCTGCTGGAATTTCCACTTGCCGGCCAGCGCCGCAAAGCCGTACATCGCGACGATGGAAATGATCCACGGCACCGAGTTCAACAGCCCGACCTGGAAGTCGCCGAGGTTGCCCATTTTCTTGATCATGCTCGGCAGCCAGAAAGTGGCGCCGTAGATGGTCAGGGCGATGGAGAAATAGATGAAGCAGAACAGCGCGATCTGCCGGTCCGCCAACAGTTTGAACATCGATGGTTTGGCGACGTGAGTTGCTTCACGGGCACGCTGCTCCTCGGCGATTGCCGTCACCAGTGCCTCGCGCTCCTCCTCGCTCAGCCACTTGGCCTGACGCGGATGGGATTGCAGCCAGAACCAGACAAACCCGCAGAGCACCACCGACGCGGCGCCTTCGATCAGGAACATCCATTGCCAGCCGTGCATGCCCAGACCGCTGATATGCAACAGCGCGCCGGACACCGGGCCGGAAATCACCGAAGCAATTGCCGAACCGCTGAGAAATACCGCCATGGTCTTGCCGCGCTCAGAGGCCGGCAGCCATTGGGTGAAGTAATAAATGATTCCCGGGAAGAACCCGGCCTCGGCTGCGCCCAGGATGAAGCGCAGCACATAGAAACTGGTTTCACCCTTGACGAACGCCATGGCCATCGCCGCGGCGCCCCAAGTGAACATGATCCGCGTCAGCCAGGCGCGGGCGCCGTAGCGTTGCAGAAGCATGTTGGACGGCACTTCAAACAAGGCGTAACCGATGAAAAACAGACCGGCGCCAAGGCCATAGGCAGCGGCGCCGATACCCAGATCGGTTTCCAGATGACTGCGCACGAAGCCGATGTTGACCCGGTCGATGTAGTTGACGATGAACATCACCACGAACAACGGCAGCACATGGCGCTTGACCTTGGCGGCGGCGCGGGCGAGTACCGTGATGTCCGGCGGACTCTGGAGGGTATTCAAGGGGCGACTCCCGATCTTTGTTTTTGTAGGGATAGCGGTGGCCTTTGAGGCGTAGAGCGATCATGGACGGGGCAATTGATCCCGTCTAATCTAACTTGGCATTCGATTGATACCTGGATTAGATCAATGTTCGAACTGACCCAATTGCGCTGCTTTACCACTGTCGCCACCGAACTCAACTTTCGTCGCGCTGCCGAGCGGTTGAACATGACCCAGCCGCCATTGAGCCGGCAGATCCAGTTGCTGGAACATCACCTGGGTGTCGAACTGTTTACCCGCAGTACGCGCAGTGTGGCGCTCACCGCTGCCGGCCGCGCATTCTTCATCGAGGCGCAAAACCTGCTCGAACGCGCGCAACAGGCCGCCGTCACCGCCCGACGTTTTGCCGAGGGTGATATCGGTTCGGTGAACATCAGTTTTGTCGGCAGCGCGGTGTACGAGTTTCTGCCCAAGGTCATCGCCGAGGCGCGCCTCAAGCAGCCGCAGGTGAAGATCGACCTGACTGAAATGAACACCTATCAACAACACGAAGCCTTGCGCGCCCGACGCATCGATCTGGGCATCGTCCGCGCGCCATTGCTGGAGCCGGGCTACGCCACCGAATGCCTGGTGCGTGAGCCGTTTGTGCTGGCGGTGCCGAGTGGTCATCGGCTGGCCGAGGCTGACGAGGTTTCAGTGAAGGACCTGGATGGGCAGCCGTTCCTGATGTATTCCCACGCGGCCTATCCGCCGTTCAACGAATTGCTCACCGGCATGCTGCGCTCGGCCCGGGTCGCTCCGGATTACGTGCAGTGGCTGGGGTCTTCGCTGACGATTCTGGCGCTGGTCAACGCGGGCATGGGGCTGGCACTGGTGCCGCGTTGCGCGACCAGCGTGGTGTTCAGGAATGTGGTGTTTCGCGAGATCGATCTGGGCGAAGGGGTGCAGAGCGAACTGCATCTGATCTGGCGGGAGAACAACGACAACCCGGCGTTTGCGATGTTGCTGGAGGGCATTCGCCGGGCGGTGAAGGATGGATGGGGCTAGGGATTGGGATGCGGATATGGAGCGTACTTCAGCGGTGGCGGTGCCTTGGGGCCCGTGATCAATGGTTTCTCCAACAGTTTCCCGTCGGGCCCTACGAAAAGTCGCTCCAGATGTTGTGGCATTGGTTGCGGTGCTCTGGCGGTCATGATGAACCCTCTGATGCCGGGCTGAATTCAACCCATTTAACCTTCGCGGAATCTATCAGCAAAAATTCGGCGCCAATAGGATCCAATTTGCCATCTTCGTTGAGCCAGCGTGGAAACCTCATCAAAAACTGCCCGGTGTTCGACTCCGGCGGCCACTCGACTGGCCAGCCTAGAACGCGCCTTTCATCCTCCAGATGAAGGGTGATGAATCGGTCATATTGAGCAAAAGCGCAGAACCATTCACTGGGATAGGAAGATTGTTTCGTTACGTTTCTACTGCGCAACCACCTATGCAATTTGCCATTGGTTGCCAGACAGCAATCCATCAACCCAAGCAGCAGCGAAGCAAAAAATGCCCACGACGCTTCAGCTTTCGCATCCCATTTTCCTACAGAAAACCCCTTCTCCCCCACCCACACACAAACCGCCCCAATCCCCAGCACCATCCCGTGAATCACAAACGTGAAAATCAACGCCTGCACAATCTGCCCGAACGTATCCGGCCGCTTGAACGCCGTCAGGGTGTAGAAAATCCAGGCCGAGACAAACCCCGGGATCAGATACTGCAACAGCGTTACCACTTCTTTCACCAGATCATCCATGATCGGTCGCTCCTTGAATCAAAAAAACAGTCCTCCCAAAACAGCAATGCCGGCCCGTAATGGGCCGGCATTCAAAGCCTAGTGCACGCTGGAAAGACGCTTGCGATCAAGTGTCACCGGGCATTACGCATCGTAGAGAAAACAGGGAGCCGTGAGGATTAGTCACAGCCGTGGCACAAAGAAGATCAAACAGGGATTTCTTCAGGTAACCGATGCTCGCGACAGATCAGTTCGATTTCCGGCGGGGCCAACGCTTCGCCGGTCAATCCGCAGACGGCGCCGGCAGTGGTTGTCTGGTGGAAACGACAAGTCCGGCAAAGCCCGTAACTGGGTACGTTTTCGCTGTGTTGAATGTGGCGCAGCAACTCCAGCAACAATACCTCCAGATTGCCGGCACGCGCGCCCATGCGTTGCGCGGCATTGCTCAGGAAATCTGGCGGCATGACCGCATCGATCAGCTCGCGCGCAGTAGTCGTCAATTCCAGATGCACGCTGCGTTTGTCTCGGGCGTCCGGAACCTTAGTCAGAAAGCCATGGGTCTCCAGCGCCTTGAGCGACTGCGACACGGTGCCCTTGGTCAGGCCGAGGTAATCGGTGACCGCCAGCGGCGTATTCGAATAGCGGTTGCACCGCGCCAGATACAGCAGCGCACTGAGTTGAATCGGTTGCAGTTCGGCCAGCAGCGGGTGCTCGCGAAACCACACACGGGTCAGGCTCGACAATCTTTCCAGCAGGTCAAACAACACGGTCATCGCCTGTTTCAATGGGATTGATAAATAGTATCGTTTAAAAACCTTATTGACAAAAAACAGTGCCACCTTAGGATTACGGTGTCGATTCGAAACTTAAACCGCACATCGAGGCATCCCATGAAAAGCGCATTGGCATTGACCATCAGCACGCTTCTGGCAACACAAACCTGGGCCCACGGACCTGAAGGCATTCACAGCGAACCCGGTAAAACCGACGCCGCGTTCGACCTGGTCCACACCCGTGTTTTCAAGGACGGCAACACCTTGGTCTTCGAACAATTGGTCGATGGCAAGGCCGGCAGCCGCGTGCCGACCGCCAAGGGTTCATTCGCCGGCGCCGAGGTTTACAGCTACGTCTGGCCCACTAGCCTGGACAGCGGCGCCGTCGGTTTTGAAGCGAACTCCGGCATCCTCGCCCTCGCCCTGACCTCGCACCCGGACTTCGATGACACCCCGCAGCTGGATGAAAACAAGGACGGCAAGAAGGACAACGACGGCGGCCTCTGGCACTCGCACTGGGTGGTCCTGAGCAAGGATGAAAGCTGCGGCCCCGGTGGGCTGAAAGTGCGCGACATCCCCAAGGACGCCAAACCGAAACTACCCGCGACCTGGCCCGGCGCGCCGATTTACATCGACTCCCCCGGCTACGACCTGAGTGTGAAACAGAATGCCGCACAGATCCGCGTGCCGCTGGCTGCCGTCGGTTTCCCGCAAAGCTTCAACTATGACGGCGTCACCGCAGCGCTGAAGGTCAATGCCGACCTGCACAACCCGTTGCTGTGTGTCAGCAGCGTCTACGACATCGCCTCGGGCAACCTCTCGCTGCCCGGCACCTGGAAAATGCAGGAGAGCCAATAATGTTCGTCAAAGTATTCGATACCCACGTGCGCACCAAAGATGGCCGCTATCTTCATTTCGATGTTTTGACCGATCGCGAAGCCGAAGCGGCGAAGGCCTACGCCCGGCAGTTCCTGATGGACAACGGCTTGCAGGACGAAGACATTTCCCAGAGCCAGTGTCTGTTCTGCCACAGCGAGCCGGCCAATCCGCAGGTCGCCAAGGCCATCGCCGAAGACGGCTATTTCATCATCACCCTGCAAGGTTTCGAGGAGTAACGCCATGACCCGTTATCAGCCGTTGAACTGTGATCTGCACGACTACCTGGAAATCGCCTGCCTGCGCGGCTATCAGCTGGACATCGAGTTGATTGACGGTCAGCAGCTGATGGCCCGGGCCGTGACCACGCGAACCAGCAGCGACAAAGAAGAATTCCTGGTGATCGAGCAACAAGGCGCGCAACAGGAAATTCGCCTCGACCAACTGCTCGCGATCACACCTCTGGAGGCCAACGTCGAGTTCGGTCGGGTGGTCCTTGCCGGAGGGGTTTGCGGAATCTGAACGAAAAAATCCCGCCCGGCATCAACCGGGCGGGATTTTCTGTGCCACGCCGTTTTTACGCGACGACGGGGATCATCGGATCCGCAGCCGCCAGCGCGATGGCACGGTCAGCCGCTGGTGGGTAGATCCATTGGGTGTTGATCTGGGTTTTGAGCGACTTGCCCTCTTCTTTCACCAGTTTCACCTGACGATCCCAGCCTTCGGTGTACACCGCGCCCCAGGCGCCGAGGTCGAGGCAGGTCACGTACTTCGGTTGGCTGTACGGCGTCGGGTCGACCCCGAGGATCTGCGCCGCTACGTTGTTGCCGGCGTGACGACCGAGGGAAATCGCGTGCTGGCAGGTCATCAGGGCGAAGTTGCCGATGTCGTCGGTGGCCGCGTAAGCCACGTCGCCGGTGGCGAAGATGTCGTCCTGGCCGATGACTTTCAGGTTGGCATCAACGTGCAGGCGACCTTGGCGATCGCGCTCGGCAGGAATCTGTTCGGTCAGGGAGCTGGCGCGCACACCGGTGGTCCAGACCACGGTTTTTGCCTCGATGCGCTGGCCGTCCGACAGGGTCACGCCGTTTTCATCGACCGACAGCACCGACACACCCAGTCGCCATTCAACGCCCAGTTCTTCGCTCGCTTCAGCAATCGACACGCTGATGGCTTCGCCCATGGACGCGCCAACTTTCTGCGCACGGTCAACGATGATCACTTGAACCTTGGCATCAGCGCCCAGCACAGCGCGCAGACGCGCCGGCATTTCGGTGGCGGTTTCGATACCGGTGAAACCGCCGCCGGCGACGACCACGGTGTTGCGTGCCTGGCTTTCAGGCTGGCCGATCAGCGAATCCAGGTGGTTTTCCAGGCGGATGGCGGCTTCGATCTGGTCGACGTCAAACGCATATTGCGCCACGCCCGGGGTGTCTGGCAGGGCCAGGCCGCTGCCGGAGGCCAGCACCAGTTTGTCGTAGTTGAACACCTGTTGCGCACCGGCTGCGTCGGTGTAGCCCACGGTTTTCGCCTGCACGTCGATGGTGTTCGCCGCGCCCTTGATGAAGTTGACGCCAACCGCATCGAACAGATCGCCCAGCGGCGCAGCCAGCGTGTGGGCATTCGGCTCGTAGAAACGTGGACGAACGCGCAGCTCGGCTTGCGGCGCCAACACGGATACGTCGATGTTGTCCCGATTGTGAATGTCGACCAGACGCGTGGCGCTCAATGCCGTCCACATGCCACCGAAACCTGCGCCGATTACCAGAATGTGCTGTTTCATTGTTCTCTCCAGGCACGAAGCCAAGTCACTGAATGAGGTTGAAGGATTCACATCATCGGGAGCGGACACGTCTGTATTTTTCAAGAACGCGGAAGGCTGCTCACCGGATAACGGCGACTGTATTGGTCGCCTTTAAATCCGACAAGTCAGATTTTGTGATGATTAGCATCGAAAACTTCGATAGCTCAGATTGAGCGTATCCGCCCTCCACAACTCATTGATTTAGCTGAAAACCAAGAAAAACGGGATCCTCAGAGCCAAAAACCCAAGGCGTTCCCGATTTGTTTGCCACGAACAACCCTGATAACATCGGCGACAAATACAGTCGGAGATAGTTATGTCGCTTTACAGTGCGGGGGTCGAGTACGGCATTCACTGCCTGACCTTTCTGGTGGGCAGCGGCGGTGACAGTCGTGAAGCCAGCGTGCGTGACCTGGCAGAGCTGCAAGGGGTGCCGCTGGATTACCTGGCGAAGATCTTCACCAAACTGGCCAAAGGCAAACTGGTGGAATCCACCGGCGGTGTGCGCGGCGGCTTCACCCTGGCGCGTCCGGCGGATGAAATCACCCTGCTCGACATCGTCAATGCCATCGATGGTCCCAAGAACATTTTCGAATGCCGGGACATTCGCGGACGCTGCGCGCTGTTCGACGGCTCGCCGCCGGACTGGGCACTGGACGGCACCTGCTCGATTCACGCCGCGATGATGACCGCGCAAAAGCGCATGGAAGAAGCCCTCGCCCAGCAGACCATCCTCGACATCGCCAGAAAGGTCGGGCGCAAGGCGCCGGCGGGCTTCAACAGCCAGGTGGAAGACTGGATGCAGGATCGTCGGGAAAAGAAGACCGGCGGCGCCGGCATTCCGCTTACCGACATCTCGGACTGAGCTCGATCAGCAGGCAAAAAAAAGCAGAAACCGATCACCGGTTTCTGCTTTTTTATTCGACCTTACAGGCAGTCGCGCACCGCTTTGCGCAACGACCCGGACTTCGCCCACGGCGGCCCCTGATACAGGGAGACGCGGCTGCCGTCCTTGTACTTGACAACATCGAGAATCTCGTCGGCAGTGACGATGCTCGGCGCGGTGATCCGGTAGCCATTGGAAATCGCTGTCTGGGACGTCTTGGCAACGTCCTGCTGCCACAGAGGCAATACACACGCGGCGTAGTCCTTGGGAGTCTTGCCGCTGATCTTGCTGACATTCGGTTCGCCCGGCACCAGTGACGCAGGCAGCGAACAACCGGCCAATGCCGCCATCAGCATCCCCCCGATCAACATCCGCATGGTGATTCCTTCTTCTGAAAAACGCGAATGTACCCTTTAACTGTTCGGACATCCATCGTAGCGCTCTGCCTGTACAAACCGAGAACCGGGGCCATTCAGCTCACCGACAGACGACCTTGCCCCACACCGGAAAAATGGGGCTACTCTGTTTTACCGAGAATGTTCCGGAGGTGATCATGCGGCTCAATGAATACGAACACGAACTTCAGCGTGACCTGCAAAGCGTGGCATCGGACCTGAGATGGTCGGCGGTGGACCTCAAGCGCATCGCCGAGCAACTGCGTCAGTCGGGCAACGAGGCCGACGCCCAGGCGGTGCTCAGATCCTGCGAAGTGCTGCAAAGCGATGAAGAACGCCTGCAACTGTATGCCCGGGAAGTGAAAGCCCGCGCCATCAGCCGAACCAAAGTCCACTGAACCTCACCCTGCCCACAGCAAAAAGCCCCGGACAACCGGGGCTTTTTCTTCACAGACCTTCAGTCTGCCTTGCGACCGCGTGCGCGGCTTTTGTACCCCGGCAGCGCGGCGGCGTACGCCAGCGCTTCCTCGCGACTGGCAAACGAAGCGAGCCGGTCACCCTGCGTGCAGACCCGCCACGGGCCGTTGTTCACGCTGAGTACATCGTAGCCATTCATGTGCATTTTATTCAGCATCGCCATGCTCATAGGCACCTCCTGTCTGGTAACGAACTTTTCCACCTTACACCCGCGACGCGCTGCCGTGCCGACCGAACGTCGCACCGCGGCCGCGTCAAGTCTCCGGCACTTTTGCCGCTGCCAGGCACTCAGAAGCTCTAAAGCGGTAGCGGCCCAAATATTGCTAATTCATGACAGATTTATGACAACCAGCAATCGGGTAACACATGAAAGTACGAGCAACCGTCATCTGCGAGCAGGATCGACACATTCTCCTGGTGCGCAAACCCAGGTGCCGCTGGACGCTTCCGGGGGGCACCGTCGAACCGGGAGAGACACGCGCGCAAGCCGCCGCCCGAGAACTCAAGGAGGAAACCGGGCTGGACAGCGATGACATGCTCTATCTGATGGAATTGCAGAACGGCAGCACCCGCCACCACGTCTACGAGGCTTCGGTGCTGAACATTGATCAGGTTCGCCCGCTGAATGAAATCGTCGACTGTCTCTGGCACCCGCTGGATGCGGTGCAGAATCTGAACGTCAGTGACGCCACGCTGAGCATCGTCCGCGCCTTTCAGCGACGTCTTTAACCCTCAACCGGCGAATGCCCGGCGACCGGCGCTCATCTCGGTGCGCAATTCACCGATGAAATTGGAGATGTCACGAATGGTGACCAGATGCTCCGGGGACACCCCGTTGAGCAACAGGTTGACCCGCCCGCTGTCGGGTTCGTAAACCTTGATCTGCAAGAGTCCCTGCGCCGTTTCGGTGCAATCGCAATACAGCGGCGAAAAGCCGGATTCGACGATGCGGCAAATGTCGGTAATGGCAATCATGGGGGGCACGCCTCACAGGCGAAGGCTCGGGCGACCCGATCAGCATAGATGAGCTTTTGTCGCCTTGCTCTCACCGACACCCGCAAAATTTGCCAACCGCTTCACATCTTCAAGTCGCCGCTCTCAATGCGAGTCATGGTCCCAAATCCAGTTCCAGATCCCCGGCAGATTCACCGGCTTCGACGACTCGCCCACCGTGCGCGCCAGCGCGGCTTTTTCCAGTGTCGCGCGATCGCCATAGAACGGTTTGTCCGCCAGTCGCACACCGGTGGCGGCGGCGCTGTCGAGCAGAATCTGCAAGTACTCGCGGGTGTGGCGGGCGGTGTAGCGGTTGAGGTCATGGAAGGTCACCACCACCGGAATCACTCCGTCCACCGTTGGCAATTCACCGAGGGCAATCCGTTCGCGAACTTCCGACAGCTGGCGCAGCATGTTCGCCCGCCGCCGGGGGCTGGCGTTGAAACCCCAGATCTTGCCGTCGTTGGCGCTCAGGTCGGTCAACAACACCTGCATGTGGTGCTGCTGATAGGCGGCGAAGGTGCGTTTGTCGAAGTTCCAGAACGGCGGACGCAGCAATGTCGGCGGCGCGCCGGTGATCGCCGCGATGTCCGCCGAGCCGTTGGTCAACGTGGTTTCGAGCTCATCCGGGTCGAGCAATCGATGATTGGTGTGCCAATGGGTGGCGGTGTGAAAGCCCAGAATGTGCTCTTCGGCGTGCTCGCGGCGCATGACCCGCCGGCCGATCTCGCTGTTGCCCGCTCGCGGCGCGCGGGTCTGCACGAAAAACACCGCTTTGATCCCCGGCTGCAGCGGGTTGTCCTTGAGGCTGTCGAGCACGGTGTCGGTTGGATTGAAAAAACTGGAAGCGCTGGGCCCGTCATCGAAGGTCAACAGAAAGCGCACAGGCGCCTGGGCCTTGAGCCGGGCTTCGGTCTGCGCGGTCATTTCGATGGGAGCGGCGATGCATCCGGCCAGCCCGACGGCTACCGCCATCGCGCAGAAAAGCTTGAACCACTGTGTCATGTTTTGCCTTGAGCCCGACCGTTGCGGTCATGTTGTCGATTGGCAAAACTCCTTCGCCGCTACTGCCTCCCTGCGACCCATTGAGATGGGCCGAGGTTGGATAAAGATACACAGGGTTTGGTTCCGGCGCTCGCTCAGCGTGCCAGTGCCTGTTGAAACGAGCTGTCGATGATCCCCGCCGTGGCCAGCGGAGCCGGCAGCGCCTTGACCTTGAACAGAAAGTCGGCGGTGCTTTGCAGATCGGCGGCAGCCTGTTGATCGACCGGGCCGACCGTCATGTGCGCCTGGCGTAACCAGTGCCGCGAAACCTGCTGATCGAGGTTGGCTTTCTTCGCCCACAGGTCGGCGTATTCGTCGGTGTGGCTGTCGACCCAGGCCCGGGCCTGCTTCAGGCGCCCGAGGAAATCGGCGATCGCTTCACGCTTGCTGTCGATGGACGGCGCCGAGGCCGCAATCGCGCTCAAGCCCGGCATCAGGTTTTTCGCCGTGAGAATCGGCCGCGCACCCGAGAACACGATCTGCTGGGAAATGTAGGGTTCCCAGACCGGGAACGCATCGATGCTGCCTTGTGGTAGCGCGGCGGCTGCATCAATCGGCATCAATTTGACGAAGTCGACGTAATTCTCCGGCAAACCGCCCTGCTCCAGCGCCCGCAAGGTCAATTGCTGACTCCAGGCTCCCGGCCAGTAGGCGACCTTCTTGCCCTTCAGGTCCTCAATGGTTTTCACCGGAGAATCCTTGGGCACCAACAGGGCGATGGTGTCCGGGTTCTGTCGCGACACACCGATCAGTTTCACCGGCGCCTGTTTGGCAGCCAGGAACAAAAATCCCGAATCCCCCAGAAAACCCAGATCCAGCGACCCGGTCTGCAACGCTTCGGCCAACGGCGCGGCGGCCTGGAAATGTTTCCAGTCGACCGTGTAAGGCGCGTCCTTCAACACGCCGGACGCTTCTATGGACGCGCGGATGTTGTAGTAATTCTGGTCGCCGACGTGCAGGACCAAGGGTTCGGCAGCGTAGGTCAATGGCGTGGCAAACAGTGCGCTGGCCAACGCGGCGCGTAGGAAACGTGAGAGCTTCATGGCGAGTCCTGCAGAAGGGATTTTTATAGACCATAACGCTCTTACAAATCAGATTTAAAATTCGATTAGCGCATAAGCTCAGCACCTTCCCGCCGCACTGTTGGCCGAGCAACAGTGGCTCGGCACAGTGTTCTCCCCGCAACACTTCAAACCTGCAAAACCGGCGTTAGACCCCGTAAATACGGGAAAAAGCGCACATGGCACAGAGCCTGCAATATTCCATTCATGCAGGAAGCATTCGATAAAAATATCTTTTTGGACATAAGAATCTGTTGCCTTGCCGGAGCGTGCCCATGAAATCCCTCTTACCGTTTTCCCGCGTCAAAACGCTGCTCGCGGCCTGCGCAGTAGCCCTGAGCCTGCAACCGCTCGCCCACGCTGCCGAAGCGCCGCCGGCCGAAGTGCATCTGGATTACGCCTATTACTCGCCGGTCAGCCTGGCGCTCAAACACCTGGGCTACCTGGAAAAAGCCCTGCCCCAGAGCAAAGTCAGCTGGGTGCTGAGCCAGGGCAGCAACCGCTCGCTGGAATACCTCAACAGCGGCGGCGTGGATTTCGCCTCGTCGGCCAGCCTCGCTGCCGTGCTCAGCCGGGCCAATGGCAGCCCGATCAAATCGGTCTACGTTTACAGCCGCGCCGAATGGACCGCGCTGGTGGTGCGCAAGGACTCGCCGATCCAGTCCGTCGGCGACCTCAAGGGCAAGAAAATCGCCGCCACCAAAGGCACCGATCCGTACCTGTTCACCCTGCGCACCCTGCAACAGGCCGGGCTGAAAAAGGACGACGTGGAACTGGTGCACCTGCAACATCCGGACGGCCGCACCGCCCTGGAGAAAGGCGATGTCGACGCTTGGGCCGGCCTCGATCCGCACATGGCCGCCAGTCAGGTGCAGGCCGGTTCGCGCCTGCTGTACCGCAATCGCGACTTCAACAGCTACGGCGTGGTCAGCGTTACCGAGCAATACGCCAGGCAGCACCCGCAAACCATCGACACCGTGATCAAGGCCTATGAGCAGGCCCGCGAGTGGTCGGTGAAGAACCCCGAAGAACTGGCCAAGTTGCTCGCCAGCGAATCCGGTCTGCCGCTGGATGTGGCCAAGCTGCAACTGTCGCGCACCGACCTGAGCAGCCCGCAACTGACCGCCAAGGACGTGCTGGCGTCGAAAGCCGCCGCGCCGATTCTGGTCTCCGAAGAGCTGGTGCGCCGTGGGGTGAATGTCGATCAGGTCATCGATCAGTTGATCGACACCGGTTTCCAGCAAGTCGCCGCCGCCCAGTAACCGATCAGGCTCACAACAAATCCGCGCCCGTCGCGGATTTGTCGTGAGCGGAGAACCGTCCATGAGCAACGACTTTCCCGCCCGCCTCGCCTTGTCGGCCCCACGCCGAAAACCCTTTCCGTTGAATCCACTCTGGCGCCGGCGCCTTAAAGGCCTGGCGCTGCCACTGCTGATCGTGATCGCCCTGGAATTTATCGTACGCATCGGCTGGCTGCCGTCCTACCAGATGCCCGCGCCGAGTGAGATCGCCCTGACCCTCACCGATCTGGCCGAAGGTGCCTTGTGGAAACACATCGGCGCCAGCCTGATTCGCGTGCTGCTGGGGTTTGCCATCGGCGCGAGTCTGGCGCTGGTGTTTGCCGCGTGGGTCGGCCTCAGCCGCGAAGCCGAGGCCTATCTGGAACCGACCTTCGCCGCGCTGCGTTCGATTCCCAGCTTGGCCTGGGTGCCGCTGTTGCTGCTGTGGCTGGGGATCGACGAGACCTCGAAAATTGTCCTGATCGCCATCGGTGCGTTCTTCCCGGTGTACGTCAACGTGGTCGCGGCGATCCGCAACATCGACCGCAAACTGGTGGAGGTCGGGCACATCTATGGTTTCAGTCCGCTGCAACTGGTCAGACGAATTCTGCTGCCTGCTGCCCTGCCCGGCCTGTTCACCGGATTGCGCAGCGGCATGAGCCTGTCGTGGATGTTTCTGGTCGCGGCCGAACTGATCGCGGCGACCAAAGGGCTGGGCTACCTGCTCAGCGACGGTCGCGAAACTTCGCGGCCGGACATCGTGCTGGCCGCGATCATCGTCCTGGCGCTGCTGGGCAAACTCAGCGACGGCCTGCTGGCCATACTGGAACGCCGCTGGCTGGTCTGGCGCGACGCGTTCACCGGCCAGGGCAGCAAGGATTGAACCGTGCAACTAAGCTCAAACCTTCAGGCAGCTGTTCGCCGGAGGGTCGGCCAATGTGCGGAAGACTGTCGCAATACCGGGGCATCCACGATTTCGTCGCGGTGCTGAGCATTCCCGATGCGCTGATCAATCACGTCGGCGACGCACCGCTGGCGCATTACAACGCTGCACCCACGACGTCGCTGGCGATCCTCCATCAACACGAACAACGGCTATACGCCGACAATCTGCGCTGGGGCTGGCGTCCGCACTGGGCCAAGGATCGCGCCGCACCGATCAACGCGCGGCTGGAAAAAGTCGCACACGGGCCGTTCTTTCGAGCGATCTGGCGTAATCGGCTGATCGTGCCGGTCGACAACTGGTTCGAGTGGGTCGATGCCCCCGACAAAAGCCGACAGCCCTGGCTGATTCGTCGCGCCGATCATCAACCGGTTTTCTGTGCCGCCATCGGCCAGTTTCCGACACCCGGCGAACCTCCACGGGAAGACGACGGCTTCGTCATCATCACCGCCAACAGCGAAGGCGGCTTGCTCGATGTGCATGACCGGCGCCCGATCGTGCTGTGCGCCGATCGGGTGCACGAATGGCTCGATCCCGCCACGCCCACCGAACGCGCCGAGCAGATGCTGCTGTTCGAAGCCGAACCCAGCGAAGCGTTCCAATGGCACAAAGTCGGCAAAGCGGTGGGCAACTCCCGCAATCAGGGCGCGGAATTGATTGAAGCGGTGACGTAAATAAATGCCGGTGCGGTGCGTTATCAAGAACAGGAATCCACGAATTGAATCCTGCGCGTTACACGCGGTGTTTCATTCGCGAAACAGGGAGCTGAAACAGTCGTTTGAGTGAACTAACCGCCTGTCTGACATTTCAATCGTCATACATACTTTTAGAAACACTACGGATAGCATGCGCGCCGCATTTCCTATTGGCATACCAGTTGACCAAAGAGTCAGCAAAACCAGGAATACCCCACAAACTAACAAGCCTTGCAGAGAATTAAGTTGCGCGACGATTTTGCAATCAAACAGGTCACAGGCCTGGAGTGTATTCATCTGTCTACGACAGAACGCTTTCAACTCGACTGTTTTATCGGCCACTACATAAAGACTCGAAACCTGCGTGACGTACCCGATATCGACCGCATCCTGCGCGCCACCCTCGAAAACTATCCCTGCCACCCGCCGGTGATGGTCAACGAGCTGAATGCCTGGATCGACAAGACCTTGGGTTATCGGGCCTCCCACCCCGATTTCACGCAGCTGGAAGATCTTTGATAAAACGAAAAGCCCCGCAATCGCGGGGCTTTTCGTTGTGGCGTTCAGGGTTTCAGCGGGCGTTCCTGATCACGGTCGGACAACTCGCGGCTGTCGTCATGCTTCCAGGTCTGCTCCTTGTGTTTCTCCCGCTCGAGCTCTTCTTCGCTCGGCTCGTCATCTTTTTCGGGACGTTTCTGCTCGATTGCCATGTTCACCTCGCTAATGGAATTCATCCATTAAGCGTAGAACTTAAAGCCACCAGCGCAATAGAAAGAAGAACGCCATGCTCAATAGCATGCTGAGCAATGTATTACGCGTGTAGATCACCAGGCCGATTGCCACTAGTGAACTCAGCAGATAAGGGTTATCCCACTGCAGATTCAGTTGTTTGTCCGGCATGAATACAATCGGCCCGCAAATCGCGGTCAACATCCCCGGCACGGCAAACCCGAGAAACTGCCGCGCGTTACTGCTCAAACGCACCGGCAGGCGCGGTTCGAGAAACACGTAACGGTTGAGGAACACCAGAATCCCCATGCCGAAAATCACTGCCCAGACCATCATGTGCGCTCCCGATACAGCTTGTTGCAGATAAACCCGGCGATCATGCCGGCCAGGCCCGACAGCACCAGCGCCGAACCCCATTGCCAGTAGCTGAACAGCACCGAGCAGAACAGCGACACCGCTACGCAGACCACCGTCGGCACATTGCGCACCACCGGGGTGATCAGGGCGATGAAGGTCGCGGCAATCGAGAAGTCCAGCCCCAGATGCTCAAGCCCCGGAATGCTGCTGCCGAGCACGATGCCGGCCAGGGTGAAGAGGTTCCAGGCGATGTAAAACGTCAGACCCACGCCCAAGGCGTACCAGCGGTTGAACTGCTGACGATCATGCTGACTGGTCAGCGCGAACAGTTCATCAGTGAGCAAAAAGCCCAGACCGATACGCCAGCGCCCCGGCAACGGCGAAATCACGTGGCGCATGCTCATTCCATAAAGCAGATGCTGCGAAGTCAGCAGCAGCGTGGTCAGCAGAATCGAGAAAATCCCCGCGCCGCCCTTGAGCATGCCGATCGCCACCAATTGCGCAGCGCCGGCGAACACGATGCTCGACAGGCCCTGCCCTTGCAGCGGCGTGAGGTTGGCTTCAATCGCCATGGAGCCGGCCAACAGCCCCCACGGCGCCGTCGCCAGCGATAACGGCATGATCGCCGCGGCTCCGCGAAGAAAGGCACTGCGCGGCATTAATGAGTCAGACATAACACGCTTCAACCGTGAGACAAGACCCCGGACTCTGCCAGCAAATGCCCGTGGGTGGCTTGAACAATCTTGCGCAGTTGGCGCAAATCCTTCCTTCCGTCAGTCGTTTACCGGCGTAACATGACAACCATTCACACACGCGTCAGGGAGACGACATGCTGTATCGAATAGCCGCCGACGGGCTGGTGCTGTTTCATTTGCTGTTCATTTTGTTTGTGCTGTTCGGCGGGCTGCTGGTGCTCAAGTGGCCGCGGCTGATCTGGCTGCATTTGCCGGCGGCGGCCTGGGGTGTGGCGGTCGAGGTGTTGCACCTGACCTGTCCGCTGACCTATTGGGAAAACCTGATGCGCCACGCTGCAGGACAAACCGAATACGCGGGTGGCTTCATCGAGCATTACATCTGGCCGATCATCTACCCGGCCGGGCTGACGCCGCAGATTCAATTGGTGCTGGGCAGCGTGGTGCTGGTAGTCAACCTGCTGGTGTACGGGCGCCTGATTCGCCGCTGGAAACTCCGGCGCGCCGCACGCATTCCGTTCTAGCGCGCTTTCAAGGTTTCCAGCCAGGCCGGATCGAGGCGCGTCTGATCGGTGTCCAGACCGAGCGCCTCCATCCGCGTCTTGTGCGCTTCGACTTCCCGGTGCAATTGCGCGTGATCGCTGGAGTTACCGTCCAGTTCATGCATCTGGGTCAGCCCCAGGTGATAGAAACGCAGCACCTTCATCGCCACCGGATCACCCTTCTCCACCGCTGCCGTCACCTGATGCATCACGTTGGTGACGCTCATCAGGCTGCGCTTGAGCCGCCAGCCGTACACCGCCGGGGCCATCCAGGTCTGGTTCCAGAAACGCCCGCGCAGCAACGCCGCTGTCAGCAGAAATGCGCCAAACACCCCGCCGACATTGAACCGCAGGTTATCCCCGCCCGGCTCGCCGAACAGCGCCACCGCCGCCGTCGAAAACGCCATCGCCAGCACCAGAAACAGCACCGCGATGATCAGCGTGCTGCGCCGGGTCTGCTGGCGATAAGTGATGGCATCGATCGGTTGAATCTCGAACATCGCGACAGGCTTCCATGGCTTGAAATAAAAAGAGGCCGGCGCATTATCGCCTCTGAGGCGGATTTAGCTATGCTGGAGCGCCTTTTCATCTTTTCAAAGTCCAACGGGGACATGGCGATACCACGCAGATCGTGCCATCTTCATTCATGGATACACACTATTCGGATGCCATTGGCCATGCCGGCAATGACATCGTTTTAAGGATCACTGCATGACCCAACGACACGTAATCAATGCCTCGGTCAGCCCAAAAGGCAGCCTCGAAACCCTTTCCCAACGTGAAGTTCAGCAACTGAGCCAGGCCGGAACCGGCAGCACCTACACCCTCTTTCGCCAGTGCGCCCTGGCCATCCTCAATACCGGCGCCCATGTCGACAACGCGAAAACCATTCTGGAAGCCTACAAGGACTTCGAAATCCGCATCCACCAGCAGGATCGCGGCGTGCGCCTGGAACTGCTGAACGCCCCGGCCGACGCCTTCGTCGACGGCGAAATGATCGCCAGCACCCGGGAAATGCTGTTCAGCGCCCTGCGCGACATCGTCTACACCGAAAACGAACTCGACGCCCTGAGCATCGACCTCAGCACCTCCCAGGGCATCAGCGACTACGTCTTCCACCTGCTGCGCAACGCGCGCACCCTGCGCCCGGGCGTCGAGCCGAAAATCGTCGTGTGCTGGGGCGGCCACTCGATCAACACCGAAGAATACAAATACACCAAGAAAGTCGGCCACGAACTGGGCCTGCGCAGCCTCGACATCTGCACCGGTTGCGGTCCCGGCGTGATGAAAGGCCCGATGAAAGGCGCGACCATCGCCCACGCCAAACAGCGGATTCACGGTGGCCGTTACCTCGGTCTGACCGAACCGGGCATCATCGCCGCCGAAGCGCCGAACCCGATCGTCAACGAGCTGGTGATCCTGCCGGACATCGAAAAACGCTTGGAAGCCTTCGTCCGCGTCGGCCACGGCATCATCATCTTCCCGGGCGGCGCCGGCACCGCCGAAGAATTCCTGTACCTGCTGGGCATCCTGATGCACCCGGACAACGCCGGCCTGCCGTTCCCGGTGATTTTGACCGGGCCGAAACATGCCGCGCCATACCTGGAACAACTGGACGCCTTCGTCACCGCCACCCTCGGCGAAGCGGCGAAAAAGCACTACGAAATCATCATCGACGACCCGGCCGAAGTGGCGAGGCAGATGACCGCGGGCCTGAAGGCCGTGAAGCAGTTCCGCCGCGAACGCGCCGACGCGTTCCACTTCAACTGGCTGCTGAAGATCGACGAAGGCTTCCAGCGCCCGTTCGATCCGACCCACGAAAACATGGCCAACCTCAAGCTGCACCGCGACCAGCCACCTCATGAACTGGCGGCCAACCTGCGCCGCGCGTTCTCCGGGATCGTCGCCGGCAACGTCAAGGACAAGGGCATTCGCCTGATCGAGGAACACGGGCCGTACCAGATCCGTGGCGACGCCGCGATCATGCAGCCGCTCGATCTGCTGCTCAAAGCCTTCGTCGCCCAGCACCGGATGAAACTGCCGGGCGGCGCGGCGTATGTGCCGTGCTATCGCGTGGTGTCCTGACCCGAAGCGACCAGCCCGAAGCGCAACGCTTCGGGCACTCCTTATAAAAAGAGCGAACCATGGATCACATCAACCACATCCTGATCGTCGACGATGACCGCGAGATCCGCGAGCTGGTCGGCAATTACCTGACCAAGAACGGCCTGCGCAGCACCGTGGTCGCCGATGGCCGGCAGATGCGCAGTTTTCTGGAAGCCAACACGGTCGACCTGATCGTGCTCGACATCATGCTCCCCGGCGATGACGGGCTGGTGCTGTGCCGCGAACTGCGCGCCGGCAAGCACAAGGCGATCCCGATCCTGATGCTCACCGCCCGCGACGACCAGACCGACCGCATCCTCGGCCTGGAAATGGGTGCCGACGATTACCTGACCAAACCCTTCGCTGCCCGCGAATTGCTGGCGCGGATCAACGCCGTGCTGCGCCGCACGCGAATGCTGCCACCCAATCTGCTGATCACCGAAACCGGGCGCCTGCTCGCGTTCGGCCGCTGGCGCCTGGACACCACCGCCCGCCACCTGCTCGATGAAGACGACACCATGGTCGCTCTCAGTGGCGCCGAGTATCGCCTGCTCCGGGTATTTCTCGATCATCCGCAACGGGTGCTCAGCCGCGACCAGTTGCTCAATCTGACTCAGGGTCGCGACGCCGACCTGTTCGACCGCTCCATCGATTTGCTGGTCAGTCGCCTGCGTCAACGTCTGCTGGACGACTCTCGCGAGCCGACCTACATCAAGACCGTGCGCAACGAGGGTTATGTTTTCTCCTTCGCCGTGGAGATGCACGCCGAATCCTGACGGATTTGTATCACTCTGTATAAATTCGCCGCGCAGATACGTAACCCGTGTTTTCGGGCCGTAACACCACATATCAGCGATACACCCTCGCGTTTGAATGAACCCACCAGAAAGCACTGGTTCATTCATCTCAAACGCAAGGAGAAGCACCATGTTCAAGTCCTCGAAATCCCTGGTACTCGCAATCAGCCTGCTCAGCGGCCTGGCCCTGGCCGACCTGGCATCCGCCAGCTCCCAACCGCTGGTTGCCGAATACGGCTCGGAAAACCTGCAGAAGGATCGCGTTGCCGAAGGTGGCGCGGATCGCTTGCAGGAACTGCGTGAACGCGTCGCTGAAGGCGGTGCCGACCGCTTGCAGGAACTGCGTGAACGCGTAGCCGAAGGCGGTGCTGACCGTTTGCAAGAGTTGCGCGAACGCGTCGCTGAAGGTGGCGCCGACCGCTTGCAGGAACTGCGCGAGCGTTCGGCCCGCAGCGTACTGGTCGCCGAGAACCGTCCCGAGTTCGGTTCGAAGTACCAGCGCTACTGATCGTATGTACCCGCCGTTGTCGATTCCTGCCGGGGGCGCTCTGCCCCCGCAGCGTTCACTACCGATAAGCCTTGTTCTCTGACACAAAAGCCCCGCTGTTTCCCCACGACAGCCGTCATGGCTCGTACTAAGCTGCGCGATTGATTTGTTCAGGGACGATCCATGAAACGATTTGCCGCCTGTCTGCTGTCCATGCTGGCCCTGACGGCCACCGCGGCGGATCTGCAACTGCTCACCGACAACCATCCGCCCCTGCATTTCATGCAAGGTAATCAGCTCGCAGGATTCGGTGTTGACGTGGTGCAGGCCCTGGCGACCCAGACCGGCGACCGCATCCATCTGCAACAAGTCCCGCTGCTGCGCGCCCTGCGCATGGCCAGCGACACGCCCGACACCGGCGTATTCACCGTGCTGCGTACCGACGACCGCGACGATCGCTATCAATGGGTCGGGCCGCTGATCGAAGTCGAAACCGCGCTGTACGCCCGCGACAATCTCCAGCCTCCCGTGCACAGCCTGCGTGAAGCCGATCACCTGGGCCGGATCACCGTGCCGCGCAAATGGCTGGTCTACAGCTACCTGCAAGGGCAAGACCTGAACAACCTCTACGGCGTCGAAACCCCGGAGCAGATGATGCGACTGTTCAGCCTGGGGCGTACCGATTTCGTGGTCTCCGATACCTGGTCCAAGGCCGCCCTTGCCCGCGAGCAAGGCATGGAGCCGGGACGCTTGCAGTACCAGATCCCGTTGATGAAACAGAACACCTACATTGCCTTTTCGCCGCAGACCGATCCGAAACAGGTCGCACGCTGGCAGCAGGCGCTGGATACATTCCGGGCCGACGGCCGTCTGGAGCAGCTGCGCCAGCGCTGGCTGAGCAATACCCTACCGCGCTGATCAGGCATCAACGCCTTCGATAACGACTATGCGCAAGGGTGTTTTCACATCAAAACCCTCCAGCACTAGAGTGGGCTCCATCTTCTCCCCACTCTCTGGAGCAACATCATGAAAGACATCATCGCACTCGGCTTCATCGTTTCCCTGATCGGCGCCACCTCCGCCATAGCAGCCCCACACGCCAGCACCCCGGTTGTCGCGTCGGCGACCGTTGGCCAGTCGGGCACCCTGAACGTCGACACCGTCAGCATCGATGCCGAACACAAGGGCAACCTCAACCTGCAACAAAACGCTGAACAGGCCAAGCTGTACGTCGCAGAAAACCGCCCGGAATTCGGTTCCAAATATCAGCGCTACTGAGTGATAGGTTTGAGCTGCCAGAAACAGGAAACCCCGCCGAAGCGGGGTTTCCTGCATTTGGGTATCAGCGAACCAATCGCGCGGCCAGTGCCTTGGCCTGCGACGCGACATCGGTGACAGCGGTGCTTTCCCACCACATGCCACGCAGCGGCGGGCCCATGGCGAACAGGCGGTTCGAGACCCGGCCCTCTTCATCCAGCACAGCACCGTCCACTGCGGCCTCGATCCCCAACGCCAACGGTCCCGGTCGAACCAGGCCGCGCGCCAACAACTGCTGCGGCAAAGGTCGCGCGACCCGGCGCCAGTCGTATTCGATGCCGCTGGAGTTGATCAACGCCGCGCCTTGCACTACTCGGGTTTCAGCCTCGCCGCGAGGACGAATGCGGATACTCACGCCCTCGCCCGATACCGGCTCAAGTCCCTTGTAAGACGCAGCATGAATGCGCAATCGCCCTTCCCGGTGCAGACGCTCGACCAATTCAGCGCTCAGCGGTGGCGAACGATGGTGATGACTTTCCCACCACGGCCGGACATGCCGCACGAATTGCCGGCGCTGCACATCGCTGGCCTGACTCCATAACCGGCCAATGTGCGCACGCACGGTGTCGAGCGGCGCCTGCCAGTCAATGCCTTGAGCGATGGCGTCGCGACAATGTCGGCGCAATTCGCGCAGTAACTGCCTTGGCGTGCGAATGCTGTAATCCTCGGCAAGGAAGTCCACCCACGCGGGCGGTTGCCGACGCACATGGGGCAACAGCCCATGCCGGGAAAACACCTCGATCGGCCCGCGATGCCCGGCCTGCTCCAGCGACACCACGGCATCGACCATGGTCAGGCCGGAGCCGATGATCAGCACCGTTGATTGCGGATCGAGTTGACGCATGGCCGAGACATCCCACGGATCGAGCGCCGCCGCGTTGAGACCGCTGGATTCTTTTTGCGGGGTGCGGGCAGCCGGGAACATCCCAGTTGCCAACACGGCAAAAGCGCCGTGCAGTTGCTGGCCGTCATTCAAGGTGAGCTGCACGGAATCGCTGGAGGCCTGAACATCGACCACTTCGGCGCGCACATGCTCGACCGTCGAACCGTGTTGCGCGCCCACCTGCTGCGCTTCGGCCAGACGCTGCTGCACGTAAACGCCAAACAGCCCCCGTGGCGGAAACAGTTCGCTGACCGGCACATGCTGCTGATCCGACTCGGGCCAGCCACCACCAGCGATGTGATCGGTCAGCCATTGAGTCAGGTCATCGGCATTGTCCGGGTCAACGCTCATCCGCGCTGCGTTGCCATTGAGCGTGTGGCCCAGCTCCACCGCGCTGTACGCTTCGCCCCGGCCCAGTTCGGCCCGGGGCTCGATCACCAGAATCTTTCTGCGCCCCGGCAAACGCAGCAATTGCACCGCCAGCATCGTGCCGCTGAGGCCGCCGCCGACAATCAGGATGTCGGCGTGACTGACAGACGTGGTCGAATGCTCATTTGAAACCTCATTCATGCGGTTTTCACCGTTCGCAAAGGAGTGAATGAGGGTAATACCATCGCTGATAGCTCTCAGGAAGCTATTGGCGGCAACTTAATTAAACAAAGCCAAAACCGAAGACACAGAAAATGCCTGGTCGACATCAATCGAGCCGGGCATTTCGGGGGGAGTCTCCTGCTGACTGTGTTTTACTGTTTAATTACAAAATCTTTCTTCTCGGATTCCTCAGAATTACCGAATTGGTCCTCGGCCTTGTAATAAAACGGTGTCACACCAATATCCGCGAAGTCCAATAAAACACTCTTCGGTATTGGAAATCTGGTTTCACCGGAGAGATTGAGTGGTACTTGAGCGATACTCTTACCGCCGGCATTAACATCTGCCCTATCTCCTTGCGCCGGGTTTGGTAAGGGGGAGATCACGCCAGTAGCGTGAGAGCCAATTTTCGAAAGTTCGACAACTCCTTTTCCATCAGCTTCTAAGATTTGCATGGGACCCAACATAAGTTAATTCCTTTCAGTTGATTTTCGTTAAAGTCGCTTCGTGCTCGACAGGCATAACCTGCCGTGACCCGCGCTCCTGCTTATTAGGAGCGGCTACCCAATCAACGTCTACTGTCAGAAATTACAGGTTCCTTGCTTTGTCCGACGAGTGGTCTCATCACATTCCTCATAGCTGAACACCCATCGACATCTAGACCGACGCGAATTTTTTCTCCTGCCGATGCAGCTCGCCGAGGTTTCGATAGCCACTGCCCGGATGAATCTCCGGCAGTCTCGGCCCTTTGCCAAACAGCTTCTCGCGCAAGGTCCCCGGCGCGTACTCGGTTTTGTAGACACCGCGCTTCTGCAACTCCGGCACCAGCAATTCGACGGCATCGATGAAGGTTTCGTGGGTCAGCGCGTAGGCCAGGTTGAAGCCGTCGACGTCGGTTTCGTCGACCCATTCCTGCAACAGGTCCGCCACCGTTTCCGGGCTGCCGACGAACAACGGGCCGAAGCCGCCGATGCCGACCCAGTCAGCCAGTTCGTTGGGGGTCCAGACCTTGTTCGGATCCGCCGTGGAAAACGCCTCGACCGCCGATTGAATGGCGTTGGTGTGCACGTGCTTCAGGGGTTCGTCCGGTTTGAAACGGCTGAAATCGATGCCGGTCCAGCCGGAAATCAACGCCATCGCGCCTTCGTAGCTGACCCAGGATTTGTATTCTTCGAACTTAGCTTTGGCCTTGGCGTCGGTCTCGCCGAGGATCACGGTTTGCAGGTTGAAGATCAGGATCTTCGACGGATCGCGCCCGGCCTCGGCGGCGCGGCGGCGAATGTCGGCCACGGTTTTCTTCAGCAGCACTTTCGACGGGGCAGCGACAAAAACGCATTCGGCATGCTCGGCGGCAAACTGCTTGCCCCGGCTGGAAGCTCCCGCCTGGTAGAGAACCGGCGTGCGCTGCGGCGACGGCTCGCAGAGGTGAATGCCCGGCACCTGGAAGTGTTTACCGTGATGGCGGATCTCGTGGATCTTGCTCGGGTCACTGAAAATCCGCCGCTCGCGATCCCGCAGGATCGCACCCTCTTCCCAACTGCCTTCCCAGAGTTTGTAGCAGACCTCCAGGTATTCCTCGGCGAAGTCGTAGCGCGCGTCGTGTTCGGTCTGGGCTTGCTGGCCGATGTTCTTCGCGCCGCTCTCCAGATAAGAGGTGACGATGTTCCAGCCGGCCCGGCCCTTTGTCAGGTGATCGAGGGTCGACAGGCGTCGGGCGAATGGATACGGATGTTCGAAGGACAACGACGCGGTCAGGCCGAAACCCAGGTGTTCGGTGACCAGCGCCATCGGCGGGATCAGTTGCAACGGATCGTTGACCGGCACCTGCGCCGCCTGCCGGATGGCTGCTTCGCCATTGCCGTTGTACACGTCGTAGATGCCCAGCACGTCGGCGATGAACAGGCCGTCGAACTTGCCGCGCTCGAGGATTTTCGCCAGTTCGGTCCAGTACTCCAGATCCTTGTACTGCCACGAGCGGTCCCGAGGGTGAGCCCACAGGCCCGGCGACTGGTGACCGACGCAGTTCATGTCGAAGGCGTTGAGACGAATTTCGCGGGGCATCAGATGGCACTCCCGATTGTCAGGAGGCGTTTGAAGGTGTGAATTGAGGCGGTCATGTGAGGCGACTCCGTGGTTTCCGGATGAGGATCCAGAACCCATAGCAGGAGTCGTGCCTGAATATATTTTCTTTATTTATCAATAGATTGAGATAACAACTTAAAGCAGTCTGCACGCAGGATGGAGCAAACTGTTTATCCGCTGTCGGCCATGCAACAGTCAGATCACCACATTGCGCACGAAGCGCGCGGCCACTTCCCCGTCATTGCGATAGGTGTGCGGCTGGTTGCTGGCGAACATGAAAAACTCCCCGGCCGCGATGCGCTGGGGTTGATCGCCGAGCATCAGCGTCAGGCAGCCCTCGAACACGAAAATCTGCTCGCTCCAGCCTTCGGCGTCCGGTTGCGAGGGATAGACCTCGCCCGGTTGCAGGCACCATTCCCACTGTTCAACCGCACGGGTGGCGTTGGCCTTGGACAGTAAAACGGCTTTGCTGCCGGGGATGCTGCCAGCCCAGGCCAGTTCGTTGATACGGCCGGGATCGCGGTTGTCAGGCGCCTGGATCAGATCGCTGAAGGCCACTTCGAGAGCTTCGGCGACGCGATCGAGGGTGGTCAGGCTGACGTTCTTTTCGCCAGCCTCGATGGCCACCAGCATTCGCCGGCTGACCCCGGACTTTTCCGCGAGGGCCGTCTGGCTCATGTCGGCGGCATGGCGCAGGCGCCGGACGTTCTGGCTGACGTGTTGCAGGACCGAAGCCCGTTGTACAGAATCTTTGTGCACTATATTGCTCACTGGCTGGGGTTGGGCAGTATACTGCGCAACATTTGGCGCATTGTGCGTCCCCTCCTTAAAAGTGCGCAAGGTCATGACGTCAGCCAACTCCCCCAAAACTCCCCTGCGTTTTTCCCGGTTCAGCAAAGCCGAGTGCGTGCTGGTGCTGATCACCATGCTCTGGGGCGGCACCTTTCTGCTGGTGCAGCACGCGATGACCGTCAGCGGTCCGATGTTTTTCGTCGGCCTGCGCTTTGCCGCCGCAGCTGGCATTGTTTCGCTGTTCTCCTGGAAACACCTGCGGGAACTGACCCTGTTCGAACTCAAGGCCGGCGCCTTTATCGGCGTGGCGATCCTGCTCGGTTATGGCTTGCAGACTGTCGGTTTGCAGAGCATTCCCAGCAGTCAGTCGGCGTTCATCACCGCGCTTTACGTGCCGTTCGTGCCACTGTTGCAATGGCTGGTTCTCGGCCGGCGCCCGGGTTTGATGCCGAGCATCGGCATCATGCTGGCGTTTACCGGGCTGATGCTGCTCTCCGGGCCGTCCGGTGCTTCGCTGAATTTCAGCCCCGGTGAAATCGCCACGCTGATCAGCGCCATCGCGATAGCGGCCGAAATCATCCTTATCAGTAACTATGCCGGGCAAGTCGATGTGCGCCGGGTAACCGTGGTGCAGCTGGCGACGACTTCGGTGCTGTCGTTTTTGATGGTGGTGCCGACCGGCGAGGCGATTCCGGATTTCTCGTGGCTGCTGCTGAGTACGGCTCTGGGCCTGGGCGCGATGAGTGCGGCAATTCAGGTGGCGATGAACTGGGCGCAGAAAAGTGTTTCGCCGACCCGCGCGACCTTGATCTACGCCGGTGAACCAGTCTGGGCCGGGATCGTCGGTCGTATCGCAGGAGAGCGTCTCCCAGCGATTGCACTGGTGGGCGCAGGACTGATCGTGGCGGCGGTGATCGTCAGTGAATTGAAGACCAAAGGCAAAGAGACACAAACGGTCACGGAAGAATTGGAGCACGAGACCGAAGGCTAAACGGGGTTTTACGGCTACTTTGTAGGATTCAGAGACATCCTCGCGTTTGGCGATCCGGGAGCTGGCACGTATGATGCTTCACAAACTTCCGCAGATTAGAAGCCTATGTCCCTGATAGTTCTACTGCTTCTGCCTTTTCTGGGCAGCTGTCTGGCAGCCGTGCTGCCGCACAACGCACGTAACGCCGAATCCCTGCTGGCAGGTCTGGTCGCACTGATCGGCACTGTCTCGGTCGCGATGCTGTACCCGCAGATCGCCCACGGCGGCGTGATTCGCGAAGAATTCACATGGCTGCCCAGCCTGGGTCTGAACTTCGTCCTGCGCATGGACGGCTTCGCCTGGCTGTTCTCGATGCTGGTGCTGGGCATCGGCACCCTCGTTTCTTTATATGCCCGTTATTACATGTCGCCGGACGATCCGGTGCCGCGTTTCTTCGCGTTCTTTCTGGCGTTCATGGGCGCCATGCTCGGGCTGGTGATCTCCGGCAACCTGATCCAGATCGTGTTCTTCTGGGAGCTGACCAGCCTCTTCTCGTTCCTGTTGATCGGCTACTGGCACCACCGCCACGACGCGCGCCGCGGCGCCTACATGGCGTTGATGGTTACCGGCGCGGGAGGATTGTGCTTGCTGGCAGGGGTCATGATCCTCGGCCATGTGGTCGGCAGCTATGACCTGGACAAGGTCCTGGCCGCCGGCGATCTGATTCGCGCACATGCCCTCTACCCCATCCTGCTTCCCCTCATTCTTATCGGCGCTCTCAGTAAAAGCGCCCAGTTCCCCTTCCACTTCTGGCTGCCGCACGCAATGGCGGCACCCACACCGGTTTCGGCGTACCTGCACTCGGCGACCATGGTCAAGGCCGGGGTTTTCCTGCTGGCCCGGCTGTGGCCGTCGCTGTCCGGCAGCGAAGAATGGTTCTACATCGTCAGCGGCGCCGGTGCCGCCACGCTATTGCTCGGCGCGTACTGCGCAATGTTCCAGAACGATCTCAAGGGACTGCTGGCCTACTCGACCATCAGCCATCTCGGCCTGATCACGCTGCTGCTGGGCCTGAACAGTCCGCTGGCCGCCGTGGCGGCGGTGTTCCACATTCTCAACCACGCGACCTTCAAAGCCTCGCTGTTCATGGCCGCCGGGATCATCGACCACGAAAGCGGCACCCGCGACATCCGCAAGCTCAACGGCCTGTTCAAACTGATTCCGTTCACCGCCACCCTGGCGATGGTGGCCAGTGCGTCCATGGCCGGCGTGCCGCTGCTCAACGGTTTCCTGTCGAAAGAAATGTTCTTTGCCGAAACCGTGTTCATCAACGCCACCGCCTGGGTTGAAACCAGCCTGCCGATCGTCGCGACCATTGCCGGGATGTTCAGCGTTGCCTACTCGCTGAGATTCACCGTCGACGTGTTCTTCGGCCCGACTGCCACCGACCTGCCGCACACCCCGCACGAACCGCCGCGCTGGATGCGTGCGCCGGTCGAGTTGCTGGTCTTCACCTGTTTGCTGGTGGGGATTTTCCCGGCACAAGTTGTAGGCCCATTGCTGGCCGCTGCCGCCTTGCCGGTGGTGGGTGGCGTGCTGCCGGAGTACAGCCTGGCGATCTGGCACGGCCTCAATGCACCGATGATCATGAGCCTGATCGCCATGTCCGGCGGCATCGTGCTGTATCTGCTACTGCGCAACCAGCTCAAGCGCGGCCGCTTCAAGTATCCGCCGCTGGCGGGCCGCCTCAACGGCAAGCGAATGTTCGAGCGCAGTCTGGTTGCGATGATGCGTCTGGCCCGGCGGGTGGAGCGGCGGATCGGCACCAAGCGTCTGCAAGCCCAGCTGTTCCTGATGGTGTTGGCGGCAGTGCTGGCCGGCCTGATCCCGATGCTGCACAGCAGTCTGAGCTGGGGCGATCGGCCGAAGATTCCTGGCTCGATCGTATTCGTGACCCTGTGGCTGCTGGCAATCGCCTGCGCCCTCGGCGCCGCATGGCAAGCCAAGTATCACCGTCTCGCCGCCCTGACCATGGTCAGCGTCTGCGGCCTGATGACGTGCGTGACCTTCGTCTGGTTCTCGGCACCGGATCTGGCCCTGACGCAACTGGTGGTCGAAGTGGTGACCACGGTGCTGATCCTGCTCGGCCTGCGCTGGCTGCCACGGCGGATCGAAGAGGTTTCGCCGTTGCCAAGCAGCCTGCGCAAGGCGCGGGTACGGCGTCTGCGCGACTTGCTGCTGTCGATTGCCGTCGGCGGCGGCATGGCGCTGCTGTCCTACGCCATGCTGACCCGGCAGACGCCGAACGACATTTCCTCGTTCTACCTGAGCCGTGCCCTGCCCGAGGGCGGCGGCAGCAACGTGGTCAACGTGATGCTGGTGGATTTCCGTGGTTTCGACACCCTTGGCGAAATCACCGTGCTCGCTGCCGTAGCCCTGACTGTGTTCGCCCTGCTGCGTCGCTTCCGCCCACCGAAAGAAAGCCTGCAACTGCCGGCCCAGCAGCGCTTGCTCGCCCCCGACGTGGTCACCGATCTGGTCAACCCGCGCTCGGCCAGCGACACCGCGCTCGGCTTCATGATGGTGCCGGCGGTGCTGGTGCGCCTGCTGCTGCCGATTGCGCTGGTGGTGTCGTTCTATCTGTTCATGCGCGGGCACAACCAGCCAGGTGGCGGCTTCGTCGCCGGCCTGGTGATGTCGGTGGCGTTCATCCTGCAATACATGGTCGCCGGCACCCAGTGGGTCGAGGCGCAAATGAGCCTGCGACCGCTGCGCTGGATGGGCACCGGCCTGCTGTTCGCCACCGTCACCGGTCTCGGGGCGATGGCGGTCGGCTATCCGTTCCTCACCACCCACACCTGGCATTTCAGCTTGCCATTGCTGGGTGACATCCATATCGCCAGCGCGCTGTTCTTCGATATCGGCGTCTACGCCGTGGTGGTCGGCTCGACCTTGCTGATCCTCACCGCCCTCGCCCACCAATCGGTCCGGGGCCACAAAACCGCTGCCGCCAAAGGAGCCGTCTGATGGAAGAAGTCATCGCAATCGCCATCGGCGTACTCGCCGCGTCCGGGGTCTGGCTGATCCTGCGGCCACGGACCTTCCAGGTGGTGATGGGCCTGTGCCTGCTGTCCTACGGCGTCAACCTGTTCATCTTCAGCATGGGCAGCCTGTTCATCGGCAAGGAGCCGATCATCAAGGACGGCGTGCCGCAGGATCTGCTCAACTACACCGACCCGCTGCCCCAGGCGCTGGTGCTGACGGCCATCGTCATCAGCTTCGCCATGACCGCATTGTTTCTGGTGGTGTTGCTGGCCTCACGGGGCCTGACCGGCACCGACCACGTTGACGGAAGGGAGCCCAAGGAATGACGGCGATGACTCACCTGATCGCCGCACCGATCCTGCTGCCGCTGCTGACCGCCGCCATCATGCTGATGCTCGGCGAGAAGCACCGACCGCTGAAGGCGAAAATCAACCTGTTCTCCAGCCTCCTGGGCCTCGGCATCTCGGTGATGCTGCTGCAATGGACCCAGACCACCGGCGTGCCCGGATCCATCGGCGTGTACCTGCCGGGCAACTGGCAGGTACCGTTCGGCATCGTGCTGGTGGTCGATCGCCTGTCGGCGCTGATGCTGGTGCTGACCGGAATCATCGGCGTCAGCGCCCTGCTGTTCGCCATGGCCCGTTGGGACGGCGCCGGGTCGAGTTTCCACGCGTTGTTCCAGATTCAGTTGATGGGCCTTTACGGTGCATTCCTGACCGCGGACCTGTTCAACCTGTTCGTGTTCTTCGAGGTCCTGCTCGCGGCGTCCTACGGCCTGTTGCTTCATGGCTCGGGCCGGGCGCGGGTGTCGTCGGGGCTGCATTACATTTCGATCAACCTGCTGGCGTCGTCGCTGTTCCTGATCGGCGCGGCGTTGATCTACGGTGTGACCGGCACCCTGAACATGGCAGATCTGGCCCTGAAGATCCCGCTGGTGCCGGAAGCAGACCGTGGCCTGTTGCACGCCGGCGCGGGGATTCTGGCCGTGGCGTTCCTGGCCAAGGCCGGCATGTGGCCGCTGAATTTCTGGCTGGTGCCGGCCTACTCGTCGGCCAGCGCGCCGGTGGCGGCGATGTTCGCCATCATGACCAAGGTCGGCGTCTACACCCTTTTACGTCTGTGGACGCTGCTGTTCTCGGGCCAGGCCGGTGCTTCGGCGTATTTTGGTGGTGACTGGCTGATCTACGGCGGCATGGCCACCATGGCCGGCGCAGGCGTGGCGATCATTGCCGCGCAACGTCTGGAACGCATGGCCAGCCTGAGCATTCTGGTGTCCGCGGGGATCCTGCTGTCGGCCGTGGGTTTCGCCCAGCCGAACCTGATCGGCGCCGCGCTGTTCTATCTGGTCAGCTCGACCCTGGCGTTGAGCGCGCTGTTCCTGCTGGCCGAGTTGATCGAGCGTTCGCGCACCGCCATCGAAGTGCCGCTGGAAGACGAAAACGAACTGCTGCCGCGTCCGCAGGAGTGGCAACGTCCGGTCAAGGGCATCAACCTCGACGACGAGCAGAAAGCCGTGGTCGGTCAGGTGATTCCATGGACCATGGCGTTCCTCGGCCTGAGCTTCATTGCCTGCGCGCTGCTGATCATTGGCATGCCGCCACTGTCCGGTTTCATCGGCAAGCTGAGCCTGATCGGCGCCCTGCTCAACCCGCTGGGCCTCGGCGCGGGCGAACCGATCTCGAATGCCGCCTGGGCGTTGCTGGCCTTGCTGATCCTTACCGGGCTCGGCTCGCTGATGGCGTTCTCGCGTCTGGGGATCCAGCGCTTCTGGTCGCCAGAGGAGCGACCATCGCCGCTGCTGCGCAAACTGGAATGCACGCCGATTTTCCTGCTGCTCGGCCTGAGCATCGCGCTGACCTTCAAGGCTGAACCGCTGCTGCGTTACACCCAGGCAGCGGCCGACGCTCTGAACAATCCGCAGCAATACGTGATGGCGGTACTCGGCACCCGTGCCGTGCCGAGCCCGGAAGCCAAGGCTGCGCTGCTGGAGGTACAACCATGAAGCGTCTGTTTCCTGCTCCGTGGTTGTCGCTTGCGCTGTGGTTGCTGTGGCTGGTGCTGAACCTGTCGGTCAGCCCGGGCAACCTGCTGCTGGGTGCCGTACTCGGTTTCTGCGCCCCGCTGATGATGCGCAAACTGCGCCCGCAGCGGATTCACATCCGCCGTCCCGGCACTATCCTGCGATTGTTTCTGCTGGTCGGGCGCGATGTGATCGTCTCGAACCTTCAGGTGGCCTGGGGCGTACTCAATGCCGGTCGTCGGCCGCTTCGTTCACGCTTCATCAAAGTGCCGCTGGACCTGCGCGATGCCAACGGTCTGGCGGCGCTGTCGATGATCTGTACGGTCGTGCCCGGCACGGTGTGGTCGGAGCTGGCGCTGGATCGCAGCATTCTGTTGCTGCACGTCTGGGATCTGGATGACGAGGCGCAATTCATCCAGCACTTCAAGGTCACTTACGAGCGGCCGTTGATGGAGATTTTCGAATGAGCCCGCTGCTGTCGAATGCGATTCTGCTGACGCTGTTCCTGTTTTCCCTGGCCATGGTCCTCACGCTGGTGCGCCTGTTCAAAGGCCCGTCGGCGCAGGACCGGGTACTGGCGCTGGATTACCTGTACATCGTCGCCATGCTGATGATGCTGACCCTGGGGATTCGTTATTCCAGTGACACCTACTTCGAAGCGGCGCTGCTGATCGCGCTGTTCGGCTTCGTCGGCTCGTTTGCCCTGGCGAAATTCCTCCTGCGTGGCGAGGTGATCGAATGAACGCTGAACTGTCTCTCTGGGTGGAAATCCCGGTGGCGATCCTGCTGGTCCTCAGCGGCGTGTTCGCCCTGATCGGCGCGACCGGCCTGCTGCGGATGAAAGATTACTTTCAGCGCATGCACCCGCCGGCGCTGGCCTCGACCCTCGGCGCGTGGTGCGTGGCGCTGGCATCGATCATCTGTTTTTCCGCGCTCAAGTCCGGGCCGGTGCTGCACGCATGGCTGATCCCGATTCTGCTGTCGATCACCGTGCCGGTGACCACCCTGCTCTTGGCGCGGGCGGCGTTGTTCCGTAAACGCATGGCCGGCGATGATGTGCCGGCCGAGGTGAGCAGCCGGCGTACTGAAACCGGCAGCTAGATCCAGGCGACAGCCAACAGCCCGGCTCCCAATATCAGACACAGCGGCGAGTAAACCCAAGTGTCGAGCCGGGCAAACCGCGACCCCTTCACTTCCTTGAAAAACCCCACCAGCTCCGAATCGCCGATCGCCCGCGCAAACATCAGCAGCGCAATCGCGCTGATCACCCATTGCAGCGCCCAGTGATGCACGGCGGGCAGCCACCACCCCACTCGCATACACACCAGTGCGGCAATCAGTAGCAGGGCTGCCGCCACCACCAGCGTGATCCAGCCTGACGGCTTGAACGCCGGCCTGAGCGTCAGCCCGCCGTTGTCCACCGGAACCTGCGGCACCACCGCCACAGCCGCCCACTGTCCACCCATCGCCCAGTACACATGCATCAGGCTGATCACCGCAAATATCGTCACCAGCCATTGAGCCAACACAAAGGTCATGGTCGAGAATCCTTTAAAGGGATTTGAACAAAACATCCTAGTCGGCATTTTTCCATGTGCACGACCGGTCGGCGGTGCGGTAAAGTGCCGCCCCATGAAATTCACCCGTACCGATCGCTCACTGCTGGCCTGGATGCTCTATTGCTGCGTCCTGTTCAACGTGTTCGCCTGCAGCATCGGTCACGGACAAATGGTCGGCATGCAGCTCAACGGTATCGGCGGCCAGTTCTGCGCCGTCGACCCGAGCACCCAGGCGCCGCTCGCCTCGAATCCCGCCGAAGAAAAACTGCCGACCCTGGCCAAGGCCTTCGGATGCCCGCTGTGCTCCACCGGCGGCATGGGCCCGGCGTTCAACTCCAGTCTGACCCTGGCGATCCTGCCGGAACAACACAGTCCGCCGCTGCCGGTCATCGTCAGCGCCGACCTCCCTGCCCGCTTCATCTGGCCTTCGGCCAATCCTCGCGCCCCACCGCTCGCCTGAGTGTCCTTGCCTTTTTGATTTGTCAGCCCACTGCGCCAACGCGCGGCGTTCGCCTGTGCGCTGACTCCTAGACAAGCATTCAGGATTCAATCGATGAAACAACTTACCTTGCTGGCGAGCCTGTGCGGCTGCCTGTCCGTCAACGTCTGGGCGCAATCCACCGTGGATCTGGCGCCGATCACCATTGACGGCGAGTCCGGCGCCGAACCGGGCCTGAGCCTCGACCAGTCCAGCGGCATGGCCTCGCGCCTTGGCCTCAGCGTGCGCGACACTCCGGCCTCGGTGGCGATAGCCAATCGCAATGACATCGAACGTCACGGTTCGCAAAACTTTCAGGACGCGGCCAACACCTTGCCGGGGGTGAACGCCAGTGCGCCGCCGGGCTTTGGCGGATTCGTCTCCTATCGCGGTTTTACCAGCAGCCAGATCACCCAGATGTTCAACGGCGTCAACGTTTCCGGCGGACTGGCGCGGCCCGTGGATTCGTGGATTTATGACCGGGTGGAACTGGTCGGCGGCCCGTCATCGCTGATCAACGGCGCCGGCTCGGTCGGTGGCTCGCTGAACTACGTGACCAAACTGGCCACCCGCGACGAGCAGGCCGCAGAAGGTCGGGTCAGCTACGGCACCTACGACACAACCGAAACCGCGTTCGGCCTCAACCACGCGCTGACCGACCCCGGCGCCGACATGCAGCATTACGCGCGTCTCGACGTCAGTCACAACACCAGCAACGGCTACATCGACCGCCAGGAACGCGATGCCTGGAGCGTGGCGTTCTCCTTGCTCAGCGACCTGACGCCAAACCTGTCGCACACCCTGGCCCTGGAATATCAGGATGAACACGAAGACAGCCCTTACTGGGGCACCCCGGTGCTAAACCCCAAGGCCGGCGAGTTGAAGATCGACAAGCACAACCGCTTCAACAACTACAACGTCGAGGACGGCCGCTACGAGCAGCGGACGATCTGGGTGCGCTCGATCATCGACTACCGGATCAACGACAGCACCACCCTGCGCAACACCCTCTATCACCTCGACAGCCAGCGCGATTACCGCAACCTGGAAACCTATCAATACAACGCCGACAACAGTGCGGTGAACCGCTCCACTGCGTATCAGGTTCGACACCAGGGCGAGCAGAATGGCAACCAGTTCGAACTGCGCCACGACAACACCCTGTTCGGCCTCGACACCACCTGGTCCGGCGGTTTCGAGTACAAGGTCAATCAGACCACCAACTCGCCGCTGAACGTCAAAGGCGCCAGCGCGGTGGACCCGAACAACTACCGACCGGGGCATTTCTATGACATCCCCGGAACGATGCCGGGTTTTGTCAGCGACAAGACCAACGAAGTCACGACCAAAGCGCTGTTTGCCGAAAACCGCCTGGCACTGACCGACAAGCTTTCGTTGCTCACCGGCCTGCGCTACGACGATATCGACCTCGACGTGACCAACCATCGCACGGTGACCGCGAGCAACCCGCGCCATCTCAAACGCAGTTGGGAGCCGGTCACCGGGCGCGCCGGCCTGACGTATCAGTTCATTCCGTCAGCCAATGTGTACGTGCAATACAGCACCGCCGCCGAGCAACCCAATGGCACCCAGGACTTCGATGTCTCGACCGGCAAGCAATGGGAAATCGGCAGCAAGTTCGACTACCTGAACGGACGCGGCTCGGCGACAGTGGCCGCGTACACCATCGAGCGCAAAGACTTCGCGGTGACGGATCCACTGGACCCGACCAGCAGCATTCCGGTCGGCCAGCAGACTTCGAAGGGCATCGAGATTGCCGGCTCGCTGCGGATCACCGACAAGCTTCTGGCCGAAGGCAACTTCGCCTGGGTCGATGCGCAATACGATGAGTTCAACGAAAAGAACGCCGCCGGCGTAGTGGTTTCCCGCAAGGGCAACACACCGACCAACGTGCCGGACCGGGTCGGCAATCTGTGGCTGACCTACGATTTCTCGCCGCAATGGCAAGGCGGGGTCGATGCTCGGTATGTGGCATCGGTGTTCGCCGACACGGCCAACACCATGACCGTGCCGTCGTACACACTATTTGGCAGCTTCCTCAGCTACAAGGTGGATTCGCACACCACCGTGACCGGGCGGGTGCGCAACCTGACGAATGAGGTGTACGCCGAGTTCGCCCATGTGTCGCCGGCGTATTACCTCGGCACACCGCGCACCTTGGAGCTGGCTGTGCAAACCCGCTTCTGATTCAACTCGGCGAGGGCCTGACGCCCTCGCCACACCGCTACAAACCTGCCTGGACCTTCTGCGCCACGTCCTTCGGCAACCACGCCTGCCACACATCCGGATGCGCCTTCATGAACGCCACCGCTGCGTCCCGGGGCGCCGTGTGTTTCTCGCTCATTTCGGCCAGCGCCTTGTTCAGGTCATCAATCGGAAAATCGACCTTGCTGAAGAACTCGGCAATCTGCGGATACTGCTTCTGGAACGGTGTGGACACCCCGATCGACAGCTTCGAGGCCAATGAACGGGTCGGTTTCGGATTGGGATTATCGGCGTCGGTCAGGGTCTTCCAGGCCTCGGCATCGAACGGCGGTTCTTCCAGTTGAACCAGTTTGAACTTGCCGAGCAAAGGCGTCGGCGACCAATAATAGAACAGCACCGGTTTGCCCCGACGGATCGATGAGCTGATTTCGGCATCGAGTGCCGCACCGGAGCCGCTGCGGAAATTGACGAAATCGTCCTGCAAGCCATAAGCCGTGAGCTTCTGCTTGTTCACCACCTCTGACGTCCAGCCGATCGGACTGTTGAGGAACCGGCCCTTGCTCGGGGTTTCCGGATCCTTGAACACATCCTTGTACTTCTTCAGATCGCTGACGCTGCGCAGGTCCGGCGCCAGTGGCTTGATGCCCTTCGCCGGGTCGCCCTTGATCACGTATTCCGGTACCCACCAGCCTTCGGTGGCGCCTTTGACCGTGTCGCCCAGGCTGGCGACCTTGCCTTCGGCCTCGGCCTTGACCCACACCGGACTGCGTCCGGCCCATTCTTCGCCGATGACCTGAATGTCGTTGTTGGCCAGTGCGGTCTCAAGAGTGATGGTGGTGCCCGGCAAGGTGTCGGTCGGCAGGCCGTAGCCCTTCTCGACGATGATGCGCAGGACATCGGTGATCAGGCTTCCGCTTTCCCAGTTCAGGTCGGCAAAGTGGATCGGCGCCTGTGCCGCGCTCACCGCAGGCACCGCCGTCATCAAGCCGAAGGTGGTCAGGCCAGCGGCCAGCAACCGTCGAAATCCGTTCATGCTTTTGCACCTCGTGCTGTTCACAGCAATAGCAGGATGGCCTGACAGAAGACCGCAAGCCTCTGAATACTCAGTCAACTGACTGTAGACGAGGTTCCTGCTTTTTCAGGGGCATGACACGGACAAGGCTACTTTTCAGAAATTTCCTGCAGGCTCTTCAGCTCGCGTCTGACCATGCTGGCGTATTCCGCAGGCTGCAGGGCATAGATCTGCGAGGCGACCCATCCCAGCCAGGCGCCCTTCAATTCAGCCTTTGCCGTGAACAATCGACGTGCTTCCTCACGGGCGCTGTCGAGGTTCTGCAAATGGAAATCGGCGCGGCTCACTCGCTGGCCTTGAACGTCACCAGTTCGCCCTTGCGCCACTTGGCGGCTTTGGCGGTGACGGCTTTCAGGGTCTTGGTCAGGCCTTCCTGCAACTGCTCGTTGGCGGCAAACACGGTGACCGCGCTGTGGCCTTCCTTGAACACGATGGCATGGCCGTCGGCCGTGGTGACAAACGCGTAGTCGCCCAGACCATACACGGTCATTTTGATTTCGCGAAAGCGGATGTCCATCTTGCCGCCTTCACGGCTCGGCAGCACCGATGCGCTGAAATGATCGCCGACCTTGAGCTTGAGGCCAGGTTTGTCATCGACCACCAATGCGCTTTCGGTGTCGATCTCGGCAACGTAAATGCCTTCGGCGTTCTGCTCGGTGATGTAAACAAAACGCGATTGAAACTGCTTGACCAGCTTTGCCCGCAAATCACCCAGCACGAACAAAGCATGCATATCGAGGTTACTGACTGCCAAAGAAACATCCCCACACTTGAAAAGAGTGCCGTACGCGAAAAGCGCGCACGGCAGAAAAAGTCGGCCAGGCCGAAGGTGTTGCGCGATGACTCGAATATACGCCTGAGCGAGCAAAGTGCTCATTCAACGCGAGTTGCACAAGACTACTGGAATGCCACTCGCGAAACCTGCAAAGACGTTCTCCAAATGTTGAAGGAAAACGCGTCACGGCCGGCCAGAGAAAACTGACTACGAACTTTAGGGAAAAAACTCACCAAGAAAATCACTTTTCCGACATATCGCACGCAAAAAATTGCTTTAGATAGCGCCATGCCGTCAACAGGTGTTGGCGATTCTAGAGCAGCGATGCTGTTCGCGACTACCCGCAACACCCTGTAAATGCGGGTCAATCCATGAAAAGGACTTCATATGTGCACTATGACGCATTTTGCCGTGACTCACGAACCCGCCTTTGCCTTGAACGCTCCAGTGTTCGAGACAGTTCCTACAATCGAGTCTTGCGGTCAGGCACCTTTGTTTCAGGTGATCCCGGCGGGCAACGGCTTTTTCCATATCAGGGAAAAGTCGACGGGGCTTGTCAGAGGTTTCCGCGAGAATCACAACGCCGCCTGCGCCCTCGCCCGTTCACTGGAATCGCGAATCGAACTCCTGGCCAGTGAGCACCTCAGATAAAGAGAGTGATCGACCCCGCCATTCTTCAAGGAGCACACCATGGAACTGCCTGCCTACAACCTGACAACCCTGTTCGATCAATTAGGGCTGCCTTCGGAGGAAACGGCGATCGACGACTTCATCGAAGCCCATCCGCTGGAAGCCGGTACCAAACTGATCGACGCCGAATTCTGGAGCCCGCAGCAGGCGCAATTGCTCAAGGAATGGCTGCGTGCTGATGGTGAAGAAGCGGTGATGGTCGATGAACTTAACGTGCGCCTGCACCGGGGCAAATGATTTCAATCAGTGCAGGCTGTCTCCGGCTCTGGCGCCCAATTGCGCGAGCCACGCCGCCCTGCACTCCTCGGCTTCGTCGCGACTGGCAAAAGCGGTGCCGCGCTGCTCGCCATTGAGCAGCACCACCCAGCAGACACTTTGCCCCATCGCGCGCAGCCCGGCGGGAACACCGCTGCCGATCATCACCGCGACATCGACTCTGCATTGCATGCTGACCTCCCAACTTCATTAGCAACCTAACTATGTAGGCATGTTAATGATTTGGATCAAGAGGAAACAGCGACGCCGCTGCACAGCTTAATTGCAGTTCCGGCAACAATGCCTCAGCGCGGATTTTCGGGTTTGTAGCCCAGACGCAACCCGCCCCAATGCCGGCCCTTGACCATGATCGGCACCGACAAATCATGCATCAGCTCGCCGGTATCGCGGGTGTAAGTCTGCAACAGCACCGGTTGCTGATGGCTGCCGCAGCGGATGCCGGTGCGGTCGGCGAACTTGCGCTTGGTGCGATTGTTGACGGTGTCGACCTGTGCATTCCCGGTCAGCGGCTGGCTGAACGCCTGATTGTGGGTCGGCACGTAACCCTGCTGCGTGCAGGCGATGGCAAACACCAGACCTTCGTGGCGCGGCAACAATGGTTCCTGAATGGCCGGCAGCACCTGATCGGTGTAGCGGTCGAAACGGGTCTGGAACTTCGCGGGTTGTGTATCGGGAATCGGCTGATACTGGCGGTCGAACAGGTCTTCAAGGCTGATACGCCCTTGTTCGACATCGGCCTCGAACCGCGCGGCAATCTGACTGGCCCCTTCGCGGGCGAGGTCGTAGATGCGCTGGTGATAGTCATCCAGCCCGACTTCAGCCAGACGTTCGCTGATGGTTTCTGCCTGCCCTTCCATCTGCACGGCCGCCTCGGCCAGGCGCCGGGTCTGTTGGTCGCTGATCGCCAGATCGCTGCGCATCTGCTCGATGGCGGTGAACAGGCTGTCGAGCTGCTCACGATTGGTTTCTGCGCCTCGGGCGATTTCGCCGACCTGGGTTTCCACCCCGGCCGCCAGTCGCGCGATGTTTTCCAGGTGCTGACCGGTGTGTTCGACCTGCTCGACACCCGTGTGCAAATCGTCGGAGAGCTGACGAATCTGCTCCACCACCTGCGCCGTGCGTTGCTGGATGTCGGCGACCATCTCGCCCACTTCGCCGGTGGCCGTCGCGGTACGGGCCGCCAGACCGCGCACTTCATCCGCCACCACCGCAAAACCGCGACCGTGCTCACCGGCCCGGGCCGCTTCGATGGCGGCGTTCAATGCCAGGAGGTTGGTCTGGCTGGCGATGGATTGAATCACCAGCGTCACGCGCTGAATGTCATCACTGCGCTGGCTCAAGGCTTCGATCAGTTCGCGGCTGGCATTGGCGCGCTGGCTGAGTTGATGCATGCGCGAGATCGAATCCACCAGTTCGGTGCGCCCCGCTGCGCTGCTGTGATGGGCTTCGCTGGCAGCGCCCAATGCCTCGCGGCTGAGCTGCGAAGTGGCCTGCTCAGTGGCGATCATGACTTCAGCGTTGTTGACGATCTGCGCGGCGGCGTCGAGTTGCGATTGCAGCTTGCCGGCCAATTCCTTGACGGAAAATGCCACGCCGGCGGCTGACAGCGCGTTATGGCTGGTGGTGTAGGAAAGATCGCGAGTCAGCTCGGACATCGCGCTGCTGCTGTCGACAGGTTGCGCATCGGGGACCGCCCGGGAACGCAGGCGCGGAAGCCAGACAATCAGTACCGCCAGCGGCATGCCGACGTACAAGGGCCATTCGCCCAGGCTCATCCCGGCCAGCAACAGCATCAGGGCGATGCTTTGCAGGGTCGGCGTCAGCCAGCGATTCTTCGGCAAAACAACTGGTGCAGGCAGAGCCGCAACCAGAGATCCATCTCTCGTCATTTCGTTACCCCACGCTTGTTCTCATTGTTGTGACTGCATTAAACGCCACTACAACGCCATTATCCATGGTCCGTTAGTCGTGGGTCTGTGGCAGGTCAATGGAATCGTGCGGGGACTTTCCGGCAGACGAGAAAAAGCAAAGATCGCAGCCTTTTGCAGCTCCCGGGGGAGCTGCAAAAGGCTGCGATCTTTTCGCGACGACCCGCATTGAAGGGGTCGCCTCAGGAATCAGGCCTGACGCTGGTGCTTGTCGATCTGCTCGTGACGCTCTTGAGCTTCGATGCAGTACTTGGTGGTCGGGCTGATCAGCAGACGTTTCAGGCCGATCGGCTCGCCGCTGTCGTCGCACCAGCCAAAGCTGTCTTCCTTGATACGCTCAAGGGCCTGCTCGAGTTGCGGCAGCATGCGCTGGTCGCGATCGATCGCGTTTACCAGCCAGGTGCGCTCTTCTTCCACCGATGCGGCGTCCGCCGGGTCAGCCGGGGTGTCCAGGCTTTCGATGGCAATACGGTTCTGCTCAATGCGCTCATGGGTTTCGACTTTCATGTTCTGCAACAGCTCTTGAAAGAAAGCGTGTTGCTCGGCATTCATGTAGTCATCTGCCGGCATGGCCAGCAACTTGTCCTTTGTCATTGATATCTCTATAAAAAACGTGCATTAAGGCGAATTAGGGAGCGTTCCGGCGAACCGCCTGCGGTCGTCGGAAAGGCATCGTTTATTGCAAACGCCACCCGGCACTCAATTTACGAAGGGGCGGCAGTCTAAGGCCCGTTTGAGGCCTCAGCAACTGTAAATACCGGGAATTTGTCCGACAAGGCCCGGAAACTGCTCTGACACCGGCTTCACAGCGCTCATCGGAGTGCGTTTATAGCAAGAAATTCAGTCGAGCGGCTGTATATAGAAGACAAACGTCGGACGAGCGGCGCTTTGTCGCAATTCGTTACGGTCGTTGACGGCGACAGCAGCCTTTTCCAAAGACTGACAAATCCCCCCAACCTCGGCTACGTTATGCCCTCCCCGGTTCGACTTGAAGGAACGCGTCATGAAACTGATCGGAATGCTCGACTCACCGTATGTCCGCCGCGTGGCGATCTCCGCCAAGTGCCTGGGTATTGAACTGGAACACGACCCGGTATCGGTGTTTCGCCATTTCGAGCGCTTCCAGCAGATCAACCCGGTGGTCAAGGCCCCGACTTTGGTGCTCGATGACGGCGAAGTACTGATCGACTCGACCCTGATCCTCGACTACCTCGAATCCCTCTCCGGCAAAACCCAGCTGCCCGCCGACCTGTCGCAACGGGTCAAAGCCCTGCGCCTGATCGGCCTCGGCCTCGCCGCCTGCGAAAAAGCCGTGCAGCTCTACTACGAACGCAACCTGCGCCCGACCGACATCCAGTACCAGCCGTGGGTCGAACGCGTCGAAGGCCAACTCGCCGCCGCCTTCACCGCCCTCGAACACGAACTCGAAAAACACCCGCTGCCCACCGACGGCCCCCTCCAACAGGACGGCATCACCCTCGCCGTCGCCTGGAGCTTCACCGGCCTCGTCGTCCCCGACCAGATCGACGCGGATCGCTTCCCGCGCATCGCCCAATACACCGCGTACGCCGAAAGTACCCAAGCGTTCATCAGCACCCCGATGACCTGACCATGAGCACAACCGAAACCGCCGCCCCGGCCCTCAAAGAAATCTTCAACGCCGAACGCCTGCAACACATCGCCACAGAAATGAGCGCCGTGTACCCGGCGTTCAAGGCCAAAGCATTTCTCAAACACGCCCATAACGGCCTCGCCGATCTCTCCGTCATGCAACGCATGGCCCGCGTCAGCGAAAGCCTGCATCACGTGCTCCCGCTGGATTACGCAGATTCCCTCGACGTACTACGCGAACTTGCCCCACGCCTGAACAGCGGCTTCGTCAGCATGTGCCTTCCGCACTACGTCGCGAGCTACGGCACGCACGCGTTCGATACATCGATGGACGCCCTGAAGTACTTCACCACCTTCGGCTCCTCCGAATTCGCCATCCGCCACTTCCTGCGCAGCGACCTGGAACGCTCGCTGGAACTGATGCACGACTGGACCCGAGACGAAAACCACCACGTCCGAAGACTTGCCAGCGAAGGCAGCCGCCCTCGTCTGCCGTGGTCGTTTCGACTGGAATCGGTGCAGGCTGATCCGCTGTTGGCTGCCGGGATTCTCGACCGGTTGAAGGCGGATGAGAGTTTGTATGTGCGCAAGTCCGTGGCGAATCATTTGAATGACGTGACGAAAGAACATCCGGAGTGGGTGCTGGATACGGTTGAGGGGTGGTCGCTGGAGAACAAGCAAACGGCGTGGATTGCCAAGCATGCGTTGCGGAGTTTGATCAAACAGGGGGATTTGCGGGCGCTAGCAGTTATAGGCGCAGGGGCGAAGGCTGAGGTTGAGTTGCTGGATGTGAAGGTGGAACCGGCGATTGTGCGGCTTGGGGAGACGATTACCTTGTCGTTTACGGTGAAGTCGTTGGTGCCAGTGGAGCAGCGGTTGGTGATTGATTATGCGATTGACTATGTGAAGGCGAATGGCGGGACATCGGCCAAGGTTTTCAAGTTGAAGATGTTGGAGTTGGCGGGGTTTGGGAGTGAGGTTGTTGCGCGGCGGCAGGTGATTAAGGATTTCACTACGCGGAAGCACTATGCGGGGATACATGCGGTGCATGTGGTGGTTAATGGGGAGCGGTTGGGGAGTACAGCGGTTGATATCAACTGCTGACGAACTGTAAGTTCCTCTCTGACGTTGCTCTCGGACGCCAACAAAGTAAAAAGAGGACCTGGCCATGAAGCTTGAACAAACAATCGATTGCTTTTTTAAATATGCGATTGAACAGAGAAATCCGTACAACAGCTTCCCGCTCACTACTGAAGCCGATGAGTTTGGCGGGCCATATATTGAAATTTCCGACTCAGGAAAACTGGCTATCGTTGCGCGAGATCGCGGTTATGAAGTGTTGAGAAAAGAGACAACATCACCAGAGGAGCTGGCTAAATTGGTGTATGAAATGTTCAACAAGAGATAAACCTGCAAATTTTTTCGTTATTCCGTTTGATCCAGCTGGACGCCTTCAACTTTTCGCAACCTTTCAAACAGGGACGAAATTACTTTCTGACTGTTTTTTACCAGAAGTATCTACAGACGCTTGGCAATCCCTCCAGCCGGCTTCAGGCGGGAAGGAATGTCAAACTTTCAAGATCGATCTCGGTTCAACACCCTATATCCCCCTGGTAAAGCGAAACCCTGGACACTCCCAGCTCGGATTGTAAGAGCTCGACTAGCGTTCTGAGCTTTTTATTTTTAGACATCGATGTCGGGCGCACTACCGTTGCCTGTCCGGGTTCGTCATCGTAAATCCTGATCAGAAACATGTCCTCTTCGCTCTGTATTTCATAGTTATAACCACGATACTCATACCCGAGGTCGTGGTCGACGTCATCAAAGCGAGTAGCTTTTATTATCTTCAAAGTGGCATCCAGTATTCGATCACTGTAGAAGGATCGTTTCAAAAAAAACATGCAAAAAACAGGACGCATCTATTTATCAAGAGATCCGTCCTATCTTCTTCGACTCACCCCCGTTTTCCAAGAATTACCAACTGCCATAAGGAATGCCGAATTTTTCGATATAACGCTTGGATTTTTCACTGACCGGATAGGCGTAACGTCCCTGGTTTTTGCCTTGGCTTGGACCCAGCGGTTCAATCTCAGCTTGCGCCCTAGCCACTTTGACCGGGTGATGACAAGAGTCCCTAACCCACACTTGCACAACTCCGCCCGGCGCCAACCCCAGATAAACTGAAGAAATATAGGTCGCCGTTTCCTCCGGCGTTTTCGCGCATCGCTGGTTGACAGATGTCAGCATCAACTGCCTGGCTTCTTCCGGTATTTCAACCCAAACACGATAGGTCTGAGGCTCCACAATAGATTGCCAACGAACAAAGATACGCTTGGGAAGATCGGCCCCTACCACTGCTTTTGCAGAGCCGCCTACGCCATGCCAACCTCGGGCTGACTCTGTGCCATCCTCTGGTTGCCCGCCCGAGGCGGATCCCCCGCCGGTGCGTAGGAACGTTTTTCCTTTGATGTCTTCCACCGAAGTATCTTCCACCCAAACCTTCATGTAGTGAGGCTCTGTGAAACCCAGCTCCCACCATGGGGATTTTGGGTCGTTTTTCGCTGAAAGCGGGTCTGCGGAACAACCGGTCGTGAGCAGTGTGCACAGCAGGGTTACAAGTAGCTTCATTACCAAAGCGTCCAGTCAGGTACGTGCGGGTGTTTTACTCGAATTGCATCTGACGTGGGAGCGTTGATGTAAACCGCTTTCACGCCACTTCCATCCCTTCGGCCAAGTGGGTGGTTCCAGTTGGCTGACGTATGAATGTACTTGAGTTTGAGGATTTGCTCCTCTTGTGGGGTGGTGCTGTAGTCGCCAGAGACAAAACGATCACACAAAGCTTGAAGCTCCGCAGGAATAGAAAACTCGGGAGTCTCAGGAATATCGTTGAAGCGAACTCCCTTGGCTTTCGCCTGTTGATGCATCACGCGTAAACACACTCTGGAAAGCATCCCGCTCACAGGGCGTTTGAGCTGAACGGCGGCATAGACGCGCTTGATCTGTGGACTAGATCGATCCTGTGGACTATTCGGCATAAGGAGTGGCGGTGGCGTGACGATTTCCAGCATTTCTGAAGGCCAGCCATTGGCGAGCCACTGATTTTTCACAGTTAAAGCATCTTGATAAATCGAGGTGGTTACGACATCAGTGTTAAGCGACTCCTCAAGCGTCTGCATCGGGCTGACGAGTACGCACTCATCCGCTTCCTCGAGGTAGCCCCCACCAATATCGGAATGAACACCGGGCAAAATAATCTCCTGGTGATCTGGCGTTACACAGCTGAGGGCGAAATTTCCCCTGCACTCATCACGCGCGACCAATTGGAGGACATCAGTGAAATAGCGTTGATCCAGATAAAGCTTGATACCTGTTGCAACGGGGCTTTTGATGTTGCCCAAATTGGACCAGCCAGCAATGGAAGGAACGGTATCGAACAGGCCTATAAATCCCATATTGATATCGCTTTTATATTGATCGCTGAAAGTCGAACTCAAGGAAGCTGCGTTATTTCGAAGGATCTCTCCTAAAGGACCCTGTTTGCCGCGCACGACTTCATTTGCAAAATGCCGAGCGGCTGCCGCACCACGGCTGAAGCCGAAGGTGTCGAATGTCAGGGAGACAATTTCACAGCCCGGATTTTCGTCCAGCGCCTCCTTGATCCGCTGCTTGATCAATACGAACGAAGATTGAACACGACCGGCAACTCCGGTTTCGCCACGCCCAGTACCAGCTCCCAAGGTGCTGTCTTTTTCACCTGAAAGGGTGCCGATCCCTTCGACATACACCATGCGAAAAGCACGTTTTCGCGTGCCCTCACCTTCGGCTGCCTCAGGCGTGTCATACAGCTCACTCAGCTTTTTGATATTGCTGACATCATTGCCATAACTACTATCCGGATCACTCATATACGGCTTGCAGCTTGCATCGATATCTTTAGCCGCTATCGGATGATGAGCACCACACAGAAGTCCGGCCGCAGCGTTATTGGCATTATTCCCCGTCCCATCGAAGAACACTCCGATCCGCAGGGCTATGCCGATTTTTTCACGTGCCGATGCAGGTTCCTTCCCGTGTTTCTCATACTCAGCCCAACGCTGGGCATGAATATCGACGGGGTCGGTTCCTTTGTTGCGATAGTTTTTAGGCGGGTTGGGAATGTAGCCACTCAATCCTTGATTCCTTCTTCTGATCCTTGAAGAACGGGCCGAAGGGTGACAGCGGAAATCGGGGGACGCAAGGCGTGGCCGCGTGCCAGCACTTGGCGCTCTTTCTCCCTGCCTGCAATGGTGGCGCCGAGCCACGAATGATATGGTTCAGCCTCAAAACCAGGAACGACACCTCGTGCACAAACAATGTCTGGCAACAGCAGTCACCTTCGCCATCAGTTTTTCCGCCCTTGCCTCTCCTGTACCGCAGGAAGAGCTCGAAGAGTGCCAACGAATAGAAAACTCGGCCAAACAGGTCATGAAAACCAGGCAGCAAGGCGTGCCCATGGCTTCGGTGTTGGAATTGGCCGAAGCGGCAGGTAAGCAGAACGAGTACGTGGGTGAGGTGTTCAAGTCGTTGATCCGCGAGGCGTACGAGATTCCTCAATACTCAAGCGAGAGCTTGCAGCAGAAAGCGATCAGCGATTTCCATTCCAATTTCTACAAGGCTTGCATCGTGACGGCGGAAAAGAGAGCAAACGCCAACGGTTGAGCTTAACGAACAAAAAAGGGAGCAGATTCAGGTAGTGAATCTGCTCCCTTTTTCTGAAGGGCTCCTGTTTCAGTTTCCGGGCCAAAGCCCCCCATCACCTTCACCCGCACTAAAACCCGCCCCCTCAATGTGATAAACCTGCGGCTCCTCCGAAAAATACTCCTCCAGCCCCAACATAAAGACCCTGTGATCCTCCCCCGCCTCAAACTCCGTATGCGCCTCAAGCGATTCCCACCGCACGATCAAATTGAACCGCTCCGGCGTTTCAATCCCCTGCGCAAGCATATGCCCGCCATACCCATTCGCGCGGCGGAGCAAAGGCGCAACCTCGGCAAATGCGCGCCGGAACTCATCAATGCGTTCTGCGTGAACAGGCAACAAAGCGATCTCATAAATCATGACGCATCCCCCACAGAACCTGCCCGAAGCCCCGGCTCGACCGCAATCGCAATCTTCCCTTGAAGACCATTGTTGGGACTTTCCAACCGAGCATGGGCCAGCGGAATCTCCGCAAGCGAATACACCGCGCCAACATGAGGCCGCAGTTGACCGCGCTCCACCAGGGCACTCAATTCATCGAGCTTGCCGCGGTTCTGGCGGGTGAAAACGAAGTGATAGCTCGCGTTCTTGCCCCAGGCCTGAACGAGGTTTTGTGGTTTGGCGATGTCGACGATCGAGACCACGCGGCCAAGTTGTGCGAGGGCGTCGGGACTGCGCGAGAGTGTGTCGCCGCCGATGGTGTCGAATACCACGTCCACTCCGAGGCCATTGGTTTCTCGCAGGATGGCGTCGACGTAGTCGTCCTTTTCGTAGTCGATGATCACGTCGGCGCCCATGCGGCGGACGAACCCGGCGTTTGCTTCGCGCGCAGTGGTGAACACTTTGGCACCCATCGCTTTAGCGAGCTGGATGGCGACGTGTCCGACGCCTCCCGCGCCGCCGTGGATCAGAATGCTCTCCCCCACTCTGAGCGCTGCCCGCACGACCAGGGCTTCCCACGCCGTCCCGCCTACCAAGCTGAGGCTGGCCGCTTCGAGATGGCTCAGCGATGAAGGCTTTTTGCCGATAATGCTGGCTGACGCTACGTGGTATTCGGCATAGCTGCCGGGGCCGTCAAAGATTTGCGGCGTGTACCAGACTTCATCTCCGGGGGCGAAAGCCGTCACGCCGGGGCCGACGGCTTCGACTACGCCGGAGACGTCATGTCCGGTGATGGCCGGCAGTGGCACCAGGTCGGAATAGTCGCCGCGTCGGACTTGATAATCCAATGGATTGATCGAGGTGGCGTGTACCCGGACCAGCACTTGCCCCGCTTCCGGCACGGGTTTGGGCACGTCGCAGAGTGTGAACGATTCCGGGTTGCCAAATGATTCAAGCAGCATCGCTTTCATGGTGAATCCTCGTATCGACAATAAGGGATATCGAGATATCTCGATATAATGCGGTAAATTTTTTTACAGCTCTTTCCCTATGACCTCGGCCAAAGCGCTGATGTTGGCTTCATTGCGCTTGTAGTAGGTCCACTGACCGATGCGCCTGACTTCAACCAGGCCCACGCGCTGCAGCGTTGCAAGATAACCGGACACCGTTGACTGCGAGAGTCCGATGCCCTCTTGAATACTGCTCACACACACGCCCACCGTGTGTACGTCGCCCTCGTCCTGCGGGGGGAAGTTCTTTACGGGGTCTTTCAAGCCTTTCAGGATTTCAAGCCGTACCGGGTTTGAGAGTGCTTTGAATACTTCGATCAGGTCCATGTCGCGAGAATATCGAGATTATTCGATATGTCAATACGCTGATTGACCAGCGGAAAACAGAACGGTCTGCCGACACCCACGGCATCGGCAGACCGGATTTCACCGCAAAAAACCTCAGTACGGATTACACCGCTGCGCCACCGCCGTCGCCTGATCCACATACGGCCGCGCCGGTTCAAGGTTCCACTCCGGCTTGTTCCTCACAGGCTTGCCATCAAACGTCGCTGCCAGATGACAGACCAGCTGCCGGCGCAATGACCCGCCGTTGACGCTGTACTGGCGCCATTGCTCGTCGTTTTTGTGTTTGTTGTACAGCTCGGCAAACATGCGGTCGGTCTGGTCGTCTTTGATCGCGCGACCGCAGGCGGTCGGCACGACTTCCAGAGACCAGGTTTTCGGCCCGAGTTTAGGGTCGTCACGCTGAACCCAGGTGCTGGACTCGATGTACTTCTCGCAGAACTGTTGCGCCGGTGGCGCTGCCGTCTGCATGCACGAGAACGTGGCCTTGGCGGTCGGGGTTCTCGGGAAGTCGATCTTGACGATGTTGCGATCCTTGCCGGTCTTGTTCTTGTAATCGCGCTGGTTGGCCAGCGCATCGTTCAAGCCCCGGGAATCACTGTAGAAAAACGCCAGGATCGGCAATTCATCGGTTTTCGGGTTGCCCAGGCGCAGCTCGGTCTGGGTCTGGAACTCACGGGTGTTGATGACGCGCCGGGCGCCCATGAAGTTCTGGAACGCGTTGACCCGATCCTGGCTGCTCATCGGATTGCGCATGTTGAAGCCGCATTGCAGCTGATCCTGCTGGCGGTTGTTGTTGAACTTGGTGAAGTGCGCGACCCACGCGTTGACGTTGGTGATCGGCGGCGCCATGGCCTGGCAGACCGCTTCGGTCGGGCTGGTGTTCTTGTTGTTGCCGCAGCCGCGATCGTCGCGAAAATCGGTCCAGGCATCGTTGGGAAATGCGCAGTAAACATGCACCGGATTTTCCGGATCGCGCACCATATCGACCGGGGTGATGATGTACCCGTTCTGGGTGCTCATGCCGGGGTCTTCGTAGCTGATACCATCAGCCCGCATGTAGGAGGCGGCAAACGTGCCCAGTTCGACCGCTTTGGGGCTTGGGTTCCACACATCCCACTTCTGCCCTTTCGCCGGGTCGGCCCGGTGCGTGCCGCGGATCAGCAATCCCGAACAGTCCGAAGCCGGGTCTTTGCCGCAACTGGCGGTGGTGTTGTTGTACAAGCTTTCAACGCGTTTGAGGGTTTCTTCACAGGACTCGGCACTGGCCGAGGTCGCGTGCAGAAACAATGGAACCGCGAGTAACGGGACGATCCTGTTCCAGCGCTCTTTCATGACGTGTTTCTCCCTGATGGTGCTTCTGACCTTCCCTGCTCAACCCGATGCGACGTCCTGCTGCATCGGGCGGGCTTAACGCGAAACCGGGTTGCAACCTGCCGAGCGTGTCTCGTTGTCCGAGAGCGCAGGCCGGAAGGGTTCAAGATTCCATGGCGTCTTGGCGCGGTAATTCACCAGTACGCAGTTCAATTGCTGGCGCATGCTGCCGACGGATTTTTCGTTGTCGCGCCAGTTGCCATCGGCGCCTCTGAGGGCAAATAACTGCTGGTACAAGACGTCGATCTGTTCGTTGGGCAAGGCACGTCCGGCGGCGGTCGGCACGACGCTCAAGGTCCATTCGTCCTGACGGGTGCCCGGGTCGTAGCGTTTGACCCAGTCGGCAGATGCGATGTATTGCGGTGCCTTCACCGGCAGCGGATTACAACCGGTCTTCGCCGCTTCCTGAGGGGTGACCACGGGACGGAACGGTTCCAGATTCCATTCGGTCTTGCCGGGGTAGTTCTGCACCAGGCAGCTCAATTGCTGACGCATGCTGCCGGCGGATTTTTCGTTGTCGCGCCACTGGCTGTCGGCACCGCGCAGCGCGAACAATTCCTTGTACAAAGCCTCCTGATCGCTGGCCTGAATCGCCTTGCCCTGAGCGGTGGGCGTGACGTTCAGGGTCCACTCGTTCTTGCCCGTGCCGGGGTCGTGGCGTTCGACCCAGTTGGCCGAAACAATGTAGCGAGGCACCGGAGCCGGCGTGGTTTGCCCGTTGCCAGCGGCTGTCAGATCAATCGCCTGATCCGCCGCAACGTAGCTGAAACGCTGTTCCGGCGGTTTGGTGAAGTCCAGTCGCAGGACCGGCACGCTGTACCCCTGAGCCTGGAGTTTCTTCTGGAAGTTGCGCGCGCTGTTCAAGCCGTTTTCCGGTTTCGGCGGCGCCTGATCGCCGCGGGTGGCGAAGTTCTGCGTGCTGTTGACGTTGTAGATGAAGGCGTCGATGTACTTCATATTCTCGCTGCCGTCGTTAGTCGACGAAGCGTTCTTCAACATGAATTCGTTGACCTGCGCACTGAAGGCGAAGGGGTCTTTGTTGGTGGTGTTCACCCGCGATTCGTGGACGCGGATCATCGCATTCCAGTCGCTGGGCTTTTCCGCGTTCCAGGAACACTGGCCGTACTGGATCGGCCCTTTCATCAACCCGGTGTACTTGTTGGTCCACTGCTCGGCGGTGGTCACGCCGGCTTCCGCGCAAGTGCCGTAGGCCAGCGCGGCGTTCTTGTTGTTCATCGTTCCCTGAGCGGCGCGCGGCGGTTCGCGACTGTCGAAAAAGCCGCAGCCATACCACTTGCGCTCGGGCCCGGTGCCGCCATCGAAGGCGTAGATACAGGTGAAGCCTTGCTCCTTGACCGGCAATTGCAGCGCCGCCGCATCAGTGGGATTGCGCAGGATGAAACCGGCCGGGTGAATGAGAATCCGGGTGCTCAGATCCTTGCGGATCCACGAGTAGGACGTCGCACCGATCTTGATCGCGTAAGGGCTGTAGTCCCACGGGTTGAACGGCCCGTCGTTGACCATGCGCAACGTCACCCCGCTGCAATAATAGAGCCCGCGAGCAGCACCGGTGTCGGGCTCCTGGCAGGCATCCTTGAGGGTATTGTAGTTGCGGTTGATGCGGTTCAGGGTTTCCAGCGGGTCGAGAGGTGGCTGGGCCGCCACGGCGCTGAATGCCAAGGGCAGGAACAGGCTCAGAATTAAAGGCGAACGAACGGCTGCGCGCATAACCGACACTCCTTGTCGTGCGAGATGACACTTCCATGAAAGGCAGCGTAGTTAGCTCAATCCATACGGTCAAACCGCTGACCGGAACGTTGTGAACATGTCCTCACTTCTTGAACACTTAACTCAACACCGAACTCACCGCTGACGCGACGGCAGCATGCGCAGCAGCGTGTTGTCCCGCACCCAATAGTGATGAAACAGCCCCGCCGCCGCGTGCAGGCCGATCAGCCAATAGCCCGCACTGCCCAGCAGCTCATGCCAATACTTGATCTGTTTGGCCATGTCCGGATCGACCACCACCGGCGCCGGTAAATGAAGGCCGAAGTACGGAAAGGGTTTGTCGCCAGCGGCGAGCATCAGCCAGGCCAGCACCGGTGTGACGATCATCAGCACATACAGGGCCAAGTGCATCAGGTGAGCGATTGCGGTCTGCCAGGCAGGAGGTTTCGGGGTAATCGGTGGACGCGGCGACAGGCGTCCGAGAAGGCGGACCCACACCAGGACGAAGATGCTCGCGCCAAACACCCCGTGCAACCCCATTAACAGGCCTCGCGCTTCGCTGCCTTTGGGCATGAATCCTTTGATTTCAACGCAAGCGTATACGCCGACGAACAACGCCAGCATCAGCCAGTGCAATGTGATCGACAGTTTTCCATAACGGGGTGCGGCCATGTCGTGGGTCATAGGTGCCTCGTGATTGTTGTGAGCGACGGCGGACTCGTTCGGCCGTTTCGATCCGGTTGCCGGGCGAACCGACGGCGTTACCCTGCCCTGACAGTCTTAAGACAGTCTGAAGATCAACGGTTTCGTAAACCTTTTTTCACCTTCAGACTTCGTTAAGAAATGGCCCGGATACTCCACTCAAACCTATTGAGGGAGGCCTTCAGCCCATGCCCGATTCTGACTGGAACATCCCCCTGCCCCTGCACTTCGGCCATGCCGAAACACTGATGCGATTGTCCAGCTCGCTGCCGGGCGACGCTCAGCGGGCATCGTTCGAAGCGTTCATTCAACAGCGCTTTCACAAGGCTCATGGCGCCGATATTCGTCATTTCATGCCCGAACTGTTTGGCGTGCACAACGACTCCGGCGAACTGTGCGCGGTGGCCGGCGTACGCCGCGCGCATCTTGAATCGCTGTTTCTCGAACGTTACCTGGATGAGCCGATCGAGCCCTTGATCAGCGCGGCGGCCGACCGTCCGGTGGAGCGCAGCGGCATTGTCGAAGTCGGCAACCTTGCCGCCAACGACACCGGCAGCGCACGCCTGAGCATCATTGCCATCACTTACCTGTTGGCCATGGGGGGTCTGGAATGGGTGACCTTCACCGGCAATATCGGACTGGTCAACAGCTTCCATCGCCTGGGTCTGAAACCGGTAACGCTGTGCGCCGCTGACCCGGAGCGTCTGGGCGATGACCGTCACCACTGGGGCAGTTACTACGAAAGCAAACCCTGGGTGCACGTGGGCAATATCCGCTCCGGTTTCATCCATCTTCGCAACATCGGTCTGTTCAGCCGGCTGGGATTGCCGACATCCGTTGAGGGAGCCTGCCATGTCGCTTGAACGTCAACGATTTCAGGAAACCCTGCGCAGCCATGCAGGGCGCAATGACAACGCCCTGGCGTTGTGGGGCGACACGCTGAAAATCAGCTACACGACGCTGTACGCCGAGGTGATGTACCGCCAGCAGCGCTTGCGCGATGAAAACGTGAAGGTTATCGCCCTGGCGCTGGACAACGGCGTCGAAGCCATACTCTGGGATCTGGCAGCGTTGTTTGAAGGCTTGACGTGCGTGACCCTGCCACCGTTCTTCAGTCCGGCACAACGTGCCCATTGCCTTGAGCAAAGCCAGGCCGAGCGAGTGATCGCCGAACCGGAGTTGGAGCCAGAATTGCTGGCCGCCGGTTATGAACAACGCGGTGAATTCTGGTGCCGCGCCTTTGAAGGCCCGAACCGCCTGCCAGTCGGCACCGCCAAACTGACGTTCACTTCCGGCACCACCGGTACACCGAAGGGCGTGTGCCAGAGCGCGGACAGTCTGCTGCGGGTCGCTCGGGAGCTGGAAGAGGCCAGCAAAACCACAGCCCCTCAACATCACGTGGCGTTGCTGCCACTGGCGATCCTGCTGGAAAACCTTGGCTGTTATGCGGCCCTGTACGCCGGGGCGACGCTGAGCGTGCCGAGCCAGAAAATCCTGGGCATCCAGGGCGCCAGCGGCGTCGACCTGCCGCGCTTGCTCGGCTGCCTGGCCCACCGGGCGCCCGAGAGTCTGATCCTGGTGCCGCAATTGCTTTTGCTGTTGGTCAGCGCTGCCGAACAGAAAGCCTTCGATCCGCAATCGCTGCGTTTTGCCGCCGTTGGTGGCGCACGGGTTTCCGAGGATCTGCTGCACCGCGCGCAACGGGTCGGCCTGCCGGTCTACGAAGGCTACGGCCTGTCCGAGTGCGCCTCGGTGGTCTGCCTCAACCGGCCCGGGGCTCGGCGTCCGGGCAGTGTCGGCCGGCCCCTGCCCCATGTCGACGTACGCCTTGCCGAAGACGGAGAGGTGTTGATCAAGGGCTCGACACTGATCGGTTACCTGGGCGAACCGGCATTCAGTGATGAATGGTGGCCCAGCGGTGATCTGGGCGAATTCGATCCGGAAGGTTTTCTCTACCTCAAGGGCCGCAAGAAGCATCAGTTCGTCACCAGCTTCGGGCGCAACGTCAACCCGGAATGGGTCGAGTCCGAACTGACCCAGCGCCATCACATCGCTCAGGCCTTTGTGTATGGCGAGGCCTTGCCACACAACCACGCCCTGCTCTGGCCACATCGCCCTGATTGCACCGATGCACAACTGGAAGCCGCCGTCGCCGCTACCAACGAGGTATTGCCCGATTACGCCCAAGTGCATCACTGGACGCGCCTCAAACAACCCTTCACCGCCGCCAATGGCCTGCTCACCGCCAACGGCCGCCCGCGCCGCGATGCGATCGTCGCGCAGTACCGCACCTTGCTCACTGAATCAGTCCTTTCCGAGGAATCGGCACCATGAGTTTTTTCGACACCCTGCAAGAAGCCACACAACAGGAACGCCACGAGTTGTTCAACCTGCCGGTGATTCTCGACGCGCTGCAAGGCAAGGTCAGCCTTGAAAGCTATCGCGCGTTTCTCGCCCAGGCCTACTACCACGTGCGCCACACCGTACCGCTGATGATGGCCTGTGGTGCGCGACTGCCGACGCACCTGGAATGGCTGCGCAAAGCCGTGTGCGAATACATCGAGGACGAATACGGTCATGAGCAATGGGTACTCGACGACATCGCCGCTTGTGGCGGTGATCGTGACGCGGTCCGGGACGGTCAGCCTTCGTTGCCGATCGAGCTGATGGTCAGTTTCCTCTACGACCTGATCGCCCGGGGCAACCCGGTGGGGTTGTTCGGCATGGTGAATGTGCTTGAAGGCACCAGCATCGCTTTGGCCACACACGCGGCAGGCAGCATTCGCGAACGACTGGCGCTGCCCGAAACGGCGTTCAGTTATCTCAGCTCCCACGGTTCGCTCGACATCGAGCACATGCACACCTATCGCCGGTTGATGAATCAGCTGGAAGATCCGGCCGATCAGGCGGCGGTGATTCATGCCTCGAAAGTCGTCTATCGGCTCTACACCGACATGTTCCGAAGCCTGCCCCGTGACACGGAGGTTCAACATGCAGCTGCATGAAGCCCGTGTGGTGCTGACCGGTGCCAGTGGTGGCATCGGACTGGCCATCACCCGTGCCCTGTGCGCCGCCGGTGCGCAAGTCCTGGCGGTGGCGCGACATCAGGAATCGCTGCGCCCGTTGCTCGATCTTTACCCACAGAATCTGTGCTGGGTCGCTGCCGACCTGACATTCCTCAGCGACCGGCGCAAGGTGCTGGCCGCCGCCGAGGCCATCGGCGGCATCAACCTGCTGATCAACGCCGCCGGGGTCAATCACTTCGCAATGCTGGAACAGCTCGACGACAGCGACATCAACGCCATGCTGGCGGTGAACATCAGTGCGCCGATCTGCCTGACCAAACTGTTGCTACCGCTGCTCAAGCAGGCCGACAGCGCCATGGTGGTCAATGTCGGCTCTACCTACGGTTCAATCGGCTATCCCGGTTATGCCAGTTATTGCGCAACCAAGTTTGCCTTGCGCGGATTTTCCGAGGCCTTGCGCCGGGAACTGGCGGACACCCGGGTCGGCGTGCTGTATGTCGCACCGCGCGCCACCCGCACCAGCATGAACAGTGCCGCTGCGCAGGCATTGAACGATGCACTCAAAGCCAGCGTCGACGATCCGCAGGCCGTCGCCGCCGCCGTGATCCATGCGATTGCCGGTGATCGCCGCGACCTCTATCTGGGCTGGCCGGAGCGCTTTTTCGTGCGCCTCAACAGCCTGCTGCCCAATCTGGTGGATCGCGGTCTGCGCAAGCAATTGCCGTTGATCCGTCGCCTGAGTGAAAAACCCGAGAACGAGACGCCAAAACCATGAAAAGACTCTTCGCATGCCTGCTGCTGGGCGCCCTAAGTCAATCAGCCTTGGCGATGGACGCCGCCGATCAGCAACGCCTCAACAGCATCCAGCAGAGCTGGGCGCACATCCAGTACGAAACACCGGAAAAACAGCGCGCCGCTGCATTTGAACAGTTGGCCGTCCAGGCAACGCACTTCGCCACGGAACGTCCGGCCGTCGCCGAGGCCTGGATCTGGAAAGGCATCGTCACCAGCAGTTGGGCCGGTGCCGAGGGCGGACTTGGGGCCCTGGGCAAAGCCAAGGACGCCAAGGCCGATCTGGAAAAATCCCTGACCCTCGATCCCAAGGCGCTGCAAGGTTCAGCCTACACCAGCCTGGCCGCGCTGTACGACCGGGTACCGGGCTGGCCGATCGGTTTCGGCGACAGCGACAAAGCCGAACAACTGCTCAAACAGGCTTTGCAACTCAACCCCGACGGCATCGACAGCCTGTACTTCTGGGGCGACCACCTCTACCGTCAGAAACGCTACGCTGAAGCCAGGGCAGCGCTGCAAAAAGCCCAGCAGGCCGCTCCCCGTCCGGGCAGGGAAAGTGCGGACGCCGGGCGCCGCAAAGAGATCGCCGCGTTGCTGGTGGACGTGAACAAGAAACTCGACTGACAGGGGTTCGTGTGCGTTTATTACTGATCGAAGATGACGAGGCCCTTGGCGAGGGCATTCATCAGGCGCTGGGGCGCGAGGGCTACACCGTCGACTGGCTCAAGGACGGCAGCAGCGCCCTGCACGCCCTGCTCAGCGAGACCTTTGACCTGGCGGTGCTCGATCTCGGCCTGCCACGCATGGACGGTCTCGAAGTGTTACGCCGTCTGCGCGCCAGCGGCTCGAACCTGCCGGTGCTGATCCTCACCGCACGCGATGCCACGGAAGACCGCATCGCGGGACTGGACGCTGGCGCCGACGACTACCTGATCAAGCCCTTCGACCTGGCCGAGCTCAAGGCCCGTCTGCGCGCCCTGCTGCGACGCAGTGCCGGACGCGCGCAGATGCTTATCGAACACGCCGGCATCAGCCTCAACCCCGGCACCCAGCAAGTCAGCTATCTGGGCCAGCCGGTGATACTCACGCCCAAGGAATATCAGCTGCTGCATGAACTGTTGTCGCCACCCGGCCGGGTCATGACCCGCGATCACTTGACGCAACTGCTCTACGGCTGGAACGAAGAAGCCGAAAGCAACACCCTGGAAGTGCACATCCACCACCTGCGCAAGAAATTCTCCACCGACCTGATCCGCACCATCCGCGGTGTGGGTTATCTGGTGGAGGAACGCCGATGACCTCGATCCGGCGCCGTACTCTGACTCTGATCATCGGTCTGATGCTTGCCGGGCTGACAGTGCTCAGCCTGTTCAACCTGCACGACAGCAACCACGAAATCGCCGAAGTCTACGACGCGCAACTGGCGCAGAATGCGCGTCTGCTGCAAGGCGTGATGCGCATGCCGTTGCCGGGGCAGGAACACGCGGATCTGTATCGGGCGTTCAACTCGGCATTGGCTGAAGCTGTGCCAAAAGGTGACGGCCACCCCTACGAAAGAAAACTCGCCTTTCAGGTCTGGAATACCAAGGGCGAGGTCCTGGTGCATACCGCCAGCGCGCCCTCCTTCAGCACGCCGCCGATCCAGCCTGGCTTCAGCGACGTGGAGGATCTGAACAAGCGCCACTGGCGGGCCTTTATCCTGGAAGACAAACAGAACGGGCTGCGCATCTGGGTGGGCGAACGTGGCGACGTGCGAGCGGATCTGGTTGACCGGATCGTCCGCCACACACTATGGCCGAACGTGATCGGCAGCCTCGTCCTTGCCGCGATGATCTGGCTGGCCATCGGTTGGGGTCTCAAACCCTTGGCCAACATGGCCGCAACCCTGCGCGCCCGCCACAGTGGCTCCCTCGAACCGCTGCAATTGACACCCCTGCCCAGCGAGCTGGAACCGATGCAGGCCGCGCTCAACCGCATGCTCGCGCAGATCCAGGAAGTGCTGGGCCGTGAACGGCGCTTCATCGCCGACGCCGCCCACGAAATGCGCACGCCATTGGCGGTACTGCGTGTCCATGCGCAAAACCTGCTGGAGGCCGGCACTGAACAGGAGCGGCGCGAGTCACTCGAGTTTTTGATCGCCGGGGTGGATCGCACCAGCCGCCTGGTCAATCAGTTGCTGACCATGGCCCGCCTCGAACCAGAGGCCAAGGCGCCTGCCAACAAACGCATCGATCTCGGTGAAATCGTACGCAACAGTCTGGTGCAACTGACGCCGTGGCTGTTGAGCAAACATCTGGAACTGGCCTTCGACGTCAGCGCCCCCTCCTTCAATGCCCTCACCGATGCTGCCGCCATCGACATCGCCCTGAACAACCTGATCACCAACGCTGCCAATTTCTCTCCCGAACAGGGCGTGATCGGCGTGCAATTGACCCAGGCCGACGGCTTCTACCATTTGAGCGTTGAAGATCAGGGGCCGGGAATCGATGAAGCGGATCGAGCGCGGTTGTTCGAACGGTTCTACAGCCGGGGCAATCCCCAAGGTGCGGGGCTGGGGCTGACCATCGTCCATACCATCGCGACCCGTCTGGGCGGGCGAATCACACTGGAAAACCGGGTCGAGGGCGGTCTGAGGGCGACGCTGTCGATTCCCGCCGGTTGAACAAGTCTTGCGACCGTTGAGTCATGGCGCAACCATCGGTGGCGCCTTGCTGTGCAATACCTTTGATTCGGTATTGGAGCGCGACACCGTCTCCGGTACCGCCACCCAAAGCAGCACCAGCGCCGCCAGCGCCACCCCCGCCAAGGTCAGGAACGCAGCGCTGTACCCCGCCTCCTGAACCACAATCCCCGCCAGGCTGTTGCTCAGCGCAGCCCCCAAACCAAACACCGTCGAAATCGCCCCAAGGCTGACATTGAAATGCCCGGTGCCCAACGTCAGGTCTTTCACTACCACCGGAAACAGCGCGCCGAAAATCCCCGCGCCGATGCCATCGAGCAACTGCACCGAAACCAGCCACCATGGATCGTTCGACAGCACATACAACACGCCGCGCAATGGCAGGATCAGGAACCCTGCCAGCAACAACGGCTTGCGTCCCCACAGATCCGCTTTCGCCCCCACCAGCAGTGCAACCGGCACCATCACCAGTTGCGCCGCGACGATGCAGGCGGACGTAAGCGGCGTGGCCATCTGCAGATTGGCCTGCGCCAGTTTCTGACTCACCAGCGGCAACATCGCCGCGTTTGCCAGATGAAACAGCGCGCAGCAAATCGCGAACATTAGCAGCGGTCTGTTGGTGAGCAACACGGAAAGCCCCGAAGGCTGCTTGCCCTGCCCCGTTTCGCTGGGCTCCAGACCTCGGGCGAGATCGTGGTCAATCGCGTCGGCCGATACGAACGAGACGGCAATCACACTGGCCAGCGCCATGACTGCCATCAGATAAAACACCGCGACCGGGCCGAACAGGTACGCGGACAAACCAGCCAACAACGCGGCGCAAGCGTTGCCGGCGTGGTTGAAGGTTTCGTTGCGCCCGGTTCTTCGCGTAAACGCGCGAGGCCCGGTAATGCCAAGGGTGATCGCGCAAATGGCTGGCGCGAAGATCGAAGCGGCGACGGCACTGATGGCTTGCGTCACCGCCACCAGGCTGAACGACGTCACGAACGGCAGCAGCAGACAGCTTCCGGTGACCACCAGCGCAGCAATCGCTATCAGCGCCCGTTTGAAGCGTGTGCTGTCGACCAGCGCGCCTGCCGGGGTCTGCGTGATGAGCGCAGCGATCCCGGCAATGGTCATGACCAGACCAATGCTCGCCGGCTCCCAGTGGTGAACCGCCAACAGGTAAATCGCCAAATAGGGACCGAGCCCGTCACGCACGTCGGCGAGGAAGAAATTCAGGCTGTCGAGGGACAGGTTATTGCGGCGATCGAGGTGAGTGGCCACGGGTAACGTCTTCATTGTCGAGGTTCTGCGAGATGACTCAACCTCCGCAAATCGAATGACCTTTTGCCGGGCGTTTTAGTTGCATGAAACAGCCGTCCGTTACTGCCCCATCAACAACTCGCGCTCGCCTTCACACAAACCCACGACGTAATCCCAAACCACCCGCAACCGCACCGACTTGTGCAACTCCCGCCGCGTACTGATCCAGTAACTGCGCTCGATGCTCTCATCCGGAAGCAGCGCCACCAGATCCGGATCCGACGCGGCCATGTAACAAGGCAGCACCGCAATCCCAAGCCCCGAGCGCGCCGCCTGTTGCTGGGCGATCACGCTGGTACTGTGAAACACCACCCGCGGATTGCGACAGAAGCTGTTGAGAAACATCAGCTCCTGACTGAACAGCAGATCATCGACATAACCGATCCACGCATGCCGTCCAAGATCTTCGCGACTGCGCAGCGGCGGCGCACCGTCCAGATAGCTCTGGCTCGCATAGAGGGCGAGCTTGTAATCAGTCAGTTTGCGGGTGACCAGCATGTCCGCCGCCGGCCGTTCCAGGTGAATGCTGATTTCCGCCTCACGGTTGAGAATGCTGACGAAACGCGGCACCGCCACCAGTTCCACTTCCAGCCCCGGATAGCGCTCGAACAACCCGATCATGCGACTGGCGAGAAACATGATGCCCAGGCCTTCGGTGACACCAACGCGGATCTTGCCCAGCGGTGCCGTGGATTGGGTGATTTCTTCCTGAGCCAACAGCGCGACGTTTTCCATTGCTTCGGCATGCTTGAGCAGCGCCTCCCCCGCTGGTGTCATTTCGTAACCTTGGGCGTGCTGGACGAACAGCGCGGTACCGAGGCTTTTTTCGATGGCCTCAATATGCCGGGCGACGGTGGCGTGCGTGGTGTTCAGGCGGCGGGCAGCCGTGAGCAAGCGGCCGCTGCGTTGTAACTCAAGAAAGAACCGCAGGTCGTTCCAGTCGAACATGGCTTGTCCTTGTCGGCTATCGTCAGGGAGCGCTGTTTGAAAACGCACAGCGGCTGCGCAAAAACTAACATTCTTTTGACGAAAGCTAACAACTAGGATGACTGACAACAAAAACAATAAGCGAGGTCAGGGAATGCAGACTTCCCTCGATGAATTCGATTACATCGTGGTCGGCGCCGGGCCGGCCGGGTGTTTGCTGGCCAATCGACTGTCGGCGGATCCGCAGCAGCGCGTGCTGTTGCTGGAAGCCGGCGGGCGCGACAACTATCCGTGGATTCACATCCCCGTGGGTTACCTGTTCTGCATCGGCAACCCGCGCACCGACTGGTGCTTCAAGACTGAAGAGCAACCGGGCCTCAATGGCCGCGCGCTGAGTTATCCGCGCGGCAAGGTGCTGGGCGGCTGTTCGTCGATCAACGGCATGATCTACATGCGCGGCCAGGCCAACGACTATGACGGCTGGGCTGCCGAGGGCAATCCGGGCTGGGCCTGGAATGACGTGCTGCCGCTGTTCAAGCAGAGCGAAAACCACTTTGCCGGCGCGGCGGACTTTCATGGCGACAAGGGTGAGTGGCGGGTCGAACGCCAGCGCCTGTCGTGGCCGATTCTCGATGCGTTCCGCAGCGCTGCCGAACAGAGCGGCATCGCCAGCATCGATGACTTCAACCAGGGCGACAACGAAGGTTGCGGCTATTTTCAGGTGAATCAGAAGGCCGGGGTGCGCTGGAATGCGGCGAAGGCGTTTCTTAAGCCGATTCGCGATCGGGACAATCTCACGATATTGACCGAAGTCGAAGTGGATCGCGTTCTGTTCGAAGACGGCCGCGCTTCGAAAGTCAGCGCCCGTTGGCAGGGTCAACAAAAGAGTTTCAAGGCGCGCAAGGAGATCGTGTTGTGCGCAGGTTCTGTGGGCTCGCCGAGCATTCTGCAACGCTCCGGAATCGGCCCGCGTCCGCTGCTGGAAAAGCTCGGTATCGGCGTGGTGCATGAACTGCCGGGCGTCGGCGGCAACCTGCAGGATCACCTGCAACTGCGCCTGATCTACAAACTGGAAAACGCCCGCACCCTCAACCAGATCGCAGGCAGCGTGTGGGGCAAGATGGGCATGGGCCTGCGTTATCTTTATGACCGCAGCGGGCCGTTGTCGATGGCGCCGAGTCAGTTGGGCGCATTTGCCCGCTCCGGGCCGGAACAGACTTCGGCCAACCTCGAATATCACGTGCAGCCGCTGTCGCTGGAGCGCTTTGGCGAGCCGCTGCACAGCTTCCCCGCGTTCACCGCGTCGGTATGCGATCTACGTCCGCAGAGCCGTGGCCGGGTCGAGATTCGCTCCGTCGATCCGCAAACCGCACCGCTGATCCAGCCCAATTACCTCAGCCATCCCGAAGACCTTCGCGTGGCCGCCGACGCGATTCGCCTGACCCGACGCATCGTCAGTGCCCCCGCCCTGCAAGCCTTCAACCCGGTGGAATACCTGCCCGGTGCCAGCCTGCAGACCGAAGAACAACTGCACGAAGCGGCGGCGAAGATCGGCACGACGATTTTCCACCCGGTCGGCACCTGTCGCATGGGTAACGACGCGAACGCGGTGGTCGATGCGCAATTGCGAGTGCACGGCGTGCCGGGCCTGCGAATTGCCGATGCGTCGATCATGCCGCGCATTACCTCGGGCAACACTTGTTCGCCTACGCTGATGATTGCTGAAAAAGCGGCACAGCTGATTCTCAACCCAACCGCCCGGAGTTTTCCCGCCGAAGAAAAAGCACTGACCGCACTCTCTTGACCAAAGGAACAGCGGCGCACGCCCACAAGGCCGGCGCCGACAGTGGAAACAACAAAAACAATCACTGTGAGGGATACCGATATGTCAGAACACGTTCAGCCTCTGGACGCCGTGCGCAGCACGGACGCCAGCCCCGATACCCGAAAGGTCATCTTCGCCTCGTCCCTGGGGACGGTATTCGAGTGGTATGACTTCTTTCTTTACGGCGCCCTGGCGGCGGTCATCAGCAAACAGTTTTTCGCCGGGGTCAACGACACCACCGCGTTCATCTTCGCGCTGATGGCGTTTGCCGCAGGCTTCATCGTGCGGCCGTTCGGGGCGCTGGTGTTCGGTCGGTTGGGGGACATGATCGGGCGCAAATACACCTTCCTCGCGACCATCATCCTGATGGGTGTGGCGACATTCGCCGTGGGCCTGCTGCCGACTTACGCCAGCATCGGCATCGCCGCGCCGATCATTCTGGTGATACTGCGCATGCTGCAGGGCCTGGCCCTCGGCGGCGAATACGGCGGCGCTGCGACTTACGTGGCGGAACACGCGCCGATCGGCAAGCGCGGTTTCCACACCAGCTGGATTCAATCCACCGCGACCCTCGGTCTGCTGCTGTCGCTGCTGGTGGTGCTCGGCTGCCGCTACTTCACTGGCGATCAGTTCGAAGTCTGGGGCTGGCGTATTCCGTTCCTGCTGTCGATCGTGCTGCTGGGCATTTCCACCTGGATTCGCCTGAGCCTGCACGAGTCGCCGGCCTATCTGAAAATGAAAGAGGAAGGCAAGACCAGCAAGGCGCCGATCCGCGAATCCTTCGGTAAATGGGAAAACCTCAAGGTCGTGCTGATCGCGCTGTTCAGCATCAACGCCGGGCAAGCGGTGACCTTCTATGCCGCGCAGTTCTACGTGCTGTTCTTCCTCACCCAGTTCCTGAAAATGGACCCGGCGGTGGCCAACAGTCTGCTGATCATCAGCGTGGTGATCGGCGCGCCGTTCTTCATCATTTTCGGCTGGCTGTCGGACAAAGTCGGACGCAAACCGGTGCTGATGCTCGGCCTGCTGCTGGCCACGGCGCTGTACTTTCCGATCTTCAAATCCCTGGCCCACTACGCCAACCCGGCCATCGACCACGCCAGCCAGCAGGCACCGATCACCGTGGTGGCAGACCCGGCGACCTGCACCTTCCAGTTCGATCCGGTGGGCAAGGCCAAATTCGACAGCCCGTGCGACAAGGTCAAGACCTTCCTGGTCAAGCAGGGCCTGCCCTACTCCAGCGTCGCCGCTCCGGCGGGCAGCGCGGTGCAGGTGAGCGTCGGCGATGTGAAGCTCGACGGTTTCGACGAGGCGGCACTGCGCGGCGCCATCACCCTCGCCGGCTACCCGCAACAGGCTGACCTGCAGCAGATCAACAAACCGATGATCGTTGCCCTGATCGTCGGCCTGATCATCATCTCCGCCATGTGCTACGGCCCGCTCGCGGCGCTGATGGTCGAACTGTTCCCGACCCGCATCCGCTACACCTCGATGTCCCTGCCGTACCACATCGGCAACGGCTGGTTCGGCGGTTTCCTGCCAACCGTGTCGTTCGCGCTGGTGGTGTACACCGGGGATATTTTCTACGGGCTGTGGTACCCGGTGCTGATTACCGGGGTGAGCCTGGTGGTCGGAATGATCTGTCTGCGTGAGACGAAGAATATCGATCTGGACAAGAACTGATTGGCACAACGGATCCGCTTCAGGTCAGGCCTGAAGCGGTTTTTTTGTGGATGTTCCTCTGCCATCGACAGCATAGTGGCATTTACATATCATCCAGCATCACTTAATGCAGCTCCCTTCCTTCATTACTCACCCCCTCCTAAAGGATCAGGAAAATGGCCAACTTGTCGACGCCCGATACGTCACCCGACAATGCCGAAGACAACAACAAACCTGGCAAAACAAATCGAGGTGGTAAATTTCTTGCGTGGTTCGGCCAAGCCATCGTCCCGGTACTTTTTGGCTCCTTCCTCTTCAGCGGCATCCTCGAAGGTTACAAGAGCTCCCTCGGCGACAAAAAAGACATTATTGACAGCTATTACCGGCCGATGCGGGCGCTGCACGCCTCCTGCTCTTCAAAGCATCTGGAACTGGCAGATCAATACGGCAAGCTTGCGGGCTCCTACAAATTACAGTTCGATGAGCTAAAGCACATTCTGACCCACCCGGAACTGGCGTCGAAGCCCGGTTACGATGCCGTGCCCAGAGCCCTGTACAAAACCAATGAAAAACTGGCCAAAAGCAGCGAAGAACTTGCCACTGCGGTACGTCAATGCCGCATCGACCTCTACATCAAATATGAAGAGCTCGCACTGGTGCCAGGCACCTATGAAAAATTCAAAAGACTGGCAAGTGTGCGTGACAAATCGGTAGAAAAAATCGACAAGCAGATGAAGCTCTCCATGGAGCCTTACCTCGAAGCAAGCAACAGCAACGATATGATGGCGCTCCTGCGCAAAGTTGCCTCCTCTGACGCTGAATCATCAGCGGATCAACAAAAAATGCTTGAAGAAGTTTCTGTCTACGCCAAGCCGGTCGTCGAACTCAATCTTCTATTCAGGACCACCGAACAAAACAACTTCAATGCGGAACAAGCATTCTTCAAATCGACCCGCAATCTTTTCGCGCGTGAGATCAGCGCTCGACAATCCAAAGGCTTTTTCAGCTATCTCTTCTAACCCGGTTCAACTCTCCCCACCACAAGGATGATCCGCAGATGAACAATGGACATGTCCAAATTCCATGCGCCGCTGTGCGGCCGCTCGAGCCTGTTCTTTACAGTTGGATCGCATGCACCCACCGCTATGTCGACATCTGGGACGGAAATGACTTGCCCTACTGGTACAACGAGCAAGCCAACGTCAGTATTCTCGCCGGAGCTGCGTGGAAAGCCGACTGGACGGCAATCGAGGAATATCAGATCAACAAAGTCGCAACGGAGGCGAGTGAAAACGCGTCATTGATAGGGCGCAATGACCTGTACGTTGCCGATGACAACCATGGTTTCTGTATTGAAGCCAAAGTGGCTTACGTCCCCATCAACAATGTGCCGTACGCTCGAGATCGAATCATTGAACGTTGCAGATTGGCGAAGGCCGACGCATTGCGGGTGGACTATCACGACCCCAAGTTGGGCGCAGTGTTTATTGCCCCATATTCGCCAGGCTGCGTGGCAACTCCCGGGCAAATTCTGGAATTTGCGAAGATGCTTCAGACATTGCCCCACGACGCACTCGCCTGGGCCTGCCCCATCGACGCCCAGAAAACACCCAGTCACGACAACAAGCACTACCCGATGATCGCACTACTGCTTGTGAATGCCGAAACGAGCAAACAATCCTGACTGCGCGTCATTTGACATAATTGTTTGCCGGCCGAATAAATACGGCCGGCAAACTCAGACCTCCGCCTCGAGCAATTCAAACTTCACCTGATCGGGATAAAACGCCACGTAGTCCTTGATCTGGCTGACCGAAATCTTCGGATGTTCGTACGTCCACACCGCATTCGCCCCTTCATGCCCCGGCACTTGCAGACTGAAATAGTTGGCATCGCCCTTGTACGGGCAGTAGGTGGTGTGGTCGGTGCGGGCGAAGTACTTCTCGTCGATGTCCTCGCGGGGGATGTAGTAGACCGGCGGGTAATTGGCTTCGAGCAGCACCAGCGCTCGGGCCGACGCGGCGACTTGTATGCCGTGGAATTTCACAAGAAGGCAGCCTGGCTGCTCGGCGATGGTGATGACTGGGCTGGGACCGGAAGTTTTCATCGGTTTCTCCTGACTGCGGCGAAGGCACCGGTTCAGGTATAACCCATGCGGGGGAATTTCGTCGGGTTCACAGCCGAACGGCCTTTCTTCGATCAGATATGACCGCCGCTTGCGAGAGCGGCGGTTTCTGGTTTCATATCACGCGCAAAACGACCAAAACGCCCACCCACAGGAGTGTCATCATGCGTAAGGATTACCTGGCTTTTTTCATCTCGCTGTTCCTGTCGCGGCTGGCGGATCAGATCCTGTTGTTCATCGTGCCGTTGGTGGTATTCCAGACCACCAACAGCGCGTCCTGGGCGGGGCTCGCATTCTTCGTCGAGTCGCTGCCGCGCTTTCTCGCGTTTCCGCTGTGCGGGGCCCTGTGCGACAAGTTCTCGCCCATCAGAATCCTGCACATCAGTCAGGTCTACCGGGCGCTGCTCTGCGTGCTGGCAGTAGGGCTTTATGCCGTCTTCGGCGGTATCGCATGGCTTGTGGTGCTGTCAGCGCTGTGCGGCGTGCTGACGACTCAGGGCATCATGGCCCGCGAAGTGCTGATGCCGCATATTTTCCAGCACTACAGCTACACCAAAACCCTTTCCTACTCGCAGATAGCCGACCAGACCGGACTGGTTCTGGGGCCCTTGGTGGCGGCATTGCTGCTGGAGGTTTCGGCCTGGCACTGGGTGGTGCTGTGGGTGGCCGGACTGTTCCTGCTGGCCGACCTCAGCATGCTGGTGTGGCAACGTTTCAGCCGTATCACCCTGGAGGTGTTCGAGCAGCATCAGGACATCTGGCTGCAGCCTCTGCGCATCGCTTTCAGGCATATCCGCGAACTGGCGGAGCTGAAAAAGATCATCACCCTGGCAGTCGGGGTCAACCTGATTGTCGGGGTCACCCTGGCCACTTCGGCGGCCATGGTGCTCGGTCAATACAGCGCCGGCAAGGACGACTACGCCGTGCTGCAAGCGGCTGGCGCGGTGACCACCATCGTGATTCTGTTTTTCCTCGCCCGGGTGGTATTGCCCTTGCGCGTACTGGGTGGCGTTGCCTATTCGATGCTCGCCGCCGGCGCCTTCATCAGCGCCCTGAGCCCGAACCTGGCGGGTTATGTGCTGGGTTTCCTGCTGATCGTCGGCTTCGACAAGATGTTCAACGTTTACATGCGCAGCATTCGCCAGCGAGTCATTCCCCCTCAGGACTTCGGCAAGACCGTGGGCGTGATCACCCTGCTCAACAACTTGTCGCAACCGCTGGCCGGTCTGCTGGTCGCACTGCTCGCTGCGCCACTGGGGACGCAACGTGTGATTCTGATTCTGGCCGTGCTGGCGACGCTGCTGGGCGTGGCGGCTCTCTGGTGGTTTGCCAGAGTACGTAATGCCCACGCCACGTCGATCCTCGAGACCGAGCAGTAACCGATTTCACTGTCGTAGAGCGATGTCCAAAAACAAAAAAACCGCAGCCTGCGAAGGACTGCGGTTTTTTCGTTTCAGATTTTCCGTTTTCAGATCAGGCGACGATGTCGGTCGCCACAGCCTGCCCCACCACACCCACGGCGAAGTCCACCGCCCCCTGGCCTGTCAGGTCGATCATCAGGCTGGTCTGGTTGGTCTGTTCGAAGTAAGTGAGGATCGCATCGCCGGCGTGCCCGGTGAAGCCGCTGACGAAGTTCAGCGTGGCCACGCCGGTGGCGAACCCGGCGATGCCCGACAGGTCAATCTTGTCCAGGCCGCTGGTGAAATCCATGATCCAGTCCGGCGCGGTCATGGTCGAGTCGCTGGCCGCGCCGAACACGAAGGTGTCCGCGCCTTCACCGCCCCACAGCGAATCACCGCCGCCACCGCCGTAAATGATGTCGTTGCCGGCACCGCCGATCAGGTCGTTGGCCGCTGCGTTGCCGATCAGCAGGTCATTGCCCGAACCGCCAATGGCGTTTTCCACGGTCACGCCGTGGGCGATGGACACGTTGCCCACCAGACCGCCAACATCGGAGAACGAGCCTTCGTTGAGGTTGATCTTCTGGTTCTGGCTGAAGCCGGAGAAATCCAGCGTGTCATTACCGCCGCCGTCCCACACCGAGAACACCACTTTGGAGGAGTTCGAGGTGGCGCTGTAGAAGTCGCGATCGGCGTTGGAGTTGAAGCCGTACACGGTGTTTTCGGCACGGGTTTCGAAGTTGGCGCCGTAGAGTTTCTGCACCGCGACGATGTCGTCCATCAACGGTGCCGAGGCGTAGGCACCGCTGCCGTCCTTGCTGAAGTTCTGGTCGGTGTTGGCCTCGCTCCAGTAGCTCATCAGGCTGTAGCCACGGGTGTCTTCGGCGTATTTGGCGTCACCGTAGGTCGGGTTGCCGTTGCCGGCGTTGTAGGCGCCCGGGTGCGACAGGCCAAGGGTGTGGCCGATTTCGTGGGTCAGGGTCTGACGCCCGTAGTTGTTGGTGTCCGGAGTCTTGTTGACCTGGTATTGATCGTTGATCAGGTACCACGATTGGCCGTCGTAGCTGCTGCCCTGTGGCAGGTAGGCGAACGCTGCGCCGCCGGTGCTGACGTCGTAGTTGCCGAAGGTCATGTGACCGTCGCCACCCTTGCCTTCGGTGAAGGTGACATTGGCCACGTCCGACCACGATTGCATCGCCAGCACGGCCTGTGCTTTCTGCTGGGCGCTGAACTCGCTGAAGTTGCCGAGTTTCGGGTTGTAGTTCGACGGTTTGTCGGTCAGGAACGTGTAGGTCAGATCAATCTTGCCGTCGGCATTCTTATCCTGCCACGACATGCCCTTGCGCAGGATTTCGTCGGCAGCCTGGTCGGCGGTGAACGACGGTTTGCCATTGACGGTCCCGGTGCCACGGTCATACAGGTGGCTGAAGGTGTCGACGGCGGTGAAGGCGCTGCTGGCCTGGGAGGAAGGTTGAGACATGGTGTACGTCCTTGTTTCTGAAGAGTCAGTATCAGACAGAAAAACGGCGATCTTCTGGCGAGATCGTCCTGTCACTCGCCCTGTTAGGCGGATTGAACCTGCCACAGCCGCCAACGGGGGCGCTAATCAATTTCTCGATAGCGTCCCGGATTGCCCCGACGCGGGCTGTCATGACCGGCAATCCTTTTATCTGTATATCCATACAGATAAAAGTTGCCCGTTCGCCCGAGTCAGGCCATCCTGTGCGCCTCTTCGGGCAATGATCGACGACGGTGGTTATGCGGCTGTACCTCTGTGAAAAACCCTCCCAGGCTAAGGACATTGCGGCCGTGCTCGGCGCAAAGCGTCGGGGCGACGGCTGCTGGCTGGGAACGGATGTCACGGTGACCTGGTGCATCGGCCACTTGCTGGAAACTGCCCCGCCGGACGCCTACGACGCCAAATACAAGCGCTGGGTGCTGGCGGACCTGCCGATCATCCCGGACAAATGGAAAATGACCGTCAAGCCGCGTACCGCCAGCCAGTACAAGGCGGTCAAGCGCCTGCTCGGCGAGGCCAGCGAACTGATCATCGCCACCGACGCCGACCGGGAAGGCGAGATGATCGCCCGGGAGCTGGTCGAGCACTGCCGCTATCGCGGGCCGATCCGCCGCTTGTGGCTATCGGCGCTGGACGAAGCCTCGATTCGCAAGGCGTTGGCGGCGCTGAAACCGGGCGCTGAAACCTTCAGCCTGTATCACTCGGCACTGGGGCGCTCGCGGGCGGATTGGCTGATCGGGATGAACATGAGTCGACTGTTCACCCTGCTTGGCCGGCAATCCGGCTATCAAGGCGTGCTGCCGGTGGGCCGCGTGCAGACGCCGACGTTGCGGCTGGTGGTGGATCGCGACCGCAGCATCGCCGATTTCGTGCCGGTCGCGTATTGGGCCATCGATGTGCAACTGCTGCACAACGGCACGCCGTTCACGGCGCAATGGCGTGCGCCGAACGATGCCTGTGACGATCAGGATCGCTGCCTCAATCAAGCCCTCGCTCAGCAAGCAACCGCCGCAATCAGCAGCGCTGCCAGCGCCCGAGTGGTCAAACTGCGCACCGAGCGCATGCGCGAAGTGGCGCCCCTGCCCTTCGATCTGGGCACCTTGCAGGAAGTCTGCTCGAAGAAGCTCGGCCTCGGTGCCCAGGAAACCCTCGACATCGCCCAGGCCCTCTACGAAACCTACAAAGTCATCACCTACCCGCGCAGCGATTGCGGCTACCTGCCCCTGAGCCAGCACAGCGAGGCGCCGGGGATTCTCGCGGCGTTGCGTCAGGCCGACCCTAGCCTCGAAGCGCTACGCGAGCATCTGGAGCCGCAACGCCGCTCCCGCGCCTGGAACGACGCCAAGGTCAGCGCTCACCACGGCATCATCCCGACCGCTGCCGCGAAAAATCTCGAACGCCTGACCGGCAAGCACCGCGCGGTCTACACGCTGATTCGCGCGCGGTATCTGGCGCAGTTCCTGCCCAATCACGAATACGACCGCACCCAGGCCGATTTCGATTGCGCCGGTGAAGCCTTGCGCGCGGTTGGCAAGCAGATCATCGAACCGGGCTGGAAACGCGCGTTGCCCGAAGCGCTGGCACCGGCCAAGGGTCGTGAAGCGCCGGCCCCGCAAACCTTGCCGACGTTCACCCAAGGCGCCGAGTGCGCAATCGCAGACGTGAAACTCAAGGACCTGTGGACGCAGCCGCCCAAGCCCTACACCGAAGGCGACCTGATCAAGGCGATGAAGAACGTCGCCAAACTGGTGGAAGATCCGCTGCTCAAGCAGAAACTCAAGGACACCACCGGCATCGGCACCGAAGCCACCCGCGCCTCGATCATTCAAGGGTTGCTGGATCGTGGTTATCTGGTGAAGAACGGCAAGGCGCTGTCCGCCACACCTGCCGCGTTCAGCCTGATCGACGCCGTGCCGCGCGCAATTGCCGACCCCGGCACCACAGCGATCTGGGAGCAGGCGCTGGACATGGTGCAAAGCGGCGAGATGAGTCTGGAAGAGTTCGTCACCAAGCAGGCGGCGTGGATGAGCAAGCAAGTGACCCGCTGTGCCGGGCTGAGCCTGACCATCAGCGGCCCGCCGCCCGCAGGCAAGGCCGCTGCGCCGTGGAAGAACAAACGCAAGACCACCCGGCGTAAAACCACCGGAACCAGCAAACGCTCGGCGAAACCGGCAGCCAAATAGCCCGCCGCACGCTACTGTTTCTGCAGTGATGGTCAGGAGTCAGCGGCATGTCTGTCATCGAACTGCGCGTCGCCCGGCGCGACGAACTGGACACCCTCGAAAACCTGATGCAGTTCTACACCTATGACTTCAGCGAGTGGCTCCCGCTGAAGCTCGGCGGGCATGGGTTCTTCCCGATCCAGTTGAAAGACGATTACTGGCGCCAGCCGGCGACGCGACCATTCCTGATCCACGTCGACGGCGAACTGGCGGGATTCGTGACCGTGGATGACCACCTCCTCATCGAAGGCGCCGACTACAACATCGGCTATTTCTTCGTCAGCCGACGCTGGCGTGGCCAAGGCGTCGCGCAGTTTGTCGCCTCTGCCCTCTTGAGCCATTTGCCCGGTCGGTGGCAGATTTTCCATGTCGACGCCAACCTGCCTGCACAGCGGTTCTGGGCCCGGCTCATCCCCGAGCTGAGCGGCGGCGACTTTACCCGCCAGACCAAAACAGTGGACGGCTATCCCTGCACGTTTTACTGCCTGCGCAACCTTTCTCCCGCTGCCTGAACGCCGCTTTTTTCATTCCAGAATGACTTTGTCCGACAATATGTAGTGACCAAAAATAATCACTACAAAACCGTTGACGGCGTCGTTTTGCTTTTGCATGATGCAGACGTCTCCCCGATCGGGAGCACTGGCAACACGCTTGAGCAAGCTCGTCTGACCGCCGAGCTGTTTTTTCCGGATACACGCTGCCCACAAGGCAGATTGAAGAAGCTGACCTGGCCTGAACGTCCAGTACAAGGACGAGAAGCGCTGGCGAAAATTCTCAAGACGCTTGTGGTCGACCCTGAAAACGTCGTCAAGGAGCCTCCCGGTTTTCGCTGCTTCTCCTCGTTGTGACGCTATTGCGTAGCAGTTATTCAACACGACTACATGCAACAGACGCATGACCCCGTACTTCACACGGGCGACCGCTGACGTCCTGGTTTCGGTGCCAGGGATCAACTAACCGATGGGCTACCTGTATTAGCGAATCAACTTTGAAAGATCACCAGACTGGTCAAGGGGCAATATCATGAATCTGAACAATCAACCTACTATCGAAGAACTGGCTCGTATGTTCGCTGCGCAAAAAGACAGCCACGACAGCCATATTCTGTGGATCAGCAAGTCGGGTCAGGTCCATATCGACTGCCTGTCGCCCCATGCTGGTGAAGAAGAGTTCGACCGGAACAACCAGAACCTGCTGGCCCGCCTGAAGATGTACCGCCGCGGCCACGGCTATGTCGGCAAGAAAGCCGCGGCCGACAAGGACTTCATCGGTAATGTTCTGCAAACGCTGAAACAGGCGTGGGACTCGATGCAGAACAAGAACGAAGTTCGGGTGATTGATCGGTTCTACTAAGTTCTAACTTCAATAAACAAAAGGGCCTGCTTCCGATAAGGAGCAGGCCCTTTTTTATTGCTCGCAAACAATGCTCATGAACGGGTTTCCAGCACCATCTCCATGAACGCCACCGATGCCGCACTGTGATAGTTATTCTGGCGCCGCAACAACGCCGCTCCCCGCTGCGGCGCCTCGCTCTCGACCCGCAACCGACGCAATGCCCGGTCCTCGGTCGCAATCGCCTCCGGCAACATGGTCGCAATCGGCGCATGCCGGATCACTTCCAGCAACGTACTCACCGAATTCACCTCGATCTGCACCTTGGGCGTGATGCCGTTGTGGCGGAAGTACTCATCGATCGACAAACGCGTGAAGAAGTCAGGCGCCAGCAAGGCAAAATCCAGCTGCGCAATGTCATCCGGGGTCAGCACTGAAGCGCTGTCGTACAGCGGATGCTCACGCCCGACCATCACCCCCAACGTCTCGACAAACGCCGGAATGCACTCAATGTCCGGATTGCGCACCGGTGTGAAGGCAATCGCGATATCCAGCGAGTCATCCGCCAGCCCGGCCTCGATGTCGTCCATCGACAACTCGAAAATTTCCAGATGAATCCCCGGATACCGCGCCACGTAATCACGCACCAACGGCCCGACCAGGTACGCCATGAACGTCGGCGTCATGGCCAGTCGCAGCGAGCCTCGGGACAGATCCTTCACGTCATGTAACGCGCGCTTGCCCGCCTCCAGTTCCACCAGCACCCGTCGCGCGCATTCGATATAGGCCTGACCGGCATCAGTCGGTTTCACCGAGCGCGAGGTGCGGTCGAACAGATCCACACCGAGGCTTTCCTCCAGTTGGCGGATCTGTTGCGACAGGGTCGGCTGCGACACATGCAGCGCCTCGGCCGCCCGGGTGAAGCCGCCGTGATCGGCCACGGCCAGCAGGTATCGCAAATGTCGCAGCAGCATGGAACGCTCCATCTATAGGCAGTGCTTATGCTTTGCATTGTATATCGGTCTTGGACGCTATGGATCAATCGGCAGAAGATGAATCCCACACAGCAAGCCAACCCCGAAAGGAGAAGCACCATGCAATCCCAAGCCTACAACGACAGCCGCATCGCTCTGACCACCCGCGCCCTGGATGCCAAGGCACAGAAAAACCTGTCGTGGCAGGATCTGGCCGACGGCACCGGCCTGAGCCTGGCTTACGTCACCGCCGCCCTCCTCGGCCAGCATCCACTGCCGAAAGCCGCTGCCGAAGTGGTCGGCGACAAGCTTGAGCTGAGTGCCGAAGACGTCGCCGCCCTGCAGATCATCCCGCTGCGCGGCAGCCTCGACGGTGTGCCGACCGACCCGACCATCTATCGCTTCCACGAGATGATCCAGATCTACGGCACCACGCTGAAAGCACTGGTTCACGAGCAGTTCGGCGACGGCATCATCAGCGCGATCAACTTCAAGCTCGACATCAAGAAAGTCGAAGACCCTGAAGGCGGTTCCCGCGCCGTGGTCACCCTCGACGGCAAGTTCCTCCCGCTGCGTCCGTTCTGATCCATCCCGGGCCCGCATCCCGCGTGCGGGCCCCTCCAAACCTCAATTACCAAGTCGTCACCACATCCGTCTGGAGGCTGCCCCATGCAAAAAATTCTGTTGCCCCTGGCCCTGCTCGCCGGCCTTGCCGCCCAGGCCCAGGCTGATGAAGAGGCCGTCGCCTATCGCTACGGCATGTCGCTGGATATCGCTGAAGTCGTGAGCATCACCCCGGTCGCCGACGTCTGCGGCGTAGTGCCGGTCGAGATGACTTACCTCGACAGCCACGGCGCAAAACACATTCTTCAATACAGCGAATTCGGCTCCGGCTGTTCGAACTGAGAGGACACACCATGAAAAACCTGATCGAAGGCTTCCTGAAGTTCCAGAACGAAGCGTTTCCGCAACGCACCGAACTGTTCAAACACCTGGCGACCACCCAAACCCCGGGCACCTTGTTCATCACCTGCTCCGACAGCCGCGTCGTCCCGGAACTGCTGACCCAGCAAGAACCCGGCGAGCTGTTCGTGATCCGCAACGCCGGCAATATCGTGCCGTCCTACAGCCCGCATCCGGGCGGGGTTTCAGCGACGGTGGAATACGCGGTAGCCGTGCTCGGCGTGACCGACATCGTGATCTGCGGCCACTCCGACTGCGGCGCCATGACTGCTATCGCCCAGTGCAAATGCATGGATCACCTGCCCGCCGTCAGCGGCTGGCTGCAACACGCAGAGTCGGCGAAAGTGGTCAACGAATCGCGGCCACACGCCAATGACGCGGCCAAGCTGAGTTCGATGGTGCGGGAAAACGTGATCGCGCAACTGGCGAACATCCAGACTCACCCGAGCGTGCGCCTGGCCCAGGAGAAAGGCCTGCTGAATCTGCATGGCTGGGTGTACGACATCGAGACCGGCTCGATCGACGCGCTGAGTGCCGACCGCCGTACCTTCGTCTCGCTGGCCGAGCAACCGTCGACGTGCGCGGTGTACGGTCAGGCAGTCGATGCTGCTTGAAAACACAACGCCGCACCCGTCATTGCGACGGGCGCGGCGTTGTTCTGTTCAGCGTTTTACGCTCAGATCGATTTGCGTCATGCGGCTGCGTACGGTGAACACGCCGTCACCGGAGAGGATCGCGCTGCGGGCAAACAGGCGGCCGCTTTCCCAGTTCGAAAGGCCCAGTTCCGGCTTGTTCAGCGCGTACTGGCCATCGACCCAACGGGTGATGCCGTTACCCACGAACGGCGCGTTGACCGCGCTGTAGAAACGCTCCTGAACCGCCGCATCTTCGCTGATCAACGACACGGTGAACTGCGGGCTGTAGCGATTGAACAGCGCGATGGCCTGATCCAGATCGTCGACGATCATCAGGCTGGCTTCCGGGGTTTCTTCCCATTCCCACTCGCGGCCCAATTGCGCTTCCGGCAAGGGTTCGGCCAGGGCTTCGGTCTGGTAACCCTCGGCCCGATAGACCTCGACCGTCGCGTTCTGCCAGTCGCTCGGCAGGTAGCTTTCGCTGCCTTCGACGATGTGCAGTTTGCAGCCCTGACCGCGCGCGGTACCGGCTTGCTGCAAGGCGTCGAGGAACAGCGGCACCAGTTCGGCGGCGCGGTCGCGCTGGATCAGGCAGACGTTCAGCGTGTTGCAAACCTTGCGGTCCAGCGAGTTGCGCACCACAGCGGCAAAGCGCTTGGCGTCGGCATCGCGATCAGCAATCAGCCACGCGCCGCCGGTGCCGTGCAGGCTGACGGCGGTGCCGGCCTGTTGGGCGATGCTGCCCAACTGGCTGACCGCACGGCCCGAACCACGGGCCACCGCCAGCGACAGACGCCGGTCGGCGAACATCGCCCAACCGGCGGCGTGGTTGACGCTCTCCACCAGCGACACCGCACCCGCCGGCAGACCGGCATCGGCCAGCGCCGGGTTCAAGGCGTGAGTGACAATGGCTTGCGCGGTGCCCAGCGCATCGCTGCCAATGCGCAGCACGGCGGTGTTGCCGGTGCGCAATACACCGGCGGCGTCGGCGAAGACGTTTGGCCGGCCTTCGAACACGAATGCGACGATGCCCAGCGGCGACACCACCTGCTCGACCTTCCAGCCGTCATGCTCGACGCTGCTGATCACTTTGCCACGGGTGGCCGGCGCATCACGCCAGGCGCGCAGGCCGGCGATCATGTCGCGGCGCATGCGCTCGTCGGCGAGCAAACGGGTAGTGGAACGACCGCGAGCCTTGGCTCGTTCGATGTCGGCGAGGTTGGCGGTTTCGATCAGCGCCCAGGCGTCCGGGTTTTCCAGACGTTGCGCGAACAGATCAAAGAAGCGGCTGATGGCCTCATCCGGCACAGCGGACAACGCAGTAAACGCCGCCGCTGCACGCTCGATCGCCACCGATGCGGCCTGCTGATCCACCACCGGAATCAGCAACAGCTCGCCGCTCACCTGCTCCACCAGCAGGTGGTCGCCGGGTCGGAAACGCTCGGCCAGTTCGGGGCTGACCACGGTGACGCGGTTACCGGCGAAAGGGATAGGCGTGCCAGCGACGAGACGTTCGAGCGCGAGAGACATGGAGCGGATTCACCATATTGAGGGCGGCCGGAAAATGTATAGGTTGGCCTCCCTCAAAGCAACACGGCCTCAGAATACCGACCAGCCAATCCGCGAACTGAGCATTTCCAGCGCCGCCATCCCTGCCAGCGAGTTGCCCGCCGTGTTCAGCTCCGGCGACCACACGCACACCGAGAACTGCCCCGGCACCACCGCAACGATGCCGCCGCCGACGCCACTCTTGCCCGGCAAGCCGACGCGGTAGGCGAAGTTGCCGGCCTCGTCGTAGAGGCCGCTGGTGGCCATGATCGAGTTGACTTGCTGGGTCTGGCGGCGAGTAAGAATCTGCTCACCGCTGTGTTTGCAGAAACCGTCGTTGGCCAGGAAACAGAAGGCCCGGGCCAGGTCGATGCAGTTCATGCGCAACGCGCAGTGGCTGAAGTAGCTGCGCAGCACCGCCTCAACGTCGTTGTGGAAGTTGCCGAAGGATTGCATCAGGTACGCCATCGCCGCGTTGCGCGCGCGATGCTGGTATTCGGAATCGGCGACCTTGCCGTCGACCATCACCTGCGGGTTGCCCGACAACCGTCGCACGAAATCGCGCATCGACAATGCCGGTGCCGCAAAGCGCGACTGGTTGATGTCGCAGATCACCAGCGCCCCGGCATTGATGAACGGATTGCGCGGGCGGCCACGCTCGAATTCCAACTGCACCAGCGAGTTGAAAGGCTGGCCGGACGGCTCGTGGCCCAGGCGCTCCCAGATCGCCTCGCCGGAATGTTCGATGGCCTGCACCAGGCTGAACACCTTGGAAATACTCTGCACCGAGAACAGCGTCTCGGCGTCGCCGGCGCAATACATCTCGCCGTCGTTGCCATACACGGCGATGCCCAGTTGATTGGCCGGCACGGTGCCGAGGGCGGGAATGTAGTCAGCCACCTTGCCCTGCCCGATCAGGGGCCGGACAGCGTCAAGGATCTCGTTCAACAGCGCTTGCATGCCGGGTTCCGAAGTCTCGCCCCATGGGATTGCGGGGACACCGTGGCTAGACGCTGCGCCCGGCAATCGAATCACACCGGCGCTGTGTATCGCAGTGTGTACGGCCCGACGCCCGACACATCCCGCGCACAAATCCGGCCCTTCGCGACACATCAGCGATACAGCCCGGCGTTCAAATGAACCTGTCGATCGGCAGCCCCGATCAAGCCTTTGAACTCAAACATCGCATCGGAGATTCACCATGACCAAGCTCTCGAAAACCTCCCTGACTCTCGGCCTGCTGCTTGCCGGTGGCCTGGCCCTGTCCAACGCAGCTTCGGCCTCGGAAGCGTTCAGCGTCAAGCAACTGGATCACGGCTACAGCCAGACCCAGGCCAAGGCCGACTCTGCGGAAAAAACCTCGGAAGGCAAATGCGGCGAAGGCAAGTGCGGCGCCGGCGAGTAACCCTTTTTTCGGGGCACGTCGGTGCCCCGTTTTCTCTTGAATGAATGGAGCCTTCCCATGACCACAGCTCTCTCGTCGGCCGTCAAAGGCCTGCATGTGAACCTCGACCGCGCCGGCCAGTGGCTCGCGCCGCTGACCTTGCGCCTGTTCATCGCCTGGGAATTTTTCGAATCGGGACTGGAGAAATTCAACGGCCAGAACTGGTTCGAAGACATTCAGGAGCGGTTTCCGTTTCCCTTCGACCACTTGCCCGCCACGCTGAACTGGGAGCTGTCGATGTGGGCCGAGCTGATCTGCGCACTGGCAATCCTGGTCGGATTCGGCACGCGGATTTCGGCGATTTCGCTGATTGTCGTGACCGTCGTTGCCACCGCTGCCGTGCACTGGCCGGCGGACTGGTCATCGCTGAGTGAACTGGCCCAGGGTTACGCGATCACCAACAAGGGGTTCGGCAACTTCAAACTGCCGGCGATTTATCTGGCTGCGCTGGTGCCGCTGGTGTTTGCCGGGGCAGGCAAGTTGAGCGTGGATGCGTGGCTGGCGCGGTTCTTCTGGAAGCGCACCAATCGTTGAAGCTCACCCTCCGCCGCCAGTGCGCACCCGCCAACTTCTGCTAGGCTCGATTGAGATCCCACGGGTGCTGCCGTGGTGTCTTCCATGCGTGACAACAGCAGGGTCAGGGAATGACACATTTCTATCAATGTGAAGGCATGCACTGGTGCGCCAGTGATGAAAAGATCATCGAGTCAGAATGGGGTCTTGCGGTTTGCAGCCAGTGCAATCGGAGAATAATCCGATCCGAGCACCACATGATGCCGCCCTCCACACTCAGCAGCATGCCCTGCGTGCGCATCAACAGCGCTCATAACACCGTGCCGTTGAATATGCCGGGCACATCGTTTCCACCTTCAATTTCGCTCGGCGGGAATCCGTTTTCTTCAACACTTGCGCCATTCATCGGCGCGCCATTTTCCACCCCGTCCCCATCATCAAGCCCTTCGTTCGGGTTCGCTTCATCCTCAGATCCGATGATGGCGGCAGCAGCCTCATCCTCGATGGCCATGGAAGTGACCGAATACAAACAGCGGGACGACGAGCTATATCTACATCATCGGGCGGTGATCAAAGAGAGCGAATCCCAAGCGGTGCTCTATGAGGTGTTGCAGGGGGTCGGCTACACCTTCCTGCGACGGGACAAAAATTTCGGCGCTTACAACCCGGGATCGGAAAGCACCTGCACTGTTCCTGAGCCAGGTGTCACCGGAGATGGGGCGTTCACTGTCAGACAAACTTCCGGTGGCGAATTGGTCATCGGTCGCGAAGAAAATCCGATGGCAGAAGGTTACTGCCAGGCGGGAAGAGTCTCCTACCCGGACTATTTCGTCATGTTGAACAGCGTTTTTTACGCCATCGAACTGAAAACGCCGCGAGTCAACAACTTCAAAATCTATATGTCCGATACCTTCTGGACAGACAAGGGATTTGGCGGGCGCAGCATTGAGAATCAATTGACGGCTAGAAAAAAACTGATGGGGAGCAAGGTCATGCAGATCCTGCTGTTCGACGTCCGAAACATGTCCGATCTGGTCAATGCCAGTGCCGATGCCGTCCTGACTGACCTCAAGAACAGTATTTGCCATCTGAAACTCCGGAGGGCGTTTTTCGAGGCAACGGTGAACGGTGTCATGCTCTACAACGGCGGCACCTACAATCCCAGCAAGTTGTTTTCCATGAGCGAAATCCTGAGCGGCGCCGCTTCGAAAGGGACACAGACAAACATCCTGTCCTTCCTCAAAAAATGACCTGCCGCCAGGCGAGTCAAACCGCAAAAATCAATGCGCCCGGTCCAGCCCCGCCAGCAACGCGCTGTCTCGGCTGTAGATGTCCGGCGCGTAAAGCACACGACCCTGGCCATCGACCTGTGCCGTCCAGTAGGTCATGAGGATCGGCACCGGATTGCTCAGGCGGAATTCATGGGTGGTGCCGGTGGCGAGCAAGGTGTCGGTACGCGCCTTCTCCGCCGGGCTGAGCAGGAAATCGCGCAGCTTCATCGGATGCTCGACCCGCACGCAGCCGGAACTGAACGCCCGTGGCCCCTTGTCGAACAGCGCCTTGCTCGGCGTGTCGTGCAGGTACACCGAGAACGGGTTGGGGAACCGAATGACCATTTGCCCCAGCGGGTTGCGCGGCCCGGCGTCCTGACGCAGAAGGATGTTGCCGGGGTTGTCCCAGTCGATGTCGGCGGCGGCCAGCGGCTGGCCGTTGGCGTCGAGCACTTGCAGGTTCTGACGGCTGAGGAAGGTCTGGTCCTTGCGGATCTCCGGCAGTTTGTCTTCCTTCCAGATGGTCGGCGGCACGGTCCAGGTCGGGTTCAGGGTCAGGCGCGTGACTCGGGATTTGAGCAGCGGGGTCTGGCGCTCGGCGCGCCCGACCTGGGTGCGGGTCTGCCACACCGGCAAGCCACCCTGATAAAGCGTCAGTTCGGCAGCGGCGACGTTGACCAGCAGACCGTCCGGCTCCATGTCCTGAGCCATCCAGCGGAAACGTTCAAGGTTGACCCGCAACTGTTCGCGACGGGTCAGCGGACTGATGTTGAGTTCGGCAATCGTTCCCGGACCGACCACTCCGTCGGCCTGTAACGAATGGTTGGCCTGAAAGCTCTTCACCGCCTCCACCAATACGCCGTGATAAGCGTTGTCCGGCGTGCCGACCACACTGCTCAGGTAGCCTTCGCTGTACAGCCGTCGGGCCAGTTCCGGCACGCGTTTGTCTTCCATGTCCGGACGCAGCAACGGGCCGTTGCCCACCGATGTCCACTGCGGCAAGGCTTTCAGGCGTTGAGCTGCGTAGAGATGACGCAGATTCTGGTACTGCGCCAGCTGCGGGCGGGCCAGATCGAAGGCGGCCGGAACGTTGCGCACGCCCGGTACGGCGATGGCGAGCAATTCGGCCTGTCGGTCGCGTGGCGTTTCGTCGGAATGCCACAGCGGTTCGAAGTGCGATTGCAACAGGCGGCCGTAATGCAGATCCTGCAGGGCTTGCAGGTAGTAACGGCTGATCTCGATGTCGGCGCACAGTTCGCCGTCCTGCGGGGCAGTGAGCGCCACCGGGTAGCGTTTCGGGTTCAGGCCATCGTCGGCCAACAGCTGCAATTGCGCATGCAAGGCCGGCAATTGCCCGCCATCGGCCCATACCGGCAGCCAGTCCTGCTGCTGGTAGAAGGCGCGCAACTGATCCAGCGCCGGGCCGCTGAGGCTGGTGCCGATCGTCGGGCACGCCTGGGGCAGACTGATCAGCGCAGCCTGCAACGGGCTCTGCGGCTCGATGGGCATTTCCGTCGGCACGGGCGGCAGCGTCGGGAGTCCCGGCAACGGCTCTTCGGCGCAAGCGACAAACGGCGCAGCGAGCAAACAAATGCTCAAGTAGCATGCGTACTTTTTGAACAACTGCTTTACTCCAATCCATGGCCGTCCTGATTGACGGTCAACCTTACCTCAGGTGCGGTGAACAGTCAGGCCCGATTCGCGGGCTTGCCGGGGACGACTGGACGTCAGGAGCCTAAGTGCCAAACAAGTAGCAAGTGGAGACTCACTTTAAATGTTGACGTTTTTGCGCCGACTTCTGCTGACTGCCACCGCCATTGGCGTGCTGACCAGTCCAGCCTTTGCCGCCGGCACCTCTTCGCCGGTTCTGTACACCAGCCTCGCGCACGCCGCTCCGGAACTCAATCCCCAGGCGCTGAAAGGTGCCTTGAACGCCATGCAATGTGCGATCAACAACGGCGCGAAGCAGTCCCGTCACCTGGCGATCATCGACTATTCGCAGCCGTCCACCGAGCGCCGGTTGTGGATCTTCGACCTGACCCGGAAAAAACTGGTGCTGCGCGATCTGGTCGCCCACGGTTCTAACTCCGGGGAAAACTTCGCCACCCGATTCTCCAACCGTGAAGGCAGTTTTCAGTCCAGCCTCGGCCTGTTCCGCACCCAGGAAAGTTACCAGGGCACCCACGGTTACTCGCTGCGCATGGACGGTCTGGAACCGGGCATCAACGACATGGCCCGTGACCGCGCCATCGTGATCCACGCCGCCGACTACGTGAACCCGTTCTGGAGCAAACGTACCGGCCGTCTGGGCCGCAGCCAGGGTTGCCCGGCGGTGCGACCGCAGGTTGCCAAACGGGTGATCGACAGCCTGAAGAATGGTCAATTCATGTTCTCCTGGTACCCGGATCAGCAGTGGCTGAAATCCTCGCCGTACCTCAACTGCCAGCCGCAACAGATCGCGAGCATTCTCAGCACCCACGCCAGCTGAATACTCTGTGGGAGTGCGCTGGCTCCCACAGGTTCGGTTTATTACAGATTTGTCATCGAGTTGTCGGTTTGCCGAGCGGATCGCCCGGTAGCTTGAAGTTGTCCCGGCCAGAACGCCGATCAACTTCAACGACTCGAGTGACCCATCATGAAAACCCTGATCCTCGCCTTCACCGCCCTCCTCGCCACCGGTTCCGTGTTCGCCGCTGAAATGCCTGAGCGCACGGTCATTCACGACACCAACGGCTTCTACGTGCACCTGGATGTCGACAAAGTCCTCTCCAGCACCGATATTTCCCAGGCTTGCGGCGTGATCCCCGCGCAGCTCAACTACCTCGACCACCAGGGCCGTGAACATGTGCTGGACTATCAGGTGCAAGGCAGCGGCTGCATCAATGACAATTGAGGCACAGTGCCCATGAATATCCTTGTTGTCGAAGACGAACCCAAGGCAGGCAATTACCTGCTCAACGGCTTGCAGGAACTGGGCTACAGCGTGAGCCTGGCCCGGGACGGCGCCGACGGCCTGCACCTGGCGCTGGAATTCGACTTCGATGTGATCGTGCTGGACGTGATGATGCCGAAAATGGATGGCTGGGAAGTCCTGCGCCGGCTGCGCAAGGAAACCGACACGCCGGTGCTGTTCCTGACTGCCCGCGACGACATCGCCGACCGGGTCAAAGGCCTGGAACTGGGCGCCGACGATTACCTGATCAAGCCGTTTTCCTTCGCCGAACTGGTGGCACGCCTGCGCACCCTGACCCGGCGCGGGCCGATCCATGAAGAAGAGCAATTGCAGGTGGCCGATCTGCAGATCGACGTGCTCAAGCGTCGGGTCACCCGCGCCGGCAACCGGATCACCCTGACCAACAAGGAGTTCGCCCTGCTGCAACTGTTCGCCACCCACACCGGCCAGGTGCTGTCGCGTTCGCTGATCGCCTCGCGGGTGTGGGACATGAATTTCGACAGCGACACCAATGTGGTCGATGTCGCCGTGCGCCGCCTGCGGGCGAAGATCGACGATCCTTTCCCGCTCAAGCTGATCCACAGCGTGCGCGGCATCGGCTACCGCTTCGATACTCAGCCATGAAAATCGCCGGCACTTATTCCCTGACCTTGCGTCTGGCGCTGGTCTTCGCCGTGCTCGCCTTCGCGGCGCTGGCAGGCCTCGGCGCGGCGCTTTACAACCAGCTGGAAGAGCAACTGACCCGCCGCGACGATATCCAGTTGGTCAGTCGCATCGATCAGTTGCGCACCATCCTCAACGACAGCAACACGCTGGAATTGATCAAGACCAAACCGGCGCTGTTCCAGAATATGCTGGGCAACCGCGAAGCCTTGCTGACCATCGGCGCACCCGGCCAGCCGCCGCTGCTGGTGGTCAACCCCGGCAACCTCGCCACCCCGAACTTGCCCGCCGTACCGATCGATCATCCGATGGCCCTGAGCGATGTACAGCACTTGCCGAGCGTCGACGGTGTGCCGTTTTCGGCGGTGGCGGCGACCATCGACTCGGGCGATCTGGGCAACCTGCAGGTGCTCACCGGACGCCTGATGACCGAGCGCACGGCAATGCTCGCCAATTACCGGCTCAGTGTGTACGGCCTCGCATCATTGGCCGCGATCGTGCTGGCGCTGGTCGGCTGCCTGCTGGTGTATCGCGGCCTGCTGCCATTGCGGCGGATTGCCCGGCATGCCCACGGGATCGGCATCGCCAACCTCGGCGAACGCCTCGACCGCCAAGGCACGCCTCGGGAATTGCAGCCGATGATCGAGTCTTTCAATGCGATGCTGGACCGACTTGACCGAGGGGTTGCGCAACTCAGTCAGGTCTCCACCGACATGGCCCACGAACTGCGCACGCCGATCAACAACCTGCTCGGTGAAACCCAGGTCGCGTTGCAACAGAACCGCAGCGTCGACGCCTATCAGCAGCTGCTCGCCTCCAACGTCGAAGAACTCGAACGGCTGGCGCGGATGCTCGACAACATGCTGTTTCTCGCCCGTACCGACCCGGCCAGCGCATTGAGCCAGCGTCAGGAGCTGGACGCCGGCGATGAAATGCAGCGCATTGCTGACTACTTCGAGGGATTGGCGGCGGACGTCGGTGTCACCATCGAGGCCAGTGGCAGCGGCGTGATCTGGGCCGAACCGATGCTGCTGCGTCGGGCGCTGGCCAATCTGTGCGCCAACGCGATCAAGTACGGCGCGGCGGATTCAACGTTGCAGGTCGAAGCCATCGCCGAAGCGGACGGTAGCTACCTGCGGGTACGCAATCAGGGCGCGACGATTCCGGCGGAACATTTGTCGCGGCTGTTCGAGCGTTTCTATCGCGTCGATCCGTCCCGCGAGCGCTCCGCCCAATCCAACGGACTGGGCCTGTCGATTGTCGCGACCATCATGCAGTTGCATCAGGGCCGCTACAGCGTCAGCAGCGCCGACGGCATCACCTGCTTTGAACTGTTCTTTCCGGCACGGGAGACGCGAGACGCAGGTGCGTGAAGGCACCGAGCGCAAACGCCGCGAACATCAACGCCGTGGCCACACCGAAGGTCATGTGCAAGCCGCCTGCGATGACCGCGGTCGGTGCCTGAGTCGGATCGTCCGTGGCCAGTGCAAACACCGCGCCCATCGCCGCCGCCCCGGTGATCAGGCCCAGATTGCGCGACAACCCGAGCATGGCCGAAACCACGCCGCGCTGATCCTGAGCAACGCCGGACATCAACCCGGTGTTGTTGGCAGCCTGGAACAGCGCATAACTCAAGGCCACCACCGTGATCGGCAGCACGTATGCAAGCACTCCGAAACTCACCGGAAACAGCGCCAACAGACCACATCCGCAGGCCAGGCCGAGCAACGCACCCGGCACCATTCGCCGCGCGCCGAAACGATCCACCAGACGCCCGGCCGGTACGCCGCTGAACGCCGCCAGCAACGGCCCGATCGACAACACCAGTCCTACCTGCGTGCTGGTGAGACCCAAACCTCGGCTCAGGTAAAACGGCCCGACCACCAGCGTGGTCATCATCACTGTCGTCACCAGCAAGGTCAGCGCCAGACTGCTGCTGATTCGCGTGTCGGTGAACAATGACAGGTGAATCAGCGGCGCCTTGCTCCGTTTCTCGACCAGGATGAACAACCCCACACCCAACAGACTGAGCAACAGCAACGTCGGGGTAAGTCCTTCGATTGTCATCGCCAGCGCATAGGCCGCCAGCGTCAGCATCAGTATGGCGGTGCCGGGATAATCAAATGCAACACCCGAACGTACGATCCGATCCTTCGGCAGATAGCGATACACCAACCACGCATTGAGCAAGCCCAACGGCACGTTGATCACAAAGATCGACTGCCAGCCGACATGCGCCATCAACAGCCCGCCGAGCGACGGCCCGAGGGTGGTGCCGGTCGCTGACATCGTGGCCAGCAACCCCATCGCACTGCCGGCCCGGGATTTGGGCACCGCATCGGCCACCAGCGCCACCGTCAGCGCGAACATGATCGCCGCGCCCAGGCCTTGTACCGCCCGCGCACCGATCAGCCAGGCAAGGCTCGGCGCCAGTGCGCAGGCCAGCGAAGCGGCGGTAAAGATGCCGATGCCGATCAACAGCAAGCGACGCCGCCCAAACCCATCACCCAAACGCCCGACGCTGACAATCAACGTGGTGACCGCCAGCAGATAGGCCAGCACGATCCACTGCACCTGTTGAAACGTCGCATCGAACGCCGCCGCCAGCGTCGGCAATCCGGCGTTGGCGATGCTGGTGTCGAGCGACGGCATCAGCATCGACAGCGCCAGACTGGTCACCGCCCAGCGGGCTGAAGGGCTCAGGGGTTCTCGGTGCATGGGGGGCTCACTGGGCAGAAGTCATGGGACATAGCCTGAGCCTCGACAATACAAGGCGCAAGACGCATGCTTTGCACTTGATACCTGCATGGAACGCCATGTCATGAATGCGCCGGATCTGAACCTGTTGATCACCCTCGACGTGCTGCTGAGCGAAGGCAGCGTCGCCCGCGCCGCCGAACGCCTGCGCTTGAGTCCGTCAGCCATGAGCCGGGCGCTGGCCCGGCTGCGCGAAACCACCGGGGATCCGCTGCTGGTGCGCGCCGGTCGCGGACTGGTGCCGACCCCGCGTGCGCTGGAGCTGCGTGACCGGGTCAGTTATCTGGTGCAGGAAGCCGAAGCGGTTTTGCGCCCGGCAGAAGTGCTCGATCCCGGCCAGTTGCGCCGCACCTTCACCCTGCGCAACACCGACGGTTTTGTCGAAACCTTCGCCGCCGCCCTGCTCGCCCGCATCGCCGAAGAGGCGCCCGGCGTGCGCCTGCGCTTTGTGCAAAAGGCTGACAAAGACAGCACGCTATTGCGCGTAGGCCGGGTGGATCTGGAAACCGGCGTGGTCGACGACAGCACCGACCCGACGCTGCACAGCCGCATCCTGTTCCGCGATCAGTGGATTGGTGTGGTACGCGAGGGGCATCCATTGAGTAGCGGCAAGGTCAGCGCCAAACGCTTTGCCGCAGGCCAGCACATTCTGGTGTCACGACGGGGGCGCAGCAGCGGCCCGGTGGACGAGGCATTGCTCGCCTTCGGCATGACGCGGGATATCGTCACCTCGTTCGGCGGGTTTTCGGCGGCGCTGACGCTGGTCCGTGAGTCGGACCTGATCGCCACCGTCCCGGAGCGTCACACCAGCAAACTGCGAACGGGTTTGCACAGCTTCGCCCTGCCATTCCGGATGCCGGACATCAGCGTGTCGATGCTCTGGCATCCGCGCATGGACGCCGATCCGGCGCATCGCTGGCTGCGCAATTGCGTGCGGGAAGTCTGCGCCTAACGCGCGTCCCCGCCTGCGGGTTTGTAGAACAGGAATTTTCTGGTCTCGGCGGTTTTCCTGTATTCCTTGGCCCAGCTCGGATGAACGTTGCGGTCGTGGAAATACAGCGCGCCGTGGGTGCGATCGGTGAGCTGTCGGTTCAGCGCCTTGCCGGCGATTTCCTTGGCCAGCGCGTATTCGGCATCTTCCTTGACCTGATCCGGACGCCCGTCGCACCACCAGGAAAACTGGCAGCTTTTGCTTTCCGAGCCCTGCTTGACCACCTCGCAGACGGTGCCTGGAAAGCCGTCATGCCCGAGGCGATTCATCACCACACTGGCCACGCCTTCCATGTCGGCATTGTCCTTGCCCTTGGCTTCCCAATAGATACTGCGTGCCAGACAGGTGATCGGATCGTCCAGCGGTGCGGCGCCAGCGGGGTCCACTGCCTGTGCTTCAGTCGGGGTGATGGCCTCGGATTTGGGCGCCGGAGGCGCGTCGGGTTTGTCGGCGGCCTTCTCTTCCAGAACCTCGGCTTTCGCTTCGGCCTTTTCCTTGATCGGAGCCTGATCGGTGGCCAGTGCCGCGCCGCTCAGCAGGGTCAACGCAAGACAGCAAAGCAACCCGTTCAATCGCATGATCATTCTTCCGGCAGGGCCCATGCGGGCGAAGTGTTACGTGGTTGAGACGCCCGGTTTCCGGGGTCTTCGCAGAGTGTAGACGGCAAATTGCACGGAATCGTTCTACAGAAAAATCCGCGTCGTGAAGAAAAAGACATTACACGAACCGGGGCCCTTTCGCGCATGATGTGCGCACTCAGCCCAAGGGAGATTTCCATGCGCTTCATGCCATCCGTTCTGCGACTCGCCGCGTTGTCCGTGGGCCTGGCGCTGGCCACTTCGGCCATGGCCACCGACGAGTCGCAATTGATCGAATCGATCAACAGCTACCGCAGCCAGCCGCAACGTTGTGGCAGCCAGGCGTCCAGCGAATTACCGCCGCTGTCGGCCGATCCGCGCCTGATTCTGCCGGCCAGCGGTGTGGTGGATTTACAGCAGGCGATGTCCAGCGCCCGCTACCCGATGGTCAACGTGCAGGCGATTACCCTGAACGGGCCAAGGGATGCGGCGTCGGCGATGAAGGCGATTCAGGAGAGCTTCTGTCAGGTGGTGCTGGATCCGCAGTTCGTCGATATCGGCGTGAGTCGCGCTGATCGTGACTGGCGCATCACCCTCGCCCGGCCACTGCTGTCCGCCCGCCTCGGCGACGGTCAGGCTGAAGGCCAGAAACTCCTCGAACAACTCAACGCCGCCCGCGCCCAACCGCGCCAGTGCGGCGGTCAGGCCTTCGCAGCGACTGCGCCGCTGGCGTGGAACGCGGTGCTCGGCGGCGTTGCCCAGGAACACAGCCGCGAGATGGCCAACAACAATTATTTCGACCACAAGGCCCGCGACGGCCGTACCCCCGGCGACCGCGCCGAACTGGCCGGTTACAGCGGCCAGCAGGTCGGCGAGAACATCGCCGCCGGGCAGGACACGGTGCAGAAAGTCGTCGCCGGCTGGCTCGCCAGCCCCGGCCATTGCGCCAACCTGATGAACCCGCAGTACCGTGAGCTGGGCGCGGCCTATGCAGTCGATCCGAAGAGCAGCGCCGGCATTTACTGGACGGCGATGTTTGGTGGCGAATAAGTCTTAAAACCACCACTGAACACTGTGGGAGCGAGCTTGCTCGCGATGGCGGTGTGTCATTCACCGTTGATGTAACTGACACATTGCTATCGCGAGCAAGCTCGCTCCCACAGGGTCAGCCTATGAACTCGGAATTCTGGAAAAAAAAACCGGAGCCCATATCAGGCTCCGGTTTTTTTATGCTCAGTGGGTTCTCATCCCCGCCGCATACATCGCCAGTTTCAGCAGGCTCGCCACCACCGCCAGCGAGACCACGCTGCCCAACCAGATCAGCAGCAGCCAGCCCAGACGCTTGTACCAGGGGCTGGATTTCACCTCACGCGAATCAATGGTAGCCATCGCCAATCCTCACTTTGCCGCGGAACACGTAGTAGCTCCAGAAGGTGTACATCAGGATCACCGGCAGGATGAACAGCGCGCCGATCAAGGCGAACAACTGACTAGTGGCCGGTGATGCCGCCGCCCACAGGCTGACAGACGGCGGGATGATGTTCGGCCAGATGCTCAGCGCCAGCCCGATGTAACCGAGGAACATCAGCATCAGGGTGAACACGAACGGCCAGTGGGTGTGGCGCTGACGCAGCGAGCGCAACAGACCGAACAGCGACAGCACCGCCAATACCACCAGCCCGGCGAACACGGTCAGGTGCGCATGGTTGAACCAGCGGCCGGCCAGTTCCGGGTGCAGTTGCAGCGTCCACGCGCCGATCACCACCACCATCGCCAGCAACAGCCACGCCAGCGGACGGCTGTAGTGACGCATCCGCGACTCCAGCATGCCTTCGGTCTTGACCAGCAGCCAGGTGCTGCCGAGCAATGCGTAGGCAATCACCAGACCGACACCGCAGACCAGCGGGAACGGCGCCAGCCAGTCGAGACCGCCACCGGCGAACTGCCGATCCACCACCGGAATCCCCGCCACATACGCGCCGATCACCACGCCCTGGGAGAACGTCGCCAGCAGCGAACCGCCGATGAATGCCCAGTCCCACAGATGACGTTTTTCAGCCGGCGCCTTGAAGCGAAACTCGAACGCCACACCACGGAAAATCAACCCCGCGAGCATGAAGATCAGCGGCAGATACAGCGCCTCCAGAATCACCCCGTACGCCAGCGGAAACGCGCCATACAACGCCGCACCGCCGAGCACCAGCCAGGTTTCATTGCCGTCCCACACCGGTGCGACGGTGTTCATCATCACGTCGCGCTCCTGCTCGTCGCTGATCATCGGGAACAGGATCCCGAGGCCCAGATCGAAGCCGTCCATGATCACGTACATCATTACCCCGAAGGCAATGATCACGCCCCAGATCAACGAGAGATCGATACCTTGAATACCCATGACTCAACGCTCCTTTTTCAGTGGATCCGGGTCGCGGATTCGAGGTTGTCGGTAACCGCCGAAAGTGGCCGGCGCGGGGTCTGCACCTGAGTGCCTTCGGGCGGATGTTCGTGGTGCGGCTGCGGGCCCTTGCTCACCAGTTTCATCATGTAACCGATGCCCACGGTGAACACCGAGCAGTAGATGACGACGAACAGCGCCAGCGAGGTGCTCATCTGCGCCACCGAGTGATGGGACGCCGCGTCATGAGTGCGCATCAGGCCGTACACCACCCACGGCTGGCGCCCGACTTCAGTGGTGATCCAACCCGCCAGCAGCGCGATCAGACCGCTCGGCCCCATCAGCAGCACCAAACGCTGGAAGCCGCGATGACGGTAGACCTTGCCATTGCGCCGCAACGCCAGGCCCAGCACACCCACCAGAATCATCAACATGCCCAGCCCGGCCATGACGCGGAAGCTCCAGAAAATCACGGTCGAGTTCGGCCGGTCTTCTTTCGGGAAGCTCTTGAGTGCCGGGATCTGCTTGTCGAGGCTGTGGGTGAGGATCAGGCTGCCGAGGTACGGAATCTCGATCGCGTATTGGGTCTTCTCCGCCTGCATGTCCGGAATGCCGAACAGCACCAGCGGGGTCGGCCCGTTGTCGGCGTTTTCCCAGTGGCCCTCGATGGCGGCGATTTTCGCCGGTTGGTGTTCCAGGGTGTTCAAGCCATGAGCGTCACCGACCACCGCTTGAATCGGCGCGACGATCAGCGCCATCCACAGCGCCATGGAAAACATCTTGCGCACCGGTTTGCTGTCATTGCCGCGCAGCAAATGCCAGGCCGCCGAAGCGCCAACGAAGAACGCCGTGGCAACGAATGCGGCAATCGCCATGTGCGCCAGACGGAACGGAAACGACGGGTTGAACACGATGGCCAGCCAGTCCAGCGGCATCACTCGACCGTCAACGATTTCGAAGCCTTGCGGCGTCTGCATCCAGCTGTTGGAGGCAAGAATCCAGAAGGTCGAAATCAACGTACCGATGGCGACCATCACTGTGGCAAAGAAGTGCAAGCCACGGCCCACGCGGTTCCAGCCGAACAGCATCACCCCGAGGAACCCGGCCTCGAGGAAGAACGCGGTCAGCACTTCATAGGTCAGCAACGGCCCGGTGACGCTGCCGGCGAAGTCGGAAAACCCGCTCCAGTTGGTGCCGAACTGGTACGCCATGACCAGCCCCGACACCACGCCCATGCCGAAGTTGACGGCGAATATCTTCGACCAGAAATGGTAGAGATCGCGGTAAGTGTCGTTACGGGTTTTCAGCCACAGGCCTTCGAGCACCGCGAGAAAACTCGCGAGACCAATGGTGATCGCCGGGAAAATGATGTGGAACGAAACCGTGAACGCGAATTGAATTCGCGCCAGGTCCAGTGCCTCCAGGTTGAACATGATGATGTCCTCATCAAGGCTGAAAAGCGGCAGCACACGGCCGGGCCACCGCCAGGCGCGAACGCCTGCAGCCAGTCAAAATGCAAAAGGGTTGGATCGCGTGAGTCGGTTACGCCACCGACGACGGAATCAGGTTGCTCGCCTCGGCGGCTTCGAGGCGGATCGCCACGAATTTCGAGGTCGGCGTATAGGTGCGGTCACCGTAGCTTTCCAGCGGCACCAGCGGATTGGTTTCCGGGTAGTACGCAGCGGCTTGCCCGGCCGGAATGTCGTAGGCGATCAGAGTAAAACCGCTGACCCGACGCTCGCGCTCGTCGCCCCACAGCGCCACCAGATCAACCTTCTGCCCCGGTTCGAAACCCAGTCGGCGGATGTCCTGCTCGTTGGCAAACACCACGTCGCGCATCCCATATACACCGCGATAACGGTCGTCGAGGCCGTACAGCGTGGTGTTGTACTGATCGTGGGAACGCATGGTTTGCAGGATCAGATGCGGTTTGACCGGCAGGTTGCGCACGCCTTCGCTGACCAGATGCTCCGGCAGCACGCACGGGGTGAACTGGGCCTTGCCGGATTCGGTTTTCCAGACCCGGTCCGAGGCATTGTTGCCGAGGTGGAAACCACCTGGGATCAGCAGCTTCTCGTTGAAATTCTCGAAGCCCGGAATCACATCGGCAATCAGGTTGCGGATGCGCCCGTAGTCGCCCACCGCCCATTCCCAGTCGATCGGGTGTTTGCCCAATGTCGCGGCGGCGATCCCGGCAATGATCGCCGGCTCGGATTTCAGATGGGCCGACTTCGGTTTCAGTTGGCCGAACGACAAGTGCACCATGCTGAAGGTGTCCTCCACGGTCACGCCTTGCGGGCCTTCGGCCTGGACGTCGATGTCGGTACGGCCGAGGCACGGCAGGATCAACGCGTCACGTCCGGTCACCAGATGGCTGCGGTTGAGCTTGGTGGAAATGTGCACGCTCAGGTCGAGTTTGCGCATCGCGGCGTGGGTGCGCGGAGTGTCCGGCGTGGCCTGGGCGAAGTTGCCGCCCAGACCGATAAACACCTTGGCTTCGCCACGTTCCATGGCGCCAATCGCCATCACCGTGTTGTGGCCGTGCATGCGCGGCACCTTGAAGTTGAAGCGCTTTTCCAGGGCGTCCATCAGCTCGGTCGGGGCCAGTTCGTTGATGCCCATGGTGCGGTCGCCCTGCACGTTACTGTGGCCGCGCACCGGCGACAGCCCGGCGCCCGGACGGCCGACGTTGCCGCGCAACAGTTGCAGGTTGATGACTTCCTGCAGGGTCGGCACCGAGTGCACGTGTTGGGTCAGGCCCATGGCCCAGCACATGATCACGCTCTTGGCCCGGGCATACATGCGCGCGGCCAGTTCGATGTCATGCAGCGGCACGCCGGACTGCTCGACGATGTGCTCCCAGCTCGTGGCATCGACTTCAGCCAGATAGCTGTCGAGACCCGACGTGTGCTCGGCAATGAACGCGTGATCGAACACCGGTTCGCCGCCGGTGGCCTGGGCCTCACGTTCCCATTGCAGCAAGAACTTGGCCATGCCACGGATCATCGCCATGTCGCCGCCCAAGGCTGGACGGAAGTACGCGGTGTTGGTCGCTTCCCAGCCGTTGCTGAGCATTTCGATCGGGTTTTGCGGGTTCTGGAAACGCTCCAGCCCACGCTCCTTGAGCGGGTTGATGCACACCACCTGCGCGCCACGCTTCACCGCTTCACGCAGCGGTTCGAGCATGCGCGGGTGGTTGGTGCCGGGGTTCTGGCCAATCACGAAAATCGCGTCGGCGTGGTGCAGGTCTTCATAGACCACCGTGCCTTTGCCGACGCCCAGGCTCTCGCCCATGCTCACCGCACTGGCTTCGTGGCACATGTTCGAGCAGTCCGGGAAGTTGTTGGTGCCGTAGGCGCGGACGAACAATTGATAGAGAAACGCCGCCTCGTTGCTGGCGCGACCCGAGGTGTAGAACTCGGCCTCGTGGGGCGATTTCAGACCTTTGAGGTGTTTGGCGATCAGCGCGAAGGCGTCATCCCAGGTGGTTTCGACATAGCGGTCGACCCGCGCGTCGTAGCGCATCGGATGGGTGATCCGGCCCTGATATTCGAGCCAGTAATCGCTTTGCTCGGCCAGGGTCGAGACTGTGTACTTGTTGAAGAACGCCGGATCGACCAGGCGGCCGGTGGCTTCCCAGTTCACCGCTTTGGCGCCGTTCTCGCAGAACTTCAGCATGCTCGCGCCGGGCGCTTCACCCCAGGCGCAACCGGGGCAGTCGAAGCCGCCGTTCTGGTTGGTCTTGAGCATGGCGCGGATGTTTTTCAGGGCGTTTTCACTGCCCAGCCAGTTCTTGGTGAGGCTGATGACAGCGCCCCAACCCGCAGCGGCGCCCTTGTAGGGTTTGTAACGGTCGACTTGTGACATGGGACTTCTCCATGACGATGCACACAGGCAAAAACCTGATCGGGTTTAAACAGCGACGACTGACTTTCAAGTTAAAAAAGCGGTCGTTTCGTTTGACGGGGCCAAGGATAGGAACCGCTGCAAAAACTTGTCTAATCGCTATTAATGACTGCGTTATCGAAAGCATCTATCACGGCGTTAAAGCCTTTAAATACGGGCACTTGCAAAACCAAGAAGCGATAAATCCGGAATAATTATTTCATCATCGACAGCATCAATCGGCCGGTCATTAAGAGTGATTGGACGCTGTCTCAAGTTGCTCATAATCTGCGCCAACCCAATCCCTTCAATAGCGGATTTCACCCAAGCGAGGCTGTCATGTCAGAGCGCGTCTTGATCGATGGTTACAACCGCCGCGTCGACTACCTGCGCATGTCGGTCACCGACCGCTGCGACTTTCGCTGCGTGTATTGCATGGCCGAAGACATGCAGTTCCTGCCGCGCCAACGGGTACTGACGCTGGAGGAGATCTATCAACTGGCGCAGAGCTTCGTCGCGCTGGGCACCCGCAAAATCCGCCTGACCGGCGGCGAGCCGTTGATTCGCCCCGGCGTCGTCGGCTTGTGCAAGCAGATCGCCGCCCTGCCCGGCCTGCGCGAACTGTGCCTGACCACCAACGGCTCGCAGCTCGGCAAACTCGCCAGCCCGCTGTTCGACGCCGGGGTCAAACGCCTCAACGTCAGCCTCGACAGCCTCGATGCCGCGCGCTTCAAGCAGATGACCCGTACCGGCGACCTGGCCCAGGTGATCGACGGCATCGACGCCGCACGCGCCGCCGGATTTACCCGCACTAAACTCAACTGCGTGGTGATGCAGGGCCGCAACGATCACGAGATCAACGATCTGGTGCAGTTCGCCATCGAGCGCGATCTGGACATTTCCTTCATCGAGGAAATGCCGCTGGGCATCATCAGCGAACACAGCCGCGCCGAGTCGTTCTTTTCCAGTACCCAGGTGCGCGAAAAGATCGCCGAGCGCTACACCCTGATCGATTCTGCCGAGTCGACCCAAGGCCCGTCGCGCTACTGGCGGCTAGCCGAAGCGCCGCACATTCGGCTGGGGTTCATCTCGCCCCACAGCCACAACTTCTGCGGCACCTGCAACCGGGTGCGGCTGACCGTCGAGGGGCGTTTGCTACTGTGTCTGGGGAACGAGCATTCGGTGGACTTGAAGGCAGTGCTGCGCGCTCATCCGGGCCAACCGGAACGGCTGGAGAAAGCCATCATCGAAGCGATGAAACTCAAGCCTTACCGGCACAACTTTGAAGTGAACGACGACGTGCAAGTGGTGCGTTTCATGAACATGACCGGCGGCTGATCCGCCACGTTTTCAAGGCAGAGAGCCGCATGATCATCCGACCCAAGGTCAATCAATTCGCCATTCTCTTCACCCTCAAGGGCTCGATTGCCAAGCGCATCGCCCTGCGCGCCCTGATGGTGACGCTGCTGGCGTCGGCCATCGTGCTGGTGGAAATGCTTCACCCGAGCAACTTCACCAAGGTCAACGCCACGCCGTTCACCTTGCTTGGTCTGTCGCTGTCGATCTTCATGAATTTTCGCAACAACGCCTGCTACGACCGCTGGTACGAAGCGCGCAAGGCCTGGGGCGAAGTGATCGTGCATGTGCGCTCGGTGATTCGCGAGACCCATGTGATCCGCGAATCGGCGCAGCGCCGTCTGTTGCTGCTCAACCTCGCTGGTTTCGCCCATGCGCTGAATGCGCGGTTGCGCCGGGAAGATGAAGCCGCCGCCAGCGCCGAATGGATCACCCCGCAGCACGATGCGCAGGTGCCGGACTACAGCGGGCGCATCCTGCAAACCGTCGGTCAGCAATGCTCCGATCTGCACGAATCAGGCGATCTCAGCGAATGGCGCTACATGCTGCTGGCCAATCACCTGACCAGCCTGACCCAGGCACAAGCAGTGTGCGAGCGGATCAAGAACACGCCGCTGCCCTTCCCCTACACCTTGCTGCTGCACCGCACGATTTACCTGTTCTGCATCCTGCTGCCGTTCGCCATGGCCGAACCGCTGGGCTGGCTGACTCCGCTGTTCACGGCGATTGTCAGCTACACCTTTTTTGGTCTGGATGCGATTGCCGATGAGCTGGAAGACCCGTTCGGCCGGGATGAAAACGATTTGCCGACCGATGCGCTGGTGCGGGGTATCGAGCGGGATATTCTGGCGGAGCTGGGAACGGAACCGTTGCCGCCAGCGCTGAAACCGGTGGACTACGTCCTCAGTTAATCGACTGCCTCCCCCTTCGGAGAAGCGAAAGTCATCAATCCAGATGTGCCCAGGTCATGCGAAACGATGCGCCGCCCCACGGTGAATCACCGACCTCGACCTGCCCGCCATGGGATTGCGACACCCGTCGCACCAGCGCCAGGCCGAGGCCGAAGCCGCCCGTACGGCGGTCGCGGCTGGCGTCCAGGCGCGAGAACGGTTCGAAGATTTTCTCCCGTCCTTCCAGCGGCACACCCGGCCCGTCGTCGTTGACCTGCACTTCGTATTGATCGCCGATGCGCACCAGCGACACCTCGACCCGCTGCTCGGCATAACGAATGGCATTGCGCAGCAGATTGATCACCGCCCGCGCCATGAAGCGCGGCTCGATCCGCACTTCATCGACCCGGCAATCAACGATCAACAGCTGCACCCCGGCGGCCTCGGCTTCCAGCGCCACGCTGCCGACCACGCTGTCGAGCCAGTTGGCGGCCTGAATATTTTCGCGGGTGATCACCGTCGCACCGCGTTCAAGGCTGGCGTAGGTCAGCAGTTCGGAGACCATTTCTTCCAGCTCGCCGAGGTCGGCGTACATGTCGGCGATCAGTTCGCGGTTCTGGCTGGCGTCCGGTTGCTGCTTGAGCTGATCGAGCTCGAACGACAACCGGGCAATCGGCGTGCGCAGTTCGTGGGAGACCGCGTTGGTCAGTTCGCGCTGATTGGCGATCAGGCCTTCGATGCGCGCCGCCATCAGGTTGAAGTGGCCGGCCAGGTCGCGGATGTTCGAGCGTTTGGACAGCTGGATCCGCACCGAAAGATCGTTGTCGCCGAAGCGCTCGGCGGCCAGGCGCAGCTTTTCCAGATCGCGCCAGTGCGGGCGAACCCAGAAGTACAGGACGATGCCGAGCAGCACGGCCAGCATCAGGTAGGCCCCGGCAATGTAGAACGGCATCAGGCTCGGCTCGGGAGGCAGCTTGATGCTGAGCAACTGCGAACCACCGTCGATGTTGCTGATGAACTGGGTGTAGTCATCGCGGATCACCAGCAGATCCTGGGCCAGTTCGGCTTTCTCCTGATCGTTGAGGTTCAGTTGGTCAGCCTCGACCAGGCTCAGCGTCAGCCCGTAGTGCGGCCGTAACGCCTCCAGTTGCGCCTCGCGCGCTGAGCCCTGCTGGTCGCGCATGTGTTCGATCAGCGACCACGCCTGTCCGCGTACCGCCTCACGGTTGTAGGCCTGCATCTGGTTGTCGAGCAACGCGTTGAAGGTGTGTTCGACGGTTTGCAGCGCCGCCACCAGCCCGACCGTCATCACCAGAAACAGCCCGAGAAATAACCGCAGCATCTACAACTCCCACGCGAACGGATTGAACAGGTAACCCTTGCCCCACACGGTCTTGATGCACACCGGTTCGCGAGGGTTGTCCTTGAGTTTGTTGCGCAACTTGCTGATGTACACGTCGACGCTGCGATTGAGGCCATCGAAGGCGATGCCGCGCATGCGGTTGAGAATGTCATCGCGCGACAGGATCTTGCCGGCAGCGCTGGCCAGCAGCCACAGCAGCTCGAATTCCATGGTGGTCAGCTCGATCAGCTCGCCCGCCAGACGCACTTCGCGGCAACTGCGGTCGATGATCAGGTTGCCGAACTCCAGCGAACTCACTACGCCGCTTTCCGGGACTTGCCGGCGCTGCAGGGCACGCAGGCGCGCGAGCAGGACGGGCGGCTTGATCGGTTTGATCACGTAGTCGTCGGCCCCGGACTCCAGGCCCAGAATATGGTCGAGGTCGTCTTCCTTGGCCGTCAGGATGACAATCGGCGTGTCCGACACGCTGCGGATTTCCCGGCACACGTGCAGGCCGCTCTGCCCCGGCAGCATCAGGTCGAGCACCACCACCTTGGGCTTGAATTCGAGAAACGCGGCCACGGCCAGATCGCCGCGATGCACCGTGCGCACCTCGTAGCCGTGTTGTTCGAGAAAGTGGGCGATCAGCGCGGCCAGCCGCTCATCGTCTTCCACCAGCAGGACTCTGCCAAAACCCAGGTTATCCATAACAACCGCCGCCAACCGCTTTGTGAAGTGGGCGACATTATGCGGGCATTCAATGGCGAGACGTTTATCGCAGGCAGCAAAAACCGGCCCCTGGGGCCGGTTTTCGTTGAAGTTTCATACTCTTAAGAGTTTTTAACAATTCATGCCGCGACGGGTACGCCGCTGTGGAAACGGAATTCCTCGTCCGGCGACTCGATCAGGTCCTGCTCGGCGGCGCGGACTCTCTCGATCACCTGCGCGATGTCCTTGGCGTCACCGTACTGGTAGGCCAGTTTCAGGTAACCCTGGAAATGCCGGGCCTCGCTTTTCAGCAGGCCGAAGTAGAACTTGCCGAGTTCTTCGTCCAGATGCGGCACCAGCGCTTCGAACCGCTCGCAACTGCGCGCTTCGATGAAGGCGCCGACCACCAGAGTGTCGACCAGTTTTACCGGTTCGTGGCTGCGCACCACTTTGCGCAGGCTCGAGGCATAACGGCCGGCGTGCAGCTGGCGCAGTTCGATCTTGCGCCGCTTCATGATGCGCATGACCTGCTCGTGGTGCACCAGTTCTTCCCGGGCCAGACGCGACATCATGTTGATCAGATCGACGTGGGAATGGTACTTGGCGATCAGGCTCAACGCGGTGCTGGCGGCCTTGAACTCGCAGTTCTTGTGGTCGATCAGCAGGGTTTCCTGATCGGCCAGCGCGGCTTCAACCCAGGCGTCGGGCGTGCGGCAACCAAGGAATTCGTGGATTTCGGGAAGGATCATGGGGCTCACGGTCAAAAGGTGTTCGAGCGAAGGGCGCCGATTATACCGGCCTGCCCGCAGACCACCAGCCGCCCGCGTTGATATGCATCAAGTCGCAGACGGATGCGCAGCAACTATAGTTGTGCAACGCCGTGCCTTTTCATTGCTGGAGACTCACTCATGCAAGCCATTCGCAGCATTCTGGTGGTCATCGAACCCGAACACGCGGAAAGCCTGGCGCTCAAGCGCGCCAAGCTGATCGCCGGGGTGACCCAGGCCCATCTGCACCTGCTGGTCTGCGACAAGAAGCACGATCACGCCGGCATGCTCAGCGTGCTCAAGGCCGCGCTCTTGGCGGACGGCTACAGCGTCACCACCGAGCAGGCGTGGAACGAGAGCCTGCACGAAACCATCATTGATGTGCAGCAGGCCGAAGGCTGCGGGCTGGTGATCAAGCAGCACTTCCCCGACAGCTCGCTGAAAAAGGCCCTGCTGACCCCGGCGGACTGGAAACTGCTGCGCCACTGCCCTACCCCGGTGCTGCTGGTGAAAACCGCTGGTTCGTGGAAGGACAAGGTGATTCTGGCAGCGGTCGACGTGGGCAATGCCGATGGCGAACACCGTCATCTGCACACCACGATCATCGACCACGGCTTCGACATCGCCAGCCTGGCCAAGGGGCATCTGCACGTGATTACCGCTCATCCGTCGCCGATGCTGTCGGCAGCGGACCCGACCTTCCAGCTCAAGGAAACCATCGAGGCGCGCTATCGCGAGCAATGCCGGGCGTTTCAGGCTGAATTCGATATCGACGACGAGCATCTGCATGTCGAGGAAGGCCCGGCGGATGTGCTGATTCCGTTCATGGCGCACAAGCTGCAGGCGGCGGTGACGGTGATTGGCACGGTGGCGCGCAGCGGGGTATCCGGTGCGTTGATCGGCAATACGGCCGAACAGGTGCTGGATCAACTGGAAAGTGATGTGCTGGTGCTCAAACCGCAGGAGGTTGAAGACCATCTGGTGGAGTTGGCGGTGAAACATTAAGCATTGTTGTGATCCTGTGGCGAGCGTGTTCGCCACAGGTAATGCTCAGTCGCCGAGGGCATCCTTGAGGAAACCGGGCGCAATGTAGCGTTGATAGTGCGCTTCCGACAGCAGGAAAAATTCCCGATCAATGGCATCGCGCAGTTCCGGCAGGTTCCAGTCGCGAAACTCCGGCAGCAGCACCATCCCGTAGGCTTCCAGATTAATGATCACCCGCGCGCCCCGGGCGATCAGCTGATACGCCCAGCAATATTGCGACTGATGCGGCACGAAGCGGATCTTGCGCTGTTCCAGTTGCAGGCGCAGGCGCGCCGGATCGAAGACCTCGACCTTGCTGGCCATCACTTGTGACAGCAATTGCTCAAGACGCAGCCAGACCGCGCGCTTTTCTTCCTCGTTGTAACCGTTCCAGTGGATCACTTCGTGGTGGAAACGCTTGCAGCCACGGCACACCAGATCACCGTAAACGGTGGAGCAGAGGCCGACGCAGGGGGTCTTGATGGTCTGATTGGGCATAGAATGGGCAAAACACTTGAAACGCGGAACAGGTCGGCATGTTAGCCCTTTGTCCGGCATTCATCACCCCTCAAACGTCAGGGACAAGCGCTGGATCAAGGTTTGCCCCAGCCGCGCACAACGCAACCAAAGTCCAATAGAGCGCGACTTACCTTTAAATTTTTTTTGCCGTAGAATCAGCCAGCCTTTTTAGGCGCCAATGTCCGTTAGAAGCTGTTTTCAAAGCGTCACGAGCACAGTCGTTCCTTCAGAGCGGTGTTGGCGTAAGGTTTTTCCAGCGGGGAAAAGCCAAACGCCAACCCTCATCAGCTCCCCGTTCTGCAGGCGTAAAACTTTGAAAGCAGCTTCTGTAAGGAATTGCCGGTAATTCTGGCCGAACGACCCACAACGTCGTGAGGAGCATGAGTACGGCAATTTCGGGATGAGCGTCCCGGACACCCATTTGGGACCACTGATGAGGGTAATAACTGTGCTTGAAGCCTACCGCAAACATATCGAAGAGCGTGCAGCCCTGGGTATCGTTCCCCAGCCGCTTAACGCCGAACAAACTGCAGGCCTGGTCGAGCTGCTGAAGAATCCTCCGGCTGGCGAAGAAGCTTTCCTCGTTGACCTGATCACCAATCGCGTACCACCAGGAGTGGACGAAGCCGCCTACGTCAAGGCCGGTTTCCTCTCCGCACTGGCCAAGGGCGAAGTCTCCTCCCCTCTGCTGGACAAGAAACGCGCTGTAGAACTGCTCGGCACCATGCAGGGCGGCTACAACATCGTGACCCTGGTTGAACTGCTGGACGACGCCGAGCTGGCACCAGTGGCCGCCGAAGAACTCAAGCACACCCTGCTGATGTTCGATGCCTTCCACGACGTGGCTGAAAAAGCCAAGAACGGCAACGTTCACGCCAAGGCCGTGCTGCAATCCTGGGCTGACGGCGAGTGGTTCAAAAAGCGCCCTGTGCTGGCCGACAAGATCAGCCTGCGCGTCTTCAAGGTGACCGGCGAAACCAACACCGACGACCTGTCCCCTGCTCCAGACGCCTGGTCGCGTCCTGACATCCCGCTGCACGCTCTGGCCATGCTGAAAATGGCCCGTGACGGCATCGTTCCGGACGAGCAAGGCAAGACCGGCCCGATGAAACAGATCGAAGAAATGCGCGGCCAGGGCTTCCCTATCGCCTACGTCGGTGACGTGGTCGGTACCGGTTCCTCGCGTAAATCGGCGACCAACTCGGTGCTGTGGTTCTTCGGCGACGACATCCCTTACGTGCCGAACAAGCGCGCTGGCGGTTTCTGCTTCGGCAGCAAAATCGCTCCGATCTTCTACAACACCATGGAAGATGCCGGCGCACTGCCAATCGAGTTCGACGTATCGAACATGAACATGGGCGACGTGATCGACCTGTACCCGCACGCAGGCAAAGTCTGCAAGCATGGTACCGACGAAGTCATCACCACCTTCGAAATGAAGACCCCGGTCCTGCTGGACGAAGTCCGCGCCGGCGGCCGTATCCCGCTGATCATCGGCCGTGGCCTGACCGAGAAGGCTCGCGCCGAACTGGGTCTGCCAGCGTTCGATCTGTTCAAGAAGCCTGAAGCACCGGCTGAAAGCACCAAGGGCTTCACCCTGGCGCAGAAAATGGTCGGCAAGGCTTGCGGTCTGGCAGAAGGCAAAGGCGTTCGTCCTGGCACCTACTGCGAACCGAAGATGACCACCGTAGGTTCTCAGGACACCACCGGTCCGATGACCCGTGACGAACTGAAAGACCTGGCGTGCCTGGGCTTCTCCGCTGATCTGGTGATGCAGTCCTTCTGCCACACCGCGGCTTATCCGAAGCCGATCGACGTGACCACCCACCACACCCTGCCTGACTTCATCATGACCCGCGGCGGTGTTTCCCTGCGTCCGGGCGACGGCATCATCCACTCGTGGCTGAACCGCATGCTGCTGCCGGACACCGTCGGTACCGGTGGTGACTCGCACACCCGTTTCCCGATGGGCATCTCGTTCCCGGCCGGTTCCGGTCTGGTCGCGTTCGCCGCTGCCACCGGCGTCATGCCGCTGGACATGCCGGAATCGATCCTGGTGCGCTTCAAAGGCAAAATGAAACCTGGCATCACCCTGCGTGACCTGGTTCATGCCATTCCTTACTTCGCCATCCAGAACGGTCTGCTGACCGTCGAGAAGAAAGGCAAGAAAAACGCCTTCTCCGGCCGCATCCTGGAAATCGAAGGCCTGGAAGGTCTGACCCTGGAACAGGCGTTCGAACTGTCCGACGCCTCGGCCGAACGTTCGGCTGCCGGTTGCACCATCAAGCTGTCGAAAGAGTCGATCACCGAGTACCTGCAGTCCAACGTCACCCTGCTGCGCTGGATGATCGGCGAAGGCTACGGCGACGCGCGTACCCTGGAACGTCGTGCTCAAGCGATGGAAGCCTGGATCGCCAACCCGCAACTGATGGAAGCCGATGCCGACGCCGAATACGCCGAAGTCATCGAAATCGATCTGGCCGACATCAGCGAGCCTGTACTTTGCGCGCCGAACGATCCGGACGACGCCCGTCTGCTGTCCAGCGTTGCTGGCGAGAAGATCGACGAAGTGTTCATCGGTTCGTGCATGACCAACATCGGTCACTTCCGCGCTGCCGGTAAACTGCTGGATCAGGTCAAGGGTCAGCTGCCAACCCGTCTGTGGCTGTCGCCGCCGACCAAGATGGACGCTCACCAACTGACCGAAGAAGGCTACTACGGCATCTACGGCAAGGCCGGCGCCCGCATGGAAATGCCAGGCTGCTCGCTGTGCATGGGTAACCAGGCACGCGTTGAGCCGAACAGCACCGTGGTGTCGACTTCGACCCGTAACTTCCCGAACCGTCTGGGCGACGGCGCGAACGTCTACCTGGCCTCGGCTGAGCTGGCGTCCGTTGCTTCGATCCTGGGTCGCCTGCCGACCGTCGAGGAATACATGGAATACGCTGGCAAGATCGACAGCATGGCGGCCGACGTTTACCGCTACCTGTCCTTCGACCAGATTGCCGAGTTCCGTGAAGCTGCTGCGAACGCCAAGATCCCTGTCGTTCAAGCCTAACGCTGCAACGCAATGAAAAACGCCGCCCATCGCGAGATGTGCGGCGTTTTTTTTATGCCTGCCGGATGGGGCCTCGCCCCGCGCTGATCGTTCCCACGCTCCGCGTGGGAATGCCTCTTGTGACGCTCTGCGTCACGGTTCAGGACGCAGAGCGTCCTTGGCTGCATTCCCACGCAGAGCGTGGGAACGATCATCTTGGGACCGAACCTGCCCGCGAAGATCGCAGGCACAAAAAAGGCCGACCTGCGAGGCAGATCGGCCTTTCTTTTTCACAAGATCAGACGGGATCTTGTGTTGAGCCTCAAGCAGTCAGCGAGTAGATCAACGCCGAAATCGCCACCAGACCCACCGCGGTGACAAACACGTTCGACATCTGCCCACGATAACGGGCCATCGCCGGCACTTTACGGATCGCGTACATCGGCATCAGGAACAGGATCGCCGCGATGACCGGGCCACCGATGGTTTCGATCATGCCGAGGATGCTCGGGTTCAGGGTCGCCACGATCCAGCACACCACCAGCATGAACGCCGCCACGATGCGGTCCAGGGCCTTGGCGCCTGGACGCTTGCCGCTCTTGACGATCAAGCCTTTCAGGCCTTCGCTGGCACCGATGTAGTGACCGAGGAACGACTTGGAGATGGCCACGAACGCAATCAGCGGCGCCGCGAACGCGATGGTCGGGTTGCTGAAGTGGTTGGCCAGGTACGACAGGATCGACAGGTTCTGCGCCTTGGCTTCCGCCAGTTGCTCTGGCGACAGGGTCAATACGCAGCTGAATACGAAGAACAGCACCATCACCACCATCAGCAGGTGGGCGCGGGACAGGATCTGCGAGCTACGCTCGTCGGCGTGGACACCGTAACGACGCTTCTGATCCACCGCAAACGCCGAGATGATCGGCGAGTGGTTGAACGAGAACACCATCACCGGAATCGCCAGCCACAGCGTGTGCAGCAGCGCGGACGGTGCCGGCACTTGCGAAGCGGTGGTCAGGATGCCGCCGTTCCAGTGCGGAATCAGGTACACCGCCAGGAACAGCAGCGCGACGATGAACGGATACACCATCAGGCTCATGGCCTTGACGATCACTTGTTCGCCGCAGCGCACCACGGCCAGCAGGCCGAGGATCAGCACGAACGACAGTAGCGCGCGCGGTGGCGGCGTGATGTGCAGTTGGTGTTCGAGGAAACTGGCGACCGTGTTGGTCAGGCCGACGCTGTAGATCAGCAGGATCGGGAAGATCGCGAAGAAGTACAGCAGGGTGATCAGCGCGCCGGCCTTGATGCCGAAATGCTGTTCCACCACGTCGGTGATGTCGGCGCCTTCGCGACCGGAGAGCACGAAGCGGGTCAGACCGCGGTGTGCGTAGAACGTCATCGGGAAGGCCAGCAGCGCGAGGATCACCAGCGGCCAGAAGCCACCCAGACCTGCGTTGATCGGCAAAAACAGGGTGCCGGCGCCGATGGCCGTCCCAAACAGTCCCAACATCCAGGTAGTGTCATGGCGATTCCAGCTCGACAGTTCGGCTGGTGCTGCCGCTTCAAAGCGTTGTTCGACGCTATTGGCCTGATCATTCATCCGGTCGGATCTCCGCATTCCGGTCACTTGCCACTCGGTCAGGACGCGTCGGAAAAAACCGACAGACATGCTCCGGCCGAAACAGGGGCGCGATTCTCCGCGATAAATGAGCAGAAGCAAAGACTTAGCTGAGGAATGGTTGTGCGGAGCAGATCGGAGGCTTGTCGCTTTTGGGAAAAAGACTGTCGGCGCCAGATACGCCATATGTCGTTTTATGGCATGTACCGGCGCCGAATGAGCCATGGAAAAACCCGATCAGATCGATCGGGCCAATATGAAGCCAAGGGACATGCAGAAGATGCCGAAGCCAAATAACCCCAACATCGGAAGCATTTCACCTTTGTGTTTGATGCGCATTCTTTCGACCCACTCATCGTGCTCTCGCTCTGAGCGTTCCATTCTGGCCTTGCGGTCATATGTACTCATGCTGATCTTCCTCTGGGTTCCCTGGGCCTGACTGTTTTGAAAGGCGAACACTCAAAATTTGAAAAAAAATCCTGCTACTGCAGTGAATGCAGTCAACACCCCACCAAATACCGCGACTGGATACAGGTTCGCCTCCCATCTCAGCTTCTTTTCCTCCGCCAGCAGCTTTTGTCTTTCAGCCACGAGCTTTCGTGACTCATGTTCCAACCTGTCGAGTTCCAGGCTTTCACGATCGTTATGAAGCATTGGCCTTCCTTGGCTGATGGCAATTTCCGTCCGGATTACTGCTTCGTCATGAAGAACGCATCCCGTCCTGCTCTCTATAATTCCGCGCTTCTCACCCCGCCGTATAGCGGATGAATCCGGCAGCACTCGTAGGCAACATCCGTAAATCCCGCAGGACGGTGCGTCCATTTCCTAACGTTTTTAAACAACCTCACCGTCTGGCATTTTTCGGCTATACCCAATGGCGAATTGACTGACATCCCCGTCCAGTCCCCTCGCCTGTGGAGCCATCCCATGCCTCTCGTCCGCGTCGACATCAAGAAAAACCCGGACCCGACGTTCGCCAAACGCATTGGCGAACTGATCTACGCCGCCCTGCGCAGCGAGATCAACGTGCCGGAACACGACAACTTTCAGGTGCTGGCCGAGCACGACGACCAGCACTTCGTCTATGACCCGCAATACCTGGGGATCCAGCGCAGCGACGGCATCGTGTTCATCCAGCTGACCATCAGCGAAGGCCGCACCGTGGAAATGAAACAACGGCTGTTCCAGACCATTGCGCGCAACCTGAACCAGCAACTGGCCGTGCGCCAGGAAGACGTGTTCATCAATCTGGTGGAAGTGAAAAAAGAGAACTGGTCGTTCGGCAACGGCATCGCCCAGTACGTGACCTGATCCTGTGACCGCCAGCGCCGACATCACCTTCTGACGAAGCACCCGCGCGCTCCCCGCATCAGCTCCTACACTGCCTGATGCGGGGCCATGCCAGCCATTGCCAAACCGCTCTGGAATCAGCACTCTGAACCGACTTTTGCGCCCGAATACCGACGATCACAGGAGCCGAGCAATGCCCGCCACCGTTCTGGTACTGGTTGAAACCATCAATGACTATTTGCCGATCCTCGAACGTCAGGGTTTTCACCTGATTCTCGCGCCGACCCCTGCCGAGCGGGCGCAAGCCATCGCCACTCACGGGGCACGGATCGACGCGGTGCTGACCCGTGGCCCGCTGGGCTTATACGCTGAAGAAATCGCTGCCTTGCCTGCGCTGAAAATCATCTGCGTGATCGGCGCCGGTTACGAGCAGGTAGACCTGCAAGCCGCCAGCGACCGGGGGCTGACCGTGACCAACGGCGCCGGTGTCAACGCTTCATCGGTGGCCGACCACGCCATGGCGATGCTGCTGGCGCTGGTGCGTGACATTCCGCGCTGCGATGCCGCCGTGCGTCGGGGCGAGTGGCCGAAGATCATGCGCCCGTCGCTGGCCGGCAAGCGCCTGGGGATTCTCGGTCTGGGCGCGGTGGGGATGGCGATTGCCAAACGCGCCGGTCTGGGCTTTGACATGGAGATCAGTTACCACAACCGTCAGGTGCGCAGTGACGTGCCTTACGCGTTCTGCTCGACCCCGACCGAACTGGCCCGGGCCTCGGACTTTCTGGTGGTCGCCACGCCCGGCGGCATCGGCAGCCAGCATCTGGTGACCCGTCCGGTGCTCGATGCCCTCGGGCCCAACGGTTTTATCGTCAACATTGCCCGCGCAAGCGTGATCGCCACTGCCGACCTGATCAGCGCACTGGAGCAACGTCGAATCGCCGGGGCGGCGCTGGATGTGTTCGATCACGAGCCGCAAGTGCCCGATGCGCTGAAAGGCCTGAGCAATGTGCTTCTCACCCCGCACGTCGCCGGTCTGTCACCGGAAGCCACCCAAGGCACCGTGGAGCTGGTGGGCAAAAATCTGGTGGCGTTCTTCTCCGGACAACCGGTACTGACGCCGTTGCAGTTGCCGCCGAAACTCAACAACCAGCGCGTGCACTAAAGCACGCCGAGCAAAGTCCACAGGCGCCGGGATTCGGCGTCTGCCGAAATCAGCTCGCCAAGCAGCTCGCTCAATGGTTTGTTGCCCCACTCCACCCCGCGCCGGATCAGATATGGCACCGGGCTGTGGGGCTCGGTGCGGGCCAGGTACTCGGCGATCAGCAGCAATTGCCGATAAGCCTCTTCGCGGCTGGCCGGTTCGCGCGGCACTGGCGCGGCTTCGGGCGTGGCCGTGACAGACGCTTCAACCGGTGAGACCACGACCGGCGCAGGCGGCGGTGCCGACAGTGGTTGTTGTGGGTGCATGGCGATGAACTCCTGAACCAGGGTCAACAACGCTTGAAGGGTGTCCTGCAACGGTCCGAGCCCCGGTCCCTGATCTCCCAGATACGCATCGCACCAGGTATCCAGACGCTGCAGGTGTTGCAGGCTCAGCAGCAGATTGCCTTGATGGCGCAGCCAGAATGCCATGGGCGTGGCCCGCACCTGCTCGATGAGTTTCTTGTGCTCGCTGCGCGCCGTTTCGGCCGACGCCTTGGCGCCTTTGGAGTCGTTGGCCTGCACCTGCTGCACCTGAATCCGCCGCCATGTTTCGAGGGTATAACTCTCAAAATCGCTGCTGTAGGCGCCAAACAAAGGCACCCGGGTCAGCAGCACTTCACTGTAGCGACGCACCAGCCATTCCAGCGGAATCGCCCGCCACGACTGATCACCGTCGTCGGCCTGCGGGTGCAGATGTTCGGGATAACGCTCACACAGACCGGCAATCAGCGCCAGACTGCCCGGCAGTCCATCGAGTGCCTGCAAATGCAGCCAGGCCTCGCCCAGCCAGGCACTGAGCATCAGGTCCTTGCTGCGTTCGAGCAATAACGTGGTGGTCAGCCGCTCGACTTCCGGCCAGTTGGCGCGTTTCAGGGTCGACTGCCAGACACCCGTGGGCAAACTCGCGTCGTCCTCGCGGCGCAGATCACGCAACTGGTCGTACTCGCGCTCATAGCGCAGATCCGCACCACAGGGCGCGTCGTCGCTGATGGGCGCGAGCAACTGATCGATCAGGTCCGGCAGCGGGGTCGATGGCAGGCTCACAAATCCTCCTTCTGCGTTTCGAGGGCGGCGGTGGTGCCGGTCACCTGGAACGGTGAACGCGGCGCGCGGGTCGGCAACGGCGGAATCGACAACGGCAGTTTCGAGCCCTGGCTCATCAGCGACACGCGCACGAACATCCGGGTGAATTCGCTGGTGACGCTGTCGTTCTGCGCGGTAACCGGCAGGCGCAGGCTCAGCGGGAAATCGGTGTAATCCATGCTCGGCTGGCGCTGCACCGAGAAGTGCGCGCGCATCAGGCGCAGCAGCGACCACGGCCCGCCATACTCCCAACCGGCCTCCAGATCGCGCACCACCAGGTTCGGCTGCAGCGGGTCGTTGACCGGACGCTCCTTGCCGTTGCGCGCCCAGCGCAAGGTCAGGCGGATCGGCTGACCGGGCATCCAGCGCAGGTTCGGCTGATCGGCAGCGGGATAGCTGATCTGCTGATTGCCGGCCAGCAAGCCCCAGGCAATCACTTGATCGGCGCCCTTCTCTTCTTCGCGATCGGTGCGCCAGCGCACGTCCAGCTCAACGCCCAGAATGCCGCTCTTGTCGCGCACGAACAGCGGCGTCAGCCAGACGCTGGCCTGCTTCACCCGGTTGAGAAAATCTTCCGCCGCCAGCCGCTCCGGGGTCTGGCTCAAGACCAGTCCGGCCTGGGCCACCGGCAAGCGCTTGTCGATGATTTCCAGAAAGTGCTGGACCCGCGCCGGGTCGGCATCCTGCGCCTGCACGCCGTTGGCAAACGGAAAGCGGTCGGCCAGGTATTGATTGAAGTAGGTGGCCAGCTCGTTCCACGCGGCGGCCGCCTGTTGCTGTTGCAGAAACTGGCAGCGTTGCAGGGCCGACTGTTGCAGCTCCACCGCCCGCATCGCCAGGGTGCCGCGTCCGCCGGTCAGATTGGCGGTCTGCAACACCTGCACGCAGGAACCGGTGTCCATTTCAATGAAGTCGCGGCTGACCAGTTGCTCGATCTGCGCCGGCGAACTGGCCGGGTTGGAATCCTTGTACTTGAGCAATTCGTCGTTGAGCGCGCTGAACTGGGTCACGCGCTCGTAATCCAGCGCCGACAGGTTGCCCTGCTGGGTCTTCAGCCATTCCAGCGCCGGGGCGCGACGTTCGGTGATGCCGAGCATGGTGTTGAACTGTTGCTTGAGGCTCAGCTTCAAATCCTGCACATCGCTGGCGCCATAGAGTTGCAGGCCAAGGTTTTTCGAGCCGTCCCACTGGCTGATTTCCGTGCGGCCACCGAACAGCGGCTGCGCGGTGATTTCATCCAGCCCGCCCACAATCTGCGCCATCGCCCGGCGGTTCAGCGCCCCTTGCAGACGCGCCGCCAGATCACTGCGATGGACCTCGACAAAGGCCTTTTGCAGGTTCATCGCCTGCACGGCCTGCACGTTGAACACCGCGTAGGGATGGGTCTGGTCATCGTGATCCTTGAGACTCAACCACATCGCTTGCGCGGCGGCGGTTTCGGCGGCTTGCAGCAATGCTTCGCGGTAGGCCGGCGGAATGCGCGGCAACTCTTCGGCGACGTAGCTCTTGTAGCTGGCGAAATAATTCAACGACTCGTTGAGGTCATCGCCGTCCACGGTCTGGCCTTGCCGGTTGACGCTGTCCTGACTGGCGCGCAGGGCAATCGAGACGAAGTCACGCTTGAACAGCGCCTGCACCGCGTTGTTGAGCTTGACCACCTGATCCTGCAACGCCAGTTGCCCGCTGCCCTGCTGCACCAGCAGATTGCCTCGCGAACCCACCTGGGCGATCCATTGATCGCGAAAGCTCTGCTGTAACTTGCCGGCCTGTGCATCGAGCTGCTGTTCGACAGCCGGGCCGAGCAATGAACTCTTGCGCACCTTGTCGAGAAACTCGCGATAACCCGGCACCAGCTCCTGACCCTTGCCGCGACTCCAGGTCGAGTTGGTCAGGGCGATCGCCGCTTGCAGGTCGTCGATCAGCGCGCGCAGGTCTTCCAGTTCGGTAAGGCTGTTGCCACTCCCGGCTTCAAGCTGTTCCAGATGCAATTTCAGGTAACCGGCCTTGCTGACGAAGTTGTCGGCCAGAAAATACTGATCGAGCCAGCGCTCCATCAGCCCGGTGAAATTACTCACGATCAACGGCCGTTCAACGCTCAGATCCAGCGCCTGCAAGTCGCCGCCATCATTGGCCGCGAGCAGTCGGTTGTAGTAGGCGGCGTGGGGCAAGGTGCCGGCGTTGAGGTTCAGTGACAGCGCGCTGTTGCTCAGCTGTGCCAGGTCTTCCAGCGGCGCCCGCTGATTATTCTGCACCTGGGCGAACAACTGGTTCTGTTGTTCCAGACGCAAGGCCCGCTCGACCAGATCCGTGGCCTTCTGATAATTCTGCCACTGCGCCGGGTCTTCGCTTTCGACGCTGGTGCGTCGGTCGGTGGCGCGAATCGCCTTGATTTTCGCCAGCTCCGCGACCAGCAGATCGTGTAGCGGTTGCAGCATGTGGCGCTGGGTCGACCTGAACACTTCCTGCTCGAGTCTCCCGTCCAGCGAGGAAAACCATGACGTCGGAAAAGCCAGCGAAACGTAGTGCCAGTGCGGCGCCCGTTCCAGCACCCGCCAGAAGTTCTGCACATTGCGCCGGGTCGGCTCGACCCGATGCTCGTCGTCGGTGACCGCCACGTAATTTTTCTGCGCGCTTTGCAGCAGTCGCGCCAGTTCATGGGCGTCCTTGACTGATGCGTGCCAGACCCAGAGCATCGCCACCGCCCACACCACCCCGACCACTAGCGCCACCCCGGCGGTCACTCGCTGCCAGCGCTGGCGCAAGCGCAACAGGCGCGGCACGCCCTGGGCCAGTCCGCGTTCGCCGACTATTCGCTGGCGCCACAACTGACGCACAAACGCACTTTGCTGCAGGCCGCTGTCATCGGCAGAAAAACCGTCCAGCGCATCGTCGGCCGGCTGATTGGCCGTCAGGTAAACCCCACGAAAACACGGTGCTTCGCCCTGAGCGTTGCCTTGAAACACCGGTTCGAGCACGTTCTGCAAACCACGGCGCAGGGTTTCCAGACGTTCCGGCAAGGCGTACAGATCGGCACTCAGATGCCCGGACAAGGTGCCGATTTCGATCACTGCTTCCGCCACCGCACGGTGCAGCCGATCCAGCGCCTGATCGCTCCATTGCCCCTGCCACACCGCATCGCGGGCGTAGGGCGACGACCAGCCCAAGGTGCGATCGCGAGCCTCGTCCGGCAAGGCGCTGATCAGCTCCTGAAACCCCGGCAGTTCTTCCAGCCCGGTGATGACCACATACACCGGCAGGCTCAGACCAAAGCGCTGCAACAGATCGATGAAACGCCGACGCGCCGCCAGCCCCAGTTGCGTGGCTTGTTCCAGATTGCTCAACCGACTGACCGGCACTGTCCAGATCACCCCGTCCAGCGGACGCTTGCTGCGCAGGCGCAGGATCAGCCCGAGCAGGCGCCACCAGCCGCCGCGTTGCAGGTGCATGCCGTCTTCCGGCAGAAACAGAGCCTGCGGCACCACCAGCACCGCACCTTCGGAATCCGACCACCAGCGACCGAACCACGCCGGTTTGTCGGTGGGTTGCAAACGCCACTGAGTGGCGAGTTGCGCGCCCTGGGTTTCATCGCCAAGCATCAGCAGCCACGGCATCTGGTACCGGTCGTGGGCGCCCTGCTCCTGTTCCATGTGCCGCACGGCGGCGTAGAAACTGCGGATCGCCGCGCCGCTCTGGGTGCGCAGCCACCACACCGCCACCGCGATGATCACCAGCAGCAGGAGGATGGCGACCACCCAGGCCACGATCGTCAGGGTACTCATGAGTCTTGCTCCGGCGCCGTCAGCGTATCGGGCGCCTGCAACACCGGCTCCAGTTCCTGACGGATGTCGCGCCACAGAAACTGCCCTAACCCGGTCAGCAACAGAATCATCGCCAGTATGCCCAGCGCCAGACGAAAGCCGTCGGGCAACGCTGTGCGTACCGGCAACTGCAAGGGTGTCGCCAGCGAAGGCTGTACCAGTCGCTGACTGACAGCGGCGTAATCGGCCTCGTCCTGCCAGGCAAACGTGAACAGCGCCCGCCGCCATTTTTCCCGTTGCACCTGACCCTGCTCACCGCGCAGGCGTCCGTGGAACCCGAGGATCAGGCACTGCAAATACACGTTGGCCAGATCGCGGGTGGTGGGTTGCTGTTCATCGAGCAAGGTCTGAATCGCCGCCGGCACTTGCTCGCCGGCCTGACGGCTGGAATACAGTCGCGACTCCAGGGGCTTTTCCTGCCAGGCACTCTGGCCCGGCCACGGGCTGAACAGCAGGGTTTCATCGACCAGCGCGACAAACGCGTACACCAGTGCCTTGACCTGTTCGGTCGCCGAATCACCCACCTTGGCAAACGCGGTACGCCACAGCCGTTGCGAAGCCTGGGTCGAGAGTTCGACCACGGTTTCGACCAGCGCCGCTTCGTCCTCGCTGTCCTTGGGCAACTGGCTCCAGTCCTGCGACCACTGTTGCCAGGTGTGGCGGAACGCACTGCTCAGCGGAGCGTCCTGCAACCCGAGGCTTGCGGCACTTCCTTGCGACATACGACGTTCCTTGTGTGATCAGGCACGTTCACTGTTCTGGGCGACAAACAACACCACTTGCCACGGACTGCTGGTCAACTTGGTGGCCGGCGCGGCGATCATCAGCGGCAGTTGCGCGTCGAACCAGCTGCCTTCGGCGGTCACCACGAACAGCCGGGTGTCGTCGCCGACGCTGTAGGCCACCTGCTCGCTGCGGCTCATGGCCTGATGCGTCAGACCGCTCATGCGCTGGCGGCTGAGCAACGCGATGTGCGGCGCCGAAGCGATGATCGCGCCCCGCAGCCATTCGCCGGCCGCCTGCTCGCTGGCACCGTTGGGCATGCGCAGGCCGATGACCAGACGCTGGCTCGGTTGCTCGTCCGGCAACTGAATGGAAAAACTCTGCTCACCGCGCTCGAACGCGATGCTGCGGTAACCGGCGCGGATCAGTTCCAGGGTGTTTTCCAGCCAGTCGAGCAGCGGTTCGTAACCGCGTTGCAATTCGAGGAAATCCAATGGCGCAAAAGCCGGCACACCCGCCAGCGGATCCAGCGCCGACCAAGCACCGGCGAGCCCCAGCAGTTGCACATAAATGTTTTGTGGATAAGCGACACGACTGATCAGCGCCCCTTCCACTTCCGGCAGCCGCGCCCATAACGCCGTCATCTGCCGGCGGATTTCCAGCGCGTCATCCTGATTGCCGGCCTGCTGCGCCTGACGCAATCGCCCGCCGAGGAACAGGCACTTCTCCCGTGCCCGCGCACAGAGCCCGGCCACTCGCCGACCCAATGGCGATTCAGGCAATAACACCGGTGTCGGCGGTGTGTACGGCAACGGCAGGAAACCACCGCCCTCCTTGCGGATTTTCAGCAGCGGCAGGCAGATTGAATCGGCTTTGTTCAGTTGCGTGCACAGGCGTGGATTGGGACGCCACACCGTGATCGATTCAGGAAATTCGCCGCTGGTGAGGTCCGGTAACGCCTCGCCGACCACCGATTGCAGACGTCCCTTGAGCGGCAGCAACTGACCGGCGCGCCACAGCGGACTGATCGCCAGATAAACCGTCACCGTCGCATCGTCCGTGGCGTCGATCGCGGCAGCGACGTCCAGCTCCAGCGTCGGGTCGACACCGACTTGCAGATTGACCGGCAGACCGTCCGGCATCGTCCCTTGCAACGACAGCACCCGCACCACCCCGGCGCTCATCGCCGACGGGTCGAACTCCATGTGGCTGACGCCAAAAAACCACGGATTGCACGCCTGAGCCAGATGCGCGCCGAGCGCCTCGGCCCGCAGGCCCTGTAACTGAAAATGCTGTGGCAGCAATTGCATGCCTTCATGCCAGCAGACCGCGTCAGGTAGCAGACTCATACGACTCCCTTCGACTGCACCGCGAACCGGCGGCGGACGGTGTGTTTCAGTTTTCCTTGCTGACCAGGCTCATCTCGCGACTGTCGAACTTGAGCCATGCGTCGCTCTGATCGTCCAGCCGCAGGCGGTGCGCTCCGGGAGTGTTATAGCTGGCGAAGACCAAAAGTCCAGCCGCCCGCTTGCCCCCCAAAGGGAACGGCTGGCGGTCGATGAATTGCCCCGGCACCAGCTCCAGCCCCCACACGCTCATCAGCTGACGATAGTCGCGCTGATACTGCTCGCGCTCGGCAAACCACTGGCGGGCACTGATGCCCGACAGTTGCTTGAGCAGATCCGGATCGTTGACCGCGATGAAATCCACGGCGATCGGGGTGTCGTCATTGGCCTTGGGCGCGACGTCGAGGGTCAGGCTGTCGAGATCGACTTTCGGCCCGAAAAACGAACAGCCGGCGAGCAGCGCAAACCCGATCATTAGAAAAAGTCGTGCAGACAAAATGAATTTTCCTTTTCGCCAGTCAGTCCAAAAAAGTTTTTCGCTTGCATTTTTATAGACCTGTTCTAGCGTCTTGGGTAGTTCGGTTCCTACAGCCGAATGAGGAAGGTTTGTCAAAGGAACGACAGGTCATCTGCCACCCTTTCTAACCTGTGGTCCAGCAAGGGAAAGCGATGAACGGGCCTCCCCGATGCATTGCGCCCGCTCATCGCATCGGAGTCCGCCGACATGGCAGAAAGTACCCAGCACAAGCTCGACCGGGTTCGCCCGCCCCGAGTGCAAATCACCTATGACGTCGAAATCGGCAACGCCATCGAGAAAAAGGAATTGCCGCTGGTGGTCGGCATCCTCGCCGACCTCTCGGGCAAGCCGCTCGAACCCTTGGCAAAACTGACCGAGCGCCGTTTCACCGAAATCGACCGTGACAACTTCAACGACGTCCTCGCCTCCATCGCTCCCCGCGCCACGCTGCAAGTCAACAACACCCTCAGCGGCGACGACAGCAAGCTCAACATCGAACTCAACTTCAAGCACATCGACGACTTCGACCCGGTCAAGGTGGTGGAGCAAGTCACGCCGCTGCGGCGCCTGTTCGAAGCCCGACAGCGCCTGCGCGACCTGCTGACCAAACTCGACGGCAATGACGATCTGGACAAGCTGCTGCGCGACGTCATCGCCAACACCGAAGGCTTGCAAGAGATCAAGTCGGCCCGCCCGGACACCGCTGTCCCGGCCGCTGATGCCGAAGCTCCGGCCGAACCGCAAGCCTGATCGTCCACCTGACCGAGGAAGAATTCGCCATGCCCGCCGCCGCCCAGAATCAAGCCAGCGAAAATGCTGCCGCCGAGACTTTATCCCTGCTCGATCGAATCATCGCCGAGGGCCGCATGGCCCATGACGACAGTCAGCAGGATTACGCCCGCGACATGCTCGCGGAATTCGCCACCCAGGTGCTCGACGAAGGCATGGCCATCGACAAGGACACCGTGGCGATGATCAACGACCGCATCAGCCAGATCGACGAGCTGATCAGCGCCCAGCTCAACGAAGTGCTGCACCACCCGGACCTGCAAAAACTCGAAGCATCCTGGCGTGGCCTGTACATGCTGGTGCAGAACACCGAAACCAGCACCCGGCTGAAACTGCGCCTGCTCAACGTGACCCAGAAAGAGCTGCAGAACGACCTGGAAAAAGCCGTTGAATTCGACCAGAGCGCGCTGTTCAAAAAGATCTACGAAGAGGAATACGGCACCTTCGGTGGCCATCCGTTCAGCCTGCTGGTGGGTGACTACACCTTCGGCCGGCACCCGCAGGACATCGGCCTGCTGGAGAAACTGTCGAACGTTGCCGCCGCTGCCCACGCCCCGTTCATCGCTGCCGCAAGCCCGCGTCTGTTCGACATGAACAGCTTCACCGAACTGGCCGTGCCACGTGATCTGTCGAAAGTGTTCGAGAGCCAGGAGCTGATCAAGTGGCGCTCGTTCCGCGAAAGCGAAGACTCGCGTTACGTCTCCCTGGTGCTGCCGCACTTCCTGCTGCGTCTGCCTTACGGCCCGGACACGTCGCCGGTGGAAGGCATCAACTACGTCGAAGACACCAACGGCACCGACCACAGCAAATACCTGTGGGGCAACGCCGCGTGGGCGCTGTCGCAACGCATCACCGAAGCCTTTGCCAAGTACGGCTGGTGCGCGGCGATCCGTGGCGCTGAAGGCGGCGGCGCGGTCGAAGGCCTGCCGGCGCACACCTTCCGCACCAGTTCCGGCGATCTGTCTCTGAAGTGCCCGACCGAAGTCGCGATCACCGACCGCCGCGAGAAGGAGCTCAACGACCTCGGCTTCATCGCCCTGTGCCACAAGAAAAACAGCGACGTCGCGGTGTTCTTCGGCGGCCAGACCACCAACAAATCCAAGGTCTACAACACCAACGAGGCCAACGCCAACGCACGGATCTCGGCGATGTTGCCGTACGTGCTCGCAGCCTCGCGTTTCGCCCATTACCTGAAGGTGATCATGCGCGACAAGGTCGGCAGCTTCATGACCCGCGACAACGTGCAGACCTACCTCAACAACTGGATCGCCGACTACGTGCTGATCAACGACAACGCGCCGCAGGAAATCAAGGCGCAGTACCCGTTGCGTGAAGCGCGGGTAGACGTCACCGAAGTCGCCGGCAAGCCCGGTGCCTATCGCGCGACGGTGTTCCTGCGGCCGCACTTCCAGCTCGAAGAGCTGACCGCGTCGATCCGCCTGGTTGCCACGCTGCCGCCACCGGTAGCCGCCTGACCTGCCTGCGCCCGCAGGATTTCCTGCGGGCGCTCCCCTGTTTTCCTGGCACGACACCTTTCAGGAGTTTCAAGCGATGGATGCAATCATTCTCGACCTCGGCGGCGACATCAAAGGCGACAGCCTGCTCGAGGGTTACGCGGACAAGATCGAAGTCATGTCCTACAGCCACAACGTGGCGATGCAAGTCACCAACGACGTCAGCAACTCGGAGCGCACCTCCGGCAAGCCCCACGTCGGCGAGTTCACCCTGACCAAATTCGTCGACACCTCCACACCGTCGCTCAACGAATACTGCTGTGCCGGCAAGCCGATCCCGGAAGCCAAGATCACCATCGGCCGCAACGCCGCCGAAGGCAGCGGGCAACTGCTGCCGTTCATCATTTACACCCTGACCAACGTGGTGATTTCCAACGTCAGCGTCAGTGGCGGTACCGGCGGCAAACCGGTGGAAACCCTGTCCCTGAACTTCACCAAGATCAAATGGGAACTCACCGCGCAGAAAGACGACGGCACCAAGGAAGGCACGGCTGCCTCGACCTGGGACATGGCCGCCAACAAGCTCGTCAGCTAACCCGGCGGCGCGGCCATGGCAGGCACCGGCTTACTTCCACCGCTGTTCGAACGCCTCGCCTCGAGCGAGGGCGACGGCGCGCGGGAGTTCGATCGGCAGGATCTGCTCGACTCGGTGCACACCGAGCTCGGGCGCCTGTTCAACACCCGCCGTGGCCCGCGCACCCTGACCTCCCCGCCCAGCGTCATCGACTACGGCATCGCGGACTGGAGCGCCCTGCAACAACAGCGCAGCGATGACCGTCGCCGTCTGGCGCGGGACATTCGCGAAGCCATCACCCATTTCGAACCACGCCTGCTGCTCGGCGAGGTTCAGGTCAATCCCCTGCCCGAGCACCCGCAGCGCCTGAGCATTCGCCTGCTCGGCGAGTTGCGCAGCGGCACGCAGCACTGGCCGGTGGCGTTTGTCATCGAGCCCGGCAACGAAGGGCTGGAGGTGCGCCATGAGCGACTCGATTGACCCGCAACTGCTCGACTATTACCAGCGCGAACTGACCTGGCTGCGACATGCCGGCGGACAGTTTGCCGAGCGCTATCCGAAAGTCGCGCGACGTCTGGAGTTGTCTCCCGGCGAATGCCCGGACCCGCACGTCGAACGTTTGCTGGAAGGTTTCGCCCTGCTCGCCGCACGCCTGCAACGACGGCTGGATGACGACTACGCCGAGTTCAGCGACGCATTGCTCGAACAGCTTTATCCCCTGGCCATGCGCCCGTTGCCGTCCTGCGCGATCGTCCAGTTCGAACCGGACCCGAGCAAAGGCAACCTCGACGGCGGCTATCCCCTGCCCCGGGACACGCCGCTGTTCGTCACCACCAGCAAGGGCGAGAGCATTCACTTTCGCACCAGTGCAGCCGTGCGGTTGTGGCCGGTAGAAATCAGCGAAGCCTTGTTGCTGGGTAGCGATGAAGCCCAGGCGCTGACCGGTGTGGCGCAGTCCCGCTCGGCGTTGCGCCTGAGTCTGCGTTGCCTCGGCGACAGTCAGTGGTCAGAGCTTGGCATCGAACAACTGCGCATTCACCTGGCCGCGTCACCGGTGGTCAACGCCAGCCTCTATGATCTGCTCGGCGCCCACGCGGTGCAGGTGTTGGCCGGCTCGCCGGGGAGCATTCCCGCCCGCGTGAAAGGCCTGCCGAAGGTCGTCGGATTCGCCGACGACGAAGTGCTGCTGCCGGACGAAGATGGCGTGCATCCGGGCATGCGTCTGCTGGCCGAGTACTTCGCATTCCCGGACAAATTCCACTTCTTTGATCTGCCGCTGTCCGGTGTTTCGAGTGACAGCCAGACGCTGTATCTGTACATCGTTTTTGATCGTGCTCCGGCCGGCCGATTGCATTTGCAGGCCAGCGATATCGCCCTCGGCTGCGCGCCGGTTATCAACCTGTTCCCGCGCACTTCGGAGCCTTTGCGCCCGGACGGCACCCGCAGCGAGTATCGACTGGTCGCCGACAGCCACCGGGAAAACAGCGTCGAAATCCACAGCATCCGCAGCGTGCGCGCCAGCTCCGCCAGCGGTGTGCAGCGGCTGCCGGCGTATTTCGGCAGCCAGCACAGCAGCGGTGACCGGCAACGTTACTGGCACGCGCGACGGGTCAACGGACAGACGCCGAACCGGCTCGGCAGCGATCTGCTGATCAGTGTCGTCGACACCCGTTTCGAACCGCAGACCGACCTGCCCGATTACAGCCTGACCGCCGAACTGTTGTGCACCAATCGGCATCTGGCCCAGAGCCTGCCCGCCGGTACGCCGCTGGGTTTCGAACGGCCGGGGCCGGTGGCGTGGGCACGCCTGCGTAATCCGCCGAGCCCGCAAAGCCTGCCGCGTCTGGACGGTGATTCGCGCTGGCGGCTGGTCTCGCAACTGACCCTCAATCATCTGTCGCTGGTCGAAGGGCCGCAGGCACTGGATGCGCTGAAGGAAATCCTGACACTGCACAACCTGCGCGATGAGGCCAGCGCCCTGCGCCAAATTGAAGGTTTGTTGAGCCTCGGATGCGAGCGGGTGATCGGCCATGTCGGCGCCGACGCCTGGCGCGGCTGGCGCAACGGGCTCGAAGTGCAATTGCAGCTCGATCCAGAGCATTTCGTCGGCAGCAGCGCGGTGTTGTTTTCAGGAGTGCTCGCGCAATTCTTTTCGGTGTACGCCACGGCCAATCGCTTCGTGCGCACGGTACTCATGCAGGCAGACAAGGAGGTCAAGGCATGGCAACCCCAAGCCGGCATGCCCCTGTCGCTCTGACCCTGAGCCAGCGCCTGCGCCGTGATCCGCAGGCGTTCGAATGGTTGCAGGCGTTGCTGTTGCTGGAGCGCGAACAGCCGCAGGCCGACGCCCTCGGTTCGGGTACATCGCCACAGGCCGAAGCGCTGAAATTGCGCGGGCCGCTGACGCCATTGTTCGCCGCCAGCCAGATCGAAAGCCTGGAGGAAAACCCCGGTGAACCGCTGACCCTGAACTCGCCGATGTTCGGCCTCGGCGGCCCCGACGGCCCGCTGCCTTACGCCTATCAGGAATGGCTGCAGCAGCGGGCGCGGGCCAAGGATCATGCGCCCGCCGAGTTCCTCGACCTGTTCCAGCATCGGCTGTTGAGCCTGCTGTACAAGGTGATGCGCAAACACCGGATCGCCCTCGGTTTCACCACGCCCGGCGCCTCGCCGGTGCAGGCGCAACTGCGGGCGCTGACCGGGTTGTTGCCCAAGTCCCTGCAGGAGCGCCAGGCGATTCCTGACTGCGCCGTTCTGGCCTGCACGGCGTTGTACGCCGATGGCCGCCGCTCATTGGCGGGGTTCGCGGCGATTGTCCGTGAGCAGTTTTCCGTGACGGTGGAACTGAGCGCCTATGAAGGGGCGTGGCGTGAAATCCCACGCGCCAGCCGCAGCGTCATGAAGGCTGGCGGACGCAATCTGCAACTGGGTCGCAGCGCAGTCGCCGGTACTCGGGTCTGGGATGAACATGCCGGGATTCGCCTGACGCTGGGGCCGCTGCCATCGACGCAGGCCGCGCGCTTCTTGCCGGACGGCGAAGCGCATCCGGCACTGGCGAGCCTCGCGGCACTGTATTTCGGTCCGGATCTGGACGTGAAACTGATGCTGCTGGTGCGCGGTGCCGGGCCACTGCAACTCGGCCGCCAAACCCCGGCTCTGTTGAGCTGGAACGGCGGCCTGCAACGGCAGACCAGCCTGGCCGTGCAACGGATCGAAACCCGCCTGCGTCAGCTGGAGATCACCTGAAATGGAACTGGCCAGCCTGATCGGACGCCTCAACGCGGACAACCGCCGCGCCCTCGAACGTGCCGCGCAACGGTGCTTGCAGCGCGGGCATCACTTTGTCGAGATCGAGCATTTGTTGCTGGAGTTGCTGGATATCGAGGGCGGCGATTTTGCCTTTCTGCTGCCGCGCTTCGGGCTGGAGCGTGATGCGCTGACGGCGGAGATCAACAAGGCGCTGGACCTGTTCAAGGCTGGCAGTACGCGCACACCGGCGCTGTCTTCGCACACGCTGGGATTGCTTGAAGACGCGGTGGTACAGGCCAGTGTGCTGGGGATCGACAGCATTCGTTCCGGGCTGCTTTTATTGGCGTTGATTGATCGTGACGAGCGCCGCAGCCTGCTGCTCAACAGTGCATCGTCATTGCTGCGAATTCCGAAAGAAGCATTGCGCGCAAACCTGCTGGAGTGGACGGAAAACTCCCGCGAGCATGTCGGCCCGCGTTCCGTGTCTTCGGGGAGTCCAACGCCACGGCAAGACTCGGTGCTCGATCAATACACCCAGGATCTGACCGCCGACGCCCATGCCGGGCGCATCGACCCGATCGTCGGTCGCGATGGCGAAATTCGTCAGTGCATCGACATTCTTCTGAGACGCCGGCAGAACAACCCGATTCTGGTCGGTGCGCCGGGCGTAGGCAAAACTGCCGTGGTCGAAGGCCTGGCGCTGCGCATCGCCGCCGGGGATGTGCCACCGTCGTTGCAGGAAGTCAGTTTGCGGGTGCTCGACCTTGGTTTGCTGCAGGCCGGGGCCGGGGTCAAAGGTGAATTCGAACAGCGACTCAAAGGCGTGATCGACGCGGTTCGCAGCGCCGACAAACCGATCATCCTGTTCATCGACGAGGCCCACACCTTGATCGGCGCTGGCGGTGCCGAGGGTGGTAGCGACGCGGCCAACTTGCTCAAACCCGCGCTGGCCCGAGGTGAATTGCGCACGCTGGCCGCCACGACCTGGATGGAATACAAGAAATATTTCGAGAAAGACCCGGCCCTCGCCCGCCGCTTCCAACTTGTGCAGGTGGAAGAGCCGGACGAAATCACCGCCGTGGAAATGCTCCGGGGCGTCGCCGCCAAACTCGAACAGCATCACGGCGTGCAGGTGCTGGATGCCGCGATCCATGAAGCGGTGAAGCTCTCGCATCGCTACATTTCCGGCCGCCAGTTGCCGGACAAGGCCATCAGCGTTCTCGACACCGCCTGCGCCCGGGTCGCCCTCGGCCAGCATGATGTACCGCCGCCGCTGGAGAGCCTGCGCCACCGTCAGCAAAGCCTCAAAGAAGAAGTCGAACGCCTGCGCCGGGAACAGGCCACGGGGCTTGATCACCGCGAGCGCATCACCCTGCTGGAAAGCGAATCGAAGACCAACGTCCAGGCCATCCGCGAACTGGAAACCCGCTGGGGCGAAGAGCGCGTGGCGGTGCGCGAACTGCTCGACACTCGCCGCGAATTACTTGACCTCAGTGAACGCGCCGACAGCGACAAACCGGATGAAGCCATCGACAGCCGCATCGATCATCTGGCCGCCGAACTGCTGCGTCTGGAAGCCGGGCTCGATGCGATCCGCCAGGACGATCCGCTGGTGCCCGAGCAGGTCGACGGCAAAACCGTCGCCGCCGTGATCGCCGGCTGGACCGGCATCCCCGTCGGCAAAATGCTCGCCGACGAAGCCCACGCCGTGCGCACGCTCGGCACACGCATGGGTCAGCGAGTGATGGGCCAGAGCACCGCGCTCAACACCATCGCGCAACGTTTGCAGGCCTATCGCGCCGGGCTCACCGATCCGCAAAAACCGGTCGGCGTGTTCCTGCTGGTCGGCCCCACGGGCGTGGGCAAAACCGAAACCGCGTATGCGTTGGCCGACGCGCTGTATGGCGGCGAACGCAATCTGATCAGCATCAATCTCTCGGAGTATCAGGAAGCCCACACCGTCAGCCAGCTCAAGGGCGCGCCACCCGGTTACGTCGGTTACGGCAGCGGCGGCGTGCTGACCGAAGCCGTGCGGCGTAAACCGTATTCGGTGGTGTTGCTGGATGAAATCGAGAAGGCGCATCCGGATGTGCTGGAAGCGTTTTACAACGTGTTCGACAAGGGCTTGATGGAAGACGGGACCGGGTTGGTGGTCGACTTCAAGAACACCGTGATGCTCGCCACCAGCAATGTCGGCGCCGAGTTATTGCTCGATACACCGACTGCACAACTCGGCTCGGAAGCCTTCAACGAAGCGCTGCACAAAGTCCTCCTGCAAGCCTTCCGCCCGGCGTTTCTGGCGCGCATGACGGTGGTCGCGTATCGGCCGCTGGATGAGGCGACGCTGGAGGGGATCGTGTTGGCGAAGCTGGAAAAATTGCGCGGTCGCTACAAGGCTGCGACGGGCAAGCAGTTCGAGTTTGATTCGGGAATCGTCAAAGCCGTGCTCGCCAAATGCAGCGCAGCAGGCGCGCGGGATGTCGAGAACGTGTTGATGACGCAGGTGACAGGGAAATTGGCGGAGTGGGTGTTGGAGTAACGCCCCGCGTCCGCAGCAAGTGCACGAAAACCGTGATGAAAGGAAGGCGTTCTTCCAAAACTGACAAGGATAATGTCATGAAAAAAAGCCTGAAATACCCGATGAGTCTGCTGGGCGCCTGTATCGCAATACCGTTGTCCGCCCAGGCGGACACTCGACATTCGGAAGACGAGCTGGTGGGCAAGGTGTCCTTCCTGACCTCCACGGTCGAAAAGCTCAATGACGCAAACTTGCAGATCGACCCCTTTCTCACTTCGGCCATTTCCCCGCCGCCGGATTACAAGGGGCCGCTGTTCACGCTCAGCCATGATTATCCGACCCAATTGCCGACCGGCACCTCATTCCCGTGGAGCAAGACCACCGGCAACGGCAAGATCACCCAGGCCAACGCCGGCGCCTACGTTCAGGCACTCAAAGACTACGTCTCGCCTGACATGCGCAAGATCGTCTACGACTACGCCAACTGGAACTACAAGGGCAGCGGCTGGTTCGACTCGATCTGGCTGGGCATAGAGCGTGAGCCCATTCGTGGCGTGTATGTCGGGTCAGGTTTTCCCGCCGGCACGCTGACGGATCAGACCCTGCCCGTGACCACGTATGTGCTGACGCTGTACGACACCCGCGCGGCGAAAACCCTCGGCGATATCTGGGGCAAAACCCCTGAACGTGCGATGAATCCAGTGCTGGAAACGAGCACCACGCAGTTTGCCGAAGGCAGCGTCATCATCAAGTTCGCGATGGTCAGTGCCTGTGGCAGCGATTGGGCCCCCATGGAAGGCGCCGCCCAATGGGAAATCTACGCACCGGTAAACACCAGCAATGGCAGCGCGCTGAATAAAACACAATGCGTCGGCAAAGACTTCAAGGGCACCACCACTCAACCGGCGATGACCAAGGTGTCGCTGATGCAGTTCGACATCATCGTCAAGGACAGCGTCGCGTCCCCGCAAACCGGGTGGGTGTTTTCGACGCTGGTCTACGACAAGAACGCACCGGGTAAAGACGCCTGGGACAAGATGATTCCGCTGGGCGCCACCTGGGGCGGCAACCCGGACGTCATCAACACCGCGCCCACTGCGCTGACGCCTCCCGTCACGGTCAATCAGAAACTCAGCGAAAACTGGGTCAATCCCAAGTCGCCGGCCTATTCGGTTTCCACCCTGGGATGGGACGGCCGATTGTCAGGCCCGAATGACGGCGCCGTCGTGACTCCCGCCTGGACTGGATCGCACTACTTCCCGGCCGGACTGGCCAGCGCTGGATGCCTGGGCTGCCACAGCAGCGCCCAGTATCCGATGACCGCTTTCTTGCTGCCCACCTCCAGCTACCCACCGCAAACCATCGATCCGCCGCTTTCGGGCAGCGATCCTGACGCAGCATTGGTCATGGCCGAACCCGGCTCGAAACTCTGGATGAGCTGGTTCCAGAGCCGTGACGGCAAGACCCCGATGGGGCCGAACACCGCGCAAGGCGCGAAACCGGTGGCGCTGGATTACGACATGGTGACCGCGTTCAAGGCGATTCCGATGTGGCAACAGGCCAAGGCGGCTGAGGCTAAAAATGCCGGGAAGTGATGGGTAAGCGTACGTGACAGGAACAGGACGGTGGAAAAGCGCCGTCCTGACTTCTTGCGGGATGCTCAGAACAGTGCTCGCCAGGCGCAGCGCAACGGTTACGCGGGTAAGGGAGAAAACACGACATGGCTTGTTCACCCATCATCACAACTCGCTTTCCGAGCAACGGCCACCGGGAATGGGTTCACTCCGACCTGACGGTGCAATATTCAAGGAAGATTGATCTGGTGCCGGAAACAACACAGCGTTCATTCCCGTTGACCTGGCATCACCAGATACCCTTCAACAGTTTGAGAGATTTCTGGAACTGGCTGTATGTCATAGCCGATGACGATCTGCTCGACATGTGCGTAGATCTTTTCAGCCAGCGAGCCAGAGGTGGGCGCTTCCCGGAGATCAAAAGAAAGCTAAAGGCAATCAAGACCACCTTGATGCCCTCCCCGCAGTTGGAAACCCAGACCTATGCACAATGGAAAGCGGTGGTTGGACAAATTGCCAATGGTCTTCTTGCTGTCGCCGATGAACTTGACGGTGAGGAACAGTCCGACCTCTTTGAAGCCATTTCATGGTCAGCGTGGAATATTCTCGAAGGCCCGCTTCCCCAACATCGCAGTGATGATCCAGGGGATGCCAACGTAGACGACTTCAGTCGTTTGAGAGAAATAAAGTTCTCGAAACACTTTGTAAAAGCCGCCGAGCTATATGCCTCCATGGTGCTTTTTACCAATGAAATGAATGCCCAGCAGAATCAAAATTACAGTAAAGCCTGGGTCAAGGATCGCGCCAAAAAACTACTCACGATACTGACCGGTGCGGACCAGCTTCTGTCCGGCGTCAAGATCACTTTCTTCAACAGGAAGCACTGGAGCTATCAGGAGCAGATGACCGGGCGCACGCCTGTGAGGGCGACTGTGCTGGACAATGGAGCGACCTGGTATCGGTGGCGCCGTTGCATCTAGGTTCGCTGAATGTAACGAAAACTCAGGGAGGCGTGCATGTACTCGATCATGATCTGGAACGCCCAACACTTCGATAATCAAAAGGGTATCCACTCGCAAGCCTATGCCGATAAAAAGAAGTTTTTGGATTTTTATATCGCGCAGAAAAAGCCGCATATCATCGCGCTGTTCGAAGCGGGTAAAACCGGAAACATCAATGAAAGCCTGATTGCCGATCTGACCGGCAGTTACACCGCCATTGCAATATTGACGCAGGAAGGCGGCAAGAAAAAACATACGACCCTCGGCTCCATGGTGTTGATACGGAACGATGTCAGTGCCGAGTTCGAGAACGTTACCGACAACTATATTTTGTCCCACACCGAACAACGCGCGCCGCTGATCATACGGCACATCAAATCAACTTTTGGTTTCGCTTTCTATCATGCCAATGCCTCGTTCATGGCGCCGGGCAATATCGTGGACACGATCGGTTTCATCCAGGAAAACGCCGAGTTGCTTGGCATCAAGAAACTGCTGTTTTTTGGCGGTGACCTGAATCTGATACCCACGCAGACGTACGCGCAAATCAAAGGCATGGATCGCCTGGTGCCGACCAGCCCGGGCTACACCCACCTGAGCATAAAGAACGTAACACTCGCAAAAGCCACTCACGAGCTGGGCATCCTTCAAGGCTACGGCCATGACACACAACTCACGGCCAAAACCTATCTGCCCGACTATATGTTGACTCAAGGTATCGAGGTCTGTGAGCTGCAGCCGGTTCTGTTGCTGCTCGACTATGCCTACGTCTTGTTTGCCCAGCATTGGCGGGCAGAGTGCGATGCGAGCCTTCGCCAGACCAGCGACTCGTTCGGCAACATCCTGGAAATTGCCCCGTATTGTCTGGGACATCCAATCCGCAGTGATCACTTCCCCGTTATTTTCACCCTCAACGCCAGCCTGGAATAGTTCGGGCCACAAGGACGTAAATGCCAATTCCTGCCTATAACAGTAAAGACCTGGTGGCGATTTCAACCGTAATCGCCTCTGCTGCCCGTCAACTGAATTGGGACGGCGACCTGGACAACAACTCCAGTGTGAAAGTCGAGGAAGTGCAGTGCATGAGAATGGGCGAGAGTTTGTATTTCGCCTGTAACAAAGGCGAGCATGTGGCGGTTGCAAACCTGTTCAGTGCCTTTGGCGTCATCGATCACGCTACCCTGGTGTCATGCGTGCGCTATTGCAACGCAATTCTGGGGCCGGATTACTCCACCAGTAAACGGAAGAAAAAGTTCGGCAAGGGGTACACCCTTAAATACAGTGGGCCGGAACAACAGTCATTCAGGTATGCAGGATTGCCTGCTCAATTTCCTGCATTGACAGTCACGGAAGTGGCAGATGCACACCGACTCATTACCGGTGCAACGTTGCCGTTGACGGCCACGGCCCAGGAAAGTCGTATCGCTTGGTGCTTGCGTAAATTCACCGAAGCCGGTGCCATGACCAACCTGGCTCGTCAGGCAAAAACCAAGTCTTTGCTGCTCCACACTTACAACGCCGGGGCAAATGAGATCAACATTATCAATGACAGCCGCGAAGTTCATGCCGAGTTGAAACTTTTGCGCATATTGACCGAATCAAAATTGGGCGTCGGCTCATTCAATCCCCATACACAAGTTGCTTTGGGTGGTCTGAAAAAAGCGTGCGCATATTGCAATGCCTGGATTGGCTTCTATAAACCCTGGATCAAGGCTCAGTACCGCGTCGATCTGGAAACACCTCAAACCGATAATCGTGATGAGGGAGGTGGAGAAGGAGATCGGCCCGAAATTGATAAAACGCATCTGAGTCGGTTCGGTCTCTACGTAGGCACGTTGTTTGATGGTAAAAAAAACGACATGTGCACCAGTGTCGGGCTACATCAGGATAGTGAATGGTAGCCACCATGAGCTTCCGGGATGCTGGAAAAGGGACACCCCTCAAAGGATTACGCCATGCCCCGTTCCACCGACAGCAACACTACCCTCTCCCTCACTGCTGCCGCGGTGTCAGCGCTTTATCCCGAGTCATTGTCCGGCGACGAAGCGCTCAATGTGCTGGGTTCGCAGGTCCTCAACGGACTCAACGACGGCACGCCTCTCACCCTGACCAGCGCTATCGCCAGCCACGTCACCACTACCCTGCACAACGACGCCCAACTCCGTCCCTTCGACGCACTGGTCGCCGAAATCCGCCAGCTCCCCGCTGACGCCAGCGCCGAGCGCTATCAGCTGGTTCTAAGGCCATGGCTCTGGTGGCTGACCCTGGCCAGCAATAACCGGGTGTTCCAGAACCTCGCGACTTCGGACATCGTCACCACGATTTTCAAGGCTCACGGTTTCACCGATTTCAAACTCTCACTGACGGGCAGCTACACCCCACGGGAATATTGCGTGCAGTACAGCGAAACCGACTTCGCCTTCGTCTCGCGGCTACTGGAAGAGGAAGGCATCTTCTGGTTTTTCACCCACGGGGACGGCAAGCACACGCTGGTGCTGGGCGACAGCACCGACGCCTTCGTGCAGATCCCCAACGGGCCGAAGGTCAAATACCTAGGCCAGCAAATGGGTGAGCGCGAGCTGCACGGCATCCGCTCAGGCCAGGTCTGCTTGCAAGCCGTGGCCGGGGTGTACAAGGCGACGGATTACGAATTCACCACGCCGACCACTTCGCTCTTCGGGCAGGCAGAGGCCGTGGCTGGGCCGCGTTCGATCTATGAGCATCCCGGCGGTTACAACGCCAAGGCTCGGGGCGATGCGTTGACCAAGCAGCGGGTCGACGGGCTGCGCAGCGAGGAGAAACGCTTCGTCGGCGAGAGCGACTGTCGCTGGCTGGTGCCGGGCCATTGGTTCACCCTCGACGGCCACGAAGACATAAGCCTGAACGTCGATTGGGTCGTCACGCGAGTCACCCACGACGCCAGTCATGAAAGCTATCGCAACCGCTTCGAAGCGATCCCCAAGGCCACGCCATTTCGTCCGCAACGCCTCACGCCCAAACCGCGCATGCATCCACAAACCGCCATCGTCGTTGGCAAGTCCGGCGAAGAGATCTGGACCGACGAATACGGCCGGATCAAGTTGCAGTTCCCGTGGGATCGCGACGGCAAGAACGATGAAACCAGTTCCTGCTGGGTTCGCGTGGTGCTGCCGTGGAGCGGCAAGGGTTTCGGCATGCAGTTCGTGCCGCGGATCGGTCAGGAAGTCATCGTGACCTTCATCGACGGCGACCCGGATCGGCCGCTGGTCACCGGTTGCGTGTACAACGGCGATAACGCCCTGCCCTATGCCTTGCCCGCCAACCAGACCCAATCCGGGATCAAGACCCAGTCATCCAAGGGCGGCGGTGGGTTCAACGAACTGCGTTTCGAGGACAAGAAAGACGCCGAAGAAGTGTTCCTGCAAGCGCAGAAAGATCTGAAGATCAACGTGCTCAACGACACCACCGCCACCGTCGGCCACGACGAAACCCTCACGGTACAGAACGCTCGCACCCGCACGGTCAAGGACGGCGATGAAACCGTGACGCTGGAGAAAGGCAAACGCAGCGTCACGATCCAGACCGGCAGCGACAGCCTCGATGTGAAGGACAGTCGCACCGTGAAAGTCGGCGCCGACCAGAACCACAGCACCGGCGGCAACTACACCGACAAGGTCACCGGCGATTACAGCCTGACGGTCGACGGCAACCTGACGATCAAGGTCAGCGGCACCCTCACCCTGCAAAGCGGCGGCAGTTTCACGATCAAGAGCGGCGCGGATCTGGCCACGTCCGCCAGCACCTCGATCACCCAGAAGGCCGGCACCGCCATGACCAATCAGGCCGGCACTTCGCTGGACAACAAGGCCGGAACCACTCTGACCAACGACGCCGGCATCAGCCTGACCAACAAGGGCGCGGCCTCACAGACCGTGGACGGCGGCGGCATGCTGACCATCAAGGGCGGTCTGGTGCAGGTCAACTGACAAGGAGAAGCCATGGCGATCACACCGCTGGATCTGCAGCAGGATGACAAGCAGCTCAAGGGGCGTTTGCAGGACGGTCAGCTCGACGGCCCGTTGAACATCAAGGATGACGGGCGCAAACAGGCGGACCTGAATTACAGCCAGGGCGAATTGCAGGGCACGTCCCTCCTCTATCACCCCAACGGCAAGGTCTCGGCGCAGATGCCGTTTGTGCGCGACAAGCTGCAAGGCATCGCCAGTTTCTACGCACCAGAGGGCTGGCTGCAGCGCAAGGCCACTTATCGGCGTGGGTTATTGCATGGCGAGTCGTTCAATTACTTTCCCGACGGCCAAGTGGCGGAAGCCGAGTTCTATCGTGACGGCGTGCGTGAGGGGCGTTATCAGCGCTTTCATCCCAACGGCAAACCGGCGGTGGATGCGCGTTATCTGAATGGGCAGTTGATGGAACCCGAACAGGGGTTCGCCGAGGACGGACGGCCGCTGGATGCCGATGGCAAACCGATTTCCCGGGTGCGCTGGTGGTTTCGCAAATGGACAGATCCCCAGCAGGCCTGAAATTTTTAAGGTTGTATTGACTGGCCTCTTCGCGGGCAAGCCCGCTCCCACAGGGTCTGCGTCGTGAATGCAATTGTGTAAACAACACCGACCACTGTGGGAGCGGGCTTGCCCGCGATGGGGCCAGCACACTCAATGCAAGAATCAGGGAATCAACATCTGCATCTGCCCCGGCATCACGATCTTGATCACCCCCGCCCAGTTGCACATCAACGTGCTGTTGGCATCGATCGCCGGCATCCCGCCCAGCAGCAGGGTCGGCGCACCGCCGGGGATCCACGGCGTGGCGGTCGCCGGAATGCATGGCATCGGCGTCAACACGCCCAGCGCCGCAGCCGTGGCTGCGGCGACCATCGGGTTGGCCATGCTCATGCACATGCCGAACGTGGTGACGTTGACCAGCGGAATATGATCCATGATGTTCGCCGCCGGCATCCCGCCGGTCAGCGTGCGGTTGACCGGCAGCACGTTGAGCACCGCCGGCGCGGCGCCGAAACTGCATTGCAGGGTGGCGCTGGCACAGACTTGCGGGCAGCCCATTTCAAAGCTCCTTCGTGAACAAGGCATACCCGCTAAACCTTAGTCGCCAGCGGCCCGCCGCGCACATTCCCAAAGGTGATTATCGTCCAACACGCTAACCTATAAGACCGAACCGCGCTTGTGACCACCCGAGCGCGCCATTAGATTAGCCAATGATGTCTGGCCTCCAAAATAAGCAGAAGGGATAAGCATGGCGCTTACTGACCAGTCCACCCGTATCCGCTCTGGCGAAGAACTCGATGCCAGCCTGATCGATCCGTACCTCAAGGCGCACATTCCGGGCCTGACCGGCACGCCGCAGATCAGCCAGTTTCCCGGCGGCGCGTCGAACCTGACCTACCTGCTGGAATACCCGGACCAGGAATTTGTCCTGCGCCGTCCACCGTTCGGCCACAAGGCCAAGTCCGCCCACGACATGGGCCGCGAATTCCGCATCCTCAACCAGTTGCGCGACGGCTTCCCGTATTGCCCGAAAGCCTACGTGCACTGCACCGACGAATCAGTGATCGGCGCCGAGTTCTACGTGATGGAACGGGTCAAGGGCATTATCCTGCGCTCGGACCTGCCGCCGGAACTGGGTCTGGATGCAGCGAAAACCGAAGCCCTGTGCAAAAGCTTCATCGACCGTTTCGTCGAACTGCACCGGGTCGATTACAACGCCTGCGGCCTCGGTGATCTGGGCAAGCCTGAAGGCTACGTCGCCCGCCAGATCAAAGGCTGGAGCGAGCGCTACGAAAAAGCCCTGACCCCGGACGCACCGCACTGGGAACAGGTCAAAGCCTGGCTCAACGACAAGATGCCGGCCGATCACCCGACCTCCAGCATCGTCCACAACGACTACCGCTTCGACAACGTCATCCTCGACCCGAACAACCCGATGCAGATCATCGGCGTGCTCGACTGGGAACTGACCACCCTCGGCGATCCGCTGATGGACCTGGGCAACACCCTCGCCTACTGGATCCAGGCCGACGACCCGGCACCGGTGCAACTGATGCGCCGCCAGCCAAGCCACGCCCCGGGCATGCTGACCCGCCGCGAATTCGTCGACTACTACGCCGAGCGATCGGGCATCCAGATCGACAATTTCGACTTCTACTACACCTACGGCCTGTTCCGCCTGGCCGGCATCGTGCAGCAGATCTACTACCGCTTCTTCCATGGCCAGACCCAGGACAAACGCTTCGCGCAGTTCATTCACATGAACAAACTGCTGGAGCAGATGAGCCTGCAGGTCATTGCCAAATCCAGCCTCTGATGACGGCGTTTTAACAAGGCTTACTACAAGGGAATCCCATGTCCAAGACTCAGTTGTTCGACCTCGACGGCAAGATCGCTTTCGTCTCCGGCGCCAGCCGCGGCATCGGTGAAGCCATCGCCAAACTGCTGGCCCAGCAAGGCGCCCATGTGATCGTTTCGAGCCGCAAGCTCGAAGGCTGCCAGCACGTGGCCGACGCCATCACCGCCGCCGGCGGCAAGGCCACAGCGGTCGCCTGCCACATCGGCGAAATGGAACAGATCAGCCAAGTCTTCGCCGGGATCAAGGAACAGTTCGGGCGCCTGGACATCCTGGTCAACAACGCCGCGACCAACCCGCAGTTCTGCAACGTGCTGGACACCGACCTCGGCGCCTTCCAGAAGACCGTCGACGTGAACATCCGCGGCTACTTCTTCATGTCGGTGGAAGCCGGCAAGCTGATGCGCGAAAACGGCGGCGGCAGCATCATCAACGTGGCGTCGATCAACGGCATTTCGCCGGGGATCTTCCAGGGCATCTACTCGGTGACCAAGGCCGCCGTGATCAACATGACCAAAGTCTTCGCCAAGGAATGCGCGCAATTCGGCATCCGCTGCAACGCCCTGCTGCCGGGCCTGACCGACACCAAGTTCGCCTCGGCCCTGGTGAAAAACGACGCGATCCTGAAACAGGCCCTGACCCAGATCCCGCTCAAACGCGTAGCCGACCCAAGCGAAATGGCCGGCGCCGTGCTGTACCTGGCGAGCGATGCCTCGAGCTACACCACCGGCGTATCGCTGAACGTGGACGGCGGCTTCCTGTCCTGATCCGCTTCTGACGTAAAAGAAAAGGCAGCCCACGGGCTGCCTTTTTCATGCCTCCGGCACCTTCGGCAACTGCCAGCCGAAATGCACCGACAACAGCCGCAGCAACAAACACGCCGCCCCCGCCAGCAACGCAGCCGCCACCGGCGGCACACCCAGCCTGCGCCCGACAATCAACACCGCCGCGCCGACAAACGCCGAACTGGCATACAGATCCGCCTGCAACACCACCGGCACCCGCGCCAGCACAATGTCACGCAGCACCCCGCCGCCGACCCCGGTAATCGTGCCCATCAGCATGGCCACAAACGGCGAGATCCCGAAATTCAACGCCTTCTGCGCCCCGGCCACCGCAAACAACGCCAGCCCCGCCGCATCCAGCACGATCAGAGTCGAACCGGACCAGCCCAGCACCCGCTCATGAAAAACAAACGCCACCCCGCCCATGGCAAACGCCAGCGCCGGATAGCGCCAGTCCGCCACAGCCTTGGGCGGCGTCGCACCGATCAACAGATCACGCGTCACCCCGCCACCGAGCGCAACGATGAACGCAATCACCATCACCCCGAGCAGATCGAGCTGACTGCGCATCGCCGCAATCGCGCCTTCAACCGCAAACACCGCCGTGCCGACCAGATCGGCCACCAGCACAATCCACTCGACCCGCGCCTTCACAGGCGCCCGGCTTATTGAGTGACGCAACGGGTCTTGGTGATGTGTCGAGTCACTTGCCCGTCGGCATACGCATCACCGGCGACCTCGGTATTTTCCATGACCTGACAAGTCCGCTCAGGAGGCGGAGGCGGTGCTGCCGGCGGAGGGGGTGGAGGACTGGCGCAGCCACTGAGCAGCACCAGACCGACAGCCGACAACAACGAAAAACACACGCGTTTCCCAGGATTGTTCATAGGATGACCCGCGATGAATGGAAGAAAACTCCCGTCGCCGAGCAGGACAACGCCCGGTTATGGAAACCGAACCACTCATTCCTTATAGACCAGTGGACTGCAAGTGCCAGTGAAATGGCTCGAACTGGCAGGATTTGCTGTCGATTTTCGGGATGAGTCGACTAATCCATCACCACCGCCGACAAGCCATCACCTACAGGTGAATGTCAGATTGGGACGCAGAGCGTCCCGGGCTGCATTCCCACGCGGAGCGTGGGAACGATCAAAGCAAACGCAGTCCGCTCTTCGCTTCTCACCACTCACGACGATGAGCGTTAGCTCAAGTACCGCTTTTGATCGCAGGGCCCGTCGGCAGGCTGAGTGGAGGGATTGATCCGGGGGTGGGAGCGCAGCGACCGTGCGGCGCAGCCGCATGCATCGAGAGGAGGTGCAGCGAAGCAAACCGTAGGCGATGCCCCCGGATCAATCCCGGAGCGAAGGAACCCGAGCCACAGCGAGGGCCGTACGTCAGGGTAAAGCCTTTTGGGTTACCTTTTCGGCGTTTGGAAAAGGTGACTCGCCGTAAGGGCGAAACCGCCAGCAGCTGCCCCCGAAAAACCGGATATTCACCCAAACCGAACAAGAACCTGGTCGGCCCAAAGGCCGCCAAGTTCAACTGGGCGACCGCAAAGAATTACTCTCAAGCTCATACCGCAACTCACCAATCAAAGCATCCACCGCTTCCGGAGTACGCAAGGCACCAAGGCTCAACCCACTAATCACCAGATCCACCCGCCCCGAAACCGGCTCATACAACTTCACCGTAAGCGAATGATCCCCATCCACCACACACTCACAAGCCAACGGCGAAAAACTACGCTCAAGCCGAGCCCGCAACTGCGCCAGATAAATCATCGCGCCAGCTCCGCACAACCAGACTCAACAACCAACAACACATTCATAAAGGGCTGATCCATTAGCAGGTTCCAAAAAGACACGATCACCAAAAAAATGCATCGCACCTCACCAGACTAAGAACACCCCGCCCGATCAAACACCCGAATTTGCACCCCATGAACTAGTGCATTTGCACCTTACCGCTGCCCCCGACCGCCCCCCGAAAACAACCCACGCTCGCGAGCCCAGACAATCGCCTCACTGCGACTGTGCACATCCAGCTTCGAATACACCGTCGCCACATGATTGCGCACCGTGTTCGGCGCCAGCTTCAACCGCGCAGCAATCTCCTTGTCCGCCAGCCCCTCACAGATCAGCCCCAGCACATCACGCTCGCGAGCCGTGAGATCGGTGAACGAAACGCTAGGCAGTTGCGGCGAATTGACCTTCTTCACATTGGCCAGTTTTTCGATCAGCGTACGGCTGAACCACGACGCATCCTTCATCACCTCTTCAATCGCCGCCACCAGCTCAAGCTCGGTGCGCTTGCGCTCGGTGATGTCCATCAGCACCAGCAGATAGCACACCGTGTCCTGAATGTTGACGGTATCAGCGGACACCGCGCACTCCAGCAGCTCGGCGTCTTTCCTGCGGATCCGCATATCGACGCGATCAACGCGGCCGGTCTTCTCCAGCGCCGCCAGCAACCGGGCGCGCTCCGCCGGTTCATCGATGAAGTCCAGTTGGGCGACGGTCTTGCCGAGCACCTCGTCGCTCTCGTACGCCAGGGTATCGAGAAACGCCTGATTGACGTCGATCAGCCGCTGCTCTTCGGCGCTGCAAATCAGGATCGGCACCGGCGTCAGGCGAAAGGCCTTGGCGAATCGTTCCTCACTCTGGCGCAGCGCAACTTCGGCCTTGTGCCGGGGCTCCATGTCGACAAAGGAAAACAGCATGCAGTCCTCGTCATTGAGCACCAGCGGCTGTCCCGCGACGATCACCTGTTTGCTGCCGCCGTCCGGCAAGCGCAATTCCGCCTGCATCTGCGGAATGGTCGCGACATCGCGCAGGCGCTGGATCGCCAGGCCCTTGCGCTCGGCCTGTTCGAGAATATCCAGCTCATAGGTCGAGGCGCCGATCACCTGATCGCGGGTGTAGCCAGTCATCTCCAGGAACCCCGGATTGACCTTGATATAACGCAAGTCGCTGAGACGGCAGATCACCGCCGGCGCCGGGTTGGCATTGAAGGTTTTTTCGAAACGCTGTTCGGCGTTGGCCCAGTCGGTGACGTCACTCATGATCAGCACCAGCGACTCGATGTCGCCGTCGCGATCGGTCAGCACCATGCTGCGCACGCTGTGCACCCAGGTGCGTTCCTCATCACTGTTCGGGGTGACTTCGACCAACACGTCGCTGAAGGTTTCGCCGGTGGCTACGCGGCTGATCGGGTATTGCTCCGGTGTCAGCGTGTGGTTGTTGCGATAGCGCAGGTTGAAGCGCTCGACGTATTCCCCGGCATTGTTGCCCAACTCGCCGATCCGGCTGACGCCATGCATCGCCAGCGCGGCTTCGTTGGCCCAGAGAATCGTCTGGTCGAGTTCCAGCAGAATCACCCCGTCGGACAGCCCGGCGATGATCTGCTGCAACTGACGGCGATTGGTTTCGGTGGTCAGGACGTCCCGGCTCATTGGTTCTCCACAAGTTCGCGCATGTGAAGTTTACGACCGCAGGCCGTTGTGATCGTGCCGAGCAACTTTGCCCCTGATTACCGCGATGTGTGATCGACCAGCTCGCGCAACGTATCGAGAAACAGCTTGAGCACCGGCGAGGCATCGTCCGCCCGATACGTCGCGTACAGCGGCACTTGCGGCAACGCCGGGGTCAGGCGCCGGAACACCAGTCCGGCGGGAGCTAACTGCTCGATCGATGCGGGTAACAGCGCCACGCCAAACCCGGCACGAACCAGACTGAGCAGGGTCTGCACCTCGATCACCTGCTGGCGGATCTGCGGGGTGAACCCGGCCTGAATGCAGCACTGATAGAGAAAATTGGCGAACCGCGACTGCTTCAATTCCAGCGCCACAAACGGCTCCTGCGCCAGATCAGCCGGCGCCAGCACCTCGCGCCGGGCCAGCGGGTGATCCTGCGGCATCACCACATGGATCGGCTCATGGATCAGCAATTCATTGCGCAACTGCGGGTCGTCATAGCCGACGCGGAACACGCAGGCGTCGATGCGTTTTTCCTTCAACGCCTTGACCTGCGCCGCCGGGGTCATCTCATGCAGACGCCAGGTGACCTGCGGATAGCGCTCGCGAAACAGGTGCAGCGCCTTGGGCAGCACGCCGACCATCACCGAACTGATCATGCCGATTTCCAGCTCGCCCAGTTGCCCGCGCCCGGTCTGGCGAGTCAGGTCCAGCGCCCTTTCGAGTTGTTCGAACACCAGCGGCGCCTGTTCCTTGAGCATCTGCCCCGCCGCCGTCAGCTCGACCCGATGGTGGCTGCGCTCGAACAGCGGCGTGCCGAGTTCTTCCTCCAGCAAACGGATCTGCTGGCTCAGCGGCGGCTGGCAGATGTGCAGCCGCTCGGCGGCGCGGCCAAAGTGCAGCTCATCGGCCAGGGCCATGAAGTACCGCAGCAAACGCAGGTCCATGGCGGCTTACCCCAGGTTCAGTGGCGTGGAACGCTGACGCACCCCGGTCAGGCTGAACAGCGCATTGGCAATCGCCGGGACCACCGACGGGCTGCCCAGCTCCCCGACGCCACCCGGTTTGTCCGGCTGGCCATCGAGCACGAGAATGTCTACCGGCGGCATGTCCGACATGCGCGTGACGCGATAGTCGTGGAAATTGCTCTGCACCACCCTGCCCTGCTGGATGTCGAGACGATCGAACAGCGCATGCCCGAGGCCCCACATCAATCCGCCGTAAATCTGCTCCTCGACACCGCCGGGCGATACCGCCAGGCCGCAATCGACTGCACAGGTCAGCTTCTCGACCCGGGCCTTGCCGTCCACCCTCGCGACCCGCGCCACCACGGCGATGAAACTGGTGTAGCCCTGATTGGTGGCGATCCCCAGCGCCGTATCCGGCGGCAGTTTCTGGCCCCAGCCGGCGCGTTCCGCCGCCTGTTTCAGCACCGCGACATGCCGTGGCCGCTCCTGCATGTTGGCCAGCCGGAATGCCAGCGGATCTTTACCGGCCGCATGGGCCAGTTCATCCATGAAGCTTTCCACGGCAAACACGTTGGGAATGAAACTGACCGAGCGATACCAACCGCTGGGCACGTTGCTTTCGTGTTTGACCCAGTTCAGTTCCAGGTGCGGCGGACGGTAGGCGAAGTCCCACGCGGTGATCGCTTCGGTGGTGCTGTAATCCATGTGATCCGGGCGCTCGAAATAGCCCGGCTCCCACTGTTCCGGCGAGGCCGGTGACACCGCATGCAGTTGCAGCGCGGTGAGTTTGCCCTGGGCATCCAGTGCGCCTTTCACCCGATGCAGCGTGGCCGGGTGATTGAACAGCGCGTGCATTTCGTCTTCGCGGCTGTTGAGCAGTTTCACCGGCACACCGGTTTTCTGCGCCAGATACGCGACCTCGAACAGCCAGTATTTGGCTTCCCGCGCACCGAAGCTGCCACCGGACACCAGCTCATGGATGGTGACCTTGTCCTTGCCGATGCCGCACACGGTCTGCGCCGCTTCCAGCGCCGACGACGGCACCTGCACACCGCCCCAGTAGGTGATCGACTTGTCCTTGACCTGCGCGGTGATGCAGATCGGCTCCAGCGGGTTTTGCACCTTGTAGGGCATCGTGTAATCGGCTTCGAGCAGCTTCGCCGCACCCGGCCATTGCCCGGCGACATCGCCCTGGGCCATGGCTTTGACGGTTTGCGTTGCCGGGTCGCTGATCGCCGCGATCTGCGCTTTGCTCAGCTCGGCGCTGTCGAAGCCGGCCAGCGGCGAGTCGCTCCATTTGATCTCCAGCAACTGGCGTCCCTGCTGCGCAGCCCAGAACGTTTCGGCCAGTACCGCGACGCCTTCTAGGTTGCCACCGAGCACGTCCGGCCGACCGGGAATCGCGATCACCTTGCGCACACCCGGCACCTGCAACGCGGCCGCCGAATCCACGGCGACAACCTTCGCGCCCACCACCGGTGCGCGCTGAATCACTGCCACCAGCATCCCCGGCAACTGCACGTCGATGCTGTACTTGAAGCGCCCACAAACCTTGGCTGCCGCATCGCGTTTGTGGCGCAACTTGCCGATGTATTTGAACTGCGCCGGATCCTTCAGCGTGACGTTGGCCGGTGCCGGCAGATGCGCCGCCGCGCCGGCCAGTTCGCCGTAGCCGAGGCTGCGTTTGCTCGACGCATGCACGACCCGGCCTTCCTCGGTGGAGCAGCTGTCGGGGCTGACTTTCCACTGCTGTGCTGCCGCATTGATGAGCAGCGCCCGAGCCGTGGCGCCGGCCATGCGCAGGCGATCGTATTCCAGCGAAACACTGGTGCTGCCGCCGGTAGAGAAGACTTTCCAGACCGGATGAATGTAGGTTTCGAAGAACGGATCTTCCGGGGTGATGACCTGTACCGTCATCGGGTTCACGTCCAGTTCCTCGGCCACACATGCGGCCAGCGCGGTCTGGGTGCCGGTGCCGGAATCGTGCTTGTGCACCACCAGTTTCACCGTGCCGTCGGGCAGCACGCGCACCCAGGCGTTGGGTTCGAATTCAGTGGCCGAGGATTTCGGTTCAGTCGCAGCAGCGCCGGATGGCAGATACAGCGCAATCGCCAGACCGGACGCGACCGTCACCGTTTGTTTTAGAAATACCCGACGCGACAGTTCAAAACCGGCATTTTCGACGAGGCTCATCACGCCTCCTTCGGCGCATTCGCCGCACGTTTGATCGCCTTGTTGATGCGCCCGTAGGTGCCGCAGCGGCAGATATTTCCGGACATGGCGTTGCGGATCGAGTCGTCGTTGACCGGTGCGCCGGTGTTGAGCAGCGCGGCAGCAGACATGATCTGCCCGGATTGACAGTAGCCGCATTGCGGCACATCTTCGGCGACCCAGGCCAGTTGCAGCGGATGGCTTTCGCTAGGCGACAGGCCCTCGATGGTGGTGATGCTGTGGCCCGCGACGGCGGCCAGCGGCAACTGGCAGGAACGCACCGCGACGCCGTTCAGGTGCACGGTGCAGGCACCGCACAGGCCCATGCCGCAACCGAACTTGGTGCCGGTGAGTTTCAACTGATCACGCAACACCCATAACAAGGGCATGGAGGGGGACGCCTCATCCAGCTCGCGTCGTTCGCCGTTAACCGTGAATGCAATCATTGTCAGGCTCCAAAAGAGCGGCCCGTCTTTGTGCGGGCCTGGTGACCGATTATTGAAACCCCCGGCAACGCGCGGCCAGCGACGATTTCTGCCAACCGGTGTAAGCAGGACTAACAACATGTACAAGCGATACCCGTCGGTGCAGTCCATGAGCGCGTTCATCCACGCGGCGCGCAGCGGCAGTTTTTCCAGCGCCGCGCGCAAGCTCGACCTGACCCACAGCGCGATCAGCCAGCAGATCCGCGCCCTGGAAGACTTCATCGGCCAGCCGCTGTTCGTGCGCGAAGGCGGCGGCAGCAACCTGACCGACGCCGGGCAGCTGTTTGCCAGCGTGCTGTCGGATGGCCTGGCGCAGATTGACCGGGCGCTGTCCTCGGTGAAAAACCGCAGCGTGGCTCAGCGGCTGACCCTGGATGTGGACAGCGAACTGGCGCAGAGCTGGCTCAATCCGCGCCTGCCGCAACTTCTCGACGGCTTGCCGGATTACGAAGTGACAATCCTGTCGATGCCGCGCAGTGATCGCAGCACGTTCGAACGGGTGGACCTGTCGCTGCGCTATGGCTATGGCGATTGGGACGATTGCGAAATGACGCAGATCTGCGGGGATCGGGTGTTGGCGGTGGCGTCTCCGGCGTTGCTTGAGCGGCATGGTTTGCAGGTGCCACTGGGCCCGGCGCAGATTCTTGAACTGCCACTGTTGGGGTATACGCGACGGTCGTGGATTCCATGGCTGGATGCGGCCGGGATGACACCGACCGAACCGCCGGCGCGGGTGATTTTCGATAATGCGGCGAATCTGATTGCGGCGGCTGAAGCGGGTGTCGGTGCAGGGCTGGTGCGTGGATTGCTGGCTGCCGATGCGTTGCGCAGCGGGCGGCTGGTGGCGTTGAACCAAGCGCAGATTGCGGCGCATTACAATCTTTATGCGGTGTGGCCGCATGGGCAGGCGGAGCGGGTCGCGCCTGTTGTTGAAGTGATCAAGCAGTTGGCCATGCAAACACTTCACTGACGCCATCGCTGGCAAGCCCATATCGAACAAGTATCACCACCCCACCCAATTAATATTGTACGAACCCTCCCCCGCCTTCCAATACTCGCCTCAAGCAACCACCCACCCGGGCCGGATGCGAACAGGCGAGGGAATGCGCGAGTGCTGCGCATAGAAACGGCCGATTGCCCGGGACGTGGATGCTGTGAGCCGCAAGGCTCCCTTCCCCGCTATCAGGAGATCGACTTCAATGATCATCGATATCAGCTGCTATCCCACGGATCTCGTGGACCTCGCCTGGAGGCATGACGGTGACCCGTTCACCGGCGAGCGTCTGCTGGAGATGATGGATGGCCCGTACATGGTCAACGGCAAGCCTCGCCGCATCGACAAAGCCTTCATCCAGCCACCGCAGGGCAACACCATTTACACCTGGACCGACGGCGAACTGTCGGGCCGTGAATCCATCGACGCCTACATGGCCTACACCCTGAAAATGGTCCAGACCTACCCGGACCGTTTCATCGGCTGCTTCGTCTACAACCCGCGCTGCGGCGTGGAAAACGGCGTCGAGGCGATCGAGCGCTACGTCAAGGAACACGGTTTCAAGATGGTGCAGATGCAGGCCAACATGCATGCCTACCGTCCCGACCGTGCGCTGGACTGGGTCCGTCCGGCCTTCGAGAAATGCGCCGAGCTGGGTATCCCGGTCAAGCTGCACACCGGCGACGGGCCTTACAGCATCCCGTCGGAATGGGTGCCGATGATCAAGGAATTCCCCAACGTCGATTTCATCATGGCCCACTTCGGCGTGCAGACCGGCGGCGTCTACGTGTTCGAACCGATGCAGTGGGCGATGGAGCTGCCCAACGTCTACTGCGAATCCGGCTGGTGCCTGCAATCGCGGATCGTTGAGTTCGCCAAGGTCCTGCCGACCCACAAGATCCTGTTCGGCACCGACACCCCGCCGAACGAACCGGGCATGTGGCTGCGCCTGCTCGAAGTGCTCTGCCACGAGCCGCCGCAGGGCCTGAACCTCGACGAGGACACCCTCGAAGACTACCTGGGCAACAACACCGCACGGATGATCGGCCTCGAGCCGTCCCCGCCGCCGCGTTCCGTTTCCGAAGCAGAGGCGCAACTCAAGCGCCCCGTCACCACCCAACTGGCCAGGAGCTGAACCGATGATCATCGACACCCATCTGCACCCCACCAACCTGGTCGACGAGGCCTGGCGTCATACCGGCGAACCGTTCACCGGCGAGCGCATGCTCAAATTGATGGACGGCCCGTACATGATCAACGGCAAGCCGCGCCGGATCGACATGGGTTTCATCCAGCCGCCACCGGGCAACACCGGTTATCGCGACGGTAACCGTCGTGGCCGCGAGGGCGTGCGCGACTACATGTCGTACGTCGCCGAACTGTGCGTGAAGTACCCGGACCGTTTCATCGGCAACTTCAACTTCAACCCGCGCTGGGGACCGGAAAACGGTGCGGCAGAGCTGGAATTCCACATCAAGGAATACGGCTTCAAGATGCTCAAGCTGCACGCCAACATGCACGGCTATCGCCCCGACCGGGCGCTGGACTGGCTGCGTCCGGCGATGAAGGTCTGCGCCAAGTACAACATCGTGGTGCTGATCCACACCGGTGACGGCCCGTACACCATTCCGACGATGTTCTACCCGATCATCCGCGAGTTCCCGATGGTCAATTTCATCATCGGTCACTTCGGCATCCAGACCGGTGGCAACTACTCGTTCGAGGCGTTCTGGATGGCGATGGACACGCCGAACGTGTACTGCGAATCCGGCTGGTGCTTCCAGTCGCGGATCGTCGAATTCGCCAAGGAGCTGCCGCGCAACAAGATCGTGTTCGGCACCGACTCGCCGCCGAACGAACCGGGCATGTGGCTGCGCGAGCTGGAAGTGCTGTGCTCGCCGGCGCCGCAGGGCCTGGGGATCGACGAAGATCACCTTGAGGATTACCTGGGCAACAACATCGCCCGGCTGTGCGGGATCGAACCGACCCCGCCGCCGAAGGATCTGGCCGAGGCGGACATTCGTCTGACCACGACCTACCTGTAGGTAAACGCACATTCCAATGTGGGAGCGGGCTTGCTCCGGGCGGCGATCCGACGCAAGCGGTGGATCAGTCACCGTAATTGCTGAATGACACACCGCATTCGCGAGCAAGCCCGCTCCCACAAGGGAACAGTGTCACGACAGGCCACACAGCGACTTTACAGGCGCGAAGATGACCCGGCGTTCGCTCGACCGGCAGGCCAACGGCTTGTCGATCGAACGCCAGCCTCACCCCTGCGTGCCTGCTTTTTACGAGGTGAAACCATGACCCGTTCGACGCTCGGCGACTCTCAGGATTTTCACGTATTCATCGACGCCTATCGCCGCCAGTATCCGGACGATGTGCTGACCATCACCCAACCCCTTTCTGCCGATCAGGACGTCACCGCCCTGGTCGATGCCCTCGCCACTCAGGGCCGCGATCCGCTGCTGATCTGCGAAAACGTCGGTAACCTCGGTGTGCCGGTGGCGACCAATCTGTTCGCCTCCCGACGGCGTATCGCCCGGCTGTTCGGCGTCAGTGCCGCGCAGTTGCACGAAACCTTCCAGAACCGCGCCAACCAGCCGATCCCGCCACGCTACGTCGAAACCGGCCCAGTGCTCGACGAAGTCTTCGAAGGCGAAACCCTGGACCTGGCGCTGCTGCCGATGCTCAAGCATTTCGACAGTGATCGCGGCCCGTACATCACCAACGCGATCATCATCGCCGAGGACCCGCTCACCGGCATCGCCAACATGAGCTACCACCGCTCGATGCGTCATGCCCGTCAGGCCCTGGCCACCAGCCTGCATTCACGCGGGCATCTGTGGCGGATGTTGCAGACCGCCCGCGAACGTGGCGAAGAATTGCGCGTGGCCATGGTGGTCGGCGCACACCCGCTGTTCATGCTCGCCGCCGCTGCACGCCTGCCCTACGGCAGCGATGAACGCGCGGTGGCCGGCGGGCTGTTCGGTGCGCCGCTGGAACTGGTGAAGACTCCGCGCTACGGCATCGGCGTGCCGGCTTACGCCGAGTTTGTGCTCGAAGGCGCGATAGACCCGACGGCCTATGCCGAAGAAGGCCCGTTCGGCGAATTCAGCGGTTATTCCTCGGACCGCTCGACCAATAACGTGCTGCGCATCGACACCTTGTTGCGGCGCAAGGACGCGTGGCTGGTGGACGTAATGGGCGGACGCTACGCCGAACACCTGACCCTCGCGCGGCTGCCCCGTGAAGCGGAAATGAGCGAGAAACTCAAGGCGCGCTTTCCCGCCGTCACCGCCGTGCATTACCCGAACTCCGGCACGCATTTTCATTGCTACGTGGCGCTGGATCAGAGCCGTGACGGCGAGGCCCGGCAGATCATGCTGGCCCTGCTCGGCTGGGATCCGTACCTGAAAACCGTGATCGCGGTGGACAGCGATATCGACCTCACCGACGACAGCCAGGTGCTGTGGGCGCTGGCCACGCATTTCCAGCCGCACCTCGACATTTTCACCATCGACGGTTTGCCCGGGAGCCCGCTGGACCCGTCGTCCTCGGTCAATGGCACCACATCGCGGATGGGGCTGGATGCCACGCGTGGCTCGGGGTTCGACGGGATCAAGGCGCAGCTCGATCAGGACGTGATCGAACGCGCGCGGCAACTGCTTGAAGGTCTGCCATCGTGAACCGCCAGCGGATGGTGGTCGGCATCAGCGGCGCGTCCGGCTTCATCTACGGCGTGCGCCTGCTGGAGTTGCTGGCCGAGCTGAACATCGAAAGCCACTTGATCATCAGCCGCGCCGCGCTGCTGACCATGGCCCACGAAACCGACTACAAACTGGCCGACGTCACCGCTCTCGCCAGCCACTACCACCGCGCCGATGACGTGGCCGCCGGGATCGCCAGCGGTTCGTTCCGTTGCCTGGGCATGGTGGTTGCGCCGTGTTCAATGAGGACGCTGGCGGAGATCGCCACTGGCACGTCGTCGGGGCTGATCGGTCGCGCCGCCGACGTCACCCTCAAGGAGCGCCGCACTTTGGTGTTGATGGCCCGCGAGACGCCGTTGACCCTCGCCCACCTGCGCAACATGACCGCCGTCACCGAAATGGGCGGCATCATCGCCCCGCCGGTGCCGGCCTTCTACGCCCGCCCCGACAGCCTGGCGCAAATGGTCGACCACAGCCTCGGCCGCATCCTCGACCTGTTCGGCCTCGATGCCGCCGTCGCCCGCCGATGGCGAGAACCATCAATCACACAAATCACCTGTGGGAGCGGGCTTGCTCGCGAAGGCGGTGTGTCAGTCAGTGCTGAAATCGACTGACCCGCCGCCTTCGCGAGCAAGCCCGCTCCCACAAAAAGCAAATCTGCGTACATCAAGGAGCTGCATATGAACACCCCCTTCAACGCCCCGACCCCGAACACCAAAATCCCGGTCACCATCCTCACCGGGTTCCTCGGTGCCGGCAAAACCACCCTGCTCAATTACATCCTCAAGGAGAACCACGGCCGCAAGATCGCGGTGATCGAAAACGAGTTCGGCGAGGTCGGTATCGACGGCGATCTGGTGCTCAGTTCCGAGACCGAAGAAATCTACGAAATGGTCAACGGCTGCGTCTGCTGCACCGCCGAAGTCCGCGAAGATCTGGTGCGCATCGTCCGCGAACTGGTGGCGCGTCCGGTGCGACTCGACCACATCCTGATCGAGACCAGCGGCCTCGCCGACCCGTACCCGGTGGCCCAGAGCTTTTTCATCAACGACCCGATTGCCGAGGAAGTCGAACTCGACGCCATCGTGACCATGGTCGATGCCAAGCACATCGCCCAGCACCTGGAAGATCTGCAACTGGACGGCGTCGACAATCAGGCGGTGGATCAGATCGTCTGCGCCGACCGCATCGTCATCAACAAGGTCGATCTGGTCAGCGCTGAAGAGGTGGAAACCCTGCGCGGCAAGATCCGTGGATTGAACGCCACGGCGGATCTGGTGACCTCCACCCACGCGCAGATCGACCTGTCGAAAATCCTCGGCATCGGCGCCTTTGAATGCACGCAGAAGCTGATGGAAATCGGCGCGGATCAGCACAATCACGATCACCACGACCATGACCATCACGCTGAAGAGCCCGACCACGAGCACGACCCGAGCGTGTCTTCGGTGGGCATCGCCGTGGACGGCGCCGTCAACCTGATGGCGTTCCACCGCTGGATCAGCGAGTTGCGCAGTTCCCAAGCCGACAACCTGTACCGCATGAAAGGCGTGCTGGCGGTGGCCAACGAAGACCAGCGCTACGTGCTGCAAGGCGTGCACAGCCTGGTGGAGTTCCGCGCCTCGACCGCGTGGGGCAGCGAGCCGCGCTCGAGCAAGATCGTGTTCATCGGCCGCGACCTGGATCGGGCGGCGCTGAACCAGGGCTTCGCCGCCTGCCTGGCCGGCTGAAACCCGGCATCGGAGCCGGTGGATGGCGGCTTCGCAGCACGAATGACCGATGCCGGATTTCTTGAACAACACAAAACCTGTGGGAGCGGGCTTGCTCGCGAATGCGGTGGGTCATTGAACAGTGATGTCGACTGACACACCGCTTTCGCGAGCAAGCCCGCTCCCACAAGGATTGCGGTGTTTTGAAGACAGCATCAGACGAATACCCCGCTGTACCGAATAACAACAGCTAGAGGTGATTCCCCATGTCGTCAGCCAGTTCCTCCTCCACCGTCCACCCTGTCGACCGCGTATTGCCGGTGCGACAGATGCTCACCCTCGGCCTGCAGCACATGGCCGTCTCGTACATCGGCGCCATCGCCGTGCCGTTGATTGTGGCCAGTGCCCTGAAGATGTCCCACGCCGACACGGTGGTGCTGATCAGCACCACGCTGTTCTGCTCCGGCATCGCCACCCTGTTGCAGACCGTCGGTTTCTGGAAGTTCGGCGTGCGTTTGCCGATTCTGCAAGGCGTGGCGTTCAGCAGCGTCGGGCCGGTGATCGCCATCGGCAGCAACCCGGAGGTGGGATTCGCCGGGGTCTGCGGGGCGGTGATCGGCGCGGGGATTTTCACCATGCTGATCGCGCCGTTCGTGGGCCGCTTGCGACGGTTTTTCCCGCCGGTGGTAACTGGCTGCATCGTCACGGTGATCGGTCTGCAGCTGTTCCCGATTGCCTATGAATGGGTCGGCGGCGGGCGCAACGCGAGCAACTTCGGCGCGCCGGCGTTTCTCGCCGTGGCCGTGGTGGTGCTACTGACCATCCTGCTGGTCAACCGTTATGGCAGCCCGTTGCTGCGCAACATGGCGGTGCTGGTGGGGATGCTCGTGGGCGCTGGTCTGGCTTACGGCCTGGGCATGGGCAACTTTCACAGCGTCGAGGACGCGCCGTGGCTGACCGTGCCCTACCCGTTCTACTTCGGCTTGCCGACCTTCAGCCTGATCCCCATCGCCACCATGGTGGTGGTGATGATCGTGCAGATGGTCGAATCCATGGGGCTGTTCGTGGCCATCGGCGACATCGTCGACAAACCGGTCGAAGACAAACAGGTGATCAACGGCCTGCGCGCCAATGGCCTGGCCAGCACCATCGCCGGGATGTTCGCCGCGTTTCCGTTCATTGCCTTCATGGAGAACGTCGGGCTGGTGATCCTGACCGGCGTGCGCAGCCGCTGGGTGGTGGCGATCAGCGGCCTGTTGATGTGTTCGATTGCGCTGGTGCCGAAGGCCGGGGCGATCATCGCCTCGATGCCGACCGCCGCGCTGGGCGGTGCCGGCATCGCGATGTTCGGCGTGGTCGCGGCGGCGGGGATCCAGACCCTGGCCAAGGTCGACTACGAGCGCAATCGCTACAACGTGCTGATCGTCGGTTTCACCATCGCCGCCGCCCTGGTGCCGGTGCTCGCCCCGACCCTGTTCAAACAACTGCCCGAGTGGTCACAGCCGTTCCTGCACAGCAGCGTGGTCATCGCCTGCCTGGTGTCGGTGCTGCTCAACGCGGCGCTCAACGGCGTCAGCGTGCCAGAAACCACACCCGGCAAATCCGCCTCGCACATCCTCTGACTGGAGCTGCCCATGACTCAACTTCAAAACATCCTGATCAAGCACCCGGTGGCGGTGATGACCGGCCTGCGCGGACCCCGTGCCCGGGCCGGCGCCGTGGACATCCGCGTGGTCAACGGCCGGATCGCGGAAATGGCCGCCAACCTTGAGCCGCAACCCGGTGAGCGAGTGATCGACGCGCGTAATTCGGTGGTCTACCCGGGCTGGATCAACACCCACCATCACCTGTTCCAGAACCTGCTCAAAGCCGTGCCCGAAGGCTTGAATCAGGACCTGCAAGGCTGGCTGGCCAGCGTGCCCTACCCGCGCCTGAACCGCTTCACTCCGCAACTGGCGCGGATCGCCGCGCGGCTGGGGATGGTCGAACTGCAGCTGTCCGGCGTCACCACCTGCGCCGATCACCACTACCTCTACCACGCCCACGGCAGCACCGAGACCGGCGACCTGCTGTTCGACCTCGCCGAGGAATTCGGCCTGCGTTTCGTGCTCTGCCGTGGCGGTGCACTGGAGTCCGCCAGCGCACACCCGGGCTTCTCGAAAACCGCGCTGCAACCGGAATCCCTGGAGCAAATGGTCGGCGATATCGAACGGCTGAAATCGCGCTACCACCAGGACACCCCGGATGCCTTGCGCCGGGTGGTCGTGGCGCCAACCACGCCGACTTTCTCGCTGCCGCCAACGTTGTTGCGCGAACTGGCGCACACCGCCCGAGGCATGGGATTGCGCCTGCACACGCACCTGTCGGAAACCGAGAACTACGTGAACTTCTGCCGCGACAAGTACAACTGCCTGCCGGTGGAGTTCGTCGCCGAACACGAATGGCTCGGCCCCGACGTGTGGTTCGCCCACGCCGTGCACCTGCAACCGGGAGAAATCCGCATGCTCGCCCAGACCGGCACCGGCGTCTCCCATTGCCCGGTGAGCAACGCCCGGCTGGGCAGCGGTGTCGCGCCGATCCCGCAAATGTATGAGGCCGGCGTGCCGATCTCCCTCGGCGTCGACGGTGTGGCCTCCAACGAATCCGGAAGCATGGTCGGCGAAGCCAACACCGCGTGGCTGATCCACCGCGCCGAACAAGGCGCCTCGGCCACCACCGCCGAAGACGTCATTCACTGGGGCACGGCCGGCGGCGCGCAAGTGCTCGGCCTCGGCGCGGTCGGCACGCTGGAAGTCGGTCAGGCAGCGGATCTGGTGATCTACAGCCTCGACCACCCACGGTTCTACGGCTTCCACGACAGCGCCGTCGCACCGGTCGTCGCGGGTGAGCCGATCGCCGTGAAATACAGCCTGGTGGGTGGGCGGATCGTCGTCGACAACGGCGTGATTCCAGGGCTGGATATCGAGCGGATGCGAGCCGAGGCCTGGGAGGGTGTGCAGGCGATGATGAAGGTCGACGATTGATGCATGACCGGTGGGAGCGGCGGTGCGACGATTCGCCTCGTCAGCTCCCACCGGTGGCATTAGCGCCTTGCGCTTTTGTCGACTAACGTTAGTACCTCATCGGATTGAGCCCCTACCAGTTACACCGGGCTCTTGATCAAGGAGAGACTGATGACGTCCAACCGCCTCATCGAACAGACCTATCGCACTTGGTCCAGCCCCATTCTGCTGGAGCTGAAAAGGCGCGAGCACGAGATGGCGCCGGCCGAACGCCAGGCGCTCGAGAATGTGCTGGTGGAAAGACGATTGCTGGACGTTGGCAATCCGAAAGGCAGTAACCGTCGCAAGGGGTCGGCGATCAAGGAATAGCGCGTTGTCCCCCGGCCACCGCCGCCGAAGCAGCCAGCATCGCCCGCAGCAACACCGCACAGCCGGCCGCCAGATCGTCCGGCGCGGCGTTTTCGATTTCGTTGTGGCTGATGCCGCCTTCGCACGGCACGAAGATCATCCCGGCCGGGCCGAGTTCGGCGAGGAAAATCGCGTCGTGGCCGGCGCCGCTGACGATGTCCATGTGCGACAAGCTCAGACCTTTGGCGGCGCCGCGTACCGCTTCGACACAGCCTTTTTCAAAATAGAGCGGCGGGAAGTCGGCGGTCGGGGTCAGTTCATAGGTCAGGCCGTGCTCTTCGCAGGTCGCTTCGATGACTTGCCTGACCTCGGCGATCATCGAGTCGAGGCGTGCCGGTTCCAGGTGCCGGAAGTCGAGGGTCATGCGCACCTCGCCGGGGATGACGTTGCGCGAGCCGGGATAGGCTTGCAGGCAACCGACCGTGCCGCAGGCGTGGGGTTGATGACCGAGCGCTGCGCGATTGACTGCACCAACGATGACCGAGGCGCCGACCAGGGCGTCCTTGCGCAGGTGCATCGGGGTCGGGCCGGCGTGGGCTTCGACGCCGCGCAGTTTCAGGTCGAACCACTTCTGCCCCAGTGCGCCGAGCACTACGCCGATGGTTTTCTGTTCGTCCTCCAGGATCGGGCCTTGCTCGATATGTGCTTCGAAATAGGCGCCGACCTTATGCCCGCTGACCTTGCGCGGTCCGGCGTAACCGATGGCGTTCAGTGCTTCACCGACCGTAACGCCCTCGGCATCGACCTTGGCCAGGGTTTCTTCGAGGGTGAATTTTTCCGCGAACACGCCGGAGCCCATCATGCACGGGGCGAAGCGCGAGCCTTCTTCGTTGGTCCAGACCACCACTTCCAGCGGTGCCTCGGTTTCCACGCCCAAGTCGTTGAGGGTGCGCAGCACTTCGACCCCCGCCAGCACGCCGAAGCAGCCGTCGAACTTGCCGCCGGTAGGTTGGGTGTCGATGTGGCTGCCGGTCATCACCGGTGGCAGGTTCGGGTTGCGGCCGGGACGACGGGCGAAGATGTTGCCGACTTCATCGACCGTGACGCTGCAACCGGCGTCCTTGCACCACTGCACGAACAGGTCGCGGGCCTGGCGGTCGAGGTCGGTCAGGGCCAGGCGACAGACCCCGCCCTTGACCGTGGCGCCGAGTTTGGCCAGCTCCATGAGCGACGCCCACAAGCGGTCGCGGTTGATGTGCTGATGGGTCGATTGCAGAACGTCTACGGCTGCGTTCATGGGGATCTCCTCAGGCTGCTAGTTCCCACGCTCTGCGTGGGAATTCATCCATGGACGCTCTGCGTCCGCTGTGGGGACGCGGAGCGTCCCGGGCTGCATTCCCACGCGGAGCGTGGGAACGATCATTACAACGGCGATTTGACGGGCACCGGAGTCGCACGCATCGCGCACAACCCGTAATAGATCAACCCGCCCAGCGCCGAGCCGGTGAACCAGCCGTAGCTGTAGAACCAGCTGAACGCGCTGCTGCCCAGCGACAGCAGGGTCAGCACCACCGGCACGCCGAAGGCGATGAAGCCGGACCAGTTCCACGCCGGGTACACGTCGTCGCGGTACAGGCCGGCCAGGTCCAGTTGCTGTTTCTTGATCAGGAAATAGTCCACCACCATGATCCCGGCGATCGGCCCGAGCAGGCTGGAATAGCCCAGCAGCCAGTTCGAATACACGGTTTCCAGGCTGACATCGGAGACGATCAGCCCGAGTTTCTTCAGCAGTTCGTGGCCCATGAGTACCAGGCCGACGAACCCGGTGAGGATCACCGCTTTGGTGCGGTTGATCACCTTCGGCGCGATGTTCTGGAAGTCGTTGGTTGGCGAGACGATGTTGGCGGCGGTGTTGGTCGACAGCGTGGCGATGATGATCAGTGCCATGGCTACCGCGACCCACACCGGGCTCTGGATGTGGCCGATCAAAGTCACCGGATCGGAGACGCTGACGCCCACCAGCTTCACCGAGGCGGCGGTCATCACCACGCCCAGTGCGGCGAACAGGAACATGGTCAGCGGCAGGCCGAAAATCTGCCCGAGGATCTGATCCTTCTGACTACGGGCATAACGACTGAAGTCGGGAATGTTCAGCGACAACGTGGCCCAAAAACCGACCATCGCCGTCAGCCCGGCGGCGAAGTAACTGACCACACTCGCGCCCTCGGGACGCTTCGGCGGAATCGCCAGCAATTCAGTCATCGACACATTCGGCATGGCCCACACCAGCAGTCCGATGCCGACTGCCACCAGCAGCGGTGCCGACAGGGTTTCCAGCCATTTGATCGACTCGGCGCCACGGATCACCACCCACAGGTTGAGCGCCCAAAAGATCATGAAACCGATCACCTCCCCCGTCCCGCCGAGGGATTTCCAGCCCTCGAACACCGAGCCGAGAAACAGGTGAATCGCCAGCCCGCCGAACATGGTCTGGATGCCGAACCAGCCGCACGCCACCAGCGCGCGGATCAGGCACGGCACGTTGGAGCCGAGAATTCCGAACGACGAACGCAGCAGCACCGGAAACGGAATCCCGTATTTGGTGCCGGGAAACGCGTTGAGCGTAAGAGGGATCAGGACGATGACGTTGGCAAACAGAATCGCCAGCAAGGCCTCGCCGACGCTCAGGCCGAAATACGCGGTGAGGACGCCGCCGAGGGTGTAGGTCGGCACGCAGATCGACATGCCGACCCACAGCGCGGTGATGTGCCATTTGTTCCAGGTTCGTTCGCGCACCTTGGTCGGTGCCATGTCGTGGTTGTAACGGGGACTGTCGAGGACGTCGCTGCCGGCTTCGAGTTCGAACAAGCCGTCGCGCTCGGTCACTTGCGATCTGTTCTGTTGCATGGCCGCTCCACTGTTCTTCTGATTATTTTTTTGCTCATCAGACGGCTGCACACGCAGGTGCGAGCCGGACGATGGCCGGAGGAACTGACAACTTTCATGCACCGGCCATGGTGTCAGCGGCGGCATCAATAAACGTGCCGGGTGCCCCGCTTGCGCATCGGGCCGTGCCTCTATTTTTTTGCAACTGACTGATGTTCATCAGTTTTAATTATTCACCTGGTGAGGCCGCGAAAACTTGACTGAACACTCAGGCTAAATGCCAGGCAAGTTGTCCGAACTGTCAGGACTCAATCTGGTGCACTGCATTATTTTTCTTCGGGAAGCATCACTCTCCGCTCAACTTCAAGCGGCTGATTTCACATAGGAAATCTTGCTCATATTTCCAACCTGTCAAGTGCGTCAAAATGGTGAAGCGCCTCACCATTTTGGTGATTTTGTATTTTTATCGTTATTTTTCAATGCTTTAAAATAGTCATAAGCTTATAAAAAATAATCTTGATCAATTGCAGAACTGCGACTAGCGTCTATTCCTGACAGCGCTGACAAGATTACGCATTTGGCGCTGCAAACAATAAAACACTAGAACCGGCACAAGTCGGTCATGCCTGCGAGGAACTCGGAATGTCTCTGTTGATCCGTGGCGCCACCGTTGTTACCCATGATGAAAGTTACCGCGCCGATGTCTATTGCGCTGACGGCGTGATCAAAGCCATTGGTGAAAACCTGGATATTCCCGCCGGCGCCGAAGTGCTCGACGGCAGCGGCCAATATTTGATGCCCGGCGGCATCGATCCGCACACCCACATGCAACTCCCGTTCATGGGCACCGTGGCCAGCGAAGACTTCTACAGCGGCACCGCCGCAGGCCTGGCCGGCGGCACCACCTCGATCATCGATTTCGTGATTCCTAATCCGCAGCAGTCACTGCTCGAAGCCTTTCACCAGTGGCGTGGCTGGGCGGAAAAATCGGCGTCCGACTATGGCTTTCACGTCGCGATCACATGGTGGAGCGAGCAGGTGCGCGAGGAAATGGCCGAGCTGGTTAGCCATCACGGGATCAACAGCTTCAAGCATTTCATGGCCTACAAGAACGCGATCATGGCCGCCGACGACACGCTGGTGGCGAGCTTCGAGCGCTGCCTGGAACTCGGCGCCGTGCCGACCGTGCACGCGGAAAACGGCGAGCTGGTCTATCACCTGCAACGCAAGTTGATGGCCCAGGGCATCACCGGGCCGGAAGCGCATCCGCTGTCGCGGCCGTCGCAGGTTGAAGGTGAAGCCGCGAGCCGGGCGATCCGTATAGCGGAAACCATCGGCACGCCGCTGTACCTGGTGCACGTCTCGACCAAGGAAGCCCTCGACGAAATCACCTATGCCCGCAGCAAGGGTCAACCGGTCTACGGCGAAGTGCTGGCCGGGCATCTGCTGCTGGACGACAGCGTCTACCAGCACCCGGACTGGCAGACCGCCGCGGGTTACGTGATGAGCCCGCCGTTCCGCCCGCGCGGGCATCAGGACGCGCTGTGGCATGGTTTGCAAAGCGGCAACCTGCACACCACCGCCACCGACCATTGCTGCTTCTGCGCCGAGCAGAAAGCCGCCGGCCGCGACGACTTCAGCAAGATCCCCAACGGCACCGCCGGCATCGAAGACCGCATGGCGGTGTTGTGGGATGAAGGGGTGAATTCGGGACGGTTGTCGATGCAGAACTTCGTCGCCCTCACCTCCACCAACACTGCAAAAATCTTCAACCTCTACCCGCGCAAGGGCGCGATCCGCGTCGGCGCCGATGCCGACCTGGTGCTGTGGGATCCGCAAGGCACGCGCACCATCTCCGCCAAGACCCACCATCAGCAGGTGGACTTCAACATCTTCGAAGGCAAGACCGTGACCGGTGTGCCGAGCCATACCGTCAGCCAGGGCCGGGTGGTCTGGGCCGATGGAGACCTGCGCGCCGAGCGTGGCGCGGGCCGCTATATCGAACGGCCGGCGTATCCGGCGGTGTTTGATTTGCTGAGCAAACGGGCTGAGATGCACAGGCCTGTGGCCGTCAAGCGCTGATCCCCGATCGTTCCCACGCTCTGCGTGGGAATGCAGCCCGTGACGCTCCGCGTCACTGGACGCGGAGCGTCCCTTGAGGCATTCCCACGCGGACGGTTCGACGCCTCGACGTGGGAACGATCAAAAAACCACTGCCCGACAGAGGCAGAAAACCTCAAATAACCGTGAGGCAAAAAACCGTGATCGAGACCCTGAACCATCTCCCGCACCCGCACGAAAGTGCGGCCGCCCTCGCCGGCCATTTCACCGATCTGGCGCCGCCGCTCAACGACCGTCAGGCGCATCTGGAAGCCTCGCGCTGCCTGTATTGCTACGACGCGCCGTGCGTGAATGCGTGCCCGAGCGAGATCGACATTCCGTCGTTCATCCGCAATATCCATCAGGACAACGTGCCCGGCGCGGCTCAGAAAATCCTCTCGGCGAACATCCTCGGCGGCAGTTGCGCGCGGGTCTGTCCGACCGAAATCCTCTGCCAACAAGCCTGCGTGCGCAACAACGCCCACGAATGCGCGCCGGTGCTGATCGGCCTGCTGCAACGTTACGCCGTGGACAACGCGCATTTCACCGAGCACCCGTTCCAGCGCGCCGCCGCTACCGGCAAACGCATCGCAGTGGTCGGGGCTGGTCCGGCGGGTTTGTCCTGTGCCCATCGCAGCGCCATGCACGGTCACGACGTGGTGATTTTCGAAGCGCGGGAGAAGGCCGGCGGGCTCAACGAATACGGGATCGCCAAGTACAAACTGGTCGACGACTACGCACAGAAGGAACTGGATTTTCTCCTGCAAATCGGCGGCATCGAAATCCGTCACGGCCAGAAACTCGGTGAAAATCTTACCCTCAGCGAACTGCATCAACAGTTCGACGCGGTGTTCCTCGGCCTCGGCCTGAACGCCAGCAAGCAACTCGGCCTGGCCCACGAAGACGCGCCCGGCCTGCTCGCCGCCACCGACTACATCCGCGAACTGCGCCAGGCCGATGACCTGTCGCAACTGCCGCTGGCCGAACATTGCATCGTCCTTGGCGCCGGCAACACCGCCATCGACATGGCCGTGCAAATGGCTCGCCTCGGCGCCCGTGACGTCAATCTGGTCTATCGCCGTGGCGCGGCGGACATGGGCGCAACCGGCCATGAACAGGACATCGCCAAGGCCAATCAGGTGCGGCTGCTGACCTGGGCGCAACCGGACGAAGTGCTGCTCGACGCTCAAGGCAAAGTGCGCGGCATGCGCTTCGCCCGCACGCATCTGGTGGACGGTCGCCTGCAAACCACTGGCGAAACGTTCGAGCTGGCCGCCGATGCGATCTTCAAAGCCATCGGCCAGGCCTTCGACGGCAGTGCCCTCGCCGACCCGCTGGCCCGCGAACTCAAGCATCAGGGCGAACGGATTCAGGTCGATGAAAACCTGCGCACCAGCATCCCCGGCGTGTATGCCGGCGGTGACTGCACCAGCCTCGATCAGGACCTGACCGTGCAAGCGGTGCAACACGGCAAGCGCGCCGCCGAGGCGATCAACGCTCAACTGATGCTCAATGTGGAGGCTGCGTAAATGGCCGATCTCTCGATTGTCTTCGCCGGTATCAAAGCCCCCAATCCGTTCTGGCTGGCCTCCGCGCCGCCGACCGACAAGGCCTACAACGTGGTGCGCGCCTTCGAGGCCGGCTGGGGCGGCGTGGTCTGGAAAACCCTGGGTGAAGACCCGGCGGCGGTCAACGTGTCGTCGCGCTACTCGGCGCATTACGGCAACAACCGCGAAGTGCTGGGCATCAACAACATCGAACTGATCACCGACCGATCGCTGGAAATCAACCTGCGGGAAATCACTCAGGTGAAGAAGGACTGGCCGGATCGCGCGCTGATCGTGTCGCTGATGGTGCCGTGCGTAGAAGAGTCGTGGAAACACATCCTGCCGCTGGTGGAAGCCACCGGCGCTGACGGCATCGAGTTGAATTTCGGCTGCCCCCACGGCATGCCCGAGCGCGGCATGGGCGCGGCGGTCGGTCAGGTGCCGGAGTACGTCGAGCAGGTCACGCGCTGGTGCAAGACCTATTGCTCGCTGCCGGTGATCGTCAAGCTGACACCGAACATCACCGACATCCGCGTCGCCGCCCGCGCCGCACACCGGGGCGGCGCCGATGCGGTGTCGCTGATCAACACCATCAACTCGATCACCAGCGTCGACCTCGAACACATGGTCGCCCTGCCCACCGTCGGCAGCAAAAGCACCCACGGCGGTTATTGCGGCTCGGCGGTCAAGCCGATCGCGCTGAACATGGTTGCGGAAATCGCTCGTGACCCGCAGACCCAGGGCCTGCCGATCTGCGGCATTGGCGGCATTGGCAGTTGGCGCGATGCAGCGGAGTTCATCGCTTTGGGCAGCGGCGCGGTGCAGGTGTGCACGGCGGCGATGCTGCATGGTTTCCGGATTGTCGATGAGATGAAGGATGGCTTGTCGCGGTGGATGGACAGTCAGGGTTACACCAGCATCGCCGATTTTTCCGGGCGCGCGGTGGGTAACACCACGGACTGGAAGTACCTGGACATCAACTATCAGGTGATCGCGAAGATCGACCAGGAGGCGTGTATTGGTTGCGGGCGTTGCCACATTGCCTGCGAGGACACCTCACACCAGGCGATCAGCAGCCTGAAACAGGCCGATGGCACGCATCAATATGAAGTGATCGATGATGAGTGTGTGGGGTGCAATCTGTGCCAGATCACTTGTCCGGTAGCGGATTGCATCGAGATGGTGCCGATGGAGACGGGCAAGCCGTTTCTGGACTGGAATCATGATCCGAGGAATCCGTATCACGTTGCTGTCTAGATTGATCGTTCCCAAGTCGAGGCGTCGAACCGTCCGCGTGGGAATGCAGCCCGGGACGCTCTGCGTCCCACTGGAACGCGGAGCGTCCCTTGAGGCGTTCCCACGCAGAGCGTGGGAACGATCAGTTACGGCTCCAACCCTATCCCCCGCAAAATCACGCTAGTCACCGTCTGCACCGCCCGCTCGAATTGCATGTCCGACAACGGCTGGTGCTCATTCAAAATATTCACCTGATGATCGAAGTCGGCATAGTGCTGCGTCGACGCCCAGATCATGTACAACAAACTCGACGGCTCCACCGGCAGAATCCGCTTGTCCTCCACCCACTGCCGGATCTTCGCCTCCTTCATCTTCGCCCAGTCATACAGGCTGACATCCAGCGCCTCGCCAAGGGTCGGCGCGCCATGGATGATTTCGTTGGCCCAGACTTTCGAGCCATACGGCCGGCTGCGCGAGTGGTTCATCTTGGCGCGGATGTAGCTGCTGAGCACCACGCGCGGATCGTCGAACATCTCGAAGCACAGCGCGTCCTGCTTCCACACTTCCAGCAGGTCGAACAGCACCGCGCTGTACAGCTCGCTCTTGGTCGAAAAGTAGTAATGCAGGTTGGATCGCGGCAGCTGCACTTCAGCGGCAATGTCGGCCATGGCGGTGCCGCCGAAACCTTTTTCGGCGAAGACTTTTTCCGCCGCCAGCAGGATCTTGTCGACGTTGGTGCGGCGGATTTCGATCTTGTGATTGCCCATGAGGGCTCCCTGAAGACAACGTTGTTGAAGACTAGCATCCGCTCTGGGCAAGGGGCGACAGCCGAGAACGATTCTTCACACACTTGGGCTTTTTTCTGGTTTAGGATCGCCCTCCTTCTCCCCGTCAGACACTGAAGGATCTGTCCATGACCATTCGAAAGCGCATCGCTGCGGATGATCCGCAGCTCGCCGCATTGTGGGAGCGCTCGGTGCGTGCCACCCACGACTTCCTCCCGGAAGACGACATCCATCGGCTGTTCCCGCTGGTGCGTGACACCTACCTGCCCGCCCTGGACGTGCAGGTTTTCGAGAACCCCGATCACTCCCCGGCAGGCTTCATCGCTACCGACGATGACACCGTGCAGATGCTGTTCATCGACCCGGCGTTTCGTGGCCAGGGCATCGGCCGACGCTTGCTCGACCACGTCCGCCGCCCACTACTGAAGGTCGACGTCAACGAACAGAATCCGCAAGCCCACGGCTTCTACCGGCACTACGGATTCGAAGACATCGGCCGCTCGGCGCTCGACGGCGAAGGCCGGCCGTTTCCGGTCATTCACATGCGCCTGAAAGCCCTGTGATCCACGTTCTATACTCAGCCCGCCATTTCACTGAAAGGAATCTTTCCATGTCGATGAAAAAACTGTTCACCGCTGGCGCGCTGCTGGCTTCGCTGGTCGTCACTTCCCAGGCGTTCGCCCACGCGCATCTGAAAAGTCAGACCCCGGCAGCCGACAGCACCGTTGCCGCGCCGGCAGATCTGCGTCTGGTGTTTTCCGAAGGCGTCGAAGCCAGCTTCACCAAAGTCACCGTGACCCACGACGGCAAGCCGGTGGCGGTCAAACCGTTGACCACCGAAGGCGACAAGAAAACCCTGATCGTCACCCCCGAAGCACCGCTGACTGCAGGCGAGTACAAGGTCGAATGGCACGCGGTGTCGGTCGACACGCACAAGAGCGAAGGCGCCTATCAGTTCAAGGTTGGCCAATAATTCATGAGTGAAGCGCTGGTGCTGTGCCGGTTCCTGCATTTCATCGTGGTGTTGATGCTGTTCGGGGCCTGGCTGTTCCGCCCCTTGCTGCTCAAGGGTGAAGCGCCGGCGCTGGATCGGCACCTCGCGCGACTGGCTCGCTGGCTGGCGGCGATTGCCCTGGCCAGCGGCGTCACCTGGGCGTTGTTGATTACCGCCAGCATGGCCGGTTCGGCGGCTGCCGCGTTTGATCCGGCCACCGTCGAGCTGGTTCTCGGTCATACGTTTTTCGGTCAGGTCTGGCGCTGGCATCTGTTGATCAATGCGCTGTTGCTGGCGTTGCTGTTTACGCCGTGGCGTTCGAACCGGCCATTGCGGCTGGGCCTGAGCGCACTGCTGCTGATGACACTGGCACCGGTCGGTCACGGCGCGATGCTCGACGGTTTCAGTGGGCAGATGTTGATCCTCAATCAAGTGATACACCTGACTTGCGTCGGAGCGTGGCTTGGTGGGCTGCTGATGCTGGTTTTGATCCTGCGCCAGTCCGGCGAAAAGGTGCGTGAAGTGCTGCAGCGGTTCAGCGGTCTCGGCTACGGGCTGGTCGCCGGCCTGCTGATCACCGGGCTGATCAACGTGCGCGTGCTCACCGGCCAATGGTGGCCGACGCCGCTGTTCTCGGGGTTCGCCCTGATCCTGTTGATCAAGGCGCTGCTGGTGTTCGGCATGCTTGCACTGGCGCTGTTCAATCGCCTGCGGATCAACGATTGCGAACAGCGGATCGACACCCTCAAGCGCAGCGTCATGCTCGAATGGCTGCTGGGGATCGGCGCCGTGGCGGCGGTTTCGGTGCTCGGCACCTTGCCGCCGATGATCGCCGCCTGAGGTCAGTGTTTCTGGGTGTCACCTGCCGCCGTATCAATGCTGACCACCACCGACATCCCCGGCCGCAAGCGCTCGCTCTCCTGCTGATCCGGATCGATGGTGATGCGCACCGGTACCCGCTGGGCGATTTTCACGAAGTTGCCGGTGGCGTTGTCGGCCTGCAACAACGCGAATTCGGAACCGGTGCCCGGCGAGATGTGCTGCACGTGGCCGGTGAATTTGCGGTGGTTCAAGCCATCGACGGTGAAGCTCGCCGGTTGCCCGACGCGCACATTGTCCATCTGGGTTTCCTTGAGGTTGGCGATTACCCATTTCTGGTTCGGCACCAGCGCCATCAACTGCGCCCCGGAGTTGACGTAGGCGCCGAGGCGCACGCCGATCTGCCCGAGCTGACCGTCACGCGGGGCGATGATCCGGGTGTTGGACAAGTCGATCCGCGCCAGCTGCACCGCCGCCTCGGCACTGGCCACCGCCGCCTCCAGCGAACCGCGATTGACGATCACCGTTTGCAGATCCTGCCGGGCGATTTCCAGATTGGCCTTGGCCTGCGCCACCGCTGCAATGCTTTGGGCGTTGGCGGCCAGCGCCACGTCCATCTCGCGCTTGGACACGGAACCGTCATTGACCAGCGCCTTGTTGCGTCGCAGATCCGCCTCGCTTTTACGCAGCTGCGCTTCGCTGTCGGCCACCACCGCCTGCCGCAGCTTGATCGTGGCTTCGGCGCTGTTGCGTTGCTGCACGACGTTGGCCAGTGAAGCTTTCTGCACCGCCAGTTGTGCCAGCGACTGGTCGAGGCGTTGCTGATAGATACGATCATCAAGACGCACCAGCAAATCGCCTTCCTTCACGAACTGGAAATCCTGCACCGGCACTTCAAACACATAGCCACTAAGCTGCGGGCCGATGATCGTCACCTGCCCGCGCACCAGGGCGTTTTCTGTGGTCTCGACCGCGCTGCTGAACGGCGGCAACTGCCAGGCGTACAACACGATCAGCACACCGACGATGGCAATCGCGGCGAAGCCCAGCGACGAGATGATCCGCACCCGCAACGAGCGCGGCTCGGTGTTCGGTGATGACGGCGGCGCCACACCTTCAGGGGTGGCGGCGATGGCATTGGTGGTCGTGGTAGTCGGTTCGGTCATGAAGAAGTGGCACCGCTGGAAGGTACGGAAGGTGTCGGGGCGACGGCTCGGGTGGTGCTGATCAGCCACAGCGCACGGATGGAAATCCAGATCATGGTCAGGATCGCGATCACCGCGATCAGCATGAACACATCGTTATAGGCCAGTACGTTGGCCTCGCGGGTCGCGGCGTTGGCCAGGCTGCGAATGCCTTGCAGGTTGCGCAGGCTCGGGTCGGCGATCAGGGAACCGACCGCCGACCCGCCGCTCTGCACCCGGGCGGCGACACGCGGATCGGACAGCACCAGTTGCTCGACGATGTGGCTGGAATGAAACTTCTCGCGCACGATCTGAAACGTCCCCAGCAACGCCGCACCAATCAGGCCGCCGAGGTTGTTGCAGATCCCGAACAACACCGAAAAACTCACGAGGTTGCGCGGGTTGGTCAGCACGTTGCGCGTGCCCAGCACCATGGTCGGGCCGAGGAAAAAGGTACTGCCGAACGCCAGCAGGAACTGGCTGAAATACAGGTTGCCGGGGCGGGTCAGGTTGTTCGATGAGCTGTCCATGATCGAGCCGGTGGCCATCAACGCCAGCGAAATGATCAGCGGCATCAGCAGGTGTTTCGGGTCGATGGTCAGCGCACTGGTCAGCAGCCCGGCGACGCTGCCGATCAGCATCACCACGTACAAGCTATGAAGCTGCTGGCTGCTCATGTTCAGGTTTTGCATGAAGCCGACGGCGCCGGTGGATTGCTCCGAGGTCACCATGCGAATCAGGATCACCGCCAGCGCCAGACGGATCATCACCCCGCTACCGAGCCAGCGGGTCATCAGCATCGGGTTGCTGCGGTTATGTTCGATGGCCAGCCCCGCGAGAATCAGGACAATCGACGCGGCCAGGGCGATGCCGATCCAGTCTGCTTCCAGCCACCAGTCGATCCGGCCGAGGGACAACACGGCGCACAGCAGGGCCACGCCACTGGCAAGGATCGCGAAGGTAAGGAAGTCGAGCGGTTCGAAGGTCTTGAACCGGTCACCCGGCGGCAACTTGAGCATCAAGACGCAGCCCAGTGACAGCAGTGCCATGCCCAATTCGAACAGGTACAGGCCGCGCCATTCGGCGATCTGCAACAGGTCTTCGGAAAACAGCCGCGCCAGCGGCAAGGCCAACTGCGAGGTGCCGAGGCCCAGCACCAGCGCCTTCATCCGCCATTTGGCCGGGAACGCCTGCACCATGTAATACAGGCCCAGCGAACTCAACGCCGCGCCGACCATGCCGTGGGCCGCACGCACGGCGATCGCCGAATTCAGGTCATTGACGAACAGATGGCCAAAGGTCACCAGCGCATACAGCACCAGAAACACCTCGGTGAACGCCCGCAAGCCGAACTGCTGGCGAAACTTCACCAGCAGCAGGTTCATCGATACGTTGGTCATCACGTACGCTGCCGGCAGCCAGGCCATCTCCGCCGTGGTCGCCCCGAGCGCGCCTTGCAGGTAAGGCAGGTTGGCAACCACCAACGAATTGCCCAAGCCACCGGTCAACGCCACCAGCAACCCGACCAGCGCATAGGCCAGGCGCTTGGGGTTGGAGTGCAGCGGCGTCGAGGGGGAACCGGGCAGACTGGGCTTCTCGTGCGGCTGCCAGTTGCGCGGGGCGTATTGGTTCATTGATCGGCCTTGTACGGTGATGGCTTGAGTGTGCCGCAAAACGGTAGCCAAACCCATATCCCTGTGGCTGCCTGCTCACAGGGGTTTGGGGTGGATTCGTAAATTTTGTTTAAAAGTCATCTCGCCCGCAGCGGATTTTTCCCGGGCCTGGCGAATGCCAACCTTGCAGCACTTCTCAACCTGCAAGGTGCCCGATATGACCACTCCCCGTTGGCAACGCTCCCCGCGTCTGCTGAAAAACCTGCTGGCCGCCGCACTGTTGCTGCCCGCCCTCGCCTTCGCCCAGGAACGCCCGTGGCCGGACGGCTCGCAACTGGTGATTTCGGTGTCGATGCAATTCGAAACCGGCGGCCAGCCCGAGGGCGCTGAAAGCCCGTTCTCCGGCACACCGCTGGCAAAAGGTTATCCGGACCTGCCGGCGCAGACCTGGTTCGATTACGGCTACAAGGAAGGCCTGTGGCGCATGCTCGATCTGTGGGATCGCATTGGCATCAAAGTCACCTCCCACGTGGTCGGCGAAGCGGCGCTCAAGCACCCGGAACTGGCCAAGGCGATTGCCGAGCGCGGCCATGAACTGGCGGCCCACGGCATGCGCTGGGCCGATTCGTACAACATGAATTACGCCCAGGAAAAGCAGTTCATAGGCGACGGCGTCGCAGCGGTGGAGAAAATCACCGGCCAGCGCTCGGTCGGCTACAACGCCAACTGGCTGCGGCGCAGTCCCAATACGTTGAAGGTGCTGCAGGATCTGAATTTCACCTACCACATCGACGACGTCAGCCGCGATGAGCCGTTCGTGACCATGGTTCGCGGGCGAAAATTCGCCGTGGTGCCGTACACCCTGCGCAACAACGACATCGTGCTGGTCGAGGGCCGACACTTCTCCGCGGAGCAGTTCTACCAGCAACTGGTGCTGGAATTCGATCGCCTCTACGCCGAAGGCGCGAGCAAGCGGCGGATGATGTCGGTGAGTCTGCACGACCGCATCGGCGGCACCCCGGCGATGGTCGAGGCCATGGAGCGTTTTATCCGTTATGCGCAATCTCATCCGAAGGTGACATTCATGCGCAAGGACAAGATTGCCCAGATCGTCCTGACCGAGAAAAACCCGCTGATCGACAACACCGAGGCGCTCTATAACCGGTAAAACCGCCGAAAGCAGCCCTCTTCATAGCATCTGAAAGGGCTGCCAGCTCACGAAATGTGATCGCAAAACTGGCTGTTGACTTTTGCGGAAAACATCGCAACTATCCGCAACCATGTTGTACGACGACGTATAACAACTAATAAAAACAAGAAATGAAACAGGGAGCGTTACCGTGAGCACACTCGTCTGCAATTCCGTCCGCACGTCCCGTTTTTCTGCCTCCCGCCCGCGTTCCACCCTGGGCCTGATCGGCTGCAGCAGTCTCGCTCTCGTCTTGCCGATGAGCGCCGATGCCGAGGGCTTCATCGAAGACAGCAAAGCCACCCTGAACCTGCGCAATGCCTACTTCAATCGCAACTTCGTCAACCCGAATTACCCGCAGGGCAAGGCTGAAGAGTGGACGCAGAACTTCATCCTCGACGCCAAATCAGGTTTCACCCAGGGCACTGTCGGCTTTGGCCTGGACGTACTGGGGCTGTACTCGCAAAAGCTCGATGGAGGCAAAGGCACGGGCGGTACTCAGCTGTTGCCGATCCACGATGACGGGCGCCCGGCGGACAATTTCGGGCGCCTGGGCGTGGCGCTCAAGGCCAAGGTGTCGAAGACCGAATTGAAGGTCGGCGAGTGGATGCCGGTGTTGCCGATCCTGCGCTCGGATGATGGCCGCTCCCTGCCCCAGACGTTTCGCGGCGGCCAGATCACCTCTACCGAAATCAATGGTTTGACCCTTTACGGTGGCCAGTTCCGTGGCAACAGCCCGCGCAACGATGCCAGCATGGAAGACATGTCGATGAACGGCCGAGGCGCATTCACCTCCGACCGTTTCAACTTCGGCGGCGGCGAATACACCTTCAACGACAAACGCACGCTTGTCGGTCTGTGGTACGCCGAACTCAGCGACATCTACCAACAGCAGTACTTCAACATCAGCCACAGCCAGCCACTGGGCGACTGGACGCTGGGCGCCAACCTCGGTTTCTTCACCGGCAAGGAAGATGGCAGCGCCCAGGCCGGCGACCTCGACAACAAAACCGCTTTCGCCATGCTCTCGGCCCGGTACGGAGGCAACACGTTCTACATCGGCCTGCAAAAACTCAGTGGCGACGATGCCTGGATGCGCGTCAACGGCACCAGCGGCGGCACCCTTGCCAACGACAGCTACAACGCCAGTTACGACAACGCGCAGGAGCGTTCCTGGCAGATCCGCCACGACTACAACTTCGTGGTCCTCGGCGTCCCCGGGCTGACGCTGATGAACCGCTACATCAGCGGTGACAACGTACACACCGGCACAATCACCGATGGCAAGGAGTGGGGTCGTGAATCGGAGCTGGCCTACACCGTGCAAAGCGGGCCGTTGAAAAACCTCAACGTCAGATGGCGCAACGCGACGATTCGCCGGGACTTCAGCACCAATGAATTTGATGAGAACCGGATCTTCATCAGTTACCCGATTTCGTTGTTGTAAACCCTGGCATGGGCTGAACGGAGGGTAAATCGGCCTTCCGTCACTTACACCGAAAGTCGCGTTGACAAGTTCCGGAAACCCTACCGATACTTCAGCGCAGTCATACGACAACCTACAACAAACCTAATAACAACGCGTAAGGGATTGCCATGACGTCCACCCCCACCACCCCAACTCCGTTCAATCGCCTGCTGCTGACCGGCGCCGCCGGTGGCCTGGGCAAAGTCTTGCGTGAACGTCTGCGCCCCTATGCCAATGTGCTGCGCCTGTCGGACATCGCCGCCCTCGCCCCGGCCATCGATGATCGCGAAGAAATCGTCATCTGCGACCTCGCCGACAAAACCGCCGTGCATCAACTGGTCGAAGGCGTAGATGCAATCCTGCACTTTGGCGGCGTCTCGGTGGAGCGCCCCTTCGAAGAAATCCTCGGCGCCAACATCTGCGGCGTATTCCATATCTATGAAGCGGCACGCCGACACGGTGTGAAGCGAGTGATCTTCGCCAGCTCCAACCATGTCATCGGCTTCTACAAACAGGACGAACACCTCGACGCCAGCTCCGCTCGACGCCCCGACGGCTACTACGGTCTGTCCAAGTCCTATGGCGAAGACATGGCCAGTTTCTACTTCGATCGATATGGCATCGAAACCGTCAGCATCCGCATCGGCTCGTCGTTTCCCGAACCGCAGAACCGCCGAATGATGCACACGTGGCTGAGCTTCGACGACCTCACCCAATTGCTCGAACAGTCGCTGTACACGCCGAATGTCGGACACACCGTGGTCTACGGCATGTCCGCCAACAAGGACGTGTGGTGGGACAACCGCTTCGCCAGCCACCTCGGTTTCGAGGCCAGAGATACGTCCGAAGTGTTTCGCGACAAGGTCGAGGCGCAGCCAATGCCCGCCAGCGATGACCCGGCGCGTATCTATCAGGGCGGCGCCTTCGTTGCGGCCGGCCCGTTCGGCGATTGATCGCTGCGTTTGATCCGTCGCCAAAAGAACACACCAAGGGAATGAGTATGCAAGCCGAATTGATCGTCGACGCCCGCAACGCGGTGGGTGAAAGTCCGGTGTGGGTGCCACAGGAAAACGCCTTGTACTGGGTCGATATCCCCAACGGCGGCCTGCAGCGCTGGAGCGCCGACACTGGCCACATTCATGCCTGGAAGACTCCCGAAATGCTTGCCTGCATCGCCCGCCACAGCAAGGGCGGTTGGGTTGCCGGGATGGAGAGCGGGTTCTTTCATTTACAACCGAATGGCGATGGCAGCCTCGACAGCGACCTGCTCGCGACCGTGGAACACAACCGCCAGGACATGCGTCTGAACGACGGCCGCTGCGACCGCCAGGGTCGGTTCTGGGCCGGCAGCATGGTGCTGAACATGGGCCTGAATCTGCCCGAGGGCCGGCTCTATCGTTACGGTGCCGGGCAAACAGGCGTGATCGAGGCACAGCTTGATGGCTTCATCGTGCCCAACGGTCTGGGCTTCAGCCCGGACGGCAAAACCATGTACCTGTCGGACTCGCACCCGAAGGTCCAACTGATCTGGGCTTTCGATTACGACACCGAGACAGGCACACCCTCCAACCGCCGGGTGTTCGTGGACATGAACCATTTTTACGGCCGCCCCGACGGTGCTGCCGTGGATGCCGATGGCTGTTACTGGATCTGCGCCAACGATGTCGGCCTGATCCATCGCTTCACCCCCGACGGTCGGCTCGACCTCTCGCTGCCGGTACCGGTGAAAAAACCCACCATGTGCGCTTTCGGCGGCAGCCGGATGGACACCTTGTTCGTGACCTCGATCCGCCCCGGCGACGACCAGGATCCGCAGTCCCTTGCCGGCGGTGTGTTCGCCCTCAACCCCGGCGTCAAAGGCCTGCCGGAGCCAATGTTCGACGATCTGCTGTAACCCGTCCTTGCTGCATTGCTGTGCCTTGAACAAAAAAATAACAAGACTGGAGAACCCCCTCATGGACTTCAAACGCACGTTGCTCGCCGCCGCTCTCCCCCTCGCGCTCACCCTCGGCAGCGCCGCTCAGGCGCTGGAAATCAAATTCGCCGACATCCACCCCGCCGGTTATCCGACCGTGGTCGCTGAAGAACAGTTGGGCAAAACCCTGGTTGCCGAAAGTGACGGCAAGCTGACCTTCAAGATGTTCCCCGGCGGTGTACTCGGCTCGGAAAAGGAAGTGGTCGAACAGGCCCAGGTCGGCGCCATCCAGATGGCCCGCGTCAGCCTCGGGATCGTCGGGCCGGTGGTGCCGGACGTGAACGTATTCAACATGCCGTTCGTGTTCCGTGATCAGGCGCACATGCGCAAGATCATCGACGGTGAAATCGGTGACGAAATCCTCGACAAGATCACTAACTCCGAATTCAACCTCGTGGCGCTGGCGTGGATGGATGGCGGCACGCGCAACATCTACACCAAGAAACCGGTGCGCAGCCTCGAAGACCTCAAGGGCATGAAAATCCGCGTGCAGGGCAACCCGATGTTCATCGAAACCATCAACGCCATGGGCGGCAACGGTATTGCCATGGACACCGGCGAAATCTTCAGCGCCCTGCAGACCGGCGTCATCGACGGCGCGGAAAACAATCCGCCGACCCTGCTCGAACACAACCATTACCAGAACGCCAAGTTCTACAGTTTGACCGGGCACCTGATCCTGCCCGAGCCCATCGTGATGTCGAAAATCACCTGGGAAAAACTCAGCCCCGATCAGCAGACGCTGGTGAAAAAAGCCGCCAAGGCTGCGCAGGCCCAGGAGCGCACCTTGTGGGATGCCAAGTCGGCCAGCAGTGAAGAGAAACTCAAGGCTGCCGGCGTCGAGTTCATCACCGTCGACAAGAAACCCTTCTACGAGGCCACCGCTTCGATCCGCGAAAAATACGGCGCGCCCTACGTCGACCTGATCAAGCGCATCGAAGCCGTTCAGTAACCTCCCTGCCCTCAATACAAGGCCCGGCAGCACTGGCGTCGCTCGACGCTCACGCCTGCCCGGTTACGGTGGAACCCGATGAAGAATTTGCTGCTGCGCATCAATGACCGGATCTACATGGCCTGCATCTGGGTCGCCGGTCTGTCGGTGCTGACCATTTCCCTGATCATTCCCTGGGGCGTGTTCGCCCGTTACGTCCTCGGCACCGGCTCAAGCTGGCCGGAGCCCACCGCCATCCTGCTGATGATGGTCTTCACCTTCATCGGGGCCGCCGCCAGCTATCGCGCCGGCGCGCACATGGCGGTAGCGATGGTCACCGATCGCCTGCAACCGAATATGCGCCGCACCATGAGCATCGTTTCGCAAGTGCTCATGGGCACCATCTGCCTGTTCATGACCATCTGGGGCACCAAGCTGTGCCTGTCGACGTGGAACCAGTTCATGAGCGCCCTGCCGACATTGCGGGTCGGCATCACCTACATGCCGATCCCGGTGGGTGGTGCGCTGACGCTGATTTTCGTGTTGGAAAAACTCTTGCTCGGCGATCAAAGCAATCGCCGCGTGGTGCGGTTCGACCTGGTTGAAGAAAACGAAGGGGCTGCCTGATGGACGCATTGATTCTGCTGGGCAGTTTTATCGCACTGATCCTGATCGGCATGCCGGTTGCCTACGCGCTCGGGCTGTCGGCGCTGATCGGCGCATGGTGGATCGACATCCCGTTTCAGGCCTTGATGATCCAGGTCGCGGGCGGGGTGAACAAATTCTCGCTGCTGGCGATTCCGTTCTTCGTGCTCGCCGGCGCAATCATGGCCGAGGGCGGCATGTCGCGACGGCTGGTGGCGTTCGCCGGGGTCCTGGTGGGGTTCGTGCGGGGCGGGCTGTCGTTGGTCAACATCATGGCCTCGACCTTTTTCGGCGCGATTTCCGGCTCGTCGGTGGCCGATACCGCGTCGGTAGGTTCGGTGCTGATCCCGGAAATGGAGCGCAAGGGCTACCCTCGGGAATTCTCTACAGCGGTGACCGTCAGTGGTTCGGTGCAGGCTCTGCTGACTCCACCGAGCCACAACTCGGTGCTCTACTCGCTGGCCGCCGGTGGCACCGTTTCGATTGCTTCACTGTTCATGGCCGGCGTGGTGCCGGGTCTGCTGATGAGCGCGTGCCTGATGGTGTTGTGCCTGATTTTTGCGCGTAAACGCGACTATCCCAAGGGCGAAGTGATCCCGCTGCGTGAAGCCCTGAAGATCTGCGGTGAAGCGCTGTGGGGGCTGATGGCGATGGTGATCATTCTCGGCGGCATTCTCTCGGGGATCTTCACGGCCACCGAGTCGGCGGCCATCGCCGTGTTGTGGGCGTTTTTCGTCACCATGTTCATCTACCGCGACTACAAGTGGAGTGAACTGCCGAAACTGATGCACCGCACGGTGCGCACCATTTCCATCGTGATGATCCTGATCGGCTTCGCCGCCAGTTTCGGCTACATCATGACCCTGATGCAGATCCCGGCGAAGATCACCACGCTGTTCCTGACCCTGTCCGACAACCGCTACGTGATCCTGATGTGCATCAACGTCATGCTGCTGTTGCTCGGCACCGTGATGGACATGGCGCCGCTGATCCTGATCCTCACGCCGATCCTGATGCCGGTGATTCTCGGTATCGGTGTCGACCCGGTGCAGTTCGGCATGATCATGCTGGTCAACCTCGGTATCGGCCTGATAACGCCGCCCGTAGGAGCCGTGCTGTTCGTGGGTTCGGCGGTGGGCAAGGTCAGTATCGAAAGCACGGTGAAGGCGCTGCTGCCGTTCTACGCCGTGCTGTTCCTGGTGCTGATGCTGGTGACCTACGTTCCGGCGCTGTCGCTGTGGTTACCGCATCTGGTGTTGTAACGCTAACGCTGTGGCGAGGGCGCCAGGTCCTCGCCACAGATCTTGTCTCACGCCCGCAGCAACATGTATGCGGCGACCACCAGACATACGCTGGCAAACCCCACCTGCAACGTCCTCGCCGGTACTCGCGCACAGAGTTTGCGGCCGATAACCATGCCGACGATGCTGGCGACGATGAACGACGCGCCCAGATGGTCGATGCGCACTCCGGCATGAAACGCACCAATCACGCCGATGGCGGAAATCAGGCTGATGACCATCAAGGACGTGGCGATGATGCCGCGCATCTGCACGTCGGTCAGTTGCTTGAACGCCGGCACGATCAGGAACCCGCCACCCACCCCCAGCAACCCGGACACCACACCGGTGACCGCGCCCAGTGCCGCGAGGGTCGCGGTGCATTTGGCGGTCCAGTCGAAACGACCCGTCTGTTCATTGAGCATGCAGTTCTTCTGGCCCCAGCTGGCGTGGCCATGGTCGCTCGGTCCTTCTTGCTGGCGTTCACGGCGCAGCATGCGCCACGCCACCATCACCATCAGCAGGCTGAACAGGATCATCAAAACCTTTTCCGGCAACTGATGGGCGAAGTAGATGCCCACCGGCGAAAACACCGCGCCGAGCGCCGCGATCAACAGCGCCGCGCGATAACGCACCAGACCATGGCGCAGACCGTCGATCGCACCGACCGCCGCTGCGCTGCCAACGGCGAACAACGCCACCGGAGCCGCTTGCGTCATCGTCCAGCCCAGCCCGAGCACTAGCGCCGGCACCGCGAGAATCCCGCCGCCGGCCCCGGTCAGACCGAGGATCAATCCCATCACCACGCCAAACAGACTTGCCAGCAACATAGAGTGTTCTCAGTCGACCCTGGACAGGCTTGTCAGCCATTCGCGGCCCTTGAGCATGCCGTTCCAGTAGAACCACGGCAGCAGCGTCGCCTTCAGCCACCACGCGGAACGGCGCGGCACGGTTGGGTCGAGGGGAAAGGTCGGCAGCAGTTTTCCGCCATAGCCGAACTCGGCGAGAATCACCTTGCCCTTCTCCACCGTCAGCGGGCAGGAACCGTAGCCGTCGTACTTCAGCGGCAGCGCCAGCTCCTTGCGCACCGCCAGCAGGTTTTCCGCCACCACCACGACCTGCTTGCGCACTGCCGCGGCGGTTTTCGCATTGGTGGTGCCGCAGATATCGCCCAGGGCAAACACTTCGGGATAGCGCGGGTGTTGCAGGGTGTGCGGGTTGACCTCGCACCATCCGGCGGCGTCGGCCAGCGGACTCTGCGCGATAAAATCCGGTGAAACCTGCGGCGGGACGACGTGCAGCAGATCGAAAGTCTTGGCCTGTCGGGTGACATTGCCGTCCGCATCCTTGACGTCGAACCAGGCGGTTTTCGCCGGGCCATCGACCTTCACCAGATTGGAATTGAACGCTAGCCGCGCGTTGTATTTTTCGATGTACTTCATCAGCGGCGGCACGAAGGTCGGGACGCCGAACAGCGCGGCACCGGCCAGATTGAACTCGACGTCAACCTTGCTCAGCACGTTGCGCTTGAGCCAGTGATCGCAGGAAAGATACAACGCCTTTTGCGGCGCGCCGGCGCACTTGATCGGGATCGGCGGCTGGGTGAACAGGGCTTTGCCGCCGCGCAGTTTCTGCACCTGATCCCAGGTGTATTGCGCGTGCTGATAGCTGTAGTTGGAAGTGACGCCGTGCTGACCGAGGCTTTCCTGCAAGCCTTCGATCTTCTCCCACGCCAGGCGCAGGCCGGGGCAGACGATCAGGTTCTGATAGGTGACGGTGCGTTGATCGTTGAGGGTGAGACGGCGCTGGTTGGGGTCGATGCCGGTCACGGCTGCCTGAATCCAGGTGGCCTGACGCGGCATCACTTTGTTCATCGGTCGGGCGGTGTCTTTGGCATCAAAGGCGCCACCGCCGACCAGCGTCCACGCCGGCTGGTAGTAATGCAGGGTGCTCGGCTCGATCACCGTGATTTTCAGGCCGGGATCGCGCTTGAGCAGACTCGCGACAAAACCGATGCCGGCAGTGCCACCGCCGATGACCACGATGTCCGCACTGATGGATGGGCCCCAGTGTTGATCGTTCATTGTTTGTTCCTTATGGCTGCACGCAAGGATAGCCGGGTCTATTGCGCCCAGCTTTTGAGCACGGCTCCGCAGTAGAGTCCGGAAAGGGTTTTCATCACCTGGATCACTTCGTGACTGGCGAGACCGTAAAAAATGTACTTGCCTTCACGACGGGTCGCGACCAGCCCTTCATCGCGCAGGATGCCCAGTTGCTGGGACAGGGTCGGCTGACGCACGCCGGTCATTTTCTCCAGCTCGCCAACGTTGCGCTCGCCCTGGGTCAACTGGCACAGGATCAACAATCGATCTTCGTTGGCCAATGCCTTGAGCAGCGAACAGGCCTTGGAGGCCGAGGCGCGCAGTTGGGCGACTTCACATTCGGTCAGACTGGATTGCATTTGCAGGATGCCTTCAACGTCACTTAAGCTGCGGACATTATGTGTTTACATAAAGTGTTGCAACCTGACTTTTCACCTTCCTGCACAGGACCGCGTCCATGCCCGCGCTGATTGAAGCTTTCCTCGACCCCGCCTCTTCGACCTACAGCTATGTGGTCTACGAGGCCGACGGCGGGCAGTGCGCAATCGTCGATCCGGTGCTTGATTACGACGGTGCCGCCGGCCGCACCTGCACGGCTCAGGCGGACAAGATCATCGCCTTCGTGCGGGCTCATAACCTGCAAGTGCAGTGGCTGCTGGAAACTCACGCCCATGCCGATCATTTGTCCGCCGCACCCTATCTGCGTCGAGAACTGGGCGGGAAAATCGCGATTGGCGAGTCGATCAGCAAAGTGCAGAACGTGTTCAAGGCGCTGTTCAACCTGGAACCGGAATTTCGCGTCGACGGCTCGCAGTTCGATCATCTGTTCGCGCCGAACGAGTCGTTCCGGATCGGCAATCTCAAGGCCACCGCCCTGCACGTCCCCGGTCACACCCCGGCGGACATGGCCTATTTGATCGACGGCGAACAGATTCTGGTCGGCGACACGCTGTTCATGCCCGACGTCGGCACCGCCCGCTGCGACTTCCCCGGCGGCAACGCGCATCAACTGTTCAACTCGATTCACAAATTGCTGGCCTTCCCTGCCAGCGTGAAGCTCTACGTCTGCCACGACTACCCGCCGCAAGGTCGCGACTCGCAGTGCCAGACCACCGTGGGTGAACAACGTAAAAGCAATATCCACGTGCATGACGGCGTCGATGAAGCCGCGTTTGTCGAGATGCGCACCAAGCGCGATGCAGGGCTGGGCATGCCGACGCTGTTGCTGCCGGCGATTCAGGTCAACGTGCGGGCGGGAAATTTACCGCCGGCGGAAGGCAATGGCGTTGTCTACCTGAAGATTCCGATCAACGCTGTGTAAGAAAAAATCATTGAGGGGACCGGAAACAAGGGTATTCGTACCTGTCACGTCGGATCCCGTGAACTGGGCGTAATCTCGGCCGACAGGCAGACTTCATGGGGTAATCAACTCATGGAGATTTGGCAATATGGATATTCGCCGTAACCATCGCGACCTGACGCCGGAACAGAAGCACGCCTTCGTAAATGCCATTCTGATACTGAAAAACCAGAGTCCCAGCGTTCTGCGCCCTGGCCAGCAAAGTCGCTACGACGACTTTGTACAAATCCACAAGAATTCCATGGGGCGAGGCAACCCGATCTTTCCCAACCCTCATGGAACCCCCTTGTTTTTCCCTTGGCACCGCATCCTGATTCGCCAGTTCGAGCTGGAACTGCAAGCCGCCGCAAACAACCCGACCATCACGCTGCCGTACTGGAACTGGAGCATGAGTGGTGCGGACGACCCCTTTACCGACGACTTCATGGGCAGAGATGGCGACCCGGCGCAAAACCAGCGGGTCACTATTGGGCCGTTTGCCTTTCAGCGTCGTTTATTCGGCATAAAGGTCTGGGACGGTGAGACGGGTGACGCCGGCTTGCGGCGCAACTTCGGAGCCGATGCCCCGCCGCTGCCCTCTGCGCAGGACGTCGAGTCCGTGTTGAACAGAACGCCGTATTGGTCCGAACCGGCCGGATGGGAAAACCTCATGGAAACAATGCACAACGGTGTCCATGCCTGGATTGGAGGCAACATGAGAGAAGCGGCCTCCCCCAACGACCCTGTGTTCTTCCTGCATCACTGCTATCTCGACTATCTCTGGGAGCGCTGGAAACGCAACCACCCGACAGAACCGGTGATCGCGTTTCCCGAGAACGCACCGCACGGGATGCTCGGCTCAACGCTGATGTTCAGCCCGGACAACGAGCCTGCGCCCTGGCTGCAGCCTTTCAGGGTCGAACAGACCTTGAACACGGCAAGTCTGGATTACGGCTATGCCGATCTCTGATCAGGGCTGAGCACTCAGCTCCCGAGGATCAGGCCATTCGCTGGCAACGGCAACGCCGTCTTGTAGCGCACCTGCTTGAGCGCAAAGCTTGACCGGATGTTCGCCACGCCGGGGACTTTGGTCAGAAAGTCCATCATGAAGCGTTCGAGCGCCTGAATGGTCGGCACCAGCACCCGGATCAGATAATCCGGGTCGCCGGCCATCAGGTAGCACTCCATGACTTCAGGACGGTCGGAAATGGCCTCCTCGAAATGCTGCAGCGCTTCCTCTACCTGCTTCTCGAGACTGACGTGGATGAACACGTTGACGTGCAACCCCAGCAGGTCGGCGTCCAGCAGGGTTACCTGCTCGCGGATCAGCCCCAGTTCTTCCATCGCCTTGACCCGGTTGAAGCACGGCGTCGGCGACAGATTGACCGAACGGGCCAGGTCGGCGTTGGTGATGCGCGCGTTCTCCTGAAGGCTGTTGAGAATGCCGATGTCGGTACGGTCCAGTTTGCGCATGAGACAAAACCACCTGCTTTTTATGTTTATGCAGAATTTCTATCTGCAAATGATCTTCAGCGCAACGAAACAGAGAGAAATATTCTTCTTGCCCGGGCCTATGATTGTTGTAGGACAAGATTTCTTTTATCGAAGAATGACTGCCAGCTCACTACAAGAAATTCACAAGATCGAGCGTAGAAGCCATGACCCAAGCGTATGAACCGCTGCGTCTGCACGTCCCTGAACCCTCGGGCCGCCCAGGCTGCAAAACCGATTTCTCCTACCTGCATCTGACCGATGCCGGCACGGTGCGCAAACCTTCCATCGACGTAGAACCCGCCGACACCGCCGACCTGGCCCGTGGCCTGATCCGCGTGCTTGACGACCAGGGCAACGCGCTCGGCCCATGGGCCGAAAACGTGCCGGTCGAGATCCTGCGCAAAGGCATGCGTGCCATGCTCAAGACCCGGATCTACGACAACCGCATGGTGGTCGCCCAGCGTCAGAAAAAAATGTCGTTCTACATGCAGAGCCTTGGCGAGGAAGCCATCGGCAGCGCCCAGGCCCTGGCCTTGAACATCGACGACATGTGCTTCCCGACCTACCGCCAGCAAAGCATCCTGATGGCTCGTGACGTGCCATTGGTCGACCTGATCTGCCAGCTGCTGTCCAACGAGCGCGATCCGCTCAAGGGCCGTCAGTTGCCGATCATGTACTCGGTCAAGGACGCGGGCTTCTTCACCATTTCCGGCAACCTCGCCACTCAGTTCATTCAGGGCGTGGGCTGGGGCATGGCCTCGGCGATCAAGGGCGACACCAAAATCGCCTCGGCCTGGATCGGCGACGGTGCCACCGCCGAATCGGACTTCCACACCGCCCTCACCTTCGCTCACGTTTACCGTGCGCCGGTGATCCTCAACGTGGTCAACAACCAGTGGGCGATCTCGACCTTCCAGGCTATCGCCGGTGGTGAAGCCACTACCTTCGCCGGACGCGGCGTCGGTTGCGGCATCGCTTCGCTTCGGGTTGACGGCAACGACTTCTACGCGGTCTACGCCGCCTCCGCCTGGGCTGCCGAACGCGCCCGCCGTGGCCTCGGCCCGACCATGATCGAATGGGTCACCTACCGCGCCGGCCCGCACTCGACCTCCGACGATCCTTCCAAATACCGTCCCGCCGACGACTGGAGCCACTTCCCGCTGGGCGACCCGATTGCCCGCCTGAAACAGCACCTGATCAAGGTCGGCCACTGGTCGGAAGAAGAGCACGCCGCTGTCAGCGCCGAGCTCGAAGCCGAAGTGATCGCCGCACAGAAACAGGCCGAACAGTACGGCACCCTCGCCGGCGGCCAGATTCCGAGCGCCGCGACCATGTTCGAAGACGTCTACAAAGAGATGCCGGAGCACTTGAAGCGCCAGCGTCAGCAGTTGGGGATCTGACATGAACGATCACAACAACAATATTCAGTTGGAAACCGCCATGACCACGACCACCATGACCATGATCCAGGCCCTGCGCTCGGCCATGGATGTGATGCTTGAGCGTGACGACAACGTTGTGGTGTTCGGCCAGGACGTCGGCTACTTCGGCGGCGTGTTCCGTTGCACCGAAGGCCTGCAGACCAAGTACGGTACCTCGCGGGTGTTCGACGCGCCGATCTCCGAAAGCGGTATCGTCGGTGTCGCCGTGGGCATGGGTGCTTATGGCTTGCGCCCGGTCGCCGAGATTCAGTTCGCCGACTATGTGTATCCAGCCTCTGACCAGATCATTTCCGAAGCCGCCCGTCTGCGTTATCGCTCGGCCGGCGAGTTCACCGCGCCGATGACCCTGCGCATGCCTTGCGGCGGCGGCATCTACGGCGGCCAAACCCACAGCCAGAGCATCGAGGCGATGTTCACTCAGGTCTGCGGTCTGCGCACGGTCATGCCTTCCAACCCGTACGACGCCAAAGGCCTGCTGATCGCCTCCATCGAAAACGATGACCCGGTGATCTTCCTTGAGCCAAAACGCCTGTACAACGGCCCGTTCGACGGCCATCACGACCGTCCGGTAACCCCGTGGTCGAAACACCCGCAAGCTCAGGTGCCGGACGGTTACTACACCGTGCCGCTGGACGTTGCCGCGATCACCCGTCCGGGCAAGGACGTGACCGTCCTGACCTACGGCACCACCGTTTACGTGTCGCAAGTCGCCGCCGAAGAAAGCGGCGTTGACGCTGAAGTCATCGACCTGCGCAGCCTGTGGCCGCTGGACCTGGAAACCATCGTCAAATCCGTGAAGAAAACCGGTCGTTGCGTCGTGGTTCACGAAGCCACCCGCACCTGCGGTTTCGGCGCCGAACTGGTGTCGCTGGTTCAAGAGCATTGCTTCCACCACCTGGAAGCGCCGATCGAACGCGTCACCGGTTGGGACACCCCGTACCCGCACGCGCAGGAGTGGGCGTATTTCCCTGGGCCGTCCCGAGTGGGCGCGGCGCTGAAACGGGTCATGGAGGTCTGAATGGGCACGCACGTTATCAAGATGCCGGACATCGGCGAAGGCATCGCAGAAGTAGAACTGTCGCAGTGGCACGTAAAGGTCGGCGATCTGGTCGTTGAAGATCAGGTGCTGGCGGATGTGATGACCGACAAGGCGATGGTCGACATTCCGTCGCCAGTCCACGGCAAGGTGATTGCACTCGGCGGTCAGCCGGGTGAAGTGATGGCGGTCGGCAGTATTCTGATCAGCATCGAGGTTGAAGGTGCAGGCAATCTGAAGGAGTCGGACAAACCGGCGCCTGTTGCGGCGAAAGAAACTCCAGTCGCCCCCAAAGTTGAAGCTGACGTTGAAAGCAAACCTGCTGTTGCCGCAGTGCGTCCGGCGGCTGCCGTTTGCCAGGGCCCGCTGGTTGCCCGCGAAGCCGATGAGCGCCCGCTGGCCTCACCGGCCGTGCGCAAACATGCGCTGGACCTGGGCATTCAATTGCGTCTGGTGCGCGGCTCCGGCCCGGCCGGTCGCGTATTGCACGAAGACCTTGAGGCCTATCTGGCGCAGGGTCAGTCGAACGCTTCGGCGCCGGTCGCTGCCGCGTACGCTCAGCGCAACGATGAAGAACAGATTCAAGTGATCGGCATGCGCCGCAAGATTGCCCAGCGCATGCAGGACGCCACTCAGCGTGCCGCGCACTTCAGTTATGTCGAAGAAATCGACGTCACCGCGATTGAAGAACTGCGTGCCCACCTGAATGAAAAACACGGTGCGAGCCGTGGCAAGCTCACCTTGCTGCCGTTCCTGGTGCGCGCGTTGGTCGTCGCCCTGCGCGACTTCCCGCAAATGAACGCCCGTTACGACGACGAAGCCCAGGTCATCACCCGCCTCGGCGCGGTGCATGTCGGCGTCGCTACCCAAAGCGATGTCGGCCTGATGGTGCCGGTGGTGCGTCACGCCGAAGCGCGCAGCCTGTGGGACAGCGCGGCAGAAATCTCCCGCCTGGCCAACGCTGCCCGCAATGGCAAGGCCAGCCGCGATGAACTGTCCGGCTCGACCATCACCCTGACCAGCCTCGGCGCCCTTGGCGGCATCGTCAGCACCCCGGTGCTGAACCTGCCGGAAGTGGCGATCGTCGGCGTCAACAAAATCGTCGAACGCCCGATGGTCGTCAAAGGCCAGGTGGTGATCCGCAAGATGATGAACCTCTCCAGCTCCTTCGATCACCGCGTGGTCGACGGCATGGACGCGGCGCTCTTCATCCAGGCCATTCGTGGTCTGCTCGAACAACCCGCGACCCTGTTTGTGGAGTGATGGCATGCAATCTCTGAACACCACGCTGCTGATCATCGGCGGCGGCCCCGGCGGTTACGTGACGGCCATTCGCGCCGGGCAACTGGGCATTTCGACCATTCTGGTCGAGGGCGAATCGCTGGGCGGCACCTGCCTGAACATCGGCTGCATTCCGTCGAAAGCGCTGATTCATGTGGCCGAACAGTTTCACCAGACTCAACACCACAACCAGCATTCGGCACTGGGCATCAGCGTTTCGGCGCCGACCATCGACATCACCAAAAGCGTCGAATGGAAGGACGGTATCGTCGATCGCCTGACCACCGGCGTCGCCGCGTTGCTGAAGAAGCACAAGGTTCAGGTCATCAATGGCTGGGCCAAGGTCATCGACGGCAAGACCGTGGAAGTCGGCGACACCCGCATCCAGTGCGAACACCTGGTGCTGGCCACCGGTTCGAAAAGCGTCAACCTGTCGATCCTGCCGATTGGCGGGCCGATCATTTCGTCCACTGAAGCGCTGGCGCCAAAGTCGGTACCGAAACGTCTGATCGTGGTCGGCGGTGGTTACATCGGTCTGGAGCTGGGCATTGCCTACCGAAAGCTCGGCGCCGAGGTCAGCGTGGTCGAGGCGCAGGATCGGATCCTGCCGGCCTACGACGCCGAACTCACCCAACCGGTGCACGATGCGCTAAAGCAACTGGGCGTGAAGTTGTACCTGAAGCACAGCGTATTGGGCTTCGACGGTACGTTGCAGGTGCGCGATCCGAACGGCGACACCCTGAACCTGGAAACCGATCAGGTGCTGGTGGCCGTCGGTCGCAAACCCAACACTCAGGGCTGGAACCTCGAAGCGCTGAACCTGGACATGAACGGCTCGGCGATCAAGATCGACAGCCGCTGCCAGACCAGCATGCGCAACGTCTACGCCATCGGCGACCTGAGCGGCGAACCGATGCTGGCCCACCGCGCCATGGCTCAGGGCGAAATGGTTGCCGAGCTGATCAGCGGCAAGACCCGCGAATTCAACCCCACCGCCATCGCTGCCGTGTGCTTCACCGACCCGGAACTGGTGGTCGTCGGCAAGACCCCGGACGAGGCCAAGGCGGCGGGACTTGACTGCATCGTGTCGAACTTCCCGTTCGCGGCCAATGGCCGGGCGATGACGCTGGAATCGAAAACCGGCTTCGTGCGGGTAGTCGCTCGTCGGGACAATCATGTGATTGTCGGCTGGCAGGCGGTGGGTGTCGGGGTGTCTGAGCTGTCGACTGCGTTCGCGCAAAGCCTGGAAATGGGTGCGCGACTGGAAGACATCGGCGGCACCATCCACGCGCACCCGACCCTGGGTGAAGCGGTGCAGGAAGCGGCGTTGCGTGCGCTTGGGCACGCGTTGCACCTGTAACGCTCGGTCGCAGATCGTTCCCACGCTCCGCGTGGGAATGCCTCCACGGACGCTCCGCGTTCGGCTGTTGGGACGCAGAGCGTCCCGGACTGCATTCCCACGCAGAGCGTGGGAACGATCAAAGGCTGAGATTTCGGGCTGCGAAACCGCTCAAGAATGAAGTATTGTTGTGCCCATCCAAAAAAACGTCAGAAGCCTTGAACCGCTTCGGCGGTTGTTCAGTGATAGAGGGTGTCATGGGTAACGAAAGCATCAACTGGGACAAGCTGGGTTTTGACTACATCAAGACCGACAAACGCTATCTGTCGTACTTTCGCAATGGCGAGTGGGACAAAGGCACCCTGACCGAAGACAACGTGCTGCACATCAGCGAAGGCTCCACTGCCCTTCACTATGGCCAGCAATGCTTCGAGGGCCTGAAGGCCTATCGTTGCAAGGACGGCTCGATCAACCTGTTCCGTCCGGACCAGAACGCCGCGCGCATGCAACGCAGCTGCGCCCGCCTGCTGATGCCGCATGTGTCCACCGAGCAGTTCATCGAAGCGTGCAAGGACGTGGTTCGCGCCAACGAGCGCTTCATCCCGCCTTACGGCACCGGTGGCGCGCTATACCTGCGCCCGTTCGTGATCGGCGTAGGTGACAACATCGGCGTGCGTACCGCACCGGAGTTCATCTTCTCGGTATTCGCGATCCCGGTTGGCGCCTACTTCAAGGGCGGCCTGACCCCGCACAACTTCCAGATCTCCACCTTCGACCGCGCCGCGCCACAAGGCACCGGTGCCGCCAAGGTCGGTGGCAACTACGCCGCCAGCCTGATGCCGGGCTCCCAAGCCAAGAAAGCGCACTTCGCTGACGCCATCTACCTGGATCCGCTGACCCACAAGAAGATCGAGGAAGTCGGTTCGGCCAACTTCTTCGGGATCACCCACGACAACAAGTTCGTGACCCCGAACTCGCCATCGGTACTGCCGGGCATCACCCGTCTGTCGCTGATCGAACTGGCCAAGTCCCGTCTGGGCCTGGAAGTGGTCGAAGGCGACGTGTTCATCGACAAGCTGTCGGACTTCAAGGAAGCCGGTGCTTGCGGTACCGCTGCGGTGATCACCCCGATCGGCGGCATCAGCTACAACGACCACCTGCACGTGTTCCACAGCGAAACCGAAGTCGGCCCTGTGACCCAGAAGCTCTACAAAGAGCTGACCGGCGTGCAGACCGGCGACGTTGAAGCGCCAGCAGGCTGGATCGTCAAGGTTTGATCTGACGGCCAGATGCACAAAAGCCCCCATCGAGAAATCGATGGGGGCTTTTTCATTCGCCTCGCTCGCTGGCCTTCATGGCAATCCGCTTGCCCGCGCGACCGGCAATCCCGCTCGCCTGTCCGTTCTGCTGCTTGCCCATTCGCGCCTGGGTTATCAATCCGGGAATCAGTTCCCCCTCTGGCAGGTTCTTCCAGAACCGCGTCGGCAAATGCCCTTGCATGACTTTCTCGTTCAGCCGCGCCGGGTTGAAGATGTGGCTGTAGTACGTCAGCCATAAGTCACCGTGGGGATCGTCGACGTTCTGCGCCAGTTGCTGCCATTCCACCGGGCACTGCCGTTGATGGTTCAGTTGTTCGCCATCGTAATAAACCCCGTCGCGGGGCGTAGCGATCAGCCAGCGATGCCGACCCATGCGCCCGATGAAGTGTTCGCTGGCGCTGTGCAGGATGTCGTGGGCCGGCTCGTGCCACGCCACGTATTGCGGGCCCGGCAGCTCCGCCGGGCGCTCGATGAAACGCACGAATGCATGCAGATGATGGGCTTCGCGCTGCACCTGCTTGATCCGCCGCTGCAACTCGCTGCCCAGTTTGTCGCCGGCCATCATTGCGGTGCGATCGCCGTGGCTGACTCGCCACAACACTTCATACAGCAGGCTCCAGCGTTGATCGCCCCGGTAACGAGATGCTTGTTCCAGGGTGTCGAGCAACGCACGCGGAATCCGCGCCTGAAACGGCCCCTGTCCTTCGGGCACCGCCACGTCACTGGCAAACAGATCACTCACCCCTTCCGACGCCCAGCTCACCAGACTCGGATCGACTTCATGGCTGAGCAGCCAGCGCGCCTGTTGGCGCCAGCTGTCGAACAGGTCGTCGCAATCGAGATTGATCATCCCCACAGCCCCATCTGCTGTGGCATCGGCCGGTCGCGCAACTGCTGATAGAGCATCTGGCTGGTGACCTCGGCCTGCTGCGGGTGGTAATCGCTGGTGATGATGAACGGCTTGGCCTTGGCCAGCACACAGCGCATGCGGGCCACGTCCTCGTAGCGAATGCGCCGCTGCCGACGCAGCTCCACCAAACGTTCGGTGGTGCGCAGGCCGATGCCGGGGATACGTGAGATCAGCGCCGGTTCAGCGCGATTGAGGTCCAGCGGAAACACCTCACGATTCTGCAGCGCCCAGGCCAGTTTCGGGTCGATGTCCAACGCCAGATTGCCCGGCCCCGTGAGCAACTCACCGGCGGTATAGCCATAACCGCGCAACAGGAAATCAGCTTGATACAAGCGGTGCTCGCGCATCAGTGGTGGTGCGGCCAGCGGCACGCTTTTCGGGCTGTCGGGAATCGGGCTGAAGGCCGAGTAATAGACCCGGCGCAGTCGGAAGTTGCCGTAAAGCGCCTGCGCGCTGTGCAGGATGGTGCTGTCGTCGGTGTCATCGGCACCGACGATCATCTGCGTGCTCTGCCCGGCCGGGGCGAACTTCGGTGCGCGAGGTTCATTGAGTACGGTCTGCACACCGGTGTAGATGGTGTTCATCGCCTGCTTGATCGAACCGATGTGCTTCTCCGGCGCCAGGGTTTGCAGGCTGGCATCGGTGGGCAATTCGATGTTGACGCTCAAGCGGTCGGCGTAACGCCCGGCCTCTTCGATCAGCGCAGGATCCGCATCGGGAATGGTCTTGAGATGAATGTAGCCACGGAATTCATGCTCCTCGCGTAACAGCTTCGCGACACGCACCAGTTGCTCCATGGTGTAGTCCGCCGAACGGATGATCCCCGAACTGAGGAACAACCCGCTGACGCAATTGCGCCGGTAGAAATCCAGCGTCAGCGTCACCACTTCCTCGGGCGTGAAACGCGCACGCGGCACGTCGCTGGAGCGGCGGTTGACGCAGTATTGGCAGTCGTAGAGACAGAAATTGGTCAGCAGAACCTTGAGCAGCGACACGCAACGCCCGTCAGGCGTGTAGCTGTGGCAGATGCCCATGCCATCGGTCGAACCCAGCCCGCTCTTGCCCTCGGAGCTGCGCTTGGGCGCGCCACTGCTGGCGCAGGAGGCGTCGTACTTGGCGGCGTCGGCGAGGATGCTGAGCTTGTCGATGATTTGCATGGCACGGACTCGATACTGTTCGCATATACAGTATAGACAGCGATTGGCTCACACAAGGCGCAATGCCGCTCTTCGTCGGAATGTCGCGCCGCAGCAGTCAGGTCAATTTGACTCAAAGGCAGTCAGATTGACTAGATTCCACAAGCGTCATAATGACTATCAACCCTGCGTAGCCCTTGATATTAAAGGCTGTCCGGCATGGCCCGAAAATTGACTGACTCCCCGTAGCCATTTGGCTGAAGACCAAAAACGGGAGTCGAACATGGATCATGTTTTTCAGGGCAAGCTTGCCGTCATCACCGGTGCCAGTTCGGGCATAGGCCTGGCTGCTACCGAACGCCTGCTGGATCAAGGCGCACGCGTGTTGGCCATGTCGCGAAAACTCGGCGCACTGGCCGAACTGTTTGAGCGGTATCCGCAACAACTGGTCTGGCAACCCGGCGATGTCACTCAAGCCTCTGACCTTGCCTCCTTGGCCGAGCAGGCTGCGAGTCTGGGCCCAGTGAGTTTCGTGGTGCCCAATGCCGGTATCGCAGAACTCGCCGACGGGCTCGACAGCTCGGCGTTCGATCGCCAATGGGCGGTGAACGGCGCAGGTGCCCTGAACACCTTGGCCGCCCTGCGCCCGCACCTTGCAGACAGCGCTTCGGTGGTGTTCATCGGTACTTTTCTGGCCCAAATCAGTTTCGCGGGGCTGGCCGCCTACATCGCATCAAAAGCGGCGTTGATCGCCCATGCCCGAACCCTCGCGGTCGAGCTGGCCCCTCATGGCGTGCGCATCAATTGCGTCTCCCCCGGCCCGACCGCAACGCCGATCTGGTCGACATTGGGCCTGAGTGACGAAGCGCTCGGGGACATCGCCCAAGGCGTCAACAAACGTCTTTTGAGCGGGCAGTTTCTCGAACCTGCGGCAGTGGCCGACGTCATTCTTTTCCAGCTGGGCAATGGCGCACGCGGCGTCATCGGTCAGGATTGGGTGGTCGACAGCGGATACACCTTGAGCTAACGCGCATGCACCGATCCGGGCGTGGAATCAGCTAACTGGCGACCTGACGAATCCCGCCCGGACTCCGGCAAAACCAGACCCCAGCGCGACGCAAATTCTCGGCGCCCTTGCACCGTCAATGTCAGCGCGCGACTGTCCAGATCCTGCGTCACCCATTTGCGCTTCAACGCCGCCTGCAACAACGCCGCCCCGAGCGAACCGCCCAGATGCGGCCGACGCATGCTCCAGTCCAGACATGGGCAGGCGAACCGTCGACGCAACGTCGACAGATCCTTGACCTCAATGCCCAGCCCCTCAAAAAACGCCTCGCCGCTGTCACTGAGGCGATAAACCTGCTCATCGGTTTCCACCAGCCATCCCGCCTCAAGCAGGCGGTCATGCAACAACACCGCGAGCGTCCCGGCCATATGGTCGTAGCAGGTGCGGGCGAATTGCAGGCGATCCGGCGTGTGCGGTTTGAAGGTCGGCGCGGGGTTCTGGCCGATCACCATCAGCGCTTCCAGCGCCTGGGCCACGCGCTTGTCGGCAAGGCTGTAATAACGGTGACGCCCCTGCACGTGCAGGCGCACCAGCGCCAGGTCCTTGAGCTTGGCCAGGTGAGCGCTGGCGGTCGAGGCGCTGACGTCGGCGAGGGTTGCAAGCTCTGTGGCGGTGCGGGCGTGGCCGTCCATCAGCGAGCACAGCATTTTGGTCCGCGCCGGTTCCGCGATGGCGGCGGCCACTTGCGAGACGCCGATGTCTTGATGTTCTGTGTGCATATTTCGCTCCCGGACGAATCATCGCCCTCAAGGACTGGAGATAGTAGCAACACTTTCCCCACCGACAAGGTTGCGATCCATGGACCCGATCATCGCTGCGACTCACGCCGATCCCTATCCCTACTACGCCGAACTGCGCGCGGCGGGCGGGCTGACCTTTCATCACGGATTGAAACTGTGGGTGGCCAGCAGCGCCCGGGCGGTGTGCGCAGTGCTGGCGCATCCGGATTGCCGGGTGCGCCCGGTGCAGGAGCCGGTGCCCAAAGCCATCGTCGATGGCATGGCGGGCAAGGTGTTTGGCCTTTTGATGCGTATGAATGACAGCGAAGCTCAGCGTTGCCCGCGTTCGGCTATCGAGCCGCCGCTGGGGTTGATTGATCGGGAAGAAGTCGGCGCTCTGGTGTCCGCGCGGCTGATAACGAACGATGCCGACGGCCTCTATAAAGCCATGTTTCGCGGCCCGGTGTGCGTGGTTGCATCGATGCTCGGATTCACCCCGGCGCAGGCCCGCGTAATCAGTGAACTGACGGCGGATTTCGCGACGTGCCTGTCGCCGCTGAGCAATGAACTGCAACTGGCGGCAGCGCATCGGGCGGCGGAGCAATTGCGCGGGTACTTCATTGAGTTGCTGGCGGACCCGAACCCGTTTCTCGCCGACATCCAACAGCGATTCGTCGGCGATGAGGACGTGCTGCTCGCCAACCTGATCGGCCTCTGCTCGCAGACGTTCGAGGCCACCGCCGGGCTTATCGGCAATGCTTTGGTGGCGTTGCAGCGTCAGCCTGAATTACGCAACGCGTCAGTGGATTCGTTGTTGGCTGAAGTCCAACGCTTCGATCCATCGGTACAGAACACCCGCCGATTTGTGGCAAACAGCTGTGAAATCGACGGCGTGCGGCTGGAAACCGGCGACGTGATTCTAGTGCTGTTGGCTTCGGCCAATCGCGACCCGGCACTCAATGAAAACCCGGATCGCTTCATGCCTGATCGCCCGAATCGCCGCAGTTTCACGTTTGGCAGCGGTCGGCATCAATGTCCCGGGCAGATGCTGGCAATGACGATCGCCAGCGCCACGCTCACCGAAATCCTCGCCCGCGACATTGATCCGGGAAGACTCGCGTGGCACTACCGGCCTTCGCTGAACGGGAGAATTCCGATGTTCAGCATTGTCGGTGCATGAACATTTGCCATCGCGAGCAAGCTCGCTCCCACAGGGAATTTGAGAGAACGCACAACCCTGTGAGAGCGAGCTTGCTCGCGATGGCGGACTGAAAAATGAAGCATCATTTTGCCCTCATCCGAGAGGCTACATCGCCTTGCGCCTTTGCCTACAACTACGCCAGAATCCGCCGGCTTGTGCAGTTTGGAGCCTGCCCGTAACTTGATTCGCATCACTGAATGGTCAGTGAACGGGTTTAGTCGCTCGGTGTTCTCCAACTTCGCATGCAGTCATTCAGTCAGGTGCTTTTGCGCCTGCGCTCAATGGTAGCTGTGCGCAGGGCGCCTTCGGGTGCGCCGGTAAAGCCTGGAGTCCCGGTCGACTAACCTGCGCATGGCTGCCACCCAATCGTTTAGTCGCGAAATGGGTGCCAGCATTACTGGAGACTCTGAGCAAATGATCAAGCCAACGCCTAATCCACCGGAAACAGACTTACCGTCCGAATCAGACCCGACTTCGCCCTACTCCTCCACCGATTCAAAAAAACTCCACGAAGCCGCCGAACGCGCCCTCGATCACTACCTGAAACCCACCGCCCCGAAACAACACTGCCCCGGCCGCATGTTCCACGTCGCCCCCGACCTGGATCAACATGCCCTGCTGGCCCACGCCTGCGAATCGATGACTTCGGCCAGCGTGATGCTCAGCGACTTCGCCGCACTGCTGGACCCGCCCTACCGCAGCACCGTGCTGGGCATCGCCCAAGTGGTGATGTGTGGCGAACTTGCGGTGAACCGGGCGCTGGACACTCTCGATGCCACGACCTGAGGAACACCCATGGAAAGCAAATCCGATGCACACATCGTCGCCGCCCTGATCTCCATCGGCCTCAACGAGAAAGACAGCCAATGGGCCCAAAAAGCCTGTCTGCTACTGCTCGAGAGCGAACGGAAATCCATCGTCAGCGCCGCACTCACCGCCCTCACCCAACTCGCCCGAGACCATGGCGAACTGGACCGCACCCGCCTGCTGCCGGCACTCACCAGCGTAAAACGCAGATTTCCAAGCCTGACCGGCACGGTTGCCGCGACGCTGGATGAGATGGCGATGGCTGCGTAACACCTGGGGCATAAGGCAAGAAAAAACCCGCTGCCTCCGTTGAGGGAGGCAGCGGGTTTTGTGTTTACAACTCATAAGAAATCGCTCCACGGATCTTGCCGAGAGCGTCATTTTGTAACAACCGTTTGAGCTTCAGAACCGTCCTACATCTTTCAAATGCTCATTCAGATAGCGTTCCCAACGCTTTAAAAGTTGGAACAAGGACGCTCATGGCTCGAAAATCAGATATTCCCCGAATACAAAATCCCCCCTCAGGCGACGGGCACCACATCACTACCCGCTACATGACTGCTACCGAACTGGCAGAGCAGAACGCCAGACAAAAAAAGTACGACGAGATGCAGGCCAGGCAACAAGCCTACGAAGATCGCTTTCTTCGGCAGTCTCAACAACCGAATCAACACAGCGCCCTAGGGTGTGTATTTACCAAGAGCTGCAACCTCCCCGACGGCGTCATCAACCATGAAAGCCCCGCAGGGTTTATCCCGGTCGAACGACTGGCTGACTTTGGAGCATTCACCTTGCTCGGTGGCCGCGAATTAGACGCGGCGGGAAATATCACCCTCAAAAGAATAGGTGGTGCCAAGTTACCGTCTGCTATAGGCACGCTTCTCTTGGGAGGCTCGGCTTCTATTGGCACCAGCACAAGCGCCATATCCAGTGTGGGCGCAATCACGGGCGGTGTTGCCGCAGGTGCTTTGGCGGGCATGGTTGCACTTTTGTGGCCATCCAATCTTGGTGACAGTTCACTCTATACCGAAGAACAGCTCAGATCGCTGAAGGAAGGCCGAACACGTATTCGACTACAGGTAGAGCAACAGCCCGATGGCAGTCTCAAAGGGTACGGGTACAACACTCAAAAGCGCCCTGACTGGGAAATGATTCCGGTTGTGCAGTTCACAGCCCAAGGCTCTCGCCAAGTGGCTGACTTTGGCAATGGCGTCACGTTGACCTGGACGCCTGCCGTCGATTCATCCAGCACCTCGGGTATCCCACCGCTGGAAGGTGCCCCACAAACTCCGACTATCTGGATTTATCCGCCGACTGAGCAAGCAGACAAAATCATCGTCAACCCGATCTATCCGCCGGAGTACGAGGATTTCATCCTTGTGTTTCCGGCTGACTCCGGGGTGCAGCCTCTGTATGTTGTGCTCTCCAGGCCAGCACTGGGCGGTGATATCAAATACCACAGGCCCCCACGCACACTGCCCGCATTCCCGGATGCCCAACCAGTCAAATCAAAAAGCAGCGTTCAGGGTGGAGGAGGCAAGCGAAGCCGCTGGAAGGACCGGAAGGGGCGAATATATGAATGGGATAGCAAGACTGGCGCTATTGAGCTTTACAACAAACAAGGCAAACACCTTGGTGAATTCAACCACGAAACCGGTGAACAAATAGATCCCGCAGACCCCGAGAGATCTACCCCGAAGTAATACAGGAGGCTTTTAATGTTTTTATGGATAAGTGGCTTTTTGAAAGGTGATGAAGAGGACGACTCTTTGAAGTTTGAACTGACGGTGAAGCCTGAGGCAGAAGCTGCGGTTTTAGCGTTGCTGGGTTGGGAAAGCCTGGAAGAAAGCGAGGCCGGAGAATGGATATTGAATGACGGTCAGGTCCGGCAAATTGCGTCAGTCCTTAATGAACACCTACCAACTGAACTAGATCTTTTTATCGGGGTTCGGGAATAGTTGAGTCTTTTCTATCAAGAACCAACAGAACCACGATGAAGCAGTGAGGATTCTTAAAAGCGGCGTGGAAAGGAATGTTGTCGCTGGATTGATTTCTATTGGCTTGAACGAATCAGACAGAATCTGGGCTCAGCAAACCTGCCTGAAGTATTTCGCCAGCAGCAATGAGTCGCTTGTCGCATCTGCCATTACCGCTTTGGGCCACATTGCTCGAAGGCACGGCAAACTGGACAAAGACATTGCCTTCGCGGCCCTGGAAGAAGCAAAGACAAGATTCCCCTCCCTGGAAGGCGTGATCGCAGACACGCTTGACGACATTGAGGCATTTACCTGATTCATCGGGCCCTTGCATGCAGGACGTTGTGATCAGGAACGCCCCTCATCACAACGTACTCCCCCACGAGCTTCAATCCTCCCGCGTCAAAACCTCCAGCAACTCAATCTCGAACACGAGATTCGAATTCGGCGGAATCTTGCCCATCGTCCGTTCGCCGTAACCCAGATGCGCCGGCACCAGCAGCTTGCGCTTGCCGCCCACCTGCATGCCCATGATCCCTTGATCCCAACCCTTGATAACCCGGCCCGTGCCGATCACACACTGAAACGGCTTCCCCCGGCTCCAGGACGAATCGAATTCGGTGCCGTCTTCCAGCCAACCGGTGTATTGGGTGGTGATCAACGCGCCTTTGACGGCGGCTTTTCCGTCACCGGGCTGAAGATCGATTATCTGCAGTTCATCATTCATAACATTCGCTCTATTGTTCCGCTGGCCGCCGTTTTCCCAGAAATGCCGGCCATTGGCAACCGTTTGACCCAAGGTTGCCGCTGTTTCCGGCATTGGCCGTGAATTAAGATAGCGACACGCCATCACTCCCGGATCGATACGCCATGACAGCGACGCTTGAATGACTCAACTCTGGATCAGCTTCGCCATTGTCGTTGTGCTGATGGTCGTGATCGCCGTTCTGATCCGCCGAGTGCGCGAGCTTCGTCAGCAACTCGCCGAGTATCGCGAACTGCTCACACGTGCGGCCGAGGGCCAGAACATCCGGCAGGATGGCGACGCCGACCGCTTCAAGCGCAGCCAGTATTTCGCCCGGATCGGCACCTGGGACTGGGAGGTCGACACCGACCGGCTCTACTGGTCGGACGCGATCTTCGGCATGTTCGGGTTCAAGATCGGCGAAGTGACACCCTCCTACGCACTGTTCTGCTCCTGCGTACACCCCGACGACCGCGCCCGGGTGCGCGCCGGGGAATTGCGTTGCCTGGAGACCGGTGAAAACCACGATGAGGAATACCGCGTGGTCTGGCCCGACGGCACGATTCGCTGGCTGCGGGAAACCGGCAATGTGGTGCGCAACGATCACGACGCGGTGATCAAGATGATGGGCGTGGTGCGCGACATCACCGAAGAAAAGGCCTCGGCCAGCTACCTCCAGCACCTCGCTCATTTCGACCCGCTGACCGGCCTGCCGAATCGGCTGGTGCTGGAAGAACGGCTATCGGAAGCACTCGAACATGCCCGCGTGACCGAAACGCGGGTGGCGCTGGTATTTATCGATCTCAACGGCTTCAAGGCGATCAACGACCGCTACGGTCACGCCGCCGGCGACCGCGTTCTGATCACCACCGCCACGCGCCTGAAACGCATCCTGCGGGTCAGCGACACCGTCGCACGGATCGGCGGCGACGAATTCGTGGTCATCCTGCAAGGCCTCGCCCCCGGCCTGAACCTGCAGGACGAAGCGCGCAGCATCTGCCAGAAAATCTTCATCGAACTGTCCCCGCCAATCCCCATCGGCAACGAACAACGCCACATCGGCACCAGCCTCGGCGTCGCCGTCTTCCCCGACCACGCACCGACCATGGACCGCTTGCTGCACATTGCGGATCTGGCGATGTATGAGGCCAAGCGCAGCGGGAATAATCAGTATCGATTGGGCGGCGGGCAGACGCTCAGTCATGGCCGGGCTGATTGAATTTCAGCGCTCGGGCGTACCGAATACAACGCCATTGAAGGTATGCGTGCAGCACTGGCAACTGGGCGTCATGTCTTCGGCTTTGAGGGCGGGATTGACGATTTGCAGGCGCTTGTTCTCATCGACGTATAACCCGCTGTAGATACTGGACTCACCCACCCCCACCACATCCCTTCGCTCATGTTCATGCAGAGCGACCATCCAGAACACGGGTTCCTGCCGATCCAGCCGCGACACGGCTTCACTGAAAATCTCGTCCCAATCACCGCCGACACGCGACAACAGAAAGCGAAACAACGGCGTGTAATCGTAGCCATGATGCTTGATGCCATGCATCGAACCGCGTGTAGCCTCGCTATGGATTTCAGCCTTGGTGTTTCGCTGATGCCGGTAATGCCCGCCCGGGTTATTGCGCCAAACGTTATGGGCGGTGGTGTTTTCTTTGCGATAAAGGGGTTTCTTGTCCAACGAATTGCTCCTGACATCCAGTCACTCGAAACGCCCCTCGCGTTTTACCGGAACGGCGCTCGAATGCAATCAACCGTCCATGGCCAATTGTTGCTTGAGGTCAGCGCTCCACCGGCTGAATCGCCACAATAGTCCCGTTGGTGATCATCACCATCACGTATTTGTCATTGATCTGCACCCACTGCGCCTGCGGTTCCGGCTGCTTGAGGCCTTTCTGTTTCCAGTTTTTGATGGCTTTTTCGCTGCGCTGGTAGATATCCGGGGCGCGGTCGTTGACGTTCAGTTCGCGGTTGCCGGTCGGTGATTGTTCGACGGTGTCGTTCGAGGTTTGCGCCGCTTGAACGAGGGGGCTGATCCCGGCGATGCCGGCGACGAGGGCCAGGCTGGCGATTAGGGTCTTGTTGTTCATCGGTGAACCTCCTGAGATTTGTGATACCTGAACTCCGACTGCGGGGTTCTGGAATCATTCCTTGTTTTTTGATGATGCTGAACCGGAGATTGTAGTCGCGCCCCGGAACGCGATCCGGGCTCGTCCGCCACCGGGCGAATACAGTCAACGGCATCCATTTGCGATAAGATCGCGCGCCCCCACAGAGTGAACAAGGACATCACCGTGAAAATCTATCTCATCGTCAATCTGGTGTTGCTGGCGCTTCTGGGGCTCTACGCTGTCAGTCTTTTCAACAAACTTGTTGCCCGGCGCAACGAGATCAAGAACGCATTTGCCCAGGTCGAAGTGCAGCTCAAACGCCGTTATGACCTGATCCCCAATCTGGTCAGCATCGCCAAGGGTTATCTGGCCCATGAGCGCGAAACCCTTGAAGCGGTGATCGCCGCGCGCAATGCCGCCGTGGCCGGACTTGAGGCTGCACAGGCGAAACCGGGCAGCGCCCAGAACATCGCGCAATTGGGGCTGGCGGACAGCGCACTCAGCAGCGCGGTGGGTCGCTTGAACCTGACGTTGGAGGCTTATCCGGAACTCAAGGCTTCGCAGAACATGCAACAACTGAGCGAAGAGCTGAGCAGCACCGAAAACAAGGTGAGCTTCGCGCGGCAGGCGTTCAACGACGCGGTGATGGCCTACAACACGCTCAAGCAGAGCTTTCCGGCGGTGCTGCTGGCGGCCAGTTTTGGCCATCGCGAGGATGCGGTTCCGTTGAAGTTTGCCGATACGCTGGCCATCAAGACCGCGCCCAACGTTTCTTTCTGACTTCTTCTCTCCATGGATGGCCCGATGAACTTTTTCGAACGACAAACCCAGGCCCGAAACCAGACGCAACGGCTGGTGTGCATGATGATTCTGGCGATTGTCATGCTGATCGGGATGACCAGCCTGCCCTTCGTCTTCAATGGTTTTGAGGATTACCTGAGCGGGACTGGCACGCTGGCGGACGCGTTTCTGGCAATGGCCGTTATCGCATCGTTCATCAGCAGCGTCGTGGTGATTGGCGGTCTGCTGAAATATCGGCAGCTGCGCGCGGGCGGCAAGGTCGTCGCGGAAAAACTGGGTGGCCGCCTGCTCAATGGCAATGTGCGAACCCTGGACGAGCAGCGGTTGATGAACGTCGTCGAAGAAATGGCGATTGCCTCCGGCACCTGCATGCCGGCGGTGTATCTGTTACCCGACGAAAGCATCAATGCCTTCGCGGCCGGATTTACACCGGAGGACGCGGCCATTGGTGTGACCCGTGGCGCAGTGAAACTACTGACCCGAGAAGAACTGCAAGGGGTGATCGCCCACGAATTCAGCCACATTTTCAACGGTGACATGCGCCTCAATACGCAGTTAGTAGCGGTGGTGCACGGCCTGTTGGTGCTGGGGCTGGCTGGCACTTACATAATGGCCAGCCTGCTCAAGCGCGACAAACGCGACGCGCGGTTGATGCTGGTGGTTTTTGCGCTCGGTTTCGCACTGTGCGTGGCCGGATTTATCGGAAATCTCTATGGGAATTTGATCAAGGCGGCTGTCAGTCGCCAGCGTGAATTCCTCGCCGATGCGAGCGCGGTGCAATACACGCGCAATCCGCAAAGCATTGTCGGCGCCCTGAAAAAAATCGGCGCCCATAAATAAGGCTCCATCATCAACTCCCCCCGTGCCGCCGAATTCAGTCATTTGTTCTTCAGCACAGGCGGATCAGGTTGGCTGAGCCGGATGTTTGCGACCCACCCTGATCTGAGCGTGCGGATTCGTCGGATCGATCCACAGTGGGACGGGAGTTTTACGACGGCTGCCGCAGCGGGCAAACCGGTGCCAGATCAGATGGCGGCAACCGCGGATTGATTCAGCCTCCACGTCCACGGATGGTCAGATGAATTTCTTTGAACAACAGTGCCGGGCCAAACGTCGCTCGGTGCAGCTCGTGATCTTGATGTTTCTCGCCGTACTCGGCTTGATTCTCGTGTCCTTCATGCTCCTGATTCTGCCGATCTCGTACGGCAAAACGCTCGAGGATCTGGCGGAAAACTGGCAGTTTTTCGCGATCATTGCAGCGCTGGTAACGGCTGTTGTGTTGCTCGGCGGGCTGGTCAAATACGTCGAACTGACAGGGGGCGGAAAAGTGGTCGCGCGCCGTTTGGGTGGTCGTCTGATCAACCATGACGCGCGGACTCTGGAAGAGCGCCGCCTGGTCAACGTGGTGGAGGAAATGGCCTTGGCCTCTGGCACCGCCGTTCCTTGCGTGTACCTGTTGCCGGATCAGGGCATCAATGCATTTGCCGCCGGTTTCACCCCTCAGGATGCAGTGATCGGCGTCACTCAAGGTGCGATAAGCCTTTTGTCACGCGATGAACTGCAAGGCGTGATCGCCCACGAATTCAGCCATATCTATAACGGCGACATGCGCCTGAACACTCAACTGGTCGCGGTCGTCCACGGGATCATGGTGATCGGGCTGGCGGGAAACCATCTCTTGCGCGGTCTTGAGGACACGCCACACTCATCTGCCAATCGTAAGCAGCCGACCATTCTGGTCAGCATGTTTGGCACCGCGCTGTGCATTGTCGGATTCTCCGGGACGTTCTTCGGCAACCTGATCAAGGCTGCGGTCAGCCGGCAACGCGAATTCCTGGCCGATGCGACCGCCGTGCAATACACCCGCAACCCCGACAGTATCGCCGGAGCACTGAAGAAAATCGGCGGGTACAAAATGGGCTCGACCCTCAAGGCTGCCCGCGCCGCCGAGTTCAGCCACCTGTTTTTCGGCCCTGGCACTTCCAGCTCTCTTCTGCTCTCGGGTCATCCGGATCTGCGTGAACGCATTCGCAGGATAGACCCTGACTGGGACGGGATTTTTGTGAGCATCGCCGCACCAGCGCAAGACTCGATGATCGCCAGAACCGTACAGGCAGCGCCGCCGAAACAGCTGCCATAGCACGCCATTGATCTGCATAGCACATCAATCCATGCCAACAATGCAATTAACAAATCGATCCCTGCGCGCCACTATCCGCCCCAATAAGAACCGTGCGCCGCCTCCCCGTCGCGCACGTCATAAAAGCGGTGGAGTACTTTTCTATGACAGCCTCAATCCCACACGGCGGCTCGCGAGCCGGCGCCATTTTCCGGGTGACCTCGGGTAACTTCCTCGAACAGTTCGACTTCTTTCTGTTCGGTTTCTACGCCACGCAGATCGCGGCGGTGTTCTTTCCGGCGAGCAGTGAGTTCGCGTCCCTGATGATGACCTTTGCGGTGTTCGGCGCAGGCTTTTTGATGCGTCCGCTGGGGGCTATCGTGCTCGGCGCTTACATCGATGACGTCGGTCGGCGCAAAGGTTTGATCGTCACCCTGTCGATCATGGCCAGCGGCACGATCTTGATTGTGCTGGTGCCCGGATACGAAACCATTGGCCTGTTCGCCCCGGCGTTGGTGTTGATCGGGCGGCTGCTGCAAGGCTTCTCCGCCGGTGCCGAACTGGGCGGGGTTTCGGTGTATCTCTCGGAGATCGCCACGCCCGGTCGCAAAGGCTTTTTCACCGCCTGGCAGTCGGCCAGTCAGCAGGTGGCCATCGTCGTCGCAGCAGCGCTCGGTTACGGTTTGAACCAATGGATGGCGCCGGAAGCGGTCGCCGATTGGGGCTGGCGGATTCCGTTTTTCGTCGGCTGCATGATCGTGCCGTTCATCTTCTTTCTGCGGCGCAATCTCGCGGAAACCGAAGAGTTTGCTGCTCGCAAACATCGTCCAAGCATGAAGGAAGTGTTCCGCACCCTCGGTCAGAACTGGGGCGTGGTGCTGGGCGGGATGCTGATGGTTGCCCTGACTACCACTGCGTTCTACCTGATCACCGTGTACGCACCGACCTTCGGCAAAACCGTGCTGCACCTGAGCACATCGGATGCGTTGCTGGTGACGCTGCTGGTGGGTGTTTCCAACTTCTTCTGGCTGCCGATTGGCGGCGCATTGTCCGATCGCGTCGGCCGCCGTCCGGTGCTGATCGCCATGGCGTTGCTGGCCCTGGCCACCACGTATCCGGCGCTGTCGTACCTGGTGCAGGCGCCTAGCTTCAGCCACATGCTGCTGTCGCTGTTGTGGCTGTCGTTTATCTACGGCCTGTACAACGGCGCGATGATTCCGGCGCTGACCGAGATCATGCCGGTGGAAGTGCGGGTGGCGGGTTTCTCGCTGGCCTATAGCCTGGCGACGGCGGTGTTCGGCGGCTTCACCCCGGCGATGTCGACCTTCCTGATCCAGTACACCGGCGACAAAGCCGCACCGGGTTACTGGATGAGCATCGGCGCGCTCTGCGCACTGGGCGCGACGCTTTATCTGTATCGCCGGGCCGGCGGTCGTCTGCAACCTGTTACTGCCTGAGAACATCACCATGAAAAAACTGTTTACCGTTACAGCCCTGCTCGCCGGTCTTGCGTTCAACGTTGCGGCCCAGGCCGAAGAACTGCGAGTCATGACCTCCGGAGGCTTCACTGCCGCCTACAAGATCCTCGGGCCGAAATTCGCCGCCGCCACCGGCAACACGCTGGACACCCAACTCGGCCCGTCGATGGGCAAGGCGCCGGAGGCAATCCCCAATCGCCTCGCCCGTGGTGAAAAGGCCGACGTGGTGATCATGGTCGGCTACGCCCTCGATGATCTGATCAAGCAAGGCAAGGTCGATCCGGCGTCGCGGGTGGAACTGGCGGATTCGCGAATTGGCCTGGTGGTGCGCGAAGGCGCGCCGAAACCGGACATCAGCAACGTCGACAACCTTAAGAAAACCCTGCTTGATGCGAAATCGGTAGCCTACTCCGACAGCGCCAGTGGCGTGTACATCGAGCAGCAACTGTTCAAGAAACTCGGCATCGAAGATCAGCTGAAACCCAAGGCGAAGATGATCCCGAAAATCCCGGTGGGCTCGGTGGTCGCCACTGGCGACTATCAACTGGGTTTTCAGCAGGTCAGCGAATTGCTGCCGGTGCCGGGTGTGAGTTTTGTGGCAAAGATTCCTGAATCGGTGCAGTCGGTGACACGATTTGCAGCGGGGATTCCGGTAGGTGCGCAGCACCCGCAGGAAGCCAAGGCGTTGCTCGCATACCTCGCCGCACCCGCCGCCCAGCCTGACGTACAGGCCACCGGGCTGGATTCGGTCAAGCGCTGACCGTCGGCGGCTGGACCTTCATTTCCACCACCAGCCGCTCCAGTTCCAGTGCCGCCGGGGTCAGCGTACGACCCCGGCGTTTGATGATGCCGACGCTGCGCATCACTTGCGGCTCGGTCAGCGGCACCCGCGTCAGAATCGGATGATCCGCCGCCGGCATCGCCATCAGCGGCACCGCCGCCACGCCCAACCCCGCTTCCACCAGACCGATCATGGTCGTCACATGCCGCGTCTCGCAGATGCTCGGGCGCTGCGGCACCACTTTGGCCAAGGCCTGATCCAGCAGAAAACGGTTGCCCGAAGTCTTGTCGAGCGAGATGTAATCCTGCCGGTAGAACTCGTCCCAGGTCACGCTGCTGCGCCCGGCCAGCGGATGATCGCGGCGACACGCGACCACGTAACTCTCCTGCACCAACGGCTCGAAATCCACGCCCGCCTCTTGGGTGCCCATGAAACTCAGGCCGAAATCCGCCTCGCCATTGACCACCGCGCTCAGCACGTCGTGGGCGCTGGAATCGAGGACTTTGACTTTGATTCGCGGGAACTGCTGGTGATAACGGGCGACTACGCTCGGCATGAAGTAATACGCCGCCGACGGCACGCAAGCGACGGTTACGTGGCCCTGCCGATTAGAGGCGACTTCACTGATGCCGAGCAACGCGACGTCCAGATCGTCGAGCAAGCGTTCGACGCTGGGCATGAAACCGCGTCCGGCCTGGGTCAGGCTGACCTTGCGCGTTGTGCGTTCGAACAGCTTCACGCCGAGGGCGTCTTCGAGCTTTTCGATGCGCCGGCTCAGGGCCGGTTGCGACAGGCGCACGGTGTCGGCGGCCTTGCGGAAACTGCCCTGCTCGACCACGGCGCGAAAGGCTTGCAGGTCGTTGAGGTCGAAGTTGATGGCCATGGAAGACTCGGGAGGAATTGATTCGCTGAGGCTATAAATGTAACCAATTGATGCAAATTATTACAGAAGCACATCTGCTCAAGCAGGCTGTGCGGTAGATCTGCAATCATTTCAGCCTTTATCCTTGTCGCCCCCCGCCGTACCGCGTTACTGGAGTTCCGCTCATGCCCCATGAAGGCAATCTGTTGCAAGCCGCCGTCGTCTTTCTCCTGGCCGCCGTGCTCACCGTTCCCTTGGCCAAGCGCCTGCAACTGGGCGCGGTGCTCGGTTATCTGTTTGCCGGGGTCATCATCGGCCCGTCGGTGCTGGGCCTGATCGGCAATCCGCAAAGCGTCAGCCATATCTCGGAACTGGGCGTGGTGCTGCTGTTGTTCATCATCGGCCTTGAGCTGTCGCCGCGACGGTTGTGGGTGATGCGCAAATCGGTGTTCGGCGTGGGTCTGGCGCAGGTGCTGCTGACCGGTTCGGTGATTGGCGTGCTGGCGTTGTCGGTGTTCGGCCAGCCGTTGAACAGCGCGATTGTCTTGGGCCTGGGCTTGGCCCTGTCGTCCACCGCTTTCGGCCTGCAAAGCCTCGCGGAGCGCAAAGAGCTGACCAGCCCCCACGGTCGCCTGGCGTTTGCGATTCTGCTGTTCCAGGACATCGCCGCGATTCCGCTGATCGCGCTGGTGCCGATGCTCGCGGGCGTCGATCACCACACCAGCACCGCCGACGATGTGCGCCACAGTTTGCAGGTGCTGGGCAGCATCGCCGTGGTGGTGATCGGCGGACGTTATCTGTTGCGCCCGGTGTTCCGCGTAGTGGCGAAAACCGGTCTGCCGGAAGTGTCCACCGCCACCGCGTTGCTGGTGGTAATCGGCACCGCGTGGCTGATGGATATGGTCGGCGTTTCAATGGCGCTGGGCGCATTTCTCGCCGGCCTGCTGCTGGCGGATTCGGAATATCGCCATGAACTGGAAGCGCAAATCGAACCCTTCAAAGGCCTGCTGCTGGGGCTGTTTTTCATCAGCGTCGGCATGGGCGCCAACCTCAGTCTGCTGCTCAGTGCGCCGATCACGGTGCTGGGTCTGACGCTATTGCTGATCGCACTGAAGTTGCCGTTGCTGTTTGTGGTCGGGCGTCTGGCCGGTGGATTGAACAAGGTCAGTGCAATTCGCCTCGGCATCGTGCTGGCGGCGGGCGGTGAATTTGCGTTCGTGGTGTTCAAGATCGGCCGCGATCAGGGTCTGTTCGAACCGCGTCTGTATGACTTGCTGGTGCTGACCATCACCCTGTCGATGGCGGTCACGCCGTTGTTGCTGCTGATCTGCGCACGGTTGGTCAGCCCGAAGGTGCAGCCGGTGGAAGTACCGGAGAAATTCCGCCAGATCGAAACCGAAACTCCACGGGTGGTGATCGCCGGCATGGGCCGGATGGGCCAGATCGTGGCGCGGATCCTGCGGGCGCAGAACATCAAGTTCGTCGCGCTGGACACCTCGGTGGAAACCATCGAACTGTCGCGCAGTTTTGGTGGCGTGCCGGTGTTCTACGGTGACCCGATGCGCCCGGAAATCCTCAGCGCGGCCAAGGTCGGCGAGGCGGAATATTTCGTGATTGCCACGGACGACCCGGAGACCAACATCAAGACCGCCGAGATCGTGCGCAAGCTCTACCCGCACATGAAGATCATCGCCCGGGCGCGTAACCGGCAGCATGTTCATCGGTTGGTGGATGTCGGCGCCGATCCGATCCGGGAGACCTATTACTCAAGTCTGGAAATGAGCCGCCGCACGCTGGTTGGCCTCGGTCTGACCCAGGCCCAGGCCGATGCGCGGATCAAGCGCTTCAAGCACCATGACGAACAGGTGCTCGAGGCTCAACACGCGGTGTACGACGACGCGGCCAAAGTGCTGCAGACCGCTCAGGAAGCCCGGGCGGAACTGGCCCGGTTGTTCGAGTCGGATCAACTGGAAGAGCAATCGGGCAAGTCCTGAGTTCCCGCACACTGCGCGCGCCCGACCGCCTGACCCTGATCGTTCCCACGCTCTGCGTGGGAATGCAGCCCGGGACGCTCCGCGTCCCTTCCAGAGCTGGAACGCGGAGCGTCCCTTGAGGCATTCCCACGCGGAGCGTGGGAACGATCACAAGTCAGGCCATCTCCAGCGCCCGCTCTTCCTGCACGGGCGCCACTTCAAACCGGTCCGCCAGAAACGGCGTGATGTCCAGCGGCAGCGGTTCATCGTTGACCAGTTTGTCCAGCAACACCCCGGTAATCGCCGACGTAAGCACACCAGTGCGGAAATGCCCGCAGGCGTTGAGATAACCCTCCACCCCGGCCATCGGCCCGAGAATCGGCAACTCGTCCGGCGAGCCCGGCCGCAGCCCGGCCCAGGTGCGTTTGAGGTTGATGTCCGCCAGTTCCGGCAAACAACGCACCGCGCCCTGCACCAGCCCGGCGATTTCCGGCCAGGTGGTGGTGACGTCGAAGCCCTTGTCCTCGGTGGTACTGCCGATCAGGATCTCGCCGTTGTCCTTCTGAGCCATGTAGCAATCGCTGGTGGTCAGGCAACCGTTGAGGATTTTCGGCAGACGCTCGGTCAGCAGGATCTGGCCTTTCACCGGTTTCACCGGAATGCGAATGCCCGTGGCCCACTCGCTCAAATCCGCCGCCCATGCGCCAGCGGCGTTGATCAGGGTCTTGCAGTGAAACACCCCGGCTTCGGCCGTCTGTACGCCAGTCACCCGCATACCGTGATGCAGCACGCCGGTGATGTTGGTGTTGACGTACATGTCCACGCCGTTTTGCCGGGCGCCTTCGGCGTAGGCGTCGGCCAGGCGGAACGGGCTGACCTGATGGTCGCAGAGAAACTCCAGCGCCCCGCGAGCCTCATGACTGACGCTCGGCTCGGACTCGCGCAATGCAGCCTGATCGAGCCAGCGAACCTGATCGGCCAGGTGCGGAATGCAGCCGACGATATGCTCGGCGTACAACCGGTCTTCATCGTCGTAAATCACGAATTTGAGCCCGGTCTTTTCGAACTTGAAATCCATCCCGTGGTTGTCGCGCAGCTCGCGGTGTAACGCCGGGTACAGCGCGTTGGACTGCAAGGCAAAATCGAAGAACGACGGCGGAAGGATGTGCGGCGTGCTGGAGTCCACCGCCACCGCCGCGCCCTGAGTTTCGCGCTTGCGATTGGCCGACATCATGCGGAAGAAAATCACCCCGCAACCGAGGCCCACCGACTCGCCAATCGCCCATAGACCACCGGCCGAGGCGCGGGTCGCGTTGCCCGGGCGCTTGGCGTCGATCAGCGCGACCTTGAGGCCTTTGCGCTTGGACAGTTGATAGGCGATGGACGCGCCGATCACACCGCCGCCGGCGATGACCACGTCATAGAACTTACTCATGGGAAACGGCCTCCGTGCCGAGGGACTGGAACGCGGAAAAAGGAATCGGATCAATCGGGAAACGTGGCCGCAGCCAGCCGACATCCTTGCGCCCGGTGGCCTGACGCAAGCGGTCGCTGCAATAGCCGACGCACATCCGTCCCTGACAGTCGCCCATGCTTACGCGGGTGCGCATTTTCAGGCTGGCGATGTCTTGCACGCCCTGCTCCAGCGCGCGGTCGATGTCGGCGCGGGTCGCGTGTTCGCAGCGGCAGATCACCGTGTCGGCAGCCGGCAATGCGGTCTGTCCGACGCCGCGTTCGGTGTAGCGATCCACCGCCGCGCGGAATCGTACGATGGCTTTGAGTTTGCCCAGATAACGGTCGCGACGGACGCGCGCCAGCTCTTCTTCCAGCACGCCGCGTTGCAGCAGGATCGAAGTGGCAGCGATCTTGCCGGCGAGCATCGCCGCTTCGCCGCCGCGAATCCCGCCCATGTCACCGGCCAGATGCACGTGGGGCTCGCTGCTTTGCTGCCAGATGTTGGCGTTGGCGCGCAGGTAACCGTCGTCGCTGAAGCCGTGATCCAGGCCCATCTGCTGACTCAGTTGCGTGCGCGGAATGAAGCCGTAACCGACCGCGAGGGTCTTTGCTTCGAAGCGTTCGACGCGGCTCATGTCCGGCTCCCACGTCGCCGAGTACGGCGCCACGCTGACGCTTTTCAATTCGCCTTCGCCGTGCGCTTCGACTACGCCCCAGCCGTAGTTCATCGGGATGCCGTGCAGTTTCAGGTAGGCGAGCATGCTCAAGCCATCGAGGAACAGCTGCGGCTTGTTCAGCAGTGCCAGGCTTTCCTTGGCGATCTTGCCGAATGCGCAGGCCTCGTAGACCCCGGCCACACTCACGCCCGACGCATGCAACTGGGTCGCCACCAGCGGCAACAACGGCCCGGTACCGGCGATCACCACCGGGCCCTGCGGTTTGACCACGCCACTTTTGATCTGCAATTGCAGGCCGCCAAGCATGATCACGCCGGGCAAGGTCCAGCCGGGAAACGGTACGCTGCGTTCGTGGCAACCGGCGGCCAGCAGCAGCTGCGGGTATTCGATTTCGTGCAGACGCTCGTCACCGTCCAGCACCACCAGCGAGCGCGTGCCTTCGGCGCCGACCACGCGGTGGTTGAGGCGCACGTCGATCAGCCCGGATTGCTCCTGAAAATCACCGTGCAGTTTGCCCAACGCCTCGGAATAGCGCGGCCCCAGATAATCCAGCTGCACACCGTCACGCAGCGGCCCGCGATAGACCACTCCACCCAAACGCGAGGCCTCTTCGAGCAAGGTGCAGCGCACCCCGTGCAGGGCCAGTTCGATGGCCGCGGCCATTCCCGCCGGGCCACCGCCGACGATCACCGGATGCAGGCTCATACCACCTCCTGCCCGTGAATACGGTTGACCTGGGTTTCGATCAGCATGCCCTCGCGCACCACGGTCTGGCAGGCGCGGCGCTTGTGCCGGCCGTTGATTTTCACCAGGCAGCACTGGCACACGCCCATGCCGCAATAGGCACCGCTGACCTGGTTGTGATCGTTGCGCGCGACCTGGCGCACGCCGAGGGACTGAATGACGCTGAGCACGGTTTCGCCGATGGCGGCGGTGACCGGCTGGCCGTTGATGTGGACAGTCATATCCGCCTGCGCCAAAGGCTGGATATCGAAGGTTCTTTCTAGGCAGTGCATTGCGATGATCATCCGTGAAAAGGTTCAGGTGAGGTTGAAACAGCTCCTTGCTGCACTACACCTCGCCGGCTCGTGGGGGTTATCGCTCTCTATCGGGCCGGCAGGTTGGTTCCGCTCGCGCAGCAAAGTGCGCGCGAGCAATGTAGTCGATCCAGCGGCAAGGGCCTGGAAATTTCACGGTAGGGGATATTGCGCCGACGAATATTGATCCAGGCCATGGAAATGACTGTGCGGTTCTGCCGCCGATCAGTTGGAGAAGACGAACTGGCCCTTGATCTTTTTCGACCCGATGAAACCAAGATCGGGGAACAGTTTGGTTTTCAGCCACGCCACAAAAAACACCATCGCCAAGGTCAGGCCTGCACCGATCAGGGTGGATACCGGATCCTCGGAATAGCCTTTGAACAGGCGAGAAATCTGACTGAGCGTGAGGATCACGTAAATGGTGTAAGCCTGAGCGGAATATTTATAGAAGCCCCAGGCAAACAGCAGCGGAATACCGGCGGCGATCAGCGTGAATACCAGGGCAAATCCGACACCGATGTCCAGCCCCATGAAAAAACCGGCGAGCGCGCCGAGCAGTGCCTGAATACAGGTCAGGACGATCAGGATCGTGACCTTGCGCGCATGCTGCCGGCGCAGCTGAGGGTCAATTCGCGAACCGATCCAGTAAGCCAGGACCCGATCCTTGACCGCTCCACCGGAAAACGCCTTGAAGGTTTCGTTTTTCGATCGTCCTGCATCGAGCATCTCATCCAGCTGGCGTTTGATTTCCTTCTTGTCCAACGTCTTCATCCTTAAATAAAAGACAGAAACGGCCATCCCACTTCTGCCGCGAGATAATCGCCGCTTACCTACCAGAAAGCAAAAACCTCAGATGCACGCGGGATAATTTGTTATCCCCGCGATTCGTAACAGCTGACCAAGACATCACGACATCCATCAAAAAAGGTTCAAATCACGTCTTCTTTAGTCAATAACGATATAAAAGATTGGTATTTCTTACAGTTATGCACTTTTTGAAAAGCCCGCATCCTGAGTGGCGCCTAACCTCCTCGTCCCACCTGGACAAGACAGAAATCAAGGACGATCGATGATGAATACTGCGAGCCAAAAGCCTTCAGAAATTTTGAATCTTTCTCTCAACTCAACCAATCAGCGGCTTCAGCATCTGGCAGTCATTCTCGACGGAAACAGACGCTGGGCACGAGCGAATGGAGTGTCCACGCGAGAGGGTTATCGCAAAGGAGGTGAGGCAGTACACAGGCTGCTTTCATGGTGTGAAGAAAACTCCATTCCCCTGGTTACATTATGGCCTCTCTCTAAAGACAATTTGAAACGTGAACCTTCCGAAGTTGAGGATCTACTGACAACCATCGCCGAAGTGATTGAGCAACTCGTCGACAGCCGCAAATGGCGTTTGACTTTTTTTGGCGAGAAAAGTGTTCTTCCAGAAAAATTGATCAAGATCATCTCTGATGCGGAATCAAGCACCCGAACAATCAGTGGAACTCGCGTCAACATAGGCGTGGCATATAGCGGAAAACTGGAAATCATTCACGCACTTCAAGAAATACTGGCTACACGCATTCATAAAAACTCGCCAAGGACGCCGAACTATAAAATCTCAATCGATGAAATAAAAAATAACTTATACAGCGCAGCAAATCCCGATCCGGATTTGGTAATTAGAACTTCAGGAGAGCAACGTCTTTCCGACTTTATGCTGTGGCAATGCGCATATAGCGAACTGCACTTTTGCTCTGCTTACTGGCCAGACTTCAGCCGTGAGGATTTTGATCTAGCACTGCAAAGTTTCGCAATACGGCAGCGTCGTATTGGTTATTAACTATAAAAATTATCCATCGACAATGATAACTTCAAGGGGCCGCGCGTTATGTTCTCGACAAAAAACCATCTTGATTTCCCTTTCCTGAATTATCCTTTCCCATCCGAAAAACATCCGTCAGCAGAATTAGTCGATACACAAATGATCGAGTGGTTGTCCCTGCACAAATTACTAGAAAATGAAAAACTTGCATTTGCCGTTCACCATGGTCGCTTCGGTGAATTTGCCGCGAGAGAATATCCCAACGCCACAGCTGATGGATTGCAACTCATAACCTATGTATTCGGATGGCTTTTCGTTATCGACGACATCATTGCTGACTGTGGTTTTCTCGGAAAACAACCTGCAGAGCTTTGCCGCGTTAAGCTTTGGCTGCGTGAAATAATGGACGCACCAAGAACATTCGACAGAAAAACTTTCGATTTTTCGATTTACCCATCGGATCAAATAGCGCTTTTGAATACTTTGGGAGACGCAACTGCTGATCTATGGGAGCGTTTAGAAAATTTTTGCTCAGCCACTCAATATATGCGCTGCGCTGAAGCAGCCAGCTACTATTTCCTCGGTCTTATATGGGAGGCCGGGTGGCACCAGGCAAATAAACTCCCAACACCGAACGAATATCTTAGTGGAAGAAAATTTACGACAGCCACACCCCTTGGACTTGCACTTCAAGACGTAGCAATGCAACGCGAAGTACCTTCTGAAGAATACCAAAGCAAAGAAATTCGCAAACTGATTGCAATAACTACCAGTTTGACGGCGTATTGCAATGACATTTTTTCTTTTCCAAAGGAACGGGACGAGCCTCATACATTATCTCTCAACTACCCTGCCACTCTAATTTTCCACAAAGGACTTGATGCACAGGACGCCATAAACTTCGCAGCTGATAGCCATAACAAACTGATGGCGGAATTTTTACACCTGGAACAAACTTGCAGCCAGCATGCAAGCCTGCAATGTCTTCATTTTCTTAATGCCATGCGCTCAGAGTTGAGAGGGCATTACGATTGGGCACTCAACTCTCCTCGGTATGCCCTCTCAAAGCACTACGCTAACGTTGGTTAGATCGTCCGCCCATGCTCGACGAAAAAGCCGCTTCAACCCGAAGGTGGAAGCGGCCAAGGCATGTGCCTCAAGGAATCAGTGCACGAACAGGGCGATCAGGATGATGATCGGGATTGGAACACCGAGGAAAAACAGCAGTAGTGAGCGCATGGTGGTTCTCCTTGATTAACGGACTGGCGGCAGCGTGGTCGTGGTGTAGGTTTCGACTTCGACGTACTCGACCGCATCCCGGCGGCGACCGCCGAAGGTGGCCGAGAGGCTGGCGAAGAACGCACCGGCCAGCAGCGCGATGAACATCCACAGCGAGGTCAGGGCAGCGACTTTGGCGGCGGTGTCGGCGGCTTGTTGCGCTTTAACCTTGGCGTCGGCGATTGCCTTCTGGGTGCGGGCGTAGATTTCATCGACCCGACGTTCGGCGTCGGCCTGGGTCAGGTTGGTACGCTGGGCCACGAGTTGGGCGAGGTAGGTGCGGTCTTCGGCGCTGAGCTGACCGTTCGCCAGGCTCTGGGCGAAGATTCGGGTCACGGTGCCACGGGCGGCGTCATCGCTGACGGCGGCGGGACGATCGTCGCGGAACAGGCTGTCGACGAAGTAGCCGTACTGATCGCTGTCAGTGTTGGCCGCTGCAGTGCCGGCTGCTTGTGTCATCGCACTGGCTGCGCCACCGGCAACGCTTGCACCGGCCTGTACACCACCGCTGACGATGCTGCTGACCGAGCCAACCACCAGCGTCGCGGTCACCAATGTCGCCACGCACCAGGCGAGGAAGCCATGGGCGGTGTCGCGGAAGTACACCTCGTCACCGTGCATGTTGGCCCATTTCACCCGCAGGCGACCGGCGATGTAGCCACCCAGTCCCGAGGCGATGATTTGTGTGGCGGCCAGCCAGATGATCGTTGAAATGCCCAGGCCCTTGGCGCTGACGCCTTCCCCGGCCCACGGTGAAACGGCGGAGAAGCCCAGACCGAATCCCAACAGCACCAGAATCAGCGAAAGTGCCGCTGCAGCGGCAGCCCCTGCGAAGATCGCGCCCCAGGACACGCCCGAGACGTTGCTCGACTCTCCTTCGTAGGCAGGATAAAACCCATCAGAGGATCTATTCATTGTTGTAGTGCTCCAGGCATGAAAAATGGTGTTACAACTCGTCATCAGAGGAATTGCAGTGACCGTGCCAGTCGCCAACATTAAATAAATCGTTTGAATTCAATTGCTTAAAAAGTCTGAACTTCCTAAGACCATGCAAATTGCAACAACGGGTCGATAACAGCGGGTTTTATGCATTGGCACAAAACCCCGGTCATTTGCGTTTGTAGCTTTTCTTGCCACTCGGAGTCAGGCAATACACGCCGCCGCGCGGCCCGGTGCAGAACGAGCCGGTGCCGCAATCACACCCATCGTTGCTTTGCAGAAATTGCTGCGGTCTCACCTGTTCGCGGATGCCGAACATGGCGGCGCAGCTCTTTTTCGAGCCGCTGATGGAGCCGTCATTGCACAGGAACAGATCGCCGTCGCAGCGAGCGATGCCGCCCTTCTTCCCGGAACACGGGGTGTTGGCGGCCAGTGCCGAAGCGCTCAGCAGCGCCAGCAACATCCCGGCCATCGGCATCCAGCCACCACGAATCAACCGGCTCACGGCTTCACTCCTTGAAAAATGTGGCCAGATGATATCAACGTTTCACAAAATAATTCGGCGACTGCGACTAATGACGGCTAAAACATGAAAGTTAATTTAAAGCGCCCGCGCAAAATCTTGGCAAAATGCTGCCATTGCGTTTGAACAGACCAGCAGGCCCACCATGACTCGCATCCTGACCATCGAAGACGACGCCGTGACCGCCCGGGAAATTGTCGCCGAACTGAGCAGCCACGGCCTCGACGTGGACTGGGTCGACAACGGCCGTGAAGGCCTGGACCGCGCTGTCAGCGGCAACTACGACCTGATTACCCTCGACCGCATGCTGCCGGAGCTTGATGGCCTGGCCATCGTCACCACCCTGCGCACCATGGGCGTGGCGACGCCGATCCTGATGATCAGCGCCCTCTCCGATGTCGACGAGCGTGTGCGCGGCTTGCGCGCCGGCGGCGATGACTACCTGACCAAACCGTTCGCCACCGACGAAATGGCTGCCCGGGTCGAAGTGTTGCTGCGCCGCCAGAACAGCAACGGCGCGCAGCCGACCACGTTGCAGGTGGCGGATCTGCAACTCGACCTGATCAGCCACGAAGCCCGCCGCGCCGAGCAGGTGCTGACGCTGTTGCCGACCGAGTACAAGTTGCTTGAATTCCTGATGCGCAACAGCGGCCAGATCCTGTCGCGGATGATGATTTTCGAAGAGGTCTGGGGCTATCACTTCGACCCCGGCACCAACCTGATCGACGTGCACATCGGCCGCCTGCGCAAGAAGATCGACCCGCCGGGCAATGTCCCGCTGATCCGCACGGTGCGAGGCTCGGGTTATGTCATTGCCGAACCCGTCTGACGGTTGGCGCTCTTCCAGCAGCCGTTTGCTGGCGCTGTACAGTTCGTTGTTCGTGGCCTGGAGTGCGATCCTCATGGGGGTCATGTACTTCGAGGTGTCCGGTTATCTCGACAATTTGGCCAAGCACTCGCTGATGCAACGTCAGCATCTGTTTTCGCACTTTCGCGGCGATCAGCTGGAAGACGCGCTTGCCGCCAGCATGACCTTCGACATTCGCGGCATCGACGCCTACGGGCTGTTTGATGCCCAGCATCGCTACCTCGGCGGCGCATTGCAGAAGATCCCCGAGGGCCTGCCGCTGGACGGCAAGATCCACATGCTCAGCGAATGCGCCGACTCCGACGACCCGACCCTGCCTAACGACAGCTGCGACGCGGTAGCCACCCCGACCCGCGACGGCCGCTGGCTGGTGCTGTTGCGCGACAACGGTTCGCTGTTCGCGGTGACGAAGATCATTCTGCATGCCTTGCTCTGGGGCGTTTCGCTGACGATTGTGCCGGGAATCATCGGCTGGCATTTGCTGCGTCGTCGGCCGCTGCGGCGAATCCGGGCGATCCAGGCCAGCGCCCAGTCGATTGTCGCTGGCGACCTGACGCACCGTTTGCCGCTGTCCAATCGCCGCGATGAACTGGACATGCTCGCCGCCATCGTCAACGCCATGCTTGATCGCATCGAGCGCCTGATGAATGAAGTCAAAGGCGTGTGCGACAACATCGCCCATGACCTGCGCACCCCGCTGACCCGTTTGCGCGCGCAGTTGTATCGCATGCAACAGCAGGCTGGCGAAGGCTCGCCGGAAGCGGCGCAACTGGATCTGGTGCTGGCCGAGGCCGATACGCTGATGGCGCGGTTTCGCGGGTTGCTGAGGATTTCCGAACTGGAGGATCGTCAGCGGCGTTCGGGGTTTGTCGAGCTCGATCCGGTGTTGTTGCTGCAGGAACTGCACGAGTTCTATCTGCCGCTGGCTGAAGACGACGAGCTGCGTTTCGAGCTGAACATGCCGGAAACCCTACCCATGCTGAACGGTGATCGGGCGCTGTTGTTTGAAGCGCTGGCGAACCTGTTGAGCAACTCGATCAAGTTCACCCCGGCCGGTGGCACGGTGGTGCTGCGCGGGGTCAATGATGCGGGGCATACGCGGATCGAAGTGCATGACTCCGGGCCCGGCATTCCCGAGTCGGAACGGGAGGCGGTGTTCCAGCGGTTCTACCGCGCCGAGGGCGGGCAACTGCAAAATGGCTTTGGCCTGGGGCTGTCGATCGTCGCGGCGATCGTCAACCTGCATGGGTTCAGTCTTGAGGTGGGACGCAGCGATCTGGGCGGGGCGAAGCTGGTGCTGGATTGTCGGCAGAGCCTGATTTCACAATCTTGAGATAGATCGTTCCCACGCTCTGCGTGGGAATGCCTCAAGGGACGCTCCGCGTTCCAGCTCTGGAAGGGACGCGGAGCGTCCAGGGCTGCATTCCCACGCGGACGGTTCGACGCCTCGACGTGGGAACGATCATCAACTTAAGCGGGGTAGTTAGCGCGCAGCGCTTCGAGGCCACCCTGATAGATCCCGCTGAACAGCGCCACCACTTCCTCATCGCTCACGCCCTTGGCCGTGAAGCGTCCCGACCACGTCACCTTCGCGCCCTGCCCCTGGGCTTCCACACGAATCGTCGCCAGATAATCGGTGGCCGGAAACGGTGCCTGCAGAATCGAATAGCTGTAGGTTTTGCCCGCGTTATCGAACGTTTCCAGACGCTCGACCACCACTGCACCGTCAGCGGTTTGCAAAGTGCGCACGCGCCCGCCTTCGCTCAGTTCGCTGTTGGGAATGAACGGCAGCCAGTCCGGCAAGGTGTTGAAGCCGCCAATCAATTGCCAGACCTGATCGGCCGAAGCCGGGATGTCGATCGTTGCTGATGCTGTTGCCATAAATAAAAAGTCTCTCTCGATAAATTCAGATTGTCAGGCTGTCGACTACGCCGCCATCGACCCGCAAAGCGGCGCCGGTGGTGGCCGAAGACAGCGGTGAAGCGATGTAGGTAACCAGGTGCGCGACTTCTTCGACATCCGCGACGCGCTGGATGATCGAGCTCGGACGGGCCCGGCGCACAAAGGCGTCGGCTTCGTCACGCAGGCTGCGGCCAGACTCGGCGGCGGCATCCTTGAGCATTTCCTCGACACCGTCGGTGAAGGTCGGCCCCGGCAGGATCGCGTTGACCGTAACCCCGGTGCCCGCCAGGCGTTTGGCCAGGCCATGGGACACCGCGAGATTGGCGCTTTTGGTCACGCCGTAGTTGATCATGTCCGCCGGGGTGGCCACGCCGGATTCCGAAGACAGGAAGATCACCCGGCCCCAGCCCTGATCGACCATCGCCGGCACGTAATGCCGCGACAGGCGCACGCCGGAGATCACGTTGATTTCATAGAAGCGCGTCCACTCATCGTCCGGCGCGTCGAAGAAGTCCACGGCGTTGTAGATGCCGAGGTTGTTCACCAGGATGTCGGCTTTCGGTTCGGCGGCGAACAGTTTCTGCGCGCCTTCGGCCGTGCCCAGATCCGCCGTCAGACCGCGCAGTTGCGCGCCCGGCACCTTGTCTCGAATGCTTGCCAGCGCCTGTTCGACCTTGGCCGAATCGCGACCGATCACCACCACCGTGGCGCCCGCTTCGGCCAGCGACTGGCTGATGCCCAAACCGATGCCCGCCGTGCTGCCGCTGACAATCGCCAGTTTTCCGCTCAGATCGATCTTCATGCTTTCACCTCGTCGATGGGTAATGGTGCACGTTCGGACACCAGTTTCGCTTCACGCATGGCCTGCCAGAAACCGGCCGGAATGACCGCCGACAGCGCCGCCACATCTTCAGCGATCCGCCCCGGTTTGCTCGCGCCGGGAATCACTGCCGCCACGGCCGGATTGGCCAGCGAGAATTGTAGTGCAGCCGCTTTGACATCGACGCCGTGGGCCGCGGCGATGCGTTTGATCTGCTCAACCTTGGCAACGATTTCAGGACTGGCCTTCTGGTATTCGAAGTGCGCACCGCCGGCCAGGATCCCCGAGCTGTAGGGGCCGCCGACCACAATTTCAACGTTCTGCGCCCGCGCCGAATCCATCAAGCGCTGCAGGGCACGGTCGTGGTCGAGCAAGGTGTAGCGGCCGGCCAGCAGGAAGCCGTCAGGCTGCGCCTCGGTCAGGTCCAGCGTCAACTCGCACGGCTCGACCTTGTTCACGCCCAGGCCCCAGCCCTTGATCACGCCTTCTTCGCGCAGGCGAGTCAGGACTTTGAAGGCACCGGTGCGGGCCTGATTGAAGTACTCGAGCCATTGGTCGCCGTAGAAATCCTGAGCGATGTCATGGACCCAGACGATGTCGAGGCGATCGGTTTTCAGACGCTTGAGGCTGTCTTCGATCGAACGCAAGGTGGCGTCGGCGCTGTAGTCGTTGACGATCTTGTTCGGGCGGCCGTGTTCGAACACCCCGCTTTTCTCGCCCAGATCCCGGGCGGCGGCGTCTTCGACTTCATCGAGAATCACCCGGCCGACCTTGGTGCTGAGCACATAGTCGTCGCGCTTGTAGCGGGACAGTGCTTCGCCGAGGCGGATTTCCGAGAGGCCCGAGCCGTAGAACGGCGCGGTGTCGAAGTAACGCACGCCGGCCTCCCACGCCGCGTGCACGGTGGCCTGGGCTTCTTCTTCAGGAATGGCGCGGAACATGTTGCCCAGTGGCGCGGTGCCGAAGCCGAGTTGGCCGGGGAGTTTGTCTTTCAAGCTCATGATTCTGTCCTCGTAGTTCGTGGTCGGTGTTGACCGTTGAGCAGATCCTAGATTGCGCCACTCAGACCGTCCAAGACATAATCCGCAGCACTTGAGTCCCTGAAGGTCTGACATGATCGACATCCGCCAATTGCGCTACTTCGTCGCCGTCGCCGAGGAAGAACACGTCGGCCGCGCCGCCGAGCGCCTGCACATTTCCCAGTCGCCCCTGAGCCGGCAGATCGCCCAGCTCGAAGAGCGCTTGGGCCTGACCCTGTTCGAACGCAGCCAGCAGCGCATCCGCCTGACCCGCGACGGCCAGACCTTTCTCGCCGAAACCCGCGCCCTGCTGACCCACGCCAATCGCCTGGAATCCCTCGGCAAACGCCTGGGCCGTGGCGAAGAAGGCGGCCTGTGCATCGGCTACATCGAAAACGCGATGCACGCCGGGGTCTTGCCCAATGCCTTGCGCGTGCTGCGAGTGGATCGACCCAACGTGCATGTCGCGCTGTACAACCTGAGTTCCGCCGAACAACTCGAAGGCCTGCGTCAGCGTAGCCTCGATATCGCGCTGGTCAGTGAGCCGCCGACGATCGACGACCCGGATCTGCTGGGCTTTCAGGTGCTGGACGACCCGATGCTGCTGGCGCTGCCCGAACATCACCCGCTGAACCAACTGCCATCGCTGACCCCGGCGGATCTGGCCGATCAGGAATGGATCGGCGTGCAGCCTCGCCAGGGGGCCGACGATGAGTTCGTCAGCGCCTGCATTCGCGCAGGTTTCACCCCGGATGTGCGGATGCAGGCCACGGAGCCGTTTACCGCGTTGGGGCTGGTGGCCTCGGGGCTGGGGATCGCGATGATTCAGAAAGGTCTGAGCCATAACGCGCCGCCGGGCGTGGTGCTGCGGGAAGTGCCGTGGCTGGCGTTCACCACGCCGTTATGGGCGGCGTGGCACCGGATCAACCTGCGGCCGCTGGTGGAAACGTTTCGCAAGGTATTGACCGGGGTCGATCCCGCCCAGTGACCCGACAGCCCAAGACTTTGCTGCTTTACTGAGAAGACCCAAAAAACCAGCGAGTCTTCTGGCATGAACCGCAATGACCTGCGTCGCGTGGACATGAACCTGTTGGTGATTTTCGAAACCCTGATGTTCGAAAAAAACCTGACCCGCGCCGGGGAAAAGCTGTTCCTCGGCCAGCCCGCCGTCAGTGCTTCACTGGCGAAACTGCGCGACCTGTTCGACGACCCGTTACTGGTGCGCAACGGCCGCGTGCTGGAGCCGACCCAGCGGGCGCTGGCGATCCTCAAGGAATTGCAGCCGGCGATGGACACCATTTCAGGGGCGGTCAGCCGGGCCAAGGATTTCGACCCGCTGAGCAGCCGCGACGTGTTTCGCATCGGTCTGTCGGACGACGCCGAGTTCGGCCTGCTGCCGCCGTTGCTCAAGCAATTGCGTGAAGAGGCACCGGACGTGGTGGTGGTGATTCGCCGGGTGAATTTCCTGCTGATGTCGTCGATGCTGGCGTCCGGGGAAATTTCCGTCGGCGTCAGTTACACCACCGAATTGCCGGCCAATGCCAAACGCAAAAAACTGCGGGATCTGCGCTGCAAGATCCTGCGCGGCGACGACCGTCCCGGCGCACTGACCCTAGACGAGTATTGCGAACGCCCCCATGCGCTGGTGTCGTTTTCCGGGGATCTGGGCGGGGCCATCGACAACGATCTGGCGCGAATCAACCGCGCCCGGCGCGTGGTGCTGGCGGTGCCGCAATTCGCTCCGCTGCGGGCGATTCTGGCCGGCACCGACATGCTCGCCACCGTGCCGGACTTCGCCGCCTGCGCGCTGGTCGAAGGCAGCAGCGTGTTGCGTGCCGACGACCCGCCGTTCGACATCGTGCCTTCGGAGCTGTCGATGGTCTGGAACGGGGTCAACGACAACGATCCGGCGGAACGCTGGTTGCGCTCGCTGATTGCCCATCACATGTCGGCGCCTCTTCCACCGCAGGCGCACTGATCGGCTTGAACCCCGGGTCGACCTCGCGCAGGTACACCGGCAGATCAGTCATCGGCGGCATCTGCGGGATCTCGAAATACATCTGCACCACCCAGCCACGGTGGTAGTTGTTGTGGTTGATCACGTGCATCAGGATCGCCCCGGCATTCATGGTGCCGCCATCGCCGGAGACGAATTTGAAATCAATCGAGCGGTTCAGCGACGCTTCGGTCTGCTGCGCGCTCCAGGTGCGATACCAGCCATCGACTTCCTGCTGGGCCTGGCGCAACTCGCCGAGGTCGGCGTGCACCAGATCATGGGACGTCGTGAAACCATGCTCGCGCCCTTCGAGGTGCGCTTGCCAGATCCGGTCGACCACGTAGATGTGGTTCAGCGTACCGATCATGTTCTTGAAAACCGTCTTGCGCTCCCTCGTCGTCTCCCCAGCCGGCAGCGCTTGCAGGCTATCGAACAGACGCTGATTGGCCCAGGTCTTGTAGTCCGTGAGCAGATGGGCCGTGGCCAGATTGATCATCGCGGGTCACCGTAGGCACGAAAAAGGGCTCCGCCTAGGATAGACCTCTCTGGCGGGAATGGCGGTGGTGCTGACTATTGGTCGGGTCTACAGTGAAATCTCCATCCCCTTCACAAGGACGTGAAGCATGCAAAATCGCCCGACGCTCGCCCAACGCCAGTTTGCCCGCCACTTGCGCACCTCCCAGACCGATTGCGAACAACTGCTTTGGCAGAAGCTGCGGGCGCGGCAGGTGGCGGGGCTGAAATTTCGCCGGCAGGTGCCGGTCCCGCCATTTGTGCTGGATTTCTATTGTGTGGAATTGAAGTTGGCCGTGGAGCTGGATGGGGGGCAGCATTTTGAGGAGGCGGGAGAGATTCATGACCGGCGGCGTACGGTTTATCTACAGCGGTTGGGGATTGAGGTGGTGCGGTTTAGCAATCTGGAGGTGATTCGGCAGATGGGGGATGTGTTGGAGCAGATTGTGCGGGTTGCCGAGGTATTGAGATCGCGATCCTGATCCGAAAAGCGCCCTCACCCCAGCCCTCTCCCGGAGGGAGAGGGAGCCGATTGGGGGATATTGTCGGGATACATCGACCTGAAAAATCTGCGGTGAATCCGTAATCGACTTTGTGTTTCAGATCGATGCCTGGAATGCATAATCGACTCGGTTTTTCAGGTCGATGTACCTCTTAAGACACCTCGGTCGGCCCCCTCTCCCTCCGGGAGAGGGCTGGGGTGAGGGCCAGCGGTCGACGCGCAATCCCTGAGCGTTCAAATCCCCAACCGCGCCCACCCCGCCACCAGCTGCGCACTGATACTCACCCCACCACAAACAATGACCACCACATCCCGAGCCCCCGCCAGCGCGGGATGATCGAGGTACGCCACCGCCAGCGAAACCCCGCACGCAGGCTCCACCAATTGCCGCAAATCGCTGGCATATCGCACCACGCCCATGATCGCGTCGTCATCCGACAGCACCAGACATTCATGATCGAACTCGCCGATATGCTCTACCGGCCAAGCCGCCACCTGCGCGGCGCCGAGGGAGGTGGCGACGGTGTCGATGCGGCTCAGGCGCACCGGGTGACCGGCCTGGACGGCCGCAGCGAGCGAGGCGGCGCCAGTGGTTTCGCAGGTGATGATGCGGCAGTCTCGGCGGTTGTGGCGCAGCAGCCCGGTGAGGATTCCCGCCAGCAAACCACCGCCGCCGACCGACGTGACCACGGTATCGACCTGCGGGCAGTCGTCGAGAATTTCGTCGACCATCGAGCTGTGCCCTTCCCACAACACCGGGTGGTCGAAGGCCGGCACGTATTCGGTGTCTGCCGCGCTGGCCAGTTCCCGCGCCCTCTGATTGGCTTCGTCCCAGACTTTGCCGTGGACGATAACCTCCGCGCCGGTGCGGCGAATACGTGCGCGGGTCGCTTCCGGTGTGGTGTGCGGCACCACGATGCAGGCTTGCAGGCCGAGGCTGACCGCTGCCACCGCCGTGGCCAGCCCGGCATTGCCGCCGGACGGGCACACGACCTTGCGCTTGCCCTGCGCCGCTGCCTGACTGCACAACAAGCCCATCCCGCGCAACTTGAACGAGCCGCACGGTTGCAGGTTTTCCAGCTTCAGCCAGATGCGCCGGGACGCGGTCGACAGGGTCGGATGGAGGATCAGCGGCGTGCGGATGTGCAGCATGGCGGACTCCCGAAGCGGCGGATCGGATGATCGGAACGTCTCTGCCTGAAGTTTAGTTCACGGCCCTGCCGGCGGTTAAACGCCGGGGATCGTGCCGGGATCTACACTGAACGGAACAGCTGTGAGGTGCCTATGAAAATGTCTGCGCAAATGACCGTGGTCGCAGTGCTCGCCACCCTCGCCTATCTGGGCCTGGCGATGTGGGGCATCGGTGGCGTGGCGGTGTTTTTTTCTCACGGCGCGTTGGTCGTGGTGGCCCTGGCCACGCTGGCCATGGTGGTGGCGTCGTTGTTTACGGAAGTGAATCTGAGCACCGGCGAGCGCGAGGACCGGGCCAATCGCTGGGTGATTCCGGCGTTCGCGGTCATTGGATTGGTCAGTGCCTTTCTGCCGGCTTACTGCGACCGCATCGGTTTCTGGACCGTCGGCCGCGAAGGTACCCGTTGGCTGGGCGCGTTGCTGTTTATCGTTGGTGGTGGATTGCGCTTGTGGCCTGTGTTTGTGCTGGGCCATCGGTTCAGCGGGCTGGTGGCGATTCAGCCGGGGCATCGGCTAGTGACCGAGGGCATCTACCGGCATCTGCGCAACCCCAGTTATCTGGGGCTGGTGGTCAATGCGATCGGTTGGGCCCTGGCCTTTCGCTCGGTGGTAGGCCTGTTGCTGGCGGCGCTGACGCTGATCCCGCTGATCGCCCGCATCCACTCCGAAGAGGCCCTGCTGCGCACGCAGTTCGGCGCCGAATACGACGCCTATTGCGCCCGCAGCTGGCGCTTGGTGCCGGGGGTTTATTGAGGTTGCAGGCGCAACTGGCCGTCGCTGTCGATGCTCGGCGCAATTTCGCGGTAACTGGCGATGGTCGCGTGTGCGGTTTCAAGCGGATGCTGGTGAGTCGTGGTGATGATCATCAACGGCGCACCGGCGGCTTCGGCGGCCTGAATGCCGACGGTGGCGTCTTCGAAAATCAGGCAGTCCGCCGGTTCCAGGCCCAGACGTTTGGCCGCCAGTCGATAACCCGCCGGATCCGGTTTACCGGCGGTCACGTCTTCAGCGGTGATCATCACCGCAGGTTCAGGAATCCCCGCCGCCGCCATCCGCCGCAGCGCCAGATCCCGTGGCGCCGAGGTCACCATGGCCCAGCGATCCGCCGGCAACGATTTGAGAAACGCCGCTGCGCCGGGAATCTCGACAATGCCTTCGACGTCTTCGATTTCCGCCTCGGTGATGAACGCCGCTTGCGCCTCGGCGTCCACGCCCGGCAGGTTCAAACGCGTGATGGTGTCGATGGCGCGCACGCCGTGGATGGTCGGCAGGAACGTCTCGACGTTCACCCCATGGCGCACGGCCCAGGCGGACCAGATCCGCTCGGCGGCAGCGATGGAGTTGAGGACGGTGCCGTCCATGTCGAACAGGAACGCGCCGAACGCGCGGTTGAAAACAGCATCGTGAGCAGACAAAAGATCACTTCCTCGCAAGGGGCCGGGCAACGATGCCCGGCAATGTAGCACTTGCGCGGTGCTTCAGTGCAGACGCGGCGCCTTGGACTTGAACGCACCGTCCACGCAATCGAGCAACTGGCCGATGGCCCACGGCTTCTTGATAAACGCCACCGGATGCTTCACGCCCGAGGTTTCCGGTGTTTCATAACCGGACATGACCATCACCGGTTTGTCCGGCCAGCGCTCGCCGACCAGATTGGCCAGGTCCGCGCCATTAAGGGTGCCGGGCATGGTGATGTCGGTGAGCAGCAACGCGACTTCCGGCGCGTGCTTCTCCAGATATTGCGAAGCCGCATCGGCACTGGTCTGCGGCTCGACCTTGAAACCTTCCTCCTGAAGAATTTCGCACAGAAACTCCAGAATCAACGGATCGTCCTCGACTACCAGAATCAACCCGCCAGGAAGGTGCGCGCTCGACGTCGGAATTGGACACATGAACTGGCACTCCCTGAATTGCATGAACGATTTAGCGGCTTGATCCCGCTGCTTATCTGGTATGAGCAGCGCCTTCTACAGAAATTCATTTTTGATACAGGTCTTTTCGATAACAGCCGTTCGACGGGCAGTCACCGACACGTTATTGCGGTTAAAATGCGCGCCCTTTTGCTGGCCGATCCCGATTGATGAACCCTCAAGCCCTCGCCGTTCTCCATGCTCACCTGCTCACCGCGCTGACTTCGGCTCCGGCCGAAACCCGGCGCCTGTTCCATGGGCGTGGGCGTTGCTGGCCGGGGCTGGAGCAAGTCACCGTGGACTGGCTGCAAGGCGTGGTGCTGGTGTCGCTGTTCAAGGAACCCGAGGCTTCGCAGCTGGAAGACCTCAAGCGCCTGCTGCTGGAGATCACCGGTTCGGCGCCATGGCAGCAGTCCGGCGCCCACACTTTGCTGATCCAGCACCGTTACCTGCCGCAAAGCACCGCCGAATGGCTGTTGGGTGAAGAAATCGACGAAATGACCATCGTCGAGGGCGGGCTGAAATACCGCGTGGATCTGGGCCGCAAGCAAAACGCAGGGCTGTTCCTCGACATGCGTTACGGGCGCAACTGGGTGCGCGAACACGCGGCGGGCAAACGGGTGCTGAACCTGTTCGCCTACACCTGCGGTTTTTCGGTGGCGGCCATCGAGGGCGGCGCCAGTCACGTGGTCAACCTCGACATGTCCCGCGCCGCGCTGAGCCGGGGCCGCGACAATCACCGACTGAACGGGCATGACCTGAGCAAGGTGAGCTTCCTCGGCCACGACCTGTTCAAATCCTGGGGCAAGGTGATCAACAGCGGCCCATACGATCTGGTGATCATCGACCCGCCGTCGTTCCAGAAAGGCAGTTTTCTGCTGACCAAAGATTACCAGCGCGTGCTGCGCCGTCTGCCGGAACTGCTGACGGCGCAGGGCACGGTGCTGGCCTGCATGAACGATCCTTCGTTCGGTTCCGACTTCCTGATCGACGGCGTGACCCAGGAAGCACCGAGCCTGCGCTTCGAGCAACGGCTGGAGAACCCGCCGGAGTTTCCGGATATCGACCCGGAAAGCGGTCTGAAGGCGCTGCTGTTCAAGCAGATCCGCTGATTCCGGTCAGCGCGGCCGCAACACCAGCGCAAACAACTCGCCATGCCCGGTGACGTTGAGCTTGTGATAGAGATTGCGCCGGTGCACCTTCACGGTCTCCGGCGAAATGTGCATGTGCTGGGCGATGGCCTTGCTGGAAAAGCCCTGAAGAATCAGACGCGCCGTATCGATCTCGCGCGCGGTCAGACGGGCGTCGAAGCGGTCGAGCAGCGCCGCAATATCGCCGACCGGCGCCTCGACCGCCGCGCCTTGCGGCGGCATCAACTGCACATGTCGACGCATCGCTGACAGCACCCAATCCCGCACGCAGAGCAGGCGCCCCTGCTCCTGCAAACCGAACGCCGTCGAGCGGCCCATCGACAAGCCGAGCACGCCGTCGTCGAGGTTGACCAGAAATTGCAGCTCATCCGCGCCGACCACCGAGCGGAAGTAACTCTGGTAGTACTCGCTGTGCAGAAACTGGTCCGGCGCCACGGATGCAAGGCTGTGCAAACCGTCGGAGATCCCGGCGCAGGCGGCCTGATAGAACGGATCAAGCAGGTACATGCCGGCGCAGTAACCGGCCAGTTCTTCCTGCTCGTCGGCACGGCCCTGACTGTCGAAGTCGATCAGCAATTGCGGCGGCCGCCCCGTCTGCATCACCGCCACCAGCGCATTGTCCAACGGCACCAGCAACCGCAGCGTATCGACCAGCGCCCGCCAGAAACCGTCCTGACCGACCGAAGCGAACACTCGCGACAGGCTCTGATGCACTGGCAATTCCTGCAGCAACGCGTCCACGCTCTACCCCTTTTGAGTAACCCATGATGGGAATGGGTGCGGCGCGGCCCGCCCGATAGGCTGACCACTCCTGTTCATCACCGGCCTGCCAACAGGCCAGGAGTGCCGCATCATGCGTGGTCATCGTGGGTATATCAACCTGGGTCTGATGGGCATTTTGTCCGCGGCGCTGAGTGCGCAGGCGGCCGATGCGCCGAGCGTGCATGTCTATAACTGGTACGACTACATCGGCCCGAACACCCTGCATGATTTCAAGCGTGACAGCGGTATCGAACCGGTCTACGACACCTTCGACAGTGCCGAAGTACTGGAAGGCAAACTGATGACCAGCCGCAGCGGCTACGACGTGGTGGTGGCGAGCAACTTCAGCCTGCCGACCCTGATCAAGGCCGGCGCCCTCGCCCCGCTGCCCCGCGACCAACTGCCAGGCTGGAAGAACCTCGACAACGACCTGCTGAACAAACTGTCCAACAACGACCCCGGCAACCAGTACGCAGTGCCTTACCTGTGGGGCACCAACGGCATCGGCTACAACGTCGACAAGGTGCGCGCCGTGCTGGGCGACAAGGCCCCGCTGGATTCCTGGGATCTGGTGTTCAAGGAAGAGAACCTGGCCAAACTCGGCGAGTGCGGCGTGGCGATGCTCGATTCGCCGTCGGAAATGCTCCCGGTCGCGCTGCACTATCTCGGCCTGCCACCCAACAGCACCAAGGCCGAGGATTATCAGAAAGCCGAAGCGCTGCTGCTGAAACTGCGCCCGCACATTGCCTACTTCAACTCCTCGAAATTCATCAGCGATCTGTCCAACGGCAACATCTGCGTGGCGGTCGGTTGGTCCGGCGCGATGCTCGAAGCCAAGACCACCGCCGAGCAGGCCGGCAACGGCGTGAAGATTCAGTACAGCCTGCCGAAAGAAGGCGCGCCGGTGTGGTTCGACACGCTGGTCTTGCTCAAGGACGCACCGCATCCGGCCCAAGGCCTGGCGTTCATCGACTACCTGCTGCGGCCCGATGTGATTGCGCCGGTCAGCGATCACCTGTCCTACCCCAACGGCAACCGCGCTGCCACGGCGCTGGTTGCCCAGGCCACCCGCGACAACCCGGCGGTGTACCCGTCAGCCACGGCGATGGCCACGTTGTACACCCTCGAACCCTTGCCCAAAGCCACCGAACGGGTGCGTACGCGGGTGTGGAGCAAGGTCAAGAACGGCCAGTAACAACCCTTCGAATCACTGCCTTCAACAGAGAGAACATCAATGAAACCACGTGCCCGCGATCTCCATATCCGCATCGGTCAACTGCAACCCGGCCCGCTCAACGCCATCACCGACGTACCCGGCGTACGGGTCGGCCACAGCAACGTGCGCGGCCGCAGCGCCAGCGGTCGTGACATCTGCAGTGGCGTCACCCTGATCGAACCCCGCGCCGGTTCGACCAACGCACAACCGTGTTTCGCCGGCGTCCACGTACTCAACGGCAACGGTGATGCCACAGGACTGGAGTGGATTCGCGAAGCCGGCCTGCTGACCAGTCCGATCGCCTTCACCAACACCCACAGCCTCGGCGTGGTGCGCGATGCCTTGATCGAACTGGATCGCGCGCAGCAACCGGACGACGGTCGGCTCTACTGGAACATGCCGGTGGTGCTGGAAACCTTCGATGGCTTGCTCAACGACATCAACGGCTTTCATGTGAAGCCCAAGCATGTGGCCGAAGCGATGAGCAATGCCGTTGACGGCCCGGTGCAGGAAGGCGCGGTGGGCGGTGGCAGCGGCATGATCTGCCATGAATTCAAGGGCGGGATCGGCACCGCGTCGCGCCGCTTGAGCAAGGCTCAGGGCGGCTGGACAGTAGGCGCGATCGTGCAGGCCAACCACGGGATTCGCAGCGAGTTGCGGGTCGACGGCTACCCGGTCGGGCGCTACATGGAACAAGTGGATTCACCATTCTTGCGGGCTTCGTTGCCGCATCCGGGCATGGGCTCGATCGTAGTGGCCCTCGCCACCGATGCACCGCTGTTGCCACATCAATGCACGCGACTGGCGCAACGGGCGAGCCTCGGTCTGGCGCGCACCGGTGGCGGCAATGAGGATCACAGCGGTGACATCTTCATCGCCTTCGCCACCGGCAACGGTCATATCCCGCCCGCCGCTTACGAAGGCAAAGGTGCATCGACTTGCGACGGCTTGCGGATGGTCAACAACGACCACATCAGCGAGTTATTTCTGGCGGCGACCGAGGCGGTGGAAGAAGCGATCATCAACGCCTTGCTGGCCAGCGAGAGCACCGAAGGCAACGGGCATTCGGTGCCGGGGCTGGATGCCGCCACCCTGCTCGCGGCCCTGGATAAAGCCGGGTGGCCGGGCGCTCGCTGACATTCAGCGGAACAACCCAAGTCCGAGTTCGCGCGCCGCCTGCAACTGCCTCGCCGGATCGCTCGACTCGGACTCCAACAACAACGCCGAGCCCGCCACCGTCGCTCCGCAGTAATCGAAAATCCCGTGATCGATCTGTGTCTTCATCGCCGCGCCGTAGCCATGGCGCTCGTAAGTGCGCACATCCGCCCCGCCTAGTCCGACGAGGTGCACGCGCAATCGTCCGAGCTTCTTTTGCGTCTTATCACCGTCGAAATCGTACGCCCAGCCATTGCTGAACACTCGGTCGATCCAGCCTTTGAGCAGCGCCGGCATCGACCACCAGAACACCGGATAGACCAGCACCAGCGCATCGGCGCGGTCGATGCGTGCCTGCTCGGCCAGCACGTCCGCCGGTGGCGCGGATTCGCGGTGATGCACCGCCCAGTCGGCCACGCCAAAGCGCGGGTCGAATTCTTCGGCGTGCAGGTCGGCGATTTCGAAGGTGTGGGATGGATCGCTTTCCGACAGGCCTTTGGCAATCTGTTGCGCCAATGCGTGGGTCAGCGAACGTGGATCATCGTGATCTACAACAATCAATGCGTGCATGGGGAAATCTCCGGTTGGTGATTGCTGACCAAGGGCTTATCCTTTCGATAAGCTACGTTTAGTAAGTTACCTTAAGTAAGTTACGTTTGGTATATAAGCAATGTCAACCACTGAAATCCCCGAATCCGCACAACCCCGTCGACGCCTGTCCCGGGAAGACCGCCAGCGCCAGTTGCTCGACATGGCCTGGCAGCTGATTAGCGAAGAAGGCACCGACGCCCTGACTCTCGGTTATCTGGCGGAAAAGGCCGGCGTGACCAAACCGGTGGTCTACGACCACTTCACCACCCGCGCCGGTTTGCTCGCCGCCCTGTATCAGGATTTCGACCGGCGCCAGACGGCGCTGATGGACGCGGCGCTGGCCAATGCCGAAGCGACCTTGAGCGGCACCGCGACGGTGATTGCCACGGCGTATGTTGATTGCGTGCTGACCCAGGGCAACGAGATTCCGGGGGTAATTGCGGCCCTGGCGAGTACGCCGGAACTGGAGAAGATCAAGCGCGAATACGAGGCGATCTTTCTGGAGAAATGCCGCAGTGTGCTTTCGCCATTCGCTGACGGCGCAGAGATCGGACAAGCAGGATTGCGCGCCATGCTCGGCGCCGCCGAAGCCCTGTCGCAAGCGGCAGCCACCGATGAAATCAGCGCCGAACAGGCCCGTGACGAGCTGTTGGCAACCATCATTGCGATGGTCGAAAGAGCCGCCGCCCGCGCCACCCAGGCAGGTGACTGACGGTACTTGAGCGCGTCCTCCCACCTTCCTACGATGGAACTACGCAGTCGCTTGGTCCGCCAAGCCGTTGCGTAGGTGCGGGTGCTCTGAACCCCAATCAAGCCCGCACCTGGCTTCATGCGCATCTTGAGCCTCGCGGGCTCTACTTCCTCCCCATCAAAGAGTCTTGAGGCTCTTTTTTTGTCTCTGAAAATCAGCGTTCGGGTTCTCGACGGATCGAACGCCACGTGGCCTGGGCCAGCAATTCACGATAAGTCTTCGGACTGCCCTGCACTCGCCCGGACAACCACGCGCGGCAATAGCTGTCGGCCTGCCCGACGATCAGCGACGGCAACAGCTCGGCCGGGCATTCATTGAGTTCAGCCACGCGCCCGGACTCGGCCAGCCAGGTACGCAGGCCCAGATTGCGGGTCTTGTTGCGCTCGGCCAGTTCATCCTTGTGCGGGCCCCGGGTCACGGCATAACGCGCGTGATACTGGAACCGCGCCCATTCCGGCTGGTTCTCGACCCAATCCACGTAGCTGTAGACCAGCGCCTGCACGCCCTCTTCGGTGGTCGTCGCGTCGGCCAGATAAGCGTCGCGCAGGCGCGCCTGATCCTCCAGCGCAGTGAAGAACAGCGCGGCCACCAGCCCTTCCTTGTTGCCGAAATGGTGGTAGATCGCCCCGACACTGGTGTCGCACTCGGCACGGATCATTTCGATGGTAGTGGCCTCGATGCCCTGCTCGTTGAACAGGCGCAGGGCCTTGCGAAAGATGTCGCGCTTGAGTTCGGCGCGGCGGCCGGGGTAGCTGCGTTCGAGTAGATCTGCGGTGTCCATGGGCCTTGAAATTCCGGGTAAAGGGCACATCCGTGCCGATGATCGAAACGCGCACAGGTTGACAGATTTCCCGCGGACAGAATACCGTTCCGTTACAGAACAATATTCTGTAACGGAACATGATTCTGTAAATCCCCTAACCGCGAGGCTTCACCCATGAGTCAGTTTCTCAGCATGTTCAACAGTGTCGGTTCCCAGGCGTTCAGCCAGATGGCCTGCCAGGTCGCACCGTACTTCAGCACCATCAATCCGCTGGTGACCGAGTTGCGGGCAGGTTCCGCGCAGGTGCAAGTGCCGTACCGCCGCGAGATCACCAACCACCTCGGCACCGTGCACGCTATCGCCCTGTGCAATGCCGCTGAACTGGCGGCAGGGATGATGACTGACGTGTCGATTCCCGCCGGCGTACGCTGGATTCCAAAAGGCATGACCGTCGAATACCTGGCCAAGGCCAAGACCGACGTTACCGCCGTGGCCAATGGCGAAGGACTGGACTGGCAGACCGAAGGCGACAAGATCGTGCCAGTGGATGTCCACGACGCCGAAGGCAAGAAAGTGTTCACGGCGCGGATCACCATGAACGTGAAACTGTCCTGATTTCACACGCACAAAAAGCCCTTGCTGCGCTGATCGCAACAAGGGCTTTCGTCGTTTCAAAGAGAAGGGATCAGTGAACGGTCAGGCGCTGGCGGACAAATTCTTCGGTGCGCCGAGTGACCTGATCCAGATGCCGGTCGCGCTGTTTTTCGGCATCGAGCATCGCCCGCTTGCCGTGCTTTTGCAGCAGGTAGGTGTGGATCTGCTGCACTTCCAGCGAACGGTAAATCGGCGTCGTGTCGATAAAACCGCGCAGCCCGTTGCTGCGGTAGTGCCGGGTGCTCATCAGCACCTGCGTCTCCAATTGGCCCAGCACTTCAAAGCCCAGCGCCTCGAAATACGGCACCTTGCCGACGCTGCAGGTCAGCTCGGCATGGGGGTAACGCGCCACCATGTCCGCGATCAACGAACGGGCCACGCCCTGACGCCGATGCCCCTCGCGCACCGCCAGATAGGCCACGTTGCACGCCTCCCAATCACCCTGCACCGGTAGGTACAACAGGAAGCCGAGCACCTGCTCCGGATCATCGTCGTCGGTGGCCACCAGCAGTTCCACCTCGGTGCCCTTCTCGCCGTTCAACGCCTCCAGATACAGATGCACCTCGTAGCCGACCGCGTACTGATAGACGTTGTACAGCAGGTTGCTCGGGCCGAGGCCGATGGCACTGATGTCGGTCAGGTTGTCGACCACCATCTGCAGGATCTGACTGTTGACGCCTTCGGGGCATGGGGATTTGTAGTGGGTGATGCGGGGCATGGCGGGCGGACTCCGGCGGAAAACGCCGCCATCATACCGCGCCAACGCGCTGAGGACCGAACGCGTCACTGCTGCGGCGCCACCACTTTGAACTTGATGTCGATGTCCTTCGACACCACGGTGTCCGCCCACTCCCCTGCGCCGAGGCCAAACTCGTCGCGCTTGAGCACCAGTTCACCGTCGAAGATGCCGATGCTGCTGTCGGGTTTGAGTTGCACCGGCACCTGCACCTCACGGGTGATGCCTTTGAGGGTGAGGTGGCCGTCGACCAGATAACGGTTGTCGCCGGCCGGACTGAAGCGGGTCGATTCGAACACCGCCACAGGGAATTTATCGGTGTCGAACCATGCCGGTTTCACCAGTTCGGTGTTGGCGTCTTCGCTGCCGGCGTCGATGCTGGTGAGGTCGATGTGCAGCGTGGTGCGGGCGCTGGCGAGGTTGTCGGTGTCGAAGTCCAGCGTCGCGTCGAACTTGCCGAACGTGCCGTACATCCGCGAGCCCATCTGGTTATAGGTGAAACTGATCTGGCTGGCGGTGGTGTTGACCCGGGTGTACTCCACCGCATTTGCAGCAGGGACGACAATCAGGCAACACGCGGCAGCCAACAACAATCGAATCGACATGGAATGCTCCGGCGCCCGATGGGTCTCGAATGACTTAAGCAAACATCCATCACTTGCGCCAGTTCCGCCAACGCCCACCCGGATCAGTCCGTCACACCAACCGCTCGATCTTTTGATGCTTCCACACCCGTGTGTAATACAGCGTCTGCAACACCAGCATCCCCAGATACGCAATCGGGAACGCCATCCACACGCCCTGCAAACCGAACTGCCCGTCCAGCCAGTAGGCCGCCGGCAACTGCACGCCGAGCACGCAGATGATCGCCACGCCCACGGGCACCAGCACCGTGCCGCTGGCGCGCATGATGCCGCCGATGATCGCCTGGAAACCGAAGATCAACAGGCTCCACAACATGATGTGCAACAGGTGTTCGGCCATCGCCCGGGTCGAGTCTTCGGTCAGGAACAGCCCCAGCAACCAGTGCGACAACAGGTAACCCGCCAGGATCAAGCCGCCGGTCAGGCACACGTTGATCCACAACCCGGTGCGCAGGATCGGCCCCATCCGCTCCAGCCGTCCGGCACCGATCGCCTGGGCGCCGAGAATCGACGCGGTGATCGCAATCGACAGCGCCGGAAACTGCACGTAGTTGACGATCTGCGTCACCGCACCATACGCCGCCGTCGCCTGCGAGCCATGCTGGTTGACCAGCGCCAGAATCACCAGCTCCGACAGCGACAGCACGATCATCTGCACCCCGGTCGGCAGACCGATGCGCAACACCTTGCCGAGAATCGCGCCGTCCAGTCGCAGCGCCGCGAAGAACTCGCGATCCGGCGCCAGTGGATGGCCCTTGCGGATCAGGCTCCATGACAGCCACGCCATCGCCGCCAGCGTACCGGCCAGACCGGCGAACGCCGCGCTCTGAATCCCCAGTTGCGGCAAGCCGAACCAGCCGCGAATGAACGCCGGGGTCAGCGCCAGCCCGACCACGGTCGACAGCAACAGCGCCAGCATCGGCGACAGCGTGTCGCTCACCCCGCGCAACAACTGGGTGAACAGCACGTACACCAACACAACCGGCAAGGTCCACATCATCACCCGGGCATAGGCCACCGCATCATCCAGCACATCCGCCGGAGTGCCCAAACCCTGCAAGGCCTGACGCGCAAACACACTGCCCAGCACCGCCGCCACCAGCCCGATCAACACCCCCAACAACAACGTCGCCCCGGCAATCGCCTTGACCATATGCGACTCACGCGCCCCCCACGCCTGACCGATCAACACCCCTGCCCCGGCGCCCAGACCGATGACCAGCGCGATAAAGAAAAAAATGATCGGAAACATTCCCGACACCGCCGCCAGCGCCTGCGTGCCGAGCATCTGACCGATGTAAATGCTGTTGACCGTGCCGGACATCGATTGCAGGAAGTTCGACAGCACCATTGGGGCCAGGAACAGCAGGTAGGTTTTCCAAAGGGGGGATTGAGCGGGGGTTTGCATTGAGGGTCCGTCTCGGGTGGAAGATTGCCTGGATATTACGCTAGATGTTTTGAGACTTGTCGGAGGTAATAGCAGTGAAGATTTTTCTGTCTGATTAAAAGCGTATGAAGCTGAGTTCATCGTTCCATCATGATCTGCAAAAGCGGCCAATCAAGATGCCAGCACTTGGCGCGGACACGCTCCGGATAGATCGAATGTTTCTCGGCGAGGAACCTGCTCGTAGGGCGGACAACGAGGGAAAACAGATCCTGCAGGCCCAACGGTGCAGCTATTTCAATAATGCCGTTGGCACCAAGTCTGACGCCTATGGCTGTAGCCGTCTCAGGCCAGAACATCATTGCTTCGGTTGCAGAAGCATAGGGCTGATCGGCGTTACGCTGATGCATCCTTGCCTGATTCTTGACCGACCAACTTATGCTGCTGTCCAGCGTCATTAATAATGACTCCAACTGCGCGTCCCGCTCTGGACTTGCGTCATCCGCGTCGTACCAAATGACGTCTACATCAGAAGGCAATGCAGAGAACACCCGTCCATGAAGATGATCCCAGACCAGACTACGTACGAATCCAGCGGCGACCCAGCAATCAGGCAGCTGCAATCCTCTTACAATCTCAAGAATTTGCATGCGTGCGCGATCACTTGCCATGAGTGCATGAAGATTGGCTTTTAGCATCATTGGGTTTCTGCGGTCGTCAGGTCAGCCCAATGCAACAGTTCAGGGCTGACCGGGACACCCGCCTCGCGATCGGTACCCGCCGACGCAGTTTCCACGCCGGGCCAATCAGCGAACCGTTGTTCGGCTGTCGGACTGCGCAAACGATTCTGGCTACAAATAAAAAGTACTTTCAACACCGGCTGACTCCATGCCAATACTCGACCATGACGCTTTTCCAACTCTACAACGTTCGAGAATTTATCATGCTTCAATCTCCACGCCTGCTCGCCTGCACGCTCCTGGTGCTGGTCACTAACACCGCGCAAGCTGCCACAACGGGTGCCGTACCCGAATCCTTGCAACCTTTAGTAGCAACTCTGAACGAACGCCTGAACATCGGCGACCTCGTCGCCCTGACCAAATGGGACAGCGGCAAGCCGATCCAGGACAGTCCCCGTGAGGCGCAGGTGATCGACAACGCCCGCAAGCTGGCCGCCGAACGCAAGCTCGACCCGGAAGACGTCGCGCAGTTGATCGCCGCACAGATGGAGGCCAACAAACTGGTGCAATACGGTTTGCTCGCACAGTGGCAGGCAGCCGGTGCCGCGCCGGACACGCCGCGCCCGGATCTGGGCAAGCAGATTCGACCGCGTCTGGATGAGTTGCAAACCCGTCTGCTGCAGCAATACGCCGACTTCACGCCCTATCGCCACGACCGGAACTGCCCGGCGTGGCTGGCCAAGGCGCGCACCGGTCTGACCCGTGATGCGCTGCATGAACTGGCCCTGACCCGCGCCACCGGAGAGCTGTGCATTCGGTCGCTGGTGCCCTAGAACAAGGGTCTTGGCATTCATTGCTGGCGTCGATAGTCACCATCAGTTCAATGAAGTTCTCATAAAAAATCCGCGGCGTAACATCGGCTCCATACCCAACAAACAACACCCTTGGAGCACACGATCATGAAACGCCAAATCCTTCTCGGCATCGCTTTCTCGGTTCTTGCAGTCAACGCTTTTGCAGCCAAACCCGCCCACACCATGATCGCCGAAGGCGGTTCGGATCGGTTGATTGAAAGTCGCTTGGCTGAGGGTGGTTCGGATCGTTTGATCGAACGCCGCGTTGCTGAAGGTGGATCGGATCGTCTGATCGAGCGCCGCGTTGCTGAAGGTGGTTCTGATCGTCTGATCGAACGTCGCGTCGCTGAAGGTGGTTCTGATCGTTTGATCGAACGTCGCGTCGCTGAAGGTGGTTCTGATCGTTTGATCGAACGTCGCGTCGCTGAAGGTGGTTCCGATCGCTTGATCGAACGCCGCGTTGCTGAAGGCGGTTCCTACCGTCTGATCGAACGCCGCGTTGCATAAGTAAGCAGCGCATATAGAAAAACCCGGCCTGATCAGCCGGGCTTTTCTTTGCCTGCCTTATTCACTCCTCGGCGTCCCAGAAACTGTAACTACTGGTGCCCGCCAGATGATGGGTCCAGGTGATATCGCGATAGCGGATGGCGAGGCGTTCCTGTGGAGCAACGTCGTTTTGCTGGATGGCATGGGGAACGTCCAGGGTGATGTCGGCAATCACTCCCCCGCCGATCTTTATCGTGAAGTACTTTTCCTCGATGCCATACGGCGAAGTTCTATAGAAGCTGACAGAGCAGTCGATTTCCTCTCTGTTGGAGAGTGCCCGCGCCAACAAGGGCGAAGACGGGTCAATCCACTTGGTGATTGCGACAGGACTGTGGATCAGTTTGTCGGTGTTCATCCGGTTGTGGGCAAAGGCCAACACTCTGATTTCATCGTCATGTCCGGCCTGACCTTTGTTGTCCAGAGTTTCCGGTGTCGAGCACCCTGCCGAGATAAGTCCCTGGGTTTTCCCTTCGATGGTCATGTAACTGTGATTGGCCATACCTGTCACTCCTTGTGCAAGAGCAACAGATTAGTGGATGTAACCATCACTTTATGTAGGGTGCTTCCGAAAGTGAAAGTCGTTAACTGACAGACACTTCCCATAACTTCAAGCGTGTTTTAATCGCGACACCGCTCAACTGTTTACTATCGATTTCGCTGCATCGCCTGCGTCGATAGTCACCATCAGCGCAATGAAGTTCTCATAAAAAATCCCCGGCGTAATATCGGCTCCATACCCAACAAACAACACCCCTGGAGCACACGATCATGAAACGCCAAATCCTTCTCGGCATCGCTTTCTCGGTTCTTGCAGTCAACGCTTTTGCAGCCAAACCCGCACACACCATGATCGCCGAAGGCGGTTCGGACCGGTTGATTGAAAGTCGAGTAGCTGAGGGTGGTTCGGATCGTTTGATCGAACGTCGCGTTGCTGAAGGTGGCTCCGATCGTCTGATCGAACGCCGCGTCGCTGAAGGTGGTTCCGACCGTTTGATCGAACGCCGCGTCGCTGAAGGTGGCTCCGATCGTCTGATCGAACGCCGCGTTGCTGAAGGTGGTTCGGATCGTCTGATCGAACGCCGCGTCGCTGAAGGTGGTTCCGACCGTCTGATCGAACGCCGCGTCGCATGAGTCAAACGCTCTACCGCTGCACAAACAAAAAGCCCGGCCTGATCAGCCGGGCTTTTTCACGTCCAACCGGTACTTATTGAACGGTTTTCAGTTTGACCACGTCACCGGAGATCTTGGTGGTGTAACCGGTCAGAACCCATGCCCAGAACCAGTTTTCCTGAACCTGGGTGTTGATCATGGCGTCGCCGCCCTTGGCTTTGATCGCGGCAGTCTGGGCGCGCACGAAGCGGTTGTTCTGCTGGATCGGGATGACGCCGAACAGCAGCAGACCGGTGGCGGTGGCTTCGCTGTGGCCAATCACGGTGTATTGGCTGCTGTCGTATTGTTTAGTGTTCATCGGGGTGCCGGTGCAACCTGCCAGAACCGCACCGATCAGGGCGGCGGCGACGACTTTGCTGAGGTATTTCACTTCAAGACTCCATGGGAAAACGCCCGGGATCCGTCTCTCGGGCGGCGCGCACTTTACCGCAAGTGATGGCGCATTAGTATCAAACCAGGCCATGTTTCATATTCAAGTGTTGGTTTTAAGCCGGGTCCACAAGCGCGTCGTCAGTCGGGCAATCGCCGCCGGCAGTTCTTCCACAGTGAACAACTTGTCCATCACCGCTTTGGGTGGATAGATCGCCGAATCCTGTTTCACCGCCGGCGTCAGAAACTCATCGGCTGCCGCGTTGGGGTTGGCGTAGTGAATGCTGTTTCTGATGTTGGCGATCACCTTCGGCTCAAGCAGATAGTTCATGTAGGCGTAGCCGTTCTTTTCGTGGGGCGCGTTTTTCGGCATGACCACCATGTCGAACCACAGGGTCGTGCCTTCTTCGGGAATCGAATAAGCGATGTCGATACCGTTCTTCGCTTCCCGGGCACTGGCAGCCGCCTGCACAACATCACCGTTGAAGCCGATCACTGCGCAAACATTCCCATTGGCCAGATCGCTGATGTACTTCGAAGTATGGAAGTACTGCACGTACGGGCGAATCTTGAACAAAGCGGCTTCGGCCTTTTTGTAATCCGCCGGTTCGTGGCTGTGCGGCGGCAAGCCCAGATAGTTGAGCGTGATCGGCAACACTTGGGTCGGGTTGTCGATGATCGCTACACCGCACTGGCTCAACTTCTTGATGTTGTCCTCTTCGAAAAACAGCTTCCACGAACGCGTGACATCGGTGTTGCCGAAGATCGCCTTGATCTTCTCGACGTTGTAGCCGATACCGGCGGTACCCCACATGTACGGATAACCGTATTGATTGCCCGGATCGTTGACTTCAAGTTTCTGCATCAACTGCGGATCGAGATTCTTCCAGTTCGGCAGCTGCGACTTGTCGAGTTTCTGGATGGCGCCCGCCTTGATCAGCCGCGACAGAAAGTGGTTCGACGGGCTGACCACGTCGTAACCGGTATTGCCGGTCATCAACTTCGATTCCAGCACTTCATTGCTGTCGTGGATGTCGTAAGTGGTCTTTATGCCGGTGTCTTTGGTGAAGTTCGCCAGGGTGTCGTCGGCGATGTAACTGCTCCAGTTGGAGATGTTGACGGTTTCATCGGCCAGGGCGAACGAGGAACCGGTGGCGAGCAAGACCGCCAGGGAAAGTGTGTGGACGCGCATGTTCTGTCACCTGAATTGAGTGGCTTTTGTTCTTGTGGGATGTGCGAATTTTCAGATTTCTGTTCTGGCCCTGACCGCCTCCACGCGCATGCGCACCATGGCGCCGATATCGAAGAAAGGTCGCGGCGGCAGCCAGCCGGGCTGGGCCCGTTGCCTTACCGATTGCAGCAGTGGCGAATCGACGCCGCATGCCAGTTCCGCCAGCAGTCGCCCCCACAAGGTTCCGCGCGCCACGCCCGAGCCGTTGCAACCGGCGACGGCAAACACGCCCTCTTCCACCTGGTCGAAATACGCCTGACCGCTGCGGGTCGCGCTCAAATGGCCGGTCCAGGTGTATTGGATGTCGTGCTCGCCGAGGAACGGAAAGCGCCGTTGCAAACCCCGGACATGGTGTTGACGACGCAGCGCAAGTTCGCTGCTGGAGAGGTCCCGCGTGCGGTATTCGGCGGTGTTGCGGATCATCACCCGGCGATCCGGCGTCAGCCGAACCGTGGCGCCCAGCGGACGAGTCGACAGCACGCCCCACGGTTCGACCGAACCGATAGCAGCGAACTCCTGGTCCGTGAGCGGGCGCGTAAGGCTGGCACTCAGTTCCATCGGAAACGTGGCGCTGTCATCGATGCCGACCCGTGGAATGAAGGCGTTCAGGCAGACCAGTACCTTTCCTGCCTCGATGCTGCCATCCAGTGAATTGGCCCGAATCCGTCCCTGACTCAAACGCTCGAGCCCCGTGATGTCGGTGTTTTCGTACACGCTGACATTGCCCGGGAGTGCATCGAGCAAACCCTTCACGTATTTGGCCGGTTGCAGTAACGCGTTGCCGTTACCGCACCAAATCGCAGCCTGATAGTGAGGAGTGCCGAGTTTGCGGCTCAGCTCCTCGCCTTGCAGAAACTCCGCGCGGGCATCGAGTACGCGCAGCGTGGCCAGTTTGGCGTCGACCTGATTGAGCTTGGCCGGATCGTTGACCGCGAAGAAATAGCCGCTGTCACGGAAGTCGCAATCGATGGCGTGACGGGCAATCCGTTCTCGGACTTCTTCACTGGCCGCGCGGGAAATCATCGTGTCGACTTCAAATCCGGCAAAGCCCTGCCCGCCAATCAATTCGCTGTCCGCCGGATGTTCATGGGCGACGACAAAACCCGAGTTGCGCGCCGAAGCGCCCTGCGCCGCTCGCTGACGATCAACCACGACAATCCGTGCCTGCGGGTGCATCTCGGCCAGATGATGGGCGGCGCTGAGACCGGTGATTCCGGCGCCGATCACCAGCCAGTCGGCCTTTTGCGCACCGCTCAGGCGATCCCGCTGCGCAGCGCTTGCGGTTTGCGCGATCCAGCCACTGACATTTTCCATGCATCACCTCATTCGACGGTCATTCGGCGGCTTGCCTTCCAACCATGGCCATGCGTGAATCGCATGCCCACGTTGTGAAGATCACCACCAGAGCTAGAATCTATAAGGTCTTCGAACGCCTCACCAACGCTAAGAAATCATCGAGCCATTCGGAAAACGCATGGATAAAATTCGCCACGTCCCGTCGCTGCAAGCCATGCAGGCGCTGGTAGAGGTCGCCAACTCCGGCAGCTTCACCCTGGCCGCGCAGAAGCTGTGCCTGACTCAAAGCGCCGTCAGCCGGCAGATCCAGCAGCTGGAAAGCCACTTCAACGTCCCGTTGTTCTTGCGCACCAGCCGCAGCCTGCGCCTGACCCCGGAAGGCGAGCAGGTTCTGGCCAGCGCGCGGAGCATTTTCGAGCAGCTGAAAACCCTCGAAGAACGCCTGACACCGCAGAAACGCCCGTTCCGCATTCGCATGCATGTGTCGTTGGCGGTGCGCTGGCTGTTGCCCAAACTCAGCGACTTTTACCTGCGTCATCCCGAGGTTTCGCTGGCCATCGAAACCGTCGCCACCGAAATCGTCGAACCGACCAGCGACAGTGACGCCTACATCCTTTACTTGCCGACCGAATCGAGCGATCCGGATTGCCTGACCCTGTTTCAGGAAACCCTGGTGCCGGTCTGCGCCCCGAGCCTTGCCGATGCGCCGCGCTCAGTGGAAGAACTGCTGCGCTTCCCGCTGCTGCATCGCTCGGCGGATCGTCAGGCGTGGATCGAATGGCTGGCGGCGAACGACGGCAAACCGCTGGAGGATTACCGGCATATCCCGTTCAACCTCGATGAACTGGCACTGGATGCGGCGGCGCGGGGATTGGGCGTCGCAGTGACGGACATGACGCTGGCGGCGGAATCCATCGAGCGCGGCGTGCTGGTGGTGCCGTTCGGGCAACCGCTGAAAACCGGAGGGATTTATTCGTTGTGCTTGCAGCCGTCGGCGGCTGCGCATCCGGCTTGTGCGGTGGTGATGGGGTGGTTTGCCGGGCAGGCTGAGCGCGCGACATGAGTACGATATTCACGCGGGAGCTGCCTTACGCAGCTCCCTCACCGGATCTTCATTGCTGAGAGAACGTCTGCAAATACGCCAACAGATTATCGATCTTCTCCTCGTCACTCAGTCCCCAGAAGATCATCCGCGTCCCCGGCACCACGCCCTTCGGATCCTTCAGATACGCCGTCAGCGTTTCACGGTTCCAGGTCAGGCCGGAGTTTTTCATCGCGTCGGAATACACGTAATTCGCCGACGTCCCGGCCGGGCGACCGATGATACCGTTGAGTTCCGGGCCGAAGCCCGGGCGGGCGGATTCGCCGACCTGGTGGCAGCCGCCGCACAGGCGCGGGAAGATTTTTGCGCCGGCCTCGGCGTCCCCGGCAGCCAGTGCTGGCGTGCTGAGCAGGCCTGCGTTGAGGATCAGGGCGAACGTTAATGCAGCGTTTTTCATCAGGGTTTTCCAGATCGTCGGCGGCGCCAAGGGTAATCGTGCGCGGCAAGTTGCGCTACAGGTAGGCGCCCACGACCTTGCGGACTTTGAGCAAGGCTTGACGCAGGACAAGCATGTCCACCGAGCCCAGCGCCAGACGAATCGCGTGGGGCACATGGGTAGACACGGCGAAAGGTTCGGCGGTGGTAACGGAAACCTGTTCGTGCATCAATTCGACCACGATGTGGTCGGCCCGAACATCTTCCGGCAGCGGCAGCCAAAGAAAATACGAAGAAGGATGGCCGACAGTCGGCAGGCCTTCGAGGATCTGCGCGGCCAGAACTTGCCGGGCCTGGGCGTCGCTGCGCTTTTGCGCTTCGAGCAAGGTGACGGTGCCGTCGTCGAGCCAGCCGCAGGCGATGGCGGTCATCACGCCGGGGGTGTTCCAGGTCGTCGCGCGGATGATCCGTTCCAGCGCCGCCACCTGCTCGACCGGCGCGGCGATGAAGCCGACACGCAGGCCGGTGGCGATGTTTTTCGACAGGCCCGACACGTAGACCGTGCGCTCCGGTGCCAGATCTGCCAACGGGGGCGGCGGGTTATCGACCAGAAAGGCGTAGGCCGCATCCTCGATGATCGTCAGATCATGCCGGCGGGCAATCTCGATCAAATCCTCACGTTGCTCCAAAGGCATCACCCAGCCCAGTGGGTTGTGCAGGGTCGGCATGCTGTAAACCGCACGCACGGGTCGTTGGCGGCAGAGTTTGTCTAAGGCCGCCAGATCGGGGCCCTGCTCATTGACGGGAATCGCCACCACTTCCAGGTGCAGCGCTTCGGCCAGCACTTTGAATCCCGAATAGGTCAACGCGTCGGCAGCGATCACATCGCCGGGCTTGAGTAGCGCCATCAGCGTCACCGCCAGCCCTTGCTGGGCGCCGTTGACGATCAGCACCTGCTCGGCCTCGACACTCAAACCCCGCATTTGCAGATGCCGCGCCACCGAGGCCCGTTCATGCTGGCGACCGGCGTGGGGCTGATAACGCAGCAGCGCTTCAAGGTCGCCGGACAACGCGAGTTGCCGCAACGCGGTGCGCAGCAGCTCGGCCTGCCCCGGCAATGACGGGTAGTTGAAGTTGAGGTCGATCATGCCGACCGCGACGTCTTTCTGGTCGATGCCCTGCCCCGGCAACAACGACGTTTCCCGCACAAACGTGCCGCGCCCGGCTTCGCCGCTGACCAGGCCCATGGCCTCAAGTTCGGCGTACACCCGCGAAGCCGTGACCAGCGCCAGCCCTTCGCTCGCTGCCAGTTGCCGATGAGTCGGCAAGCGAGTGCCGGGCAGCAGACGACCGCTGCGAATGTCCGCCGCGTAGGTGTCGACGAGGGTCTTGTAACGGGAGCGCGGCATGTCGGGCTGTATCCATGACAATTCTTTGATTGTCCTGATTCTCGTCCCTAGGATTGTTTCAACGCAACCCACCACTGAGCGCAATGCGTATGGAACGAACCACCCAACTCGGCACCCCGGCCCTGGAAAAAACCAGCGGCTGGATCAATGGCTTCATCGGCGTTGTGATCTTCAGCGGCTCGCTGCCGGCCACGCGGCTGGCGGTGCTGGAATTCGACCCGGTATTTCTCACCGTCATCCGCGCGACCATCGCCGGCGCCCTGGCGTTGTGCTTGCTGTGGTTGTTTCGCGAACGGCGTCCGGCGCGGGATCAGTGGTTGTCGTTGCTGATCGTCGCGCTGGGCGTGGTTGTGGGTTTTCCGTTGTTGACGGCTTTGGCGCTGCAATACGTGACGTCAGCGCATTCCATTGTGTTTGTAGGATTGCTGCCGCTGGCGACGGCGATTTTCGGCGTGTTGCGCGGCGGTGAACGGCCGCGTCCGGTGTTCTGGATTTTTTCGGTGCTGGGCAGTTCGCTGGTGGTCGGCTTCGCTATCTCGCAAGGCCTGACCGCCTCGCCCACTGGCGATCTGCTAATGCTGGCGGCGATTCTCGCCTGCGGCCTCGGTTACGCCGAAGGCGCAAAACTGTCGCGCACCCTCGGCGGCTGGCAGGTGATCTGTTGGGCGCTGGTGCTGTCGCTGCCGGTGATGGCCGTGCTGAGCGTGTGGCTGGCGCCCGCCTCGTTCAGCGGTATCAGTGTGTCGGCGTGGGTGTGTCTGGCGTACGTTTCGCTGTTCAGCATGCTGATTGGTTTTGTGTTCTGGTATCGCGGGCTGGCTCAGGGCGGAATTGCGGCGGTCGGACAGCTGCAATTGCTGCAACCGTTTTTTGGCCTGGCACTGGCCGCGACCTTGCTGCATGAACATGTCAGCGTCGGCATGCTCGTGGTCACCCTGGGGGTGATCCTGTGCGTGGCCGGGGCGAAGAAATTCGCCAAATAGTTTTCAGCTCGCACCGGATTTCCATTCTCGCGGGCTGAGCCCGGTCTTACGCCGAAACGCCCGGGCCAGCGCCGAAGGGCTTTCATAACCGACCTCTTCGGCGATCAGGGCAATCGGCCGTCCCTCGCGCAGGCGTTTTTGCGCGAGGCTGATCCGCCAGCTCACCAGATAATCCACCGGCGTCTGCCCCACCACCCGCCGGAAGTGTTCGGCGAAACCGGCGCGGGACAGGTTGGCGGCGCTCGCCAGTTCAGCGACGCTCCAGGCCTTGGCCGGTTGCTCGTGCATCAGGTTCAAGGCTCGGGAAATCTTCGGATCGGCCAGTCCCGACATCATCCCCGGCTGTTGGTTGCGACTGCTGATGAGGTGGCGCAGCAGCAGAATCACCAGCAATTCGAACAGCCGATCCATCACCGCTTCGCGCCCGCAGTGCCCATCGAAGGCTTCCTTGAACAGCCACTCCAGGGTGTTGGTCATTTCCGGAAGGTCGGCGAGTTTCAGCACCAGATAATCCGGCAGCGCCGCCGCCAAAGCATTGCCCGCGCCGCCGTCGAAGGTCAGGGAAGCGCACACCAGTTGCGTGCCCATGGCTTCGTTGGCGAACAAGCGATGGGCCATGGGGCGGGGGAAAAAGATCAGGGTCGGTTCGTTGAGCGAGATTTCAGGATCATTACCCGGTTTGAGCAACAACTCGCCCGCCTGCAACAGGTGCACATGCCCGCACACCTGATCACCGCCGTAGGCGCTCACCCCGCAAAACGTGCCGCTGTGAAAGGTGCCGGCATTGACGCCGAAATGGCTGAGCAACGTAGAAAGGCGATCCATGACTGATTCTCGCAAGGACAGGTTTGGACGATCTGTCGCATATCCTCGACGATTTGCACCCAAGGCACCAGTCGCGCTCCGTAGCATTCACTCCATCCCCGGCGCACTTCGCACCGGACTTTCGGAGAATCACCATGAGCCGCATCGCCCCTCTCAGCCTCGAAACCGCTACCGACGCCACTCGCCCGACACTTGAAGGCGTGCAGAAAAAAATCGGCTTCCTGCCGAACCTGTTCAAGACCCTGGCCACTGCGCCTGTCGCGCTGGATGCCTACGTGCAAATCTCGGCCACTCTGGGCAAGACCTCACTGAGCGCCAAGGAAAAAGAGGCGGTGTATCTGGCCACCTCACAAGTCAACGGTTGCGATTACTGCCTGGCGGCGCACACCCTGTTCGCCAGCAAGGCCGGGCTGGCAGCAGAAGAAATCATCGAAGCGCGTCACGGTCGGCTGAATGCTTTTGCCACCCTCGCCCATCAACTGACCGAAACCCGTGGTCATCTGAGCGATGAACAGATCGCCGCCGCCCGCGCCGCCGGCATCGACGACAAGAAGATCATCGAAGTGATCGCCGTCGTCGCCGCGCAAACCCTCACCAACTACCTGAACAACGTGGCGCTGACCGACATCGATTTCCCCGCAATCGAAAATCCAGCGTAATGCAAAAAACAGTGGGAGCGAGCTTGCTCGCGATGGCGGTGGATCAGTCAGCATCTTTGTCGATTGATACTCCGCTATCGCGAGCAAGCTCGCTCCCACATTGAATTTTGTACTGCGTCGGACGCGTCAGTCGTGATCGACCCCGGCGCGTTTCAACAACTTCTTGCAGCGCTCGGACAGGTGAAACACCTGCAACTGCTTGCCGGCCTTGGCGTAGCGTTCGCGCAAGGTTTTCAGCGCGGCGATGGCCGAGTAATCGACAAAGCTCAGGTGCCGGCAATCCAGCGTCACCCGTTGCGGGTCACTGGCCGGGTCGAACTGATTGAGGAACGGCGTGGTCGAGGCAAAAAACAACGTGCCGTGCAGGCGATACAGTTTGCTGCCGTCCGCTTCCAGATGTTCATCGGCGTACAACTCGCGCGCTTGCTGCCAGGCAAAATTCAGCGCCGCAATGATGATCCCGCACAGCACTGCCGTGGCCAGGTCGGTAAACACCGTGATGGTAGTTACCGCGATGATCACCAGCACATCGTTGAGCGGCACTTTGTTCAGCACCCGCAGCGAAGCCCAGGCAAAGGTCTGCTGCGACACCACGAACATCACTCCCACCAGCGCCGCCAGCGGAATCCGCTCGATCAGCGGCGACAGAAACAGAATGAACAGCAGAATCAAAACCCCGGCCACTACCCCGGACAAACGCCCGCGCCCGCCGGAACTCAGGTTGATCACGGTCTGTCCGATCATGGCGCAACCACCCATGCCGCCGAACGCACCGGAAACCACGTTCGCCGCGCCCAGCGCCACGCATTCGCGATCCGGATAGCCACGGGTTTCGGTGATTTCGTCGGTGAGATTGAGGGTCAGCAGGGTTTCCAGCAGGCCGACCAACGCCATCAGAATCGCGTAGGGCGCGATGATGCGCAGGGTGTCCAGCGTCCACGGGATGTCCGGCAGCGCGAACGTCGGCAGGCCGCCGGCGATGTGCGCCATGTCGCCGAGGGTGCGGGTTGGCAGGCCGAACAGGTAGACCAGCAATCCGACGCCGAGGATCGCCACCAGCGCCGGCGGCACGGCGCGGGTCAGGCGCGGCAGGATGTAGACGATGGCCATGGTCAGCAGCACCAGCCCGGTCATCAGGTACAGCGGCGTGCCGCTGAGCCACTGTTCACCGCTCTTGAAATGCTCCAGTTGCGCCAGCGCGATGATGATCGCCAGACCGTTGACGAACCCGAGCATCACCGGGTGCGGCACCATGCGCACCAGTTTGCCCAGCCGCAACAGCCCGAACGCCATCATGATCAAGCCGCCGAGCAACACCGTCGCCAGCAGGTACTGCACGCCGTGTTGCACCACCAGCGCGACGATCACCACCGCCATCGAACCGGCCGCGCCGGAGACCATGCCCGGTCGGCCACCGAACAACGCAGTCAGCGTGCAAATGATGAAGGCGCCGTACAGGCCCATCAGGGGGTTGAGGTGAGCCACCAGCGCAAACGCAATGCATTCGGGCAACAGGGCAAACGAGGTGGTGAGTCCGGCCAGGACATCGGCGCGCAGACGAATCGGTTTCATGGCTTACCTGACAGAGCGGCCGACGGGCGCGGCCGCATGCATTTGCGCAAAAGAGCGCCGCGGAAAAAGAGGGTTGCAGATGTTACGCAAATGCCCCGGCGTGGGCCAGTGATCGCTGACAACCGTTGGCGTTCGCTCTATGCTGGCGCGCTGTTTTAAGCCATTGGAGCACCGGATGTCGACCGAACTGACCAGCCGCGAAGTGTGCCAGCGCTTGCGCGATGCCGCGTTGGGCGTGTGTGCCTTGCGGGTGATGGACGCGCGAGCGGATCGGGTTGCGGTCGACATCGAAGGCTGGCGTTTGCACCTGGACTTCGACGGCCGGCGCTTGCATCACTGCGCTGATTGTCTTTGCCCGGACGGTCGCGAGTGGACGCTCGACACCCGGCAGCGTTTCGGCACCGACCCGGTCAGTCTGCTGAGTACCTGGGAGCTGGCGCAGATCGAGGGTTTGTTGCGTCAACGTGAATGATGGACGGCAAACAGAGTTGCCCAATGATGGCACTCTGCCCATAATTCGCCCCCCTTCTCAACGCGCAAGGAACTGCCGTGAAAAAATCGCTGCTGTTGGTCCCGCTGTTTGCTCTGCTCCTGCAAGGCTGTGGCATGACCATGACCCGTTACGAGCCAAGCTTCGACAACGTTCAGAAGCTCAAGCAAACCCCGCCGCTGCACGCGATCAGCAATCCACAGGTTACCGCCGAGTCGGGTGAAGGCTCGTTGATGGTCCGCGCCAACCCGATCAAGTCGCCGACAGGCAGCATCCCGGCGCATATCCAGGACGCGATCACCGAAGAACTGCGCAAGGCCGGTCTGCTCGACCCGCAGGCGACCCGTCATCTGCAAGTGCTGGTGGTGAAGAACCAGTTGAACGCCGGTATGGGCACAGGTGACGGCACCATCGCTGCGCGCTTCACCCTGCGCAATGGCAACGATGTGGTGTACGACGCCACCAAAGATGTCAGCCATCAGTGGGACAGCAGCTTTTTCGGTGTTATCGCGATTCCCAACGCGACCAACGCTTACAACCCGATGCTGCAGGACTTGCTGAAGAATCTGTACAGCGATCCACAGTTCATTCAGGCCCTGAAGTAAGGGCAAAAAAAAGAGCCGCGATTGCGGCTCTTTTTTTTGCTGCTGGAGTGAGTCAGATACCCGAATATTTCGGACGGTTGCTGTCGGCCCATTCCTTGAGCAACGCATTGACCTGCCGAGTGAACGTATCGGTCACTGCTGCTTTCGGTGTATTGAACGCCAGCGGAAGGAACCAGATGCCCATCCAGGTGCCGACCGCGTCGTGGTTACTCGCGGTGGACAGCGGCTGACCTTGCTGATCGAGGGTTTCCAGGCTCATGGTGTACTGGTCGGTGGCATAGGCCGGGATGATCGTCATGCTCAGACCACTGATGAACGCCAGCACCATCTGACCGCCATTCGGTGGATGGTTGTACATTTTCAGGCGCAGGCTGTAGTCACCGGGCTGCTTCTCGAACTTGTCGAAGGTGACACGACCGAACAAACCGGAATCCTTCAGGACGGTTTGCAGTTGCGGTTTGAGCATGTCACGAGCTTGTGGCATTTCCACGGCTGAAGCGCTTTTCGGCTCGCCCTGGTAAAAGTCGAAATCGACATAGACGTTTGGCTTGTTGGCGTAGCTGGCCATCGATGGCAGCGTGACCGGGGCCACTTCGTCCTTGGTGAAACTGGCACAGCCGCCCAGCGCGAGCACCAGACCCAGCGCAAGGATTTTCCCGAATTGCATGATGTCGTCCCTAAAGTGATATCAAAGAGCCTCCATTGCGGAGCGCCGGGGCGGATTCTAGTGATCGTCTACGTCCGGGAAAAGACCTGATTCGGGAAAACCGTGAAAAAGTTCGCGCCGACTCAGCTTTGGCGCAAATCGAGGGTGTACGTGTAGTAGCCCGTATCGCGCACCCAGCCGAGTGATTCGTACAATCCCTGGGCGGTGAAATTGTCGGTGGCGGTTTCCAGCACCAGGCCCTTGGCGCCGGTTTCGACGGCAAAGTCGCGGGCGGTGTTCATCAATAATCGCCCGACCCCACGACCACGGGCGGCCGGCGTAGTGAACAGATCGCTGAGCAGCCATGTGCGATGGGCGTCTATCGAAGAAAACGTCGGGTACAACTGCACGAATCCCAGCGCCTCACCGCTTTCATCCTCAACCAGAAAAATCGCCGATTCATTAAAGGCCATGCGTTCGGCGATGAAGGTCCGCGATTGCTCGAGATTTGACGGCTGGCCATAAAAACCGCGATAGGCGTCGAACAGCTTCGCCACCGCGTCGAGGTGAATCGTCGTGGCGCGCAGTGCCTGAAGGGTCATTGTCACTTTCCTGAGGTTACCGAAATTGAAACCAGCATAGCGCTGAGGAGCGAGTTCGCTGGCTTATTCGCTATATGGTTTTGTATATTGCGAACCCGAAATGGCCAGACCCTCCATGCCGTCCATGAGCAGCATCCGCGAACGCAACCAGCAACTGATCCTGGCCGCCGCCAGTGAAGAATTCGCCGCCAACGGCTTCGACGCGACCCAGACCCGCGACATCGCCGCCCGTGCCGGTGTGCCCAAGGCCAACCTGTATTACTACTTCCAGAGCAAGGAAAACCTTTACGGCAAAGTGCTGCTCGGCTTCGTCGAACCGTTGCTGGAAGCCTCGGCGGTGCTGCGCGAGAGTGATGATCCGCTGATCGGCCTGCGCGCCTACGTCGCCGCCCGTATCCGCATTGCCCGCGAGCATCCGGCGATCGCCAAGGTTTTCAGCGGAGAGTTGCTGCTCGGTGGCCGCCAGTTGCCCGACGAATGCCGCGACCTGCTGCACGGCGAAGCCCGGCGCAATGTCGAGTGCCTGCGCAGCTGGATCGATCGCGGGCTGCTGGCGCCGGTCGATCCAGAGCATTTAATGCTGTTTATCTGGTCGGCGACGCGCACCTACACCAACATTGGCTGGCAGATGGGGCGCATCACCGGGCGGGAGGTGCCGCAGGATGAGGATTATGCGGTGGCGGCGGAGACGATTACGCGGTTGGTGTTGAGCGGAGCGGTGTCCGAGCCGGTGAGTGATGTTCGCAGGTTGATGTTTGCGACCTGAACGGGAGAGTCAGGGCATCAGGTCCAGAGGTAGTGTCGCATCCCCCGCCAAACGTTCACGCCATGCCAGCAGCACATCAGGCACCCGCTTTTTCCATTTGGGAACGTTGGTGTAATACCGCGCCCTGACTTTGCGTTGCTCATCGAAAACCAATAACACCAGCCAAACTCGGCCGCCCGGCGCGCTCATCAGAATCGCCGCGTTGCTGGAAGCCAGGCCTCGCAGCCAGAACTCATTGACCTCACCCCCCGGCACATCACCAGAGGTCTCGCCGGCTGCCATTGAGCCGCTATTTTGCAGCAGCGTCTGATAGTCATTTTTGAGCAACGTGCGTAATGCCAGATCTTCTTGCTGCGTACGCACAACGCCAAGGCTCAGCAAGTCGTATTCAATCGCGATCGGTTGGTCAGATGCCACATACCTTCCATCGTAGTAAACGCCCATCCCGCCACCACAAGCCCCCTCACCTCCGTCGGAATCAACATCCAGCAAACCGTTGAGCGCGCTGAACTTCAGGGTGCAGTTGCCTTCAGCGAAATGCGCTACGGCACCGTCAATTGTGGCCACACCGTCCATATCACCAGAGTTGCCACCATTTGACGCAGAAACATCAAAGGCAATATGCGTGGCGTCCACACGCTTGGTTGTGACTTCTGCCGCCGATGAAACGCCCCACGGAATCATCTGCCAGGTGGCATCCCAGCTGAAAGGCTTGGCCACGTATTCAAGCGCTTTCAGACGCATCAAATATTCACGGCGCAGGCAGGAGCTATTGGCAGCGCATTGATTGCGTTGTTTCAACCATGAACGCTGATCAGCCTTGAGCGCTTGCGGATCAGCTACCTGCGCCACCGCTGTCCGCCAGAGCGCCCCGAGTTTTTCATCGAGACTCGAGGTATACGGATCCGCACAAACGGCTTTTTCAACCGGGCTGGAAGCGCCAGCACAGTCGAAACTGGCAGCGTGCGAGGAGGTAGCAAATACGAGAGAGGTCAGCAGCAAGGCGTGACGGAGATTGAAAGCGAGCATCGACAGATTCCATTCCTGAGGCGGCGGCAGTATGCCGGGCCCGGGCTGTCGATGCTCTGGATTTTTCACTGGTTGCTCGCGGGCAACCGGGCTCTTGCGCAAGAACGAGTCAGAATGTGATCCCGGCCGCCGGCTTAACATCGATCCGCGCCACGGAACCGGTCAGGTGCGCCCAGTCCTTGTTGTGTTCGGCGATGATGTCTTCGGCGCTCATGTTGCCGTTGTCGACGGTGGAGTGCGCATCGGCCGCCAGCTCCACGTCGTAGCCCAGTTGATGGGCCTGGCGCACGGTGGCGTTGACGCAGTAATCGGTTTGCAGACCGCAAATCACCAGGCGGTCGAAATCTTCCCGGGGGATCAGTTTCTGCAGGTTGGTCTGGTAGAACGAGTCGTTCGCAGTCTTGTCGACGCGCAGATCGCCGGGTGTGGTGGCCAGGCCGTCAGCCAGTTGCCAGCCTTCGGCACCGTGAGCTAACGGACTGTCCTTTTCGTTGTGCTGGATCAACACCACCGGCACACCCGATTGACGCGCGCGGGCGCTGAGGCCGTTGATGGTATCGATCACCCGTTTGATGTCGTGGCATTCGTATTCGCCTGTGCACAGGGCGCGCTGGACATCGATGATCAGCAATGCGGTGGTCATGGTGAGCCTTCCTTGATCGGTCCTTGAGACAGGGGCGGACGTGTGCCCGCCCCCTTTTTACTCTGCTCAGTAACCCAATGACAACCCGGTGTTGCGCCGTGGATCGTTGGCGCCGTAAAAGCGGTTCTTGCCGACCGGTTTACCACCCAGCGACGGTGCACCGACCAGGATCGCGGCGATGTGGTTGGCGTCCTGCGGGCCCGCGAACTTGTGGCCCCAGCTCTCGAGAATCTTCTTCGTGTCGGGGCTCGCGGCGAAGTCTTCGAGGTTGGTTTCCTCCGGCATCCACTGCTGGTGGAAGCGTGGCGCATCGACCGCTTCCTGCAGGCCCATGCCGTAGTCGATGACGTTGAGCATGGTCAGCAGGGTCGCGGTGATGATGCGACTGCCACCCGGCGTACCGACCACCATCACCACTTTGCCGTCCTTGGTGACGATAGTCGGGCTCATCGATGACAACGGAGCCTTGCCCGGAGCGATGGCGTTGGCTTCGCCTTGCACCAGGCCGTACATGTTCGGCACGCCGACCTTGGAGGTGAAGTCGTCCATTTCATCGTTGAGGATCACCCCGGTCTTGCTCGCCATCACGCCCGCACCGAACCAGTCGTTGAGGGTGTAGGTGACCGAGACCGCGTTGCCCCATTTGTCGACGATCGAATAGTGCGTGGTGTTGCTGCCCTCATGGGGGGCGACGCCGGGTTTGAGTTCTGCCGACACACCGGCCTTCTGCGGCTGGATCGCGTTACGCAGCTTGGTCGCGTAGTTCTTGTCCAGCAGGTGCTCGATCGGGTTCTTCACGAAATCCGGGTCGCCAAGATAGCTGTTGCGATCCACGTACGCGTGGCGCATCGCCTCGATCTGGTAGTGCATGCCCTGGGCCGAATGGAAGCCCAGATCCTTCATCGGATAGCCTTCGAGGATGTTCATGATCTGGCAGATCACCACCCCGCCGGAACTTGGCGGCGGTGCGGACACAACGTGATAGCCGCGATAGTCGCACTCCACCGGGGCCAGTTCGCGGGTCTTGTATTTGTCGAGGTCGGCCTGGGTGATGATGCCCTTGTTGGCCTGGCTGGAGGTGACGATGGCGTCGGCCACCCAGCCTTTATAGAAACCGTCGGCGCCTTTTTCGGAAATGGTGCGCAGGGTCTTGCCCAGGTCCTTCTGCACCAGTTTCTGCCCGACCTGCATCGGTTCGCCGTTGCTCAGGAAGATCGCACCGGAATCCTTGATGTCTTTCTTGAACACGTCAGTGGCGTATTCCAGCAGCTCGACGTCACCCTGTTCCAGCGCAAAACCGTCTTCGGCCAGCTTGATGGCCGGGGCAATCATTTCCTTGCGCGGCTTGGTGCCGTACTTGCTCAGCGCCAGCTCCATGCCGGACACAGTGCCCGGAACGCCGACCGCGAGGTGGCCACGGGTGCTCAGATCCGGAATGACGTTGCCGTCCTTGTCGAGGTACATGTTGGCTGTCGCGGCCAGCGGGGCTTTTTCGCGGAAGTCGAGGAAGGTCTTGCGTCCGTCCGCCAGTTGAATGGTCATGAAACCACCACCACCGAGGTTGCCCGCCGCCGGGTAAACCACCGCCAGTGCATAGCCCACGGCGACCGCCGCATCCACCGCGTTGCCGCCACTTTTCAACACGTCGACACCCACGTGAGTGGCCAGGTGCTGGGCGGTGACCACCATGCCGTTTTCGGCGGCGACCGGGGCAACCGAGGCGGCGTGGGCCATGAGGCAGCTGAGCGCCAATGAGGTCGCAATCAGCGATTTGGCAAAAGGTTCGTACTTCATGAGTCGGTCTCTTCTTTTTATAAGGTAGGAAAGCGCTTCAAGAGCATCAGCCAGTATGGCCGCGATTACGGTTTGCGCCTCCCCGATCCGGCAGTATGCTGGGCGCAGTTTTCGCCCCCGTACCGGAGTTTTTCCCATGGCCTATACGTTCATCACCCTGCCCTCGCCTGTCGGCGAGTTGAAGCTGGTCGCGAACGGCTCACGTCTGGCCGCCATCCTCTGGGAAAACGACAAACCGAACCGGGTGCGCCTCGGGCCGATGAGCGAATCACCGGACAATCCGGTGCTGATGAAAACCGCGCGTCAGCTGGAAGAATATTTTGCAGGAACGCGAAACGCGTTCGATCTGGAGCTGGACTTTGCCGGCACCGAGTTCCAGAAAAAGGTCTGGGCCGCGCTGCTGACCATTCCGTTTGGCGAAACCCGCACCTACAGCCAGATCGCCGAACAGATCGGCCACACGAGTGCGGTGCGTGCCGTCGGCGCGGCGAACGGGCGCAATCCGATTTCGATCATTGCGCCGTGCCATCGAGTCATCGGCGCCTCAGGAAAACTGACCGGGTTTGCCGGAGGCCTTGAAGCCAAAGAGCGCTTGCTGACCCTGGAGGGTGGCCAGTGGTCGGACATCGGTAAAACCGGCGATCTGTTTTAACCGCCGAACAGGTTATTCATCGCCGCGTATTGCAGCAGCATGATGGTCTTGGCATCGCAAATCTCGCCGCGCTGGAACGCCGCCAGCGCGTCGTCGAAACGCCACTCCAGCACTTCCAGCTCTTCGGTTTCCTCTTCCAGACCGCCCCCTTCACTGACCTTTGACGAGGCATCGTACTCGGCGATGAAAAAGTGCAGTTTCTCGGTCACCGAGCCGGGGCTCATGTAGGCCTCGAACACCTTCTTCACGTCATGCACGCGGTAACCGGTTTCTTCCTCGGCCTCGTCGCGGATGCGCTGCTCTGGCGCCGCGCCTTCAAGCAGTCCGGCCGCCACTTCAATCAGCAAACCGTCATGACCGTTGACGAACACCGGCAGACGGAACTGCCGGGTCAGCACCACGGTCCGTTGCTCGCGGTTGAACAGCAGGATCGCCGCGCCATTGCCACGGTCGTAGACCTCGCGCGTCTGACGCTGCCAGTCACCGTTGTTGCGGTGATAGTCGAAGGTGATTTTCTTCAGCAGATACCAGTCGTGGGACAACACCTGGGTATCGACGATGTTGACCCGCTCGGCTGTGTTGGACATGACGCCTGATCCTTTTTTGTCATCGGAAGATGGCCATGGTAGGTGAATTGATGCGAACCGCCGACGAAAAAAAAGCCCGGCAGCGCTACCGGGCTTTTCGTTCATTGACTACTGATGTGCCACGTTCACCGTTGCGGCATCAGTGCCCTGCGCCGTAGACGGCGCCCCGTGAATCAGTGGTCCATAACGCCGACTGAATTCCCAGTTGTACGGCACGCGATCCTTGCTGGTGCCGTTGTCCCAGTTCACCGACCAGGTCATCAGGCCCTTGATCGGATGCCCTTTGACCGCCAGGCGTTTCATCGCGTTGCCGACTACGGTTTTGTCGATCACGTAGCCGGTAGCGGCCGCATCGACGTTGGACGGCAGGCCGATGACGAACTTGTCCGCCGGGATCTTCGTAAAACCGCGAGTACCGGTCACCAGGCTCTCGGTCAGGTAATAGAGAAAGTCCTCTTTCATCGCGTCGTTGTTCTGGGCGATCCACGCCCCGTTGCCGTTATTGGCTTCCGGCACCCAGACCCCGTCGCCGCCCTGGTTGTAGAACTGCGGAGCGATGAAATCGTAATAGCCTTCCAGCGCCTGCAGATAACCGACGTATTTGCCGGAGGTGGTCAGGTACGGAAACTCCGGCGCCATGCTGATGATGAAATGCTTGCCTTGGCCGGCGTAGTGATCCTTGACCAGTTTCAGCGCGGCCGGCAGGACGGTCTTGTTGGCAGCGAAATCAATCGCGCTCTGTTCAAGATCGATGTCCAGACCATCGAAGCCGTAGGTTTCCACCAGACGGATGATTTCATTGGCCAGCGGTTGCTCCTGACCGGCGCGCAAGTCGATGTGCGCATCGGCACCGCCCAGGGAAATCAGCACCGCCCGCCCCTGACTGTTGAGCACGCCGACCTGACGACGGAACTCGGCATCGGAAACGTTGAACGGCTTGAAGGTCGGAATCCCGCTGCCCTTCATGAAGGCCACCGCGACCACGTTGTATTCCTTCGGCACGTTTTCCAGCGCGATGTTGGCGAACTGGCCGCGCTGGTAACCATCGCTCGGGCCGGCCGGCCAGTTGTGCCAGAAGCCCATGAGGATCTTCTTGCCGGCAAGAGTCGGCATCAGCGACGCCGCGTCGCTGGCCTGGTTTTTCAATAGGGTGAAGTCGATGTTTGACATGTTCTAATCCTTCAGAACGTGTGGGATTGACGTTGCGGGCTTATTTGAAGTCCACATCGAAGGCCTGATAGAAGGCGTTGCCGGTGTTGGCGACGATCCACATCAGGACGATGACGTGATGACCCTGCTTGTTGCCCGGAAGTTTCACGGCGTGATTGACCTTGGCTTTCAATTCCGCCGAATGACTGTAGTACGGCACTTGCGGATAGAAATCCTCGGCGAACGGTTGCGCTTCCAGTTGCGCTCGGGTGATGCGTTGTTTCGGGTCCCAGCCATCCTTGGTGATCAGCCAGCGATAACCGCGGGTGGTGTGCGGCGCGGTGTACTCCCATTTGACCTCAAGGGTCTGACCGGGGGTGACATTGAGCAGCGGCCAGGAGAACGGACGCCCGAGTTTCTTGCTCATTTCTTCTGCGGTGAAGTTCACACAATCACGTGCGTCGTTCTTGCCGCCACTGAGAATATAGCCGTCAGCCGGCGGTACGACGCTCGGATTGTCGCTTTCGAATGGCGCCGGGAACGGGCCGGCCGCGAGTGCCGGGAAGTTCTTGCCGCCTTCCATTTCATTGACCTGCCAGCCGCCGAGCAATCCTTGCTCGATCGCCACCGCGCCGCGGCTTGCAGGGGAAATGACGCGACCGTGTCGCAGTTGGGTTTGAGCTTGTGGTTGGTTCATGTTTTTCACTCCGTTGATTTAAGAACTCTCCTGTCCGAGGAGAGGCCTTCAAGCTAACGGAGGGGGATTTTTTGTCCATCGGTGGTTTTGTCGCAGTCGGCCTCGGCGAAACTCGAAAACGCCGAAAATACTGTATATAAACACAGTGCTTTGCGACGACGCTCACCTGACGCATGGCAAAAAGACTACACCGCGTCATTACAAAAACCTGCATTCACCGGTTCAGGGAAGCTGCGCCTCGAACTCCTTTTGATACTGCCCGGCGAGCTGTTCCTTTTGTTTGTCGTCGAGCAGCTTGCCGGCCATCTGGAAGAACTTCTGCTCTTCTTCCTGCAGGTGGTGATGGACCTTCTCCGAGAGCTTTTTCGCCGTGGCCAGCCAGGCCGGGCTGGACATCTCGGTCTCGTCGAGCTCTTCCATCATTTCGTCCATTTCATGGTGCTCGGCGATGGCATGGCGGCTGAGGTCGACACCGTTGTCGAACTCCATCAGCGGGATATAGAAATGGCGCTCTTCGGCCGTTTCGTGAGCCTGAAGCTCAGCCTTCAGTTGCTTGTAGGCCTCCACCCTTTCCGGGGTGTCACCGCTGGTCTTGATCAACGATTTCGCGTAGGTCCGCTGACGATCGTGGCTTTCACGCAGGGCTTCGAAAATGTTCATGGAATCTCCCAGGCAAACGCGTTCCGGATGGACGCCCTAAAGGGCTAGACCCCGGCGCAGGAGCGACGGTTCCAAGCGATTGCTTCAATCGGCTGCGGCGCGATAGGCTGCCGATTCATTACTACAAGGAAGACAACATGACGTTGCGGATCGAGCTGTCACAGGACCCTACCGAAGAACAGCGCGCAGCCATCCTGGCGCCCCTGCGTGCCCATAACATCGCCAAAGCCGGGCCTTCGCTGTACGAACCGGTCGCGTTGCTCGTGCGCGACGATAACGACGCGATCCTCGGTGGCCTCTATGGGCACACGTTTTATCGGTGGCTGTTTATCGAGTTGCTGGCGGTGCCGGAAGAAGGCCGGGGACAGGGAATCGGCTCGAAGCTGATGAACATGGTCGAGGAATTCGCCCGGGAAAAAGACTGCGTAGGGATCTGGCTCGATACCTTTGATTTTCAGGCGCCCGGGTTCTACAAAAAACTGGGGTATACCGAGTGTGGCGAGATTGTGGATTATCCGCTGGGGCACAAGCGACATTTCTTCCAGAAGCGTTTGATTGATTGAGTTCAGCGCCCCCCGCCCGCAGGCTGGCGAGGGTCGCGTAGCGTCAACGCATTCAGCTGCCCGTTACAGACAGGTCGCCAGCGCCGCCAAGCGGCGCTTGGCCACAAAATCATCCTTCTGCGCGTAGTAATTCAAAACCGTGCCGGACGCATCCGTGGTCAAGTCGACGAACGACTCCGCCGAACGCGTGTAGACCGTCGAACCGCCCTTCTTGCCCGGTTGCAGATAAGCCGCTGCGTCCACGCCGAACACCGCTTCGTCCTGCCAGGCGAATTGCACGCACTGGGCCACGACTTTTTCGGGTTTATCCGAATTCAGGGTCTTGTAAGGGGTTTGCGTGCGGGCGTCTTCCATCGCCGAACCCGCGCAACCGGCCAGCAGGGTTGCCGCCAGTGCCACCATCAGCATTCGCATTGCATTCGCTCATTCGGAAAAAAGCGGACTGTATCACCGCAACGCCAAAAATCGTTCTGCTTTACTGCATTTAGAACGCGACACATACCGGCCGCTGCGGCACATTAACGGTCATCAGCCTTACAAGGAAAGCCCATGGCGCCTACTGACCAGCGACACGAACAGGCCTTGAAACTGTTTCTCGATGCGCGTCCGGAACTGCGCGAAGCCCTCGATCACCTCAACCCGCTGCTAGCCCAGGCCAAGGGCGAAACCCAAGCGCAGTACCGCGAAGAACGCCTGCACGAAGCGTTCGAAGCCGAGGCCGAAAGCCAGGGTCTGTTTGCCTGGGAACTGACCTTGCAGCTCACCGCCGCGACGCCCGAGGAGTATCAGGCGCAACGCCTGGAAGTGCATCGCGAAGTGGCGGAAATGGCCGGCATGGACTGGCTTGAGTATTGCGAGCTGTATGGCATAGAACCGTAAACCCCGCTCAAGGACGCTGCCTCGATGTTGCCTTCCACCTCGACCCACCGCGCCAGCCCCGGGCATCTTCATATACAGAAATGGCGCGGCCGTGTGGGCCTGGCGCTGGTTGCCAGCCTGTCGGTACTGGCCGGCATGACCGACGCCATCGGCTTCATGGCCAGCGGCGATTTCGTTTCCTTCATGAGCGGCAACACCACGCGGCTGGCGGTGGCGATCAGTGATGGCGACAGCGCACTGACGTTAAGGCTGATCCTGCTGGTCGCCACGTTCATTGTCGGTAATGCCCTCGGGGTTGTGGTCAGCCGACTGGGTGGTCGGCGGGCGCTGCCGTTGCTGCTATCCATCGCCGCCCTGCTCTGTTTGGCGGCCTGGCCCTTTGACACGCAACTGCCGGCCCTGCTGGCGGCGATCATTGCGATGGGCATGCTCAACGCGGCGGTGGAAGAAGTGAACGGTCTGCCGGTCGGGCTGACGTACGTCACCGGCGCCCTGTCCCGATTCGGCCGTGGATTGGGCCGGTGGGTGCTCGGCGAACGGCGAAGCGGCTGGCGGGTGCAACTGGTGCCGTGGAGCGGGATGCTGGTCGGCGCCATTCTGGGGGCAGTGCTGGAACATCATCTGGGGCTCAAGGCGATGTTGGTCAGCGGACTGTTTGCCGCCGTACTGGGGCTGCTGACCCTGAAGATTCCGCGGCGTTGGCAGTTGGGCTACATGCCGCGTTGACGGACACCTGCTTGCATCGAAACGGGCGCGGGAAACATCCGCTTCGCCGCCCCACCGAGAAAGCTTTATCATGGCCGCAGTTTTGCTGATCGAGTCCGTCATGAAGTTCGCCATTGCGCTGTTTTCCGCCGCCCATGCGCCCTCCTCGCGCCGCGCCCTGCTGTTCGCTCAGGCCGCGCTGGCCGGCGGGCATGAGATTGTCCGGCTGTTTTTCTATCAGGACGGAGTCCACAACGCGTCCGACGCCGTGGTCACGCCGCAGGACGAACTGGACCTGCCCAAACAGTGGCGAACCTTTATCACCGAACAAAACCTCGACGGCGTGGTGTGCATCGCCGCAGCCCTGCGCCGTGGCGTGTTGAATACCGAGGAAGCCGGGCGTTATCAACGTGACGCCGTGGCCGTCAGCGCACCGTGGGAATTGTCCGGCCTCGGCCAGTTGCATGATGCGGTGCAGGATGCCGACCGCCTCATCTGTTTCGGAGGCGCATGACATGGCCAAGTCCCTTCTGATTATCAGCCGCCAATCGCCGTGGTCCGGCCCCGGCGCCCGCGAAGCGCTGGACATCGTGCTGGCCGGCGGCGCCTTCGATCTGCCGATCGGTCTGCTGTTTCTCGACGACGGCGTGCTGCAACTGGCCACCGGACAAAACGCCAAGGCCCTGCAACAGAAAGACCTGAGCGCCAATCTGCAAGCGCTGCCGATGTTCGGTGTCGAAGAGCTGTTCTACTGCGCCGAAAGCGCCAGTGCTCGCGGCCTCGGCGATCGTTCGCTGGACGAGGCGCAGCCTTTGGCCGCCGAACAAATCACCGCCCTTATTGACCGTTACGACCAGGTGATCACCCTCTGATGTCGACTTTGCATGTTTTGTCCCACTCCCCGTTCGGCGACGAACGCCTGACCAGTTGCCTGCGCCTGCTGGGCGCTGCCGATGCGCTGTTGCTGTCTGGCGATGCCGCTTATGCGCTGCAACCCGGCACTGCGCCGTTCAGTGCGCTGGAATCGCGTAAGGTGAAATTGTTCGTGCTGGCCGAAGACGCGCAAGCCCGTGCCGTGCAGATTCCGGACTGGGCCGAAGCCATCGATTACCCGGCCTTCGTCGAGCTGTCGATCCACCACGACAAGGTCAACAGCTGGCTATGAATGCGCTGAATGTCGGCGCCCGCGCCATTGAACTGGACAAGGACGGCTTCCTGGTCGACCTCAACGACTGGTCGGCCGAAGTCGCCAGCGCCCTCGCCGCTGCCGAAGACATCGAGCTGAGCCCGGAACATTGGGAAGTCCTCGAACTGCTGCGCAGCTTCTACGCCGAATTCCAGTTGTCGCCGGCCACCCGGCCGCTGATCAAGTACACCGCGCTCAAACTCGGCGCGGAGAAAGGCAACAGCCTGCACCTGAACCGACTGTTCAAAGGCACCCCTGCCAAACTCGCCGCGAAACTGGCGGGCCTGCCCAAACCGACGAATTGCCTATGACCGACTATCCAGCGCTGACCCTCGAAACGCCCGCCGAGCATCCGTTCGCCCAGTTCGTGCGCATCCTCGGCAAGGGCAAGCGCGGCGCCCGTGACCTGACCCGCGAGGAAGCGCGGCAAGCCATGGGCATGGTGCTCGACGAAGCGGTCGAAGAAACCCAGCTCGGTGCTTTCCTGATGCTGCTGCGGCACAAGGAAGAAAGCGCCGAGGAAATGGCCGGCTTCACCGAGGCCCTGCGCGAGCGCTTGCAGGCCCCGGCGCTGAACGTTGATCTGGACTGGCCGACCTATGCCGGCAAGAAACGTCATCTGCCGTGGTATCTGCTGGCCGCCAAGTGCCTGGCGCAGAACGGCGTGCGCATCTTCATGCACGGCGGTGGCGCGCACACCGCCGGGCGCTTGTACTCCGAACAATTGCTCGGTGAGCTGAACATTCCGCTGTGCCGCAACTGGCAACAGGTCGGCACGGCGCTGGATAACGGTGGCCTGGCGTTCATGCCGCTGGTGGACTGGGCGCCGCAGCTGCAACGGATGATCGACCTGCGCAACACCCTCGGCCTGCGCTCGCCGATCCATTCGCTGGCGCGAATCCTCAATCCATTGGGCGCGCGTTGCGGCCTGCAGAGTATTTTCCACCCCGGCTATCAAGCGGTGCACCGCGATGCCAGCGGCCTGCTCGGCGACACGGCGATCGTGATCAAGGGTGACGGCGGCGAAATCGAGATCAACCCGGATGCCGACAGTCACCTGTACGGCACCACCGGCGGCGAGAGCTGGGACGAGGAATGGCCGCAGCTGTCGGCGCAGCGTCACGTCAAACCTTCTTCGCTGGATATCGAGCATTTGAAGGCCGTCTGGCGTGGCGATGTGGTCGACAGTTACCCGCAAATGGCGTTGATTTCGACCATGGCGCTGGCACTGCGCGGCCTCGGTCAGAGCCGTGAGCAGGCTTTCGAAACCGCCGAGCAATACTGGGCCGCGCGGGACAAATCGATTTAACCGATCATTAACGCCCGATCTTTGCGCTTTTTGTTCGAACTCATCGGAATAGACTCGACTCCAACGAATATTGGTTTCTGGAGTCTTGATCATGGGTTTACTCGTCGACGGCCGCTGGCAGGACAAGTGGTACGAAAGCAGCAAGGACGGCGCGTTCCAGCGCGAACAGGCGCAGCGTCGCAACTGGGTCACTCGCAACGGCGAGCCGGGCCCGAGTGGTGAAGGCGGTTTTACTGCCGAAGCCGGGCGTTATCACCTTTATGTCTCCCTCGCCTGTCCGTGGGCGCATCGCACGCTGATTCTGCGCAAGCTCAAGGGCCTGGAAAGCCTGATCGATGTTTCCGTCGTTAGCTGGCTGATGCTGGAAAACGGCTGGACCTTCGACCAGAACCTCGGTTCGACCGGCGAAAAACTCGACCACTTCGATTTCATGCACCAGCGCTACACCGCCGACACCGCCGACTACACCGGCCGCGTCACCGTGCCGGTGCTGTGGGACAAGAAGCTCAAGCGCATCGTCAGCAACGAATCGGCGGAGATCATCCGCATGTTCAACAGCGCCTTCGATGACTTGACCGGCAACGATCTGGACTTCTATCCAGCGCCATTACGCAGCGAGATCGATGCGCTGAACGAGCGGATCTACCCTGCCGTGAACAACGGTGTGTACCGCGCCGGTTTCGCGACCTCGCAGAAGGCCTATGAAGAAGCGTTCGATGATGTATTTGCCGAGCTGGATCATCTGGAGCAAGTGCTGGGCGCCAATCGTTATCTGACGGGCGAATACCTGACCGAGGCGGACGTGCGCTTGTTCACCACGCTGATTCGCTTCGATGCGGTGTATCACGGGCATTTCAAATGCAATCTGCGGCGGATCAGCGATTATCCGAATCTGTCGAACTGGCTGCGTGAGATGTACCAGTGGCCGGGCGTTGCCGAGACCGTGGACTTTCAGCACATCAAGAATCACTACTACGGCAGCCACAAGACCATCAACCCGACCGGGGTGGTGCCGAAGGGGCCGAAGCAGGATTTCACTGTTGCCCATGACCGGGACCGGTTGGGCGGCAAAGGGGTCTGGCGCAGAGGTTGAGAGCAGGATCGTTCCCACAGCGTGGGAACGATCCCTTCAGAGTCGTCAGATCTGACCCTGAGCGCCCTCAAACCACGCCAGTTTCTCGCGCAGTTGCACCACTTCGCCGACGATCACCAGAGTCGGCGCATGCACTTCATGCTCCGCCACCAGACGCGGCAGGTCGGCCAGCGTGCCGGTGAAGACCCGCTGATTGACCGTGGTGCCCTGCTGGATCAGCGCGGCCGGGGTATCGGCAGCACGACCATGTTTGATCAACTGCTCGCAGATGACCGGCAACCCCACCAGGCCCATGTAGAACACCAGCGTCTGCGCCGGCGCGACAAGGTCGGCCCATGGCAGATCGGTCGAACCGTCCTTCAAGTGCCCGGTGACGAAACGCACCGACTGCGCATAATCGCGATGAGTCAGCGGAATCCCCGCATACGCCGCGCAACCGCTGGCCGCCGTAATGCCCGGCACCACCTGGAACGGGATGCCATGGGCCGCCAGTTCCTCGATCTCTTCGCCGCCACGGCCGAAGATGAACGGATCTCCGCCCTTCAACCGCACCACACGCTTGCCGGCCTTGGCCAGATCCACCAGTTGCTGGTTGATCTGATCCTGCGGCACAGCGTGATCGGCGCGACGCTTGCCGACGTAGACACGCTCGGCATCGCGACGGCACAGTTCAAGAATCGCCGGAGCCACCAAGCGGTCGTACAGCACCACATCGGCTTGCTGCATCAGGCGCAAGGCGCGGAAAGTCAGCAGATCCGGATCGCCCGGCCCTGCGCCCACCAGATACACCTCGCCAGTGGTAACACTCGCTTCGCCGTCGATTTTCGCCTGCAACAGACGCTCGGCCTCGGCGCCCTGACCAGCCAGCTGACGATCGGCAATCGGCCCCTGGAACACGTCTTCCCAAAAACCGCGACGCTGTTGCACATCGGGAAACAGGCCTTTGACCTGATCGCGAAACCGCGCAGCCAGACCGGCCAGATGGCCATAGGTCGAAGGAATCCAGGTTTCGATCTTGGCGCGGATCAGCCGGGCCAGCACCGGCGCATCGCCGCCACTGGAGACCGCGATGATCAGCGGCGAACGGTCGACGATCGCCGGGAAGATCACACTGCACAGCGCCGGCGCATCGACCACATTGACCGGTACGCAACGCCGATGGGCATCGGCGGAGACCTGCGCGTTCAACGCTTCGTCGTCGGTGGCGGCAATGATCAGCCCGCAACCGTCCAGATCCGTTTCGGCGTAGCCACGCAGCAGGCATTCGCCACCGCTGGCGGCTACCAGTTCGCGCAGTTGCGCTTCGATTTCAGGTGCGACCACCCGCAGCAGCGCACCGGCATCGGCCAGCAGGCGGGATTTGCGCAAGGCAATCTCCCCCCCACCGACGACCAACACACGACTGCCGCGCAGGTTGTGAAACAGCGGCAGATATTTCATTTAGCCGATGACCTCAAGGCCACCCATGTACGGTTTCAGCACGTCCGGCACGCGGATCGAACCGTCGGCCTGCTGGTAGTTTTCCAGCACGGCAACCAGGGTACGACCGACCGCCAGACCGGAACCGTTCAGGGTGTGCACCAGCTCAGGCTTGCCGGTTTCCGGGTTGCGGAAACGCGCCTGCATGCGGCGGGCCTGGAAGTCGCCGCAGTTGGAGCACGACGAGATTTCACGGTACTTGTCCTGGCTCGGGATCCACACTTCCAGGTCGTACGTCTTGACCGCGCTGAAGCCCATGTCGCCGGTGCACAGCGCCAGGGTGCGGTAAGGCAGCTCCAGCAGTTGCAGGACTTTCTCGGCGTTGGCGGTCAGGCCTTCCAGCGCTTCCATCGACTTCGACGGCTCGACGATCTGGACCATTTCAACTTTGTCGAACTGGTGCTGACGGATCATGCCGCGAGTGTCACGACCCGACGCGCCGGCTTCGCTGCGAAAGCACGGGGTGTGGGCAACGAACTTGATCGGCAGCTGTTTCGAATCGACGATTTCACCGGCCACGATATTGGTCAGCGACACTTCGGCGGTCGGGATCAGGTACAGATCGGCCTCGCCTTCGCGAGCGATCTTGAACAGGTCTTCTTCGAACTTCGGCAGTTGACCGGTGCCTTGCAGCGCCGGGGCCTGAACCAGATAAGGCGTGTAAGCCTCTTCGTAGCCGTGCTCGGTGACGTGCAGGTTGATCATGAACTGCGCCAGTGCGCGGTGCAGACGGGCAATCGGGCCACGCAGCAGCGCGAAACGCGCGCCGGACAGCTTGGCGGCGGTTTCGAAGTCGAGCCAGCCGAACTTCTCGCCCAGGGCCACGTGGTCCTGAACCGGGAAGTCGAAAGCGGTCGGCGTGCCCCAGCGGCGGACTTCGACGTTGCCGTCTTCGTCTTCGCCGACCGGTACCGATTCGTGCGGCAGGTTCGGAATGCCCAGCAGGATCGAGTCCAGTTCGGTCTGGATCGCGTCCAGCTCGACTTTACCGGCGCTCAGTTCGCCCGCCATGCGCTCGACGTCCGCCATCAGCGGCGCGATGTCTTCGCCACGCTGCTTGGCCTGACCGATGGATTTGGAACGCGCGTTACGCTCAGCCTGCAGTGCTTCGGTGCGGGTCTGGACGGTCTTGCGCTGTTCTTCCAGCGCTTCGATGCGCGCGACATCCAGGGCAAAACCACGGGAAGCCAGGCGGTCCGCTACGTCCTGAAGGTTGCTACGTAACAGTTTGGAATCGAGCATGTCGGTTTCTCGTTATCAAAGTTTGGTCAGGGACAGGCCGGCCCAGGTCGCGAGCAGCCCGCCGAATACGCTGATGGCCGCATAGCCCAGGGCCAGCGGCACTTGCCCGCTTTCCAGCAGGCGCACCGTATCCAGTGAAAAGGATGAAAAAGTCGTCAGCCCCCCGAGGAAGCCGACCATCAACCCGGCACGTACCTCGATCGGTATTTCCGGGCGTATCAAAAACAGGCCGTACAGCACGCCAATCAGCAGACAGCCCACGATATTAACGGCCAGCGTCGCGGTATAGAAGTGCCGCGGCCAATTGGCGTTGACCCAATTACCGGTGGCGAAGCGCAACAAGGTGCCGGCAATCCCGCCGACGGAGACTGCAACGATCAATGGAACCACTATTTTCTCCGCTGCCGGGGGCTTAAACGATCAAGTTGGGCAAGGTGGTTGAGCTTTTCGCCGATCTTCAACTCCAGGCCGCGCGGCACCGGTTGATAGAACGGAATCGGGTCGAGTTCTTCCGGGAAATAGTCTTCGCCGGCCGCGTAGGCGTCCGGTTCGTCGTGGGCGTAACGGTATTCGTCGCCGTAGCCCAATTGCTTCATCAATTTGGTCGGCGCATTGCGCAGGTGCAGCGGCACTTCCAGCGAACCGTGTTCGGCGGCGGCGCGCAGCGCGGTCTTGAAGCCCATGTACACCGCGTTGCTTTTCGGCGCGCAAGCCAGATAGGTGATGGCCTGAGCCACTGCCAACTCACCTTCCGGGCTGCCGAGACGTTCCTGCACTTCCCACGCGGCCAGGCACAGGCTCAGGGCGCGGGGGTCGGCGTTGCCGATGTCTTCGCTGGCCATGCGCACCACGCGCCGGGCCAGATACAGAGGATCGCAGCCGCCGTCGATCATTCGCGCAAACCAGTACAGCGCGCCGTCCGGATTGGAGCCGCGCACCGACTTGTGCAACGCAGAAATCTGGTCGTAGAACGCTTCGCCGCCCTTGTCGAAACGTCGGCGAGTGTCGCCGAGCAGGCTTTGCAGCAGCTCGGTGCCCATCTCGCTGTGGTCTTCGGCCAGGTCCGAGGCGTTCTCCAGCAGGTTCAGCAGGCGCCGGCCATCACCGTCGGCGGCGGACAGCAGCATCTGGAAGCCTTCATCGCTGAGGGTCAGATGACGCTTGCCCAGACCACGCTCCTCAGTCAGCGCGCGGTGCACCAGTTTGCGCAACGCCGCTTCGTCGAGGCTCTTGAGTACGTAGACTCGCGCCCGCGACAGCAATGCGTTGTTCAGTTCGAAAGAAGGGTTCTCGGTGGTGGCGCCAATGAAGATCAGCGTGCCGTCTTCAACGTACGGCAGGAAGGCGTCCTGTTGAGACTTGTTGAAGCGGTGCACTTCATCGACAAACAGGATCGTGCGCTTGCCGTACTGGCCGGCCTGCTGCTTGGCGATTTCCACCGCCTGACGGATCTCCTTGACCCCGGCCAAGACCGCCGAGACCGTTTCGAAGTGCGCATCCGAAACTTCCGCCAGCAACCGCGCCAGCGTGGTCTTGCCCACGCCCGGCGGGCCCCAGAAGATCATCGAATGCAGGGCACCCTGCTCCAGCGCTTCGCGCAAAGGCTTGCCGCGAGCGAGCACGTGTTCCTGACCGACGTACTCATCCAGATTGGTCGCCCGCAAACGGGCGGCCAGTGGCTGGGCAATCGGTGCACTGCGAAACAGATCCATCACGTACCGTTGAAACCTCTGTGTTTATTCCTGGATCACATCGGCACCCTTCGGGATGTCGAACTTGAACTTCGATGCCGGGACCGCTTCGTTGGCCTTCACACCGGTGAACAGGATGTTGGTGCGCTGGCCGACGCTGTCGATCAGTTGCATGTCATTGACCAGACCGTTGCGGAACGACAGACGCAGGCTGTCGAACAGGGTGTCCTTGGTTTTCGGCTTCAAGGTGAAGTCGATCACGCCGCCGGCCTCTTTCGCGCTGATGTCGAAGCTCTGGCTGATCTTCGAAACGTCGCCGGACAGCAACAGGGCTGGCGTCTGGGTCAGGCGCTCATCGAGCTTCTTGATGGTGGCCTGTTCCAGATCCGGGTCCCACAGGGTGACCTTCTTGCCGTCGGACACCATGGTCTGCTCGGCTGGCGCATTGGTGTGCCAGTAGAACAGGCCCGGACGCTGCAGCGTCATGTCGCCGGTGGTTTCCTGCAACTGGGTGCCGCTGCCGTCGAGGGTCAGCTGGGAAAAATTGGCAGTCAGGGTCTTGGATGTTTCGAGCAATTGGGTCAGGCGAGCCACATCCTTGTCATCGGCGTGAGCCGTGAGGGTGGTCAGAGCCAGTACCGGCAGCAACATGCGGATAAGACGCATGGGAGTCCTCTTGAATACTCGTGGGAAAGTGGACGGCGCTTCATGCACCGTCCATTGCATTTGGATCAGGGTATCGAATCAGTCGCGTACCGGGCCAGGGGCCAGGACTTCGCGGGAACCGTTGGTGTTCATCGACGTCACGACCCCGGCCATTTCCATGGCTTCGATCATGCGCGCGGCACGGTTGTAGCCGATCTTCAGCTTGCGCTGTACAGCGGAGATGGAGGCACGGCGGCTTTCCAGTACGAACTGCACGGCTTCGTCATACAGCGCGTCGGCTTCCGGATCGTCGCCGTCACCGCCGCCGCTGCTGCCTTCGAAACCACTGCCCGCCTCTTCGACACCGTTGAGGATGTCGTCGTTGTATTCCGGCGCGCCGCGCAGTTTCCAGGCTTCCACCACCCGGTGAACTTCATCGTCGGACACGAAGGCGCCGTGAACCCGGATCGGCAGGCTGGTGCCCGGCGGCATGTAGAGCATGTCACCGTGGCCGAGCAGTTGTTCGGCGCCGCCCTGGTCGATGATGGTCCGGGAGTCGATTTTGCTGGATACCTGGAACGCCATCCGAGTCGGGATGTTGGCCTTGATCAGGCCGGTGATCACGTCCACCGACGGCCGCTGGGTCGCGAGGATCAGGTGGATACCGGCCGCACGCGCCTTCTGCGCGATACGGGCGATCAGTTCTTCTACCTTCTTGCCGACGATCATCATCATGTCGGCGAATTCGTCCACGACCACGACGATGGTCGGCAGCTTCTGCAGCAGCGGCGCTTCGTCGTGGATGCTTTCGCGTTTGTACAGCGGATCGCTCAGCGGCTCGCCGGCGTCCTGGGCTTCCTTGACCTTGGCGTTGAAGCCGGACAGGTTTCGTACACCCATCTTCGCCATCAGTTTGTAGCGACGCTCCATCTCGGCAACGCTCCAGCGCAGGGCGTTGGCGGCGTCTTTCATGTCGGTCACGACCGGACACAGCAGGTGCGGAATGCCTTCGTAGATCGACAGCTCGAGCATTTTCGGGTCGATCATGATCAGCTTGGCGTCGTCCGGGCCAGACTTGAACAGGATCGACAGGATCATCGCGTTCACGCCCACCGACTTACCGGAGCCGGTGGTACCGGCCACCAGTAGGTGAGGCATCTTCGCAAGGTCAGTGATGACCGGCTTGCCGCCAATATCGTGGCCCAGGGCCAGGGTGACCGGCGATTTGAAGTTGTCGTACTCGGGCGTCGACAGCACTTCGGAGAAGCGCACGATCTGCCGGTCTTCGTTGGGAATCTCGATACCGACCGTAGTCTTGCCCGGAATCACTTCGACCACCCGTACGCTGGTCACGGCCAGCGAACGTGCAAGGTCTTTCGCCAGGTTGGCGATACGGCTGACCTTCACACCCGCAGCAGGCTGGATTTCGTAACGGGTAATGACTGGACCGGGGTGAATCGAATCCACGGTGACTTCGACGCCGAATTCCTTGAGCTTGATCTCCAGCAAGTGGCCGACCGCCGCCAGGGATTCGGGCGAATAATTGAGTTGTTTCTTTTCTGCAGGATCGAGGATCGAGATCGGCGGCAAGGTGCCTTCCACGGCGCTGTCGACGAACAACGGCACCTGCTTCTCTTTCTGCACGCGCTTGCTTGGCTCCGGCGCCTTGACCGGGGCCGGCGCGATGACCGGCGGAACCTGTTTCTCGCGCTCGGACATGTGCTTGCTCAGAGCCTGTTCGCGCTCGATCAGACGCTCCTTGACCTTGGCCTGCTCGCGCTTGTCGGTGACCGTCGGTGCAACCACGTCATGCACGCGATCGTCGACTTCACGCAGTTGCGCGACCAGTTGCTTGCGCTCGGTACGCGCCGACCACCAGCGGTTGACCGCGCCCTGGAACAGTTCGAACAGGTCGAGGGTGATCTTGCCGGTGATGTCCATCACCTTGAACCACGACAGGTCGGTGAACACCGTCAGGCCGAACAGGAACAGTGCGATGAACAGCAACGTGCTGCCCTGAATGTTCAGGGCATTGCGGGCCAGATCACCAAGGCTTTCGCCCAGCGCACCACCGGCGCCAGCGGGCAAACCAGTGGCAGCATGGAAATGGATGTGCGCCAGCGCAGCGCCGGACAACACCAGGAACACCAGACCGATCAGGCGCCAGGAAAACAGCCAGCCGCTCCACTGCCACGGTTCGTGACGCTGACGGAAGATCTGATACGCCTTGATCGCCAGCAACAACGGGAAGATGTAGGCGAAGTAACCCAGCACCATGAACAGGATGTCGGCGCTGTAGGAACCGGCCGGGCCGCCGAAGTTCTGCACGTCGTCGATCTTGCTGTTGTGGCTCCAGCCCGGATCGTCCTTGCCGTAGGTCAGCAACGCCATCATCAGGAACAGGCACAAGGCGCCGATGGCGATCAATGCACCTTCCTTGAGCCGGTAGTGCAACTGTTGGCGCCAGAGCGGAACGACTGTTTTTGGTGCTTCCGTGGATTTCTTCAAAACGCTTCTTTTCCTGCGCCAGAGGCGCGTCCATCTATTGAATGACGATAAAAAACTGCCCAATCCAGGCAGGTAAAAAAATTGACGGGCGCAACGGAGACTACTTTTAACACTGCGCCCCGCCTTTTATAAACACGGCACGCGGCGAATATTCTGTAACAGCCCGGCATTGTACGGGTTTGCGCGTTCGATGCCATGCTTCCAGGCCCCAGGTTCAAGCATAGCCAAACGCACAACACCCGGCGTTCAATTTGAGCATGCATTACCTTTTGTGACAAAGGCTTATGAGGTGTATTTGATGAACGTAGCGAAGCATTCGCGCCTTATCTCCCCTGAGCGCCACACATTGGCATCGGCAACCTTGCCCGCACCGGTGCAACGCCCGATTACGACCGCATCCGGATGCTCAAGTTGCAGCTACGCAAAAGCCGCACTGCAACGGAGGACATTCGCGTCATTTCCCGGCACACTTTACCGCGGGCCCAGCGCCCACCGCCCTCCCCTTCTGCAAGCCTGGACGCCATGCTGACTTGGTTACAACGCAATTCACTGATTTTCCCGCCACTGGAAAAGGCCATGCGCGATCCCAACGGATTGCTGGCGGCCGGTGGTGACCTTTCCGCCGATCGCTTGATCCAGGCTTATCGTCACGGCTGCTTTCCATGGTTTTCCGAAGGTCAGCCGATTCTCTGGTGGTCGCCGGATCCGCGCACCGTGCTTTTTCCCGACGAACTGCACGTCTCGCGCAGCCTCGGCAAATTGATGCGCAAACAGCGTTATCAAGTGACCTTCGATCAGGATTTCGACGCCGTAATCCACGCCTGCGCCGCTCCCCGGGAATACGCCGATGGCACCTGGATCACCGAAGCGATGCAGGACGCCTATATCGAATTGCATCGACGCGGCTTTGCCCATTCGGTGGAAGTCTGGGATGAGGGCGAACTGGTCGGCGGCCTGTACGGCCTGGCGATGGGGCAACTGTTCTTCGGCGAGTCGATGTTCAGCCGCGCGGACAATGCTTCCAAGTACGGCTTTGCCACGCTGGTGCAACATCTGAAAGAAGCGGGTTTCGTGCTGATCGACTGCCAGATGCCGACCGACCACCTTCACAGCCTTGGCGCCCGGGCGATTTCCCGCTCTGCATTCGCTGAATATCTGGCCCGACACCTCGATCAACCCAATCACGCGACCTGGGTTTGCTGAGCGACTTTTGCGCGCGTGGCTTACACTTAATTCACCAGCTTACCCTTGAGGGTTGATCATGACCGAGTTGGCGCGGTTGAAGTTTTATGCCACTCAGCCTCACTCTTGCAGTTATCTGCCCGAGGAACAGGCGACGACCCTGTTTCTCGATCCGAGCCAGCCCATGGATGTGCATGTCTACGCAGACCTGTCAGAAATGGGCTTTCGTCGCAGCGGCGATCACCTGTACCGCCCGCATTGCCAGAACTGCAATGCCTGCGTGCCTGCGCGCATTCCTGTGGCGCAGTTCAACCCCAACCGGCAGCAGAAACGCATTTTCAAGCGCAACATCGATTTGCAGGTGCGCCCGGTCAAGCCGGCGTTCAGCGAAGAGTACTTCGACCTCTATCAGCGCTACATCGAACAGCGCCATGCCGACGGCGACATGTACCCGCCGAGCCGCGATCAATTCTCGACTTTTCTGGTACGCGACCTGCCCTTCTCACGCTTCTACGAGTTCCGGCTCGACGGACGGTTGCTCGCAGTTGCCGTGACCGATCTGCTGCCCAACGGCCTGTCGGCGGTCTACACCTTTTACGAACCGCAGGAAGAACGCCGCAGCCTTGGGCGCTACGCGATCCTCTGGCAAATCGCCGAAGCCCAGCGCCTGGGGCTTGAGGCGGTGTACCTGGGTTACTGGATCAAAAACTGCAAAAAGATGAGCTACAAGACCCAATATCGGCCTATCGAACTGCTGATCAATCAGCGCTGGGTCATCCTGAACTAAACGCAAACCCTAAACCCCTTGGCGTAAACCCCATTTTTCGGGCACAATGCACGCCGCTTTTGCCTGGCGCAGTTGCACCGGGCCATTCATTGGATACCGAGGGCTTTACTGCATGTCGAAAGAAGACAGCTTCGAAATGGAAGGCACTGTCGTCGACACCCTGCCCAACACCATGTTTCGTGTGGAGTTGGAAAATGGGCACGTCGTAACCGCGCATATTTCCGGCAAGATGCGCAAGAACTACATTCGTATTCTTACCGGTGACAAAGTGCGCGTCGAGCTGACGCCCTATGACTTGAGCAAAGGGCGTATTACTTACCGCGCTCGCTAATCAAGTCAATACAAGACGCCCGGCATTTGCCGGGCGTTTTTGTTTGTCTGGGTTTTGGGTTTGTGCTTGAGTTTTGGGGGTATATCCGTTGCTTCGGGAGCTGCCGCTGGCGGTTTCGCTCTTACAGCGAGTCACTTTTGACAAACGCCTCAAAAGTAACCAAAAAGTCTACGCCCCGGCGTACGGCACTTCGCTTAGGCTCAGTGTTCCCTCGCTACGGTGTCCATCAGGGGGCATCGCCTACGGTTTGCTTCGCTGCACCTCCTCTCGATGTATGCGGCTTCGCCGCACGGCGCTACGCGCCTACCCCCTGATGGACACCTCCGCTCGGCCTGCCGAAGGGGCAAAAAATCAAAATCAAAAGCCAAAGCAAAAGCCAGATCAAGAGCCCCCGCTCCTCACCACGCAACACGATGAGCGTTAGCTCGAGTACCGCTTTTGATCGCAGGGCCCGTCGGCAGGCTGAGTGGAGGGATTGATCCGGGGGTGGGAGCGCAGCGACCGTGCGGCGCAGCCGCATGCATCGAGAGGAGGTGCAGCGAAGCAAACCGTAGGCGATGCCCCCGGATCAATCACGGAGCGAAGGAACCCCGAGCCTCAGCGAGGGGCCGTACGTCAGGGTTAGAGACTTTTTGGTTACTTTTGGGGCGTTTGCCAAAAGTGACCCGCCGTAAGGGCGGAACCCTAAGAAGCCGTTACCGCAACAACGGATATTCACACCAAACAAACAGACAATAAAAAGGCGCCCGAAGGCGCCTTTTCACTTCCCGGCCATCAAGCCATTTCTGCGGTGGTCTCGAAGTCAAACGTCAACTCACCATCCTTGATGTCGATGTGAACCACACCGCCATGCTCGGCCAGCTCGCCAAACAGAATCTCCTCCGCCAGCGGACGCTTGATCTTGTCCTGGATCAGACGCGCCATCGGACGAGCGCCCATGGCCGAATCGTAACCACCGGCCGCCAGCCAACTGCGCGCCGCATCGGTGACTTCCAGAAGCACACGCTTGTCTTCCAGCTGCGCCTGAAGCTCGGTAAGGAACTTGTCCACCACGCTTTTGATGACCTCGTGACTGAGGCGACCAAACTGAATGATGGTATCCAGACGGTTGCGGAATTCCGGCGTGAAGCTCTTCTTGATCACTTCCATCGCATCGGACGAGTGGTCCTGATGGGTGAAACCGATCGAAGCACGCGCCGCCGTTTCAGCACCGGCGTTGGTGGTCATGATCACGATCACGTTGCGGAAGTCCGCCTTGCGCCCGTTGTTGTCGGTCAGCGTGCCGTGGTCCATCACCTGCAGCAGCAGGTTGAAGACTTCCGGATGCGCCTTCTCGATTTCATCGAGCAACAATACGCAATGCGGTTGCTTGGTGATCGCTTCGGTCAACAGACCGCCCTGGTCGAAACCGACATAACCCGGAGGCGCACCGATCAGACGCGATACGGTGTGGCGCTCCATGTACTCGGACATGTCGAAGCGAACCAGTTCAATCCCCAGCGCCTTGGCCAATTGACGCGCGGCTTCGGTTTTACCGACACCGGTCGGCCCTGCGAACAGGAACGAACCGACAGGTTTGTCAGGCGACTTGAGACCGGCACGGGACAGTTTGATCGCAGTCGACAGCGAATCGATCGCCGCGTCCTGACCAAACACCGTCAGCTTCAGGTCGCGCTCGAGGTTACGCAGCAGTTCCTTGTCGGAGCTGGTGACGTGCTTCGGCGGAATCCGCGCGATTTTCGCAACGATGTCCTCGACCTCAGGCACTTCGATGCGTTTCACACGCTTCTCGACCGGTTGCAGACGCTGGTAGGCACCCGCCTCGTCGATCACATCGATGGCCTTGTCCGGCATGTGCCGGTCATTGATGTAGCGCGAAGCCAGTTCCGCAGCGGCGCGCAGCGACTCATCGCTGTATTCGATGTTGTGATGCTGCTCGAAACGCCCTTTCAGGCCACGCAGAATACCGATGGTATCTTCCACCGACGGCTCGACGACATCGACCTTCTGGAAGCGACGTGCCAGGGCACGGTCTTTTTCGAAGATGCCACGGAATTCCTGGAACGTGGTCGAGCCGATGCAGCGAATGTCGCCAGACGACAGCAGCGGTTTGAGCAGGTTCGAGGCATCCATGACGCCACCGGACGCAGCACCCGCACCGATGATGGTGTGGATCTCGTCGATGAACAGGATCGCCTGCGGACGTTTTTTCAGTTCGTTGAGCAGCGCCTTGAAGCGCTTCTCGAAATCACCACGATACTTGGTGCCCGCGAGCAGAGCGCCCAGATCAAGGGAATAAACGACGCTGTTGGCCAGCAGGTCCGGCACCTGGTTGTCGACAATACGCTTGGCCAGGCCTTCGGCAATCGCGGTTTTACCCACGCCAGCCTCGCCTACCAGCAGCGGATTGTTCTTGCGACGGCGCGCGAGAATCTGCGCGACACGCTCGACTTCCGTTTCACGCCCGACCAGCGGATCGATCCGGCCCTGGCGTGCGAGTTCGTTGAGGTTGCTGGCATAAGCGTCCAGCGGATTGCCTGAAGAAGAAGACTCACCGCCCTCGTCGTCCTGCATATCTTGTTCACCTTCAGAGTGATCGCCATGCCCCGGCACTTTGGAAATGCCGTGAGCGATATAGTTGACGACATCAATGCGTGCAACGCTCTGCTGTTTCAGCAGGAACACCGCCTGACTCTCTTGCTCACTGAAGATTGCAACCAGCACGTTGGCGCCAGTCACTTCGCGCTTGCCCGAGCTCTGCACATGAAAGACAGCACGTTGCAGCACACGCTGGAAGCCCAGGGTTGGCTGGGTTTCGCGATCCTCGTCATGGACGGGGATCAGTGGCGTGGTGGAGTCGATGAACTCCTGCAGGTCGTGCTTGAGTTTGTCGAGGTTTGCGCCGCAGGCACGCAATACGGTGGCGGCAGCCTCATTGTCCAATAGGGCCAGCAGCAGGTGTTCGACGGTCATGAATTCATGACGTTTCGAACGTGCCTCCTTGAAGGCAAGATTGAGGGTGACTTCGAGCTCGCGGTTTAACATAGCTTCACCTCATACCCAAGTGGTCGGCGATTAACCGTCCTTCTCGATTTCACAGAGTAGCGGATGCTGGCTTTCCCTGGCGTACTGGTTGACCTGCATGGCCTTTGTCTCGGCGATGTCGCGGGTAAACACTCCACATACTGCCCGCCCTTCTGTGTGGACGGCCAGCATGACCTTGGTCGCCAGCTCGCGATTCAGGTTAAAAAACACCTCGAGCACTTCGACGACGAAATCCATCGGTGTGTAGTCATCATTAAACAAAACCACCTTGTACATCGGCGGCGCCTGTAACGCAGGCTTTGCTTCCTGAACAGCAACGCCTGCCGAATCGTCGTCGTGCTCCTGTGGAAGATCCTTTTGGAGAAGCGGGCGATCCTGATTGAATGTTAGTCGAATCTGGCTGATTGCATGCATGGAAAGAAAGGTTCGTCAGTTGTGCAAATACAGTGGTGGGGGCGGCTTGACACGTTTTCAACTCCGACTGCCCGGTCACCTTGACTATCGGGAAAACGGTGTTACAACCAATAGAACCCACAGTGGGGAAAAAAGATCCGCGGAGTCAATCTTTTTAACGGATTCGACTGCGGATGAATTGGATGATACTCCAGCGATGGAGACTGTTGCAGAGGGATTTGAGCATGGCTGTCGGCAAGGTGAAATGGTTCAACAATGCCAAGGGGTTCGGTTTCATAAACACCGACTCCCGCGAGGGGAAGGACGAGGACGGCAAGGAGATCGATTTCTTTGCCCATTTTTCCGCCATCAAGATGGACGGATACAAAACCCTCAAAGCCGGGCAAATCGTCAAATTCGATATCATGCAAGGCCCTAAAGGCCTGCACGCCACAAATATTCAGAATGTCGAAGCCGCAAAAGATGCCGCCTCGGCAGCCGCTCAGCACCAGTCAGTGACCAGCTGAAGCGACCCGAACACCTGCCAGAAAACAAACCGCCCGGCTCGAGTAATCGAGCCGGGCGGTTTCGTTGCAGCTGCCGTTCTTACATGTGCTTGATCAGCGCTTCACCGAAGCCCGAAGAAGACACCAGTGTGGCGCCTTCCATCAGACGTTCGAAGTCGTAGGTCACGGTCTTGGCCTTGATGGCGCCATTGGTGCCCTTGATGATCAGGTCGGCCGCCTCGGTCCAGCCCAGGTGACGCAGCATCATCTCCGCCGACAGGATCACCGAACCCGGGTTGACCTGGTCCTTGCCGGCATATTTTGGCGCAGTACCGTGAGTCGCCTCGAACATGGCCACGGTGTCGGACAGGTTGGCACCCGGCGCGATACCGATACCGCCCACTTCCGCCGCCAGGGCGTCGGACAGGTAGTCACCGTTGAGGTTGAGGGTGGCGATCACGTCGTATTCGGCCGGACGCAGCAGGATCTGCTGGAGCATGGCGTCGGCGATGGCGTCCTTGACGACGACTTCACGGCCGGTTTTCGGGTTCTTGAACTTCATCCATGGGCCGCCATCGAGCAGCTCGGCACCGAATTCTTCCTTCGCCACCTCGTAGCCCCAGTCCTTGAAAGCACCTTCGGTGAATTTCATGATGTTGCCCTTGTGCACGATGGTCAGCGACTTGCGATCGTTGTCCACCACGTATTGCAGGGCCTTGCGCACCAGACGCTTGGTGCCTTCTTTCGAAACCGGCTTGATACCGATGCCGCAGTCCTGGTCGAAACGGATCTTGGTGACGCCCATTTCTTCTTTCAGGAATTTGATGACCTTGGTGGCCTCTGGGGAGCCGGCCTTCCATTCGATACCGGCATAAATGTCTTCGGAATTCTCGCGAAAGATCACCATGTCGACGTCGCCAGGCTTCTTAACCGGGCTCGGCACGCCTTCGAACCACACCACAGGGCGCAGGCAGACATAGAGATCGAGCTGTTGGCGCAGGGCCACGTTGAGGGAACGGATGCCGCCACCGACCGGGGTGGTCAGCGGACCCTTGATGGAAACCACGTAATCCTTGACGGCGTCCAGGGTTTCCTGGGGCAGCCAGGTGTCCTGGTCATAAACCTGAGTTGCTTTTTCGCCAGCATAAACCTCCATCCAGGAAATCTTGCGCTTGCCCCCGTAGGCTTTTTCTACGGCAGCATCAACCACTTTGATCATCACAGGGCTGACGTCGACGCCAATGCCGTCACCTTCAATGAAGGGAATGATCGGGTTATCAGGGACATTGAGAGAATGGTCTGCGTTGACGGTGATTTTGTCGCCGACGGCTGGAACCTGAATCTTCTTGTAACCCATGCTGAACTCCATTGTTTGGATTGAACATCTGGCTTGGTTCGAGCGTAACCCAGTTGAATCAACACGCAAACCCTCTGTTCCGGGCGCGGCCACATCTCGTTTCGTACAAGCCTGAAAGCAAAGGGAAAAGCGCCAATCTCAAGCATTCACGGCGACTCTACGCCCCACCCCGCCCTGCGACCTTTAGACCAATGGACGAGAATCGTTGCATATGAACCATCGGCAGATTGCCAGCTACCTATGTATAATGCCGCCCGCTGACCAAAGGGTCACGACGGCTGGCCTCTCTAGCACGAGACTTTCCGCCTGATTGGTCGGGTTGTTACCGCAGTCCGACTGCTTGACGCTCTACTGATGCACCCAACATCACCGCGAAGATTCTCGACATTCGGTTCATGGATGACTTTGAACGAACGCGCTTACCCGGCGCCCCTCGAGTTTCTGCGCACGCTTTAGCAAAGAAGAGAGAGTTAATCCGAATATGCCCACCCGCTCGAAGATCATCTATACCTTCACCGACGAAGCTCCAGCCCTCGCCACCTATTCCCTGCTGCCGATCATCGAGGCTTACACCGCCTCGGCCGATATCGCCGTGGAAACCCGCGATATCTCTCTTGCAGCACGTATTCTGGCCAGCTTCCCCGAGCAACTGGGCGACAAAGCCGTAGCCGACCACCTCGCCGAACTGGGCGACCTGGCCGTTACGCCTGAAGCCAACATCATCAAGCTGCCGAACATCAGCGCCTCGGTTCCGCAACTGCAAGCCGCGATCAAAGAACTGCAAGCCCAGGGCTACAACCTGCCGGACTACCCGGAAACCGTGACCAGCGACGCCGACAAAGATGCCAAGGCGCGTTACGACAAGGTCAAGGGCAGCGCCGTGAACCCGGTCCTGCGTGAAGGCAACTCCGACCGTCGCGCGCCGCTGTCGGTCAAGAACTACGCTCGCAAGCACCCGCACAAAATGGGCGCCTGGGCCAAGGACTCCAAGTCCCACGTCGCTCACATGAGCACCGGCGATTTCTACGGCAGCGAAAAAGCTGCCCTGATCGACGCCGCTGACGCCGTGAAGATCGAGCTGATCGCCAAAGACGGCACCGCTACCGTCCTGAAAGAAAAAACCACCGTTCAGGCGGGCGAGATCCTCGACTGCTCCGTGATGAGCAAAAAGGCCCTGCGCGCATTCATCGCCGCTGAGATCGACAGCGCCAAGCAACAAGGCGTGCTGCTGTCGGTTCACCTGAAAGCCACCATGATGAAGGTCTCCGACCCGATCATGTTCGGCCAGATCGTTGCCGAGTTCTACAAGGACGCCCTGACCAAGCACGCCGACGTGCTGGCCGAGATCGGCTTCAACCTGAACAACGGCATCGGCGACCTGTACGCCCGCATCAAATCCCTGCCGGCCGAGCAGCAAGCCCAGATCGAAGCTGACGTGCAAGCGGTCTACGCCGTTCGTCCGTCGCTGGCGATGGTCAACTCCGACAAAGGCATCACCAACCTGCACGTGCCGAGCGACGTTATCGTCGACGCCTCGATGCCGGCCATGATCCGTGACTCCGGCAAGATGTGGGGCACCGACGGCCAGCTGCACGACACCAAGGCTGTGATCCCGGATCGCTGCTACGCCACCATCTACCAGGCCGTGATCGAAGATTGCAAAGCCAATGGTGCTTTCGATCCGACCACCATGGGCAGCGTGCCAAACGTTGGCCTGATGGCTAAAAAGGCCGAAGAATACGGCTCCCACGACAAGACCTTCCAGATCAAGGCCGACGGCGTGGTTCGCGTGACCGACAGCAAAGGCACCCTGCTGATGGAACAGGCTGTTGAAGCCGGCGACATCTTCCGCATGTGCCAGACCAAAGACGCGTCGATCCAGGACTGGGTCAAACTGGCCGTCAACCGCGCTCGTGCAAGCGCAACTCCAGCCATTTTCTGGCTGGACCCGATGCGCGCCCACGACGGCGTGGTGATCGAGAAGGTTCAGGCTTACCTGAAAGATCACGACACCGCTGGTCTGGACATCCAGATCATGGCGCCGGTCGATGCCATGAAATACACCCTGCAGCGCACCCGCGAAGGCAAGGACACCATTTCGGTGACCGGCAACGTACTGCGTGACTACCTGACCGACCTGTTCCCGATCATGGAACTGGGCACCAGCGCCAAGATGCTGTCGATCGTGCCGCTGATGAACGGCGGTGGCCTGTTCGAAACCGGCGCTGGCGGTTCGGCTCCGAAGCACGTGCAGCAACTGGTCGAAGAGAACTTCCTGCGCTGGGATTCGCTGGGTGAATTCCTGGCCCTGGCCGCTTCTCTCGAGCACCTGGGTGTGAACTACAACAACCCGAAAGCGCTGGTTCTGTCCAAGACCCTGGACCAGGCCACCGGCCAGTTCCTCGACAACAACAAGTCGCCATCGCGCAAAGTCGGCAACATCGACAACCGCGGCAGCCACTTCTACCTGGCAATGTACTGGGCACAAGCCCTGGCCGCCCAGACCGAAGACGCTGCACTGCAAGCGCAGTTCGCGACTCTGGCCAAGACCCTGACCGAGAACGAAGCGACCATCGTCGCCGAGCTCAACGCCGTTCAAGGCAAGCCAGTGGACATCGGCGGTTACTACCACGCCAATGCCGAGCTGATCAGCAAGGCCATGCGCCCAAGCGCAACCCTCAACGCGGCCATCGCTGCGCTGGTATAAGGTTGTAAAGGGAACATCACAAACCCCGGCCATGCGCCGGGGTTTGTGTTTCTGCCTTTCGCCCAGGAGATTCAATCAATGCAATGGCTCCCCCACGTCACCGTCGCCACCATCGTCGAGGACAACGGCCGCTTCCTGATGGTCGAGGAACACAAGGCCGGGCGAAACGTGCTCAATCAGCCCGCCGGCCATCTGGATCCGGACGAAACCCTGATCGAAGCCGCCGTGCGCGAAACCCTCGAAGAAACCGGCTGGGACGTCGAGCCCACTGCTGTGGTCGGCATTTATCTGTACACCGCCCCGAGCAACGGCGTGACTTACCAGCGCGTATGCTTCAGCGCCAAAGCCGTGAAACATCACCCGGATTATCAACTGGACGACGGCATCGTCGGCGCCAAGTGGCTGACCCGCGACGAATTATTGGCCCAGCGCGACAACTGGCGCAGCGAGCTGATCATCCGTTGCATCGATGATTATCTGGCCGGCAATCGCTTCGGCCTCGAACTGATCCGCCCTTCCCTTTAGCCTTGAGGCCGTGAGCCTGATAGAATCGCGTCCTTTTTCAAGACACTCATTGAATCCCTATGCGTGATCCAGCCCCTTCTGACACATCCAAGAAGCGCGTCATTGTCGGCATGTCCGGCGGCGTGGACTCTTCCGTTTCCGCTCTCCTGCTGATCGAGCAGGGCTATGAAGTGGAAGGCCTGTTCATGAAGAACTGGGAAGAAGACGACGGAACGGAATACTGCACCGCCATGGACGATCTGGCGGATGCCCAGGCTGTGTGCGACAAGATCGGTATCAAGCTGCACACCGCCAACTTCGCCGCCGAGTACTGGGACAACGTGTTCGAGCACTTCCTGGCCGAATACAAGGCCGGCCGCACGCCGAACCCGGATATCCTGTGCAACCGCGAGATCAAGTTCAAGGCGTTCCTCGACTACGCCATGATGCTCGGCGCTGACCTGATCGCTACCGGTCACTACGTGCGTCGCCGCGACATCGATGGCCGCACCGAGCTGCTCAAGGGCCTGGATCCGAACAAGGATCAGAGCTATTTCCTGCACGCCGTCGGCGGCGAACAGATCGCCAAGACCCTGTTCCCGGTCGGCGAGCTGGAAAAACCGGAAGTCCGTGCAATTGCCGAGAAATACGAACTGGCGACCGCCAAGAAGAAGGATTCCACCGGGATCTGCTTCATCGGCGAGCGTCGCTTCAGCGATTTCCTCAAGCAATACCTGCCGGCGCAACCGGGCGAGATCAAGACTACCGAAGGCGAAGTCATCGGCCGCCACCACGGTTTGATGTACCACACCATCGGCCAGCGTCAGGGCCTGGGCATCGGTGGCCTGAAAGACGCCGGCGACGAGCCGTGGTACGTGCTTCGCAAGGATCTGGACACCAACGAGCTGATCGTCGGCCAGGGCAACAACCATCCGTGGCTGTTCTCCAGCGCCCTGCTCGCTTCGGAAATCTATTGGGTCAACCCGATCGACTTGAGCCAGCCACTGCGCCTGACCGCCAAGGTTCGTTATCGCCAGAGCGATCAGGCCTGCACGCTGGAAAAAACCGAGACCGGTTATCGCGCCGTGTTCGACGAGCCGCAACGCGCGGTCACGCCGGGCCAGTCGGTGGTGTTCTATGACGGTGAAATCTGCCTCGGTGGCGGCGTGATCGAAGTCGCCGAGCCGTGGAGCGGCCAGGCATGAGCCCGACTCAGGAGCAATTGACCGCTCTGGGCGGCGTGTTTCTCGCCGCCGTGCTGGTCGACCGGATCGCCAAGACCGGTCAGACCAACGAGGCCGGCCTGAGCTGCATGCTCGGCAGCCTGCTGGTTCGCGACCCGAAAGACACGCTGGATGTTTACGGCGGCGACGACATCAACCTGCGCGAGGGTTACCGCGCGCTGATCGGCGCCCTCGAGCGCGACCCGAGCACCTTGCAGCGCGAACCGCTGCGCTACGCCCTGTCGATGCTCGGCCTTGAGCGACAACTGGCCAAGCGCAACGACATGCTCGACGTGATCGGCAAGCGCTTGCCGCAGATCCAGTCGCAGGTCGAGCATTTCGGCCCGGCCCACGAAAACGTGATCGCGGCCTGCGGTGCGCTGTATCAGGACACCCTGAGCACGCTGCGCCAACGCATTCAGGTGCATGGCGACATGCGCAACCTGCAGCAACCGAGCAACGCCTCGAAGATCCGTGCCCTGCTGCTCGCCGGCATTCGTTCGGCACGCCTGTGGCGTCAGCTCGGCGGCCATCGCTGGCAGCTGGTCGTGAGCCGACGCAAATTGCTCAAAGAGCTGTATCCGTTGATGCGCAGCGAGTAAATCGCCGCGCAATAAAAGCTTTGTAGTCTGTAACGCGTAATACGCCGGTCAGTTGGCGACGGACCGGCGGATTTTTTCATGTATGATACGCGCCCCATTTCGTTGCCCGACTGTCCGAGAACACCCCATGCAGCTCTCTTCGCTCACTGCGGTTTCCCCTGTTGACGGCCGCTACGCCGGCAAAACCCAGGCCCTGCGCCCAATTTTCAGCGAGTACGGTCTGATCCGTGCCCGCGTTCTGGTTGAAGTGCGCTGGCTCCAGCGCCTGGCCGCTCACGCCGGCATCCCGGAAGTGCCAGCCTTCTCCGCCGAAGCCAACGCCGTTCTGAATGAACTGGCCGAAAACTTCTCGCTGGAGCACGCCGAGCGCGTGAAAGAGATCGAGCGCACCACCAACCACGACGTAAAAGCGATCGAATACCTGCTCAAAGAGCAAGCGGCCAAGCTGCCAGAGCTGGCCAAGGTCAGCGAATTCATCCACTTCGCCTGCACCAGCGAGGACATCAACAACCTGTCCCACGCCCTGATGCTGCGCGAAGGCCGTGACGACGTGATGCTGCCGCTGATGCGCCAGACTGCCAACGCCATCCGCGAACTGGCCATCCGCTTCGCCGACGTGCCGATGCTGTCGCGTACCCACGGTCAGCCGGCTTCGCCGACCACCCTGGGTAAAGAGCTGGCGAACGTGGTTTACCGTCTCGAGCGTCAGATCGCTCAGGTCGCTGCCGTTCCGCTGCTGGGCAAGATCAACGGCGCTGTCGGCAACTACAACGCTCACCTGTCGGCCTACCCGCAGATCGACTGGGAAGCCAACGCCCGCGCCTTCATCGAAGACGAGCTGGGTCTGGGCTTCAACCCGTACACCACGCAGATCGAGCCGCACGACTACATCGCCGAGCTGTTCGACGCCATTGCGCGCTTCAACACCATCCTGATCGACTTTGACCGTGACATCTGGGGCTACATCTCCCTGGGCTACTTCAAGCAGCGCACCATCGCCGGCGAAATCGGTTCGTCGACCATGCCGCACAAGGTCAACCCGATCGACTTCGAAAACTCCGAAGGCAACCTGGGCATCGCCAACGCGCTGTTCCAGCACCTGGCGAGCAAACTGCCGATCTCCCGCTGGCAGCGCGACCTGACCGACTCCACCGTTCTGCGTAACCTCGGTGTCGGCTTCGCCCACAGCGTGATCGCGTACGAAGCGAGCCTCAAAGGCATCAGCAAGCTCGAGCTGAACGCTGACAAGATCGCTGCCGATCTGGACGCTTGCTGGGAAGTCCTGGCCGAGCCGATCCAGACCGTGATGCGCCGCTACAACATCGAAAATCCGTACGAGAAGCTGAAAGAACTGACTCGCGGCAAGGGCATCAGCCCTGAAGCGCTGCAGACTTTCATCGATGGCCTGGACATGCCGGCCGCTGCGAAAGCCGAGCTCAAGCAACTGACCCCGGCCAACTACATCGGCAACGCTGTAGCGCAAGCCAAACGCATCTGATCGACTGCTTGACCCGTTTGAGACGCCCGGCCGCGCCGGGCGTTTTTATTCCCGTCTGAAAAATGCTTTTTTTCAATAGGTTACATATGAATCCCGATATTCCTCTTCAACTTCTGGGTGGTCTTACGGCGCGCGAATTCATGCGCGATTACTGGCAGAAAAAACCACTGCTGATCCGTCAGGCGATTCCTGATTTCGAAAGCCCGATCGACGCCGACGAACTCGCCGGCCTGGCCCTGGAAGAGGAAGTTGAATCGCGCCTGGTGATCGAGCACGGCGAGCGTCCATGGGAACTGCGTCGCGGCCCGTTCGCCGAAGACGAATTCAGCAAACTGCCGGAGCGCGAGTGGACCCTGCTGGTGCAGGCGGTCGATCAGTTCGTGCCGGAAGTCAGCGAGCTGCTGGAAAACTTCCGCTTCCTGCCGAGCTGGCGCGTCGACGACGTGATGATCAGCTTCGCCGCCCCGGGTGGCAGCGTCGGCCCGCACTTCGACAACTACGACGTGTTCCTGCTGCAAGGCCACGGCAAGCGCAACTGGAAAATCGGCCAGATGTGCGACTCCGAAAGCCCGCTGCTGCAACACGCGGACCTGCGCATCCTCGCCGAATTCAACGAGACCGAAGAGTGGGTCCTGGAACCGGGCGACATGCTCTACCTGCCGCCGCGTCTGGCCCACTGCGGCGTTGCCGTCGATGACTGCATGACCTACTCGGTCGGCTTCCGCGCACCAAGCGCCGCTGAAGTGCTGACCCACTTCACCGACTTCCTCAGCCAGTTCCTGACTGACGAAGAGCGCTACACCGACGCCGACGCCAAGCCGGTCAGCGATGATCCACATCAGATCCAGCACGATGCACTCGGCCGCCTGAAAGCCCTGCTCGCCGAGCACATGAGCGACGAACGCCTGCTGCTGACCTGGTTCGGCCAGTACATGACCGAGCCGCGTTATCCAGAGCTGGTGGTCGGCCCGGAAGAAGTCGAGGAAGAAGACCTTCTTGGAGCACTCGAAGACGGCGCCATCCTGATCCGCAACCCGAGCGCGCGCCTGGCGTGGTCGGACGTCGATGATGATCTGCTGCTGTTCGCCAGCGGCCAGAGCCGTTACCTGCCGGGCAAGCTGCGCGAACTGCTGAAGCTGATCTGCTCTGCCGACGCCCTGCACACCGACAACCTCGGTGACTGGCTGAGCGACGAAGACGGTCGCGGCCTGCTGTGCGAACTGGTCAAACAGGGAAGCCTGGGGTTCGCCGACGATGAATAAGATTCGCGTACGTGTTGCAGACTGGCAAAAGGACAACGCCGAGATCCGCCGCATTCGCGAAACGGTGTTCATTGCCGAACAATCAGTTCCACCCGAGCTTGAGTGGGACGCTGATGACGCCACGGCGGTGCATTTCCTGGCTTTCGAAGGCGACTTTCCGATCGGCACCGCCCGCCTCTTGCCCGACGGGCATGTCGGCCGGGTTTCGGTGCTGAAGGACTGGCGCGGCCTGAAGGTCGGCGATGCGCTGATGCAAGCGGTGATTGCCGAAGCGGAAGCTCGCGGCCTGAAGCAGCAGATGCTCAGCGCCCAGGTGCAGGCCACGGCGTTCTATGAGCGCCTGGGTTTCAACCTGGTCAGCGAGGAATTCCTGGAAGCAGGGATTCCGCATGTCGACATGGTTCGTCACTCAGCTTAAGACCGAGGCGCCGATCGTTCCCACGCTCTGCGTGGGAATGCCTCTCGGGACGCTCCGCGTCCCTTGCGGCATGTGACGCAGAGCGTCACTGGCTGCATTCCCACGCGGAGCGTGGGAACGATCACGTAAAACGCCCCGCCATCTCACGATGCCGGGGCGTTTTGCTGTCTACGATTCAACTTGCCCCACCCCGGGCCGACAAACTGGCAATATCAAGCCTTTCGAAAGCGGAGATAACGGACATGTCCCTACGCACCCTGCTCACCACCCTGCTGCTCGGCTGCAGTTTTTCGGTGATGGCAGCCACAGAAATCGTGCCCCTCAAATACCACACCAGCGCCGACATGCTGCCGGTGGCACAGGACTTCATCGGCAAGGACGGCCAGGTCAGCGCCTATGGCAACCAACTGATCGTCAAGGCCGAGCCCGGCAAGATCGAAGAACTCAAGGACCTGCTCTCGCAGCTCGACACCGCGCCCAAGCGCCTGCTGATCACGGTCGACACCAACGAAAACAACGGCCGTGGCGATGAAGGCTATTCGGTCAACGGCGCGCAAACCCGTATCATCAGTCGCAGCACTTCCAGCCGTGACGGCGGCATTCAGCAGATCCAGGCCAGCGAAGGTGCACCGGCGCTGATCCAGGTCGGCCAGAGCGTGCCGATCACCAGCAGCCAGACCAACTCCTACGGCGATTACAGCAGCCAGACTCAATATCGCAACGTCACACAGGGCTTTTACGTCACCGCCAGCGTCACCGGCGAAACCGTTCACCTGGCGATCAGTACCAACCGTGACCGCATGAGCCAGGAACGTCCCGATGTAGTGAACGTGCAAAGCACCGACACAACTGTCACCGGGCGACTGGGCGAATGGATCACCCTCGCCGGCGTGAACCGCCAGACCCAGGCCGACAAACAGGGCCTGGCCCGCAGCTACTCGACTCAAGGCCGGGATGACATGACGTTGCGGGTGAAAGTCGACACGTTGGACTAAAGCACCAAAAACTGACTGATTAGTCGTATTAGACGAAAGATGTAGTGCTTGAAAAAAAGCACTACAAAACGTTTGACGAGCCAAAAAAGCGAAGGCATGATGGCCTCGCTCCCGCTAATCAGAGGCCCTGGCAAGGGCCTTCGAAGCGATGCTCGCAACCATCCCCGCGAGCCGTTTCGTGTCTGTACCGCCCACAAGGTGTGTTTGACGAGGTTGCCGACTGGAACGAAGTTGTCCCGAGGGACGGAAGCGTAATTAGGTAACCCGGCTTTACACTGTAGTTCGTATAAAGGCCCACGACGCCCGAATGCGCCCGCCAGTTCGCCTTTACCTGCTCACTTCCCCTCGAGCCCATCGTTCATCCCGTCGCCTGCCCCGCCGAACCCGACCTGACCACCTAAGCTTCTGGTCAGCGAGCGCAAGGAATTTTCCACCGCAGAACAACTTTTCATAAAGACGCGACGAGGTTTATCTCCATGGCACTGACACGCGAACAGCAAATTGCAGCCCTTGAAAAAGACTGGGCTGAAAACCCGCGCTGGAAAGGCGTGACTCGCAATTACTCCGCTGCTGACGTCGTCCGTCTGCGTGGCTCGGTTCAACCAGAGCACACCTTTGCAAAAATGGGCGCCGAAAAACTGTGGAACCTGGTCACCCAGGGTGCCAAGCCGTCCTTCCGCCCAGAGAAAGATTTCGTCAACTGCATGGGCGCCCTGACCGGCGGCCAGGCTGTGCAGCAGGTCAAAGCCGGTATCCAGGCAATCTACCTGTCGGGCTGGCAAGTCGCTGCGGACAACAACTCCGCCGAATCGATGTACCCGGACCAGTCGCTGTACCCGGTGGACTCGGTTCCAACCGTGGTCAAGCGCATCAACAACTCGTTCCGTCGTGCCGACCAGATCCAGTGGAAAGCCGGCAAGAACCCGGGCGACGAAGGCTACATCGACTACTTCGCGCCAATCGTGGCTGACGCCGAAGCCGGTTTCGGCGGCGTACTGAACGCCTACGAGCTGATGAAGAGCATGATCGAAGCAGGCGCCGCCGGCGTTCACTTCGAAGACCAGCTGGCTTCCGTGAAGAAATGCGGCCACATGGGCGGCAAGGTTCTGGTTCCAACCCAGGAAGCCGTGCAAAAGCTGACCGCAGCTCGTCTGGCTGCCGACGTTGCCGGTGTACCGACCATCATTCTGGCCCGTACCGACGCCAACGCTGCCGACCTGCTGACTTCCGACTGCGACCCGTATGACAAGCCGTTCGTAACCGGCGATCGTACTCAGGAAGGCTTCTACAAGGTTCGTGCAGGTCTGGACCAGGCAATCGCCCGTGGCCTGGCCTACGCGCCGTACGCCGACCTGATCTGGTGCGAAACCGCCAAGCCGGACCTGGACGAAGCCCGTCGTTTCGCCGAAGCGATCAAGAAGGAATACCCGGACCAGATCCTGTCGTACAACTGCTCGCCTTCCTTCAACTGGAAGAAAAACCTGGACGACGCGACCATCGCCAAGTTCCAGCGCGAACTGTCCGCCATGGGTTACAAGCACCAGTTCATCACCCTGGCCGGCATTCACAACATGTGGCACAGCATGTTCAACCTGGCGCACGACTACGCCCGCAACGACATGACTGCCTACGTTAAGCTGCAAGAGCAGGAATTCGCTGACGCCGCCAAGGGTTACACCTTCGTGGCTCACCAGCAGGAAGTGGGCACTGGCTACTTCGACGACATGACCACCGTGATCCAGGGCGGCACGTCCTCGGTGACCGCGCTGACCGGTTCGACCGAAGAAGAACAGTTCCACTGATCGACTTCGCCTGAGCGAACGGCCTTTGCGGACCGTATAGAAAGCTAACCGCATTGCCGAAAAACTGACGCCCCGACTGGTTCGGGGCGTTTTTTTGCCTGCGGTTTTCCAGGCACCTCAGGAATTGGCACAGCCTGTCAGGCAAAACATTGATCCAGAGCGGTATCCGCATCGCAAAAATCGGCTAAAACGGGCCCCGCTGCAACTTGCAGTAACGCGCATATAAGACAACTTCCCAACTACTGACCCGTTAAACAGTTACCAAACCACTCCAAACGATATTAATTATCATTTAGCGGCAACTATGTTCGTTACATTTCCTACAAAACATAATTCGTGAAATCCCGGCTAATGCCCGCAACGCATGGGCTGCGGGCCCTTCGAGGTGCGCTATGTCCTTATTCCAATAAATAATTTCGCTATAGGAATTTTACTTGCAGGGTGTTTAGCCATAAAATCAGCGCGATTGATTGCTGCGACATATCGTCACTGCCTTATTTCTTTATCAAGCTCAGAGACCTTTGCTCTCTGTTAAGGATTTCCAGCATGCCCGAAGCGACAGGACTCATGGCCCACAACTGGGGCTTTGCCATTTTCCTTCTGGGTGTAGTCGGCCTGTGTGCCTTCATGCTCGGCGTCTCCAGCCTCCTCGGGTCAAAAGCCTGGGGCCGCAGCAAAAACGAACCGTTCGAGTCCGGCATGCTACCTACCGGTGGCGCCCGCTTGCGGCTCTCAGCCAAATTCTATCTGGTCGCGATGCTCTTCGTGATCTTCGATATCGAAGCCCTCTTTCTCTTTGCATGGTCTGTGTCCGTCCGCGAAAGCGGCTGGACCGGATTCGTCGAAGCTCTCGTTTTCATAGCAATTCTGTTGGCAGGTCTTGTCTACCTGTTCCGAGTGGGCGCCCTTGACTGGGCTCCGGAAGCTCGTCGCAAGCGGCAGGCGAAGCTGAAACAATGAGGCTTTGGCAATGCAATACAATCTCACCAGAATCGACCCCGATGCTCCTAACGAGCAGTATCCGATCGGCCAGCGGGAAACCGTTTCCGATCCGTTAGAAGATCAAGTCCACAAAAACATTTTCATGGGCAAGCTGGAAGACGTGCTGAGTGGCGCGGTCAACTGGGGACGTAAGAACTCCCTGTGGCCGTACAACTTCGGTCTGTCGTGCTGCTACGTGGAAATGACCACCGCCTTCACGGCGCCCCACGACATCGCGCGCTTCGGCGCCGAAGTTATCCGGGCATCACCGCGTCAGGCCGACTTCATGGTTATCGCAGGGACCTGCTTCATCAAGATGGCGCCGATCATTCAGCGCCTGTACGAGCAGATGCTCGAGCCCAAGTGGGTGATCTCGATGGGTTCGTGCGCCAACTCCGGCGGCATGTACGACATCTACTCCGTGGTTCAGGGGGTGGACAAGTTCCTGCCCGTTGACGTCTACGTACCTGGCTGCCCGCCCCGTCCAGAAGCATTTCTGCAAGGCTTGATGCTGTTGCAGGAATCCATTGGCCAGGAGCGTCGCCCACTTTCCTGGGTCGTTGGCGATCAAGGCGTTTATCGCGCCGACATGCCTTCGCAGAAGGAACAGCGCCGCGAACAGCGAATCGCAGTCACCAACCTGCGCAGCCCTGACGAAGTCTGATCCAGTCTGTTTCAAAGAAACGAGAAGCTGGCTTCATTCTTTACGTTGACCGAAAGCGAAAAAATAACCATGACTACAGGCAGTGCTCTGTACATCCCGCCTTATAAGGCAGACGACCAGGATGTGGTCGTCGAACTGAACAACCGTTTTGGCGCCGAAGCGTTCACCGCTCAGCCGACCCGCACCGGCATGCCGGTGCTGTGGGTGGCGCGCGCCAAGCTCGTCGAAGTCCTGACCTTCCTGCGCAACCTGCCCAAGCCGTACGTCATGCTCTATGACCTGCACGGCGTGGACGAGCGTCTGCGCACCAAGCGTCAAGGGCTGCCGAGCGGTGCCGATTTCACCGTGTTCTATCACCTCATGTCGCTGGAACGTAATAGTGACGTGATGATCAAGGTCGCCTTGTCCGAGAGCGACCTCAGCTTGCCGACCGTCACCAGCATCTGGCCGAACGCCAACTGGTACGAGCGTGAAGTCTGGGACATGTACGGCATCGACTTCAAAGGTCACCCGCACCTGTCGCGCATCATGATGCCGCCGACCTGGGAAGGTCACCCGCTGCGCAAGGACTTCCCGGCGCGCGCCACCGAATTCGATCCGTTCAGCCTGAACCTGGCCAAGCAACAGCTTGAGGAAGAAGCCGCGCGCTTCCGTCCTGAAGACTGGGGCATGAAGCGTTCCGGGGCGAACGAGGACTACATGTTCCTCAACCTGGGTCCGAACCACCCTTCGGCTCACGGTGCGTTCCGCATCATCCTGCAACTGGACGGCGAAGAGATCGTCGACTGCGTTCCGGACATCGGTTACCACCACCGTGGTGCCGAGAAGATGGCCGAGCGTCAGTCCTGGCACAGCTTCATTCCGTACACCGACCGTATCGACTACCTCGGCGGCGTGATGAACAACCTGCCGTACGTGCTCTCGGTCGAGAAGCTGGCCGGCATCAAGGTGCCCGAGAAGGTCGACGTCATCCGCATCATGATGGCCGAGTTCTTCCGGATCACCAGCCACCTGCTCTTCCTGGGTACCTACATCCAGGACGTCGGCGCCATGACCCCGGTGTTCTTCACCTTCACCGACCGCCAGAAGGCGTACACGGTGATCGAAGCCATCACCGGTTTCCGTCTGCACCCAGCCTGGTACCGCATCGGTGGCGTCGCCCACGACCTGCCACGCGGCTGGGAAAAACTGGTGAAGGACTTCGTTGAATGGCTGCCGAAGCGCCTCGACGAATACACCAAGGCCGCCCTGCAGAACAGCATCCTCAAGGGTCGTACCATCGGCGTTGCCCAGTACAACACCAAAGAGGCCCTGGAATGGGGCGTCACCGGTGCCGGCCTGCGTTCCACCGGTTGCGACTTCGACCTGCGTAAAGCGCGTCCGTACTCCGGCTACGAGAACTTCGAGTTCGAAGTACCGCTGGCTGCCAACGGCGATGCCTACGACCGCTGCATGGTTCGCGTCGAAGAGATGCGCCAGAGCGTCAAGATCATCGACCAGTGCCTGCGCAACATGCCGGAAGGCCCGTACAAGGCGGATCACCCGCTGACCACGCCGCCGCCGAAAGAGCGCACGCTGCAGCACATCGAAACCTTGATCACGCACTTCCTGCAGGTTTCGTGGGGCCCGGTCATGCCGGCCAACGAATCCTTCCAGATGATCGAAGCGACCAAGGGCATCAACAGTTATTACCTGACGAGCGACGGCGGCACCATGAGCTACCGTACCCGGATCCGTACTCCGAGCTTCCCGCATCTGCAACAGATCCCTTCGGTGATCAAAGGCAGCATGGTCGCGGACCTGATTGCGTACCTGGGTAGTATCGATTTCGTTATGGCCGACGTGGACCGCTAAGCATGAACAGCACGCTTATCCAGACAGACCGTTTCACCTTGAGTGAAACCGAGCGCTCGGCCATCGAGCACGAGCTGCATCACTACGAAGACCCGCGCGCGGCGTCGATCGAAGCCCTGAAGATCGTTCAGAAGGAACGCGGCTGGGTGCCGGACGGCGCTCTGTACGCCATCGGCGAGATCCTCGGCATCCCGGCCAGCGATGTTGAAGGCGTGGCCACGTTCTACAGCCAGATCTTCCGTCAGCCGGTCGGCCGTCACATCATTCGCGTCTGCGACAGCATGGTCTGCTACATCGGCGGCCACGAGTCGGTGGTCAGCGAGATCCAGAACAACCTGGGTATCGGCCTGGGCCAGACCACCGCCGACGGTCGTTTCACCCTGCTGCCGGTCTGCTGCCTCGGCAACTGCGACAAGGCACCGGCGCTGATGATCGATGACGACACCTTTGGCGATGTCCAGCCTGCCGGCGTCGCCAAACTGCTCGAGGGCTACGTATGACCCTGACTTCTTTCGGCCCGGCCAACCGCATCCAGCGTTCGGCCGAGACCCACCCGCTGACCTGGCGCCTGCGTGACGACGGCGAAGCCGTGTGGCTCGACGAGTACCAGGCCAAGAACGGTTACGCCGCTGCGCGCAAGGCCTTCGCCGACATGGATCAGGACGCCATCGTCCAGACCGTGAAAGACGCCGGCCTCAAGGGTCGCGGCGGTGCAGGCTTCCCCACTGGCGTGAAGTGGGGCCTGATGCCAAAGGACGAATCCATCAACATCCGCTACCTGCTGTGCAACGCGGATGAAATGGAGCCGAACACCTGGAAAGACCGCATGCTGATGGAGCAACTGCCCCATCTGCTGATCGAAGGCATGCTGATCAGTGCCCGCGCGCTGAAAACCTACCGTGGCTACATCTTCCTGCGGGGCGAGTACACCACCGCCGCCAAGCACCTGAACCGTGCCGTGGAAGAAGCCAAGGCAGCGGGCCTGCTGGGCAAGAACATTCTGGGCAGCGGCTTCGATTTCGAGTTGTTCGTCCACACCGGCGCCGGGCGTTACATCTGCGGTGAAGAAACCGCACTGATCAACTCCCTCGAAGGTCGCCGCGCCAACCCGCGCTCCAAGCCACCCTTCCCTGCCGCCGTTGGCGTGTGGGGCAAGCCGACCTGCGTGAACAACGTTGAAACCCTGTGCAACGTGCCGGCGATCATCGCCGACGGCGTGGACTGGTACAAATCGTTGGCCCGCGACGGCAGCGAAGACATGGGCACCAAGCTCATGGGCTTCTCCGGCAAGGTCAAGAACCCTGGCCTGTGGGAACTGCCATTCGGCGTGACCGGTCGCGAACTGTTCGAAGACTACGCCGGCGGCATGCGCGACGGCTTCAAGCTGAAAGCCTGGCAGCCAGGCGGCGCCGGTACCGGTTTCCTGTTGCCTGAACACCTCGACGCACAAATGTACGCCGGCGGCATCGCCAAGGTGGGCACCCGTATGGGTACCGGCCTGGCCATGGCGGTGGACGACAGCGTCAACATGGTGTCCCTGCTGCGCAACATGGAGCAGTTCTTCGCTCGCGAATCCTGTGGTTTCTGCACACCTTGCCGTGATGGTTTGCCATGGAGCGTCAAGCTGCTGATGGCCATCGAACAGGGCCGCGGCCAGCCAGGCGACATCGAGACCCTGCTGGGTCTGGTCAACTTCCTCGGCCCGGGCAAGACCTTCTGTGCTCACGCACCGGGTGCCGTGGAGCCGTTGGGCAGTGCCATCAAATACTTCCGTCCAGAGTTCGAAGCCGGTATCGCGCCCGCAAGCGCCGCCGTCCCGCCTCTGGCGAAGCCGATCGTAGTCGGCGCGTAAACGCTTAAAAAAGGCGAAGGGTCCGTGCCCTTCGCCTTTCGTCCGATGACGCCTTTCGGGGCTGACTGGATTCGGACGGATAACAAGATTCCATTAGCCACGCCCGCTGACACCGGGCCAACGAAGACCTTTGAACCATGGCCACTATCCACGTAGACGGCAAAGCGCTCGAAGTCGACGGGGCAGACAACCTGTTACAGGCATGTCTGTCGCTGGGCCTCGACATCCCTTATTTCTGCTGGCACCCCGCGCTTGGTAGCGTCGGGGCCTGCCGCCAGTGCGCGGTCAAGCAGTACACCGACGAGAACGACACCCGTGGTCGCATCGTCATGTCCTGCATGACGCCTGCCACCGACAACACCTGGATCTCCATCGACGATGAAGAATCCAAGGCGTTCCGCGCCAGTGTTGTTGAATGGCTGATGACCAACCACCCGCACGACTGCCCGGTCTGCGAAGAAGGCGGTCACTGCCACCTGCAAGACATGACCGTGATGACCGGCCACAACGAGCGCCGTTATCGCTTCACCAAGCGTACCCACCAGAACCAGCAACTGGGCCCGTTCATTTCCCACGAAATGAACCGCTGCATCGCCTGCTACCGCTGCGTGCGTTTCTACAAGGACTACGCCGGCGGCACCGACCTCGGTGTATTCGGCGCCCACGACAACGTGTACTTCGGTCGCGTTGAAGACGGCACGCTGGAAAGCGAGTTCTCCGGCAACCTCACCGAGGTCTGCCCGACCGGTGTGTTCACCGACAAGACTCACTCCGAACGCTACAACCGCAAGTGGGACATGCAGTTCTCGCCGAGCATCTGCCATGGCTGCTCGAGCGGTTGCAACATCTCCCCGGGCGAACGTTACGGCGAACTGCGTCGCATCGAAAACCGTTACAACGGTTCGGTGAACCAGTACTTCCTGTGCGACCGTGGCCGTTTCGGTTATGGCTACGTCAACCGCACCGACCGTCCACGTCAGCCACTGCTGGCCGACGGCACCAAGCTTGGGCTGGATGCTGCGCTGGACAAAGCCGCCGACCTGCTGCGCGGTCGCAACATCGTCGGTATCGGTTCGCCGCGTGCCAGCCTCGAAAGCAACTACGCGTTGCGTGAACTGGTGGGCGCCGAGCACTTCTACTCCGGTATCGAAGCCTCCGAGCTGGAACGCATCCGTCTGGTCCTGCAAGTGCTGAAAGACAGCCCGCTGCCAGTGCCGAACATGCGCGACATCGAAGACCACGACGCCGTGTTCGTCCTCGGTGAAGACCTGACCCAGACCGCCGCCCGTATGGCCCTGGCCCTGCGTCAGTCGGTAAAAGGCAAGGCCGAAGACATGGCCGAAGCCATGCGCGTTCAGCCTTGGCTCGACGCTGCGGTTAAGAACATCGGTCAGCACGAGCTGAACCCGCTGTTCATCGCCAGCCTGGCTGAAACCAAGCTCGACGATATCGCCGAAGAGTGTGTACACGCCGCTCCAGACGATCTGGCGCGCATCGGTTTCGCCGTGGCTCACGCCCTGGACGCCAGCGCACCGGCCGTTGAAGGTCTGGACGCCGAAGCCCTGGAACTGGCCAAGCGCATCGCCGATGCACTGCTCGCTGCCAAGCGTCCGCTGATCATCGCCGGTACTTCGCTGGGCTCCAAAGCCTTGATCGAAGCCGCGGCGAACATCGCCAAGGCCCTGAAGCTGCGCGAGAAGAACGGTTCGATCAGCCTGATCGTGCCGGAAGCCAACAGCCTCGGCCTGGCCATGCTCGGTGGCGAATCGGTTGATGCCGCGCTGCAAGCGGTCATCGACGGCAAGGCCGACGCCATCGTCGTGCTGGAAAACGATCTGTACACCCGTACCGCCAAGGCCAAGGTCGATGCGGCACTGAACGCTGCGAAAGTGGTGATCGTTGCCGACCATCAGAAGACCGCTACCAGCGACCGCGCGCATCTGGTTCTGCCAGCCGCCAGCTTCGCTGAAGGCGACGGTACGCTGGTCAGCCAGGAAGGTCGCGCCCAGCGCTTCTTCCAGGTTTTCGACCCGCAATACATGGACGCGAACATTCTGGTCCACGAAGGCTGGCGCTGGCTGCATGCCCTGCGCGCCACCCTGCTGAACCAGCCGATCGACTGGACGCAACTCGACCACGTGACCGCTGCCGTTGCTTCGAGCACCACGCAACTGGCCCGTATCGTCGACGCCGCACCGTCCGCCTCGTTCCGCATCAAGGGTCTGAAACTGGCGCGTGAGCCGCTGCGTTATTCCGGTCGCACCGCGATGCGCGCCGATATCAGCGTTCACGAACCACGCACCCCGCAAGACAAGGACACCGCGTTCGCCTTCTCGATGGAAGGTTACTCGGGCTCCGCCGAACCGCGTCAGCAAGTGCCGTTCGCCTGGTCGCCGGGCTGGAACTCGCCGCAAGCCTGGAACAAGTTCCAGGACGAAGTCGGTGGTCACCTGCGCGCTGGCGATCCGGGCACCCGCCTGATTGAAAGCACCGGTGATTCGCTGAACTGGTTCGCCAGTGTTCCGCGCGCGTTCAACCCGGCCCAAGGCACCTGGCAAGCCGTGCCGTTCTACCACCTGTTCGGCAGCGACGAGAACTCGTCGAAAGCCGCTCCGGTCCAGGAACGCATCCCGGCTGCCTACGTGGCACTGGCCAAGTCCGAAGCGGATCGCCTGGGCGTCAACGACGGCGCACTGCTGAGCCTCAATGTTGCCGGCCAGACCCTGCGTCTGCCGCTGCGCATCAATGAAGAGCTGGGCGCTGGCCTGGTTGCACTGCCGGCCGGTCTGGCAGGCATTCCGCCGGCGATTTTCGGCCAAACCGTTGATGGTCTGCAGGAGGCAGCGCAATGACCTGGTTCACCCCTGAAGTGATCGATGTGATCCTGACGGTCATCAAGGCCATCGTGATCCTGCTGGCCGTGGTGGTCGCAGGCGCGTTGCTCAGCTTTGTCGAGCGTCGCCTGCTGGGCTGGTGGCAGGACCGTTACGGTCCGAACCGCGTTGGCCCGTTCGGCATGTTCCAGATCGCGGCCGACATGCTGAAGATGTTCTTCAAGGAAGACTGGACCCCGCCGTTTGCCGACAAGGTGATCTTCACCCTGGCACCGGTGGTGGCCATGTCCGCCCTGCTGATCGCCTTCGCGATCATCCCGATCACCCCGACCTGGGGCGTGGCGGATCTGAACATCGGCCTGCTGTTCTTCTTCGCCATGGCGGGTCTTTCGGTCTACGCGGTGCTGTTCGCCGGCTGGTCGAGCAACAACAAGTTCGCCCTGTTGGGCAGCTTGCGTGCCTCGGCGCAGACCGTGTCCTACGAAGTGTTCATGGGCCTGGCCCTGATGGGCATCGTGGTGCAGGTCGGCTCGTTCAACATGCGCGATATCGTCGAGTACCAGGCGCAGAACCTGTGGTTCATCATTCCGCAGTTCTTCGGCTTCTGTACCTTCTTCATCGCTGGCGTGGCCGTGACTCACCGTCACCCGTTCGACCAGCCGGAAGCGGAACAGGAACTGGCCGACGGTTACCACATTGAATACGCCGGTATGAAATGGGGCATGTTCTTCGTCGGTGAATACATCGGCATCATCCTGATCTCGGCGCTGCTGGTCACCCTGTTCTTCGGTGGCTGGCACGGTCCGTTCGGCATCCTGCCGCAACTGTCCTTCGTCTGGTTCGCACTGAAGACCGCGTTCTTCATCATGCTGTTCATCCTGCTGCGCGCTTCCATCCCGCGTCCGCGTTATGACCAGGTGATGGATTTCAGCTGGAAATTCTGCCTGCCACTGACCCTGATCAATTTGCTGGTGACCGCTGCAATCGTGTTGTGGAACACGCCTGCGGTTGCGGTTCAGTGAGGATTTGACCCATGTTCAAATATATTGGCGACATCGTTAAGGGTACCGGTACCCAGTTGCGCAGCCTGGTGATGGTCTTCGGCCATGGCTTTCGCAAGCGCGACACCCTGCAATACCCGGAAGAGCCGGTCTACCTGCCACCACGCTACCGTGGTCGCATCGTCTTGACCCGCGACCCCGATGGCGAAGAACGCTGCGTGGCTTGCAACCTGTGCGCCGTGGCCTGCCCGGTGGGTTGCATCTCGCTGCAGAAAGCTGAAACCGAAGACGGTCGCTGGTACCCGGACTTCTTCCGTATCAACTTCTCGCGCTGCATTTTCTGCGGTCTCTGCGAGGAAGCCTGCCCGACCACCGCGATCCAGCTGACCCCGGATTTCGAGATGGCCGAGTTCAAACGTCAGGACCTGGTGTACGAGAAAGAAGATCTTTTGATCTCCGGCCCCGGCAAAAACCCTGATTACAACTTCTATCGTGTTGCTGGTATGGCCGTTGCGGGCAAGCCGAAAGGCGCCGCACAAAACGAAGCCGAGCCGATCAACGTGAAGAGCTTGCTGCCTTAAGGAAGAACGATGGAATTCGCTTTCTATTTCGCATCGGGTATCGCTGTTGTGTCCACACTGCGTGTGGTCACCAACACCAATCCTGTGCACGCCCTGCTCTACCTGATCATTTCGTTGATCGCCGTGGCCATGACCTTCTTCGCACTCGGCGCTCCGTTCGCCGGCGTGCTGGAAGTGATCGCCTACGCTGGCGCCATCATGGTGCTGTTCGTGTTCGTGGTGATGATGCTGAACCTGGGCCCGGCCTCGGTTCAGCAGGAACGCACCTGGCTCAAGCCCGGGATCTGGGCAGGGCCGGTGATTCTCGCCGCCCTGCTGCTGGCCGAACTGCTGTATGTGCTGTTCGCTCACCAGAGCGGTCAGGCCATCGGCCACACCACCGTCGATGCAAAAGCCGTGGGCATCAGCCTGTTCGGTCCGTATCTGCTGGTGGTCGAACTCGCCTCGATGCTGCTGCTCGCTGCAGCCGTCACGGCGTTCCATTTGGGCCGCAACGAGGCGAAGGAGTAAGACATGCCTGCTATCCCTCTCGAACATGGTTTAGCCGTTGCCGGCATCCTGTTCTGCCTTGGTCTGGTCGGCCTGATGGTCCGCCGCAACATTTTGTTCGTGTTGATGAGTCTGGAAGTGATGATGAACGCCTCTGCACTGGCCTTCATCGTTGCGGGCGCCCGCTGGGCGCAACCGGATGGACAGATCATGTTCATCCTGGTGATCAGCCTTGCAGCCGCCGAAGCCAGTATTGGCCTGGCGATCCTGCTGCAACTGTATCGCCGCTTCCACACGCTCGATATCGACGCTGCCAGTGAGATGCGCGGATGAACCTACTCTTTCTGACTTTCGTATTCCCTCTGATCGGGTTCCTGTTGCTGTCGTTCTCGCGCGGCCGCTTCTCGGAAAACCTGTCGGCGCTGATCGGTGTCGGCTCCATCGGCCTGTCTGCCATCGTCGCGGCCTACGTGATCTGGCAATTCAACGTCGCGCCACCGGAAGGTGGCGTCTACACCCAGGTGCTGTGGCGCTGGATGTCGGTGGAAGGTTTCCAGCCTAACTTCGCGCTGTACCTGGATGGTCTGTCCGTGACCATGCTCGGTGTAGTCGTCGGTGTCGGCTTCCTGATCCACCTGTTTGCCTCCTGGTACATGCGTGGCGAAGACGGTTACTCGCGCTTCTTCTCGTACACCAACCTGTTTATCGCCAGCATGCTGTTCCTGATCCTCGGCGATAACCTGCTGTTCATCTACTTCGGTTGGGAAGGCGTGGGCCTGTGCTCGTACCTGTTGATCGGTTTCTACTACAGCAACCGCAACAACGGTAACGCCGCACTGAAAGCCTTCATCGTCACCCGTATCGGTGACGTGTTCATGGCGATCGGCCTGTTCATCCTGTTCCAGCAACTGGGCACGCTGAACGTCCAGGAATTGCTGGTGAAGGCGCCTGAGCACTTCAAGGTCGGTGATTTCTGGATCGTGCTGGCAACCCTGATGCTGCTGGGTGGTGCGGTCGGTAAATCGGCGCAACTGCCGCTGCAAACCTGGCTTGCGGACGCGATGGCCGGCCCTACCCCGGTTTCGGCACTGATCCACGCCGCAACCATGGTGACTGCCGGTGTCTACCTGATCGCCCGTACCCACGGTCTGTTCGCCCTGGCGCCGGACATCCTGCATCTCGTGGGAATCGTCGGTGGTGTGACCCTGGTTCTGGCAGGTTTTGCCGCACTGGTTCAAACCGACATCAAACGTATCCTCGCCTACTCGACCATGAGCCAGATCGGCTACATGTTCCTGGCGCTGGGCGTTGGCGCCTGGGAAGGCGCGATCTTCCACCTGATGACCCACGCCTTCTTCAAGGCCCTGCTGTTCCTTGCTTCCGGTGCGGTGATCGTTGCCTGCCACCACGAGCAGAACATCTTCAAGATGGGCGGCCTGTGGAAGAAACTGCCGCTGGCCTACGCCAGCTTCATCGTCGGTGGTGCCGCTCTGGCCGCCCTGCCGCTGGTGACCGCAGGTTTCTACTCCAAGGACGAAATCCTCTGGGAAGCGTTCGCCAGCGGCAACCACGGTCTGCTTTACGCAGGTCTGGTCGGCGCATTCATGACGTCGCTGTACACCTTCCGCCTGATCTTCATCGCGTTCCATGGTGAAGCCAAGACCGAAGCCCACGCCGGTCACGGCATCGCTCACTGGCTGCCGCTGTCGGTGCTGATCGTGCTGTCGACCTTCGTCGGCGCCATGATCGTTCCACCGCTGCACGGCGTACTGCCCGAGAGCGTTGGCCATGCCGGTGGCGAAGCCAAGCACAGTCTGGAAATCGCCTCGGGCGCCATCGCCCTGGCCGGTATCCTGCTGGCGGCCCTGCTGTTCCTCGGCAAGCGTCGCTTCGTGACCGCGATCGCCAACAGCGGCATCGGCCGTCTCCTTTCGGCCTGGTGGTTCGCTGCCTGGGGCTTCGACTGGATCTACGACAAACTGTTCGTGAAGCCGTACCTTGCGATCAGCCACATGCTGCGCAAAGACCCGCTCGACCAGACCATCGGTCTGATCCCGCGCATGGCCAAGGGTGGTCACACCGCCCTGAGCCGTACCGAAACCGGTCAACTGCGTTGGTACGCTGCTTCGATGGCTGCTGGTGCCGTGTTGGTCATCGGCGCTGTCGTGCTGGTAGCGGTCTGATATGAACCTTGCGAATTTGCGAAAGGAAACGAGCCCGTCATGATTCTGCCTTGGCTAATCCTGATCCCCTTCATCGGCGGCCTGCTGTGCTGGATGGGTGAGCGCTTCGGCGCTACCCTCCCCCGCTGGATTGCGCTGTTGACCATGACCCTGGAACTCGCCCTCGGCCTCTGGCTGTGGGCCCACGGTGACTATTCATTTGCTCCGGCGCCTGGCGCCGATCCGACCTGGGCGCTTGAGTTCAAGCACGTCTGGATCCAGCGCTTCGGCATCAACGTGCACCTGGCCCTCGACGGCCTGTCGCTGCTGATGATCCTGCTGACCGGTCTGCTGGGTATCCTGTCGGTACTCTGCTCGTGGAAAGAGATTCAACGTCACGTTGGCTTCTTCCACCTGAACCTGATGTGGATCCTGGGCGGCGTTGTCGGCGTGTTCCTCGCCCTCGACCTGTTCATGTTCTTCTTCTTCTGGGAAATGATGCTGGTGCCGATGTACTTCCTCATCGCGCTCTGGGGTCACAGTTCTTCGGACGGCAAGAAAACCCGGATCTACGCAGCGACCAAGTTCTTCATCTTCACTCAGGCTTCCGGCCTGATCATGCTGGTGGCGATTCTCGGTCTGGTCCTGGTCAACTACAACAGCACCGGCGTGATCACCTTCAACTACGCCGATCTGTTGAAGACCAAGATGTCGATGACCACCGAGTACATCCTGATGCTCGGCTTCTTCATCGCCTTCGCGGTCAAGCTGCCAGTGGTTCCGTTCCACTCCTGGCTGCCTGACGCTCACGCCCAGGCACCGACTGCAGGTTCCGTCGACCTCGCCGGTATCTTGCTGAAAACCGCGGCCTACGGTCTGCTGCGTTTCGCCCTGCCGCTGTTCCCGAACGCCTCGGCCGAGTTCGCGCCGATCGCCATGACCCTCGGTCTGATCGGGATCTTCTACGGTGCGTTCCTCGCTTTCGCGCAAACCGACATCAAGCGTCTGATCGCCTTCTCGTCCGTTTCCCACATGGGCTTCGTACTGATCGGCATCTACTCCGGCAGCCAACTGGCGCTGCAAGGCGCTGTGATCCAGATGCTGGCGCACGGTCTGTCGGCGGCGGCACTGTTTATCCTCAGCGGTCAGCTGTACGAGCGTCTGCATACTCGTGACATGCGTGAGATGGGCGGTCTGTGGTCGCGTATCGCTTACCTGCCGGCGATCAGCCTGTTCTTCGCAGCCGCCTCTCTGGGTCTGCCGGGCACCGGTAACTTCGTCGGCGAGTTCCTGATCCTGATCGGTACGTTCGCCAGTGCTCCATGGATCACCGCGATTGCCACCTCCGGTCTGGTGTTCGGTTCGGTCTACTCGCTGATCATGATCCACCGCGCTTACTTCGGTCCGTCCAAATCGGATTCGATCCTGCACGGCATGGACGGTCGCGAACTGATCATGGTGCTGGGCCTTGCGGTACTGCTGATTTACCTCGGCGTCTACCCGCAACCGTTCCTCGACACTTCTGCCGCCACGATGCATGGCGTGCAGCAGTGGCTCGGCACCGCCTTCACTCAACTCGCTTCGGCCCGGTAAGAGCGCTATGGAATTCACGATTCAACACTTTATTGCGCTTGCGCCACTGTTGATCACCAGCCTCACCATTATCGTGGTGATGCTGGCAATCGCCTGGCGCCGCAACCACTCGCAGACCTTCCTGATTTCGGTGGCAGGTCTGAACCTGGCCTTGCTGTCGATCCTGCCAGCCCTGAAAGTCGCGCCTCTGGCCGTGACCCCGTTGCTGCAGATCGACACCTTTGCCTGCCTGTACATGGCGCTGATCCTGGTCGCCACCCTCGCTTGCGTCACCCTCGCCCACGCCTACCTCGGCGATGGCGGTTCGGGTTACCCGGGCAACCGTGAAGAACTGTATCTGCTGATCCTGATGGCCGCCGCCGGTGGCCTGGTTCTGGTCAGCGCGCAGCACCTGGCCGGCTTGTTCATCGGTCTGGAACTGCTGTCGGTGCCGGTCTACGGTCTGGTGGCCTACGCCTTCTTCAACAAGCGTTCGCTGGAAGCCGGCATCAAGTACATGGTGCTGTCGGCCGCCGGTTCCGCGTTCCTGCTGTTCGGTATGGCACTGCTGTACGCCGACTCGGGTTCGCTGAGCTTCGTCGGCATCGGTCAGGCACTGGCCGCGACCGGCCTGCCAAGCTCGCTGGCGCAACTGGGCCTGGGCATGATGCTGATCGGTCTGGCGTTCAAGCTGTCGCTGGTACCGTTCCACCTGTGGACGCCGGACGTGTACGAAGGTGCTCCGGCACCGGTGGCCGCGTTCCTCGCCACCGCTTCGAAAGTGGCCGTGTTCGCGGTCATGGTTCGTCTGTTCCAGATCTCCCCTGCTGCAAGCAGTGGCGTTCTGAGCAACGTGCTGACCATCATCGCCATCGCTTCGATCCTGTTCGGTAACCTGCTGGCCCTGACCCAGAGCAACCTCAAGCGTCTGCTCGGTTACTCGTCCATCGCGCACTTCGGCTACCTGCTGATCGCACTGGTGGCGAGCAAGGGTCTGGCCGTGGAAGCCATCGGCGTGTACCTGGTCACCTACGTGATCACCAGCCTCGGCGCCTTCGGCGTGATCACCCTGATGTCCTCGCCGTACAACGGCCGTGACGCAGATGCGCTGTACGAGTACCGCGGCCTGTTCTGGCGCCGTCCGTACCTGACCGCCGTACTGACCGTGATGATGCTGTCCCTGGCCGGTATCCCGCTGACCGCTGGCTTCATCGGCAAGTTCTACATCATCGCTACCGGTGTCGAGTCGCACCAATGGTGGCTGGTCGGCTCGCTGGTACTGGGCAGCGCCATCGGCGTCTTCTACTACCTGCGCGTGATGGTCACCCTGTACCTGATCGAACCAAACCTGCGCCGCCACGACGCCCAGCTGCACTGGGAACAGAAAGCAGGCGGCGTGATGCTGCTGGCAATCGCCCTTGTCGCGTTCTTCCTCGGCGTCTACCCACAACCGCTGCTGACCCTGGTTCAGCAATCGGGCCTGGCGGGCTGATCGCTCAGAGCGATAGCTGGCTACAAACAGAAACGGCACCTTCGGGTGCCGTTTTTGCGTCTAGACCGTCTTGAGTTTCTTCACCATCGGCACGCAGGCCAGTTGCAGACCTGAAGGCGATTGATAGATCGCACTCCCCTCCCCGACGTAACCGCAGCGCCGATAAAAATCAGCGGCATTCAACGTCGCATCCAGACAAACCTCTGCCAGCCCCAGATCCTTTGCCAGCGCTTCCAGAAAGTGCAGCACACGTTTACCCAGCCCGCGCTGCATGAAATCCGGATGGATGAAGATTGCGCCGATTTCGCGGTGCTCCAGATCGAGCATGCCGGTTGCCACGGGCTCCCCCTCAACGCAACCCAGATAGAAATGCTTTTGCATGAGCGTGTCATAACCGTCTGCTGCTGAGCCTTTTGTCCAGTCGAGCATTTGCTGCTCGCTGTAGGCACCGATGCATTGATGCCGGATCGCCAGTCGCCGAATCTCGAACGCTATCCCGGCATCGTCCGGTTCGGCTCTTTTCATTTCGAACATTTCTCTCTCCTTGAGCCATGTGCGGACGGGCAATGAAAAAGCCCCGTCCATTTCTGGCGGGGCTTTGGGTAACAACACGTCATTTGCCAGACATGCACGACCTTATGGCCCGCCGGAAGCGGTCATAGAGGAGCACATCATGGTCATTCGGTGTTGGGCAGTCATGGCTGGATAGTGCTGCGGATTGTTCCGACGCGTCAATCGCAGGCCACCTAACGAAATTGTAATTCCCCAATCACCTCCGCGTTATCTGCAGCCTGCAACGATGTCACCCGGCGACCATGCCGGCGGGCCCTTGTCCGTCGAACAATAAAACCTACGCCGAAGCTCGTTCCCGTTCTGCCGAACCCTAGGAGTGATTGATGGTTAACAACACAAAAATGTCGATGGCCGCTCTGGCAGTGGTTGTAGGCGCCGGGCCGTCCACGGTGTTTGCAGAAGAAAAACCCGAAGGGTTTATCGAAGGCAGCAGCCTGACGGTGCTCAACCGTAACCTCTATTTCAACCGTGACCACCGCAACGGTCAGTCCAGTCCCACGGGCAATGGTTATTCCGAAGCCTGGGCCCACGGCATCATCGGCAAGTTCGAATCCGGTTTCACCCAGGGCACCGTCGGGGTCGGGGTGGATGCGTTTGCGATGATCGGCCTGAAACTCGACACCGGCGACGGTCGCAACGGTGGCCGCAGTTCGTTCGATGTGTTGCCGGTCAACAGCGACGGCGAAGCGCGGGACGAGTACACCAAGGTCGGTGGCGCCGCCAAAGTGCGCGCTTTCGATACGGTGGTGAAAGTCGGTGATGTGTTCCCGGCCAACCCGGTGGTCGCGGCAGGCGATTCGCGATTGCTGCCGGAAAGCTTTCGCGGTGTGACGGCGACCAACACCAGCATCGAAGGTCTATCGATCCAGGGTGGTCGGCTGCATGCGATGAGCCAACCGGTGTCCAGCGACCTGCGTGAAAACTTCGCAACCTTCTATGCCGGCCCGGTCAATTCGCCGTGGATCGCTTACGGCGGCGGCGATTACGCGCTGAACAAAAACCTCAGTTTCAGCCTGTACTCCAGTCGCCTGAAAGATGCCTGGAACCAGTACTACGCCGGCACCGCCTGGACGTATCCGCTGTCGGATGACCTGTCGCTGTTCGGCGGCCTGAACTACTACAAGGCGATCGACGAAGGCAAACAATTGCTCGGCGAGTTCGACAACAACATCTGGAGCGGCCGCGTCGGGGTGAAACTCGGCGCGCACTCGGTCGCCATTTCCCACCAGCGCAACAACGGCAATGACGACTTCGATTACCTGCGTCAGTCCGACTCGATCTTCCTCGACAACTCGATCCAGTACAGCGACTTCAACTCGCCGAAAGAACGTTCGTGGATGATGCGCTACGACCTCGACATGACCACCTATGGCGTACCGGGCCTGTCGTTCATGACCCGTTACGCACGCGGCACCGACGCCGATTACTCCAACGCCAACGCCGTGTACATGCGCCGCGATGCCGAGGGCAATCCGCTGACCGACCAGAAGCGCTGGGAACGTGATATCGAAGTCAAATACGTGGTGCAGAGCGGTTCGATGAAAGACCTGTCGCTGCGTCTGCGCCAGGCCACTACCCGCGCCACCGCATTCGAGTCAGACCTTGATGAAGTGCGGGTGATCGTCGAATACCCGCTGGCGATTCTCTGAGTTTCACGAGCAATGCCCATTCACCTTTAGAAGCTCCTTGCTCCTTTGGTAAGAGGTGAATCTTTGGCGTCCTTCGGGACGCCTTTTTTATGCCCGAAAAAAAGCCCGACTCACTGAACATGAACCGGGCGTTTCAGCCGGGATTAGCGTCAGCCACCCTGCTGGCGACAATTCCCCATCACGTTGTAAGTGACCGTATTGAGCTGCCCCTTGGAGTCCTCGTAAGTCATCGCAGCCGGCACAACAGCGCATTCATTCTTTGGCCGGACAACGCTCACCACCTTCTTCACATCCAGCTTCATCCCGTACTCATATTCCTTGACCACCGGCGCCGCTTTGCCCTGACTGGCCGCGTACTGCTCCATGGCTTTGGTGTTGGCACTGAGCGCCCGGTCGAACGTTCTGTCGCCACCGCCTTCGGCCAACGCATTCAAGGAGATCGCCATGACAGCGGTAAACGCCAACAGCTTTAGAGTTTTCATATTCGCTTCCTTCAAATCACGACTCATAAAAAAGCCCACCATCGATGTGCGATGACGGGCTCATTCACTGGCAGCACGCTTACAGGTCTTGGGTCTTGTCGTCCTTCTTGTCGTTCACGACGACCGGATCACGGGCCTTTTCCTTCGCAGCAAAAATCTCCATCGAGCGGTCATTGGCGGCCATCATTCGGTCGAAAGTGCGGTCGCCGCCACCTTCGGCCAACACCAGGGAAGACATCATCAGAGCCACGGCAAACGCGCCAATCTGTGCAAGTTTCATCGTTGATTCCTCATTCAAGTCACTGACGGGATCAAGGTAACAATCCGAACCTTTCGTGACGGTGGCGCCGAAATTACATATCCGTTATGTGCCACCGTCCTATTGGATCAATACAAAAACTGTGGGAGCGAGCTTGCTCGCGAAGAGGCCGTGTCAGTCGACTAATGAATTGAATGACAGACCGCTTTCGTCGGATCGCCGCCCGGAGCAAGCTCGCTCCCACAGGTAGATCATCTATTCAGTTGACCAGTGACCTCGTCCCGACGATGTGCCAGCTGATACAGCGCCGGCAGGATCAGCAACGTGAGAATGGTCGATGACAGGATCCCGCCAATCACCACCGTCGCCAGCGGTCGCTGCACCTCGGCCCCGGTGCCGGTCGCAAGAGCCATCGGAATGAAGCCCAGGGACGCCACCAGCGCCGTCATCAACACCGGGCGCAATCGCGTCAGCGCGCCTTCGTGAATCGCTTCGGACAGCGAGCGCCCTTCCTCCCGCAAGTTGCGGATAAACGCGATCATCACCAACCCGTTGAGCACCGCCACACCGGACAGCGCGATAAACCCGACACCCGCCGAGATCGACAGCGGAATATCGCGCAGCCACAACGCCATGACCCCGCCGGTCAGCGCAAACGGAATCCCGGTGAACACCAGCAAGCCGTCCTTGAGGTTGTTGAACATCATGAACAGCAATCCGAACACCAGCAGCAACGCCACCGGCACCACGATCTGCAAACGCTTGGCCGCCGATTGCAGTTGCTCGAACTGCCCGCCCCAGGTGGTCCAGTAACCTGCCGGCACCTGCACGTCGCGTTCGATCACCTCGCCCGCCTCGGCGACAAAAGAACCGATGTCACGCCCACGCACGTTGGCGCTGACGATCACCAGGCGCTTGCCGTTTTCGCGGCTGACCTGATTCGGCCCCAGCACCAGATCGAGGCTGGCAACGTCCTTCAGCGCAATGAAGCCGATCTGACTGGAGGCATCACCACCCGCCGCCGGCACCGGAATCAACAATGCCGACAACCCGTCGATGTCCTTGCGCATGGCGTCGGACAAGCGCACCACCATGTCGAATCGACGGTCACCTTCATACAGCGTCCCGGCCTTCTGCCCGCCGACGGCCACCGCAATGGTGTCCTGCACATCGCCAACGTTGAGCCCGTAACGCGCCGCCTTGTCGCGATCAATGTTGATGGTCAGCACCGGCAGACCGGTGGTTTGCTCGACCTTGACCTCGGACGCACCGTCGACCTTCTGCATCGCGGCGGCAATCTGCGCCGCCGTGGCGTTGAGCACGTCCATGTCATCACCGAACACCTTGACCGCCACGTCGCTGCGCACGCCGGAGATCAGTTCGTTGAAGCGCAACTGGATCGGCTGCGACAGTTCATAGTTGCTGCCCGGCAGCGTTGCCGCGGCCTGTTGCAGTTCGGCCATCAGGGTTTCGCGGGACTTGCCCGGGTCCGGCCATTGCTCCTTCGGTTTGAGCATCACGTAGCTGTCGGAGATGTTCGGCGGCATCGGGTCAGAGGCGATTTCCGCAGTGCCGGTGCGGGCGAAAACGCGTTCAACCTCGGGCACTTTGGCCAGGATCAACGTTTCCAGTCGCTGCTGCATGTCCACCGACTGCGTCAGGCTGGTGCCCGGCACGCGCAACGCCTGCAAGGCAAAATCGCCTTCGCTGAGACTCGGCACAAACTCGCTGCCCATGCGGCTGGTGACCACACCGCTGAGCACAATCACACCCAACGCCGCGCCGACCGCCATCGTCCGATGGGACATGACCCAGTTCAGCGCCGGTGCATAAACGCGACGGGCGCCGCGCATCACCACGCCCTCTTCTTCCTTGACCTTGCCGGTCACGAACAGCGCAATTGCCGCCGGCACAAAGGTCACCGACAAGAGCATGGCGCCAAGCAACGCGATGACCACTGTGAACGCCATCGGGTGGAACATTTTCCCTTCGACGCCGCTCAGGGCGAAGATCGGCAGGTACACGACCATGATGATCAACTGGCCGAAAATCAGCGGGCGCCGCGCCTCTTTCGCCGCCGCAAACACTTCATGGAAACGCTCGGATCGCGTCAGCAATCGCCCGTGATGCTGCTGCGCATGGGCCAGCCGTCGCAGGGTGTTTTCGACGATCACCACCGCGCCGTCGACGATGATGCCGAAGTCCAGCGCGCCGAGGCTCATCAGGTTGGCGCTGACCTTGTTGCTGAACATCCCGGTGAAGGTGAACAGCATCGACAGAGGAATCACCATCGCCGTGATCAGCGCGGCGCGGATATTGCCGAGGAACAGAAACAGAATCGCGATGACCAGAATCGCGCCTTCGACGAGATTCTTCTTCACCGTGGCAATGGCCTTGTCGACCAGATGCGTGCGGTCGTACACCGGCACCGCGATCACGCCGGCGGGCAAGGATTTGTTGATCTGTTCGAGTTTCACGGCGACGGCCTGAGAGACCGTGCGACTGTTTTCGCCGATCAGCATGAACACGGTGCCGAGCACTACTTCACGGCCATTTTCCGTGGCGGCGCCGCTGCGCAGTTCACGGCCGATGTCCACGGTGGCGACGTTCTTGATCCGGATCGGCGTGCCGTCGACGTTGGCCATGACGATGTTGGCGATGTCCTCGGTGCTCGCTACCTGGCCCGGCGCGCGAATCAGCAACTGCTCGCCGCTGCGCTCGATGTACCCGGCGCCGACGTTGGCGTTGTTGCGCTCCAGCGCCGTCACCAGATCGGTGAGGGTCAGCTTGTAGGCCGCGAGTTTTTTCGGATCGGGCGCGATCTGGTACTCCTTGGCAAAACCGCCGATGGTGTTGATCTCCGCCACCCCGGGGACGTTGCGCAGTTGCGGCTTGATGATCCAGTCCTGAATCACCCGCAAGTCGGTCGGCGTGTAGGGCGTGCCGTCCCCTTTCAGCGCGCCTTCCTTGGTCTCGACCGTCCATAAAAAGATCTCGCCGAGCCCGGTGGAAATCGGCCCCATCACCGCTTCCACGCCTTCGGGCAATTGCTCCTTGGCCGACTGCAACCGCTCGTTGACCAATTGCCGGGCAAAGAACAGATCGGTGCCGTCCTTGAAGATCACCGTGACCTGCGACAAGCCCGAGCGCGACAGCGAGCGCGTCTGCTCCAGAGCCGGCAGGCCGGCCATCGCGGTTTCAATCGGGAAAGTGATGCGCTGCTCGGTTTCCAGCGGCGAGAACCCAGCCGCGCCGGTGTTGATCTGAACCTGGACGTTGGTGATGTCGGGCACAGCGTCGATCGGCAGTTTCTGGTAACTGGCGATGCCGAGGCCGGCCATTAGCAGAACGGCGAGCAGCACGATGATGCGCTGCTCGATGGCAAACTGGATCAGGCGTTCGAACATGGGAGTCTTCCGCGATTAATGACTGTGCTCGGCCGAGGCTTTGCCCAGCTCCGATTTGAGGACGAAGCTGCCGGCGCTGGCGACTTGCACGCCCGGTTCCAGTCCGGCGGTGACTTCCACCCGACCCGCCGCGCGACTGCCCAGCTCCACCGCTTGGGCCTTGAAGCCGTCGTCGGTGCGCACGAATACCGTGGGTTTGTCCTCAACGGTCTGGATTGCGGTTTCCGGTACGGCGACTTTGGCCTGACGGCTGTCGGTGGCGACCAGCGCGGTGACGAACAGGCCGGGACGCCATGAGCCTTGCGGGTTTTCCAGGGTGACGCGCACGGTCGCGGTACGGGTCTGTTCGCCGAGCAGGCTGCCGACGTAAGCCACGGTGCCGCTGACTTCGGCGTTCAATTCCGCCGCGCTGACGGTGACGGATTTGCCCACCTGCACCTTGTTCAGGTCTTTCGGTGACACGCCGAACGTGACCCACACCCGCGACAAATCCGAGAGCGTGAACGCCGCCGTGGTTTCATCGACCACCTCCCCCGGCGTCAGGTGTTTTTCCACCACCACACCGTCAAAAGGCGCCCGCAGTTCATAGCGATTGCCGCCAGTGGCGACCACACTGCCACTGAGCACGCTGATCTTTTGCCGGGCATTGCTTACGGCGATTTCGGCTTCTTCCAGGGCCTGACGTGCTTGGAGGAAATCCTGCTCGGCGGAAATCTTGTCCTGCCACAGTTTCTTCTCGCGCTCGAACGTCGTGCGGGCCAAAGCCAGACGACGTTGCGCGGCTGCCTGTTCACTGCGCTGATCGGAAATCTGCTGACTGGCGATCACGGCCAGCAACTGCCCCTTCTTCACTGACTGCCCAAGATTGACCGACACCGACTCGACCACGCCCGGCACACGCGGTACGACGTGTGCGGTACGGTCCTCGTCGAAACGTACTTCGCCGGGAAACGACAGACCGAGGCTGAAGTTCTGCGCCTGGGCGGCGGCCAGTTGAATCCCCGCCGCCGCGATCTGCTCGGCCGTCAATTCGATGTGCCCTTCTTCGGCGTGCTCGCCGTCAGCAGCGGCGCCTTCTTCGGCGTGATCGGCGTGTTCCGCCGCTTCATCGGCATGCGCATCGATCGACGCATTGCCGCTCCACATCGAGCCGATGCCAATGCCCAGCGCCAACGTCGCCGCAGCGACCACGATCAGTTTTTTGTCCATGGAAACTCCTCTGCGCCAAGCCATCGCGCAGTGATCAGAAAGTTGAAATTCAAGGGTTGGCGCTGAGGTCGCCGAAGATGCGTTCGATGCGGACCCGGGCGTCGGTCGCCTCGCTCACCGCCTGGATGTATTGGCTGCGAGCGGCGATCAATGTGCGCTGGGCGTCGAGCACGTCGAGGAAGCCGAACTTGCCCATTTCGAAACCGCGAGTGGCGCTGTCCACGGCACTTTGCGCGGCGGGCAGGATGGTCCGGTCGAACGCCTGGATTTCGCCGTTGGCGGTCTGCCATTGCGCCAGCGTGGTCTGGATTTCCGTGCGCAAGCGCAGTTCGGTGGCGTTGCGCAGGTCCCGCGCCTGATCGGTACGCCGAGCCGCCGCCAGCACGTTGCCCTGATTGCGGTTGAACAGCGGAATCGGCATCGACAGCCCCACCACGTTGACCCGCTCGCGCTCGGTTTCGCTGTACTGGCTGCCGATGCTGACGGTGAGATCGGGAATCCGCTGGGACTTTTCCAGCCCCAGCGACGCCTCGCGCTGCTCGATCTGCAACCTGGCCAGCCGCAGCTCCGCTGTTTCGTTCAGGCGCTCAAGCAAACGGGTGGGCGGCGGTACGCTGGGCAGGCTTTGAGTCGCGCTCTGCACCGTAGTCGACGTCGGCAACGGGGCGCCCATGACCTGCGCCAATTGCTGGTACGCATTGGCCTGATCGCGCTCGGCGCGGCTCAATTCCAGGCGCACTTCCGAGAGCTGCACTTGCGCCCGCGTGCCTTCCACCGGCGACGACTTGCCTGCCTCGATTCGTCCCTGCGCCACATGCAAACCGTGCTCGGCAAGCTGCAGCGACTGCCGGGCCAGTTGCAAACGTTGCTGCGCGGTCTGCGCACCGTTGAACGCTTGAAGCACGTCGGCGCGCAATGCGTTGCGCTTGCGCTCCAGCTCGATGCCGGCGGCGTCCTGCGCACGGCTCGCCACATCAATCCGCGCGCCACGCTTGCCGCCCAGCTCGATCGGCTGGCTGAGCATCACCGTGGTGGTGCGCGATTCGCGCCGGGTGTCTTCGGCCTCCCACGACACTTCGGGATTCGGGATCAGGCCAGCCTGCTTGCGGTCACCTTCGGCAATGCCGATTTCCCACTGCGCGGCGGCCAGATCAGGGTTGCCAGCGAAGGCCGTTTGCAGCGCCTGATCCAGGGTCAGGGTCGATGCACTGGCAAGGCTGGTACAGGCCAGCAACAAGAGGCCGCTGGCGGTTTTTTTCAGGCGTGATCGCGCCGTCAGTTCAATTAAACCGGGCAATGGAAGGCTTCCTTCAATCAAGAATCGTTGATGGCGCCACGGTAGGGTTTTGAACTTATCGACAAGGTGACGTGAACATTACAAATCCGTTATCCACGGTTTATCGAAGTTGTTTTGCTCTAGGATTCGAAGTTCGAATGAGTTTGTTGCAATAGATAGAAACAAATGCGCGTTAGTTATCCGCCGAACAGCACTTGCCGAAATGGAAGTCATGGAAAACCCACTATTTCGCTGCGACAGGCTGTCGCGGATGGCCGATTTAAAGGCCTCAGGCGTTGACTCTGTAGCCACTACAGCCTTTACCGTGCACGCCATCCAGTTCCAAAGTCCGTCAGGAAGCCCCTGTAAAAACTGCAACTTCCCGACTCACTTACTTAAATACCCATTCATTAAAAGTGGTGAAACATCATGCGAATCCTTGTCGTCGAGGACGAGCTTAAAGCTGCCGAATACTTGCATCAGGGCCTGACCGAAAGTGGTTATATCGTTGACCACGCCGTTAACGGCGCTGACGGTTTGCACCTGGCGCAACAACAGGTTTATGACCTGATCATTCTCGATGTGAACCTGCCGGAACTCGACGGCTGGAGCGTGCTGGAACAACTGCGTCGCACCCACTCCACCCGGGTGATGATGCTCACCGCACGCGGGCGGCTGGCGGACAAGATCCGGGGTCTGGATCTGGGTGCCGATGATTATCTGGTCAAGCCGTTCGAGTTTCCGGAACTGCTGGCGCGGGTACGCACGTTGATGCGTCGCAGCGAGAACATTCCGGTGCCGCAGGTGCTCAAGGTCGCCGATCTGGAACTTGATCCGGGCCGTCACCGGGCCTTTCGCGGCACCCAGCGCATCGACCTGACCACCAAGGAATTCGCCCTGCTGCACCTGCTGATGCGCCAGTCCGGCGAAGTGCTGACCCGCACCCAGATCATCTCGCTGGTGTGGGACATGAATTTCGACTGCGACACCAACGTGGTCGAGGTCTCGATCCGCCGCTTGCGAGCGAAGATCGACGATCCGTTCGACAGCAAACTGATCCACACCCTGCGCGGTGTCGGCTATGTGCTGGAGGCGCGGGAATGAAGCCGGCCAGCCTGTCGCTGCGTCTGGGTCTGACGGTCAGTATTCTCGGCGCATTGTTGGTGGTGTTTCTGGCGATCCTCGCGTATTTCGCCCTGACCCATGAGCTGAACGCGCTATCGCGCGACAGCCTGGAAAAAAAGATGGAACAGGTCGAGCACAGCCTGACGTTGTACGCCGACACCGGTGAGATCAGTGCCAAGCCGCACATTCTGCTCGATCAGGTCATGGGGCATGACAACCTGACGCTGACCATTTATGACCTGAACAACCTGCGCACCCCGCTGCTCAAATCCGGGTCGGGCCTGACCGATCCACGGGTTGAACTGAAAGCGGTACGGGCGACCACCGATCAGTTGACCCACACCGACAGCGCCGATGCTGAAGGCGTGAAGTTTCTCACCGTCTCCAAGCTGATTCGCCTCAAGGACGGCAGCAGCGTACCAGTGCTGCTGTCGATGGATAACGCCCACGATCAGGCTCTGCTCAGCGCTTATTTGCGCTCGACGTTGATGGCTTTGCCGTTGCTGCTGGTGTTCATCGGCCTGACCGCATGGGGGGCCGTGCAGCGAGGGCTGGCACCGTTGCGCGAATTCCGCAAAGTAGCGGCGCGAGTGACGACGCAGGATCTCGATCATCGCCTGTCGGTGCTGAACATGCCCCAGGAACTCAGCGAGCTGGCGCAGGGCATCAACGTCATGCTCGATCGCCTGGACAGCGGCGTGCAGCAGTTGTCGCAGTTCTCCGATGACTTGGCCCACGAGCTGCGCACGCCGATCAACAACCTGATGGGCAAGGCCCAGGTGACGCTGTCGCGGGAGCGCTCGGTCGAGGAATACACCAACGTTCTGGTGTCCTGCACCGAAGAGCTGGAGCGGGTCGCGCGGATTGTCTCGGACATGCTGTTCCTGGCCCAGGCCAGCCAGCCTGCGGCGCACGCTTCGTTCGAGCCGATTGCGCTGGAGGAAGAGGCGTCCAAGGTGGCGGATCTGTTTTCCCTGACGGCACAGGACAAACAGATCGACCTGAAAGTCATCGGCAGCGCTCAGGTGTCGGGCGACCGGCTGATGATTCAGCGAGCGATTTCCAATCTGCTGTCCAATGCCCTGCGCCACTGCCCGTCCGGCAAGACCGTTTCGCTGTTCATCGAACAGGCGCCGAACGAGGTGTCGCTGCGGGTGAGCAATCCCGGCACAGGCATCGAAGCGCAGCACCTGCCGTATCTGTTCGACCGTTTTTACCGGGTCGACAGCAGTCGCACCCGTTCACAGGGCAGTACCGGTCTGGGACTGGCCATCGTGCATTCGATCATGACCTTGCATCAGGGCTCCGCGCAGGTTCAAAGCCGTCCGGGGGCGATGACGGTGTTCAGTCTGGTGTTTCCCGCGTTGCACCGGGAACGGCACTAAACCTTCAAGCCGATTTGTGCGGTGTTTTCTGAAACCTCATAGGAAAAATCACCGCACAAGTGCTGCATCCATCCCCGTAGATTCTTCAGTACGAATTTGCGTCGTCCCCGCGCTGAAACGTCTGACAACGACAACAGACAGAACGCCTCAGACCGCTGATTCCTTTCGCGTGGTTCGCCCGTTGCCACGCAGTGCTGCCCCCCAGAAACACGTCCGCCCGGCGTCAATTCACGTTTTATCAGTACGTGTTTCGACACCGCTGAAACCCGCGGCTGGAAACGTCTGGACATTTTTGACCCCGCCCTCACCGCCCTTTTAGATTCGGCTCGTGCTTGCAACAGCACTCCCAAACAACAACCAAGGAGCAACATCATGGGCTACATGGGCAGCTTGAACGCAAACCCTATCGATGAACTGGAAGAGCAGGAAGCACCCTCGCCAGAGCAGATCGAAGCGCTGCAACTGACCGAGGAAGAACAGGCGGAACTCAACGCCGAGTGACAGAACCCGCGGGGGCCTTGCGCCCTCGCGGGCTTTCCAGGAAGGGAATCATGGACAAGACAACGTTGGCCGAGCGTGAGCTCACCGCCGATCAGGCAGAACGGCGTATTCACACCGAACTTTCACGCCTGGGCCTCACACCGCACACCCGCACCCTCGGCAGCAAAGTGGTTGCCGTTCAGGCGAGTCTTCATGGCGACGACAACCGTCATGCCCGTGGCTCCGGCAAGGGCTATGCGGATCAGGCGCACCTGGGCGCGCTTTATGAAGCGCTCGAGCACTACTGGACGGATGAACTCTGTACCTACGATGTTCACCACGAGACGGAACGCTATTTCAAAGACACGCCGGTGTTTGCCGATGACTCGCTCCTGCACAGGCTCACCTGCCAGCAAAACGTGCGCATCACCTGCCGGACCTATGTCTGTCCGCCGTGGCATGACCGGTTTTCCTATCCGTTGGCGCTGACCTCGCCGAACGGCTCACGTTTGCCCTCATCACCGGGCATGGCGGACTACCGCGCCGTGCAGCGCTACGCCAGCAACAACGGCACCGCGATTGGCGCCACTTACAACGAAGCGATGCTGCACGCCGCCAACGAATGCATCGAGCGCGACGCCGTATCGTTGTTTCTGCTCGATCATTTTTATTACCAGAACCATCCACCACTGCGACGGGTGGCGCGCCTCGCTGAAAGCGACGAACTCGGTCGTCTATGGGCCGATGCCGAGCAGGAAATCGACGGCGAAATCGTGCTGGTGGATATCAGCACCGAGTTCATGACCCGGACCTTTCTGGCGTTCACGACGAAGCCGGGGCCTCATCCACAGGTATTCGGTAGTGGCAGCTCCCTCGAACCGCGCCATGCGGCGTGGCGGGCGCTCACTGAACTGGTGCAGTTGCAACTGAGTGCCGCCGAACCCGAATACCGACAGACGCTGAACAATGCGCTGCGCAACCTGCAGCCTTTCCCGCGCCTGCTGCGCTGTGCGCAGTTCAATCCGCAGACGCTGCTGCATCGCTGCGTTCAACACGAGGTGAGACTGGCGGGTTCCGCCAAAGACCTGTCGGTGGAAAATCAACTGCACCTGCTGACTCAAGACCTGCGGATTCATGGACGTACGCTGGGTGCAGCGGTCCTGCAGCGAACCGAGCTCGGCACCACCCTGCTCAACGTGGTGATTCCCGGCCTGGAGCGCTTCTTCGTGGTCTCCAGCGGCAACGTCGTCATCCCGCAAGCGCGGGGCCGTACGCTGGAGAGGCCAGCCCCATGAACCGACTTGATCGCACCCGGGAGCTGACATTGGCCCGATCCATGCGCCTTTACCTCAACGAGAACGGCGCTGTTGGCCACTACCTCGAACCGCGAGGCAGCGGACTGCATCAGGTTTTTTTGCTGCGGGTGAACGATGAGCTCTGGGTCGGCCGCAAGCTCCTGCAGCGTGACCGGCATTTCCGGTGGCAGGCCGGCAGTGCGCTCAAACCCGACATGTTGTTTGGCCCGCACCTCCACTCATTGTGGGGTGATGACGGGTTGTCGATCGGCTATCGGACGGTCTCCCCCGCAGACAAAGCGCAGTTCTTCGAGCACGCCTTGCATCAGGCTGACAGCGAGATCCTGTTTCCCTTTCCACTGCTGGATGAGACCGGTCGGGAGGCGGTCTGCCCAGCAGACTTCTGGCAATGCAACGAATCACTGGCCGAACAGCTGAACACCGACGAGCACCACTTGCGCGAATACTGCGCCGGGCTGCTCCAGGCCATCACTGAAAAAGGCGCACTGATTTACGACCCGGCCTGTTCGACCGGCGCGTTCATCGCCCACCTCGCCCGCGCCCTCCCCGACTGTCTGTGCCTGGGCAGTGACCGTTCGGCCTCGATGATCGAACACGCCAGGCGCTGGCACAGCGGGATCTCCGTCGAATTCGACGTGCTGGAGGCGAGTGAAGCTTTCGATGCCGGGATTCGCTGCGATGTCTTGATCCTGCGGTTCCTCAACGCCGAAGTCTTGACCCGCCGGGAAGCCCAGACCGCATTCGAGTCGCTGATCCGCTGCGTCAATCTCGGTGGCACGATCCTCGTCTTCGGTCACACCCCGGTGCTGATTCCGGTGACCTGGCTTGCCTCCCTCCACCACCTGAAACTTGAATCCAGCGTCGCGGCGCGACCGGGGCAGGTCGAGCTGTTCCAGTTCTATCGTCTGACGGTTCCGACGCCATGAGCTTTTCCCTGCACAGCCGAGGTTATTACCCGACCGGCGACGGCCATCAACTCTATTGGGAACGCCATGGTGTTCCGGGACACGAACCGGTGTTTTTCCTCCATGGCGGCCCCGGCGGGCGTATCAGCCGCCACCATTTGCAGTTCTTCGAACCGGATAGGTTCGACATCATCCTGTTTGACCAACGGGGCTGCGGACGCTCGACGCCCTACGGCGAACTTCGGGATAACACTACCGGGCTGTGTGTCGAAGACATCGATGCCCTGCGCCAGCATTTCGGCTTCGAAAAAATCAGCGTGCTGGGCGTGTCATGGGGTAGCTGGCTGGCGATTCAGTACCAGCAGCGTTACCCGCAGCACCTGCTGAAAACCACGCTGGTCTCGGTATTCGTGCCGTTTGCCGACAATGTCCGGGCCTACGATCAGGCGCTCAATGACGGGCTGGCGCAATCGCCTCAAACGTCGTCAGGCCATCGCGCGAAGGACATCTACCGGATCCTCGGCGAAGGCTGTCCATCGCAGCAACACCGCGCCGCCATCGAATGGTTGAACGCTGTTCTACGTCGCACAGGGCAGACGATCTGCCCCGACACTCTGGAGCGTTTCGTCGATCAGGAAGCGGTGCTCGCGATCCGTCTGGAACTGCATTACCACCTGCAGAACTACTGCTTCACACCAAAGGATGAAGACCTGACCCTTGACGACAACACCCTGCTGATCCAGGGCATCCGCGATACCCATGGCATGGCCAGCGTGCGCTGGCTCAGGCAACGCATGAACATCCACTGCCGGCTGCTGCACGCCGGGCACAACGCCTTTGAAAACGCTCTCCTAAAAGCAGTGCGCCGGGCGGTGAAACGTGAAATCGAGGGCTAAAAAAAACGGCACCCGAAGGTGCCGTTCCGTCCCGCAAAAGCGCTTACTTGCGTGCCGCCTCCCACGACTTGAGCAGTTCGTTGTAGCTCACGGTTTCGCCTTTCGGCTTCTCGTTGGCCAGTTTCGGTTTTGGTGCGCCCGGCTGGTCGAACCAGTATTGCGCGTCGCGCTCGGGGTTCATTTTCGGTGCGCACACCGCTTGGGCCTTGGAGCGTTCCAGACGGGTCATGATCGCGTCCTGATCCTTGGCCAGACCGTCGAGGGCCTGTTGCGGGGTCTTCTCGCCGCTGGCGGCTTCGGCGATGTGGCTCCACCACAGTTGCGCCAGGCGTGGATAGTCCGGCACGTTGGTGCCGGTCGGCGTCCATTGCACGCGGGCCGGGCTGCGGTAGAACTCGACCAGACCACCGAGTTTCGGTGCCAGATCGGTCATCGCTTGCGAGTTGATGTCCGACTCGCGAATCGGCGTCAGACCGACGATGGTTTTCTTCAGCGACACGGTTTTCGAGGTCACGAACTGCGCGTACAGCCAGGCCGCGAGTTTCTGTTTCTCAGGCGTGGACTTCATGAAGGTCCACGAGCCCACGTCCTGATAACCGAGCTTCATCCCCTCTTCCCAGTATGGCCCGCGCGGCGACGGCGCCATGCGCCATTTCGGCGTGCCGTCGGCGTTGACCACCGGCAGGCCCGGTTTGGTCATGTCGGCGGTGAAGGCGGTGTACCAGAAGATCTGCTGGGCGATGTTGCCCTGGGACGGCACCGGGCCCGACTCGGAGAAGGTCATGCCCGCCGCTTCCGGTGGCGCGTACTTCTTCAGCCAGTCGACGTATTTGGTGGTGGCGAACACCGCCGCCGGGCCGTTGGTGTCGCCGCCGCGGGTCACGCTGGAACCGACCGGGTGGCAATCCTCGACGCGAATCCCCCACTCGTCCACCGGCAAGCCGTTGGGAATGCCCTTGTCGCCGCCACCGGCCATGGAGAACCAGGCATCGGTGAAGCGCCAGCCCAGCGACGGGTCTTTCTTGCCGTAGTCCATGTGCCCGTAAATGCGCTTGCCGTCGATTTCCTTGACGTCTTCGCTGAAGAATTTGGCGATGTCTTCATAGGCCGACCAGTTCACCGGCACGCCCAGTTCATAGCCGTACTTTTCCTTGAACTTGGCTTTCAGGTCGGCGCGTTCGAACCAGTCGGCGCGAAACCAGTACAGGTTGGCGAACTGCTGGTCGGGCAATTGATAGATCTTGCCGTCCGGCGCGGTGGTGAAGGAGATGCCGATGAAGTCCTTGATGTCGAGGGTCGGCGAAGTGAAGTTCTTGCCTTCGTTGGCCATCAGGTCGGTGATCGATTCGGTCTTGCCGTAGCGAAAGTGCGTACCGATCAGGTCCGAGTCGTTGACCCAGCCGTCGTAGATGTTCTTGTCCGACTGCATCACGGTCTGCATTTTTTCCACGACGTCGCCTTCCTGCAGCAGGTCGTGGGTCAGCTTGATGCCGGTGATTTCGCTGAAGGCCTTGGCCAGCACCTTGGATTCATATTCGTGGGTGGTCAGGGTTTCCGAGACGACCTTGATGTCCATCCCGCGAAACGGTTCGGCCGCCTTGATGAACCACTTCAGTTCTTCGAGTTGCTGCTCGGCCGTCAGGGTCGACGGCTTGAATTCGCTGCCGATCCATTTTTTTGCGGCATCTTCGTAGGCGTCGGCCCAGGCGGACGCGCTCAAACCGCTGAGTGCCAGCATGGCTGCCAATGAAATGCTATGTCGCAGCTTATTTTTCTTATCGAACATAGAGACCTCCTGTTAGGTTTTCGGAGCAAGATTGCCGAGCGATTCGACTAGCCCCAACGCATCACAGCCAACAGCCACACCAGGGACAACGCGGACGCTACCCAGATGCTCCAGTCGGTCACGCCGATTACCAGCAGATGCAGGTAGGCGCTGCCGAGAAGACCGATGAACAAGCGATCGCCACGGGTGGTGGCAATCGGCAGAAACCCTCGCCGCAAGATGCTCGGCGAGCGCAATTCCCAGGTGGTCATGCCCACCAGGATCAACCCGATCACGATGAAAAACGCCGCCGTCGGGACGGTCCAGCTCATCCATTCCATCATCAGTTCCTCAGACCCGGCCCAGGGCAAAGCCCTTGGCCACGTGGTTGCGAACGAACCAGATCACCAGCATGCCGGGGAGAATAGTCAACACCCCCGCCGCCGCCAGTACACCCCAGTCAATGCCGGACGCCGACACCGTGCGCGTCATCACCGCCGCGATCGGTTTGGCGTTCACCGAGGTCAGCGTGCGCGCCAGCAGCAGTTCGACCCAGGAAAACATGAAGCAGAAAAACGCCGTCACACCGATGCCGGAGCCGATCAGCGGAATGAAGATCTTCACGAAGAACTTGGGAAAGCTGTAGCCGTCGATGTAGGCGGTTTCGTCGATTTCTTTCGGCACCCCGGACATGAAACCTTCGAGGATCCACACCGCCAGCGGCACGTTGAACAGGCAGTGCGCCAGCGCCACGGCGATGTGGGTGTCGAACAGGCCGATCGACGAGTACAACTGGAAGAACGGCAGCAGGAATACCGCCGGCGGCGCCATGCGGTTGGTCAGCAGCCAGAAGAACAGATGCTTGTCGCCGAGAAAGCGGTAGCGGGAAAACGCGTAGGCCGCCGGCAGTGCCACGGTCAGAGAAATGATCGTGTTCAGACTGACGTAGTACAGCGAGTTGATATAGCCGGTGTACCAGCTCGGGTCGGTGAAAATCACCTTGTAGTTCGCCAGCGTGAAATCCTGTGGGAAAAGGGTCAGTCCGCCGAGGATTTCGGTATTGCTCTTGAACGACATGTTCAGCAGCCAGTAGATCGGCACCAGCAGGAACAGGATGTAGAGCAGCAGTGGAATCAGCTTTCTTTTGCTCATGGCCGGGCCTCAGCGGTTGGCATCGTTGTGGGTCATGGCGGTATAGAACAGCCAGGACACCAGCAGGATGATCAGGAAGTACACCAGCGAGAATGCCGCCGCCGGCCCCAGGTCGAATTGGCCTACGGCCATCTGGGTCAGGGTCTGACTCAGGAAGGTCGTCGAGTTACCCGGTCCGCCACCGGTGAGTACGAACGGCTCGGTATAGATCATGAAGCTGTCCATGAAGCGCAGCATCACCGCGATCAGCAGCACGCTCTTCAACTTGGGCAGCTGAATGTGCCGGAACACGGCCCAGGCCGAGGCCCGGTCGATGCGCGCGGCCTGGTAATACACATCGGGAATCGCCCGCAGCCCGGAGAAACACAACAGTGCCACCAGTGAAGTCCAGTGCCAGACGTCCATCACCAGCACGGTGACCCAGGCGTCCATGGTGTTGGCCGCATAGTTGTAGCTGATGCCCATGGCATTGAGGCTCGAACCCAGCAGGCCGATGTCGGCGCGGCCGAAAATCTGCCAGATGGTGCCGACCACGTTCCACGGAATCAGCAGCGGGATCGCCAGCACGATCAGCACCACCGATGACCAGCGGCCCTTGGTCGGCATGGTCAGCGCAATGGCGATGCCGAGCGGGATTTCGATCAGCAGCACACACGCCGAGTAGATGAACTGGCGCAGCAACGAGTCGTGCAGACGCGGATCGAGCAGCACCTGCTTGTACCAGTCGGCGCCGACGAAGTAGCGGCTGGACTGGTCGAAGATGTCCTGCACCGAATAGTTGACCACGGTCATCATCGGGATCACCGCACTGAACGCCACCAGCAGGAACACCGGCAACACCAGCCACCAGGCTTTGTTGTTCTGCACCTTGTTCATGGCTGTACCTCGCTGTCGGTGGCATCCAGCAGAAATTCGTCGGCATAGACCATCAGCCACTGCGCCGGAAAACTGATGTATGCCGTGCCCTGCGGCACCGGTTTGTCCTCGGCCAGACGCACTTTCAGCGGCGCGCCGTCCAGGTCCAGGGTCATGATCTTGTAGGTGCCGAGGTCTTCGACGTGTACGACCCGTGCCTGCATCGCGTCATCAAACGGTTCGTCCCACACATGAATGAATTCGGGGCGGATGCCGACCTTCAGATTTTTCCACTGGCCGTGTTCGATATGGCGCTGCAAGCCGTCGGACAGCGGCAGGTGGGTCGAGTTGAAACCGACCCCACCCGGTTGCGGCTGCACTTCGATCAGGTTCATGCCGGGACTGCCGATGAAGTAGCCGACAAAGGTGTGGCTCGGCCGCTCGAACAATTCCCGTGGGGTGCCGAACTGGACGATCTGGCCGCCGTACATCACCGCGATCTTGTCGGCAAACGTCGAAGCCTCCAGCTGATCGTGGGTGACGTAGACCATGGTGATGTTGAACTGCTCGTGGATCTGCTTGAGCTTGCGCCGCAGTTTCCATTTGAGGTGCGGGTCGATCACCGTCAGCGGCTCGTCGAACAGGATCGCCGACACGTCATCACGCACCAGGCCGCGGCCCATGGAGACTTTCTGTTTTTCGTCGGCGGTGAGGTTGCGCGCCTTTTTGCTCAGCAGGTTTTGCAGGTCGAGGACTTCGGCGATTTCCTGCACCTTGCTGTGTACTTTCGCCTCGGCCAGGCCCTGATTGCGCAAGGGAAAGGCCAGGTTGTCGAACACGGTCATGGTGTCGTACACCACCGGGAACTGGAAAACCTGCGCGATGTTGCGCTTTTCCGGCGTCAGATCGTTGACCGCTTTGCCGTCGAACAGCACATGACCCTGGGACGGGCTGAGCAGACCGGAAATGATGTTGAGCAACGTCGACTTGCCGCAACCCGACGGACCGAGCAAGGCATAGGCGCCGCCCTGCTCCCAGATGTGGTCCATCTCGCGGATCGCGTAATCCTCGGGCCCGCTCGGGGTTTTGCTGTAGCTGTGGGCGAGGTGCTGCAAACGGATTTCGGCCATCAGGCAACCCTCGCGACACGCCGGCCCGGTGCCTGCACCAGACGGCCCTGCGCATCGAACACAAACAGTTTATGGGTCGGGATATAGATGCGGATCGGCGCATCGACGTCGTATTCGTGAACCCCCGGCAAATGCAGCACCAGCAGGAAATGCTCGTTGCGCACGTGCAGGAAGGTTTCCGAACCGCTGATTTCCGCCACCTCGACGGTCACCGCCAGTTCCAGGTCGTCGTCGTTGCTCGGCACCAGCGAGATGTGGCTCGGGCGCACGCCAAAGCGGAACTCGCCCTCGCCCACCGGCCGCAGGTCGACGTTCAACGGAAAGTGCACGAAGTTGGCGAAACTCACTTCGTTACCGGCGATACGCCCCGGCATCAGGTTGATCGGTGGCTCGGAGAACAATTCGGCGGCCAGCACCGTTTGCGGCTGGTGATAGACCCCGGTCGACGGCCCGCTCTGGATCACCCGGCCTTCATGAAGAATGGTGGTGGTGCCGCCCAGCGCCAGCGCTTCGTTGGGTTCGGTGGTGGCGTAGATGGCGATGGTGTGGCGCGCCTTGAACAGCTCGCGCATTTCCTGGCGCAGCTCTTCGCGCAGTTTGTAGTCGAGGTTGACCAGCGGCTCGTCGAACAGAATCAGTTCGGCATCCTTGACCAGCGCCCGCGCCATGGCCGTGCGCTGTTGCTGGCCACCGGAGAGTTCCAGCGGATAGCGCTGCAGAAACTTCTCGATGCGCAGCATCTTCGCGGTTTCCTGCACCTTGCTCTGGATCTGCTCGTTGGAGATCCCGGCCTGGCGCAGCGGCGAGGCGATGTTCTCGAACACCGTCATGGTCGGGTAATTGATGAATTGCTGATAGACCATCGACACGTTGCGCAAGCGCACCGGGCGCTGGGTGACGTCGACGCCGTTCATCAGGATGCGGCCGCTGTCGGGCTTGTCCAGACCGGCCATCAGACGCATCAGACTGGTCTTGCCGGACAGCGTGCGCCCGAGCAAAACGTTGAAGGATCCAGGTTCGAATTTCAGGCTCGCATCGTCGATCCAGGTCTGGCCCTCGACGGTACGGCTGACGTGCTCCAGGGTGAGTGACATGGCTCGGCCTTTTTATTATTGGAGTCAAGCGACCTGTGCTGTAGAGCGACATTCGTGCCAGAAACGGCAAGCTGTTGATTTACCGCAAAATTCGCTGGAGGCCACGCGAACCGGGGTTCGTAGCTGAACACAAGTGAACAGTCGCGACTGAACAATTGAACAGTCGGGCGATTGACAATGAACAATAGTGAACAACACTCTATGGATGCTTTTTGCTCGTCGAGCGAGCCATAACAAAAACAACAAAGCACCCTTCAGAGACTGCCAATCATGGCCGCACCTGCCCCGCCGCTTTCCCATGACGCCATCGTCCAGGACTCCTGGTCCCGTTGCCGCGCCTTCGGTCTCAATCATCAAAGCGCCCCGGCCTTCGATCAGTTGCCCGCTGCCGGCATCGCGCAGTTGCTCGACCGCCATCATTCACTGGTGCAGACCACTCACCAGGAAGTGCTGCCGTATTACGAGAACATCCTGAGCAACTCCAACTGCCTGATCATGCTGGCCGACAATCAGGGCCAGGTGCTGACGTCCTGGGGCACCCAGCGCTTTATCGAGCCGAACCTGGCGCGTGGTTTTCAGGCGGGCGCCAGTTGGGTCGAGCGCGCCAGCGGCACCAACGCCATCGGCACGGCGCTGGCCTGCGAGCAGGCGGTGCACATCGAACACGATGAACACTTTCTCAAGGCCAACCGCTTCATGACCGGTTCCGCCGCGCCGATTTTCGATGCAGAGCGCAAGGTCATCGCCGTGCTCGATGTGTCCAGCGACAGCTATCTGCCACCGTCGCACACCCTCGGTATGGTCAAGATGATGAGCCAGACCGTGGAAAACCGTCTGATCCTTAACCTGTTCCATGGTCAGCACTTTCAACTGACCTTCAACACCGGGTTGAACAACCTCGACAGCCAGTGGGCCGGGCTGCTGATCTTTGATGAGAGCGGTCAGGTGCTGTCGGCCAACCGTCGGGCCGACAATCTGTTGGGGGTGCGATTGTCGCGGGTCAGCGTTGAAAGCCTGTTCAAGGTGTCGTTGCTGGAGTTGATCAATCAGCCGGACGGTTTGCCGTTTGCCTTGCAGACCTCCGGGCGCAATCGTTTCCAGTGTTTGTTGAAACGGCCTAAACAGGCGCCGATTCAGGCGCGCGTCTTCACTGAAACAAGAACCGCTGAAAGCAGAACCGACGAACCGAAAGTCGTCGTTCCGACGGCCATCAGCCTGAGCACTTTGCACTTCGGCGACAGTCGCGTGGAGAAAGCCGTGCGCCAGGCCGAACGCCTGCTGGAAAAGGACATTCCGCTGCTGATTCACGGGGAAACCGGGGTCGGCAAGGAAGTCTTCGTCAAGGCCCTGCATCAGGCCAGCTCCCGCAGCAAACAGGCGTTCATCGCCGTCAACTGCGCGGCGATCCCCGCCGAACTGGTGGAGTCCGAGCTGTTCGGCTATGAAAAAGGTGCGTTCACCGGCGCCAACCAGAAAGGCAGCATCGGACTGATCCGCAAGGCCGACAAGGGCACGCTGTTCCTCGACGAAATCGGCGACATGCCGCTGCCGACCCAGGCTCGCCTGTTGCGCGTGTTGCAGGAGCGCTGCGTGCAACCGGTGGGCAGCAGCGAGCTGTTTCCGGTGGATCTGCGGATCATCTCCGCCACCAACCGTTCACTCAGGGAACAGGTGCAACTGGGGCGATTTCGCGAAGACTTGTACTACCGCATCGGCGGCTTGACCTTGGAACTGCCTCCGTTACGCGAGCGCAGCGACAAGCAGGCGCTGTTCAAGCGGTTGTGGGAACAACATCGCGAGCCGTCGCAGTGGGCGGGATTGAGTCGTGAGGTTCTGGAGCTGTTCGAGCGGCATCCATGGCCGGGCAATCTGCGACAGGTCAGCAGCGTGATGCAGGTGGCGCTGGCGATGGCCGAGGAACAACCGATTCGGCCCGAGCATTTGCCGGACGATTTTTTTGTCGATCTGGAGATGGAGCCGGTCGAAGTGGCCGAGCCATTGGGCATCGACCTGAACGATGCCGAGGCGTTGAACCGGGAGTTGCAGCTGGCCGGGGGCAATATTTCCCACCTGGCGCGTCGGTTGGGGGTGAGCCGCAATACCCTATACAAGCGATTGCGACAGATTGAAGGTTGAGTCAACCCCTTCCCCTCACCCCAGCCCTCTCCCCCAGGAGAGGGAGCCGACCGAGGTGTCTTGCGTTTTACATCGACCTGAAAAAACCAGTCGATTATGGATTCGGCGCCAATCGTTCAAGTCGGTGTACCTCTCGAACATCCCCCAATCGGTCCCCTCTCCTGGGGGAGAGGGCTAGGGTGAGGGTGAAAAGGCTTGCTCAACAGGTGCAGCCGATGCCGCCGCCAACGTCCGCAGGCCCATCAGCACCACAACCATCATCATCAGACCTGCGGCTATCGCAACGCCGAACCCTGCCCGCGCGCCCCAAGCATCAATCACCAGCCCCGCCAGCATGCCGCCCAGCGCCACGCCGATGCTGATCCCGGTGGTCATCCACGTCAGCCCTTCGGTCATCCTTGCCGCCGGGATGATGATCGTCCCCAGCTTCATGACCACCACCATGGTCGGCGCAAACGAGATGCCGGCGATAAACAACATGGCGGACAGGACATAAACGTCCGGTGAGAACACCGGCAATACGCCGGTGACTGCCGTGACCAAGATCCCGATAAAGAACTGTTTTTCAATCGCCAGCGAAACCCGCAGCGCGCCGAAGGTCAGGCCCGCCACCAGCGAGCCGAACGCATAGGCGGCGAGGATAAAGGTGGCAGCCGATGGCCAGCCCTGGGCATTGGCGAAGGCTACAACGGCGACATCGATCGACCCGCCGATGGCCCCCATCGCCAGCAGCGCGAGGACAATGGTGCGAACACCGGGAATCAGCAGGGTTGATCCGCTGTTTTTCCGGTTGCCCGCCACCACTTTCGGTTCGGTCTGACGCTGCATGAGAAACGCCGTCACGCCGACGGCCAGCAGCCCCACCGCCACCAGCGGCCCGGCCTCCGCAAAGAAACTCACGCTCAAACCGATCGCCAGTGGCGGGCCGATGATGTAAGCCAGTTCGGTGAGGACCGTGTCCAGCGAGAACGCAGTGTGCAGTTGCGGCTTGCCACGAAACAGCTGCGTCCAGCGTGCGCGGATCATGGACGGCATGCTCGGCATCGTCCCCGCCAGTGCCGCCAGTACAAAAAACAACGCGGCGGGCGCCCTCAGATGCACGGCAACAATCAGCGCCAGCAACATGACGATGCTGAAAACCGTGACGACGGGCAGCACGCGGCTCTGACCCCGCTGATCAACCTGTTTCGAGATGCGCGGGCCGAGCAGCGCGTTGGCCAGAGTAAACGTGCCGGCGACTGCGCCGGCCAGCCAGTAAACGCCGGTCTGCTGCACCAGCATGGTGATGATGCCGATGCCGATCATTGCCTGGGGCAGTCGGGCGATAGAGCTCGCGAGGATCAGCCCGGTGGCGCCGGGTGTCGATACCAGCTCGCGATAGTGATTAGCCATGATTCCTCCCTTCCGGATTCGTCGCTGATGAGCATCCTGCCGCGTGCGCTATCAAGACCTATGCGAATACCAAAAGCAATCACACATTGTCTGGATCGTTCCCGCGCTCCGCGTGGGAATGCAGCCCGGGACGCTCCGCGTCCCATGCCGAAGCGGACGCGGAGCGTCCATTGAGGCATTCCCACGCGGACGGTTCGACGCCTCGACGTGGGAACGATCAACCCGGAGTAAGCAGCAGAAAAACAAAAACCCGCACAAGGCGGGTTTTGTTTGTAGCAAGCGCAGCAATCAGTCAGCCAGACGCCAGGTCGTGCCGCCCTTGCCGTCCTCCAGCACCACGCCCATGGCGGTGAGCTGGTCGCGGATGCGGTCGGATTCGGCCCAGTCCTTGCCGGCACGTGCCGCCAGACGCGCAGCGATCAGCGCCTCGACTTCAGCTGCATCGACACGCCCTTCGGCGCCGGCCTGCAGGAAGTCATCGGCTTCAAGCTGCAACACACCGAGCACGCTGGCCAGTTCTTTCAGGCGCGCTGCCAGACCGGCCGCTGCATCGAGATCGCTCTCGCGCAGACGGTTGATCTCACGGACCATCTCGAACAGCACCGCGCAGGCTTCCGGCGTGCCGAAGTCGTCGTTCATCACCGTGGTGAAACGCTCGACGAACGCTTCGCCGCCAGCCGGCGCGACGCTCGGCAGACCTTTCAGCGCGTGGTAGAAACGCTCCAGTGCGCCCTTGGCGTCCTTGAGGTTGTCTTCCGAGTAGTTGATCGCGCTGCGGTAGTGGCTCGACACCAGCAGGTAACGCACGACTTCCGGGTGGTACTTGTCGAGCACGTCGCGAATGGTGAAGAAGTTGTTCAAGGACTTGGACATCTTCTCGCCATTGATACGGATCATGCCGCAATGCATCCACGCGTTGGCGTAGGTCTTGCCGGTGGCCGCTTCGCTCTGGGCGATTTCGTTTTCGTGGTGCGGGAACTCGAGATCGCTGCCGCCGCCATGAATGTCGAAGGTCTCACCGAGGCAGCAGGTGGACATCACCGAGCACTCGATGTGCCAGCCCGGACGCCCGGCGCCCCACGGCGATTCCCAGCTCGGCTCGCCCGGCTTGACGCCTTTCCAGAGCACGAAGTCCAGCGGATCTTCCTTGGCTTCGTCGACCTCGATCCGCGCACCGATGCGCAGGTCTTCGATCTTCTTGCGCGAAAGCTTGCCGTAGCCCATGAACTTGCCGACGCGGTAGTACACGTCGCCATTGCCCGGGGCGTAGGCGTAACCCTTGTCGATCAGGGTCTGGATCATCGCGTGCATGCCAGGGATGTGATCCGTGGCGCGCGGCTCCATGTCCGGCTTCTTGATGTTCAGGCGCGCTTCGTCTTCGTGCATCGCGGCGATCATGCGCTCGGTCAACGCTTCGAACGACTCGCCGTTCTCGTTGGCCCGGTTGATGATCTTGTCGTCGATGTCGGTGATGTTGCGCACGTAGGTCAGGTCATAACCGCTGAACCGCAACCAGCGGGTCACCAGGTCGAACGCGACCATGCTGCGGCCATGGCCCAGGTGGCAGTAGTCGTACACGGTCATCCCGCAGACATACATGCGCACCTTCTTGCCATCCAGCGGCTTGAAGACTTCTTTGCTCTTGGTGAGCGTGTTGTAGATCGTAAGCACGGTGTTTCCTTAAGACTTGATCACTGGCCCCACGAATCGCGCAGGGTCACGGTACGGTTGAATACCGGCTGGCCTGGTTTCGAGTCCTTGATATCCGCAACGAAGTAGCCTTCGCGCTCGAACTGGAAACGGTCTTCCGGCTGTGCATTGCCCAGCGAGGGTTCAGCACGACAACCGGTCAGCACTTGCAGTGAGTCAGGGTTGATGTTGTCCAGGAAACTCGCGCTGTCTTCGGCCTTCTCCGGGTTCGGAGAACGGAACAGGCGATCGTACAGACGCACTTCGCACTCGATGCTGGCAGCGGCCGGCACCCAGTGGATCACGCCCTTGACCTTGCGGCCTTCAGGGTTCTTGCCCAGGGTGTCCGGATCGTACGAGCAACGCAGCTCGACGATGTTGCCGTCGGCGTCCTTGATCGCTTCGTCGGCACGGATCACGTAGCTGCCGCGCAGACGCACTTCGCCGTTCGGCTCCAGACGCTTGTAGCCCTTCGGCGGCTCTTCCATGAAGTCATCGCGGTCGATGTAGATTTCACGGGCGAACGGCAACTTGCGCACGCCGAGTTCTTCTTTCTGCGGATGACGCGGCAGTTCGAGGTTGTCGACCTGATCTTCCGGGTAGTTGGTGATCACGACTTTCAACGGACGCAGCACGCACATGGCGCGCGGTGCGTTCGCGTCCAGATCCTGACGGATGCTGAACTCGAGCATGCCGAAGTCGACCACGCCGTCGGAACGGTTGGTGCCGATCATGTCGCAGAAGTTGCGGATCGACGCCGGGGTGTAGCCACGGCGGCGGAAGCCCGACAGCGTCGACATGCGCGGATCGTCCCAGCCGTTGACGTGCTTCTCGTCAACCAGTTGCTTGAGCTTGCGCTTGCTGGTGATGGTGTAGTTGAGGTTCAGACGGCTGAACTCGTACTGACGCGGGTGCGCCGGCACTGGCAGTGCGTCGAGGAACCACTCGTACAGCGGACGATGGCTTTCGAACTCCAGGGTGCAGATCGAGTGGGTGATGCCTTCGATGGCGTCCGACTGACCATGGGTGAAGTCGTAGTTCGGGTAGATGCACCACTTGTCACCGGTCTGATGGTGATGGGCGTGGCGGATGCGGTACATGATCGGGTCGCGCAGGTTCATGTTCGGCGAGGCCATGTCGATCTTGGCACGCAGCACGCGGGCGCCGTCCGGGAACTCACCGGCGCGCATGCGGGCGAACCAGTCCAGGTTCTCTTCCACCGAACGGTCGCGGAACGGGCTGTTCTTGCCCGGCTCGGTCAGGCTGCCGCGGTATTCCTTGGCTTGCTCGGGCGTCAGGTCGTCGACGTAGGCCTTGCCGGCCTTGATCAGCTCGACGGCCCAGTCGTGCAACTGGTCGAAGTATTGCGAGGCGTAGCGCACTTCGCCGGACCATTCGAAGCCCAGCCATTTGACGTCGCTTTCGATCGCGTCGATGTATTCCTGGTCTTCCTTGGCCGGGTTGGTGTCGTCGAAACGCAGGTGGGTAACGCCGCCGAACTCCTGGGCCAGGCCGAAGTTCACACAGATCGACTTGGCGTGGCCGATGTGCAGGTAGCCGTTGGGCTCAGGCGGGAAACGGGTGACGATCTGCGTGTGCTTACCCGAGTCCAGGTCCGCCTGGATGATCGGGCGCAGGAAATTGACCGGCGTAACGGGGCCGGTCTTGGAATTCGAGGTAGGGTCGACAGTGGGCTTGCTCATAGGATCCTTGAACGTACAGTGCGCGGCCGGGACACGGGCCTGACAAAACAAAGCCGCTATCATAGCCGATGCTGTCAAGCCCCTGACAGAGCAGGGCTTAAAAGGAATGCATTTAATCGCCGGGTTTTGAAAAACAGCCTCGAAATTCGCGCCTGTCACGCTAAACTGCGCACCTTGGCCCTCACGGGCTGAACCGGTAAAGGGCGCAAATGCCCCAATACCCACGAATTCCTTATAAAGAGTAGCGATCATGACTCAAGTAAAACTGACCACCAACTTCGGTGACATCGTCATCGAACTGAACGCTGAAAAAGCCCCGATCACCGTGGCCAACTTCATCGAGTACGTTAAAAAGGGTCACTACGAGAACGTCGTGTTCCACCGCGTCATCAAAGGTTTCATGATCCAGGGCGGCGGTTTCGAGCCAGGCATGAAAGAAAAGAAAGACAAGAGCCCGAGCATCCAGAACGAAGCCGACAACGGCCTGAAGAACGAGAAGTACACCCTGGCCATGGCTCGCACCATGGATCCGCATTCGGCCTCGGCACAGTTCTTCATCAACGCCACCGACAACAGCTTCCTCAACCACACCTCCAAGACCGCTCAGGGCTGGGGTTATGCCGTGTTCGGTAAAGTGGTTGCGGGAACCGACGTTGTCGACAAGATCGAAGGCGTTTCCACCACGTCCAAGGCAGGCCACCAGGACGTACCAGCAGACGACGTGATCATCGAGAAAGCCGAGATCATCGAAGCGTGATATTGCTGATTTCAGACTTGCATCTGGAAGAGGAGCGCCCGGACATTACCCGGGCGTTTCTGGATTTGCTCGCCGGACGCGCCCGCTCGGCGAGTGCGTTGTACATTCTGGGCGACTTCTTCGAAGCGTGGATTGGCGACGACGCCATGACCCCCTTCCAGCGTTCCATCTGCCAGGCCCTGCGCGAACTCAGCGACAGCGGCACGGCCATTTTTCTGATGCACGGCAATCGTGACTTCATGCTCGGCAAGGCCTTTTGCAAAGAGGCCGGCTGCACGCTGTTGAAGGACCCGAGTGTCGTGCAGTTTTACGGCGAACCGGTGCTGCTGATGCACGGCGACAGCCTGTGCACCCGTGACGAAGCCTATATGAAGCTGCGCCGTTACCTGCGCAACCCGATCAGTCTGTTCATCCTGCGTAATCTCCCCTTGCGCACCCGCCACAAACTGGCGCGCAAGCTGCGCAGCGAAAGCCGGGCGCAGACGCGGATGAAGGCCAATGACATCGTCGATGTCACGCCGGAGGAAATTCCGCGGATCATGCAGGAGTACGGGGTGAGAACCCTGGTTCACGGGCATACCCATCGCCCGGCGATCCACAAGTTGCAGATCGGCGATCAGGCGGCGAAGCGGATTGTGCTGGGGGATTGGGATCGTCAGGGCTGGGCGTTGCAGGTGGATGAGAACGGGTTTGCGTTGGCGCCGTTTGATTTTACGCCACCGCCAGCACTACCCGCCCCCGCAATCTAAAGCCAAACCCAAAAACAAATGTGGGAGCGGGCTTGCTCGCGAAAGCGGTGTATCAGACAAATTAATGCTGAATGACACATCGCATTCGCGAGCAAGCCCGCTCCCACATTTGACCGTGCTTCGGATCAGTGACCGCTGGCCGCTGGGCCTGCCTTGGCAGCAAACGGCGGCTTGGCCAGCCACACAATCAATATCAACCCCATAAACCCCCACCCCAACAGCGTGAAGTAATCCACGGTGGAAAGCATGTACGCCTGACTCGTCAGCACGTGATCGAGCTGCGCATACGCCGGATTGCTCGCCCCGCCCAACTGATTCAACGCCTCACGGGTCGCCGGCTCATAGGTGCTGATGCTCTCGCTCATATAGGCATGATGCTGATCCGCCCGGCGAATCCAGATCCACGTAGTCAACGACGCCGCAAAGCTGCCGCCCAATGTCCGCAGGAACGTCGCCAGACCCGCGCCATCGGCAATCTGGCTCGGCGGCAAGTCCGACATCAGAATGCTCAGAGTCGGCATGAAGAACAGCGCCACGCCAATCCCCATGAACAGCTGCACCAGAGCGATATGCTGGAAGTCCACCTCGTTGGTGAACTCGGCACGCATGAAGCAGCTCAGGCCGATCGCCAGGAACGCCAGCCCGGCCAGTAGGCGCAGGTCGAACTTGTGCGCGTACTTGCCGACAAACGGTGACAGCAGCACCGGCAGAATGCCGATCGGCGCCACCGCCAGCCCGGCCCAGGTCGCGGTGTAGCCCATCTGGGTCTGCAACCACTGCGGCAGGATCAGGTTGATGCCGAAGAATCCGGCGTACCCCAACACCAGCACCAGCGTGCCGATGCGGAAGTTGCGGTGGGCGAACAGCCGGAGGTTGACCACCGGATGCTGGTCGGTCATTTCCCAGATCACGAACACCGCCAGCGCGATCACCGAAATCGCCGCGCCGATGATGATGAAGTTCGACTCGAACCAGTCCAGGTCATTGCCCTTGTCGAGGATCACCTGCAACGCGCCCACGCCGATGATCAGCGTGATCAAACCAACGTAATCCATCGGCTGATGGCTGGTGACCACCGGACGTTTGGCCAGTTGCTGGCGCACCACCATCACCGCGAAAATCCCGATCGGCACGTTGATGAAGAAGATCCACGGCCAGCTGTAACTGTCGGTGATCCAGCCGCCGAGGATCGGCCCGGCAATCGGCGCCACCACCGTGACCATCGCCAGCAACGCCAGGGCCATGCCCCGCCTCGCCGGCGGATACACCGCAATCAGCAGCGTCTGGGTCATCGGGTACAACGGCCCGGCCACCAGGCCTTGCAGCACGCGGAAGCCGATCAGTTCCGGCATCGACGTGGAGATACCGCAGAGGAACGAAGCCAGCACGAACAGGATGGTCGCCCACAGAAACAGCTTCACCTCGCCGAAGCGACGGCTCAGCCAGCCGGTGAGCGGCAGCGCGATGGCGTTGCTCACGGCGAACGAGGTGATGACCCAGGTGCCCTGCTCCGAACTCACGCCGAGGTTGCCGGAAATGGTCGGCAACGCCACGTTGGCGATGGTGGTGTCGAGCACCTGCATGAAGGTCGCCAGCGACAGGCCGATGGTGCTGAGCAACAGGCTGGGCGGCGTAAAAGAGGCGTTATTGCTCATCGCGAATCCTTTGGAACCTGATTGACGCTGCGTCCGTTAATGACGCAGCCGCCCTTGTGGGAGCGAGCCTGCTCGCGAAGACGGCGGTTCAGCCAACAAAACTGTTGAATTGAAAATCGCAATCGTCGGAACGCCGCCCGGAGCAAGCTCGCTCCCACAGGATGGGATCAGCGTTGCGCGGTCTTGCTGACCGCCGCGCTGTTGTCGTGGATCAACTGGGTGATCATCGCGTCGGCTTCGGCCAGTTGGCGGTCGTAGACGTTGGTGCTGAACGAGGCCTTTTGCGGCGGTTGCTGGGCCAGTACCGGGCCGCTCTGGTCGTGCAGGTTGACCTCGACATTGGTCGACAGACCGACGCGCAGCGGGTGTTTGGCCAGCTCTTCGGCGTTGACGTGAATCCGTACCGGCACACGCTGTACGATCTTGATCCAGTTACCGGTGGCGTTCTGCGCCGGCAACAGGGCGAACGCGCTGCCGGTGCCCGCGCCGAGGCTGTCGATGGTGCCGCTGAACTTCACGTCGCTGCCGTAGATGTCCGATTCGATCTCCACCGGTTGGCCGATGCGCATGTCACGCAGCTGGGTTTCCTTGAAGTTGGCGTCGATCCACAACTGATCCAGCGGAATCACCGCCATCAGCGCAGTGCCCGGCTGCACACGCTGGCCGAGTTGCACGGTGCGTTTGGCGACATAACCGGTGACCGGTGCGATCAAAGTGCTGCGAGCATTGGTCAGGTAGGCCTGGCGCAGTTGCGCAGCGGCGGCCATCACGTCGGGATGCGACGAGACCACGGTGTCATCGACCAGCGCGCTGGTGGTTTTCAGCTGTTGCTTGGCGTTGGCCAGGGCGTTTTGCGCCGAGGTCAGGTCATCGCGGGCGTGGGACAGTTCTTCCTGGGAAATCGCCCCGCCGGCCGCGAGGTTTTTCCGGCGGTTGAAGTTGTCCTGGGCTTTCTGCACTTCGGCCTGTTGCGCATTGACCTGGGCCTTCATGCCGTCGACGTTGCTGTACAAGCCGCGAACCTGACGCACGGTGCGGGCCAGATTGGCCTTGGCACTTTGCAGGCCGACTTCGGCGTCGTTCGGGTCGAAGTTGATCAGCACCTGACCTTCGTGAACCAGATCGCCATCGTCAGCGCCGATGCTGACCACGGTGCCGGTCACCAGCGGGGTGATTTCCACCACGTTGCCGTTAACGTAGGCGTCGTCGGTGCTTTCGCTCCAGCGCCCGATGAATTCGTGATACGCCCAGACGCCGGCACCGGCGAGGGCAACCACAACGGCCAGTACCAGCAGCATCACCTTGCGTTTGCGCGGGTTGCCAGTGTCCTGAGCGTTGTCTTGAGCTTGTGTGTTTTCGGCAGTGGCCATGACAAATACCTTGAATTAGTTGTGCGGCGTGGCTGGGGTGGCGTTGGCTGCGGTCAGGGTTTGCCCCTGGAAGCCGCCGCCCAGCGCTTGCATCAGTTGAATCGACAGGTCGATCTGCTCGGCATTCAGGTTGGCCAGCTGACGCTGGGCCTGCAGCAATTGCTGCTCGATGCTGAGCACGTCCAGGTAGTTGCCGATGCCGGAACCGTAACGCTGGACGACGGTATTGTAAGAATCCTGGGCAATCTCGGTCGCGTGCTGCTGGGCGCCGATCTGCCGGCCGATGTCACGCAACTGGTTGATCGTGTCGCTGACATCGCCCAGGGCTTTCACCAGGCTTTTGTTGTACTGCGCCACGGCGAGGTCGTAATCGGCGTCGCGGGCATCGAGGTTGGCGCGCAGGCGTCCGCCATCGAAGATCGGCACCGAAATCGTCGGGGCAATGTTGAAGAAGCGACTGGCGGAACCGAACATCGCGTCCCCCAACAAGGATTCGGCACCGGCCGAAGCCGACAGGTTCAAGTTGGGATAGAAGCGGGTCTTGGCCGAATCGATGTCCTTGCTCGCCGCCTCGACACGCCAGCGCGCCGCGACCAGATCCGGGCGACGGCCCAGCAGTTCGGCCGGCAGCACCGAGGGCAGTGCGACAGCGCTGGCTTGCAGGACTTTCGGTCGAGCGATTTCGTTGCCGCGATCCGGGCCTTTGCCGAGCAATACCGCCAGGGCGATTTTTGCGCTGTTCAGGCGTTTTTCAGCGTCGATCAGGCTGGCTTCGGAGCTGGCTTCCAGACTTTGGGTCTGCTGGAACTGATACTGGCTGTCGATCCCGGAGCTCAGGCGGCGCTGGCTCAGGTCGAGCATCTGTTTGGTGCGCTTGAGGTCTTCGTTGGCCAGGTCATAAACGATGTGCGCCTGACCCAGATCGCTGTAGGCCCGAGCCACGTCGGCGGCCAGGGTCAGTTGCGCGGCCTGACGGTCGACTTCGGCGGCGCGGGCCTGACCGAGTGCGGCTTCCCAGGCGTCACGCTGGCCGCCCCACAGGTCGAAGTTGTAATTGAAGCCGGCGCGGATGTTGCGCACGGTGGAGTAAGCCCCACCCTGCCCCAACGGATCCTGATCCCGGGCCAGACGCGAACGGCTGATGCCGGCGCTGGCGTCGAGGGTCGGATAACGCTCGGCATCGGCGGCGTACGCGGCGGCGCTGGCCTGATGGGCGCGGGCGTCGGCGATCTGCATGTCCGGGCTGTCTTTCAGGGCTTCGCGGATCAGACCGTCGAGTTGCGGATCGCCGAGGCTGGTCCACCAGTCGCTCTTCGGCCAGGCGGCCTGGGACAGGGTGACGCCGTTGAGCGATTGCCCGGTCTGCAGGGTTTTCGCGTCGAGGCTGGCGCCCTGGGTATCGAGGCCACTGTAGTTGGCGCAACCGGCGAGGATCATCGCCGACAGCACCAGTGTCAGGCTGCTGCGCAAGGTTTTACCGCTCATTGTGTTCACCTAACCGCTGGATGGTGATCGGGTCACCGGCTGCCAGCAAAATTTTCTTGAGGATGTATTCCAGGGTTTTCAACTCGTCCGGGGTCACGGCGCCGGCCAGTTCATTCATGGCGTCCGCGCCGATGTGCGGCAGGCGATCGGCCAGTTGCTGGCCCTGCTCGGTGAGTTTCAGCTGCACCTGACGGCGATCGCCTTCGCTGCGTTGGCGAACCAGAAAACCTTTCTGCTCCAGACGATCGAGCATGCGAGTCATCGAACCGCTGTCCAGCGACAGGTGCCGGCACAGCTCGGCCGGGGTGTCGACGCCGAACTGGGCCATGATGATCAACACCTTGAACTGCGCGGCGGTAATGCCGTGGGGTTCCATGTGGGTGTCGATGATCTTGTCCTTGAGCAAGGCGGCACGGCCGAGCAACAGGCCGAGATGGCAATGCTTGAATTCGTCGGGGGTGAAATGCTTCATGTGCTCACCTAATAACTGCCTAGGCAGTGAATGTATGTCGAGATGTTACTGCCTAGGCAGCGAATGTCAACGTAATAGTTAGGTTGCTTTGTAATTAGTTGACCAGTGGGCTGGGTTTCTCTGTCGTCCGTGCAGACTCCATCGCGAGCTGGCTCGCTCCCACAGGGCATCTCACGCATACACGAATCAATGTGGGAGCGAGCCAGCTCGCGAAGGCAGCGACTCGGTGTAGAGCCGTTCAAGATTTGTCGGAGGGGTGATTCATCGGTGGTGGCTGAAGGGGATGGACTTCACGCCCGCGCAACGCAGTTGCCACATAACCGCAGGCACGCCTGGCTCCTGCGTAAATACCGTGCCAGCCCGGCGGTGCCGGCTCGATGGCGGCATGCAACGCCCGCGCATAATCGAGCACCAGGCCGGGCGTCCAGGCCATGGCCTCGGCGCGTTTGCGCACCTGAGCCGCGACCCAGAATTCGGGGCTGATGATGACCCGGGCAAAATCCAGCATGCTCGAATGCCCCCGGTTCATCGCGCCCTCAAGGGCTGCCTCAAGGCTGTGCGCAACGGCACTCGAACAGTTGCGACTGGTGAGGTTGTAGGTGGTGTTCTGCCGATAATCCGCCCAGAACGCATGAAGCCGCGCGGCGTCGTAGTGCGCGAAGCTGACCTGAACCGACGACGGGCACCAGTCGGCCACTTCGCTCGCGTAGTCCGGCAGAAACCGCCCCGCCACATCGTTGTTCGGCGTGGCCCGCAGCAAGCGTACGAAATCCCCCGCCGAGCGATCGATATCGTCCAGCGGGTAATGGCTGATGTAAATGTCCGGCCCACATTCCAGTGCTGCATGGCCGGCGGAAATGACGCCGTTGATATCGACCGCCGCGATGTAACGATTGAGCAACCGATTGCGCACCAGGGTGTCTTCAACGGTGCCGCTGGGTGTCCAGACATGGATCACCATTGCGCCATTATCTGCAGGGGCATGAACCGGAGGAGGCGTCACCGGCGACGGTCTGTTCTTGAATCGCAATGCCTGCTGCAACAAGGCACAGCCCGAAAGAAAGATGCTCATGCCGATGCAGAACGGCACCGTCCCCTTGTAGAGGCTCGGATACGGTTCGAGGATGAACACGCCAAAACCGATCTCGAACAGCGCCACCAGCAGTGACATTCGCCAACCGACAAAGCGCACCACCACCGCAGCCGCCAGTCGAAAACCGCCGTCGAGCAGAAAAGCCGCACCGAACAGCACCGCGAGAATCACGCCGGCAGCGTGCTGTCGGTCGACGATCAGCAGCCCCAGCAGCAGAAACGCCAGACCGCGCGCCTTGCGCAACGCCGCCGCTGTGCCGGTTTTCGGGGCCGGCACCAGCAGAATGATCAGGGCTTCGAGTAACAACAGATAGCCGAACACATGCAGCGGGAAATACAGAACGCCGTCCAGCGCATCGATGAAAATGGCCACGCCGGCCGCGCCCCAGACAACGCCGGTCAATGCCAGTGCTGACCAGCGCCGCCGGACAAAATCGTGACCGAGCAAGACCATACTCAAACGAACCATTGGCGCCCCCGGGGCGTTTCGGGCAGCCGCAAACGGCGCCCTTCAAGCTGCGGTCAGTCTAATACATCCAGAAAAAGCCGGATCGTGCTGACACGATCCGGCCAGGGGAACGCGGGCTAGAAATCCCGCTTGTAGAAGATGTCCAGCGAACTGGCCACGCCGCTGGCGGCTTCGAGGTAGACCTTTTTGCTCAGCTTGTAGCGCAAGGCGATGGTGTTGGCCGGTTCGAACACGCCGACGCCGTAACGCAGACTGAGTTTCTCGGAAATATTGCCGCTGGCCACCACGCTGGTGGTGTTGCCACTGCCTTGGGTGTCGAGCTGGAAGTCCTGAATGCCCAAATCACTGGCCAGACTGCTGGTGACCCCGGAACTGCCCATCAGGCCCAGACCGAGCGCCGCCTGCGCGAGCATGTTGTTGTCTTCGCCGGTGGTGCTCAGCGGACGCCCCAGCACCAGATAGGACAGCGCCTGTTCCTGGCTCATCGCCGGTTCCGAGAAGATCTGCGTAGTCGGCTGCTCGGCGCTGCCGCTCAGGCGAATACCGGCGATCACATCATCGGTCTGGCGAATCGCTTCGATGTCCAGATACGGCTGATCGATCGGCCCGGCGAACAGCAGACGCGCGCGACGTACCGTCAGGCGCTGACCGTAGGCGCGGTATTTGCCGTCGTTGAGCCACAGCTCGCCACGGGTGTCCATGTTGTCGCCGATGTGCACGTGGCCTTGCAGGTTGGCGGTCAGGCCGAATCCGGCGAAGCTCAGCTTGTCCTCACCAACCACAACGTCGATGTCCATCTTCATGGCCATCGGCGGTTTGCCCTCTTCGGTCTGCGCGCCGACGATGATCGTGTCATCGGAGACTTTCACCGTCGATGGCGGCAGTTCGCGCACGGTGATTTCGCCTTTGGGCACCAGCACCTTGCCGGCAATCGCCAGCTCATCGCCGGCCATGGAAATCTTCAGGTCCGGCGCCACTTCAAGCTTGGCGTAGGGTTCGACCGTGACCGGCAATTGCGTGCCCTTGAGCGCCAGATCCACCACCAGCGCCTGACCCCAGGCGATGTTGCCGTTCAGACTGCCCTGCCCGCTCTTGCCGCTTTTCCAGCCGCCGTTCAATTGCACGGCTTCGCCGGCGATCACCGCTTGCAGTTGCAGCGCCTGCAACTCCAGCGGCAATCCCGGGCCGGACACTTCGCCGTCGCTGAGCTGCACCGTGCCGTTGACCAGCGGCGCGAGCAGCCCGCCGGAAATCGTGCCGCTGCCGTTCAGGCGCCCGGTGAGTTTCTCGACCATCGGCACAAACGGCCGCGCCACCGACAAGTCCAGTCCGCTGAGGCGGAATGAACCGCTGAGCGGCTTGTTCTTCGGCAGCGGATTGATCTGCGCCTGCACCATCAACTCGCCGAGCTTGCCGCCGACGAAGTTGAGATCAGTGTCGATGCGCTTGGGCGTGAGTTTGCTGGTGAGCTTGAGGGTCTGGTACGGGAAGTCCAGCCACTGATCCTTTTCCTTCATGCGCAAGGTGCCGCCGCTGGCATCCACGCTGATCTGGCCGTTCGGGCCGCTGGCCGGCAGGTCCAGTTGCAGGTCGGCGTTGAGCTTGCCCTGCCAGGTGAAATCCTTCGGCAGCCACTGCGCCAGGCTTTCGATCGGGAACTGCTTGAGGTGATAACGCAGCTTCGGCTCCGGCATCAGGCGCTGGTCTTCACCGCACAGGCTGGCATTGCCGGACATCCAGCAATGGGCGCCGAAGTTGATCTTGCCGTCGGCCAGACGCTCGAGTTTCGCCGGATTTTGCAGCTTCCAGTCCTGACCGCCGGCCTGAATGTCGCCGCTGGCCAGACGCCCGCGCCAGTTGCCTTTGTCCAGATTGCCGTCCAGGCCCAACGCCAGTTTCAGCTTCGGCCCGAGCAGGTCGAGGTTGAGTTTCTGATTTTTGATATCGCCCTGGGCGCTGGCGGTCAGGGTGCCCAGCGACGTATCGCCGGCCTGGATGCCGCTGCCCTTGAGGTCGATTTTCGCCCGTTGCGCGCTGTCGAGGGTGGCGTCGAGGTTGAGGCTTTGCAGGCGATTGTCCTGGAACGCCAGTTGCGAACCTTGCAGGCCGAGCTTGCCCTGCGGCGCCTTGAGCGTGCCGGCGACATCGACCCGACCGTTGATCTGCCCGCGCAGTTGCGGCCAGAGCTGGGCCAGACGCGCCAGTTTGATGTCGATCTGCCCGGTGAGCTTCTGTTGCAGGCTACCCTTGCCGTTGATGCTGTTGTCGCCGAGGCGGATTTGCAGGGCATTCAGATTCCACTGCTCGCCGGCGCCGTCAGCCTTGGCTTGCAGGATCGCCGGTTGGCCGCGCAGTTTGCCTTTCAGATCGAGATCGGCATTCAGGCTCAGGCGTTCGTTCTTCATTTCGCCTTTGCTTTTCAACGGACCGGCCAGGGTGCCCGGCAACTCCGCAACCCAGTACGCCGGGTTGAGCGCCGACAGTTCCAGCGCGGTGTCCCAGGCAATGCCATCGGCGAACTGCACGTTCACATGGCCTTCGGCCTTGCCCTGCCCGGCTTCGAGTTTCAGTTGCGGCAGGAAAATCTGCTTGAGATTGCCGCTGAACGGACTGCTCAGGCTGAACGCCCCCGCTGGCCCATCTGCGGCGGCGGCGAAGTTACCGAGGTACTGACCGTCGGTGTAGGAGACTTCGCCCGTGAAGGTACGCAACGTGACCTGCGGCTCGTCGATCTCCGGATAGAGCCGGTGCCACGGAAAATCCAGCCAGTTGATATTGGCCTGGGCGCTGAGGCCTTTGCTCCAGTCAACATTGCCGGTCAGCTTGAGGCTTTGCTTGTCGTTGGCTGTCAGGTCGAGGCCGGCAATCTGCGCACCCTTGGCGTCGACCTTGCCTTTGAGCAGCAACGCCACCGGGCCTTTTTCGGCAGGCAGTGTCGCATTGCCGAGGAGTTGGTAACCGTTTTTCAGGTCGCCTTCGCCGGTCAATACCAGTTGATTGAATTGCAGCGTGTCCGGCAGATCCGCACTCGGCTTGAACGCCTCCGAGGTGATCCGCACTTTGGCCGGCAGGTTTTCCGCCAACGGTTGCAGATCGCCGCTCAACTGGCCGTCGAGGTAACCACGGCTGTCGGCGTGCAGGTTTAGGGTCTTGAGCAGATCGCCGTCGACTTTGAGTGCCAGCGTCCATGGGCCGGTGCCCGGAGATGGCAGGGTCAGATCGCCGGCGATGTTCAGCGGCCAGTTGCCGGTCGGTTGCAGCAGGCCGGACAGATTCAGGCTCAGGTCGTCGCGTTGCAGTTTCACACTGTCGATCTGCATGCCCTTGGCGGTCCAGTGCGCCGCCAGTTGCAGGCCTTTCAACTCTTCACTGCCGTTGAACAACAGGCTGCCGACCTGCACGTCGCCCAGCTCGATGGCCACGGGCAATTGCAGATCAGGAAGTTTGATCGGGCCGCTTTCGGTGACTTCTTCGCTCGGCGGGAATTGCAGGCTGACGGTATCGGCCTTGAGCTGTTCGATGCACAGGGTCATTCGCGTCAGGCACAGCGGCGACCATTCGAAGATCGGTTTGCTCAGTTCGACGCGACTGCTGTCCTGCTGCCACAGCAGATGATCGGCGCTCCACTGCCCGCCGAGGCGACCCTGGAAATTGTCGACGCTCAGGCCCGGCACCAGACCCAGCACCCAACGGCTGCCGGCCTGCGTTCCGAGCACAGCGGTGATGCTCAATACAATCAGCAGCACCAGCGACAACAGCACCAGCGCCGAAATTTTCAAACCACGCTTCACAGCTCAGGCCCCATGGAAAAGTGCAGGCGGATGCCGCCATCGTCGTCCAGCGCGTGGGCCAGGTCGAGGCGGATCGGCCCCACCGGCGAGACCCAGCGCACACCGATACCGACCCCGGTCTTGAGGTTCGGCAGTTCGAGTTTATTGAAGGAGTTGCCCTGATCGACGAAGGTCGCGACGCGCCACTTCTCGGCAATCGAATATTGATATTCGACGCTGCCGGCCACCATGTAGCGCCCGCCGATGCGGTCGCCCTCGGAGTTTTCCGGGGACAGGCTCTGATAGTCGTAACCACGCACGCTCTGATCGCCACCGGCGAAGAAGCGCAGCGACGGCGGCACCGATTTGTAGCCGTTGGTGGCGCTGCCGCCGACCTGCACGCGACCGAGCAGACGGTGCTTGTCGAATACGGTGGTCAGGCCTTTGACCAGCGCTGTGCCGTAAACCAGGTTGTTGTCCGAGCCGAGGCCTTCTTTCGCCACCTTGCTTTCGAAGGTCAGGCGATAGCCGTTGTGCGGGTCGATGCGGTTGTCGCTCTTGAGGTAGGAATAGCTGACGCCGGGCATCAGCAAGGTGCTCAGACCGGAGTCGTCGCCGAGCTGGTATTCCTCGCGCTGCCATTTCAGCGAGATCACCCGCTGCCAGCCGCTCGGCAATTTGCTGTGCCATTCAGGGCCGAAGGTCAGTAGCTTGCTCAGGGTGTCGGAACCGTCAATGTCCTCGTATTGATAACCGCCGGCCCAGCGCAGTTTGTCGGTCAGCGGCGGGTCCAGCGGGATGTCATAGAACAGGCCGACGTTTTGCCGTGGCGCCGAGAGTTCGGCCTCCCAGCCATAACTGTCGCCTTGCGGGTTGACCCAATGGCGAGTCCAGTTGGCCTTGATTCGCGGGCCGACGTCGGTGGAGTAACCGAGGCCCAGGCCCATGGTGCGTGGCTTGCGGGTGTCGAGCTTGACGTCCACCGGGATCACGTCGTTTTTTGCGGCGGTCGGTGCGGCGTCGACCCGCACGCCTTCGAAATAGCCGCTCGATTGCAGGTCTCGGTTGAGTTCGGCGATCAGCTCGGAGTCATACGGCTCGCCGGCCTTGAACGGCACCATGCGTTGCAGCAGGTCTTCGTCGAACGGTGTGTCGCCTTCAAAACTGACTTTGCCCAGCGCATAACGCGGGCCGCTTTCGTAGATCAATTCGACATCGGCGACCCCGGCGCGGGGATCGACCATCAATTTCTGACTGGTGAAACGTCCACTGAAGAAGCCATAGCGCGACGCCTGGTTCTGAATCAGGCGCTTGGCGTCTTCGTAACGCCCATGGTTGAGCACCGCGCCGGGTTTGAGCACGTCACTTTTCGGGACTCGAAAGGATTTGAGAGAGGCCGCCGGGCCGTCAACACGCACGGTCACGTTGCGCAGGCGAATCGGCTCGCCGGGATCGATGTTCAGCACCAGACGCGGTTTTTCGCCGCCCTTGACGTCACTTTCGATCTGCGGCTGGTAATAACCCAAGGCCTGGGCGGCTTTGCGCGCCTGTTCTTCGGCGCCGCGACTGAAGCGCTGCAAGGCTTCTTCGTCACGATCGCCGAGGCTGCCGATATAGCCTTCTATATTGGCTTTCAGTTCATCGTTGGACGGTTTGATCCGCACATCCAATTCACTTTGCGCCAGCGCCGCGCAGCTGGTTAACAGCATGAGCACGCCACTGGTAAATCTTCCTGGAAACTTCATAGGCGCGGATGCTATCACGGGCTTGGGAGCGTGATAGAACAGGAAATTTCCCAAAAAGTTCGACGGTTATCCCGTTGCAGTTTGTAACACCTGCGGGTTGGCGTGGAAAAACACGTGCTCGCGCACCGGGCCGACGGCCACTTCGCCGATCTCCTCGTAACCCTGACGCTTGTAGAACTCCAGGTAACGCGGATTGCCGGTGTCGAGGATCACGCCTTGGGAGCTTTCGTCCACTGCGCACCAGTTGTGCACCGCTTGCAGCAGCTGTTCGCCGAAATGCTTGCCCTGAAATTGCGGATGCACGCCGAGCAGCGGCAGCATGTGAACCGAGTCGGTCGGCACGCAGGCCTCGACGGCGGCGTGGTATTCCAGATAGCGCCGGGTACAACGAAAACCGGTGCTCAGCACCATGCGCAAACGCCAGGCCCAGCTCTCGGTAACACCCAGGCGCCGTTGCGGTGGCGCGATCAGGGCGATGCCGATCAGGCGGTCGTTGACCAACAGGCCGATGGCCGGCAGATCCTGCAGGAAATGCTGTTTGACCAGTTCCCGCACCGTGGCACGCACCCGTTGTTCGTAACCCGGGCGCTCAGCCTCGAACAGATAAGCGAAGGTCGGCTCGTGACGGTAAGCCTGATACAGCAAGGATCGCGCTTCACGGGAATAGCCGCGGTCGAGCATGTGGATGTCGGCGATGGCGGTCGAGGTTTCAGGCATGACGGTGATTCTCCCTGGACGGGACTCAACAGGCCCCGTTCTTGTTATACGAGCCTTGGGCTGAAGGGATCGTTCCCACACCCGAAAGACATTAGCAGCGCATATGGACTACCGCCACGCTGGCCCAGATCCTACATGTCAGCTAGCATCGCCCTTTTGCCAGGACTGCCGACCATGAAGATCGTTTCCTTCAACATCAACGGACTGCGGGCCCGTCCGCATCAGCTGGCGGCGCTGATCGAAAAGCATCAGCCGGACGTCATCGGCCTGCAGGAAACCAAGGTCCACGACGACCAGTTCCCGCTGGAAGAAGTGCGGGCCCTGGGTTATCACGTGTATTTCCACGGCCAGAAAGGCCATTACGGTGTCGCCCTGCTCTCGCGCCAGGAGCCGATTGCCATTCATAAAGGTTTTGCCACCGATGAAGAAGACGCGCAGCGGCGCTTTATCTGGGGCACTTTCGCCGACGCCAACGGCGTTCCGGTGACGATCATGAACGGCTATTTCCCACAGGGCGAAAGCCGCGACCACCCGACCAAATTCCCGGCCAAGCAGCGTTTCTACAGCGATCTGCAAGCGCTGCTGGAAAGCCAGTTCCACAATGAACAACCGCTGGTGGTGATGGGCGACGTCAACATCTCCCCGGAAGACTGCGACATCGGCATCGGCCCGGACAACATGAAGCGCTGGCTGAAAACCGGTAAATGCAGCTTCCTGCCGGAAGAGCGCGAGTGGATGGCCCGCCTGAAAAACTGGGGCCTGACCGACAGCTACCGTCACCTGAACCCGGATGTGACCGACATGTTCAGCTGGTTCGACTACCGCAGCCGCGGGTTTGAAGACGAGCCGAAGCGCGGTCTGCGCATCGATGTGATTCTGGCATCCCACGGTTTGCTGCCACGGGTGAAGGCTGCCGGCGTCGACTATGAACTGCGCGGGATGGAAAAGCCTTCGGATCATGCGCCGATCTGGCTGGAATTGAGCTGATACCGCAATCACCTCAAATCGCTGTGGGAGTTCGCTCCCACAGTTTGAGCGCTGTCATTTTTCAGAAACGTCTTTGACTTAATCTCCCCGGCAATCCCCTTGGCTGCAATCGGTGCCGGCATGACCCTGCGTGTTCTGTTCGTCTTTCTCCTGAGCGCCTGGCTGCAGGTTGGGTTTGCGGCGTTGCCCATTCCCGAGAACGGCCCGGTATTGCGCATCCAGGGTTCCAACACCATCGGCGCGGCGCTCGGCCCGGCGCTGGTTGAAGGCCTGCTTCAAGATCAGGGACTGTTGAAAGTCCACAGCGAAACCCCGGACACCGCCAACGAACAACGGGTCGTCGGTCTGACGGCCCAAGGCCAAAGAGTCGTCGTGGAGATCGCCGCCCACGGTTCGAGCACCGGTTTCACTGCACTCAAGAACGCCAGCGCCGATCTGGCCGCCTCGTCGCGACCGATCAAGGACAGCGAACTGCTGAACCTGCAAGGCCGGGGCGATCTGAAAAGCCCCGACGCCGAGCAAATCATCGCCATCGATGGCCTTGCAATCATCCTCCATCCCGACAATCCGCTGAATCAACTGAACACCGAACAACTGGCGCGAATCTTCAGCGGCGAGGCGAAGACGTGGGAAGACATCGGCGGCAAGGGTGGGACGATTCATTTATATGCGCGGGATGATCAGTCCGGCACCTACGACACCTTCAAGGAACTTGTCCTCAGCCGTCGTGGGAAATCCCTGAGCAATGCCGCGAAACGGTTTGAATCCAGCGAGCAGTTGTCCGACGCCGTCAGTGCCGATCCGCAGGCCATCGGTTTCATCGGCCTGCCGTATGTGCGTCAGGCCAAGGCCGTGGCGATTGTCGACGGGCAATCCCAGGCGATGCTGCCACTCGCCAGCCTGATCGCCACCGAAGACTATCCGCTGTCGCGGCGGCTGTTCTTCTATCTGCCGCCCGACAGCAACAATCCGTGGGCCAAGGCCTTGGTGGAGTTTGCGCAGAGCCGTCGGGGTCAGGTAATTGTCGCGGCCAACGGTTTTATCGCCCAGACCGTGCAGGCCATCGCCGTCACGCCGAATGCGCTGATGCCCGAGGGTTATCAATCCCTCAGCCGCCACGCCCAGCGTCTGACGGTGAACTTCCGTTTCGAAGAAGGCAGCGCCAGCCTCGACAACAAGGCCCGCCAGGATCTGGCTCGGGTGTTCGACTATATAAAGCACCACGACAAGACCGACCGCGCGGTAACACTGGTGGGATTCGGCGACGCCAAGGACGACCCGGCGCGGGCGGATTTGCTGTCGAAGCTGCGGGCGATGGCGGTACGGCGGGAACTGGTGAAGAACGGCGTGGTATTGCGCGAAGTGCGCGGGTTTGGCGCGCTGATGCCGGTGGCGACCAACAGCGGGGATGAAGGCAGGATCAAGAATCGGCGGGTTGAGGTTTGGGTTTACTGAGTTCGAACCACTGATCGTTCCCACGCTCTGCGTGGTAACGCAGCCATGGACGCGGAGCGTCCACTGTGACGCGGAGCGTCACGGTATGCATTCCCACGCAGAGCGTGGGAACGATCACCGCGATCAGCGCCTTGCGTGGGAAGGATCAGGAGTGAAGTGCTGGATCAGCGCTCGCTACGCAGCATTTCCTTCGGCACATATTTGCCGATCTCGAACTTGCCGATCGCCGCGCGGTGCACTTCGTCCGGGCCGTCGGCCAGGCGCAGGGTGCGTTGCATGGCGTACATGTAGGCCAGCGGGAAATCGTTCGACACCCCTGCCCCGCCATGGATCTGGATCGCCCGGTCGATCACCCGCAACGCGACGTTCGGTGCGACGACCTTGATCTGCGCGATCTCGCTCTTGGCGACTTTGTTACCCACGGTGTCCATCATGTACGCCGCTTTCAGGGTCAACAGGCGTGCCATGTCGATTTCCATCCGCGAGTCGGCGATCTTGTCGACGTTACCGCCCAGACGCGCCAGCGGTTTGCCGAATGCAGTACGGCTCACTGAACGTTTGCACATCAGTTCCAGTGCGCGCTCGGCCATGCCGATCGAACGCATGCAGTGGTGAATCCGGCCCGGGCCGAGACGACCTTGAGCGATTTCGAAGCCGCGTCCTTCACCGAGCAGAACGTTTTCGTACGGCACTCGTACGTTGTCGAACAGCACTTCGGCGTGACCGTGGGGTGCGTCGTCGTAACCGAACACCGGCAGCGGACGGACGATCTTCACACCGGGGGTGTCGACCGGCACCAGGATCATCGAGTGCTGGGCGTGGCGCGGCGCGTCGGGGTTGCTCAAGCCCATGAAGATCAGGATCTTGCAGCGTGGATCGCAGGCGCCGGAGGTCCACCATTTCTTGCCGTTGATGACCCACTCGTCGCCATCGCGCACGGCACGGGCGGCCATGTTGGTGGCGTCGGAGGACGCGACGTCCGGCTCGGTCATGGCAAACGCCGAGCGAATCTCGCCGCGCAGCAGCGGTTCGAGCCAGCGCTGTTTCTGTTCTTCGTTGGCGTAACGCACCAGCACTTCCATGTTGCCGGTGTCCGGTGCCGAGCAGTTGAACGGCTCGGGACCGAGCAGCGAACGGCCCATGATTTCTGCCAAAGGTGCGTATTCGAGGTTGGTCAGGCCGGCGCCGAGCTCTGACTCAGGCAGAAACAAATTCCACAGCCCTTCGGCTTTTGCCTTGGCCTTGAGCTCTTCCATGATAGCCGTCGGCTGCCAGCGATCGCCCTCGGCAACCTGCCGTTCGAACACGGCTTCGGCCGGGTAAACGTAAGTGTCCATGAACGCGGTCACGCGCTCACGCAGTTCTTGCACCTTGGGCGAATAAGCGAAATCCATGAGCAATTACCTTTTTTCGGCAGGTTGTTTAAGTCATGCAATCGATGCTAGAACAGCGTTGATAATTTACCTAGCCTATTCTCGGCGTGTATAAACATTCATCACCGATATATGATTGGTTGATTTTCCGGGCAGCCCTGACCTGTACCCTCCACCTATAACAAGAGAGCCGCGTAATGAATCTGAGCAAGGTCGACCTCAACCTTTTCATCGTCTTCGACGCGATCTACACCGAAGCCAACCTGACCCGCGCCGGGCAGATTGTCGGCATTACCCAGCCTGCGGTGTCCAACGCCTTGGCGCGGTTGCGCGAGACCTTCAACGACCCGCTCTTCGTCCGCACCGCCCAGGGCATGGTGCCGACGCCCATGGCGCAGAACATCATCGGCCCGGTGCGCAACGCACTGTCGCTGCTGCGGGTATCGGTTCAGGAAAGCCGCATTTTCAACCCCGCGCAAGCGGTCAAGACTTACCGCATCAGCATGACCGACCTGACCGAAGCGGTGATTCTGCCGCCACTGTTCCAGCGTCTGCGTCGCCTGGCGCCGACGGTGATCATCGAAAGCTTCCTGTCCAAACGCCGGGAAACCACCAAGGAACTGGCCGCCGGGCGCCTCGATTTCGCCGTGGACGCGCCGCTCAACACCGACCCACAGGTGCGCCACGTCAAGCTGATGGAAGACCGTTACGTCTGCGCCATGCGCAAGGGTCATCCGCTGGCGACCAAGGAAAAATTCACCCTCGACGATTACCTGTCGCTGACCCACATTCATATTTCCAGCCGTCGCAGTGGCCTGGGCCATGTCGATCTGGCGCTGGGCAAAATGGGCATCCAGCGCAAGATCGCCCTGCGCTCGCAGCACTACTTGATGGCGTCCCAGGTGTTGCAGCAGACCGACATGGTGATGACCGTGCCGGAGCGTTTCGCCCGCCGCCATGACCTGCATGCGTTCAATCTGCCGGTCAACGATGTACCGCCGGTGGAAACCCATTTGTACTGGCACGAAAGCACCGATCAGGACCCGGCCAACCGCTGGATGCGCGAGCAGATGATCGAGTTGTGCCAGCAAGTGACAGCGCACGAGAAGAAGCTCGACAAGCTGCAGGCGCCCGCTACTTGACGTAAACGTCAACCTGCCATTAGCTTAGCGCCAAGACCCTTCTTCGAGCGCTTTCATGAGCAGCCAGACCTACAGCATTTCCGACCTCGCCCGCGAGCTGGACATCACCACCCGGGCGATCCGCTTTTATGAAGAACAAGGCCTGCTCAGCCCTGAGCGCCGAGGCCAGGAACGCATCTATTCGCCGCGCGACAAGGTCAGCCTGAAGCTGATCCTGCGGGGCAAGCGCATCGGTTTTTCCCTGGCCGAGTGCCGTGAACTGATCGAGCTCTACGACCCTTCCAGCGGTAACACCAAACAACTCAACAGCATGCTGGCGAAAATCAGCGAACGCCGGGAACAGCTCGAGCAGCAATTGCTGGACATCGAACAGATGAAGCTGGAGCTCGACACCGCCGAAGAACGCTGCGTGCAGGCGCTGGAGCAGACGCTCAAGAGTCAGCAATCAGTTCAGTAACCTAAATAAATCCCAATGTGGGAGCGGGCTTGCTCGCGAAAGCGGTGTTTCAGAAACAGATTTGTCGGCTGACACTCCGCTTTCGCGAGCAAGCCCGCTCCCACAAAGGTTCCGCAGGAATTCAAAGAGCAGGTCAACGCCATGTCCCTCCCCTCCCAAGTACGCCTGATCGAAGTCGGCCCGCGTGACGGCCTGCAGAACGAAGCCCAGCCCATCAGCGTCGCCGACAAGGTGCAACTGGTCGACGCGCTGAGTGCCGCCGGCCTCGGCTATATAGAAGTCGGCAGTTTCGTTTCGCCCAAGTGGGTGCCGCAGATGGCCGGTTCCGCCGACGTATTCGCGCAAATCCAGCGCAAGCCCGGCGTGACCTACGGCGCACTGGCGCCGAACCTGCGCGGCTTTGAAGATGCGCTGGCCGCCGGGGTTAAGGAAGTCGCGGTGTTTGCCGCCGCGTCCGAAGCGTTCTCACAGCGCAACATCAATTGCTCGATCAGCGAAAGCCTCGCGCGGTTCGCGCCGATCATGGAATCGGCGAAACAGCACGGCGTTACCGTGCGCGGTTACGTTTCCTGCGTACTGGGTTGCCCTTATGAAGGCGAGGTCGCCCCGGAACAGGTGGCGATGGTGGCCCGCGAGCTGTACGCGATGGGCTGCTATGAAGTGTCGCTGGGTGACACCATCGGCACCGGCACCGCGGGCGCCACACGCCGGCTGTTCGAAGTGGTGTCGAAGCAGGTGCCGCGAGAGAAACTCGCCGGCCACTTTCACGACACCTACGGCCAGGCCATGGCCAATATCTACGCCAGCCTGCTGGAAGGCATCGCGGTGTTCGACAGCTCGATCGCCGGCCTCGGCGGCTGCCCGTACGCCAAGGGCGCCAGCGGTAACGTCGCGACCGAAGACGTGGTGTACCTGCTCAACGGCCTGGGCATCGAGACCGGCATAGACCTCGACGCCTTGATTGCCGCCGGCCAGCAGATCAGTGCGGTGCTGGGTCGCCCGACCGGTTCGCGCGTGGCCAAGGCTCGCAGCGCACAGTGAGGGGATGGTGTTACCGCCGAGCGCGAAACGTGGGCACAAGCGAGTAACACGGAAACAAATTGTCTGGTTTTGCCTGAAGGAAAAATCCTTCAAAAATCTCAAACCCTTGATTTACAAGGGTTTTGAAAAGTTGGCACGGCTTCTGCTATCTCTATGGCATAACAAGAATAAAAAGCAGCAAACCAATAAAAATAAGACGTACCGACTCTGACATAACAAAAACAACACGGCAGAGACGCAGCTAACAGATTTTTTTGGAGAAGGTGTGCTTTTCAGGGTATTCCTCGGAATGACCCGCAACCGGGCAGAGAACAATAAAACTACCTTCAGGTAGCTCCCGAATCGGTTGGATCGCTAGATGAGAAAGCAGATCAGCGCTCAAAAAAATACGTTTGCTCTTGACCCCGGATGGGGGTCGCCAAAAACAGCGGTAAAGGGCCACGGTTGCCAAAAACAACAACAGACCGCCCCTCAATAATAAAAAAGAGCACGCGACGACAAAATTAAAGGGGAGCTTCGGCTCCCCTTTGTGCTGTCTGGCTTTCCGAAATCCCGCAGGACACTGTGGGAGCCAAGCCCCCACAGATCTGCTCCTCAACCCTCGTTACTGCGCAACTCCTCAATACTGATCTCGCGCATGCGGAATTTCTGGATCTTGCCCGTTACCGTCATCGGAAACTCCTCGACGAACTTGAAGTAACGCGGCGTCTTGAAGTGGGCGATACGCTCCTTGCACCACGCTTGCAGTTCTTGTTCGGTGGCGCTGTGGCCGGGATGGAATTTGATCCAGGCGACGATTTCCTCGCCGTAACGCGAGCAGGGAATGCCGATCACCTGCACGTCCGCCACCGCTGGATGAGTGAAGAAGAACTCTTCCAGTTCACGCGGGTAAATGTTCTCGCCGCCACGGATGATCATGTCCTTGTTGCGGCCGGCGATGCACACGTAACCCTCGTCGTTCATGCTCGCCAGGTCGCCGGTGTGCATCCAGCCTGCCGCGTCGATAGCTTCGGCGGTGGCATTCGGGTTGTTCCAGTAACCGAGCATCACGCTGTAGCCACGGGTGCACAGTTCGCCGATGGTACCGCGTGGCACCGGGTTGCCGGCCTCGTCGATGATTTTGCTTTCGAGTTGCGGCTGGGTACGTCCGACGGTGGTGACGCGCAGTTCCAGTTCGTCAGATGGGCCGGTCTGCAGGGACACAGGGCTGGTTTCGGTCATGCCGTAGGCGATCTGCACTTCGCTCATGTGCATTTCGTTGATGACCCGGCGCATCACTTCGATCGGGCAAGTCGCCCCGGCCATGATCCCGGTGCGCAGGGTCGACAGGTCGAACTCGGCACGCTGCGGCTGATCGAGCATGGCGATGAACATGGTCGGCACGCCGTACAGCGCGGTGGCCTTTTCTTCGGCGACGGTGCTCAGAGTCAGCAGCGGATCGAAGGCATCGTTGGGATAAATCATGGTGCTGCCGTGGGTGATGCAGCCGAGGTTGCCCATGACCATGCCGAAGCAGTGATACAGCGGCACCGGGATCACCAGCCGATCAGCAGCGGTCAGGCCGAGGCTTTCGCCGACCATGTAACCGTTGTTGAGGATGTTGTAGTGACTGAGGGTTGCGCCCTTGGGGAAACCGGTGGTGCCGGAGGTGTACTGGATGTTGACCGGTTGATCGAAGTGCAGGCTGTCGCTGCGCTCACGCAATTGTTCTGGAGAGACACTGGCGGCCAGATCTGCCAGTTGCGACCACGGGAGAAAACCCGAAGGCGGCTGTGAATCGAGGCTGATCAGGCCACGCAACTCCGGCAGGCGCTCACTGCGCAGTTCGCCGATGGATTGCTCGGCCAGTTCCGGCAGCAAGCCTTGCAACATGCCGTGATAGTTGGAGCTCTTGAACGCTCCCGCACAGACCAGCCATTGGCAACCGGATTGCTTGAGTACGTATTCGAGCTCGGAGCTGCGGTAGGCCGGGTTGATGTTGACCAGGATCACGCCGAGCTTCGCGGTGGCGAATTGAGTGATGCACCACTGCGCGCAGTTCGGCGCCCAGATGCCGAGCCGGTCACCGGCCTGCAAACCCAACGCCAGCAGGGCCCTGGCGTGAACATCCACTGCGTCGGCCAGTTGCCGCCAGGTGTAACGCAGCTGCTGATGGCGCACCACCAGCGCCTCGCCGTCCGGGTACTGCGCGACGGTCTCGTCGAACTTCTGCCCGATGGTCATCGCCAGCAAGGCTTTGTCCTGGGAACCGCGGGTGTAGCTGCGCTGCGGGTTTGCACTGGGTTGATCCATGACGACCCCTATTGTCTTTATTAGTGGGTGTTGGAACGGAGCCATATGAGCTCCGACCATTCAGAACTGGCTCTACTCTCGCTCAAGTTGACGTTAACGTAAAGGGTGATTGACAGCCATTCGTCACAGGCTTACGTTAACGTAAAGGTGAGAACTGAAACGCCCTTCTCCCCACCCTACAAAAAAGCCAAAAGGTGCCCCATGAGCTACCCATCCCTGAACTTTGCCCTCGGCGAAACCATCGACATGCTGCGCGATCAGGTTCAGTCCTTCGTCGCCAAGGAGATCGCCCCGCGTGCCGCGCAGATCGACAGCGACAACCTGTTCCCGGCCGATCTGTGGCGCAAGTTCGGTGACATGGGCCTGCTCGGGATCACCGTGCCGGAAGAGTACGGCGGTGCCGGCCTGGGTTACCTGGCGCACGTCGTGGCGATGGAAGAAATCAGCCGCGGCTCGGCTTCCGTGGCGTTGTCCTACGGCGCTCACTCCAATCTCTGCGTCAACCAGATCAACCGCAACGGCAACCACGAACAGAAAACCAAATACCTGCCGAAGCTGATCAGCGGCGAGCACGTTGGCGCTCTGGCGATGAGCGAGCCGAACGCCGGTTCCGACGTGGTCTCGATGAAACTGCGCGCCGATAAGCGCGGCGATCGCTACGTTCTCAACGGCAGCAAGACCTGGATCACCAACGGCCCCGACGCCAACACCTACGTGATCTACGCCAAGACCGACCTGGAAAAAGGTCCTCACGGCATCACCGCGTTCATCGTCGAACGTGACTGGAAAGGCTTCAGCCGCAGCAACAAGTTCGACAAGCTCGGCATGCGCGGCTCCAACACCTGCGAGCTGTTCTTCGATGACGTCGAAGTACCAGAAGAAAACATCCTCGGCGTGCTCAACGGCGGTGTGAAAGTGCTGATGAGCGGCCTCGATTACGAGCGCGTCGTGCTGTCCGGTGGCCCGACCGGAATCATGCAGTCGTGCATGGACCTGATCGTGCCGTACATCCACGACCGCAAGCAGTTCGGCCAGAGCATCGGCGAATTCCAGCTGATCCAAGGCAAAGTCGCCGACATGTACACCCAACTCAACGCCAGCCGCGCCTACCTCTACGCCGTGGCCCAGGCCTGCGAGCGCAACGAGACCACGCGCAAGGACGCCGCCGGCGTGATCCTCTACACCGCCGAACGCGCCACGCAAATGGCCCTGGACGCGATCCAGATTCTCGGCGGCAACGGCTACATCAACGAATTCCCGGCTGGCCGTCTGCTGCGTGACGCCAAGCTGTACGAAATCGGCGCCGGCACCAGTGAGATCCGTCGCATGCTGATCGGTCGCGAACTGTTCAACGAAACCCGCTAAACGGAGCTGTCCATGGCTATCCTGCATACCCAGCTCAACCCCCGTTCAGCGGAGTTTGCTGCCAACAGCGCGGCGATGCTCACACAGGTCGACGCCCTGCACACTCTGCTCGCCCAAGTGGCCCAGGGCGGCGGCGCGAAAGCTCAGGAACGTCACACCTCGCGCGGCAAACTGCTGCCACGTGAGCGGATCAACCGCTTGCTCGATCCGGGCTCGCCGTTTCTGGAAATCAGTCAGTTGGCCGCCCACGCCGTGTACAGCGAAGACGTGCCGGCCGCTGGCGTGATTGCCGGGATCGGTCGGGTGGAAGGCGTCGAGTGCATGATCGTCGCCAACGACGCGACCGTGAAAGGCGGCTCGTACTACCCGCTGACCGTGAAGAAACACCTGCGCGCCCAGACCATTGCCCAGCAAAACCGTCTGCCATGCATTTATCTGGTGGACTCGGGCGGCGCCAACCTGCCGCGTCAGGATGAAGTGTTCCCGGATCGCGAGCACTTCGGGCGAATCTTCTTCAATCAGGCAAACATGAGCGCCATGGGCATTCCGCAGATTGCCGTGGTCATGGGCTCCTGCACTGCCGGCGGCGCCTACGTGCCGGCGATGGCTGACGAAGCGATCATGGTGCGCAATCAGGCGACGATTTTCCTCGCCGGCCCGCCGCTGGTGAAAGCCGCGACCGGTGAAGTGGTCAGCGCCGAAGACCTCGGCGGGGCCGATGTGCATTGCAAGACTTCCGGGGTTGCCGACCATTACGCCGAAAGCGACGAGCACGCCCTGGCCCTCGCCCGCCGCAGTGTCGCCAACCTCAACTGGCGAAAGCTCGGCGAAGTGCAGCAGCGCGCGCCGATTGCGCCGCTGTACGCCAGCGATGAGTTGTACGGCGTGGTGTCGGCGGACGCCAAGCAGCCGTTCGATGTGCGCGAAGTAATTGCTCGGCTGGTCGACGGTTCGGTGTTCGATGAATTCAAAGCCTTGTTCGGCACCACGCTGGTGTGCGGATTCGCCCACCTGCACGGCTACCCGATCGCGATCCTCGCCAACAACGGTATCCTGTTCGCCGAAGCCGCGCAAAAAGGCGCGCACTTCATCGAACTGGCCTGCCAGCGCGGGATTCCGCTGCTGTTCCTGCAGAACATCACCGGCTTCATGGTCGGCCAGAAATACGAGGCCGGCGGCATCGCCAAGCACGGCGCGAAACTCGTGACCGCCGTTGCCTGCGCCAAGGTGCCGAAATTCACCGTCATCATCGGCGGCAGCTTCGGCGCCGGTAACTACGGCATGTGCGGGCGGGCCTACGATCCGCGCTTCCTGTGGATGTGGCCGAACGCGCGGATCGGCGTGATGGGCGCCGAACAGGCGGCCGGCGTGCTGGTTCAGGTCAAGCGCGAGCAGGCCGAACGCAGCGGCCAGGCGTTCAGCGCCGAGCAGGAAAGCGAGATCAAGCAACCGATTCTCGACCAGTACGAAGAGCAGGGTCACCCCTACTATTCCAGCGCACGGCTGTGGGACGACGGCGTCATCGACCCGGCGCAGACCCGCGATGTGCTGGCCCTGGCCTTGTCCGCGTCGTTGAACGCGCCTATCGAACCGAGCCGCTTCGGCGTGTTCCGGATGTGATCGGGAGAACCTCATGAGCGACTTCAACACCCTCGAACTGCAGAGCGATCCACGGGGTTTCGCAACCCTGTGGCTGAGCCGCGAAGAAAAGAACAACGCGTTCAACGCCGAGATGATCCGCGAACTGATCCTGGCGCTGGACAAGGTCGCCAGCGACGCCAGCCTGCGTTTCCTGCTGGTGCGCGGACGTGGCAAACACTTCAGCGCCGGCGCGGATTTGGCCTGGATGCAGCAATCGGCCGAACTCGATTACCACACCAACCTCGACGACGCCCGGGAACTGGCGGAGCTGATGTACAACCTCGCCAAGCTGAAGATCCCGACCGTGGCCGTGGTGCAAGGCGCGGCGTTCGGCGGCGCGCTGGGCCTGATCAGTTGCTGCGACATGGCGATTGGCGCCGATGACGCGCAGTTCTGCCTGTCGGAAGTGCGCATCGGTCTTGCGCCGGCGGTGATCAGCCCGTTCGTGGTGCAAGCCATCGGCGAGCGCGCGGCACGGCGTTATGCGCTGACGGCCGAACGTTTCGGCGGGCAGCGGGCGCGGGAAATCGGTTTGTTGTCCGAAAGCTATCCGGCGACTGAACTGGAGCAGAAAGTCGAGCAATGGATCGACAACCTGCTGCTCAACAGCCCCGCCGCCATGCGCGCCAGCAAGGATCTGCTGCGTGAAGTCGGCAACGGCGCGCTGACGCCGGCCCTGCGCCGTTACACCGAAAACGCCATCGCCCGCATCCGTGTCAGCCCGGAAGGCCAGGAAGGCTTGCGGGCCTTCCTGCAGAAACGCCCGCCGAGCTGGCAAGCCGCAACCACCACCAAGGAGCCGCGTTGATGAGCGCACCTGTTCTCACCACCCTGCTGGTGGCCAACCGTGGCGAAATCGCTTGCCGGGTCATGCGTACCGCCAAAGCCTTGGGCCTGACCACCGTTGCTGTGCACAGCGCCACCGACCGCGAGGCGCGGCACAGCCGTGAAGCGGATATCCGCGTCGATCTGGGCGGCAGCAAAGCGGCCGACAGTTATCTGCAAATCGACAAACTGATCGCAGCGGCCAAGGCCAGTGGCGCTCAGGCGATTCACCCGGGTTATGGTTTTCTGTCGGAGAACGCCGGGTTTGCCCGCGCCATCGAAGCGGCGGGCTTGATTTTCCTCGGCCCGCCCGCCTCGGCCATCGATGCGATGGGCAGCAAATCCGCCGCCAAAGCATTGATGGAAACTGCCGGCGTACCGCTGGTGCCGGGTTATCACGGCGAAGCCCAGGATCTGGACACCTTCCGTGACGCGTGCGAGCGAATCGGTTATCCGGTGCTGCTCAAGGCCACGGCCGGCGGTGGCGGTAAAGGCATGAAGGTGGTTGAAGATGTCAGCCAATTAGCTGAAGCGTTGGCATCCGCCCAGCGTGAAGCGCAGTCGTCGTTCGGCGATTCGCGGATGCTGGTGGAGAAATACCTGCTGAAGCCGCGCCACGTGGAAATCCAGGTGTTTGCCGATCAGCATGGCAATTGCCTGTACCTGAACGAGCGCGACTGCTCGATTCAGCGCCGGCACCAGAAGGTCGTTGAAGAAGCTCCGGCTCCGGGCTTGAGTCCGGAATTGCGTCGTGCGATGGGTGAAGCGGCGGTGCGTTCGGCGCAGGCCATCGGTTACGTCGGCGCCGGCACGGTGGAGTTTCTGCTGGATGCGCGTGGCGAGTTTTTCTTCATGGAGATGAACACGCGGTTGCAGGTCGAACACCCGGTCACCGAAGCCATCACCGGGCTTGATCTAGTGGCCTGGCAGATTCGAGTCGCCCGTGGCGAAGCGCTGCCGATCACACAGGATCAAGTGCCGCTGAACGGGCATGCAATTGAGGTGCGGTTGTATGCAGAAGATCCGTCGAATGATTTCCTGCCGGCGACCGGGCGCCTCGATCTGTACCGCGAATCCGCCGCAGGGCCGGGGCGCCGTGTGGACAGCGGCGTTGAGGAAGGCGATGAGATCTCGCCGTTCTATGACCCGATGCTCGGCAAGCTGATTGCCTGGGGCGAGGATCGTGAGCAGGCGCGTTTGCGGTTGTTGAGCATGCTCGATGAGTTTGCGATTGGCGGGTTGAAGACCAACATCAACTTCCTGCGACGGATCATCGGTCATCCGGCGTTTGCGGCAGCCGAGCTGGATACCGGGTTTATTCCGCGCTATCAGGAGCAACTGTTGCCAGCGCCTGCTGCGCTAAGTGATGAGTTCTGGGAGGCGGCGGCGCAGGCTTTTGCGCAGAGTCTGCCGGGGATGACTCGGGCGGATGATCCGGCTTCGCCTTGGGCGCTGCACAGCGGTTTGCGCGCTGGGTTGCCACGTGAGATCACTCTGCATCTGAGCTGCGAGGGACAAGACCGGGCGTTGACACTCGGTGCTGGCGGCGATGCAAAACTGATCGGCGAACAACTGGTGGTCGAGCACGATGGGCTGCGCCGACAGCTGCGAGCAATTCGTCGTGGAGAGGTTCTGTTTCTGCAATGGGACGGCGAGTTGCGACGCGTTGAAACGTACGACCCGATCAGCGCTGTCGAAGCCAGTCACATCCATCAGGGCGGTCTGACGGCGCCGATGAACGGCAGCATCGTTCGAGTGTTGGTGGAGGCCGGGCAATCGGTTGAGGCCGGCGCTCAATTGGTGGTGCTGGAAGCGATGAAGATGGAGCACAGCATCCGCGCGCCCCACGCCGGGGTGATCAAGGCGCTGTATTGCCAGGAAGGCGAAATGGTCAGCGAAGGCAGCGCACTGGTCGAACTGGAAGAAGCGTGAAAGGTGGATCGATCCTACGCCTGGCGAGGATCGATCTGACTAGTATTTGGCCGTGGCCTGAACCACGACACCGATAATTCGGCACTCGTCGGTCAACAAGGCTTTCGGCCAGGTCGGATTGAGCGGCACCAGGTAACGCTGGCCGCCCTCTTCGATCAGTTTGCGGAAAATCGCCTCGTCGCTGTCCGGCCACTGGGCGATCACCAGTTTTCCGGGCTCGGCTTCCAGCGCCGGGTCCACCAGAATCATCATTCCCTCACCGATGCTCTGCCCCGTGGGCGCGGTCATCGCATTCCCCATCACGGTGAGCCAGAACGCGGGGCCACGGGCGTGGTAGTCCGTCAGTTCGAAACGTCGCTTGTCCTTGGCACTCGAATACGCTGGCTGACTCTCACGGGCCTCGACCGGCGCATTCCACTCGCTGACCGGATAGCGAAAGTAAGGGTTGTACTTCTGCGCGAGAGGCATTTCGTCATCCGCATCGATCTGCGGTTCACGAATCACCACCGCGACCTCGAGATACTCCATGCCCAGCGCTTTCAGCACGCGGTTCATCTGCGTGATGCCGGGCTCGCGACGCTTGTTCAGCCAATGGCCGATACCGCCCTGAGACATGCCGACGCGCTCGCCGAGCTCGACTTGAGTGACGTTGAGTTCACTCATTTTGGCCTTGACCAACTCAATCCATTTATCCATGTGCGGCACCATACGTGGACGCCTGCGGCCGGCAAAACACATATTGTAGTATTTAAATTCTGGTCACAAATACTGATAGTACTATGCTTGAGTCACGGATTTGAATCGACCAAGGAGTGACCTTTCACCATGAATATCACCAGCAAAGACTTGCCCGACCTGCAAATGGACACCACCTTCACGTCCCCGCAAGGGTGCGCCGCTGCGCAACGGGCGTTGGACTATTACTTGAAACCAGCTGTGTCAGAACCGGAAGTGGATGAGCGCTTTTTCGGTGTGAACAGCAACCTGAGTGGCGAAGAATCCCTGGTCCACGCCTCCGATCTGCTGCGATGTGCAGCGGCTACGGCGTTCAAGGCGGCGGACGGCTTGCAGGGCGTGAGTCGGGATCTGGCGTTTTCGGTCGTGCACATGGTGGACATGGCGCGTGCGATGGTCGATCACTCGCTCGATGGCGCGGTTCGCTGAAGACGGGAGTTCGGACGGACGGGAAAGAATTTTCCAATCGCGCAGATAAAAACATTTGACTTGCAAATGATAATGATTATTATTGCAAGCAGCTGGTCGCGAGATCAGTCGATGGACCAGAGACCTTAGGTCGGTCTTCTGGACTATCTCCTCATCAGGCTAATCACGGTTTTTGACCCGGCTTTTTGCCGGGTCTTTTTTTTGCCAGTTTTCTGGCTTGTGGCTTCAGGCTAATGAAGTCTTTGGATGCCGCAAATTCGATGGCGCGGATAATATCAAAAGAATATTGCTTGGCAAGCAGACCCCGGCCACATTGGGGCAAAGTAATGCCAATTAGCACTTGAGAATCAATCGCACAGCCACTAAGCTGCATCCGCGTCATGGAGGACGCCCCCCGCCGCAACCCGCAATTTCCCTCGGTTTCACCCCTGTCTTGCGTGTAAAGTAGCCGCCATAAAAATCATATTCAGGAACCGATTATGACCGTGGCCAAATCTTCGTTCGACATCAGCGCCAACTTCGACAGCGGCAACATCCAAGTCATCGACATCAGCAATCCGCTCAACCCGGTTCTGGCAATTCGGCCAGATACCCGCAGCGCTCATTTCCAGTGGTTCCACTTCAAGGCCAGCGGCCTGCATGTTCATCAGGAACACTGGTTCCGTTTGGTCAACGCCAGCCAATCCTCCTACAACAAGGCCTGGACCGGCTATCAGGCGGTCGCTTCCTACGACCACGTCAACTGGTTCCGCATTCCAACCCAATTCGAAGGCGACAGCCTGCGCTTCTGCCTCGAAGCCGAGCAGACCCACGCCTGGTTCGCCTACTTCGAACCCTACAGCCGTGGCCGTCATGACTGGCTGATCGAGCAAGCGCTGACCAAGGCCGGCACCGAACTGCTGGCCACCGGCAAAAGCGTCGAAGGCCGCGACATCCAGCTGCTGCGCAAAGGCACCGGCGCCCAAGGTCGCCGCAAGATCTGGATCATCGCCCAGCAACATCCCGGCGAGCACATGGCCGAATGGTTCATGGAAGGCGTGATCGAACGCCTGGAACATCATGACGATCCGGTGTTGAACAAACTGCTGGCCAGCGCCGATCTGTACCTGGTGCCGAACATGAACCCGGACGGCGCCTTCCACGGTCATCTGCGCACCAACGCCATGGGCCAGGATCTGAACCGCGCCTGGCAGAACGCCAGTCAGGAAGTCAGCCCGGAAGTGCTTTTCGTACAGCAGCAGATGGAAAAGTACGGCGTCGATCTGTTCCTCGACGTACACGGCGACGAAGAAATTCCCCACGTGTTCACCGCCGGTTGCGAAGGCAATCCGGGTTACACCCCGCGCCTGGAGAAGCTCGAAGAGCACTTCCGCAGCCACCTGAAGCACACCACCAAAGACTTCCAGACCAAGTACGGCTACACCCGTGACGAACCGGGCCAGGCCAACATGACCCTAGCCTGCAACAGCGTCGGCCAGAAGTTCGATTGCCTGTCGCTGACCCTGGAAATGCCGTTCAAGGATCACGATGACGCGCCGAACCCGCTCACCGGCTGGTCGGGCAAACGCTCCAAGCAACTGGGCAAAGACGTGCTGACCACCATCGCGGACATGGTCGACACCCTGCGCTGATCGCCCCTGATTTTCGCTTCACGAAAGATCGCAGCCTGTCTGCGATCTTTTTTTTTGCGCCGACTTTTATCCAATCAGGTTGCAAATCAAAACTAGATTACTTACCATCAATCACGTTTCAACTTGAAACCTGAAAGGATCCGGGACATGAAAACTGCAACACTCGATAAAGGTGTCGTGCTGCTTTTCGCCATCGCTTGCGGCCTCGCGGTGGGCAACGTGTATTACGCCCAGCCGCTGCTGGATGCGATGGCCGACGCTTTCGGCCTGTCGCCGGGCAGCATCGGCATCGTCATGACCTTGACCCAAGTCGGCTACGGCCTCGGGCTGTTATTGCTCGTGCCCCTCGGCGACTTGCTCAACCGCCGACGGTTGATCGTCACGCAAACGCTGTTGTCCGCCGCAGCCTTGCTGATGATCGCCTTGGCCTCGAACAGTGCCTGGCTGCTGATCGGCGTCACCCTGACCGGTCTGCTCGCCGTGGTCACCCAGGTGCTGGTCGCCTACGCCGCGACTCTGGCCGTCCCGGCGCAACGCGGAAAGGTTGTGGGCGTGATCACAAGCGGCATCGTCGTCGGCATTCTGCTCGCACGCACGGTGGCGGGCGGCATGGCCGATCTGGCCGGCTGGCGCTCGATCTATCTGCTGTCGGCGGGGTTGACGCTGGTGATGGCCGCGCTGCTGTTTCGGGTGTTGCCCAAAGATGAAGACGCACGACCGAGCACGCGTTACGTGGCACTGATCGCCTCAGTGTTCAGTCTGTTTCGTGAGGAACCGGTGCTGCGCCAACGAGCAATCCTCGCCCTGCTGACCTTCGCCAGCGCCATGGTGCTGTGGACGCCGATGGTGTTGCCGCTGGCCGCCCCGCCGCTGTCGCTTTCCCACAGTGAAATCGGATTGTTCGGACTCGCTGGCGCGGCAGGCGCACTGGCCGCTGCCAGAGCCGGGCATCTGGCGGATCGAGGATGGGGACAATGGGTCAGCGGCCTGTCGCTGCTGCTGATGCTGGGCTCGTGGCTGCCAATCGCACTTACCCAAACTTCGTTATGGGCACTGCTGCTTGGCGTCATCACCCTGGATCTGGGCTTGCAGGCCGTGCACGTTACCAGCCAGAGCATGATCTACAGCGTCCGCCCGGAGGCGCAGAGCCGACTGACCGCCGGCTACATGCTGTTTTACTCGATTGGCAGCGCCTTGGGCTCAATCGCCTCGACGGCCATGTACGCCTGGGCAGGATGGCCGGGCGTGTGCTGGCTGGGTGCAGCAATCAACATGGTCGCGTTGCTGTACTGGTGGCGAACGCTGGCCACACCGAAACGTGGCGAGGCTGCTTGCGCCCTCGCCACGTCGGACTGACACACGATCAACCGCGATTGCGTCCCCGCAGCATGCTGTCGAGCACCTCGTCGCGGCGCACCCAGCCATGGAACAGCGCCGCCGCCAAATGCAGCAGCACGGTCAGGAACAACAGATACGCCAGATACCCGTGAGCCTTGCGCAGCAACGCAAATACCTGCGCATCCGCCGGCACGATCGACGGCAATTGCAGGGAGGTGCCGAGCATCACCGGATCCCCCGCCGCGCTGATCATCGCCCAGCCCAGCAGCGGCAACACCAGCATCAGCGCATACAACAACAGATGAGAAGCCTTGGCCGCCATCACCTGCCAGCCCGGCAGATCCGCCGGCAGCGGCGGCTGACGCGTGCCCAGTCGCACCAGAATGCGCACGATCACCAGCAACAGAATCGCGATGCCCAGCGGCTTGTGCAGATTGATCAACCATTCATGCCGCGCCGACACCGAGGTCACCATGCCGGCGCCGATGAACAACATTGCGATGATCATCAACGCCATCAACCAGTGCAGCAACCGCGCCAGCGGATTGAAATGAGTCGGTTGCGTGCTCATGGGCGAGCCTCCTTTTTGCCGGTTGGCAGTTGGCTGACTTCGCTGGTGCGACGCAGGTAGGAATCGGCGTAACCAGCCGAGCGCGCGGCCAGTAACGGATCGTCGGAACCCTGAATGCCGGCCGGCAGCACCAGCGGATCGTAGTTGATGTCACGGCATTCGCCGCTGAGCTGCGGCTGGGTCTTTTCCAGCACCAGGGTGCCGGCGTTCAACATCTTGCGGCCGGCGGGCCAGGTCTTGCTCGCATCGTTCACCGGATCGTCGGCGTTGGCCAACGTGATGTTCAACTGAAAGCGCAGCGGCCCTTCGGCCAGGCGTTGCACCAGGTCTTTTTCAAGGAAGTCGCTACCTTCAGGCGCAGTCGCACCGGCAGCGTCCTGGGCCAGAGGCGTCATGCTCCAGCGCACGGCTTGCTTCTTGCCGCTGGCATCCACCAGATAGAACGCGTTGACGCTGTTGTAGGTTTCCGTCGCGTAACTGGCCGAAGGTTTGGCGGTTTTAATCCAGGTCAGAAACGGCACGGCTTCCGGGTGTGCGGCAAAAAATGCCGGCACCTTGGTCGGATCCGGTTTACCGGTGGCGGGATCCGGCGATTGCGCCTGCTGCAATTGATAGAACGCCTCAGGCGTGCCGACCGGGAACACCGGCATGCTGTTCATCCCGGTGCGCCACTGCTGGCCGTTGGCCTGAGTGAAACGCAGCGCCAGACTGCGGATCGGTACGGCGCTGTCCGGCGCATACGGACTGCCGGCCGGCAACGCAAAGCGCCCGACCACCGGGGTGCGCGGCTCATTGAACACTTGCGCGACAGAATACGGGCGAGCCTCGCCACTGCTCTCGAAATGTCCGATCACGCAAACACCCTTGGCGTGATTGCGGCGAAAGCCGGGATGCACGCCGTTGTTCTTCTCCAGCACATCGACCAACGCTTTCGGCGTCAGGCGTTGTGGGTCAAATGAACCATGAACGTAGGCAAACGCCCCGGCCAGGGCTGCGACCACCACGGCGATTCCGCCAAGCCGCAATACCAGGCTCGCGGCACTCAGTGGCGGGCGTTGTGGCCCGCCGGGCGATGAGCTGCGATCAACCATGAAGCACTCCAGGGCCATCGGCCACAAGTAGGAAGAGTCAGCAAGACGCACACCATCGGGATTTATTCCACGGCCCGGTATTTATTTTTCAGAACGTGGAATAACCTCCAATGCCGGGCGTCTTCCTAGTCCACAGCGTAGTGACTAGCAGAACTTCATGAGCGAATTCGACGAACAACTGAGAGAAATCATTCCCAGATTGCGGCGCTTTGCCGTGTCGTTGACACGCAACAGCAGCAGCGCCGACGACCTGGTACAGGCCAGCCTGGAGAAGGCGCTGTCGGGTTGGGGCGACAAACGCGCCGACGGCGATCTGCGCGCCTGGCTGTTTTCGATCCTGTACCGGCAGTTTCTCGATGCGCATCGGCGTTCGCGGCGGTATGCGCGGATGCTCGAATTCTTCACCGGCCGCGATGACGCCGAGCCCTCGGTGGAACGCACCGTCATTGCCCAATCGACCTTGCAGGCCTTTGACCGACTGCCCACCGAACAGCGCGCGCTGCTGCTGATGGTGTCGGTGGAAGGCCTGACTTATAAGGAGGTCGCCGAGATTCTCGACGTCCCCACCGGCACCGTGATGTCGCGCCTGTCCCGTGCTCGCCAGGCCCTGCGCCAGCTCAGCGACGGGGAAATCAGCAGCCCTTCCTTGCGGATACTCAAATGATCAGTCTGCCTCCCAACGAACGTGACCTGCACGCCTACGTCGACCACCAGCTTAGCGAGGCCGACCGGCATGTGCTGGAAACCTGGCTCGCCAGCCATCCGGACGAAGCGGCGCAGGTTCGCGCCTGGCAACAGGACGCCCAGCACCTGCGCGCCGCCCTCGGCGGTGCCTTGCAACAACCGGCCAATCCGGACCTCGATCCGTCGCTGATTCGCCAGCGCCTCAAACGCCAATCGCGCCGCCAGTGGGCCAGCGCGGCGGTGCTGCTGATTGCCGTCAGCCTCGGCGGTGTCGGTGGCTGGAAAGCCCGGGACATGACCGTGTTTCATCCCCCGGCACCGATGACGGATGCCTTGCAGGCGTACCGTTTGATCGCCCAGCAAGGGCTTCTGCCGGCGGACTACAAGGTCGACGGCGACGGTGACATCCAGCGCTGGCTCGACCGCTATTTCACTCAGGCCAATCGCCTGCCGGACCTGACGGCAGCCGGGTTTGCACCGGTCAGCGGCCGCCTGCTGAGCACCGATGAAGGGCCGGCGGCGATGGTGATGTATGAAGACCAGAGCGGGCACAAGGTCAGTTTCTATGTGCGTCCACCGGGACCGAAAAATACCTTCCTGCCCCGGGGCAGCCGCCAGGACGGGGATCTGCAGGCCGAGTATTGGTCTGGCAAGGGCTACAACTACGCGATGGTCAGTCCGACCGATACCCCGGCGGCGAAAATGCTCAAGCAATCCGTGAGTTTCTAGCCGGTTCAGAACCCCACATCCAGCACCACATTGTCCAGGTAGGTTCCAGCGGGCGGTGTGGTCTGGTCGGTGTAGATTTTCGCGTTGTAATTGAAGATCTGGCTACCGGTGCCCAGCCCGTTGCCGGGGTTGACCTCGGCATCGCTGCTGGCCCGACGGGCCGCGCCGACACTGCCCCAACGGGTGGTACCGACACTCTTGAAAATGTCGTAGGCCAGATAGTTGCTGCCGGAAATCATCCGTCGCCGTCCGCCGACGCTCAGCGCATTCTGCCCGTCGTTCAGCCCCACGGTGTAGGCACTGCCCTTGGTGCAGGCGAGATTGATGGTCTGCCCGGTCACCGGGGTAAACGCGCTGACCACCGGCGCGCTGCCGAATGCGATGTTCGGCGCAGTGATGGTGCAGTCGTTGGACACCGTCAGGTTGACCGTCAACGTCGTGGTACCGCTGTTGATGTCGCGGCCCAGGCAAAGCCCGCCGATGCCGATGCCCGAACAATAATTCCAGTTCCAGAAAATGCTCAGGGTCTCGGTATACACGCCGGCCGCCACGTTGCTGCCGATGGTGGTACCGAAATAGAGCGGAACGGTTTTCGGCACAGTACCGCCGAGCAAACCGAGGGCGTCGATGATGCCGTTGCGGGCGAAGTCATAGGCGGTGCCCCGCGTCAGCGGGTAACTGGTGCTGTTGTTGGCGTAGATCGTGTAACCGATCACGTCGCCAGTGGGCCCGAGCAAACCGCTCTGGGTCGAAGTGACGGTGGCCCAGAAATGGTCATTGTTGGTCAACAGCGACAGCAACGAACCGGTGCAACTCAAGCCTCCATTCAAAGTGGAACTGGGTTGCGAGGTGGTGCGCACGGCGATCGAGCTGATGTTCCCGAACCCGGCCGGCGTGGTGGTGACGACCGAACACAGCGCCTGCGCCAGCCCCGGCAGCAGCAATAACAGCCACAGAACAAGCCGCGCCCGAATCATTGGCACACCAACGGGCCGATCAGCGGCACTTCATCCTGCTGCAGATCGACGCTGAATTGCGCCTGGCAGGTCTTGCCGTCCGCGAGAGTCACCCGCAGCGAGTTCTGGGCCTGGAGGTTTTCCAGATAGACCAGCCCGTCCCAACCGACCACCGTCCGCGTGCCGCTCTGTTCGTGCAGCAGGCCACTGCCCAGCGGCAATTCCTTTTGCTGCGCATCCACCAGCACGATGCTCGCGGCGATCACCCGACTCAGCGGAAACTCCAGCAGATAGCCGCTGCCCCGGCGTACGGCGACACGCTGTTCGACGTTGGGGCTACGCACGTTGGCCGGCAGGTTCAGCGGATCGATTTCGTATTTGCCGCGGTAATAGGCGCTGCTCCACGGCACCAGCAAGTGGCCGTTACGGTCGGTCTGGCCGACCTGCTGGTTCTCGTAGCGCACCGGAATGTCCGCGTAGCCATCGGTGCTGACCACCACGAACGCATCGTCGATGCGGTTGGCGGCAAACACTTGATCATCCATCCACACCAGCGAACCGCTGGCATCGGCCCAACGGGTTTCGGCGTCGGACGTCCCGTAGACGCCGGCCTGCAACTGCACCGATTGCAGGCGCCAGGTCACGTCCGCCTGGCGGTAATCGGCGCCGTCCCCCTTGGCGTAGCCGAGATTGAAGCCCACCCCGCCCTCGGACGGCACGGCGCGGCTGTAGTTAACCCGTTGCTGCGTCTGCCCGGTCTTGCTGCGTTCGCTGCTGATGGCCAGGCTGCCGCGCAGGTCGAACGGAATCACCAGTTGCGCCTGCACCGCCCAGTTGCTGTCGCCGATTTCGCGGTTGGCCGACAGGTAGAAACTGCTGTTGCGCCACAGCGGTTTGCTCCAGCTCAGGTTGAGCAGCCGCGTACGGGTTTCGTCCGCCGCGCGAATATCGAAATAACCGACGCCGAGACTACCCCAGCGTTCAAGGTTGAGGCTCAGGGTCGCCTGTTCACTGCGCTTGCTGAGTGTGGTGTAAGGGCTGTCGACCACGGTCAGGTCGGCATAGAGATCGCGGCGTTGCAGACGCTGATAGGAAAAACTGTAGCGCTGCCCGCTGTATTGATAACCGAGGCTCAGTTGCTGACCGCCGTCGCCATCGAAACGGCTCTGGCTGATCGCGCTGTTGAGCACCCCGAAATTGCCCAGCCGCAAGTTGCCGCCCAGCCCGCCGAGGCTCAGGGAATCCGCCGCTTCTGCGTGGCTTTCCAGAGTAAACGTGTCGCTGACGCCATAGCGCAGACTGCCCGAGGTCACGCCCGGCCCATAGCTGAAATCCTTCAGGCCGTAATCCCGGCGCAACGTACCGGCAGCCACAGAAAAATCGCTCAGGCCTTTTTGCAACAGGCTGCTGGTGACATAGAACGGCACCGTGGTCGACACCTGCCGGCCCAGCGCATCGGTCGTGACTACAACCGCCTCACCCGCGCCGTTGATAAACGGAATGTTGGTCAGGGTGTAAGGCCCCGGTTGCAGGTCGGTGCTGCTGGATTTGTAGCCGTTGATGAACAGATCCACCGAGGACGGCACCGCCGCTTCCCCGGCGAACTGCGGCAACGGATAGGTCACCAGATCCGGGCGCACCGCAAAATCCCTCGAGAATTGCACGCCGCCCAACCGCACCGAACTGCTCCAGGGCAAGGCGCCACTGACCACGTCCCCGGCCTCGTAGGTCAGCATCCGCTCGTCATCGGAGTAGCGCCAGGTGGTGTCGTAACGCAGATAGCCGTTGTCCAGCGTGCTGACCGCATCCCCGGACAACGTGCGGCGATATTGCCCGGTGTTGGACAACGTGCCCCAACTGTCGAACACCCGCACCTCGTTCCACGCCGCCAGATAGGTGCCGGCGTCGTCGGTGTCATTGAGGTACAGGTCATAGTTGAACAAGGCGCCGAAACTGCTCAGCGCCGGGGTGCGCGGATAGACTTCACGGTTGCCGATGAACTGCTCCGGCAGCCAGTCCGGCGGTACGTCGAGCAGCAAGCGCTGGCTGACGCTGTCGTAATCGCTGTGCAGGCCCGGCAGACCGTCAAGATCGACTTCGGCACCAGCATTTTCCGGCAGCTTCATGCCCGTGTCGTGCAATACGCTGGCCGGCAGGAACAGACGTCCGCCGCGCTGCTCCACCGCCACCACCCGGCCGGTATTCATCTGGTTGACCACCAGTTCCAGAAACAACTGTGCATCGCTGACGGCCTCCATGCCGCTGGGAGGCGGCGGCAGTTCGCCGGCCCCGGATGGATGAATGAACATCAGGCACCACGCGCCGGTCATGAGCCACAACGGACGCTGAATACGGCGAGCCCATCCCGGACTCATTAGCGTGTTACGTCCGTCAATGGACTGATTCCTCCTGAAACCGCTGGCGCCGAAACCCGAAAGCTTCGACATGACTCGCTACGGCTATCGCGCCGGCGGAATGCTCTGCACCTTTGCCGCGCCATTGATCCGCCCAGCCAATTCTCCCGCCACCGGTCCCGGTGCCGGCCAGCGCATCACCGCGCCGGGCAATACGTAGCCGAGCAATCCCTCGGCCAGCGGTTTGCTTTGACCGCCCTGTGTGACGGCCACATCGGTCAGTCGCGCATGGACCGCGCCCTGATTGCGCACTTCCACATAAGGACGGCCCTCCACCGCCACCGTGCGCCAGCTCAATTGCGGCAGGCCGATGCCTTTGGGGTCACGCTGGCGGGCGCTGTCTTCCTTGCTCCACAGCCCAGCGCCATAGGCGAACAACGGCACCGAGTAGCGCATCTGGAAGCGGATCGCCGCAGCCGTCTTGCCATCTTCGGCAACGGGGGGCTGGGCCGAGGGGATTTCATCGATGATGATCCGGTACGCCAGTTCCTGGCCTGGCGGCACATCCTTGGTGCGAGTCAGGCGCACCAGTTGCTTCTGGCCCGGCTCGATCTTCGCCACCGGCGGACTGCCGATCACCTCGCGCTGATTGCGGTATTGCTCTTCAAAACCGCTCTGGCTCCAGCCGAACACGCGGATCTGCAGGTTGGCGGTTTCCGTGCCGCGATTTTCCAGCCACAGCGCACTGGCCTGCTGATCGCCCTCCAGCACCGGGTCGATCGGCCAGATCAGCACCGAACTGGCGGCTTGGGCCTTGAGCGTCCCGAACATGACCAGCGCCAGCACGGCGCAACACACGGACGAATAGCGTGACGTGAAAAACCCCATAAATCTGCTCCTTGTCATTTCACATCACCACGAAAGTTGCACCTGCAACACATCGCTGTATGTCCCCCCGGGCTGATTGCCCGGCAATTGCACCTGACCGTAGATCGGCAGACTGATGTTGTTCGCATCGCTGTAGGCCACCGCCACACTCTGGCCGATGCCCAGACTCTGGCTGTATGCCGCATCGCGAAACAGCGTGTACGCCACCTTCGCGCTGCCTCCGCTGATCTGCATGCGTCGCCCGCCGCTGTTGTACTGGCCGCCATCGACCGTCATGTTCAGCGCCACCCCCGGCGTGCATTGCAGCGTGACGCCACCGGTCAACGCGACCTGGACCGTGCCGGTGGCCAGCGCCGACCGCGAACCGAAATTCAGCCCGCCATAGTTCGATACGCCCCCCACCACCAGACAACCCGGCGTCACCGTGGCACTGACCTGAAAACTCTGACTGGTGACCGCCGCCAACGGCAGCGGCAAACTGCCCGCACACAGCAGGAGCAGCACCGCACAGCCATGCCGGCCCATGGCACTAGAACGTCAGTTCAACGGAAATCGTGTCAGTGTAGGTGCCCGCCGGCAGCCCGGCCTTGCCCACCGCCTGACCGTAGATGTTCACGGTCTGCGCCACACCGGTGCTGGCGGCGAGGTTGATCACCCCGTCGATGGCCAGCAATTGCGAGTGCCCGGCGTCGGTGTACAGGTCATACGGCACGTAGTTGGCAACGCCGTCGTAGAGCGCGCGAGTACCGCCCGGCGAGAGCCCGTCATGGGCGCCGGCCCGGACCTTGACCGTCGGCGTGGTGCCGGCCGAGCACAGGATCGACAGCGCCCCGCCCCCGCCGCCCAGCACTTGCCCGGTGGCCGTAGTGAACAGGCTGTTGGCGGTGCCGAAGTTCAACGCACCGAAGTTCAACCCGGTAGAACCGCCGGAACCGTTGACCTGGCAACTGCTGATCAGGATCAGGCTGGAGGTGATCTGGCCGGTGACGGTGGTGGCGGCATTGACGCTGGAAGCGAGCGTCAGGCCGAGCAACGACAAACCTATCCTTGATGCAATCGTACGCATGGTGTCCGTCCTCTACGGGGTTACCAGTCGAGCGTCACCGTCAGGGTGTCGGTATAGACACCAGCCGGTACCGCACGGGTGTTCGCCACCACCGAGCCAAATACCGGGATGGGTATCTGTGCGCCGCTGGTGACAGCGAAATTGTGTTGTTGACCGATGCTGTAGCTCTGGCTGCCGGAGGCATCGAGAAACAGCTGATAAGGGAGTGTCTGGCGACCGTTGCTCAGCCGGCGTGTCGTGCCATCGCCATGAGTGCCGCCGTCGATGGTCACGGTGAACCCGGTGACCGAAGGGTTGCAGGCGACATTCAGCTGGCCACTGCCCGCTTCGCTGAGGCTGGCCTTGATCGGTGCGTTCCAGGTCGGGCCCTGCTGGCCGAAATCGAGAGAGCCCAGCCCGTCCACCGGGCTGGCGGGACTGGTGGCGTTGGTCACCTCGCAGCCGGCGATCAGCGTCAGCCGCGCAAGGATCTGCCCACTGACCGCCGCCGACGCGACCTCGGTGAACAACAGCAATGTGGCTGTGGCGATTATCCGCCCGTGTCTGCCCATCATTGAGCCCCTACTCCTTCAGGATCACTCGACCACTGCGCTCGTCATTGAACGCCCTTCCCTGCGCCACCCGGCTCCACCGAATGGCTGAAAAAACTCCGCGATCACCAGGTGACCGTCACCTTCACCAGATCCGAATACCGGCTGACCCGTGGCACTTCGGCCATCCGCTCGATCCGCCCGTATAACGGCAAGTCCACTGTGCCGCTGTCCGGCACCCGGCCGCTGACCGGCACATCCACCACCAGCGGCACCCGTCGCGCGGCGTCCTGATACAGGCGATAAGGAATCGGCTTGCTGCCGGCCTCCCCCGCCATGTAGCGCACCTCGCCGAGGCCACCGTGCAGGCCGCCATCGACGCGCAACTGGTACGGGGTGTCCGGGTTGCATTCCAGACGCGGCAGGCGCGAATTCGTGAGCGCCGCACCGAGTGGCCCGTCCCGGTCGCCGAGCCGCGCCGTGGTGCCGAAGTCGAGCACGCCCAGTTGTTCGATACCGGCCTCGCGTTGCTGGCCGATCAACTGGCAACCGCGCTGCACATCGACCCGCACCTCGACCTGAAGGTCGGCGGCGTGGACCGGTACCGCGAGCCCGCCCAGCAATGCCCAGACCATCCCTGCATTCACCGCCCGTTCCTTGATGGCGACAGCGTCTCTGTCGTTACAGTGTTTCAGGTTAGCAACGGACGCCGATTGCGCCAGTCGATTGGATCCAGTCACTCGCCGGGATTTGTTTCGAAAGGTTGGCAACACGTCGATTTAAAGTGTTGAAAAATCCTGTACACGCCGCAGATTGCTCTCCGGAAAAACGATAAAGCGCAGTGGAAGCAAAACTACCCGTCTGGTTAAACTACCCCGCCGCGCTCGGGGGGAGCCGGCCCGATGATGACGGAGTGATTGCTGTGCCCGCCCGACCGCCCGACCGTTCGCGTCTGACCCAGCGCTGGTCAGCCTTGCGCCATTTCTTCGGCAAACGCTCCGTTACAAACGCGGGCCAGTGCGCCGCCAGCGCGCAATCGGTGCGTGACTATTTCCGGCAAAAGGCCCACGGCCAGGGCTACACCCTCAGCCACAGCCAGCAGCGGGTCATCGATTGCATGGCCCATCAGGCCGGCCTGTTGTTCGGCACCCCTGCGCAGACTCCGCCCAGCCTGTATCTGCACGGAGCGGTCGGGCGCGGAAAGAGCTGGCTGCTGGATGGATTTTTCCAGGCGCTGCCGATCCAGCAAAAGCGCCGTCTGCATTTCCACGGGTTCTTCGCCCAGTTGCATCAAGGCATATTCGAGCACCGCGACCGCGACGATGCCCTCGCCGTCACCCTCGACGCGTTGCTGACGGACTGTCGGGTGCTGTGTTTCGATGAATTTCATGTGCATGACATCGGCGATGCGATGCTCATCACCCGCCTGTTCAAGGCGCTGTTCAAGCGCGGGATCCTGTTGCTGGTGACCTCCAACTACCCGCCCGAAGGCTTGCTGCCCAACCCGCTGTACCACGCGCGCTTCAAACCGGTGATCGACCTGATCAATGCGCGCATGCAGGTCATGGAAGTCGGCGGCCCGCACGATTACCGCAGCCAGGCGCGCCGGCATGCGCATCAGGTGTTCACCCAGGGCCATTACGTCTGGCCGGCCAGCCCGGCGCAGCGCCTGGCCTTGAACCTGCCGCCCCTCGATGCCTCGCCGTTGCCTTTGCAAGTCGGCAGCCGGCATTTGCAGGCGCGGCTGTGCGAGGACCGGCGCGTCGGTTTCACCTTCAGCGACCTCTGCGAACAGCCCACGGCGGTGATGGATTATCTGGAACTGTGCCGGCGCTTCGACCACTGGATCATCGACGAACTGCCGGAACTGGGCGAATGTTCGATCGCTGCCCAGCAGCGGTTCATCAACCTGATCGACGTGCTCTACGATCAGGACAAACACCTGACCCTGCTCGGCCAACTCCCGTTGCACGAAAGCCTCGGCGGCCAGGCGATCGATCTGGCCCGCACCCGCAGCCGGCTCGGGCAATTGCGCGAAGTGCACGAACCGGGCTGATTTGCCGTTATCATGCGGCCCATTTCCGGCGCGCTGCGCCTTCTCGATAGCGATCCTTTTCATGCACACCCTTGCACAACTGCGCGCCGGCGAACTGTCGGGCATCACCCGGCTGGATCTGGCCGAAGGCTTGAGCGAATTTCCGCCGGAGATTTTCAACCTGGCCGACACGCTGGAAGTGCTCAACCTCAGCGGCAACACCCTGAGCAGCCTGCCGGATGACCTGCATCGTCTGACGCGCCTGCGCGTGCTGTTCTGCTCCGACAATCAGTTCACCCAATTGCCGGCGTGCCTGGGCCAATGCCAGGCCCTGACGATGATCGGTTTCAAGGCCAACCGCATCACTCAGGTGCCCGGCGCGGCGCTGCCGCCAAATCTGCGCTGGCTGATCCTGACCGACAACGCCATCGAAACCCTGCCCACCGAACTGGGCGAACGTCCGCTGCTGCAAAAACTCATGCTTGCCGGCAATCGCCTGCGCGCCCTGCCGCCGTCACTGAGCCAGTGCCATCGGCTGGAGCTGATCCGCATCGCCGCCAACCAGTTGACCGAATTACCACAATGGTTGCTGACCCTGCCGAGCCTGACCTGGCTGGCCTACGCCGGCAATCCGCTGGAAACCGAAGCCGATGCTGCCGCCCTCGACAAAGCGCCCCTGATCGACTGGTCGGCGCTGCAGCTGGAGCAACGGCTGGGCGAAGGCGCCTCCGGGGTCATTTATCGGGCGCAGTGGCAACCCGCGAATCAGCCCGCCACGCCCGTGGCAGTCAAGTTGTACAAGGGCGAGATGACCAGCGACGGCTCGCCGCTGCATGAAATGAACGCGTGCATCACCGCCGGTCTGCATCCGAACCTGATCCGTGTCGAAGGCCGCATCGACCAGCATCCGAATGACCAGCAAGGCCTGGTGATGCAGTTGATCGATCCGAGTTACCGCAACCTGGCCGGGCTGCCGAGCCTGGCGTCCTGTTCACGGGATGTGTATGCCGACGATTGCCGCTTCAGTGCCGACGTTGCCCTGCGCATTGCCCGGGGCATCGCCTCGGTCGCCGGGCATCTGCACCGTCATGGCATCACCCATGGCGATCTCTACGGACACAACATTCTGTTGAACGATCAGGGCGATTGTCTGCTGGGGGATTTTGGTGCGGCGTCGTTCCATGCCATGGCGGATACGCCTGAAACCCGCGCGCTGCAACGCCTCGAAGTGCGTGCGTTCGGGATTTTGCTGGGGGAACTGCTGGCGCGCATCGACTCGGGGTTGAGCGATGAACAGCGTCAGGTGCTGGAAACCCTGGAGCAGCGCTGCTGTCAGCCGGATGTGCTGGCGCGGCCGGGGTTTGGTGAGATCAGCCAGACGTTGCAACACGCCTGAAAAAAAATCGCAGCCCGAGGGCTGCGATTTTCTGGTGTGTCAGCCGGCCAGACCGACGAACATGTCCTGCACGTCGTCATGGTTGTCCAGGCCTTCGAGGAACGCCTCGACTTCAGCCATCTGCTCGTCGCTCAGGCCGCTGACCGGGTTCTTCGGCTGGTAGCCCAGTTTGGCCGACAGCACGGTGAAGCCTTGCTCCGGCAGGGCTTTCTGCACCGAGTCCAGGTCAGTCGGGTCGGTCAGGAACAGGGTCGCGCCCTCTTCGCCCGGCTCGAAATCCTGGGCACCGGCTTCGATCGCGGCCATTTCCGGATCGGCGTCCGGGGTGTCCGGCGACGCTTCGATCATGCCGACATGGTTGAAGTCCCAGGCAACGGAACCGGATGCACCCAGTTGGCCCTTGCGGAACGCCACGCGGATTTCCGCCACGGTGCGGTTGATGTTGTCAGTGACGCACTCGACGATCAGCGGCACCTGATGCGGCGCGAAGCCTTCGTAGGTTACGCGATGGTACTGAACGGTTTCGCCCAGCAGGCCAGCACCCTTCTTGATGGCACGGTCCAGGGTTTCCTTGGGCATTGAGGCTTTCTTGGCCTGTTCGACCACCAGACGCAGGTGTGCGTTGGTGGCGGTATCGGCACCGTTACGCGCAGCAATGGTGATTTCCTTCACCAGTTTGCCGAAGATCTTGCCCTTGGCGTTGGCTGCCGCTTCTTTGTGTTTAACCTTCCACTGTGCGCCCATTACTCACTCTCTTGATCTGTGGCGCCGAGACATCTATTGGCCGACGCATGGCGCCAAGTTTATACGGCCTAAAGTCGGCAATCGACCAAAAATTCCGATGCGCATCGACATCTTCTACGCGCCTTGTAGGGCGATTCTGAAAAACCGGTTTGCCACGTCCATTCGACGTCGCGTTTTCGTACCCTCTGTGGCCCGTATTGCCTGAACAGAGCCCGCCCGAATGCTCAATGACAAGGAAAGTCCGTTTTCGCTGACCCTGGCCGAGGGCGGAATCAGCCTGCCGGTCCTGCGCTTCAGTGGCCACGAAGCGCTGAATCAGCCCTTTCGGTTCGAAATCGAAGTCATGGGCCTGGCACCCGCCTGGTCACCCGGCACGCTGCTGCATCAAGCGGCGTTTCTGCACCTGGATGACGACCACGGGATTCACGGCATCATTCAAAGCGCCAGTTGCGAACACCGCGCGACGCACCGTATCGCCTACCAACTGGTGCTGATGCCGCACCTGCAAGCGCTGGAGCAACATCCCGTACGCCGGGTCTTCACGCAACTGAACGTGCCGGCCATCCTTGAGCAACTGCTCAGTGAACATCACCTGCTTCCACACAGCTACCGGATCGATATGACCGTCGGCCACTACCCGCCGCGCCCGTTCTGCATTCAGTACGAAGAAACCGACCTGGCCTTTTTGCAACGGCTTTGCGAAGAGGAAGGCATCCACTATCACTTCGAACATACGCCGGACGGCCATGTGGTGGTGTTCGCCGATGACAGCCTGAGCCTGCCGCAGCAACCGACGGCGATTGCTTTCAACACGCAGATCGATGCGCCGGCAACCGGCCTCAGCAGCCTGTTCCAGCGCCATGAGGCGGTGCTGCCTCAGATTCCTGCCGGCGTGCGTGAGCGAGGGCAATCGATTACGGGCCAGCAGGCCGCCAATCACACGCTGGGCAGTGCCGTCGCCCCACCGGTTTTTTTGCCGACTGCGCAACGTCACGCGGCCCAGCGCAGTCGTCGCCTGCTGGAACGCCAACGCTGCCGGTCGCGCTCGATTCAGGGCCGCAGCGATTGTCCGCGACTGCTCAGCGGGCGTCTGTTGCAAGTCATGGAGCACCCGGTAAACGCGTTCAACGAGCAGTGGCTGATCACCGACCTGCGTCATCAAGGCCAGCAACCTTCGATTCTCGATCCAGTGCCGACGATTCGCCGCTATCACAACGACTTCACGGCGTTGCCCTGGTCGACCCCGTTTCGCCCGCCGCCGAAACAACCGCGTCCGGGCATCCCAGGGTATCAGCCGGCGCAAGTGCTCGGCGCGCCGGGGCAACCGGCGCAGGTGGACGATCAGGGGCGGATCGCCGTCCGGTTATGGCCCGATCAGACTCGTGCCGACGCAAGTGAAGGGCTGTGGTTGCCGGTGGTCATGCCCCACGTCGGCGGCGGCCTGCCTCGGGAAAATCTGCCCTGCGCCGGCAGCGAGGTCTGGGTGAGTTTTCTCGACAGCGATCCCGACCGGCCGATCCTCTGCCTCGACGCCTGCCGTCCCCGACCGGCACAGCCAAAAGAAACCGAGCCCGACGACGACCTCTTGCTCGACTGGCTGCTCAACCGTTCCGCCCCACCGCGCTGACGATCAACCTTTGTCGGCCTTGCCCGCCGCTGCCGCGAATTTCGCCAGACGCACATCGAGGTGCCGGGGCCGCCGACCGTGATCCTCGGCGCGCTCCTTGCGGCGAATGGCGTTGCGCACCATCAGCGAGCCGAGATAGCGGATCGGCTCCGGCGGAAAGTAACCCAGCGGCCCGTTGACCAGTGGCGAACGCGTCCACAGGTTGTCGAGGCCCTGCACCAGCGAAGCGAGAATCTGCCCGCCCATGTGGCACGGCCCGACGCCACTGCCGGAATAACCGAAGCCGTAGAAAACGTTACCGCCGGCACTCATTTGGCCGAAGAACGGCAGGCCGGTGACCGAGCGATCCGACGGACCGTTCCAGGTTGCGTCGACCTTCACATCGGCGAACGCCGGGAAGAAGTCGTCGAGGCTGCGCTTGAGCAATCCGGTATAGGGCGAGGGCTGGTCGAACACCGGCAGCATCCGCCCGCCGTAAGCGAAGGTATTGCCGCCCTTGCCGAGCATGATCCGGCCGTCCGGGGTGTTGTGGTAGTAGTGCACGAAAATGCGCGAGTCGAGCACGGTGACGCCGCTGGTCAAACCGATTTCCTGCAACAGATCCGGACGCGGTTCGGTGATCAGCATGTCGCTGGAAACGATCGCCACGCTGCGCTCGAACTGCGGGAAAGCACGGGCCATCCACGCGTTCATCGCCAGCACCACGCGGTCGGCGGTCACGCAGCCGTTCGCCGTGTGAAGGCGCACCGGACGGCCCTCTTCCAACCCGGTCATCGCCGTGCCTTCATGAATCCGCACGCCCAGTTGCAACGCCACCCGGCGCAACCCGCGCACCAGTTTGCCCGGCTGCACACTGGCGGCGGCCGGCGAGAACCAGCCTTCCAGATGTTTTTCCGAACCGGCCATGCGCTGTACATCGGCGACCGGCCGTTGGGTAAACGAGTTGATGCCATTGCGCTCGAGCGCCGCAATCACCGCATCGGTCGAGCCGCATTGCGCGCGGTTGGTGGCGGTGTAAAGCGTGCCATCGAGTCGGTAATCGGCATCCACGCCGTACTGCTCGCAGAACTCGCCGATGGCGTGGATGCTGCGCTCCGATTCCTTGACCAGTCGCACCGCCTCTTCGACGCCGAACAGCCGCTCGAGGGTGAAATACTTCGCCGACCACGACAGCGCACAGCCGCCATTGCGCCCACTGGCGCCGGCGCCGCAGATGTCGGCTTCGATCAGCAACACATCGATTTCGGGGTTCTGCTGCTTGAGCATGATCGCCGTCCACAACCCGGTGTAACCGCCGCCGACGATGCACACGTCGGTGCGCACATCGCCTTGCAGCGGCGGGCAAGGTTCGGACGTGTCGAGCTGCAAAGCCTGCTCCAGCCAAAACGGTCTCATGAAGTTTCTCCAGTCAGTCGGCCACGGCACAGCCTGCCGCGAGTGCCGCAGCAGGCCGCGAGGCAGGGTTTATTCAGTTACGCAGGGGTTTGATGGTCAGGGCACGATTGGGCACGTAGGCACGTGGCTCCATGACGCCGACCGGGCGGCTGTTCCAGTGCGGAATCAGCACCAGCGCCGAGAACAGCGCACAACCGGCGAACACGATGAACACCGTCACCGAGTCGAAGTAACCCGGCAGCAAACCACCGAGCACCGCACCGACCGAGCCGCAGCCATTGACGAATCCCGCCGCCGTGGCGCCAGCCTTGGCCTTGCCGAAATCGATCGCAGCCGCGCCGCTGATCATCGAGTCCGGGCCGTACAGGGTCAGGCCCATCACGAACAACAGTGCGACCACCAGCATCACGCTGCCGGTGTGCAGGGCGCCCATGAACAGCGCAAGGGTCACGGTCAGCGCCAGCAGGCTCAACACACAGGCTGGCATGCGTCGGGCGCCGAACAGTTTGTCCGAGGCCAGGCCAATCATGATCGGGCCCAGCAGCCCGGCCAGTTCAAACGCGGTGGGAATGATCGCCGCGCCGACCTTGCCGACCGAGGGCATCTGTTCGAACACGATCACCGGGCCCCACAGCAGAATCGCGTAACGCGCCGGTTTCAGCAGGAAATACGCGAGACCCAACACCAACACCGTACGGTTGCGAAGGATTTCCTTGAGTGGCTCCCAGACGCTGAGTTTGCTGTTGGCTTCGGCCTCTTCGGCGCTGATGACCGGCTCCGGCTCCACGGCGGGCAGGCCAACGTCTTCCGGCTTGTCGCGCTGGAAGATGAAGAACAAAACCGCCACCACCGCGACCACCGCCGCGCTGGAAATGAACGCCGCGTGCCACGAACCGATCAGCGTGTAAGCCCACCAGCCGGCGAACGGCGACGCCACCAGACCGCCGAATGCATAACAGGAACTCCACAACCCGAGCACTCGCCCGCGCTGTTCGGAGGGGAAGAAACTGCCGAGGTTCTTGCACAGCCCCGACCATCCCGTGGACTGCGCCAGCCCCTGAATCAGCATGCAGGTAGCGAAGATCGGCAAGGTTGCAAAACTGCCCATCACCAACGCTGCGGCGGCGGAAATCAGTAAACCGCCAAGCACCACGACACGTGGGCCGAAGCGGTCGGCGAGCATGCCCCAGGTGAACTGGCCGATGGCGTAGGCCGCCAGGTAAATCGCGTCGAGGTTGGCCATGGCCATTTTGTCGAGGGTGAAGCTTGGGTCTTCGGCGATGCCCAGTTTGGCCACCGAAAAGGCTTTGCGGGTGAAATAGAACGCGGCGTAAGCGAGCCAGGTGACAGCGAAGATCTGCATGCGCCAACGCGCAATGGTGCCGATGTGCTTGTTCATTGTGGTTCTGACCTCAGGGTGTGAGTGTGCCGGCAGAATCGATGAGTAAACGCCTGTGTTTTTTTATTGTTGAGCACTGCGATATCACCCCGTCCCTTCGGCGATACCGGTCAGATGAGTCCTGGTGTTGCACGCACAGGCTCATGGTCAGCGTCGCTGCCCGACCGGGCAGTCAGCGTTGGCGTGAGCCGATCAAAGCAATTACTGTTTAATAAATAAAATCGATTTATCGTATTTCACACATAAGCTCAGCTTGTTACTGAACTGCACCTGTAAACGAGGAATCAGCCATGTCGGTTTCCCACGCCCAGCTCAAAGCCTTTCACGCCGTGGCCGTGCACGGAAGCTTCACCAAGGCCGCCGAGCGGCTTTATCTGACGCAACCGGCGATTTCCGACCAGGTGCGCAAGCTTGAAGAACGCTTCGGTGTGTTGCTGTTCCACCGCAACAAGCGCTCAGTGCGCCTGACGGATCTCGGCGAACGCTTGCTGGCAATCACCCAGCGTCTGTTTGTGGTCGAGGCCGAAGCCCAGGAGTTGTTGCAGGAATCCCAGGCCTTGCAGACCGGCAGCCTGATTCTGGCGGTGGATGCCCCGGTGCATGTGCTGCCGCAGATCGCCCGGTTTTGTGAGCGCTATCCGGGGATCAGCGTGAAGATCGAGACCGGTAACACCGATGAATCGCTGTTTCGACTGTTCAACTATCAGGCTGATCTGGCGCTGCTCGGGCGTGATGTGAGCGATGAACGTTTGTTGTGCGTGCCACTGCGTAACGATCCGATGGTGGCGTTCGTCTCGCGCCATCATCCGTGGGCCGAGCGTGAATCGATCTGCCTGGAGGATCTGGACGACACGCCGCTGGTGCTGCGCGAACACGGCTCGGTGACCCGCCAGACCCTGGAAGAAGAAATGGCCCGCGCGGGTTTCCGCATCCGCCCGGCGATCCAGGTCGAAGGCCGGGAAGCGGCGCGGGAGGCGGTGGTGGTGGGGATTGGCGTGGGTGTGGTGTCGGCGGCGGAGTTTGGTGCGGACTCACGGGTCTGCGCGCTGCCGATCACCGATTGCACCCGGCGGTTGACCGAGACACTGGTGTGCTTGCGCGAGCAGAGTTCGCGGCGGGTGGTGGCGACGTTTCTCGAGATGGTGCGCGAAAGCCTCTCGTAGATCGTTCCCACGCTCCGCGTGGGAATGCCTCAAGGGACGCTCCGCGTTCCAGCTCTCGAATGGGACGCGGAGCGTCCCGGGCTGCATTCCCACGCAGAGCGTGGGAACGATCTGGCGGTTATCAGTTGGGAGCCAAACCGAAAAACGCATGAATCAACCGCAACTCCCGCCGCCGCTCCACGCAGCCGATCATGTGCCGATTGACCAGCCCCTCTCCCGCAATGGGAATCGCGACGACACGAGGATCGTGGCTGACCTCCACCGACGACACCACCCCAACCCCCAGTTCAGCCGCCACCGCTTCCGTCACCGCCTCGCGACTGTCCAGTTCCAGCAACACCCGTGGACTGACCGAGGCTTGCGCACAGGCCTGATCAAACGTGCGCCGGGTAATCGAACTCGGCTCGCGCAACACCATGATCACCTGATCCAGCTCCTTGAGCCTGACCTCGCCGGAACGTGTCGCCCACGGATGCCCCTCCGGCACCAGCGCGCAGATCCGCGATTCGCTCAGCGCTTGCAGATGCAGGCCCTTTCGCGGTTCGACTTCGGTCAGCACCGCCACATCAGCGTGCTCGGACAACAACGCCGCCAACGTTTCCTGAGCATTGCCCAATCGCAGATTCACCGTGATCCCCGGATACCGCGCCCGCAGGCTGGCAAGCATCGGCATGACCATGTGCGGGCCATCCGCCGCCACCTCAAGTCGTCCGGTCAGCAACTGCCGATTGGCTTCGAGCAACGCCTGCGCCTCTTCCGCCATACCGAACATCGCCCGGGTGATCGCCGCCAGTTTGATGCCCTCTTCCGTCAGCTCGACCCGGCGCGCCGTCCGTCGCAACAGGGTGATCTGGTAATGCTCCTCCAGCGCCTTGATGTGCCCGGTGACCGCCGGCTGGCTGATGAACAACCGCGCGGCGGCACGGGTGAAGCTGCCTTCCCGGGCCACGGCGTCGAAGGCGCGGAGCTGGAACAGGTTCATGGATAACCCTCACTGATGGCTGGCATAACAACAAACAATTTGATTGATGATCCGCCGAATTGCAACGTATGCCCCGTAGCTTCATCCCACAGCGCTATCGCGAGGACACACGAATGAGTACTGCCGCACCCATCCTGCTCACTCCCGGCCCGTTGACCACCTCGGCCCGCACCCGCCAGGCGATGATGGTCGACTGGGGTTCATGGGATGACCGCTTCAACCAACTGACCGCCAGCCTGTGCGAACAACTGCTGGCGATCCTCAACGGCGCCGACAGCCATCACTGCGTACCTTTGCAGGGCAGCGGCACGTTCGCCGTCGAAGCCGCGATCGGCACCCTCGTCCCTCGTGACGGCAAGGTGCTGGTGCTGATCAACGGCGCCTACGGCAAGCGTCTGGCGAAAATCTGCGAAGTGCTGGGCCGCTCGTTCAGCACCTTTGAAACCGCTGAAGACGAACCGACCACCGCCGCCGACGTCGACCGCCTGCTGCGTGCCGACAGCGACATTACCCACGTCGCGCTGATCCACTGCGAAACCAGCACCGGCATCCTCAACCCGCTGCCGGAGATCGCCCAGGTCGTCGAGCAACATGGCAAACGCCTGATCATCGATGCCATGAGTTCCTTCGGCGCCTTGCCGGTGGATGCGCAAAAAGTCCCGTTCGACGCGCTGATTGCCGCCTCTGGCAAATGCCTGGAAGGCGTGCCGGGCATGGGCTTCGTGTTTGCCCGCAAGGAATCTTTGGCCGCAGCCGCCGGCAATTCGCATTCGCTGGCGATGGACCTGTTCGACCAGCACAGCTACATGCAGAAGACCGGCCAATGGCGCTTCACCCCGCCGACCCACGTGGTCGCCGCGCTGCACGAAGCCCTGCTGCAATACAACGAAGAAGGCGGCCTGCCGGCGCGGCATGCGCGTTACGCCGCCAACTGCCAGGCGTTGATGGAAGAGATGGGCAAGCTCGGTTTGCGCAGTTTCCTGCCCGCCGCGATTCAGGCGCCGATCATCGCGACCTTCCACGCACCGAAAGATCCGCGCTACCAGTTCAAGGACTTCTACGAACGGGTCAAGGCCAAGGGTTACATCCTCTACCCCGGCAAGCTGACCCAGGTCGAAACCTTCCGCGTCGGCTGCATCGGCCACGTCACCCCGGCGCAAATGCGCGAAGCCGTCGCGGCGGTGGGTGAAGTGCTGCGCGAGATGGAAGTGCTCGATATTTAAGCCACCCACTGTGGGAGCGAGCTTGCTCGCGAATGCGGTCACACATTCAACCTAGATGCCAACTGGCACGACGCCTTCGCGAGCAAGCTCGCTCCCACAAGATCACCAAACTTTCGAATTGCGTGTTATCACAGGAATCTTTGCGATGAACTACAACAACCCAATCCAGCTGCAAGCCGCCATCCTCGACTGGGCCGGCACCGTGGTCGACTTCGGTTCTTTCGCACCGACCCAGATCTTCGTTGAAGCCTTCGCCGAGTTCGACGTCCAGGTTTCCATCGAAGAAGCCCGTGGCCCGATGGGCATGGGCAAGTGGGATCACATCCGCACCCTGTGCGATCAGCCGCAGGTTGCCGAGCGCTATCGCAAGGCGTTCGGCCGCACCCCGACCGACGATGACGTGACCGCGATCTACAACCGTTTCATGCCGCTGCAGATCGAGAAAATCGCCGAGCACTCGGCGCTGATTCCCGGCGCGCTGGAGACCATCGCCAACCTGCGTCAGCAAGGCATCAAGATCGGTTCCTGCTCGGGTTATCCGAAGCAAGTGATGGACAAGGTCGTGGCACTGGCCGCCACCAACGGCTACATCGCCGACCACGTCGTCGCCACCGACGAAGTGCCCAACGGCCGCCCATGGCCGGCCCAGGCCTTGGCCAACGTGATTGCGCTGGGCATCGACGATGTCGCCGCCTGCGTGAAAATCGACGACACCGTGCCAGGGATTCTCGAAGGTCGTCGTGCCGGCATGTGGACCGTGGCGCTGATCTGCTCCGGCAACGCGCTGGGCCTGGATTACGAAGGCTATCGCGCACTGGGCAGCGACGCGCTGGCCAGCGAACGCAAGCGCATTCACGCGCTGTTCGAAGGCTCACGCCCGCACTACATGATCGACACCATCAGCGACCTGCCGGAAGTGATCGCCGACATCAACAAGCGCCTGGCCAACGGCGAGATGCCGCAAAGCAGCTGATTGCATCCATCGCGGCAAACAAAAACGCCAGTGTCTGCCCGACACTGGCGTTTTTTCATGAGTGTTTTCAGCTAAATCGCTGACTCAGCTCAGTGAAAGCTTTTTTAGCCTCGGGCAAACGCGCCAAAGGGGATTACAGTTAAGGCATGCCGTCGCAGAACGGCACGCTTGAGCCCTGAACCGTGAGGAACGCCGTATGCCGTGGACAAATTCCGAATCCCGTTACAGCACCGTGTCGATCCTGTTGCACTGGCTGATGCTGGTGCTGTTGGTGCTGGTGTACGCCAGCATGGAATTGCGCGGGCTGTTTCCCAAGGGCAGCGGCGGTCGCACGCTGATCCGCGAAGTGCATTACATGCTCGGGCTGACCGTGTTCGTGCTGGTCTGGTTTCGCCTGTTCGCCCGCAGCCTGGGCCCGGCGCCGAAAATCTTCCCCGCTTCGCCACAATGGCAAACCACCCTCGCACGCTTGATGCACTGGGCCTTGTACCTGTTCATGATCAGCATGCCGATTCTCGGCTGGCTGATCACCAGCGCTGAAGGTCATCAGGTGATGTTCTACGGTTTCGACCTGCCGTTGCTGGTGAGTGAAGACAAGGTGTTCGCCAAAGACGTCGAGCACTGGCATGTGCTGATCAGCACCATCGGCTACTGGCTGATCGGCCTGCATGCGCTGGCGGGGATCTATCACCATTACGTGGTGCGCGATAACACGCTGCTGCGGATGATGCCCAAGCGCAGCCAGGGTTAACCGTCGAAGCCGCGCCGGCCCTGCAAGCCGCCGGTGTGGATGAAGATCAAGCGTGAACCTCGGGCAAAGCGGCCCGCCTCGATCTGTTGTTTGAGCGCCAGTAAGGCCTTGCCGGTGTACAGCGGTTCGAGGGGAATGCCGCTGGCCTGTTCGGTTTGCGCGATGAATTCAAGCAACGCCGGATCGACCTTGGCGAAACCACCACGGCTGGCGTCGATCAGTTCGTAGCCTCCAGCCTTGCCCACAATCGCCTCGACATTGGCTGCGACGCCGTGATCGTCGGGCACGGCCATTGCGCCGTACACCGCATGTTGTCCGGCCTCGGCCAACACCAATCCCGCGAGCGTGGTGCCCGTGCCACAGGCCAGCCACCAACCGTGGTAGTCGTCCCAGCCGAGCTTCCCGAGTTGGTTAATGACCTGCTCCTTCAATGACGCGCAACCCTGCGCGCCCGGCAAACCGCCACCCCCTTCAGGCACCGGATGTAGCGTCGGATACTGCGCCAGCCAAGGCTGCCAGAACCCCGGCTCGTGCCGCGCCCGATAACCGCCGTAACCGAGCCAGTGCAACTGCATGCCGAAATCCTGCAGATCCCTGACCGTCGGCGTGTCCTGCGGATGCCCGCGCAACAGCCCGACCGTGGCGAATCCCAGGCGTTTGCCGGCAGCCGCCAGTGCATGCAGATGATTGGAGTGTGCACCGCCCAGGCTGATGATGCCTTCGGCACCCGCGCGGTCGGCGACCTTGAGATGTTCGACGAGTTTGAACCACTTGTTGCCGCTGATCAGCGGATCGATGCGGTCGAGACGCAGGATCGCCACTTCAATGCCGGCGGCGGTGAGCCAGTCCAGATGAAGCGGTTCGAGGGGGGCTGGGGCCAGCCAGTCGGTGGGAGGCAGAAACATGAAGGCCGGCTCTGTGCAAAGAGCCGGCATTCTAGGGTGGATCAGAGCTCGGCGGCCAGACGCGAACCCTGATTGATCGCACGTTTGGCATCCAGCTCGGCCGCCACATCGGCGCCGCCGATCAGGTGCACGTTCTGCCCGGCTTCAACCAGACCGTCGTGCAACTCGCGCAGCGGATCCTGGCCGGCGCAGATGACGATGTTGTCGACCGGCAGCACTTGCGGCTCGCCGGTTTCACCGATGCGGATGTGCAGGCCTTCGTCGTCGATCTTCAGGTATTCGACGCTGTTGAGCATCTGCACCTGCTTGTTCTTCAGACCGGTGCGGTGAATCCAGCCGGTGGTCTTGCCCAGACCGTCGCCGACCTTGGACTTCTTGCGTTGCAGCAGGAACACGTCACGGGCCGGTGCGTGCGGTGCAGCCTTGATCCCGGCCACGCCACCACGGGCTTCCAGATGGGTGTCGATGCCCCACTCTTTCCAGAACGCGGCGCGATCCTGACTGGTGGCCACGCCTTCATGGACGAGGAATTCCGAGACGTCGAAACCGATACCGCCGGCGCCGATCACCGCCACACGCTTGCCGACCGGTTTGCGCTCGAGCAGCACATCCAGGTAGCTCAGCACTTTGGCGTTCTCGACGCCCGGAATCGCCGGAAGACGCGGCGCAATGCCGGTCGCCAGAATGACTTCGTCGTAACCGCCTTCGACCAGTTTTGCCACGTCAACGCGGGTGTTCAGGCGCACCTCGACGTTGGTGGTCTGCAGTTTGCGTTTGAAGTAACGCAGGGTTTCGTAGAACTCTTCCTTGCCCGGCACACGTTTGGCGACGTTGAACTGGCCACCGATTTCGCTGGCCGAATCAAACAAGGTCACCTGATGCCCGCGCTCGGCGGCCACGGTGGCGGCGGACAGACCGGCAGGACCGGCACCGACCACGGCGATTTTCTTGATCTGCTTGACCGGCAGGTAGTTGAGCTCGGTCTCGTGGCAGGCACGCGGGTTGACCAGGCAGCTGGTGAGCTTGCCACCGAAGGTGTGATCGAGGCAGGCCTGGTTGCAGCCGATGCAGGTGTTGATTTCGTCAGCGCGACCCTCGGCAGCCTTGTTGACGAAGTCCGGGTCGGCGAGGAACGGGCGCGCCATCGAAACCATGTCGGCATCGCCTTCAGCCAGAATCTGCTCGGCGATTTCCGGAGTGTTGATGCGGTTGGTGGTGATCAGCGGAATATTCACCGAACCACGCAGCTTGGCCGTGACCTTGCTGAACGCCGCACGCGGCACTTTGGTGGCGATGGTCGGGATTCGCGCTTCGTGCCAGCCGATGCCGGTGTTGATGATGGTCGCGCCGGCCTGCTCGATGGCTTTGGCCAGGGTGACGATTTCTTCCCAGGTGCTGCCGCCTTCCACCAGGTCGAGCATCGACAGGCGGAAGATGATGATGAAGTTCGGGCCGACCGCTTCACGTACGCGGCGAACGATTTCCACCGGCAGACGCATGCGGTTTTCGTAACTGCCGCCCCAACGGTCGGTGCGGTGGTTGGTGTGGGCGGCGAGGAACTGGTTAATGAAATAACCTTCCGAACCCATGATTTCCACACCGTCGTACTCGGCGGTCTGGGCCAGTACCGAGCAGGTGACGAAATCGCTGATCTGTTTCTCGATGCCTTCCTCGTCCAGTTCCTTGGGCTTGAACGGGTTGATCGGCGCCTGAATGGCGCTCGGCGCGACCTGTTTCGGGCTGTAGGCATAACGGCCGGCGTGAAGGATCTGCATGCAGATCTTGCCGCCTGCATCATGCACGGCGCGCGTCACGATGCGGTGCTTGAGCGCTTCTTCCTCGGTGGTCAGCTTGGCCGCGCCGGAGTACACGCCGCCCTCGTCGTTCGGACCGATACCGCCGGTGACCATCAGGCCCACGCCGCCACGGGCACGCTCGGCGAAATACGCCGCCATGCGTTCGAAACCACCCGGCTTTTCCTCAAGGCCGGTGTGCATCGAGCCCATCAGGGTGCGGTTGCGCAACGTGGTGAATCCCAGGTCCAGCGGGGCCAACAGGTGCGGGTATTGAGTGGCGGTCATCGTTAACTCCACAGCGAGCGATCACGGAAAATGCGGGAGCTCTGCGTCCCCCGTCAGTCATGTTCGACAGATTAGGAGTCGCATCGCTGTCACTCAATGACCGTAACTGACAAGTTATTGATCCAAATGCGCAGCGCCCCTTGGCAAGCCGGGGCTGGCGCCCTACCCTGTCCGCACACCCTGTACCCGGTTGTTGTTGGATTTCATGCGCAAACTTCTGTACCTGACTTTTTCCATGGCGCTCATCGCCGCGCTCACCTTCTACGCCATGTGGGCGGCTGACCGCCCGGCCGGTCATTACCTGTCGGACCTGCGGATCAAACTCGCGGTCGATCAGGGCACGCCCGCCGACCGTGGCAACCTGCTGGGCATCCAGCCCGAGCTGTTCCCCACCGACTACCAAAGCCCCGAACGCCTGCACCGCAAGCTCGCCGCCTATTTGCAGCAGGCGCAGGATCAGGGGCTCTTGAATGAAAAAACCGTGGTCATCCTGCCGGAGCATGTCGGCACCTGGCTGATGATCAGCGGCGAGAAAGACGAGCTGTACCAGGCCGCCACCCTCGCCGAAGCGATGAACTGGCTGGCGGCGAGCAATCCGGTGCAATTTGCTCGCGCCTGGCTCACCGCCAAGGGCAGCAGCCGTCTGGATGACGCGCACCTGCGCATGAAGTCCCGGGACATGGCCAAGGACTATCAGGCGCTGTTCGGCGGTCTGGCCAAGGAATTCCACATCACTTTGGTGGCCGGCTCGATCGTGCTGCCTGAACCGAACATCACCGATGGCCGGCTCAAGGCCGGCAGTGGTGCGCTGTACAACAGCACCGTAGTGTTTGGCCGCGATGGCGCCCCGCTCGGCCAGCCACAACGGCAGATGCGTCCGATCTTCGATCAGGACGAGCCATCCGGCACCCGCGAAGCTTCCCGGATCAATGTGATCGACACCCCGGCCGGACGCCTCGGCGTGTTGATCGGCAGCGACAGTTGGTATCCGGACAACTACCGCAAACTCGACGAGCAAGGCGCGCAGCTGATCGCGGTGCCCGCGTTCGTCGTCGGTCATGGCGTTTGGGATCAACCGTGGAAGGGTTACAAGGGCTTGAGCGTGCCGGACTCGGTCAGCCTGAAACCGGGAGACGTCAGTGAAGGCCAGGCCTGGCACCAACTGACCCTGACCGCGCAACCGCCGGCCAGCAAGGCGCTGGCCGGCATGAGTGTGTTCCTGCGCGGGCAGTTCTGGGACAAACCGAGTTCCGGGCAAAGTTTCCTCAGCAGCAACGGCCAGCAGTTCGCCGACAGCGAGGCCCGTGGCGCGCGCCTGCTGAACCTCTGGTTGTAACCCATGAAACCGCAGCCGATGCGTCTCGGGGATCTGTCGGTGGGCTTCGTCCACAGCCTGGCCGATGCCGTGCGCAGCCATGACGTCGATCCGCTGCCATTGCTCGAACAGTACGGCCTGGATGCCGCACGACTGGCCGAAGCCGGGGCGCGTCTGTCGATCCCGCGCTACATGCGCCTGGGGCATGGCGCGATCCAGCTCACCGGCGATCCGGCATTGGGTTTGCGCATGGGCCAACTCAGTCGCTTGAGCCAGGCCGGACTGGCCGGTGTGACCGCCGCGCAGGCCCCGACCGTGCGCGAAGCCGCTCGCTGCCTGACTCGTTTCGAACCGTTGTACGGCTCCAACTATCGCGGCCAGTCGAGTTTCCACGAAGACGCCAGCGGTGCGTGGCTGCGCTTCTACTCGATCAGCCCGTACAACGCCTACAACCGCTTTGTGGTGGATTCGATCATTGCCGGCTGGCTGCATCAGTTGTCCAGCGTCAGCCCCGAGCCGTTGCGCGCCGAACGGATCGAAATCGAGTTCGACAGTCCGGATTATCGCGACGCCTATGCCGTACTCGGCGAATGCCCGATCCAGTTCGGCGCCGAACACAATCAACTGCGCCTGGGCCTCACCAGCCTGGCCCAACGCAACCCGGAGCATTGCCCCAGCACCTGGAAACATTTGCTCGGTTTGTGTGAACGGGAACTCGAGCAATTGACCCGCACCCGCAGCCTGCGCGAACGCATCACGCAATTGCTCGGGCCTTTGCTCAATGGTGGCCGGGAACCGGATCTGGAAGAAGTGGCGGCACGCCTGAAGCTGCCGACCTGGACGTTACGGCGAAAGCTGGCCGAAGAAGGTACGCAGTTTCGCGCGATCCTCAATGACACCCGCCGTGATCTGGCGATGACCTACATCCGCGACACCGAACTGGCATTCGGTGAAATCGCCTACCTGCTGGGGTTTGCTTCGGCCGAAGCTTTCCAGCGCGCCTTCAAGCGCTGGAACGGCCAGACACCGGGCGAGTTTCGCCGCAGTCACCGCAAGACAGGCTGACGCCTTACAGCTCGGTAGCGTCTTCCGCAGGCTCTGGTGAATCCAGTTCGTAAGCCTGGAATTCGAGCAGTTCTTCTTGATAGTCATCCATTGCGTAATCCCCCTGACGCTTGCTTGAAATGGCCTGGAACAAATGACCAGTGCCTCGAGCATAAAGTGCCCGTGTGAAGGAAAAATGAAACGCGTCCTTCATGAAATAAACGTAGCAGGCGGTCAGGAATTTATCGCGGGAAATTTTTCGACGGGGCTTGCAGGAAGAAGCTCAAGGGAGACAACAAAACGCCACGCGTCCGACAGGGGTCGGAGGCGTGGCGTGAAGTTTACTGCCCGGAGGCAGGCATGGCCGGAATCGGCTCGGAGGGCGGCGGCATGTCCGTCGGGTTGGCCGGCGGCGTGATGGTTTCCGTCGCGGGTGCAGGCTCGGTAACCGGTGCCGGGGTGATCGGCGCGGCTTCGGCCGGCGGTGCTACCGGCTCGGAGCTGGCCGGGGTCGCTTCTGCTGGCGCTGGCGTCGGTGCCGCCGCGGGCTCGGCGGCCGGCGCTGGGGCCGGGGTCGGGGTCGGTTCAGCCGCAGGTGCTGGGGCCAACGGAGCCGGCGCTGGCTTGGCTTCCGGCACACCCAGGTCGGTCTTCGGTTTTTCAGTGATGTGCGCAGCTTTCTTCGCGTCGGCCGGCAGGAACAGCTCGACCAGCGTGAAGAAACGCTCGTAGAACTTCTGCGACGACACGGTTTCGCTGGCGACCTTGACCATCGAATCGTCAGACGAGCCGATCGGCATCGACACCGAGCCCAGTACGCCGACACCGAGGCTTGCGGAGTTGTTGGTCTTCTTCAGCGCGTAGCGGTCCTGCAGGGCGTTGGCGAACACGGTGGCGTGATGGCCGGCGCTGCCATCATCGGCGCACACCACGTTGAAGCTGATCTCCAGGTGGGTTTCGCCGGTCTGCTGGAAGCTCTTGTGCCCGCTGACCAGTTTCGGGTCATTGCTGGTAATGATGTAGCCCTGGCTGAGCAACGCTCGGCGGGCCGCTTCGCAACTGGCGGTGTCGGTCACCGGGTAATTGCGCGAAAAGGTGCCGGAGTCGTCGAAATTCTCATGCTCGTAGATAGGCTTGTCCTTGGAGCAGCCGGCAGCGGCGGTCAGCAACAACGCCAACCCGAAAAAACGCACGGGAATAGAATTCAACATTAAACATCCTGAGGGGAAAACGGTCCGGGGCGTATTGTGCAACAGATCGCTGCCCCGCGGCGTATGGATTAGTGTCTTAAAACAGTTACAACTCTACCGGTCATGGGCGACAGGAAAAAGTCGCGCCGATAAATGATCGATGAACACCCGCAATTTGGCGGTTGCATGCCGGCTTGATGGCCACAGGACCCAGAACTGCCCGACGTGCTCCAGATGCTCCTCCAGCACGCGCTGCAGGCGACCCTGCTGCTGCGCTTCATGGATCATGAAGTCCGGCAGACAGGCGATGCCCATGCCCGCCAGCGCCGCATGCCGCACGGCCTCAATCGACGTACTCACAAGGCGTGTCGGCAGGGTCGGTTCGGGCGCGCCCTCCTCGCGCTTCAGCGGCCAGGGCTCCAGTTTGCCCGTGGCGTGAAAGGTATGGCGCAGGCAGGCGTGCTCGGCCAGATCGGCCGGGGTCAGCGGTTCGCCGCGCTCGCGCAGGTACGCGGGGCTGGCCACCAACACCATATGAAACTCGCCCAACGGTCGTGCCATCAGTCGCGAGTCTCGCGGTTTACCCGTTCGAATCACTGCGTCGAAACCTTCTTCAACCACATCAACTATGCGATCGGTCAGGTCCAGATCCAGTTCGATCTGCGGGTACAGCGCCATGAATTCGTTCATGACCGGCATCACCAGGTCATGCACCTGCGGCAGGCTGACCCGCAACTTGCCGTGAGGCGCCGCTGCGGCATCGCACAGCTCAAATTCCGCCGCCTCCACTTCGGCGAGGATCTTGCGGCAACGTTCAAGAAACAGCGCGCCTTCACTGGTCAGCGTGATGCTGCGAGTGGTGCGGTGAAACAACCGCACATTGAGCCGTGCCTCCAGGCGGGCGATGCTTTTGCCGACCGCCGACGAAGACACACCCTGCAAACGGCCCGCCTCGGTAAAACTGCGGGTTTCCGCCACCTGCACGAACACCGAAATACTGCCCAGGCTGTCCATTCATCCCACCCTGATTCACGACATTCTTGTCCGAGATGTTCGGAACCCTAACCTGTTTTTCCCGAATGTGCAGCGCCCTACCCTATGGCCTTCGTCTTTCTCGGCAAAAGGGATGCTGGTTCATGAACGATGCGCAACTCACCTCTACACCGCTGACCAATAGCGTCCAGCACGACGAACGACTACCGCTGGGCGCACTGCTAGCGCTGGCCACCGCCGGGTTCATCACCGTGCTGACCGAAGCGATGCCCGCCGGCCTGTTGCCGCAGATGAGCGCTGGGCTTGATGTCTCTCAGGCACTGATCGGGCAACTGGTCACGCTGTACGCCATCGGTTCGTTGCTGGCGGCGATTCCACTCACCATTGCCACCCGTGGCTGGCGTCGGCGCCCGCTGCTGCTGACGGCCATTGGTGGGTTTGCTATCGCCAACAGCATCACCGCGTTGTCGGAGCTGTACTGGCTGACCCTGATTGCACGTTTGATCGCAGGCGTGTTCGCCGGGCTGCTGTGGGCTTTGCTGGCGGGGTACGCGAGCCGGATGGTGGCACCTCACTTACAAGGCCGGGCGATTACGGTGGCCATGCTCGGGGCGCCGCTTGCGCTGTCGCTGGGCATTCCGGCCGGGACGCTGCTGGGCACGGTAGTCGGCTGGCGCCTGAGCTTCGCGATCATGACCGGGCTGACGTTGCTGCTGGTGATCTGGGTGCGTTGGCAAGTACCGGACTTCGCCGGTGAACGCGCGGGAAAACGCCTGCCACTGCGTCAGGTGTTTACCTTGCCGGGCGTGCGATCCGTGCTGTTTGTAACCTTGTCCTACGTCGTCGCGCACAACCTTCTGTACACCTACATCGCGCCCTTTCTGGAGCCATCGGGACTTGGCGCAGAAATCGACCGGGTGTTGTTGGTGTTTGGTCTGGCATCGGTACTGAGCCTGTGGATCGTCGGTAGCCTGATTGATCGCTGGCTGCGTCAGCTGGCACTGGTCAGTGCCACGCTGTTCCTGCTGTCGGCGATCGCACTGGGCCTGTGGCGCGAATGGCCGGGCGTGGTCTACACCGCCACCGCCGTCTGGGGCCTGGCGTTCGGCGCGATGCCCTCGCTGTTGCAGACGGCCCTGGCAAAAACTGCCAGGGAGGCTGCCGATACCGCGCAATCGATGCTGGTGACCCTGTGGAATGTCGGAATTGCCGGCGGCGGACTTGCGGGCGGTCTGCTGCTGAACAACCTGGGCGTCGGGACTTACCCGTGGCTGGTCGCAGGTCTGTTGCTGCTGACTCTGTATGCGACCATCAATGCCCGAAGTCATGGTTTCCCGAACGCCGGATAGCGCGCATAAAAAAGCCCCGGATTTTCATCCGGGGCTCGGGTCTTGCGGCTCAGCCAGGCATCAGAAACGCTTGATGTCGGCTTCGGCTTCCAGCTGCTTGCGGTACGCTGCGAAGTCCTGCTGGCCCACACGCGATGCGAGGAAGCGACGATATTGCGCTTTCTCTTCATCGGTCGGAGCCGCTGCTTCGTTCACGCCGTTCAGGCGCACGATGGTCAGGCTACCGTCCGCCAGCGTCACGCTGGTGAAGGTCGGCTTGTCCTTCGCGGCCGGTTTCGGCATGCGGAACAACGCTTGCAGCACCGCTGGATCAACGCCTTCCTGAGCGCGGTTCGCCGCTTCAGTGACTTTCCAGCTTTGACCGTCCACCGCCTTGTCCAGCGGGGTCTTGCCATCACGCAGACTGGCGATCAGTTGCTCCGCCTTGGTTTTGGCAGCAGCGCTGGCGTGCTCTTTGGTCAACTGAGCGCGAATGGCAGTGGCCACGCTTTCCAGCGGCAATTGAGCAGGCTTCAGGTGCTCCTTGGCGCGCAGCACGATCACGGTTTCCGGATCCAGCTCGATGGCGGTGCTGTTGGCACCCTCTTCCAGCACTTCGGTGCTGAACGCGGCAGTCACTACAGCACGGTTGGCTGCAACGCCTTCGCCACCTTCACGGCCGAACGGCTTGGAGGTGTGCACGGTCAGTTTCAGATCCTGCGCCGGCTGGGCCAGGTCGGATGCTTCGAACGACGAGTCTTCCAGTTGCTTGGTCGCCTCGACGAAACGCTGCTCGACTTGCTGGGTTTTCAGCTCGCGGGTCAGCTTGTCCTTCAGGCTGGCCAGGGTCGGCACTTCAGGCGCTTCGACACCCAGCAGCTTGATCAGGTGGAAACCGAAGTCGGTACGAACCGGCTCGGAAACCTGATCCTTGTTCAGCGAGTACAGGGCTTTCTCGAAGGCTGGATCGTAAACGCCAGGACCGGCATAACCGAGGTCACCGCCATTGTTGGCCGAACCCGGATCCTGCGAGAACTCCTTGGCCAGCGCTTCGAACTTCTCGCCCTTGGCCAGACGCGCCTGGACTTCTTCGATCTTCGCCTTGGCCTGAGCTTCGGTGGTCTTGTCGTTCACTTCGATCAGAATGTGCGCCGCACGACGCTGCTCCGACAGGTTGGCGATCTCTTTCTGATACGCCGCCTGCAGGTCTTCGTCCTTGACGGCGACCTGATCGAAGAACGAAGCCTTCTTCAGTTCCAGGTAATCGATGACCACTTGATCCGGGGTCATGAATTCCTTGGCGTGCTCGTCGTAGTAAGCCTTGACCTCGTCATCGGTCAGCTTGACGGCCGAAGGGTCAGCCTTGATGTTCAGCGTGGCGAAGTCGCGGGTCTGTTTTTCCAGACGGGCGAAGGCCAGCACCTGAGCGTCGGTCACGAAACCGCTGCCCGCCACACCGGCGCGCAGTTGGCCGATCAGCATTTCCTGAGCCAGCATCTGGCGGAACTGCATGCGGCTGTAGCCCAGTTGACGGATCACCTGATCGAAACGGTCGGAGCTGAACTTGCCGTCGACCTGGAATTCAGGCGTCTGCAGGATCACTTGGTCCAGGGCCGCTTCGGAGAAAGCGAATTTCGATTGTTCTGCGCCTTGCAGCAGCAGCTTGCGATCGATCAGACCCTTGAGGGCCGATTCGCGCAGCATTTTTTCGTCCAGCAAGGAAGCGTCGAAATCCTTGCCCAGTTGTTGCATCAGCTGACGGCGTTGCATATCCACCGCCTGGCTCAGCTCGTTCTGGCTGATTTCTTCACCGTTGACCTTGGCCGCCTCATTCTTGTGAGTCGTGGCCTGGAAAATGGCGTCGAAACCGGTCAGAGCCATCAGTGCAACGATGACTCCGATAATGGTCTTGGCAATCCAGCCTTGTGAATTGTCCCTGATATTCTGCAGCATGCGTCCCCCAGAAACGGTTGAACTTCAAAATTAGGCAACCGTGGAGCGTGGGTAGAATCCGGATAGAAGAAAGGCGCATCCGAGGATGCGCCTTCTCGTAACTGGCGGAGCGGACAGGGCTCGAACCCTCGATCCCGGTGTGACAGGCAGCTATTCCAACCGCCTGCTCTACCGCTCCGCTGCCAAGTCAGGCATGACCCCGACCCGGATGGGTAAAAACCTGAATCAAACTTAGTTGACGGCTTCTTTCAGGGCTTTACCGGCTTTGAAACCTGGCTTTTTGGCTGCCGCGATTTCCAGAGTCTTGCCGGTCTGTGGGTTACGACCGATGCGAGCTGGACGATCAGTCACGGAGAAAGTACCGAAACCAACCAGAACAACGGAGTCGCCAGCCTTGAGAGCGCCAGTGACGGATTCGATTACAGCGTCCAGCGCACGGCCAGCAGCAGCTTTCGGGATATCAGCGGATGCAGCGATAGCATCAATCAGTTCCGACTTGTTCACTCTAAGTCCCCTTATATCTATTTGAGTATGATTCTAAGTTTTTTGGTGAAAGCAAAAACGAGTGCTGAATGGCCTACAGACACTTAAGAGCCGCTTTATAACAAGGGCTCTAAAAAGCTGTCAAGGAAGCCCCCCAGGCAAAAGCGTATTAATGCGTGCTAATTCTTTCCTTAGAGTCAGACTCACGTTTTTCGTCCTTGGCAACTATCTCCGGAGCCACATCCGGCAAGGGCTCCGGCGCGTATTGCAGCGCAATTTGCAGGACCTCGTCAATCCATTTAACCGGTTTGATCTGCAGATCCTGCTTGATATTGTCAGGAATCTCCTTCAGATCGCGCACGTTCTCTTCCGGAATAATCACTGTCTTGATTCCGCCACGGTGAGCGGCCAGCAGTTTTTCCTTCAGACCGCCAATGGCGAGGACTTGACCACGCAGGGTGATCTCGCCGGTCATGGCAACATCGGCACGCACAGGAATCCCCGTCAAAGCCGACACCAGCGCTGTACACATGCCTACACCGGCGCTCGGGCCGTCTTTCGGCGTAGCGCCTTCCGGCATGTGGATGTGGGTGTCGCGCTTCTCGTGGAAGTCCAGCGGAATGCCCAGGCTCTTGGCACGGCTGCGCACCACGGTCAGGGCCGCAGTGATCGATTCGACCATTACGTCACCCAGCGAACCGGTCTTGATCAGTTGACCTTTGCCCGGCACCACAGCGGCTTCGATGGTCAGCAGTTCGCCGCCCACCTGAGTCCAGGCCAGGCCGGTCACTTGACCGATCTGATCCTGCTGCTCGGCCAGACCGTAGCGGAACTTGCGAACGCCGAGGAAATGCTCCAGCAGATCAGCTGTCACTTTTACCGAGAAGCGTTTTTCCAGCGCATGCTCTTTGACCGCCTTGCGGCAGACCTTGGCAATCTGCCGCTCGAGGCCACGCACACCGGCTTCGCGGGTGTAGTAACGGATAATGTCGCGGATCGCTTCTTCGTCGAATTCCAGCTCGCCCTTCTTCAGGCCGTTGGCTGCAATCTGCTTCGGCGACAGGTACTTGACCGCGATGTTGATCTTCTCGTCTTCGGTGTAGCCCGGCAGACGGATGACTTCCATCCGGTCCAGCAGCGCCGGCGGAATGTTCATGGAGTTCGAGGTGCACAGGAACATCACGTCCGAGAGGTCGTAGTCGACTTCCAGGTAGTGGTCGTTGAAGTTGTGGTTCTGCTCTGGATCGAGCACTTCCAGCAACGCCGACGCCGGGTCGCCACGCATGTCGCTGCCCATTTTGTCGATTTCATCGAGCAGGAACAGCGGGTTGCGCACACCCACTTTTGTCATCTTTTGAATCAATCTTCCTGGCATCGAACCGATGTAAGTCCGACGGTGACCACGGATTTCCGCTTCATCACGCACGCCACCGAGGGCCATGCGCACGAATTTGCGGTTGGTGGCATGGGCGATCGACTCGGCCAGCGAGGTTTTACCCACGCCCGGAGGACCGACCAGGCACAACACCGGGCCACGGATTTTCTTCACGCGCTTCTGTACGGCAAGGTATTCAAGGATGCGTTCCTTGACCTCTTCGAGGCCGTAGTGATCGGCGTCGAGAATGTCTTCGGCGCGAGCCAGGTCCAGACGCACCTTGCTCTGAGCCTTCCACGGCACCTGAACCAGCCAGTCGATGTACGAGCGCACCACGGTGGCTTCGGCGGACATCGGCGACATCTGCTTGAGCTTGTTCAGCTCGGCAGTGGCCTTGGCCAGGGCATCTTTCGGCAGACCGGCAGCGTCGATACGCTTTTTCAGGTCTTCGATTTCGTTGTGGCCTTCGTCGCTGTCGCCGAGCTCTTTCTGAATGGCCTTCATCTGCTCGTTCAGGTAGTACTCGCGCTGACTGCGCTCCATTTGCTTTTTGACGCGGCCACGAATGCGTTTTTCGACTTGCAGCAGGTCGATCTCGGCGTCCAGCAAGGCCAGAACGTGCTCGACCCGGGCCGACAAATCGATGATTTCGAGGATTTCCTGCTTCTGCTCGATCTTCAGCGCCATGTGCGCGGCCATGGTGTCTACCAGGCGGCCAGGCTCGTCGATGCTATTGAGCGACGACAGGACTTCAGCCGGGACTTTCTTGCCCAGCTGCACATATTGTTCGAACTGCGACAGCAGGCTGCGCACGAACACTTCGGATTCACGTTCGGCGGCGTCGACTTCGTCGATCAGCGAGACTTCGGCACGGCAGTGGCCATCGACTTCGCTGAAGCGCTCGACAGCGCCACGCTGCTCGCCTTCGACCAGAACCTTGACGGTGCCGTCAGGCAGTTTGAGCAGCTGCAGAACAGTGGCGATGGTACCTACGCGATAGAGAGCTTCTTCACCGGGATCGTCGTCAGCCGGGTTTCTCTGGGCCAGCAGCAGGATCTGCTTGTCGCCCGTCATCGCGGCCTCGAGGGCTTCGATGGATTTCTCGCGCCCCACGAACAGCGGGATAACCATGTGCGGATACACAACGACATCACGCAATGGCAGGAGAGGCAATTCGATGGTGGTCTTCATGATTTCGCCTCTACGGCGGCCATATGGCCGTAATCAGATGGAATTAAGCTTGAAACCAAGATGGGGGCTGACTTGAAAAAAAACAAGCGCAAAGGGGATGTAAAAAACGACATAAAAAAAAAGAGGCCCGAAGGCCCCTTCTTTGTTCCGGCAGACCGGGCGCTTACGCGTCCGGTGCAGCCTTGGCAGCCGGCTCACTGTTTTCGTAGATATACAGTGGCTTGGACTTGCCTTCGATCACGCTTTCATCGATCACGACTTTGCTCACCTCGGACTGCGAGGGGATTTCATACATCGTGTCGAGCAGCACACCTTCGAGAATCGAACGCAGGCCACGGGCACCGGTTTTACGCTCCAGGGCACGCTTGGCGACCGATTTCAGCGCGTCGGAACGGAATTCCAGATCCACGCCTTCCATCTCGAACAGCTTGGCATACTGTTTGGTCAGGGCATTTTTCGGTTCGGTGAGAATCTGCATCAAAGCAGCCTCATCCAGCTCGTCCAGCGTCGCAAGAACCGGCAGACGACCGACGAATTCCGGGATCAGACCGAACTTGACCAGATCGTCAGGCTCGACTTCACGCAGGGATTCACCGACTTTCTTGCCTTCTTCCTTGCTGCGCACTTCTGCGTTGAAACCGATGCCACCCTTGGTGGAACGGTTCTGAATGACCTTCTCCAGACCGGAGAATGCGCCACCGCAGATGAACAGGATGTTACGGGTATCAACCTGAAGGAATTCCTGCTGCGGATGCTTGCGGCCACCTTGCGGCGGAACGGAAGCGACCGTGCCTTCGATCAGTTTGAGCAAGGCCTGCTGCACGCCTTCACCGGAAACGTCCCGGGTGATCGACGGGTTGTCGGACTTGCGCGAAATCTTGTCGATTTCGTCGATGTAGACAATGCCCATCTGGGCTTTTTCTACGTCGTAATCGCACTTCTGCAGCAGCTTCTGAATGATGTTCTCGACGTCTTCACCCACATAACCCGCCTCGGTGAGGGTGGTTGCGTCGGCGATGGTGAACGGAACGTTCAGCAAGCGGGCCAGTGTTTCGGCCAGCAGGGTTTTACCGGAGCCTGTCGGGCCGATCAGCAGGATGTTGCTCTTGCCGAGTTCGACGTCGTCAGCCTTTTTGTCACGCTGGTTCAGACGCTTGTAGTGGTTGTACACCGCTACTGCCAGAACCTTCTTGGCACGTTCCTGACCAATTACATACTGATCAAGGATGCCGCTGATTTCTTTAGGCGAAGGCAATTTATGCGCGCTGCTTTCGGCCTGTGCTTCCTGCACCTCCTCGCGGATGATGTCATTGCACAGGTCGACGCACTCGTCGCAGATAAAGACCGAGGGGCCGGCAATCAATTTGCGCACTTCATGCTGGCTTTTGCCACAGAAGGAGCAATAGAGCAGCTTGCCGTTGTCCTCGCCGTTGCGGGTGTCAGTCATTCGTTCGATCCAAATCCGATAGGCTTGCAACACAAGATGAAGGCTATTGCGGGCTTTTTCAAGCCCGCCGCTGATCAGACGCGCCGACCAAGCCTATTTTGAGCTGCTTATTTTTAAGCTGGGCGCTGGTTGATCACTTCGTCGATCAGACCGTATTCCTTCGCAGCTTCTGCACTCATGAAGTTGTCGCGGTTGGTGTCGCGCTCGATTTCTTCAAGCGTACGGCCGCTGTGCTTGGCCATCAGCGTGTTCAGACGCTCGCGGATGAAGAGGATTTCCTTGGCATGGATTTCGATGTCCGATGCCTGGCCCTGGAAACCGCCCAGTGGCTGGTGAATCATCACGCGCGAGTTCGGCAGGCAGAAACGCTTGCCAGGAGCACCGGCCGTCAGCAGGAATGCGCCCATGCTGCACGCCTGACCGATACAGGTAGTCGATACGTTTGGCTTGATGAACTGCATGGTGTCGTAGATCGACATGCCCGCTGTCACCGAACCGCCCGGGGAGTTGATGTAAAGATGGATGTCCTTGTCCGGGTTTTCCGCTTCAAGGAACAGCAATTGCGCGCAGATCAGGTTGGCCATGTAGTCCTCTACAGGACCCACCAGAAAGATTACTCGTTCCTTGAGAAGACGCGAGTAGATGTCATAGGCGCGCTCGCCACGAGCAGATTGCTCGACAACCATCGGGACCAGGCCGCCGGCGGCCTGGATATCAGAGTTCTGCTGAATATAGGAATTACGGAACATGCTCTGCAGTCACTCCCAAATAGTCATGTCTTGAATACGCATAAGCCAGCTCGAAGGCTGGCTTATGGTGTGTGCTTCTAACGCAAAAACAATCAGTCGGCTTTTGGAGCTTCTACCGGCTTGACCGCTTCTTCGTAAGAGACCGATTTGTCGGTCACGCTAGCTTTCTGCAGAACAGTATCCACAACTTGTTCTTCCAGCACAACCGAACGAACTTCGTTCAGTTGCTGCTCGTTCTTGTAGTACCAGGACACGACCTGCTCAGGCTCTTGGTAAGCCGAAGCCATTTCCTGGATCATTTCGCGAACGCGGGCTTCGTCCGGCTTCAGGTCGAACTGCTTGACCACTTCGGCCACGATCAGACCCAGCACAACGCGACGCTTGGCTTGTTCTTCGAACAGCTCGGCCGGCAGTTGGTCTGGCTTGATGTTGCCACCGAACTGCTGAACAGCCTGCACGCGCAGACGGTCAACTTCGTTGGACAGCAGAGCCTTAGGCACTTCGATCGGGTTGGTGGCCAGCAGACCGTCCATTACCTGATTCTTGACCTTGGATTTGATCGCCTGACGCAGTTCACGCTCCATGTTCTTGCGAACTTCGGTGCGGAAACCGTCGATGCCGCTTTCCTTGATGCCGAATTGAGCGAAGAACTCTTCGTTCAGCTCAGGCAGTTTTGGCTCGGAAACGGTGTTTACAGTCACGGTGAACTCGGCGGTTTTGCCAGCCAGGTCCAGGTTCTGATAGTCCTCTGGGAAGGTCAGGTTCAGAACGCGCTCTTCGCCGGCTTTAGCGCCGACCAGGTCTTCTTCGAAGCCCGGGATCATGCGGCCGGAACCCAGTACCAGCTGAGTGCCCTTGGCGGAACCGCCAGCGAATACTTCGCCGTCAACCTTGCCAACGAAATCGATGTTCAGCTGGTCTTCGTTCTGGGCAGCGCGATCGGCCACTTCGAAACGGGTGTTCTGCTTGCGCAGGATGTCCAGCATCTTGTCCAGATCGGCGTCAGCCACGTCAGCGCTCAGGCGCTCAACGGTGATGCCTTCGAAGCCGGCAACGGTGAACTCAGGGAACACTTCGAATACGGCTACGTATTCCAGGTCCTTGCCAGCTTCGAGCGATTTTGGCTCGATGGATGGCGAACCGGCCGGGTTCAGCTTCTGCTCAACCACAGCTTCGTAGAAAGTTTTTTGAATCACGTCGCCGATCGCTTCCTGACGTGCGTCAGCACCGAAACGACGTTTGATTTCGCTCATTGGCACTTTGCCTGGACGGAAGCCAGCAATTTTGGCTTTCTGGGCAGTCTGCTGCAGACGCTTGTTGACCTGGCTCTCAATCTGCTCAGCCGGCACGGTGATGCTCATGCGGCGCTCAAGAGCAGTAGTATTTTCAACAGAAACTTGCATGGATATTCCTCGTTGCACAGACGTTAGCCGGCCGTTTCCGACCCAAGAATCAAGGGCAAGCATTCTAGTAGGTCAAACTCAAGAAGTCACCCTACTGAAAACGGGTAAAAAAACAGCAGGCCATTTGAAGGCGGGGACAAACGGTTGCGCCTCGCCCTGTTAGCAAATACAGCCAATTCAAGCCAGGGCTCTGCGCCAACCTCTTCTATATATAGAGGCGGTTGAATCATCTCCCTGACAGCCGACCTCGCAAGCAAGGCCGACGGGCAGTGCAGCATCATCGAGCAACATTAATACGACGAAGCACCCTGCCCTGCGACCCGAAACCTGCAGCCGCCAAAATCCGAAACCGTAAAACAAAAAAGGCGCCAGACTGTTAAATCTGGCGCCTTTCGGAATATGGGGTGGACGATGGGGATCGAACCCACGACAACGGGAGTCACAATCCCGTGCTCTACCAACTGAGCTACGCCCACCATATTGCGTGTCAAAGAAGCCAAACAACTTCTTTGTAGAACCTCACCCGGCCAACGGCATGAATGAAGCTTTGATTGGTGCGGATGAAGAGACTCGAACTCTTACGCCTCGCGGCGCTGGAACCTAAATCCAGTGTGTCTACCAATTCCACCACATCCGCGGATGAAGCTTTTTAAAGCAAAGGCGCCAGACTGTTACATCTGGCGCCTTTCGAAATATGGGGTGGACGATGGGGATCGAACCCACGACAACGGGAGTCACAATCCCGTGCTCTACCAACTGAGCTACGCCCACCATATCGCGTTACTTGTGCCAATGCTGCCTAATGGCGCACCCGGCAGGACTCGAACCTGCGACCATCCGCTTAGAAGGCGGATGCTCTATCCAGCTGAGCTACGGGCGCCTTGTTAGCTGTACCCTTGGAGGACTACAAACTAAGTGCTTTCCAGTCGTTCGAAACCGTAATTTCGTTCGACCTTCTTAACCAGTGCTAGGCTGTGCCCGACAAGTGCGACGAATAGTATAGAGCGACCTGAAGGTCGTCAAATCCTTTTTGAAAAAAATTCATTTAATTAAAGGGCTTAGGGGAATTTGCTGACCAAGCGCCTTTGCCCTCACCGTTTGACATGCGAGAATGCGTTCTCTTTTTTTCCCCTCTCGATGGTTAATCACGCGCAATGACTGCACAACTAATCGACGGCAAATCAATCGCCGCCAGCCTGCGCCAGCAGATCGCCCAACGGGTAGCCGAACGTCGCGAGCAAGGCTTGCGCACTCCCGGCCTCGCGGTGATCCTGGTCGGCAGCGATCCTGCCTCTCAGGTTTATGTCTCGCACAAGCGTAAAGACTGTGAAGAGGTCGGCTTCCTCTCTCAAGCCTACGACCTGCCTTCCGAAACCACTCAGGAAGCACTGACCGATCTGATCGATCGACTGAACGACGACCCGGCAATCGACGGCGTTCTGCTTCAGCTTCCTCTGCCGGAGCACCTGGACGCTTCCAAACTGCTGGAGCGCATCCGCCCGGACAAGGACGTCGACGGCTTCCATCCTTATAACGTCGGCCGTCTGGCCCAGCGCATTCCGCTGCTGCGTCCGTGCACCCCGAAAGGCATCATGACCCTGCTGGAAAGCACCGGTGCCGATCTGTACGGGATGGACGCAGTCGTTGTCGGCGCTTCCAACATCGTTGGTCGCCCGATGGCGATGGAACTGTTGCTGGCCGGTTGCACCGTGACCGTCACCCACCGCTTCACCAAGGATCTGGCCGGCCATGTCGGCCGTGCCGATCTGGTGGTCGTGGCCGCCGGCAAGCCGGGCCTGGTCAAGGGCGAGTGGATCAAGGAAGGCGCGATCGTGATCGACGTCGGCATCAACCGTCAGGACGACGGCAAACTGGTCGGTGACGTCGTGTACGAAACCGCCCTGCCCCGCGCCGGCTGGATCACCCCGGTACCTGGCGGCGTCGGTCCGATGACCCGCGCCTGCCTGCTGGAAAACACCCTCTACGCGGCAGAAACCCTGCACGCCTGAGTCGCGTTTTCCGCACTCCGGAAACCCCGCCTTGTGCGGGGTTTTTCATGCCCTCGAAAAAACTCTCCGCACCGTCCCGCGACAGAACAGCTGGCATCGATGCACGGAGCTACCGATCTCTAATGGGAGGAGGCGTATTCGAGCTAACACGCTGAAGCATCTCTATCATGGGATGTTGAGATGACTGGGCGTATCGTGGCCAGACTGAAGCAGGATTGGATTTTTGACCAATCCAATCCCACTCGGCACGGCAGCACCTCGCTACCACGCCGGGCAGCTTGGAATAGCGAAATGCCTGGAGGCTGACTTGATACCAGAATGGAACGCTGAAGGGGTTCTGCCCCCTGTTAACGAGGATGACCCTGCAGGACACATCAGAGCACCTTATGAGGTAAGCCTTGGTCAGGTGGTGGATCGGTTCGCGACCAGCCCGGAACGGTGTGATATTTTGGCCGGATACCTTGCTCACAGAGCAGAACTGCACAAGATGGGTATCGATTGCGGTTTTCAGTGGCTGGACGGCAGCTTTACTGAGGACATCGAGATGCTGGAGCACCGCCCTCCCCGAGATATTGACGTGGTGACCTTCACTCCTGCTGGTGATGTATTTTTTGACACCCTCGACGACCGCGAAATCAAACTACTTGGCGGCGATCGGGCTAATCTCAAGAAAGAGTTCAAGATCGACTTCTACATCCAGTCATTGAGCGACCCTGCCGAAACGTTGGTAGCCATGACAACCTATTGGTACAGCATGTGGTCACATCGGCGCACCGGCCAGTGGAAAGGTTTTTTGAAAGTTGACCTTTCTCCTGCTCACGATGCAGATGCAGAAGGCTTGCTCGTGGTACGCCGGCAGGAGCTTGAACATGAACAGATCTGAATACACCCACAAGGCTGCGGAGCTCGGCTTTCTTGAGAAGCAGGCTGCCACTCCAGGGATAAGCAAACTTACCCTCATGTCGATTCAGGCAAGAATTGAACAGGCTCGGGCCTGTCTTGTCGACAATGGCAAGCATGTCTATCGACCAGCGAAGGTTCGACTGACTTATCGTGGCGTTCCTGTTTGGGGGACACACGGCGTGCTAGCCGAATTCGGAACTAATGCGACCCGGGCATTCAGCGTCGCGATAACGGCAATAGCAGCGTCGGTTTCCGGATCACTGGCAGACAAGGGCCCCATCCCGAACCGCCTGAGCAACCAGCTTTTAATTACTGGACCAGCTCGCGGATCCTTTGGATTCGAGCTCGAAGAAATCCCTGCGGACAAGCAGCTTGATATCGAGGGCACCACTCCGGTATCGCAAGCTATCGACATTCTAACCGAGCTGCTTGAGGCCACGACCAAAAGCGATGAAGAGTTGTCCGAGCCAGTCTCCCGCCTGGCCGATAGAGCGATAGCTGCCGTATCGGACTTCCTCAACGAGCTATCTGAAAATGATGCGTCCTGTGCGCTAACGACGAACACCCGAAGATTCCAGTTCTCCGACGTTGAGCAAGTTCGCCGCAGTAAAGCGCGGTTAAGCCGAGACAACATCAAAGAGGACGATGAGACCTTAACCGGGGCCTTTGTCGGAGTCTTGCCTGAGAAAAGGGTCTTTGAATTCAAAACCAACAGTGGCGAGATTATTCACGGAAGGATTCCCACGGAAATCACGACCCCGAATGACATCAACGGCCACCTCTACATGCAACTGACCATTCAGGTTACCGCAAGGAGAATCGGGTCGAGCAATCCAAGATACAGGCTCAAAGCACTACCTTGGGCCCAATCTTAACCTCATGCCCGGCCCGAAAACCCTGCACGCCTGAGTCGCGTTTTCCGCCCTCCGAGAACCCCGCCTTGTGCGGGGTTTTTCATGCCCTCGAAAAAACCTTTACCGTTCGCCGGAAACCCCTATTTTTACAGGGCTTTTCACGACTTTTTCATGCCTTGCGGACAACCATCGACAGTTCTTCAACCATACTCCTACAATGCGTCGTTTTTACGACACAGGCCGTTACAAAGAACGGCATTTCCAACCTTCATGAGTTCGCCCGCGTGAATATTCGTCTGTCCATCCTGAGCCTGGTTTTTGCATTTTCAGGCACGCTCCTCACGCCAACGGTCAACGCCGCCGAAACTACCGCTGCCCCTCGAGACGCTTCGCAATTGAAGATTGCCTCCGGCAGTGCCCTGCTGATGGATCTGCAGACCAACAAAGTCATTTATTCCAGCAACCCGGACGTGGTGGTGCCCATCGCTTCCGTGAGCAAGTTGATGACCGGTTTGGTAGTGGTCGAAGCGCACCAGAACATGGACGAATGGATTGACGTCGACATCAGCCGCACACCCGAAATGAAAGGCGTGTTTTCCCGCGTCAAACTGCGAAGCGAACTGCCCCGCCGAGAGATGCTGCTGATTGCCCTGATGTCCTCGGAAAACCGCGCCGCCGCCAGCCTGGCTCACCACTACCCGGGCGGTTACGCTGCGTTTATCGCGGCAATGAACGCCAAGGCCAAGGCACTGGGCATGACCAGCACCCACTTTGTGGAACCCACCGGCCTGTCCGAGCGCAACGTTTCCACCGCCCGCGACCTGAGCAAGTTGCTGGTGGCTGCGCACAAACAGCCGCTGCTCATCGAGCTGACCACCACCAAGGAAAAGACCGTCTCGTTCCGCAAACCCAATTACACCCTGGGCTTTCGTAACACCGATCACCTGGTCAACAAGGCCGACTGGGATATCCGCATCACCAAGACCGGCTTCACCAACCCGGCCGGCCACTGCCTGGTGCTGGTGACCCGCATGGCCAACCGCCCGGTCGCCCTGGTGATTCTCGACGCGTTCGGCAAATACACTCACTTCGCCGATGCCAGCCGCATCCGCAGCTGGGTGGAAACCGGCAAGAGCGCCAACGTCCCGGCCGTGGCTCAGCAATACAAGGCCGACAAGAACCTCAAGAGTCGCCAGAGCGGCGTGATCGAAGCCTCCAAATAATCCGTCACTCATGAAAAAGCCCCGAATCGTCGGGGCTTTTTCATTTATGCACTCAGTCGTTGGGCAACGGCATCTTGTCGTCATCGGGAATGCCGTCACCGGCGCTCGGGTCGCGCGAATGCTCCGGCGTTATCACCGCCGGACGCGCCAGCGGATCGCGCATGGGGCTCTCCGGGTCCAGCACCGGATCAACTTCCGGCTCAGGCGTGGTGGGCACACTGTCAGGCTTGTGGTCGTCGAAACTCGAATCGGTACTCATACGCACCTCGCTTCAAGGCTTGAGATCAGCCAAGGGATCGTAAGGCTTGGCCGGACGTTTGGGATCATCGCCCGGCTGCACATCCTTCGGCGCCTTCGCCGGGCCGATGGGATCGACTTGCGGATCGTCCAGGTCAGGCGAGTCCGGATCGAAACCCAGGTCGTCGCCACTGCCATGCTCGGAAGAATGTGGCCCGCTGGGTGAATTGGGGATTGCCATGTTCGTCTCCTGATACCTCGCCCGTAAAACACGGGACGCTACAGTTCAGAAGCGCATCCCCCGCCAGGGTGCCCGACAAGCGACGAACGGAAGCTCAGTGCGCCGCCAGCGCCTTCCTCGCCTGCGCCGCTTCCCGTTCCTGTCCGGCTTGAGCCAGTGCGTCGGCAGCCTTGAGCCAGCGCTGTTGATCGACCGCTGCGGGAATCTGCGTCGGTTTCTGGATCAACACTGCCCAGCCGCCGGACTTTTCGAGAGCCGACTCGAACGAGCTGAAGCTCATCAATTCACGGCGATTCATCCCGGCGCGCAGCAGCACTTTCTGCTTCAGACGATCATAGCCGGAGAGGATCGCGTAACGCGGCTCCGCCCAGAATGCCGAACCTTCGCTGAAACGCACCATCACCGGATACCCGGCCGCCACTTGGGTCAGCAACGCCGGCAGGTTGCTGTCCAGCGGATACACGACCATCCCATACTCACGCGCAAGGCTCTGCAGATTCTGTTGCAACTTGTCCTCGGCGCCCGGCAAATGCAGCGGCTTTTCCAGCAACCCCGGGGTAATCACGATGCCCTGCTGCGACAGCAGACTGGCCAGCACTTGCGGCCCGCTTTGATAGGCCTCACCGCGATAGAAGGTGCCGCTGAGCTCGACCCGCTCCGGCAGGCGCTTGACCTCCGGCGCCACACTGCCCGCACACCCCACCAATGCTGTTACGCAACCGGCCACCAGCAGCGCCGCGCGAATCCGGGAAAATAGCTGCACCATCGTCACTCTCTTGATCAGTTACCGGTCATCGTGTTCCGGCTTGGTCGAGGATCATAGGACGGCGCCACGCTGCGGTATAGCCCAAAGCGGCAGATGCATCGGTTGCATAGAGCGAACTGATTGGTCACCACCGACCTTTGGTCAATAGCCTGAAACACACCAGCGACTAGACTGTCACTCAGACAAGAGCCAAAGAAAGAGCGCCCGACGCAGGGCAAAGAGGAGGCACAGATGAGCCTGACCATGACCATCGTAATGCTGATTGCCGGCTGGCTGGCCGTTGCCGCCGCCATGCTGTGGGGCGTGTTGCGGATTTCCCGCCGCCATCACCACCCGGTACAACCTGCACCGATCAGGAAGATCGAGAAACACGACGCCCGTCACGCCACCGCGCACTGACTTTCCGTAACCGACACAAACAAAAAGGCCGCCTGGACTCTCGCGAGTTCAGGCGGCCTTTGGTTTTCCGGCGATTACGCTTCGGCAGTCAGTTTCTTCTGCTTGGCGCGGCGCGACATCATGTTCAGCACTTCAATCGAAGCCGAGAACGCCATGGCGGCATACACATAACCTTTCGGTACGTGGGCACCGAAGCCTTCGGCGATCAGCGTCATGCCGATCATGATCAGGAAGCCCAGAGCCAGCATCACCACCGTCGGATTGTCGTTAATGAACTTGGCCAGCGGATCAGCTGCAAACAGCATCACCAGCACCGAGACCACAACCGCGATCACCATGATCGGCAAGTGTTCGGTCATGCCGACAGCAGTAATGATGCTGTCGATCGAGAACACCATGTCCAGCATCAGGATCTGCCCGATGGCGGCGGCGAAGCCCAAGGTCACCTTAGACGTCGCAGTCTTCGGATCTTCCGGTGCCGGATCCATGCTGTGATGGATTTCCGTGGTGGCTTTCCACAACAGGAACAGGCCGCCGGCGATCAGGATCATGTCTTTCCAGGAGAACGCGTGGCCGAGAATCTCGATGACCGGCGCGGTCAGCTGAACGATGAACGCGATGGTGCTCAACAGGGCCAGACGCATGATCAGCGCCATGCCGATCCCCAGACGACGGGCCTTCTGCCGGTACTGCTCGGGCAGTTTGTTGGTCAGGATCGAGATAAAGATCAGGTTATCGATGCCAAGCACGATCTCCATCACCACCAACGTGGCCAAGGCAATCCAGGCGGTCGGGCTGGCGGCGAGTTCTAACAGATATTCCATGGGTCAGTCCTGACTCTGTGTAAGACGGTTTAGATTTCCTGGGAGGACGATTCGGATTTTTCTTCGTCGTCTTTCGGTTCTTTCTTGCTGATCAGATTGCCGGTGGCATCGCTGAGCGCCTCTTCGGCGGCTTTATGCGTGTCGTCGATGGCTTGCTTGGCCGCTTCGGCCGCCTGCCCCATCAGTTGCTGGGCGCTCTTTTCGGCCTGGTCGCAACCGGCCAGTACCAGTAAAGACGCGATCAACAGCCCCGTAGTTTTTAGTTTCATGATGCTTCCCTCGATAGAACAGACAGCGCCGTAAAGACCGGCCGTCGATGGCTGGGCATTCTAGGGAGACAGACACTTCAGGAAAATTCGTATTTTTAGCGGCTATACTTCGATTTATACGAACTGTATTTGACGGACCGAACCCCATGCTCAATTACCGACAACTGCACTACTTCTGGGTGGTGGCCAAGACCGGCAGCATCGTGCGCGCCTGCGAGCAACTGAATCTGACGCCACAGACCATCAGCGGACAGATTTCTCTGCTCGAACAGACTTACGGCATCGAACTGTTTCAAAGGGTCGGCCGGCAACTTGAGCTCACCGAGGCCGGGCGCCAGGCCCTGCCCTACGCCGAGCAGATGTTCCAGCTCGGCGGTGAACTGGAGTTGATGCTGCGCGCCCAGCCCAATGAACAGCAGATCCTGTTCCGGGTCGGCGTGGCGGACGTGGTGCCCAAATCCATCGTCTATCGCCTGATCGCGCCGACCATGGAATTGAGCGAGCCACTGCGCATCACCTGCCGCGAAGACAAACTCGAGCGCCTGCTGGCGGACCTGGCGATCCAGCGCCTGGACCTGGTGATCTCCGACAGCCCGATGCCCTCGCACCTGGACATCAAGGGCTACAGCCAGAAGCTTGGGGAATGCGGGATCAGTTTTTTCGCCACCGCCGAGCTGGCAGCGCAATACGGTCAGGATTTCCCGCGCAGCCTGCACGGTGCGCCGCTGTTGATCCCCGGCGCGGAAACCGTGGTGCGCAGCCGCTTGCAGCGCTGGTTCGCCGAGCAGCAGATTCAGCCGAGGATTGTCGGGGAGTTCGATGACAGCGCCTTGATGCAGGCGTTCGGCCAGTCCGGCAGCGGGATTTTCATCGGCCCGAGCGTGATTGCCGATGAGGTGAAACGCCAGTACGGCGTCGAGTTGATCGGCCAGACCGATGCGGTGAGCGAGTCGTTTTACGCGATCTCGGTGGAGCGCAAGGTCAAGCACCCCGGCATCAAAGCGATTACCGAAGGTGCCCGACGCGAGCTGTTTACAGCGTTTTAAGCCGGCGCGCAGACGTCGCGCGGCTTGAGCACCATCAGCACCATGGCGAGGAAAATCGACAGCAGAATGAACCCGGCAGCGGCAAAGCCCACAAAGCCCAGGCCGGCGCTGTCGATTACCCGACCGCCAATGATCGCGCCCAGACCAATCCCGAGGTTGGCCCCGGCAATGTTCAGCGACGCGGCAAAGGCCGGCGCCTCAGGTGCGGCTTTCATCAAGCGCACGTGACTGACCAGAAACAGCGCCGCCTGAGTCACGCCCCAGATACCCATCGCCGCCGCCAGACCCAACGACGAATTGATGTTCGGCACCAGCGCCACCATCCCCGGGATCATGAACGCACAGAACATCACCGACGCCATCAGCGGATGACGATCCACCGCGCGACCGCCCAGCGAGTTGCCAATCAGACCGACCGCGCCAAAGCCCATCAGGCACCAGCCGACCACGGTGCCATTGAAGCCGGCCAGACGTTCGAGGATGTCCGCCAGATAGGTATAAGCGGTGAACATGCCGCTAAACACCAGGATCGACAGCAGCACATGGCCGAGCATCAGCGGGCTGCGCAGGATCTTGAACTGCGAAGCGAAGCTGACCTGATGCTGGTGCAGGCTGGTTTTCGGCAGATAGACAAACAGCAGCAACGCCTTGGCAAACGCGATCACCGCCAGAATGGCGAACGCACTGCGCCAGCCGAACGCATCGGAAATCAGCGTGCCGACCGGAATGCCGAACACGGTGGCGCAGACGATGCCGAAGCCGATCTTGGCGATCGCGCGACCGGCGAAGTCCGGGCCGACGATGTCCACCGCCGTTTCGCTGGCCAGCGCCCAGAACACCGGAAGCCCCAGCGCCGGGATCAGCCGGGCAATCGCCATGACCCAGATGTTCGGCGCCAATGCCGCCACGGTATTGGCCAGACCGAACATGATCAGGATGGTGATGAACAGTTTGCGGCGCTCGAAGCGGGCGAAATAGGCGGTCAAGAATGGACCGAACATCGCCACGGTGAACGCGAACAGAGTCACCAGCAGCCCGGCCTGCGGGATGGTGACGGCCAGGTCGCGGGCAATCGCCGGCAACAGGCCGACGATGACGAACTCCGTGGTCAGCACCGTGAATCCGGCGGCAGACAACAGAAGGATGGGCAACAGCATGAGGAACTCCAGCAAAACGACGACACCAGCGCTGACCCGAGGGCCCGCCGGCAGAACTTGAAAATAAGGATGCGCAATCTTAACAGAGTGTTTCCCGAGTGACTTGCACAAACCTGTCTAAGTTGTGGATGGATCCGGTGGCAGATCGTCACAGGTCTGAAGGATCCGGACGACGCTGTGATAAAGTCCGCGCCCTGCAAAACGTACACCCTGTTCAGCCACCCGTTTAACGGCGTGGTTGTCGCGTCAGTCCTTTCGGTTCGTGTCTGTGGCCTGCCCCCGATTCATCGCCCGGATCACGCAACCTTGCACCCTATAAAAAACCAGAGATGCCGTTATGACCGCTTCATCCCCTTCTCTATTGCAACGTCTTAAAAGCCTCAGCCTGGTCACCCAGATCCTGATCGGCCTGATTGCCGGCATCGCCCTCGCGCTGTTCGCGCCGGAAGCGGCCAAAGGCACGGCCTTCATCGGCAAGGTGTTCGTCTCGGCGTTGAAAGCCGTGGCGCCGATCCTGGTGTTTGTGCTGGTCATGGCGTCGATCGCCAACCACAAGCACGGCCAGGAAACCCATATCCGGCCGATCCTGTTCCTGTATCTGCTGGGCACCTTCGCCGCTGCCGTGGTCGCGGTGATCGCCAGCATGATGTTCCCGTCGCATCTGGTGCTGTCCACCGACAACATCGCGGTAAGCGCGCCGGGCGGCATCAGTGAAGTGCTGCAAAGCCTGTTGCTGAGCGTGGTCGACAACCCGGTGAGCGCACTGATGAACGCCAACTTCATCGGCATTCTGGCCTGGGCCATCGGCATGGGCGTGGCCATCCGCCACGCCGGCGACACCACCCGCGAAGTGGTCAGCGACCTGTCCAACGGCGTGACCCTGATCGTGCGCGTGGTGATTCGCTTCGCACCGTTGGGGATTTTCGGTCTGGTGGCCTCGACTCTGGCCACCTCCGGTTTCGGTGCACTGGTCGGTTATGCGCACCTGCTGGCGGTACTGCTGGGCTGCATGCTGTTCGTAGCGCTGGTGATGAACCCGTTGATCGTGTTCTGGAAGCTGCGTCGCAACCCGTACCCGCTGACGCTTCAGTGCCTGCGTGAAAGCGGCATCACCGCGTTCTTCACCCGCAGCTCGGCGGCGAACATTCCGGTCAACCTGGAACTGAGCAAGCGCCTGGGCCTGCATGAAGACACCTACTCGGTATCGATTCCGCTCGGCGCCACCATCAACATGGCCGGTGCGTCGATCACCATCACCGTGCTGACCCTCGCGGCCGTGCACACCCTGGGCATCGCCGTGGACATCCCGACCGCGATCCTGCTCAGCGTCGTCGCGGCGATCTGCGCCTGCGGTGCGTCGGGCGTGGCCGGTGGCTCGCTGCTGCTGATCCCGCTGGCGTGCAGCCTGTTCGGCATCCCGAGCGAAATCGCCATGCAGGTGGTGGCGGTCGGTTTCATCATCGGCGTGCTGCAGGATTCGGCCGAGACGGCGCTGAATTCCTCCACCGACGTGCTGTTCACCGCCGCCGCATGCCTGGGCGAAGAACAGAAAGCTCAGCGTCCGGCGTAAAAACCCGGCGCAACAAAAAGCCCGCCAAGGCGTAAACCTTGGCGGGCTTTTTGTTGCAGAACGTTTTAGAACGCGCCCATGTAATCACGCTTGCCCACTTCCACACCGTTGTGACGCAGCAATGCGTAGGTGGTGGTGACGTGGAAGAAGAACTGCGGCAGGCCGTAGCTCAGCAGGTAAGCCTGGCCACTGAAGCGCTTCTCTTTCGGGGTGCCCGGACGAGTCACGATCTCGATGCCTTCCTTGCCATTGATCTGCTCTGGCTTGATCTCGCCGATTAAGGCCAGAACCTTGGTGATCAGCGCCTGCAGCTCGGCGAAGGTGGTTTCGGTGTCGTCATATTTCGGGATTTCGATTTCGGCCAGACGCGAGGACACGCCTTTGGCGAAGTCCACGGCGATCTGCACCTGACGCACCAGCGGGAACATGTCCGGGTACAGACGCGCTTGCAGGAAGGCGTTCGGGTCGATGTTTTTCTCGGTGGCGTGGGCTTCAGCCTTTTTCAGCACATCGCTCACGGCGTTGAGCATTTGTTGGAAAACCGGGACGGATGCGGCGTACAGGGAAATGGTCATGGCAGTCTCACGTGGTGGCTGGGTGAATCGTGGGGGCGATTATAGCCATGCTCGCATGGCGGCGCGGCTTGTCTTTTATCCAGCAAGGATTAGGCTAGGCGCCTTCGACTGCAGAGGGAACGCGCGATGACCACAGAATTTGAAACCAGCTCCGACGAACCACGGCTCAACGCCACGGAAATCCGCATTCTGGGCTCGTTGATCGAGAAACAGGCCACCAGCCCGGAAACCTACCCGTTGACCCTCAACGCGCTGGTGCTGGCCTGCAACCAGAAAACCAGCCGGGAACCGGTGATGAACCTGACCCAGGGCCAGGTCGGCCAGAGCCTGCGCGCCCTCGAAAGCCGCGGTTTCGCCAAACTGGTGATGGGCAGCCGCGCCGACCGCTGGGAGCACAAGGTCGACAAGGCGCTGGAGCTGGTGCCGGCGCAATTGATCCTGACCGGGCTGATGTTCCTGCGCGGCCCGCAGACCGTCAACGAACTGCTGACCCGCAGCGGCCGCATGCATGAATTCGAAGACGCCGAACAAGTGGTGCATCAGCTGGAACGCCTGATCGCCCGGGAGCTGGCGGTGTTGATTCCGCGTCAGGCCGGTCAGCGCGAAGATCGCTACACCCACGCGCTGGGCGATCCGGCGGACATCGAGGCGATTATCGCGGCACGACAGAATCCGAGTGATCGCGGCGCTGCCAGCGGCGTGTCAGTGGAGCGCATCGAAGAGCTGGAAGCGCGGATTGCAGCGCTGGAAGAGCGTCTGGCCCGCCTCGAAGAATAAACGCACCGGGGCGGCGTTATTCGCCGTCCCAGTAATCCACGCCGTCTGCCTGCCGCGCCACCGCGACGAATCCCGAGGCATTACCGTCGGCATCGACGTTGAAGTTGTCCATCACCGCGTATTTGTTCGAATCCGGGTACTCGCAGATTTCCGGTTGCTGCTGGGTGCTGACCGCCAGATAGCGCAGTTCCGCAGCACTGGTGTTGATGATCTGATGCGCCGCTTCCGGGCCGCCCGGCGGGCAGGCGATCACGTCGCCGACGCGGATCGGGAAACGTTCGGCACCGAGGCGCACTTCCCCTTCCCCGGCCACCACGTAAAACATTTCCTCATTGACCCGATGGCTGTGAAACGGACTGCCGCGCATGCCCGGCGGCAGCGCATACAGCCGATATCCGAGCTTTTGCGCGCCCAATTGCTGGCCGACCCGGGCGAAGCGTTGCTGGTAACGCCCGGCGGTTTCGCCCTCGGGGGCCAATGATTCGGGAAGCGGTTCGAGTTCGACGTCATTCAGGTTGAGAATGGGCGGATGCATGCAAACCTCGGCTTTTGTGATGGGCAAGTCTGTGCTTGCTGATCCGGCAGTATAGGCAAAGCAAGGCAAGAAACCGCGTCGCGGCAATCGCTAGCAGGCTAGCTCCCACGGGAGGTATGCATCTCCACTGTGGGAGCTAGCCTGCTAGCGATGAGGCCCGCCAAACCAACACAGAAACGAAGGACTTAACTGCGGGCAAACGCCACCGCCGCATCGAACTGCTCGACCGTCGGCCGCACGCCGGTGTACAGCACGAACTGCTCAAGCGCCTGGATCGCGATCACTTCCAGCCCGGTGATCACTTTTTTGCCTTCGGCACGACCGCGCACGATCAGCGGGGTTTCCGAGGGGATCGCCACCACATCGAACACGGTGTCGGCAGACTGGATCACATCCACGTCAAAAGAAAGCTGCCCTGCTTCCGGGCCGCCGTCCATCCCGACCGGGGTCACGTTGATCAGCATCTGCGGACGCTCGTCGCCCAGTTCCGCCTGCCAGCGATAACTCAGAGAGTCGGCCAGCGCACGCCCGGCGCGCTCATTGCGGGCCACGATCAAACCGTTTTTGTAACCGCCATCGCGCAAGGCACTGGCCACCGCCTTGGCCATGCCGCCGCTGCCGCGCAGGGCGAAAGTCGCGTCCTTCGGCACCGCGTGGGTTTCCAGCAACTGGGCGATGGCGATGTAATCGGTGTTGTAGGCCTTGAGATGGCCGTTGGTGTTGACGATGGTGTTGATCGACTGGATCGCCGCCGCCGAAGCATCCAGTTCATCGACCAGCGCAATACTGGCTTCCTTGAACGGCATCGATACGCCGCAACCGCGAATCCCCAGCGCGCGGATCCCGCCGACCGCACCGGGCAAATCCTGACTGCTGAACGCCTTGTAGTAGAAATTCAGGCCCAGTTGTTCATACAAATGGTTATGAAAACGCAGACCGAAATTCCCGGGACGCCCAGACAGGGACATGCACAATTGGGTGTCTTTGTTGGGGTTCATCTGCATGGGAGGCTCCTTCGAATGCACTTTCGGATGGACGGGATTAGCCAGGCCATCGGGTTCTGAACGATCATAAGGCGGTCTGTTCCGGGCATCACAGCCGATGCCTGAAATACGGTAAACAAACCGGTACAGACCTTACACAAAATTTACCTGGCGGCCGTGCTGTTTTTCAAAATGTTGCTGTCTTAGAAGTATCCCCGCGCCATTCCGGGCCTGCTGCAGGTTCGGACGCCGGGTCGAAGAACCGAGGAATTATCATGATTCGTAAACTCCCCATCGTGGCCTTGTTGATTGGTGCATTCGCGATCACGGGTCAGGCAGAAGCCCACGGCGGTGGCTGGCAGGGCCCGGCGGTATTTGGTGCGATCGTCGGCTCGGCCATCATCGGCTCGGCGCTCATCAACCAGGATCGGCCGGTGTACGTCCAACAGCCTGTTTACGCTCAACCGGCACCGGTCTACGTGCAGCAACCGCCGCCACCGGTCTACTACCAGCCGGCCCCGGTTTATGTGCAGCAACCGGTCTACGTCCAACCGGCTCCGGTCTATTACGGCCCGCCGCGCGGTTATTACGGCCGGCCACACTATTACGGTGGTCCGCGCTGGTAACCGGCCAACAGAGCCCCGCTTGATAGCGGGGCTTTTTATTGCGCGCAGATTATTGCCCGCGGAAAAGCCAACCGTCCGTCGGCCAAGGTCTGAAAAAATCTCGCCAAGGTCGCTGTGGGGACAGTTTGAACCGTTAAAGTCGGCATGATGGACTCGACCGTCGGGGGCAAAACACAAACGGTCATCTATTTGTCATGACGGAACCGCACTCTGAATCCGTCCGCATACAACAGGTTGATAACAACAAGGACGACTTGAATGCCTACACAGAATCCGCACCGCATCGTCGGTTTATGCACCTCGAGCAAGGTCTACAACGCCCTGACCGAACTCAAGCACCTGGAAGGCCACCGCACGGCGAAGTTTCTCTCGCTGCTGGCGGAAAACCTGGTGCGCAAGGGGTTTCTCAATGAACACGAGATCGTGCACATGCTCGATCAAGTGGTGGATTGAGCCAGCCCTCACTGGCGTCAATGACCACTATCGAAAGCGTTGATTGTCCCTGAAACGGCCAACTCCCTAAGGTAGCTCCATAGATTGGTGGAGGTACTTCTCATGGCTCAGGTTCAAATCATGTCCGTTATCGGTAGCGCCGTTCCCGCATCGCTCAGAGAGCTGGGGCTGCTCGCCTGCTGGTATCTAGTGCGCGACGGCGAGCCGGTCAGCGGCCCGCTCACGTCCTTGCCCGCCGCCCAGGCACTGTCGCAACAATTGCTCAACGGCCCGTTCAAGGCTTAAGGCAGCTGCACTTTCGGTTTGCTTTCGATGAACAGCGCCCAGCTCGACATGAACAGCGCCGCAATCAGCGGCCCGATCACAAAGCCGTTCAAACCGAACACCGCCAGCCCGCCCAGGGTGGAGATCAGGATCATGTAGTCCGGCATCCGGGTGTCCTTGCCCACCAGGATCGGGCGCAGCAGGTTATCCACCAGACCGATCACGAACACCCCGAACAAACCCAGTACCACGCCCTGCCAGATCATCCCGCTGAGCAGGAAGTAAGCCGCGACCGGCACCCAGACAATCCCCGCCCCCACCGCCGGCAGCAACGACAGAAACGCCATCAACACGGCCCAGAGCAACGCGCTGGGAATGTCGAGAAACCAGAAAATCGCCCCGCCCAGCGCGCCCTGCGTAATCGCCACCAGCAAATTACCCTTCACCGTCGCGCGCACCACGCGGTTGAATTTCAGCTGTAAACGACGCTTGTGATGCTCCTCCAGCGGTATCGCCGTGCGCACCTTGCGCGCCAGTTCGGCGCCATCGCGCAGGAAGAAAAACAGCAAGTACAGCATGATGAAAAAACTCACCACGAAATCGAACGTGCCCTGGCCGAAACTGAAGGCCTGACTCGCCAGCACCTGACTGCCCTGCATCGAGGCTTTGACAATCTTCTCGCGCAAGGCATTGAGCTCACCCAAGCCGAAGCGATCGAGCAAGTGCTGAAAGTACGGCGGCAGGCTGTGTTTGAACTGCGCCAGATACGCGCCGATATCGAGCTTGCCGCTTTCGATGTTGTCGTAAAGCGTCGCCCCCTCCTGCACCAGCAGCACACTGATGACGATCACCGGCAGGATCGCGATCACCAGGCAGACACTCAACGTACACAGTGATGTCAGGTTGCGTTGCCAGCCGAATTTCAGTTGCAACTGACGTTGCATCGGCGCAAACAGGATGCCGAGAATCACCGCCCAGAACACCGCGCCGTAGAACGGCAGCAGGATCCAGATAAAGGCGACCGTCACCAGAAACAGCAGCACGGTGAGGGATTTGAATTGCAGACTCTTTTGGTTCATGTCCGGTCCAGGTCAGTCAGGCGCCACCCGCGCCCGTCCCGTTTAGTCAGTCAGCGTCAGCGCGAGTGCCCTGTTTCTTCATGGAGCATAGATCCAGATCAATAAACCCTCGGCGCAACTGCTCTACCCTGCCGCGCTTTTGCGACCGACGCCGCCATGACGACCTCCTTCCCCCCCGAACTGCTCGCGCCCGCCGGCACCCTGAAAAACATGCGCTACGCCTTCGCCTACGGGGCCGATGCGGTGTATGCCGGCCAGCCGCGCTACAGCCTGCGGGTGCGCAACAACGAGTTCGATCACGCCAACCTGGCGCTCGGCATTCGCGAAGCACAGGCCCAGGGCAAGCGCTTCTACGTGGTGGTCAACATCGCGCCGCATAACGCCAAGCTGAAGACCTTCCTCAAGGATCTGGCGCCAGTGATCGAGATGGCGCCGGATGCGCTGATCATGTCCGACCCCGGCCTGATCATGCTGGTGCGCCGGCACTTTCCGCAGATGCCGATCCACCTGTCGGTACAGGCCAACACGGTGAACTGGGCGAGTGTCGAGTTCTGGCAGCAACAGGGCTTGAGCCGGATCATCCTGTCCCGTGAATTGTCGCTGGAAGAAATCGGCGAAATCCGCGAGCAAGTGCCGGGCATGGAGCTGGAAGTGTTCGTCCACGGCGCGCTGTGCATGGCCTACTCCGGCCGCTGCCTGCTCTCGGGTTACATGAACAAGCGCGACGCCAATCAGGGCACCTGCACCAATGCCTGCCGCTGGAAATATTCGGCGCAGGAGGCCACTGAAAACCAGCTCGGCGAGATCGTGCAGACCTTCGAACCGCAACCGACCCTTGGCCTCGGCGCCCCCACCGATCAGGTGTTCCTGTTACAGGAAGCCAACCGCCCCGGCGAGCTGATGCCGGCCTTCGAAGACGAGCACGGCACCTACATCATGAACGCCAAGGACCTGCGCGCGGTGCAGCACGTAGAGCGCCTGACCCGCATGGGCGTGCACTCACTGAAGATCGAAGGCCGGACCAAATCGCACTTCTATTGCGCACGCACCACCCAGGTCTATCGCCGGGCCATCGACGATGCAGTGGCCGGTCGCGAATTCGACCGCAGCCTGATGACCGATCTGGAATCCCTCGCCCAGCGCGGCTACACCGAAGGTTTCCTGCGCCGGCACGTGCACGACGAATACCAGAACTACCAGAACGGCAGCTCGGTTTCGGAGCGTCAGCAGTTCGTGGGGGAACTGACCGGCGAGCGCCGGGATCGTCTGGCCGAGGTGAAAGTGAAGAACCGCTTTGCACTGGGCGATCACCTGGAACTGATGACGCCGAAGGGCAACTTCCATTTTGATCTGCATGAATTGCAGAATCTTAAAGGCGAAGCCATCGACGTGGCACCGGGGGACGGGCACACGGTTTTTCTGCCGATTCCCGATGCGGTGGATTTGCGCTTCGGCTTGTTGATGCGCGACGTGAGCGGGGCCTGATCCGGCTCAGACAAACTCCTCGCGCAACATCGCCACAAACGCCTCACGCGCCGGGTGCACCCCGGCGTTTTCATGCCAGTAGAACAAGTTGTCGATGGCCGTCAGTTCCGGGAATTCGTAACCCGCACATCCCGCGCCTTTGGCGTATTGCTCGAACACGCCTTTGGGCACCAGCGCCACGCCGGCGCCGGCACTCACGCAACCGACAATCGCCCCGTAACTGGCCAGGCTGACAATCGGCAGTGCCAGCCCCTGACGCAACAACCAGTGCTCCAGCGCGGCACGATACGGACAGCCTTGCGGCCACATGAACACGGTTTTGTCCTGCAAATCGTCGAGGTCGCGCACCGGCCCGAACGAGGTCGATGCGATCAGCAGCAATTCTTCGCGATACATCGGCGTGCGTTTGAGCCGGGAGCGCTCGACGTCCACCGCGACGATGGCGCCGTCGAGACGATGGCTGACGGTATCGTCGAGCAATTGCCCCCAGGTGCCGGTGGTCAGTTCCAGCGCCACGTTCGGATAGCGCTTGTGAAATTTTGCCAACAGGCGCGGCAGACGCCCGGTCGCCGAAGATTCGATGGCGCCGATGCGCAGCGGCCCGGACGGCTCGGCGGCAGGATCGACCGCGCGTTTGGCTTCAGCTGTCAGCGCCAGAATTTTTTCTGCATAGGCGAGAAAAGTCTGCCCCGCAGGACTGATCCGCAGCCCGCGCCCTTCGCGCAGAAACAGCGCCACCCCCAGCTCCGCTTCCAGGGATTTGATCCGCGCCGTGATATTCGACGGCACGCAAAACAGCTTTTCAGCGGCTTTGGCGATGCTGCCGACCTCGGCCACGGTCTTGAACATACGGATTTGCGCCAGCTCCATAACTCATCACTCATAGTGAATGGTTGGCGCAGTATAAGTCAGTTGTGGCGAATGATTGGCCGCCCGGATACTCGGCGCATCAACCCTCTTGGTGCCTCGCTCATGCCTTCCACTTCGTCTTTGAAAATCCTGTTGGCCATGGCTTTCGTGGTCGGTTGCTGGGCCTATTCGCCGACCGGCATCCACATCGGTCTGCAAGCCTACGACCCCGGTCATCTGGCCTTGCTGCGTTTTCTGCTGGCGTCGCTGTTCATGGCGGTGATTGCAGGTTTCAAGGGCATTCATCTGCCGCGCCTGCAGGATTTGCCGCTGTTGTTAGCCTTGGGCTTTTTTGCCGTCAGCCTGCATCACGTGGTGCTGAACATCGGTCAGCAAAGCGTCAGCGCCGGCGCGTCGAGTGTGCTGGCGCAATCGACGCCGCTGTTCAGCACGTTGCTGGCGCGGTTTCTGTTCAAGGATCGGATCAGCGCCTGGCGCTGGGGTTGTGTGTTGCTGGGATTCGTCGGCGTGGTGATCGTGGTCAGCGGCGATCGCGGCCTCGGCAGCCTCGACGCGCACGGTTTGCTGATCCTGCTGGCCGCCGTGTCATGGAGCGTTTACTTCGCTCTGCAAAAACACCACGCCCGGCGCTACGACGGGCTGACGCTGGTTTGCTACACGGTGTGGTCCGGCACGTTGTTGCTGTTGATCTACTTGCCGGGGCTGGCCGACAGCGTGGTCAATGCGCCTCTGCGGGTGCAATGGGCGGTGCTGGGTCTGGGCGTGTTTCCCAGCGCCCTCGCCTATCTGGCGTGGGCATTCGTGCTCAAGCATGTGGACCTGAGCCGGGCGACGATGACGCTGTACCTGATTCCGCCGACCGCAATGGGCATTGCTTCCGTGGGATTGGGCGAACGACCGACGCTGTTGGTGCTGGCGGGTTCGGCGGTGGTGTTGATCAGTGTGCTGGCGTTGAATCTGGAGCGGCCCGCGGCGGTGCGGGCCATTGAGACTTGAGTTGCGACACCGTTATGCGCCGCCCGCCGAAAACCGGTCGCGACTGTTGGTCAGGTGCAGCCACATCGCTGCACGCGCGGCGTCCGGGTCCTGGCGCTTGATCGCGTTGAGGATCGCCTCATGCTCAAGATTCGCCAGTTGCCCGAGCTTGCTCAAATCCACCGCGCCGCGCTCGGCCGCGTTGACCCGGGTGCGCGGAATCATCGCGCTGCCCAAGTGCTGCATGATTTCGGTGAAGCAGACATTGCCGGTGGCTTCGGCAATCAGCAGATGAAAGCGCCGGTCGGCCTCGACGCAACTGTCGTTGTTGGCCAATAGACGCTGATAGTCGTCCAGCGCCTGACGCATCTGCACCAGCTGCTGTTCGGTGCGGCGCTGCGCCGCCAACGCCGCCGCTTGCGTCTCCAGCCCCATGCGCAATTCGAGAATGCTGCGCACCCCCAGCGCGGTGTCGACATTCAGTCGCAGCCCCTGCTCCGGTGCGCGCTCGATCACGAACGTGCCGATGCCGTGCCGCGTCTCCACCAGCCCTGACGCCTGCAACTTGGAAATCGCCTCGCGCACCACGGTTCGGCTGACGCCGTGCTCCTGAACGATCGAGTTTTCCGAGGGCAACTTGTCACCGGGCAACATCTGGCCGAGCAGGATGCTCTGGGTGAGTTTTTCCACCAAGTCATGGGCCAGGTTGTGCGCGCGTTTACGGGCGGGAGCGTCGAGGTCTTCTTGCATGGTCGGTTCCGGTGATCGGGGCAAGCCGATCGTAGCACTGGAGGCGATGACTTGTATGAGCTCCTATGAATTCCAGAGCTTAACTTGTATGACAACACTCGATTTTAGCTAGAAAATCTTCCACTGCGCCGAGCAGTCGCCCCACGATCACTGGCATAGAATGCTCTGCCTTATCTAATACAACCCTTACCAAAGCCAACAAACACGGCACTTAAAATCTTAAAAAGCATAAAAACCGCCTCACGTAGACAAATTTGATTGAGCACTCCCGCTTGTAGGACAAAAAAATCTAGTTGTATGATGTCTAGCAACAACGCAACATCAGACACACCCCGCATAAAAATAACGAGTGGGAGAAAACCAAGTGAAATCATCCATTGCCGGGATGAACGAGGGCACCGATTCCGTGCTGTCCTCCGCCATTGCCAAAGTCAAACGCCACGTCCTGCCGCTGTTCGTCATCATGTTCATCGTCAATTACATTGACCGGGTGAACATCGGCTTCGTCCGCACCCACATGGAACACGACCTCGGCATCGGTGCCGCGGCCTACGGTTTCGGTGCCGGGCTGTTCTTCATCGGTTACGCGCTGTTCGAAGTCCCCTCCAACATGTTGCTGCAAAAAGTCGGCGCGCGAATCTGGCTGACCCGCATCATGTTCACCTGGGGTCTGGTGGCCGCCGGCATGGCGTTCATCCAGAACGAAACCCACTTCTACATCCTGCGATTTCTGCTCGGCGTGGCCGAGGCCGGGTTCTTTCCCGGGGTGATCTACTACTTCACGCGCTGGTTGCCGGGGGCCGAGCGCGGCAAGGCGATTGCGATCTTCCTCAGCGGTTCGGCCGTGGCCTCGCTGATTTCCGGACCGCTGTCCGGCCTGCTGTTGCAGATCGAAGGTCTGGGTATGCACGGCTGGCAGTGGATGTATTTCATTGAAGGGATGTTCTCGGTTGGACTGTGCGTATTCGTCTGGTTCTGGCTCGACGCCAAACCCCACGATGCGAAATGGCTGACACGCGCCGAGCAGGATGCACTGGTCAAAGCCATCGACAATGAGCAGAAGGCCCGCGAAGCTGCGACCCCGATCCGGCCGTCGCTGGGCAAACTGCTCAAGGATCGCCAGATCATCCTGTTCTGCCTGATCTACTTCTTCATTCAATTGACCATCTACGCCGCGACGTTCTGGCTGCCGAGCATCATCAAGAAGATGGGCGAGATGAGCGACTTCCAGGTCGGCCTGTTCAACTCGATTCCATGGTTGCTGTCGATCATCGGCATGTACGCGTTCGCCTCGTTCTCGGCGAAGTGGAAACACCAGCAAGCGTGGGTCGCCACTGCGTTGCTGATCGCCGCTGCGGGGATGTTCATGTCCACCACCGGCGGGCCGATTTTTGCCTTTGTCGCGATCTGCTTTGCTGCGCTGGGTTTCAAATCCGCTTCGTCACTGTTCTGGCCGATTCCGCAGGCCTACCTCGATGCACGGATCGCCGCTGCCGTCATCGCGCTGATCAACTCGGTGGGCAACCTCGGCGGCTTCGTCGCCCCGACCACTTTCGGCTTGCTGGAACAACACACCGGTTCGATCCAGGGCGGCCTCTATGGTCTGGCCGCGACCTCGATCATCGCCGCGATCATCGTGTTCGCCGCCCGCATGACACCCAAATCCGCACCTGACGTCGCCGTGGCCGATGCCGCGCCGAAACACGCTTGAAAGGACAATCCCAAATGACCGCACACGACATCGCCAAAGCCCCGATCATCACCGAGATGCAAGTCATTCCGGTGGCTGGCCACGACGGTATGCTGCTCAATTTGAGTGGCGCCCACGGGCCGTTTTTCACCCGCAACATCGTCATTCTCAAAGACAACGCCGGCCACACCGGCGTCGGTGAAGTGCCCGGCGGCGAACGCATCCGCCAGACGCTGGAAGACGCTCGCAGCCTGGTGGTCGGCAGCCCGATCGGCACGTATCAGAAGATCCTCAACCAGGTGCGCCAGACCTTCGCTGACCGCGATGCCGGCGGCCGTGGCCTCCAGACGTTCGATCTGCGCATCACCATTCACGCCGTCACCGGGCTCGAAGCCGCCCTGCTCGACCTGCTCGGCCAGCACCTCGACGTGCCGGTGGCGGCATTGCTCGGCGAAGGTCAGCAACGTGATGAAGTGAAGATGCTTGGCTACCTGTTCTACGTGGGCGATCGCCGGGAAACCGACCTCGCCTACCGCAGCGAACCGGATGCCGACAACGACTGGTTCCGCGTGCGTCACGAGAAAGCCATGACTGCCGATGCCGTGGTGCGTCTGGCCGAGGCTGCCCACGCACGCTATGGCTTCAAGGACTTCAAGCTCAAGGGCGGCGTACTCAGCGGCGATGCCGAAATCGAAGCGGTGACCGCCCTGGCCGAGCGCTTCCCCGACGCCCGCATTACCCTCGATCCGAACGGCGCGTGGTCATTGAAAGAAGCGATCCGTCTGTGCCGCGACCAGCATAATGTGCTGGCTTACGCCGAAGACCCGTGCGGTGCGGAAAACGGTTACTCGGGCCGTGAAGTGATGGCCGAATTCCGCCGCGCCACCGGGCTGAAAACCGCCACGAACATGATCGCCACCGACTGGCGCGAAATGGGCCACGCGATTCAGCTGCAGTCGGTGGACATTCCGTTGGCCGATCCGCATTTCTGGACCATGCAGGGTTCGGTGCGCGTGGCGCAGATGTGCCACGAATGGGGCCTGACCTGGGGCTCGCACTCCAACAACCACTTCGACATTTCCCTGGCGATGTTCACCCACGTCGCGGCCGCCGCGCCGGGCGACATCACCGCGATCGACACCCACTGGATCTGGCAGGACGGCCAGCGCCTGACCAAGGCGCCGCTGCAAATCGTCGACGGCTGCGTGCAGGTGCCGAAGAAACCGGGGCTGGGCGTCGAGCTGGACATGGATCAGGTGGCCAAGGCCCACGAACTCTATAAAGGCATGGGACTCGGCGCGCGGGATGACAGCGTGGCGATGCAGTTTCTGATTCCGGGCTGGACGTTCGATAACAAGCGTCCCTGCCTGGTGCGCTGACCCGGATTCAACGCAATTCCCTGTGGGAGCGAGCTTGCTCGCGATGGCGGAGTCTCAGCCGATAGATGTTTCGAATTTGAGGCCGTCATCGCGAGCAAGCTCGCTCCCACAAGAATTTTCACTAGCCGGACATTTCCAGCAACCAGTTCCTGAACGCCGCCATTGCCGACGTCTCCGGCCGTGACTGCAAGCGCGTCAGCCAATAGCTGCCGGTGGTGATTTCGATGGCAAAGGGTTGACGGACCAGGTCCGCCGCCAGTTGCCGGGCAAACATCAACGGCGGCGCCAGTGCCACCCCGCCGCCCTGCAACGCCGCCTCCATCATCGCCAGCGACGAGTCGAACACGATGCTCTGGGGCGGCGCGGCATGGGTCGCCAGCCCCGCCGCGTGAAACCACTCCGGCCACTCATCAGTGCGATAGGAACGCAGCAAACGCTGCTGCAAAAGATCCCCCGGCGCATGCAGTTGCCGGGCGATTTCCGGCACGCAGAGCACCGACAACGGCGCCTCCAGCAAACGGGTCGCCTCGATACCGTGCCACGCCCCGGCGCCAAACCGGATCGCGTAATCCAGCCCTTCGGCGGCGACGTCCACCCGATTGTTGTTGGTCGACAGCCGCAAATCTATGAGCGGATGTTTCGCCTGAAAGTCCGCCAGCCTCGGCAACAACCAACCCACGGCGAAAGTGCCCACCGCGCCAACCGTGAGCATTTCCCGATACTGCCCGCCCGCCAGACGCTCGAGCATCTGCGCGATATGATCGAACGACGTGGTCAGCACCGGCAGCAGGGTTTCGCCCTCGCCGGTCAGCATCAGGCCACGGGGCAGGCGTTTGAACAGGATCACGCCGAGTTGCGCCTCCAGGCTTTTTACCTGATGGCTGACGGCCGCTTGGGTCACGCACAACTCCACGGCCGCACGGGTGAAGCTCAGATGGCGCGCAGAAGCTTCGAAGGCGCGTAATGCATTCAAGGGCAATTGAGGTCGAATCATGCCAAGTCCCAAATTTTTCTAATGGCTCGTCCGAGATTTCATCGTTTGTCGAAAGACCCCGGACTGCCTAGATTTGGCGGCGCCGATCAGCCGGCCCGACGGAAAACGCTCGCAGTGTAGCGGGATAACACCATCAACACTCATGGAGAGTGGTTCAAGCATGTCTTCGATCAACCTGAACAAATTCAAGTCCTACAGCGCTTTCGGACTTTTCTTCAGCGCCGCCACCTGCCTGGCCGCCCCGCAAACCGACGATCAGTTGCAGGCGCTGGTCAAAGCCACTGTGACCCCGGTCATCCAGCAACAGGATATCGCCGGTCTGGCCGTGGCCGTGACCGTCGATGGCAAGGCACATTACTTTAACTACGGTGTCGCCGACAAAAGTACCGGGCAAGCGGTGAGTGAAAACACCCTGTTCGAAATCGGCTCGGTGAGCAAAACCTTCACCGCAACCCTCGCCGCCTACGCCCAGGCCAGCGGCAAACTGGAATTCTCCGACAAGGCCAGCCAGCACTGGCCCGAACTGAAAGGCAGCGCCTTCGACCACATCAGCCTGCTGCAACTCGGCACCTACAGCGCCGGCGGCCTGCCGCTGCAATTCCCGGACGCCGCAGATTCTTCCGACAAGATGCTCGGCTATTACCAACAGTGGAAACCGACCTTTCCGGCCGGCAGCCATCGCCTGTATTCCAACCCGAGCATCGGCCTGTTCGGCTACCTGGCAGCAAAAAGCCTCAGTCAGCCGTTCAATCAGGTCATGACCGAAACCCTGCTGCCGAAACTAGGACTCAAGCACACCTTCCTGTCGGTGCCCGCGTCTGAAGAAAAGCTCTACGCCCAGGGCTACGACAAGAACAACAAACCCGTTCGCGTCAGCCCCGGCGCCCTCGATTCCGAAGCCTACGGCGTGAAAACCAGCGCCGCCGACCTGCTGCAATACGTCCAGGCCAACCTCGACACCGCCAGACTCGAAGCACCGCTGCAAAAAGCCATCGCCCTCACCCACACCGGTTACTACACCGTCGGCGACATGGCCCAAGGCCTGGGCTGGGAACGCTACACCTACCCGATCAGCCTCGACCGCCTGCTGGACGGCAACTCGACGCCGATGGCCATGGAACCGCACAAGGTCAAATGGCTGAATCCGCCACAGCCGGAACCGGCGAACGTGCTGCTGAACAAGACCGGCTCCACCGCTGGCTACGGCGCGTATGTCGCGTTCGTGCCATCGAAGAAAGTCGGGATCGTGATTCTGGCGAACCGCAATTACCCGAATGGAGAGCGGGTGAAGATTGCGCACAGGATTCTGGGTGAGTTGACCCGGTAATCACGCCATAAAAAAACGGGCGACCTTCTCAGGTCGCCCGTTTTTTCTTTTCTGATCACCCCTGAATCAGAACATCAATCATCCGGCATTTCCGGCGGCTTGGCCGGTTTGGTCGGTTTCGCCGGCTTGGTTCCTTTTGCGCCCTTGGCCGGCGCCGGTTCTGCAGCGGCAGGGGCAGTCACCACGGTGGAAGTAGTTTCTTTCTCGGCGGCAGGCAGCGCATCAATCGTGTCGAAGATCTTCTTCAAATCGACCGCCGCCGCTTCATCCCCCGAAGCCGACAGTTTGGTCTCTCCATCCTTGCCCACCAGAAAGACTTTCGGATACGCCCCGGCGCCCAGCTTCAGCGAACGCAGCAGCGCCATGGTTTGCTGCTGCTCGAGGCTTTTGCCATCGACCTGACCGCTCATGCTCAGGATGGTGTAGACCTTGATCTTGCGGTCGGCGATGCCTTGTTTGTTGGCCGGGTCGTCCAGCGCTTTTTTCAGGCTGACCCAATAAGAATCGACCGTACTGGAAGCGATCACGATCACCGGGCGGTTGATGCCCTTGTCGACGTCCAGAGGGGAATCGCCGTCGGCGGCGAACAGGGGGCCGGCAATCGCCAGCAAGAGTGTCAGGGTCAGTGACCTGATGAGCATGCGCATCTCCTTTTGATATCCACGCTCTAATGATTGCGCATCGCGGCGATTGTTCCGGGGGGGCCCGGCAAAAGTGTTTCGCCTTGCCCAAAGCTTAGGTCAGCACCGATTTTGCGCAACCGGACGGGCGCGATCCTGTCGCCCATTTGTTTACCTTTTATGACCGCGTCAGCCAGACGCTTGAGCCTTCAGGGCCATGGATGCTCGCCGATCAAAACGCCAGCTTGTAACCGATCAACACCAGCATCGTCGCCAGGCACGGGCGCAGCAGTTCATCGGAGACGCGGCCGGTCAGGTGGCTGCCGAGCCAGATGCCCGGCAGCGAGCCGACCAACAGAAAGCCCAGCACGCCCCAGTCCATGTTGCCCATGCTCGCGTGGCCGAGGCCGGCGACCAGGGTCAGCGGAACGGCGTGGGCGATTTCGGTGCCGACCAGGCGGCGGGTCGGCAGCAGCGGATAAAGGATGAACAGCGCGACGGTGCCGAGGGCGCCGGCGCCGATGGAGGTCAGGGCAACCATGGTGCCGAGGATCAGACCGGTGATCACGGTCATGACATTCAGGCGCGCGCCGCTCGGGTTGTAGTTGCCGCCAGCACGTTTGTGGGCGAATTCCAGCAGACGCTTCTTGAACAGAATCGCCAGCGCCGTGGCGAACAACACAAAGCCCAGCGCCTGCTTGATGATTGCGTTCATCGCATCCGGCGCAGTGTGCAGGGTGCTGAGGAACCACAAGGTCATCGCCACCGCCGGGACACTGCCCAGGGTCAGCCAGCCGGTGATGGCCCAGTCGATGTTCTTGTTCTTCCTGTGGACCAGCACGCCACTGGATTTGGTGATGGCCGCGTACAGCAGATCCGTGCCCACCGCCGTGGCCGGATTGATACCGAACCACAGCAGGATCGGCGTCATCAACGAACCGCCGCCGACACCGGTCATGCCGACGATAAACCCCACGACCAGCCCGGCAATCACCAGGCCGAAATTTGCCAATTCCATTAAGACGTCCAGACAAACCACAGGAAAAATCCGGCCCGCAGGATAACCAGTTTTCTTATAACGCCCTATATCGATAGGATCTATCGTTATGCCATTTCATCAGTATCAGTGCTGTCGTCGGCCTGGTTTGAAACTGTGAGTACTGTTGAGCCAGACCGTCGCCAGCGCGATCAGCGACAGGATCAGCAACGCCCACGGAAACGACATCGCCCCCGCCCGGTCCAGCAGCAAACCGCCGAACAATCCGCCGCCGGCAATCGCCACGTTCCATGAAGTGGTGAGCATCGCTTGCACCACATCCACATGTTCTCCGGCGGAGTCCGCTGCAGCCGTCAGCAGCAACGTCGCCGAGCCACCGAACGACAGGCCCCACACCGCCATGCACGCATAAATCAGCCAGGGCGACGGCGCGACCAGTGCCAGCACCAGCGCGGTCACGGCAAACACCGCGAGGCTGATCAGCGCCAGCCCGCGCAACCAACGATCCACCAGCAGACCGATGATCCAGATCCCCAGCAGCGAGCACAGACCGAAGACCAGCAGCACCAGATCGACCCGCTCGCCAAGACCGGCCTGCGTCAGGAACGGGGCGATGTAGGTGTAGAGAATGTTGTGCCCAAGCATCCAGGTCAGCACCACAAACAGCACCGGACGCACACCGGGTAAGCGCAGCGACTGCATCAGTGGCAAACGCTCGGCGCGGGCCTGGCCCGGACGATCCGGCACGGCGATAACGATCCACGCCGCCAGCACCAGCGCCAGTGCCGACATGATCCCGAACGAGGCGCGCCAGCCGATCACATTGCCCAACCAGGTGCCGGCCGGCGTGCCCAGCGACAACGCCACCGGGGTGCCGAGCATGGCAATCGCCAGCGCCCGACCCTGCTGATGCACCGGTACGATCCCGCGCGCGTAGCCGGCCATGATCCCCCACGACAGCCCCGCCGCCATCCCGGCCAGAAACCGCGAGACCAGGGTCAAGCCGTAATGGCTGGAAAACGTGGTGATGGTGTTGAACAGCAGAAACCCGCCGACCGTCATCAGCAGCACCCGCTTGCGCCCCCAACCACGGGTGGCGACCGTCAGCGGAATCGCCGCGACAATCGAGCCCAGCGCATACAGCGTCACCAGTTGCCCGGCCAGCACTTCACTGACGTTGAGGCCGGCGCCGATCTGCGGCAATAAGCCCGCCGGCAGGGTTTCAGTGAGGATGGCGATGAAGCCGGTCATGGCAAACGCCAGCAACGCGGCGTAAGGCAGTTTGTCGGTGCGGGTGGCACGTTCCAGGCGGGTGAATTCGGCGCTTGCGGGGTCGGTCATGACAGGTGCAGCTCCCTTTGAGTCAAATCGGACGACAGATTGTATACAAACACAGTCGTCCGCCACTCTACCCGACTTGGCTCACTGCACTGGCAAAAAATTCAAAAACAGCAGGCTCTGGGCGTAATTCAGGCCGATGCGCCGGTAGCGCTCGTCGAGCATCTGGGTCAGCAAATCCAGACGCGCCACGACTTTGCCGAACTCCGTGGCAAAGCTCAGGTTGCTGCCCTCCTCGGAAATCTCGTTGGAAAACAGCAGCGGCTGGCCTTCCTTGTTCTGCCGTTGGGCGAGGATCCACGTGGCTTTCTCGATGTTGCGCGCGGCGTTGTTGACGAAGGTCGGGTTGATCGCATCGGTCATGTAGAACTCGGTGCGGTTGCCGTGGGCGGTGACCAGCATGCTGCCGATGGCATAGATGAACGCGCCGACCCGGTCGCCGAGGAATTCCGGGCTCATGGCATAGCTCAGCGCGGCCAGGTCTTTTTTGCCGCCGAGGGTCGGCAGCGGTTGTTGCTGCTCGATGGCCAGCCGCACTTGTTTGACCGCGGTCTTGACGTCGAGGAACCCGGATTTGCGCAGCTCCTCAGGGTTGCGCAAATACAGCTTGCCCATCAGCAGATAGAGGCTGTCGAGGTTGTCGCGCATCGCCAGCGTGGCCATGCGATCGACGCTGGTCTGGAGAAATTCCTGAGGCCTGCCCTCGCGCATCTGGGTGATGAAATTGTTGCCGTCCTGATGGCTGCAACCGCCGAGCAACAGCGTCGACAAAAAGGCCAGCAGCAGGCACGGGCGATAAATGAATGCAGCGATGGGGTGCAAAACTCTCGGCATGAATTCTTTGACGGACACGTTCCTGTGCGGCGGAAGTCACCGCACCCTGGCCATGGATAGAGCCGGGGATTTCGCAAAAGTGCAGTGTCGGCGCGGATTCCCGACCTTCGGCGCTAACTGCTCAAGGCATTAAGTCCGACTTTATTTTTGCATTAATCGTTTCATCCGCTATAAATCTTCACGCAACCATCAATTAGCATGACTATTTAGAGATTTTTAAAACAACAACAAAAAGGAAGGTCAACCATGCTTCAATCCCGACACTCACTCTGCGGCCTCGGACTGTCCCTGATGATCGCCACCCTCTCCGCCCAGGCTGCCGGCCTGTCCAGCGAACACAAAGCCTTCGGCAAAACCAATGACGGCACGCCCGTCGAGCAATACATCCTGCGCAACAGCCACGGCATGCAAGCCACAGTCATCACCTACGGCGCGACCTTGCAGGCGCTGCAGGTGCCGGACAAACACGGCAAGCTCGACGACATCGTCCTCGGCTTCGACGATGTGCAGGGTTACCAGAAAGGCACCGCGTACTTCGGCGCGACCATCGGCCGCTTCGGCAATCGCCTGGCCGACGGCGCCTTCGAACTCGACGGCAAGCGTTACCAAGTGCCGCAGAACGACAAGACCAACGCCTTGCACGGTGGCACTCAGGGCTTCGACAAAAAGGTCTGGAAAGCGACGGAAACCAAAGACAAGGATTCGGTCGGCGTGACCCTGACCTACCTGTCGGCGGATGGTGAAATGGGCTTCCCCGGCAACCTCTCCACCGAAGTGACCTACCGCCTCACCGACAGCAACGAGCTGCGCATCGACTACAAGGCCAGCACCGACAAACCGACGGTGCTCAACCTGACCAACCACAGCTACTTCAACCTCGCCGGCGCCGGCAATGGCGACATCCTCAAGCAAGTCGCCACCCTGCACGCCAGCCATTACACCCCGGTCACCGCCAAACTGATCCCGACCGGTGAACTGGCCCCCGTGGCCGGCACGCCGATGGACTTCACGAAGCCCACCGCCATCGGCCAGCACATCAAGGCCGATCATCCGCAATTGAAATTCGCCGAAGAGAAACACGGCGGCTTCGATTTCAACTGGGCGCTGGACACCAAGGGTGACGTCAGCAAACTCGCTGCCGAAGTCAGCGACCCGCAATCCGGTCGCTACTTGCAACTGTTCACCAATGAACCGGGCGTGCAGTTCTACACCAGCAACTTCCTCGACGGCACGGTCAAGGGCAAGGGTGGCAAGGTCTATCCACACTGGGGCGCGTTCACCCTGGAAACCCAGCATTACCCGGACTCGCCGAACCAGCCGAACTTCCCGAGCACCCGCCTCGATCCCGGCCAGACCTACACCCAGAGCGTGGTGTTGAAGTTCTCCGCGAAGTAAAAGCAAAAGATCGCAGGCTGCGGCAGCGCCTACAAGAGAAAATCAATCCTGATGTAGGGCTGCTGCAGGCTGCGATCTTTTTGCTTTTTGAACCCCTGGACTATCTGCTGCCTACTCTGGATATCGACCGGTGCAAACAGGGGTAAAAGAAACTCAGAGACTCAGCTGATTACGGCGCCTTTCGGGCCACTGGCAATCAGTGCTGCACCACAGGCGGTTTTCATGCCGTCCAGCGCGATGGGCACGCCATCGACGGTGTAGGTGCTGCTGCCCTCGGCAATCGGGAAAACCCCTTTGCACAATGGGCAACTGACCTTGTGACCGACTCCGGCAATCGGCTTGCCGTTGAGGTCGGTCCGGGAGAATGCTTCGAGGACCTTGCCACCGTGAGTGGTGGAGTCGCCGAGGCGGATTGCGTCTTTCATGTTGTCACTCCTTTGACCAGTAACTCAGCCTTTTGCCGATAATGAATTGTTGACCCAAGTCACTGGAGCCCATCATCCCCACCCTAATGCACTGTAAGCGATGGTCATATCGAAGATGTTGCAGATGGTGCATTCAGAATATCCTCCGGGGTCAAAATCGTATCAGCACCAACAGACAGACGAACTCTTTACACTCATCAACTCATGGGGATTCGAATCACTCGCACCACTCACTGGCCTTGCGCCCGAAAATCAGGGTTTCCATGGCCTGAATGAAGTCACGTCCCTGCATCCAAAGTTCGTCATGGATAAGGCTCAAGACGTAGCAGCGACCCCGCTCGTCCATCAACAGCGCGCCGTGACCGTGCTGGACTTCGGCGATGCTCACCAAGGTACTGCCCAGGCGTTGCTGCCACTCAAGGAACTCTTCGCTTCCATGCAGATGTTCAAAGGTGCCGAATGCGACATCACTGGTAGCGCATTCCTCGCCTGCGCCACAGGTGCCCACCCGCAGCCCGGCGAGCTGTTCAAGCAGGGCCGTGGCCGGGTGTTCAGGTGGGACGAAACCGGGCAGTGGTTCGGTGCCGGTAGTGGGCCAACCTGCGGCGAGAAACAGTGGACGCAGGCTTTCGGGAAGTTCGATCAGCGGCGGCACGTCAGCATCCGGTCACGTTTTAACTATGTCGCTATTAAGTGCAATAAAGTCCACATTCGCGTCATAGTCGAAGTCTTCAACTATATCTTGAAGGTGCATATGCTCAAGTCCATTCGTTGACATCTCATACGATGCATTAATAAGAAAAATACCAAGCTCTCTAATCGTTTGTGGATCAGCAAGAATCGAAACCTCATCCAGCTGAATACTCGTATCACTCCCGACAGCGGTCCCGTGCACGGTGAACTTAGTCAGCGTTTTCATAGATTGAAACCTTTATCCCGAAGGTAGTCTTTTTCTTTCCGCGTGAGTTCAGAGACGCTACCCCGCGTACCATGGCTCTGAGACCCATCCTTGTTAACCACAACTTCAGCCTTCCTTGTCTTGCATTGGCAGTGAGCGTGAACCTGTTGATTCGTATTTTCCACATGCGGCGGGTCTATCCGAATGCGGCCATTGCCGACAGGCTCCCAACGACCAGACTTTGCTAATCCAAGCGGGTCGATCCAATTTACTGGATTTGGAGCATATGCATAAAAATTCAAACCGCCGGCATAGCGAATAGGATCCTTACTGACAAAACGCCCTGTGGCCGGATCATAGTACCGATACCGGTTGTAATGCAGCCCCGTCTCATGATCGTGATACTGCCCCTGAAACCTGATCGGGTTCGTCACGCCATGCTGCCGCGCCCATTCCGAGCGCTGCTCCGTCACCTGCCCCCACGCCTTGTACTGCGCGGTCCAAGCCATATTGCCTTGTGAATCCGTCAGTTCCTGCGGAGTACCGAGGTGATCACACTGATACCAGGACAACGCATCAAACGGTAACGCCGTTGCCTTGTGATTCCACACCGGGTCTTCATCAAGGCTGTATTCACCACTGTAATCCGGCAGCCCCATCAGATTGATCGGCGCATGCCGTACAGCCTGTGCAACAGGGACAAAAGTGCCCGGTTCAAAGACGTAATGCACCGTGCGTCCCGGCTCGCCATCGCCCTGCGCCAGACTGCTTTCCCACGCAAGATTGTCGCCATCCCAACCGTAAAGCGTAAAATCGCAGCCAAGTTCACGCTGTTTGCGGGCGTGCTCGTTTCTGTTCCAGAGGGAACCGGCTTCTGGCCGCTGTTTGTAGTGGGCGCGGGAGTTTTTGTGCAGACGTCGTCCCAACGCGTCGTAGGCGAAATCCACGCTCAAGCGCGGATCTTCGAAATGCACCAGTCGATCAAACAGGTCCCAACGCATATCGCTACGCTGGCCGTTGTGCCAGCGCTGGATCTGATTACCGCGTTCGTCGTAGTCGTAGTGGGTGCCGGCGTATTCGCGCAGCAGGTTGTCGACCAGTTTGCTGCGCGGTGGCGTCAGATCCAGTGGGCGACGGATTTCGGCAGTCTTGTCATCCAGCAGGTTACCGGCCGGGTCGAAGGCGAAAGTTTCAATACCTTGACGCGTCACGGCACTGAGCAGTCGGCCGACCGGATCGTAGCGATAAGCGAGAGGGCCGCGACGACTGTCGTTGATGTCAGTCAGTTGGCCGGCAGCGTCGTATTGGTATTCGCGCTTGAGCAGAGTGCTTTTGTCATCGCTGCGACCCAGCAGTTGCTCCTGCAAGCGACCGGCCGGGTCCCAGCTTTGGGTTTGCAGCAAATGGTTGCCTTGATGACGGGCAACTTCGCGGTGCAGGTCGTCGCGTTCGTAACCGATCAGCTCATGCTCGTCCAGGCGCATGCCCAGCAGGTGGCCGCTGCCGTAAGTGAGCCAACTGACGCGGTGTCCGTCCGGGCGTACGGTGGCAACACGTTGATTGAGCACGTCGTACTCGTGCTGCCAGATTGCGACGGTGGGCTTTTCCAGTCCGAGGTAATGTTGGTGTTCGCGCAGCAGATTGCCGGCCGGGTCGTGGAACCATTGCAGGCGGCTGTCGGCATTGTCGGCCAGCACCATATTGCCGTTGCCATCGTAGGCAAAGGTTTCGCTTTGCGATTGGTCACCCAGGGTGGCGCGACGCTCGGTCAAGCGGCCCATCGGGTCGAAGCTCACCGAGATGACGCGTTTGCCATTGATCGATTGGGCAAGGCGACCCGTCTGAGCATCGTATTGATAGCGCGTGGTGCGACCGTCGAAGCCACGTTCTTCCAACAGGCGTCCGACCGGGTCGTAGTGGAAGTGCGCGCGTTGTTCGTTTTCGTTTTCCAGGGCGGTTAACCGTCCGAGGCGGTCCCAGCGATAGCGCAGGGTTTGCTCGGCGGCATCGACCCGTTCGGCGATCAAACCTGCCGCGCTATAGCTCCAGGTGGTGCAGCGATCGAGACCGTCGACATGCGTCAACAACCGGCCTTCGGCGTCGCGCTCAAAGCGTTCCTCAGTCTTGTCCGGGTGCTTGATCAGCACCAGTTGGCCGGCCTTGTATTCGTATTCGGTGGAGTTCCCGGCGGCGTCCGTGAAGCAGATCATCTGCCCCAGTTCGTTGTATTCCCAGGCGCTGGTCTTGCCCGAGCAATCGACGTACTCAACCAACTGCCCGGCATCGTTGTAATCCAGGGCCTTTTCGTTGCCGTTGGCATCCTTGATCGCGGTGGGCTGACCGGATTTGTTGTAGGCGTATTCGGTTTTGTTGCCCAGCGGATCGAGCGCTTCGACCAGGTTGCCTTGGTCGTCATAGGCGCGTTGCCACTGACCACCCTCAGCATCGCTGATTTTGATCAGCATGTCTTGATCGTCGTAGGCGTAATGCATCACCGTGTGATCGGCGCGGATGTGTTCGAGCAAGTTGCTGCGTTCATCGTAGCTGTAGCGATCGGTGCTGCCGTCGGCATTGACGCGGCGCACGATGTTCTTGGCCTCGTCGCGGAAGAACCATTCCGAACGCTCATCCGCGTAACGGATGCGGTAGGTGTAGCCAAGGATGTCGTAGTAGTGCCAGGTCTCGTTGCCGAGCGCATCGGTGACGTAGGTCAGACGGATGTTTTCGTCCCACTCCAGGCGCGTATCGAAGCTGCCGTCATCGGCCCATTCGCGGATGGCTTTGGCCTTGGAGCCCGGACCGTCCCACTGCAGGTTCATGCCGCGTCCGGTGCGGTCGGTATAGCGGGTGATCAGGTGATGCTCGAACTTATACGACCAGACTGCACCGTTCTCGTCCTGTGCTTGAATCAGGTCGCCATAGGCGTCGTACTGGTAGGCGCAGAGCTGTCGCTGCGGTTCGCCGTCAACGATTTGCCAGAGACCCGTCAGTCGGCCGTGATCGTCAATCAGCGTGCCGAGGTGCAAGTGAACCTTGGTGAAGTCGTTTTCCTGATAGGTGATCAGGTCCGAGAGCACCGATTGTTCGCCGTGGCGATGCTCGTAATGCAGCATGATTCCGGCGCCGTTGCGCAGCGAGATGTTGCTCAGCACAAAACGCTGGCCACGGCGGACGTAGGTTTCCTTGCGTTCGAAACCACGGCACAGCAACAGCTGATCTTCGCTGGCACGAACCAGGGTGATGTTTTCGATGGGGTCGTAGTGGAACAAACCGACTTTGGGCAGCGGATAGCTGTGGTCACGGCCGTCGGCGTCGTAGAACGTCAGGCCTTCATCCACGCAGTCGAAACGCGTGGTGAATTCGCTGATCCAGCGGGCGCCGAGTTCGCTCTGATCGTAGGCGTCGAGACGAGAGTTGTAAGTGCGTGTCCATTCGATCGGGAAGGGGCCGGGCAGGCTGAAATCGGTATGGCTGAGGCTTTCCGAACCCAAGGCGAAATTGATGCTGAAGTCCGTGGCACATTCACAGGGGCCTTTCTTTGGATTGGGCGCGCCTTTCGCCGGTGCCTGTTGGCCGTGGGCGGCCAACTGCCCCTCAGATGCCGTACGCTTCGCCTGTCCGGTCTTCTCCGGGTGGACGGCGGCGTTCTGGCCATGGGCATTGCGCTTGCGCCACAACGTCACGGCGCTGGAAAGGATCAGTAGCAACCAACCAATGGAGTTCTGAACGGACTCGTCGTCCAGCTTGCTTAATTGGGTGCGTAGTTCCGGGCCCATCGCCCGCAGTTTTGCGGTTTCCGTAGCAACCCGCTTCTTCACGTCATCGGGCAGCAGGTGATCGGCTGCACTGTTGGCCAAGCCTTTGCCTGCGGCCTTATAAGCGCTGCACGCGGCGCCGAAGATGTTGCCGAACGATGCAAGGGGATCATTCTTGAATTGATCGACCGCCGCACTCGCTTGTGCACCAGCCGCGTTCAGGTCGCCCTTGGCATCAAGCTTGCCATTGGCCACCGTCTCGAGGCCTTTGGCAATCTCGTTGATAACGTCTTCGCCCAGCTTGCCAGCGTCCGCCAGAATGCCCGGCAGCTTGCCTTTGGCCTGTTCAACGAAATCATCCAGCGTGCCGATAATCGAGGCGTTCAGGTGACCTACCAGCACCTCGATCACGGAGGTGCTGAGCAATAACTTGCTGCTGGCCCTCATCTCCTGACGCACCAGAAACAGCGTCGGACGCAGGGTCATCCGGGCTGCCGCCATCGCCGGTGGCAGCGGCAAAACACCGATCAGATTGATACCGAGACTGGCCCAGGCGAGCAGATCACGTTTCTGCGCGTTCGACAGCGTGACGATGTCACCCAACGCATCGACCAGCGCCATGATGTTGCCCACCACGGGTAAAGCACCGGCAACGTTTTTGATCCGGTCGAGGGTGACCACCCCGCCGCTGGTGGATTGAAGCCAAGCGTCGAAAGTCGCCGCGCTACTCGCAACGTCCTGAATATCGATGGCATTCAGGGGAACAATGGCAACCTGAGGTTCACGTTTTACAGCAGCACTTTCAGTGGTCATGACAGCATCTCACCCGCCGGCAGGCCCGGGGTTTTCAAGGAAGTTTTTGGAAGCGTCGGCGCCGGCAGACTCGGCAACTTGCCCGCCTTGCTCGCCGCCCCGAGAATCCCCGACGCACTCGGCAACGCCGCACTCGCCAGTTTCGGCAGCCCGGCCGCTCCGCCTTGCACTGCACCCTTCACCTGCTGCGTCGTTTGCATCGCACCTTGCGCGGTCTGCATTGCACCCATCCCTGTCTGTGCCAATTCCTTGCCCTTCTCCAACATGTCCCAGTTCTTGCTCGGCAACGCCTGCGCCACCATGGCCTGCACCTGGCTCGGAATGTCTTCCGCGCCCGGCGGATTCAACGGCCATTCCGGTTTGCCGATGTAGCTGCCGTCGCTCCAGGTGTCCGCCGGATCCTTGCCGAACAGCACCCGCGCCGGGCCCGGTGCGGCGCCGGCAACACTGGCGAACCCCTTCGCGTCGAGCTTGCCCTTGATGCTTTTGCCCAGCGCATCGATGACTTCGTAGTCGCCGTCCTTGATGCCCTGACGCCCAGCGTACTGGTTGAACAATTCGAGGTTGCCCTTGCCCGGTTTCGGCGGTTCCGGGAACACGCCGGCCAGGGATTTCGCCCCGGTGTAGGCGAAGTTCGCCGCATGCGCGGTGTACGGGCCGCTGGTGGCGTGGGTGATGCCGCCGGCGTTGTAGGTCGTCGCGCTGCCGCCGCCCTGGATCACCAGTTCGGTCTTGGCGGTGATGGTGATGCGGTCAGCGTTGGCGGTGATGTTGAGTTTGGCCAGCAGGTTGATGCTGTCCTTGAGCGCCTTGACGTCGATGTCGCCGGACGCCGCCACCAGCCGCCAGCCCATGCTCTGCACGAACAGGCGCATGCCGCGACTGGCGCTGGCCAGCAGACGTTTGCCGATGGAGAAACTGGTGTGCCCCGTGCTGCTCAGCGCCAGGTGTTCGCCAGTGGCGATATGGCTGGAGCGCGGCGTGGTCAGGGCGATACCGGCCGGGCTCGCCAGTACCAGATGCGGCTCGGTGAACTCGGGGAATTCGTTGGCGGTGAGGTTCGCCGGACCGCTGCCGAGTACGCCTTGGTGCTGGGCGTGCAGCGCTTTGGCCACGTCGTCCTGATCGCCGGCCTCTTGAGCCTGAAGCTCTTTGGCCTGCGTGGCGAACCCGTCCTGTTGATCGCTGGCGGTGGCCAGGCGCTCGGCGGTTTCCGGCAGGTCCTTGTGGTGCTTGGATTCGTTCGGTCGCGGTTCGGTGGTGATCAGCAGACCGGCACCGGCACGCACGGCGCCGTGACGGTCGGTTCTTAACTCAAAACCTTCGCCGCGTGGCTGCCCACCTGAAGGACGTGGATGGGTCAGGTAACCAAGGTTGATCGCGCTCGCGCCGTGATCGCTGCGCAGCGCGATGCTGATCTCGCTGGTGGTGTCGTCGATGCGCAGTTCGTTGGCGCGGCTGCCCTTGTATTCCTTGCTCTTGACCGTGGCCAGGGTCTTGAAGTCCGGCAATTTGTACGGCGGCAGGTTGGCGCCGTGGTACAGGCAACCGGTGATCAAGGGCTGGTCGGGATCGCCTTCGAGGAATGTGATCAGCACTTCCATGCCGACCCGCGGAATATTGATCGAACCGAAGGTTTCAGCGGCCCAGCTGGAGGCCACGCGCATCCAGCAGGTGGTCTTGTCGTCGTGCTGGCCTTCGCGGTCCCAGAAGAACTGCACCTTCACCCGGCCGTATTGGTCGCAGAAGATTTCTTCACCTTCGGGACCGGTGACCACGGCGCTTTGCGAACCGAGGACCTTGGGCTTCGGGTGATCCAGCGGCGGACGATACGGCACGTCCCAGGGGATGGCGTTGAAGCGGTTGCGATAGCCCTGATGGAAATCGTCCTTCAGGTCAGTGGTGTCGCTGGTCACCGACTCTTCCAGCACTTGCGGCTGCTTGCCTTCGTGGAAGATTTCGGTGAGCAGCCACAGGTCGTTCCACGTCGGATTGGCGTGGTCGGTCAGGGCCAGAAAATGCCCGGTGACCAGAATCGGCTGGTCGCTGTTGCCCTCGGCCAGGCGATAGTCGCTGCGGTGGCGTTCGAGGTTGCGGTTGGCCAGGTGCTTGCCGCGCTCGCGATCCACGAAGCGGCCCGGGTAATCGTAATCTTCCAGGTCCGGTTGGGCGCTGCTCTTGGCGTCGCTCTCCAGCTCGATCTTCGGTTTGACGAAGTCGTAATCGCGCCGCGTGGTGCGGCTGGTGCGGGTGGCCAGGCGCAGGCCGAAACGCTTGACCACCGGTTGGTCCGCCACCAGCCCGGAGTCCTGCTGATACGCCACCGGCGCCAGTTTCGGGAACACCGTCTGGTCATCACCAAAGGTCAGTTTGTGGCCGCTTGAGGTGTGCTGGAAGTGGTAGTGGATCCCCTCCTCCTCGCACAGGCGCTGGACAAAGTGCAGGTCACTTTCATCGTACTGCGTGCAGTAGATGCGCTCGGGATAGATCGCGCTCAGCTGGAAGTGGTAATCGCTGGCGAGGATCCCGTGCTCTTCCAGCACCTCACTGATGATCTGCTGCACGGTCATCTGCTGGAAAATGCGCTGGTTGAAGCGGTGCGCGAGGTACGAAAGCTGCGGTCGCAGGGAGATTTTGTAGCGGGTCAGGCGCTTGCCCGCCTCGCCCTGGGCGATGCTGTAGATCAGCCCGTGGATCCCGGTGCCGCTCGGCGAGAGCTGAAGAAACGCCAGTTTGTGCAGCAGACCTTCGAGGTTGATCGAGGCCTTTTCGCTGACCAGTTCCAGCTCGAATTCAAAGGGAGTGTTGAGGGCTTCCCGACCGGTGAACGACAGCACCTGAAAGTCGCTGTCCGCGCCATCGATGGTCAGATTGAAATGAGGCTGGTTGGCCGGTGAGAACATTCCCTTGTCCCTTGCGCAGTGCTGCGATACGCGCCAGATCGCTAAGGATCTGGCGGCAAAAATTCTTTGAGTAGTGAAGGTGCCTCGACCGGTGATATCACCCAAAAGGCGGCCAATGGCCATCAATTAGTATGCCAACTTTTTCAAACCCTTATAAACCGGGGGCTTGGTAAGTTTTCTTCACAGATACGGCGAAAATTCCCACTGCATTTGTCGAAAAGTGCGCAAGAAGTTGCGCAGTACTGTGCAACTTCTTGCGCACTTGGCTGGAGGCCTTGATTGGCAAGGCTTGCAGGAGGTTTTAACCGGGTCTTGTTACGGACAACTGCGCAACTTCTTGCGCACTTCCGAAATTCCAGTTCAAGACATCGGAACAACAGAGCCTCGCCATATACGCTTTAACTGGTGGATACGCCTCATTGGGAACCCATGGGCTATCCTGCTGCCCACTTAAAGATATCGACCGTTTCAGAAAGGAGGTTTGAATGCGTACCCTCGAATTGGCTGGCGTGCAGGTTCCGGTGATTGGTCAGGGCACCTGGCGCATGGGCGAAGACCGCTCGGCGCACAAGCGTGAAGTGGCCGCCCTGCGCAGCGGCATCGAGCTGGGCATGACCCTGATCGACACCGCCGAAATGTACGCCGAGGGCGGTGCCGAAAGCGTGGTCGGCGAAGCCATCGCCGGCCTGCGCGATCAAGTGTTCCTGGTGAGCAAGGTCTACCCGCACAACGCCAGCCGCAAAGGCATTCCCCAGGCCTGCGAGCGCAGCCTGCGCCGGCTCGACACCGATTACATCGACCTCTATCTGCTGCATTGGCGCGGCCAGTATCCGCTGGAAGAAACCGTCGAGGCTTTCGAGCGTCTGCGCGAGGACGGCAAGATCGGTCGCTGGGGCGTGTCGAATTTCGACGTCGACGATCTTGAGGAACTGTCGAGTTCGGCCTGCGCGACCAATCAGGTGCTGTACAACCTGGAGGAACGCGGCATCGAATTCGATCTTCTGCCGTGGTGCCAGCAACAGCGCATGCCGCTGATGGCGTACTGCCCCATCGGCCAGGGCGGCGCCATGCTTGCCGAGCCGGTGCTGAAACAGATTGCCGCTCGTCACGGCGTGACCCCGGCACAGGTTTCGCTGGCGTGGATTCTGCGTCAGGATGGGGTGATTGCGATTCCCAAGGCCGTGCGCCCGGAACACGTGCAGCTCAATGCACAAGCGGCGCAGCTGCAACTCGATGCCGGGGATCTGGCGGCGCTGGACCAGGCGTTTCACGCGCCACAACGCAAGCAGCGGCTGGCCATGGTCTGAGCCACCGCCGACTGACAGAGGGCTTCGCCATGAGAAGCACTGATCAGGACGATCCATTCAACCTGCAACGCTTCGTGCTCGCCCAGGATCCGGTGTTCGAACGGGTCCAGCGCGAGCTCGACGAGGGCCGCAAGCGCAGCCACTGGATGTGGTTTGTGTTCCCGCAGTTCGCCGGGCTCGGCGGCAGCGAGATGTCGCGGCGGTTCGCAATTGGCTCGGCCGGCGAGGCCAGGGCCTATCTGGCCCATGAGCTGCTCGGCGCCCGGCTGCGCACGTGTGCGCAGCTTGTACTGAATGTGCAGCAGCGTTCGATTGCCGAGATTTTCGGCCACCCGGACGACCTGAAATTCCACTCCTCAATGACCCTGTTCGCCCAGTTCGCCGACGACGACAGCCTCTGGCATCAGGCGCTGGAGCGTTACTTCCACGGAATTCAGGACGAATGGACCCTGCAACTGCTGGACTCAAAACAGGCCCAGTTGCCCCCCGATCAGGGTTGAGAAATCGTCGTCGACAAACGGCAGGATCGCATCCGCCACCGGTTGCAGCTGGCGGGTGATGTAGTGGTCGTAGTCGATGGCCGCGCGGCGCACTTCCAGCGGTTCGGGCCCGGCCAGGGTGATGACGTAGCTGATCCAGCCGCCGTTCTGGTACTGGCGCGGGCGACCGTGTTGCGCGTTGTAATCGTCTGCCAGCCGTGCGGCGCGCACGTGGGGCGGCACGTTGCGTTCGTAGTCGTCGAGGGTGCGGCGCAGGCGCTTGCGGTAGACCAGTCGCTCGTCGAACTCGCCGGCCAACGTCTTGCGCACGTACTCACGCACGTAATCCTGATACGGCTTGCGCTGGAAGATCCGCTCGTACAGTTCCTGCTGGAATTGCCGGGCCAGCAGCGACCAGTCGGTGCGCACGGTTTCCAGGCCTTTGTAGACCATTTCTTCGCTGCCGTCGGCACGAGTCACCAGGCCGGCATAGCGCTTTTTGCTGCCCTCTTCCGCGCCACGGATGGTCGGCATCAGGAAGCGTTTGTAGTGGGTTTCGAACTGCAATTCGAGGGCGCTTTCCAGCCCGTATTGCTCACGCACATGCTCGCGCCACCAGTCGTTGACGTGTGCAACCAGCGCCCGGCCGATGGTCGCCGCTTCTTCCTGACCGTGGGGGCGACGCAGCCAGACGAAAGTCGAGTCGGTGTCGCCATAGATCACCGCGTGGCCCTGGGCTTCGATCAACTGCCGGGTGCGCAACATGATTTCGTGGCCGCGCAGGGTGATCGATGACGCCAGTCGCGTATCGAAAAACCGGCAACCGCTGGAACCGAGCACGCCGTAGAAAGCGTTCATGATGATCTTCAGCGCCTGGGACAACGGCGCGTTGTGTTCGCGCTTGGCGGTCTCGCGACCCTCGGCGACCCGGGCGACGATGGACGGCAGGCAATGCCGGGTGCGAGAGAAACGAGCGCCGCGAAAACCCGGCACCGAGTCGCTGTCGTCAGGATGCTGCAAGCCTTCGATCAGCCCAACCGGGTCGATCAGAAAGGTGCGGATGATCGACGGATAAAGGCTCTTGTAGTCGAGCACCAGCACCGATTCGTAAAGCCCCGGTTGCGAGTCCATGACAAACCCGCCGGGGCTGGCCTGCGGTGGATTGGTGCCGAGGTTAGGCGCCACAAAACCCTGGCGGTGCATCAACGGCATGTACAAATGGGTGAATGCCGCCACCGAGCCGCCGCTGCGATCCGCCGGCAGACCGGTGACGCTGGCGCGCTCCAGCAAAAACTTCAGCAGCTCGGTCTTGGCGAAGATCCGCGTGACCAGTTCGCAGTCCTTGAGGTTGTACTTGGCCAGCGCCGGTTTGTCCTCGGCGAACATGCGGTTGATCTCGTCCATGCGCTGGTACGGGTTGTCGATGGACTTGCCCTCGCCGAGCAACGTCTGGGCGACGTTCTCCAGACTGAACGAGGGAAAGCTCCAGGTCGCCGAACGCAGGGATTCGATGCCATCGATGATCAGCCTTCCTGCCGCTGCCGCGAAGTAATGATTGCGGCTGCCGTGCTCGCGCCACTGCATTTCCTCCCCCCCGCGCCCGAGCTTGAGCGGCACGCCGAGGCGCCGGGCGTGTTCGTGGAGAATCCGCAGGTCGAACTGCACGAGGTTCCAGCCGATGATCGCGTCGGGGTCGTAGCGGGCGAACCAGTCGTTGAGTTTCTTGAGGATCAGGGTCCGCGATTCGCAGTACTCGAGGTCGAAGTCGACGACGCTGTGATCGCCGTTCGGCGCACCGAGCATGTACACCTGCCGTTCGCCGCAGCCTTCGAGCGCGATGGAATACAACTCGCCCTGCTCGGTGGTTTCGATGTCCAGCGAAACCAGTCGCAGTTGCGGGCGATAGTCGGGTGCAGGCTTGAGGTGCGCGTCGAGCAGCACACCGTCGGCATCGGGCGTGCCGCTGAACCACACCGGCGCGGTGATGAAACGCTCCATCAAATAGCGCTCGGGCGGTCGCACATCGGCTTCGAAAACATCGACACTGTGACGGTTGAGCGCGGTTTCGAGGCGCATCAACTGGCCGTGCTGCTGGCAATACAGACCAAGCACCGGGCGATGCTCGAAATCCTGCAAGGCCAGGGGGCGCAGTTCGACGTTCTTTTCGTCCGCCAGCACCCGCTCGGCCTGCTCGCGCTGCGCCGCCGGGATGAACGCCACCGACGGCTGATGCGGCAGGCGCACACGGCGCGGCCCGGCGTCGGTTGCCAGCCAGAACTCGACTTCGGTGCCGGCCGGGGTGTCGCGCCAATGCCGGGTCAGGACGAAGCCCTGCTGTAAATCCACCACTGCAGCCTCAACAATTGAACCAGAGTGGCGAGTTTACGCGTCTCGGGGCGATATTGCTGACGAGCGCCAAAGCCTGGGCACTGTCAAAGTTGACAGGTTACCCGTCACATCAATGTTGATAGCATTCGCATAGGAACTGCCTCGAACACTCATTGGTGCGATGCATCGCAGGATTGGGCAAATTGAATGCCTCCGTACATCACCGTACGCCTTCACTCATCGTTATGGACGGGCGAGGCCTGACGGTTCGCGAGGTGTCCTGTTTGCGCACGACGGCGGGGGCACCGACAGAGTCACTGATTACCCGAAATCACTACGACTCCGCTGGCCGCCTGGTGGAGTGCTGGGATCCCCGCCTCTTTGGCAGCGCACCCAAACCCAATCTGGTGACCGTGCATGGGTTGATAGGGCAAGTGCTCAAGACCGAGAGTGTCGACTCCGGTGATCGTGTGATCCTGTCCGGCTTGGCCGATCAAGTGCTCACCCGCTGGGATGGACGCGGCAACGTATGGAACAACGTCTACGACAGCCGCTTGCGCCTGCTTGCCGTCGGAGTGAATGACCAACCCGATATCGAAACACTGACCTACGGCCAGGCGGACGCTGATCCCGGGCAAAACATCCGCGGACAGCTCATTCACAAAGTCGACCCTTCAGGATCAACGGACTTCGGACCATTCAGTCTGTCGGGGTTGCCGTTTGCAGAAACCCAAACGCTCGATGGCGCTACCTACACCACCCGATGGCACTACGGCGCCGACGGCAAGCCACTCAGCCAGACCGATGCCGGTGGTCACTTGCAAAAATCTCGATACGACGTCGCCGGACAACTGATACAGGTGACGTTGCAACTTGCTGGCAGCCACTCCGTCCAGGACATTCTCAAAGGCTGTCGTTACAACGCAGAAGGGTTGCCCGAGGAACAGACACTGGGCAATGGGGTGATTCGAACCTGGAATTACGACGATGCCAATGGCTGGCTGACCAGCATCAAGGCTGGGGTGCCCGGCCAGCCCCTGCGCCAGTATCTGGAGTATGGCTATGACAATACCGGCAACGTGGTCAGCCTTCAGGATCACACCTTTCAACCGAAGTTTTTTGCTAACCAGCGTATCAGCGGGATCCGTCACTTTACCTATGACTCGTTGTACCGACTGATCAGCGCTACCGGTCATGACGCCTTGCCTGCGACCGGCACCCCGGGCCGCCCGGTGCCGAGCGATCCCGCCCATCATCTCAATTACCGCCAGACCTACAGTTACGACACAGGCGGCAATATGACCCGGATGGTACATACCCGCGCGGTGGGTGGGTATACCCGACAGATGTTCATTCAGCCTTCAAGCAATCGGGGCGTGCAATGGCAGGCAGGAGATCCCGACCCGGACTTTCCCGCGCTGTTTGATCGTCATGGCAATCTTCAGCAGTTGCATCCGGGTCAACCCCTTGAATGGAACCTCCACGACCAACTGAGCAGCGTCACGCTGATTGAGCGCAGTAGCGAACCGGATGACAAGGAAACTTATCGCTACAGCGGTGGCAGGAGGGTTTCCAAACGGCATGAGACTCACACCCCGTCCACCTCTCACTTTCAACAGGTTTACTACCTGCACGGCCTGGAAATCCGCACGCGGGAAACCGGCGAGGTCTTGCATGTCATTACCTTGCCGAATGCGATTGGCAATGTGCGCTGCCTGCACTGGATCGCCGGACGCCCCGCTGAAGTCGATAACGATCAAGTGCGTTACTGCCTCGACGACATTCAGCACTCCGGCATGATCGAGCTCGATCAGCAGGCCCGCCTGATCAGCCAGGAAGACTACTACCCTTTCGGCGGTACGGCCGCGTTGACGGCAGGCTCGGCACGGGAAGTGAGTTACAAGACCCTGCGTTACTCGGGCGAGGAGATGGACGAAACCGGGCTCTATGCCTATGGAAGGCGCTACTACGCCTGGTGGTGCCTGCGCTGGATCAGTGCTGACCCGGCTGGCGCGGTGGATGGATGGAATCTGTATGCGATGGTCAGGAACAATCCCGTCAGCGCTGTAGACGTGCTTGGGTTGACTGGCGAAAGGCTCAACCAGCGAGTCAGTGGCCGAACGACCGCCATGATAACGGCGGGCAACACTGCAGCGGCAGGCACCCCTGCACAGATCAAGAAAAGACTGGCGGCAAACCCGGATTCTCGATTCTCGAAGAAATTTCGAAGCAACGTTGCCGTGGCACACGCCGGCGCACTGATCCCGGGGGAAGGCGCGGAAGAGGACGTAATCCTCACTGACTTCATCAATATCCCATTGACGGAAACCCTGACGAGTGCCGAACACGGGATCCATCTGTCCAGACCGGTCGATTACACCCTTGGAGACGACAATCTCGCTTCTCTGGGCGTCTATCAGATCACTGACTTCGGGCTTTTCAAAGACCATATGGAGAAGCAATACACCAATCGCCTGAAAGACAGAAATTTCGCAGTCAAAGTGTACGTAGGCGCATCAACCGAGCCCACCAGTCTCGCAGGGATGGAGTACGAAGTGCCCGCTATCCACTCTCAAATACTGGAGCGCATGGAGCTGCATATCAGAGCCAGCGATATGAAACTGCCCGCCAGTCGAGGCCTGCCGGGGGCTCATGCAGAAGTGCAGGCCGCCAGTGCCGCCCTCTACATCCAGAAAACACTGTTCCCATATGCCGACCTCGATCCCGAGTCGATCTCCCTGGTGACGCAACGACTGCAAAACGTCGAACACGCTCAGGCTTTTGAAGCCTGCTTCAGTTGCGCCGGGCATTTGGTGGCCACTTACGACAATGCAGTCAAACCCTTCAACGTTTTGACAGGCTCCACCGGCCTGACACACGAGATCTGGAAAAACCAGCTGGATGCACTGCAATAAGCGGCGTGCAGGTAGACGAAAGCCGGTCAGGGTGAGCCTGAGCGGCGATTATCTCGCGACGGCCTATGCCGCTTTGTTCAACGCATCCAGCGTCAGCGTTTTCAATAACCCCTTACGCTCCTCGGCCAATGCCAGCAACTCTCGCTCGTACACTGGCTGCGTCAGCGCCCCCGTCACATGTCGCGCGAACAACGCCTCCTGCCTTGTATTGAATTCCAGAGCATTCTGCCCAAACACTTGCGGATGCCGTCTTTTCAGATATTTGCGCCAGAAGCGTTGCTCGATGATCTGGTTGACCAGCCCTTCACCCGCCTCAAGTCCCAGGATGGAGTCATAAGCCTTATCAATCCGGGCATCCGTGACCTCGCCTATCTCCCGAAACAACATGCCCCGCGATTGCCACGGCAGTTCCAGCCGTTGCGCCAGGCCGGTCTGGAACGCCAGATAAATTTCCACCTCATCGATCGTGCCAGTCATGTCCCCGTCTTCATCCACTGCGATAAATGTTTCACCAGCCAGCAGACGGGACCTGACAGTGGCCCGTGCAATCTCATTGACCTGATCCAGTCGGGATTTGCCTTTGGCCAGCGTTATCAGTGCAGCTTCAATCTGCTCGGGAGTGCCCGCCATATGAGCTTCGCGGATCAATACCTTGATGCCCATTTCATTGAATATCTGCGCACCGGCATCCGCGCACGATTCTGGATGGATGGCCATGCCAAACAGCTCCTCGCGCAACGGCGCGTCTTGCGTAGCCGCATCAATCATTCGCCAAACCCGCTGCGTAAGCTCCGCACGGTTCGCAGCTTCGATGTAATCAGCCGATTCGACCAACTGCTCCAGAACTTCGAAAAAACCCTGGGAGTCCGCTTGCGCCTCAAGCTGATTCCACCTGGTCTGCCTGCTCTGCAGTTCCGAGCCGTTCACGCCCTCCAGCCAGTGCACACTGGTATTCTCACCCTTGGGCGGGTAGCTGCGCGCAGGGTCATAACCGACTGAACGCATGCAGGCCTGAAACTGCTCACGAACCGGGTCAGGCAATCGATCACGGCTCAAACGTGTACGGGCAACCAGTCTGGCCTGTTCGGAGCCAGGTACCACCTGAGGTATTCGAGCAATCGGATTGTCCAGCAGATCCAGTTCGAAGCCCCGCGGCCTTGCCAGGGCAAACAATCCTTGGGGCCAATCCACCAGACCGTTGCCATGCAGATCCAGCGTCACAAGCTCAGACAGGCGACTGATGTCCGGTGGCCGCGACAACGCTGGGTTATTCCCAAGACTCAACGTTTGCAGATGAGTCAGAGCCGCCAGTTCCGCGACACTTTCAGCGCTCAGGCTCAATTGGTTGGCGGACATATCCAACGACTCCAGCCCCCTCAAGCTCCCCTTCAGACTCGGCAGTGCAACAAGGTTGTTGTCGCTTAAGTCCAGTGATTTCAGATCGGGGAAATAATCCAGAAATCCATCGATATCGGTACGCAACTCCGCACTGCGAAACCGCAAGGCGCTGACATGCGGGAACTCGACGTCCAGCGTCGGCAGATATTCCAGGAAGTCACTGGTCCAGTGAAAGTCCAGATCCAGGGTGTAACCGTTCGCCGAAGGTGTATGCGCGGCTTGCCAGCAACGCTTGATCGCCTCGGCAAAGCGTCCCTTGTGGTAACGCTGATCCATGGGCAACAAATCACCCTTCTCGATGGCCACCCACCCGTCCAGGGTATCGCTCATTGCCTGATAGTTTTGCTCTAGCTCGCCAATCCGTTGCAGTGCCTGAGCTGGTGTGCCTGACTTGCGGACAAAATCAACGAAGGTCTGTTCGGTCGACTGTGGATAGAGCGCCTTGAAGCGCGCCTCCAGGCCTGGCATGTCTCCCGTGCCGAGTGGTGTCTCATCGACGCGTTCGTGATCTTGCGCAACGGTCGTTTCCGGCTCCGAGGTACGCAAACGCGATCGACCATCGCTCGACTCCACGACTTCCATTCGCTCGATCAATGGCGATGACTTGAGCGGTTTCAAGGCAGTCAGCACCTCACCTGCCGCTACCAGAGCGCCCAACTGAATAAGGTCTTCGACCACGCCGAGGACGTGCTCTGCCGCTTCAATGCGCTGCCCTTCAGACCACTCCACAATGCCTTCGAAGGTTTCATCCAGCAGCTGATAAGCGGTGTAGGCCAGCATCAGCTCGCCCAAAAGAGGCGCAAAGGGTGCGGCAACGAAGAGGCCAACCTCAAGCACAGTTAGAGCGACCTTCTGAAAACTGTCCCAACGCGCCCAGCGCGACTTCGCGTCTTCATCGCCAGTCGGAACGGCCCGAGTCCTGGCGTCGGCGAACAACTGATTCAAGTGACGTGTAAAGACGTGGTCCCAGACTTCACCGGCAATTCTTGCACCGGCCAGTCTCAAATCCGGATTGGCCACCGGCTCGGGGCGCCACGTCGGCTGTTGCGTACCAGGATCGGACGCATGCCATTTCAGTTCTACAAGCCGCTCATTGAGCTGAAAGAAGAAATTCCCACGGTGCCGATGGGGAACGAAACGACTGAAAAACTGCTGGTAATCCGGATCCCGCAACTGGTCGGTCAGCACCGCCGCGAAACGGGCAGCCGAGGGATATTGCCTGACCGGATGCCGGGGATCATGAGGGACGTAGGCAATGACAGGCTCGACCGAGCGGCTGCCCTCAAGGTCTGCCGCGATCAGAAGGATTGAACTCAGATCGATCCCCATCATCGTGACCGTATGGCAATGCAGGTTTTTTACGCCGAGCGTTAATAATCGGTCTCCTTGTGTCAGCCGCAAAAGCAGCGCATGGGTCTGCGAATCAATGTCTCCTTTCAGGAGCGCGAGTTCGCTGGCTACCACCAGAGCGTCTTTTTCACAGGTCTGAAACGCCAGTTGCAGCCGTGCCTTGGCCACCGGTTGGGTGAAGTCGAAAAAACCGTTCAGACAGGTCTGGTATTGGCGACCGATATCCAGTTCACGACAGAGTGAGGCAAAGGCCTCGACTGACAGCCGAGACTTGACGGGGACGATCTCGAACTGCCCCGTCGCCGAAGGTCGGGTGATGAACTGGCTGGCTGCGTCGAAATAACCGCCTCGTGTTTCCTCGACTTCGAAGTTGTTCAGCGCCGCTTCGAGCAAGGACACTGTCCGCATTTCAAACCCACCGGCCAACCCCGTTGAACGATAGGTTCTGAGATAAGTCGTTCTGATATCGACTGTGATGCCGAATCGGGTCTTGAGCGCTTCGATCAATAACGACTCGGCGAACGCTTCGATTTCCTTGAGACGGCCAAAGATCCTGTCGGACTGGTTGCGTGATTGCCAACTGGCCTCAAGTGCCTTTTTGAGGGCCATGCGTTGCGCTGCCGACGCCTGGTGATACCAGGGCAGATCACGCCCGGCTGCTGTCCGCATGGCGAGACGATGAGCGTCTCTGGACTTCAACAACCAGGAAGGAATTGAACCTGCGATGGATCGGGCTGCTGCGTTGTCGGGCGATTGTTGGCTGCTGATCCGTACGTTTTGCATGTTAAAGCTGTCATCCATGACATTAAGGGCCCTGGAGTCTACAAAAAACGCAGCGCTGTTCGTTTCGGGCTCTGTTTCGAAACATGTGGCGGCTTGTGGTCGCACCTGCAATCGGCAAAGGGTTTGAGTCATTTACCGGGAAATGACGTTTTTTGCGTGTTATCTGCCGTTTTGCGGCCTTGCTCTGTGCGCCTGCGTCTACGATGCTTGGAGAACAACGACAACACCTGAGTAACCGCCATGAAAACCGTCGCCCAGCTGCTCAAGCTCAAAGATCAGAAAAATCAGGAAGTGCACCAGATCAAACCCGATCACATGGTGCTCGAAGCGCTGATGAAAATGGCCGAGAAGAACGTCGGCGCCTTGCTCGTGGTGGAAGACGACAAAGTGGTGGGCATCATCAGCGAGCGCGATTACGCGCGCAAACTGGTGCTGCACGGGCGCTCTTCGGTGGGCACGCCGGTACGCGACATCATGGTGGCGAACGTGATTACGGTGGACACCCACCAGACCGTCGACACTTGCCTTGGCATCATGTCCGACAAACGTCTGCGTCACTTGCCCGTAGTGGAGGACGGCAAGCTGATCGGCCTGTTGTCGATCGGCGACCTGGTCAAGGAAGCGATTGCCGAACAGGCCGAGCTGATCAAACAGCTGGAGCAGTACATTCGCGGGGAGTAATCAGCCGGGCCAATGCCGCGCAAAGACCGGCGCCAGCACCGGGTGTCGGTCGATGCGTTGCAGCCACGCATGGAAACCGGGTCGGGCCTGGCGCAGGTGTTCGCGGGCACCGGCCCAGCGCGTGACCACCGCCGCCAGCACATCCAGTGCGCCCGGTGTTTCATCGTCCAGGTACAGCTCGGCCGAGAACTGGTCGGCAAACACCTCCCAGGTCCAGTGCAGTCGTTCCCGCGCACCCGCCATCAGATTCTGTCGCGAGGCCTCGTCCGGCATCACCAGCCAGCGTTCCGGGTAATCAATGATCCCGATGGCCGCATAGCAATTGCTGACGATGTACACCAGGCCCCGAATCGCCTGATCGCGGTCAGCGCCATTGGCCGGCAGCAGGCCGGATTGCGCAAAGCTTTGCCCCAGATGAATCAGGATCGCCGCACTTTCGGTGATGACACTGCCGTCCGGCAGTTGCAGGGTCGGGATCTGTTTGAGCGGATTGAGCCGCGCCAGCTCCTGCGCCGCTTCCGCGCTGGCCTCGATATCGATGAAGCGGTAAGCCACCTGGCACAGCTCGAGCGCCGCCTCGATGGCCGCCGCCCCTGAATTGCGATGTCCGTAGAGCTGATACATAACCCCTCCTCCACTGCGAAAGGCGTCCTGCCTGGCCCTATTTATAGCTGTTGTATCGAATTTGGCACGGATTGCGCATTCATCGGCAGCTTGCGAATCCCTGATCTCGCAAAACAGCGCTGGCGGTGCCCATCCCGCACCAAGAGCAATCAGCGAACGCTATCCGCGTTCTTGTAAGGTGCGATACCGAACCAAAAGTTCGCGTATCCGAGCTGGCAACAAGGAGTTCACCGCGTGAATCTTCATCTGCTGCGCCACCCTCTTTTCTCCATGCCCGTTTACCTGCGCCACGTTCGCCCGCCGAACAGTCCGTGCATTCCTTTTATTACCTGAACACCTGCACTATTTATTTTTTAAATAGCACGCAAGCAGTCATTGCGTGCGCGCTGCATTAATGAATGCCAGAACAGATTGTTCGACAATAACTTTCAGACAGCACACCCGTACAAGTTTTGCTGTTCGGAGTTAATGCTCGAAGTGCACCAAAACCGCACTTCCGTCATTACACCGACCCAGCGGAACGACAGACCTTACTTGAACAAGAACGAGGAACATTCGCCTGTGACCCGCTAAAACACTGACCCGCACCAAATCAGTCCGCCACGCACCATCACGCGCCCTGGCCGACACGAGAACAGCCGCTCTATCTCGCTGAACAGCGCGATACCGCGCCAGAGCTGTCTCGCCCTGAAAAAAGCCCTGCAATCAGGGCCATCGTGAGGTTATGCGCCCAGGAAAACCGGCCTGTTTAATGAAACTTATATAAATGCGACATACGTATCACCCATGAAATAACCGATACACATTTGGTCACTCTTTGGCACAGCGGTTGCTATTGCATCCACCATGAGGGCACGAATGATGTTCGCCACTCAATTGCACACTCACTTATAAAAGAACAGCCACGGACCGGATCAATGAACCATCGAAGTCGACATTACTGAAGCAATAAGCTGCACAAGCCCTGTTCAATAGATAGTTCAACTATCGGCTTCTGCACACCTGTATGAAAGTTGCGACCACTCACTCGAACAACGCTGTGTTGTTCGAACGGCACCTTATTGCCCTTCATCCACCCGAGGGAGCTTTAATGAACGATGCGGTAAAGCACAGAACGCCGCCGGGGCCAGTACCGAACGCAGCGCTTGCGTCGGTGGCGGGTCGGCCCGTCTACAAGGCCAACACTTCTCAGCCCGGCGGCCTGAACAAACAGCAGATGCTGTTGCTGGTGGCGGTGTCGGCGTTGATACACGGCGGCGCCTGGTGGTTTTTCCAACAGGCGCGGGCCGAACCGCTGCCCACGCCACCGGAAATTCCGGAAATGACCGTCGAGCTCACCAGCCCGACACCGCCGGCCCCGCCGACACCGGAGCCGCCGCCCCCACCACCGCCACCGCCCGAACCGGAACAACCGGTGGAAGACGAGGACGCGGTCAAGCCACCGCCCAAACCGGTGGAGAAACCCAAGCCAATCGAAAAACCGAAACCGGTCGAGAAACCCAAACCGGTGAAAAAGGCCGAGCCGCCGAAAGCGCCGCCCGCCCCTGCGCAACCGGCAGCGCCTGCCGCCCCGACCACCCCGAGTGCGCCGCCGGCACCTGCTGCGGCACCGGGGCCGGTGAAAGAGTCGGCGGCGATTTCCGGCCTCGCCAGCCTCGGCAACCCGCCGCCGGAATACCCGTCGCTGGCCCTGCGGCGCAACTGGGAAGGCAGCGTGGTGCTGCGGATTCAGGTGCTGGCCAACGGTCGCGCAGGCTCGGTGACGGTGACCAAATCCAGCGGCAAGCCGCAACTGGATGAAGCGGCGGTTGCAGCGGTGAAGGCCTGGAAGTTCATCCCGGCCAAACGCGGCGACACACCGATCGACGGCTTCGCCACCCAGACCATCGATTTCAAATTGCCGCAATGACGGCGCGACAACCGAACTCACAACCGATTAACGCAAGCGAGGTGTAGCCATGAACGATTCTTTGTCTTCGATGATTGTCCCCGGCGTGCTCTGGGGGCTGGTGCTGTTTTCCGTGGTCAGTTGGGCGATCCTGCTGGTCAAGTCGGCGCAATACCTGCGCCAGAAAACCCAGAATAAACAGTTCAGCAAAGCCTTCTGGGGCGCACCGGACCTGCTGACCGCCGCCGAACACGCCAGCCAGTATCCGGGCTCGCTGGCGCGGATCGCCAGCAGCGGTTTCGAAGCCTTGCTGGTGGAAGAATCCCCGCGCACCACCCAGCAACTGGCGCACACCATCAACCGTTCCGACCGACTGGAGCGCAACCTGCGCCAGCAGATCCAGAAGGAACGCCGCTCGCTGGAAAACGGCCAGGCGATCCTCGCCAGTATCGGCAGCACCGCGCCGTTCATTGGCCTGTTCGGCACGGTGTGGGGAATCATGGAAGCCTTGCAAAGCATCGGCGCCAGCGGTTCGGCCAGCCTGGAAACCGTGGCCGGGCCCATCGGCCACGCGCTGATCGCTACCGGTGTGGGGATTGCCGTCGCGGTACCGGCGGTGCTGATTTACAACTTCTTCCTGCGGCGCCTGAAGCTGGCCTCGGCGGACATGGATGACTTCGCCCACGACTTCGACGCCCTCGCCTCACGCAGCGCGTTTTCCATCAGCCGCCAGGCCATCGCCAAATCCACGGCCGCCGTGCGGGAGGCCAGCTGATGTCCTTTTCCACTCAAGACAGCGATGAAGTGCTCAGCGAAATGAACGTCACGCCGCTGGTGGACGTGATGCTCGTGCTGCTGGTGGTGTTCATCGTCACCGCGCCGCTGATGACCAACGCGATCAAGGTCAACCTGCCAAAAACCGACGCCGTCGCCCCCGCCGAAAAGAAGGATCCGGTGGTGGTCAGCGTCGATCAGGACGGCAAGTTCTTCCTGGCCAAGACCGAGCTGGCGCCGGAATCACTGGAGGCCAGCCTCAAGGAGGTCAAGGCCAAGGACGCCGAAGTGCGCGTGCAGCTGCAGGCCGACTCCGCCGTGAATTACGGCCAGGTCGCCAAAGCCATGGCGTCCATCGAGCGCTCGGGCATCACCAAGATATCGGTGATGACCACCCGCTGACGGCGGTGCCGGGCGCGCAGTGAGGGACGCGCCCGACACCGTTCGTTGAATCCCGTCGCAATCGGCCGACCGAAAAAACGCAGCGCGTCTTCGGAGGGGATCGGCTTGCTTGAAGAAAGTGGTTTTCGCGGCGCGGCACCACCGTGCTCCGTGCAAAGAGGGCTCACAAGGCCATTTCGATAAACGTCTAACAAAGTCGGAAACAACCATGCTGATGAACACTCCACGCTTCACGCTCAAACCCTTGGTGGCGACGATTTCCCGCCACCGTTTCGTTCCGTTGTACCTGGTGGCCATGGGGATGGGCGCCGGGGTTCAGGCTGCCGAGGACGACAACAGCGTCCCGGCCGCCGCGGCGGTGGTCGCGCCGACCACGCAACTGCAACGGGTCGAAGTGACCGGTTCGGCGATCCGTCGGGTCGACGCGGAAACGGCGGTGCCGATCACCGTGCTCAAGGCTGAAGAGCTGCGCAAACAGGGCGTGACCACCACCGCCGAACTGGTGCAGCGCATCACCGGCAGCCAGTCGATCAACAACAGCGCGGGCTCGGTCGGCGCAGCCACCGGCGGCGCCTCGTTCGCCGACATGCGCGGCATCGGCGCGAACAAGACGCTGGTGCTGCTCAACGGTCGCCGACTGGCCAACAACGCCCTGTCGGGCACCAACTCGGCCGGCGGCGCGGTGGATCTGAACATGATCCCGTTTGCCGCGATCGAGCGCGTGGAAGTGCTGCGCGACGGCGCCTCGGCCCTGTACGGCACCGACGCCATCGGTGGGGTGATCAACTTCATCACCAAGAAATCCATGACCGACGGCCAGCTCACCCTCGGCGGCGAAACCCCGACCCACAGCGGCGGCGGTGCGACCAAGGACATGAGCGCCAGTTGGGGCTACGGCGACCTGGAACAGGACCGCTTCAACGTGCTCGGCGTGTTCAACTACAACAAGCAGCAGAACCTCGACGCCAACGACCGCTCCTTCGCCCGCGACTACGTGCCCGGGCGGGGCTTGGACCAGACCTCCGGCACCGCGTTCCCCGGCAACTACAGCCAGAACGGCAACGCCACCAACCCGCTGGCCAACAGCAATTGCAACGGCCCCAACCTGGTGGCCCGCGACGGCCTCTGCCGTTTCAGCACCCGCGAGTACATCGACCTGGTGCCGCAGACCGAGAAGACTTCGTTCTTCGGCAAGACCACCGGCAAACTGGCGGACGACCACAACGTCAACCTCGAATACTTCTGGTCGCGCAACAACAACGCCACCGCCGTCGGCCCGGCGCCATTGACCGGTCTGAGCCTGGATTCGTCCTCGCCGTACTACCCCGGCAACGGCATCACCCCGGCGCCCACCGGTTTCGCCCTCGACCCGACGCAACCGGTGGACGTGAACTGGCGCGAAACTGCCGCCGGCCCGCGCGAATCGAAAGACCAGAACACCAGCCAGCGCTTTTTGCTGAGCTTCGACGGTCTGGTCGGCGGCTGGGACTACAACGTCGGCGCCTCGTACAACCAGAACAAGATCGTCTCCAGCGTCACCAGCGGCTACGTCAGCGATCAGGCGATGATCGACGGTCTGGCCAGCGGCCTGCTCAACCCGTTCGGCCCGCAGACCAGCGCCGGTCAGCAATACATCGACCAGGCCGCGTACCACGGCGCCTATTCCACGGCGGTCGGTCGGGTCGCCGGTTTCGACGGGCGGATCAGCCGCGAAATCGGTGACTGGTTCGGTGCCGGCCCGTCGGGTCTGGCGCTGGGCGGCGAGTACCGGAAAGAGAAATTCCACCAGGACTTCGAAGCCTTCGCCGGCGACATCCAGAGCCTGGGCATTGACCCGGCCGGCAGCGTCGAGGGCGACCGCAGCGTGAAAGCCGCCTACGCGGAAATCAACGTGCCGGTGCTCGACAGCCTGGAATTGTCCGCCGCCGTGCGTCACGACAAATACAGCGACTTCGGCAGCACCACCAACCCGAAATATTCGTTCCGTTATCAGCCGCTCAAGGAACTGGTGGTGCGCGGCGCCTACAGCGAAGGCTTCCGCGCGCCGTCGCTGTATGAGTTGTATTCGCCGCGCAGCATCACCTACACCCAGGGCTACTACAACGACCCGGTACTGTGTACCGGCGGCGTGGTGCAACCGGGCGGCAACGGCGGGCGCGATTGCGGTCAGCAGTTCCTCAACCAGATCGGCGGCAACGAAGACCTGGCCCCGGAGAAGGCGCGCAACGTGACGCTGGGCTTCGTCTATCAACCGGTCAGTAATCTGTCCGTGGGACTGGATTTCTGGTGGATTCACATCTCCAACCAGATCCAGCCGTTCCCGGAATCCACCGTGTTCGATCAGGCCGGCAGTTACCCTGACCGCTTCGTGCGCAACGCCGATGGCACGCTCAATTACATCGTCACCGGCAACGCCAACCTCGGCATCGTCGAAACCAACGGCGTCGATGTGTCGCTGGACTATCGCTTCCCGAACACGCCGTACGGTCAATTCGGTCTGGGCCTGCAAGGCACCTATGTCGACGAGTACGACTTCCAGAGCACCATCAAGGGCCCGTTCACCGACAAGGTCGGCGACTTCAAGGGTGACGGGGTGATTGCCCGCTGGAAACACAACCTGACCGGTTCCTGGACCTTCGGCGCCGCCCGCGCGGCGCTGACCAACCGCTTCACCACCGGCTACAACGACTACGACCGCGAGACCAACGCGCGGGTCGCATCGTATTCGGTGTGGGACCTGTCGGCCGGCTACACCTTCGACAAGGTGCTGGACGTCGATGCCGGGGTGAAGAACCTGTTCGACCGCGATCCGCCGTTCTCCAACCAGGCCTACAACTTCCAGAGCGGTTATGACCCGCGCTACACCGATCCGCTGGGCCGCACGCTGTTTGCGCGCATGACGTACCACTTCTGAGTCCCGGTCGGGGCCGCGCAAGACTCCGGCCGGCCCCTTCCCCTTGCGAATTCGCATCCCGCAGCGGCCTGCCGCCGCTTCGGGTTTTTCCGGCTCAGAGGAACGACTTCATGACATTCATGCGCAACATGGCCGGCCTGCTGCTCGGCAGCGCGCTGCTGTGCAACGCGGCAGCTGCACTGGCCGGCGGCAGCTACGCGATGACGGTGTACGGCGAGGCGCCGAAATACCCCGCCGGTTTCCAGCACTTCGATTTCGTCAATCCCGACGCCCCCAAGGGTGGCTCGCTCAGCCGCGCTTCGATGGAGATCGGTCAGTACAACTACATCACTCCGTACGCCGATCAGGGCATTTCCGTGGTGCAGGTCAACGACTGGGTGTATTCGCCGCTGGCGTTCCGCTCGCTGGACGAGCCCTACACCGTCTACGGTCTGGTGGCGCAATCCATGGAGCGCGATCCCGGCGGCCTGTGGGTGCGTTTCAATCTGAATCCCGAGGCGCGTTTCGCCGACGGCACACCGATCACCGCCGAAGACGTGCGCTACACCTTCGAGCTGTTGATGACCAAGGGCAGCCTGAGTTATCGCCAGCAATACGCCGATGTGCAGGACGTGCTGATCGAAGGTCCGCGGCAGATTCGCTTCACCTTCAAGAACAACCTCAACCGCACCCTGGCGCTGGATCTGGCGTCGCTGCGACCGGTGCCCGAGCACTGGTGGAAGACCCGCGACTTCGCCAACGGCGGCGGTTTCGAACCACCGCTGGGCAGCGGCCCGTACCGGGTGAGCAAGGTCGACGCCGGACGCAGCATCGGTTTCCAGCGCGATCCGGATTGGTGGGGCAAAGACCTGCCGGTCAGTCGCGGGCTGTACAACTTCGACAGCCTGACCGTGAATTTCTACGGCGACACCGACGTCGCCCGACAACTGCTGCAGGCCGGCGCGTTCGACTACAACCGCGAGTTTTCCTCGTCCGGCTACGTGGTCGGCTACGACAGCCCGGCCCTGCGCGACGGTCGCCTGCAACAGGCGATTCTCGCCCCGGACAAACCGACCAGCGCCCAGGGTTTTGTGTTCAACCTGCAGAACCCGTTGTTCAAGGATCGCCGCGTGCGCCAGGCGCTGAGCCTGCTGTGGGATTTCGAGTGGACCAACAAGCAGATGATGCGCGGCTTCTACGTGCGCCAGAACAGCTACTGGCCGAAGAGTGAAATGGCCGCCACCGCGCTGCCCGACGCCGGCGAACTGGCGATCCTCGAACCGCTGCGCGGACAGATTCCGGACGAGGTTTTCAGCCGGGTCTATCAGGCGCCGAAAACCGATGGCAGCGGCTACATCCGCGACAAGCAGTTGCAGGCCTTGAAGCTGTTGGCCGAAGCCGGATGGACGCCGAAAAACAACCGACTGGTGAACGCCGCCGGCGAGCCATTCGAATTCACCTTCCTCGACGGTCAGGGTGGCTTCGACCGCATGCTGCTGCCGTACAAACGCACCCTGGCGCAGATCGGCATCACCCTGAATCTGCGACGCATCGATTCGGCGCAGTACATCAACCGGCTCAACGCCCGGGACTACGACATGATCGTCACCAGTTTTCCGCGCAGCGGCGATCCGATCGTCTCGCCGGGCCGCGAGTTGTACAGCCTGTATGCCTCACAGAGCGCCACGCAGGTCGGCAGTTCCAATTCGATGGTACTGGCGGACCCGGCGGTGGACCGGCTGATCGACGGCCTGGTCCAGGCCAATACCCGCGACGCCATGGTGCGTTACGCCCGCGCCCTCGACCGGGTGCTGCAATGGGGGGACTACATGATTCCCAACTACTACTCCAAAGGCACGCCGACGGTGTTTCAGAACCGTTTCGGCAGGCCGCCGGTGCAGCCGATCTACAGCGAAGGCCTCGATACGTGGTGGGAGGTCTCGGCCAAGCCGCTGACCAACCAGCAGATGAGTGCCCTGCACCAACTCGCGGGGGGCCAGTGACATGTGGCGTTATCTGAGTCGACGTCTGTTGCTGATCATCCCGACGCTGCTGTGCATTCTGGTGGTCAACTTCGTCATCGTGCAGGCCGCGCCCGGCGGCCCGGTGGAACAGGCCATCGCCCGCCTGCAAGGTTTCGGCGGGCACAGCATGGGCGGCGCCAGCGAGGTCACCGCGATCGGCGGTGCCGGGCGCAGCAGCCGTGGCCTGGACCCGGCGCTGATCGAAGAGATCAAGCACCACTACGGCTTCGACAAGCCGATGCACGAACGCCTGTGGCTGATGCTCAAGAACTACGCGCAACTGGATTTGGGCAGCAGTTTCTTTCGCGGTGCGAAGGTGACGGATCTGATCGTGCAGAAGCTGCCGGTGTCGCTGTCCCTTGGCCTGTGGGCGACGTTGATCACCTACCTGATTTCGATCCCGCTGGGCATTCGCAAGGCGATCCGCAACGGCAGCGCGTTCGATGTCTGGAGCAGCACGGCGATCATCGTCGGTTACGCGATGCCGGCGTTTCTATTCGCGATCCTGTTGATCGTGGTGTTCGCCGGGGGCAGCTACGTCAACTGGTTTCCGGTGCAAGGTCTTGTCTCCGACAACTTCGACAGCCTGAGCCCGTGGGGCAAGATCGGCGACTACCTCTGGCACCTGGTGTTGCCGGTGACGGCGCTGGTGATTGGCGGTTTTGCGACGCTGACGATCCTGACCAAAAACAGCTTCCTCAACGAGATCAGCCGCCAGTACGTGATCACCGCGCGCGCCAAGGGCCTGACCGAAAGACGCGTGCTCTACGGCCATGTGTTTCGCAACGCGATGCTGCTGGTGGTGGCCGGTGTGCCGTCGGCATTGATCGAGGTGTTTTTCGCCGGCTCGCTGCTGATCGAGACCATCTTCAACCTCGACGGCCTCGGGCGCATGAGCTACGAAGCGGCGGTGTCACGGGACTATCCGGTAGTGTTCGGCACGCTGTTTCTGTTCACCCTGTTCGGCCTGTTGATCAAGCTGATCGGCGACCTCTGCTACACCCTGCTCGACCCGCGCATCGACTTCTCGGCGAGGACTGCCTGATGTTCACACTTTCCCCTCTGGGCCAGCGGCGCATTGCGCAATTCAAGGCCAACCGGCGCGGGCGCTGGTCGCTGTGGCTGTTCATCGGGCTGTGCCTGATCTGCCTCGGCGGCGAACTGATCGCCAACGACAAGCCGCTGGTGATCCGCTACCACGACGCCTTTTACTTCCCGATCCTCAGCGATTATCAGGAAATCGATTTCGGCGGCGAACTGCCGTTCCAGCCGGATTACGCCAGCAGCTACGTGCACAAACTGATCGAGGATCAGGGCGGCTGGATGCTGTTCCCGCCGATCCCGTTCAGCTACGACACGGTCAATTACGACCTCACGGAACCGGCACCCAGTCCGCCGTCCTCCAGCAACTGGCTGGGCACCGACGATCAGGCGCGGGATGTGTTGGCGCGAGTGATTTTCGGCACGCGGATTTCGATTCTGTTCGCGCTGATCCTCACCGCTGTCAGTGCGCTGGTCGGCATCGTCGCCGGAGCGTTGCAGGGTTATTACGGCGGCTGGGTCGACTTGCTCGGGCAACGAGTGCTGGAGATCTGGTCAGGGCTGCCGGTGCTGTACCTGCTGATCATTTTGTCGGGGTTCGTCTCGCCGAGTTTCTGGTGGCTGCTGGGGATCATGGCGCTGTTTTCCTGGCTGGCACTGGTGGACGTGGTGCGCGCCGAGTTCCTGCGCGGGCGCAGCCTGGAATACGTCAAGGCCGCGCGGGCGCTGGGCCTGACGGACAGCGAGCTGATGCGCCGGCACATTCTGCCCAACGCCATGACCTCCACCCTCACCTACCTGCCGTTCATTCTGACCGGCGCCATCGCCACCCTCACCGCGCTGGATTTTCTTGGCTTCGGCATGCCCGCCGGCACCGCGTCGCTGGGTGAACTGATCGGCCAGGCCAAGCGCAATCTGCAAGCGCCGTGGCTAGGGCTGACGGCGTTTTTTGCCTTGGCGCTGATTCTGTCCCTGCTGGTGTTTATCGGCGAAGCCTGCCGTGACGCGTTCGATCCGCGATCCTGATCCCCGGAGCTGAAATGACCGACAACCTGATTGAAATCCGCGACCTGCGCGTCGCCTTCGCCGGGCACGAAGTGGTGCACGGTGTGAACCTCGACATCCGCCGTGGCGAGTGCCTGGCACTGGTCGGCGAATCCGGCTCGGGCAAGTCGGTGACGGCGCACTCGATCCTGCGTTTGCTGCCGGCCAAGACCGTCAGCAGCACGGGCAGCATCCGCTACAACGGCGTGGACTTGCTGCACGCTAGCGAACAACAACTGCGCGGCTTGCGCGGCAATCGCATCGCGATGATTTTCCAGGAGCCGATGACCTCGCTGAACCCGCTGCACACGGTGGAAAAACAGATCAGCGAAGTGCTGGAGATCCACAAGGGACTCAAGGGCCGTGCCGCGCGCCAGCGCACGCTGGAGCTGCTGGAACTGGTGGGCATTCGCCAGCCGTTGCAGCGCTTGAAGGCCTATCCGCACCAGCTCTCCGGTGGCCAGCGGCAACGGGTGATGATCGCCATGGCGCTGGCCAACGAGCCGGAATTGCTGATTGCCGATGAGCCGACCACAGCGCTGGACGTGACCGTGCAGCAGAAAATTCTCGAGCTGCTGATCGAGTTGCAGCAACGCCTGGGCATGTCGCTGCTGCTCATCAGTCATGACCTTAATCTGGTGCGGCGTATCGCCCAACGGGTGTGCGTGATGCGCCACGGGGAAATCGTCGAACAAGCCGACTGCGAAACGCTGTTCCGCACCCCGCAGCATCCTTACAGCCGCCTGCTGATCGAGGCGGAACCGTCCGGCGCACCGGTGCCGAGCCGCTACGATCACAACCTGCTGGAGGTGGATGATCTGAAAGTCTGGTTCCCGCTGCCCAAGGCGTTGTTCAGCCACACCCAGGAATACATCAAGGCCGTGGACGGCGTGAGTTTCCGGCTGCAACGGGGCAAGACCCTGGGCATTGTCGGCGAGTCCGGCTCGGGCAAGTCGACACTGGGCCAGGCGATTCTGCGGCTGGTGGAATCCGAGGGCGACATTCGTTTCGGCAACAAGCAATTGAGCCTGCTCAATCAGCGATTGATGCGTCCGTTGCGGCGGCAGATTCAGGTGGTGTTCCAGGACCCGTTCGGCAGCCTCAGCCCTCGGATGTCGGTGCAACAAATCATCGCCGAAGGCCTGCTGACCCACGGCATCGGCACGGCCGAAGAGCGTGAAGCAGCGGTGATCCGCGTGCTGGAGGAAGTCGGCCTCGACCCGCAGAGCCGGCATCGTTATCCCCACGAATTCTCCGGTGGCCAGCGCCAGCGCATTTCCATCGCCCGGGCCCTGGTGCTGGAACCCGCTCTGATTCTGCTCGACGAACCGACCTCGGCGCTGGATCGCACGGTGCAGAAACAGGTGGTGGAATTGCTGCGGCAGTTGCAGATCCGCCATGGCTTGACGTACCTGTTCATCAGCCATGACCTGGCGGTGGTGCATGCGCTGGCGCACGACTTGATGGTGATCAAGGACGGCAAAGTGGTGGAACAGGGAGCGTCGCGCCAGATTTTTGCGGCGCCGCAGCATGCCTACACCCAGGCGTTGCTGAAAGCCTCCGGCCTGAAGCCTGACAAAGAACCCTGCGGGAGCGAGCTTGCTCGCGAAGGCGTCGGATCAGTCAGCATTTATGTGGCTGACACACCGTATTCGCGAGCAAGCTCGCTCCCACAGGGGGTAATCGATGGGGTTTGAAGTTTATTTTCCGGCCACTGCATCCAAACCGCTCCGTCACGGGTAGTCCCTGTAACAGCCCTCTTTCGGCTGTCAGCGGTTTACCCTTTTTCGGAGAAACACTGATGAACATCACCCAACTGATCGGCCTCACCGGTTTGCTCGCCGTCGCCTCGACAAGCTTCGCCCAAAGCAGTTATCCCGACGCGATCAAAGTGCCGGACGGCCACAAGATCGCGATGGAAACCACCGGGGTCGGCGAGATCACCTACGAATGCCGGGACAAGGCCAATGTCGCCGGCCAGACCGAGTGGGTGTTCGTCGGCCCGAAAGCGGTGCTCAACGATCGCAGCGGCAAGCAGGTCGGCACCTACTTCGGCCCGCCTGCCACCTGGCAGGCAAAGGACGGTTCGAAAGTCACCGGCACGCAACTGGCCGTTGCGCCATCGAGCCCGGGCAACCTGCCCTATCAACTGGTCAAGGCCAACCCCGCCGAGGGCAAAGGCGCCATGAGCGGCGTGAGCTATATCCAGCGCGTCGCGCTCAAGGGTGGCGTGGCGCCGGGCAGCGAATGCACGGCGGCGAACAAGGGCAAACAGGAAGTGGTGAAGTACCAGGCCGACTACATTTTCTGGGCGGCGAACTGAGCCTGACTGGACGTTTGGCCGATGCTTGCTAGATTGCAGGACATGCCATTACCCGAAACCGCGTTCGATTACGAAGCCCGCCTCGCCGCCTGTGCCCGCGGCGAGCGCGGGGCCCTGCGCGAATTGTATGTGCAGGAAAGCCCGCGGCTGCTCGGTGTGGCCCGGCGTCTGGTGCGTGATACGGCGCTGGCCGAAGACATCGTTCACGACGCATTCATCAAGATCTGGGCCGGCGCGGCGGGTTTCGATCCGGCGCGCGGTTCGGCCCGGGGCTGGATGTTCAGCGTGACCCGGCATCTGGCGCTGAATGTGCTGCGCAATCACGACCGGGAAACGCCGTTGAACGACAGCAACGAATCTTTGGGGATTGATGACGACTTCGATGCGCTGGCGCAATCGACCCGCATCCATCGCTGCCTGCATCAACTGGAACCGCAACGCCGCCGCTGCATCCTTCACGCCTACGTCGACGGTTACAGCCACGCGCAGATCGCCCAACGCCTCGACGCGCCGCTGGGCACCGTCAAAGCCTGGATCAAGCGCAGCCTCAATGCGTTGCGGGAGTGCATGGGATGACCACCGAATCGGCGCAGGAACGCGATGAACTGGCCAGCGAATACGTGCTCGGCACGCTCTCGGCCGAAGCGCGCGCCGAAGTGCAACGGCGCTTGCCCAACGAGCCCGAGCTGCAGACGGCCGTGGATGCCTGGGAGCGGCGGCTGCTGGAGCTGACCGACCTCGCCCCGGCGCATCAGCCCTCGTCGCAGCTGTGGCAACGCATTGAACGCAGTGTCGGGCAACTCAGCCATAAGGTGGCGCCCGAGATTTCATGGTGGAATCGCCTGTCGCTGTGGCGCGGTTTGAGCGCTGCCGGGCTGGCCGCGACTTTGTTGCTGGGTTCGATCCTGCTAACTCAAACCACACCGAAACCGAGCTTTCTGGTGGTGCTGGTCGCCCCGCAGGACAAGGCGCCGGGCTGGGTGATCCAGGCCAGCAATCCACGGGAGATTCAGTTGATTCCGCTGGGCGTGGTCGAGGTGCCGGCGGACAAGGCGCTGGAGTTCTGGACCAAGGCCGACGGCTGGCAGGGGCCGGTGTCGCTGGGGCTGGTCAAACCGGGCCAAGCGCTGTCGATCCCGCTGGACAAGCTGCCGCCGCTGCAACCGAACCAGTTGTTCGAACTGACGCTGGAAGGCGCCAACGGTTCGCCGATCGGCAAACCCACCGGGCCGATCCAGGCGATTGGCCGCGCAGTGAAGGTGTTGTGACAAACCATCATCGGCGTCGATGTTCACCATCACGTCAATGAAGTTCTCTTAAAAAATCCCGGGCGTAACATCGGCTCCATACCAAACAAACAACACCCCCGGAGCACACCATCATGAAACGCCAAGTCATCCTCAGCATTGCCCTCTCGGTTCTGGCCTTCAACGCATTTGCCGCCAAACCTGCCCACACCATGATCGCCGAAGGCGGTTCGGATCGTCTGATCGAACGCCGCGTTGCCGAAGGTGGCTCGGATCGTCTGATTGAACGTCGCGTTGCCGAAGGTGGCTCGGATCGTCTGATTGAACGTCGCGTCGCTGAAGGCGGTTCGGATCGTCTGATCGAACGCCGCGTTGCCGAAGGTGGTTCGGATCGTCTGATCGAACGCCGCGTTGCTGAAGGTGGCTCGGATCGTCTGATCGAACGTCGCGTCGCTGAAGGTGGTTCGGATCGCCTGATTGAACGCCGCGTTGCCGAAGGTGGTTCGGATCGTCTGATCGAACGCCGCGTTGCCTGAATGAATGGCTTGATCGCAACAACCCAGAAAAAACCCGGCTCCCGTCAGCCGGGTTTTTTTATTCCCTTTTGATCGTCCTCAGCCCTTGGCCATGCAGCGCCGATAGCGCTCGTCGACCCGTTTGGCAAACCACGCCGTGGTCAGTTTGCGGGTGATCTTCGGGCTCTGCAGCACGATCCCCGGCAACACCGCACGGGGCAGTGACTTGCCTTCCGCACGCTCCGCCAGTTCGAAGACCCGTTGATACAGTTTGGTCTCCTCGAAGGCCAGGCTATCGCCCTTCTCCAGTTGATCGCGGATCACCGGATTGCGCATGCCCAGTGATTTGCCGAGGGCGCGCACCGCCAGTTCAGTGCTGCCCGGCATGATCGCGCCCGGGCGGATCAGGTCGCCATCCAGCGCCAGCGGAATGCCTGACGCCCGGCTGACCGCGTTCTGAAACGCCGCATTGCGACTGGCGTACCAGCCGGCGTTGAAATCGGCGAATCGGTACAGCGGCTCGCGGTAACTCACCGGGTAACCCAGCAAATGGGCGATGCCGAAATACATCCCGCCGCGACGGCTGAACACCTCGCGGCGAATCGTTCCGTCCACCGGGTACGGATAGTCCTTGGCATGCTGCTCGGCGAATTCGATGCTGACCTGCATCGGTCCGCCGGTGTGCACCGGGTTGAAACCGCTGAACAGCGTGCGACCCATCGGCACCGAGCCGATGAAGTCGTCGAAAATCGCGCTCAATTCCTTTTCGCTGCGAGCGGCGCTGAGGCGTTCGCTGTAGGTCTTGCCGTTGGGCGAGCGCACCTGCAAGGCGCCGCTGACCAACAGGCTCGGGATATGCACCTTGGCGGCGCGGCGGTCGATTTCATCACGGGCGATCTTGCCCAGGCCGGGCACCGGCGGATCGACCTGGAAAGTGGATTCCTGCTCGGCGACGGCCAGCACCGAACACAGATTCTGCGTGGTCGGGCTGATGCCCTGGGCGGCGAACGCGGCGTAGATGTCGGTGGCCCAGCCCTGGCGGTCGACGGTTTTTGCCGGCAGCAGGCGCACGATCTGCGCCTTGACCTCGGCGGGCGGGCGCGGCGCCGGTTCTTCGCTGCGTTGACCGGCGCAACCGGCCAGTACCAGCAGCGCGGCGAGGCTGACGAATAATCGAGGGGTGTGCATAACGCTTCATCCAGTCCGTTGAGCCGGGTTAACCCTACGCTCAATCGCAGGGTGCAGGATAGGACTGCGGGCCGGCGGCACTGTTCCATCGTCCCGTTTGGCAGACCGACTGGCCGCCCTCGCCGTCTGATCCATACTTGCTGCTGCACACTCAGTGGCAAGCCTGGGGTCAGGACACGCGAGGAGGACAGACCATGAACCGCAGTGATGTTCTGATCATCGGCGCAGGCCCCACCGGACTGGTGCTGGCCCTGTGGCTGAGCAAACTGGGCGTGCGCGTGCGCATCATCGACAAGGCTTCCGCGCCGGGCACCACGTCGCGGGCGCTGGCGGTGCAGGCGCGCACCCTTGAGCTGTACCGGCAACTGGACCTGGCCGATGCGGTGGTGCGCAACGGTCACCGGGTGGCGGCGGCGAATTTCTGGGTCAAGGGCAAACCCGTGGCGCAGTTGCCGCTGAACCGGATCGGCGAAGGCCTGACGCCCTATGCCTTTCTGGAAATGTACCCGCAGGACGAACACGAGCGACTGTTGATCGACCGCCTCGAAGACTACGACGTGACCGTCGAGCGCAACACGACGCTTGAGAGTTTCACCGAAAACGGCGACGGCCTCACCGCGCATTTGCGCCTGCCGGATGGCGAGCAGGAAATCTGTCAGGCCTGCTATCTGGCCGGGTGTGACGGCGCCCGTTCGGTCGTGCGCAAAACCCTCGACACCGGTTTTCCCGGCGGCACTTATCAGCAGATTTTCTATGTCGCGGATGTGCAGGCCAGCGGCCCGGCGCTCAACGGCGAGTTGCATCTGGATCTGGATGAAGCGGACTTTCTGGCGGTATTCCCGCTGGCCGGCGAAGGCCGTGCGCGGTTGATAGGCACCGTGCGTGACGAACGTGCGGATCGCGCCGAAACCCTGGAATTTTCCGATGTCAGCAACCGCGCCATCGAACATCTGAACGTGCACATCGAGGACGTCAACTGGTTCTCCACCTACCGCGTGCATCACCGGGTGGCGGATCACTTTCGCAAGGGCCGGGCGTTTCTGCTCGGTGATGCGGCGCACGTACACAGCCCGGCCGGCGGCCAAGGCATGAACACCGGCATCGGCGATGCGATCAATCTGGCGTGGAAACTCGCGGCAGTACTCGGCGGCGCGGCTACGCCCAAACTGCTCGACAGCTACGAAACCGAGCGCATCGCCTTCGCCCGGCGACTGGTGTCGACCACCGACAAGGTCTTCAGCTTCGTCACCGCTGAAGGTCGCATGGCCGACCTGTTGCGCACGCGGCTGGCGCCGTTCCTGATTCCGAAAATGGCCTCATTCGAGACCAGTCGCGAATTCCTGTTTCGCACGGTGTCGCAAATCACCGTCAACTATCGGGGCATGGCGTTGAGCGAAGGCGTGGCCGGGCATGTCCACGGTGGCGACCGCTTGCCGTGGGCCCATGATGGCGAGGGGGATAATTACGAGCCGTTGCGCCATCCGTGCTGGCAGGTGCATGTGTACGGCGACACCAGCGACGAGATGATCGCCTGGTGCAATGAACATCACTTGCCGCTGCACGTGTTCGACTGGCGTCCGGCGTTTGAAACGGCAGGGCTGGGGCGCAACGGCTTTTACCTGCTGCGCCCCGATACCTACGTGGCGATTGCCGACAACAGCGCGGATCCGAAGGTGATCGAGCGGTACTTTCGTGATCACGGGATCCGGCCGTTTTTTACCTGATTCAGAACACCACAAACCACTGTGGGAGCGAGCTTGCTCCCACATTGGGTTTTGTGATGTTGCTTAAATCCCGGCCAGGGCCAGGTCCATCGCAAAGTAGGTGAAGATCAGATCCGCACCCGCGCGCTTGATCGCGCCGAGGCTTTCGCGTACCACGCGATCTTCGTCGATGGCCCCGGCCTGGGCACCGAACTTGATCATCGCGTACTCGCCGCTGACCTGATACGCCGCCAGCGGCAGGTTCGAGGCTTCGCGGATGTCGCGGATGATGTCCAGGTACGCCCCGGCCGGTTTGACCATCAGCGCATCGGCGCCTTCCTGCTCGTCGAGCAAAGATTCGCGCAGGGCTTCGCGGCGGTTCATCGGGTTCATCTGATAGCTTTTGCGATCGCCCTTCAGCGCGCTGCCGCCAGCCTCGCGGAACGGGCCGTAGAGCGCCGAGGCGAATTTGGTCGAGTAGGCCATGATCGGAATCTGCGTGAAGCCGGCATCGTCCAGTGCCCGGCGAATCGCCCGCACCTGGCCGTCCATCGCCGCCGACGGCGCGATCACGTCGGCACCGGCACGCGCCGCGGCTACCGCTTGTTTGCCCAGGTTGATCAGGGTCTGGTCGTTGTCGACTTCATGGTTGTGCATCACGCCGCAATGGCCGTGGTCGGTGTACTCGCAGAAGCAGGTGTCGGACATCACGATCATTTCCGGCACGGCATCCTTGGCGATCCGCGACATGCGCGACACCAGACCGTTTTCGCGCCAGGTGTCGCTGCCGTTGGCGTCCAGATGATGGGACACGCCGAAGGTCATCACCGACTTGATTCCGGCGCGGGCATAACGCTCGATCTCGCCGGCCAGTTTGCGCTCGGGAATACGCATCACGCCGGGCATGCTCTTGATCGGCACGAAGTCGTCGATCTCTTCTTCGACGAAGATCGGCAGCACCAGATCGTTGAGGGAAAACTCGGTTTCCTGGAACAGGCTGCGCAGGCTCGCATTGCGGCGCAGACGGCGTGGACGTGCTTCGGGGAACTGACTGGACATGGGGCCTTTCCTGAAAACAGCGGATGAGACGAAAGTCGTAGGGGGCGAAGCTTATGCCTTGCGGGGGACGGGGTACAAACCTGGATCAATCAACAGTGCATTACCGGGCACGCAACAATCTGCGGGCGTCATCACTATTCCTGTGGGAGCGAGCTTGCTCCGGGCGGCGATCCGACGAAGGAGGTGTATCAGAAAAAGATGTGTGACTGACACGACGCCTTCGCGAGCAAGCTCGCTCCCACAGGGTTATTTGTGGCGTCAGGACGGGATGGTCAGGCCGCGCACAACGGCCGGCCGCGCCAGGAAGCGCTCCAGCACCCGGGTGACGTTCGGGAAGTTGTTGATGCCGACCAGATCGCCGGCTTCGTAGAAGCCGATCAGGTTGCGCACCCACGGGAACGTGGCGATGTCGGCGATGGTGTAGCGCTCGCCCATGATCCAGTCGCGCCCTTCCAGGCGGGTGTTCAGGACGCTGAGCAGGCGTTTGCTTTCGTCGACGTAGCGGTCACGGGGACGTTTGTCTTCGTAGTCCTTGCCGGCGAATTTGTTGAAGAAACCGAGCTGGCCGAACATCGGGCCGATACCGCCCATCTGGAACATCAGCCACTGGATGGTTTCGTAGCGCAGCGCGCCTTCCTGGGCCAGCAACTGGCCACTCTTGTCGGCGAGGTAGATCAGGATCGCGCCGGATTCGAACAACGGCAGCGGTTTGTCCTCGGGACCGTGGGGGTCGAGGATCGCCGGGATCTTGTTGTTCGGGTTCAGCGACAGGAATTCCGGAGACATCTGGTCATTGGTGTCGAAGCCCACGCGGTGCGGCTCGTACGGCAGGCCGATCTCTTCGAGCATGATCGAGACCTTGACGCCGTTGGGGGTCGGCAGGGAATAAAGCTGAATCCAGTCAGGGTACTGCGCCGGCCATTTCTGGGTGATCGGGAACGCGGACAGATCGGTCATGTGTAGCATCCAGTCACAAAATGAAAGGCCTGAGCATAATCCACGATCAGCGCTCTGGCTCGGGTTCTTTACGCCCTCGCCCGCCGGCTTACTTAAATCCGCAACATCCTGTGATTAACCTTCCCTTCAATCGCACGGGCTGAACGGTAAAGTGCGGCGCACGTAGCCGGATCGAACCAAACAGGCCTCAGGGGGCTCCAAGCAAGCCATTGATGACAGGGAAAACATCCGGCGCGCGAGCCCCGGTGCAGAGGTTTGTCAGCCTTAACCGAACAGACTGAAGAATCCTTATCCCATGACGAACTTGATGAAAGTCGCCAAACGCTTCAAACATCGCGCGTATGTGGCCCTGCCCACTCTGCTGGCGGTCAGCGCGCTGTTCCTGTCGCTGGAATCCAGCGAAAGCCGTGCGCAACCGGTGGACGGCACCCAGACCCTGGTGTTCCTGCGCCACGCGGAGAAACCGGCCGGCGGTCTCGGTCAGCTCAACTGCCAGGGCCTGAACCGGGCGATCGACCTGTCGACCCTGCTGCCGGAAAAATTCGGCAAGGCCGACTATGTGTTCGCCGCCAACCCGACGCGCAATGTCGAGGAAGGCGAGCTGGACAACTCCTACAGCTACATCCGACCGCTGATGACCATCAGCCCCGCCGCGATCAAGCTCGGTCTGCCGGTGAACATCGAGTTCTCGGCCAATGACACCAGCGATCTGGCCCGGGAGCTGATCGAAGACAAGTACCACAACTCGACCATCTACACCGCGTGGTCCCACGGCTACCTGCCGGAGCTGATCAACAAGGTAGCGGGCAAGGCTGTCGGCGAGAAGCAGAAGATCACCGAGGATTGGGAGTCCAGCGATTACGATTCGCTGTATGTGCTGACCCTGACCTGGCACAACGGCAAGGCCAGCCTGCAGAGCCACAGCTACAAACAGGGGCTGGATAACGGCCAGGAAAGTTGTCCGACCTGAGTTTGCCCGGGGCCCGCTCGGGCCCCGTCAGGCCTTGGGTTTATCGCGTTGACGCAAGTACTCGATAACGGCCTGCCGCTCCCCGGCAAACTCGATCCGCCCGCCCTTCTTCTCGCGCTGGAACACATACATCGGGTCGTAATACTCGCGCAGCAAACCTTCGATCCACGCGCGGTGCAAATCCACCGCCCCGCTGCGGCCCTGCTCCGCCAGCGCCTCTTCCATCAACACCCGCATGCGTCGATGCCGCTCGCCACCCAGACGCTTGTGCACGTTGTCGAGGCTATCCAGCAAGCGCTCGGAAAACCGACCGAAACCTTCCTCCCCATGCACTGCCTGAAACTCGGCAGACAAATCCACCACGTAATCGCGCAGGATCCGCTCGACGCGCTGCTCGAAACGATCTTCGAGCCAGACCATCGGGTATTGCTGCATGCCCTGATACAGCGACAGCGGCAGCGCGCAGCTGCCCACCACCCGGCTCTCATCCTCCAGCACAAACTGCTCGATGCCGGCCGCACGCTTTTTCAGGAAGTCGATGGCCAGCCGGTTCTCGAAATCGATGTTCGACGGCTGACCGGTGGCGCGCTTGCCGAAGCTGGAACCTCGGTGATTGGCATGACCTTCCAGATCCACGCTGTTGCGCAGTTGCACCAGCACTTCGGTCTTGCCGGTGCCGGTCATGCCGCCCAGCAACACGAAATCACACTCGGCCTGGGCCGATTCGAGGGTGTCGATCAGAAAACCCCGCAGCGCCTTGTAGCCACCGCCGATACGCGGATAGTCGATGCCGGCTTCCGACTTCAGCCACTGCTGGACGATCTGCGAACGCAGGCCGCCACGAAAGCAATACAGAAACCCTTCTGGATGCGCCCGGGCAAATGCCGCCCAAGCCTGGAGCCGTTCGGCCTTCACCGCACCGGACACCAGTTGATGGCCCAGTTCGATAGCCGCCTGCTGACCGTGATGCTTGTAACAAGTGCCGACCCGCTGGCGCTCGATGTCGTTCATCAGCGGCAGATTGAGCGCACCGGGAAACGCGCCCTTGTGAAATTCGACCGGCGCACGGGCGTCCATCAACGGCCGGTCGTTGAGGAAGATGTCGCGATAGTCCGTGAAGTCGACGGCCATCAATTCACCTCGACGGCGGTACTCTTTCGCTCCAGCAGTTCGCCGATGGGTTCCAGTGTCAGGCCCAGTTCGGCAGCGACGGCGAGGAATTCGGCATTGCCTTCGGGTGTGACGGCCACCAGCAGCCCGCCGCTGGTTTGCGGGTCGCACAGCACTCGCTTGTGCAATTCCTGCACCCGCCCGACGCGGCTCGAATAACTGTCGAAATTGCGCAGGGTGCCGCCCGGCACGCAGCCCTGTTCGAGGTAATACTCGACGCTCGCCAGACGCGGTACCCGGTCGTAAAAAATCCGCGCCGTGAGGTGACTGCCGTCGGCCATTTCCACCAGATGCCCGAGCAGCCCGAACCCGGTGACGTCGGTCATGGCGGTGACCCCGGCCAGTTTGCCGAAGCGGCTGCCGGGCTTGTTCAGCGTACACATCCAGTCCCGGGCCACGCCGATGTCGTCGGGGCGCAGCTTGCCCTTCTTCTCGGCGGTGGTGAGGATGCCGATGCCCAACGGCTTGGTCAGGTATAGCAGGCAACCGGCGGTGGCGGTGTCGTTGCGTTTCATGAAGCGCTTTTCTACAAGCCCCGTGACGGCCAGGCCGAAGATTGGCTCCGGCGCATCGATCGAATGCCCGCCGGCCAGCGCAATCCCCGCCGCATCGCACACCGCACGTCCGCCGCGAATCACCTCTCGCGCCACTTCCGGCGCCAGCACGTTGACCGGCCAGCCGAGGATCGCAATCGCCATCAACGGATCGCCGCCCATGGCGTAGATATCGCTGATCGCATTGGTGGCGGCGATGCGGCCGAAGTCGAACGGATCGTCGACGATCGGCATGAAGAAGTCCGTGGTCGAGACCACCCCGCGCTCGGCATCGATTTCATACACCGCCGCATCATCGCGCGACGCGTTGCCGACCCACAGTTTCGGATCAAGGTTCTGCGCCCCGCTGCCGGCCAGAATCACCTCCAGCACCTTGGGCGAAATCTTGCAGCCACAACCGGCGCCGTGGCTGTATTGGGTCAGACGGATGGGCTCGGTCATGAGGGCAGTCTCTCGGCAAGGAATGAAGCAAAGACTAGCAGAGAGCCAAACGGGGCTGCCGTGTCAATCCCTCCTAAGATAACTGAAGGCATATTGACATCACCCTTCAACCAGGGAGAATCCCCGAACGTCTAAAAAGTCAGGGATTACTTATGAAACTTCGCGCCTTCAGCCCCATGGAAGAATCGTTTATCGACAGTTGGGTACGCGAACCCGCCATCCCGCGAGCGGAAAACTTTCACGCGACTGACATTTTTTCTTCGATCACCAGCGCTGTGGGCCGGGCATTTGACGCGACGCGTGAGACGGTGGCAGAAGCCGCGGACATTGTCGGAGATAAAGTCGGCGATCTGTATGACGCCACTGTAGAAACGATTGCCGATGCTGCGGACGTTGTGACTGAAGCGGCTGAAAAGGTCGGTGATGCTGTATCCGATGCCTACAACTCCACTGTCGAAACCGCCTCCAGCGCTGCCGATGTTGTAGCTGACGCCTACACCTCGGCGGTTGAGTCCGTGGTGGAAGCGGCAGACAAAGTGGGTGATGTACTTGGCGATGCCTACGACTTCACACGCGAAACCATAGCCAGCGGTTACGACAGCTCCCGTGACTATGTGGCCGAATTCGGCACGTCAATGGCAACCTTCTGGAATGCCAAAAAAGAGCTGGAAGAGCGTAAGGAAAAAAACGCGGAGGCTCGCGGTGAAATGCGCCAGAAAGCCAAGAGTGAAGTTCGGGAAAAGCGCTTCACCGAGGCACTGGCCAAAGCCAAGGCCTGCATCGATAGCCACGAAGCCTACTTCAAGATGCTGATTGCCATGCAAGCTGTCGCCCAGGCAAGCGCCGCCTGCGCCGGGGTAGCCAGCAATGAGGACAAACAGCAGATCGACGAATTCCTGATGGGTATGGGGGGCGGGTTCCTGCCAGCCAAAGTACAAACTGCAATAAACCTGCTGTCCCTCAACCCTCCCACGCTCAAAGAAGCTTTCATTCGCGCACGAAAAGTCGGACCCGAGGCGCAGCCATTGTTTGAAGAGATCATTGATTTCGTCACAACACTGAACGGCGAAATGAGTGTGACGCAAAAGGCGTTTCGCTCGGGATGGGCACAGTTGTCTGCCGCTGCTTGAAAGGAGAAACACCATGACGGATCGAATTGAACGTTTCAAAGCCCGGCAACGCCAGCAAGCAGCAATCGCCAAAGGCCCCCGACTGATTGAATTGCCTGAGGCTGATCTCGCTCGACAATTGAGTGACATCTCTATCAACCCCGTACTATTGGAGCAAAGTTTCACTGAAGCTGACTTTACGGTGGATCTGCACGTGTCTGACGATGAATCCGATGCGGTGCTCAAAGCGTACTCCGACGCTTTCAGCCAGCAACGATTCGACCAACTGGTCGGCGACAGCAGACGGGAAGTATTACAAGCCATCGCAGTGCCTTTCGGACTCGGTCGAGTGCTGGCGGTTTACGACAAGAAAGGAGGTAATGTCGACACAATCAATAACGCCAGAAACGAAGTATATGCGACCGATGCTGCAGCAAAAAAATATGCGGATCTGCCCGCGTACGATTCGACCAAGTTCCATGGGGACAAGGCTTACATCGCAAAAAACGCTAAAGATACCCTCGACCAGAATTCAGGCGTACTGAAGGACGCTTATACCAACGAAACCTTCAGCCAGAACAAGAACCAGGATCCGCGCAACCTTGATCACACCATTTCGGCGAATGTGATTCATACCGATCGTGGGCGCGTACTGGCGGACGCGGATGCGCCGACACTGGCGAATGCAGATTCGAATCTGAACCCAACCAAAAAAGCACTGAACCAGTCAAAAGGCAAAAAAAGCGCTACTCAATTCGTCGAAGAGCTGCAAAAGAACACTCAGAGCCGTCAGGAAGAAATGCAGCGCTTGTCCAACAAACAAGAGCTGACGCCCAAAGACGAAAATCGTCTGCGACTACTCAAGCAACAAGAGGCAATCGCACAAAACCCCGACCTGCTCCTGGCCAAGGACAAAGCAGCACGTGAGGCGTATGAAAAGAAGCTCAGTGATGCCTATTACAAGAGCGACAAATTCAAGGCTGATCTCGCCAAAACCAGCCTGAAGGAAGGTGGCAAGATGGCCTTTCAGCAAGCCTTCGGCGTCATGCTCATCGAATTCTTCAGCGCGACCTTCGACGAACTTACAGATCTGTACCGCAATGGCCGTTCTCACGAGTCGTTGGTGCCAGAGTTGCGGACCCGCCTGGAACGCATTGCGAAGCGAGTCGCAAATCAATGGCAAGCAGCCTTGGCGGCAGGCGGTGGAGGCTTCGTGGCCGGCGTTCTGGCCAACCTGGTGACAACGCTGATCAACGTCTTCGTCACCACCGGCAAACGCGCGGTTCGCATGTTTCGTGAAGGATTCATGTCACTGCTCAAGGCACTCAAAACGCTGCTACTGCCCCCGAAAGGGCTCACATTACGTGAGGCCGCCCACGAGGCGATCAAGATTACCTGCGCAGGCGGTGTGATCATCGCCGGGGTCGCACTGGAAGAAATCATCGAAAAACAGATGCTCATGATTCCCGGGCTAGGAGCCTTGGGCGCGGTTTTGTCAGCTGTAATCGTCGGAGCTCTGACAGGCCTGGCCAGTACCTTTGTTGTTTATCTTGTAGACAAGCTGGATCCGCTGGGCGTGAACCGGGATCGCGAGTTGATCGCGCTTAACGAACGGTCAGATCAAAACCTGAGGCAGGCGATGGCAGAAAACGACAGATTGCTTTTGGTGCTGGAAAACAGTCTCACCACCTGACACCCATCTATGCCAAGTCAGTTTTACCTGACCGTCAAAAGATGGCTTGTCGTTTCTCTTGCTTGATCAATTAAGAAAAACAAACCCTGCATGCATCGCGTGCAGGGCCTTCCTCGGGAAAACTCGTGTCTGAATTACTTGAAAACCTTCAAAAACTTGCATCCTTTGCAGCCAAATCAACAGTTGCACTTGGCATTCTTATAACGTGGGGTTACTGCGCGTTCCTGATAAATTTCTTCCCGACCGGACTCAACCTGGCAGACAGCCTGGTTTTTATCTTCATCGCGCTAGGGTTTGGTTTTTTGTACTCGTATTGGTTGGGCAGCAGTTTTATAGCGTTCAACTTTGCTTTCGCCGCATTCAAAGAAAAAAGCATCATTGACAAAGTATTTTCTATTTTATTCAGCTTGTTTTTCTTCAGCGCTCTCGCCTTGGTGGCTTATTTCATGGAGGACTGGGCTGCCTTCTTTGCGCCCATCGCCAGCGGACTCATCTTGTACATTGCAGCAAACCACTGGAAATCCGACGTATCCGATACCGCTGAAAAACAAAAGCGAGCACTGCAACGAATCGTCTTGCTGGTCATTGCCATCGTTATTCCAGCAGCCATGGTGCCACCCGTTTTCGGCAAGTTCATTGACGGAACCTTTGGCTTTATTGGAGTCCAGCAAAAAGACGTTTCACTGGTGTTAAGCGAAGAAAATCAAAGAATCATCAGCGACACCGCAAAGGAACTGAACCTCTCCATTTATGGCTGTACGAAAGAGGGAAACCAAACCAACATTGCTCATCACTTCAATGTCCTCTGGCATGGATTGGGCGAACGCAGTCTCGTACAACTGCTCGCCTACGATACTGAAAGCAAAAAATGGAACAAAAAAATCGCAAAAATCGAACTGGATCGCAGCGGCGTTAAAGTCCTGACTCCGGAGAACAAGCGAAATAGTTTCAAGACTTGCTTAACCGTCAACACCGACACGCTTTTCGATATCTACGACGACAAAATCAGCGCTAACGGAAAGAAACAACTCGCTCAATTTACTCAGGAAACCGAACTCAGGCTGGCAGCGGATCATCTGAAAATACTTTCCGCCAACATCATCGGCCACACTGACAGAATCCCCGTGCTCAAGACGGGAGATTCTAACGCCGCCCTGTCCATGCGGCGCGCCGACAGCGTGTATGCAGAGATCAAGGAACTGTTTTCCGATTTGCCTGAGGCACAAGTAAAACGCCTCGGACAGGGCTCACTACAACCCAAGTCGACATGCACCAGAGATCTGCCGCTACCTGAACAAAAGGAATGCCTAGCGGTAGACCGACGCGTTGAGATCGAACTTAAAGTACAACTGAAAGAACAATGAGCACTCGTTCAAACGGATAACAAAACGAAAGCGGTGATCAAAAAAAAGCCGCCCTTTCGGGCGGCTGAAGTGCTTCGCTCCTGAATCAGAATCCGAGGCTGAAGCTGATGGTCATCGCATGGTCGTTGCTCTCGTTCGACAGCTGCCCTGAATAACCGATGCCGAGTTTGCCGGTCGGGCTGATCTGGAAGTCCACGCCTGCTTCGACCACCGCGCTGTCTTTGGCAATCGGCACGCCCTGGGTGTTGAACGAGGCGCCGCCGTCGATGAAGGTCAGGTCGGCGTCAGGTTTGGTGTCGCCGAAGGCATGCCGCCAGCCGAGCGCCGCGCGCGGAGTGAATTGCCCGCCGTTGGTCAGGGTGATGACCTTGCCGGCGCGCACGCCCAGGGTCGAGAAGGTGATGTCCTGATCGGACTCGGCGCGCAGGCGCCCCACTCCGCCTTTCTCCTTGGCCTTGTCGCTGTCGTAGTTGACGTACGCCAGACCGGCGAACGGTTCCAGGGCAATCCCGGCCGCTTCGATGGCATAGCCGACTTCACCGAACACCTGGGCGCTGCGCGCGTCGTAATTAGCCTTCAACCGATCGTTGTAGGCACCGACGCTGACGTCGCGCTTGGTTTCGATGTCGTGCCAGCTGTATGCCGCACCGAGGCGCACCGCCAGGGCATCGAATTGCGAGTTGAGGTACGCCGCCAGGTGGTAGCTCTCGACCGTGGCATCCGAGCGACGATCGTGAGCATCCAGATCGCTGCGGGTGTAGCCGGCGGCCATGCCGACGCGCCACTGGTCGTCGATCTGCTTGTCGGTGCCGAGCATGAAGCCGCTCAGGTTGCGATCCAGCTTCGCGCTGTTGCTGTTGCCGTCCGACTCGCCCCAGGCCCCGAGTGCGCGGGCCCAGCCGACCATTTCGCCGTGGCAGCCGTTGCTGCTCAACTGATTGTCGCTCGGGGCCAGGGCGCGGCGTGGATCGTCCGGTGCGCTGCACGAAGGCTGGCGCATACGGTCGTTGACCGCGTCCCGCACGTAGCGCGAATCCTCAAGGATTGCGCTGGCGGTGCTGGCATGGATTTCACCCGACAGACTGTCGAAGGCGTTACGTGCGCCCGCCACACTGAGATTGATGATTTCGTTCTGCAACGCAGCGCCCGCCGCGCCGTTACGCATCAACGCCGAAGCGGTGTTGCGCTGGTTGCGGGTAGCAGCGACGTCGACGAACGAGTTGCCGTTGCGGCTGACCACCAGGGTCACCGCGTTCGGGTCATACACCAGCGCCGTGTCGAGGAACGCATATTGCGGCAGATCGGCAGCGCTGAAGGTGCCGTTCACCCCGCCACCGGCGGTGATCAGCGAGTACACGGTGTTGCCGGTGAACGGCGCCAGGCTGTTGACCTGCAGACCACCGCCCAGGGCGGCGGTACCACCGACTGCCAGCGGCGTGGCGGTCGGCGAACTGACGGTCAGGGCCAGTACACCGTCGGCGGCGTTGGTCAGGTTGCCGGCGACACTCAAGGTGCCGTCCTCGCCACCGGAAGCCACCACCCCATGGTTGACCACCGAACCGACGCTGCCATTACCGCTCAGGCCCGCGCCATTGGCCACGGTGACCTGCCCGGCGAGGGAGGCCCGCGCCGCACGGCTGCCGACTTGCAGCACGCCCTGATCCACCGCCACGGTGCCGCTGAAGGGTTGATCACCGGTCAGCAGCAAGCGCGCGGCACCGCGTTTGGCCAGGGCGCCGACACCGCTGAGGCGACCGTTGAACTGGCCGTTGGCGTTCTGCTGGAACACCAGCGATGCGTTGTTGAGGATGTTGCCTTGCAGGCTGGTGGTATTACCGATCAGCGTACCGCCGCTGACCGTGGTCCCGCCGCTGTAGGTGTTGGCGCCGCTGAGGACCAGAGTGCCGGAATCCAGCTTCTCGATACCGCCACTGCCCACCAGCGGTGCGGAAATTTCCGCGCTGCCACCGGCATTCACCCGTACCGGCGCAAGGCTGCCGCCCGGGCCGTTGACCGGGGTCAGCGTACCGCCAGCGCCTGGAACCAGGCTGTAACCGCTGGAGAGGAACTGCAACCCGGTGAAGTTCTGATTGCCTTGCACGGTGACCGTCCCGCTCTGCCCGCCGAACACGGCGAACTGACCGTTCGACGCCAGCGCCTGGGTACCGCTCGGATCGGTCCAGTTGGTATTCGGCCCCCACACGCCGCTGCCACCACCGATGCTGCCGTCCGGATTGGTTTTGCCACCGTTCCAGAACTGCACTTCACCCGGTGTGTTCTGTACCAGCAGGTTGACCTGATTGGCCAGCGCGGTCTGCAGCGTCAGGTTGGCCGCCGATACCGGCAGGCTGCCGTAGACCAGACCGTTGTTGGTCAGGCTGCCGCCGTAGCTGAACAGTTGATAGACCCCGGTGCCAAAGCCGCCGGCATTGCTGATGTTCAGCGTGCCGTCGAGGGTCAGGTTGCCGGCGACGTTGACCACGGTTGTGGAACTGGTGGCCGAGCCGAGGGTGAAGTCCAGGTTAGTGCCCGAAGACAACGCCAGCGAACCGACCGACAACGGCGTTGCAGTGCCGCCGCCCGTCAGCGTCGCACCGTTGGCCAGTTGCACGGCGCCTGCGAACACGCCGCTGCCGCCAATTTTCGCCCCGCTGGCGACGTTGACGTTGGCACTGTTGAGCACACCGTTGACGTTCAGCGAACCGGCCTGCACCGCGGTGTTGCCGGTGAAGGTGTTGTTGCCGGTCAGCAGCAAGGCGCCGGTGCCGGTTTTGTTCAGAGTGCCGACGCCCGTCAGATTGCCGGTGTAGCTGCCGTCACTGTTCTGCTCGAAGGTCAGCGTCGCGTTGTTGACGATTGCACCTTGCAGGCTGCTGGTGTCGCCACGGGTGCTGCCGCCGTTCAGCGTCGTGCCGCCGCTGTAGGTGTTGGCGCCGCTGAGGATGAGGTCGCCACTGCCGTTTTTCACCAGGCTGCCGCTGCCGGTGATCGCACCGATCAGGGTGGTGTTCTGGTTGCCGGCCAGGGTCAGTTGCGCACCCAGGTTGATGGCGTTGGCCAGTTGCAGCGCAGAAGTGCTGTCGAGGGTGCCATTGCCCAGCACGCTGAGGGCGCCGCTGCTGATCGCGCTGTTGTTGCCCAGGATCAGCGAGCCACCCGAGAGCTGGGTACCGCCGCTGTAAGTGTTGCTGCCGTTGAGGGTCAGGCTCGATGCGCCGGTCTTGATCAGACTGCCGCTGCCGCTGACCACACCGCCGAGGGTCAATGCGTTGGAGCCGGCGACGGTGAGTCCGCCGTTGAGCACCACGGCGTTGGCCAGGCTGACCGCTGCGTTGCTGTCCAGCGCCGTGCCGTTGGCGGCGGTCAACACGCCGGTGCCGAGGGCCGCGTTGTTGCCGACCACGATCTTGCCGCCGTTGAGCGCAGTACCGCCGGTGTAGCCGTTGGCGGCGTTGAGCACCAGGGTGCCGGTGTCGTATTTGCCCAGTGTGCCGGCGCCGTTGAGCGCCACGCCCACGGTGGCGGTGACGTTCGGGTCGACCCGCACGGTGGCATTGCCCAGCGATCCGTTGACCAGATTCAGCGAACCGGCCGTGCCGTTCTGCAGGCTGTAGCCATCGGTGACGAACTGCATGCCGGTGATGGTTTGCGCGCCGTTCACCGTGACGGTGCCCGCCGTGCCCTGGAACACCGCGAAGCTGTTGGTCCAGGCCTGATTGGTGGTGCCGTTGACGTCGGTCCAGTTGGTGGTGCCGGTGCCCCAGGTACCGCTGCCGCCATCCACCGAACCATTGGCGACGAGCTGGTTGCCGTCCCAGAACTGCACGGTGACGCCCGGTGCGGTGACCAGCAGGTTGATCTGGTTGGCCAGTGCGGTTTGCAGGGTCAGGTCGCCCGGGGTGACGCTGCCCGGCACGGTGCCGATCAGCATGCCGTTGTCGGTCAGACCGCCGGTGTAGTTGATCAACCGGTACACGCCGCTGCCGAAACCGCCGATGTCGCTGACGTTAAGCGTGCCGTCGAGGGTCAGGTTGCCGCCGACATTGACCAGCGGGTTGCCGCCACCGGAGACCGGTGTACCGAGGCCGACATCGAAGTTGGAGTTGGCGTTGAACACCAGCGAATTCACCGACAGGGTGCTGCCGGTGGCGCCGGCCAGATGACCGCCATCCGCCACGGTCACGGCCCCGCCGAGCGAACCGCCGCCGGTCAGAGTGCCGCCGCTGTTGACCAGCACACTGGCGCTGTCCAGTGAGCCGCTGACGTTCAAGGTACCGGCGTTAACCGTGGTGTTGCCGGTCAGGCTGTTGAGGCCGGTCAGGGTCAACGTGCCGGTGCCGAGTTTGCTCAACTCGCCGGTGCCGGTAAGTACACCGTCGAAGATGCTGCTGGCGTTGTTGCCGCCGATGCTCAGCGTGTTGCCGCCGCCAATTAGAGCGGTGCCGGTGCCGGTCAGGCTGGCGAGGCTGCCGGAGCCGCCGAGATTGAGGGTCGCCGCAGCGCCGAGATTGACGCCGGCGTTGCTGCCCAGTGCCGAGTTGCCCAGGGTGGTCAGGCTGCCGGACTGCACATCGAAGGTGCCGCTGAAGGTGTTGTTGCCGGACAGCGTCAGGTCGGCCAGACCGTTCTTGGTCAGGGTGCCCGCCCCGGCGATCACGCCACCGAGGGTCAGGTTGTTGTTGCCGGCCACGCTGAGGTTGGCATTGACGTTGATGTTGTTGGCCAGCACCAGCGGCGCCGTGGTGTCGAGGGTCGAGGCGCCCGCCACCGTCACCGCGCCGGAACCCAGACCCGCCGAGGTGCCGAGGGTCACGGTGCCGGCGTTCAGTGTGGTGCCGCCGCTGTAGGTGTTGATGCCATTGAGGGTCAGGTTGGACGCGCCGTTCTTGATCAGACCGCCAGTGCCGCTGACCACGCCGCTGAGCGACACGTCGCTGTTGCCGGTGTTGGTCAGGTTGGCATTGAGCACCACGTTGTTGCCCAGCGACACCGAGGTGTTGCTGTCCAGCGCCGAGGCACCGGCGACGGTCAGGTTGCCCAGACCGAGGGCGCCGTTGCTGCCGGCGGTCAGGGTGCCGGCATTGAGGGTGATGCCACCGAGGAAGTTGTTGGCCCCGCTGAGGATCAGGTTGGCCGCGCCATTCTTGGTCAGGCTGCCGGCGCCGTTGATCGCGCCGCTCAGCGTCAGATCGTTGCTGCCGACGATGCCGAGGTTGCCCGCCAGGTTGATCGCGTTACCCGCCGTGAAAGCGCCGCTGGCATCCAGGGTGGTGCCGTTCGCCGCGTTCAGGGTGGCCGAGCCCAGCGCGCTGTTCGACGCCAGAATCAGACCGCCCGCGTTCAAAGCCACTGGCCCGAGGAAGGCGTTGTTGCCGCCGAGGGTCAGGCTGGCCGAGCCGTTCTTGATCAAGCCGCCGGTGCCGGAAATGACGCCGTTGAGGGTCAGCGCATTGCTACCGAGCACAGTGAGGTTGCCGTTGAGCGTGGCGGCGTTGGCCAGGGTCACGGCGGTGTTGCTGTCGAGTTGCGTGCCGGCATTGGCAATCAACGCACCGGTGCCCAGCGCGGTGTTGCTGCCGACGACCAATGTGCCGCCGTCCAGTTGCGTGCCGCCGGTGTAGCTGTTGGCGCCGTTGAGTACCAGAGTGCCCGCGTCGAGTTTGTTGATGATGCCGCTGCCGTTGATGTTCACGCCGACCGTGGCGGTAACGCCCGGATCGACCCGCATCGCCGTGGTGCCGCCGGTGCCGTTGACGGCGGTCAGCAGACCCGACGTGCCGTTGACCACGTTGTAGCCATCGGTGAGGAACTGCATCCCGGTGAACAGTTGCGTGCCGTTGACCGACACCGTGCCGGCCGTGCCCTGGAACACTGCGAAGTCGCCAGCCCAGGTCTGGTTCAGCGTGCCGTTGGAATTGGTCCAGTTGGTGCCGTCGGCAGTCCATGTGCCCGTGCCGCCATCCACCGTGCCGTTCGGGATCGTCTGGCTGCCGTCCCAGAAACGCAAGTTGGTGTTCGGGGCCGACACGATCAGGTTGACCTGATTACCCAGGGTCTGCACGAGGATGTCGCCAAGGCCATAACCCACCGGCACACCGGCCACGGTCAGGCCGTTGTCGGTCAGCGCGCCGATGTAGTTGAACAGGCGATAGACACCGACGCCAAAGCCGCCGGCATCGGTGACGTTGAGGTTGCCGTCGAGGGTCAGGTTGCCGCCGATGTTCATCAGCGAAGAGGTCGATGGCGTGGCGAGGCTCGCGTCGACATTACTGTTGGCGGTGAGAATCAGCGACGAGGTCGACAAGGTATTGCCCGAGGACAACGCCAGATGACCGCCGCTGTTGACGGTAATGAAGCCCAGCGCCGAACCGGTACCTGTGAGGGTCGCACCGTTGTTGACGTTGAGCTGGGAACTGGCCAGGGAACCGGTGAGGTTCAGCGTACCGCCGTTGACGTTGGTGTTGCCGGTGATGCCGTTGATGCCGGTGAGGTTCAGTGTCCCGGTACCGACTTTGGTCAGGGTGCCGCTGCCACCGAGGTCGCCGTCGAAGGTGCTGGTGCTGCTCACGCCGCCCACGGTCAGGGTGTTGCCGCCGGCGACCTGCACGCTGCCGCTGCCGCTCAGCCCGTTGAGGCTGTTGCTGCTGTTGAGAAAGAGATTGGCACCGGCGCTGATATTGGCGCCGGAAGTATTGCCCAGCGCCCCGCTGCTCACGGTGGTGACGCTGCCGGAGGCGATGTTCAGCGCGCCGGTGAAGGTGTTGTTGCCGCTGAGCGTCAGGTCGCCGAAGCCGTCCTTGGTCAGGCTGCCGACGCCATCGATCACGCCGCTGAGGTTCAGGGTGTTATTGCCGGCCAGGGTCAGGCCGGCGTTGAGAGTAATGTTGTTGCCGACACTCATGCCGGTGCTGGTGTCCAGCGTCGAAGCGCCGCCGACGGTCAGGCCGCCACTGCCCAGCGCAGCGGCCGAGCCCAGTGTCAGCGTACCCGCGTTAAGCGTGCTGCCGCCGCTGAAGGTGTTGGTGCCATTGACGGTCAGGTTAGCTGCGCCGTTCTTGATCAACTGGCCTGCGCCGCTGATCACGCCGCCGAGGGTCAGGTCCTGGGTACCGCCGACGCTCAGCGCCGCATTGAGCACGACTGCGTTCGCGAGGCTGACCAGCGGTGAACTGCTGTCGAGGGTTGCCGCACCGCCAACGGTCAAGGTGCCGGTGCCGAGCGCCGAGCTGTTGCCGACAGTCACCGTACCGGCGTTCAGGGTGGTGCCGCCGGCGTAAGTGTTGGTGCCATTGAGGTTCAGATTGGCCGCACCGTTTTTCACCAGGCTGCCGGCGCCAGCGACGGTGCCGGTGAGGGTCAGATCGGCGCTGCCACCGATGTTCATCGCACCGGCGAGGTTGACCTGATTGCCCAGAGTGACGGCGGTGTTGGTGTCCAGCGTGGTGCCGGCCGCGGCGTTCAACGCGCCGCTACCGATCGCGGTGTTGCTACCGACAATCAGCTTGCCGACGTTCAGCGCGGTGTTGCCGAAGTAGGTGTTGGCGCCGTTGAGGATCAGGTCGGCCGGGCCGCTTTTGGTCAGGCCGCCGACACCGGAGACTACACCCGCGAGGGTCAGCGCGTTGCTGCCGCCGATGGTCACGTTGCCGCCGAGGTTGACGTTGTTGGCCAAGCTGGTCGCGGTGCTGGCGTCCAGCGTGGTGTTGTTGCCGGCATTGAGGATGCCGGTGCCGAGGGCGGTGTTGGAGCCGACGATCAGTGTCCCGGCGTTCAGCGACGTAGAGCCGGTGTAGGTGTTGTTGCCGGTCAGGGTCAGGGTCGACGAGCCGGTCTTGATCAGGTTGCTGCCGCCGCTGATCACGCCGCCGAGGGTCAGCGGGTTGGCGCCGCCGGCGGTGAGGTTGGAGTTGAGGGCAATCGCGTTGTTCAGCGTCACGTTGGCGCTGCTGTTGAGCGTTGCGCCCGCCCCGCCCACGGTCAGCGTGCCGGTGCCGAGTGCCGCGCCGTTGCCGACGGTCAGGCTGCCGGCGTTGAGCGCGGTGCCGCCGGTGAAGGTGTTGGCGCCGTTGAGGGTCAGGTTGGCCGTGCCGTTCTTGATCAGTTGACTGGCACCGCTGAGCACGCCGCCCAGGATCATGCCGTTGCTGCCGCCGATGGACAGGTTGCCATTGAGCGCGACGTTGTTGTTCAGGATGACCGAGGTGTTGCTATCGAGAGTCGCGGCGCTGGCGACAGTCAGGGCGCCGCTGCCCAGAGCGGCGGCGTTGCCGACGGTCAGGGTGCCGGCGTTCAGCGTGGTGCCGCCGCTGAAGGTGTTGGCGCCGTTGAGAATCAGGTTGGCCGCGCCGTTTTTGGTCAGCCCGCCGCTGCCGCTGACCACGCCGCCGAGGGTCAGGTTGGCGCTGCCGCCAATGTTCAGGTTGCCGCCGAGGGCGACGGCGTTGCTCAGCGCCACGGCGGTGCTGGCATCGAGGGTGGTGCCCGCCGCCGTGGTCAGCGCGCCAGTGCCCAGCGCGGTGTTGGAGCCGACGATCAGCGTCCCGGCATTCAGTGCCGTGCCGCCGGAGAAGGTGTTGTTGCCGCTGAGGGTCAGGTTCGCGGTGCCGCCCTTGATCAGGTTGCCGGCGCCGCTGATGACACCGCTCAGGCCCAGCGCCTGGGTGCCGCCGATGGTCAGCCCGCCTGCCAGCGCCACTGCGTTGGCCAGGGTCACGGCGGTGGTCGCATCCAGCGTGGTGCCGGCCGCCGCGTTCAAGGCGCCCGTGCCGAGGGCGGTGTTGCTGCCGACGAGCAAACTGCCGCCGTTGAGCGCGGTGGTGCCGCTGTTGGTGTTGTTGCCGGTCAGGGTCAGGCTGGCGCTGCCGCTTTTGGTGATCGCGCCGGTGCCGGAGACGATGCCGGCCAGGGTCAGGGCATTGCTGCCGAGCACGTTCAGCGCACCGGTGATGCCGACGTTGTTGGCCAGGGTCACGTTGCCGGTGCTGTCGAGGCTGGTGCCGTTGCTGGTGTTGAGGACACCGGTGCCCAGGGCGTTGTTGTTGCCGACACGCAAGGTGCCGGCGCTGAGGCTGGTGATCCCGGTGTAGGTGTTGATGCCATTGAGGGTCAGGCTGCCGCTGCCGGTTTTGGTCAGGTTGGCGGCGCCGCTGATCACTCCGCCCAGGGTCAGCGCACCCGTGCCGGTCGCGGTCAGGGTGCTGTTGAGCGTGATCGCGTTCGCCAGCGAAATCGGCGTCGTCGCCGAGATACTTGAAGAGCCGCCAACGGTGATGCCCCCGGTGCTGAACGCCTGGTTGTTGCCCACCAGCACCACACCGCCATTGAGCACGGTGTTGCCGGTGTAAGTGTTGATGCCGTTGAGGTTGATCTGGCCGCTGCCGATCTTGGTCAGGCCGCCCGTGCCGGAAATCACCCCGTTCAGGGTCATGCCGTTGATGCCCTGCAGAGTCAGGCCAGTCCCACCCAGGTTGATCTGGTTGGACAGCGTCAAACCGGCATTGCTGGCCTGGAGAATCCCGCCGTTGGACGTCAGCACACCGCTGCCGAACGCCGCGTTGTCATTGAACTGCGCGACACCGCCATTGAGGGTGGTCGCACCGCTGACCAATGGCCCCTGCAAGGTCCAGGTGCCGCTGTTGAGGGTCAGATTGTTGAAGTTGACGTAGGTTGCGCTGGACGCGGTGCCGGTCCCGGTGGTGCCGCCGCCGAGGCCGATCGGGTTTTGCAGGATCAGCGTGTTGGTACCGGCCGCGCCGCCATCGATCGTCCCGGTCGGGGCGAAGGTCAGATTGATGCCGATCAGGCCACCGAGGCCGACGGAGACTTGCACACCGTCGCCGACGTTAACGCTGGAACCGGTGATCGCGTAGAAGGTGTTGGTGCTGCCCGCCCCCATCGACACGCCGCCCGTAATGTTACCGGCGTTGGTGAAGGTGTTGCCCGCCACCGACGTCTCGAACGCAACCCGGCCGTTGATCGTGCCGCTGGCGCTGTTGGTCATGTTGACTTGCGAACCGCCATACACCCCGACCACTGGCGTATCGGCCAGGGTGATGCCGCCAACCGACAGCCCGGTGGAGGTAATCGTGCCGTCGTTGGTGATGGTCGTGGTGCCCGAGACCGAGTTGTTCACGGCGATCCCCAGCCCGTCGATGCTGGTCAGGTTGAGTCCGAGCAACATGCCGGTGCCGCGAATGAGCCCGGTGGTGTTGTTGACGATGCTCACGGTGCTGGTTGCGCCGGTGCCGATGAACGCGCCGCCACTGAGGATCGACACCAGGCCCAGCAAGGCCGGGTCGAGGGTGCCGGAGTTGTTCAGGTTGATGTTGGCGCCGGTCAGGTTGATGACCTTGCCACCCAGGGTCGCGTTCATCTGCGCGCCGTTGGTGACGTTGACCGTCAGGCCGCTGGTGGCACTGCTGTAGTCATTGAGAAACAGCGGCAGGGTCGGAACGCCCGAACAGGTAATCGTGGAGCCCGCCGCCGAGCAAGTGGCGAACGCCTGCTCGCTGACGCCACCGAACAGCAGCCCGGCGACGCTCAGATGCACAGCAAGGGACAGTGGGGAAAAACGCGAAACGAGGGCGACACCAAACCTTGCTTCCACGGGTTACTCCTTGCGTGGCCAATTTCGTCCTTGAAGGCGTGCAACTGCGGCAAGATTCAGCACGCGTATCAAGCGTATGACGGTCATCAGATAAACCGTCCCATTCCAGACACACGCTAGTTGATGCCCTGCGATGGAGCACCGGTTAAATAGTGTTAATACTTTTGTGCGATAAGGCCCTGCGTCGATACTTCCGGCCGTTCTGAGCAAGGACTTGAGGGCTATTTCAGACGCTTTTGAGGGGAGTTGACCGAGCCGCCAGCTAAACCCGCGAATCAATCGATTTTTCAGCCACTTGAGAAACTGGTACGGCTTGTGCAAACGTTTGCGAGCTACCGTTGACTGCCTTTTCGTTACAAAACCGTACAGGCCCCATGATTCCGGGCCGTGATCCGCAAAAAGGACTTTGAATGCACGTTTCCTCCTGCCACCGTCGTCGCGGTGTGCGCACTTTTGCTGTTTCCCTGCTACTGGCCGGCGTTACCGGAGTTCTCAGTCAGACCACGCTGGCGCAGCCTGCCCTTCCAGAGGACTCCGCCCAGGGCGAAGCCCTCAGCCCCGAAGCCAGCCCGCCGAAAAAAGGCGCGTACCTGTCGGACTGGTACAACCAGGACCTGATGCTGATCGGCAGCAAGGACATCAGTTTCGGCCCGCAACCGGCGGACGACATCTACCTGGAATACGAGTACTTCGGGCGCAAGGGCCCGTTCGAGCTGTATGGCTACATCGACATTCCGAAGATCTTCAACATCGGCAACAGCCATGACAAAGGCGTGTGGGATCACGGCTCGCCGGTGTTCATGGAGCACGAGCCGCGCATCTCCATCGACTACCTCGCCGGCCGCAGCCTGGCCATCGGGCCATTCAAGGAATGGTACGTGGCGTTCGACTGGATCTACGACCACGGCAGCCGTAAAGAGAACCGCGCCAACACGCTGTACAGCGGTTTCGGCACCGACATCGACACCCATTCGCGGGTCAATCTGTCGGCCAACCTGTACGGGCGCTACCAGTGGGAAAACTACGGCGCCAGCAACGAATACTCGTGGGACGGCTACCGCGCGCAACTCAAGTACATCGTGCCGATCGACAAATTCAGCAACGGTGCCTCGCTGACCTACATCGGCTTCACCAACTTCGATTTCGGCTCGGACATCCACAAGGACAACCCGGCGCGCACCGCCAATGCCACGGTGGCAACCAACGTGTTGCTGTACTCGTTCACCCACTTGCGCTTCACCCTGGTCGGCCGTTATTTCCACAACGGCGGCAACTGGGAGGATGGCAGCGAGCTGAATTTTGGCGACGGTAATTTCCGGGCGCGTTCCAACGGCTGGGGTTACTACGCCGGCGTCGGTTATCAGTTCTGAATCCAGGAGCAATCATGAAAGCAATGACGCGTGTATCACTGGCCGCTGCCGCCCTGCTCTCTTCCACCGCATGGGCGGCCGAGGCACCGATTCAGCCGAAAGTCGTGCTGATCACCATGTTCGCTCCGGAGGCACAGCACTGGATCGATCGCCTCGAACTCAAACAGGAAGTCCGCGTGCCGGGCCTGTCGGCCGAATACCCGACCATCCGCTGCAACACACAGCAGGTCTGCCTGATGACCACCGGCATGGGCCAGACCAACGCAGCGGCTTCGACACTGGCACTGGCGCTGTCGCCGAAATTCGACCTGCGCAAAAGCTACTTCCTGATTGCCGGGATTGCCGGCATCAGCCCCAAGCACGGGACCATCGGCACGGCCGCCTGGGCGCATTATCTGGTCGAGTTCGGCACCCAGTGGGAGCTGGATTCACGCGATGCGCCATCGAGCTGGCCGACCGGTTACCTCGGCATCAACACTCAAGGCCCGAACGAAAAACCGCCGCTGGACTACAAGACCGAAGTCTTCGAACTCAACCCGAAGCTACAAGCAAAAGCCTTCGCCTTGAGCCAAAAGGTCGAACTGAGCGAAAGCAAGGAATCGGCCGCGTGGCGCCTGAAATACCCGGCAGCACCGGCCAATCAACCGCCGGTGGTCACCCGTTGCGACACGCTGGCGGGCAACACCTGGTTCTCCGGCACACGCCTGAGCGAACGCGCCGAGGTCTGGACCAAATTGCTGACCGACAACCAGGGCGAATACTGCACCACCCAACAGGAAGACAACTCCACCTACGAAGCCTTGCTGCGCGCAAGTCGCGAGGGTCTGGTGGACGTGCAGCGCCTCGCCGTGGTGCGCGCCGGCTCCGATTTCGACCGTCCGGCGCCGGGCGGCAGCGAAGTGGACAACCTGCTCAAGTACGCCGATCAGGGCGGATTTGTGCCGGCACTGGAAAACCTCTACCGCGCGGGCAATCCGTTGGTGCAGGACATCCTGAAAAACTGGTCGGCGTGGGAGAACGGCGTCCCGCAATCCTGAGACCCACAAAGCCCTGTGGGTGCGAAACTCGCTCCCGCAGGGCTTTGTTATGACATGCAGAACAGCGGCGGTCAGGGGATAAGAATGACCTTGTCACCGCTGCCCTGATTGACATCGGCATAGCGCGCCAGCCCTTCGGCCAGCGGCGCTTCGACCAGCCCTTGCGGCAGTGGCAGCAGGTCTTCGTCGAAGAACCGGCCAAACTGTTCCAGCATCGCCGCGCAGGCTTCAACGCCATACAGCAACGAATTGATGCCGACCACCGAACCGCCCTTGCGATACAGGGCCAGCGCCGGCAACTGCACATGCCCATCGACTGGCGCAGCGATGATCGCGATCCGCCCGAAAGTTGCCAGCGCCGCGACCGAGGCCGGCAGCCAGAAACCGGTGGTGTCGAAGATCACGTCGGCACCGCCGCGATACACGGCGTTGACCTGCGCACCCAGCTCCTCGGGTTTATCCAGCTGAATCGTCTGATAACCCTGCGCCTGCAAGTCCCTGACCTGCTCCGGCCGCCGCGCCGCCGCCAGCAACTGCGCGCCGCGCACCTTGGCCAGCGCCAGCGCCGCCGTCGCCACTGCCCCGCCACCAATCACCAGCAAACGGGTTTCGGCACTCACCAGACTGCGCTCGAGCGCATCCCACGCCGTGGTGTAAGGCACCCCAAGGCTGGCGGCCTGAGTGAAACTCAGATGCGAAGGTTTGTGCGCCACGCCATTGGCCGGCAATTTGACGAACTGCGCATGGGAGCCATCGGCGAAAAAACCCAGCTCACGCCCGGTGCCCCAGACCTCCTGACCAATCAACGCCTGCGGCCCTTCGACCACCACACCGGCAAAGTCCCGACCGGGAATGCGCGGCAGCGTGGTGTACGGGAAACGCCCGAGCACGTTCTTCACGTCGCTGGGATTGAGGCCCGCGGCCTTGATCTGCACCAGCACCTCGTCAGCGCCCGGCACCGGCGTCGGCACCTCGACGAAGCGCAGGGACGACAGGTCGCCGGTTTTATCGAATTGCAGTGCTTTCATGGAAATCTCCACCGAAGGAAAAAGACAGGATTCAGGACAGCCAGCCACTGACTAGTTGCCGGCCCATCGGCCACAACTGCTCGCCCGCCAGCATGCCCAACAGGCCCACCAGCGCGATGGTCGGCGGCGCCGGAGAACGGACATCCAGCGCGCCATACAGCAGGCCGACACCCAGCCCGACGCCCAGTGAAATCAGGTAATTCATGGGATCACTCCGCCACACAAAGGGAATGGGCAGAGTCTAGGGAAAGGCGGCGACCGGCATCGGCCAAGGACTTCTGAATTTCGGCCAAATCAGCCGGCAAGCGGCCCGCCATCGAACTGCGAAGGGGCAACACCCAGCTCACGGCGGAACATGTCGCTGAAACTGCTCGGCGAATACCCCAGCTGACGGGCAATCGCGCTGACCGGCACGCCCTGGATCAACTCCGCCACCGCCGTCGCCAACTGCACCTGCCGCCGCCACTCGGCGAAGCCCATGCCCAGCCCTTCCTTGAACAACCGCGCCAACGTTCGCACGCTGGCCCCGGCGTTTTCGGCGTGTTGTTCGAAAGGAATATCCAGCGACGGCGCGGCCATCACTGCCTGACACAGACTCATCAACCGCCGGTCGGCATCGTCCGGCAACGGGATCTTCAGCTGCGAACGCCTTGCACGTTTCAGCTCCAGCAGCGCCAGTCCGACCAGCGCCTCGTAATACTCGGCATCCCCGCTGTCGCCCTGCGCCACCAGCCCGACAATCAACTCGCGCAGCAGACCCCCGACCTCGATCACCTGCACCGTCTCATCCAGCGTCGCCGCCAGCGCCGGGCGCAGGTAGATATTGCGCATCTGCAAATCCGACACCACCCGAATCCCGTGCGGCACCCCCGGCGGCAACCACACCGCCCGCTGCGGCGGCACTACCAGCGCCTCGTGCGGGGTCTCGACCCACATCACCCCGCTCATCGCATACAGCAACTGCCCCCAGACATGCTCATGCGGCTCGATGAACAACCCACGCGGATACGTCCGCGCCAGCGGTTGCACCGGCACATCGGTATCACTCAGATCAGGGGGCGCAGCGAGGGCCATGGCGAACATTCATCGGGGTGGGCGAAAGCGCCATGGTAACCAGTCCGCACCTTCGCTCGCCATTGATAGATACCGTCGGACAATCCGAGTGAATTTTCCCGGAGCGCAGCGATCCTTCTATTACCACAGGGAGGAAGATGGGCTTTATGAACAACGCAAAACTGTACGTCATCGATTACACCCTTCACGGCGCGCCTAAGTCGTTCATTATCCGCTCGGACAAAATGGACAACACCGAGGCGTGGCACTGGGCAAGCTGCGACGCAGGAGTCGGCCGCATCCCGCGTTTCGGCCGGGAGAAAGTGCAGAAAACCAGCAAGCCGATGGCAGAAAAATTCGGCGTGGAAAACGTCACATGGCGACCGGCAAGCTAAGCTTGCGCGCAGGCGGGGACTATTTCGGGGGGAACAACATGACAACCATCAACAGCCCGGCGCACCTGGACTACGGCCTGGACACCCTGTTCGGCCGCATCACCAAAAGCGTCGACTGCCCGGTTGGCCTGGAACCCGTCGAAAACGACCCCTACCGCTTCGCCCTGCGCGTCCCGGCCCCCTTGCCGGAAGACCTTGAAAAGGCCAAAACCATCGTCGTCAACGTCGGAGGCCGCCGCCTGCACGGCAACGTCCGCCACACCGAACGCCTGGACGACGACAGCCTGAAACTGGAAGTGGAGCCCGACTAGGCTCCACTTTTTCAATACCCACGATTACTTGGGATGCGCACACTGACACCCCTTGCCAGAACACTCCTCACCACTCTTGTGATGATGCGCACACGCCTCACAGCAATAATGCTTACCGTGCGCCACATAAGAATGCTCACCCTCCTTGATCGTGCAACGACATCCCGGACAATCGCATTTTCTATCTGCCATGAAACAGACTCCTCTGGTGGTGGTTGTCTGAGGCCGAAAGAACAAGCCGTGCTACCAGTGTAGAAGGTGAAAACAACCCAACAACCAAACCACTCACTACTCACCACTCACCCTTCAACCCTCCCCCCACCACTCACCACAATGAGCGTTAGCTCGAGTAAAGCTTTTGATCTCAAGGCCCGTCGGCAGGCTGAGTGGAGGGATTGATCCGGGGGTGGGAGCGCAGCGACCGTGCGGCGCAGCCGCATGCATCGAGAGGAGGTGCAGCGAAGCAAACCGTAGGCGATGCCCCCGGATCAATCCCGGAGCGAAGGAACCCGAGCCACAGCGAGGGCCGAACGTCAGGGCCCAAGACCTTTGGTTACTTTGGGGCGTTTGCCAAAGTGACTCGCTGTAAGAGCGAAACCGCCAGCGGCCACCCCCGAAGAAACGGATATTCACTCAATCAATCAGCCTGACGCACGCTACTGCGATACATGAAAACCAGCGCCAGCCCGAGACAGACCATCGCCAAAACCCGCGCCCCCGATAGCTCAATCGCCGGATTCCCCAACCACCCAAAATTATCAATCAACATCCCCATCCCCAACTGCCCGACAATCACCGCCACCGTCGCCACAGCCGTCCCCACCCGAGGCACCGCACCAACCATGACCATCATATAAACCACCCCAAACAGCGCCCCACTCAACTGCCACTTCGGCACATCCAGCAAACTCACCGCCTGAGCAGGCTCAAAAAACAAAATCAACAACCCCGTAGAAACCGCCCCCACCACAAACGTCAACAAACTGCTGCGCAACACACCAACGGTTTCCCCAAGACGCCCATTGATCGCCGCCTGCACACTCAACACCGCACCCGCCAACACCACCACCGCCAACAAAATAACCAGACTCATCACTCACCCCCGCGCAATCAAAACCAAAGCCGCCACAATCAACCCCAACGCCAGCCACCGCTCAGCATTGACCTTCTTGCGCGTAGCCCCAAACCACCCGAAATGGTCAATCAACACACTCTTGCCAACCTGCCCCGACAAAATCGCAATCATCGTCATCGCAATCCCGATATGCGGCGTCGCCAGCGTCAACACCACCACATACATCGGCCCCAGAAACCCGCCGATCAACTGCCAGCGCGGCAGATCCGTCAGCGCCGGCCCCTTCTGCGGCCCCGCAAACAGCAACAACAAAAACAGAATCGCCGACCCCACGCCGAAAATGCTCAAGGTCGCCCACAAATGCCCGACCTGCTCACCCAACGGCCCCAGCAATCCCGCCTCCACCGACAAACCCATGCCGGCCAGAATCACCAGCGGCAACAGCAACAAACGCAAACCCGGCCGGACAACCGGGGCCGGCGCGGCACTCACTTCATCAAACGACTGCATCTGAAAAACCTCTGAAGGAAACGATGGCGCGGATTATCGGCTGGCGCAGCTGTGCGATAAATGGGAGCATCTGGACAACACTTTTGCGCAACTCGCACAGCAGGACAGACCATGCACGGGCTCAACGAACTGGGATTCAAGGCGCTAAGGCTGTTTGTGGCGGTGCTCGACCACGGCAGTTTTTCCGAAGTCGCCCGCCGCGAGGGCGTGGCGCCCTCCTCGATTTCCCGGCAGATCCAGTTGATGGAACAGGCGCTGAACCAGCAATTGCTCTACCGCCACACCCGCGCGGTCACGCCGACCGAAGCCGGGCGCATGCTCGGCCACCACGCGCGGCTGGTGCTGGTGCAACTGGAAGAAGCCGAACAGGCGTTGCAGGAACAGCAAAGCGAACCGACCGGCCTGGTGCGGATCAACGCCCCGGTGGTGTTCGGCCAGCGCCACCTGACGCCATGGTTGGGCCGTTTGTGCGAGCGCTATCCGAAGCTGCAACTGGACATCCAGCAGACCGACCACTACATCGACCCGCTGCAGGAAGGCGCCGACCTGCTGTTCCGCATCGGTCCGCTGCACGACTCAAGCATGCAGGCGCGGATCCTCGCGCCGCACCGCTTTCAGGTCGCGGCCAGTCCCGCGTATCTCAAGCGTTTCGGCATGCCACAGCATCCCGAAGACCTCGCAAATCACCAGTGCCTGGCCTACAAGGGCGCGACCGGTCAGCAGCGCTGGTTCTTCCGTCAGGATCAGGGCGAGTGGACACCGTATTCAGTCAAGGGCCCGATCACCGGCAACCACGCGGACACCCTGACCCAGGCCGCTGTGCAAGGGCTGGGGCTGGTGATGTTTCCATCATGGCTGATCGGCGAGGCGGTGCGCGAGGGCACTCTGGTGCCGGTGTTGGGGGATTATCAGGTGTCGAACAGTGTGGAGCCGCAGCAGATTTCGGTGCTGTGGCCGGGGAGCCGGCGGTTGTCGGTGAAGGTGCGGACGGTGATTGATTTCTTTATTGAGTGTTTTGGCGAGGTGCCGTATTGGGACAGATCGTGATGGTCTGTCCCGACAGCGCCATCAGATACGGAACTGGCCAACCAGCTTGCCCAACCGCTGCCCCAAGTCCGCAAGACTGCGCGAAGTCTGCGCCCCCAACTGGGTCTCATCCGCCACGTTATCCACCGCCACCGCAATCTGATGCACGCTGCGGTTGATCTCTTCGGCCACCGCCGTCTGCTCCTCGGCAGCACTGGCAATCTGCGCGTTCATCGAGTTAATGGTCGCAATCAGATCCGCCATCGCATCCAGCGACGCCCCCGCCTGATTGGCCTGAGCCGAAGTACCGTCACCCGCCTCGCTGGAACGGCGCATCGCTTCAACCGCCGACTGCGTCCCCGCCTGCAAGCGGTCAATCATCCCCTGAATTTCCTGCGTGCTGATCTGCGTGCGCGACGCCAGCGCCCGCACCTCGTCCGCCACCACCGCAAACCCGCGCCCGGCCTCGCCGGCTCGCGCCGCTTCGATCGCGGCGTTGAGCGCCAGCAGATTGGTCTGTTCGGCAATCGAACGGATCACCCCGAGCACGCCGACAATCGACGACACGTCCTGCTGCAGGCTGTCGAGGGACACGCCGCTGCTGCGGATGTCGTCCACCAGCGCATGAATCTGCTTGATGCTGCCGGCCACCACGCGCTTGGCGGTCTGGCCTTCTTCGTCGGTCTGCTGTGCGGCGACGGCGGCGTTCTGTGCGCTCTTGGCGACTTCCTGCGCGGCGGCGGACATTTCGTTGATCGCCGTGGCGACCTGATCGGTTTCGTGGCGCTGACGTTCCATGGCCTGATCGGAGCGCTGGGCCTGATCGGACACCTGCGTCACCAGACCGGTCAGTTGCGACGTCATCTCGGTGATCTGCCGCACCAGGCCGTGGATCTTGTCGACGAACCGGTTGAACGAGCCGGCCAGTTCGCCGAGTTCGTCCTGGCTGGTGATGGTCAGGCGCCGGGTCAGGTCACCCTCGCCCGCCGCGATGTCATCGAGGTTGGCTTTCATCAGGGTCAGCGGTCGCAGGATGGTGTTGGCAAGCAGCATCCCCGCCGCCGCGATCACCAGCAGCACCACCACCGCCACGCCGACGATGCTCAGCACCACGCCCTGCATGCGCTCCTGCACCTTGGCCTCGACCACCGCCACTTGCGCTTCGATGCCGTCGAGGTTGACCGACGTACCGACCGCCATGTCCCACTTCGCCAGGTATTCGGTGTAGCCGAGTTTCGGCACCAGCACCTGCGCATTGCCCGGCAACGGCGAGCTGTATTGCAGGTAGTGGGTGCCGTCCTTCGCGACTTTCACCAGATCGCGGTTGACGTAAACGCCGTTCGGGTCGCGGTTGTCCTTGAAGCTTTTGCCCACGCCTTCGGGGTCGTTGGCCTTGAACAGGCGCACGGTCTCGGAGTCGTAGCCGAAGAAGTAGCCGTCCTTGCCGTACTTGATGCTCGACAGCAACTTGATCACCTGAGCCCGCGCGTCGGCGTCACCGGGAGCGGCGGCGTCGTACAACGGTTTGATGGTGGTCATGGCCACGGCGACATAGCTGGCCAGGGTGGCCTTGGCGTCGCCGAGCAGGCGTTCGCGGGTCTGTTCGACTTCCTTGCGCGCCTGTTCCTGAAGGATGAACAGCGTGGTCAGGCTGATCACCAGCGCAAAGAGCAAGACCGGAAGGACGGCAAGGGACAGGACTTTAGCCTTGAGACTCAGGCGCATGGGGGCTCACTCTTTTGGTTTTATTGGCGTGGATAAAGGCTTTAACGGCACGCGAAACCAAAAGTTGAGCTTTACCTCAGATCGTTCCCACACGGACGCTTCGACACCTCGACGCCGATCGTTCCCACGCTCTGCGTGGGAATGCAGCCCGGGACGCTCTGCGTCCAGAAGCGTGACGCAGAGCGTCACAGGAGGCGTTCCCACGCTCTGCGTGGGAACGATCAGGTCAGAGGACCATCGCGGCCACCCAGCCAAACGCCAGCAGCGGCAGGTTGTAGTGCAGGAAGGTCGGGACCACGGTGTCCCAGATGTGGTGATGCTGGCCGTCGACGTTCAGGCCGGAGGTCGGGCCGAGGGTCGAGTCCGAAGCTGGCGAACCGGTGTCGCCCAGCGCCCCGGCCGTGCCGACGATGCAGACGATCGCCATCGGGCTGAAGCCCAGTTGCACGCACAGCGGCACGAAAATCGCTGCCAGGATAGGCACCGTGGAAAACGACGAACCGATGCCGATGGTCACCATCAACCCCACCAGCAACATCAGCAGCGCGCCAATCGCCTGGCTGTGATCGATCCACGCCGCCGCGCTTTCAACCAGCGAACGCACTTCACCGGTGGCCTTGAGCACTTCGGCAAAACCCGAGGCGGAGATCATGATGAAGCCGATCATCGCCATCATCTTCATGCCTTCGGTGAACAGGTCGTCGGTCTCGCGCCACTTGACGATGCCCGACGCCGAGAAGATCAGGAACCCGGCCAGCGCGCCGATAATCATCGAATCCAGCAGCAACTGAATGATGAACGCCGCCGCGATGGCCAGACCGGCGATGCCGATCGTCATCGGGTTGTAGGCGACGCTGACCTGCTCCACCTGCTCGATCTTTTCCAGGTCGTAGACCCGCTTCTTGCGGTAGCTGAAGAACACCGCCAGCAACAGGCCGAACACCATGCCCGCCGCCGGAATGGCCATGGCGTGCATGACGTTGATCTGGCTGATATCCACGCCGGCCTTGCTGACGTTGGCCAGCAGGATCTGGTTGAGGAAGATGTTGCCGAAGCCGACCGGAAACACCATGTACGGCGTGATCAGGCCGAAGGTCATGACGCAGGCGATCAACCGGCGGTCCAGTTGCAGCTTGGTCAATACATATAAAAGCGGCGGCACAAGCAGCGGAATGAACGCGATGTGGATCGGCAGGATGTTCTGCGAAGCGATCGCCACCACCCACAGCAGGCCGATCAGCATCCATTTGACGCTGCCGCCACCGGTCGCATGCTGGCGGTCGACCATCGCCAGAGCCTTGTCGGCCAGCGCATGGGCCAGGCCGGACTTGGCAATCGCCACGGCGAAAGCGCCGAGCAACGCGTAGGACAACGCCACTGTCGCCCCGCCACCCAGGCCACTGTTGAAGGCCTTGAGCGTGGCGTCGATGCCCAGACCACCGGTCAGGCCACCGACCAGCGCACCGACGATCAACGCGATCACCACATGCACCCGGGACAGGCTGAGGATCAGCATGACGCCGACCGCAGCAATCACTGCATTCATTTCACTACCTCAAAAACACGACGGTAAAGCCATTCACCGCCAGACAGGATGAGTCCGGCCGGCAAGCCACGAGGGTCGCCAGCGGATTTGCATAGAGGGTCTTATTAGAAGGGCGCGCACTGTGCCGCAGCGCGGGCGCAGTGTCAAAGCGACTGGTCGCAACACTGTGTAACTTTCCATGATCAATCCGCTGAACAGGGCATATCCGCCACAACATGCGTCAATTCGCCCCATTGCATTTACGCCATAAAGAAAGCCGAAACGCGGCCGTTACAGTGCAAAGTCTCAGATATTTATCGAATAAGGACGTTTCCATGTCACTCAGACAACTTTCCATCCAATGGAAAATCACCCTGCTCGCCGGGCTCTGCCTGGCCGGTATCGTGACCCTGTTGGTGGGTCTTTCGCTGTATCGCATGGAGCACAGTTCCGAACTGGTGAAAGCTTCGAGCATGGAAATGCTCACCGAATCGGCTCAGGCTCGCATCGAATCCCAGGGCGAGGTCCAGGCCGCCGGCATTCGCCAGCAGTTCATGGACGCCTATCAATATGGCCACGGTTTCTCGCGTCAGGTGCTGTTCCTGCGTGAACAGGCCGAGAAGCGCTTTCTCGATGCCTTCGACCTGCGCGAGGACATGACCCGTCAGGTGAAATCGGCGCTGCAGGCCAACCCGGAATTGCTCGGCCTGTCGCTGGTGTTCGAAGCCAACGCGCTGGACGGCAAGGACGAGCTGTTTGCCGGCCAGGCGGAACTCGGCAGCAACGACAAGGGCCGCTTCGCCCTGTACTGGTCGCAACCGACGCCGGGCAAAGTCACCTCGATGGCACTGCCGGAAAGCGACATGGCCGACACCAGCACCGGCCCCAGCGGCCAGGCCGCCAACGCCTGGTTCACCTGCCCGCGCACCACGCTCAAGCCGTGCGTGATCGAACCCTACTTCTATGTGATCGACGGGCAAAAGGTGCTGATGACCAGCATCGTGTTCCCGCTGATGGTCAACGGCAAAGTCATCGCCTCGCTGTCGGTGGACATCAACCTCAACAGCCTGCAAGCGATCAGCCAGAGCGCCAGCAAAAAGCTCTACGACGGCCAGACCGCCGTGAGCATCATCAGCCCCGCTGGCCTGCTCGCCGGTTACAGCCCGGACGCCAACAAACTCAGCCAGCGCCTGGATGCCGTGGACACCACCAACGGCGCCGAACTGCTGCGCCTGCTCGCTTCGAGCCACACCGTCAGCAGCCTGCACAGCAATGCGCAGCTGAAAGTGCTGTCGCCGTTCCAGCCGATTCCCGGCGGCCCGTCGTGGGGCGTGTTGCTCGATGTGCCTGAGAAAGTGCTGGTAAGCCGCGCCGAAGCGCTCAAGCAGCAACTGGATGCCAGCAACACCTCGGGCACTCTGATCGAGCTGAGCCTGGGCGTACTCGCCGCATTGATCGGCCTGCTGCTGGTGTGGCTGATGGCACGCAGCGTGACCAAGCCGATCCTCGGCGTGGCCCACATGCTGGAAGACATCGCCAGCGGCGAAGGCGACCTGACCCGCCGTCTGGCCTATGACAAGAAGGATGAACTCGGTCAGTTGGCCGGCTGGTTCAACCGCTTCCTCGACAAGCTGCAACCGATCATCGCCGAGGTGAAACGCTCGGTTCAGGACGCGCGCAACACTGCCGACCAGTCTTCCGCGATTGCCACCCAGACCAGCGCCGGTATGGAGCAGCAATACCGTCAGGTCGATCAGGTGGCCACCGCGTCCCACGAAATGAGCGCCACCGCCCAGGACGTGGCCCGCAGCGCCGCGCAGGCCGCCGAAGCGGCCAAGGATGCCGACCGCGCCACCCGTCAGGGCCTGTCCGTGATCGACCGCACCACCGCCAGCATCGACACCCTCGCCGCCGACATGAGCGCAGCGATGGTGCAAGTCGAAGGCCTGGCCGCCAACAGCGAGAAGATCGGCACCGTGCTGGAAACCATCCGCGCCATCGCCGAACAGACCAACCTGCTGGCCCTCAACGCCGCCATCGAAGCCGCCCGTGCCGGGGAAGCAGGTCGCGGTTTTGCGGTAGTGGCCGACGAAGTGCGCAACCTCGCCCGCCGCACTCAAGAGTCGGTGGAAGAAACCCGCCAGGTCATCGAGCAATTGCAGAACGGCACCCAGGATGTGGTCGGTTCGATGGGCAACAGCCATCGTCAGGCCCAGGGCAGCGTCGAACAGGTCGGCCAGGCCGTGACGGCGCTGCGCCAGATCGGCGATGCGGTGACGGTAATCAGCGACATGAACCTGCAGATCGCCAGCGCTGCCGAAGAGCAGAGCGCGGTGGCTGAAGAGATCAACAACAACGTGGCGACGATTCGTGATGTGACGGAGTCGCTGTCGGGGCAGGCGAATGAATCGGCGCGGGTGAGTCAGTCGCTCAATAGCCTGGCGAATCAGCAGCAGAGTTTGATGGATCAGTTTCGGGTTTGACTCGGGATTGCTGAAGATCAAGAGCTTACCCCCTCACCCCAGCCCTCTCCCCCAGGGGGGCGAGGGGGAAAGGGAGTAGATCTTCATGCTGTTCGGAACCTGAGTTCAACTCGATAGATCAGGTCGGCGTAACTCGGAAAAACAACTCGGTCAGTCCCCTCTCCCTCCGGGAGAGGGTTAGGGTGGGTAAAGACCGGGTACATCCTTTACGTTTGAGACCGGGGACATGGTTTACAGGTATCAATCATGGTCAGGAGGTGCTGACCATGCCCTGGAATCAAGAGTCCCCGATGGATCAACGAGTGAAATTAGTCAGTGACTGGCTCAGTGGCAGCTACACCAAGAGCCAATTGAGCCGGCGTTATGGGGTCAGCCGGCCAACCGTCGATAAATGGCTGGATCGGTATGCAGCGCTCGGCGTGGATGGCTTGAAAGAGCAATCCCGCAAGCCTTTGAACTGCCCTCATCAAACCCCGGATGAAATCATTACCACATTGCTGGCAAAGAAAAACGAGCATCCTGATCGAGGCCCCAAACAGATCATTGATCGCCTGCGAAAGTCCGATCCACAGATCCCATGGCCGGCCGCGAGCACTGCTGGGGAGTGGTTGAAGAAGGCTGGCTTGGTCATTGCGCGGCGCCCCTATCCTTTGCGCCCGCGTGCTCCGACGCATTTACGCCCGGCCGATGAACCCAACCAGACCTGGTGTGCCGACTTCAAAGGGCAGTTCAGGATGCAGGATGGTAATTGGTGCTATCCGTTGACCATTACCGATCAGATGAGCCGCTATCTGCTGCTCTGCCGGGCGCTGCCCGGCACGCACAGTGAGCCGACGCGACAGGGGTTCGAATGGGCTTTTCGGGAGTTTGGATTGCCGGACGTAATCCGCACGGATAACGGGGCGCCTTTCGCATCGACCGGTTTGGCACGGCTGTCGAAGTTGTCTGTCTGGTTCATCAGGCATGGCATCCACATCGAGACAATCACGCCTGGGCGTCCTGACCAGAACGGTCGACACGAACGGATGCACCGCACTCTCAAAGCAGCGGTACTGCGGACACCTGCGGAAAATCTCGTGCGCCAGCAGTTGGCCTTTGAGGAGTTCGTCCGGGACTTCAATCATGATCGACCACACACCGCACTGGGCATGAAGCCGCCGGCTTCCGTCTACAGACCTTCGTTGCGCCCGTATCCGGGCTACTTGCCTGCAGTCGAATACGGCCCTGATGTTGAGGTACGCAAGGTTCGCTCGAACGGCGAGTTCAAGTGGAAGGGGCAACGAATGTTTTTGGGCGAGGCGCTGATCGGCGAGGACATCGCGCTGAAGGAAGTGGCTGATGACGTGTGGGAGTTGTACCTTTGCACCTTCTGTTTAGGCAGGCTTGAACGCGGAGCCAACCGCGTATCAAGCCTGTAAAAGGTGTAAACGATGTCCCCGGTCTAATGTGTAAAGGATGTACCGGTCTCTACAGTGAGGGGGCTCTTGAAGGCTACCGCCGAGGCAATTGAATCTCCACCTTCAACCCACCCCACTCACTCTCCCCCAACACCAGAACCCCGCCCCACGTCTCGACAATATCCCGCACAATCCCCAGCCCCAACCCATGCCCATGGGTCTGCTCATCCAGCCGCGCTCCCCGGCTGAATACCTGAGCCCGCTGCGCCTCGGGAATCCCCGGCCCGTCGTCTTCCACGCTCAGCACAAAACCTTCAGCCGCCTCGACCACACTCAGCCGCACCTCGGCATCCGCCCACTTGCAAGCGTTGTCCAGCAGGTTGCCGAGCAGTTCCAGCAGATCCTCACGATCCCACGGCAATTGCAGGCCCGGCGGGGCCACGTAACTGAGTTCCAGATGCTCGCCGTGAATCATGTTCAGCGTCGACAGCAACCCCGGCAGCTCTGCGTCGCAATCGAACAACGCTCCCGGCAACGCATCGCCAGAGAGCCGCGCACGGTTGAGCTCGCGGTTCAGTCGTTGCTGAACCTGTTCCAGTTGTTCCTTGAGGATCTTACGCAGCTCCGGGTGCGCGTCGAGCCTTTCACTCGACGCCAGACTGAGCAGCACCGCCAACGGGGTTTTCAGCGCATGCCCGAGATTGCCCAAGGCATTGCGCGAGCGCTTGAGGCTGTCTTCGGTGTGCGCCAGCAAATGGTTGATCTGCGCCACCAGCGGTTCCAGTTCCGCCGGCACTTGCTCATCGAGTTGTGAACGCTGGCCCTGCTGCAACTGGGCGATCTGTTCACGAGCCTTTTCCAGTGGACGCAACGCGCGGCGCACGGTCAGGCGTTGCAGCAACAGAATCAGCAGCAACCCGGCCAGCCCGAGGCCGAGACCGATCTGCCGCATGCGCTGGAAGCTCTCGCGCACCGGCGTGTAATCCTGAGCCACGCTGATGGAAATCGACTGGCCGAGCCGTCGATAGTCCGAACGCAGCACCAAAAGTTGCTGACCGTCCGGCCCCAGTTGCAGGTTGCTGTGCAGGCCGGAGCGTTCGAGCAACGGCAGATCCTGATCCCACAAGGAGCGGGAGCGCCAATGGCTGTCGGCGAAATCGATGCGGAAGTAATGCCCGGAAAACGGTCGCTGGTAGGCCGGCGACAAGTGCCGCTCATCCAGCTGCAAGCCTTGCGGGCCGCGAACCAGCGCCACCAGCAGGCTCTCGCTGTCGTTACGCAACCCGGCTTCCAAATAGCGCTGCAATCCCACTTCGAACAGCCACAGACTGGTTTGCGCCAGCAGCACGCCGACGACCACCAGTACGCTGATCAACCCCAGGCTCAAGCGGCGCTGGATCGATCTCACGAAGCCTGTCCGCCAAACAGATAACCCTGGCCGCGACGGGTTTCGATCACGCTTTTGCCGAGCTTGCGCCGCAGGTGATTGACGTGGACTTCAAGCACGTTTGAATCGCGCTCGGTTTCACCGTCATAGAGGTGTTCGGCGAGGTGGCTTTTGGAGAGGATCTGTTCCGGGTGCAGCATGAAGTAGCGCAGCAGACGGAATTCGGCAGCGGTCAGCTGGATGTCGGCACCGTCGCGCACGACACACTGGCGGCCCTCGTCCAGGTGCAGCCCGGCGGCCTTGAGCGTCGGCTGGTTGGCCTGGCCCTTGGAGCGGCGCAGCAGCGACTGGATGCGCAAATACAGTTCTTCCGGGTGGAAGGGTTTGGTCAGGTAATCGTCGGCACCGGCCTTCAGGCCTTCTATGCGCTCGGCCCAGGAATCGCGGGCGGTGAGGATCAGCACCGGAATCGTCAGACCGCCGGCGCGCCATTGCGCCAGCACCTCAAGCCCCGGCACGCCGGGCAGACCGAGGTCGAGGACGATCAGGTCATAGGGCTCGCTGCTGCCCTGATAGACCGCATCGCGCCCGTCCGCCAGCCAGTCCACCGCGTAGCCTTGGCGTTGCAGGCCGGCGAGCAGTTCGTCGGCCAGCGGTACGTGGTCTTCCACCAGAAGCAAGCGCATCGGTCAATCTTCCTTGTCTTTCACGAGTTCGCCGGTATCGGCCTTCAGGTGCAGCTCGCGGGCCACACCTTCGACGGTCAGCAACTCGACTTCATAAATGTAGACGTCGTGTTTTTCTTCCAGCTCGACTTCCAGCAGTTTCGCGCCGGGATAACGGTCCATCGCCTGCTGCAGCACTTGCTCCAGCGGCAGGATCACGCCCTGCTTGAGCAGATTGAGGGCTTCGTCCGGACCCAGGTCACGGGCCACGGCCGTCGAGCAAAACATCACCAGCGCCAATGCCGTACGGCGGGTGGCGCGAACATTAACCTTCATTACGTATCCTGATGATCCTTGAGCACTTGCCCGCTCACCGCGTCCAGTTCCAGATCCCATTCCAGCCCCTGCGGATCACGCAGTTCGATCTGGTAGATGTACTTGCCGTACTGTTCTTCCAGCTCGGTGTCGGTGATCGTCGAACCCGGGTGTTTGGCCAACGCGGTGGCGTTGAGCTTCTCGAAGGAGACGATAGTACCAGCGTCGCGCAGGCGCAGGGCTTCATCCGGGCCGAGATCGCGGGCGTGAACAGTGCCGGCGGTGAGGCCGATGATCGAGGCAATGGTCAGGGCAGTCAGGGTTTTCATGGTGTCTCCGTATTTTTATGTGTCGCTACGGGCGGCACCTTAACGGTGCGAACTTAACTGAAACTGAATTGCCATCATGGGGTCTGCTCCTGCAGCCACGGCAACATGTGCTTATAATCTTTCGCTTGCTAACGATCGAGACCGGTATGACCGCCATTCACATCAAGTTCCCTTCTCTGACCCTCAAGGCCGGCCCCCGAGCCATGGCGCGCATTCGTGCCCAGGGCCTGAACGCCGCCGACGTCGGCACTCTGCCCGGCGCTGCCGGTGGGCCGAAGGCGCTGGGGATTCAGGGGCTGGATCTGGCGTTGTTCGGCGAGTGGCTGCCGGCGGCGCCGCGCGAACGTTCGCTGATCGGTGCGTCGGTGGGTTCCTGGCGCTTCGCCAGCGCTTGTTTGCCGGACGCCGCCGAAGGCATCCGCCGCCTCGGTCAGCTGTACACCGAGCAGAACTTCAACAAAGGCGTGACCATCGGCGACGTCAGCCGCAGTTCGCAACGCATGCTCGATGACCTGCTCGACGGCCGCGATGCCTTGCTCCTCGACAACGCCCATTACCGCCTGAACATCATGGTGGTCAAAAGCCACGGCGGGCTGGCGGACGACCATCGCGGCCGGCTCGGGCTGGCGCTGGGTTCGGTGATCGCCGATAACCTGCGGGGCCGCGCGCGGCTGTCGCGGCACTTCGAACGGCTGATCATCCACGACCCGCGCCTGGCGCCGCCGGTGCATGCGCTGAATGACTTCCCGTCGCGTTTCGTCGCCCTCGACGCCGGCAATCTGCGTCAGGCGCTGCTGGCCTCGGGATCGATCCCGATGGTCATGGAAGGCGTGCGCGACTTGCCGGGCGCTGGTGCCGGCACGTTCCGCGACGGTGGTCTGCTCGACTATCACCTCGACCTGCCCTACAGCGGCGACGGCATCGTGCTCTATCCGCACTTCACCGACCGGGTGATCCCGGGCTGGTTCGACAAGACCCTGCCCTGGCGTAAAGCTTCGGTCGAGCGCTTGCAGGACGTGCTGTTGCTCGCGCCGTCGAAGGAATACCTGGCGCGCCTGCCCTACGGCAAACTCCCCGACCGTAACGACTTCAAGCGCTTCATGGGCGATGCGCCGAGCCGGCAGAAATACTGGCGCGCGGCGATGGACGAGAGCCGCCGGATGGGTGACGAATTCCTTGAACTGACTGCCAATGGTCGCCTCGCCGAGCGCTTGCTGACCCTTTAGTCAGCACAGCCGAAGACAAGCTGGTAAACTCGCCGCCTGCCCGAATTCGCTGCGGCGAACGCCATCTGAACAGAGCTGAAATCACTGTGGAAATTTTCAAAGAGTTCACCTTCGAATCCGCCCACCGCCTGCCCCACGTACCGGACGGCCACAAGTGCGGACGCCTGCACGGTCACTCGTTCAAAGTGGCGATTCACCTGAGCGGCGACCTCGATCCGCACACCGGCTGGATCCGTGATTTCTCCGAGATCAAGGCGATTTTCAAGCCGCTGTACGAGCGTCTGGACCACAACTACCTCAACGACATTCCGGGCCTCGAGAACCCGACCAGCGAAGTGCTGGCCAAATTCATCTGGAATGAATTGAAGCCCCTGCTGCCGGAACTCAGTGCGATCCGCATCCACGAGACCTGCACCAGCGGTTGCATCTATCGCGGCGAGTAATTCCCGCGACACAAAAAACCACCGAGACCGGTGGTTTTTTTACGCCTATGCTTTTTGGCTCGAACCCGCCAAGAGGACAGGCCCATGACGGACTGGCTGCTGGATCAGGTCTTTGATTTCAACGGGCGACAGATTCGCCACGGGGTACGCGGCGACGGCCCGCCGCTGGTGTTCGTGCACGGCACGCCCTTCTCTTCCTATGTGTGGCACCGCATCGCGCCGCACTTTTTCGCCACGCACCGGGTGCATTACTTCGACCTGCTGGGCTACGGCCAATCCGAGCAACCGGACGCCGATGTCTCCCTCGGCGTGCAGAACGAATTGTTCGCTCAGTTGCTCGATCACTGGAATCTGCAACGCCCGGACGTGGTCGCCCACGACTTCGGTGGCGCCACCGTGCTGCGCGCGCATCTGCTCAATGGCAAGGATTACCGCAGCCTGACGCTGATCGACCCGGTGGCGCTGACGCCGTGGGGATCACCGTTCGTGCAGCACGTGCGCCAGCATGAGGCGGCGTTCAGCGGCCTGCCGGATTACATCCAGCGCGCCATCGTGCCGACCTATATTCGCGGGGCGATTCACCGGGATATTCCCGATGATGAACTGGCGCCCTACGTGCAGCCGTGGCTGGGCGATCCGGGGCAAGCGGCGTTCTACCGGCAGATCGCGCAGATGGATCAGCGCTACACGCTGGAGGCGCAGCCGCTGTATCCGACGATCCGTTGCCCGGTGCAGATTCTCTGGGGTGAAGAGGATCAGTGGATTCCCATCGAGCGCGGACGCGAGTTGCACAAGATGATTCCGGGATCGCAGTTTCATCCGGTTCCGAATGCCGGGCATCTGGTGCAGGAGGATGCGCCTGAAGCCATCGTTGCCGCCCTGTTGCGATTCCTCTGATCCATTCCCGTGACCCTGTGGGAACAGCCCTGCTCCCACATGGTTCGGCACGGCGCTCAATGCACTGCTTTCGCGCCGATCATCCGTGCCTCGTCTATAAATATCCGCAACATCGCGTTTGGCACGACCGCTGCAACCTCTTCGCGTCCTCCCCTTTCCAGCAAGGAACGCCCCCATGACGCAAAACGATCCCGGCAACGATTACCCCCTCAGCGAAGTGCCGATGCACGCGCGCAAAGGCCTGGCCTCCACGGCGATGGTGCTGCTGGGTTTCACCTTCTTCACCGCGACCATGTTTGCCGGCGGCAAGCTCGGCGTGGCGTTCAACTTCGGCGAAATGCTCGCCGTCATCGTCATCGGCAACCTGCTGCTCGGCGTGTACGCCGCAGGCCTCGGTTACATCGCCTTCAAGAGCGGGCTGAATTCGGTGCTGATGGGGCGCTTCTGTTTTGGCGAAGTCGGCAGCAAGCTCAGCGACCTGATCCTCGGATTCACCCAGATCGGCTGGTACGCCTGGGGCACCGCGACGGCGGCGGTGGTGCTCGGCAAGTATTTCGATCTGAACGAAGCCACGGTGCTGGGGCTGATGGTGCTGTTCGGCCTGGTGTTCTGCGCCACGGCGTATGTCGGTTATCGCGGGCTGGAGATTCTGTCGTACATCGCAGTGCCGGCGATGATGTTGCTGCTGATGCTGTCGATGTGGGTTGCGACCGTGAAAGTCGGCGGCCTCGACGGCTTGCTCAGCGTCGTGCCCAGCGGTTCACTGGACTGGTCGACCGCCATCACACTGGTGTTCGGCACCTTCGTCAGCGGCGCGACCCAGGCCACCAACTGGACGCGGTTTTCGCGCTCGGCTCGGGTCGCGGTGCTCGCCAGCCTGATCGGTTTTTTCATCGGCAACGGCCTGATGGTGCTGATCGGCGCCTATGGCGCAATCGTCTACCAACAACCCGACGTGGTCGAAGTGTTGCTGTTGCAAGGCTTCGCCATGGCGGCGATGGCGATGCTGTTGCTGAACATCTGGAGCACCCAGGACAACACCATCTACAACTTCGCCGTTGCCGGTTGCAACCTGCTGCGCACCGGGCGCCGCAAGACCGTGACCCTGGTCGGTGCCGTGATCGGCACGGCGCTCGCGCTGCTCGGCATGTACGACATGCTGGTGCCTTATCTGATCCTGCTCGGCACGGTGATTCCGCCGATTGGCGGCGTGATCATGGCGGACTTCTTCTTCCGCTGGCGCGGGCGTTATCCGCGTCTGGCCGACGCACGGTTACCGGCGTTCAACTGGCCGGGGCTTGCGGCTTACGCGGCCGGAACCGTCGCGGCGTTCGGCTCGCCGTGGGTCGCGCCGCTGGTCGGGATCGCCGTTGCCGCGTTAACGTATATCGCAGTGACCGGCCTGCTCGGCGCCCGCAACGCGGCCGCCCCTCTACAAGATCTATAAAAGGATTCGCCCGATGCACATCATCAACGCCCGACTGCGCAACCAGGAAGGTCTGCACGAATTGCACCTCGAAGACGGCCTGATCCGCAGCATCGCGCGCCAGACCGAAGCGCCGACCCTGGGCCCCGACGACCTCGACGCCGGCGGCAATCTGGTGGTGCCGCCCTTCGTCGAGCCGCACATTCACCTCGACGCCACCCTGACCGCCGGCGAGCCGCGCTGGAACATGAGCGGTACGCTGTTCGAAGGCATCGAGTGCTGGGGCGAGCGCAAAGTCACCATCACCCAGGAAGACACCAAGACCCGGGCGAAGAAAACCATCCAGACCCTCGCCGCCCACGGCATCCAGCACGTGCGCACCCACGTCGACGTCACCGACCCGCAACTCACCGCGCTCAAGGCGATGCTCGAAGTACGCGAGGAAAGCCGTCACCTGATCGACCTGCAAATCGTCGCGTTTCCCCAGGAAGGCATCGAATCGTTCCGCAATGGTCGCGAGCTGATGGAAGAAGCAATCCGCATGGGCGCGGACGTGGTCGGCGGGATTCCGCATTTCGAGTACACCCGCGACCAAGGCGTCAGCTCGGTGAAGTTCCTGATGGACCTGGCCGAGCGCACCGGCTGCCTGGTGGATGTGCACTGTGACGAAACCGACGACCCGCATTCGCGCTTCCTCGAAGTGCTGGCCGAAGAGGCTCGCAGTCGCGACATGGGCGCCCTCGTAACCGCCAGCCACACCACCGCAATGGGCTCCTACGACAACGCCTACTGCGCCAAACTGTTCCGCCTGCTCGGGCATTCCGGGATCAGTTTTGTCTCCTGTCCGACCGAAAGCATTCACCTGCAAGGGCGCTTCGACAACTTCCCGAAACGCCGCGGCGTGACCCGCGTCAACGAGTTGCTCGAAGCCGGCATGAACGTGTGCTTCGGTCAGGACTCGATCGTCGATCCGTGGTATCCGCTGGGCAACGGCAACATCCTGCGGGTACTCGAAGCCGGCCTGCACATCTGCCACATGCTCGGCTACCGCAACTTGCAAAGCGCGCTGGATCTGGTCACCGACAACAGCGCCAAGGCCATGCACCTTGGCGAACGCTACGGTCTGGAACAGGGCCGCCCGGCGAACCTGTTGATCCTGTCGGCGGACAGCGATTACGAAGTGATCCGCAGCCAGGGCCTGCCGCTGTATTCGATCCGCAACGGCAAAGTGCTGATGAAGCGGCAGATGCCGGTGGTGGAGTTCATGGAAGGTTGAGCGGTGGTTATGGTTCGCAGAGGTTTTATCGCAAAACGATAGAGCCAACCTGTCAGATCTGACAGGCGACAACCGCAGCGAACCGGCTCACAGTGAAGTCCAAGGGATCCATCGTTCCCGGGGGGACGATCATGAAAGGGACTTCACTTTTCTGTCGGGTGCGCCGTGCCGAACAGGCGCACTCGCAGTAGTTCTCCGTCGCGTTCCTCCAACAGGATCGGCGCGGTACCGCCCGGCATCACCACCTGCACTTCTCCCGCCGATACCCAGCCCACCCGCCACGCCGCACTCGCCACCGCACTGGCGCTGGTACCGGATGAGGCGGTTGGCCCCTCGCCCCGTTCGAACACTCGCGCGACGATGCGTTGATCGCCGGCGCGCATCGCCCATTGCAGGTTGACCCCGGCCGGGCATGGCTGGCCGGCGCCGCTGGGCATGGCGTAGGCGATGGCGGTCAGACGGTCCGTCAGCGGCGATTCAAGCATCTGCGCGTTGCTCGGCAATGCGGCTTCATCCTGAACCAGCGTCACGCAATGTGGATTGCCGATACGCACGAACTGGCTGTGCGCCCACGCGGGATCGAGCTGCGCCAGCGGCCGAACACGGCTGACCGCCACACCGTTAAACGGCGCCGGTTCAACGCCGAGCGCACCGACCGCTGCCGGGCCAAAACCGGGCTGGCCAAGGTCCAGCCAGAAGCCCTGCACGCCCGCCACCTGCGCCGGTTTCACCGATGTCGGCACTGGCGATTGTGCGTCCTGTTTGTCGTGATGCACCCGCAACGTCGCACCCTCCTGCGGCATCAGCCCCTGTTCGAGCAGCGCCTGGGAGAAAATCGTCAGGCCGTTGCCGCTGCGTTCAGCCAGCGTGCCGTCGGTGTTGACGATCAGCAGGTCGAAGGGCGGCGCGGATTGAAACGGGCCGATCAACAGGCCATCGCTGCGATGGGACTTGCTGCCGGCGGGGCGCCGACCTTCGGGCCAATCGCAGCACAGCGCAATGGCAGCGGAGCTCCATGCCTGCCGCGACAGCGCGCACTGCGCGGCGCCCGTTGGTAATTCGATTCCGGCAGCGCGCAGCGCCTGGGGTGAAACGACTCCGTAGATATTGCCTCGTGCATCGTAGAACTGCGTCATGAGCCCGCCCTTGTTTTTCCCGTCGACAGGGGCGCCACTGTAAATCGCAACGCCCTGCAGACGCGAGCGGGCTCGCTCCAGCGAAAGAGCTGTGCAAGGATGTCCGCTGCTGAAACGTTTTTTGCCAAGGATCGTTATGACCAGCCTCACCCCTCAAGACACGTTCGTTCCCGGACGCCTCGAACAGATGTCCACGCGCATCGCCTTCTTCATTGCCGGGCTCGGCATCGCCGCGTGGGCGCCGCTGGTGCCCTACGCCAAGGCGCGCGCCGGTCTCGATGAAGGGACGTTGGGGTTGCTGTTGCTGTGCCTGGGCGTCGGTTCGATCCTGGCGATGCCGCTGGCGGGGATTCTGGCCACCCGGTTTGGATGCAAAAAAGTGGCAACCGGCGGCACCCTGCTGATCTGTGCAGCATTGCCGTTGCTGGCGACGGTGTCGTCGATTCCGGCGCTGATCGCCACGTTGTTCATGTTCGGCGCCGGACTGGGCACGGTGGATTCGACGGTGAACCTGCAAGCGGTGATCGTCGAGCGGGCCAGCGGCAAGAACATGATGTCGGGGTTTCACGGCCTGTTCAGCCTCGGCGGGATCGTCGGCGCGGCGGGCGTGAGCGCCCTGCTGGGTCTCGGGCTGTCGCCACTGGCGGCGATGCTGGTGGTGGTCGTGGTGTTGATCGCGGCGCTGTTCAAGGCGGTGCCGCACATGTTGCCTTACGGCAGTGAAAGCTCGGGGCCGGCCTTCGCAGTGCCCCACGGGATCGTGCTGTTCATCGGCGGGATGTGCTTCATTGTGTTCCTCACCGAAGGCGCAGCGCTGGACTGGAGCGCGGTGTTTCTGGCGCAGGAACGCGGGATCGACACCGCCTATGCGGGATTGGGTTACGCAGCGTTCGCGCTGACCATGACGGCCGGCCGTCTGACCGGTGACCGGATCGTCCGGGCATTGGGTGCGACCCGGATCATTCTGTTTGGCGGTCTGCTGGCGGCGGCGGGATTGTTTCTGGCGACCTTCGCCCCGAGCTGGCAAGCCGCATTGCTGGGCTATGCGCTGGTCGGCGCCGGCTGTTCGAACATCGTGCCGGTGCTGTACACAGCAGTGGGCAAGCAGACGGTGATGCCGGAGAGCATCGCCGTCCCGGCAATCACTACGCTGGGTTATGCAGGGATTCTGGCAGGGCCGGCGGTGATCGGATTTGTCGCCCACGCCAGCAGTTTGAGTTTTGCCTTCGGGCTGATGGCGACATTGCTGGTGGCGGTGGCCATCGGTGGGAAGGCGCTCAAGGTCTGAGAAACATCTTCTAAGCGCCACCCGAAACGAACCCGCTCCCACAAGATACATGCGATCCCTGTGGGAGCTGCGGTTCGACGATTCGACTTGCCCGCGATGAAGCCACCTCGGTCTATCAGAAACCGACGCTGGCCTGCACGAAGAACGTCCGTGGCGTGCCCACGTAGATCCCCGAGTTGTTGTCGCTGGAGCGGGTGAAGTACTGCTTGTCGAAGATGTTTTTCACCCCGGCGCCGAGCTTCAGGTTCGAGAGCTGCGAGCCGAAGTCATAGCCGCCACGCACGTTCCAGGTCACGTAGCCTGGAATGTCGCCGTACTGCCCGTCTGCCGTGCCTTCGGTGATGTAGTTGCCGTTGAAGCCACCGTCGGCGTTCACACCTGTACCGGGGGCGCGCTGCTTGGACTGGGCGAAACCGTCGATGTTGTAGGTCCAGCGGTTGATGTCGTAACGCAGGCCGACGGTCGCCACCTGACGCGAGTAATACGGCAGATCACGGCCCTTGAAGCCAGGAATCTCGCCTTCGTACGTGGCGCGGGTGTAGGTGAAACCGGCGTTGGCGGTCAGGCCGTCGAGGCGTGGATCGAGCGCCGCCATGTCGTAGTGCACCGACGCTTCGACACCCTGGTGTTTGGTCGCGCCGAGGTTGGTCCAGCCCACGTCGTTGCTGACGTATTGCAGCTCATCGTCGAAGTCGATGTAGAACAGCGTCACTTCCCCGCCCCACACGTCATCGTTGTAGCGCGTGCCGATTTCGTAGGTCTTGGCTTTTTCCGGTTCCAGACCGTTGGCAGTCTGGTCACCCGAGCCGCCCTGGCCGAGCTGGAAGTATTGCAGGCTGCCGAACGACGTCTCGTAGTTGGCGAACAGCTTCCACGCATCGGACAGGTGATACATCACGCTCAGGGCTGGCAGCGGCTCGTTGCTTTCGATGCTGCGGTTTTTCTCCGGGACGCGTTTGCCGGCGGTGTCGAGTACGGCGCGGTCATGCCAGTCGGTGCTGATGTGTTCGAAGCGAATACCCGGGGTCACGGTCCAGTTGCCGACGTCGATCTTGTTGTCGATGTAGACCGAGTTGGCCTCGGTGCCACCGGTGCGATCCTGGAACACATGACCGTCGGAGGTCTTGGTGACCACCGGCTCGTTGTTGACCAGCGCCAGACGGCTCGACTGCTCGTGCATCGCCTCTTTCAAATAACGGTAACCGACGCTGACTTCCTGAGTGGTCGGGCCTACGTCAAACACACGCGAAACGCGCGGCTCGATGCCCAGCGTGTAGTAAGAACGCGGAAACGAGCTGAGGGTTTTCTGATCGCGGGCGGCGATGGTGCTGCCGCGAAAACTGTCGGAATAGTAGGTCAGCACTTCCGCCTGGGTACGCTCGTCGATCTGCCGGATCCACTTGAACGACACGTCCTTGCGGCGGCCGCTGAAGCCGTCGTAGTCGCGGTCGGACTGGAACGGTTTGTCGTCGTACTGCTTCTGCGTCAGGCCGCCGGGCATGTCGGCGCTGGCGTCGTAGTAATGGAAGTTGAGGCTGAAATCGTCCTGATCGGTCGGCGCCCAGTGGGTCTTGAGGATCACGTCGTCGATGTCGTTGCCGTTGTTGCGCTCGCGGTAACCGTTGCCGTTCACGCCCGAGTACAACAGCGCCATGCCGATGCCGTTGTCGGCGGTGCCGCCGAGGAACGCGGTGTCGATGTGTTTCCAGCCACCGTGCTGCGAGGTTTCCAGGGTCGTGCCGATTTCACCGGTGGTTTTTTCCGGAATTGCGCGGGTCACGAAGTTGATCACGCCGCCGACGTTCTGCGGCCCGTAACGCACGGAGCCGGCACCACGAACCACGTCGATGCTGTCGAGGTTGCCGGAAGAAATCGGTGCCATCGACAGTTGTGGCTGACCGTACGGAGCGAACGCGGCCGGCACGCCATCAATCAATACGGTGGAGCGTGGCGACAGGCGCGACGTCAAACCCCGCACGCCGACGTTCAGCGAGATGTCGCTGCCGCCGGTGCCGTTGGCTTCCTGCACCTGCACGCCCGGCACGCGGCGCAGCACGTCGCCAACGTTCATCGCGCCCTGCTCGACCATCGCTTCGCGGCGGATCACCGTGCGCGCGCCGGGGTGGTTCTGCACCACGGCGGCGTTGGCGTCGCCGAGCCAGTCGCCGACAACCTTGATGTCGGTCACGCCCAGCTCCAGCGGGCCGTTGGCGGCGGAAGTGGGGGCTGGAGACAAGGTTACCGAGCCTTCATTGATCTGATAATCCAGTCCGCTGCCTTGCAGCAATTGGCGCAGGGCCTGCTCCGGAGAAAGGTTGCCGTCCACCGCCGGCGCCTGTTTGCCGGCGACCAGGTCCGGGCTGAAAAACACCTGCAATGAAGTTTGCTGACCCAGTTCGCTCAGGGCCTGACCCAGCGGCTGGGCGCGGATGTGAATGGCTTCGGCGGCGAAGGCCATCGGCACGGCGGCGTTGACCGCCAGCGCAAGCGCCAGCGGCAACCAAGGGGATTTTTTATTTTTGGCGGTGGAGTTTTTCACGTCGAACGGAGTCCTGTGGATCGCAAGAGTGTGCGGCTGTTAATGCAAACCAGTTGCAGTTGAACAGGAAGACGACGAACTCGAAAAAAACCTGAATTTTATTTTGAAATTATTTCCTGGCTGCCGTCGGCAAGGGTGCGCACGGCCACCGGAAGGATGCTTGGCAAGGCCTTGAGCAAGGCATCGGTATTGTCGGATTTGAACACGCTGGTCAGGCGCAAATTGGCGACGGTCGGGTTGGCGACTTTCAGCGGCTTGTCGCGATAACGCGACACTTCCTCGGCGACTTCGCTGAGGCTGGCGTTGTTGAACACCAGTTTGCCGCTGCGCCAGGCCGTCAGCTCCGCCGGGTTGACCGCATACGCCGGCGCCACTTTGCCCTGGGCATCGATCCGCGTGCCGAGGCCGGCAGTGAGGCTGATGAAATCGGCCTCGGCCGCATCACGGCCCTGCACCTTGACCGTGCCCTGCTCCACCGCGACCCGGGTCTGCGTCACGTCACGCCGCACATCGAAACGGGTGCCGGTCACCGTGACCTTGCCGCTGCCGGCCTCGACCACGAACGGGCGGGACGTGTCGTGCTCGACACTGAACATCGCTTCGCCTTCGGTCAATTCGATGAGCCGCCGATCCTTCTCGAAACGCACCTGCAAACGGCTGCGGCTGTTGAGGTCGATCACCGAACCATCCGGCAGCGCAACATGCTTGCGCTCGCCCAGCGCGGTGGCGAATTCGGCGCTGTAACCTTGCGGATGATTCAAACCACTGAACAGCCCGAGCCCGAGCGCCACCGCGACTACGCTCGCCGCCACGGCATAACGCAACAACGGACGGCGTTCGCGCCGCGCCGGCGGGGTTTCGCACAAAGCTTTAAGCCGTGGCGCCGGCAGCAGATCCGCCGCCGTCCACAAGCCTTGCAGCAACTGGAATTCGTCACGGTGCTGCGGATGTTCGTTCAGCCACGCGTCGAAGCGCTGCTGTTCGTCGACACTGACGGCCGGCTCCTGCAAACGCACAAACCAGCGTGCCGCGTCATCGCGCACCGTTGTTTGCCCGCACGCGCAATCACGAGTATCCATCATGGAATGTCCTGTTTGGCTGGGGATGAAAAGACGCCACGGCTCATGATTGCGCCCCGTCCAGGCGATCACGCAGATGCCGCAGGGTGCGGATCATATACTTTTCCACCATGTTCTTGGACAGGCCCAGGCGTTCGGCGATTTCCGCCTGGGTCAGGCCCTCGATCTTCTGCCAGACGAAGATTCGTCGGCAGTTGACCGGCAGCTCCGTGAGCGCCCGTTCGATGGAATCGGCCAGCTGGATCGCATGCATGTAATGCTCCGGATCGCCGGTCGGCGACTCACTGAGATCGATCGCCTCCGACTCCATGGCGCCCCGCCGGTCCTCACGCCGATAGCCGTCCACCGCGATGTTGCGCGCGGTCTGGTGCAAATACGCCCGGGGTTGCTGCACCGTCGACGAATCGGATTCGAGCACCCGCACAAAGGTGTCGTGCGCCAGATCCTCGGCCTGCGAGCGATTGCGCAGGCGACGGGTCCAGGTGCCGATCAACTCTTCGTAATGCTCGAGAAAGCCGGGTCTGCGGGGCAGCATGGGGATCATTGCGGCGTGCTGAGGAAAGGGGCGTGAATAGTAATGCTTCCTATTAAGCCGAAGCAATGGATTCCTCGGGAATGCCGACGAAGCTGTTTTCTCCCAGCCCTCCAGCGCTCTAACCCGCGGCAATCTCTGCCTTGCGCGGGCAGAACCAACCGTGCATCAAACCCGCCTGAAAGAACTGGACCGGCGCCTCGAACCCGGCCGACTCGATCAGACCGGCGACTTGCGGCGCTGGCAGAATTGCCACGTCCCGGGCATACGCCGTGCGCGCTCGCTCAAGCATCTCCGCCGGCACCTGGGCCGAGGCCATCAGCGTCATCCAGTGACGCAGCAATGCTTCATAGGCCGGGGATTGAGTATCCGAGGCCAGATCAGCGTTCGCCAGCACCCCGCCCGGCAGCAGACGACGGGCAATCTCATGGAAAAAGTCGATACGCGCCTGAGGATCGAGCAAAAACTGCGACACCAGAAAACAGGTCGCGCCGTCGTAACCGGATTCATCCGTCAGGGTATCGAGGTAGCCTTCGTGAAACCGGCAGCGGTCAATGAAACCACCCTCTTTCGCTCGCTGACGGCACACGTCGAGCATGGCGCCCGAAGGGTCGACTGCGGTGAATTGCCAGCCGGGAAACTGCTGCGCCAGATGGGCCATTTCCACACCGGTACCCACGCCGACGCAGAGAATGCGGGCATTGGTCGGCAGGCTTGCAAATACAGAATCAAGCAGCAGGTACAGGGCGTCGCGAATAGGCGCCATCCCGGCCCATTGTTTGTCGTAGACAGCTGACTGCTGGTCGAACAAGGCCTTGAGCGCTTGATTATCCATGGAACACATTCCTCTGCGTTTTGATGAAATGCACCGCGCAAGCTGCGGTGCACGTTCCATTATCGCAGGGCTGTCAAGCCACCTTGGTTGAGCAGCCCTGAACGCATGGTGGCTCAGCCTTTTTCGTCAATACCCGCTTGAAGTGACTGACTGTCCAGATGACCGCTCAGGATCACCGGGCCGACTTTCAGGTTGCCGTTTTCAAGGGACACCTTCGGTGCGTTTTCTTCGGTTTTGTGTGGCAGGTCGAGGCCGGCTTTTACGCCGTAGTCGAGGTTGCTCAGATCGCTGCTGCTGACCTTCGAACCACCCAGATCGACCTTGCCTTCGGCGGCAGAAATCCGCGCACCGGTCAGTTGCGTGGCGCCGCCGACGGTGAGATTCACACCCTCACCAGCGTTGATGCCGGAGGCCTGTTTCACACTGTCCTTGTGCGCGTATTCGCCGTCGACTTTCAGCGTTGGCTTGTAGTCGGTGCCAGCCAGTTTGCCCTTGTCGTCGGCCGGGGTCTTCTTGGCGGTCAGGCCCAGATCCACATCCACCTTGGCGTGAGTGCTGGTGTCCTGACGGCTTTCGACCGACAGATCACCCGCCACGTTGCCGCTGACGTTGCGCGCATCGATCCGCGCACCGTTCAGGCTCGCATCACCGCCGCTGTTCAACACCACAGTGTCAGCCTTGATCTGGCTGTTCTGCTGGGTAGTGCCTTGCAGGTAGTCAACGCCGACCTTGGACCCGGCATTGAAGCCGTGGTCGCTGCTGACTTTTTCATCGGCGGCGGTCGGTGTGCTTTTGCTCAGATTGCCGCCGGCATTCAACGCGACGTTCCAGTTGTTGCGGTTGTCGGTGGACTGCGCGGACTCCTGAACGAAACCGCCCTTCTGCGCGTCGATGCTGACGTTTGGCGCGCCGACCTGAGTGCCTTGCAGGTGCACCGAATCACCGCTCAAAGCGATGCCGTTCTGGCTGTTGAGCTGGCCACCGCTGAGGGTCTGGGTGTTCTCGTTGACCCGGCCGATGTTGAAGTTGCCGCTGAGGTTGCCGCCCTGATCGCGGCTCTTCTCGCTGCTGGTCTTGCTACCGCCGGCCTTCAGGCCGCCGCCGAGATTGCTGCCGGTGGCGACGTGCGAATCCGTGGCCGCTTGCAGATCGAGCTTGCCGCCAGCTTTCAGGTCGATAGCAGCAACGCTGTCGATCTTCGTGCCTTGCTGCACCTGATTGCCGCCGCTGCTCAATTGCACCAGGCCGCTGCCATTGATACTGGCTACGTGGGCCTGGCTGTCGGTGGTCTGGTTGCCTTTGTGATCGAGCTGAAACCCGGCGCCGAGATCGACGTTGGTGCCGTCGGTGCCGGGCAAGGTGCCGACGGTCAGCGAGGCGTCGCCGCGCAGGCTGGAGCTGTCGCTGCTCTGGCGGTCGTTGGCCTGACTCAGCGCCAGATCACCGCCGGTCTTGACGCTGACACCGCCCTGCCCACCGTCGAAACGGCTGCCTTCAAACTGTGCATCACCGCCGACATTGATGTTCACGCCCTGGTTGCCAGCGTAACCGCCGACCACCGCCGTGGAGCTGTTTTTGCTCGACTGACTGCTGCCACCCGCGCCGCTGCCGGCCACGTTCACGTCTTCACCGGTCTTGGTGTAGACGCGCACGTCGACCTTGGCATCCACCGTTTTTTCGGTGCTGCTGTGGGTGTTGTTCGCGGCATCGGCCACCAGTTTATCGGCGCTGATGTTCACTTTGCCGGCGCTGGCGTTGTACTGGGTGCCCTGATCGTGCAGCGTGCCGCCGACCTTCACGTCCACGGTCTGGCCGTCGAACCGACTGACCACAGCGTTGCTGCCCTGCTCGGTTTTATCGGCGCTGGCATGACCGACTGCCACGTCGATACCGACGTTCGGCTGGCCGAGATTGGCCAGTGCATCCTTGTCCGGCACCTTGCCGGCGAGCACTTCTTTCACCGCGCCGGCAATCGGTCGGGCGATGTCCTTGTACTCGACGTTGGCGCCGATGTCCGCCGACCAGTTGCTCTCGCTGTGAGTGCTGCTTTCGGTGTTGCTGGCGGCACGGTTGTCGACTTCGTTGGCGGCGACGTTCAGGCCGTTGCCGGCCTTGAGTTGCGCGCCCTCGGTGGCGAGTTTATCAGCGTTGATGTTCAGGCTGCCGCTGCTCTGCACGCCGGTGGTTTGCGCAGTGGTTTTGCCGGTGGTGTCTTGCGAAGTGTTATGCGAGAAATCCACGCCGCTGCCCGCGCGGTCGAGGCCGCCGGTGTAGTAGAAACCACCGCCGGTGCTGCGGGTTTCGGTCGAGGTGGTGTGGCTGTCCTGCTCGGCCAGCAACGAGACGTTCTTGCCGCTCAGGCTGGTGTCGCCGGCGGTGGATTTCACCTCGGCGCCCTTGAGCGTCACGTCGCCGCCCGCCTTCACCTGCACGCTGCCACCGCTGAGGCTGGAACCCTGTTGGGTGACGTCGTTGGCGGTGACGGTTTGCGCCTTGTCTTCGTAATGCACGCCGGCGCGATACTGCTCCGCCGTCTGCTCTTTGGCGTAGGCGTCGAAACCACGGGTCTGCGTGCTGTTGCTGCTGTCGTGGGTGTTCTGCGTCGAATGCACATTTACGTCACCCGCCGCGTCCGCCGTCAGCGAACCGCCGGCCTTGACTGTGGAGCCGGCGACTTCGATGTCCTTGGCGCTCTTGAGCTTGAGGTTGCTGTCGGAAGCCAGCTCGCTGCGCACCGTGGTGCTGTCCTTGCTGTTCTGGCGCGACTCGTCCTTGGTGATGCCGAAGAACTTGCTGTCCTTGTCGTGGTTGTTGCTGTGCGAGGTGTCCTGCACGCCGTCGATGGTCAGCGAACCGTTGTCGCTGATCACGCTGGCGTCCTTGCCGCCACGCACCTGGCTGCCGCTGATGCGCACGTCGTCGGCCTTGACCACCAGCTTGCCGGCCGCGTTGATTTTGCTGCCCTGATGCTGGGTCTGGCCCTTGTCGGCGTCGCCGGTCTTGCCGAAGAAACCGCCACCGACCAGGTCACCGGAATAGCGGTTGTCGCTGCTGCGATGGGTGCGGGTCGCGGTGGTGATTTCCACCTGTTTGCCGGCCAGTTGCAGATCGCCGGCGCTGTTCAATTCAGCGCCTTCGGAGCGCAACAGTGCGGCGGTTTGCAGGGCAATGTTGCCGGCCTTCAGCTGGCTGGTGATGCTGCGCTGCTCTTCGCTGCTGCTGTCCCAATCGGCTTTCCACAGGTGTTTGCGGTGCTTGCCCTGATCGGTCTGGGTGTGGCTTTCAGTGGCGGCGGTCAGGCGCAGATCGCCGCCGCTTTGCACGCTGAGGTTGTTCTTCGCGTCGACCTTGGCGGCTTGCAGTTCGGTGTCTTTGCCGGACAAGAGTTGCGCGTCGCGGCTGGCGACGATCTGGCTGCCGTGCTGGCGCGAATCGCTGTCGGTCTTGGTGCGCTCATAAGTTTCCCAGGTGATGCCGATGGTGCTGTTGTTCCAGTTCTCGCGCTGTTCCTGGAGCTTGCGGCTTTCGACGGTGGTCAGGGTCAGATTGCGTTTGGCCTCGACCTTCACGTCACGACCGCTGACATCGGTGGCGGCCAGGGTCAGGTCCTTGCCGCTGTGCAGGCCGACGTCGCCCTGGCTGCTGCGAATGCCGGCGCGGGTCACGTCGAGGCTGTCCGGGATCGCCTGACCGCTGACGCTCAAGTCGCCAGCCGAACGAATCTGCACACCGTCACGCCCGGCGACTTGCACAGCGCCGACCTTCACGCCCGCGCCTTCAGCGGTGCTGACGATGTTGATGCGCCCGGCCTGCATCGCGCCAAACAGGCTGGCGTCGATTCGTTGATCGGTGGTGTTGCCCGCCGGGTCCACGGCTTTCACCTGGCCGCTGGCGTAATCGATCTGATTGCGTCCGACGGTGAGGTTCAGTTGATCGCGAGCGCTGATTGCGCCTTGGCTGTCGATACGCGGCGCGATCAGGTTGATCGAGCCTTCACCGTTGCGCAGCCCGCCGCTCTGGATCTGCAACTGGCCAGTGGCGTCGCGGGTGCTCAGAGCTTGCAGCTTGCCGTCGTTCAGCTCGGGCCGGCCGACCACCAGATTGGCGTTCGGCGTGTTGATGAAGCTGCCGCCATTCACCGAAATGCCGTTCGGGTTGGCGAGCACATAGTCGGCGGCGCGACCGAAGATTTCCTGGGCGCCGTTGATAGCCGACGGGTTGCGGCTGATCACTTCGTTGAGGATCACGCTCGCGGCCTGGCCCTGCAATTGCGGGTTGGCCGCCAGTTGACCGGCGAGCTGCGATTGCCCGGCCTGCAAGGCGTTGTTCAACACCAGCCCCTGACGGTCGACGTTGTAGTCGAGGAACTGGTTATGCGACAGGCCCGAGCCGTTGGGCGCGACGATGTTGACGATCGGGACGCCGCCCTGGGTCTGCAATTGCGCGGTGCCGCCGGGGCCGGGCGCGACCACCACACCGCCGGCGATGGCGCCCGGCAGGTGAGCGACCAGGAACAGGCTGGCGATGGCCCAGCGCAGTTTGCCCCGTGGGGAAAGATGAAACGCAAAGGTATTCATTGGCATAAAAAACTCTCCATGTAGTGCGGCATCACGTTGCGCGTTGAGTTGAAGGCCACGGCTGTCGCGCTCAGGTCCGATGGCTGTTGTTCACTGACGTTCATATCTGTAATCCGACCCGCATCAGCCAGGTTTCAGGCTCGCGGTGCAGGCCGGTTGGGGTGTTCAGACTGCGTTGGTAATCGACATCCACTTGCAGGTTTTTCCAGCCCAGATTGAGGCCGATGCTGGCGCCGCTCAGGCGTTGAACCGGAGCGCCGTGATCGGCCTTGATCCAGCCGTGGTCGAGGCCGACGCGCGGGGTGACCTGCACGGGAAAATCAGTACGCAGCGGCAGGCGCAGGGTGTTGCGCCAGATCGCGCCGCTGGCCCCGGACGCACTGCTGACCCGGTAACCGCGCACGGCGGAATCGTCGGTGCCGAGCAATTGCTCGATGGCCGGTAGCGGATCCGGGCTGTACTGCAAATTGAGCTGGCTCTGCCATTGCCAGGCTTGCGCGCCGAGCTGGCCGTTGCGCCACTGGCTGAGGCCGGCGCGGTATTTGCGAAACTGCGCCTTGGGCAAGTTCTTGACCTGGCGATCGGCATCGTCGTCGGCACCGAACCCGCTTAAACCCTGGGCGTAATTCACGTCGAGGTTCCACACCGCGCGGTCGAGCCAGAACAGATTGAGCCCGGCCTCGGCCACGGTCAGGGTCGGGCTCTGAATGCCGAGGCGGACGTTTTCCAGATAGCTGTCGACGTCCTTGTGCGCCAGTTGCAGGTTGGCGCTGAGCTGATGACTCTGGTCGCGCCACAACACACGGTCGGCGCGCAGGCTGAGCTGATCGGTGATGCCGGTGCTGTGGAAAGTCAGCGTGCTGAGCTTGAACGGCGCGCGGTATTCAGCGTGGCTGGCGAAGGTGCTGAACGTCCAGTAACCGTAGGGAATCGCGTAATAGAGGCTGGCGTTGCGGCTGTAGCGGTCGCCCTGATTGAGGGTGTCGCTGGCGCTGAGGCTCAACAGATCGTTGAGTTCGAGCGGGCTGTCGAGGGTCAGGCTCAACGTGTCGCGATCACGACCGGTGCTGGCGCTGCCGAGGTTGTCCGCGCCCAGGCCCAAGCTCCAGCGCGACTGCCCGGAGGTACGCGAACGCAGGATGATTTTTGACGCACCGGGCTGGCTGCCGGGGGCGATGTCGGCGGTCAAATCGATTGAGCGCAGACGGTTCAACTGATCCAGTCCCTGCTCCAGATCCCGCAGGTTGAGCGGCTTGCCGAGCATTCCGGGGAACGCGCCACCGAGGGAAACCGGCAGGCTCTGGTCCGCCAGTTCGATGGACTCGATGTAGCCTTCGTCGATCAGGATATCCAGCGATTGCCCCGCCACTGGCGCACTGCTCAAGTACGGCCGACTTGCGATGTAGCCCTTCTCCACGTACAGCGCGGTGATGGTCGCCAGCAAATGGTTGATCTGGCCGACGCCCATGCACGGCGTCAGCAGCGGCTTGATCCGGGCGTTGAGTTTGTCTTTATCGATCAGCGTGACGCCACCGATGCGCGTGCCGCTCAAGGGCCAGCAGCGTTCGTCGGGTTTGATCGATTCAGGAATGGCCGGAGTGGCAGGCGTCGGGCCGAACGCGCCGCGCTCCAGTTGGCGCTTGCGCTGTTCGAGTTGCAGCTGTTGCAGATCGCGCTGTTGCAGTTGTTGCTGGCGCAGCACTTCCTGGCCAGGGGCTGGAGTTTCGGCGGCGAGAACGCTGGGCGCACACACACTCAACAACAAGGCCGACAACAGCGGGCGAGGCAGGGAACGACTACGAGAAACAGCGCAAAGCGAATACGGCACTCAACATCCTTGCAATCAACTGGCTTAATGCCACCCCATCAATAGCGGTGATAGTCAGAGCCTTCCTACACAATTGCAAGACGCTTCCTACGCTGCTTACATTTCTTAAACAAATGCCCTTTTAGCGCGGATCGCCAGCGATAACGCCAGCAAGTTGCAGATCATCAGGGTTTCCCCGAGGGCCTGAGACCTCGTGGCTAACACCAATCCACCGCTCATAAAACAGCCTTGGCATCGTGCCGTTGTTGCTCGATCGATTGATCGTGGCAGTCGCAGCGTCGTTTCGACCACGCTCCAATCCCTGAGGCTCTTGCGCAATTAATCGGACATCTGAAGCAACTGACGACCGGCGATAAAAATCAATTGCCACAAAATATTACTCGCGTCATATTACAGCCGTAATAACGATCCGTTTTCCCAGGTATTACGCCATGACCAGCATGCCCACCGTAGAACCCGATCTCGCCGTTCCGGTCAGCGCCCCCAAACCTCCCTTGCTCAAACGCCTGCTGTTGCCCACTGCGGGGCTGGCCGCGCTGGTGTTCGCCGGGCTGTACGCCGTGCATTGGTGGGGCGCCGGGCGTTTTCTCGAGGAGACCGACGATGCCTACATTGGCGGCGACGTGACGGTGATCGGGCCGAAGGTCGCCGGTTACATCGAGGAAGTGCTGGTCAGCGACAACCAGAAGGTGAAGGCCGGCGACGTGCTGATTCGCCTCGACGCGCGCGACTACCGCGCCAATCTGGCCAAGGCCGAAGGCGCGGTCGCCGCCGAGGAAGCGCTGCTGGCCAACCTCGACGCCACCGAACAATTGCAGCAAGCGGTGATCGGTCAGGCCCGCGCCGGCATCGATGCCGCCAGCGCCGAAACCGCCCGCTCGCGGGACGACAACGCCCGCTACAAGCGTCTGGTGACCACCAATGCAGTCTCGGTGGAAAGCGCGCAACGGGCCGATGCCACCTTCAAGACCGCGCAAGCCTTGAGCGCCAAAGCCCAGGCCGAACTGCTGGCCGCGCAACGCCAGCTCACCGTGATCGAAACCCAGAAACAACAGGCCCGCGCCGCCCTCCAGCAAGCCCGGGCCGAGCGTGATCTGGCGCAACTCAACCTCGGCTACACCGAACTGCGTGCCCCGGTCGACGGGGTGATCGGCAACCGCCGCGCGCGGGTCGGCGCCTATGCGCAGGCCGGTTCGCAACAGTTGTCGGTGGTGCCGGCCAGCGGTCTGTGGGTCGATGCCAACTTCAAGGAAGACCAACTGGCGCGGATGAAACCCGGCCAGCGCGTGAGCATCCGCGCCGATGTTTTATCAGGCCAGGAATTCCACGGTCGCCTCGACAGCCTCGCCCCGGCCACCGGTTCGCAGTTCAGCGTGCTACCGCCGGAAAACGCCACCGGCAACTTCACCAAAATCGTTCAGCGCGTGCCGGTGCGGATCCTGCTCGACCCGGCCGACGGCGTGCTCGGCCACCTGCGTCCGGGACTGTCGGTGACCGCTGAAGTCGACACCCGCGCCCAACCTGAAACCACCGCCGTGGCCAGCGCGCCATGAGCACCGCCCTCACCGCCTCCGCGCAGCCATTCAATGCCGCCGACATGACGACGGCGACCAAAGTGTTCGCCTTCGCCACGATGTGCATCGGCATGTTCATCGCGTTGCTGGACATCCAGATCGTCTCGGCCTCGCTGCGCGATATCGGCGGCGGGTTGTCCGCCGGCACTGATGAAACGGCGTGGGTGCAGACCAGTTACCTGATCGCCGAAATCATCGTGATTCCGTTGTCGGGCTGGCTGTCGCGCGTGTTTTCCACACGCTGGCTGTTCTGCGCTTCGGCGGTCGGCTTCACCCTCGCCAGCCTGCTCTGCGGTATCGCCTGGAACATCCAGAGCATGATCGCCTTTCGCGCGCTGCAAGGGTTTCTCGGTGGGTCGATGATTCCGCTGGTGTTCACCACGGCGTTCTTTTTCTTCACCGGCAAACAGCGAGTGATTGCTGCCGCGACCATCGGCGCCGTGGCGTCGCTGGCACCAACGCTGGGCCCGGTGATCGGCGGCTGGATCACCGACATTTCGTCCTGGCACTGGCTGTTCTACATCAACCTGGTGCCGGGGGTTTTCGTCGCCGTGGCAGTGCCGTTGCTGGTCAAGATCGATCAGCCGGAACTGTCGCTGCTCAAGGGCGCGGATTATCTGAGCATGGTGTTTCTGGCGCTGTTTCTCGGCTGCCTGGAATACACCCTCGAAGAAGGCCCGCGCTGGAACTGGTTCAGCGATCAAACGATTCTGACCACCGCGTGGATCAGTGGCCTCGCCGGGCTGGCCTTCATCGGCCGCACGTTGCACGTGGCCAATCCGATCGTAGACCTGCGCGCGCTCAAGGATCGCAACTTCGCCCTCGGCTGCTTCTTTTCCTTCGTCACCGGGATCGGCCTGTTCGCGACGATTTACCTGACGCCGCTGTTTCTCGGCCGGGTGCGCGGCTACGGCGCGCTAGATATTGGTCTGGCAGTTTTCTCCACCGGGGTATTCCAGATCATGGCGATTCCGCTGTACGCCTTTCTGGCCAATCGCATCGATCTGCGCTGGATCATGATGGCGGGCCTGGCGTTATTCGCGTTGTCGATGTGGGAATTCAGTCCGATCACCCACGACTGGGGCGCCGGAGAATTGATGCTGCCGCAAGCGCTGCGCGGGATTGCCCAGCAACTGGCGGTGCCGCCGGCGGTGACGTTGACGCTCGGTGGGCTTGCACCCGCGCGGCTGAAGCATGCATCGGGCCTGTTCAACCTGATGCGCAATCTGGGCGGTGCCATAGGGATTGCCGCGTGCGCAACCATTCTCAACGACCGCACCAACCTGCACTTCACCCGGTTGGCGGAGCATCTGAACAGCAGCAACGAAGCGGTGAATCAGTGGCTGGCCCAGGTCGGCGGCAACTTTGCCGCGCTGGGTCAGAGCGGCGATGTCGGCCTCACCGCCAGCCTGCGTCAGCTATGGCTACTGACCTACCGTGAAGCGCAGACGCAAACCTACGGCGACACGTTCCTGATGATCATGGTGTGCTTCGGCATCGCCACGGCGATGGTGCCCTTGATGCGCAAGGTGCAACCACCGGCCGCGCCGAGTGCCGATGCACATTGATCGATCAGGCTTGCGGGGTTTTACGAAAGCCCACGGCCAGACGGTTCCAGCTGTTGATGGTGCTGATTGCGACGCTCAGGTCGACCATTTCTTTGGGCGAGAACTGGGCGGCGACCGCTTCGTAGTCTTCGTCCGGGGCGTGGGTCAGGCTCAGTTGAGTCAGGGTTTCGGTCCACAGCAGCGCGGCGCGTTCACGTTCGGTGAAGAACGGCGCCTCACGCCACGCGGTCACGGCGAACAACCGGCGCGGGGTTTCGCCGCCCTTGATCGCATCGGCGGTGTGCATGTCGATGCAGAACGCGCAGCCGTTGATCTGCGAAGCGCGCAGCTTGACCAGTTCGATCAGGGTCTTTTCCAGCGGCAGTTTCGAGACGGCGGTTTCCAGGGCGATCATCGCTTTAAGGGCATCTGGGGACGCGGTGTAGAAATCGATACGAGGTTTCATGGCGACTCTCCGGGGCAAGTGAATGTGTGGCTACGTTAGTCCCGGTGCCGGGCCAGGCAAATAGCCAATCTCCCGGAAGACGGGTAGGCCACTCCTCTGGCGTCAGAAAAGAAAGTGTTGCGGGGCAATTGCCAGCGCTCGTTCTGTGCCACTAGAATGCGATCAATTCTTAATTGCACCGCTTTCGCACTCATGATCGCACCCTTGGCAACGGACGCCCGAAACGAGTATCTGCCCTTCATGTCGTCCCTCGATCAGCCGTTGAATCAGCAAGTCCAGACGCTCTACAGCGAACACCACGGGTGGCTGCAGGGCTGGCTGCAGCGCAAGTTGGGCAACCGCTGCGAGGCGGCCGACCTGGCGCACGATACGTTTTTGCGCCTGCTCACCCGTCAGGTGATCAAGCCGTTGGGCAGCGAGCCCCGGGCGCTGCTGACGCACATCGCCAAAGGTCTGGTGATCGACCGCTGGCGGCGCCAGGACCTGGAGCGCGCGTACCTGGAAACCATCGCGCATCTGCCCGCCGCCGAAGTCCCGTCGCCGGAAACCCGCTACCTGATTCTCGAAACCCTGTGGCGCATCGAAGCGCTGCTGCGCGAACTGCCGGAACAGACCCGCGAGACCTTCCTGCTGTCGCAGATCGAAGGCCTGACCTACGCGCAGATCGCCACGCGCCTGAGTGTTTCGCTGATCACCGTCAAACGCCACATGCGTACCGCGTTCATTGCCTGCCTGAGTGTCGCCTGATGAATTCGTCGATGATCAACCCGCAGATTCTCGGCGAAGCCGCCGACTGGCTGGTGCAACTGCATTCCGGCACCGCGACCCCGTCCGACCATCAGGCCATCGCCCAATGGCGCACCCGCAGCGCCGAGCACGCCATCGCCTGGCAACGGGCCGAAGCACTGCTGGGGGATTTGCGCAGCGTGCCGGCCAACGTCGCGATCCAGACCTTGAAACGCGCGTCCCGCAAAGAAGGCCTGAGCCGTCGCCAGACCCTCACCCGCCTCGGCTTGCTGTTGATGGCCGGGCCGCTGGGCATGGCTTCGCAGCATGTGCCGTGGGAGCAATGGACCGCCGACCAGCGCACCGCCGTCGGCGAGCAGAAGAACCTGCAATTGCCGGACGGTACTCAACTGGTGCTCAACACCGACAGCGCCGTGGACATCGCTTTCAGCCCGGTGGAGCGCCGCGTCCTGCTGCTCAACGGCGAAGTGCTGATCAACACCGCCGCAGATGCCAGCGCCCGTCCGTTCATTGTCGAAACCCCGCAAGGTGTGGCCCGCGCGCTGGGCACGCGATTCTGCGTACGCACCGAGGGTTCGCGCAGCCAGGTGTCGGTGCTCGAAGGCCAGGTTCAGATCACCCCGCAACTGCTCAAGCAGAGTGCGATTCTCAAGGCCGGTGAGCGCCAGCGCTTCAAGCTCAACAGTTTCGACAGCGCCGAAACCTTCGACACCGTGTCCCTGGCCTGGGACAGAGGCATGCTGCTGGCCAGCAACATGCGTCTCGACGAATTGCTCGGCGAACTGAGCCGCTATCGCCGCGGCGTGCTGCGTTGTCATCCGGACGTGGCGGCGATGCGCGTGTCCGGGGCGTTTTCCCTGCGCGACACCGACGCCAGCCTGAGTTTGCTCAGCGATACGTTGCCGCTGAACATCAACAGCCTGACCCGCTATTGGCTGTCGGTGGAGCCCCGTGTCTGAGCCCTCGGAAAATATTTTCAATATTCGCTGATACCTTTTCGCGACTCGTCCGGTGAGTGGATAGACCTTTCAATTCCACGCCCCCGACAGGAACACCGAATGACCGCAATGCCATCGCCCCGTCCCGCCACGTTTGCGCTCAAGGCCCTGAACCTGAGCCTGGCCCTGGCCTTCAGCGCACTGCTGCCAACCGCCGCCCACGCCGCCGACAGCGTCAGTGAAAGCGCCAGCCGCAGCGTCAACATCGCCCCCGGCCTGCTCAGCCATGTGCTGGCGCAATTTGCGGTCAGCGTCGGCGTGCCGCTGTCGTTCGATCCGGCGCAACTGGGCAATCGCCAGAGCCCCGGCCTGCAAGGCAGTTACACCGCGCAGAGCGGTTTTGCCCGGTTGCTGGAAGGCAGCGGTTTCGAACTGATCAGCACCGGTCACAACGGTTACACCGTGGCCCCGAAAGTCGCGGCGGACGGCGCGCTGGAACTCGGCGCCACCAACGTCAGCGCCCTGCACGACGACAGCGGCGACACCTACGGCGGCGAACAGGTCGCCCGCCGCGCGCAGATCGGCATGCTCGGCAACCAGGAGGTCAACGACCTGCCCTTCAGCGTCACCAGCTACACCGCCAAGACCATGGCCGATCAGCAGGCCCAGACCGTCGGCGATGTGTTGCTCAACGACTCTTCGGTGCGCCAGTCCAACGGCTTCGGCAACTTCTCGCAGATGTTCATGATCCGCGGCCTGCCGCTGGCCTCCGATGACATTTCCTATAACGGCCTGTACGGGGTGCTGCCCCGGCAGATCATTGCCGTCGAAGCGCTGGACCGGGTGGAACTGTTCAAGGGCCCGAACGCCTTCGTCAACGGCGTGACCCCGAGCGGCAGCGGCATCGGTGGCGGGATCAACCTGCAACCCAAACGCGCGATGGATACCCCGACCCGCAGCGTCACCCTCGACTACAGCGCCGACGGCCGCGTCGGCGGGCATCTGGATCTGGGCCAGCGCTTTGGCGAGGACAACCGCTTCGGCGCGCGGGTCAACCTGATGCAGCGCGAAGGCGACACCGCCGTCGATGACGAAGATCAGCGCTCGTCGCTGTTCAGCGTTGGCCTGGACTATCGCGGCGATCGCCTGCGGGTCTCGACCGATTTCGGCTATCAGAAGCAGGTCATCAACCAGGGTCGCTCTGTGATCTATGTCGATTCGAGCCTGACCAAAGCCCCCAAGGTGCCGCACGCCAACGCCAGCTACGCCCAGAGCTGGAGCTATTCGCAACTCGAAGACACCTTCGGCATGGCCCGCGCCGAATACGACCTGAACGATAACTGGACCGCCTACGTGTCCGGCGGTGCCAAGCACACCCGCGAGAACGGCGTGTACTCTTCGCTGACCGTCACCGACCTCAACGGCAATGCCCGCGGCGGCATGCTCTATTCGCCCCACGACGAAGACAACCAAAGCGCCATGGCCGGGCTCAACGGCCGCTTCGACACCGGCCCCGTCACGCACCAGTTGAACCTCGGCTGGGCGGGCATCTGGGGCGAGCAACGCTCGGCGTTTGAAACCATTGGCACCGCCGGGCGCTACAGCACCAACCTGTACAACGTCACCGACAAGCCGCGCCCGGCGCCTACCTCATTTGCCAGCGACATCAACGACCCGCGCATCACTGGCAAGAACATCCTGCGCAGCGAGGCGATTTCCGACACCCTCGGTTTCGTCGATGACCGCATCCTGCTGACCCTCGGCGTGCGTCGCCAAGCGCTGAAAGTCGACGGCTGGAGCACCGCCACCGGCGCCCGCACTTCGAGTTATGAAGAGTCGATCACCACCCCGGTCTACGGTCTGGTGATCAAGCCGTGGGAACACGTGTCGTTCTACGCCAACCGCATCGAAGGCCTGGCGAAGGGCCCGACGCCGCCGACCACGGCGATCAACCGCGACGAAACCTTCGCCCCGGTGCGCAGCAAGCAGATCGAAGCCGGTGTGCGCCTGGACATGGGCAGCTACGGCGCCAACCTCGGCGTCTATCGCATCGAGCAACCGTCGAGCTACACCCAGGACGGAATCTTCCGGGTCGACGGCCAGCAGACCAACAAAGGCGTGGAACTCAACGTCTACGGCGAACCGCTCGACGGCCTGCGCCTGCTCAGCGGCGCAACGCTGATGAAGACTGAACTGGAAGGCAGCAGCAACGGCGTGAATGACGGCAACCGCGCCGTCGGGGTGCCGCGCTTCCAGTTCAACCTTGGCGCCGATTGGGACATTCCGGGCCTCGAAGGCGCCGCCCTCAGCGCGCGGATGTTGCGCACCGGCGGCCAGTACCTGAACGCGGCCAACACCCAGAGCATTCCGGCGTGGAACCGCTTCGATCTGGGCTCGCGCTATGCCTTCAAACTGGATGAGAAGCAGATCACCCTGCGAGCCAATCTGGAGAACGTCGCCAACGAAGCCTATTGGGCTTCGGCCAACGGCGGTTACCTGACCCAGGGCACGCCGCGCACGCTGAAGGTTTCGGCGACTGTGGACTTCTAAAAAACCGCTCGTCACTCGGCCGGCACCAAGCCTTGTGCGCGTCAGACCAATATCAGGTAGATCCCCTTTCCGGAGACAGACCATGATGACGCGCACATTGACCTCAATTTTGTTGGCAGGCTTGTTGGCCGCCGCCTCTACCGCCAGTTTTGCCGCCAACGATGGCGCCGATGCCACGGGCACCAAGTCCGGCGCCACCAGCGGCTCGACCCAGCCACCAAACAGCACGCCCGGCGCACCTTCGGGTGGCAGCACTTCCGATGGCATGGGCAAAGGCACCGGCACCAACGGCGGCGCCAGCGGTTCAGGCTCAGGGGCTGGCGGCGGGACCGGTTCGGCCGGCGGCGGGACTGGCGGCGCCGGTGGTGGCACCGGCAGCTGAACGAACAAGAGCAGGCCGTGGTAAGTGCCATGGCCTGTGTCTGAACCCGACCGCGTTTTTTGTCAGCGATCCGAGCGCAGCAATTCGCCGAGGCCGACGTCCATCGACAACACGGCCGCGCGATTGCGACCGGCATTTTTGGCCTGATACAGCGCCGCATCGGCGCGCTGGATGAACAGCTCCGGGCTGTCGTTGCCCAGCGGAATAAACGAATAGCAGCCCAGGCTCACCGTCAGATAACCGGTCGGCGAGCCGCTGTGGGTGATGTGTTTGTCCATGACGCTGCGGCGGATCTGCCCGGCAATCGCCAGCGCGCCGTTGATGTCGGTGTCCGGCAGCAACACCGCGAACTCTTCGCCGCCATAGCGCACCGCCAGATCGGATTTGCGCTGGCAGCAGTTTTTCACCACCTGCGCCACCTGCGTCAGGCAATGGTCGCCGGCCACGTGGCCGTAGGCATCGTTGTAGCGTTTGAAGAAATCGATATCGAGCATGATCAGGCTGACCGGGCTCGACTGCCGCGCGCCCCGGGCAAACTCCACTTCCAGCGAGCGCTCGAACAGGCGCCGGTTGGCCAAGCCGGTGAGGCTGTCGTGGGTGGCGATCTGCTCCAGCGCCCGCTGGGCCTTGCGCAGGTTTTTCTCGATCCGCTCACCATCGCGCACCTGATGAATGAACACCCAGCCGAACAGCCCCACGCCGAGCATCACCAGCGCCACGATCACGCTGGACTGGAACGCCCGGTCATGCCAGCCCTGAAGAATCGTGTCCCGCGATGAAGAGGCGGACACCACCAGCGGATAACTTTCCAACTGCCGGTAACCATAAAGACGCGTCACACCGTCGACCACCGAATCGATCATCGCGGTGCCGGCGGAGGCGTTGGGCAGCAGCTTCTGATAGATCTCACCCTTGGCCAGCGAGGTACCGATCAGGGCCTCGTCGAACGGCCGACGGGCGAGCAAGGTGCCATCGGTCAGGCCGAGGAACATGGTGCCGTTGTCGTCCAGGCTGAAGCTTTTGAAGAACTTGTCGAAGTACGACATCTTGATTCCGGCCAGCAAAACGCCCTGGAAATTGCCGGCGCGGTCGTTGACCCGTTTCGAGATCGGGATGATCCACTCGCCGTTCTCGCGGCTGCGGATCGCCGGGCCGATGTGCGCCACACCCGACACGTTCTGCTGGTGAAACTTGAAGTACTCGCGATCCGCCACGCCATTGCCGCGGGGCAGATCCGGGAACGAGGTAATCACCCACTGCCCTTCGCGGTCGAACAGGAACATGCCGTGCAACTGCTCCAGTTGCTGCACCCGCCGCGCGAGGGTTTTCTGCAAACGCGGCTTCTGCGCCGCGCCGTAGCCGTCGTCCTGAATCCAGTCGACCAGGCTGGTCAGCACCAGATCCGCCGCCAGAAAGGTGTCTTCAGCCTGCTGCGCCATGGCCCGGGTCAGGTTGGCCGACGACATCTGCGCGTTCGTCAGATCCTGGCGCCGCGACTGCTCGATCTGCAAATACAGCAGACCGGACAGGCACAGACACACGGCAACGATGAACAACACCGCCGCCTTGCGCAGGGGCAAACGCTTGAGAGTGCCGCCGGGGGCCTGGTGCGGATCGTGAATGGGGATAGGCAAAAGCGTGTCCTGGGCAGGTACGACAGGGGCAAAGGCCCGAAACCCTTGTTTTTTTGTGAGCGTAGCCCACCGGGTTGTGTGGGGCAACCAAGTGCCACCGCGACAATCCCGACCCTGTTGCTATCGGCGCGCAGGGCAATTGGATGACCTGCGACACAAATTATTTTTGCCTGCCCGTTTTTGCCTGCATCAACCCTGACGGGACAACCGCCGCATCGCACTGTGCAGATGCGCCCGCGCACTTTCCGGATCGCCCTCGCGCATCTGCTCGTACGCCCGTTGCGCAACCGCGTGCGGCACCGGTTTCAATACCCGTTGCGTGGCCATCGCCAGCAGTTGCACTTGCGCGGCACGCTCCAGGTAATACAGATCGTCCCAGGCTTCGGCGATGGTCGGCGCGGCGACAATCACCCCGTGATTTTTCAGGAACAGAATGTCGGCCTCGCCCATGACACCGGCAATCCGCTCGCCTTCGCGCTCATCCAGCGCCAGCCCGTTGTAATGCTCGTCCACCGCCGTGCGCCCGTAGAACTTCAGCGCGGTCTGACTCAGCCACAACAGCGGCGGCCCCTCCAGCAGGCACAACGCCGTCGCGTTCGGCATGTGCGTGTGGAGCGCGACTTTTACTCGGGGCAGTCGCTGATGCAGGCGCGCGTGAATATAGAAAGCGGTGGCCTCCGGCTGGCCCTCGCCGTCCACCACGTTGCCGTCGAAGTCGCAGACCAGCAGTTTGTGTGCCGTGACTTCGGAAAACGCATAGCCGTACGGATTGACCAGAAACAGGTCAGCGTGCCCCGGCAACATCGCCGAAAAGTGATTGCAGATCCCCTCCTCCAGCCCGTGCAGCGCCGCCAGTTGAAAGCACGCTGCCAGTTCGTGACGGGCGGTGATGATGGCTTCGCTGTCGAGGTTCAACGAGGCGCAACGCGTGGGTCGGGCGCTGCCGGTCAGGGTATGGGCCATGGCGAAACTCCTTGATGACGGGCGAGGTTTCTTACCAGCCGAGGGACGAGAACAGCGGCAGCACTTCGTCTAGCGTGTTGAGGATCGCGTCGGGCCGATAGTCCGGCAGCAACTGACGACCGGTCCCGCGGTCGATCCATACGCAGCGAAAATGCATGTCGCGGGCCGCCGTGTGGTCGAGCATCGGGCTGGCGCAGATGTGCACCACCTGATCGCGGCTGACGCCCAATTGTTCATGAGCGTAGTCGAACAGCCGCGGCGCCGGTTTGTAGGCGCCGGCCTGTTGCGCGGTGATCACCCGGTCGATATGGCCGCCGAGTTGAGCGACGTTGCCGGCGATGATGTCGTCATCGGTGTTGGAGACGACGCACAGCTTGAAACCCTTGGCCTTGAGCTGCGCGAGGGTCTCGACGACTTCGGGAAACGGCGGCATCTGCGGAATCGCGGCGGCCAGGCGCTGACTGTCTTCGCTGGCACTCGTCAGGCCCAGTTCTTCCAGGGCCAGTTGCAGGCCGAGAGTGCTGAGTTCTCGAAACGAGCGGTGCGGCGGCGTCTGTTCCAGGCGATGTTCGTGGCGGTCGTAAACCTCGATCAGGCGCCCGGCGTCGACCCGGTGCTCGCCCTTCTCGCTCAGGATCCGCTCGGCCACGGCGCGCAGGCCTTCGTCCCATTGAATCAAGGTGCCGTAACAATCGAAGGTCAGCCATTGCGGGCGCGGTGTGTTGATCAAGGTCATGGGGGCATTCCTCTGCAAGTGAGGGCTTCAGCTTATGAACTCGGGGTGATAGTGTGAAATTAAATAAATAGCCAACCGTCAGTTGCCAAACAAATATCGAGACCGCCGCCATGCTGGATCTGGAACTGCTGAAAACCTTCGTCTGCGTGGTCGATGAAGGCAGCTTCACCCGCGCCGCCGAACGCGTCCACCGCACCCAATCCACGGTCAGCCAACAGGTACGCAAACTGGAAGAAATGGTCGGCCACGCCCTCCTGTTGCGCGACCGCACCGGGCAGAATGTCAGCGTCACCGAGCACGGCGAACTGCTGATCCACTACGCCCGCCGTCTGCTGGCCTTGTCCGCTGAGGCCAGCGAAGCCCTGGCCAGCGATCTGGACCTGGAAATCCTGCGCATCGGCATGCCGGAAGACTTCGACGCCCGACGCATGGCGCTGATCCTCGCCGGCTTCACCCGCAGCCACCCGCAAGCGCGACTGGAAACCGTCAGCGGCATGAGCCTCGACCTGAGGCAACGCCTCGACAGCGGCGAAATCGACATCGCCCTGATCAAACGCGAACCTGACAGCGGTCCCGCCTGGGCGACCTGGCCGGAACGACTTGTTTGGGTCAAGGGTGCTGAGTTCGACTCATCCAGTGGTGTGTTGCCGCTGGCGCTGTTTCCACAGGGCTGCCTGTACCGACAACGGGCGATCCGCCTGCTCGACGTGGCGCAACGCCCCTGGCGGGTGGCCTTCGGCAGCCACAGCCTGACCGGTATTCAAGCGGCGGTGGCCTCAGGGCTTGGGGTTTCGGTTCTGCCGGCGTCGGCGGTGTTGCCGGAGCATCGGTTGTGCACGGACTTGCCGCCGCTGCCGCCGACGGAGCTGGCGCTGGTCAGCCGCGAGGGGGTGTTGAGTGGGTTGCAGCGGGGGTTGGTGGAGTTTCTGCGGGGGGAATTGGGGGTGGATGCGGGGGGATTTGCTTGATCCCCCCCGAATGGCGCTGAGCTCAGGGCTTGTTGACTTCGCGCAGCAGGTCTGCGACCGGGAGGTTCATGGTGTTTGAGTAGTAGGGTTTGTAGCCGTAAGCGGTGACGACGACTTTGCAGGGGATTTGTTGTTTGCCTGAGAGGAGTTGGTTTAGCTCGACCGCAGACAGATTTCTGTCGGAACTTCTGTCGCTAGAGGTTTCGATCAAAAACGCGCTGGTCAGATAGGAAAATCCCGTTTTGTTCGCCTGCCCCTTGTCCGAGGTAATCAAACCGAGGGCAGAAAACTGCATTGATTTATCAACCGCAAAGTCTTCGTCGTCTCCCAAGGCGCACTCAAGAGTACCCGACGCCATTCCTTTACGTTCGCCTCGGTCAAAAAGGTCCAGAACATCCACGTCCGATTGATACCGAACGTCGTAGAGCGCTCGTTCTCTTGCAACAGACACAAAGCTCAAATTTGCCGGAGGTTTTACATGATCCTTTGCACACCCGGAGCAGATGACCATAAGTATGCAAAGAAGAAATTTGTACCTCACGAGAGCTCCTCCATGATCGATTCAAGCAGCAAGTCGCTGGACGATTTACTGCCTACTTCTCTGGTAGAAAATCGCCCTGACCCCACTTATGTTCCCTTTTAGCAATGAGCTCAGAACTTGTTCCCTTCGCGCAGCAGGTCAGCGACGGGGAGGTTCATGGTGTTTGAGTAGTAGGGTTTGTAGCCCCAGGCGGTAATGACGACTTTGCAGGGAACCTGGAGCTTTCCGGACAACAGGCCATTCAACTCCTGAATTGAAAGAAATTCCTGAGTTGAACCGTTATTTACGGTCTGCCTTAAAGTTGCACTCGTCACGTAGTTGTATTTCCCGCCGGCTTTGTTGGCCTCATCTACATCAATCAGCCCGTACGCCGAATACCTGAATCGGTTAGTGATAGAGAAGTCCTGATCGTCACCCAGCGCACAATCCAACATTGTCGAAGCGGCGCCTTCCCTCATTCCTCTCCCAAACAGATCCAAAAGATTTACATCAGAGCCTTAGTAAATTTCGTAATACAGGCCGTTGGGCTTTCTCTCTATCGTCAGAAAATTGAGATTTGCAGGCGGGACCGTATGGTTTTTAGCGCAGGCTGAACACAAGATGGTCAATAGAAGAAGCAATAAGGTTTTCTTACCGCTGGTGCCATGTCCCGGCAACGGGCAGGCGGTCGGATCGGTCACTCGGGCAGCGGGTTTTCCGCTCATGAAAAGCTCCTTGCGGTGTCGCGTCATCATCCATTGGCGCGCAAGCATGAACAAAGTCGCGGCGTTGTTCAAACCCGCACGCAAAAAAACAGGCGCCTGAAAAGGCGCCTGTTTTTTATGGTCGGTAATCGCTCCGGTCAACGCGAAGGCGGCACCCGGATATCCCCCGCCCGGCACTGGGTTTTCACGCCCTTGCCGCAGGCGCCGAATTGCAGGTCCTTGCCCATGCACACGCGCACTTCCGAGAGTTCCGGGCCGTTGCAGATCACGGCGATGCCGTCTGACGGGATGCCCGGATTGCTCCTGCGGAACAGGTCGGCAATTTCCTGCGCTTCGAAGTAATAAGAGCTACTGAACGGTTGCAGCTCTTCCGGGATTTTCACCGCGGCCACGGCTTTGTCTGCTTCGTCCAGATAGCCCATCGCGCCGAGGCCGCTGCAGGTGCCGTGCTTGCTCCATTCGTGATCGAGCAGTTTTTTGGTCGGGAACAGCGTCAGGCCTTTGGCCGTTTCGGCAGCCGACAGGTTGGTCAGCGGCGGGCAGGACTCCGGCCAGCCGCCCTTGGCGTATTGCGGCCACAGGCCATGCAGGACGAAACCGTAGCCCTTGCCGGTGCATTGCGGGTCGTCCTTGTGGGTCAGGCAGAACGTCGGCGACCAGGACAACGTCAGCAGGTAGTAATCGAATACCCCCGCCACCGATTCCGCCTTGCTGGCAGACGACTGGCGTGCCGAACTCAGGCCGATGCTACCGACCGTCAGCGCAATCAGCGCCATAATTGTAAAAAGCTTTTTCATGTTCCCGTTCCTTGGGACGCGTGCGTCCGTGGTTTCTGTGGTCTGACCATCACTTGGCCAGACGCTGATTGAGTCATGCCCGTGTTGCAAGCGCATGACGCAGGGCAAAACCTGCATTACTTTGAAAGGACTACGATGAAGTTGAAATCACTACAGGGAACCGACATGAGTAAAGCAGACGAACTCGCCGCGAAACTCAAACAAACCCGGCACACCCATGCTGACGAAATCACCTGCGCCGAACTGGAGATCGATTGCTGGCCGGCCCAGGTCTACGCCTTGTATCACCGCATCGAGGGCTGGTTGCAACCGGTCACCGAGGTCGGTCTGAAGATTCGGCGAAATCCTACCCATGTTTGCGAAAGTTCACCGGATGGCGAGACCCACGACTACGCCATCGACCAGTTGATCATCGAAGCCAACCACCACAGCCTGACCTTCGACCCCATCGCCCGTTTCACCGAAGACGGCTCGGGGCGCGTGCAAATCGTCCTGCCGGGGCGCGAAGCGTCGCTGCTGCGCACGGTCGATGAACACGGCGAAAGTCATTGGTGGTTGCAGACGCTTGAGACCGGGCAACAGCTGGATGCGATTGCGTTGACGGAAAACAACCTGTTGTTGGTCGTCCAAGAAGGTCTCGGTCTGTAGGTTGAACCTGACACAACTGTAATCCGCCCCTCAGCCAGCTGAAAGCTGTCGCTGGTTAGCCTCCCCGTCATTGGTCAAACGGGGACTTCCAGCGCATGCCTTCCACCATCTCAAGACGCACCTTCGTCAAAGGCCTCGCCGCCAGCGGATTGCTCGGCGGCCTCGGCCTTTTGCGCACGCCGGTCTGGGCCTTGAACAGCCCTGGCCAGGTTAATGAGTTAAGCGGCACCGACTTCGAGCTGTTCATCGGCGAAACCCCGGTCAACTTCACCGACCAGCCTCGCACCGCGATGACCATCAACGGCAGCCTGCCCGGCCCGCTGCTGCGCTGGCGTGAAGGCGACACCGTGACGCTGCGGGTGCGCAACCGGCTCAAGGACAGCACGTCGATCCACTGGCACGGCATTCTGCTGCCGGCCAACATGGACGGCGTGCCGGGCCTGAGTTTTAAGGGCATCGAGCCGGGTGGCGTGTACGTCTACCAGTTCAAGGTTCGCCAGCACGGCACCTATTGGTATCACAGCCATTCCGGCTTGCAGGAACAGGCCGGCGTCTACGGACCGCTGGTGATCGACGCCCGGGAACCGGAGCCGTTCCAGTACGACCGCGACTACGTGGTGATGCTCAGCGACTGGACCGACGAAGACCCGGCCAGCCTGATGAAGACCCTGAAAAAGCAGTCCGACTACTACAACTTCCACAAGCGCACCGTCGGCGATTTCATCCATGACGTCGGCGAAAAAGGCTGGGGCGCCACCGTCGCCGATCGCACGATGTGGGCGCAGATGAAGATGAATCCCACCGACATCGCCGACGTCAGCGGTGCCACGTACACCTTCCTGATGAACGGCCACGCGCCCGATTCCAACTGGACCGGCCTGTTCCGCCCCGGCGAAAAGCTGCGGCTGCGGCTGATCAACGGCTCGGCCATGACCTACTTCGACGTGCGCATCCCCGGATTGAAAATGACCGTGGTCGCCGCCGACGGCCTGCACGTCAAACCGGTCAGCGTCGACGAGTTGCGCATCGCCGTGGCGGAAACCTATGACGTGATCGTCGAACCCGCCGCCGACGCCTACACCCTGTTCGCCCAGGCCATGGATCGCACCGGTTACGCCCGAGGCACCCTCGCCGCCCGCGCCGGATTGTCGGCCCCGGTACCGGCGCTGGACCCGCGCCCGCTGGTGACCATGGACGACATGGGTATGGGCGGCATGGATCATGGTTCGATGGACATGAGCGGCATGGATCACTCGAGCATGAACATGGGCCCGATGCAGTCGCACCCCGACAGCGAAAAGGACAACCCGCTGGTGGACATGCAAGCCATGACCACCGCCGCGAAACTCGACGACCCTGGCCTCGGCCTGCGCAACAATAGTCGCCGCGTGTTGACCTACGCCGACCTGCGCAGCACTTTCGAAGACCCGGACGGCCGCGACCCGAGCCGCACCATCGAGCTGCACCTCACCGGCCACATGGAGAAATTCGCCTGGTCGTTCAACGGCATCAAGTTCTCCGATGCCGAGCCGCTGCTGTTGAAGTACGGCGAGCGGATCCGCCTGGTGCTGGTCAACGACACGATGATGACCCACCCCATTCACCTGCACGGCATGTGGAGCGATCTGGAAGACGAAAACGGCGACTTCCAGGTGCGCAAACACACCATCGACATGCCGCCCGGCACCCGCCGCAGTTACCGCGTGACGGCTGATGCGCTCGGCCGTTGGGCCTATCACTGCCATCTCCTGTACCACATGGAAATGGGCATGTTCCGCGAAGTGCGGGTGGAAGAATGAGGACGCCGACCATGACTCGATTTGCCGCGTTTTCGTTATCACTTCTTTCGATGGCCCCGGCATTCGCCGCCAGCGACATGCAGGGCATGGACCACAGCCAGATGGGCGATCTGCAAAGCATGGACGACGGCATGATGCAGCCCGCCGCGCCGACCGAAAGCCGCACGCCGATCCCGGCGCTGACCGACGCCGACCGCGCCGCCGTGTTCACCAGCCATGCCGGACACCAGGTCCACGACAGCGCCATCAATACTTACTTCCTCGCCGACAAACTCGAATGGCAGAACGCCGACGATGCCAGCACCCTGGCCTGGGATTTGTCCGGCTGGATCGGCGGCGACATCGATCGGCTGTGGCTGCGCTCCGAGGGTGAACGCAGCAACGGCAAGACCGAAGATGCGGAAATCCAGGCGCTGTGGGGCCACGCGATTTCGCCGTGGTGGGACGTGGTCACCGGCGTGCGCCAGGACTTCAAACCCGGCGCCCCGCAAACCTGGGCCGCATTCGGCCTGCAGGGCATGGCGCTGTACAACTTCGAAGCCGAAGCCACGGCCTTCATTGGCGAAAACGGTCAGAGTGCGGTGCGGCTGGAGGGCGACTACGACATCCTGCTGACCAATCGCCTGATCCTTCAGCCGACCGCCGAACTCAACGTCTACGGCAAAAACGACCCGCAACGCAGGATCGGCTCGGGCCTCGCGAACACCGAAGTCGGGCTGCGCCTGCGCTATGAAATCCGCCGCGAATTCGCGCCCTACATCGGCGTGACCTGGAACCGCACCTACGGCCACACCGCCGATTACGCACGGGAAGAAGGCGAGGATCGCAGCGAAGCGCGACTCGTCCTCGGCGTGCGGCTGTGGTTCTGAATCCCATCAAAAAACAACACCGAGGTCTTGCATGCGCACATTGAAAATCTCCCTCGTCCTCGCCAGCGGTTTGCTCCTGAGCACCCTGGCCCAGGCCCATCCGAAACTGCTGACGTCGACCCCGGCCGAAGGTGCCGACGGCGCGGCGCCCGGCAAGATCGAGCTACGGTTTTCGGAGGATCTGCTGACCCAGTTCTCCGGCGCCAAACTGGTGATGACCGAAATGCCCGGCATGGCCCACTCGCCCATGCCGATGAAGGCCAAAGTCAGCGCCGGCAGCGACCCGAAAACCATGCTCGTCACCCCGCTTTCGCCCTTGCCGGCCGGCACCTACAAGGTCGAATGGCGCGCAGTGTCGTCGGACACGCACCCGATCACCGGCAACGTCACGTTCAAAGTGAAATGAGCGATGGCTGAACTGATCAACATCCTCCTGCGTCTGGCGCTGTATGTGGATTTGCTGCTGTTGTTCGGGCTGGCGTTGTTCGGGCGGTACAGCGTTGACGCGGTGCTGCGGTTTCGGCCGATGCTGCGCGGGATGGCGTTGATCGGGGCACTGCTCTCAGTAGCGAGTCTGGTGCTGATGACCCGCGCCATGAGTGGCGAAACACAATTCGCGGCGCTGTGGCCGCACCTGCAAATGATGGTGCTGGAAACCGACGTCGGGCTGGCGTGGACGCTGCGGATGATTGCGCTGATTGTCGTGATGATCTGGCCGGGATTGTGGCTGGCATCGATGGCCGGCTCAGTCGCCCTCGCCTCCCTGGCCTGGAGCGGTCACGGCGCGATGGATAACGCGTGGCATCTGCTCAGCGACATCCTGCACCTGCTCGCGGCGGGTGCGTGGCTAGGCGCAATGCTCGCGTTGATCTTGATGTCGCGGCTCGACGCACTGTGCAGCGAGGCGCGCATTCGTTCGCTGGCCGATTCCGTCAAACGCTTCGAAGGCGTCGGCGCGGCAATTGTGCTGATCCTGTCGGCCACCGGCGTGGCGAATTACCTGTTCATCGTCGGCCCGACACTGGGCGAAGTCCTGCTCGGCACCTACGGGATTCTGTTGGCGATCAAGGTTGTGTTGTTCGGGGGCATGCTGGTGCTGGCCGCGTTGAACCGATTCCACCTCGGGCCGTTGCTCGAACAATCGTTGCGCGCCGGGCAACATCAGGTGGCGGCCAATGCCTTGCGCCGCAGCGTGGCATCGGAGCTGGTGATTGCGCTGTTGATCGTGGGGCTGGTGGCGTGGTTGGGCACGCTGAGCCCGGAGCCGGGATGACACCCGGCAAACGCATTCACTACACTGGCCCGCACTCCCACTGCACAAGCCCGATCTCCATGACAATTCGAAAAAGCACGATGATCTTTTGCGGCCTGCTGGCCATGGCCGGCGCCGCTCATGCACAAGAACCGGCCTCGCACCTCGACACCATCCAGCAACAGGGCCAGTTGCGCGTCTGCACCACCGGCGACTACAAACCCTACACCTTTAAACGCTTGGACGGCGGTTTCGAAGGCATCGACATCGCCATGGCGCAATCCCTGGCCGACAGCCTCGGCGTCAAGGTCGAATGGGTGCAGACCACCTGGAAAACCCTGATGCCAGACATGCAGGCCGGCAAATGCGACATCGGCGTCGGCGGCATCTCGGTGACCCTCGAACGCCAGAAAAAAGCCTTCTTCAGCAACACCCTCGACGTCGACGGCAAGATCCCGCTGGTGCGCTGCGCCGACCAGTCCAAATACCAGACCATCGACCAGATCAACCAGCCAAACGTGCGCCTGGTCGAACCCGCCGGCGGCACCAACGAAGCCTTCGTCCACGCCTTCCTGCCCAAGGCGCAACTGGCGTTGCACGACAACGTGACCATCTTCGAACAACTGCTCGACAACAAGGCCGACGTGATGATCACCGACGCCTCCGAAGCCCTCTACCAACAAAAACTCAAACCTGGCCTGTGCGCCGTCAACCCAAGCCAGTTCATGCAATACGGCGAAAAAGCCTACCTGCTGCCGCGCGACGACATCAGCTGGAAACTCTACGTCGACCAGTGGCTGCACCTGAGCAAAGTCACCGGCAAATACCAGAAAGTCCTGAGCGAATGGATCGCCGTACCCGCGGCCCAGTAACCCTCAGTCGTCATGCATCAGGCCGGAGCTGTACTGGTTGAAACTGTTACCGATATTGCTCCCGCCGAACTTCAACGTATTCACATTACGCGCCTGCGGCGACTGACAGTCGCTGGAGAAACAACTGGTGGTGGTCAAGCCACCGGAGCCGGAGCAGGCGCTTAGAACCGAGACGGTTGCGACGATCAACAGCGCTTTGAGTGGATTGTTCATGGTGTTTGGCGCTCGGGTGGGGTCGGGATCTTGTAGAGAGATCGTAGGCGTGCGCGGGTGGTGGGAAGATGAAACTTGCGGGGGTTTCAGCGTGGGTTCAGGTTGAACCCACGCCTGACGATCAGCCCTCCACAGCAGAGGGTTGCCCGAACCTACTTCGGCTCGACGTTATCCAGCGCCTGATTCACCGCCAAAGACCCCAACATCACCAACTGCGCAATGCCGATGGCGGTTTTGCGGTGGGCGGGTTCCAGGGTGGCGGCGAAGTTGTTGAGCATTTCGGAGGCTGATCCCAAGGATTCGCTGGCGTTGGCGAGCAGGGATTCGGTGTCGTAGGCCGGGTTGGCGAAGTACATCGGGTCATGTTGGGTGTGGCTGCCCATGATCCGTTGCTGTGGGGTGAGGTAGTGATCGAGGGCGCGCTCGGCGGCTTCGTTCAGGGTTCGTGAATCGGGGAATTTGTAGGGGGAGACTGGATCGGTTTCTGGTGGGTTGGGTGTTGGTTTGAACATGGATGAAACTCCTAACACTTTTAGTGAAGGCTTCACCCTTTCGCTACCAAACGAAGGGTGGCGGCCATGAACAGGTTGGTAGACCGGGTGTTAGGAGCCGGCGCGCCCGAAGACGCCCTGTACATGACCACCATAGACCCCGGCCGAAACCACGACCGGAGACGATGACGCTGTACATCTAACACACGGGCTACCAAACCCGATCACTGGTTTCAGTGACCCGAGAACGATAAAAGCCACGGGCTAGACGCACAAGCCGGCGGATTCTGTCTTAGGTGTAGGGGGTGGCGCAAGGATGTGTAGGCCAAGAGTAACAATGAAGAATCGGATTTAAACGTGACAAAATTTCTTGTTTATCTGGTTCTGTAATCAGATGACTCCGGCGGGGTTCTGACCAAGTAAATATTAAAAAACTTACTTAAATAAATCTGGCCTCCCCTGTTTATACCTTGGCCATACACCGGCCGGATCTGATCCCGGATTGACCTGTAAGCTTGAAGGGGTGAAACCTGAGATTCACGAAATCATCTTGTATTGCAGGAGCGTGCAGCACACGTTCAGCATGGATAACGGATACACCGTCAGCCTGGAACTGGAGAGCAACCTGCCAGAGGATACCGTTGAGGATCTGGCGGAGAACAAGGGGGATTTCATGAGGACCATCGCGTACTACCGGGACAAGACGACTGGGAAGGAGAGAACTGTGACGGCTAGGGATCAATGCAAGCCGCAAATGTTGCGATGGTTGTATGCCTCAGAAAAAAACCAAGCGGGCTGCTAATCAGGAGTTGCAGAGACCTCAATAGCAGCAATGTGCCATTCTGCTATTGTTCTGCTATATCGTAAAAATGGAAATAGCCATGTCTGAAAACTCACAAGAAGATCTCGAAAGCAGTCTGGTCACGCTCGAGGAAAAGCTACCAACGCTGGTTCAATCTCAGAATATGTTCTGGAAGTCAACACCACAGTTCCAAACACTCCTAACGGAAAGCGGAGTTCCAGGTGGCGTCAAACCCACGAGCGCAGCACGAAGATTCACACCTGATAGCCTCACCTACCTACGGTTAATTTATATATACGGAGAAAAACCGGAAAAAATATCCAAGGACACGACAGTAACAATAAAAGTCTCTGGCAGAGACCCCTACCAAGCAGCCGTACAGTACAATCAATCCTATGCTTATATTTGGGTCCAGCGTTTTTGCGAATGGTTCGAGATATCGAGCACATCTTTACTTCTAAAACCGCAAATAAAAAAAGTAGAGCTATATGGCGCAAACCAAGAACAACTAACAAAATACGCTGCGGACATTGAAGAAACCATTGAACTAAAACGCATCATTTCTCAATTCAAGATTGACACAAAAGCGGAAGTCTCAGCTGCCAACAATTTAATCTCCGGAATTCATGCGGCAAAAGCCGAGCTGGAAACCGAAATAGAACTACTAACAACTCAACAACAAAAAACAAAAACAGAAAGTGAAAAAGCACTAGCAAACTTAGAAAACTCAAAAATAAAACTGCAGCAAATGGAGCTAGAGACAAAACATCTCGAGAACAAATCTATAGAAGCAAAAAACAATGCAGAACAACTCACACAACAGGCGGAAACTTTAAATAAAAACATTGCTGATCTGAAGACACAGCTACAGAAGTTAACCAATGATAGAAACCTTATCTCTGACGAATATGGCCCCTATGTAGACGAAGGAAAGTCACAAGCGAAAATTTACTCAGCATTAATAGTGCTTCCCCTGCTAGCAATAATTTTCTCAACGTATCAAGTATACGTGGGAGCTGGAAATCTACTTACCGCAGAGTACAAATCAGCAACTGATGTGCTTGCCGCCTTTGTACTGAGAATACCGTTTGCAGCCATATTTGGCCTCGCCATATTTTATAGTTGGAAGCTTGCGTATTCGATGATACAAAAAATATTCAAAATCCATGGCGACAGACTCACTCTTGCCAGGCTTTTGGTAGTAGCTCGAGAAACAGTTCATTCTTCTGCAAAAAATCTGAACATCAGCGATCATGAAAAATTCCAAGAGCAAACGGCTCTAAAGATAGAAGTACTAAAAAGTCACATGGCAAAAGACTTAAGCGAAGAGTTCTTTTACCAACCTATCCCGGTGCAAAAAAACGCCACTACGAATACTGTTCAAGAAGCTGTCAATGATGAAATTGAAGATAAGGATGTCGCCACACCTTAGGAGCGACGCGAATTCTTAGTGGCAGATACATAATAAAAACCCGGCTGCAGCCGGGTTCTTTTATTTAGGACTAAGAATGGGAACAGATTTATTTAACACCCAGAAATCCAAAATAAATAAATCTACCCCTTTGCTCTGATAAAGCAAGGGCGGTTGCGATGGATTATGCTAGCGGAAAAACAGCCAAACGTGCGACAGAATGAAAATATGCGCATTTGACTGCATCACGTAGCTAATTGGCGCTGTTTGTCTCCATCACGTCATGACAAACGGTGTGCAAGCTCTACAACTCTGCGATATGTTTTTACAATATCTAAGTTATGTTCATCCATCTGACCAAGTACCGCTTCCCTCCATCCCTTAGCGCTGTTATACATGCTCCGCCACTCGTCTTTAGTCGCATGTATCATTCTTGTATAGAATATTGCCATATCACCGATAGTTTCATGCCCTAAAGAAAACGTAAAGGTTACCGGCGTCGCCCGCCCAGCCTCAAATTCCTTTATGACTTTTTCCGCCTTATCGGGAAAAGACAAAGACTGATACAACTCTTCGTTTGTTCCTTTTGCAAATATCAAGAACGCCGCCCAAAAATAATGAAATTCATGCTCAGGAAGAACACTTGCCATACTATTTATCTGTTGAGCGTATCTAAGCATTTCCCTCAACTCAACATTAAAGTATCTTGTCATACCGACCAACAATAAAGCATGTATTGGATAGTTTCTTTGATCGGTCCAAACGGTATCTCCCCTAGGAGAAATTTCACCTTGACTAGAATGCATCGAACGAGCCCAACCACCTATTTTCAGATGGAGCTCCGCCAATGGGAACTCGAAGGCATGCTGTTTTGCTATCGAAAATATGCTGCTATTATCCAACCGAAACTCAGCATCAAAGAACCTACTAAGATATCGCTCAGAAAAGAATTTTTCACCATAAACAGCTCGAACCGAGTGAGCCAACTGAGTGGAGTCAGATGCAACTATAAAAGTGCAATCTTTCAACTCAAAAAAATGTTTCACGCGCTCAAGCAATTCAATCGCGTATGTGGGACGACATCTATCTAACTCATCAATAAATATAAATGCTGGACTTTCAAGACCGTGCTCCTTAGCCGCTGCCGCCAATCGTTTTGAAACAGCGTCTTTGAACTCATCTACATGGACTGCTGTTTTGGACTGTTCCTGAATTAGAGATTCAATAACATCAGTAGTGGCTTCACCTGCAGCATCAGCTGTGTCATCGGCGGCACTGTCACCAAACACTTCGTCAAAGTCAGCGCCGGTAAACTTCCTCACCAAGCCTTTTGCGATTAACGGTGCGGCTCTCTTTATTAGCTCGCTCGAAGTTTTAATCACCTTTCTACCAGCTTCTTCGACACTTACAGATTTGCCAGTTGTCTGCTGCTCTATACACGTCACCAATGCCACTAACGGTTCCGAAGAATAGTCAGTTTCCCAAGCATTGAAAAATACACAAACGTGATTTTTACTTAGCTGCGCTTTCCAACGCTGTAGAAAGAAAAATTTTCCTGCTCCCCATGGAGAGTTGACATTCAAAACTTTTATGCTGGGATTGGCAAGAAGGTAGGATGTCAAAAAATTAGCGCTTTGTTCTCGGCCCATCAAATCATCAGCCCATGGGGCTTCATCTTTAATCATGCAACACTCCTTATTTATCGCTTAACCCTTAGGATCTCAAATGCACTAGATAGCATCAACCACATTAACACTTTGAAAATTCGCTATAACTTCAGAAAAAACAATAGGGACTGATTTATTTACCTCCCTCCCGCCCCCCGTTTGTTCTGATGTAGAATAAATAATGACTCGCATTGAGAATCAACTGTCCACTTCAGTGGCTTCGCTAATTTGACTCTGTATGTCTACAGGTGGCTGAGGCTTAACGTTGTCGTAAATATACGAAGCGATTAATGAGCCTGCGACACCCAACAGTATGGCAAACGTGCTTGATATTACTAGCGTTGCTACTGGCTTAGCCTTTACGAAATCAAAAGCTCTGTAGTACAGATGCTTCCGTATTTTTCGAATTTCTTTCTGCACTGTTTTTATCATTTGGGTTGAAACGCGTTCGTTCCTGAGACGCTCCTCACACTCTCCGCAAACAATAGGTTTGTTGCACGATTCAACAAGATCAGACTTTATGCCATTCATGTCAAAAAGGCATCCACGTGTTTCGTCGTGGGTAAAGCTTGGCGCTACGCCAAAGCCTGGAATTTTGTTGCCCGAGCGCCGATATAACAATGTGTAACTATATAAAATTCGAAAAATCGCGTTCTCGAGCGGAATATTCTCCCAGGCAAGGAACTCTCTAATTTGGCTGAACGTGAAAACAATTTGATTGCCTCCCAGACGCCTCGAGTACCAATTGTCTTCGATTGGCACGTTGACTAGCGCTATTAAAAAGTCAGCATCAGTATGTGCCGGGAGTTGAGTTTTTAGCAGCTTATCGGAGAAAACCCAATCTCCCCTGTCGGAGTCACAGCGCAATGCAAAATTATCAACGCCACCGACCAACTCAAATACTTCAGAGCGCCAAGCCGAAACCTCGCTGAGGCTTAGATGAAGTGGCATATGACCGATGATTACGAGCTTTATTCTTACTTTGTCCATGTGCTCAATGACCCGATTAGCGTAGCTATAAATAGGCGACAGAAAAGCGTGTTTTGCACGACGACTGAGAAAATACTGGGTTGGGCTCATCCCCACTATTTTCAACAGATCATTCCTTAGAGTCTTTCAACAAAACAATCAAAAATCCTCAACCGGCTTCTTAGCCTCAGCCAAAATCTTATTCGCCTCTAAACGCGGAAACGTAAACCGAATAATCATCCCCGAATCCGCCCCCTGCCCCGCCATCACCAATTCAGCGGACCGAATATTCTCCGGCGCAGCAGCCAACGCACTAACAGCATTGGTTTGCCCTTTAGCGTTCAACCCTTCAAGAAACGTATAAGTCAGATTCCCCGAAGCCAGACCAACCTGTTCAAAATTGGAAATCTTCGTCGTCAGCTCTTCAGTGCTTCTCGACTTTCTCGCGGTATCGAACATATCCAGGATGGATTTCTCATCGCTCATGGAAACCAGCGTGAATGACTTCGAAAGCCCCGCGATGGCTTTGACATACAGGTTCTGATCAAACGGGCTGATGAGTGAAACCATCATCAGCTTGTCACCGGAGAAGATCAGCGCGACGGTGAATTTCTCTTCAAGGAAATCCACATCGTCGATGCACCTCGCGGTTCCGCCGACGTCTTCGGAGCAGTCGTAGTAACCGGCCGCTTCGGTGAATTTTGCTAGTGGGGTTTGGTAGACGTAGTTCTTGAACAGCTTTTCTTCGGCGAAAGCCCCTTGGGCGGAGGCAAGCAGGGCGCCGGCGACGAGAACAGATGATGCGAGTTTTTTCAGCATGGGATCCCTTCCTCACTCTTATTGATAGCCCGATGCTATCAGTCCATTTCATGGCTGTCTTGCTTAATCCCACACTTGATAAGGTTGTATTTCCGCCGGATATCACTGAGCCCGACCGGTCATTCCTGATAAACTCCCCCACCTCCCAGCCACACCGATTCCGTACTCCCAATGCCCCCAATCACCGCCACACCCGCCCCACTTTCCCGCCGTTTCTCCGTCGCGCCGATGATGGATTGGATGCAGTGTCCCACCTCCCCTCCCAACTGATTGGCTAAAGTCTCAAATCATCTGCGCGGCGTAGCAATTTTTAAGCATGCGGTATCTAAGCCTCTCTGCGGCGGCCGCATGAGCTAGGCTTCGCGAACCCCTCATTTCCAGGATGGATCGCATGCCAACTAACTCAGCTTCTAATATCGCCACTGCTGACGCCCTGACATTGCTCCTGCACAACCAGCATGCACTGGCGGCGGCAATCGAGGAGGTTGCCGTTTGGCTTGCAGCCAGTGGCGCAGCAGTGGTTGCAGATAACGCTGTGATGGCTATGGAGACCTTAGACACAAATGCAAAAGCGATCACAGATGCGATTATGCGGATACGGCAATCCTAATATCGTCTTTGCAGGCAGCAATCGGCCAAAAGCGGTATTCCGTGAGCGGCAGCTTTCGGCCAAAAGCAGTCAGTCCGATGTACCTAGAAAATCTTGGGCCACTTCATCCTCTTGAGTTTAAAGAATTATTTTTCTTTATCCGGAGCTCGACTGATCGAACCGCCCTACCTAATCAAGAAATAACCTTTGCGGCTCAACCGACATTGTCCCAAACGGGGGGCTTTGCCCTTGACGTAAGAGATCGCGTACGTTTGCTAAAAGCGATGTAGATTATGGCCACCATCAGATCACGGGCATTGTCGATTGCGCACGCCAACTTATAACCGCCAAGGCCCACAACTGCCTATACGGTGTCGATAGCATATGGACATCATACCCATACAGCAGATACATTCTGTTTTTTTATGTCAAGGACGAAACAATGACATCTGCAATTGAAAAACATTCTGATACGCTTGACGCAATCGCATCGTCCATAGCCTCTGGAAAAGCAATACTCTTCACAGGTGCCGGCTTTTCTGCAGATGCGATCAATATCAAAAACCTCCCCCCACCTCGTGCCGCCGACCTCGCAAAAAAAATCTGTAACCTTGGCAATTTCGATGAGGATGAGGACCTAAGGTTCGCAGCAGATTATTATCTTGAAAATCACAACAAGTCCTTGCTTATAGATTTACTTAGAGACACCTTCACCGTCAAACAAACTTCTCCGAGCCAAGATTTAATTATGGCGGCAAATTGGAGAAGATATTACACAACAAATTACGATAACGTAATGGAGTTAGGCGCTTTAAAATCAAGTAAGAGATTGGACTCGATCGATCTCACCGCTAGACCTGATCAGCATTCAAAAGCGAGCAATTTATGCATTCATATAAACGGATCTATAAACTCATTAACTGCCGAATCCATTGAACAAGGCTTCAAGCTTTCTACATCATCTTATATTAGCTCTGACAACTTTTTAAATTCGCCCTGGTACTACCAGTTTAAGCGCGACCTAGAAATAAGTACTGCTATAGTTTTTATTGGGTACTCCATGTATGATATTGATATCCAAAAAATACTTTTTAACAATAAAGACCTGCGAGAAAAAACCTACTTCATAACCCAGCCTAACCCGTCAGCTAAAAACATTTTCACATTAAATAAATTTGGCCATGTTCTGCCGATCGGGGCAGAGGGTTTTGCAAAATACATTGAATCAATTGAGCTAAATAAATCTCAAGCGCCCAGTGAGCGCTCCCTAGTATTTTTTGATATGTATACTACCGATGATGGTGAATACACAATACAAGACAAGGATGTAGAAAATTTAATATATCATGGCGAAATAAAGAAGAATGCCATCGACTATAACATCACTAGCGCCCCGCCAATTTCTGCAATAGTAAAGAGAAAAGAGCTTGAAACGATCCTTAGGTTTCTTGAAGCAAAGCGCCACACTATAATCAGCAGTACTTTCGGTAACGGGAAATCAATATTATCTCGCGAGCTTATGCCATTTCTTCAGGTGCGTGGCTTTGATGTTTACTCAATCATCGATCATGACGCAGACTTCACCGACGACCTCGAAATAATTCGCGAAACAAATGGGCGATCGGTGTTGGTGATCGACGATTACCACAACCACCTAGAACTTCTTTGTTATATTGGCACCCATAAGCCCGAAAATATTTTTGTAGTAGCAATGACTAGGCTGCACGCGCATGAACGACTCAGACTAGACCTTCGCAACAGTGGGTTTACATATCAAGAACTCAGCGCAGACCATCTCTCAACTGAAGAAGCCGAAGAGTTTATCGACATAGTAGATAATATCGGCGGCTGGGGTGATAAGGCAGGACTTACTCAAGGACAAAAGCGTGAGTTCTTATTTAATGATAATGATGCACAGATTTCGCTTGCACTCCTCAGTCTGTTCAATTCACCACAGATAAAGCATCGAATTGACTCGCTTATGAGCTTCTGTTCGTCAGCTGAAACGCAGCATTATAAAGATACCGTCTTTGCAATCTGTATAATTGAGATAATGGGATTACCAACAACAAACAGCTTTATATCTGAAATAGCATTAAATGACGACATATATGAAGACAGCCTTAGGCAAAATGATAGCTTTAACCAGCTATTCAGAATTTCGTCGCGCGGCATAGCTTCGAAATCTAGCTTGTTCTGCCTCTCTCTAATTAAACATCACTTTTCCTCAACGTACATAACCACTCAGCTACTTAAAATCGTCAAAAAATACGGCGAGCGCGACGGAAAAGTTCGAGAAGAAACAGAAGTATTCCGCTCTCTGGTTAAGTTTTCATTCATTGAACGACTGCTTCCAGATACCAATAAGAAAACCGCAATAAAACGATATTATGAAAACTTGAAAACCAATGTTAGATGGTTGAAATCCGACCCGCATTTTTGGTTGCAATATGCCATGGCCCACCTACCATCTAAAGAGTATTCCAAAGCTCAGCAGTATATGGACCAATCCTATGCGCTAGCCAAAAAGAAAGTAAATTACCATACAAACCATCATGACACCCAACAAGGTCGCTTATATTTACTCCAAGCACTCGAACCTTCCAATGTACTAATAGCACATGATCTCTTCTCAAAAGCCCATAGCCTATTCATGAAAATCGATAACGATATTTATAAATTCAGGCAGGTTGACAAATACAAGGATTTTTACGACACATGTTACGAGGGGTTAGCAAAAAGATATAAATCGGACTTCGAGCACGCTTGCAAAAAAATGCTCAAGGACATAACGAAACTAACAAATACCGAAAGTAACTACAACGGCCCAACAGTAATTCGTGTAAAGGATAGGCTCGAAGCCATCTTAGAGAGGATTGCATCTAGTCGGTCGGTGGTTCCGCCGCAGGTTAGTTAGCGCTAAAAATACATCTCGCAAATAGCCTCCAAAATTAAAAACGACGCCCCCCTCGATTTTGCATAGAAGTAATCGGGGGGGCTCCGACGAATTAACTACCAGGAGTGGCGGCTTTTGGCCGATAGCGGACGATTTACTACCTACAGTTGATCGTCCACAATTGGTCCAAGCGAGTCGTGTAGCTCTGACTCATCATTTCACGCCGCATGGCCCACGCTGGGCTACTAGGGACACTCGCCGCTCGCAGCGTCCCCCTTCCCCACCGTTCGTTGATCTGATCCAGTATGGCCATCACCCTGGTAGATTCGGTCGGTTGAGAAGCCGCAAACAGATCATCCGTGTATTCGCCTGGCTGACACAGGCTCATCAGTAATACCTCCGCCTTGCTGTACTTGAAACCAGGGCGATATACCCGATCCAGCGCATCAACTGCGGCCTTGGTCAGTAGCCGGACATCATCCGTGGGGTAAGGCATATCGATCACCACACCATTGGCGTACTTCGCCTCCTCAGGATTGAACATCCCGGTACGGATGCTCACGCGCACTTTCTTGCACAGCGACTTTTGCGCCCTGAGCTTTTCTGAGGCGCGCATCATGTACGTGGCCACCGCCTCCTTGATCGGTGCCAGTTCCGTCAGCCGGGTGCCGAACATTCGACTGCAGCAGATCTCCTGCTTCGGAGGATCGGGTTCCTCTAGTTCCAGACAGGGGGTGCCGGCCAGTTCGCGCGCCGTCTTTTCGATCACCACACTGAAGTTTTTGCGTAGCGTCCAAGGATCTGCTTTTGCCAGATCCATCGCACTCTTGATGCCCAATGTATTCAGGTGCGCTTTCATTCGACGCCCTACACCCCACACCTCTGAAACGTCAGTGTTGCGCAGCACCCAGTCACGCTTAATTGGGTCGCAAATATTGACGACACCGCCCGTCTGCGCCTGAAGGCGTTTGGCCGTATGGTTGGCCAGCTTGGCCAGCGTCTTGGTGTGAGCAATACCAATCCCGACTGGAATGCCAGCGCACCTCAGGACCTGACTCCGAATTTTTCGACCAAGGCCGTCTAAATCGTTGATGCCGGTGAGATCGACGAAGGCTTCGTCGATGCTGTAGACCTCGACTGCGGGCACCATGGACTCGATCAGCGTCATGACGCGCTCACTCATGTCACCATACAGCGCGTAATTCGATGAGAAGGGGACGATGCCGTGCTGCTTAAGCTTGTGTTTGATCTGGAAGTACGGCTCGCCCATTTTCACGTATGGCTTGGCGTCGTAGCTACGGGCAATGACGCAACCGTCGTTATTCGATAAGACAACGATGGGGACCTTTGCCAGGTCAGGACGAAACACCCGCTCGCAACTGGCGTAGAAGCTGTTGCAATCGATCAGGCCGAACACCGGCACCTGCCTAGACATGACTGCGCACGCTACCAATGATCACGCCCCAGATCGCCAGCTCATCGCCTTCCAGCACGTAGCGCGGTGGATACTTGGGATTTTCGGACAGGAGGATCACCTCTTTTCCACGGATGCACAGCCGCTTGCAAAGCGGATCATTGTTAAGCAGCGCAACAACAATATGCCCATTTGCCGGTTCCAGTGAACGATCCACTACCGCCAAATCACCGTCGAAGATTCCTGCCCCCTGCATGCTCTCTCCGGCAATTTTCACCAAGTAAACATGCGGGGCCCGGATGTTGAGCACTTCGTCGAGCGAGATGTGGGTTTCGATGTGATCCGCTGCCGGCGAAGGAAAACCTGCCGGAACCCGGAAAAGACAAAAAGGTAATTTCCGACCGGCCACAGCAATAGGGCCTAGGATTGAAAAGCTCATGACGCACGACTTCCGATACTGTACGAATATACAGTTAACGTTCAGAACGGCATTCGGTCAATTTCTGAAGGAAATATCGGATAGACGGGAGGGTGAGAACTAAAGAAAAAACCACCTGCATCCGTCAGAACAACCCGCCCAACGCTGCCGGCTCCCAGTTCATGATCACCAATTCGCCACTGACTTCAGTCTTCCCCTGCCGCTGATTGGCCGTGGTGTAGCGAATGTCCAAGGTCTCGAAGTGGAAGCCTTCGAAAACACGGCGGATGTCCGGGTGGTCGTTGATACTGACCATCACCTTGCCTTTGCAGCGGCGCATGAAGTCGGCCATACGTTCGTAGTTCTCGAACGGAAAGTCCACGCCGTAGCCGGCGGTCTGCCAATAAGGCGGGTCCATGTAGTGGAAGGTATGGGCACGGTCATAGCGTTCCGCGCATTCAAGCCAGGGCAGGTTTTCGACGTAGGTGCCGGATAGGCGCTGCCACGCGGCCGAGAGGTTTTCCTCGATCCGTAGCAGGTTGATGGCCGGTGCGGTGGTCGCGGTGCCGAACGTCTGCCCGGAGACCTTGCCGGCGAAGGCATGGTGCTGCAGGTAGAAGAAACGGGCGGCGCGCTGGATGTCGGTGAGAGTTTCTGGGCGGGTCATTTTCTGCCATTCGAACACCTGCCGCGAGCTGAGCGCCCATTTGAACTGGCGCACGAACTCTTCGAGGTGATTCTGCACGACGCGGTAAAGCGTAACCAGATCGCCGTTGATGTCGTTGAGGACTTCCACGGGCGATGGCTGGGGCTTCATGAAGTAGAGCGCGGCACCACCGGCAAAGACTTCGACGTAGCATTCGTGTGGCGGAAAAAGCGGGAGGAGGCGATCGGCCAGGCGGCGCTTGCCGCCCATCCAAGGGATGATGGGTGTAGACATAAAAAGCAAGACCTTTACTGTATGCATAAACAGGTGCTAGGCTCGCCGCGCTTTGTGCACGGAGCAAGAGCCTTGGCTGGACTTGCAGGGACCATCTGCAGGGACGGCGGTCGATCCGGATGTTGACGCATCCGGACCGGCCGCTCTTTTCACTTCGGTGTTGAGACTTCTTTGGCGTATGCCTGACAGGCCGCAAGGGCAATCAGCCCCCGGTCGCCGTCGTCGGTGACGCCGATAATTCGTTGAGCATGCGCCGGGTCAAGTTCGGCTCTTGCGGAGCCATGAACCACGCCGCCGGTGGTGGCGGAGGTTGGCACCGATCCGTTGCCGGCATCGATGGTGGCATCGAGTAGGACTGACAGGCGCAGATCAGCAGTGGCGAGACGGTCGCGCAGGCGATCTTGATCACGTTGTACATCGCTCAAAGCTCGGTAGTGGGTTTGTTCACTGGATGCCAGGCGCTGCTCGAGCGCGAGGCGCTTGTCTTGTTCGGCACGCTGCTGCGCGGCCGAGGCCAGGGCCAGTTGATTGAGAGTTTCGGTGTGGAGGCGAGCCTGCTCGGCGAGCTGTTTGCCGTAGCGCCAGTCCTGCACTTGCCAGGCGATGGCAGCGGATCCGCCGACCAGTGTGACCAACAGCACCACTTTGCCAAACAGCCGATACGGCGCCGGGATCAGTTCGCCGAGGCGCATAACACCGCCCTCGCCCGCTCCCACAACTGCAGTCGCTCCTGCAGACCGTTCAGGCCACCGTTGATCTTGCGGGTGATTTCCTCGAACTCGCCCTGATCCGCCAGGGCATTCAGCCCGCGAACCCACCAGAACCACGCGGCCGACTCCGCGGCCCACTGCGGCAGTTCCAGCAGCTCCGGCGTGCGCAGCAAACGCTCGTCGCCGAACAGCGCCAAACTGCAGCGAAGGTAGTTGTTGTGGCCGGTGATCTGGATCAGCCCCCGGCCACGGTAGCGCTGGCCATCGCCGTCGGCTTCGGGCGTGTTGCCCAGCCGCACGGCCAGACTGCCGGTGTCGTACTTGCTCAGGTACTGGTCGCCGCCCAGTTCGCGCACGTAATTGAGCTCACCGGATTCGTGCCCGACCTGGGCGAGAAACGCGGCTTGGCGTTGCGGAGTGTTGATCTGCCGGTGAGCCATGGCAGCATTGAGCGCAGAAACAAAAACGCCCGCTTGGCGGCGGGCGTTGGGCATGATGCGTTGCAACTGTTGTTCTGTCAGTGACATGAATTTCTCCTGAGTGATGGAACGCGGCACTACTGCTTGATCTGAACAACCTTCAGATCCTTCGCCGTTTTTTTCTTCTTGCCTTTGGCTTTCGCCTTACCCTTCTTGCCGCCATTGCACTCCACCGTTGTGCTCCAGCCGGCTTGGGTGAACACCTGCTCCACCGAGTCGACTAGGTATTCGCCGTCGAGCCCTACCTTGAAGCCTCGAGCGTTGATCGATCGTTCGGCAAACAGGTCGGTGCGTCCGACCATCTCCAGCCGGACGCCGGCCGTGGAGCGGTTGAACGCGGTGAGACGCGCCTGGGCTGCCGCTTCGGCGGCTGACTTGTTCGGGTAGATGTGCCGGTCGGTATGCACCGGCGGCAAGCCATCCGGCGATTCGTCGTTGTCGAGGGTGACCACCGCGAGCTTGCCGGTCCTTTTATCCTGGTGCTTGGTCGATACGGCCTTGTGAGTGTTGCGGTCGCCGAGTCTGAACTGAAAACGGCTGACATCACTTCGCTGAATCGTCACCACTCCGAACGCCTTGCCCGAGGCGCTCTGCCCAGCTTGCCGTGGCATGACCAGCAACTTGCCGTCGGCCACCTTGGCCGTGCAGTCGTATTGTTTGGCCAGGCGCGTGAGGAAATTGAAGTCCGACTCGTTTAGCTGATCGGCGCGCGGCACCTTGGTCTGAACCGGGCAGACCGCTAGCCAGCCGTTGCGAGCCGCGACGTCGGCGACGATCCGAGACAACGGCACATTTTCCCAGCTGCCGCTGCGGGTGGTCTTGCCACTGCCACGCATGTCGCTGGCCTTTCCAGTGATCACCAACGTATCCGGCGGGCCGGACAGCTCGATCTCGTCTACGACGTAACGGCCGATGCGGGTCAGTTTGGTTTCTGCGTAGCCCAGGTAAATCTCGATACTGGCCCCGCGTGGAGGCAGCACCACTGCGCCATTGCGGTCGTCGATGCGCAGTTCGAACTCGTCGGACTCCATACCCGGTTTGTCGGTGGTCTTCAGCTGTAGGAGGCGGTCATTGATCCGCTGGGTGATGTCAGCGCCGTCGGCCACGACACGAAAGATAGGGGTCATTGTTTCGTCCAATAAAAAGCCCGCACAAGGCGGGCTTAATAGGTTTCATCTTTTCTGCTAGCTACATGGCATTGCAGATCAGTCGGTTTTAACGATGGTCAGGCTGTCTTCTCCAACAGCAATAACACTGTTGCAAACGGGGCAAGCAAAAACGTCTGTATCAGGGACAGGCAACAGCTTGGTACAGGTAGGGCAGTTGCCGACCAGAAAGGATTCCCGAGAACCGAAAATCTTTGTAAAAACCGCAAACACCATCACCAATGCCAAAATCCAGCCGATCACTGGGATCAAAGCTAATAGAGCTATTACTGCAACGGAGATGACGAACCAGATGATGCGATGAGGGATTTCCTCTTTGATACTGCGTTTGACTTCTCTCAGTTCTGTCGACTTTTCCATGTAGTAGCGCTCGCATTTTCCTAAAAATGACAAGTCTATCGGCGCCGGATTTGTCTAGCAAATTGCCATCACAAATCCAGGCGACATTTCAGCCCCACAGCATCACCTCACTGTCGTCGGGCGACGGCAGATCCGGCAGCTCGATCACGATGCCGGCGCGGTGCGGTTGCGGCTCGTCGGCGAGGCCCTGATTAGCATCCAGCACCGCCTCGACCGTTCCGTTCAGGTGACCATAAGCGTGGTAACACAGGGTGTCGAGCAGATCCCCCTCAGACGTTCTGCAGGTCATCGCCATAACGAACAAACTCCAAAGTAAATGCCTGCTTACGCGGGATGCCGCCCTGCAGCAGCGCGTTCTGTTCTTCATCGACGCTCTTCAGACACCAGGTGCCGAGCACGTCGCCATAGCCGGTGGTCAGCGTCAGCGGCAGTTGCTGAGCGCCGAGGCTGCGCAGGGTGTCCAGTTGCTTGATGCCGCCCTTGAAGCCCGGAAAGATCGCGCCTTTAAGGGTGATCTTTTCCTCACCGATGCCCACCGCTTGCTGCGCCGGCCGCCGCGTCAGGCGTTCCTGCGAAGACCAACGGTATTCAGTCGAGCGCCGCAGCTCGTCGAAGGCGGCGGTATCCAGGTTGAAGTAATACGGCACCGCTTTGGGGTCCAGGGGCTGCACGATCAGCAGATGCGGGAATGGCTTCACCGCTTCCGGTACCGGCGTCGCGTCACCAGCAAGCGATCCGGTCGGCAGGATGTTCCCCAGCGACGGGCTAACCTTGCCGGCGATCTTGTTGATCGCGGTCGACGCCCGGGCAGCCTGTTCCTTCAGTTGGCCCATGCGCTCATCGATCTCTGATACAGCTCGCGCAGCCTTGGTGTAGGTGGCCACCACCTGACCGACCTTGGCCTGGGCAGCATTCACCCCGCGCATCACACGCTGCAGCTTTTCCCCGATTGCCGGACCGACAAATGGAATGCCTTCCAGCTCCGAGGCGGCGCCGCTGATCTCGCTAATCGCGCCGTTGACCGGCCCCATCATGCCGTCGAGGTTGCGCCGCCCGGTCTCTCCTGCTGCCGCCAGTTGCTTGAGCCCCGACTGCAGTTGGTCCATGTAGGCCATCAGTCCTCCTTACACATGCGGTTCATCGTAGAGTTTGCGGTTCTGCAGCTGCTGCGTGGCCTGCTGCATTTGTTGCGCGATGAAGGGCTGCAGCTCCCGCGCCATCTGTGCCGGATCCTTGGCATCGCCTTGCACGGTGATGTGCAGCGGCGCCGAGATCTCGACCCGTTGTTCCATCTTCGGCGCCTCGGATCTGGCGACAGGCGTTGGTGCGGCCAACAGGGCCGGTGGAACGGGGGCAACGGCGGGAGCCGCAAACGACCGGGCCACATCGCCCATCGCTGCAGGAGCCAATGGACCAGAAGCGGGCTTGGGCTCAAATGACTTTGCAATGTCGCCCATCACCGGCGGCAGGTTTTTTCCGGCGTTGGCCATCATCAAGGGTCCTGCGTCTGGCACGCGCTTCAGCGACTCGTCGGTGCCGAACAGTTTCTTGCCCAGAATTCCGCCGGCCAGATCGCCGCCCATATAACCGATGTAACCTCCAATCGCGCCGCCTACGATGTTGCCAATGATCGGCACCGCGGTGCCGATGGCAGCCCCGGCGGCCGCACCAGCCAAAGTGCCCGCCAAGCTGCCGGCCGCTTGTCCGTAGCCTTCGGCCTTTTCGTCCTGAGTCTCGGCATTCTGGTAGGTGTCGTAGGCTTTGAAACCGGCGTCGACGACCGCGAGCATCGCCGGCCCCTTGACGCCATCGGAGATCGAGCCACCACGACCGCCACGTTCCCTGCCACCTCTCTTTCTGTTCTTGCTCTTCTTGCCATCGCCGCCATCCAAGTCGCCGGCATCCAGCCCACCCCCAGCCCCTGGCAGGTTGGTGACGATCACCTTTTGCGGGATATTCGGGTTGCCCATCAAGGTGCCACGCCCGAGATTCATCAGGCCCTTGCCAACCTTGAAGGCGCTGACGGCGCCTTTCAGCGCAACCAGTCCAGCCACGGCCGTACCAATGCCGAGCGTGACCCGTGGAAACTCATCGGCAAAAACCGACAGCTTGCGGCTGACGTTATTGATGCCATCAGCCACGCCATCGGTGACCGGCCGAATCGCATCGCCGATGCTGCGCATGGCATCGTCCATGGACTGGGCCATCTCGGACCATTTCTGCGCCGAGGTTTGCCGACGCTCGGCGAGGTTCTTGTCGAGGATACCGGTGGCCCCGGCCGAGTCTTTTTTCAGCTGGTTGTACAGATCCTTGTTCTGCATGAACGCCGTCAGGGCTGCTTTCACCTGCATGTCAGCGAACAAGTCACCGGTGCGCAAAGCCTCCTCCAGTGACTTCATCATGGCCTTGGCCTTTTCGGGGTCGGCCTCTTTGCTGATCGCGGCTGTAGCCTTGGCCATCTCGGCGGCTCGCTTCGGATCGGTCGCCTGAATGTATTTCTGGGCCAGGGCAAAACTGGATTCCAGCGTGGACATGCCGTTTTGCAAACCGGTCTGCATCGAACCCTTGTAGTCAATACCGGCCTTTTTATAGGCGTCGACCGTCTCGCCGGAACCGATTTTTTCCATCCAGTTCTTGAGGTTGTTCGCGGCCTCGTCCGAACCGCCGGCCGTCTTCATCTGCACCTGAAGCATGGCGCCCAGCTGCGTCACCGAGTCCATGCCGGTGATGCCCAGCTTGCCCATGCCGGCCAGCAGCTCGGGGAACCACCTGGCCATGTCGACCGCTTCAAAGCTGCCTGCCTGGCCCTGATAGGCGATGGCTTCCAGCGCCTTTTCCATTACTTTGGGGTCAGTAATCTTGGCGTTCTGCCCTAGGGCGTTGATCATCTTGGCCGTTTCGGAGCCTTCCGATCCTTGGCCGATGGCAAACTTGGCCGCCGTCGGGGCGTAGGCCAGCGCCTTGTCCAGCTCCATGCCTGCACCGACCAGGGCGTTGACCACTTCGGCCACCTGATTGCGTGCCATACCGGTATCGCGCGAGGTGTCGATCACCGTCTTGGACAGCTGCGCCTCTTCCGGCGAATTGGCAATGTTGGCCTTGATCGCGATGTCGCGAATGATCGCGCCGTAGTCGGCACTGACCTTGGTCGGGATGGCTGCGGCGGCGGTCAATGCACCGGCTTGACCGAGGGTGCTTTTCAGGCCGGACCGACCCTCCTCGATCTGTCGGTGGCCGAGGGCTTTGAGTTCGGCACCGGCGGCCACGCGGCCCATGGTGGCGTAAGCCTTACTCAACCGCCCAACCTCGACGCCCTGTTTCTTAAGCAGTTCGAGGTTCTTTTCGTACTTGGCCAGCAGCTTGTCTGCGCCTGCGGCACCGGTCATGTGCGCCTTGCGCCATTCATCACGCAAACGCATGGTGTCGCCGATGGTGTTCTGCAGGACTCGGGCCTTGCTGCCCACCGAGTCCAGGTGTTTGATCTTGCTTTCGACGTCCTTGAACGCTTTGCCTACCGTCGGATCGACGGCGCCGCCAATGACAAAGCCAAGCGCGAGGTTCTTCGCCATGAGCGTGCCTTATGCGTCGGAAAGTGTTGAGCGGTGGCTCAGTCAGAGAGCCACCACACCAGTTCGTTGAAGGGCATGGCCGTGATCTCAGCTGCCGAGAACCCGGTTTCTTTGGCCATGCGTTTGGCCAGGAGCTTCAACGTTGAGCCGTCGCATTTACTCGTCCGTGACCAGGCGAAAATAGCCCGCCTGCAGGCGCAGGTAGTCGACCATTTTCAGTCCCATCAGATCCGCTTCGGGGGTTTGGGTCAGCGAAGCGAACAGCGACATTTCACGTTGCTCCGCGTCACCGTTGGACGACGCTTGTGCCGCCCGAACATCCCGCACGCAGGGCGCGCGCATCATCAGCGTGTCGACGGTCACACCGGATAATTCGGTTGGGTACTTGAGGGTGATGCGAAACCCCTCATCGGACAGTTGCAGCCATTTGGGGAGCTGCGTTTCAGTGGTCGATTGAATTTCTTGCTTCATGGTTGGATTTCCTTAAAGACCCAGGGCCGAACGTTCGTCTGCGAGCTGGTCGACACCGTCGATCACCAGCACCATGCCGACCATGTCGATCTCGTAAATCAGCCGGCCGCCGACTTCGAGCTTGTAGTAGGTCAGCGCCATGTTGTGTTTGGTCTCGGCTTTTTCACCGGCCTTCCAGTCGCCCATGTCGACCTCTTTCAGGCCGCCGCGCATGGTGACGATCACCGGGGTGACCTTGCCCTGGAGGCCCTTGAACGTGCCGCGAAATACGGCGTTGCAGGCGGTGCGGTCGGACAGCCCGAACCACTTCAACGCCTCACGGCGCACGCCGTTGGTGGTGAATCCGGATTCGAGCTTTTCGACACCGACCGGGATCTCGATCTCACCGGCCATGCCGCCGCCCCGGTAGGTTTCGGTTTTCAGCACAACCTTGGGCAAGGTCACGCTCGGCACATCGCCGGCAAAACTCACGCCGTCGATAAACGCCGCGCAATTGGACAAAACTTCAGGTTTCATCGGGTGGCCTCCTTAGGCGGCTTCAAGCACTTCGGTCATCCATTGGTTGGTAACTTCGAAGAGGAAATTTGGGTTCTCGGCCGGCGGTACGTCGGTGAAGCGGATCCGCCAGTACACCTTGCCCTGCTCGATCTGGCTGGCCGTGTTCAGCTCTTCATCGGCGAACACTTCGAAGTTGATCACCGCGCCCTGATTTTTCAGGTCGCGCATGAATGCTTCCAGGCCATCGGTGACGTCCTTGACGTAGGTCTTGGTGATAGAGCGGTCGACCGCCCACTTGTGCCCGGCCTGGACCGCGTCCATGAGGATAAACAGCGTGCGCACGCGGGTGACGAACGCCCATTTAGGATCGCTCGACAGGGTGCGGTTACCCCACAGGCGGTAGCCGTCGTCGCGGATGATCGTGGTGATATTGGCGTTGTTGAGCAGGTTGGCCCGGCAGGTCTCATCACCGTCCAGGTACTCGACGGCTCGGGTGGTCCCGGTGATGCCGGTGAACTCTTTGTTCGACGGGGAGGCCCAGAAACCGTAGGTCGCGTCGGTCCAGGCAAACAGGCCGGCGGTCCATGCCGATCCCGGCGCATCAACAGTCTTGCTGGCATCGGTGTCCCAGAACTGCACACCGGGGTCGACCATGAACAGGTTGCGGCTGCCGAAGTTGTCGGCGTAGGCCATGGCGGCCTCGTCGGTGGTGCATGGCCCGTCGATGATGGCGATGGCCCGCAGCTTTTGCGCCAGACCGTCCATCGCCGTGGCTATCGCCTGAGTGGCCGAATGACCTGGTGCGATCAGCAATCGCGGCTGGGTGTTGAACAGGCTTTTGCCATCGAGCAGCGCCTGCAGCCCGGTCCGCTGACCTGACACCAAGACGCCACCGATGATCGCCGAGGTCTGCAGCGCCGGGTCGTCCATCTTCGGCACACCGATGGCGACGATCACCGCCTTGGCCTTGGTGTAGATCGCCTGGCAGGCCTTGGTGATCGCAGCCCCCGCGCCGAAGGCGGCGATGGCCTCGCGCTCGGTGGTGATCAGTTTGAGTTCGCCGGCCTTGGCGGTACCGCCGCCGAGCAATCCGGGGGTGAAGGTGTCGCACAAGCCGATAATCGACGAAGACGGCAGCGAGATGGTGCGCGCGCCGGTATCGACCGAGGTGGTCGTGACGCCGTGAAAGAAACTCATAAGGCTCATTCTCCAGAAACGAAAAAGCCCCGCGTATTGGCGAGGCTCAAGGTATTGCTGTGTGGGGCGCAATGAAAAACGCCCCTGCAGTGAGGGGCGACTATTGCAGCTCGACAGGATCAGGCGGGATGGAACCCGGCCAGCCCTCAAACAGCATGTCCTCGCGGTAGTCGCCGGCCTCAATGGCGCGCAACAGCGTCAGTTCACGGTCAAAGCAGGCCTGAACATGGGTGCGCACGGCCTTGGCGATGGCAATGATTTGCGCCGATCCGATCTCGACAAAGCCGGTCACCGTCTTGAAGTTGCAGCGATATTCGGGATCAAGGACGGCAGACAAACCGGTGCTGGCAATCAGCGCCTGACTGTCGCGGGTCGTTTCGATTTGCAGACCCTCGACGGTGACGCCGGTTGCCTCACGTTTGTAGCGCTCGTCGGCCACCATCTGCACAAAGTCGGGCAGAGTCTCTGGCAGTGGCTGCTTGACCAGCTCGCCGTCCACCAAACGCCACACACCATCCGTGTCATTCAACGTTGGCCCCCACAATTTTTCCGGGATAACGACTGCGTCATCGGGAATCGTCGCGTGAAAGCGGTCATCAAACCGCCCGATGATCTCGCCGGAATCACTAAAAGTCGCGTATTTCATATTCACCTCAGCGACCGATGGCCAGATAGACGAATGGGATTGCAAGGCTCCCTTGAGAACGGACGTGAGTGACCGTCCAGTTAAGGAGATTTGCTGTAAAAAAGTGATCGGTCGTAGGCGCGTTCCCGTTTTGCATTTCGGAACTTCGATAACCCAGAATTCTTAGAACCTGATTCGGAAAGGCCATTGGAAACGCATAGGTGTTTTGCGTAATGGTCGTGCCCACCTGAGCTGTTGCACCGCCCCATTGAATAATCAGCCCACCCAGCCACGACGGCAGCGCCAACCAGCCATTGACGCCGAAGTTCCACGAAACCCCCATCCGCAGCTTTTTCGGCGTAACGATAGTGGCGTCATCTTCACCCGCGTCAGTCTGCGCCTGCGTAGCAATCTTGGCCGTGCCGAGCTTGACCTCCGTGGCCTGCGTGGCCAGCGCCGTGAGCGCCTGGATGTCGATGTTTCCCTGATTGATCGGTGCGTTCCAGGCCTTGATGCACCACATGACCGCCAAGTTGCGAGGACGGGTTTCAGCGCCCACGTTGCCCGTCATTGGTACGTCAGTGTTGCCGCCAGTACCCGCTCCACTGAGGACCACCGCCAAACCCGTGCCTGTAGAGGTTGCAGTCGTTACTGTTTGCCGCAGAGCATGCAAGTGATTCTGAAACGCATGGTCTTGCCAGCTACCCATTGCCCGCCCAGCATCGACGCCACGCCCATGATCCCAGCCGCGCAGAAACTCGGCGCGCGACTCCGGCAACCGGAAATTGCCGACGCCCTCATCACCCTTGTTGTAGAGCCTACCGAGGAACGCTGCCAGATCGGGATAGACGGCGATGCTCTTAACCGAGCCGTCCAGCTCCAGAAACCCGGGCGGGATCTTGTCGACTGGAATCGGCGCCATGACACCGACCGGCAATGCCGAGGCAGCGGCAATCATCGCCTCGATCTGCGTCTTGGTGTAGGTGTCCGTGATACCCATGCCTGCCAGTGTGTTCGGGTTATCACCTTCCACCACCAGCCCGCGATCATTGACCTTGACCCGCGTGTATTGACCCGGCGTCTTGTTCTTCGGCAGCACTTCCAGAATCGCCGCCTCAACAAATGCGCGCGTGGCCAGTACCACCGCCGGGTCAATCTTAAGCTGGATGTTGCCAGTACTGGTAACGACGAAGTTCATGCGCACGATCTGCGTGCGGCCCGAGCCCTGTGACAGCAACGGCTTGAAGCTCGGCGCACAGTTGGCCACGGCCACCAGATCGCCGTCCGCGTCGTACAGGCCGACCTCGCGGATCCAGCGCCCGCCCTCGTCCGCCGGAATGACCTGCTCAGCAATCAGCACCGCCGGGTTGACCGGGTCGACGAACAGCCGGTTAAGCGGCTTACGCCGCCACTCGTTGATCAGCTTGGTCTGCCCCTCAGCGGGGATGACCGGATCGATGTTATTGGCGTCCCCGACGCCCATTTGGGTGATCAGCCAGGGAATACCGAGCGCGTCGGCGTTTGCCTGCTTGGCCTTTCCCACAGTCGTGAGGATGGCGAAAAACTGAGAATTCGCATCAGTCATTGATAGATGTCCAGGGTGTCTATGGAGTGTTCGCGTCCGATCACGCCGAAGCTGCCCGTGACTTCGATGTCACGCATCACAGGCGGGTAGACGTCGATTTCGTCACCTTCGTAGAGGGACGCTGCAATGTTCAGGTCGCCTTGCGTTTCAAGGCTGATGGCCAGGCCGGTGAGTTGCCGACTGACGGGTTTGGCGTCATCGATCAGACGTTCGAGTTCGAGGTACATTTCCTCGGTGATGCCGGTATCGAGGACGCCGACTTTCAGAGCGAAGGTGCCCGGCACGCCTTCCGGTACCGTCTGCCACCACTCCAGCACTTCGATCAGGTAACCCAGTGGCTCGACTACCCGACGCAAAGCACCGATGGTGCCCTTGTGCTTGTGGATGTAGAACGATGCCTTGATCGCGGCGCGCTTGACCGGCTCCGGCCAAGCCGGATCCCAGCGGTCGACCGACCAGGCCCAAGCCAGATGTGGCAGAAGATGCACCGGGCAGGTGTCGGGGTTGTACAACGTACGCAATGGGACCAACGTGGTCTCGGCGAAGGTCGCTTCGATACCCCGTTCCAGCGGCGTGCTGTTGAGCGGTAAGAGACTGCGCATTCAACCTCCCAGCACGACGGTGTAACCCGTGCAGTAAGCGGCCTGTGCCTTGGTGGGTTTCAGATCCTGCCAATCCTTCAGCTCGACCCGGCCGACGCCGGCGACATGCAGCTGCGCATCGACACCAGACCGAGCCACCTCGACGCCCAGCCGGCGCCGGGGATTGATCCAGGCCTCCAACCGACGGATCGCCTCCGTAAGCGCGGCATCATTTTCCGGGCCGGTGCCTTTCATGTGCAGCACGGCGTCGACGCGATACCGGAGGATCTCGGCGCCGCGAACGGTGACGCGGTCGCCGACAGGACGCACGTCATCGTCGTTTACGGCCGCCGCAACCAAAGCCAATATCTGTGGCCCAGCCGTGCCGTCTCCCTCCAGTCCCAGCACCGTGACATCGACGCAGGCCGGTTTCGGGCTTTCGGCCGTTGCATCGGCAACCAGCGCCGAGGCGTTCCGAGCATGGAGGATATAGCTGTTGCGCGGCCCGGCAGTGGTCAGGCCTTCGTAAGCCAGCTGCACCCGCTCGCGCAACGCATCGTGGGACTCCATCACCGCCTCAACCGGCGGCACGGCCAACGGATCTGCAGCCTGGATCACTAGGCGCTTGAGGTTGACGTTGGCGGCCAGGTGATCCAGATCAGTGCCGGTGGCATAGGCCAACAACTGGGCCTTGGCCGCGTCGTTGACTCGCGCCCGGTTGCCGAGTTTGATGTAGCTGCCGACCTCCAGCAGCTTGGTCACTGGATCGCTCTCCAGCGAGGCCGTCCAGTTCTGACCCATGTGTCCACGGAACACGCCCAGCGCTTCGCTGTAGGTGTCCTCAAAGTCCAGCGGCTCCAGCACGTCCGGCGCTGGCAGCTCCGAAAGATCTACCAGGGTACTCATACCCACACCTCCAACGTGCCGCGTTCACCGAGGTACTCGCCGCTGATCTTGAAATTGATTTGACCGCCCAGGACTGAAACCACCACAACGCGCTGAAGCTTGAGCCGTGGCTCCCATTGGTTGAGAGCCCGCACGGCCTCAGCCTGCGCCGCGCTTTTCCAGCCTTCGTTGATGGGCAGGTCGACCATGCGCCGTAGCTTGCTGCCGTACTCCGGCCGTTCACGACGGCTCAGCAGCGGCGTACCGAGGATGTCTCCAACCGACTGACGTAAATGCTCGATACCGGAGATGGGCTGCCCGGTGTGGCGATCCATTCCGATCATCGGGTCTACTCCTTGAGCTGCTCATATTCAGGGTGGGCCTTGAGGCACTTCAGCGCGATGTCATCGCCCGCCTCGACCGAGACCAGGCTCTTGATCACAGGAAGCGTGCGACCGTCCGGGAGGATCACCGTGCGCGAGGTGTAGAGGGTGTCGCGAAAAGTGAGTGACGAGGCCGAGATCGGCTGGATAACTGCGGCAGAATCCTGCGTCGTTGAATCGTCTTGAGGTTTGGCCATGATTGCTCCGGGCATGAAAAAGCCCGCGTAATGCGGGCTGGTTGGAAAGGGTTATCAGTGTTTGTGGTTGGCAGTGTTGCCGGTGGTGTCCAGGATCGCACCGTCGCTGGTGATGTTCTGCGTGGCGTGCAGTGGCCCGTCGATATTGACCGGTCCCTTGATGTTCACTTTCCCTTCGAGATCGATCGTTCCCGACTTCACGGTGACGGCGTTGTCGGTCACCTCGGCCAGGGTTGCCCCGACCTTGATGGCGACCGTGCCGGTGGGCAGGGTGATGCTGTAAATGCTGTCCTGCCAGTCGTAGACCAAGCGCCCGCCATCCTCGAAATGCCAGACTTCGACATGGTCGCGGTTGTCCGGCGGTGGGCCGCCGTTGCCGTACAGGCCAGGAATGAATGTACCCTGCGCCACGTCGCCGCTCGCACTGATCAGGGTGCCCTGCTCGTTCAGGCTCGGCGCTCGCCAGTGACGCGCCTTGCCGGCAGCGATGCTGTGCCAGCGCACCCAGCCGCTGACCCACTCTCCGTCTGAAACGCGGCAGGCCGGTGGTGATGAGGTAAGGTCGACTGCGACCACGTAGCAGTCCTTGACCAAGCCGGCGAGCATGCGGTCATGCTGCGCCGCGACGTAACTGGCACTCATGGCACGTCCTCCGGCCGGAACGGACCATCGCCCGGTTCGATGTTCAGCACCAGGGTGCCCGGTGGCTGATCCGGCCATGGCCATTCGGCGTCACCGAGGTAGATCTGCTGCGTCCACTCCACGACCCAGACGGTGTAGCCGTCAAGCTCGGGTTTGGTCCAGTCCGGCATGGCCTGCACGAACTCGGCCGGTTCGACCGCCAAACCCCAGCTCTGCATGCGCAGTAGCGCGCCAAGATGACCGGCCAGAAACACCGCCTGCTGATGGTGATCCGGCTGGATAGGATCAGTGATGACCCGCGCCTCGAACTTACAGGCCAAACCAGTTTCGCCCGTTCCCGGGTCAAGTCCCGGCTCCATCTCAGCCAGCTCGATCAGCACCGCCGGCAACGGTAGGCGATCCAGGTCATTCGGCCACATGGCCACGGCCTGCAGACCCGGGAAGTGATCCTGAATGCGCCGCTCAATGGCGTAATACAACTGCTCAAGACTGAACGGCTCGTCGACTTGATCCGTCACGTCATTTCCCCCTCAGGTGCTTCTGCAGCTCAAAGTTGAGTTCCTGCTGCAGGACGTGCAGCAACTGTTCGTCGGCCTTGCGGATCCAGCTTTCGAAATGTGGCCGCGCCTGCTCCAGCGAGACCTTGGCTTTCGCCAGTGGAAAGCGGCTGCCGTGTTCGGCGATCCAGCCCGAACTGGCCCCGCCCGCCCCGCTGACATCACTGTCGGGATAGTCACTGGCGTCGAAATGCTTGCTGGCCGTGCGGATCCAGACGTCCGCGCTGTTGCCATAAACTTTCTTGAAGAACGCGCCCTGAAAGCGTCGACCGGCCACCGACACACCGGACCGATTCTGCCGAGGACGACCGATGCGACTGGCTTCCATGGCGTTGAGACCGAACCAGAGTTTGCCGCTGTTCGCCCCACCGCTGACTGGGTAAGCTCGCAGCCGCTGCCGCACAGCAGCCACCGCGATGCGCTCCTGTCGGCCAACGGCGCGGGCAATTTGCGTGGCGAGCCATCGCAGGGTTTTGTTGATGGCTCGCCGCTGTGCAGCAGCGGCGGCCTTGGGCACCAGGGCGGCGAAATCCTGAAAGGCTTTCAGGTCTGCCGCCGAGGTCTGCAGCGAGATCATCCCGCCGCCGGCCGAAGGCTTGAAGTAGCTGCCGACACTCATGGCCGTTTCCTCAGAATCAAGGCGACCAGGCCGTCACCGGTGGGCTCAAGCTGCAGCAGGTCGTAATCTCCACCACCGTCGAGCTCCGGTACGTCAACGCTTACCAGCAGCCCCTTGCTCAGCCCATCGGCGTCAGCGACGCGGACCTCGAAGCGCGGCTCACGAATGGCGGTGTTCATCCGACCTATCCGCGGTTGCAACCAAGGCGCCGAGAACATGCCCAGCACCGGTTCGCTGCGCCCCTCGATCCGCGCGCTGTCGCCCAGTGTTTCGAAAACAATGTCGTCGACATCGGCCATCAGCTCGCGAATGCCCATGACTACATTTCCAACAGAATCTGTGCCAACGGCCGGGTGCACATGTGCAGCGGGTTGGACTGCGCTTCACCTGCCATGCCCTTGTTGAATGGCAGAGGTTCGATCTTGCTGTAGTACGGCACGCCTTCGGTGTTGACCGTTTCCATGTAATCGGCAGGAGCAAACACCGAGATATACAGGTCCGGAACGCCCTCGGGGATCAACAGCGCTTTGTCATCATGCACGAAGGTCATGCCGGCGATCTTGCCGCGATAACGCTCCCAGGTAATGCCGCCGTAGTCGAAACTCTCGCGGGCATCACCACGCAGCGAAGCCGCCTGCTGCGTATTGAGATACGTTCTATTTACCTCATCAAGCTCCAACATTGCATTCCAAAAGTTCTTGCCGCAGAACGCGCGCGAACCGCTGCGGGTCACACTGCCCAGAGCTTCCTCCTGCATGTCCAGCGCTTCACCGCATTGCACACGAAAAGACTTTTTGTCACCGGTCAATTTCATTGACAACGACCGACGTTGAACCCCGAAGCGATCATAAAGATCGAGCAGTACGGTTTTGCCATCAGCGTCGTAGATTTTGCCGTTCAGCGCGCCGAGCCGCTGGAACTCATGGGTGACGTCCAATTGACGGCGCGCCTTGGCCAAACGCTTGTTGACCACGTCCTGCACCGATTGCAACTCGGAGCGCGATCCAAAGGCACGAATACCCTGGATCTCGTCAGCCTTGATGGTGAAGCGTTCTGGCAGGTGCACGGTGTTGAACGGGATCAGGTTGCGCTTGCTGCCCGACACCACCAGACCAGACGTACCGCGTTCGCCGGCCGGTACCAGGGCAAGCGTGTCGCCGTCCTTCTCGATCTGCACGGTCAGGGTGGTAATGCCCTCCTCCTGGAACAGACCCAAACTGCCAATGCGCCCAGGTACGTATTCCTGTTCGTTGATGGCGGCGGTCAACGAGGACACCGAAAACGCCTCGTCGTTGAAGATTTGAATGTCAGCCATGAAGCAGTCTCCAGAAAACAAAAAACCCGCACAGGGCGGGCTGAAAATTCGAAGTTGATCGCCTTAGCGGACGATCACGTTATGGGCGGCCAGCGCTTTTTCGGCCGCAAGATCCAGACCGGTCAAATGCGCTTCGCTGACCTCGGCCAGACGCACCACGGCGCGTCCGCGACGGACAATGTCGGACATGCTCAGCGGGCCGAAGAGAATCGCCTGCGCGTTCTCGCTGCCGTCTTCAGCGGTCGGGTTGTACGGGGCGAATTCGCCGGTGGCGGTGACCAGACCCAGGATCTGACCAGGCTCCAGCGCCGGGCCGGCGGCGACGTTGATTGCTTCGCGGGAAATGGTGCCAGCGCCCTCGGACAGCAGGAATTCGCCGGCGTGCATCGGTTCACGTTGAATGTTCATGCAGTAGCTCCAGTAAGTGAGGTTCGTTTGCCGGTCTGCGCCGCTTGGCGTGCAGACCAGATCGAGGGCTGGTCGATTTGCTTGGCCTGCACTTTCGGCGGAGGGTCATCGGCTAGCGGCAGGCTGTTGTCGATCTCGAAGCCTTTGCCGCTGCCGACCAGTTTTTCGAACAGGCGGGCACGTACCGCTGTGGCATCCAGGCCGGCTGAGACATACTCGGCACTGAACTCCGGTAACCGCGCGGCGACGCACAGGTCGTTGATGGCTTTGGCTTGGGTCAGCGCCGTCTGCACCACCGCTTCGCTTTCCAGCTTGGTGACTGCGAGCAGCGGCTCGATCAGGTTGCTGATGCCCGCTGCCGTGCAACGCTGACTGATCAGTACCGCCAGTTGCGCAGCATTGGACGCCGGCGCCGGTGGATCATCCGCAATCGGCGGCACCGGCTCCGGTATTGGCTTAGGTTCCGGTTCGGGCTCCGTGGGTTCATCGAGTTGGGCCAGCAGCTCAGCTGGGACATGTTGAAAGCGCTGCAACACGGCGCCCTGCCCCAGGCACGCTTTGACCTTGACGCCATCGCCGACCTCGTCAGCAAGTCCCAGTGCCACTGCCTCATTCGCAGTCAACCAGGTCTCGGCCGCAACCAGGCGGCGCAGTTCGGTTTCATCGATGTCAGGAGCCTTGGCCTTGTAGGCCGCGATGATGGCTTCCATGGTCTGGTCCAACACATCGGCGACCTTGCGAAAGCTTTCGGCATCGCCGGCGGCGTAGGTCCAAGGGTTGTGAATCATCAACATGGCGTTGGACGCGATCACCACTCGGTGCGCACCGCACACCGCTACGCTGGCGGCGCTTGCGGCCAACGCATCAACCCGGCCTGTGCAACGCTCTCCCAGGCGCGACAACGCGTTGTGCATGGCCAGTCCGTCGAATAGATCGCCACCGACGCTGTTGAACGCCGCCACCACTGGCGACACGCCGTCATCCAAGGCGCGCAGATCCTGGACAAATTGATTGGCGGTGATGCCCCAGGTACCGATCTCGCCGTAGACGAACACTTCAATAGTTCGCTGCTGGGCTTCGCCATTGGCCTGCATGGCGTACCAGCTCTTGTCCGAGACCTGCACGCGCTCGCCAGCCTTGTTGTAAATGCGCGGTCGCGCCTGTTTGCTCATGGTTGCTCCTTGTCGTCGAGCGGCTCGATGACGTCGAGGGTGTTGTATTTGAGGCCCAGGCGAACGGCCCGGGCGAGATCGGCGGCGTTTTCCGCATCGACCGTTTCGGCGTCGTAGCCGGTGCGCAGCACCATCTCGCTGCGAGAGGCGAAACCGGCTTTGACTTCCATCGTGCGCGCCTGCACGTCCTGCACCGGCTGGATGTAGGCCCAGCCCTGCGGCACCCAGCGTGTACGCAGATACTCACGCCGACGTTGGGCGTAATCCTCCAGCACCAACGCACCGGAAAGCACCGCCATGTCCATCCAGGCCGCGCGTACCGGACGACATAGCTGATGCACGTAAACGCTGAACTGCAGCTGCTCGAGCCGCCGGCGAAACTCGTTGAGCACGACGCGCAAGGCGCGGTCGTTGATCTCGCGCATATCGCCGGTGAGGATCTCGTAGGGCGTGCCGGTACCGGCGGCAGCGGCCATCAGTTGCTGCCGCATGAAGTCCGGGTAGTTGTTGCCGGCATCCGGTGGTTTGGAGAACTCCACCTCTTCGCCCGGCCCGAGTTCCTGCATGGTGCCCGGCTCAAGCGCGACCATTGGCGTAAAGCCGTCGCGGTCGGTCACCAGAGGCTGACCGGTGACCGGATCGCGCGGCATGGGACCGGAGTCCGGCGGCGGTCGGGTAATGAAGCCCGCGAACAGGTTGGCTACTTCCTGACGAAACAGCACTGCGTCGTCGTAGTTGTCCAGGCTGCGCAGGCGCTTGAGCACCGGCGACAAACGCGGCACGCCACGCAACTGCCCAGGCTCTAGCGGCTCGAAGATGTGCAGTACCTGGGTCGCGGGCACCCGCACGAGTTGGTTGTAGCCGGAATTCAAAGATGAGGGATCGCCCGGGTGCGACCGATACATCCAGTACGCCACGCGCTTGCCGAACGAGTTGAACTCGATACCGGCACGGATTACGTTGCCATCGCGAGTAGTTTCGAATTTGTCGTGCGGCACGAACTCCGGCGCGAGCAACTGCAGTTGCAGCGGCACCGCATGACCGTCGTCCAGGCTGCGTGGCCGCAGACGAATAAAGCATTCTCCGGAAGTTTCCACCGTACGCGCAGCGAGCGCCTGCTGGCCATAGAAGTCGGTGAGGTCATCGGCGTCCGATTCATCGACCCAGTCTTCCCACAGTTCCTGCAGTTGCTTGCGCAGCACGTCGTCGTCCGTCTTGGGCCTGGGGTTGATACCGGTGCCGATCAGGTTACTGACGCGCTTTTCGATGACGTTAAAGGCATACGGGTCGTTGCGCACTGCGGCCCGCGAACGTGAGCGCAGATTGCGCAGAGCCGGCGTGTTGATGGTGTTCAAGCCATTGTCGGGCGCATCCCAGCCAGCAGAACGGCGGCCCTCCCCGGCGCCTTCGTAACTGGCCTTGATGTTCGACGGCAGCAAGAATCCGTTACGGGTCAGCGTCGGATAACGAGCCATTACAGTCCCTTGCCTCCGTGGTAAAGCCGGACCACGCGTGAACGCGTCCCCGCAGCGTTGAGCAGCGAGGTGCGAATTTCTTCGCGCGCCTGCAGCAGCTCGTTGATGGTGCGGTACTCGACGGTGCGGTCGCCAAAGCGAACGGTTTTTTCACCGCGCGCGATGGCCTTCTCGATCACGTCGAGGTGCTGTTGGGTAAAGGACATATCAGCGTCTCTTCAGATAACCGCTGGTAGAGCTGCGGCGTTGTGATGGCGATGCAGCAGGTCGCGCGGGTGCGACAGATGCAGCCGGTGTTGGTGGTGACAACTGGGCTTGCCGGACAGCAGCCGGCGGCACTGTTTCGGCTGTTTGGGCTTGTTCAACGAGCTCGGCCGGGACCGGTTTGGCCGGCGCATCGTCGAATAACCCTGACTGCGCCAGCGCCTGACGCACTCGATCCCAGTCGTGCTCTTGGTAACGGTTGATGCCGAGGTAATGGGCCATGGCCAAGCAGTACACGATCAGATCGAGGGCTTCGTTGCGTTCGGCTTTACCCTTGACCCACTCGATGCGCTTGTGACCGCGCACGTAACGCACGACTTTGCGTTCGGCCACGCACTGAGCGAAGAATTCGTCCGGTAAGTCGTTGGCAAAGTGCAGAGAGCCTGGCCCGTCCGGGAACGGATAGCGGTTGTAGATCCAGTCCTTGGCCGTGTCAGTCCCGACGAACCACAACTCGGCACCGTTACGTTCGGTCTGGCCTTTCCAGGTCACATCGACCAGTGATGGACGCTGCGCGATGACCGGTCTCCCGGGCTTACTCGCGCCTTTAATGGCAAAGACGTTGCGCCAGCGACGAACTCGGCAGAACTGGTAAACCTCATCGGTGTGGTGACCGCCGGAGTCGACGCCAACGGCAAGGATGCCTAAGCCAACACCGCAAGGATGCCGGTAGCGAACCTTGAGTTTTTCGTCCAGCACCGACCAGGTGCGCTCATCGGCTGGATCGCCCCAGATGACCTGGTGATCCACAATCCAGCGCTCCATGCCAACACCAAAACCCATCACCATCATTTCTAGGCGGTTGGCCTGTACGTCGACGGCGCCGGTCAGCATCAGTACACCGGCCGGCATCGTGCCGAGGGTATAGGCCTCCTGCCGCGCACGGGCCATTAGCACTTCCGCCTTGGTTTGTTCGAGCGCGCTGTCCCAGACCTTGGCCAACCGGGTGTTGTAGAACACCTGCATCAGGCTGGTATCGCCTTGAGCCTGAGCTTTTTTCGCGTCTTCAAACTCGATGGCAAGCGAGGTCCAGTCCATCCAGCCGGTCGGTGAGTACAAGGCGCTGAGATGAAACCCCACCGTCTTGCCGTCGCCGCTAGCGTGCGCACGCCACTCGCCCCGGGCGAGCATGTCGCTCTTATGGTGCTCCTCGATCAGAACGTCACAGTCCAACCCGGACGCCGCGCACTTGTAATGCACTACGCTGAAATCGGCCGAGTACAGCAGGTTTTCCCACTCCAGCACCTGCATGTGCCCACAGTGCGGACAAGGCACGTAGTAGTGGCGCTGATCGCTGGACTCGAACAGATCGGCAATCCGCGAGGCGCCTTTGATCGTCGGTGAACTGGAAAAGTAGATCTTGGCATTGCGGCCGAAGTTGGTCGCGCGCGTCTCTGCCAGCTTGATCGGATCACCTTCCTGGCCGACGTCGTTCTCCCAGCGGTCGACTTCGTCACCGTAGATGTAGCGTGCCGACAGCTCCGACAGGTTGGCAGCAGAACCTGCGGTAGTGACGTACAGCGAGCCACCCTCGAATTCCTTGGTGTCCATGGTGTTGCGCGCGTCCCGCGACCGAGTGGCCGCGACCCGCTCGCGCAATACAGGGGTGGCTTGGATGGTCTTGCTAATCCGCCCCGATACCCGTTTGGACAGGCCGAGACTGGGCAGTAGCGCCAAGATGTTCGAGGGGGCCATATGGATCAGACCACCCATCCAGTTCAAGGCGATCTGCGTTTTCATCAATTGCGAAGCCACCATGGTGACCACGCGCCTGCAGGGATGAGCCGGCGAAAGGCAGCGCATTGGCTCGCGGGCATAAGGTGTCCGTGAAGTGCGGTACTGGCCGGGCTCAGGAGCACCGGTGTCACGCGGAATCCGCATGTAATCGTCGGCCCATTCGTCGATCCAGAGATCGGGGTCGGGCCGCAGGCCACGAAAGTAATTCTCACGGTACACCTTTGCACCGTCAGAAAATTCCGTGTGCATAGGTTCAGTTCACTGTTAAGGCATGATCAAGGTCCGCTGATGAAAGCCGCTCGGCTTCCTCCAGCGTTCGACGGATTGTCGCGGTGAGGTGTTTTTCGATCTGCCAGGGATCGGTCATGGCCGCCAAGTCGTAGGACAGCTGAGGCAGCGGTCCGAACAACTGGTCGCGTAGCAATCGGCCCGCGTCGTAGGCGCCGGTCTCGACGGCCTCCCTCGACACCAGCGAACCTTGCGCTTTGCCCAGCTCGATCTCGGCCAGTTTGGCCATGTTGTGCTCCCGCAGAGCGCGGGACTTCTGATAATCGGGGTGTTTGCCGTCGCTCGGCATCAGCTGCGGCGGCGCAGCCGTGGAAGTCGGCTCCGCAAGGGGCGACAGATGGTTGTAAACGTCACGCTGAATCCGATCTTGCTGATGCCGGTCAGCGACAGCGGTCTTGCTGGGGTCGCTGGTTTTATCGAGCAGTGCCTCAGTGGCTTCCAGGTCGATCTTGCCGTTCTCGGTGAGGACCAGCCGATCTTGGCTGGCCAATTTTGAAACATAGGATTTGGCCCAACCACGCCGGGCCGCAAACTCCGTTTTGCTGATGATTGTCATGGTTAATTCTCCAGTTCACCCCACGAGTTCACCTGTTCACCTCAGTTCACTAAGCTGGTGAACCGTCCGCTAACACAGTCCCGCGGGTTTCCGACCCCGTACCCCCCGAAATTCGCCAGGGTCCCCGGCGGTTTTCGGCGCCCCAGATCGGTGCATCACCCTTGCTCGCCCCCGGCTGGCGGGACTTCGCAGACGCCCAGCCGCTTGGCAGCCCAGCGTTCGTACAACCCGATGGCCACATCGGCACCGGCCATTGCCGTCAGGCAACCCAAGGCGCCCGCCGTCCAGATCGTCATGCCGGCTGCGATCATCAGCATCATCGCCGACACCCCGCAGACAATGCAGGCCCCGGACCGAAGCGCGAGGCGGCGCAACAACGCCCAGCCCCGCGCCCCATCTTTGTCGGCCCGCCACATCTCCCCCGATACGCCGCCGACCAGGGCCAGGACGATCACTAACCAGATCGGCATCTCTGCCAGCGCTTGTTGCTCGTTTGTCATCGCCAACCCCTAAACGCAAAAACCCGGCGCAATGGCCGGGTTTGGTGGTGTGGTGCCTGCCGCTCTCTGCGGTCGCACCTATCGAAGATGACTACTTTTTACAGGTCGATTCCGGTGGCAGCAACCCCGGTTTAATGCCACCCGGCGAATATGTGGGTAACACCGGGTGAACGCCTAGCGAATGTCGGCGAATATCCCACCCCGGCATTCTGCTGTTTCGGCGGCGTCCCATCTGTCCCACCATTCGAAATCGAAGTGGGACGCCTGAGAGCGCCTAAATTCGGGGCTTCGCCCCACTGTCCTACTTATCTCTCTCCTTTCTCGTGTAAAGGAAGAATCTTAAGAACACGCATGCGCGTGAAACGCGCGTATTGCTGCCCGCTACGCTTACACGGGCGGGAGGCACTTTGTAGCGGGACGGTGGGACAGCCCAACAACGACAAGGCCCGTACCTGTCCCACTGCATCAAAACGCAGCGGGACAAGACGGGCCAGTGGGACAGCAACAGTCGGACGAATGCCAGGGGTCACGCAGCCAACCCCATCATCACTCCGAAGATCTGCAGGTGTGCCTCATGCAAACGCTGGTAGTACGTGTCACGGCCACAACCGCAGTGCGCGTACCGCAAGCGCATATCAACATCGAGCGTGCAGTAATGCTCTCGCACAACCGTCACCAGCTCGGGCGCCAGATGCTTGGTCACGATCAGCTCGATGTCGAGAGAGCTCTCCAGCGGCGCACGAAAAGCCCGCCGCCCCCGAATCAGTTGCCCATTGCTCTCCATCATCATGGCAACCATGTTCCCCCCAGCAAGCCCCCCCTTTCGAATGCTCGGAATGCAGCTCCTGAGCCCACAACCGAAGTAGCGAATCGATCTCCTTAATCAAAGCAAGGCTCCTCGAACACTTCGCGCTTCAAGGCAGAAGCCCCACCCCACCCTGCCGGCTTCTTGTAAGCCCACGGTCGCTGCCCACTCTTCACCAACGGAGGCAACCGCACACGCCGCCATCCCAATCGATGCATGATCGCCCCGACGCGCATCTGCTCCGGCTTGCCCCAATGCCCGAAGTCCAGTTTCAAAGCACTGGTCAGCACGTCGCTGCCGGTGGTGGTCTCGCCGATCTGCGACTCTTCCAGCCAGGTCAGAATCGGCCCTTCCCACTCGTCCACCACAAAGCGCTCGTCCTGCTCTTCGCCGAACATCGCCGCTTCATCCAGCGTCACCCACCAGAGGTCGCCCGCGTCGTAACAGAACACCGCCTCAGCCCACAGCTGATCGCGGATCGAACGCAACAGCTCCAGATCCACCTTGGTACACGCCACCGGCCAATAACGCCGATTACCGGTCGCATCCTTCAAGTACTCGTCCTGGTTCGTCGTGCCCACGAACACGCACTGACGCGGCACGTCCATCGTGCGACGGCCGTAGCTCTCGCGGTAGGTATCCGTCGACGCCGAGAAAAACTGCTTGGCCTTGGTACTCTCAGCCTTGTTGAAACTGTCCAGCTCACCCAGCTCGACGATCCACTTGCCCCGGATCGCCTGAAAGCCATCCTTGTCGCCGAGGGCGAACGGCGTATCCATGAACCACTCGCCGCCGAGAATGCTCATCGCCGTCGACTTACCGGCGCCCTGCGCACCCTCAAGAATCATCACCGAGTCAGCCTTGCAGCCCGGCTTCATCACCCGCGCCACGGCCGACAACATCCAGCGCTTGCCGACCTTGCTCGAGTAATCGGTGGCCTTCACGCCCATGACATCCGTGAGCCAGCTTTCCAGGCGCGGCACGCGATCCCACTCAAGCTTGCGCAGATACTGCCGCACCGGATGAAACGCATGGTCATGCGCAACCACGCTCACCGCCTCGATCACATGCGACGCCTTGACCCGCAAGTTGTACTGCTGCGCGAGCCACTTCATCACCCGCACATCATCGATGTCCGCCCAATCGCCCGTGCCGCCGCCATAAGGCGCCGCACGCAGCTTCACGATCTTCGAACTGAACGCGCTGTAACTGATCACCCCGGCCCAACGTTCATCATTGGCCCGGATCAACTCGACATTCTGCATGTGCGCGATCAGCGCGCCGCTTTCACTTCGAGCCAGCATGTCCTTCCAGCCACCCGCGGCCGGCGGCTTCACCACCGCCAGTACCTGACGGCGCACCGCCTCCAAACCTTCGGCGACATGCAGGTCGTTAAAGTCGGTCCACTTGATCTCCCGCTCCCCGGAAAAGATCGGCGCAACCACCTGGCTACCGACGATCAGCGCCGCGTTGTTTGCCTTCTCTTCACCAGGGTTCCAGGCATCACCGTTGGGCTTCGTGGTCTTCCAGTCATCGTCCCGGCAAATGATCAGCGGGCAGCCGGCGAAGCGCTCACGCATCGCCTTGCACACCACCAGCAAGTTGCCGGCGTCAAAGGCGATGGCCACGGTCAGCGACGTCGCCATATGCAGGCTTGCGCCCGTGGCGTAGCCCTCACACACCAACACCGGCTCACCCGGATCCGGATGCGGACCGATCAGGTGAAAAGCGCCCTCCTTCGACATCCCATAGGGCCAATACGTCTTGTCCCGTCCGGTGTCTTCCTGCTTGGTTGGAAACACCACCTGCAGGCCGACAATCTCGTCACGCACGTTGCACATCGGCACCAGGAATGCACCAGTTCGCGGGGCATACCGAACACCGATACCGACGATCTGCTTACGATCCAGATAGTCGCTACGGCCCTTCTCCGGCATGCGCTTGAACATACCCGCCGCCCGTTTGGCCGCACGACGCGCCGCGCTGGCTGCGATCTCCGCAGCCCGGCGCTTCGCCTCTTCCTGCCTAGCGCGCATGACCTCACGCTCTTCCGGCGACATCCGCCCGGCCTTGACCTTGATCTTCTGCGACTCACCCGAACGCCAATCACCGAATGCGCCGAAAATCAGCGTCTCGCCCTTCTCGGTGCGGTGCTCATGGGCGATGTACCAGCCGTTCTTTTCCTTGCCCTTGTCCTGCGCTGTTTTGCACCGGGTCAGCTTGCCAAACACCAGCGGCTGCGCAGGCTCAAGACCATAATCCGCGAATTGCCCCAAGACCTCATCGAGCATAAACGGCCCCCAAGATCTCATGGACCTCTTGGCAGGTCACGCATTGTGTACAGCCAGGAACAGCGATCCGGCGTCCCTCAGGGATCGGGTTTTCACAGTTCTCACAGAACAGAAACGAATGCGCCGCCAAAGCAGGCTTGGCGGCGTTGCGTGCGGCGAGCGCTTGATCGAGCCGCTCCTGCACCAGGTCATTAGCAAAATCCGCGATATCAGCCACGATGAACACCCCGCGTTGTCTGGTTGACATATGTGGCGCGGTTGAACATCCCCAGCAGCCCCTGAATCCCGCGAAATACCTGCAGGCGAATCGCAGCCAATTCATCATCAGTAACGACACCGTCGCCGATGCTCTTGGCCCAGGTGTCTGCTAGATCCGCCACCTTGCGGAAGTATTCGGCGATACCAGTAGTCAACGTCTCGGGCATATCACTGGTGTACGCCTCGGCCAGCTCCTGCCAGATCGTGTCACCGACCAAAGCATGCACCGCATCCAGAATGCGGCGATCCTTGGTCAGTTCCAGAATCTCACCGAATTCCTGAATGTTTACGGTGTGGCTGGGGTGTGTTGGGGAAAGCTTGTGCTGCAGCGTGGTCGCATTTCGCCCAGTGGTGGCGGCGATGGCAGCGGCGCCGCCGGGGTAGTCCCGTGCGGCATGGTAAAGCGCGAGATCGAGCGGCAGAATCTCCCGCTGCGCCCGGTCTAGAGAGCTCAGAATGATACGGCTCATGGCATTAATCCTTGTAAGTTGCCAGTGCCGCGCGACATGCAGTGGTGTTACATTTGCCGCGTGGCTTGAAGAGGCCCAAACGCCGGATAGATCTTCGGGATCGATACCGGCACCGTGCCGGGGCGAGCAATCCGTTGCTCACCCCTGGCGCAACAGCTGCCCAATCTGTGGTGGAAAAGGCAGCAACACCAAGGCTTCCGAGTCTTGGAAAGCGCGATAAAGGGAGGCGGTTTCGCATGTGGTGTGCCCGCCTGTCTTTATCGCGACCCGACAGCGCTGTGGTGGTGCGTGCCGGGAGGAACTGGGCGGCCTTCGGGTCGCCTTTTTTCTTTGCTATGCAGCTTTATCGATGCTCGATTCGGTAATACCAAAATGCTCAAGTACTTCGATCAGAGACACATGACCTTCACTTTCTCGGGTCAACGCCTTTATCAAGGAGACACTTGGGTCTTTGCTGGCATATTTGACATGCAGACGCAGATAGCTCAGAGCAATGCCGCATCGAGTTGCGTACGCTGCAAGAGCCTCAGTGTCCAAATTATTGATGTATTTGCGCAAACTCATAGCTAGCCCTCCATGAATCAAATTTAACCTTTTGGGTTATCAAAAACAATACCAAATCGGAAATTCACCTTGCAGGTTAATCACGCCAGAATCGGCATATGAAAATCTCAGATACCCGCCTCCATAATTTTCGCCGTGTCTTGGCCGAGAAGAAGCTACGCCTGATAGACATAGCAGATCGTCTTGGAAAGGCTCCTGCTCAAGTCAGCGCATTTGGGGGGAAAAATCCTACAAAAGGTATTGGCGATCAAATCGCACGCGAGCTCGAAAAAGCGCTTGATTTGCATGTGGGCTATTTGGATATGCCCTATGGCTTAGGTGAGTTCAATAACGCCACAGTATTAAGTCATACAGGACGTAAGCTACCAGTGATGGGATCAATTGCAGCTGGAGCATGGTGCGAACCAGACGCGAATTTTGACCCTCGGGATGCAGAAGAGTGGATCGATTCGCCAGGCCCTGTAGGCCCTCGTGCTTTCATTCTTAGAGTCGAGGGAGTGAGCATGGAGCCAAAATTCATGGAAGGAGACAAAATAGTCATTGACCCATCACTTGAAGCCTTACCGGGACACTTCGTTGCTGCAAAACGCACAAGAGATCAGGCCGCCACTTTGAAACAGCTAAGGCAGGAAGGCAGTGAGCAATACCTTTACGCTCTAAATCCAGACTGGCCAGAACGAATTATCCGAATGACAGAGGAATGGACCATTTGCGGACGTGCACGATGGAAAATCTCTGACCTATAGACTCCCTCCTGCGACAGAGCCTCACGAATGTCCGAAGAAAATTCACGAATCAAAGAAGCCAAAGACGTCGAATTTTATGCAGCAGCAATCAATGCATGGATGACGACTAAGTTTGAGTTAGATAAAAGCCTTTTGACCCTTAGCGCCGGGGGCATTGGCTTGATCATCACCCTGATTTCGACTGTCGGCGTTCGATCTATCGAAAGCTTGATCCTCAGTCTTCTTTCGATGATTTGTTTCCTCGTGACGCTGAGCTGCGTACTCGGGATTCTCAGCCGGAACGCAAAATACATCCAGGACAGCCTCCTCGCGAATGGTCCGGCAAGCGATCCCGTCCTTGCCCATCTAGATCGCATTGCAGTAACGTCATTTATGGCGGGCGTAATTTTAGCCTCCGTGATTGGTATCTCAACGGCAGCGAATGCATACATCGATAAGGCGGCAAAAATGTCAGAAAAAACCACACTTACTGGCTCCCAAGTATCTCAGGAGTCGCTTGATTTGATGGCAAACCTTCGACAGACTTCAAATAAATCCAATGCTTCCGCAGGGCAGGCTGCAAATACTCAAGCAGCTACCGCCCAATCAAATCAGACCTCACAAACCGCTCAGAACTCGTCAAATACGAAGCAATGACGAATGCCCTTGCTCCGCAAGCCGCTATTATTTAGCGGCTTTTTTGTATACAAACCACAGAAGTTAACCTAATAGGTATATTTAACAGTTGACCAAATAACCTTTAAGGTTATTATCCCCTCACTCTTCTACCACAGAGCGAGGCAAAACCATGCACACCACAGCAAGCCTGCACGTCCATCCCGCCGCTGCAAACCCTTTCCAAATCTTCGAGATTCGCCGCCTGGCCCGCGAATGCGGCTGCGCGTTTGTCACCAGCAAACCTAAGCTGAAAGCACGCACCGCCCCTGCCCCATTCGATCCGAACGGTGGAGGGCATGCAGCATGATCAAGTACAAAATCGACAATCGCACGCTGCAGTTGCTCAACGCCCAGGTCAACCTGACCGAGACCTTCAACCACGTCCTCCGGACAGCGCCCAAGCGTGAGTGCCTGGCGTTCCGGCTCAAGGTCGAACGTGGCACAACGGAGAGCACCTTCGTCGTCGAACTGGGCAGCGAACGCCACACGCTGACCCTGCAGAACGACAAGAAAACGCACCTCAAGCTGGCCGACTTCATCGAAGAGATCGCTAACGGCCCATTCGACGCAAGCAACACAAGTGACTTGGTGCACCGCCCGCACTCCAGCCACGAATATGGCCGCTTCGAGGTCTCGGACAAGCAACGTGTGTTCGAGCTGGTACGCACCGGTGGCGTACTGAGCCTCGATATGGGCTTCGACTATCCCCTTCAGGTCGCGCTGCATCGCACCCAATCGCGCTCAGGTGTCACCACTATCCTTAGCATCGGCAACAAAAGTCCGCACACCCGCTGCTTCACCGCGTACGGCACCGATGTCGAGATCTACGGCAAGGTCACCGAGTCCATCACCCACCTCGCTGCAGCGGCCACCCCAGCCGCGCACGCGGCATGAGGGGAGCGCCATGGAACGCACCCTCGCCCAAGCCGCAACCCAACTCGGCCTCACCAGGCCAAAGCTCATCGCCCGCATGCGGGAAAAAGGCCTGCTCAATGAGAAGAACCTACCGGCCTACCCCAACCGCGACCGCGACTATCTGCGCATCAAGGACGGCCAGTGGTACCACGACCAACTCGGCATGCAGTACAGCCAGTCGACCAGGGTGAAACAACCCGGCATCCGCTGGCTGGCCGAACAGTTGGGCATCGACCTGCCTGCCATTCCGGCAGACAACCGTGACGTGGCCTAGGGAATACGCCCGCCAGATCATCGCCATGCGGACACGAGAGGAGCGCAACGCCGCGCTCCTCGAAGTGCCCGAACATCTGCGCGAGCTGACCAAACGGCACTGCCTGAACGCCTGGAACCACCCGGCCAGAAAACAACGCAAGGAGGCCCAACAAAGCCATGAGTAACACAGCCCAAAACCCGCTGCGCCTGCACCCGGCACCGGAATCAGCCACCGTCGAATTGCTTTATCGCATCTTCGGCGACGTCCTGATCCCGCTGGACAAAGTGCGCGAGCAGTACTTCCGCAACCTCAACGAGCAATCCTTCGTCGCCGAGATCAGCAGCGGCCGCATCCAGCTCCCCATCACCACGCTGGACACCAGCCGCAAGGCACCGAAGTACGCCCATATCCGCCACGTCGCCTCTCTGATCGACATCCGCGCCTACAAGGCCGACGAAGACATGCAGCGACAGCAGGATGACAGCAACGAGTAACAACCATAAATCGAACGGCTGCCACCACCAGCCAATGACATCACCAGGAGCACACCACATGACCGCAATTCAAATTTACGCGCTGCTAGCAATCGTCCTCATGATGGCCGCCATCTATTGGCTCGCCTACCGGAACGGTTTCAGTAATGGCCATGACGAGGGCCAATCACAGGGCTACAGCGAAGGCTATGACGTCGGCGGCTGCGTTGGATTTCAAGATGGAATGGAAGAAGGCAAAGCCATTCAGCGATCCGAAAACTGGGAAGAGAACCGTAAGTTGGAACTCGCCCTCTGCCAGGCCAATGACCAACGCGAGAAACTTTACGCTCATTACGAGCGCGCCCTCGCCGCGTCAAAACTGGGTGACCAAGAACGACTGACCCTTCTGGAAATCGCCGAAAAACTACGGATTGCCTGTGAGACGTTCAGCGCCTTTCGCACCGGTAAAAAACTGGAACGCGACACACGCACCCTCCGCGACCAAGCGCTGGCCATGGCTGCCCTGCTGCAGCCGGTAAATCAGGAGAGCGCCGCATGAGCCAAGTCCGCTCCCACCCCCACACCCACCACAACCCGGCTCACGCCTCATCAGCGGCTGATGAACCACCTCGCAATCAAACCTCGGAGGAAAGCGGCATGCAAAAGGACCAGCCCAACACCCAATCCCAGACCGCTTTGCTCCGCAAGGAAGCCAGCGTCGACACACTAGAAACAAACAGCCTCTGCTGCGCAGCAGCAGGCATTATTGCTCCTTCCAGCAGCACCACCGAGGCGCTTATACCCCACGAAAAGCTGCGCGAGGCAGCCACACCCAATGCAACGCTAACCGCTCAAAATCGCCCGCCCGCGCAGCCTGCCGTGGGGTATAAGCAGCTCTACTCATCAAAACTACGGATGAAGTTATCTATAAATAAAAGCCAGGAGGTGGCATGAACACGCTATTTTTACTCATGGCGCAATATAGCGGACAGGCAGTTATACCACTCAGCCAAGTATGTACTGATTACATGGGTTTAACTGTCGAGAAATTTAAGAGCAAATGTTTATCGGGAGAAATAGAGATACCTATAACAAGATTAGGGGCAAACTCACAGAAAGCATCCTTAGGCATCCACATACAAGACTTGGCCGAATATATAGACCGACAACGAACGAAAGCGACTGAGGAACAGAAGAAACTTTTTGGAAGAAACAACTAATATACTTAAAAAACAGGCCCCCGAAGGGGCCTAAGCAACCTATGTTATTGGAAGCATAACGACGGGTATAGTACAAAGGGAAGATGGTAATCCCGACACAAAGCTTGAGTGTGCTTGAAGCATCCTATTATCGGCCAAGCCAGTCTCGAGATCGATCTCGATAGTCCCAGCGCAAAAAGAGTGACTACCCGCGCCCGCTGAATATACAAAAGGTTTGAAATCATCGCGACTCAATGGCTTTTCGCAGCATTTAACAGCAAGTTGAGTACAAGCGATTTTAACTGTCGGCAAACAGATTTTAATTGCATCTATTATTTCTGCACGCGGGGTGCCATGACGACCTCGACCATTTGAAAAAATTACAGCGTCTGGTTTCACAACCGAAAGCAAATCCTCTGTAAACTTCGCTGGGTCGTCGCCGCCGGGCAAACCACCATGATGCGGAAAAACTAAATATTTGGATTCCACGGCACATTCCGAACGTAGAATTTCATCTAATGCCAAGCGATCCATATCCGCGGTAACCAGAGCAACTGGAGAACCTTTAAAGAGAACCCTAGCAACAATGCTTATCGAATTACTAGTAAGAGCCTTGGCACTTTTCGGCAGAGCGGAGCCCGCCCCGGTCAAAGCCATTAGGGGCGTGGGAGAAACAATTTCAATGGATACTTCATCAGAAACATTCGCCCATCCATATGCTTGGCTCGCACTGACACCCATAGTGACCGTAATTGCGCCACGACTCATGAGATCATCTACGAGCGTACGCACATCTCCCCACAATTTACTTTGCTTTTTCGAGTCACAGTTTAAAACCAAATGTTTAATAACATACTTGGGATTAGCAAGGATATTTATCAACCCACCAACATGATCCGAGTCAGTGTGTGAAATTATTATCATATCGATCTCTTCAATACCCTTACATTCTAGATAATGAAGTAGATGAGTGCGATCTGCGGTATCAATAACCACCGTTTTCCCGCAGCTCATTAAAACACATGAGCTACCATGGCCGACATCTAAAACAGCAAGAGTGGATGTCATATCGATAGCCAATCCTTTATATAGATATCGCTTTGACTTTCCGCATCCAAATTCACTTGAGCTTTACACCTATACACATCCCCACTCTTTAGAGACTGTACTATATCCGAACAAAACCCAACTTCCGCCTTAGAAATATCGACTTCAATTATGGACTGAGACTCCCAACCAGGTACCACAGCTGCGACACGAAGGATGGCTGCAGACTCCTGCACGATATTTTCAATTCGGATCAAAGTTGGCCAAGGGCGTCTAATACTAGAAAAATTCCCAGAGAACTCACGTATGCACGTAGCAAATGCCTCCATGACACTCTCGCCATTAAGATTCCGAGCCTCGATAATACAGGGAATAGAGTGTCTCAATCGCCTGACAGAGGAAATCGTGTCAACGTCTCTAGAACAGAGCACGGCAGGTATATGTTTATTATACAAACTCGAAACAATCACATCACCGTTAATTGGTGAATACCTAGAGTTATTCAGATGAAAGTCGCAAACAAACCCATCATGATCATTGGACGCCTTAAGGAGTTGTTCCATACCGGAAATATGTAATACCTCCTCAGTATCCACTCTCAAGTCATCCAGATGGTACTCATAAAGCTCCCTGACCGATGGATCATCATCAATTAAAAAGACGCGGGAAATATCTCTTCCCTCGATGTTTACGGCTTGCATATTAACTCCCTATAATTGGCAGAGTAATCCTAAACTCAGCACCACCTAACAACTCGCCACGAGGTGTTACGTGTACCTCTCCCCCTAAATCCTTTACAGTATCTTTTACAATTGTAAGACCTAAGCCTGTACCATCCGGGTCAGAAGTAATACCTGGAAGCCAAATTTCAGATACATTTCGCTGTGATATACCAGGACCGGAGTCAGCAACCACAATAACGCAAGTATCGCCATCAACAGTAGTTGATATTTCGATAATCCGATTATTGGAATTTTCGCGCCTGAACGCATTCAATGCATTATTCAACAAGTTCGTCAGTATCGATTCAAGCGCTGCTTCTGAACATCGCAGATATGGATCTTTCGAGCTAAGACTTAACTTGATAGATGTGTCGCGCGCCTTATAAAAAGGCAACATCATTTTCTCTATTTGCACTATTACCGAATTAATTTCGACCTTGCCAATACGACGCTTATTTGCACGAACAAGGCTTAACGTGGCAGAACTTAGTGTAGATAATGCATCTAGCGCTTTTCGAATTTTCTCAATAAGAGTAACAATGATCGGTTGCTTTTCGGCAGCAATGGCCTGCTTCATTTTTATTTCTAAAACCGATGTCGAGAGCTCAATAACCTTCAACGGATTACCATGTGACTCGTGCGCAAAGGTTGCAGCTGTTATGCCTGCCGTACTAAGCGTACGGTAAAGTTGTATCTCCTTACGAAGATTGTCGGCCTCTTTATCCCGGGATTTCGCATACTGATCAAAAGCTGCAGTAATTTTCTGCCGTATCTTAGGCGGAGCTTCTGAAATTATTTCTGTAAGGTTGGCCTTCTCTTTAGTAGCAGCTGCTGGCGCAGAAGCTCTTTCTCCTTGTCTTCTCCGCTCTGCTTGGCTCAATCGCCACTTCGCCATCCACTCTAAGCAATCTACTGCAAATGTTTTTAACTCGGCGAACGTATCATCTTCGATAAAGCCAGAACGGTCTGTTTTCTGAACCAACACCCTTAACCCTTTATTGCTCAGGGAAATCTTACCAATAGAGTTGTTAGTACTCGGCCTTTCCTCAGGATTTTGCGTACGAATTAAGTTTATACCTAACCAGTCGTCACCACCCCCGCCGTAAGGTGAAACTCGCACCTCGTCTTGGTATACATGCACACCTCCGAAATGCTTGAGCCACTCTCTTACATCTTTGAGATTGACACCCTTACCTGAAGTAAAGCCCTCCGCTTTCAACAGGAATGCCCAGAAATCGAATTTGCAACTTGGGGAGAGATAACCACTCAAATCTTTTTTACGCCGAATATCTTCGTGATCCCCGACATACAAGACTTTACCTTGCCAGTCGAGGATTTGAGCAGTCGCACGGCCATTTTCATCTAGGCTCGCTGATAGATGATATTCGCAGGTATCGAAGTACTTACTGCTTAAAAGCTTCTTTATTTCTTCAAATTCTTTAGACTTTAAATCGACTTTAAAACCAGATTCTTTATCTTCAAAGGGGTCTGTCAGTAGCAACACCACACGAGCAAGTCGCTGTAACTCTTCTGAACGAACTGCTGACCTCAATCCGTTCAATTCTGTTTTTGTTCCTTTACTTTTGCTCAAGGCTACCGACTGTATGGTCAGACCCACATCCTCAACGGTACCGGCATTATCAAACTTATCCCAGTTAACATCCAAAACACTGCTGGTGGCCGAATTCGCCAATGTTGACTCAAGACGTACAGACCGCCCCATCCTAAGCGCTGCGAGCCGGCCAAGACCTTTACTACCAGATGGCGTACGACCCAACCTTGTCGTTTGCAAGCTATTTTTTGACGATTTACCAAGTACAAGCCATGAGTTTTTGATGTTTTCAACAGACATTCCGTCTCCATCATCACTTACAATGATGGAACCACCTGGAGTAGTAGTATTAATAAGCTCGACAGTGCATATTTTCGCATCAGCGTCGTAGGAATTTTTTATTAATTCCAGAATGCTTTGGTCGCTACCTTGGTTTAACTCCTCACCAAGTCGTACTAATATATTGGGTGAAAACCTGAAGTGGACATCACTCACAACTACACCCCCTGCAGAACCATCGAAGAAATGCTCTTAGTCGTAAGGTGGCGGCACCTGATGACATTATTGAGGCGAGAGGTAACTTTTGGATCCTTCAGAGCCTTTATCAACTTTAAGCAGCTGTTGACCCCTCCCTTAAACGGCTTCATTACAACCAAGTGATTCTCAACTGCCACTGGTTCAATTCCTTTGACCAAAGTAGTTATCAGACGATTCTTGTCACATGGATTTGACGTTCGCCTTACCACAACAAAAGGTGGCAAAAACTTAGTCCCACCAAATTTTATTCGCTCTTCAGGAAAGGTAACACCAAACGCGGGAGCATTTTTTGCACAAAGAAAAGGAAAATCTTCATCCCCCTCTTCCAATCTATGTGGCACTACAGGTCCAACCCGCACTAGGAATAAATCTCCTAATCGCACAGAGCCTTCTGTATCTGTTACCGGAGGAACCCACTCAATGATTTGCCCAACAACTGAAGGCTTGTTATTAAGATTCAATATAAAAACATCTACATCAACACTTTTCGAGAAGCGCCCATGCAGTTCAACAGCCCCGCAACTAGTCTCTTTGGCAAGTTTCTCACGCCAACGCTCATATCTAGAACCACTTCTGAGCACGTCCGGAAGCACTGCAACGAGCTTTTGTCCTTTCTTTCCCGACGAGATAATTTTATCCACAAAAATTGCCGCAAGTTGAGTTCTACCGCTACTCCACTCGTTAGATCGACTTGCTACCACATGTCCAAACGGAGGGTTGGCAACCACACAATCAAAATCACCACCAACGTCTGCCTCTAAGTAATCACCGGTATAGAACTTATCAAATTTACGAACAAAACTTGCCAACTGACCTTCCGATATACTAGGCAATCCATGCCTAATCGCAGCAAGAGCAATTAATCGAAGCTTCGCTGCAATTACGAAGTTATCATGCAAATCGCAACCGCCAAATTTTTTTGACCAATATTCTATCGTACGATTGAGATTCTTTTTAATGGGATAGCTTTTAGCAATGCCCAATAAAAGATTTCCTGCACCGCAGGATGGATCAAAGAATGACTTTTCAACTGCGACCTCTGCTGCCAAAGAATTTACTATCTTCATCGTGATATCATCCGCAGTGAAGAAAATTCCTTGTTCAGAGCGGGTTTCATAAGGTACGAGCTTTTCTACAGCAACGTCAGCTTCCCCTTCAACAAACTCTATCGCCCTATTAGAACTGACCTCACACCATGAGTCTGTTAGAAGGGTATCAAATAGCTCTCTGATAAACGGCGTATAATGCAGGCTTGCTGTGGTTGTTAATGACTGAGCGATCGCCACTTTATATATTTCCGAAATCGAATTTTACAACCATTGAACAATTAATTTTTTCAATGATTGACAAACAAATGAGAAAAACTAATTGATTTTTGCGGGGATTTCGCGCGTCCCTTAGTGTTCTACTATTCATTCCCCTCTCCTTCCTTAGACAAAAGGATATAAAAACCTAAGGATTTATTCTTTTTTGTCACTACATACTCGACCAATTCCGTCATATTAATTCATTTCAGCTCTCACATCCGTGTTTTCCAATTACTCGCCGTACATCACGATCTGACCATCATTACCTGCCACTGCGCTTAACCATTTCCAAGCGTAGTATGCGTCCCCCCTCCCCCTTAGGTGTGTGTAACGACGCAGCGAATTCCAATCCCTGTGTCCCGACACGCTGGACACCCTCGGAATATCCCAATCCATCTCGAACAGGCGGCTCACCCCTTCATGCCTTAGATCATGGAAGTGCAGGTCCTCAATTCCCAGCAGCGGGCACGCCCGTGTGAATGATGCGGATACCGACCTGGAGTTGTAAGGAAAGATCTCCCGCTCGGTCTTGGGCATGCTCTGCAGGATCGCCCAGGCCTCATCTGGCAAATGACACCACACATCGTTGCCGATCTTCTGTCCGGGGTTCTTCATATCACGTACCAAGACGGCCTGCCGGGACTCATCAAGATCATCCCAGCGAATCCGCGTGATCTCCTCCTGCCGGCGCGTCGAGAAGAGAGCAAACGCAATCATCTTCGGCATGTTGATCGACTCAGGTCGACGAACCTGCATTTCGAAAAAGTGCTTCATCAACCTGTCCAACTCATCGAGCGTCGGCCGACGGTTGCGCTCTTTGCTCTTGCTCACCATACCTAGCTTTCGTAACACCTTGCGTGCGTCGGGCATGGCCAGCGGATCTACCTCGTAACCCCATGCCGGTCGCGCCACGGACAGAACCGCGCCCAGGTGGGAGAGATCATTACCGACTGTCTGCGCCTGAACACCGCCACCCTCTTTACTCATCCGCCACTGTGCGAATTCCACAAGCTTCTGACTGGTCAAAGCCGAGTCGTCGAGGTCGCCCAACCAGGTATCCTTGATCGCCTTCAACGTCGCATTCTTGGTCTTGCCCAGTGGCCGGATCTTCTCGTACTCGTCCAGGTACTGCTCGATCATCTTCCTGATCGTCACACCCTTACGGTTTGCACGCTCAATCGCACCCGGCTCTGCCAGCTCCGTCTCACGCCGTTTGATCCAAGCCTGCGCGACCTGCTTTCGGTCGAAGGTTTGGCTTTCCTGATAAACTGTGCGCCCGTCCCGATTGATCCGTATCTGCGCCGTGTAGGCCGTCGAGTTGTCCTTGCGCTTGCGTGATGTGATCGTGCCCATTTCCAGTTGCTACATTGCCGAGTTCGCTTGCTACATTGTAGCAACCGACTTCAGAAAACAAGGAAAAATGGGTAAAAACCGCTGTATAAAAGATCAGTATCAATGAATTTCGAAAAACCCGAAGCGCCCGTAAACACTAGCCATCCCCGTTCCGAGCCGTCTCGCCGCTTCAGTGTGGCCCCGATGATGGATTGGACTGACCGTCACTGCCGGTTCTTCCTACGCATCCTGTCGAAAAACGCCCTGCTCTACACCGAAATGGTCACCACCGGCGCTCTGCTCAACGGCGATCACGAGCGTTTCCTCCGTCACAACGAAGCCGAGCACCCGCTGGCCTTGCAGTTAGGCGGTAGTGTCCCGCTGGACCTGGCTGCTTGCGCACGCATGGCGCAGGAACACGGTTACGACGAGGTGAATCTGAACGTTGGCTGCCCGAGTGATCGGGTGCAGAACAATATGATCGGGGCGTGCCTGATGGGGCATCCGCAGTTGGTGGCGGATTGTGTGAAGGCGATGCGTGATGCGGTGTCGATTCCGGTGACGGTGAAGCATCGGATCGGGATCAATGGGCGGGACAGTTATGAGGAGCTGTGCGATTTCGTCGGCACGGTGCGGGATGCCGGGTGCACCAGTTTTACGGTGCATGCGCGGATTGCGATTCTGGAGGGGTTGTCGCCGAAGGAGAACCGTGACATTCCGCCGTTGCGTTATGACGTGGCGGCGCGGTTGAAGGCGGATTTTCCGGAGCTGGAGTTCATTCTGAACGGCGGGATCAAGACGATGGAGGCCTGCCATGAGCATTTGCAGACCTTTGACGGGGTGATGCTGGGGCGCGAGGCGTATCACAATCCTTATCTGCTGGCCGAGGTGGATCAGCAGTTGTTCGGCAGCACCGCGCCGGTGATCAGCCGGGCCGAGGCGCTGGCGCAGTTGCGGCCTTATATAGCCGAGCATTTGCTGGCCGGCGGTGCGATGCATCACATCACCCGGCATGTGCTGGGCCTGGGCACCGGGTTCCCGGGGGCGCGCAAGTTTCGTCAGCTGTTGTCGGTGGATATCCACAAGGCCAAGGATCCGCTGGCGTTGCTGGATCAGGCGGCGGAGTTGCTGGCCGGGCGTTGATCGACGCGTTGAGCGTGTGGGCAACGAATGAGCGTTGCCCGGTGTTTTGTTGTACTGACAGGATGTCTTTTGGTTATGCCCACGTTCAGCTGTGTTTTATTCAAGCGTTTCACCCTCCTCGCTTTACTCTCGACTCTCTATGCAAGCGCCTATGCATCCTGTGATTTTGCGAAGGGGTGCGGCAACGGGGAAAATGGCCCTTTTCAATCTACCCAAATGTCTGGTTTTCTGGTTTTCACGACGACGATGGTCACAGTCGACGGGATGTCGGACATTTCCGGACTGAAAAAACGTGTGTATTCGGTAGAGGAAATAGAAGCGGCACGTTATTTCCTCGCCAGTGACGGCATGCTGCAAGCTGCGTATTTCACCTCGGCGTTGCAGCGGTTTCGTCAGGATTCGCCCGACTCTGAATTGAATGACCTCGCCGTCGCTGCACTGATCAGTAGTCAATGATCAGGCGGCTGCGGCCGCCGTCCAGTTCACCCAACCAAATTGCCAGGTGGCAAGGATCAGCAAGCCGAAGGCGATCCGGTACCAGGCGAAGGTGGCGTAGCTGTGGTTCGCAATGAACTTCAGCAGGCCGCGCACGGCGATCATTGCGAAGATGAACGCTACGACGAAGCCCAGGGCGAAGACTGGCAGGTCGCTGCTCTGGAACAGTTCGCGGTACTTGTAGCCGGAATACACCGCGGCACCGACCATGGTCGGCATTGCCAGGAAGAACGAGAACTCCGTGGCGGCCTTGCGTGACAGGCCGAACAGCAAACCGCCGATGATGGTGGAACCGGAGCGCGACGTGCCCGGAATCATCGCCAGGCATTGCACGCAACCGATCTTCAGCGCGTCGGCCCACTTCATGTCGTCCACATGGTCGACACTCACTACATGATCGCGCTGCTCGGCCCACAACATCACGATGCCGCCCACGACCAATGCAACGGCAACGGTGATCGGGTTGAACAGGTATTCATGAATCGTGTCGGCGAATAACACGCCGAGAATGACCGCCGGGAAAAAAGCGATCAGCAGATTGCGGGTAAAACGCTGTGCGTTGCTCTGGGTCGGCAGGCCTTTGACGATCTCGAAGATCTTCGGGCGAAACTCCCAGACCACGGCCAGAATGGCGCCCAGTTGAATGATGATATTGAACGCCATGGCGCGTTCGCCGCCGAACTCCAGCAAGTCGGCAACAATAATCTGGTGGCCCGTACTGGAAATGGGCAGGAACTCGGTCAGGCCTTCTACCGCCCCAAGAATCAGTACCTTGAACAAGGTCAGTAAATCCATTAATCCTCCGTCGGCACGCTATTTGAGGGCGCGCCGTTAAGTGCATTCAGGCATTGAGTATCTGAAGTAAAACAATTGGCAGATGCACACCCATTGCCCGACTCGGGGACGGAGAATATGTCTTATCAAAAGCCACACTCAAGGCATGTTAATAAACGTCCGTGTGTGAACTTGTCAGTGTTATAGCTAAAAATCACATCGCCCCTTAAAATGTGATCCACCTCACACTCCCTGTACTGGCGTGCAAATCAGTAGTGGCCAAGGGACATAAAAACAGGTCGCCACAATTACAAAATAGTGGCACCATTGCACATTGCCACCATCTAACGAGCCCTCTTTCGTTAGTTCAGAGCCCCGAAAAAAGCAACTAAAAGCTTGAAAAGCTTAATTATTGTTAGAAAACTCGGGAGCCACGTCTAAAATCCGCGCAAATGTTACCAATTGTCAGTCACAGATGAGAACCGGTGCTTTAACATCCCGATGTCAGCACCTTTTCGAGTCAATGCATGATGCTCACAGGTAACTTAGCGACTAGAAGCCCGCGCCGCACAAGCGACGAACCAGGTGTTCTCACTCTGGGTCGTACCCGTGGCGTGGCTGAACACTTTAGCGCGCTAATCGCGAAGCATGTGCAGTCTGATATGGCCATTGAGGCCGACTCTTACGCTAGTTCATATCAGCAAAATGAATATCACGGCTTGTATCGGGCCATATTCATTGTCATCGACAGCCCTCAGGCTCTTGAAGACAACCTGGCACGGGTGGAAAGCCTGCGCAGTGACAACTTGAAGCCGATCATTTGTGCGGTGATCACCGGGCGCGGCGCGTTCAACAAGATCAAGTATTTCCTGGCCGGTGCCGACTTCTGTATCAAACTCAATACCTTATCCGATGAAAGCGGCGAACTGCTGGGCGAGTTCTTCAACAGTGAAGAATGGCAGCGTGATATCAGCCTGGTGCTGGATCCCACCCGCATCTGCCTCTCGGACACCAGCAAGAAACTCGATATCTCCTTTGCCGAAATGAAGATCCTGCAAGCCTTTGCGCAGACCGGCAATCACATTCTCAGCCATGATGAAATCGCCAGCATCATGGGGCTCAACACCCATTTCTACGATCCTCGGGCGCTGGAAAAATCCATCAGCCGCTTGCGTGGGAAAATCAAGGACGTGTACGGTACGAACGCCATACAGAGCATTCGCGGGTATGGCTATCGTCTGATGAGGGGGTTGATCTCGACCGCCTGATTCAGGGAATCACTCTTTTGCAGCTTACGAGGGAACGTCTGATGCAACGCGCTAAAAATCCGATGTCTCACTGTTTTAACTGCGTCACATATCTAATAAAAAGCTGTCAATTGCATGAGCGCTGCAACACTTAAACATAACAATAAACCATTACTCTAAAAGCAGACCGAGTGGAACTTATCGAGGGCCATCATTGGGCCCAGACCCTGCCTGTCGATTATTTCCGAGGAAAACATTGCTCGCCTGCCCATTATTTTTTTCGCCAAATTTGGTGTGTACTTTAGGAGAGAGACATGGAAACCAGCACAACCCTCCCAAGAAAATACTTTGTTGTCGTGACTAATAGCTCGGCGTCGCAACGTGAACTTGAGAACATCCTCTCCAGCGAACGTTTCAATTCGTTTGGCACGTCCCAGGCACAAATGTTTATTGAAGGTGTTGCTTCGCCCTCTTCCACTCCGATGCTGATGGAGTTCACTTACCCACGCGGCACAAGGAAGCATGTCGCACGCAGCATCGAACATGATACCCAGCGCATATTGGCCACTCTCGAATCGGAATGGCTGGCCGCACAATCGGCGCATTCGTTCCACAGTTCCACGGCCATGGCCGAAGACCCCGCTGACACTTCCCGAACGATCGAGTCCGACGCGCCCTGCACTGAAGCCTGGCACCTGGACAATGATCAGGGTGCATTGACGAAAGAGGGTGTCGAAATCAGTCTCACCGGGCTCGAAACCGCACTGGTCCGCAAAATGCTCCACCACGAAGAACGTGTTGTCAGTCGGGACGATCTGATCCTCAGCATCGGTCGCGAGCCGGAGCAATACCGGGGACTGGAAATGTGCCTGAGCCGTCTTCAAGACAAATTCAAGAACGCCAGCAACGGTGAACGATTGTTTCGTGCCGTACGCAATCGCGGTTATTGCCTGATCCAGGAAGTTGTTGCCTAAACAACATCCCTCACTACCAAGACAAACAGATACAAGTGCGATTACAAAAATAAAAAAGCACTCTGTTTGGTTTCACCCCTCCCTGGTTATACCCGCCTCCTGACCCCACCTACGATAGCAAACACAAGATTGATTATTCACCCCCTGCCTTTCGACCTTTTCTAACGTTTGAATATTGGAAATTTAAATAAGTTGGCACTGTGCCATCTTGTTAGAACTCGTCAGACAGCATCCCCGGTAATAACTTAGTCTATTGACTGACGACAGTTCCGCATACCGGCGTTGTTACCTCAAGACACTGGCTCAAACAACAATAACAAGTCTGCTTAACAACTCGGTTTTCTACTGTCGAAACCTGAATGGACGTCTTTTGGGGATATCGTATGGATCTTTCTCTTCGTATCAATCGAAACACCGGCCTCAAGGGACTGACCTTTTGGGGCCAATGGGCGCTGGCACAGACTTTCATTGTTTCACTGTTGTTCATACTCGCCGAACAGCACACGGGCACCGTCGAGTTCTACTATCGGATGTGCACAATCCTGGCGGTACTGGCCTCGGTGCCGGCTTATACCTTCAGCGGCGCGTATCGAAAGCGAGACAATTACCTGACCGGGCTGGGTCGACTGTTCGTGGGCTGGTTCATGACCATGGCCGGGCTGGCGTTCATCGCCTTCATCTGCAAGGCCGATGCGCTGTTTTCCCGCCAGGTCATCCTTGAGTGGGCGGTCTACGGTTTCCTCGGCCAGGCGTTGCTTTACGCACCGCTGCATGCGTTCTCGAAGTTCTACCAGCGTTCGCGCAAAAGCGAACACAAGACCCTGATCGTCGGCACCGGCGAACTGGCGCTGGGCCTGGCGAAGAAGTTGAGCCAGCACGAAAACCTGCCGCTGGTCGGCCTGGTCAGCAACGGCGACAAGCCGTCCCTGGAAGCGGACGCCCCTCGCGTCGTCGGCGCTCAGGACGAATTGCTCGAGCTGATCCAGACCCACGACATCCGCCGCTTGTACATCACGCTGCCGCTGTCGGAAGCCGCCAACATCGAAGCCATGTACGTCGATCTGCTGGATGCCAACGTTGACGTGGTCTGGGTGCCGGACCTGAACAGCCTGACGCTGCTCAACCACTCGGTGAAAGTCGTGGACGGTCTGCCGGCGATCTACCTCAACGAAAGCCCGCTGACCAGCCGCCCGACCGCTGCGCTGAGCAAGAGCCTGGTGGAGAAAGCCGTCGCCCTGCTGGCGATCATCCTGTTGAGCCCGGTGCTGCTGGCCGTGGCGCTGGCGGTGAAGCTCACCTCGCCCGGCCCGGTGTTTTTCAAGCAGGATCGCCATGGCTGGAACGGCAAGGTGATCAAGGTCTGGAAATTCCGCTCGATGCGTGTGCACGATGACCATGACGTCAAACAGGCCAGCCGCAACGATTCGCGCATCACGCCAGTCGGTCGCTTTATCCGTCGCACTTCGCTGGACGAGCTGCCGCAACTGTTCAACGTGCTGCAAGGCCACATGGCGCTGGTCGGCCCACGTCCGCACGCCGTCGCGCACAACAACTACTACTCGGGCAAGATCCTCGCCTACATGGCCCGCCACCGAATCAAACCGGGCATCACTGGCCTGGCACAGATCAGCGGTTGCCGGGGCGAGACAGACACGCTCGACAAGATGGAAAAGCGCGTCGAGATCGACCTGAAGTACATCAACAACTGGTCGCTGTGGCTGGATGTGAAGATCCTGGTGAAGACGCCGTTCACCCTGCTGTCGAAGGATATTTACTGAGACGCAGCGCTTGAGAAGGCAACACCGCAAGGGGACGAAAGTCCCCTTTTTTGTGGGCGGGATTTGGGGGGTGGTCGGGGCTCTGAAGCCGAGGAGTGACAGATGCTTTGATGTTGGCTGTACTAGCGCCATCGCGAGCAGGCTCGCTCCCACAAGGATGATGAGCGGATCAGGATTTGCTATTCACCTCAAACAAATGTGGGAGCGAGCCTGCTCGCGATAGCGGTGGAACACCGCCCGGAGCAACCCCACTCCCACTGACTCCCCGCTCTCCCGAACCTACTCGGTAATCTTCCCGAAGTTCCGATAGAACATGTCCCCTTCCCGACTGTCCGTCATCGAATGCAGCTGGAAGCTGCGATTGAGCCGCGCGCCACCGTCACGGGTCAGCGGCGCCCACACCAGGTTGGCGCGGCGCATGGTCGACATGCTCATCATTTCGTCGAACGGAATCGACAGGTACAGCCCCTTGTCGAAACTACCCTCGCCATACTCGGCGCTGCCGGCGGTGGTGATGGTCGCCCAGGCGCCAAAACGTACGCCGTTGAAGAACTCGCGGGAGATATCCACCGTGCCGCCAAAGTCGCCCGCCAGATAACGCCCGACGCTGACCGCGGCCAGCGTGTCGAACGGCAGGTCGGTGTAGCCGGTGACGTGGCCGGTCCAGACCGAGTAATCACGCAGGCCGAAGCCCTGGTCGAACTCACGCTGACGCACATAGTTCAGGTCCGCACCGATCGACCAGCGCTTGCCGGTTGGACGAAACAGCACCTCGCCCCCGACCCCGGCGAACATCGACTCCAGATAACCGCCGTAGACCATGCCGTACAAATCCTTGTCCAGTTGCTCGGCGTGGCTGACCTGAAACAGCGGCATGGTGGTGTCCGACGTGGTCAGGTACTGACGCAAATCGGTGCGCACACGCGGCAGGCCGCTGGGTGCGTCGTAGGTGAACTTGTCGAAGTTGTTGATCAGGTTCTGACTGAGCAAACCGTTCCACCAGGTGTTGCGGTTGAAGCGGTACTCGGCGTCCAGATCGGCAGTGAACTGATAGAGCAAACCATCGGGGCCGCCGACGTTCTGTTTGAAACCCAGGCCGACGCCGTAATTGAAGTGCTGCGGCGCTTCGGTGTAGAGGGTTTTCTCGTTGCGCGGCATTGCCGGATTGATCTCGGTGGTGCGGTGCAGCGATTCCAGCGGTTCTTCGTTGTTGATCACTTCGCGGAAGGTCTGCCGGGGCACGCTGGTTTCTTCCAGCGGCAGGTCGTAGCGCTTGTTGACCACGGTGAACCAGTCGATGTCGTCGTTGACGCTGTTGTCGAGAATCCGGCTCGCGCGGCCAACGGCCTTGGGCGAATGGAAGTAGCGCTGCTGCTCGCCGTACACGATCAGTTCGGAATCGCGCTGGGTGATGCGCTCGACCTTGTAGCCAGCGTTCTGCTGCAAGCGGCGCGACACGTCGGCCCAGTTGACCTCCTCCATCGTCGTGGCCGGCGCCTTCGCCGGCAGCGGTTCGGCCGGTGGGTCGAAGGTCTTGGCCGGGGCCTTGCGGCTGACGAAGTTGGTGTGGAACGTGACGCCGAACATCGCCGTGTTGCCCCGCTCCCACGCGGCGCTCAGATCGAGGGAATCGGTCACCTTGAACACCGCGCCGAGGTTGATCGGCGAGTCCTGCTTGATGATGTTGTCCTTCGGCTCGTGCTTGTAGTCGTTGCCTTCGTATTCGAGTTTCAGGCTGAGACGATCCCAGGGTGTCTGGTAACTCACGCCGCCGAAAAACGCAGGCTTGCCGCGAAAGTACGACCCGGCGTTGACGTCACCGGTGCCTTCCAGATCGGGTCTGGTTTTGAAGCGATCACTGGCCCAGCCCAGCGGGTTGTCGAAGTCGCCGCGATTACCGATGTAACCCCAGGCGATGCCGGCGCTGAAATCGAAATTGTCGTAGCGCTTGTTGGCGACGAAGAATTCACTGGCAAACAAACCGGTACCACCGATGTCTCGAAAGCCCAGCGCCACTTCCGGCGCCCAGTGGCTTTCCTGCCACAGCCGGACCTTGGCGTCGACCGCCTTGTCCTTATAGCTCTGGCTGCCGCTCAGCGCTTCGGAACCGTACGGACGGTTGGTGATGGCGGTGTAGCGAAACGAACCTTCCAGCCAGTCGAGCGGCTGCAACGAAACGCTGTATCGGCTGTACGGTTCGGTGCGGTTGGCGTTGACGCTCAACTCACCGGCGGGCGACATGCGCGCGGTCGGGGTCTGCAACAGACCGACGCCGCCGAAGTCATTCTGGGTAATGCGTGGCTCGGCATGCACCAGGCCACACGGCAATAACAACACTGCTGCAAAACGCAAATTCAACGAACCACCTCAGCCAACTGCGTGGCAATCAATTCGGCCAACTGCTGATTCAGTTCAGGGACAGGCGGATCCAGATCATCGTTTTTCACCGGCACCAGAATCTTGCTGCCGGCCACGGGCATCTGCCCGCTCTCGCGGTTCCAGTGGGCGATGCCGACCCGCCGCGATTCGCCGTTGGGCTGGATCAGCCACAGGTAGTCGGCATCGGCGTCGGCCTCCAGCAACGTGCAGCCCTGCAGGTATTCGCGGGCTTCCTGCAACGGCTGGTAAGGCAAGCGGCACGGCTCGGCGACCGCGCCCAGCACTTCGACTTCGTCGACCCGTTTCGGGTAGATCAGTTGATCGCCATCGTCGAGACGGATGTTGCGGGCGAAACCGACTTCCACCGCCACCGGATCGAGATCGGCGATCTGCCGCCCGGTCACCGGCATCTGCCGGACCTGCTCGGCCAGTCGCTGTGCCAGCGCCGCACGACTCGGCTTGTCGAACAGCATGGCCATGCGATGCAGCACATCCAGATCGAACAGCACGCCGACCTTGAGTCGCGTCTGTTCTTCCAGCAATGACTGACGCAACAGAACGCCCGCCAGCCAATAACCTTCGGCATTCGGCACGGCCTCGCCGATCACATCGCGCAAACGCCCGCCCGCCGGCAATTCGACCGGGCCGGGGTTGGCGACATCACCGCTGACGATGACCGCTGCCTCGCTGCCCCCGGTGAGCAACATCAAACACGCCGCCAGCGCTCTGAGCCGCTTCACGGGAGATGCCTGCGGTCAGGGGTCAGTTGCACGATCCTGACCCGCAACTGCGAGGTCAGTTGCTGCTCACTCTGCACAATGAAACCGTCCACCGGATCGACCCAGTAACGATTGGTCGCGCGCAGGCCGATGGCCGGCGCGTCAATCTGCTCATCGACACGCAGCACGGTGTATTCCTTGTCGAGAATCTCGAGGGTTTCGAGGGCGCGGCGGGAGAAGCGGCTGTTGAGGATGATCCCGACTTCCTGGCCCTTGTAGAGGTCGATCCAGCGGCGGCTGGTGTAGCCGTCGGTGATTCGGTGCAGGCCTTGTTTGAACGGCGAGTCATCGGACAGGCGAGTGCCGTCCAGATCACCCTCCGCGCCCAGACCGATGCTGCGCATCGCCAGGCCGTCGCGCATCAGCAGCACCTGCTTGCCGGAGGCGACCCAGAACTGCAGGTCCTCGCGTTCGCGCACCAGCGCCAGCACCCCGGAACCGGACGGTGTGGTCAGTTTGAGTTGGGGATACTTGACCCCGGCCACCTGCTCCGCCGACACATCGAGTTCATCCGGCCCGATGACCGACGCCTTGAGGTTGTTCAACGAAGCGCTCATCAGCGGATTGCAGCCACTCAACAAAACGGCCGCCATCAGGCACACGCCCACTTTCAACGTTTTCACAGTCGGCGGCCTTATTTGCTGTTGTTACTGTATTCGCTCCAGTTCTTCGCAGCGGAAGCCCCGGTCCCGACAATCGATGCCGACGGCACCAACTGGCTGATCAGGCGATTCCAGCGAGTCACGTTGGCAGGCCCGACATACACCACGTCCTGGGGCCGCACTTCGAAGTGTGAGGCGAGCGCCATGGCGGTCGGCGACTCGGCTTCCAGCTGATAAATTTTCGCCGGCTCCACGTCGAGGTTTTCCACCCCGCGAATCACGTACACGGCGTTGCCGTTGGAGGTGGTCTGGCTCAAGCCGCCGACCGAACCGAGCACGTCGGACAGATTCATGGTGGCGGTCTTGAAGCTCAGCGCACGGGGCTGGTTGACCTCGCCCATCACGTAGATGCGCTTGTTGTCGTTGTACGGCAGATACAGCTGATCGCCACCCTTGAGGTAGACGTTCTGCAATTCGGAATCCTGCTGATTGAGCGCATCGAGATTGAGCGGATAGACCCGCCCGTTGCGCGTCAGCATCAGCCCGGACAAGTCGGCATTGTTGGTATCGACACCGGCCGAACCGAGGGCCTCGACCACGCTCAGCGGGTTGGTCGAAATCGCCTGGGGGCCGGCCTTGGCCACGGCGCCCGAGACCACGACTTTCTGACTGGCAAAACGCAGCACCGCGACATCCACTTGCGGCTCGGCAATGAACGCCGAGAGGCGTTGCTCGATGTCCGAGCGCAGTTGCTGGATGGTTTTGCCGGCGGCCTGGACTTCCTTGATGTACGGGTAATACAACGTGCCGTCGGAACGTACCAGACGACCGTTGGCATCGATCTGCTGTTGCGCACCCGAAGGGGCGGTCAGCTCGGGGTGATCCCAGACCGTGATGTACAGCACATCGTTGCTGCCGATGCGGTATTCGGCCGGGGTCGCCAACAACTCCGCCGGCACCGACTCACGCTTGTACGTGGCGCGGTTCATGGCGATGAGCTTGGGGGTGATCTGAATGAGCTCGACCCGGCTGCTTTCGCTGGCACCCTGGCGCGTGATGCTACTGGTGCTCAGGTACTGGCCGGGGGAGAACATGCAACCTTGCAAAGCGATACTTGCCAACAATAAAAGAGAAAAACGACGGGTCATAATGGCACTACGCTATTCAAGGGCGAATCCAAAAACAAAGTCACCCGACTTTCGTCGGGCGACCCTGTACTGCACCAACAGATACTTCAGTTAGTTGTGCGTGCCGGTTGTACCCGTGGTACCGGTGGTACCCGTTGTACCGCCGTTGGCACTTCCACCACTGTTGGACGCCGCTACAGCACTGGCGACCATGGCAGTACTGGCAGCAGGCGCTGTAGAAGCCGCGACACTGCCAGATACATTGGTCACTGCTGTAAGCGGCGCTTCAGCTGCGGAGGCCCAGTTGCTCAACATCGTCAACAGGGCGATCGCCATCACTTTCTTCATATCAACTCCTTTCTAACATCGCACCTGAACATCGGGTGTTCGTTAGAGGTGGTAGAGTTCAAGTCGCAAAAAGCGCGAACAAGATCCGTTGTTCTTTCACAGTCTTACCCAACTGATAAAAGTCGAACGGCAGGTTTATATCTACGGACTTGCAAAAGGCATTGCCAGTCTAATTTCCCGACGATATCTAACAACCTGACTGAAACTAACATTGCACTAAAACGCCATCATCCCTGATAACCCCGGGGATGATTCGATTGCCAGCGCCAGGTGTCGGTGACCATGTCCTGCAAGTTGCGCGTGGCTTTCCAGCCGAGTTCCTTCGCCGCCTTCGAAGCGTCGGCCCAGCTCTCGGCAATATCCCCGGAACGCCGTGGCATCACCCGGTAAGGCACCGGCTGCCCGCAGGCCTGCTCGAAGGCGCGCAGCACCTGCAACACGCTGTAGCCATCGCCGGTGCCGAGGTTCCAGGTATGAATGCCAGTGCGGTCGGCGATGGTTTGCAGGGCTTTCAGGTGCCCGTCCGCCAGGTCGACGACGTGGATGTAATCACGCACGCCGGTGCCGTCGACCGTCGGGTAGTCGTCGCCGAAGATCGACAACTCCTTGAGGCTGCCGACCGCCACCTGGCTGATGTAAGGCACCAGATTGTTGGGGATGCCGTTGGGGTCTTCGCCCATCTGGCCGCTGTGATGCGCGCCGATCGGGTTGAAGTAGCGCAGCAGCGCAATGCTCCAGCGCGGTTCGGACTGGCACAGGTCGCGCAGCACGTTTTCGACGATCAGCTTGGACTGACCGTAGGGATTGGTCGGATTGCCGGTCGGGAAGTCCTCGCGGATCGGCATCTGCTCAGGCTCGCCGTAGACCGTGGCGGACGAACTGAACACCAGCCGGAACACCCCCGCCGCTGCCATCGCCTGGCACAGCGTGATGCTGCCGCTGACGTTGGTTTCGTAGTATTCGAGCGGCTTGCGCACGCTCTCGCCCACGGCCTTTAGCCCGGCGAAATGCAGCACGGCATCGATGGCGTGCTGCTGGAAAATCCGGTCCAGCAGGGCCCGGTCACAGACATCTCCGCGAATCATCAGCGCACTTTTGCCGCAAATGGCTTCCACCGCGTGCAAGGCGGCGTCGCTGCTGTTGCAAAGATTATCCAGAACTACAACTTCATAACCTGCTTCAAGTAGTGCAAGTGTGGTGTGCGAGCCGATATAGCCGGCGCCACCCGTTACCAGAATCTTCATAGCGCGGTCCATAAGTGGGAAAAGTGCCAACTCGCGTGTCAAGCGCTGTTTGTTTAATGTGTGTCTTGATTCACACAAACCGCGCGACAACAACCAGAAACAAAAACAGTTCAATCACTGGCTATAAATATTTTTACAAGCCAAACTGTATTGCCTGGTACTTATTAGCACTCCCGCGCATTCATCACTATCAACGGATGCCGACTAAAAATAACCAATAACTGTCAAACCGACATCTCATAACATTGTCGTGTTTTACACTCATTGCTATTTGCCACTCATCTCCCGAGTCAGGTATTAAAGTACAGCTTCAATAACTTGCAACCTTCGTTATTGCAATAAACGATGGCAGTGCGCCATGAATGACCAGGAAACTTTTATGATCCGTAAATGTTTGTTCCCCGCTGCCGGTTATGGCACGCGTTTCTTGCCGGCCACCAAAGCCATGCCCAAGGAAATGCTGCCGATCGTCAACAAGCCGTTGATCGAATACGCCGTTGAAGAAGCACGGGACGCCGGCCTGCAACACATGGCCATCGTCACCGGACGGGGCAAGCGCGCACTGGAAGACCACTTCGACATCAGCTACGAACTCGAACACCAGATCCGTGGCACCGAGAAAGAGAAATTCCTGGCCGGCACTCGCGAGCTGATCGACACCTGCACGTTCTCCTACACCCGTCAGGTGGAAATGAAAGGCCTGGGCCACGCGATCCTCAGCGGCCGCCCGCTGATCGGTGACGAGCCCTTTGCCGTGGTGCTGGCGGACGACCTGTGCCTGAACCTCGAAGGCGACGGCGTGCTGACGCAGATGATCGAGCTGTACAAGAAATTCCGCTGCTCGATCGTCGCCATCCAGGAAGTCCCGCGCGACCAGACCCACAAGTACGGCGTGATCGCCGGCGAGGCGATTTCCGAGGGCATCTACCGGGTCAACCACATGGTGGAAAAACCGGCCCCGCAAGACGCACCGTCGAACCTGGCGATCATCGGCCGCTACATCCTCACGCCGGACATCTTCGACCTGATCGCCGACACCGAGCCGGGCAAGGGCGGCGAAATCCAGATCACCGACGCCCTGATGAAACAGGCGCAGAACGGTTGCGTGCTGGCCTACAAGTTCAAGGGGCTGCGCTTCGACTGCGGCGACGCCGAGGGTTACCTGCAGGCGACCAACTTCTGCTACGACAACGTTTACCTGAAGGGCCGCTGAGCGGCCCCCACTGATTCATTGCAGCACGCACATCCAACGAGGCAACCATGAACATTGCACAACATTCCGCAGAGATTGAACGTGAGGTGGACAACCTCGGGGTGATGAGCTGGTTATCCCGCCATCAGCCATTGCCCAGCGCCAATGGCCCGTGGCTGGGCACCCTGCTGCTGGTCGATCGCATCGGTGTGTTTCCCTCCTCCGGGGACATACGCCGACCGATGCGCGATCCCTATCCCCTGCTCGCCCACCTGAAACGGATCTATGGCGAACAGGCGCTGGAGGTCGATGACCGCGACGGCCTGAAAGTGATTTTCAGCGACTGGCGTTTTCGCGTGCGGATCTGCTGCAACGACCCGGCGATCATCGTCAACGTGGAAACCCGTTGCGTGACGCAGTTGATGCCGCAAAAAACCGCAGAGCTGCTGAGCCATCTGGATCTGTTCGACAACTGACGACTACTTCGAAGTCTCGCCACAGTTGTCCTGTGGCGTGACTTTTTGCTGTCCGCCCACGACCCAACGATAGAAGTAATCGGCAATCACCCGCCCACCCGTGGCCGGGACCGGATGAATCTTGTCCGGCCCGATCATGGCTGCGGCGTAGCGTTTGACGTCGGTGCCGAACGCGCATTGCAGATTGGCGTAACCCAGACGCTGCTCACGGGCCCAGGGCTCGATGACCTGCGCATAAGCCGACATCGGATAGGCGCTGGAGCGGGTGGTGTCCTGACGCAGGATCAGGTTGATGCTCGCCGCCGGTTGAATCTCGCGGAGCATGCCGACCAGCCCCTGAACGTTGTGCAGATACTGCTCGGGCTTCACGCCAAAACCCTGATCGTTGCCACCGAGCATGATCAGGTAAATGTCTGCGGGAATCTTCGACACAACGGCTTTCCACTGCGCCTGCCAGCGGGCATCGTCGTGGTAGAAATCAGCCGACGCCGCGCCGGACGCGGCCAGTTTCGACACCCGAATCCCGTTCTGATCGTTGCTCAGCCACAGGCCGAACAAGGTCGGCGTGCCCTTAACCACTTCCAGCCTGAAAGCCCAGTCGGTCGCGGCGGATGTGCCAGACAACGGGACTTCCTGAACACCCTCGCCCGCGAGTTTCAACGGCTGCCAGTCGGCGGAAGGTGACCAGCGATAACGCAACTCACTGGAATCACCGTTGCCGAGGTAGAGCAGTTTCGCCTGAGTGACGGCGGTGTTGATGGCGGGCGTCGGGTTGGCCTCGACTTGCAGCCAGGCGCCGGGGCGGCCGGTCACCGTGCGGCTGTCGGGGCTGGCCTGGCCGAGGCCGGAGACCTGCCAGTCGCCGCCGAAGTATTTTTCGCTGCTGCGGGTGTACTTGAAATGCGTGCCGCCCAACGCTGCGCCGTGGTTGAAGCCGACATAACCCGGCCCGGCAAACCCGACCTCCCCGGCCACCCGTTGCACCAGTTTGTTCAGGTAGAAATCCTGCCCGGCGCTGTAGCTGTCGCCGATCACCGAGATCGACAACACCTTGCCGGCCTTGCCCTCGCGCCACTGGCCAAACCGCTCGCGAGCATCGCCGATTTGCACCACCGACGCCGCCACCGGCGGCACATCATCAACAGCCAGCATGAATCGCTTCCTTCATCGGGTCTGCGCCACCGGCGCGATGGTCGCTGCCGGTTTCTTCTTGGTCGCGGCACGTTCGCCAAGGAACAGCACGGAGGTGAAGTTGAACCGACTGAAAATCATCGACAACACCACCGGCCCGAGCAAGCCACACGTCACGCCGCAGAACACCAGCACGCTTTCGTCTTTCACGCCCAAGCGGCCGAGGATCGAGCGCGACGTGGCGGCGAACAACACATGAAACAGGAAAATCGCATAGGAGTAACCGCCGAGCCAGGTCAGCGCCTTCGAGCGCATGTCACTCGACAGCAGCGCGAGGCAGGACACGCAGCCCACCGTCAGGCCGATCAGGCTGCGGCGGTCGACGATCAGCTCGCGGTCCACCGACGCCACGTACAACAGCGTCAGCGAGATCAGCACAAACACCAGCGGGCCGATCACCTTGAACGTCTGCTTCAGCTCGCTGACTTTCTCCTGGCCGATCATGCCCGCCACAAAGAACGGCAGCAGATAAATCGCCCCGTTGATACCGAACGCATCCACCGGAAACGCTGGCAGCAGGAACACCGCCGCCGCGAACGCGAACAGCAGATACAGGCGCGTTGGCGTGCGCAGCAACCCGCGCCATTCCAGCAGGCCGACGAACATGAAAATGATGAACACCGCCTGCAGGAACCAGAAGTGGTTGATCGGCACATAGAACGACAACAGCGCATCCATCACGCTGACATCCTTGTTCACGCCCGGCCCCACCGCCTGCAACACCGAGAACGGCACACCCACGCAAAACAGCGGCACGATCAGCCGCCGCACCTTGCCGCTGAAGAACGCGGAAAAGTCATTGCCGCGAATCTTGTAGATGGAATAGATGTAGCCGGAGATGAAGGTGAACAGCGGCATGCGCACGTACACCATCGAATCGGCGATCACCCGGAACGGCGAGCCGATGTCGATTTTCAAACCACCGCCCAACGGCCCGATCACGTGATAGAGCACCAGCAACAGGCACGCCAGGCCACGCAGGGTTTCGATCTCCAGGGACTTTTTCTTGCTCGACATAAAGCACCCGCCTCAATTCAGAATTCTTGATTCAACCTTCACCGGTTTGTTCGCCCGCAGCATCAGACCCAGGCCCACGAACAGCACCGGCACCACCATCGAAAAGTGCCGGGCGAACGAGCCGAAGTCCGGTTCGAACAAGCCTTGAACCAGCAGGAACGCCAGCGGAATCGCGATCAGTTCCTTGGGTTTGGTCTGGATCGGCGCGCCCTTGTAATCGGTCGAGGTGATGACTTTGAACAGCAGCAGCGCGGTCATGATCATCAACGCCACGAAGATCACCTGGCCCGGTCCGGACAGCAGGATCAGCTCAACGGGGAACGACAACCGGAAGAAAATGATCATCGAGTCCAGGGCCTGCGAGACGAAGTCGCTGCCGCTGAGCCACGACACGATCAGCGATTTGGAACCCTCTTCGCCCGCCGTGCGCAGTTCGTTGTTGCTGGCGCGAATCGACGACACCGGAAAGCCCAGCGCCAGCTGGATCGCCATCGCAACCGCGAGATAGAACAGGAACAGCATCAGGAAGAAGGTCGTGCGCGAGACGTATTTCTTCATCACGCAGACGCCGACCCAGGACAGCGAAAACAGAATCCAGTAGGGCCGGATCAGCACGCCGTAGATCACCGCCGAGAGGAAAAATCCGCCGCGATATTTGCGCGTCAACGAGCTGAACAGAATGCTCAGCACCGCCACCGACACGATGATTTCCTTGGTCAGGTTTTCCAGGAAGAACGAACGCACGATGCCCCACAGGCACAGGGTTCCGAAGATGGTCAGCGGCATGCGCCGGAACACCACCACGGGAATCGCCGTGAGGAAAAAGTTGCAGAACATCCCGTAGGCCCAGGCGTTGGTCAGGTTGATCCCGGTGGGCCGCAACAGGAACGCCGAACACTCGTAGGACGAGCGATCCGGCGAGAACGGGTTCCAGAAATTACAGTTGTCGGCCCGGGCATACGACGACCACAGAGTCATCGCATCCGGGCCGGGATCGCGGGGAATCAGCAGCGGCATCGCCACCGACAGAAACAGCCCGGTGAACAGGATCAGGAACGACAGCGAGGAGTCGAGTCGGCGGCCGCGAAACTCGATGCACGGCAGTTTCAGGCCCATGACACGACAGCCTTTTTCGCCCGCGTGGCACGAGTCAGCAGCGCAATCACGGCGAGCTGCACGGTGATCGCGAAGACGTTGCCCCAGGCCGCGCCGTAGATCGACCAGTGCTTGATCAGCAGGTAACTGACCGGCACTGAAACCAACAGACAAATGGCCGCGCTGGCCAGGGACACCCGGCTGTTTTTCGAAGCGATCAACCCGCCCCAGACGATGTCACCAATGGCACGCAGGGCGAAGGAGAAAATCAGCACGCCGAGGATGCCGTTGTCCGGACGCGGAACACTGGTGGCGACGTAATCGAGCACCACGTTGAAGAACAGATAAATGCCCACCGCGACCGCCGCCGACACCACCAGCGAACGCGCGACCCACTTGTTCACGAACAACTGCCGGACCGTGAACGGTTGCTGATCGGCCTGATAACGCTTGGCAAGCAGCGGAATCCCGACCACCGCCACCACCGCGTAGGACAGCGCCTGCAAGGTGTTGGCCGCCGACCACGCGTACACGTATTTACCGAGGCTGGCGTAGGGTTCGAGGTCGATGATCAGAAAGCGCTCGGCATACTGACTCAGCGCGATCAGGCCAGTGCCCAGATAAAACGGCAACCCGGCTTTCCACACGGCGGCGGTGGCCAGCGTCCCCTCTTCCCGCCCGCGATGGACGTTCACCACGATCAGGTAACCGGCGACGATCACCAGCACGTTGGCGATGACCCACAGCCACAGCACGCTGGCGATTCCAGACACCCACCCGAGCGCCATGCCGCCCACGGCCAGCAATGCCCAGAGCCCGGTCTTGATGAAAAACAACAGCGCACCCGCCGTGGCTTTCTGCGCGGAAAACACGAACGAGTTGATCTCGAACGACAGGTGTTCGGTGAGCAGTACCAGCGTCACGCAAGCGATCAGCGCGGTGGTCGCCTCCACCGACTGGAACAGTGAATAAATCAGCACCGTCAGCACCGACAGCGCCAGGCCCACGGCCAGGTACAGCAGCAGCACCTTGTCCACGACCCGGCGCGAACTGCCGCCTACGCTGATCAGCCGATTGATCTCGGAACTGAAACCGACGCTGTAGAACTTCGACGCGATCAACGACGCCGCGACCACCACGCCGTAAAAACCCAGCGCCTCGTAACCGAGGTAATGGGTGATGGCGAGCACCAGCAGGAACTTCGCGCCCAGTGCCCCGCCTCGCAGCAACAGCCGGAATATCATCGAATGACGCCCTTGATGATGTCGTCCATGGCCACGGTTTTCGCCTCGATCTCGCGGCAGGTGTCGGTCAGGCGTTTGCCGAAATTCGACAGCGCGTCAGGCGCGTAAACGGTGTCTATGATGGTGTCGACATTGATGTCGCCGCCGTTGATGACCCAGTCCTCGACGCCCATGTCCTGATAGGCGCCGAAGCCTTTGCGTTCGTAGCTGATGTGGTACGCCGGCACCCCCGAAAGCAGCGATTCGATCGCGCCGTGCAGGCGTACGGAAATCACCAGGTCCGGTTGGTATTTGGCCAGCGTCGCCTTCAGCGGCAGCAGGTCTTCGGTGATGCCCAGTTCGCGATAGAACGCGCCGTCATCGTTACCGCGCACGGCGCTCTGTACGGCGCAGACCACTTTGCTTTTGTTCTTCAAACGCTGCAGCAGCACTTTCAGGTTGGCCACGTAGGCAAGTTTCTTTTCCTTGCTCCATGCCGGCGGCTTGCGCAGCACCACGCACACCGTGGCCGGCGTCGAGGCGCAGCGGGTGAACTTGGGTTGCTGAAGGATCTTGCCGGCCAGCGCCTGCACCGCGAGGTCCGGTGCGCGGTAGACATTCTCGCAAGCATCGAACAGCGCCGAGGAACGGTTATCGCGCACGAACACCGCATCGGCGCTGGCGTAGTGGCCGACGATCTTGTCGCTGTCGCCGTGGAACGGCCCGATGCTTTGCGGCAGGTACACCGACGGCACCTTGCTGAGGATCGCGGTTTCCAGTTGCTTGGCGTGGCCGAGTTTCAGCTTGATGTGCTCGAAGGCACTTTTCGAGCGCATGTAGCCGCCACCGACGCCGACGATCAGATCGGTTTTCTTCAACAGATCCGCCAGCCCCGCGTAGGACTGGTTGAGGAACACCGCTTCCTTGACCCGACCCAGGCCCTTGGCCGCCATCACCGGCGCGTCGAAGCGCGGGTGCGGTAGGTACTTGAAAGAGTCCGGATCGGACGCCACGACACTGATCGCGGTGTCTTCGCCAAAGTTGCGCTGCACCAGCGCAATGGCCAGATCGACCAGCAGACCATCGCCGGAGTTGGAGGCACTGTAGCCATGCAAAATCGTTACGTTCATGAGCGGAGTTCTACTTAATAAGAGGGAGCGGAATACACGTCGTAGGTCTGGCGGATCATCAACGCGGCGCTGAAACGCTCGCGGACGATGCGCCGACCTTCGATGCCGAGGGCCGACAACGCAGGCTTCTGGATTTTCTTCAGGCGATCGGCCAGGGCCTGGTGGTCACCGGCGGGGAACACGTAACCGGAGACACCATGGGTGACCAGCTCGGGCAACGACGTGCAGTCGCTGGCGATCACCGGCAGACCCAGCGCCATGCCTTCCAGCGGCACCATGGCAAAGCCTTCCCAGCGACTCGGCACGATCAGCGCATCGGCTTGCTGATACAGCGCGTGCACTTCGGTTGGCGTCACCCAGGGCAGGTATTCCACCCCGTCCAGCGGCGGACATTCGACGACGTCCTCGTTCACCGCACTGCCCACCACCGTCAGTTTCAGGTCGCTGCGTTTTGCTTCGCTGTAGGCCTTGAGCAACACGTCGAAGCCTTTCTGATAGTCGAGACGACCGACGAACAGGAGATGAATCGGTGCCGGATCGTTGGCCTTGCGTTCGTCATGCTTGTGATCGATGCCGTTGTAGATCAGCGTCATGCGCTGGCGCTCGATGCCAAATTTCGCGGCCTTGTCCAGCTCGAACTGGCTGACGCAAATGATCTTGTCCGTGACCTTCTGCAGCACCCGCTCGATCCACGCATAGACTTTCTGCTTGACCGGCGAGCTTTCCATCAGGAACGAAAACGCATGGGGACAGTAGACGATTTTCGGCTTGCGCCACGGCCGCAGCAGCACACACACGCAACGGCCGATCACCCCGGAAAAAGTGCTGTGCAGATGCACCACATCGGGTTTTTCCTTGAGCAGGACCCGCGCCAGTTGCCAGGCAAAACGCAGCAGAGACGGCACATTCCGCCCGCTTCGGGCGAAGGTGCGGATCTGCTGTGCATCGATGCCGTGCAGCTCTTTCTTCTGGTCGAGCGGGACCAGGTACACCAGCTCATAGCGCCCGTCTTCCGGAGCCGCCGAAATCGTGCGGATGACCGTCGCCACCCCACCTTTGATCGTTTCCGCCACGTGCAGTATTTTTTTCACAACCCACCCACTTTCATGCCTGTAAGGACCGTCGCTGAAATTCAGGACTGGTCGGACGCGTATTCGTAGTTGTAATAGCTGCCGTTGCCGTAATAGCTGGCCGCACGCTTCTCGACGCCGTTAAACACCGCGCCCTTCAACTCGATACCGTTCTGGGCGAAACGACGGATCGTCATTTCGATTTCCTTGGCCGGGTTCACCCCGAACCGCGCGACAATCAGGCTGATGCCGGCTTCGCGACCGACAATCGCCGCATCGGTCACGGCCAGCAGCGGTGGCGTGTCGATGATCACCACGTCATAGCGCTCGCTGAGTTGCGCCAGCAGTTCGCGGAAATTGGCGTGCATCAACAGTTCGGAAGGGTTCGGTGGAACCTGGCCACGGCTGATGAAGTGCAGGTTGTCGACTTCGACCTTGTTGATCGCCTGATCGAGGGTGCAGCGCTTGACCAGCAGATCCGACAAGCCGTTGGTGATCGGCGTGTTCAGGGTCTTGTGCAGATGCCCCTTGCGCATGTCGGCGTCGATCAGCACGACGCGCTGCCCGCTCTGGGCCATGACCGCCGCGAGGTTGGAGGAGACGAAGGTCTTGCCGACCTGCGGGCTAGGGCCGGAAATCATGATGCGGTTGTTGGTCGAATCCAGCGCCGCGAAGTGCAGGCAGGTGCGCAGGCTGCGGATCGATTCGATGGACAGGTCCGTCGGGTTGCGCAGGGCCAGCAGGTATGCCGGCGTGTCTGCCGCGATTTTGGCCCGGACTTTTTTGCTGTCCTCCTCCTGTTGCAGGGCGCTGTAGGGAATCGACGCGTAGACCGGCAAGCCGAGCTGTTCGATGGCTTCCGGCCCTTCCAGGCCCTTGCTCAGGGATTTGCGCAACAGCACCAGCGCCACGCCGACAAAGGCGCCGAGGAAAGTAGCGATCAGCACGATCAGGGCTTTTTTCGGTTTGACCGGGCTGGTCAGGTCGACATCCGCCGTATCCACCAGACGCACGTTACCCACGGCACCGGCGCGGATGATGTCCAGTTCCTGGGACTTGTTCAGCAACTGGGTGTAGATCTGTGAGGCGACTTCGACGTCGCGGGTCAGGTTGAGCAATTCCTGCTGCGTGGCCGGCAGGTCCTGAACCTTGTCTTCCAGCGAGCGCTGTTGCTGGGTCAGTTCACCGATCTGGGTCATCAGCGCGCGGTAGGCCGGGTGCTGTTTGGTGAACTTGCGGTCCATCTCCGCCTGTTGCAGCTTCAGCTCGGAAATCCGCGTTTCGAGCGCCACGGACTGGCCGAGCACCGATTGGGTTTCCAGCGAGATGTTCACGGTCTTGCCGTGGGTCTGGTAGGCGTTGAGCGCATCGCTGGCCTTGGCCAGGTCACGCTTGACCTGCGGCAATTGGCTTTGCAGGAAGGCCAGGCTCTGCGCGGCTTCGGCAGAGGTACGGCGTACGTTCTGATCCACGTACAGCGAAGCGATCTTGTTGAGAATCTTCACTGCTTCGGCAGCATCGCTGCTGGCCAGGGCCAGACGGATGATCCCCGATTCCTTGCCTTGCTCGGAGATGTCCAGCGCGTCCTGATAACCCTGAATGGTCACGATTCGCGGGTAGCGCACCACTTCGAAACGGGTCCTGGGGTTGGCCAACAGCTGCGTGATCTGCCCTTCTACGCCGTCCTGCGCGAAGGCTTCGCCCGCCACGCCGTCGACCAGCAGGTTGTCGTTGTCGTCGAGCAGTTGGAAGCGATGTTGTTCGCCGGCGATCAGGGTGAGTTTCTTGCCCAGCAGTTCCTTGGGCAGATTGAGCTTGGCAAACTCCAGGCGCTCACCGCCCCAGGCGTAGCTGCTCAGGCCGAAACGCGGTGGCGCGACGCTGAGTTCGGTCTCGCCGCGATAGCGCCGGGAAAGAAAGCCGCCAATCAGCGGAAAAGTGCTGGGGGTGACGTCGATGTCCAGGCGCAGATCGTCGACCGTCTTGCCGATCACCGCGCGGGATTTGATGATGCCGATTTCGGTCACCGACGGCGATTGTCCGCCGAGCATGCTGTTGAGGTCGGAAAAACCGAGCATGTCGTTCTTTTTCGGCTCGACCTGCACCAGCGCGTTGGCCAGATACACCGGCGTGGCCAAGATCGCGTAAGCCACACCGGTCATCATGAACGCGCCGGTGAACGCACCGATCAACCATTTCTGATCGATCAGGCTGCCGAAGATGCCGAGAAGATCAATACTGTCTTGATCGTTGTCGCGGGTGCCGATTACTGACGGTAACTGCATAAGTCTTTCTTACCATTCACTGAACTGAAGAATATTCATCAACGCGCCAGGCGTTGCGCCCATGAGCTAACAGCATCTTCAATCAATGCATGGGCATGAATAAAAGCGGCTTGCCCCTGACGATACGGGTCCTGTATTTCTCGTTCGCTCTGCCACTTGCCCAGCAGAAACACTTTGCCCCTGGCGTGAGAGGCAATCTTCAGTACTTGATTAACATGTTGTTTTTCCATGACCAGAATCAGGTCTGATTCATTGACGATGTCCGCTGTCAGTTGCCGTGCCTTGAATCCGTCGGCACTGTGCCCACGGTCTTCCAGAACCTGGCGTGCGGTCGACTCCATGCCTTCGCCGACCCGTGCAGACAGGCCTGCGGAGGTCACGCTGATCGCCGAAGGGGTCAGCGCGTTGCGCAACAGAAGTTCCGCTGTCGGACTTCGGCAGATATTGCCTACGCAAACGACAAGAATCTTTTTGAACAAGGTTTACTTTCCCGTGTAATGTCAATCGGCCAACATGCCTTGCACATTCGAATGAACCCGCAAGACCTTCCTTCACTCGGAAATAGATTCACCCGTTAATACCGGTGCATTAAGTACCACGGCCTCTAAAAGTCCCCCAACCAGAATTACCGGACTAAAAATAACTGTGATTTTCGGGCGAAAGTTTTCCGACAAAAAATAACATTCATGCACTTCGCGCCCTCTTCGTCATCGAAATACAGGCAACGAGATAACTATTGGCTAGATGTCATTCTCATCAGGAGAGCAGACATGAAATCAGCACATCTCAAACATCTTGGTGCCGCCGCCCTGTTGATGCTCAGTGCTACCGCGCAGGTTCACGCCAGCGCGTTGTTCCCGTCACTGCCCGCCAGAACCATCGGCGTTCAGGTCAAGATCCAGAACTTCACCCCGGCCGACGCCGAGCAGATCAAAGCTGCCGGATTCAGCTTTGTGCGCTTCGGCGTCTGGAGCGACAGCCTCGGCGCCAAGGCCTATCAGAAACAGATCAGCGATGCGTTCGCGGCGGCGCGAGCCGCCGGATTACCAGTCTTGATGACTGTGCGCGCCACCAAGCCGTTGACCGGCGACCTGACAACCGCCGGTGAAGCGTTCGCCAACGCGGTGAGCGGGCTTGAGCAAGCCTGGAGCACACAACTGGTGGGGATCGAAATCTGGAATGAACCGGATCTCGACACCTACTGGCCCACCGGAGACTTCAAAAACACCTTCGTGCCGTTCATGACGGCCATGTGCAAGACGCTGCAGGGCAAGCCGCAATCGACGCCTCTGGTGGGATTCGGTTTCGCCCGCCCGCCGACGGCCGGCTCCGCCTCGACCGTGGCACTCAACAGCATCCTCGGCACTTATCCTCAATGCCTGGATGCCATTTCCTATCACCCTTACGGGATGACCGCGACGCAGATCAGCAACGCGCAGACCTTCATCCAGCAAAACTTCCATCTGCCGGGCGTTATCAGTGAATGGGGCATCTCGGCGCTCGCCTCCAACGGCGGACCGGACGGGCAAGCAACCAAAATCTCTGCGTTCATCGCCGATGTTAAAAAACTCAACATCCCGCTGACGTCGATTTACGAATGGAAGAACAGCGAGTCGGGCAGCAACGACCGGGAGAAGAATTTCGGCCTGCTGACCTCCGACGGCCAGTCGAAACCGGCACAAACGGCGGCTTCGACCCAGCTCAACGCCGAATAGGCGCTGCGCACCGGGTCGGTTGCTTTGAACCTGTGGTCCTTTTTGGCATCGTATTGATCGATAACGCGCCCCGCCTTTCAAACAGCCGTTTTCAGGTTGTTGCCAGCGGGGCGCTCGATACGCCGACATGCCCTTGAGTGGCTGCCGACGCTCGGGTAATGTCACCAGACCCATAGGACAGAGCACGCTCATGACTTCCAAGCTGGAACAACTCAAACAGTTCACCACCGTCGTGGCCGACACCGGCGACTTCGAAGCGATTGCCCGGGTCAAACCGGTCGACGCCACCACCAACCCTTCCCTGCTGCTCAAGGCAGCGGCCATTCCGGCCTACGCCGAACTGCTGAATGCCAGCGTGCGCGACTGCAAGGGCGATGTCGGCCTGGCCAGCGACCGTTTCGGCGTCGCGGTCGGTCAGGAAATCCTCAAGGTCATTCCGGGCCGCATTTCCACCGAAGTGGATGCGCGCCTGTCGTTCGACCAGGACGCGGTGCTCAAGCGCGCCCATCGTCTGATCGAACTGTACGACAAGGCCGGCGTTGGCCGTGACCGCGTGCTGATCAAGATCGCCTCGACCTGGGAAGGCATCCGTGCTGCCGAGATCCTGGAAAAGGAAGGCATCCAGACCAACCTGACTCTGCTGTTCTCCTTCGCTCAGGCCGCGGCCTGCGCCGATGCCGGCGTGTTCCTGATCTCGCCGTTCGTGGGCCGCATCTACGACTGGTACAAGAAGGCCAACGGCAACGACTACACCGGTGCCGACGATCCGGGCGTGCAGTCCGTGACGCGCATTTACAACTACTACAAGGCCAATGACTACAAGACCGTGGTGATGGGCGCGAGCTTCCGTAACCTCAACCAGATCGAGCAACTGGCCGGCTGCGACCGCCTGACCATCAGCCCGGACCTGATCGAGAAACTGGCAGCCGACACCGGCAAGCTGGAACGCAAACTCGCTCCGGGCCATGCCGGCGAAGCGCGCCTGAGCCTCAACGAAGCGCAATTCCGCTGGTTGTCCAACGAAGACGCGATGGCCACCGAGAAACTGGCCGAAGGCATCCGTCAGTTTGCCCGCGACCAGGAAAAACTCGAGGCGCTGCTGCAAGCCAAGCTGTAATCGGCGAAGCGCAAACGCAAAAAGGGCGAACCCTCACAGGTTCGCCCTTTTTTGTGCCTCGCGGTCTGGCTGATCAGTGCCGTTCGAGGGCATTCACCAGGTCATGGAACGCTTCGCGGTTGGAATCGTTCAGGCCCATGAGGATCTTGTGCGCTTCGAGCACCTTGATCCGCACCACCTCTTCCGACTGATCCTGATCCGGCAGGTCATCGAGGCATTCCGGGCACGGCACGGGATGGTTGACGATATTGAACACCTGCTCGAAACCCATCGATTGCAGCAGACGGGTGATGTCTTCGTGGGTGGTGACCACGGTCGGCAGCAGGCCGACCTTCTGCCGCGAAAGGATCGACAGTTTGGCCAGCAGGCCCAGGGTGGTGCTGTCAATGCTGCGGGTTTCGGTCAAATCGATCACGATCGCGTTGAAATTCAGCGCGGTGAAGATTTTTTCAATAGTCGCATCCAACGCCGAACACAGGGTCAGGCGAACTTCACCGACGAACTTCAGGACGAAGGTGCCGTCCTGCTCGGCGAACTGGATTCTACCGGTACTCATTAAAGATTCCTGCTCAACACCAACAGGGCGATATCATCCGGCATCTCCCCTAGCGTGGCCAATCCAAAAACCTGCCGCAGACCATCCAGGCTGCCGCCCGCCGACTTGACCCGTTCGGGCAAGGCGGCTTCTTTTTCTTTGAGTGTGGGTTCTGGCAAAAGATCCAGAATGCCATCAGACATCAGCGTCAGGCTGAACGTCGGTGGCAGCTCGAGCACGTGGTCTTCGTAGGTGGCTTCGTTGAAAAGCCCCACGGGCAGACCGCGCCCCTCGAGGTAGCGAACACTGTCAGGCGTGTACAACACAGGCAACGGCAGATGGCCGCCGATGCTATAGGTCAACAAACCGGTCTCCTCGTCGATGACTCCACCGACCATTGTGACGTGTTTACCCAGCTTACAACTGATCAGCCCCCGGTTGATATGACCGAGGACTTCCGAAGGCTTGAATTCCGGCAACGTGCCGTTGCGCTTGGATTCGAACAGCAGGCGCGTGGTCATGAACTTCAGCAGCACGGTGACGAACGCTGAAGAAGCGCCGTGACCCGAAACATCTGCCAGGTAGAACGCTACCCGGCGCTCGTCGACCCGGAAGTAGTCGACAAAATCACCCGACAGGTACAGCGACGGGATGATCTGGTGCGCAAACCTGAATTCGTCGATGCTCCACGGACTTTCCGGCAGCATGTTCATCTGCACCTGGCGACCGGCGTTCTGGTCTTCCTGGAGCAGGTTCAGGCTGGCTTCGAGTTCGCGGTTGGCCTTTTCCAGTTTCTCGCGGTAGCGCTGGTTTTCCAGCAGCAGACGCGCACGATCCAGGGCCCGGCGCACGGAGTGCTCGAGCACGGCCAGATCTTCGAGAGGCTTGATCAGGTAATCCGCCGCGCCCAGGCGCAGGGCCTCGACCGCGTCGTTCATCACGCCAGCGCCCGAGACCACGATCACCGGTGTCTGCGGTGACCGCTCAGTGACCTGACGGATGAGTTCGAGACCGCCCATCTGCGGCATACGCAGATCGCAGATGACCAAGTCGGGCGTGTCTTGCTCGAATACCTGAAGACCCTGCTGGCCGTTACTGGCCTGCAAGACGCTGAAACCACTGTCTTCCAAATAGGCCGCGAGGCTCGCGCGCACTACTTCGTCATCATCGATTATCAGCAGCGTGGCACTGGTTTTTGGCATGTGGGCAAACGGCGCCAGAATTAGGTTGGCGTAGCAGGCGGGGCAACGGCCCGGCGCAGACTACTGGATTCGCTTTCTAGCCTCTCTGCTGCACCGCTTCGGAGCGTTTGCCCCGCACACGGTTGCACCAGAGGTGCCCTTCTAAGGCGCAGACGGTACTCCCATCCTTCGAGCGTTTCAAGCATGCGCCGATGGTCGCTTGGAGACTTTGTTTGTCAAATCACTCGCAGTTATAAGAACGGGTTCTTCGGTAACCCAATCATTGGTCGCGCCCACAAAAAAGGCGACCTCGCGGTCGCCCTTTTGTACTGATCAATCGAAATCAGAAATCGTCTTCGACCTGCCCGTCCTTGACCTTGAACTCGCGGTTCTGCAGGTAGGCGTTGCGGATGAAGGTGTACTTGTCGCCGCTGATCAGCTTCTCGCTCGACAGCAGGCTGGCGCGGGTGTCGACGATGTTCAGGCCGAAAATCGAGTTACGCACCGGCACATCGTTGATGTAGCGGTAAGGGCCGGTGAAGCTGTCGACGTACTTGGACGGCGCGTCGCGCAGGGTGCTCGGGCCCATCAGCGGCAGCATCACGTAAGGACCGCTGCCAACGCCCCAGTAGCCGAGGGTCTGGCCGAAGTCTTCGTCGCTGCGGTTCAGGCCCATTTTGGTGCCGACGTCGAAGAAACCGAGCAGGCCGAACGTGGTGTTGAAGATCAGGCGCGCGGTGTCGACGCCAGCGGCGGCCGGTTTGGCCTGAAGAATGTTGTTCGCCAGGTTGGTGACATCACCGACGTTGCGGAACATGTTGTGGATGCCGTCTTCCAGGAATTGCGGAGTAACAAATTCGTAGCCCTGCGCCAGAGGCTTCAGCGCATAGGTGTCGACGAAATCGTTGAACTCGAAGATCGGACGGTTGACGCTTTCCCAAGGGTCTTCTTCCGTTGCGGCCTGAGCGGCGAACGGCACCAGCATCACGCTGGCACATACACAAAGCTGAGCAAGAGGATGGCTCCAGCGCATAGAAAACTCCTTGGATAGTACGGACGCAGCACCTGGGCCGCGACGATAAGTGCGTCAGTATAAGACGGAAACGCTGCTTTAGGCAGTTCCCCGGTGAATCCCTCTGTAGGACGCTTCGTCATTGGCCTGTCATGCAACTGTCACCGATGTTGCCTAGCCTGATCGCTATTTCAGGGACGTTTTCCATGCCTCAAGCCGAAGCCTTGCCCCTCGCGGCACCGACGCTGACCGCCGTGCTGTTCGGACTCAGCGGCTGTCTGGTGGACTTCGGCGCCCGCGCCCGTCATCACGCCAGCGTCGGCCCGGAACACGCCGACGTCACACCCGGTGCCCTCGACAGCCTGCGCAGCCTGCAACGCCAGCAAATTCCCTGTGCCTGGCTCGATGAGCTGTCCACGGCATGCACTCAAGTCCTCTCATCGGCGCTGCCCGACTGGATCAAATCGCCGCAACATTCGGCAACAATCAATCCGTGGCCGGCGCCCAATGCCTGCTGGCAAGCGTTGATGAGCCTGAATGTCGATCGTCTCGACGGTTGCGTGCTGGTCAGCGGCGAACCGCGCCTGCTGCAATCGGGCCTCAATGCCGGGCTTTGGACCATTGGCCTGGCGTCCTGCGGCTCACTGTGCGGGCTGGCGCCGAGCGAATGGCAGGCCCTGAGCCAGAAGGAACGCGAACAGCTGCGCGGCAAGGCGACGGTGCAACTGTTCGGCCTGGGTGTGCACTCGGTGATCGATCATCTGGGCGAACTCGACACTTGTCTGGCGGACATCAGTCTGCGTCGTCTCAAAGGCGAAAAGCCCTGACCGGGATCATGCAGGTTGGCCCAGAGTGGATTAGTCTTAAGGAGAGCCATAGACCTTTGGCGCACGGCTGCGGTCTATGCCAGTGCCTCTCGATAAAAGGAAACAACCATGCCCGCTCAAGAACTGCAAAAACAGCTCAATGCCCTGCGCGAGCAACTGGATCAAAATCCTCCGCTGACCGAAGCCGAGCGCGCTGATCTACATGCACTGATGGAACAGATTGAACTGGAACTTGAACTGGAAACGAAGACACAGGACTCCAGCATTGCCGATGGAGTGAATCTGGCAGTTGATCGCTTCGAACTCGAACATCCCGCCATTGCCGGCACGTTGCGCAACATCATGAATTCCCTGGTCAGCATGGGCATCTGAAACCCGCGAATGCAAAAAAGCCCTGCCATCACTGGCAGGGCTTTTTCATGTCCGCGAGGCGGGTTACTGACGAACCAGACGGTGGTTCGGCAGTTGCACGCTTTCAGTGCTGCGGTACGGGTTGATGTCCAGCCCGCCCCGGCGCACGTAACGCGCGAACACCGTGAGTTTTTCCGGTTTCAGCAGGCGCTGCAGGTCGAGGAAGATCCGCTCCACGCACTGCTCGTGGAAGTCCGAGTGCTGGCGGAAGCTGACGATGTATTCCAGCAGGCTGGCGTGATCCAGCGCCGCGCCACGGTACTCCACCACCACACTGCCCCAGTCCGGCTGACTGGTCACCGGGCAGTTGGATTTGAGCAGATGGCTGTGCACGCTCTCCTCCACCACCCGCGAATCGTCGCAGCGCAGCAGTTCGGGACGCGGATGTTCGTAGTTGCTGACGCTGATATCCAGATCGTCGATGCACACGCCCGGCAACGCCACGACGCCTTCAGCTTCGACGTCTTTCAGGCTGCGAACCCGCACGCCCACTGGTTTGCCGGCAGCAGCGGACAGATCTTTGACCAGCGTCGCTTCGAGACTTGCGATGTCGGCAAACGGCGTCTGGTTCAGCGAGTTCAGGTACAGCTTGAACGACTTGGATTCGATGATGTTCGGCGAGTCCGCCGGAATGCTGAATTCACCGATCGCCACCACCGGTTTGCCCGACGGCAGCAGCCACGACAGCTCGAAGCAGTTCCAGAAATCCACGCCTTTATACGGCAGGGTTTCGGCGGTCAGGCCCAGCTCGGCCCATTTCGTGGTGCGCGGAATCGGGAACAGCAGGGACGGCGTGTACGTGGCGATGTATTCGCTGGATTTGCCCAGCGGCGAATGTTCGGCTGCGGGATGCATGGCGGAAACCTGACTGAAGAATCAGCGGATTCTACCAGCCTTTGCTCCCGCCTTTGAGTGCTTACTGACTGACAGTCAGTTTGCCGACCATTCCGGCCTGGTAATGCCCGGGAATGTTGCAGGCAAATTCCAGGTTCACCGCTTTGCTGAAGGTCCAGGTCAGCTCGGCGGTCTTGCCCGGTTCCACCAGCACGCTGTTGGGGTCGTCATGCTTCATGCCATGCCCCATCGAGCCGTGATCCATGCCCGCCATGTCGTGGGACATTTCCTTCACGCCGGTCGGCGTCAGCATGCCGCTTTGCTGCATCTGCAACATTTCCTGCTGATGTTTTGCATGCATCGCTGCGTCGCCGAGGTTGAATTCGTGCAGCAATTGGCCTTTATTCACCAGCACAAAACGAACGGTCTCACCGGCCTTGATCTCGATCGCCTTCGGATCGAAGCTCATGTCGCCCATCACCACTTCGATGCTGCGGGTGGCCTTGGCCGCCGGGGCCGGCTGGCCGAAGTCATAAGTGTGCGCCGGCGATGCCCACAGCGGCGAACCGAGCGCCAGCAGGCACGCGGCAAGGGCCAGACGGTTACGCAAAAACATAGTCGTACTCCAACAAATCAAGGTTCAGCCTGTGGGAAACTCTAGCCCGCCTGCGCTGGCAGCGACCTGACAGGCAGATTACAACTTTGTCAGGTTGGCGCTCACCGCGTTTGCCCACGGTATAACGTCCTCGTTCCCGCAACCCGAGTCGCCCATGAAACTGCTGATCGTCGAAGACCAACCCAAAACCGGCCAGTACCTGCGCCAGGGCCTGACCGAGGCCGGTTTCAACACCGAACTGGTGGCCGACGGCACCACCGGCCAGCAATTGGCGTTGAGTGGCGACTATGCACTGCTGATCCTCGACGTAATGCTGCCCGGCCGCAATGGCTGGCAGATTCTGCAAGCGGTGCGCAACGCCGGTCTGGAAACGCCGATTCTGTTTTTGACCGCCAAGGACACCGTTGAAGACCGGGTTCACGGCCTCGAACTGGGCGCCGACGATTATCTGGTCAAACCGTTCGCCTTCTCCGAATTGCTGGCGCGGGTGCGCAGCCTGTTGCGCCGCGGCAGCTCCACGCCCCAGGACACCAGCCTGCGCCTGGCCGATCTGAGCCTGGACCTGATCCGCCGCCGGGTCGAACGCAGCGGTCAACGGATCGACCTCACCGCCAAAGAGTTCGCTCTGCTGGAGATGCTTCTGCGCCGCCAGGGCGAAGTTTTGCCCAAATCGCTGATCGCCTCGCAGGTCTGGGACATGAACTTCGACAGCGACACCAATGTGATCGAAGTGGCGATTCGTCGACTGCGCCTGAAGATCGATGACGACTTCCCCCACAAGCTGATTCACACGGTGCGCGGCATGGGTTACGTCCTTGAAGAGCGTGCCGACTGATGCGCCGACTGTCCTTGAGCGGTCGGCTCGCGCTGTTGTTCGCCGGCTGCACCGCAGTGGTTTCGCTGGTCGCCGGGGTCGTTTTCAATCGGGCCAGCGAAGGTCACTTCATCGAGCTCGACCAGCAACTGCTCGAAGGAAAACTGCTCAGCGTACGTCAGACACTGCTGAGTGGTAGCGACGCCGCGCACATCACCGATGAGTTGAGCCAGCAGGGCGATGTCTCGCTGCGCATCAGCAGCTCTGAGGGGCAACGCTGGTTCGGCCGCTCATTGCACGCCCCGGCAAACCTGCCGCAGCAACCCGGTCTGGCCACCATCAACGACAACGGCACCGACTATCGCCTGCTCAACGCCGCACTTGAACCGGAAAAACCTGGTTCCCCGCAATTGACCTTGCTGCTGGACATCACCCACCACCAGCACTTCCTGCAACGCATGCAGCATCTGATCTGGCTGACCGTCGGCCTTTCAGCGCTGGCTACTGCGCTGCTCGGCGCGTGGGCTGCTCGCAGCGGTTTACGCCCGCTACGACGAATGAGTGCCGTAGCTCGAGGGATTTCGGCGCAATCGCTGAATGCCCGACTGCCGGAAGCCCGGATGCCCGCAGAACTCGCGGAATTGGCCCACAGCTTCAACGCCATGCTCGGACGCCTCGATGACTCTTTTCAGCGACTGTCAGCGTTCTCTGCCGACATCGCCCATGAACTGCGCACCCCATTGTCGAACCTGCTAACCCACACCCAGGTCACCCTGACCCGCCCTCGCCCCCTCGAAGACTATCGCGAGGCACTGCACAGCAACCTTGAAGAGCTGCAATGGATGGCGCAACTGGTGAACGACATGCTTTATCTGGCCAAGGCCGACCATGGTTTGCTGGTGCCCAAGCGTGAACCGCTGGAGCTGGCGGAAGAAGCCGATGCGTTGCTGGAGTTTTTTGCGCCGCTGGCCGAAGACGCTCAGGTCAGCCTCAGCCGTGACGGTGCGGGGCGGTTTGCGGGTGATCGCGCGATGTTGCGCCGGGCGCTGTCGAACCTGCTGGATAACGCGTTGCGCTTTACCCCTGCTAACGGCGAAGTGCGCGTGCGGGTGGCCGAGCAGGCGAAATCCTTGAGGGTGACGGTGGAGAACAGTGGCGAGGGGATTTCTGCCGAGTTGTTGCCGCGTTTGTTCGACCGCTTCTACCGGGCGGACCCGGCGCGACAGGAAGGCAGCAGCGAGCATGCGGGATTGGGGCTGGCGATTACTCAGTCGATCATCCGGGCCCATGGCGGGCAGATTCATTGCGAATCGGCTCAGGGCTGGACGCGGTTTGTGATTGAGTTGCCGAAAAACGATTGAGGCCGGCAGTGCCGGCCTCAATGGGGGAACTTACGAATAGCGCAACGCGTGCGCCGGTTCGATCTTCGCCGCCCGCCACGCCGGGTAAACCGTGGCCAGGAAGCTGAGGATGAAGCCCGCCGAGCAGATCAGCAGCACGTCGCCGCCCTGCAACTCCGATGGCAGGTTGCTGACGAAGTACACATCCGAACTGAAGATGTGCTGCCCGGTCACGCGCTCGACCCAGCCCACCATCTCACTGACGTTCAGCGCGGCAATCACGCCCAGTACGCCACCGATGATGGTACCGACGATGCCGATCACCGTGCCCTGCACCATGAAGATCGCCATGATCTGTCGTGGTGTGGCGCCGATGGTGCGCAGGATTGCGATGTCCGCGCCCTTGTCGTTCACCACCATGATCAGGGTCGCGATGATATTGAACGCCGCCACCGCGACGATCATCAGCAGCAACAGGCCGATCATGGTTTTTTCCATCTTCATCGCGCTGAACAGGCTGCCTTGGGTGTGAGTCCAGTCGTCAGCCTTGAAATCGGCGCCGAGGCCGGTGGCAATGTCCGACGAAACCTTCGGTGCGGCGTACAGATCCTTCACCGCCAGACGCACGCTCTGCACCTGATTCGGTTCCCAGTGCTGCATGGTCGCGGCGTCGGAGACGTGGATCAGGCCCATGGAACCGTCGAGTTCGGCACCGACCTTGAACACGCCGACCACGTTCAGCCGCTGCATGCGCGGGGTGATGCCGCCCGGTGCGGTGCTGACTTCCGGCACGATCAGGGTGATCTTGTCGCCGACATTGAGGCGGAAACGCCGGGCGGTGATTTCACCCAGCACTACGCCGAACTCACCCGGTTTCAAGGCATCGAGACGGCCCTGAACAATGTGCTGGGCAACGATCGACACCTTGCCTTCCTGAGCCGGATCGACGCCGCTGATCTGGATCGGCTGCATCATGCCCTTGTAGGACAGCATGCCTTCCATCTCGGTGAACGGCACGGCAGCCGTCACTTCCGGGTTCTTCATCGCGGCGGCGGCCACTGGCTGCCAGTCGTCGATCGGCTTGACGCCAACGATGGTCGCGTGAGGCACCATGCCGAGGATGCGCGAGCTCATTTCGCGCTGGAAGCCGTTCATCACCGACAACACCACGATCATCGCCAGCACGCCGAGGGCGAGACCGATCATCGAGGTCATCGAAATGAACGAAACAAAGCGATTGCGGCGCTTGGCGCGGGTATAGCGCGTGCCGATAAAGATCGATAACGGTCTGAACATTCGCTGGGGCACCGTATAAAAATAAAAGACCCGATGCCTTTTCAGGCACCGGGTTTCAAGCCGTCAGATGGGGGTCAGGCAACCTTCCTGCAATTGCAGGACGCGGTCCATCTGGCGAGCCAGGTTCATGTCGTGAGTCACCACCAGAAACGCCGTGCGCATCGAAGTGCTGAGTTCCAGCATCAGATCCTGAATGCCTTCGGCGGTATGGGAGTCGAGGTTGCCGGTCGGCTCGTCGAGCATCACCAGCCCCGGATTGTTCACCAGCGCACGGGCGATAGCCACACGCTGGCGTTCGCCACCGGACAGTTCTGCCGGTTTGTGTTCCAGGCGATGGCCCAAACCCACTCGCTCCAGCAACGCCGTGGCACGCTGACGGGCTTCCGGGATCGCGGTCTTGCCGATCAGCAGCGGCATGCAGACGTTTTCCAGCGCGGTGAATTCCGGCAGCAAGTGGTGGAACTGGTACACGAACCCGAGGGCGCGGTTACGCAGCAGGCCACGCTTCTTCTCGCTCAGCGCCGACAGTTCTTCACCGTCGAGCCAGACACCGCCCTTGGTCGGCGTGTCGAGACCGCCCAGCAGATTGAGCAAGGTACTTTTGCCCGAACCGGACTTGCCGACGATCGCCACCCGCTCGCCTGGATGCAGTTCCAGCTGCAGGTTGGCCAGCACTTCCACCGACTCCGGGCCTTCCTCGTAGGATTTTCCCAGGTTGCGGCAGCTCAAGATTGCTTTTTCACTCATGCCCGACTCACTCATAACGTAGCGCCTCCGCCGGCTGGGTGCGCGCGGCACGCCAGGCTGGATACAGGGTGGCGAGGAAACTCAGGACCAACGCAGCGGCGCAGACCATGACCACGTCCTGGCTCTGCACCTGCGACGGCAGGTAATCGATGAAATACACGTCGGCGTTGAGGAATTTGTGTCCGATCACGCCTTCGAGGGCCGAAATCGCGGCGCTGACGTTGAGCGCGGCGAAGATCCCGACCACGGCGCCGATGGCCGTGCCGACCACGCCGATCACCGTGCCCTGCACCATGAACGTGCGCATGATCGTGCCCGGTGTGGCGCCCAGTGTGCGCAGAATGGCGATGTCGCCCTTCTTGTCGTTCACCACCATCACCAGCGTGGAAATGATGTTGAACGCAGCGACCGCGACGATCAGCAGCAACAGCAGGCCGATCATGGCTTTTTCCATGCGGATGGCCTGATACAGATTGCCGTGGGTACGGGTCCAGTCGCGGGCGTAGTAACGGTCTTCGCCGAGGCGCTGGGCGATGTTCCATGCTTCACGCGGCGCCTGGAACAGATCGTCGAACTTCAGGCGCAGGCCCTGCACCTGATCAGGTTTCCAGCGGTGCATCTTCGCCAGATCCTGCAGGTTGGTGACGCCCAGGTAACCGTCGAGTTCACCGGCGCCGACATGGAAGATGCCGACCACGGTGAAGCGTTTCATGCGCGGGAACATCCCGGCCGGGGTCACGCTGACCTCCGGCGCGACGAAGGTGACCTTGTCACCGAGGCCCACACCGAGTTTGGTCGCGGCCTTGTCGCCGATCACGATGCCGAAGCTGCCCGGCGTCAGATCGTCGAGTTTGCCCTGCTTCATGAAGTTGTCGATGATCGAGACGTTGCGTTCCAGCGCCGGATCGATGGCATTGAGCAACACCTTGGACACCTGGCCGTTGTTGGTCAGCAACCCCTGCATCTGGGTAAACGGCGCAACGGCCGCCACCTGCGGGTTCTGCTTGACCTTGGCGGCCAGGCTCGGCCAGTCGTTGATGGCTTCACCGGACTCGATGGTCGCGTGGGGCACCATGCCCAGCACGCGGGTGCGCATCTCATGATCGAAGCCGTTCATCACCGACAACACCACGATCATCACGACCACGCCAAGGGCGAGCCCGATCATCGAAGTCAGGGAAATGAATGACACAAAATGATTGCGACGCTTTGCACGGGTATAACGCGTGCCGATAAATACGAAGAGAGGTCTGAACATGTCGGGGCTTGTTCGGAGGGAAAAGGAACGTCCTTGTGGCGGGGGTCGATAACCAGCTTTACACTCAGACCACCGCCGCTACCATGGGTTCGCCATGTCGACATTAGATGAAGAAGATCGCCGCGAATACTACCGTATCGAGGACACGATCGCACTGGAAATTCGGCCCCTGTCCGCTCCCGAAGCCGCAGGCCAGGAAGTGTTGCAGGATGCTTCTCCACTGTTCAACCTGCTCAGCGAATTGCACCTGAGCGAATTCGAGTCGCAGCACCTGCTGCGCCAGATCAGCGAACGCGACCGCGCCATTTCGGCGTTCCTGAAATCCCAGAACAAACGCATCGACCTGCTCAGCCAGGTGGTCGCCCTGACCGTGCTCGGCCATATCGGCGAGCCGCAACCGGTGATCATCTCCGAGGGCGGCATCGACTTTCAGCACCCGACGCCGATCGCCACCGGCGCCCACCTGTCGGTGAAACTGGTGCTGATGCCCCAGGCGCTTGGCCTGTTGCTGCGCGCCCGCGTCACCCATTGCGACCGCAAGGGCGACGGCTACGACGTCGGCACCGAGTTCGAACACCTGACCGACGCCCAGCGCCAGTTGCTCGCCCGCTATATCTTGCAGAAGCAGGCCCAGGAACGACGTCTGGCCCGCGAACAGAACGAATCAGGCATTTAAATTAAGGAAGAACCGTGACCCTTATCTACGGCCACCGCGGCGCCAAGGGCGAAGCACCGGAAAACACCCTGAGCAGTTTTCAGGAATGTCTCAAGCACGGCGTGCGCCGTTGCGAGCTGGACCTGCACCTGTCCAAGGACGGCGAGCTGATGGTCATCCACGACCCGACCCTCAAGCGCACCACCGACCGGCGCGGCAAGGTGGTCGAGCACACCGCCGCCGATCTGGTGACCTACGACGCGCGCAAGGGCGGCCCGGGCTGGATCAAGCCCTGCCCGATTCCGACGCTTGAAGAGCTGTTCGAAAAGTGCGATTTCGAGCACTGGCAGCTTGAAGTCAAAAGCGCTTCGCGCACCCGCGCCGCGACCACCGTGCTGGCCATCCGTGAAATGGCGGTCAGGCACGGGCTGCTCGACAAGGTGACGATCACCTCGAGTTCGCGGGAAGTATTGAAGGCTGCGCTGGATCTGGTGCCCGACGTGTCACGCGGCCTGGTGGCCGAATACGCCTGGCTCGACCCGTTGAAGGTCGCGCAAAGCTACGGTTGCGAGATTCTGGCGTTGAACTGGACGCTGTGTACGCCGGAACGCCTGCAAAAGGCGCAGCGTCAGGGGCTGCATGTGTCGGTGTGGACCGTCAACGAGCCTGCGCTGATGCGCAGACTCGCCGACTTCGGCGTTGACAGCCTGATTACAGACTTTCCCGGTTTGGCCACTGCCACCCTCGGGAATTGCTGAAATCGGTCTCCCCGGCCGGCTCAGGCCACCGGCCGGAGCCCGTCAAAAAAGCCGGTTGAGGCCGTCGTACGCCGCTACCCGATAGGCTTCGGCCATGGTCGGGTAGTTGAACGTCGTGTTGACGAAGTACTTCAGAGTGTTCAGTTCGCCCGGCTGGTTCATGATCGCCTGACCGATGTGCACGATCTCCGACGCCTGATAACCGAAGCAGTGAACGCCCAGCACTTCCAGGGTTTCACGGTGGAACAGGATCTTCAGCATGCCTTGCGGCTCGCCGGCGATCTGTGCACGCGCCATGCTCTTGAAGAACGCCTTGCCCACTTCGTACGGCACCTTGGCCTGGGTCAGTTCCTGCTCGTTCTTGCCGATCGAGCTGATCTCCGGAATGGTGTAGATGCCGGTCGGCACGTCATTCACGAAACGCCAGCTACCATTGTCGACGATGCTGCCAGCGGCCGAACGGCCCTGGTCGTGGGCGGCACTGGCCAGGCTCGGCCAGCCGATCACGTCACCGGCGCCGTAGATGTTCTGCACGCAGGTGCGGTAGTTCTCGTCGACTTCGATCTGGCCACGGCTGTTGACCTTGACCCCGATGTTTTCCAGACCCAACTGGTCGGTGTTACCGGTACGGCCGTTGCACCAGAGCAAGGCGTCGGCCTTGATCTTCTTGCCGGACTTCAGGTGCAGGATCACGCCGTTGTCCACGCCTTCGACGCGGTCATACTCTTCGTTGTGACGCACGGTGATGTTGTTGTTGCTGAAGTGGTAGCTCAACGCCTGGGAGATTTCCGAGTCGAGGAAGCTCAGCAACTGACCGCGGTTGTCCACCAGCTCGACCAGCACGCCCAGACCGCTGAAGATCGAAGCGTACTCACAGCCGATCACGCCGGCGCCGTAAACGATCAGTTTGCGCGGGGTGTGGCCGAGGCTGAGGATGGTGTCGCTATCGTAGATACGCGGGTGGTGGAAATCGATGTCCGCCGGGCGATAAGGACGCGAACCGGTGGCGATGATGATGTGCTTGGCCACCAGTTTCTCGACCACGCCGTTGGCGCAGACCACTTCGATGGTTTGCTCGTCGGCGAAGCTGCCGGTGCCGAAGAACACGTCGACGCGGTTACGGGCGTAATAGCCGGTACGCGAAGCGACTTGTTTGGAAATGACTTTCTCGGCGCTTTTCAACACGTCCGGGAAGGAGAACCAGCGCGGCTCGCCGATCGCACGGAACATCGGGTTGGTGTTGAACTGCATGATCTGCCGCACCGAGTGACGCAGGGCCTTGGACGGGATGGTGCCCAGGTGGGTGCAGTTGCCGCCGACCTGACGACGGCTGTCGACCATCGCCACCTTGCGCCCTGCTTTGGCGGCGTTCATTGCCGCGCCTTCTCCCGCCGGGCCGGAACCCAGCACCACCACGTCGTAGTTGTAGACAGCCATGCGTACTCCTCAGAACAGGCCGCGGTGCCAGCAGCACCGGCGGCTAAATCACGCCGAACGACGGCGCGAAGGAACAATTGGGGGCCAGTAGAAAACCCGGACACAGTCTATAGAAGCGTCAACGCCGCGCACATTAACCCTTGGTCGCGTCGTAGGCTACTTTTGCCTGCACTACAACGCCAGCTTTCGTACTGTTCTCAGTCAACTTTTGCGCCACTGAGCCGTTCGAAAGCGTGACTGGTGCGTGTGACGAAACCTGTATCGGCACGAATCACAAAGAATGCACCAATGTCGTGTGTTTCGGCATAGTCCCAGGCCCTTTCAGGCCCGAGAATCAGCAACAGCGTCGATAGTCCATCGGCCATCAGCGCTGAAGGATGAATCACCGTGACCGACGCCAGGTCGTGTAGGACCGGCGCACCGGTCCGGGCATCGAAGGTGTGGGAATAGCGCCGGCCATCCTGCTGAAAATAGTTGCGGTAGTCGCCGGACGTGGACAGGCCATAGCCATCGATATTAATGACGCGCTCTGCCACCTGCTGATCGTCGCGCGGCTCTTCCAGAGCGATACGCCACGGCGAACCATCTGGTTTCTCGCCGGAGGCCTTGAGCTCGCCGGTGGCTTCGGCAAGGTAATCATGAATGCCCAGGGCCTCGAGCCGCGCGGCAATGGTATCGACAGCGTAACCGGCGGCGATGCTGTTGAAATCCACCTCGACCGCCGCATCCTTGCACAACCGGTCGCCGTCGATCCGCAGGTGTTGATGACCGACTCTCTGCCGCACTTCGGCCAGCGCCGCCGCATCCGGGACTTTTTCTTCACGACCCTGCGGGCCGAAACCCCATAAGTTCATCAGCGGTTCTACCGTGAGGTCGTAGGAGCCTTCGCTTTGTTGCGACAGCTGCTCGCCCACGCGGATCAATTCAAGGACCGGCGCGGGCATGACCTGACAGCGATCAGCCGGCAATGCATTGAAGCGCGAGATGTCGGAGTCTGCGCGGTAAGTCGACACCTGCCGGTCGACGGCCGCGAGGATTTTTTCCACTTCGGCACGCACCTCCTGCGGGGCAGGCAGATTGGCATGGCGCACGTACTTGATCGAATAGGTGCTGCCCATCGTCGGGCCACCGAAAGTCTCGAGCGAATCGCCGCTGCCGCAGCCGGACAAAACCCCGGTCAGCAGCACGAGAATCAACCACCGTCCAGTTAACAATTCTTCATCTCCCCGCAAAACCGCGCCGGCCATTATGGGCTACGAGCGCAACGCTTTCTTACAAGATTTAGAGTGAGTACCTACCCATGTCCTCCACGACCGGCAACGGCAAGGCGATTTTTCGCGTTGTCAGCGGCAACTTTCTCGAGATGTTCGACTTCATGGTCTACGGCTTCTACGCCACGGCCATTGCCAAGACCTTCTTTCCCACCGACAGCGCCTTCGCTTCCCTGATGCTCGCCCTGGCCACGTTCGGCGCAGGCTTCCTGATGCGCCCGTTGGGGGCGATTTTTCTCGGCGCCTACATCGACCGTCACGGCCGGCGCCAGGGCCTGATCATCACGCTGGCCCTGATGGCGGCCGGCACCGTGCTGATTGCCTGCGTGCCGGGCTACGCCACCCTTGGGGTCGCCGCGCCGCTGATCGTGCTGTTCGGCCGATTGCTGCAAGGCTTCTCGGCCGGCGTGGAACTGGGCGGTGTGTCGGTGTACCTGGCGGAAATCGCCACGCCGGGCCGCAAGGGCTTCTTCGTCAGCTGGCAGTCCGCCAGCCAGCAGGCGGCAGTAGTGTTCGCCGGGCTGCTCGGTGTCGGCCTCAACCACTGGCTGAGTCCGGAACAGATGGGCGAATGGGGCTGGCGCGTGCCGTTCCTGATCGGCTGCATGATCGTCCCGGTGATTTTTGTCATCCGCCGTTCGCTGGAGGAAACCCCGGAGTTCCAGGCGCGCAAACATCGCCCTACCCTGCAGGAAATCGTCCGTTCGATCGGTCAGAACTTTGGCATCGTCATCGCCGGCATGGCGCTGGTGGTGATGACCACCGTGTCGTTCTACCTGATCACCGCTTACACACCGACGTTCGGCAAGGCGGAATTGCACCTGTCAGACTTCGATGCGTTGCTGGTGACGGTATGCATCGGCCTGTCGAACTTCTTCTGGCTGCCGGTGATGGGCGCGGTGTCCGACAAGGTTGGACGTAAACCCCTACTGTTGGCGGCGACGATTCTGGCGATCCTGACCGCTTATCCGGCGTTGTCGTGGCTGGTGGCGAATCCGAGCTTCAGTCACTTGCTGATCGTCGAGTTGTGGCTGTCGTTCCTGTACGGCTCGTACAACGGGGCGATGGTGGTGGCGCTTACCGAGATCATGCCGGTGGAAGTTCGTACGACCGGTTTCTCGTTGGCCTACAGCCTGGCGACTGCGACCTTCGGTGGATTCACACCAGCCGCCTGCACTTACCTGATTCACGTGCTGGACAACAAAGCAGCGCCGGGGATCTGGCTCAGCGGCGCAGCCGTGTTGGGCCTGATCGCCACGCTGGTGCTGTTCCGTGGCAACAGGCACGAACTGCGCACCGCGCAAGCCGCCATCCCCCGCTAAGGCAAATTGCGCACAAACAAAAACGCCCCGACCTAAGTCGGGGCGTTTTCATTTGCAGCTAAGGCTTAGCGCGGGAACGCTGGCGGGTTTACACCGGCCATGTCTTCCATCACACGGATCACCTGGCAGCTGTAACCGAACTCGTTGTCGTACCAGACGTACAGAACAACGCGATTGTCCTGAACGATGGTCGCTTCAGCGTCGACCACACCGGCGTGGCGCGAGCCCACGAAGTCGGTCGAAACCACTTCCTGCGAGTTGACGAAGTCGATTTGCTTGTGCAGATCGGAGTGCAGCGCCATGTAGCGCAGGTACTCGTTCATCTCTTCACGGGAGGCGGCTTTCTCAAGGTTCAGGTTGAGAATGGCCATCGACACGTTCGGCGTCGGAACACGGATCGCGTTGCCGGTCAGCTTGCCGGCCAGCTCAGGCAGGGCCTTGGCAGCAGCGGTGGCAGCACCGGTCTCGGTGATCACCATGTTCAGCGCGGCGCTACGGCCACGGCGATCGCCCTTGTGGAAGTTGTCGATCAGGTTCTGGTCGTTGGTGTACGAGTGAACGGTTTCGACGTGACCGTTGATGATGCCGAACTTGTCATTCACGGCTTTCAGCACCGGCACGATGGCGTTGGTGGTGCAGGAAGCGGCGGACACGATCTTGTCGTCAGCAGTGATTTCGTTGTGGTTGATACCGTGAACGATGTTCTTCAGCTTGCCCTTGCCAGGCGCGGTCAGAACAACGCGGTCGATACCCGGGCACTGCAAGTGCTGGCCCAGGCCATCGGCATCACGCCATACACCGGTGTTGTCCACCAGCAGCGCATCTTTGATGCCGTACTGGGTGTAGTCCACTTCGGTAGGGTTCTTCGCGTAGATAACCTGGATCAGGTTGCCGTTGGCGGTGATGGTGTTGTTTTCTTCGTCGATGGTGATGGTGCCGTTGAACGAACCGTGTACCGAATCGCGACGCAGCAGGCTGGCGCGTTTGGTCAGGTCGTTTTCGGCGCCCTTGCGCACCACGATGGCACGCAGACGCAGGCCGTCGCCGCCACCGGTTTTCTCGATCAGGATGCGCGCCAGCAGACGGCCGATACGACCGAAGCCGTACAGCACAACGTCGGTGCCTTTGCGTGCCGAAGCGTTTTGCTGGCCAACCACGTCAGCCATTTCTTCGCGAACGAACTGCTCGGCGGTGCGGCCGTTGCCTTCGTTGCGGAATTTGTACGCCAGCTTGCCCAGATCTACCGAGGCCGCGCCGAGCTTGAGCTCGCTCATGGCCTTGAGCAGCGGGAATGTTTCGTGGACGGAGAGTTCGCTGTCGTCGGCAGAACGGTGGCGAGCAAAGCGGTGAGCTTTGAGAATCGCGATGACAGACTGGTTGATCAGGCTGCGGCCATAGATCGAGCTCACCACGTTGTTGTTGCGGTAGAGCTGACCGATAAGCGGAATCATCGCTTCTGCGAGTGCTTCACGGTCGATCCATTCACCAAGACACTGGTCGGGCTTCTGAGTCACGGTAACCTTCCACATGTAGGGGCAGAAAAAAGGGGCTACATTATGCCGCCGAGAACCTCTTGTAGCAATGCGCGCTTGTCGCGCAATCGGTAACAAAAAACCGTCCAAAAAAATAACGCTCCCCGCCAGCCCAGTAAAACCGGGGCTTCCAGCGCAGCCATTTTTTCGACGACTGTTAGACGATGTCTGTAACCCTCCGTAACACCACCGACATTTGGCACTACATAACCGTAAAAAAAGCGCTGGTTTTTATGGTTACCACTACATTTTTCCCAAACAGCGCAGATAGACGCATCCTGCAACTGACAGGCGGCACCGGACGCCGCTACAATTACCGACTTTGTCGCAACGCCTGGAGCTCAACCTTCCGTGCCTGTTCTGCGTCTACCGCTTCTCCCTGCCGCGGCAGGTAAACAGCACTGGGGCAACCTCCCCGGTGCCGCCCTGAGCCTGGCGATTGCCGAGGCTGCCAGCGCTGCCAAGCGCTTCACGCTGCTTTTGACCGCCGACAGCCAGAGTGCCGAACGGCTGGAGCAGGAGCTGAGCTTCTTCGCCCCGGATTTGCCGGTGCTGCATTTCCCCGACTGGGAAACCCTGCCCTACGATCTGTTTTCGCCGCACCAGGACATCATCTCCCAGCGCATCGCCAGCCTTTATAGACTGCCGGAGCTGGAGCATGGCGTGCTGGTGGTGCCGATCACCACCGCCCTGCACCGTCTGGCGCCGACCAAATTCCTGCTCGGCAGCAGCCTGGTGCTGGATGTCGGGCAGAAACTCGATGTCGAGCAAATGCGCTCGCGGCTCGAAGCCAGTGGCTATCGCTACGTCGACACGGTCTACGAGCACGGCGAGTTCACGGTGCGTGGCGCGTTGATCGACCTGTTCCCGATGGGCAGCAAACTGCCTTATCGCATCGACCTGTTCGACGATGAAATCGAAACCCTGCGCACCTTCGATCCGGAAAACCAGCGCTCCATCGACAAGGTCGATTCGGTCAAGCTGCTGCCGGCCAAGGAGTTCCCGCTGCAGAAAGACGCGGTCACCCGCTTCAAGGCGCGTTTTCGCGAGCGTTTCGACGTCGACTTCCGTCGCTGCCCGATCTTTCAGGACCTGAGCAGCGGCATCACGCCGGCCGGTATCGAGTACTACCTGCCGCTGTTCTTCGAAGAAACCTCGACCCTGTTCGATTACCTGCCTCAGGACACCCAAGTGTTTTCGCTGCCGGGCATCGAGCAGGCGGCAGAAAACTTCTGGAATGACGTGCGCAATCGTTATGAAGAGCGCCGCGTCGATCCATCGCGTCCTTTATTGCCGCCGGCCGAACTGTTCCTGCCGGTGGAAGACTGCTTTGCCCGCCTGAAGAACTGGCCGCGCGTGGTCGCCAGTCAGCAGGACGTGGAAACCGGTGCCGGCCGCGAACGCTTCCCGGCGCAGGCGCTGCCGAACCTGGCGATCGAAGCCAAGGCCACCCAGCCGCTGGCCGCGCTCTCGGCATTTCTCGACGAGTTCCCGGGACGCGTGCTGTTCACCGCCGAATCCGCCGGTCGTCGCGAAGTGCTGCTGGAGTTGCTGGATCGCCTGAAGCTGCGGCCGAAAACCGTCGACAGCTGGCCGGATTTCGTCGCGAGCAAGGATCGCCTGGCGATCACCATCGCCCCGCTCGACGAAGGCCTGATGCTGGACGACCCGGCGCTGGCACTGGTCGCGGAAAGTCCGCTGTTCGGCCAGCGCGTGATGCAGCGTCGCCGCCGCGAAAAACGCGCCGACGCCAACAACGATGCGGTGATCAAGAACCTCACCGAACTGCGTGAAGGCGCGCCGGTGGTGCACATCGACCACGGCGTCGGTCGCTATCTCGGCCTGACGATTCTGGAAATCGATAATCAGGCCGCTGAGTTCCTGACCCTCGAATACGCCGAGAATTCCAAGCTCTACGTGCCGGTGGCCAACCTGCATTTGATCGCTCGCTACACCGGCAGCGACGATGCACTGGCCCCGTTGCACCGCCTCGGCTCCGAGACCTGGCAAAAAGCCAAGCGCAAGGCCGCCGAGCAAGTGCGCGACGTGGCTGCCGAATTGCTCGACATCTACGCCCGTCGCGCTGCCCGCGAAGGTTATGCGTTTGCCGATCCGAAGGCCGATTACGCGACCTTCAGCGCCGGCTTCCCGTTCGAAGAAACTCCGGACCAGCAATCCACCATCGAAGCCGTGCGCGAAGACATGCTCGCGCCGAAACCGATGGATCGCCTGGTCTGCGGCGACGTGGGTTTCGGCAAGACCGAAGTGGCCATGCGTGCCGCGTTCATCGCGGTGCACGGTGGCAAGCAAGTGGCGATCCTGGTGCCGACCACCCTGCTCGCCCAGCAGCACTACAACAGCTTCCGCGACCGCTTCGCCGACTGGCCAGTGACCGTGGAAGTGATGAGCCGTTTCAAGTCGGCCAAGGAAGTGAACGCTGCGGTGGCCGAACTGGCCGAAGGCAATATCGACATCGTCATCGGCACGCACAAGTTGCTGCAGGACGACGTCAAGATCAAAAACCTCGGGCTGGTGATCATCGACGAAGAACACCGCTTCGGTGTCCGTCAGAAGGAACAGCTCAAGGCCCTGCGCAGCGAAGTCGACATTCTTACGCTGACCGCCACGCCGATTCCGCGCACGCTGAACATGGCGGTGTCGGGCATGCGCGACCTGTCGATCATCGCCACGCCGCCGGCACGACGCCTGTCGGTGCGCACCTTCGTCATGGAGCAGAACAAGAGCACGGTCAAAGAAGCCTTGCTGCGTGAGCTGCTGCGCGGCGGTCAGGTCTATTACCTGCACAACGACGTGAAGACTATCGAGAAGTGCGCCGCCGACCTGGCCGAACTGGTGCCGGAAGCGCGGATCGGCATCGGCCACGGGCAGATGCGCGAACGCGAACTCGAACAGGTGATGAGCGACTTCTACCACAAGCGCTTCAACGTGCTGATCGCCTCGACCATCATCGAGACCGGCATCGACGTGCCGAGCGCCAACACCATCATCATCGAGCGCGCCGACAAGTTCGGTCTGGCGCAGTTGCACCAGTTGCGCGGTCGCGTTGGCCGTAGTCACCACCAGGCTTACGCTTACCTGCTGACCCCGCCGCGCCAGCAAATCACCGGCGATGCGGAAAAACGCCTGGAGGCGATTGCCAATACTCAGGATCTGGGCGCTGGCTTCGTGCTGGCCACCAACGACCTGGAAATCCGTGGCGCCGGCGAACTGCTGGGCGACGGCCAGAGCGGGCAGATTCAGGCGGTCGGCTTCACGCTGTACATGGAAATGCTCGAGCGCGCGGTGAAGTCGATCCGCAAGGGCGAACAGCCGAACCTCGATCAACCGCTCGGCGGCGGCCCGGAGGTCAACCTGCGGGTGCCGGCGCTGATTCCGGAAGATTACCTGCCGGACGTGCATGCACGCCTGATCCTTTACAAGCGCATCGCTTCGGCCACCGACGAGGAAGGCCTGAAGGATCTGCAAGTGGAGATGATCGACCGCTTCGGTCTGCTGCCGGAGCCGACCAAGAATCTAGTGCGCATCACGGCGCTGAAGTTGCAGGCCGAGCAGCTGGGCATCAAGAAAGTCGATGGCGGCCCGCAAGGTGGCCGTATCGAGTTCGCGGCGCAGACGCCGGTCGACCCGATGACCCTGATCAAACTGATCCAGAGCCAGCCAAAACGCTACAAATTCGAAGGCGCCACTATGTTCAAGTTCCAGGTGCCGATGGAGCGCCCGGAAGAGCGCTTTAATACTGTGGAGGCGCTGTTTGAGCGCCTCATCCCGAAAACTGCTTGAAGGACGCCGCATGCGCCTGTTTCGCTCATTGACTTTGCTACTGACCCTGGTGGCACCTACGGCGTTTGCCGATGACCTGTATCAGGTCGAAATGATTCTGGTACGCCAGAACGCCGTGCCGGCAATTGTCAGCCGCGCCGCACCGGAAGACTGGGCGGCCGGCGCTCAACGCCTGGGCGATGACAGCAAACGCACCCCGGCGCTGAACGACGTTGTGACCAAACTCACCGCCAGCGGCGAGTACAGCGTGCTGATGCATAAAGCCTGGCAGCAGACTCTCGGCGAGACGCCGGCGAAAGTTGCAGTCAGCGAAGGTCAGGAGAAGTTCGGCCAGTTCCCGATCGAAGGCACGATTGAAATGAAGCTCGGGCGCTTCACTGACGTGAACGCCGACTTCTGGGTCAACCAGATCGACGCCAACGGCATGGTCACCGCCAGCGAGCGCCTGAAACAGGACAGCCACACCAAGAACGGCCAACTCAACTACCTCGACAACGGCCACCTGGCCCTGCTGATCAAGATCACTTCACTGACGGCGCCCGCGCCTCGGGAAGCGCCTGAAGTCGTTCCGGACTGATCGAAGTCCTTATGCCCCCGCCACTGAGTAAACCGCTGGCCTCCTCCTGGGTCAGCCGATTCAAGGAACAAAGCCTGGAGCGTGGCCGCCGCTACGCGCTGGAAAACCGGGTGCGATTCGTGCAGGTCGGCGACGCGACCATTACCGCTAGTTGCGAAGGCTCTGGCGGTAACGTCTACCGTCAGACGATTCACTTGCGCGAGTCAGCCAAAGGCACGCTGCTGATGGTCGACGCCACCTGCACCTGCCCGGTGCACAGCAACTGCAAACACTGTGCGGCGGTGTTGCTGCAAGTGCAGGAAACCCTCGAATACCCCGCCGCCGCCAAGGACGCCGAACTGCTGGAAAAACTCCAGGCCGTGCTGGAAAACCGCAGCCCGAAGGCGCCGCCGCAAGTGCTGGTGGACAACGTGCAGCCGGTGCCGCGCTTGTGGCTGGCGAGCGTCGAGTTCAGCGCGTTCGAACCGCGCAACGGCAAGATGCAGCGTTATATCCAGCATCGTGCGGCACTGTCCTTCAGCTACCTCGACGAATACGTCAGCGGGCAAAAGAACAGCGACATTCTGATTCGCCAGGAAGCCCAGACCCTGCGGGTCAAACGCCACCCGGACATCGAACAGAGCTACCGCGAGCAGCTGCGAATTCTCGGGTTCCGCATCGCCACCCGCCAGAGCAAGGCCCTGCCGGAAAGCGCCGGCGAACTCTACGAGATGGTCAACGACAGCGCCTGGCTGACGTTCACCCTCAACGATCTGCCGAAGCTGCGCACTCAAGGCTGGGAGCTGTTGGTCGACGATGAGTTCGGTTTCGACCTGACCGCCGTCGACGACTGGTACGCCACCGTCGAGCAGACGCCGGAGCGCGACTGGTTCGATCTGGAGCTGGGGATCATCGTCAACGGCGAGCGTCTGAGCCTGCTGCCGATTCTGCTCAATCTGATGCGCTCGCACACGGAAATCCTCAACCCCGAACGCCTTGCCCGACGACGGGACGATGAGTTGATTTTGGTGAACATTCCGCAACGCAACAGCGAGCACGGACCGTTACAAGTCGCCCTGCCCCTCGGCCGGCTGAAGCCGGTGCTGGCGACCCTTGGCGAGTTTTATTTGCAGGAACCGGGCGAAACCACCCTGCGCCTGAGCAAGGCCGACGCCACGCGCCTGAATTCGCTGGAAGGCATTCCCCTGCTCTGGGAGGGTGGCGAACAGATTCGCAGCTTCGCCCAGCGCTTGCGTGATATCCGCGACTACAGCGCCAAAGCACCGAAGGGACTGAATGCAACGCTGCGTCCTTATCAGCTCGAAGGCTTGAGCTGGATGCAGTCGCTGCGGCAACTTGAAGTCGGCGGGATTCTCGCGGACGACATGGGCCTGGGCAAAACCTTACAGACACTGGCGCATATTCTCAGCGAGAAAAACGCCGGGCGTCTGGATCGCCCGTGCATGGTGGTGATGCCCACCAGCCTGATTCCCAACTGGCTGGACGAAGCGGCGCACTTCACGCCACAGCTCAAGGTTGTCGCCTTGTACGGTGCCAGCCGTAAAAAGCATTTCGAGCATCTGGCCGATTACGACCTGATCCTCACCACTTATGCACTGCTGCCCAAGGATGTCGAACGTCTGGCCCAGCAGCCGCTGCATGTACTGGTGCTGGATGAGGCGCAGTACATCAAGAACCCGAACAGCAAAGCCGCCCAGGCCGCCCGTGAATTCAATGCGCGTCAGCGCCTGTGCCTGAGCGGGACGCCGCTGGAAAATCACCTGGGCGAACTGTGGTCGCTGTTTCACTTCCTGCTGCCCGGCTGGCTCGGCGACGTCAAAAGCTTCAACGCCGATTACCGCGTGCCGATTGAAAAGCGCGCGAGCGAAGTCAGACTTCAGCACCTCAACGGTCGGATCAAACCGTTCCTGCTGCGCCGCACCAAGGAACAGGTCGCGACCGAGCTGCCACCGAAAACCGAGATCATCCACTGGGTCGAGCTCAACGAAGCGCAGCGCGACGTGTACGAAACCATGCGTCTGGCCATGGACAAGAAGGTTCGCGACGAGATCACCCGCAAAGGCGTGGCGCGCAGTCAGATCATCATTCTCGAAGCGTTGCTCAAGCTGCGTCAGGTCTGCTGCGATTTGCGCCTGGTCAACGACGCTACCCTGCCCGCTCGCGGCAGCACCTCGGGCAAGCTCGACAGCCTGATGGAAATGCTCGAGGAGTTGTTTGAGGAAGGCCGGCGGATTCTGCTGTTTTCGCAGTTCACTTCGATGCTATCACTGATCGAGGACGAGCTGAAAAAGCGCAATGTCGCGTATGCGCTGCTGACGGGACAGACCCGTGATCGGCGAACGCCTGTGAAGGAATTCCAGAGCGGCAAGCGTCAGATCTTTCTCATCAGCCTGAAGGCTGGTGGTGTGGGCCTGAACCTGACGGAAGCGGACACGGTGATTCACTACGATCCGTGGTGGAACCCGGCGACCGAGAATCAGGCAACCGACCGCGCGTATCGCATCGGTCAGGAAAAGCCGGTGTTCGTCTACAAGATGATTGCCCGGGGCACGGTCGAGGAGAAGATTCAGCACTTGCAGAAGGAAAAATCCGACCTGGCGGCCGGTGTGCTGGATGGGCGCAAGGCCGGGGACTGGAAGTTGCAGAGTGACGATATCGAGGCGCTGTTTGCGCCGTTGCCGGACAAGTTTGAAAAGCGCTGAGATCTTTGTCGGCTATCAGATCGATTCGCGAACAAGCCCGCTCCCACAGGTTTAGCGTGACCTCTGTGGGAGCGGGCTTGCCCGCGAAAGGCTCGACTCAGTTTCGAGCCAGACTCAGCCCCTGAGTACGCGCGCCAACGTCGATTTCACCTTGCCCATGCCATCGTGCAACGCCTGCTCGATCTCGGCCATGGTGATCACTTCAGTGGTCTTGCCCGCCGCCGGGTTCACCACCAGCGACAGACAGGCGTAATCCAGATCCAGCTCACGAGCCAGCGCCGCTTCCGGCATGCCGGTCATGCCGACGATGTCGCAACCGTCACGCTCCAGACGCACGATCTCGGCCACGGTTTCCAGTCGCGGGCCCTGGGTGCAGGCGTAAACGCCCTGATCGCTGTACTCGCAACCTTCGGCGGCCAACGCAGCAATCAATTGCTGACGCAGCGGTTCGCTGTAGGGAAAGCTGAAGTCGATGTGTGTGACATGTTCCAGATCATCGGCGAAATAGGTGTGCTCGCGACCGCTGGTGTAGTCCACGATCTGATGCGGCACGCAGAAATGTCCGGTGCCCATTGCAGGATGAATCCCACCCACGGCGTTGACCGCGATGATCCCTTCGGCCCCGGCCTGCTTCAACGCCCACAGGTTGGCGCGGTAGTTGACCTTGTGCGGCGGGAAGCGATGCGGGTGACCGTGACGAGCGAGGAATAACACTTCCTTGCCGGCATACTCGCCAATCTGAACCTCGGCCGATGGCGCGCCATAAGGCGTATCCACCGCTAGCGACTGACGAATGCTCAAGCCTTCCAGCTGGGTCAGGCCGGTGCCGCCGATGATTGCGTAAACCGTCATAGCGAAAAATCCTTAATCGATCAGTTGAGCGTCTTTGAGCGCGCCGACAGCGGTCAGCCAGCGCGGATCCTGACGGTATTCGGTGTTGGCGAATGCCTGACCGCGCACGCGCGCGATGCGCGGCGACGGCTTGACCTTCATGCGCTGCGCGGCGCTCAGGGCCAGTTCGGCGGCCGCTCGGTCGTTGCACACCAGGCCCATGTCGCAACCGGCACTGAGCGCGGCTTCGATACGGCTGGCGGCGTCGCCCACTACATGCGCGCCGGCCATCGACAGGTCATCGCTGAAGATAACGCCGTCGAACTGCAGCTCACCGCGCAGGATGTCCTGCAACCAGCGCCGGGAGAAACCGGCGGGCTGCGCATCGACTTGCGGATAAATGACGTGGGCCGGCATGACGGCGGCCAGTTGCTTGCTGAGTCTGGCAAACGGCACGAGGTCGTTGGCGCGAATCTCTTCGAGGCTGCGCTCGTCGTTGGGAATCGCGACGTGCGAGTCGGCTTCCGCCCAGCCGTGGCCGGGAAAATGCTTACCGGTGGCGGCCATGCCGGCGCTGTTCATGCCTTTGATGAAAGCACCGGCGAGTAGCGCAGCACGCTCCGGGTCACCTTCAAACGAGCGGGTGCCGACGACGGCGCTGCGCTGGTAATCCAGATCCAGCACCGGCGCGAAGCTCAGGTCGAGGCCGACTGCCAGCACTTCGGTGGCCATGATCCAGCCGCATTGCTCGGCCAGATACTCGGCGTTCGGATTGTCGGCGATGGCGCGCATGGCCGGCAGACGCACGAAGCCTTGACGCAGCCGCTGGACGCGACCGCCCTCCTGATCCACCGCCAGCAGCAAGTCAGGACGAATGGCACGAATCGCCGCGCTCAACTCGCGCACTTGGCGCGGATGCTCGATGTTGCGGGCAAAGATGATCAGGCCGCCCACTTCGGGCTGGCGCAACAATTGGCGATCTTCGGCCGTCAGCCAGGTACCGGCGACGTCCACCATCAACGAGCCTTGCAGGCCAGCAGTCATAGAGATTCCTTGAAAACGAAAAACCCGTCGCCCACAAAATCACCGCGCGGGGCATTGCCCGGCGGGTCGGTGATTTCAATGAGAAACGGGTTCAGAACGAGAGTCGACATGGGCGGCTAGCTTAGCGGATGTCAGCTGCCGCGCCCACCCATGGACGGTTAAACCTTGGCAGGTGCCGGCGCGGATTTGCTGCGTGGTCGCAACTGCGCAGTGGCCATGGCCGTGTCGGTGACGCCGGTTTCGGCACGCATACCGGCTGCCAGGAACGGCACCATCAGACGCATCACCTGTTCGATGGAGGTGTTGACACCGAAATCGGTCTCGGCAATCGCGCGCAAGGCCTTGATACCCGACATGCTGAATGCTGCAGCACCGAGCATGAAGTGCACACGCCAGAACAGTTCGATCGGAGGAATGCGCGGCGCGGCTTCGTTCACCAGCAACATATAGCGACGGAATACCTTGCCGTACATGTCTTCCAGATAACGGCGCAAGTGGCCCTGGCTCTGACTGAATGCCAGACCGAGCAAGCGCATGAAAATCGATAGATCGTTGCCGCTACGTGGCTGCACCACCAGCGCTTGCTCGACGAGAATTTCCAGCAGCTCTTCGAGCGAAGGCTTGTTCTCTGGCTTGGCCTGGCGGCGCTCCAGCTCTTTGTCGAGGCTGATGCAGAACGGACCGAGGAAGCGCGAAAAAACCGCCTGGATCAGCGCCTTCTTCGAACCGAAGTGATAGTTCACCGCAGCGAGGTTGACCCCTGCCTTGCTGGTGATCAGACGCAATGAGGTTTCAGCGAAACCTTTTTCCGCGAACAACTGTTCTGCAGCATCAAGAATGCGTTCAACGGTTTCCGACTGGGCCATGGCTACTCCGCCTGACAAACACTTGTTTGAAACATACGTTTCAGCCTATGCCTTGTCAAGCCTGCCAGTTCGTTTTGGGAATGGTCGGTCAGTTATTTAACCACAACAAGGACGCCACATTAATCAGCGTCGTCACTGACCGTCCGGCGGCATGGCAAAAAACGATCATTGCCAAGACTGCTTCACTGTATATAATCCCAGTCACTGTATAAAAAGACAGAGCGATCAATATGCTTAAGCTGACGCCACGCCAAGCCGAGATTCTGGCCTTTATCAAACGCTGCCTCGAAGACAACGGCTACCCGCCGACCCGTGCGGAAATCGCTCAGGAACTGGGTTTCAAATCGCCCAACGCGGCCGAAGAGCACCTCAAGGCACTCGCCCGTAAAGGCGCGATCGAGATGACTCCGGGTGCCTCTCGCGGCATTCGCATCCCCGGCTTCGAAGCCAAGGTCGACGAATCCACGCTGCCGATCATCGGTCGAGTGGCTGCCGGCGCACCGATTCTCGCCCAGCAGCACATCGAAGAGTCCTGCAACATCAACCCGGCCTTCTTTCATCCGCGCGCCGACTACCTGTTGCGCGTCCACGGCATGAGCATGAAGGACATCGGTATTTTCGACGGCGACTTGCTGGCGGTTCACACCACCCGCGAGGCACGCAACGGTCAGATCGTGGTTGCCCGGATCGGCGACGAAGTCACCGTCAAACGCTTCAAGCGTGACGGCAGCAAAGTCTGGCTGATTGCCGAAAACCCCGAGTTCGCCCCTATCGAAGTCAACCTGAAAGACCAGGAACTGGTCATCGAAGGCTTGAGTGTCGGCGTCATCCGCCGCTAAAGGAGGCTTTATGCAGTTCCCACACGCACCTCAGCAAACACAACTGCCGTTGTTCGAAGCGTTTCTGGCGCAGCCCATCGCCCCCATCCTCAAGGATGTCGTCGAGCGGCCGTGGAATACCGAACCCGAAGCGTTCAGCGAGCTGTCACTGCGCGGTGCGGCCGGGAACTGCCTGAGCCTGCTGGCACCGATTCTTCGCGAACTGAGCGAGGATCAGGACGCACGCTGGCTGACCCTGATTGCACCGCCTGCCAGCCTGACCCAGACCTGGCTGCGGGACGCTGGATTGAATCGCGAACGCATCCTGCTGTTGCAACCGCGCGGCGCCCAAAGCGCTCAGCAATTGGCCTGCGAAGCATTACGCCTGGGCCGCAGCCACACAGTCGTCACGTGGCTGAATCCATTGAGCGCAGGATCACGGCAACAGCTGATCAGCGCCGCCCGTACCGGGGACGCTCAAAGCCTGAACATTCGTTTGGGGTGATTCAGCAACAATGCGCGCCATGTAAAGCGCAGGGCTTCTCCAGGGATAGAGAAGCCGATCTGGAGCAGTAACTGACAGACAGCGGATCAATGAAGAACCCGCGGCCCCTCATCCTTATCGAATTCGCCTTCAACCATACGCCCCGCCATTTGCACGCCGACGCTCAACATCGCCTTGGCAATTTCAACGTGCTGGCCTTGCAGAAACGCCTTGGCATCCTCGGAGAAATCCAGAGTTACCAGAGAACCCTCGTCCTCGGCCCTGCGCAGTTCGATTCGGCCGTCTGGTAGCTCGACAATTTCTAGAAAGGACGTTGGCATATAGGTCTGTTCTCCACGAAAGGCAGGGATTATATAGACATCATTCAGGCTTCGCTCGGGATCTTGACCAGCAGCACGCCTCTCGTCGCCGCCAGTCCACAGTTCCTCAGCACTCGTTCAAGCCTTCACGGAAACGGATCGCCAGCCCCTTGAGGTTCTGCCGCCAGCTCTCGAGCTCTTCGCGGCTCAGCTCTTCAACCGCCTCTTCTTCATCCAGATTCACCGCCTGAATTAACGGCTGCGTCACATCGCCCTTCGGCTTGTGTGGCACCCGTGGCGGCTGAAACAGCGCCGAGTGCGCGGCCAGCAATTTAGCCAGCCAGGTCTCCGGATTGCCTGCCAGCTCGATCATCTCCGCCAGCTCAGGAATGGCAATCGACTCCAGCACTTCGCGGGTCAGCAGAGTTTCCGCCCGCGACGCATTGGCTTGCGGCAAACGATAGAAGCCGGCGATTTCATGACACAGCCCCAACAACGCACCGTAGAGATGAAACAGTGCGGATTCGCGCCCGGCCTGAATCAGCGCCAGCGAGTTCATCGCCCGCCCCTCTTCGGCCCTGGCCAGCGCTTCCAGCGACAAACCCGCGAAATAGATCTTCTGATTGGTACGGGTATAAAGTTCGTGGGCCATGTCGGCACTCTCCACAACGAAATAATTGCTTCACACAGGCCGGACAGTGTCATGGATCAGCCGATCTGACCGCAAGCATTAAACAAAAAGGCCGCATGAAAACCCGAAGGTTGTCATGCGGCCTTTTGTGTTGAAGATGCCCAGTCAGGGCACCTTCAGATCAGCGATTGCTCAAGCCTTGGCTTTCGCCGGACGCTTGTCCTCAACTGTCCACTTACCACCGTCGAAGAACGCTTTCCAGCCAGTCGGCTTGCCGTCGACTTCGGTCTGAACATACTGCTCTTTGGTCTTGCGGCTGTAGCGGATCACCGCTGGCAGGCCATCCGGATCCTTCTGCGGCGCTTCGCACAGGAAATGGTACTTCGGATCGATCTCGTCCTTGTGCGGCAGAATCTCGATCACTAGCGGAGCACGGGTCTCGCGGTTTTTCGGGAATTGGCTGGCCGCCAGGAACAGGCCGGATGCACCGTCGCGCAGGATGTAGGTGTCGTTGACCTTTTCGCATTTCAGCTCAGGCATCTTCACCGGATCCATCTTCGGCGGCGCCGCGTCACCGCTTTTCAGCAGTTTGCGGGTGTTCTTGCACGTCGGGTTGGTGCAACCGAAGAACTTGCCGAAACGGCCGGTCTTGAGCTGCATCTCGCTGCCGCACTTGTCGCATTCCAGGCTCGGACCTTCGTAGCCCTTGATGCGATAGCTGCCTTCTTCGATCTCGTAGCCGGCGCAATCCGGGTTGTTACCACAGATGTGCAGCTTGCGCTTCTCGTCGAGCAGGTAGGCGTCCATCGCCGTGCTGCAGATCGGGCAGCGATGCTTGCCGCGCAGCACCAGGGATTCCGACTCGCCCTCGTCGTCCGCCGCGATTTCATCGCCCGGCACCAGGTTGACGGTGGCCTTGCAGCGCTCTTTCGGCGGCAGGCTGTAACCCGAGCAGCCGAGGAATACACCGGTCGATGCAGTACGAATCTGCATCGGACGGCCGCAGGTGGTGCAAGGAATGTCGGTCATTACCGGCTGGTTGGCACGCATGCCGGCTTCCGGATTCTCCGCCACTTCAAGTTTTTTCTTGAAGTCGCCGTAGAACTCGTCCAGCACGTTTTTCCAGTCGCGTTCACCCTGGGCCACGTCATCGAGATTCTCTTCCATGCCGGCGGTGAAGCCGTAGTCCATGAGATTCGAGAAGCTTTCCGACAGACGCTCGGTAACGATGTCGCCCATCTTTTCCGAATAGAAACGACGGTTGTGCAGGGTCACGTAGCCGCGATCCTGAATGGTCGAGATGATCGCTGCGTAGGTCGAAGGACGGCCGATGCCGCGCTTTTCCATTTCCTTCACCAGGCTGGCTTCCGAATAACGGGCCGGCGGCTTGGTGAAGTGCTGGGACGGATCGAGCTTTATAAGCTTCATCACGTCGCCCTGCGCCATGTCCGGCAGAACGTCATCGTCGCCAGGCTTGGTGATCTGCGGCAGCACACGAGTGTAACCGTCGAACTTCAGGATGCGGCCCTTGGCGCGCAGCTCGAAGTCGCCGGCAGCGACGCTGACGGTGGTCGACAGGTATTGCGCCGGCAGCATCTGGCAAGCCAGGAACTGGCGCCAGATCAGCTCGTAGAGGCGCTCAGCGTCGCGCTCCATGCCGGCCAGCTTGGCTGGCGTGGTGTTGGCGTCAGACGGACGAATCGCTTCGTGAGCCTCTTGTGCGCCTTCCTTGCTGCTGTAGACGTTCGGCGACTCCGGCAGGTACTTCTTGCCGAACTCGGTTTCGATGTAATCGCGCGCCATCGCCACGGCATCAGCCGAGAGGTTGGTCGAGTCGGTACGCATATAAGTGATGTAGCCGGCTTCGTACAGACGCTGAGCCATCATCATGGTTTTCTTCACACCGAAACCCAGGCGGTTACTCGCGGCCTGTTGCAGTGTGGAGGTGATGAACGGTGCCGACGGCTTGCTGCTGGTTGGCTTGTCTTCACGCTTGACGATGCTGTAGCTGGAAGATTTGAGCTTCTCCAGCGCGGCCGTAGCCTGGGCTTCGTTCAGCGGTTTGAAGGCTTCACCTTTCTCGCGAGCCACTTCGAAACGCACGGTCGAACCTTTGGTGGTGCCGAGGTCGGCGTGCACTTCCCAGTACTCTTCCGGGTTGAACGCACGGATCTCGCGCTCACGCTCCACCACCAGCTTCACGGCAACCGATTGCACGCGACCGGCGGACAGGCCACGAGCGATCTTCGCCCACAGCAGCGGTGAGACCATGTAGCCGACGACGCGGTCGAGGAAACGACGGGCCTGCTGCGCGTTCACTCGATCGATGTCGAGTTCGCCCGGCTCCGAGAAGGCTTCCTGAATCGCCTTCTTGGTGATTTCGTTGAACACCACGCGCTTGTAGCGGCTGTCATCACCACCGATGGCTTCGCGCAGGTGCCAGGCAATGGCTTCCCCCTCGCGATCCAAGTCGGTTGCGAGATAGATGGTGTCAGCATCCTTGGCGAGCCGGCGCAGCTCTTCGATGACCTTTTCCTTGCCCGGGAGGATCTCGTACTTGGCTTTCCAGCCGTGCTCGGGATCGACACCCATGCGCGAGACCAGCTGCTTGCGCGCCTTCTCTTTCGGCGACAGCGCTGGCGCTTCGCCCGCAGCAGCTTTCCCGCGCTTGGCGGCTGGCTCCTTGCTGGCGCTAGCCGAACCGCTGGTGGGCAGGTCTCGGATATGGCCGATACTCGACTTCACCACGTATTGGTTGCCCAGATACTTGTTGATGGTCTTGGCCTTAGCCGGGGATTCCACAATGACCAGCGATTTGCCCATGGATCAGAAAATTCCTGAATTCTAGAAGTGAAAGGCGGTTGGCGCCTGACGCGGCACCGCTATATATAGTGGCTACAAGGTGAGGTCAAGCGCAGGGTTTTGCGCGCACTCGCCTTACGGCTTCGAAAAAAGGCTCGGTTCGGCTTGCACCAAAGCAAAGCGTGGGACCTGCTCCCCGTCAACCTCGACGGACTCCAGGAACATGCTCAAGGGACGTACCCAGAAGCCGTAATCGCCATACAGGGCTTGGTAAAAGACCACTTCTTCTTCGGTCTCGGAATGCCGCGCAACACTGAATACGCGGTACTGCGGACCTTTGTAATGTTGGTAGAGCCCAGGTTGTATCGGCATGCTTCGGCCCTCACTCAAATTTTTTCAAAATAAAAACAAAAATAAATCCGCAAAAACAAAAACCGGGGCACTTGGCCCCGGCTTCCATCGACGAGACGCTTAAACGCGTTCGAAGACGGTGGAGATGCCTTGGCCGAGGCCAATGCACATGGTGGCCACCCCGAAGGTGCCGCCATTCTGCTTCATCACGTTCAGCAAGGTGCCGGAAATACGGGCACCGGAGCAACCGAACGGGTGACCCAAGGCGATCGCGCCGCCGTGCAGGTTAACCTTCTCATTCATCTTGTCGAGCACTTTCAGGTCTTTCAGCACTGGCAGAGCCTGTGCGGCGAACGCTTCATTGAGCTCGAAGAAGTCGATATCGTTGATACCCAGGCCGGCACGTTTCAGTGCTTTCTGAGTAGCCGGTACCGGACCATAGCCCATGATGGCCGGGTCCACACCCGCTACCGCCATCGAGCGGATCACCGCCAGAGGCTGGATGCCCAGGTCCTGTGCACGCTGTGCCGACATCACGATCATGCACGAAGCACCATCGGTGATCTGCGACGAAGTACCGGCCGTTACGGTGCCGCCCTTTGGATTGAACGCCGGCTTCAGAGCCGCCAGACTTTCCAGGGTGGTTTCCGGACGAATGGTTTCGTCGTAGTCGAAGGTTTTCAGGAAACCGTTCTCGTCGTAACCCTGCATCGGGATGATTTCGTCCTTGAACTTGCCTTCCACAGTCGCTTTGTGGGCCAACTGGTGGGAACGCACGCCAAAGGCGTCTTGCTGTTCGCGAGTGATACCGTGCATTTTGCCCAGCATTTCAGCGGTCAGGCCCATCATGCCCGAGGCTTTCGCCGCGTACAGGGACATGTGCGGGTTCGGATCGACACCGTGCATCATGCTCACGTGACCCATATGCTCGACGCCGCCAACCACGAACACGTCACCGTTACCGGTCATGATCGCTTGCGCAGCGGTGTGCAGCGCGCTCATCGACGAGCCGCACAGACGGCTGACGGTCTGGCCGGCCGAGGTGTGCGGGATCTGGGTCATCAGCGACGCCATGCGCGCGATGTTCCAGCCTTGCTCCAGGGTCTGGTTGACGCAGCCCCAGATCACGTCCTCGACTTCGGCAGGATCGACCTTGGCGTTGCGTTCCAGCAGTTTGCTGATCAGGTGCGCCGACATGTCTTCGGCGCGGGTGTTGCGGTGCATGCCGCCCTTGGAGCGGCCCATCGGAGTACGACCGAAGTCGACAATCACGACGTCTCTAGGATTCAAGCTCATAAGTTCACTCTCACTCTAGTTGGGGGCGCTTAACCGAAGAAGCTCTGGCCGTTCTTGGCCATTTCGCGCAGCTTCGCGGTCGGGTGGTACAGCGCGCCCAAATCAGCGTACTGGTCGGCCAGGGCAACGAACTCGGCAACACCGATCGAGTCGATGTAGCGCAGCGCACCGCCACGGAATGGAGGGAAACCAATACCGTAGACCAGACCCATGTCGGCTTCGGCAGCGGTTTCGACGATGCCGTCTTCCAGGCAACGCACGGTTTCCAGGCACAGCGGGATCATCATCCAGTTGATGATGTCTTCGTCAGTGACTTCGCGCTGCTCGTAGACGATCGGCTTGAGCACTTCCAGTACCGACGGATCGGCGACTTTCTTCTGCTTGCCTTTCTTGTCGGCCTCGTAGGCATAGAAGCCTTTACCGTTCTTCTGACCGAGACGCTTGGCTTCGTAAAGCACGTCGATGGCCGAACGACGGTCGTCCTTCATGCGATCCGGGAAGCCTTCGGCCATCACGTCACGGCCGTGGTGACCGGTGTCGATGCCGACCACGTCCATCAGGTACGCCGGGCCCATCGGCCAGCCGAATTTTTCCATGATCTTGTCGATACGGACGAAGTCCACACCGGCGCTGACCAGCTTGGCGAAACCGCCGAAGTACGGGAACAGTACGCGGTTGACCAGGAAGCCCGGGCAGTCATTGACGACGATCGGGTTCTTGCCCATTTTCTTGGCGTAGGCAACGGTGGTGGCAATCGCCAGCTCGCTGGACTTCTCGCCACGGATCACTTCCACCAGCGGCATCATGTGCACCGGGTTGAAGAAGTGCATGCCGACGAAGTTTTCCGGACGCTTGAGGGCCTTGGCCAGCAGGCTGATGGAAATGGTCGAGGTGTTGGACGCGAGGATGGTGTCCTCTTTGACCTTGTCTTCGACTTCCGCCAGAACGGCTTGCTTGACCTTCGGGTTCTCGACCACGGCTTCAACGACCAGGTCGACGTGACCGAAATCACCGTAGGACAGGGTCGGACGAATGCCGTTGAGCACTTCAGCCATTTTCGCGGCGGTCATGCGGCCTTTATCAACGCGACCGACAAGCAGCTTGGCGGCTTCAGCCAGACCTTGCTCGATGCCGTGCTCGTTGATGTCCTTCATCAGGATCGGCGTACCTTTGGAGGCCGACTGATAGGCGATACCGCCACCCATGATGCCGGCGCCCAGTACGGCAGCCTGCTTCACGTCCTTGGCGATTTCGTCGTAGGCCTTGGCCTTTTTCTTCAGCTCCTGATCGTTCAGGAACAGACCGATCAAGCTCTGCGCGGCAGAGGTCTTGGCCAGTTTCACGAAACCTGCGGCTTCAACTTCCAGCGCCTTGTCACGACCGAAGTTCGCGGCTTTCTGGATGGTCTTGATCGCTTCGACCGGGGCCGGGTAGTTCGGGCCAGCCTGGCCAGCCACGAAACCTTTGGCGGTTTCGAAAGCCATCATTTGTTCAATGGCGTTCAGCTTGAGCTTTTCCAGCTTGGGCTGGCGCTTGGCCTTGTAGTCGAACTCGCCGGAGACGGCGCGCTTGACCAGCTCAAGGGCGGCATCCTGCAGCTTTTCAGGGGCAACCACGGCATCGACGGCGCCGACTTTCAGCGCGTCTTCAGGACGGTTTTCCTTGCCGGCGGCAATCCACTCGATGGCGTTGTCGGCACCGATCAGGCGCGGCAGACGCACGGTACCGCCGAAGCCCGGGTAGATGCCCAGCTTGACTTCCGGCAGACCGATCTTGGCCTTGGTCGACATGACGCGGTAGTCCGCTGCGAGGCACATTTCCAGGCCGCCCCCCAGGGCGATGCCGTTGATCGCGGCGACGGTCGGAACGTTGAGGTCTTCGAAATCGCTGAAGATCTTGTTGGCTTCGAGATTGCCAGCAACCAGCTCGGCATCCGGCAGCTTGAAGTTGTCGACAAATTCGGTGATGTCGGCGCCGACGATGAACACGTCCTTGCCACTGCTGACGATCACGCCCTTGATCGAAGCATCTGCCTTGATGGTGTCTACGGCCTGACGCAGTTCGTTCAGGGTAAGACGGTTGAACTTGTTGACGGACTCACCCTTGAGGTCGAATTTCAATTCGACGATGCCACTTTCAAGAGCTTTAACCGTGATGGCTTTACCTTCGTAAATCATCAACTGATCTCCACGATATGGAAGCTGAACAGTACACGTCGGACGCAGGCAAATGGCTCGGCAGGACGTTTTTTCGTCGATGCTGACACTCATCCACCCGGCACACCCGCCAACGCGATAGTCGGGATTCTGTAGGAGCAGTCTGCAATACAAACGCTCAATTCATACGCCCGTTTGATTTGGGTACGCCACCTTCACGGAATTTCCGACAATTGTCAATCGCCCTAAATACGGGTTGAAATGCGACTTTGCGGTCATTTCTGTAGGACGCAGCCCGGCCACAGACGCTTGCATGTGAGGGCATTCATAAGATTAATAGTTAGAAAAGTCGCCCTAATTCACCGCAAGCCTTGTTTAACAGGCTACGCTGGCTGGACTACGAAGGAAAACAGGCGCAGATTTGCTGACCGGATGACTCCGGTTCAACGCCAAAAAGAATTTCCGGCCTGCCTGGCCAACCCCGCCCGATGAATCATGTCGGGCTTTTTATTGCGCGTCTGCCAGACGTTTCGCACCGTTGCAGCGCGAAAAGTCCGCAAGTCATGCCAGCGCTTTCAGCGTGGCATCAATCTCCAGCAAAACCGACGCCTCACCCTTCTCGCCCCAATAGAGGGCGATCATCTGCTTATCCGCCTCGACCTTGAAAACGTTGCCCGGCAATTTTTCGAAATGATTCAGCAGCAGTGGATCCTCACAGACTTCCTGCCACTGATTCACCCAAACACCCGGGGATTTCTGCCAATACGTCCAGCACGCCGACTGCTTGCCACGGCGTGGCCGATGGTATTGCGCGCACGGGTTTGGCGGCTCCTGGCTCAGCCAGTGCGGCCACTCCTGGGGCGCCAGCTGCATGGCCAGCCCGATGCGCCGGGCCTCGGTGCGCAAGGCTATCCGGCCACTCTGTGCACGGGACGGACGCAACCACGCCAGGGGACTCAACACCACCAGCAGGATTGACACCACCAGCCAGACCGTCATATCTCTACTCCCGATTCTTGATGAGCCCATTGCGTCACTTTGGAACCAATGCGCTTGAAACCAGCCATACTTAACAATATTGATCCCTCACGAGGAGCACCTCATGCCCTACCACCATATCCTGGTCGCCGTAGATCTGACCGAAGAGTGCGACCCTGTGATCCACCGCGCCCGAGAGCTGTCGGTGAGCAATGGCGCCAAGCTGTCGCTGGTGCATATCGTTGAACCGATGGCCATGGCCTTCGGCGGTGACGTACCGATGGATCTGTCACAACTGCAACAACAGCAGTTCGATCAGGCCAAGGAACGCCTCGAACGCCTGAAGCACAAGTACACCGAGCTTGAAGGCGCCAACTGCCACCTGACCTACGGCCAGCCGCGTCAGGAAATCCACCATTTCGCCAAGGAACAGGAATGCGACCTGATCGTGGTCGGCAGCCATGGCCGGCATGGTCTGGCGCTGTTGCTGGGCTCGACCGCCAATGACGTGCTGCACGGCGCACCTTGCGATGTGCTGGCGGTGCACTTGGTCAAACGCTGATCCCAGGCACTTGTGAAAAGCTAAAAAAGCCCGGCGCCCATCACTGGACGCCGGGCTTTTTCATGCCTTGAAACAATCAGGCGTCCAGCTCGGCCCAACGCTCCACCAGCGCATCCAGCTCAGCCTGCAACTGCTCCAGAGAAGCAATCACCTTGGCCGTCTCGGCCGGCGGACGCTGATAGAAGCCGGCCTCGGCCATTTCAGCCTCGACAGCAGCAATCTGCTGCTCCTTGGCGTCGATGTCGCCCGGCAGCGCTTCCAGCTCGCGCTGAAGCTTGTAGCTCAACTTCTTCTTCGCCGCTGGAGCCGCAGCAACCGGCGCGGCAACCGGAGCCGGTTCGGCAGTGACCACCGCCGAGTTCAGGTCGGCCTTGCCGGATTTGCTTTCGGTCACGCCCAGCAGACGCGGCGAACCGCCCTGACGGATCCAGTCCTGATAGCCGCCGACGTATTCGCGCACCTTGCCTTCACCTTCGAAGACCAGAGTGCTGGTGACCACGTTGTCGAGGAATGCCCGGTCGTGACTGACCATCAGCACAGTGCCGTTGAAGGTCAGCAGCACTTCTTCGAGCAGCTCGAGGGTTTCCACGTCGAGGTCGTTGGTCGGTTCGTCGAGTACCAGCAGGTTCGCCGGCTTGCTGAACAATTTGGCCAGCAACAGACGCGCACGCTCACCACCGGACAACGCCTTCACCGGCGTGCGGGCACGCTGCGGGCTGAACAGGAAGTCGCCGAGGTAGCTCAGCACGTGGCGGCTCTGGCCGTCGATATCGATGAAGTCGCGACCTTCGGCGACGTTATCGATCACGGTCTTTTCCAGATCCAGCTGATGACGCAACTGGTCGAAGTAGGCCACATCGATCTTGGTGCCCTCTTCCACTTTGCCGCTGGTCGGTTGCAGACCGCTGAGCATCAGTTTCAGCAGAGTGGTCTTGCCGGTACCGTTGGCGCCGAGCAGACCGATCCGGTCGCCGCGCTGCAGCACCATGGAGAAATCGCGGATCAGGAACGGACCGCCCGGATGCGCAAAGCTCACGTTATCCAGCACCATTACCTGCTTGCCGGACTTCTCCGCCGTTTCCAGCTGGATGTTGGCCTTGCCGGTGCGCTCGCGACGTTCGCTGCGCTCCACGCGCAATGCTTTCAGCGCACGTACGCGGCCTTCGTTACGGGTGCGACGGGCCTTGATGCCCTGACGAATCCACACTTCTTCCTGGGCCAGACGCTTGTCGAACAGCGCGTTGGCGGTTTCTTCGGCGGCCAGTGCGGCTTCTTTATGGACGAGGAAACTGGCGTAGTCGCCGTTCCAGTCGATCAGGCCGCCGCGATCCAGTTCCAGGATGCGGGTGGCGAGGTTTTGCAGGAAGGAACGGTCGTGCGTGATGAACAGCACGGCGCCCTGGAAATCCTTCAGCGCTTCTTCAAGCCAGGCAATCGCACCGATGTCCAGGTGGTTGGTTGGCTCGTCGAGCAGCAGCAGATCCGGCTCGGACACCAGCGCCTGCGCCAGCAGCACACGACGACGCCAGCCGCCGGACAGTTCGGCGAGGGTCTTGTCGGCCGGTAGTTGCAGGCGGCTCAGGGTGCTGTCGACCAGGGTCTGCAAGCGCCAGCCATCGCGCGCTTCGAGGTCGTGCTGGACGTGCATCAGTTTGTCCAGATCGGCGTCGGTGACGATGTTCTGGCTCAGATGATGGTATTCGGCGAGCAAGGCGCCGACGCCATCGAGGCCTTCGGCAACCACGTCGAACACAGTCCGCTCGTCGGCCACCGGCAATTCCTGTGGCAATTCACCGATTTTCAGACCGGGGGCACGCCACACCGAGCCGTCATCAGGCTTCTGGTCGCCCTTGACCAGTTTCATCATGCTGGATTTGCCAGTGCCGTTGCGGCCGATGATGCACACCCGCTCACCACGGGCGATCTGCCAGGACACCTTGTCCAACAACGGCATCGCGCCGAATGCAAGGGACACATCGCTGAATTTGAGCAGGGTCATGAGCTTCTCCAAAAACCGGGCGCGCATTCTACCTGAATCGGGGCCCGAGCAGGCCGGCAATTTCGCCGCTGACGCACTCTGCACAACAATTGTTGCGAACTTGTGCTGCAAGGCCGGCAAAGCTTTCGCCGCCTGCTGGCAAAAGGCTAAGCTACAGACAATTCAGTGCGGGTTTTGGGCCGGCACTTGTCATGATTTCTCTGCCCGGATGTCTCATGCGCAGTCGCCTCTTCAGTGTTTTGTCATGTTTGCTGCTTTCCGCCGCTGCCGTTCAATCCGCCCAGGCGGTGGACCTGTCCACCCAACGCCAGTATTACGATGAAGCCAAGCGCGCCCTGGCCAAGGGCGACACCGGCCCGTATTTCCGTTACAGCCAGGCACTGGCTGATTATCCGCTGGAGCCATACCTGGCTTATGACGAGCTGACCGCCCGGCTGAAAACCGCCAGCAACGCGGAGATCGAAAAGTTTCTCGCCGAGCACGGTGACCTGCCCCAGGCCAACTGGATGAAGTTGCGCTGGTTGCGTTGGCTGGCCGATCGAGGCGACTGGGCGACGTTCGTCAAGTATTACGACCCCAAACTGAATTTCACCGAGCTGGACTGCCTGAACGCGCAGTACCAGATCAGCCACAACAAGAAGGCCGAGGGCTACGCCAACGCCGAGAAGCTGTGGCTGACCGGCAAATCCCAGCCCGCCGCCTGTGACGCGTTGTTCGGCATGTGGGCCGCCGAGGGTCAACTGACCGAACAGAAACGCTGGGAACGCGCCAAGCTCGCCGCCCAGCACCGCAACTATCCGTTGGCCAACAGCCTGGTCAACGGCCTGACCACCCTCGCCCCGCGCGGTCGCCTGCTGGTGGACGTGGCGCAGAAACCGGAACTGCTCAACCAGCCTTCGCGGTTCACGCCGGCCGATGAACCGATGTCCGACGTGGTCAGCCTCGGTCTGCGCCGCCTCGCGCGTCAGGACCCGGACAAGGCCATGGCCCTGCTCGACGGTTACGCCAGCAGCATGCATTTCTCCCGGGATGAAAAAGTCGCGATCGCCCGGGAAATCGGCCTGACTCTCGCCCGCCGCTTCGACAGCCGCGCGCTGGACGTAATGACCAAGTACGACCCGGAGCTGCGCGACAACACCGTGTCCGAATGGCGCCTGCGTCTGCTGTTGCGTCTGGCGCGCTGGGACGACGCCTACCAACTGACCCGCCGTCTGCCGCAGGATCTGGCCACTACCAACCGCTGGCGCTACTGGCAGGCCCGCAGTCTGGAACTGGCGCAACCGCAAAATCCGGAAGCGCAGACGCTGTACAAGAATCTGTCGCGGGAGCGTGACTTCTACGGCTTCCTCGCCGCCGACCGCTCGCAGTCGCCTTACTCGCTGAACAACAAGCCGCTGGTGCTCAGTCAGGCGCTGATCAACAAGGTGCGCAACACCCCTGGCGTGCGTCGTGCGCTGGAGTTCCACGCCCGTGGGCAGATCGTCGACGGTCGCCGCGAGTGGTATCACGTCAGCCGGCATTTCAGCCGCGACGAAATGGTCGCCCAGGCGAAACTGGCTTACGACCTGAAATGGTATTTCCCGGCCATCCGCACCATCAGTCAGGCGCAGTACTGGGATGATCTGGATATCCGTTTCCCGATGGCCCACCGCGACACACTGGTGCGCGAAGCCAAGGTGCGCGGCCTGCATTCGAGCTGGGTGTTCGCCATCACCCGTCAGGAAAGTGCGTTCATGGACGACGCCCGTTCCAGCGTCGGCGCCAGCGGCCTGATGCAACTGATGCCCGGCACCGCCAAGGAAACCGCGCGCAAGTTCAGCATTCCATTGGCCTCGCCACAGCAGGTGCTCGATCCGGATAAAAACATCCAGCTCGGTGCCGCTTACCTGAGCCAGGTGCACAGCCAGTTCAACGGCAACCGCGTGCTCGCCTCTGCCGCCTACAACGCCGGCCCCGGCCGCGTGCGCCAGTGGCTGCGCGGCGCCGACCACCTGAGCTTCGACGTCTGGGTGGAAAGCATCCCGTTCGACGAAACCCGCCAGTACGTGCAGAACGTGCTGTCCTACTCGGTGATCTACGGCCAGAAACTCAACTCGCCGCAACCGCTGGTGGACTGGCATGAGCGGTATTTCGATGATCAGTGATCGAGACGCGTATCGCCGATAGATCGACGTAAACAAAAATGCCCGCATCGAGAGATGCGGGCATTTTTTATGGCGCTCTACTGGGTCGGTTACATGGTCGGTTACTTAGTCGGTTACTTGGTCGGTCGAAGCCTGATGACCATCACTGAACTGCAACGCCGCCAACCGCGCATACAACGGATTACTCGCAATCAACTCCTGATGCGTGCCGATCGCAACCAGTTTGCCTTGATCCATCACCGCGATCCGGTCGGCGTTTTTCACCGTGGCCAACCGGTGGGCGATGACCAGTGTGGTGCGGTTTTGCATCAGGCTCGGCAGCGCTTGCTGGATCAGGTGTTCGCTCTGGGCGTCGAGGGCGCTGGTGGCTTCGTCGAGCAGCAGGATCGGCGCGTCGACCAGCAGCGCCCGGGCGATTGCCAGGCGCTGGCGTTGTCCACCAGACAGGCCGAGGCCGCCGTCACCCAGATGGGTCTGGTAACCGTCGGGCATCTGTTCGATGAAATCATGGGCGTGGGCGATTTTCGCCGCTTCCCGCACCTGCTCCAGCGTGGCGGCGGGGCAGCCGTAGCGAATGTTCTCTTCGACACTGCCGAAGAACAGCGCCGGGGTTTGCGAGACCAGCGCGAAGCAGCGACGCAAGTCCAGCGGATCAAGGCTCGTCAGCGGCACGCCATCGATCAGGATCCGCCCTTCCCGGGGATCGTAGAAACGCAGCAACAAGTCATATACCGTGGACTTGCCCGCGCCGGACGGGCCGACGAGCGCGAGGGTTTCGCCGGCGTTGATCGTCAGACTCAAGCCATCGACGGCGAGGCTTTCGGGACGCGAAGGGTAGGAAAAACGCACATCCTGCAATTCCAGCTCGCCTTTGACCCGCTCCGGCAGCGTCACCAATCCCGTGGTCGGTGGCTGGATGATGTTCTCCGAACGCAGCAATTCAGCGATGCGCTCGGCGGCGCCGGCTGCCCGCTGCAACTCACCTATCACTTCGCTCAATGTGCCAAAGGCACTGCCGACGATCAGGCTGTAGAACACGAACGCCGCCAGTTCACCGGCAGAAATCCGCCCGGCAATCACGTCCATGCCGCCGACCCACAACATCACCGCGACGGCGCCGAGCACCAGCACGATCACCAGCGTGATCAGCCAGGCCCGCTGAAAAATCCGTTTGCGCGCAGTCTCGAATGCCTGCTCGACGGTGCCGGCGAAACGCTGTTCGTCCTGAACCTGATGGTTATAGGCCTGCACGGTCTTGATCTGGCCGAGAGTCTCCGAGACGTAGCTGCCAATGTCGGCGATCCGGTCCTGACTCAACCGGGAGAGGTTACGCACGCGGCGGCCGAAAATCAGGATCGGCGCAATCACCAACGGCAGTGCGATCACCACGATGCTGGTGAGCTTTGGGTTGGTGATGAACAGCAGCACCACACCGCCAATGACCATCAGCAGATTACGCAGGAACAGCGACAGCGACGAGCCGATCACCGATTGCAGCAACGTGGTGTCAGCGGTCAGCCGCGACTGGATTTCCGAGCTGCGGTTGTCCTCGTAAAACCCGGGATGCAGGTACACCAGATGGTTGAACACCTGTCGACGGATGTCCGCCACCACGCGTTCACCGATCCAGGACACCAGATAAAACCGCGCAAAGGTGCCGACCGCCAAGCCGAACACCAGCAGCATGAACAGGCCGATGGATTGGTTGAGCAGGTGCGGCGACTGGGTCATGAAGCCTTGATCGACCAGCAACTTGATGCCCTGCCCCATCGACAGGGTGATGCCCGCCGTGACGATCAGCGCCAGCAGTGCGCCGAAGGCCGGCCAGCGATAGGGAGCAAGGAAATGACTGGTCAGGCGCAGGGCCCGGCGGTGGCGCGAGGAAAGCATCGGGATCATTCAGGTTCACGTCGTGTGCTGATGGATAGGGCCAGCCTACAGACTCAAATGGGGAGGAACTCTGTAAATCACAATGAGTCAGGTTAAATATGACCGGCAAGACTACCCCCTAGATGCTATTGGTCTAAGGTCCGGGTTGAGACAGACGGTCATTTCTGTTTGAGTGGAGATGCCGTTCCGGACCGACCGCAGGGAGTTGTCACAGCCTGGTCACCTGACGGTTTTAATCTAGGCACACAACCTGATGAGGAGACAGGCCATGTCCTTGCAAAACAGCAGCGAAGACAAGATTGAAGTGATCCGCACCAAGCCCGGCCAACCTCTGGGTTGCTCGATCATCGACGAAAACGGGCGTGAAATCGAGATCACTGAAGACATGATCCAGGAAGCTTGCAGCGAACTGGAGAAGCGATTGGTCAAGCCTGCCGAACAAAAGTGATATCGCCACCGTCTTCCTGACCCGGCCCATAGAGGCCGGGTTTTTTCTGCCTGCGGTTTATACAGCCAAAGCGCCCAACGCGGTCACGATCTGGCGCAGGGCCGGCGAATCGCCTTCGATCCGCACCTTCAAGCCTTCGATCTCGCGTCGCGACGGATACTGTTTGCGTAGTAGATCAAACGCGGCACGTTGCTCACCGACACTGCCCAGCAGCGTGCGACGGAAATCCGCGTCATCCCGGCGCGGGTCGTACACGCCACGGCACAACATCGCCAGCGCCCAGGCCGGATCGCTGTCGGCATGCAGGGAAACTTCCGACAACCATGGTGCCGGCAGCAGATCACCGAGCTGAATGCTGGCGGGCTCACCGATAAATTCGCAGTACGCCTGATAGATCTGCGCGGTGCCGCGCTGTTTGCCATCGAGGCTGTAACCGGCAATGTGCGGCGTCGCCAGCACACAGAGCTCGGCCAGCGCCACATCGACTTGCGGTTCGGCTTCCCAGACATCGAGCACCGCTTGCAGGTCTTCACGCTCCAGCAGCACTTCGCGCAACGCGGTGTTATCCAACACCGGACCACGAGCCGCGTTGATCAACCAGGCGCCGGGCTTGAGCTGCTGCAAACGCTGCTCGTCGAACAGGTGCCAGGTCGCGCCGTCGCCGCTGCGGGTCAGCGGGGTGTGCAGGCTGATCACGTCGCACTGCGCGATGATCTGCTCCAGGCTGACATAGTCGCCGCCCTCGGCCGCCTGACGTGGCGGATCGCAGACTTTCACGTTCCAGCCCAGGCCTTTGAGCACCTTGATCAGGCGACCGCCGACTTCACCGGCGCCGATCACACCGTAAGTACGTTCACGCAGATCGACGCCTTCGATTTCGGCCAGGGTCATCAGGCTGCCGAGCACGTAATCGACCACGCCCCGGGCATTGCAGCCGGGCGCGCTGGACCAGGTGATGCCGGCCTCGTTGAAGTAATCGAGATCCAGATGATCGGTGCCGATGGTGCAGGTGCCGACAAAACGCACCTTGCTGCCTTCGAGCAGTGCGCGGTTGACGTTGGTCACCGAGCGCACCAGCAACACGTCGGCCTGTTCGACCGTGGCCCGGTCGATGGAACGGCCCGGCACCCGGCGGATCTCGCCGAAACCGGCAAAAAAGGCATCGAGCAGCGGGATATTTTCGTCGGCAACAATCAGCATGGCGGGGCTCCTTGGGCGGATCGGCAGTGTAGGCGCTGGGACTGCGATGAGCCAGCAGGCTGTGATTTCTTGATGGGACGCGGCGATTACAAATCCGCAACAGAGGATTTTTCCTGACCATAACGTCAGCGGCGTAGAATGCCCGGCCTTGCGCATCAACCCCTGTGGACGCTTTGCCTGTGAATTCCGTGACTGACCGCCCTGCTGCCGTTTCCCTCAACCGCCCTGCCCGGGTTCGCCTGGAGCTGAAGAATCTGCTCGGCCTGGCCCTGCCGATCATGATCGCGCAGCTGGCAACCACCGCCATGGGCTTCGTCGATGCGGTGATGGCCGGGCGCGTCGGGCCCAAGGATCTGGCGGCCGTGGCGCTGGGCAACTCGATCTGGGTGCCGGTGTTCCTGCTGATGACCGGCAACCTGCTGGCCACCACGCCGAAAGTCGCCCAACGCTTCGGCGCCGGCACCCACAGCGAAATCGGCCCGATCGTCCGTCAGGCCCTGTGGCTGGCTCTGGTAGTCGGACTGATGGCGACCACCATGCTGATCAGCGCCGAACCGATCCTGCATCTGATGAAAGTCGATCCGGAACTGATCGGACCGTGCATGCAGTACCTGCACGGCATCGCCAGCGGTCTGCCGGCGGTGGCCTTCTACCATGTGCTGCGCTGCACCAGTGACGGCCTCGGTCGCACGCGCCCGGCGATGGTGCTGGGCCTGTGCGGTCTGGCGCTGAACATTCCGCTGAACTACGTGTTCATTTATGGCCACTTTGGCGTGCCTGCGATGGGCGGCGTCGGCTGCGGGTGGGCCACGGCCATCGTGATGTGGGTGATGGCGCTGGGTCTGGCCAGTTATGAGCGCTGGGCGCCGGCCTACAAGTCGAGCGAACTGTTCAGCCGTTTCGACTGGCCGCAATGGGCGGTGATCAAGCGTTTGCTGGCCATCGGTCTGCCGATCGGCATCGCGGTGTTTGCCGAGTCGAGCATCTTCGCGGTGATCGCGCTGCTGATCGGCAGCCTCGGCGCCACGGTCGTTGCCGGGCACCAGATCGCGCTGAACGTCAGCTCGCTGGTGTTCATGATTCCGTACTCGCTGGGCATGGCCGTGACCGTACGCGTCGGCCAGGCTTTGGGCCGTGAAGAACCCCGTGAAGCACGTTTCGCCGCAGGTGTCGGCATGGGCACTGCGCTGGCTTACGCCTGCCTGTCGGCGAGCATGATGCTGCTGATGCGCGAACACATTGCGGCGATCTACACGTCGGATCCGATGGTGATTCACATCGCGGCGATGCTGATCGTGTACTCGGCGCTGTTCCAGTTCTCCGACGCGATCCAGGTCACCGCCGCCGGCGCCCTGCGCGGTTATCAGGACACTCGCGTGACGATGATCCTGACTCTGTTCGCCTATTGGGGCATCGGCCTGCCGGTGGGTTACGCCCTCGGCCTGACCGACTGGCTCGGCGAGCCACGCGGCCCGAGCGGCTTGTGGGAAGGCCTGATCGTCGGCCTCAGCTGCGCGGCGCTGATGCTGTCGATCCGCCTGACGCGCAGTGCACGCAAACGCATTCGCATCAGCCGTTCGATGGGCTGACCGGCCATAAAAAAAGACCTGCACATGCAGGTCTTTTTTTTGCCTTCCGATCACCCGGATTTCTTGCGGATCCAGTACAGATAGGTCCCGGCCTCTTCGTGCTGCCCCACCAGTTCATGGTCGAGAAACACGCAGAACTTGGGGATGTCGCGGCGGGTCGACGGGTCGGTGGCGATCACCTTGAGCAGGCCGCCGGGCACCAGGTCACGGATGTGCTGGTGCAGCATCATCACCGGCTCCGGGCAGTTGAGGCCCGTGGCATCGAGGGTGCCGTCGACCGGCGTATCAATCATTTCACTCATGATTCACTCCTGAAACTGGCCGGCATTGTCGCCCAATGCCGGGTGTTCGGTCACCTGTCGCGCGCTCAGCGGGCTTTGGTTTTCTTCACGTCATGGCGGCGCAAATGGCAGGTCACTTCCTCGCGGTCGTGGTACAGCTGCTTGCAGCCGATGTCGACCTTGATCCCACGGGCCTTGAAACCGTCGGCGATACGTTCGAGCAAGCGCTTCACTTCGGCGTAACGCTGCTTCATCGGCAGCTTCAGGTTGACCACCGCTTCCCGGCAATGCCCCTCGCCGATCCACTCTTCGAGCATCGCGGCATTGCGCGCCGGCTTCTCGACGATGTCGCAGACCATCCAGTCCACCGGTTGCTTCGGTTTGAAGGTAAAACCGTCGGCCATCAAGTGCTGCACCAGACCGGTGTCCATCAGGCTTTCGGCCATCGGGCCGTTGTCGATGGCGGTGACCAGCATGCCGCGATTGACCAGTTGCCAGGTCCAGCCGCCCGGCGCCGCGCCGAGGTCGACGCCGGTCATGTCGCTGTGCAGGCGATCTTCCCACTGATCGCGGGGGATGAAGTGGTGCCAGGCCTCTTCCAGTTTCAGGGTCGAACGGCTCGGCGCCTCGCGCGGGAACTTCAGGCGCGGAATGCCCATCGGCCACATCGCCGAGTTACCGGCATCGGCCAGACCGAGAAACACCTCACGGCCGCTCTTGAAGGTCAGCAACAGACGCGGCTTGCTGGCGTCCTCCACCAGTTTGCCGGCGCCGGTCAGCGCCTTGCGCAGCGGGCCTTCGAACTTCTTGCAGAAATTCGACAGCTCCTTGCCGTCGTTGGTGTCGACGACTTCCAGCCACAGGCTGCCACAGACCGGGAACTCAGCCATGTGCGCAAGGATCACGCTGATGCGGTCGGTTTCCGGCAGATCGATGAAAAACCCGCGCGCCCACTGGCGCGGGAAGATCAGCTCGGCGAAACGCTGGCCGCGCATCAGGCGCTCGGCACCGTCTTCTTCGGTGCAGACAAACTCGGCGCAAGCGGTGGCCGGTTTGGCCTTGGCGTAGCCGGCCACGTTCAGTTGAGCGGCGAGGTCGGAAATCTCCGAGCAGACTTCGCCTTCGAAGCCTGGCCGGCAATGCATGAATAGGGTGTTCATTCTTACTCCTGGGCAGAGGGCGATCATTCATCCCCTGCGCGATGCCCAGACCCTGCGTTGAAGCAAAGCCTGTCACGAAAACCGGCGCATGATAGCCCATGTCGGAACCTTGGACTTGCCCATAGAGTCCAGTTATTAGCCAGCTACTGAAAACAGGGCTACGTTGATAGCTCTGCCCGTCCCCTCAGTCCGTAGCCGTGCGGACTCAAAGGAGTGATCGTAATGCCGTCCCTTGATAGCCTGAACACCCTTAAAACTCTGAAAGTCGACGACAAGACTTACCACTATTTCAGCCTGCCGGATGCCGCCAAGACCTTGGGCGATCTCGACAAGCTGCCGATGTCGCTGAAAGTCCTGCTGGAAAACCTGCTGCGCTGGGAAGATGAAAAAACCGTCACCGGCGCCGACCTCAAGGCGCTTGCCGCGTGGCTCAAGGAGCGCCGCTCCGACCGCGAAATCCAGTACCGCCCTGCCCGCGTGCTGATGCAGGACTTTACCGGCGTCCCCGCGGTGGTCGATCTGGCCGCGATGCGCGCTGCCATGGCCAAGGCCGGCGGTGATCCGCAACGAATCAACCCGTTGTCGCCGGTGGATCTGGTGATCGACCACTCGGTGATGGTCGACAAATTCGCCAGCGCCAGCGCCTTCGAACAGAACGTCGACATCGAAATGCAGCGCAACGGCGAACGCTACGCCTTCCTGCGCTGGGGCCAGAGCGCCTTCGACAATTTCAGCGTGGTGCCGCCGGGCACCGGGATCTGCCATCAGGTCAACCTTGAATACCTCGGCCGCACCGTGTGGACCAAGGACGAAGACGGCCGCACTTATGCCTTCCCCGACACGCTGGTCGGCACTGACTCCCACACCACCATGATCAACGGCCTCGGCGTACTCGGCTGGGGCGTCGGTGGGATCGAGGCGGAAGCGGCGATGCTCGGGCAACCGGTGTCGATGCTGATTCCGGAAGTGATCGGTTTCAAACTCACCGGCAAGCTCAAGGAAGGCATCACCGCCACCGACCTGGTGCTGACCGTGACCCAGATGCTGCGCAAGAAAGGCGTGGTCGGCAAATTCGTCGAGTTCTATGGCGACGGTCTCGCCGACCTGCCGCTGGCCGACCGCGCAACCATCGCCAACATGGCCCCGGAATATGGCGCGACCTGCGGCTTCTTCCCGGTGGATGACGTGACCCTAGACTACCTGCGCCTGTCCGGCCGTCCGCCTGAAGTGGTGAAACTGGTCGAGGCTTACACCAAGGCTCAAGGGCTATGGCGCCTGCCCGGTCAGGAACCGGTGTTCACCGACAGCCTGGCGCTGGACTTGGGCAGCGTCGAAGCCAGCCTCGCCGGGCCGAAACGCCCACAGGACCGGGTTTCCCTGCCGAATGTCGGCCAGGCCTTCAGTGACTTCCTAGACCTGCAATTCAAACCTACCAGCAAAGAAGAAGGACGTCTGGAAAGCGAAGGCGGTGGCGGTGTCGCGGTGGGCAATGCCGATCTGGTCGGCGAAACGGACTACGAGTACGACGGCCACACCTATCGCCTGAAAAACGGTGCCGTGGTGATTGCCGCGATCACCTCCTGCACCAACACCTCCAACCCCAGCGTGATGATGGCCGCCGGCCTGCTGGCGAAAAAAGCCGTGGAAAAGGGCCTGACCCGCAAGCCGTGGGTGAAGAGTTCGCTGGCTCCGGGTTCGAAAGTGGTCACCGATTACTACAAGGCTGCCGGGTTGACGCAGTACCTCGATCAGCTCGGTTTTTCACTGGTCGGTTATGGTTGCACCACCTGCATCGGCAACTCCGGCCCGCTGCCGGAACCGATCGAAAAAGCCATCCAGAAAGCCGACCTCACCGTGGCTTCGGTGCTGTCCGGCAACCGCAACTTTGAAGGCCGGGTGCATCCGCTGGTGAAAACCAACTGGCTGGCCTCGCCGCCGCTGGTTGTCGCTTACGCCCTGGCCGGCAGTGTGCGCACCGACATCAGCAGCGAACCGCTGGGCAATGACCAGCAGGGCAATCCGGTGTACCTGCGTGACATCTGGCCGAGCAGCAAGGAAATCGCCGATGCGGTGAATCAGGTCAACACCGCCATGTTCCACAAGGAATATGCCGAGGTGTTTGCCGGTGACGAACAGTGGCAAGCTATCGAAGTGCCGCAAGCCGCGACCTACGTCTGGCAGGCGGATTCGACCTACATCCAGCACCCGCCGTTCTTCGACGACATTTCTGGGCCTTTGCCGGTGATCGCCGATGTGAAAGGTGCGCGAGTGCTGGCGCTATTGGGCGACTCGGTGACCACCGACCATATCTCCCCCGCCGGCAATATCAAGGCCGACAGCCCGGCCGGGCGTTACCTGCGCGAGCAAGGCGTCGAGCCACGGGACTTCAACTCCTACGGCTCGCGCCGGGGCAACCACGAAGTAATGATGCGCGGCACTTTCGCCAACATCCGTATCCGCAATGAAATGCTCGGCGGCGAAGAAGGTGGCAACACGATCTACATTCCGACCGGCGAGAAACTGGCGATCTACGACGCGGCCATGCGTTATCAAGCCTCGGGCACGCCCCTGGTGGTGATTGCCGGCCAAGAATACGGCACCGGTTCCAGCCGAGACTGGGCCGCCAAGGGCACCAACCTGCTGGGGGTGAAAGCGGTGATCGCCGAAAGCTTCGAGCGGATCCACCGCTCCAACCTGGTGGGCATGGGCGTGTTGCCGTTGCAGTTCAAGCTGGATCAGAACCGCAAGAGCCTGAACCTCACCGGCAAGGAAACCCTGGATATTCAGGGGCTGAGCGGTGTCGAGCTGACGCCACGGATGAACCTGACGCTGGTCATCACCCGTGAAAACGGGCACCAGGAGAAAATCGAAGTGCTGTGCCGCATCGACACTTTGAACGAGGTCGAGTACTTCAAGTCCGGCGGGATCCTGCATTACGTGTTGCGCCAGTTGATCGCTTCGTAAAACCTGCAGATGCAGAAACACCGCCAATCGGCGGTGTTTCTGTTTGGGCACGGCACTTTTCTGCGGACGAAAAAAAACCCGCCGAAGCGGGTTTTTCCCAAGACCATTATCGACTCCCTGTCGGCAGCGATCCTTGCTAATGGTCGATCATCCGTGATCCTGAAACACTCCCTGTGCTTCAGTTGATGGGGCTAGATTACGCTGTGGATCCAATCGGCAATAGTCGAAATAGCTACCATCGCGTGTAAGACATTCGCCATAGCGGGCCTTCCGAAAACCCTTAGACGTGTCAGGCTTCGAGCGCAGAAGCCGCCAGTTGCGCAACTTTCAGCTGTCCCTTTGCCGCAGTTTGCTCGTCATCTTCCAGAAACCATGCGGCAGACAGTCCGGCGAACGCCAGCACCCATTGCAGCAGACGCTTTCGCTCGATTCCCGCTGCTTCGCAGATCACGTCGACTTGTCGCCGAAAGCGCTCAGGGTCGTTGGCCGTTGGCAATTCCGGGTTGCAGATCAGGTTGGCATAGTCGTAACCGCGCTCGCCCCCCACCCGCTTGGGGTCGATGGCCAGCCAGCCCCGTGAGCCAAAATCGAGGACATTGTCGTGGTGCATGTCGCCGTGCAGCACCACCTCGTCCTGCGGTTCGGCGAGCAAGGCCTGGGCGGTTTGCAGGCATTCGGCGTATTGGCCGCCGTATCGGGCTGCGGCCACTCGTAATGAAGCAAACCACGGCGCCAGTTCCACCAACGGCGGTGGCGGCGTCGGTCGCGGTGCGTGCAGGCGCGCCAGCGCTCGGCACATGATCCGTGTGGCTTCGTCGTCTTCACCGTTGAGCGCCATGTGCATCAGCGAACGCTGGCCCATCGCCCGCTCCAGCAACAAGCCTTCTTCGTGATGCGCGAGCACCCGGGCGGCACCGTCGCCGTCCCACCAGGTCATCAGCAGGTTGCCGTACTTTTCTTCGTCGTCCACCGCGACTTTCAGCATCGCCGGTGCATCGCACTGACGCACCGGCAACAGGCGGCTGCCCGGGGTGATGATCGGCTTGCCGTCCGGCGCCAGCGCCCAGCGTTCCAGCCACGGCGTGAACAGGTCGAGATCAGCCACCTTCACGCTCGCGGGCCCGGTCGCTCTCCGTGAGGAAGTGCTCAAGTCGACTCAACTGTTCTTCCCAGCCCCGACTGTCCATGTAGTACGCCTCCTTCTGGCGCACGTCGGGAATGTGCGCAAAACCTGACTCGGAGACTTTCAGCAGCGTGCCGTTCTCGTAGTCCTGCAGTTCGAATTTGACCAGGGTGGTCGGTTCCTGGGAATAGTCGATTTTCGGGTTCACCGCGTACGGGTGCCAGCGGAAGGAGAACAGCTGCTGCGGCTCGACCCGTTCCACCAGCACGTTCCAGAGCACATGTTCATAACCGGGGTACGTCACCTGCCCCTGCGTCCATTCACCCGCGATAAACCGCCGGCCCTCCAGCGCAACGCCGAACCACTGGCCGAACGCCTCGGCATCGACCAGGGCGCGCCAGACATGGGAGCGCGGCGACCTGAGCATGATTTTACGTTCAAAGCTGTTGGGTACTGGTTTCATACGTCACCTCCTGTTTTGAACAGTAGGCTTGTATGACCACATGTCCAATCCGAAGTTGTATCAATCCAGTGCAACGGTCGGCTCTGATTGAAATATCCGGCAGTATTTCAGGGCGCCGGTTCGTCAGAATGCGCACGGATCAGCGCGGCGAAACTGATAACGTTCGCAGCGAACTGAACGACACAAGGACGTCATCATGCAGCTCTCTCTCCCCGAACGTTACCGTGGCGCCCTGCTCGGCCTGGCCTGCGGCGATGCCGTGGGAACCACCGTCGAATTCCAGCCGCGCGGCAGCTTCCAGCCTCTGACCGACATGGTTGGTGGCGGGCCGTTTCGCCTGAAGCCCGGTCAATGGACCGACGACACCTCGATGGCGTTGTGCCTGGCGGAAAGTCTGCTGAACAAAAACGGCTTCGATGCCGCTGACCAGATGGGCCGCTACCTGAACTGGTGGCAATGGGGTTATCTGAGTTCGACCGGCGAATGTTTCGATGTCGGCATGACCGTGAGTCAGGCGCTGGATCGCTACCAACACACCGGAGAGCCGTTTGCCGGCTCTACTGACCCGCACAGTGCCGGCAATGGCTCGTTGATGCGACTGGTGCCCGTGGTTCTGTTTTATTTCCCCGATGCCCGGCAAATCAGGCGATTCGCCGCCGACAGTTCTCGCACCACGCACGCGGCCCCCGAGGCCATCGAATGCTGCCGGTTATTTGCCGAACTGCTCTGCAAGGCCCTGGAAGGTGCATCGAAATCGGAACTGCGCACCCTGCCGCCAACAGCCTTCAGCCAGCCCAAGGTGGCGGCAATTGCCCGGGGCGAGTACCTGCACAAGACCGAGCGCGACATTCGCGGCAGTGGTTACTGCGTCGAATCCCTGGAAGCGGCGTTATGGTGCTTCCAGCACACCGACAGTTTTGCCGCGGCCGTCCTTCAAGCGGCGAATCTGGGCGATGACGCGGACACCACGGCTGCCATCGTCGGCCAGTTGGCCGGCGCCCATTACGGCGTGCAGGGAATCCCGTTCGGATGGCTGGAAAAACTGCATGACGGAGAGGAAATTGCCGCGACCGCCGAACGCTTGCTCAACGCATCGAGACAGCACAAACCCTGATGGCGCTACGAAGTCGCTAAACTGCCCGGCACGTTCATTCATCAAAGCGAGATGACTCATGTCCCCACGTCTGCTTCTGGCCCTGACACCCTTTCTTTTCACTTCTATTGCTCACGCTGCCGTGGACTGCGCCAATGCCAGCGATCAGGCGACGATGAATCAGTGCGCCGCGCAGGAAAACAAAGCGGCGGACAAGGAGTTGAACACGGTTTATCAGCAGATTACCGCCCGGTTGAAGGACAACCCTGATGGCAAAAAACTGCTGGTGAGCGCGCAACGGGCGTGGATCGGGTTTCGCGATGCCGAGTGCAAGTTTTCGGCATCCGGCGTGGCAGGCGGGAGTGTTTATCCGTTGATCTACAACAATTGCATCGCCTCGGTGACAAAGACGCGAACCGAGGCGCTCAAGCAATATTTGAAATGTGAGGAAGGTGACATGAGCTGCCCGGTGCCCGGGGCCTGATTTTTCCGAGCCTTTGAAGGCCTGATCGCGAGCAGGCTCGCTCCCACATTGGTTTTGTGCCGTTCACAAATTCCCTGTGGGAGCGAGCTTGCTCGCGAAGGCGTCATCCCTGACGCCGCTAATTACCGAACAAAAATCTGCGCCGTGGTAATCGCCATATCCCCACCCGGCAATTTGATGCTGCCAGTCTGTTTCATGGTCTCGGCATCAAAGATCGCCACGTCGTTGAAGGTCCCGGCCAAATAGATCTTGCTCCCTTCCTTGTTGAACGAAATGCAGTAGTAGGAATGGTCCAGTGTCGCCGCCTGAATCAGCTTCTTCTGCTTGATGTCGTACTTGGCCAGACGATTGAGCACACCGAACATCAGGTTCGGATCCTTCGGCGAGCGCATGCCGCTGAAGTAGATCTCGGTCAGCGGGCCGAAATCGGTGGTTTCGGTCTTGCCGGTTTTCAGATCGACGCTGAACAAGCCGTACAGGTATTCAGCGGTGGCCGGGTCCTGCCTCTTGTCCTTGAACTTGGCGGCGGTGTACAGCAGAGAGAAATCGTGGCGGTAAGTCTGCTGGTTCCACACGTAAAGCACGTCCGGCGCGCTGTAGTTCGGGCGTTTCCAGTGACGGCTGGGGATCAGCACGTCGAACTTGCCGCTCTTCACATCGACCTTGTACACATCAGCACCGGCCACATACAGCGTGCCGTCATCGCCGCTCTGCATGATCGTCAACTGCCGTGGCGCCGGGAAGCTGCGCACCGGTTTGGCGTCCATCCCGGCGTCGGTGGCGTACACGTCCAGACGCGGCTGTTTGACCTCGTATCGGTCATTGAGCATCTGGGTCGGGTTGGCGATGGTGTACAGCTCCTTGCCGTCATGGCTGACGGTGAAGGCGAACATCGACCGCGCCTTTTCCCCCGGCTGCTGGGTGATGCTGGCGTGGAACACCTGCTTGCAACTGTCCAGTTCGACACCATAGACATCGGCGTAATGGTTGTTCAGCACATACGCGGTCTTGCGATCCGGCGAAAGCTGCACAGTGCCGGGGCCAAAGGCATCGGGCATCTTGCAGGACTTGTACAGGCTGTCGGTCGCCAGGTCGATGACGTGCAGGTTGTTCGGGTAGTTGGTGGTCAACATGTACTCGTGACCGTCTTGCAGCGCGGTGTTTTCATCGGCCAGAACCGCGAGCGAACAGGCGCTCAGAACCGCGAGTGCGGCAAGGCCGCAGGCTTTGTTGAGGCTAGGCATGCTGGAATCCTTCTTCTTGGGGATCACTTGTCTTTCGGGAAGACAGTGCCGAGGTTGCGCCAGTTGTCGTTGGACGCCTGGGCATCCTTGTTCCAGTCCGGGTAGGTGCTCATCATGTCCGGCACCTGGGCCGGCCACCAGCACGGATCGGAGCAGCCGTAGAGGTCAGCTTCCATCGGCTGGCACAGCGACGACACTCCGCCGAAGGCATCGATTTCCCAACCCGGGTCGGTGGTCGAGGCGCAGCCGGCAACGGAGCTCATCGCCACCACTTCTTCGATGCGGTTCTCGTCCGCGGCCTGATCCAGCTTCAACGCTTTGTTATTGATTGCCTTGAGATGTTTCATATCAGTGAGCCTTGCGCGGAGTGATGTAGCTGCTGATGAACGCAGGGTTGTTGGCCATGATCCGGGTGTAGACCTCGATGCCGAAGTCGACCCAGTCACGCATCAGTTCGCAGTAGTGATAAGTCGGGTGGGCCGGATCGCCGTAGCGGGCATAACTCTCGTGGTAGCAACCGCCGGAGCACAGGTTGCGGATCTGACAGTCATGGCAACCGGTGTTGGTGCGATCCAGGCGCTGGGACAGGAAGTCGTTCAACTCGACCTGTTTAACGCCGCTGTGGACGTTGCCAAAGGTCGGCAGCGACGATCCGGTGAAGCGATGGCACAGGTTCAGTTCGCCCTTGTGATCGACCGCCAGCATCTTCAGTCCGGCGCCGCACGGCAGGGCTTTTTTGTGGCCTTCGTGGATATCGGTGATCAACTGATGCAGGTTGGAAAAACCGATGTTGCGGTGTTCCAGCGCAGCCTCCAGATAACGCCGACCGAGGCGTTTCATGCTGGCGAACACTTCGATCAATTCGTCAGTGGTCAGGTTGAAGCTGCTGATATCGCCGGAGGTCACCGGAGCAAATCCGACCTCGGCAAACCCCAACTCGTTAAACAGGTGATCCCAGATGGTTTCAACGTCGGTGACGCCGGTGGTCAGGGTCACCCGCGCGCCGACCGGACGGCTGTTGTAGCGCGACAGCAGCATTTCGGCCTTGCGCCGCACCACGTCATAGGTGCCCTGCCCGCCCACCGTGATGCGATTACGGTCGTGCACGGTTTTCGGCCCGTCGATGCTCACTGACAGCCCAAAGCGGTGTGCATTCAGGTAGTCCACGGTTTCTTCGGTGAGCAGCGTGGCATTGGTGGTCATCACGAATTCGACGAACTTGCCGGCCTCGGCAAAACGCTTCTCGCAGTAATCGACCATGTACTCGATCAGCTTGCGATTGCTCAGCGGCTCGCCGCCGAAAAACACCACGGTGAACCGTTCTTCGTCGGGGGACTCACGCAGCAACATTTCCACCGAGGCGATGGCGGTTTCGACGTCCATCTTCTTGCCGGCGGACGGCTTGTCGAGGTCTTCCTTGTAGCAGTAGGTGCAGCTCAGGTTGCAGCCGGTGTTGACGTTGAGCACCACGGTGTTGATCGCCGTGCGCTCGACGCGTTTGACCGCGATGTCCGGCGTCAGCGGCGAGCCGTCGCTGACCAGCTCCAGCGAGATCAGCTCGCGCAGGGTCTCGTTGATTTCCTCGCCGTTGAACCGCGCGCCGAGGCGCTGGATCAGGTCTTCCGAGGAGCAACCGGGGCCGCGCAACGCATCGATGATGGTGCCGGTCAGTTCATCGCTGGCAAACAGCGAACTGCTGGGGATGTGGAACAGCATGCGGTCGGCGTCGACGTGCACCTCGTGCAGATTACGTTCGACCAGATTCAAGATAGCGCCCATTGCAAACCTCCTGTGCAAGCCCCGCTTGGGGGACTTGCGGTCATTCCGAAAAGTGTCTGAATCGCTGTCGCTCAGCTCAACTCACGTTTCAACATCAGGGAATGGGTGGATTGTTCCAGCGTTGCACGGTGACGATCAGGTGGCCTTCGCCGGTCAGGGATTTCCCTGCGTCGTCGACGGCGGCGATCACCTTGAGGTTGCCGGCATTGTTGGTGGACATCTTGCGTGCTGGATTCGGCCCGGCATCGCCCGGAGTGAACACGCCCGCGTCGGTCTGCATGGTACCGGCGAACTTGACGTCCTCGTCCTCTTTGGCACGCTCGTCGAAGGCTTCGACTTTCCATTGCGCCGGGAACACGCCGATGCGATACGGCTTGCCGCCCGCACCCTTGCCCCAGGCTTCGGCATCGAAGCGGCCCTGGACTTTCGGCGTCGAACCGCCGCCCTCGCCGATCCGTGCCACCGAGAATTCCGGCACCACTTTGACCGAGGCGATCTTGTTGTACACCGACAGATTCGGGCCTTTCAGGCTGCCGACGCTGACCGCGCGCAGACCCGGCTGGGCATTGGCTGCCGCTTTGACTTTGACCTTGATCCGGTCGGCGTTCTGCTCGACCACTTCGACCACGTCCACGCCTTTGCCGAAGTTCGGTTTGCCGCTCAGACCGCTGCCGATCAGGGTCACTTCGGTTTCGCTGCCTGCCTTCACATAACCTGGCTGCACCGCCAGCAAGCGCTGCGAACCCTGTTTGGCGGCGACAAAGTCCAAACCGCGCTCATCGTGCTCGGCCTCGAACATCCGGCCCTGCATGGCGTTGCCTTGTGCGGCGAACACCTGACGCATGGTCACGCCATCGACGGTCACGTTGCCGCGCCATTCGTAGCCGCTGTAGAGGATCGCACTGCCGTCGCCGTTGAACGGGCTGCCGTCGGCGTACTGACCTTTGACGGCGACCTTAAAGGTGTCACTGCCATCGGCGGTGACGCTCATGGTGCCGGCCAGTTCACCCTTGCCTGGCAAATGGCCGCTGAAGCTCCAGTCGCCCACCAGCGCCTCGGCTTTCGGTGCGGTTTTGATCCAGGACTGCCATGCCGGGTTATCCAGCGGATAACGCTTGGCCAGCAGCGGGACCATTACCTTGCGGGCAATATCGAACCAGTCACGATCGCGGGACATGGCCTGATATTCCAGCGACGGCCATTGACCGAGGTGGAAATTCACCAGTCGTTCCCATTCCTGAGCCGGACGCCGTTGCAGGGCGATCCGCGCACCGGAGTGGCAGCGGCCGCACATCTGCGCGGTTTTCTCGTCGAACTGCTCGACCGTGTTCAACCGCCGCTCCAGCGCGTAACGCACGCCATCGGTTTCGCTGGGCGCCAGGCCCTGAGTGTCAGCGAGGTATTTGACCAGCGTGCGACGGTCGTCATCGCTGATCTGCAAACCGTGCATGGTCTGCATCCGGGCGATGCTCATCAGCCAGCCTTCCGGGGTCTTGCGCTGGTGGCTGATGCGGCTCAACTGGTCGCCGGTTTCAGGGGTGTGACAGCCCTGGCAGGTTTCCTTGAGGATGGTCTGGGCATCGCGGGCTGCCAGGCTGTACGGCGAATGCAGGGCCACGCAAGCGGCCACGGCCAGCAGGCTGGCGCTCATGCCTGATCGGAGTTTTCTCTTCATCAACGTCGAACCTCGCACGGTGCTTTCTTATTGTTGTGGCTTATCGTTTTTATGGTTTCTGCCGTTCGTGGCGATGCACGAACGGAGGCAAGCGAAACGTCTGCTGTGAGCAATACACGGAGCGTGCCAGCTTGCCGATAAGCTTTTCAATCAAGCAGTTACGTGAAGATCAAGGCGAAGTGGCGGTGCGGGCGGTGCTTGCCGGCGTCCAATTTCGCGACAGCTGTTGCAGTCTGAGACAAGCATAGTTGTTGCGGCATCAGCGACATTGCGTCGCGCGACAGATGACCCGGAGCTAACAGCATCCCCCATGAAAAACCTCCAGGAGAGTGACGCCTGCCGAACCCACACGAAAACAAGCCCCGCCAATGACGGGGCTCTTGTATTGGTTGTTGACCCGCGCCTAGCGAACGGAGTTGTCCGGGTGAACCTTGTAACGCCCACAATGGTTGCAAACCATCGAGCATTCACAGTGGGCGCCGGCCTTGGCTGCCAATGCCGCGGAATCACGCTGGGCCGCTTGAATTCGACGATCCCGGTGATACACGTACATGAGCAGCATACTGACGCCCATACACCACAGTCCCACAATTAAAGCCGCCATCATTTCCCCTCCATCATGGCAACACCGAATGAGGTAACGATTACGAAAAAACTGGTTGAAGCCATCCACGCACCTGCCCGAATCGTATCGACATCGGTCAAGTCGCCGATCAATAGCGCCGCAATCCCTGTCACCAGAAATCCAGTCCCCACGCCCATCGTAAAATTGGTTAGCCATCGAATGGTTAAGTTGTTCATCGACATCCCTGTGAAGACACTGACCCGCCAAATCCATGGCAGGAAAACCCTATACACCAAGCAACTTAGCTCGTACCTCATGCCTCCACCAGTCGGTAAAAACTGTCAGACGCGCGACTTTTCCTACACCTGAAACGGCCCGATTTCGCCAAGGCCCCGTGACAGCTGGATTGGCTTTGTAGGATGCGTATCCTGCATCTCAACGGGTGTCGCGTTTTGAGACAAATTCACCCTCATTGCCACTCAAACTCTTCCTCCTTCCGCCCGTGCAACCGGGCTGTGCGCCACCTTCGAGCATTTGGCACAACCATTGCGAAAGCCCCTCTCGACCCCATCGAACAACAAGAGGTTTCGCCATGCCCCTGCCTTATCTGCTCCCTGCCACTTCGGCCTTTATCCAGCGCCCGCCACGCATGCTGATCGGCGGCGACTGGGTCGAAGCCAACGACGGCCAGACCATGCCGCTGCACAATCCGGCCACCGGTGAAGTGCTGTGTGTGGTGCCTCGAGCCACGCCGGAAGATGTCGACCGCGCGGTGCTCGCCGCCCGGCAAGCCTTCGATGATTCAGCCTGGAGCCGCACCCGTCCGCGCGAGCGGCAGAACCTGCTGTGGAAACTCGCTGACCTGATGCAGCGTGACGCCGAACTGCTGGCGCAACTGGAATGCCTGAACAACGGCAAGAGCGCGGCGGTGGCGCAGGTGATGGACGTGCAACTGGCCATCGACTTCCTGCGTTACATGGCCGGTTGGGCGACCAAGATCGAAGGTTCCAGCGTCGACGTTTCGTTGCCGCTGATGCCCGGCGATCAGTTCCACAGCTTCATCCGGCGCGAGGCGGTGGGCGTGGTCGGCGCCATCGTCGCCTGGAACTTTCCGTTGCTGCTGGCCTGCTGGAAGCTCGGCCCGGCGCTGGCCACCGGTTGCACCGTGGTGCTCAAACCGGCCGACGAAACCCCACTGACCGCGCTGAAACTGGCGGAGCTGGTGCTGGAGGCGGGTTACCCGGATGGCGTGTTCAACGTCGTCACCGGCACCGGCATCACCGCCGGATCCGCCCTGACTCACAACCCGCTGGTCGACAAACTGACCTTCACCGGCTCCACCGCCGTGGGCAAGCAAATCGGCAAGATCGCCATGGACTCGATGACCCGGGTCACCCTGGAACTGGGCGGCAAATCACCGACCATCGTCATGGCCGACGCCGACCTGAAAACCGCCGCGGCGGGTGCGGCCAGTGCGATTTTCTTCAACCAGGGCCAGGTCTGCTGCGCCGGTTCGCGGCTGTATGTGCAGCGCAAGCATTTCGACAATGTGGTGGCTGATATCAGCGATATCGCCAATGCGATGAAACTCGGCAACGGCCTCGACCCGAGCATCGATATGGGCCCGCTGATTTCCGCGCGCCAGCAGGAGCGGGTCTACAACTACATCGAAATGGGCCGGGAAAGCGGCGCGACCATCGCCTGCGGCGGTGAGCAGTTCGGGCCGGGGTTCTTCGTCAAGCCGACGGTGATTGTCGATGTCGATCAGCGGCATTCACTGGTGCAGGAAGAGATCTTCGGGCCGGTGCTGGTGGCGATTCCGTTCGATGACGAGGCCGATGCGCTGCGCATGGCCAATGACAGCCCTTACGGTTTGGGCGCGAGCATCTGGTCGAACGATCTGGCGGCGGTACACCGGATGATTCCGCGGATCAAGTCGGGATCGGTGTGGGTCAACTGCCACAGCGCGCTGGATCCGGCGTTGCCGTTTGGCGGCTACAAGATGTCCGGGGTCGGGCGCGAGATGGGGTATGCGGCGATCGAGCATTACACCGAGTTGAAGTCGGTGTTGATCAAGTTGTAATGACTGCGCTTGCGGCTCAGGGTTTGAAACCCTGAGCCAACAGCCACCCGCGAACGGCTCGCCCCTGCTCAAGCGTCAATCCCGCCAACACCTGATCCGCCGGCTCATCGCGCAGCCGCCGCACCAGCGGAGCCAGCTCGACACCTTGCACATGCCAGATCCCCAGCGGTTGATCCGCCGTGATCACCACCTCGGCTTCATCGACAAACCCGTCACGCAACACCGGCATCCGCTCGATGCGCAACGCGGCAAAGTCCGCTTGCGCATGAGCCACTTCAGCGTCTGGCCACTGCCGCCGCGCCTGCCAGAACGGCTGATCGAGCCAACGCTGTTCATCGGCATAAAAGTCCCGGCCGATCCGCGCAAAACGCAGGAATAGTTGCTCCACACGCTGACGGTGAAAACGCTGGGCCAGCGCCGCTCGTTCCGGTTTGCGCAACAGCGTGTTGATCACCACCGGCGCCTGCAACGCCGAGGACAGCGACTGAAAAATCCCGTTGCCGGAAAGCGGGTCCACCGCCATCGCGGCATCGCCGACGCGAATCCAGTTATCACCGCAGACCTGTGGCGCAAGAATCGCCGTGCTGCTGCGAGCGTGCAGTTGCAACTCCAACTCCTGCCCGCCGGCAAAGAAGGCTTGAGCAAAATCCGAGGCCTTACGCCGCGCGCGACAGTAGTCGAGCAACTGCGCCTTGCCCGGTAATTGGGCGCTGGCCACATCCACCGTCCACTGCCAATAACACTGGCCATCGTCCCGTCGGGCCATCCACGCCCAGCCGTCTTCAAGGCTTTCCACGGCGCTGGCAGTCACACTTGGCGCGCCTTGCCAGCGATTGAGCAGGCTGACCGTCTCCGGCCCGCGCAGACCTTTACCGGACGCCGGCGCCTGTCGCCCACGGGCTTCCACCAGAAAATCCGCCGTTAGCGTCTGGCCGCCATCGAGTTCAACCCGATGCCCCACAGCCGAGGAATGAACATTCAGGACTCGCCCTTCAATCACCTCGACCCCGGCCACCCGCAAATCTTCACGCAAGCCGCGATCGAAGGTCGGACGATCCAGTAGAAATTCGATGTTCTGCGCATGCTGCTGGCCGTTCCATGAAACCTCTCGCTGGGACGGCAATATGGCTTTCGCCAAAGCGTGATTCAATCCGGCCCCACGCAACGCCTCCAGCACCCGTTGCGACACACCTTCAAGCGCCGCAAATCGCCGCCATTCGCTGACCAGCGTCACGGAGTAACCCAACCGCCGTAATCCCAGCGTCACTGCCGCGCCGGCCGGTCCGGCACCGAGAATCAGGATCGAAGTCATGGATCGAAACGCCGTTCAGGGCCGCGATAACTAGCGTGCTGTTTCAGCCAGTCAATAACTTCGACATTGCTCGCCTGCGGATGCTCCAGCAGATAGCCGGCAATATGCCCGCTCAACGCTGCACACCCCAGACTGGCCCCGGACTGCCCCGGATAAGTGCCGCGAACGCACGCGGCAAAATCCGCCTGCGCACTGTCGAGCCATGACCATTGCTCATCGGTACAACGCGCATCGCCGGTCACCCGCAGCACCTGCGAATAACTCGCCGGAAACACCGCCGCGCCCTGCGCCGGGCTCGATGCACACAGCAACACTCCATGGGCCACCGCCGCCGCGCAGGCCTCGCGCAACAGGCTGCGATCCTGGCGCAGGCCGAGGCTCAGATTGATCAGCCGCACGTCCTGCGCCACCAGCCAGTCGATGGCCGAGGCGATCTGCAAGGCGCTGGTAACGCCGCGCTGATCGAACACTTGGGCCACGCAAATCTGTGCGGCCGGTGCCCGACGACTGATGGCTTCGATCACCGCGCTGCCATGCCCGAGGGGATCGTCGCGCAGATCGGATTCGGCCAGTCCATCCTCCAGCAACGAGAACCGCCGCCCGACAATCACTTGCACTCGCTGCGCCGCCGAGTGCCCGCTGTCGACCACACCAATCCGCAATTCAGGCTTCATGCAGCACCGTTTTCGAAATGAGCACACCGTCGAGCAATTCAAAGCGCAGATCGGCATCGGCCAGGGTCGACGGACGATGGCTTATGAGGATCCGCGTGCGCCCGGCAAACAACCGGTCGATGGCTTCGATCACTTCGCGCTCGGTGGTTTCGTCGACGGCCGATGTAGCCTCGTCGAGCACCAGAATCAGCGGATCCTGCAACAGCGCCCGGGCAATCGCGATCCGCTGTTTCTGTCCGCCGGACAACTGCTGACCGCGCTCGCCCAATGGGCTGTCGAGGCCTTCGGATAACGACGCGATCAGGCTGTCGAGTTGCGCCAGCCGTGCGACTTCGGCGATGGCTTCGCGGCTGGCGTCCGGCACCGCGTAAGCCAGGTTGTCGGCGAGGCTGCCGCGAAACAGCACGATGTCCTGACTGACCACGGCGATGCGTCGGCGCAGTTCGAACAGTTCCAGTTCACGCAGGTCCACTTCGCCGAGCAACACCCGCCCGGACTGCGGATCGTGATGCCGTTGCAGCAGATCGATCAGCGTCGATTTGCCAACGCCGGAGCCGCCACTCAAGGCGACTTTCAAACCGTAGGGAATCGTCGCTTCGATCCCGCTCAACGTACTTGGGCGGCCCGGATGGCTGAAGTGCACCGCGTCGAAACGCAGCTCGCCCGAAGTCGGAAACGGTTTCGGCGTGACCGGTGAAAACACCGTGGGTTCTTCGCCACGCAACTCCATGACTCGCCCAAGACTGACGGTCATCCGCTGGATCGCCACGTACAACCCCAACAGGCTCTGCACCGGCCCGACCGCCATCCCCAGATAAGTGGAAAACGCGATCAGCGCGCCGAGTTGCCAGGTGCCCTGCACCACCCAATATCCGCCGATCAGAAACGCACAGGCGCGGGACAGCGAGGTCAACGTACCGGGCACGGCCTGAGTGAAAAACTCGGTGACTTGCAGGCGCAGCAACTGGTTCATGTAGCCCTGCCCGAGGCTTTCCAGACGTCGCGCTTCACGCTGTTGCTGGCCGGCGGACTGGATGAACTTCATCACCGGCAGGGTCTCGACCATGAACGACGACATGTCCGCCGAACGCTCGCGCAACTGCCGCACATCGCGCTCGACCTTGCGCCGCATCCAGCGCAGCCACAGCACGTCGAGCGGGATCAGCACCAGCGCCAGCAATGACAGTTTCCACGACAGCGTGAACAACATCGCGATCGCCACCACCAGGCCGATCACACTCGATACCGCCGAGAACAACGAGTCCACGGCAAAGCGCTGAATCTCCGCCACATCGCCGTCGAGCCGCGACATCAGATCGCCGATCCGCCGTTGGCCGTAGAAGCTTGGCGAGAGCTTCTGCAAATGCCGGTAAAGGTCATCGCGCAGGGCAAACAGAATCCGCCCGGACAGTCGCGTGTGCAGATAGCGGTTGATCCCCGACAACGCGGTGCCGAGCAGTCCCGCGATAATCATCAGCATCGCGATCATCACCAGAACCGGAAAATTGCGCGCCAGCAAGCCATCGTCGATCAACAGCTTGACCAGCCACGGCTGCACCAGCACCAGCAGCGACGCGCACACCGACAGACCGAGCAGGCCGGCAATGGCCAGACGCTGCGGCCGCACGAAACCGTATAGCCAACGCAACGACGCTTGCAGTGCGGCGGGGTTCTGGCTGTCGATCAGCCGCACGAACAGGCGCTGCATCACGAGCGCAACTGTTTGAGTTTGCGGTACAGAGTCGCGCGGCTGATGCCGAGGGCGTCGGCCGCGGCCGAGACATTGCCCTGATGGGTGTCGAGGGACTGGCGGATCATCTCCAGTTCGTTCTCGCGAATGCTGCCGGTCTGGGGTTTCTCGGTGACGGACAGTTCGTCGAGCATGCTGTCGGGCAGGTGATCGAGGGTCAGCACCGTTTCACCGGGTTCGCGCATGGCCAAAGCGGTGCGCAAGACCATTTCCAGTTGACGGATGTTGCCCGGCCAGTGATAAGCGCCGAGCAGGCGATTGAGGTCGTCGTGCAGCACGGCGTTCGGCGCGTCGAGTTTGCCCAGCAGCCGAGTGACCAGCGCGCTGAAATCATCGCGCTCGCGCAGGGCCGGGAGCATCACGCTGATGCCGTTGACCCGATAGAACAAGTCTTCCCGAAATTGCTTGTCTTCGACCTGACGCTTGAGGTCGCGGTGGGTGGCGCAGATCAGCGCGACGTCGATGTCCTGCTCTTCCCCGGCACCCAGCGGCGCGACTTTGCGGTCCTGCAAAACCCGCAGCAGACGCGCCTGCAAGGCCAGCGGCATGTCTCCGATTTCATCGAGGAAAAGCGTGCCGCCGTGGGCCTGTTGCAGGCGCCCGATCATGCCGCCCCGACGCGATCCGGTGAACGCGCCTTCGCGATAGCCGAACAGTTCCGACTCGATCAGGCCCTCGGGAATTGCCGCGCAGTTCACGGCCACAAACGGTTTGTCGCTGCGGCTGCCGGCCAGGTGCAGGGCGCGGGCGATCACTTCTTTACCGGTGCCGGTTTCGCCGAGCAACAGCACCGGCAATTCATTGGCCAGACCTTGGCGAGCCATGCGCAGGGCTCGGGCGTAGCGAGCGTTGTTGCCGGCCAGGGCTTCCAGATCCGGCTGTGCCTTGGCGGTTTTCGCCACGCTGCGCGGCGGGCCGCCGAGGTTGACCGAACGCGCCGGGGCTCGCAGGGTCTTGTAGAAAAATTCACCCTTGGCGGTCTGCACACTGCCGACGCCACCCTGTTGCAGACGGGTCAGCAATTGCACGCCATCGACCCCGAGAAACTCTTCGCAACGCCGTCCGACCAGCGCCGAACGTTCGGCCCGCAGCAACTGGCAGGCCTGGGCGCTGACCGCCAGAATCTGCCCGCCGAGACTCACCGCCAGCAAGCCTTGCCATGGCGATTCCAGATACTGCCGGCGACTGTGGAAGGCGAGGACAATCTGATCGGGAAAACTATTGTTGAACACCCGACTCTCGATCTGGCTGACCGCCATGCTCAGCAGCGCGGTGCTGTCATGGACGCGGCCGAGCGGGCCTTCGCGGGTCAGGTCGAGGACGCCGAGAATTTCGCCTTGGGGGCAATGGATCGGCACCGAAGTGCAGGAAAAATCGGTGAGGCGGTCGAGGTAGTGTTCGCCGCAGTCGATCAGGGTGGGCCGCGCTTCGACCAGTGCCGTGCCGAGGGCGTTGGTACCACGAGCGGCTTCGCTCCAGCAGGCGCCGAGGGTGATGTCCTGCAGACCGCTGCCCTTGAGCCGGTCGGCACGTCCCTCCACCGCGAGGATGGTGGCGTCGGAATTGGCGAGGATGATCAGGCCTTCCTTGCCCTGACGCTCGGCCAGGTAATCGATGGCCGGTATCGCCGCATCGATCAGCAGGCGATTGCTCGCCAGCAACACATCGAGACTCGCGCTCGATTCCAGCGCCAGCTCATGTTTGCCATTGAAATGCACGCCGTGGCTCAGGCTGCGCCGCCACGAAGCATCGATCTCCGCACGCAACACGCCATCCGGGACCTGCCCTTCGAGATGGAGTTTTTCCCGGGCCAGCCGGGCTTCGTGGTGAGACTTGGGATCGGTTGTTTTTATAAGAGTCATCAAGCGCTCCGGAGCGGTCCGCTTTGCGCTTTTTTACATCAGCGCCCTGACGCCAATGTTTACGTTAACGTCAGGGCGATGGCAAGCACCGTAGGGCGCTTGTGTTCCGGCAGGCGGATTGCCTCAGCGCTGCCACACCTCGGTATTCACGAAAAACGCCCGGGCGTTGTCTTCGAGACTTTCCAGGTGATAACCGCCTTCCTGCACGATCAAGCATGGCAGGCCCAGGCTGCGAATCCGCTCGCCCAGTGCTGCAAAGCCTTCACGAGTGACGGCGACTTTGCTTTGCGGGTCCAGCTCATAGATATCGAAGCCCAACGACAACACCAGCACCTCGGCGCCGAACTCGCGTACCGCGTTCAATGCGACTTCCAGTTGCCCGAGGAAATCCGCTTCGCTTGCTCCATGAGCCATCGGCAAGTTGAGGTTGAAGCCCTCCCCTGCGCCGCTGCCACGTTCGTCGGCGAACCCGGCGACGCCCGGATAGAAGTTGGTCGGATCGCCATGCACCGAGACGTAAAGCACGTCATCGCGATCGTAGAAAATATCTTGGATGCCCTGGCCGTGGTGCATGTCGGTGTCGAGAACCGCGACTTTATCGAACTTGTCACGCAGCACCTGCGCCGCCACCGCCGCGTTGTTCACGTAGCAGAAACCGCCCGCCGCTTCGGCCCGAGCGTGATGCCCCGGCGGACGGCACAAGGCGTAGGCTGCCGGCTCGCCGTCGATCAGCGCCTGAGCCCCGGCCACTGCGCTTTGCGCCGACCAGTACGCCGAGCGCCAGGTCTGCTCGCCGACCGGGCAACTGCCGTCCGCCAGATAGCGCGCGGCCTGGGCGAGGATGCCGCGCAATGCATTGGGCTCGCGGACGAAGATGTTCGACATCACCTCATCGCCCCAGTCTTCGGGGATTTCCTTCCAGCGTGCATGCGCTTCCTGAAGAAAGGTCAGATACGGCGCGCCATGCACCGCCAGCAACGGCGCGAGACCGGCATCGGCGGGTTGCTCGACACTGAAACCCAAGCCATGGGCGGCCTGCACCAGACGTTGCGCACGCTCGGGGACTTCCTGCGGCGTACGCATCTGCCCGCGCGAGTAATAGCTGCGTGGATGGTGGAGCAATTGTTCGGGGTGGAAAAAACTGCGCATGGTTCAGACTCCCTGTTCGATTCGACCGGCGCGGGCCAGCACGGCGTTGAGCAATACGTCGGTGCCCTGCTTCACGTCTGCGGGCAACACATCTTCGGCTTCGTTATGGCTCAAGCCACCCACGCACGGGATGAACACCATCGCCGTCGGGCAGTAACGCGCGAGGTGAATCGCGTCATGGCCGGCGCCGCTGACAATCGACTGCTGAGCGTAGCCCAGCGCATCCACCGCCTCTTGCACGGCTGCCACGCATTCGGCGTCGAACGGCGTGGCCGGGCTGATCCAGTGCGGGGTGATCGTCAGGTTCAGGCCTCGGCCATCGGCGATGGCCTGCAAGCGGGCGCGGACCTGTTGCTCCATGGCGGCAATGGCGTCGTCGCAGTGATGACGCAGGTCGACGGTGAAATTCACCAGCCCCGGAATGGTGTTGCGCGAAGATTTGTTGATACTCAACTCGCCGACCGTGGTCAGGCCTTCGGGGGCAAAATCTGCGGCCAGACCTTCAATCGCCTGAATCATCCGCGCCACACCGTACAGCGCATCTTTGCGCAGCGACATCGGCGTGGTGCCGGCGTGGGCGGCCATGCCTTCCACGCGCACGTCGAGCCAGCGGATCGCCTGACCGCCCGTGACCACGCCGATGCTTTTGGCGTTGTCTTCAAGGATCGGGCCTTGCTCGATGTGCGCTTCAAAATACGCGTCCACCGCGCCGCCCAACGGGCGTTCACCGGCGTAACCGGTACGCTGCAAGGCCTCGGCAACGCTGATGCCATCGACATCGCGCACCGCCAGCGCCGCGTTCAGCTCCATGATCCCGGTGAACACTGCCGAGCCAAACATGGCGGGCGTAAAGCGTGCACCTTCTTCGTTGGTCCACACCGCCACTTCCAGCGGTTTGCGGGTCTGGATGTTCAGGTCGTTGAGGCAACGCACCACTTCCAGCCCGGCGAGTACCCCGTAGACACCATCGAAACGCCCGCCCTCGGGTTGGGTGTCGAGGTGGCTACCCATCATTACCGGCGCGGCGTCCGGATCGGTGCCGGCGCGACGGGCGAACAGGTTGCCGATGGCGTCCACGCTCAGGGTCATGCCGGCTTCGCGGCACCAGTGGGCGAACAGTTCGCGACCGGCCTTGTCTTCGTCGCTCAATGCCAGACGGCAGCTGCCGCCCCGGGCTGTCGCACCGATTTCGGCCATGGCCATCAGGCTCGCCCACAGGCGTTCGCCATTGATTTTCAACATGAGGTTCTCCTGAAATTCCGGGTTAGGCACGGGCCATTTCCGCGCGATGGGCACTGGCGTGACGACGGGCGAGGGACAGCACGCAGACCAGCGATATGCCGGCGATCAGGCTGTAAAACACCGCCATCGGCCACCACTGCCCGGTGAACTTGTGCGCGAGCATCGTGCCGATCAGCGGCGTTAGCCCACCGGCCACCGCGCCGCAGATCTGATAGGCCAGCGAGATCGCGGTGTAGCGCACACGAGTCTCGAACATGCCACTGACGTAACCGGCGATCACCGCATAGAACGAGGCCATGCACACCACCGCCAGCGCGATGCCGAGGATGATCAGCGGCGCCTGGGCGGTACTCACGAGCACGAACATCGGGTACGGCGAGGCCATCGCCAGCAGCGACACCAGACACAGGAAACGCGTCGCACCGATCTTCTCCGCCGTCCACGCCGCCAGCGGTTGAATGCAGAACTGGATAATCGCGACGAAGAACAGGCATTCGAGAATCAACGAACGTGGCAGCGCCAGTTGCTGAGTGGTGTAGGCGATCATGAAAGTGTTGGTGAAATACACCCCGGCGATGCCCAGCGTGTTGGCACCGATGCACAGCAACAGCGGACGCCACGCGGTGCGCAACACTTCCATCACCGGCGCCTGTTCTTTCTTGATCTGTTTTGTGGCCTGCTCGCGGCTGGCGAGGAATTCCGGCGACTCGTTCACGCCCAGTCGGATCGCCAGGCCCACCAGCAGCAACAGCGCACTGGCGAGGAACGGTAAACGCCAGCCCCAACTCATCAGGTCTTCTTCCGGCAAACGGGTCACCGCGCTGAACGCCAGCAGCGACAGGATCAAACCCGCCGGGCTTCCCAGTTGCGCGAACGACGCGAAGAAATTGCGCCGGCCCTTCGGCGCATGCTCGCCGGCCATCAACACCGCCCCGCCCCACTCGCCACCGACGGCGATGCCCTGGACGATACGCAACAGTATCAGCAGCACCGGTGCCGCCGCGCCGATCTGCGCGTAGGTCGGCAGCAGACCGATGCACACCGTGACCACACCCATCATCAACAGCGTGATGATCAGCGATTTCTTGCGGCCGATTCGGTCGCCGATATGACCGAAAATGATCCCGCCCAACGGCCGGGCAAAGAAGCCCACCGCAAAGGTGCCGAACGCAGCCATGGTGCTGAACAGCGGATCGTCGGAAGGAAAGAACAGCGCGCCGAACACCAGCGCGGCGGCGGTGGCGTAAATGTAAAAGTCGTACCACTCGATCATGGTGCCGATGAAGGCTGCGGCCGCCGCACGGCGCGGCTGGTTCGAAGCGTGGGGCTTCATGGGGTCGGGCTCCTTTGATTGTTTTTTTGGCAGGAGGAAAACGCAAATCCGAGGCGCTCTGGCGGCGCCTGTCGTGGGGTGATTTATCGTCCCGGGGCTATGATTAGTCAATTTTCTATTTATTATTCCGAGTATTAACTCACCTTATAATCGAGAGCCGCCATGGCTGAACGTGATGTGCAACGCCTGCTCAACGACCGCCTCGACTGGAACCTGCTGCGCACCTTCCGGGTGATCGGCCAGGAGCTGAGCATCAGCCGCGCCGCCGCGCGTCTGCACCTGACCCAACCGGCAGTGAGCCAGGCGCTCAAGCGTCTGGAGGAGCAACTGGGTCGCCAGTTGATTGCCCGACGCGGTCCGCGCTTTGCCCTCACCGAAGTCGGCGAGCAGATCTTCGAACTGGCCGGCGAGATCTACGGGCAGATGTCCCAGGTCAGCAGCCTGCTGGAGCAACCGGCCGACGAAGTGATCGGCAAGGTGCGGCTGCTGATCATCAGCCGGATCTTTTCCGAACGCTTCGATGACTTTCTCGCCGACTTTCATCGGCAGTATCCACGGGTGGATCTGGAGGTGGATGTGATGCGCAGTTCGGACATCGTCAGCGCCCTTCAGGAGAAAACCGCGACCCTCGGCCTGAGCCTCAATCGCCGCCCGCAACCGCGTCTGGAACAGCGTCTGTTTCTGCGTCAGCGCTATGCGTTTTTCTGTGGCAAGCACCACGCGCTGTTTGGCCGACAGGACATCGGCGAAGGCGATCTACAGCGGGAGAACTTCGTCAGTTTCACCAGTGACCAGATTGGTGGAATGCTCTCGCCGCTGACGATTTTTCGCGATCAGCAGGGCTTCAGCGGACGCATTGTTGCCTCCTCGCCAAGCCTGGAAGAAGTCCGGCGACTGGTGATCGCCGGGTTCGGTATCGGTTGCCTGCCGGAGCACGTGGTGGCGGCGGACGTCGAGGCCGGATTGCTCTGGCGCCTGCCGCCCCACGAGGGAATTGCCGATGTCGACATTCATCTGTTGTGGAACCGCGACCAGCGCATGAGCCGCGCCGAGACGCTGTTCATCGAACGCTTGCAGGCCTGTCTGGCGGATCAGTAACCGAGCAGTCGATCCGCGCTGTTGAGCAATGGCTCACCGGCATTCAGACGGCGGAAGTTCTCGGCGATCTGCTCGGCGATGCAATCGTGGGAGGCCGCCGAAGCCATGTGCGGGGTGATGGTCACGCCCGGGGTTTTCCACAGCGAATGATCGGCGGGCAGCGGTTCCTGTTCGAAGACATCGAGCAGTGCACCGCGCAGTTTTCCCCGGGCCAGCGCTTGTTGCAGATCCTCGATGTTCAGGTGCCCGCCGCGCCCGACGTTGACCAGTGCCGCACCGTTGGCCAAGTGCTCGAACGTCTGGTGATTGAGGATGCCGCGAGTCTCGTGGGTGAGCGGCAACAGATTGATCAGCAACTCCACGCCGTCGAGGAACGGGTTGAAAGTATCGGTGCCGGCGAAGGTCTGCACGCCCGGTAAATCCTTTTTGCTGCGCGCCCAGCCACGCACCTCGTAACCAGCGTTGGCCAGGTCTTGAGCGATCGCGCTGCCGAGCGAGCCGAGGCCCATCACACCGATCCGGAACTCATGTGCCGGGCGTTGCAGCGGTCGCTCCCAATGCTGTTGGCGCTGTTGCTCGAGCACTTGATCGAAGCCGCGATGATAGTGAATCACCGCCCAGCGTACGTACTCGGTCATGCCTTGCCGATGACCGGGATCGACCACCCGGCACACCGGCAGATCCGGGCATGAAGGATCGTGTTCCAAGTGATCGATACCGGCGGCGACCGAGTGAATCACTTGCAGATTGGGCAACGCGGCGAGACTGTCCGCCAGCGGAAACCAGCATGCTGCGATCTGCGCATTCACTGCCCGGGGATCGTCGGCCAGCACCGCCGAAAGCTGCGGCGCGCGGCGGGCAAAGGCTTCCTGCAATTGTTTGAGCAACAGCGTGTCGCGGGACATCAGTGCAACGGTGTTCATGACAGATAGGACTCGCGCTGGGATTCGATCAGGGTCAGTGCGGCCTCCCAGGCCAGGTCGATGATGTTGTCCTGCTCATCGCGGTCGAACTGTTCGGCGGTGTGGGCGCAGACTTCCGGCGAGGGGAAATGCAGTTCGCAGCCACCGGCCAACGCCTGCACTTGGGCCTGGCAGGCACGCTCCAGAAAATGGATTTCCTGGAACGCCTGGGCCACGCCGGAACCGCCGACCAGCAGGCCGTGATTGCGCAGGATCATGGCGCGATGCGGGCCAAGGTCGGCGATCAACCGATCGCGCTCGTCCAGCGACAGCGCGATGCCTTCGTAGGTGTGGTACGCGAGTTTTCCGTAGAACTTCAGTGCGTGCTGACTGATCGGCAGCAGGCCTTGTTTCTGCGCGGCGACAGCCATGCCGGCGGCGGTGTGGGTGTGGATCACGCAGTTCAGATCCGGGCGCGCCATGTGGATCGCCGAGTGGATCACGAAGCCGGCGGCGTTGACCCGATGCCCGGCGTATTCTGGGTCGACGATGCGTCCGTCCTGATCGATGCGCACCAGATCGGAGGCGCGCATGCGGTCGAAGATCACGCCGTAGCGGTTGATCAGGAAATGATGTTCAGGCCCCGGAATCCGCAGGGTGATGTGGGTGTCGATCAGGTCGGTCATGCGAAAGTGTGCGATCAAGCGGTACAGCGCGGCGAGCTCGCAACGGGCTTGCCATTCGATCGGATCAATGTGGGCGGGCTTACTCACGAATACACCTCTTTGTTGGTATGAAGGACGACCGGGTTGGCCCGCAGACGCGCGAGGCCACAGACACCGATCAGAGACAGGGCAGACAGCAGCGTGAAGAACACCGCCAATGGCAGCCACTGTCCGGAGAACTTGCTGGCCAGCAGCGTGCCGATCAGCGGCGTGGTGCCGCCGGCCAACGCGCAGCTCAATTGGTAGGCGATGGAGATCCCCGAGTAGCGCAGATGCACCGGGAAGGCCTGCGTCATGTATCCGGCGATCACCGCGTACAAAGCCGAGAGAATCACCACCGCGACGGCGATGCCGAGGGTCATCAGCAGGATGTTCTGAGTGCCGACCAGCAGAAACATCGGGTACGGCGTGACCATGCACAGCAACGCCACCAGCATCAGGAATCGACCTTCGCCGATGCGTTCGGCGAGCAGCGCAGACACCGGTTGCGACAGCAGTTGAATGACCGTCACCAGGAACAGGCAGTCGAGAATGGTCGCCCGTGGGATGCCCTGATATTGGGTGACGTAGGTAATCATGAAGGTGTTGGTGAAGAAGAAGCCGGCCGAACCGATGGTGACGGCGGCGGCAGCAAACAGGATCTGCCGCCAGCACTGACGGATCACGTCTTTCACCGGGTATTTGGCGGTTTCGTTGTTGTCCTTGGCCTTGGCGAATTCCGGTGATTCATGCACCCCGGAACGAATCATCAGACCGACCATCATCAGCACGCCGCTGGCGAGAAACGGCAGACGCCAGCCCCAGGCGAGGAAGTCTTCCGGCGACAGCGACGTCACCAGTCGGAACGCGATCAACGCCAGCAGCAAACCCGCCGGGCTGCCGAGCTGGGCGAACGAGGCGTAGAAGGTTTTGCGTTTGGCCGGCGCGTGTTCACTGGCCATCAACACCGCCCCGCCCCACTCGCCGCCGACGGAGATGCCCTGGATCAGGCGCAACACGATCAGCCCGATCGGCGCCCAGATGCCGACGCTGGCGTAGCTCGGCAACAGACCGATACCTGCGGTAGCCAGCCCCATCAGCGCCATGGTCACCAGCAGCATTTTCTTGCGGCCGAGACGATCGCCCAAATGACCGAACACCATCCCGGCCATCGGGCGGGCGATGAAGCCGACGGCGAAACTGCCGAACGCGGCGAGCGTGCTTGTCACCGGGTCGCTGCTGGGAAAGAACACTTGCCCGAGCACCAGTGCGGCGGCGGTGGCGTAGATGTAGAAATCGTAGAACTCGATGGTCGTGCCAATGAAGGCAGCGGCCGCGGCGCGACGCGGCTGAGCGGTGGTGTGCATGCAAGAACCCTGTGTATTTATAGTTTTGGGCAGGTGTCGAGGCGGCTGACGGTCGCGCTCTGTGGCGCTTGTGGGCTTTATCGCTTCCGTGACAGGATTAGTCAATTTTCAATAACTTATCTTTACTATTAGCGTGGCTACTACATGACCTCATCCGCTAATCCTTGGGTCGGCCGGCGTTTTCTAAATGACCGGCTGGACTGGAACCTGCTGCGCACCTATCTGGTGATCGGTCAGGAAGGCAGCATGAGCCGCGCCGCTGCCCGGCTGCACATCACTCAGTCGGCGGTCAGCCAGGCGTTGAAACGTCTCGAAGAACAACTGGATTGTGTGTTGATTGCCCGCAGCGGACGGCGCTTTGATCTGACGGAAACCGGGGAAGAAGTCCTGCGGATTGCGGCGGATATCTACGGCGATATTTCTCGTTTGGGCACCGTGGTCGAAAACCGCCATGACGACGTGGTGGGCAAGATCCGTATCCTCACCGTGAGTGGCGTTCAGGCGCGGCATTACGATGAGTTTCTTGCGGACTTCCACGAAACTCACCCGAAAATCGAGCTGGAAGTCGAGGTGATGGGTAGCTCGAACATCATCAGTTCATTGCTGCAGAAGACCGCTACGGTGGGAGTCGGATTGTGTCGTCTACCGCAGCCGAGGCTGGAACAACGAGTATTGTTTCGTGAGCGCTATGCGTACTTTTGCGGGCAGCGGCATCGACTGTTCGGACAGCAGAATCTGACGCTGGAACAGCTTGCCGCGGAGAACTTTGTCAGCTTCACCAGCGATCAGCTCGGCGGCAATCTTTCGCCGTTGACGCTGTTTCGTGACCAGCAGGGATTTACCGGCAAGATCGTCGCCTCCTCCACCAGTTTCGAAGAGATTTATCGTCTGATCTGTGCGGGGTTCGGAATTGGCTGTCTGCCGATTCACCTGGTGCGACGAGATGTCGAACAAGGCTTGCTGTGGCGCTTGCCGCCAGAGGATGGGGTAGTGGATTTCGATATCCAGCTGCTGTGGAATCGCGAACAGAAGATGACTCAGGCGGAAACGGTGTTCATCGACAGCTTCCAGCACATGCTCAGCTTGCGTGAGCCTGTGCTGTGAAGCTGCAGCGGATTACACGTGGGGATCGCCCGGCGCTTTGGTCGGCGCCGCGTATTGCGGCTTGAGGTGACCGTCCTGGTCGAGTAGCCAGGCGTCCATGATCTGCCGCACCACCGGACCTGCGACCCGGCCACCGGCCTCGCCGTTTTCGATCATCACCGAGATCGCGATTTTTGGATGTTCGGCGGGCGCAAAGCCGACGAACAAGGCGTTGTCACGGTGACGTTCGAGGGTTTTCTCGCGGTTGTAGCGCTCCCCCTGCTTGATCGCCACCACTTGCGCCGTACCGCTCTTGCCGGCGATGCGGTATTGCGCACCGGCCGCCGCCGCACGAGCAATGCCTCGGGCATCGTGCATCACCATCTGCATACCGTGGTTGACCTGTTCCCAGTCACGCGGATCCTTGAGCAGGATGTTCGGCATCGGGTGTTCGTCCACCGGCGCCACACCGTCGACAGTCTTGGCCAGGTGCGGACGGTTCCAGATGCCCTTGTTGGCAATCAGCGCGGTGGCTTGAGCCAGTTGCAGCGGCGTGACCTGCATGTAGCCCTGACCGATGCCGAGGATCACGGTTTCGCCGGGGAACCAGGCTTGCCGGCGCGTAGCGCGCTTCCAGGCCTGGGACGGCATCAGGCCGGGCGACTCCTCGAACATGTCGAGCGAGACTTTCTCGCCGAGGCCGAACATCGCCATGTAATCGTGCAGGCGATCAATGCCGAGCTTGTGCGCCAGGTCGTAGAAGTAGGTGTCGTTGGAACGCATGATCGCTGCATCCATGTCCACCCAGCCGTCGCCGCTGTGGTTCCAGTTGCGGTACTTGTGGTCGAAGTCCGGCAGTTGGTAATAGCCCGGATCGAAGACTCGGGTTTGAGGCGTGACTACGCCGGCATCAAGGCCAGCGATGGCCACTTCCGGCTTGATCGTCGAACCGGGTGCGTACAGGCCGCGCAGCACGCGGTTGAACAGTGGACGGTCAATGGAGTCGCGCAGCGCTGAATATTCCTTGGAGCTGATACCGGTCACGAACAGATTGGGATCGAAGCTCGGGTTGCTGACCATGGCCAGTACTTCGCCGGTCGAGGGGTCCAGCGCAACGACTGAGCCGCGACGGTCGCCCAGAGCGGCTTCGGCGGCTTCCTGGAGCTTGATATCGAGGCTCAGGACGATGTTTTTGCCTGGTATCGGATCGGTGTGTTTCAGCACGCGCAGTACGCGGCCCTGAGCGTTGGTCTCTACTTCCTCGTAACCGACGTGGCCGTGCAGTTGTGGCTCGTAGAAGCGTTCGATACCGGTCTTGCCGATGGATTGTGTGCCGCGGTATTCGACGGAATCGAGGGTCTTGGATTCTTTCTCGTTGATGCGGCCGACGTAGCCGATCGAGTGTGCGAAGTGCGCGCCCAGCGGATAGTTACGAACGAATTGTGGCTCGACATCCAGGCCGGGTAGACGGAACTCGTTGACGGCGAGTATGGCGATCTGTTCTTCGGTCAGCTCATAGAACAGCGTTACAGGTGTAAACGGGTGACGCGACTGCTTCATGGCCTTGTCGAAGACTGTGCGGTCTTCGGCGGGCAGGTGCAGGAGACTGATGACTTCATCCAGCTCATGGTTGACGTCGGTCGCGCGTTCGCGGGTGATGGTCAGGTTGTAGCTGGGACGGTTGTCGGCCAGCAATACGCCATTGCGATCGTAGATCAGGCCGCGAGTCGGCGGGATCGGCAGTACATGGACGCGATTGTTTTCGGAGATGGTCGAGTGGTAGTCGAACTCGACGACTTGCAGGATGTACAGGCGCACAACCAGAGCGCAACTGACGGCGAAGACGAACAAGGCGCAGGCGATCAGGCGTTTGTTGACCAGTCGCGTCTCTTTTTCGTGATCCTTGATAGGGATGGGTTCGGGCATTTCTGCAGCCACTCTTTGACAAAAAATGAGCGCCGATCCTTGGGCGTGACATCAGTCCGTTAAAAAACGAGCTGCACCATACCAAAAACCGGGCGGTCATTTCAGAGGGATTTCCCCAATGGTCGCGATCGCGACGGCTGGGGGTTTCTCCAGGAACTTTCCTGCGGGCAAAACAAAACCCCAACTGCTTTCGCAATTGGGGTTTCGGAATTTAATCTTGACGATGACCTACTCTCACATGGGGAAACCCCACACTACCATCGGCGATGCATCGTTTCACTTCTGAGTTCGGGATGGGATCAGGTGGTTCCAACGCTCTATGGTCGTCAAGAAATTCGGGTACTGAGTCGTGACCAGAGGCCTCGCTTCAGCAAATTGGGTATGTGACAGCTTTCGGTGTTTTGTGAGCGTCGAACTTTCGGTTCATTTTCGTCTTCACACACCGCAATCTGGTCTCTCTCGCTTTTCAGCTCGGAGCATGCAAATTGCTTGGGTGTTATATGGTCAAGCCTCACGGGCAATTAGTATTGGTTAGCTCAACGCCTCACAGCGCTTACACACCCAACCTATCAACGTCGTAGTCTTCGACGGCCCTTCAGGGAACTCAAGGTTCCAGTGAGATCTCATCTTGAGGCAAGTTTCCCGCTTAGATGCTTTCAGCGGTTATCTTTCCCGAACATAGCTACCCGGCAATGCCACTGGCGTGACAACCGGAACACCAGAGGTTCGTCCACTCCGGTCCTCTCGTACTAGGAGCAGCCCCTCTCAAATCTCAAACGTCCACGGCAGATAGGGACCGAACTGTCTCACGACGTTCTAAACCCAGCTCGCGTACCACTTTAAATGGCGAACAGCCATACCCTTGGGACCGGCTTCAGCCCCAGGATGTGATGAGCCGACATCGAGGTGCCAAACACCGCCGTCGATATGAACTCTTGGGCGGTATCAGCCTGTTATCCCCGGAGTACCTTTTATCCGTTGAGCGATGGCCCTTCCATACAGAACCACCGGATCACTAAGACCTACTTTCGTACCTGCTCGACGTGTCTGTCTCGCAGTCAAGCGCGCTTTTGCCTTTATACTCTACGACCGATTTCCGACCGGTCTGAGCGCACCTTCGTACTCCTCCGTTACTCTTTAGGAGGAGACCGCCCCAGTCAAACTACCCACCATACACTGTCCTCGATCCGGATAACGGACCTGAGTTAGAACCTCAAAGTTGCCAGGGTGGTATTTCAAGGATGGCTCCACGCGAACTGGCGTCCACGCTTCAAAGCCTCCCACCTATCCTACACAAGCAAATTCAAAGTCCAGTGCAAAGCTATAGTAAAGGTTCACGGGGTCTTTCCGTCTAGCCGCGGATACACTGCATCTTCACAGCGATTTCAATTTCACTGAGTCTCGGGTGGAGACAGCGCCGCCATCGTTACGCCATTCGTGCAGGTCGGAACTTACCCGACAAGGAATTTCGCTACCTTAGGACCGTTATAGTTACGGCCGCCGTTTACCGGGGCTTCGATCAAGAGCTTCGCGTTAGCTAACCCCATCAATTAACCTTCCGGCACCGGGCAGGCGTCACACCCTATACGTCCACTTTCGTGTTTGCAGAGTGCTGTGTTTTTAATAAACAGTCGCAGCGGCCTGGTATCTTCGACCGGCGTGGGCTTACGCAGCAAGTGCTTCACCCTCACCGGCGCACCTTCTCCCGAAGTTACGGTGCCATTTTGCCTAGTTCCTTCACCCGAGTTCTCTCAAGCGCCTTGGTATTCTCTACCCAACCACCTGTGTCGGTTTGGGGTACGGTTCCTGGTTATCTGAAGCTTAGAAGCTTTTCTTGGAAGCATGGCATCAACCACTTCGTCGCCTAAAGGCAACTCGTCATCAGCTCTCGGCCTTGGAATCCCGGATTTACCTAAGATTCCAGCCTACCACCTTAAACTTGGACAACCAACGCCAAGCTGGCCTAGCCTTCTCCGTCCCTCCATCGCAATAACCAGAAGTACAGGAATATTAACCTGTTTTCCATCGACTACGCTTTTCAGCCTCGCCTTAGGGACCGACTAACCCTGCGTCGATTAACGTTGCGCAGGAAACCTTGGTCTTTCGGCGTGGGTGTTTTTCACACCCATTGTCGTTACTCATGTCAGCATTCGCACTTCTGATACCTCCAGCAAGCTTCTCAACTCACCTTCACAGGCTTACAGAACGCTCCTCTACCGCATCACTTACGTGATACCCGTAGCTTCGGTGTATGGTTTGAGCCCCGTTACATCTTCCGCGCAGGCCGACTCGACTAGTGAGCTATTACGCTTTCTTTAAAGGGTGGCTGCTTCTAAGCCAACCTCCTAGCTGTCTAAGCCTTCCCACATCGTTTCCCACTTAACCATAACTTTGGGACCTTAGCTGACGGTCTGGGTTGTTTCCCTTTTCACGACGGACGTTAGCACCCGCCGTGTGTCTCCCATGCTCGGCACTTGTAGGTATTCGGAGTTTGCATCGGTTTGGTAAGTCGGGATGACCCCCTAGCCGAAACAGTGCTCTACCCCCTACAGTGATACATGAGGCGCTACCTAAATAGCTTTCGAGGAGAACCAGCTATCTCCGAGCTTGATTAGCCTTTCACTCCGATCCACAGGTCATCCGCTAACTTTTCAACGGTAGTCGGTTCGGTCCTCCAGTCAGTGTTACCTAACCTTCAACCTGCCCATGGATAGATCGCCCGGTTTCGGGTCTATTCCCAGCGACTAGACGCCCTATTAAGACTCGCTTTCGCTACGCCTCCCCTATTCGGTTAAGCTCGCCACTGAAAATAAGTCGCTGACCCATTATACAAAAGGTACGCAGTCACAGAACAAAGTCTGCTCCCACTGCTTGTACGCATACGGTTTCAGGATCTATTTCACTCCCCTCTCCGGGGTTCTTTTCGCCTTTCCCTCACGGTACTAGTTCACTATCGGTCAGTCAGTAGTATTTAGCCTTGGAGGATGGTCCCCCCATATTCAGACAAAGTTTCTCGTGCTCCGTCCTACTCGATTTCATGACTAAGAGATTTTCGCGTACAGGGCTATCACCCACTATGGCCGCACTTTCCAGAGCGTTCCGCTAATCTCAAAGCCACTTAAGGGCTAGTCCCCGTTCGCTCGCCACTACTAAGGGAATCTCGGTTGATTTCTTTTCCTCAGGGTACTTAGATGTTTCAGTTCCCCT
>NZ_CP158967.1:4470000-5432500 GCF_050990555.1 Pseudomonas sp. PSE1(2024)
CACTTGCGCTTCCGATCTCTCGTTAGCGGGAGGCGAATTCTACAGCGTTACACGCTGCTGTCAACACCTCTTTTCTCCGCTTTCGACTGAGAAGATCGAACCGTTGAAAGCACCGAACAAACCGGCATTTCCAACTCCTTCCAGGCTTCGATGAACTGAAGCGACCCGCTCTCGAAACCTACTTAACTCATTGAATCTCAAGGAGTTTTCCGTTTCGATTGCGCCGGAAGTGGGGCGAATTATAGAGACTCAGAATCTGCCGTCAACCCTTAATTTGCGTTTCTATCAAGAGAGGGAAAAAGGCCGCTTCTATATAGACGCGAACGCAGCGAGTGCGCACTATATTGCCCAACACACCTCAGTTCCTTCCCCGGATGATGCCACGCAATGAACGACCAGCCTCGCAGCCTTGCCTCAACCCTGTTCCCGGTTGGCCTTCTATTAATAGCCATGGCATCAATCCAGTCCGGCGCCTCGCTGGCTAAAAGCATGTTCCCCATCGTTGGCGCTCAAGGCACTACCACCCTGCGCCTGATCTTCGCCAGCGTGATCATGCTGTTATTGCTAAAACCCTGGAGAGCGAAGCTGACAGCCAAATCGCTGCGTACAGTGATTGTCTACGGGATGGCGCTAGGAGGGATGAACTTCCTCTTCTATATGTCGTTGCGCACTGTCCCCCTCGGCATCGCCGTCGCCCTGGAGTTCACCGGGCCGCTGGCCGTCGCCATCTATGCCTCACGCCGCGCAATCGACTTTCTATGGATTGCCTTGGCTGCCATCGGCTTGTTGCTGTTGATACCAACCGGCGCTACGACAGCGGGTATCGATCTGGTGGGTGCAGGTTATGCACTGGGAGCCGGCGTTTGCTGGGCGCTATACATTCTGTTCGGCCAGAAGGCCGGCGCCGATAACGGCGTGACCACCGCGGCGCTTGGCGTGATGATCGCAGCCCTGTTCGTCGCCCCCATCGGTATCGTCCACGCAGGCAGCGCATTGCTGACTCCGGCACTGATCCCGATCGCTATCGGCGTCGCAATCCTGTCTACCGCCCTCCCCTACACACTGGAAATGGTCGCCCTCACCCGCATGCCCGCCCGCACCTTCGGCACCCTGATGAGCATCGAACCGGCCTTCGGCGCACTGTCGGGCCTGCTATTCCTTCAGGAATACCTTTCTTTGTCACAATGGATGGCGATCCTGTGCATTATTCTGGCCTCCGTCGGTGCAACCATGACCATGGGCAGCACTGCCAAACCCGCCATCGCGGCGGATTGAAAGGGGATTGAACGAAGGTCTGGCATTTGGCGCTCATTTAGGCCATGTTTAGCCTCGCAACCCAATGCCAGACATGGATTTTTTCGGATACGGACATCGGAACGCGTCAAGCGAGAGCGCATACAGGCAGACCCGAGCGCCAGACTCGAGGCCGCCATAAGGACGGTAATGAAACGAATTTTGATACTGATCGCCATACTCGCCGTTGCGGGCTGCGCGGCGACGTCGAAGACCCAGGTCAAGCATGGCAAGAAAGGGCTGCACATCAACTGTTCGGGGTTGTCCTCCTCTTGGGACAAGTGCTACGCCAGCGCTGCAAACTCTTGCGCACCGAAGGGCTACAAGGTCATCGCAAAGTCAGGCGATGCCGTGGAAGAACCGGGTGATTACCCCTTCGGTCTCAACCCCGCCGGCTATACCAGCCGCAGCATGATCGTCATCTGCAAATAAACCATCGCCGCTACTGCACTCGCGAAGCGGCGAGCTGGTGTCCGATCTCTTCATGACAGGAGTTCAGCACCCGCTGCTGAATCTTCGGTGACGCCAGCATACGTGCCACGACCAGCGCTCCGACACATTGCGACAGAATCGCCCAAGCCAGGCTGTCGCTTTCCAGAATCTGCGCCCAACTTTCCTGAAGCTTGCAAATCCACAGCTCAGCCTGCTCCCTCACAACAATATCCGACCGCGCTATCTCGGCGCCCAGCGCAGGTAATGCGCAGCCCAGTTCAGGTTGCTCGACATGGGCCATGTTCAGATACAGTTTCAGGCACCGCTCCAGCCGTTCGCGATCCTGCGTACCCTGCCCGCCCAAGCGCTCCAGACTCTGGCATAACTCTCGCTCGACGATAGCCGCAAACAAGGCGTCCTTGGACGAGAAATGGCTGTAGAACGCCGCCCCGCTCAAGCCGATTGCTTTCATCAGGCCATCGACGCCCATTGATGAAAACCCGGTCTTTTTCGCAGACAGCGAGCTGCTTTGCAGGAGCTTTTCTTTGGTTTCCAGCTTGTGACCGGCGGAGTACCGCATGTATTTGTCCTCACATTGAGTGCCTTGACGCTGAGCAAATCCTAGCATAACGTTCGTTCACTTAACGATCGTTTACTAAAGGGATCCACCCATGAATAACAAGAAGGTCGTATTGGTTGTCGGTGCAGGTGATGCCACGGGCGGCGCTATCGCCAAGCGGTTCGCCAAGGAAGGTTTCGTCGCGTGCGTCACGCGGCGCAGCGCCGACAAATTGCAGCCGTTGGTGGAAGCGATTCAGGCGGACGGCGGTGAAGCCCACGGTTTTGCCTGCGATGCGCGCAAGGAAGAAGATGTAATTGCACTGATCGAAGACATCGAAACCCGCCTCGGTCCGATTGAAGCATTCGTTTTCAACATCGGCGCCAACGTGCCCTGCAGCATTCTCGAAGAAACCGCCCGCAAGTATTTCAAGATCTGGGAAATGGCCTGTTTCTCCGGTTTCCTCAATGCCCGGGAAGTCGCCAAACGGATGGTGACCCGCAGCCGCGGCACGATCCTGTTCACCGGCGCAACTGCCGGATTACGCGGCGCCTCAGGCTTCGCCGCATTCGCCGGAGCCAAGCACGGTATCCGGGCTCTGGCACAGAGCATGGCCAGAGAGCTTGGCCCGATGAACATCCATGTCGCCCACGTCGTGGTCGACGGCGCCATCGATACCGATTTCATCCGCGACAACTTCCCTGACAAATACGCCACCAAGGACCAGGACGGCATTCTCAATCCAGAACACATCGCCGAGAACTACTGGTATCTGCATAGCCAGCCACGGGATGCCTGGACGTTCGAACTGGATCTGCGTCCGTGGAACGAGCGCTGGTAATCCCCCCAATAACAAAAACAGAGTGCAGCGAACATGAGCAAAACCGTGGAGTTCTATTTCGATCTCGGCAGCCCCGCCACTTATCTGGCGTACACCCAACTGCCGAAAATCTGCGCCGAAAACGGTAGCCAGTTGATCTACATTCCGATGTTGCTGGGCGGCGTCTTCAAAGCCACCGGTAACGCGTCGCCGGCAATGATCCCGGCCAAGGGTCGTTACATGTTTCAGGACCTGGACCGCTACGCCAAACGCTACGGCATGCCCCTTAAATTCAACCCGCATTTCCCGATCAATACCCTGATGTTGATGCGCGCGGTCACCGGCATTCAACTGCGTCATCCTGATCGCTTCCTGGCATTCATCGATTGCCTGTTCAAAGCGCTGTGGGTTGAAGGCCGCCCCCTCGATGAGCCGGCAGCGGTTGCCGCCGTGCTGACTGAACATGGCTTCAATCCTGAAGAAGTACTGGCATTGACCAACGATGAAGCAGTCAAGGCCGCACTAAAGGACAACACCGAAACCGCCGTGAAGCGTGGCGTCTTCGGTGCGCCGAGCATGTTCATCGACAACCAGTTGTTCTTCGGTCAGGACCGGCTCGACTTCGTGGTGGAAGCCCTTCGCTAAATCTCCACAACCAAACGCCCCTGAGCTGCTTTCGTCGCCAGCAGCTCATGGGCTTCCCCGGCGGTTTCCAGCGTGAACCGACGCGGATCAAGCAGAGGTCGCAGCTGACCGGACTCAATCAGCGCGGCAGCCTGTCGCAAAATCTCGCCATGATGCTCACAGCCCCTGCCGGTCAATAGCGGCAACAAGGTGAACACGCCCGAATACGTCGCCCCACGAAACGACAACGGCGCAAGACTGTGCTGCCCCCAACCGAGGCAACTGAGTACATGCCCGCTGTAGGTCCGTGCGGCTTTGAACGAGGCGTCCAGCGTCTCTCCCCCGACCGTGTCATAGACAATGTCGAACCCCTCCCCCGCCGTGAACTCGGCGACATAGTCCTCCACCGAGCTCTCTCGATAATCGATGAACGTCGCGCCGTAACCCTCGATGATCGAGCGTTGTCCCGCAGACCCCGTTGCATATACTTCAGCACCGAATGCTCGGGCCAGTTGAACGGCGACATGCCCGACACCACCCGCACCACCGTGAATCAACACCTTCTGCCCCGCACTCACCCGAGCCCGATCCACCAGGCCTTCCCACGCCGTGATCAATATCAATGGCAGGCTCGCGGCCTCGCGCGGGCTCAGGTTCAAAGGCTTACGCGCCAGCAGTCGCGCGTCCACCACTGCAAACTCGGCCAGCGAACCTTGCGCGCCGCCGATGCCCGTGGCCAACGCATACACCTCATCGCCCGGCGCCCAATCCTGCACGCCCTCACCCACCGCTTCGACCACACCTGCCAGATCCAGCCCCAACACCGCCGGCAGCGGTTGCCGGGCATGAGCGGCCTGCCCTGCTCGGATTTTCAGATCCAGCGGATTCACACCGCTGGCCTTGATCCGCACCAATACCTGCCCGGCCTCTGCCACGGGGCGCTCCAGGGAAACCAAGCGTAACGGCCCGTTCGGGGTGTCCACTATCAGGGCTTTCATGTTCAGTGAGTCAGTCATTTCGGTCATTCCTGCGGGAGAAAGTGAAGCCATGTTCCCGCAGCAGCTCCATGCCGATAAGACGCCAAATGACTATAGTGATCATGCCAAATCGGCATGAATGAGGCGCTTCATGGACAAGCTCAACGCAATGACCATCTTCGTCCGGGTGGTCGAACGCGGCAGTTTCTCCGCCGTTGCCCGGGAACTGCACACCACCCAGCCGACCATCAGCAAAGTCCTGCGCGCTCTTGAGAGTCAATTGGGCGGCAAGCTGATTGCCCGCAGTACACGCAAGCTGTCACTGACCGATGAAGGTCAGCGGTACTACAACGAATGTCGAAATATCCTCGCTGCCGTGGATGCCGCCGAGCACAGCTTCCAGTCCGGCAGGGAAACCGTGGCCGGTCCTCTGCGAATCGGCTCCTCCGTCAGCTTCGGCCGCTTGCAGATCGCTTCGCGACTGGCGGAATTTCTGCAGCGCTATCCGCAGGTGCAGGTCGACCTGCAACTGAGCGATCAGAATCTGGATCTGGTCAGCGAAGGCCTGGACGTCAGCCTGCGCATCGGCGAGTTGAACGACAGCGGCATGATCGCCCGGCGCATTGGCACCACCCACCGGCTCACGGTGGCGACGCCCGATTACCTGCAACGGCACGGTCACCCACAATCACCTCAGGATCTTGCGCAGCACAACTGCCTGCAATTCAACCTGCTCAGCACTCAGAACCTGTGGACCTACGAGAAGGATGGCCAGCACCACGACGTACGCATCCAGGGCAACGCCCAGAGCAACAACTCTGAAGCGATCCGCGAAATGGTCTTGGGAGGATTGGGGATTTCGCTGTCACCGGTCTGGTTGTTCAGCGAGGATTTGAAGGCGGGCCGAGTGATCGCCCTGCTGCAGGACTACAAGACCCGATCATTGCCGATTCACGCTGTGTCCCCGGCGAACCGTCGCCAGTCCGCCAGGGTCAACGCGTTTGTCGATTTCATGACCCAGGCGCTGGCTGCAGCGCCCGAGCTTCAACCGATCAGATAGCGGCAGTACGCGTGTTCAGCCATTCCAGTGCCGCGCCTTCAAGCAGCGGACTCAGGCGCTCGCGCACTTCGGCGTGATAGGCGTTGAACCACTGTTTCTCTTCCTGCGTCAGCAACGACGGTTCCAGGCAGCGGGTGTCGATCGGGCACAGGGTCAGGGTTTCGAACTTGAGGAACTCACCGAATTCGCTGCTTCCCGCTTCAACGTTCATCGCCAGGTTCTCGATCCGCACACCCCAGCGGCCCGGACGATAAGTGCCCGGTTCGATGGAAGTGATCATCCCCGGTTGCATGGCGGTTTGTGGTGCCGGCGCCGCCTGATAGGCGATCACCTGCGGACCTTCGTGAACGTTGAGGAAGTAACCCACGCCGTGACCGGTGCCGTGACCATAGTCCACGTTCTCGGCCCAGATCGGCGCGCGGGCAATCGCATCCAGCAACGGCGACAGAATGCCTTTCGGGAATCGCGCACGGGACAAGGCAATCACGCCTTTCAGCACACGAGTGCAATCGTGCTTCTGCTCATCCGTCGGCGTACCAACAGCCACCATGCGCGTGATGTCGGTAGTGCCGCCCAGGTATTGACCACCGGAATCGATCAGCAACAAGCCATCACCCTCGATCACCGCATGTTCTTCCGGTGTGGCGTGGTAATGCGGCATCGCGCCGTTGGCGTTGTACGCGGCAATGGTGTTGAAACTCAGCGACACATAATCCGGACGACGCTCACGGGCCGCCGTGAGTTTCTCATCAATGGTCAGTTCGGTAATGCGCTCACGACCCCAAGCCGATTCCAGCCAGGTGAAAAACTCGCACAGCGCCGCGCCGTCCTGCTCCATCGCCTGACGAATGTGTGCGGCGTCCGCCAGGCTCTTCTGCGACTTGGCCAGTGTGGTCGGGTTCAGGCCTTCGACCAGTTTCACGCCAGTGTCGAGGTTATCCAACAGACCACTGGTGACCCGCGCCGGATCCACCAGCAGGTTCGCGTCACCCGGAATAGCACGCAAGGCGTCAGCGACTTCGCTGTAGTCACGCAGGGTCACGCCGTCTTTTTCCAGGACGGCACGCAGCTCAGCATCGACCTTGCTCAGTGCGACAAACAGCGTGGCTTGTTGCTGGCTGATCAGGGCGAAGGAAACGAATACCGGGTTGAACGACACATCGCCGCCGCGCAGGTTGAACAGCCAGGCGATGTCGTCGAGGGTGGCGATGAAGTGCCAATCGGCGCCGCGTTCCTGCAAGGTTTCGCGCAGTTTGCCGAGTTTCTCGCCACGGCTGACAGTCGCCTGCGGTGGCAGGTGCTGATAGATCGGCGCATTCGGCAACGCCGGGCGATCGCTCCAGACTTCTTTCAACAAGTCGATGTCGGTACGCAGACTGGCGCCCCGCGCTTCTAGCTTGCTGCCCAGCGTACGCGCCGACGCGACGGCCATCACTGCACCATCGACCGCGACCACGCCACCTTCCGGCGTCTGCTCGGCCAGCCAGTCCAGCGGGCTCGGCTGACCCGGTTGCAGTTTCACCAGTTCGATGCCGCTGCCCTTGAGTTCCTTGGTCGCCTGTTCCCAGTAACGGCTGTCGGCCCAGACCCCGGCGAAATCGGTGGTGACAATCAACGTGCCGACCGAGCCATGAAAACCCGACAGCCATTGCCGGCCCTGCCAGTAACCCGGCAGGTATTCCGACAGGTGCGGGTCGGCGGACGGCACCAGCAACGCGTGGATACCTTCGCGACGCATCAGTTCACGGGTGTGCGCGAGGCGCTGGGGAACCGTTCCTTCGGTCAAAGTCTGGGTACTCATCATGTCTCCTGCCAATCACTTCATCGTTATTGTTCGGTGCCGTTCGAAGCCGGCTCGTTAAAGCCCTGTCGCCCAGAATGCCGGAGCACTGGCGCAGGCGGTCTTGATCAGTTCTACAGCCTTGTCGATGTCCTCGGCGGTGGTGAAACGACCGAGGCTCAGACGAATGGTACGGCCGGCCAGGTGCGCGTCGTGCCCCAACGCCAGCAAAACGTGGGACGGTGTGTTGCTCGCAGAATTGCAGGCCGAGGTCGCGGAAAACGCGATCGAATGACTCAGCGCCGCCGGGTTGAACTCGCCTTCGCTGAAGGTCAGGCTCAAGGTGTGCGGGATACGTTGGGTGGAGCTGCCATTGAGGCGTACACCGGGCAGGCTCAAGAGTTGTTCGAGCAGTCGCTCGCGCAGCGCGACGATGGTTTTCTTCTCGTCATCGAAAGCTTCGGCGGCCAAGGCAAATGCCGAGCCCATGGCAGCGATCTGGTGAGTCGCCAGCGTTCCGGAACGCAACCCGCCCTCGTGGCCACCACCGTGAATCTGCGCCTGCAAACGCTGCTGCGCATGCGGGCCGACGTACAGCGCGCCGATGCCTTTAGGGCCGTAAAGCTTGTGCGCCGAGAACGACATCAGGTCCACCGGCCACTGCGCCAGATCGATCGCGACCTTGCCGGCGCCCTGGGCAGCATCGACATGGAACAACGCCCCACGCCCACGCACCACTTCGCCGATGGCCGGGATGTCGTTGACGGTGCCGAGTTCGTTGTTGACCAGCATCAGCGACACCAGAAAGGTGTCATCGCGCATCGCTTCGCTGACCGCTTGCGGGGTGATCAGGCCTTCGGCATCCGGCACCAGATAAGTCACGGCGACACCCGCGTCCTGCAATTGCCGGGCGGTGTCGAGGATGGCCTTGTGTTCGATCTGACTGGTGATGATGTGCCCGCCGGACACACCACGGGCCTGAGCCACACCTTTAAGGGCGAGGTTGTTGGATTCTGTAGCGCCGGAGGTCCAGACGATCTGCTGCGCCTGGGCGCCGACCAGTTCGGCGACTTGTCGGCGAGCGTTCTCGACCGTTTGCCGGGCCTGCTGGCCGAAAGCGTGGGAGCTGGAGGCCGGGTTGCCGAAGTTACCGTTGAAACCCAGACACTCGATCATCACCTGGATGACCCGCTCGTCCACCGGGGTGGTGGCGGCGTAATCGAAATACAGCGGACGTGTGTTCATAAAAAGACTCGCAGAGCGTGTTCCGGGATCAGGAAGCTCGTGTCTACAAACGGCACGACGCAGCCTTGTGAGCTGCGTCCGGGTTCGAGAGCGTCATCAATACCTGATCGGATGCCGTTAAAGAAGAACAACTTCATTTAAAAGTGCGTAGGAACGCTCCTGAACGCGACTTTAACAGGCATCGGGCCGGCGGTTGTAGCACTGCGTCAGCTAAAGCTTTCAAGGAGTAACGGATACAGCGAGATCACCAGCAGCGCCGCCATGCCCCAGTTGAACAACCGCAACCAGCGGCGATCCTTGAGCACGTTGCGCAGCAAGGTCCCGCAAGCCGCCCAGACGCCGACGCTCGGCAGGTTGATGATGGCAAACACCGCTGCAATCACGATCACGTTGGTGAAATAACCCTGCATCGGCGTGTACGTGCTGATGGCACCGATGGCCATGATCCACGCCTTTGGATTGACCCACTGGAAAGCCGCCGCGCCGAGATAGCTGATCGGTTTCGCCTCGCCCTGCTCGCTATCACCGACCGGGCCGGAGTGAGCGATCTTCCAAGCCAGATAGAGCAAGTACGCCGCACCGACGTAACGCAGGACCGTATAAAGCAGCGGATAAGTCTGGAACACCGCGCCAAGGCCAAAACCCACCGCCACCACCAGCACGAAGAAACCGCAGGTAATGCCGAGCATATGGGGGATGGTGCGGTTAAAACCGAAGTTCACGCCCGACGCCAGCAACATGGTGTTGTTCGGCCCCGGTGTGATCGAGGTGACAAGGGCAAACAGGGCAAAGCCCAGCAGCAGGTCGAGCGAGAGGGTCATGGCAGGCAGTCCGTCAGGGTCATTCAGGTGTTGACCCTATCCCACGGCGCCGCGCAAACCCACGGACAGTTGGGTAAAACTTCGAGCAGTACAGTTACGGATCAGCTAGGACGACCGTGCAGCTGTACGGCCCGCTCAGCACTCATTTCACCCTTGCTGTCGAAACCGAAAGTCTTCTGTGGCTGGCCGAGCAATTCGGCTTTTTTCGCATGATATTCCTCGAACGACAAACCGCTGCGGTTCAAGTTTTCCAGCGCCAGTTCGCGGGTTTCTTCCGCCGTGTAAGGGCGCAGTTCCGGGGAGACGTGGCTCGCGCAACCGGCGAGAACGGAGACAGCGAACATCAGCGAAACAGTCAGTAAACGATTCATGGGAGCGTCCTGGCGAGCAGTGTGGGTCGATGGAGAAAGGCTACGCCCGGGCACGCTCTGGCAGAAATCAACGCTCTCAATAGTGGCTATCAGAATTCGGGCAGGATTCGCTCTGCATATTCTAAAAAGACCTATCAATATCAATTAACAGTATTTTACGGAATAACAGTCAGCCTTTATAAATCCTTCATCGCGTTCGGCACTGTTGCTCCAGCAACTGTTTCCCAGGCAACAGCGGTTCAACAAACCGGCTTGAAAGTCACACTAGCACAGCCGCCGACAACGCTCAAAGCCCCGGAATACGGGCCTTACAGGAATTGGTACAGCGCTTGCTCTGCTCCAGTGACTACTCACTGCTCGCCGAGCAACTGTTGAAAAAGGAACTGACCATGTCGCGTCCACTGAAAGTCGTCGCCCTGTCCGGCGGAACCTGGCGTCCGTCTCGCACCCTGGTGCTGACCCAGGCCTTGCTGGCCGAATTGTCCGGGCACCTGCCGGTCGAGAGTCACCTGATCGAACTGGGTGACATCGCCCGCCCGCTGGGCGCCGCACTGTCCCGTCAGGAACTGCCGGCCGAGATCGAAGCCGAACTGCAGGCCATCGAACAGGCTGATCTGCTGATCGTCGCCGCGCCGGTCTATCGCGGCTCCTATCCGGGACTGCTCAAGCATTTGTTCGACCTGATCGACCTGAATGCGCTGATCGACACGCCTGTGCTGCTCGCCGCCACTGGTGGCAGCGAACGCCACGCGTTGGTCCTCGATCACCAGTTGCGCCCACTGTTCAGTTTCTTCCAGGCCGTGACCCTGCCGATCGGCGTGTACGCCACCGAAGCCGATTTCGCCGACTACCAGATCACCAGCGAACCGCTCAAGGCGCGCATCCGCCTGGCCGCCGAACGCGCCGCGCCGCTGTTTGGCACTCACATCAAACCGTTGCTGAAGATCGCTTAAGGAGCTGTTCATGGATGTTTTCTGGTTCCTGCCGACCCACGGCGACGGTCACTATCTGGGCACCACCCAAGGCGCGCGCCCGGTCACCCTCAATTACCTGAAACAGGTGGCGCAAGCCGCCGACAGCCTCGGTTACCACGGCGTGCTGATTCCCACCGGCCGTTCCTGCGAGGATTCGTGGGTGATCGCCTCGGCGCTGGTGCCGCTGACCGAACGCCTGCGTTATCTGGTGGCGATCCGTCCGGGGATCATCTCGCCGACCGTCTCGGCGCGCATGGCCGCGACCCTCGATCGACTGTCCAACGGCCGCTTGCTGATCAACGTCGTGACCGGCGGTGATCCCGACGAAAACCGTGGAGACGGCAGCTTCCTCAGCCACAGCGAACGCTACGAAGTCACCGACGAATTCCTCAAGATCTGGCGTCGCGTGTTGCAAGGCGAAGCGGTGGATTTCGAAGGCAAACATCTGAAAGTACAGAACGCCAAGGCGCTGTATCCACCGGTGCAGAAACCCTATCCGCCGCTGTACTTCGGCGGTTCCTCCGACGCAGCCCACGATCTGGCCGCCGAGCAGGTCGACGTGTACCTGACCTGGGGTGAACCACCGGCCGCCGTCGCCGAAAAACTCGCCGATGTGCGCGAACGCGCCGCCCGTCACGGACGCAAGGTGAAGTTCGGCATTCGCCTGCACGTGATCGTGCGCGAGACCGCCGAAGAAGCCTGGAAAGCCGCCGACAAACTGATCGAACACATCAGCGACGAAACCATCGAGGCCGCGCAGAAATCCTTTTCGCGCTTCGATTCCGAAGGCCAGCGACGCATGGCCGCCCTGCACGACGGGCGCCGCGACAACCTGGAAATCGCCCCCAACCTGTGGGCCGGCGTCGGTCTGGTGCGCGGCGGTGCCGGCACTGCATTGGTCGGCGATCCGCAGCAGGTGGCAGCGCGAATCAAGGAGTACGCGGATCTGGGCATCGAGAGCTTCATCTTCTCCGGCTACCCGCATCTGGAAGAGGCCTACCGCTTTGCCGAGCTGGTGTTCCCGCTGCTGCCCGAGCCGTACGCGAGCCTGGCTGGACGCGGTGTCACCAACCTCACCGGGCCGTTCGGCGAAATGATCGCCAACGATGTTCTGCCCGCCAAAGCCAACGCCTGAGGAAGACCGAGTGACTGCCAAACCGCAAAGCACCCTGCTCTCCCCGTTGCAGACCGCCCGCCAACTGGCCGCCGAATTTGCCCTGACCGCCGTCGAGCGCGACGAGCGTGGCGGCACACCAAAAGCCGAACGCGACGCCCTGCGCGACAGCGGTCTGCTGGCCCTGAGCATTCCCACCCGTTACGGCGGCCTCGGCGCGCGCTGGAGCGAAACCCTGGAAGTCGTGCGCGAATTCGCCAAGGTCGACAGCTCGATCGCCCACGTCTTCGGTTTTCATCATTTGATGCTCGCCACCGTCCGGTTGTTTTCCCGCCCGGAACAATGGCAGCCGTGGTTCGAACAGACCGCGCGGCAGAACTGGTTCTGGGGCAACGCGCTCAATCCGCTGGACACCCGCACCGTGGTCAAGGACCTGGGCGGCTGGCGCGAGTTTTCCGGCAAGAAAAGCTTCTGCTCCGGCGCCAGCGATTCGCAGATGCTGATCGCCTCGGCGGTGGACGAAAGCAACGGCGGCAAACTGCTGATCGCGGCGATCCCCAGCGGCCGCAGCGGCATCACCCTGCACAACGACTGGAACAACATCGGCCAGCGCCAGACCGACAGCGGCAGCGCCACGTTCGAACGGGTGCGGGTCGAGGAATCGGAACTGCTGCTGGATCCGGGGCCGCTGAGCACACCGTTCGCCTGCTTGCGCCCGTTGATCGCGCAACTGACGTTCACCCACATGTTCCTCGGCATCGCCGAAGGGGCCTTTGAAGAAGCGCGGCAATACACCCTGAGCGAAACCCGTGTCTGGCACAAATCCTCGGTGCGCGAGGTGCGTGAAGATCCGTATGTGCTGGCCCATTACGGCGAGTTTTGGGTCGCCCTCGAAGGCATCCGATTGCTGGTGGAGCGCGCCGCTGCGTTGCTCGACGAGGCCTGGGCCAAAGGTCCGAACCTGAGCGCAGAAGAACGCGGCCATCTGGCCACGGCGATTGCCACGGCCAAGGTCGCAGCCAGTCGCCAGGGCCTGGAGATTTGTAGCCGACTGTTCGAAGTCACCGGCGCCCGTTCGACCCATGCATCGCTGCGCCTCGATCGACACTGGCGCAACCTGCGCACGCAAACCCTGCACGACCCGCTGGATTACAAACTCCACGAGCTGGGCGACTGGGCGCTGAACCAGTCCCTGCCGGTGCCGACGTTCTATTCCTGATTTCCTTTCGTGGAGCGAGACCCATGCAACTGCTGACCCTGCCGCCCTCACCCGCCCTGGCCACTTCGATTCGCGCCACTGCCCAGGTGTTCGAAGACCCGAAATCCCAGGCCCTGCTCGCGCATCTGCAACAGGTCGCGCCGAGCGAAGCCAGCGTGCTGATCATCGGCGAAACCGGCACCGGCAAAGAGTTGGTAGCGCGGCACATCCACAACCTGAGCAACCGGCGCAACCGGCCGTTCATTGCGGTGAACTGCGGGGCGTTTTCCGAATCGCTGGTGGAAGCCGAACTGTTCGGCCACGAAAAAGGCGCCTTCACCGGCGCCCTCAGCGCCAAGGCCGGGTGGTTCGAAGAGGCGGATGGCGGCACTTTGTTCCTCGATGAAATCGGCGATCTGCCGATGGCCATTCAGGTCAAATTGCTGCGGGTGTTGCAGGAGCGTGAAGTGGTGCGCCTGGGTTCGCGCAAGAGCATTCCCATCGATGTGCGGGTGCTTGCTGCGACCAACGTGCAACTGGAGAAAGCCATCAACGCCGGGCATTTCCGCGAGGATCTGTATTACCGGCTGAACGTGGTCAATCTGGAACTGAGCCCGTTGCGCGAGCGGCCCGGCGACATCCTGCCGCTGACCCGGCATTTCATCGAGGCCTACAGTCAGCGCCTGGGCTACGGACGCATTACCATCAGCCCCGGCGCCGAACACAAGCTGCGCGGCTACAGTTGGCCGGGCAACATCCGCGAACTGGAAAACGTCATTCATCACACGCTGTTGATCTGCCGTAACGGCGTGATCGAACGCGACGATCTGCGCCTGTCGAACCTGCGCATCGACCGTCCCGACGATCAGCACGCGACCGCCGACGACTCACCGGAAGCGCTGCTGGAACGCGCCTTCCAGAAACTCTTCGAGCAACAGGCCGGCGCCCTGCATGAAAAAGTCGAAGACGCGTTGCTGCGCGCGGCTTATCGCTTCTGCCATTACAACCAGGTGCACACCGCGTCCTTGCTCGGCCTGAGCCGAAACGTCACCCGCACGCGACTGATCAAGATCGGCGAACTGGCGGTGAACAAGCGGCGGCCCACGGAAAACCTGCAAGGCGAGCGCTTGATCCAGCTATCGATCTAGCCCACCAGTTGGCAGTGCAAGCCGTCGTCATGACTGCGGGCGATGCTGCTCAGCACCTGGAATAAACCGAAGGTCACGGTGCGCGCCTGATAGGTGCGGATCAGTTGCCAGAAATCCTGCTCGCCGGTTTCGAAACTCTGGAACGCCGCCTCCCCCGCCTCGCGGGACTGCCATTGCAGAAAACTCAACACTCGCCGGCCATCGTCGCTGGCCTGGACGCTGGCGCTGACGAAACCGGCGTAACGCTGGGCCAGACGCTCGGTCTGCACCGCCAGCGCCGAGACCAGCGCCGGTTGCTGGCCGGGTTCGATTTCAAATTCGATCAATTGGGTAAAGCTGCGGTTTTTCGCTGGTGCTTGCATGACATCCCCACTCTGTCAGACGAATCTTGCGATTCGAAGGCGTGCAGGGTAAAACCTCGAGTTAACTAGAGGTCAAGGGGCAGTTTGCAAATGATCACTGCGGAAAATGTGCACAAGCAACTGACCGTCGGCGAAGTCGCGGCCCGCAGCGGCGTGGCGGTCACCGCCCTGCACTTTTATGAATCCAAGGGTTTGATCAAGAGCCAGCGCAATGCCGGCAACCAGCGACGCTATCCACGGGAAGTGCTGCGGCGGGTGGCGTTGATCAAGGTGGCGCAACGCCTGGGCATTCCACTGGCGGAAATCGGCGAGGCGTTGAAACAGCTACCGGACAACCGCGCGCCAACGGCAGCGGACTGGAAAGTATTGTCGGAGCAGTGGCGGCGTGAGCTGGACGAGCGGATCAATCAGTTGATGCTGCTGCGGGACCGGCTGACCGGCTGTATCGGTTGCGGATGCCTGTCGATGGAAGCCTGCCCGCTGCGCAATCAGGGCGATGTGCTGGGCGAGCAAGGGCCGGGAGCGCACTTTCTCGACGTTCCCAAGTGAGGGCTCTCATATCACGGGAACCCTCGGATCAATCCATCAGAAGCCCGGCGCAATCTGCCCTTTGTAGCGGGTCAGAATGAACTGACGCACTTCATCGGAATTCAACGCCTTGGCCAGCTTCTGCAAGCCCGGGTCGTTGATGTTGTCGGGACGCGCGACCAGAAACTCGATGTACAGGCTCTTGCCCTTCTCGACGATCAGCGCGCTGTTGGTGTCGATCCCGGCTTCCAGCGCGTAGTTGGCGAACACGAACGCCAGGTCCACCTGACTCACCGAACGAGCCAGCAACGCGCCCTCCAGTTCACGGATTTTCAGGTGCTTGGGGTTTTCGACGATGTCGCGCTGGGTGGCCAGGGTGTTGCTCGGATCCTTGAGCTTGATCAGCCCCGCCTCGTGCAACAGCACCAAGGCGCGACCGGTGTTCACCGGGTCGTTGGGGATCGACACGCTGGCGCCGTCCTTCAGCTCCGAGATGTTCTTGATCTTGGTCGAGTAAGCACCGAACGGTTCGATGTGCACGCCGACCACCGGCACCAGATCGGTATGGCGAATCTTGTTGAAATCATCGAGAAACGGCCGGTACTGGTAATAGTTGGCGTCGAGGTTTTTCAGCGCCAGTTGCTGGTTGGGCTGGATGAAGTCGGTAAAGACCTTGATGTCCAGATCCACACCTTCCCTGGCCAGGGTCGGTTTGACGAACTCGAGGATTTCCGCGTGCGGCACCGGGGTGGCACCGACGATCAGTTTTTCGTTGGCATGGGCGCCGAACGACAGAACGGCAGCCAGTACGGCCAGGGTCTTTTTCATGCTGTGCTCCAAGGCAGATTTGAGTGGCCGTCGTGGGGTGAACGTGGGGCCTTTATGGGTTGAACTTGTTTTTTCAGCGTCGGCTGTAGTGCGCCACCAGACGGTCACCGGTCATTTGCAGGGCCTGCACCAGAATCAGCAGCAACACCACGGTGACCACCATCACGTCGGTCTGAAAGCGCTGATAGCCGTAGCGGATCGCCAGATCACCGAGCCCGCCGCCACCGATCACGCCGGCCATCGCCGTGTAATCCACCAGCACGATGGCGGTGACCGTCACCGCTGCCAGCAACCCGCCGCGGGCTTCCGGCAGCAGGGTGTGGCGGATGATTTGCCAGGTGTTGGCGCCCATCGCCTGGGTCGCCTCGACCACGCCGCGATCGACTTCGCGCAACGCGGTTTCCACCAGCCGCGCAAAGAACGGTGTGCAGCCGACCACCAGCGGCGGAATGGTCCCGGGCACGCCCAGCGAGGTGCCCACCAGCAACGTGGTCAGTGGAATCAGCACGATCAGCAAAATGATGAACGGCAGCGAACGCAGCATGTTCACGATCACCGACAGCACCCGGTACAGGCCGACCGTTTCATGCAACTGGCGCTTGCCAGTGAGGAACAGCAGCAACCCCAGCGGCAAGCCCAGCAACACCGTGAACAGCAGCGCCGCGCCGAGCATGCTCAGGGTGTCGAGACAGGCCTGAGCGATGTCGGCCCAGTAAATGTGCTTGAACCATTCGGCCATGATCAGGACCAGTCGTGGCGCGGTGGTTTGACCCCGTTGAGCAGCCAGTTGCCGACCACGTGGTATTTCCAGCGCACTGGGTCATGCAGGGTATGGACCCGAGCGTTGCGCCAGTGGCGGTCGAAGTTGTGCTTCTTCAGGGTCGAGCGGGTACCGCCGAGTTCGAACAGCTTGTTGCTGGCCTCGATGGCGATTTCGGTGGTCAGCACTTTGGCCTTGGCCACGGCCAGGGACGCCAGCGCGACGTTGTCTTCATCCGGTGCCGGACGTGCAGCGTCGAGCGCCCAACCCGCGCGTTCGAGCAAGGCTTCGGCGGCTTCCAGGCGGATTTCCAGCGCGCCGATCTGAATGATCGTCAGCGGATCTTCACTGGCCTTTTCCACACCCGCATCGATCCACGGTCGGGCGAACTGGCGGACAAATTCCACGGTATCGCGCAAGGCTGCCCGGGCGATGCCGGCGTCGATGGCGGCGGTGGTCAACTGGGCGAACGGCCCGGCCAGGGTCGGGTTCTCGTAGGAACGGTACGTCGGAAACAGATTGAATGGCGCCACTTGCAGATTTTCCGCCAGCACCGTGCCGCTGGAGGTAGTGCGCTGGCCGATGCTGTCCCAATCATCAACGATCACCAGCCCTTTCGTGCCGCGCTCGACAAAGGCCAGCTGGCCCTTCTGGTCTTCATCCAGCGCCAGCACCGCCAGCCAGTGGGAGTAGAGCGAACCGGTGCAGTAGCCCTTGCGACCGTTGATCACGAAACCGTCGCCATAACGGCGGAGGGTCGCCTGAATGTCCTGCACATTCTTGCCGCCGGTTTCCGACAGCGCGTTGGCGAAACGATGACCTTGCAGCGCCAGCTCAAAGAAATGCGCCTGCTGCGCCGGGGTGCCTTGCAGGCGGATGTCTTCGAGCAGGCAGTAATGGTTTTGCGGGATCTGCCCGAGGGACGGATCGGCGGCGGAAATGATCGCGATCACCTGCGCCAGCACCGCACAGGACACCTGCGCGCCGCCGTATTCCTTCGGCACTGTGATGCCCCACAGGCCACTGTTGGAATACAGATCGATGATCTCGGCGGGCACTTCGCGGTTACGGTCACGCTCGGCGGCATGTTCCTGCAAGACGGCGGCGACCTGTGCGGCCACGCGCAAGGCTTCGGCGTCGTCGGCGATCCGGTGGGCGGCTGGCGGGTTGATCGGATAAACGGCAGATTCAGACATGGATGACTCTCGGTATCGGTGTTGTACCGGGTCATTGCAGCTTCTGTGCCTGACCGACAGGCCTTGTCTTTCGGGGGTTACAGCGGATTTTCAGGGTATCTGACGATGAAAAACCCGCGCATTCTGTTGCTTCACTGTCGATGGCTGAACAGTGCGGTGGCTGCTCGTCGGGTAGTCGTTCAGGGCGATGGTACGGATCTATAGTTGAGCGACCGGCAACCCCGGCGAAGGCACACCTTCAACCTCTAATAAAAACCAGGCAACAAATAACAGGGAGTACCGCCATGAGCGTCAAACCCATTCCCGAGGGGTATCACAGCATTACCCCGTACCTCGGCATTCACAAAGCTGCCGAAGCCATCGACTTCTATAAGAAGGCGTTCGGTGCCACCGAAGTCATGCGCCTGAGCATGCCCGACGGCGGCATCGGCCACGCCGAACTGCGCATCGGTGACAGCGCGATCATGCTCGGCTCGCCGTGCGATCAAGGGCCGTTGAGCAATCCGGACAAAGCCGTTTCGGTCGGTTTGCATCTGTACGTGACCGATGTCGACAAATCTTTTCAGCGCGCACTGGATGCAGGCGCTACCTCGGTATCAGAGGTCAAGGATCAGTTCTACGGCGACCGCAGCGGGACGTTGAAAGATCCGTACGGGCATCTGTGGTTCCTGGCCACGCGCAAGGAGGATCTGACGCAAGAGCAGATCGAGCAGCGGGCGAAGGAGATGTTCCAGCAGGGTTAGCAACGCCGAGTGTCCATTCCCGTGCAGCGCGCGGGGATGGGCGAACACGATTCATGAACCGTCGAACCACGCTTCACGTCTTGTCATGAACGCCCGGCGATTTCAGGATGCAGGCCACTCGCCTGAATAAAGGATCACCCGATGTTTGCCGGATTCGTCAAAGACCAGCGCCACGTCAACGGTGTGGACATCAGCTACCGCCTCAAAGGCAGCGGCCCGGGCCTGCTGCTGTTGCACGGGCACCCGCAGACCCACGTCATCTGGCACAAGATCGCCGAACAACTGGCGGAGCACTTCACGGTGATCGCCGCCGACCTGCGCGGTTATGGCGACAGCAGCCGACCGCCGGCCGATGAGCGGCACACCAACTATTCCAAACGCGAAATGGCCCGCGACGGCGTGGAATTGATGAAAGCGTTGGGTTTCGAGCAGTTCTCGATCCTTGCCCATGACCGTGGCGCGCGGGTCGCCCATCGCCTGGCGCTCGATCATCCCGCCGTCGTACAGCGCATGGTTCTGCTCGACATCGCGCCGACGCTGGCGATGTACAACCAGACCAACGAAGCCTTTGCCCGCGCCTACTGGCACTGGTTCTTCCTGATCCGCCCGGCGCCGTTGCCGGAAACCCTGATCGAAGCCGATCCCGAAGGTTACCTGCGCAGTGTCATGGGCAGCCGCAGCGCCGGGCTCGCGCCCTTCACCGACGAGGCCTTCAGCGAATACCGGCGTTGCCTGGAACGTCCCGGCAGTGCTCGGGGGATCTGCGAGGACTACCGCGCCAGTGCCGGCATCGACCTGGAACATGATCGCGCCGATCTCGCGGCCGGTCGCCACCTGAACCTGCCTTTGCTGGTGCTGTGGGGCGCCGAGGGCACGGTCGGTCGCTGCTTCGATCCGCTCAAGGAATGGCAACAGGTTGCCACCGACGTACGGGGCAAGGCTTTGCCGGCCGGGCATTACCTCGCCGAAGAAGTCCCTGAACTGTTGCTCACCGAAGCGCTCGACTTTCTCCGCTGATTCCCCCTCCTTCAATCCGACGGCATGTGCCGTCGGACTGCTTCGCCTCCCCCGCAGAAATCTGCCCACGCGACAGCAACATGCAATCGCGAAACATTTACTTTCATATCGTTTATCGGGATTTGCTTCGGTCATCCGTCTTATAGAGATGCGGGCTGGTCGCGTAGGCAAAAGCCACGACCGGCCTTTCAGGGGAACCCCGTGCTGCGAAGCCCGTAGTACCGCCCCCTCACTCTGAATCAAGACTTGTCATCATGTCGAAGAAATCCCGCTCGAAACTGTGGTTCCTGGTACACAGCTGGCTGGCGTTGCCGATCTGGTTTTTCGTGCTGATCGTCTGCGTCACCGGCACCCTGGCGGTGGTCAGCCAGGAAATCGTCTGGCTGGCCAACCCGCAGATGCGCGCCAGCGCGCCGTCGGACGATGCGCCGCTGCTCAGCTACGACCAGATCATCGCAGCCATCAAGAAAGCCGAGCCGCAAACGGTCGTGCAAGAAATCGACCGCCCCGATGAATCGCACTTTGCCCTCGATGTCCGCGTCAGCTACCCCGACGGGCGCTCGCTGACGGTCTACGTCAACCCGTACACGGGCGTCATTCAGGGCGAGGCCCCAGCGTTCAATTTCAAAGGTTTCACCCGCGCCCTGCATGGCTGGTGGCTGGTGCCCTTCACCAATGGCTACAGCTGGGGCTGGTACCTGGTGTCGATCCTCGGCCTGCCCATGCTCGCCTCGCTGGTGACCGGGCTGGTGGTGTACAAGCGCTTCTGGAAAGGCTTTTTCAGCCCGACCTTGCGATTTCGCCACGGCGCGCGGATTTTCTGGGGCGATTTCCACCGCCTCAGCGGCATCTGGTCGATCTGGTTCATTGCGGTGATTTCGATTACCGGCACCTGGTTCCTGATTCAGGCGCTGCTGGCCGACAACCACATTTCCATCTCGAGCGAACCGGTGATTCCGGCCATGTCCCGTGAGAGCGTGCCCCTCTCGGCGGACGGTTCGCCGGCCCCGCAGATCAGCCTCGATCGCGCGATCGAGATCGCCCAGCAGAAAATCCCCGGGCTGGAAACCAGCTATGTCAGCCTGCCGGGCAACGCCTACAGCCACCTCGATATCGGGGGGCGCGGCTGGTATCCGTTGATGTATCAGCGCGCGACGATCAATCCGTACAACGGCGAAATCGCTGCCTCGCGCCTGCTGTCCGACCGGACTTCGCTGGAGTTCGTCACCGAATCCATGCGGCCGTTGCACACCGGTGACTTCGGCGGGTTGTGGATCAAGTTGATCTGGTTCTTCTTCGGGCTGTTGCTGAGCATGATGGTGCTCAGCGGACTGCTGATCTGGACCAAACGCACCGCATTGGCCACCGCCAACGCCCTCAAGCGCGAGCACAAGAAGCAACGCGTCAAGGCGCAACCGGCTCTGAACCGTGAACCGTCGGAGGTCAACCCGTGAGCCAGTCCAACGTTGCAAACCGTCCTTCACGCCTGAGCCTGTTCTGGCACAAGTGGCGCTTCCACATCAACGTGTTGCTGCTGTTGATCCCGCTGGGCTTCATGCCCCGGTACTTTGCGGACCAGTCTCTGTTTCGCGGCGACACTGGCCTGGGCGAACGCGAAGTCGGAGAAGTCCAGGTCGGCCCCTGGAGCCTGCGCATGGCCGAATTCCGTGACGAGGCGCCCCGCCCCGCCGGGCCTGCCGGCCACATGAAAAGCTTCAATGTCGCGTTGTGTGATGCCTGCATCGATCAGGTCAAGGCCACCTACCTGCGCATCGGCAAACCGCGCAGCCTGCGCGCCGCCGGGGTGATCTTCTTCGGCACGCCGTATCGCATGGGCACCCAGTTGCCGATTCCGGAAAAGACCCGAACCGACGCCGAACTGTGGATCACCATGGAAGGCTGGGACGGCAGCATGCATCAGGCCTCGATCCCCCTGAGCCAGGCCTCCCCCGCCACCATCGCCTGGCTGAACAAACAAGGAGCCAAACCATGACTCTCGCCCGACGCTTTTCCCGCCTGCGCCTGAGCAGCCTGATGCTGGTGCTGTGTGCCGGTTTCAGCGCCAGCGCCCTGGCCCACAACCCGATGTGCGAGTGCAAGGCCATCGACGCCGAGCAGATCAAATGCACCGGCGGCTTCTCCGACGGCAGCGGCGCACCGGGGGTGACCCTCGATGTGATCGGCTACGACGAAACCATCCTGGTGCCGGGCAAGCTCGGCGCCGATTCGACCCTGACGTTCAAGAAACCCGGCGCCGAGTTCTACGTGCTGTTCGACGCAGGTCCCGGTCACGTGGTCGAAATCGACCAAGCGGATATCGAAGCCCCATGACCACGCCGACTACCCAGGTTGTACGCCCGGCCGGTGCCGGGCACGAAACCCTCAATGTGCTGTTGATGTGCCTGTTGATCCTCGCGGTCGCCGGTTCCGTGGTGGCGTGGCGCGGGGTGTCCCACGAACCCGAACCGGTTTCCAGCCATCAGCTCGATGCCCGTCGCGACCTCGGCGCCAGCGAGCAAGGCATCTACGCCGACCTGCGAGTAACCCTCGACGAAATCCACCTGCTGCGCGAAGAACAGCAAAAGCTGCCAACCCCGCAGAACCTGGCGGATGAAGGTTTCGCGCCGTTCGCCCAGGACGCCAGTTCCGTGAGTCGTGGTGGTCATGCCTGGCAGTTGCTGGCCGACCGCGCCTACTTCGGCCACAGCCAGGCACCGGCCGTGGCCGGTTCGTTTCTGATGCGCCTGAACGCAGCCGATGACGCCGCGCCGGACATCTGGCTCAACCGCGCCACCGACCTGCAAGCGCCGGCAGACCTGTCCGACGCAGCGCTGTCCGCCGCCGGCTGGAAACAGATCGTCGCGCAATTCGATGCCGGGGTGACCCGCGAACATCGTCATTGAACCCTCGCCTTCATTCGAGAGAAGACCGCTTGCCCATGCCTAGTTCATCTCAACGCCGTCCTTTCCTGCGCCTGCTGCTGATCGGCCTGTGCGCCTGCCTGCTGAGCCCGCTGGCCAGCGCCGATCAGGCCAAACGCCTGCGCATCGGCATTACCCTGCATCCGTATTACAGTTATGTGGCGAACATCGTCGGTGACAAGGCCGAGGTCGTGCCGCTGATTCCCGCCGGCTTCAACCCGCACGCCTACGAGCCGCGCGCCGAAGACATCAAGCGCATCAGCGGGCTGGACGTGATCGTGCTCAACGGCGTCGGTCATGACGACTTCGCCGACCGCATGATCGCCGCCAGCGAAACGCCGAACATCAAGACCATCGAAGCCAACGAAAACGTGCCGTTGCTGGCCGCCACCGGGGTTGCCGCGCGCGGTGCCGGCAAAGTGGTGAACCCACACACGTTCCTGTCGATCAGCGCCTCGATTGCCCAGGTCAACAACATCGCCCGGGAATTGGGCAAGCTCGACCCGGACAACGCCAAGACCTACACCCAGAACGCCCGCGCCTATGGCAAACGCCTGCGGCAGATGCGCGCCGACGCCCTGGCCAAACTGACCCAGGCGCCGAACGCCGAACTGCGAGTGGCCACGGTGCACGCCGCCTATGACTACCTGCTGCGCGAATTCGGTCTGGAAGTCACCGCCGTGGTCGAGCCGGCCCACGGCATCGAGCCGAGTCCGAGCCAGTTGAAGAAAACCATCGACCAACTGCGCGAGCTGGACGTGAAAGTGATCTTCTCCGAGATGGATTTCCCGTCCACCTACGTCGAAACCATCCAGCGTGAGTCCGGTGTGAAGCTGTACCCGCTGTCGCACATTTCCTACGGCGAATACACCGCCGACAAGTACGAAAAGGAAATGACCGGCAACCTCAACACCGTGGTTCGGGCGATTCAGGAGTCCGGCGCATGACGGCTCAGGAAAACCTCTCAATCACCCATAACGGCCCGACCCTGGATTTCGCGGACGTCAGCCTGACCCTCGGCCGCACGACGATCCTCGACAAAGTCACCTTCCAGGTGCAGCCCGGCAGCGTGCACGCGCTGGTCGGCCCCAACGGCGGCGGCAAGAGCTCGCTGATCAAAACCCTGCTCGGGCAGATGCCCCATCAGGGCCGGCTCAGCCTGCAATGGCCCGGCGAACCCGGCACCATCGGCTACGTGCCGCAGGCGCTGGAGTTCGATCGGGGTCTGCCGATGACCGTCGATGATTTCATGGCCGCCATGTGTCAGCGTCGCCCGGCCTTTCTCGGCTTGAGCAAACGCTACGCCGGCGCCATCGGTGATGCGCTGGAGCGAGTCGGCATGCAGGACAAGCGCAAGCGCCGGATGGGTGCGCTGTCCGGTGGCGAACGCCAGCGGGTACTGCTTGCTCAGGGACTGATTCCAGCGCCGCAATTGCTGGTGCTGGATGAACCGATGTCGGCCCTCGACGAAGCCGGGATCCAGGTGTTCGAACGCCTGCTCGGCGACTGGCGTGCGGCGGGCATCACGGTGCTGTGGATCGAGCACGATCTGGAAGCGGTCGGGCGACTGGCCAATCGCGTCACCGGCCTCAACCGCCGCGTGCTGTTCGACGCCTCGCCGCAACAGGCCCTGACCCCGGAACGCCTGCTGACCCTGTTCTCGACCCATCCACGGAGCGCTGCCTGATGAGTTACGAAGCCTTTCGTTTGATGGTGCAAGGCTGGGCCTCCTCCGGTTACTTGCCGGAAGCCCTGGCCTACGGGTTTGTGGTCAATGCGCTGCTGGCCGGTCTGTTGATCGGCCCGGTGCTCGGTGGCCTCGGCACGCTGGTGGTGGTCAAGCGCTTCGCGTTTTTCTCAGAGGCGGTGGGTCACGCGGCGTTGACCGGCGTGGCCATCGGCATTCTGCTCGGCGAACCCTACACCGGCCCGTACGGCAGCCTGTTCGGCTACTGCCTGTTGTTCGGCATTTTGCTCAACTACCTGCGCAACCGCACCGGCCTGGCACCCGACACATTGATTGGCGTGTTCCTGTCGGTGTCTCTCGCTTTGGGCGCCAGCCTGCTGCTGATTCTGGCGGGCAAGATCAACGTGCACATTCTGGAAAACGTGTTGTTCGGCTCAGTGCTGACGGTCAACGGTAACGATCTGCTGGTGCTGGCGATTGTCGGCTCGCTGGTCATGGCGCTGGCCCTGCCGCTGTACAACCGGATCATGCTAGCCAGCTTCAATCCGCAACTGGCAGCGGTGCGCGGCGTCGCGGTGAAAACCCTGGATTACCTGTTCGTGATTCTGGTGACGCTGATCACCGTCGCGGCAGTAAAAGTCATCGGCGCGATTCTGGTCGGTGCACTGCTGGTGATTCCGGCGGCGGCAGCGCGTCTGCTCAGCCAGTCGCTCAAAGGCTTTTTCTGGTGTTCAGTGCTGATTGCCACGGTCAGTACGCTGTGCGGGATTCTCGCGCCGATCGTGTTCGACCTGCCAATTCCGTCCGGCGCCGCGATCATCCTGGTCGCCGGTATCGCCTTCGCCCTCGCCGCGATTGCCCGGGGCGTCGTCCCCAGTCTGAAAGGGAACCTTGGATAAATGGCTTTTTCATTGCGACAACTGACCCTGGCCATCGCACTCAGCGGTGCAGTTTCGAGCCCTTTGCTGGCTGCCGAGAAACCGCTGCGGGTGCTGGCCTCGTTGCCCATCACTTATGGTCTGGGCGAAGTCCTGCTCAAGGGCACCGACATCAGCCTCGAGCGCGCGGCGCCGGCGAATCTGCCGGGCAGCCGTCAGACCGCCTACTTCACCGGTCGCGGCGCCCCGGCGCTGGACAAACTGGCCACCGGCGCCGATGCGGTGATCGGTGTGCGCTCGCTGTGGGCCGATGATCCGCTGTACCCGATCGCCCGCCGCAGCAACATCCGCATCGTCGAAGTCGACGCTGCCCGCCCGGTGGACGGCGCCCTGCCCGGCATTGCCGTGCAACCGGGGCTCAAGGTCGACGGTTTGAACAGCCAGCCGTGGTTGGCGAGCAACAACATGGGGCGCATGGCCGACGTGATGGCGGCGGACCTGGTGCGCCTGGCGCCGAAGGACAAACCGAAAATCGAGGCCAATCTGGCGGCACTGAAGCAGCGCCTGCTGAAACTCAGTGCCGACAGCGAGGCGCGTCTGGCCAGTGCCGACAACCTGAGCGTGATGAGCCTGAGCGATCACTTCGGTTACCTGATCGGCAGCCTGAATCTGGAATTGATCGGACAGGACGCGCGACCGGATGCCGAGTGGACGCCGGAAGATCTGAAAAAACTGACCGCCACCCTGAAAGACAATGACGTGGCGGTGGTGCTGCACCATCGGCAGCCGTCGGACGCGGTGAAAGCGGCAATTGCCGAATCGGGCAGTCATCTGCTGGTGCTCAGCACCGATGCGGCGGATCCAGTGGCAGAGCTGGAAGGCAATGTGGATGTGCTGCTCAAGGGCCTGGCCGGCGCCTGAGGAGAAGTGATCGTTCCACGCTCTGCGTGGGAATGCAGCCGGGACGCTCCGCGTCCCTTCCGAAGCGGACGCGGAGCGTCCAATGAGGCATTCCCACGCAGAGCGTGGGAACGATCATCAAGGCCGATCTTTCGGACATGAAAAACCCGCTGACTGTTTCCAGTCCAGCGGGTTTCTTTTTGCCTGAAGACTTACTGTGCAGCCGCTTGCGCTTCCATTTTCTGGCGCAGGCTCAGCGGGCGCATATCGGTCCAGACTTCTTCGATGTAGGCCAGGCATTCCTTTTTCAGGCCACTCTTGCCGACGGTGCGCCAGCCTTCCGGCACGGCCTTGTAATCCGGCCAGATCGAGTACTGCTCTTCGTGGTTGACCACGACTTGAAAGAGGATGTCCTCGCGGTCGAATACTGACGTCATGCTGTGTCTCCATCGCTGTAAGGGTGGGCTGCACGACGGGTGCAGCCGGGTATGTAGAAAGAACGTTCGACGCGGCGAAAAATTTACAGGCCGGCAGTCGCGGCGCTCAACGCACGACCGAAGATCTCGGCGACACGGTCGACTTCTGCGGCGGTGATCACTAGCGGCGGCAGGAATCGCACCACCGCACCATGCCGACCGCCCAGCTCCAGAATCAGCCCGCGCTTGAGGCATTCGCGCTGAACCAGCGGCGCCAGGCGCGCGAAGGCCGGCGGATGGCCCAAGGCGTCCGGCGTGCCGTTCGGATCGACCAGTTCGACACCGAGCATCAGGCCACGACCGCGAATGTCGCCCAGTTGCGGGAAGTCACGCTGCAGAATGTGCAAGTGCTCGCTCAGGCGCTCGCCCATGGCGGCGGCGTGTTCGCAGACCTTGTGCTCGACCAGGTAACGCATCACGGCAGAGCCGGCGGCCATCGCCATCTGGTTGCCACGGAACGTACCGGCGTGGGCCCCCGGCTGCCAGGTGTCGAGCCAGTCGCGATAGACCACCACCGCCAGCGGCAGGCTGCCGCCGATGGCTTTGGACAGCACCACCACGTCCGGAGTGATGCCGGCGTGTTCGAAGGCAAACATCTTGCCGGTACGGGCGAAGCCGCTCTGGATTTCGTCGATGATCAGTGCCACGCCAGCCTTTTCAGTGATGCGACGCAGACCACGCAGCCACTCGATGTCCGCCGGGATCACACCGCCCTCACCCTGCACCGCTTCGACGATCACCGCTGCCGGCAATTGCACGCCGGCCTCGGGATCATTGAGCAGGTTTTCCAGGTAGCTCAGATTAGCCTTCACCCCCGCCGCGCCACCGAGGCCGAACGGGCAGCGGTAGTCGTACGGGAACGGCATGAATTGCACGCCGTTGCTGAGCAGCGCACCCAGCGGCTTTTTCGGCCCCAGGCTGCCCATCAGGCTCAAGGCCCCCTGGCTCATGCCGTGGTAACCGCCGGTAAACGACAGCACGGTGCTGCGCCCGGTGGCGGTGCGCACCAGTTTCAGCGCAGCTTCCACGGCGTCGGTGCCGGTCGGGCCGCAGAACTGTATTTTCGCTTCCTTGGCCAATGCAGGCGGCAACAGGCCAAACAGGTCCTGCACGAACTGGTCTTTCACCGGCGTGGTCAGGTCCAGGGTGTGCAGTGGCAGTTCATCGGCCAGCACCTGCTGGATCGCTTCGATCACCACCGGATGGTTATGCCCCAGCGCCAGAGTGCCAGCACCGGCCAGGCAATCGATGAAGGTACGACCTTCGACGTCTTCGACGTACAGACCTTTGGCGCGCTTCAACGCCAGCGGAATCCGGCGCGGGTAGCTGCGGGCATTGGATTCCTGCTGGCTCTGACGGGCCAGCAACGGCGATTCATTGAACTGATACAGCGTTTCAGCCGGCGCGGAGGCGATCCGGGCCGACGACTCTTCGATAAGGCTGGTGGCGACTGACATCTCTCGACCCCTCAATACGCTATGGATAGTGACCAAAACTGCACACCGGGCAGGTGCGCGTTCCGGTCGCGGGGCGCACATGCTGGTTTTCCTGTTCTGGAAACGCACCAGCGTGTCGAGGATTTACACCCTTGATCGAATGTCAGGCCGACAATGGCAGTGGCTTGTGCATCGGCAGGCTCAAAACACCGTGATGCGAGAAGGTAGACGCCGCTTCGCGATACCCCAGGCGCCGGTAGAACGCCTCGCCGGTTCGCGTGCTGGCGAGCGTGACGCAAGGCCGGCCACGAACCCGCAGCCAACCCTCGAGATCGCCCATCAGCGCGCGGCCCGCGCCTCGGCGAAACCACTCCGGCTGCACATGACAAAACGTAATCTCCCCATTGGCTGCGGCCATGCCGACGCCGACCGGTTTATCGTGAAGAAGCGCGATATTCAGATAGAGATGCGGATCGGCGAGCCAGCCGCTGATGTGTTCCGCCGATTGTCGGCGAACCCAGCGGTCGACCAGTTGTGGATCGTTGCGATGGTCGAGCGCGCAACCGACGCGGATCGAACGCTCGAGAATCCGGCTGATGATGCCGGCGTCGGCGACTGTGGCGGGACAAATGTGGATGGGTGCTTCCATGGCACTGTTTCCCTCAATCCATTGAGTCAAAGGCTGGGGCGACAATAACGTGGCGGCCGGCGGATGACTAATGGAGAGAGGTTACATTTGATGTGCCTGGCGAAATGTCAGACCGGTTGCAGCGGCATGGTCAGCTCTACCCGCAGACCATCCGGGCGGCTGTCGAAATGCAGGGTGCAGGCGCAGCGTTGAACGATGGCCTGGACAATCGCCAGCCCCAATCCGCAGCCGGTGCTCTGGCCGTTGCGCCAGAAGCGCTGGGTCAGATGTTGCAGATCGTCCGGGGCAATGCCCGGCCCGTGATCACGCACCACGAAACGCACGCGATTGGCGGTGGTTTCCAGGCTCAGCTCCACCGCGCCGTCGGTCGGGGTATGACGCAGGGCGTTATCCAGCAGGTTGCGCAAGGCTGCGATCGACAGCACTGCCGGCATTTGCAGGGGCGCACCGGATACGTGTTCAGGCAGGTGCAGCCTGATCCGCTGGCGCTGGTCGCTGGCCGAATCCTGAATCGCCAGTTTCGCCACCTGTTCGGCACTGCATTGCACACCGTCGTCGAACGACAGACTGCCCTCGACCCGGGCCAGCAACAGCAATTGTTCGAGGGTCCGGTGCAGACGGTCGGCGCCCTCCTCGGCCCGGGCCAGGGACTGATCGCGGGCGTTGCCTTCGGTCATGCGCGCCACTTGCAGGTGGGTCTTGATCGCCGTCAGCGGGCTGCGCAATTCATGGGCGGCATCGCCGGTCAGGCGACGTTCGCGTTCGATGGTCTTGCCGATGCGCTGGAACAGTTGATTCTGGGTTTCGAGCAGCGGTTTCAGCTCGCTGGGGAAAGACTGCAACTGCAACGGCTCGAGCGAATCCGCGTTGCGACGCATCAAGGCTTCACGCAAGCGATTGAGCGGCGCCAGGCCCTGCCCGATCCCCAGCCACAACAGGCACAGGCAGCCGAGCAGCGCCACGCCCACCGGCACCGAGGCCGCCAGCAGGATCGACATGTTCAGGGCTTCGCGCTCGATTACCCGGTCGGCGGTGGTGATTCGCACATCGCCTCGGGCCAGGGTGAAGCTGCGCCATGGCGCGCCATCGATCATCTGATCGTGGAAGCCCATCTTCTGGGCTTCCAGCGCCTGTTCCGGATTGTTGTGGCTGCGGGCGAGGATTTCCCCGCGCAGCGAACTGACCTGACAGGCCATGCCGCCGGGAATGTTCAGTTGCTCGGCGCTGAAGTGAGTGCCTTCGCCTTTGCTCGGGATGGCCGGCAGTTGTTCCAGCAGCCCGGCGACCATTCGCGCCGACGCCACCAGCCGCTGGTCGAGGGAAAACATCATCTGGTTGCGCAAGTCGCTGAGCATCCAGGCAGCCGCCAGTGCCCAGATCAGCGCGAACGCGGCGCCGAGGGTCAGGCTCAGGCGCAGGCGCAGACTCATCACTTGTCAGGTTCTCCACCATCGGCCGGGCCGAGGCGATAGCCCAGACCGCGCACGGTTTCGACGATGCCTTTACCCAGTTTGCTGCGCAGGTGATGGATGTGCACGTTGAGTGCGTTGCTCTCCAGTTCATCGTTGAAACCGTAGACGCTGTCCTTCAACTGCTCGGTGGACAGCACCCGGCCACGGTTGTGCAGCAAGGCCTGCAGTAGGGATTGTTCGCGACGGGACAGGTCGACCGAACGGCCCGCCAGCGTGGTTTCCCGACTGCTCGGGTCGTAGGTCAGCGCGCCGTGTTCGATCAGGTTGACGCTGCGCCCGGCTACCCGGCGCAACAAGGTTTGCAGACGGGCGAACAATTCACGCAGGTCGAACGGCTTGAGCAGGTAGTCGTCGGCACCGGACTGCAAACCGTCGACACGGTCGGTGACCGAGTCCCGCGCGGTAAGGATCAGTACCGGAATCTCCAGGCCCTGCTGGCGCAGTTGCTGCAGCAGTTTGAGGCCATCTTCGTCCGGCAGGCCAAGATCGAGCACCATCACGTCGAATTCGGCAACCTTGAGGATCGCCCGCGCCTTGGAGGCGGTGTTGACGTGCTCGACCGTCAGGCCTTGCGCCGTCAGCCCGGCGACGATCCCGCTGGCGATCAACTCATCGTCTTCGCAAACCAGTACGTGCATGGGAGCTCCATGAGAAAAAACGCGATTCAAGCAGGAGAGGATTAAGCGGCAATTATGGACACTGCCCGCGCCAAGGAAAAGCACGATCCCGACGTATACGACCACGGGCGAGGTCTTTCTCAACGCCAATTACTGCAACGACAACTAACAAGTTAACAGGCAACAACTTGCCCCCCCCAATGTCACAAACAGCAATCACTAAATCAGTGCAAAACCACTGTTTGCCGATATAACCTCCAACTGCAAAACATACAAACATCAAATCAAACAACTATCATTCTTCAGAAGCAAACATCAAATGTCCAAACTTAACAACTTCGTCGCCATCGACTGGCGCTCCGGCCCTGACCGGATTTACTTCTTCTTCAAAGATACTGATCAATTCTCCCGTTACAACAATGGCGATGAAAAAGTACCCAACGAATATCCAAAACCGATCAAGGGAAACTGGCCAGGTTTCGATGCCTATGCCAAGCACCTGCGCTTCGGATTTACGCAAACAAGGGCAGGCGACAAGGACATTGCCTGGTTGTTCTTCTACAACGGTGATCGCCCGTGGGTGTGCGCCTATGACCAGGACAATGACAAGGCTGATGCCTTTTACGATCTATCCAACTCTCTCTGGACGCCGATCCTGCCTTACTTCGACAGAATCGTTGCCGGCACCTGGCTGGAAGCCATTGGACACAAGTACGAGTTTCTTTTCCTGTTGAATGACGGAACTCGTCTGACATTCCACACTGTGACGCAAAAAATCAATCACCAAGCCAATGCAATACTGCCCGGACTTGCACCTTATAAAGATCGCCTTGTTACTGCGGCGCAGATTGATCCGACGTTCAGCGATAACCTCTGGTGCATCTTCCTGACCAATGACCAGTTTGTGGTTTTCAATATGCAAAAAGGCGCTGTCGAGGGAGGTGTGCGCAATGTCAGTGACACATTCGCCGGGTTAAACCGCGGTCTCTGATTCCCTCATTCGTTTGCAATGCTGCAGCGTCTCGCAGGTTCGACGCATGGATAACTCCGGTTAATCATCGGTTAATCGCCGCACGCCACTGTGCCCCTCAATTGCACAGGGACAAGGCTCCTCCATGCGTCATTTTTTTCTATTGTTTGCACTGTTGATTTCGAGTCTGGCCCAGGCAGGTAATGATCCCTTTGCATCAAAACCGGAGTTCTTGCCGGTCGACAAGGCGTTCGTACTGACCTCGGAACGTCTGGATTCCGGTGAGACCCAGCTGTTCTGGCAAATTGCCGACGGTTATTACCTGTATCAGAAGCGTCTGAAGTTCGACGGGCTGGCGACGCAAAACGTGCCGGCCCTGCCCGAAGGCGAGTCCCACAGCGACGAGTATTTCGGCGAACAGCCGGTTTATCGCCAGGGCCTCGAGCTGAAAATCCCGGCAGCCGCACAGGGCCAGATCAAGGTCAGTTATCAGGGCTGCGCCGACGCCGGTCTTTGCTATCCACCACAAACCAGAGTGATCGACCTCGGCGGCAAAGCCGCAGCAACGACGGATGAAGCGCCGGATCAGGCACTCGCCAGCGGTCTGCAACAGCACTCGCTGGGCTGGAGTCTGCTGGTGTTCTTCGGCCTCGGTCTGCTGCTGGCATTTGCGCCGTGTTCTCTGCCGATGTTGCCGATTCTGGCGGGCATGGTGGTGGGCAGCGGCGCCACGCCACGTCGCGGTTTCGCGCTGGCCGGCAGTTATGTGGTTTGCATGGCGCTGGTGTATGCGGCGATGGGCGTCATCGCCGCGCTGCTGGGGGCCAACCTGCAGGCGTGGTTGCAGAACCCGTGGCTGCTCGGGACGTTCGCGGCGGTGTTTGTGGTTCTGGCGCTGCCGATGTTCGGCTTCTTCGAGCTGCAATTGCCGGTGGCCCTGCGGGATCGACTGGAACATGCCTCGCGCAGTCAGCGCGGCGGCAGTCTGATCGGCGCGGGCGTATTGGGCGCGCTGTCCGGTTTACTGGTCGGCCCGTGCATGACAGCACCGCTGGCCGGTGCCCTGCTCTACATCGCGCAAAGCGGCAACGCGCTGCACGGCGGTCTGATCCTGTTTGCCTTGGGCATCGGCATCGGCGTTCCGCTGCTGTTGCTGGTAACCGTCGGCAATCGCTTCCTGCCCAAGCCCGGCGCGTGGATGAACCTGCTCAAGGGCGTGTTCGGTTTCCTGTTCCTTGCCACCGCGCTGCTGATGCTGCGACCGGTGCTGGATCCGTCGCTGTGGCTGGGTCTGTGCGGCGCACTGCTATTGATCGCCGCTTACAGTGCCTGGAAACAGTCCGACGGCTTCGGTCGCGTGGCTCACCTGTTCGGTGCCGGTTCGCTGTTGCTGGGCTTGTGGGGCAGTCTGCTGGTGGTCGGTGCGGCAGGCGGCAGTGACGATCCGTATCAGCCGTTGCAGGTGTACAGCGCCGGCCGCATCGGATCTGCGGCGCCCAGCGGCCACGAAGCCTTCACGACGATCAAGGATCCCGCTGCCCTGCAACGCGAGCTCGACACCGCCAAAGCGCAGGGCCAGTGGGTGCTGCTCGATTACTACGCCGACTGGTGCACGTCGTGCAAAGTCATGGAGAAACAGGTGTTCGGCCAGGCGCGGGTGATGCAGGCACTGAGCGATGTGCGCTTGCTCCGACTCGACGTCACCGCCGACAATGCCGCCAGCCGCGAACTGCTCGGCCGTTATAAAGTGCCGGGGCCACCGAGTTTCGTGTGGATCGGCGCCGACGGCGAAGAGCGCCGCAGCCAGCGCATCACCGGCGAGGTCGATGCCGATACTTTTCTGCAACGCTGGACCACCACCCGAGACGCCCGTTAATGCTGACCTTCACCCTCGGCACCTTTGCCATCGCACTCAACCACTTGCTGCTGATTAGCGCGCTGGCGCTGGCGACCTTCGTCGGCTGGCGGGTGGCCAAGCGCGGCGGTGACAACCCCGAGTCGGCGCTGTTCAGCCTGTTTCTGCTCGGCATGCTGGCGGCGCGCATTGCGTTTGTCGCTGTGTACTGGGGCCACTATCGCAATGATCTGTGGCAGATCATCGATCTGCGCGACGGCGGTTTTCTCGCCTGGCCGGGGGTGATCGTGCTGTTGCTGGCGGCGCTGTATCGCGGCTGGCGCCGGCCGGGCTTGCGTCGCCCGCTGGGGTTCGGCGTGGTCAGCGGCGTGGCGTTCTGGGTGCTGGCGACCCTGTCGCTGAACATCTACGAGCAAGGCACACGCCTGCCGGACATCACCCTGCGCAACGCCGCCGGGGAAACCGTGAAACTCACCGACTATCAGGGCGGGCCGCTGGTGATCAACCTGTGGGCCACCTGGTGCCCGCCGTGCCGCCGGGAAATGCCGGTGCTGGAAAACGCCCAGCAACAACGCCCGGACCTGACGTTCCTGTTCGTCAACCAGGCCGAAAGCATGCAAAGCGTCGCCACGTTTCTCGAAACCCAGGGCTTGAGCCTGAACAACGTGCTGTTCGACCGCAGCGGACGCCTCGGCCAGGCCGTGGGTTCCATGGCCCTGCCGACTACGCTGTTCTATAGCCCGGACGGTCGCCTGCTGGGCAGCCATCTGGGCGAGTTGTCGAACGCCAGCCTGGCCCGCGCCTTGGAAAACTTCGACACCCCGGGTTCCAGCCCGAACCCGGCCACCACTTCTTCAAGGAAACTGCCATGCCCCGCCTCCGCCACCTGCTGACGCTGACCATGAGCGCAGCCCTGCTGCACTTGCCGTCGGTCCAGGCTGCTGAAGAACTGCCTGAAGCGATCAAGAAGATCGAAGCCAAGGGCGCGAAAATCGTCGGCCAGTTCGACGCGCCGGACGGCTTGCGCGGTTACGCCGCGCAATACCAGAACCGCGGCATGGCGCTGTACCTGACGCCGGACGGCAAGCACGTGCTGCTGGGCAATCTGTACGACGCCGACGGCAACGACCTGAGCAGCGCGCCGCTGCAAAAACTGGTGTACGCGCCAATGGCCAAGGAAGTCTGGGCCAAATTCGAAGCGAGCAACTGGATTCAGGACGGCAACAAGGATGCGCCGCGCACCGTGTACCTGTTCAGTGATCCGAACTGCCCGTATTGCAACATGTTCTGGGAACAGGCCCGCCCATGGGTCAAGGCCGGCAAGGTGCAGTTGCGGCATATCATGGTCGGCATCATCCGCGAAGACAGCCCGGCCAAATCCGCCGCCCTGCTCGCCGCCAAGGACCCGAGCAAAGCCCTGGAGGATCATGAGAAGGCCGGCAAGGCCAGCACCCTCAAGGCCTTGAAGGACATTCCGGTGGCTGTGCAAACCAAACTCGCGGCGAACATGCAGTTGATGGAAGACCTGGACTTGCAGGCCACCCCGGCGATCTTCTACATGGACGACAAGGGCGAACTGCAACAACAGCAAGGCGCGCCGACGCCGGACAAACTGGCGAAGATTCTCGGCCCGAAATAAAAAACGCCCACGCAATGCGTGGGCGTTTTCGTTACTTCAGTTCAGCCAGAAATTTCAGCAGCGTGTCGGTCACGAAGGTTGGATTCTCCAGATTGGAGATATGCCCCGCCTCCGGCACCAGCACACACGGACAGCCAATCAGCTCAGCCATTTCCCGTGCTTCCGACGGCGGGCGTGGCTTGTCCTGATCGCCGCAGACCACCAGCGTGGTGGCCGCATTCAACTCGCCCAGGCGCGGCAACAGATCGTCACGGCCAAAGGTGATCCGCCCCATCGGCACGATGCTGTCACGCAGGCGGTCAGCCGAATACCCGGCCAGTTTTGCGCGGAAGTCCTGATACAGCGCCGACTCTCGATCGATGCCCGGGCGAAAGAAGATCGGCACCACGATATCCAGCAGTTGTTCGGAGATCCCACCGCTTTCCTCGATCTGTTTGAACAGCGAGAAATAGTACTGGCGGGTCGGTTCCGGCTCGACGCCGACGTAAGTGTCCATCAGCACCAGACCGTTGAGCCGCTGCGGCGCCGACAACGCCAGACGCACGCCCCACATGCCGCCGACCGACAACCCGACCAGCGTCACCCGGTCAATGTCCAGATGATCGAGCAAGGCCAGTGCCTGACGGGCGATGTCGTCCAGCGAAGCGGTGCCTTCAGGCAAGCGACCGGATTCGCCGTGCCCCCACAGATCCAGTGCAATCACCCGATAGTGCGCCGATAGCGCTGCGATCTGCGGCGCCCACATGGCCTGGTCCCACAGGTAGCTGCCAGCCAGCAACACCGCCGGGCCTGTGCCTTGATCAATGTAGTGAAGCGCCTGTCCGTCAACTTCGAAGAAAGCCATCGATCACCCCCGCGACAAAAAAGAGAACCGGCAGACTGGGCTGCCGGTTCGGGATCGTCAACCGTGTAAATGTCTAAAAATGTACCGCACCTAATCGCGAGCAGGCTCGCTCCCACAGGGGATCTGTGATCGACACAAAACCATGTGGGAGCGAGCCTGCTCGCGAAGAGACCGGTACAGGCACCAGAGATTAAAGCCCCTCCAGCTCCGCCATCAGGTCATTCAACCGATCAACCTTTTCCTCGGTAATGTCGCTGGCCGCCAGCCCTTCGATGTACCCGGCCAGTTCCTCCACCGTGCTGCACTCGAACATCGCCCGCAGCGGCACGTCCCGTTGCAGAGCTTTCTGCACCCGCGAGGCGATTTGCGTGGCAAGCAGCGAATGGCCGCCGAGTTCGAAGAAGTTGTCACGTACCCCGACCTTCTCGACCTTCAGTACCTCGGCCCAGATATCGGCCAGGGTCTGCTCCAGCTCGCTGCGCGGCGCCAGGTAATCCTGGCTCTGCAACTGGCCGATCTCCAGCACCGGCAAGGCCTTGCGGTCGAGTTTGCCGTTGGCGTTGAGCGGCAACCGGTCAAGCCACAACCAGTGCAGCGGCACCATGTATTCCGGCAGTTCGGCGCGCAGGCGCTGCTTGATCCGCTCCAGGCGTTCGCTCTGATTCAGTGCGGAATCTGCGGCCACCAGGTAGCCGACCAGATGCTTGCCGTTGACGCCTTCCTGCACGCCGACCGCCCCGTCACGGACTTCCGGTTGCTCGTGCAGACGCGCCTCGATTTCACCCAGCTCGATCCGGTAACCGCGGATCTTCACCTGATGGTCGACCCGGCCGACGTACTCCAGCACCCCGTCACTGCGACGGCGCGCCAGGTCACCGGTGCGATACAGACGCTCGCCCGGCGCACCGAACGGATTCGGCACGAACACCGGCGCGGTGCGCAACGGATCGCTGACATACCCGCGACCGACCCCGGTGCCCGCCACGCACAACTCGCCCACCGCACCCAACGGCACCAGATCCAGCGCGCCATCGAGCAAGTACAGCAAGTTGTTGTCGGTCGGCGTACCGATCGGCAGGTAACTGCCGCGAGTCGAGGCCAGGTCGACGCGGAAGAACGCCAGGTCGTCCGAGCATTCCGCCGGGCCATAGGCGTTGACCAGACCGATCTCCGGATAACGCAGCAGCCACTGGTGCGCCAGTTCCGGCGGCATTGCTTCACCGGTCGGCAGCATCCAGCGCAGACCGTCGAGGCTCAAACGATCCGAAGCGAGCATGCCCTGGATCAGCGACGGCACGCTTTCCAGCACGGTGATGCCCTGCTGTTGCACATGCACCAGCAAGCCTTGCGGATCGTGGGCGATGGTGTTCGGCACGATGTCCACCCGCGCCCCGAACAGCGGCGCGGCGAGGAACTGCCAGACCGAAATGTCGAAGCTTTGCGAAGCGGTCTGGGCGATCACATCGGCGTCGCTCAGGTTCAGGTACGGCACCTTGCTCAACTGGTTGTTGAGCATGCCGCGCTGTTCGACCATCACGCCTTTCGGCAACCCGGTGGAGCCCGAGGTGTAGATCACGTAGGCCAGGTTGTCCGGGCCGCTGAAGATGTTCGGATTCGCCGACGACACCGCGCCGGTCTGAACCTCTTCCCACACCAGCAAGCGTGGACGGTTGGCGCAGCTGAACTCATCCAGCAAGGTCGTCGCCTGTTCACGGCAAGCTTCGGTACACACCAGCACCGGCGTGCGACTGAGCTCGATGATCCGTTGCAGACGCTGGCTCGGCAGGCCCGGATCCAGTGGCAAGTAACCGGCACCGGCCTTGAAGCTGCCGATGATCATGCCCAGCAGATCCAGATTACGTTCGCCCAGCAGCGCCACCGGTTGATCCATCTGCACCCCGGCCGCGACCAGTGCATGGCCGAGACGGTTGGCGTTCTGGTTCAGCTCGGCATAGCTCAGCTGCTGATCAAGGCAACTGGCGGCAATGCGTTGCGGATGTTGTGCGACCTGCGCTTCGAACAGCTCGACGTAGCTCTGTTCCAGCGGATAGTCGTGCTCACTCTGGTTGCAGCCGTGGAGCAGGAAGTCCTGTTCCTCTTGGCCAAGCAGCGGCAGGTCGGCCATGTCGCCATGGAAGCCGTCGACCAACGCCAGCAACAGACGCTTGAACTCGCCGAGCATGCGCTCGATGGTCGACTCGTCGAAGTAACGCTGGTCGTAAGACAGGTGCAGGCCCAGGTCGTCGCCCGGGTAGCACACCGCTGTGAGCGGGAAGTTGGTGTGGGTACGGCCCGAATCCGAGGTCGCGTTGAGGCTCTGCGCACGGTCCAGCACCGAGACTTCCACCGGGGCGTTTTCGAACACGAACAGGCTGTCGAACAGCGGCTGGCCTTTCGGCAGTTCGCTTTGTTCCTGGATGTTCACCAGCGGCAAGTATTCGTACTCGCGCAGTTGCATGTTGCTGTCGAGCAGACCGCTCAGCCACTGACGCACGCTGGCGCGCTGATCGTCCGCCGGGATCTGCACCCGCAGCGCGATGCTGTTGATGAACAGGCCGACGGTGCGCTGCATCTCCGGCATTTCCACCGGGCGCCCGGCCACGGTCACGCCGAACAGCACGTCGCGATCACCGCTCATGCGGCGCAGCACCAGTGCCCACGCCGCTTGGGCGAAGGTGTTGATGGTCAGTTGATGGGCCTGGGCCAGTTCGCGCAGACGGGCGCCATCCTCGACATTCAGTCGGGTGTAGCGGTCGCCGACGATCATGCCGCCGCTTTCGCCGGCGTGTTCACGCAGGAACGGGCGGTCGCTCGGGATCGGCGTGGTGCGCTCGAAGCCTTGCAGGTTCTGCTGCCACCACTGACGCGCTTCGGCCAGGCTCTGACGTTGCAGCCAGCCGATGTAATCGCGGTAGCGCGGCGGCACTGCCAGTTGCGCATCGCGACCTTCGCCGAGGGCGGTGTAGATCTCGAAGAAATCGTTCATCAGCAGCGAACGGCACCAGGCATCGATCAGGATGTGGTGGTTGCTCATCATGAACCAGTAGCGCGCCGCGCCGACCTTGATCAGACGCAGGTGGAACGGTGCCTGATTGAGCAGATCGAAACCGGCCTCGCGCTCGGCCTTGAGCAGCGCTTGCAGTTTCGGTTCCTGCTCGGCGTCAGCGATGGCGCTCCAGTCCAGGTACTCGATCGGCGTGCGACCCGGCGTATGAATCACTTGCAGCATGTCTTCGCCGACGTTCCAGCAGAACGACGCACGCAACGCTTCATGACGGGCGACCACCGCTTGCCACGCCTGGGCGAAACGCTCGGGGTCGAGTTCGCTGTTGATGCGATAGCGATCCTGCATGTAATACAGACCGGTGCCCGGTTCGAGCAAGGTGTGCAGCAGCATGCCTTCCTGCATCGGCGTCAGCGGGTACACGTCTTCGATGTGCGCCGCCGGCACCGGCAATGCGTCAAGTTGCGCCTGGGTCAGTTTCGCCAGCGGGAAGTCCGACGGCGTCAGGCCACCGGCCTCGTCCTGCAGGCAATGTTCGATCAGGCTCTGCAACTCGCCGACGTAGGCATCGGCCAGCTCGTTGATGGTCTGCGCGTCGTAGCGCTCGGCGCTGAAGGTCCAGCGCAGCAGCAGTTCCCCGCCGTACACCTGACTGTCGACGCTCAACTCGTTCGGCAGCGGTGCTTGCGGATCGTGGGCCGCGCCGACCGATTCATCCAGCGGACGGAACAGCGCATCGCTGCCGAAGCTCTGGTCGAACTGGCCGAGATAGTTGAAGGTGATCGGCGCGCTCGGCAACACCGCCATGCTCTGACGGCTGGCGTCATCGGCCAGGTAGCGCAGTACGCCATAACCGAGGCCTTTGTGCGGAACGGCGCGCAGTTGCTCCTTGATCGCCTTGATCGAAGCGCCCTGCCCGGCGGCCTCTTCGATGTTGTGCGGGGTCAGACGCAGCGGATAAGCGCTGGTGAACCAGCCGACGGTGCGGGTCAGGTCGATCTCGTCGAACAGGGTTTCGCGGCCGTGGCCTTCCAGTTGAATCAGCGCCGAGGGCTGACCACTCCAGCGGCACAGCACGCGGGCCAGCGCAGTCAGCAGCAGATCGTTGACCTGCGTGCGATAGGCGCTCGGTGCCTGTTGCAGCAGTTGCTTGGTGCGTTCGGCATCCAGTCGCACGCTGACGGTTTGCGCATGACGATTCTCGCGACCGCCCTCAGGACGTTCGCACGGCAAATCGGCATTCGGGCCGGCCAGTTGCGCTTGCCACCAACTCAGTTCTTCACGCAGGGATTCGCTGCCGGCGTAAGCCTGCAAGCGCGCCGCCCAGTCCTTGAAGGCACTGGTTTTGGCCGGCAGTTTCACCGACCGATCGGCGTCGAGCTGGCGATACACGGTTTGCAGATCGTCGAGCAGAACGCGCCACGACACACCGTCGACCACCAGGTGATGGATCGCGATGAACAGCCGTTGCCGAGCGTCCGGCCCATCGACCAAAACTGCACGCAACAGCGGGCCTTGGGCAAGGTCGAGGCTGCACTGGGCATCGGCGAACAGCGCGGCGCATTTGTCCATCGACGGCACGCGAACCTGCCACAGCACGGCAGCATCGGTCACCGGTTGATGGGTTGCCTGCCATGCGCCGTTGACCTCGCTGAAGCGCAGACGCAGGGCATCGTGCTGCTCGATCACCGCCAACAGTGCTTGCTCCAGACGGTGCGGTTCCAGCGCCACCGTCGGCTCCAGCAGCAACGCCTGGTTCCAGTGCTGACGCTCGGGAATCTCGGTGTCGAAGAACCAATGCTGGATCGGTGTCAGACGCGATTCGCCCGTCACCAGACCTTGCTCGGCGGTGACGGTTTCACTGCGGCTGGCAACGGCGGCCAAGGTCTGCACAGTCTGATGCTGGAACAGATCACGCGGGCTGAAGTGAATGCCCTGCTGACGCGCGCGGCTGACCACTTGAATCGACAGGATCGAGTCGCCGCCCAGTTCGAAGAAGTTGTCGTTGAGACCGACCTGCTCGACGTTGAGCACCTCGCACCAGATCTGCGCCAGGGTCTGCTCCAGCTCGTTGCTTGGCGCCACGTAATCCTGACGATTGAGCTCCGGATCCGGTGCCGGCAAGGCGCGGCGGTCGAGTTTGCCGTTGGCGGTCAGCGGCATGCTCGCCAGCAGAATCAGATGGGTCGGCACCATGTAGTCCGGCAGTTGCGTCTTCAGGTGCGCCTTCAGCGCATCGCGCAGTTCGGCCTGCTCGGCTTCGCTTCGCGAAGCGACCTCGGTCACGAGATAGCCGACCAGTTGCTTGCCGCTCGGCGCATCCAGCGCCAGCACCACCGCTTCGCGGATCGAATCGTGATCGAGCAGACGGGTTTCGATCTCGCCCAGTTCGATCCGGAAACCACGGATCTTCACCTGATGGTCGATCCGTCCCAGGTATTCCACCAGACCGTCGGCACGCTGGCGCACCAGGTCGCCGGTGCGGTACATGCGCCCGCCATCGACGGCAAACGGGTCGGCGACGAAACGTTCGGCGGTGATGCCTGCACGCTCGTGATACCCCACCGCCAGACCGGCGCCGCCGACGAACAATTCACCGGTCGCGCCTTGCGGCACCAGCGCCAGATCGACATCGAGAATGTAGGCCACGCGATCACCGATCACGCTGCCGATCGGCACACTGCCGGCGCCCTCTTCCAGCACTTCCGGCGCAAGACTGGCCAGCGGCATGACCACGGTTTCGGTCGGGCCGTAGGCGTTGAAGAACAGGCTTGGCTTGAACGCCGCGCGAATCCGTTGCAGGTGCTCGCCTGTCAGCGCTTCGCCGCCGGTGATGATCATGCGCACCGGCAGGATGTCGTTCTGCGTCGCGAGGAACTGCGCCAACTGGCTGCCGTAACTCGGGGTGAAACCGAGAATATTGATCCGATGTTCACGGATCAGGCCGCAGATTTCTTCCGCGTCCCACTGACCTTGCGCACGCAGCACCACCTGCGCACCGCTCAGCAGCGGCACCAGCAGACGCTCGGTGGCGGCGTCGAAGTTGATTGAATAGAAATGCAATTCGCAGTCGTCCGGACGCATGCCGAAACGCTCGATCACCGCCTGGCAGTGCATGGCGATTTCACCGTGGGACACCACCACGCCTTTCGGCTTGCCGGTGGAACCCGAGGTGTAGATCAGGTACGCCTGATGCTGCGGCAGGCTGATGAATGGCAGCTCAGCGGCCGGGTAATCGTCCAGCGCGGCGCTGTCATCTTCCAGGCACCAGCGCGCCACGTTCGACGGCAGTTCGCCGAGGGCCTTGAACATCGCGCGGTCGCTGAGCAGCAGGCCGACGCCGCTGTCTTCGATCATGTAATGCAGACGGTCGAGCGGGTATTCCGGATCCAGCGGCACATAGGCGCCACCGGCCTTGAGGATCGCCAGCAGGCCGACGACCATTTCCAGCGAACGCTCCAGCGCCAGGCCGACCCGCACTTGCGGGCCGACACCGCGTTCACGCAGAGCCCAGGCCAGACGGTTGGCGCGGGCGTCGAGTTCGGCGTAGCTCAGGGTCTGCCCGGCGAAAGTCAGGGCCGGCGCATCTTTGCGCGCCAGCGCCTGCTCGGCGAACAGGTGATGAATGCACTGGTCGAGACGACGTTCACCCGGCTCGACGCCAAGGCTGTCGAGCAATTGCTGTTGCTCAGGCGCATCGAGCAGCGGCAGTTCGCTGAGGCGTTGTTGCGGGTCGGCGATCAGCGCTTCCAGCAGGTTGCGCCAGTGCTTGGCCATGCGCGCGATGGTCGGTTCATCGAACAAGTCGGTGCTGTAAGTCAGGCAGCAGCCGAGGCGATGGTCGAGATCGGTGACTTCCAGGTTGAGGTCGAACTTGGTCGCCCGCGCATCGTTGGCCAGGTACTCGACGGTCATGCCGGCGAGCATGCGGCTCTGCTGGAATTCCCAGCGCTGCACGTTGCACATCACCTGGAACAGCGGGTTGTACGCGGCGCTGCGCGGTGGCTGCAACGCCTCCACCAGATGGTCGAACGGCAGGTCCTGATGGGACTGGCCTTCGATCACGGTGTGGCGCACGTGCTCGAACAATTCGCCGACCGACATCTGGCCGTCGAGCTGGCAACGCAGCACCTGGGTGTTGAGGAACGCACCGATCAGGCCTTCGCTTTCCGGGCGGATACGGTTGGCCACTGGCGCGCCGATGCGCAGATCGGTCTGGCCGCTGTAGCGGTAAAGCAGGGTCGCAAGGGCAGCGGTCATGGTCATGAACAGGGTCAGACCGTTCTGCGCATTGAAGGCGCGAACCCGCGCGGCGAGATCATCGCTGAGGTCGAAACGGAACAGCTCACCCTGATGACTTTGCACCGGCGGACGCGGCCGGTCGCCCGGCAGTTCCAACAGCGGGTGTTCGCGGCCCAGTTGCGCGGTCCAGTAGTCGAGCTGACGCTGACGCTCGCCGGACTCCAGCCAGTTGCGCTGCCACACGCTGTAGTCGAGGTACTGCACCGGCAACGGTTGCAGCGGCGATTCGCGATCGTCGACGAACGCTTCATACAGCGCGCTGAGTTCACGGGCGAAGATGTCCATCGCCCAGCCTTCGGTGACGATGTGGTGCAGGGTCAGGACGAAGTAATGCTCTTGCTCGGCAGTCTTGACCAGGCAGGCGCGCAGCAGCGGGCCGGTTTCCAGATCGAACGGTAGATGCGCTTCATCGTCCGCCAGTTGCTGAACTTTCTGCTCGCGCACATCGGTGGCGAGTTTCGAGAAATCCTTCCAGTCCATGCGCACGCCGGTCTCGGCATGCACCTGCTGACGGGCCACGCCGTCGATACTCGGGAACGTGGTGCGCAGGGTTTCGTGACGCAGGATCAACGCTTGCAATGCTGCCTCGAAACGACCGACATCCAGCACGCCACGCAGGCGCGCCATGCCGCCGACGTTGTACGCCGGGCTGTCCGGTTCCATCTGCCAGAGGAACCACATGCGCTGCTGCGAGTAGGACAGCGGCACCGGTTTGCTGCGATCAACCTTGTCGATCGGCGGCTGTTTGTTGGTGCGACCGCTGGCCTGGATTTGGCGGATCTGTTCGGCGAAATCACCGAGTTCGCTGTGTTCGAACAAGGCGCGCAGCGGCAGCTCGACGTCACAGGCCTGACGGGTGCGGGAGATGATTTGGGTGGCCAGCAGCGAGTGACCGCCGAGGGCGAAGAAATCGTCGCGCAGGCCGACCTGCTTCAGGCCGAGCACTTCGCGCCAGATTGCGGCGACCTGCTTTTCCAGCTCGGTGACCGGCTCGACGTGCTCGCGCACCTGCCATTGCGGCTCGGGCAAGGCGCGGCGATCGAGTTTGCCGCTCGGGCTCAAGGGCATTGCGTCCAGGCGCATCAGTTGCGCCGGGACCATGTATTCCGGCAGCTCGGCGGCCAGTGCGGCCTTCAAGCGCGCGATTTGCCCGTCCTGATCTTCACTGGCATCAGTGGCGGTGAAGTAGCCGATCAGTTGCGGGCCGGCGTCGGTTTCGCGCACCAGCACGGCGGCCTGCGCCACGCCGTCCTGAGCCAGCAGACGGGCTTCGATCTCTTCCGGCTCGACGCGGAAGCCGCGCAGTTTGACCTGCTGATCGAGACGGCCGAGGTATTCGATCACGCCATCATTCGTCCAGCGTGCGCGGTCACCGGTGCGGTACAGACGCGCGCCCTGCTCGCCCAGCGGATCGACCACGAAACGTTCGGCAGTCAGCGCCGGACGCCCGAGGTAACCACGGGCCAGGCCGATGCCGCTGATGCACAGTTCACCCGGCACACCGGCCGGCACTGGATTGAGATCGCTATCGAGCACGCGGCAGACCACGTTGCCCAGCGGACGGCCAATCGGCGAACGCTCGCCATCCGCCACGCTGCAATGCCAGTGGGTGACGTTGATCGCGGTTTCGGTAGGGCCATAGCGGTTGTGCAGCTGCACCGCCGGCAGTTGCGCCAGCACGCGGTTGCGCAGTTCCGCCGGCAGCGCCTCACCACCGGAGAACACGCGACGCAGGCTGGTGCATTCGGTGCTCAACGGTTCGTCGATAAACAGCGAAAGCAGCGGCGGCACGAAGTGCAGCGTGGTCACGCCATATTCTTGAACAAGCTGCGCGATGCGATGCGGATCGCGGTGTTCACCGGGGCCGGCGATCAGCAGACGCGCACCGGTGATCAGCGGCCAGAAGCATTCCCACACCGACACGTCGAAACTGATCGGCGCCTTTTGCATCAGCACGTCGGTGTCGTTCAGGCGATAAGAGTTCTGCATCCATTGCAGACGTTCGGCCAGCGCCGCGTGAGTGTTGCCCACGCCTTTCGGCTGGCCGGTGGAGCCGGAGGTGTAAATCACGTAGGCGAAGTTGTCGCCGTGCAGATGCAGACCCGGTGCCTGGCTCGGCCAGTTCTCCAGGTGCAGGGTGTCCATGGCGATCACGCTGACGCCTTCGCTGGCCGGCAAGCGGTCGAGCAATGTGGTCTGGGTCAGCAGCAGTTCGACGCCGCTGTCATTGAGCATGTAGGCCAGACGCTCGGCCGGGTAATCCGGGTCCAGCGGCACGTAGGCGCCACCGGCCTTGATGATCGCCAGCAGGCCGATCAGCAGTTGCGGCGAACGCTCGGCGGCGATGGCCACGCACACGTCCGGGCCGACGCCTTTGTCGCGCAGGTAATGGGCGAGACGGTTGGCCTGGGCGTGCAGTTCGGCGAAGTCGAGGCTGCCGCCGTCCCACACCAGTGCGGTGCGATCAGGGGTTTGCCGCGCTTGTTCGTTGAGCAGTTCCGGCAGCCATTGTTGCGCCGGGGTGCACGGGGCAATGCTCCATTCGCTTTGCTGAGTATTTTCGGCGGCGGTCAGCAATTGCAGATCGCCGATGGTTTGCTCCGGACGTTCGCAAACCGCTCGCAGCAGGTTGCTGAAATGCTCGGCAAGGCGCTCGATGGTCGCGGCGTCGAACAGTTCATCGGCGTAGTCGAACGACAGCGTCAGGCGACCGTTTCGGTCTTCTTCGCTGTGCAGTTGCAGATCGAACTTGGCCTCGCGGCTGTGCCACGGCAGTTCCTCGGCCAGCAGGCCCGGCAGACGTTTGAGCGCACTCAGGTCGCGCTGCTGGTGGTTGAACATGACCTGGAACAGGCCTTGTTCGCGGGCCTGCGGGAAGGCTTCGAGCAGTTGTTCGAATGGCAGATCCTGATTCGCCTGCGCACCGAGCGCAGCTTGTCGGGTTTGCGCCAGCAGTTCGGTGAACGGCAGACGCGAATCGACGTCGGCGCGCAGCACCTGGGTGTTGATGAAAAAGCCGATCAGGCCTTGGGTTTCCAGGCGCGGACGGTTGGCGTTCGGCACACCGATGCGAATGTCGCGCTGGCCGCTGTAGCGATGCAGCAAACTCTGGAACGCCGAGAGCAGCAGCATGAACGGGGTGGATTGATAAGCCTGTGCCGTCTGGCGAATGGCATCGCTGAGGCTGATTCCCAGGCGAACGCTGTGGCGGGCGGCGCTGTGCTTTTGCTTGGCAGAACGCGGATGGTCGGTCGCCAGTTCCAGGGTCGGATGCTCGTCACCCAACTGCGCTTTCCAGTACGCCAGTTGCCGCTCGCCCTCGCCTTGCGCCAGCCATTGGCGCTGCCAGCTGCCGTAGTCAGCATATTGGGTTGGCAGCGGCGCCAGTTCCGCGCGCTGGCTTTGGGAAGCGGCGGCGTACAGGCGCGAGAACTCGTCGATCAACACGTTCAGCGACCAGCCGTCGGCGATGATGTGGTGCAGGGTCACCAGCAACTGGTGATCTTCGTCGTCGAGGCGAACCAGCGTCACCCACAGCAACGGGCCTTTCTCCAGATCGAACTGGGTGCGGGCTTCGTCCTCGCGGATCTGTAGTGCGCGGGCTTCACGCTCGCTGGCCGGCAGGTCGCTGATGTCGATCAGTTGCAGGTTGAACTCACCCGCCGCTTCGACCTGTTGCAGGGCCACGCCGTCGCGCTCGAAGAAGCGCGTGCGCAGGGATTCGTGGCGTTCGATCAGTTGCTGGAAACTGGCGCGCAGTGCGTCTTCATCCAGTTCGCCACGCAGGCGCAGGGCGCCGGGAATGTTGTAGGCGCTGCTGTGCGGGTCGAGTTGCCAGGTGATCCACAGACGGTTTTGCGCCAGGGATTGCGGCAAGGCTTCGTTGCGCGACAAAACGGTGATTTCGCCTTGGGCGCTGCCGCCGTCCTGTTGCTGTTGCGCGACGGCTGCGGCGAATGCGGACAGGGTTGGGGCTTCGAACAGCAGACGCAGGTTCAGCTCCAGGCTCAGTTCTTCGCGGACCTTGGCGATCACTTGGGCGGCGGCGATCGAGTTGCCGCCGAGCAGGAAGAAATGATCGTCGGCGTTGACCTGTTTGACGTCGAGGTGCTCGGCCCAGATGTTGCCGATGAACGCTTCCATTTCGGAGGTGGACGCGGTCGACTCATGAGCGGTTTCAGCGGTGGCCGACGGGAACACCGCGTAGCTGTCGAGGCTGCCGTCGGCCAGACGATTGCGGCAGGCCGAACGCTGCAACTTGCCACTGGAGGTCTTCGGCAGCGCACCCGGGTTGAGCAACACCACCACGCTCGGTGCTTCCTGATACGCCTCGGCCACGGCCTGTCGAATGGCTTTGATCAGCGATTCGGGCGGCAGGATTTTCTGCACGCTGCGGCTGATTTCCGCCGCGATGCCAATGCCTTCTTCGCCATTCTGATTGACCGCGAATGCGGCGACGCGGCCCTTGCGCACCACCTCAACTTCGTTCTCGACCGTTTTCTCGAGATCCTGCGGGTAGAGATTGTGACCGCGCACGATCAGCATGTCTTTCAGGCGACCGGTGATGAACAGTTCACCGTCGCGAATGAAGCCCAGGTCACCGGTGCGCAGCCAGGTCTGGCCGGCGTGCTGGACGAAAGTCTTGGCGCTGGCCTCGGGGTTGCGCCAGTAGCCGAGGGCGATGCTCGGGCCGGTAGCCCAGACTTCACCGACGGCATTGTCGGCCAGTTCTTCAAGGGTGTTCGGCTCGACGATCAGCACCGCATGATCGGGCTGGCTGATACCGCAACTCATGATCGGGCTGCCCTCGCCCGCTTCGGCGCGGTTCTGTGCCAGGGCCTGATCGTCGACGCGCAGTGCAGGAATCCCGGTGCCGCGCGGTGTGCCGGCGACGAACAGGGTCGCTTCCGCCAGACCGTAGGACGCCATGAAACTGCTTTCGCTGAAACCGCACGCGGTGAATTTCTCGGCGAAGCGTTCGAGGGTGTCGAGACGGATCGGCTCGGAGCCGGAATAGGCCACGCGCCAACGGCTCAGGTCGAGGCGTTCCAGCGCCGATTCGCTGACCCGCTCGCTGCACAGACGATAAGCGAAGTCAGGGCCACCGCTGATGGTGCCGCCGTATTGGCTGATCGCTTCGAGCCAGCGCAACGGGCGGCCAAGGAAATACGCCGGCGACATCAGGATGCACGGCACACCGCTGAAGATCGGTTGCAGCAGACCGCCGATCAGGCCCATGTCGTGGTACAGCGGCAGCCAGCTGACAATCACGTCGTCCGGGTTCACGTCGATGCCGAAGCCATGGCGGATCAACAGTTCGTTGGCCACCAGATTGCCGTGGCTGACTTGCACGCCCTTGGGCAGCGCGGTCGAGCCGGAGGTGTATTGCAGGAAGGCGATGTGATCTTGGGGCAAGGTCGGTTCGACCCAGCGTTCGGCCAGTGCAGCGTCGAGGGTATCGACGCACAACAGCGGCGGCGCGCCTTCGATTTGCTGCAGGGCGTCGCGCAGGTCGGCGCTGGTCAGCAGCAAGCGCGGTTCGGCGTCGGCGATGATCGACAGCAGGCGTTCCTGATGGTGACGCTTGGCCGATTCCGGCGGATAAGCCGGCACCGCGATCACGCCCGCGTACAGGCAACCAAAGAACGCCGCGACGTAATCCGGGCCGCTCGGAAACAGCAATACCGCGCGATCACCGAATCCGGCCTCGGCCTGCAACGCTGCCGCGATGGTGCGCGCGCGCTGATCGAGTTCGCGATAACTGAGCACCACAGCCTGCTCCTCGGTTTCCGCGAGAAAGCGCAAGGCCAGCCGATCCGGCGTCAGGGCCGCGCGGCGCTGGAGGGCTTGGACCAGGGTGCTGGGGAGTTCGAACGCGTCGGTCATGAGGTTTCCTGCCTGAATTCGGCTTGCTGGTGGAATCGGGTTGGCTGCGGCATGCCCGTGCAAGGCATGCGGGACACGGTCTTCGCCGACCGTGCAAGGCATTGGAATGCGGTAGGTCCGGGGCTGCGTACCCGGATCCATTCACCAATGAGAACGGATGACGTCTTGAAATAATTAGTCGGCAGGCTGGATCGCCAACGGGGCTGGGCGCTTGGGCGAGTGCGGCGGCGTGTCGCAGTTCTCAGATCGCACTGTTATGGATCATTAGTTCTCTTTCTCAATTGACAATCATTATCATTCAACATAATTTGTCGCTCGATGTGTAGGACGGCCCCGTCCCCCAGGCGTCCCACTAACCTATTGGCAGCAAGGTGATTTCCATGACGGAACAAGTATCCACAAGCAGGTGCGATTCACCGCTACTTCAGGCATTCGTCGACAATCGACTGATTCTGGTCAAGATTGCAGCCCGCATTACCGGCTGCCGGTCACGCGCCGAAGATGTGGTGCAGGATGCGTTCTTCCGACTGCAATCGGCACCGCCGATCACGTCGTCGATCAAGGCCCAGCTGAGTTATCTGTTCCAGATCGTGCGCAATCTGGCGATCGATCACTACCGCAAACAGGCGCTGGAGCAGAAGTACGCCGGCCCCGAGGAGGAAGGGTTGAACGTGGTCATTCAGGGCGCTTCGCCGGAAACCTCGCACATCAATTTCTCGACCCTGGAACACATCGCCGACGCGCTGACCGAGCTGCCGGTCCGCACCCGCTATGCGTTCGAGATGTACCGTCTGCACGGCGTGCCGCAGAAGGACATCGCCAAGGAACTCGGCGTTTCGCCGACCCTGGTCAACTTCATGATTCGCGATGCGCTGGTGCACTGCCGCAAGGTATCCGGCAGCCGTGCCGATGCGGTGTCCGCAAACCGTCGCTGATAAAAAACGGCCGCAAAAAAAGATCGCAGCCTTCGTTGAAGGGCTGCGATCTTTTTTGTTTTCAGCGAAATGTCATACCAGCGTGCACCGGTCGAAGAAGCGCTCGCGCCCGAGGATCATCAGCGCCGCGCGCTTGTGCGGGAAGTCGAATTCTTTCTCGCAGTGGAAGCACTGGTTGTGCATGTGGCCGATCATCTTCGCGTTATCGGCACGCGGTTCGGCGACCACTCGCTGAGTACGCGGATCATCCAGGAACAGGTAGTGCACCAGCGCCGACAGCCAGCTCGCCACTTTGTGCGGGCCGCGATAGTCTTCCTCACCGACCAGCATGTGAATGCCGCGATCGTAATTGTCGGCATCGTAGAACGGCGCGATGCGATCTTCCTTGGCCCAATAGGCTTCGAAATAGGCAAACGGCTGATCATCGAAACAACCGATCAGGGTCAGCGTGTGCGGATCGGCGTCGAGCTTGCTCAGGTATTCGCGATGCTGTTCGAGGCTGCCCTCTTCCTGCCAGAAACTGGCGACGCGCGGGCTGTTCTGCCAGCGATTGAAACGCGCCAGATCCTGCTCGATCTCCACCGTTCGCAGGGAAATCCAGGCACCGAGGCGCGCATCGAAACGCCGATAAACCTCACCACGCGGTTTCACCGGTCGCAGCGGATGGCGCTTGCCGTTGCTGATGACCATCTGCTGCGGATAACTGCCGGTCAGTGAGGTGCCAAGCCACGGTTGCGGCAGTTGCCAGAACAGCGTGCGCTCACAGCGATATTCGCCCGCCACTTCGGTGCCCACCAGCAAACCGCTGAGCAAGGCTTCGGTCGGCGCCTGATCGAGTTGCCAGATCAATTGCTGACGCGCCGGATCCCGGGCAAACAGCCAATAACAGGCCGCCCACAGCGCCTGGCCCGGCGGCAGTGCATAGCGTTCATCGATCTGGATCGGCCCCTGGCCTTCACGATCGAGGCGCAGGCGAATCAGCGGTTGCCCGTCCAGGCTCAGGCTCAGACGGCTTTCGGTGGCATCGGCTACCAGTTGGCTGCCCGAAGGCAGGGCCAGGGCAGTCAGGTCATTCAGATTGGACATGGGTCGGGCTCACGATAATCGTCGACAGTTCAACGATGGGACGTGAGCCGGGGCGGGAAATTTAGGCCGTTCGGCAAAAACCGCCGGTCATTGATGCGGCACCGGCACCACCGCAATCTTGTACGGATCGAAGATTTTCAGCATCTGCCCGTTGTCGCGCAGGCCTTGCAGCAGCTTGCCGAAGGCTTCGCCGGTGATCGGCGCCTTCGGACTGAGAATCGCATAGTGGTGGTAGATCTGGTCGATGCGCTGGGACACCAGCAACTCGTCGCGCACCTTTTCGTTGCGCAGCAGGTAATCGAACAGGTACGAGCGCGTCACCAACGCAATGTCCGCGCGCCCGCGCAAGACCATCAGCAGATTGCTGTCGTGGGAATAAGTCAGCGTGGCGCTGTAAGTTTCGGCGAGGTACTTGGGATCGGCGTTGAAGTTGGCGAATTCGTAGTGATAGCCGCTGTACAGCGCCAGCCGTTTGCCCTTGAGATCGGCGAAGTAGTTCTGCTGGCGACCGGGCTTGTTCTGCGCGACGAAAATCTCCGCGTCCTCCAGGCCCATGTCTACGGTGATGTGGGGAATGTCTTTCCAGCCCCACTCCGGGTTTTCGAAGATCGCCATGTCCGTGCGGCCATCCTTGAAATCGCCGAACCGGCGGGGAATCGAGGTGGGCACCAGCTCGAAACGATAGTCGCTCTGGGCGCTGTTCAAAGCCGCGACCAGCTCCGGCAGCAGGCCGGTGTCAGCGCCGTTTTCCGGGCGAATGGTATAGGGCGGAAAATGCGCCGCGCCCACCCGAACCACTTGCGCCGCCGGAGCAGGCAATACCCATAATGCAGCCAGCGCTGCGAGCATCAGCCCGGCGGCCGTCCGAATTGGCGAAGACTTCAAAACACCCCACTCCCCGAAAAAGTACCGATCATTGCATTCAAGCTAGGCGGTTTCGCCCAGTTAGCCAGTTTCCCGACCCGATAGAAAGCGCCTAGCGCTCTTCGAGCACCAGAATCAGCGCTTCTTCGGCCAGTTGATCCAGGCTCAGGCTACCGCCGGCACGGAACCAGGTAGTGGTCCAGGACAACGCGCCCGTGAGAAAACGTCGGGTAATGAACACGTCGCCACGGATGAACCCCGCCTCTTTGGCCTCGCCCAGCACTTGCAGCCAGAGGTCTTCGTAGATGTCGCGCAGTGCTAGCACTTTGGCCTGGCCGTCTTCGGACAGCGAGCGCCATTCATACACCAGCACCGCCATCGCCTCGCCGCTGCCGCCCATGATCGACTGCAATTCGCAGCGGATCAGCGCCAGCACCCGCTCGCGCACATCGGCGGCATCGGCAAGGGCCGCACGCATCAGCGCGGTGTTGTAGCGGATGGTTTCTTCCATCACCGCCCGCAGGATTTCATCCTTGCTCTTGAAGTGATGAAAGATGCTGCCCGACTGAATCCCCACGGCACCGGCCAGATCGCGCACCGTGGTGCGCTCGTAGCCTTTGTTGCGGAACAGGTGGGCCGCCACTTGCAGCAGTTTGCCGCGAGCGCTGTCCGGATCGGTCAGCTGGCCGGCATCGACCAGTTCACGCATGACCCTCAGGGCTTTTTGCTCGTCCACCCGTTCTCTCCTACAGTCGATCAGTCAAATGCGCCGCACGCCGCAGAAACGGCGGGGTTGCGCGGGCAATTTAAGCCGCCGGCGGGTACCAAGCAAGCGCTTGGGCAGAAGATAATTTCAGCTGTTTACAAACCAAGCGCTTGCTTGGTAGCCTCGATGCACTTCTGTCACAGGTTCCTGAGTCGGAGATCAAAATGCCCACCACGGTTCGCATCGGATGCGCCAGCGCATTCTGGGGAGACACCTCGACCGCCGCCGCGCAGCTTGTGGCCGCAGGACAGCTGGATTATCTGGTCTTCGACTACCTGGCCGAAATCACCATGTCGATCATGGCCGGTGCGCGCATGAAGGACCCGCAGGCCGGGTTCGCGGGAGACTTCATCGAAGTCCTCGCGCCCCTGCTGCCGCAACTGGCCGAACAGAAAATCCGTGTCATCAGCAATGCTGGCGGGGTCAATCCCAAGGCCTGCGCCGCCGCGCTGCAAGCGGCCTGCGACAAGGCCGGCGTATCGTTGAAAATCGCCGTGCTGTCGGGCGATGACCTGCAACCCCACTTCAAAAAACTCGCCTCCCAAGGCATCACGGAAATGTTCAGCGGCGCCCCACTGCCGCCGATGTGCGTGTCGACCAACGCCTACCTCGGCGCACCGGGCATTGTCGAAGCGCTGCGCCTGGGCGCCGACATCGTCATCACCGGCCGGGTGGTCGACAGCGCAGTGGTCAGTGCCGCGCTGGTGCATGAATTCGGCTGGTCGTGGCACGACTACGACAAACTCGCGCAAGCGGCCCTGGCCGGGCACATCATCGAATGCGGCGCGCAGTGCACCGGCGGCAACTTCACCGACTGGCGCGACGTGCCGGACTACGAACACATCGGTTTCCCGATCGTCGAAGTCAGCGCCGACGGCCAGTTCATCGTCAGCAAACCGGAAGGCTCCGGCGGGTTGGTCACACCGCTGACGGTCGGCGAGCAGATGCTCTACGAAATCGGTGATCCGCAGACCTATCTGTTGCCCGATGTGGTCTGCGATTTCAGCCAGGTCAAACTCCAGCAACAAGGCAAAAACGCCGTCCGGGTCCACGGTGCCAAAGGCTTGCCGCCCAGCGACCAATACAAGGTCAGCGCAACGTATCCGGACGGCTTCCGTTGTACCGCCAGCTGCCTGATCGCCGGCATCGATGCCGTGGAAAAAGCCCGGCGCGTCAGCCAGGCGATTCTCGACAAGACCTCGGAGATGCTCGACCAGAAAGGTCTCGGCCCCTACACCGAAACCCACGTCGAACTGCTCGGCAGCGAAGCCACCTACGGCCCTCACGGCCAGCGTCGGGACAGCCGTGAAGTGGTGATCAAACTCGCCGTGCGCCACCCGAACAAACAAGCCTTGATCCTGTTCTCCCGGGAGATCGCCCAGGCAGCCACCGGCATGGCGCCAGGGCTGACCGGCATCGTCGGCGGACGGCCGACGGTGTATCCGCTGATCCGGCTGTTCTCGTTCCTGATCAACAAAAGCGCCTGCACATTGCAGATCGACATCGCCGGCGAATCTCACCCGTTCACCCTGCCCGCCCCTGCAACACTCGACAGTCAGGATCTGCCCCTGCCCCACGAAACGCCCAAACCCCAGGGCCGCGCCGACGCGAGCGTGCCCTTGGTGAAACTGGCCGTGGCGCGCTCCGGCGACAAAGGCAATCACAGCAACATTGGCGTGATGCCGCGTCGTCCGGAATACCTGCCGTGGATCGCCGAGGCTCTGACCTCGGCGGTGGTCGTCGACTGGATGAACCATGTCCTCGACCCGATTCACGGCCGGGTCGAGCGCTGGTATCTGCCGGGCACCCACAGCCTCAACTTCCTGTTGGAAAACGCCCTCGGTGGCGGCGGCGTGGCGAGTCTGCGCATCGACCCGCAAGGCAAGGCCTTCGCCCAACAACTACTGGAAATCCAGATCCCGGTGCCGCAGAGCATCGCCGAACAGTTCGACTAGAGGATTGGCACCATGGCGTTCGAATCGATTTTCAGGGCTGATCTGTTCAGCGGCCAGACCGTCATCGTCACCGGTGGCGGCAGTGGCATCGGGCGTTGCACCGCCCATGAACTGGCGGCGCTCGGGGCCACCGTGGTGCTGGTCGGGCGCAAGCCGGAAAAGCTGCAAACCGTCGCCGCCGAAATTGCCGAGGACGGCGGTCGGGCGCACTGGAAGGCCTGCGATATCCGTGACGAAGAAGCCGTAAAGGCGCTGGTCAGCGAACTGATCCGCGAACACGGGCCGATCCACGGGCTGGTCAACAATGCCGGCGGCCAGTATCCGTCGCCCCTGGCCTCGATCAATCAGAAAGGTTTCGAAACCGTACTGCGGACCAATCTGGTCGGCGGTTTCCTGATGGCCCGCGAAGTGTTCAACCAGTCGATGAGCAAACACGGCGGCAGCATCGTCAACATGCTCGCCGACATGTGGGGCGGTATGCCCGGCATGGGCCACTCCGGCGCCGCGCGCTCGGGCATGGACAACTTCACCAAGACGGCGGCGTTCGAATGGGGTTATGCCGGTGTTCGGGTGAATGCGGTAGCCCCGGGTTGGATCGCTTCCAGCGGCATGGACACTTACGAAGGCGCGTTCAAGGCCGTGATCCCGACCTTGCGCGAACACGTGCCGCTCAAGCGCATCGGCACCGAATCGGAGGTCAGCGCAGCGATCGTGTTTCTGCTCAGCCCCGCTGCCGCGTTCATCAGCGGCAGCACCTTGCGCATCGACGGCGCAGCCAGTCTGGGCAGTCGCGCCTGGCCGCTGCACAAGGCGACCCACAGCGAATCCTTCAACGGCTTTCACCGGGCCTATATGCCGGACGTTTTGAAGGACAAGGAGTAAGCCATGCCGCAGATCCAGTCCCAACTCGACCCGCACAGCGAAGCCTTCGCCCGCAATCGCGCAGCGATGCTCGCCGCCATCGAACAAGTCCAGCAACTCGAACAAAACCTGCTGAACAAGGCTGCCGAAGCCAAACCGAAATTCGACAAGCGCGGACAATTGCTGCCCCGTGAGCGCCTGAATCTGCTGCTCGACCCCGGCGCGCCATTCCTCGAGCTGGCGAGCCTGGCCGGCTACAAACTCCACGACGACAAGGACGGCAGCTCGGCCGGTGGCGGCTTGATCGCCGGCATCGGCTACGTGTCCGGCGTTCGTGCCTTGATCGTGGCGAACAACAGCGCAATCAAGGGCGGGACGATTTCCCCGTCGGGTCTGAAAAAATCCCTGCGCCTGCAACAGATCGCCCAGGAAAACAAACTGCCGGTTATCACCCTCGCCGAGAGCGGCGGCGCCAACCTCAATTACGCGGCGGAAATCTTCGTCGAAGGCGCGCGCAGCTTTGCCAATCAGGCGCGGATGTCGGCCATGGGCCTGCCGCAGATCACCGTGGTGCACGGCTCGGCTACGGCTGGCGGCGCCTATCAGCCGGGGCTGTCGGATTACGTGGTGGTGGTGCGCGGCAAGGCCAAGCTGTTTCTTGCCGGTCCGCCGTTGCTTAAAGCGGCGACCGGTGAAGTCGCCACCGACGAAGAACTGGGCGGCGCCGAGATGCACGCGCAAGTCGCCGGCACCGCCGAATACCTGGCCGAAAACGATGCCGACGGCGTGCGTCAGGCGCGGGAAATCGTCAGCCTGCTGAACTGGAACGAGCAAATACCGTGGCTGCCCGAACCGCAATTCAAGGAGCCACTGTATCCCATCGACGAACTGCTCGGACTGATCCCGGACGACCCGAAAAAACCTTACGACGTGCGCGAAATCATTGCGCGGATCGCCGACGAATCGCGCTTTCTGGAATTCAAAGGCGAGTTCGATCAGCAGACCGTATGTGGCCACCTGAAAATTCAGGGCCGCGCCTGCGGTTTCATCGGCAACAACGGCCCGATCACGCCCAACGGTGCGAGCAAGGCGGCGCAGTTCATTCAACTGTGCGACCAGAGCCAGACGCCGCTGCTGTTTTTCCACAACACCACCGGGTTCATGGTCGGCACCGAATCGGAACAGCACGGCGTGATCAAGCACGGCTCGAAACTGATCCAGGCCGTGGCCAATGCGCGGGTGCCGAAACTGACGATCGTGGTCGGCGGCTCCTACGGGGCAGGCAACTATGCGATGTGCGGACGTGGGCTCGATCCGCGTTTCATCTTCGCCTGGCCCAACAGCCGCACCGCCGTGATGGGTGGCGCCCAGGCCGGCAAGGTGTTGCGCATCGTCACCGAAGCCAAACAGCTCAAGGACGGTCTGGTGCCTGACCCGAAAATGCTCGACATGCTGGAGCAGGTCACCGCGCAGAAACTCGACAGCCAGTCCACCGCCCTCTACGGCAGCGCCAACCTGTGGGACGACGGGCTTATCGATCCGCGCGACACCCGCACCCTGCTCGGTTACCTGCTGGACATTTGCCACGAAGCCGACATCCGCACGTTGCAACCCAACAGCTTCGGCGTCAGCCGGTTCTGATCGCCACGGACTAAAGGAGAACAATAAAAATGATCTTCACCCCGGAACACGAAGCCCTGCGCCGCACCGTCCGCCAGTTCGTCGAGCACGAGATCAACCCGCACGTCGATGAATGGGAAAAGGCCGGGCGCTTTCCGATTCACGAGATTTTCCGCAAGGCCGGCGACCTCGGCCTGCTGGGGATTTCCAAGCCAGAAAAATTCGGCGGCATGGGCCTGGATTACAGCTATTCGATCGTCGCCGCCGAAGAGTTCGGCACCATTCATTGCGGCGGCATTCCGATGTCGATCGGCGTGCAGACCGACATGTGCACCCCGGCTCTCGCCCGCTTCGGTTCCGATGAGTTGCGCGAAGAATTCCTGCGCCCGGCCATCACCGGCGAGCAGGTCGGTTGCATCGGCGTCTCGGAAGTCGGCGCCGGTTCCGACGTCGCGGGGCTCAAGACCACCGCGCGCAAGGACGGCGACGGCTATGTGATCAACGGCAGCAAGATGTGGATCACCAACTCGCCGAGCGCCGACTTCATCTGCCTGCTGGCCAACACTTCGGACGACAAACCACACATCAACAAATCGCTGATCATGGTGCCGATGAACACGCCGGGCATCAGCCTCAGTTCGCATCTGGACAAGCTCGGCATGCGCAGCTCGGAAACCGCCCAAGTGTTTTTCGACAACGTGCGTGTTCCCCAACGCAACCGCATCGGCCATGAAGGCGCCGGGTTCATGATGCAGATGCTGCAGTTCCAGGAGGAACGCCTGTTCGGCGCGGCCAACATGATCAAAGGCCTGGAATACTGCGTCGACAGCACCATCGAGTACTGCAAGGAACGCAAAACCTTCGGCAATGCGCTGATCGACAACCAGGTGATCCACTTCCGCCTCGCCGAACTGCAGACCGAAATCGAATGCCTGCGGGCGCTGGTCTATCAGGCCACCGAGCAATACGTGAAAGGCCAGGACGTCACTCGACTGGCTTCGATGGCCAAGCTCAAGGCCGGGCGCCTCGGCCGTGAAGTCAGCGACAGTTGCCTGCAATACTGGGGCGGCATGGGCTTCATGTGGGACAACCCGGTGGCCCGCGCCTATCGCGACGTGCGGCTGGTGTCGATTGGCGGCGGCGCCGACGAAATCATGCTGGGGATCATCTGCAAACTGATGGGCATCCTGCCGGGGAAAAAGAAATGAGCGCCCTGCCCGATTGCCAGACGCTGCTGCTGGAACGGCACAACGGCGTGTTGCACATCACCCTCAATCGCCCGGAAAGCCGCAACGCCATGAGCCTGCAAATGGTCGCCGAGTTGCGCGCCGTGCTCGCCTCCGTGCGCGATGACCGTAGTGTTCGCGCGCTGGTGCTGAGCGGTGCGGGCGGGCATTTCTGTGCCGGCGGCGACATCAAGGATATGGCCAATGCCCGCGCTCAGGGCAGCGATGCTTATCGTGAGTTGAACCGAGCGTTCGGGTCGTTGCTGGAAGAAACGCAGCACGCGCCGCAAGTGCTGATCACCGTGTTGCAGGGCGCTGTGCTCGGGGGTGGCTTCGGCCTGACGTGTGTCAGCGATATCGCCATCGCCGATCATCAGGCGCAATTCGGTTTGCCGGAAACCAGCCTCGGCTTGTTACCGGCGCAGATCGCGCCGTTTGTGGTGCAGCGCATCGGCCTCACCGAGACCCGACGTCTGGCCCTGACCGCCGCCCGCTTCGATGGCCATCAGGCCCGACGCCTGGGGCTTGTGCATTTTGTCGAGCAGGATCCACAGGCGCTCGCCGAGCGACTGGATGAAGTGCTCGACCACGTCTTGTGTTGCGCTCCCGAGGCGAATGCCGTGACGAAAAAACTGTTGCTGGCCAGCGCCGGCCAGCCGTCGAGTGAATTGCTGGACGAAGCCGCGCAGTGGTTTAGCGCAGCGGTGACCGGTGCCGAAGGGATCGAGGGCACGATGGCGTTTGTGCAAAAGCGCAAACCCGGATGGAGCACCTGACCCTGTGGGAGCGAGCCTGCTCGCGATAAGGCCCTTCAATCCACCGCCAACATTCAGGAAAACCACCATGCCCGCCCTCCACAAAATCCTGATCGCCAACCGCGGTGAAATCGCCTGCCGCATCCAGCGCACCGCCCAGGCCCTCGGTTATCGCACGGTCGCGGTTTTCAGCGATGCCGACGCCGACGCATTGCACGTGCAAATGGCCGATCAAGCGGTGAACATCGGCCCGGCGCCGGTGCAGCAGTCCTACCTGAACATCCCGGCGATCCTCGACGCCGCCCGGCGCAGCGGTGCCGACGCGATCCATCCCGGCTACGGTTTTCTCTCGGAAAATGCCGAATTCGCCCGAGCTTGCGAACAGGCCGGCCTGATTTTCATCGGCCCCAGCGTCGAAGCCATCGAACTGATGGGCAGCAAACGTCAGTCGAAAATCGCCATGCTCGCCGCCGGTGTGCCGTGCATCGCCGGCTATCAAGGCGCCGAGCAGGACGACGCGACCCTGGCCCGTGAAGCCGAGCGCATCGGTTATCCGTTGATGATCAAGGCCAGCGCCGGCGGTGGCGGGCGCGGCATGCGTCTGGTGCACAGCGTCGAGGAATTGCCAGCGCAGTTGCGCACGGCGCGCTCCGAAGCCTTGAACGGTTTCGGCAGCGACGAACTGATCCTCGAACAGGCGTTGATCGAACCGCGCCATGTCGAAGTGCAGCTGTTCGGCGACCGGCATGGCAACCTGATCTACCTCGGCGAGCGCGATTGTTCGATTCAGCGCCGTCACCAGAAAGTCATCGAAGAGGCACCGTGCCCGGTGATGACTGAGGACCTGCGTCAGGCGATGGGCGAAGCGGCGCTCAAGGCCGGGCGTGCGGTGAACTACGTCGGCGCCGGCACCGTGGAATTTCTCCTCGACGCCGATGGCCGGTTCTATTTTCTGGAGATGAACACCCGGTTGCAGGTCGAGCACCCGGTGACTGAATTGATTACCGGGCTGGATCTGGTGGCGTGGCAACTTCTGGTTGCCGAAGGCCAGCCTCTGCCGCTGTCGCAAGCGCAGGTCAAACTCGATGGCCACGCGATGGAAGTGCGCCTCTACGCCGAAGATCCGGCCCAAGGTTTTCTTCCGCAGACCGGGCGTGTCGAAGCCTGGGTGCCGGCACTGGATCGCGGTGCGCGGATCGATCACGGCCTGATCGAAGGGCAGTCGGTCTCACCGTTCTACGACCCGATGCTCGGCAAACTGATCGCCCACGGCGCAACCCGTGAAGAGGCCCGGCGCAAACTGTTGTGTGCGGTTCAGGACAGCGTGTTGCTGGGCGTGCAGAGCAATCAGCGGTTGCTCGCCAGCCTGTTGCAGCATCCGCAGTTCATCAGCGGAGAATTCGGCACTGGCTTCATCCCTCAACATTTCGCCGATCACGATTGCCTGCACGCCTATTCGCCCAGTGCCGAAGAGCTGGCCATCGCGGCGGTGATTTTTTACCAAGCCGCCGCGCAGCAACATCGCGCCCCGCTGTCCGGATGGCGTAACAACGTCGGTGCGCCGTTGCTCTATCGCATCGGCCTCGACGCCCGCGACTGGAACGTGCAACTGCGCGCCAGTCCGGACAACGTGTTTGAAGTGCAGGTCGCCGAACGCACCATCCAACTCAAATTGGTCGAGCATACCGCCGGGGCCGTGACGCTGGAAATCGATGGCCTGCGCCAGCGCCACGCCTATCGCCTGCGCGACGAGCAGCTCTGGCTGTTCACCCACCCCGGCAGCCTGCACCTGGTGGATCGAACTCACGCGATGATCGACAGTCAGACCAGCGTCAGTTCCGGCACGTTGAAAGCCCCGATGGATGGCGCCATCATCGATGTGCTTGTCTGCGAAGGCAGCCCGGTCAGCAAAGGTCAGCTGCTGGTGGTGCTGGAAGCAATGAAAATGGAGCACCCGCTCAAGGCCGGCATCGACGGCGTGCTCAAGCGGGTGCAGGTCAAGGTCGGCGATCAGGTAAAAAATCGTCAGGTTCTGTTGCAGGTCGAGTAGTCGCCGCGCGCATCCGCAAGGTTTGACTACGCTCTGAATAATCAGGACGCGGAAATCAGGAACCCTGCGATGCCCCATTGGCTGGTCATAGATCTGGAAGCCACCACCGATGAGGGTGGCTGGCCGGTTACGGAGATGGAGATCATCGAGATCGGCGCGACCCTGGTGGATCGCGCCGGTCGCGAGCAGGATCACTTTCAGCGCTTCGTCAAACCGACGCGGCGCCCCTTGTTGACGCCGTTTTGCCGCGAACTCACGCACATCACCCAGGCCAACATCGACGCGGCGCAGCCGTTGAGTGAAGTGTGGCCTGCGTTCGAACGCTGGCTCGGCCAGCACCAGACACGCCTTGAAGGCTGGGCCAGTTGGGGCGATTACGACCGCAAGCAGTTGCTTCAGGAATGGCAGCGGCTGCAACTCGACAGCGCCCTGAGCCGGGTGCCGCACATGAACCTCAAACAGCGCTTTGCCAAGGCCCGACGCCTCGAACGGCCGCTGGGCCTCAATGGCGCGTTGCAACTGGCGGGCATGCAGTTCACCGGCCAGCAGCATCGAGCGCTGGAGGATGCGCGCAATACCGCCCGATTATTGCCATTGGTGCTGCCGCTCTAGCGCAGGTGACGGCGCCAGAAGCCTTGTGCATACTGGCCGACCTTTTTGACCCTTTTTAAGCCATTTTCGAGAGGAATCGCCCATGTTTAAAGTCAACGAGTACTTCGACGGCACCGTCAAGTCGATCGCTTTTGGCACCGCTGAAGGCCCTGCGACCATCGGCGTCATGGCCCCGGGCGAATACGAATTCGGCACCAGCCAGCGTGAAATCATGCACGTGGTGTCCGGTGCACTGACCGTCAAACTGCCGGACAGCAGCGACTGGGAAACCTTCGCCGCCGGCAGCCAGTTCAACGTGCCAGCCAACAGCAAGTTCCAGCTGAAAGTGGCCGTCGACACCGCTTACCTGTGCGAATACCGCGGCTGAACCCACGGTTTTCGGCGGTCATAAAAAATGCCCGTGTCCAAGGACACGGGCATTTTTCGTTTCAGGGCGGGTTATTCGAGAATTTCCACTGGCATGCCAACTTCGAGCCGGCCGTTGCCGTCATTGACCAGGTTCTGGCCAAACATCGCGCCGTCGGCCTGGGCGCGAGTCTTCTGCAAGGTCGCCAGGGGTTCACGGTCAGCGCTGCGCTCACCGGTTTGCGGATCAATCGTGGTTAGAATGCACCGAGAGCAGGACTTGACCACGCGGAACTCGACATCGCCGATACGAATCCGCTTCCAGCCATCCTCGGCGTAAGCATCACTGCCTTCGATCACCAGATTCGGCCGGAACCGCAGCATTTCCAAAGGCCGCCCGACTTCCTGCGACAGGTGTTGCAGCGAGGCCTCACCAATCAGCAGCAGCGGGAAACCATCGGCGAACGCCACTTGATCGTCATCGTTGCCGTACCCGGCCTGGGTCGTCCGGGCACGATCCAGCGGCACTTGCACCAGTCGGGTCGGCTTGCCAATGAATTCGCTGACCCAGCGGGCCGCCTCTTCACCGGCATCCGGTACGCGCAAGGTATCGCGCCAGATGGTTACACCACGCAGGTCGTCGTCATTGCCGGGCAAGGCGACATCGATTGCCGAATGCCCCGGCGCGCTGAGCGTCAGGCCGCCGCTGGCATTCCAAAGTGCCGACAACTGACTCATTTTCGCTTCGGCACGCTGGGTCAGGAACCGCCCGCTGGCCTCGTCCACCAGCATCCAGCGTCGATCGCCCTCAAGCCCCAGTTTGTCCAGGGCGATCCCTTGCAGGACCTCGCCCTTGGCGGATTTCAACGGGTAACGATAAAGCGCGCTCAGACGCAGCATGGCCAGCTCCCTGGTGGGTCAAAAACGCCACCCTATACGAGCTTTGTCAGCGAATCAAAGGCTGGCGCAGGGTCAGCCTCGACAGCTTGATCAGGCCGGCACTTCGTCGAGCATCAGACGCTGTCGCACCACATCGACCAGTTTGTCCGGCTGGAACTTGGAGAGGAAGTTGTCGCACCCGACCTTCTTCACCATCGAGTCGTTGAAACTGCCGGACAGCGAGGTGTGCAGCACCACATACAGACCACGCAGGCGCGGGTCGTTGCGGATTTCGGTGGTCAGGCGATAGCCGTCCATTTCCGGCATTTCCGCGTCGGTGAACACCATCAGCAGTTTGTCAGTCATGTTCACCCCGGTGTCCGCCCAGGCCTTGAGCATGTTCAGGGCTTTCAGGCCGTCGCTGGCGATATGCATCTTCACGCCCAACTGGCCGAGGGTGTCGCGCAATTGCGAGAGCGCCACGTTGGAGTCGTCCACCAGCAACACTTCACGGCCACGGGCGCGCTCCAGAACCGGATCGTCCAGTTTGTCGCGCGAAACCTTGGCGTTGTACGGCACGATTTCGGCGAGGACTTTCTCGACGTCGATGATTTCCACCAACTGATCGTCGACCTTGCTGATGGCCGTCAGGTAATGCTGGCGACCGGCGCTGGTCGGCGGCGGCAGGATAGCTTCCCAGTTCATGTTGACAATGCGGTCCACGCCGCCGACGAGGAACGCCTGCACCGAACGGTTGTACTCGGTGACGATGATCGTGCTGTTCGGGCCCGGCACCAGCGGGCGCATGCCGATCGCCTGGGACAGGTCGATCACCGGCAGCGTCTGGCCGCGCAGATTGACCACACCGCAGACAAACGGGTGACGCTGGGGCATCAGGGTCAGTTTCGGCAACTGCAGGACTTCCTGCACCTTGAACACGTTGATCGCGAACAATTGGCGCCCGGCCAGTCGAAACATGAGAATTTCCAGGCGATTCTCACCCACCAGTTGCGTGCGTTGGTCTACCGTGTCGAGAATGCCGGCCATCAATGACTCCTGGGCTTGTTCTGATGAATTCACTATTGGGGGTTATCGGCTGAATCTGGCGGATCTTGATCCCGTCACAAATCACCAACAAAATGCCATGAGCAGGCATTGATGTCACATTAACATCATGCTTTACTGGCCCGGTGAAATCATCTGCTACATTCTCTTCGGCGCGACCTCGTTTTGCGCGACAGGTTCCCGTGCCTAAGGGAATCCCCTAGTAACAATCAGGCCCAACCTGATATTCGCGATATCCAATAGCCATTAATGTGACGCCATTCTCATTGCATGAACGGAGTCAGGCTATTGTGTGCGATCGCAGTTCAGTGGAAACACATCCTCTTGAAACCTCAGGTCTGTGCCAATGCACGCCGGGGCGCGGTCTCGCGACGGTTCATGATCGTCGACACACACGGCATTCCCTCATCAGACATGACGTGGTGGAGATAAGCATGCCGAACGACCGTAGTGACTGGGCGCAGCGGTTCCCCGAATTCCTTGTCGAGGCTGAAACGCTCCTGGCCAAGTCTGAAGAATGCCTCAGCCACTTACAGCTGATCAGCAATGACAAGGACGCCATCGACTGCATGCTCAGCACCCTCCTCAAGCTGGCGAACAAGGCTGATGCCCTGGCGCTGGGGGCAGTGTCGGAATTCTCCCTGCACCTGCATGGCCTGCTCACTCAGGTCCAGGATCACGTGGATTTGCATGCGCAGGCCCTGGAAGCACTGAAAGACTGCTTCACCCTGATGGCCTGGCAACTGGAACTGGTTGACCCAAGCACCGGCCAATTGGGCCTCGATGAAAGCGAGCAGGTGTCGCTGATCGAAGCCTTTGCCTGCCAGGTCGGACAGACTCACTTTCAAATGCCGCTCAATGGCAAGCCGATGTCCCTCGTCTCCTGGTCGGAGCGCCAAGCGTAACCGGGCACACAGTGGGCTGTTCGGGCCCGTCAGTTCTCGCCCTCGAATGTCGTAATTGAATAGTTCATGCCTGCCTGCGACACCTTCCAATAAATAATTACGAGCGATGAATGCAGACTATCCTCTGCGGATGTCAGGGTTTTCCTGTGTAAAAGAAAACTTGCGGTTGCATCGATAATTATCGAGTCAGGTACTTCAACTTTTCCATTATGGAACCCCCGTCCAACATGGCCTGTTTCCTGACTCTTTGGACATATAGGGCAAACGCGACCAACGGTATGTTAAGTGGTATTATGCCGCCCGTTAGTTGTTTCAGTTAATGGCATTGTGACTTCAATGAGCGGCCTCTACCGAAGTTGGCGCTCAATTATCGATCACTGAACCGTTTTGAAATCAACAACCTGAATGACAGTTTTCCAGACAGAGACCGCCAGCCCTTCTGACCGGTCTGCCCGCAGCGAACATCCATTGGCTCCATCCGCTATGTACGCCAGCCTCAAGTCAATCACCACATGGCCTCCCTCCCGAGAAAATGCCCGCAGGTTCACACTCCTGCTGTGCACGGCTTCGGCCTTGGGCAGTCTGTTGAGCTATGGCGTCTCTGCGCCGATGTCGCTCGGCCTGCTGCTGATCAACGTGGCGGCTGCCGGTTGCGTCTGGACACAACATCGTCTGTCGCGCAAATCCATCAAGTTCCAGCCACAGGAACTGGCCGACCGTTTGCTGGAAGTCCAGGAAAACGAGCGCCATCGCCTGAGCCGTGAACTGCATGACGATATCGGCCAACTGCTGACCGCCGCCAAGCTGCAAAGCGAATGGCTCAAGCGTCGCTTGCCCGCGGACATGCAGGAACACTGTTCAGTACTTTGCGAGACCCTCGAAGAAACCCTCAACAAGGTTCGCGACGTTTCGGCCATTCTCAACCCGCGGCAACTGACCAGCCTTGGCCTGGAAGCAAGCCTGCGTGCGCACCTGCTCAAGGTGTTGACCAACACTTCAGTGCACTGGAGTCTGGACTGCCAGCAGCGCCTGAATGGAATTCCCGAAGAAATGGCCGTCGCCGCCTTTCGTATCACTCAGGAAGCGGTGACCAACATCCTTCGCCATGCGCAGGCCAAAAACCTGTTGATCCGCGTGCAACGCCTGCCACAGGGCCTGACCCTGCTGATCAGCGATGATGGCCTGGGCTTTTCCCCGGCGGCGAATCCGGGTCGTGAAGGACAGCGGGGCATGGCCGGGATGGCCGAACGCATCGAGCAACTGGGCGGCACACTGAGCGTGACCAGCGAGCCGGGCAAAGGTACTCAAATCGAAGCACTATTCCCCTGGGCGCCCCGTGCACTCGAGCGGGCCAGTACGAATAAGGTTATGCGTTGACTTGTAACTTACTTCTGGTGGATGACCACTCGCTGATCAGGGCCGGCGTGCGCGCCCTGGTACTGGATATTCCCGGTTATGCAGTTATCGGCGAGGCCAATGACGGCTCGCAGTTGCTCGAGATGGTCGAGCTGCTGTCTCCCGATATCGTATTGCTGGACATTTCCATGAAAGAAACCGGCGGTCTGGAAGCCCTGCAGCGGCTCAGACGCGTACGCCCGCACGCCAAAGTGCTGATTCTGTCGATGCACACCGACCCCGCGCTCATCATGCAGGCGCTGGAGTCCGGTGCGCACGGTTACTTGCTGAAGGACACCACGGCCACCGAGCTCGAACATGCACTGGAAGCGCTGCGCAACAACGAACGCTATCTCAGCCCTGCCATCGCCCACACCGTGATCAATCAGGCGCTGACCCGTAACCTCAAGCAGCAGCCGGAAGTCGCCGAGTCGCACAACCTCACGGCACGCCAGTTGGAAATCCTGCGTTTGATCGTGCGCGGCAAGTCCACGCGGGAAATCGCCAATGGCCTGGGCTTGAGCATCAAGACGGTCGAAACCCACCGGTCGCAGATCATGAAACGCCTGCAGATCTACGATGTGGCGGGCCTGGTGCTGTTCGCCGTGCGGGAACAGATCATCAGTCTGGACGACTGAGCCGAGGTGATGCACTCAACAGCGGCGAGTCCTTGGGCAAATGCACACGCAAAGCTCCGGGACGCGCCGCAAACCGCAGACTGTCGCCCTCCAGTGGCTCACCGTCGAGATTGATGCAAAGCCCTTCGGCGACCTTGATTTCAACCCACGGCAAACGCGTGCGCACGAACATGTTGTCGATGCCGAACCCGTCGCTGAGCAGATTTTTCAGCGTGCCAACCAGCTCCTGTGGCGCCGGCAGAATGCTGATATCCAGAAGACCGTCGTCCACCAAAGCTTCCGGGCACAACACATGCCCGCCACCCGCCTGACGGCCATTGCCGATCCCCAGCGCCAGCAACTCGCCCTGCCAGTGAAAATCCGGCCCCTGCAATTCGCCATAGGCGGCATGCAGCTCGCTGAACCGCGATAAACCGGTGAATAGATAGGCCGCGCCGCCCAGCACTTTTTTCAAATCTTCCGACGTGTTGGCGGTTACTTGGCTGCCGAATCCGCCGGTGGCCATGTTCAGGAAAATCTGCCCGCCGACCTCGCCCAGATCAATGTCATGGGCGGGTGCCTCAAGCAATTCGAGTGCTTCGGCCGGCTCCAGCGGAATAGCCGCCGCGCGGGAAAAGTCGTTGGCGGTTCCCAATGGCAAAAGCACCAGACTGGCCTTGCCCGGATGCGCCGCCAGTGCTTCGGCGATGTCGCGCAGGGTGCCATCTCCGCCACCGGCAATGATCTGACGGTATCCCGCCGCCAGCGCTTCCTCCACCAGTCGCTGGGCATCCCCGGCCTCCCAGGTCAGGCGCACCGCCAGTTCCCAGCCCTGCTGACGCTTGTTCTCGACAGCGGCACGAACCGCCTCGTTGAGTGCCTGCTTGCCATGCAGAATCAACAATGCCTTGCGTTCACTCATTGCGGTTACTCCCGGAATTGAATCAGTACGGGACATCTTGACCCTCAAGACCGGCAAAAAAGTCGCACGCCTTCTGATTAATTCCTGCTGCCCGTCTGGTCCGTCCTACATATCGGTAATTTTTCGTACAGAACGTAAGGAATCGGCTCAATTGACCCAGCCCGGTCGTTGGTACAACGTGTGTCGGCGTTAGCGATCTTCAATTCAATTACACAAGGATGTGCATGTAATGAGTGGATACAGTTTCAGGACTTTCGATACTTTGCATTCCGGCATTTGCCAACTGCCCCCAATGGCCGCAGGCGGGCGTTTCCATGCAAAGCCATGAAGCAAGATTATCCGTGAGTCCGGTTGCCTCTCTCTCCGAAAGTCGCGCCAGTCTTAAAGACGAATTCAAATGCAGCGCTAGAAACACTGGAGAAACCGATATGGAACCGCGTGTCACCGAGCTGGAAACCCACCTCAAGTACATTCGACGCGATATGGACGAAGTCAGAGGGGACGTCAAAGCCATCAAGCATCGCCTTGCCTACTCGGCAGGGGCGACAGCGATGGTGCTCGGGCTGTTGGGCTGGATTGCCAACAGCCGGTTCGATCAGCTCGTCTCATTGCTCAGCCGTTGACCCGCTGAAAAGGCAGGCATCGTTTTGCGACTATGCCTGCCTTTCAAATGCCTGCAATCAACCGAGCAGCTCGCTGAGCGGAATGAATGGCACCTGATCACCCTTGACCAGGACTCGCCCCTCCTGCACTTCCACCAGCCCCTCGGCCCAGGCAGCGCTGCGCAGAACGCCCGAACTCTGGTTACGGTAGATAATAGCTTGCCCCTGCTCCAGGCGTCCGCGCAGAAACTCACGGCGGTTACCGGCCTGAGGCCAGACAAATCCTGCGGGCACCGAAAACTTCAGCGGCTCGACATCCTGCACGCCCTGGCGACGCAACAGATATGGCCGGGTCAGCAAGGCAAAGGTCACCAGTGTCGAGGCAGGATTCCCCGGCAATCCAATCACCGGTACACCACGGAAATGCCCGACCGTCAGCGGCTTGCCGGGTTTGATTGCGAGCTTCCAGAGTGTCAGCTCGCCTTCTTCCCTCAACGCGATGCCGAGGAAATCCGCTTCCCCGACCGATACGCCACCGGTTGAAAGAATCAGGTCTACATCCTGAAGCTCCCCGAGTCGCGCACGGGTGGTGGGCAGGTCATCAGGCAGAATACCGGCATCCACCACTTCACATCCCAGGCGCTGCAACCAGCTGCACAACAACACCCGGTTGCTGTTGTAGATCTGTCCCGGTCCCAATGCTATCCCCGGTTCGACCAGCTCATCCCCCGTGGACAACACCGCCACACGAACCCGGCGAACCACCTCGAGCCCTGCGCAACCCAGCGATGCAGCCAACCCCTGTTCGATCGGACCGAGCCGGGTTCCAGCGGCAAGGACCAACTCACCGACTGTCGTTTCCTGGCCTTGCGGGCGAATGTTCTGCCCGGCCACCATCGCCTCGATGAAGCTCACGCGCTCATCGGCATGAACCTCGGCGTTTTCCTGCATCTCGACACAATCAGCACCGGCAGGTACCGGCGCACCGGTAAAGATCCGCGCGCAGGTGCCTGACTTCAAGGGTTCCGGTGCCTGCCCGGCGAAGACTTTCTGACTGACCGGCAACGGTTCGCCGGTCCAGTCGGCCAGATTCAAGGCATAACCGTCCATGGCGCTGTTCGGCCACGGCGGCAGATCCAGCGTGGAAATCAGATCCTGCGCCAGCACCCGCCCCTGAACCTGCGCCAGGGGCAAAAACTCGCACTCGACAATCCGCGAGCTCCCGGCCATTTCCAGCAATCGCGCCAATGCATCTTCGACGGGCATCAGGCTACCGGTCTTGCCCGGCTTACCCACGGGATTCACAAGGCGCCGCCTGTTTCAAATGAGTGACGAAATTGCACGGGCGGTGGCGTGAGTCCAGTTGCTCGGCGAGGATGCCATCCCAACCGGTGCGCACTGCGTTGGTCGAGCCTGGCAGGCAGCAGACCAGCGTGCCATTGGCCAGTCCCGCCAAGGCCCGGGATTGCACGGTGGAGGTGCCGATGTCGGCCACCGAGATCTGGCGGAACAGCTCACCAAAACCATCGACCTGCTTGTCCAGCAGGCAAGCGACCGCTTCCGGGGTGCTGTCGCGGCCGGTAAAACCGGTACCGCCAGTAATCAGCACGACTTGCACGACGTCTTCGGCAATCCAGTGGGCGACTTGCGCACGGATCTTGTAAAGGTCATCTTTGAGCAGCACTCGCTGCGCCAGATGGTGGCCCGCGGCCGTCAGCCGGTCGACGAAGACCTGGCCGGAGGTATCGGTTTCCAGGGTTCGGGTGTCGCTGACCGTCAGCACCGCGATATTGAGCGGCACGAAAGGTACATCAGCCTTGGCTTTCATAGGCTCGTCCAGTTGTAGGAGAAACAGCCCGGTGTTATATCACAGCGCCCCCTTTTTTCGCCGCCCCTGCGGAGAGCTGCCATGACTTCGAACACGCCATTACCACCCTGCTCTATTCTGTTGCTGGCCGGTGGGCGCGGCCAGCGGATGGGCGGCCAGGACAAGGGACTGGTGGAATGGCACGGTGAACCGCTGATCGCACATCTGCATCGCAAGGTTCGGCCGTTGACGGATGACCTGATCATCTCCTGCAACCGCAATCGTGAACGCTACGCGCCGTTCGCCGACCAGTTGGTGAGCGATGACGAGGAGGACTTTCCCGGACCGTTGGCTGGCATTCGTGCCGGCTTGAAAGCCGCGCGCCACACCCACCTGCTGGTTCTGCCCTGCGATGTTCCGCGCATCGATCCTGCATTGCTGCACAGCATGCGTGAGGCGGCCAGCCTGAATTCTGAAAAACCTTTAATGTTGCGACATGACGATCACTGGGAACCGCTGCTTTGCGTGATCCCGGTGGCACTCCTGCCGGCATTCGAAAACGCCTGGAACGCTGGAGAACGCAGCCCCGGCCGAGTGATGCGCAATCTTGATGCCCAGGCCCTGGTTTGCCCTGACAACGATCCACGCCTGGCCAATCTCAACACCCCTGAACTGTTGAGTTCGCACAACACTGTGTCAGACTGACAGCATTCAAGGAACTTGCACGCCTTGTATACGTCTCAAGCTCAGTAACCAAAAGAATTTCCCTTCGGAGACACACTCATGACTCAACGGACCCTCGCCACTTTCATGCTCGCACTGGGCCTCGCCACCCTCGCCGGTTGCGCTTCGCCAACAGTGATCACCTTGAATGACGGTCGCGAAATCCAGGCTGTCGACGCCCCTAAGTATGATGAAGATTCGGGCTTCTACGAGTTCGAACAGCTGGACGGCAAGCACACCCGCATCAACAAGGATCAGATCCGCACTGTCAAAGAGCTGTAAGTCTTCAGTTCGACAGCGGATACAGAAAAGCCCGCATATTGCGGGCTTTTTCGTGTCTGGCAAAAAAGGGTTGATACCCGGGATCACCAGTCCAGCGTGATCCGGCTTTCAAACTCCCGCACCTGCCCCGTGACCGGATCGATGAATCGCAACCCCTGCGCCAGCAGTTTGAGCGGATTGGCATAGTCATCTTCAACGTCTTTGAGCACTTCGGGGTAAAACGGATCATTGCAGATGCTCGCCCCCAGCGCCGTCATGTGCACCCGTAGCTGATGCTTCTTGCCGGTTACCGGATACAGGCCGTAGCGCCAGAGCTCGCCGTTCTTTTCACGAACCTCCACCGCCGTTTCGGTGTTACTCACACCCGGCCCTTCCTGCATGCGGAAAAACGGTTCACCGTCGATCATGCGGCTCTTGTGCACCAACGGGAAGTCCAACTCGGGCAGCGCGGCCGCAATGGCTTCATAGCGTTTTTCGATCTGCCGAGTCGGGAACAGTGACTGATACACCGACCGCGTCTGTGGATTGGCAGAGAAAATCACCAGCCCGGCCGTATGCCGGTCAATCCGGTGCAGCGGCACGAGATGGGGATTGTCCAGGCGCCGGATCAATCGGCGAAGCAGGGTCTGATCGACGTACTCGCCGGCCGGGGTCACCGGAAGGAAATGCGGCTTGTCTGCCACCACCAGATGCTCGTCCGCATACAGGATCGACTCGACCACCGGGATCGGCTTTTCATCCGGCACTTCACGAAAATAGTGAATGCGCAGCCCTTCCTTGTAGGGCAAGTCCAGCGCAATCGGCTGCCCCTGACCATCCAGCACCCGGCCCCGGGCGATTCGATCCAGCCATTGATCGCGCCCGATGGCACTGAAATGCTCACACAGGCAGTCGAGCACTGTCCGCCAGCTACCGGGGGGCAGATACAGCGTGCTGGCCTGATTCTGTGCGGCGGAAAACGTTGACGTGCTGGACATACGGAAAACTCTAACCTTCAAAGCAGAGAGGCATTATCCAACACCGGACGCGGCAGACCTAGCGCGGAATCAGGCGGGGATCGATTTGAGCGCCGCCGCCTCGGTGAATTCCTTGAGCCAGCGCAACACATCCACGGCGTCCCAACGGCCCGGATCGTACAAGGCGTACAAAAGCCCCTGATATCCGACCACATCCAGTTGCTTGTGATAGCCGGCACGCTGGAACAAGGCCTCGATCTCGGCAAAGCAGGTGTTGAAATGCAGCTTGTTGAAGGGAGTCTTGCCTTCCGTGACCAGACCGTCCAGGCGCAATTCGTGGACGGCCTCGCGCACCACGTCAACCGACATCCCGTTCACGCTGCTTTTCAACTGTTCGACATTGACCACGGTGGCTCCCTCTGACATCCGGCTTGCCCTGACGAATGCCCGGAAACGGCATGGCAGGCCAACCCAATTACTGTATGCGCATACAGTAACCGAATAACCCGAAAAGTGCCAAGCCGTGATTGAGCGAAGGTGACGAGCGCCACCAACGCGAAAGAGAAAGGGCCGTTAACGCAGGAATGCCACCACCTGATCGGCGCTGAACGGCCACCCCAGTTCCGCGCCGGTATCGACCCTTCGCAAGACCGGGATCCGCAGGCTGTAGGCCTCGAACCACGATTCATCGTCAGCAATATCCACCAGTTCCACCAGCAGACCATGCTCGACAAAAGGCATCAGCTCGGCCTCCGCGACTTCACACAAATGGCACCCCAGGGTGCCGAACAACTGGCATTCAGGAAGCATGTGCGCTCAACCCCAAAAATCGAGTGATCATTCTAGGCCTGCCCGCAAAGCCCGTCGACCCACCCACCGGGTTCGATCCCGCGCCTCGTAAAACCCTGATGTAAATCAGCCCACAAAATCGCCATTTACGCGATGCTCCGGTGTTTTTTACCTCTACGCTTGAAGAGCCTGACCTGTTCTGGAGTGCCTCGTGTTTGCCAATCTGCTGATCATTCTGGCGTCGTCCCTGGTGATGATTGCCCTGTTCCGTCGCCTGCGCCTGCCGCCTGTGCTGGGCTACCTGTGCGTGGGCTTGATGGTCGGGCCGAAGGCATTCGACTGGATCAATGAAAGCGAACATCTGCCGGATCTTGCCGAACTGGGCGTGGTGTTTCTGCTGTTTTCCCTGGGGCTGGAGTTTTCCCTGTCGAAAATGATTGCCCTGCGCCAGGTGGTTTTCCGTCTGGGCAGCCAGCAAGTACTGATCACCACATTCCTGCTGGGAGGCGTGCTGATGCTGTTGGGCATGCCCACTACACCGGCCTTGCTGATGGGCGCCGGCCTGTCGCTGTCATCCACGGCGATTGTGACCAAGGAGCTGGGCAGTCTCGGCGAAATCTTCAGCAGCCATGGCCAGAACGCGGTGGGCGTCCTGTTGTTCCAGGACGTGGTGGCCGTGTTGCTGCTGACGTTGGTACCGGTGTTCGCCGGCAGCAGTGATCAGGCCTGGTACTGGGCGTTGCCCCTGACCTTGTTGAAGACCGTATTGCTGTTTTTCGGTTTGTTGCTGGCCAGCCGCTGGCTGCTGCCCCGCCTGTTTCAGGAAGTCGCGGCATCCCGTTCCGCAGAGTTGTTCGTGCTGCTGGCGCTGGTGATCGTGTTGCTGACAGCCTGGCTGACCCACCTGCTGGGTCTTTCTCCGGCCCTCGGCGCGTTCCTCGCGGGCATGCTGCTGGGCGAGAGCCATTACCGGCATCAGATAGAGGCCGATATCCGGCCGTTTCGCGACATTCTGCTGGGACTGTTTTTCGTCAGCATCGGAATGTTGATCGACCTGCAACTGTTCGCCAGCCACAGCCTGCTGATTATCGGCATGACCCTGGGTTTGCTGGTGATCAAAGGCCTGGTGGTGGCGCTATTGGTGAAATGGCGCGGCAGCGACAGTGAAACGGCCTGGCGCAGCGGCCTCGCGCTCGCCCAGGGCGGTGAATTCTGCTTCGCCCTGATGGCGCAGATGCAACAAAGCCGGCTGCTCCCCGCCGAGCTCGGTGCCCTGCTGCTCGCCGCCACCTTCTGCTCGATGCTGCTGACGCCCCTGCTGTTACGCGCCGCACCGCGCATCGCCGCCGCCCTGCACCGCAAGCCCAATCAGGAAGCGCAGATCGAGGAAATCAGCGCCCTCAATGCCGGGTTCGACGGGCATGTGGTGATCTGTGGCTACGGCCGTGTCGGTCAGTCGATCGGGCGCTTCATGCGCAATGCCGGGCAATCCTACGTCGCGCTGGACAACGATCCGGTACGGATTCAGGAAGCCGCTACCGCCGAACGCGACGTCCACTACGGCGATTCAACCCGCGGCGATCTGTTGATCGCTGTCGGTTTGCTGCGCGCCAGACTGCTGGTGATTGCCGTGGATCAAGCCGACGTGGCCTTGCGGGTTCTCAAGGAGGCCAGACGCCTCAACCCGACAGTGCCGATCCTGGTGCGCACCCGGGACGACAGCCAGTCGGCCGAGCTGAAAGCAGCCGGCGCCAGCGAAGTGGTGCCGGAACTGCTGGAGTCGAGCCTGATGCTCGGCTCCCATGCCCTGATCCTGCTGGGGTTTCCTGCGCACCGGGTGCAGGAGAAAGTCGATCAGGTGCGCATCGATCGTTATCGCCTGCTTCACGGCTTTTACCCCGGAGCCGACGATGAGGAGACCTAGTCCTGGCTCACCGCGCCGATCTTGTGCAGCGACAGGTCGGCGCCGTAGTACTCCTGTTCCTGGCTCAGGCGCAGACCATGCAGCGCCTTGATCGAACCGTAGATGGCGAAACCGCCGATCAGCGCCACCGTCACACCGAGGGCGCTGCCGATCAACTGGCTGATCAGGCTGACGCCACCGAGCCCGCCCAACGCGGTCGATCCGAAGATCCCGCAGGCAATGCCACCCCACACGCCACACAGACCGTGCAACGGCCACACACCCAGCACGTCATCGATGCGCCATTTGACCTGCGCCGCCGTGAAGCACCAGACAAACAGGGCGCCGGCAATCGCGCCGGTCACCAGCGCGCCGACCGGATGCATCAGGTCGGAACCGGCACACACAGCCACCAGCCCGGCAAGCGGGCCGTTGTGCAGAAAGCCCGGGTCGTTGCGCCCGACGATCAACGCCGCCACCGTGCCGCCGACCATCGCCATCAGCGAGTTGACCGCCACCAGTCCGCTGACCCCTTGCAGGGTCTGCGCGCTCATCACGTTGAAGCCAAACCAGCCGACGATCAGGATCCACGAACCCAACGCCAGAAAAGGAATGCTCGACGGCGCGAACGCCACCAGCCTGCCATCGCGATAGCGCCCGTTGCGCGGCCCGAGCAGCAACACCGCCGCCAGCGCCAGCCAGCCGCCCATGGCATGCACTACCACCGAACCGGCAAAATCATGGAAAGGGGCACCGAACTGCGCGGTCAGCCAGGCTTGCAGACCGTAGTTGCCGTTCCAGATCATGCCTTCGAAAAACGGGTAGATGAACGCCACGATCAGCGCCGTGGCGCACAGTTGCGGCACAAACCGCGCGCGCTCGGCGATGCCGCCAGAGATGATCGCCGGAATCGCCGCCGCAAAGGTCAGCAGGAAGAAAAACTTCACCAGCCCATAACCATGATCGGCACTGAGCACCGCCGCTGGTTGCAGGAAGGTCACCCCGTACGAAAGCCAGTAGCCTATAAAGAAATAGGCCAGGGTCGACACCGCAAAGTCGCTGAGAATCTTCGACAGCGCATTGACCTGGTTTTTCTGGCGAACCGTTCCGACCTCCAGAAACGCGAACCCGGCGTGCATGGCCAGCACCATGACCGCACCGATCAGAATAAACAATGTGTTGGAACTGTGAACCAGCGTGTCCACAGCGCTTTGCAGATTTTCCATGAGGAGGCAGACCCAAGGCTGAAAAAAGGCACCAAAGCGGTTCATGCGCACATTTCATGCACCAAGTTGCGACTGTGCGGTCACTGATCCGGTGGTCCGGTGAACCGCTTTGGCGCACAAGGTCGATGGGCTGACATGAACCCTCATCATCCGGGCGTTGCTTTGCCCGGTTTCGCGCCCGGCAACAGCGCACTGCCACCGATCGACGCACCACGACACAGCAAAAGTTGTACCAGCCATTTGCACTGAACCTTCACACTTGGCTCATACTCGAACGCTTCAGAACACCGCTTCAGAACGCCACTTACGGAGATCCCCCATGGCCAGCATCAAGGCAAAGACTGCTCAAGAAATCCTGATGAACGACTTCCAGACTCTGGTCAGCGACACTGAACGCTTGCTGGAACACACCGCCACGCTGGCCGGTGATCAGGCTGACGATCTGCGCGAACAGATCCACGAAAGCCTGCTGCGCGCACGGGAAACCCTGAAGCTGACCGAGGACACCCTGCGCGAGCGCGGTCAGGCTGCGGTCACCGCCACCGAAGAATATGTGTCGGCCAATCCGTGGCAATCGGTGGGCATCGCCGCCGGCGTCGGCTTCCTGATCGGCCTGCTGGCCACGCGGCGCTGATCATGTCGATCGGTGAATCCGGCCCGGACTCGGGCACCGCCTCCTCCACGCGTCGTCTGGGTGCTGCCGTTCTCGGTCTGCTGCACAGCCACGTCGAACTGTTCGGCATCGAACTGCAGGAACAGAAATCACGCACCGTCAGCCTGTTGCTGTTCGCCGGCCTGGCGCTGGTGTTTGCGCTGCTGCTGCTGGTCGGCCTGTCGACCCTCGTACTGATCGTGTTCTGGGACACCTATCGCCTGGCCGCAATCATTGGGCTGTGCGTGTTTTACACCCTGGCGGCAATCTTTTGCGCGCTGCGTCTCAAGGCCGCGATCTTCGATGAATCCTCGCCCTTCCACGGCACGCTGGAAGAACTGGCCAATGACCGGGAGCGCCTGCTGCCATGAGCCTGCCTGAACTTCCGCACAACAGCTCTCGCCGTGAAATGCGCAAGGCACTGATCCGTCTGCGCATGGAAATGCATCGTCAGGAAATCCGCCACGAAACCGGCCAGGTCCTGCAACCTCTGCAGCGCATGCGTGGCATGACGCAAAACCTGCAGGGCGGGTTCGGCATCAAGCACGCGCCGTTGTGGGGCGTGGCGGCCGTGACGCTGCTGGGTTTCATCACGGGAAAAGGGGCCAAGAGCGGAGGTGTCGGCGGCTTGACCCGACTGATCCGCCTGGGCACCAGCCTCGCTCCGCTGATCAAACTGGTCATGCAGAGTTCGAGCAAGCGCTGATCCCTCGCATCTGGCTGCATTCTTGCAATACCGGCGGGATTGAATCTCTTATCCGGAGGTTCAATCCCGCTTGCCTATCCGGCCGGCAGAATTCGACCAGAACAAGAACGACAAGGAGGCCCCGTGATCGACGGGCAACCGCTCGCCTGCTTTCAACCTTTCATCGATACCGCCACCGGACGCATTGCAGGGGTCGAGGCACTGGGTCGTCTGCGCCAGGCCGATGGCCAACTGGCGTCGGTCGGACCGCTGTTCGCCGACCCGCGCACCCCGGCCATCGCGCTGCGCCGAATGGACCGGCAGATTCGCGACAACGCGCTAAGTCGACTGCACGAGGCACCGCCGGACTGGTTTCTCAGCCTGAACATGTCACCGCGCTGGATCAGTCGATTGCGTGCCGACCAGGCGCTGCCGAGCCTGAAACAGCTCGCCCGGCATGGCATCGACCCGCAAAGGATAGTTTTCGAAATCACCGAGCTTGGCGGTAACAGCCAGCGCCTGACCGAAGTCGTAGCGCGCTATCGCGATGCCGGCGCACGGATCGCCATCGACGATTTCGGCGCTGGTTATTCCCAGCTCGATCGCGTGCTGGCGCTGCAACCGGACATTCTCAAACTCGACATGCGCCTGTTCCAGGCCGCCGCACTTGGCGGACCGAGCAGTGACGTGGTCAAGGCCCTCGCGCAAATGGCCGAAAAGACTGGCTGCTGGATCATTGCCGAAGGCGTGGAAACCGCGGCGCAACTGAATTTCGCGCTGGAGTGCGGATCGCGTTACGTGCAGGGTTTTCTGTTCGCCCGCGCGCAGGAGGCGCTTTTTGGTACGGATGACTTCGTTGAACGCTTCGCCGAGCTGCGCCAGTCCTATGTGCGCCAGAAGCTGGCCGAACGCAGCAAACTGATGTTCATGCGCCAGCAGCTGAGCGAACTCATGACCATCCTGCAAACCTGGGCCCAGGCCCGCGCTCCACTCAGCGCTCTGCCACAGCTCGACGCCTTTCCCTGGCTGCTGCGCTTTTATCAGTGCGACCGTCACGGCACCCAGCTGACGCCAAACCTGGAATGGCGACAAAGCGGCTGGGTGGCCGACAACCGCTACCTGGGCCACAACTGGTCATGGCGCCCGTACTTCTATCACCTGCTGGCCGAAGGCTGGGAAGAACGACGCCTGACCCTTTCCAACACCTATCGCGACGCCACCAGCAACCAGTATTGCCTGACCGCCGGACAGTTTTTCGATAACGGCGAGCGCCTGCTGCTGATCGACATCGATGCGGCGGGCTTGTAGTTGCGCTTGCAGATGCCAGCCTGAACCGGGAAGCTAGGGAATCAGTCACCAGACGGAGAGAATCAGCCTTGGATTGGCATACCCTGCTCAACCGCGAACGTCTCGGCAAACCGTTGCACAGCCCGCAGGAACTTGGCCGCAGCCCGTTCCATAAAGACCATGACCGCATCATCTTCTCCGGCGCCTTCCGCCGCCTGGGGCGCAAGACCCAGGTGCATCCGGTGTCGAGCAACGACCACATTCACACGCGCCTGACCCACTCGCTGGAAGTCAGTTGCGTCGGCCGTTCGCTGGGGATGCGCGTGGGCGAAACCCTGCGCCGCGCCTTGCCCGAATGGTGCGAGCCGAGCGATCTGGGCATGGTGGTGCAGTCGGCCTGCCTGGCGCACGACATCGGCAACCCGCCATTCGGCCACTCCGGCGAAGATGCGATCCGTCACTGGTTCCAGCAGGCTGCCGGACGCGGCTGGCTGGATGCGATGAGTGATGCGGAACGCGGTGACTTCCTGAACTTCGAAGGCAATGCGCAGGGCTTCCGGGTCCTCACGCAACTGGAGTATCACCAGTTCGACGGCGGCACCCGGCTGACCTACGCCACCCTCGGCACTTACCTGAAGTACCCGTGGACCGCGCGTCACGCCGACTCCCTCGGTTACAAAAAGCACAAGTTCGGTTGTTACCAGAGCGAACTGCCGTTGCTCGAACAGATCGCCCACAAGCTGGGTCTGCCGCAGCTGGAAGAGCAACGCTGGGCGCGCCATCCGCTGGTGTATCTGATGGAGGCGGCGGACGACATCTGCTACGCCTTGATCGATCTGGAAGATGGCCTGGAAATGGAGCTGCTGGATTACGCCGAAGTCGAGTCGCTGCTGCTCGGTCTGGTCGGCGATGACCTGCCGGAAACCTATCGCCAGCTCGGCCCGCAGGATTCGCGCCGGCGCAAACTGGCAATCCTGCGCGGCAAGGCCATCGAGCACCTGACCAACGCTGCGGCCCGCGCCTTCGTCGAACAACAGGATGCGCTGCTGGCCGGTACGCTGCCGGGGGATCTGGTGGAGCATATGCACGGTCCCGCCAAACGCTGCGTCCTAAACGCCAAGGACATCGCCCGCAAGAAAATCTTCCAGGACAAGCGCAAGACCCTGCACGAAATCGGCGCCTACACGACCCTGGAGATTTTGCTCAACGCCTTCTGCGGTGCGGCCCTGGAACAGCACAACGGCCGCACGCCGTCGTTCAAGAGCCGCCGGATTCTCGATCTGCTGGGCAACAATGCGCCGGATCCGCACGGCCCCTTGCACGCGTCGTTCCTGCGCATGATCGACTTCATCGCCGGCATGACCGACAGCTACGCCAGCGACATGGCGCTGGAAATGGCCGGACGTTCCAGTCATTGACGCCTGCCGCCCGACCGATCTGCAATGGATCGGTCGGGTCTGGTGCAGTAGCGGCGAAAAGACAAAGTCTTCCTTTTTTATAGTTTCAAGAAGACAGAAACAAACAACGAATAATAGCTTCAGCCTTGACCGCACAAACTTTTCCTGCGCATCTGCCAAATTAATCAAGTACAACGCTTGAACATCTCACGCCTCTACCTACGTCAAACCTAGTTAACACGTAGTCTGATTCCTCTTTATTTGTAGGACTTCTCCTTGATTGCCGCTGACGCACTGTCAGTTCATGCGTGCGTTCATTCATCTGAGCTAAGGTTCGCCCTTTATTTGCGCTCGTATGGGATTTGATTATGAACTCCGTTTTTATTGTCGACGATCACCCGGTCATCCGCCTCGCCGTTCGAATGCTGTTGGAGCATGAAGGTTATAAAGTCGTCGGAGAAACCGATAATGGTGTCGATGCCATGCAAATGGTTCGCGAATGCATGCCCGACCTGATCATCCTCGACATCAGCATTCCCAAGCTCGACGGCCTGGAGGTCCTGGCCCGCTTCAACTCCATGAGTTCGCCGTTCAAGACGCTGGTGCTGACCGCACAATGCCCGACCCTGTTCGGCATCCGCTGCATGCAGTCAGGTGCGTCGGGGTATGTGTGTAAACAGGAAGACCTGAGTGAACTGGTCAGTGCAATCAAAGCTGTGCTGTCCGGTTACAACTACTTTCCCAGCCAGGCTTTGAATCCTGTTCGTCACGATGATGTGCGCTATGTAGAACTTGAACTTTTCAAATCCGTCAATGACCGGGAACTGATGGTCCTGCAACTGTTTGCCCAAGGGCGCACCAACAAGGAAATTGCCAAAGGCATGTTTCTCAGCAATAAAACCGTCAGCACTTATAAAAAACGCCTGATGCAAAAACTGAAAGCCAAGTCCCTTGTAGAACTTATCGAAATGGCCAAACGTAACGCACTCGTGTGAGAGCCAACATGCCCCGTCGCTTAAAGAATTTTCTGATTGCATTGAGTGCATGCCTGAGTCTCAGCGCGCCTGTCACAGTTGCATCGCCTGGTTTTCAGGACTTTGCCCTGCTCGCGCGCTCGACCGATCGATCGCTACCGGTCTTGTTCGAGCCATCACAAGCGGCGTGGCTGCACACTCGCAAAGAGTTGATTCTGGGAGCCTCAGCTCCCGACTATCCGCCCTTCGACATGACCACCAGCGGTCACGACTTCGAGGGGTTCACGGCGGATTACGCCGGACTGATTGGCCAGGCGACCGGACTGCCGGTCAAGGTCAGGCGCTTCGCCTCGCGAGAAGCCGCGATCCGGGCATTGATCGACGGCAGCATCGACATCCTGGGTACGTCCAACGGTTTCGAAGCGGAGAACCCTGACATCGTGTTGTCACGACCCTATGCAGTCGACCAGCCGGTGCTGGTGACCCGCGAAGGCGAAACCCGCTCGCTGACCGAAGGCCTGGCCGGTCTGCGGCTGAGCATGCTCTATCACTACCTGCCGCTGGATGAGGTCAAGGCGATGTATCCCAAAGCCCTCATCACGTCCTATCCGTCCTACCAGAACGCAATCAACGCGGTCGCATTCGATCAGGCGGACGTATTTCTCGGCGACACCATCTCCACCCACTACATGATCAGCAAGGGTTACCTGAACAACATTCGCATGGCCAATTTCGGCAAGCACGAGGCCCACGGTTTCAGCTTCGCCGTGCATCGCAACAACGCGCAACTGACCGGCATCATCGACACCGTGCTCAAGGCTGTCCCGGGCAGCGAGCGCGAAAACATCGCCAAACGCTGGAGCGTCGGCAGCGACACACTGCTCACCGACCAGAAGCTGCAACTGACCCGACGCGAAGAACAATGGCTGAAAAAGCATCCGGTCGTAAGTGTTGTCGTCAACGAGGCCTTCGCTCCGCTGACGTTCTTCGACAGTGAAGGCAACTTTCGCGGCATCAGTGCCGACCTGCTCGAACTCATTCGCCTGCGCACCGGCCTGCGTTTCGAGATACGCCGCAGCCGCAGCGATGCCGAGATGATCAAGCAGATTGAAAATCACCAGGCCGACCTGATCGCCGCCCTGCTGCCCACCACTCAACGCGAAGAAACCCTGACCTTCAGCCGTCCTTACCTGGAAAACTCCTACGTGCTGTTGACCCGAAAAGCGGCCGACAGCCCGACGCACCTGGGCCAGCTCAAACGCAAGCGGCTGGCGATTGCCCAGGGCAATCCGATGATCGAATACCTGCGCACCGAATTTCCGCGTATTCAGCTGATCGAAACGCCGGACACCTTCAGCGCCGTGGCACTGCTCGACGAAGGTCAGGTCGAGGGCGCCGTGAACTCGCTGGTCATCGCCAACTACTTCATCACTTCCCGCATCTTCGAACAGCCACTGCAGATCACCACCACCATCGGCACCCGTCAGGCGGCTTTCTCGCTGGCAACCGCCCGGGACAACACGGAGCTGGGCTCGATCATCGACAAGACGCTGATGAGCATCACCCCCGAAGAACTGGGCATCATCAACGGGCGCTGGCGGGGATACTCGAGCGTTTCACAAGGCACCTGGCGCCAATACCAGCGTTTTTTCTATCAAGTGATCGGCGGCGCCTGCCTGCTGTTGCTGCTGTCGCTGTTGTGGAATGCCTACATGCGCCGCCAGATCAGACAACGCAAGGCGGCCGAACGGGCCTTGAATGACCAGCTGGAATTCATGGGCTCACTGGTCAACGGCACACCCCACCCCATCTACGTGCGTGACCGCCAGGGCGTCCTGCAAAGTTGCAATGACAGCTATCTCCAGGCGTTCAATGCCCGGCGCGAAGAGGTCATTGGCAAAAGCGTGATGCAGGGTGCATTGAACAATGCTTTCGAGGCCCTGACGTATCAGGCCGACTATCAGCGGGTAGTGGCCGAGGGTAAACCGCTGGTGCTCGACCGGCCCTTGCAGATCGGCAACCGGCACCTGACGATCTATCACTGGATCCTGCCGTACCGGGACTCCAGCGGTGAAGTCCAGGGAATCATCGGCGGCTGGATCGACATCAGTGAGCGCCGCGAACTGCTCGACGAACTTCGCGCAGCCAAGGAACGGGCAGACGATGCCAACCGGGCCAAGAGTACGTTTCTGGCGACCATGAGCCACGAGATCCGCACCCCGATGAACGCCGTGATCGGCATGCTCGAGTTGACGCTCAAGCGCATGGATCAGGCTCATCCGGATCGCTCGGGCATCGAAACGGCCTACCACTCCGCCAAGGACTTGCTGGGCCTTATCGGCGACATCCTGGACATTGCGCGCATCGAATCCGGGCGGCTGAGCCTGAACCCCGAACGAATCAACCTGATCGATACCGTCGGCTCGGTGGTCAGAATCTTCGAAGGTCTCGCCCGGCAAAAACAGCTCTCACTGACCGTGTCCGTCTCTCCCCCTGAACTGAATGTCGATGTACACCTCGACCCGCTGCGCTTCAAGCAGGTGCTGTCGAACCTGATCAGCAATGCCATCAAGTTCACCGAAGCAGGACACATCAGAATCACGCTGGACGTTCTACCCACGGACGACCCCGAACGCTCGGTGATGCAATTGACCGTACAGGACAGCGGCATCGGGATCACGACGCAGGATCAGTCGCGCCTGTTCGAACCCTTCGCCCAGGCCGGCAACGGCGGGCAGCGAACCGTCGGTGGTGCGGGACTGGGGCTGGTCATCAGCCGCAACCTGTGCGAGATGATGGGTGGAAAACTGCGGTTGAGCAGCCTCCCCGGAATCGGCACTCAGGTCACTGTTTCTCTGCCGGTGGCGATCCTGCCTGCGCAAGTGGCGAGAGCTGAAGAGGAACCACAGATTCAGGCCCCCCTCATTCCGTTGACGGTTCTGGTGGTCGATGACCACCCGGCCAACCGGCTGCTGATGTGCCAACAGCTTGAATACCTCGGCCATCGTTTCTGTATCGCCGAAGATGGTTTGCGCGGGCTGGAACAATGGAAAAATGGCGAATTCGATCTGGTCATCGCCGATTGCAACATGCCCGTCATGAACGGTTACGAGCTGACCCGGGCGATTCGTCAGCACGAAAAAATCACCCGTCGTCCGGCCTGCACGGTGCTGGGGTTCACCGCCAATGCCCAGCCGGAGGAGATCCTGCGCTGCAAACAGGCCGGCATGAACGAGTGTCTGTTCAAACCCCTGAGCCTGAACAGCCTGAGCCAATGGGTCGACAGTATTCAGCCGCTGTTCCGTGCGCCGGTGTTCAATCTGCAAGGGCTCACGCTGCTGACCGGTGGCAACCCGTCCCAGACTCACCGCTTGCTGGCAGAACTGCTCAACAGCAGTCGTCTTGACCGGCAGGAATTGCAGGCCCTGTCCCTCACCCGGGATCCTCCCGCGCTGGCCGTCATCGCCCACAAGATCAAGGGCGCCGCGCGCATTGCCCAAGCCTCGCGCCTGATCGACAGCTGCGATGCGCTTGAGCTGGCGTGCCTGCAAGCACAGCCGGGGGATGAGATCGAGCGTCGCTGCCAGGCCAGCCGTCTCGCCATCCTGGAACTGGAGCAGGCACTGGAACAGCAACTGAACCGGATCAGCGAGAGCAAAGTGACCGGGGCTTAACTATGCTTGGACGCTGAGCAGTGTGCTTACCTACACGGAGAGTCCGCAATGCCCAGCCCACTGCGCCCGGAACAACGCCGGTTTCCGCTGCATGTGCACATCAGCGTCATGTTCACCTTTCTGCTGTTGCTCACCGGGGTGGTGCTGGGTCTGTTCAACTATCGACAGACCACACAGATCATCCTGTCGAGCAGCGAAAAACTGTTCAACCGCATCGAGCAGGATGTGCGCCTTGATCTGCAGGCCACTTATGCACCGATCCGGCACCTGCTAAGCCTGCTGGCGGACACCCCCGCCGCCCGCTCTTCCGGCCTCGAACAGCGTCTGGCGCTGCTAAAGCCGTTCAGCCAGTCCCTGACGGACAACCCGGATCTGGCCTCGCTGTACCTGGGTTATGGCAACGGCGATTTTTTCATGGTTCGTCCTTTGCGCACGCCGGCGCTGAAAACCCTGCTCAAGGCACCGGACGCCGCGGCGTTTCAGGTCTGGAGCATCGAACACGACGCCAGCGGTCAGGCGCATTCGCAGTCGCTGTTCTTCGACCAGGCACTGTCTCCGGTCGGCCGGCAGGACAACCCCGACGATCCTTATGATCCTCGCAGCCGCGCCTGGTACATCAACGCGCGGCAACAGACCGAACAGATCACCACCGAACCCTACGTCTTTTTCTCCACCCACAACGTCGGCACGACGCTGGCCCGACGCAGCGGTGATGACGCGGTGATCGGCGCCGACCTGACTCTCGACGCACTCTCCGCAACCCTGATCAAACATGTGGTAACACCGGCCACGGAAATCGTCCTGTTCGACGCCGAAGGCAACGCCGTGGCCTACCCCGACAGCAGCCGGCTGATCGTCGATGACCGTACGGCGCGTCTGGCCAAGGCTGCCGACTTGAGCCCCGCCCTTGGCGCCTTGTTGTCCGGCCATCAGAGCAATCGGCTCAAGGCCGATGGCCGACTATGGATCGTCGCCCGCAGCCAGTTGCAGGAAGGCGGGCCGAAAGGTTTGCAGATGGCGTTGCTGGTGCCGGAGGACGAGTTGCTGGTCGACGCCTATCGCATGCGCTGGCAAGGCGCGCTGATCACCTTGGCCACCCTGCTGTTGTGCCTGCCGCTCGGGTGGCTGATCTCGCGGATTCTGGTCAAGCCGCTGCATGCGCTGGTCAAGGAGGCCGATGCGATTCGCAGTTTCGATTTCAATTTTCCCGTGACCCGTCGATCACCGGTGCTGGAGGTCGACCAGTTGAGTCTGTCGATGGCCCGCATGAAGGACACCTTGGCCAGTTTCTTCCGGATCACCGACAGCCTGACCGCCGAAACCCGCTTCGCCCCGTTGCTGCAACGAGTCCTGTTCGAGACCGTGCAGATCGCCCAGGCCCAGGCGGGCCTGATTTATCTTCGCGAAAATGATGGCAACCGGATGGAGCCCTACGGACTGGTGGTGGATGGCGCGTCACAAGCCCTGGCCGCGTTCGATATTCAGGGGCGCAATCTTGACGCTACTCAGGGCCCCGAATGGTTTCGGGAACTGGCGAACGCCAACACCGTCGTGAGCAATCTGGGTTTCGAACAGGCCACCGACTTGCAGAAAGTGCTGCTGGCCATGGAGTCGCCAAGGGTGCACCTGATCGGTATCCGTTTGCATAACCGACACAACGAGACCGTCGGCCTGCTGGTACTGCTGATCAATGACAGCGGCACGGCGAGTGATCTGGAAAAGCTGCGGCCCGACCGCATTGCCTTCCTGCAAGCGGTGTCCGGGGCAGCGGCGGTGAGTATCGAAAGCCAGCGCCTGCAAGCCCGGCAGAAGCAACTGCTGGATGCGTTCATTCAACTGCTGGCCGGCGCCATCGATGCCAAGAGTCCTTATACCGGCGGGCATTGCCAGCGCGTGCCGGAGCTGACCCTGATGCTCGCCCATGCCGCCGCAGCCAGTGAGGCGCCGGCCTTCAGCGATTACCAGCCGAACGAAGACGAATGGGAGGCCCTGCACATCGCCGCCTGGCTGCACGATTGCGGCAAGGTCACGACCCCGGAATACGTGGTCGACAAAGCCACCAAACTGGAAACCCTGAACGATCGCCTGCACGAAATCCGCACCCGCTTCGAAGTGCTCAAGCGCGATGCCTGGGTCAGCTACTGGCAAGCCCTGGCCATGGGCGGCGAAGAACGGCAACTGGCCGAGCTGCGCGACGCAACCCTGACAGCACTGGATGATGATTTTGCATTCGTCGCCCACTGTAATCTGGGCAGTGAAGCGATGGCCGAGGCCGACCTGCAACGCCTGCAAGGCATCGCGAAACGCCCATGGACGCGCACGCTGGATGATCGGCTGGGCCTGTCATGGGAAGAGAACCGGCGTCAGTCACGCACCCCGGCACCGACCTTGCCGGTCACCGAACCGTTGCTGGCAGACAAGCCCGAACATCTGCTGGAACGCGCCGAAGGCGAGTTGATTCCCGAGGACAATCCGTGGGGCTTCAAGCTCGACGTGCCACCGTACAAATACAATCGCGGCGAGCTGTACAACCTGAGCATTCCCCGGGGAACCCTGACCCGCGAGGAACGCTACATCATCAACCACCACATGGTGCAGACGATCCTGATGCTCAGCCACCTGCCCTTCCCCGGGCATCTGAACAGCGTCGCGGAAATCGCCGGCGGGCATCACGAAAAGATGGATGGCACCGGTTATCCCAAGCGCCTGAAGCGCGAAGACATGAGCCTGCCGGCGCGCATGATGGCGATTGCCGATATTTTCGAAGCCCTGACCGCTGCCGATCGCCCGTACAAAAAAGCCAAGTCCCTCAGTGAAGCGCTGGGGATCATGGCCACCATGTGCCGCGAAGCGCACATCGATGCCGAGCTGTTCGGGCTGTTCATCCGCGATGGCGTGTATTTGCAGTACGCCACGCGCTTTCTCGATCCACGGCAGATCGATGCCGTGGACCCGGCGGCCGTGCTGCTCAAGGCAGGCCTGGCGGCGTGATCAGCAGTCGGTCAGACGCAGGAAGATCGCCGCCAGTTGTTCGATCCCGGCCTGATCGTCGGCACCGAAACGCGCGAGCTTCGGGCTGTCGAGGTCGAGCACGCCGATCAGGCGACCGTCCTTGACCAACGGCACGACCAGTTCGCTGTTCGACGCGCTGTCGCAGGCGATGTGACCGGGGAACGCATGAACGTCTTCGACCCGTTGCGTCTGCAGGCTGGCAGCCGCCGCGCCGCACACACCGCGACCGAACGGAATGCGCACACAGGCGATCTGGCCCTGGAACGGGCCGAGCACCAGCTCTTCGTTGCGATTGAGGTAGAAACCGGCCCAGTTCAGGTCATCGAGCTGGTTGAACAGGAACGCCGAAAACTGCGCGGCGTTGGCGATGAAATCGCGCTCGTCCGCCAGCAGCGATTCCAGTTGCGCGGCCAACATGCCATAGCCTTCGAGGCCTTGGCCGCTCTGTTGCAAATCAATCATGCCTTGTGCTCCAACAATTTCAGTCCCACCCAGTAACGGGCGAATTGGTACGCGCAACGTCCGTTGCGGTTGCCACGGCCGGTTGCCCAGCGCACGGCGAGAATGTCCAGTTGTTCGTCGCGCTCCCAGCTCAGGCCGGCCTTGGCGGCCAACTGGCCGATCCAGTGTTCGACGACGTTTAGGAAATGTTCCTGGGTAAACGGATAGAACGACAGCCACAGGCCGAAGCGATCCGACAGCGCGATCTTGTCTTCAACCGCCTCGCTCGGATGCAGCTCACCATCGACGCGCTTCCAGTTTTCGTTGTCGCTTTCCTTTTCCGGCACCAGATGGCGACGGTTGGAAGTGGCGTACAGCAACACGTTGTCCGGCGCCTGTTCGAGCGAGCCGTCCAGCACGCTTTTCAGCACGCGGTAGTCGCCTTCGCCGGACTCGAACGACAGGTCATCGCAGAACAGCACAAAGCGCTGCGGCAGCTTGGCGATCTGCTCCACCACCCGTGGCAGGTCCGCCAGGTGATCGCGCTCGATTTCGATCAGGCGCAAACCGGCCTTGGCATGCTCTGCCAGCAGCGCACGCACCAGCGACGATTTACCGGTACCGCGCGAACCCCACAGCAGCGCGTGGTTGGCCGGCATGCCGTCGAGAAATTGCTGAGTGTTGCGGCCCAGTTGCTCCAGCTGGCGGTCGACGCCGATCAGGTCCGACAGGCGCATGTCGAGACTGACTTCCAGCGGCAGCAGATAACCGCTGCGACCGTCACGCTGCCAGCGTGCGGCGAGGCAGGTACCCCAGTCGATGACCGGGCGTGGAGCCGGCAGCAGTGGTTCGATCCGCGCCAGAACCGACTCGGCGCGTTCAAGAAAAGCATTCAATCGGGAATCCACGTCTTCTCCTCGGGCTCGTTCACAGTGATGATGGCGATGCAGCGATGACAGACAGCGTTCGAAACCTGTCCCGGGCCTTGTTACAAGGCGCTTCGGGAACCCCGGAATCCGTGCATGATCGACTATGCTTGAGCAGCGAAGGGAAACGGAAGTGGTTCAACACCCCATGGATATCAAATTCACCCACCGGCTGTCGTACAAACAGGCCCGGCTTACCGTGCTGGTCGGGTTCATTCTGGGCACGCTGCTCAGCCTGCTGCAAATCGGCATCGATTATGCCAGTGAAGACGCGTCCATCAACCGTGAAATCCTGTCTTTGCTGGAAATCAGCCATAACCCGGCCTCGCGCATCGCCTACAACATCGATGCCGAACTGGCGCAGGAACTGACCCTGGGCCTGCTGCGCTCTCCGGCGATCATTTCCGCACAACTGACCGACAACAACCAGACGGTGCTGGCCAACGTCAAACGCCCGGAGCTGCAAAGCGGCTACCGCATGATCAGCGACTTCCTGTTCGGCGCCAAACGCCAGTTCGAAGACCGCCTCTACCTCGATCACTTGCCCAACGAATCCCTCGGCACCCTGCGCCTGGAAGTCGACACCTACGCGTTCGGCAGCCGCTTCCTGCGCCGCGCGGAAGTCACGCTGCTCAACGGTTTCGCCCGCAGCCTGATTCTCACCGGGATCCTGCTCGCGCTGTTCTACGTGATGCTGACCAAACCGCTGGTGCGGGTGATTCGCGAACTCAGCGGCCGCGACCCGCGCAGCGCCGAGCCGACCACCCTGGAATGTCCGGGGGGGCACGCCAACGACGAGATCGGCGTGCTGGTCAAAGTTGCCAACCAGCAGTTCGAAAACATCGCCACGGAAATCCAGCAGCGGCGCAATGCGGAAAACCGCCTCACCGACTACCTCGCGCAACTCGAAGACATCGTGTCCGCGCGTACCGCCGAGCTCAAGGCGATCAACGCGCGGCTCAGCCAGTCCAACCAGGAACTCGAAGTGGCCCGCAGCACGGCACTGGACATGGCCGAAGCGCGTTCGGCCTTTCTCGCCAACATGAGCCACGAGATCCGCACCCCGCTCAACGGCCTGCTCGGGATGATCGCCCTGTCGCTCGACGGCCCGCTCAACGCCGAACAGCAGCAACAACTGTCGATCGCCCACGACTCGGGCAAAGTGCTGGTAGAGCTGCTCAACGATATTCTCGACCTGTCGAAATTCGATGCCGGGCAACTGGAACTCGAACACATTCCGTTCGATCTCGGCTCGCTGATCGAAGACACCGCCAACCTGCTGTCGCAGAACGCAGCGCCGAGCGTTGAACTGACTTGCCTGATCGATCCGTACTTCCCGGCGCTGGTACTCGGCGATCCGACCCGGGTCAGGCAGATCGTCAGCAACCTTCTGTCCAATGCGCTGAAATTCACCCGTTTCGGTCGGGTCGATGTGCGCTTGTCCACCTGGAAGGACGGCGTCCGGATCGAAGTCTGCGACACCGGCATCGGTATCGCCCAGGAAGCGCAGGTGAAGATATTCCAGCCGTTCACCCAGGCGGGTGCCGGCATCACCCGCCAATACGGCGGCACCGGGCTCGGGCTGGCATTGACCTACAACCTTTGCGAAGCGATGCAGGGGCGCCTGACCATCAGCTCCGAAGTGGGTTTCGGCAGTCAGTTCTGCGCCGAACTGCCACTGCCCTGCCACACCCGCGCGGTGATTCCGCCACCGTTGCACGGCAAGGTGCTGGCGATCACCAACGCGGTCAGCGGGCTGGCGGAGCTGCTGGAAAGTCTGCTGCCGGTCTGGGGACTGACCTACGAGCAGCGAACCCTCGACGACCCGCTGCTCGGTCTATCCCCCGACGTCATCATCACCGACTGCCCGGAATGCCTTTTCGGCCTGCGCCCGGCGATGACGGCACCGATTCTGCTGGTGACCGCTTATGGCAGCTTCATGCCGGGTGAAGAAGCCACCGCCCTCGCCCCGTTGCAGCAGCAGGCCCGACCGCTGGCTCGCAACGCGCTGTATCAGAATCTGCGCCGGACACTGTTGCCGGACCTCACCACCATCGACCGCGCACGCCTCGAAAACGTGCCGTCGCAGCGGCGCGGTCGGGTGCTGTTGGTGGAGGACAACCCGGTCAACCAGTTGGTGGCCAAGGGCATGCTGGGCAAACTCGGCTGCGACGTTGTAGTCGCCGCCCATGGCGTGGAAGCGCTGGATCAGCTGGAACACGACGAATTCGATCTGGTGCTGATGGACTGCAATATGCCGGTGATGGACGGCTACGAAGCCAGCCGCCAGATCCGCCAAAGCGGACGCTGGCCGCATCTGCCGATCGTCGCCCTGACCGCCAACGCCATGTCCGAGGAACGCGAACGTTGCCGGGCGGCGGGCATGAGCGACTACCTGGCCAAGCCGTTCCGCCGTGAAGAGCTGGCGGCGCTGCTGGACCAGTGGATTCCGACTACGACAGTGCTTTGATCTGCCCCAGCAGGTGATCGAGACCGTCGCGCAAGTCATTGAGCCGGTCCAGATCCACCCCGCTGTCGCACAACAGCCGCGCCTTCAACGGCCCGACCTGTTCACGCAGCGTCTGCCCTTGCGGCGTTAGGCTCAGATGAACCTCACGCTCGTCACGGGCCGAGCGCTGACGCTGGACCAGTTGCAGTTGCTCCAGACGCTTGAGCAACGGCGTCAGCGTGCCGGAATCCAGTGCCAGACGCTCACCCAGCGCCTTGACCGTCGGTTGCTCCGGCGCGGTTTGCTGCCATTCCCACAACACCAGCATCGCCAGGTATTGCGGGTAGGTCAGGCCAAGCTGATCGAGCATCGGTTTGTAGGCACGGATCACCGCCCGCGATGCGGCATACAACTTGAAGCACAGCTGACTGTCGAGCTTCAGCGAATCGGCGGACAGGCTGTTCATTTGAGCAGGGCTTCGATCTCGCGGCTCAGATCCTGCGGCTTGGTGGCCGGGGCGAAGCGCTTGACCAACTGGCCGTCCTTGCCGATCAGGAACTTGGTGAAATTCCACTTGATGCCCTGAGAGCCCAGCACGCCTGGCGCGCGTTTCTTCAACTGCACGAACAGTGGATGCGCGCCGTTACCATTGACTTCGATCTTCTTGAACAGCGGGAAGCTGACACCGTAGTTCAGCTCGCAGAACTCGCTGATGGCGCCCTCGTTGCCCGGCTCCTGCTTGCCGAACTGATTGCACGGGAAGCCCAGCACCACCAGGCCCTGATCCTTGTAGGTCTGCCACAGTTCCTCAAGGCCTTTGTACTGCGGCGTGAAACCGCATTTGCTGGCGGTGTTGACCACCAGCACTGCCTTGCCGGCGAAATCGGCGAGGGTCTTCTGCTCGCCTTTGATGGTGGTGCACGGAATGTTCAGCAGGTTATCGCTCATGGTGCGCACTCTTGAAAAATGGGTAGACGGCAAAAATAGCGAGCAATTGAATTGTGTGCAATTTAATTATTCGAAAGGCGACCCATGGATCGCCCGTATCGGTTACTCGCGCGGCACCAGGTCCAGGCACACCGAGTTGATGCAGTAACGCAGGCCGGTCGGCGGCGGACCGTCAGGGAATACGTGGCCCAGGTGCGCATCGCACTTGGCGCATTTCACTTCGGTGCGGATCATGCCGTGGCTGGTGTCACGGATTTCGGTCATGGCGCTCTCGCCGATCGGCGCGTAGAAGCTTGGCCAGCCGCAACCGGAATCGAATTTGGTCTTGGAATCAAACAATGGCTCGTTGCAGCAGACGCAGTGATAGACACCGTCAGTCTTGGTGGCGTTGTATTTACCGGAGAACGGTCGCTCGGTAGCACTGAGACGGCACACGTTGTATTGCTCGGGGTCGAGCATCGCCCGCCATTCTTCCAGGGTCTTTTCAATCTTTTCCATCATCACACCTCAGCGGCTGAAAAAGCCCGATCTGTACCTTTTCCACGGATCGGGCGGCACGTATGATTGCGCCTCGTCACACGCCAGTCTGGCAGCGGGTTCCTGCGCATTCAAACGGATTGTTGGAAACCGCCGCTCGAGACACTTGCCTGTGTGAAGACGCAGGATTCCCAGCACGGTTGTCCACCCGCCGCCTGGATCGTTCATTTTCGGGATCACATCGCCATGCAGTTCAGCAAATCGAACAAGCTCGCCAACGTCTGCTACGACATTCGCGGCCCGGTGCTCAAGCACGCCAAACGCCTGGAAGAGGAGGGCCATCGCATCCTCAAGCTGAACATCGGCAACCCGGCGCCCTTTGGTTTCGAAGCGCCGGACGAAATTCTCCAGGATGTGATCCGCAACCTGCCGACCGCCCAGGGCTACAGCGATTCCAAAGGCCTGTTCAGCGCGCGCAAGGCGGTGATGCAGTACTACCAGCAAAAGCAGGTCGAAGGTGTCGGCATCGAAGACATCTACCTGGGCAACGGCGTGTCCGAGCTGATCGTGATGTCGCTGCAGGCACTGCTCAACAACGGCGACGAAGTGCTGGTGCCGGCGCCGGACTACCCGCTGTGGACCGCTGCCGTGAGCCTGGCCGGCGGTAACGCGGTGCATTACCTGTGCGATGAGGGCGCCGACTGGTTCCCGGACCTGGCCGACATCAAGGCCAAGATCACCCCGAACACCAAGGCGATGGTGATCATCAACCCGAACAACCCGACCGGCGCGGTGTATTCGAAGGAAGTGCTGCTCGGCATGCTGGAACTGGCCCGTCAGCACAACCTGGTGGTGTTCTCCGACGAGATCTACGACAAGATCCTCTACGACGACGCCGTGCACATCTGCACCGCTTCGCTGGCCCCGGATCTGCTGTGCCTGACCTTCAACGGTCTGTCCAAATCGTATCGCGTGGCCGGTTTCCGTTCCGGCTGGATCGCCATTTCCGGGCCGAAACACAACGCCCACAGCTACATCGAAGGCATCGACATGCTGGCCAACATGCGCCTGTGCGCAAACGTGCCGAGCCAGCATGCGATTCAGACCGCTCTGGGTGGCTATCAGAGCATCAATGATCTGGTGCTGCCGCAAGGTCGCCTACTGGAACAACGCAACCGTACCTGGGAATTGCTCAACGACATTCCCGGCGTGAGCTGCGTGAAGCCGATGGGCGCGCTGTACGCGTTCCCGAAGATCGACCCGAAAGTCTGCCCGATCCACAACGACGAGAAGTTCGTGCTCGACCTGCTGCTCTCCGAGAAGCTGCTGGTGGTGCAAGGCACGGCGTTCAACTGGCCGTGGCCTGACCACTTCCGCGTGGTCACCCTGCCGCGGGTCGATGACCTGGACATGGCCATCGGTCGCATCGGCAACTTCCTCAAGTCCTACCGCCAGTAACCGGCGCTCAGTGCGCAACGGCCCGAACGTTGCGCACTGTCTGATTCAGCAACACTTCTGCTCCGCCCCTCCTCCAGCACCTTCTACACTTTCGACTCATACGAATCATGTGTGCCTGACGCAATGAGACCGGGTGCCGCGTGCCTGTCATCCATAGCGGATCCGGCGGTGGGAAATGTCCCATGCCCGACGAATCCGGTGTAGGACACAGTTTGAAATAGTCACTCGGTTGAATCGCCAGGTGCCGCACCTTATATACCCCGCAGTACGCTACATCTTTAGCTTGAGGAGATTTCTACAACCATGATGCGCATCCTGCTGTTTTTGGCCACTAACCTGGCGGTCGTGCTGATAGCCAGCATCACCCTGAGCCTTTTCGGCTTCAACGGGTTCATGGCGGCCAACGGGGTTGATCTCAACCTCAGTCAGCTGCTGGTCTTCTGTGCAGTCTTTGGTTTCGCCGGCTCCCTGTTCTCGCTGTTCATCTCCAAGTGGATGGCGAAGATGAGCACCAGCACCCAGATCATCACCCAGCCACGCACCCGCCACGAACAATGGCTGCTGCAAACCGTCGAGCAACTGTCCCGGGAAGCCGGGATCAAGATGCCTGAAGTCGGGATTTTCCCGGCCTACGAAGCCAACGCCTTCGCTACCGGCTGGAACAAGAACGACGCACTGGTCGCGGTCAGCCAGGGCTTGCTCGAACGTTTCAAGGAAGATGAAGTGCGGGCCGTGCTGGCCCACGAGATCGGTCACGTGGCCAACGGCGACATGGTCACCCTGGCGCTGATCCAGGGCGTGGTGAACACCTTCGTGATGTTCTTTGCACGAATCATCGGCAACTTCGTCGACAAGGTGATCTTCAAGAACGAAGAAGGCCAGGGCATGGCCTACTACATCGCGACCATCTTCGCCGAGCTGGTGCTGGGTATTCTGGCCAGCGCGATCGTGATGTGGTTCTCGCGTAAACGTGAGTTCCGTGCTGACGATGCCGGTGCACGCCTGGCCGGTACGGGCGCGATGATCAACGCATTGCAACGTCTGCGCGCCGAACAGGGCCTGCCGGTGCACATGCCTGACACCCTGAACGCCTTCGGCATCAACGGTGGCATCAAACAAGGGTTCGCCCGCATGTTCATGAGCCACCCGCCGCTGGAAGAGCGTATCGACGCCCTGCGTCGTCGCGGTTGATCAAACCGGCGCACCAACCAAAAGGCCCGCAGTGATGCGGGCCTTTTTTTTGCCTGTCGATTACTGTCCGGAAATCCGGTAAACCCGTTCCTCCAGCCGCGTAACGCCGGCCTGCACGAACTTCCAGCTGTCACCGAGTACATCCTGCTCTTCCAGCATCTCGACGCGCCAGGTACTGCCCAGCAAACGCTGCACTTCGGCATCGTCTACGGAAAATGGCGGCCCGGGCATCTGCGACTGGTCATAATCCAGCGTCACCAACAGCCCTCGGCATATCGGCAAAAGTCCCTGCAAGTGCGCCGCATAACGCTCGCGCATCGCTGGCGGCAAGGCAATCACTGCCGCCCGGTCATACAGCGCGGTGCAACCGGCCACATCAGCCGCCGTCAGCGAAAAGAAATCCCCGCACCACAACTCGATCGCGCCAGCGCGATAAACCTTGAAGTCGCCCTGCTCGATCACCTGCGGCTGCAATTGCTGCTCAAGAAAGAAGTCTTCCACAGCCTTCTCCGACAGCTCGACACCAAGCACCTGATGACCACGACCAGCAAGCCACAACAGATCCAGGCTTTTCCCACACAACGGCACCAGCACACGCGCTTGCGCCGGGATGGCCAGATCGGGCCAGTGCCGCTGCAAATACGGGTTCACCTCAGGCTGGTGAAAGCCGATCTGGTTCGATTCCCACTTCTTGTGCCAAAACTCCGGCTGCATGCATCCTCCTAAGAATTCGATCAAAAGGCGTTAAAACTTATATTGGAATTAGATCAATGAACTGACTGAAGATGAGCCATCTTAACGCTCAGGAACTCTTCCATGTTTCCCAGCCTGTTTATCTCTCACGGCTCGCCCATGCTGGCGCTGGAGCCCGGCGCCAGCGGCCCGGCCCTGGCGCGGCTGGCGGCCGAACTGCCACGCCCGAAAGCCATCGTCATCGTTTCCGCCCATTGGGAAAGCCATGAGCTGCTGGTCAGCAGCCATGCGCAACCGGAAACCTGGCATGACTTCGGTGGCTTCCCCCGTGCGCTGTTTGAAGTTCAGTACCCGGCACCGGGCAATCCGCAACTGGCCCGCGAGGTTGCCGACCTGCTGACCGCCAACGACCTGCCCGCACGTCTCGATCCACAACGACCGTTCGATCACGGCGTGTGGGTTCCGCTCTCGCTGATGTACCCGCAAGCCGACATCCCGGTGGTCCAGGTTTCCCTGCCCAGCCGTGGCGGCCCGGCGTTGCAGAACCGCGTCGGTCAAGCGCTGGCCAGTCTGCGCGAACAGGGCATTCTGTTGATCGGCTCCGGCAGCATCACCCACAACCTGCGGGAACTGGACTGGCACGCCGGCCCGGAAAGCGTCGAGCCGTGGGCCCGGGATTTCCGCGACTGGATAGTCGACAAGCTCGCCGCCAACGACGGAGCCGCCCTGCACGATTACCGCCAGCAGGCACCGAACGCCGTACGCAGCCATCCCAGTGACGAGCACCTGTTGCCGCTGTACTTCGCCCGCGGCGCTGGCGGTGAATTCAGCATTGCGCATCAAGGTTTCACTATGGGCGCGCTGGGCATGGACATCTATCGCTTCGGCTGATGCCTAAATCGCAGGCAAAAAAAATCCCCGAACCAGTCGGGGATTTTTTATGTTCGATCAATCAGCCCAGAGGCGGATCAATCTTCGCGGTAGCGACGCAGTTTCAGCTGCTTACCGGCAACGCGAGTGTCCTTCAGCTTGGTCAGGAGTTTGTCCAGACCATCTTCCGGCAGCTCGACGAGGCTGAAGCTGTCACGCACCTGGATGCGACCGATGGCTTCACGTGCCAGACCACCTTCGTTGAGGATGGCGCCCAGCAGGTTTTTCGCCGCGATACCGTCACGCGCGCCCAGCGCGGTACGGCAACGGGCACGGCCTTCGCCCAATGGCATCGGAGCACGACGCTCGCGGTCACCACGGTCCGGACGATCACCGGAACGCTCAGGACGGTCGCCACGTGGCGCGCTGTTCGGCACCAGTGGACGTTCCTTCTCGATCGCTGCCAGGTTCAGCGCCTGACCATTGGTGGCCTTGCGCAGCAGTGCGGCAGCCAGGGCACGCGGGGTGCAACCGATGTCGGCGGTCAGGCGATCCAGCAGATCACCGTGAGTCGATTCGGCGTCAGCCACCAGTGGCGACAGGCTGTTGGTCAGTTTCTTGATGCGGGCATCGAGAACGGCCTGGGCATCCGGCAGACGCACTTCGGCAACTTTCTGACCGGTCACACGCTCGATTACCTGCAGCATGCGGCGCTCACGCGGAGTCACCAGCAGCAGCGCGCGGCCTTCGCGACCGGCACGGCCGGTACGGCCGATACGGTGCACGTAGGATTCCGGATCGTACGGCATGTCCACGTTGAACACGTGGGTGATGCGCGGAACGTCCAGACCACGGGCGGCTACGTCGGTCGCTACAACGATGTCCAGACGGCCATCTTTCAGCGAGTCGATGACGCGCTCACGCTGGTTCTGGGCGATGTCGCCGTTCAACGCTGCGGCTTTGTAGCCTTTGGCGTCGAGGGCGCTGGCCAGATCCAGGGTCGCTTGCTTGGTGCGCACGAACATGATCAGAGCGTCGAAATCTTCCACTTCCAGCAAGCTGAGAACGGCAGAAGTCTTCTGGTCAGCGTGAACCAACAGGTGAGCCTGTTCGATCGCGGTAACGGTCTGGGTCTTGCTCTGGATCTTCACGTGCTTTGGATCGCGCAGGTGACGCTCGGCGATGGCACGGATCGATTGCGGCAGGGTCGCCGAGAACAATACGGTCTGACGGGTTTCCGGCATGGCCTTGAAGATGACTTCGAGGTCGTCCATGAAGCCCAGTTTGAGCATTTCGTCTGCTTCGTCGAGAACCAGGTGGTTCACGGTCTGCAGTACTTTTTCGTCGCGACGCAGGTGGTCGCACAGACGGCCCGGAGTGGCGACAACGATCTGTGCGCCATTACGGATTGCTTTCAATTGTGGGCCCATCGGCGCGCCGCCGTAGACAGCCACAACAGTCACGCCCGGCATTTGCTTGGCGTAGGTTTCGAAAGCGGTTGCAACTTGCAGCGCCAACTCACGAGTTGGGGCCAGGATCAGAGCTTGCGGCTCGCGCTTGGACGGATCAATGCGGTGCAGGATAGGCAGGGCAAAGGCAGCGGTTTTACCGGTACCGGTTTGCGCCTGACCAATCATATCGTGACCGGCGAGGATGATCGGGATCGACTGCTGCTGAATGGCCGAAGGCTCTTCATAGCCGGTAGCGACTACTGCAGCGACAATATTGGGATGAAGTTCAAGAGCGGCGAAGCCGCCGATTTCCTGGGTCATGGGTCTGCCTCTAAGTGCATCCGCAAAGACCCATGCTCCAAAGCTGCACATGCCGTGTTGAGACTCAAGAGTCGCCCTGGCAGCTTTGTCGGCGGGGATTTGCGAAAACGAATGAATGAAAAAGAATCGTCAAGGAAGAGCCCGCAGTGCGGACGTGCAGCCGAAGCTGACTTCGGGGAATTGCGCTACCTAAACGCGGCCCGGTTAAAGGCCGGCGCGCACTATACCGGAATTTGCCCAAAAAGGGAGCTTTTTTTATCGGTGAAATACAGTTGTCACCGCCGTGTAACGGGGTTTTGCGGATAATCGGGCAAAGGTCTATTTTTCAAAGACCCCGGCCCTGCGGGCGATGGCGCTTAAACGATTCACCGACGTGCGGCATCTGGTCGCTGCACCCTTTCTTCCCCTGCGAGGAAACACCCATGAATCAGCCCTGCCCCGGCCGCGTGAGCCGTGCGCGTCACGGCCACGTGCATTTGATCGGCCTGGACCGCGCCGCCAAGCGCAATGCCTTCGACCTCGACCTGCTCAACGACCTGGCCCTGGCCTACGGCGAATTCGAGGCCGACAGTGACGCACGGGTGGCGGTGGTGTTCGGGCACGGCGAACATTTCACCGCCGGGCTCGATCTGGTCAATGCCAGTTCTGCCCTCGCCCATGGCTGGCAGGTACCGCCCGGTGGTTGCGATCCATGGGGCGTGTTCGTCGGGCCACGGGTCAGCAAACCGGTGATCGTGGCCGCGCAGGGTTATTGCCTGACCATCGGTATCGAATTGATGCTCGCTGCCGACATCAACCTGTGCGCCAGCAACACTCGTTTCGCGCAGATGGAAGTACAGCGCGGGATCTTTCCGTTCGGCGGTGCGACATTGCGCTTTCATCAGATCGCCGGCTGGGGCAACGCGATGCGCTGGCTGCTGACCGGTGACGAGTTCGATGCCCATGATGCGCTACGCTTGGGCCTGGTGCAGGAAGTCATGGCCAGCGAAGATCTGCTGCCGCGTGCCATCGAACTGGCCGAGCGCATCGCCCGGCAGGCGCCGCTTGGCGTGCAGGCGACGCTGATGTCGGCGCGTCAGGCGCGCTATGAAGGAGAAACTGCGGCGGCTAAGAGCTTGCCGCCACTGGTGAAGAAGTTGCTGGCCACTGAAGACGCCAAGGAAGGTGTGCGCTCGCTGGTGGAGCGCAGGCCTGGCGTTTTCAAAGGCCTTTGAAGATCAGGTCGCCGGACGGATGCAGTTGATCAACGCCTGCAACGAGTAACCCAGCTTCGGCGCCAGCGCTTCAGCCCGGGCGGTCAGCGCCTGCATGTCCAGCACCTGATCAAGATCCGCCGGTACGATCAGAATCACGTTGCCCTCCTTCACCGGCAGTTCCCAGTAATGCCGGTGATAGAGCCCGCGCAGCAGCGCCGCGCCCAAGGGTTTGCCGTCATCGGTGGCCCATTGGTTGATCACCAGCCAGCCGCCAGGATTCAGACGTTTCTGACAGTCACCGAGGAAATTCCACGCAAGGTGCCCGGCGCCGGGGCCGACATCGGTGTACAGGTCGACAAAAATCAGATCCGCAGGTTCTGCCGTCGGCAGCAATTCGAGGGCATCGCCGACGCGGATGTACAACCGTGGATCGTCATCCAGCCCGAGGTATTCGATGGCCAGACGCGGTACGTCGGGGCGCAGTTCGATGGCTTCGACATCTTCCAGCGGCAGGAACTTGAGGCAGGCCTGGGTCAGCGTTCCCGCGCCCAGCCCGAGGAACAGCGCACTCTCCGGTTGCTCATGGCACAACGCGCCGATCAGCATCGCCCGGGTGTAGTCGTACTCCAGCCAGCTCGGGTCGGCGGTAAACACGCAGCTTTGCTCGATGGCATCGCCGAACTCCAGAAAGCGGTAGTCGGCCACTTCCAGCACGCGAATCACGCCGAACTCATCCTGTACCTCGGCGAGCAACAGCTCGACGCGCTCCTCAGTCATTTCGTCTCCTGGTGGTCACCGGGCGCGGTGACGCGATGGCACCGCTGTGGTGCCGTGGCAAAGCGGCGATTGTCGGCGAAGCGGCGGGAGCAGGTCACGCACTAATTGCTGCTAACATGGCCGTCCGTGCGTAGAACCTTAGAGACCGTGATGAGCCAACCCTGGAGCCCTGACAGCTGGCGCGCCCTGCCGATCCAGCAACAACCCCAATACCCCGACGCTGCGCATCTGCGCCAGGTCGAGCAGACGCTGGCCAGCTATCCGCCGCTGGTGTTTGCCGGCGAAGCGCGCGAGCTGCGTCGTCAGTTTGCCGAAGTCACCCAGGGCCGGGCGTTCCTGCTGCAGGGCGGCGATTGCGCGGAAAGCTTCGCCGAGTTCTCTGCCGCAAAGATTCGCGACACCTTTAAAGTGTTGCTGCAAATGGCGATCGTCATGACCTTCGCCGCCGGTTGCCCGGTGGTCAAGGTCGGGCGCATGGCCGGCCAGTTCGCCAAGCCGCGCTCGGCCAACGACGAGACCATCGACGGCGTGACCCTGCCGGCCTACCGGGGCGACATCGTCAACGGCATTGGTTTCGACTCGGCCAGCCGCGTGCCGGATCCGGAGCGTCTGCTGCAGTCCTATCACCAGTCCACCGCCACCCTCAACCTGCTGCGCGCCTTCGCCCAGGGCGGTTTTGCCGACCTGCATCAGGTGCACAAGTGGAACCTCGATTTCATCGCCAACTCGGCGCTGGCGGAGAAGTACAGCCACCTCGCCGACCGCATCGATGAAACCCTGGCCTTCATGCGCGCCTGCGGCATGGACAGCTCGCCGCAACTGCGCGAGACCAGTTTCTTCACGGCCCACGAAGCGCTGCTGCTGAACTACGAAGAAGCCTTCGTGCGCCGCGACAGCCTGACCAACGATTACTACGATTGCTCGGCGCACATGCTGTGGATCGGCGACCGCACCCGTCAGCTCGACGGCGCCCACGTTGAGTTCCTGCGCGGGGTGAACAACCCGATCGGGGTGAAAGTCGGCCCGAGCATGAACCCCGACGACCTGATCCGCCTGATCGACGTGCTCAACCCGGACAACGATCCGGGCCGTCTGAACCTGATCGCGCGGATGGGCGCGAACAAGGTCGGTGATCACCTGCCGGCGCTGATCCGTGCGGTGCAGCGCGAAGGCAAGCAGGTGCTGTGGAGCTCCGACCCGATGCACGGCAACACCATCAAGGCCAGCAGCGGCTACAAGACCCGCGACTTCGCGCAGATTCTTGGCGAGGTGAAGCAGTTCTTCCAGGTTCACGAAGCGGAGGGCAGCTACGCCGGCGGGATCCACATCGAGATGACCGGGCAGAACGTCACCGAATGCATCGGTGGCGCGCGGCCGATCACTGAAGATGGCTTGTCGGATCGCTATCACACCCACTGCGATCCACGGATGAATGCCGATCAGTCGCTGGAGCTTGCATTCTTGATTGCTGAAACACTGAAGCAGGTTCGCCGTTAAACCGCATCGTCCCTATCGCTAGCAGGCTAGCTCCCACTTGATTTTGTGTACGGCACAGATTCAATGTGGGAGCCAGCCTGCTGGCGATGAGGCCAGTTCAGTCAACGCCGAACTGGGCCAGCGCCATCCGCAACCTCCCTGCACTTTCCCGCTGACAATTAAGCTGCACCTGCTCAAGCCCCAACCAGTCCGCCATGCGCCGCAGGTTCAGCGCCAGCGCCAACATCCCCGCGTCATCCAGTCCGGTTTCCTCCTCATGCACCGCATGCACTGCCAGGCGCCCCGCCGCTCGTTCGGCGCGCAGGTCAACCCGCGCGGCAATCCGTTCGTTGTGCAGGAACGGCAGCACGTAATAGCCGTAAACGCGTTTATCCTGCGGCGTATAAATCTCCAGCCGATAGCGGAAATCGAACAGTCGCTCGGTCCGGCTGCGTTCCCAGATCAGTGAGTCGAACGGCGACAGCAATGCACTGGCCTCGACCTTGCGCGGGATTTTCGGCTCGGGCAGGCAATAAGCAATCTGGCGCCAACCGGCGACTTCGCAGGTCAGCAGTTGTCCGTCCTCGACCAGTTCGGCCAGACGCGGGCGGGCATCGGAAGGATTCAGTCGGAAATAATCACGCAGGTCTTTTTCCGTGCCGACACCCAGCGCCTGCGCTGCATGCAGCAGCAAACCGCGCTGCGCCTCGGCCTCGTCGGGCAATGGCTGTTGCAGCACGGAAGCCGGAATCACCCGTTCCGGCAAGTCATACAAACGCTCGAAGCCACGCCGTCCGGCGACGGTGACTTCGCCGGCGGCGAACAGCCATTCCAGTGCGTGCTTTTCCGCGCTCCAGTCCCACCAAGGCCCGGCCTTTTCCTCGCGGGTCGACAGGCTGCCAGCGCCCAATGCGCCCTGCTCTTCGACCGACGCCAGCACCCGGCGAATGGTGTCCTGTTGCTCCCGGCCGAACCGCGCCAGTTGCTGATAGATGTCCTCACCGCGCCTGGCCCGCTGCATGCGCCAGCCCATCAGCGGGTACATCGACAGCGGCAGCAACGACGCCTCATGGCCCCAGTATTCGAACAGCGAACGACGTCGCCCCGAACTCCAGGCAGCCTGGTCGAGCAAGTCAGCAGAATAGGAACCGAGACGGGAAAACAGCGGCAGGTAGTGCGAGCGCACCACGGCGTTGACGGAGTCGATCTGCAACAGGCCGAGACGTTCGATCAGCCGGTTGACGTGCATCGCCTTGACAGCCGGCGGCTGGCGCCCGTGAAACCCTTGGGCAGCCAGTGCCAGACGTCGAGCCTGTTTAAGGGAAAAGGACAATGTCGCGGGCATGTGTACCTCCATGTCTGCTCGCAACCTACCTCACTACAAAGGGGTTTGTGTAGCGATGGCCTCATCATTTATGCATCGGATCGTCCCAGAACGGCCGAATCGCTTCGTGCTCGACATCGGCACGGCTGACCCCGATGTCCTTCAACGCTTCGTCGCTCAGACTGGCAAGCAACTCGCGTTCGCGGTGAAGTTCGTACCAGCGGCTAAACTTGTGCAGCAGATCGGAAATCAGATGGACCGGCACTCTTTCATCGCTCACATACAGTTTTTGACCTTTCATCGTGTTGCCCTCCTTTAGGGATGGCTCAAGTCTCGCGCCGGGGCTACGATCAATCCAACGAATGTTTCTGATGGCATGCATCACGGAGATTCATCAATTGTCGGCTTACCCGAGTATCGATACCGATGTCCTGCGCACCTTTGTCGCGATTGCCGATCAGGGCGGTTTCACCCGCGCCGGCGAAATGGTCAACCGCACCCAATCGGCGGTGAGCATGCAGATGAAGCGTCTGGAAGAGGACGTGTTGCAGCGCCAGTTGTTCGAGCGCGACGGGCGTCAGGTGCGCCTGACCGCCGAAGGCCAGGTACTGCTCGGTTACGCGCGGCGCATCCTGAAATTGCACAGTGAAGTGTTCAACACCCTGCGCGAGCCGCACATGGTCGGCACGGTGCGGATCGGTACGCCGGACGATTACGTGATGCGGTTTCTGCCGGGAATCCTGTCGCGCTTCGCCCAGTTCTATCCGCTGATCCAGATCGAAGTGCACTGCGAGTCGACCAAGCAGTTGCTGCAACGCACGGATCTCGATCTGTCGATCGTCACCCGCGAGCCGGGCAACGAGATTGGCCAGTTGCTGCGCAAGGAGCGCTTCGTCTGGGCCGAGGCGCAGAATTTCAGCGCCCACGAGCAGACGCCGCTGCCACTGGCAATGTTCAACAGTGATTGCTTCTGCCGCCTGTGGGCCTGCAATGCGCTGGACGCGATGGGCCGCGAATACCGGATCGCCTACAACAGCACCAGCCTGTCGGCGTTGATGGCGGTGGTGAGCGCGGGTCTGGCGATCACCGCACAACTGGAAAGCCTGATCACCCCGGACCTGCGGATTCTCGGCGCCGCCGAGGATCTGCCACTATTGCCCGAGGCCAGCATCATGCTGATCCGCAATCTCAACAATCCGTCGCCGATCACTGAATGCCTGGCCGAGCACATCGTCGAAGGCTTCAAACTTTAAAGGCGAGCATCACCGCGCACAGTACCAGGAACCCGCAGAACAGCCCGCGCAGGAGTTTTTCCGGCATCGCGTGGGCCACTTTCACGCCCCAGCTGATGCTGGCCAGACCGCCGATGGCCAGCGGCAGGCCGATCATCCAGTCCACTTCGTGGTGCACCGCGTACGTCACCAGCGTGACGCCGGTACTCGGCAGCGCCAATGCCAGCGACAGCCCCTGAGCGACCACCTGAGTGGTGCCGAACAGACTGGTCAGCACCGGCGTCGCCACCACCGCCCCGCCGACACCGAACAAGCCGCCCATGGTGCCCGACGCCGCGCCGAGCACGCCCAGCCACGGCCACGAATAACGCATCTCGGAAGTCGCTGCCGGACGCGCGCCAAACATGCGCACCAGGTTGTAGGCCGACAACGCCACGAGGAACGCGACAAACCCGATGCGCATGGTTTGCGCGTCGATGCCCACGGCCCAGATCGAGCCGATCCACGCGAAACAGAATCCCATCACCGCCAGCGGCAATGCATGCCGGAGTTCGATGCGGTTGCGCTGGTGATAACGCCACAGCGCCAGCATCACGTTCGGCACCACCATCACCAGCGCCGTGCCTTGGGCTATCTGCTGATCGAGCCCGAACCACACGCCCAGCAGCGGAATGGCGATCAGCCCGCCACCAATGCCGAATATCCCACCTAATGTGCCAAGGGCGGCGCCAAACAACAGGTACAGCAAAAACTCGATCACAGCAGAATTCCTCATACGTCAGGCGACTCATCCTACGCAGTCGGCGCTGGCACGGAAACGCACAGCAACGCACAATGGCTGTGCCAAATCCGCATAGGCACTGAGCTGATTCATGAATCCCAACCAATTGACCGACCAACTCGGGCTGTTTCTCGATGTGCTGGAGAGCGGCAGTTTCTCTGCGGCTTCACGCCGACATCCGCTGACGCCCTCCGCCGTTGCCCGACGCATCGACAGTCTGGAAAGCGCTGTCGGCAGCCAGTTGTTCATACGCAGCACTCACGCGGTGCGCGCCACGCCGGCCGGTCTGGCGTTTGCCGAACGGGCGCGACGGATCGTGGCCGAGTTGCAGTTGGCCCGGGCTGAAGCGGTGTCCTTGAGTAGCGCGCCGGAGGGTCTGATTCGGGTGGATGCGCCGGCAGCATTCGGGCGCCGGCATCTGGCGCCGGTGATTGCCGATTTTCTGGTGCTGTATCCGGGGCTCGATGTGCAACTGCATCTGATCGACAGCTTCGTCGATATGGACGGTTCGAACCTGGGCAAGGTCGATCTGGTGTTGCGCGCCGGGCAAATGGCCGACACCCGGCTGGTGGCCACACCGCTGGCGCGCATGGTGCGCATCGCCTGCGCCAGCCCCGATTATCTCAAGCGCCGGGGTGTGCCGAGCGAGCCAGCGCAATTAAGTGAACATGACGGTCTGGATTGGGATGGCCTCGCCCCGCCCTTCGCCTGGCGTTTCGAACAGGACGGGCAGATGCAATTGCACCGCCCGGCGCGGGTACGCATGAGCGCGAACAATGCTGAGGCGCTGGTTTGCGGTGCGCTCGCAGGACTCGGGATCGCGCATCTGCCGACCTGGCTGGCGAGCGAATACTTGTTACGCGGCGAATTGCTGCCGCTGTTCTGTGAAAACGGCCTGCCGAAACCGGAAAGCACCGGCATCTATGCTTTGCGACTGGAGCAACAGGCCAGTTCCCGCAGCCGCCTGCTTCTGGAATACCTCAAGACCCGGTTCAGCCCCGTGCCGCCGTGGGATCTGGCCCTGCAACGGGAACTGGGCCGGCACTGACCGACTCGCCACCGGGCACAATTGTCTGGCGCATTAAAGATTCGAGCGCTAGATTCATCTGCATCACCGTTCAAGGCACCGACATGACCACCACCCGCGACACCACCGATCACTGCGAAGACCTGCTGCTCGACAATCAGGCCTGCTTCGCCCTGCATTCCACTTCGCTGATGATGACCAAGGTCTACAAGCCACTGTTGCAAGCGCTTGGCCTGACGTATCCGCAATACCTGGCGATGATGGTGCTGTGGGAGAAGGATGGTTTGACCGTCGGAGAAATCAGCACGCGTCTGCTGACCGATCCGGGCTCGCTGACCCCGCTGCTCAAGCGGCTGGAAGGTGAAGGTTTGCTCAGCCGAACCCGCAGCCGCGAGGATGAGCGGGTGGTGATCGTCGAATTGACCGAACAGGGCCGCGCCTTGGAAGACAAGGCCCGAACCGTTCCGCAATGCATCCTCGGTGCCAGTGGCTTCACGCTGGAGCGCCTGCAAAATCTGCAAGCCGAGTTGCAGGCCTTGCGCGGTCATTTGCAGGACAGCCTCGCTTAAGACTCCCCCTTCCCTGTGGGCGCAGCCTTGCGCCTGCGGGCGTATCGCCCGTTCGCTGCTAATCCCCGCAAAAAAATTTCCTCTCGTTTTTTCCTTAAAAAAACCTTCTATATCAAAAACTTGGGTTCACAGCTCGTCCTGATCCAAATGCCGATTACCGACTTCTTCAAAAATTTATCTTGCGCGCTAAATATTAGCGAAGTACATTTACCTCGCACCTAGTTAGCGCGCAAACAATTAGCGCAACATACACACTTAATGAGGCTCACATCATGCAAACTCTCTACACCGCAATCGCAACCTCCACTGGCGGCCGTGACGGTCGTGCGATCTCCAGCGACAACATCCTCGACGTCAAACTCGCCACTCCGAAAGAACTCGGCGGTGCCGGCGGCGCAGCCACCAACCCTGAGCAACTGTTCGCCGCCGGATACTCGGCCTGCTTCATCGGCGCCCTGAAATTCGTCGCCAGCCAGACCAAACGCAAAATCCCGGACGACGCCTCGATCACCGCTCACGTCGGCATCGGCCAGATTCCTGGCGGCTTCGGTCTGGACATCGACCTGCATATCAGCCTGCCGGGCCTGGAACAGGCTGACGCACAAAGCCTGGTCGACGCTGCCCACCAGGTCTGCCCGTACTCCAACGCCACTCGCGGCAACGTCGATGTGCGTCTGCACGTCACCGTGTAATCACTGACACTCAGGCCCGTACAGGAAATAAACATGAACACTTTCAGCAAAGTCTTGACCGGTACCCTTCTCGCCCTGTCCATCCACAGCGCATTTGCCGGGGAGGTTGAACACAACACCCAGGCGTTCCTCGATGTGCTGAATGCCGGCACCGGCAAACCGATGGAACAGCTGACACCCAAGGATGCCCGCGCCGTGCTGACGGGCGCACAGTCCGGGGTCAAACTGACGCTGCCCAAAGCAGACGTCAGCGAGAAGACTATCCAGGTCGATGGCCAACCGTTGAGCCTGACCATCGTCCGGCCGGCCGGGGTCAAGGGCGAGCTGCCGGTGTTCATGTTCTTCCACGGCGGCGGCTGGGTGCTGGGGGATTTCCCGACCCACGAGCGTCTGGTGCGGGATCTGGTGGTTGGCTCGGGGGCGGCGGCGGTGTTCGTCAACTACACCCCTTCGCCGGAAGCGCATTATCCGGTAGCGATCAACCAGGCTTACGCCGCGACCAAATGGGTGGCCGAACACGGCAAAGAGATCAACGTCGACGGCAAGCGTCTGGCGGTGGCGGGCAACAGCGTCGGCGGCAACATGGCGGCGGTCGTCGCCTTGATGGCCAAAGACAAAGGCACCCCGGCGATCAAATTCCAGGTGCTGCTGTGGCCGGTGACCGATGCCAGTTTCGACACCGGTTCGTATAACCAGTACGCCGAGGGGCACTTCCTCACCCGCAATATGATGAAGTGGTTCTGGGACAACTACACCACCGACGCCAACCAGCGGAACGAGATCTACGCCTCGCCGCTGCGGGCCACGACCGCGCAATTGAAAGGTCTGCCGCCAGCGCTGGTGCAGACCGCCGGGGCCGACGTGCTGCGTGACGAAGGTGAAGCCTACGCCCGCAAACTCGACGAAGCCGGCGTGCCGGTGACCTCGGTGCGCTACAACGGCATGATCCACGACTACGGTTTGCTCAACGTGGTCAGCCAGGTGCCGGCAGTGCGCTCGGCGATGCTGCAGGCCTCGGAAGAACTGAAGCAGCACCTGAAGAAGTAATTTTCATCAGGCACAAAAAAGCCCGACTCAATGGTCGGGCTTTTTCTTTCCGCAAAAAGCAGTGCTTATTTGGCACGGCCTTTGTAGGAACCGCCTTCGCGGGTATCGATCTCGATCATGTCGCCGATTTCGATGAAGTCAGCAACCGACAGCTCGGTACCGTTCTTCAGTTTGGCAGGCTTCATCACCTTGCCGGAAGTGTCACCGCGAGCGGAACCTTCGGTGTAGTCAACCTGACGCACGATGGTGGTCGGCAGCTCTACGGAAACCAGACGGCCTTCGAAGAATACGGCTTCGCAAACGTCGGTCATGCCTTCTTCCACGAATGGCAGAACGCTTTCGATGTCTTCGGCGTTCAGCTCGTACATGGTGTAGTCGGTGGTGTCCATGAACGTGTAGGAGTCACCGCTGATGAAGGACAGGGTCGCTTCTTTGCGATCCAGGATCACGTCGTCCAGCTTGTCGTCCGCACCGTAAACGGTTTCGGTCTTGTAACCGGTCAGCAGGTTCTTCAGCTTGGTCTTCATGATCGCGCTGTTACGGCCCGACTTGGTGAATTCAGCTTTCTGAACCAGCCAAGGATCGTTGTCGATACGGATCACGGTACCGGGTTTGAGTTCTTTACCAGTTTTCATTGCGAATATCCGAATTTGGATGGGATTTACAAAAATCTAGGCCGCGTATCATATCCAATTTCGGTAAAACTGTACCAGCGCCGTCGCAAGATCCGCCTGCAAGGCCTGTTCCAGACACCACGCGCGGGCATTTTCCTGCAGTTCGGGCCAGTGTTTGCGGGCTTCAAGCCAGTGGTCGCCGATAGGCTGCCCGGCACTCCAGGCACGCCATAGACCGTTCATCGCCTCGACGGCAGCCGGCGAAAGACGTTTTGTGTAGAGCGCAAGGAAGGCGTCGAGCTTGTCGAGATGGATGTCTTCGTCCTGCTGATAGATGTGCCACAGCATCGGCCGCCCCGCCCATTGCGCCCGGACAAACGAATCCTCGCCGCGCACCGCGTTGAAATCGCAGCACCAGAGCAATTGATCGTATTGATCCTGCCGGACGAACGGCAGCACCTGCACGGTCAGCGACTGACGAACATGCGTCCCCCCGACCGTCAGCGACTCGACCCCTAGCCAACGGGCGACATCGCCGAGAATCCGCCCTTCCGGCACCAGCAGATGAGTGGGCGTCGAGTCAGCGGCCAGCACATCCAGCCAGCTGCCGAGCCCGGCATTCTCATAGGCAAACAACGAGATCAGTTGCGCATCGGGTGAAGGAACGATCCCCAGACCGTGCAGGAATTGTCGCTGCGCCTCGGGATCCTGCTGAAACTGCTGACGCCGCTCCAGCAAACCGCTTTCACGCAACAGGCCGCCGGTGCCCGGCTGGAACCCCGGAAAGAAAAAGTACTTCTGCACCGACTTGTACTTCACCGAAGGCAAACCGTGGCAACCGACCACCCAGTCTTCAGCGCTGAGGTAGTCGAGGTTCATCCACAACGGCGGCTTTTCCCGTGCCGCCATGGCGTCCATGTAGACGCTCGGCAACTGGCAGGCAAACGCGGCGATCACCACGTCGGCCGCCTCCGCCTCCTGCCACTCGGCCGGCCAGTGCCGGACTTCGACGCCCTGCTGCCATTGCTGATCGAGGCCGATGTCGATTTCGGGGCAGATGCGTTCGAAGGCGCGCAGGTCATCGACCCACAGCCGCACCGTCATTGCCTGCTCGCTGACCAGTTGCCGGGCCAGACGCCAAGTCACGCCGATGTCGCCGTAGTTATCGACGACCGTACAAAAAATGTCCCAGCGGGTGTTCAGTGGCGGCATTCAAGGCTCCCGTTGGCAAAAGCGCCGATTGTCCGCATAAATGTCTCCATGCAGAAGAGCCGACGGCAATTAATCTTCGTGCGACAATCGCCACTCGCCCGCATTCATCCGCCAGGAGGCAGCCATGCCCTATCGTCCCAACCCGCGTCGCCCCTTGCCTGTTCAGCTTAGCGCGCTGCAATTGACCGGCAGCATTGCCCTGGGTCTGTGGCTGGGTTTCCTGGCCATTGCGCTGACGTGCTGGCTCGCTTCACGCTTTTTCTTCAATGAACAACTGGCGCCGGTTGCCCAGGCCGTACAGCAACTGGCCAATCCACCCGCCGTCCGAGTGGTGCCGGACATTCCGCCGCAGAGCCCGTTGTTCGAGCAGTACGAAGAAAACCTGCGCAAGAACGAGCAACAGGCACGTCTGGATCAGGCGCGTGGCAGCACACGTAATCTGTCGAACCCCAAATGCCAGTTCTGGCTGCAACAGGATCAGACGGCCCCGAGCGAAAAGAGCCGCGCCAACGTCCTGCAATTCTGCGATTGATCATGAATAAACAGACGGTTCACCAACTGATTCTCGACAAGCTGCGCGTCGATCTCGACATCGCCGAACGCGCGGCGCAAACCGCTTACGAAACCGCGACCCACGAAGAGAACATCGCCGAAAACAAGTACGACACGCTGGGTCTTGAGGCGTCGTATCTGGCGGCGGGCCAGGCGAAACGGGTCGAGGAAATTCGTCAGTCACTGGCGCTGTGCCAAAACCTGACGCTGCGCGCGTATGACGATCAGCGAGGGATTGAAATCGGCGCCCTGCTCGGTCTGGAAGACGAAAAGGGTCGTGAACAATGGCTGTTTCTGGCGCCGGATGCGGCAGGCCTGAAGGTCGACGTGGTGGGTCAGCCGATTACCGTCATCACCCCGCGCTCGCCGCTGGGCAAAAGCCTGCTGGGCAAATTCGAGGGTGACGAGGTGGAGATTCTGGTGGCGGGCACCCGGCAACAGTTTGCTGTCACCGAGGTGCTGTAGACAGGGGCTTAGTGAACCGGCAGTTCGACGCCTTCGAACAGTTCTTCCAGTTCCTGCTTGTTGTGGCACTGAATGGCCTTGGCCATGACTTCGCGGGTCAGGTGCGGCGCGAACTTCTCGATGAAGTCGCACATGAAGCCGCGCAGGAAGGTGCCGCGACGGAAACCGATCTTGGTCACGCTGGACTCGAACAGTTCGCTGGCATCGAGCACCACCAGATCGTTATCCAGTTTGGTGTCGACCGCCATTTTCGCCACGATGCCGACACCCAGGCCCAGACGCACGTAGGTTTTGATCACGTCGGCGTCGGCCGCGGTGAACACCACTTTCGGCGTCAGGCCGCGATGGCTGAAGGCTTCGTCGAGTTTCGAACGACCGGTGAAACCGAACACGTAAGTCACGATCGGGTATTCGGCCAGCGCTTCGAGGGTCAGCTTCGGCAGCTTGGTCAGCGGGTGGCCCTGAGGCACGACCACGCAACGGTTCCAGCGGTAGCACGGCATCATCACCAGATCGCCGAACAGCTCCAGCGCTTCGGTGGCGATGGCGAAATCGACGGTGCCGTCAGCAGCCATTTCGGCGATCTGCATCGGCGAACCCTGGTGCATGTGCAGCGCCACGTCCGGGTATTGCTTGATGAAGTTGCTGATCACCGGCGGCAGTGCATAACGTGCCTGGGTGTGGGTGGTGGCGATCGACAGGGTGCCTTTCTTCTCGTTGGAGAATTCCTGGGCGATCTGCTTGATGCTTTCGACCTTGCGCAGAATCTCACCGGCGGTGGTGATGATGCGCTCGCCGGCCGGAGTGACGCGGGTCAGGTGCTTGCCGCTGCGGGCGAACACTTCGACGCCCAGTTCGTCTTCCAGCAGGCGGATCTGTTTACTGATGCCCGGTTGCGAGGTGTAGAGGCTTTGGGCTGTAGCGGAAACGTTGAGGTCGTGGTGCGCCACTTCCCAGATGTAGCGCAATTGTTGAAGCTTCATATGAATCCCTCAAAGCAGGTAGACGCCACGGGCATCAGCGACGGTATATAACTATATTAATGGTTTGAAGAATAAATCTAGAACTTTTTTATCAAAGTGCCATTATTCCTGCTTCAGCGATCCTCCCGACGCCGACGCTCCACCAGCGGCACCAGATAAACCGGCACCTTGGACAATTGCAGCAGCCGGGCTGCCGTTCGCCCCAAAGGTGTTTCCGCCCCGACCCCGTGGCTGTGACTTCCTACGATCAGCAAATCGACAGAGAGTTTCTGTACCTGATCGAGAATCACCTGTGACGGATCGCCCTGCAGCACCCGCACCGCGCGTATCCGCTGCAGGTCCTGCTCGCCCTCGTCCCCCAGCTCTTCACGAAAACTGTCGAGCACCCGCTGCTCGATATTGGCGATGACGGTTTTCAGACCCTGACTGTGAAATTCGTTCAACGCCTGTTCGTCGAGATAGCTCTGTAAAACCGATTCGGCAAACAGCCCCATGGGTTCCACCGCGTGCACCACGTACAGATCGGCATTGAACGTTCGCGCCATTGCCAAGGCATGCTGCATCACTAACGGTGCGTACAGACCGAGGTCAGTGGCATACAGCATCGAACGAATCATATGACCTCCTCGCGTGCCAACATGGCGGAGATTTGATTCAGCTTAGCAGTGCCTTGGCGAGTACGACGTGCGACGCAACGTCTTGAACCACGTGGGCTTTAGACCGCCGGTTCGTTGCTGATGCCGTGGGGCACGTGGCCGGTCGCCACGACTTCCCGGGCCAGTTCGCAGTGGCCGGCCTGATCGTCGAAAAACACGTCGGCGGCGAAGGCTTCGAGGAACGCCGATTTGGTCAGGCCACCGAGAAACAGCGATTCGTCCAGACGAATGTCCCACTCGCGCAAGGTGCGGATCACCCGCTCGTGGGCCGGCGCCGAACGCGCGGTGACCAGGGCAGTGCGGATCGGGCACTCCTCGTCGGAGAACTCGCGCTGCAACAGATTGAGCGCCGCGAGAAAGCCTTTGAACGGCCCGCCACGCAACGGTTCGCGCGCGGATTCACGCTCCTTGGCCTGGAAGGCTTCGAGGCCACCGGATTGATAGACACGCTCCGATTCGTCGGAGAACAGCACCGCATCACCGTCGAAGGCGATGCGCAATTCATCGCTGGCCGCACGGCTGGCGCCGCCGGACAGAATGGTCGCCGCCGCGAAACCGGCATCCAGTGCAGCGCGCACGTCTTCTGCGTGGGTGGAGAGAAACAGATCGCAACCAAAGGCCTTCAGATACGGATAAGGACTGCGACCGCCGACGAACGCCGCGCGGGAGATCGCCAGGCCGTAATGACCAATGGAGTTGAAAACGCGCAGGCCGGTGTCGGCACTGTTGCGCGACACCAGAATCACCTCGACCCGGGCGCGGCCGAGGCGACTGTTCAGGTTGAGCAGTTTTTCCACCAGCGGAAAGGCATCGCCCGGCGCGAGGATTTCGTCTTCGTGATCGATCTGATATTGCCGGTAGGCTTCGACGCCACTCGACTCATACACCTTGTGGCTTTCGCTCAGGTCGAACAGGGCACGGGACGAAATCGCCAGCACCAGTTTGTCATCGATGTTCTTGGCCATGCCTTTCCCCCAGTGCGACCGGTTTAAACGTTACGCCGGTCGATAAAGCTCAATGTGCGATACAACGATTCGATTCGCGGCAACTCGCAGCCTGCCGCTTTTGCCGCCGCCAAAGGACGAGCGTAGATCGCCTCCAGCTCCAGCGGTCGCTTGTGCAAAAAGTCGTGGTACATGCTCGGCCAATAGTCGGGCATTTTCTCGGTCATCATGAACAGGTATTCAGCGTAACCGGGCGGCATGTCGTGACCGCAGGCCTTGGCGCCCTGCACCACTTCGGCCATCAGTGCCTGAATCAATGCGCGGCTGTCGGTATCGGCCATCAACGGCGTGGTGCTGGCACCGAGCAACACCGAAAGGCCGTTGTAGGGAATGTTCCACACCAGTTTCTGCCAGCGCGCCTGATGCAGGTTCGGCATCGCTTGGGAGTCGAGACCGGCGGCGCGGAACAGGCCGGCGCCCTCCTCGACGATCGCCATGCGCGCCGCGTCATCCGGTGCCGGGCCGCTGTGATACCCGACGTTCACCGCCCCCAACGCCTGGTGGGTGATCTGCCCCGGCCCTTCGCGGTGGACGCAGATCAGGCACAAACCGCCCAGCAAGTGCAGGGAGTCGGGCAGCAACGCCCGCAAGCTGTCTTCGACGTCGAGGCCGTTTTGCAGCACCAGAACTTTCGCGTCGGGCTTCGCCGCCTGAATGATCGAAGGCGCCAGCCCGGCATTGCTGGTGGTCTTGGCGCCGACCAGCAGCCAGTCGCAGGGCGGCATGTCTTCAGCTGACGAATAGGCCTGCACCGGATTCAGCGTCAATGTGCCATGCACGGCACTGTCCACCTGCAAGCCGCGCTCGGCGACCGCGGAAAACTCACTGCGCAACAGAAAGTGCACATCGAACCCGGCCCGGGCCAGCATCACCCCGTAGAACCCTCCGATGGCGCCGGTGCCGATAATCCCCACCACCGGTTTGTTCACTGCTCCCATCACGGCAACTCCTCTGCAATTCGACCCAGCGCCTGCGCCACGGCTGCGTTCAGCTCATCGACATTCAGGCGCGTGTGCACTGCCCCAAAGAACTCGCCGTCGCGCACCACAAACAGCGCCGGCAAATGAAAGACCTGATAACGCTCGACCAGTCCGCCGTTGTCGCCGGCATCGATCCAGCACACGCGATCGACGGCGAGATCGAGCCCCGGCAACACTTCGCGGGCATAGCGGCAACTGGCGCAGCCGACGCTGGTGAAGATCACCAGTGAAACGCCGTTCATCGCCAGCAGCCGTTGGTCGGCGTCAAAATCGGTCAGCTGCGATTCGACCACTATACTGGGGGAAACAATGTCAAATGGCCGACACAGGGAGTCTGTGCTCATGGGACGGTTTATTCCTCATCCGGATGATGTGCCCGTTGAATTGACCCTGCTCACACCGGAGTGTATTTCGCGTCAACGGCTGCACACTATCAGCCTCGGCGGCATCGCTTGCAATTACCACCGTGCCTGGCGCCATGGCACCGCGCTGCAAGTGCGCATGCCGACCATCAATGCCGATTTCACCTATCCGGGCTATGTGGCCTGGTGCCTGCGTCGTAAAAAAGGTTATCTGGTGGGCATTGCGTTCACGGATGAGCAGACGCTGTTCAGCGCGCGAATGGGTGAGCAGGTGTGTCAGATCGAGCGCTATTGCCGAATCAACGATGCCCACGATGACCTGCAGGATATCCAGGCGCGAGCCCTGCAATGGGTCGAGCAGCACGCCGAAGAGTTCTCCCACGACAGCGTTCGCAAGGCTTTTGCGTAACCAGAGCTGGACTGAACAGTTACTTGCCCATTGTCTAGCAGGCGTCTAACGCGATAAGGTTCGGCTCCCCGACGCGCTTAAATCCGCTGTGCTCCGCCGCGCGGGGATCGCTGGCGGCCGGCACCCGTGACCTGACGAGTAAACGATGGCTGATTTACCGATCAACGACCTGAACGTCGCTTCCAACGAGACCCTGATCACTCCCGATCAGCTCAAGCGTGATATTCCTCTGAGCGACGCTGCCCTGCGCACCGTCACCAAGGGTCGCGAGGTCATCCGCAACATTCTCGATGGCACCGACCATCGTCTGTTCGTGGTGATCGGCCCCTGCTCGATCCACGACATCAAGGCTGCCCACGAATATGCCGATCGCCTGAAAGTGCTGGCGGCAGAAGTCTCGGACACCCTGTATCTGGTCATGCGCGTGTATTTCGAAAAGCCACGGACCACCGTCGGCTGGAAAGGCCTGATCAACGACCCGTACCTGGATGACTCGTTCAAGATCCAGGACGGTCTGCACATCGGTCGCCAGTTGCTGCTGGACCTGGCCGAGAAAGGCCTGCCGACCGCGACCGAAGCCCTCGACCCGATCTCCCCGCAGTACTTGCAGGACCTGATCAGCTGGTCGGCGATCGGCGCCCGCACCACCGAATCCCAGACCCACCGCGAAATGGCTTCCGGCCTGTCCTCGGCGGTCGGCTTCAAGAACGGCACCGACGGCGGCCTGACCGTGGCGATCAACGCCTTGCAGTCGGTTTCCAGCCCGCACCGTTTCCTGGGCATCAACCAGGAAGGTGGCGTGTCGATCGTCACCACCAAAGGCAACGCCTACGGTCACGTGGTACTGCGCGGTGGCAACGGCAAGCCGAACTACGATTCGGTCAGCGTCGCCCTGTGCGAGCAGGCGCTGAACAAGGCCAAGATCAAGCCGAACATCATGGTCGATTGCAGCCACGCCAACTCCAACAAGGATCCGGCCCTGCAACCGCTGGTGATGGAGAACGTCGCCAACCAGATCCTCGAAGGCAACCAGTCGATCATCGGCCTGATGGTCGAAAGTCACCTGAACTGGGGCTGCCAGGCGATCCCGAAAGACCTCGCCGACCTGCAATACGGCGTGTCGATCACCGATGCCTGCATCGACTGGTCCGCTACCGAAAACACCTTGCGCAGCATGCACGCCAAGCTCAAGGATGTCCTGCCGAAACGTCAGCGCGGCTGACAGCCGTTTCGCAGGCATAAAAAAACGCCGGGCATTGCCCGGCGTTTTTGTGTGTGCGGTGTGAGGTCAGTCAGATCTTGGCGGTGCGCCGCTGATGACGCTCCATGTAACGCTCCACGTAGGAGCACGATGGAATGACCGTGTAGCCCATTTCATCAGCGTACTGCAACGCCCGCTCGGTCAGGGCTGCCGCGATGCCTCGGCCACGCAAGGCGTTGGGCACGAAGGTGCGGTAGATATCCAGGGTCTGTTTCCCCAGATCCATATAGGTCAGGTAGGCACGATGACCGTCCACATTGGTCTCGAACTGATGACCAGCCTGGTCATGGTGGATGGACAACGCCTCGCTCATCACTACTCCTCGCGGGTCTCGAATTCTGACCCCTACCTTACCGATGTTTTCCCGGCGAAGGAACATCTACGCCACCCCGTGCCTGATGGACACCGAGAAGAACTGCACCGATCTCGCGCAACCCGAGCACGTATCAAATAGTAGGCACCATTGGCGAAAATGCTCAAGGTACGCTCGTCATCATGCAGATTGACGGGGCAGTTCCGGTGGACTCAGGGCCGGTTCGGGAGACAATCTTCCCGAGCCGAAAGGCTGAACATCGCCGGATGTTGAGACTTAAGACGAGCCCCCTGTTTTAAAGTCACCTCAACATGGACAAAGATATGCGAGGCGCTGCGCAAATTCGCAACAAAAGTGTGGACGAATCCATATAGACAGACTTTAGCCACTACCTGCAAAACAACCCGCGGCAACGGGAACTTTTTCTCATTAACTCGCTCATCTCGCGGCTTACAGCTGGATATTTTTTATACAACGCAGTTAAAAGTTGCTCGAAAAAGAATCAACGCCTACAATTTTTTTTGCTTCTTGCCTCACGTCAGTTTACTTACTACAAGTAATGGGTAGTATGTACGCCGGCTATTTCCTCAATCGGAGGAGACAGCCACTTAATTGAAAGTCCTTGAAGGGGAACACGATGAACAACGTTCTGAAATTCTCTGCTCTGGCTCTGGCCGCAGTTCTGGCTACCGGTTGCAGCAGCGCATCGAAAGAAACCGAAGCACGTCTGACCGCTACTGAAGACGCAGCTGCTCGCTCCCAGGCTCGTGCAGACGAAGCTTACCGTAAAGCTGATGAAGCTCTGGCTGCTGCTCAAAAAGCACAACAGACTGCTGACGAAGCTAACGAGCGTGCTCTGCGCATGCTGGAAAAAGCTAGCCGCAAGTAATAGTCCTTCGGGATTGTTATCAAGCCGACCCATTTTTTGGGTCGGCTTTTTTGTGCCTGCGGTTTTCTGCGGGCAATAAAAAACCCGCCGCTGCGCAAGCCTCGGCGGGTTTTGTCTTTCAGCTTATTGCTGCAGGTCGATCGGTGCGCTGGAGACCATCGGCGCCGAGGTGTTCGGCGTGCCGATTTCGGTTGGCAGGCCATCTTCGGCCGCCACCACATCACGCACCACATCCCAGTCCATGCGCAGGTTGTTGGTGATGTCTTCACGCTTGAGCATCGCGTTGATCACGGCGGTGTGCTTGTCGACCACCGACGGGTTGCCCTTGTCGTCGATCGGCGTGTGCGCTTCCAGGTAGATCTTGCCACCACTGCGACCGAACTTGTAGGCGTCGTTGAGAATCCGTACCGAAGTCCCCACCGGCACCATGCCGGCCATTTCCAGCACGTTGTTGTTGAACATGCGGAAGCAGCCGTGGCTGGTGCGCATGCCGATGCCGAACTTCTTGTTCGAGCCGTGGATCAGGTAGCCCGGCGTGCCCAGGGTGAACTTGAACGGACCCAGCGGGTTGTCCGGACCGGCCGGCACCACGTTCGGCAGCGGATCACCGTCGGCCGCGTGCTCGGCCTTGATCGAGGCTGGCGGCGTCCAAGTCGGATTCGGTGTCTTGGCGGTGATTGTGGTGTGCGCGATCGGCGAGCCCCAGCCTTCACGACCGATACCCAGCGGAAAGGTGTACACCACGTTCCGGCCTTTCGGGAAATAGTAGAGGCGGTATTCGGCCAGGTTGATCACGATGCCTTCACGCGGGCCCGGCGGCAGGATGAAGCGGGTCGGCAGAACGATTTCGGTGCCGGCGCCCGGCAGCCAGGCATCGACGCCCGGGTTGGCCGCGACCATTTCCGAATAGCCCAGATCGTAGGTGGTGCCCAGATCGGCAAAGGTATCTTCGTACTTGGCCTTGATCACCTGCACCTGGCCGATGATGTCCTCACCGGGTGGTGGCAGGGGAAACTCCAGTGCGGCAACGGGACCGGCCACACACAGGGCGGCAAGAGACAGGCAGCGGGTGACGGCAGGAAAACGCGGCAACATCCGGAGAATCCTTCGCAAGATCGACAAGGTAATAAGAACGCGATTGTACACCGCGCCCAGGGAATTCGGGGAGATGCGCCGATGGGCTGGCATCACTCTTCATGATTGAAGCTGCCGCAAGCTCCGACTGCGTTCGGAAGAATGGTTGCGCTTAAAGCTCGAAACGCAACTCGGGCCAGATCGGCGAGGTGCCGCGCTTCTGCGATTCGAGGATCGCCCGGCACAGCGAGCACAGGCGCTGATCCTGGAACACCCGGCGATCGACGCTCGACCAGCGCGGTTGCGCCGGCAGCAGACTGCCGCACAGGGTGCGGTCCGCCGAACCACCGAGTTCCAGTTGACGGGTCACCAGATGCACTCGCACTTCCTGGCAGGCGAACAGATCCAGCTGTTCGTCAGGCTCGATCAGTTGGTAGGCAAACAGGGACCAGGCAGAACGCGGCATCGGGGGCTCCAAATTAGGGGGCGCCACATTAGCCGAAAGCCTGCCGCTAGAAAAGCCTCATAACAGCGGTTTTAGCGTCGGCCAGACATTTTCCAGCAACTTGCCCTGAGCCCCGGCCGCCGGGTGCAGACCGTCTGCCTGCATCAAGTCCGGATGCCCGCCCACACCGTCGAGGAAAAACGGCACCAGCGGGATTTTTTTCTCCTCGGCGAGTTTGCCGTAGACCTCGGCAAAGGCATCGGTATAACGCTTGCCGTAGTTGGGCGGCAATTGCATGCCGAGCAACAGCACCTTGGCACCGCTTTGGCGGGAGCTGTCGATCATCGAAGCAAGATTTTGTTGCAATTGCGTCGGCGGCATTCCGCGCAGGCCATCGTTGCCGCCCAATTCGAGGATCACCAGTTCCGGTTTGTGCTCTGCAAGCAGCGCAGGCAGCCGTGCCTGGCCTCCGGCACTGGTGTCGCCACTGATGGACGCATTGACCACTTTATCGTCAAAACCTTCGGTCTTGAGCCGCTGTTCGAGCAACGACACCCACCCCAGCCGGGTATCCAGTCCGAAACCGGCGCTGATACTATCGCCAACGATCAGGACTGTACCCGCCGCTGCGTTCTGGGCCATGCACATCAAGGCCAGGCCAGCACTCAAAAACCACACACGCATCGGATTCTCCATGGGCGCAAGCATTCTCACCGCGAAGAACCTTAGCAAAGTGGTTCCCAGCGCGGAAGGTGAACTGACCATCCTGCACGAACTCAGCCTGGAACTGAACAAGGGCGACAGCCTGGCCATCGTCGGCGCGTCCGGTTCCGGCAAATCCACCCTGCTGGGTCTGCTCGCCGGCCTTGATCTGCCGAGCAGCGGCGAAGTGACGCTCGCCGGGCAAGGCCTGAGCAATCTCGACGAAGACCAGCGCGCGCGCATTCGGGCCGAACACGTGGGCTTCGTCTTTCAATCGTTCCAGTTGCTCGACAGCCTCAACGCGCTGGAAAACGTCATGCTGCCGCTGGAGCTCGACGGCCGCAAAGACGCTCGAAGCCGCGCCACCGAACTGCTGCAACGGGTCGGCCTCGGCCAGCGCCTGACTCACTCGCCGCGCCAGCTCTCCGGTGGTGAGCAACAGCGCGTGGCGATTGCCCGGGCCTTCGCCGCCGAGCCGGACGTGCTGTTCGCCGACGAACCCACCGGTAACCTCGACAGCCACACCGGCGAGCGCATCAGCGACTTGCTGTTCGAATTGAACAAGGAACGCGGCACCACCCTGGTGCTGGTGACCCACGACGAACGCCTGGCCCATCGTTGCCGGCGCCTGATCCGTCTTGAAGCCGGCCTGTTGGTCGCCCCTCTGGAGCCTTGATGGCACGTCTGCCGCTGTTGCGTCTGTTCAGTCTCGCCCTGCGCCAACTGATGCGCGATGCCCGCGCCGGTGAACTGCGGGTGCTGTTTTTCGCCTTGGTCGTGGCGGTCGCGGCGAGTACCGCGATCGGCTATTTCGGCGCCCGCCTCAACGGCGCAATGATGCTGCGCGCCACCGAGTTTCTCGGCGCCGACCTGTCGCTCGAAGGCAGTTCGCCGGCCCGACCGGAACAGATCAGGAGCGGCACCGAGCTGCGTCTGGATCATGCGCAGGTGGTGGAGTTTTCCAGCGTCATCGCCACGGACAACGGCATTCAGCTCTCCAGTATCAAAGCCGTCGACCGCGCCTATCCGCTGCGCGGCGAACTGAAAAGCGCCCCCGCCCCTTACGCGACAGAAGAGGCCGGTGGCGAGCCGCAGCCCGGTGAAGCCTGGGTCGAAGCGCGCCTGCTGACGGCGCTGGACCTGAAGATCGGCGACAGCATCGACGTCGGCATGAAGACGTTGAAACTGACGCGAGTGCTGACTTACGAACCGGATCGCGCCGGCAACTTTTACAGCCTGACTCCACGAGTATTGATCAACCTTGACGATCTCGCCGCGACCGGCGTGGTGCAACCCGGCAGCCGCGTGAGTTACCGCGAGCTGTGGCGCGGTGAGCCGCAGGCGCTGGAAACCTATCGCCAACTGATCAAACCGGGACTCGCCGCCAACCAGCGGATTCAGGATGCCCGCGACGGCAACCGGCAGATTGGCGGCGCACTGGGCAAGGCCGAACGCTATCTGAACATGGCCAGCCTGGTGGCCGTGCTTCTGGCCGGTGTCGCGGTGGCGCTATCGGCCAACCGCTTCGCCAGCCGGCGTTTCGATGCCAGCGCCCTGCTCCGTTGCCTGGGCTTGTCGCGGCGGGAAACCCTGGTGCTGTTCAGTCTGCAACTGACGGTGCTCGGCCTGCTCGCCAGCCTCAGCGGCGCCCTGCTGGGCTGGCTCGCGCAATTGGGATTGTTCGCACTGCTGCATGATCTGCTGCCGACCGACGTACCGCCGGGTGGCTTGCTGCCGGCACTGGCCGGCATCGGCACCGGGCTGGTGGCGCTGGCCGGTTTCGCCCTGCCACCGCTCGCCGCACTGGGCCGCGTGCCGCCGTTGCGGGTATTGCGTCGGGACATGCTGCCGATTCCATCGAGCACCTGGATGGTCTATGGCGCGGCACTCGGTGCGCTCGGGCTGATCATGTGGCGACTGAGCCTCGACCTGCTGCTGACATTCGCCCTGCTCGGCGGCGGTGTGGTCGCCGCGCTGGTGCTCGGCGGTTTGCTGCTGTTGCTGCTGCAAAGCCTGCGTCGCCTGCTCGCGCGTGCATCCCTGCCGTGGCGTCTCGGGTTGGGTCAGTTATTGCGCCACCCTTTGGCGGCCGCCGGCCAATCATTGGCTTTCGGGCTGATCCTGCTGTCCATGGCTTTGATTGCATTGCTGCGCGGTGAACTGCTCGACACCTGGCAGAACCAGTTGCCGAAAAATGCCCCCAACTATTTCGCTCTGAACATCCTGCCGGCCGACAAACAAGCCTTCACCGATCACCTGATCAACGTCTCGGCCCAGGCCGCGCCGTTGTACCCGGTGGTGCCGGGACGGCTGATCAGTATCAATGGCGAAGCAGTGCAGCAGATCGTCAGCAAGGATTCGGCCGGCGACCGCGCCATCCAGCGCGACCTGAGCCTGACCTGGGCGGCCGATCTGCCGGCGGGCAACAAGGTCACCGCCGGATCGTGGTGGACCGGCCAACCTTCGGATGACGTTCCGGGCGTCTCGGTGGAAGGCAAGGTGGCCGAAAGCCTCAAGCTCAAGCTGGGCGATCACATGGTGTTCAGCGTCGGCGGGGTCAATCGCGAAGCGAAGGTCACCAGTTTGCGGGAGATCAACTGGGACAACTTCCAGCCGAACTTCTTCATGATCTTCCAGCCTGGCACCCTGAAGGACTTGCCGGCGACCTACCTGACCAGCTTCTATCTGGCCCCCGGTCACGATCAGCAGATTGTCGAGTTGTCGCGAGCATTCCCGGCGGTAACCATCCTGCAGGTCGAAGCCTTGCTCGAACAGCTGCGCAGCATCCTCGCCCAGGTCACCCTGGCGGTGGAGTATGTGCTGTTGTTTGTGTTGGCGGCGGGGATGGCGGTGCTGTTTTCCGGGTTGCAGGCAACGCTGGATGAACGCATTCGCCAGGGTGCGCTGTTGCGTGCGCTGGGGGCCGAGCGGCAGTTACTGATCAAGGCACGACGGATCGAGTTCGGTTTGCTCGGCGCGGTCAGCGGGTTGCTCGCGGCGATCGGTTCGGAAGTGGTGAGTCTGGTGCTGTATCGCTTTGCCTTCGACCTGCCGTGGCATCCCCATCCGTGGTTGCTGCTGTTGCCGTTGATCGGCGCGGCGCTGATCGGTGGCGCCGGCGTGTTCGGCACGCGGCGTGCGCTGAACGCCAGCCCGCTGACAGTGTTGCGCGAGGGTTGATAGACTCCAGCCGTCTTAATCAAAAGAAGTTGCCATGAGCCGTTATCGCCCTCCCCGCACTGCCGGCACCGCGCTGATCACCCCCGAAGGTGAAGCGCGGATGCGCGCCGAATTCCATGAGCTGTGGCACGTGCGCCGCCCGCAAGTGACGCAGTCGGTCAGCGAAGCGGCGGCTCAGGGTGATCGTTCGGAAAATGCCGAGTACACCTACGGCAAGAAAATGCTGCGCGAGATCGACAGTCGCGTGCGTTTTCTCACTAAACGCCTCGAAGCGTTGAAAGTGGTCAGCGAAAAACCGAGCGATCCGAACAAGGTCTACTTCGGCGCGTGGGTGACCATCGAAGACGAGGACGGCAAACAGTCGCGCTATCGGATCGTCGGCCCGGACGAACTGGACCTGAAACTCGGCCTGATCAGCATCGACTCGCCGCTGGCCCGCGCCCTGATCGGCAAGGCGCTGGATGCTGAAGTGCGGGTACAGACGCCGACCGGCGAACAGTTCGTCTACATCGTGGCGATCGAATATCCCTGACGCTCAGCGCCGGGTGATCAGGCCTTGGCGTGCGACTCGGGTCAGTTGGCGAATCATTTCCGGCGCCTCTTCAAGGCTCGGGGCCTGAATGACGGCCAGATCGAAACTGTCATCGGCAAAACGCGCCAGCGACTCACCGTCTTCGACAAACTGGATCAGGAAGGCGGCAGGACCGCCGCTGCGACGTGGCCAGCCATCGAGATAACGCAACAGCGTCGGCTGATGTTTGCCGCCAAGCAGGATTTTCGGGTTGCGCTGGGTGATGTGTGCCGTGATCGGCGCGGGACGTGCTGGAGGGCGTAGTGCATTCATCGTGTCGTGTCTCTGCCTCAAAAGTCTGCATGGCAGGTGAGAGGCAACACCGAACCAGCGCTTTAGCGGTATTTCGAAGCCCTGTTCCGGCTTCTGACGGCAACTGAAGAATAGTCACCTGGCGCCCCGCAAGTAGCTGTTTAAATCGGCGCATGAGCGGCATCCTAGAGAACGTGACCGGCCAGTGTCAAGAATCAGCCGCAACAAAAAAGGCCCGCACAATGCGGGCCTTTTGCTTGAGCCAGAGCGTTCAACCGGCGATGGCGCGATCCACCGAGAGCTTGCCGGCGCCTTCGATCAGCACCGCGAGGCTGCCACCGAGCAGGGCCAGGGCGAACTCGTAACCGTTGTTGGCCATGAACAGACCGTTGCTGATGTGCACGGTGAAGATCGCCACCAGCGACAGGAAGGTCAGGCCCAGTGCCGCCGGGCGAACCAGCAGGCCGATGATCAGCGCCAGACCGGCGAAGAACTCGGTGCCGCCCGCCAGGGTGGCCATCAGGTAACCCGGGGTCAGACCGATGCTTTCCATGTATTGCGCGGTGCCCGCCAGGCCGTAGCCACCGAACAGGCCGAAGAGTTTCTGCGAGCCGTGGGCGGCGAAGATCACGCCGACGGCAATGCGCAGAATGGTCAGACCGTAGCCGGCGCGGGTGAACAGAACCTTGTTGATCAGAGAGCTCATGTTGCGTTTCCTTGTTGTCAGAAGTGCTTGTTGGTTGGCCGCTATATTAATCAGTTAATTTCATGTTAAAAGCGCAAAAATTCCGCCATAACAATCAATTTATTAGATCATTTACGTGAGACCACTTTCTGCCCCCGGGGCTCCAACGACTCCCGCTCCCGGTCGAACGCCAAGTAATACTTGTTCACGCTATTAACATAGCTGACGGCCCCCATTCCCACCTGCTCCATGGCGATACGCTCGACTTGGAAGAACCACTGGTTGGGATTCAGGCCGCGACGCCGCGCCTCGGCGCGCATGCCTTGCACCCGCTCCGGACCGATGTTGTAGGCGGCCAGGGTGAACGCCATGCGCTCGCGCTCATTGAGTTTCGGGCTGTTGAAGAACTTGCGGCGGATCATCGCCAGGTACTTGGCCCCGGCCTGCACATTTGCATCGAGATTCTGGATATTGTTGACGCCGACTCGCTGCGCGGCGGACGGCGTGATCTGCATCAGCCCGGTCGGGCCGCTGCCGCTGCGCGCGTTGGGCTGTAGCGCCGACTCCTTGAAGGCCAGCGCCGCCAGGTTGAGCCAGTCCATGTTTTGCGCTTCGGCGTGCTTCTGCAGGGTCGGGCGCAGTTTCTCCAGGCGCTGACGGTCAGCCTTGGCCAACGGATAGTGCACTTGATACAGGCGGCGGTAGATCCGCAGGAACGCTGCATCTTCGTTCGACGGTTTTTTGTAGCCGGTCAGGAAGCGGTCGATGCTGGCCCGCAACATCGACGCATCACGGCGCACGAACCAGTATTCCTCGCCCGGTTCGCTGATCATCACCTGACGGTCGAAACGCAGCTTGGGCAGGATCTTGCCCCACCGCTCGGCGATCGGTTGCTCGACAATGGTCAGGTGGAAGATCCCGCCCTGAACCATTTCCAGCACATCCTCGACCGCCAGCGTTGGATCGACCCATTCGATCTTGATCGGCGCCAGTTTATGCAGCGCCAGTTTCTGGTTGAGCTGACTGACCGCCTCCCCCGCCGCACTGCCAGTGGGCAGCGCCAGGGTTTTGCCGGCGAGTTGCTCGACCTTGGTGTAGCGCTTTTCACCCTTGATGCCGACCAGCACCAGCGGCACGTTGCTGGCAATCGGCTCGCTGCTGGCGACCGCGTGGCCCGGTTGCAACTCGAGCAGTTCGCCTGGCGCAACAAGATCGCCTTCGCCACGCTGTAGCGCGCCGAGCAGTTGATCCTTGGCTTTGGGGATGATCTTGAGGGTGATTTCCTGGCCGTCGCGGGCGTGGCCATTGAGGTATTGCTCGAAGGCGCGCAGGCGGTGGTATTCGATGCCGATGGCCTGGCCCTGGACTTCGCCGGAGCTGTTGCGGCTTTGGTTGACCAGCACCCGCAACACGCGGCTGCTGCGGATCTCGGTCAGGTCGCGGACCTTGGCGGCCGGCACGGCTTGCAGCGGCCCGGGCAGCCGCGCGACCGCCGTCATCGGCAGCAGCAACGAACCACACAGCAGGAGCAAAACCGAGGGACGAACCATCCACTCTCCGGAAAGAATACGGGGCGTTTGCACCGCTGAGCGGTCGCAAAACACCGACGAAAACAGAGCGCCTGGAGCGCTGATAAAGTGCGAGAGACTGGCACAGTGATGGCAACTCTGCCAGCCCAGCCTGCCTCGCGGCCTCAACAGACAGCCATAAGCCGTTGTAGTTCTTGGCTTTTCTTATAAATCTACAGCTCTGATATGCTTTCCGGCCTTCGGCCCGAGGTAGCACCATGCAACTCATCGATATCGGCGTCAACCTGACCAACCCCAGTTTCGCCGACAAACACCAGGCCGTGCTCGACCGCGCCTACGCTGCCGGGGTCTGCCAACTGGTGCTGACCGGCACCAGCGTCGAAGGCAGCGAACAGGCGCTGGAGCTGTGCCAGCAACTGGATCCGGACGGCCAACGACTGTTCGCCACCGCCGGCATTCACCCGCATTCCGCCAGCGACTGGAATGCCGACAGCGCGCGGCGTCTGCGCAGTCTGTTGCAGGAATCGAACGTGGTAGCAGTGGGCGAATGCGGGCTGGACTTCAACCGCGATTTCTCGCCGCGCCCGCAGCAGGAAAATGTCCTCGAAGAACATCTGGCGCTGGCCGCCGAACTGCAATTGCCGGTGTTCCTGCACGAGCGTGATGCGAGCCAGCGCCTGCTGGAAATCCTCCGTGACTTCCGCGACCGATTGCCCGCCGCCGTGGTGCATTGCTTCACCGGCGAGCAGAAAGCGCTGTTCAGCTACCTCGATATGGACCTGCACATCGGCATCACCGGCTGGATCTGCGACGAGCGTCGCGGCACCCATTTGCATCCGCTGGTGAAGGAGATCAAGCGCGGTCGCCTGATGCTGGAAAGCGATGCGCCATATCTGCTGCCACGCACATTGCGACCGAAGCCGAAGAACGGGCGCAACGAGCCGGCGTATCTGACCGAAGTGCTGCGTGAAGTGGCATTGCATCGAGGCGAAACCGAAGAGGATCTGGCGGCTCACACCACCGCCTGCGCGCGTGCGTTTTACGGTTTACCTACCCTGCCCTAGCCGAGGCGAATGCATCACTTGTTGATGCACATCAAGATCCGGACACCTGCGTAGCGGCACAATAATGGCACCTTGCCAAAACTGTTTCCGCTATCAGAGAAGACCTCCATGGGTGCCTGGCTTAGCAATATCTCGCTGAAATACAAATTCTGGGCGGTCAATGCGGTCGCCTTCGTCACCACTTTGTTGCTGGTGCTGTACGCCGTGCAGCTCGAACAACAGGCCCGCAGCCACGCCGCGCAAACTTCGGCCCAGGCCCAGGCGCAATTGCTCAAGGCCTGGCCGGCCGGGCAAGCGCTGCCCAAATCCGATCAAGTGCTGACTTTCAAACGCGGCGAAGCGCCGCGCCTCAACGGTCAACCGCTGCTGGAGATCACCGAAAGCAACGGCTGGATCGAGATCAGTCACCTGCCATTGTTTGGCGAAAACCCGCTGCTCGGCGCCGAGGTCTTCAGCCGTGCCGATGGCCAGCAGGTCGCCGTGATCGCCTACGCCCCCAGCCTCAGCCAGGTGTTCGGCGAACGCTTCGCCAACTACGCGGTGGCGGTGTTCATCCTGATGCTGGCGATGCTCGGCGCTTCACAGTTGCTGATCCGCTTTCTGCTCAGTCAGCTGAACACCCTCAAGGACGTGATGCTGCACGTGGAGAAAACCGGCGACCTCGCCGCGCGCGTGCCGCTGGCCTGCAAGGATGAAGTCGGTCAGATGGCCAACGCCTTCAATGCGATGCAGGCCGGTTACCAGCGAGTGGTGACCACCGTGGCCAACACCGCGCGGCAACTCGACGTCGGCGCCGCGCGGCTGGCATCAAGCATGAACGAGGTGCGTCACGGCATGCTCGGCCAGCAGAGCGAAACCGATCAGGCCGCCACGGCGATCAACGAAATGACCGCAACCGTCTACCACATCGCCCAGCACGCCGGCGCCACGCGCGACCTGTCGCAGACCGCCGATGGCCTGGCTGGCAGCGGCCAGCAAGTGGTAAGCCGGGTGCAGACTTCGATTGCCGGCCTGTCCAGCGGCGTGCAGCAGACCGCCGAGATGATCCAGCGGCTGGCCGAGGACAGCCAGAAGATCAACGGCGTGGTCAGCGTGATCCACAGCATCGCCGAACAGACCAATCTGCTCGCGCTCAACGCTGCCATCGAAGCGGCTCGCGCCGGGGAAATGGGTCGCGGGTTCGCGGTGGTCGCCGACGAAGTGCGCAACCTCGCCAAACGCGTGCAGACCTCCACCGATGAAATCACCACTATGGTCTCGGCGTTGCAGGCAGGCACCCGCGATGCGGTCGACTTCATGCAGGAGAGTTCGTACAAGGCCGATGACTGCGTGCAGCAGGCGCAAGAGGCCGGCGAAGCACTGGCGGAAATCACCGGGGCGGTAGCGCAGATGCGCGAGAGCAACACGCAGATTGCGGTGGCGGCGGAGCAACAGAGTCAGGTTGCCGAAGAAATGAACCGCGCGGTGGTGAGCATTCGCGATGTCACCGAGAACACCGTGCAACAGACCGTGGATTCGGCGACCACCAGTAACGAGTTGGCGACGCTGGCCGGTGAACTGAATAAGGCGATCGGTCAGTTGAAGCTCTAGGGGGCAACATCAAGAATGGCCATTGTCCCTATCACTTCAATAGCCAACCTTGATTCGCCGCCCTCGCTGCCCGGGCCTATTCTTCAACCATGTACCAAACATGGATCGAGGAGCAGCAACATGGGCAAACGTCACCCCAACCTTCCCGCGTGGCAATGGCGCGCGTACCCGAACAACCATCAGCACCCGACCAATCTGGTGCTGCACCTGATTGCCGTGCCGCTGTTCATTGTCGCGTTTCTGTTGATCGTCTCGGGTGTGTTCAGCCTGAGTCTGGCCAGCGTGGCGATTGGTGTGATCGGCATCATCGCGGCGCTGGGTCTGCAGCGTCACGGTCACAGCCTGGAGGCGCAAGCCTCCGAGCCGTTCAGTGATCGCAAGGACGCCGTCTCGCGTCTGCTGGTCGAGCAGTTCCTGACGTTTCCGCGGTTCTTCCTCAGTGGCGGCTGGTTCCGCGCCTGGCGTGAACGCCATCGCCGCCATTGAGTCAGGCGAAGATCGTCACCGTCTGCCGACTCATGGCAATCAGTTCACCCTTCGCGCTCCACAGCTTGGCGGCGACATGGCCGTAACCGTCAGCCGCATACTCGATGTCCGCCAGGTATTGGCAAAAATCCAGCGTGCTCAAATCCCGTAACGGCTGAACGAATTCAATGGTCCAGGTCAGCGTGCTGCCCGGAGCCGGTTTCTTCAGGTACGGCAACAGCGCGGGCGGCCAGGCATCAACCAGCGCCAGCAGGTGCGCCTCGTTGACCGGCTCTTCCTTCACATCCCCACGCAGGCGCACCCAGCCGCCCATCAGCCGCGATTGATTGCCGGTGAACGGCATGCCGCCGACACTCCAGCGCATCGCCAGATGACGCATGAACTCGGGGGTTACGCCTTTGATGTACGGCAGTTCCTGGCAGTCGTCCCAGTGTTTCATCTCCGGCGCGGGATAGGCTTCAACCGCCACTTCCGATGGCCGCGAAGCCCCGAAGCTGCCTTGCACCATCGTCACCACCTGACCGTTCTGCACGGCGCGCCCCAGCACCTGGCTGACTGCCTTGCCTTCGCGCAGTACCTCGACTTCAAAACTCACCGGCACTTCGGGCTCGACTGGGCCAACAAAAGTGATCGCCAGCGAACGCACTGGCCGATCGGTCGGAACCTTGGTGCGCATCACTTCAAATTGCAGCGCGGCCACCAACCCGCCAAAACTGGCCCGGCCCTGCCCCCACTCCGCCGGAATCGTGACCTCCGGTTGACGACGGACAGCATCGATCAGATCGCAAAAGCGCATGGAAACCTCGGACACGAAAAAGGGAATGACCGGATCTTAACCAGCGCGGCAGAGCGGCGCAGCGTCCATTCCGGTCAAAGAGACTGACAGATAAGCCGTTTAGTGTGGGAGCGAGCCTGCTCGCGATAGCGGTGTGTCAGTCACTTCATTGGTGACCGTGCAGCCGTAATCGCGAGCAGGCTCGCTCCCACATGTGGTCTTGTGGAAAATTCAGGACTTGAAGCAGGCTGTGCTGAGCTTTTCCAGCACCCGGTCGGCCTTGATTTCGGCCTTGGCCATGGTCGCCTGCCAGGTAGCGACGCAGGGTTGCAGATCCGGCTCCAGTTCGGCGCGGGCCAGCCATTGCCAGCAATCGTGCCAGTCACCGAGGGCGCCTTGTGCGGATTTCAAACGGGGCAATGCGGCTTCGGGCAGTCGATCGAGTTCCGGGTAAGCCTCAATGCCGTAACGCACACGCTTGATCAGCAGGCGCAGGCGATGGCGGTCGTGGGCCGGGTCGTGCAGCGCCACGTCGAGGTTCTTCCATTGTTTGCCCAGACGTTTTTCGATGCGTTTGTCCAGGCGCTTGAGTAATCCCTGGCGCTGGGACGCGCGCAGAAAACGCGGAAAGGCATCGAGGATCATCAGCAGCGAAGCCACCTCGGCACTGGCCGCCAGCGTCGGATACGCCTCGGCCATCTGCGCCATGCGGCGCTGCGCGGCTTCCGGCTGATCATGTTTAATCAGCCAGGCCGCCAGCACTTCGCGGTCGCGCCACGGCGTGGTCAGTTGCCCGACGCTGGCTGCCGCGCTTTCCAGTTGTTCGACACCGGGCAAACCGCGCAACGGTCGCAGCAGACTGCGCAAGCGCCGCACGGTGGTGCGCAGATCGTGCAGCGCTTCAGGGTCGGTGCGTCCGGTCAAACGGGCCTGACAGGCCAGCAGCCGCACTTCGAGGCTCAGGACGTGGGCCACCAGCCGATCAACCAACGCAGACATCGCTTGCTCCTGAATTCAATGGCTTTGCGCGAGTGTGCGCCGGCGCAAGCGACCTGCCCTTGCGCCACGTCAGCAGCTTAGCGCCCGGCGCGGGATTCGCGAATGTAGAAACGCGCTTTTTCGGCTTTCTTGGTGCAGCCCTCGAACCCTTCGAACTGCTGCTGGGTTTTGGCTGCCGTCAACAGCGACAGCGCCTTGGAATAACTGACGGTGCCGGCAAATCCTTCGGCTTTCGCCAGATCCAGTTCATGCCACGCTGCGTCGAGCTGGCTGCCGCAGCTGTCGCGGTAAGCGGTCTTGCCGGCGCAACCGGCCAATGCCAGCGCCATCAACGGCACACAGATCCAGGCTTTCATCACTCACACCTCAAAGATAGGTCAACAGTCGTGCAGGTAAGACGGTGCGGCAGCGAAAAAGTGCCTTGCGCCCCGTGATTCCACCGCACTGCAAAAGATAACGCCGACGGGTCATGAAGTATCGAAAAAACGACGCCATCGCCGCCCCGAACGACCCCGGCGATTGTCGCCCGGCCCTCGATGGGTGCATTGTGGAACCTTGCCGGGAGGAAGTCGGATGAAAAAGCGTGTCGCACTGGTGCTGGGCTCCGGTGGCGCCCGGGGCTATGCCCATATCGGGGTCATTGAAGAGATCGAACGACGGGGCTATGACATCAGTTGTATTGCCGGCTGTTCAATGGGGGCCGTGGTCGGCGGAATCTACGCCGCCGGCAAGCTTGACGAGTACCGCAACTGGATCGAAAGCCTGGATTACCTCGACGTACTGCGCCTGGTGGACGTGAGCTTCCGTCTCGGCGCGATCCGTGGCGAAAAAGTCTTCGGCCAGATCCGTAAGATCGTCGGCGAGATCAACATCGAAGACCTGCGCATCCCCTACACCGCCGTAGCCGCCGACCTCACCAATCAACAGGAAATCTGGTTCCAGGAAGGCTGCCTGCATCAGGCGATGCGGGCCTCGGCGGCGATTCCCAGCCTGTTCACCCCGGTGATGCAGGGCAACCGGATGCTGGTGGACGGCGGCATTCTCAACCCGTTGCCGATCGTGCCGGTGGTGTCGAGCCATTGCGATCTGATCATCGCGGTCAATCTCAACTCGACCAACCAGCGCCATTACAAACTGCCGGTGATCCAGCGCCCCGCCGCGTTCCGCACGCGCTTCGACAGCCTGATCAATTCGTTGGGCTCGAAGATGCCGTTCCGCCGCAAACAGGCCGAGCAACTGCTGATGCTGGAACAGGAAGCGCTGCGCGCCGAAGCGGCGGACATCAATCCGTGGGTCGAAGGCGCCGAACCGGAAACCCAGCAACCGGCCGCCGCACCGGAACGCGATGGCGCGCCGAAATCCGCCACCGGATCATTCATCATCGATAACGTCGGGCCGGCGTCATTGCTCGACCTGATCAACCAGAGTTTCGAGGTGATGCAGACCTCGCTGGCGCAGTACAAGATCGCCGGGTATCCGCCGGACATCCTGATCAACGTGCCGAAACGGGTGTGCAGGTTCTTCGAGTTCTACAAAGCGCCGGAGCTGATCGCGCTGGGTCGCGAGATTGCCCGGGATACCCTCGACCGCTACGAGAGCGAGCAGAACTAAAGGCTGCTCTCGCTCAACAAGCGATATCCAACGCCGGCCTCGGTCACGATGAATCGTGGTCGGGTCGGGTCGTCCGCCAGTTTCTGTCGCAGGTGCCCGACCACGATCCGCAGGTAGTGGCTGTCCTCGGTGTGAGTCGGGCCCCAGATGTCCTTGAGCAATTGCTGCTGGGTGATCACCCGCCCCGGATGCCGCGCCAGTTGCGCCAGCACGGCGTATTCCTTGCGGGTCAGGGCGACTTCGACGCCGTCGAGCAATACCCGGCGATACGCCAGGTCCACGGTCAGAGGGCCGAAATTCAACGCGGCCTGCTGCGCTTCTCCGGCCGGCGCCTGACGCAGCAACGCCCGCACCCGGGCGAGAAATTCCTGAATGCCGAACGGCTTGGTCACGTAGTCATTGGCGCCGCCATCCAGCGCCTGGACTTTCTGCCCTTCACTGGCGCGCACCGACAGCACCAGCACCGGCGCCGTGGCCCACTCGCGAAACTCGCGCAGCACTTGCTGGCCGTCCATGTCTGGCAGGCCGAGGTCGAGCACCAGCAGATCCGGTTTGTTCAGCGCCGCCTGGGCCAGGCCCTCGGCACCGGTGCCGGCCTCCAGCACTTTGTAGCCCTGGGAAGCGAGGCTGATGCGCAGGAACTTGCGGATCTGCGGTTCGTCATCGATGACCAAAATGGTCGCGGTCTGGCTCATGAATTCACATCAACACAAAAGAGTGGCAAGAGAGTAGCGCAGCGCGGATCAGGCTTCACCGTCCATCCCCGGTTGCGTCTGCAACGGCAGGTGCAGGGTGATGCAGGTGCCGCGCCCGTCGATGCCGTCGCCGACACTGATCCGCCCGCCATGGGCGCCGACCATGCCCTGACAGATCGCCAGCCCCAGCCCCGTGCCCTGCCCGCCCCGATCCCCCCGGGCGGCGGTGTAGAACATGTCGAAAATCTTCGCCCGCTCATCGACCGGAATCCCCGGCCCTTCATCGCTGACCGAGAAAAACACCTCGCTGTCATCCGCCCCGGCGCGCAATTGCAGACGGCCGTGGGATGGCGAGAAGCGGGCGGCGTTTTCCAGCACGTTCACCAGCGCCTGCTCGATCAGCGCGGCATGCACGTACAGCAGCGGCAACTCGGCCGGTACATCGGTGCTCACTTGCAGCGACGACAACACCGCCCGCAGGCGATTGAGCGCACTGCCGACGATGTCTGCGGGCGACACCCAGTCCCGCGCCAGCTTCAGGGCGCCGTGGCCGAGACGGGTCATGTCCAGCAGGTTCTGGATGTAGCGATCGAGACGCTCGGCCTCATCGCGAGTGCCTTCGAGCAATTCGCGGCGATCCTCCAGCGGGATCGCTTCGCCGAGGGCCAGCAGGCTGTCGATGCTGCCGCGCATCGAGGTCAGCGGCGTGCGCAGATCGTGGGACACCGAGGCCAGCAAGGCACTGCGCAACTGTTCGGTTTCGCCGTGCAGACGTGCGGCTTCCAGGTCATCGGCCAGTTGTGCTCGGGCCAGTGCTTGAGCCAAAGGCTGACTCAACGCGGTCAGCAAACGACGACGTTGGCCGCTCAGGGTCTGGCCCTCTTTGGCGCACACACCGAGCAGCGCCAGCGGTCCGTCCTCCACCGACAGCGGCCACCACCACCAGCGCCCGAACGGCAACGTGCCGGTGCCCATGCCCGCCGGTTGATCGTGCTGCCAGGCCCAGTCAGCGGCGGCGCGCTCGGATTCAGTGAATTGCAGCGGCCCGCCGGTTTCGACTTTCCAGCCGCCCTGCCCGTCGCGATTGAGCAGGCACAGTTGCAGATCGCTCCAGCCATTGAGGTGTTGGGCTGCGGCGCTGACCACGGCCTGGCGATCTGTTGCGGCGGTGAGTTTGCGCGACAGGTCGAGCAGCTCGGTAGTCTCTTCCTGGGTATCGCGCAGCGCCTGCAATTGCCGCCGCTGACGCGCCGCGAGGTTGCCGGTGAGCGCCGCCATCAGCAGAAAGAACAGCAACGTCAGCACGTCTTCTTCGCGCTGGATGCTGAAGGAGAAATTCGGCGGAATGAACAGAAAGTCGTAGGTCAAAAACGACAACGCCGCACAGGCCAGCGCCGGGCCGAGACTGCTACGCACTGCCACCAGCAGCACCGCCGCAAGAAACACCAGCGAGATGTTCGGCAACGGCAGCACGCTGGACACCGCCCAGGCCAGCGCACTGGCCAACAGCGTGGCCACCAGCGCCAGCGCATAGTCGAACCACACCAGCGTCGGCGCTACACGCGGGCGCGCTTGATGCTGTTCCTGATCACTGTCCAGCACGTTGATTTCCAGACCATGGGCCTGACGCAGCAAACGCGCCGCCAGCCCACCACCGAACAGACGCCTGCGCAGGCGCGGCCGCGATTGACCGACCAGCACCAGACTCGCCCGACGTTCAGCTGCATGCTGGATCAGGGTTTTCGCCACTTCGCCGGCCCGTAGCAACACCACTTCGCCGCCGAGGCGTTCGGCCAGTTGCTGGGCGCTTTGCAGGCGCAGCCGCGATTGCTCGTCGCGCACACTGCCGTTGTCGACGTGCACCAGACTCCACGGCAAATGCCTACGCTGGGCGACCCGACTGGCGTGGCGCACCAGCCGTTCGGCCTGGGCATCGCCATCGACGCCAACCAGCAAGCGCCCGCGCACCGCCGGCGCGGCCTGGCCGAGCTGGCGATAGCCTTGAGCGAGATCGTTATCGACCTGCGCGGCAGCGGTCTGCATCGCCAGTTCGCGCAGCGCTGTGAGGTTGGTCTGGGTGAAAAATGCATCAATCGCGGCGCGCGCCTGCTCCGGTACGTAGACCTTGCCTTCGCGCAGGCGCTCGAGCAGTTCGCGGGGCGGCAGGTCGATCAGCAGCAGTTCGTAGGCTTCCTGCAACACCCAGTCCGGCAGGGTTTCGCGCACCTGCACACCGGTGATGCCACGCACCTGATCGTTGAGACTTTCCAGGTGCTGGACGTTGACCGTGGTGTACACGTCGATGCCGGCGGCGAGCAGTTCCTGAATGTCCTGCCAGCGTTTGGCGTGGCGACTGCCGGGGGCGTTGCTGTGAGCCAGCTCGTCGACCAGCACCAGTTTCGGCTTGGCGGCGAGCAGGCCGTCGAGGTCCATTTCCTCCAGCGTCACGCCGCGATATTCCGAGCGCACCAGCGGCAGTTGCGGCAGACCGCCGAGCAGCGCTTCGGTTTCGGCTCGGCCGTGGGTTTCAACGACCCCGGCGATAACTTTCACGCCCTGGCGCAGCTGGCTGTGGGCGGCCTGCAACATCGCGTAGGTCTTGCCCACGCCCGGCGCGGCGCCGAGAAAAACCTTGAGCCGGCCGCGTCCATCGCGGGGCAAGTCTGCTAACAGCGCGTCGGCGCGGCCGGAGTCACTCATGCTTGAAGCTCTCTCTTCCTGTGATCGTTCCCACGTCGAGGCGTCGAACCGTCTGCGTGGGAATGCAGCCCGGGACGCTCTGCGTCCCATCCATTACAACTTTTCCAGCGCCATGTTCAGCGCCAGCACATTCACCACTGGCGGGCCTACCAGCGGCTGTTCGATGTGCGTGTCGAGCAGTTGCTGCAGGGTCGCCACCGGCAGATTGCGCGCTGCCGCGACACGCGCCAGTTGATAGGCAATCGCGGCCGGTGGCAAGTGCGGATCGAGACCGCTGCCGGAGGTGGTCAGCAGCGCCAACGGCACCGGGCCCTGACCGGGAACCTGCAACTTGTTGGCGTCATCGATTATCCGAGTGGCCAGCGCCGGATTGCTTGGCGACAGGTTGCTCGCACTGCTCGACACGGTTGCAAAGGCACCGGCTGATGGACGTGGATGGAACCAGGCATCGCCGACAAAATCTTGAGCGATCAGCGACGTGCCGCGCACCTTGCCTTCGGCATCCCGCACCAGGCTGCCGTTGGCCTGCTCGGGGAAGGCGACTTGCGCGACGCCCGTAACTACCAGCGGATAGGCAACGCCGGTGACCAGGGTCATCAGCACCAGCAGGCTCAGGGCCGGACGTAACATTGTGGACATTTCAAAATCCTCGAATTCGTGCTTGAAGCGGTGTGCCCGGCACACCGCTGTTCAGGTTCAAACCAGATGCAACGCCGTCAACAGCATGTCGATCGCCTTGATCCCCACGAACGGCACCAGAATCCCGCCCAGGCCATAGATCAGCAGATTGCGACGCAGCAGCGCCGCCGCACTCGCCGCCTGCACCCGCACGCCACGCAGGGCCAGCGGAATCAGCACCACGATAATCAAAGCGTTGAACACGATGGCCGACAGGATCGCGCTCTGCGGGCTGCTCAAATGCATGATGTTCAGCACGCCCAGTTGCGGGTAGATCGCCGCGAACAACGCCGGCAGGATCGCGAAGTACTTGGCCACGTCGTTGGCGATGGAAAAGGTCGTCAGCGCGCCGCGAGTCACCAGCAATTCCTTGCCGATCTGCACCACGTCCAGCAGTTTGGTCGGGTCGCTGTCGAGGTCGACCATGTTGGCCGCTTCACGCGCCGCTTGAGTGCCATCGTTCATCGCCATGCCGACGTCAGCCTGGGCCAGCGCCGGGGCATCGTTGGCGCCGTCGCCGCACATCGCGACCAGCCGACCGTCGTTCTGCTCGTGACGGATGCGCGCCAGTTTTTTCTCCGGTGTGGCTTCGGCCAGCACATCGTCGACGCCTGCTTCAGCAGCGATGGCGGCAGCGGTCAGCGGGTTGTCGCCGGTAACCATCACCGTGCGAATCCCCAACTTGCGCAGCTCGGCGAAACGCTCGCGGATGCCCGGCTTGACCACGTCTTTGAGGTGGATCGCACCGAGCAGTTTGCCGTCGGCACAGACCAGCAACGGCGTGCCACCGCTCTGGGCGATCTTGTCGATTTCCCGGGACAGCGCCGGGGCCAGATCCTTGCGTTGTTGACCGAGGAAGGCCAGCAACGAATCCACCGCGCCCTTGCGGAATACACGGCCCTGATAGTCGACACCGGACAAGCGGGTTTCGGCACTGAACGGTACGGCAGTCAGGGTTTCCGGCGCCGGTTCCGGCTGTGGATTGGTGCCACGCAGGTACTCGACGATGGACTTGCCTTCGGCAGTTTCATCAGCCAGCGAAGCGAACAGCGCGCCTTCGGCCAGCTCACGGGCATTCACGCCCGGCGCGGCATATACCGCGCTGCAACGACGGTTGCCGAAAGTGATGGTGCCGGTCTTGTCCAGCAGCAACACGTGCACGTCACCCGCCGCTTCCACTGCACGACCGGACTTGGCGATCACGTTCAGACGCACCAGGCGATCCATCCCGGCAATACCGATCGCCGACAGCAGACCGCCGATGGTGGTCGGAATCAGCGTGACCAATAACGCCACCAGAAACACCAGCGGCAGGCTGCCGTTGGCGAAGTGGGCGAACGGCTGCAGGGTCACGACCACCAGCAGGAAGATCAGGGTCAGGCCGATCAGCAGGATATCCAGCGCGACTTCGTTCGGGGTCTTCTGGCGTTTGGCGCCCTCGACCAGCGCGATCATGCGGTCGAGGGTCGACTCACCGGGGTTGGCGGTGATCTTCACCAGCAGCCAGTCGGACACCAGCCGGGTGTTGCCGGTGACGGCGGATCGGTCGCCACCGGACTCGCGGATCACCGGCGCCGATTCACCGGTGATCGCCGCTTCGTTGACCGCCGCGATGCCTTCGATGACTTCGCCGTCACCGGGGATCATTTCCCCGGCTTCGACGCGCACCACATCGCCCTTGCGCAAGCTGGTGGCCGGTACGACCTGGAAGCTGCCGTTGGCCAGTTTGCGGCGGGCGCTGAGGCCTTCGCTGCCAGCCTTGAGGCTGTCGGCGCGGGCCTTGCCGCGACCTTCAGCGAGCGCTTCGGCGAAGTTGGCGAACAGCACGGTGAACCACAGCCACAGGGCGATTTGCGCGGCAACGAAAGTCGGCACGCTGCTGTCGGGAATGAAGCACAGCACGGTGGTCAGGATCGCCGTCAGTTCGACCACCAGCATCACCGGCGAGCGCTGCAACTGGCGCGGGTCGAGCTTGACGAACGCTTGCACCAGCGCCGGACGCCACAGGGCGCTGATCGCGGTTTTCGCTTGTTCCGGCGCCTTGACGGCGGCGGGTTTGATTGCGGGCATATTCATCATCAGCTCCTTAGAAGCCCATGCTCAGGTGTTCAGCGATAGGGCCCAATGCAAGGGTCGGCAAGAAGGTCAGGCCGCCCACCAGCAAAATGGTCACGGTCAACAGGGTCACGAACAGCGGGCCGTGGGTCGGGAAGCTGTTCTGGCCGATCGGTGCGGTTTTCTTCATCGCCAGGCTGCCGGCCAGGGCCAGTACCGGGAGGATGTAACCGAAGCGGCCGATCAACATGCCCAGGCCGAGCATCAGGTTGTGGAACGCGGTGTTGGCGCCGAAGCCGCCGAACGCCGAACCGTTATTCGCACTGGCCGAGGTGTAGGCGTAGAGCAATTGGCTGAAACCGTGCGGGCCGGGGTTGCTCACCGCCGCCACCGGGCCCGGCAGGCTCGCAGCAATCGCGCCGAGCACCAGCACGCCGACCGGCATCACCAGCAGGGTGACGACCAGCAGTTGCACTTCACGGGCCTGGAGTTTCTTGCCGAGGTATTCCGGGGTGCGGCCGATCATCAGGCCGGCAAGGAACACCGCGATCAGCACGTTCAGCAACATGCCGTAGAGCCCCGCGCCGACGCCGCCGAAGATCACTTCGCCGACCATCATGTTGACCAGCGCGACCATGCCGCTGAGCGGGTTGAGGCTGTCATGCATGCCGTTGACCGAACCGTTCGACGCCGCAGTGGTGGTCACCGACCAGAGCACGGTGGCGGTGGTGCCGAAGCGCGCTTCCTTGCCTTCCAGCGGAGCGGTCTGTTCGACGGCGACGTTGTTCAGCGCCGGGTTCGGCTGATACTCGGCCCACAGCGAAGTGGCGCCGCCGATGATGAACAGCGCGAGCATGCAGCCGATGATGGCGCGGCTCTGGCGCAGGTCCTTCACGTAGTGGCCGAAGGTGAACACCAGCGCGACCGGGATCAGGATGATCGACGCGACTTCGAACAGGTTGCTCCACGCGGTCGGGTTCTCGAACGGATGCGCCGAGTTGACCCCGAAGAAACCACCGCCGTTGGTGCCCAGTTGCTTGATCGCAATCTGGCTGGCGGCCGGGCCGAGCGGGATGACTTGGTCAACGCCCTGCATCGTCACAGCATTCACGTATTGCGCGAAGGTTTGCGGCACGCCCTGCCACACCAGGTACAGCGCCAGCAGCAGGCACAGCGGCAGCAGGCCATAGAGGGTGGCGCGGGTCATGTCGACCCAGAAGTTGCCGAGGGTCTTGGTGGATTTGCGCCCGATGCCACGGCACAGCGCAACCAGCACGGCGAGGCCGGTGGCGGCGCTGACGAAGTTCTGCACGGTGAGGCCGACCATCTGGCTCAGGTAGCTGAGCGACGCTTCGCCGCTGTAGGCCTGCCAGTTGGTGTTGGTCATGAAACTGACGGCGGTGTTGAACGCGAGGGTCCACTCCTGGCCCGGCAGGTTTTGCGGGTTCAGCGGCAGGTGATCCTGGAACAGCAGGATCGCGAACAGCAGCAGGAAACCGGCGAGGTTGAACGCCAGCAGCGCCAGCGTGTATTTCTGCCAGCTCTGTTCGTCCTGCGGATTGACCCCGGCGATGCGGTAACAGCCGCGCTCGACCGGGCCGAGAATCGGCGTCAGCCAGGTGCGCTGACCTTCCATCACCTTGTAGTAGAAGCGCCCGAGGAACGGCGCCGGCAGCAAGACCACCGCGAAGAATGCGAGGATCAGCCAATAGTCATAACTGTACATAGCCGCTCCTAAGTCCGATCCGCGCGCAACAGCGCAACCAACAGATAAATGAACAGCCCCACTGCCAGCAGCAGTGACACCCCGTCCAGAACGCTCATGGAAGATCTCCGTGTTACGGCGTATTGCCGCGTGTGGAGGCATTGTCGGAAAGGAGGCTGTAAAGGAACGAGAGCGAGGGTGCGCGCGGGGCATAAAGAAAGCGTAAAGAGTGGGTTTACGCGGGCGTTACAGGTGAGTTTTGTGTTGTATGGGCGGGCCTCTTCGCGGGCAAGCTCGCTCCCACATTTTGAAATGCGCACGTCCGGACACCGGTGACACCTGTGGGAGCGAGCTTGCTCGCGATAGCGGCATTCCAGACAACATCGCACCCAACTGGCGCACAACAATGCAGCCATCAAGCAGCGAACATCCCCGATACGACAGCTTTCAGCCCATTACGACCCGCCAATACAAAATGGCACGCCCACTGCACACGCCCTTCCCCGAGCTTTCCAAACCGTTCAGGGAGCAAACGCATGAACACACAACTCAAACCCACGCTGGGCACGTTGCACCTGTGGGGCATCGCGGTGGGGCTGGTGATTTCCGGGGAGTATTTCGGCTGGAGTTATGGCTGGGGCGTCGCGGGAACACTGGGCTTTCTGGTGACCTCGTTCATGGTCGCGACCATGTACACCTGCTTCATTTTCAGCTTCACCGAACTGACCACGGCGATCCCCCACGCGGGCGGGCCGTTCGCCTACAGTCGCCGGGCCTTCGGTGAAAAAGGTGGATTGATCGCCGGACTGGCGACACTGATCGAATTCGTTTTCGCCCCGCCGGCGATTGCCCTGGCGATTGGTGCGTATCTGAACGTGCAGTTTCCGGCCCTCGATCCGAAACACGCGGCGGTAGGTGCGTATATCGTCTTCATGGGGTTGAACATTCTTGGCGTGAAACTGGCCGCGACCTTCGAGTTGATCGTGTGCGTGCTGGCCGTCGCCGAGTTGCTGGTGTTCATGGGGGTGGTCGCACCGGCCTTCAGCTTCAGCAACTTCGCACTGAATGGCTGGGCCGGCTCGGACGTCTTCGGTGCACCGGCGATTGCCGGGATGTTCGCGGCGATTCCGTTCGCGATCTGGTTTTTCCTCGCCATCGAAGGCGCGGCCATGGCCGCCGAAGAAGCCAAGGACCCGAAACGCACAATTCCCAAGGCTTACATCAGCGGCATTCTGACCTTGGTGTTGCTGGCGATGGGCGTGATGTTCTTCGCCGGTGGCGTCGGTGACTGGCGCACCCTGTCGAACATCAACGACCCGCTGCCACAAGCGATGAAAACCGTGGTCGGTGACAACTCCGGCTGGCTGCACATGCTGGTCTGGATCGGTCTGTTCGGGCTGGTGGCGAGTTTCCACGGGATCATTCTTGGCTACTCGCGGCAGTTCTTCGCCCTCGCCCGCGCCGGTTACCTGCCCGCCTCGCTGGCGAAGCTGTCGCGCTTCCAGACCCCGCACCGCGCCATTATTGCCGGCGGCGTGATCGGTATCGCGGCGATCTACAGTGACGGCCTGATCAACCTCGGCGGCATGACCCTCACTGCCGCGATGATCACCATGGCCGTTTTCGGGGCGATCGTGATGTACATCATGAGCATGCTCAGCCTGTTCAAACTGCGTAAATCCGAACCCAATCTGGAGCGCACCTTCCGCGCGCCGTGCTATCCGCTGATTCCATTGATCGCACTGGTGCTGGCCGTGGTGTGCCTGGTGGCGATGGCCTGGTTCAATGCGCTGATCGGGCTGATCTTTCTCGGCTTCATGGCGGTCGGTTTCGGCTACTTCCTGTTGACCGGCCAATTGCGCGCCAACGCCCCGGCAGACGCGATGCTCACCGGCCTGTAAACCGCGACGGGCATAACCGGCCTAGAATGGAACCACTGCGAATGCACTTCGCTCAAAGTGGTATGCAGCGTTGCACGGCGAAACCCTCGCCCGTCGACCTGCCTTTAAGGAGAGCCGTTATGCCCTGGTATGCCTGGTTGATTCTGGTCGTTGCAATCGGCTCGATCGTCGGCGGTCTGATGATGTTGCGTGACACCGCCAACAAGGTCGAACTGACCGATGAACAACGCAAGCGTGTCGCTGAACGCAATGCCGAAGCGGACATCAAGGACGCGCAGGACCGCTGAACGAAAAACCCCGCCTGAATCGGCGGGGTTTGTTTTTTGTGGCGATTACTTTTCCCAGTCGGCCTTGGCGATGTGCAAGCCATGCAGGCCTTTGTACGCCGCGCGTTCCGGCTGGCTCCAGCCTTCGAGCAGCGCCTCGTCCAGACGATAGATTTCCACCCCGAGCGGGCGGCACACGGTCAGCGGATCCTGCGCGTCCGGCCCCCACATCGCCAATGACAGATCACCACCCGGGCAGGTCGACAGCGCGCACAGCAAGTCGATTTCGGCGAAGAACTCCAGGTAATCGCCCTTCTGCGCCGGACAGGCCTTCATGAAATACAGGTCATCGTGATTCAGGCCGGTGCACTGGAAGATGTTCAGCACGTCATGCACATCGAACTCGGTCAGGCCGTGCGGAAGTACGGCACGGGTCAGGTTGGAATGGCAGTGATGATGAAAGTCCTCGCCGGTGAGCATTTTGTTCACATAAGGATCGCAGCGCGTGCCGAGCAAATCGTGCAGGCGCCCGCCGTGCTCGTCGATGCCATAGTCGGCCAGGCTGTCATCGGTGATGGTCACCAGCGGTCGCAGAAAAGGCAGGTTCGACCACAACCGGTCATGGGTGCTGACATGAGCGCCCTGCAGTTGCCGGGTGCGCGCCGCCCACATCCGTTCGCGCGGATCGTGTGCGTTCCACACATTGAAATCGCCCACCTGGGGCCCGACCGGTGTGGTGACACGAAACACATGCCCTGCCGGAACATGCCAGGCACGCCCGGTGCGGATCGGCACTTCGAATTGTTCGATCAGCGTGCGCCCGTCCTTGCGGTCGCGAATCCGTTCGTAGAATGGTGTATTGACCTGTAACGCCGAGCCTTTGCTGACCTGATAGGCGGCCGGGTAGTCTTTGTACATGATTCTCCTGCTCCTCAAGTGATGGCAACTTTGCAAGCTGCAACCACTATCCGTGCCAACCGTTGATGGCTGTTACGAACATGTCGGAGTCACCGGCCGTTTTTTTAGAAGTAGAAGTACAGTCACCATTCAATTTGCATTGGTTAAGATGGCGATCTTGTTGCGGAGAGTTTAGATGCGTTACTCGCAGGATCATAAAGCCCAGACCCATCAGCGCATCATCAAGGAAGCGTCCGAGCGGTTTCGCAAGGACGGCATTGGTGCGACCGGTCTGCAACCATTGATGAAGGCGCTGGGCCTGACCCATGGCGGCTTTTATTCGCATTTCAAATCGAAAGACGACCTGGTAGAGAAAGCCCTGCAGGCAGCAGGTGATCAGGTCGCGGGGCTCTGTGCCGAACTCTTCGCCCAGGAAAAACCGCTGGAAGCCTTCATCGACACTTATCTGTCCGAGTGGCACCAGACCACCCCGCATGAAGGCTGCCCGCTGCTGACCATTTCATCGGAACTGGGGCTGCGCGGCCAGCCGAGCCCGACCAGCGATGAAGTGCTCAAGGCGCGCCTGGACCAGATCGAAGGCACCCTTGAAGGCGAGAACGCCGCCGAGCGCAGCATCGTCATCATGGCAACACTGGCCGGGGCGCTCCTGCTGTCACGCAGTGTCAAGGATCCTGAGTTTGCGCAGCAGATCCTCGACGTCACCCGCGAACACCTCAAACGCTCCGAAGACTAAGCCTGCCAGCGCTTGAACAGCACGCTGGCATTGACCCCGCCGAAGCCGAAACCGTTGGACAACGCATACTCGATCGGCATCGACCGCGCCTCGCCGTGGACGATATCCACGCCTTCGCTGGCCGGATCGGGATTTTCCAGGTTGAGGGTTGGCGGAACGATCTGATCGCGGATCGCCAATAGCGTGAAGATCGCCTCCAGACCTCCCGCCGCACCCAGCAGATGCCCCGTCGCAGATTTGGTCGAGGTCACGGCGATTGCGTTTTGTGCGCCAAACACCGACTTGATTGCAGCCAGTTCACCGAGGTCGCCCACCGGCGTCGAAGTCGCATGCGCATTCAGATGCTGCACCTGATCCGGCGTGATACCGGCCTGAGCTAGCGCCAGAGTCATCGCCCGTCGGGCACCGCTGCCGTCTTCCGGCCCGGCGGTCAGATGATAGGCGTCGGCGCTGGTGCCATAACCGACCAGTTCGACCAACGGCTGTGCGCCGCGCGCCAGTGCGTGCTCCAGCGACTCGATCACCAGCAGCCCGGCCCCCTCGCCCATCACGAAACCGTCCCTGCCGCTGTCGAACGGACGCGAAGCGCGCTCAGGCGTGTCGTTGTAGCCGCTGGACAAGGCCCGCGCCGCCGCAAAACCGGCGAGACTGACTCGATCGATAGACGCCTCGGCACCGCCGCACACCGCAATGTCGGCCTCACCGGCGCGAATCAATCGAGCCGCGTCACCAATCGCCTGCACACCGGCGGCACACGCGGTGACCGGTGCGCCGAGCGGGCCCTTGAGACCATGCTGGATCGAGACATGCCCCGCCGCCAGGTTGACCAGAAAGGAGGGAATGGTGAACGGCGACAAGCGTCGCGGGCCTCGGCTGTCGGTGGTGCGCACCGCATCGGCAATCGCACCGAAGCCGCCGACACCGGAGCCGATGATGGTCGCGGTGCGCTCCTGAGCGTGGGGCTCGGTCGGGTGCCAGCCGGCCTGTTCAAGCGCCTGACGGGCTGCCTCCATCGCGAACAGAATGAACCGATCCATTTTCTTCTGTTCTTTGGGCGGCGTGGCGCGATCCGGATCGAAACCCGCTTCGGCGTCCTCCTCCATCGTCGGCACCACGCCGCCGACCCGGGTCGGCAGATCGGCAATTACCGCTTCCGGCAGATTTCGCAATCCCGAACGCCCGGCCAACAAGCGCTGCCAGACGACTTCGACGCCGCTTCCCAAGGGCGATACCAGGCCCATACCCGTGACAACTACTCTACGCTGATCCATATCGGGTTGACCTCTCGTGACTCAAAAGACTTTTACTTGTAACGGCTGGCCGCCGAACTGTGGGACAGGTTGGGCGCCATCACGTGACGGGCGGCGACGAACGCTTGCCACTCGCCCGCATCGGGCAGCGAAGGAATCGTGACGAGCTCGCCCTGATCCAGACCGGACAGCGCGGCATCGACCATCTCGCCCGCCTCCATGACCATTTCCGCCGGAATGCCGCTGGCATCAAAACCGGAGCGTTCCCAGATTTCGGTGCGGGTCACACCGGGTAGTACCGCTTGCACCTTGACCCCGGTGCCTTCCAATTCGGTATTGAGCGATTGCGTCAGGCTCAACACATACGCCTTGCTGGCGCTGTAAGTGGCGTTGAAACGTTCGGGGAACAAGGCGACCACCGACGCAATGTTGATGATCGTGCCACGCCCGGCGCGGGTGAACGCAGAGGCTGCTGCGGCTGCCAGCCGGGTCAGCGTGGTGACGTTCAACTGGATCAGTTGCTCCAGCACCTCGGGATCGGCATTGGCCAGCAAGCCGTTTACCGCTACGCCCGCATTGTTGACCAGCAGGCTGATACTGGAGTCGCTGCGCAGGCGCTGCTCAAGCTTGAGCACTTCATCCTTCTGGGTCAGATCGGCCTTCAGCACTTCGACCTGAACGCCATGTGCGTCCCGTAGCTTGCTGGCCGCGGACTCCAGACGCTCCTGATCGCGAGCTACCAGCAACAGATCAAAACCACGTGCCGCCAACCGCTCGGCATACACCGCACCGATGCCGGAAGAAGCGCCAGTGACCAGCGCCGTGCCTTGGGATTTCGGGGAATTCATGACGGTACTCCTGGAATGCATGAGAAATGAGCGACCGCTGAAAAGCAGAGGGCTTCAGTGGCGACTGAAATTATTATAGGCATAATCTGAAACCAATATGATAGCCGTAATTTTCTATTTTCCGACGGAAAGGCTGTAGCCCTTCTGCAACGCTTGAAGGAAGCGGGAAGCAAAAAGGGCCGGTCAATGACCGGCCCCTTGGCGTTGAACAATCAGCTTAGTTCACTTCCAGCTTGTCGCGATTGCGATCCAGGATCGCCTTGCCAATCCCCTTCACTTCCAGCAGCTCATCCACGGACGCAAAAGGCCCGTTTGTTTCACGATAAGCAACAATCGCTTTCGCCTTGGCCTCGCCCACTCCTGCCAGTTCCTTTTGCAGAGTGGCCGCGTCGGCACCGTTCAGATCGACCTTCTGATTTTCAGAAGTGGCTGACGCGCCCATCACCACGGGCACCTTGTTCGCTTCGGAAGTAGCCAGAGGCGCAGCAATGGCGGCAATAGAGGCGCTGGTCAGCAAGGCAAAAATCAGGGAGTAGAAATATCCGGTACGCATAAGTGACGCTCCATCATCAATTGAGAAAGCAGCTTTTCCGAAGCTGCTCTCCAAACTTAGGCGATGATGGGAGCCTGTCAAAAACGTGTCCGTTACAGGATGTGAAACAATCAGGGTTCGAGGCGACGCTGCTGATAGATCCAGTCAACGATTTCCCCGTCCGGCGTATAACCGCTGACCGTTTCGCGCAGAATCTGGCGAACCCGCGAATAATCATCATTGTTCACGGCACCGAGCAACTCGCTCAACCTGCCCTTCAGCACATCCCAGGCCAGATGATCTTCATTGGCCGTCATGATCATTGGATGGGGCGTGGCAGCGACATTGTCGCCAATCAACAATTCCTCGTAGAGCTTCTCGCCGGGACGCAGGCCAGTGAATTCGATGGAAATATCCCCTTGCGGATTTCTCTCCGAGCGAATGCTCAAACCGGACAGATGGATCATCTTCTCTGCCAGTTCGACGATCCTTACCGGCTCCCCCATGTCGAGAACGAACACATCACCGCCCTGCCCCATGGACCCTGCCTGAATCACCAGTTGCGCAGCTTCCGGAATCGTCATGAAGTAGCGAGTGATTTTCGGGTGGGTAACCGTCAACGGACCGCCGGACTTGATCTGACTGTGAAACAGCGGGATCACCGAGCCGGACGAGCCCAGTACGTTGCCGAAACGGACCATGGTGAAGCGGGTTTTGTTGACCCGGGAGACATTGGCCTTGTCGCCAAACAGGACGGGGGCGATTTCGCGACTCAAGGCTTGAAGAATCAATTCGGCCAAACGCTTGGTGCTGCCCATCACGTTGGTGGGCCGGACAGCCTTGTCGGTCGAAATCAGCACAAAGTTCGAAACCCCTGCCTGCAATGCGGCTTGAGCCGTATTAAGTGTTCCCATCACATTGTTCAGCACGCCTTCGGCAATGTTGTGCTCCACCATCGGCACATGCTTGTAAGCGGCAGCGTGGTAGACCGTGTCCACGCTCCAGGTCTTCATGACATCCAGTATTTTTTCCGGGTGGCGAATCGAACCGAGAATGGGCAGCAACTTTGTCGATACCGACTCGCGATCCGCGCGTTGCTCCAATTCGGAAAGAATGCTGTAAAGGTTAAATTCGCTGTGCTCGAACAGCAAAAGCGATTTTGGCCCCAGTGAAAAGATCTGCCGGCATAACTCGGAGCCTATTGACCCGCCCGCCCCCGTCACCATCACCGTTTTGCCCTTAATGCAACGCTCAAGCAAATCATGCTGCGCCGGGACCGCGTCCCGCCCGAGCAAGTCCGCGATATCGACTTCCTGAATGTCGTCGACCTTCACGCGACCGCTGGCCAGGTCGGTAAAATTAGGAACACTTCGCACGTGCAAAGGAAAACCCTCCAGCATATTGAGGATTTCCCTGCGTCGAGCACGGGTCGAAGACGGCAGTGCCAGCAAAATTTCTTGCGCACCGGTGACGTCAATCATTTGTTGAATATGTTTGGGTTTATAGACCTGGAGACCGGAGATTGAGCGGTCCGAAATTCCTGAGTCATCATCGATAAAGGCTACGGGACGCATCGCCCTTCCCATGCGCAATGCAGCGACAAGCTGATTGCCAGCTACGCCCGCCCCGTAGATAGCGACTTTGGTCAACCCATCATCGCGATTGGCAAAAGGAACGTGCTGAGCGGCGGTGAACCAGTCCCCCATGAAGTACTGGCGCATGCAGAGACGAAGCCCGCCGATGATCACCAGGCTGAGCCACCAGTAATTGAAGATGATCGAGCGCGGCACGATGGCTTCGTGATTACTGTACCAATAGACCACCAAAGCCAGGATCAGCGAGGACAGACTGACTGCTTTAATGATCACCACCAGCGCGTCATTACCGAAGTAACGCATCACTGCCCGGTACATGCCGAACCGGATGAACAGAGGAATGGCGACGAGCGGAGCACAGACAAACAACCACAAGTGCACTTTCAACGGATTGACCATCTCGTCGATACCCAGACGGACGATAAACGCCAACCACAAGGCTACCCAGACGAGCAAAACATCTGTAAGCACCTGAATCAATCGCTTCTGGCGGCGCGGTAAACCCAGCAAGAACTCGCGCATTCTGTCCATATTCCCCTGTACCAATCTGGCCTGCTCCCTTTGGTTAATCGGCGGGTACATTGTACGGAGGTAGTGAACTTCGTTACAGAAAAAAGAATGTGATGAGGACGTTCCCCCTCAAGAGCCGCCATCACTGAGTCTTACGGTGATCTCACCGCCCCCATTTGTTTATCACCCGTCACCTGCACCATGCGATGTCTGTGCTGCGACATCATGGTCGAGTGAGTATACTGCGCAACAAATTTCCTGCACCTCGCCACCGCGAATTCGGGATCAAAAAAGAAACCCCCTCCTGGGATGTTTTTTCCAATGCCCCGGGCACGAACAGGCTTGGTTGTTGAAGCGACTGCTCACTGGTGTACGGCCAGCAACAGCGAAAGTGAAGACATTACAATCAGAATGACGAAAAGGAAGTGAAAGCAAGTGACAACAACAGGGCGCGGCATTAACTTGAAAAACATTGTCAAATGGGTCCTTCCCTGCATTTTCATGACGTTGGTCATCGCTTTTATTCTGTTGAAAAGCCCTGCGCTGGATCCTGTCGTCAGTATCAGCACCAGCCAATTCCCTGCGACGCAGTCCCAGTTGTTTTACAAACGCATGGATGACTATAAGGAAAGAAATTCCAAAATCAGCAAACTGGATATGGAGAACCATACATTTAGCTTTGCGTTGCCAAGGTACGATGAGAATCTGCGCTGGGACCCATTGGAAAAATCCGGTTCTTTCTATGTCAAGGCTGTGACGATCAGCGTGCTGGCTTATACCCGCTCTATTGAACTCGACAACCTGACGCCGATGGCACAGATTGAGGCGTCCGCCCGCGAAACGAACATTGTCAAATTCACAGCGCCGTCGGGTGCGACTGACCCACAGATAAACATTCACCTTAACTACAAGTTACTCGACAAAGTGCGCTACGTTTTCGCGCTCTTGCTCGGACTGGCCAGCGCATTTGCCATTCTTGCCTGGATCAAATGGCATTCACGGATCCTAGACTTCCTGCAGGGTGACCGCGGTTATACCGCACAATTGAAATCAATCTTCAGACAAGAAAACTTCAGCCTTAACGAATTCACAAAGTTACTCGGCATCGGGGTTTTTCTTAATATTATCCCGGTCGTCAATTTCTTTTTGTCTGTTGATGATGAGCGGGGCGCCTTCCGTACCGACCCATCCATCTGGATCGCCGATGGCCGATGGACAGCCTATCTGGTAGAGAAATTTATCTTCCCTCAGCCAGTAATGCCTTTCGTTCCTAATCTTTTCTTTTACGCCTGCGTTGCACTGGCGTACATGTTCCTGATCAGGGCACACCGCCTCACCTTCGGCTGGATTGCCGCCCTGGCCTACTGCATTTTCATTGCGCACCCGATCTGGTGGTTCATTGGCGAGTTCTACTCCAACATTCCTTCGATCGGTGTAGGCGTACTGGCACTGTCGATCGGCATCTTTGTATTTTCAAAATGCCGTATCGGCGACGACTTGAAAGGCAAAACTGCCCGCTTGGCGTTGCTTTCCAGCGTATTGCTGTCCGTGGCAATCGGCGCCTACCAATCACTGGTCATGTTCTACATTGTTGCCGGTCTCGGTGTCGTTCTTTTCAACTTCCGAAAAGACAACCCGACAGCCGTACTATCAATTTATCCGACAATCCAGCGTGCAGCCTTGTTGCTCGGCACCCTCGTTGGCGGCGTTGCTTTCTATGTCATCATAAACAAGCTTGCCCAACTGGCTTACCCTTCCGACCGTGGTTACATCGATAACTTTCTGCGTATCAACGAACTGATCGCGGACCCTGTTCTAATTACCAAGCTGGTTTTGTTAGAAGCGTGGAAACTCTACTCAGGCTCCCCTCTGAGCTACGGCGTTTCATTCTTCAGTGCGGCCATCGCATTGGGATTTGCAGCCCTCTTCCTGGTCACACAGAATACTTGGAAAGCTGCTTTGTGGATGACTCTCCTCATCGGAGCATTGTTGATCTCCCCATTCCTGCTGAACTTCGTCGCCGGAGGTATTTATTTGCCTCTGCGCGCCATGCTGGCCATTTCCTTTGTTGCGTGGTTCACCACGATCATCGTTCTGGAAAAACAGGGGCTGTTGCGGATCTTCGGCGCTGTGCTCGCAGTCACACTGCTATTCCAGATGATTTCGGTAAATGGTCAATACTCGGCAAGCACGATGATGGCCACGACCCACGACCGATTCACCGCCGAGGCGCTTTACGATCGAATCAGCAAGGCCAACCCCGAATTTGACAAGAATGAACGCATCATGGTCGATGTTTATGGACGAATGCCATTCGCGAGCCGCTATCCAGGCCCGGAAACCTCGACCATGAGTTCTTCGTTTTTCGATTGGGACCAAGGCAACGTCTATCGCATGCTGGAGTACATGCGCCTGATCGGTTTCTCGAATGTTTATGCCTTGGGCAACGCGCTGCGTATTCCGTTGACACCGCACTTTGACAACATGCCGGTATGGCCGGCAGAAGGCTCCGTGCGATATGAAAACGGCGTTTATCTTGTCAAGTTGAGCGAAGTTGCCGACCCGACGCACGCACAGTACAAGCGAGTCGAGTCGCAATGATTAACAAGGCAGGCATGCGACCCTTTTTCGCCTACCTTGCGCTTGCCGGGCTGTCTTTGCTGGCAGCACTTGCGTCCCTTTATCTCGCCAAGGCAACCGGTACGTTCGACGCCACCAGACACAACATTTGCTTGAGCATTGATTCGTCATCCAAAGGCGTGACGCAACTGTTCTGGTCCAGCGAATCTGGCGCTTTCAGTGAATCACAATCGGATTCGCAAAGGATCGACGCCGGTACTCAGCGTGTTTGCTTCTCGGTCGCGACAGGTCAGCGCTTCCTGCGCTGGGATCCCAACAACGTTGCGTCCGAGATGCGTGTCAGTCAAGGCGAAATAAACTTTTGGGGTCTGCGGCAAGCGCTGCCGCTAAGCGTTCTGGCTCCTGGCAATGCACCAACGTCATTGTCGACCGAAGCGTCTTCGGTCACATTGACGTTTGATAATGACGACCCGCAAATCAAGTTCGAAATCAGCGACTCGGTCAGGTTCAAGGAAATAGCTTATAGCGCAGCGCTGCTGACTTTCGCTTATTGGTTGATCCTGAGCTGCACGCTGTTCATCCTCGGGAAAATAATTTTCGACGAAAGCATCGCCTATCGCATGTCGGTATTGGCGGCGCTTCTTTTGATAGCCGTATATCAATTAACCGGACTTATTGCGGTGGGCGATGGTGCGGGCTGGGACGGCAACGCCTATTTGAATCTTCTGTTCGACTGGAAAAATTCCGGGCATATTCCTGTCACGGATCCCTACCGTATCAGTCGCCTCACGGGCTTTTTTCCAACGGTAGTAGCAGAGTTCCTGCTAGATCTGACCAGACAACAGCTTTTATATGTACAGATGTCTTTCAATGTGCTCGGTATCAGCGTAGCCGTCGGGCTATTTACTGACTACTTGATGAAGTCCGGCATCCCGACCAGGCGGGCAGTGCAGTACACAACTGCCTTACTTTTGACGTGGCCAATCCTGGTCATGTCGACTTACTACCCCCTTTTAAGCGACCATTTGGCAATAGTACTGTCGTGCTGGAGCTTGTGGTGCTTTTCGCACAAACACTTCAAATGGCTACTGGCAACCTGCCTGATAGCACCATTGATCATGCCAGGCTTGTTTCTCCTGCCGCTGACGCTTCTCACCTTCTCACAGCCAGAAACGCAAGTTTCCTTCATCAACCGTCTGACTTTCGGCATGAAAGTCAGGATGCTGGTTTTTCTAGGTCTGGCTGCCGCCATGGTGGGTTATGCGTGCCTGTGGTTCACACGTATCGAAGACAGCGAACTATTACATGTCGGTTCTACACTTGCCTCGGGCATTCCTGGACTCAGATGGCTTAGCTCCACTTACTTGATTCTGGCCCTGATTGGCGTTGCCTGGCTTTGGAGTCGACTTCTGGGGCGTGATGGTGCGTTGCCAGTATTGTCCATCAAGTGGTTTTTCCTGGCCGCCATTGCGACGGCGTGCGGCCATGCAATTCTCTACTTCGGACTGGACTGGAGCCAGGGATTCCGAGGCCCGGACTTAGTGCAGAACATGTTTTATCAAGGTTTGAATACGCCATTCAAACCCATCCTCTCGCACTTTAGTTATTTTGGCCCATGCTTGCTTATTGCCTTGCAGCTAGTGTGGACCAGCAATCGAAGCGCGCGCCCGGTGCGCGCCGTTCAAATTGCCATATTGGGATTCTTGCCACTGTTGGTCGTCGGTTCCGAAAGTCGCCAATGGATCGCCATTCTTCCATTTCTGGTAGCGTACGTTGCGCAATCCGGAGTTTCGGATAAAACCACGAAGCTGATTCTTTATTTTTCCCTGCTGATGGCGACCCCATTATTCTGGCTGGCCAAGTCCATAGCCAGCGCCTTTGCATCGGGCTTACCCATGAGTGATCCATTGTGGCAGCTGTACTTTGGGCGTCAGGGACCATGGATGTCGCATTCGACGTACCTGATCACTGCGATTGCGTGCCTGATCTTCACGGCTGCATGGTGGCTGACACGGCCAACCACCCCTAAATCGGCGGATTACGTCGGCTCAGACCTGCCAGATTGAGCCGACATCACTGTCTGAATGTGTAGTAAAATTGCGGCCATTATCATGTGCGCAGTCAAAAATTCTGGATGGATCATGGACGCAAATCATCAAATTCCTTTGTTTTCTGCAGTAGCGGCGAATTCCGGTATTGATTTTTCCGAACCGCTTATGCGCGTCGTTAATCGGCACTGGTACATTTTGGGTGAAGAAGTAAAGAACTTCGAACGAGAGTTCGCCAACTATGTAGGCGCAGAACATTGCATCTCGGTCGCGAACGGCTCGGAAGCACTGGAAATCGCCTTGCTGGGCATGGGTGTGGGCCCGGGTGATCGGGTTATCACCGTTGCCAACGCCGGGTTTTATAGCAGCACCGCCATCCACGCTGTCGGCGCCGAGCCGGTATATGTCGATGTCGATGAGAACACTTTGACCATGTGCCCGAAATCACTGGAGAAGGCGCTGGCCCAACCGGCGAAGGTCGTGATTGTCACGCACCTTTACGGACAGTTGGCAGACATCGAAACTCTGGCAGCCATTTCTCGCTCGGCCGGGGCGGTCGTGCTCGAAGATTGCGCCCAGTCCCACGGTGCGCGCTCTGATAATCGGCTTTGTGGATCGTTCGGCGACCTGGCCTGCTTCAGCTTTTACCCCACCAAAAACCTCGGCGCACTGGGCGACGGTGGCGCGATCGTAACTTCATCCTCCGAGATTGCCGCCCGCCTGCTCACGCTTCGCCAATACGGCTGGTCGACCAAATATCACGTTACCGTTCCGCACGGCCGTAACAGCAGACTCGATGAGATGCAGGCTGCCATCCTGCGGGTCAAACTGCCTCTTCTCGACCAATGGAACGAGCAGCGCCGCTCGATTGCCAGCCGCTACTGTGCAGCCTTCAGCCAACTGCCAGTCAAATTGCCTGCAAGTCTGGGCGACGACTTTGTTGCCCACCTGTTCGTAATGCGTGTCGAACATCGTGAAGCGTTCACTGCCTACCTAAAAGAGCATGGCGTCAGTACCGATATTCACTATCCAGTTCCAGACCACTGGCAAACAGCGTATACACCGCGCGAAACATTCAATCTTCCGGTGACCGAGTCAGCATGCACCCGACTGGTCTCGTTGCCTTGCTTCCCTGGGCTGACCGATCAGCAAGTCGATCGTGTCATTGAAGTGGTTTGCGCCTACTTCAAGCAGGAGATTTAGGGTGCTTTCGCTGGTTATTCCGGTTTACCGTAACGAGGAATCGCTGCCGTCATTGCTCAAAGCCGTCGATGATTTGAACGTCGAGCTTCAAGGCGCGCTTGAGGTGGTTTTCGTGGTCGATGGCAGCCCGGATCGCTGTTACGAGATCCTGCGAGATCGCCTGCCCGAGCAACGTTTTGCCTCCCAGCTGATTCTGCTGTCGAAGAACTTCGGTTCTTTCATGGCGATACGTACAGGTTTGCAGCATGGCAAGGGTCGCACGTTTGCCGTAATGGCCGCCGACCTGCAAGAGCCGCCAAGCCTGGTGCTGACCATGAACCGGGTGTTGAATACCGAGCCGGTGGATGTAGTAGTCGGTGTCCGCGAGGGTCGTGACGATCCATTCCTGTCTAAACTGGCGTCGAAAACCTTCTGGGGTCTGTACAAACGTTACGTTATCCCGGAAATGCCTGCCGGCGGCGTCGACATGTTCGGCTGCAACCTGGAGTTTCGCGACAACCTGCTCAAACTCGAAGAACGCCACAGCTCTTTGATCGCGCAGATTTTCTGGCTGGGTTTCCGCCGACAGGTAGTCAGTTACACTCGAGTTGCCCGGGAACACGGCAAGTCGGCGTGGACATTGCGAAAGAAAGTGAACTATCTGATGGACAGTGTCTTCTCGTTCACGGACTTGCCCATTCGCCTGCTTATTCGTGTAGGTGCAGCCGGCTCAGCACTCTCGGCGTTATACGGCGTCAGTGTAATCCTCGCGAAGATAGGCGGCCTGATCGATGTCCCTGGTTATGCCATGACACTGTTTACCATTACCCTGCTGGGCAGCCTCAATCTGCTGGGGCTCGGCGTGATCGGTTCGTACGCCTGGCGTACCTATGAAAATACCAAAGGGCGCCCTTTGGCGATCCCTATGAAAGTTTCTGAGTTTGGAGCCAATAAATGATTGATTCGCGCGATTTTTTCGTTCACGACCGTGCGATTTGTGAATCGTCCACTATCGGTAAAGGCTCGCGTATCTGGGCGTTTGCACACGTATTACCGAACGCCCGTATCGGCGCCGAGTGCAACGTGTGCGACAACGTGTTTGTCGAGAACGACGTCATCATTGGTGACCGGGTAACACTCAAATGCGGCGTTCAGGTTTGGGACGGCATCACCATAGAAGACGATGTTTTCGTAGGACCGAACGTCACGTTCACCAATGACAAGTTTCCACGCAGCAAAATCTACCCGGAAGCGTTTTCTCGCACCATCATCCGCAAAGGTGCATCCCTGGGCGCCAATTCGACGATTCTGCCCGGAATTACCATTGGCACCTCGGCAATGGTCGGCGCAGGCGCGGTCGTCACCAAATCCGTTCCACCGAATGCTATCGTGGTCGGTAACCCGGCGAAGATCATCGGCTACGTCGATGCCAAGCCTACCGAAGGCACAGTCGTAGACAACCCGGTAAAAGTCGGCCAATCAGATGTCCATCCTTGTGGCGTTACGCTGCACCGCATGATGGAAGCCGTCGATATGCGCGGCAGCCTGAGCGTTGGCGAATGCGGTAAGGACGTTCCGTTCGAAGTGAAGCGTTACTTCCTGGTAACCAACGTTCCGACTGCTGAAACACGTGGTGAACATGCTCACCGCGAATGCCACCAGTTTCTGGTAGCGGTCAAAGGCACCGTGCACGTAGTTGCCGACAATGGAAAGCACCGCCAGGAGTTTGTTCTGGACCACCACACACTGGGCCTGTTCCTGCCAGCAATGACCTGGGGTATTCAGTACAAGTACTCGGCGGACGCGGTGCTGCTGGTTTTTGCTTCCGAGCATTACGCTGCTGACGACTACATACGCGATTACGATCAATTCCTGATCGAGAAAAAAGCGCAGATTGGTTAATAGCCGTGAAAATTTCCGAACTGATGGAAATCAGGTTTTTCCGGTTCCTCCTGACAGGCGGGCTGAACACCGGAATTACGTATGCGCTGTATCTCATATTGCTCAGTGTACTTCCCTACACATGGGCTTATTCGATCAGCTATGTTTGCGGGATTGTTTTCGCGTTCGTGATGAGCCGGTTCCTTGTCTTCAAAGAACACCAGGGGATCAAATCGATCCTGCTGTTCCCACTCGTCTACGTCGCGCAATACGTATTGGGGATGTTTGTCGTCTGGTTCTGGGTCAAACAGCTGTCGCTGCCTGAATACCTGGCTCCACTGGCGGCGATCATTCTGTCGCTACCACTTACATACGTATTGACGAAGCTGGTATTCGTCAAACCCGGAGCGGTTACTCGCTAAAAAAAGGCAGACGGAATAATCCGTCTGCCTTTTTTAATTGCTGAACGCTATCAGCGCAATCAGGCTGATCCCGCCTCGATGTTCATGCCGCAACATCCTTTTCGGATTTTCCCGCGCGGAACCGCAACGCCAGAATGAACAGTGGCACGTAAGCCACCACGGCACCGACAAAGCCATTCAGCTTGAAGTGCGTGACAGCCACTGCAATCGGCAGGAGCCAAAACACATTGATCAAGCCCACGACAAGGGTCACCGGCAGGTGCTTGCCATAACGGCGCGAGGCGAATTGGTAAGCATGACTGCGATGCGCTTCATACACTTTCTCGCCGCGCAGCAATCGACGCAACAAGGTGAAAGTTGCGTCGACGATGAACACCCCGAGCAGGATCAACCAACCCCAGAAGTACTCAAATGAGGCATTGGCGGCCTGTATCGACAAAATGCCCAAGACGATACCCAGAAAGCCGCTGCCCGCATCGCCCATGAAAATTTTCGCTGGCGGAAAGTTCCACAACAGGAATCCTCCCGCACAACCAGCCAGTAGCAGGGCCGGCCCCATCAGCCCGACATGCCCGTCCAGGGCGTACAGCACGCACGCCCCGACACACGCAGTTACCGCCTCGACCCCGGCAATCCCGTCAATACCGTCCATAAAATTGTAGAGATTGAGCATCCAGACGAGGTAGAGGCTAGCCAATACAAACCCGCCCCAGCCCAGATCGAAGACCTGTCCGAACACACTGACGGGCGGTAGGCCACCCAACCAGGCCAACGCCCAGATCGCCGCGCAAAAGTGCCCAAGTAAACGCCAGCGCGCAGCAATATGGCCATGATCATCCATGAATCCGATGATCGCCACCAGGCTGCCAGCACCGGCGATTGCAGCGAAATCTCTGAATGCGATCAAGTCAGCAGCATACAGCGAGCACATGGCGACAAGGAACGTCACGACGATCGCAACACCCCCTCCCCTTGGCGTGGGGACCGTATGCGAACTACGGGCATTGGGAATATCCATCAGACTTCTGGCAAGGGCATACCGGCGCAAAACAGCAGTCAGAAGGAACGAAATAATTAAAGCGATCAGCACAAACCAGCTGAAATTCATCGCGGCAGTAGCTCCAAATAAAAGCCAGCATTCGTCACTGGCAAACAAAAACCATTGCGCCCGCCTGGCCGATCATGAGGTTCGATAAGCCAGGCGGGCGCACTGCATCAGTTTTTGTTCACATCCACGATCTCATGCAGCGGACGCTTGCTCAGCACGCGTTTGATTTTTTGCCGTAGTGAGTAAGGCACCGCATGGCTGATGCGCTCCATGCGCGGATGGCGGTAAAGCGTCCAGATGGCCAATAGCGCGATTTCCTTGGTCGTCAGCGGCGCCTCATACACAGTTGTCGGGGCCGAGAATTTCGGCAGTTCGAAACCGGTTTTTGGTTTGCTGTGCTTATCACTGCCGACGCCGCATAAGGCCGGGTAATCAACGCTATAAAACGCTGGCTGCTGCAGGTGGGTGTCCACGACAGGCGCAGTCAACTGCTCACCGGCAGCGAGCCTTTTCACAAACTCGCTGATTCGCCGCATCAACTCGGCTGGCTCAAGCCCATAATCATAAACAAGAGTGTTTTCACGTCCGGACAATCGTTCCGGGAATGCCCCAATGTTTGGCGCAATAATTGGCAACCCGGCTTCCAGCGCATAGCTGAGGGTATAGCTGTAGGTTTCCGGGCACTGACTTGGAAACAGGACGACATCAAACTCATTTGCGGCCATTAGGGAAGACAGCTCACTGGCATCGTAACGACCTGTAGTCAGGACACCGCCCAACTCTCTGTAGCCGAAACCGACCAGCCGGAAGTTGATTGGTGCATTGACCGTCGCTGCCGCCTCCGCCACTTGCTCCAGATAATCGGCACCCTTTTCTTTACCAAGAGCACCGATAACGCCCACGTTGTAGCGGATCTTTTGCGCGACCGCCGCGACACCCTGCCCAATATTGCGTTTGTGCTCTACGTGACCTGCAACGACAGCGTTACGCAACTCGAAGTTGAGTCGATAATTGGCGAGGGTGTACGCCGAAGGGAAAATTACCGCTTTCGCCCCGTCGATAAAGCCGCGCAATTGCTCACGCCATTGTGCCGGCGATACACCATCCGGCAGAGGGAAGTCAGGATTGACGATGTCGTCGGCATAACTGCCTGGATAAACGCCCTGCGCATCGGTCAGTGTAGGGTTGCCGCATAGCCAGTAATAATCATGAACCGTCAATGCATATTCAGCGCCCAACTCAGCGGGCAATTGAACCAGTTGCGAATTCAGACCGAGCGTGTGATGGAAGTGCACGAAGCCGACACCACAGCCCTTCAAGAACTCGACCAAAAGGTTGTGCTCTTCCGGCAACTGGAAAAGAAGCTCGTCGGCCCCCGGAAAACTCCCCATCCGCAAAGTAACGGCGGACTGGCCACGACGAGGCGCCAGGAACAGGCAGCAAACATCGGACTCAAGAGCGTCTGCCAACTCGTCCAGATGCTGCTGCACACCGCCTCCAGCCTCATGCGAAATGTGCAAGACCTTTGGCCGGTCCAACGATGCGATCAATTGCGCAAGACGTTTTACCCGTACTGCTTTCAGCGGATCAGCTGCGATGAACCTCTGGATATCCAAGTGATAATCCGGATGCAGCTCGGTGATGACCTTGGTTGCATGCTCGGTCAACGCCTGCTTGGAAGAGGAGAAACTGACCCCGCCCTCATGAAATGCATACAGGTTAGGGGTCACGATGTTGAGCCAACCGGCTTTCAGCCCGCGCTGGCACAGATCGTTCTCTTCACCATAACCCTTGCCGAACTTTTCCTCGTTCAGCAGCCCCACGACATCCAGACAATCGCGGCGAATGTACATGCAGAAACCTACACCTGTCGGTGCCTGGCTGACCGGCAAACGCGGGCCGGAAAACACAGCATCGATCTGCTCGACGCTTAAACCAAAGGCTGGCTGGTTTTCGTAAAGAAACGCCGGGAAGCTACAAATAGTCGCGTTGTTGGAAAACGGTGTAACGGTACCGATGTTTGGCGCGATGTAAGCCTCAGCGGTCAGCCGCTCCAGCCAGTCAACAGGCACGATGACATCACTGTTAAGGAAAACGATATCGTCCTGGCTGGCATGGCGCATGCCGCGATTGACGGTTTTGACAAAGCCAAGATTGACTTCGTTTTCGAGAACGGTCATCACCTGCGGCCATTGCATTTGCAATTCGATCAACATGGCCTGCATGCCTGCATCTGGGCTCGCATCATTGATCGCGACCAGTTTGGAGTCGAAAGCAATAATCCCTGGCATCGCGGCAAGGATGCAGCGACGAGTCATTTCGACATCTTTATAGATTGGCAGAATGACGCTGACCGAGCGAGTGCGCGCGACAGGCGCTTCAATTACGTCGTCAACCGGCTGTGGCAGATTGGCTTCCTGGCCGCGCAGATAGGCCGTCAGCGCCTGCTTGGAAGTCTCCACTTTGCTGCGCAACACGCCTTTCCCCTGCCGCAACGAGCGCACAAGGAAGCGTACAGGTTTAGTGATGAACCAAGAGTTGGAGTTAATGACTTGATTATAGTCAGCTTCACGTTGGTCCAGTTTTGCACTCAGCGTTTCGATTTTCTGCCTGGCGTCAGTGACAGCGCTTGCAAGCGCTTCACGGGTTTGAGCCAATGCAATCTGCGAACTGCTGAAAGCAGAAAACAGATTGTCTTCGACAATCAATCGATCTTCGCCCCACGCCGTAAATTCACTCGGGCTTCGGCCGTTAATCGCATTCTGAATCTGCGCCTCGATGGCCAGAAACTCTTCCACATCTTCTTCGCAAAGTGGGTACCCGGCGGCTTCGCAAGCTCGGAACACAAAGTCTTTGCGTGTAACCGGGCCAGCCTCTGCCCCCTTGCTGATACGGGTAATCGAACCCAGCAACTGCGTTAGCGCTTTGAACAGCAGGTACTCGTAGCGAACATTCGTGTTGAGTGTCCACTCTTTGTCGATCAACTGCGGACGACCGTCCAGATCAATCACAATATTTTGCGGGACCGCATCGATCAACGCTCCCGACACCTCACCCGGCTGGCTCTCGGCGTTATCACAGAGCACGTTTAGCATGCTCAGATAATTTTTGAGGAAGGCGCCGATACCTGCGTAAGTCCAGCCCTCGGCATTGACTATATCGATCAGCTTAGTGCCAAGCACATAACCATTGATGTAAGGCTCGGACGCAGCAAGATTAAAAGCGACGAGCGATTGCCCTTCACCCTCATCGATAGTCTTTCCGAGTTTTTGGTAATGCACATTGATCGCATCTTCGGAATCGCGACGAAATTCCGAACGTTTGCAGTACATCGAGCGTCGATCGCAACTGTAATGATACGCCAGGGTCTGCGGGTCGACTGCGCTGCGCGAGACCGGCGAAGCACCTACAAGAAAGGAGTTGGACATGTCCATGCCCAAGCCGTTCCTGAAAATCTGCGACCAGGCTAATTCCAGTGAGAAGGTGCACAGATCCGGCAATTGCGGATCTCTCTGTACACTTTGCGATGCGAATGCACTGGCATCGAAATCAGGATCTTTGAACCCCTGTTCGGTGATGATCGAAACGGGCAACTTGTAATCGGGAAATGGCGCAAAGAACTCACTCGAGGTAAACCCGGCTGTCGCCAACAACGACGCGAGAGCTTTTTTCCCGTAGGTCTGCACGGTAGCGCTGTTATAGCGCCCCTCGACACCGTACATCGGCGTCGTCACGTGATCTTCAGGCGCTCCGGCGAAATATTTCAAGCCGAGCTGATTTTCGATCGCGATGATGAGCAAACCGTCAGGTTTAAGCAGTGAGCGAACTTTCTCAAGCATTCTCGCACCCGGGTTATCACCCGATACGAACAGGTTGGCATACTCAAAAACGCCGATCAGGGTGATGACATCGAATTGGGTATCAATGCTGAAATTCTCGAACGACTCAGCCAGAACCGAGACGTTTGGCAAGTCTCGGGTGCGTGCACGGGCGATGCTGGCGCGACGCGAGCTACCTTCCAGCGCCAGCACTCTGCCGCCCTGCTCACCTAAATACCGGGTAATTGCACCACAACCGGCACCGATCTCGAGCACATCGCCACGCAGATCGGCATCGAACACCCGCAACAAGTTCGAACGGGTACTTGAGAGGTAATAAAGCGATGGCCAATCGGTGCACGATCTTCGCAGCTCATCAGAAAAAACACTGACGTCACTGGCCTGATCGATCAAGAATTTTATGCGCAGTTCGGTGCTATCACCATCGCTGTAGTTGATGCTCGAATAATCCGGCCTCGACCAGATGTCGAGCTCGTCATTAAGCTGATAGCCCGCTTGTTTCAATAAAATATTCAATTTGAAACCTTCTTGGCACGAATGCTGGAGTCCAGATTTACAAGCCCAAAAAATTTGTCAGTCGGACGAACCTGGAAGTGGATCGAATCATAACGCCTGTCACGGGGAGTAACCTCTTCTCCATCTTTGGTCGACACTCCGACAGAAATGAAGTAGTCACCTGGGGCCAGATCACAAGATATAAGTACCTCAACTTCGACGATCTCGCCCTTGCGCCCGCACGTTCTGAATTCCAGGCAATCCAGCGTTTCACTATTTACGCCATAGAGGGTAACGCCCTCTTTGGTCTTGATCGTCATCCCGAGAATCGGACACACCAGATCAGTATCAAAACGTACAAATACCGATAGTTTGATCTGCACGCCAGTGTCCAGGGCAATGGGGTACTCAAGCCCTCCTGCGCTCAGGTGGAAGTCGATGATAGTGGCCGATCTGTCACCCCAACGATATTCGTTCGGGTTGTAGTTCGGATGCGTTTCAAATACATCGAGGCCGCCTTCAGGCGTTTGATACGCTGCCAACTCGTCAGACGCTTCTGCACTTTCGACAGAGGCCGATTGCTGAGTCTTGCCGAACAACAAATCAAGGTAACGGTTGACGACCATGCGCGGCTCGCCTTCAGCGAGCTGCACACCGTTGTTCAAAAGAAAGGCGTGGTCACAGTGCGTAACGATTTGTTCGCTGGAGTGCGTTACCAGCAGAATGCTCGTGCCGTTTTCCTTGAGCTTTTTCAACCGATCAAAGCAACGGGCCTGAAATTTTGCATCCCCCACTGCCAGCGCTTCATCGACAATAAGAATATCGGGCTCTACTTGCGCCTGAACGGAAAACGCCAGTCGCACCAACATACCGCTCGAATATGTCTTGACCGGTTGATTGATGAAATCGCCAATGTCCGCGAATTCGATGATCGCGTCATATCTTGCGTCGATTTCTTCTTTGCTCAAACCCAGAATCGAGGCGTTCAGGTAGACGTTCTCGCGTCCAGTGAACTCGGGATTGAATCCGGAGCCCAGTTCGAGCAATGCAGCGATCCGGCCATGGGTTTCAACCGTACCACTGGTTGGATTCAACGTACCGCAAAGAATTTGCAGCAAGGTGGACTTGCCACTGCCGTTGCGACCAACGATACCGACCGTTTCGCCTTTGCGAATTTCGAAGGAAACGTCGCGTAGCGCCCAGAACTCACGGCAATATTTTTTCTTCCCGCGACTAAGCATCTGAAGCAGTCTGTCGCGCGGTTTGTCGTAAATCTCATAGCACTTACTGAGATTTTGAACTTTGATAGCGACCTCAGATGACATCGGCGAATCCTTTTCGTGTTTTCTGAAACCAGGCGAATCCAAGCCACGCAATCAACGCCGAGCCGGCGAGATAAATGCCCAATACGGTAAAGTCAGGCAGCTTTCCCCAAAACAGAATGTCCCGGGCGTACTCGATTGCAGGCGTCAGCGGATTGAGCATCAGTAGATGTTGATACTTCTCAGGTAGCGCACTGGCAGGGTAAAAAATAGGCGACAGAAACATCAGGACGGTGGTCAGGATGCCGATGAATTGCGCGACATCTCTCAAGTAGACGCCGAGCGACGCCAAGGCCCACGTCAAACCCATGATCATCAGCATCAACGGCAGGATAATCAACGGGAACAACAGGACGGTCAGGTGCGGCGTGCCAAACAGTATCAAATAGGCCAGCAGCCACACAGTCAGGCTGATCACCATATGAAAGAGCGCCGAACCGACTGTGATCCAGGGAAGGATCTCCAATGGAAACACAACTTTCTTCACATAGTTGGCGTTCGAGAGAATCAGCGTCGGGCTTCGATTGAAACACTCCGCAAAAAAGTTGAAGACGATAAGTCCCGCAAACAGAATAAGTGCAAACTCGGTTTTCGAGTCACTTCCGCCGCTCCAGCGTGCCTTGAAAACGACGCTAAAGACAAAGGTGTAGACAACCAACATGAACACGGGGTTAAAAAACGACCAGAGAATCCCCATGAACGATCCACGGTAACGCCCAACGACTTCTCGCTGTACAAGCGCCGCGATCAGGCTCCGATTACGCCAGAAACTGCTGACCATTTCCTTTGGCGACGTGGAAAAATTAAGCATTATGCACACACCTGAGATAAATCGAGGGAGACAGACTTCATACAAAAACTCTCTTGTTGAGATACCGGGAGGACGCCACGGAGCAATTTTCACGTCCCGCCCTGCACGATGATGGCATCAAATTCTGTTGAGCACCGCGGCCAGCATCAGCCCAAGATTACCCAAACACGTCTGCCGATAGACCTTCGCGCGGTAGAGCCAGACGAAACGGCCGAATCCTTTTGAATCACGGGCTTTCTTGAATTGCTCAAAGGTCTGCAGGCTGTCTGCACTCAAGCGTGAGCGAACCGTTTCAAGTGCAGCGATATTTTTGTCATTCCAGTCACGAAAGCGACCCGTAGACATCATCCGCAAGCGCATGATCCGTGCGCGCACTCCAGAGTTGGCGCCAATCAGATTCGCTTCATGCTGCCTGTACAGAATGGAAGGCGAGGCGTCATAGACGACCTTGCCACCCACCGCGGTAATCAGGAGATAGGCCCACCAGTCATGGGAAACGATATCCACTTGGCTGCCGGCATGACAGAGCACGTCCCGAGCCAAATGATTGAATACCATGGTATTGCCCCCGGCCAGACTTTGTACCAGTGCATTGGCAAAACTGGCGGGGCGAGAAAATAGTGGCGAGCGACCGATGACCGTTCCCGAGTCACCAATCAACTCGGTCCGGGCGCAATACAACGCCGGAAGACCGGACGGCAGCGCCTCCAATACCTTTACGGCAGACTCAAGTTTATTGGCTTGCCAGATATCGTCCTGGTCGGCCCATGCATAAAATTGCGATTGCACGGGCGCATCGCAGGCAACGGACATGAAGTTAGCCGCAAACCCTCGCTTGGGCCCTTGCAGAATGGTCAGTCGGCCTTCTCCCCAGATCGCGCTGTACTGGCGCAGAATATCCAGTGTCGCGTCGGTAGAACCGTCATCAGAAACAACGACGGTCCATTCGCGATAACTCTGGCGAGCTATCGAATCCAGTTGTTGTGCGAGAAAGCGCTCACCGTTGTAGGTACACATCAGAATCGTCACGCGGGCCGGTTGCGTTTCATGACCGTGAATACCAACGTCAGAACCGCTGCCAGGCTGCTCGCCTGTCTGATCAAATTGTGGAAGAGGGGCTACCACCGAGCACTCCATTGCATTGAAGATAAAATAATGACGATGTCGTTTCGCTCAACATCAAGAGGTACAGCCTTGGCAGCATGAAAATCACATGCCCCTCTCATGGACCGCTCCCGACAGCGAAAAATTTGCCATTATAAGTCATACCAATTTGATAGCCCAGTGACATCACCACCTTCAACAGCACAAGGCGGTGGTCATGGTATGAAAAGAGTAATCTGAATGTTGCCTTGAGCCGGAAAAATCCTGCCAAGGCGTACTGATTTGGGCTGCGTAGGGTATCAAGGCGCCCTAATTGGCAAAAGGGTGGCAATCTGCCAATTCTTCGAGGGTCAGATCAATGGCCATGCTTTATCGAGCAAGCCTTAGCGGAAAAGTGACATCCACAAAAAATACCGACCCGTTTAGCGCTCCCGAAAATGGTTGGCAGTGGCCTGAAGTGCCTGGCTCACGCTGACGGGCGGCGTCCACTCCAGCACTGTGCGCGTCTTTTCCATATCGACCTGTAACGAGCCGCAGAGTCGTTGAGCCAAGGCTCTCCTACCCAATAAAGCCGCCCCAAGGCGCAGAACAAACGGAGGCACGGGCAACAATCGCGCTCGGACAGTCAGGGCACTCGCCATCCTTTGAAGCAATTGAGTGGTCGAAAGATCTTCGCCATCACTTACCAGAAACGTTTGATTGGCTGCTTTTGGATGATCGATGCAGGTCACCAAAAGATCCACCAGATTACTGATTGCCACCAGGCTGCGGCGATTGCCCAATGCCCCCAATGGCAGTGGCAATCCTTTTTGCAACCAGCGCATCATACTTAGAAAGTTGGCTTTGACACCCGGCCCGTACACCAGAGGCGGTCGAATAATCACCAACTCCATTGCGGTTTCCAGTGCGATTTGACGCACGACTTCCTCTGCCTCGCACTTGGAAATACCGTAAGGATCAACAGGCGCGGGAATATCGGCTGCGGTAAAGGGCCTCCCGGCGGGTGACTCTTCGCCATTGACCTTGATCGAACTGACAAAGATGAAGCGCTTCACCCCGGACGCTGCCGCATGACGGGCCAGCCGCGCAGTGCCCTGCACATTCATTTGCCGAAACATGGCAAGCGGATCAGCCTCCCCCTCGTTCATTACATGAACCCTGGCCGCACAATGAATCACCGTCTGAACATTATTCAATGGCGGCAATAAAACGCGCTCATCCAAATCAAAAGACACGACATCACACAAACCACTCAACCGAGTTTCGCCACGCGCAGCCGCAACTGGTGTGTAGATCTTGTCGAGAAGCAGGCGGAACACCACGGCCTCGCCGACAAACCCCGTCGCCCCGGTTACCAATACCCGAGCACCTTTCATTTGGTTTTCTTCCCGATCACGGCAGTCGCGCAACAAATAAAGAAAAAGAACAGCTTGTCCCTGGTTCGACGACGACATTCACCGGCTGTTAACGACAGTCGCAATAATTGTCGACGGCCCAAAGGTAGCCATTGCCGGACGAATGGATCATCGGCGAGACCCACCAACTGCGCAATCATTCGAATCTGAGAAAACCACCAACCGTCATGGATAGTTTTATAACGCGCAATCAGTGGATTTATACCGGTATTGGCCCCGATCTGATTACTTTCGTGCTGGCGATAACACATGGATGGCTGCGGATCAATGAACCAGCGCAAACCACGACTGCGTGCGAACGCATAGCAATACCAGTCATGCAGACTGACCTGTTGTAAGGCATCCCAATGTTTGAACAATGAGCCCTTCAGCAACTGCATCATCCTTTTGCTCATGACATACGTACAGCCCGGTCCGGCAGCCTCAAAGAGAAAGTCCCAGCGGGTTTGCGGCTGGGCCTTGTCCAGTACCTGGTTACGACCATCAGGCCAGAACGCAACTACGTTACTCGAGTAAGCATCCACGCCAAGAGATTTGATCGACCGGATAGCGCGCTCGATCTTGTCCAGATACCAGACGTCATCCTGATCAGCAAAAGCGATGAAATCGTAGCCTTCAAGATCAACATCTCGAATCAAACGGAAGAAGTTGCGGGAGGCCCCACCAAACGCACCGGCGTCGGGCAAGACGATTACGTTCGGATGCTGCGCAGCATAATCGGCGCACCATGCCTCGGTACCGTCATTGGAGGGATCAATACTTATATAAACGGTTACGTCGACAGCTGCCTGACCGAGGATCGAGGCCAACTGCTCCTCGATCCACTGCATGCCATTGTAGGCGGCCAGCAAAATCGCAACCTTGGGATGTTCTACTGGCATGCCATTCCTGCTTGCAGCGATAAACATAGCGTTGCGAAAGTCAGAACTTTCGATCAGGCAGACGGCGAGTCCAGCAACTTCTGAAGGTATTGACCGTAACCCGTCTTCTTCAGTGCTTGCGCTTGTGCGTTAAGCTGCTCGGCAGAAATCCAGCCATTGTGATAGGCGATCTCTTCCAGACACGCCACTTTCAGACCCTGACGCTGTTCGATCGTGTGAACGAAGTGACTGGCTTCAAGCAGTGAGTCGTGAGTACCGGTATCCAGCCAGGCAAAACCGCGACCGAGCATTTCCACGCTCAGGGTCTGGCGCTCCAGATACGCACGGTTGACGTCGGTGATTTCCAGCTCGCCACGCTCGGAGGGCTTGATGCTCTTGGCGATCTCGACCACATCGTTATCGTAGAAATACAGACCGGTGACCGCATAGTTCGATTTTGGCTTCAGCGGCTTCTCTTCGATACTCAAAGCCTTGCCACTTTTATCAAACTCGACGACACCAAAGCGTTCAGGATCGGAGACGTGGTAGCCAAATACGGTTGCGCCCTTTTGTTGGGTACTGGCGGAGCGCAAATTATCCGAGAAATGCTGACCGTAGAAGATGTTGTCCCCCAGAATCAGACAGCATGGATCCTGACCGATGAACTCTTCACCAATAATGAACGCCTGAGCCAGGCCGTCCGGGCTTGGCTGCTCGGCATAAGTGAGCTTGATCCCGTACAGGCTTCCATCACCCAGCAGTTTACGGAAGCACGGCAAATCTTCCGGCGTGGAAATGATCAGGATTTCTCGCATACCCGCCAGCATCAAAACGGACAGCGGATAAAAAATCATCGGTTTGTCGTAGATCGGCAGCATTTGTTTGGACACACCGAGGGTCAACGGGTGCAGGCGCGTGCCCGAGCCACCGGCGAGGATGATGCCTTTACGATTTGTCGTGATCATTTGTTCAGAACTTCCCTAAGCATTCGGGTTACACCACTTTGCCAATCCGGCAAGTGTAGAGAAAAATTGTCGCGCAGCTTGCGAGTATTCAAACGCGAATTCAGCGGTCGGCTCGCCGGCGTTGGATAGGCGGTTGTATCGATTGGGTTAATGGCTGTTACCGCCAACTCTTCACCTTGCGCCTTGGCAAACTCAATCACGTGACTGGCATAACCATGCCAGGACACTTCTCCGGCAGCGGCCAAGTGATAGAGACCTGCTAATTCCGGGCGCTTAAGAACTTGCTGAATAGCTAACGCCGTCACATCGGCAATCAAATCCGCGCCAGTAGGGGCGCCGATCTGGTCAGCGATAATATTGAGCGTTCCGCGATCTTTCGCCAGACGCAGCATAGTCTTCGCAAAATTATTGCCGCGAGCGCCATATACCCAACTTGTGCGAAAAATCAGATATTTGCAGCCAGATGCGATAATCGCCTGTTCGCCAGCGAGCTTGCTGAAACCATAGTAATTGACTGGCGCTACAGCATCAGTCTCCTGCCATGGCACGGAGCCCTCGCCACTAAAGACGTAATCTGTCGAATAGTGAATCAGCCAGGCACCGGAAGCGGCAGCCTCTTCAGCCATCACTCGACTCGCCAAACCATTTACGCGCTCAGCCAACTCTTTTTCAGATTCAGCTTTGTCGACCGCGGTGTACGCCGCAGCATTGACGATGATATCGGGTGCGCACTGACGAATCGTTGCGCGCAAGCCTTCAAGGTCGGACAAGTCGCCGCTTAGCCCGCTCACCGAGTGACGATCCAATGCAATCAACTCACCAATTGGAGCAAGGGAGCGCTGCAGCTCCCAGCCCACTTGGCCGTTTTTTCCTAAAAGTAGGATTTTCATGCTTTGTTCGAGCGACCTGCGTAGTTCTGGTCGATCCATTGCTGGTAGCTGCCACTCTTCACATGCTCTACCCATTGGGTATTGCTCAAATACCACTCGACAGTCTTGCGGATGCCGGTTTCGAATGTTTCTTCCGGAGTCCAACCCAGGTCTCGCTGGATTTTGCTCGCATCGATTGCATAACGCTGGTCATGACCGGGACGATCCTGAACGTAGGTGATCAGGCTCGAATGAGGGCGATGAGCGGAGTCTGGACGCAATTCATCGAGTAGTGCACAAAGCGTGTTCACGACTTCAATGTTCTGTTTTTCGTTATGACCGCCGATGTTGTATGTCTCACCAACCACACCTTCGGTCACAACTTTGTACAACGCACGGGCGTGGTCTTCGACATACAGCCAGTCGCGAACCTGATTGCCTTTGCCGTAAACCGGCAAGGGCTTGCCTTCCAGTGCATTGAGAATGATCAATGGAATCAATTTCTCAGGGAAGTGGCACGGGCCGTAGTTGTTCGAGCAATTGGTAACCAATGTCGGCAGGCCATAAGTGCGAGCCCAGGCGCGAACGAGGTGATCGGAGCTGGCTTTGCTGGCCGAATAAGGCGAGCTTGGCTGATAAGGTGTGGTTTCGGTAAAGAGGTCTTCAGGGCCTTCAAGGTCACCGTAAACTTCATCGGTCGAAATATGATGGAAACGGAAGTTGGCTTTGCGCGCACCATCCAATTGCGCCCAATAATGGCGAGCAGCTTCCAGCAGAGTGTAAGTGCCGATAATGTTCGTCTGAATGAACTCGGACGGACCGGTAATCGAGCGATCGACGTGAGACTCTGCGGCCAGATGCATGATGGCATCTGGTTGGTGCTCACGCAAAACACGGTCGATCTGGTCACGATCACAGATATCGACGCGCTCGAATGCATAGCGTGAATTACCGCTAACCTCGGCCAGCGACTCGAGGTTACCGGCATACGTCAGCTTGTCGACGTTGATCACTGCGTCGTTGGTATTGGAAATTATGTGACGGATGACTGCTGAGCCGATGAAGCCGGCGCCGCCGGTAACTAGAATTTTCACGCGAAACCATACCCTTGAGCTGCGGACAGTGTCACCAACGAGCACTGCCTAATCCATGAATGCAGAAGCCATCAAACCTGTGGCTTCCGTCAGAGTCAGTCTAAATCGATGTGGGAATATGCCACTATCGAACAAGGGACGCATTTTACAGCTTAATGAATCTTTTACTAATGGATATAGACAGGTAAGGACGCAATTTCGACAGACGCCCTGCGCCTGCCGTTATCACACTACACGCTTGCGTGAAGCTCTGGACGAACGTCCCAGAAACCAGCCAAAAAACGGCCCGATCAGCATACCTACCAGCAATGCACCAACCGTAATCACCGATACCGGAAGTTGTGGTCCTGCCCAACCAAGAAACAGTAGGGAGACCGATTGCTGATTTTCGAGAACGAACGCAAGGATCGCCAACACAAGCAATAGAATTAAAACGGAAAACAAAATGCGCTTGAGATTACTCATGAGCGACTCCTTGCGTAACGGTGACCGTCAAGCCCCCTCCTCCTCTTCTTCATTCACGCGATCGCGCAATTCCTTGCCTGGCTTGAAATGCGGAACGAATTTACCGTCAAGGCTGACGGACTGACCGGTCTTTGGATTGCGACCGACACGCGGCGCACGATAGTGCAAGGAAAAGCTGCCAAAACCACGGATCTCGATACGATCCCCCGTGGCCAGACACTGGGACATTTGCTCAAGCATGGTCTTGATGGCCAGCTCCACATCCTTGGATGAGAGCAGCCCCTGATGGGTGACAATTCGTTCGATCAACTCCGACTTCGTCATATTTTTCCCTTCTTTTTCAAGCAGCTAGATCAGCGCTTGAAAGGTTTTAGCACGCCCGGAAGATTTTGAACAGCCCAGGGCTTGACATATCTTTCCGCTCGCCGAAACGCCCATTTTCAGGGCATCGGATCACAAGCCCGCCAACGCTCACTCACCGACAGATCACCAACATGGTTCGAGTTACGTAGCCTGCCGGATTGAAGCCAAAGGGAAACTCATCCTCATCCCGGGCGTCATCAGATCGCGTGACCACCTTATACCCCGCCCCCTTGCATTCCTTGGCGGCACGCTTCTGACACTTCTCCCAGCCCGAACCCAAGCCGGAGCAGTCAACCTCGATACCACTGACTCCACGCACAGCATGGGTCTTGGCGCTCGTTGTGCAGCCTGCCAACATCAAGACACCTATAAACACTATAAACTTGCTCATTCACTTCCTTATGCCAGGCGCCCGCCCGACTACTGCAATCTTCAGACTAAGCCTAGACGCGAATAGACGATTGATCCGATTAAAGAAACAGACCGCCCGGCAAAGGGAATGGTTTCACTCGAACAAACAGCGAGCGATGCCCCACCAAATCGCAGGCACAAAAAAGGGCGACCGAAGTCGCCCTTTTTTAATGATCAGACAGAACTCAGTTCTGTTTGGCCATTGCTTGACGCAGCAGTGCCGCCATAGTGGTGTCAGCTGCTTCGCCTTCCGGAGCTGCTTTCAGGCTCTGGATGGCTTCTTTCTCTTCAGCATCGTCTTTCGATTTGATCGACAGCTGAATTACGCGGCTCTTACGATCAACGCTGATGATCTTGGCTTCTACTTGCTGGCCTTCTTTCAGAACGTTGCGCGCGTCTTCAACGCGGTCACGGCTGATTTCGGAGGCTTTCAGAGTCGCTTCGATATCGTCGGCCAGAACGATGATGGCGCCTTTGGCGTCAACTTCTTTCACGGTGCCAGTAACGATTGCGCCTTTGTCGTTAACCGAGACGTACTCGGAGAACGGATCGCTTTCCAGTTGCTTGATACCCAGGGAGATACGCTCACGCTCCGGGTCAACCGACAGGATAACGGTGTCCAGCTCGTCGCCCTTCTTGAAACGACGTACGGCTTCTTCGCCCACTTCGTTCCAGGAGATGTCGGACAGGTGAACCAGACCGTCGATGCCGCCGTCCAGACCAATGAAGATACCGAAATCGGTGATCGACTTGATGGTGCCGGAGATCTTGTCGCCCTTGTTGAACTGGCCAGAGAAGTCTTCCCATGGGTTCGACTTGCACTGCTTGATGCCCAGGGAGATACGACGACGCTCTTCGTCGATGTCCAGAACCATGACTTCCACTTCGTCGCCGACTTGTACGACTTTCGAAGGGTGGATGTTCTTGTTGGTCCAGTCCATTTCCGAAACGTGTACCAGACCTTCAACGCCTTCTTCCAGCTCAGCGAAGCAGCCGTAGTCGGTCAGGTTGGTTACACGGGCGGTAACGCGAGTGCTTTCTGGGTAACGGGCTTTGATAGCAACCCATGGATCTTCGCCCAGTTGCTTCAGGCCCAGAGAGACACGATTGCGCTCGCGATCGTATTTCAGAACCTTGACGTCGATCTCGTCGCCAACATTGACGATTTCGGAAGGGTGCTTGATACGCTTCCACGCCATGTCGGTGATGTGCAGCAGGCCGTCCACGCCACCCAGATCGACGAATGCGCCGTAATCGGTGAGGTTTTTGACGATACCTTTGACTTGCTGGCCTTCCTGCAGGGATTCCAGCAGAGCTTCACGCTCGGCGGAGTTCTCGGCTTCCAGGACGCTGCGACGGGAAACGACAACGTTGTTGCGCTTCTGGTCCAGCTTGATGACCTTGAATTCCAGCTCTTTGCCTTCCAGGTGCGTGGTGTCGCGCACTGGACGGACGTCAACCAGGGAACCTGGCAGGAACGCACGGATGCCGTTAACGTCGACAGTGAAGCCGCCTTTAACCTTACCGTTGATAACGCCCTTGACCACTTCCTCAGCTGCGAAGGCTGCTTCCAGAACGATCCAGCATTCAGCGCGCTTGGCTTTTTCACGGGACAGCTTGGTTTCACCGAAACCGTCTTCAACCGAGTCCAGAGCAACGTGAACTTCGTCACCGACGTTGATGTTCAGTTCGCCAGCGTCGTTGTAGAACTGCTCCAGAGGGATCAGTGCTTCGGACTTCAGGCCAGCGTGAACGGTTACCCAGCGAGCTTGGTAATCGATATCAACGATAACACCGGTGATGATGGAGCCTGCCTGAAGGTTCAGGGTCTTTAGGCTTTCTTCAAAGAGTTCCGCAAAGCTTTCGCTCATTTTAATTCCTGTTGATTAGGGCGAAAAATACGCCCGTCTCCACATCCCAGACGATGCGGGTCAGTTTCATTTAAAGGAAGCCACCGCAGGACTATGACTGGTCCCCTGCGGCCTTCCTGGTCACCCGGCGATATCGCGAATGGCGATCTCGCTCATGATGCGTTCCAGCACCTGATCGATGGACAACTCCGTGGAATCCAGCTGTATGGCGTCAGCCGCCGGCTTGAGCGGGGCCACCGCTCGCTGGGTATCACGCTCGTCGCGCGCACGGATCTCATCTAGCAGACTCGACAGACTAACACCCTCGACTTTGCCCTTCAACTGCAAATATCGACGGCGAGCCCGCTCCTCGGCACTGGCGGTGAGGAAAATCTTCAGGGGCGCATTCGGAAAAACCACCGTGCCCATGTCCCGACCATCGGCCACCAGGCCCGGGGTTTCCTGGAAAGCACGCTGGCGCTGCAGCAGCGCCTCGCGCACGGCCGGCAATGCAGCCACCTGAGAAGCGCCGGAACCGACGCTTTCAGTACGGATGACATCGCTGACTTCGTCACCTTCCAGAATGATGCGTTGCAGTTGACCGTCGGTCGCCGCGATGAACTGCACATCCAGATGAGCGGCCAGTTTCTTCAGCAGCTCTTCATTGGTCAGGTCGACACCATGGTTGTGCGCAGCAAACGCCAAAAGGCGATACAGCGCACCGGAATCCAGCAGGTTCCAGCCCAGACGCTTGGCCAGAATCCCGGCTACGGTGCCTTTGCCCGAGCCGCTTGGCCCATCGATGGTGATGACCGGTGCAATGTTGTTCACGACTGAGCCTCTTGCGCCACACGAATGCCGACCTGTGCGCACAGCGCCAGGAAGTTCGGGAACGATGTCGCGACATTGGCGCAGTCATGGATGCGGATCGGTGCCGTGGCGCGCAGCGAGGCCACGCTGAAAGCCATCGCGATGCGGTGATCGCCATGACCATGCACTTCGCCGCCGCCGATCTGGCCGCCGTCGATGATGATGCCGTCCGGAGTCGGTTCACATTTGACGCCCAGCGCCAGCAGACCGTCCGCCATGACCTGGATACGGTCCGACTCCTTGACCCGCAATTCTTCGGCGCCGGTCAGCACGGTGCGCCCTTCGGCACAGGCCGCGGCCACGAACAGCACCGGGAATTCATCGATGGCCAATGGAACCAGCGCTTCCGGAATCTCGATACCCTTGAGTTTAGCCGCTCGCACGCGCAGGTCGGCAACCGGTTCGCCGCCCACTTCACGCTGGTTTTCCAGAGTGATGTCTGCGCCCATCAGGCGCAGAATGTCGATCACGCCGGTACGGGTCGGGTTGATGCCGACGTGTTCGAGCACCAGCTCCGAACCTTCGGCGATCGACGCGGCCACCAGGAAGAATGCCGAAGACGAGATGTCGCCCGGCACTTCGATGTGGGTCGCAGCCAGCTTGCCGCCGGACTCAACCGATGCCGTGGCACCATTGACGCTCACCGGGTAGCCGAAGCCGCGCAGCATGCGCTCGGTGTGGTCACGAGTCGGGGCCGGCTCGGTGACGGTGGTCTTGCCTTCGGCGTACAGACCCGCCAGCAGCAGGCAGGACTTAACCTGGGCACTGGCCATCGGCATGGTGTAGGTCAGGCCTTTGAGCTTGTGACCGCCACGGATGGTCATCGGTGGACGACCTTCGGCAGCGGTTTCGATCACGGCGCCCATTTCCCGCAGCGGGTTGGCGACGCGATTCATCGGACGCTTGGACAGCGACGCATCGCCGGTCAGGGTACTGTCGAAGTCCTGCGCGGCCAGCAGGCCGGACAGCAGGCGCATCGAAGTGCCGGAGTTGCCCAGATAGATCGGGCCCGGCGCAGGCTTCAGACCGTGCAGGCCGACACCGTGGATGGTCACGCGGCCGTGATGCGGGCCTTCGATGACCACGCCCATGTCGCGGAACGCCTGCAAGGTCGCCAGGGCGTCTTCGCCCTCGAGGAAGCCTTCGACTTCGGTGACGCCTTCAGCCAGGGAACCGAGCATGATCGAACGGTGGGAAATCGATTTGTCACCCGGTACGCGAATCCGACCGGACAGGCGGCCACCAGGTTGAGCCAGGAAAATCAGATCGTTGGAATTCATAGCGTCCACATAGGCCCTGCGGGCCAGGATTTTACTGAAATGCTCGCGGGCAACCCGGGCGCGCGTGAAGACGCCCAACAATTGGTGCCCATCCCCTGCATCGACCGCGTCGCGCAAGGCGTCGAGGTCGCTGCGAAATGTATCGAGTGTGCGCAGGACAGCCTCGCGATTGGCGAGAAAGATGTCATGCCACATGACCGGGTCGCTTCCGGCGATTCTTGTGAAATCACGGAAACCGCCCGCAGCGTAACGGAAGATCTCAAGGTTTTCATTGCGCTTGGCCAGCGAATCGACCAGACCGAAGGCCAGCAGGTGCGGCAGATGACTGGTCGCGGCCAGCACTTCATCGTGACGCTCGACCTGCATGTGCTCTACATCGGCGCCCAGCTCGCGCCATAAACGATCAACCACCGCCAGGGCAGCCGGATCGGTCTGCTCCAGCGGGGTCAGAATCACTTTATGACGGCGGAACAGCTCTGAGTTGGAGGCTTCCACCCCGCTCTGCTCGGAGCCGGCAATCGGATGGCCCGGCACGAAACGCGCCGGCATGCCACCGAACGCTTCGGTCGCCGCACGCACCACATTGCCCTTGGCGCTGCCGACATCCGTGAGGATCGCCTGCCCCAGATCCATGCTGGCCAGACGGGCCAGCACTTTTTCCATGGCCAGGATCGGCACCGCCAACTGGACCACGTCCGCGCCCTGGCAAGCCGCCACCAGGTCGTCTTCGCAGCGATCCACCACGCCCAACTCGACCGCCAGCTTGCGCGATTGCGGGTCGAGATCGACCCCGACCACTTCGCGACACACGCCGCTTTCACGCAAGCCTTTGGCAAACGAACCACCGATCAACCCCAGACCGACCACCACCAGGCGCCCGATCATAGGTGCAGCAGATTGCAGCGCAGTGACATCACCCACGAGCCAGAACCTTGCGCAGCGCTTCGAGGAAGCGGCTGTTTTCCGCCGGCAGACCGATGGTCACCCGCAGATGGTTCGGCATGCCGTAGTTGGCCACCGGACGCACGATCACGCCTTCGCGCAGCAGACCCTGGAACACCGGAGCCGCCACCTGACCGAGATCGACACAGATAAAGTTGCCCTTGGACGGAATCCAGCTCAGGCCCAGCTCGCGGAAACCCGCTTCCAGCTGTTGCATGCCGGATTCATTGAGCTGACGGCTCTGCGCCAGATATTCCTCGTCCTTCAGCGCCGCACATGCCGCGGCCAAGGCCAGGCTGTTGACGTTGAACGGCTGGCGTACACGGTTCAGCACGTCCGCCACCACCGGGGTGGACAAGCCGTAACCAACGCGCAGCGCCGCCAGACCGTAGGCCTTGGAGAACGTGCGCGAGACCAGCAGGTTCGGATAAGCCGCGAGGAAATCCAGACCGTCCGGCAGATCGCTGCCTTCGGCGTATTCGATGTAAGCCTCGTCCAGAACAACCAGCACATGCTCCGGCACGTCCTGCAGGAACTCGTCCAGCGCTTCGGCGCCGAACCAGGTGCCGGTCGGGTTGTTCGGGTTGGCGATGAACACGACACGGGTGTTGGCGTCGATGGCCGCCAGCATCGCCGGCAGGTCATGACCCCAATCCTTGGCCGGAACGACCTTGGCCTGAGCGCCGACCGCCTGGGTCGCGATCGGGTACACCGCGAACGCGTGCTCGCTGAACACCGCATTCAGGCCCGGCGCCAGATAGGCGCGCGCCACCAGTTCGAGAATGTCGTTGGAGCCGTTGCCCAGGGTCACCTGGTTCAGCTCGACACGGCACTGCTCGGCCAGCAGGGATTTCAGGGCAAAACCGTTGCCGTCCGGATAACGGGTCAGCTCTTCCAGCGCTTCGCGGATTGCGGCCAGCGCTTTCGGGCTCGCGCCCAACGGGTTTTCGTTGCTCGCCAGCTTGACGATGCTTGCCGGATCCAGGTTCAGCTCGCGCGCCAGTTCGTCCACGGGCTTGCCCGGCACGTATGGCGAAAGTTGTTGCACGCCCGGCTGTGCCAGAGCGAGGAAGTTGCCACTCATTGCTACCACCCCTTAAAGAACTGCTTTCGGGTAGGAACCCAGCACCTTGAGTGCTACTGCTTCCTGACTGATCTTTTCCAGCACACCCTTGATCAGCGGATCACGGTGATGACCAACGAAGTCGATGAAGAACACGTAGGTCCATTTGCCGCTGCGCGACGGACGGGTTTCGATCCGGGTCAGGTCGATCCCGTTGTCATGGAACGGCACCAGCAGCTCATGAAGCGCGCCGGGCTTGTTGCTCATGGATACGATGATCGAGGTCTTGTCGTCGCCGGTCGGCGGCACTTCCTGATTACCGATCATCAGGAAGCGCGTGGAGTTGTCCGGACGATCCTCGATCTTCTCGGCCAGACGCGTCAGGCCATACAGCCCGGCCGCCATGTCACCGGCGATCGCTGCCGAATTCCACTCACCCTTGACCCGCTTGGCCGCTTCGGCGTTGCTGGACACCGCCACGCGCTCGACATTCGGGTAATGGGCGTCCAGCCATTTGCGGCACTGGGCCAGCGACTGGGCGTGGGAATAGATGCGGCTGATGCTGTCGGTCTTGGTGTTCTCACCGACCAGCAGATGGTGGTGAATGCGCAGCTCGACTTCGCCGCAGATCACCATGTCGTGCTCGAGGAAGCTGTCGAGGGTGTGATTAACCGCGCCTTCGGTGGAATTCTCCACCGGCACCACGCCAAAATTCACCGCACCGGCTGCCACTTCACGGAACACTTCGTCGATCGCCGCCATCGGCTTGCTGATCACCGCGTGACCGAAGTGCTTCATGGCCGCCGCTTGGGTGAAAGTGCCTTCCGGACCGAGATAAGCCACTTTCAGCGGGTTCTCGAGGGCCAGGCACGAAGACATGATTTCGCGGAACAAGCGCGCCATCTCTTCGTTGCCCAGCGGCCCCTTGTTGCGCTCCATCACGCGCTTGAGGACCTGCGCCTCACGCTCCGGACGGTAGAACACCGGCTGCTCGCCTTCGGCCAGACTGGCCATCTTGACCCGGGCAACTTCTTCGGCGCAGCGCGCGCGATCACTGATCAGCTGGAGGATCTTCTCATCCAGGTTATCGATGCGAACCCGCAGCGCCTTGAGCTCCTGCTCGGACATCAGGAATGCTCCTTCTCGAATTCAGCCATGTAGCCGACCAGCGCCTCGACGGCGTCCAGACCCAGGGCGTTGTAGATAGAGGCACGCATGCCCCCAACCGAACGATGGCCCTTGAGGTTGAGCAGACCGCGAGCGTCGGCGCCGGCCAGGAAAGCCTTGTCCAGACGCTCGTCAGCCAGACGGAACGGCACGTTCATCCACGATCGGGCGTTGACGCTGATCGGGTTAGTGTAGAAATCGCTGTTGTCGATGAAGCCGTACAGGCGATCTTTTTTCGCCTTGTTGCGCTGCTCCATCGCGGCGACACCGCCCTGCTCCTTCAGCCACTCGAAGACCAAGCCCGAGAGGTACCAGGAATAGGTGGCCGGAGTGTTGTACATCGAACCGTTATCGGCCGAGATCTTGTAGTCGAGCATGGTCGGGCACGAACTGCGGGCGCGGCCCAACAGGTCTTCACGAACGATCACTACCACCAGACCGCTCGGGCCGATATTCTTCTGCGCGCCGGCGTAGATCAGGCCGTACTGCGACACATCGATCGGACGCGAGAGGATATCGGAGGACATGTCGACCACCAGTGGAACGTCACCGGCTTCGGGAACCCAGTCGAACTGCAGGCCGCCGATGGTTTCGTTGGACGCGTAGTGCAGATAGGCCGCACCCGGGGTCAGCTTCCATTCGTTCTGGCCGGGGATGGCCAGGTAGTCATAAGGCTTGGCGCTGGCAGCAACGTTGATGTTGCCGAAGCGACGCCCTTCCTCGATGGCTTTCTTCGACCAGATGCCGGTTTCGACATAGTCGGCAGTACCGTTCTCGGGCAGCAGGTTCAGCGGAATCTCGGCGAACTGTTGGCTCGCACCGCCCTGCAGGAACAGTACTTTGTAATTGGAGGGGATGGACAGCAGGTCGCGCAGGTCTTGCTCAGCCTTCTCGGCAATGGCCACGTAGTCATCGCTGCGATGGCTCATTTCCATGACCGACAGACCCTTGCCGTGCCAGTCGAGCATCTCGGACTGGGCACGCAACAGGACAGCTTCAGGCAGCGCAGCGGGACCTGCGCAGAAGTTATAGGCTCGTTTGCTCACATCCACTCTCGCTATGCAATCACGGTAGCGGACAGAGCAAACACTCTGCCCTGCTACGATTTGGTTAGTCTTGCGACTCTTCTTCGTCTGCGGCGTCCGCCTGCAGGTTGTCGACCGCATCGTCCGGTTCGGCGCCGATCACGCCTTCTTCCAGCTCGACACCTTCTTCACCTTCGAACTCTTCACCCTCGACTTCCGACGGCTCCTGAACCCGCTCCAGACCGACCAGGGTTTCATCCTTGGCAAGCTTGATCAGGGTCACGCCCTGGGTGTTACGACCCAGACTGGAAACTTCGTCGACACGGGTACGCACCAGCGTGCCCTGGTCGGAAATCAGCATGATCTCCTCGCCGTCGAGCACCTGAACCGCACCGACCAGACGGCCGTTACGCTCGTTGCTGACCATGGCGATCACGCCCTGGCCGCCACGCTTGTACTCAGGGAACTCGGTGATCGCGGTACGTTTGCCATAACCACGCTCGGAAGCAGTAAGAATCTGGCTGCCCTCTTCCGGGATCAGCATCGAAATCAGCTTCTGCCCTTCCGGCAGACGCATGCCGCGCACACCACGGGCGGTACGGCCCATGGCACGAACGTCGGATTCCTTGAAGCGGGTGACCTTGCCGCCGTCGGAGAACAGCATCACTTCACGCTCGCCATCGGTGATGGCCGCGGAGATCAGCACGTCGCCTTCGTCCAGCTCCAGCGCGATCAGACCGACGCTGCGCTGACGGCTGAAGGATTCCAGCGGGGTCTTCTTCACGGTGCCGTTGGCGGTGGCCATGAAGATGTAGTGACCTTCGGTGTATTCCTCGACCGGCAGCATGGTGGTGATGTATTCACCGTCATCCAGCGGCAGCAGGTTGACCAGCGGACGACCACGGGCGGCACGGGACGCTTCCGGAATTTCGTAGGTCTTCAGCCAGTACACCTTGCCCTTGCTGGAGAACAGCAGCAGCGTGGTGTGGCTGTTGGCGACCAGCAGGTGAGCGATGTAGTCCTCATCCTTCACGCCGGTAGCCGATTTGCCTTTACCGCCACGACGCTGAGCCTGGTATGCAGCCAGCGGCTGGGTCTTGGCATAGCCACCGTGGGAGATGGTCACGACGCGCTCTTCTTCCGGGATCATGTCACCCAGGGTCAGGTCGAGACGGGCATCGAGGATTTCGGTGCGGCGCACGTCGCCGTATTCGGCGCGGATCACTTCCAGCTCTTCGCGGATCACTTCCATCAGGCGCACGGCGCTGTTGAGGATGCGGATCAGCTCGCCGATCTGGTTGAGGATCTCTTGATACTCGGCCAGCAGCTTTTCGTGTTCCAGACCGGTCAGACGGTGCAGACGCAGTTCCAGAATGGCTTGCGCCTGCTCTGGCGACAGGAAGTACTTGCCGTCGCGCAGACCGTATTGCGGATCGAGGTTTTCCGGACGGCACGAATCGGCACCGGCACGCTCCACCATCGCCACCACAGCCGAGGATTCCCACGGCGTGCTGACCAGCGCTTCCTTGGCTTCCGACGGCGTCGGCGAAGCCTTGATCAGGGCAATGACCGGGTCGATGTTCGACAGTGCAACGGCCTGACCTTCGAGGATGTGACCACGCTCGCGCGCCTTGCGCAGTTCGAACACGGTACGGCGGGTAACCACTTCGCGACGGTGACGGACGAAGGCTTCCAGCAGGTCCTTGAGGTTCAGGATCCGCGGACGGCCGTCGATCAGCGCAACGATGTTGATGCCGAATACCGATTGCAACTGGGTCTGGGCGTAGAGGTTGTTGAGGATAACCTCAGGCACTTCGCCGCGACGCAGCTCGATCACGACGCGCATACCGTCCTTGTCGGACTCGTCGCGCAGTTCGGTGATGCCTTCGAGTTTCTTCTCTTTTACCAGCTCGGCGATCTTCTCGATCAGACGCGCCTTGTTCAGCTGGTAAGGGAGTTCGGTGATGACGATCTGCTGACGACCACCGACCTTGTCGATGTCTTCGATGATCGAGCGGGCGCGCATGTAAATGCGGCCACGGCCGGTGCGGTAGGCTTCGATGATGCCGGCGCGACCGTTGATGATCGCGGCGGTCGGGAAGTCCGGACCGGGAATGTATTGCATCAGCTCATCGACGGTCAGCTCGGGGTTGTCGATGAGGGCCAGGCAACCGTCGATGACTTCACCGAGGTTGTGCGGCGGAATGTTGGTCGCCATGCCCACGGCGATACCGCTGGAACCGTTGACCAGCAGGTTCGGAACGCGGGTCGGCATGACCGCCGGGATCAGTTCGGTGCCGTCGTAGTTCGGCACCCAGTCCACGGTTTCCTTGTGCAGGTCGGCCAGCAGCTCGTGCGCCAGCTTGGTCATGCGCACTTCGGTGTATCGCATGGCCGCGGCGTTGTCGCCGTCCACCGAACCGAAGTTGCCCTGGCCGTCGACCAGCAGGTAACGCAGGGAGAAAGGCTGCGCCATGCGGACGATGGTGTCGTACACCGCGGTATCACCGTGCGGGTGATACTTACCGATCACGTCACCGACGACACGGGCAGATTTCTTGTACGGCTTGTTGAAGTCGTTGCCCAGCTCGCTCATCGCGAACAGCACGCGACGGTGCACGGGCTTCAAGCCATCGCGCGCATCCGGCAGTGCACGGCCGACGATCACGCTCATCGCGTAGTCGAGATAGGACTGTTTCAGCTCGTCTTCGATATTGACCGGGAGGATTTCTTTGGCCAGTTCGCCCATGAGAAGCCTGATTCCTTTTTCTGGTGAAACTTCGCCATATCCATAGGGGACGCACGAAGCTCGTCGATGCAGGCCGAGTGCCATGCGCCGACTTACGACAAATCGACAAGTTGACCCTGGATTTGCGCAGTGAAGACAACCCCGTGGGACTGCCTCGGAAAACGCCGGATGTTATCACAAGAGCCGCCACGCACCTATCCCCCAGATGCGCATGGAGCATAGTTAGATGACCGATGACAGGCTTAACGGGGACGAGAGAGGCTCAGAGCTTCCCTGAATGCAAATTTCGGGACGAAATTGCGGATGTTTATTGACTTTCAAGGCCCCATCGCGAGCAGGCTCGCTCCCACAAGGTTCTGTGGCGATCACAAAACCTGTGGGAGCGAGCCTGCTCGCGAAGAGGACAACGCGGACATCAAGCCAATCAATGCAAGCGCTTGCGGCACATCAACTGCGCCATCTTCGCGGTGTCCGGGCGCTCGACGATGCCTTTTTCGGTGACGATCGCATCGATCAGATCTGCCGGGGTTACGTCAAACACCGGGTTGAACGCTTCAACGTCAGCCCCGACGCGCTTGCCGCCAACCTCCAGCAACTCGGCGCCGTCGCGCTCTTCGATCGGAATGTCATCACCGCTGGCCAAATTCATGTCGATGGTCGAACTCGGTGCCACCACCATGAAACGCACGCCGTGGTGCATGGCGTTGACCGCCAGTTGATAGGTGCCGATCTTGTTCGCCACGTCGCCATTGGCGGTGATCCGGTCGGCGCCGACGATCACCCAGGTCACACCTTTGGTTTTCATGATGTGCGCAGCGGCGGAGTCAGCGTTCAGGGTCACCGGAATGCCTTCGTTGGCCAGTTCCCACGCGGTCAGGCGCGAGCCTTGCAGCCACGGCCGGGTCTCATCGGCGTAAACACGTTCGACCATGCCTTCGATGAACGCCGCGCGAATGACTCCGAGCGCCGTACCGAAACCGCCGGTGGCCAGGGCGCCGGTGTTGCAGTGAGTGAGAATCGCCTGGGCATTGCCCTGATGCTTGCGGATCAGGTCGACGCCGAGCTGGGCCATGGTCAGGTTGGCTTCGCGATCGCTTTCATGAATCGCGATGGCTTCAGCTTCCAGCGCCGCCAGCGGATCGGCGTTTTCCTTCAAACGGTCCAGCCGGTCGTGCATGCGGTTCAACGCCCAGAACAGGTTCACCGCGGTCGGCCGGGAATCGGCCAGCAACATGAAATCCTCTTCCAGCGCCGCATACCAGTCGCCACCTTCGACAATCCGGGCACGGGCCGCCAGCACGATGCCGTAGGCCGCACTGATACCGATGGCCGGCGCACCGCGCACCACCATCGAACGAATTGCCTCGGCCACGCCGGCGGCGCTGGTGTAGGCGATCCAGTTTTCCTCGAACGGCAAAACGCGCTGATCCAGCAGGTGGAGCGCGCCATCACGCCAATCGATGGCCTTTACTTTCTCCGCAGCCAACAGTCGATCGCGCATCCCTCACCCCGCACTCATGAACAAAAGCCGCCGATTATAGCGATCCCCCCGCGAAGACGCTCGGGTATACTTCGCCATCCTTTACAAAAGCACTGGAACCGACCCTCGATGCCGAAACCTGCCATTGCGCTCGACTTATTATTGCTGCCGACCTGGCTGGTACCCGTCGAACCCGCAGGCGTTGTGCTCAAGGAGCATGGCCTGGGCATCCGCGACGGTCGCATCGTGTTTATCGGCCCGCGTGCCGAAGCGCTGAAGTGTAACGCCGCCGAAGTCCGCGAATTGCCGGACGTGCTGCTCAGCCCCGGCCTGATCAACGCCCACGGCCACGCCGCGATGACGCTGTTCCGCGGCCTGGCCGACGATCTGCCACTGATGACCTGGCTGGAAAACCACATCTGGCCGGCCGAGGGCAAATGGGTCGATGAAGATTTTGTGCGTGACGGCACCGATCTGGCCATCGCCGAGCAGATAAAAGGTGGCATCACCTGTTTCTCGGACATGTACTTTTTCCCGAAGGTTGCCAGCGAGCGCGTACACAACAGCGGAATCCGTGCACAGATCGCGATTCCGATCCTCGACTTCCCGATTCCGGGTGCCGCCAGCGCCGATGAAGCCATTCGTCAGGGCGTCGAACTGTTCGGCGACCTGAAGCATCACGAGCGCATCAAGATCACTTTCGGCCCCCATGCACCCTACACCGTGGGCGACGAGAACCTGGAAAAAATCCGCGTGATCGCCGAAGAGCTGGATGCGTCGATCCACATGCACGTCCACGAAACCGCGTTCGAAGTGCAGCAAGCGGTCGAACAGCGCGGCGAACGCCCGCTGGCCCGCCTCGGTCGCCTCGGTCTGCTGGGCCCGCGCTTCCAGGCCGTGCACATGACCCAGATCAGCGATGACGACCTGGCGTTGCTGGTAGAAAGCAACACCAGCGTGATCCACTGCCCGGAGTCGAACCTGAAACTGGCCAGCGGCTTCTGCCCGGTGGAGCGCCTGTGGCAGGCCGGCGTCAACGTGGCGGTCGGCACTGATGGCGCCGCGAGCAACAATGACCTGGACCTGCTGGGCGAAACCCGCACCGCTGCGCTGCTGGCCAAGGCCGTCGCCGGCTCGGCCACCGCGCTGGACGCCCACCGGGCGCTGCGCATGGCCACGCTGAACGGCGCGCGAGCCCTGGGGATCGAAGCCGAGACCGGCTCGCTGGAGCTCGGCAAGGCCGCAGACATCGTCGCCTTCGACCTGTCCGGCCTCGCGCAACAACCGGTCTATGACCCGGTCTCGCAGCTTATATACGCCACCGGCCGGGACTGCGTGAAACACCTGTGGGTCGCCGGCAAGCAGTTGCTCGACGACCGCCGTCTGACCCGACTGGACGAACAACAGCTCGGCGAAACCGCCCGGGCCTGGGGCCGACGCATCAGCGGCCACACCGAATCGTAAACACCCCGGGGCAAACTCCGGGGCTACAGCCTTTTTCAAGTTTTAGAGGATTGAATCATGAGCAACGTCGACCACGCCGAAATCGCCAAATTCGAAGCCCTGGCCCATCGCTGGTGGGACCGCGAAAGCGAGTTCAAACCGCTGCACGACATCAACCCGCTGCGGGTCAACTGGATTGACGAGCGCGTCAATCTGGCCGGCAAGAAGGTCCTCGACGTCGGTTGCGGCGGCGGCATCCTCAGCGAAGCCATGGCCCAGCGCGGCGCGACCGTGACCGGCATCGACATGGGCGAAGCACCGTTGGCGGTCGCGCAACTGCACCAACTGGAGTCCGGCGTGAACGTCGAGTACCGCCAGATCACCGCCGAAGCCCTGGCCGAAGAAATGCCCGAGCAGTTCGACGTCGTCACCTGCCTGGAAATGCTCGAGCACGTACCGGACCCGTCCTCGGTGATCCGCGCCTGCTTCCGCATGGTCAAGCCCGGCGGCCAGGTATTCTTCTCCACCATCAACCGCAACCCGAAGGCGTACCTGTTCGCCATCGTCGGCGCCGAATACATCATGAAGCTGCTGCCGCGCGGCACTCACGACTTCAAGAAATTCATCCGCCCGTCCGAGCTGGGCGCCTGGAGCCGCATGGCCGGCCTGACCGTCAAGGACATCATCGGCCTGACCTACAACCCGCTGACCAAGCACTACAAACTGGCGGCGGACGTAGACGTCAACTACATGATCCAGACCCTGCGCGAGGAGTAAGCCGATGGCCATCAGAGCAGTCCTCTTCGACATGGACGGCACTCTGCTCGACACCGCGCCGGACTTCATCGCCATTTGCCAGGCGATGCGCGCGGATCGTGGCTTGCCTCCAATCAACGACAAGCACATCCGCGACGAAATCTCCGGCGGCGCCAAGGCCATGGTCGCGGTGACGTTCTCGATGGATCCGGAGTCGCCGGGCTTCGAGGAATTGCGTCTGGAGTTCCTTGAGCGCTATCTCGTCGGTTGCGCCGTGCACAGCAAGCTGTTCGACGGCATGGGCGAATTGCTGGCCGACATCGAGAAAGCCCATCTGGTCTGGGGCGTGGTCACCAACAAGCCGCTGCGCTTCGCCGAGCCGATCATGCAGCAACTGGGGTTGGCCGAGCGCTCGGCGCTGCTGATCTGCCCGGATCACGTGAAAAACAGCAAGCCGGATCCCGAGATGCTGACCCTTGCCTGCAAGATGCTTGATCTCGATCCGTCGACCGTTCTGTTTATCGGCGATGATCTGCGCGATATCGAATCCGGCCGTGACGCCGGCACCAAAACCGCTGCCGTGACCTATGGCTACATTCACCCCGACGACAACCCTCGTCATTGGGGCGCGGACGTGGTGGTGGATCATCCGCTGGAGTTGCGCAAGGTGCTCGACAACGCGCTGTGCAGTTGCTGAGTGGTGCTGCAAAGCGACCATCGCTGCATTCCCGCGCAAGACGTGGGAACGATCAGAAGTTAATGGATTAGAGGTTTCTTATGTTTGATTACTCCGCTCGCCCCGAATTGCTCAAGGATCGGGTCATTCTGGTCACCGGTGCCGGTCGCGGCATCGGCGCGGCTGCCGCCAAGACCTACGCCGCCCACGGCGCGACTGTGCTGCTGCTGGGCAAGACCGAAGCCAACCTGACCCAGATCTACGACGAGATCGAAGCGGCCGGGCATCCGCAGCCGGCCGTGATCCCGTTCAACCTCGAAACCGCCCTGCCCCATCAATACGATGAGCTGGCGGCGATGATCGAGACCGAGTTCGGCCACCTCGACGGCCTGCTGCACAACGCCTCGATCATCGGCCCGCGCACGCCGATCGAGCAGTTGTCCGGTGAAAACTTCATGCGCGTCATGCAGGTCAACGTCAACGCGATGTTCATGCTGACCAGCACCCTGCTGCCGCTGCTCAAACTGTCGCAGGATGCCTCGGTGGTGTTCACCTCCAGCAGCGTCGGGCGCAAGGGCCGTGCTTACTGGGGCGCCTATGGCGTGTCCAAGTTCGCCACCGAAGGCCTGATGCAAACCCTCGCCGACGAAGTCGAAAACGTCGCTTCGGTGCGCTCCAACAGCATCAACCCCGGCGCCACCCGCACCAGCATGCGCGCTCAGGCTTACCCGGGTGAAAACCCGCTGAACAACCCGACTCCGGAAGAAATCATGCCGGTCTATCTGTACCTGATGGGCCCCGACAGCACCGGTATCAACGGCCAGGCCTTCAACGCCCAGTAATGCCATACGTCGCATTTGTTGCCGTGGCGGAATACCGTCGCGGCATGCAATTGCCGCTTTGAGCGCGGCAAATTCAGTCAAATAACCACCGCCCCCTCTTTCCGCTAAAATCTTAAGCCATTGATTCAAAACGGTTTTAATAAAATATGAACCGTATGGCACGACTTTCGCTCTACATTTCCTCAAAGCACGCCGTGTGAAGGCAGTCGGGCAAGGCCTGATTCGATAGCTGACTAATCGTCATCGGGCAGACTAAACTTACGCCAAATGTCCTACGGGACTGATGGATCAGTATGACGCGCAGCCCATAGCCGCTCTCACCCAGCCTGTAAGACAGACTTACTGCTTAGGGGCTCACGCCATATGAAATCACCCTCCCAGACCACTGCAATTGACTTCGACAGTGCCAAATTGCAACGCCTGGGCTTTGGTCAGCAGCCACCTCTCCTGGCGCGACCTGTCAGCCTGGCGCAATTGCGCCAGCAAATGAGCCTGCAACTGCAAACCAGCCTTGAGCCTCAACGCATCCTCGGTCTGTTTTTCCGCGAAGTTCAGCGCCTGGTGCCGCTGGACGCCTTGACCTACGTGCACAACGGCAGCGACCTGCGCCTGGAATTCGGCGCCCGCGGCCATCACTCGGCCAGCTATAGCCTGAACCACGAAGGCGAGCACATGGGTGAACTGGTGTTCCGCCGTAACCAGCGCTTCAGCGAACAGGAACTGGGCAATCTCGAATCACTGTTGTCGGCCCTGTTGTATCCGATGCGCAATGCGCTGCTGTACCGCGCAGCCACGCAAAGCGCGCTGCGTGATCCGCTGACCGGTGCCGGCAACCGCATTGCCATGGAGCAGACGCTGCTGCGGGAGATCGAGATGTCCCGCCGGCACCTGCAACCGCTGTCGTTGCTGATGCTGGACATCGACCATTTCAAACAGGTCAACGACCTCCATGGCCACAGCGCCGGCGACGACGTGCTCAAAGCCGTGGCGGCATCGATCAAGGGCCAGTTGCGCAATGTCGACATGGTGTTCCGTTATGGCGGGGAAGAGTTTCTGATCCTGCTGTCCAACACCGGTCGCGATGCGGCCGCCATGGTCGGCGAGCGCCTGCGTCAGGCAGCGCAGGCCCAGGATTACTACGCCAATAATCAATTGATCGAACTGACCGTGAGCCTCGGCTGCTCGACCCTGTTGCCGGGCGAATCCGCCGACAGCCTGCTGCGCCGCGCCGACAGCGCGCTGTATGTCGCCAAGCGCGAAGGGCGAAATCGCCTGACCATGGCGGGCTGACTATTCGCCGCCAACAAAAAACGGGAGCCAAGGCTCCCGTTTTTTATGGATGTTGCCGAAATCAGCTCTCGACCAGCGCCCGACGTTCACGCCCGACTAACACCCGCTCCGACAGTTCGAGCTGCATGCAGCGCTCGAGAAACAGGTACATGTAGTCGTAGCTCTTGCAGATGGCCTGTCGCAGATCAGCCTGCAGGGCTTTGCTCGGATTCAACCCGGCCAGGGTGCAGATGATCTCCAGCGCTTCCCACGGATGGGCATCATCGTACTGGGCGTGCATCTTAAGCCACTTCATGGCCCGCTTTCGATCTTCCTCAGGGAAGGCCGCAGCGTAGACACCCGTCGAACACACCAGCGCCGACCACTCCCCGGTCGCGCCTTCGATGGCGTAGTTGGTGGCCGCGATGGCCACGATCAGTGAATCCGCCGAACTGGTGTGCCAGCACCAGTGGCTCAGGGCGTGCAACTCCGGTGGCACTTGCTGCGCTTGCAGGTCTTCCAGGCTCACCCCATGGGCCCGGCTCCAGTGCAGCCAGTAATCGGCGTGGTTGAGTTCGACGCGGATATTGCGCATCAACCAGCGCCGCGCCATGTCTTCACCCGGATGACGGGCGAATTTGGTCTTGGTGAGATTCTGCGCCATGTACAACGCGAATTGCTCAACGACGGGCCAGCCCCCGATCAGGTACTGGCGCATGGTTTTGGCGCTGAGCTTGTTATCACGCATGCGCAGATAAAGTTCATGTTCGACAACCCGGCGTTTGCTCTCGCTGCAATCCTGGATCAACTGTTGCGCCCAGGCGGGATAACTTGCAGCTTCCATGAGTGGTCCGGTTCGGTTGAATGTGTCGATCACTGTTCGGCTCCTTTTGATTTGTGATTGTACGGATCGGCAAGAGACTTCAACGGAACGTGCCAGGCGCCTTGAATAACAACGGCTGCGGTCTGGCGGGCCGACTTTGCAAACTGTCACAGGTAAACAACTGCGGACGCTCCACAACATAACCCTGAGCGTAATCCACGCCGATTTCAAGCAATGCCTGCTCGATCTGCGCTGTTTCGACAAACTCGGCAATTGTCTGCTTACCCATGACATGCCCGATGTGATTGATCACTTCGACCATTGCACGGTTAATCGGGTCGTCCAGCATATCCTTTACGAAACTCCCGTCGATCTTCAGGAAGTCTACAGGCAAATGTTTCAGATAAGCGAATGAAGACATTCCGGCACAAAAGTCATCGAGTGAGAAATAACAACCCAAGCCTTTGAGTTCATTAATAAATCTGATTGCACTCCCGAGATTTGCAATGGCACTGGTTTCTGTAATTTCAAAACAAATCATTTCAGGCGGTACGCCGTAGTTATCAAACTGCTCGCGTAGAAAGTGCAAAAACGCGTCATCTCCGATAGTAATGCCTGAAAGATTAATCGCACACATTGCCAGAGGGCCTTCGCACTCTTCGTTAATACATTGGGCAATTACCTTAAATACATTCTGCACAACCCAGCGATCCAGCGACGTCATCAAACCGTAACGTTCTGCCGCCGGTATGAAACTGTCCGGAAGAATCATCCGGCCCGCTTCGTCATGCAGGCGCAGCAGAATTTCGATGTGCCCGCGGGTGCCACCGGCAACCGAACCCAGTGGGGCGATTTCCTGGGCGTAGAGACAGAAGCGGTTTTCCTCCAGGGCCATGTGCAGGCGCTGCACCCAGGCCATCTCGCCGAAACGCAGGGACAGTTCCGAGTCGTCGGCGTGGTAGACCTGCACCCGGTTGCGGCCCTTTTCCTTGGCCATGTAGCAGGCCATGTCGGCGGCCCGCAACGAGGCCTCGAGGGTGGTCGGGTTCTGTGCGACGTGCACCAGACCAATGCTGACGGTGGTCAGGAACGGCCGTCCCTTCCAGACGAAATGCAGGTTCTGTACGGTCTGGCGCAAGCTCTCGGCGATCTTCTCGGCCGCCTCCGGTGCGCAGTTCTCCAGCAGGATCCCGAATTCATCGCCGCCCAGCCGCGCCAGGGTGTCGCCCTCACGCAAGCCCGATTGCAGCAACGCGCAGATATGGCGCAGCAACTCATCGCCTGCCGCGTGCCCGCAGGTGTCGTTGACCAGCTTGAACTGATCGAGATCGAGGAACATCAGCGCATGTCGCCCGGCCTGCCGCGTCAGGTTATGCAGAGCCTGTTCGAGACGGTATTCGAACTCGCGACGGTTGGCCAGGCCGGTCAGCGCATCGTGGGTGGCCTGCCACGACAGATTGGCGATGTATTGCCGCTCCTGAGTCATGTCATGCAGCACCAGCACCGTACCGCTGACCTTGCCGGCATTGCGGATCGGCGCGCCGACCAGGGTCACCGACACGGTGCTGCCGTCCAGCCGCTGAATCAGCTTCGAGTGTTCGCTGCCGCCGGTGAGCTGGCCACTGAGAATGTGTTCGATCAGGGTCAGCCCTTCGGTCTGGGCATTGTCATCCAGCAAGTTGAACAACGCCGCCAGCGGCAGACCGGCAGCCTGCTCGGCCTTCCAGTGAGTCAACGCCTCGGCCGCCGGGTTCATGTAGTCGATCGCCCCGCTGACATCGGTGGTGATCACCCCATCGCCAATCGAGTGCAGGGTGACGTGGGCCCGATCCTTTTCCAGTTGCAGCGCTTCGGCGAAGGCATGCCGTTGCTTGAGCAACTTGCGGGTACGCAGCAGCGCCAGCACGATCAGGCCCAGCGCGGTGGCGAGGTTGGTGAACAGCAGCAGCCGCAGAATCATCCGCGAGCCTTCACCCAATGCATCGCTGAACGCCTTGGCGGCCGGGGTCACGCCGTCATTGATTGCAAAGATCCGGTCTTTCCAGCGGTGGATATCAGCCTCGGTGGCGGCATTGGCAGTGATACGTTGATGCATCTCCTGCGCCACGCCGTCGAGTTCCACCAGATAGGCGTCGCCCAGCGTCCAGCGGTCGATGGCGGTTTCCAGATAGCTGAAGTGACGAAAGTTCAGATACAGCCAGATCAGGCTGGAAACATCATCCGGGTGGTTGCCGCCCTTGAGAATGCCCTCCCGCGCCGCCTGCAGGTCGGGCGGTTGCTTGTCCAGCGCCAGGCGCAATTGATGGCCGCCCTGAGGCACGGCAATGGCGCTCTGGTATTTAAGGTAAATCGCCTCGTCGCGACTGTCCGCGTAGAGATTGAGGTAATAGATCGCGTCTTTCTGGCCCTTGGACCAAAGGCTTTCACCAGCGACATAGCCGCGAACGGCCGACAGGACGTAAAGACTCACGCCCCCCAACAAGGCTTGAAACAACACGACGGCGATAAATGGCCAGACGATGCCCAGCAACCGAGGCGTTCCGAGAGTCCGCTTTTGCTTCATGGAGTTCCTTGCGTGGTCACTGCCTGATTGTCCGTCTCTATCAGACCAACCCCCAAAGACTAGGAGGCGTTCGGGTTTCCGGCAAGCGGCGGATCCGCCTCAGTTCAGGACAAACGCCGGATAGACATATGTACAGCCACGGTCGCTGGCGGCATCGATTTACTGGGCACTTCAGGTCTCCCCCCCTCTGTAACGGGAATGCCTTCACAAGGAGTGTGACATGCCCTCGACGTCTTCAGCTTCAACCGATCTATCGACAACCGCAGAAACCAGCGCCATCGAGGCGCTTGGACTGGCTACCGGCCCGGATATCGAATCCCTGATTCCCCAACCGACCGGCCGGGACCGCAAAAGGTTCAAGGCAGCCCGAGTCGCAACACCGGCTATTACACCCGCCATGACCCTCGAACAGTACATGGCACAACGCATCAATGAACGAATGCTCGACACGGTCAAAACCTTTTTGATCGGCAAACCTTCGCTGATCCGTCATTTGAGTGGCGATATCCTGCGGCTCGCCGACACGGACGAACTGCGCGCGACCCCTTCGGTTTTCCTCCAGCGAGTACTGAATTCCCCCGAATCACTGGACCTGACAGAACGGCTGCTGAAAAGGCTCAAATGGTTCGGTGCATCCCCCGGCGAACAGACGCCGTCGTCCGTGCGCTATCAGTTGTCATGCAAAGCCATCTGCCTGCATTTGCATGCGCCGTCTCCCGACGAGTCGCAGGAGCTCGCCGGATTCCACTGGCAAGACCCTGCTCACTGGGGCAAAAGCTACCAGACCCTGCGCCGCGATTTCGAACAGCATTTGCTGCGTACCCGACGGGTTGCCACTACCAAAGAGGCGATCCTGCTGGCCCAGGTGTTTCAACATCGCCTGTCGAAAGACTTTGCCGTGCGCGATATCCCGCCCGAGCTTCGTTACAAGACGTCGATCGTGTGGGTGAACTTCATGCACGGCGTGCTGCTGGCCGAGGTGCTTGGCCTGGATCAGTCTCAACCCTTGTCTTTCCAGCAACTGGTCAGTTTGCCTCTTGAACGCAGTGCTGGCGCCTCCCCCGCAGAGCTGGAAACAATTGCACGACTGCGAATAGGCCCCGCCCTTGAATGGGCGGTGTGCACTGGCGTCATCCCGGCGCGAGCGGCATCCGGTCACGATCAGGAAGACATCAAGCGAGCGCTGACTGCGCTGGAAGAACAAAGCGAAAACCTGAACAAGGCCGTGATGACGCTGGATTCAACCCCGCCTGACCGGATACAGATGGCCAGGGACGTGCTGGCTGACCGGTTCAGTGGTTTTACATTCAACAAGGACGGACGCAAGTTGATGTCTGCCGATCCGAGCCATAGTCATTCAAGAGCACCACTGGACCAGAAGAATCAGCAGGGCCACGACTTTCTGGATGTCTATGCAGACGGCCAGCTCGATGGCGAAAAGCGATGGATTGTCTCCATGCCCGACGGCACAACGCGATCCACCACAGCACTCCGGCTGGATGACCAGCGCGTCCTCTATGCCGAGCGTGAAAACTCGCGGGGTGGTTATGAACGGGTAAATGCAGATGACTACAGCTGGGCCGGCAAATCCTTGCCGGATATCAATGCGCAGTTTGAAAGCGCCTTCAACCAATATCTGGCGACGATCAGGCCGCCCTATCAGACCTTGATCGCCAGCTTGCTGACTTCACTGCCAGCGAGCGAACGCCAGGCATTGGCAATGGGTGAAATCGAGTTGTTGGGGATGCGTCGAAAATCAGTACCCAACGAACCGCCGGATCTGACCCGGGCCAGGAAGGGCTTCGTTATAAAAGTGACCCACCAGGGAAATATTGCCTACTACGAGCTGATCCCGAGTGCCGGTGTCATTCGCCTTCGACCCACTTTGAGGTTTTCAACCGTCAATGGCGTTCGGACCGAGTTTGCCTTGCACGCCACCATCCCCGGGCAAACCTATTCACCCGAGCGTGACATCAGTACTTCGTTGCTGCTCGACTGGTCGGCCCATCTCCACGGCAGGACACCTGCCGCCCGGGGGGCCTACATCGGCTACCTCGACACCGTGGGCACTATAGCCGCAGCCTCCATGGATACCGGGACCGATGCTGCGACGCTGACATCACGACTGGACGCACTGGCCAACTACATCGCGACAAACTACCTCTACGTCGATGAAGAACACCTGCGCCAGCAAGCCCGAGGCATGACAATCTTCGACAGGCACAGGGCGAAGATCGAGAAACGGCTGGAAGTATTCGTGACGATCGTCAAAGGGTTCGTTCCTTTCTGGGGCAGCATCGAGGACCTGCTCTCCGACGATGTCAAAAGCAAAGCCCTGGGCGGGATCGGACTGCTGTTCGACCTGGCTTCGTTCCTGTGCCCGATCGGCAAATTCATCTCGGGTTCGGTGCGCCTACTCCGCGCCGCTGCCGGCACCACTCGCATGGTCGTCAATGCAACGCTGCCGCCGTTTTCGACATTGGCCCGCCAACTCCTCACCCGCTCACTGGCGAACCTCAACCCACTGGACGGTATTCCCTCGCTGCTCAAGGGACTGGGAAGCGGTGCCGGAAAAGGGCTGCTCTTCATCGGCGGAATGAGCGTTGTCGGCATCAGAAAACTGACGGGAAAGGCCGATGGCTTCCGCCTGGTCCAGAATCTGCCACAAGCCATCGATCCCGGGGACTGGAAGCCGCTGACGAACGGTGATCAGCTCGCGACGGTCAACGGTATTGATGATGTACTCCTGCGCCATACAGACTCTTCGGGACTGGAACGCTTTCATCTGGTCGACCCGATGACCTCCCTGCCCTACGGCCCGCGCCTGCGCAACAACGGCAAAAATCTCGCACAAGGTCGATCCGGCTTCAAGACATTGCCCCCGAGCGAAACCCACGTCGTTGCGCAAGTTCCAGAAAACGCCCATGTTCGTGAAGTGCTTGAGGTCGATGGTCGAACCACGCTGCTGATTGATGACATCCCTTATCGACCGGACGGCAACCAGCTGCGCCGCGCCGACCTGATCGATGATCAGTCGCTACTCAAAGCCCTGCCCTGCAGAGTGCGGCGCATGCCGGGGTCGGACGCCTGTAAAACGAGCTATGTCACCCGCAATCCGGCCCCCACGCCAGCCAACGGCACTTACGACACGGATAAAGGCTGGGCACCCTGGTTCGGGGACAGCATTTACACCCCGGCCACAGCGGGTCGAGCGATGCTGCTCAAGTCCCTGAAAAAGAAAAGCAGACACTTGGCGGCGATAGCGTTTCAAAAAGGGATTTACGGGAGGATCAAAGTGGATATCCCCTTCGGCACCCGGAATCAGTTCGACACCTTCGAGGCCGGCGCCATCATCGTCCCCGCTATCGACGACTCAAGGCACTATGTGTTCACCCGACTGGACGCCGGATCCTTCTACGTCGCCGAACTGCCCAAAGGTCAGAGCCTCACCACTCCGTTGACGCTGCGCAAGGCCAATACCCTGCCTGCCAATCTGAAGGGTGAGCTGATGACGGTGTACACCGGGTCTCTCAACGCCAACAACATGGCGAGAATCTACGGTATTCCAGCCGTGGAACGCGCCCTCGAAACCATGGAGAAAATTGCCATTCGCATTGGTGGCCATGCGAACCCGCCCGACACGCTCAAACTGCTTAAAGTCGATACCAGCCCCGGTGAAGCGGTGTTGTTCGATCATTCCACGCGCATGATCGTCAGCCGGCTGCCGAATGGTGCTGCATCCTGGTCACGTAGCAGGGATGCTTCAGACAGCTTTCGCCAACGAACCGCCGATATCTTCGATACGCTGTTTTGCGAGAAAACAATCAATGTCCGGCAGCACGCAGATCTGAAAATCAATAAGGCGATGGACAAGCTTCAAGCGCTGCTCCCTCGCAGCTATCGAGCACAGAATTCGAGAAACATCGCCTATGCAGACATCGTGACCGCTACCGGAAACCGTGAGGTCTATATAAGCGTTTCCGGCTCGCAAGGACTGACTGGCGAACTGCCGCTTTTCAAGGCGCTGCCCATGTCAGACAAAGTGATCATCGGCGACACCACCTACTTCAATATCGACTTCGACCAGACCTTCAACAGAACCTCACTGGAAGTCTCGAGCAAAGGGCAATTGGTGGCGATTCCCCATACGATAAAGGACATCGACACCTACACGCCTGCGCTGACCCGTCGGCCGACCTCTCTGGACAGCGAGGCCAAACTGATCAGTGTGCTTCGCAAGAAATACCCCGAAAACCACATGATCGCTTCGGTCGACGTGGCTACAACCATGCCTCCATGCACCAGTTGTTCAGTGATCGTCAAAGAGTTTGGCTACGACGGCACGGCCAACGCACTGGAGGTGCTATGGAAATGATCTACAACCTCTGCAAATGCCCATAAAGCTTGGCGTACAACCCGCCATCGGCAATCAGTTGCTGGTGGTCGCCATCCTCGGCCACTTGCCCGCCGTCGAACACCAGCACCCGATCTGCCTGCTTCACCGCTGACAGGCGGTGGGCGATGATCAACGTGGTGCGGCCATGGAGAAAGCGCGCCATGGCCTGGTGCAGGTTGTATTCGGTGGCGGCGTCGAGGGCTGACGTCGCCTCATCGAGAATCACCACTTTCGGCTCGGCGAGGATCATCCTCGCGATGGCCAAACGTTGACGCTGACCGCCAGACAGCCGCACGCCGGAGCGGCCGACGATGCTGTCCAGGCCGTCCGGCAAGGCGCGGATGGTGGGTTCGAGCTGGGCGATTTCCAGTGCCTGCCAGCAGGCTTCATCGCTGCGGGTACGGCCCATGGTCAGGTTGGCGCGTACGGTGTCGTTGAACAGCGCCGGATGTTGCAGCACCACCGCGACATTTTCCCGAACCGTTTCCAGGCCGATTTCCTGCTGGGACGATCCGCCGAAACGGATCGTCCCGGCCAGCGGTGTGTACAGGCCCAGCAGCAATTGCACGAGGGTACTTTTGCCGCCGCCGCTAGCACCGACAATCGCCACTTTCTCACCGGGAGCGATGGACAGGTTCAACTGATCCAGCACCAGTTCGTCGCCGTAACCGAAGCTCAGACCCTGCACCTGAATGCCGACGGTATCGCGGCCCTTGAACGGGTCGACGCCGCCGGGGTATTGCGGCTCGTCGGCGCGAGCCAGCAGTTCGTTGATCCGCGACAGCGCACCGCCCGCCGCGTAATAAGCGTATTGCAGGTTCAGCAGCTGTTCGACCGGGCCGATCATGAACCACAGATAGCTGAACACCGCGAGCATCTGGCCAATCGACAGGTCAGAGAACAACACCGTCAACATGGCCGCCGCGCGGAAGATGTCGATGCCGAACTGGAACAGCAGACCACTGGCGCGGTTCGAGGCGTCGGTCTTCCACTGCGAGTTAACCGCGTAGTTGCGCACTTCCTGCGCACGCAGACCCAACCGTCCGAGGAAAAAGCCCTGCCGGTTGCCGGCTCGCACTTCCTGGATTGCATCGAGGGTTTCGCTCAGCGCCTGGGTGAAGCGCGAGGTGCTGTCGTTCTCCAGTTTCTTCAGGTGCTTGACCCGCTTGCCCAACTGCACCGTGGCGTAGATCACCAACGGGTTGAACAGCAGGATCAGCAGCGCCAGTTTCCAGTGCATCCACATCAGGATGCTGGCGGTGCCGACCAGCGTCAGCATCGCCACCAGAAAACGGCTGAGGGTTTCGCCGACAAACTTGTCGAGGGTGTCGAGGTCGGTGACCAGGTGCGTGGTGACCGTGCCACTGCCCAGGCTTTCGTATTCGCCGAGGGAGATCCGTTTGAGTCGTTCAATCAAACGCACGCGAATGCGATAAACGATGTCCTTGGCCAGCCGCGCAAACAACCGCGCCTGCAACACGCCAAAACACAGGGCACTGCAACGCAGAGTCAGCGTCACCACCAGCATCAGGCCGATGTAGCCCGCCGCCTGCTGCCACATTGAGGGCAGCACATGGTTCATGACTTTCAGCGCGGCATCACCGTGGCCGAGCAGGACCTCGTCCACCAGCAACGGCAGCAGCAACGGAATCGGCACGCTGCACAGCGTCGCCAGTACGGCCACGCCGTTGGCGATCCACAGGGATTTTTTGTGATGAAGTGCCAGTCGCCGGACTTCAGCCCAGCTCAGCCGGTCGACACGCTTGACGGCTGGCGTGTCATCGGCCGGGTCAGACACAGGCCGCGCGCTCCAGCCATCGACCGAGCAACGGCGACAGTTCACTGAGCGGCTGGTAGCCGTTGGTCAGCAACGCCAGTTGGCCGTTGCGTTCGGCGAGCAGGGTCGGGAATCCGGCGATGCCCAGATCCTGCACCCAAGTAAAATCGGCCTGGGTCGCCTTGTGCTGATCGGCATGATCAAACAGGGCAGCAAATTCGATGCGCGGGACGCCGGCCTTCTCGGCCAGCTCCACCAGAACGCTGGCCTGGGTGACATCGCGACCTTCGGCGTAAAACGCGTGCTGGATCAACCCGACCAGTTTCCACGCGCAATCCGGTGCCAGGCTGCGTGCGGTGACGATGGCCCGGCAGGCAGGTTCGGTGTCGTAGACAAAGCCGTCCGGCAACGCGCCTTCCAGCTTGAACGGCTGGCCGGTGGCCTCGGCGACCGCCTGCCAGTGTTCGAGAATGTAGCGCCGGGTAGTCGGCTCCAGCGCCGCACCACTGCCGGTGCGCAACCCGCCGACCACCAGGTGCAGTTCCACCCCGGCTGCCTGCGCCTGCTCCACCAATGCCTTGGCCACCGGGGCAAATCCCCAGCACCACGAACACATCGGATCCATCACATAGAGCAGGCGTGCAGACATGATTAAGCCTCGGTGGATGCTTGCTTATAGTTGTAGCCGATCGGGTGCGGCATGTTGCGCGCTTTGGCCAGTTCGATCTGCTTCTGGCGGTCGATTGCACTGCGGCGAGTCTTCTCGCTCAGGGTGTCCCAGCAGTGCGGGCAGCTGATGCCGGCCACGTAATGCTCGGAGGCGCGATCTTCAACGCTGACCGGGGTGCGGCAGGCATGGCACTGATCGTAGTCGCCTTCGCTCAGGTCATGACGCACGGTCACGCGGTTGTCGAACACGAAGCAGTCGCCCTGCCATTTGGTCTCTTCCTGCGGCACCTCTTCGAGGTACTTCAGGATGCCGCCCTTGAGGTGATAAACCTCTTCGAAACCTTCGCCGAGCATGTAGCTCGAGGCTTTTTCGCAGCGAATGCCGCCGGTGCAGAACATCGCGACCTTCTTGTGCACGGCCGGATCGAAGTGTTCTTTGATGTAGTCGGGGAATTCGCGAAAACTGGTGGTTTTCGGATCGATGGCGCCTTCGAAGGTGCCGATCGAGACTTCGTAATCGTTGCGGGTGTCGATCAGCAGCACTTCCGGGTCGCTGATCAGCGCGTTCCAGTCCTGCGGTTCGACGTAGGTGCCGACCTTCTTGTTCGGGTCGACGCCTTCGACGCCCAGGGTCACGATCTCTTTCTTGAGCTTGACCTTGGTGCGATAGAACGGCTGCTCGTCGCAGTATGATTCCTTGTGATCGATGTCGACCATGCGCGGATCGTTGCGCAGCCAGGCCAGCAGGCCGTCGATGCCTTCACGGCTGCCGGAAACCGTGCCGTTGATGCCTTCTTCGGCGATCAGCAGGGTGCCTTTGATGCCGTTGTCGACCATCGCTTGCAGCAGCGGCTCGCGCAGGTTGACGTAATCTTCGAGGGTGACGAACTTGTACAGTGCCGCCACGACAATCGGTTGTGTCATGGGTATTTCTCCAGGTGGCTACCCTCGTAAAGGGTGAACCGGATGCGAAAAAAAACGCGCCGGGTGAGCGGCGCGTTGCGGATTCTAGCAAAAAACCTCAGTTCATTGCTGCAAGGCTCAATGCTTGCTGCCGCCGGCACAGGTCGGCGACGCCGGAGCGACGCCTGTCTCTGCCCATTCCTGCGGGGTGTAGGTGTGCAGCGCCAACGCATGGAACTCGCCCATCAGCTCGCCGAGCGTGCCGTAGACTTTCTGGTGGCGCTTGACCCGGTTCAGGCCTTCGAACTGCGCACTGACCACCACTGCCTTGAAGTGGGTCTGCAACCCGCGACTGTGCATGTGACTTTCGTCCAGCACTTGCAGATGCTCAGGCTGAAGCAGCGCCAGCGTCGATTCGATGCGTTGTTGCATGGTCATCACGAACTCCGCTTACTTCTTCTTGGCCGGAGCCGCGCCTTTCGGTGCCAGCTCGTTGGTCATGTCGTCCAGCAGCTTGTTGACCACCGGTACGGCGCTTTCCAGCTTGGCCTGGGTCATCTGCGCCGATTGCTGAGTCAGCTGCGGCATTTTTTCCAGGACTTTCTTGCCCAGTGGCGACTGGTAGAACGCGACCAGGTCCTTGAGCTCGGATTCGCTGAAATTGGTGGTGTAGAGCTTGACCATGTCCGGTTTCAGCTTGTTCCAGCCAATGGCCTGGTCCAGAGCGGCGTTGGCCTTGGCCTGGTAGGTATCCAGTACGGCTTTCTTGGATTCCGGCGCCTTGGTCTGTTCAAAACGCTGGGCGAACATCTGCTGAACCTGCATGTACACCGGAGTGCCCAGCTTGTCAGCGTGTGCCAGGGTCAGGAAAGCTTCGGCACTGGCGTTGTGGCTGGCGGTATCGGCAAGCACCTGGCCGCTGGCGCAAACCAGGGCAACCGCGGTGCAGATGGCACGAAGACGAGTCATCGAGTTTCCTTTTCAGCTAGGCGAGGTAAAACCCCAAGGGCGACCATTCTGCGCCTGAATAACGCTGCGGCTCAACCCCCGGGCCTTGCCGCGCTTGATTGGCGGGGATTTGCCGGTCAACAATCGGCCGGAGGGAACCACCCGGGCCGACACCGGCCTAAACTGCGCAAACAGACCAACAGGAGTGTGCACGATGAGCCGTATCGAAACCGACAGCCTGGGCCAGATCGAGGTCCCGGACGACGCTTACTGGGGCGCTCAGACGCAACGCTCGCTGATCAACTTCGCGATCGGTCAGGAACGCATGCCCTTGCCGGTCCTGCACGCCCTGGCCCTGATCAAGAAAGCCGCGGCCCGGGTCAACGACCGCAACGGCGACCTGCCTGCCGACATCGCCCGCCTGATCGAACAGGCCGCCGACGAAGTGCTCGACGGCCAGCATGACGACCAATTCCCGCTAGTGGTCTGGCAGACCGGCAGCGGCACCCAAAGCAACATGAATGCCAACGAAGTGATTGCCGGCCGCGCCAACGAACTGGCCGGCAACCCGCGTGGCGGCAAGACGCCAGTGCACCCCAACGATCACGTCAACCGCTCGCAGAGCTCCAACGACTGCTTCCCCACCGCCATGAGCATCGCCACCGCGCAAGCGGTGCAGGGCCAACTGCTGCCGGCGATCGCCGAGCTTTCGGGTGGCCTGGCCGAGCTGTCGGCGCGGCACATGAAGCTGGTGAAGACCGGTCGCACCCACATGATGGACGCCACGCCGATCACTTTCGGCCAGGAACTCTCCGGTTTCATAGCGCAGCTGGATTACGCCGAACGGGCGATTCGCGCGGCGTTGCCGGCAGTCTGCGAACTGGCCCAGGGCGGCACCGCGGTCGGCACCGGACTCAACTCGCCCCACGGGTTCGGCGAAGCGATTGCCGCTGAACTGGCGGCGTTGTCCGGTCTGCCGTTCGTCACCGCGCCGAACAAGTTCGCCGCCCTCGCCGGCCATGAGCCGCTGACCACCCTCTCCGGTGCCCTGAAAACCCTCGCCGTGGCACTGATGAAAATCGCCAACGACCTGCGTCTGCTGGGCTCCGGCCCCCGCGCTGGGTTTGCCGAAGTGCGCCTGCCGGCCAACGAACCGGGCAGTTCGATAATGCCCGGCAAGGTCAACCCGACCCAGTGCGAGGCGTTGTCGATGCTCGCCTGCCAGGTGCTGGGCAATGATGTGGCGATCGGTTTCGCCGCCAGCCAGGGTCACCTGCAACTGAACGTGTTCAAACCGGTGATCATCCACAACCTGCTGCAATCGATCCGTCTGCTGGCCGATGGCTGCAGCAACTTCCAGCAGCACTGCATCGCCGGGCTTGAGCCGGATGCCGAAGTCATGGCGAAACATCTGGAACGCGGGCTGATGCTGGTAACGGCGCTGAACCCGCACATCGGCTACGACAAGTCGGCGGAAATCGCCAAAAAAGCCTACAGCGAAGGCAAGACCCTGCGCGAAGCGGCGCTGGAGCTGGGTTATCTGACCGATGAAGAGTTCGATGCCTGGGTGCGGCCGGAAAACATGATCGAGGCCGGCGCCAAGGGCTGAGATCTGCAGCGTCTGTAAGTCAGTCTTCGCGAGCAAGCCCGCTCCCACAGTTGACCGCAATCCCATGTCAGGAATGCGGTTAAAAGTGGGAGCGGGCTTGTTCGCGAAGAACGATGACTCGATTAACCTGCTGCCATGCGCATCCGCCGGGCCTTGAGCCCGGCAATCAGCGAAGGCCCGAGCGCCACCAGCGCCGAACCCAGCACCACCAACACTGCCCCGCCATACCCCAGCAGATTGATCTGTTCGGCATGCACATATTCCGGCCACACCCCCGCCGCCACGGCCACTGCACCGAACGTCACCAACGGCGTGATCGCCAGCGTCGCACTGACCCGTGAAGCTTCCCAGTGCGCCAGTGCTTCGGCAAACGCGCCGTAGGCGATCAGGGTGTTCATGCAGCACGCCAGCAGCAGCCAGCCCTGCAACGGATTCAGCGACAGCGCTTCGAGCGGATGCACCCAAGGCGTCAGCAACAGGGCGCAGAACAGGTAAATCACCATCATCACCTGCAGCGAATTCCACACTGTCAGCAGTTGCTTCTGCCCCAGCGCGTAAAAAGTCCAGACGGTCGAGGCCAGCAGCACCAGCAACACGCCGGCGGTGTAGTCAGACAAAGAGGTGAGCAATTCAGCCAGACGCTGATTGAAGAACAGCGCAAACCCGATCAACAGCACCGCCAGCCCAATGCCCTGACCGATACTGAAGCGCTCCTTGAACACGAACAGACTGGCGATCAGCAACATGATCGGCCCCATCTGCACCACCAGTTGCGCGGTGCCGGGGCTGAGCAGGTTCAGGCCCATCAGATAAAGCACGTAATTGCCTACCAGCCCGAGCACCGCCATCAGCACCAGCCAGCCGCCCTTAGGCCCGAGCACCTTGCGACTCGGCAACCTTTTGGTCGCCGCCAGATAAATGAACAGACAGCCGCCGGAGACCAGCAGGCGAAACCAGGTCACCGTGACCGGGTCCATCACCACCAGCACCTGCTTGAGCTTGATCGGCAGGATTCCCCACAAAAACGCCGTCAACAACGCCAGGAACATGCCGTACACCCAACGACCCGATGAAACGTGCATGAGAACCCCAAGCGCCAGAGACAGGAGCGCTCATTCTAGGCGCACAGACCCTGCCCGACACAGGGACAGTTGCGCTCCAGCCGCAAATGAAACTGTGCAGGTCGCAGCGGAAAATTGACGATGGGCCGTTGATCGGCCGGCCGGGCAAGGTAAGTGGTTCAGGCATAAGCTTCTTGGATCCAGCCCGGGACATCAATCACCAAGGAGACCCCGTCATGTTAGGCATGCGCGCCCAGGACACCGCCCCCGCCACGCGCTTTCGCAGCGACCGCGTGTGCCGGGTCAACGGCGACCTGTATTTCAGCACCCGGGAAAATACCCTCGAAGGGCCGTTCGACAGCCCCGAGAAAGCCGAGCAGGAAATCCGCGCCTACATCGCGCGGATGCAGTTGCGGGATGCTGGCAGGTAGATCCGGTCGCCCCATTCGCGAGCAAGCTGGCTCCCACATTCGATCACATTCCTTCAATAAGAATAGGGTCAACTGTGGGAGCGAGCTTGCTCGCGAAAGCTATCGAGAGAGCAAAACAAATTCCCGGACTTAACGCACAGCCTCAAACAACCCGGTCGCGCCCATCCCGCCGCCCACGCACATGGTCACGATCCCGTAGCGCAGATTGCGCCGCTGCAACTCGCGCACCAGATGCCCGACCTGCCGTGACCCGGTCATGCCGAACGGGTGACCGATGGAAATCGAGCCGCCGTTGACGTTGTACTTCTCGTTGTCGATTTCCAGACGATCACGGGCGTACAGGCACTGCGAGGCGAACGCTTCGTTCAATTCCCACAGATCGATATCCGCCACCTGCAAGCCTTTGGCCTTGAGCAGCTTCGGCACCGAGAACACCGGGCCGATACCCATTTCGTCCGGCTCGCAACCGGCCACGGTGAACCCACGGAAAAACGCCTTCGGCTTGAGCCCCAGTTGCAGGGCTTTTTCAAGGCTCATCACCAGCGTCATCGAGGCGCCATCAGACAACTGCGACGAGTTGCCGGCAGTCACCGAACCGTCCTCGGCGAACACCGGTTTCAACCCGGCAAGGCTTTCATAGGTGGTGTCCGGGCGGTTGCAGTCGTCGTGATCGACGATGCCGTCGAGGACCTGCACTTCACCACTGTTTTTGTCTTCAACGCGGTACTTCACCGCCATCGGCACGATTTCATCGTTGAACAGGCCGGCGGCCTGCGCCTGTGCAGTGCGAATCTGGCTTTGCAGCGAGTAGCGATCCTGCGCCTCGCGGCTGACGCCATAACGGCGCGCCACCACTTCGGCGGTCTGGCCCATGGTGTAGTAGATGCCGGGGGTCTGCTGTTTGAGCAACGGGTTGATCAGGTGATCGGTGTTGACGCTTTTCAGGGTCAGGCTGATCGACTCGACGCCGCCGGCGACGATGATGTCGCTGCAACCCGACGCGATCTGGTTGGCGGCAATCGCAATCGCCTGCAAGCCTGAGGAACAAAAACGGTTGAGGGTCATGCCCGCCGTGCCGGTGCCCAATTGCGAGAGCACCGCGACGTTGCGACCGATGTTGTAGCCCTGGGCGCCTTCGTTGGAACCGGCGCCGACGATGCAATCCTCGACGCTGGCCGGGTCGATGTCGTTGCGCGAGAGCAACGCATTGACGCAATGGGCCGCCATGTCATCGGGACGGGTCTGGTTGAACTTGCCGCGAAAGGACTTGGCCAGGCCGGTCCGTACGCTGTCGACGATCACCACTTCACGCATGGCATACCTCATTGTTGCAGTCGGTTGAGAGTGGACCGAGCATAAGTCCACCCAATCGCCGACCGCGACAATCATTCACCTCGCGTATGCGGGCCCATCGGTTCAGTCCTTGTGCTTCTTGGCTCGCTTGTCGGACTTTTCGAACGCTTCTTCCAGCGCCCGGTTGATTGTGCGCAGCACCTTGACCCGGGCCCAGCGCTTGTCATTGGCCTCGACCAGGGTCCACGGCGCGATTTCGGTGCTGGTGCGGTCGACCATGTCGCCGACGGCGGCGCGATAGGCGTCCCACTTGTCGCGGTTGCGCCAGTCGTCTTCGGTGATCTTGAAGCGCTTGAACGGAATTTCTTCGCGCTCCTGGAAGCGCTCCATCTGCGTGTCCTTGTCGATCGCCAGCCAGAACTTGACCACGATCACCCCGGCGTCGGCCAGTTGCTCCTCGAAGTCATTGATTTCGCCGTAGGCACGCATCCAGTCGGCGGTGCTGCAAAAGCCCTCGACCCGCTCCACCAGCACCCGGCCGTACCACGAGCGATCAAACACGGTGAATTTGCCCCGCGCCGGAATGTGCCGCCAGAAACGCCACAGATACGGCTGCGCCCTTTCCTCTTCGGTCGGCGCGGCAATCGGCACGATGCTGTATTGGCGCGGATCGAGCGCCGCCGCCACACGACGAATAGAACCGCCCTTGCCCGCGGCATCATTACCTTCAAACACCGCCACCAGCGCATGACGGCGCATGCGCTTGTCACGCATCAGGCCGGACAGCCGCGCCTGCTCGGTGATCAATTGCTCTTCGTAGTCTTTCTTCTCCAGACGCTGAGTCAGGTTGAGGCTGTCGAGCAGGTTCAACTGATCCACCGACGAGCCCAGCGGCTGGGCGCTGACATCATGCGGGTGCACATCGGGACGCTTCAGCGCGTTTTGCAGGCCTTCGAGCAAAATCTTGCCGACCGTCAGGCTGCGGTAGTACGGATCGACACCCTCGATGACATGCCACGGCGCGTAATCGCGGCTGGTGCGACGCAACACGCGTTCGCCGTATTTGACGAACTTGTCGTACGTTTCCGACTGCTGCCAGTCCAGAGGACTGATGCGCCAGCTGTGCAGTGGGTCATCGGCCAGGGCCTTGAGCCGCGCCTTCATCTGTTTCTTGGACAGGTGGAACCAGAACTTGAAGATCAGCGCGCCTTCATCGCAGAACATCTTTTCCATGCGCTCGGCGCCGGCAATCGCCTGATCCAGACGCGGATCCTTGAACAAGCCGTGAACCCGGCCCTGCAGCATCTGGCTGTACCAGTTGCCGAAGAAAATCCCCATCCGCCCCTTGGCCGGCAGCATCCGCCAGTAACGCCAGGCCGGTGGCCGTGCCAGCTCTTCATCGGTCTGCTGGTCGAAGGTGCGCACTTCGATCAGGCGCGGGTCCATCCACTCGTTGAGCAACTTCACCGTCTCGCCCTTGCCGGCGCCTTCGATGCCGTTGATCAAAATGATCACCGGGAAACGCTTCTGCTGCTGCAACTCGAACTGGGCTTCAAGCAACGCTTCACGCAGGGCGGGCACGGCGGCTTCGTAGGTGTCTTTGTCGATGGCGTGACCGATTTCAGCGGATTCGAACATGGGACGGCTCCTTCCAGGATTCAGCAAGACTAGCGGATTGGGCTCTGACGCGGCACAGAAATTCCCGCCGGCGGCGGATTGTCCTTGAGTGATCGTCAGCAAGGCTTGCCATGGATCAAGCGCCGCCTGCGTGATCGGCTAGAATGGCCGCCTTGTCGTTGCCGAGCCTGCCATGAAACCTGTAATGCCCCACGCCCAACTCGACTGGGATGACCAGGGACGCCCGCGTTCGCGAGTGTTCGACGATGTGTATTTTTCCGACCAGTCGGGGCTGGATGAAACCCGCTACGTGTTTCTCGAACAGAACCGTCTTGCCGAGCGTTTTGCCGCGCTGCCGGCGGGTGGGCGACTGGTGATCGGTGAAACCGGCTTCGGCACCGGGCTGAATTTTCTCTGCGCCTGGCAGTTGTTCGAACAGCATGCGGTGGCCGGTGCGCGGCTGCATTTTGTCAGCGTCGAAAAATTTCCGTTGAGCCCTGCCGACCTGCAACGGGCGCTGGCGTTGTGGCCCGACTTGAAGCTGTTCTCCGATCAGTTGCTCAAGCATTACGTGGCAATTCATCAGGGTTTTCAGCGCATTGTTCTGGATAACGGTCGTGTGACCCTGACGCTGCTGATCGGTGATGCACTGGAGCAGTTGCCGCAATTGGACGGCCAGATCGACGCCTGGTTTCTCGACGGTTTCGCCCCGGCGAAAAACCCGGAGATGTGGACTGCCGAACTGTTCGCGGAACTGGCGAGATTGGCGGCGCCCGGTTCGACCATCAGCACGTTCACCAGCACCGGTTGGGTACGGCGCCTGCTGAACGCCGCCGGCTTCAAGATGAAGCGCACGCCGGGCATCGGCCATAAGTGGGAGATCCTGCGCGGCCAATTTCTCGGCTGGCCCGAGGACGTTGCGCCCCCCGCCGCCGAAAAACCGTGGTTCGCCCGCCCGGCTCCGTTGAGCGGTGAGCGTCGCGCCCTGGTGATCGGTGCCGGTCTGGCCGGTTGCGCCACGGCAGCCAGCCTCGCGGCGCGGGGTTGGCAAGTCAGTCTGCTGGAACGGCATGACGCGGTAGCACAGGAAGCCTCGGGCAATCCCCAAGGCGTGCTGTACCTGAAACTGTCCGCCCATGGCACCGCACTGTCGCAGTTGATCGTCAGCGGTTTCGGCTACACCCGACGCCTGCTGGAAACCCTGCAACGCGGCACCGACTGGGACGACTGCGGCGTGCTGCAACTTGCGTTCAATGAAAAGGAACGCGAGCGTCAGGCGCAACTGGCGGCCGCGTTCCCCGAAGACCTTCTGCAATGGCTTGATCAACCCGAAGCGCAGGCCCGTGCCGGGGTCGGTCTGGCCCATGGTGGTTTGTATTATCCCGAGGGTGGCTGGGTGCATCCGCCAGCGCTGTGTCAGGCGCAATCCGCACAACCGGGCGTCACGCTGCTCACCCATCAAGAAGCCGTTGAACTGCGCAAGGTCGACGGTCAGTGGCAAGCCTTCGACGGGGAAAGGTTGATCGCAACAGCACCCGTCGTGGTGCTGGCCGGTGCCGCCGAAATCAAGCGTTTCCCCCAGAGTGCCGACCTGCCACTCAAGCGTATTCGCGGGCAGATCACCCGGCTGACGCAGACCACACAAAGCCAGGCGTTGACCACTGTCGTGTGCGCCGAAGGTTACGTCGCACCGGCACGCCTGGGCGAACACACCCTCGGCGCCAGTTTCGATTTCAACAGCGACGACCTGACACCGACCACCGCCGAACACCTGGGCAACCTGGCGATGCTCGAAGAGATCTCCACGGATCTGGTCGCACGCCTGCACATCGGCGAACTCGACACCGACAGCCTTGAGGGCCGCGCCGCGTTCCGTTGCACCAGCCCCGACTACCTGCCGATTGTCGGCCCGCTCGCCGATCGCGAAGCCTTCACCGAGGCCTATCGCGCCTTGAGCAAGGATGCCCGGCAAGTGCCGGACATTCCCTGCCCGTGGCTGGACGGCCTGTACGTCAACAGTGGCCACGGTTCACGCGGTTTGATCACGGCGCCATTGTCTGGCGAGTTGCTGGCCGCGTGGCTGGACAACGAACCGCTGCCGCTGCCCAGAGCCGTGGCCGAGGCTTGTCATCCAAACCGCTTTGCCTTGCGCCAGTTGATTCGCGGCAAGTGAACCGGGCGCTCCGTCCAGACGCTGTCAGTCACCGGGCACGATGCAGGTGCCCCGCTCGATCTGCTCCGCGATACGCTGGGTCAAGCGTTGCAACAGGGCGTTCTCGGTCTGTTGCTTACGCGAGGTGCACAGACCCATTTCACTCAGGTAGTCGGCAGAAGTGAGTTCCTGAGCTTTTTCGAACAGTGCCTGAACTTCCTCATGGTGAGGGGCAATGGCGTCTTCGAACTGCTGCGCGAAACGGGTTTTCAGGTAGTCACTCCAGAACGGCTGGCGAACCAGAAACTTCACCCAGCTGGAGGACAGTTCAGCCGTCTGGATTCGGTGGAGCGCCGCTATCAATTCATCACTCGTCACATCAGCCAGTTCGCTGTAACGCATATGCGCCGCCTGCCCAGGCAGGTCGAACGCCCGTGCCAGCCCCGTGCGATACGCAAGGGTCACTTCCAGAGGGTCGGGGGATCCTTGATCCCGGGCGTGTTCCGCCGCTATCAGGTCGATTTGCTCAAGCCGGAACAAGCTTCGGGCAAGCTTCATCAGGACCGTCGGGGAGACCTGCCTCTCACCGGCAAAGCGCAATACATTGCGCACATGCACGGCGACCTCCAGATGACTGAAGTTCAGCGCTGCGCTATCCGTGCAATTGATCGGGTTGGCCGCCAGATTGAAAATCTGCTCGCGCAGTTCGGCGTTGGCCTGCGTCGCCTCAAGCACCGCCCAGACCCGCCTGGACATATCCTCTCGCACGAACTCGGAGTCAGCGGTATTGCCCAGCTCCGCCAGCAAATGAAACAGGCCTTCAGCCATCGGATCGTCGTTGATCGCGTTCCATGTTTGCAGCCGCCTGGAACCCACCGTTCCTCCGGTTTCGGTCAGCCAGATCGAACGTGCCTGGTGTTCATCCAGGCGCGCGATATCGTTTTCCAGATACCCCATGCCGACCCCGATTTTCTTGCGGTAGTTCTCCAGATGAGTACTGCTGAGAGCGGAAATCGGGTTGTTGCGCAGATTGATCGTTTCACTGAAGCGCCGCGGTGTTTCAAACAGCCACTGTGGTAAATCGCGAATGTCATTGTCGCGCAGATCTACCCGATCCAGGTTTGGCAAACGGTGCAACCCCTTGGGTAGTTCAGTGGTTCGGGTATTGCGCACGCTCAGGTCAGACAGCTCGAACATCCCGCTGACGTCCACCGTCGCCCCCAGAGGGTTTTCGCTCAGGTCCAGGCTTTGCAAATTGCGCATTCGCGACAATTTCACCAGGGCATGCTCGGTCATCTGAAGACGGTTGTGCATCAGGCCCAAACGCCTGAGATTCGGCATGAGCGAGACCGCCTCCGGGAACTGGGTGAGCCTGTTGCGACCCAGCTCAAGTGTCTCGAGGTTCTTGAAGGCTTTGAGGAAATACGCGACATCATTGTCCAGCTGCATGTTTTGCAGTGACAGATGCCTCACGTGATCGAAGCTCAGCCCGGGCGGCAGGATCGGCAGCTTTCCGAACCGCATGCCATCGAGCTTCAGGCCATAGGCCGGACGGTAATACTCGTCGGGCAGTAAAACCAGCCGGCGAAAACTGTCTTCGATCTCGTACGCCACGAGATGCCGGCATTCGCGCACTTCACTCGATATCCCGCCCTGAGCCTTGATGGCCGCGGCATCGTCCATCCAGGTATCGAGCACCTCTCGCAGGCGCGCCAGGTCATCCTGCAATTGCCTGATCCTGAGTGCGCGTGTCAGATGGTCTGCGCCCAACTGATCAAGAAACTCCCGGGCCTGAATATCGGAAAACAAGGGGTAGAGTTTTTTCACCTTGCGCAACAGGCGTTGCGGATGATGCGTGGCTTCAGCGGGTGGATCGGAAAGCCTGCATGCCGGTTCAGGGGCCGGTGGCTCGAACCTGTCGCCGTTCAAGACGCGGTTACAGCCCTCACGCTCATCCAAAGCGGTGTCGAGTAACCGGCTTCGCAAACGCCAACTGTCTTCGGGCTTGGCCTCTGCCAGTCCAATTGCCTTGGCCTGCGCAGGAGAAAGGCCTTTGAGGATCGCCTGATAGAGGCTGTCCGTCCCCTGGGTTTTTCCGAGTGATCGAGCCTGGCTGTCAAACGCCTCATAGCCCTCATCGAGCCTGACCAGCGTCAGCGAATTTCCGGCAGTGAGCGGTTTCTTGCCGAGGGTCTCAAGCAGGTCTCCCTTGAGTGACTTCGCCCGTAGTTCCAGGTAAAGCTGCGGATCCTAACCCTCGAGTTGCGGCAACAAGCCGATGGCCAGTTTTTCGGTGTCGGCGTTGGCGACTTCAGCCAGGTAGAACCCGGTCAGCGCCCGATCCAGGCGAACATTGCTCACGGCCTCGCTCAAGCGCTGCGCCAGGCCCATGGGCACTCGTCCGGTGGTGCGCAGAAGCGTGCGCTCGACGCTCGAAGCCTGACGGATCAGTTCCTGTGCGTAACGCGTCGGTACGTCGGGATAAGCCGCTCTGGTCTTGAGCACCTCACTGTCCAGCGTCTGGTCATAGCGCCGGTACAGATGATCGAACGTCGAACGACGATCAGCCTTGACCGCCGCGCCGATGACTTTCGCCAGTTTCACCCCCCGATCGGTCAGCGCAACGTCAGCGCCGACCAGAGCCTCGACCTCTTTGGGGTACAGACCGTCGATGACGGTCTGCAGCAACTCGCCCTTCCCCAACTGATCGTTGCTGACAATGACGCTCAGGGTGTCATCTTCAATCGAGCCGGGAGGAAAGGTCTCGGTGATCTCCCCTTTTTCATCAACGACCTCGATGTAGCGATCCTGCGGCCAACCGGAAAGCCTTGGCAGCGCCTGCAACTGTTCCTGGGCATGCCGTGCATCGGTCGCTTCGCCACGCTCCATGGCGGCAACGAAGTCACGCACCCGGCGCTCAAGGCCGAACCGTTCGAGAGTGTCCCGCAAACGGGGAGTCAGTGGCAGGCTGTCATCGCTCAAGCGATGCAGTTCGTCGAAGCGGGTGTCGGTCAGCCGCCGGATCATCTCTAGGCGACTGTCGTCCAGACTCGCCAACTGCGGATCGATGCGTTTGAGGGTATAGGCGCCGGACCATTGCTCGCTCGGCTCCGAGGCATGACGCCAGCCACCGTGTCGGCTGGGCCTGAGCGTCGGCGCATACGCCTGTGGACGGACAGGGTGCTGAATCCGCCAGGTCTTCGAAGAAGGATCCAGCGCCACGGCATAGGTGCGGTCGTCAATGCGGGCGAAAGTCTTGCCGTTGACCTGATACAAGCCCGTCGCGTCAGGTTCGAGGCCCTCTTCGACAGGAAGAGGCTGTTCATAGGCGCTCAGTTGCGGCTTCCATAATCGGGACTGACCACTGCGGTCGAGAATGGCGGTAAAGGGCTGAAAGAAATCCGGGTGTTTTTGAACGGTCTTGATCGCCAGGGACTTCAAGACCTTGACGCCGGCACCCACGGCGGCCATCAGGGCAAGGTTTTCCGCGACACTGAGCAGGTGTGAAAAAGCTTCCTGGCGGTCGCCGCGATTCCAGTCCTCGATTCCTTCGTACACTTCGGCGAGCATTTGTCCGATAGCCACGCCGATCATCAGTTGCCCCAGTACCGGAACGACGAATCCCGCCACGTTGGCGACCGTCATGCCGACTTCCAGATACTGGATCAAACGCTTCTTGCGCTCTTCCTCATCGACATCGGCAGTCGGCACGGCAAGCGCACGGGCGTCGAGTTGCAGTTTGCCGACATGACTTTTGAGCATGAAATCGAACAGCGGGCCGGGCATTTCCAATTGTTTGACGTGCCCCAGGCTATCGTTCTCGGCAAACGTCTTGAAAAACTCGACCTTGTCGACTTCGCCGATGCAGTGGGTGAAGTAGCTTTTGTAACTGCCGACTGCCAGTTTGAACTCCAGATATGCGATGAACGCCGTGAAACTCGCGTACTCGTAGAGGGGCTGGTCAGGTTCCCCGGGCATGTACACCAGACACCATTGATCCGGATCCAGCTCGACCGATTTTTCGGAGAAGACCACAACACCCCAGAGGCAACTTTCCAGCGCTTCAATGCCCTGCATGATCAGCGGTCGCCCCTTGAACTGAAGGCTTTTGGCATCAGCTATGCCACCGGCGTCGATCAGGCGCTGAACCGTCTGAAAACCGTCCCGGGAGACGTGTTCCTTCATCAGCGCCAGGTGCAGATCCAGTTGCAGCATCTGCTTTTTCATCACCGAAATATTGCGAACCATCGTACCGGTGGCGACCCGACTGCCATTGACTTCCCTGACTCCGAACACCTGCTGGAAATGCTCCTGATACAGCCGCCCCAGATCCAGCTCCCGGCAGAGCGCGGCGAACGCCGGCGGGGTCAGACCGGGGACGCCGTCAGGTGCGCTGGCAATGCGCACGAAGCTGCCTTCGGGGAAGTAATCGGCTTGCGCCTCGTCTTGCGTGAAGTTCTGCATCGCTGCTTCCAGCAGCGTCGGGGTAGCGGACGGCGTGACCTTCGCTCCGCCGCCTGGTGGCGTTACCGGCTCGCAACCGCAATAACTTCCCGGTAACTCGAGGTGGTCTTTCTCGACATCGAACACAGCTGACCAGCGTTTGGTCAGGGCGTATTTCAATTGCGCGATGCAAAAGCTTTTCAGCGATTGCAGCCGGCTCAAGTCTGTCTCGACCTGGGCTTGGATGGCGTGCAGGTCACAGGCGGTCTTGTCCAGTGCCGCCAATGTGTCGGCACTGGCATTGAGCAGCACGGAGGGGAAGTTTTTCTGCAAGGCCGTGGCGGTGTCCAGATCGCCGGTGGCTTCCAGCAAAAAGCTCAGTTTCTGTTTTTCCGTAAGGGCGATCGGTGCGATCGACGCGGGTGTAGTGGACATGGGCAATATTCCTTTATTGCTGTTGAGTCCCTTCCACCCTATCGATCCCGCCGCCGAATAAAAAACACGAATAACTGCCCGTTCGGGCCGGGAAACAACCAGCAATCCGTATGTTTCGAATACTTATCTACTACCTCCCCCTTCACCCAAGCTGTTAATGGGCCACCGGTCAGGCCAACACGCTTATAACTGATCGTTCTAAAACTCCCACATCCGCACCGGGTCAGTTTCTGGGTACCGGCCATTTCGGCGCGGTGCAGCGACACCCTCCCCAACGGAAAAACCGGTAAGGACTTTATGTGCGGATTAGCTGGCGAGTTACGTTTTGATCAACAACCTGCAGACCTTGCAGCCATCGAGCGAATCACCCATCACCTGGCGCCTCGCGGCCCCGACGCGTGGGGCTTTCATGCTCAGGGGCCGATTGCCTTGGGCCATCGACGCCTGAAAATCATGGACCTGTCGGACGGCTCGGCGCAGCCGATGATCGACAGCCAACTGGGCCTGTCCCTGGCCTTCAACGGCGCGATCTACAACTTCCCGGAACTGCGCGCCGAACTTGAAGCGCTCGGTTATGCGTTCTACTCCGGCGGCGACACCGAAGTGCTGCTCAAGGGTTATCACGCCTGGGGCGAAGCGCTGCTGCCGAAACTCAACGGCATGTTTGCCTTCGCCATCTGGGAGCGCGATGCCCAGCGCCTGTTCATCGCCCGCGACCGCCTCGGTGTGAAGCCGCTGTACCTGTCGCGCACCGGCCAGCGTTTGCGCTTTGCCTCGGCCCTGCCCGCGCTGCTCAAGGGCGGTGACATCAACCCGATCCTCGATCCGGTGGCGCTCAACCATTACCTGAATTTCCACGCCGTGGTGCCTGCGCCGCGCACCTTGCTGGCGGGCATTGAAAAGTTGCCGCCCGCGAGCTGGATGCGCATTGAAGCGGACGGCACCACCGAGCAGAAAACCTGGTGGACCCTGCCCTACGGCCCACACGACGACGAGAAAAACCTGACTCTCGAAGACTGGCGAGACCGCGTGCTCGACAGCACCCGCGAAGCCGTGGCGATCCGCCAAAGGGCGGCGGTGGATGTTGGTGTACTGCTTTCCGGCGGCGTCGATTCAAGCATGCTCGTCGGCCTGTTGCGAGAAGTTGGCGTGGAGAACCTGTCGACCTTTTCCATCGGTTTCCAGGATGCCGGCGGCGAGCGCGGTGACGAATTTCAGTATTCCGATCTGATCGCCAAGCATTACGGCACCCAGCATCACCAACTGCGTATCGACGAAAGAGAAATCATCGAGCAACTGCCCGCCGCGTTCCGCGCCATGAGCGAGCCGATGGTCAGCCACGACTGCATCGCCTTCTATCTGCTGTCCCGCGAGGTGGCCAAGCATTGCAAGGTTGTGCAGAGCGGCCAGGGCGCCGACGAGTTGTTCGCCGGTTATCACTGGTATCCGCAAGTCGACGGCGCGGCCGATCCGTATGCGGCCTATCGCGAGGCGTTTTTCGACCGCAGCTACGACGACTACGCCGCCACGGTGCAGCCGAAATGGCTGACAGCGAATGACGCTGCCGGTGACTTCGTGAAGGAACATTTCGCACAGCCCGGCGCCGATGCGGCGGTCGACAAGGCCCTGCGCCTGGACAGCACAGTGATGCTGGTGGACGACCCGGTCAAACGCGTCGACAACATGACCATGGCCTGGGGCCTGGAAGCGCGTACGCCGTTTCTTGACTATCGACTGGTGGAATTGTCGGCCCGTGTTCCGGGCAAATTCAAACTGCCGGACGGCGGCAAGCAGGTCTTGAAAGAAGCCGCGCGACTGGTCATTCCGAGCGAAGTGATCGACCGCAAGAAAGGGTACTTCCCGGTGCCGGGCCTCAAGCATTTGCAGGGCGATACCCTGAACTGGGTGCGCGAACTGCTGCTCGATCCGAGTCAGGATCGCGGCCTGTTCAACCCCGCCATGCTCGACAAATTGCTGACCGATCCACAAGGCCAGTTGACCCCGCTGCGCGGCTCCAAGCTGTGGCAACTAGCGGCCCTGAACCTTTGGCTCAGCGAACAAGGAATCTGATCGATGAAACCTCACGCCACGGCTTACAGCCAACGGCTACTGCGCGGTCAGACACCGTCCTACGAACGCTTGCAGGCGCGTCTGGCCGAGGACGGCAGCGAGCCGGCCGCCGAGCCGATTGCGGTGCATTGCGGCTGGGGCCGGTTGCTGATCGGCCACACTTTTCCCGATCCGGCCAGCCTTGCGCGGGAACTGCTCAACGAACAGCCGGGCGAGCGCGACATTGCCTTGTACGTCGCCGCGCCGCAGCAGATTCTCGGCCTGGAACCGACCCAACTGTTTCTTGACCCGTCCGACACTCTGCGCTTGTGGTTCAGTGATTATCGTCAGGCCACCCGGGTGTTTCGCGGCTTCCGCATCCGTCGTGCACAAAGTGACGCGGATTGGCAGGCGATCAATCAGCTGTATCAGGCGCGCGGCATGCTGCCGATCGATGCCACCCTGCTCACCCCGCACCATCAGGGCGGCCCGGTGTACTGGCTGGCGGAAGACGACGACAGTGGCGCGGTGATCGGCAGCGTCATGGGCCTCAATCACCAGAAGGCTTACAACGACCCGGAAAACGGCAGCAGTCTGTGGTGCCTGGCGGTCGATCCGCAGTGTTCGCGCCCCGGTGTCGGCGAAGTGCTGGTGCGCCATCTGATCGAGCACTTCATGAGTCGCGGTCTGAGCTACCTCGATCTGTCGGTGTTGCACGATAACCGCCTGGCGAAAAACCTCTACGCCAAACTCGGCTTCCGCAACCTGCCGACGTTCGCCATCAAGCGCAAGAACGGCATCAATCAGCCGCTGTTCCTAGGTCCGGGGCCGGAGGCGCAGTTCAATCCTTACGCGCGAATCATCGTCGAGGAAGCCCATCGGCGCGGCATCGACGTGCAAGTGGATGACGCCGACGCCGGGCTGTTCACCCTCAGTCACGGCGGGCGCCGGGTGCGTTGCCGCGAATCCCTCAGCGACCTGACCAGCGCCATCAGCATGAACCTGTGCCAGGACAAGAGCCTGACTCATAACGTGCTGAAAGCTGCCGGGTTGAATGTGCCGTCGCAGCAATTGGCGGGGAATGCGGACGACAATCTGGCGTTTCTCGACGAGTACCAGCGCGTGGTGGTCAAACCGCTGGATGGCGAGCAGGGTCAAGGCGTGGCGGTGGATCTGCAAACCATCGAGGACGTGCAGCAGGCCATCGAAGCCGCCAAACAGTTTGACACTCGCGTGCTGCTCGAAAGCTTCCACGAAGGCTTCGACCTGCGGATTCTGGTGATCGGTTTCGAGGTGGTTGCAGCGGCGATCCGCCGCCCGGCGGAAGTGGTCGGCGACGGTCATCATTCCATCGGCGCGTTGATTGAAGCGCAGAGCCGACGCAGACAAGCAGCCACCAGCGGCGAAAGCAAAATCCCGCTGGACCACGAAACCCAACGCACCCTGCACGCGGCCGGTTACGACTACAGCAGCATCCTGCCGGCCGGGGAGCATCTGTTCGTGCGGCGCACCGCGAACCTGCACACCGGCGGCACGCTGGAAGACGTCACGGCGATTCTGCACCCGACCCTGGCCGACGCTGCCGTGCGCGCGGCCCGGGCGCTGGAGATCCCGATGGTCGGCCTCGACCTGATGGTGCCGGCGGCGGATCAACCGGCGTACGTGTTCATCGAAGCCAACGAGCGGGCGGGTCTCGCCAACCACGAGCCGCAACCGACGGCCGAGCGGTTTGTCGATCTGTTGTTTCCGCACAGTCAGCCGGCCGTTTGATCTCTCTTCGGCGTCATTCGCGCGTTCAACGCGCGAATGACGCCCCGCAACAGGAGTTTCCATGACCACCCAAATTCCCGAACCGGATCTGAACTACCTGCAGAAAGTCCTGCTGGAAATGCTCGCCATTCCCAGCCCTACCGGATTCACCGACACCATCGTGCGTTACGTCGCCGAGCGTCTGGAGGAACTTGGCATTCCCTTCGAGATGACCCGTCGCGGCACGATCCGCGCCACCCTCAAGGGCAAGAAAAACAGCCCCGACCGGGCGGTCTCGGCACACCTGGACACCATCGGCGCCGCCGTGCGCGCGGTGAAAGACAATGGGCGTCTGACCCTGGCGCCGGTGGGCTGCTGGTCGAGCCGGTTCGCCGAGGGTAGCCGCGTCAGCCTGTTCACCGACAACGGTGTGATTCGCGGCAGCGTGTTGCCATTGATGGCTTCCGGGCATGCCTTCAATACAGCCGTGGACGAGATGCCGATCAGTTGGGATCACGTCGAGCTGCGTCTGGACGCCTACTGCGCGACCCGCGCCGATTGTGATTCGCTGGGCATCAGCGTGGGTGATGTGGTGGCGTTCGATCCGCTGCCGGAATTCACCGAAAGTGGCCACATAAGCGCCCGCCATCTGGACGACAAGGCCGGCGTCGCCGCTCTGCTGGCAGCGCTGAAAGCCATCGTCGACAGCGGTCAGGAATTGATGATCGACTGCCATCCGCTGTTCACCATCACCGAGGAAACCGGCAGCGGCGCGGCGGCGGCACTGCCGTGGGACGTCAGCGAATTCGTCGGTATCGACATCGCCCCGGTCGCGCCGGGCCAGCACTCCAGCGAACACGCGGTGAGCGTGGCGATGCAGGATTCCGGCGGGCCTTACGACTATCACCTGTCGCGCCACCTGTTGCGCCTTGCCGGTGAGCACGAACTGCCGGTGCGCCGCGACCTGTTCCGCTATTACTTCAGCGACGCCCATTCGGCGGTCACTGCAGGTCACGACATTCGCACCGCCCTGCTCGCCTTCGGCTGCGACGCAACCCACGGCTACGAACGCACGCACATCGACAGCCTCGCGGCGCTCAGTCGCTTGTTGGGGGCGTACATTCTGAGTCCGCCGGTATTTGCCAGCGATGCGCAACCGGCCACTGGATCACTGGACCGCTTCAGTCATCAGATCGAACACGAAACGCAGATGGAGAGCGACACCCGTGTGCCATCGGTGGACAGCCTGGTGGGGCAACGCTCGGACAGTTGAGTCTGGCCCTCGGCGGTCATTCGCCGTAGCATCCCGACATTGATTTAGCCGAGGTGCCCATGCTGATTCCCTACGACGCGCTCGAAGTCGACACCCTCACCCGCCTGATCGAGGATTTCGTCACCCGCGACGGTACCGACAACGGTGACGACACGCCACTGGAAACCCGCGTTCTGCGGGTTCGCCAGGCGCTGACCAAAGGCCAGGCGCTCATCGTTTTCGATCCGGAAAGCGAGCAATGCCAGTTGATGCTCAAGCACGACGTGCCCAAGCACCTGTTCGACTGAAAACGGTCAGCGGCCCTTGCCGCTGGCCTGTTTGCGCTGAATCCGTTCGTAGACCTCGGCGCGATGCACGCCGACCTGCTCCGGCGCTTCGACGCCGAACCGCACGCTGGAGCCGTTGACCGCCAGAACGCGCAGAGTGATGTTGTCGCCGATGGAAATCAGTTCACCGACAACACGGCTGAGTACAAGCATGGGGGGGGTGTCCTTCAAGGTTTGCGAGCCTTGAAGATGCGCGGGTTTCGACCGCCCTACAATGCACGCCGGGCAATTCAGTCATTCCCTACGCATCAGGTCGCGCAAGCCTTCAGACGTTTCCTTCAGGCCTGCAAGATTCAGCTCGCGGAAAACCGTGGCCCGAACAGGATCACACTGGCCCCGATCACACACAGCGCCACACCGATCCAGTCCGAACCCAACGGGCGGACGCGCTCGACCACCGCCAGCCAGCCAATCGAAGCAATGATGTAGATGCCACCGTAAGCGGCGTAGGCGCGACCGGCGTAGGTCGCTTCGACACGCGTCAACAGCAGCGCGAACAGGGTGAGGCTGATCAGCGCCGGGATCACCCACAGGGCGCTCTTGCCCTGGCGCAACCACATCCAGAACGCGAAACAGCCGGCGATTTCGAATAGCGCGGCGAGGAAGAACCACAGGTAATTGAGCATGCAAGACATCTCGTCAGGGTGACTGTTGCGGCCACCCTAACGATGCGACGAACCCCGGGCAAGTTCAGCCGTTGTTCTGTTTGGCCTTGGCGCGCATCTTTTCGGCCATCGCGGTCATTTCGTTGTACAGCAACTGCGGGTTCCTCTGTTTGAGCGCCCAGGCCATGCGCCCTTGTTCGTGGGGCAGAATCATGAACTCGCCGGCTGCGACTTGTTTATAGATGTAATCGGCAATATCGCTGGCGGTGATCGGCGAACTTTCCAGCAACTTGCCGACCTGGGCTTTCATCGCCGGCGTCGGGCCACGGAAAGAATCCAGCAGATTGGTCTGGAAGAATGACGGGCAGACCACATGAACCCCGACTTCCTGTTGGGCCAGTTCGATCAACAGGCTCTCCGACAGCGCCACCACTCCAGCCTTGGCCACGTTGTAGTTGCTCATCGCCGGGCCCTGCATCAGCGCGGCCATCGAGGCGATGTTGATGATCTTGCCCTTGCTCTGTTCCAGCAGCGGCAGGAACGCCTTGCAGCCCTTGACCACGCCCATCAGATTGATCGCGATCTGCCAGTCCCAGTCCTCCAGCGACAACTCGCTGAAAAACCCGCCCGAGGCCACACCGGCGTTGTTGACGATGATGTCGATGCCGCCAAGTTTCACTTCGCAGGCCTGGGCGAACGCGGTGAGCTGGCTGTAATCGCGCACGTCGCAGCGCTGGATGAAGCCGTCGCCGCCGGCCTCGCGAACCAGTTTCAGGGTCTCTTGCAAACCGGGTTCGCTGACGTCGGACAAGGCCAGTTGCCAGCCTTCACGCGCCCAGCGCAGCGCGATTTCGCGACCCAGGCCTGAGCCCGCGCCAGTGATCATCATGCGATTTTGCATAGCAGACAGCCTTGTTGTTCCGGGGAAGATGCGCGGAGTGTAGCGAAGGATCCGCAGCGACCCACGCTCCATCAGATTGCTGAATGGCGAGGGCAAACCGCGACAACAAACGAAATAAGCACGCGAGCCAAATACCTTAAAAAAACATTGAATTTTCTTTCATGCACACCAGTCGGAATTTGTAACCCGTCTGGATTTAGTTCAACTTCCAGCCGCCCTTGAACACCAAGACTTCACAGACACTATCAACAAGGAAATAGACATGGGCACAATTCTAATCATTATCCTGATCCTGTTGCTGATCGGTGGTCTGCCGGTCTTCCCGCACTCCAGAAGTTGGGGTTATGGCCCTTCGGGCATTATCGGTGTGGTGCTGGTAGTACTGTTGGTGCTGTTGTTACTCGGTCGGATATGACTGTTTGACCGACAAAAAAAAGAGGCCCTTGAAGGGCCTCTTTTTTATTGCGCCGAATGATCAGTCCGGCTTGCCGTTAATCACACCGGCGGTGTTGTCGATCAGGCTCTTGGTGGCCGTTTGCAGGAACGCTTCGAGCTTGAGTTTCAGCTCGGCAGTGCGCGGTGCATCCGGTACCACTTCGGCGTGCGGGTTGGCGCCCAGTTCGTACTGATAGATCTTCGGTGCCATTTCCTTCTCTTTCGGCAGCACCAGGATCTGGTCGGCGGTGACGATGGCGGTGGTCTGCTCGCTGCCCGACGGCTTGATCACACCGAAACCGGTGTCACCCTGCGGCAGGTTCAGCAGATCGCGGCCCCAGCACTGATGGCGCACTTCGCCACCGAGGCGACCCATGATGGTCGGCACGATGTCGATCTGGGTACCCACGGTATGGTCACGGGTACCGAATTTTTCCTGGATGCCCGGTGCGATCATCAGCATCGGCACGTTGAAGCGGCCCAGGTCCATTTCGGTGATCTGACGCTCGTTGCCGAAGCCGTGGTCGCCGACGATGACGAACAGGGTTTCCTTGAAGTACGGCTCCTTGCGGGCCTTCTCGAAGAACTGGCCCAGCGCCCAGTCCGAATAACGCATGGCGGTCAGGTGCTCGTTGAGCGGGCCACGGTCGGTGACGCGCTCGACCGGCAACGGCGTCGGCAAGGCATACGGCGTGTGGTTGGACAGGGTCTGCAGCAGCGCGTAGAACGGCTTGCCGTTTTCGCGCGCCTTGAGCTCCACCAGACCACGGTCGAACATGTCCTGGTCGGACACGCCCCAGGTCGGATCGGAGAACACCGGGTTCACGAAGTCGTTACGGCCGACGAAGTTGGTCATGCCCTGGTTGCTGAAGAAACCGGACTGGTTGTCCCAGGCAAAGTCGCCGTTGTAGACGTACACGTCGTCATAGTCGCGAGCGCTGAGCAACTGCGGCAGGCCGGACAGTTTGTGGCTGCCTTCCGGAGTCTGCATCAGGTATTCGAAACCCGGCAGGTTCGGGAAGCAGGCCATGGTGGCGAACATGCCCTGGTGGGTATGGGTGCCGTTGGAGAAGAAACGGTCGAACAGCAGGCCTTCCTTCGACAGCTTGTCTAGGTACGGCGTGATGTTGCCCGGCGCGCCCAGTGCGCCCACCGAGTGACCGGCCATGCTTTCCATCAGGATCACGACGACGTTCTTGATCGGCAGGGTCTTGTCGGCAGGCGGCGTGTATTCACGACGCACGGCGGCGATATCGGCATCCACCAGTTTGTCGTCCGACGTCATCAGCATTTCGCGAACCACTTTCTGCGCCTGATCCTGCGGCAGCGTGGCTTTCCAGATGTTGTCGCGATCCTCGCCCATCCGGTCCTTGGCCGCCGCGATCAGCGACAGCGTGCCGTTGAGGCCGAGCTGGTTGGCGAAGTTCGAATCGGTGGTGTACACGTCACCCCAGCGCAGCGGCGGGCCTTGACGCAGGGTGCCGCGAGCGGCGACCACACAAATCAGCAGGCACACCACGAACACCGCCAGACGCGCATACCATGGCGCCACTTGACGGGTGCCGACGTTGCCACCGCTGAACGGGCCACGCGGACGGGTCAGACGGTCGGCGCCCTTGAACGCCAGGGTCAGGATCAGCGTGCCCACGGCCCAGGCCAGCAGGTAGCGCACCACCGGGAAACCGTACCAGAGCATGCTCATCACGGTTTTCGGGTCTTCCTTCACGTACTGGAACACCAGGCCGTTGAGGCGCTGGTGGAACTCGCGATAGAAGTCCATCTCCATCAGGCCGAGGAACAGCGCGATGCTCGAAGCGACGGTCAGCCACAGACGGAAGAACCCGCGCGCCGCCATGGCCCGGGCACTGAACAGCGCCAGCACCAGCGGAATGCAGACATACACCACCAGGCGAATATCGAAGCGCAGGCCGTTGGCGAAGGCTTCGAGGAAGGTCGAGGCCGGGGTGTCGAGGATCATCTCGCGGTTGTAGACCAGCAGCGCGAGGCGCAGCACGGAAAACATCACCATCATGACCAGCGCGCACAGGAGCGTGTAGGCCAGATGCGATTTGACGGTCGGTTGCAGCAGGCGACTGGAAGATCGCTGCTGACTCAGGGCGTCCGGGTTTGCCATGTCGTTTTAGGACCCATTGGAAGTTGAAGTTGCAAAAATTCAGCTGCGCCCTGCCCTCTGTTGGCCATTCCAGGCCCCGGGGCTTGCGCGGAGCGCAAATGTTGCACGATCACCGGCGGCATTGCCATTGATTAGTGCCCGTTGCCGGACGCTTTCATTCAAGGCACGGCGCACCGGGACAGGTGCAGACAGCGCGGGCGAATTGTCTTGGAGACTTTGTGAAAATTTCGTCCAACGCATATCTGGAAACACAATAAACCTGGATAACAAAACGCCCCGAGTTCTTCGGGGCGTTTACAGATGAACGCGACCGTTACTTCTCGGCGCGTTCTTTCAAGGCTTTCAGGGTGTTGAACGGTGCATCGACCACAAACTTGTTGGCGATCATCGACGGCACGCTGCCGCCCGGCTCGGTGTGAACCTGATAGGTCACTTCAACCTGGTCGCCTTTTGGTACGAACTTCCAGAAGCCTTTGACTTGAGCAACCCGCACAAAGCCCTTTTCTTCAGGCAGGTACTTCGGCACGCCTTCCAGATTACGGGTCAGGCTGCCATCGGCGCCTTCAACAGTGGTGACATGCAGGATCGAATCGCGCGGAGTCACCGGCCATGGCGTGTTGAACTGAGTGTAGGTCCAGCTCTGGTCGCCTTCGTGCTTGAGCAGTTTCTGGGTCTTGCACTCGTGAATCCACGCGCACGCACCGGAGACGTCTTCCTGCAAGGCGCGCAGTTTGGCGATGGTGGTCTTCATCACGGTCACGCCCTGATAAGACTTGTAGTCCGAACCCGGCACTTCGCTCAGGGAGACCTTGATGCCGTCCTCGTTCTTGGCGACTTTCCAGTCTTCAGCCTGGGCGGCCGAGGTGGCCAGCACGGCCGTCAAACCACACAACACAGCGATACGATGCAGCGAACCCATAGTCTTATTCCTTATTGTTGAAGTTCCGTTCGTTTGACACATCACGCCGCCGTCATCTGCTCCCACCAGCCGAGCAGTCTGATCGCGTCTTCCTGGCTGCTGCCGCAGACTTCGGGATCGGCCTTGAATCCTGAGCAGACCGCCGGACGTTCCGGTCGGCCGAAAATGTTGCACAGGTTATCGACCGACAACTGAACGCAGCGTTCACCGGCAGGTTTGCCATCGGGCATGCCTGGAATCGGCGAACTGATGGAAGGGGCAATGCAGCAGGCGCCACAGCCTTCACGGCATTTCATGACGACGCATTCCTCGCAGCGGGCAATGTGTTAAAGGGACGCGGAACAGGGTAACCGCTTAAACGGCTGTTTTAAATTGCCTGAACCGGGGTTTTTACGCAGAAACGAAAGTGACTGACCAGTCTCCGACAAAGCGTCTGGTCTGCGGGTCACCGACGGGGACGATTTATTGCTTGAACTCGAAATCCAGCGCCGCGCCTTCGACTTCCCGGCGCTCTTCGTTACGCAGCTGCAACTGCATTTCGTTGCTGAGCAAACGGCCGTTGAGCTGGAACCCGCTGTTCTTGTCGCCGAACATCTGCGGCAGGATCGGTTCGCGCTTGGGCAGCGTCACGGAGCCAGGAGGCTTCAACTCCTGAACCATGTCTTTGGGAAGACTCAAATCGAGCTTCGCGGACGGCAATGGCGTCTTGGCCACTTCTTTCGCCGACTTCGACTTGGAAGCGACCGGAGCGCGCTTCTTGGCGGGAGCAGCCTTTTTCTGCGGTGCTTTTTTCGCTGGAACGGTTTTCTTGGCCGTGACCGGTTTTTTCGCGGCGGCAGCGGCCGGCGTCTTTTCCTGAGCCGCGGCCGCCATGGCGCCAAGCACATGGCCCATCATCAACAGGCAGAGCACAACCCAGACGGCAGAAAATTTCGCTTTCATGAACCCAACGAAGCTAACGGCAGAGGGCCATATGCTCGCCTGTTGGACGCCACATGACAAGCTCCGCCATTGTTTCAAAATCCGCCGGCCATCTCCTGGCAGAGCTGTGTCGCCAGCATTCCGAGGGTCATCAGCGCCCGTTCCGCCTCGCGATTCCACGGGATGCCACAGTTCAACCGGATGCAGTGGTTGAACTGTTCCGTGTTGCTGAAGATCAGGCCCGGCGCAATGCTGATGCCCTGTTGCAGCGCCCGCACGTGCAATTCCTGGGTATTGACCCGCCCTGGCAGACTGACCCACAGAATGAATCCGCCGGTGGGCCGGGTCATCTGCGTGCCTTCGGGAAAGTACTGCTGGACTGCCAGTTGAAACGCGCTGAGATTTTTTCGGTATTCCTGGCGGATGTACCTTAAATGCCGGTCATAGCCGCCGTTTTCCAGGTACGCCGCGATGGCCATTTGCGTGACGCTGCACGCCGAATGGGTGCTGAAAGTCTGCAAGCGCTGGATTTCCTGCTGGTACTTGCCGGCGATCATCCAGCCGATGCGTACACCGGGCGATAACGTCTTGGAAAAACTCGAGCAGTAGATCACCCGGTCGAGCCGGTCGTAGGCCTTGAGAGACTTGGTGCGGCCCTGCTCGAACATCAACTCGCCATAGATGTCGTCTTCGACGATCTGGATGTCGAAGTCCGAGGCCAGGCGCAGCAGTTGTTTCTGCCGCTCTTCGGGCATGGTGCCGCCGAGTGGATTGCTCAGGCGAGTGGTCAGCACCAGCGCCTTGATCGACCATTGATTGGCCGCCAGTTGCAGCGCTTCGAGGCTCATGCCGGTGGCGGGGTCGCTGGGGATCTCGATGACTTTCAGGCCCAGCAGATCGGCCAGTTGCAGCAACCCGTAATAGGTGGGGGATTCGGCGGCGATCAGGTCGCCGGGGCGGGTCAGCACTCGCAACGACATCTGCAATGCGTCGACACAGCCGTGGGTGATCACCACTTCCGACGGGTCAACCACCACACCTGCATCACGCATGCGAATCGCCACCTGCCGGCGCAGCGGCTCGAAACCCGGGCTGAACATGTAGCTGAACGCCCGAGGGCTGTGAAAGCGGGTGACCTTGGCCAGTTGCTGATGCAGGGCGCGTACCGGCAAGTAATCGACACTCGGCACCGCCGCCCCCAGCGGGAACACGCCTTCACGACGGGACTCGACCAATACTTGTTGAATGATACTGCTGCGGGTGACCAGGCCTGGCCGCTCGACCCGGGCAATGTCCGGCGTGGGCGCCGTCAGTGCGGGAGTCTGGTGGACATAGTAACCGGACTGCGGCCGCGCGCGGATCAGGCCCTGATCCTCGAGGTTCGCGTAAGCCTGCAACACGGTGGCATGGCTGACGTTGAGCTGCGAACTCATCTTGCGCACCGAAGGCACGCGCTCGCCCGGTTGATAGACGCCACGGCGGATATCTTCGGCCAGCTGTTGAGCAATACGTTGGTAGAGCAAGAGATTGGTCATGACGCAGCACTCGATTTCACGGGCGTTTTATTCTTGTGCGAAACAATACCGGAACAGTTTGGAAGTGTACTGGGACAGTTGCCATATTAGTCAACCATACAGTGCTGTGTCGGTTAAATCTGTACTGCTTTGTGAGGTAATCGACAGACGTAAAAAAGCCCGGTGCTGCCTGACAGCCCGGGCTTTCCAGTAACGCCACCCTCAGCGGGCGGCGCCGAGCTGGCCTTTTTCGTCGGAGAACACGATTTCCACTCGACGGTTCTGCGCACGCCCACGCTCGGAAGCGTTGGCGTCCACCGGATATTCGTCGCCGTAGCCTTCGACCTGAATGCGTTTTTCGTCGATGCCCAGGTCCGTCAGCACGTCAGCCACCGACTGCGCGCGATCACGGGACAGCTTGAGGTTTTCCTGCTTGCCGCCGGTACTGTCGGTGTAGCCCTCGATGCGCACGATGCGTTTCGGGTTGAGTTGCAGGAACTGCACGATCTTCAGCACCACGCGGTTGGCCGAGTTTTTCAGCTCGGCTTCACCGGTATCGAACAGCACGTCACCGAGGGTCATCACCAGACCACGATCGGTCTGGGTGGTGGCCAGCGCAACGATCTGCTCTTCCAGCCATTTGCCCTGCTGTTGCACGCTTAGCAATTTCGACTCGCGCAGGGCCAGTTGCAGGCGCTGGCGTTCAAGTTCCAGCTTCGACACACGCTCTTCGTTGAGCACCTGATTGGTGTGCTCACGGGCGATTTCGCTGTAGCGCTGGCTCAGGTAGGCGTAATGCACCACGTCCGAGCCACTGCCCCAGTACGTCGACAGACGATCGGCACGGGCCAGGGACTCACCGGCGCGGATCACGTCTTTCGGCGCGATACGCAGCACGTTGGAATCTTCCTTGACCTTCTGGAAGTCGGTGCTGGCCTGCTGCAATGCGGATTCGCTGTGCTGACCGGCGCAGCCGTAAAGACTGGCGCAACCGGCGAGGATCAGAGTGCCGAGGGCTTTGGACTTCAGGCTCATTGGGCATCCCCCAGTTGCTTGCGCAGTCGGACGATGCGGGTGTTGAGCACGTTCACTTGCTCTTCGCTCTTCTGGGTCAACACTTTGGCTTCCGCCAGACGTGCGTCGAGTTCGGCCTGTTCGAATCGCATCCGCGCATTCTTGTAGGACTCACCCGCCATGCTGCCTTTGGCCCGGTTGAACTTGTCTTCTGCCAGTTTCATTTCCGGCACGTCTTCGGCGGTGGCGCCCACGGCTTTGGCTTGCTCAAGGGCCTGCTCGGTCAGGCGCATTTGTTCGTTGGGTGCCGGATCGCTGGCGCAACCGGCCAGGGCCAGAACGGCCATGGCCGCGAAAAGAAGTCGATTACTCACTAAGAATCCCTACTGTTTTGGGGCGCTGACAGGTGGTTGCGGCGGCTGTTGCTGCTGCGCCTTCCATCGCTCGATGTTGCGTTGCAGCGCGGCTTCCGTCAGGCCGGACGCGGGCAATTCTGTCATCTTTTTGGCCAGCTGTCCGCGCAACCACGGATCGTTGCAGGCCGAGTTGTGCGAAACCGCGAGGAACAGACCGGGGCGGTCGATGGGTTGTTCAAAGGCCAGCAGATCTTTGGCCATGCCCAGTGCCTGCGCGGCCGCCATGCCCGAGTAGCGACCGGCGAGTACATATTCCACCTCGCCCAGCAGAAGTTTCTGAAACGCCTGAGTCAGGTTTGCCGTACGGGTCAGGGTCAATTGCTGCTCGGCGAAAGTGCCGAATGCCGGGGTCATTCGAGACTTTTCCGACAAGCCTCCTTGATGGCCCTGGAGATCCTTCGCTTCGCTGTAGACCAGAGTCGACCCCTTGCGGGTCCAAACTAGATAGTCGTTTTCCAGCAACGGCGGGTGTATATAGTCGAGGTTTTCCAGCTCGTTGAAGGTCAGCGGCGCGTCAGCCAGCATGTCCATGCGCCCGCTGCGCACTTCGTCGAGGGCCTGGGAACGCTTGCCGGCGTACAGCAGATCGACTTTGATCCCCAGCTCTTTCGCCACCTGTTGCAACAGGTCGGCGCTGGCACCGATCAGTTGTTTGGGGTTCTGCGGATCCTGCCAGAGATACGGCGGTGCATCCGGGCTGCCGGTGACGACCAGCCGCTCGCATTTGCCCGCCGCCACCGACAGGCCCGGCAACAATGCCAGCCCCAGCAACCACGAGCAGCCCAACCGACGATGCAGATCCATGGCGAAACGCTCCCACTCAAATCCGAGACAAAAAAAAGCCCGACCAAAAGGTCGGGCTCTTTATAAGTGAAGCGGCCGAATTAGACCAGCTTCTCCAGCTCAGGTACGGCTTCGAACAGATCCGCCACCAGGCCGTAATCGGCCACCTGGAAGATCGGCGCTTCTTCGTCCTTGTTGATCGCAACGATCACTTTGGAGTCTTTCATGCCGGCCAGGTGCTGGATCGCGCCGGAAATACCGACGGCGATGTACAGCTGTGGCGCAACGATCTTGCCGGTCTGACCGACCTGCATGTCGTTCGGTACGAAACCTGCGTCGACCGCGGCGCGGGATGCACCCACAGCAGCACCCAGCTTGTCGGCCAGAGCGTACAGGTGTTTGAAGTTGTCGCCGTTCTGCATGCCGCGGCCGCCGGAAACGACGATCTTGGCAGCGGTCAGCTCAGGACGATCGGACTTGGCCAGTTCTTCGCTGACGAAGCTGGAAGTGCCGGCGTTGTGAGCAGCGGCAACGGATTCAACGGCAGCCGAACCACCTTCAGCGGCAACCGGGTCGAAACCGGTGGCACGCACGGTGATCACTTTGATCGCAGCGGTCGATTGCACGGTAGCGATGGCGTTACCGGCGTAGATCGGACGCTTGAAGGTATCAGCGCTTTCTACCGAGATGATCTCGGAGATCTGGTCAACGTCCAGCTGGGCAGCAACGCGCGGCAGGATGTTTTTGCCGTTGGAAGTGGCGGCAGCCAGGATGTGGCTGTAGCCAGCGCCCAGCTCTGCTACCAGAGGAGCAACGTTTTCCGGCAGCTGATGCGCGTAGGCAGCATTGTCAGCGTTCAGGACTTTGCTCACGCCAGCGATTTTCGCGGCGGCTTCAGCCACGGCGCCAGCGCCCTGGCCTGCAACCAGAACGTGGATGTCGCCGCCGATTTTGGCAGCGGCAGCCACGGTGTTCAGGGTGGCCGGAGCCAGCACCTTGTTGTCGTGTTCGGCGATTACCAAGATAGTCATGATCAGATTACCTTCGCTTCGTTTTTCAGTTTCTCGACCAGTTCAGCCACCGACTTGACCTTGATGCCCGAGCTGCGTGCAGCCGGCGCTTCGACTTTCAGGGTCTTGTTGGTGGAGGCGGTGGAAACGCCCAAAGCGTCCGGAGTCAGCGTCTCGAGAGGCTTCTTCTTGGCTTTCATGATGTTTGGCAGGGACGCGTAGCGCGGCTCGTTCAAACGCAGGTCGGTGGTGACGATCGCTGGCAGTTTCAGGGAAACGGTCTGCGCGCCGCCGTCGATTTCGCGGGTCACGGCAACGCTGTCGCCGGAGACTTCGACTTTCGAGGCGAAAGTGCCCTGACCGTAGCCGCTCAGTGCAGCGAGCATCTGGCCGGTCTGGTTATTGTCGCTGTCGATGGCCTGTTTGCCCAGGATCACCAGTTGAGGCTGTTCCTTGTCGACCACGGCCTTGAGCAGCTTGGCCACGGCCAGGGAAGTCAGGTCTTCAGCGGATTCGACGAGGATGGCGCGGTCGGCACCCAGAGCCAGTGCGGTACGCAGCTGTTCCTGAGCGGTGGACGGGCCGATGGAGACGACGACGATTTCAGTCGCAACGCCTTTTTCTTTCAGGCGTACGGCTTCTTCCACTGCGATTTCGCAGAACGGGTTCATCGACATCTTGACGTTGGCGAGGTCTACGCCGGAATTGTCCGCCTTAACGCGAACCTTGACGTTGTAATCCACAACGCGTTTGACAGCTACAAGAACCTTCATGGATTCCTCGTTACTCTCCGGTGAAAAGAAAGTCGCCTAGGCGAACCTGGCGGTTGATGCTCATCGGGCACAAGGGCACCTCTAAAAACGCCGGCTGAGCGGGATGACCGTTCGTCAGTCGTAACCGACGAGTCATGCCGCTTCGCGGTGTGTAAACTGCGCGCCGAACCTGCGCTGCGCATCACCGGTTACCGCCTACGCCCTGTCTTTAGAGGTGCTCTTGAAACCACCATTCAGCCTACGGCGAGCGCAAAACCGCCCGTATCTTGACCGGAACGCCCATTCTGGTCAATACGCCAAAATGCCCTGTCATAAGCCGCGCTTCTTTGATTTCTCTGGGCTGGAGCCGATTCAAACAAACGTTTGTATTGGACGCTAGGAGTGGTGTAGATATAATGCGCCGCCTAGAGAGAAAGGTGGTTTGCCCATTATTAGCCTTGACGTTAACGTAAAGGCAATAACGGATACGACACCGAACCTCCAAATTAGAAAAAAAACTGTTGAGCCTTGAGTAGGAGATAGCCTGTGGAACGCGAATACATGGAATTCGACGTGGTCATCGTCGGTGCCGGCCCCGCTGGCCTGTCCGCCGCCTGCCGTCTGAAGCAGAAGGCCGCCGAAGCCGGTAAGGAAATCAGCGTCTGCGTGGTCGAAAAAGGCTCCGAAGTCGGCGCGCACATCCTGTCCGGTGCCGTATTCGAACCACGTGCCCTGAACGAACTGTTCCCGGACTGGAAAGAACTCGGCGCTCCGCTGAACACGCCAGTCACCCGCGATGACATTTTCGTGCTGAAAAACGCCGAAAGCGCGCAGAAAATTCCTGACTTCTTTGTGCCCAAGACCATGCACAACGAAGGCAACTACATTATCTCCCTCGGCAACCTGTGCCGCTGGCTCGCTCAGCAGGCTGAAAACCTGGGCGTGGAAATCTACCCGGGCTTCGCCGCTCAGGAAGCGCTGATCGATGAAAACGGCGTGGTGCGCGGGATCATCACCGGCGACCTCGGCGTCGACCGCGAAGGTCACCCGAAAGAAGGCCTGTACACCCCTGGCATGGAACTGCGTGGCAAATACACGCTGTTCGCCGAAGGCTGCCGTGGCCACATCGGCAAGCAACTGATCAAGCGCTACAACCTCGACAGCGACGCCGACGCCCAGCACTACGGCATCGGCCTGAAGGAAATCTGGGAAATCGACCCGGCCAAACACCAGCCGGGCCTGGTGGTGCACACCGCCGGTTGGCCGATGGACATCATGGGCACCGAGAACACCGGCGGCTCGTTCCTCTATCACCTGGAAAACAACCAGGTGGTGGTCGGCCTGATCGTCGATCTTTCCTACAGCAACACCTACCTGTCGCCGTTCGACGAATTCCAGCGCCTCAAGCATCACCCGGTACTCAAGCAGTACCTAGAAGGCGGCAAGCGCATCAGCTACGGCGCACGTGCAATCTGCAAAGGTGGCCTGAACTCGCTGCCGAAGATGGTGTTCAAGGGCGGCGCGCTGATCGGTTGCGACCTCGGCACCCTGAACTTCGCCAAGATCAAAGGCAGCCACACTGCGATGAAGTCCGGCATGCTCGCCGCTGAATCCGTGGCTGATGCGCTGTTCGCTGAAAAGGACGGCACTGAAGAGTTGACCACTTACGTCGACGCCTTCAAGAAAAGCTGGCTCTACGAAGAACTGTTCGCCAGCCGCAACTTCGGCCCGGCGATCCACAAGTTCGGCGCCATCGTCGGCGGCGGTTTCAACTGGCTGGACCAGAACATCTTCGGCGGCAAACTGCCGTTCACCCTGCACGACACCAAGCCTGACTACGCCTGCCTCAAGCTCGCGGCCGACTGCAAGAAGATCGACTACCCGAAACCCGACGGCAAGATCAGCTTCGACAAGCTGAGCTCGGTGTTCATCTCCGGTACCAACCATGAAGAAGAACAGCCGTGCCACCTGAAACTGACCGACCCGACCATCCCGCTGAGCAAGAACCTGCCGCTGTACGACGAGCCGGCACAGCGCTACTGCCCGGCCGGTGTGTATGAAGTGATCACCAAGGAAGACGGCGAGAAGCGCTTCCAGATCAACGCCCAGAACTGCGTGCACTGCAAGACCTGTGACATCAAGGACCCTTCGCAGAACATCACCTGGGTGACGCCGGAAGGCGCCGGCGGCCCAACTTACCCGAACATGTAAGTCGACCTGCTGAACATCAAGGCTCCCTTTATGGGGGCCTTTTTGTTGCCTGCGATTTGGTGAAAATCAAGCCGCTCGCTCATCCCCCGGACTGCGCTCGAAATAGCGTTTGTACTCGCGACTGAACTGCGACGTGCTCTGATACCCCACCCGATGCGCCACCTGCGCCACTCCCAGTCCTTCGGCGATCAACAACGTCTGCGCCTTCAATAAACGTAAACGCTTCAGATACTGCACCGGCGACAGCAACGTGCTGCGTTTGAAATGCTCATGAAAGGTCGAAACGCTCATGTTCGCGCAACTGGCCAGCGTCTCGACGTTCAACGGTTCGGTGTAGTGCGAGTGCAAATGGCTGATCGAAGCCGCCACCCGGGCAAACTGACCCTGCTGCTCCACCAATGCCCGCAGCACATCGGCCTGGGGACCGCGCAAGGCTACGAACAACAACTCCCGCACCCGCGCCGGCCCGAGAATCTGGCACTCCAGCGGATCGTGCAGACAGCGCAGCAAGCGTTCGACGCAACCGCGCATGTCATCGTCGAGCACCACCGAAGTCATCGACTCCGGTGTCTGCGCCGGAATATGCCGCCCCGGCGCCAGCCCCATGGCCAGCACCAGTTCACCGAGCAGCACCCGGTCGATCGCCACCGACACGCCGAGCAACGGCGCGTCCGGCAACGCGTAGGTCTCGCACTCGAACGGCACCGGCAACGCCTGAATCAGGTAATGCCCGGCGCCGTACTCCATGGTGCGCGGCCCCAGATACGCCAGTTTGCTGCCTTGGGCGATGATCATCAGGCTCGGTTCATAAATGTGCGGACCACGGGCGACATCGCAACTGGCGCGCAACACCTGCACGCCCGGCAGCCCGGTCTGGCTGTAACCATCGCGCAGCGCCAGCGGTTCGATCAGCGAAACCAGGGTGGCGTTGGCATCAAGGTGACGGGTCAATTGCATCGGGTAGCTCTTCAGAAAAAATCACGAAAAAAGGGATGAAAGCATCATCGCAGATCCTTTTGCCAATGCGACCGATCAACCCCGCATGCCGGAGGATTAGGCATGACACCCGGAGGAATCGCCATGGCCGGACGACCGGACGGCGCCCAGAATGCGCCGCCTCACTTGTCACTGCTTTTGCGAGGTTTCACATGTACACCGCCATCGGCTATGCCGCTCAAACGGCCACCACGCCCCTCGCCCCGATGAAGTTCGAACGCCGCAGCCCACGGGCCGACGACGTCGCCATCGAAATTCTGTACTGCGGCGTCTGCCACTCCGACATCCACCAGGCGCGCAACGAATGGGGCATCGCCGTTTACCCGTTGATGCCCGGCCACGAGATCGTCGGAAAAGTCACCGCCGTCGGTGCGAATGTCACCAAGCACAAGGTCGGCGATCTGGTCGGCGTCGGCTGCATGGTCGACTCCTGCCGCACCTGCGAAGCCTGCCAGTCGAACCTCGAGCAATACTGCCTCGAAGGCCCGACCATGACCTACGCCACTCCGGACCGGGTCGATGGCAGCAACACCATGGGCGGTTATTCGGACAGCATCGTGGTCAGCGAGCACTTCGTGGTGCGCATTCCAGAGAAGCTGGATCTGGCGGCTGCCGCACCGATTCTCTGCGCTGGCATCACCACTTACTCGCCGCTCAAGCACTACGGCGTGAAGGCCGGCGACAAGGTCGGGATTCTGGGCATGGGCGGCCTCGGCCACATGGGCATCAAGTTCGCCAAGGCCATGGGCGCTGAAGTGACGTTGTTCACCCGCTCGGCGAGCAAGGCCGAGGAAGGTCGTCGTCAGGGCGCCGATCATGTGATCGTGTCCACCGACGAAGAGCAGATGAAAGCTGCAGCCGGTCGTTTCGACTTCCTGCTGGACACCATTCCGGTGCAGCACGATCTCAACCCGTACCTCGACACCCTGCGCTTCGACGGCGTGCACATTCTGGTGGGCCTGATCGAACCGATCGATCCGCCGGTTCACGCCGCGAAACTGGTGCTGGGTCGTCGCGTATTGGCCGGTTCGTTGATCGGTGGCGTCGCTGAAACCCAGGAAGTGCTGGATTTCTGCGCCGAGCACAACATCAGCTGCGACATCGAAATGCTCGACATCCGCCAGATCAACGAAGCCTACGCCCGCATGATCGCCGGCGACGTGAAGTATCGTTTCGTCATCGACATGGCGACTCTGAAGCTCTGATTCCTCAGACCTTCAAGCCTAGCTCCGCCGAGAGCCGGGCTGTGACCCCTTTGATCAGGGGAATCAGCTCGGCCATTTTTTCCAGCGGCATGTACGGCACGGTGCTGGCGATGCTGATCGCCGCGACGATGCGCTTGCTCGCGTCGCGGATCGGCGCCGCCACGCAACGGATCGACGGCTCGTTGTCTTCCAGATCGAACGCGTAGCCGCCGGCCACGTATTCGGTCATCCGCTGCTCCAGCTGCTCCCACGACTGCTGGGGATGCTGCGGCCAGAACTGACTTTTCCCACCCGCCGGCAGACTGATGTCGTACAGACGCTGCCAGTCCTGCGGCGCGTCATCCAGCATCAAGGCCTTGCCGATCCCGGTCCGCGCCAACGGCATGCGATGGCCGACCCGCGAGCGCATTTCCGGGCCGTTGCGTCCCGGATTCTTCAACAAATAAAGCACCTCGTCGCCTTCGCGAATCCCCAGGTGAACGGTGTCGCCGGTCAGCGCCGACAACTCGTCCAGATACGGACCGGCCAGGGTCACCAGCGGCAACTCTTCGCGCGCCTGGAAACCCAGTTCGATCAGCTTCGGCCCCAGCAGATAACCGACTTGCGGCACGACGCGCAGGTAGCGCTCGTCCACCAGACAACTGGCCAGACGATGAGTGGTACTGCGCGTGGTACCGATCAGGCGGGCAATCTCTTTGAGATCGCGGGCGCCACTGGCGACGGCCTGCACCACACCCAACCCGCGAAGCAGGGTCTGGGTGCCGGTCGGCGCGGCGTCCTTGGCGGTTTTTGGGGCGTCTTCCTGCATATCCAGCCTTTAGCGTTGAGCGAGGGAACGGGCGGCATTATGGTCGCCCGGCATGGCCGACTACAACTCGATGCGCTCGACCTTGCCCACCAGCAGCACGTAGGACAAAGCACCAATCAATGCCAGAACCGCGATGTAGGTGATCGCCGGTGCGAACGAATCGCCGCTGGCCAGGAAGCCGATGACAATCGGCGTGGCAATCGCCGACAGGTTGCCGATGAAGTTGAACACCCCGCCGGTCAAGCCCAGTAACCGCGCCGGCGCCAGTGTCGAGACCAGAGACCAGGTGATCGACGCCAGCCCATTGCCGAAAAACGCCAGCGCCAAAAAGGCAATCACCAACGGCGTCGATTCGACGAAGTTGGCGCCGATGATCGAGGTGGAAATCAGCAGCCCGCCAATGATCGGCAGCTTGCGTGCAAACCCGACGGTGCAGCCGCGACGGATCAGGAAGTCGGAGAAGAACCCGGAGCACAGCACGCCGATGAACGCGGCGAGAAACGGCAGCGACGCCAGCAGGCCGGACTTGATGAAGTCCATTCCGCGATACTTCACCAGGTAGGTCGGGAACCAGGTCAGGAAAAACCACAGCGTCGAATTCAGGCAGAACTGGCCGAGGTAGATCCCCCACAACTTGCGTTTGCTCAGGACGATGCCGAGATCGGTCCAGCTGAATTTCGCCCTCACCTTGGCGGTTTCGGCGGCGATATCCACCAGCCCGCCGCCCTCGCGGATCAGATCGATTTCGCCTTGGTTGGCGCCTTTGAAATCACGCGGTTCGCGATACACCGCGTACCAGATCGCCGCCCAGACAATGCCCACCGCGCCGGTCGCGACAAACACCATGTGCCAGCCAAACTCATGTTGCAGCCACGCCAGCACCGGGGTCAGAAACGCCAGCCCGACAAACTGCCCGGAGGTATAGAAGCCGATGGCCGTGGCCCGCTCACGCTCGGGAAACCAGGTCGTCACCACGCGGCTGTTGATCGGATACGCCGGTGCTTCCAGCGCACCGACCGCCATGCGCAGCACGAACAGGGCGATGAAACTGGCGGCGAAACCGAGCATCACCGTGGCCAGCGACCACAACAGCAGCGCAACGCTGTACAGGATGCGCGGTGGCACCCGATCCACCAGCCAGCCGCCGGGGATCTGCATGGCGGCGTAGGTCCAGCCGAAGGCGGAAAAGATCAGCCCGACGTGCACCGGGTCGATGCCCAGATCCGTCGTCAGTGCCGGGGCGGCAATCGACAGGTTGCTGCGGTCGAGGTAGTTGATGACCACGGTGATGAACAGCAACACCATGATGAAAAATCGCTTGCGGCTGGGCGTGACTAACGTCGCTTGCCCGGTGAGGGTTTGCGGTTGCATGGGGAGCGCCTCTTCTTATGTTTATTGAGGTCGGGGTTTGTTGGCGAGATCGTTCCCACGCTCCGCGTGGGAACGATCTCTTAGAAGGAAATCAGCCAATCACCACTCGGCAAAACTGCCATCGGCATGGCGCCAGATCGGGTTGCGCCAGCGGTGGCCGACCGCCGCGCGTTCGATCACGTATTCCTCGTTGATCTCGATCCCCAGGCCCGGGCCGTTCGGGATTTTCACGAAGCCTTTGTCGTAGTCGAAAACCCGCGGATCCTTCACATAATCGAGCAGGTCATTGCTCTCGTTGTAATGGATGCCCAGGCTCTGCTCCTGGATAAACGCGTTGTAACAAGCGGCGTCCAGTTGCAGACACGCAGCCAATGCGATCGGCCCCAGCGGGCAATGCAGTGCCAGCGCCACGTCGTAGGCTTCGGCCATGTTGGCGATCTTGCGGGTCTCGGTGATGCCGCCGGCGTGGGACGCATCTGGCTGGATGATGTCGACGTAACCTTCGCTCAACACCCGTTTAAAGTCCCAGCGCGAAAACAGCCGCTCGCCGAGGGCAATCGGCGTGCTGGTCAGCGGTGCCAGTTCTTTCAGCGCTTCGTAGTTTTCGCTGAGCACCGGCTCTTCGATGAACATCAGTTTGTACGGATCGAGTTCCTTCATCAGCACCTTGGCCATCGGCTTGTGCACCCGGCCATGGAAGTCGACGCCGATGCCGACGTTCGGCCCCACCGCATCACGCACGGCGGCAACGTTGGCCAGGGCCAGATCGACCTTTTCGAAGGTATCGAGAAATTGCAGCTCTTCTGTGCCGTTCATTTTCACTGCAGTAAAACCACGGCCCACCGCCTCTTTCGCGGCCCGCGCGGTGTCTGCCGGACGGTCGCCGCCGATCCACGAATACACGCGGATCTTGTCCCGCACCTGACCGCCGAGCAGGTCGCTGACCGACACACCGAGGGCCTTGCCCTTGATGTCCCACAACGCCTGATCGATGCCGGCCAGTGCGCTCATGTGGATCGCGCCGCCCCGGTAGAAGCCACCGCGATACAGCACGGTCCAGATGTCTTCGATATTGCGTGGGTCTTTGCCGATCAGGTAGTCGGACAATTCCTCAACCGCTGCAGCAACCGTGTGGGCCCGGCCCTCGACCACGGGCTCGCCCCAACCGGTCACGCCCTCGTCGGTTTCAACTTTCAGGAAGCACCAGCGCGGCGGGACGATGAAGGTGGTGAGTTTGGTGATTTTCATCTGCTTGTCTCTCTTGTTAGATGCAGCGCACGCAGCGCCGGAAAAGTCTTAGCGAAGGGCTTTCCAGGCCGCCACGTAGGCCTTGGCATTGGCCGCCACTTGCTCAGTCGTCATGCCCGGCTTGAACAGCCCGGACCCGAGGCCGAAGCCTTTGACGCCAGCGTCGATGAACGCCTGCATGTTGTCCGGCGTGATGCCGCCGACCGGCGCCAGAATCGTCCCGACCGGCAACACCGCCAGCCAGGCTTTCACCACCGCAGGGCCCATCTGCTCGGTCGGGAACAGCTTGAGAATGTCAGCGCCCTCCTCCAGTGCCGCAAAGGCTTCGGTCGGTGTGGCAACGCCCGGCGACAGGTACAGCCCCGCCGCTTTCGCAGCCCGCAACACCTTGGCATCGCTGTGGGGCATGACGATGACCTGGCCGCCGGCCTCCTTCACCAATTCCACTTGTTCCGGGGTCAGCACCGTGCCGGCACCGATCAGGCAATCGGCGGGCAGGGTCTTACGCAGGATGCGAATGCTTTCGTACGGCGCAGGGGAATTGAGCGGTACTTCGATGACGCGAAATCCGGCCGCATACAGGACTTCTCCGACAGCGGCGGCTTCCTGCGGATGCAGGCCGCGCAGGATCGCGATCAGACCGTTTTGCGCCAGTGCTTGCTTGAGCATGTCAGGCCTCCAGTCAGGGTTAACGGGATGAGGAATCGATCAGTCCGGCGGCGAGCGCCAGTTGCCACAGACCACGTTCGGTGGCCTGCTCGGCCAGGGTCACCCGGGCGAAACCGCAGGCGTCAAGGGCACGGCTGTAACGGGCGCACAACTGCGCGTTGCCGATGAGGATGATCGAAGGAAGATGTGTGCTGTTGCGCCGACGTCGTTGCACGGCGGCCAGCGCCGTCAGTTCATGGCCGATCAGCAGGCCGGACAGATAGTCCGGTTGCGCGGTGGCGCCGAGTTCACCGGTCAGGCCCAGGCTGCGGGCGCTGAACAGGGTCGACAGCACGCCGATTTCGCCTTCTGCCGACAACGCCACCTGCACGCCGCGATCAAACGCCTCGGCATCGAACGTCGCGCTGTGCTGTTGGGTACGGCCGAGAATGCTGTGTTCGCTGAGTACGGCGAACACTTCGCCGGTCATGAAGGTGTCGAAACGGGTGATGCAGCCGTCGGCCACTTCCACCCATTTCGAATGACTGCCCGGCAGGCCGATCAGCAGATCATTGCCCGCCTCGACCGGCAGATTCTGCAGGACGCCGAGTACCTGGGTTTCTTCGCCGCGCATCACGTTCGGCAGCGTCGAGCGCTGAATCACACCCGGCACGATGTGCACATCAACACCGCGAAGACTGCGAACGGTTTGCAGGGATTTTCCGAGATCGGCCACGTTGGCCGGCGTATCGCGGTAGGACGCTTCGCGCCAGCCCTGGGCGCTGCCGACCATGCCGCAGGCAATCACCGGCAAGTCGGGCTGCGCGTCGAGCCAGTCGCCGCACGCCTCGTCGAACGCCAGTTCAAAACCGTCGGAGCATTCACGACCGTTGATGACCCTCGGCGTCTTCGGCAACTGCATGATCCCGAACGACAGCGACCGCTGCGCCAGCACCTGCCCGCCCGCCGCGAGTTTGTAAGCACGTAGTGAGGTCGTCCCCCAATCGAGCGCGATCAATTGCGCCAGCATCGCTTCACCTGTTTTGTTATTGGCAGTGAGTGAGCTGGACTATAAACCCGGGCACAACAAAATCTCAATATATAAATATCATTCCCACATTATGGGACGATGGCAAAAAAATATCGCAGGCAGAAACAGTGCCTTCAGAGAAATTCAACTTCCCTGCAGGAGCCGTCTCGGGCTGCGATATTCCTGGCGCGGCTCAGTTGCCCTCGGCAAACTCGCGCAACACCTTGCCATCCATGCGGTAACGCACCCACTCTTCCTGCGGCTGGGCACCAAGGGATTTGTAGAACTCGATGGCCGGAGTGTTCCAGTCCAGCACGCTCCATTCGAAGCGGCCACAGTCGTTGGCGCAGGCGATTTTCGCGAGGTGACGCAGCAGGGTTTTGCCAGCGCCGCCGCCTCGTTGTTCGGGGGTGATGTAGAGGTCTTCGAGGTACAGGCAGTTGCTGCCCAGCCAGGTCGAATAGCTGAAGAAGAACACCGCAAAACCGATCGGTACGCCGTCGCGCAGGCAGATCAGACCGTGGGCGGTGGCGCCTTCGCTGAACAGGCTGCGCTCGATGTCGGCAACGCTGGCGATGACTTCGTGACGGGCCTTTTCGAAGTCTGCCAATTCGGTGATGAACGCGAGGATTTGCGGTGCATCGCTGGGGGTCGCCGGGCGGATTTCGATCGTCATGGACGGGCCTTGTCGGAAAAAGGAAAACGCCATACTAAGGCGGCGCGCGGCGCTCGTCACATGGCAATCCACGGATTAGGCTAGCGCGGCCGATGACTCGCAAGGACTCCCATGAACAATCTCGTTTTTTCACATCTCACGGAGCTCGCCGCCGAACTGCTGCCCCACGCGCTGGAACCGTCGGAAGACGGCGCTCATGATCTGTCGCATCTGCAACGGATCTGGCACAACGCGCGCACCTTGCAGGCCGAGGAAGGTGGCGACCTTGAAGTGCTGCTCGCTGCAGTGTTGCTGCACGATTGTGTGGCCGTGGAAAAGAACTCGCCGCTGCGTTCACAGGCATCACGCCTGGCAGCGGAAAAAGCCTCGAAGGTGCTGGCGAACATGCATTGGCCCGAAGCCAAAATCGACGCCGTTACCCACGCCATCGAGGCCCACAGCTTTTCCGCAAACATCGCCCCGCTCACCCTCGAAGCGCGACTGGTGCAGGACGCCGACCGTCTCGACTCCCTCGGCATGCTCGGCGTCGCCCGCACCTTTTACACCGCCGGACGCATGGGCAGCGCGCTGTACGACCCGCAAGATCCCGAGGCCCGGGAAAGGGACTACGACGACAAGCGATTCTGCCTCGACCATTTCCAGACCAAACTGCTGCACCTCGCCGACGGTTTCCAGACCGTTGCCGGTCAACGTCTGGCACAGCTCCGTCATCGACGCTTGAAAGGTTTCATGGAGCAATTCAAGGAAGAGATCGGCCTCGAAAGCGCTCAGCCCTTCTGAACCGTTCGTCGATCATCAGGCACCAATCTTTCACGAGGGCAGACCAAAAGGAGGTAAGGATTTCAATCACTGGAGACACCCTATGATCTCGTCAAGGTTGACTGCACTCGTATTCGCTACCCTCCTCAGCCCGGCGGTATTCGCCGCCTCGACCACCGCTGCCGGTACCGGGCCGACCGATCCGGTTACCCAGCCAAGAGCCCCCGCCATCAACAGTGCCCCCGGTATGAATACCGACGGTTCGGGTGTACCGCTGATCAATCAGCCACCCGCGACGGGAACCGATCCTCGCACCCAGGGCAGCGATCCCGGTCGCCAAGGCGGCATGAACACCCCCGACGCTCCGGCCGCCCCCGACAACGCCGGCCCCGGCGTCGGCTCGAAAACCACCACGGGTGGTTCGGGCTCTGAAGGCGCAGGACAGTGATCCGTGCTTCATCCACGCAACGTGTCTTATCCACTTCCTTGAAGAGGTAACCATGAACGTCGATAAAAACCTGGAAAAAGAAGTCCTCACCCGCCTGTTGCATGCCCACCCAAGCGGCCTCGGCAAAGAGGTGCTGGACAATTATCGCGGCGAGAAAGTCGTGGCCAGTGCCCTCGCCGCCTTGCAGGAGCGTGGACTGATTCACCACGGACACATCACTTGCAATGAAGCAGGAGAGCATTCGCTGAATCTGCCGATCAAGCTCAGCGCTGCAGGTGTGGAAGCGGCGCGTAAACTCGATACCTGACGCTTGCGGTCACTGGCGCAGGCAGTGTTCGAATGCATTGCCTGCGCCAGCTCATACCGGGATTTATCCAACCACCAGGAGACTCGCCATGCCTCGTGGAAGCAAAGCCAAATACACTGAAGAACAGAAGCGCAAAGCCGAACACATCGAAGACAGCTATCAAAACAAAGGGATGTCCAAGGACGAAGCCGAGGCCCGCGCCTGGGCGACAGTGAACAAACAGTCCGGCGGCGGCGAGAATGCCGGAGGTTCCGGGCGTCGGAAACCGGCCAGCGCCAAAGCTGCGGATCGCAAGGAGTCGGCGCGGCGCGCGACAGTAAGCCGCGAGGGACATTCGCGCAATAGCAAAGCTTCACGCGAAGTGCAGACGGTCGACAGCCTGCGCAAGGAGGCCCGGGAGCGGAAAATCCCCGGGCGTTCGTCGATGCGTAAAGATGAGTTGATTGCGGCGTTGCGCAGAGCCGGCTAGGTCCAGACTGGATGTAACGCCTGAAGGCCTTATCGCTGGCAAGCCAGCTCCCACAGAAATCAAAGGGCTCGCAAAAACTGCGCCCCCTACTGAAACCTGTGGGAGCTGGCTTGCCAGCAATTGCGATCGTTCAGTCAGTGCATTTTTTGCTGATCAGCACATCAACCTCCGCAGTGCCAGGAGCGGTCGCCGGGCCCCAGCGAGTGACCGCTAACGCAGCCGCAGCGTTGGCGCGCCGGGCGGCTTCGTGAGCGGCCAGTCCTTGTGCCAGCCCGGCGACGAATACGCCTGCATGCGCGTCGCCCGCGCCGTTGCTGTCCACCGCCTGCACCTTGAAACCCGGCACATGCTGGCGTTCGCCGCGCTGATGAATCCAGCAACCCTGCGGACCGTCGCGCACGACCATCAGCACCTCCTTTGGCAGGTGCACGGTCAATCGGTCCAGCGCGGTTTCAATGTCAGCCGCACCCGTGAAACGCAGCGCCTCGACACTGTTGCTGGTCCACACATCGATGCGCGGCAGCAACGCCTGCATCATCGGTGAGTCCGGCGATTCCACCAGCGGACCTGGATCGAACACCACGTTGATCGTCTTCGGCAGCGCCAGCGTCCAGTCCAGCAACGCCTGGGCCTTGCCGCTGTGCAGCAGGCTGTAACCGCTGACGTAGACGTAGTCCCCCGTCTCGGCGGCGACGCTGTTCAGCTCAGCTGCCGTCACCTCACCTTCCGCGCCGATGTAGGAGATGAAACTGCGCTCGGCCGACGCATCGGTCAGCGCCACGCAGATGCCGGTGTCACGTTCTGCAGGTTGTTCGATGCCGATGCGGATGCCTTCGGCGTTCATCGCCTGCCGCGCCAGATCGCCGAATCGGCCGCTACCGTGGCGACCGAGATAGACCACCGGCAAGCCGTTACGCGCAGCGGCAGCCATCACATTGAAGCCGCCGCCGGCTTCGAAACTGGCGGACTGCGCCAACACGTCGCCGCCGATTTGCGGCAGCGCATCCACGGCCATGACCAGGTCGATGATGACCTGGCCGGTGTGCAACATCTTAGGCATGAGCATTCTCGGATTGCGCGGCGCGGCGATCTCTCGCCCCGCCGAGTACGAAGTAAATGCCGCCGGCGACCACGAACGTCACGATCCAGCCGAGGCCGTTGTGGCCCAGCCACGAATCGGACAGGAAGCCCTTGAACCAGACATTTTCAGCCGTGGTGCCGATGGTGGTGAAACTGAAGCCCAGCACGATGGCAATCGCCCACCCGCCGAACGCGCGCCATTCGATGCCGCCGCTGTACCAGTAGGCGCTGCTCGGGCTGACGTCGAGCAGGTCTTGCGGGCTGTAGTAGTGACGGTGAATCAGGTCGACCACGAAGATCCCGACCCACGCGGTGATCGGCACTGCCAGCAGGGAAATGAAGGTGATGAACGGGCCGTAGAAGCTGTCGGCGATCAGCATGAAGTAGATCGAACCGGCGAAGATCGCCACGATGTCGACCACCACCGCGTACACGCGCTTGACCTTCAGGCCGAGGGTCAGCGTGGTCAGGCCGGCGGAGTACACCGACAGGTTGTTCGACAACAGCAGGCCGCCGAATGCAGTGATCAGGTATGGCACGGCCATCCAGGTCGGCAGCATGTCGCGGATCGCCACGATCGGGTCAGTCGCCGACGCCAGGTCGTTGTTGCCCACCGACAGCAGGCCGCCGAGGGTGATCAACAGCACCAGCGGAATCCCTGCGCCGAACGCCGCCGAAGCGACCAGGCGCACGGCTTTGACGCTGCGATGCTGATAGCGCGACATGTCGGCGCCAGCATTTGCCCAGCCGATCCCGGTGCCGGCGGCCATGGTGCCGATACCGATGATCATTGCGCTCATCGGAGCTGGTGTGGCGTTGAACACCGCGCTCCAGTCGATGGTCGCGCAGAGGAAGCCGCCGACCAGAATGTTCAGCGCGCCGAACACGTAGGTCGCCCACTTCTGGATCACCAGCAACGTGGCGTGGCCGAGGCCGGATACCGACAGGGTCAGCAGCACGAAAATCGCGATGAAGATCAGGGTCAGCACCGGCGCGCTTTTGGCTTCCACCGGCGAGCCGAACAGGATCGAGCACAACGACAGCAGCACGAATGCGGCCGTGGTGGTGTTGACGGTTTCCCAGCCCAGACGCGACATCAGCGAGACCAGCGTCGGGCCGATATTGCCGCGCACACCGAAGATCGCCCGCGACAGGGTCAGGCTAGGCGCACGACCGCGACGGCCGGCAATCGAGATGATCCCCACCACTGCGAACGAACCGGCAGCGCCGAGGATCGCGACAATGATCGCCTGCCAGATCGCCAGGCCGCGAAACGCCACCAGCGTGGCGCCCAGCGGCAGGCCGAGGATGGAAATATTGGCAGCGAACCAGACCCAGAACAGTTGCAGCGGATGGCCGTTGCACTCGCCTTCCGGCACCGGTTCGATGCCCCGGGTTTCCAGTTGCCCGGCGCTTTGCCCGGCGTTCGATGAACTCATGAAAAATGCTCCTGTTTGCCTTTATTGTGGTTGTGGCAATGACGCAGAACGACAAGACATCCCGCCCTTCCTGGGCCTGTCTGCGCGATCCATTGCGGGTGAATATTCAGGATTTGTGGTGCGCCTTTCGCGAGCAAGCTCGCTCCCACATTTTAATTTGTGGTGTTCACACAGCCCCTGTGGGAGCGAGCTTGCTCGCGATGGCGTCAGCCCGGTCAACGCAGGGCCAAAAGCCCCTGCACCAACGGTTCCAGCTCCAGACCATTGACGGCCTTCACCGTCTCGATCATCGGCGCCGGCCAGCTCTGCAGACCCAGGCAGGCCCCGAGCATGGCGCCGAGAATCGCGGCGATGGTGTCGGTGTCGCCACCCAGGCTCGCGGCCATGCACAGCGCATCGAACGGCGTCATTTCACCGACCGCGACTTGCTGCGCGAGGGCGAACGACACCACCACCGATTCCTGCGACGCCACCGAAGTGCCAATCACGTCGTACAGCAGATCCGCGAGCAACACCGGGTCGCTTTCGACACTGATGCTGCGCGCCCAACTGATCCGCGAGGCGATGCGCCCGCCGGCCACCCAGTGCCCATGCGCTTCCGCTTGCTGGGCGATCTGTTGACCGAGGTTCAGCGCCTCGCCCAGATCCAGACCGTTGATGCCGGCCGAAACCACCGCCGCCACCGCCGCCGCGCTGGAAATCCCCAGCGTGGTGTTGTGAGTGACCTGACAGGCCTGCACCACCGCCGCGATAAAGCGTTCGGGGTCGGCGACATCCGCCGCGATGCCCACCGGGGTGATGCGCATCGCTGCGCCGTTGGTGGTGCCATAACGCCCGGCCTCTTCCGGCGAATGGCCGGCGAGGATCATTTCGATCGCACGTTTGGTCGACGGGCCGAGCAAATCCTGCGAGCCCTTGGCCTGCATCTCGGCTTCCCATTCGATCAGCCGTTGCGCGAGCACCGCCGGTTCGATCCGGCCCTTGCCTTCAACCAGCAACTCGCCGACCAGAATCGCCTGTTCGGTGTCGTCGGTGATCGAGCCTTTGGGCATGTTCGCGGCAATCGGCTGCAAGGGGCCGGCGTCCTGCAGATCGGTAATCTGGCCGAAGCGCTGCTTGATGGTTTCGCGGTTCAGGGATTGGGTCGGCATGCCCAGCGCGTCGCCGAGGGCCAGGCCGTAAAACGCGCCCAGGGCACGGTCGAGGGCGGTCATTTCGATTCTCCAAATTGCAGGTGCAGGCGGAAATGCACCGGGTCGAGCAGGCTTTCGACCTGTTCCATGAAACGGTTCTGCCGATCGTAGGTGGTGCGCAATGCCTTGAGGAACACCGTGCCTTCCGGGCGGCCGAGCAGTTCGGCGTCCACGGCGTTGAGCGGTTCGGCGCCGATCCATTGATCGCCGCGCTCGCCGACGTAGCCGTAGGCGGCCAGGGTGATGGTCAGGGAATTGTCGATCAGGCCGACCCTCGGCAGGCTTTCCAGGCCTCCGGTGGCGGGCATCAGAGAACGTTCAAGGGACACCGCCGTGCCGTCGTTGGAACGGCGGCGACGTTCGAGAAGAATGAATTGATCGGAGCCGAAACGCGCAAGCAGATCCGCACGTGTCACGGCCTCCAGACGCAGCACGTCGGTATTGATCATCGCCCCGCTGTCGGCCAGGGCCTGGGCCCAGCCGCTGCGCTGGTCGAGCACCACCCCGTCAAACGTGACGATGGAGCCGACCCCGCTTTGCGTGGCGATGTAATTGCGCCGCTTCAGTTCGGCCAGCGCTTCGCGCAACGTGCCACGGCTGACGTTGAATTCCTGAGCCAACTGATGCTCGCCGGGCAACAGAAAGCCGTCCTCCATGAGGCCGCTTTCGATGCGTCGGACGAGCTCGTCGACCACCCGTTGTTTCTTGTCAAATCGTACCTGTCTAATCATGTACAAAGTGATAACCGAAACAAGACAGGGCGAGCAAGGAGTATTTATCTGGAAGTGACGGAAGGTTCGGTAGACAGGATGAACTGTGGGAGCGAGCTTGCTCGCGATAAGGCCTGCACATCCGACATCAAAGTGTCGGATCTACCGCTATCGCGAGCAAGCTCGCTCCCACAGGGTATTGCGAATTACCGTTGCTTGAGTCGGTCGATAACCACAGCCAACAACAAAATCGACCCTCGAATAACGTATTGGTAGAACGTGTCGATATTTTTGAGGTTCATCGCATTCTCGATAATCGCCAGAATCAACACCCCGGCAATCACATGCCGGATCATCCCGATCCCGCCACTCAACGAAACCCCGCCCAGCACGCAAGCCGAAATCACCGTCAGCTCAAAACCCTGGCCGATCATCGGCTGACCCGAAGTCATCCGCGACGCCAGAATCACCCCCGCCAGCGCACCGATCACCCCATGCACCGCGAAGATGATGATCTTCGTGCGGTCAACATTCACCCCTGCCAGCAACGCCGCTTCCTGGTTGCCACCGATGGCCATGGTGTTGCGCCCGTAGGTCGTGTAGTTCAACAACCAACCGAAAAACAGGAAGCAGACGATGGTGATCAGAATCGGCACCGGCACGCCGAACAACTGGCCGTTGCCGAACACGAAGAACGATTCCTGCGATACGCCCACCGCTTTGCCGTTGGCAAAAATGTAGGCCAGGCCACGGACGATCTGCATGGTCGCCAACGTCGTGATCAGCGCATTGACCCGCAACTTGGCGATCACGATGCCGTTGATCAGGCCGACGATCAGGCCCATCACCAGCGCCGCGCTGACGCCGAGAAACACGCTGTTGGTGTCGCGCATGACCACCGCCGCAACCACCCCGGCGCAGGCAATCACCGAACCCACCGACAAGTCGAAATGTCCCGACGCCAGGCAATACAACATGGTGCACGCGGCGATCCCGGTGGTGGAAATCGCCAGGCCCAGGCCACGCATGTTCAGCGGCGAGAGGAAGTTGTCGATCAGCAAGGTGCAGGCGACAAAAATGCCCACCGCCGCCAGCAGCATCACCCAGTCATCGAGGAAGCGCCGCATATCCAGAGGTTTGCGCTCGGTCGGCAGGGTTTCGTTTTGGGTTGTCATCATAGTCACCTCTCAGTTCGCCACGCCGTCAGCGCGGTGGCGCGGCAAAGCCAGTTGCAGCAGGTTGGATTCGTTGGCCTGGTCGCGGCTGACTTCGCCACGCAGGGCGCCCTCGCACAGCACCAGAATGCGGTCGGAAATGCCCATTACCTCCATCAGATCGCTGGACACCACGATCACCGAAATACCGTCGGCGGCCAGGTTATGGATGATCTGGTAGATCTCGGCCTTGGCGCCGATGTCGATGCCGCGGGTCGGTTCGTCGAGCAGCAGGACTTTCATCGGCATCGACAGCCAGCGGCCGAGAATGGCTTTCTGCTGATTGCCGCCGGACAGGAACTTGATTTGTTGCCCGGCGTGGGGCGTTTTCACTTTCAGGGCCTTGATCTGTTTGTCGGCGTTGCCCTTTTCCCAGATCCCGCGCAGCAGGCAACCGAGACCGGAGTTCGCGCCACGCGCACTGATGTTGATGTTCTCGGCGACGCTGGCGAGCGGGATGATGCCTTCCTTCTTGCGATCCTCCGGACACAGCAGAATCCCGGCAGCAATTGCATCGCGGGGCGAACGCAGCTTCAGTTCATGGCCGCGCAATTCCAGGCGTCCGGCGGTGTTGCGCTCAAGACCGCTGAGCAGCCGGAACAGCTCGGTGCGCCCTGCCCCAACCAGTCCGAACAGGCCCAGAATCTCGCCTTTGTGCGCATCGAAACTGATCGGCTCGCGCAGGCCCGGGCCGAGCAAGCCATCGACTCTCAGCGCCACGGCACCGCGTGGACGACCGCGATAATCGTAGATGTCCTGAATGTCGCGCCCGACCATGCAAGTCACCAGTTGATCGTGGGTCAACTGACTCATGTCGTCGAAGGTGCGCACGTAGCGACCGTCCTTGAACACCGTCACCGCGTCGCAGATGCGGAACACTTCTTCCATGCGATGGGAGACGTAAAGCACGACTTTGCCTTCGTCGCGCAGTCGGCCGATGATCGCCATCAACCGGTCGATTTCCCGCGCCGAAAGGCTGCTGGTCGGTTCGTCAAAGGCAATCACATGCGCGCCACGGGACAGCGCCTTGGCGATTTCCACCAGTTGCCGCTGGCCGAGGGACAGGCGTCCGACCTTGGTCTGCGGATCGATTTCATCGGCCAGGCCTTTAAGGCAAGCCAACGCCTGCTGACGCAGCGCGCCGCGATTGATCAGGCCGAAACTGGCCGGCAGGTGACCGAGGAACAGGTTCTCGGCCACGGTCATTTCCGGCACCAGATGCAGCTCCTGGTGAATCACCGCCACACCGCTGCCGATGCTGTCGGCGGTCGACTTGAACGCCATCGTCCGATCGCCGATCTGCAGCTCGCCGCTGCTCGGAATGTAGGCGCCACCGAGGATTTTCAGCAGCGTCGATTTGCCGGCGCCGTTCTCGCCCATCAAGGCGTGGACCTGCCCGGGGTGGGCGACGAAACTGATGCCGTCCAGCGCCTTCACGCCCGGGAAGGTCTTGCCGATCCCGTTGAAACGCAGGCTGCCGCTGGCGCTGTGTTCTTGTGTCTGTACTTGCGCGTGCATTTAAGCCACCTCATCACACCGTTCAAGCGGCCCGGCTGCCCGGGCCGCCGCTGCCGTCAGTTCCACAGACCGATCTTCTCCAGCTCCTGCTTGAAGTTGTCGCGGGTGATCAGGGTGACGTCGTCCATCGCGGTGTACTTCGGCGGTTCTTTGCCGGTGGTGACCCACTCGTACATCATGCTCGCGGTGTTGTAGCCCTCGATGTGCGGGCTCGGCAGCATCGAACCGTAGAAGCCGCTGTTGGGCTTTTTCAGTTCGCCGATGGCGTCGGTGCCGTTGATGCCGATGCCGATCACGTTGGCCGCGGCGAACCCGGCAGCTTCGGTGGCGCGCACGCCGCCCAGCACGGTGTTGTCGTTCATGCCGCCGATGATCAGGTTCTTCGCCGCGCCCGGCAGCTTGACCAGCGCCGAGTTGGTGGCGTCCATGCTGCCCGGTACGTCGAGGGTTTTCAGGGCGGCAGTCAAAATGTGATCTTTCGGCATGCCGGCGTCTTCGAGGGCCTTCATCGAGCCGTCGGTGCGCTTCTTGCCGGTGTCGAGTTCGTTGTAGGTGTTGACCACCGCGTAGGTGTCTTTCCAGTCCCAGTTACGCTTTTTCGCCTCGGCGGCCATGGCGGCGCCCTGCTTCTGGCCGACTTCGAACGCGGCCATGCCGAGGTACGGCACGTCTTCCATGAACTTGCCGTTGGCGTCGACGAAGCGGTCGTCGACGGCGATGACTTTCAGGTCATTGAGTTTGGCCTTGGCCATGATCGCCGGGCCGAGGGACACGTCCGGCGGGCAGATGACGAAGCCCTTGGCGCCGTTGGCCGCAAGGCTGTCGATGGCCGAGAGGGTTTTCTCGCCGTCCGGTACGGCGATCTTGATCAGCTCGAAGCCTTTGTCCTTGGCAGCTTTCTCGGCGAAGGCCCATTCAGTCTGGAACCACGGCTCTTCGGCCTGCTTGACCAGGAAACCGATCTTCACCGGATCGGCGGCCAGCAGCGAACTGCTCAGGCTGAACGCAGTGACCGCCAGCGCGGTACTGCACAGGGTACGAATCCCGAAACGACGTTTCATAAGCAGACTCCTTGTTATTTTTCTTGAGCGTTATTTGAAAAGCGTTACAGCGGTCGAAGCGTTTCCCGCAAATCATGACGACAATAGTCATATCGTATGATGATTGGATTTCAGGCGGAACTTGCCACCTGAAATCCGGATTTTCAGTCGTGGTACATCACCGAGCGACCACCATCGATGGTGATGCACGAGGCGTTGATGAACGGCGCTTCATCACTGGCCAGGAACACGGCGGTCATCGCCACTTCAATCGGTTGGCCGATGCGTTTTGGTGGGTGCAGATCGAAGGCGCGCTGGCGTTCGGCGTGTGGGTCGGCGAAGCCGTTCCAGTAATCGACGTTGAGCTGGGTTTCGATGTAGCCCGGAGCGATGGCGTTAACGCGAATGCCCTTCGGCGCGTACTCGATGCCCAGCGCGCGGGTCAGCCCGAGCAAGCCGTGCTTGGCCACCGGGTACGGAAAGCAGCCGGGAATGATGTTTGTGGAATGGGTCGAGGCAATGTTGATGATGCTGCCGATGCCTTGCTCGATCATCTGCGGCAACACGGCTTTGCAGCCGTACCAAGCGCCGTCCAGGTCGATGGCGAAGCAGCGTTTCCAGTCTTCTTCGGTCATTTCCAGTGGATCACGGAACACGTTGACCCCGGCGCAGTTGACCAGCACGTCGATGCGACCGTGCAGCTCGATGGCCAGTTTGGCCATGGCGTGCAGATCCTGCTGACGTGATACATCGGCCTTGATCGCTTGCACATCGGCGCCCTGCTCGCGCCAGTGCGCGGCGACCTTCTCGACCTTTTCAGCCTGGATATCGCTGATCACCAGTTTGGCCTGCTGCGAGGCGAAGGTCGCGACGATTGCTTCGCCGATGCCTTGTGCGGCGCCGGTCAGCAGCACGACCTTGTTTTTCAGGCGCTCACCTTTCGGTGGCTCGGGCACCGGTGGCAGGGACAGAGGTTCAGCCATGAATCAGGACTCCTGTTCGAAAGCATAAAAAAACCGGGCATCTGACGATGTCCGGTCTGGAAGGCTTGTGGAACAAAACAGGCGAGCGCACGCCTCAGTACCTAAACGGCCCGAAGCGCTGACTCCGCTGTGGAGTGCGATGGAAATTCGCTGCATCACTTCACCTGTTTTGTTCTTTTTAAGTGTGAGTGCGTGTTACTGCTGGAGCCGACTATAAACCCGACCGCCGAATAATCTCAATATATAATTTTGCATCCCATATTTTGGGATTTAACCGGCGAATCGCGTACAGAGTTTTCCGGCGACGTCCACTCGCAAAGACAGCACGGCGCCGTCCAGCGGGTGGTTCAGCGGACTTTTGGCGCTGGTGATGTACAGGGTTTTCAGGTCGGCGCCGCCGAACACGCAACTGGTCGGGCGGCTGATCGGCAGTTCGATCTTGCGGTCGATCTGGCCATACGGCGTCAGGCGCAGCAGGCAGCTGCCGTCCCAGCGGGCGTTCCACACGTAGCCTTCGGCGTCCATCGCCGAACCGTCCGGGCCGCCGTTCTGATCGGCGCTGTACCAAGGCTGGGCAGTGTCGAGGTTGCCGTCGGTGTGAATGAAATAGCGATACAAGGTGCCGTCGAGGCTGTCGCCGAACAGCAGCGTGGTGCCGTCGTCGCTCCAGAGCAGCGTGTTGGGAATGCCCAGACCACGCAGCAATGGCGTGACGCGTTTATCCGGATCAACCCGGAACAGCCCGCCGGAGCGACGGGTGATCGGCAGATCCTCGCCCTGCTCGCCGATATTGTTTTGCATGGTGCCGAGCCACAAGCGGCCCTGGCCATCGCAACGTGCTTCGTTGGCGCGATTGCCCGGCTGCGGGTCGGCGACGCAGAACAGCGTCAGTCGCGGCTCAAGTCCGGGGGAATCGAGATCGAGCCGGTAGACGCCGCTGCTCAGGGTCACCAGCGCGTCGCCGCTGGCGCAAGGAATGAACGCCGAGACGTGCTCCGGCATCTGCCAGATCTGCACGTTCTGCCCGATCAGCCGCAGCGCCTGCTGGCCGGCGATGTCCACCCAGTACAGCGCCTGGGTCGGCGCATCCCAGAACGGGCCTTCGCCCAGTTGCGCCCGATGTTCTGTCACCGCAGTCCACGTCATGCAACCTCCTGTCTTGTTGTTTTTGTCAGCTGGCTTTTTTGTCGGCCATCACCTGCGGGTAGAACCGCTTGATGGCCAGGTCGGCATTGTCGATCAGGGTCATGCAGGCCCACACCCCGCGCGCGGCATCCCGGGCGGCGATGGCGTCGGCCATGTCTTTGTGGATGGGCAAAGTGCGGCGCAGTTCGTCAGGATCGGCCGCCGAGACTTCGAAGGACACGGCAAGCAGCGCGCCGAGGGCCGGCACCATTTGCTCGATGAATTGATTGTGGCTGGCGGCGAGAATGCATTCGTGGAAGAACTGGTCGGCGCGGTTGTAATCGATGCCGCTGTCGACCGCCCGCTCGAGCGCGTTGTAGGCCTGCTGCACGGCTTGGACCTGTTCGACGGTCGCCCGCTCGCAGGCCCAGCGCACTGCCATCGGTTCAATGGTGCGGCGCAGGTCGAGCAGGTCATCGACGAAGTTTTCCGGCAGGCCGCTGCGTGACAACCAGCCCACGACTTGCGGATCGAACAGGTTCCAGCGCTTGATCGGCAGCACCCGCGTGCCGACTTTCGGCCCGACTTCGAGCATGCCTTTGGCGACGAGGGTCTTGATGGCTTCGCGGATCACGGTGCGGCTGACCCCGAGCTGCTCGCCCAGATCGGCCTCGACCTTGATCGCCTGCCCGGGTTTGACCTGGCCGGCGGCAATCCAGGCGCCCAGCCAGTCAACCGTTGATGCGTGAAAACTGCTCGACATGGACACCCCGAAGCCGTTCGCTGTGGATGCCCACGCTAATCATCATACGATTAAGAGTCAACGACAAAAAACCGCAGCCTGCTTTCACAGACTGCGGTTTTTTTAAGGTTCGAGACCGATGCGGAAGAACTCGCCGCCGCTCCAGACGCCGAGCCAGCGCTGGCCATCGATTTCACGGCTGACTGCCAGTTCGACCAATTGGTAGAACACGTTGCGGTGAATTAGCGCTTCGAGGTTGGTGCGTACATGCACGTAAGGTGCGGGCTCTTGCGTGGTCGGATCGATCTCGACCCGGATCGGATGTTCCGCGCCGGCCTCGGTGGTTTCATCGACGTTGGTGGTGAAGCGCAGCACTTGCGCCTCACCCTCGCCTTCCACCTCGACGGCAATCGCCACGAATGGCGCGTCGTCGACCTTGATCCCGACTTTCTCAACCGGAGTAATCAGGAAATAGTCATCGCCGTCGCGGCGGATGATGGTGGAGAACAGCTTGACCATCGGCTTGCGCCCGATCGGCGTGCCCAGGTAATACCAGGTTCCGTCGCGGGCGATGCGCATGTCGATGTCGCCGCAGAAATCCGGGTTCCACAAGTGCACCGGCGGCAAGCCTTTGGTTTTGGGGATTTGCCCCAGCAGGTCATTGGCTTTTTGCGGGCCACTCATGGCGTACTCCTTGAATTACTGGTCCCCGACGCCCAGCAGGCTGCGCGCGTACTGCGCAAGCGGTGGGCCGATCAGGTCTTCGGGCTTGTTGTCGTGGAACGTCAGTAAACCGCCACGACTCTTGATCCGTGCAGTATCAATCAAATACTGGGTGCTGGTCTCGATCAACATGATCTGAATCACGCCGCCGTCGATACCGAGGCGATTCACTGCTTCCTGATCCAGCCATTCATCGGAGTTGCCGATGCGGTCGTCCGCCTTGGCGAAACGGGTGTACAGCAGGTAGTGGGCACCGGCGTCGCGAGCTTCGCCCATCGCCTGATCGAGGCCTTCCGGCGCGCGGGCGCGGCGGACCATCGGGAAGTATTCGACGAAGCCTTTGAAGGCCTCTTCGGCGACGACGTTGGGACGCGGGTAAGAACCACCCGGCGGCGCGAACGAGCCTTGCGCAATGTAGATGAACGAATCCGGCTGAATGCGGAAATTGTTTACGCGACGGCTGTCGCTGTGATCCAGCAGCCCAGCGTCGCTCATCTGGTAGCGAGTCCCTTCGGCCATGTCACTGACAGTCATACAGCCGCCCAGCGCCAAAACGGCCAGCAGCAAAACCAGGCTACGCATCCTAATCCTCCAGAAGCCGGTGACGGAAAACCGGCGAATGGCCGTAGGATGCAGCTTTTGCGCCAGTCCTTGGAAATGTGCAGGTATCCGCTTTGAAATAAGACTTTGTGGCTAAACCGGACTTAGCCGCCGATGATCTTCATAACGGTGGCGCCGCCGGAGAATGCGACTTCCTGCTTGTCGCCCAAAGCCTTGACCAGCAGTCGCTGCAACGCCGGCAGCGCTTCGTGACGCGGCTTGTCGAGCAGGTCACCGACGTAGTGGCGGTTGCTCGACGACAGGCAGCCATGCAGCCATCCGGTCGACGACAGGCGCAGGCGCGAGCAGGTTCGGCAGAACGGCACGCTTTCGTTGGCGATCACGCCGAAGTTGCCCCGACCGGGAATCGCATAGCGAACCGCCGTGGCGTCCACCGGCGCGTCGGTTTGCGCGTACTCGTAATGTTCGCCGATCAGGCTCAGCAGCTGTTGCAGGCTGACGAACTGTTGCAGGAAGGCATTGGAATCAGAGGCCAGGTGGCCCATGCGCATCAGCTCAATGAAGCGCAGCTCAAAGCCGCGCTCGAGGCAGTAATCGAGCAGCGGCATCACCTGGTCGAGGTTCTGTCCGCGCAACGGCACCATGTTGACCTTGATCTTCATTCCCGCCGCGGCCGCCTGATCCATGCCATCCAGCACGGTGGCCAGATCGCCGCCACGGGCAATGCTGCGGAACGCGCCGGCGTCCAGGGTATCGAGGGAAACGTTGATGCGTCGCAGGCCGGCATCGACCAGCAGCGGGAGTTTTTTCGCCAGGAGCTGACCGTTGGTGGTCAGGCTGATGTCTTCCAGGCCCATCCTGCCGACGGCGCTCATGAAGGATTCGAGCTTGGGGCTGACCAGCGGCTCGCCGCCGGTGATGCGCAGGCGCTCGATGCCGGCGGCTTCGATCAGATAGGCCACGCCACGTGCCATGGCCTCGGCCGACAGTTCATCCTGCGCAGCCACCAGCCGCTTGCCGTTGGGCACGCAGTAGGTACAGGCGTAATTGCAGGCTGAAGTCAGACTGATCCGCAAATTGCGAAAACGCCTGCCTTGACGGTCAACGATCATGAAGCACTCCGGCGATGGAAAATCGAGCGGCTAAAACTTGACTCACAATTCAAGTTTTAGCAAGCCCTATGCCTGAGTATATTCCTGCGGTACTGCGCCATGTAGCGAAAAACACGGCGCATAAGGCGACTGAATGATTCAGCTGCTTGGGGTTTCAGGGTCACGCTTGCGCTTGTTGCCCATACGCACGCCGATATCCATCAGGAACTGGAAGAAACCTTCCTGATCTTCCAGCACATTGCTCCAGAACGGCGAGTGATACAGCGCCACCGCGCCGTGCACCAGCGCCCAGGAAGCGCAGTAATGGAAGTACGGCGGCACGTCCTCAAGCTTGCCTTCGCTGATGCGGCCCTTGATGAGCAGCGTCAGGCGTTCGAAGTTCGAGGCACGGATCTTGTGCAGCTCCTCGACCATCTCGGGCACCTGATTGCCCTTGACCACCTTCTCTTCCAGGCGATCGAACAGGCGATAGCGCTGCGGGTCGCGCATGCGGAATTCAAAGTAGGCACGGGACAGCGCTTCCTTGTCCTTGTCGACATCGGCCGAGTGCAACAGCTCGTTCAAGTCGCGCTCGTAATCGAGCATCAGGCGCAGATAGATTTCGGCCTTGGACTTGAAGTGCTTGTAGATCGTGCCTTTGCCGATACCCACGGCATCAGCAATCATCTCGACGGTGACACTGTCTTCACCTTGTTCGAGGAACAGCTTGAGCGCGGTATCGAGAATTTCTTGCTCGCGGCGACGAAACTCACGGACCTTACGAGGTTCTTTGTGCATAAGAAAAGGTCTGTAGGGGTCAAAATTCGAAGCCGCGTATTATGCCTAACTTGCGCAAAAATGCACGGATCATCCGACCATATCTGTGTTTCTTGTTCATTTCACGAACGTTTCGGGGGGAATGAGAACATAACCGAAGCGAACGTATTCCAAATTTGTTTAAAAACCCCGGCCGGCCAACTGGACTCGGCGCCAGACTGATCAATACTTGAACTGTCGGGCGACATCTCCCCCAAGTGTCGCGCCGGTAAAGGTACCAAGGGACCGCGTGCCTTTGTTTTACTCCTAATGGTCTTAACCCGGATTCACCCCCCAGAACCCGGGTTTTTTTTGCCTGCGATTCAGGCTTTTACATTCGCAAGCGGAAACAGTCGCTTGAAGTTCTCGGTGGTCTGCTCGGCAAAACGCTCGTAGTTCTCGCCGCGCAGCATCGCCAGAAACTCTGCCACTTCCCGCACGTATTGCGGCAGGTTCGGTTTGCCGCGATAAGGGATCGGCGCCAGGTACGGCGAATCGGTTTCCACCAGCAGGCGATCGGCCGGAACCTTGCTCGCCACATCGCGCAGCGCGTCGGCATTGCGGAAGGTGACGATGCCCGACAGGGAAATGTAATAACCCATGTCCAGCGCCGCCTTGGCCATGTCCCAGTCTTCGGTGAAGCAATGCAGCACACCGGCCTGGGGCAGCGCGGCTTCGCGCAACAACTCAAGCGTATCGGCGCGGGCGCCACGGGTGTGGATGATCACCGGTTTGCCGGTCTGCTGCGCAGCTTGCAGGTGCAGACGGAACGATTCCTGCTGCAGTTCGGCGGCTTCTGGCTCGTAGTGATAGTCCAGACCGGTTTCACCGATCGCCACCACTTTCGGGTGATTGAGCTCGTGCAACAGCCAGTCCAGCGCCGGCGCCGCGCCCGGCTGCACATCCAGCGGATGCACGCCGACCGAACAATCGACGTCGTCGTAACGCTCGGCCAGGGCTTTGACGTCGGCCGCGTTGTCGGCGCTGACGCCGATGCACAGGAAGTGTCCGACTCCGCGCTGACGGGCCGCATCCAGCGCGGCATCCAGGGAACCGTCGTGAGCGGCGAGGTCGAGGCGATCAAGGTGACAATGGGAATCTACAAGCATAAAAAGGACTGCAACTTACATCGTATGAGTGGGACGGTCGGACTTCAGGGCTCCGGCCAGATGAGTTTCGATGCGACTGCGCGCGGTGTTGTCGCCATCGTTGAATTGCACGCCGACGCCGGCTGCGCGGTTGCCTTGGGCGCCTTTGGGGGTGATCCAGGCCACTTTGCCGGCCACCGGAATCTTCTCCGCCTCGTCCATCAGGTTCAGCAGCATGAACACCTCGTCGCCTAACTTGTAGCTCTTGTTGGTCGGGATGAACAGGCCGCCGTTCTTGATGAACGGCATGTAGGCGGCGTAAAGGACCGACTTGTCCTTGATGGTCAGGGACAAGATGCCGTTGCGCGGCCCCGGGCTGACAGGTTCATTCATGTTGACCTCCACTGCTGATGTTCAGAGTCTAGGTACACATTCTTATCTTTGGCCAGGCAAGCTCGCCCATTGCACCAGCAACGCTTCCAGCAGCAACGCCGCATTGAGGTTGGCCTTGCTCAGGACTTTCTGACGCTGGGCGAGGATCCAGTCCTGAATATCCAGCACTTTAGGCTGAGCACTTTTCTGCGCCAGATACTGCACGACCTTGCGCATGTCGGTCAGGCCGAGGCCTGCTTCATCCTCGGTCAATTGATAGCGCAGGATCAGGCTCGACCAGTCGCAGAACCAGTCGAACAGCCGCAGCATCGGAATGCTTTTCCATTCCTCGGCCAGTTGTGTCGGTGATTGCTGCTGTTTGAGCAGCTTCTTCACGCCTTCGACAACCTGCGCGCGCTGTTCACGCACGCCCTGCCCCTGCAACGTGACGGCGGCCAACGGTGAGCCGGCGGCCAGAGTCAACAGTTCGACCCGTTCGTCTTCGGAACATTCCGGCAGTGCCTGAGCCAGCCATTGCAGGCTCACGGATTCGCTCGGCAGCGGACAGGCCTGCTGCACGCAGCGGCTCTTGATGGTCGGCAACAACCGGCTCGGCTGGTGGCTGACCAGCAACAGCACGGTATCGCCGGACGGCTCTTCAAGGCTCTTGAGCAAGGCGTTGGCGGCGTTGATGTTCATCGACTCCACCGGCTCGATCAGCACCACCTTGCGCCCGCCCAGTTGCGCGGTCTGCACCACGAAACTGACCAGATCGCGCACCTGGTCGACCTTGATCGCCTTGTCCGCTTCTTCCGGTTCGAGGATGTAATTGTCCGGGTGGCTGCCGGCCTTGAGCAGCAGGCAGGATTTGCACTCGCCGCAGGCTTCAGGCGTCGGACGCTGGCACAGCAGGCTGGCCATCAGCCGCTCGGCCAGCGCGCGTTTGCCGATACCAGCCGAGCCATGCAAAAGATAAGCGTGGGCGTGCTGAGTGCGACCGGCCAGTTGCTGCCAGAGGCTGTCCTGCCACGGATAGGCCTCAGCCACGGCTCAACTCCAGCAAGTTCGGAATCAGGGTATCCAGCGATTGTTGAACCTTGGCCAACGGCTGGCCGGCATCGATCCGCACATAGCGCGCCGGATCAGCTTCGGCGCGCTTGAGGAACGCACTGCGTACGGCCTCGAAGAACTCACGGCCTTCCAGCTCGAAACGATCCAGACGTCCACGGGCGCTGGCCCGGGCCAGGCCGATTTCCACCGGCAGATCGAAAATCAGCGTCAGGTCGGGACGCAAATCGCCTTGCACGAAAGTCTCCAGCGCCGCGATGCGCTCCAGCGACAAGCCGCGACCGCCGCCCTGATAGGCGTAAGTAGAATCGGTGAAACGGTCACACAGCACCACCGCACCACGGGCCAGCGCCGGGCGAATGACTTCAGCCAGATGCTGGGCACGGGCGGCGAACACCAGCAGCAGCTCGGTGTCCGGGTTCATCACTTCGTCGACCGGGGCCAGCAACACCTCACGAATGCGCTCGGCCAGCGGCGTACCGCCGGGCTCGCGGGTCAGCACCACTTCAATACCGGCGGCGCGCAGGCGCTCGGCGAGGTATTCGCGGTTGGTGCTTTTGCCGGCGCCTTCCGGGCCTTCCAGGGTAATAAACAAGCCAGTCACAGGCAGTCCTTAATCAAAGTCATTGCGTGTTTTGGGGAGCGGAGGCTTCCGGTTCCGGCGTCGGCGCAGGCTCTTGAGCAGGCGGCTGCGGCAACGATTCCGGTGCAGTATCGGGTGAAGCGGCAGGAATCGCCTCCTCGGCTGCCGGAGCGGCCTCGGGCGCGGTCGTCGGCGCCGGGCTCGAGCGGTAATCCGCGCGCCGCTTGAGCTGGTATTCGCGCACCGCGTTGTTGTGCGCGTCCAGATCATCGGAGAACACGTGGCTGCCATCGCCACGGGCAACGAAGTAGAGACTGGTGCCTTCCACCGGGTTGAGAGCCGCGTGAATGGCTTCACGTCCGACCATGGCGATCGGCGTCGGCGGCAGGCCGGGAATCATGTACGTGTTGTACGGCGTGGCTTCCTTGAGGTGGGCGCGGGTCAGCTTGCCGTTGTAGCGGTCGCCCAGACCGTAGATCACCGTCGGATCGGTCTGCAGCTGCATGCCCAGCGCCATGCGACGCACAAAGACGCCGGCAATCTGGCCACGCTCCTGAGGCACGCCGGTTTCCTTCTCTACCAGCGACGCCATGATCAGCGCCTGATAGGGCTCGGTGTAAGGCACGTCGGCGGAGCGTTTTTCCCACTCCTTGGCCAGCACTTCGTCGAGACGGTCGAAGGCCTTTTTCAACAGTTCGGTATCGGTCACACCGCGCACGAAGCGGTAGGTGTCGGGGAAGAAGCGGCCTTCAGGGAACAGGCCCTTGTGACCGATTTTGGCCATCACATCGCTGTCGCTCAGGCCGTTGAGGGTTTGCTCGATCTTTTCATCTTTGGCCAGCGCGGCGCGCACTTGATGGAAATTCCACCCCTCGACCAGGGTCAGGCTGTACTGAACCACATCGCCGCGCTTCCACAGGTCGATCAGGCCGTTGACGGTCATGCCCGGCTGCATGCGGTATTCACCGCTGTGAATCGGCGTGCCGGCGAGGTTGAAACGCCAATAGACCCGCAGCCAGAACGCGTCCTTGATGACGCCATCGGCTTCGAGTCCAAGAAAAGTACGGGTCGGGGTGGATCCCTTGGGCACATCCAGCAGTTCTTCCTGCGTGATGTTCAGGGGCTGTTCCAGTGCCGAATGAATCTTCCAGGCGCTGGCGCCCAACAGCAGCCCTGCCAGAACCAGTCCGGTTTCCAGCAGCAGCAAAAGTTTACGTCTCACGAATCAGGCATCCAGTAGCGCGCGGGCAATGGTTTGCAGTTTACGGGTGAGCGGGCCAACCGGCCAGCTCAGAGCAGCACAGGCGCGTACCGGCCAGACGCCATACACGCTGTTGCAGACAAAGACTTCATCCGCCCATTGCAGCTGTTCGAGGAGGATGTCGGTGATTTGCACGGGGATGCCCAGGGACTCGGCCTGAAACAATATTTCTGCGCGCATCACCCCGGCCACGCCGCAGCGTTTCAGGTCCGCCGTGATCAGCACACCGTCACGCACCAGGAACAGATTGCTGAACACGCCTTCGATCACCCGACCGGCCTGATCGAGCATCAAACCTTCGGCGTGTTCACTGTCCTGCCATTCGGCGCGGGCAATAACCTGTTCCAGTCGATTGAGGTGTTTGAGCCCGGCGAGCGACGGTTGTCTGGACAAACGCGTGCTGCACGGAAACAGGCGAACGCCCTGCTCGGCGTGGGCCGCTGGATAAGCGGCGGGAGGATTGCCTTGCAGAATGCGTCGGCCCTGCGCCGAAGGATCCGGCGCATAACCGCGCAATCCGTCGCCACGGGTGAGGATGAGCTTGAGCACGCCCTCGCCCATTGCGGCGGCATAGGATTGCAGCTCATGGCGAACCTGCTCGATGTCGGCTGCGATGGCCAGACGCGCACAGCCATCGGCCAGTCGCGTCAGATGCCGATCCAGCAGCAACGGCTGACCGCCACGCACGGCGATGGTCTCGAACAGACCGTCGCCGTAAGCCAGGCCGCGATCTTTCAGCGACAGAGCGTCAGCCGGCAGACCGTCGACCCAGCAGTCCATCAGCCGGCGAACCGACGGAACGCCAACGTGCCGTTGGTGCCGCCAAACCCGAACGAGTTGGACAGCACGACATCGATGTCCATGTTGCGCGCGGTATGCGGCACGAAATCGAGGTCGCAGCCTTCGTCCGGCTCATCGAGGTTGATGGTTGGCGGCGCCACCTGGCTGTTGATCGCCAGCACGCTGAAGATCGCCTCGACCGCGCCCGCCGCACCCAGCAGGTGACCGGTCATGGACTTGGTGGAGCTGACCGCCAGCTTGTAGGCGTGATCACCGAACACCGACTTGATCGCGTTGGCTTCAGCGAGGTCACCGGCCGGGGTCGAAGTGCCGTGGGCGTTGATGTATTGCACTTGATCGACGTTGATCTTCGCATCGCGCAGCGCATTGGTGATGCAGCGCGCGGCACCAGCGCCGTCGGCGGGTGGCGAAGTCATGTGGAAGGCGTCGCCACTGGTGCCGAAACCGATCAGTTCGGCGTAGATGGTCGCGCCACGGGCCTTGGCGTGCTCGAGTTCTTCGAGCACCAGGGCACCGGCGCCGTCGGACAGTACGAAACCGTCACGACCCTTGTCCCACGGACGGCTGGCGCGGGTCGGCTCGTCGTTGCGGGTCGACAGCGCACGGGAAGCACCAAAGCCGCCCATGCCCAGACCGCACGCGGCCATCTCGGCACCGCCGGCAATCATCACGTCGGCTTCGTCGTACATGATGTTGCGCGCCGCCATGCCGATGCAGTGCGTACCGGTGGTACACGCTGTGGCGATGGCGTAGTTAGGCCCCTGTGCACCCAGGTGGATGGACAGGAAACCGGAAATCATATTGATGATCGAGCCAGGCACAAAGAACGGAGAAATCCGGCGCGGGCCAGTCTCGTGCAGGGTGCGGCTGGTTTCTTCGATGTTGGTCAGACCGCCGATACCCGAACCCATGGCCACGCCAATGCGTTCACGGTTGGCATCGGTGACTTCCAGACCGGCATTGCGTACGGCTTGAAAGCCGGCCGCCAGACCGTACTGAATGAACAGGTCGAGCTTGCGCGCTTCCTTGACCGACAGGTATTCCTCGACATTGAAGCCCTTTACCGAGCCGCCAAAGCGGGTGGAATAGGCAGAAAGGTCGGTGTGTTCGATCAGACCAATGCCACTGCGGCCAGCCAGAATGCCCTGCCAACTGCTCGGCACATCCGTGCCCAGTGGCGACAACATACCCATACCGGTGACTACGACGCGTCTACGCGACACAGCACTCTCCTTTTTCAAATGACGACTTTGCATCAGGCCTAAAGAAAAAACCGCACGCCATGATGGCAGTGCGGTTTTTCCATGACAGCAAGCAACGATTACAAACTATTACGCCTGGTGGCTAGTAACGTAGTCGATTGCAGCTTGTACAGTAGTGATCTTCTCAGCTTCTTCGTCAGGGATTTCGGTCTCGAATTCCTCTTCCAGAGCCATCACCAGCTCAACGGTGTCAAGGGAGTCGGCACCCAGGTCTTCTACGAAGGAAGCGGTGTTGACCACTTCTTCTTCTTTAACACCCAGTTGCTCGGCAACGATTTTCTTGACGCGCTCTTCGATGGTGCTCATACCTTGTTTTCACTCCTAATGGACAAATTCAGGCAGCTGGCCAGTGGGTAAGTGTATAGAAAGACTTTTCAGCTTTTCAACTGAAAGCTTCACTCCTCAAACCCTGCGGCCCTCTGCCTATAAATAGATTGCAGCTTTATAACGGATTTTAGACAGCTCGTATGACATTTTTTTGAAGCAATCCGTCACATTTGAATTACATGTACATCCCGCCGTTAACCGGGATTGTAGCCCCGGTCACGTATGCCGCACCGTCGGATGCAAGAAAAGCGACCACGGACGCGATCTCTTGAGCTTGTCCCAGACGGCCCAGCGGAATCTGCGTCTGCAAGGCTTCACGCTGTGCTTCAGGCAGCTCGCGAGTCATATCGGTGTCGATGAACCCTGGGGTTACCGAGTTGACCGTAATCGAACGCGAACCGACTTCACGCGCCATGGCACGGCTGAAACCTTCCAGACCGGCCTTGGCGGCTGCATAGTTTACTTGGCCAGCGTTGCCCATGGCACCCACCACCGAGCCAATACTGATAATTCGGCCCCAACGCGCCTTGGTCATGCCGCGCAGAACGCCCTTGGACAGGCGATACAGACTGTTCAGGTTGGTATCGATCACGTCGTACCACTCGTCGTCTTTCATGCGCATCATCAGGTTATCGCGGGTGATGCCGGCATTGTTGACCAGAATCGCCACCGGCGCACCGAACTGCTCCTGGATGCTCGCTAGCACTTTGGTAACCGATTCGTCGCTGGTGACGTTCAGTTCGAAACCTGCGCCCTGAATGCCGTTTTCCTTCAGGGTCGCAGCAATGCGCTCGGCGCCCGAAGCGGAAGTCGCGGTGCCAACAACGATGGCGCCCTGACGACCCAGTTCCAGTGCGATAGCCTGGCCGATGCCACGGCTTGCGCCGGTGACCAGTGCAACTTTACCTTGCAGACTCATGCAAGCTTCTCCTGATTCAGACAGCCGCTGCGCGAGCAGCAGCGAAAGCGTCTGGGGTATTGAGGTTGGAAGTCGAAACGCCTTCGGCGCAACGTTTGTTCAGACCGGCCAGCACCTTGCCAGGACCGCACTCGACCAGGTTGGTCGCGCCTTTGGCGGCCAGAGTCTGTACGGACTCGACCCAGCGTACCGGCTTGTAGAGTTGCTCCAGCAGATCACGCTTGAGGGTTTCCAGATCCGCCGGCACCTGGGCGCTGACGTTCTGTACCACAGGGATCTGCGGCGCCTGCCAGTCGATGGCAGCGATGGATTCGGCGAAGCGCTCGGCGGCCGGGCGCATCAGCTCGCAGTGCGACGGCACGCTGACCGGCAGCGGCATGGCACGCTTGGCGCCACGAGCCTTGCAGCCTTCGATGGCGCGCTCAACGGCAGCCTTGGCACCGGCGATCACCACCTGGCCCGGGGAGTTGAAGTTCACCGCGCTGACCACTTCGCCTTGCGCCGCTTCGGCACAGGCAGCGAGAACATCGGCATCTTCCAGACCGAGGATGGCAGCCATGCCGCCCTGCCCGGCCGGAACGGCTTCCTGCATCAGTTGGCCACGGCGTTCAACGAGCTTTACCGCGTCGGCCAGGCTCAGGCTGCCGGCAGCGACCAGCGCGCTGTATTCACCCAGACTGTGACCGGCAACGAAGGCCGGACGCGCACCGCCTTCCGCCAACCACAGACGCCACAGGGCGATCGAAGCGGTCAGAATGGCCGGTTGGGTTTTGTCGGTTTGATTGAGCAGCTCTTCCGGGCCCTGCTGGGTCAGCGCCCACAGGTCGTAGCCCAGAGCATCGGATGCTTCTTTGAAAGTTTCGAGGATCAGTGGATGTTGCGCGCCCAGCTCGGCCAGCATGCCGAGGGACTGCGAACCCTGTCCTGGAAAGACGAATGCGAGGGAAGCAGACATGTAACAAGCCCCTAATGATCTTGTCGTCGGAAAAATGGCATCCCGCTAGAGGGACGCAAGAAACTGACAGTTGGATGGCCCTTTGAACCGGGCGGTCACATTTAAGCATTGTCCGACGAAAACGCCTAAGACAACAAATCCTCCAGACGGCCGTGCAGGCGTTCGGGAAGATTCTCCTGAATCTCGATCAGCGCTCGCTGAATGGCACTCTGAAACCCCTGAACCCCGGCCGAACCGTGACTTTTCACCACGATTCCCTGCAGACCCAGGAAGCTTGCACCGTTGTGCCGCGCGGGCGCCAGATCAGCCTGCAGGCGCTTCATCAACGGCAACGCCAGGGCACCAACAGCACGGGATGCCAGGTTTTTCTTGAACAAGGCCTCGATGCGCGCTGCGATCATGGTCGCCAGGCCCTCGCTCGACTTGAGCAGGATATTGCCGACGAAACCGTCGCAAACCACTACGTCCGCCTCGCCGCGATACAAGCCGTCACCTTCGATGAAACCGATGTAATTGATGCCCCGGGCAGCCTGCAACAGCGTTGCAGCCAGCTTGACCTGCTGATTGCCCTTGATGTCTTCGGTGCCGATATTCAGCAGCGCGACACGCGGACGGGCAATGCCCAGGGTTTGCGCAGCCACCGACCCCATCACGGCGAACTGCAACAAGTGCTCGGCACTGCAATCAACGTTGGCGCCCAGATCGAGCAACTGGCAATAGCCCTTCTGGGTAGGGATCGCGGCGACCATGGCCGGACGATCAATCCCCGGCAGGGTCTTGAGCACAAATCGCGACAGGGCCATCAAGGCACCGGTATTGCCGGCACTGACACAGGCCTGAACCTTGCCGTCACGCAGCAATTCGAGGGCGACACGCATCGACGAGTCCGATTTGCCACGCAGGGCCTGGGCAGGCTTTTCGTCCATGGTGATGACTTCGGACGCCGGAGCAATCGTCAGGCGCGCGCGATCGGCAGCCGATTGGCCGGTGATCAGTTCTTCAAGAAGGGAGGGTTGACCGACGAGGGTCAGGTGCAGCGAGGGTGTAGCAGAAAGGCAAGCAAGGCTGGCCTGAACAATGCTGCGGGGACCGAAGTCCCCGCCCATTGCGTCAATCGCGATGACTTGAGCGGACAAGTGATTACTCGTCAGCGCCCTTGTCGATCACTTTACGGCCACGGTATACGCCTTCTGGCGATACGTGGTGACGCAGGTGAACTTCACCAGTGGTTTTTTCTACAGACAGGGTGCTAGCCTCGAGAGCGTCGTGCGAACGGCGCATGTCACGGGCAGAGCGGGATTTTTTGTTCTGCTGAACAGCCATAATTGATTAACTCCTAAACGTTTGGGTCACGCTTTAACTGCGCCAATACACTGAACGGGTTGGACCGCGTTACCTCGTCCTCGCTCGGTTCGGGCTCATCTGCTCCCGCCGGCTGCTGGCATTCTTCCGGATGATGAGCAGGCACAATGGGCAAGGCGAGCAGAAGCTCCTCCTCGATCAGTGACTGCAGATCCAATGGATCTTCGCCCAGTTCCAGCACGTCATAACCTTTCGGTAACGACTGGGTATTCGCACCCTCCTTCACAACAGCGTAACTGCATTCGCTGTGGATCGGCAGGGTGACCAGCTCAAGACAACGCTGGCAAACCATTTTGACTTCGGTGTCGATAAAGCTGTGGATCACCACAGATTTACGTTCATCTCGTTCAAAAACGAATTTTGCCTGCACCGTACCGACATCGTCGGAAAGCGGGTCGCAGAGTCTCTTCAAATCGGCCAGCAGCAGTTCACCTTGAAGGGTGGTGCCACGGTCAGCCAATTTGCGCGGGTCAACGTGAGGTGGAATCGGGTCATTCAACATAGGCGCAGCATTATAGGGATGCACCCACCCATGTCAAAGGAAATTGTGCCCTGTCCGTCACTTGCGCGGCTCCGCTAGAATCTGTCGCCTGCCTCTGGAGATGCGAATGCTGCCTTTATTACTCGCTTCAAGCTCGACCTATCGTCGGGAATTGCTCAGCCGCCTGCGCCTGCCGTTCGTCTGCAGCTCGCCGGATATCGATGAAAGCCATCGCCCGGACGAGTCGGCAATCGAGCTGGTCAAACGCCTCGCCGAACAGAAAGCCCGAGCCCTGGCCGACAGCCACCCCGCTCATCTGATCATCGGCTCCGACCAGGTTGCGGTACTCGGCGAGCGCATCATCGGCAAGCCGCACACCTTCGAGAACGCCCGCGAACAACTGATGGCCGCCAGCGGCGCCAGCGTGACCTTCCTCACCGGCCTGGCCCTGCTCAACAGCCAGACCGGCCACTGCCAGGTCGACTGCGTGCCTTTCACCGTGCACATGCGCGTGCTGGACCAGCCCCGCGTCGAGCGCTACCTGCGCGCCGAGCAGCCCTACGACTGCGCCGGCAGCTTCAAGGCCGAAGGACTGGGCGTGAGCCTGTTTCAATCCACCGAAGGCCCGGACGCCACCAGCCTGATCGGCCTGCCGCTGATTCGCCTGATCGACATGCTGTTGACGGAAGGCGTACAGATTCCCTGACCCACAAAAAACCGGCCCTCAGGCCGGTTTTTCTTGCAGCATTCGATCAGCGCAACGACGGGCCGTTGAAACCCATCCACATTGCCAGTTTCTCGGCAACGCTGGCACCGAGCCTCTTCGAGAAGCGGTCGAACGGCGATTCCTGAACGGTGAAGTCCACCAGTTCCTTTTCGCCAATCACATCACGCGCCACCGAACTGGCATTGCCCAGACCATCGATCAGCCCCAATGGCAGCGCCTGCTCACCAGACCAGACCAGCCCGGAGAACAGCTCCGGATGCTCTTTGTCTTTCAAGCGATCGCCACGCCCCTGCTTGACGCTATTGATGAACTGCTTGTGCGTGGTATCCAGCACACTTTGCCAGAACGCGGTCTCTTCCGGCTTTTGCGGCTGGAACGGATCGAGGAACGCCTTGTGCTCGCCAGAGGTGTAAGTGCGACGCTCGACGCCAAGCTTCTCCATGGTGCCGACAAACCCGTAACCGGCCGCCGTCACACCAATGGAGCCCACCAGACTGGCCTTGTCGGCGTAGATCTGATCCGCCGCACTGGCGATGTAATAGGCACCGGAAGCGCCCAAGTCGGAAATCACCGCGTACAGCCTGGTGTCAGGATGCAGGCCGCGCAGACGTTTGATCTCGTCATACACATAACCCGACTGCACCGGACTACCACCCGGACTGTTGATGCGCAGGATTACGCCCTTGACCTTCTTGTCTTCGAACGCCGCGCGCAGGCTGCCGACGATGTTGTCGGCGCTGGCAGGCTCCTTGTCGGCGATCATGCCGGTGACGTCGATCAACGCGGTGTAGTTGGAGCTGCGCGTAGCGCTCTTCTCCATGTCCATCAACGGCGTGAACAGGATCAGCGCAACAAACAGATAAACAAAGGTCAGCAGCTTGAAGAAGATGCCCCAGCGCCGCGATCGACGCTGCTCCTGCACGCCGGCCAGCAGGGTCTTTTCCAGCAGCTTCCAGCTTTTCGCATCACCGTCGTCGGCAGTTGCCTTGGCCGGTGCTTTCCATTCGTCGGTCATGCCATCCACCCCAGCAAAAACGTATTAAGCCTGCTGCCCCAGCCAGGCGTGCAATTCGGAAAAATGGTCGATCGACAGTCGCGGCTCGAACTGCTGCAGCGATTCGATCGATTGCGCGCCATAACTGACCGCCACCGAATCCATCCCTGCATTACGCGCCATCAGCAGATCGAAGGACGAATCGCCGACCATCAGCGCCTGCTCGGCACGCACACCGCAATGCGCAAGGATCTGCTCCAGCATCAGAGGGTGCGGCTTGCTTGCAGTTTCATCGGCAGCGCGGGTGATATCGAAATAATCTTCCCAGCCATTGGCCTTGAGCACCCGATCCAGCCCGCGACGATTCTTGCCGGTCGCAACTGCCAGGTGATAACCCTGCTCGCGAAAGGACGCCATCGACTCGACTACGCCTTCGAACAACGGCGAAGGCACGGCTTCTGCAGCGATGTAGTGATCGGCGTAATACTCGCGAAACAAGGTCATTTCGGCATCGCTGATTTCGGGATACAGCGTACGGATCGCCTCGGGCAAACCCAGACCGATAATGCCTTTGACGGCAAAGTCATCACGCAACTCGAAACCGGAGCGCCCGGACGCCGAGTGCATCGCCTCGACAATCCGATGAATGGAATCGGCGAGCGTGCCGTCCCAATCGAAAATCAGCAGTTTGTAATCAGATGGGCGCACTCAATCGCTCCACAGTCTTGGCCCACATTTCATCGACCGGCGCCTGCAACTTGAGTTCACCGCCATCGGGCAGCGGCACGGTCAGCATGTAGGCGTGCAGAAACAGGCGCTTGCCGCCCAGATCACGGATTTCCTTGCTGAAACCGTCATCGCCGTATTTGGTGTCACCGGCAATGCAGTGCCCGGCGTGCAACGTGTGGACGCGGATCTGGTGCGTGCGACCGGTGATCGGCTTGGCTTCGATCAGAGTGGCAAAATCGCCAAAGCGACGCAGGACCTTGAACACGGTCACAGACTCCTTGCCCTCCTCCTCGTCGACTTCGACCATGCGCTCACCAGAGCGCAGATTGCTCTTGCCGAGCGCCGCACGGACCTGCTTGATCGAGGTTGCCCAGTTGCCACGAACCAGTGCCATGTAGCGTTTGTCGACACCATCACCGCGCAACGCGGCATGCAAGTGACGCAACATGCTGCGCTTCTTGGCGATCATCAGCAGCCCGGAGGTATCACGATCGAGACGGTGAACCAGCTCGAGCTCCTTGGCATCGGGACGCAACTGACGAAAGGCTTCGATAACGCCGTAATTCAGGCCGCTGCCACCGTGAACCGCAATGCCGGCGGGCTTGTTGATCACGATCAGGGCCTTGTCTTCGTAGACAATCGAGGCTTCCAGGCGCTGCAACAGGCCTTGGGCCAAAGGCACCGGTTCGTCACGCTCAGGCACGCGCACGGGTGGCACGCGCACGATGTCGCCGGCCTGCAGCTTGTATTCGGGCTTGATCCGACCTTTGTTCACACGCACTTCGCCTTTGCGCAAAATGCGGTAAATCAAGGTCTTGGGCACGCCTTTGAGCCGGGCGAGGAGGAAATTGTCGATTCGTTGGCCGGCATATTCCGGCGAGACCTCAAGCAGTTGAACGCCTGGAGTCGAAGGGGCAGTAGTCGTCATGGCGCCGATGATAACAATTTTTTATGGAATTGAAGCACTTAATCATTGCTGCTATAGTCGCGAACGCCGCCAAAAGCGGCCTGGACAGCGGAACCACGGTCAAAAACCGGCCCTGACCAACGCAATTCACCAGGACGCGAGGCCGTCCTACGGGGCTTTTGCTACGTAACGGTGGAGTTTGCAGCTGTAACAAGCGCAGGTGACATGAGGCCTGAATCACGCCGCAAAGCAGAGTTTTGACTCGCCACGCGAGCCATATTCACGGCCAGTTCACAAAGTGCAGTCAGCCGCGGATGACCCCGAGCGAAGACTCCGGAAACACCGCCTGAATTAGCCATGATGCGTGACCTCCCCTTTCGGAGCTCACGGTAAATGCCAACCCGCTGCGGATTCTGCGCGCGGCAGCACCCGAATTATCAGGGATACGTGTAGGGTGGAGATGCACAACCGCTGGACTGTGTAGCAACAGGTTTTATCAAGACGCTTCATCTCGTCCACAGCCACCGGTTGATTCCTCCTCCTGACTGAGTGCTTAAGTAGCCACAGCAAGCAGGACGCGTACGTCGCGATAACGGCCCAATTGGCCGGACATCGCTGGACACGGGAATGGCCAACCACTCCCGACGCACCTGACACCGACCGTGAGAAGTCGTGTGTGCCGAACGCCGTTTCCGGCAGCCCGGAAACCGACGGTACTACATGAAAAGAATGCTGATTAACGCAACTCAACCCGAAGAGTTGCGTGTTGCACTGGTGGATGGCCAGCGCCTCTACGACCTGGACATCGAATCCGGTGCACGCGAGCAGAAAAAGGCCAACATCTATAAAGGCCGCATCACTCGCATCGAACCAAGCCTTGAGGCTGCCTTTGTCGATTTCGGCTCCGAGCGCCACGGCTTCCTGCCCCTCAAAGAAATCTCCCGCGAATACTTCAAGAAAGCCCCTGAAGGCCGCGTCAACATCAAGGACGTCCTGAGCGAAGGCCAGGAAGTCATCGTTCAGGTCGAAAAAGAAGAACGTGGCAACAAGGGCGCAGCCCTGACCACCTTCATCAGCCTGGCCGGTCGTTACCTCGTTCTGATGCCGAACAACCCGCGTGCCGGCGGCATCTCCCGTCGCATCGAAGGCGAAGAACGCAACGAACTGCGTGAAGCGCTGAACGGTCTGGTCGCTCCGGCCGACATGGGTCTGATCGTGCGCACTGCAGGCCTTGGCCGCAGCAGCGAAGAAATGCAGTGGGACCTCGATTACCTGCTGCAACTCTGGACCGCCATCAAAGAAGCCTCGCTGGATCGTTCCGCGCCGTTCCTGATCTACCAGGAAAGCAACGTGATCATCCGCGCCATCCGCGACTACCTGCGCCAGGACATCGGCGAAGTGCTGATCGACAGCGTTGAAGCCCAGGACGAAGCCCTGACCTTCATCCGCCAGGTGATGCCGCAGTACGCCAGCAAGATCAAGCTGTACGAAGACAGCGTTCCGCTGTTCAACCGTTTCCAGATCGAAAGCCAGATCGAGACCGCTTTCCAGCGCGTCGTCGAACTGCCGTCCGGCGGCTCCATCGTCATCGATCCGACCGAAGCCCTGGTGTCCATCGACATCAACTCGGCGCGCGCCACCAAAGGCAGCGACATCGAAGAAACCGCCCTGCAGACCAACCTTGAAGCGGCCGAAGAAATCGCCCGTCAGTTGCGCCTGCGCGACATCGGCGGCCTGATCGTCATCGACTTCATCGACATGACCCCTGCCAAGAACCAGCGCGCCGTGGAAGAGAAAGTCCGCGAATGCCTGGAAGCCGACCGCGCTCGCGTGCAGATCGGCCGCATCTCGCGCTTCGGCCTGCTGGAAATGTCCCGTCAGCGTCTGCGTCCTTCGCTGGGCGAAAGCAGCGGCATCGTCTGCCCGCGCTGCAGCGGCACCGGCATCATCCGTGACGTCGAATCGCTGTCCCTGGCGATCCTGCGCCTGATCGAAGAAGAAGCCCTGAAAGACCGCACCGCCGAAGTTCGCGCTCAAGTGCCGATCCCGGTGGCCGCGTTCCTGCTCAACGAAAAACGCAACTCGATCACCAAGATCGAACTGCGCACCCGCGCCCGCATCGTCATCCTGCCGAACGATCACCTCGAAACCCCGCATTTCGAAGTTCAGCGTCTGCGTGACGACAGCCCGGAAGCCGCGACCAACCAGTCCAGCTACGAAATCGCTGCCGCTGCCGCCGATGTCGAAGACGTCCAGCCAGCCGCCGCGACCCGCACCCTGGTTCGCCAGGAAGCCGCGGTCAAGACGGCTCCGGCCCGCGCCAACGCTCCGGTTCCGACCGAAGTCGCCGCTCCAGCCCCGGCACCTGCTCCGGTTGCCGCGCCAGAGCCAAGCCTGTTCAAAGGCCTGGTGAAGTCGCTGGTCAGCCTGTTCGCCACCAAGGAAGAGCCAGTTGCTCCGGTTGTGGTTGAAAAACCAGCCACCGAGCGTCCGGCCCGCAACGAAGAGCGTCGCAACGGTCGTCAGCAGAGCCGCAACCGTAACGGTCGCCGCGATGAAGAACGCAAGCCGCGTGAAGAGCGCGCCCCACGTGAGCCGCGTGAAGAGCGTCAGCCGCGCGAACCACGTGAAGTCCGCGAGCCGCGCGAATCCCGTGACGAAGCACCGGTAGCCCGTGAAGAACGCGCACCGCGCGCCCCTCGTGAAGAACGTGCACCACGTGCTCCGCGTGAAGATCGCAAGCCGCGTGGCGAGCGTGAAGAACGCGTACGTGAACTGCGCGAACCTCTGGATGCTGCTCCGGCCGTTGCTGCCGCCGCCACCGCTGAAGAGCGTCCGGCCCGTCAGCCGCGTGAAGAACGCGCGCCACGTCCTCCGCGTGAAGAGCGTCAACCACGTGCCGAACAGGCCGCTGCTGCCGTCGCTGAAGAAGAAATCACCACCAACGAAGAGCAACTGCCGGAAGACGGTTCGGAGAACGCCGAAGGCGATCGTCCACGCCGCCGCTCCCGTGGTCAGCGTCGTCGCAGCAACCGTCGCGAGCGTCAGCGTGATGCCAACGGCAACGTGATCGAAGGTTCGGAAGAATCCGAGTCCGGCGAAAACGCTCAAGCGCCAAGCACTGCCGATCTGGCCGCTGGCCTGGCTGTGACCGCTGCTGTTGCCAGCACCGTGATCAGCGCTCCGGCTGAAGCTCAGGCCCACGAGCAAGCTGAACGCGCCACCGCTGCCACTCTGGAAACTGCTCCAGTAGAAGCGCCGGTTGTTGAAGCAACCACTCCGGTAGAAGTAGCTGCCGCTCCGGAAGTCGAAGTGGCTCCGGTTCGCGAAGCTCAACCTCAGGTTGAAGCGGCTGCCGAACCAGCAGTGACCTTCGAAGCACCAGCCGTAGTTGAAGAGTCGGTTGTCGAAACCGTCGCTGAAACCGTGACCGAAACCGTGCGTGAAGTTCGCGAAGAACAGACCGCATTCAACTGGGTAGCCGAGCCGGCTGTCGCTGAAACACCAGCGCCAGTGGTTGAAGCGCCTGTCGTTGAAGAAGCCAAGGCTGCCGAGCCAGTAGTTGTTGCTGAACCGGCACCGGTCGTTGAAGCCCCTGTGGTTGAAGCGCCAGTAGTAGCCGAAGCACCAGCGCCAGTGGTTGAAGCTGCTCCGGTCAGCGCACTGACCCCAAGTGGCCGCGCACCGAACGACCCACGTGAAGTGCGTCGTCGCAAGCGTGAAGAAGAGCGTCTGCAGAAGGAAGCCGAACTGGCTGCCGCTGCTGCTCCAGTCGCTGCCGAGCCAGTGGTTGCCGAAGTGGTCGAGGCAGCCCCTGCCCCGGTCGCTGAAGAAGTTGCCGTTGAAGCCGTGATTGCCGAAGCACCACGCTCCGTTCAGGAAGCGGTCGAGCAACACGAAGAGGCCCAGGAAAAAGAACACGAGCCTAAACCCCTCGTCTGATTCCAAAAGCCAATAAAAAGCCCCGCCTGGTAATCCAGGCGGGGCTTTTTTATGCCTCAAGATTTTATCAGGATGGCGGGAAAACCAGCGCATCCGGCACATCGATATCCCACAACACACCCGGATCATCCACCGCGACTTCAATCACCCGTCCTTGGGCAAACAGCGGTCTGGCGCCCCGGTCACCGGACAAAGCCATCAGCCCTGCGGCGAACGAGCGACCAAACCCGACCGGATGCCCATAGTCACCGTTCAACGTCGGTACGCTGACCGCATCCTCGGCAATCGCCGCCACGATCCGCTCAATGCTCGACGGCAGAATGAACGGCATGTCGCCCAGCACAATCAGCCAGCCATCGGCATCCGGGCAAGCCGCCACACCCGCCGCGATGCTATCGCCCATTCCCGCGGTCTCGATCGAGACAATGTCACACCCGTAAGCCTGCGCCATGCGCATCGCCTGCGGCCGCGCCTCGGTCGTCACCAGCACTCGCCGGTCGAGGCTCGCCGGCAGGTTGACCAACACCTGCTCGATCACCGAACGCACCGCGCCATCACGCCCGGTGCAATCGGCCAGCAGCTTGTCCTTGTCGGCACCCGCCACCTCGCGAAAGCGGCTGCCCTCGCCCGCCGCCAGCACAATCACTCCGATGGATCGGCTCATACACTCTCCACTGTTTTCTTCTGCTTGAGCTCGACACCATTCTTGATCGCGACGATTTCCGCCAACAGCGACAAGGCGATTTCCGCCGGGGAATGGCTGCCAATATGCAAACCGATGGGCCCGTGCAAACGGGCGATGGCCGCTTCCGACAAGCCTAGCTCAGCGAGATTTTCCCGACGCTTGATGCTGTTGACCCGCGAGCCAAGCGCACCGACATAGAACGCTTTGGAGTCGAGCGCCGTGAGCAGCGCCATGTCATCCAGCCGTGGATCGTGAGTCAGCGCGACAATCGCCGTGCGCTCATCGGTCTGGATATTCAGCACCGCCTCGTCGGGCATGCCGGGCACAAACCGCCCATGCTGCTCTTCCCAGCCATAGACGAACTCGGTACGCGGATCACAGATCAGCACTTCGAAATCCAGCAGCCGCGCCATCTCGGCCACATACCGCGACAACTGCCCGGCGCCGATCAACAGCAGGCGCCAGCGCGGGCCGTAAATGGCACGCAGGGTCTGGCCGTCGAAGCTCAAGGTGTCGGTCTTGCCGGCTGGTCGCAACACCACTTCGCCAGTGCCGATATTCAGCTCGCGCGCGACGATTTCGTGAGCCTCGCAACGGTCCAGCAACTCGGCGACCCACGCCGGATCGCCGACCCGCTCCTCGGTCAGGCGCAGGGTGCCGCCGCATGGCAGGCCGAAGCGCGCGGCCTCTTCCTGCGTTACGCCGTAGGTGATCAACTGCACCGGCGGCCCGTTGGCGGGAATCCGCCCATCGTGCAGCCGGGCGATCAGATCGTCCTCGACGCAACCGCCGGACACCGAGCCGATCACCACGCCGTCCTCACGCAACGCCAGCATCGCGCCGGGCGCCCGGGGCGCGGTGCCCCAGGTCTGCACCACCGAAAACAACACTACCCGCTGTCCGGCACGACGCCATTCGAGCACACTGCGCAGGACATTCAGATCGGCGCTGTCCATCACGCTTGCGCCTTCTGCCAGCCCTGCAACTGGTAGCGCACCGGCAGGTTACGGATGCGCTGACCGGTGGCGGCGAAGATCGCATTGCACAGCGCCGGCGCAATCGGCGGCACGCCCGGTTCACCGACACCACCCAGCGGCACCTCGCCCGGCGGCGTTACCAGATGCACCGCGACTTCCTTCGGCGCCAGCGACATGCGCGCCACTTCATACATATGGAAGTTGTCTTGCTGCACCTTGCCGTCCTTGAAGCTGATTTCACCCCACACGGCGTTGCCCAGGCCCATCACACACGCGCCTTCGAACTGCGAACGGATCCGCTCGGGGTTGATCTGCGGGCCGCAATCCACGGCGATATCGGCCTTGTGCACGATCAGCGTGCCGTCGTCCTTGACCTCGACTTCGATCACCGCCGCCACGTAGGTGACGAAGCTGTAATGCACGGCCAGCCCCAGGCCACGGCCCTTGGGCAATTGACGCCCCCAACCTGCCGCCTTGGCTGCCGTTTCCAGCACGGTGCGCATGCGCCCGGTGTCGATCGGATAACGCTCGGGGGATTCGCCGTAGTTCCATTCTTCACTGAGCGTACGCGGGTCGATCTGCCGATCCGGTCCGAGCAATTTGATTTGGTACTTGAGCGGATCTTCCTTGGCTTTGTGCGCCAGTTCGTCGACAAAACTCTGGATCGCGAAACCATGGGGAATGTTCGACACCGAGCGATACCAGCCGACCCGCGTATGCACCGTGGCTTCAGGGTTTTCCAGGCGCACGTTGGGAATCGCGTAGGCCATGTTGGTAAAGCCCATGCCCAGCTCGAACGCAGCTTCGTGATTCATGCCCGGCGCAAACAACGCGGTTATGCTCGGCGCCACCGTGCGGTGCAGCCAGGCGGAAGGCAAGCCGTCCTTGCCCACGCCGGCCTTGAGGTATTCGGCGGACACGGTGTGGAAATACGAGTTGTGGATGTCGTCTTCCCGGGTCCACTGCACACGCACTGCTTTACCAGGAAACTCCTTGGCGAGCACGGCAGCTTCAACGACGAAGTCCGGTTTCGACTTACGGCCGAAACCACCGCCCAACAGCGTGACATTGAAGGTGACGTTATCGAACGGCAGCCTCAGGCGTTCGGCGATGCGCTCGCGGGTGACCTGCGGCGCCTGGCTGGGTGCCCATGCCTCGCAGGTGCCATCCTTGTAACGGGCGATGGCGACCATCGGCTCCATCGGCGCCTGAGCAAGATGCGGCAAGTAATAAGAGGCTTCGAGCGTGCTGGCTGCACTGCCGATGGCTTTGTCGATGTCGCCGGTGTTGCGTACCACTTTGCCCGGTTTCAGCGAAGCGGCTTCGATCTCCTTGCGATAGGCGACCGAGTCATAAGTGGCGTTCGGGCCATCGTCCCACTCGATCTTTAACGCTTCACGCCCCTTCAATGCCGCCCAGGTGTTGCTGGCCACCACGGCCACGCCACCCAAAGGCTGGAATTCCGAAGGCAATGGCCGGGGTTCGATCTGGATGACTTTGAGGACGCCCGGCACTTTCAGCGCGGCGCTGTCGTCGACCGACTTGACCTTGCCGCCGTACACCGCCGGACGCGCAATGACCGCGAACAGCATGCCGTCGAAATGCACGTCGGCTCCATATACCGCGCGGCCATTGACGATGTCGGCACCGTCGATGGCCTTGGTGCCTTCCTTGCCGATGTAGCGGAATTCCGACGGTTGCTTGAGCCGCAGGCTGTCACGGGCCGGCACTGTCAGCGCACTGGCCGCAGCGGCCAGCTCACCGTAACCCAGCTCGCGCCCGGACGGCGTGTGAATGACTTTATGCAGTTGCGCGCGGCATTCGCCGACCGGCACCTTCCACTGCGCAGCGGCGGCCTGCTCCAGCATGGTCCGGGCGGCGGCGCCGCAACGGCGCATCGGTTCGTACCAGTGACGCATGCTACGCGAGCCGTCGGTATCCTGGTTGCCGAAGCGCACTTCATCACCCGGCGCCTGCTGAACCTTGACGTGCGCCCAGTCGGCTTCCAGTTCATCGGCGACCACCATGGTCAAGCTGGTGCGCACGCCCTGACCCATTTCCGAACGGTTGCAGACCACGGTCACCGTGCCATCGGCGGCAATGCTGACGTAGACCTTCGGATCGTCGATCCAGCCGTTGGGCATGCCGTCGGCGCCGAACTGCTTCGGCTTGTCTTCGGCCAGCGCATCCTGCCAGCCCCAGCTCGCCGCCAGCACCAGCGCACCCGTGGCGCCGACGCCTTTGAGAAAGCCCCGGCGACTCAGGTTGCTCAGGGCAAAATCGTTCGGTAGACGGCTCATGCCTTGGCCTCCTTCAGGTGAGTGGATGCCTGACGGATCGCGGTCTTGATCCGGTTGTAGGTGCCGCAGCGGCAGATGTTGCCGACCATCGCTTCTTCGATCTGCTCGTCGCTCGGGTTCGGATTGGTCTTGAGCAACGCGGTGGCGGACATGATCTGCCCGCCCTGGCAGTAACCGCATTGGGCCACAGCCGTGTCGAGCCAGGCTTGCTGGACGATCTGACCGACCGGGTCGGCATGCAGGTTGTCGATGGTGGTCACGCTCTGCCCGACCACCGAACCGATCGGGGTGATGCAACTGCGCGCCGGCGCGCCGTCGATATGAATGGTGCACGCACCGCACAGGCCCATACCGCAGCCGAACTTGGTGCCGTTGTAACCGGCGACGTCACGGATCGCCCACAACAGCGGCATGTCCTCGGTGACATCGAGTGGATGGTCTTGACCATTAAGTTTCAGGGTAATCATGGGCACGCCCGCATATTCATGGAGGTTATGGGGTCGAGCCATCTGCCACCGCAGGGACGGTGGTGGTTCGCGCAGATGGGCTCAGGCTAATCAGGCTCTCTTGTACCGACGGGAACGTCTGCACCGGGCCTTTGGTGGAGCAAATGACTGGTATCGTTAGCTGGCTACGTTAACCCGCGATTAACAAAAAAGCCCTGCACTTTTTAAATAGTGCAGGGCTTTGGGTTCAGCCTTGAAAGCGTAGCCTCAATAGCGATTGGGCTCCATTTCCAGCTCGACATTGAAACGTTCTGAAATGTCTTTCTGGATGCGCTGGGCCAGATCGAGCAATTGCAGCCCGGTTGCCGCGCCGTAGTTGACCAGCACCAGCGCCTGCAATTGATGCACGCCGGCATCGGCCTCACGGAAACCTTTCCAGCCGGCGCGCTCGATCAACCAGCCGGCCGCCAGTTTCATCTGCCCGTCCGGTTGCGCGTAGGCCACCAGATCCGGATGCTGCGCCTTGATCTGTGCGACCACGGCCGCCGGCACCAGCGGGTTCTTGAAGAAGCTGCCGGCATTGCCGAGCACCGCCGGATCCGGCAGTTTCTCGCTGCGGATGCTGCAAATGGCGCGGCTGACATCCGTCGGCGTCGGCTGCTCGATGCCCTGCTCGGTCAGGCGCTGCCGCACCGGGCCGTATTCCAGGTGCAGATGCGCGACTCGATCCAGTGCGAAGCGCACCCGCAGGATCAGCCAACGCCCCGGCTGCTGCTTGAACACGCTGTCGCGGTAGGCGAAGTTGCACTCTTCCAGGCTGAAGTCGCGCAGCTCGCCGGTCTGGCGATCCAGCGCCGTCAGGCCAGCGAACACATCCTTGATCTCGACACCGTAGGCACCGATGTTCTGCATCGGTGCGGCGCCAACGGTGCCGGGGATCAGACTGAGATTCTCCAGCCCGGAAAAACCCTGCGCCAGCGTGTGCTGCACGAACGGGTGCCATGGCTCCCCAGCTTCGGCTTCGATCACCACGCGGTTGCCGTCGTCGCTGATGACGCGGATGCCACGAGTGGCCATGCGCAGCACCAGCGCCGGGATGTCCGCCGTGAGCAACAGGTTGCTGCCGCCGCCAATCACCAGCAACGGCACATCGTGGGAAGTCGCGTAAGCCAGGGCTTCGCGCACATCGGCGTCACTGTGGGCTTCGGCAAACAGCTGCGCGCGAACGTCGACGCCGAAGGTATTGAAGGGTTTCAGGGAAACCTGCGGTTGCACCTGCAAACTCATAACCGCCCCTTCACTTCGATCAACAGCTGATCGCAGGCACGCTCGATCAGATCCAGCACCTGCTCGAAACCCTGATCGCCGTCGTAATACGGATCCGGCACCTCATCGACCACGCCTGCATAGCGGCGCAGGAACAGATCCAGCTCAGCCTTGCCGGTGGACGGTTGCAAGGCCTTGAGGTTGCGCAGGTTGCTGTTGTCCATGGCGAGGATCAGGTCGTAGCTGGCGAAATCGGCGCGGCTGACCTGTTGAGCGCGTTGCGCCGACAGATCATAACCGCGCAGTTTGGCCGCAGCCTGGCTGCGCTTGTCCGGCGGATTGCCGACGTGCCAGTCGCCGGTGCCGGCGGAGGCCACTTCGACCCGATCCGCCAGCCCCGCTTCACGCAACTTGTGGCGCAACACACCTTCGGCGGTGGGCGAACGGCAGATGTTGCCCAGGCACACGAACAGAACGCGCATCAGGCCTCCAGCAGGCGACGGACGCGCTCGAGGTCTTCGGCGGTGTCGACCCCGGTCGGCGGCGCGATCAACGCGTCAGCCACGTGAATCCGCACGCCGTGCCACAGGGCACGCAGCTGTTCGAGGGATTCGGTGTTTTCCAGCCAGCACGGACCCCAGCTCACGAAATCCTGAAGGAAGCCTGCGCGGTAGGCATAAATGCCAATGTGGCGACGATAAGGGACGCCCTCCGGCAAAACATCGCGGCTCTTGGCGAACGCATCGCGAGCCCATGGCAGGGTCGCGCGACTGAAGGTCAGCGCCAGACCGTTGAGGTCGCTGACAACCTTGACCACGTTCGGGTTGAACAGGGTTTCGACGTCCTCGATCGGCTCGGCCAGGGTCGCCATGCGCGCTTCGGTGTGGGCCGCGAGGTTGGCGGCGACCTGATCGATCACGCTCGGCGGGATCAACGGTTCGTCACCCTGCACGTTGACCACGATGGCATCCGGCTCCAGACCCAGCTTCGCAGCCACTTCGGCCAGACGATCGGTGCCGGAGTTGTGATCCTCACGGGTCAGTACCACTTCGGCGCCGAAGGCCTTGCAGGCCTCGACAATGCGCGCATCGTCGGTCGCCACGACCACACGGCTGGCGCTGCTTTTGCTCGCCTGTTCCCAGGCGTGCTGGATCATCGGCTTGCCGGCGATATCCAGCAACGGCTTGCCCGGCAAGCGGGTCGAGGCATATCGCGACGGGATGACAACGGTGAAGGCTGTGGTCATTTATCCAGACGCTCGTCGGTGGTCAGGGTGCGGGCTTCGCTTTCCAGCATGACCGGAATGCCGTCGCGGATCGGGTACGCCAGGCCGGCGCCCTTGCTGATCAGTTCGGTCTTATCGGCGCTGAGCTTGAGCGGGCCTTTGCAGATCGGGCAGGCGAGGATGTCGAGCAATTTGGTGTCCATGAACATTCCCTGGATAAAAACGGATTAAGGCAAAAGACGATCCGGCAACAGGCGCATCAACTGTGTGTCGAACCAGGCCACGAAGGCCGGCGACGGCACGGCATCGACCGCCAGGTACCACCAGTCATCGGCGGCAAAGGCACGGCACTTCACCGCGTCCTTTTCAGTCATCACCACTGGCAATGACGGCGTGAAACTCAAGGCCTGCACGCTGTATTCGGCGTGATCGGCAAACGCGTGGGGCACAGGCCGCCAGTCTAGCGCTTCGAGGGTATTGAAGAAACGTTGTGGGTTGCCGATCCCGGCCACCGCGTGCACGGCCTGACGGGGCGGAAAATGATCGAGCGGCCGGCGTTCGCCGCTGCGCAGATTGACCAGCGCCGACGGCTTGAGGTGGAAAGCGAAACCGCCGTCGCGATCCTCGAGGGCGCCGTTGAACAGCACGCCGTCAACGCTTTGCAGACGCTCGGCCGGTTCGCGCAGGGGGCCGGCGGGCAGGCAACGCTGGTTGCCAAGACCGCGGGCGGCGTCGATCAGCACCAGTTCCAGATCCCGCGCGAGGCGGTAATGCTGCATGCCATCATCGGACAGGATCAGGTCCAGCGGCTCGCTGTCCAGCAGGGCCCTGACGGCGGCGCTGCGATCGGGGTCGATCATCAGCGGTACGCCGGTGCGCTGCACGATCAGCAAAGGTTCGTCGCCGGCGATGTCGGCAGTCTGGTCAGCTTCGACCCGCCATGGCAGTTGCGCCGGTTTGGCGCCGTAACCACGGCTGACCACACCGACCCGCAGCCCGTGGCGTCGGCAGTGCTCGATCAGCCACAGGATCATCGGCGTTTTGCCGGTGCCGCCAACGGTGATATTGCCAACCACGATCACCGGCACCGGGGATTGATAGATCTCACCCTCGCCGTCGAGAAAACGCTGACGCTTGCCGGCCACGACGCGGCGGTACAGCCACTCCAGCGGCCGCAACAGCGTCAGGGCCGGGTGCCCCTGATACCACGCGGCGAGCAGACGATCGGACATGGCCATCAGGATTTGGGCGCCGCCTCGACCGTGGTCATGCGCAGATGGCTGAAACCGAGCTTGCCGGCCGCGTCCATGGCGGTGATCACGGATTGGTGCTGAGTCTTGCCGTCAGCACTGATCGACAACGGCATGTTGGTGTCGCCGTTGGCTTCTTTCTGCATGGCTTCCATCAGGGTCGCCAGATCGTTTTTCGGCAGAATCTTGTTGTTCACCGAGAACACGCCTTCGGCGCTGATGGCCACGTCCAGTTGCTTGACCTGCTGGTCCTCGGCCGGCGAGCCGCTGACCGCTTCCGGCAGGTCGACGCGCAGCTGGGTTTCGCGGGTGAAGGTGGTGGTCACGACGAAAAACAGCAACAGGATGAACACCACGTCGATCAGCGACGCGAGGTTGATGTCGATGGTTTCCCGGGGTTTGCGACGGAATTTCACGCTTTTTCCCCGGCCAGATCGACGTCACGGTCGCCCTGTACCACTTCCACCAGTTTGATCGCTTCCTGTTCCATGCCCACCACCAGTTCATCGATGCGGCGTTGCAGGAAACGGTGGAAGAATACCGCCGGAATACCGACCATCAGGCCCGCAGCGGTGGTGATCAGCGCCTTGGAAATACCGCCGGCCAGGACCGAAGCGTTGGTGGTCATGCCGGAACCGGTGAACGCACTGAAGATATCGATCATGCCCAGCACCGTACCCAGCAGACCGAGCAGCGGCGACATGGCAGCGATGGTGCCCAGCGCGTTGACGTAGCGTTCCAGCTCGTGGATGACCCGGGCAGCGGCTTCTTCAATGCACTCTTTCATGATCTCGCGACCATGCTTGGAGTTGGCCAGGCCCGCGGCGAGAATTTCACCCAGCGGCGAGTTGGCGCGCAATTCCTTGAGTTTTTCCTTGTTGAGCTGCTTGTCCTTGATCCAGACCCAGACCTGACCCAGCAGATGCTCAGGGGTGACGCGACTGGCGCGCAGGGTCCACAGGCGCTCGGCGACGATCGCCATGGCGGCGATGGAACTCAGAATGATCGGCAACATCATCCAGCCGCCGGATTTGACCAATTCCCACACAGTGACAGCCCCCTCGAAAAAGTGCGCCACTTTACCATACCGGTTCGCGATAAAGACCCGTCGCCCCGACGACCGTGCTCAACGGTACTCCGCCCCCGGCAACGGCGGGTCACGCCAGAAGCGGCGTTGTTGACGCATCGACCGGGCCGGCTGAAACCGCCCCAGTTGCAGATGAATGGCGCCCTGTTCGGCGCTGTCATGGATGTGTATGCCCTGTTTGCGGTAACGGGCGATGACCGTCGGGTGCGGATGGCCGAATGAATTGCCCTGCCCTCGGGAAATCAGCACGGCCTGTGGCTGCAAAGCCTTGAGCAAGGCCATCGATGAGGAACTGCGGCTGCCGTGATGCGGGGCTTGCAGCCACTGGGTTTGAACTGCCAGCGCGCTGTTGAGCAGATCCCGTTCGGCGGCGCTGTCGATGTCGCCGGTCAGCAGCAGCCGTTCGCCGTTGGCTTCGATCTGCAACACACAGGAACGCTGATTGCTGTCGTGGGCGTCGGCCCATTGCCATAGATGAAAGGCAACGCCGTCCCACTGCCATTGCCGGCCGCTTTCACAGGCCTCCGCGTTCAGTTCTTCGGGCAGGCCCGGCGGATCGCCACTGATGACCCGGCTGACCGGCAATCCTTTCGCCACGGCGAGTGCGCCACCCGCGTGATCGGCATCGGCATGGCTGAGCAGCATCAGGTCGAGGTGTTCGACCCCCAGTTTGCGCAATGCCGGCAGCACCACTCGCTCGCCGAGGTCGAAGTCGCCGAAACGCGGGCCGCTGTCGTACAGCAAGGTGTGATGCCGGGTGCGGATCAGAATCGCCAACCCCTGACCGACATCCAGTTGCCAGACATCGGCCACGCCTTCGGCCAGACGCTCTCGGGGCGGAAATGCCAGTACCAGCAGCAATGGCCAGCCCAAAGGACGCAAGGGAACGCCTCGAGGCAGCAATACCAGCACTGCACCAAGACCTCCCAGCGCCCAGACCCACCACTCCATCGTCGTCGGCACCCACGCTGGCCAACGACCGGCAATCAGGGCCAATGCACGGAACAATCCGTCGATCAGTCCACCGGCCAGCCACAGCAGCCCTTCCCCGACATAGGGGATCGGCAGCAGCAATGTGCCCAGCAACGCCGGCGGCAGCACCGCGAAACTGACCCACGGCACCGCCAGCAGATTGGCCAGTGGCCCGCTGAGACTGATCGGAAGGCTCAGCGCCACCAGCACCGGGCACAAGCCGATCGCAATCAGCCACTGCGCGCGCGTCCAGGTCTGCCACCAGCGCCATGGCCCCAGACGGCCACCGAAGGTGAAGATCAGCACGGCGACCGCGATAAAGGACAGCCACAACCCCGGACGCAGGCTGGCCAGCGGATCCATCAACAACACGCCGTTGAAGGCCAGCAGCAACGGCCACCACGCACCGAGGTGGCGAAAACGCAAACGCCACAACAACACCAGCGCAACCATCACGCAGGCCCGCCGCACCGGCACGTCGAATCCGGCTAGCAGGCCGTAACCCAGTGCCGCCGTGAATGCCAGACCGCACGCCCAGGGCAGCCAGGGCCAACGCAACGGCCAGATCCCGACCCGCGCCAGCCCGGCGACCAGCGCATACATCAACGCCGCCAACAGCCCGATGTGCTGACCGGAAATCACCAGCAGGTGCACGGTGCCGGTGTCCTGCAAGGTCTGCCAGTCTTCGCGACTGAGTCCCGAGCCATCGCCGAGTACCAACGCGGCCAAGGCTCCGTTACGTCCCTGGGCATCCACTGCAAGCAGGCGCTGGCGAATGCTGTCGCGCCAGGCCCACTGCGCCGGCGCCAGGCGCTCGCCATCCTTCACCGTCCCGGTAGCGCCGATGCGCTGCGCCAGCAGCCAGGCTTCGTAATCGAACGCATCCGGATTGAGCAGGCCACCGGGACGCTTGAGCTTGACCGCCAGTCGCCAGCGTTCGCCACTGCTGACCTCAGGCCCGGCGTACCACGCCAGGCGCATCAGCGACGGCAGTTTCTCGTGACGCGAGCGTGCATCGGCCAGTTCGAAGCGCACGACGCCCTCGGCATTCTGCGGCAAGCCGACGACGCGCCCTTCCACCCAGCGCGTTTCGCCATCCAGCCGGGAAGGCAGTCGATCATTCAACGCCATCTGCGCGTTGAAGCTCGCCCATGCGAATCCAAGCAGTAAAAACGCCAGTGGATAGCTGCGAAACGGCAGCAGCATCAGCGCCACCCACGGCAACACCAGCAATAACCCGACCGGCGGCAAGGCCGGTAAAAAAACCGGAGCCAGCAGACCGACCGCCAGCGCCATCATCCCTGTGCGCATAAGCCCGTCCTTGAGAGTCCCACCTTCAGGCATAGCGGTTGCGGGGCACGACCGTCGTTATCAATTGTCACAAAGTCTGAATGGGCGGTTCGTAGAATCCAGACATACTTGCCGCCTTAACCGACCGAGAAGCCTTATGCCCCGGCGCTTATTCAAACGTTACATGCCCGACCCGACGAGCATCAGGGAACACAAATCCTTACGCTTTCTCGGTACGTTGCTGCATGACCCGAACCTCTGGCACCTCAATCGACACTCGGTAGCCCGCGCCATGGCCGTTGGCCTGTTCGCCGCGTTCCTGCCGATTCCCGCACAGATGCTGGTGGCCGCCGTCCTCGCGATCATGGTGCGCGGCAACATGCCGATTGCCGTGAGTCTGGTCTGGCTGACCAACCCGATCACCATGCCGGCGGTGTTCTTCTGCACGTATCAGGCCGGGGCCTGGCTGATGGATGTGCCCGCCCGCACGCTGCCCGACGAATTGACCTGGGAATGGATCAGCGGAGAGCTCTCGACCTTGTGGCAACCGTTCCTGCTGGGTTCGGTGGTGGTCGGGCTGGCACTGGGCGCCCTCGCCTACTGTCTGGTGATGATGTACTGGCGCTGGTGGGTGGCCCGGCAATGGGCGCGGCGCAAGAAAAGACGTCAGGCGTGAATGCAAAACGGCCTCCACTGTGGGAGGCCGTTTTTCATTGCAGCATTGAAGGGATCAGGTGCGCATGCCGCGCCCGCTCACCAGCAACCGCGAACAACCGATATACAACACCACGGTCGCCACCAGCATGAAGGTGATCGCGATGCCGATACGGATATCCGACACACCGAGGATGCCGTAACGGAAGGCGTTGACCATGTGCAGCACCGGGTTGGCCAGCGACACGGTCTGCCAGAACGGCGGCAGCAAGGTGATCGAATAGAACACGCCACCGAGGTAAGTCAGCGGGGTCAGCACGAAGGTCGGGATGATCGAGATGTCATCGAAGTTACGTGCGAACACGGCGTTGATGAAGCCCAGCAGCGAGAAGATCGTCGCCGTCAGCACCACCACCAGCACCGTCACACCGAGATGGTGCACCTGCAAATGGGTGAAGAACAGCGACAGGATCGTCACGATCACACCCACCATCAGGCCTCGCAGGACGCCACCGATCGTGTAACCGATCAGGATCGTGTGCGGCGACACTGGCGACACCATCAGTTCTTCGATGGAGCGCTGGAACTTGCTGCCGAAGAAACTCGACACCACGTTGCCATAGGAGTTGGTGATCACCGACATCATGATCAGCCCCGGCACAATGTACTCCATGTAGGTGAAACCACCCATGTCACCGATCTGCCGGCCGATCAGGTTACCGAAGATCACAAAGTACAGGACCATGGTGATCGCCGGCGGCAGCAGGGTCTGCGGCCAGATCCGGGTGAAGCGTCTGACTTCGCGGTAAACGATGGTGTTGAGGGCAACGAGGTTGGGGCGCAGCTCGGAACTCATACCGCCACCTTCGACAGATTTTTCTCCACCAGGGACACGAACAGCTCCTCAAGGCGATTGGTTTTATTGCGCAGGCTCAGCACTTCGATGTTCTGCAGGGCCAGTTGGCCGAACAACGCGGTGATGCCCATGGACTTGTCGACCTGGACTTCCAGGGTATGGCCGTCCAGCAGACGTGCCGGATAACCCGCCAGTTGCGGCGCGGCACTCAGACCGTTCTTCAGATCCAGCAGGAAAGTCTCCACATGCAGTTGGCCGAGCAGCTGACGCATGCTGGTGTTCTCGACGATGGTGCCGTGGTCGATGATGCCGATGTTGCGGCACAACTGCTCAGCCTCCTCCAGGTAGTGGGTGGTGAGGATGATGGTGATGCCTTTCTGGTTCAGTTCGGTGAGGAACGTCCACATCGAACGGCGCAGTTCGATATCCACCCCGGCGGTCGGTTCATCGAGGATCAGCAGACGCGGTTCATGCACCAGCGCCCGGGCGATCATCAAACGACGCTTCATGCCGCCGGACAGCGAACGCGACGGCACATCGCGTTTGTCCCACAGGCCGAGCTGGGTCAGGTACTGCTCGGCGCGTTCCTTGGCGATCTTCGCCGGAATGCCGTAGTAACCGGCCTGGGTCACGACGATGTCGAAGGTCTTTTCGAACTGGTTGAAGTTGAATTCCTGGGGCACCACGCCGATCGAGCGCTTGAGCGCCGCCGGGTTCTTGTCCAGGTCGTGGCCAAAGATATTCACGGTGCCGCTGGTCTTGTTGACCAGGGTCGAGAGAATGCCGATGGTCGTGGATTTGCCGGCACCGTTGGGGCCGAGCAAGGCGAAGAAGTCACCTTCGGCGACGTCCAGATCGATACCACTCAAGGCCTGGAACCCGTTGCCGTAGGTTTTGGTTAGCTGCCGGATGGACAGAGCGGAACTCATATCGGATTTACGCACCCAGTGAAGAAAAAAGGACTGATAAAAGGCCGGCGGCGAGGAAGACAACCGCAGCGCTCGAGCGCAATGGTGCTTGCCGTCGCCGCACAAGTACAGTCAAGTGTGTCGATAGTAGGTATTAAGTCAACGCGGTCATGACAGCTTTCTGATACGCCGGACGCTGCTTCAACCGCGCGTACCAGGCTTCAAGATTCGGCTGTGGCGCGCGCTCGATCGGCATCTCGAACCAGGCGTAAATGAAACTGCCGAGCGGGATATCGCCCATGCCGATTTCATTGCCGGACAGATACGGCTGGTGCTTCAGTGCCTGATCGGCCATCGCCAGCAAGCCGTCACATTCTTTGATCGCCGCGTGGATTGCCGGCCAGTCCTGGTTGTCTGCCGGGGTACGCAGGACGCCCCAGAACACTGTGCGAAACGGTCCTGCAAAACTGGAAGTCGTCCAGTCCATCCATTTGTCAGCGGTGGCGCGGGTCTGCGGATCCGCCGGGTACCACGAAGTGTCGGCTGCATGCTTTGCCAGCAGGTAACGCACAATGGCATTGGATTCCCACAGCACAAAACCATCGTCCTGAATCACCGGTACCCGCCCGTTCGGGTTCATGGCCCGGTACTCCGGCGTGTCGACCACACCAAACGCGCCACCGGCATCGATGGCCTCGTAGGCCAGCCCGAGCTCTTCGGCAGCCCACAACGGTTTTCTGACATTCGACGAATTCTTGCGACCCCAGATCTTCAGCATGACCGCCTCTTTTCCAGTAAATGGGCAGGCAGCATACGCCGGATCAGAGGCTGCCGACATCACCGCGCATGTCACCGGACAGTGGCTTCTGCTGATCGTTGAACAGGTGCGGATAACATTTCTGCAGATGTTCGAAGAAAAAAGATTCCGGTACATCGGCGAACTGGCCGTGATCGACCAGGTACTCCATCAGCAGCGCGCCATCGCTGTTGTACGGGTGGAAAACGCTGTCGTTCACGCCATCGAATTCCAGCGGCGCAACGTTGAACAGTTCGCAGAGCTTCTGGTTGAACGCGGGGGTGGCTTTCACCCAGCTATCATTGAGAAACAGCTCGGTATAACCATGCATGGCGAACACTTCGCTTCTCAGCAATTCAAGCAGACGCGGCGTCGACAGATGATTTTTCACATCCGCCAGACCGATGCGCGCGGGGATCCCGCAATGGCGCGCGCAACCGGCGAGCAACGTGGCCTTGGGTACGCAATAACTCTCACCCGCCGCCAGCGCGTAGCTGCCACGCAAGGTCTGCGGGTCGCGGCTGAAGGTGTACATGTTGTAACGCACCGCCTCGCGCACGGCGTAATAAAGACTGATCGCCTGCGCGAGCGGATCGCGGCTGGCACCACGGTGCTGCTCGGCGAACTCCACCACCGAGGGGTGGTCACTATCGATGAAGCGGCCGGGGCTCAGATACTCGTGCATGACGACATTCTCCTGATTGAGCCCCGAGTCTAGCGAGAGGTTCAGCACAGAGATAACGACGTTTCGGCCAAACATGCACGCAAAGACGCGGAAGCGGCGAACGATTTCCCACGCGTGTTGCCCACCGAACCTACAAAAGACATCCGGGGTTTCCCACGATTTCAATCACCTTGCTCTGACCGCCCCGTTTTGCAGATGCCGTCTAAGCTCTGGTGGGTCGGTTCGCCCTGGTTCACGGAGGATTAAATATGCTGTTGTTGTGGATACTGGTTCTGATCGTCGGCGTGGCGTATCTGGCCCACCGGCGCATCGCCCCGCTGCCGGCACTGGGCATCGTTGCCGCTTACCTGTTGGCGATGGGAATTTTCAGCCACGCACCGGGCTGGTTGCTGCTGATTTTCTGGGTCGTGCTGGCCCTGGTGGCCGCCCCGCTGCTGTTGCCTGACCTGCGCCGCAAACACTTCACCGCGCCGCTGTTCAGCTGGTTCCAGAAAACCCTGCCACCGATGTCGCAGACCGAACGCGACGCGATCGACGCCGGCACGGTGTGGTGGGACGGCGAACTGTTCAGCGGCCGTCCGGACTGGGACAAGCTGCTGTCTTATCCAAAAGTGCAACTGACTGACGAGGAACAAGCGTTCATCGACGGCCCGACCGAAGAGCTCTGCGCGATGGTCACCGACTGGCAGATCGGCCAGTCGATGGATCTGCCGCCCGAAGCCTGGACTCACATCAAGGAACACGGTTTCTTCGCCCTGATCATTCCCAAGGAGTTCGGCGGCAAGGGTTTCTCCGCCTACGCCCACTCCCAGGTGGCGATGAAACTGGCGACCCGCAGCGGCGACCTGGCCTCCACCGTGATGGTGCCCAACTCCCTCGGCCCGGCCGAACTGCTGCTGCATTACGGCACCGACGAACAACGTAATCACTACCTGCCACGGCTGGCCCGGGGCGACGACATTCCGTGCTTTGCGCTGACCGGTCCGCTCGCTGGTTCAGACGCGGGTGCGATGCCCGACACCGGTATCATCTGCAAAGGCGAATGGGAAGGTCAGGAAACCCTCGGCCTGCGCCTGAACTGGGAAAAACGCTACATCACCCTCGGCCCGGTCGCGACTTTGCTCGGCCTCGCCTTCAAGGCCTATGACCCGGATCATCTGCTCGGCGACAAGGAAGACCTCGGCATCAGTCTCGCGCTGATTCCGACCGACACTCCCGGCGTGGAAATCGGTCGCCGCCACCTGCCGCTGGGCGCGGCGTTCATGAACGGCCCCAACTCCGGCAAGGACGTGTTCATCCCGCTGGACTTCCTCATCGGCGGCCAGGACATGCTCGGCAAAGGCTGGATGATGCTGATGAACTGCCTGTCGGTCGGGCGTTCGATCTCGCTGCCGGCGGTGGGCACCGGCGCGGCCAAGTTCACCAGTCTGGTGACCGGGCAGTACGCGCAGATTCGTGAGCAGTTCAACGTGCCACTCTCAGCGTTCGAAGGCATTCAGGAAGCCATGGCGCGGATCGGCGGCAACGCCTGGATGATGGACGCCGCACGGATGCTGACCGCCAACGCGGTGGATCTGGGCGAGAAACCTTCGGTGCTGTCGGCGATCCTCAAATACCACCTCACCGAACGCGGTCGCGAGTGCATCAGCCACGCCATGGACGTGCATGGCGGCAAGGCGATCATCATGGGCCCGAACAACTATCTGGGTCGCAGCTGGAACGGCGCGCCGATCTTCATCACCGTGGAAGGCGCCAACATTCTTTCGCGCAACCTGATGATCTTTGGTCAGGGCGCAATCCGCTGTCATCCGTTCGTGCTCAAGGAAATGGCCCTCGCCGGTCGCGAGGACAAGGATCAGGCACTCAAGGAATTCGACGGCCTGCTGCTCAAGCACATCGGATTTGCCGTGAGCAACGCCGCCAGTACGCTGGTGCTGAACCTCGGTTTCGGTCATTTCGAACATGCGCCGGGAGACAAGCTCAGCCAGGGTTATTTCCGTGCGCTCAACCGTCAGGCTGCCGCGTTTGCCATGCTCGCCGACCTGAGCATGATGCTGCTGGGCGGCGAACTGAAACGCCGCGAGCGTCTGTCGGCGCGTCTGGGTGACGTACTGAGCAACTTGTATCTGGCATCCGCAGCGCTCAAGCGTTATCACGACCTCGATTCCCCGGCGTACATGGAACCGCTGTTCCGATGGGCCATGGAAGAAAGCCTCGGCCAGTCGGAAAAAGCGCTGGATGAACTGCTGACCAACTTCCCGAACCGGGTCTTCGGCTGCCTGCTGCGAGTGATCGTGTTCCCGTTCGGTCGCCGCCACAAAGGCCCGTCGGACAGACTCGGTGCCGAGGTGGCTGCGGTCATCGGCCGGGCCAAGGGCGATCCGGCACTGGAAGAACTGCTTGCCGGCTGCTATCGCCCGCAATCGGCCGACGATGCGGTCGGTGCACTGCAACATGCCTGCGATCAGTTGAACGCTGCGCAACCGCTGCACAAAAAACTGCACACCTCGCTCAAGAGCGGTCAGGTCAAACCGGTCGCCGGCGAACATGCCATCGATGCGGCGCTGGAAGCCGGAGTGTTGCAGGCCGTGGAAGCCCAGACCCTGCGTGATGCCGAAGCCGCGCGGCGCAAGGTGATCGATGTCGATGATTTCGACAAGGAGCAACTGAAACCGGCGGAAGGCAAAATCCGCTGATCCCTTCAATCAGTGAAAAACGGGCGCAGGGGCTTTATACTCCCGCGCCCGTTTTGCTCTTGAGGACTTATCTCGTGTCCAACGTCGTTGCCGATCATCTGGTTTTGCTCGACCACCTGCGCAGTATCCTGGTCGCCGTAGGTGAGGCCGATCAGGTTCCCGAAGAAAGCCATGCCCTGTTCCTGGAGCGTTTCGACGAACTGCTGGCATCCCTGCCGATCGAGCCGATCGAAAGCCAATACCTGGGCCAGGACATCCTGACTCAAGTGATTACCCGTTACCCGCAAATTGCCCACCTGATCCCGCGGGATCTGCTGTGGTTCTTCGCTGGCGACTGCCTGCATTACCTGTCCGACGAAGAAATCGACATGTACCAGGCTCTGGAAGAACGCCGCTACGAAGCCGAACAGAACGACGAACCGTTCGACTGGAACCAGGAAAAACAGCTGCTGGCGATGTCCGCCCAGGACAGCAAGCACTGATTTTCACCCAATAAAAAAGGCCCGCATGGTGATCCATGCGGGCCTTTTTTATTGGGTCAGAGCAACCCTTCACTCTCGGGCAATTCGTACTCGGCCAACGGTTTTGAACCGCCGGACTTTCCCGGCTTGCTCAGAGTCGGCTCTTTCTCCAGGCACTCCACCAGATAGTCGATGAACACCCGCAACTTCGGTGGCAGATAGCGCGTTGGCGAATGCAATAACCACAACCCGCCGTGGTAAGACGCCAGGAATGTCCAGTCCGGCAGCACCTGCACAATCAGCCCCTGTTCCAGGGCATAACGCGCGGTGAAATACGGCAGGCTGCCAATGCCGATGTGCTGCAACACGGCGCCCAGACGCACGCCGGTGTGATTGGCGGCATACCGCCCGCGCACGCCGACGGTGACGGCTTTCGTGCCTTTCTTGAATTTCCAGCGTGCATCACTCGGGGTTTCGCCCAGATAAATGCAACTGTGGTTGAGCAAATCGTGAGGATGGGTCGGCGTCCCGTGTTCGGCCAGGTATTGCGGCGTCGCGCAGAGCAAATGGTCGATGGTCAGCAGCTGTCGCCCCACCAGTCCGGCCGGTGGACGATCCGTGATGCGGATAGCCAGGTCGACATGATCGTCGATCAGATCGACCTGGCGGTCTTCCAGCAACAACTCCACATCGACCTTTGGATAGCGCCGCAGAAATTCCGGCATGTGCGGATGGATCACGAAACGCCCCACCGCTTTCGGCACGCTGACCCGCACCAGACCTTCGGCTTCGTGGGTGAACTGGCCACTGATCTCCATCACCGACTTCGCTGCGCTGACCATTTCCTGGCAGCGCTTGAACACTTCTTCTCCGCCATCGCTCAAGCGCAGTTTGCGCGTGGTGCGTTGCAGCAGCCGTGTGGCCAGCGCCTTCTCCAGCCGGGAAATGCTGCGGCTGACGGCCGATGGCGATGAGCCCAATTGGCGAGCGGCTTCGGAGAAACTGCCGGTCTCGACGACCTTGACGAAAATCGCCATTTCACCGAGCAGCGGCAGCGGTAGATTTATGCTCACAGCGCAACAGTCCTTTGATGTTTGAACGGATTATCACGTTATTGCACGATTCATATAATTAAAAAAGAAACTTTAATAAGGGCATGGAATATGACGCTTCGCCTCTTTTTCCATAGTGATGACCTCAAGGCCAATGTGGAAGTCCTCGACTGCACGCCCCACGAGAACGAATTCGCCGTTGTGTTGCGCGCCACGCTTTTTCACCCTCAGGGCGGTGGCCAACCCTGTGATACCGGATGGATTGGCGACAGCCAGGTGCTGCGAGTCGTCCAGGAACCGGACCGGATCATTCATTTCGTCGATCAACCGGTTCCACTGGGCATGACCCAGATTCGCGTCGACGAAGAACGCCGCCGCTTCAACACCCGCATGCACTCTGCCGGGCATTTGATCGGCCACTTTGTCCAGGCCATGGGCTGGATGCCGATCAAGGCCCACCATTGGCCAGACGAAGGTCGGGTGCAATTCAAACCCGGAGATTCGGCCCAGGAAGTCGATGCACAAATCGTTCAATACGGCATCGGCCAGTGGATCGAACACGATCTGCCGCGCCTGACGTCCCTGCGCGAAGGTGCGCGGGAAATCGGTTTCGGTGAACTGCCAGCCTATGGCTGCGGTGGCACCCATGTACGCAGCCTGAAGGATCTGGGCACAGTCACGATCGCGTCCCTTTCGCAGAAGAAAGGCACGTTGTCCGTCCACTACAGCGTGGATTGAGGATTTCGGGCGCTGCCAGATGCAGCGTCCGACGCCGGGGGAACCGCGTTCGCCGGTTCCGTTGACTATTCGATAGATGGACCTGAAACCATGATGCTTGACGTCGAGCGTCTCGATGAGACGTGCATAAAAAAACTGGCCAACGAAGAAGTCCTCGCCATCCGCGTCAAGGGCTTTCTGCCCCAGGCGCAGGCGATCCAGATTGGCGACAAGATCCTCGCTCCCGGCTTCGAGGGCTACATCAACGCGCCCAGTATCGGTCGCATCGGCATGGCGTTCTACGAGGCGGAAAACCAGCCGCTGCTGATCGAAGACTACTTCGAGCGCGCCACCAGCAACATCGCCGAACTGCGCAACCGCTGCGCGCCCTACTCGTCGCCGGTCGACACCCTGCGCTGCATGCTCGACGAATCCTGGCCGGCGGGTGCCCATCTGGAAAACCTCTACGGTCGCAAGATGTATGTCGGCCTGTCCCGAGTGGTGAAACCGGGCGTGTGCTTCCTCGCCCATCACGACATCTTCGCCAAGGACGCCCCGGAGAGTTTCCAGGCCCGCAGTCTGGAGGCGCAGTTCGCCTGCAACGTCTACCTCAACATGCCGACCGAGGGCGGCGCGTTGCAGATGTGGGAAGACGACATCTCGCCGGACCGCTTCGACGAAATGCGTGGCGACAGCTACGGCATCGACCCGGCACTGCTCGGCCCGCCCGCACTCGAAGTACGCCCGGAGCCGGGGGATTTCATCATGTTCAATTCGCGTCGCATGCACTCGGTAACGCCGGGCGTGGCCGATCCGCGCTTGAGCCTTTCGTTTTTTGTCGGCTATCGCGGCAATGCTTCACCCCTGACTTTCTGGAGCTGAAATGACATCGAATTACCTGGGCGAGTTTCTGGCGCTGGCCACCATCCACTTTCTGGCCGTGGTCGCTCCCGGCCCGGACTTCGCCGTGACCATCCGCCAGAGTGTGCGTTTCGGCCGCTTGGTCGGCATCTGCACGGCACTGGGCATCGGCGCGGGAATTTCCGTGCACGTGCTGTACACCCTGCTGGGCGTCGGCGCCTTGATGCACACCACGCCCTGGCTGCTGACCGTCGCCAAAGTGGTCGGCGGTGCTTACATTCTTTATCTGGGCGTCAGCCTGATCCGCAGCAAACCGAAGACGGCACTGGAAGGCGAAAAGACCAGCGATGAACCGCTGGTTGAGCAATCGCTGTTCAAGGCGTTTTCCACCGGTTTCCTGACCAACGCCACCAACCCCAAGGCCACGCTGTTTTTCCTGGCGATCTTCACCACGATCATCAGCGCCAGCACACCGCTGCAAATCCAGGCCCTGTACGGGTTGTGGATGTGCGGCGTGAATGCGTTGTGGTTCGTGATCGTTGCGCTGTTCTTTTCCAGCAGCAAAGTGCGCGTGCTGTTCATGCGCATGGGCCACTGGTTCGAGCGCAGCATGGGGGTGATTCTGATCCTGTTTGCCGGGCGTCTGGTGTTGTCGATGTAAACCACCCACCAAAAAAAAGGCTCGCACAGTCGGACTGGCGAGCCTTTTTTAATGAAGTCATTCGTCGGTTTTCTTCGCGGACTGTCAACTCTGACAGTTGCCGGAAAAGCGGATAAGGCATGTAGTTCGATCCACGGGGGGCTCCCGCAGCCCGTGCTGATAGGAACGCCATCATGCCGATTCATGAGCCATCCGTTCATTCTCCAAGCGAATCCGTTCATGCGGATCTGCCAGGCTTCGTGCAAAAACGAATCGAAAGCCACACCATCGGTCGCGTTCAACAGCGCTGGGCGGGTCAGCACTTGTTGCGAGGTATACAGCCCTCACCCGGCGCGCTGCACCTGTCGAGCAACGACTACCTGAGTCTGACTAGCGAACATCATTTGATAGAGGCCCAGGCACAAGCCGTTCTCCAGGCTCGTCATCAATTGCTGATGTCGGCCGTTTTCCTTCACGGTGACACTTCCACTGCCCGACTGGAACAGCGATTGGCCCGATTCATGGGGGCCCGGAACGCTATTCTCTGCGAGTCAGGTTGGGCTGCCAACGTCGGGTTATTGCAGGCAATCGCCAGCGAGGATCATCCGGTCTATCTGGACATGAACGCCCATATGTCGCTTTGGCAAGGCGCACAGGCTGCGCGGGCGCGTCCGATTCCCTTCATCCATAACGATGCAGAGCATGCAGCACGGCAAATCAAAAAGAATGGGCAAGGGGTGATTGTCGTCGATGCGGTCTACAGCACCAACGGCAGCCTTTGTCCCCTGAAGGACTTTGCCGCTCTTGCCAAGCGCCGTGACTGCGTGCTGCTCGTCGACGAATCCCATTCTCTTGGCACACACGGCCCTGAGGGTGCAGGACTGGTTGCTCAGGAGCATTTATCTGGGAAAGTACACTTCCAGACCGCCAGCCTGGCCAAGGCGTTCGCCGGGCGTGCAGGACTGATCACTTGCCCGGATTCGTTCAAGGATTACTTCGCCACGGAGTCCTACCTCGCCATTTTCAGCTCCAGCCTGCGGGATAATGAATTGAGCTGGTTTGAACGCGCAGCGGACTTTCTGCAACACGCCGATGAACGACGAGACCGACTGCGCGCAGTCTCCCGCCTGGTCCGGACAGCCCTTGCGCAATTGGGCTATGACGTCAGCGCCGGCACGGAACAGATCATTGCATTACAGCCTGGACGAGAACTGCTCACGCTTCGGTTGCGCGATGCCTTACAGGCTCGCGGTATTTTTGGATCGGTTTTCTGCGCGCCGGCCACTGCGCTCAATCGCTCCCTGATGCGTTTCTCAATGAATTCGGAACTCACCGGGAAAGATGTCGAACGACTTGTCGGCGCCTGCGCCGAAATCAGGGATGAGGTCAGGTTGAAGGACTGGAAATGCGCCAGTTCGGCCGGGCGTAGATCACCCATGACAGATCTGGAAAGTGACTGAAAATTTTCCATATTGACTGTCGGTCCCGTCCTAGACACTTCCAGCCGGCCTTTTTCGATTCTGCGCCGCTTTTGCATTTCTGTGCGACGCGTCCCACTTCGGGGGCTCCCCTATCACTCGCTGGTGGTGTTAGTTTGCGAAACCGTCTGACGCTTCCATCAGACACCTCCTACTCACTGCCTGCAAAGGAATGCCCTTAGCAATGGACTTTTCACTCAAGCAACTGGCCGCGTCGACGTTGATTCTGGCCAGCCTTTCGTCCGTCACACTGCCAGCCCACGCCAACCTTACCGAGCAGCAGAGTGCGACCATCCTCAAGACATTCAATGAGGCGAAGGTCAGTGATTTCAGAGCGTTTCTCGGCGATCTGGCCAAGAACGACCTGAGCAAGACCGACGATCTGCGTCCAGCCATCAGCGCCTTCCTCGACAACAAGACGCTGACCGCCGAACAACAGAACGAGATCCATCGCCTGCTCGGCCTCTACACCCGCGTGAAGTACGGCAAAGCCGCGCTGGAAACCCTGCGCGAACTGGTGGAAATCCCGACCTACCGCAAGGACGGTGTCGATCAGCACGACAACCCCGAGTTCATCAAGATCGCGGGCAAGATCAAGGATCTGGCCGAGTCTTTCGGCCTGAACTACCGCAACATCGACAATCGCGTTTACGAAATCTCCCTCGACGGCAGTGGCAAGGACGTCGTCGGCATTCATGCTCACGCCGACGTGGTGCCGGTAACGCCGGAGAACTGGGTGCTGAAGGACGGCACCAAACTTGATCCGTTCAAGGTCACGCTGATCGGCGACCGCATGTACGGCCGTGGCACCGAGGACGACAAGAACGGCATCGTCGTGACGCTCTACGCCATGAAGGTGATCAAGGAAGAGAAGTTGCCACTGGCGCGCAATTTCAAACTGCTGGTGGACACCACCGAAGAAACTACCGGCGACGCGATTCCTTACTACTTCGAACGCAACCCGACGCCGGAATACAACCTGGCACTGGACGGCGGCTACCCGGTGGTGATTGCCGAGAAAGGCTACGGCACGGTCATGGCCAAATTTGCCAAGCGCAAAGCCGAGGGCAAAGGCGCGGAAATCACTTCGATGACCGGTGGCCTGGCGACCAACCAGATTCCATCAGTTTCGGTCGTCACCCTGGTGACTGACAAACCTGCCGACCTGGCGGCCAGCCTGCAAAAGGCCGGCGCTGAATACGCCAAGCGCAATGGCGGCGATTTCGAAGTGAACGCCAAGGTCGATGGCAAAGACGTCAAACTCACCGTCACCGGTGTTTCCGCGCACTCGTCCGAGCCTGAATCCGGCGTCAACCCGGTCGCCCGCATGCTCGACTTCATTCACAGCGTGGACGGCAAAATCGCCTTCAAGCACAACCACATCACCGACGCTGCGCACTACGCCGCCGACAACTGGGGCCTGGATTACAAGGGCAGCAAGCTGGGCGTCGGTTTCGCCGATGACTTTATGGGCCCGCTGACCACTTCCCTGACCTACGTTGGCATGGACGAAAAAACCTTCAAACTCGCAGTCAACCTGCGCGTGCCGAAGGGCAAATCGCCGGAAGTGCTCAAGACCGAGATCGCCGACAAACTGGCAGCCTGGAGCAAGAAAAACCATGTTGCGGTGAACTTCGACTATTCGATCGCCGAACCGATGTACCGCAACCCTGAAGGCGAGTGGGTCAAGGCACTGTTGGCCGTGGCCACCGAGAATCTGGGCATGAAACACGAATTCGGCACCTCGGCCGGCGCCACCTCGGTGCATGAACTGCCGAACGGCGTGCAATTCGGCCTGGCACGACCGGAGGTCAAGTACACCGGTCACACCGACGGCGAGTTCAAGACCGTTGACCAGTTCCTGCTGGACCTGCAGATCGTCACCGAAATGATGGGACGCATCGGGCAATTGCCGAAGCTCTGATCGCGTATCGGGCCTGCCACATTGGCGGGCCCACAAAAAAAGGACCTCGCGGTCCTTTTTTATTGCGCGACAAAAAACGCACAAACAAAAACGCCGCTCATCACTGAGCGGCGTTTTTGTTGAATATGGAGCGGGAAACGAGACTCGAACTCGCGACCCCGACCTTGGCAAGGTCGTGCTCTACCAACTGAGCTATTCCCGCAATGGCGTCCCCTAGGGGACTCGAACCCCTGTTACCGCCGTGAAAGGGCGGTGTCCTAGGCCACTAGACGAAGGGGACAGGCTACAACTTTCACTAATAAAAACGCCGCTCTTTGCAAAGCGGCGCTTTTTGAATTTGGAGCGGGAAACGAGACTCGAACTCGCGACCCCGACCTTGGCAAGGTCGTGCTCTACCAACTGAGCTATTCCCGCAAATGGCGTCCCCTAGGGGACTCGAACCCCTGTTACCGCCGTGAAAGGGCGGTGTCCTAGGCCACTAGACGAAGGGGACACGCTACCCGGAACACATGGTGTGTGTTTCGGTGTCCAGATCCGTCTCCGAAGATTGGGTTCTGGTTTCACTCAGCACCGCCCGAAAGCGTTGCTGTTTAAAATTGGAGCGGGAAACGAGACTCGAACTCGCGACCCCGACCTTGGCAAGGTCGTGCTCTACCAACTGAGCTATTCCCGCATTGGCGTCCCCTAGGGGACTCGAACCCCTGTTACCGCCGTGAAAGGGCGGTGTCCTAGGCCACTAGACGAAGGGGACACACTACAACATTCACTCCCTGCCGCGTTTCGCTGTGTGCTTTACGCTGCAAGTGGCGCGCATTCTATGGATGGATTGAAAGGTCGTCAACCCCCAGATATAAATTTATTTAAATCAATGACTTCGACCTGCTTTACCAGCCGTTTCAGGCTTTTGCGTCGCCCGACGATTGACGCCTATATTCCGACACTCGCCAAGGCGTTATAGTCCACGGCACAGGTGATGGCAATCTGCACCCCAAGGGCCAGCATTTATATAAGCCGGTTCCTGGCCGATACAGATACAGCTTCGCCGATCCAAACCCGTCGAGCGGCGCTAGGCTCCTCTATGCCAAGCCACTACACTCGCACGCGAACCCTATAAAGAGGTCTTACCGGTGACACCACTCATGATCACCCTGCTAGTCATAGCCGGGATCGCAATCTTGATCGCCATTGGCTACATGAACCATGTGGTGGAAAACACCAAACTGGAGAAGGCCCGCACCAAGGTCGAACTCAACGACCGCCTGCGCCGTTGCGGCGAACTGACCGAAACCTTCCCCGGCCAGTTCATGACCCCGGCCCTCAAACTGCTGCTGACCCGCCTTGAGCTGAACGTCTGCCAGCGCCTGCTGAACCTGGAAAAAACCAGCGCCACCACCAAGGCCCGCATCACTGAACTCAGCGCCCTCGTCGCCCAGGGCGAATCGATCCCGGTCAACAACCCACCGGCCCCGATCCAGACCGAAGCCAAGGCCAAAGACGTCCGCTTCCTCCTCGAAGCCCTCCACGGCCAGATCACCCGCGCCGCCCAGGACGGCTTCCTGCCACCGAACGAAGCCAAACACTGGATCCGCGAAGTACGCCACATCCTCGTGCTGCTGCACATCGAGTTCTTCAACAACCTAGGCCAACACGCCCTCCAGCAAAACCAACCAGGCCAGGCCCGCCTCGCCTTCGAACGCGGCGTGCAATACCTGCGCAAACAGCAGGACCCGCAAATCTACGCCGAACAACTCCAATACCTGGAAAAACTCCTGGCCCGCGCCAACGCCCAGGTCATGGACAAGATTGCCCCGGTCGAAGGCGAAGAAAACCAACTGACTGCCGGCCTCAAAGATGTCGAGGCTGACGCGGACTGGAAGAAGAAAGTAATTTACGACTGAGTGCTTGCAGAGAGAGAAGCCACCGAGAGGTGGCTTTTTTATTGGCTGATGATCAGAAATGAATCCAAAACCGCCATCGCCAGCAAGCTGGCTCCCACGGAAAAGCAAAAGCAGCCCGCAGGCGCTTCTCGCTTCTCGCTTCTCACTTCTCGCTTCTCGCTTCTCGCTTCTCGCTTCTCACCACTCAACACGATGAGCGTTAGCTCAAGTACCGCTTTTGACGTGCCGGCCCCATCGGAAGGCTGAGTGGAGGGATTTATCCGGGGGTGGGAGCGCAGCGACCGTGCGGCGAAGCCGCATGCATCGAGAGGAGGTGCAGCGAAGCAAACCGTAGGCGATGCCCCCGGATGAATCCCGTAACGAAGGAACCTCGAGCCTCAGCGAGAGGCCGAACGCAGGGGCCCAGCCTTTTGGTTCCTTTTTGGCGTTTGAAAAAGGGACTCGCCGTAAGGGCGAAACCGCCAGCGGCAGCACCCGCAGAAACGGATATGAACGCAATAAAACGGGAACCTGGTCGGCCCAAAGGCCGCCAAGTCCAAATCAAAGCCGAAAATGCCCCACCATCCCCTTGAGCTCACTCCCCAACTGCGCCAGCTCAACACTCGAAGCCGCATTCCCCCGCATCGCAATCGAAGACTGATCCGCACTCGCCCGAATACTCGTCACACTGCGATTGATCTCCTCCGCCACCGAACTCTGCTCCTCGGCCGCCGCCGCAATCTGCTGATTCATCTGCTGAATCAACGAAACCGCCGCCGCAATACTCCCCAACGCACTCTCGGTCTGCAACGCATCACTCACCGCCAGCTTCACCAGCTCACCACTGCTCTGAATCTGCTGCACCGACGAATGCGCCGCTGAACGCAAGGCGCTGACCAGCCGCTCGATCTCCTCGGTCGACTGCTGCGTGCGCCGGGCCAGCGCCCGCACCTCATCGGCGACCACCGCAAAGCCCCTGCCCTGCTCGCCCGCCCGCGCCGCTTCGATCGCCGCGTTGAGCGCCAGCAGGTTGGTCTGCTCGGCGACACTCTTGATCACCCCCAGCACCGTGCCGATGTTCTGGATTTCCGCACTGAGGCTTTCGATGCTCGAACTGGCCGACGTCGCCGAATCCGCCAGTTGCTCGATCCGCGCCATGCTCTGACGCACCACCTGCTGGCCGCTTTCGACCTTGCCATCAGCGGTCTGCGCCGCGAGCGCCGCCTCTTCGGCATTGCGCGCCACATCGTGCACGGTGGCGGTCATCTGGTTCATGGCCGTGGCGACCTGTTCGGTTTCCTCTTTCTGGCTGCTGACCTCAAGGTTGGTCTGTTCAGTCACCGCCGACAGCGATTGCGCCGAACTCGCCAGCTGTTCGATCCCCGCCTGCAACCCGCTGACAATCGTGCTCAAACCCGCGCCCATCTGCTGCATGGCCAGCATCAACTGACCGATTTCGTCACGCCGGGAGACCTCGATCGTTGCGCTCAGATCACCGGCCGCAATCTGTTGCGCCACATGAATCACGCTGCGCAACGGTGCAACGATCAACCGGGTAATCACCCACGCCGCAATCAGCCCCACCAGCAACGCCAGCGCCGATGAGCCAATGATCAGCACCGAATTCTTTTTCAGTTCGCCCTGCATGGCGCCGTCTTGCGCGACATACGCCTGATCGACCCGCGCCACGACTTCGTCGGCCCGCTGGTGCAACTGCTGGTAGACAGTCTTTTCCTGGGCCAGCAACCCGGTGTACTCGGCAAGCTTGTCGCTGAAACCGGCAATGTGCCCGGAGACCTCACTGAGCACCGTCAGGTAATCCTCGTCCTTGACCGTAGACTTGAGCTGCTCAGCCTGGGCCTGGGCTTGCGCAGCCTGCTCGATATTGCCCTGGCCGGCGCTGTCGTCACCCTTGCGGCTTTGATCCAGGCGCACCCTCGCTTCGTTCATCGCCTGCAACATCAAGCGTGAGACCTGACTGACCTGTCCGGCCTGCTCGATGAATTGCGCCCCGTCCTTGCCCTCGCTGTCTTTCAGGGTGTACGCGCCGTCGTCGGCCAGACCGGCCTGCAACACATCGAGATTGTTGGCGACGCTGGACACCGACCAACTGGCCATTTCCAGCGCCAGGTCCTTGGCCTGGGACAACGAGACGAACTCATCGAATGCCTTGCGGTACGCGCCCAATGACTGTTGGACGTCGTTCATGACCGACTCATTGCCCGGCGACAAAATCTTGAGTTGGTCGGCCATGGCGATCAGACCGTCGACCCCCTCGTGCAAGGCATCAACGGTTTTCGGGTTGCCGTGCAAGGCGTAGTCCTGCTCCAGCAGCCGCACCTTGAGCAGGCCACTGTTGAGCGACGACATCTGTTTGAGGCCGTCGAAACGCTGACTGATGGTTTGCAGGGACCAGACGCCAATGGCTGCCACCAGTGCAGTCAGCAGCAACACCAGCACAAACCCGATACCCAGTTTTTTTGCCATACCGAGGTTGGCAAAACGTCCTTGCACGGCCGAAATCATTGCGCGTAGTCCCCTGCCATAGTCTGTTGTCGAAGATTCGCAACGGCCTTGAACCAGCACAAGTCTCTGGCGTCGGAATAATGGCAAAAAGCTACGCACGCGTCGTTTTCAGAACGCTTGAGGTCGATCCACGGTGGTGCTGCGAAAAAACTGTCGTGCCCGGGGATCACAGGCGTAAGCCACGTTGATGCGCTGCCAGTCGCAGGCTTCGCCACTGGGGCTGAACGACGTTGCACAAGACAGCTGCACCCCGCAGCGCGAGGCATGCCTGCGCAAGTGCGCCTCATCGGCCAGCGGCGCGCGCGCCCAGATGAACAGGCCGCCCGTGGGCTTGCCGAACACTTCCCAGTCGGCATCCTCCAGGGCCTGCAAGGCCGCCGCACGATCAGTATTGAGACGCTGGCGCTGGCGCTGCACCAGTTTGCGATAGGCGCCACTGGCCAGCATTCCGGCCAGCACCGCCTCGCAAAACCTCGAGGTGCCCATGCAACTGATCATCTTGACCCGCGCCATCCGCTCGATCAGTTCGCCGTCGGCCAACACGAATCCCACCCGCAGCGAGCTGCTCAGGGTCTTGGAAAAACTGCCGACATAAATCACCCGCCCCTCGTCATCCAGCGCTGCCAGTCGAGTGCCGCTGCCGTTATGCAGGTCAGCGTAGACATCATCTTCGATCAGCCGCAGATCGTAGGCCCTGCTCAACTCCAGGATCCGTCGCGCGACGGCCGGCAGCAGGCAGCTGCCCGTGGGATTGTGGTGGTGACTGTTGATGAACAACGCTGTGGGCCGAAACTGCTGCAGCAACGCTTCGAGCGCCTCGAGATCCGGCCCGCCCGGCGTGCGGCGTACCTCCAGCATGCGCACGCCGTGCAAACGCAGGAGATCGAACAGCGGCGCATAACCGGGGGTTTCGACCACCACGCAATCACCGGCCTTGAACAGGGTACGCACGATCAGGTCCAGTCCGTGGCTGGCGCCGGCGGTGGTCATTACCTGTTCTTCAACGGCCTTGATACTCAGCAATCCCAAGCGCTTGACGATCTGTTCGCGCAACGCCGGCAATCCCAGAGGCGTGCTGTAGTTGAACAGGCTGGCCATGTCGGCGCGCGTCACCTCGCGAATCGCATAGGCGAGATCATCGGGCTCGCGCCAACTCTCTGGCAGGACGCCACTTCCCAGCGTCAAACCGCTGCGCCATCTGGCGGCGGGATCGCCCCCGCTGCGCTCCCCCTCACACCCGGAGCCATCGATCGCCTTGCAGCACCCGGGCAACGAAGCCGCCACCATGAATCCCGAGCCCTGCCGCGAGGCCAGTACCCCTTGCGCCACCAGGCGCTCGCAAGCCTCCATGACGCAGGACTGGCTGAGCAGATTGCACCGCGCAATCTCTCGCACGGAGGGCAGACGCGTCGTCGGCGGCACCTGCCCCTGCATGATCCACTCAGTCAACCCGTCAACAATCTGCTGTACGACCGGCACCATTGCCAGTCGGTCAATTCTCAATTCCATGAGCACGCAAACTCCTGTCCGTTTTGCTGGCGGCAGTAAATCACAGCCACGCCCTTGAGGCTGTGCGACAAAACCGCCAAAAGCCTCCGTTCTCACCATTTGAAACACATTGTTTAGCGGATTCACGGAACCGCTCCCGAGGCGAAAAAAAACCCGCCGGTGGGCGGGTCCTTTTTTGTATCAGTCGACGCTTCCTTAGAAGGCGGTCACGCCGCCATCCACTGCCAGCGAATGGCCAGTGGTGAAGGCCGCACCATCGCTGCACAGGTACAGCACGGCGCTGGCAATCTCCTCGACCTTGCCGATGCGACCGACCGGGTGCATGGCGTTGGCGAATTCGCCTTTCTTCGGGTCGGCCTCATAAGCACGGCGGAACATGTCGGTGTCGATCACCGCCGGGCATACGGCGTTGACGCGGATTTTCTTCTTGGCGTATTCGATCGCAGCCGATTTGGTCAGGCCGATCACCGCATGCTTGGAAGCCGCGTAGATGCTCATCTTCGGCGCAGCGCCCAATCCAGCCACCGACGCAGTGTTGACGATCGCCCCGCCGCCCTGAGCCAGCAGCAACGGCAGCTGATACTTCATGCACAGCCAGACGCCCTTGACGTTGACACCCATGATCGCGTCGAACTCGTCCATCGAGCCTTCGGCCAGTTTGCCCTTCTCGATCTCGATCCCGGCGTTGTTGAAGGCATAGTCGAGACGGCCGTAGGTATTGATCACCTCGTCCATCAGATTTTTCACTTCGCTTTCGACGGTCACGTTGCAGCGCACGAAGGTCGCTTCGCCACCGGCTGTACGAATCAGCGCCACGGTGCCCTCGCCCCCGGCCGCATCCAGATCGGCCACCACCACTTTCAGACCTTCGGCGGCGAATGCCTGGGCCGTCGCGCGGCCGATGCCGTTGGCCGCGCCGGTGACGACGGCTACCTGACCGGAAAACGTCATGCTCATTGTTATGTCCTCGAATGCGGGGGGATTGATGAAGGCAGCATAGCCACAGGGGCTTGAGTGACGTCAGCACTATCAAAAGGCCGGTTAGGCTTGCATGAATCGCAGTGATGAAACCCCGCCGGGGACTATCACCGTACTGGATCAACCTGCATTCGCCCCGTGAGCCAACCTTGCGGCATCGCGCATGAAGGTCTATCAACAAGGCTTCATTCAATTCGAGTGCCTGTCATGACCAACCAGACCAATCGCCAGTTCCTGCTCGCCAAACGCCCGGTGGGCGCCGCCACCCGCGAGACCTTCACCTATCAGGAAGTACCGGTCGGCGAGCCGGCGGCGGGGCAGATTCTGGTCAAGAACGAATACCTGTCCCTCGACCCGGCCATGCGCGGCTGGATGAACGAAGGCAAATCCTACATTCCCCCGGTGGGTCTGGGCGAAGTCATGCGCGCGCTGGGCGTAGGCAAAGTCGTCGCGTCAAACAATCCGGGGTTTGCCGTCGGCGACTACGTCAACGGTGCCATTGGCGTGCAGGATTATTTCCTCGGCGAGTCAAGAGGTTTCTACAAGGTCGATCCGAAACTGGCACCGCTGCCGGTTTATTTGTCCGCACTGGGCATGACCGGCATGACCGCCTACTTCGCCCTGCTCGATGTCGGCGCACCGAAAGCCGGCGACACCGTGGTGTTGTCCGGTGCAGCGGGCGCGGTCGGCAGCATTGCCGGGCAGATTGCCAAGATCAAAGGTTGCCGGGTGATCGGCATCGCCGGCGGCGCCGACAAGTGCAAGTTCCTGATCGATGAACTGGGCTTCGACGGCGCCATCGACTACAAGAGCGAAGACGTGCTCGCCGGCCTCAAGCGCGAGTGCCCGAAAGGCGTGGATGTGTATTTCGACAACGTCGGCGGCGACATCCTCGACGCGGTGCTGAGCCGCCTGAACTTCAAGGCGCGTGTGGTGATCTGCGGCGCGATCAGCCAGTACAACAACAAGGAAGCGGTCAAAGGCCCGGCCAACTACCTGTCGCTGCTGGTCAACCGCGCGCGGATGGAAGGCTTCGTGGTGATGGATTACGCCGCGCAGTACGCCAGCGCCGCCCAGGAAATGGCCGGCTGGATGGCCAAGGGTCAGCTCAAGAGCAAGGAAGACATCGTCGAAGGCCTGGAAACCTTCCCCGAGACCTTGGGCAAACTGTTCAGCGGCGAGAACTTCGGCAAACTGGTGTTGAAGGTCTGAAAACAAAGAAGGGAGCCATCGGGCTCCCTTCTTTGATGCTTCAGCTGTTCGCTCAGGCCAGTTCGGCAACCACCGAGGCCAGTGCCTTGGCCGGATCCGCCGCCTGGCTGATCGGACGGCCGATCACCAGATAGTCGGAACCGGCATCCAGCGCCTGACGCGGGGTCAGGATGCGACGCTGGTCGTCCTGGGCGCTGCCCGCCGGACGAATCCCCGGGGTCACCAGTTGCAGCGACGGGTGCGCGGTTTTCAGCGCGGTGGCTTCCAGCGCCGAGCACACCAGACCGTCCATCCCGGCCTTCTCGGCCAGTGCCGCCAGACGCAGCACCTGCTCCTGCGGCTCGATGTCCAGACCGATACCCGCCAGATCCTCACGCTCCATGCTGGTGAGCACGGTCACGCCGATCAGCAACGGCTGCGGGCCGCTGCGCTTGTCCAGCTCTTCACGGCAGGCCGCCATCATGCGCAGGCCGCCGGAGCAGTGAACGTTGACCATCCACACGCCCATCTCGGCAGCGGCCTTGACCGCCATCGCCGTGGTGTTGGGAATGTCGTGGAATTTCAGGTCGAGGAATACTTCAAAACCCTTGTCACGCAGGGTGCCGACGATTTCCGCGGCGCAACTGGTGAACAGTTCCTTGCCCACTTTGACCCGGCACAGTTTCGGGTCCAACTGGTCGGCCAGCTTCAGTGCGGCGTCACGGGTAGGGAAATCCAGGGCGACGATGATAGGAGTCTGGCAGGCGGACATGGATGGGCTCTCAGGCAAGTCGAAATCGGCGCGCATTGTAGCGGAACCGGCGGCGGCGCGGCACCCGATGATCGGTAAATCGTCGCGCCAACCGTGATCAGCATAGCCTTGCAGGGTATTGTGTCGAACCCGATACACAACCGACACGCCGGCAACATGCGCCCACGCTAGCCTCGCCAGCCGCAACAAGTCCTTACAGCAGCCCTTCCCGCCTCACGGCCGGACGCCTATGCTGAAACCACAACCTCGCAGCCTATCTTTGTGGTTGGCGGCCTACTGGCAGATGAACAGCCTCATGCACAACTCCCAAGCTTCCGTGAACGACGAGCAGAAAGACGACAAGCGCTGGAGCATCCGTGCCCTGATCGTCGACGATGACGTGCCGATCCGCGAACTGATGATCGACTACCTGGCCCGCTTCAACATTCACGCCAGCGGCGTCACCGACGGCGCGGCCATGCGCCAGGCGATGCAGGCCGAACATTTCGACGTGGTGGTGCTCGACCTGATGCTGCCCGGCGAGGACGGTCTGTCGCTGTGCCGCTGGCTGCGCGCAGAGTCCGACATTCCGATCCTGATGCTCACCGCCCGCTGCGAACCCACCGACCGGATCATCGGCCTGGAACTGGGCGCCGATGACTACATGGCCAAACCGTTCGAACCTCGGGAGCTGGTGGCGCGGATCCAGACAATTCTGCGCCGGGTGCGCGACGATCGCACCGAACAGCGTGCGAACATTCGCTTCGACAACTGGCGCCTGAACAGCGTCCTGCGCCAGTTGATCGCCGACGACGGCCTGGTGGTGCCGCTGTCCAACGCCGAATTCCGCCTGCTCTGGGTATTCATCGAACGTCCGCGCCGGGTGCTCAGCCGCGAACAGTTGCTGGACGCCGCCCGTGGCCGCTCGATCGAAGCCTTCGACCGCAGCATCGACCTGCTGGTCTCGCGCCTGCGACAAAAACTCGGCGACGACCCGAAAGCCCCGCAGTTGATCAAAACCGTGCGCGGTGAAGGCTACCTGTTCGACGCGCGAGACATCGGCTGATGCGGGCGCGCTTCGACACGCTGTTCGGCCGTCTGTTCGGCGTGCTGTTGGTGGCGATCGTCCTGGCGCACTTGCTGGCCTTTGCATGGTTCCGCCTCTACGGTCCGCCGCCACCACCTCCGCCGCCGGAGTTCTCGGAAACCATCGACGGCAAACAGCCGCCGCAGGATCCACGCTACCCGCCCCGTCCGCCGCGCCCCTGGTTCGGCGGACCGATCGTGCCGCTGACCTTCCAGTTCATCTCGCTGATCATCGCCGCCTGGTACGGCGCCAAGCTGCTGACCCGGCCGATCCAGCGCCTGAGCGATGCAGCCGAGCGCCTGAGCGAAGACCTCGACAGCCCGCCGCTGGACGAAACCGGCCCCCGGGAAGCCCGGCAGGCCGCACACACGTTCAACCTGATGCAACACCGCATCCGCGAACAGGTGCAGCAACGGGCGCGGATGCTCGGCGCCGTCTCCCACGACCTGCGCACCCCGCTGTCGCGGCTGAAACTGCGCCTGGAAAACATCAACGACGACAAGCTGCAAGGCCAGATGCGCCAGGATCTGGACGACATGATCGGCATGCTCGACGCCACCCTCACCTACCTGCACGAACAACGCACCAGCGAAGCCTTGCAGTTGATGGACGTGCAGGCGCTGGTCGAATCACTGTGCGAAAACGCCCAGGATCAAGGCGCCGACGTGCAAGTCAGCGGCCATTGCGCACCCTTGCAGGTGCAACCGATGGCACTGCGCTCGTGCATCAACAACCTGATGGATAACGCCCTGCGCTACGCCGGCCAAGCGCACATCGAACTGCAAGACCAACGCGAACAACTGCTGATCCGCGTCATCGACCACGGCCCGGGCATCGCGGCTGACAAGCGTGAAGCCGTGTTCGAACCGTTCTTCCGCCTGGAAGGCTCACGCAACCGCAACTCCGGCGGCGTCGGCCTGGGCATGACCATTGCCCGGGAAGCGGCGCAACGCCAGGGCGGACAACTGACCCTGGCAGAAACACCCGGCGGCGGCCTGACCGCCGTGATCCAGCTGCCTCGCCACTGATCCCGACTGTGTACCGACCGGTACAAACCCCACATACCCACGACACCTTGCGACTGGAGGCTGCATAAGCCGGTACACCCACCGGTTTTCCAGTCCAAGGAGTGAGCCCGATGATCGGTAGCGTCAGCAACTACACGAGCTATACCAGCACCAGCAGCACCTCCACCCAGAACGCCCGCAGCCAGCAACTGCAAAAGGAACTGTTCGCCAAACTCGACAGCAATGGCGACGGCGCGGTGGATCAGGACGAACTGGGCAGCGCCCTGTCGCAAAAGTCCAACGACGGCCTGCTGGTCAGCCTGAGCAAACAATTCGGCGATCTGGACAGCGATTCCAGCGGCAGCCTCAGCGCCGAAGAAATGACCGCCATGGCCCCACCCCCACCGCCCCCAGGCGACCAGGCCCCCAACACCGAACTCGCCGACGCCCTGATCAGCGCCCTCGACGCCGACGGCGACGGCGCCATCAGCAGCGACGAACTGAGCAACGGCCTGACCAGCGCCGGCAGCACCGCCGACAGCAGCAAAATCTTCTCGGTCCTGGACAAAAACGAAGACGGCGTCGTCAGCCAGGACGAACTCGCCGCCAGCCTCACCCCACCGCCACCCCCACCGCCGCAAGCCTCCAGCGACGAACTGTTCAGCCAACTCGATGCAGACGGCGACGGCACTGTGACCGCCACCGAACTGAACAGCGCGCTGCAGACCAGCGACAGCACCTCCTCAAACAACACCGACACCGCCACCGCACTGCTCAAAGTGCTGGACAGCGACAGCAGCGGAGGCGTCAGCAGCGACGAACTGAAAGCTGCACTGCATGCAGGTCGCGAACGCCCGGATGACGAACAGACCGCCAGCAATACTCAAACCACCACCGAAGCGCTGAACCGCATGATTGCCAATCTGAGCAAGCAGTACTCGCTCGAAAGTACCGCGTCGGTGGGCAAGTATTTGAATGTGGCGACTTGAGATTGGGTGAGGATTTGAGGGACGACTGAGGTTGGACGGGGTGAGTGGTTTGCTTTGATTTGGCGGTGTGTCATCAAAGCGGCCCTCACCCTAGCCCTCTCCCAGAGGGAGAGGGGACTGATCGAGGTGTTTGGGAGAGATACGCCGACGTGAGATACCGAGGTGAACTCGGGTTTTGAAGCACATAAGTCCACTCATACCTACGCGCCAGCGCCAACACCAACACCAACATCGGCATCGGCATCGGCATCGGCATCGGCTTCAGCGTCAGCGTCAGCGTCCACTTCCGCACCAGCACCAGCACCAGCACCAGCACCAGCTTCCGCATAAACCTCCGCTTTCGCTTCGGCTTCCCACCACTCAACACAATGAGCGTTAGCTCGAGTACCGCTCTTGACGTGCCGGCCCCATCGGAAGGCTGAGTGGAGGGATTTATCCGGGGGTGGGAGCGCAGCGACCGTGCGGCGAAGCCGCATGCATCGAGAGGAGGTGCAGCGAAGCAAACCGTAGGCGATGCCCCCGGATGAATCCCGGAGCGAAGGAACGCCGAGCCACAGCGAGGCGCCGAACGCAGGGGCCCAGACCTTTGGTTCCTTTGGGGCGTTTGCCAAAGGGACTCGCCGTAAGGGCGAAACCATAAGCCGCCGTTACCGAAGAAACGGATATGTACACAGTCAACCCAAAACCTGGTCGGCCCAAAGGCCGCCAAGTCCAAAGCCTCAAACCCGAGCCTGACTCTTACTCCAATCCGTCAACAAACTATAAGCCACAGCCAAAAGCGTAGGCCCAATAAACAACCCGATAAACCCAAACGCAATCAACCCGCCAAACACCCCAAGCAACACAATCACCAACGGCAGATTCCCGCCCCGGCTGATCAGATACGGCTTGAGCACGTTATCCACGCCACTGATGATGAACGTCCCCCAGAACCCGAGAAACACCGCCATCCCGTACTCACCCTTCCAGGCCAGCCAAGCCGTAGCCGGAATCCACACCAGCGGCGGCCCCATCGGAATCAGACTGAGCAGGAACGTCACGATCCCCAGTACCAGGGCCCCCGGCACCCCGGCAATCAGGAACCCGATCAGCGCCAGCACCGCTTGCGCCGCCGCCGTACCGATCACCCCGTTGACCACCCGCTGCACCGTACCGGCCACCAGATCGATGTAGTACCCGGCCCGATCGCCGATCAAACGCTCCAGCAGACTGTGCACGAACGCCGCCAGTCGCGGCCCGTCTCGGTAGAAAAAGAACACGAAGACGATGCTCAGGGTCAGCTCGAGAATCCCGCTGCCGATCTGTGCACTGCGCGCCAGCAACCAGTTGCCGACCTGCCCCAGATAAGGTTTGACCGTCACCATCAGGGCCGCGCCCTGCTGATCGATGCTGTTCCAGATCCCCACCAGCCGTTCGCCCACCAACGGCACGCCGCCCAGCCAGCTCGGTGCCTCGGGCAGCCCGTCGACCTGCACATCCTTGATAAACGCCGTAGCGTCACGCACGTGATCGGCCAGGTTAAAGCCGAGCCACACCAGCGGCCCCGCTACCAGCAACATCCAGCCCATGGTCAGAACCAGGGCCGCCAGGGATTCCCGGCCATTGAGCCAGCGGGTCAGCAAGCGCATCAGCGGCCAACTGGCGAACGCCAGCACCGCGCCCCAGAACAGCGCCGACCAGAACGGCGCCATCACCCAGAAACTGGCACCAAACAGCACCAGCAACAGGATCTGCACCAGCAGACGATCATTATTGGGCATGTGAAATCTCGAAAAAAATCAGTCAGGCAAAGAGTAGGCGAACACGTCGAGCGTGTCCGCCAAAGACACCTTATCGCAACAGATCGATGCGCAGACCTTCGCCATCAACACTGCCGGTTTCCATTCGCGCGGCGCGCACGCCCTGCCCGATCAGCGCTTGCCGCCAGGCCTCGGCTTTCGGCCCGGACACCGTCACCCGCAAGGTGGTGTCGAGGTTCAGACCCCGGGACAACAAGCGCAGCCAGGTGTCATCCGGATCGCCGGCCAGCTTTGGAAAGTCCAGCTCACCGGTGCTTTTGAGTTCCCGCAGCAGCGTGGCCGAGGTCGGCAGCAGGTCACCGAGCGGTGCCAGCGCCTCGAACTGTTCGACATGCAGATAGGCTTTGCGATTGCCCCGGGTGATGCTGTACAGCGCCACCAGCGTGTTGTCGCGCGGAGCCGCGAGCCTCAGCAGCAGATAGGCCTGCTGCTCGTCGGCACCGTACAGCTTGGCGTTGCCGAATACCTCATTGGCCCACAGGCTGCTCTCGCCGCAATCCCGGGCCTGGCACCAGAACAACAGCTGCGCATCCTGCTTTTGCAGGGCTTCGCGAGCGAGAGTGAAGGCTTCGGTGGCGGAATGTTCCGGCGGCAATTCGTAGGTCACCGAGGTGGTTTGCCCCCGGGCGCTGACCTGGCCGTCGAAACGCAACTGGCCGCTGATCTTGCGGATCGAGCCGAGCGGGTAGATCCGCTCCAGCTCCACGGCGGGGCGATAGTCGACGATCTGCGCATCGGCCACACGCGGCACGATCGGCAGGTCCTGACTGCCCGGCAGGTCGGCAGCGAATAGAAAGGGACTGAAACAGCACAGCGCCAGCAGACTGATAGATCGCATGGACAGGCTCATCGCAGGGGCATGGCCTGGGTGCCTTGAGGGCAGTTCGAAGTCGCAGCGGTGTAGAAATCCATCTTGGTTGTCTCCCATTTCAACCTGCCCAGCCTCGACAGTTGCCGGGAGCAAGTCAAGGAATGGCGAAGAACCGATTGAAACAGTCTGCGACAAGGTCGGCCCCGGCTTCATCGTTCAGGTGCAGATGATGCCCGCCCGGCAGCTGTTCCCGGTCAAAGGGTAGACGTTCCAGCAGCTCCGGATGTTTGGCCAGCATGCCGTCGGCAGCGACCACCAACTGCGCGGGACAGGCAATGCGCTGCACGAACGCCATCGCCTGCTCCTGGGTCAGACGCAGCGGCGACGGCAACGTCAGACGATTGTCGGTGCGCCAGGTGTAACCCCCGGGCACCGGCATCAACCCACGCTGGGCCAGCAGTTCAGCCGCTTCGCGACTGACCGCCACCAGCCCTTTCATCCGCGCCTCGATGGCCCGGTCGAGGGTGTTGTAGACCGGTTTGCGCTTTTCCCGAAGATCGAGCTGCGCCTGCAGGGCCATGCCCATGCGCTCGGCGGCGTTTTCGCCTTTGTCGGTAGGAGGAATTACCCCGTCGATCAACGCCAGATGGGTGATGCGTTCGGGCAACGACCCGGCCAGCACCAGCGAAACAATGGCGCCCATGGAATGCCCGAGCAGGCCGAAACGTTTCCAGCCCAGTTGTTCGGCGACCTGCAGCACGTCATGGGCGTAATCCCACAATGCATAACCGGCGCCGTTCGGCCGGTGCCCGGAATGCCCGTGACCGGCCATATCCAGCGCGACGATGCGCAGGCCTTTGAGCTTCGGCGCCAGGCGCGCGAAGCTGTTGGCGTTGTCCAGCCAGCCGTGCAGGGCGATCACCGGCAACCCGTCTTCCGGGCCGAACAGGTGCGCGGCCAGTTCGATATGCGGCAGGCTCAGGCGCACTTCTTCGACGGCGGGGTTCATGCGCAATCCTTGTCTTGCCGGCGCTCCCAGCGATCGAACAGGCTTTTCAGTAATTGCGCGGTGTCTTGTGGGCGCTCAAGCGGAAACATGTGCCCGCCAGGCACGGTCAGCGACTCGCCCTGAGGCAGGCGCCCGACGAAGCGGGTGTGGTGGTTCATCACCACACGGCTTTTGTGCCCACGCACCACCGCCAGCCGCACTTTCAATTGCCGGGTATGCGCAGGACTGGTGTGCGGCACGCCGCGATAGATGCTGATCTCGGTCGCCGGATCGAAGCGCAGGCGCAACTTGTCGCCGACCTTGTGCAGACCGTGCTGCAAGTAGGCATCGAAGCATTCCGGATCAAAGCTGCGGAACAGGGTTTTGCCGGCGAAATAACCACGGGCACTGTCCAGATCGGCAAACTCTTCGCGCCGCCCCAGCGTGCGGCCGGCCGGAGTCAGTTTGTCGATGAAACCAAAGCGCTTGGCGGCGCGGATCACCCATTGATCCGTGCGGGTCAGCACCGGCGAATCGAGCATCACCACGCCCCGATACAGTTCAGGGCAACGCAGTGCGGCGTGCAGATGCAACATGCCGCCGAAGGAATGGCCAACGCCCCACACCGGTTCATCTTGTTGTTGAAGATGATGGATGAGTTCGTCGACCAGGTGGTACCAGTTGTCACCCGCCGGGAAACGCGGGTCATGGGCGTGTTGTTCCAGATGCGCGACCCGGTACTCGGGCGCCAGCGCCGCGAACAGTTTGCCGTAGGTGCCCGAAGGGAAACCGTTGGCGTGGGCGAAGAAGATCGGTTGCGACATACCGGCAAATCCATGAGCGGAAAACAGGCGTTGATTGTCCGTAAGACCGCGTCCCACAGCAATGACCGTAACTGCCAGGAATGATGACAGTCCGGTCAGGGCTATGACGCTTCGGCCATCAACGCGCCGGCGATTGTTCTCCCAGCGGCACCACCGCCATGGTCAGGCGCGAGACACAACTGGCCTTGCCTTCATCGCTGGTCAGGCGAATGTCCCAGACGTGGGTGGTGCGGCCGATGTGGATCGGTTTGGCCACCGCCGTCACCCGTCCGCTGCGCAGTCCGCGCAAGTGGTTGGCGTTGATTTCCAGGCCGACGCAATAGAACTTGCTGGCGTCGATGCACAGGTAACTGGCCATCGAGCCGACCGTTTCCGCCAGCACCACCGAGGCGCCGCCGTGCAACAGGCCATAAGGCTGGTGGGTGCGATGGTCGATGACCATGCTGGCCGTCAGCGATTCTTCGTCGAATGACTCGAAGCGGATGTCCAGCACTTCGCCGATGGTGTTTTTCTGGATTGCGTTCAACTGCTCGATGTTCGGAGTGGTGCGCCACAAGGTCATCGCAGGCTTCCTTTGTTGTTTTGATCGACGCTCAATCCTGCCACAGCACCGCCTCGCTGCGCTCGCTCCATTCTTCGAAGCGTGCTCCGTAGGTGTCTTCGATGATGTTGCGTTTGATTTTCAGGGTCGGCGTGAGGAACCCGTTCTCCACCGCCCAGCTGTCCTTGACCACCACCAGCCGGCGCAGACGCTCGTGCTTGTCGAGCACGGCGTTGACCTCCTCCAGCAGTTTTTCCAGGCTCGAATGCAGCGGCGCGCGGGCCTCCTCCCGGCCCACGGCCGACAGCACGCACAACCCCAGCGGCGCACTCAGGCCATCGCCGACCACGCAGACCTGCTCGATCCGCGAATGCACCGCCAGCCGATTTTCGATCGGCGCCGGGGCGACGTACTTGCCCTTGCTGGTCTTGAAGATTTCCTTGAGCCGCCCGGTCAGGCGCAAACGCCCTTCGGCGTCTTGCTCGCCCTTGTCGCCGGTGCGCAGGAAACCGTCTTCGGTGAGGGTCTCGGCGGTTTTCTGCGGCTCCTTGAAGTAACCAAGCATGTTCGCCTGGCTGCGCACCTGCACTTCGCCGGACTCATCGATGCGCACTTCCACGTCGGGGCATGGCCGGCCGATCCAGCCTTCCTTGTATTGCCCCGGCAGGCAGATGTGCGAATAACCGCAGCTTTCGGTCATGCCGTAGACCTCCAGCACGTCGAGCCCGAGTTTCTGATACCAGCGCAACAGGGTCAGTGGCACCGGCGCCGCACCGGAAAGCGCGACGCGCAAGGCATCCAGCCCCAATCCCGCCAATACCTTGTGGCCGATCCGTTTGCCGATAAAGGGCAGACCGAGCAGGAAATCCAGACGTTTCGCCGGGATCTTGCTGTAGACGCCCATCTGGAACTTGGTCCAGATCCGCGGCACACCGAACATCGCCGTCGGCCGCGCCCGCTTGAGATCGGCGAGGAAGGTGTCGAGGCTCTCGGCGAAAAACACCGTCTGCCCGGTATAGATCGACGCCAGTTCGACGAACATCCGCTCGGCGACATGACACAGCGGCAGATACGACAGCAGCCGGTCGTTCTCATTGAGACCGAACAGCTGCGTGCCGCGCGTCGTCGCGAACCCGAGATTGGCGAAGCTGTGCATCACGCCCTTGGGCAGGCCGGTGGTGCCGGAGGTGTAAATGATGGTCGCCAGTTGCTCGGCGGCGGGACGCGGGTCGTCCTGGATCGGCGAGCTGCGCTGCAAATCATCCCAGTTGAAATCGAATGTGCCCGGTGGGTGCAGCGGCAGGCTGACGGTGGTCAGGCCCGCCGGCACACCTGGCGACATACCCGGCCAGTCATCGAGCTTGCCGATGAACGCCAGCACGCTTTCCGAGTGGGTCAGCACCTGATTCACCGATTCGGCAGTGAGGTTCGGATAGAGCGGCACCGAGACATGCCCGGCCATCCAGATCGCCAGATCGGCGATGATCCAGTGCGCGCAGTTTTTCGAGATCAGGGCGATGTGGCTGCCTTGCGGCAACTCCCGGGAGCGCAGCCAATGCGCGGCGCAGCGGGCCTGATGGCCGACGTCGGCCCAGGTCAGTGTCTCGACCTGCCCGCCGCCGATCGGCTGCACCAGAAAACGCTGACGCGGGTGCCGGGCCTCGCGTTCGTAAAACACGTCCAGCGGCAAACGGAAGGCGGAAGACATTCGACTCGCTCCTGTTTTTTGGTCTGGAGCAAGCGTAGTCAACCAAGCAAGTGCTTGGTTGACTATTTCGTACAAAAAATTTCAGGGATGTTTAAGGCTGTTGAGCGTCATCGAACCGATCAGCAATTCGCTGTGTTCAAGCTCTGCCAGCCCGGCGGTGCTGACCTTTTCCGGTGGGTAGCCCGCACCGTGTTGCAGGTAGCTGAGCAGATTGCCCACCAGCGGATTGTGGCTGACCAGCAGCACGTTGCTCACCGACACCAGTTGCTCGGCCACGCGGTCCGGATCAACTTCCGGGGTCAGCCACTCGACCGTGCGGATCTCCGGCTCGAAGCCGAGAGCTTCGCGCACCAGTTGCGCGGTCTGCTGCGCCCGCAGGTAAGGGCTGGCGTAAATGGCGGTCAGCGGCTGGCCCATCAAACGGGCTGCGCTGCTCAACACTTCCTTGCGACCGTGGGCGGTCAGTTCACGCTCGGAGTCGGGGCGCGAGCCATAGGGCTCGGCCTCACCGTGACGCAATACCCAGAGTTTCATAGCTTGGGTTCCTCATCCCGGGCCGGATGCGGTGCCGGCGCGACAACGTGTGGCGCTTCACCTTCCGGAGTACGCGGCGTCGGCCAGTCGGCGAACGGCCAGGGTTTCTGGTCGCTGTGAAAACTGCCGAAACGACCGATCTGCGCCAGAAACTGGCTCAGGCTGTCGCCGAAATTCATCAGGCTGGCGCTCGGGGCGCCATAGATCAAACGATAGATCAACTGCACCAGCACCACCGCGCCGAGGATGAACTGCGCTACCTGCCAGACCAGCACGTAGACGATCATCCACAACACCCGCAGGAGGATGGATTCATATTTGGCTTCGGTTTTCGGATCGTTCATGCCCTGCTCCCTGCTGAATCAGTTGAAACCACTGGTGGAAATAAAGTCGACGTCGGTTTTCGGCTCGCCTCTCATCAGAAGACCGATCACCTGCTCAAGCGTGCGCCCTTCGAACAGAATCGCATGCAATCCGGCGACCAGCGGCATGTACACGCCGACGTCCTGAGACTTGGCCTTGAGTACTTTCAGGGTGTTGACCCCTTCGGCCACTTCACCGAGGCGCGACACCGCTTCGTCGAGGCTCAAGCCCTGACCGAGGGCAAAACCGACCTGATAGTTGCGGCTTTTCGGCGACGAGCAGGTAACGATCAGATCGCCGACCCCGGCCAGACCGAGGAAGGTCATGGGGTTGGCGCCCTGATTCACCGCAAACCGGGTCATCTCGGCCAGGGCGCGGGTGATCAGCATGCTCTTGGTGTTCTCGCCCATCTCCAGCGCCACCGCCATGCCGGCAATGATCGCGTAGACGTTTTTCAGCGCGCCGCCCAGTTCAACGCCGAAACGGTCGGCGCTGGCGTAGACGCGGAAAGTGCGGCCATGCAACGCGGCCTGCACCGCTTTGCAGAGCTCTTCATCTTCGCTGGCGACCACGGTGGCGGTCAGCGCGTGCTCGGCGATTTCCCGCGCGAGGTTCGGCCCGGACAGCACGCCGATGCGCGCTTGCGGGGCGATCTCTTCGAGAATCTGGCTCATCAGTTTGAAGGTGTGGGCTTCGATGCCTTTGGTCAGGCTGACCAGCATCTTGCCGCTCAAGCGTTCGGCGTGCGCCGCCAACACCGTGCGCAGCGCGCTGGACGGCAACGCGACGAAACACAAATCGCAGGCGTCGAGGGTTTCCTGCAGGTCGGTGACCGCAGTCACGCCCGGCAGAATCTTGATGCCTTTGAGGTAACGCGGGTTTTCGCGATTGACCCGGATGGCCTCTGCCTGCTCGGGGTCACGCATCCACTGCCGGACTTGATGGCCGTTCTCGGCCAACAGATTGGCCACGGCGGTACCGAAACTTCCGCCTCCCAGGACCGCAATCGGGCGCTGTTCAGTCATATGTAATCCGTTAATCCATACCAGTGGCGATGCCGGCATTATACGGAGCGTCCCCTTCTCGGACAGCCCCGGCGTCAATTACCCGTACTTGTAGGAAGAAGACCAATAAAACCGAGGAAAATGCCTGCAACGTGACTGGAAAAGTGGTCGTCCTCGGTTAACATGCGCGCCAATTCTTTGCTATCAAGGCTGCGTCGTGTTTTCTGGCCCCCCTTCCCCGCGTTCGTCCCTGCTGCTGGCGCTGCTGTTCAGCCCGGTGCTGCTGGCGGACGACCTGTTTGTCGACAGTGAGGCCTTGCCGCAGATCCTGACCGCCACGCGCCTGAAACAGTCGCCGGCGGAAGTCCCGGGCAGCATGACCGTACTCGACAGCGAACTGATCAGCGCCAGCGGTGCCCGGGACATCAGCGAGCTGTTGCGGCTGGTGCCGGGGATGATGGTCGGCAACATCAGCGGCAATCAGGCGGTGGTGAATTATCACGGGACCAACGCCACTGAAGCCCGACGCATGCAAGTGTTGATCGACGGCCGCTCGGTGTACCGCGCTGGTCTCGCGACCGTGGACTGGAGCGACATTCCGGTGGCCATGGAAGACATCGAGCGCATCGAAGTCTTTCGCGGCCCGAACACCGTCAGCTACGGCGCCAACGCGCTGATGGCGGTGGTCAACATCATCACCCGCAACCCGGCGGACAGCCACGGCACACGGCTGAAGCTGACGCGCGGCCAACGCGGCATCAACGACTTCTATGCCAGCCAGAGCACCGGCTGGAATGGCGGCGACCTGCGTCTGTCGCTGTCCGGCCAGGAAGACGACGGCTTTGACAGCGACCGCACCGGCGCCGACTACCGCGATAGCCGCCGCTTGAACCGCTTCAGTCTCTCCGTCAGCCAGACCCTGAGCGACAACCAGAGCCTGGACTGGCAGGTCAATGCCAAGGACGGGACCAATCAGCGACCTTACACCTACCGACCGGTGTTCTCCGGGATTACCGCTGCCGGGAACAATTCCGACGTGGTTGCCAAGGACTACGCCGGTTCGGTGCGCTGGAACCTCGACCTCAATCCCGATCACAGCCTTTATGTGCAAGGCTCGGCGCAACACTGGGACCGCCAGCAGACCTGGCGCGCCTGTGACGCCGAAGTCTCGTTCAGCCCGCAATTGACGGAACTGTGGCAGCTCAACCCGAACTACACCGAACGCCTGGCCCGCAACATGACAATGTTCACCGGCCCCGGCGCACCCGCCGGCACGCCGCAGGAAATGGCCCTGGCCAATCAGGTGCTGGACCAGTGGCGCAACGGTGCGCGCCAGACCCTGTGCGGCGACATCGACCAGAGTGCCCGGGAATCGCGCTACGACCTGGAGTTGCAGGACACCCTCAGCCTGTCCGATAGCCTGCGTCTGGTCAGCGGCCTGAACTATCGTTACGACCGTGCCGATTCCGAGACCTATTTCAACGGCACGCTCGACGACACCACCTGGCGCGCATTCGGCCAACTGGAATGGCGCGCCAGCGAACACTGGTTGTTGCAGGGCGGCGCCATGTTCGAAGACACGCAATTGATCGGCAGCTCGCTGACGCCCCGGTTTGCGGTCAACTACCTGTTCAATCCGCGCCACAGCCTGCGCGCGGTGTATTCGGAAGCCATCCGTTCGCCGGATATGTTCGAGAACAACGTCAACTGGAGTTATCAGGTGACCAACCTGCGGCCCGCCGCCTATGGCCAGTCTTCGGCCCGCTACTTCGTCAAGACCCGGGGCCCCGGCGATCTGGACCAGGAGCACATGCGCTCGCGGGAACTGGGCTACAACGGCTATTTTCCGGAATGGGGCCTGGCGCTGGACGTGAAGCTGTTCTACGACGAAATCACCGGGATGATCAGCGAGCCGCTGCGCAACAATCAGTACATCGCCAGCAACGCCAACGATTCGCGCTTTCGCGGCACCGAGACGCAACTGGACTGGCGCCTGAGTGCGGCCGACCGCCTGCGCCTGACCTACGCCTTCGTCGACGCCGAGGCGAGCAATCCGCTGGACCAGCAATTCACCGCGCGCAACAGCGGTTCGGCGGGCTGGCTGCGCGATTGGGGCCACGGCTGGAACAGCGCCCTCTTCTATTACGGTGACAACGCGCTCAACGGTTACCGCTTCGAGCGGGTCGACACGCGCATCGCCAAACGCATCGCCCTGGGCAAGGCCCAACTGCAACTGGCCGGCGTGCTGCAACAACGCCTCGACCATGAGCCGACCACCTTCGTCGACAACAATTACGACGAACGCCGCGTGGTGTATTTCAGCGCCGAGCTGGAGTTCTAGATGCGCTACGCCATGTCACGGAAGATGCCAACACTCGGCCAATGGCTGGCCGGGCTGTGTCTGTTCCTGACAGCGTGGCTGCATGGCGTGGCGGTGCAGGCGGCCGACATTTTGCTGACCGGCGCGGAAGAAAGTCCCGGCGTGCAGTCCTTCGTTCAGGCCCTGAGCGAACTGCGCCCGACCGACCGCGTGCATTTCCAGCCGCTGGCCAGTTTGCCGGCGCCGGGCAAGTTGCCGTCGAGCCTGCGCCTGATTCTGCTGGATCTGCCGAGCCTCGACTGGCGCATGCAGGAAAGCCAGGGCCCGGCGACGTTGGTCCTGCGCATCAGCCGCCTGCAAGCCCGGCAACGCTTCGGCGACGCGCAACCGCCCCACTTGAGTCTGCTCTGGGCCGATCCGCCGCTGAGTCGTCAGTTGCAACTGATCCGCCGGATCCTGCCCCAGGCCGGGCGAGTCGGCGTGCTGTTCGATCAGCACAGCGAGTTCCTGCTCAAGGAACTGCAATCGGCCGCCCAGCCGCTGAATCTGCAAATCGTCCCGCAACGCTGGGACAACACCCACGACAGCCGCCCCTTGCAGACCGTGCTGAAAAACAGCGACGTGCTGCTGGGCCTCGACGACCCTGACCTGTACAACCCGAAAACCGCGAAGAACCTGTTGCTCAGCAGTTACTCTCGGCAACTGGCGCTGGTCGGGCCGAATGTCGCTTTCGTCCGTGCCGGCAGTCTGGCCAGTACCTACAGCGATCAGAACGACTGGCTGGCCGTCCTCGACGAGTTGCTGGACCGGCCACCGAGCACCTGGCCACGCACGCTCTACCCCGGGCGTTTTAAAGTCTCAAGTAATGCGCAGGTGGCTCGTTCCTTAGGGATAGAACCGATGAATGAAGCGTCTGTCGCCGCAGAGCTGGCCGAAGGAGAGCGCCGCCCATGATTTTCCGCCGTTGGGACATCAACACCCGCACCCAGTTGATCAGCCTGGGCCCTGCGCTGTTGCTGACCTTGCTGCTGATCAGCTTTTTCACCTTCGTGCGCATTCAGGATTTGCGTCAGGAGCTGAACCACACCGGCCAGTTGATCGCCAACCAGCTCGCACCGGCCACCGAGTACGGGGTGATTTCCGGCAACAACGAAGTGCTGGAAAGCCTCCTCAAGGCCACGCTGGCCACGCCGAACGTGCGGTTTCTGGAAGTGCAGGACAGCGCCAACCGGATTCTGGCCTACGTCGAACAGCCGGCGGATGCGCACAACCGTCCGCATCAGGTCGAGGTGTTCCAGGCGCCGGTGCGACTGCAACGCATTGCCCTGCACAACGATTTCTTTCAGGACGGTAAAAGCAGCCCCGGCGTGGCCAGCGAGGATTATCTGGGGCGGGTGATCGTCGGGCTGTCGAATGACGCCTTCAGCCAGCGCCAACAGGAGATTTTGCTCAAGGCCGGGATTCTGGCGTTGTTCGCCCTGCTCTTCACGTTTGTGCTGGCGCGGCGACTGGCCGGCAGCCTTTCGCAGCCGATCCGCGACATCGGCAATGCGGTCAAGGCGATTCAGGACGGCGACTACAAGACCCCGCTGCCGATTGTCGATGACACCGAGCTGGGCGCCCTGTCCCAGCACATCAACAACCTGGCCCAGGCGCTGGAACAGGCCAGCCGCGAACAGCATCAGGCGATGGCGCAACTGATCCAGACCCGCGAAGAGGCGGAGAAGGCCAACAACGCCAAATCTGATTTCCTGGCGATGATGAGCCATGAACTGCGCACCCCGATGAACGGCGTGCTGGGCATGCTGCAATTGCTGGAAACCACCGACATGACCGAGGAGCAGGTCGAGTATGCGGCGCTGGCTTCCGAGTCCACCGAGCATTTGCTCAAGGTGATCAACGACATTCTGGATTTTTCGCGCATCGAGCGTTCGGAACTGGAGCTGGAGCACATTCCGTTCAACCTCGCCGAAGTGATCGGCGCCTGCGCCCAGTCGTTCCAGCACAGCGCGGCGCAACGCGGGCTGGCCCTACAACTGCGAATCCCCGAAGACATGCGCGACTTGCAGGTACAGGGCGATCCGACGCGGATCCGGCAAATTCTGGTCAACCTGGTCGGCAATGCGCTGAAGTTCACCGAACAGGGGCGCGTCAGCATCGAGGCGCAGTGGCAGTCGCTGGATCACGAGTTGCTGTGGTTCACCTGCGCGGTACGTGACAGCGGCATCGGCATTTCGCCGGAGAGCCTGGAGCTTATGTTCAACGCGTTCCAGCAGGCCGACAGCTCGATTTCCCGTCGTTATGGCGGCACCGGCCTGGGCTTGCCGATTGCCCGCACCCTCGCCGAGCGGATGGGCGGCACCTTGCGCGCTCAGAGCGAAGAAGGTCGCGGATCGGTTTTCACCCTGGAAATACCCCTGGCTTTATATAAGCAGGCCCTGCCCGCGCTGGCCGCACCGCGCACGCTGAACGGCGACGGTCATGGCGAAGGGCGCAACGTGCTGCTGGTGGAGGACAACCCGGTCAACCAGACGGTGATCGAAGCCATGTTGCGCAGCCTGGGCTTTACTGTCAGCGTCGCCACCGATGGCGTGCAGGCGGTGCGCAGTGCCGGCGACAGCCGTTTCGAAGCGATCCTGATGGATTGCCGCTTGCCACTCATCGACGGCTACGAAGCGACCCGCCAGATCCGCCGCCTGCCGGGCTGCGGCCATGTGCCGATCATCGCCCTGACCGCCAATGCGTTGCAGGGAGACCGCGAAAACTGCCTGTCGGCGGGCATGAACGATTACCTGGCCAAGCCATTCAAACGCAATGATCTGCAGCAGATTCTGCAGCGCTGGGTGCAGTAACAAGGCCCTTTCGACCATCTGTGACTGGCGTGAAAAGCGAAAGTGCGGCAGTCTTAGGCACCCGAACGGGCCTCAAAAGGGGCTTGATTAAAAATTTCAGTGCACAAGTGTACATTCATGTCCTTGGTGCTGTGACTTTCACCACAACGCAATAGTCTATGAGTAGGCTGCCGGTTCGAGGCATGAACGCGTCGATCGGCCGGGAAGATTTGCCCCACCTGCCGCATGGGATTATTGAGGAGCTCGCATGACCAAACAAAACGCCTTTACTCGGGAAGACCTGCTGCGCTGCAGTCGCGGTGAGCTGTTCGGCCCAGGTAACGCGCAACTGCCCGCCCCGAACATGCTGATGGTGGATCGCATCACCCTGATCAGCGAAGAAGGCGGCAAGTACGGCAAAGGTGAATTGGTCGCCGAGCTGGATATCAACCCTGACCTGTGGTTCTTCGCGTGCCACTTCGAAGGCGATCCGGTAATGCCGGGCTGCCTGGGTCTGGACGCCATGTGGCAACTGGTCGGCTTCTTCCTGGGCTGGCAAGGCCTGCCGGGCCGTGGCCGTGCGCTGGGTTCGGGCGAAGTGAAATTCTTCGGCCAGGTCCTGCCGACCGCCAAGAAAGTCACCTACAACATTCATATCAAGCGCGTCCTCAAGGGCAAGCTGAACCTGGCCATTGCGGACGGTTCGGTGACTGTCGACGGTCGCGAAATCTACACCGCCGAAGGCCTTCGCGTCGGCGTGTTCACCTCCACTGACAACTTCTAAGGGTTATTCGCATGCGCCGCGTCGTTATCACTGGTCTGGGCATCGTTTCGTGCCTGGGCAATGACAAAGAGACCGTCTCCGCTAACCTGCGTGCAAGCCGCCCTGGCATCCGGTTCAACCCGGAATATGCCGAAATGGGTCTGCGTAGCCAGGTTTCCGGCTCCATCGACCTCAACCTTGAAGAGCTGATCGATCGCAAGATCTATCGCTTCGTCGGCCACGCAGCGGCTTACGCCTACCTGGCCATGAAAGACGCCATCGCTGACTCCGGCCTGACCGAAGAGCAGGTATCCAACCCGCGTACCGGCCTGATCGCAGGTTCCGGCGGCGCGTCGACCCTGAACCAGATGGAAGCGCTGGACATCCTGCGCGAGAAAGGCGTCAAGCGCGTCGGCCCATACCGTGTAACGCGGACCATGAGCAGCACCGTTTCGGCTTGCCTGGCCACACCGTTCAAGATCAAGGGCCTGAACTACTCCATCGCTTCTGCCTGCGCCACCAGTGCTCACTGCATCGGTACCGCCATGGAACAGATCCAGATGGGCAAGCAGGACATCGTTTTCGCCGGTGGCGGTGAAGAGGAGCACTGGAGCCAGTCGTTCCTGTTCGACGCGATGGGCGCCCTGTCCAGCAAGCGCAACGACACCCCTGAGCAAGCCTCCCGCGCCTACGACGCCGACCGTGACGGTTTCGTCATCGCCGGCGGTGGCGGCATGGTGGTGGTCGAGGAGCTGGAACACGCTCTGGCCCGTGGCGCGAAGATCTACGCGGAAATCGTTGGCTACGGCGCGACTTCCGACGGCTACGACATGGTGGCACCAAGCGGCGAAGGCGCAATCCGCTGCATGCAGCAGGCGCTGTCCACCGTCGACACCCCGATCGACTACCTGAACACCCACGGCACTTCGACTCCGGTCGGCGACGTCGCGGAAATGAAAGGTGTGCGTGAAGTGTTCGGCGACAAGGCCCCGGCCATCAGCTCCACCAAGAGCCTGTCGGGTCACTCCCTGGGCGCCGCCGGCGTTCACGAAGCGATCTACTGCATGCTGATGATGGAAGGCAACTTCATCGCCGGTTCCGCCAACATCGACGAACTGGACCCTGAAGTGGCCGATCTGCCGGTGCTGACCAAGACCCGCGAGAACGCCACCATCAACACCGTGATGAGCAACAGCTTCGGCTTCGGTGGCACCAACGCCACCCTCGTGCTGAAGCGCTGGGAAGGCAAGTAATTCCCTCCCGCTGAGCCGCACATGAAAACGCCCCGACTGGTTCGGGGCGTTTTTTTTCGCCTGGAGAAAAGCATTTTCAGCGGCGCCAAGATGAAACGTTTGTCATGCAACTTACCGCCCTGCGACTGAATGTCGCGGATTCAGCGGGCTCCAGCGCTGTTGCAGATTTCGCAAGAATACATTGCACAAATCGAGCGTTTACTTAGCAGGCTAACAAAATTTATAACAGAGTCCTGCACACGCCTTGCTGCAGATAACTTGAGATTTGGAGCTAGCAGATGACTGTAAAAGTAACTGAACGCGACGATTCACACATGTCCCATGAAGGCGTAGCCGCCGGCGTACGGATCTGGGATGTGCACCAACAAGACTTACTGGTCGGCATGTTCCACAACGAGATCGACGCCCACAACTACAAGGCCGAACTGGAACTGCAAGAACGCCAGCGGGATCTGAAATCCGCCTGAATCAATACCACAGCATTGAAAACGACAAACCCCGCCATGAGCGGGGTTTGTCGTTGTTGGCTGCTTCAGGGCCGCTTCGCAGCCCGGCGAGACCCGATTACCACATCAGATCATCAGGGATCACATAGGCCGCGTACGGATCGTCCTCGGCATTGACCTCTTCGACCTTCTCGTTGAGCTGCACGATGCGCTGTGGATCGCGCTCCTGGATCTTCAGGGCCGCCTCACGAGGAATCACTTCGTAACCGCCAGCGTGGTGCACGATCGCCAACGAACCGCTGCTGAGCTTGTTGCGCATCAGCGTGTTGACCGAGATGCGCTTGACCTTCTTGTCGTCGACAAAGTTGTAGTAGTCCTCGGTCGTCAGCTTCGGCAGACGCGAGACTTCGATCAACTGCTTGACCTGTGCAGCGCGGGCCTTGGCTTCCGCCTTCTCCTGCTGCTGACGGTTCAGCTCCTGGTCGCGCTTGACCTTCTCGGCCTGGGCTTCCTGGGCAGCACGCTGCTGGGAGTCGTCCAGCTCGATCTGACCCTTGTGGGCCAGGCGCTGTTGTTTCTGTTTGTCTTTGCTGACCTGCTTGGCCTGCTTTTGGTTGACCAGCCCTGCTTTGAGCAACTGGTCGCGAAGGGAAAGGCTCATTGATGCTTACTCACTTAGGCAACGGCTCAGCCGCAGCTGGGCAAATTCTTTTCCTGACGTTTGGCTTCGCCCCACAGGGCGTCCAACTCTTCGAGGGTGCAATCTTCTATGGGTCGGTGGGTGTCGCGCAATGCCTGTTCGATAAAACGGAAACGTCGTTCGAACTTGCCGTTGGCGCCACGCAACGCGGTTTCCGGATCGACCTTCAGATGCCGGGCCAGATTGACCACGGAAAACAGCAGATCGCCGATCTCGTCGGCCACCGCTTGCGGGTCATTTTCGGACATGGCTTCGAGCACTTCATCGAGCTCTTCACGGACCTTGTCCAGCACCGGCAAGGCATCCGGCCAGTCGAAACCGACCTGCCCGGCGCGCTTCTGCAACTTGGCCGAGCGGGACAGGGCCGGCAATGCAGCCGGCACATCGTCGAGCAGTGACAGTTGCTGCGGCTCGGCGGATTTCTCGGCGCGCTCTTCGGCCTTGATCTCCTCCCAGCGCTGCTTGACCTGCTCTTCGTTCAGACGCGGCACGTCCAGCGGCGCATACAGATCGCCGGTGGGGAACACGTGCGGATGACGACGAATCAGTTTGCGGGTGATGCTGTCGACCACGCCGGCGAATTCGAACCGCCCCTCCTCCCGCGCCAGCTGGCTGTAATACACCACCTGAAACAGCAGATCGCCCAACTCGCCCTGCAAGTGGTCGAAGTCGCCGCGCTCGATGGCGTCGGCGACTTCGTAGGCCTCTTCAAGGGTGTGCGGGACGATGGTCGCGTAAGTCTGCTTGATGTCCCACGGGCAACCGTACTGCGGGTCGCGCAGACGGTTCATCAGGTGCAGCAGGTCTTCAAGGCTGTAGATCGGTTTCATGGAGTCCGGTTACGCCGCGTTTCGATGATGTTCGGCAACTGGGAAATCCGCCCCAGCAACCGCCCCAGCGCGTCCAGACCCGGAATCTCGATGGTCAGGGACATCAGCGCAGTGTTGTCCTCCTTGTTCGAGCGGGTGTTGACCGCCAGCACGTTGATCCGCTCGTTGAGCAGCACCTGCGAAACGTCACGCAGCAGACCGGAACGGTCGTAGGCGCGGATGACGATGTCCACCGGATAGGTGAGCACCGGCACCGGGCCCCAGCTGACCTGGATGATCCGCTCCGGCTCGCGCCCGGCCAGTTGCAGCACCGAGGCGCAGTCCTGACGGTGAATGCTCACGCCACGGCCCTGGGTGATGTAGCCGACGATCGCATCGCCCGGCAACGGCTGGCAGCAGCCGGCCATCTGGGTCATCAGGTTGCCGACACCCTGGATCTGAATGTCGCCGCGCTTGCCCGGTTTGTAGCCGGTGGCCTTGCGCGGAATCAGTTCCAGCTGTTCGTTGCCGCGTTCCGGCTCGACCAGCTGTTGCGCCAGGTTGACCAGTTGCGCCAGACGCAGGTCGCCAGCCCCGAGGGCGGCGAACATGTCTTCGGCGGTTTTCATGTTGGCCTTGTCGGCCAGCTTGTCGAAATCCACCGCCGGCAGACCGAGGCGATTGAGTTCGCGTTCGAGCAGGGTCTTGCCCGCCGCGACGTTCTGGTCGCGCGCCTGCAACTTGAACCAGTGCACGATCTTCGCCCGCGCCCGGGACGTGGTGACGTAGCCCAGGTTCGGGTTCAGCCAGTCGCGGCTCGGGGTGCCGTGCTTGCTGGTGATGATCTCGACCTGCTCGCCGGTCTGCAGGCTGTAGTTGAGCGGGACGATGCGCCCGTTGATCTTCGCGCCACGGCAGTTGTGACCGATTTCGGTGTGCACGCGGTAGGCGAAGTCCAGCGGCGTCGCGCCTTTCGGCAAGTCGATGGCGTGACCGTCCGGGGTGAAGATGTAGACCCGGTCCGGCTCGATATCGACTCGCAGCTGTTCGGCGAGACCACCGATGTCGCCCAGCTCTTCGTGCCACTCGAGGACCTGACGCAGCCAGGAGATTTTCTCTTCGTAGTGGTTCGAGCCGGACTTGACGTCGGTGCCCTTGTAGCGCCAGTGCGCGCAGACGCCGAGCTCGGCCTCTTCGTGCATCGAATGGGTACGGATCTGGACTTCCAGCACCTTGCCTTCCGGACCGATCACCGCCGTGTGCAGCGAGCGGTAGCCGTTCTCTTTCGGGTTGGCGATGTAGTCGTCGAACTCTTTCGGGATGTGCCGCCACAGGGTGTGGACGATGCCGAGCGCGGTGTAGCAGTCGCGCATTTCCGGCACCAGCACGCGCACCGCACGCACGTCATAGATCTGGCTGAATTCCAGACCCTTGCGCTGCATTTTGCGCCAGATCGAATAGATGTGTTTGGCCCGGCCGCTGATGTCGGCTTCGACGCCGGTGGCCTGCAATTCGTCCTTGAGCTGGGTCATCACGTCGGCGATGAAACGCTCGCGATCCAGCCGCCGCTCGTGCAGCAGCTTGGCGATCTGTTTGTACTGATCGGGTTCCAGGTAACGGAAGGACAAGTCCTCCAGTTCCCATTTGATATGACCGATGCCGAGTCGATGCGCGAGCGGCGCATAGATGTCGAACACTTCCCGGGCGACCCGGTTACGTTTTTCGTCGTCGGCGGTTTTCACCGCGCGGATCGCGCAGGTGCGTTCGGCGAGTTTGATCAGCGCGACACGCACGTCGTCGACCATCGCCACCAGCATCTTGCGCAGGTTTTCCACCTGGCCCTGGGTGCCGAGGACCATCGACTGGCGAGGGCTGAGGCTGGCACTGATCGCCGCCATGCGCAGCACGCCGTCGATCAGCTTGGCGACCACCGGGCCGAAGCGCTGGCTGACCGCCGCGAGTTCGATCTGGCCTTCGCGCACGCCGCGATAGAGAACCGCAGCCACCAGCGAATCCTGATCGAGCTTGAGGTCGGCGAGGATCTCGGCGATCTCAAGGCCCGTGCTGAAACTGCCGCTGCCTTCGGACCAGAGATTCTTCGCCGCATTGGATTGTTGCTCGGCCTGGCGAGCGTACTCGCAGGCCTCTTTCAAGGCTTCGCGATCCAGTGCCAGATCGACACTGACCGCATGATCGAGCCAAGCCTCGAGATTGATACTGCCGTCAGTGTTGATCGGCTGGTGTGCTCTCACCTGTACCATCTTGCTTTACCTTCCCTACGACGCAGATTCAATGCGTCAAATCACTGACCTTCAATGCCCGTTCGCGCTCGCGGGGCCAATGCGAGCGCTACGGACGACCAGTCGGATCAGACGAGCCATCCTGGCTCGCTTCAAATAACGCCATGGCCTCGACATGTGCCGTCTGAGGAAACATATCGAGAATCCCGGCACGTTTTAACCGGTAGCCCTGCTTGATCAATTCGACCGTGTCGCGCGCCAGAGTTGCAGGGTTGCACGACACGTACACCAACCGTTTGGCGCCCAGGGTCGCCAGCTTGCGCACCACCTCGAAAGCACCGTCGCGCGGTGGGTCCAAGAGTACCGCAGAAAAGCCGTTTCCGATCCACTGAGCATCGGTCAAAGGCTGGGATAAATCGGCCTGAAAAAACTTTGTGTTATGCAAATTGTTGCTAGCGGCATTCGCCGCCGCGCGATCGACCATGGTCTGCACACCTTCGACCGCCACCACTTCACGCGCAGCTTTCGCCAGCGGCAGTGCGAAGTTGCCCAGACCGCAAAACAGGTCGAGCACGCGTTCATCGCTCGTCGGTTTCAACCAGTCCAGCGCTTGCGCGACCATGGCCTCGTTGACCCCGGCGTTGACCTGAATGAAATCCCCCGGCCGGTAGGCCAGTTGCAGATCCCATTGTTCCAGGCGGTAACCGAGCGACTGTGCATCATCCACCGGCTGCGGTTCGCCTTCGCCATGCAGCCAGAGTTGCGCTTCATGGAACGCGCAGAAATCCTTGAGGATCGTCAGATCAGCTTCGGACAGCGGCGCCATGTGACGCAGCAGAACGGCAAGTGACGAGCCACTGAACAATTCGACATGCCCCAGCGCCTGAGGTTTGCTCAAGCGACGAAGCATCTCCGGCAAGCGGGTCATGATCGGCTGCAAGGGCTGTACCAGCACCGGGCATTCGCTGATCGCGACGATGTCCTGGCTGCCGGCGGCACGGAAACCGACCTCAAGCTTTTTGGCTTTGCTGTCCCAGCGCACGGCGATCCGGGCGCGGCGACGGTAGCCGAATTCGGGACCGGTCAACGGCGCCGCCCACGCCTCGGGTTCGGCACCGGCGACTCGCGACAACTGCTCGGCGAGCATGCGCTGTTTCAGGGCAAGCTGTTCGTTGTGGGGCAGATGCTGAACGCTGCAACCGCCGCAGCGGCCGGCGTGCTGGCAAGGTGCTGGACGGCGCAATTCACTGGCGGTAAATACGCGCTCGGTGCGCGCCTCGACCACTTTGCCGTGGGCGCCGAGCACCCGCGCCTCGACCTCTTCACCGGCGAGGGCGCCGAGGACGAACCAGGTTTTGCCTTCAAAAAACGCGATGCCACGACCGTCATTGGCCAGGCGCTCGATGCTCAAGCGCTGCTTTTTGCCGGTCGGGATTTGCGGGGCCTTGCTGCCGCCGGTGGGCTGGAAGCGCAGGCCTCTCTCGTGCTTGGCCATCAGTTGGGCGCGTCGAAAATGCCGGTCGACAGGTAACGGTCGCCACGGTCGCAGATGATCGCGACGATCACCGCGTTTTCAACCTCTTTGGACAGGCGCAGCATCGCTGCCACTGCACCGCCCGAGGACACGCCACAAAAGATGCCTTCTTCGCGGGCCAGACGCCGGGTGACGTCTTCGGCTTCGCTTTGCGCCATGTCGACGATGCGGTCGACGCGCTCGGCCTGATAGATCTTCGGCAGGTATTCCTGCGGCCAACGGCGAATGCCGGGAATGGCCGAGCCTTCCATCGGTTGCAGGCCGACGATCTGCACGTTGTCGTTCTGCTCCTTGAGGTAGCGCGACACGCCCATGATGGTGCCGGTGGTGCCCATGGAGCTGACGAAATGGGTGATGGAGCCCTGGGTCTGACGCCAGATTTCCGGGCCGGTGGTGGTGTAGTGCGCTTCAGGATTGTCGCCGTTGGCGAACTGATCCAGCACCTTGCCACGGCCTTCGGCTTCCATCCGCTGGGCGAGATCACGAGCGCCTTCCATGCCCTCTTCCTGACTGACCAGAATCAGCTCCGCGCCGTACGCGGTCATCGCCGCTTTACGCTCGGCGCTGGAATTGTCCGGCATGATCAGGATCATCTTGTAACCCTTGATCGCGGCGGCCATCGCCAGGGCGATCCCGGTGTTGCCCGAGGTCGCTTCGATCAGCGTATCGCCTTCGTGGATCTGCCCGCGCAACTCGGCACGGGTGATCATCGACAGCGCCGGACGATCCTTGACCGAACCCGCCGGGTTGTTCCCTTCGAGCTTGAGCAAAAGGGTGTTGCTGGTGACACCGGGCAGGCGCTGCAAACGCACCAGCGGCGTGTTGCCGACGCAATCGGCGATGGTTGGGTACTGCAAGGTCATGGCGTTTTTCGCAATCCGGACTGCGGGGGCGCCTATCATACCGGCAAACCTGCGCAGGCCATATCACGCAAAGTGTGGTGCTTATGGTTTCTTGGAATAAGCAGTAAAAGTCTCACCAGTGGTGAGACTTTTTTAAAAGAGTGTCAGCAGTGCTGACACTTTCCTGTGCCGCTCACACAATCTGCGGGCGGCTCATGTCCACGGTGGGAGCTGGCTTGCCAGCGAAGACGTCGGGACTGGCAGCACTGTCATCCGCCACCAACCGCAGATTCAGTCGCAATCCCGACGGTCCGTTCTCGGCCCACAGGGTTCCGCCCTGGCGTTGCACCGCGTTCCTCGCGATGCTCAGTCCCAGACCAAATCCACCGTCCCCCGGCCGCGAGCCGTCGAGGCGGATGAAGGGCGAGAAGATCCGTTCCAGATCCGCCTCGGCCACGCCGCCGCCCTCGTCCTCCAGCCACAGGTGCCAGTAATCGCCATCTCGCCGACCGTCGAGCCGCACGATGCCGCCGGGTGGCGAATGGCGAATGGCGTTGCGCAGGATGTTTTCCAGGGCCTGGGCCAGGGTGTTGAGATTGCCGCGTACCCAGCAGGAAGCTTCCACCCCGCACTGCAACTGCCCGACCGGACAACAGCTTTCGTAGCAGGCGTTTTCGGTGAGCATTTCCCACAGCGCCTGAACCTGGATCGCTTCGTCCGGCAACGGTGCGCGTTCGGTGTCGAGCCAGGCCAGTTGCAGGGTGTCTTCCACCAATCGCTGCATCACGTCGACTTCGCGACCGATGCGCTCGCGCAACGGTTGCAGTTGCTGCTCGCTTTCGCTGGCGACCCGCAACCGGCTCAGAGGCGTGCGCAGTTCGTGGGACAGGTCGCGCAGCAGTTGCTGTTGCAGGGCCACAGTGGATTGCAGGCGTTCGGACATCGAGTCGAAGGCACGGGCCAGTTCACCGAGTTCATCGGGGCGCTGGGTGATGCCGCTCGACAACCGCACATTCAATTGATCGGCGCGCCAGGCATTGGCCTGCTCGCGCAGATTGTTCAGCGGCACCACCAGCAGGCGATACAGGCCGACGCACAGCAGCAAGGTGAACAGACCGGGAATCACACCGTTGGTGATGACCCGCCAGAACACCCGGTATTTGCCTGGCAGGAATCGCTCAGGCAACTCGATGACCAGACTGCCGGCCGTCGGGTCAATGGGGAACGGTACGCGCAACCACGGCCGGCCCTTTTTGTGAATCGGCCAGTCGAGGCCTCGCAGGAAGGTCAGGTGCTGAAGCTCCTGAGCATTCAACGGCTGGCTGCCCAGCGACTGCAGATTGCCGCCGATCACGCCGACCCAGCCGGCCTCGCGCAACTCCATGCTCTGCAACCAGCTATCGATGCCGTCACGCTCGCCCTGCTGCCAGGCGCGCTCGGCCTCGGCGGCATAACGGCTCAGGGTGCGACGGGCGTCGTCGGAGAGGAACTGGTTGCGCTGTTCCATGTAACGGCCCCAGGACCAGCTCAGCCAGATCATCAGCAGACAGAACGCCACCAGCAGACAAGCGAGTTTCCAGAACAGCGAGTGCCGGCCCGGCAGGTCAGACACTTTCATCGACGGCACTCAGGACGTAACCCTTGCCCCACACCGTGCGCACTTCCCGCTCGGTGTAGCCGACCGACTTGAGTTTGCGACGGATCTGGCTGATGTGCATGTCGAGGCTGCGGTCATGGGCCGCATAACCGCGCTGAAGAACGTGCTGATAAAGGAAGGCCTTGCTCAGCACTTCCTCGTCGTTGCGATTGAGGGTTTCCAGCAGACGGTATTCGCTGCGAGTCAGGCCGGCGGGCTGGTCGAGGTAGAACACGTCGCACTGCTCGTCGTCGAAACGCAGCCCGCCGACCGGCACTACCGGGGTGACGGCAGCCGGACGACGGTCGAGGGCGACCCGGCGCAGGATCGCTTCGATCCGCACATGCAGCTCGGCCATGCTGAAGGGTTTGGGCAGGTAGTCGTCGGCGCCGAGGCGGAACCCGCTGATGCGGTCGGCTTCGGCACCGAGGGCTGACATCAGCAACACCGGCGTGGAATGGCTCTGACGCAGTTGGGTCAGGAGATTCAATCCGTCGAGCCCCGGCAACAGAATGTCCATCAACACCACGTCGAACGGCTGGCGCCGGGCGATGCTCAGGCCTTCACTGCCGTTCTGGCACCAGGTGACCTGGAAGCCGCTGCGGCCCAGTTGCTCATGGACATAGGCACCGAGGACGGGATCGTCTTCGATGGAAAGAATGCGGGGCTGGCCAATAGAGACAGGAGTCATGACTATCTGCAAATAATTCTCAGTTGGGCGATTATTCAAGATTGCCCGGCGCCCGGCAACCCAAGCTTGACCTGTCGGACAGATGACCGCTCCCCAAGCGAAGGACGACGACATCATTTTTCCCAAGATTGCCCGCAAGCAAATCGCTACACTGCGCCGATACCGCGTGCCGGACGCACGTGTGAGTCAACGATCAGCGGGATGCAGGAGAAAGGCGTGCTCAAGAAACTGGGAATCAAAGGTCGCGTATTGTTGCTGACCCTGTTGCCGACCAGCCTGATGGCACTGGTGCTGGGCGGGTATTTCACCTGGACGCAGCAGTCCGACCTGCAAACCCAACTGATGCAGCGCGGCGAAATGATCGCCGAGCAACTGGCTCCGCTGGTGGCACCGGCCATGGGCCACGGCGATGCCGAACTGCTTGAGCGCATCGCCACCCAGTCCCTCGAACAACCGGACGTGCGCGCCGTCACCTTCCTCGCGCCCGACCGCACTCCCCTCGCCCACGCCGGCCCGACCATGCTCAATCAGGCGCCGAGCGGCGACAGCGCGCACTTGCTGCGACGCAGCGGCAACGATGCCACGCGCTATCTGCTGCCGGTCTTCGGCAAACACCGCAACCTTGCCGGCGAGCTGATCCCGCAAGAGTCCGACCGCCTGCTCGGCTGGGTCGAACTGGAGCTGTCGCACAACGGCATGTTGTTGCGCGGCTATCGAAGCCTGTTCGCCAGCCTGCTGCTGATCGGCGCGGGACTGGCCGGCGCCGCGTTGCTGGCCTTGCGCATGGGCCGCACAATCAACCGCCCGCTGAGCCAGATCAAACAGGCCGTCGCGCAGCTCAAGGACGGTCACCTGGAAACCCGTCTGCCACCGCTGGGCAGTCAGGAACTGGATGAACTTGCGTCCGGCATCAACCGCATGGCCGGCACCCTGCAAAACGCCCGCGAAGAATTGCAGCACAGCGTCGATCAGGCCACCGAAGACGTGCGCCAGAACCTGGAAACCATCGAGATCCAGAACATCGAGCTGGACCTGGCCCGCAAGGAAGCGCTGGAAGCGAGCCGGATCAAATCCGAATTCCTCGCCAACATGAGCCATGAAATCCGCACGCCGCTCAACGGCATTCTCGGTTTCACCCATCTGTTGCAGAAAAGCGAGCTGACCCCGCGCCAGCTCGACTACCTGGGCACCATCGAAAAATCCGCCGACAGCCTGCTGGGAATCATCAACGAGATCCTCGATTTCTCGAAGATCGAGGCCGGCAAACTGGTGCTCGACCATATCCCGTTCAACCTGCGCGACCTGTTGCAGGACACCCTGACCATCCTCGCCCCCGCTGCCCACGCCAAGCAGCTGGAACTGGTGAGTCTGGTGTACCGCGACACGCCGTTGTCGCTGGTCGGCGATCCGCTGCGGCTCAAGCAGATCCTGACCAACCTGGTGAGCAACGCGATCAAGTTCACCCGCGAAGGCACCATCGTCGCCCGCGCCATGCTCGAAGAAGAAAACGACGACAGCGTGCAGTTGCGCATCAGCATTCAGGACACCGGCATCGGTTTGTCGAACCAGGACGTGCGCGCGTTGTTCCAGGCGTTCAGCCAGGCCGACAACTCGCTGTCGCGCCAACCCGGCGGCACCGGTCTGGGGCTGGTGATTTCCAAGCGTCTGATCGAGCAGATGGGCGGCGAGATCGGCGTCGACAGCACGCCGGGGGAAGGCTCGGAATTCTGGATCAGCCTGAACCTGCCCAAGACCCGCGACGACGCCGAAGACCTGCCTTCCGCGCCGTTGCTCGGGCGCCGGGTGGCGGTGCTGGAAAACCACGAACTGGCGCGTCAGGCCCTGCAGCATCAACTGGAAGACTGCGGCCTCGACGTCACGCCGTTCAATACCCTGGAAAGCCTGACCAATGGCGTTACCGGCGCCCATCAGACCGAACAGGCCATCGATCTGGCCGTGCTCGGTATCACCAGCAACGACATGCCGCCGGAACGCCTCAACCAGCACATCTGGGACCTTGAACACCTCGGTTGCCGGGTGCTGGTGTTGTGCCCGACCACCGAGCTGACGCTGTATCACCTGTCGGTGCCCAACCCTCACAGTCAGCTGCAATCGAAACCGGCCTGCACCCGCAAACTGCGCCGGGCCTTGTCGGACATGGTCAACCCGCGCCAGCCGCGCAGCGAACCGGGCGAACCGTTGTCGAGCCGCGCGCCGAAAGTGCTGTGCGTCGATGACAATCCGGCCAACCTGTTGCTGGTGCAGACGCTGCTCGAAGACATGGGCGCCAAGGTGCTGGCCGTGGAAAGCGGTTACGCGGCGGTCAAAGCGGTACAGAACGAAACCTTCGATCTGGTGCTGATGGACGTGCAGATGCCCGGCATGGACGGACGCCAAAGCACCGAAACGATTCGCCAGTGGGAAAGCGAGCGGCACTGCACGCCGTTGCCGATCGTCGCCCTCACCGCCCACGCCATGGCCAATGAAAAACGCGCGCTGCTGCAAAGCGGCATGGACGACTACCTGACCAAGCCGATCAGCGAGCGGCAACTGGCGCAGGTGGTGCTGAAGTGGACTGGGCTGGCGTTGCGCAATCAGGCGCCGGACCGTGGCGGCGAAAGTCTGCTGGGCAATCAGGAACTGCCGATACTCGATCACGAGGAAGGTCTGCGCCTGGCTGCCGGCAAGGCGGATCTGGCGGCGGACATGCTGGCGATGCTGCTGGCCTCGCTCGAGGCCGACCGCGAAGCCATCCGCACCGCCCGCGACAATCAGGATCAGAACAGCCTGCTCGAACGGGTGCATCGTCTGCATGGTGCAACTCGCTATTGCGGTGTGCCGCAATTGCGCGCCGCCTGCCAGCGCAGCGAAACCCTGCTCAAGCAGCAGGATCCCAAGGCCTCGACCGCGCTGGACGAGCTGGAGCGGGCGATCAATCGTCTGGCGGCCCAGGCCAAGATCAGCGCCTGATCCACGGCAATGCCGGTCAACGCCGACGCAGCTAAAGTTGTCGCGGGTGATTTGCGCCCGCGTCGATGCTCCAGGAGGATTTCATGCGCACGATCGTTTTCAGCAGCCAGACCTACGACCGCGACAGTTTCCTCGCCGCCGACTGCCCGGCCGGGATCGAACTGCACTTCCAGTCAGCCCGGCTCAGCCTCGATACCGCAGCGCTGGCCGAACATCACGAGGTGGTCTGCGCGTTCATCAACGATGACCTGAGCGCCCCGGTGCTCGAACGTCTGGCGGCCGGCGGCACACGCCTGATCGCCTTGCGTTCGGCCGGCTACAACCATGTGGATCTGGCCGTCGCCAAACGTCTGGGGTTGGCCGTCGTGCGCGTACCGGCCTACTCGCCCCATGCGGTAGCCGAGCATGCGGTGGCGTTGATCCTCGCCCTCAACCGGCGCTTGCATCGCGCCTACAACCGCACCCGCGAAGGCGATTTCAGCCTGCACGGGCTTACCGGTTTCGATCTGGTGGGCAAAACCGTCGGCATCGTCGGCACCGGACAGATCGGCGCGACCTTTGCGAAGATCATGCACGGTTTCGGCTGTGAACTGCTGGCTTACGACCCTTATCCGAACCCTGCCGTCGAAGCCTTGGGCGCCCGTTACCTGAGCCTGCCGGACCTGCTGGCGCAAGCGCGGATCATCAGTCTGCACTGTCCGCTCAACGAACAGAGCAGACACCTGATCAACCGCGATTCGCTGGCGCACATGCAACCGGGGGCGATGCTGATCAACACCGGGCGCGGCGGTCTGGTGGACACGCCGGCGCTGATCGACGCCCTGAAGGACGGCCAGCTCGGTTATCTGGGACTGGATGTGTATGAAGAGGAAGCGCAGCTGTTTTTCGAGGACCGTTCCGACCTGCCGCTACAGGACGACGTGCTGGCGCGGCTGCTGACGTTCCCGAATGTGATCGTCACCGCGCATCAGGCATTCCTGACCCATGAGGCGCTGGGCGCGATTGCCGCGACCACCTTGCACAACATCGCGACCTGGGCGGCAGGTACGCCGCAGAACCAGGTCGAAGGCTGAGGGATCGGACTCAGACCGGGGGCGGCGTCGGGGTAATCGCCACGCACAGGATCAACAGCGCCAGCCAGCCGAACCCCAGCAAACGTTGCTTGAGGGAGTGGCCGCTGCGCAGCAGGAACCAGACAAACACCAGCGGCATCAGAAACGCCATGATCTTCAGCCAGCCTTCCACCGGGCGCGAACCGTCCGGGTTCAACACCGGTTCGACAGGCTGCGAACGACGGCGTCGCCCCGCCGCGGCCGGCATGATCTTCGGCCGCTCGGGGGCCGGCGGCGGAACGAAGGCCTCGGGCACGGCCTTGTTGCGCGGCAGGCTGCCAAAGGAAATCGTCGACGCGCCCTTTTCGGCGTGAGGAGCCTGTGCATCTGCCAGCGGAGCCCCGCAATGAATGCACGCCGTGGCTTCGGAGCTGATGCTCCGCTTGCATTCATAACATTCGATCAACGCCATGTTCCGTTCCTTGAAAATGAAGGCGGCAGTTTGCCACGACTGCGGTGTCGATTTGAACCGGATCGAAGGTCGCACGCGCGCATCATTCTGCAATCAAGCCCGTGCTAGCATGTCGCGCATATTTGGAGGACCCATGGTCGAACACGATTTCCGCTACACCCTGATGAACCCGCAACACACCCTCACCGAATGCCGCGCCCTCGTACCGGGCCGTTATCAGGTCACCGGCAACGGTGGCTCGATCCGCATCGGCGACGTGCTGGTCGTGACCCTCAAAGGCAGCAAGGACTTGTCCATGCGCCTGACCGTCGACACTGTCCGCCACCTGATCAACCCGCCGGGTCAATGGACTGCCATGACCACCGGCCCGGTGTTCGGTGAACTGGCGATCCACACCTGGCAGGTCAACTGCGACAGCTGCGCCAAGGAGCTGAGCTTCGAATTCGCGGTGGACGCCAAACTGGGCAAGCCTGCGGAAAAACCGGCCGCCACGGCACGCATCGCGGAACTGGGCTGGAAAGCCGTCGGCGACAAGCACCTGTGCCCGAAATGCCAGGAGCCGGCGTGATGAAACACCTGGCCCTGACCGCCGCTGTCGGCGCCGGCCTGATGGGTTGCGCCGCGGAGCCTGTGCAACTGCAACAGAACCGCAGCTACATTCTGGAATGGATCGGCGAACGTCCGCTGATGGACTACAGCCACCTGACCGTGACCCTCGGCGATGATGGCCGGGCGTACGGTAATGGCGGCTGCAACCACTGGTTCGCGCCGTACACCCTGGAAGGCGACAAGCTGAGCTTCGGCAAGATCGGCAAGACCCGCAAACTCTGCGCACCGGCGCTGATGGAGCAGGAGCAACGCTTCCTCCAGGCCCTGGAGCATGTGGAGCGCTGGGACATCTCGCCGATCGAGCAGATGCGTTTCTGGCCTGCCGAAGGCAAGCCGTTGCGCTGGTGGCTGGAAGAAGGCTGATCCTGCTGCACTGAATGATCGTTCCCACGCTCTGCGTGGGAATGCATCCCGTGACGCTCTGCGTCACAGCGGACGCGGAGCGTCCGGGGCGGCGTTCCCACGCAGAGCGTGGGAACGATCATAAAGGGCGAATCAGTTGGTAGCCTGCAACGCCTCAAGCTTCGCCATCACCCCCGCCGCCGTCTGCTCACCCATCAACTGCTCCCGCACCTTGCCCTTGTTGTCGATGATGTAAGTCACCGGCAAGGCTTCACTGCGCGGCAGTTCGAACAATTCCGACGGATCCTGCGCCAGCACGGTGAACTTGATGCCCAGTTTTTCGCTGGCGCTCTTCAGCGCTTCACCCTGCACGTTGTCGAAGTTGACCCCGAACACGCCGATCTTCTTGCCCTTGAGCTCGTCGGCCAGGTGATTGAGTTCCGGGATTTCCGTGCGGCACGGGCCGCACCATTCGGCCCAGTAGTTGAGCACGACCCATTGTTTGTCGAGGCGCTCGGACGCCACTTTCTGCCCGTTCTGGTCGATGCCGTAGTCGTTACCGCAGCCCCCCAGCATCAACGCCCCGATGATCGTCAATGCCGCTGCCAGTGCGCGTGTCATGTCGTGTTCCTTGTGAAAAATTGAATGCGCCTGCGACCCATCGCCTCCCAAGGTTCTGGATTGCGCGCTGCACAGTTAGAATAGCCGCCACTCTACGCAAGAAGCGACCCGCCCATGACCGATCTGACGCTTTATCACAACCCGCGCTGCTCGAAATCCCGCGGTGCGCTCGAACTGCTCGAAGCCCGAGGCCTGACGCCGAACGTGGTGCGCTACCTCGAAACCCCGCTGGACGCCGCGCAGATCAAGGCCTTGCTCGGCAAGCTGGGAATCAGTGCACGGCAACTGCTGCGCACCGGCGAAGACGAGTACAAGACCCTGAACCTGGCCGACGCCAGTCTCACCGAGAAACAATTGATTGAAGCGATCGCGGCGCATCCGAAGCTGATGGAGCGACCGATTCTCGAAGCCGGCGACAAAGCCGTCATCGGCCGTCCACCGGAGCAGATCCTGGAGCTGTTGCCGTGAGTACGCCGTACATTCTGGTTCTGTATTACAGCCGCAGCGGTTCGACCAACGAGATGGCCCGGCAGATCGCCCGTGGCGTCGAGCAGGCCGGCCTCGAAGCGCGACTGCGCACCGTGCCGGCGATCTCCACCGAGTGCGAAGCCGTGGCGCCGGACATTCCGGATGAAGGAGCGCTGTACGCCACGCTGGATGACCTGAAGAACTGCGCCGGCCTGGCCCTCGGCAGCCCGACCCGTTTCGGCAACATGGCCGCGCCGCTCAAGTACTTCCTCGACGGCACCAGCAACCTGTGGCTGACCGGCGCGCTGGTCGGCAAACCGGCCGGGGTGTTCACCTCCACCGCCAGCCTGCACGGCGGTCAGGAAACCACCCTGCTGTCGATGATGCTGCCGCTGCTGCACCACGGCATGCTGATCACCGGCCTGCCTTACAGCGAATCGGCGCTGCTGGAAACCCAGGGCGGCGGCACGCCGTACGGTGCCAGCCATCACGCCGGGGCCGACGGTAAAAGCGGTCTCGATCAACACGAAGTGGCGCTGTGCCGCGCCCTCGGCGCACGCTTGGCCAAGACGGCCCAGAAACTGGGGAACTGAGATGGCCAGAAAGCCGAAAGTCCTGCCCGCCGTCGAATGGCTCGAGCCACGGGTGCGGGCCATGCGGGTGATCAGTCTGCTGTGCTTTTTCGGCCTGGCCGGACTGCTCGCCGCGTATTACCTGGTGTTCGCCGACCTGCACGGCGCGCGGCCGTGGGTGATTCTGCTGATCGAGCTGATCCCGTGGATCGTGCTCGCACCGGGCATGATCATGGGCAGCGCACGCGGGCATTCATGGATGTGCTTTGTGGTGAATCTGTATTTCATCAAGGGCGCACTGGCCGCGTATGACCCGAGCCGGCAGCTGTTTGGCGTGCTGGAGATGATCGCCAGTCTGGCGGTGTTCTGCTCGGCGCTGTTGTATGTGCGGTGGCGGTATCAGTTGAATCGCAAACTGGCGGGCGAAGGCAAAATCTCCGTCGCCTGACTGCGCTCCAACTCCAAGATCGTTCCCACGCTCCGCGTGGGAATGCATAAAGAGACGCTCCGCGTCTCAGGGACGCAGAGCGTCCCGGGCGGCATTCCCACGCAGAGCGTGGGAACGATCACCCTGGACTCAATGATTCACGGTATACGCCAGCATCATCGAAATCTGGCTCATCGGCCGCCCACCACTCTCTTCATGCCACTGGTTGAACGCGTTCTGCACCGTCGCCAGATCCCGCAGACTGCTCGGCACCTTGTCGACGATCTTTTGTGCGTTCAGCGCCGCGACCACGTCGTAGCTCGGCACAAACGTGTCCTTGCCAACCATCCGCAAAAACCGAGGCGCCGACAGCCCGCCCAATTGATGGCCGTGCTTTTTCAGGTACGTCCACAGGCCGACGATATCGGTCACCGGCCAGTCGGCAATCAACGCGCCGAAGCTGCCCTTCTCTTTCTCGACATCCAGAATGAACTGCGCATTGCGCGGCACGCTCTTGAGCTTGCCCAGGTGACGGATGATCCGCGCATCCTGCATCAGCCGCTCAAGGTGTTCGGCGCTCATCAGCACGACCTTTTCCGGGTCGAACTTGAAAAACACTTCCTCGAAGGCCGGCCACTTGGCATCCACCAGGCTGTGCTTGAGCCCGGCACGGAACACCCGCAGGGCCATGGTCGAGAGGTAACGGTCGTCGCTGATCTTGCGCAGTTGCGCCGGGGTCTTGGGAACGGGCAGATGGGCTTCCAGTTCAGCCGCCGAACCGAAGCGGTTCAGACAGTATTCGTGCAGCCACTTGTAGTCGCGCATGCCCTCTCCTTTTGAATGAAACGAAAAACCAATGTGGGAGCGGGCTTGCTCGCGAAGACTGAGTGTCAGTCGACTCATGCATCGACTGGTACGCCGCCTTCGCGAGCAAGCCCGCTCCCACTTGGATTGTGTTTACAGGTTTACGACGTTGACGAATCGCGAAGCGGCGGTCTCATCAATCTTCAGGCTGGTGAAGTCAAACAGGTTACGGTCAGCCAGTTGCGACGGGATCACGTTCTGCAGGCTGCGGAAGATGCTTTCGGTACGGCCCGGGGTCTTGCGCTCCCAGTCCACCAGCATTTCCTTGACCACCTGACGCTGCAGGTTTTCCTGGGAACCGCAGAGGTTGCACGGGATGATCGGGAATTGCTTGAAGTCCGAGTAGGCCTGGATGTCTTTCTCGTTGCAGTAGGCCAGTGGACGGATCACCACGTTGCGGCCGTCGTCGGCGCGCAGCTTCGGCGGCATGGCCTTGAGGCTGCCGTTGAAGAACATGTTGAGGAAGAACGTCTCGACGATGTCGTCGCGGTGATGACCGAGGGCCATTTTGGTCGCGCCGATTTCGTCGGCGAAGGTGTACAGCGTGCCGCGACGCAGGCGCGAGCACAGCGAGCAGGTGGTCTTGCCTTCCGGGATCAGCTCCTTCACCACCGAGTAGGTGTCCTTCTCGACGATGTGGTACTCGATGCCAAGCTCTTTCAGGTAAGCAGGCAGCACGTGCTCGGGGAAGCCCGGTTGCTTCTGGTCCATGTTCACGGCGACGATCTCGAACTTGATCGGTGCAACCTTCTGCAGGTGCATCAGCACGTCGAGCATGGTGTAGCTGTCCTTGCCCCCGGACAGGCAGACCATGACCTTGTCGCCGTCTTCGATCATGTTGAAGTCGGTGACGGCTTCGCCGGCCAGGCGGCGCAGGCGCTTTTGCAGTTTGTTCTGGTTGACCGTAAGAGTGCCCATGACGCGAAATCCGTGAGGTGTGACGAAAGGCGGGCATTTTACGCAAAAACACTTGGCTTGTGGCCACAGGTTGTCGCCGCTTGCAGCGCCCGTCTGCACAGACCCCGACGCGATTACCCCGAGGTTTTACAGCGCGATTTGCTCTAAGCCCCTATCACCTGTGCGGTTAAGACCTTTCTATACTGCGACATAAGGTCGCACACAATCTGAAGACCTGTATTTGCTCGGCCGCATTGGCCCGTAGGCGCTCCGCTGGGGGGCGATGGCAATAACGAGAGGAGTGACTGGCATGATCCATCACGTAGTGGGACTTTTTACCCACCCCGATCAGGAATGGAAGGAAATCCGTGGCGACCAGGAAGAAAGCATCAGCCACATGTACCTGACGCACACGCTGATTCTGGCGGCGATCCCCGCTGTTTCGGCATTTATCGGCACGACTCAGGTCGGCTGGGTGATCGGCAACCGCGCACCGGTGATGCTCACCGTCGAAAGCGCGTTGTGGATGACGATCATGTCTTATCTGGCAATGCTCGGCGGGGTCGCGGTCATGGGTGCCTTCGTGCACTGGATGGCCCGCACTTATGACGCCAACCCGAGCCTGGCCCGTTGCGTGGCATTTGCCACCTACACCGCGACACCGTTGTTCGTCGGCGGGCTGGCGGCGCTCTATCCGCACATGTGGCTGGGGATGATCGTCGGCACGGCGGCCATCTGCTACACGGTGTACCTGTTGTATGTGGGGCTGCCGACCTTCATGAACATTCCGTCCGACGAGGGTTTCCTGTTTTCCAGCTCGGTACTGGCGGTGGGTCTGGTGGTGCTGGTCGCCATCATGGCGTTTACCGTGATTGTCTGGGGTCTGGGCGTGGGGCCCGTCTACACGAATTAGATAGCCGCAAGGCCGAGAAGAACAAGATCCGCCAACACAGGCCGCCGCGAGGCGGCCTTCTCGTGCCGGTTGAAAAAGAGCGACGACCATTCGGCAGCTCGACGATTCGCAACGTCCCGGCGTTGCGGCATACTCGACGCCTCTGGAGATCCATCAAGCATGCCCGAGCAACTCAATACCCGCGTCGAAGACTGTTTCCAACTCGCTGAATCCTTTTTCAAACGTCCCTTCAAACGCCCCGTGGTGAGCCTCAAGCTGCGCGGGCAAAAAGCCGGGGTCGCGCATCTGCACGAGAACCTGCTGCGCTTCAATCCGCAGCTGTACCGGGAAAACACCGAACATTTCCTCAAGCAGACCGTGGCCCACGAAGTCGCGCACCTGATCGCCCATCAACTCTTCGGCGACCGCATCCAGCCCCACGGCGAGGAGTGGCAACTGATCATGCGCGGCGTTTACGAATTGCCGCCGGACCGTTGCCATACCTATGAAGTCAAACGGCGCAGCGTGACCCGCTACATCTATAAATGCCCGTGTGCGGATAGCGATTTTCCGTTTTCGGCCCAGCGCCATAGCCTGGTCAGGCAGGGGCGGCGCTATCTGTGCCGCCGATGCCGCAACACATTGGTGTTCAGTGGCGAGATGCGGGTCGAGTAAGTCCCCATCTCGTTCCCACGCTCTGCGTGGGAATGTATCCCGTGACGCTCTGCGTCACAGTGGACGCGGAGCGTCCATGGCGGCATTCCCACGCAGAGCGTGGGAACGAGTTACAAAACCACTTTCGCGGCACGCAGCTCGGCAATTCGCTCAGGGCTCAACCCCAACTCCGCCAACACCTGATCCGTATGCTGCCCCAGCGCCGCGCCAACATGTCGCGGCGCCGGCAACGCTTCGGAAAACTTCAGCGGGCAAGCGATCTGCGCCTGCGCCGAGCCATCCCCACGCGGCACTTGCGTCACCAGTTCCCGCGCCTGCAATTGCGGATGCCGCACAGCCTCGCCCAGGTTCAACACCGGTTCGACACAGGCATCGATCCCGGCGAACAGCTCGCACAATTCGCCAAAATCATGCTTCTCGAACTCGACCTTCAAGGCGTCCTTGAGCGCCCGCTGTTGCTCGGGTCTGGGTGACAAGCCCTGCGCCGCCAGTTCCGGCCGACCCAGCGCCGCACACAGTTGCTGCATAAAGGCCGGTTCCAGACTGCCCACCGACATCCAGCGCCCGTCGCGGGAGCGGTAGTAATCGTAGAAGCTGCCGCCATTGAGCATCTGCTCTTCCCAGCCCGGCTCCTCGCCACAGGCCAGATACCCGGCACCGGCCATGGCATTCAGGCTGAATGCACAGTCGGTCATGCTCACGTCCAGATGGGTGCCCTGCCCGGTCTGCTGGCGGGAAATCACCGCCGCCAACAGGCCGATCACCCCGTGCAACGAGCCACCCGCGATATCCGCCACCTGCATGCCCAGCGGCAACGGCCCGCTGTCGGCGCGCCCGGTGTAGCTGGAGAGCCCGGCCAGCGCCAGATAGTTGATGTCGTGGCCGGCGCGATCCTTGTACGGTCCGGTCTGACCGTAACCGGTGATCGACACATAAATCAGCTTCGGATTGATCGCCTTCAGCGCCTCGTAACCCAACCCCAGCCGCTCCATCACACCGGGGCGAAACTGTTCCAGCACGATGTCGTAATCCGCCAGCAATTGCTTGACCAGCTCCAGCGCCTCGGGCCGCTTGAGGTCCAGCGCCAGACTGCGTTTATTGCGATTGAGATAAGCGTGACTGGCCGAGACGCCGTGATCGTGCGGCGGCAACACCCGCAACAGGTCGAGACGGGTCGGCGATTCGATGCGCAGCACTTCGGCGCCCATGTCCGCCAGCAGCAGCGAGGCGAACGGCCCCGGCAGCAGGGTCGAGAAATCCAGAATCTTCAGTGAGGCCAGCGGTGCAGACATGGGCGATCTCCATCAACGATGCATGCAGCCTAGGCAGCCAGCGGCGATGGGGCAATTACCGGATCCATCAGTTGCGCTGACCGTTGCGCTCAAACAGCAGGCAAGAAAAAACCCGCCGAAGCGGGTTTTTCCATTCAAGCGATGCTTACTTCACATTGCTCGGGGTCGGGCCTTCGGCCACGCCCAGGTCATCTTCTTCACGCTCGTCGGAGATACCGCGACCGCCCGAGGCCAGCTCGGATTGCAGCACATCGGTGTCCAGCTCCTTGACCCACTTGGCCACAACGATGGTGGCAACGGCGTTGCCGACCAGGTTGGTCAGGGCACGGGCTTCGGACATGAAGCGGTCGATACCCAGGATCAGTGCCAGACCGGCCACCGGCAGGTGACCTACGGCCGACAGGGTGGCCGCCAGTACGATGAAGCCCGAACCGGTCACACCGGCTGCGCCTTTGGAGGACAGCAGCAGCACCAGCAGCAGGGTGATCTGATGGGTGATGTCCATGTGGGTGTCGGTCGCCTGAGCGATGAACACGGCCGCCATGGTCAGGTAGATCGAAGTACCGTCGAGGTTGAACGAGTAGCCGGTCGGGATGACCAGACCCACCACCGATTTCTTCGCGCCCAGACGCTCCATCTTGATCAGCATGCGTGGCAGCGCCGATTCGGACGAGGACGTACCCAGTACGATCAACAGTTCTTCACGGATGTAGCGCACCAGCTTCAGTACGCTGAAACCGTGGGCCCGGCAGATCCCGCCCAGGACCACCAGCACGAACAGGATGCAGGTGATGTAGAAGCAGATCATCAACTGGCCCAACTGCACCAGCGAGCCGACACCGTAGGCACCGATGGTGAAGGCCATGGCACCCAGCGCACCCAGCGGCGCCAGTTTCATGATCATGTTGATGATGTTGAACATGACATGGGCGAAACGATCGATCAGGTCCAGCAGCGGACGACCGTACGAACCCAGGCGATGCAGTGCATAGCCGAAGATCACCGAGAACATCAACACTTGCAGAATGTCACCGGTGGCAAACGCGCCGACGATGGTGTTCGGGATCACGTTGAGGAGGAAGCCAACGATGCTCTGGTCTTTACTGGCCGTCACATAGGTGGCGATTTTCGAGGCGTCCAGGGTGGTGACGTCGATGTGCATGCCGGCGCCCGGCTGCACAACGTTGACCACGACCAGACCGATCAGCAGGGCAATGGTAGAAACGATTTCGAAGTACAGCAGCGCGTAGCCGCCGGTCTTGCCCACGGATTTCATGTTCTGCATGCCGGCGATGCCGCTGACAACGGTACAGAAGATGATCGGCGCAATGACCATTTTGATCAGTTTGATGAACCCGTCACCCAGTGGCTTGAGCGCCACACCGGTCTGAGGGTAGAAGTGACCGAGCAGGATGCCGATGGCGATTGCGACGATCACCTGGAAATACAGGGATTTGTACAGTGGCTGACGAGTCGTCATTGCAAAGTTCCTCAAGAGTCCCGCGTGGCAACATCCATCTGTTGTACGCGACACTTGAATTGCGAACCCTCCTGCACTGGAGGGATTTGTTGTGTCGAACGGCGCTTTTCCGGACCGGCTCGGCGCACGCTTCTGTCGCTCTTATCGCAAACGTCGTGCCACTTTGGTGCAAATCGCTGCAAGCCTTTTGATATCAGGGGATACGGCTTTTTCCGTGTCACCGTTCGGTTACTCAAGTGTGGCGGATTTCCGCCAACTCGCCCGACCTCGTCCTACAATTTGGCGGAAATCCGCCTTGTTACCGATCAAAGGCAGCCGCTACCATCGGTCGCCAGAGGAAGGATCTGCCGCTCATGCGCGAACGCACCATCGCCAGTCACTTTGCCCGCGCCGCCCTCGGTGGCGCGCGGCGCTCGGGTTACGACTATTCGGACCTGCTGCAGCAACTGGGCATCAGCCCCGAACTGCTTGACGAGCCGCGCGCGCGGATCGCCCCGGAGCAATTCACCCAACTGATCCAGAACCTGTGGCTGGCCCTGGACGACGAATACCTGGGTTTTGGCAACGCTCCGAGCAAACCCGGCAGCTTCGCCATGATGTGCCATGCCATCATTCATTGCCGCAGCCTGGAGAAGGCTCTGCAACGCGGCTTATTGTTTTATAGCCTATTCCCCGAAGCCCCGCGCCTGACCCTGACCCATGAAGACGAATGGGTGCGCCTGAGCCTCGACGATGCGCAATTGTGGGACCCGGATCACTTTCTCAGCGAGAGCCTGCTGGTGATCTGGCATCGCCTCGGCAGCTGGCTGATCGGCCAGCGGATTCGCTTGGAACAGGCCAGCTTCAGCTACCCGAAACCGGCGCACGGGGCGGAATACGACCTGCTGTTTTCCTGTCCGCTGGAATTTTCTGCAAAGCAAAGCAGCCTGGTATTTCACAGCCGTTATCTGCACATGCCGCTGTTGCAGGACGAACGCACCCTCAAGCACTTCCTCGAACGTTCCCCCGCCGACCTGCTGTCCCGTCCGGACGACGGCAACAGCCTGAGCAGCCGGCTACGTCGTTTGCTTAGTCATGACAGCGCACGCTGGCCGGACCTGGAAGCGGTGGCCGCGCACCTGCACATCAGCCCGCAAACCCTGCGCCGGCATTTGCGCGAGGAAGGCACCAGTTTTCAGGAATTGAAGGATCAGCTGCGGCGGGACATCGCGATTTATCACCTGGGGCGGGCCGATCTGTCGTTGCAACAGATCGCCGAACAGCTCGGGTTCTCCGAGCCGTCGGCGTTTCATCGAGCGTTCAAGAAATGGACGGGGCTGACGCCGGGGGCTTATCGGGCGCAGGAGCAGTAGACCGTCACACCGCCGGAAAATGAATTCTGAACGCCGCCCCGCCCATCGGCGAATCCCCCAAAGTCAGCTTGGCGCTGTAGCTCTCGATGATGTCCTTGACCACTGCCAGCCCGATGCCCTGCCCCGGGTGCTGGCGGTCGAGGCGTTCGCCGCGTTCGAGAATCCGTGCGCGCTGATCCGGTGGTACGCCGGGGCCGTCGTCTTCGATGCACAGTTCAATTCCGTCCAGGCCTTCGCGCACGCTGATGCGCACTTCGCCCAGGCACAGGCGATAGGCGTTTTCCAGCAGGTTGCCCATCATTTCCAGCAAGGCGCCCTGCTCGATCGGCACGTAACAGTGCTCCGGCAGATCGAAGGCGACGCGCACGTGTTTGTCGCGGTAAACCTTGTCCAGCGTGTCGCACAGGCTTTGCAGCACCGGGCGCAGGCGTACCTGATGGCGCACCAGACCGCTTTTGCGCAGGCTGGCGCGCTGTAACTGGTAGCCGATCTGCTGGCTCATGCGTTCGATCTGGGTTTGCAGCACCCAGGCTTGATCGCGGTCTTCGGGGCGCTGGGCCATGTCTTCGCTGACGCCTTGCAATACCGCCAGCGGGGTTTTCAGGCTGTGGGCCAGATCGTCGAGGGAGTCGCGGTAACGGCTGCGCTGCTGGCGCTCGCTGTGCAGCAGGCGGTTGAGGGAACCGGTCAGGCGCAACAGTTCACGCGGGTGCTGTTCGCTGAGGCTTTCGAGGGTTCCGCCTTCGATTTCGTCGAGTTCCTGGCTGAGCCGGCGCAAGGCTTTCAGGCCCCAGGTCAGGCCGATCCACAGCAGCGCCAGCAGCACCAGCAACGCCGCACCGAAACCGAGGTAGAGATTTTCCCGCAGGCCTTCGAGGGTGGTTTCGTATTCGCGCACCGGTTGCAGGGCCACGATACTGAAGGCTGCGCTTTTGCCGCCGAGCAGTTTGACTTCGACGTCATAGACGAAGAATTCCTGCCCGTTGGCTTCGCGGATCCGCGCGAACTCGTTGCCGAGGCCGTCGTAGCGCGGCGTGTAGTTGATCTTCTCTTCCTGGGTGCCCTTCGAGCGCCAGACCAGATGCCCTTCGCGGTCATAGATGTAGCCGAGCAGGCGATTGTCCGTGAGGTTGAAGCGCTCGTCGGGCAACTGTGCCGGCATCATCAAGCGGTTGTTTTCAACCCGCGCGGCGGAGATCAGCGTGGTGACGTCGGACGCCAGCCGCTGCTCGATCGAGTCCTGCAACGCCAGGCTGAACGCGCCCTGCATCGCCGGGAGCAACGCGAGCATGAACAACACCGCCAGGGTGGTGGCGGCGAGCATCAGCCGGACGCGAAGGGAACGGATCAAGTGCAGCGCTCATTGAACAGGTAGCCGAGGCCGCGCACGGTGTCGATCGGCTTGAACCCGGCCGGGCCTTCGAGCTTGCGGCGCAGACGGCCGACCAGCACTTCGATCACGTTCGGATCGCGCTCGTCGTCATCCGGGTACAGCTGCTCCATCAACCGATCCTTGGGCACCACCTGCTGGTGATGGCGCATGAGGTATTCGAGGATCCGGTACTCGTAGGCGGTCAGCGCCAGCGGTTGCTCGTCGAGGGTCGCCTGCTTGCGATTGAGGTCCAGCAACAGCGGGCCGGCGACGATGGTCGACTGGGTAAAACCGCTGGAGCGGCGCAGCAAGGCATTGAGCCGCGCTTCGAGTTCTTCGAACTGGAACGGTTTGACCAGATAATCGTCAGCCCCGGCTGCCAGACCTTCGACCTTGTCCTGCCAGTTGCCGCGCGCGGTGAGGATCAGGATCGGAAACGTCTTGCCGCCCGAGCGCAGCTGGCGGATCAGATCAAGGCCACTCATGCCCGGCAGGCCAAGGTCGATCACCGCCAGGTCAAAGTTGAATTGCCCGGTCTGGTACAACGCCTCTTCGGCATTGGCCACGGACTCGACCACGTGACCGCTCTCCGTCAGGCGGGTTTGCAGGTGATGGCGCAACAGCGCTTCATCTTCGACGACCAACAGTTTCATAACCTTCTCCCGGGTAAAACGAAATCTCCAGACAACCACCTGTGGGAGCGGGCTTGCTCGCGAAGGCGATGTATCAGCCAACATTGTTGTCGACTGACAGACCGCTTTCGCGAGCAAGCCCGCTCCCACAGGGGCTAGTGCAAGCCGTGCTTTAGAAAGCGTAGTTGGCCGACAGGTAAGTCTGGGCGCTGCTGGTCAAATCCAGCGAGCCTTGCTTGCTGCCGCCGCTCTCTTTCATCTCGGTGCTGGCGTTGCTGCGCAGGTAACGGTAACCGAGTTCTACCGAGGTGTTCTGCGAGACTTGCTGCAGCACACCGAACTGGCCGCCGACGGCGTAACCGATGTCACTGTCGCGGCTGTAGCTTGGCGAATCCTGGGTCAACTTGGTCAGACCGGCCGTGGCGCCACCGAACAGCTTGGTGCTGCTGCCCACCGGGTAGAACAGATCGTAGCTGCCCAGCAGGTTTTCCTGGCGCAGTTTAATGCCATTGTGCGAGCCGGACACGTTGTCGTAGGTGGCGTAGTAGCGACCCTGGCTGTTTTGCTGACCCAGGCGCAGGCCGTAGGTGTTGTTGCCGTCGATGGCCGCCGTGGCGTCCGGGTGGCCGAGGTTGTCGTTCAGGGCGTTGGATTTCTTGATCTTGTCGCTGGTCTGGCCGAAGGTCAGGCCGGCGAAGTTGGTGGTGGTGTCGGCATGGGCAGCGATGCTTGCGCTCATGACGGTGAAAGCCAGCAGCAGTTTGTTCAAACGAGTCATTGAGTGTTCCTCAGTTGTGCTCTTCGGGTATGGCGCAAGGTTACTGACCCTCCCCTGTACCGCCCCTGAACGCTCTCTGAACCTCGCCTGAATGAAATGAACTAGGCTGTTTTGACCCCTTATTGTCCGGAGACCCGATCATGCGCCTGCTTCTAACCCTCGCCCTCCTTGTCTTCAGCGGCCTCAGCCAGGCTGCGATCAAGACCGAGGAAATTCCCTATCAGAGTGCCGACGGCACGAAGCTGATCGGTTACTACGCCTACGACGACGCGATCAAGGGCCCGCGCCCCGGCGTGGTGGTGGTGCATGAATGGTGGGGCCTGAACGACTACGCCAAGCGCCGCGCCCGGGATCTCGCCGGGCTCGGTTACAGCGCGCTCGCCATCGACATGTACGGTGAAGGCAAGAACACCGAGCACCCGAAAGACGCGATGGCGTTCATGCAAGCCGCCACGCAGAACGCCGATGCGGCCAGCAAACGCTTTCAGGCCGGGCTGGATCTGTTGAAGAAACAGCCGCAGACCGACAAGGATAAAATCGCCGCCATCGGTTACTGCTTCGGCGGTGGCGTGGTGCTGAATGCGGCACGTCAGGGTGTGCCGCTGGCCGGCGTGGTGAGTTTTCACGGTGCGCTGGCCACCAAGACTCCGGCTACGCCGGGCAGCGTGAAGGCGAAAGTCCTCGTCGAACACGGCGCGCTGGACAGCATGGTCACCCCGGACAACGTCACGGCGTTCAAGTCGGAAATGGACAAGGCCGGCGCCGACTATCAATTCGTCAGCCTCGACGGTGCCAAGCACGGGTTCAGCAATCCTGACGCGGATCGCTTGAGCCACGGCGATCACGGTGGCCCGGATATCGGCTACAACAAGGCTGCCGATGAAAAATCCTGGGGGGACATGCAGGCGTTCTTGAAGAAGATTTTCGGCTGAACCCCTGTTGCTGATCGTTCCCACGCTCCGCGTGGGAATGCATACAGTGACGCTCTGCGTCACACGGCGAAGGGACGCGGAGCGTCCCGGGCTGCATTCCCACGCAGAGCGTGGGAACGATCATGTCGGCACTATCCAGCCCGAAGACAACCCGGCAAAATGCCGACATGACTGCCAGCCCTTTCCTCCCCGCCTGCTGTACCCCGCTCGATGCCCATTGGCCGCTGCCGACGGTGTTGCCCGACACCGTGTTTCTGAGCACCCATTTCGATCCTTCGCAATTGCTCGGCGATGACTTCCGGCGCAGCGCCATCGAGCCGCCGCCGAGCATTCAGCGTTCGGTGGCCAAGCGGCAGGCGGAATTCCTCGCCGGGCGAATTTGCGCCCGGGCGGCGTTGCAGCAGTTGGAAGGCTCGAGCACTGTTCCGGCGATCGGCGAGGATCGCGCGCCCATTTGGCCGGCGCACATCTGCGGCTCGATCACCCACAGCACCGGCCGTGCGGCAGCGATTGTCGCCAACAAACAGCACTGGCGCGGGCTGGGCATGGATCTGGAAAACCTGCTCAACGCCGAACGCGCCGAGCGGCTGGCCGGAGAAATCCTGACCCCGCCGGAAATGCAGCGCATGGCCGCCGGTTCCCGGGATCAGATCGCGCTCTGGGTGACCCTGACCTTTTCGGTGAAAGAAAGCCTGTTCAAGGCGCTGTACCCGATCGTGCAGCAGCGCTTCTACTTCGAACACGCCGAGGTGCTGGAGTGGAATGAACAGGGTCAGGTACGGCTGCGGTTGCTGACGGACCTGTCCAGCGAATGGCGCAACGGCACGGAGCTCGATGCGCAATTCGGCGTGCAGGACGGGCAGTTGCTGAGTCTGGTCAGCATTCCTGCCTGAAGGTTTGTACTGTTTGGAATGGCCCTATCGCGAGCAAGCTCGCTCCCACAGGTCTGCGCGCTTGCGGGTGGGAGCGAGCTTGCTCGCGAATGGGTCAGCATTGAGCAATGCGAGATCAGCGCCGCTCCTGACTCCTCGGCCAGCTCAGGCTGAAGCACGCTCCGCCCAGACTCTTGCTCTTGCCGATCAGCGCCCGGCCATCGTGCCAGTGGATGATCCGCCGCACGATCGACAGGCCCAGCCCGTGCCCGCCGGACGCCCGGGTGCGACTGTCGTCGAGACGGAGGAACGGCGTGAAGATTTTCTCCCAGGCGGTTTCCGGCACGCCGGGGCCGTCGTCCTCGACATCTACCCGACAGCGCATCTGCCCGACCTGATAACTGACCGTGACCTTCGAGCGCGCATGGCGCATGGCGTTGCTCACCAGATTCTGCAGGGCCCGATGCAGATAACGCGGCTCGGCCTCGACCCAGGCGTCATCGCAATCCGCCGCCGACAGGCACAGACCGCGCTGCACCGTGACTTCGGCGCGCAGAGGCGCCAGCTCTTCGATCACCTGATTGACCAGTGCATCCAGATCGATGCGCTGGAAGGTCAGCGCCGGCGAGCCCTGCTCCAGCCGGGCGTACGTGAGCATTTCATCAACGAGCTTGTCGAGGTCCTCGATGTCGTGGTCCATGCCCTCGCGGTATTTTTCCAGCGCCTGCGGGGTGGTGGCCGAGCCGATCATCTCCAGACCGAAACGCAGGCGCGCCACCGGCGTGCGCAATTCGTGGGACACCGCGCGCACCAGTTCACGCTGGATCGCGAGCAACTGCTGCAAGTGCTCGGCCATGCCGTTGAACGCCGCCGCCAGCTTGCCCACCGAGTCGGCACCACGGGCCGGCACCCGGGTTTCCAGGCTGCCTTTGGCGATGCGCGTGGCGGCGGCTTCGAGCCCGCGCAAACGCCGTTCGAGCTGACGCACCAATAGATAGACAATCAGGCCGATCAGAGTCAGGCCGAGGGCGGCGATCAGCACCAGCCATTCCGGCGGGTACGGGTTCATCTGATACAGCGGCCCGATTTCCAGCACCCACGGCGTGCCGACCATGCCGGCGAACACCCGGATCGAATCGCCGCCCTTGCCCAGCGCCATCACCGTATCGCCCTCGGACACCCGACGGCTCTGGTCTTCGTCCATGTCGGCATCGCTGACCGTGACCAGCCGCAAATCGAAGCCGAAGCCTTTGTCTTCTTTCAACTGCGCCAGTCGTTTGGGCTGCTCGCCCACGGGCACCCGCACCAGTTCATCGGCCAACAGGTAAATGGTCGCCCGGGCCAGCTGCTCGCTGATCTGCTGCACCTCGCCTACCAGCACCAGTTGATCCTTGTCGCTGACCAGCCGATAGACCTTGGCCGCGTGCGGGCCGGTCTGTTCGACCAGCGCCTGGCCGCGCTGCACCCGGGTGCGCTGGGTCAGGTCGAGATCGGTCTGGGCAAAGGTCTTCAGCGCCAGCGGAATCCCGAGCAGGCGCTCCCACACCAGCAAGGCGCGATGACGCTCGGTTTCGTTCATCGGTTGCAGGTTGTCGGCCATCAGCGAAAACGTGCCGTGGGCCAGACGCTCGCGGTATTGCTCGCTGCGCACCTGGTTGAGCAGGTGCAGCGCCAGCACGCCGAGCACCGCCACCAGAATCAGCGCCGCGCACATGCCGCCATAGATGCGCAGGAAGATCGAATTCACAGCGGCAGTTCTACGCAGGCTTCCGGCACGAACAGATAACCTTTGCTGCGCACGGTCTTGATCAGGCGCGGGTGATCGGGGTCATCGCCGATTTTCGGGCGGATGCGCGAGATGCGTACATCGATCGAGCGATCCTGGCCGTCGTAACCGATGCCGCGCAGTGCGGTGAAGATTTCTTCCCGGGACAGGATCCGTCCGGCGTTGGACACCAACAGCCAGAGCAGATCGAATTCGGCGCTGGTCAGCTCGATGCCACTGTCGCTGAGCCAGGCTTCGCGCAACGCGTTGTCCACCACCAGCGGGCCGAATTGCAGCCGACGCGGATTGCCGGCCGGCGCCTCCGGTGTGTCACTGCGTCGCAGCAGCGCCTGGATACGCGCCAGCAACAGTCGCGGGCGCACCGGTTTGCAGACATAGTCGTCGGCGCCGAGATCCAGGCCGAGGATCTGGTCGGCGTCATCGGTGCGCGCGGTGAGCATCAGGATCGGCCCGTCGTAACGGTCACGGACCTTGCGGCAGATGCTCAGGCCGTCTTCGCCGGGGAGCATCAGGTCGAGGATCACCAGGTCCGGCTGTTCCTTGATGATCCGCGCCGCCGCCAGCGCCCCGTTGCCTTCGATCTCCACGCGCAATCCGTTGGCTTGCAGGTATTCACGGGTCAGTTCGGCCAGACGCTGGTCGTCCTCGACTATCAATACCTGCCAGGCTTCTTGCTCCACGGGTGACCTCTGCTTGCCGATGCTGCTTATAAAGGAAGGATCCTCCCGTCTTTTTGTCATCTTTTAGGAGGATAAGAATGCGTGCGCATGGGCCGATTGTATAAACGGCGTACAGCCAGAACACAAGTCGGTAAATGCGTTCGGACAAGGCGGATTTTTGTGATAGGGTTCGCGCCCTCAAAATTCCGCCGCAGCATTTTTTTGCGGTAGAAAACAGTGACAAACGGTCTAGCTCAGCAGGTTCGCGGCCTACACGTGAATTCGACATTTCGCACACAATTTACGCACAGGGTTATCCACAGGCTGTCCGTTGCAATCCTCCCCCAAAACGCATTATCTTGTAGCCCGCGCTTGAAAAAACCCTACATGTAGGGGTTGAGGCCAAAAAACCAAACACAAACCGGACAGTGAATTCAAGGCTTTTTATTGCCATTGTCGGGTTGAACCAAACGTATTTTCAGAAACCCAAACCGCGCCTGCGGATGGCTACCGTTTTTCAGCCGATCACGGCGTAAACGGTACGGGTGTTGCAGTCCCAAACTGCTCCCCGAAAGGAATGCGGTTTCACGCGTATCGCGCGAACCGAAGACTTCGGCATGGAAGCGGCGCCCACAAGCCCCCCTTCCTGAACTGTCCCGAAGTCGTTACCCGGCAACTGCCGGTTGTAGTGCTTCAGGACGGAACGGTGGGCACCGTGATGGTGCCCAAACAAACATAGAGAACGTGGAGACACCCATGCAAACCGACACAACTCGCGAGAACCCGCAGGGCACCTTGCCGCAGGCCGCCGATTCGAATTCGGATCTGGCTGCCACCGCGCCTGGCCAACTGCGTGTGATCAAGCGTAATGGCACTGTCGTTCCTTACACCGATGACAAGATCACCGTCGCTATCACCAAAGCGTTTCTCGCAGTTGAGGGCGGCACCGCTGCCGCTTCGTCGCGAATCCACGACACCGTTGCCCGCCTGACCGAACAGGTCACCGCGACCTTCAAGCGTCGCATGCCGTCGGGCGGCACCATCCACATCGAAGAAATCCAGGACCAGGTCGAACTGGCCCTGATGCGTGCCGGCGAGCAGAAAGTGGCTCGCGACTACGTGATCTACCGTGACGCCCGTTCCAAGGAACGCGCCGTTCGCACCACCGCCGAAGAACCGGTACAGGCGCACCCGTCGATCCGCATCACCCGCGCCGACGGCACTCTCGCACCGCTCGACATGGGCCGCCTGAACACCATCGTCACCGAAGCCTGCGAAGGCCTGGCTGAAGTCGACGGCGACCTGATCCAGCGCGAAACCCTGAAGAACCTGTACGACGGCGTGGCCCTGAACGACGTCAACACCGCGCTGGTAATGACCGCGCGTACCCTGGTCGAGCGCGAGCCGAACTACTCGTTCGTGACCGCCCGCCTGCTGATGGACACCCTGCGTGCCGAAGGCCTGGGCTTCCTGGGCGTGGCCGAGAGCGCCACTCACCACGAAATGGCCGACCTGTACGCCAAGGCCCTGCCGGCCTACGTCGCCAAAGGTATCGAGTTCGAACTGCTGAACCCTGTGCTGGCCTCCTTCGACCTGGAAAAACTGGGCAAGGCGATCAACCACGAGCGCGACCAGCAATTCACCTACCTGGGCCTGCAGACCCTGTACGACCGTTACTTCATCCACAAGGATGGCGTGCGCTTCGAACTGCCGCAGATCTTCTTCATGCGCGTGGCCATGGGCCTGGCGATCGAAGAGAAGCAGAAAGAAGACCGTGCGATCGAGTTCTACAACCTGCTGTCCTCGTTCGACTACATGGCTTCGACCCCGACCCTGTTCAACGCCGGTACCCTGCGTCCACAGCTGTCGAGCTGCTACCTGACCACCGTGCCGGATGACCTGTCGGGCATCTACCACGCGATCCACGACAACGCCATGCTGTCGAAATTCGCTGGCGGCCTGGGCAACGACTGGACTCCGGTGCGTGCACTGGGTTCTTACATCAAGGGCACCAACGGCAAGTCGCAAGGCGTGGTTCCGTTCCTGAAAGTGGTGAACGACACCGCCGTGGCCGTTAACCAGGGTGGCAAGCGCAAAGGCGCTGTGTGTGCCTACCTGGAAACCTGGCACATGGACATCGAGGAGTTCATCGAACTCCGCAAGAACACCGGTGATGACCGTCGTCGTACCCACGACATGAACACTGCCAACTGGATCCCTGACCTGTTCATGAAGCGCGTCTTCGATGACGGCAAGTGGACCCTGTTCTCGCCGTCCGAAGTACCGGACCTGCACGACCTGACCGGCAAGGCCTTCGAAGAGCGCTACGAGTACTACGAAGCCCTGACCGAGTACCCAGGCAAGGTCAAACTGTTCAAGACCATCCAGGCCAAAGACCTGTGGCGCAAGATGCTGTCGATGCTGTTCGAAACCGGCCACCCATGGCTGACTTTCAAGGATCCGTGCAACCTGCGCAGCCCGCAGCAGCACGTCGGCGTTGTTCACAGCTCGAACCTGTGCACCGAGATCACCTTGAACACCAACAAGGACGAGATCGCGGTCTGCAACCTGGGCTCGATCAACCTGCCGAACCACATCGTCGACGGCAAGCTGGACACCGCCAAGCTCAAGCGCACCATCGATGTAGCCGTGCGCATGCTCGACAACGTGATCGACATCAACTACTACTCGGTACCGCAGGCGAAGAACTCCAACTTCCGCCACCGTCCGGTCGGCCTGGGCATCATGGGCTTCCAGGACGCGCTGTACCTGCAGCACATTCCTTACGGCTCCGACGCTGCCGTCGAGTTCGCCGACAAGTCGATGGAAGCGGTCAGCTACTACGCGATCCAGGCTTCCTGCGACCTGGCCGACGAGCGCGGCTCGTACGAGACGTTCCAGGGTTCGCTGTGGTCCAAAGGCGTACTGCCGCTGGATTCGCAACAGATCCTGATCGAAGCACGTGGCCAGAAGTACATCGACGTCGACCTGAACGAGTCCCTGGACTGGGCACCGGTTCGCGCCCGTGTACAGAAAGGCATCCGTAACTCGAACATCATGGCCATCGCACCGACCGCTACCATCGCCAACATCACCGGCGTATCGCAGTCGATCGAACCGACCTACCAGAACCTGTATGTGAAATCGAACCTGTCGGGCGAATTCACCGTGATCAACCCGTACTTGGTTCGCGACCTGAAGGCTCGCGGTCTGTGGGACTCGGTCATGATCAACGACCTGAAGTACTACGACGGTTCGGTTCAGCAGATCGAGCGCATCCCGCAAGAACTCAAAGAGCTCTACGCGACCGCGTTCGAAGTGGACACCAAGTGGATCGTTGACGCCGCCAGCCGTCGTCAGAAGTGGATCGACCAGGCCCAGTCGCTGAACCTGTACATCGCCGGCGCATCGGGCAAGAAGCTGGACGTGACCTATCGCATGGCCTGGTACCGTGGTCTGAAAACCACCTACTACCTCCGTGCCCTGGCCGCAACCAGCACCGAGAAGTCGACCATCAACACCGGCAAGCTGAACGCTGTTTCCAGCGGCGGCAACCACGGTGACGATTCGGTCCTGGCAGCCCCTGCCGGCCCGGCTCCAGTACCGAAGGCTTGCGCCATCGACGAGCCGGATTGCGAAGCTTGCCAATAAGCTGAGCTGAATCGGGCGTTGCAAAACGCCTGACCCGAGAAACCCCCGACAGACTTCTGGTTTGTCGGGGGTTTTCTTTTGCCCGCGCAAAAAGCAAAAGCCGCCCTCACCCTAACCCTCCCGAAACGTCGGACCGCCCAGAGGGAGAGGGAACTGACCGAGGTGTTTTGGGGAGGTACGCCGACGTGAAATACCGATTTGAACTCGGGTTTTAAAAAGCATGCAACTCGACTCCTGCTGCTTCTTCTGCTTTGGCTTTGGCTTCCCACCACTCAACACGATGAGCGTTAGCTCGAGTACCGCTTTTGACGTGCCGGCCCCATCGGAAGGCTGAGTGGAGGGATTTATCCGGGGGTGGGAGCGCAGCGACCGTGCGGCGAAGCCGCATGCATCGAGAGGAGGTGCAGCGAAGCAAACCGTAGGCGATGCCCCCGGATGAATCCCGGAACGAAGGAACACCGAGCCAAAGCGAGGTGCCGAACGCAGGGGCCCAGACCTTTGGTTCCTTTGGGGCGTTTGCCAAAGGGACTCGCCGTAAGGGCGAAACCGCCAGAAGCTACACCCGCAGAAACGGATAAACACCCCAAACCGCAGCCAAAAAAAAGCCCCTCAAAAAGAGGGGCTCCTTAACCAGCCAAAACCCAGAATCAAGTCATCTGAATAATGGTCTGCATAATAGTGCTCTGAGTCGAAATGGTCTTGGCGTTCGCCTGATAGTTGCTCTGACCCTTGATCAGATCAACCAGCTCATTGGTCAGGTTAACGTTCGACTCCTCCAGCGAGTTCGAAACAACCGAACCCAGCGTACCGGTCTCCGGCGCGTCGTAGCCCGGAATACCCGAAGCGTAAGTCTCTTTCCAGCTGGTACCACCAATCGGCTGAAGACCCTGCTCGTTGGTGAAGCTCGCCAGCGCAACCTGGCCGATGGCCTTGCTCTGGTTATTGCTGAAGTTGGCAAACAGCGTACCGGTACCGTCGATGGTCAGGTTGGTGATCTGGCCAGTAGCGTAACCATCCTGAGTCGGGATCGAACGCGCGGTGTCAGCGTTGAACTGAGTGGTCTTGGCCATCGAAATGGTGATGCCAGCCGGGTTCGCCGAAGCGCCGTTGGCCTTCCACACGCCGTTGGTGACAGTACCCGGTACCCAGCCAGTGAGTTTCAGGTCGCTGCTGATCACGGCAGGCGGCGTGCTGACCTGAGTCAGTTGACCGGTGGAGTCGAAGGTCATGGTCGAAGCAACAGGTGCGGTGACTTTCGGATCGCTACCGGTAGCATCCGGGTTACGACCGTCTACCAGGGTGTAGACCTTCCAGGTGTTGGCACCGGTTTTCACCATGTACTGGTCCATGACGTGGGCGTTACCCTGGCTGTCATAGATCGGGGTGCTGAACGACTTGGTGTAAGTCTCGGTTTTGCTAGGGTCGAACTTGCCGGCCGCCGCTGTGTCGTCGATCACCGGAGCGGTCGAGTTCAGGTTGATGGTCGAGGTCACCAGCGAGGTGGACTTCGGCGCCAGGTTCGAAGTGTCGATCTTCAGATCGGTCAACACGCCGTTGATGACCTTGCCGTTGGAATCCACACCGTAGCCTTGCAGACGCGAGGTGTAGTCGGTGTTGGTGATGAAGCCGTCCTTGTCGACCTTGAACGTACCGGCACGGGTGTAGGAGATCGAGCCGTTGTTGCTCAGGGTGAAGAAGCCCGAACCGTTGATGCCCATGTCCAGCACGTTGCCGGTGTTGTTGATGTCGCCCTGGGTGAACTGCTGGGAAACGTTGGCCAGGCGCACACCGTTACCGATGACCTTGCTGCCGCTACCCAGGCGAGTGGCCGAGTAGACGTCTTCGAATTCTGCACGGGACGATTTGAAACCGGCGGTCGCAACGTTGGCGATGTTGTTGCCGGTCACGTCCAGTTGCTTGTTGGCTGCATAGAGACCGCTAAGGCCGATATTGAAAGACATATTCCACTCCTTTGTGCCGGTTAGTCGGCTCTATATACCAATGGTTTGTACTTTGGACAGGGCAACGGTGCCCTTGCCGGACAGGTTGAGCATCAGCTCGCCACCGGTCTGGCTGATCGTCACGCTGGTGACCGTGGCTGGCAGGTAGGTCGCCAGGTCGGTCGCGGTGCCGTTGATCGAGGCGTTGGCCTTAACGGTGTAGGTACCGGTTTTCACCAAGTTGCCGTCCTTGTCCTTGCCGTCCCAGGTGAAGCTCGCGTCGCCTGCGGCGCGACTGCCCAGATCGATGGTGCGAACAACGGTGCCGCTGCTGTCGGTGATGGAGACGGTGCCGCCGGCAATCGACGAAGGAACAGTGACCGAACCGGTCATGCCTTTGCTCGGATCGTCCAGCTGAACCGTGTTGGTCTGCACGATCACGTTGCGGCCAACCAGCGACGAAGCCTGCAGGGCTTGCGACGAGTTGTAGTTGCCGGCCAGCGAGCTGACGGTGCTGTTGAGAGTGGTGATCCCCTCAAGGCTGCTGAACTGTGCCAACTGGGCAACGAATGCGCTGTTGTCCTGCGGGTCGAGCGGGTTCTGGTTTTTCAGCTGGGTTACCAGCAGTTGCAGGAACGCGTCCTTGCCCAGGGCCTGGCCGCCGGTCGAGCTGTTGGTGGCCGAAGCGATGCCGCCGGTGGTCGTGCTACTGGTCTTCTTCGAAGAGTTGGCCAGTATGTCGTTCATCGTCAGGCTGCTGGTGGTATCGGTAACACTCATGGCAGTCGCCCCTTATTACTGACCGAGGGTCAGTACCTTCTGCATCATGGTTTTGGCGGTGTTCATCATTTCGGCGTTGGTCTGGAACGACCGGCTCGCGGAAATCATGTCAGCCATTTCTTCAACCACGTTGACGTTCGGGTAGTAGACGTAGCCCTTGGCGTCGGCTGCCGGATGGTTCGGCTCGTAGCGCGCTTCGAGGTTGCTCTGGTCTTCGACCACGCCCATGACCTGCACGCCCTGGCCGGCTGCGTCCTGGTTCTGGAACAGCGAATTGCTGCCGCCGCTCTGGCCGCCCTGGAACATGGTGGCGAATACCGGGTGACGGGCGCGGTAGGTCTGGTCGATGCTCGACGAGACGGTCTCGGCGTTGGCGATGTTCGACGCCACGGTGTTGAGACGGGTGGTCTGGGCGCTCATGCCGCTGCCGGCAATGTTGAAAACGCTGGACAGGGACATGGATTACTCTCCGCGCAGGGCTGAGACCAGCCCTTTGAATTTGCTGTTGAGCAGGGTGAAGCTGGCCTGGAAGCCGACCGCGTTTTCCGCGTAGTTCGACTGTTCCAGCTGGGCGTCCACGGTGTTCTGGTCGATCGACGGCTGCATCGGCGTGCGATACATCAGCGACTCGTCGCCATTGCCCAGGCCTTCAGCTTCGATGTGACGGCTGTTGGTCATGTTCAGGGCGATGGTGCCGTTGGCGTTCTTCTGGCTCTGTGCTTCGAGCACTTTGGAGAACTCCAGATCCCGCGCCTTGTAGTTCGGGGTGTCGGCGTTGGCGATGTTGTTGGCCAGCACTTCGGCACGCTGGGCGCGGAAGCCCAGAGCCTTTTCGTGAATGCCGAGCGCTTTATCGAAGCTGATGCTCATGTCGGGAACCTTCAGGTGACCGGATTTTTCGTAACAGGGTTATAGCAAGCGGCGTGCCAGTTTGAGAAAGCCCCGGATTACGGGGCTTTGCGCGGAACCGGCAACGCGGCAATGCCAGAAAAGCGGCAACCGGTTTCCGCCGGATGCCGCTTTTCTGCCGCCACCTGCCACCGGCAAAACCTTCAGGCATAAAAAAACGGGAGCCCCTGAGGACTCCCGTTTCTTGTGTTGCCGGTCTTGATCACTTCGCCTGGTAGATGATCCCCGGACTGCACTGAACCATCTGGTAATGATCCGGCAGACCGTTCAGCGCCTCGGAAGCGCCAAGGAACAGATAACCGCCCGGCTTCAGCGTGCTGTGAATGCGCAACAGGATGTCCTTCTTCACCTCGGCGGAGAAGTAGATCAGCACGTTGCGGCAGAACACGATGTCGAACTTGCCCAGCGCTGCATAGCTGTCGAGCAGGTTAAACGAGCGAAATTCCACCCGGTTCTTGATCGGCGCCTTGATCACCCAGCGCCCCGGCCCTTTCGGGTCGAAGTAGCGCTGCAGACGATCGGCGGACAGACCGCGACCGATCGCCAGGCTGTCGTACTCGCCGGTCTTGCAGTTGGTCAGCATGCTGCCGGACAGATCCGTGGCAACGATCTGCACGCCCATCTTCAACTGGCCGATGTTGGTCCGCTCGAACTCGTCGATCGACATCGATAGCGAATAGGGTTCCTGACCCGACGAGCAGGCTGCCGACCAGATCCGCAGACGCTGGTTGGGAGCGGCCTTGATGGCCTCGGGCAGCACCTTGTTCTTCAAGACTTCAAACGGATAGGTGTCACGAAACCACAGGGTTTCGTTGGTCGTCATGGCATCGACCACCTGCTCGCGCAAACCGCTGCGCGGCTGGGTCTGGATGCGCTGTACCAGCTCACCCAGGGACTTGATGCCTTGCTGCTCCATCAGTTTGTTGAGACGGCTCGACACCAGGTACTGCTTGTTTTCACCGAGCAAAATGCCACAGGCTTTTTCCAGGAAGACCCGGAACTGTTCGAAATCCAAATTACCCGTAGACAAATGATGCCGCCTCTTAAATCGTGTTGAACGCCAGGGGCAGAAGGCCCTTAGCTGATATCTGCTGCTTTGATCCGGTCGACTACCCGGGATGCCAGGTCATCAGGACGGAACTTGGCCAGGAAGTCATCGGCACCGACTTTCTTGACCATCGCCTGATTGAACACACCCGACAACGAAGTATGCAGGATGATATGAAGCTTTTGCATCCGAGGGTCGCTGCGGATCTCGGCCGTCAGGGTGTACCCGTCCATCTCCGGCATTTCGATGTCGGAGATCATCATCAGGAACTCTTCTTCCGGCTTCTTGCCCTCGTCGACCAGCTTGCGCAGGTAATCCAGCGCCTGCTTGCCGTCGTTCAACGCCACCACTTCGACACCGACCGTCTGCAGGCAACGCGTCACCTGCTTGCGCGCCACCGACGAGTCATCGACCGTCAGCACCCGCAGCGACAACGCCTTGCTCTGGGTCTCGACATCCACCACGCCGACCGAAATCGCTTCCGGGGTCGGCGCAACTTCCGCCAGCACCTTCTCGACGTCGATGATTTCGACTAACTGATTGTCGACCCGAGTCACAGCGGTCAGGTAATGATCGCGCCCGGTGCCCTTGGGCGGCGGATGGATCTCTTCCCAGTTCATGTTCACGATACGTTCCACCGAGCGCACCAGGAAACCCTGGGTCTTGGTGTTGTATTCCGTGATGATCACGAACGGACTGTTCTTGTCTTTCAAAGCACCGGAGCCGGTCGCCATCGCCAGATCAAGGATCGGAATGGTCGCCCCCCGGATATTCGCCACCCCGCACACGACAGGACTGGACTTGGGCATCACCGTCAGTTGCGGGCATTGCAGCACTTCCCGAACCTTGAACACGTTGATCCCGTAGAGCTGCTGGCCGTCGAGACGGAACAACAACAGCTCCAGGCGATTCTGCCCCACCAGTTGCGTGCGCTGGTTCACCGAATCCATTACACCAGCCATGCCCAGACTCCTACACCAACGCCAAGTGTTGTTGCGACGCACATTCATTGCTAAACGGCACGGCGCTTGCTTTTTAACTCGTATGAACGCTCAAACGACATTTTTCCGACGCCTGACATCTCCCCTCCGCAGAGGGCTTTGCGCGATGTCCGCCGTTTGCCTTTTTTTCGCTGGCAGCCCTGCCGGTGCTGATGCGGTTACCTTGCCTGACATGCTTATCGGCGTCACTCAGGGCTTTCTTGAATTCACCGTAGAAGACTATCTGGCTACCAGTCAAACGGAAGGCCGTTATGAAATTGAGGTCAACCAGCTCGATCCCCGCATGCGCATGCCTATGTGCGACAAGGAATTGACAGCGACACTGGAGAGTCCGGCACGCCCTCTGGGCCGTGTCACGGTCAAGGTCCGCTGCGAAGGCGCCTCCCCCTGGACGGTGTTCGTGCCCGCTCAAGTCCGCCTGTTTCGCGAGATTGTCACCACCACGCGGCCACTCAAACGCGCCGGCATCATCGAGCCTCAGGACGTGACCTTGCGCGAGCGCGACGTCAGCACGATCAATCAGGGTTTTCTGACGTCGGTGGATGAAGCCATCGGGCAGAAATTGACCCGACCAACGGTAGCCGATCAAGTCATCACCCTGGTGCATCTGGAACAGGCGGAAGTGGTTCGCAAGGGCGATCAAGTGGTGATCACCGCCCGCAGCGGCACCCTCGCCGTCCGCATGCCGGGCGAAGCCCTGTCGAACGGTGGCCTGAAAGAACAGATTCGGGTGAAAAACCTCAATTCCCAACGGGTTATCAAGGCGCAGGTTATCGCGCCCGGCCAGGTGGAAGTTGCCATGTGAACGGCCATGTAGCGGCCATGTAGCGGTGATGTGAGCGGCTGTATGAACGGATATTTGAAAAGCCCCTGAGTACGCAAGCAGAAAACTGGCGCTGACCAGAGCTGTTCCCTAAACTGTGCCGCAGCAGGATCTGCAACGGCGCATGCAAGCTCATTGCTAAATGAGCCTAAAGTTTTCCAGGGGATGGCCGAGAACATGGCAAGCGTCCAAATTCCCAGAGGTTTTTAACATGGTCATCGATTTCAGCCGTTTGAACAGCTCCTCGTCACTTACGGGCAGTACGCGTACCAGCAACGCCAAGGAAACCGCCGAAACCGGCACTTCCGCGCCGCTGAATACCCCGGCCGAACAGGCCAGTACCGCAAAAAGCGGGGAATCGGTACACCTCAGCAATGAGGCTCAACAGTTGCAGAAGGTCACTGACAAGCTGCGCGATCAGCCTGCCGTCGATAAAGCCCGCGTGGCCGAGTTGAAAGCAGCGATTGCCGATGGCAGCTACAAAGTCGACAGCAACCGTGTAGCCAGCAAACTGCTCAATTTCGAAGCCCAGCGCTAGGCCTCGGTCAGCGCCAGGCTTTTGGACGCTTAAAACCCAAGGCCAGCCATGCACGACACTAATTTATTGCAACTGATCACCGACGACTTTGCTCCAGCTCAACAATTGCTGGAGTTACTGCAAACCGAGTCCCTCGCCTTGCACGGTCGCGACATGCCTCTGCTGGAAGAAATTCTGGCGCGCAAACAGGCATTGATCATTCTGCTCGAACAGCATGGCCGCAAGCGCAGCGAAATTCTCGCCAGTCTCAATCTGTCCCTCGACCGCGCAGGCCTGGAACAACTGGCCAGCCAGTCGAGCATCGGCGACCAGTTGCTGAGCCAGAGCGATGTCCTGACCGACCTGATTGCCCAGTGCCAGGCAGCCAACGTCAAGAACGGCCAGTCGATCATCATGCAGCAGGCCGCCACGGCCAATCAGCTGAAAATCCTCACCGGCGGCGAGCCTCCCGCGCTCTACGATGCCAGTGGCACCTTCTCCAAACTGCAGAAACCGCGCGCGCTCAGCCAGGCGTGATGCTTTCTTCTATGCTTGCGCTCTATCAACGTGCGAAACATGCTGGCAAAATACTGGCCAGCCGTAGTCAAATTTTGTCTGGAGATTGATTTAACGTGTCCAACGATGACGCTCCGCAGCCCCCAAAGGTGCTCACCACGCCCCTGGAGATCTCCAGCAATCTGCGCCAGCTGCAAGAGAGCCACGATCCGCTGATCATTACGTTCCACGAGCGCAGCCAGCGCTTCCAGAGCTACCTGATTGAAGTCGATCGCGAAAACGGTTCGATCAAGCTTGATGAGATGATCCCGCGCGACGGCGAACGTTTTCTGGAAGCAGGCGAACCGTTCAAGGTTGAGGGTTTTCATGATGGCGTGCGCATTGCCTGGGAATGCACAGGGACGCTGAGCATCAAGGATTCCGACGGCGACCGCTTCTACACCGGCGACCTGCCTACCGAAGTGGTTTATCACCAGCGCCGCAATGCCTTCCGCGCCGCCCTGAAGCTGACCGACCTGGTCAGCGTCGAACTGGGTGGCGAAAAGCTCAAGTCGCCGATCGGCGGCAAACTGCTGGATATCTCTGCCACCGGTTGCAAGCTGCGTTTCGAAGGCGACATCACTGACCGCCTGCAACTGGGCCAGGTCTATGATCGCCTGATCGCCGCGCCGCTGTTCGGCAACCAACCGGTATCGGTCGAGCTGCGTTACCTGCACTTCGAAGAAAAGCTCAACATCACCTTCGCCGGCCTGCGCTTTCACAACATCAGCGGCCCGGCGGCCCGCAACGTCGAGCGTTTCGTTTATCAACTGCAGCGCGAAGCGCGTCGGTTCGATAAAGACGATCTCTGATCGGCAGGCATAAAAAACGGGCAGTCACTGCGGTGACTGCCCGTTTTTTATGCCCGGATCACGGCTTGGCGGGAGTGATGTCCGGCCCCTCGTCTTCGACTGTCGAGTCGGTGGGCGCGGCAGATTCTGGCTCTGGTTCAGGTTCTGGCTCCGGTTCAGGAGCGACCGTATTCTGCATCTGCTCCTGCACCACCTGCTCGTCAACCCGCGGATCAAGCGCTGCTACCAGCGGCGAACTGGACATGCTGTCCGGCATCGCCACGTGATGCAGCGGTGCATCGTCGACCTGGTGCAGATTGGTCACGGCTTTCGGGCGGATCCGCCACACCAGCACCAACGCGAAAAAGGTGAAGAACGCATACAGGCTCTGCGGCCCGAACAGTTTCATCAGCACCCCGGCCGCCAGCGGCCCGATACTCGCCCCCACGCCGTAAGTCACCAGCAACATTGCCGTCAGCGACACCCGGCGCTCGCCTTCGACGTGGTCGTTGGAGAACGCCACCGCCAACGGGTACAGGCAAAACTGCACCAGCGAGCAGAGGAAGCCGACCACGAACAGCACCTCCAGCGGCACCTGCGGCAGAATCGCCAGCGGCAACGCGGCAATCGCCAGGAAGAAAGCAAAACAGCGGATCAGCAGCGCCCGGTCATAGCGGTCGGACAACCAGCCCAGCGGCCATTGCACCACCAGCCCGGCAAAAATGCAGCTACCCATGAACAGACCGACCTGCTCGGTGGACAGCCCCTGCTGCGAGGCATACAACGGCGCCAGACCGTAGAACGAACCGATGATCAGCCCTGCCCCGAGCACCGTGCTGAGCGATTGCGGCACGCGCTTGATAAAGAAGCGCGGCTCCATCGGCGCCGGATGCAGCGGTGCCGGGTGAATCCGCCGGGTCAGCGCCACCGGCACCAGACACAGGGCAAAGCACAGCGCGACCAGCATCAGCAGCTCCAGGCCCAGGCCCGGGTGCATGACCAGAATCAGCTGACCGAGCACCAGCCCCAGATACGACGCGATCATGTAGCCGCTGAACACCAGACCGCGCTGATTGGCGTCGGCCTGCTCGTTCAGCCAGCTCTCGATGACCATGTATTGGCACATCATGCCGAGGCCGACGATGGTCCGCAGCACCAGCCAGGCCGGCAGCCAGTCCACCAGACCATGACCGAGCACCGCCGCGCCGACGATCCCGGCACACGCCGAGTAGGCACGGATATGGCCGACCCGGGCAATCAGGCGGTGACCGATCTTGCCGCCCAGCACCAGACCGAAATAGTTGGCCGCCATCAACGCACCGACCCACAACCCGTCGACATGGTCGGCAGCCAGACGCAAAGCCAGATAAGTAGAAAGAAGGCCCGAACCGATCAACATCATCAGCGAGGCGAAATACAGCGCTCGAAAGGATTTCCAGATTTGGCGCATCGGCGTTCCGAGCGGCTCCTTGCGGTGAGTATCGGGCTATCAAACGATAGCCCGACGGCGACATTTCGTCAGGCCTGGGCTGCTAGAACACGGCGTTCCCAGGGAGTGATTTCATCAAAGAAACTGGTCAACTCCATGGTCTTCGAAGCGATGTAGCCTTCGATGAACTCCGTACCGAACAGTTCCTTTGCAAGCTGGCTGCGCTTCAGACGTTCGAGCGCCGCGTGCAAGGTACACGGCAGCGAAAGATGGTCCGGCACGTCGAACTCGCCCTGAATCGCTTCACTTGGCTCCAGCTCATGCTCGATGCCGTACAAGCCGGCGGCCAGGCTTGCGGCAATCGCCAGATACGGGTTCGCATCGGCACCCGGCAAGCGGTTCTCGACCCGACGGGCAACCGGCGAACTGGCGGGAATACGCAGCCCGGCGGCGCGGTTGTCGTGGGACCAGCAAGCGTTGTTCGGCGAAGCAAACGGATGGCACAGGCGCTGGTAGGAATTGACGTTCGGCGCAAACAGCGCGGTGAAGTCAGCCATGCCCGCCTGCTGCCCGCCGATGAAGTGGCGGAACATCGCAGTCGGCTGACCGTCCGCATCGCTGAACACATTCTTGCCGCTGCCGATCTCGACGATGCTCTGGTGAATATGCATCGAACTGCCCGGCGTGTGCGCCAGCGGCTTGGCCATGCACACCACGGTCAAGCCGTGCTTGAGTGCGACTTCCTTGAGCAGGTGTTTGAACAGGAAGGTCTGGTCGGCCAGCAGCAGCGGATCGCCGTGCAGCAGGTTGATCTCGAACTGGCTGACGCCCATTTCGTGCATGAAGGTATCGCGCGGCAGACCGAGGGCCGCCATGCATTTATAGACTTCACTGAAGAACGGCCGCAGACCGTTATTGGAGCTGACGCTGAACGCCGAGTGACCGTCCTCGCGACGACCGTCGAGACCGACGGGCGGCTGGAACGGCTGGGTCGGGTCGGTGTTCGGAGCGAACACAAAGAATTCGAGTTCGGTCGCCACCACCGGCGCCAGACCGAGGGCTGCGTAGCGGGCAATGACTTTCTTGAGCTGGCCACGGGTCGACAGGTTGGAGCTTTCACCGGTCAGCTCGTCGGCATCACAGATTGCAAAGGCCCGTGGCTCTTCACTCCATGGCAACGGATGGATTTGCGCAGGATCGGCCACCAGCGCCAGATCGCCGTCATCGCTGCCATAGAATTTCGCGGCGGGATAACCGCCCATGATGCATTGCAGCAGCACCCCCCGAGCCAACTGCAAACGCCGCCCTTCGAGGAAACCCTCGGCGGTCATTACCTTGCCCCGTGGCACGCCGTTCAAATCCGGCGTGACACATTCAATCTCATCAATGCCCGTCAATCGCTGCGCGAGTGAACGCTGGCCATCGGTTGTCATGACGCAATCCTTGTTATTGTGCGAGCCGCGAACGGCGACCCGGACAAAATAGGCTTCGGCTGTTCGGAATATCAAGCAGCAGCCAACAAAAAGAACTCCGGTCGATGAATCCGTGATTCAGGGCAGGTAAATACTGAACACGCCGCCGCCCAACGGGCCGCCATTACGGATCTCGGTCCGGCCGCCAACACCGTTACGCTGATGCAGCGCGGCGATGCGTCCGGCGAAGTACAGACCCAGCCCAGTGCTGCCACTGCTGTGGTTGATGCCCTGCACGTAATCGGACTGACGCTCGAGCATTTCGGCCGGGTAACCGTCGCCGTCGTCATTGATGCTCAGCACCAGTTGACCGGCTTCGTCGCTGACGGTGATCAGCAGCGATTCACGGGCGTAGCGGATCGCGTTGTTGATGCAGTTGCCCAGCACCGAGGCGATCAGTTCACGGTCGAAAAAGCCCAAGGGACTGAGCGGATCGACTTCGTAAGTGGCGATGATTCCACGGCTGGCGAACACCTCCTGATGCGCCGCCAGTTGCGCCTCGATGAAATCGTCCAGCTCGTGATAGGCCGGCTGCAAAGGCATCTGATTGACCCCGAGCTTGTACAGCCCGAGCAACTGCACCAGCATGCCGTTGAGGTGAGCGAACTCGAAGTCGATCACGCCCTGCTCCGCCCCTTGGCGCTGCGCCTCGGGCAGACGCGCCAGCCATTGGCTGTGGGCCTGCATCAGCATCGCCAGGGAGTTCTTCATGTCGTGCACGGTGGAGGCGATCACCGTGGAAAAATCCAGTGCCTGCTCGTCTTGGTTCATTCGCCAAACGCCTTGCTTTTCAGCTTCTGATAACGCGGATAACGCGCGTCGGTATCGGGCATCATGCCCACCAGTTTAAGGCAGGCCCGACATTCTTCCAGCTCCGCCGACGGCACATTGGTGTCGGTGCCGTGCAGCAGCGACTGGGCCATGTTCAGCGCGATACTGATGTTCTTCGGTTGCATCTTCAGCGCCTTGCGGAACACCTCGCGGGCCTCCACCAGGTTGCCGGTCTTGTACACGCGCACGCCCTGACGGTTGAGGTCGGCGGCCGCGTTGCTGGAGCTGAGAATAGTCGGGTCGTCGGTGAGCTTGGCGATGTCTTTCATCACCGTCGGGTCATCGCCGTAGATTTCCGCACAGCTCTTGAGCATCGAAGTGCCCGCCTCGGCCTGGCCGAGCATCTGCAATTGCTTGGCGACCAGCAGTGCCGCCTCGGGGCTCATGAACTGTTCCATGCCGTCGAGGCGCATCAGCGCTTGTTCGGTGAGCTTCTCGGCGGTCTCGGCATCGTTGAGCAACAGGCTCGTGGCCTTCATCAGACGCGCGCGAATCTGCAGGCCCGGATCGGTCGGGTTTTCTTTCGCCACCGCACTCAGTGTGGTGTTGATCTCCAGACGCGTGCGGGTGTCGAGCCCGCGTTCGCTGCCCTTGCTGATCAGCGCGTGGGCCAGGCCGAGATTGCTTTCCGGATCCTTGAAGCGCGATTGCGCGCCCTGATTCACCGCCTGGCGATAAGCCCGGGAAGCGGTGTCGAAATCTTCGTTGGCCATCGCCAGCTTGCCCAGCAACGCCTGACGGCGCACGGCCAGCGGCGACAGGCGAATCGCTTCCTCCAGCACTTGCTGCGCGCCTTTGGTATCGCCTTCGGCGACCAGCACGTCAGCCATGCCGTCATACAGCGCCGGCATCATCGGGAAGACCTTCAGGGCTTTTTCGTAAACGCCCTTGGCCTGACTGACCTGCCCACGCTTGAACAGCAATTTGCCCAACCCGGCAAACGCCCACGGCAACGGCCGGTCGGCGATGATGCCGTCGTAAAGGCGCTCGAGCGCTTCGTTCTGGTTCATGTCGCGCAACGCATCGGCGCGATAGCGCAGGCACAGCGGCGAATAACGGATGTCCTGTTTGCACAGGGCGATGCAGGCATTGAGCACCTCGACCGGTTTGCCACGGTCGAGGGCTTGCAGAATCGGTTTGAGCAGGGTCTTGCGCTGCTCCAGACGCTCCAGCCGCTGAGCCAGGCCGGAGCGGTTGAACGGTTTGGTCAGGTACGCGTCCGGCTCGTGCTCCAGGGCACTGAGCACCATCGCCTGACTGGTCTCGGCCGTGACCATCACGAACACCGCTTCGTGGCTGATCAGCTTCTCCATCATCAGGTCTTCCAGCACCTGCTGACCGTTCTTCTTGCCGTCACCGAGGTGGAAGTCCTGGAGGATGAAATCGTAGGACTTCTGCGCACACATTTTCAGCGCTTGCTCACCGGTGTCGGCGGTGTCCACATCCTTGACGCCCAACTCGCGCAACATCGAACGCACGGAACTGCGGAAATCCGAGAAATCATCGACGATCAGAAAACTCTTTTGGTGATACGACAGCATCGAGGATTTCCAGGCAATTGAAGAGGATGGACCATTTCCAGGCGCGCAGATGATAGCTGCCGGCCAAATGCTATCAAGCGATTTCGCGCGACTCTGAAGTCACCGAATGGGTTATCGGCCGGATCAGCGGTTCTCTTGAAGCGAGGGTTCAAGATTCGTTGCGCAAGGATTACCCTGCGCGGCGGTTCTCACCTTCCAACGGCAAAGGATTCATCGTGTACATCAAGGGATGCTACATCGTGTCGGCCTGTGCGCTGCTGCTTTTTCAGCAGGCACTGGCGAGCGGAATGGACTGCACAAAGGCGGCGAGTGTTGTGGAGAAGGCGATATGCGCGGACAAGCCGTTGTATGAGCTGGATGCGCAGATGGGGGCGGCTTATCGGAAACTGATGAAGGCTGCACCGACGCAGGCCGAAGTGAAAAAGGCTCAGCGTCAGTGGCTGAAGGAGCGTGATCGGTGTGGTGAGGAGGTCAGTTGTCTGAGCCAGCGTTATCAGGATCGTTTGCAGGTGTTGCACGCGCAGTGGATCGACGCAGTGGCCTACAAACCGGACGAGATCGATAAACAGGTCATGGAGGATCTGCAGCAGCGGATTCGGGAGATGAGCAAGGAGAATCCGGAGTTTGCGCTGGAGCGGGCGCTGAATTCTATGACCCTTGGCTACGTCGGCAGCTCGTTTTCAGCCGAGCTGGATGAAGATGAGCAACCGCTCTTCCCCACGACCATCCCCAAAGAAGTCACGCAAGACGAGTGGAAAGCACTGCAAGCATCCGACATCAAGGGAGCCGCAGAGTCCGGCCAAACCTCGTACACCCTGATGGATCTGGATGGTGACGGCCAGCGCGACCTCATCGTGGAAACCTACGCCGGCGGAACCGGGATGTTTCATTACACGGAAACCTGGCGTCGGGGCGACAGCAGGTTTATCAGGAGAAAGGCTGAGATTGCCCCTCAGAACAGTAACGACAGCGTCCTTTTCTATACCAATGACCGCGGTGCCAATCAGGCCGTGTACCTGATCGGTGCTCGCGGAAAAATCTATTTCGCCTACCAGAACGGCAGCTACGGCGAAGATCAGGTCTACCTGCTCAACCCCCTGAAGATCAACCGGCAGGTGCCGACGATCAGCGTGCGCTACGACTACCAACTGACCGTTCCGCACACTCAGTACATCGAGGACAGCGATAAAGCCTACGAACTGGAACCGTCCCTGCAGAAGGTGCTCGCCAAAGCTGTGACCGGTCTGGACGCAAATGCGGGGATGACGGGACAGCAGAAAAAGCCGCTCTGCCCCATCCCCCAATCCGCCAAGGACATTGAGGAGTACTACGGCTATGGTGCGAGCTACTACGCGGTCGAACCTGTCGCCGACTTCCCCGTGATCATTGGTGATGATTGTTATGTCGCAAGACTGATCAACTGGTTCGGTACCTACGACGAAAAAAACGGTCTTCCTGCGTTACTGTTGATGCGCAAGCCGGAGTCCGAAGATCCGCAGCGCAGTTATTCAGTGAACGGGCGCCGACATATCACCCAGGTCAGCACATCAGTCGGCAAAACCAAAGGCGGAGCTGAAAGTCTCTAAAGCTTCGCGCCCTTCGAAATACAAAAAAGCCCCACCAGTTTTCTCTGCATGGGGCTTTTCAATTCAGGGCGCTTCTCAGACCTCCGCCACCAACACATCGGCAATCCGGATACTCAACGCCGCACCTGTCAGCGTCGGGTTCACGCAGGAGGACGATGGCATGACGCTCGTGCCCGCGATGAACAGATTGGAATGGTCGTGACTGCGGCAATCGCGGTCCACCACGGAGTCTTTCGGGTCATCGCCCATGATGGTGGTGCCCATGATGTGCTGCCGATTCTGGAAGCCCGTGTCGGTGCTGAGGATGTCGGCGTCGAGCAGTTTCGCAAACTGTTTGAAGTCCTCCAGAGCCTTCTCTTTGCCGGCGTGCCAGTAGTCGGGAACGCTGTAGTAGATCTCGGGAACCGGCAGACCGATTGCGTCGAACTTGGTCTTGCTCGGGGTGACCCGGTTTTCCGGCAGTGGCAAGGTTTCGAAGTCGACAGCCCAGTTCAGGGAGCGCGCCGATTGCAGCCGGATCTGCTCATCGAGCTTCGAGCCCAGCACGCCTTTGGCAATTAGGTTCGAAGTGATCTGCGACGTCGGCACGGTGTTGCGCACCTTGATCTTGTAGCTCGGATAATCGTTGCGAAACGCGCCATCGCGGCTGTTCAGATAAACCAGCAATTGCGTCGGCCCTTCGCCCGGCCACATGTCTTCCTTGGTCATGACGTTCATGCTGATGCCGGTGTGATCCATCAGGTTGCGCCCGACCTGATCCGACGAGTTGGCAATCCCGTTCGGATACTTTTCCGAGGTCGACATCAAGAGCAGCTTCGGCGACTCGATACCGTAAGCCGCCAGCACAAAGGCCCGTGCGGTCAGTTTGTGTTTGGACTTGTCGGGGCGCATGTACCAGATCGCGGTGATCTTTCCATCGTCGCCCGCCTCGATCTTGTAGACCACGGAGTTGTCCAGCACCTTGGCGCCATGACGCTCGGCTTCATCGATATGCATAGAACCGTCGTACTTCGCCGCGATCGGGCACACCGGGTTGCAGTTGTTGTTGCCGGCGCAGGGAGGCCGTTTGCCATAGGGGCGGGTTGCCCGGCCATTCGGCTCGAGGATCGGGTTATACCCGCCCTTGCTGAGCAATTCGGAAAGGCGCTTGAACATGTAGCTCGGTTTCAGGCCTTCCATCGGATAGGGAATCGAGCGCGGTGGATAGGCGTCTCCGCCCTGCCCGCTTTCGTCCTGGCCGTCGACGCCGGAAACGCCCAGTTCGATTTCAGCTCGAGCGTAATACGGTTCCAGTTCGTCATAACTGATGGGCCAGTCACGACCACGGCCATACAACGACTTGAGACGAAAATCGTTGGGCAGCATGCGCCACAGCGATGACCCGAAATGCCAGGTGGTGCCGCCCACCACACGCAGATAAGAGGTGTTGTATTTCACCGGCCCTACCTGCTGCAGATAGTCGCCATAGGTAGAGGGCGCATGGGGCAGGCTCGGATAAGGCGACCCGGCACCCTGCAGCTTCGCATTGGCCAGCGAGAGTTTCACCGGAGCATTGCGGAACGTTTCCACCACATCACGGCGATTCACCCGAGGACCGGCCTCGAGCACGATCACCGACTTGTTCGCTTTGGCCAGGCCCGTGGCGATCAGGCCGCCCATGACACCGGAGCCGATGATCACCACATCGGCATCGAATTGATCGCTGCTCATACTGTCGAGTCCTGATTGACTGCTGGTTTGGGACCCCATGAATCCGGGCCGCCACCGTAGGTTGGAATGATGAGAATGCCGTGAGTGGGCTGATACATCATGGCGAGGGAATAGCTGATCAGCTCGGCATCCGCCGGCTCACCGACAATGCCCAGATACCAGGCGGAAATGATGCTGGTGGCCGTGGCTCGCAGCGATGGATCCGGATTCGGCTGCGCCAGGTATTCGTCGACATGCCTGTACCCCTGTGCGCCGATCAATTGCTTCAGGGCAATTACATTGGTCGAGAAATTCGGCGCGCGCTTTTCCAGTGCGGCGTAGTAACGACCGGCCAGAACCGGATTGACCGCACGACTGACCAGAAACTGCGACAGCGCAATGAAATCGTCGCTCGATACCTGGGCTGCCAGCACCGATTGCCAGGGCAGCGCACTGCCGATCATCGCCGCCAGCCCCAGCGCCACGGAACCGCGCAACAGATTGCGGCGAGTGAGCCCCGTCGAGCTTTCGGTTTGAATTTTTTCGTGTTTGTGCGTCATTGAAGTGTCCATTGCTCAGGCCTCCTTGCGCCGACGTGCCATCAAGGCCCATGCGCCCAGGCCGATCAGCAAGCACACGAGAATGATGACCGGGATCGTAAACTTCGCCATCACTGCCAGCGGTGCCTTGGGACCACCTTCCCGTACCTGCGCCACATCGGCGGCGGTGACAATCGTGTCGGCATTGCCGTAGCGCGACAGCACGTAGTTGCTGACGTCGGCAATCTGCTGGTCGTTCAGGCGGTCGGTGAACAGCGCGTCAGGGCCGAAACCCGGCATGTCGATGGCCACACCGTCGACTTCGCGGTGCACGCCATACACGATGGCCGCAATCAGGTTGTCGCTGCGACTGGTGGCGGTGTTGTGAAACAGCGATGGATATTCCCGGGTGCCCTGACCGTTCGGCTGATGGCAGTTGGCGCAAGTGCCACTGAAAATGTGCCAGCCCGGGTTGTCCCCCGGTTTGCCTCCGCGCAGCGTCAATTCATCGACCGAAGCCTGACCGTACTCGTGCCGGGCCTTGCTCTCTCCGGTCTTGATCGGCGCCGTCTGCAGCAGATAGGCCGCGATGGCTTTGAGATCCACATCGCTCAGATGCTGCAGACTGTTCTCCACCGCTTCGGCCATTGGACCTGCCGCCTGGGCCTTGCCCTCGACGTGACCGGTACGCAGATACGCCACGATCTCGTCGTTTGACCAGGCCCCGATACCGCTGACTTTGTCGGAAGTGATATTGGGGGCATACCAACTGCCCAGCGATCCGCCGGCCAACGGTTTTGCGCTGTCGGCCGCCATCAGGACATTGCGCGGCGTGTGGCAGGTGTCGCAGTGAGCCAGGCCGTTGACCAGATAGTCGCCACGATTGACCTCGGCGGACTTGGCCGGATCCGGTGTGAAGCGTGTTTTGCTGTGGAACAGCGCGTTCCAGCCAATCATCGATGCACGAATATTGAACGGGAAATCCAGAGCGGTTTTCTGGTTCGGCGTATCGACCGGCGTCACCTCATGCATGAAGTAGTCGTAGAGCGCAGCAATGTCGCTGTCGGTCATCTTCGAATAAGAGGTGTAGGGCATCGCCGGGTAAAGCCGAGTGCCATCGGCCGCCACCCCGTCACGCACCGCACGGGCGAATTGCTCAGACGTGTAATTGCCGATACCCGCCGTTTTCGAAGGCGTGATGTTGGTCGAGTAGATCGTGCCCATCGGTGAGCCGAGCGGATAGCCACCCGCAAAAGCCTTGCCGCCTGGCGCCGTATGACAAGCCACACAGTCAGCGGCTACCGCCAGACGCTTGCCCACCGACGCGGTGCTGTCGAGCGTCTCGCCGTACGCGGTGCCAGCTATGGCGATCAGCAGCGTAACCAATCCGGCAGAGGCGTACCCCCTGCGTTTCCCTTTATCAATGCGACGCGACATGAGTCCTACCCTAGGCTGCTTCGTTCTTTTTTTTCACGGTTCCGGCAAGCACGAACAAGCCATCCTCGCCATCTCGTAAGCCGAGGGCGAAGAGGTACGATGTCGTACGTATTTATTGGAATATTCCACACAATGTAACACTTGGCAATAAATAGAAAAGGCCAAGTGCCATCTTTTGTAGGTATGTGCTGAATGCTCTAAACCAATGGTTACAAGGGGTTTTATGCAGAATATATTTAGATGAGAAACAACTGGTAACCCTACAGTTGTGGACTCTGCAGCCGAAAGATGTACGACGACAAGCCATTTGCTTACGAGCTGCGCTCGATATTGACCCGCCCCCACATGTCAGCAGGATGCCCCTTATGAGTTGGTTGAATGACGCAAGACTTTCCACGAAATTGATCACGGCCTTCGCGGCGTGCGCCTTCATCACCCTGGGGGTGGGCCTGCTGGGAAGCCGGGGAGTGACCGAACTCTCGACAAGCCTCAGATCGGTGTTCGGCAACAACCTCGTCGCCGTCGCCAACATCGCGCAGACCAAAATCAAGGCTGTCGGACAGACCCGTGACATGTATCGGCTTTACGTCGCCACAGCCGCCAACCTGCCCCAGAGCACCAAGGACGAATTTCTCGCCTCGATGAGCGCCAACCAGTTGGCGAGCGAAAAAGCCTTTGCCGAATACCGAAAAACCGAGCTTGCCGACGACGAGCGTGCGGCCGGTGACCGAATGGAAAAAGCCTGGCCCGTTTACCAGGCGATCGTGCAAAGGTATCTGGCCCTGATGAAGGCCGGGGACCTGGAAAACGGCCGCGAATTGCTGCTCGGCGACCTGCAGAAAAACTACCGCGTCGTCATGGACGAATTGACCATCATGACCAACTCCAACGACATGCAAGTCAGCGAAGCCGCAAAACGATCGGTTCTGACGGAGTCTTCCGCCAAGACGTCGCTGTACATTGGCATCGTGCTGGCCTTCGTCGCTGCGATTTTGCTCGGCCTGTTCATCAGCCGACTGATCAGCCGCCCCATCTCCAAAGCCGTTGAAAGCGCCCGAAGCATCGCTGGGGGCGACTTAACTCAAAACATCGCCAGCACCGGCCGCGACGAGGCCGGTCAGTTGCTCACGGCCCTGGCCGAGATGCAGGGCAGTCTGAAAAGCACTATCCAGCAGATCGCCAGCGCGGCAGATCAACTGGCTTCAGCTGCAGAAGAACTCACCGCCGTCACTGACAATGGAAGCCGTGGCTTGATACGTCAGAATGACGAGATCCAGCAGGCTGCGACCGCCGTCACGGAGATGACCTCCGCTGTGGAGGAGGTTGCGCGCAACGCGGTATCCACTTCCGAGGCCTCCCAGACCACCAGCCGGGAAGCCAGCAACGGCCGCGACCAGGCGCGAAACGCCGTTGCCGCGATCAACCATGCAACCACGGAAATCGCTACCTCCACGACCATGGTCAAGGATCTGGCAGAGAAAGTACGGGACATCGGCAAGGTTCTGGATGTCATCAGGGGGATAGCAGAGCAAACCAATCTGCTGGCGCTTAACGCCGCCATCGAGGCTGCACGCGCGGGTGAGCAAGGTCGAGGTTTTGCCGTCGTTGCCGACGAGGTAAGAGCCCTGGCGGCGAGAACCCAGGCTTCGACGGGGGAAATCGAAGGCATGATCAACGACGTTCGCAACAGTGCAGACGAGGCCGTCGGCGCCATGGGGAAAAGCCAGGCGCTGGTCAGCGAAACCCAGTCACTGGCGCAAGCGACCGGCCAGGCCCTGGAGCTGATTGCCGACGGCATCTCGCAGATCAATGACCGCAACCTCGTCATCGCGACAGCCTCGGAAGAACAGGCACACGTTGCTCGTGAAGTCGACCGAAATCTGGTCAACATTCAGGATCTTTCCACCCAGACAGCGGCAGGCGCGCATCAGACCAGCGCCTCGACTCAGGAACTCTCCAACCTGGCGGCGTCGTTCAACACAATGGTCAGTCGCTTCCGCTTATAAATTCGTGAAAACAAAAAGCCCCGCGCAGATCACTCTGCGCGGGGCTTTTCAATAGATGGTGTCCCAGGGCAGGTTCGAACTGCCAACCTTCCCCTTAGGAGGGGGATGCTCTATCCAATTGAGCTACTGGGACACAGGACTGTCGGTGCGACAGACGGCGTGCATGTTAACGGCCGGGCCCTGATTTGTCATGTCGTCCGCAGGGCTTTTTAAGTGTAGGCAGGCGCCTTGCAAAGGTGCCGGATGTTTTACCGTGCAATTTGCATCACCGCAAAAAGCCATCATTGCAGAATGCAATGCGCCCTCTCCGAAAAACCCTGTTAAATGCTTGTTTTTAAAGGACTTAACAGCGGTTAGACTATTGGCACGACGGCTGCTTTACCGGTTCTATACAAGAACAATCGGAGACTCGTCTCATGAACAGCGCCCTCGTGTTCGCAAACGCAATCGCACTGGCCGTCCTGGTGGGCTTTCACTTCGTCCCCGAGGACAACGAGAAAGTGGCCGGGCGCATGCCGCATTACCTGCAAGTGCAGAAGGCGCCGCAATGGGCGGTGTTGAGCGATCAGAGCTTCGCCCCGCAAGCGGTCAGCGAGTCTGAACAGGCGTTGCCGGCGCATTCGACTGAACGTCTGGTGTTTTGAAATATCTTCAGGAGTACAGCATGTCCAAGTCAGCTGCAGGATTTCTGATCCTCGCCTTATTGAGTGGCCTCGGGCATTTTTCGCTGTTCGAGGAAACCGAAATATCCCTGCCGCTGATCGGTTGCGGCGTCTTCTCGGCGCTGTTCGTATTGGCGCTGGTGGCCGGTCGCAAGATCAAGTTTGATCCGGTATTGCGCTAAGCCTGACCAGCTCCAGCAGATGATTGACGGCGTCGGCCAGGTCGCCCGAGTTGTCGATCAGGTGCACAGGGCTATCGGTTGATCGCCTGTCCTTGAATAGCGTGTTGCGGGCCAGCCTCGCATCGATCTGCTCAAGCGTCTCCCGGCCACGCCGGAGCAGGCGCTCACGCAAGACGTTATCTCGAACCGTCAGCAACACCGGCACCAGTGTCGGGTAGCTTTCCAGCGCCTGCCGGAGGTTCGCGCGAGACCCGTTCACCAGGACGTGTTTCCCGGCTTTCAACCATTGGTCCATTTCCACCGGAATCCCGTAGGCGAGACCATTGGCCTCCCACGCCAGTGCAAACTCGCCGGCGCGCTGACGCTGCTCGAACTCCTGGGGCGTCACGCCGATCGCATCCTCACCCACGGATTCGGCCGAACGGGTGATCACTCGTCTGATGATTTCGCAGTTCAACGCCCGCAAGGGTTCCCGCGCAGCCTCGATCAGACTGTCCTTGCCTGAGCCGGAAGGTCCCATCAGGTAAATCAGCCTGCCATCCATCCTGAAAACGCCCTCCGGCGGGCATTTGCCCCTAGTAAATCGGCCATTTGCCACTATCCTGTACAAGGTAAGGAACAACGATTCAACCCGCATAGCATGCACGTTCTGACGCCTTCGGGCATCAGTCGACGTGTTTCAGGACGCGGTCAGCGATATGGACCGATGCTTTCTTTTCAAACCAGTCCGCATTTCTGATAATTGGTGCTGGCATTACGCCTTTACCCGGATCAATATTTGTCACAGAATTGACGCCAATGATCTGGCAATTTTGAGGCATGATGCGCGCCTCTTAACAATTCAGGTTGAACCATTTGGCGCGGATGCTTGTCCTACCACACATCCTGCGGCCAATCCCGAGAACCGCTCCCCTGAACTAACCGGTTAAATATATGCGCCCATTGAAACAGGCAATTTATTCCAGCCGTACGGCTGACAAGTTCGTCGTACGTCTGCCAGACGGAATGCGTGAACGCATTGCCGAGGTGGCTCGCAATCATCATCGCAGCATGAACTCCGAGATCATTGCGCGCCTTGAGCAGAGTCTTATTCAGGAAGGTGCACTGGGCGAAGAGCTGAGCATGCGCCTGGACAGCCCGGAGCTGTCGCTGCACGAACGCGAGCTGCTGCAACGCTTCCGCCAGCTCTCCCACCGCCAGCAGAACGCGCTGGTTTCTCTGATCGCCCACGACGCCGAAATGGCCGCAGACGCATCCTGAGTCAAACCGAACATCTCAAGCCAGCATGAATGCTGGCTTTTTTTTGCCTGCAATTCGGGTTTTTCAGGGGCGAAAAAAAGCCCGCCAATCGGCGGGCTGTTTCATTGCAGTCAGTCAGAGCAGGAAAATCGTCGCCAGTCCCAGGAAGATGAAGAAGCCGCCACTGTCGGTCATGGCCGTGATCATCACGCTGGCGCCCATCGCCGGATCGCGGCCCATCTTGGCCAGGGTCATCGGGATCAATACCCCCATCAACGCCGCCAGCAACAGGTTCAACGTCATGGCGGCAGTCATCACTACACCCAACGACCAGCTGCCGTAGAGCAAGTAAGCGACCACACCGATCACTCCACCCCAGACCAGGCCATTGATCAACGCCACAGCCAGCTCTTTGCGCATCAGACGCGAGGTGTTGCCGGTGCTGACCTGGTCGAGCGCCATGGCGCGAACGATCATGGTGATCGTCTGGTTGCCGGAGTTGCCGCCAATGCCTGCCACGATCGGCATCAGCGCCGCCAGAGCCACCAGCTTCTCGATCGAACCTTCGAACAGGCCGATCACCCGCGATGCGACGAATGCAGTGATCAGGTTGATCGCCAGCCACGCCCAACGGTTGCGCAGGGATTTCCAGACGGAGGCGAAGATGTCTTCCTCTTCACGCAGACCCGCCATGTTGAGGACTTCGCTTTCGCTCTCCTCACGAATCAGGTCGACCATCTCGTCGATGGTCAGACGGCCGATCAGCTTGCCGTTCTTGTCGACCACCGGGGCCGAGATCAAGTCGTAACGCTCGAACGCCTGAGCGGCGTCGTAGGCGTCTTCATCCGGGTGAAAACTCACCGGGTCACTGGCCATGACTTCGGAAACCTGTTTCTCCGGGTCATTCACCAGCAAACGCTTGATCGGCAGCACGCCCTTGAGCACGCCGTCGTAGTCGACGACGAACAGTTTGTCGGTATGGCCCGGCAGTTCTTTGAGGCGACGCAGGTAACGCAGAACCACTTCGAGACTGACATCCTCACGGATGGTCACCATCTCGAAGTCCATCAGCGCACCGACCTGCTCCTCGTCGTAGGAGAGGGCCGAACGCACACGTTCGCGTTGTTGCTGGTCCAGAGTCTCCATCAGCTCATGGACGACGTCTCGCGGCAGCTCGGAGGCCAGGTCAGCAAGTTCGTCGGCATCCATGTCCTTGGCCGCAGCCAGGAGCTCGTGATCGTCCATGTCGGCGATCAGCGTTTCACGGACGGAATCGGATACTTCGAGAAGAATGTCGCCGTCGCGATCGGCCTTGACCAGTTGCCAGAGCGTCAGACGATCGTCCAGCGGCAGGGCTTCAAGAATGTAGGCGACGTCAGCGGAGTGCAGATCATCGAGCTTGCGTTGCAGCTCGACGAGATTTTGCCGGTGGACCAGGTTCTCGACCCGGTCATGATGCGGGCCTTCCTGGCGATGAGTCAGGTCTTCGACGACCCGCTGGCGCTGCAGCAGTTCGACGACCTGAGCCAGGCGATCCTGCAGGCTTTCCTGTGTTTTCTTTACTTCGATTTCGGACATAGGCGAACTCCACTCCCAGCAGCGGGGCACGCCGGAAGGATCAATCAGTCAATTCATGATTGGTGAAACGGGTTACTGAATAACTACTGGGTAAGTCCATGGAGGTTTTCCATAAGCCCCGGCGGGGCTGACGGGCGCAATGATACACCGCCTGACGGTTTTAAACGTTAAAAAATAGTGGCTGAAACAAGCGCTTGCGAGACAAAGCTGAGCGCTGTCCTGATCCTTCACACTGCGACGACTCATCCTGAAAAGAAAACACACCGGCGGTGAAAAAACTGCCGACTACGCTTGGGGACAATCGTCACGGAGGACGCCGAATGCCATCGAAAACATCCCGATTCATGCTGACCACCCTGCTCTGCCTGCCCGCCATCGGGAGCGCAACGACACTTCATCGCTGCGAAGCTTCTGATGGTCGCGTCACGTTCACCACGCTGAGCTGCGCGAACGATGAGCACCTTTCATTGCAGGAAGTTCGCCCCTACTCGCCTGGCTCGACAGTCACCCTGATACCCGAAGCCCGGCACGAAGAAATATCCGGTATGAATATCAGAAAGCGAGAAATGGCCGTCGTCGGGCGCACTCACGATAAATGTGGAGATCTGATCGACGCGCGACAGAAACGCGAGGCAATCATCAATCAACGAATCATCGCCGGCATGAGCCAACAGGAGGTTGAAAGCGCCTTGGGCAAACCCGACAAGGTGAGCATCCGCAATTCGGCAACGAGTTATCGTTACGACCTCAAGCGAGGCCGCAGTGCTCAAATCGATTTTGATGAGAAAGGATGCGTGACGGGAAAAGCCAAATCCCGGACAGCAAAAAGCCCGCGTTAAACGCGGGCTTTTCGGTATATGGTGCACTCGACAGGATTCGAACCTGTGACCGCTCGGTTCGTAGCCGAGTACTCTATCCAGCTGAGCTACGAGTGCAATTTGTGTTTTTAGACCAGACCACAACTGGCTCTAACCAAGTCATCTGCATTGCTGCAACTGACTCTTAAATGGTGCACTCGACAGGATTCGAACCTGTGACCGCTCGGTTCGTAGCCGAGTACTCTATCCAGCTGAGCTACGAGTGCATTTTGTGTTTTTAGACCAGATCACAACTGGTTGATGCCGAGTCATTTACATCGCTGCAATTGACTCTTAAATGGTGCACTCGACAGGATTCGAACCTGTGACCGCTCGGTTCGTAGCCGAGTACTCTATCCAGCTGAGCTACGAGTGCATTTATTGCGCCGCATTATAGCCCGTCTAATCTCTATTCCAACCACTTTTTCTATAAATTTCAACAACTTACAGAAAAAGCCAGATTACAACGTACTAAGCAAATAATGGCGGAGAACGGGGGATTCGAACCCCCGACACCCTTTTGAGGTGTACTCCCTTAGCAGGGGAGCGCCTTCGGCCACTCGGCCAGCTCTCCGCAACACGGGGCGTATATTAACCACCTTCTTCCCCGTTTGCAAACATAAAAATCGATAAAAATTAATGGCTTGGTTCTTCGTCCTTCTCTTTCTTTATACGCAGATAGATTTCTTCACGGTGCACGGCCACCTCTTTCGGGGCGTTGACGCCGATACGCACTTGATTTCCTTTAACGCCGAGCACGGTCACGGTGATTTCGCCATCACCGATAATCAGGCTTTCTGCGCACCGACGAGTCAGAATCAGCATACCTTTCTCCTCACGCGAATCATTTCAGGGACAACAGTCTGCAAAAAAAAGGCACCCGACCTACAACCGGAGCGATCGTAGCCCTACATGCCTGAGTATTGACCAGCGCGAGCAAAAGAACAGTTCAGGGCTCACGCCATTCAAAAAATAAAGGGCGCGGTCAGACCGCGCCCTTCATTGACCAGGATTACTCGCCCTGACGGGCCGGAGCGTCCAGTTCGAAAGCCGTGTGCAGGGCGCGCACGGCCAGTTCCAGGTACTTCTCTTCGATCACCACGGAAACCTTGATTTCCGAGGTCGAGATCATCTGGATGTTGATGCTTTCTTTTGCCAGGGATTCGAACATGCGGCTGGCCACGCCTGCGTGGGAACGCATGCCGACGCCGACAATCGAGACCTTGGCAATCTTGGTGTCGCCAACCACTTCACGGGCACCGATCTCGCGAGCGGTGTTTTCCAGCACGGTTTGCGCGGACTGGTAGTCGTTGCGGTGCACGGTGAAGGTGAAGTCGGTGGTGTTATCGTGCGCGACGTTCTGCACGATCATGTCGACTTCGATGTTCGCGGCACTGATCGGGCCGAGAATCTTGAACGCCACGCCCGGGGTGTCTGGCACGCCACGGATGGTCAGCTTGGCTTCATCGCGGTTGAAAGCGATGCCGGAAATGATCGGCTGTTCCATGGTTTCCTCTTCATCAATAGTAATGAGGGTGCCCGGACCCTCCTTGAAGCTGTGCAGTACGCGCAGCGGAACGTTGTACTTGCCGGCGAACTCCACCGCGCGGATCTGCAGCACCTTGGAACCGAGGCTGGCCATTTCCAGCATCTCTTCGAAGGTGATCTTGTCCAGACGCTGAGCAACCGATACCACACGCGGGTCAGTGGTGTAGACACCATCGACGTCGGTGTAGATCTGGCATTCGTCAGCCTTCAGCGCAGCGGCCAGCGCCACGCCGGTGGTGTCGGAACCGCCACGACCCAAGGTCGTGATGTTGCCGTGCTCGTCGACGCCCTGGAAACCGGCGACCACCACCACGCGACCTGCTTTCAAGTCACCGCGGATCTTCTGGTCATCAATCTGCAAGATACGCGCTTTATTGTGCGCGCTGTCCGTCAGGATCCGTACCTGGTTGCCGGTATACGACACCGCCGGCACACCGCGCTTGATCAGCGCCATCGCCAACAAGGCGATTGTCACCTGCTCACCGGTGGAAACGATCACGTCCAGTTCACGGGGAACCGGTTGATCTTCGCCACTGATTTGCTTGGCCAGATCGATCAGACGGTTGGTTTCGCCGCTCATTGCAGACAGCACAACCACCAGGTCATCGCCGGCATCGCGGAATTTCTTAACCTTGTCGGCGACCTGCTCGATTCTCTCGACAGTGCCGACCGAGGTGCCTCCAAATTTCTGTACGATCAAAGCCATTTCAAAGCCGCCTCTGCCCATGAAGGGCGCCCAATAATCACTCGAACAGCCGCCGGGCCCGCCACTAGACTGCGGGCCCGACGGGCCGTCTTATAAACCCTGCTCGACGAATGGAACGGTCAGCGCCAGTGCGCCATCCAGCGCGCCGGCGTCGACACCGCCGCCCTGCGCCATGTCCGGACGACCACCGCCCTTCCCGCCCACTGCCGCAGCAGCCTGTTTCATCAAATCACCGGCTTTGAGTTGGCCAGTCAGGTCCTTGGTTACGCCTGCAACCAATACGACCTTTTCCTCATGGACACTGCCGAGCAGGATCACTGCGCGGCCGAGTTTGTTTTTCAGCTGATCGACCAGCGCCAGCAGCGCCTTGCCGTCCTGACCATCCAGACGCACGGCCAGCACTTTCACGCCCTTGACGTCCACGGCCGAAGCCGACAGATCGTCGCCTGCGGCAGCAGCGGCCTTGGCCTGCAACTGCTCGAGCTGCTTTTCAAGCGCACGGTTGCGCTCCAGCACAGCCGACAGCTTGTCGATCAGGTTGTCGCGGCTGCCCTTGACCAGGCTGGCCGCTTCCTTGAGTTGTTCTTCAGCAGCGTTCAAGTAAGCCAGCGCCGCAGCGCCGGTGACCGCTTCGATACGACGCACGCCCGATGCCACACCGCCTTCGCTGATGATTTTCAGCAGGCCGATGTCGCCGGTACGGTTGGCGTGAATACCGCCGCACAGCTCGACGGAGAAATCACCGCCCATGCTCAGCACGCGCACGTTGTCGCCGTACTTCTCGCCGAACAGCGCCATCGCGCCTTTCTGCTTGGCGGTTTCGATGTCGGTTTCTTCGGTTTCAACAGCGGAGTTCTTGCGAATCTCGGCGTTGACGATGTCTTCCAGCGCCTTGATCTGCTCAGGCTTGATCGCTTCGAAGTGGCTGAAGTCGAAGCGCAGGCGCTGGCTATCCACCAACGAACCTTTCTGCTGAACGTGCTCGCCCAATACCTGACGCAGCGCAGCGTGCAGCAGGTGGGTGGCCGAGTGGTTCAACGAAGTCGCATGACGCACTTCGGCATCCACGTGGGTTTCCACTGGCGCGCCGATGATCAGGCTGCCGGATGCCAGCACGCCGTGGTGCAGGAACGCGCCGCCGGTCTTGGTGGTGTCGCGCACGTCGAAACGGCTGTTGCCGGCCTGCAGATAACCGCAATCGCCCACCTGGCCGCCGGATTCAGCGTAGAACGGCGTCTGATTCAGAACGATCACCGCCTCTTCGCCTTCATTCAAGACGTCGACCGACTGGCCATCTTTATAGATAGCGACAATTTTCGCCGAACCGCTGGTGTCGGTGTAACCGGTGAACTCGGTGGCCACATCCACCTTGACCAGCGTGTTGTAGTCCAGACCGAACGAACTGGCCGAACGTGCACGAACACGCTGGGCTTCCATCTCGCGTTCGAAACCGACTTCGTCGATGGTCAGGCTGCGCTCGCGAGCGATGTCCGCAGTCAGGTCCATCGGGAAACCGTAGGTGTCGTAGAGTTTGAACACCACGTCGCCCGGCACCACGGTGCCTTTGAGTTCCAGCAGATCCTGCTCGAGGATCTTCAAGCCGTGATCCAGGGTCTTGGAGAATTGTTCCTCTTCGGCCTTGAGCACGCGCTCGATGTTGGATTGCTGCTTCTTCAGTTCCGGGAACGCTTCGCCCATCTCGGCGACCAGTGCCGCAACGATCTTGTAGAAGAAGCTGCCGGTGGCGCCCAGCTTGTTACCGTGACGGCAGGCACGACGGATGATCCGGCGCAGCACGTAGCCACGGCCTTCGTTGGACGGCAGCACGCCGTCGGCGATCAGGAAACCGCACGAACGGATGTGGTCGGAAACAACCTTGAGCGAAGACTGGTCGCCATTTTCGCAACCGATTGCCTCAGCCGAAGCTTTCAGCAGGTTCTTGAACAGGTCGATGTCGTAGTTGGAGTTGACGTGCTGCATCACCGCACTGATCCGCTCCAGGCCCATGCCGGTGTCGACCGACGGCGCTGGCAACGGATGCAACACGCCGTCGGCGGTGCGGTTGAACTGCATGAACACGTTGTTCCAGATCTCGATGTAACGGTCGCCGTCTTCTTCCGGCGAACCCGGAGGGCCGCCCCAGATGTGGTCGCCGTGATCGTAGAAGATTTCGGTGCATGGGCCGCACGGGCCGGTATCGCCCATGGTCCAGAAGTTGTCGGAGGCGTAAGGCGCGCCTTTGTTGTCGCCGATACGAATCATGCGCTCGACCGGCACACCGATTTCTTTGGTCCAGATGTCATACGCTTCGTCGTCGGAGGCGTAGACGGTGACCCAGAGTTTTTCCTTCGGCAGTTTCAGAACGCCGGTCAGGAACGTCCAGGCGAAGGTAATCGCGTCGTGCTTGAAATAGTCACCGAAGCTGAAGTTGCCCAGCATTTCGAAGAAGGTGTGGTGACGGGCGGTATAACCGACGTTTTCCAGGTCGCTGTTCTTGCCACCGGCACGCACGCATTTCTGGCTGCTGGTCGCACGGGTGTACGCGCGCTTTTCCTGGCCCAGGAAGCAGTCCTTGAACTGGTTCATCCCCGCGTTGGTGAACAGCAGGGTTGGGTCGTTGCCCGGAATCAAAGAGCTGGAGGCTACACGGGTGTGGCCTTGCTCTTCGAAGAAGCGAAGGAAGGCTTCACGGATTTCTGCGCTTTTCATTAGGTTCTTCCACGGAGGCTGCGGCCAAAGGCCTGTACGAAACGTCAACAGACGAAACGACGGCAAAGGGCCGCATTATATCGGCCCTGCGCGCGGGGTACAGCGTGTTTATACGATAGAAACGGTCAATTGGGTGGCTAACGCTGTCACTTGCGCGAAAACTCGACGAATGTCGCGACCACTTGCTCGATTTGCGAGCGATTGACGTCCATGTGCGTGACCATCCGCAACCGCGAGGCGGCGCTCAATTTGATCCCGCGCTCGGCAGCGAATGCCTTGATCGCCTCGGCACGGTCGCCCATCTGCACGTAAACCATGTTGGTCTGCACCGGTTCGACGCTGAAACCGGCCTCGCGCAGGCCTTCGGCCAAAAACTGGGCGTTGGCATGGTCATCCGCCAGACGCTCGACGTTGTGGTCCAACGCATATAGCCCCGCCGCCGCCAGCAATCCGGCCTGACGCATGCCGCCACCGACCATTTTGCGCAGGCGCCGGGCCTTTGCAATCAACGCCGACGAACCGCACAGCACCGAACCGACCGGCGCACCGAGGCCTTTGGACAGGCACACCGAGACCGAATCGAAGTATTGGGTGATTTCCCGGGCATCGACCCCGAGCTTGACCGCCGCGTTGTACAGCCGCGCGCCGTCCAGATGCAGCTGAAGACCATTGTCCTGAGTGAACTGGCGGGCCCGGGCCAGATAGTCCAGCGGCAGCACTTTGCCCTGCATGGTGTTTTCCAGCGCCAGCAGGCGGGTGCGGGCGAAGTGGAAGTCATCAGGCTTGATCGCCGCTGCCACCTGATCCAGGTCCAGCGAGCCATCGGCCTGCACTTCCAGCGGCTGTGGCTGGATCGAACCGAGTACCGCGGCACCACCGCCCTCGTACTTATAGGTGTGCGCCTGTTGGCCAACGATGTATTCGTCACCGCGCTCGCAGTGCGCCATCAAGCCCAGCAGGTTGCTCATGGTGCCGGTCGGAACGAACAGCGCGGCGGCGAAACCCAGCCGTTTCGCCAGTTCGGCTTCCAGACGATTGACCGTCGGATCTTCGCCATACACGTCATCGCCGGTATCGGCGCGGGTCATCGCGTCGAGCATGGCGGGAGTCGGTTGAGTGACGGTGTCGCTGCGAAGATCGATAACGCTCATGAACCTGGCCTCAAGTCAGTAGGGGAAATCCCTTTACGAAGAGGAATTACTGCGGGCATGGCGCGGATTAATCAACCCTTGCGCAAGGAAAAGTCGTTTCCTGCGCTTCGAAAAATCCGATGGCAATCATCACAAAGGCGCAATGCACAGCCCGGCAATCTGTGTTAAAAACGCTGCGCCGCCCGATAAAGGGCGGCGAAACGTTCTCAGGGCGGGGTGCAATTCCCCACCGGCGGTAATTGCGCGCAATGCGCATAGCCCGCGAGCGCTTGGTGACGGACACGGCAAAAGCCGTGAACGGCGGCAAGGTCAGCAGACCCGGTGTGATTCCGGGGCCGACGGTCATAGTCCGGATGAAGAGAGAACGGGATTGACGCCAAAGGGCCGTCCGCCGTGTTCGCGCGAGCGTGCGTACCCTTGAATCCCTTTCGATTCATAACGCCCTGTTTTTTACACAAACAGGAGTCAGAACATGCAACCCACCGCTATCGACAGCAAAAGCAAACACACCCACGGCGAGCGCGTCGCGTTCATCCAGGCCTGCTGGCACAAGGAAATCGTCGACCAGAGCCGTAAAGGTTTCCTCGCCGAAATGATCGCTCAGGGTTATCAGGAATCAGACATCGATTTCTTCGAAGTCGGCGGCGCCTTTGAAATGCCTCTGCACGCCAAGCTGCTGGCCAAGACCGGTCGTTATGCCGGTATCGTTGCCGCCGCCCTGGTGGTGGACGGCGGGATCTACCGTCACGAGTTCGTCGCCCAGTCGGTGGTCAGCGGCCTGATGCAGGTTCAGCTGGAAACCGAAGTGCCGATGTTCTCGGTATCGCTGACCCCGCACCACTTCCACGCCGGCGAAGAACACCAGAAGTTCTTCTTCGAGCATTTCGTGCACAAGGGTCAGGAAGCGGCGAAGACCTGCGCCGATACGCTGCAGAAAGTGCGTGCGTTGCGCCGCACCGAGCCGCGCGCCGTAGCGGTCTGACCTTTCCATGATCGTTCCCACGCTCTGCGTGGGAATGCAGCCCGGGACGCTCCGCGTCCCAAAAGCGGACGCAGAGCGTCCATTGAGGCATTCCCACGCGGAGCGTGGGAACGATCTTCACGGAGAAATCAGGCGAGATTTTCGTCAGTAGTCGGCACGATCAGAATGCCCGCCCGCAGGCCGTTCTTGACCTTGGGGTTGGGGAAGATGATCCGCGCGCCCTGCTCTTCGATGATCCAGCGGGTATTGGCCAGATCTTCGGCCAGCACATAACCCACATCCAGTTCCGAAAAGTTTTCGATGTCCGCCGGCAGGTTCAGGCGGAACGCATCGCTGTGCTTGATGATTTCCCGTGCCACGCTGAACAGTTGAAGACCGTCCAGCCCCTGCTCGGCCATCTCCGGCTCGGTGCCTTCGATGATCTGCTTCAGACGGGTTTCCAGCAGCGACACATTGACCCCGGCGTTCTGCCCGAACGGCCGCGCCTTGCCCAGCTCCAGAGTGAAGGACTCGGCCCCCAGCTTGTCGTAGGTGTAGGAGCTGAACACGATCGACGGCTTGTTCTGCAACAGCACCGCTTCCATGCCGGCGGCGCGCAGGCGGGCCAGTTCAAGACGGGAATGCTGGCGACCTTCCTTCCACGGATATAAAGCGAACTGCTCGATCTTCGAACCACGAATCGCGGTGTGCAGGTCGTAGTGCAGGCGCTGACGATCAGGAAGACTGAAGAAACTCGCCGCCAGGCGTTCCAGCTCGCAGGCGCGCAGGGCTTCGGAACCGCTGCTTTGTTCGTGACGGCCGTTGAACAGCCGATTGACGTCCTGCTCGACGAAACGCTCGCCCTTGCGAATCGCTTCCGGGTTGCCGAACAGGAACAGAATGCGTGCGCGCGGCTTCAGATCGCCGCGAGCGATGTCATGCAGCAACCGGTCGAGCAATTCGATCGGTGCCGTTTCGTTGCCGTGGATGCCTGCCGACAGCAGCAGGTCCAGGCCATTGTCGCGCGCTTCGGGTGGCCGGACTTCCAGCGCACCCTCGCTCAACCAGCGCATGCGCACGCCTTCGACAGTCAGTTGAGTCTTCTCCGCCGGTTCGCGGCCGGCGAGGGTCAGTTCAAGCAGTTTGCCGAGGGCGAGCATAGAGCGGTTTCCTTAGTGGTCGTGATTGCAATCCGGGCCGTGCACGTGGCCGTCATCGTCGCCGAGATCAGCCGGTTCCATCTCCAGTTGCAGACTTACCAGATTAGTCGCCAATGGGCGCAACAGCAGGTTGGCGTACTCTTCGTCGCCCTCTTCGACGTCCACGCCGATCAACAGTTGGCCGCGGCCGTCCTGCTGGATCCACAGCTCTTTGCCTTGCCACATGACCGCGACGCGGGTGCAGGAAGTTTCCAGTTGCTTGCCGTCGGTGTCTTCAAGGATTAGCCGCAGGGAATCGCTCATGTCTTTTTTACGCTCTGTTGGGGAGACAAGCCGCGCGCCGCGTTCAGGCAACGCGCCGGCCATCAATTGATCTGGAATGGATAAACCGCGCCCAGTTTAAGGATTTGCGTCAGTTCATCCAGTGCCGTCCGGCATTCAAGCAGCAATTGCGGATCCGCCAGATCACTTTCGGTCAGGCGGTCGCGATAGTGCTTTTCAACCCATGCGGTCAACGAACCGTACAACGGGGCGGTCATGATAACCCCTGGGTTGACGGCCGCCAGCTCGGTTTCGTTGAGCGCGACACGCAGACGCAGGCACGCCGGGCCACCGCCGTTCTGCATGCTTTGCTTGAGATCAAAGACTTTCACTTCGCGGATCAGGCCGCCGGAGCTGGTCAGGCCTTGCAGGTAATTCCACACGCGCTCGTTGCCACGGCACTCTTCCGGCACGATCAGCAGCATCGAACCGTCAGGACGCGACAACAGCTGGCTGTTGAACAGGTAGGAACGCACCGCGTCGTCCACGGTGACCGCCGAACGCGGCACGCAGACCGACTGGAAGTTGCCGCCGACCTTGGCCAGTTTGGCTTGCAGTTCAGCCAGCATCTGATCGGTGTCGAGGAACGCGTCCTCGTGATAGAACAGCACCTCGCCGTTGCCCACCGCGATCACGTCGTTATGGAACACGCCCTGATCGATCACCGCCGGGTTTTGCTGCGCGTAAACCACGCCGTCGTCACGCAGGCCGTGCAAACGAGCGACTGCTTGCGACGCTTCGAGGGTCTGGCGCGCCGGGTATTTCTGCGGTGCCGGGTAACGGGTGTCGAACGCACTGCGACCGAACACGAAGAACTCGACGCCGGCCTCGCCGTACTCACGGCAGAAACGCGTGTGGTTCGCTGCGCCTTCGTCGCCGAACTGCGCCACCGCCGGCAATGCGGCGTGGTGCGCGAAGTGTTGCTGGTTGGCGAACATCGCGCCCAGCACGCGACTGGTGGTTGGGTGCTCGATGCTGCGGTGGTATTTGCAGTTCAGGTTGGCGGCGGTGAAATGCACGCGACCGTCAGCGGTGTCGGCACTCGGGCTGACCGTGGCAGCGTTGGCCACCCACATGCTCGACGCCGAGCAGCTGGCAACCAGCAGCGGCATCGCTTCTTTGGCGGCGCGCTCGATCACCTGAGCGTCGGTGCCGCTGAAACCCAGACGGCGCAGAGCAGCCACGTCCGGACGTTCCTGCGGTGCGAGAACGCCCTGCTGAAAGCCCATTTCCATCAGCGCTTTCATTTTCGCCAGGCCTTGCAGCGCCGCTTCCTTCGGGTTCGAAGACTGCTGGCTGTTGCTCTGGGACGCAACGTTGCCGTAGGACAGACCACCGTAGTTATGGGTCGGCCCCACTAGACCGTCAAAATTGACTTCATAGGATTTCATCAGCGAGGCTCCACGAGAATCTGTTGTTATAGGCATCGGGTAACAATTCAATAAGACCGAGTCGCGGCCTTCGCGAGCAAGCTCACTCCCACAGGGATCTCATCGCCCTTGTGGGAGCGAGCTTGCTCGCGAATGGGCATCACGCCATCTTCACGCCAGGCGTCAGGGCCGCCGGCAACACCAGGCTTGGAGTTTCCAGCGAGGCCACCGGGTACGCGCAGTAATCCGCCGCGTAGTAGGCGCTGGCGCGGTGGTTGCCCGAAGCGCCGACACCGCCGAACGGTGCGCTGCTCGCAGCACCGGTCAGCTGCTTGTTCCAGTTGACGATCCCGGCACGACTTTCCAGCCAGAACTGCTGGTAGCGCTCTTCGGAATCCGACAGCAGGCCAGCGGCCAGACCAAATGCGGTGTCGTTGGCTTCGGCAATCGCCGCCGCGAAATCGGCGTAGCGGATCACTTGCAGCAACGGACCGAACAGTTCTTCGTCGGAGCGATCGGCAACCGCCGTCACATCAACGATGCCCGGGGTCAGCAGCGCCGACTGCGCCTGCGGCTGAGTCATTGCCAGCAGCGACACTGCGCCGTTGGCCAACAGATGCGCCTGAGCATCCATCAACGCTTTTGCCGCGCCAAGGGAAACCACCGAGCCCATGAACGGCGCCGGCTGCTGATCGAACGCGCCGACTTCGATGGTCGAGCTGACTTCCACCAGGCGCTTGAGCAGGCTGTCGCCCCACGCGCCTTCCGGCACCAGCAGACGACGGGCGCAAGTGCAACGCTGACCGGCAGAAATGAACGCCGACTGAATGATCGTGTACACCGCCGCATCAAGATCAGCGACCTGATCGACCACCAACGGATTGTTGCCACCCATTTCCAGCGCAAGAATCTTGTCCGGACGACCGGCGAACTGCTGGTGCAGGTGATTGCCGGTACGGCTCGAACCGGTAAAGAACAGACCGTCGATGCCTGGGTTCGCTGCCAGTGCGATACCGGTTTCACGGGCGCCTTGCAGCAGGTTCAGCACGCCGGCCGGCAGACCGGCTTCGATCCAGCACTTGACCGTCAGCTCGGCGACTTTCGGGGTCAGCTCGCTTGGTTTGAACAGCACGCTGTTACCGGCCAGCAGCGCCGGCACGATGTGGCCGTTCGGCAAATGACCGGGGAAGTTGTAAGGGCCGAACACCGCCACCACACCGTGAGGCTTGTGGCGCAACACGGCGGTGGCGTCGCCCAGCGGGCCGCTCTTCTCGCCGGTGCGTTCGCGGTAGCTCTGCACCGAGATCGCGATCTTGTTGACCATGCTGGTGACTTCGGTCGCGGCTTCCCACAGCGGTTTGCCGGTTTCCTCACCGATGGTGCGGGCCAGTTCGTCGGCATGGTTTTTCAGCGCGGCGGCGAAAGCTTCGAGCACGCTGATGCGATCTTCCAGGGTACGACGGGCCCAGCCCGGGAACGCCTGACGCGCAGCCTGCACGGCCGACTCGACCTGAGCGGCAGTGGCGCCCTCCCCCGACCACAGCACTTGCTGGGTCACCGGGTTCAGCGATTGAAAGGCCTCGCCCTGACCGGCCAGCCACTCACCTGCGATGTATAGCGAATTCATTATTTCGACTCCCGAGCAGCAGACAACGCCACGGCGCGAACCTGATCGCCAGCGTTGAGTTGAAGACGTTTGGCGGTCAGCGGATCGACCACCAGGGTGCCAGCGGCCAGACGGGCCGGCGCAGCCGTGATGCGGCAGTCTTCGCGTTTGCGGTTATGGATGATGAACGGCGTGGCGTCGTCGCCCGGCGTGCCGATGGCCAGCACCAGCGCTTCGCTGTCACGCACCGCACGGATCTTGCTGGTCTCGCACTCGATGGCCGGGCCGGCGTCGAAGATGTCGACGTAACCCTGATAGCTGAAACCTTCGCTCTTGAGCATCGCCAGCGCCGGCTCGGTGTCCGGGTGCACCTGACCGATGACGTTGCGCGCGTCCGGCGACAGGAAGCAGGTGTACAGCGGGAATTTCGGCATCAGTTCAGCGATGAACGCCTTGTTGCCGACACCGGTCAGGTAATCGGCCTGGCTGAATTCCATCTTGAAGAAGTGACGGCCCAGGCTTTCCCAGAACGGCGAACGGCCAGCGTCATCCGACACGCCGCGCATCTCGGCGATGATCTTGTTGCCGAACAGTTGCGGGAATTCGGCGATGAACAGCATCCGCGCCTTGGACAGCATGCGACCGTTGAGGCCGGTGCGGTAATCGGCGTGCAGGAACAGCGAGCACAGTTCGGAGTTGCCGGTCAGGTCGTTGGCCAGGAACAGCGTCGGGATCTCGCGATAGATGTTCAGTTCCTGCGAGGCGCTGACGGTCAGGCCGACGCGGAAGTTATACCAAGGCTCGCGCAGACCGACGGCGCCGGCGATGGCGGAAATCCCCACCACGCGACCGTCATCGTCTTCGAGCACGAACAGGTAGTCCGCGTCGCCACGGCCGGCTTCACCGCGAAAGGTCTTCTCGGCCCAGCCGACCCGGTGGGTCAGGCGCTCTTCGTTGGCCGGCAAGGTGGTCAGGCCGGTGCCGGTGCTGCGGGCCAGGTCGATCAGAGCGGACAAATCGCTGCTGCGTACGGGACGAACAATCATGCTATCTCCTCAAACGGGCCGCCGTGGCCACCCGTGAAACTCGCTAAGGCGTTAAACCGCCACCAGGCGCACGCTGGCACCTTCACCGACGCCCAGGGCTTCGGCCGCTTCCAGATCCAGGGTCACCGGTTTGCCCGGCGCGTAATCCAGCTCCAGCAATACCGCGCGGTAATCCTGCAACTGGGCATTGGCCACCAGATACTGGCGACCGGCACCTTTGACCGGCTCGCCGATCTTCACCGGCACCACGCGGCTCTGGGCGATCGAACGGATCCCCGAAACGCGCGCATGCAGGGTCGGGCCACCGTCGAAGATGTCGATGTAGTGATCGGTCTCGAAGCCTTCGCGCATCAGGATGTCGAAGGTGATCTGCGCACGCGGGTGCACCTGGCCCATCGCTTCCTGAGCGGAGTCCGGCAGCAGCGGCACGTAGATCGGGTAATGCGGCATCAGCTCGGCGAGGAACGTACGGCTTTTCAGGCCACACAGACGCTCGGCCTCGGCGTAGTTCAGGTCGAAGAAGTTGCGACCGATGGCGTCCCAGAACGGCGAGTCGCCGTTCTCGTCGCTGTAACCGACGATCTCGGTCACCACCGAATCGGCGAATCGCTCCGGGTGGCTGGCGACGAACAGCAGACGGCCACGGGAGTTGAGCTCAGACCACGGCGAACCCACCAGCTCGCGCTGCACGTAGAAACTGGTCAGCAAGCTGTTGCCGGTCAGGTCGTGGCATTGCGAGAGCACGTGGATCTTGTTGTGGATCTTCAGCTCGCGGGAGGCGTGCACGAAGGTCTCGTTGCGAAAGCTGTAGAACGGCTCGGAATAACCGGCCGACGCGACGATTGCCGAGCAGCCCACCAGTTTGCCGGTGGCGGTGTCTTCGAGGACGAAGAAGTAACTCTCTTCGCCGTTGAAGCTCACTTCGGCGGCAAACGAGGCTTCGCTCGCAGCGATCTTGTCGCTCAGGCGTTCAACGTCATCCGGCAAGGAAGTGACACCAATCGGGCTGTCCGCAGCCAGACGCTGTACCTCGCCCAGATCAGCCATTTGCGCAGGGCGCATCACCAGCATGGTGTCACTCCTTTCTCTTATAAATTCACAGAAAAAAAACCAGGCACTGACTGCATAAACAGAGATCAGTGTGGGAGCGGGCTTGCTCGCGAAGGCGGTGTATCAGTCAGCGTAGATGGCGACTGCCACTCCCTCTTCGCGAGCAAGCCCGCTCCCACATTTGATTTTGCCCGGCATCAAAATTGGGTTCGGCGCCTGATCAAGTCAGGTGCCGAAGGGTCTATCAGGCTTGAGTCAGTTTCGCCGCAGCACGTTCGAAGCGATCCAGACCGGCGTCGATGTCCGCGTCTTCAACCACCAGGCTCGGGGCGAAACGGATCACGTCCGGGCCAGCTTGCAGAATCATCAGGCCTTCTTGCTCAGCGGCGTTGAAGATGTCCTTGGCCTTGCCTTTCCAGGCATCGCTCAGCACGCAACCGATCAGCAGACCGAGACCGCGCACCTGGGTGAACAGGCCGTATTTCTCGCCGATCTGTTGCAGGCGGGTCTTGAACTTGTCGTGCTTGGCGTTGACGCCGTTCAGCACCTCAGGGGTGTTGATCACGTCGATCACCGCTTCAGCCACGGCGCACGCCAGCGGGTTGCCGCCGTAAGTGGTGCCGTGCGTGCCGACGACCAGATGTTTGGCCAGCGCTTCGGTGGTCAGCATCGCGGCGATCGGGAAACCGCCGCCCAGGCTCTTGGCGCTGGTCAGGATGTCCGGAACCACACCGAAATGCTGGTAGGCGAACAGGTTGCCGGTGCGGCCCATGCCGGTCTGCACTTCGTCGAACACCAGCAGCGCGTTGTTTGCGTCGCACAGTTCACGGGCACCTTGCAGGTAAGCCAGCTCGGCCGGCAGCACGCCGCCCTCGCCCTGGATCGGTTCCAGAACAACCGCGCAGGTCTTGTCCGAAACAGCGGCTTTCAGCGCCGCCAGGTCGTTGTACGGCACGTGGGTGATGCCGGTGATTTTCGGGCCGAAACCGTCGGAGTACTTCGACTGGCCACCAACGTTCACGGTGAACAGGGTGCGGCCGTGGAAGCTGTTGAGCGCGGCGATGATTTCGTACTTCTCGGTGCCGAAACGGTCGAACGCGACACGACGGGCCAGCTTGAAGGCGGCCTCGTTGGCTTCGGCGCCGGAGTTGCAGAAGAACACGCGCTCGGCAAAGGTGGCGTCGATCAGCTTGTGCGCCAGGCGCAGGGCCGGCTCGTTGGTGAACACGTTGGACACGTGCCACAGCTTGTTCGCTTGCTCGGTCAAGGCACCGACCAGCGCCGGATGCGCATGGCCCAATACGTTGACGGCGATGCCGCCGGCGAAGTCGATCAGCTCGCGGCCGGACTGGTCCCAGACGCGGGAACCGGCGCCACGCACAGGAATGAAAGCGGCAGGCGCGTAGTTGGGAACCATAACCTGGTCGAAATCGGCGCGTTGTACCGCAGCGTGCTCAACGGACATCGGAGTCTCCTGATGAGGGCCACCCGCCTGAAACTGGCGAGCGATGGGGGGATTGTAAGGACAGTTTTCAGCCCGGCCTTGTCGCCAAGCGACAACTTCTTATAGCGCAAACCCCGGATTTTCCCGGGTTTACGGCAATGCGACATATAGCGTCGCAAAGGCGCAGTTTAAACTGCCGCCAGCCATTTCAGCAGTCCTGCGAGCCTATCAATTACGAAGGGCTGACCTGTCATACATATGTACCACCTGGCACGGGATGCATTTTGCTCTGCTTGAGCTCTTTTTCGACGCTCAAGGACACCAACGATGCCTTCCACCACCGGGCAACCGCCCGCCAGTTCGCCCACGCCCGGTGCGACCGCGCAAAACCCCGCTTCCCACTACGAGCCACTGGTGAAAGCGATCCCTGAATGGCTGGGCAAGGCGTCACCCGCCCGACGCACGGCCTTGAAGAACAGCCATCGCGCCCTCCCCGACCCGTTCAGGTCAGCACCCGCAGATCAACATCAAGCGCTCAGAAGCGCCATAACGCGGCACATGACCGCGCAGAATGCCGTCGATCAGATGCTCGAACGGGTACAGAACGCCAGCAGCTTCGCCGAGCCGATTCTGACCGAGGCGCTGAAATCGCGTTTCGACCTGGATCTGAACGTCAACGACACCTTTCTGCAGTTGTACATCCCGGTGAAGGCAGCAGGCATCACCACCGGCACCCGGACGTGGACGGTGTCACTGCTGGATGCAGCCCTGCATAACTTCGAGGCTGGCGAAACAGAAGCAGATGCCTACACCAGCGGCTCCTCGTTCATCACCCGGCCGTCGGCGACAGGGCAATTCGAAACGCTGGTACCGCTGAACGCAAAACCCGGTATCCCGGCCTTCTCCCATCTTTGCCGGGAGCTGGATATCGGCGCTCGCTACAAGGTTTATCTCGAAGAAAATCTCGCCATCTCCAGCCCGGTAGCGGCTGCGGTCCTGCGGCACAGAGTCAATACAGCGCAAAAAACCGCATTGCGCGCGGCGCTGAAGATGGCGCGCATGCAGGGCGATATCGGACATGCGAATCGGCATTCGATTGAACGATTGCTGGATGGTGCGTCTACCGTATTGATGAACGGTCAGCCAATGCGCTGCCACGACTTGACGATGATGTCGGTCGCCCTGACCGGAGTCGTGATATTTGCACCAGACCTCGAACGCGCAAAAACCGCAGTCACGGTGGTGGCTTACTTTCCGGATGATCCTGAACATCCGGTAAAGGAATACCGCTCCACCGCAGACCTTGCCAAGGAACTGACCCGGCAATTACGCGATACGGAGTACCAACGATTCTTCAGCCGCTTCGTCGCTCACGAGCAGCGTGGACAATTTTTCGGCCAGCTCAGGCAACGACTGAGCGAAACCAAATGGCACCCACCACAGGCCGACAGCCAATTGCCGCCCTGGCGCGACACCCCCGTCGAAAAGCCTGACCTGCAATGGGCAGTCACGCCCTTCGTCGGCCAATTTCTGGAACACCTTTACCAAGGCAAGTTGAACAAGATTCTCAACGATGCCGCAGTGATCGCAGTTCCCACCGCCATGGTCGATCGCAACGCACGCTGGAAACGCTGGGATTCATTTGTCAGTGTCGCGGCGTCGATCCTGGAAACCGCCGCGTTCGTCGTCCTGCCGTTCGTACCGTTTCTGGGCGAAATGATGATGGCGTACATCGCTTACCAACTGCTCGACGAGGTTTTCGAATCGGTCATCGAATGGGCTGAAGGCCAGACAACCGAAGCCAGCGAACATTTCTTTGCTGCGCTCGAATCACTGATCCAGCTCGGCGCTTTCGGCGGTGGCACCGGCATTGCCATGGCCGAGCTGCCCAAGGTGTTGCCGGCCGAAGTCGTGGCGTTCATGGACCGCTTCCGGCCGGTGAAACTGCGCAACGGCAAAACCCTGTACTGGAAGCCGGATCTGCAAAACTATGCCCGCGACACCGTGCCAGCGGCAGATTCCACACCCGACGCACAGGGTCTGCATCGGCACGAGGGTAAAAAACTGCTACCGCTGGATCAGGCACATTACGTCGTCAGCGATCACGAAGTGCCCGGTAAGTGGCGCATCGAACACCCTGCCCGCACCGACGCCTATGAACCCGTCGTGCGGCATAACGGCGAGGGGGCGTTTCACACCGAGCTGGAAAACCCGCTGCAGTGGGACAGCACCACTGCGTTGCAGCGAATCGGCCACAGCGTGGAGTCGTTTACCCCGACGCAGCGCGAACGCATTCTGAAAGTCAGCGGTTATACAGAAGACGGTTTGCGCAAAATGCACGTGAATCAGGAGCGCATACCGCCGCTGCTGGCCGACACCCTCGAGCGTTTCAGGATCGACCAGGATTTGCAGACGTTCATCGAGCAGATGAGCAGCGACGATCCAGCGACTTATCGAAAGGCCGATCCGCTGATACAGCTTCAGTTGCTCCACGAACAGGACTTGTGGCCGGACTCCCGGCGTCTGCGCCTGATCGATGCCGGGGGCAAAAGGGTCTGGCAGTCCTCCGGCGATGCGCAGCCCACACTGACCGAGATTCACGCTGACCGACTGGTAGACGGCGACTTGCTCAAGACCCTGTTGCTGACCCTCGACGAGGGCGAAATCAACACCCTGCTCAATGAAGACTTCGGGCAAAAAATCGCCCTCGATGTGCGCACTCGCCAACTCCGGATCCGGCTCGCGCAGATTGCCGAACAACAGCGGCCAGCCCTGTTCGAACAACGTTATGCGTCACGCCAGCCGCGCAATGTCCCTCTCGAACAACAGGTAGCCAGATACGCACCAGAGCTGCCAGCCCGAATCATCGAAGAACTCATTCACACCGCCACCGGCACCGAGCTGCTGCAACTGGGCGAAGGGCAAATTCCAGAGCGTCAGCAGCAGCTTTGCGAAACCGCCCTGCACGAACTGCGCATCACCCGCGCCTATGAAGGACTGGAAATCGATTCGGTGCGCAACCCGGATTCCGAAACCCTGGCACTGCACAGCCTGCCGCTACTGTCGGGTTGGTCAGATGCTGTGAGTCTGGAAGTCCGCGACCAGTCGTTTACAGGGAAAAGAGTCGACACCACCGGCCCCGTGGGTGCGGCCATCGAGAAAATTCTGGTACGCCGGGCCGATGGCACATGGCAGCCGTTTGATCAGACCGGACTGGAATTGCACGGCCCGACGGATTTCTACACCTGCGTGCTGCAAGCCTTGCCTGATGCCCAACGCCAGGCCCTGAACCTGCAGATCGGCGAAGGACCAAAACTCCGGCAACTGATTCGCGACAATCCCCTGCCCCGCGCCAATCTGCGCCTCACTCTGGCAGTCGAAAGCGCTCCCGCCAGTGAGGTCGACACCTTGCGTCTGCTAGGCGCTGAAGGTTACTCACGCAATGTGTCACACGACGATTCTCCGCCCACTCTGGAAGCGCGGGTGCGCGATGTTTTTCCCGGCATCACCGAGGACGGGCAGCGGGCGATGGTGCAGCATCTGCAAAGCCATCTGGAGAACCCGATTGCCGAGCTGTCGCGCCTGCGCCTCGAATACGCACGTCTGGAGATCGACCTTGATCAGTGGCGACTGAGAGACGTGCTGGTCGATCCTGTAACCGGCCAGGAACTGTCTCTAGCCCGGCGAGCAGCGGCCGCACGCGATCGACAGCTTTTCTCCCGAACCCTGCTCAGTTGCTGGCGCCGGGAAACCCCGCAGCGCTTTGGCTACCGCATGCGTTTTATCGAACCGTTGCTGGGCGATCTGCCGGAGCTGACGGCAGACTTCAGTCACGTCGTCAGCCTGGAGCTCTGCGGCAGTGGAACATCGGCGGACATCGAGAACTTTATTGGTCGCTTCCCTCGACTGACCCGTCTGGATCTACAGCACTTCGACCTGCACAACCTGCCGCAAGGCCTCTCGACCATGCCGACCCTGCGCCAATTGCGCCTGCGTCAATGTGGAATCGTTCTGACCCCGGAAAACCAGGCGCTGCTGACGTCACTCGACGAGCTGGTTGAGCTGGATCTCAAGGACAATCCGCTGGGGACGAGCTTTGACATGACCTTCATGCCATCGCTGACCTACCTCAACCTGTCCCGCACCGGGATTTCCGAAACCCCACCCGGTTTGATCGACCATCCGCAGATCAGAAGCGCCTGGCTGACCGACAACCGGATCAGCACGCTGCCGCCAGCGCTGTTCGAGTTCTCGCCCGTCGCCGGCGCCGGATACGACTTCTCCGGCAATCCACTCTCCGCTGTCACACGCGAGCAAGTGAAGACCTATTTCACCGGCACCGGCGTCAATTTCGGCGTGCGCGCCGAACAAGCCGATATCACCCGCACCAGGGCGCTTTTTCCGGATATCGACGAAGGCCAGGCCAGCAGTCTGATTTATCGCTTGCCCGGTTCACTGATCCAGGGTCGCTTGCAACTGACCGCGTGGGAAACCGAGCTGGCCACATTGAACGCGGACCTGAACGTTTGGGCACGGGATACCCCCGACCGCCACCCGGTAAGTGGCGCAATGCTTGAGGCCAACGAGCGCTTCACGGAACAGGACGCACGCGAGACTTTCGCCGGCAAGTTGCTGCGCCTGTGGCGTCACCGCTCGAAAATCCATCCGCACGCCAGGGCCGATGTCTTCACGGCCGATGCCACGTTCATCGGTGACCTGCCGGAGCTGAGCGCCGACTTCAGCCACATCACCGCACTGACCCTCAACGGCAACAAAGGCCTGCGCGGTGACGCGCCGTTTCTGCGCAGTTTCTCTCGGCTGAAACGCTTGATTCTGCGTAACGGCGAACTGGATCAACTGACCCGGACGCTCAATTGCCTGCCGATGCTGGAGGTATTGGTGCTGGATAATTGCGGCGTGAGCTTCACTGCCGAATCACTGACAGCACTGGCCGCGATGCCCAGACTCGAATCACTGGAACTGCCGGGCAATCCGCTGAACCTGGTGCCCGACCTGCAAACCCTGAACACCCTGACCTACCTTGATCTGTCACGCACGGGCTTGCTGGAAGTCCCGCCCGGCCTCCTCGATCACCCGAAAATCAAGACCGCCATCCTCAGCGAGAACCAGATCACCGAATTGCCCGAAGCCCTGTTTGAGCTATCGGCCCAGGCCGGTGACAGCTACGACCTTTCAAACAATCCGCTGAGCACCGGCACTCGCGAGCGGATCAAGCAGTACTACCGCGAAACCGGCCAGGACTTCGCCGTACTCGCCGACGCGGCGGATATCGAAACCACCCAGCAGCTGTTTCCCGACCTCGACACACAGGACGCCAGCGACGTGTTCTACAGTTTGCCGGGCTCGCTCGAACTCGGCCGCAGCCAACTGCGGCACTGGCAGGCCGAAATCCGTCAACTGAATGCCGACCTCGCGCAATGGGCTGTTGCCGGGCCAAGTGTTCATCCGACCACGGGGCAATTGCTCAATCCACGACAAATCTTCGTGACGCAAACAAACAGGCGATTGTTCGCTCAGCGGATCGAAGAACTATGGCGCTTCCGGTTTGCCGAAAAGCCCACAGAACGAGGCAACGTCCTGATCGCGGAGCTGCCCTTCATTGGCGAGCTACCCGCGCTGTCGGCAGACTTCAGCCACATCGCCGAACTGACCCTCGACGGCAACTCGACCCTGAGCGGCGTCGACGCTTTCCTATCGTCCTTCACCGGTCTTCGCCATCTGGAACTTCACGAGTTCAAACTGGAGCAACTGCCCGAGGCTTGCGAACGCATGCCGTTGCTGGAGCGTCTGGTGCTTGAGTACTGCGAGTTGACCCTGACACCGCCAACCCCGTCCCGCCTGTCCTCCATGACCCGGTTGCAGATGCTCAACCTGAGCCACAACCCGTTGGGCGCCGCACCGGATTTGCAGGCATTGCCGGCACTGACTCACGTGCGCTTGATCAACACCGGTATCACTCACCTGCCCGAAGGCCTGGTCGAACATCCGACTCTGATCATGGCCAACTTCGATCACAACCGGATCAGCGAACTGCCAGACAGCCTGTTTGACCTGCCCGCGCTCTCGCCCAATCAATTCATTCTCGGGGAAAACCCGCTGTCCCTCGCCACTCGCGAACGGATCAAGTCCAGTTACCAGCGCACCCGACAGAATTTCGGCGTATCGATGCCGCAGGCCGATATCAGGCGCGTGCTAGCCCTGTTTCCAGAACTGGATGCCGAGCAAGCGAGTCGCCTGTTGTATCTGTTACCGGGAACACTCGATCACGGTCGACTTCAAATCGGCCACTGGGAATCGGAATGGCAACAGCTGGAGACCACGCTCAGCCGCTGGGTCGGGGAGATTCCCGAGCGACATCCGTCAACCGGCACCCCGCTCACTGAAGAGGACAACGTCGTCGAACGCTCCGGCCGTGATCAATGCCGCCGGGATCTGCAAGCATTCTGGCGTGCACGCTCGACCGCCCAGCCCGAGTTGCGGTCAGACCGGCTGATGCTCAACCTCCCTTTCATGGGTGAGCTGCCCGCACTGGACGCTGACTTCAGCCACGTCACCACCTTGTCCATTACGGGTAACGCCCAACTGCGCGCCGGCGATGATTTCTTCGGCGCGTTTACAGGGCTGAAAACCCTGGAGCTGCGCGATCTCGGTTTGCAGCAAATGCCGGCCTCGCTCAAACGCATGCCCACCCTGGAAAATCTGGTGCTGAGCAATTGCGCGGTGGTGCTGGATGCACAAGGGCGCGCCATTCTCGCTACCCTCACACGCCTGAAGAAGCTCGACCTATACAACAATCCGCTGGGACTGGCGCCAGACATCCGCACCCTGCCGGCACTGGATTTTCTCGACCTGGCCGGCACTGCCATCAGCGAAGTTCCCGACGGCGTCATCAACCATCCGGAACTGGAAATCGTCATCCTCAACAACAATCGCATCAGCGAAATTCCCGAGGAAATCTTCAACTTGCCGGCGGATATCGGCAATGGCTACGACTTCGGCAACAACCCCCTGAGCCCCGCGATACGCGAGCGGGTCAAGGACTACTTCCGGCGCACCGGCGGTGATCTCGGCGTGCTTGCCGATGAGGCAGATCGGGCAAGGGTACAGACGCTATATCCCGCGATGGACAATGAGCAGGCCAGCACTTTTATCTATCGCCTGAGCGGGACATTGGCCGATGGTCGCAACGAAGTGGCTCGTCGGGAAATGGCGCTGAGCGATCTCACCCGCAGCCTCGCGCAGTGGAGCGGCGACATCCCTGTAAATCCACTCAACGGCCAACCGCTGCCCGAAACCGCGCGCCTGCGTCAGGAACAGCTGCGTTCACAATTCGCCGAAGCGCTGCTGACTTGCTGGCACAAAATCCCGATGGAGGATTCAAGTCTCGACAGCTACGGGTTCAGCCACACCGTGAGTTTCCTCGGCGAACTGCCGACACTCGGTGCCCGGTTCCCCTATGTGCCGGACCTGTTCCTGGTGGGTGACGGCCACTCGTCACGGCTTGGACGCTTCCTTGAAGCCTTTCCCGGGCTGGACAGCCTGGCCATTCGCGAATGCAATCTGGGCGATATTCCCAAGGACATTTTCACCATGAGTCAACTGACGGCGCTGAGCCTGCCGGACTGCGAAATCAGCCTGACACCTGAATCGGTGGCAGCACTGGCGAGCATGGACAAACTCGAAGTGCTCAACCTGCGCGACAACCCGCTGGGCCTGACGCCCGACATCAGCAACCTGCACAGCCTCACCGACCTCGACCTGAGCGATACCGGGATCACCGAAATCCCCAAAGGGACGCTGGAAAACCTGCACTGGAACGAGATCGACCTGTCCGGCAATGCGATCACGGACGTGCCGGAAGAAATCATGGATGTGCCCGCGTCAGTCGGCGACCGCTACGACTTGCGCAACAACCCGCTGTCGCCGCAAAGCCTGGCAAGGGTTCGGGCCTACTATCAGGAAACGGGCAACAACCTGAACGTCAACGGCATCGACGGCATGCCGCGCCCACCGGAAATGAGGCCTGATCTGGAAATCGAAGACTGACGGGTGCAGCGCCATGGCAGCCAATGCCATGGCGTGGTTGGCGAGGGATCAACCGCGCTCGGGCGGCACCGACGACAGTTCGAACGGACTGCTGCTGCGCCGCTGGTTGCGGTCTTCCCGCGGCGTGGCGCCGAAGAAGTTGCGGTAGGCGCTGGAGAAGTGCGGCCCCGAAGAGAAACCGCACGAAAGGCCGATCTGGATGATCGACTTGCTGGTTTGCATCAACATCTGCCGGGCCTTGTTCAGGCGCAGTTCCAGGTAGTACTGGCTCGGCACGCGGTTGAGGTATTGCTTGAAGATCCGCTCCAGCTGGCGACGGGACACGCATACATGCTGGGCGATTTCGTCGGTGGTCAGCGGCTCTTCGATGTTGGCTTCCATCAGCAGCACCGCCTGGGTGAGCTTCGGATGGCTGGAGCCGAGACGGTTCTGCAATGGAATGCGCTGACGCTCGCCACCTTCACGGATGCGCTCGACCACCAGTTCTTCGGAGACCGCACCTGCCAGTTCCGCACCGTGATCGCGGGCCAGTACGGCCAGCAGCAAATCGAGTACCGACATGCCGCCGCATGCGGTCAGGCGATCGCGATCCCAATCGAACAGATGACTGGTGGCGATGACTTTCGGGAAGCGTTCGGCGAAATCGTCCTGCCAGCGCCAGTGCACCGCCGCGCGGTAACCGTCGAGCAGACCGAGTTGCGCCAGCGGATACACACCGGCCGACAGACCGCCGATCACACAACCGGCGCGCACCACTTGCTTGAGCGCGCTGCTGAGTGCCGGCGCCAACGTGGTCGGTGGCTCGTCAGCGAGCAGGAACAGTTTCTGGAAGTTTTCGAGTTTGCCGGCCCAGGGTTCGCCGGGCAGTTGCCATTCACCTTCGGTCGGTGCTTCGGCCTGCAGGAACGACAGCTCGTAAACCACGTCCGGATGCACACGCTGGGCAACACGCAAGGCCTCCTCCGCCAGCGCCAAAGTCAGAGCTTTAGTGCTGGGCCAAATCAGGAAACCAATTCGATGGGCAGTCATGGGCGGGCAATCCGAAGCGAAGAACGGTGATGAAGGCAAGGGCCAATGCTAGCCCGAAAATGAACACAAATCTTGAAACTGGCGCAGATCCCTTGTGGGAGCGAGCTTGCTCGCGAAAACGGTGTGTCAGCTGGCATCACTGCTTCTGAACCATCGCATTCGCGAGCAAGCTCGCTCCCACAGAGGAATCTGGTCCGCCTTCAGATCGCGAAGCATGACCTAATTTGGTGCATAACGGGAGCGATTACTTGAGGCTGCCCGAGAGGAATTGTTGCAAACGTTCCGACTGCGGATTGACCAGCACTTCACGCGGGTTGCCGCTTTCTTCGACGACGCCTTTGTGCAGGAACACCAGCTGGTTCGACACTTCACGGGCGAAGCCCATTTCGTGGGTCACCACCACCATGGTCCGGCCTTCCTGAGCGAGGGCCTGCATGACTTTCAATACGTCGCCGACCAGTTCCGGGTCGAGGGCCGAAGTCGGTTCGTCGAACAACATCACTTCCGGTTCCATCGCCAGCGCCCGGGCGATCGCCACACGCTGCTGTTCGCCACCGGACATGTGCCCCGGGAACGCATCTTTACGATGAGCCACGCCGACCTTGTTCAGGTAGTGCTCGGCTTTCTCGCGGGCTTCGGCCTTGGACACGCCCAGCACGTGAACCGGCGCTTCCATGATGTTTTCCAGCGCGGTCATGTGCGACCACAGGTTGAAGTGCTGGAACACCATCGACAGGCGCGAACGCATGCGTTGCAGCTGTTTCGGATCAGCGGCTTTCAGCGCGCCGTCCTTGTTCGCCACCAGTTTCAGCTCTTCGTTGTTGAGCAGGATCTTGCCCGCGTGCGGCTGCTCGAGCAGGTTGATGCAGCGCAGGAAAGTACTTTTGCCGGAGCCACTGGAGCCGATGATGCTGATCACATCGCCGGCGGCCGCTTTCAGGGAAACGCCCTTGAGCACTTCGTGACTGCCATAGCGTTTATGCAGGTCTTGGACTTCAAGTTTGTACATGCGGTCGGTTCTCACAAAAACAGTCAGTCGTTGAGCAAAGGGCCGTCGCGCAGCGCATCGCGCCCCGCCACTTTGGCCAGCCAGAAACCGGGTTGGGCGTAACGCAGCCGCTCAATGGCAAACAGCACCCCGGACGTACCAGCACACACCGTGCTGACCCGATCCGACAGCGGATCGATCACTTCGAAAATCTTGTCACCGGCTTCAACCCACTCGCCGGGCTTGCGCAGAAAACTCACCACGCCAGGATGCGGCGGCAGGAGCAATTCAGTGCCTTCGAACGGCATGCCTTCGCACGGCTCGTGTGCCGCGCTCGGCCACTCACCACGGATCAGGCCTTGCTCGGCGAGGAACGCCAGAATGCCTTCGGCCCAGGCTTCGGCCTGCGCCGGCGTGGTGTCAGCCTGACCGCCGAGTTCAACGGTGGTCGCCAGGCACGCCAGTGGAATCTGTGCATCCGGGAACAGGCGCGACAGACGCAGCCACGGCAACGAACAGGCTTCATCGAACGAGCTGCCGCCGGAATCTTCCGCCAGCAGGCCGACCTTCACATCCAGGTGCGCGGCGAGCGAACGCCACTGCGGCCAGTGCTGCGGCAAGGCGTACATGTGCAGCGCGGCTTCGCAGTCGCAATGCAAGTCCAGCACCACATCGGCGGTGGCGGCGTGTTGCAGCAGGATGCGCTGCATGCCTTGCAACTGGCTGCTGGCCTCGGGCAATGCGGCCAGGTGATCGGCCATCGCCTGACGGATCAGGCGGATGTTGGCGTGCGGATCATCACCGAGTTGTCCTTCCAGCCTGGCGGCCACGGGGGCGCTGAGCTCGACGAAATCACGGTTGAAATTCTTGCCGCTGCCGGCCTCGAAACGACCCTGATGGTTGCCTTGCAGCAACTGGCCAAGACCCAGCGGGTTGGCCACCGGCACCAGTTCGATGACGCCGTTGAGCAGGCCTTTGGCTTCGAGTTCGCCGAGGCGTTTTTTCAGTTCCCAGGCGGTGCGCATGCCGGGCAGTTCGTCAGCGTGGAGGCTGGCCTGAATGTAGGCCTTGCGCTCGCCGCTGCCAAAGCGAAATACCGAAATCCGGCGCTCGCTGCCCAGGTGGCTCCACGGCAGAACGTGGTCGATGCGTTCCATATCAGTGCTTCCTCGGGGCCAGGTAGCTCAGCCAGCGACGCTCGGCCAGCTTGAACAGGCGCACCAGAATGAAGGTCAGGCATAGGTAGAACACGCCGGCGGTGATGTACGCCTCGAACGGCAGATAGAACTGCGCGTTGACGGTACGGGCCGCGCCGGTGATGTCAATCAGGGTCACGATGGACGCCAGACTGGTGGTCTGCAGCATCATGATCACTTCGTTGCTGTACTGCGGCAGCGCCCGGCGCAGGGCCGATGGCAGCAGGATGCGCTTGTACATCTTGAAGCGCGACATGCCCATGGCCTTGGCTGCTTCGATCTCGCCGTTCGGCGTGGCCTTGAGGCTGCCGGCGATGATTTCGGCGGTGTAGGCGCTGGTGTTGATCGCGAACGCCAGGCACGCACAGAACGTTGCGCTGGACAGCCACGGCCAGAGGAAGCTTTCACGCACGGCTTCGAACTGGGCCAGACCGTAGTAGATCAGGAACAGCTGAACCAGCATCGGCGTGCCGCGAATCACGTAGGTGTAGAGCCAGGCTGCGCCATTGACCACGGCGTTCTTGGACACACGCATCAGCCCCAGCGGCAGGGCCGCGAGCAGACCGAAGAACAGCGACAGCGCGAGCAACTTGAGGGTCGTGACCAGACCGCCGAGGTACAGCGGCAGGGCCTCCCAAATGACGTTGTAGTCGAAGATCATAGATCAGCCGCCCTTACGCCTACCGAGTAGCGCTTCTCAAGGTGACGCAGCGCCAGCAACGAGACACTGGTGATCACCAGGTACATCGCCGCCACTGCGAGGAAGAAGGTGAAAGGCTCGCGGGTGGCGTCGGCCGCCTGCTTGGCCTTGAACATCATGTCTTGCAGACCGACCACGGAAATCAGCGCGGTGGCCTTGGTCAACACCAGCCAGTTGTTGGTGAAACCCGGAATCGCCAGACGAATCATCTGCGGCACCAGCACGCGGAAGAACACCTGGAAGCTGCTCATGCCGTACGCCATGCCGGCTTCGGCCTGACCTTTGGGGATCGCCATGAACGCGCCGCGGAAGGTTTCCGACAGGTACGCACCGAAGATGAAGCCGAGGGTGCCGATACCGGCGGCCAGCGGGTTCAGGTCGATGTAGTCGTCATAGCCGAGCATTGGTGCGACGCGGTTGAGCAAGTCCTGACCGCCGTAGAAGATCAGCAGGATCAGCACAAGGTCGGGAATACCGCGAATCACCGTGGAATACAGATCGCCCAGCCACGCCAGCCAGCGCACCGGCGACAGGCGCAACGCGACGCCGATCAGCCCGAGAACGATGGCCAGGGCCATGGACGACAAGGCGAGCTGAAGCGTCAGCCAAGCGCCATCGAGGATGACAGCCCCGTAGCCTTTCAACATGATTCAGGTCCTCGAAAGTTGGGATGAAAAAATGGCGCAAACCGCAGAGATCCTGTTGCTTGCGCCATTTCGGACGGGTCGAGCGACGTCTTTACTTGCCGTAAATGTCGAAGTCGAAGTACTTGTCCTGGATTGCCTTGTACTTGCCGTTCTCGCGGATGGCCGCGATGGCGGTGTTGATCTTGTCTTTCAGGGCGTCGCCCTTGCGTACCGCGATGCCTACGCCGTCGCCGAAGTATTTGACGTCGGTGAACGCCGGGCCCACGAACGCGAAACCTTTGCCGGCGTCGGTTTTCAGGAAGCCGTCATTCAACAGCGTAGCGTCCGCCACGGTGCCGTCGAGGCGGCCGGCGGCCACGTCGAGGTAGATTTCGTTCTGCGAGCCATACGGCTTGATCTCGGCACCCAGCGGGGCCAGGACTTCGCGGGCGAAGCGCTCGTGGATCGAACCACGCTGCACGCCGATGTTCTTGCCTTTCAGCTCAGCCAGACCTTCGCTGACCTGAGTGCCTTCTTTCATCACGAGGCGGGCCGGGGTGTTGTAGTACTTGTTGGTGAAGTCCACGGACTTCTTGCGGTCGTCAGTGATCGACATGGACGACAGGATCGCGTCGATCTTGCGCACTTTCAGTGCCGGGATCAGACCGTCGAACTCTTGCTCGACCCACTGGCACTTGACCTTCATCTCTTCGCACAGCGCGTTGCCGATGTCGTAGTCGAAACCGACGATGCTGCCGTCCGGCGCTTTGGAGGCGAATGGAGGGTAAGCCGCTTCGATACCGATTTTCAGAGGCTTTTCATCGGCGAATGTCGGCAGGGACAGCACGGACAGTGCCAGGGCGCCAAGCAGCACAAGTTTCTTCATCTTGGGACTCCATCGGTAAAGGGCAAAAACGGCAGAGTGAGCGACAGCCCAATATGCGAATGGGTGAAACAGAAAAGCGGTGCTGCATCCGTGGGAAATTTCCCATTGAAACCGTCAGCGATTTCAACACGAGCCACGACGAGCGAGTGATCGGCATTCTAACGACAGGCCCGAAGCCGATATTTCTTCAATGCGACAACTAATTACAGATGCACCGAGAAACCCGCTTGAGCACATTGACAGCTCCGCAATTTCATGCAAGAGCGAAAGACAGTGAACCGATCTATGCTGCAAATTGCGGGCCTATTATTCGCAAACCCTTCTAATCCGGCAAGCGCGGGGTTGTGTCTTATTTTTCACCGAGGGTTTCGAGGCCCGAAAACGGGGCAATTCGTTTCCGGACGCCCCGTTGCGGAGCGGGCGGTTACACATTCAGTTACTTGAAGGCGGACGGGTAACAGTGGGAATGGGCTGACGGAGCAATTCGATAATTATTGGTTGCAGATCACCCACGCCCTGCCCCCCCCCCTCCTAACTGATCGTTCCCACGCTCCGCGTGGGAATGCAGCCCGGGACGCTCCGCGTCACAAGAGCGTCCAGGGAGGCGTTACCACGCGGACGGTTCGACGCCTCGACGTGGGAACGATCACGCCACAAATGAAAAAGCCCCGCCCGGCGTGATGCCGGACGGGGCTTTTCAGCCTTCAGACCCGCCGCTTACGCGACGTTCATGGTCTTGTGCGTATCGATCAGATGCTGCACCACTCCCGGATCGGCCAGGGTGGAGATGTCGCCCAGGCCTTCATACTCGGCGGTCGCGATCTTGCGCAGGATGCGGCGCATGATCTTGCCCGAACGGGTCTTCGGCAGCCCCGGCGCCCACTGGATCACGTCCGGCGAAGCGATCGGCCCGATCTCCTTGCGCACCCAGTTCTTCAGTTCCAGACGCAATTGCTCGCTCGGCTCTTCGCCGTTCTTCAGGGTGACGTAGACATAGATGCCCTGCCCCTTGATGTCGTGCGGCACACCGACCACCGCCGCTTCGGCGACTTTCGGGTGAGCGACCATCGCGCTTTCGATCTCGGCAGTCCCCATGCGGTGGCCGGAGACGTTGAGTACGTCGTCCACGCGACCGGTGATCCAGTAGTAGCCATCGGCATCGCGACGGGCGCCGTCACCAGTGAAGTACATGCCACGGAAGGTCTTGAAGTAGGTATCGACGAAACGGTCGTGATCGCCGTACAGGGTGCGTGCCTGACCTGGCCACGAATCGAGAATCACCAGATTGCCTTCGGCCTCGCCCTCGATGATGTTGCCGAGGTTGTCCACCAGCGCCGGCACCACACCGAAGAACGGACGTGCTGCAGAACCCGGTTTCAGCGCATGAGCGCCCGGCAGCGGGCTCATCATGTTGCCGCCGGTTTCGGTCTGCCACCAGGTGTCGACGATCGGGCAACGGGACTTGCCGACATTCTTGTAGTACCAGTCCCAGGCTTCCGGGTTGATCGGCTCGCCCACCGAACCGAGCAGACGCAGGCTGCTGCCGTCCGCGCCTTCAACAGCGGCGGTGCCGGAGGCCATCATCGCGCGGATCGCGGTCGGCGCGGTGTAGAGGATATTGACCTTGTGCTTGTCGACGATCTTCGCCACCCGGGTGATGTCCGGATAGTTCGGCACGCCTTCGAACAGCAGCGTGGTCGCGCCGTTGGCCAGCGGGCCGTAGACGATGTACGAGTGACCGGTGACCCAGCCGACATCGGCGGTGCACCAGTAGATTTCGCCCGGACGGTAGTCGAACACGCGCTCGTGGGTCATGGCCGCGTACAACAGATAACCGCCGGTGGTGTGCTGCACGCCCTTCGGCTTGCCGGTGGAGCCGGAGGTATAAAGGATGAACAGCGCTTCTTCGGCGCCCATCTCTTTCGGCGCGCAGACAGTGCCCGCCACTTTCATCAGGTCTTCGTACCAGATGTCGCGATGCTGGTTCCACTTGATGTCGCCGCCGGTGCGCTTGCACACGATGACTTTCTGGATGCTGCTGGTCTCAGGGTTGGTCAGGGCGTCGTCGACGTTGGCCTTGAGGGAAATCTTCTTGCCTGCACGGATGCCTTCGTCAGCGGTGATCACCACTTTCGAGCGGCAGTCGATGATGCGACCGGCGAGGGCTTCCGGCGAGAAACCGCCGAACACCACCGAGTGAATCGCGCCGATCCGGGTACAGGCCAGCATGGCGACCACGGCTTCGGGGATCATCGGCATATAAATGGTCACCACGTCGCCGCGGTGTACGTCCTGGCCACGCAGGGCGTTGGCGAGTTTGCACACTTGCTCGTGCAGTTCGCGGTAGGTGATGTTGCGGCTTTCGGAAGGATCATCGCCTTCCCAGATGATGGCGACCTGATCGCCGCGCTCGGCCAGATGGCGGTCGAGGCAGTTGTAGGAAACGTTCAGGGTGCCGTCGGCAAACCACTTGATGTCGACATGGTGATCGTCGAACGAAGTCTGTTTCACCGTGGTGAAAGGCTTGATCCAGTCGAGGCGCTTGGCTTGTTCGCGCCAGAAGCCGTCAGGGTTGACGACCGACTGTTGGTACATGGCTTTGTAGGTCGCCTCGTCGGTCAGCGTATTGGCCAGAACCTCGGGACGAACGGGATACAGGGAAGCCGCACTCATCTTTCCTACCTCGGTGTAATAGTTGTTTTTGTATGACCCTGTTGTAGCCGGGGCGCCCGTATAGAACCATTCGACGATGGTAGTAACAAGCCCCTACAAAACATCCAGAAATGCCACAGACACCCCTGAAGCAAACCCCGCAACCCGCGTGGGAGCTGGCCTGCCAGCGACTCAGACGACCCGGTTTCCCGGGAAAGCCGCAGCGCCGGTAACACCGCATCCAAGGATTGTTACCAAATCTGCCAAAGGTGTTTATCAAAACCGGGTCTGTTTACCCCTGCCCCGCCTCCCTAAAATTCACCTCGCCGACAAGGCAAAGCGATTAACAACGTTACAGCCCCCACGAAGGCCGTTAATCCAGCTCTGAAGTGACAAACCAAACGATGAAGTTCCACACGCAACCCCAAAAAGGTTGCGTGACCCCACTCGACCTCAAGAAGGTAAATTTCAAATGAAAGCTTTATTGGTTCTGGCCCTCAGCAGTCTGTGCGCAACCGCCATGGCAGACGAGGTCCCGACTGATGTCGCACAGCAACAGCCGGCCATCGAGGAATACACTTACTCCACTCACCTGGACATCGCCAAAGTTGTATCGATGAGCGAAGTTCCAAATGTCTGCGAAGTAGTACCGATGAAAATGGAGTACGACGACTCCACCGGCCAGCGCCACATCCTGCGTTACAGCATCATGGGCAACGGCTGCACCAATTGATGGTTTGAGACTGCACCGAATCGGATCGCTCAGCGCAGCATCGAGGGTCGATTCCAGCCCGGCTTCGGTCGGGCTCAGTTGTGTTTGAAGTGACGTAAAAGGGTTGCAAAACACAAGATATAGTGAAAAACGCGGTTTTTTGCTCGTTTTTTGAGCAATCAATCACACGTAGAAAAATTAATGAAAAAAAATTCTCCGGGGCCAATCCCGGCGAAAGCCCTGTAAACCCTCGCTCCAATCGAAATCACCCGCACGATCGACCGCCCTGCGCTGTTTCGCCCTCCCCCACGCCCGTGTTTTTTTCCCTATAATGCCGCCCAATCGGGTCAGCAATATTCCCTTACAGGGATCAAAGCCATTCTGAAGCCCCGCAGCAGCGTCCACGCTGACTCGCGCCCGTCAGAGGCTCTCGGAAACCCGTAAAAATTTTCTGTTTATTGCCTGCGTAGCACCGCTGCAAAAAACGACATCCAACGCGGCCTGTACGGCCGTGTGAAAAACCAACCAATCAGTTTTCACACGGGCACAGGCCCTCACGCAGGAGACGACACGTCATGCTGAGCTGGGACGAATTCGACAAAGAAGACAGTGAAGTAGCAGCAGTGAAAGGCGCCAATGCCGGCCACGCTAGCGAAGCCAACATGGACCGCCTCGACAGCGCCGGCGGTGCCGCCGCCCTCGAAGCCCGCGCCGTGACCGCCGAAGACTCGGCCGCCGTGGCCCGCGCCAAGGCTGCACTGGATTCCCTCGACGTTGCCGAAGGCCTCGCCGAACTCGAAGGCTCCGCCGCCCGTGTCGCCGTTGACGAAAAGCGCATGATCAACTGCCGCGCCGACCTCAACCAGCTCGTGCCATTCAAGTACGACTGGGCCTGGCAGAAATACCTGGACGGCTGCGCAAACCACTGGATGCCGCAAGAAGTCAACATGACCGCCGACATCGCCCTCTGGAAAAACCCGGAAGGCCTGACCGACGACGAGCGCCGCATCGTGATGCGCAACCTCGGCTTCTTCTCCACCGCCGACTCCCTGGTGGCCAACAACCTGGCCCTGGCTGTGTACCGCCTGATCACCAACCCGGAATGCCGCCAGTACATCCTGCGCCAGGCATTCGAAGAAGCGATCCACACCCACGCCTACCAGTACTGCATCGAATCGCTGGGCATGGATGAAGGCGAGATCTTCAACATGTACCACGAGATCCCGTCGGTCGCGAAAAAAGCCGCCTGGGGCCTGAAATACACCCGCGCCATCTCCGACCCGGAATTCAACACCGGCACCGTCGAGACCGACAAAGAACTGCTGCGCAACCTGATCGCCTACTACTGCGTTCTGGAAGGCATCTTCTTCTACTGCGGCTTCACCCAGATCCTCTCCATGGGCCGCCGCAACAAAATGACCGGCGTCGCCGAGCAGTTCCAGTACATCCTGCGCGACGAATCCATGCACCTGAACTTCGGCATCGACGTGATCAACCAGATCAAAATCGAAAACCCACACCTGTGGGATGCCGAAATGAAGGAAGAAGCTTCGCAGATGATCCTGCAGGGCACCCAGCTGGAAATCGAATACGCGCGTGACACCATGCCTCGCGGTGTGTTGGGTATGAATGCTGCGATGATGGAGGACTACCTGAAGTTCATCGCTAACCGTCGTCTGTCGCAGATCGGTTTGAAAGAAGAGTACCCAGGGACGACTAACCCGTTCCCTTGGATGAGCGAAATTATGGACTTGAAGAAAGAGAAGAATTTCTTTGAGACTCGGGTTATTGAGTATCAGACTGGTGGGGCGTTGAGCTGGGATTGATTCCTGAATTAACCGCGACTTGACAGATCGATACCAAAACTGAAAAACAAAAAGGCCCCAATTCAATTGGGGCTTTTTTGTTGGGAATAGAAACACTCACTTCCTCAGCTTGACTACCAAAAATCCTACAACACTTTCAGCAGTTTCCGCACTGACGGTTTCTGGAAACCTATTAATTTTGCGAAAGCTTGATATTTGAGGGCTCTGCAAAAAATAAATGGATTGGCAGCTTTAACGAGCTCCTTCGTTTAGTAAACTCACTGCCTCTGCCAAGGTTCATTTCTTGCCCGACATCAAGTGAACCGTTACCATTTATCGCACTTAGGGCGTGTCTATCTAACGCCGCATCTCTTCTGAGCGCTGCAATGCGCTTTTTTACTTTCTTCTTAGGCGCATCTACTAAATCAATGAAATACAAGGAATCTATACCGGTCATCGACCTCTTTGCGGGCCCTGGGGGACTTGGTGAGGGATTCTCTTCAATCGGCGGCGCTGAGAAGGGAGTACGTAAGTTTCAGCTTCGCGTTTCGATCGAAAAAGACCCCATCGCTCACAGGACCTTATCGCTCCGCGCACTGTTTCGCAGCTTTCCGAAGGGCGAAGCGCCAGACGCATACTACCAATACATCCGTGGCGAAATTACTCGTGATGAGCTTTTCAATCATCCGGATGTACCGGTAGAAGCAAGGGAAGCAGCGCAAGAAGCCAAGCTCGCAGAGCTTGGTAAAAAATCTCCCGAAGAGGTCGACAATTGGATCAAAGAGGCCTTGGAGGGTGTAGATGAATGGGTGCTTATAGGTGGCCCGCCGTGCCAAGCATATTCAGTAGCAGGTCGTGCACGTCGAACGAGAGAAAGCCAAGAAAAGTTTGAGAGCGACGAGAAGCATTTTCTCTACAAAGAATATCTGCGGATTATTCGCGAATTCAAACCGACTATTTTCGTTATGGAAAACGTGAAGGGCATACTTTCTTCAAAACACAGTGGCTCGCACATATTCCAACAAATCCTTGATGATCTATCGACTCCTACTGAAAACCTTTCTTACAACATTCGTTCTTTAGTGGTTCCTAAAGACGTAGAAAAACTAGACCCACACGATTTTGTCATTCAAGCAGAACGTCATGGACTTCCGCAGGCTCGACATAGAGTTATCTTGCTCGGAGTTCGCTCTGACGTTGCCTCAAGCTGCCCTGCCTTGTTGGAGCGCCCGCAAACACTTGTAATGGAAACCAGCCAAAAGGTTTTCACCGTTCAACAGGCTTTATCGGGTCTCCCCCCAATACGGAGCAAAATTTCAAGGGGTGGAGACTCTATCGAGGCATGGCTCTCAACTTTGAATGAAGCAAGCTCTATGCTATTACGCCCCTATGAGGCCGGGCGGGGGGATTTGATAGATGCCGTAAAAAAAGCGGCTGATGAGGCACAAAGGCTGAAAACTAGCGGCAGTCGATTCATACCTTGGAAAGTGTCTCCAGACATGAATGCCAAGCAGCGCGAATGGTTTCTCGACCCTAGATTGGGAGGGGTTCTACAACATGAGGCCAGGAGTCATATGCGCTCTGACCTGCATAGATATATCTACGCAGCGTCATTTGCGAAGTTGAATGGCATCTCCCCAAAAATACATCAGTTTCCTGAGCAGTTCCTACCTGCCCATGAAAACGTTTCCTCTGAATCCGTCCCGTTCAGTGATCGCTTCAGGGTTCAATTAGAGAATGGCCCTTCTACCACTGTCGTCGCCCACATTGCCAAAGATGGCCATTACTACATACATCCTGATGCCAGTCAGTGTCGTAGCTTGACTGTTCGAGAGGCAGCTCGACTGCAAACATTCCCAGATAATTACTTCTTTGAAGGAAATAGAACGGAACAGTACACACAGATAGGAAACGCGGTTCCGCCACTCCTTGCTAGAAAAATCGCAGCAGTTGTCTCAGCGATCATTGACTCCTATCGCGCAGGGAAAAGCCGCCAAACATCAGTAGGCAATTGATCAAACCTTTCGGTTTTTCGATGTTTTGGTTTCGTGGGGCAGGTATTTAACCCGCCCCCTCCACCGCATACCCGACTGACTCACCTTCTGGAACTTGTCCTACAAAAGGCCTGCAATGTCAAAGCGCCTCAGGAATATCCGCTGACGGAGAAGAAAAAGGCTGGGAAAACATAGCGTCTCGGCATTCGGGACGTTTTGCCCATTCAGAGATCATTTTGCCTTTTGCTGTCTCATGAAGTCGATCATTGACCTCTCTGGCCCAGATTTCAATCTGCTTAACAAGTTGGGGAGAAATACCCTGCTTATTCCAGATACGTTCTAGGTTAAAGGCTTCGCCATAAGTCTGAGAAATTACTGCAACTGTATAAGCTGCAACGTTCGCGAGAAATGCAGGCACCAATGGTCGCGCTGTTTTATGTACTGCTTTGAACAGTAACGCTTTCGAAACAACGTCCTTGTAATAAACAACATCCGGAGTGAAAGCGGTCCCTTTAGCTTCCATATCAGCCATGCCGGCCATGAAACGGTCAAAGCACTTTTGTGCACCAAGACTGACAACATCCGCATTTCCACCCCATGCGACAGCGTACTTCGCCAATTCAGTTTTTGTGATCTTTCTAGAGGGAGGCACAGACTCTTTCAGAGCTCGAAGCTTGGCTGGACTCGTACCGTCACGAGCAAGAAGAGTGTTATAACTGCCTGCAGCTCTCTCATAGAACCATCGACCTATGCCATCAGGGCAATAGACAGAAAGTGACAATCGCTCGATATCGACATGAAAAGGCTTATTAGCAGATAGATCAGATTGTCGAACAGCATTTTGACTATTGGCATAACGCGAGATATCAGAGACAAGAGCTTCCTCCTTCGCAGGATCTTGCTCTTTCATAACAATGATTTTTGCGGGGACACGAACTTTGCTCAAATCAGTATCCGCATACTTTTTCTTGGCGAAAAAAATTGAAGCCGTAGTTTGCCCGCCATTAACGATTTGCATGCCTCGCAACCAAGCTATACCAGGCGACCCATCGGCAGTGCGATCCAACAACATCTCATCAGCAACTAACACTATCCCATTGTTATAGGCCATGAATCTTTCTGGCGCATTCCGTAAAGTACTCTGAAGCCCAGCATTCACCCCCTTCGCCTTAACACTTAGAAATGAGCGCACATTGGCCTCAAGCAGGCGAGGTCCAAATTTTTCATAAACGAATCGAAGCGCCTCACCTGGAATTGCGGTTAGTGCGTAGTCATAATCCCCTGTTTCGCCTGGTACGAAAACACAGGGCAGAGGAGAACCTGACACATCGGTGAAGTCAACGACAAGTTCATCGCGTGGCTTACCTTCGGAACGATGGCGAAAAAGTCGCTCAATATCCATGACTTCAAGCTTTACTAGTTTTCCGCCCACATTCCGAGATTGAAAGCTTTTCGACTTAGCTACACCATCTGTAAGGATATAAACACGCACCTGTTCAAGCCCGTCATAAATTTCTCGGATTGTTAAAGCCAGAGAATGAACATCACTCGACGGATCAAGTTTTTCGGCAATACGTCCTTCTGCACAAAGATCCAAGAATCGAACACATTGCGCCGCGGCCGTCTTAATATCTTGATCGGGAATAGGACTTAGACTTTCAAATCCTTCGTACAGACTTACAAAAAGATCAAGCTGATCGGCGTCTTCAGACATGGCATAACCACTCAAACGCAAATTCGCATTGGCGATTTTCCCTTGAAAGTGGCACACAACTGGGTCGAATGTCATACCCGCGTCAGCAAGGTGTTGCATCACCACATCGGAAAAAACCAGTTCGCCAAAAGGAGCGCCATCAGACATCTGGGCTGCTATCTCGCCCCTTGTCTCTGCGAAAAAATCATCAAGGGTCATCCATTTACTCCTAACAAATTGAGCGCCGTGTCGAGGTCCATTAGGTAGTCACCAACGTGGTCTAGATTGATTTCGTAAAGGGCTCGCGTAACTCCGACGGGAACCGTTCCCGGAGTCAACCGCGGAAAGCCTTCGGACACGGAGAGAATTCGAATTTCTTTTGATTCGAATCTTCGGGTGTAATGCCTCGATTGGGTTTCGGCGTATCCGGCAACAATCAACTTATCTCTAAGGTAATTTACCGCTCCAGGCTCTTCACCAAGACGTTTCTCTACTTCCCCAATCATTTCAGGAAGGGTGAGCCCGCCTTCCTCACACGCAAACCGAACCGCAGCCAGAAAGAGTGGTGACGCCACCGAATCGTCCAACTGCTCAAGGGACGTTATCTTTACTGGAAAGCCAGATGAGGACATCGTCGCCTTCACCTCTAGCGCTCCGTCACCCAACAGGAAGTCTTGTAAAGCGTCGTCAGGCCCCACCCATCCCCTGAGTACTTCCTCAGTTGAAACGCCTGAGTCCATAAGAATGGCCATAATGGTGAGTTCGCCCACTAGACCAAGCTCCGCCTCAGGACTGAGAGGAGTAGCCCCACGGGACATGAACTGTTGCCACATGCGAACCCTGCGTAGCATCGTCCGCTGAACCGCTGCCTCGCCCTCTCCAACAGAGGCGTCCATAGCACCCACAACGTCACCGACCATCTCTGAAAACAACTCGGGGCTGCCTGACTCTTTGCGTGAGAGAGCTATCCAAGTCTTGCCATCGCGGCGAGGATCCGCCCTTACAACTTCAAAACCCCTGCCCTCAGGTAGCCGCTCGGCGGCACCTAGCCGGGCTGTGGGAAAGCGAGCAAGAAGAGCTTCCTCGTTTCCTGGGAAACGCCGAGCCGCCATGAGTTCACATGCGCCAACGGAAGTCACCACAATGCCAAGCCACCCCCCCTCCTGCCCGCACTCCCCCGAAAGAGCGTCCCAAGCTGCTACGAACTCCTCAATAGACCGGGGCATATTCAGTCTCCCATAGCAAGTGATCTACTTCGTACTTGACAGTGGTTGCCGAATAGCTAGCAGGGAAACTGACCCCAAAGGCGGTTATGGGAAGACCATCATCTGGGAGTCCAGCGCTTTTCGGGTCAATTGGGTACAAAAGCAAAAGACCTCGCTCGGGATGACCAGGTATTCCTTTCGCGCCCAATCCTCGAACTTGTCGTACGAAGACCCCGCTTGGGGCTTTGGGCGAGTCCTTGCTTGTCTCCTCTGTTCCTCGCGCAGGGTCCTTCATTCTGTCTTCGACGGTGAGACTCAAGGCCGCCATCCAAGCATCCTCGTCGAGATCGATCGATTCATCTCTGGGCGACAAAAGACGCCCGATTGAGTAGTGCTCTCCTTTGGAAGCGGGATTTTGGTTTCGAGTGATCATGTTTCCGAGCGCATGTTTTCCGCAGAAAATGCTACTGGCTCCCTCACCTCCTCCTATCAGAGCGATGGTCCAAGAGGTGAGCTCACCTTTTGCTGCCATCACCTTGACGAAGTCAGCCAGCACGGCGCTGTTAACCTTTCTCGCAGCAGGATGAGTCAAATACCCGGAGAAGAACTCGATAACATGCTCGGCAGGGATGTTATCCCAGAGAAATCCCTTCCACTCCTGACAAGCCTCACCCCGCTGTCTAACAAATTCTCCGTTCTCTGCAGGAGTCCCAGCAGCGTCGAGTAGCCTCTCCATGACGGCTAGATTTCTCTTAATGACAGATGAGTCGCGATGGAAAGCCACTGTCTCCAGAACAGATCCACAAAAGGAAACTTGCAGACTCTTGGCACTTCGCATCTTGATCGGTGAGGTAACCATGAGAACAGGGTGTGACTGAACCTTCATACCGTAATTTTCGGGTGTGGCATGTACCTTGGCCATGGTGTCGAACTCTTGACGAAGTTCCTCCGCAGCATCTGTGATGTGCCCAAACCACTCGACTAAATCAGAACTGGTGTAGAGGCGACAGAGATCCAGATATCCTGGACGATATCCAAACCAGCGCCCCATCTGCATAAGGGTGTCGTACATCTTCGTGGTTCTCACGAAATAGCTAACACAAAGCCCCTCAAGGGTAAGTCCTCGTGCGAGCTTGTCACCTCCAACCGCGATGACCTTCAGTCCGGTTTCCTCACGCTCAGCGTAATCAAGGACGTCCCCTGCCGAACCGTTGATTGCTCTGACGTTGCTTGCCAAATCACCCAACACATCCGCTAGGACTGCCTCAACTTCTTCCCAACGGGGAAGGTCGAATTCTCCACTTGCCTCCTCCATGGCAGTCGCTACAGCAGCCGACGTTGGAACGAAATCAGACTCCCAGAGCCTTTTCCATTCCACCATCAATTTGTTTTTTTCAAAGCCGCGCTCAACACGCTGTCTATAGTTTTTCACTAGTTCCTCAACTTGCCGGCGCACCTCCTCCTGTACTGCGGTGTAGCGAGTAACATGAATTAACATTGAACAGTGTCTGCGCCCCTGTCCACGCAGGAGGCGGACTGCACACACCAGAACAAAGGACGAAACAGCCTCTCTTAGCGACGGTGGCACCTCGTCGAGCCCCTTGTACAAGGGCACGTGATTTTTGTCGTGCCGAGGCGGCATCCAGCCTCCTTCCCCTGTCTCGTCCGCCTGGTCATCAACTTCACGAGTAAGCGGTAAACCGCCGGCCCTACCCTCTGTCGCCCGAAGCCCAAAAACACGAGCCGGACCGACGTAGTTTGAAGGTGCAGAAATATTAATGATGAAAGACTGAGGGAATAAATCGGGCCCCTCCTCCTTAGTTGCCTTGCGCCGGTCAATGAAGATATTAGCGAACGGCGTGGCGGTGTATCCCACATAGGCTTTTCGGGAGAAAGAGTGAAGGATTTTTCGGATACGGCTATTGATGGCCTTCGGTTGGTATTCGTCGTCCACGGCCCCATCCTTGCCTATCACTTGGTCCCCGGTGTCGACCGAGGCATGATCGGCCTCATCGTCAATGAGGAGCAACGGAAAGCCTGAGACTAGCGGACGACCTTCAGCGTCCTTAGAGTCCGCAACATGATTGCGAATCCATTTAAGTAAGCGATCCAATACGGTCTTATTTTTTTTGACTACGAATAGCCATGGTCTCTGTTCCGGAGAAATGGCTAAGTGTTTCGCGACCTTGGTATTGAAGTCACCGTTGTCCGAGCGGTTTGTTGCACAGTTGGGGCGAATCTCGGCGTCACGCCCGTTCTCTCCCACTCCGATGTAACGGACGACATCATTCTTCGCCGAGGTCTCGTAGCCAAGGAAGCCTTCTTCTAAGCGAATCTGGGTCTGGGAACGCAGATTATTGTGGAGACCAGCAAGCACAATGATGATCTTGTAGCCGGCATCGGCCGCCTTGCATATAAGCCCTGTGTAATTGCCAGTTTTACCGGATTGGACATGTCCAACCACGAGTCCGCGCCTATCCCACCCCTCCTCGCGAAGAGGGTCTTCAAGCAGTTCAAGAATTTTGTTGGTCGCCTCATCCAAAGCGTCCACGGCCTTGACGGACATCTTACTTTCAAGAAAGTCGCGATATCGCTGCCAATAACGCCAGTCTCTTCTGCGAGCTGCATTAAGCCAATCTTTGTGGCCAGTCTTATCTGATAACGTGGACGCACCGCCGATCCAGAGGCTGAATCGACGAATGAGTTCTGCGACAGCCTCCTTCCGGTCGATGTTTTCGCCAGGCGCCATGTGAGTCGCGACAAAATCAACTTTCTCGGCGATAAGGGCGGGCGTGACAGAGCCTTTCTCCAAGGCTTCAACCAAGAATGTCTGAGTAACGCTGACAACGCGCTGAAATACCTTATTCTGCTCTTCCATTAACTTGCTTTCCCTTCGGCGGGTATCGTCGCGAGACTCGGAAGAGACGCGACGAGACTGGGGTAGTTCTGAAAAGGTTCAGTCATAGACAACGAAGCCAGAGCCATTTCGACGCTCATTCCACGCCGCCCGACCATGTCCCTGAATAGCGTCAAGAGGACAGTTCTGACACCGTCGGGGGCCGTCTCAGGCTCCCCTGAGAAGCCAGTCATTGGGGTATCTTTGTTTTCAGCTGTATCTAGCCATATACGTTGTACAGGCACCGTTTCCTCGACAACGCGTAACATGGCCCGAACAAGACCAGCATTACCACCAACCGCTTCAATTACCGCAGCCACAGCGGGATGCCTCTCGTCGATGCGATATCGGACCCCATCCTTAAGCCTGTCTACACGCCACGCTTGGTGCTCAACCTTGAGACCTCCGAGTCCAAGCATTGGCGAGCCTCGAAAAGCGAAGACTCTTCTGGCTCTTTCCCTCGTATCTTCAGCCAATTTCGTGAGCCACGGACGTACAGATACAGGAGGTCGGGCCGTAGATTTTTTGACGTCGATCTTCCAGTCGGAATCGGCTGTATTAGGAATGTCCAACATGATCCTGGCGAGTCGATGAGGTTCCTCTCGGTTCCAAGCGCGGCCCTGTCCAATCCCAAGCCATCCACCTGCCAAAAGCAAACGATGGCTTCGATATACGTAAAATCCTTGCTGAGAGGTCCATCCTTCTGCCCCACCCGCCCTACGGAACTCATCATCAGAGAGGCGATCTTTATGTGGCAGAACGTGGCATTGAGCCTCAACAAGCCCTGATGCGGTGACAATTTTGGCGACTGGTGACTGCCAAGGCTTAGAGGGATGCCCTGTCATAAAGGGATCCCATGGACTAACTATCTTTCCGTTGAGGAAAAGTCGGATGACCGGGTTTTTTCCTTCTAACAGACGATGAAAAACCATCGCCAAACGTAGCTCAACATCATCTACCAAGTCGGCAAAGTGATTGAGCGTATAGCCAAGCGTTACGATTCTGTCCAACTTCTCCCAGAGAACTATTGTCCCGGAATGAAGAGCATTGAGCGGCTCGACGAAAGCTTCAGAGCCACGGGCTGCCCCTTCAAATATCCTCCATCCAACGTCCCTTGATGCCGCAATGGCATCGAGATCCCAACGCAGACAGGAAACTGAACCACTCTTCGGTCTAGACGCAACAGTGAGAGACCGGCACTGAGAAAATGACGCTGTTTTGAGGCCCATCCCGAAACGCCCAAGATCATTAGCCGCTCGATCATCGAGAGGGTTTTTGGCGCCAAGCGTCATTGCCACCTCTAACTCAGCGTCGGTCATGCCTCGTCCGTTATCCAAAATGGAAATTCGACTTCTTTCACCATCCCAGTCGAAAGCCACATGAACTTCCGTTGCTCCAGCGGAAACACCGTTATCAATCACATCAGCTAAAGCAGAGGCAGTCGAATATCCGAGGCCACGTAGGGCTTCAAGCATTGCGTCGGCTCGCGGTGGGGCATACCTAGTACGTTCGTTCATTTGAGTTAGGCAATTCCAGAAAGGTGCGTGAAGCCGAGTTCAGCCATCCTACGTGCAAACTTGCGCACTCCATCCGGTTGGGTTGGAGGCGGGTCATCATCAGCTACGCTCATCCGTGACCTTCTCTGATTGCTCATCTGAGGGGAGAGATTTTTTCATCTCGAAGTAGTCGCCTACATACAAGACTAACTTTTCCTTTCTTAACGGATGGCACAGCTTTTTAAGTGCCTTCGATTCAATTTGCCTAATTCGCTCACGAGTGACGTCAAACAGAGATCCAACCTCCTCCAGGGTCATAGCGTCATCTTGGCCAAAGCCAAAACGGAGGTTGATCACCTTGGCCGAACGCTCGTCAAGCTCTCCAATCATTTCCATCAAAATCGCTCGTAAGGAAGCATGCTCTGCAGCGATTGCCGGGTCAGATGGTTCCTCCTCAAAGAGAGAATCGAGCAAGGAATTAGAGGATTCTTCGAACCACTCATCCAAACTGCTGATCTTTTCGAACACGGTTAAAAGGAGCTTGAGCTTATCGAGAGCAATCCCTGTTCGATGGGATGTCTCGCGTTCGCTTTCGGGAAGGCCCAACTTAAATTTGAACTTATCCCGTTCTCGTACGATATTTCTTGCCAGTTCTTGCATGTGAACTGGAACACGGACCGCTCTCTCTTGATTAGCGATAGCGCGCGTAATTTGCTGTCGAATCCACCACGTCGCGTAAGTGGAAAACCTGAACCCTTTGCGCCAGTCAAACCGTTCTACAGCCCTCATCAGACCTATGTTGCCTTCCTGCACAAGATCATCAAAAGCGAGCTCGGACCATCGATATTTGTTGGCTATGGAAAGCACTAAACGAAGGTTAGAAAGGATCATCCTTTCTCGCGCAGCTTCCTGGCGTCGAATAGCAGAGGAGAAGCCTGCACCTGCCAAATCACAATCCGCCTTCCTCGAAAGCTCAATGAGAAAAATTCGGGAAAGATTTGCAGCGGCAAGTCCACTTCGGACTTTCACGTAATCGTTGCCAGCAGAGCGTGCAGCTGAAACCGAGGAGACAAAGGTTGTTGCGATCGAATCGAGTCCGATCTTATCCTCTTCGTAATCTGCCTCCTCATTGGAGGGCATCTCACTGGAGTTTTCGCTTACGTCACCTTCACTAGCTGGATCATCGCGAGAGGTGAAGCTCTCATGACTCGCCTGGCCTCGGGCTACTTTGTCGGCAGCTTCGAAAACAAAAGTAAGTCCTGAGGGCCAGCGTGAGAGCGCATCCAGGGCCTGAGCCCTTGCCTCCTCCATTTCCCGGCCCAATGCAATTTCCTCAGCAGCCAGAAGCAGGTCTTTCTTTAAGCCCTTAGCGTAAAATCTCAGCGGTTCGTTACGACCCGATGCGAGGTCTTCTGCGAACTCCAAGGCTTCTGATAGCTTTAATTCTTCATCAACTGACGGCTCGCCAAGATCAGACTGATCGGTAATCTCCGCCCACTCATCGATCAAGACTCCAAGATCGCCTAAAACGAAAGTCAGAAGACGCTCAGTTTCCTCATTGCGGGAGAGATCACCCTCACGGCATACATCGATAAGAGCTGATTGGGGTACTGTCCCTTCTCGTAAACCCCGGAAGAATAAACCACGTAGATCAGCACGATCCTCACTGGTTAAAGGAAGCGATCTTTCTGGAAGAAACAGATCGACATCGTCCCACTCCACATCAGTGTCGATCGCTTTGAACTTGCCTATCGTTCCTTGAAGTGTGCTGATTTCTTCGGCTACAGCCATGTTGCCCTGCGGGGCAACCACTTCAGACTCCGCTTCCCAGTCATCCTCAAACCCCAAGTCGAGAGGCTCGTCGTCGAGTTCGATCAGGTCTTCGTGCGTCTTTGTCTCGAAGGGAACGGCATGCTCGTCAGCTCGGATCGTTTCCGCCTCGCGGATGACGAGTTCAAAAGATGGGTGATTTCCAGACGCGAGCACTTCATCAACCTGAGGTGGCACCTTAACCGCTTCATCTTCTACGTCGTTATGCGGCGATTCGCTCTGGACCGAGTGAGGGAGTAACTCTCCGGCGCTTACATCACTCTGAAGCGAATTTTCAGTGCCCACATCGCTTACTTGGAAGGAAAAACCAAGTGCTTCTCGCAACAGGTCAATACATTGAGCACAGTTACTCTTCTCCGCGTAGGCGAGAGCAGTTCGGCCTTCGGGATCGAGCAACTCTGGGTTTGCTCCAGCAGCCAACAGAAGCCGTACAATGCCGTTTTTCTTTCGAGCAGAGGCAAGCATTAGAGGCGTAGCGCCTGCCCCATCGCGAGCGTCAAGATCGTCGCCACGCGCGATATGGAGTTTGACTGCAACCTCCACACCGGCAATGGTCGCCATACGGAGCAAGGGGTTCAATTTAGCCACGGTGCTACCCACATGCCCAAGCGATTCGCCTTAAAAGTCACTCCCACATCAATCAGTTGAGAAATGACTTTGCTACATCCTTCTTTTTTCAGAACCGACTCCTTGTTCATGCTTCCATTTGCAAGCTCATACCCCTTAGCGCTGACACTAATTTGGCCTAATGAGAACGCGGTTGAATGTGGTGCGAGGCCTTCCCGAAGTCACTTACGTTTTCCTCAAAGAGGAGTACAGTGGCGCAACGCCATCCACAATATCCACTTGTTATAGGCACGTAAAGGACAGACCAAGGATGCCTATCACTACGCTGATTCGGGTTGTCAGCGCTTGCATTTCTGAAGAGCCACGCGTTGCTTATCTGTTAGTAAATACAGTACCGATCGTCTGAAAATATTGGTGCCCTACAGGTAAATTCGTCCGACAGGCGGCACGTTGGATACGCCAAGATATGTTTTTCAACTGGGGGTATAGGCATGACTTTCCGAGAAGATGCAATCTCGACTACCTCCCCGAACCATTGATGTCATGTTTCGAGCGCCGCGAAAAAAATCGAATCATTGGACTAGTACGGATGCCTACATCGGATGAGCGCAGACATTGTCTCCCCCGAACACCGCTCGAAGATCATGTCAATGATCAAGGGCAAAAACACCAAGCCTGAAATGGTTGTGCGTTCGATGTGCCATGAATTGGGATTTCGTTATCGCCTGCATCGAAAAGATCTGCCAGGTTCGCCTGATCTGGTACTCCCCAAGCACCGATTATGTATCTTCGTCCACGGCTGCTTTTGGCACCGACACCCGGGCTGCAAATATGCGTACACACCAAAAAGCAGACTCGACTTTTGGCTTCCTAAACTCGCGAAGAATGTTGAGCGGGACTTGCAGGCGCAGGAGAAGCTGAAGGAGCTTGGTTGGAAAGTAGTGATCGTTTGGGAGTGCCACACCAAAGACAGAGAAATCCTACACAATGAAATCCGTTCTGCATTTGATTTGAATGCTTAGACCTACGGTAATCGAGCAAATAGTCGATGATCATTTTTATAGGATTGACCACGCCGCTTTGAAGCCCTAGGCTTCTGTTCCGGCGCCTAAGAAACGCCACAACCAGAGCGGCCCTCCGCACCCGACAGTCATGCGGCTTTTTTTCGTCTGCGGTTTCTCTACGCCTGCGAAAAGTCCCGTTATGTCGGGAGTGGGCGAATACAAGACCCGAAAGGGGAATATGTCCGGCCCGTCTCTGGTGGGTTTCTTAGCTCCCGACACCTTTAACGAATGCCCTAAGAAAGCAGCCAGAGGTAAATGGAAATGCCTGACTATTCAGCCTTCATGATGAAGGCGAACCGCTGTACCCGCCGTCTGATTCCCGTGCTCCCGACTCAGGAGGCACTTGGTTCTGCGTCCATGAACTGGGGCGTCTGATGGGCAAATATCTGGATGAGCGACAGCTGCGCAAACTCGATGCCGATCAGCGGCAGATGATGCGCGTTGAGACCTATGGCGAAGCCGGAGAACACTTGATGGTCAGCGAGTCAGGCGTATATGCGCTGCTGATCTATCACTACTGTCCCGAGTATCGGCAGCTTCGTGAGTGGGTTACGCATCAGGTTGTGCCTGCGCTGCGAGATGCCCGTCCGATGCGCTCGGTTGAGCGTCCGATACTGAGTGTTTTGAGCTGGCCCAAGATGTCGTTGAGCACGTTGCACTGGCAGGATGAGCCGTGGATTCGGTTGCGGGACATGCCGTGTTTGCTGGCGGAGGATCCGTTCAATCGGCAGGAGTCCTGGTGGCGTAAAGCTTCACGAATGCTGCGTAGTTACTGAAATCAAAAAACCGCTGCTTGAAAACTCAAGCAGCGGTTTTTTATGACCCGAAGTGTCGGGGACAACCAGTCCTCGGCAGACGGGTTCTGCATCATTCTGAAAACAATCAGTGCAACCCACCCCACCACCCGCTATTAATACCCCTTCCCCCACTCAAGGACCTGAGCCCCACCATGAAATTCGACCTCGCCTACTGCCTCAGCCTCGACGACAAACTGTCGATCTATGACGTTCGCGATCTCAATTTCGATGAGACGGTGGCGTTCGATTCTGCGAAGGAGCATTTCCAGTGCCCCAACGACGCCTGTCGTTCGGCGTTCGATGCTTCCAACGAGTTGGGTACGTTCAACGCCAAGAACGTGAATTACGTGCGTACGCCGCACTTCAAGAATCTGCCCGGTACGCAGCATGTGGCGGGTTGTCCGTATGTGAGTTTGAAGACGTCGGCGTCGGGGGTTGAGGCGGCGGATGGGGAAACGGATGACGGGCGGGAGGAACATTTCCCGTCGGAGTTGTTGCTGACGCGTCGTGAGTATGTGCGCAAGCCTGCCGCACCAGCGGGGGCGGCGGATGTGTTGCGGGATGATCCGGTGCGGGGGGCGGCTACCCCCTCAAAAGAGTCGCCGAGTCGTGAGACGGCGCCGGACAAGACCAGTGTCTTTGCTCATCCCGTGGAGTGTTTTGTGTCGAACTTCGCGGACAAGGATTTGCTCAAGCGTATGCCGTTGAAGATTGGCGAGCATACGGCGCCGTACAGTTCGTTCTTCAAGAAGATCGAGTACTTGATGGACAACAAGGGGCTGATTTACTGGGGCAGGATCAAGAAGATCGAGGACTTTCACAGCGCCAGTTTCCGGATCGATTTCGAGGACAAGGTCTGGTTCAAGAAGCCGGATGACAGCAAGAAGAAGCCTTATCCGGTCAGTGTCTATCTCAACAAAAAGCTGATCGACAACTACCGCAAGCGCAGGGCGTTTCTGGAAGAGATCAAGCACGCCATTGATAGCGACAAGGAGTTGTTCTGCTTCTTCTATGGTGTGACGCCGGAGTTGAAGCAGGTGCCGGGCAAGAAGAACCCCGAAAAGCCTTTCGAGGTCTTCAATGCCAATATCGAGAACCTGGATCACTTCATCATTCGTGAAGCGCCGGGTCTGGTGTGATGGTTAGTTCTGGGGCAGTTGCAGTTTGACGGCGCCGGGGTGTTGTTTGATGAGGGAGTACGGCAGGACTGACCAGTCTGGCCTATCGCAAGAGCGTTGTACGCGGGCGAAGTAGGCGCCCAGGTACAAACCTTTCGCGGTGAAGTACCACGGCGAAGAACCCCAAACGCTTTCTTCCGTGAAGTCGCAATCGTCATCTTGCGTCGGTTTCTTCATTTCTGCGGGGTACAGGGCGGTGAATTGCTTGATCAGCCAAGGCACCAGGTCTTTGTTTTCATACTGATAACGCGCGTCACTTTCGGCTTGGCTCAAGGGTTTGTCACCCAGACTGTCTCGTTCGGCATGCAGCAGTGGCTTGCCCTCACCTACCCACAACACATCTTCGAGTGATAACGGATGGCCTGTGCTTACATCAATGTTGAGGGGTGAATCACCGAAGTCCGGATGCGCGCCACCGCAGAAATAGCTGGTCGAGATGTTCAGGCTGACCACGGCTGGCGAAATCATTTTGGGTTCTGCGTCCTGCATGAACTCGACGTATTCCCCGCCCTGCAGTTGGCAACCGTGATAGCGGATGACCTCATTCCACAGCCGTCCAAGCAACTGCTGGTTAACCCGTTGCAGATCGTCTTTTGGCAGACCGGACTCTACGCTGAACAGCGAAATCTTTGACTCCGGCTCTGTCCACCATTGCAGGGTGTAACCCATGAAGTCTTGTTTCTTCAGCGGTTTGAGCTTGAGCCCCTGTAGTCGCAAATATTCATACGGCTCGCCGTTTGGCAGCGCGGCGATGAAGGGCAGCGTAGAAGTTGTCGGCGCTGGAAGCCTGGCCTCGGAAAGTTGCACTGAAAGCTTCTTGCCCTTCGGACTTTGCCACTCGCCCTGCCAGCCAGTGGCAGTTTCTTCCAGTTTCAAAGTTGGCAGTGGCTTGTCGTCGCTGTAGCGATTGTTGCCTTCGACCAGCGTCAGAGTGCTGTCCTGCAATGACCCGCTGAGGGGCAGGTCCCGATGGTATTTCTCGTAGAAGTAACGACCGGTCACTTCATCCGGATTCTGGGTATTGATCTCGACCACAATCGGCGTCTTGCCCAGCGTGCCGGTAAACACACGTCTGCCGTCGTCAGCCTGAGCGGTGGATAGCAGTGAAAACAAAGCGGCGGCGTATGGCGCCAGGCGCAACAGTCCCTTGAGCATGAATCGATCCCTGAGTGAGTCGGAGGTCGCGCCGGGACGTAAGTGCCGGCACTGGTGAATGCGGGGCGGATTATGGCGAGGGTTGCTTAAGTAATCGAGTTTCGTCGGTTGTATTCTTCCAGCCAGGCTGCGCGCTCGACTGCTGCGATCTCCCGATACACTTGCATGCGGCGCGTCTTTGCCGCTTGAACTTCGTCCTCATCCAGAGCGCAATAACGACGAAGCCAATGAACGGTCATTTCCTCATCCGGGTAGTAGTAACCCTTGGCGCCCTTGCTGTTTCTCGGGGTGTCGTTCATCTGCGCGTCGAACACCATGGCTGCGACTTCATCAGGCGGTAAGCAACCTGCCCCTGCGGCCTTGTCCTGGAAGACCCAGGCAATTTCATCGATGTGTTTTTGTGCGCTGCGATGGCTGCGGCGATAGAACTGCTGCGGTCGACACATCCACTGGAATCGCTCAATCAACGGTTCAATATCAATCCACTCGGAGAGCCCGTGATGGGTTGCATGAAGCATGACACCGTTGAACCAACGATCAGCGAATTGCCCCACAAATGCATTCAGATCGGCCTTTTTCATGTCGGCGAAAACCATGCAATAGCGAGTCTTGATATGCATGGCGAACAGCACATGCTTTCGTTGCACGGTGATCGCATGCACCAGCCACTGTTCGACACCACTGTCCATCTCATCATCTTCGATGGTTGATGACGGCGGGGCGAAATCCACCGGGGTGATTTTTTTGCCCTGGTGAACGCGGCTGAAGAATTTGCTGGCAGCTTCGGTGCAGTTGAAGATCAGCATCCTTGATCTCTAATAAATACTGGAAGTGGTCGATTATGGGGCTGTCGATTGACGGCTACTTAACCGACATTACCACCATCACAATAACCAACAATCCAATATAAACCCAAGCATGCACCCGATCCGGTATCCGCCCGATCCACCGTGTGGCCAGTCGAATCCCCAGCATCGAGCCCAGCGTCAGCACCGCAAACGCCAGCAGATCCACATACCCGACAAACCACGGCCCGAGTTCTGTCTCGCTGTACCCCGCCAACAGCATGTACGTCAGCGTTCCCGCCAGCGCCACTGGCACGCTCAACGGGTTGGCCATCGACGTCGCCTGCGACATGCTCAACCCACAACGCCGCAATAACGGCACGGTCATGACGCTTCCTCCTACACCGAGAAAGGTCGCGATGGCGCCAATGCCTACACCACCGCCGGACGTTTCCAGCGTTCCCAATTGTCGTGGGATGACACCTTCAGACTGCGTAAGAAATCCGCGTCGCAGCAGGCAATCGACAATCGTCACGCCGAGGTAGGCGATGAAGGCATAACGAATGACTTCGCCGCTGACCCACACCGCGGCGATTGCACCGACGACCGCGCCCAATCCGATGAACCCGCCCAAGGGCCACAGGTAATCACGGATGAGGTTGCCGGCGCGGCGATGTTTGCCGGTGGCGACCAGGGCGTTGACGATCATCACGCAGGTCGAGGTGGCGACGGCGATGTGCATGGCGGACTGGCTGATCGGGTCATCGGCGCCGTGGCTCGCGGTGAGCATGCGGTACAGCAGTGGCACGACGACGAAGCCGCCGCCGAAGCCGAAGAGCACGGCGGTGACGCCGGTCAGGCAGCCGAAGAGTGTCAGCAGGAGGTAGAACATGGCGTGTCGTCCGTTGTTTGGGAGCGGTCGACGATAGAGCGGCGGCGCTTGGCCTGCTTCAGCAAGTCAGCCAATAATGTTTGCGTTTACGCCAACTGCTGGGTGCCGCTCGATGCGCAATGTTTCGATCAATCTGCTGGATGACACGCCGCGCCCGGTGGTGGCGATCGGTACGGATTATTCCCACGGCTATCTGTTGCCACGTCATACGCATCGGCGGGCGCAATTGTTGTACGGCGCGACCGGGGTGATGCAGGTCAGCACGCATGACGGCAACTGGGTGGTGCCGCCGCAGCGAGCGGTGTGGATTCCGCCGGGGGTGGCGCATGAGGTGTTGATGCTCGGGGTCAGCACTCGCAGTTTGTATATCGAGCCGGGGGCAGTGGATCTGGGTGAGCGTTGCCAGGTGATCAGTGTGTCGCCGTTGATGCGGCACTTGCTGATGGAGGCCGTGGAGTTGCCGCTGACCTATGACCTTGCCGGGCGTGACGGCGTGCTGGTCGATTTGTTGCTGCATGAATTGGTGCGCAGTGCACCGTTGCCGTTGCATATCCCGCTGCCGTCTGACGGAAGGCTGCTCGAACTGTGTCAGACCTTTCTGCATCAGCCGAATGCCCACCAATCACCCCAGCATTGGGCCGATCAGCTGCACGTAAGCTTACGCACCTTCAACAGACTGTTTCGTCAGCAGACCGGCCTGAGTTTCAGTCAATGGCGCCAGCGCGCCTGCGTGGTATTGGCGCTGGCACGTCTGGCGGCGGGTGAAGCGGTGACGCGGATTGCCCTGGATTTCGGCTATGACAGCCCGGCGGCGTTCTCGACGATGTTCCGCCGGATCCTCGGTCAGGCACCGTCCGTCTGGTTGGAGGCGGCGAACTAGGGCAAATCAAAAAATGCGTTTGATCCCGGCCGAAAACAACTGTACAAAAACACAGTACATTTTCCATCAGCACTCTCGAGCCCGGAGCACACCATGGCCTCTTCAGCGATGAACCTCATCCTCGAACGTATCGCCCTTTTCCAGTTCACCCCGACCCATTGCGCCCAGGCCCGAGGGATGTTGGGCTGGAGCGTTGAACAGTTGTCGCGAGAGGCCAGGGTTTCAGTAGGCGACATTCAGCGATTCGAAGCGCAGCAGGACGTGGCGGATGAGGTGCGGCTGGCGTTGACCTATCGGTTTGAGGCGCAGGGGTTGGTGTTCTTTCCGGGGTTTGCGCCGGGGCGTGGGGGGAATGTCAGAGGTGCGATGCCCACGTCGGTTGATCACGAAACTTATGCAATGGCTGATTAAAAAGACCCGTTGAGGTCGGCCCACACGCGGAAGGAACTCCAAATTGATTGGAATCGAAGAAAGCAGCGGGAACATCTACGAGGATCTAGAGATACCAAACGCCAATGAGATGAGGATCAAGTCACAGCTTTCCGCAAAGATCGGTGAAATCATCAAAGCGCGTCATCTCACTCAATCTCAAGCTTCTGAAATTTTGGGGCTGTCACAACCCAAGCTGTCCGAAATGCTGAGAGGAAAATTCCGCGGAATCAGTGAAGCCAAGATGATGGAATGCCTTTCCCACCTCGGCCGAGATGTGCAGATTGTGGTCAAACCGGCCCCCCGCTCTCGCAAAGAGGGCCGAATTGAGGTGGTGTTCGCTTGATACGGCAGTGCTTCAAATATTCGAAGACAACACAGTGCCAGCAAGGAGTTTAATCCTTGAACCCCGGATGACGCAGTTCCATCGAAGCCTGTTCGTAGCTGTACGCCATGGCAAACAACTGTGGCTCGCTCCACTGCTGGCCGTAAAAGAACACGGAGGTCGGCGTGTCGTCATCGCTTATGCCCGAGGGCAAGGTGATTGCCGGGTAGCCTGCGGTGGCGGCGGAGAACTGGGAAAAGCCGTCCGATTCGGCGAACAGGGCATCCAGATTGTGCTCACGCACCTGCTCATCGATAGCGTCTTTGAAGTTCTGGCTGATGGTGGTAATCAGTGCGGTCGCCTCCTGATGGGAAAGCGCCGATGCGTTGATGGCCTCCAGCGTCTGCTGGCCGTGTTGCTCCTCACCGGGGTTGGCCTGGTTGAAGTCGATCAGCGTCTGTAATGAATTGATCGGCAGTCCCTGGCGGCTGGCGAGATATTCGGGCAGTTCGTGCTTCATGCCACCCATCAGGCCGTTAACGTAGTCATCGATGTCCGGCAGACGCACAGTCAGCGGGACCAGCGTAGCGCCCTGCTCTTCCAGGGTGGCCATGGCGGCAAGCATCTCCAGACTCGGCTTCAGTACCGTATCGTGGGACCCGGTGTACGCAATCGGATAACCGATCCGTTTGCCTTTCAAGGCTTCACTGGAAAGCAGTGCGGTGTAGTCAACGCCAGTTGGGGCATCGGCAGTCGCGCTGTCCGAGGTGTCAATGCCTTGCATGACATTGAACAGCAGCGCGGCATCCCGCACGGTGCGGGTCAGTGTGCCCGGCGTGTCTTGCAAGCGGGTGATCGGCACGATGCCGGAACGACTGAATAATCCCAGCGTCGGTTTGACGCCAACCACACCGGTGGCCGACGCCGGGCAACTGATCGAACCATTGGTTTCAGTCCCCAACGCCAGCGGAGTGAAACCGGCGGCGACCGCTGCCGCCGGGCCGGAACTGGAACCACAGGTGCTTTCACTCAGCACATGAGGATTTTTCCCCTGGCCGCCGCGCCCGCTCCACCCCAAGGGCACGGCCATATCACGCATCCCTGACCACTCGCTCATGTTGGCCTTGCCCAACAGAATGGCGCCGGCATCGCGCAGTTGTTTAACCGTAAATGCATCTTGAGCTGCCGGTTGCCCGACCATGGCCAACGAGCCGGCACTGGTTTGCATGCTGTCGGCAGTATCGAAGTTGTCCTTCAACAGAACAGGAATGCCATGCAGCGGACCACGGAGTTTGCCTTGCGCACGCTCTTCATCCATCACGGTCGCGATGTCGAGAGCCTGAGGGTTCATTTCGATGATGGCGTTGAGTGTCGGGCCTTGCTTGTCCAGATCCGCAATGCGCGTGATCAGATGTTGAACCAGTGCGACCGAGGTCAGTTCGTTGCTGACCATCATTGCACTCAGCTCGCTGGCGCTGGCGTATTCAAGTGTTGCACTGGAGGGCGCCGCGAAAGCGGCGCTGCTGGTCAGCGAAAGCAGGATGGCCTGCGCCAGCGTGTTCGCGCTGCGTTTAAAGCGAATTTTCATTTTCTAGTCCTTGTTTAAGCCAATCACGAGTGAGTCATTTCACTCGCGACCAAGCCTACCGAAGCCGCAGGAAACGGCTGTCAGCAACAAGAACCAGTGCTGGTAGGAAAACTCACCCAGCCTTGTAGCCGCTACAAGCAACGCGCCCTTTTTCTGACATCTCCTGTTCCATTTCCAACCACCACGCGTCCCCACGTTGCGGTTGCATCAGGTTGAATGCCTCGCCCATTTTCGGCGTGGTGATCGACACGCTACGCTCCCAGGCCAAAGCAAGAATGCGGTCGAAGGGCTCATGCCAGGCGTGCATTGCCAGGTCGAACGTGCCGTTGTGGATCGGGAACAGCCAGCGGCCCTTGAGGTCGATGTGGGCCTGCAGGGTTTCTTCCGGTTGCATGTGCACGTAAGGCCACTCGACGTTGTAGGCACCCGTCTCCATCAGGGTCAGATCGAAGGGACCGAACTGTTCACCAATGCGTTTAAAACCGTCGAAGTAGCCGCTGTCACCGCTGAAGAAAATTCGCGTGTCGCCATCGATGATCACCCACGAAGCCCACAACGTCTGGTTGCCGTCGAACAGGCCACGTCCGGAGAAGTGCTGCGACGGGGTGGCGATGAAGCGGATGCCGGCGACTTCGGTGCCTTGCCACCAGTCGAACTGGCGGATCTTGTTGGCATCAATGCCCCATTTGACCAGGGTGTCGCCAACCCCCAGCGGAGTCAGGAACACGTTGACCTTGTCCGCCAGTTTCAACACTGCTTCGTAGTCGAGGTGGTCGTAGTGGTTATGCGACAGGATCACGGCTTCGATCGGCGGCAATTCATCGATGCTGATCGGTGGCTGGTGAAAGCGTTTCGGCCCGGCCCATTGAACAGGCGAGGCACGCTCGGCGAACACCGGGTCGGTGATCCAGAACTTGTCTTGCAGTTTGAGCAGCAAGGTCGAGTGGCCGAGGCGATAGACGCTGTGGTTGGGCGCCGCGATCAGGTCCGCGCGGGTCAGTGGCTGCACCGGAATGGCCGCCGCCGGCCGGGTGTTGCGCGGTTTGTGAAAGATCATGTTCCACATGATCCGCAGCATCTTGCGCACACCTTCGCGCTGCACCGGCGCGTGGTTGCGGAATACGCCTTCGGCCTGACGCGAAGGTTCAGGGGTTTGACTGCCCGCAGAAGCAATGGATTTGGCCATGACTGAATGACTCCGGAAACACCGCGCAATTCACGGCTTTCCACGGTGGGACGATAAATGGCCAAGGCACGCACGCATCAGCCGGACATCTGGTTTTAGGTTGCACCGATTAACGCAACATTACACTGACCGGTGTAGTTTCTAGGTTGCATCAAACTTGATGACAAGTAAACTGCCTAGTGTAATTTCACCCTTTTCCTGCCGAATCGAATTTATGACAGCTCCCCAGCGACTCACCGACCGTAAACGCGAAGCCATCATCCAGGCCGCGATCGCCGAATTCCGAACCAACGGTTTCGAGGTCACCAGCATGGACAAGATCGCGGCCACTGCCGGGGTATCGAAGCGCACGGTGTACAACCATTTTCCGAGCAAGGAAGAGCTGTTCGCCGAAATTCTCAACCAGTTGTGGGCACGGATCAGCACCGAGCAAGCCGTGTCGTATCAGCCTGATCAGCCCTTGCGCGATCAATTGCGAACGATGCTGCTGGCCAAACTGCAGATGATGGCGGACGACAATTTCATGAACCTAGCCCGCGTCGCCATCGCGGCCGCGATCCACTCGCCGGAGCGCGCACAGAACATGGTGGCGCGCATGGGCGAACGCGAGGAAAGCGTGACCGTGTGGATTCGCGCGGCCCAGGCGGACGGTCGGCTGAAACCGGTCGATCCGGAGTTCGCCGCGCATCAGGTGCAGGGATTGCTGAAGACCTTTGCCTTCTGGCCGCAGATATCCATGGGCCAGCCCTCGCTCGACAGCACAGCGCAAAATGCCGTGGTCGACTCTGCACTGGACATGTTCCTGGCTTGCTATCAGCTCTAGATTGGGCCTGCGCCACGGTAAATGGCTCACAAGGACACTGAATTTTCCCGCTGGAATAAATGACAATGTCTGTCATTGGCCGATGAACGGTCTGTCTGAAGTATTACACTGCAAAGTGTTTCAGAATGAATCTGGCGCAGAACATCATGGAAAACCAACGCGGCAAAGGCTTGTCATTCGCCAGGCGCATTTATTTGCCACGGGCCATCGGATTGGGCATCGGTTTCTTCAGTGTCGGTGCCGCGCTGTATCCGTTGAACATGCCGGGCTGGCTCTGGGCGCTGTTGCTGTTCAACGGTTTTCTCTGGCCGCACGTGGCCTATCAATGCTCGACCCGCTCGGCTTTCCCCTACCGCGCCGAACGCCGCAACCTGCTCTATGACTCGGTGTGCGGTGGTTTCTGGACCGCGTGTTTCCAGTTCAATCCGCTGACCACCGTGACCATCCTGTCGATGATGACCATGAACAACGTGGCCGCCGGCGGCCAGCGTCTGTTCCTGCTCGGCGCCGTCGCCCAGGTGATCGGCGTGCTGCTGGGCTGGTCGGTGTTCGGCGTCCATTTCACCCTGACGGCCACGCAGACTCAGGTCTGGGCCTGCCTGCCGATGTTGACCCTTTATCCGCTGGCGCTGGGCATGGTCTGTTATCGGTTGGCGATCAAACTCGCCGAACACAAACGCAGCTTGAGCGCCCTGAGCCGCACCGACAGCCTGACCGGCCTGCTCAACCACGGCGCCTGGAAAGACCTGCTGCACCTCAAGTTCCAGCAGTGCCGCCAGCACACTTCCCAAGCCATCCTGGCGCTGATCGACATCGATCATTTCAAGTCGATCAACGACAGTTACGGGCACATCGTCGGCGATGCGGTGCTGCGGCAATTGAGCCGCGAGCTGAAATTCGTGCTCGATGAAAGCGAGCTGGCCGGGCGGTATGGCGGCGACGAATTCTGCGTGATCCTGCCCAACCTGCCGCTGAACAAAGCCGAAGCGCTGATGGAGCGACTGCGTCAGGGAATGGATCGTTACCGCCATTGCGACGTCCCCGAGCTGCGCGTCAGCCTGAGCATCGGCCTCGCCCGTTATCAAGCTTCTTACGCCGACGCCCTTGAGTGGTTCGACGATTCCGACAAGGCGCTATACGCGGCCAAGCACACGGGACGTAACACAATCAGCGTAGCGTTGAGTCGATCCAACGCTTGAAAAAACTTGTACAAAATTGAGAAAAATCGATTTCTTGTACAAGTTTATAAAGTTTTGTATAAGTGAATTCGCCAGCCGGGATGCTGGCACACTGCTTCCAGCCATTGATATATCTGGCTGGCTGACGCGGAAACAGGGAACCCACCTCCAGCCCTATTTCCAGAGTGCCATGAGCATGATTTTCAACCGTCACAAGACTGCCCTCGTCGATCTCCAAGACACCATCAACCAACAAGCCGGCCTGCTGGAGGCGATCAACCGCTCCATGGCAGTGATCGAATTCGACGTCGACGGTGTGGTTCTGCGCGCCAACGACAACTTCCTGAAAACCATGGGTTACACCCGCGAACAGGTGATCGGCCAGGCCCATCGCCACTTCTGCTCGCCAGAGTTTGCCCGTGGCAATCAGTACACCGAGTTGTGGTCGCGATTGAAAAGTGGCCAGTTCCAGTCTGGCACCTTTGAACGTATCGACAGCCAGGGCCGACCGATCTGGCTCGAAGCCAGCTATAACCCGATCAAGGATGACTCGGGCCGCGTGGTGAAAGTGGTCAAGTACGCCATGGATGTCACCTCGAAGGTGCAGCAGGAAAGCGAAGCCAATGCGAAATTGCAGGCGATCGACCGCGCCATGGCGGTGATCGAATTCGATCTCGACGGCAATATTCTCACTGCCAATCAGAATTTCCTCACACGCATGGGCTACACCCTTGCCGAACTGAAAGGTAAACATCACCGCTTGTTCTGTACCGCTCAACTGGTCAACAGCAGCGCCTACCAGGATTTCTGGCGCCGGTTGAATCAGGGCGAACTGTTTCAGGGCCAGTTCGAACGCGTCGACAAACGCGGTCAGACCGTGTGGCTCGAAGCCAACTACAACCCTGTCTATGACGCTGCTGGCCGATTGTGCAAAGTGGTGAAGTTCGCCTCGGACGTCACCGCCCGCGTCGAGCAGCACGAGCAGGATGCACGCAGCGCCAGCGCCGCTTATCACATCTCCGTCGCCACCCGAAAAGTCGCCGAGCAAGGTACGCAAGTGATCCAGCAAGCGGCCAGTGAAATGCGCGACATCGCCGACGACATTGCCGAATCCTCGACCTTGATCGCGCAACTGGGCGAGCGCTCCGAACAGATCACCGCCATCGTCAACACAATTCGCGCGATTGCCGATCAGACCAACCTGCTGGCCCTGAATGCCGCCATCGAAGCCGCCCGTGCCGGCGAGCAGGGGCGCGGCTTTGCCGTGGTGGCCGATGAAGTGCGGCAGCTGGCGGCGCGCACCTCCGGCTCGACGGCAGAGATTTCCAACATGATCGGCCTGATCCAGAGTGAAACCCGTCAGGCGATCAAGAGCATGGAGGGCACTCAGGGTCGCGCGGCGCAAGGTGTCGAACTGGCGAATCAGGCCGGCACGGTGATTCTGCAGATTCGTGACGGCGCCAGCGAAGCCGTGGAAGCCGTGAGCATGTTCGCCAATGACCGGGCGCCGGGTTAAACGCGATCACGGCAAACGCAGCGCCCGCCCCAGTTCGTCGAACAGCGTGACCACCGAGCGCAATGCGCGGCAGTCCGGGCGGGTCAGCAACCACAGCGCGGTGTCGTAGCCGTGCAAAGGTTCGCTCAGGGCTTGCAGCCCTTCGTTGATGAGAAAGTCCGGCAACGCCGCCACGCCCAGCCCCGCGCGGACCAGTTCCGTCACCGACAGCATGCTGTTGCAGCGATAGCTCGGCGTCACACCGGGCAATTGCTGGCGGCGCCAGGCGACGGTCGGGTGATCGGGTAGAAAGTCGTCCGGGGCGATCCAGGTCAGCGCTGCCAGATCGGCCGCTTCAACCTTTTGTAGATAACGCTGACTGGCGCAGACCCGGTAGGAAATCTTCGCCAGCTCCCGTCCGACCAGATGCTCCGGCGGTGTACGCGTCAGGCGCAGGGCGATGTCGGCATCGCGGCGGCTGAGGTTGGCGAAATCGTTGGAAGTGCTCAGCTCAATGGTCAGCGCCGGATAGTTCGGCATGAACTGCGCCAGCGCCGGCAGCAGCAGACCTTGCAGCACCGAGTCGGTACAGGTCAGGCGCACCGTGCCGCTGACCACTTCCCCGCCCTGCTCCACACCAATCCGCGCCGCTTCCAGGGCTTGTTCAGCACGTTCAGCCTGCTCGGCCAGAGTTTGCGCGAGGCTGGTGGGCAAATAACCGGCGCGGCTTTTTTCGAACAGTTGCTGGCCGAGTGAAGCCTCCAGTCGGCGTACGGCGCGAAACACCGTCGATACATCGACCTTCAACAGCTGCGCGGCCCGGGCCAGAGAGCCTCCGCGCACTAAAGCGAGGATCAGGGCCAGATCCGGGAAATCAAGTTGGTATTGCGTGGCTGCATTGATCACTTGGGCAAACGCCAATTCAGAGTGCGCGAACGCCAATCTATAGTGAGCGTCATCCCTCAACAAGCACAGCGAGTACTCATGGAATCCAGAGCCCTGCGCATCGCCCTGATCGGTGATTTCGATCCGCAAGTCACTGCCCACCAGGCCATCCCGATAGCCCTAGGACTGGCGGCGGAACACCTTCGCCGTCCGGTCGAATTCGAATGGTTGGCCACCGACCGAATCCTGCCCGAGACGCCGCTGGAACCATTCGACGGTTTCTGGTGTGTGCCGGCCAGCCCCTACAAAAGCGAAGACGGAGCCCTGCGAGCCATCCGTTTTGCCCGCGAGCAGCAGCGCCCTTTCCTCGGCACCTGCGGCGGTTTTCAACATGCCGTACTGGAGTTTTCCCGCAACGTGCTGGGCTGGGTCGACGCCGAACATGGCGAAACTTCACCTGACTCGAGCCGCGCAGTGCTCACACCGCTGACCTGCTCGCTGGTGGAAGCGGTGGACAGCATTCATCTGGTGCCCGGTTCGTTGATCGCCAAGGCGTACGAAACGTCGGAGATTCGTGAAGGCTATCGCTGCCGCTACGGTGTAAATCCGCAGTTCGAACGGGAGTTGCTGACCCATGAACTACACGCCGTGGGGCACGATTCGGCAGGCGATCTGCGCGCCATCGAACTGAAAAATCATGTGTTCTTTGTCGCGACGTTGTTCCAGCCGGAACGTGCAGCGCTCAAAGGGCAATTGCCACCACTGGTGCGGGCGTTTGTTGAAGCCTGCTCGGAGCAATGTCGATGAAACCGAACACTGAGTGTTTCGCCGTGATCTTCACTTCGACCCGCACCGAAGGTGACAACGGCTATGCCGAGGCTTCCGAGCACATGATGCAGTTGGTTGCCGAGCAACCGGGGTTTCTCGGTATCGATTCGATCCGTGGGGCAGACGGAGTGGGGATTACGGTTTCGTACTGGGAGAGTGAGGCGGCGATTCTGGCCTGGCGCGAGCATCCGGAGCACCGGGTGATTCAGGCGCGCGGGCGGGCTGAATGGTATTCGGCGTTTCAGACGCGAGTGTGTCGGGTGGAGCGGGAGTATCGGTTCGGCCAGTGAGTATTGAGGTGTACTCACTGGCCCTTTCGCGGGCAAGCCCGCTCCCACAGGGTACTGCGCTGTTCTCAAGATCACGCGGTACCTGTGGGAGCGGGCTTGCCCGCGAAGAGGCCGGAACAGTCGCAGCAGAACCTCAACCCTTCACCAGACTACGCACCGCCTCAATCTCCGGCACTTCGCGTTTACTCATGTAAACGCGCAACGGCTCGGTGATGTTGATCCGGTCATCGATGTTCTGATCCAGCAATAACTGGATCAGCTCACGCTTGAGAGTCATGGTCTGTTCGGTGGTCGGTGCCCAGACAAATTCGCTGCACGGGATGATGCCGTCATCGGCCACGTCCATGCCGAACGAGTCCTCACTGAAGCGCACGATGTACTGGCCGGTCTTGCGGTTGAGGCCGACGAAGCCTTTGAGGTCGTCGGCGGCCTGGCAGATGAGTTGCGATGTGATGCGCATGGTAAACCTCACAAGAGTGATCGAAGGTCTACACGCAGGGCATTGAGGCACACCCTCTGCCGGGGCGGTTGCCGTGGCCAAGCGTACTGCAAACAAACGCACAAAAGTGCGGAAATTTTCGCTTTCAGTACGTTTATGTCGGTCTTGCGATAGCACGTTTTCGTTTGAGTTGCTAAAAGGGACATCTTCGAAAATACCTGCGAAAGGACCTCGACATGCCCGCCACGTTTACCAAAAGCGCACTGCTGCTGAGCCTGATGCTCGGCCTCGGCCAGGCCCACGCCGCCAGCCAGCCAAACCCGGTTGCGCTCGCTGCCTCCGAGGGCATTCCGCACCCGGCGGTGATCGCCCACCGTGGCGCGTCCTTCGATGCCCCGGAATCCACCGCCGCCTCCTACAAACTGGCCCGCGACCTGGGCGCCGATTACCTGGAAATGGACTTGCAGCGCAGCAAGGACGGCGTGCTGTTCGCCCTGCACGACGACAACCTGCAGCGCACCACCGACGTCGCCACCAAGTTCCCGGAGCGCAAGGACAGCCCGGCCAATGCCTTCACCATGGCCGAACTGAAAACCCTCGACGCCGGCAGCTGGTACAACGCCAAGTACCCGGATCGCGCGCGCCCGTCCTATGTCGGTCTGAAGATTCTGACCCTCGATGAAATCATCGACATCGCCCAGGCTAGCCCGCAGCACAAGCCGGGTCTGTACATCGAAACCAAGGAGCCGAAGCTGTTCCCGGGGATCGAACATGACCTGAAGGAAAAACTCCAGGCCCGCGGCTGGCTGATCCCGGCGGGCGCCAAACCGGCTAAAAACGTCGCCAGTGTCGGCGAAAGCAACGGCAAGGTGATCCTGCAAACCTTCGAGAAGAGCAGCCTGGAAATGCTGCAAAAGGAAATGCCGCAGGTGCCGAAGATCCTGTTGCTGTGGGTCGGCGAAGGCAGCATCGAGCCGAAATCCAAAGTGACCTTTGCCGAATCCGGCGAGAAGGACAAGAACGCGTTTTACGGCAAGCAGGACCCGAAATCCGAAGCCGAGTTCAAGCAATGGATCGACTACGCCAAGGCCCAGGGTGCAATCGGCACCGGCCCTTCGGCGAAGCTGACCCACGGCGGCGATCAGAGCTATTCGGATCTGGTGCAGCCATGGATGAACAAGTACACCCACGACAAGGGTCTGCTGGTGCACGTCTACACCGTGGATGAGCCGGTGGACTTCGAAAAAGTCATGGCCTCTGGTGTCGACGGCATCTTCACCAACCGCGCCAGCGAGCTGCTGAAATTCTACAAACGCCCGGCCGCCGCCAGTGTGGATCAGGTGTTGAAGAACAACGGCTTCTGATGCAACCGGACACCCCTTGGACAGGCCGCCTCTGGCTGGGGCACGACCATGGCCTGATCCACGGGATGTCGGGGCGCACTGCGCCCCACTCCCACTACGCCCACCAACTGATTCTTGCCCCTGACCGCCCGGTGACTGTGCTGGTCGAGGACAACCCCGTCACCACTTCCCGCCTGCTGATCGCCTCGCAGACTCGGCATGCGATTGTCGAGGCGCCGGATCCTGTGTTCACCGTTTACGCCGAACCGTTGCGGTTTGATGCCGATACATTGCGCGATGCGCTGTTCGACATCGAGTGGTCGCTGCCGGCGCTGGATCTCGCCATTGGCCAATGCCCGCGTCGCCCACTGAATGACCCGCGCATCGAACGGGCCCTCGCCACCGTCGACGCCTTACTGTCGAGCAAAGTCCCCGCCAGCGCCGTGGCCGATTCCGCCCATGTGTCGCTGAGCCAGTTGCAGCGGTTGTTCGTCAGTCAGGTCGGTTTGCCGGTGCGAAGGCTGGTGCTGTGGCGCCGTTTGCGGCTGGCGATGGCGGCGATTCTGGCGGGCAGCCCGGTGACCGATGCTGCCCACGCCGCCGGATTCGCCGATTCGGCGCACTTCTCCCGCAGCCTGAAAAAACTCTTCGGCGTGACGGCGCGTCAGGCGTTGCAGCACATCGAATTGCGCCTGCTCGACTGATTCAACGTCTCAAGCCCTCCGGCACTTTCGGCTCTTTGTCCAGCGCTGCCGGTTTGAACGGATCGAGCAACTGCGCCACGTAGTCACGGGGAAAATCCGGACGACTGCCGATACCCAGATCACCCTCGCCGATCCGGTAATCCTCGGTGTAAAACCCAGTGCCCAGCAACCAGTCACACAACGTGAAGAACAGCCCGAAATTGACGTCACCCGCGCGCCCGTACTTCATGTGATGAAATCGGTGCAGAGGCGCCCAGGCGAAAATCCAGCGCAACGGGCCGACGCGCATGTCGACGTTCGAATGCTGCAACAACAGCTGGATCGCAATGGCGAACACCAGCAACACCGCCACCTCAGACGGAATGCCCAACACCAGCAACGGCAACAGCCCCGCCGTCGCCTCCAGCAGTTGATGCAGCGGATGCTTCATCAAACCGTTGAACCCGTAGAGCCGCTCGACGCTGTGATGAATCGCGTGCAGCCGCCACATCCACGGCACGCGATGGCTGGCGTAATGCATCAGGCTCACGCCCGCATCGGCAATGAAAATCGCCAGCGCCACTTGCAGCCACAACGGCCAGTTCGACGGCCACGCACCGTCAATCGCCAGCAGCGCCACCAGCCCCGGCAATGCCAACAGGCCGAGGGCATTCAGCGCTTCGTTGACCAGCGCGTGCAGCATGTCGCGACGACGATCACCGATGGGACGGTTCCAGTTCACTTCATACGGCAACAGCCATTCACCCGCGAACGACACCGCCAGCGCTAAAACAAAAAGCGGCAACAACCACAGCAGTGAATACCCCGCCAACCCTATTGCGCCGCCAATAAATCCAACCCAGAACAACGGCGCGTACAGCCACGAAAAGATGCGTTTCATGTCCACCTCCATTAATCGAAGGCTGAGCATGAAAGTTTGCGCAGAACAGCAATTGAACAAACGACGCAAACCGGCCGGGTGTTTTTAAGGGTGAGTTAAGTTGCGGCGATTAACCTGAACTCACTTAAACGAATCACCCAAAGGAATAAACGATGAAAACCCTGACTGCCCTGTTTACCGCTGCCGCCCTGACCCTCACCGCTGGCCTGGCCCAGGCTGACGTTCGCGTTGACCAGATCCCGCAACTGGTCAAGGAAGGCAAGATCAAGTCGCTGGAGTCGATGAACGAACAAGCGCTGAAACTGCATCCGGGTGCGACCATTACTGACACGGATCTGGATAACCACTTCAATGGTTATGAGTACGAAGTTGAGTTGCGTACTGCGGATGGCAAGGAGTTTGATGTGGACTTCGATGCGACCACCGGCAAGGTGCTGAGCGACAAGCAAGACACTTGATTGGCTGATAAAACAAAGCCGCACGACTTTTGGGTTGTGCGGCTTTTTTGTGTCTGCAATTTATGCGGAGGTACTGACCAGCGAGCCCGACGTACTCGAATCCGAATCCTGCAAAGCCGCCAACAACGCCGCCGTCGCCGTCTGCAACGAAGCCGACGTCGTCGCGATCTGCGACTGCGCCGCCGCAACATCCGCCGCCTTGGCATCCTGGCTTTCCTGCTTCGCCTGAGCCGCTTGCAGCGCCTTTTGCTCTTCCTGCAACTGCTTCTGCAACTCGGCAATCTGCTTGCGCAGTTCTTTCACGGTGTCCGATTCATCACTGCTGGAACTGCTGTCCCCCGCCGGCGCCGCGCCACCACCCGCCGCGACTTTGCTGGTGTCGGCTTTCACGCCAGTGCTGGCCGCCGCGGTGGTCGAGGTGTCGTCGCCCGTATCGGCAATCGAGGTTTTGCTGGTGGGCGTGCTGACGGTCTGATTGATCGAAACAGACGTGATGCTGACCATGGGAAATCTCCAATGACGGTTATAGATAACCGGGCATCGGCGGCGGTCTGCACGAATTGAGATCGACTGTGTACCGACTCGGTAACCGAACCGGTACACAGTCACTGGCCGGTCGGATTTCACGTCACCCTGCCGTCACACAACCGTCATGTGACATTGCGATGCTGCGGCTCAGGTGAATCTGCAAATCCCGCGACAGACGCCTCCTCGCAGCGAGCCTTCATGAACCACAGCCTCGATATCAGTCATCGTGATCCTGACCTGTTCGGCCTGCTTTACGGCTTTCGGTTTCGCCCCGGCGAACGCGGGCGCGAGGTGGATTCGGCGACCGCCCTGCGCTGCCTGCAAGACGACAGCGAGGGCGATGAATTTCTCTGGCTGCACCTGAACCTGGCGCACGCCGCGTGCGAGCGCTGGATGAAAAGCCATCTGCAACTGCCCGAAGAGTTTTTCGAAGCGCTGCACGAAGGTTCGCGCTCGACCCGCATCGAGCATGTCGATTCGGCGTTGCTGGCGGTGGTCAACGATGTGGTGTTCAACCTCAGCAGCATGGTGTCGTCGGACGTGTCGACGCTGTGGGTCTGTGTGCGCAGCAAACTGATCGTCAGTGCGCGTCTGCAACCGCTGCACTCGGTGGACAAGTTGCGTTCGTCGGTGAAGTCCGGCGAGTGCTTTCGTTCGCCGCTCGAACTGCTGGTGCACTTGCTGCGCGATCAGGGCGAAGTGCTGACCCAGATCGTGCGCAAGACCAGCATGAGCGTCGATCAGGTCGAGGACGAATTGCTGTCCTCGCGACTTTCGACCAACCGCGCCGAACTCGGCGCCAACCGACGAGTGCTGGTGCGCCTGCAACGGCTGCTGGCGCTGGAGCCGGGTTCGCTGCTGCGCCTGCTCAACCGGCCGCCGCCGTGGTTGCAGAAGGAAGACGTGAAGGAGTTGCGCAAATCCACCGAGGAGTTCGCGCTGATCATCAACGACCTCACGGCCCTCGGTGAGCGGATCAAGCTGTTGCAGGAAGAGATCGCCGCCAACCTCAACGAACAGAGCAACCGCACGCTGTTCACCCTGACCGTGGTCACGGTGCTGGCACTGCCGATCAACATCATTGCCGGTTTCTTCGGCATGAACGTCGGCGGTGTGCCGCTGGCCACCGATCCGGAAGGGTTCTGGATTCTGGTGGCGCTGGTGGCGACGTTCACCGTGATTGCCGGGCGCTGGGCGTTTCGCAAGCGGCGGGATTACTGACCTTTATTCAGCGCCGCTACAGTCGCACGCTCGTTCCCACGCTCTGCGTGGGAATGCCGCCCGGGACGCTCCGCGTCCCTGTGACGCGGAGCGTCACCTTATGCATTCCCACGCAGAGCGTGGGAACGATCACCGTCTTCAGTCAGAAGACCAACGGCGCGGCTAATCTGCCAAACACTGATCTGTCGCAGCCTCTCTGTAATATTTAGCAACGATCATGGGCGACATTCCTTCCCCCGCTCAGGATTGTCCTCCCATGGCTACTCCCTCCCTGACCGCCAGCCCGGCCCCCGCTGCCAGTGGCAGGCCGGCCCTCGACAAGAAAACCGGCCCGTTCACCTACGTAGTGTTTTTCGCGGTGCTGGCGATGGGGCTGCTGTTCACCGCCTACAGCCTGATGCACGACATGCACGAACTCGGCACGGTGGTCACCACCTGGACGCCGTTTCTGCTGCTCGGAGTGGCGCTGTTGATTGCGCTGGGCTTCGAGTTCGTCAACGGTTTCCACGACACCGCCAACGCCGTGGCCACGGTGATTTACACCCATTCGCTGCCACCGCATTTCGCGGTGGTCTGGTCGGGCTTCTTCAACTTCCTCGGCGTGCTGCTGTCGAGCGGCGCGGTGGCGTTCGGCATCATCGCGCTGCTGCCGGTGGAGCTGATTCTGCAAGTCGGTTCGTCCGCCGGTTTCGCGATGATCTTCGCCCTGCTGATCGCGGCGATCCTGTGGAACCTCGGCACCTGGTGGCTGGGCCTGCCGGCTTCGTCATCGCACACGCTGATCGGTTCGATCATCGGCGTCGGTGTAGCGAATGCGCTGATGCATGGCCGCGACGGCACCAGCGGCGTGGACTGGGCCCAGGCAACCAAGATCGGTTACGCACTGCTGCTGTCGCCGCTGGTGGGGTTCGGTTGTGCGGCGCTGTTGCTGCTGGCGCTGCGTGCGTTCGTGAAGAACCGTTCGCTGTACAAGGCACCGGAAGGCAACACCCCGCCGCCATGGTGGATTCGCGGTCTGCTGATCCTGACCTGCACCGGCGTGTCCTTCGCTCACGGTTCCAACGACGGCCAGAAAGGCATGGGCCTGATCATGCTCATTCTGGTCGGCACCCTGCCGATGGCTTATGCACTGAACCGCACCATGCCGGAAGAACAGTCGCTGCAATTCGCTGCCGTCGCCCAAGTGACCCAGCAAGCGCTGGTGAAAAGTGCGCCACTGCCGGCACCGGCCGATCCACGCGCTGTGCTCTCCGACTACGTGCGCAGCAAGGAAGCCACGCCGCAACTGATCCCGGCCCTCGCCTCCCTGACCGGGCACATCGGTGAAGAAGTCAAAGGCTACGGCTCGCTGGCGAAAGTCCCGGCCGAGGCCATGGGCAACGTGCGCAACGATATGTACCTGGCCAGCGAAACCATTCGCCTGATGGACAAGAACAAGGTCGGCACCTTCGACGCCGACACCAGCGGCAAGCTGCAACTGTTCAAGCAACAGATCGACAACGCCACCCGGTTCATTCCGCTGTGGGTGAAGATCGCGGTGGCGATTGCGTTGGGGCTGGGCACCATGGTCGGCTGGAAGCGAATCGTGGTCACGGTCGGCGAGAAGATCGGCAAGACCCACCTGACCTACGCCCAGGGCGCTTCGGCGGAAACGGTAGCGATGCTGACCATTGGCGCCGCCGACATGTTCGGTCTGCCGGTGTCGACCACCCACGTGTTGTCCTCGGGCGTGGCCGGGACCATGGTCGCCAACGGTGGCGGTTTGCAGATGAAGACCATCCGCAATCTGCTGATGGCGTGGGTGCTGACCTTGCCGGCGGCGATTCTGCTGTCGGGCAGTTTGTATTGGTTGTTTACCCAGATCTTCTGATCCAGCCGAATCCCTGTGAGAGCCTTTACTCCCACAGGGATTTGCGGCAGAAATCAGAGCGTCGAACGAATCAAATCCCCCAGCCAGTCCATGAACACCCGCACCCGCAACGGCAGATGCCGCTGCCTCGCGTACAACAGTGAAATGCCCATCGCCGGCGCGGTGTATTGCGGCAGCACCGTCACCACCTCGCCGGTATCCAGATAGGTGTTCATGCCGGTACGCGGCACCTGAATCAGACCGAATCCACCTAGGCACGCCGACTCGTAGGCATCGGTGCTGTTGACCGTCACACTGCCGGCCATCGGCACGCGGTGAACCTGCCCGTCTTGCTCGTAGACAAACCCTTCCGAACGCGAACCCAGCACACCGACGTAATGCACCAGCCGATGCTGCGCCAGATCCTCAAGCGTTTGCGGCACGCCGTAGCGCTCGAGATACGCGGGGCTGGCGCAGTTGATCATGCTGAAGTCCCCCAGGTGCCGCGCCACCACCGATTGATCGGGCTGCGCGCCGATGCGCACCACGCAATCGAAGCCTTCGGCGAGCAGGTCGACCCGGCGATCGGTGCTGCTGATTTCCAGCTCAAGGTTCGGATGGCGGGCCATGAATTCCGGCAACTTCGGCATGATCAGCCGCCGCGACAGAATGTTCGGCATATCGACCCGGATCCGCCCGGTCAGCGACGCTTCGTCCTGACGAAACAGGTTCTCGATTTCGTCCATGTGCGACAGCAGATCCTTGCTCCGCTCGTACAGCGCGAGGCCGTCCTGAGTCGCCTGGACCTTGCGCGTGGTGCGTTGCAACAGACGCGTGCCGAGCAGACTTTCCAGCGCCTGCACCTGTTCGGACACCGTCGAGCGCGGCAGCCCAAGACTCTCCCCCGCCATCGTGAAACTCGACAATTCGCTGACCCGGACGAAGGTGCGCAGCAGTTCCAGTTTGTTCATGGGCCACCTATTGATTGTTCGGACAATCCGACTAGTGATTCCGGTTTCAGTCTGTTTATCACCTCACAGCGGATAAATAAACTTTGCCTCATCAACCGTCACCGCCATCGAGGAAGACCCATGAACCGCAAAATCGCATTGATCACCGGTGCCAGCCGTGGCCTCGGCAAGAACGCCGCCCTGCACCTCGCCGCGCAAGGCGTGGACATCATCGGCACCTACAACAGCCGCGCCGATGAAGCCCAGGCGCTGTTACAGGAACTGGAAACACTCGGCGCCAAAGCCGTGATGCTGCAACTGGATGTCGGCCGCAGCGAAGGCTTTGCCGATTTCGCCGTGCGGGTCGAGCAAGCGCTGCAACAGCTGGAGCGTCCGCGCTTCGATTTCCTGATCAACAACGCCGGCATTGGTGTGCATGCCTCCTTCGCCGACACCACGCAGGAGCAGTTCGACCTGCTGATGAACGTGCAGTTGAAAGGGCCGTTCTTCCTGACTCAGCAATTGCTGCCGCTGATCAACGATGGCGGGCGGATCATCAACATCTCCAGCGGTCTGGCCCGCTTCACCCTGCCGGGTTATGCCGCCTACGCTGCGATGAAAGGCGCGATGGAAGTGCTGACCCGTTATCAGGCCAAGGAGTTGGGTGCGCGGCAGATCGCGGTGAATATCCTGGCACCGGGCGCCATCGAAACCGACTTCGGCGGCGGCGCGGTGCGCGACAATTCGGCGCTGAATGCGATGGTCGCCAGCAACACCGCGCTGGGCCGTGCCGGGCAGCCGGATGACATTGGCGGTGCGCTGGCGCTGCTGCTGTCGCCGGGGGCGCAGTGGATCAACGGTCAGCGGATTGAAGCGTCGGGCGGGATGTTTCTTTAAGGTCCGAAAGAGTCCAGACAAAAAAATCGCAGCCCTCACAGGCGGCGATTTTTTGTTTTCAGTTCTGGCAGGCGCTGCGCATCACCAGCCGCTCGCGCACCACGTCATAACCCCAGTGGTAGACGTAAGTGTACGGCAGGAAGAACAGCAGCACGCCGATGTCGAGCAGGAACGCCTGCCACAGACTGACCGACAGCCACCAGGCAATCAGCGGCACGCCCATCACGATCAACCCGCCCTCGAACAGCAGCGCGTGCGCCACTCGCACCCAGGCGTTGTGGGCGATGTTCCAGCGCTTGAGCATGCGGTCGAAGAAGCCGTTGAACACCACGTTCCAGCCCAGGGCCAGCATCGCGATGGCGATGGTGACGGCGCCCATTTCGACCAGCGGTTTACCCATGATCCACGCCAGCAACGGGGTACAGATCAGGATCGCCAGCAGTTCGAAACCGATGGCCTGGAAGATACGTTCAGTGATGGATTTGTTGGCAGTCATGGCCGAAGTCCTCTGTGAAGATGGTTGCCATGATCCAGCACCCCACCGATACTTCATAACCAATAACCATCGATCAAGGCGATAGTTCATGGCGTCTCAGGAAGTGTTGCTCGCGTTTGTACAGGCGGCGACTCAAGGCTCGTTTTCAGCGGCAGCGCGCAAACTCGGGCGCAGTCAGTCGACGGTGAGTGCGGCGGTGGCCAGTCTGGAGATTGATCTGGATTTGATCCTGTTCGACCGCAGCAGCCGCAAACCGACGCTGACTCCGGCCGGGCACGTGATGCTGCAACGGGCCGAGGCGATTCTGTCGGCCACCAGCCGTCTGGAAATGACCGCCCGGCAATTGGCCCAAGGTGTTGAGCCGAAACTCACGGTGGCGATTTCCGACACTTATCAGTCCGACCGTTTCGAAGCGGCACTGGTGGGCTTCGAGCAACGTTATCCAGATCTGGAACTGGAATGCCTGATCGCCGAATGCGATGACCTGGTCGAACTGGTGCAGCGCGGTCGGGCGCATCTGGCGTTTGCCGAGATGCAGGACAATTACCCACCGGATCTGGCGACCGCGACCGTTGCCGAGCGCACGGAAATCGCCTTGTTTGTGGGTCGTGGGCATCCGCTGGCGACGCAGGATTCCATCGATCAAACGGTCCTTGAACAGCATCGCGAGCTGCGCCTGGCCACCATCGTCAATCCCTACGACAGTCGCGGCAAAGGCCGGGTGTGGTCGGCGCCGAGTTATCTGATGTTGCTGGAAATGGCTGAAAAAGGTTTCGGCTGGGCCCCATTGCCGCGCTGGCTGGTGGAGCGTTTCGGCAACGGTTTGCTGGTGGAACTGAAGGTGCGCGGCTGGCCGAAACCGGTGTTCGTCGATGCCCTGTGGTCGCGGCTGTACCCGCCGGGGCCGGCGGGGAGCTGGTTGCTGAGCAAGATGCTGGAATAGCTCATGCCGCCTCGATGGCTGCCGGGCGATTCACCTGAAAATATTCGTGCAACCCGCGCATCGTCGGCAGTTCCAGCGCCTGCGCCGCGTAACACAATCCCACCCGCCGGGTCGGCGCCGGCAGGTGCAGCGCGCGCACGACGATGCGCTCATGCCCGCTCACCAACGACTGCGGCAACATCGCCACACCGACACCCGCCGCCACCATATGCAACGCCTGTTGCAGTGAACCGGCATGTCCCGCCACCGCTTCCGGCGAGCGTCCGTACATCGCCATCAAACGCTGATGCGAAGGATGTTGCGGGCAGGTGATCCAGTCCTCGATCGGCGCCCAGCCGGCCTGCGCGTTGGCCATCGGGTGATCGAGGGGCAGCGCCATCACATAGGACTCTTCCCACAGCGGCAGGAACAGTTCGTCCTCGCAGCACATTTCCTCGACCGCCAATCGCCCATCGCCGTGACAGCCTTCCTCGAGGGTCAGCAGCAGATTGGGCAACGCCTGATGGGCCATGCGCACAAAGGCTTCGATGTGGCTGGCGGCGATATCGCCCTCGATACCGAGGGTCAGCGGCGCACGGTTTTCGCGACCGCGAAACATCCGACTCAGCGCCTCGGACTCGGCCACCATCCGCCGTGCCTGCGGGTACAACAGACGCGCTTCGTCGCTGACTTCCACACCACGGGGCTGACGCACGAACAACGTCGCGCCGAGTTCTTCTTCCAGCTGTTTGATGGTCACCGACAATGTGGGCTGACTGATGAACAGCCGTTGCGCGGCGGCGGTGATATTGCGTTCCTCGAACACCGCGAGGAAGGCTTTGAGATGGCGGATATCCATAGGAGATTCCGATAGCAGACAGAGGAATAAGGCATTTTTCAGCCTCCAGCGGGCTAAATATACTGCGTCACGAATCTGGTTATTTGTTTTTCTTATCTCAGGAGTTCAACCATGAGCAAGCCATTGATCATCATCACCGGCGCCAGCTCGGGCATCGGCGAAGCGACCGCCCGCCGCTTGAGCGCTGCTGGCCACCCGCTGCTGTTGCTGGCCCGGCGCATCGAACGCCTTGAAGCACTGGCCCTGCCGAACACTCTCAGCCGCCGCGTCGACATCACCGACCGCGCCGCGTTGCTGGCCGCTGTGGCCGAGGCGGAAGCGCAGTTCGGCCCGGCCGATGCGCTGATCAACAACGCCGGGGTGATGCTGCTGGGCGAGATGAGCAAACAGGACCCGGCGCAGTGGGACCAGATGCTCGATGTCAACGTGAAGGGTCTGCTCAACGGCGTGCACGCGATGGTCGCCGGGATGATCGAGCGCAAGCACGGCACGATCATCAACGTCAGCTCGGTGGCCGGGCGCAAGACCTTCCCGAACCATGTGGCGTATGTCGGGACCAAGTTTGCGGTGCATGGGTTGTCGGAGAATCTGCGTGAAGAGTTGTCGCCGCATAACGTGCGGGTGACCACGATTGCGCCGGGGGCGGTGGAGACCGAGTTGCTGAGCCACACCACGGATGAGGCGATCAAGACCGGGTATCAGGCCTGGAAACAGGATATGGGTGGGACGGTGTTGAGTGCCGAGGATGTGGCGACGGCGATTGCTTATGCGTATGGGCAGCCGCAGGGGGTTTGTATTCGGGAGATTGTGATGGCTGCTACGCGCCAGCAGGCCTGATCCATTGTTACAGACCTTAACGGCCTCTTCGCGGGCAAGCCCGCTCCCACATTTGATCGCATTCCAATTGTGGGAGCGGGCTTGCCCGCGAAGAGGCCAATATTGCCAACGATCCTTTCGGATCAGTCCAATGCCCTAAGCCGCCCTTCAATAAACCGCCGCTCCGGCTCCTGCCGCGTCAACTCCAGCGCCCGCGAATAAGCCGCCCTAGCATCCTCCACCCGCCCCAACTGCCGACAAAATTCCGCCCGCGCCGAATGCGCCAAGTGGTAATCCTGCAAATCCCCGCGCCCCAGAATCCCTTCAACCAGGGTCAACCCCGCCAACGCCCCATCACGTTTGGCCACCGCCACCGCCCGGTTCAACTCGATCACCGGCGACGGCACCGCCCGCAGCAACACGTCATACAGCCCGACGATCTGCGCCCAGTCCGTCTCCCCTGCCGTGGGCGCCTCGGCGTGCACCGCCGCAATCGCCGCTTGCAGGCAGTAAGGCCCGAAGCGTCCCGTGGTCAGCGCTTTTTCCACCAGATCGCAGCCTTCGGCAATCAGCTCGGCATACCACAATCCGCGATCCTGATCATCCAGCAGAATCAATTCCCCATCAGACGTCGACCGCGCCGAGCGCCGCGATTCATGCAACAACATCAACGCCAGCAAGCCCATGACTTCCGGATCCGGCAACAACTCCAGCAACAATCGCCCGAGACGAATCGCCTCGCGGGTCAAGTCTTCGCGGGTCACCTGAGCGCCGCCAGATGCTGAATAGCCTTCGTTGAACACCAGATAGATCACCCGCAACACGCTGTCGAGGCGCTCGGGCAATTCGCTCAGGCTCGGGACTTGATAAGGGATTTTCGCGTCGCGGATCTTCGCCTTGGCGCGCACGATGCGCTGGGCAATCGCCGCCGGGGCCGAGAGGAATGCCCGGGCGATTTCCTCGGTGGTGAGATCGCAGACTTCACGCAACGTCAGCGGCACTTGCGCGTCCGCCGCCAGTGCCGGGTGGCAGCAGGTGAAGATCAGGCGCAGGCGATCGTCTTCCACGTCTTCGGCGTCCCATTCGGACTGTTCCAGTTCTTCCAGTTGCGCCAGCAATAACGGCTGCGAGGCCTTGAACCGCGCCCGACGGCGCAACACGTCGATCGCCTTGAAGCGCCCGGTGGACACCAGCCAGGTCCGCGGATTGTCCGGCACGCCGTCGCGCTGCCAGCGCTCGACCGCGACGAAGAACGCCTCGTGCAAGGCTTCTTCGGCGAGGTCGAAATCGCCGAGCAGGCGAATCAGGGTCGCGAGGATCCGCCGCGAGTCTTCGCGATAGACCTGCTCGACCCGCGTCCTGACCTCAGACATTCAACTGGCGCACGGGACGCACTTCGACGCTGCCGACCCGGGCCGCCGGAATGTTGCCGGCGACCTGGATCGCTTCGTTGAGGTCCCGCGCGTCGATCAGGTAGAAACCGGCCAGCTGTTCCTTGGTCTCGGCGAACGGGCCGTCGGTGATCGACAGCTTGCCGTTGCGCATGCGCACCGTGGTGGCGGTCTGCACCGACTCCAGCGCTTCGGCCGCGACCATCCGGCCGCTGCCCTGGATCGACTCGGCGTAGGCCCAGCACTCGGCATCTTCCGGGCCGTCGGGCGACGAATGCAGCAGGCGCTCATCGCTGTAGACCAGGCATAAATACTTCATGGCGTTCTCCTGAATCGGACGGATCAACTATGGCTGAAGATCAGGGTTTCACATCGAACAGGGTCGCGCCGCTCATCGGGTCGAACGGTGCCGACCAGTGTTCGTGGGCGATCTTCCACGCCCCGCCGACCTGCCGGTAGCAGGCGGTGACGCGCATCCAGCAACTCTGGGTTTCGCCCTTTTCATTGGTACCGCCGCAGTTGGCGACCCAGTGGGCGAAAGCGATGTTGTCGGCGGTCTCGATGGCGATTTCGTGGAATTCGAAGATGTGCGGGCCAGGGCACATTTCCATGCAATCCACCCAGTGCGCGCGGTAGGCCGGTTTGCCCTTGAATTGCAGGGCCTTGATCGCATCGAAGGAAACGATGTCGTCGGCATACAGGGCCATGACTTTTTCCACGTCCTTGGTCATCACCGCCTCGCGGTAGGTGTCGATCAGGCTTTGAATCTGCGCTTGCGTACTCATGGGGTTTCTCCCTGGTTTTTGTTGTAAAGACACCCTTAGTCGTTCGGCGATTTACCGGATCGACAGTTGAAACAAAAAAATTCCGGAGAAGACAAAATCGCTAGAATCCGAAGCTCATCTTTGTAGGAAAAAGGAAATTCCCGTGTCAGCCCGACTTGTGCCTTACGAAAGCCTGAACGCCACCCAACGCCAACAGGTCGAGGCCATTGAAATCCACGCCGAGCAGATCAAGTTCTCCGGCGACATCCACGGCGCCCTGCACACGCTGCTGTCGAAACCCGGCCCCGGCGTGAAAGGTTTTGCGCTGCTGGCCGAAGACGTGCCGGTGGCCTTCCTGCTGCTCAAGCGCCCGCCGGTGTTGCCGGAATGGGCCGATGAACACAGCGCCACCCTGCATGCGTTGCAGGTCGATCACCGCGCCCAGGGCAAGGGTTACGGCAGGGCCTGCCTGCTGGCGTTGCCGGACGTTGCGCGCCAGGCCTGGCCGGAAATCAAAGGGCTGGAACTGTCGGTGGACGCCGACAACGACGCCGCGATTGCGCTGTACGCCAAGTACGGCTTCGTCGACAGCGGCGAAGCATACAAGGGCCGCATCGGCTACGAGCGGCGCATGGGGCTGTTCTTCTAATCGTCGAGGGAGCAACGATGATCGATTCAATCGAGGCGCTGGAAGCCATTTACGGATTTCCCCACGAACGGGCGGTGCGCAAGCAGATCGGCTTTCTCAACGAGGACTATCAGGCGATGGTCCGGGTCTCGCCGCTGGTGATTGTCAGCTCGGTGGGTGCCGACGGCATCGACGGTTCACCGCGCGGCGACGCGCCGGGGTTTGTGCGGATCATTGACGAGCGCACCCTGGCCCTGCCGGATCGGCCGGGCAACAACCGCATCGATACCTTGCGCAACGTGCTGCACGATCCGCGGGTGTCGCTGCTGTTCATCATTCCGGGGATTGGCGAGACGTTGCGGGTCAACGGCACGGCAACCATCAGCGCTGATCCCGACTTGCTGGAAAGCTTTGCGGTCAACGGCAAACCGGCGCGCACGGTGCTGCTGGTGACGGTGGAGGCGGCGTTCTTTCATTGCTCGAAAGCGTTTGTGCGTTCGGATGCGTGGAACCCTGAAACCCACTTGCCGCGCTCGGCGCTGCCGACGGCGGGCGCGTTTCACAAGCGTCTGAACGAAGGTCAGTTCGATGCCGAGGCCTATGATCGCGAGGCCCCTGCGCGAGTGCGTGACACCCTTTACTGACACCGCCCACCGATCGTTCCCACGTCGAGGCGTCGAACCGTCTGCGTGGGAATGCAGACTTTGACGCTCTGCGTCACGACGGTGCCAGGCGTTGCATCAGTGGTGCGGCAGGAACGCAGAGCGTCCCGGGCTGCATTCCCACGCGGAGCGTGGGAACGATCAACGCGGTTACAGCGTCAGGATCATCTCGTGCCACGCCATGCCGCCGTGGTCGGACTCCGAGGGTTTGATGTAGGCGAAGCCAAACCCGGCATACAGCGGAATATGTTTTTCCTTGCACATCAAATGAATCGTCGCCTTGTCCATCCCGCGCATGCGTTCGATGAATTCGGCCATCAAGCGTTTCGCCAGGCCCTGCCCCTGATAATCCGGGTGCACCACTACCGACATGATCACCACGTTCGGCCCGGCAGGGTCGTGGCCGATCAGTTCCTTGAACGCCTCGTCGGACATCTGCACGTCAAACGCCGCACCGGAGTTGATGAACCCGGCCACCTGCCCGTCCACCTCGGCGACGATGAAACCGTCCGGCCAGGTGGCAATGCGCGTGGCGATCTTTTCGCGGGTCGCGGCCTCGTCGCCCTCATAGGCGAGGGTTTCGATGGCGTAGCAGCGATCCAGGTCGGCGGCGGTAACGTGGCGGATGAAGGTGTTCATGGCAGCTCGAAATCAGTGGAAACAAGGCCGCCAAGGATAAAGGAATAAGGTGTTCATATCGATCCGCACGGGCGGCGTAAAGCCTGCGTATAAGCGCTTTTCTTCGGATTCGGGACGGTCTATTTCTGACGCCTGTCTCTGATCACCCGAGGGGGGAACCGTTTATGAGCAGCGTTGAGATCGGTTTGTTGATGGTGTTGGGCATCAGCTTCTTCGGCTTCATTACCCTGGGCATCGACCTGTTGCGGGCACGACGGATCAAGGGCAAGTAAAGTTCGACCGGCAGCGCGAAGCAGGTTCGCGCTGCCGGTTGCCGATCAGGTTTTCTTTTCGACCGGGACGCAGATTTCCAGCTTGCCGGTGTTGAGCTTCGGATTGAAATCGGCGCTGTAGCGTTCCAGCTCCGGGGCGTTGAGTCCCTTGTAATCGGAGGCCGGCAGCCAGGTTTTGTAGATGTACTCAATAGTCTGCGGCAGCAGGTCGAGCGAACCCTTGTGCTCGAACACTGCGTACTGGCGCGGGAGGATTTCGATCCACGGATACTTTTCCTGCGGGAAGTCATCCAGCTTCCTGATTTCGACCCCGGCCATGTAATCGAAACCGCCGTTGCCGTCGAAATTGCTGCAGACGCCGTAGGTCACTTCGCCCTTCTGCCCCGGAATATTTCCGATGTGCGGGATCAGTTTTTCCCACAGCGCAGGGATGTCCTGAACAGTCTCTTGGGTGAAACGATCGCGAAATCCTGCAATCAGCAGGAAGTGTCCATGTTCGAAGCGAGGTTCAGCCACTTCGACGCGTTTTTGCTCATCCATGACTCGACTCCTTGAACGAAAAAAGTGGGTTCGGCTGGGAGTATAGAAGCCAAACCCGATTCGCACATTTACAGCGTATGCAGGGCCTCGGCGGCGCCGGAACCGACGAACTCGTTGTAACCGGATACGATCACGTAGACCGCGAAATAGCAGAAGATCGCTGCAGATGCCATGTAGGAATAGCGCAACAGTTTGTCGCCGAGCAACTTGCCGCCATGGCTGGCGGCGAAGCACAGCCCCGCCGACCACAACAGCCCGGCGCACAGGAAGCCACCGAGGAATAGTGCCGAGCTCAAAGGACCGCCACCACCGGAGCGGGCGATCAACGTGCCGCCCACTGCCGCGAACCAGAGGATGGCGCTAGGCGACGACATGGCGAGAAAAATCCCACGGAAGAATTCCTTGCGATGGGAGTTCTGGCCGACCTCGGCGGTCGCCGCCAGTTGCGCCTCGTGGTGGATCGCCGAATAGATCATCTTCGCCGCGAAGTAGATCAACAGCGCGGAACCGCCGATCCACAGCACCCAGCGTACGGTTTCGTATTGCAGCAGAACGGTCATCCCGGCCAGCGCCAGCACCGCGTAGATCAGGTCGCCGACGCAGGTGCCGAGGCCCAGCGCGAAGCCTTGAAAATAGCCGCGCTGCATCGCCAGGGTGATCATCGCGATGTTGGCCACGCCGATATCCAGGCACAGCGAAAGGCTCAGCAAGAAGCCGCTGGTAAATTCCATCAACCGATTTCCTTGGGAAAAATTTGTTTACAAAGGCTCTGGACAGTATGCCATCGCTGACCTTATCGTCCGCCACAGGTCACCGCAGTGACCAGCGTCGCTCGGACGGTTCCGGGCGCTTACGTTATCCGAGGCAACAATGGCTGAACAAGGTTCGCCGCGCCGCTTTGCGCGCATAGATCGACTCCCCCCTTACGTTTTCAACATCACCGCCGAGCTGAAGATGGCCGCCCGACGTCGTGGCGAAGACATCATCGACTTGAGCATGGGCAACCCCGACGGCGCCACGCCGCCGCACATCGTTGAAAAACTGGTGCAGGTTGCACAACGCGAAGACACCCACGGTTACTCCACGTCCAAAGGCATTCCACGCCTGCGCCGGGCGATTTCCAACTGGTACAAGGAACGCTACGAGGTCGAGATCGACCCGGAAAGCGAAGCCATCGTCACCATCGGTTCCAAAGAAGGCCTGGCGCACCTGATGCTGGCGACTCTGGATCAGGGCGACACAGTGCTGGTGCCGAACCCGAGCTACCCGATTCATATCTACGGTGCCGTGATTGCCGGCGCCCAGGTGCGGTCGGTGCCGCTGGTGCCGGGCGTGGATTTCTTCGCCGAGCTGGAACGGGCGATTCGCGGCTCGATCCCGAAACCGAAGATGATGATCCTCGGCTTCCCGTCCAACCCGACCGCGCAGTGCGTGGAGCTGGATTTCTTCGAGCGGGTGATTGCTCTCGCCAAACAGTACGACGTGCTGGTGGTGCACGATCTGGCCTACGCCGACATCGTCTACGACGGCTGGAAAGCCCCGTCGATCATGCAGGTGCCGGGTGCCAAGGACATCGCGGTGGAGTTCTTCACCCTGTCCAAGAGCTACAACATGGCGGGCTGGCGCATAGGCTTCATGGTCGGCAACCCGGAACTGGTCAGCGCCCTGGCGCGGATCAAGAGCTATCACGACTACGGCACGTTCACCCCGCTGCAGGTGGCCGCGATTGCTGCGCTGGAAGGCGATCAGCAATGCGTGCGCGACATCGCCGAGCAATATCGTCAGCGTCGCAACGTACTGGTCAAAGGGCTGCATGAACTGGGCTGGATGGTCGAAAATCCGAAAGCCTCGATGTACGTCTGGGCGAAGATTCCCGAAGCCTACGCGCACCTCGGTTCGCTGGAGTTCGCCAAGAAACTGCTGGCCGAGGCCAAGGTCTGCGTCTCGCCGGGTGTCGGTTTTGGCGAGTACGGCGACGATCATGTGCGCTTCGCGCTGATCGAGAACCAGGACCGGATTCGCCAGGCAGTACGCGGGATTCGCGGGATGTTCCGGGCGGATGGCCTCGTGACCAAATCCTGAGGTGATGATCGTTCCCACGCTCTGCGTGGGAATGCCTCAATGGACGCTCCGCGTCCGCTTTGGGACGCAGAGCGTCCCGGGCTGCATTCCCACGCGGAGCGTGGGAACGATCTAGGCACAAAAAAACCGCATCGCTGCGGTTTTTTTGTGTCTTGCGTTCGGGTTAAACGAACAGCGACAACAACAGAATAAAGCCCAGACCCACCACCGACAGGATGGTTTCCATCGCTGTCCAGGTCTTGAAGGTCTCGGCCACGGTCATGTTGAAGTACTGCTTCACCAGCCAGAAACCGGCGTCGTTGACGTGGGACAGGATCAGGGAACCGGCACCGGTGGCCAGCACCAGCAGCTCACGATTCACGCCCGGGATCATCCCGACCACCGGCACCACAATGCCCGCGCCCGTGATGGTCGCCACGGTGGCCGAACCGGTCGCGATACGGATCACCGCCGCCACCAGCCACGCCAGCAGGATCGGCGAGATTTGCGCGCTGACCGCCATGTGGCCGATCACGTCGCCCACGCCGCTGGTTACCAGCATCTGCTTGAAGCCACCGCCGGCACCGATGATCAGGATGATCGCGGCAGTTGGCGCCAGGCTCGCGTCGAGCCATTTGAGCATCTGCTGAGAACCGATGCCCTGCTTGTAGCCGAAGGTGTACAGCGACAGCAGCAATGCCAGCAGCAGCGCCGATATCGGGTGACCGATCATGTCCATCCAGGTGCGGAAGAAATGACCGTCCGGCAGCGCCACGTCAGCGAAGGTTTTCAGCAGCATCAGGAACACCGGCAGCAGCACGGTGACCAGAGTGATGCCGAAGCTTGGCAGCTCCTGCGAGTCCGACTCACGGGCCAGTTGATCCACCAGCTCCTGATTTGGCGTACCGGGAATGTGCTTGGCGATGAACGTACCGAAGATCGGGCCGGCGATGATGGCGGTCGGCAGCGCGACGATCAGACCGTACAGAATGGTCTTGCCGATGTCGGCACCGAACACGCCGATGGCCAGCAGTGGGCCCGGGTGCGGCGGCACCAGGCCGTGCACGGCGGACAGGCCGGCGAGCAGCGGGATACCGATCTTGATGATCGACACACCGGTGCGGCGAGCGACGATGAACACCAGCGGAATCAGCAGCACGAAGCCAATTTCGAAGAACAGCGGAATGCCCACCAGGAACGCGGCGAACATCATCGCCCACTGAACCTTGTCCTTGCCGAACGCGCGGATCAGGGTCTGGGCGATCTGATCGGCACCGCCGGATTCGGCCATCATCTTGCCGAGCATCGTACCCAACGCGAGGATGATGCCGACGAAACCGAGCACGCCACCGAAGCCGTCCTGGAACGCCTTGATGATGGTGCCGATCGGCATGCCGGACGTCAGGCCGAGGAACGCGGCGGCGATGGTCAGGGCAATGAAGGGATGAATCTTGAATTTGGTGATCAGGACGATGAGTCCGATCACCGTGACCACTGCATCGAGCAGCAGATAGGCGTCATGGGACATGCCAAACATTGGGGGTGTCTCCTGGTTTGTTGTTGTTATTAAAGCGGGTTAATCAGAAGTCGAAAGGACAGCGCTATCTTCGCAATCACACTCATACCGCCTGTTTCAGGCCATGGGCCTGCCACCAGACGTGGGCTTGCGATGCGAGTTCTTCCACGCTGTGGATCGAAGCATTCAGGGCCAGGGTCAACGGCTCGCCCTTGGGCGATTCGAGGGTGGCGAACTGGCTTTCGATCAAGGTGGCCGGCATGAAATGGCCCGGACGGTGGGACACGCGTTCGGCGGCCACTTCCGGCGTCAATTCGAGGAACACGAAGCCCAGGCCCGGCAAGGCGCTGCGCAGACGTTCGCGATAAATGTGCTTGAGGGCCGAGCAGGTCAACACCGGGCGTTCGCCAAGGGCATCGACGCGACGCAGTTCATCGCACAGGCTGTCGAGCCAGCCGGCACGGTCTTCGTCGTTCAGGGGGATCCCCGCGCTCATCTTTTCGATGTTCGCGGCCGGATGGAAAGTATCGCCTTCAATGGCAGTGGCGCCGCTCAATTGGCACAGGGCCTCGCTGACGCACGTCTTGCCGCAACCGGCAACGCCCATGATGACCAGGGCGGTGATGGGATGATTCATGTAACACCTCAGCGCGCAGACAGCGCTACCTTTGCTAGCTATGACTCTAGTGCACAGGCAGAAGTTGCCGACGCCTTCTTGTCGTTTTTTTGGGTTGCAGCAGGTTTTGTCGGTACGCCAAAAAGCGAGGATCAGGCAGGACCTCGCTTACGCATTTGCAGCTGCATAAGGACAGCGCTACCTTAGTGCCTTGATTTTTGTTTGGCAAGCCGCCCGATGACCACCCCTAAAAACGATAAAAACACCCGCACCACCGGCCGTCCCACCCTTAATGAAGTCGCCCGCCTGGCCGGCGTCAGCCCGATTACCGCCTCCCGCGCCCTGCGTGGGGTCAGCACGGTTGCCACTGAATTGGTGGAAAAAGTCCAGAAAGCCGCGCTGGAACTCAACTATGTGGTCAACCCCGCCGCCCGCGCCCTGGCCTCGGCCCAGAGCCATTCGGTGGTGGTTCTGGTGCCTTCGCTGTCCAACCTTTTGTTCATCGACACCCTGGAAGCCATTCATCGGGTGCTCACGCCCAAAGGCTTCGAAGTGCTGATCGGCAACTTCCACTATTCCCGCGATGAAGAAGAAAACCTGCTGCGCAACTACATGGCCTATCAGCCACGCGGTTTGCTGCTGACCGGTTTCGACCGTACTGAAAGTTCGCGGCGGATGATCGAGGCCAGCAACATTCCCTGCGTGTACATGATGGAGCTGGACAGCGCCGCCGGGGTGAACTGCGTCGGTTTCTCGCAGCTCAGCGCCGGCGAAACGGCTGCCGAGCACTTGCTGTCCCGTGGCCGCAAGCGTCTGGCGTACATCGGCGCGCAGCTCGATCAGCGCACCCTGCTGCGCGGTGAAGGCTTTCGCAAAGCGTTGCAGAAGGCCGGCCGTTACGACCCGGATCTGGAAGTGTTGACCCCGCGCTCATCGTCCGTGGGCCTGGGCGGCGAGTTGTTCCTGCAACTGCTGGCGGCGCATCCGGATGTCGATGCGATCTTCTTCGGCAACGACGACCTGGCTCAGGGCGCTTTGCTCGAAGCGCTGCGCAACGGGATCAGGATCCCCGAGCAAGTGGCGATCCTCGGCTTCAACGACCTACCGATGTCGGAACACATGGTGCCGCGCCTGAGCAGCATCAACACGCCCCGCGAAGCGATCGGCAAACGTGCGGCGGAGCAGATGCTGACGCTGATGGCCGGCAACAGCGTGGCGCGTCCGGTCGAGGACATGGGCTTCGAACTGAAGATTCGCGAGAGCACCTGACCCCTGAGCCCCCTGTTTGATCGTTCCCACGCTCTGCGTGGGAATGCCTCAACGGACGCTCCGCGTTCGGCTCTGGAAGGGACGCGGAGCGTCCCGGGCTGCATTCCCACGCGGAGCGTGGGAACGATCAACCGCCTAATGATCACTTCCCAAGCAACTCCACCAGAGCCAGCGCGCCCTTCTGCAGCGGCTGGCTCTTGAGCCACACCGCGTGCACCGGCAGCACCAGGCCGTTTTCGATGTTGCGAAAATTCAGCCGTTTCAGCCGACCGCTATCGAGCCACGGCTGCACCACCGATAACGGAAAATTGCCCCAGCCCAATCCCGCCTCGACCATTTCCAGCGCTGTTTCCAGGTTATCGGTGCGCCAGTGGGACTCGGCCACCAGCGGCCGGGTTTCGCTGATCGGCAAGTCGCGACTGCCGACCACGATCTGCCGCACATGCACCAGATCCTCGAGAAACAGATCCTGCCCCTGCAACAACGGGCTGTCCGCCGCCAGCGTGGCGATCATCCTTTCGCTGCCGACGAACTGAAAACGCTCCAGCACATTCACGCTCAACCCGGCGAACGCCAGACACACGCTCACCCGGCCGCTGTGGAGCATCGCCAGCACATCGTCCTGCGGTGCGGTCAGCACTTCGATGTCGAGCAGCGGATGGCGCTCGCTGAGGTCCTTGATCGCCGTCAGCAACCGTCGGCGATCGATATCCGCCGCTACACCAATCGACAACTTGCTCTCCAGCCCCAGCGACAACTGCACCGCATGCACCTGCAATTGCTTGAGCTGATCGGCGATCAACCGCGCATGGGGCACCAGCGACAATGCCATCGCCGTGGGTTGGGGTTCGCGATGGCTGCGATCAAACAGCGAGTAACCGAGATCGGCCTCGAGATTGCCGATGGCCATGCTCACCGCCGACGGGACTTTGCCCAATGCCCTGGCCGCGGCAGAAAACGAGCCGCGTTCGATCACCGCGAGAAACAGCTCGATGCTTTCGCTGTTGAAATTCACTTCTCACACCTATCAATAAAACTGAAAGCTACTGACTTTTTCTGTCACCTCTATTGAAGCTATCTTTCGTCGCCTTCGCCAGCCCCACTGGCCAAAAGTCGCAAGAAAGAGGCAATTCCCCATGCAAGGCGTCAAACGCAAACTGGTCTATGTGTCGCTCTATGAAGTGATCGGCATGACCTTCTCGGCCCTCGGCCTGGCCCTGTTGTCCGGCACTTCGCCCGGCAGCACCGGCCCGCTGGCGGTGATCATCACCACCATCGCCGTGACCTGGAACTTCATTTACACCTCGCTGTTCGAGCGCTGGGAAAGCCGCCAGGTGTCGCGAACCCGCACGGTGAAACGGCGTATCGCCCACGCCGTCGGGTTCCAGCTGACGCTGATCGTGTTCCTGATTCCGCTGATCGCGTGGTGGATGAACATCAGTCTGGTGCAGGCCTTTTTGCTGGATCTGGCGCTGATCGTGTTCATCCCTTGCTACACCTTCGCGTTCAACTGGCTGTTCGATAAGGTGTTCGGTCTTCCGGCCTCGGCATTGCCGGATCCGCAGCCCGCGACATAAATCGTTAATTGGTAAGCGGATATTGCAAGAAATCGGCGGTTTTCCCTCACCAACCGCCGATATAAACAATCCTTGATTTCCGATAGCAGGCTAAGCTTTTCCATCAATAAAAAATGGATCTGCCCATGACTGCACACGCCCCCGCCGCGCAACGCGACGGCATCGACCCGATACGCGCCGCCGAGATTTCCGCCCGCATCGACCGCCTCCCGGCAGTCGCCACGATCTGGCGGCTGGTGGCGCTGCTGTCGATCGGTGGTTTCTTCGAACTGTACGACCTGTTCCAGACCGCCTACATCAGCCCCGGCCTGATCCGCGACGGCATTTTCGCCACCGGCAATCAGGGCGTTTTCGGTTTCTCCGATCAGGCCGCGTTCGCCTCGGCAACGTTCCTCGGTTTGTTTCTCGGCGCCAGCCTGCTGAGCCCGATGGCGGATCGGTTCGGGCGGCGCGCGATCTTCACCTTCGCGCTGGTCTGGTACACCGTGGCCACGGTGCTGATGGGCGTGCAGAGTTCGGCGCTGGGGATCATCTGCATGCGTTTTCTGGTGGGCATCGGCCTCGGCATCGAGCTGGTGACCATCGACGCCTACCTCTCGGAACTGGTGCCCAAACGCATGCGCAGTTCGGCGTTCGCCTTCGCGTTTTTCGTGCAGTTCCTGTCGGTGCCGGCGGTGGCATTGATGTCCTGGTGGTTGGTGCCACAGACGCCGTTCGGGGTGTCCGGTTGGCGTTGGGTGGTGTTGGCCAGCGCGGTGTTTGCGTTGTTCATCTGGTGGCTGCGCAAACGTCTGCCGGAGTCGCCTCGCTGGCTGGCCCAGCATGGCCGGTTCGATGAGGCCAACCGGATTCTCGACGGCATCGAGGCGCGCTGCGAAAAAGATCACCGCCAGCCACTGGACGCGCCGGAAGCGGTAGCCGTCGATGTCGAAGGCAAGGGTCGTTTCGCCGACATCTGGCAGCCACCGTACCGGCGCCGCGCGTTGATGCTGATTGTCTTCCACATCTTCCAGGCCATCGGTTTCTTCGGCTTCGGCAACTGGCTGCCGGCGCTGCTTTCCGGTCAGGGCGTCAGCGTCACTCACAGCCTGATGTACGCGTTCATCATCACCCTCGCCTACCCGCTCGGGCCGTTGCTGTTCGTGAAATTCGCCAACCGCTTCGAGAACAAGTGGCAGATCGTCGGCTCGGCCCTCGGCGCCATGACTTTCGGCACGTTGTTCGCGTTGCAGACCAGCGCCTTCGGCCTGATCTTCTGCGGCGTGATGATCACCTTCTGCAACGCCTGGCTGAGCTTCAGTTATCACTCCTATCAGAGCGAACTGTTCCCTACCAACATCCGCGCCCGGGCGGTGGGGTTCTGTTACTCGTTCAGTCGCTTGTCGACAGTGTTCAGCAGCCTGTTGATCGGTCTGTTCCTCGAGCACTTCGGTACGCCGGGCGTATTGGCGTTCATCGTCGCCAGCATGCTGATCGTGATGCTGACCATCGGTTATTTCGGCCCCCGCACCCGCAACCTGGCGCTGGAAAACATCGCCCATCGCTGACGGACAACGGTCATCCCCTGCCGCCCACCGGCAAGGGATGACCGCTTTGGCCGTTCACTTAAAAACAAACCATTGAAATAAAAGGACTTATTCGATAGGCACGGTAATTGCTGCCCAGGGCTGACAGTCATTACCTACAGGTTCATTCATCATGTTGGTCAGTGCAAAACAACAGCAAATCATCCACCTGCCCAAGCCGCTGAATGACGATGCAACCGCCACCGCAGCGGCCGGTCTGCAAGGCGGCCTGCACGGCGCGATGCTGCAGACCTTGCAAAACCAGGCCCAGGCGCAAACCGCCGAAGCCACCGCCAAAGTGCAGGAATCGGCCACTCAACTGGCGACCCAGCAAGTCAGCGAAGCCACGCGCATCAGCGACAACGTCGACGAAGCCTTCGCCAAGACCCGCGTCGCCCTGCAAACCTCCGATACTTCGTCGACCAAATCCTCAGGCTCGTCGGCCCTGGACGAGTTCAAGGACTACATGAGCAAAACGCCGGAACAGCGTCTGCGCGACAGTATCCTCAAGGAAATGGGCCTGACCGAAGACGACATCAAAGCCATGCCGCCGGCTCAACAACTGGCCATCGGCAAAGAGATCGCCGAACGCCTGCAGGACAAGATGAAGCTGGCCGAAGCCGAGAAGCAGAACAAACAAGATGCCAACTCGGCGAAGATCAGCGACGAGTCGGCAGACAAGTTCCTCGCTTCGCTCTGATTCGCCTCGCTCTGAAAAGCGGCTCAATAAAAAGGATCCCCACGGGGATCCTTTTTTTCAGCCGTGAAACCGTCAGTTCAACTGCAACGTCTCGTTGAACTGACTGATCGCATCCACAACATGCCGCGAGCCCTGCTGAATCTCCCGGATCGCGTCGCCCGCCTCGTTCGCCAGTTCCACACCGAGCCCGGTGCGGCTCAGGCTCGACTGCATGCTCGACACCGCACTCAATGACAACTCGTGGTTCTTGCGCACCACATCGACGATCTCCAGGGTTGCCTGACTGGTCCGCGCCGCGAGACTGCGCACCTCGTCCGCCACCACCGCAAAACCACGCCCGTGCTCACCCGCCCGCGCCGCCTCGATGGCCGCGTTCAGCGCCAGCAGGTTGGTCTGGTCGGCAATTCCGCGAATGGTCTGAACGATGGTGCCGATGATGTCCGACTGCTTGCTCACCGCATCGATGCTCAACGCCGCTTCGTTGAGGTCGCGGGAAATGTCCTGAATGATCTGCACCGTTTGCTGCACGACCTGTGAGCCTTTTTGCGCGCAGGCGTCGTTTTGTACCGAAGTGCTGTGGGCCGATTCGGCAGCGGTCTGCAAGGTGGTCATCTGGTGAGTGATGTCGCTGGCGAACTTCACCACTTTGTACAACCGGCCCTTGGCGTCGAACAGCGGGTTGTACGAGGCTTCGAGGTAAACGGTCTGCCCGGACTTGTTCTTGCGCTCGAACCGGTGCGAGTGATATTCGCCGCGATTGAGCGATGCCCAGAACGCCTTGTACTGCGCGGACTCGGCCTCGACCCGGTGACAGAACAGACTGTGGTGATGGCCGACGATTTCGTTGAGCGAGTACTGCATGGTCTTGAGGAAGTTGTCGTTGGCCGTGATCACATTGCCTTCCGGAGTGAACTCGATCACTGCCATCGACCGGCCGATGGCAGCGAGCATGCTTTCTTCTTCCTTTTCCTTGTTCACGCGCGCCGTTATGTCCGACGCCACTTTGATCACGCTTCTGACTTGTTTGTCCGGGCCATACACCGGCATGTAACTGGCTTCGAGCCAGATCTCCCGACCGCTTTTGTTCAAGCGCAGGAAAGTACCGCTGATGGGTTCGCCCCGGGCCAGGTCACGCCACAACTTGGCGTATTCCTCGCTGCGGTAAAACGCTTCTTCACAAAAGATCCGGTGATGTTTGCCACGCACTTCTTCGGCGCTGTAGCCCATGGTCTTGCAGAAGTTGTCATTGGCATCCAGAACGATGCCCTCGGGGGTGAATTCGATCATTGCCATCGAACGGCTGATCGCCGCCAACTTGGCGTTGGCTTCGGTCAGGGCACAACTGAAGCGTTCGATTTCCTGCAGGTCAGCCTTGTGATGTAGGTTGAACATGTCTCTATCACCTTCCGCGCGGTTCTTTGATTTGATGAAAGTTCAGGTCTTTCAGAATCCACCACTACGTTCCACAGAACAGGCACACGCATTCCTCCACAGGAGGAAGTTGTCAGGTGATAAACGATGATTAATCAAAGAGTCCATGCAGCGACGCTCTAATCAAGACATCCTTCTCTTGATAGCCCGCGGGCGGGCCATTCCTAACATGCAGAAGAACTTCCATTTAAAAACAGCTCCTTGTCGGTCAAGTGTCGGTGCCTTGGATTGCGCACTCTGGCAGCTTTGTTCACGGCTAACCGATTGCCGTCGGAGCGCTTTGAATGGCGGTCGACATAGTTAGTTATGAATGAGCATAGACAGCGCGAGGCCTTGCGCAATGCCACTAGTCGGCCAGTAATGCGGGAGTTCGGACAGGAAGCGGACGAGAAACGGTTCAGCGAATTTGTTTTGTTTGATCTACCGCTTTCGCGAGCAAGCTCGCGAAGACGGAGTAACAGCCGCTACAGAAATATCAGAAAAGAACTACAGACTCCCGCTCACCTTATTTGCCACATCACCCGGCACCCAGGGCTTCCACACTTGCGGCTGGTCGCGCAGAAACGCTTCGGCGACCTGGCGTGGTTGCTGGCGCTTCTCGCTCATCCCGGCCAGGGTCTGGTTCAGCAGATCGATCGGCAAATCGACTTTTTCAAAGAACGTCACCAACTCCGGGTACTGCGCCTTGAACGGCGCCGATACGCCAATCGCCAGGCTAGCCGGCATCGAGCGGGTGCCTTTCGGATTGGGATTGTTGGCGTCGGCCAGGGTTTTCCAGGCTTCGGCATCGAACGGCGGCTCCTCCAGTTTCACCAGTTTGAAGCGACCGAGCAGCGGCGTCGGCGACCAGTAGTAGAACAGCACCGGTTTGCCGCGCTTGATCGACGACGCCACCTCGGCATCCAGCGCCGCGCCGGAGCCGGTGCGGAAGTTGACGAAGCTGTCGTTCAGCGCATAGGCCTTGAGCTTCTGGCTGTTGACGATTTCCGAGGTCCAGCCGGTCGGGCTGTTGAGGAAACGCCCACGGCTCGGGTCTTCCGGATCCTTGAACACATCCTTGTAGCGCGGCAGGTCGGCCACCGATTTCAGTTCAGGTGCCAGCGGTTTGATCCCGCGCTCGGGGTCGCCCTTGATCACGTATTCCGGCACCCACCAGCCTTCGGTCGCGCCTTTTACCGTGTCACCGAGGCCGAACACCTTGCCCTCGGCGGCAGCCTTGACCCACGCCGGACTGCGCCCGGCCCACTCTTCGCCGATCACTTGAATATCGTTTTTCGCCAGCGCCGCTTCGAGGCTGACGGTGCTGCCCGGCAGCGTGTCGGTCGGGTAGCCGTAGCCTTTTTCGACGATCAGACGCAGCACTTCGGTGATGAAACTGCCGCTTTCCCAGGTGATGTCGCCGAAGTGGATCGGCGCGGTTTTTTCCGCTGCCACAACGTGGCCGGCAGTCAGGGTCAGGGCCAGCAGCGAACTGCCGAGCAGGGTTTTGATCGATCTCATGCGGACCTCTTGTTCTGGGAGGAAATCAGGGTTTGGTTGGCGCTATGGCGGTTGCACAGGGCCTGGGAACGGGTCATGTACATGCTCACCGAACGCTGGGAGATGCCCAGTTCGGCAGCGATTTGCGGGTAGGTCAGGCCGTCGAGGCGCGCCAGCAGAAAGGTCGAGCGCACCTTGCCCGGCAGGCGCTGAAGCGTGCGGTCCAAATGCTTGAGGCTCTGCGACAGGTCAGCGAGTTCTTCGGGAGACGGCGCGTGATCGAGGTCACTTTGTTGCAGTTGGTGCAGATGCCGACGCTCCAGATCGCCCCGCCGCCAGCGCTCGTACAGCAGGCGTTGAGCGATGGTGGTGAGCAAGGCGCGAGGTTCGCGGATGGCGGTCAGGCCCGGGGCTTCGAGCAGTTGCGCGAAGGTTTCGGCGGCGATGTCTTCGGCCGTGGCCGCATCATTCGATTGCCGACGCAGACGTGTGCACAACCACTGGTAGTGGTCGCGAAACAACGTCTTCACATGATTGCGATGGGATGAGTCGGCGCCGGACATGGGGGCTCCTTGGTAAAGGGTCGCTGAATGTCCGGTCGTCCGGTGGCGCGATCCTAGCAAGGTGCCTTATGCGTTAAAAATACTTAAAAAGAATTTTTATATTCCACTAGTGAATTACAAGAAGCCGCTAGCGCAAGCGGCCATAACCCAGCTCTTCGGCCTCGCGCTGGTAATCCAGCAGGACGAGGTAATCGCTTTCGCTGGCGGGCAGGACTTCAGGCACACCGAGGATGCGGGCCACATCCGGCAAGTCTTGAAGGCTGCGGTTCATGGCCCGGCGCAAATGCCCGATCTGCGCGTCGGTCGTGCTGGCAGCAGTAATGAAGGGCAAGGTCGGGCTGAATGCACTGCGCGCCACCACTCGCAATCCGCTGACCTCTGCGGCGGCGTACTGCGCCAGGTACGCAAAGGTCACGCTGTCGACGGCCGCCAGATCGGCACGGTCTTCGCGCAACCAGCGCAGGCTTTCGCGATGACCGCCACTGATGCCGACCGAAGCGAAAAACTGGCCGTCCCGGTGCAATGGGGCCAGGCGCTGACGAAACAGGTTCATGCCGCTGTTGGAATCTTCGCTGTTGATCACCCCGCGGCTGTCGAAGAACTCCGCCAGACTGCGGCGCGGATCATCGGCGCGGGCAAGGATCAGGCTGCAATGATTGCCGGCGCTGGCGTCCGGCAATTCGTAGCGCGGACGGCCGACAATCCTCACCTGCCCACGCAGCGCGGTCATCAACGGATAGCCGCAGGTCTGGGTCAGCAGCAACTCAGGCGAGCGCCAGAGTTCGAGCAGCGACAGGCCGTCGGCATCGAGCCGCGAACGGCCGAGGTGTTCGAGGATCCGCGCCAGCCACTGCTCGTTCGCCGCGCGGATCGGCTCGGGGGCGATGTACATCAACAGCTCTGCGTAACCTGACGTCATGGTGGCCTCAAATAAACGGATGCTGCGGGCTGTCGATCGGCTTGATGCCGTGCTGGCGCCACAATTGCCCATAACCTTGCACCAGAAATCCGCCGCTGCGCGCCACCCATTGCTCCCGGCGCATGCGGTAGGCCTCGGGCAAGTCGTACCACGAAAGCTTCGGCAAATCGTGGTGCACCAGATGGAAATTCAGGTTCAGAAACAGCCAGCGCCACGGCCATCCGGCTTCGTTGAGTACCGTGCGCTGCTCCGGTTGCGTGTGCGGCCGGTGTTCATAGTAGGAGCGAACCATCGCGATCGACAGCGCCGGCACGCTGATCAAAAACAGGTAATGCCACACCGGCAACACGCTGTAGCGGGCGATGAAAAACAGCATCAGCACGGTCAGGGCGCCGTGGGTCAGCCACATCAGCCAGGCCTGGCGCTCGCCGTTTTTCAGACGTTGCAACTCTTCACCGGCCAGCGCCAGCAACCCCAGCGGCGCGCCAAGAATGAAGCGGCCCAATACGGTCTTGTTCAGCCAGTGCAGGCTACGTTCGAACAGCGAACTGCCCTGCCAGCGTTCGGCACTCAGGTAACGGCTTTCGGGGTCGATACCGGGAATCGTCAGGTCTTCGTCGCGATGGTGCTGCAAATGGCTGTCGCGATAGAGCGTGTACGGATACCACACCGCGAATGGCGCGTAGCCGAGGACTTTGTTGACGAAGGTCCAGCGCGTCGGATGACCGTGGAGTAATTCGTGCTGCACCGACAGCCACAGTACCAGCAGCGGAATCAGCAGCAGCGTGCTCCACCAGACGCCGAGCCGTTCGCTGCCCAGCACAATCGCGAACCAGCCGCCGTAGACGCCGATCAGCAGCAGCCAGGTCGGCCACTCGGTGCGGGCGGTGAAGCGCTGGCGCAGGGTTTCGATTTGCTGACGATGCTGATCGTCAAAGTAATGGGCCATGGCGTTGCTCGGAAAAGGAGTCCATTCCTTCTGTGCAACGACAACGGAGATTCTTGCAGATTATTTTTGCAGGCTGATTTCAAGGACAAGGCGGGAGCCCGGATCCGGGCTCCCGAACGGCGTGATCAGTGGCCAAAGATGTCGACTTTCTTCGCCCTTTTCTCGTGGCGTTTTTCGATGGCGGTCTTGGCCGGTTTCTTCTTCGCGGCTTTCTTCGAATCCATACCTTTGGACATGATGCGTACTCCACTCAGAGGGGATGTGAGATCAGGTATACACCTATCCCGGCGGGCACGTTGTTTTATAATCCGCGGCTTTTGCACCGGCAGTCCGATTCATGACCGACATCCGTTTCAGCCAGCTCGACGACCTGTCCTGGCCCTTGATGAACAAGTTCTACCGCCAGCATCAATCGTCGATGAAAGCGGTGCGCGAGGCGCAATTGTGGGTGGCGCGGCGGGAGGAAATCGTGGCGGCGCTGTGCCTGCGACCTGTGTTCGGCGGGCATTGGCTGACCGGGCTGTTTGTTGATCCGGCGTGCCGAGAGCAAGGCATCGCTGCGCAGTTGATTGCCGAAGCGGTGCAGAGCGTCGAGGCGCCGGTGTGGCTGTTCTGCCACCCGGACCTGCGCGGTTTCTACGAGCGGCGCGGCTTCACCTTCGACCCCGCCCTGCCCCAGGCGATGGCCGAGCGCTTGAGCCGTTATGCGCGGAGCAAACCGATGATTGCCATGGAGCTTTTTGAACGCCGGTGATCCCCTGTGGGAGCGAGCTTGCTCGCGAATGCGGTCCATCAGCTGCGAATAAATTGACTGACATTGCGCTATCGCGAGCAAGCTCGCTTGTATGTTTAGACTTGAAGGGGTGGGCGGGACTAAAAGCTCGATTCCGACTCTAGCCAGTACGGACCGTGGGAGACTTCTCGTCCCGCCCTTTCTACCTAAAGCGCCGATAAGGAATTCATCGGTAAAACCGACGATAGAGGCAAGCCAGCGCTACGGTAGACCCCGACAAGCTCTTAAACCCTAGCTCCGAGGATTCGTCATGACAATCCTTACCTCGCCAACGGTGATTGGTGTCGATGTGGCCAAGGCCGAAATCGTTGTTTATCGCGAAGATCTGGAAATTACCCAGGTCATCAACAATGACCGCACGTCTGTAGGTCGTTGGCTGAAGACCTTGCCCGCACAAAGCTCGATCGCCCTGGAAGCCACTAATCTCTACCACCTGGACACGGCCGAACTGGCCCATGGTATGGGGCATCGGGTTTACGTCGTGGACCCTTACCGGGTGAGCCATTACCGCGAAAGCATCGGTCAGCGTGCAAAAACCGACCCTTGTGATGCACGTCTTCTGGCGCGTTATCTAACCAGTGAACAGCACCGGCTGCGGGTCTGGAGCCCACCACCACGGCACTACACGGTGTTGAAAAGTCTGCTTAACAAGCGTGCGCAGCTGATGAAGGCCCGAGTCAGTATCATGCTGAGCTGGTCAAACGAACCTCTCCTTGAAGATCTTTTGGCCCATGGGTTGGAGCATTTCAAACAGCTTGATCAGGCCATTCAGGAATTACTTCGCAAAGTCAGCCAAGAGGCCGGCATTAGCGAAAACATCAGACGCTGCAAAGCGATTGAAGGGATTGGTGAACTCACGGCAACGGGCTTGGCAACTACGTATATGCGAGGTGAGTTCCCCAGCGCCGATGCGTTCATCGCCTTTCTGGGAATGGATTTGAAGGCAAAGGACTCAGGCAAGAAACACAGTCCTCGCCACTTGAGCAAAAAAGGTGACGGGGAATTACGGCGTCTTGCACACAATGCAGCTATGGCAGCTTGTCGATCCCCTGTTTGGAAACCGTTCTATGAATCCTATCTGGCAAGAGGTCTGGCCAGAACCCAGGCCTTGGTCATCCTCGCCCGCAAGCTTTGCCGGGTGGCATTCGCCCTCATGAAAAATCAGAGCGAATACCAACCCAATTTAAGGTTGCAGGGTTCCCCTGCAACATAGAATCTCCCACAGGTTCAGTCGTCAGCGTGGGGATCGAGGTCCGGAAACATCACCTCGGTGAAACCGAACTTGCTGAAATCGGTAATGCGCGACGGGTACAGGCGCCCAATCAGGTGATCGCACTCATGCTGCACCACCCGCGCATGGAACCCCGAGGCCACACGCACAATCGGCTCGCCCTTGGGGTCGACGCCTTCGTAGCGGATCTGCTGGTAGCGATCCACCGCGCCCCGCAGGCCGGGCACCGACAGGCAGCCCTCAAAACCCTCTTCCATCAGCGGGCTGAGCGGCGTGATCAGCGGGTTGATCAGGATCGTCTGCGGCACCGCTTCGGCGTCCGGGTAACGCTCGCTGTGCTCGAAGCCGAAGATCACCAGTTGCAGATCAACGCCGATCTGCGGCGCGGCCAGGCCGACCCCGCCGACGCTTTCCATGGTCTGGAACATGTCGTCGATCAGTTGCCACAGTTCCGGACTGTCGAGCATTTCGGCGGGCACTGGCGGAGCGATGCGCAGCAGGCGTTCGTCGCCCATCTTCAGGATTTCACGGATCATGATCAGGCTTCGTCAGTGTTCGGCTTGAGCGAGTGATCGCGCCCAAGGCCGGAAACGTGTTGTTTGGGATGTTCATCGAGTTCGCCGGGGACTTTCTCGCCCGGATCCTTGCCCTCGCTGGACATGTGTTCGATCACCGCATTCATCTCTGCGCCGAGCAACAACACGGCGGCGGAAATGTAGAAATACAACAACAGCACGATGATCGCACCGATGCTGCCATACATGGCGTTGTAGTTGGCGAATGTCTTGACGTAGAACGCGAACCCCAGGGACGCGATGATCCATACCACCACCGCCAGCACCGAGCCCGGCGTGATGAAGCGAAATTCCTGTTTGACGTCGGGCATCACGTAGTAGATCAACGCCACGGCCACCATCATCAGGATCACGATCACCGGCCAGCGGGCGATCGTCCACAAGGTGACGATGACTTCTTCCAGCCCGACCTGCGCGGCGATCCAGCCCATCACCTGCGGCCCGAGCACCATCAGCGCCGCGGCCACCAGCAACATGCCGGCGATGCCGACGGTGTAGATGATCGACAGCGGAAAGCGCTTCCACAGGGGCCGGCCCTCGACCACGTCGTAGGCGGCGTTCATCGCGCTCATCATCAGGCGCACGCCGGCGGACGCGGTGTACAGGGCGATGACGATACCCACCGAAAGTAGGCCGCCCTTGGACTGCTGCAGTTGATCGATCACCGGGTTGACCTGTTCCAGCGCCTGGGGCGGCAACACCAGCTCCGATTGCAGGCGCAGCCAGGAGAAGAAGTCCGGCAGGTGCAGGAAACCGATCAGGGCAATCAGGAACAGAATGAACGGGAACAGCGAGAACAGCATCTGGTAGGCCAGTGCCGAGGCATAGGTCGACATCTCGTCGTCGACGAATTCAGTGACCGTGCGCACCATCACCCGGTGCAGGGGCAGACCTTTCATGTCCGGAAAAATCATTCGCGTCTCCTTTCGCCGCAAAACAGGTTGAAGTCGTGGCGACTCAGGGGCCGTTTTTCTCTCATCAAAGTAGCTTACTTGGCGACTTTGAAACACTGTGATCCGTGACCGCATATGAACGGGACACGAAAACGGCCATCCTTGGATGGCCGCTTCGTTGTTTCGTTCAAGGCTCTATCAAGCCTTGTCGACGCCTTTCTTGACCGCGTCCTTGGCTTTGCCCACCGCTTGCTGGGCCTCGCCTTTCTTCTCTTGCACTTTACCTTCGGCCTGCAGTTTGGTGTTGTCGGTGGCTTTGCCGACACCTTGCTTGATGTTGCCGACGGCTTCGTTGGCCATGCCTTTCACTTTATCGCTCGTGCTACCCATGGTGATTCTCCTTGGAACATTAACGGGGAAAGTCAGTACGTAATGATTGACTGGCCCGGTTTGCGCCAAGTTTCATTTATTTTCACGGCTTCATTTCGTCGCGACGTGCAGGTTGGGCTTTATGTTTGCGACCGTACCCCCGAGAATGCCCACCATAAGGGCGCCACGCGCCACAGAACCGATCCCGCAGGAATGTTATGAAACTCGATAAAAAGCAGGCCATCGCCCGTCGCAACCAGGAACTGGGCGGTGCCGTGCTCGGCACCAACAATTGCCACTTCGCCGAACTGAACCGCAACCGCAACATCTGGTGGTTCGACTTGCCGGTGTCGCGCCTGGCGATCGGTCAGTACGAGTGGATTCACCTGTTGATGCACACCCCGGCCACCGACGAACTGCTGCACCTGAAAGTGCCGACCGTGTTCCTTCGCGAGAAGCTCGAAGGCCTGGTGATCCGTAACGAAGGCAAGCGCAAGGCTGCCCTGAGCCTGGAACTGAGCGCCGACAAGGACTCGTACCTGCAGGACATGCGCCCGGCGGGCACCAATGTGAACTTCGCGCCGTTCCGCCAATAAGACACTCACGCTGATCGTTCCCACGTTCTGCGTGGGAATGCCGCCCCGGACGCTCCGCGTCCAGCACGGCAGGGACGCAGAGCGTCCCGGGATGCGTTACCACGCAGAGCGTGGGAACGATCAAGCGGTAAACCAACAAAAAGCCCCGCATCTGCGGGGCTTTTTGTTTTATGCGGCGGTCTTCGCCTTGATCTTCTTCAGCTCTTCGTCGCGCAGTTCGCGGCGCAGGATCTTGCCGACGTTGGTGGTCGGCAGCGCATCGCGGAACTCCACCGAACGCGGCACCTTGTAGCCGGTGACGTTGGCGCGCATGTGCTCCATCACCTGTTCCTTGGTCAGGGTGACGCCCGGTTTGGCGACGATGAAGATCTTGATCGCCTCGCCGGATTTCTCGTCCGGAATGCCGATGGCCGCGCACTGCAACACGCCCGGCAGGGCCGCCAGCACGTCTTCCAGTTCGTTCGGGTAGACGTTGAAACCGGAGACCAGAATCATGTCTTTCTTGCGATCGACGATGCGCATGTAGCCGTCCGGCTGGATCAGCGCGATGTCACCGGTTTTCAGCCAGCCTTCGCTGTCGAGCATTTCGTCGGTGGCTTCCTGACGCTGCCAGTAGCCCTTCATCACTTGCGGGCCCTTGACGCACAGTTCGCCGATTTCGCCCAGCGGCTGCTCGACACCGGCATCGTCGATGACTTTGCACAGGGTCGACGGCACCGGAATGCCGATGGTGCCGATCTGGATGTTCTGGATCGGGTTGACCGTGGCCACCGGGCTGGTTTCGGTCATGCCGTAACCTTCGCAGATCGGGCAACCGGTGACCGCTTTCCAGCGCTCGGCTGCTGCCAGTTGCAGGGCCATGCCGCCGGACAGGGTGACTTTCAGCGCCGAGAAATCCAGCTTGCGGAAACCTTCGTTGTTGCACAGGGCCACGAACAGCGTGTTGAGGCCGACGAAGCCGCTGAACTTCCACTTCGACAGTTCCTTGACCATCGCCGGCAGGTCGCGCGGGTTGCTGATCAGGATGTTGTGGTTGCCGATCAGCATCATCGCCATGCAATGAAAGGTGAACGCATAGATGTGGTACAGCGGCAGCGGGGTGATCAGGATCTCGCAACCTTCATTGAGGTTGGAACCCATCAGCGCCTTGCACTGCAGCATGTTGGCAACGAGGTTGCGATGGGTGAGCATCGCGCCCTTGGCTACGCCGGTGGTGCCGCCGGTGTATTGCAGCACCGCAACATCGCCGCTGTCCGGGTTGGCTTCGGCGACCGGCTGACCCTGGCCCTTGCTCAGCACGTCGTTGAACTTGACGGCTTTTGGCAGGTGATAGGCCGGAACCATTTTTTTCACGTACTTGATGACGCTGTTGATCAGCAGGCGCTTGATCGGCGGCAGCAGGTCGGCGACTTCGGTGACGATGACGTGTTTGACGCCGGTTTTCGGCACCACGGCTTCGGCCAGGTGCGCCATGTTCGCCAGGCACACCAGCGCCTTGGCACCGGAGTCGTTGAATTGGTGTTCCATTTCCCGCGCGGTGTACAGCGGGTTGGTGTTGACCACGATCAGCCCGGCGCGAATGGCACCGAAGACGGCGACCGGGTACTGCAACACGTTGGGCAGTTGCACGGCGATTCGATCACCGGGCTGCAAATCGGTATGCTGTTGCAGATAAGCGGCAAACGCACCGGACAATTCGTACAGTTCACCGTAGGTGATGGTCTTGCCCAGGTTGCTGAACGCCGGTTTGTCGGCGAAGCGTTGGCAGGATTGCTTCAACACTGCCTGAATATTCGGGTACTCGTCTGGATTGATGTCGGCAGCAATTCCAGCGGGGTACTTATCCTTCCAAAAGTCTTCGATCATGGAAGCCCACTCCTCAGCAACGCGAATTCAGCACCGCATTTGATGCGATTATTATTGGTGTTTGTTTATTGGTGAGTCTGGCTTTTTACAAGGCCGAGAAGTCACAAAGCGCGCCGAGAGTAGCAGCTTTGCCAAGGGTCGACTAGAGCCAAACGCGGCCCCTACAGTCATTTTAATGACTCAAGAACTACTGGCAGTCATTTTAGAGCAAAAATCCTATAACACCTTGAAAGTCCCGGTTTTCGGGGACATACACCTGAAAGCATCGCGGGCAAGCCCGCTCCCACAAGGACGACAGAGATCCCTGTGGGAGCGGGCTTGCCCGCGAACGCGCGAAGCGCGGCCATTCACCGATCAGGCGATATCGCGCAACTCCCTCCGCAGAATTTTCCCGACAGGCGTCATCGGCAACGACTCACGCAGCACGATGTGTTTCGGCACCTTGTACGCCGTGAAATTCTCTTTGCAGTAAGCCTTCAGCTCTTCCAGGCTCACGCCGGTTTCCCGCGCCACCACAAACAGCTTCACCGCTTCCCCGGAACGCTCGTCCGGCACACCGATCACCGCGCAGTTGGCGACTTTCGGGTGAGCCATCACCACGTCTTCGATCTCGTTCGGGTACACGTTGAAACCGGAGACGATGATCATGTCTTTCTTGCGGTCGACGATGCGCACGAAACCGTCCGGGTCGATCACCGCGATGTCGCCGGACTTGAACCAGCCCTCGGCATCCAGCACTTCGGCGGTGGCCTCGGGTTTCTGCCAGTAGCCCTTCATGATCTGCGGGCCCTTGATGCACAGCTCGCCGCGCTCGCCCAGAGGCTGTTCGACGCCGTCGTCATTGATGACTTTCAACCGGGTGCCCGGCACCGGCAGGCCGACCGTGCCGATCCGCGACAGCTCGCCGTACGGGTTGGTGCAGGCCACCGGCGAGGTTTCGGTCAGGCCGTAGCCTTCGGTGATGCGGCAACCGGTGATCTGCTCCCAGCGCTCGGCGGTGGCCTTGACCAGCGCGGTGCCGCCGGAGTTGGTGAGTTTGAGCGTGGAGAAATCCAGGGTCTTGAAGTCCGGATGATCCATCAGCGCGACAAACAGCGTGTTGAGCCCCAGCAGCGCCGAAAACTTCCAGTTCTTCAGCTCCTTGATGAAGCCGCCGATGTCACGCGGGTTGGTGATCAGCACGTTGTGGTTGCCCGACACCATCATGCACATGCAATTCGCGGTGAAGGCATAGATGTGGTACAGCGGCAGCGGCGCGATCATCACCTCCTGCCCTTCGCGCAGCAGCGGCTGGCCGTCGCTGCCGAACTGGCCGAGACAGGCGCGAACCTGCTGCATGTTCGCCACCAGATTGCCGTGGGTGAGCATCGCGCCCTTGGCCAGGCCGGTGGTGCCGCCGGTGTATTGCAGCACGGCGATGTCATCCAGACCGACCTTCAACGGCTTGATGCCCAGGCCCCGGCCCATGCGCAGTGCGCTCTTGAAGGAAATCGCCTGGGGCAGCGAATACGCCGGCACCATTTTCTTCACTTTGCTGACCACGGTGTTGACCAGCCAGCCTTTGGCGGTGGGCATCAGATCGCCCATCTTCGCTTCGATCAGGTACTGAATGTCGGTGTCCGGCAGCACTTCCTGGACCTTCTGGCCGAACATGTTCAGGTACACCAGCGCCCGGGCGCCGGAGTCCTTGAACTGGTGACGCATCTCCCGCGCGGTGTACAGCGGGTTGGTGTTGACCACGATCAGCCCGGCACGCAGCGCACCGAACACGGCAATCGGATAATGCAGGACGTTGGGCATCTGCACCGCGATGCGATCCCCCGGCACCAGATCGGTGTGGGCTTGCAGATAACCGGCGAACGCGGCGCTCTGGCGCTCCAGCTCGGCATAGGTCAGCGTCACGCCCATGTTGCTGAACGCCGGGCGATCAGCGAATTTCTTGCAGGAACGCTCGAACACCTCGATCACCGACTTGAATTCACCCGCGTCGATGTCCAGGGGTACGCCCGCCGGGCGTTTGTCATTCCAGAAATCAGGTTGCATTGTTCTTGTCCTCTTTACCTGAGCCGATCCGGGGCCGCTTCGCTGTCATTTCTTTCTGTCCCTGAAAAAGCCGAGAGCAAAAAGCGGGGCTTCACGGACACTAGCAGCTATGGTCAATCAGGCAAATATGGGCAAGGTCGTCATTGATCGTGTGAATCTTCCTGCCGTGGCGTGAGCTGATCGGACGCGCTATACAATGCAACCTCTGCAAGACGCTTCAGCAAAAACAGGCCGCAAAAGGAATCGCCATGATCCACGACACACTCTGGCTGGACGCGAGTGACCGCAGCCGTCTCTTCGTCAACCTGTGGCTGCCGAACGCGCCGCTGAAGGCGGTGATTCTGCTGGCCCACGGCATGGCAGAACACAGCGCCCGCTACGCACGGCTGGCAGAGGCGTTCTGCGCCGAAGGCTACGGTGTGTACGCGCTCGATCAGCGCGGCCATGGCAAAACTGCCGATCATGGGACGCTGGGGCATTTCGCCGATGATGATGGCTGGTGCAAGGTGGTTGGAGATATCGCGAGCCTCAACCAGTTCCTCGGCCAGCGTCATCCGGAGGTGCCGATCGTGCTGCTCGGGCACAGCATGGGCAGCTACATTGCCCAGGCTTATTTACTGCATCACAGCGCCAGCCTGCACGGCGCGATTCTCAGCGGCTCGAATTTCCAGCCGGTTGCGCTGTACCGAGCGGCCCGGCAGATCGCCCGGTTTGAAAAGCTGCGCCAGGGCGCTAAAGGCCGCAGCGCGCTGATCGAGTGGCTGTCGTTCGGCTCGTTCAACAAGGCATTCAAGCCGGCACGAACACCGTTTGACTGGCTGAGTCGCGACCCGGCCGAGGTCGACAAGTACGCCACCGATCCGCTGTGCGGCTTTCGCTGCACCAATCAACTGTGGATCGACCTGCTCGGCGGGTTGCAGCAAATCAGCAAAGCGTCCAATCTCGCCCAGATCGATCCGGGCCTGCCGCTGCTGGTGATCGGCGGCGAATGTGATCCGGTGAGCGAAGGCAAGCGTCTGACTGATCTGGCCAACGCCTTGCGCGCGGCCGGCAGCCAGAACCTGCAACTCAAGATCTACCCGCAGGCGCGGCACGAATTGTTCAACGAGAGCAACCGCGACGAAGTGACCGCCGATGTGCTGGCCTGGATCGACCAGGCCCTGAGCCATCGCCGGCCGCACCGCAGCGAATAATTTTTTGTGGATTCATTTCATCCGTCACAGGAATTCAGACCCATGACCCAGGTTACCAACATCCCTTACGAAGCCCTCGAAGTGGGCCAGACCGCGAGCTACAGCAAGACCGTCGAAGAACGCGACATTCAGCTGTTCGCCGCGATGTCCGGTGACCACAACCCGGTGCACCTGGACGCCGAGTTCGCCGCCGCCAGCATGTTCAAGGAACGCATCGCCCACGGCATGTTCAGCGGTGCGCTGATCAGTGCCGCAGTGGCTTGCGAGCTTCCTGGACCGGGCACCATTTATATCGGCCAGCAGATGAGCTTCCAGAAGCCGGTGAAGATCGGCGACACCCTGACCGTACGCCTGGAAATTCTCGAGAAACTGCCAAAATTCCGCGTACGCATCGCCACTCGCGTGTTCAACCAGCGCGATGAGCTGGTGGTGGACGGCGAGGCCGAGATTCTGGCGCCGCGCAAGCAACAGACCGTTACCCTGCCGACGTTGCCGGCCATCAGCATCGGCTGATCGTCCTCGGTTAAATCCGGACACAAAAAAACGCCAGACTAGCTGGCGTTTTTTGTGGGCTTCGAACGCTTACGAGCGTGCGCGAGCCTGGTTACGCAGCGCCTTCACCTGATCGTGATTGCGTTGCACACCGTGGTACTGGCGTTCGACCAGATCACGGATGCCGACCAGATTGTGCTTGTTGATCTTCTCGATCGCTTCACGATAAGCCTTCAGGGCGTGGTCTTCACCGCGCTCGGCTTCGTTGAGCACCGCTTCTTCGTCCTTGCCGGTGAACATCGCTTTGACGTCGACCCAACGACGGTGCAGATCACCGCTGACACTGGTCGAGGTTTCCGGATCGCCACCCATCGAACGCACGGCAGCTTGCAGCTCGGCCGCAGCCGTTGCGCAATCGGCGGAGCGTTTCACGAACAGGGTTTTCAGCTCTGGATGCTTGATGTCTTCAGCGCAGGTCTTGAACCCTTCCTGACCGTCCTTGCTGGTTTCGATCAGGTCGTTGAGGACGGAGATGGCTTCTTTATTCATGTCAGTCATTTTTCAATTCCTTGCGTGGGTGAAAGATGCAAGGAGTGTTGCAGTGGTCGTGCCAGCTTCCAGCAAAGAATTTAATCTTTGATTTTCAATAACTTACAAATACAACGAGAATCTGTATGCCTGTTATTTGCATGATCTGTCATTTGGCCTGCATGCAGAATGCCTGTATTTTCCGAAGTGTTTTCAAAGCCAGACGATTCCAACGATGAACCCTGAAAAGCTCGAACTGCTGATCACCCGCGAAATGCCTTTCGGCAAGTACAAGGGCCGGATCATTGCCGACCTGCCGGGCCCGTACCTGAACTGGTTCGCCCGGGAAGGATTTCCCCATGGCGAACTGGGCGGACTGTTGGCCCTGATGCAGGAAATCGATCACAACGGCCTGTCGGAACTGCTCGAACCGCTGCGCGCCAAACACGGCAAGCCTGCCCCGCGCCACTGAGGCGTCACCCTGATCCGAGTCGAGTCGACCATGCCCGATAACACCCGCCGCGCCCGAGACGAAGCCTTCTGGCAAACCTTCGCCGACCGTTACGACCGCCACCCCGGCCCCGTGAATCTGGAGAACGGTTACTTCGGGCGCATGTCGCGCACCGTGGTCGAGGAGCACCAGCGCAACATCGAGCTGATCAACAACAGCAACTCGATTTACGTGCGCCAGCGTTTCGAACAGCACGACAGCCTCGACATCCGCGCGCAACTGGCCGAGCTGATCGGCGTCCGCGCGCAAAGCGTGGCCTTCACTCACAACGCCACTGCCGGCCTGCAATCGCTGATCCGCAACTACAACCGCCTGCAGCCTGGCGATCAGGTGCTGATCTGCGATCTGGAGTACGACACGGTCAAGGGCGCCATGCGCTGGCTGGCAAAGCATCGCGGGGTCGAGGTGATCGAGATCGAGCACGCCCACCCCGCCACCTTCGACAGCCTGCTGGCCACGTACCGCGAAACCTTCATCCGCTATCCGAAGCTCAAGCTGATGGCCCTGACCCACGTCACCCACCGCACCGGGCTGGTGATGCCAGTGCAGGCCATCGCCGCGCTGGCCAACGAGCACGGCGTCGATATCATCCTTGATGGCGCCCATGCCCTTGGCCAGATAGAGTTCGACCTGGAAGCGCTGGGCATCGCCTTCGCCGGGTACAACCTGCACAAGTGGATCGGCTCGCCGTTGACGCTCGGTTTTCTCTACATTGCTCCGCAGCGCCTCGCCGACATCGACCCGGACATGGGCGAGATGCATTTTTCGGCTGGCGATATCCGCTCACGCACGCCCTACAGCACGCCGAACATTCCGGCGCTGATGACCCTGCCTTTGGTGTTCGAGGAACACCGCTCACTGGGTGGCGCGGCCGCCAAAGGCGCGCGGGTGAATTACCTGCGCAACCTGTGGGTCAGCGCCGTGCGTAACCTGCCGGGCATCGAAGTCATGACCCCGGACGATCCGCGTCTGTATTGCGGCATCACCTCGATGCGCTTTACCCGGCATGCTGACCAGCAGGCGATGGTCGAACGCCTGCTCAACGACTACAACCTGTTCACCGTGGTGCGCAACGGCGCGGCTTGTGGGCCGTGCATCCGTGTCACGCCGTCGCTGACCACGACGGCGGCGGAGATTCAGTCGCTGATTCTGGCGCTGAACGAGCTGCGCTAAACCGTGTACTTGTCGAAGTCCTCGGGCTTGATCTGCGACGACACCGCAAAGGTGTCGATGCCGATCGTGAGGTGGCCGAAGTAACCGTCCTCGTGTGAATCGCGGCCGATCGGCCACACCGTCAGGGTCGACTCTTCGCCGCCCATGTTGGCGTAGTAGGCATCGTCGGCGTTGCACACCGGCAGCGAACTGCGCCCGCGATAGGCCTTGGCATTGAGCACGCCGCGAGAAACAACCTCCGGAAAATACAGCTGCCCGACCCAGGCCACATTGCGCTCCTCCAGGTACTCGTTGCCGGCGACGATGCGCACCGCCACGTGAACATGCAGAGCACGCCCGGCATAGAAACCCGGGTAGATCGTGGTGAAGCGCACCCTGCCCTTGTGGTCGCTGAACTGGCCGCCGCGCAGGTAGGTGTCGTCGTCGGTTCGCGGGATCGAGCCGATGTCCTCGACGTCGACTTCCACGTCCGGATTGATCCGGCTCCAGCCGGAATACGCGCCACGTGCGTTGCAGTGCCAGATATCCACCAGCGCACCGCTGACCGGCTCGGCGGTCATGGCATCGACGATGGTCAGGCGCAGCAGCAGCGGCAGGCCTTCGGCACCTTCGCTGATATTGCGGCGCAGCAGTTTGGGATTGCGAAAATAAGGCCCGGCGACTTGCTCGGGGGCCAGTTGATAAACCGATGGAGCTGAAGGCTGGTTATCCATGACGCGTTCTCTCTTCCATAAGATGAACGCAGGTTAACGCCACACGCAAAGCCAGGTGCGGTAACTATGTATCTCCAAATAACGTATCTCAAGATAACGAAGTTTTTTGCGGGCAAAAAAAAACGGTGCACCGACCAAGCGCACCGTAAAGCCGTAGAACACACAACGAAGTGTCAGTTGAAGATCAGTCCAGCAGCGCCAACGCCTCGGCGGTGCATTCCTGAATGCGGGCCCAGTCGCCGTTCTTGATCCACTCAGGATCGAGCATCCAGCTACCGCCCACGCACATGACGTTTTTCAGCGCCATGTAGCTCTTGATGTTGGCAGGGCCGACGCCGCCAGTCGGGCAGAATTTCACTTCGCCGAACGGGCCGCCGAGGGCCTTGATTGCCGCCACGCCACCGCTGACTTCAGCCGGGAACAGCTTGAAGCGGCGATAACCCAGGCCATAGCCTTCCATGATGCCGGAGGCATTGCTGATGCCCGGCAGCAGCGGGATCGGGCTTTCGACGCTGGCTTCCAGCAGGTCACGGGTGATGCCCGGAGTGACGATGAATTGCGAACCGGCGGCTTCGGCCGCAGCCAGCATGTTGCGGTCGAGTACGGTGCCGGCACCGGTCACCAGTTCCGGACGCTGTTCGCGCAGGATCTGGATCGCCTTGAGGCCGAACTGCGAACGCAGGGTCACTTCCAGCGCGGTCAGACCACCGGCGGCCAGGGCGTCGGCCAACGGCAGCACGTCCTGTTCGCGGGCGATGGTGATCACCGGCAGGATCCGCGCCTTGGCGCAGAGGCTGTCGATCAGGGCAACTTTGTCCGCCATGGAAACGGTCGGGGATGGGGTTGTCATAGCGGCTGTTCCTTGGCTCATGGGCACCAGTAAATCTCTAACGTAGGTTGCAGAAACGCGCGAACCGGCATGGCGGCGACGTCGTTGGATGCCAGTGCGGCATTCAGGGTGGTCAGTTTCGACTGACCGGAAATCGACAGAATCTTGTGCCGGGCCGAGGCCAGCAGTGCGCGGCTCATGGTCAGGCGCTGACGCGGCACGCTGGGCGCCAGCATCGGCCAGCAGCGACGGGTGCCGTCGGCTTGCAGGGCTTCGGCCAGGTTCGGGCTGTCCGGGAACAGCGACGCGGTGTGACCGTCATCGCCCATGCCCAGCACCAGCACGTCGATGGGCGGCAACTCGGCGAGCAAACGATCGGCCTGCTCCGCAGCCTGCTCGACGTTGGCCGCCGCGCTGTAAAGGCTGAGGAACTGCGCCTTGGCCGCCGGGCCCTTGAGCAGATATTGCTTGAGCAGACCGGCGTTGCTGTCGGCGTGTTCGACCGGTACCCAGCGCTCGTCGGCCAGGGTCACGACGACCTTCGACCAGTCCAGTTCCTGCTTGGCCAGGTGCTGGAAAAACGCCACCGGGCTACGACCGCCGGACACCACCAGCACCGCATTGCCACGTGCCGCCAGCGCTTCGCTCAATTGCTTGGCGACATTCAGCGCCAGGCCTTCGGCGAGCAGCACCGGGGTCTTGAATTCGCGGGCATTCACGCCCTCGGGCAGTTTCACATCAGATATCGCCATACCACGACCTCCCGTCCCGCGTGATCAATGCAATGGAGCTCATCGGTCCCCACGACCCGGCCGCATACGGCTTGGGCGCGTCACCGGATTTTTTCCACCCGGCGATCAGCTGGTCACACCATTTCCACGCGGCTTCGATTTCATCTTTACGGACAAACAGGTTCTGATTGCCGTTCATCACTTCCAGCAACAACCGCTCGTAGGCATCGGGGATCCGAGCGCTGCGCCAGGTGTCGGAAAAATTCAGTTGCAGCGGGCCGCTGCGCAGTTGCATGCCCTTGTCCAGGCCTTGCTCCTTGGTCATCACGCGCAAGGAAATGCCTTCGTCCGGTTGCAGGCGGATGATCAGTTTGTTGCTGATCTGCAGGCGCTGCTCGGGGGCGAAGATGTAGTGAGACGGTTCCTTGAAGTGGATGACGATCTGCGACAGTTTCTGCGGCATGCGCTTGCCGGTACGCAGGTAGAACGGCACGCCGGCCCAGCGCCAGTTGCGGATGTCGGCACGCAGGGCAACGAAGGTTTCGGTGTCGCTCTGGGCGTTGGAATTCGGCTCTTCGAGGTAGCCTGGCACGGACTTGCCTTCGCTGTGCCCGGCGATGTACTGGCCGCGCACCACTTGCGTGGTCAGGCCTTCCGGGCTGATCGGCGCCAGGGCCTTGAGCACCTTGACCTTCTCGTCGCGGATGCTGTCAGCAGACAGGTCGGCCGGCGGGTCCATGGCGATCAGGCAGAGCAGTTGCAGCAGGTGGTTCTGGATCATGTCCCGCAGCTGACCGGCCTTGTCGAAGTAACCCCAGCGGCCTTCGATACCGACTTTCTCGGCCACGGTGATTTCCACGTGGGAGATGTAGTTCTGGTTCCACTGGGTTTCGAACAGGCTGTTGGCGAAACGCAGGGCGATCAGGTTCTGAACGGTTTCTTTGCCCAGGTAGTGGTCGATGCGGTAGGTGCGGTTCTCCGGGAAGAACTGCGCCACGGCGTCGTTGACCTTGCGCGAGGATTCGAGATCCGAGCCGATCGGCTTTTCCAGCACCACGCGGGTGTTTTCCGCCAGACCGACGTTCGCCAGGTTCTCGCAGATCGCGCCGTACACCGCCGCCGGGGTGGCGAAGTAGGCAATCATGCGTTGCGTGCTGCCGGCCAGTTCGGCCAGCGCCACATAATCTTCAGCCTTGAGGAAGTCGACGTGCAGGTAGGTCAGACGCGCCAGAAAGCGCTCGGCCACGGCCTCGTCCAGTTCCTTGCCCACGTAACGACGCAGCTCGGCGGCGATGAACGCCAGGTGCTGCTGCTCGGTGCCCGCCTCACGGGCCAGTGCGATAATGCGCGTGTCCTCGTGCAGCAGGCCGGCGCCATCAAGGTGATAAAGGGCAGGAAACAGCTTGCGCAGGGCCAGATCGCCCAAGGCGCCGAACAAGGCGAAGGTGCACGGTTCAACCGTAATCGAAGGCATGATGTTTGTTCTTTTATCAAGTTAAGCTACAAATACCTTTTTTCAAGGCATCACTCAAGGGAAAATGTAGTAATAATCACAACATTTTCGCAAAATACAGATTCCGAGTGGTGGTCGATCGGAGCCATCAGTAGGATAGGCCACCGTCACGGGCCACATCAAAGGCCCAATTTGCATAGCCGCGCGCTTATCGGCGCCGGTGAATCTAGGAATTCTTATGGACCGCGTGCGAAATTTACTGGAACAGATCCAGAGTCGCCTTGAAGAGCTGAACAAGGCCGAACGCAAAGTCGCCGAAGTGATCCTGCTCAACCCACAGCAGGCCACCCGCTTCAGCATCGCCGCCCTCGCCCAGGCGGCGTCGGTCAGTGAACCGACGGTCAACCGTTTCTGCCGTTCATTCGGCGTCAGCGGCTACCCCGAACTCAAGCTGCAACTGGCCCAGAGCCTGGCCAGCGGCGCGGCGTATGTCAGCCGCGCAGTGGAAGCTGACGACAATCCCGAGGCTTACACGCAGAAGATTTTCGGCAGTGCGATCGCATCCTTGGACAGCGCTTGCCAGGCGCTGGACCCGAACCTGATCAGCCGCGCCGTCGACCTGTTGATCCAGGCCCGGCAAATCCACTTCTTCGGCTTGGGTGCTTCGGCTCCGGTGGCTTTGGATGCGCAGCACAAGTTCTTCCGTTTCAACCTCGCGGTCACCGCCCACGCCGATGTGCTGATGCAACGGATGATTGCTTCGGTGGCGCACACCGGCGAGCTGTTCGTGATCATTTCCTACACGGGCCGCACCCGCGAACTGGTGGAAGTGGCGCGCATCGCCCGCGAGAACGGCGCTTCGGTGCTGGGCCTGACGGCAGAGAATTCGCCGCTGGCCAAGGCCAGTACGCTGAGCCTGAATATTCCGCTGCCGGAAGACACCGACATCTATATGCCGATGACTTCGCGGATCATTCAGTTGACCGTGCTGGATGTACTGGCGACGGGGATGACATTGCGTCGCGGAGTGGATTTCCAGCCGCATTTGCGCAAGATCAAAGAGAGCTTGAATGCTAGCCGGTATCCGGTGGGTGACGAGTTCAACTGATCCGAATTTTGGGCTGTATTGTCCGGCCTCTTCGCGAGCAAGCCCGCTCCCACATTCGACTGTATTTCTCCAGATGGAATACAGTCACCTGTGGGAGCGGGCTTGCTCGCGAAGGCGTCAGCCAACTCACCGCAAATCTAGGCCGCAGCCCACGCCTGCAAACTCAAATGCGCCTTCTCCCCCGGCGCCAGATGCAGGCTGTCAGTCCCGCCCGCCGCCGCTTCAACACAGACAAATTCCGAAATCTCATCCCAGCTCACGCCCAGTAACGGCCGCGCACCCGGATGCCACACCACGGTGTCCGCGCTGTCACCGGTATCGATGCACAACTCGCGCTGCCAGGCGTGATCCTTGAGCTGCAATTCGCCGTCGTGCTGGAACACGCGCTGACAGCCACCATCGACCCGCAATTCGCCTTCCTGCTGGCAAATCTCACGGTTCAACTGGTCGTAACCCTGCGCCCCTTCGAGCCCAGACAGCGCTATCTCAGTCACGTCACCAATACGCCAGTAAGCGTGCAAAGCCTGGCTCAACTGGCACGGCATGTCGTCCTGATGCTCGGTGCTCAGGCGCAATTCCATGCGTTCTCCCAAATGCGCGTGCAGGTCCACCTGCCAGTCGCACAACTGCAATTGCCAATGCAGGCGCACGCCGTCATCGCCGGTGCTGCTGTCGAGCAGTTTCCAGTCCAGCAGGCGCGCCCAGCCATGGGACGGCCACGCGTTTTCGCTCGGGTGACGGCCATACCACGGCCAGCACACCGGCACGCCGCCGCGAATCGCGCCGACATGCGGCCATTTCGCCGCGCACCACAACCACGGTTTCTGCCCCCGCGGCTGAAAGTGCAGCAATTGCGCCCCCTGACGACTGAACACCGCCTGGCACAGCGGATGATCGATCACCAGCACATCGCGCATCTGATAGCGCTCCCAGGCGAACACCGGTCGTTCGCGCAGGGATTTGAAGAAGCGTTGCAGCGGATGCTCATGCATGGGCCACGGTTCCAGATTCAACTTTCATGGGCTGCGACACCCCTTTCCAAAAAAAAGCGGACAGCCTGGGCTGTCCGCAAATATGCGCACATAGAGAGGAGCTTATCGCAGACGCGTTAGAACGTAGACTGAATTTTCAGGCCAGCGACCAAAGCGTTATCCACTTCATCCACACCGCCCGGATGAGTGATGTATTGCAGGTTCGGGCGTACGGTCAGCCAGTTGGTCACGTGGAAGCCGTAGTTGATCTCGTAGTTGTATTCGGTTTCACGAATCGGCGAGAACACCGGATTGTCATAGTCCGAAACACCGTTGGCGACGTTGAGCAGCTCGGCGTTTTTCTTCACGTCATTGTTGACGTGAATACGTGCCGCACCGATACCGACGTCATCTTTCGGACGTGCGTCGAACGGGCCTTTGTACACAAACATCACGGACTGGTAGTTGTCGATGAAGTTGGTGTCCTTGTCGTGGAACGTGGCGTTGGCGGCAATGTTCAGACCACGGCTCTTGTCACCGTTGTGGCTGGTGAGTTGTTGCTGTGCAACGAACCAGTAACCGTGCTTGCTGCTGTGGGTGCGGTAGGCGTCACCGGTGGTTGCCGCGTCGAAACCGTTGACGTCTTCGCGAACGTCGTCGGCATCGGCCGTGCTCTTGTAGTAACCGACACGGTATTCGCCCGGCAAGCCGTTCGGGTTAGGCAACCAGACCAGCTCCACTGGCAACACGGTGCCTTTGGTGCCACTGCCGCTCAGCTTGAAGCCGTTGCCGTGTTCCAGCTGCGACGGGTTCTGGTTGTACGCACCGATCTGCGCGTAGAGCTCGTCGTTGATGTTGTACTTGACGCGAATGGCCGCCTGGCTGACCGGCCAGTTGTACCAGATGTTGGTCGCCCAGTTACCCACTTGCGAACCGCAGAACGCCAGGTTCTGGAACTCGCACGGGAAGGTGTTGAAGTCTTCGCCTTCACCGAAGTAACCGGCCTTGATGTCGAGTTTGTTGTCGAAGAACTGGTGTTTGATCCACAACTGGGTCAGACGCACCATGTGGCCACGACCGTAGACTTCCTGCGAGGAACTCAGGGTGCCGGCACGCGGATCGCCAACGCGGTCGTTGGAAATGTTGTAGCCGTTACGGTTGGTGAACTGGATCTTGGCCTGGGTGTTGTCCCAGCCCCACAGTTTTTGCAGATCCAGCGCCACGCCCAGACCGAACTGGTCGGCGTAACGCGCAGTCTTGTCGTCGTTGAAACCGCCGTGAAGGTTGCCGCCCACTTCACCGACGTAGTCCATCTTGATGTCGATACCCTGCTCGATCAGCTTGGTACGTTCGCCACCCCAGTCCCCGGTCATCCACTCCGAATCGGAGCTGAACGCGTCAGCCGCGTGGACGCTACCGGCCAGCATCATTGCCGCAATCGCTGACAACTGACCGATACGCTGAGCGTTGTTGTTCTTCTTCATCCCTACATCCTCGTTTTATTGTTATTAACTGTTCTTCTTATCTAACGCGGTTTACATCTGATGCGGCGCGCGACAGGCCACGCACCGCGTGCTCCCTGCGAAAACGGGCGAGCCCGCTCCCGCATTTGTTGATCAGCGCCCCTTGAACTGGGCCACGTTGGCGCTGTGCGACTCGGTTTTCGGCAGGCCTGCAACCCCCAGGCGCTCACCGGACTTGGCGTCGAACAGCAGCACTTTCGACGGATCGAATTGCAGGGTCAGGGTTTCGCCCACCTGCGGCGCCACGTCCGGCGCCAGACGGCAGCAGACCTTGGTGTCGTTGAGGTTGACGAACACCAGGGTGTCCGGACCGGTCGGCTCGGTGACCTGCACTTCCGCCTTGATGCTCGGCAGGCCGTTGCCCTCGCCGTAGGCCAGCGCGATCTGCTCCGGGCGCAGGCCGAGGATCACTTCGCGGTCTTCGAGACCGGCGTCCTGCATCGCCATCGGCAATTCGCAACGGGCCTGGCCGCTGTCGAGCAGCGCCACCAGACGACCGTCCTTGCGTTGCAGGCGCAGCGGGATGAAGTTCATCGGCGGCGAACCGATGAAGCTCGCGACGAACAGGTTGGCCGGGTCGTTGTAGATCTCTTTCGGCGTACCGAACTGCTGGATGATCCCGTCCTTCATCACCGCCACTTTGTCGCCCAAGGTCATCGCTTCGATCTGGTCGTGGGTCACGTAGACCGTGGTGGTTTTCAGGCGCTGGTGCATCAGTTTCATTTCGGTGCGCATCTCGACACGCAGTTTGGCGTCGAGGTTGGACAGCGGTTCGTCGAACAGATAAATCTTCGGCCGACGCGCCAGGGCACGGCCCATCGCCACGCGCTGTTGCTGGCCGCCAGAGAGCTGGCCCGGCTTGCGATTGAGCAGGTGCTCGATCTGCAGCAGCTTGGCCACGCGGGCGACTTCTTCGTCGATCGCCGACTGGCTCATCTTGCGGATTTTCAGACCGAACTCGATGTTCTCGCGCACGCTCATGGTCGGGTACAGCGCGTAGGACTGGAACACCATGGCGATGTCGCGATCTTTCGGGCTCATGCCGCTGACGTCCTGGTCACCGATCATGATCGCGCCGCCAGTGATGGTTTCCAGACCGGCGATGCAGTTCATCAGGGTCGACTTGCCGCAGCCCGAGGGCCCGACGAGGATCAGGAACTCACCGTCCTTGATCGACAGTTCGATGTTCTTCAGGGTGTCCGGCAGGCCGGTACCGTAGGTCTTGTTTACATTGCGAAGTTCGAGCGTAGCCATGATTACCCCTTGACTGCGCCGGCCGTCAGCCCGCGCACGAAATACTTGCCTGCGACCACATAGACCAGCAGGGTCGGCAGCCCGGCGATCATCGCCGCCGCCATATCCACGTTGTATTCCTTGGCCCCGGTGCTCGTGTTGACCAGGTTGTTCAGCGCCACCGTGATCGGTTGCGAATCACCGCTGGAGAACACCACGCCGAACAGGAAGTCGTTCCAGATCTGGGTGAACTGCCAGATCAGGCAGACCATGATGATCGGGGTGGACATCGGCAGGATGATCTGGCGGAAGATCGTGAAGAACCCCGCGCCATCGAGACGTGCCGCCTTGATCAGCGCATCCGGAATGCTCACGTAGTAGTTACGGAAGAACAGCGTGGTGAACGCCAAGCCGTAGACCACATGGATGAACACCAGGCCGGTGGTGGTGCTCGCCAGCCCCATCTTGCCGAGGGTGAACGACGCCGGCAGCAACACGGTCTGGAACGGCAGGAAGCAGCCGAACAACAGCAGACCGAAGAACAACTGCGAACCGCGGAAGCGCCAGAACGACAGCACATAACCGTTCAACGCACCGATGGCGGTGGAGATGATCACGGCCGGAACGGTGATCTTGATCGAATTCCAGAAGTAGCCGTCAACGGTGGCCCAGGCTTTCACCCAGCCGATGCCGCTGACCACGGTCGGCCAGCTCAGCAGGTTGCCGGTGGTGATGTCTTCCGGGGTCTTGAAGCTGGTCAGCAGCATGACCACCAGCGGTACCAGGTACAGCAGAACCGCAAGGATCAGCACCGCGTAGATCGCGATGCGACTCAGGCTGATGGCCGGTTTGGAGGCGAGACTAGTCATGACGCTTGGTCCTCAGCTCGGAGTACAGGTAAGGCACGATGATCGCGAGGATCGCACCGAGCATCAGGATTGCACTGGCCGAGCCCATGCCCATCTGTCCACGGCTGAAGGTGAACGAGTACATGAACATCGCCGGCAAATCGGAGGAGTAACCCGGGCCGCCGGCCGTCATGGCCGCCACCAGGTCGAAGCTCTTGATCGCGATGTGCGCCAGGATCATCACCGCACTGAAGAACACCGGACGCAGGCTTGGCAGCACCACTTTCCAGTAGATGCGCGGCATGCTCGCGCCGTCGATCTGGGCGGCACGGATGATCGACTGATCAACGCCACGCAAACCGGCGAGGAACATCGCCATGATGAAGCCCGAGGCTTGCCAGACCGCCGCGATCACCAGGCAATACACCACGCGATCAGGGTCGATCAGCCAGTCGAGACGGAAGCCTTCCCAGCCCCAGTCCCGCAGCAATTTGTCCAGGCCCATGCCCGGGTTGAGCAGCCATTTCCACGCCGTACCGGTCACGATCATCGAGAGCGCCATCGGGTACAGGTAAATGGTGCGGATAAAGCCTTCGCGACGGATTTTCTGGTCGAGAAAAATCGCCAGTGTCACGCCGATTACCAGGGTGATGCCGATGAACATGCCGCCGAACACGGCCAGGTTCTTGCTCGCCACCCACCAGCGGTCGTTGTCGAACAGACGCTCGTATTGCGCCAGGCCTGCCCACTTGTAGTTCGGCAGGAAGGTCGACGTGGTGAACGACAGGACAAACGTCCAGAGGATATAGCCATAGAAGCCCACCAGAACGATGAACATGCTCGGCGCCAGCACCAGTTTCGGTAGCCAGCGCTGCAATGCGTCGAACGGCGAGGCCTTGCTGAACACAGCAACAGAACTCATGGGAAGATCCAGTAAAGAAGATGAAGGACCGCTGCAAGCGGCAGGCTTCAGGCCGATGCGCGACCTGAAGCTTGCAGTTGCTCTACGCTGACGTTACTTGGCAGCCTTGATGGCAGTGCCGAGTTTCTTGGCAGCGTCGGCCGGGTCGGCTTTCGGATCGTTGATGTAGTTGGTCACGACATCAAAGAACGCACCCTGCACTGCCAGTGTGGTCGCCATGTTGTGCGCCATGCTCGGTTGCAGGCCGCCGTTCTTGGCGTCTGCCAGGAAGTCTTTGGCAGCGGTCTGGGCGCAGGAGTCGAAACCGTACTTGCCCATGTCGGCGAGCATGTCGTTACGCACCGGGATCGAGCCCTTGTTGATGCTGAAGACTTTCTGGAAGTTTTCACCCAGCACGACTTTGGCGATGTCCTGCTGACCGGCCGCGGTGCCCGCGTCCTTCTGCTTGAACACGGCCAGCGAGTCGATGTTGTAGGTGAACGCCTTGTCGGTGCCCGGGAACGCTACGCACTCGTAGTCCTTGCCGGCGACTTTCTTGGCGGCGGTCCATTCGGACTTGGCCCAGTCACCCATGATCTGCATGCCGGCCTTGCCGTTGATGACCTTGGCCGCTTCCAGGTTCCAGTCCTGGCCTTTGCCGTCCTGGTCCATGTAGGTCGCGACTTTCTTCAGCTCGGTCAGGGCCTTGACCATTTCCGGGCCGGTCAGGGCAGCGTTGTCCAGGTCGACCAGGGCTTTCTTGTAACCATCAACGCCCATCACCGACAGCACGACCGCTTCGAACACGGTGCTGTCCTGCCATGGCTGACCGCCGTGGGCCAGCGGGATGAAGCCCGCAGCTTTCAGCTTGTCGCCGGCGGCGTAGAATTCTTCGAGGGTGGTCGGGGCTTTTTCGATACCGGCTTTCTTGAAGACTTCCGGGTTGATCCACAGCCAGTTCACGCGGTGAATGTTCACCGGTACGGCCACGTAATCACCTTCGAACTTCACGGTGTCGGAGACTTTCTTGTCGAGCAGGCTGTCCCACTTCTCGGACTTGGAAACGTCCTTCAGCACGTCAGTATCGAGCAGACCGGTCGACGCCCATTCCTGGATGTCCGGACCTTTGATCTGGGCAACGCCCGGCGGGTTGCCGGCTACCGCGCGGCTTTTCAGCACGGTCATGGCAGTCGCACCGCCACCGCCGGCGACAGCGCCGTCTTTCCAGGTGAAACCGTCTTTCTCGACTTGTGCCTTGAGCACATCGACGGCAGCTTTTTCGCCACCGGACGTCCACCAATGCACGACTTCCACCGAACCTTTGGATTCGGCAGCGGAAACACTCAGGGGCAGCACAGCGAGCGGGAACAGGGAGGCGACAGAAATGACAGTAGCGAGGCGAGAAATCGCATTCATCTGAGATGTACCTTTCTTGTTGTTATGCATGCAAGTCTGGTGCTTGCGCTGCACACGAGTTTAAACAGAGCGTTTCCCCTCGCAGGTAACGAAGGGACGCGCGAATGTCACCACATGGTTACACAGGAACGCTTCGGGACAGGTGTGCCAGAGCACTGGCCATGCTCGGCGCCAGCGGCAGACGCGGAATCAGAACGGCCTGCCAGGCGTGGTACAGATCCGGTTTGCCCGCCCAGATATCGGCACTCGGGCGGTTCTGCGGGTCGAGTTCGTGGTGCCAGCTGCCGTCGCAGCGATCCATGAAATACGTTTCGCAAAATTCCCAGAACAGGCGATACCAGCTTTCGTACTGCGCATCGCCGGTGCGTTTGAGCAAGGCACTGGCGGCAGCGCTGGCCTCGGCGTGAGTCCAGTGCAGGCGATGACGCACCACCGCTTTATTGTTCCAGTCGAGGGTGTAGACGATGCCCGGCGCGCCATCGACGTCCCAGCCATGGCGGCAGTTTTGTTCGAACAGCTTTTGCGCGTCGGTGGCCAGCCAGCCGGGCGTGAGCATGCCGGCCTGAACCCGCGCGGCCTCGAGGTGCAGCAACAGCCGCGCCCACTCGAACCCATGGCCCGGCGTGGTGCCGTAGGGACGGAAACCGTCGGCGGGATTGTCATGGTTGTATTCGCGCAGCGGCTGCCAGTCGCGGTCGAAATGCTCGATCACCAGGTAATCGTTGGCGGCGGCGTGACCGTGAATCACCCGCTCGACGATGCGTTGCGCACGCACCAGCCAGCGTGGGTCTTCGGTGACATCGGCCAAAGCGAGGAAGGCTTCGGTGGCGTGCATGTTGCTGTTGGCGCCGCGATAGGCTTCTTCTTCGCGCCAGTCGCGATTGAAGAATTCGCGCATGGCGCCCTCTTCTTCGCTCCAGAAATACGTGTCGATGATGTCGATGGCGTCATCCAGCAATGCCTGCGCACCGGGGCGTTGCGCGACCACCGCAGAACTCGCTGCCAGGGCGACGAAAGCATGCAGATAAGCGTTCTTGCCGGTGTTGCCGTCACGGTGTTCAGCGACAGCGAACCAGCCGCCGTGCAGCGCATCGCGCAACGGGCCGCGCAGCGCCGCAATGCCGTGATCTACCAGCTCGGCGAATCCCGGCAGGCCCTGAATGTGGGCCATGGCGAAACTGTGGGTCATGCGCGCGGTGTTCATGGTTTCGGCTTGCGCGTCGGCCTGAAGCTGGCCGCGTTCATCAAGATTGCCGAAGCCTTCGGGCAACCGTGAAGCCTTGGCAAATGCCAGCAGGCGCAGGCCTTCGTCGGCGAGCCATTGCTGGTGGGCAGGGGCGTTCAGCCAACTGCTGAAGCCCGGATTGAAATGATCCATGGGTGGCCTTTTTTGTTGTTATGACTGCGGGCAGTCTAAACAACGGGCCGGGAGGGGCTTGTAACGAAGGGGGCGGGTTTTGTCACCGACCGGTGACATTCAGATCAATCCACCGAGCGCGGCAATTGCAGGGTCACGCGCAATCCACCCTCACGCAGATTCTGCAAAGTCACCTCACCGCCATGGCTATGAGCAATGTTGCGAGCAATCCCCAACCCCAGCCCATAGCCCTGCTGCTGCCCCGCCAACCGGAAGTGCGGCTCGAACACCTGCTCCAACCGCTGCTCCGGCACGCCCGGACCTTCATCGTCGACATGCAGCACAAACGCGCTGTCATCGTCATCGATGTGCAAATGCGCGTTCTGGCCGTACTTCAACGCGTTGTCGATCAAATTGCCGATGCAGCGCTTGAGCGCCAACGGCTTGCCCGGATACGCCGCCAGCGCCCGCCCCTGCTGGGTCACGCGACCGTTGCCGTTGGGCGCCAGATACGGTTCCACCAGACAGTCGAGCACATGGTTCAGGTCCACCGGTTCGATGTTTTCGTGGATGTCGGTGTCCTTCACGCATTGCAGCGCGCCTTTGACCAGCAGCTCCAGCTCGTCCAGATCGCGGCCGAACTTGGTTTGCAGCGTTTCGTCTTCCAGCAGTTCGACCCGCAATCGCAGACGGGTGATCGGTGTACGCAGGTCATGGGAAATCGCGCTGAACAACTGACTGCGCTCGGTCAGGTAACGGCTGATCCGCTCGCGCATGGTGTTGAAAGCGCGGCCCACTTCCACCACTTCACTGCCACCGCCCTCGGCTACCGGCTCGACGTCGGCACCCAGCGACAAGTCCCGCGCGGCCCGCGCCAGACGCTTGAGCGGCCGGCTCTGCCAGTGCACCAGCAGGCCGATGAACAACAGCAGAAAACCGCTGGTGAAGACGATGAACCACACCTGCTGAGTCGGCAGGCCCTGTTCTTCAAGACTGGTGTAGGGCTCGGGCAGCAGCGAGGCGATGTACAGCCATTCACCGGGCGCCAACTGAATCTGCGTGACCAGCACCGGCGGATTCACCGGTTCCAGGGTCAGCGCGTAATGCGCCCAGGAGCGAGGCAACTCATCGAGTTTCAACCCGGCGTTGAAGATCCGTAAGTCATCGGGGCTGACGAAGGTCACCAGGATGTCGGTGTCCTGGCCCAGCGACTGGCGCAGCACTTCATCCACCGCTTTCAACACCGCGGCCTTGCGCGGCGTCACCGGCAGCACTTCCATGCCCAACGGTTTGTCATTGAGCGTCACCACAAAACGCGTGCCGCCCATGCTGCGCAATTGATCGAGCACCAGCGGCCGATAGGCCACCGGCAACGAGCGGAAGTAACTGACACTGGCGGTCATCGAATGGGCGAGACTGCGGGCGCTGGTGACCAGGCCTTCGAGCTGGGTCGCGCGCAATTGGGAAACCCAGATCACGCTGGACAGGGTCTGGGCGAACAACACCGCGAGCAGCGTCAGCAGCAGCATCCGCCCGAGCAGCGAACGCGGCATCGGCACTTTGCGCGCGGTGGTGCGCAGGAACTCAGTGACCATTGCCGGCAACCACATTGGCTGCCAGCTGGTAGCCGCTGCCACGCACGGTGCGGATCAGCCGTGGCGGCTTTTCGGTGTCGCGCAGACGCTGGCGCAAACGGCTGACGGCCATGTCGACGATGCGGTCGAGGGGCATCAGGTCGCGGCCACGGGTGGCGTTGCCGATGGTGTCGCGGTCGAGGATTTGCTGGGGGTGATCGAGGAACAGTTTCAGCAGAGCGAAGTCGGCGCCGGACAGAATCACTTCCTCGCCGTCAGTGTGAAACAGCCGATGGCTGACCATGTCCAGCCGCCACTCATCGAACGCCAGCACTTCACTGCCGCCGCGCTCCTGACCGAATTGGGCGCGACGCAGCAAAGCCTTGATCCGGGCTTGCAGTTCGCGGGGGCTGAAAGGTTTGCCGAGGTAATCGTCGGCGCCGAGCTCCAGGCCGATGACCCGGTCGGCTTCGTCGGAACTGGCGGTGAGCATGATGATCGGCACCTGGGCCTGACGCGGATGCTGACGCACCCAGCGGCACAGGCTGAAGCCGTCTTCATCGGGCAGCATCACATCGAGGATCACCAGATCGCTCGGCGCCTCGTTAAGCGCCTGACGAAAACCGGCGCCATCCGCCGTGGCCCGTACCTGAAAACCCGCGCGGGTCAGGTAGGTTTCCAGCAACTCGCGTATCTCCTGGTCGTCATCGACCAACAAAATCGACTTGTTGACTGAGCTCACTTCGAAGGCATCCTTGTTGTTGGAATTGGGCGGATTATGCCTGATGTGTAGACCGATCGTTCCCACGCTCTGCGTGGGAATGTATCAAGGGACGCTCCGCGTCCAGTGACGCGGAGCGTCACGGGCTGCATTCCCACGCAGAGCGTGGGAACGATCTTCAGCCTTCCTGTTCGAGCGCGACTCCTGCACCGACGAGACCGGAATACGGCGCCGTCACCAGCCACACAGGAATCCCCTTGAAGTAATCGCTCATGCAGCCCTTGTCGGCGAAGCTGCGGGCGAAACCGCTTTCGAGGAAGAAATCGGCGAAACGCGGAATCACGCCGCCCACGATGTACACCCCGCCACGGCCGCCAGTGGTCAGCACATTGTTGCCGGCCACGCGACCGAGCCAGCAGCAGAACTGCTCCAGCACTTCCAGGGCGATCGGGTCGCCTGCAAGTCCCGCCGCCGTGATTGCTTCCGGCGTATCGAGTTTCGGTTCATGACCATCCACCGCGCAGATCGCCCGGTAGACCCGCGGCAAGCCGCCGCCGCTCAACGCGGTTTCCGCGCTGACATGGCCGATTTCGTTGTGGATGTGTTGCCAGAGCTGGGTTTCACGCGGACTGCTCAGCGGCAGATCGACGTGGCCGCCCTCGCCCGGCAACGCGGCAAACCGCCCTTCACCCAGATCAAGCAAGGTACCGACGCCCAGACCAGTGCCCGGGCCGATCACCACTGCCGGGCGCAATGGCTCCGGCGTGCCTTCGCAGACCACGCGGAATTCGCCGGGCTGCAAACGGGTCATGCCCAGCGCCATCGCCGAGAAGTCGTTGACCAGCAACAACTGCTCGACCTGCAAGGTCTGGCAGAACGCCTTGCGGCTCAGGCGCCAGTGGTTGTTGGTGAACTTGAATTCATCACCGCTCACCGGCCCCGCCACCGACAGGCACACCGAACCGATGGCACCCGGCGCCAGACCGAGCCCGCTCAGGTAGAGGCTGATCGCCTCTTCCGGGCTGGCATGGTCGACCGTGGCCAGCACCTGAACCGATTCGAGCTGCTGATCTTTCCACAACGCAAACCGCGCGTTGGTGCCTCCGATGTCACCGACCAAAGCCAGTTTCAATTAAGCGTCTCCAGGGCAGAAGTGAAGGCGCTGGCGCCCTGCTCCGCCGAGCTGAAGGCCAAACGCATGAAGCCAAACAGTTCGCGACCGCTGCCGATGTTGTTGCCCAATAGGCCTTTGGCAGGTTCGCGCGCTGCGAATTCGGCGGCGTCCACCTTGAGTTCCAAAGTGCCTTTGACGCCATCGACGCGGATGATATCGCCCTCTTGCACGCGCGCCAAAGCGCCGCCGACATAAGCCTCGGGGCTGACATGAATCGCCGCCGGGATTTTCCCCGATGCGCCGGACATCCGCCCGTCCGTCACCAGCGCCACCTTGAAGCCGCGATCCTGCAGCACGCCAAGGAACGGCGTCATCTTGTGCAGTTCCGGCATACCGTTGGAACGCGGGCCCTGGAAGCGCATCACCGCGACAAAATCCTTCTCCAGCAGACCGGCCTTGAAAGCGTCGGCCAGATCCTGCTGATCCTGGAACACCATGGCCGGTGCTTCGACGATCTGGTTTTCCAGCGCGACGGCGGACACCTTCATCACGCCGCGACCGAGGTTGCCTTCCATCACGCGCAAGCCGCCCTCTGCCGAGAACGCACGGGCCACCGGGCGCAGGATGTTTTCGTCGAGGCTGTCGGTCGGGCCTTCGCGCCACACCAGCTTGCCATTATCGAGGAACGGCTCCTTGGTGTACTGGCTCAGGCCGTGGCCGAGCACGGTGTTGACGTCTTCGTGCAGCAGGCCGGCTTCCAGCAGTTCGCGGATCAGGAACGACATGCCGCCCGCCGCCTGGAAGTGGTTGATGTCAGCCTTGCCGTTCGGATAGACGTGGCTCAGGGTCGGCACGACTTCGGAGAGGTCGGCCATGTCCTGCCAGGTCAGTTGAATGCCCGCCGCCATGGCGATGGCCGGCATGTGCAGAGTGTGGTTGGTCGAGCCGCCGGTGGCGTGCAGCGCGACGATCGAGTTGACCAGCGCCTTCTCGTCGACGATTTCGCCGATCGGCATGAAGTTGCCGTTCTGTTTGGTCAGGCGCGTGACCTGGTGCGCGGCTTCGCGGGTCAGGGCGTCACGCAGCGGCGTGTTCGGGTTGACGAAAGAGGCGCCCGGCAAGTGCAGGCCCATCACTTCCATCAGCAACTGGTTGGTGTTGGCGGTGCCGTAGAACGTGCAGGTGCCGGGGCTGTGGTAGGACTTCATTTCCGATTCCAGCAGCTCTTCGCGGGTCGCCTTGCCTTCGGCGTACTTCTGCCGCACGTCGGCTTTTTCCTTGTTGGAAATCCCCGAGACCATCGGCCCGCCCGGGACGAAAATCGTCGGCAGGTGACCGAAACGCAGGGAGCCCATCATCAGGCCCGGCACGATCTTGTCGCAGATGCCGAGCATCAGCGCGCCGTCGAACATGTTGTGGGACAGCGCCACCGCCGTAGACATCGCGATCACTTCGCGGCTCGGCAGGCTCAGCTCCATGCCCGGCTCGCCCTGGGTCACGCCGTCGCACATCGCAGGCGTGCCGCCAGCGAACTGGCCGACCGAGCCGATTTCGCGCAGGGCGTTCTTGATCTGTTCCGGGAAGACTTCATACGGCTGGTGCGCCGAAAGCATGTCGTTATATGACGAAACAATTGCGATGTTCGCCGAGTTCATCATCCGCAGGCTGTGCTTGTCTTCGCTGCCACACCCGGCCACGCCGTGGGCGAAGTTGGCGCATTGCAGTTTGCCGCGCATCGGCCCGTCAGTTGCAGCGCCGCGAATCAGCGCAAGGTAAGCCTGACGCGTGGCGCGGCTGCGGGCGATAAGCCGTTCGGTGACCTCAAGAACGCGGGGATGCATGTGTAGAACTCCAGGCTAACGGATGTGGCGACCTGATTGTCTATGCTGATCAAAAGCCCGTTCGCGTGGGATGACGAACGGTTTTCTTGATCATTCGGACCAGTTGATTCAGGTCACTCGTTGTAGATAAAACAAAATATTGCCACTAAAAAGGCTTGTTTTCTATTTTTATGCGAATAATCTTGTAATTCCAACAACAAAACGACGGCGGCGCTGTTCAATGACTCTTCGAATCGCAATCAATGGTTTTGGCCGCATCGGCCGTAATGTCCTGCGCGCACTGTATACCCAAGGCTATCGTCAGGATTTGCAGATCGTCGCCATCAACGATCTGGGCGACAGCGCGATCAATGCGCATCTGCTCAAGTACGACACCGTTCATGGCACATTCGACGCCGAAGTGGCTCATGACAACGAGAGCCTGACCGTCAACGGCGACCGCATTTCGGTCAGCGCCATCCGCAACCCGGCCGACCTGCCATGGGCCGCGGAAAAGATTGATGTGGTGTTCGAATGCACCGGTCTGTTCACCGACCGGGCCAAAGCCGCCGCGCATATTACCGCCGGCGCACGCAAAGTGATTATCTCGGCCCCGGCCAAAGGCGCCGATGCCACCGTCGTTTACGGTGTGAACCACGACATTCTGCGTCAGTCGCACCAGATCATTTCCAACGCGTCGTGCACCACCAACTGCCTCGCGCCAGTCGCGCAAGTGCTGCACCGCGAACTGGGCATCGAAAGCGGTCTGATGACCACGATCCACGCCTACACCAACGACCAGAACCTGACCGACGTCTACCACACCGACCCGTACCGCGCCCGCTCCGCCACCCAGAACATGATCCCGAGCAAGACCGGCGCCGCCGAAGCCGTGGGCCTGGTGTTGCCGGAACTGGCGGGCAAGCTGACCGGCATGGCCGTGCGCGTACCGGTGATCAATGTGTCGCTGGTTGACCTGACCGTGCAACTGAAGCGCGAAGCCTCGGCCGATGAAGTCAATGCACTGATGAAAGCCGCGAGCCAGCATTCGAAGATCCTCGGCTACAACACCCTGCCGCTGGTATCGAGCGACTTCAACCACAACCCGCTGTCGTCGATCTTCGACGCCAACCACACCAAAGCCAGCGGCAAACTGCTGAAAGTGCTGGCCTGGTACGACAACGAGTGGGGCTTCTCCAACCGTATGCTCGATAACTGCCTGGCGCTGTGCAACGCGGAATAAAACCGCTGCCGCCATTTTGTGAGCGGGCAAAAGCTTTACCAACCTTTGACAAATCAACACTTGACCACTCGGGCGGATGATAAGCATTATCATTCGCTCGAAATGGATCAGGTCTTCCCGTGAGTCAATCACACTTCAACCACGTCTTCCTCGCCCAGCGCACTTCGCTGCTGCGGACCCTGGAACGGATGGTCAACAACCACAGCACCGCCGAAGACCTGTTGCAGGAAACCTACCTGCGCGTCACCCGGGCGCTGAGCGAACGGGCCATCGATCACCTTGAACCCTTTGTCTTCCAGACCGCGCGCAACCTGGCGCTGGATCATTTGCGTGCGCGCAAGATTCATTCGCGCACCATGGTCGACGACGTGCCGCAGGACGTGGTGCACAGCGTCGCCGCCCCTGCCAGCAGCGCCGAAGATGCCGCCCACGCCGAACAATTGCTGGAGCGCCTGAACGTGAGCCTCGGTGAACTCAGCCCCCGCCAACAGCAAATCTTCATCCTCAGCCGCCTGCATGGGCACAGCTATCAGGAAATCGCCGAAGAACTGAGCGTGTCCCTCAGCACGGTGCAGAAAGAACTCAAACTGATCATGACCATCTGCATTGGTGTCGCCGAGCGCTTGAACAGCGACTGATGCCTTAGGGCTTTTCTGTAAAACTCAGGATCGACTGCACTGATCAGCGGGCTTTGTTACCCTTGCCCGACTTTTACGCTTCACTAAAAAAACAGCCGTGCACAGACACTGCCGAGGAAACACCGTGACGGACATCCACCGCTCCCCTTCGCCTTCATCGGCGCAGGACGCCGCAAGCGCAATGGACCAGGCTCTGGACTGGCTCATCGTGCTCGGCAGTCCGGACGAGGAGCAGACCCGGCAATTCCATGCCTGGCTGGCGGCCGATCCGTTGAATGCCGAGGCGTTCGCCAAGGCCCAGGCAATCTGGGACGGCCCGCAGATCGCCCAGTGCGCGCAGACCCTCGCCGCACAACCGAAGAAAGTCACCGTCCTCACTCGTCTGCGCCCGCACTGGAAACCGCTGGCCACCGCCGCCGTTCTGCTGCTCGGGCTGTTCAGTTTCAGCAACCTGCCGATGCGTTTGCAGGCCGATCACCTGACCGTGGTCGGCGAGCGTCAGCGTCTGCAGCTTGAGGACGGCTCGAAAGTCCTGCTCAACACCAATTCCGCGTTCTCCAGCACCATCAACGATCAGCAGCGAGTCGCGCGGCTGTATCAGGGCGAAGCGTTTTTCGAGATCCCGGCCAGCCGCAGCCAGCCGCTGGAAATCGATGCCGGCCCGGTGAAAGCCAGCGTGCGCGACACCGCATTCGCCGTGCGTTATCTGGACGGCGTGGCGCAGGTGCGGGTGCAGCGTGGCGATGTCGATCTGCGTGCGACCCGTGACGATGCGCGGGTGCGGCTGTCTGCCGGTGAGAGCATTCGCATCGGCCCCAACGGTTTTGATCGTCCGGCCAAGGTCGACGCCGCCACCGATCTGGCGTGGGTGCAGGGTCGGCTGATCTTCGAGAACTGCCCGCTGAATCAGGTGCTGGCCGAACTGCGCCGTTACTATCCGGGCTTCATCATCAACACCAACGAACAGTTGGCCGACGTCGCCGTCACTGGCAATTACCGTCTCGACCAGCCGCTGGACGTGGTGCGTTCGCTCGCTCACATCACCTCGGCCAAGCTTCAGGAATTCCCGGCGCTGGTGATTCTGAACTAAATGAGAATTATTTTTACTCGATAGCCAAAGCTCGTTCGTCTCGTTATAGCCAATGCAATTGATTCGCATCTCGCGAGATCAATCAGCACCTATAAAGATTCGTGCGACACGGAGCGCTATCGATGTCCTCACGCCTTACCCGCCAGACTTCTTCCCCTTCCCGCGTACTGTCGCTGCTGACCGCTGCCATCCTGATGGCCGGCACCGCGCCGCTGATGGCCGCCACCGAACAGCCGACGCGCAACATGGGCGACTACTCGTTCGCCATCGCCCAGCAGCCGCTGGTGTCGGCGCTCAACGCGTTCACCGCTGTCACCGGCTGGCAGGTCGGTTTGCCGGCGGAACTGGGTCAAGACGTGTCGTCGCCGGGCGTGCGAGGTTCGCTGCCACCGGAAAAAGCCCTGGAGCGCCTGTTGGTGGGGACCAACCTGAGCTTCCGCAAACTGAGCAACAACAACGTCGTGCTGGAAAAACGCGCCAGCAGCGGCGCGCTTAACCTGGATCAGGTGACCATCAGCGCCACCCGTCAGGAACAGTCGATCAACAGCGTGCCGGCCACCGTCACCGTGCAGACCCGTCAGGATCTGGACCGCAACAACGTCAACACCATCAAGGATCTGGTGCGCTACGAGCCGGGCGTATCCGTGGGCGGCGCCGGCCAGCGTGGCGGGATCAGCGGCTACAACATTCGCGGCATCGACGGCGACCGGATTCTGACTCAGGTCGACGGCGTCGAAGTGCCGGACGGTTTCTTCAATGGTCCGTACGCCAAGACTCAGCGCAATTACGTTGACCCGGAAATCGTCAAACGCGTCGAAATTCTTCGCGGCCCGGCCTCGGTGCTGTACGGCAGCAACGCCATCGGCGGCGCCGTCAGCTACTACACCCTCGACCCGGACGACATCATCAAGCCCGGCAAAGACGTCGGTGCCCGCCTGAAAACCGGCTACAGCTCCGCCGACGAGAGCTGGCTGAAGTCCGCCACCGTCGCCGGTCGCGCCGACCAGTTCGACGGTTTGCTGCACTACAGCCAGCGCGACGGCCACGAAACCGATTCCTACGGCAGCAACAACGGCACCGGCCTTGAGCGCACCGCCGCCAACCCGGAAGACGTGAAAGCCACCAACGTGCTGGCCAAGATCGGCTGGAACTACAACGAAGGTTCGCGCCTGGGCCTGACCTACGAAAAGTACAAGGATGATCGCGACACCGATCAGAAAAGCGCCTACGGCGGCCCGTACTTCAACGGCGCCCCGACGATCCCGAACAGCGTGCTGCCCGGCGGCATGTACCAGTGGCGTACCGGCAACGACACCATCACCCGCGAGCGTTTCGGCCTGGAGCACAGCTTCGAGTTGAACAGCCTGCTGGCGGACAACGTGAAGTGGAGCCTCAACCACCAGACTGCCAAGACCGACCAGAGCACCGACGAGTTCTACTACCCGATCACCCGTAAAGTGCTGCGCACCCGCGACACGATCTACGAAGAGAAACAGTGGGTCTTCGACGCGCAACTGGACAAGGCCTTCAGCATCGGCGCGACCGATCACGTACTGACTTACGGCACCACCATCAAGCAGCAGAAAGTCACCGGCTCGCGCAGCGGCGACGGCACATGCCTGGCGGTCGGTCGCGGCTGCACCGCCATCGGCGCCACCAGCGCGGCCGACGTGCTGAAAAAATCCAGCGACTTCCCGGACCCGACCATCAATACCTACAGCCTGTTCGCTCAGGATCAGATCAGCTGGAACAACTGGACCTTCCTGCCGGGCCTGCGCTACGACTACACCCAGCTCAAGCCGCACATCACCCAGGAATTCCTCAACACCGTGGCCGCTGACGGCAACGGCACGGTCAGCGACGAGAACAAGACCTGGCATAAAGTCTCGCCGAAATTCGGCCTGACCTACGCCCTGACCGAAAACTACACCTGGTACGGTCAGTACGCCGAAGGCTTCCGCACCCCGACCGCGAAAGCGCTGTACGGCCGCTTCGAGAACAGCACCACCGGCTACAACGTGGCGCCGAACCCGGACCTGGAACCGGAAAAGAGCAAAAGCTATGAAACCGGTCTGCGCGGCAACTTCGAGCAAGGCTCGTTCGACGTGGCGGTCTTCTATAACAAGTACCGAGATTTCATCAACGAAGACGCCGTCACCCCGGGCTACAGCGAGCTGACGTTCCAGTCCAGCAACATCAAGCACGCCACCATCAAGGGTGCCGAAGTCAAAGGTCGCCTGAACCTGGATTCCTTCGGTGCGCCGCAAGGCCTGTACACCCAGGGTTCGATCTCCTACGCCTACGGACGCAACAACGACAACGGCGAGCCGTTGAACAGCGTCAACCCGCTGACCGGCGTGTTCGGCCTCGGTTATGACCAGGACAACTACGGCGGCCTGCTGAGCTGGACCGTGGTCAAGAAGAAGGATCGCGTCGACGACAGCAACTTCAAGTCGCCGGACGGCGTCAGCAGCCAGTTCAAGTCGCCGGGCTTCGGCATTCTCGATCTGGCCGGTTATTACAAGGTCACCGACGACGTCACCGTCAGCGGCGGCATCTACAACCTGACCGACAAGAAATACTGGCTGTGGGATGACGTGCGCGGTTACGACAGCGTCGGCGAAGCGTCGGTGACACAACCGGCCAACCTCGATCGCCTGACCCAGCCGGGTCGCAACTTCGCGATCAATCTGGTCTGGGATATCTGATCCGGATGACCTCACGGCGCGCATGCATTGCCGCGCCGTGAGGTTTTTTTACTGTCCGGCGCTTGCCCGTACGTCTTGTTATCAAGCGCCTCTTCTTTTCAAGGACATCTCATGAGCACCCCGGAAAAAGCCCTGCGTTCGCAACGCCTGAACCAGATCACCCACGAGCCGCACAGCAAGCTCGATGCACTGGTCAAGGCCCATGCGCCGTTCGAGACCCGCGCCAATTTCGCCCGTTTCGTGGTCGCGCAGTACCTGTTCCAGTCGGAGCTGGTGTCGCTGTACAACGATGCCGAACTGACCGCCATCGTCCCTGACCTGCCGGCCCGCTGCCGCGCCGAAGCGGCAAAAGCCGACCTCGCCGACCTCGACACCGAAGTGCCTGCGCCAGTCGCCGGCGCGGTGAAAAACCCGAGCAAGGCCCGCGCCCTGGGCTGGATCTTCGTGTCCGAGGGTTCCAAGCTCGGCGCCGCGTTCCTGATCAAACGTGCGGTTGCGCTGGAGCTGAGCGAAACCTTCGGCGCCCGTCATCTGGGCGAGCCTGAAGGTGGTCGCGCCGAAGGCTGGAAGAGCTTTGTGCGCACCCTCGATTCGCTGCAATTCAGCGCTGAAGAGGAAGCCGAAGTGGAGCAAGGCGCGATTGACGCGTTCAATCGCTTCACCGTGCTGCTGGAACAGGCTTACGCCACAGAAGCCGAACCGGCCTGAAGCGACACCGACTGCCCATTGTGGGAGCGAGCTTGCTCGCGAAGAGGCCGCCAGATTCAACATCATCGTTGACTGACGTACCGCTTTCGCGAGCAAGCTCGCTCCCACAGGGAGCTGCACAAGTCTGTAAGATTGCCATTTCGCCTCACGCATTCCCCCGAGCCCATGCCCCAACCCGCCTCCTCCCGACTCGCCCGCCTGCTGTTCGGTCTGCTCGCCTATGTCAGTCTCGGCATCGGCCTGATCGCCATCGTCGTGCCCGGCCTGCCGACCACCGAGTTCATCCTGCTCGCCGCCTGGGCTGCGACCCGCAGTTCGCCGCGCCTGAGTGCCTGGCTGGAAAACCATCGGCTGTTCGGGCCGATCCTGAGCAACTGGCGCAACGGCAAGATCATCGCCCGCAAGGCCAAGGTCAGCGCCACCGTCAGCATGCTGCTGTGTGCCACGCTGATGCTGGTGATGCTCGATCACGGCTGGCCGATTTATCTGGCGATTGCAGGGATGGCGATGGGCAACCTGTGGATCTGGTCACGACCGGAAGCGTTGCCGAAGATTTCCTGATTTTTCCCTTGTTTTCAGGGCTTTTACCCGCGCAAACGTTTAGCCATGACCGTTCGTCGGCATGCCGCTCATGCGCCCTCGCCCCGCGCCGATGTGCATTGAATGGCGCTGAATGGATTTGGCGAACCGGGCACCTCCCCTGCCCCGTAGCCAACAGTTCATTCATTCGCGAGAACGTCCCATGTTCGACTCTCTGTCCATCCGCCTGAAAATCGTCCTGCTGTCCGGCCTGTGCCTGCTCGGCGTAGTCGCGCTGATCGTCGGCATCAACATCTACCAGACCAACCAGAACGACGAACTGGTCAGCCAGTCGAGCAGCAAGATGCTCACCGCCAGCGTGCAGGATCTGCTGCAGGCCAAGGCGGCCGAGCAGGCGGTGCAAGTGCAGAAAACCTTCGGCGAAAGCCTGTTGGTGATCACCGCACTGGCCGACCAGATCAAGGACATGCGCGCCATGGCCGCCAAGCGTTCGCTGGACGCCGGCGCCCTGCGTGAAGAGTTGAACCTGAGCCTGAAGACCGCGTTCGAGCGCAACAGTAAAGTGCTCGGCATCTGGCTGGCCTTCGAACCCAACGGGCTGGACGGCAAGGACAGCGAGTTCGTCAACGACGCCGCCCGCCAGTCCAACGAAGCCGGGCGCTTCGCCACCTACTGGAGCCGCGCCGCCGGTTCTGCGCTGAACACGATCATGGTCGAAGAAGACATGACCAAGACCACCCTCAGCCTCAGCGGCACGCCCTATAACAGCTGGTACACGTGCCCTCGCGACAACAAGCGCACCTGCCTGCTCGACCCTTACGCCGACACCGTGGGCGGCAAGGAAATGCTCATGACCACCATTTCCGTGCCGCTACTGGTGGACGGCAAGGCCATCGGCGTGGTCGGCATCGACATCGCCCTCGATGCGCTGCAAGCGGCGGCCGTGGGTTCCCAGCGCGAACTGTTCAACGGTGCCGGGCACATGCTGATCGTCTCCGGCAGCGGCGTACTTGGCGCCTATAGCACCGACGCGACCAAGGTCGGCAAAGGCATCGCCGAAACCCTCGGCGCCGAAGGCAAGGACATCCTGCAACTGCTGAGCGCCGGCACGCCGAAGATTCTCGAACAGGGCGACCTGATCCGCGCCGTGTACCCGGTCGATCCGATCGGCAATTCCCGGGCCTGGGGCGTTGTCATCGACCTGCCGAAACAAGTGCTGCTGGCCGACTCGGTCAAGCTGCAAGCCGTACTCGACGATGCGCAGGAAACCGGCACCATTACCGCACTCGCAGTTGCAGTGATCGCCGGTCTGATCGGCCTGCTGCTGATCTGGCTCACCGCGTCTGGCGTGACCCGTCCGATCAACAGCGTCGCTGAGATGCTGAAGAACATCGCCAGCGGCGAAGGCGACCTGACCCAGCGCCTGAACTACACCAAGAAGGATGAACTGGGCGAACTGGTGAACTGGTTCAACCGCTTCCTCGACAAGCTGCAACCGACCATCGCCCAGATCAAACAGAGCATCACCGAAGCCCGTGGCACTGCCGATCAGTCGTCGGAAATCGCCCGCCAGACCAGCGAAGGCATGCAGGTGCAGTTCCGCGAGATCGATCAGGTGGCGACCGCCTCCAACGAAATGAGCGCCACCGCTCACGACGTCGCCAACAGCGCCTCGAATGCGGCCAACGCGGCGAAAGGCGCCGACCAGTCGGCCAAGGACGGGATGTCGATCATCGAACGCAGCACCCGTGACATCAATCAGCTGGCGGACGAAGTCAGCAAAGCGGTGACCGAAGTCGAAGAGCTGGCGGTCAACAGCGAGCAGATCGGCTCGGTGCTGGAAGTGATCCGCAGCATCGCCGAACAGACCAATCTGCTGGCGCTGAACGCCGCGATCGAAGCGGCCCGTGCCGGTGAAAGCGGTCGTGGTTTTGCGGTGGTGGCCGACGAAGTCCGTAACCTCGCCAAGCGCACCCAGGATTCGGTGGAAGAAATCCGCGTGGTCATCGAGCGCATCCAGACCGGCACCCGTGGCGTGGTCGCGACCATGCACTCGAGCCAGACCCAGGCCCACAACAACGCCGGGCAGATCCGCCAGGCCGTGGACGCCCTCGGCAAGATCAGCGACGCGGTCACCGTGATCAGCGACATGAACCTGCAGATCGCCAGCGCCGCCGAACAGCAAAGCGCCGTTGCCGAAGAGGTCAACCGCAACGTCTCGGCGATCCGTACCGTCACCGAAACCCTGACCGAACAGGCCACCGAATCGGCGGCGATCAGCAGCCAGCTCAACGCCCTCGCCAGCCAGCAGATGAAATTGATGGATCAGTTCCGCGTCTGACCTCCCCTCCCCCCGACCGCTGATCGTTCCCACGCTCAGCGTGGGAATGCAGCCCGGGACGCTCCGCGTCCAGCTCCTGAACAGGGGAACACGGAACAGCCCTTGAGGCATTCTCGCGCAGGGCATGGGAACGATCTCGTCATCTGTTCTATGATCAGGCCCTCTTCCGGAGGGCCTTCGATGACTGATCTGCTCACGTCCATTCAAGCCGCGCTCGGCTTGTCCACCATGCCGATTCCGTTCACTGCCGAGGGCGCCCTGCCTTCGGCGTTTGCCGTCACCGACCTTGCCTGCGCGAGCATTGCCGCTGCCGGGCAAGCCGTCGCCGAACTCCTTCAGCAGCAAACCGGCCACTTGCCCACTGTAGAAGTCGACCGCCGACTCGCCTCGTTCTGGTTCGCCACGTCGTTGCGACCGATCGGCTGGGAAGTGCCGCCACTGTGGGATCCGGTGGCCGGTGACTACGCGACCAAAGACGGCTGGATCCGCCTGCACACCAACGCCCCGCATCACCGCGCCGCCGCTGAACGCGTGCTCGGCGCCTGTGCCGACCGCGCGGCGATGGCGGCGAAAGTCGCGCAATGGGCCAGTGCCGATCTGGAGCAAGCGGTGGTCGAGGCCAAGGGTTGTGCGGCTGAAATGCGCAGTTGGGAACAGTGGCAGAAACATCCGCAAGGGCTGGCGGTGAATGCCGAACCCTTGGTGCATTTCAGTGACGGGAAAGAAGAAAGTCATCAATCATGGCAAGGCTCGTTGGCGCGGCCATTGGCCGGACTCAAGGTGCTCGACCTGACCCGCGTACTGGCCGGCCCGACCGCCAGCCGTTTTCTTGCAGGGTTGGGCGCCAACGTGCTGCGCATCGACCCGCCGACCTGGAGCGAACCCGGCGTGGTGCCGGAGGTGACCCTCGGCAAACGTTGTGCGCGACTGGATCTGCATGCGCCGGCAGATCGCGCAGTGTTCGAAAGCCTGCTCAAGGATGCCGACATTCTGCTGCACGGCTATCGCGCCGACGCCCTTGAACATCTCGGCTTCGGCGTCGAACGCCGCCGACAACTGGCGCCGGGGCTGATCGACGTCTGCCTCAACGCCTACGGCTGGAGCGGCCCGTGGCAGAACCGTCGGGGCTTCGACAGTCTGGTGCAGATGAGCAGCGGAATCGCCAAGGCCGGACAGCGCTGGAAGCAGGCGGACAAACCGACACCACTGCCGGTGCAGGCGCTGGATCACGCGACGGGGTATCTGATGGCGGCGAGTGTGATCCGGTTGCTGGCTGAACGGTTGCGCAGTGGTCGAAGTGGATCGGCACGGTTGTCGCTGGCGCGGACGGCGAAGTTGTTGGTTGAGCGTGGGGCTGGGACGGATGAAACGTTGCGTCCGGAAAATCCACAGGATCAAAGCTCGCTGGTGGAGCAGACACCTTGGGGGCCGGCGCATCGGCTACAAGCGCCGCTTCGCATCGCAGGAACGCCGTTGCAGTGGGCATTGCCGGCGACCGAGTTGGGCTCACATCCAGCACAATGGTTTTGAAGGCGTGCGGATATCAATCCGCACGACTCAAAGACGCCCACAACACCTGCGCCGCATACCCCCGAAACGGCCGCCAGGCCTCTGCCCGAACAGACAATTCCCGCGCCGTCATCCGCTCCCCTTCCAGCACCTCCAACGCCCGCAGCAATCCCACATCGCCAGTCGGAAACCCGTCCATATCCCGCAACTGCCGCAGAGCGATGTACTGCGCCGTCCAGTCACCAATCCCGTGCAGCGCCAGCAAGCGCGCCGTCCCGGAGGCAAACAGCAGCGGATCGTCCAGCGACGCCTGCGCCACCCCGGACAAGGTGCGCCCGCGACTTTTCGGCATCCCCAGCGCCGCCAGATCAGCGACCGCCAAAACCGACGCCTGAGGAAAGACATGAGTCAGCCCCGGCACTGAAGAACGCAAAGGCTCGCCATACTGCGCCACCAGTTTCCCCGCCAGCCGAATCGCTCCGACCACAGTGATCTGCTGTCCCAGCACCGCCCGAAACGCCAACTCCAAACCATCCCACGCTCCCGGCACCCGCAACCCCGGGCGCTCGGCGATCAGCCGCGCAAGCAGCGGATCTGCTGCCAGATGCCGCTGCATGGTCGGCAGATCCGCATCCAGATCAAACATCCGTCGCAAGCGCGCAACAATCTCGGGAACCGCCGACGGATCCGGGAAATCCAGTTCCACCTCCAGCGCATCACCTTCACCGGGCCAGACCGAAACCGTGCCGTGAAGCCCGTTCAACCCGATGCTGCGCGAATACACGCCATCGACCACCGTCTCCATCCCCGTCACCGCCCGGGCCGCGAGAAACCCGAGCAACGCCGGCCAGTCACAGGATCCGCGATAGTCGAGCCGTAACCTCACAGAGACAACACGCCGCTGTACAACCCGTAGGCCGCGAGCCCGGCCCCGGCGATGACGCAGGTGAAAATCCCCTTCTCGAGCGTGGTGAACAGCGGCTCGCCCTGCTCATGCTTGGCCTTGGCGAACAGGATCACGCCCGGCGCATACAGCAGCGCCGAGAGCAGCAGGTATTTCACCCCGCCGGCATACAACAGCCACACCGCGTAACACAGCGCGATGCCGCCGATCAGCAGATCCTTGGTGCGTTCGGCGGAGGCATGTTCATAGGTTTCACCCCGTCCGCTGAGTAACACGGCATAGGCTGCCGACCACAGATACGGCACCAGAATCATCGACGAGGCGAGGTAAATCAGGCTGGTGTAAGTGCCGGCGGAAAACAGCGTGATCAGCAGGAAAATCTGGATCATCACGTTGGTCAGCCACAACGCGTTGACCGGCACGTGGTTGGCGTTTTCCTTTTTCAGGAATGCCGGCATCGTATTGTCCTTGGCGGTGGCGAACAGGATCTCCGCGCACAACAGCGCCCACGACAGCAACGCACCGAGCAACGAAATGGCCAGGCCCACGCTGATCAGCAGCGCGCCCCATGGCCCGACAATGTGCTCCAGCACGGCGGCCAGCGACGGGTTCTGCAAGGTCGCCAGTTCCGGCTGGCTCATGATCCCCAGCGACAACACGTTGACCAGCACCAACAGCGCCAGCACACCGATAAAACCGATCACCGTGGCGCGGCCCACATCCGAGCGCTTCTCCGCCCGCGCCGAGTAAACGCTGGCGCCTTCGATACCGATGAACACGAACACGGTGACCAGCATCATGTTGCGCACCTGATCCATCACGCCGCCGAAATTCGGGTTGCTGCGGCCCCAGATATCGCGGGTAAACACGTCCGCCTTGAAGGCCACGGCGGCAATGACCACGAACATGATCAGCGGAATAATCTTGGCCACGGTGGTCAACTGATTGATCAGCGCGGCTTCCTTGATCCCGCGCATCACCAGAAAGTGCACGGCCCACAGCAACACCGAAGCGCAGCCGATGGCAATCGGCGTATTGCCTTGACCGAACACCGGAAAGAAGTAGCCAAGGGTGCTGAACAGCAACACGAAATACCCGACGTTGCCCAGCCAGGCACTGATCCAGTAACCCCACGCCGAAGAGAACCCCATGTAGTCGCCGAACCCGGCCTTGGCGTAGGCATACACGCCGGAGTCCAGTTCCGGTTTGCGGTTGGCCAAGGTCTGGAACACGAAGGCCAGGGTGAGCATGCCGATCGCCGTGATGCCCCAGCCGATCAGGATGGCGCCGGCATCGGCGCGGGCCGCCATGTTCTGCGGCAGGGAAAATATCCCCCCGCCAATCATCGACCCCACCACCAGGGCGATCAGTGCGCCAAGGCGCAGCTTTTGCGTCGGTTGCGACATTCCAGCGTCTCCAAGTTCCAGAGCGGCGAATGCCGCGAAACCGTTATGCAACCGGCTTTTAACTAAATGGATAAAGCGTAATGACGTTTATTGAATAACGCCAACTTGCGCCCTTTATATATAGCCATTGGCGCTAACGCCCTAGCACGCTCAGACAGTTTTGTGCGCGAATCCTAATAAATCAATTCTGTACTGAAAACAGCGGTGAAAAATTTGCCAAAACCTGAAAAGGAACTAGCGTGATAATTCGAAAGTAATAGGATCCATTCTTAACCACTTCGGACAAAAGGCCTCTAGGACGGGCCTTCCAGACAATAGCTTTATGCCTCCAGACGTTTCATAAGTCATTCATTAACAATGGAATGTGACTATGCACTGATCTAAGTCAGCTGTTTGAAAAGCCAACAGAACTACGCTGTGAACTCTTCTCTCCTGCAATGGAGTCATGCAATGTCTGAAGCTCCCGGAAAACTACGACTAGGTGCACTGGTTGCATTGGTAGTCGGTTCAATGATCGGTGGCGGGATATTCTCTTTGCCACAAAACATGGCCGCCAGTGCCGATGTCGGCGCGGTACTGATTGGCTGGGCCATCACCGCTGTCGGCATGCTCACCCTCGCTTTCGTCTTCCAGACCCTCGCCAATCGCAAGCCTGACCTGGACGGCGGTGTCTACGCCTACGCCAAGGCCGGTTTCGGCGATTACATGGGTTTCTCCTCGGCCTGGGGTTACTGGATCAGTGCCTGGCTGGGCAACGTCGGTTACTTCGTTCTGCTGTTCAGTACCCTCGGTTACTTCTTCCCGGTTTTCGGTGAAGGCAACACCGTTGCAGCCGTGATCGGCGCCTCTGTCCTGCTGTGGGGCGTGCACTTTCTGGTGCTGCGCGGGATCAAGGAAGCGGCGTTCATCAACCTCGTGACCACCGTCGCCAAGGTCGTGCCATTGCTGCTGTTCGTGCTGATCGCGGTCTTCGCCTTCAAACTGGACATCTTCACCGCCGACATCTGGGGCGTGAAAAACCCGGACCTGGGCAGTGTGATGAACCAGGTGCGCAACATGATGCTGGTCACCGTGTGGGTGTTCATCGGCATCGAAGGCGCGAGCATCTTCTCGGCCCGGGCGGAAAAGCGTTCGGACGTGGGTAAAGCCACCGTGATCGGTTTCATCACCGTGCTGCTGTTCCTGGTGCTGGTGAACGTGCTGTCGCTGGGCATCATGACCCAACCGGAACTGGCCAAACTGCAGAACCCGTCGATGGCCGCCGTGCTGGAGCACGTGGTCGGTCACTGGGGCGCGGTGCTGATCAGCGTCGGCCTGATCATCTCGCTGCTGGGGGCGTTGCTGTCGTGGGTGCTGCTGTGTGCGGAGATCATGTTCGCCGCCGCCAAGGACCACACCATGCCGGAGTTCCTGCGCAAGGAGAACGCCAACCACGTGCCGGTCAACGCCCTGTGGCTGACCAACGCGATGGTGCAGCTGTTCCTGATCATCACCCTGTTCTCGGCCAGCACTTACCTGTCGCTGATCTACCTCGCCACTTCGATGATTCTGGTGCCGTACCTGTGGTCGGCGGCCTACGCCCTGCTCCTGGCGGTGCGCGGCGAAAGCTACGAAGGCTTCGCGGCCGAACGGCGCAAGGACCTGATCATCGGCGCCATCGCCCTGATCTACGCGGTCTGGCTGCTCTACGCCGGCGGCGTGAAGTACCTGCTGCTCTCGGCCCTGCTCTATGCGCCCGGCGCGATCCTGTTCGCCAAGGCCAAGCTCGAACTCAAACAACCGGTTTTCACCAACGTCGAGAAGCTGATTTTCGCCGCAGTGGTCGTGGGCGCCCTGGTGGCAGCCTACGGACTGTATGACGGCTTCCTGACTCTGTAATTGCCCAACGTTTTCTCTCTGGAGGATCACTGAAATGACCACGGAAAAAGTTAAGTACGGCGTCCATTCCGAAGCCGGCAAACTGCGCAAAGTCATGGTTTGCTCCCCAGGTCTGGCCCATCAGCGGCTGACCCCGAACAACTGCGATGAACTGCTGTTCGATGACGTGCTGTGGGTCGCTCAAGCCAAGCGCGACCACTTCGACTTCGTGACCAAGATGCGTGAGCGCGGGATCGACGTGCTGGAAATGCACAACCTGCTGACCGACATCGTTGCCAACCCCGAAGCGCTGGACTGGATCCTTGAGCGCAAGGTCACCGCGGATTCGGTGGGCCTGGGCCTGATCAACGAAGTCAAATCCTGGCTGAAAAGCCTGGAGCCGCGACACATCGCCGAGTTCCTGATCGGCGGCGTGTCCGCCGATGACCTGCCGGACAGCTTCGGTGGCAAGACCATCCAGATGTTCCGCGACTTCCTCGGCCACTCCAGCTTCATTCTGCCGCCGCTGCCGAACACCCAGTTCACCCGCGACACCACCTGCTGGATCTACGGTGGCGTGACGCTGAACCCGATGTACTGGCCGGCGCGCCGTCAGGAAACCCTGCTGACCACCGCCATCTACAAATTCCATCCGCAATTCACCAACGCCGATTTCGAGATCTGGTACGGCGATCCGGACAAGGATCACGGCAGCTCGACCCTCGAAGGCGGCGACGTGATGCCGATCGGCAACGGTGTGGTGTTGATCGGTATGGGCGAGCGTTCATCCCGCCAGGCCATCGGCCAACTGGCGCTGAACCTGTTCAAGAACAAGGCCGTGGAAAAAGTCATCGTCGCCGGCCTGCCGAAGTCCCGCGCGGCGATGCACCTGGACACCGTATTCAGCTTCTGCGACCGCGACCTCGTCACGATCTTCCCGGAAGTGGTCAGCCAGATCGTCGCCTTCACCCTGCGCCCTGACGAAAGCAAACAGGGCGGCATCGACATCCGTCGTGAAGAAGGCACCTTCCTCGACGTCGTGGCCAAAGCCCTCAACCTGCCGAAACTGCGCGTCGTCGAAACCGGCGGCAACAGCTTCGCCGCCGAACGCGAGCAATGGGATGACGGCAACAACGTGGTGGCCGTGGAGCCGGGCGTGGTCATCGGCTACGACCGCAACACCTACACCAACACCCTGCTGCGCAAGGCGGGGGTGGAGGTCATCACCATCAGCGCCGGCGAACTGGGCCGTGGCCGTGGTGGCGGCCACTGCATGACCTGCCCGATCGTGCGCGACCCAATCGACTACTAAACGACCATCTCCCCGGCCGCGCTGACCCTGTCGCGGCTGGGCCGATTACCGAATCCAAGGAGAATCATCATGGCGTTCAACATTCACAACCGTAACCTGCTCAGCCTGGAACACCACACCCCACGTGAGCTGCGTTACCTGCTCGACCTGTCCCGCGACCTCAAGCGCGCCAAGTACACCGGTACCGAGCAACAACACCTGAAGGGCAACAACATTGCCCTGATCTTCGAAAAAACCTCGACCCGTACCCGCTGCGCATTCGAAGTCGCCGCTTATGACCAGGGCGCCAACGTCACCTACATCGATCCGAACTCTTCGCAGATCGGCCACAAGGAAAGCATGAAGGACACAGCCCGCGTGCTGGGTCGCATGTACGACGCCATCGAGTACCGTGGCTTCAAGCAGGAAATCGTCGAAGAGCTGGCCAAGTTCGCCGGCGTACCGGTGTTCAACGGCCTGACCGATGAATATCACCCAACGCAAATGATCGCCGACGTGCTGACCATGCGTGAGCACGCCGACAAGCCGATCCACGAGATCAGCTACGCCTACCTGGGCGACGCGCGCAACAACATGGGCAACTCGCTGCTGCTGGTCGGCGCCAAACTCGGTATGGACGTGCGCATCTGCGCGCCGAAAGCCCTGTGGCCCCACGATGATCTGGTCGATCGCTGCAAAAAATACGCAGAGGAAAGCGGCGCGCGCATCACCCTGACCGAAGACCCGAAAGCTGCGGTCAAAGGCGTGGACTTCATCCACACCGACGTCTGGGTATCGATGGGCGAGCCGGTGGAAGCCTGGGCCGAGCGTATCCAGCAACTGCTGCCGTATCAGGTCAACGCCGAGCTGATGAAAGCCACCGGCAACCCGCGCACCAAGTTCATGCACTGCCTGCCGGCGTTTCACAACAGCGATACCAAGGTCGGCAAACAGATCGCCGAAAAGTATCCGCACCTGAAAAACGGCATCGAAGTGACCGACGACGTGTTCGAGTCGCCTGCCTGCATCGCCTTCGAGCAAGCGGAAAACCGCATGCACACCATCAAGGCGATTCTGGTGTCGACCCTGGCTGATCTGTAACCCGACTTTGGCACTGATCGTTCCCACGCTCTGCGTGGGAATGCCGCCACGGACGCTCCGCGTCCGCTGTGACGCAGAGCGTCACGGGATGCATTCCCACGCGGAGCGTGGGAACGATCAACACGAAAAAAGGACATGCACCATGCGTATCGTCGTAGCTCTGGGCGGTAACGCCCTGCTCCGCCGTGGTGAGCCGATGACCGCTGACAACCAGCGCGCCAACATCCGCATCGCCACCGAGCAAATCGCCAAGATCCATCCCGGCAACCAACTGGTCATCGCCCACGGCAATGGCCCGCAAGTCGGCCTGCTGTCGTTGCAGGCAGCGGCCTACACTTCCGTCACTCCTTACCCGCTGGACGTGCTCGGTGCCGAAACCGAAGGCATGATCGGCTACATCATCGAACAGGAACTGGGCAACCTGCTGGACTTCGAAGTCCCGTTCGCCACCCTGCTCACCCAGGTCGAAGTCGACGCCAACGACCCGGCCTTTAAGAACCCGACCAAACCGATCGGCCCGGTCTACGAGAAAGCCGAAGCAGAAAAACTCGCCGCCGAAAAAGGCTGGGCCATCGCCCCGGACGGCGACAAGTTCCGCCGCGTGGTCGCCAGTCCACGGCCGAAACGCATCTTCGAAATCCGCCCGATCAAGTGGCTGCTGGACAAGGGCAGCATCGTGATCTGCGCCGGCGGTGGCGGCATTCCGACCATGTATGGCGCGCACGGCAAGCTGCAAGGCATCGAAGCGGTGATCGACAAGGACCTGTGCTCGGCACTGCTGGCCGAACAGCTGGAAGCGGACTTGCTGGTGATCGCCACCGACGTCAACGCGGCGTACATCGACTTCAAGAAACCCACCGAGAAAGCCATCGCCCAGGCCCACCCGGACGAACTCGAACGCCTTGGCTTCGCCGCCGGCTCCATGGGGCCGAAGGTGCAGGCAGCCTGTGAATTTGCGCGCCATACTGGCAAGGTCGCGGTGATCGGCTCGCTCTCGGACATCGAAGCCATCGTCCAGGGCACCGCGGGTACGCGGGTCAGCACGGCAGCGCCGGGCATCACCTACCGATAAAAAGAAACTCCGGGGGCAGACCTCGAGTCTGCCCTTCTCCCATGCCTTGAAAGGAGAAAACCATGGCCCAGTTCGAACCCGGTCATTTGCATATCGAGCGGCATGCGTTGACCCAAGATGACGTCAACTACAACATCCGCCTCGAATACGAAGTGTCGCAGGATCCGCAAAAAGGCAAAGGGATACAGTTCCGGCTGGTTGGAAGCATTCAGGGCAAAGAGGTCAACGAGCCCTTCTTCCTGCCGAAGGAAGAGGCCTACAACTTCGCTCGCAACGTGACGCAGATCGCCGAAAAATACGGCATTCCCAAGAGCCACAGCCAGATTGGCTCGGTGCACAAGCATTACGATTTGATGTTTGAAGACATCCGCATGAAGTTGAATATGAAATCCGGGGATCCGGTCAATCCCGAGCATTTCGAGTAACCCTTTTCTAATTATCGTTCCCACGCTCTGCGTGGGAACGCCGCCATGGACGCTCCGCGTCCACTGTGACGCAGAGCGTCACGGGATGCATTCCCACGCAGGAGCGTGGGAACGATCAGCGCAGGACGCAGATTTCACCATTTCCCCGCCCCAAGGCATACTTGCCCCCCTCCGCACTCCAGAACCCAGAACCGCCCCATGCGTATCCACGTCAGCTTCATCGACCGCGTCGGCATCACCCAGGAAGTCCTGGCTATCCTCGGCGGGCGCAATCTCAATCTGGATGCGGTGGAGATGATCCCGCCCAACGTCTACATCGACGCCCCGACCTTGAGCCCGCAAGTGCTCGAAGAACTGAAAGATGCGCTGTTTCGCGTGCGTGGTGTAGAAGCAGTAACCGTGGTCGACATCCTGCCCGGCCAACGTCGGCACTTGCAGCTCGACGCGTTGCTCGCGGCGATGACCGACCCGGTGCTGGCGCTGGACAGCGCCGGCAAGGTGCTGCTGGCCAACCCGGCGCTGATTGCCTTGTACGGTCGCGAGCCGGCGGGTGAAAGCGTTTCGGAACTGTTCAACGATCCGGGCCTGCTCGAAACCCTGCTCGAACAAGGCTTCCGCCTGCCGCTGCGAGAAATCACCGTCAACGGCCAGACCCTGTTGCTCGACGCCACACCGATCACCGACGCTGGCGCCCTGCTCACCCTGTATCAACCGAACCGCATCGGCGAACAACTCTCGGCGCTGCATCACGATCACGCCGAAGGTTTCGATGCGCTGCTCGGTGAATCGCCGCCAATCCGCACACTCAAGGCCCGCGCGCAGCGGGTGGCGGCCCTCGATGCGCCGCTACTGATCCAGGGCGAAACCGGCACCGGCAAGGAACTGGTGGCCCGCGCCTGCCACGCCATCAGCGCCCGGCACAGTGCGCCATTCCTCGCACTGAACTGCGCGGCCCTGCCGGAGAACCTCGCCGAGAGCGAACTGTTCGGCTACGCCCCCGGCGCCTTCACCGGCGCACAACGCGGCGGCAAACCGGGGCTGATGGAACTGGCCAACCAGGGCACGGTGTTCCTCGACGAGATCGGCGAGATGTCGCCGTACTTGCAGGCCAAGCTGCTGCGTTTTCTCAATGACGGCAGCTTCCGCCGAGTGGGCGGTGATCGTGAAGTGAAGGTCAACGTGCGGATCCTCAGCGCGACCCACCGCGACCTGGAAAAAATGGTCAGCGAAGGCCTGTTCCGCGAAGACCTGTTCTATCGCCTCAACGTACTCAACGTTGAAGTGCCGCCGTTGCGCGAACGCGGTCAGGACATTCTGTTGCTGGCGCGCTATTTCATGCAGCAGGCCTGCGCGCAGATCCAGCGCCCGGTCTGCCGCCTCGCCCCGGGCACTTACCCGGCGCTGCTCGGCAACCGCTGGCCGGGCAACGTGCGGCAATTGCAGAACGTGATCTTCCGCGCCGCCGCGATCTGCGAAAGCAGCCTGGTGGACATCGGCGACCTCGACATCGCCGGCACCTCGGTGGCGCGCCAGACCGACACTGACGTCGACAGCCTCGAAGAAGCCGTGGAAGCGTTCGAGAAATCGCTGCTGGAAAAACTCTACGTCAGCTACCCCTCGACCCGCCAACTGGCCAGCCGCCTGCAAACCTCGCACACGGCAATTGCCCATCGGCTGCGCAAGTACGGCATCCCCAACAAACCGTAGTCGAGCGCGGTCAAAAATGTGGGAGCGGGCTTGCTCCGGGCGGCGATCCGACGAATGCGGTGTGTCATTCAACATTGATGTCGACTGATCTAACGCCTTCGCGAGCAAGCCCGCTCCCACAGGGGGTTCAAAAGCGACCTCCATCTGTACTGAAAGCGCTACAGCGGAACGATATCGCTACACCCCCCTCCGATCACCGCTGTGCAAGGCTTTGATCCGGTTCAGCTTTTTTCTTCGCCCCGCGCTGTAGCGATTTCGCTACAGCCAACGTGATCGCGCTCGCCCACAAACCAATCAAGCCATTGATTTATAACGATATTTTTACGTTGGCCGCGTTCTTGCTAAGTAACCGCTCATAAAATCAGGGCATTGCCGCCCGAGTATTCCACCGCGTCCACCAGACGAGTCTGGCCCCTAGGAGATTCCATGAGCGAGTTGCGTTTTACTGAAGATCACGAATGGCTGCGCGCCGAAGCCGATGGTTCTGTCACCGTTGGCATCACCGCTTTTGCGCAGAACGCCCTGGGCGACGTGGTGTTCGTGCAACTGCCTGAATTGCAGGCTTACGAGAAAGGCGCTGAAGCCGCCACCGTGGAATCGGTAAAAGCCGCCAGCGGCGTTTACATGCCGCTGGATGGTGAAGTCCTGGCCACCAACCCGGCCCTGGAAGACAGCCCTGAGCTGGTGAACGAAGACCCGCTGGGCGAAGGCTGGTTCTTCCGCTTCAAGCCGGCCGACGCTTCCGCCGTCGCCAAGCTGCTGGATCAGGACGCCTACGACCGCCTGATCAAAGCCCAAGCCGAAGCGTGAGGAATCTGAAATGACCCAAGTAAATCTCGGCACCGCCAACGAATTCATCGCCCGTCACATCGGCCCGCGCGCCGGTGACGAGCAAGCCATGCTCAACAGCCTCGGTTTCGATTCGCTCGAAGCCCTGAGCGCCAGCGTCATTCCGGAAAGCATCAAGGGCACCAGCGTACTCGGCCTCGACGATGGCCTGAGCGAAGCCGATGCCCTGGCGATGATCAAAGGCATCGCCGGCAAGAACCAGCTGTTCAAGACCTACATCGGCCAGGGCTACTACAACTGCCACACGCCATCGCCGATCCTGCGCAACCTGCTGGAAAACCCGGCCTGGTACACCGCCTACACCCCGTACCAGCCAGAAATCTCCCAGGGCCGTCTCGAAGCGCTGCTGAACTTCCAGACCCTGATCAGCGACCTCACCGGTCTGCCGATCGCCAACGCCTCCCTGCTCGACGAAGCCACCGCCGCTGCCGAAGCCATGACCTTCTGCAAACGCCTGAGCAAGAACAAGGGCAGCCACCAGTTCTTCGCTTCGATCCACAGCCACCCGCAAACCCTCGACGTACTGCGCACCCGTGCCGAGCCGCTGGGCATCGACGTGGTCGTGGGCGATGAGCGCGAGCTGACCGACGTGACGCCGTTCTTCGGCGCGCTGCTGCAATACCCGGCCAGCAACGGTGATGTGTTCGACTACCGCGAACTGACCGAACGCTTCCACGCGGCCAACGCACTGGTGGCCGTGGCCGCCGACCTGCTGGCCCTGACTCTGCTGACCCCGCCGGGCGAATTCGGCGCCGACGTAGCCATCGGCAGCGCCCAACGTTTCGGCGTGCCGCTGGGCTTCGGTGGCCCGCACGCGGCTTACTTCTCCACCAAAGATGCGTTCAAGCGCGACATGCCGGGCCGTCTGGTCGGTGTTTCGGTTGACCGTTTCGGCAAGCCGGCCCTGCGTCTGGCGATGCAGACCCGCGAGCAACACATCCGCCGCGAGAAAGCCACGTCGAACATCTGCACCGCGCAAGTGCTGCTGGCCAACATCGCCAGCATGTACGCCGTGTACCACGGCCCGAAAGGCCTGACCCAGATCGCCAACCGCGTGCATCACCTGACCGCGATCCTGGCCAAGGGTCTGAGCGCACTGGGCGTGACCGTCGAGCAAGCCAGCTTCTTCGACACCCTGACCCTGGCCACCGGCGCGCAAACTGCCGCGCTGCACGACAAGGCCCGCGCCCAACAGATCAACCTGCGTGTGATAGACGCCCAGCGTCTGGGCCTGTCGGTCGACGAAACCACCACCCAGGCCGACATCGAAACCCTGTGGAGCCTGTTCGCCGACGGCAAGACCCTGCCGGATTTCGCTGCTCTGGCCGCTGCCGCGCAAAGCACCATTCCAGCCGCGCTGGTTCGCCAGTCGCCGATCCTCAGCCATCCGGTCTTCAACCGTTATCACTCGGAAACCGAGCTGATGCGCTACCTGCGCAAACTGGCGGACAAGGACCTGGCACTGGATCGCACCATGATCCCGCTGGGCTCGTGCACCATGAAGCTCAACGCCGCCAGCGAAATGATCCCGGTGACCTGGGCCGAATTCGGCGCCCTGCACCCCTTCGCCCCGGCCGAGCAAAGCGCCGGTTACCAGCAACTGACCGACGAACTGGAAGCGATGCTCTGCGCCGCCACCGGTTACGACTCGATCTCGCTGCAACCGAACGCCGGTTCCCAGGGTGAGTACGCAGGTCTGCTGGCGATTCGCGCCTATCACCAGAGCCGTGGCGAAGACCGTCGCGACATCTGCCTGATCCCGTCGTCCGCCCACGGCACCAACCCGGCGACCGCCAACATGGCCGGCATGCGCGTGGTCGTGACCGCGTGCGACGCCCGTGGCAACGTGGACATCGAAGACCTGCGCGCCAAGGCCATCGAGCACCGCGAACATCTCGCGGCGCTGATGATCACTTACCCGTCGACCCACGGCGTGTTCGAAGAAGGCATTCGCGAAATCTGCGGCATCATTCATGACAACGGCGGCCAGGTGTACATCGACGGCGCCAACATGAACGCGATGGTCGGCCTCTGCGCACCGGGCAAGTTCGGCGGCGACGTCTCGCACCTGAACCTGCACAAGACCTTCTGCATTCCGCACGGCGGTGGCGGCCCGGGCGTCGGCCCGATCGGCGTGAAATCGCACCTGACTCCGTTCCTGCCGGGCCACGGCCACATGGAACGCAAGGAAGGCGCGGTCTGCGCAGCACCGTTCGGCAGCGCGAGCATTCTGCCGATCACCTGGATGTACATTCGCATGATGGGTGGCGCAGGCCTGAAGCGCGCTTCGCAGCTGGCGATCCTCAATGCCAACTACATTTCCCGTCGCCTGGAAGAGCACTACCCAGTGCTGTACACCGGCAGCAACGGTCTGGTGGCGCACGAGTGCATCCTCGATCTGCGTCCGCTGAAAGACAGCAGCGGCATCAGCGTCGATGACGTGGCCAAGCGCCTGATCGACTTCGGTTTCCACGCCCCGACCATGTCGTTCCCGGTGGCCGGCACGCTGATGATCGAGCCGACCGAAAGCGAATCCAAGGAAGAACTGGACCGCTTCTGCGACGCCATGATCCGCATCCGCGAAGAAATCCGCGCGGTGGAAAACGGCACCCTGGACAAGGACGACAACCCGCTGAAGAACGCTCCGCACACTGCGGCAGAGCTGGTCGGCGAGTGGACTCACCCGTACAGCCGCGAGCAGGCGGTGTACCCGGTGGCGTCGTTGATCGAAGGCAAGTACTGGCCGCCGGTCGGTCGCGTCGACAACGTGTTCGGCGACCGCAACCTGGTCTGCGCCTGCCCGTCGATCGAAAGCTACGCTTAAACGAATGAGGGGGCGGCCACCACGCCCCCAACTTCAAGAACACCACAAAACCCTGTGGGAGCGAGCTTGCTCGCGAAAGCGGCAGATCAGCCGACTGGCACTCCGTTTTCGCGAGCAAGCTCACTCCCACAAGGAAATGCATCAAGCCTGAAATCCCGCCAATTCCTATAACAAGAAACCGGAGAACAACCATGTCGTTAAGCGTGTTCGACCTGTTCAAGATTGGCATCGGCCCCTCCAGCTCCCACACCGTCGGCCCGATGCGCGCAGCTGCGCGCTTCGTCGAAGGCCTGCGTCGGGAAAACCTGTTGTCGGCCACCACCAGCGTCAGGGTCGAGTTGTATGGATCCCTCGGCGCCACCGGCAAGGGCCACGGCAGCGACAAGGCCGTGCTGCTGGGTCTGGAAGGTGAACACCCGGACACCGTGGATACCGAAACCGTCGCCGCCCGCCTCTCGGAGATTCGTGGCAACGGGCGTTTGAACCTGCTCGGTGAGCACAGCATTGCGTTCAACGAGAAAGAACACCTGGCAATGATCCGCAAGCCGTTGGCCTATCACCCCAACGGCATGATCTTCCGTGCCTTCGATGCGGCGGGATTGCAGATCCGCAGCCGCGAGTACTACTCGGTCGGCGGCGGTTTTGTGGTCGACGAAGACGCGGCCGGCGCCGACCGCATCGTCGAAGACGCCACCCCGCTGACCTTCCCGTTCAAAAGTGCCAGGGACTTGCTCGGTCACTGCGCCACCTATGGTCTGTCGATCAGCCAGGTGATGCTGACCAATGAAAGCGCCTGGCGCCCGGAAGCGGAAACCCGCGCCGGTCTGCTGAAAATCTGGCAAGTGATGCAGGACTGCGTGGCTGCCGGCTGTCGCAACGAAGGCATTCTGCCGGGTGGCCTCAAGGTCAAGCGGCGGGCGGCGGCGTTGCACCGGCAACTGTGCAAGAACCCGGAATCGTCGCTGCGCGATCCGCTGTCGGTGCTGGACTGGGTCAACCTCTACGCCCTGGCCGTCAACGAAGAAAACGCCAACGGCGGGCGCGTGGTCACGGCACCGACCAATGGCGCGGCGGGGATCATTCCTGCGGTGCTGCATTACTACATGCGCTTCATTCCCGGCGCGAACGATGACGGCGTGGTGCGTTTCCTGCTCACCGCCGCGGCCATCGGCATTCTGTACAAGGAAAACGCCTCGATCTCCGGCGCCGAAGTCGGCTGTCAGGGCGAGGTCGGCGTGGCCTGTTCGATGGCCGCCGGCGCGTTGTGCGAAGTGCTCGGCGGCAGCGTGCAACAAGTGGAAAACGCCGCTGAAATCGGCATGGAACACAACCTCGGCCTGACCTGCGACCCTATCGGCGGGCTGGTTCAGGTGCCGTGCATCGAGCGCAACGCCATGGGCTCGGTCAAGGCGATCAACGCCGTGCGCATGGCCATGCGCGGAGACGGGCAGCATTTCGTCTCCCTCGACAAGGTCATCCGCACCATGCGCCAGACCGGCGCCGACATGAAAAGCAAATACAAGGAGACCGCCCGTGGCGGTCTGGCGGTCAACATTATCGAGTGCTGATCGCGCCATTAACTCGCTCTCCCTTTGGGAGAGAACACAAAACTGGCCCCCTCTCCCTCCGGGAGAGGGTTGGTGTGAATCAAGGAGTCACGCATGTCCGAACAACTGTCGAAAACCCCGCTGCACGCTCTGCACATCGAACTCGGCGCCCGCATGGTGCCGTTCGCCGGCTACGACATGCCGGTGCAATACCCGCTGGGCGTGATGAAAGAACACCAGCACACCCGTGAGCAGGCCGGGCTGTTCGATGTCTCGCACATGGGCCAGATTCGCCTGACCGGCGCCAATGCCGCCAAAGCCCTGGAAACCCTGGTGCCGGTAGACATCATCGACCTGCCGGTGGGCATGCAGCGCTACGCGATGTTCACCAACGAAACCGGCGGCATCCTCGATGACCTTATGGTCGCCAACCTGGGCAACGACGAGTTGTTCCTGGTGGTCAACGCCGCGTGCAAGGACCAGGACCTGGCCCATCTGCAAAAACACATCGGCGACCAGTGCAAGATCGAGCCGTTGTTCGAAGAACGCGCCCTGCTCGCCCTGCAAGGCCCGGCCGCCGTGACCGTGCTGGCACGCCTGGCGCCGGAAGTGGCGAAAATGACTTTCATGCAATTCACCCGCGTGAAGCTGCTGGGCGTTGACTGCTTTGTCAGCCGTTCGGGCTACACCGGTGAAGACGGTTTCGAAATCTCGGTTCCGGCAGCCGACGCAGAAAAACTCGCCCGCGCCCTGCTGGCTGAACCGGAAGTCGCCGCCATCGGCCTCGGCGCCCGTGACTCGCTGCGTCTGGAAGCGGGCCTGTGCCTGTACGGCCACGACATGAACACCGAGACCACCCCGATCGAAGCCAGCCTGCTGTGGGCAATCTCCAAACCTCGGCGTGCCGACGGTGCGCGCGCCGGTGGTTTCCCGGGTGCAGAACAGGTCTTCGCTCAACAGCAGAACGGCGTTCAGCGCAAACGCGTCGGCCTGCTGCCACAAGAGCGTACGCCGGTCCGTGAAGGTGCAGAGATCGTCAACGAAGCGGGCGAGATCATCGGCAGCGTGTGCAGCGGCGGTTTCGGCCCGACCTTGGGCGGCCCGCTGGCCATGGGTTACCTGGACAGCGCCTACGTCGCGCTCGACACGCCAGTTTGGGCGATTGTTCGTGGGAAAAAGGTGCCATTGCTTGTAAGCAAAATGCCATTTGTTCCACAACGCTACTATCGCGGTTGATTGACTGTTTCTATAAGTAACGCGATTGCGTTATGCGTGCACTAATGTGTAACGCAATCGCCATAAAACAGTGCACTCTGTTTAAATTCGATTCGAATATGAACTTGGCTTATAACGTTCGAAAACAATTGAACAAGCCAATCGAATAAGCCGGACTAGTGGACCGACTAAGTGCCAGCAAGCGCAGGAAAACCGGGGCCCTCACAGGGCTTGTTTTTCCTCCCGTAGTTGGCGTAGAGTTTGTCCACTGTGTTTGCATGGGTCAGCTTGGAATCGTGACCTGGGCAGTAGCCTACAAGTTAGCTACATCCCGTTCGACGTCTTCTTACTCTCCTGCAACCAGCCCCAGTACTCTTTCATGAGGAAGAGACTGTCATCAATTTATGCGTCAAAGGAAATAAGAAATGTCCACACGTCAGAGCGGTACCGTCAAGTGGTTTAACGACGAGAAAGGTTTTGGTTTTATCACTCCAGAAAGCGGTCCGGATCTGTTCGTGCATTTCCGCGCCATTCAGGGCAACGGCTTCAAGAGCCTGAAAGAAGGCCAGAAAGTGACCTTCGTTGCAGTGCAAGGCCAGAAAGGCATGCAAGCTGACGAAGTCATCGCAGAAGCCTGATTTCTGTTACGAAAAAGCCCCTGATATTGATATCAGGGGCTTTTTTGTGGGCGCAAATCCGTAAAATGGCGCTTCACTTTCCGTCCAGAGGCTGCCATGTCGAAACACCTGCTCACTCCCCAGGGCGATTTCCCCGCCGTCGGCCTGGGCCGTCGTCTGGCAGCGATGTTCTATGACTTTCTGCTGTGCACTGCCCTGCTGATCGTGACCGGTGGCGTCTACAAGATGATTCAGGCCGCGATCATCGGTGAGGAGCGTCTGCGGGTTCTGACCGACGCCGGGCAACTGGATGGCGATCCGCTGTACTCCACTGTGCTGCTGCTGGTGCTGTTCGGCTTCTTCGCCAAGTTCTGGACCCACGCCGGGCAGACCCTGGGCATGCAGGTCTGGGGCATTCGTGTGCAGAACGCCGATGGCACTGCGATCAGTCTGTGGCAGGCGTTGCTCCGGTTCATGGTGTCGATTGCGTCGTGGCTGTGCCTGGGCCTGGGATTCTTCTGGTCGCTGTTCGACAAACAGAAACGCGCCTGGCATGACATCTACTCCGACACACAGCTCGTGCGAATCCCGAAGAAAACCAAATAATCCTCCAGATGCAAAAACGCCCCGATCCAATCGGGGCGTTTTTGTTTGCGGCTCAAGGTCAGGCGTTACCGGCCAGCTTCATCCGCGCGGCCTGAGTGAAATCGAGCATGCGCTTGAGCGGGCGGATCGCCTGAGGAATGAGAGCCGGGTCGACGAAGATCTCGTTCGAGCCCTCCTTCAGGCACTTGAGCGTGCGTTCAAGGGTGTTCATGGCCATCCACGGGCAATGTGCACAGCTGCGGCACGCCGCGCCGTTACCGGCGGTTGGCGCCTCGATGAAGACCTTGTCCGGGCACAGCTGCTGCATCTTGTAGAAGATGCCGCGATCGGTGGCGACGATCAGGGTCTTGTTCGGCAGCGATTGCGCGGCGGCAATCAGCTGACTGGTGGAACCGACGGCGTCCGCCAGTTCGATCACCGAGGTCGGCGACTCCGGATGCACCAGAATGGCAGCGTCCGGGTACAGCGCTTTCATGTCTTCCAGCTGCTTGGACTTGAACTCTTCGTGAACGATGCAGGCACCGTCCCAGAGCAACATGTCAGCGCCGGTCTGACGCTGGATGTAGGTGCCCAGGTGCTTGTCCGGGCCCCAGATAATGGATTCGCCGTTGTCCATCAGGCTCTCGACGATTTCCAGTGCGCAGCTGGAGGTCACTACCCAGTCGGCCCGGGCTTTGACCGCCGCCGAGGTGTTGGCATACACCACCACGGTGCGTTCCGGATGCTGATCGCAGAACGCCGAGAACTCGTCCACCGGGCAACCCAGATCCAGCGAGCAGGTCGCTTCCAGGGTCGGCATCAGCACGCGTTTTTCAGGGTTGAGAATCTTCGCGGTCTCGCCCATGAATTTCACGCCGGCGACCACCACGGTCTTGGCCGGATGGGCGTTGCCGAAGCGGGCCATTTCCAGGGAATCGGACACGCAACCGCCGGTTTCTTCGGCGAGGGCCTGGATGATCGGATCGCAATAAAAGTGGGCAACCAGCACCGCGTCCTGAGCCTTGAGCTCGGCGGCGATGGCGGAACGGTAATAAGCCTCTTCCTCGGCTGTCAGCGGCTTGGGCTGCTTGGCGTCGAGGTGGGCTTGTACCAGAAGGCGTTCGGAAATCTGCGTCATGTTCGCAAGACCTGCAGGCGCATTCGCGCGAAAGTCGAGTATACACCCGGCTCCGGACCGCTTGAGGGTACCGCCGGGAGAGTGAGTATTATCAGGCACGGACAGCATTGAAGCTGCGCAAGGCTACAGAATATCCCGTTGATACAAAAGATGATTCTGACCTGCGTCACGGCAGGCAGAAACGAAGGGAGGGATGCCCGAATCGCAGGCAAAAAAAAACCCGGAAATCCTCACTTTCGTGGGCCTTCCGGATTTTCTAAACCGCCAAATATGGTGGGTCGTGTGGGATTCGAACCTACGACCAATTGGTTAAAAGCCAACTGCTCTACCAACTGAGCTAACGACCCGCTGTGTGGTGGCGCGTATAATACTGATTTTTAAGGACTATTCAACACCTAATTTGAAAAAAATCAAAAATAAGGTGTCGGGTCGCTGATTCCGGCCGCCGCGAAGCCTTCTGCACGCAGTCGGCAGCTGTCGCATTTGCCGCAAGCACGGCCATCATCGTCCGCCTGATAGCAGGAAACGGTCAGCCCGTAATCAACGCCGAGCTTCACGCCCGCCTGGACGATCTGCGCCTTGCTCAGGTTCTGCAGCGGTGCCTGGATGCGGAAACCATTGCCTTCCACACCAGCCTTGGTCGCCAGATTGGCCATGCGCTCGAACGACTCGATGAACTCGGGACGGCAATCCGGGTAACCGGAGTAATCCACTGCGTTGACGCCGATAAAGATGTCACGGGCGCCGAGCACTTCAGCCCAACCCAGGGCCAGCGACAGGAAAACCGTGTTGCGCGCCGGCACGTAAGTGACCGGAATACCTTCGCCCAACTCTTCCGGGATGTCGATGCTGGTGTCGGTCAGGGCCGAACCGCCCATGCCGTTCAGGTTCAGGCCGATCACCTTGTGTTCGACCACGCCCAGGTCGCGGGCAACGCGAGCAGCGGCATGCAGTTCGGCGTGGGAACGCTGACCGTAATCGAAACTCATGGTGTAGCAGGCGTAGCCTTCAGCGCGGGCCATGGCTACGACAGTTGCCGAGTCCAGGCCACCCGACAGCAGGATTACCGCACGTTTCTGGCTAGTGTTCAGTTGTTCAGTCATCTCAGCGCCCCGGCTCATCATTCCATAGATATTTATGCAGCTGCAGTTGCAGGCGCACTGGCAGGTTATCCGCCACCACCCAGTCCGCCAGATCCCGAGCATTCAGGTCGTGGTGACTTGGGGAAAACAGCACTTCACCTGCACGTCGCTCGAGACCGTACTGGATCAGCTTCGATAGCGCCCAGTCATAGTCCTCCCGCGAGCAGATGACAAACTTCACCTGATCGTTGGGCGTCAGCAGTTCGATGTTCTCGTAACGGTTGCGATGGGCTTCTTTGGAGTCTGGCGTTTTCAGGTCGACAACCCGACTTACCCGCGGATCGACCGCCGAGATGTCGAGGGCGCCGCTGGTTTCCAGCGAGACTTCGTAGCCGGCATCGCACAACTGTTTGAGCAAAGGGATGGCATTGGGCTGTGCCAGCGGCTCACCGCCAGTGACGCAGACGTAGCGCGGGCGAAAGCCGGCCACTTGCTCGAGGATGTCGTCGAGGGTACGGATCGTGCCACCGCTGAACGCGTAGGCGCTGTCGCAGTATTGGCAACGCAATGGGCAACCGGTCAGGCGCACAAAAACAGTGGGCAGCCCGGCAGTCCGCGTTTCCCCCTGCAACGAGTAGAAAACTTCGGTGATTCTCAATGTGTCTTGCATAGTCGCCACGGGCGTAACAGCTAAACAGGCTGTCCGCCTCCGTCAGGCACTTCAGGCAACCCCGCCAACGCGTAGATCACCAGAAGCGTGTTTCATAAAAGGGCGTGAATTCTAACGAAAAAACCCGCGACAAGCGCGGGTTTCTTCCAAACGGGTCAAAGCTGTTACATGCGTTGCAGATCGCGCTGGGCCAACTGCGCGGCGGACGTGCCCGGATACTGGGCCACCACCTGCTGCAGAATGCCTTTGACCTTGTCGGTATGACCGAGGCGGCGCTCTACGTCAGCCAGCTTGTACAGCGAATCCGGCACTTTGGCGTGCTTGGGATACAGCTGCGAAACCTTGGCGAAAGCCTGACCTGCACCTTGCAGATCGCCTTTTGCCAGGTTCACTTCACCCAGCCAGTACTGGGCGTTGCCCGCATATTGGCTGTTCGGGTATTTACGCAGGAAAGCGGCAAATGCCTGGCTGGCCTTGTCGAAATCCTTGGCCTTGATCAGGTCGAAAGCTGCGTCGTAATACAGCTTTTCCTTGGCCGGATCAGCCGGTTCGCCACCCGCAGCAGGTGCCTGGGCGGCAGCAGCAGCCCCGGCTCCAGCGGCGGCACCGGCAGCAGCACTTGCATCGCCACCGGCAGAAGAATTCTCGGGAGTCGCGGCAGGTGCAACGCCGGATCCTATGCGCCGATCAAGATCCTGGTATCGCTCCAGGGACTCTTGCTTCATGCGCGAAACTTGGTTCTGCAGTTCTTCGATCACGCCTTGCTGGCGCGATATCTGATCCTGCATTTGTTGCAGTTGGTTGAACAGCATGCCGTTTGCCGAGGCAGGGGCCGAAGCCGCTCCCCCGGCATAGGCGCCGTTCGTACCGTAACCTGCAGGCGGATAACTGCTCCCGCTATTGTTATAACCGGAGTTGTCATCGACCACAGGAACCGCAGCCCACGCCGCAAGCGGCGCGAGGCTGAGAGCCAGAACAGTTACAGCACGACGGCACGTTCGCATATCGAATTACTTACGCAGTTCGACGCGACGGTTTTGAGCCCAGGACTGCTCGTCGTTGCCGGTAGCAACTGGACGCTCTTCGCCGTAGGAAACCAGTTCCAGCTGAGCTGGGGAAACACCTTGCAGTACCAGGTAGCGCTGAACGGCTTTCGCACGACGCTCGCCCAGTGCCATGTTGTACTCACGAGTACCACGTTCGTCGGTGTTGCCTTCCAGAACAACGCGAGCGCCGTTTGCTTTCAGGTCTTTGGCGTGAACGTCCAGAGCGCGCATGGCTTCTGGCTTCAGGTCCGAGCTGTCGTATTCGAAGTAGAAGGTGGTGATTGCGCGCAGAGCAGCTTCTTCGCTCAGGGAACCGTCAACTGCACCAGTGTTTGCGCCGTAACCAGCGTTTGGATCAACAGCGCCTTCACCGGCGTTGTCGCCGCCTTTGGACGAGCAACCTACAGCTACAGCCATGGCCAGAGCCAGCGCAGCAAATTTACCAAACTTCAGCATTTCCATCGTGAAACTCCTAATGAACCCCAGTGTGTTAAGTAAAACGTAAAGCGCCGCGTCAGTTCAGGTAAGGGGACCAGGACGGTTCTCTGACTTCGCCTTGAGCGGTAGGAAGCGGGAGCCTCACGCGTCCATTAATGGACACGAGCATCAAGACTCCCCGGCCCTGCTGGCGGGTGGCGTAGATTACCATGGTGCCGTTGGGCGCAACAGTAGGCGACTCGTCCAGAGTGCTATCAGTGAGGATTTTTACACTTCCGCGCTGCAAATCCTGGGCCGCCACTTTGAAATTGGTGAAACCGTCCTGACGATGGATCATCACCAGGGTCTTTTCATCCGCCGAAAGCTTCGGGTTGGCGTTGTAGTTGCCCACGAAAGTCACACGCTCGGCACCGCCGCCACCAGCGCTGGTCTTGTAGATCTGCGGCTTGCCGCCACGGTCGGAGGTGAAGTAGATGGTCGAACCATCCTTGCCCCAGTACGGTTCAGTGTTGATGCCAGGACCTGCGGTCACGCGGGTGATCTGACGCGAACCGAGGTTCATCACGTAGATGTCCGGGTTACCGTCTTTCGACAGCACGAACGCCAGGCGATTGCCGTCCGGCGACCAGGCTGGCGCGCCGTTCAGGCCTTCGAAGTTGGTGATCTGCTCGCGGCGACCGGTGTCGATGTTCTGCATGAAGATGCGCGGACGCTTCTGTTCGAACGACACGTAGGCGATACGCTTGCCGTCCGGTGCAAAACGCGGCGACAGGATCGGCTCGCGCGATTGCAGCAGGGTCACGGCGCGGGCGCCGTCATAGTCCGAGCGCTGCAGGGTGTAACGGGTGTTCTTCTCGGAGAAACGCTCGGCTGTGACGTACAGCAGGCGAGTCGAGAATGCACCTTTAATACCGGTCAGTTTTTCGAACGACTGATCGGAGATGAAGTGCGCCATGTCACGCAGCTGTTCGGTGGTACCGGACACACTGCCGTCAGCCACTTTCTGCTCGGTGGCGACGTTGAACAGAGCCCACTGCACCTGCAGACGGCCACCGGCCGGCGCGATGCTGCCGACCATCATGTATTGCGCGCCCACCGCCTTCCAGTCACGGAAGATGATTTCGCTCGGCTGGCTTGGCTGGCTGATCATGTTTTGCTTTGGAATCGGCGAGTAATAGCCCGAGTTGCGCAAATCGTTACCAATGATTTCAGCCATGTCATCCGGCAGGACGGCACCGCCCTGGAAACCGAACGGTACGACGGCGATCGGAGTTGCCCGATCGCTGCCGCTGGTGACCAGAATGTTCTTTTCATCCGCCATCGCGATCCCTGCCATGCAGCAGATCACGACCAGCATTCCTCGAAGAAGGTTTCTCACAAGGCTAGATCCTCAGGTGTGAATGTCATCTTGAATGAACGATACGGAGCGAAATCGCTCGGCTTCATTCCCTGCATTTCCGTCAAACGTCCAATATTCTTGACCGCTGCCACTGCCGACGCATCGAACGGACCGTCGCCACTGGACTTGGCCACGCTGACCGAAGTCACCGTACCGTCCGGCAACATGCCGATCTGCAGCACAACCGTCATGCCTTTGCGTGCCGAAGGTGGACGTGCCCAGCCTTCCGCTGCCCGCGCACGAATCAGGTCATCGAAACTGCCCGCGACTTCATCGCCCTGCTCATCAGCCAAGGCCTGCTGGCGCTGCGGCGTGTCGGAAAGCAAATCTGCCAGGGCCTGAGCCTTTTTGTCTTCGGCGGATTTACGTGCCGCTTCCTGCGCTTTCTTCTTCGCAGCATCGGCAGCAGCTTTCTTCTTCGCGTCTTCGGCGACTTTCTTCTTCGCCTCTTCAGCTTCAGCTTTCTTCTTGGCGTCTTCGGCGGCTTTCTTCTTCGCGTCTTCGACGATCTTCTTCTTGGCTTCTTCAGCGGCCGCTTTCTTGGCCTCTTCTTCAGCAGCCTTCTTGGCTTCTTCTTCGGCTTTCTTCTTGGCTATATCAGCCAATTGTTTCTCTTCTGCCTTCTTGGCTTCGGCGGTTTTCTTCGCGTCTTCGGCTTTCTTGGCTTCATCAGCCTTCTTCGCCTCGTCCGCTTTCTTCGCCTCATCGGCCTTCTTGGCTTCCTCGGCCTTTTGAGCCGCTTCTTCTTTCTTTTGTTCCGCAGCCTTCACCGCTTCCTGCTCGACCTTTTTCTGCTCCATCTGCTCGACTTCGGTCTGGCGCGCGGCGGATTTCTTCGCCTCACCCGCAATCTTCTGATTGGTCTGGGTGGTTGCCTGACTTTTCGATTTCAGCTGGTACAGGGTCGCCTGGACAATCGGCTTGGCCGGCGGCAGCTCCGGGGTCAGGGCGAAACTGACGAACAGCATGCCGAACACCAGCACGTGCAAGCCAATCGCCCAGACACTAGGCCAGAAGTAGCTTTCCGAGGCGGACGGCTCTCGCTGTTGCTGCATCAGGGCGCCTCGGTGATCAAGCCAACGTTACCGACCCCGGCTTTCTGCAACCCGCCCATGGCGCCCATGACGGAGCCATAATCGACGGACTTGTCGCCACGGATGAAGACCTGGGTACGCTTGCCGCCTTCAGTGCCGGCGCGAATGATTTTGGTCACCGCGTCGGTCATCTGTGGCAGGGTCATGGCCCGGTCCTGCTGCTTCTCGGTGTCGACTTCGCTGCCAAGGTTCCAGTAGTAGGTCTTGTCCGACTTGATCGAAATGGTCAGCACCTGGGTGTTGTTGTCCTGCGGCAAGGCTTCGCTGGAAACCTTGGGCAGATCCACTTTCACGCCCTGATTGAGCATCGGCGCAGTCACCATGAAGATGACCAGCAGCACCAGCATCACGTCGATGTAAGGCACTACGTTCATCTCGGCGACCGGCTTGCGCTTGTGTCGGGCTCGAGTGATTAAAGCCATCGGGAAATACCTGCTTATTCTTCGCTGGTGTGCACTTTGCGGTGCAGGATCGCCTGGAATTCATCGGCGAAGGTGTAGTAGCGGCTCAGCAAGGTTTCGCTGCGGGCAGAGAAACGGTTGTAAGCGATAACGGCCGGGATCGCGGCAAACAGACCGATCGCGGTGGCGATCAGGGCTTCGGCGATGCCGGGAGCCACGGTAGCCAGAGTGGCCTGCTGGGCGCTGGCCAGACCGCGGAACGAGTTCATGATCCCCCAGACGGTACCGAACAGACCGATGTACGGGCTGACGGAACCTACGGTGGCGAGGAACGGCAGGCTCTGCTCGAGCTTTTCTTCTTCGCGGGAGATGGCGACACGCATGGCACGGGCCACACCTTCCATCACCGCTTCAGGATCGACGCCTGGCTGCTGACGCAGACGGGAGAACTCCTTGAAGCCGGCACGGAAGATCTGCTCGACGCCCGAATCCGGATCCGGGTTGCTGCCGGCCTGACGATAGAGTTTGGACAGGTCGATACCCGACCAGAAGCGCTCCTCGAAGCTCTCCAGGGCACGTCGACCGGCGCGCAGCAGGTTGCTGCGCTGAAAGATCATGATCCATGAGGTCACCGATGCGGCCACCAGGGTCAACATTACCAACTGCACCACGATGCTGGCATTGCTGACCAGGCTCCACATGGAGGAATGGTCGACGACGTTAGCTTCCACGCTTTATCTCCTGCTTTGAGTGTGTACCCGTGCCGACCGCGTCGGCAAAGGCCGCACGCAGGTCTTCGGGAAGGGCCCGGGGTTTCAAACTGTTAGTGCGCACACAGGCCACCAGAAACTGCCCTTCGCAGAGCAGCACATTATCCGTTGCCCGCCTGACCTGCTGTCGAAAGCGCAGGCTGGCACGGTTCAATTCGATTACATCAGCGCTTACCAGAAGCTCGTCGTCCAGTCGCGCCGGCGCGTGATAACGCGCTTCGCTGGAATGCACGACGAACAACAGGTCCTCCCCGGCCAGCGCCGACTGGGCAAAGCCCAGCTCCCGGAGCCGCTCGGTTCGAGCCCGTTCCATAAACTTGAGGTAATTAACGTAATACACGATGCCGCCCGCATCGGTGTCCTCGTAATAAACGCGACAACGATGTGCGAATGGCTCAAGCCCGTTTTGCGCGCGCATACTCTAGTGCTTACTCCTCGGGTTGCCAATCCGGCCAGGCAACTGTTTTTCATTGTTCGAAGGCTTTACCGCAAAAGTACCGTCCTGAGACAGTACAAACGCTGAATAAATCGACAATAAATGTGTATTAATCGTCCACGGCATCGAGAAACTCGTCTACCACGGGCATCTCGCCCATTCGTGTCGGAATGTTTAAACCAAAATGCAGGTACGCGTGACGGGTAACCACCCTGCCCCGCGGCGTCCTCATGATGTAACCCTGCTGAATCAGGTATGGCTCCAGCACGTCTTCAATGGTGTGGCGCTCTTCGCTGATCGCCGCCGCCAGGCTGTCGATGCCCACCGGACCGCCGTCGAATTTCTCGATCATGGTCAACAGCAGACGCCGGTCCTGATGATCGAAGCCATGTTCATCGACATCCAGCAGGTTCAGCGCCAGATCCGCGACAGACTTGGTAATGTGGCCCTTGGCCCGGACTTCGGCGAAATCCCGCACCCGACGCAACAAGCGGTTGGCGATCCGCGGTGTGCCACGTGCACGACGTGCAATCTCGAACGCCCCTTCCGGATCCAGCGGCAGACCGAGGATGCTCGCCGAACGGCTGACAATCGTCGCCAGGTCGGCGGTGCTGTAGAACTCGAGACGCTGGACGATACCGAAACGGTCGCGCAACGGGTTGGTCAACATGCCCGCCCGCGTGGTCGCACCGACCAGAGTGAACGGCGGCAGATCGAGCTTGATCGAACGCGCCGCCGGCCCCTCACCGATCATGATGTCGAGCTGGAAGTCTTCCATCGCCGGGTACAGCACTTCTTCGACGATCGGCGACAGGCGATGAATTTCATCGATGAAAAGCACGTCGTGCGGCTCAAGATTGGTCAACAGTGCCGCCAGATCCCCCGGACGCTCCAGCACCGGGCCGGAAGTGCTCTTGATCGACACGCCCATTTCCTGGGCGATGATGTTCGCCAGCGTGGTTTTACCCAGCCCCGGCGGACCGAAGATCAGGGTGTGGTCGAGGGATTCGCTACGGCCACGGGCGGCCTGGATAAACAGTTCCATCTGCTCGCGAACGGTCGGCTGGCCGATGTATTCGGCCAGGCTGACGGGACGTATCGCCCGATCCTGGACTTCTTCGCGCTCACGCGGGCTGTGCGTGGCGGCGATCAGACGATCAGCTTCAATCACTTAAATCATTCCCTTCAGGGCGCGTCGAATCATGTCTTCGCTGCTCAGGCCTTTCTCTTTGATCGCGGAAATCGCCTTGCTCGCTTCCTGTGGCTTGTAGCCCAGGGAAATCAGCGCACTGACCGCATCGTTCTCGGCGGTGTTGACCGGCGCCGGGCCGTCCGGCTGGTTCGGCACCAGTGCGAACATGGCCGGCGAGGTTTCCCAGGCCTTGAAGCGATCCTTGAGCTCGACCAGCAGACGCTCGGCGGTTTTCTTGCCCACGCCCGGCACCTTGGTCAGCGCCGAGGTGTCCTGGGACTGCACGCAGCGGATCAGTTCGTCGACTTCCAGACTCGACATCAAGGCCAGGGCCAGTTTCGGCCCCACACCATTGAGACGGATCAACTCGCGAAAAAAGTCTCGCTCACGCTTGCCGGCAAAACCATAGAGTAACTGCGCGTCTTCACGTACGACCAAATGGGTGTGCAGGGTCAGCGGTTCACCGACCGACGGCAGACGATAAAGGGTGGTCATGGGCACTTCCAGCTCATACCCGAGGCCGTTTACATCCAGAATCAGGTGCGGCGGCTGTTTTTCAGCCAGAGTGCCGCGCAAGCGTCCAATCACGTTTCAGATCCTTGAGCGTTGGCCAGCCGTGGGCTGGCGACCGACAGAACATGGATTTACCGCCGACGACCCAGGCGCGCAATCCACATTCCGTGAAATTGACTGCTGATGCTATCAGAGACGCAGGCGCCCGCCACGACTGCGTGCCGTTCCCAAGCCATGCGGTAACAGACTGGAGCGGGTGTGGGCGTGACAAATGGCAATCGCCAGGGCATCCGAAGCGTCGATTTGCGGTTTGCTGGTCAGCTTGAGCATGTGCATGACCATCATCTGCACCTGCTCTTTATTGGCAGCGCCAGTTCCCACCACAGCCTGCTTGACCTGGGTGGCCGTGTACTCGGCGATCTCCAAGCTTTCTTCGGCGCCGGCAACGATAGCGGCCCCACGGGCCTGCCCGAGCTTGAGCGCCGAGTCGGCGTTTTTTGCCATGAACACCTTTTCGATGCCCATGGTGACCGGGCCGTAGGTCTGGATGATTTCCCGCACGCCGCGATAGACGATCTGCAACCGCTCATGCAGCTCACCGGCACCGGTGCGGATACAACCCGAGGCGACATAGATGCAACCGCCGCGTCCGGTATCGCGAACAATGCCGTAACCGGTAATGCGCGAACCGGGGTCGATACCAAGAATTAAAGTCATAAGCCTGCTGGTTCGAAAAAACACAAAAACAAATGTGGGAGATCCCGTGCTTGAGGGTAAGCCTCAAACACGGAATCTCCCACATTGAATCGTAGTCGCTCTCAACCGAGCTGAGCGGCCACGTCTTCCGGAATGTCCGCGTTGGAGTAGACGTTCTGCACGTCGTCCAGGTCTTCCAGCATGTCGATCAGCTTGAGCACCTTCTCCGCGCCCTCCAGATCCAGTTCGGCGCTGGTGGTCGGCTGCATGACGATTTCCGCGTCATCACCCTTGAAACCAGCGGCTTCCAGGGCATTGCGTACCGCGTAGAAACTGGTGAACGAGGTGAACACGTCGATCGAACCGTCTTCGTGGCTGACCACGTCGTCGGCATCGGCTTCCAGCGCCGCTTCCGTCAGTGCGTCTTCGTCAACGCCTGGTGCAAAGCTGATCTGCCCCTTGCGTTCGAACAGATAGGCTACCGAACCGTCGGTACCGAGGTTGCCGCCACACTTGCTGAACGCGTGGCGAACAGCCGCTGCGGTGCGGTTGCGGTTGTCGGTCATGCACTCGACCATCACCGCCACGCCGCCCGGGCCGTAACCTTCGTAGGTCAGTTCTTCAACGTTGTCGGCTTCGGTCGCACCGGCGCCACGAGCCACGGCACGGTCGATGATGTCGCGGCTCATGTTGGCGCCCAGCGCCTTGTCCAGCGCCAGACGCAGACGCGGGTTGGAGCCCGGATCACCGCCGCCCTGACGGGCCGCAACGGTCAGTTCGCGGATCCACTTGGTGAAGATCTTGCCTCTCTTGGCATCCTGACGTTCTTTGCGGTGCTTGATGTTCGCCCACTTGGAATGACCTGCCATAACTCGCTCCGAATTCTCTTGAACAATGCCCGCCATGCAGGTGCATCGGCCAGCAAAAAAATCTTGTTTTCAATCACTGCAGAAAGAAAAAAGGCGCATCCGAAGATGCGCCTTCAGGCCCGTCTTACTCGGCCTTCGGCGTTTCGCGCAAACGAATGTGCAATTCGCGCAATGCCTTCGCATCCACCACACCCGGCGCCTGCGTCATCACGTCGGCAGCACTCTGGGTTTTCGGGAAGGCGATCACTTCACGGATCGACTGGGCGCCGGTCATCAGCATCACCAGACGGTCCAGACCGAAGGCCAGACCACCGTGCGGCGGCGCGCCGTATTTCAGGGCGTCGAGCAGGAAGCCGAACTTCTCTTCCTGTTCCGCTTCGTTGATGCCCAGCAGACGGAATACCGCCTGTTGCATCTCTTTGCGGTGGATACGGATCGAACCGCCACCCAGCTCGGTGCCGTTCAGCACCATGTCGTAGGCACGGGACAGAGCGCCAGCCGGGTTGGCTTCCAGCTCTTCCGGCGAGCACTTCGGTGCGGTGAACGGGTGGTGCAATGCGGAGAAGCTGCCGTCGTCGTTCTCTTCGAACATCGGGAAGTCGACGACCCACATCGGAGCCCATTCGCAGGTCAGCAGCTTCAGGTCGTGACCGAGCTTGATACGCAGCGCGCCCAGGGCTTCGCTGACGATCTTGGCCTTGTCAGCGCCGAAGAACACAATGTCGCCGTCGACTGCGCCGACGCGATCGAGGATCACGTTCAGGTTGGCTTCCGGGATGTTTTTCACGATCGGCGATTGCAGACCGTCAACACCGGCAGCACGCTCGTTGACCTTGATGTACGCCAGGCCCTTGGCACCGTAGATGCCGACGAACTTGGTGTAGTCGTCGATCTGCTTGCGCGGCATGCTCGCCCCGCCTGGAACGCGCAGTGCGGCGATACGGCATTTCGGATCGTTGGCAGGGCCGCTGAAGACCTTGAAATCAACTTCTTTCAGCTGATCGGCCACGTCGACCAGTTCCAGCGGGTTACGCAGGTCCGGTTTGTCGGAACCGTAACGGCGCATGGCTTCTTCGAAGGTCATGTGCGGGAATTCGCCGAATTCCAGATCCAGCACTTCCTTGAACAGGTTGCGGATCATGCCTTCGGTCAGGCCCATGATGTCTTTTTCGTCGAGGAAGCTGGTCTCGATGTCGATCTGAGTGAACTCAGGCTGACGGTCGGCACGCAGGTCTTCGTCGCGGAAGCACTTGGCGATCTGGTAGTAGCGGTCGAAGCCGGCAACCATCAGCAGTTGCTTGAACAGCTGTGGCGATTGCGGCAGCGCGAAGAACGAACCGGCGTGGGTACGGCTCGGTACGAGGTAGTCGCGCGCGCCTTCCGGAGTGGCACGGGTCAGGATCGGCGTTTCGACGTCGAGGAAGCCGTTCTCGTCCAGGTAGCGACGGATGCTGGTGGTCATGCGCGAACGCAGACGCAGCTTCTCGGCCATTTCCGGACGACGCAGGTCCAGGAAGCGATAGCGCAGACGGGTTTCTTCGCCGACGTCGGAGAACTCGTTCAGCGGGAACGGCGGGGTTTCCGACTCGTTCAGCACTTCGAGCTCGTAGCCCAGCACTTCGATCATGCCCGACGCCATGTTGGCGTTGGTGGCACCGGCCGGACGCAGGCGAACCTTGCCGGTGATCTTCACGACGTATTCGCTGCGCACGCGATCGGCGGCGGCAAAGCTCTCGGCGCGATCCGGATCGAACACTACCTGGGCCAGACCGTCACGATCACGGATATCGAGGAAAATCACCCCGCCGTGGTCGCGACGACGGTGAACCCATCCGCAAAGGGTAATTTCCTGGCCTTCCAGGCTTTCGTTCAGTTGGCCGCAATAATGGCTGCGCATCATGGTAGTGGTTCGCTTCTCGTAATTCGAAATTCGGTGGAGATCCCGCTGCACTCAAGCAATGTGCAACGTGTGGAAACTCGCGCGTGTCGTTCGACCTGGGTTTGAACCCTAGTCAGATTTGTCGCCACCGGCCAGATTCTTCTTCGCGCCGGTCTTGAAATCGGTTTCGTACCAGCCGCTGCCGCTGAGGCGAAAGCCCGGCATCGACAGCTGCTTCTTGAGTTCCGGCGCCTGGCAGGCAGGGCAATCGACCAGTGGTGCGTCGCTGATCTTTTGAATGGCTTCCAGCTGATGACCACAGGAAGCACATTGGTAATCGTACATCGGCATGGGGTTGTCTCGGCAATCAGATTGCCAGCACACGCAGGGCTGTGCGGCGAAAGAGCGGGATTATATCCATTAAATGCGGCCTGTGCAGCCGGAAGACTGCACAGGCCGTCTTGTCAGTGACAACCCGCGTCGTGCATCCCCGGAGAATCCCGCAGGCCATGCACCACACACACCACCCGCACCAGACCGCTGAAGTTTTTCACCCCGCCATGGCGCAGGTGAACTTCACGATCGACACGGGACAACAACGTGCCGACCGAACAGCAATTGTCCTCGGCCATCCGGCCCAGGATGTTCCAGTAAACCTGCTCCAGCCGCATGCAGGTCGCGAACCCGTTCAAGCGTACCGATCGGGACAGCGGCCGAGTCAACGCCATGTCGAACCCGCCGAGAAACGGCTCCCCGAATCTGTCCTGCTGCAAACCGACAGCAATGTCGCCTCGCCTGTCTCCACCTTCCATATCGCTGACACTCCTTTGCCATTTCTGCGCCTGTGATCAAGGCGAGTTCCTGTGACCTCATTAAAAGCGCAGGTGCAAAGGCAGATCCAGATGACTTTTTGACCATCCACGTAGGATAAGCCAACGCGATACGGAGGATCATGGAGCGGCGGGTCGTCTTCCTTGTTTCCTACCGTCGCGAATGATTTTTCCGGGCAAAAAAGAGAAAAGCGCACGAACGAAGGATCCGTGCGCTTTCCGTCATCAGGCCTCGAGCAGTGCGCGAAGCATCCACGCGGTTTTCTCGTGAACCTGCATGCGCTGGGTCAGAAGGTCGGCTGTCGGTTCGTCACTGACCTTGTCCAGCAGAGGGAAAATCCCCCGCGCCGTGCGCGTGACCGCTTCCTGCCCCTCGACCAATTGTTTGATCATGTCCTCGGCACTCGGCACGCCCTCCTCTTCCTTAATAGAAGACAGGCGCGCATAGGTCGCGTACGCGCCCGGCGCCGGAAAGCCCAGCGCCCGGATCCGTTCGGCAATCGAGTCCACCGCCAGGGCCAGTTCGTTGTATTGCTCCTCGAACATCAGATGCAGGGTCCGGAACATCGGCCCGGTGACGTTCCAGTGGAAGTTGTGAGTCTTCAGATACAGCACGTAGGTGTCCGACAGCAGGCGCGAGAGCCCTTCGACGATGGATTTGCGGTCTTCTTCACTGATACCGATATCGATTGCCATGCTTACCCCCTAACGGCGATTGAATTCATCCAGCAGGTGTCGGTTCACTGTAGCAAGGCCTCCCTCGCATCGCAGCCCCCGTATCGACCCGATAGAAGCGACAAATCGCCCCACACGCTGCCGCTGGCCGGCGTGATTTGAGTAGCCGCAGGCTTTGCTGTTAAATAGGCAGTGTGTCGCTACGCCCCGTTTTCCGGGCCTGCGCATAGGCTGATGCCGGGCACGTGTCCAACGCCTCTTTATTGTTCCGAAGCGAACCGTGCGCCTTCAGCTCTTCCTTGTGAGCCGTCATAACGTGAGTCAATAAAAATGTTGAAAATCGTCCACCTGCTAATGGGCGCAGCAGCCTTGCTGCTGTCCTTCATACCCAGCCTGAAGTCCGAAGCGGTACCTTACCTGCAACAACCCGATGCACTTTACCTGGCCTTTTTCGGCCTGCTGAACCTGATCCTTGCGCCAGTTATCCCTTACTGGAACAAAGGTCCGCGCCAGCATCTGCAAAACCTGGTCAGCGCTTTGCTGGTCCTGACCGTTGTCCTGCAAACCCTGACCCTGATCGCGCCGATGCCTGTCATCGCCGGCCAGCCAGCCGTGCTGTTCAGCCTGGTGATCGCACTGGTCGCCGTGGTTCTGCACCTGGCCGTCAGCTTCTACAAATCCTCACCGGCCGCCGCCGCGCAAAGCTACGACATGAGCAACCGCGATACCGGCACCGTCAAGTGGTTCAACACCTCCAAGGGCTTCGGCTTTATCTCCCGGGATTCCGGCGATGATATTTTCGTGCACTTTCGCGCCATCCGTGGCGAAGGCCACCGCGTTCTGGTCGAAGGCCAGCGTGTGGAGTTCTCGGTGATGAACCGTGACAAGGGCCTGCAGGCCGAAGACGTGATCGCCGCCCTGCCGCGTCGCTGATCCACGTATCCCGCAATAAAAAAACCGCGAACAGCCAGGCTGTTCGCGGTTTTTTAATGAATGCGTTTTTCACGGGAGCGTGCCCGCGCACTTCTCAATAGTGTGGCGGCGGTGCGTCTTCTTCGAAAGAACCGAACTGCCCCACCATCTCTTCCTGGCGCTTGAGTACGGCTGCCATCTGCAATTGCAGACGCTCGACCACTCGCTGCTGCTCTACCAGCACATCGTTCAATGCCTGGATGGTGTCATCCTGAAATGCCAGACGACTTTCCAGCTCGGTAACGCGTTGCTCGAGGCTCATGATCAGCCCTCCAGAAAGGTGAATTCTTCGTCCAGCACCAGACGCAGGCGCTCGCGAATCGCGGCCACTTGCTCGGCACTGTAAGGCTTGGCGGGATGCTTGCCCCAGACCGGTGCCGGCCAGGCGGCGTCGTTCCTTTTACGCACGATCACATGCATATGCATCTGGCTGACCACATTACCCAGGGTCGCCACATTCATCTTGTCGGCGTCGAAGGAGTCCTTGAGCACCTCGGCCAGGGCCGTGGTTTCCTCCCACAAGGCCTGCTGGTCGGCGACATCCAACTGAAACAACTCGCTGATATCGTCGCGGCGTGGCACCAGGATGAACCACGGGTAGTTGGCGTCGTTGGACAACAGCAATCGGCAAAGCGGGAAATCGCCGATGGTCAGCGTGTCCTGTTGAAGTCGTGGATCTAAAGCAAACACTGCGCGCACTCCCGGCGAAATGACCTGTTTTCAGCTTAGCGCCCCGCTGTGAATGCGCTGCGCCAAGCGACTGGACGGCAGCATACCTGCGATTGGAGTGAGCTTCACGGCGAACAGCGTTGCAGCAAGAATGCCTCAACGCTCCGGGATGTGACATTTATGCCTCGCGTGCACCAGGACGGAACCGGGAATGCGAATAAACCGAGCAAAATGACCCGCTCATACCTCAGCGTTTACGTTCATCCAGCGACCCAACTGTATGAATTCAGTACAGCCTTTGAATTTTTTTGCACCAAAACCGCACAGTGCGTCTACGCTTAGTGCGTCGGGCATCCGCCGAATACTCACCGACGGGGTGAACCGGTAACGTTTTTGGTTGTCGCGCTGCGACTTTCAGGGAGCAACACCATGCGAAGGACGGCGTCAAGCCTGTTTGAAAGGCCCTCGAAGCCCCCGGTTTTATGAGGTTTTTACAGCGTCAGACGAGCACCTTGAAAAAAACCGGAACAATTCAGCGGTTTGTGCACGCTTGTTGCATTCATACCCATATGGACTATAAGCGCACCACAAGAAGTGGATGCCTTGAGCCCCATAAAAATAGTGGCAGGGTTGCCCGATGGAGATTCAAGCGTTTTGCCAAGGGACTCTTTTTTACCGATGCTCAAGCCCTGTAAAACAGCGCTGAAGTTGTCAGTCCCATTGCATTTGGACTGTAAATTTGCGACATCTACCAAGCCGATTGCGACACGCTCGTAAAGAAGCTGAAAGGTTGGATGCGCAAGTATCGCCAACATTGTCGGCGTGATATAAGTTTGCGCCGACACAAAAAGAAAGAGCCGCCCAGATAATAAAACAGGTGGGACGGCAGTACTCTTCTAAAACCAAAGGAGCAAATCACGATGCGCGTGATGAAGTGGAGCATGATCGCACTGGCAGTTGCAGCAGCTGCCAGTACTCAGATGGCTACGGCCGCACCGTTCGTAAGTGACCAGGCTGAAGCCAAAGGCTTTGTTGAAGACGCGAAAGCTGATTTGCTGATTCGCAACTATTACTTCAACCGTGACAACAAAGACGGTGCCCGTGACGTAAAAGACTGGACCCAGGGTATCTGGGGCAACTTCAGCTCCGGTTACACCCAAGGTACTGTTGGCGTCGGCGTTGATGCATTCGGCTACCTGGCCATCAAACTGGACGGCGGCGCCGGCACCAGCGGCTCCGGCAACATGAGCCGCAGCAACGAATTCAATGCAAACGGTTCCCGCGACCCTGACGACAGCCAAGGCAAAGCCGGCGCTGCCATCAAGTTCCGCGTTTCGAAAACCGAGCTGAAAATCGGTGACATGCAGCCTAGCACCGCTCCGGTATTCGCTGTCGGCGGCTCCCGTATCCTTCCGCAAACTGCCAGCGGTTTCCAACTGCAGAGCAGCGAGATCAAAGACCTTGACCTCGAAGCCGGTCACTTCTACTCGGCAACCAGCCAGGACCGCAACTCCCGTGAAGGCGGTCTGTACGCGACCTACGCCGGCGTTGAAGCCAACACCATCGACTACTTCGGTGGCAAGTACGGCATCACCGAAAACCTGAGCGCATCGCTCTACGGCGCCAAACTGGAAGACATCTGGAACCAGTACTACGCCAACGTGAACCTCACCACTCCGTTCGGTGGTGACACCTCGCTGAACACCGACTTCAACATCTATCGCACCACCGACACCGGTAGCGCGAAAGCCGGTGACATCAGCAACACCGCGTTCTCCCTGGCCACCGCTCTCTCGTTCCTGAAAGCGCACACCATCACCCTGGCGTTCCAGAAGGTCAACGGCGACACTCCGTTCGACTACATCGGCGTGGGCAAGAACAACCGTGGCGGCGACTCGATCTTCCTCGCCAACTCCATCCAGTACTCTGACTTCAACGCCCCGGGCGAGAAGTCTGCCCAGATCCGTTACGACATCAAAATGGCCGAGTACGGCGTTCCAGGTCTGAGCTTCATGACCCGCTACGTTAAAGGCTGGGACATCGACGGCACCCACACTCCAGCAGGCAGCGCCTACGCTGGTCTGTATGGTGAAGATGGCAAACACAACGAAACCAACTTCGAAGCCAAATACGTAGTTCAGTCTGGCCCGGCCAAAGACCTGTCCTTCCGTATTCGCCAAGCCTGGCACTTCGCTAACGCCGACGAAGGTGAAGGCGATACCAAAGAGTTCCGTCTGATCGTCGACTACCCGCTGTCGCTTTTGTAATCGCACCGAGTTAGTTGCGGTAACAAAACAAAAAAGGCCCATCTTCGGATGGGCCTTTTTTATTGCCTGTCACTTGTAATAAATGCCTGACCGATAAGTCAGGCAATTAATTAGCAACCTATCATTACACTGCCGATTCCTGAACCACACGAATCACTCGTTGCGGAAAAGGAATATCAATGCCAGCAGTCTTTAAACGATCACGGGATTGTTCGTTAAACATGAACATGACATCCCAGTAATCCGCAGTTTTAACCCACACGCGCAGAGAAACAGTGATCGAACTGTCACCCAGCGTCGAAATAACGGCCTGAGGTGCCGGATCCTGCAACACGCGCTCATCCTTGGCCAGATCCAGCAGCACCTGACGGGCCTTTTGCAGATCGGCTTCGTAATCCACACCTACGTCGAACACAACCTTGCGGGTTGGCTGACGGTTGGTGTTGGTGATGATGCCGTTCGACAGGTTGCCGTTCGGGACGATGATGGTCTTGTTGTCACCGGTGCGCAGCACGGTGTGGAAGATCTGGATGCTGTCGACAGTACCCGCCACACCCTGGGCTTCGATCCAGTCACCGATACGGAACGGACGGAACAGCAGAATCAGCACGCCGCCGGCGAAGTTCGCCAGGCTGCCCTGCAACGCCAGACCGATGGCCAGACCGGCCGCACCGATCGCTGCGACGAACGAGGTGGTTTCGACGCCGATCATCGACGCCACGCTGACAATCAGCAGCACCTTGAGAATGATGTTGGCCAGGCTGCTGATGAAACCTTGCAGGGCCAGGTCAGCATTGCGCAGGGCCAGCAGGCCGCCGAGCTTTTGCGTGACCTTGTTGATCAGCCACCAGCCGATGGCCAGGGTAATCACCGCCAGCAACACACGGCTGCCGTATTCCATGATCATCGGAATCCACGCCTGGGATGCCTTGACCAGGTTGTCCACCTCAGCATTCAAATCCATCTTTTATCTCCTGATTGCCGGCTTCCCGGGCTGTAAAAAACCAGCGGCAGAAAGACCGGGCCTTAAAGGGCTCAATCGTTTCTGCCGTTGCTTGGGCCTCGGACGCTTTAAACGCCGAGAGGTTCCCGACCGAAAAGCTTAGTCGCGGAAGTTGTTGAACTGCAGTGGCATGCCGAATTCCTTGGCACGCAGGGCCGCGATGGCTTCCTGCAGGTCGTCACGTTTCTTGCCGGTCACACGTACCTGCTCGCCCTGGATGGCGGCCTGCACCTTGAGTTTGGCTTCCTTGATGTGGCCGACGATTTTCTTCGCCAGCTCCTTGTCGATGCCTTCCTTGAGGACGGCGTCCTGTTTCATCAGTTTGCCCGAAGCGAAGGAGTCTTTGACTTCAAGGCACTGCACGTCGATCTTGCGCTTGACCAGGGCCAGCTTGAGGATCTCGATCATCGCTTCCAGCTGGAAATCGGCTTCAGCGGTCAGGTGGACGGTCAGGTCCTTTTCCTTGAATTCAAAGCTGCCCTTGCCTTTCAGGTCATAACGACGATCGAGTTCCTTCACGGCGTTCTCGACCGCGTTGGTGAGTTCGTGTTTGTCCAGTTCGGATACCACGTCGAACGACGGCATGTAATCTCTCCAATAAAAAGGCGCGCTCGTACGGGACGCGGCGCGCTTGGCTTGCGGTTAAAATCGGGCTCATTATAACGGGTCTTTTCCTACCGACACGGCGAGCCTTGCATGCCTGTACCTTACCGAGTGAAAAACTGATGTCCACCCCCTGGCACGTCCTCGGCGCCGGAAGTCTCGGCACGCTCTGGGCCACGCGTCTGGCCCGGGCCGGATTGCCGGTCCGGCTGATCCTGCGCGACATCGACCGCCTGCACGACTATGCAACGGCGGGCGGCCTGACCCTCGTCGAACAAGGCGTTGCCAGCCGTTACGAGATCCCCGGTGAAACCCCGGACAGTCCCGGCCCCATCCGCCGCCTGCTGGTGGCCTGCAAGGCCTACGACGCCGAAGCGGCCGTGGCCGGGCTTGCCCATCGTCTGGCACCGGACGCCGAACTGATTCTTTTGCAGAACGGCCTCGGCAGCCAGGAAGCGGTCGCAGCGCGGGTCCCGCAAGCCCGCTGCATCAGCGCCTCCAGCACCGAAGGCGCGTTTCGCGACGGCGACTGGCGCGTGGTATTCGCCGGCCATGGTTACACCTGGCTCGGCGACGCCGGTCATCCCGTGGCTCCATTCTGGCTGGACGATCTTGAGGCAGCGAAAATCCCCCATGAATGGAGCGCCGACATCCTCACCCGCCTGTGGCGCAAGCTGGCGCTCAACTGTGCGATCAATCCGCTGACGGTGCTGCACGACTGCCGCAACGGCGGCTTGCAGCAACATCACTGCGAAGTCGCCACACTGTGCGGCGAACTGACCGAACTGCTCGAAAACTGCGGGCAACCGGCCGCGGCGGACAACCTGCAACAGGAAGTCGAACGGGTGATCCAGGCCACGGCGGCGAACTTCTCGTCCATGTATCAGGACGTGGCCAATAAACGCCGCACCGAGATCAGCTATCTGCTCGGCCATGCCTGCAAGGTCGCAGAGCGTCATCAGTTGAACCTGCCGCATCTCAAGCAATTGCAGCAGCGGCTGACCGCTCATCTGCACAGTCTCGGATTGCCCGTCGACTGAGCAGCGGCTACGCTGGCCACTTGTTCCTTTGCTGCGATAAACCTGATGCCATTGCGCCAGCGTCTCGAAAACCTGCCGGTCGGCCAGAAACTGCTGGCCGCTCTGCTGGTGCTGTTGACCACTGTGTTGCTGGTCGCCAACCTGACCTTTATCAGCGCCGCCTATTACATTTCCCAGGAAAGCATGGCGCCTCAGGCGTTGCAGACCATCGGCCGGCTGGTGTCGAACCCGAGTCTGGTGGCCGAAGCCTTGCAGTCGCCGCAAAGCGCCGAACGCCTGCTCAAGGAACTCGACAGCTATTCCCCGCTGCGTGCCGCCGCTTTATATGACGGCAAAGGCGAACGTCTGGCGCAGTTGCAGCACGGCGACAAACTCAAACTGCCGGAACGCTACCGGCACATCGAAGCCTGGCAACTGACCGAGTTTCGCAGCAATCAACTCATCACCCTGCCCCGCCCCGGTACTGCGCCGGGCCACCTGCTGTTGGTGGCCAGCAGCGAGCTGCCAGTCGCGTTCTACACCGGCACACTCACGGCCAGCCTAGGGATTCTGATTTTCAGCGTGCTGCTGTGGCTGGTCATCGCCCGGCAGATCAAGCGCCTGATTACCCGCCCGATCCATCAACTGGAAGAACTGTCCCGCCAGGTGACCCGCGAGGAGAACTACGCCCTGCGCGCCTCCCGGGGTAACCATGACGAAATCGGCAGTCTGGCCGAGGCGTTCAACACCATGCTTTCGCGCATCGAGGCCCGGGAGCAGCAGCTCAAGCGCGCCCGCGATGATTCCCAGGCGGCTTACGATCAGGCCCAGGGTCTGGCCGAAGAAACCCGCCACACCAATCGCAAGCTGGAACTGGAAGTCCAGGTGCGCAGCAAGATCGAGAAGAAACTCACCGGGTTCCAGAACTACCTCAACAGCATCATCGACTCCATGCCCTCGGCGCTGATCGCCCTCGATGAACAGCTCTATGTCACGCAGTGGAACCAGGAGGCCAGCGCGCTTTCCGGTACACGGCTGGACGAAGCGCTGAACCAGCCGATCTTCCTCGCCTTCGAGCCGCTCAAGCCGTTCCTGCCGCAACTAAAGCAGACCGTCGAGCAACACACAGTGGCGAAAATCGAGCGGGTGACGTGGTTCAAGGACGACGAGCCCAAGCACTACGCCCTGACCTTCTATCCGTTGATGGGCGGCGCCGGGCGCGGCGTGGTGATCCGGATCGACGACATCACCCAGCGCCTGTCGCTGGAAGAAATGATGGTGCAGTCGGAGAAAATGCTGTCGGTCGGTGGCCTCGCCGCCGGCATGGCCCACGAGATCAACAACCCGCTGGGGGCGATCCTGCACAACGTGCAGAACATTCGCCGACGTCTGTCGCCAGACCTGCCGAAGAACCTCGAGCAGGCCGAGCAACTGGGCATCGAACTCGATACCGTGAACCGTTACCTTCAAGGCCGGGAAGTCCCGCAACTGCTCGACGGCATCCAGCAGGCCGGCGCCCGGGCAGCAAAAATCGTCACCCACATGCTCAGCTTCAGCCGCCGCAGCAACCGCCAGATGGCGCCGTGCGACCTGCCGGCCCTGATCGATCAAGCCGTGGAAATCGCCGGCAACGACTTCGACCTGGCCATCGGCTTCGACTTCAAGGGTCAGGCGATCATTCGCCAGTTCGACCCGGCGCTGGGCCCGGTACCCGGCACTGCCAACGAACTCGAACAGGTGCTGCTCAACCTGTTGAAAAACGCCGCGCAGGCGATCCACCAGCGCGAAGATGACAGCGAGCCGGGACGGATCACTCTGCGCACCCGGCTCAATCCGCCCTGGGCCGAGATTCAGGTCGAGGACAACGGCATCGGCATGAGCGAGAACGTGCGCAAGCGCACCTTCGAGCCGTTCTTCACCACCAAGGAGATCGGCCAGGGTACGGGCCTCGGGCTGTCGGTGTCGTACTTCATCATCACCAACAACCACAAAGGGCAGATGGAAGTGCAGTCGGCGCCGGGGCAAGGCACCTGCTTCACCCTGCGCCTGCCACTGGCGCAACCGGCACCCATCGCCGCCGAAACCAATCAACTACCGAGGTAAACCATGGGCTTTCGCTTGTCGAAGATCTACACCCGCACCGGCGACAAAGGCGAAACCGGACTCGGCGACGGCCGCCGGGTGCCCAAGGATCACCCGCGCATCGAGGCCATTGGCGAGGTCGATACGCTGAACAGTCAGGTCGGCGTACTGCTGGCCGGATTGATCGCCGAACGCGAAACCTGCCCCGGGCTCAATGAATTGATCGACGTGTTAGCGCCTTGCCAACATCGGTTGTTCGACCTTGGCGGTGAGCTGGCGATGCCGGAATATCAGGCACTCAACACAGCAGAAATCGAACGGCTGGAAGCGGCCATTGATGTGTGGAACGAGGAATTGGGGCCGCTGGAGAATTTCATTCTGCCGGGCGGTTCGATGCTGATTGCCCAAGCGCATGTCTGCCGCAGCCTGGCGCGCAGTGCCGAACGTCGTTGCCAGCATTTGAATGCGATCGAACCGTTGGCCGGGGTTGGCCTGGCGTATATCAATCGCTTGTCGGATCTGTTTTTTGTGGCGGCCAGGCTGATCGCCCGGCGTCAGGGTATTGCCGAGATTCTGTGGCAACCGGCGGCGAAACCTTCAGATCAGTAGCGACTGTCAGGACGCCTTCGTCGGAACGCCGCCCGGAGCAAGCCCGCTCCCACAGTTGATCGAGTTCTTCCTGTTGGAATGCACTCAACTGAGGGAGCGGGCTTGCTCGCGAAGGGGACGTCAGCCTCAATACAAAATCAGACCTCAGGCCAGAACGCCCGAATCCCCGCCACACCCTGAGCCCCGGCATCCCACGCTTTTTCGCGCTCCGCCGGGCCGACTCCGCCCAACAGAAACACCGGTTTGCTGAAGCCTTCGATCAGCGTCGAAGCCTGCTCCCAGCCCAACGGCTGTGCATCCGGGTGAGTCAGGGTCGGCTGCACCGGCGACAGGGTGACGAAATCCACGCCCATCTGCTCGGCCAGCGCCAGTTCTTCAGCGTTATGGCAGGACGCCGCCAACCAGCGGTCCGCCGGCAGCGGACGCCCGGCTGCCGCGTACTTGCGCAGCTGCGCCGAGGTGATGTGCCAACCAGCGGCCGGGAAATCGCCCAGCCACTCGAACGGACCCTTGATCATCAACTGTGCCTTGCCGGCGCAGAGGCCGACCGCATCTACCGCCAGATCGCGGTATTTCGGGTCATAACCATTGGGCGCACGCAGCTGGATCAGCTTGATGCCACCGGCGATTGCCTTCTGGATGCCGCGCAGCAAGGCCGGGGTTTCCAGGTCTTCCGGGGTGATCAGGTATTCAGCGGGCAGTCGCGCCGCCGCGACGATCGGCTGGTTGGCCGCCGGGAATTCGTAATCCGTCAGCTCCTTGGCCGAAACCCACGCCAATGGCTGACCCTCGGCACCGTGGGGTTCGCCGGTGAAGCTCGATACTTCCCAGACATCCAGCAACACCTGCTTGTCCGGGTAATCGTGGCGAACCTTGATCAGCGGCCGAGCGGCGCCGACGACAATGCCCAATTCTTCGTGCAGCTCCCGAGACAGCGCGGTTTGCACCGACTCATCGGCTTCGACCTTGCCACCGGGAAACTCCCAGAGGCCGCCCTGATGCTGGGTATCGGCACGGCGGGCGATCAGAATCTTGCCGCTGCCGTCACGAATGACGGCGGCGGCGACGTGTACACGTTTCACGACTGCAATTCCTCCAGTCCTGCCTTTTGCCAGGCCTTGAAGGCCGGCCATTGGTAGACGGTTTCAACATAGGCTTCATCGTCGGCCGGCAGCTTCACCTGATAGGTGCGCAGGCGCACGGCAATCGGTGCGAAGAATGCATCGGCCAGCGATACCCGACCAAACAGGTAAGGCCCCGGTTCGGTCGAGACAGCACGGCATTCGGCCCAAAGCGCGAGCATGCGCTCGACATCGACCTTCACTTCCGGCGGCACCGGGTTGAGCGGCGCATCGTGGCTCAGGTTGAACGGCATGTGATTACGCATGGCGAAGAAGCCGCTGTGCATCTGCGCGCAGGCGGATCGGGCCTGGGCACGGGCGGCGATATCGGTCGGCCAGAGTTGTTCGGAAGGAAACTGTTCGGCCAGGTATTCGGCAATCGCCAGAGAATCGGCGACGGTGCCACGGGCGGTTTTCAGCAGCGGTACCTTGGCGGTCGGCGAGTGCGCCAGCAGCCGCTCGCGGGTGTCGGGCTTGCCGAGTTTGACCAGTTCTTCGGTGTAGGGCGCGCCGGTCAGTTCAAGCGCCAGCGCCGCGCGCAGGGACCAGGAGGAAAGCAGTTTGTCGCCGATGATCAGGTGAAGGCTCATGTTCGGGTCCTTTCATGGGACAGAAGAAAAGGAGGTCCGCAGACCTCCCTCTTCGGCAGGGATCAGGTGCGGTATTCGGCGTTGATCTTCACGTACTCGTGGGACAGGTCGGTGGTCCAGATGGTTTCGCTGCAATCGCCGCGACCCAGTTCGATACGGATGGTGATTTCTTCCTGCTGCATCACCGCCGAGCCCTGGGCTTCGGTGTAGGTCGCGGCGCGGGCGCCACGGCTGGCGATGCACACCTCGCCAAGGAACACGTCGATCTTGCTCACGTCCAGATCCGGTACGCCGGCACGGCCGACAGCGGCGAGGATGCGGCCCCAGTTCGGGTCGGAGGCGAACAGTGCCGTCTTGATCAGCGGCGAGTGGGCCACGGTGTAGCCGACGTCCAGGCATTCCTGGTGATTGCCGCCGCCGTTGACTTCAACGGTCACGAACTTGGTCGCGCCTTCGCCGTCACGCACGATGGCCTGGGCCACGTCCATGCACACTTCGAACACGGCCTGTTTCAGCTTGGCGAACAGCTCGCCTTCGGCACGGGTGATTTCCGGCAGCGCAGCCTTGCCGGTGGCGATCAGCATGCAGCAGTCGTTGGTCGAGGTGTCGCCGTCGATGGTGATGCGGTTGAACGACTTGTTGGCGCCGTCCAGCATCAGGTTCTGCAATACGTCGCGGGAGACTTTGGCGTCGGTGGCGATGTAACCGAGCATGGTCGCCATGTTCGGCCGGATCATGCCCGCGCCCTTGCTGATGCCGGTGACGGTGATGGTCACGCCGTCATGCTGGAACTGGCGGCTCGCGCCTTTTGGCAGCGTGTCGGTGGTCATGATGCCGGTGGCGGCAGCTTCCCAGTTGTTTTCCGACAGATCGTCCAGCGCGGCCTGCAGAGCGCCTTCGATCTTCTCGACCGGCAGCGGCTCGCCGATCACGCCGGTGGAGTACGGCAGGATCTGGCTGGCATCCACGCCGGTCAGCTCGGCCAGTTTGGCGGTGGTGCGCTCGGCGGCAGCCAGGCCCGGTTCGCCGGTGCCGGCGTTGGCGTTACCGGTGTTGGTCAACAGGTAGCGCACCGGGTTCTGCACGCGCTTCTTGGCCAGGATCACCGGCGCTGCACAGAAAGCGTTCAACGTGAACACGCCCGCCACGGTGGAACCTTCGGCGCAACGCATCACGACGACATCCTTGCGCCCCGGGCGCTTGATGCCGGCCGAAGCGATACCGAGTTCAAAACCGGCAACCGGGTGCAACGTTGGCAAAGGACCAAGACCAACAGCCATGAATGCGCTCCTTACTCAATGATGTCAGCACCGCCAAGCGTAGTGACGGTGGTGTAAATGGCAAAACGCCGCGACGGCTGGTGCCGGTCGCGGCGCGGGTATTTCAGCGATTGAAACGGGTTTTACTGGATCTGCCCGTGGCAATGCTTGAATTTCTTGCCCGAACCGCAGTAGCACAGTTCGTTGCGGCCCAGCTTCTGCTCGTTGCGAACCGGGGCGGTGGCGAGGGCCACATCGACCTCTTCACCGACCAGTTCCGGTTGCGCTTCCAGGCCAGGAGCCTCGGCGTGTTCGAACTGCATGCGGGCGGCCAGTGCTTCGGCTTCCTGACGCAGGCGTTGTTCTTCTTCGGCCGGATCTTCGCGGCGAACCTGAACGTGCGACAACACACGGATCGAGTCGCGCTTGATCGAATCCAGAAGCTCGGAGAACAGCGTGAAGGATTCGCGCTTGTATTCCTGCTTCGGGTTCTTCTGCGCATAACCACGCAGGTGGATGCCGTGACGCAGGTGATCCATGGTCGACAGGTGGTCTTTCCACAGATCGTCCAGCACGCGCAGCACGATCTGCTTCTCGAACGAACGCAGGGCTTCGGCGCCAGCCTGGTCTTCTTTTTCGTTGTACGCGGCGATCAGCTCGTTCATCAGCTTCTCGCGCAGGGTTTCTTCGTACAGGTGATCGTCTTCGTCGAGCCATTGCTGGATCGGCAGTTTCACGCCGAAGTCGCTGGCGATCGACGCTTCCAGACCGGCTACGTCCCACTGCTCTGGCAGCGATTGCGGCGGAATGTGCGCGCTGACGGTGGCGTTCAGGACGTCCTGACGGAAATCAGCGATGGTCTCGCCGATGTTGTCCGCAGCCAGCAACGTGTTACGCATGTGATAGATCACTTTACGCTGTTCGTTGTTGACGTCGTCGAACTCGAGCAGTTGCTTGCGGATGTCGAAGTTGCGGCCTTCAACCTTGCGCTGTGCCTTCTCGATGGCGTTGGTCACCATGCGGTGCTCGATCGCTTCACCGGACTGCATGCCCAGGGCTTTCATGAAGTTCTTCACCCGGTCAGAGGCGAAAATGCGCATCAGGCTGTCTTCCAGCGACAGGTAGAAGCGGCTGGAACCGGCGTCACCCTGACGGCCGGCACGGCCACGCAGCTGGTTGTCGATACGGCGGGATTCGTGACGCTCGGAGGCGATCACCTGCAGACCGCCGGACTCCAGCACTTGCTGGTGACGCTTCTGCCAGTCGGCCTTGATCTGGGCGATCTGCTCAGGGGTCGGGTTTTCCAGCGAAGCCACTTCAACTTCCCAGTTGCCGCCCAACAGGATGTCGGTACCACGACCGGCCATGTTGGTAGCAATGGTCAGTGCGCCCGGACGACCGGCCTGCGCGATGATTTCAGCTTCTTTTTCGTGGAACTTGGCGTTCAGGACCTTGTGTTCGATGCCTTCCTTCTCAAGCAATGCGGACATGTGCTCGGAGGTTTCGATGGTCGCAGTACCCACCAGCACCGGACGGCCGGCAGCCATGCTTTCCTTGATGTCGTTGACGATCGCCGCGTATTTCTCTTCGGCGGTCAGGAACACCAGGTCGTTGTAATCCTTACGGGCCAACGGCTTGTTGGTCGGGATCACGATGACCGGCAGGCCATAGATCTGATGGAATTCGAACGCTTCGGTGTCGGCCGTACCGGTCATGCCGGACAGTTTTTCGTACAGACGGAAGTAGTTCTGGAACGTGGTCGATGCCAGGGTCTGGCTCTCGGCCTGGATGTTCAGGTTTTCCTTGGCTTCGATGGCCTGGTGCAGGCCTTCGGACAGACGACGGCCCGGCATGGTACGACCGGTGTGTTCGTCGACCAGTACGACCTGACCGTCCTGCACGATGTATTCGACGTTGCGGTGGAACAGTTTGTGCGCACGCAGACCGGCGTAGACGTGAGTCAGCAGGCTCAGGTTGTGCGCCGAGTACAGGCTCTCGCCCTCGGCCAGCAGACCGATGCTGGTCAGCTGGTCTTCGATGAACTGGTGACCGGCTTCGTTGAGTTCGACCTGACGGGTCTTCTCGTCAACGGTGTAATGGCCTTCCTGGGTGACTTCGCCTTCGACTTCTTCGACGTGCAGCTTGAGTTTCGGGATCAGCTTGTTGATCTCGATGTACAGCTTGGAGCTGTCCTCGGCCTGACCGGAAATGATCAGCGGAGTACGCGCTTCGTCGATGAGGATGGAGTCGACTTCGTCGATCACGGCAAAGTTGAGTTCGCGCTGGAATTTCTCTTCCATGCTGAACGCCATGTTGTCGCGCAGGTAGTCGAACCCGAATTCGTTGTTGGTGCCGTAGGTGATGTCGGCGGCGTAGGCGGCGCGCTTCTCTTCCGGCGGCTGGAACGGCGTCACGATGCCGACGGTCAGGCCGAGGAATTCATACAGCGGGCGCATCCAGTTGGCGTCACGGCGGGCCAGGTAGTCGTTCACGGTCACAACGTGCACGCCCTTGCCGGACAGCGCGTTGAGGTAAACACCCAGGGTACCCACCAGCGTCTTGCCTTCACCGGTACGCATTTCGGCGATCCGGCCTTCATGCAGGGTCATGCCGCCGATCAGCTGGACGTCGAAGTGGCGCATGCCCATGACGCGCTTGCCGGCTTCGCGGGCGACCGCAAAGGCTTCGGGCAACAGCTTGTCGAGGGTCTCCCCCTTGGCAATGCGGTCCTTGAACTCTGCGGTCTTGGCGCGCAGTTGATCGTCCGAGAGGGCGACCATCTTCTCTTCGAAGGCATTGACGAGCTGCACCGTCTTGAGCATGCGTTTGACTTCACGCTCGTTCTTGCTTCCAAAAAGTTTCTTTAACAAAGGCGCAAACATATCGGCAGGATCTTCCACACTAAAGGGATGGAGGGCGGCCCCGTGAGTCGCCCGTGCAGCCCTCATGGCCGCATGCGAACGAGCATTCTACCCGGAAACGGTGGTGAGGAAAGTGGGGATATTCCACGATGCTGGCACTGCGCTTTGACGGGGCTCACTTAAAATAGGGGCGTTTTGCTCAACTTCAAGCCGTACAGCAAAGAAGTTAGTCGTTGATTTAATGGGCAAAGCAGGGACAAAAGCAATGGGCGAGTGAAATGGGTGCCATCTGCTACCATGGCGCCTCTGTCACTTCAGGTCCTAGATCATGGCATTTCGCCCTCTCACAGCCAGAGCGCCCGCCGTTCTGCTACGCGAAGCCAGGCCGTTGAAAGCCATCCTCGGTCATGCGCAACGCCTGGCCCATCTGCAACGTCTGCTCGAAAGCCAACTGCAACCCGCCGCCCGTGAACATTGCCACGTGGCCAAGTGGCGCGAAGGCGAACTGTTGCTGATTGTCACCGACGGCCATTGGGCCACGCGCCTGCGCTATCAGCAGAAACGTCTGCAACGGCAACTGCAGATGTTCGACGAGTTCGCCAATCTGACGCGGATCAAGTTCGCCGTGCGGCCACCGACCATCCAGCGCGAGGCGAGCGGGCCGACGATCGACCTGTCGACGGATGCGGCGGCGACCATCCAGGCCACCGCCGACGGGATCAGCGATCCGAATCTGCGAGCGGCACTGGAGCGACTGGCCGCCCACGCCAAACCCAAAACCTGAGCCTTGTTGATCAGCGGCGTTTGCTGCCGCCGAGCAATGACCCCATCAGACCGCGCACCAACTGTTTACCCAGCGAATTCGCCGCCTGACGCATCGCCGACTTGAGCGCCTGCCCCGCCGCCGTGCCGAGGAATTCTCCGGCCTTGTCCGCCAGACTCGGCTCTTCAGCGGCCGGTTTGCCCGGCGCCGCTTCCGCCTCCGGCGCCAGCCCCTTGCGACCCATCAGGATTTCATAGGCCGACTCGCGGTCGATCGGCTTGTCATAACGGCCCTTGAACGGCGAACCGGCAATCAGCATCGTGCGCTCGGTCTCGGTCAACGGCCCGATCCGCGATTGCGGCGGCGCCACCAGCACTCGCTGAACCATTTCCGGCGTGCCCTTCTCCTGCAAGGTGCCAACCAGGGCTTCGCCAATCCCGAGCTCGGTGAGCACCGACAACGTGTCAAATGCCGGATTCGGCCGAAAGCCGTCCGCCACCGCCCGCAGGGACTTCTGTTCCTTGGCGGTAAACGCGCGCAGGCCGTGTTGTATCCGCAGTCCCAGTTGCGCCAGCACATCGTCCGGCAGATCGCCCGGCGACTGGGTGACGAAATACACGCCCACGCCTTTGGAACGGATCAGCCGCACCACTTGCTCCAAGCGCTCTTGCAGAGCCTTGGGCGTATCGCCGAACAACAAATGTGCCTCATCGAAAAACAGCGCCAACAACGGTTTGTCGGCATCGCCGCGCTCCGGCAGTTGCTCGAACAGCTCGGCCAGCAGCCACAGCAGGAAAGTCGCGTAGACCTTCGGCGCCTCATGCACCAGACGACTGGCATCGAGCAAATGGATGCGCCCGCGACCGTCAGCGGTCGGCTGCAGAATGTCTTCCAGTTGCAGCGCCGGTTCACCGAACAACGCTTCGGCGCCCTGCTGCTCCAGCGTCGCCAGACGCCGCAACAGTGCCTGGCTGGAACCGGTGGCGAACAGCGCGGCGTCTTCGCCCAGCAGCTGCGGATTGTCCTTGAGGTGATTGAGCAGCGCTTTCAGGTCTTTGAGATCCAGCAGCAACAGGCCTTCGCGATCCGCCACCTTGAACGCAGCGTACAACGCCGATTGCTGGCTGTCGGTCAGTTCCAGCAAGGCGCCGATCAGCAGCGGGCCCATTTCACTCAACGTAGTGCGCAACGGATGACCGGACTGACCGTGAATGTCCCACAAGGTCACGGGATACGCCTGAGGCGTGTGCTTGAGCCACGGCATGCCGGCGATGCGCTCGGCGATCTTGCCCTGAGGGTTGCCGGCAGCACCGAGGCCGCACAGGTCGCCCTTGACGTCGGCGGCGAACACCGCGACCCCGGCGTCGCTGAACGCCTCGGCCAGACGCTGCAAAGTAACGGTCTTGCCGGTACCGGTTGCGCCGGCGACCAGTCCGTGACGGTTGGCCAGGCGCATGGCCTGGGCGATCGGTTGCCCGGCGAGGTCGGCGCCGATTGTGAGTTGCGAAGATTCAGGCATTTGGTCACCCAATGGTTAATCTTTGATCGAGCATGGCCGATAGCTAAAGGTGACAGATGCGACTGACATCCGCATCGGAGATTTCCCTAAGGAGAAGCGGAAATACCTGCTTGTACCCATCAAGCCCACCTGGCGAGTATCTATAGAAGCACGCCCTGAATAATAAGACCTTAGCGGAACCCCAAGCCATGAACAAAAATCTGCGTTTCAGCCATAAAATCCTGCTTGCCGCCGCCCTCATCGTCATTGCCGCCTTCGCCTCGTTCACGCTGTACAACGACTGGTTGCAGCGCAATGCGATCCGCGAGGACCTGGACAATTACCTCAACGAGATGGGCGAGGTCACAGCCGACAACATCCAGACCTGGCTCAGCGGGCGCATCCTGCTGATCGAGAACGCTGCCCAGAACATCGCGATCAACCCCGATCCTGCCGCCGTTGCCAGTCTGCTGGAACAGAAAGCCCTGACGTCGACCTTCATGGCGTCCTACCTCGGCGATGCCACCGGGCACTTCACCATCCGCCCTGATGCGAAGATGCCGGACGGTTTCGATCCGCGCGTTCGCCCTTGGTATAAAGGTGCCGAAAGCAGCAGCACCTCGACCCTGACCGAACCGTACATCGACGCGGCCACCGGCCAGACCATCATTTCCATCGCCACCGCCGCGAAAAAGGCCGGCCAGAGCGTGGGTGTGGTGGGCGGCGACCTGAGCCTGCAAACCCTGATCAACACCCTCAGCGCCCGGGACTTCTCCGGCATGGGCTACGCGTTCCTGGTCAGCGCCGACGGCAAGATCCTGGTGCACCCGGACAAGGCCCTGGTGATGAAGTCACTGAAGGAAGCCTATCCGCAGGACACCCCGCGCATCAGCAGCGACTTCAGTGAAGTCACCGTCGACGGCAAGACCCGCATCGTCAACTTCACCCCGATCAAGGGCCTGCCGTCGGTGAACTGGTACATCGGTCTGTCGGTGGACAAAGACAAAGCCTTCTCGATGCTCAGCGAATTCCGCGCTTCGGCCGTGATCGCGACCGTGATTGCCGTGGCGATCATCATTGCCCTGCTCGGCATGCTGATCCGTATCCTGATCCAGCCGCTGCACGTGATGACCCGCGCCATGGAAGACATCGCCGACGGCGAAGGCGACCTGACCAAGCGCCTGACCATCCAGAACCAGGACGAATTCGGCGTACTCGGCACCGCGTTCAACCGTTTTGTCGAACGTATCCACGGCTCGATCCGCGAAGTGTCGTCGGCCACCGGCCAGGTCAACGAAGTCGCCCTGCGGGTGGTCGCGGCCTCGAACTCGTCGATGTACAACTCCGACCAGCAAGCCTCGCGCACCAACAGCGTGGCCGCCGCGATCAACCAGCTCGGCGCCGCCGCCCAGGAAATCGCCCGCAACGCCGCCCAGGCCTCGACCCAGGCCAGCGATGCCCGTGGCCTGGCCGAAGACGGTCAGCAAGTGGTGGATCGCAGCATCAAGGCGATGAACCAGCTGTCGAGCATGCTCAGCGCATCGAGCAGCAATATCGAATCGCTGAACAGCAAGACCGTGAACATCGGCCAGATCCTGGAAGTGATCACCAGCATTTCCCAGCAGACCAACCTGCTGGCGCTCAACGCGGCCATCGAGGCAGCACGTGCCGGTGAAGCCGGGCGCGGTTTTGCGGTGGTGGCGGACGAAGTGCGCAACCTCGCCCACCGCACCCAGGAATCGGCACAACAGGTGCAGACCATGATCGAGGAGCTGCAAGTCGGCGCCCGCGAATCCGTCAGCACCATGAGCGACAGCCAGCGCCACAGCCAGGACAGCGTGGACATCGCCAACCTCGCCGGCGAGCGCCTGAACAGCGTGACCCAGCGCATTGGTGAAATCGACGGGATGAACCAGTCGGTGGCCACCGCGACCGAGGAACAGACGGCTGTGGTCGAGTCGATCAACGTGGATATCACCGAGATCAACACGCTGAACCAGGAAGGTGTCGAGAACTTGCAGGCGACGTTGCGTGCCTGCTCGGATCTGGAGCAGCAGGCTTCGCGCTTGAAGCAACTGGTTGGCAGCTTCCGCATTTAAAGCCGCTCTGCCGGTCGTCTTCGTCGTTCACAACTATCCGACGAAGACGACCGACAATCCCTCCGAAACCGGCCTTGCACCCCACCGCGAAACCCCGACCGAACATCTATTCTTGATAAAGGTCAACCAAGGGAGATCAACGCGGAGGAACGTTCACCGTGCATATCGCCGACATCACCATGTTCTACGCCCCGGCCAGCGGCGGCGTGCGCACCTATCTGGATGCCAAGCACCGTCGGCTGGGGGTCAAACCCGGCATCCGCCACAGCCTGCTGATTCCCGGCGCGGATTTCGGCGAACGTGATGGCGTCTATACGGTTCCCGCCCCCGCCCTGCCCTTCGGCAAGGGCTATCGTTTTCCCCTGCGCCTGGCCCCTTGGCGAAACGTCCTGCAGGAGCTGCAACCCGATCTGATCGAAGTCGGCGACCCGTACCTCACCGCCTGGGCCGCGCTCGATGCGCGTCGGCAGCTGGATGTGCCGGTGATCGGTTTCTATCACTCCGACCTGCCGCTACTAGTGGGCAACCGCATGGGCCACTGGGTCACGCCGAATGTCGATGCGTATGTGCGCAAGTTGTACGGCAATTTCGACCGGGTGCTGGCGCCCAGCCAAGTCATGGCCGACAAGCTCAGCGGGCTGGGCGTGCGCAACGTCTTCGTGCAACCGCTGGGCGTTGACCTGCACACTTTCCATCCGGATGCCCGCGATACCGGGTTGCGCAGCGAACTGGGGATCGCCGAGGACACGCGCCTGCTGATCTTCGCCGGTCGCGGTTCCAAGGAGAAAAACCTGCCAGTGCTGCTCGATTGCATGAAACGCCTGGGCCCGCGCTATCACCTGTTGCTGGTCGGCTCGTCGATGCCGGCGTCCGTCCCGGACAACGTCAGCGTGATCGACCGTTTCTGCCCGGCCGCGCAGGTCGCGCGACTGATGGCCAGTGCCGACGCGCTGATCCACGCCGGCGATCAGGAAACCTTCGGCCTGGTGATTCTGGAGGCCATGGCCTGTGGCATTCCGGTGGTGGCGGTGGCGGCCGGGGCGTTCGAGGAAATCGTCAGCGAATCCTGCGGCCTGCTCTGCGCGCCGAACAATGCGCAAGCCATGGCCAATGCCGTGCGCGAACTGTTCAGTCGCGGGACTGGCGTACTCGGTCAACAGGCACGCCAACATGTCGAACGGCATTACGCCTGGGACACGGTGGTCGATAGCCTGCTGGGGCATTATCACGCCGTACTCGGCGATTCGGTTCCACGGGTGGCCAATGGCTGAATCTCACGAGCGCCCGGCGCTGATGCTGGTGCTGCATGACGTGGCGCCCTCCACGTGGGCCGATTATCGAGCCTTCGTCGAAGCCGTTGACCGGTTGGGCAACGTCCCGATGACGTGGCTGGTGGTCCCGGATTTCCATCGACACGATGCACTTGAAACCCATCCGGCGTTTTGTCGAATGCTCGACGAGCGCGTCGCTCGCGGCGATGAACTGGCCCTGCACGGTCATTTTCATGAAGACACCGAACCCGGCCCGCGCACGGCGCGCGACTGGTTCATGCGCCGGGTCTACACCCATGAAGGCGAGTTCTATCAGCTGCCCCGGGAAGCCGCCCTCGCCCGCCTGCGCCCGGGCATCGATCTGTTTCGGCGCCACGACTGGCCGCTGCACGGTTTTGTCGCCCCGGCCTGGTTGATGAGCGCCGGCACGCGCCAGGCACTGCGCGAATTGCCGCTGCGCTACACCAGCGATCCGCAGCATCTTTATCATTTGCCGGATTTCACTGCGGTCGAGGCTCCGGGACTGGTCTGGAGCGCACGCAGTGCCTGGCGTCGCGGCATGTCGAAGGTCATCAGCGAACAGCGTGAACAGCGCTGGCGTCAGGCGCCGGTGATTCGTCTAGGCTTGCACCCGGTGGACATGCGCCACCGGTTTTCCCGGGATTACTGGTGGCGCACTCTTGAACGACTGCTGGCGGACGGACGCGTGCCCATGACCAAAATCGACTGGCTGACACGCCAGCGCACTCAAGCGGAGCGTGCCGCTTGAGTCGCGGCATTCTGTTGCTGATCGGCCTGCTGGTGGCCGTGGCGGTTCCCGTCCTGCTCGGGGGCGGTGAAACCTTGGAGCGCCTGCAAGCCTTTCCGCTGCGCTGGCTGTTGATCATGTTCGCCATGGTTCTGCTGTGCTGGGGCATCAACACCCTGCGCCTGCGGCTGTTGCTCGGCGATCAGCGTGACCGGGTCACGCCCGTCAAAAGCCTCGGGGTGGTGATGGCCGCCGAATTTGCCTGGTGCGCCACGCCCGGCGGCAGCGGTGGGCCGTTGACGATCATGGCGCTGCTGGCCCGCAGCGGCGTGCGCCCGGCCCGGGGCAGCGCCGTGTTTGCGATGGATCAGTTGAGCGATCTGCTGTTTTTTCTCTGCGCCCTGATCGGAATTCTGATCTACGCGTTGTTCCAGCATCTCAGCGACCGTATGGAATGGTTGCTGATCGTCAGTGCCCTGTCGTTGACCGGTGGCCTGTTCAGTTGCGTGCTGGTCGCGCGTTATCACCGTCGCTTGATTCGCCTGAGCGGGCGCCTGCTGGCCGGGATGAACGTCGAACCCCGCACTCGACGGCGCTGGGCGCGGCAGTTGCTGCACTTTCTGGCCGCTTTCACCGATGCATTGAAATTGCCGTGGCAGACATTGATCAAGGTGTTCGTTCTGACCTGCGTGCACTGGTCGCTGCGATACAGTGTGCTGTATCTGGCGTTGCGCGGGCTGGGGGCGGATGTGCAGTGGGCCTGGACGTTTCTGATCCAGATGCTTTCGCTGGGTGCGGGGCAATTCAGCCTGTTGCCGGGCGGTGCCGGTGCAGCGGAATTGACCTCGGCGGCGCTGCTGGCGCCGATGGTCGGCAAATCGACCGCGGCGGCGGCGATACTGATCTGGCGGGTGGTGACGTATTACTTCTATCTGCTGGTGGGCGGCCCGGTGTTTCTATTGATGCTGGGCCGGCCGTTGCTGAAAAAGCTGCTGAGCGTCAGACAGGCTTCTTGAGGTCATCCTCTTCGTCCTTGAGTTGTTCCCACAGTTCGGCAGCGCCGGGAAACTCCGTGCCGTCCTCCGGGCTCAGGTCATCCGGGTCATAGCGGCTCAAGCAGCCCTCGCCGAGGGTGGCGGGTGCCTTGGAAGTGGCTTTGTCCAGTGGATCGCTCATCGATATGTCCTCAAGGTCCGTGGATCGTTCCCACGCTCTGCGTGGGAACGCAGCCCGGGACGCTCTGCGTCCCAAAGCAGACGCGGAGCGTCTGAAGAGGCGTTCCCACGCAGAGCGTGGGAACGATCGTGAATCAGAACACCACGGTCTTGTTACCGTGCACCAGCACGCGGTCTTCCAGGTGATAACGCAGACCACGGGCCAGCACCATCTTCTCGACGTCACGGCCGAAACGCACCATGTCTTCGATGCTGTCGCTGTGGCTGACGCGTACTACGTCCTGCTCGATGATCGGGCCGGCATCCAGCTCTTCGGTCACGTAGTGGCAGGTCGCACCGATCAGCTTCACGCCGCGCATCGAAGCCTGGTGGTACGGCTTGGCACCGACGAACGACGGCAGGAAGCTGTGGTGAATGTTGATGACTTTGTGCGCATATTCGCGGCACATGTCCGGCGGCAGGATCTGCATGTAGCGCGCCAGCACCACCACTTCGGCGTCGTGGTGCTTGACCAGACGCGACACTTCATCGAAGGCCGGTTGCTTGTCCTGCGGATTGACCGGCACGTGGTAATAAGGAATGCCGTGCCACTCGACCATGCTGCGCAGGTCGTCGTGGTTGGAGATCACGCAGGAAATCTCGCAATCGAGTTCATCACTGTGCCAGCGGTGCAGCAGGTCAGCCAGGCAGTGGGATTCGCGGCTGGCCATCAGCACCACGCGTTTTTTCTGCTCGGTGTCGGTGATGCGCCAGTCCATCGAGAACTCTTCGGCGATCGGTGCAAACTTCTCGCGCAACACCTCGATACCGAAAGGCAGGGAATCGGCACGGATTTCGTGACGCATGAAGAACCAGCCGACCTGGTTATCCGAGTGGTGGCTCGCTTCGGTGATCCAGCCATTGTGGGCCGCCAGAAAGTTACTGACTTTGGCAACGATGCCAACGCGGTCCGGGCAAGAAATCACCAGCCGAAAAGTGCGCATGAGGGGGAAACTCCAGAACTTCGCAAAGGCGGCCATTCTAGCGACTGCGCGGGAAAACTGCAGTATTGATGACCCTCAAAGCCTCACGGCAGCCCGTCGCAGCTTTTTTGACGCTGGCAAACGCCAGAATGATGGCGCAGTAATAGCCATGCATGAACAGGCTTGTGTGAATATCTGTGAAGACTCCATCACATTATTTAACTGAACATTCAATTCATGGCTTTTCAACGTAACTAATTCAAATAAAAACCCCGGTTAAATGTTTACTTGATGAAACAGCCTGACTATTATTGCCGCACTGTCCCCTGCCATCGCGCACTCCCACATAAGGTAGTAATCATGTCCTTGATCAACGAATATCGTGCCACCGAAGAAGCTATCAAAGAGCTGCAAGCCCGTTTGAAGAACCTGTCGCAAGACGACAAACTGCAAGCCGAGCTGGAATTCGAAGGCAAACTGCGCACACTGATGGGCGAATATTCCAAATCCCTGCGCGACATCATCGCGCTGCTGGATCCAGAGTCCAAAACCAAAGCACCACGTGGCGGCGCAGCCAAAACTACCGGCACCAAGCGTGCTCGCAAAGTTAAACAATACAAAAACCCGCACAACGGCGAAGTCATCGAAACCAAAGGTGGCAACCACAAAACTCTGAAAGAGTGGAAAGCCAAGTGGGGCGGTGACGTGGTTGAAGGCTGGGCTACCCTGCTGGGCTAAGCCGCAACCCTTGTCGCAGAGCGCTTCTGTGACACAAAAAAACGCCAGCGAATGCTGGCGTTTTTTTATGCCCGGCATTCAAGCGCCGGACATGTTCGATTTCAAAGATCCAAACGTTTGCGTAATGCCTGGACATAGTTCTGCCATTCAACCAACACCTCGGCCTGCATCGGCGCAGCACTAAGCAGCCATTGCTCCATGGCCTCGGCAAAAGATTGCAAGGTATTAGGGGCGCCCCACTCCGGCGCGGACAAGCGTTGCCGGCAAAAGATTTTCCAGCGTTCTTGCTCTTCGAAATTCAACGTATCGGGAAAGTTACGTGCTCGATATCGAAACAACAATTCAGGCAAACGTTCATCATCGAACGGCCATTGCTCTCGCGCCAATTGAGCAGGATCGGTCGCCCTCACTTGCTCACATAAACGACGATCGCGATCACCGATAAATCCGTCGTACAACTGTTGTTCGGGATCTTCACTCGAGGCGAAATCTTCGCTGGCATAAATCGCCGAGACTTTATCTTTCCAAACTTGTTGTGCGTCACTTAGTCGCAATGCACGCGCCTGATACAACGCCATGTCCAGACCCAGACGCTGCTGATCTTCAGCTCTCAGCACCGCCAACGGCGCCACCACCGGGCACTTGTTGATGTGAATAAGCTTGAGCGGCACCGGCAACTCGCCTTCGGCCAGGTCATCACGCCGGGTATACAGGCGCTGACGCAATGTTTCGGCATCCAGGTCGAGCAGACCCTGCGGGTCCAGGTGCAGATCACACACGATCAACGCGTTCTTGTTGCGCGGATGCCAGGCCAGCGGCAGCACCACGCCGACATAACTGCGCGCAGCGGAGAAACGGCCGGAAATGTGCACCATCGGCTGCAACAGACGAATCTGGTCCATGACCTTCTGTTTGCTGCGCAGCTGGAACAGCCAGTCATACAGCTTCGGCTGCTTCTCGCGGATCAACCGGGCCAGGGCAATGGTGGCGCGCACGTCCGACAGGGCTTCGTGCGCATTGCCGTGATCGATGTTGTTGGCGGCGGTCAGGCGTTCGAGCTTGAGTGTCACCTTGCCTTCGTCATCGGTTGGCCAGACCAGGCCATCCGGGCGCAACGCGTAGGCGGCGCGCACTACATCAATCAGGTCCCAGCGACTGTTGCCGCCCTGCCATTCACGGGCATAGGGATCGAAAAAGTTGCGATACAGGCTGTAGCGGGTCATCTCGTCGTCGAAGCGCAAGGTGTTGTACCCCGCACCGCAAGTGCCGGGTGCCGCGAGCTGGGCGTGAACACGGGTCATGAAATCAGCTTCGCTCAAGCCCTGTTCGGCGAGGCGGCTCGGGGTGATGCCGGTGATCGCACACGCCGCCGGGTGCGGCAGGATGTCTTCGCTGGGCTGGCAGTAGAGATTGACCGGCGCGTCGATTTCGTTGAGTTCGTGGTCGGTGCGGATCCCGGCCACCTGCAACGGGCGGTCGCATCGGGGATTGATGCCGGTGGTTTCGTAGTCGTACCAGAAAATGGAAGTCACGGGCGGTTCCTGAACTGAAGATCGGCAAAGTCTAGGCGTTCGACTGCGGTCGCGGCCAGCGCCGCATCATTCAGTCACCTTTGGTTGAAGGATGTGTATGACATAGTTATGTCGTTTCCCCCCGAGAGACTGCTAGCATCGGACGCACTTGCATCCCGATCCGGCAACATCAGGTAGCCCATGCTCGAGACCACAGCACCGCCAAGGAAAGCACCGCTGGCCCCGCCACTGGACACGCGGCACCAGGTCGAAACGCCGGAAGGCATCGACCTGCCGCTGCGTCCCGCCGGCCTGATGGTGCGTGCCGTGGCGTTCACCATCGATCTGGGGTTGCGCGGGCTGATTTTGGGCGTGCTGCTCATGGTGCTGGCGTTGCTCGGCAAGCTCGGTATCGGCCTGGGCTCACTGCTGCTGTTCGTGGTGAGCTGGTGGTACATGGTGTTGTTCGAAGTGCTGCGTCAGGGCCGCTCGCCGGGCAAGCAATGGATGGGCCTGCGGGTAGTGCACGACGATGGCACACCGGTCGGCTGGTCGGCGTCGCTGCTGCGCAACCTGCTGCGTTTTGTCGACCTGATGCCATTCGGCTATTTCCTCGGTGCAATCAGTTGCCTGCAACACCCGACCTTCAAACGCCTCGGCGACATCGCTGCCGGCACGCTGGTGATCTACAGCGAACGCCCGCTCAAGCGCCCGCAATTGCCCGATGCCGAACCCCGCCGCTCACCGATCCCGCTGACCCTGACTGAACAACGCGCCCTGCTCGCCTTCGCCGAGCGCCAGGGCGAACTGTCGACAGCGCGGGTCAACGAACTCGCTGCATTGCTGGCCCAGCCGCTGCACATCAGCGCGCCGAAAGCCGTCGGTGAACTCAACGGCATCGCTCGCGGCCTGTTGGGTCCGACATGAAGCAAAGCCTTTTCGAAACCCGCCACAAGGCCGAATGGGAGCGTTTCACCCTCGCTCTCGAACGACTTGAACGCGGCAAGGACACTTCGCAGGTAGCGGAATTTCCCAAGGCCTATCGTCGACTCTGCCAGCATCTGGCGCTGGCGCAGGAACGTGGCTACAGCAGTTTTCTGGTCGACTCCTTGCAACAGCAAGTGCTGCGCGGCCATCAACAGCTTTACCGTCATCGCAGCCAGCTCGGCGCTAACGTGCTGGGTTTCATCCTCGCCGGGTTTCCACGGCTGGTGCGCGCCGAATGGCGCTTCGTGCTGGCCGCCGCCCTGTTGTTCTTCGGCAGCCTGGCCGGTTTCGGTTTGCTGGTTTTCCTGTTTCCGGAGCTGGTCTACAACCTGATACCCGCCGATCAGGTGCGCGAGATGCAAAGCATGTACGACCCCGCCGCCGGCCATCTCGGGCGTTCGGCCGAGCGCGCGGCGAGCGAAGACTGGGTGATGTTCGGCTACTACATCATGCACAACATCGGCATCGCCTTTCAGACCTTCGCCAGCGGTTTGCTGCTGGGGGTGGGCAGTGCGTTTTTCCTGTTCTACAACGGGCTGATCATCGGCGCGGTGGCCGGACACCTCAGTGAAATCGGCTTTGGCCAGACCTTCTGGTCGTTCGTGATCGGGCACGGTGCGTTCGAACTCAGCGCCATCGCCCTGGCCGGCGCGGCAGGACTGAAACTGGGTTGGGCATTGATCGCGCCGGGACGCCTGACACGAATCGAGGCCCTGCAGATCGCGGCGCGCCAGAGCATCCTGTTGATCTGCGGCGTGATGCTGTTTCTGTTGATCGCCGCGTTTATCGAAGCCTACTGGTCGTCGCGCACCGGGGTTACGCCGCAGACCAAATACCTGGTCGGCGCCGGGCTCTGGCTCTGCGTGGCGCTCTATCTGCTGTTCGCCGGAAGGACCCGCCATGCGCCTGAGTGACGCAACCGTGGCGATCCGTCCGCGCACCACCTGGGAAGCCATGGATCTGGGCGTGCTCATGAGCCAGCAACATCGGCGCCTGCTGATGACCAGTTGGGCCATCGTCACCCTGCCGCTGTTCGCGGTGCTCAGCCTGTTATTGTGGGATTCACCGTCGCTCGCCGTGTTCATCTTCTGGTGGCTGAAACCGGCCTACGAACGCCTGCCGCTGTACATCCTGTCCAAGGCGCTGTTCGGCGAAACACCCACCTTGAAACAGGCCTTGCGCCAATGGCCGCGCCTGCTCAAGCCGCAACTCATCGCCAGCCTGACCTGGCGCCGCCTCAGCCTCAGTCGCAGCTTCCTGCTGCCCGTGTTGCAACTCGAAGGCCTCGACGGCACCGCCCGCCAGCAGCGTTTGCAGGTGTTGTTGCAACGCAATGCCGGCGCCGCGCAGTGGCTGACGATCATCGGCGTGCATCTCGAAACGGCGCTGTGGATCGGCCTGATGGTGTTGTTCTACCTGCTTCTGCCGCAACAGGTCGAAACCGATTGGGACTGGCAAAGCCTGATCTTCGCGGCCGACTACGAATGGCGCTGGCTGGAGCATCTGACCAATGCGTTCTATGCGCTGATCCTGGTGATCTGGGAACCGGTGTATGTCGCCTGCGGGTTCAGTCTGTACCTGAACCGCCGCACCGTCCTCGAAGCCTGGGACATCGAACTGGTGTTCCGCCGCTTGCGTCAGCGTTTGAACAGCAGCGCAATCGGCTTGCTGCTGGTGGTGTGTCTGCTGTTGCCGGGCGTGCCATCAGTCTGGGCTGCCGACCCCGCCACTGCTCCGGATGCACCGCGTCTCTTGAACCAGCCGCTGACCAGCGAGGCGTCCCGCAACAGCATCAAGGCCTTGCTCGAACAACCGCCGTTCAAGAACAAGGAAACCGTCACCCGTTATCGCTTCGGCGAAGATCCTGCTGCTGCCGAAAAACCCAAGGAAGGCGAGGTACCGCGATGGTTGAAAACCCTGCTCGACTGGCTGGACGGCCGACACCTCGACGGTCTGGCCAAGGCGATTGAAGTCGTGCTGTGGGGCGCGGTGATCGCCGGGCTCGGCTGGCTGGTCTGGCGTTATCGGGATTTTCTGCAAACGTTCGTCGGCCGCCGTCCGCGCTTGCCCGAAACGAACAAAAGGCCCTTGCCGCAACAAGCCTTCGGTCTGGATCTGCAAAAGGAAAGCCTGCCCGATGACATAGCCAGCCATGCGGAACAGCTCTGGCAAACCGAGCCGCGCGCGGCATTGGGTCTGCTGTACCGGGCACTGCTCAGTCATCTATTGCACGACTTCAACCTGACCCTGAAACCCGCCGACACCGAAAACGAAGTGCTGGCCCGGATCGAACAGTTGCAGCGTCCGGATCTGCTCACTTATAGCCGTCAGCTCACCGGTCACTGGCAGAACATGGCCTATGGGCACCGAGTACCGGCGGCGCATCTGCAACAGGAATTGTGTGACGGCTGGCGCACCCTGTTTGGCCAAGGAGTCGCCCGTTGAGCCGGCGCACGCTCTGGCTTTTGGGCGGCGCGCTGATCGTCGCCCTGCTCGGTGCGCTGGGCATTTATCTGTACCTCAAGGCCACGCCTTACCAGGCCGAGGTCGATCACGGCCCGTCCCCCGCCGCGCAAGCCAATCCTTATCTGGCAGCGGAGATGTTTCTGCGTGAACGCGGGATCGACGTCAGTCATGCGGAAAGCCTCGCCGTGTTGCCCGATATCGATCCGCGCCAGCACACGCTGCTGATGTTTAACGACCGCTCGAAAATGACCCCGCGTCAGGTCGATCAGGTGCTGAACTGGGCCCGGGCCGGTGGAAGGCTGGTGTTCGTCGCCGAATCGATCTGGGATGAAAAGACCGGCCAGAGCAACGACCTGCTGCTCGACCGCGTGCAACTGCACCAATCCTTCACCAAGGATCTCAAGGGCGCGCCACCGGATGCCGCCGAAGATCCCTGGCCCAATCTGACCAAGCTCTATCTGGAAGACGAAGACGCGCCCGCCTATGCCGGATTCGACACCGCGTTCCACCTCGACGACCCGAAAAACCTCGCCCAAGCCTGGGCCAACAGCGCAAAAGCCACGCACATGATGCAACTGGCTTTCGGCCTCGGCACGATCACCGTGGTCACCGATGCCGATCTGTGGAAAACCCCGGCGATTGCGCAGCACGACAATGCCTGGCTGCTCTGGTACCTCAGCGCCGACACCACCGTGACGCTGCTGTACAACACCGAACACGACGGTCTGCTGACCCTGCTCTGGCGCTATTTCCCGCAAGCCATCGTCGCCCTGCTCGCGCTGATCGGCCTGTGGCTGTGGCATGTCGGCGTACGTCACGGGCCGGTGCAGGCGCCGGCTCCGAGTGGTCGTCGGCAGTTGATGGAACACCTGCGCGCCAGTGCCGATTTCATCCTGCGTCACAACGGTCAACAGACCTTGCTGCAAGCGTTGCAGCAGGACGTCCTGCGCCGCGCCCGTCACCGTCATCCCGGTTTCGACCAACTGAACGTCGCCGAACAATGGCTGGTGCTGTCACGCCTGACCCGCCAACCGACCCGTGCCATCAGCCAGGCCCTGAGCCCGGCACCGAAGCGGCGTCTGTCCAGCGCCGAATTCTGCCGTCAGGTCGCCCACCTGCAAGCCTTGAGGAACACGCTATGACCGAACACATCGAACCCGGCTCGCCCAGCCACGCGGCCCAACAACGCCAGCGCGCGAGCCAGTTGGCGCAAGCGGTGCGCGGTGAATTGCAGAAGGCGCTGATCGGCCAGAACGCGGTGATCGACGACGTGCTGACCGCGCTGATCGCCGGCGGTCACGTGCTGCTCGAAGGCGTTCCGGGCCTTGGCAAGACCCTGCTGGTACGCGCCCTGGCGAAATGCTTCGGCGGCGAGTTCGCGCGTATTCAGTTCACCCCGGACCTGATGCCCAGCGACGTCACCGGCCACGCGGTCTACGACCTGCAGACCGAGCAATTCAAACTGCGCAAAGGCCCCTTGTTCACCAACCTGCTTCTGGCCGACGAGATCAACCGCGCCCCGGCCAAGACGCAAGCCGCCCTGCTCGAAGCGATGCAGGAACGTCAGGTCACCCTCGAAGGCCGGGCCCTGCCGATTGCCCAGCCGTTCATGGTGCTCGCCACGCAAAACCCGATCGAACAGGAAGGCACTTATCCGCTGCCGGAGGCCGAACTCGACCGCTTCATGCTCAAGGTGCGCATGGATTACCCCGACGCCGATCAGGAGCTGGACATGGTGCGTCAGGTCAGCCGCTCGACCCGTGCCGACATGCTCGACGTGCAACCGCTGCGCACCGTGCTGCAGGCCAAGGACGTGCAAGCCCTGCAGCGCATCGCCAGCGATCTGCCGCTGGATGATCAGGTGCTCGATTACGCCGTGCGCCTCGCCCGCAGCACCCGCACCTGGCCGGGGCTGACCCTCGGCGCCGGGCCACGCGCCTCCATTGCACTGGTGCGTTGCGCCCGCGCCCGGGCCCTGTTGCGCGGCGGTGAATTCGTGATCCCGGACGACATCAAGGGCTGCGCACTGGCGGTGTTGCGCCATCGCGTACGCCTTGCACCGGAGCTGGACATCGAAGGGCTGCAAGTCGATCAAGTCCTTCAGCAACTGCTCGACCAAGTACCGGCGCCGCGCCTGTGAACCCCTCGCGCCTGCTGTTGATCTGGCTGGCGATCCTGCTGGCCATCGGCATTGTGCTGGGCGCGTTGCAGGCGCTGGACGTCGAGGTGCCATCGAGCCTGCTGTCGATCAACTGGGGATTGTTGCTGGCGCTGTTTGCGCTGAGCCTGCTGGACGCGCTGCGCCTCAAGCGCCTGCCCTCGCCCCGCGTGCAACGACAGATGCCCGGCAGCCTGGCCCTCGGTCGCTGGAGCGAAATCCGGCTGGAAATCGAACACGACTTCGATCCACCACTGGCCATTCAAATTTTCGACCACGTACCCGACGGCCTCAGCCACGAAAACCTGCCGCTTTCCACCGAGCTGCAACCCGGCCAGCGCAGCCTGATCGGCTATCGCCTGCGCCCGCTCAAGCGTGGCCACTTCACCTTCGAAACCTGCGAACTCAACCTGCCGAGCCCCTTCGGCCTGTGGTCCGGCAAACGCCTGCTGAACATCACCGACCACACCCGCGTCTACCCCGACTTCGCCCGCCTCTACGGCGGCCAGTTGCTGGCGGTCGACAACTGGCTCAGCCAGCTCGGCGTACGCCAGCGCCAACGCCGTGGCCAAGGGATGGAATTCCATCAACTGCGCGAATTTCGCGAAGGCGACAGCCTGCGCCAGATCGACTGGAAAGCCACCGCTCGCCATCGCACACCGATTGCCCGGGAGTACGAAGACGAACGGGATCAACAAATCATCTTCATGCTTGATTGCGGCCGGCAGATGCGCAGTCAGGACGGCGAGCTGTCACATTTCGATCATGCGTTGAATGCGTGTCTGCTGTTGAGTTATGTGGCGTTGCGGCAGGGAGATGCGGTGGGGTTGATGACCTTCGCCAGCGATCAGCCGCGGTTTATTGCACCGGTCAAAGGGGCGGGGCAACTCAAGGTGTTGCTCAACGGTGTTTATGATCTGGATAGCACACGACGTTCGGCGGATTATCCGGCGGCGGTGAATCAGTTGCTGACAAGGCAAAAGCGGCGGGCGCTGGTGGTGTTGGTGACTAATGTGCGGGATGAGGACGATGAAGAACTGCTGAGTGCCGTGCAGCGCTTGAGTCAGCAACATCGGGTTTTGGTCGCAAGCTTGCGGGAAACCGTGCTGGACGACCTGCGCCATCATCCGGTGCAAACACTGGATGAAACGCTGACTTACTGCGCGACCGTGGATTATCTCAACACCAGCGCGCAACACCATGAGCGGTTGAGTGCACAGGGTATCGCGGTGGTAGAGGCCCGTCCGGAGGAATTGGGTACCGGGCTGGTAACACGGTATTTGAGCTGGAAGAAGACCGGTACTTTTTAGGTTACGTCGGCGACGTCATCAGGCACAGTTGCCCCCAGAGAGACTGGATTTTCCGGTGACAGTTTGAGTATGCGTTCTGCCCCGAGTACCAGGTTGTAAGCCCCTCCTCCCGCATTGGTAGTGAACTGCCAAACCAGCCCGGTCATCGTCAAGGTTCTCCAAACACCCAGTGCCGGCTGCACACCTGTAATTCCCAGTTGAGTGGCCGATGAGAACCCGGTCAGGCCCAGAGTAAAGGCGCGGCCAAGCAACGCACTGTCTGGATTGGTAACCCTCAGCGTGATGCTATGAGTTCCCGCATTACGGGGAAACCTGGTTTCTTCCCCCCATGAAGTGCCGACAGGCTCTGCATTCAAATGGAAGATGGCATCACTCCAGACACCGGCAGCCAGCGTCTTGAAGCGAAAGGTGTGGGAGGCTGCTTTCGTCGGATCGGTTTCCAGCGTAGCGGTCACCGCGATATCCCCAACCTGTGTCGCCGTACAGCGTAAAAGCGCCCACCCGCTCTGGTCCGTCTTCACCCGGAACTCCTCCGGCTGCGTCGAGATGTTGAAGATCACCTCTTGATCGGATGCGGCCACGCGAGTACCGGAGTCAATCACCCTCACGGCCAGCGAAACCGTTTCTCCGGTCACAGGATCAAACATGGCCTCACGCACTTCGGCAATCTCAACCGCGTTGGATGCTGCTTGGGTTTGTCGAGACATGATTCATTCCTCTTCGGGTGGGATCGTCGATAGCGGCAGAACCGTTACTTCAAAGAGATAGGACGTGGGCGTTTGATCATAAGGACTGGGGGGCGTGGCTGTGACTTGAAACTTCCCCGGTTCTGTGGCCCTGAAGAGACAGCGGGCCCAACCCGATCCGTCAGTAGTGAAAGGCCTCGAACCCGTTGAGTCTTCAAACATCACCGCAAGCCCTGACACTGCGTCACGGGTGTAAAACGACTTGGCCTGGATCTCCAGAGAGACTGTCTCCCCCACCTGCGGATCAAATGCCGGCCCACGCGTGGTAGCCACTATTCGGTGGTGGCCCACCGAGACAGGCTGTTTGGGATAATCGAAATCGGCCTCAGGCAGGCTGAGCACAATGCCTTGGCCATCGCCCTCAGTGCTGAGTGTGGCATCGACATTCCACAGCACGCCGGCGCTCTCGATTTTCTGATCAGTTTCGGGCGTCAATTGCATGTTGAGTTTGTCGCCCTCCATCAACTTCGCTCCCATCATCAGCCCGGTTACAAGGCTGTCACCGGCAGGCGTGAAAACGCATTCGTGACTGGCGCCAATACAGGCGTACAACGTTTCGCCCGCGGCCAACTCATGGCCGTCCACAGTGAATGTTCCGAGGTCCTGGAGAATGGGTGGCAGCAATATTCCCTGCTGCACATACGAGCCCAATGCTGCATGGCGAACGATCAACTGGAAGCGTGAACTGCTCGGATAGGTGGAGCTGACCTGGTAACCAAGGCCCTCAGTGGTCACCTTACGGGGAGTAGCCGGATCAGGATGGACATCAAACTGCAACTCTGGATCGGACTCACTGATCAGTTCCACAGTGACAAACTCGTCAATCAGACGGTCTTCAACCGACATGATCTTGAGCTCCACAGGTGGCGTATCACGAAAACAGATGTGCCCGGTGCTTCCCTCCAGTCGGCCATCCAGCGTCACGGAGGCCAACTGCGCCCAACGATCTTCACCATATATATAAATTGAGAACTGCTCGGTGGGATCGATTGAATCGTAGCCACTGTCAACTCTCACCGTGACTACAAGCTCGCCCTCTGCTTCAGGCTTCAATGCAAATTGAGCCTGACCGCCAACGTCTGTCAGTACCTCCTGTTCCGTTCCATCATCGATACGCCAGTAAGTTTTTACTCCCGTAACGCCCCCTACACCGGGCACCTTCGATTCAATATCGACGGACAGTATCAGGTCGGGACCGCCCACGGCCGGGAACTTAGATGACTGATACGGGTTGTGGATGGATAACCAATTGTGAGCCAGGTCCACGGTTTGAAGGGGAGAGGGCTCCAGTAATCTCGAACATCTTAGATTCCACCCGATCTTGCTGCTTGTGAGGTTTGCACAGTCAGCGCTCCAGGCTCCTTTAGAATCGGCGACAGGCTGCCCGATCTCGAAATAAGGATTGAGGATCAGGCCCATTTCCCCCGGCGTGACATCCCCTGTCCAATACAGCCCCAATTCGGAGCCGTTCAGGACATTGGCATCCGTGAACATCATTTCTATCTCGTGGCTGGCGCCGCGATTGATAAAAGCCGTTCGGCTTCCCCAGACCCACGCATCGAGTTCATCCAGTCGTAGTGTGGTGCTCGTCCAGGGATCCTCCTGAAAGGCAAAGGAAACGAGCCGGAAATGAGCGTCTTCCGGTTTGTAGTAGCTTTCGACCTCTGCCTTGATTACAAAAGCGCCTTTCAGGGTCGGCTTGTAGATCAAGACCGCTTCGCCCTTTTCATCCGAATCCTGCGTTGACAATACCTCTCCCGTACTTTCAAGCGTAAAAATGACCTTACGCTTGGCCAAGGCCATACGGGTGAAGTGAGAGACCACTTTCACCCTCAACTCCACACCTTGACCGAGGGCAATAACCGGGTAGTGCTCAGGCGGCTTCTCTGCAATGACATCCAGATGAAAATGACCGGAGATCACAGGTAGAAGATACTGGTCTGCGGTGTAGACGGTCTGGATGGCAAGGAGGTTCGAAATCTGGACGTCCTCCATGATTGATCGACAGGTGATTTGCCAATCCTTATCAAGCGGATAGGATTGCTTCCAGTCAGGACTCGCGCTGAGAACGTTCTCGGCATCGTCCAGATTCCATAATTCTGCCCGCGTTTTATGCCAGGCATTTTCGAGATGAACCTGGAAGGCAAGTCTATGAGTCGCACCAATGCACAGACGCACTTGACGCTGTGTCTGAACTTCCCCGTCAACCGTCACGGAGTCCAACTGCAAGGGTTCCAGACACAGCAACAACTTAGCGGATGTAAAACACACAATGCCCGGGTCGACTGGCAAGGGATTTGGCGGGCTGATGACAGAAATCTTGACAGTCGTTTCCTCCTCGTCCAGCAGGAGCGTTACTTTGAGTGGAGTCAGCTCCAGATCCAACAGATCCGGGCTCGAGCCCTGTGCGTGCTCTTTCTGGAGTGACGGAACAAGGTCCACATCGTATTCACCTCCACGACCCGGGTTGATCCTCAGTGTCCCTGGGCTTTCTACCGAGAACGCCTGGTACATGAAATCCAACGTGTAATCTGCCTTGCCGGAGCGGGGGCGCGGATACTCAGCCAGGCTTACCGTCTGCCAGCCAGCTCCCGTATCAACAGCCCCCATGAAGCCAATCGACTTCTCCTCCCACCTCGCTGTCTGGTGGGTGACCCGGCGCCCGTCATTTACCTCCCATCCCTCCAGATCCTCAGGGAAGAACCCGTTGTATAAAAAGCTTTCATCGGCGCGGCTATCTTTATCACTCATGAAGGCATCCTCCTGGCGCGACCCGATGCGCTTGATCTACCGGTCGCTGGAGAGCCGGAGAGCAAAACCTCAACTTCGCGGGCAAAATCCGGGCCGCCATCCCGGGCCTGATAAGTGATCGTCACGATGATGTCAGTCAAAGAGCGCAAAAGGCTGGCCTGACCAGGCTGAGCAGCTCTGGGAAACGTCAGCTGCCAGCTTGAATGGCAACCCGTGCCCTCATACGGCAGGTAACGATCATCGCCTCCCCGTTCGGCAATACCGTTCTCGTCCAGGCCTCTGGACAACACTATCTGCTGATGCGGGCGCAGGTTCTCCACCAGTGACCCGGAATCCGTAGAGGCAACACCTTCAAACAAGCTTTTGACAGCGGCAATATTCGGCTCTACGACAATAGAACTGCCTAATTGCACCAGCGTGGCGCGAATATTCTGGTACGGCCCGAGCAAGCCGGGGCAAGTGCATCTCAACTCCAGGATCTGACGGCAGTAGTGCGAGGGATAATCTTGAGCGAAGAGCTCCTCGTTAAGCTTGAAACGCAATTCCCCTGAAGTCTTGAAGTCATTCCATTCTTCTTCAATGACAAGTTCCTTCAGAGAGATCGTCTTTTCCAGTTGCAACCGACGCTCGTCACGCTTGAGCCGCGCTGCCGCCATCTGCAACAGATTCATCTTCAAAGAAGCACCCGCGTTGAATCCGTGTCGGGCGTCATACCAGACATCATGGCGGATAAACTGCATCGTGAAGTCGCCCATTTCATACTGCAGACAGCGCTGAGCGATGACGCAGTGACTGACCACCAAGTCGTATAGTTGAAACAGCAATGACTTCAATTGCCCTACGACCCAGTTACTTAATTCCTGGTTTGTGCTACGCCGCTTGTAGAACGCGAACATCTCCATGGATTGTGTGTTGACCACTTCTGTAAGTTGCAGAGTTGCCCGGGCGGCAATGATCGCCTGTTCCTGAGCCTGATACTGCTCGCGCAGCACCCGCGCCTCGGCTTTGGCCTGCTCGAGCATAAAGATCCACTCCTCCTCACGCCGTTGATGACCCGCATTGATGCTGGACTCCTCGGCTTCGCTTCTCCAGAACTGTGCGATCAATTGAAGCAACTCGGCACCCGCGTAGGGCACGGCCGCAGGACGCATGCCACCGGCTGCCATCCCATAAATGTTGGGTATTAAATCCAGCCCGGCCCCGATGGTCTGAAGTACGCCGGCACTCACTGAGACATCACGCGCGTCTCGGTTCTTTTCCAGAACCCTGTTCTCGGCCTCGGACACCCCCTTTTTGATCAATGCCTCAAAGCGCTGCACCTGGGCCTGGACCAGACTTTCGCTTTGACGCAGCGATTCCGCGATTAACTCTTGCTGGGCAATTGTCGCTACCTGGATCGAGCGGTTGTAGTCGGCCAACTCGATGACATGACGGTATTGCAGCTCCTCCTGCTCGCCCCGGTCCCGCAACTCCATCCACGACCTGAGCAGTTCCTCTTGCTGGATCATAAAATCCGCAAGCTGCATCGCCAGGTTGAAAGCGGTCTGCCATTTGTAAGGCACCACCTTCAGTTGCCCGCCGGGATCGCGAGACGAGCCCAGCGTACCGTTGCCTTGTGCAATCAGTAGCTCCCGCGCATCCATTGGTAGTGCGAACAATCGAATCGACAAGGGCTGACCGTCGATCGAACGATTCTCTCGCAAGTTCTTCAGCCGAGAGTTCAGCAGTGTCCACAATCGGTTGGGCCGATCGTTGATGCCGTCCTTGAATACACTGGTACCCAATAGTCCCAGGCGCGGTTGCCCCTGCATTGAAAGAGGCACATCCCCCAGTCCGACCTCAAGTCGGGCCTCAAATGTCTTGAGGGACTCGCGGCCCTGGATCTTCGTCACCAATTGGCTCAGTGTCACCGGGGTCCAGATACTGGCCGTCTGGGGGACCGGTTCTTCACCGATCAGCATCTGCGCCTTGCTGTACAGAAGGCTGGCGCGGACCATGCTGTCGTAATCCAGCTGACGGTATAAATCATCACCTTCGGCGATCAGGTTTTCCACGTAATGAAGGAAGATGGCAATCATGTGGTGAATCGGTGCGCAATAACCGATTGCATCCGGATCCGTCGGAGCCGGGTTCTCATACGAACAATTGACAGCGTCGATTTTCAGCGGGCGGCAGAGCCAGTACGCGTCCCGGGGAATCACATCGCGGTTCCTGGGGTCTGGCGGAATTTCGGGTGACAACGGGTCGAATATAAACTCGAACCATTGTCGCGCTTCGCCATAAGAACCGGCTTCCGAAAAGCGCCTGGCGACCAAATGTACGCAATGATAGAACAGCTCCCAGAAGTACCGACCATTGCAGCCGTCAAAGGGGCCGTTCGGTTCGAGCGTATCATCGGGGAGTTTATTTTCTTGGATATGCTGTGTTGTCCAGTGGAGCAGAGCCTCGACCGACACTGCCGCCAGACTGGTCAGTACTGCGCCGAACTCTGAGTTGAGTCGAGCATATTTGAGCTTCTGTTCGGCATTGTTGAAACTCAGGAACTGCGAACCTTTACTACTGACCTTGTCGATGAAGGGGGTCTGGTACTGGGAGGGACGCTTGTTCAATTTCAAAAAGAACCGCTTTTTTCCCTGAACTGCGCCGAACGTAAAAGGGATCTCCGCATCAATGGGAAAATAATTGACGCTGTTCGAACTCGTATCTCGTTTAAAAACCAGCCAGGGCGTTGAATAGTCGCCGCGCAAATCGGCGATCGAATGCCAGTTCGGAGGGTCGTCCGCGAGTCGTGCATCCATGCCGAACTCGAATTGCGCAGGCACGTAGAGAATCCTGGGCACCAGCAGGTTTTTGTCGTTCGATACCGTTACACCCAGGACATCGACGGTAAATCCGGCACCGCCCCGAATTTGTTCCGGGGTGGCTTCGAGCAGATAAGACAGTGCTGCAGTTGAGAGGTCGACCTCGGCTTTGGCCACCCAGATTCCGTCTCCTACCGTTGCTTCCTCGAAGTCATTGATGGCAAAGGAATGGACATCTTGCTTACCCGCACCTTCAGGCAGTTGTACGAGATGGATATCCGTCGGTTGGCGTCCTGTCGTCAGGGTGATGCTGACCTGCTGCCCGCCGACACCGACAATCTCGACGTCGGTATACGTTGTGCCATGGATTGCCCTCCAGCCGATCGACAACTGCTGCAGTTCGCGTCCACGTTCCTGCACCGCATCGCAGCGTCCGCGTACTCTGAGCACTTCGTAAAATTTTCCGTCCGTCCATTGCTCGCGTGTGTAGACGGCGTCCAGATACAGGCTCTCACTGACAGGCCCTGCCACTATGTCTTGGGTGCGGACGGTGATTGGCGAATAATCCGCTGGCACCACCTTCTGTTGCAGACTGGCTGGATTGTTGAAACGTCCGAAGACCATTTGCAGCTGGGTGTCGATATCCCCCGGCACCTTGTTCATTCGCGCATCGCGGGTTTCATGGATTTCTATTTCATGCAGCGGTGCCTTCCCGCCCAGGTCTTGGCGGTTGGTGTAACACACGCTCAACAAATCATCACGAGGATCGCCATCGCCTTGAGAAAAAGCGATCAGCCGTCCGTTGGAGACATCGTGTTCGCACTCTTGACGCCACAAGGTCAAAGGGGCTGACCATTGATCGTTAAGAGAACTGAAGGCCAGTTGAATCTGCAATTTCCAGGGTGACTGCACCACACCATTGGTATCGACCTGACGCTCGACCCACTCGCACCAGACCAGAACCGGCCGCCCGAGCCAGATCACGCATCGTATATCCACCACCTTGCCCGAGGTGACAATGTCGCATTTGCGCCACTCACTCCAGTTATGAGGGCCGATCGTTATGCTGTTCACGTCAACGTGAACCTTGACACTGCGCAGGTGGTAAGCGAACGGCGGCGTCTGCTCCTGTCCGATCAGGTAGTAATCTGCCTGGCGGGTATTTTTCCCATCGATGTAGCCGGCGAGCACGTCCAGGTCACTTATCTCCTGGAGGCCCCTGGTGTAACCCATCAGAGCGGTTTTGACCGATGCGTTGCTCAGCCGCCTCTGTTGCAGATTGCCTTCGAACGTGCGGAACAGCGCGGTTTTGCTCAGACGTAATGTCGGATCGATGTAGTTTGACGCATGAGTCATGAGTTCCTGGTTGGCCGACCACCTGCTGTAACGGCTCAAGTACTGATCCCAATACAGCCGGTCATCCGGCTCGAAATAAACGTTTGTGAAACCCGGTTCGGTTCCCCCGAATACCGAATGAACAAATTGCTGCAAAGTCCGCACAGTGGAGGAAACCTTCGTGGCTTCCAATTGCGCCTTGTCCTGAAGATCGGCCAACAGATACCCACTTAGCTCTTCGAGAGTGCGAATCCGGCTCTCACCGGTCCACAGCCTTTTGCCCAGCACCGCAGCGGCCATTGCCTTCACGAAACCTTCATTGAGCTCGTCCAGTTGGGGCGTAGACATTCTTGTTCTCCCTGTTGCAAGGTGTTGACTTGACAACGAGTGGCCATGGGCAATCGGTCAATTCATGATTTCGATGGAGAGCCCCGCACCACTGACCGTTTACGCAACGTCCCTTCAAGCACCAGGACCTGCTCCAGGAGGTCGGCGTACACACCGATCTGAAAGTCGCCGTTGCGTACGTTGCCGATGTGGATGTCCACACTGTGAGCGGATTCAGTGAAATCAAAACGCCTGGCCATCGGCGGGTCGAAAACCATGGCCAGCGCCTGCGTGGAGTACGTGGAGCTCCATCCAAGGGCGCCCTGGGTGCCGACGATCTGAGAGGGGTCTGTCGCTGCGATTTCAAGGCGGTAATGCCCATCCCTGTACAGTTCAAGGGTGTCGCGCCCCGGGATGATCGAGATCGAGGTCTCCGAACCATCGTCTGCGATGATGATCAGCGTGACTGTCCAGCCGAAGGCTTTAATGGCCGTCAAATTGAAGACTCTGGCTGGCTCGAGCGGATGCTGTTCCAGCATCGCGGTCACCTTGAACTCGCCTGCCTGCTTCGCCGAGAACAGATATTCCGAGCGACCTGGCTCATCTGTCTTGAGGATGACGTCCACAGGTGGATCCGAATCGACGGTCCACCTCACGGGATAATGTTCAAGCGCTGGAGCGCTCGGGTCGTCGCTCTCTTTCACAACAATCCACACCGGCGTTGCCGTTGCGCCCACCACTGGAAAGGGTATGTTTTGCAAAAAGTCCCGGATCACGGCACCACTGGCGACCCAGACCGTGAGTTCAACGGCGGCATCACTACCCAATTGCGCAAAAATCGTCAAAGGACCGGCTTCGAGGCTGGCCAGAGAAAACAGGCAGACGCCGTTAATATCGCTGTCCACCCCGGTTTTACTGGCATCACTGCTCGTCCACCACTCTACCCGCTGATGCGCCACGGGTTCGTCATCCAGCCCCACCACCTTGCAACGCACCTCCAGCGGTTGACCTGCCATGGCCACATCGCTGACAAACGGGTTACCGGAAATCCGCGGTTTGTCCGCGAACTTGAGCAGACCTGTGAAGGTAAAGCTGTGGGATTCATCCACATTACCCACAGTAATCCTGGCATCGCCGGGAGACAGGCTGGAAATCCAGACCTTACTCACGCCATCCTTATCGGTGACGGTCTGACGCGGCCGAATCTGCCCGACAGTCGTTCTCCACAGCACCGGATAATGGGCGACAGGATTGCCGTACCTGTCCATTACAGTGGTAAACACCTCTTGTTCCCACAAATTGCCCGCCAGCACGGGATCCCGGGGGATCTCGGAACTCTGCAAGGGTCTGGCCTGTGCGCTCTCCAGATCAGGACCGATCCGTACCGATGGGCCAAACTGTGGCTCATGAAACGGCAGGCTGTAGCGTAAATGCGCCGTTCCCACCCTTGCCCCGGCCTGCAATCGCGCCCATGCACGCCCCTGACGGTCTGTTGTGACCGTAGGCGTGAGTACAACCCCAAGATCGGTTTCGATATAAAGCGTCACTCCTGCTAGAGGAATGCCGAAAAAATCAAGCAGCGTGATCAGAAACTCCGCGACCTCCAGATCCAGTCCCACAATCAGGCTCGTGTTATCCACCACGCAATGGGTGTTGTAACTCTGGCCGACCTCAGCCGAGTCCGGCGAGGTTTTCGAATCATTGAATCGGCTCAGGCTTTCCAGTGCCTTTTGAGCACCCTGCTGATATTGCGAATTGCCATCGAGCAGATTCAGTTTGCCAAGAGTGACCGCCGTCTCGGCGTCCATACCTTTTGACGCCAGCTCCAGCGTGCGCATCAAAACGCCAAGCTCTTCGAGCGTACGTAGCAAGGGTAGCGCCGGTTCTTCACTCGCTTCGGCCACGGCATTGATATGCTCGACAACTTTGAGCACTTGACCGATGCCACAGCCGAAGAAACGGGCCAGTTTGTCGGCCGCGGCATCGCGAAACAGACGCTGCGCATCAGGACTCAAGTCATTGGGTAAATCATTTGCCTGGCCCAGGTAGTCGTATATTTTTTCTTCCGGTTGCCGAGCGCGCTCCACCAGTCGACCGAAAAGTGCCAGGCAGTAAATAGTATTGATCGATATGTCGAAGCGATCCTCAAGGCTGAACTGCAGAAAATTTTCGCCAGTGAGGAGCCTCGCAAGCAGTGACGGGCTCAATTTGAGCTTGTCGGCAATTCGTGCACGGCGCTCCACTTCCGCGAACGTTTTCAGAAACAGATCAGGCTCCTCCAGAGCCTTCATTTTGCGCCGCTGACGCTGCACCGGCGTGACCAGCGCCTCCTTCAAAAACTCGTACGAATGCCCTTGGGCCCACATCAACACCTGAGCCGTGAGCAATTCGCCAAGCTTCAGGAAAACCGACAGGCTCACCTCGACCAGCACCCGTTGCTCGTCCCGGCAGCGCAGCACGACCATGAGCAGAAGCGCATGCAAAGCCGCCCTGTCCCGTACGACGTCCGGAGGGGGGGACTCAGAGGGGTAGACATGTTTTGCAATCGCTATGAACGCCTCATTGGCACGTGCCAGAAACTGCTCTTCAGTCTCGTCATACCGCCCGACAACCGCGCCTTTATCGTCCACCAGCGAACCGAGCAATTGCAGCCAGTCGATCGGTTGATCATTGCTCGTACGCGCAGGTGCGCCAGCTTCCAGCAGCGTGGCTGACTTCACTAATATCGGCTGCACCTGACTGCTCAGCTGCAACAGGAATTGCTCCTGACTTTCGGTCCAGACGGTTGGAACGTAGACCGGATTGACGTATTGCACTAACCAAGGCACCGGCACATTGAAATCGTTGGTCCACTCCACACAGGTCATCACTGCATGAATGGTGCTCAATGCATCTGCGGCATCTGTCGTCCCATAAGCAGAGACCAGCGGCCTGCCAGCCAATTGCGGCGCCAGGCCAAGGGTTTGAAGCAGTGCGGTGAGTTCGATAGGCGTCAAGCCGAACATGCGGGCCAACCGCACCAGCCGCCAGAAACTCGATAGCGTCTCAAGATTGCACTTGAGGTGCGTCCTGAGCCCAAACGCTTCGGCGATCACAGTTGCCAGATAGCGATAGGTCTCGGGGTTGATGCCCAACCCTTTGCAAATCTGCTGAACTGTTTGCTGGTCGGCCGACGTGATGGGGATGATCGCGAACTCACGATCAGTGATCTTCAAGGGGTCATCAAACGGTTCTGAATGGTTGTAGCCCTGATCAAAAAACGCCGGAACTCCATTCTGACCATGGGGCGACAACACATCCAGGATCCCCGCGAAGTCTTCCGCGGTGCAGTCGTATTTAGCACTCAGCTCGACGAAAAGCCCCACAGCGCTCAGCGTACTGGAGCGAATCCACAAGGCCGCGTCCGCCCCTCCCCGGCGCTCTGCGTTCATCACCGCGATGAGTATTCGGTCCACCAGGTAGCTCGGCAAACCCAATAGCCGATCCAGGCGGCTTTTGCGTTGCATACGGTCTGTACGGTGCTCCAGGGCGGAGTCTTCCCCAATATTCGTCAACAGATGCCTGGGTTCGATGTCGCCATATTCGATTCCGATCGCCGGTTCTGTCCCGCCATGAATGAACCGTGCGCCCGCTACCTCTCCTGTCAAAGGTTCATCGGGGTCACCCAGCGCCGGAGCGTTGGGTGAAAGTTTGGGTGTATATCGCCCCATCGCCAGAAAACAGTCGACCTGATCCTGGGTAAAGCCCATTGCAAGCCTGAAAATCCAGAGTCTGCGCAGAGATGCATTGGCAATCACAAGACTGCCAAAGTTTTCCAGATAGAAGTCCCCGGCAGACTTTTGTGGATCCGCATCGATTCGGCCCGTACTTGGGTCTACCCTTTGCAGCGATTTGCCGGCCGGCTCGGTCCCCCGCCCAAAGTAAGGGGATTCGAGCAACAACGCTGAGAGCGCCGGACCGCTGCCAATACTCTGCTGGAGGGCTGCGTCGTCACGTGGCCCGCGCCCACCGGCATTCTTGAAATAGGGATACTTGGGATCGAGCCTGCGAATGACTTCCCCCAGCGAGCCATTTTCAACGACCTGCCGCACAACGTGTCGGATACTGAGCCGGTCATGCTCGTAGGGCATTTCCTGGGGGAACCGAATGGAGCGAAGGTAGTCCTTGGCCGTTGAAAAGCTCTCGCCTTCTTTCGACAGAATCAATGCTTCAAGTATCGTGCTATTGATCTCGACCCGGGACTTCACCTGATTGATAGCCGCCTCATCAATCAGCAGGTCGTCCACATCGCTGCGACGCAATGTCAGCGGAATGGCACCCGGCCCCGCTTTCGGCTCGATCAGCTCACGTATCCACTGGCGCAAGGCCACTAAATAGGCTGTCGTGGACGCGCTGTGTTCCGGGCTACCCAGAGCAGCAGCGCCATCAACATCGGGAGAAAAAATCTGCTGATAGGTCGGCAGCGGCCCGGCCATTCCTTTATCGCTGGGTCTCGGCACTCCGCGCAGGTGTTGCTGGCGGTACAGCCTGGCGATATTAAGTGCCAGCGCCCTGCCGCGGCTCAACAGGGCTTCGGCCTCCTCAGGTTTCAAGCCAAGTGTGCGCAATTCACCCACGCTGAGTTTTGTCAGATCGAACACGCTGGCGGACTTCATGAGGTGTCTTTCCAGCGCCTTGGGCACGTAGATCCGCTTTTTACTCTGCCCCAGCACAGCCCTGAGCAGTTGATGAACAGGGCTTTTGTCTGATGCTTTCATCCAGCGCTTCCTCTTGAGGGGAAACAAACGCCGGGACCTGACGGCGGCGCTTGTTGCGTTCAAGTTGATTAAGCACTGAATGGAAAACGGCTGGTACTGTCAGATCTGACAGGTTGCTCGACCGTCGATCGGAATTCAGAAGTTTTCTGTGAAGTGAGGGGCGTGAAAAGGCCCTCTGAACGAGGGCCTGACGCGGGCGTGTCTCTTTAGCTCAGCCGAAATCCGCCACAATAAGTTTGACCTCGTTCATCCACCCGGATAGAACAGGCCCTTTCTCGGCCTTGCCCCTGAGCGTCAACTCACCAAGCGGCAAACCATACAAAACAATCACGCATTGCCCTGTCTCATCGACCTGACCGGTACCCAGCTTGTTGGTGCCATCACCCGGAAAGAGCGACACCAGAGTACCTGGCATGGCAGTCAGTTTGATCACTGCATTGCGAGAAACGTAACTCCCATCAGTAAGATCGACTACAACAGGAGGAGACAGGGCAGTGCCGACTTTGAATTCGATGATAATGCCTGACCAGGCTGACTCCACTCCATCCATCTGTTGGCGTGCAGCGATCTGGTGGGGTTCTGTCTTCACTTCCAGATCTACGGCACAGCGAACAGCCCATTTGTCCTCTGCATTGACGATTGTCTGAGCCAGCACTTCGGTGGTCGCATGCCGATACACTGTCAATAAAGCTCCTGCTTTACCTAGTCCTTCAAACTGTGGCCGGGTTTCAAGCATTTGAGTTCGATCGTTCAACGGCAGTTGTATAACCGCTTTCTCAAAGCCTGCTAGAGCCTGAGTCACATCGCAATGACGGTGTGGCAACTTGTAGTCTGAATCGAGACCATCACGTTCCTGTTTGGCAGAATACGTCAGTGGCCCCACCGGCAATGAACTTGTGACCTGCGCCTCCCATGTTCCATCGCGCGCCACCCGTGCGGTCGCCAATACCGGACCACTTGCCTGGCGGACCGTGACCATCGCGCCCGGCAACCCCCATCCGGAAAACCTCGGCATACGCCGTACTGTTTGATCTGGCGTTGGAAACGCCACAACGGGCCAGTCAATCTCTGTGATGCGCTGCACTGTAAATGCATCACTCATGCGCCATTCAGAATTCACGCGATTCAGCGTCTGGCTTACCTGCACGCGTGTCAGTCCATCAGGAAGATCCCTGTTGCCCAACACCCGCCAGTACCCATCCTCATCAGCCTGGGTCGACGGTGTCAGACGGACCTCTGTGTCGTACCAGGCCGCCACGGCGATAAACGCATGAGGAGCAGCCCTGCCAGCGTAAACTGCCTGTGGACCTACCCAGTCACCTGCCCGCGGTTCAGTAAGGTCGATGGGGGCACTGAGCAGCGTCAGGGTAATCGGGACGGATTGTTGGGAGTTCGGTTCCGTACCGACTCGGGCAACGGCGGCGATTTTGTCCGTGGCAAGCATGGAATGTTCGAGCAGTGCCGACCAGGTGTTGTCCGCACTGACAAGAACGGGCTCGAAATTGTGGGGACGACCCACCCGCTGGACAATCACGAGATCTCCGGCAAATCCAACTCCGGAAGTCCTGAGCTTTTTCCCGACATTCTGGGTATTCAACGGCGTATCCAACAGCGGCGCATTCGGCACCACCGTGACAGATATCTCAGTCGGATCGCTGCGATAGCCATCCTGAAGAACCCTGACCTCCAGCGTTTTGGAACCCGCCGCCAACTCGACCGGAGTAGTCCATTTCCCGTCAACCACCGGAACGCCGGTAATGAATGGTGATGATCCTTTGATCGACAGCTCGACGGAACCGTACGTTGCAGAGGTGCTACCGGAAAAAGTGGACTTTCGCGCGGGCTGGCCGTTCGGCCCTGGTACGGTAAATCCGGCCCTTGGCACAGCGACCATGACGGTTTTGTTCTCAGTCGGGCCGGACACGTTACTGCTGGCCTGTGTCTCTTTTTGGCGGCAATAGAAGGTAAGTGGTCCCGGAGCGTGTTTGCCAATACCTATCTTCCAGGTTTTATCCTCGTTCACCGGGCCACTGCCCAATGTCACGTGGGTAGCCGAAAGAATCTCGACCCAGCAGCCTGGCCAACCCTTGCCCTCGATGACCGCCTCGATTGATACCTCGCCAGTCGTTGTCGGTTCAGGGACCGGCGGTTGAACCGTGAAGGTAAGGTTACTGGCCGCAGATGTCTGCCCCCCCATCGCCGAGGTTGCACTTATGATGTAGGTCTTTGGCGGCAGGGGATCGGTGACGGTATAACTGAACGAACCGATCGTGCCGGCCGTCCCGGTCGCTTTGAGTGGCACCGGCGGACGAGGCGGAATTGTCAGCAAAACATCCGAATTCGTCCAGGCAAGACCGGTAATCGTTGGTGTCTGGTTAGTCTGCGCACCTGGATCAGGCGCTGTATAGGTGGGAGAGGATGACGGAATGGTCACCTCTGGAACAGCGACCTCCGCAGACCAGACACCGTTTACCCATTGTTTGACGGTGAGGGTTCCATAAGTGCCCGGGTCAAGATCGACAGAAGTTGTGCGCCAAGTAAGATCAGATTGCGCCTCACCGTTGGGAAACTTGGGGCGAAAATCCTGACCGTCCTTGTGGATGATGGCCAATCCCTTACTCGTACCCCACGTATTGCCCCTGCCCGTAATTGTAAGTTTATTGCCGTTGCGCGTGACACTCACAGACGTGGGTCGAGGAGTGGGAACGGCAACCGGTATATCAGCGATCCAACCTGAGCTGTAGATACGCCCTGTTCCTCCATCGGACACGCTTTGCCGACCGCCATACCTGTAATTCCCCGGCAATACCGTGGCCGGAAGATCCTTCATATAGATACCTGTACTAGGAATGTCCACATCGATGGAATTGACTTCGTCACCCGACACATGAATATGCATCCTGCCTGTCGCGTAACCCGTGCCATGAAATTCGATGCCTTCGCCTTTGGGTCTGGACTGAAGCACAGGCTTGGCAGGCCGGATCTTGTAAAGAACGGAACCGCCACGACCGGATTGCTTGCCGCTGAGGAATTGCTCCGTTGCCACCCTTCGCAACCCGGGCTGGAGCGTTGCTACAGCGCTCCATGTGGCCGATGCGCCGACAGGGGCGGTCCCGACCAACGTTTGCGTTGTATCGATAAAAACCCGCACTTCGGCGTTGGCTAATCTGTTGTTGCCGAAGACGGTGAAGGTTTGTTCTTGTTCGGTATTGTTGCCGGGGGTGGTAATGCCCGTATGACCCAACATCCTGAAGGTCACAGGCTGGGTATAACCGTGAGCCTGGTTGGGATATATATGTTGAGTTTCCAACGTGTGCGTGCCAGAAGGCAGCACTTTTGTCATTTTCGTTTCCCAGTCCCCCGAACTATTTACAGTGATTGGAACGGCCCATGCCTCATAATGATTCGAGCTGTTGACTGGAGTCATTAGGGTTGAAGGATCGCCTTTACCACGGAAAACATGCCCATTGATAACAATTTCATTTGAGGTGGGGGACGATGTTATAGCTCGACGATACGTGACATCCCCGGTTTTTAGAGAGAGTCTATTGGCATACTGCTGCTGCGCCGCAAAGGTCACAACGTTGCCTTGGAAGCCGGATTCCGGTGTCACTTCCCAGCGCCCGCCGGTTCCCACTAGTCCGGTTCCTACGTAACTTGCTACCGAATAGAGTTGTACCGTGGCTCCGGAAACACCGCCGCCTCCGGTGACGTTCATAACAGGAGTGGTAATGTTTTTGATTGGGTCGATGGTTGGAGTTGGAGGGAGGTAGTACACATCGATTTGGTTATGCATATCCACGTCGCTCACACCAGCTCTGTCGTATTTATACCCAAAAGTGATTCTCGCCATATTACTGGTAGCGGTGATTGTTTGTGAGCGAACCAGAGCATTTTCATTGCCTTCTGGTTAGCGTTGCCAATAAGCTCCTGCTCCCATTTGTTTGCCGTGCCCGCTTCTACAAGAATACGTACGTCCCCCCCCGTCTGGTTATTATTCAAGGCCTGATACCACACCGTGCTACAAGTAAAAGTAGTGCCGGGGCCATTCCATGAATAACTGACTTTTAACTTTGCCCAATAGTTACCATTACTCGCTGATATAACTGCTTCTGCGAATAAATCGTTGTTGACTGGCTCTGAGGCAGAACTTTCGGTATGAAATTCAACTTCATCAGTAATTGATTCAATGCCGCCGGCAGTTCCTGGGGTCTCCGATGATTCGCCACTCGGGTCCAATTCCGTTCCATCGTTTGTATCCATGATTGACTCCGTCCTCATTGAGGGGCTGCCGGCAGAGGTTTGTAGATTCATTGAATGCCAATGCCATGCGGTCCAGCACCTGACAGATCTGACAGTCTCGACAAACGGTAACCTTTCCCACAGCCCTGTCCGCCAGCGTCCTGCAAGTCGTAACAACGGGCTACGACGCCTTGTGCCATTGCCTACAAATCACTCAGAATCCGCCGGCTTGTGCGCCTTGGCGTTGCCCCGTAACTTGATCCCCGTCGCTGCCAATCAGCGGCCGGGTTTAGTCGCCCGGGGTCTTAGTACGTTGCGCATAAGCGTCATCAAGTCGGGTATTCCCTATCCCCGCACTCGATGGTGGCTGTTCGCAGGGCGCCCTCGGGCGCACCGGTACGTACTCCCGGTCGACTAACCTGCTTACAGCCGCCACCCTTTTCTCGTTTAGTCGCGAGCCGATGGTGGTCTTATCGACGAGTACGAAATACATGAAAAAGCCAGTTCCAAATCCTCCTTCGGACACCGATCCAACAGACCCGACCGATCAACCCGATCCGGTCTCCCCCTACGCCTCCGTCGATTCAAAGAAACTCCACGACGCCGCTCACCGAGCCCTGGATTTCTATCTCAATCCCCCAAAGGACAAACCGCGCAACTCCGTGGATCGCGGCATGCAGATGTTCAAGGTCGATCCTGAAATCAACCCCGAGGCGATCGCCATCCAGACCTACGAGACCTTTTCTTCGGTCAGCATCCTGCTGCTCGACCTGGCCGACAGCCTGGACGACAAGCCGCGGCATCTGGCGATGGCGATCTATCAGTTGAGTGAGTTGGGGTTGTTGCTGGTGGAGAAGACGCTGGATAACGAGCGGGCGATCGCTATTGCCTAGCCGTTGAATAGAGGGTGTCAGTGCTGACGCCTTCGCGGGCAAGCCCGCTCCCACAGGGATCAGTGGTGTCCTTGTGGTAGCGGACTTGCCCGCGATGTTTCTGGCGGATATGAATCAGGCCGAGGCCGGCAACGGCTGAAAACTGAAGTACTGCTTCAACGCCTCGACCAGTTGCCCATACTCGGGCGGCGTGCGGTACAGGCTGAAGCCGGCGTCGTAGTGTTTGGGGGTCGCGTCTTCGTGACACCACAGGCAGCACGCGGTGAGGTCGATGACCTGCTGACAGCCCTCGCCCAAGGGGATTTTCAGGCGCAGGTTGAATTCGGCACCGATCATCATCGGCAACTGGCTGATGAGCATCAAACCGTCTTCGGACACGTTGCCCAGAAAGCCGATGGGTTTGTCGGTGACGCTGTTGAATACTCGCAGAAAATACGGCAGCTGATGCCGTTCGATTCGACGGTCGGTAAACATACGCAATTCGCCATGCAAGGCTCCATCACAGAGCCGCACTCTCGCTTCGGAACGGACCTGTGCGTCAGGTTCGCTCTCCCCGCTCCCGGTGTGGCGCTTGCCACGCACTGCTCATGCCAGTCGCAGGTGTTGCGCCGGTACTGAATTCGATCTGCACCGGTGTCATTCGACTATAGCTCACCCTATACAAGCAGCCAGCTTTTGTATGACAACTACCATCAGAAGCGGGTTGGACGTACCACGGCGGCAGCGCTGCGAGTCGGGTAGTGACCCAGGCTCTGCAGGGTTTCCAGACGCGCGCGGGCGCGGTAGGCGTATTCGCTGTTGGGGTACGAGGCGATGATGAACTGATAGGTCTGCGCCGCATCGACGAACATTTTCTGCCGTTCGAGGCACTGACCGCGCATCATCGACACTTCCGGCCACACATAAGGGCGTGCACGGCTGGCGCGTTCGACCTTGGACAGTTCGAGCATCACCTGCTCGCAGTTGCCCCGGTCGTAGGCATTGTAGGCGTTGTTCAAATGATGGTTCATCGACCAACGGGTGCAGCCCGAAGCGGCGAGGACGCTGAGGGCAAGGGCGGCAATGGGCACGAATCGCATGGGGTATTCTCCTGTCTTGTGATCATTATCGACCTCTGGCGAGAAATCTTCAGAGCCCTTTGTTCCGATTGTCGCGTTCAATAAAGAAAACAATAAGTAGTGCAAACGAACAATGACTACACCCAAAGAGCGTAGTAGCCTCTGCGAGCGCTTGAACCTGAGGAGTCTTTGCATGTCCGTCCGTCGTACCAAAATCGTCGCTACCCTTGGCCCGGCCAGTAACTCGCCGGAAGTTCTCGAACAGCTGATTCTGGCTGGCCTGGACGTCGCCCGTCTGAACTTCTCCCACGGCACCCCCGACGAGCACAAGGCTCGCGCGAAGCTGGTGCGTGACCTCGCTGCCAAGCACGGCCGCTTTGTCGCCCTGCTGGGTGACCTGCAAGGCCCGAAAATCCGTATCGCCAAATTCGCCAACAAGCGTATCGAGCTGAAGATCGGTGACCAGTTCACCTTCTCCACCAGCCATCCGCTGACCGAAGGCAACCAGCAGGTTGTCGGTATCGACTACCCGGACCTGGTCAAGGACTGCGGCGTGGGCGACGAGCTGCTGCTCGACGACGGCCGCGTGGTCATGCGCGTTGAAACCGCCACCGCGACCGAACTGAACTGCGTCGTGACCATCGGCGGCCCGCTGTCCGACCACAAAGGCATCAACCGTCGCGGTGGCGGCCTGACCGCTCCGGCCCTGACTGAAAAAGACAAGGCCGACATCAAGCTCGCCGCTGAAATGGAAGTCGACTACCTCGCCGTGTCCTTCCCGCGTGACGCCGCCGACATGAACTACGCCCGTCAACTGCGCGACGAAGCCGGCGGCACCGCCTGGCTGGTGGCGAAGATCGAACGCGCCGAAGCCGTGGCCGACGACGAAACCCTCGACGGTCTGATCAAGGCTTCCGACGCTGTGATGGTGGCCCGTGGTGACCTGGGCGTGGAAATCGGCGACGCTGAACTGGTGGGCATCCAGAAGAAAATCATTCTGCACGCACGCCGCCACAACAAGGCTGTGATCGTGGCGACCCAGATGATGGAGTCGATGATCCAGAACCCGATGCCGACCCGCGCCGAAGTGTCCGACGTGGCCAACGCCGTGCTCGACTACACCGACGCCGTGATGCTGTCTGCCGAATCCGCTGCCGGCGCTTATCCGCTGGAAGCCGTGCAGGCGATGGCGCGCATCTGCGTCGGCGCTGAAAAGCACCCGACCAGCAAGACTTCCAGCCACCGCATCGGCAAGGAATTCGAGCGCTGCGACGAGAGCATCGCACTGGCGACCATGTACACCGCCAACCACTTCCCGGGCGTGAAAGCGATCATCGCGCTGACCGAAAGCGGCTACACCCCGCTGATCATGTCGCGTATCCGTTCGTCGGTGCCGATCTACTGCTTCACCCCGCACCGCGAAGCCCAGGCTCGCGCTGCGATGTTCCGTGGCGTGTACACCGTACCGTTCGACCCGGCTTCGCTGGCCCCGAACGAAGTCAGCCAGAAAGCCATCGACGAGCTGGTCAAGCGCGGCGTGGTGGAGAAAGGCGACTGGGTCATCCTGACCAAGGGCGACAGCTACCACACCACCGGCGGCACCAACGGCATGAAGATCCTGCACGTGGGCGACCCGCAGGTCTGAGTGACCGGTTGCTGAAAACGAAAAGCCCCGCCGTGTGAATGGCGGGGCTTTTTCATTTCAGACTGATCGTTACTAGTTTGATCGTTCCCACGCTCCGCGTGGGAATGCAGCCCGGGACGCTCCGCGTCCCATGCCGAAGCGGACGCAGAGCGTCCATTGAGGCATTCCCACGCAGAGCGTGGGAACGATCGGTGCACGGAGTGCGGCGGCGGTCGGCGGTCGGCGGTCGGCGGTCGGCGGTCGGCGGTCGGCGGTCGGCGGTCGGCGGATATCTCAATGGCGTTTGATGAACCCCGTCAACGCCGCCAACGCCTCCGGCGACCTCAGCCGCTGGGTGAACAGCGCGCCCTCCTCTTCGATCACCTTGCGAATCAACTCGCGATCCGGCGCCCGCATCAATTGCTTGCTGATGCGCACCGCCTCGGCCGGCAGTTCATCAAACCGCAGCGCCATCTCTCGCGCCTTGGCCAATGCCGCTTCGCCACTGCTCAGCGCCTCGGTCGCGATCCCCCATTGCGCCGCTTGCTCGCCGGTGAAACCTTCACCCAGCAGCAACAATTCCGACGCTTTGGCCTGCCCGAGCAGACGCGGCAGGATCAGGCTGGAGCCGAACTCCGGGCACAACCCGAGATTGACGAACGGCATGCGCAACCGCGCATCCCGCGCCACGTACACCAGATCACAATGCAGCAACAGCGTCGTGCCGATCCCCACCGCCGCTCCGGCCACCGCGGCGATCACCGGTTTGCGGCATTCGAGCAGTTCGAGCATGAAGTGAAACACCGGGCTGTCGAGGTCGCTCGGCGGTTGCTGGATGAAGTCGGCGATGTCGTTGCCGGCGGTGAAACACTCGGCGCTGCCGGTGATCAGCACGGCGTTGATTTCGGGGTCGTGATTCGCCTGCTTGAGCGCCTCGGCCAATTGGCTGTACATGGCGCGGGTCAGGGCGTTTTTCTTGTCCGGGCGATTGAGGCGCAGGGTCAGCAAACCGCGTTCGCGGTGCAGCAGGATGGCTTCGGGCATGGCAGGTCTCGCGTCTGAGAATTCAGCGCTCAACCACGGCTCAGGAAGACATCGGCCAGCAGTTGATTGCGCGGCAGTCCGGCCAGGAACAGACGCTTGGCAAACGCGTCGACGCTGGCAGTCGAACCGCAGACTAAAGCCAGGGTTTGTCGGGAGACAAGGCGCAGTTGCGCCAAAGCGCCCGGCAACTCGGCCGCCGTCCACCCTTCAACGCTGAGGTTTTCCCGCTGCGCGGCCAATGCTTCAAGGGGTTTGGCCAGGTAATGCCCGTCGGCATCATGGGCCAGATGAATGACGCGAATGGCGCCCCGATGATCGTGACGCAAGGCTTCGCGCAACACACCGAACAACGGGCCGAGCCCGGTGCCGGCGGCCAGCAGCCACAGCGGCCGGTCGTGCCAGTCCGGGTCGTAATGCAGCGCGCCGCCGCGCAGTTCGCCGAGGCGGATCGGGTCGCCAATCTGCAAGCGTCGTGCAGCATCGCTGAATTCGCCGGGCTGGCGGCAATCGAGGTGGAATTCAAGAAAGCGGTCTTCTTCCGGCAGGCTCGCCAGCGAATACGGCCGCGCAATGTGGCCGGCCCACAGCACCAGATGCTGACCGGCGCTGTAGCGCAACGGCCGCTGAGGTGTCAGGCGCAGTCGCAACACGCTGTCGCCGAGCCAGTCCAGCGCTTCGACCGTGGCCGGGCGACCGTCGGTGACGGGATCGAAGGTGTGCACCTGCAAGTCCTCGATCACCTGGCACTGACAGGCCAGCCGCCAACCCTGATCACGCTGCTCGGCGCTCAGGGCATCGGGGCGACTGTCGGCGGGCAAACCCTGCACGCATTGCACCAGACACGCATGGCAACTGCCGGCGCGGCAGCTATAAGGTACCGCCACACCGTTCTGAGTGAGGGCATCGAGCAGGTTGCTGCCCGCTGCCACCGACCACTGTCGTTCACCGACCCGCAGTTCAGGCATCGACGTTCTCCCACGCGGCTGCGCAACGGTTGCGCCCGTCGCGCTTGGCCCGGTACAGCGCCTGATCGGCGCGCTGCAAGGCATCGTCCAGATCATCGCCCAGTTCCAGCAGGGTCATGCCGGCGGACAGGCTCAGGTTTTTCACATTCAGGCCCACCAGTTCAACGTCGGTGAAGGCGATGCGCAGCCGTTCGCAGCAAGCGGTCAGGCGCTCGGCGTTGCAATCGGGCAGCAGCACCACGAATTCTTCACCACCATAACGCGCCAACACGTCGCCGTCGCGCAGACAGGCCCCGGCCACCCCGGCAAAGGCTTGCAGCACCTGATCGCCGGCGGCGTGGCCGTGAATATCGTTGATGCGCTTGAAGTGATCGAGATCGATCAGCGCCAGACCATGCACCACGTCGGCCTCCATCGCATTCAGCTCGCGGGTGGCCAGGCGCAGGAAATGCCGGCGATTGAACAGCCCAGTCAGTTCATCGGTGGCCACCAGGTCTTCGAGCTGGCGCATCATCCCGCGCAGGGTGTCCTGATGCGCCTGCAAGGCAAACCGGCGCTGACGCATACGCTGGCGCGAGGTCTGGACGAAGCGGGCGTAAATCACCAGCCACGCCAGCACGATCAGCAGGATGCAGGCCTGCAACGCGGACAGCGCCGGATCGTGCAGCCGCAAGTGGTAACCGTCCCACAGTGTGATAGCGCAGAAGCTGAAGAACACCAGCATGGCGCAGCGCACAAACGCCCGCTGTGACAGATGGAACAGGCCGAACAGCAGCACCAGCACATAGAAAACCAGAAACTCGCCCCGCGCCTCTTCCAGATGCGCGATCAGCCACGTCTGCCAGCCGAGGCCCAGCAGCACTTGAACTTCGGTCAGGCTCGGGTCGGAGAAGCGCAGGTTGCAGCCGGAAAAGAACACAGCGAACAGGGCCGCCTGACTGATCACCACCAGCGCGCTGCCGATGGCAACGCCCGCCAGCGAGTCGTTGTAGTGACCGGTGAAATACGCCAGCCACAGCAGCAGCAAAGCCAATCCATAGGTGGCTGCAGCGAGGGCGAAGCGTTTGAGCAAAAGACGTTGAATGGCGTTATGGGTCAATCGTTGACTCACCGTGCGATAAGAGGCTGACCGAGTGTCCTACTCTACAGACCGGCTGCCACTTTAGTGGCGCAGGCGATAAATGACCATTGATTTTCGGGCCGGGTATTTGGCGTCAAAAACCTGCAGCCATGCGACCAACGAATGACTCCCGGCAGATGTGCCCGCCACCGAGGCGCGGTATACTGCCGCGCCTTTTTAGCGTCGCGTCAGCAGCCCCGGCGTGCCTTGAAAGGTGTCTGCGACCGACCGATGCACCCAAGCCGCAGGCACCTTATTGAATGTTCCCGTCTTTTAGAGGAGCGCGACTCATGACCGTGATCAAGCAAGACGACCTGATTCAGAGCGTTGCCGACGCCCTGCAGTTCATTTCCTACTACCACCCCGTGGACTTCATCCAGGCGATGCACGAAGCCTACCTGCGCGAAGAATCGCCAGCGGCCCGTGACTCGATGGCGCAGATCCTGATCAACTCGCGCATGTGCGCCACCGGCCACCGGCCGATCTGCCAGGACACCGGCATCGTGACCGTGTTCGTGCGTGTGGGCATGGACGTGCGTTGGGATGGCGCGACCATGAGCCTGGACGACATGATCAACGAAGGCGTGCGCCGCGCCTACAACCTGCCGGAAAACGTCCTGCGTGCTTCCATCCTGGCCGACCCGGCCGGTGCGCGTAAGAACACCAAGGACAACACCCCGGCGGTCATCCACTACTCCATCGTCCCGGGTAACACCGTGGAAGTGGACGTGGCGGCCAAGGGCGGCGGCTCCGAGAACAAGTCGAAAATGGCCATGCTCAACCCGTCCGACTCGATCGTCGACTGGGTGCTGAAGACCGTTCCGACCATGGGCGCCGGCTGGTGCCCACCGGGCATGCTGGGCATCGGCATCGGCGGTACCGCCGAGAAAGCCGCTGTGATGGCAAAAGAAGTGTTGATGGAGTCCATCGACATTCACGAGCTCAAGGCCCGTGGCCCGCAGAACCGCATCGAAGAAATGCGTCTGGAGCTGTTCGAGAAGGTCAACCAGCTGGGCATCGGCGCCCAAGGCCTCGGTGGCCTGACCACCGTGCTCGACGTGAAGATCATGGACTACCCGACTCACGCCGCCTCCTTGCCGGTGTGCATGATCCCGAACTGCGCCGCCACCCGTCACGCGCACTTCGTGCTCGACGGTTCCGGCCCGGCTTCGCTGGAGGCGCCACCGCTGGACGCTTACCCGGAAATCGTCTGGGAAGCCGGCCCGTCGGCCCGTCGCGTCAACCTCGACACCCTGACCCCGGAAGACGTGCAGAGCTGGAAGCCGGGCGAAACCGTCCTGCTCAACGGCAAGATGCTCACCGGTCGCGACGCTGCGCACAAGCGCATGGTCGAGATGCTGAACAAGGGCGAAACCCTGCCGGTGGATCTGAAAGGTCGCTTCATCTACTACGTCGGCCCGGTTGATCCGGTCGGTGACGAAGTGGTTGGCCCGGCTGGCCCGACCACCGCCACGCGGATGGACAAGTTCACCCGTCAGATCCTTGAGCAGACTGGCCTGTTGGGCATGATCGGCAAGTCCGAGCGCGGCCCGACCGCCATCGACGCGATCAAGGACAACAAGGCTGTGTACCTGATGGCCGTCGGCGGGGCCGCCTACCTGGTGGCGCAAGCGATCAAGAAGTCCAAGGTTCTGGCGTTTGCCGAGCTGGGCATGGAAGCGATCTACGAGTTCGAGGTCAAGGACATGCCGGTCACCGTAGCGGTGGACAGCAAAGGTGAATCGGTACACATCACTGGTCCTGCGATCTGGCAACAGAAGATCAGCGAAAGCCTGGCGGTTGAAGTGCAGTAAGCGCTTCGTCTGTTAGTAAAAAGGCCGGGCGGTCAGCAATGACCGCCCGGCCTTTTTTTCGCCTGCCATAAATTGCAGGCGCGGGCACCTGTCAGATCTGACAGGTGTCGAAAAAATAATGCTCTGTTAGCGTGCAATCTCGGCATTCACTGGTTGCGTTGCCATGGTTCCAGATGCAGATGCGCTCGTCACCCCGCCCTCTATTGCCAAGACCGCCTCCATTGCCACCAATGGACGCAGTTGGGGGGAAATCGGTGCGACCGGGCAGCGATCTTACACGCTGACGTTGCCGATCATCCCTGCGCGCTCGCTCAATCCTGACCTGCAACTGGTCTATGACGGCAACGCGGGCAACGGCAAGTGCGGCCTCGGCTGGGATTTACCGCTGCCGGTCATCTTCCGCAAGACCAGCAAGGGCGTTCCGAAATACGCACCCGACGACGTCATGCAGGCTGACGGCACCGACCTGCGACCCGAGCTGACGACCCGCGGCAAGATCAAGGTAACCCGACGCACTCGGGGTAAAGGCAAGAGCGCCCGAAAGTTTTCGGTGGTGCGTTACATCCCTCGCCTGGAAATTACGTTTGACCGCTACGAACTCTGGACACCGGATGACAGTACTAACCCCTTCTGGATCGTTTCCCGCGCCGACGGCTCGCAACATTGCTATGGCAATAACCAGGGATCGTGCATCTACGACCCGGCAGAGCCGAGCCATATCGCCGCGTGGCTGCTGGTGGAAACCAGGAGCGCGGTGGGGGAAAACATTTTTTACGAGTACAAGGCCGATGACAAGGTCGCCGACGATCGCTTTGCCTATCAGGCCCAGCGCTATCTGCGGCAGGTCTGTTATTGCAACAAGACCGCCAGCACTGATCTGTATTGCCTTGATCATTCGCAGCCAGAAATGCTGGACTGGCTGTTCCGTCTGATAGTCGACTACGGGGAGCGCGTCACCCGGCGCGAGGCTGTTCCCCCCTATTCAGCCCCGAACGAGAACAAATGGCTGCTGCGCAGCGATCCGTTTCGCAATCATCGCTTCGGTTTCGAGATTGGCACCCGGCGCCTGTGCCAGCAGTTTCTGTTGTTCAACCACATCGGCCCCGACCCGGTACTGGTCGAACGTCTGTTGCTGGAGCACGAACCCACGCCGCGTCAATACAACCACCTCAAAGCCGCGCATTACATGAGTTACGACGCAGAGGGGCACGTCAAACAATTACCGCCGCTTGAGTACTGCTATGAGCCGCTCAAGCTCAACCCCTTTCCCCAGGCGTTTCTGGCACTCGACCATATGCCGGGCCTCAACGACGGCAAGCCCTATCATTGCGTCGACCTTTACGGAGAAGGCCTGCCTGGTTTTCTCTGCCAGCACGACAACGCCTGGTATTACCGTGAGCCTCTGCGCGGCACACCCGGCACTGACGAAATCATCTACGGCCCGTGGACCTTGCTGCCGCTGATCCCCAATGCCGACAGCAACAAACCGGTGGTGCAAATCCTCATGGACCTCACCGGCGACGGACGCCTGGACTGGATCGTCGCACAGCCCGACGGCAGCGGGTATTACACGCTCAATCCGGATGGCACCTGGTCGCTGTTCAAATCGTTCAAGCAGTTTCCCGTGGAGTTCTTCCATTATTTGGCCCAATTGGGTGACTTGAGCGGTGACGGTCTCAACTCCCTGGCGCTGATCGGACCGAAAAGCGTACGGGTGTACGCGAATTTGAGGGAAACAGGCTTTGCTCCCGGCAAGGATGTACCCCATACCCCGGACCGATTGCCGCTGTTCAGTGGAGCCGGTAACGAATTGGTGTCTTTCAGCGATATGGGCGCCAGCGGTATGGAACTGTGCCGGATCCGCCATGATGAAATCCGCTGCTGGATCAGCCTCGGGCATGGCCGGTTTGGCGAGGGTTTCAAGATGAGCGACTTGCCGTTCAAATATGGCGAGTTCGATCCCGACCGAGTGCGCATCGCCGACGTAGACGGTTCCGGTGCTCCGGCTCTCATTTACCTGTATTCGGACTTCTTCGAGATCTGGTTGAACCACGGTGGCAACTCCCTGGCATCGGAACCCGTCCGAATTCCATGGCCCAGAGGCGTGCGCTACGACAACCTCTGCCAGGTGACCTTTGCTGATCTCAGGGGCATTGGCTGCGCCAGCCTGCTGCTGACCGTTCCGCACATGTCACCTCGACACTATGTGTATAACCTGGTCGACGCGCGGCCATACCTGCTCACTGGATGCAACAACAACATGGGTTACAACGCGTCGTTGCAATATCGCAGCAGTGCGCAATTCTGGCTGGATGAAAAACGCCAGGAATTGGTGGCACGCAGGAAGCCGGTGTGCCATTTGCCGTTTCCGCAGATGGTGCTCCATTGGCTGCGTCAGGAAGATGAAATCACCGGCAATTACCTGATGCAGTTCCATGAGTATTTCGAGGGTTATTACGACGGTCGCGAACGCGAATTCCGCGGCTTCGGCCGGGTCTGTCAGATCGACAGCGAACTGGAACCGGGCAAGGCCGAAAGTGGCCATACAGCCCCCATGCGCACCACTCAATGGATTCATACCGGCGAAAGTGTCGATCCGGTTTTGAAAGGTATCAGCGAACTCGACGATGAAATCACGCCCTTTGGGCCCACCGTCACTTCAACGCTCGACGCCAGACGCGGTAGAGAACGAATTCGCAAACGGCGCAAGAGCGACGATCCCGAAGTCGCCTACGCCCTGGCCGGTCGTCTGCTTCGCATTGAAGCCTGTCAGGCGGACGACCCCGCTCCCGCTCACCTGATTTACCTGAGAGAATTCCGTTATCTGGTTCGGGTCGTCGACGAAACCCCGTCCAGCCTGCTGGTGCTGGAACTGGAAAACCGCAGCCAGCAATACGAACGTTTCATGGATGACCCCCGCTGTCAGCACGCGGTCGGTCTGGCATGGGACATGTTCGGTCATCCGACTCACCGCTTCGCGGTCGCCTGCGCACGCCGCCGCACTAAAACCGAAGAACCGCCTTTCGCTCAAAAGGATCAACAGCTCGCCTGGCTGGACAGTCACGATGAGCAACAGCGGTACTTCTATCTGACGGAAACCCTTGCCGAGCCGATTCATCTGATCACTGAAGACCACTGGCTGCTCGGTTTGCCCTGGCGCCAGCGCAGCAATGCGCTGATGCTGCCCAAGGGAGCGCTGCCGGACGGGCTGCAATCGGCGGACATCAATTTCGAAAACTTCGAAAAGTATGAGGGCTGCGCAGAGTGGACATCGGAACGCGAACTGATTTCGCTCTCGCAGCAGAATTATCTGGAGATGGACGGCAAGATCGAGTACCCACCGCGCCAGGGACCGACCGAGCGGGCTGTGTTCGACAAAAAGGCATTGGCGGCTTACGTCGACGTCCCGATTGTCATTCGGGACGAGCTGACAAAAATCGGCTACAAGCCCATGAACCTGTTTTTGCCGCCAGACACGGATGAAGATCTTCTGAAAAACCTCTGGTCGGCACAGAGCGGCTTCTTCACCTACTCCGACCCCAGCGGTTTCTACCACGTCACCGATGTTCAGCAGACCGCCAGCCATGGCACAACCCACATCACCAGGGACGCAAACCATCTGCTGACCACTGCCATCACCCTGCCGGACGGCTGCGTCACGGCAATGACCTACGACATGCACACCTTGCAGGTGCAGCGTGTCACGGATCACAACGACAACATTCACGAAGTGCGGTACGAAGCGGGCGGTCGACCGATTGCCTTCAGCTTTCATGGTAACGAGGAAGGCGTGCGTGCCGGTTTCGAAGATCTGTCCGTTTATCCACCTCAGTCTGATCTGAGCGTCGAGTTTGCCCTCGCCAACCCGAAAACCGTGCTGGCATCCGCTGCCGGCGTGGTGCGCACCAATCTGTTCAGCTGGATGCCATTGCTACCGGTCAAAACGGCGCGGCTCAAAAGAAAGCAATGGATCGCCAACGGCCTGATCCTGCCCGACGGCCACATACGCGCATCGGCCCTGCGCTGGCTGAACCAGCAAAAGAAACGCACTGCCAGCGAACAAACCCTGCTCAAGATCATCCAGACCGCCCTCAGGCAGCCGGTAAACAGCGTCGACCTGATTGCCGACCGCTACCACACCGACCCGCAGCAACAGATTCAGATAACCGTCCGTTACGTCGACGGTTTTGGCCGCGAGCTGCAAAGCAAACAGCTCGTGCCGCCGGGCGATGCCCTTGTCGCGACGCCCGAGGACGGCCTCGAGACCGGCGCCGACTGCAAGCCGATCGAAATGCCCGCCGCGCGTCGCTGGCGGGTCATGGGACGTGTCGAATACAACCATAAGGGCGAGACTATCCGGGTCTATCGCTCGTATTTTCTCAATACCCATCGCTGCATCAATGACCGCGCCATGCGTGAACACGGCCATCACGATCAAATGTTCTACGACGCCCAGGGCCGACTGATCAAAACGATCAATGCGCTGGGCCATACGGCCTTGGAGCACTTGCATCCATGGTTCACGCTCAGCTACGACTACAACGACACACAAGAGCCATCACCCGCCAGGCCCGCGAAAAAACCGACACCTGCAAAACCTGCAAAACGGGTCAAGTCATGAACGCCAGCGTGCACCATCTCACACCGAAGATGTCGTCAATCATCGGGGGCGAATCACTGACATGCTGCGCGGTCTGGCAAACACGCTTCGAGACCACCGGGCCAGCCAGAAGGCAGCCGCGTGAACACACGGATTTTATAGTGTGATAGCACTGCCAGCACCCGGCGACATGCTATGGTGCCCGCCCGTCCTGCCATCCGTTTGCCCCAGCATGCTGCCGACTTCCCGTACCCTGCGTCTGTCGTTGTATACCCTGCTGATCATCGCCGGTGCCGCCCTTGCTGCAACGCTTGCGATCCGCCACGCCGAGCGCCAGGCGCTGGAAGAAGACGCAGCCCGGGCCAATCAACAGCTGGCGCTGTACGCCAACTCGCTGCATACCCTGATCGACCGCTATCGCGCCCTGCCCGCCGTGCTGGCGCTGGACCCGCAATTGCGTGCGGCGCTGGCCGGCCCGGTCGACGCCGAACAGCAAGCGGCGCTCAACCTGAAACTGGAAAAGATCAACGGCGCGGCGCAATCATCGACGCTGGAACTGCTCGACCACACCGGCCTCGCGGTGGCAGCCAGCAACTGGCGTCTGCCCAGCAGTTACGTCGGCCACAACTATGGCTTTCGCCCCTATTTCAGTCAGACCCGCACTCAAGGCACCGGGCGTTTCTACGCGGTCGGCGTGACCAGCGGGATTCCCGGTTACTTCCTGTCCAGCGCGGTGCTCGGCGACAACGGCGAGTTTCTCGGGGCGATGGTGGTCAAGCTCGAATTCCCCGAGCTCGAACGCGAATGGAGCCAAGGCAATGACACCCTGCTGGTCAGCGATGCGCGCGGGATCATCTTCATCGCCAACCAGCCCGGCTGGCGCTATCGCCTGCTGCACCCGCTGAGCCCGGCCGATTACCGCGAGATCAAGGCCACCCGCCAATACGACAAACAGTCGCTGGTGCCGCTGACGCATCTGGCGCTGCGCAGCTTCGACGACAACAGTGATCTGCGCCGCGTCGAAGGCCCGCAAGGCACGGCGGATTACCTGTGGGAATCGCTGCCGCTGAGCGCCGAAGGCTGGACGCTGCATCTGCTGCGACATCCGCAGGTGTCCTTCGAGGATCAGCGCAATGCCGGCCTCGCTGCTGCCGGGGTATGGCTGGCGCTGGTGTTCCTGCTGCTGTTCCTCAATCAGCGCTGGCGCCTGGCAAAGATGCGCCAGCGCAGCCGCGAAGAGCTTGAGCAACTGGTCGAAGAGCGCACCCGTGATTTGCGCACCGCCCAGGACGGTCTGGTGCAGTCGGCAAAACTGGCGGCACTGGGGCAGATGTCCGCCGCGCTGGCCCACGAAATCAATCAGCCGTTGACCGCCCAGCGCATGCAACTGGCGACCCTGCGTCTGCTGCTCGATCATGGCCGGGTCGATGACGCCTATAAGGCGCTCAAACCGGTGGATGACATGCTCACGCGCATGGCCGCCCTCACCGGCCACCTGAAAACCTTCGCCCGCAAGAGCCCCAGCGGCTTGCGCGAGCGGCTGGATCTGGCGACGGTGGTCGATCAGGCCCTGCAATTGCTTGATGCGCGTCTGCGCGATGAACAGGTCAGTCTGGTGCTGCACCTGACCCGTCCGGCGTGGGTGCGCGGCGATGCGATCCGCCTCGAACAAGTGCTGATCAATCTGTTACGCAATGCCCTCGATGCGATGCAGGGCAAACCGTGCAAACGTCTGGAAATCCGCCTGGAAGCCGACGAGCAACTGTGGCGCCTGAGTGTCATCGACAACGGCGGCGGCATCGCCGAGGAACATCTGGGTCAGGTGTTCGATCCGTTCTTCACCACCAAACCGGTGGGTGACGGGCTGGGTCTGGGGCTGGCAGTATCGTTCGCCATCGTCCATGAATCCGGCGGGCGCCTGTGCGCCGAGAATGGTGACAACGGCGCGGTGTTCAGCCTGACCTTGCCGATCGATCTGGAGGCGCACATCTGATGCTCAACGCGGTGATGGTGGTCGATGACGAAAGCAGCATTCGCAGTGCCGTCGAGCAATGGCTGAGCCTGTCCGGGTTCGAAGTGCAGCTGTTCAGCCGCGCGGAGGAATGCCTGGCGGCGTTGCCCGCGCATTTTGCCGGGGTGATTGTCAGCGATGTGCGCATGCCCGGGCTCAGCGGTCTTGAACTGCTGGCCGAAGTGCAGCGCCGGGATGCCGACCTGCCGGTGATTCTGCTCACTGGCCACGGCGATGTGCCGATGGCCGTCGAAGCGATGCGCGACGGCGCCTACGATTTTCTGGAAAAACCCTTCAGCCCCGAGACCCTGCTCGGCAGCCTGCGCCGGGCGCTGGACAAGCGTCGGCTGGTGCTGGAAAACCGCGCCCTGCACGAGCAGGCCGACAACCGCGCCAGACTGGATGCGACGCTGCTCGGTGTGTCCCGTGGTTTGCAGACCTTGCGCCGGCAGGTGCTGGACCTCGCAACATTGCCGGTCAACGTGCTGATCCGAGGCGAGACCGGCAGCGGCAAGGAACTGGTCGCCCGTTGCCTGCACGATTTCGGCCCGCGCGCCGACAAGCCCTTTGTCGCGCTGAACTGCGCGGCGATCCCCGAGCAGTTGTTCGAAGCCGAGTTGTTCGGGCATGAGAGCGGCGCGTTCACCGGCGCTTCGGGCAAGCGCATCGGCAAGCTGGAATACGCCGATGGCGGCACACTGTTTCTCGATGAAATCGAGAGCATGCCGCTGGCCCAGCAGGTGAAACTGCTGCGGGTGTTGCAGGAGCAGAAGCTTGAGCGGCTGGGCTCGAACCAGAGCATTCGGGTGGACTTGCGGATTGTCGCGGCGACCAAACCCGACTTGCTGGATGAAGCGCGGGCCGGGCGTTTTCGTGAAGACCTGGCGTATCGCCTGAACGTCGCCGAATTGCGCCTGCCGCCGCTGCGTGATCGTCGCGAAGACATTCCGCTGTTGTTCGAATCCTTCGCCCAGAGCGCCGCCCAGCGTTTGGGCCGGACGTTCCCGCCGCTCAGTGGCGCGCAATTGAGCCATCTGCTGAGTCATGACTGGCCGGGCAATGTGCGGGAGTTGGCGAACGTTGCCGAGCGGCAGGTGCTGGGGCTGGATGAACCGGTGCAGGGCATCGACCCGGGGCAGTCGCTGGCGGCGCAGCAGGAAGCGTTTGAAGCGCAGTGTTTGCGGGCTGCTTTGACCCGGCACAAGGGGGATGTGAAAGCCGTGCTTGAGGAGCTGCAACTGCCGCGTCGCACGTTTAATGAAAAGATGCAGCGGCATGGATTGACCCGAGAGATGTTCGTACCCGATTGATCGTTTGATGATTGATCGTTCCCACGCTCCGCGTGGGAATGCCTCAGTGGACGCTCTGCGTCCGCTTTGGGACGCAGAGCGTCCCGGGCTGCATTCCCACGCAGAGCGTGGGAACGATCAGATCAACGATCAGATAGGCGGAAATCCGCTCATCGCCAACTTCCTATCGGCAAAATCCCGCTCAACCCATCTCCCCAGCCCCTCTAAACCGGCCCTCCCCCAGTTGGCACAGCTCCTGCTATGGCCCTCGCAGGCTGCGTTTCAACGCGCTCCACAAAAACAATTAAACGAAGGATCCTTCAATGGATAACTCCAACGCCCTGCCTCTTGGGTCGGCTGCCGTGCCGGCCAAAGAACGAACCACCGCCAGTCGCATCAAGTCGATCTTCAGCGGTTCCGTCGGCAACATGGTCGAGTGGTACGACTGGTACGTCTATGCCGCCTTCTCGCTGTACTTCGCCAAAGCCTTCTTTCCCAAAGGCGACACCACCGCCCAACTGCTCAACACCGCCGCGATCTTCGCCGTGGGCTTCCTGATGCGCCCGATCGGTGGCTGGCTGATGGGCCTGTACGCCGACAAGGTCGGACGCAAAAAAGCCCTGATGGCCTCGGTTTACCTGATGTGCTTCGGCTCGCTGATCATCGCCCTGAGCCCGGGTTATGAAACCATCGGTGTCGGCGCGCCGATCCTGCTGGTGTTCGCCCGCCTGCTGCAAGGCCTGTCGGTCGGTGGCGAATACGGCACTTCGGCGACCTACCTGTCGGAGATGGCGACCAAGGAGCGTCGCGGCTTCTTCTCCAGCTTCCAGTACGTGACTTTGATTTCCGGCCAGCTCATCGCGCTGGGCGTACTGATCGTGCTGCAACAGTTCCTGACCACCGAAGAGCTGTACGCGTGGGGCTGGCGTATTCCGTTCGCCATCGGCGCGCTGTGCGCAATCGTGGCGCTGTACCTGCGTCGTGGCATGGAAGAAACCGAGTCGTTCACCAAGAAAGAGAAGTCCAAGGAAAGCGCCATGCGCACCTTGCTTCGTCATCCGAAGGAACTGCTGACCGTGGTCGGCCTGACCATGGGCGGTACGCTCGCGTTCTACACCTACACCACCTACATGCAGAAATACCTGGTGAACACCGTCGGCATGAGCATCTCCGACTCCACCACCATTTCCGCCGCCACGCTGTTCCTGTTCATGTGCCTGCAACCGATCATCGGCGGCCTGTCCGATAAAATCGGTCGTCGCCCGATCCTGATCGCCTTCGGCGTGCTCGGTACGATCTTCACCGTGCCGATCCTGATGACCCTGCACACCATCCAGACCTGGTGGGGCGCGTTCTTCCTGATCATGGCGGCGCTGATCATCGTCAGCGGCTACACCTCGATCAACGCCGTGGTGAAAGCCGAACTGTTCCCGACCGAAATCCGCGCCCTGGGCGTCGGCCTGCCATACGCACTGACCGTGTCGATCTTCGGCGGCACCGCCGAATACATCGCGCTGTGGTTCAAGAGCATCGGCATGGAAACCGGTTACTACTGGTACGTGACCGCGTGCATCGCGGTGTCTCTGTTGGTGTACATCACCATGAAAGACACCCAGAAACACTCGCGCATCGTCACTGACTGATCGGGTTTATTCAGCCACTGCAATGGTGGCTGTTCTGGCCCCATCGCGAGCAAGCTCGCTCCCACATTGGATCGGCGTAAAACTGACCCTGTGGGAGCGAGCTTGCTCGCGATTGAAGTCACCTCGGTATCAGGACAATTCGGCAACGCCCTGTTTGCTGCCATAACGCTTCTGCGCATACGACGCCCCGACGATCATCACCAGCAGAATCCCCGCCAGCACCGCCGACGAACCGATGGTGCCAAAGTCCAGTCCGCCCTTCTCATGGGACTTGGTCATCAAGTCGCCCAAGGTCGCACCAAACGGTCGGGTCAGCACGAACGCCACCCAGAACAGCGCCACCGACGAAATCTTCGTGAAGTACTTGAGCAGCACGACCACGCCAATCGCCGAGCCGATCAACAGCGCGCCACCGGCAAAGCCCAGGCCGGAGTCGTCCGCCAGGTAATCGCCGAGCGCGGTGCCCAGGGTGTTGGAGAACAGAATCGCCATCCAGTAGAACATCTCGCCGCGAAAGCTCTGCACCTTGGTCACGTTGAGCGAATCGCCGCTCAGGCGCCAAGCCGCGAAGATCGCCAGCAGGATCGCGATCAGGATCATGGAACCGGTGGCGTAACCCAGTTCCAGCGTGCGGTCCATGAAGTCGGACATGGTGGTGCCAGCGGTGCTGGTCGACAGGATCACGATCCAGTACAGCAACGGCTTGTAAGTCTTGGACATCAACTGCGCGATCAGCGTCAGGACGAACACGCTGATCAGGATCAGCGAGCTGATGGCGTAGCCGACGTTAAGGGTCATCGACAACAAATCCCCCGCGGTTTCCCCCAGGGTCGTCGCGCAGATTTTCATGACCCAGAAGGCCAGGGTGATTTGAGGCAGTTTGTTCATCGCGGGCAACGCTCCAGTGTGTGACGGCCGGTTTTTGGCTTTATGGCCGTGGGCAGACTGGCGTTGCGCGGGTGAAAAACCGGTCGGGAATCCATGAAAAATCTGTCACACACGCAAAAAACGGCGATTAATCACCGGTTAATGCCCCTGCCGCATCCTGCACCTACCTGATCGATTAACTGCGCGACGCTCGCTCCGACGACGAAAGCGAATTGAATGCGTCGCCCTTAATATCAATTTAATCGATTGTTTTTAGCATTATTTTGCGATTTTTAATCAATTTAATTGGCGTAGCATGAACCCCATGCGAAACACATCGCCAACGAATTTCGAATCTGGAGAACGACCATGAAAACCAAACTGATCCTCGCCCTGACCCTGTCCGTACTGGCCGCCAACACTTTCGCCGCCGACGGTTCGGACAAAACCAAATCCGCCGACTTCATTTCCGGCGCCAGCGCTGCCATCGAAACCAGCCACACCGGCGCCTACGCTGCCGACGGCTTCGACAAGACCAACGTCGGCAGAGCCGTTGCTGCGGATGGTTTCGATAAAACCGGCACTGCTGCGGCTATCGCAGCTGACGGTTTCGACAAGACCGGCACCGCCGCTGCCATCGCAGCTGACGGTTTCGATAAAACCGGTACTGCTGCAGCCATCAGCTGATCGCCAGAATGCAGACACCAAAGCCCGGCCATTGCCGGGCTTGTTCATTTCTGAAAACAAAAATCTCACGACCTCCCACAGGGTTCCGCATTTGGCTGGAAATAATGGGAATGCCCCAGCAATATGAGCCCTTTCCGAAAGCCTTCAGGAACACCCTCCATGCCCGATGACATCCATTTCTACGAACCGGCCAACGGCCACGGTCTGCCCCACGATCCGTTCAACGCCATCGTCGGCCCGCGTCCCATCGGCTGGATTTCTTCGCAGGATGCCGAAGGCCGGCTGAACCTGGCGCCCTACAGCTTTTTCAACGCGTTCAACTACATTCCGCCGATCATCGGGTTCTCCAGCGTTGGTCGCAAAGACAGCCTGAACAACATCGAGCAGACCGGAGAATTCGTCTGGAACCTCGCCACCCGCCCGCTGGCCGAGCAGATGAACCAGAGCTGCGCGATGGTCGGGCCAGAGGTCAACGAATTCGAACTGGCGGGGCTGACGACTGTGGCGTCGAAGGTGATTGCCGTGCCGCGCGTGGCCGAAAGCCCGGTGTCCTTCGAGTGCAAGGTCACCCAGATCATTCAGTTGCAGCGCGCCGATGGCGAGACCGTGCCGAGCTGGCTGGTGCTCGGCGAAGTGGTCGCCGTGCACATCGCCAAATGGCTTTTGAAGGACGGGATCTACGACACCGCCGCCGCCGAACCGATTCTGCGGGGCGGCGGGCCGGCGGACTATTTCCAGCTGGGGCCGGAGGCGTTGTTCAAGATGTGGCGCCCGGGGGCGACGAAGTAAGCGCTTACCAGATCAGCTCGGCGTCGTCGGTGACGCCCTTGAGCTTGTCCAGTTCGTTGATCGCGGCTTCATCGGCCGCGATGGCGCCGGGGAAAACCTGATCGTTCAGCAGCTTGTGAAAGCGCGGTGCGCCGCCGTCGACCAGGGCCTTGACGGCGATTGCCGCGTGATAACCCTTGTTGCCGCCCAACTCGACGGGGACTACAGCGGAAACCGCTTCGAAGTGTTCGAACTCTTTACGTGCCATATCGCAGGTCCTGGCTCAGTCGGATAAGCCCGACATTAAACATTCAACCGGCGAGTTTGTGTATCGGCGCAGTGCATTGCCCTACGGCCTGGGCGGCCGAGACTTCCTTGAAGGTGTGGAAATCCAGGCTGTTGACCACCAGCTCCTGCACCAGCTCGGCAAAGATTTCCATCGACGGGCTGCTGAAATACGCGGTCATCGATTGCTGGTTGTTCCAGAAACCGGAGACCAGCCACAACTCCGGATCACACTGCGAATGCTGCAAGGCGAAGCTCAGGCAACCGGGGGCGGCACGGGACGGTTCGATCAGGGCGCTCAGGCGCATGCCGAGTTCCGCCGAACGCCCGGCGCGCGCTCGAACGAAGGCCATATGACTGACGGGAATCTGCTTGGACATGTTCAACCCTCCCAGGGAGTCGCGTGGCAGCCGGGAACGGGCTGCGACAGGATCCAAGGTTAAGGGCCGGGCGCTGCTCGCCGTTAGTCGATTCCTGCCGTCGCGTTGCACAATCCTGCGAGACTGTCGTGCAGACCTGTAACAAGTCGTGAATTGCTGTCACCGTCCTGTCACACCGGTTTCGAGCAAGTTTTACAGGGCTCGCCCTTTCATGTCTGGGCAGGCACGCAACGCCATGCAGGATCAGGCAAGCATTTCGCAGGATGTGTCTACCGCTTGCGCTTGCACAAACTTATGCTCTGCTCCCATTCCATCCCTTGCCGAGGAGGCTGTGCATGACGTCATTCGATCGTTTTCAGGCGCCGCCCGATGCCGACATGGAAAAGCAGCGCGCGGAACTGGCGGCCATCATTCGCCGCAACACGTCCGAAGATGGCAGTTATGCCACTGCCGTCGGCTCGCTGGTCATGTCGCGCCACACCCAGTCCCATGACTTCGCCCCGGTGCTTGCACAACCGGCGCTGTGCATCATGGCCCAGGGTCGCAAAGAGGTGCGGCTGGCGGATGAGTTCTTCAATTACGACCCGCTGAATTACCTGGTGGTATCGGTCTCGATGCCGTTGAGCGGTCGGGTGGTGAATGTCTCGCCTGAAGAGCCGATCCTCGCCGTGCGCCTTGATATCGATCCGGCGGAAATCACCGCGCTGATCGCCGATGCCGGCCCGATGGGCGTGCCCACCCGTCCGACCGGGCGTGGTCTGTATGTGGAGAAAATCGACAGCGCGATGCTTGATGCGGTGCTGCGTCTGGCCCGCCTGCTCGACGCGCCGAAAGACATCGCCATGCTCGCGCCGCTGATCCGCCGGGAAATTCTCTATCGCCTGCTGCGCAGTCCGCAGGGCCATCGGCTGTACGAGATTGCCATCGCCAACAGCCAGAGCCACCGCATCAGCCAGGCGATCAAATGGCTCAACGGCAACTTCGAACAGCCGCTGCGCATCGATGATCTGGCGAAGGAAGTGAACCTCAGCGTCTCGACCTTGCATCACCGTTTCAAGGCGATGACGGCGATGAGTCCGTTGCAGTATCAGAAGCAACTGCGCCTGCAGGAGGCGCGGCGTTTGATGCTGGCTGAGGGGCTGGAAGCTTCGGCGGCGGGGTATCGGGTGGGGTATGAAAGTCCGTCGCAGTTCAGCCGTGAGTACAGCCGGTTGTTTGGCGCGCCGCCGTTGAGGGATCTGGCGCGCCTGCGATTGAGTGTCTGATCAGGCGCCGAGCACCCGACACGCCTCACTCGGCAACGTCACCGAAACCGGATGCCCGATCCCCAGACCGAAGCCCTGACACGGCGTGCTCAGCGCCGTGAAGGTCACCCCGGAACATTCCACCGTGGTCTCGATGGTCGCGCCGATATCCCGCACAAACGTCACCTTGCCCAGCAAGCGATTGCCCGCAGTGGCTTGGGGCGCCGACAGTTGCAGGTCTTCAGGACGGATCAACATCTTCACTTTCTGCCCGACCACGATGCTGCTGCAGATCGGCACTTGCAGTGCATCGCCACCCGGCAGTACGACCTTGCCATCGCCCAGCGCGGTGGCCGGGAAGATATTGCCGGAGCCGATAAAGTCCGCGACAAACTCGTTGGCCGGATGCCGATAGATTTCAATCGGCGTCCCCACCTGCTGCACCCGATGCTCACCGAGGACCACCACGATGTCGGCCATGGTCATGGCCTCGCGTTGATCGTGGGTCACCATGATCGTGGTGATGTTCAGGCGTTGTTGCAGCTGGCGGATTTCCACCTGCATCGATTCACGCAATTTGGCATCCAGCGCCGACAGCGGTTCGTCGAGCAACAGGATTTTCGGGTGCGAAGCAATCGCCCGGGCAATCGCCACTCGCTGACGCTGGCCGCCGGAGAGTTTGGCCACTGGGCGATCAATCATCGGTTGCAGTTGGATCAGCTCCAGCAACTCCACCACCCGCGCCTGTTGATCGGCCTTGCTCACACCGCGCAGTTTCAGCGGATAGGCGATGTTCTCGCCCACCGTCATGTGCGGGAACAGCGCCAGCGACTGAAACACCATGCCGAAGTTGCGCAGGTGCGCCGGGGTGTGGCCGATGTCCTCGCCGCCCAAGCGGATCTCGCCGCCGGTGAGGGTTTCCAGCCCGGCGATCATTCGCAGCAAGGTGGTCTTGCCGCAGCCCGACGGGCCGAGGAAGCACACCAGTTTGCCCTCGGGCAAATGCAGGTTGACATCTTTCACCGCGCAGGCCGAGCCGTAGTGTTTCTCGACGTTTTCCAGAATCAGACCAGACATAAAAATCACCTCAAAATCAGAAGGAAACGCCGCCCTCGCCCACCAGCTTCTCCAGCGCCCAGATCAGGACGAAGTCGATCAGCACGATCAGCACGGCAAACGAGAACACGGTAGGGTCGAGCGATGACACGGTGCGGCTGTACATCCAGATCGGCACGGTCATGACGTCGATGGTGTAGAGGAAATAGGTCACGGTGAATTCGTTGAACGAGACGATGAACGCCAGCAGCATCCCCGCCAGAATCCCCGACTTCATCAACGGCACCACCACATCGACGATGGCACGCAACGGCGAAGCGCCAAGCATCTGCGCGGCTTCTTCGACTTCACTGCCGATGGAAAGCATGGCCGCCGTGCAGTTCTTCACCACGAACGGCAGCGCCAGAATCACGTGGGCAATCACCAGACGCGACGTAGTCATGTGGAACGGCAGGCTGTCGAACACCAGCAGCAAGGCCAGCCCCAGCACCACCATCGGAAACACCAGCGGCAGCGACATCAGTTGCAGCGCCACACCCTTGCCACGGAACTCGCAACGGGTCAGCGCATAAGCTGCCGGCACCGCGATCAGCGTGGCGAAAATCATCGTCAGGCACGCCACCAGCAAACTGGTGCCCATGGCCTGGCCGAGGCTCAGCACATCGCTGGCATCGGGCGAAACGAAGGTGTGCCACGCCGCTTGGTACCACTGCAGGCTGTAGCTGCTCGGCGGGAAGTCGAGGTTCGACGCGCCGCTGAACGACATCACGATCATCGTCAGGATCGGCAACACGGCCAGGAACAAAATGATCCCGGACAGGATGCCGGCGAACTTGCCGGTATCGCCCGGCAACAGCGACTGACGCTTCTTGATCAGGGCACTCATTGCGAAGCCTCCAGCAGACGGCGACGGCGGCCGGTGATGTATTCGGACAAGGTCATGATGGCGAGCGTGGTGACAATCAGCACCACGCCAGCGGCGGACGCGGCGGGCCAGTTCATCAGCGGGGCGATCTGGTCATGCACCATCACCGCGAGCATCGGCACGCGCCGACCGCCGAGCAGCAACGGCACCACGAAGCTGCTGGCGTTGTAGGCAAACACCAGGGTCGCGCCGGTGATGATCCCCGGCAGACTCATCGGCAACACCACTTGGCGGAACACTTGAAAACGACTGGCGCCGAGGGTGGCGGCAGCTTCTTCGTAGCTGCGGGCGACACCGCGCATGGCGCTGGCAATCGGCAGCACAGCCAGCGGAAACGCGGTCTGCACCAGCCCCATCAACACGCCGTTCTGGTTGTACAGCAACATGATCGGCCGCTTGATCAGACCGAGGCCCATCAGGGTCTGGTTGAGCATGCCGCCGGGGCCGAGGATCACCAGCCAGCCGTAGCTTTGCAGCAGCAGGTTGACCAGCAACGGCAACAGCACCGCCGCAAGGAAAATCCGCCGCACGAATGGTGATGTCAGACGCGACATGGTGTACGCCACCGGGATCGCCAAGACCACCGCGATCACCGCACTGATCAGCGCCAGACGCAAGGTCAGCAACAACGATTTGAGGTAGTAGGGTTCGAGCAACTGCGCGTAACTGGCCAGGCTGAAACCGGACCACTCCGCACCCTTGGTGCCGACGCTCATGCGCAGCACCAGCAGGCTGGCGGCAATCAGCACGCCGAGAAACAGCATCGACGGCGTGAGAAAAAACCACGCCCGCGCCGTCGGCGAAACACCGCGCGCCGGGCGCGCGTCACCCGCGCCGACCGGTTGGGTCAGGGATTGATGTTCCATAGCAATGATCTCGTCAATGGAAAGCAGCAGACAAACACAGATCTCCAAACCACCGCGAACCCTGTGGGAGCGGGCTTGCCCGCGAAAGCGGTGTATCAGTCACATTGATGTTGGATGTGCCGACGCATTCGCGAGCAAGTCGAAGCGTCGAACCGCCGCTCCCACATTGGATTTGTGGTGTTTCGGATCAGGAAGAAAAGATTTCCGTGTAGCGACGAATCCACTGGTCATGCACGGTCGCCAGGAAGGCGTTGTCGTGCATGATCGCCTTCTCCGCGATCTGCTCCGGCGTGAGGATGAACGGGCTCTTGCGCGCTTCGGCGGAGATGATCGCCTTGGCGTTGACCGGGCCGTTGAAGATGTCTTCGGCCATCTTGCCCTGCACCAGCGGGTCGAGGGAGTGGTCGATGAAGGCGTAAGCCAGGTCGGTGTCGCCCGGACGATTCTTCGGCATTACCGAGAGCATCAGGTCGGTGTAGAAACCTTCCTTCATGCCGAACGTGGCGCCCAGGCCATAGTTCGGGTCGCGAATCTGCTTGGGGAAAAACGCCGGGGCATACAGGCCGCCCATGTCCAGGGAACCGGTGCGGAACAGCTCGGCGATCTGGTTGGGGTTTTCGCCCAGAGTCACCACGCGGTCTTTCAGCTCGGCGAGTTTCTTGAAGCCCGGCTCGATGTTGTGCTCGTCACCACCGGCCAGTTTGGCGGCGATGATGATCAGGTCCATGGCCTCGGTCCAGTTCGGCGGCGGCAGGAAAATGTTCGGTGCCAGATCGGCGTCCCACAGTGCCGCGTAACTGTCCGGCGCGGTGGTCTGGGTGCGAGTGCTGTAGACCAGACTGTTGCACCACAGCAGGTAGCCGATGCCGTGACCGTTGGCCCCGGTGCGGTATTTTTCCGGGACGTCGACCAGATTGGGAATGCGGTTGAGATCGGGTTTTTCCAGCAGTCCGGCAGCGGCCAGACCTTCAGCGCCGACGCCAGCCAGGGTGATGATGTCGTACTGCGGACGGTCACCGCCGGCCTTGAGTTTGGCGACCATTTCCGAAGTGCTGCCGGTGCGGTCGGCAATCACTTTGGCGCCGGTCTTGGCTTCGAAGGTTGCCGCGATATTGCGCAGTGCGGCGAGGCCCGTGTCATCGGACCAGGTCAGCAGGCGCAGGGTCTTGCCGGCAAAGCGGGTGTCGCTGGCACTGGCCCGGATGAAGGGCATGCTCATGGCCGCCGCAGCCACCGAGGCCACGCCGACGGTTTTGATGAATTGACGCCTGTTCAGATCGTGCTCGCCCATGTAGGACTCCCATTATTCTTGTAAGTATGAGACTGATCGCAACCCTTGCATCTGCCTGACCGGAACCGCTCAAGCGCCCGGTTTCAAAGGGCTTGAGCGTGGTCTGCGGGTTCATCCTGAGGTCGTGCAAAACACCTGACTATCGATAAAAACTCATTGGAGCCATGACGCCGGCGCATGCCTCGTTGCGAGGCATGCGCTGACCTTTTTCGGGCATTCAGAGCGCGCGGATCACGTGCTTGATTTCCTGAAATGCCGCCAGGCCCCACGGCCCCAACTCGCGGCCGATGCTGCTCTGTTTGTAGCCACCCCACGCGGTCTGCGGGAAGATCACCTGCGGCGCGTTGAGCCACACCAGGCCCGCCTGCAAGGCGTTGGCGACCCGATCCGCCGTCTCGGCATTGCGCGTGACGACACTGGCGACCAGCCCGAACTGACTGTCGTTGGCCAAGGCAATCGCCTCGGCCTCCGAAGCAAAACTGCGCACGCAGATCACCGGGCCGAAGATCTCTTCACACCACAGCGCACTGTCGAGGGGCACTTCGGTGAAGATCGTCGGCTGCAAGAAATATCCGCGCGGCAGATCGGCGGGACGATTGCCGCCACAAATCAGCTTTGCCCCGGCACTGAGGCCACGGTCGATGTGACCGAGCACTCGCTGGTACTGCGCCTGATTGACCAGCGCGCCCATCTCGACTTCAGGATCGAACGGATCGGCCACACGGATTTTTTCCGCGCGGGCCTTCAAGCGAATCAGGAATTCATCGGCGATTTCATCGGCAACCAGCACCCGGCTGGTGGCCGAGCACATCTGCCCGGCGTTGAAGAAACCGCCACCGCAGGCCAGCTCCACCGCCAGATCCAGGTCGGCGTCTTCCAGAATCAGCAGCGAGGACTTGCCGCCCAGTTCCAGGCTCACGCCCTTCACGGTTTCAGCGGCGCGCTGCATCACTTGCACACCGACAGCGTTGCTGCCGGTGAAGGAAACCTTGGCGATGCGCGGATCCGCCGACAGCGGCGCGCCGACCGCCAGACCGGTGCCGCACACCAGGTTGAACACGCCTTTTGGCAGACCGGATTCGGCGATGATGGTCGCCAGTTCCAGCTCCGGCAGCGGGGTGACTTCCGAAGGCTTGAGCACCACGCAGCAACCGGCGGCCAGCGCCGGGGCGAGTTTCCACGCGGTGGTGACCATCGGGAAATTCCAAGGCACGATCAGCCCGACCACACCGCACGGCTCGCGGCGCAGACGTGCGCTGAAGTCATCGCTGGGCAGCGGCACATTGCTGTCCTGTTTCGCATCGAGGCCTTCGGCGAGTTCGGCGTAATACTCGAACGTGGCGATCACGTCGTCGACATCGATGCCCGCTTCGAACTGCGGTTTTCCGTTGTTGCTCGACTGCAACTTCATCAGATGTTCGCGGCCGTTGCGCACGCCATTGGCGATGTTGCGCAGGATCGTGGCGCGCTCGGCGCCGGTGGTTTTCGACCAGCCTTTGAAGGCTTCGGTCGCCGCCGTTACCGCTTGATTGACGGCGCTTTCGTCACCGCCATTGACCGTGGTCAGCAGCGCTTCGGTGGCCGGGTTGATCACGCGCAGGTGTTCGCGGCCGGCGGACCATTGGCCGTTGATGTACAGGCCGTCGAGTGTGGTCGGGAAATTGATCATTGGGCCACCGCCTTCATCCATTGGGTCTGGTCGATTTCGATCAGGGTCGGGCCCTGACGATCGGTGGCGGCGCGCAGTGCACTGCGCAGGTGTTCGGCGGAGCTGATCGCTTCCGCCGCACAGCCCAACGCCTTGGCCACACCGATGAAATCCGGGGTATAGATGTCCACGCCCAACGGCTCGATGGCGCGGTTGACCATGTATTTCTTGATCTCTTCGTAACCCTGGTTATTCCACAGCAGGATGATCACCGGGGTGCGCGCTTCGACGGCGCTGGCCAGTTCCGGCAGGGTGAATTGCAGGCCGCCGTCACCGATCAGGCACACCACCGGCGGACGCGCGCCGTGTTCGAGATTGCCGCCGAGCCACGCGCCAATCGCCGCCGGCAAGGCGTAACCGAGGGTGCCGTAACCGGTGGACGAGTTGAACCAGCGGCGCGGATGCTCCGGGTTGAACGTCAGGTTGCCGGTGTATACCGGTTGCGTGGAGTCACCGACGAACACCGCGTTCGGCAGTTCGTGCAGCACGGTTTCGAGGAAACGGGTCTGGGCCAGCGTCGGGGCGTCCCAGGTCGCGGCCAAGTCTTCACGCAGACGCGCGGCGCGTACCTGACCCCAATCGTTGCGGCGCTCGGCCAGCGGTTTGTGCGACAGCGCGCTGAGCAGCGCTTGTGCGGCGTTGCGCGAGTCGGCCACCAGCGCCACGTGAGGCGGGTAGTTACGCACGGTCTGGTCTGGATCGATGTCCACGCGCAGCAGCTTGCCGGGGATTTCGAAACCGCCGGCGAAGGTCACGTCGTAGTCGGTTTCCGCCAATTCGGTGCCGATCGCCAGGATCACGTCGGCATCGGCCACCAAAGCGCGGGTCGCCACCAGGCTCTGAGTCGAACCGATCAACAGCGGATGGCTCGACGGCAGCATGCCTTTGGCGTTGATGGTCAGGGCCACCGGTGCGTCGAGCAGTTCGGCCAGTTCGGTGAGCTCGGCAGCCGCATCGATGGCGCCGCCACCGGCGAGGATCAGCGGACGCTGGGCGCCGGCCAGCAGTTCAGTCATGCGGCTCACGGCGGCCGGCGCAGCACCGGCACGGTCGATGTTGACCGGCACGCTGGTCAGCAGTTCGTCGGCCTCTTCGACCAGTACGTCCAGCGGAATTTCGATGTGCACCGGACGCGGACGTCCGGCCTGGAACAGCGCGAAAGCACGGGCCAATACGCCCGGTAATTCGGACGCCGACATCAGCGTGTGGGAGAACGCCGCCACGCCGCCGACCAGTGCGCTCTGGTTCGGCAGTTCATGCAGCTTGCCGCGACCGCCGCCCAGTTGACTGCGCGACTGCACGCTGGAGATCACCAGCATCGGGATCGAATCGGCGTACGCCTGGCCCATGGCGGTGGTGATGTTGGTCATGCCCGGACCGGTAATGATGAAGCACACACCCGGTTTGCCGCTGGTGCGGGCGTAGCCGTCGGCCATGAAGCCGGCGCCCTGTTCATGGCGCGGGGTGACGTGGTTGATGCTCGAACGGGCCAGCCCGCGATACAGCTCCACGGTATGCACCCCGGGAATGCCGAACACCTGCTCGACCCCATAATCTTCGAGTAACTTGACCAGTACTTCGCCACACGTCGCCATGTCTTTGCCCTTCTTGTTCGTTGAGGCACCGGGCTTAAAGGAACCGGTGATTGGCCTCATTGAAACGGGCGACCCGTAGCCGCAACAATCGATAAAAGCTCATACTAGCCATGTCCTCACGTCATACCTTGGATCCACATGAAACGACTGCCTCCCCTGCCCGCCCTGCATACGTTTCTGATTACCGCGCAGTGCTGCAACTTCACCCGGGCCGCCGAGCAGTTGCACATCACTCAGGGTGCGGTGAGCCGGCAGATCGCCGGGCTGGAGGAACATCTGGGTTATGAGCTGTTCATTCGCCTGGCCCGGGGCCTGGAGCTGACGGCCGAAGGTCGCGAATGGCTGCCACGGGTGCAGCAGGTGTTCAGCCTGATCGGCGACTCGGTGGAGCAGATCGGCGCCAAGCGCGAGACCCTGCAACTCAAGGCGCCGAGCTGCGTGATGCGCTGGTTGTTGCCACGCCTGCTGCAATGGCAGCGCGAGCGCCCGGACGTGCCGGTGAAACTCACGGCGTCGCTGCAACACGGGGTGGATTTTCATCGTGAACAGTTCGACGCGGCGGTGATCTACGGCACCGCGCCCCACGACTCACCCGCGACCCTGCATCTGTTCGATGAGCAACTGACGCCGGTCTGCTCGCCGACACTGCTCAACGGTGGGCCGGCCCTGCACACACCGGCAGACTTGCAACAGCATCTGCTGCTGCACCCGACTCACACCGATGACGACTGGACACTGTGGCTTGAAGCCGCCGAACTGCACTTGAGCAATATCGCCAGCGGTCAGCATTTCGAGACGCTGGATCAGGCGATGTCGATGGCGTCCCACGGGACGGGGGTGGCGATCGGCGACTGGTCACTGATCGGCGACGACTTGAACGCCGGACGACTGGTGATGCCGTTCGATCTGAAGGTGAAGACGGGACTGGGCTATTACATCGTCGCACCGGCGTCGGAGCCGTCGGCGAAGTTGCAGGAATTGATGGGGTGGTTAGTGGAGCAGGCTCATACGCGTTGAGCCCGGCCTCACCTGATGATCGTTCCCACGCTCCGCGTGGGAATGCAGCTCGGGACGCTCCGCGTCCCATGCCGAAGCGGACGCGGAGCGTCCAATGAGGCGTTCCCACGCGGACGGTTCGACGCCTCGACGTGGGAACGATCAATACGGTCAGTAACCGACCGTAAACCGCTGACGCGAATGCTTCGGCGTTTCCACTTCGTCGATCAGCGCAATCGCGTAATCGGCAAAGGTAATCGAGCTCTGACCATCAGCACTCACCAGCAAGTCATCCTTGCCGATACGGAACTTGCCGGTGCGCTCGCCTTCGACAAACAGCGCCGAAGGCGACAGGAACGTCCAGTCCAGTTCCTTCTCCTGACGCAGCGCATCAAGGAACGCCGCACCAGCACTGGCCTCAGCCTTGTACTCGGCCGGGAAACCGGCGCTGTCGATCACGCGAGTGCCGTCCGGCAGCAACAGCGAACCGGCACCACCGACCACCAGCAGACGTTTCACCCCGGCCTGTTTCACCGGGCCGATCAGCGCGCTGGCCGGTACCGTGGCGAAATGCGCGGCGCTGATCACCACATCGTGACCGGCGACGGCGTCCTGCAACGCGGCGGCGTCCAGCACGTCGACATTCTTGCTGACCACACCGGCGTGGGCGCCGATCTTCGAGGTATCCCGAGCGATGGCGGTGACGCTGTGGCCGCGACGCAGGGCTTCTTCCAGCAGTTGGCTGCCGGCACGGCCGGTGGCACCAATGATTGCGATCTTGTTCATGACATTCTCCAGTTGGCTTGAGAGTGCTGCGTTTTTCAGAATCGGGTTACCACTGCATTTCGCCCTTGGCGACTTTGGCGCTCAGCTCCAGCGAGCTTTCTTCGCCCAGTGTCGGGTAGCGTTTTTTCATCGCGGCGATCAGCGCGGCAGAGTCCTTGGCTTTCGCGGTTTCTGCATCGAACGCCTTGATGTAATCAGCGGTGAATTTCACGGCCGCCAGCGAACGGGCGCTGTCACCCAGGTAGTGACCCGGCACCACGGTTTTCGGTTTCAGGGTTTCGATCGAGTGCAGGGTTTCCAGCCAGTCGGCGTGGGATTGCGCGGTCTGGGTGTCGGCCATCCACACGTGGATGTTCTCGGCGACGACCACACCGCCGACCACAGCTTTCAGCGACGGGATCCACACGAAGCTGCGATCCGGCTGCTTGCCTTCCAGACCAACCACCTGCAGTTTCTGACCTTCGAGCATCAGGCTGTCGCCCTTGAGCACGCCCGGCACGATGGTTTTGGCCGGCACGTCGGCACCCATTTTCGGGCCCCAGAACGCAAGCTTGCCGTCGACGGTTTTTTTGATGTGATCAACGGTCGGTTGCGAAGCCAGCACCTTAGCGTCCGGGAAGGCTTTGGTCAGGGTGTCGAGACCGAAGTAGTAATCCGGGTCACCGTGGCTGATGTAGATGGTGGTCAGTTGCTTGCCGCTGGCGCGGATCTTCTCCACCACTTGCTCGGCCTGGGATTTGCCGAATTGCGCGTCCACCAGAATCGCGTCTTTCTCACCGCTGACCAGCACCGAAGTCACCGGGAAGATCGCGTTGGTGCCCGGGTTGTAAACGTCGAGGGTCAGATTCGCGGCCGCTGCATGGGCAGCAAAACCGAGGGTGGCGGTGGCCAGTAAAACGCGCTTGAGGATGGTTAAGCCGATCATGGGTTGCTCCGCTGTTCGAATGCCGTGCTTGGCGATGGGGACAGAGCTTAGTTGCCAGACTCGTTACAAAAAATGCGATGCTTGAACATAGTTTGTTTCTGAAAGCGGGCAAATCATGGATCGTCTCCAAGCAATGCGGGTGTTTGTCACGGTAGTGGATCTGGGCAGCCAGTCGGCGGCGGCCGATCACCTGGACCTGTCGCGCCCGGTAGTGTCGCGCTATCTGGCGGAACTGGAAGACTGGGTCGGCGCGCGCCTGATGCACCGCACCACGCGCAAGTTGAGCCTGACCGCCGCCGGCAACGAAATCCTGCCGCGCTGCCGGCAGATGCTGGAGCTGTCCGGCGACATGCAGGCCGCCGTCAGCGAACCTGCCGATGCGCCACGGGGTTTGCTGCGGATCAGCGTCAGTACCTCTTTCGGTCAGGCGCAACTGGCCGATGCCGTGGCGGCGTTCGTCAAAGCGTATCCGGGGGTGAACATCGATCTGCAAATGCTCGATCGCACCGTGAACCTGGTGGACGAGCGCATCGACCTGGCGATCCGCACCAGCAACGACCTCGACCCCAACCTGATCGCCCGGCGCCTGACGGTCTGCCGTTCGGTGGTCTGCGCCGCGCCCGCCTATCTGCAGGAACATCCGCAGCTGCAGCGGGTTGAAGATCTGAGCCGGCACAACTGCCTGACCCATTCCTATTTCGGCAAGAGCCTGTGGCATTTCGAGGAAGATGGCGAACCGGTCTCGGTGCCGGTGCAGGGCAACATCAGCGCCAACGAGGCCAGCACCCTGCTGCGCGCGACCCTGGCCGGCGCCGGCGTGGCGATGCTGCCGACCTATCAGGCCGGGGTGCATGTGCACAGCGGCGAACTGGTTCGCCTGCTGCCCCACGCCGAGCCGCGACAGATGAACATCTACGCCGTGTACGCCTCGCGCAAGCACATGCCGGCGGCGTTGCGCTGCATGCTGGATTTTCTGGTGCAGCGCTTTCCCGAAAACCCGCAATGGGATGTCGGGCTGTAATTCCGTTCGCAGAGCCGCTGGCAACTCCACGGCGCTGACCTATGCTGAAAGTAGTACCCAAGGGTATTCGTTCAGAGGTCAACGCCATGAACACCAGAACAAGAAGATACCTCGCGATTTTCATCACCTGCGCGGCCACGCTGGCGCTGTACGGCACCGCGGCATGGCGCGTGGAGCAGTTGCGGCAACTGCCCCGTGAGTACGCGAGCTGCAACTTCGAGCGCTGCATCCCTCACAACGCCACCCTCAACGCCCTGCGCTGACGCAGGACGTCTGTGGGAGTGAGCTTGCTCACGAAGGCGGCGTGTCAGGTGGCAAAACTGCCGGCTGATACACCGTCTTCGCGAGCAAGCTCGCTCCCACCTATTCACTCTCTTGTTGTTCGGATTTGAGTCGGTCGCGGAACGCCTTTGGCGAGATCCCCACCCGGCGCCGGAACAGGCGCGTGAAGTTGGTCGGATCGGAAAACCCCAACACCTCGGACATCTCGTAAATCGTCATGCTCGTATAAGTCAGCAGACGCTTGGCTTCCAGCAACTGACGCTCGTGCATGATCTGCAACGCCGGCTGCCCCGCCAGTTCACGGCAGGTGCCGTTGAGGTGCGAGACGGAAATCCCCAGCCGATGGGCCAGATCTTCGACCTTGACGTGCTGGCGGTAGGTTTCTTCCACCAGTTGAATGAACCCGTTGAGGTATTCGCGCTGACGTTGCGGGCGTTGCGTGGCGTTGTGGCGGTGGATCGCCTGACGGCTGACCCAGACCATGATCACGCTGACCAGCGAATGCATGAGCATTTCCCGCGCCGGTTGATGGCCGTTGTACTCGGCCTGCAACGCGGCAAACAGACTGTTGAGGTACTCCGCGTCCTTGCCCGCCGGGTAGCTTTCGGCCTGGGCCAGGGCCTGCACCGCGCTGCCCAGTTGCGCCTGCAAATGGTTGATCAAAGGTGTGGCGAGGGTGACGACGAATCCTTCGACGTCCTCGGAAAAACGGAATCCATGCACCGATAACGGCGGCAGGATCTGGATCGCGGCTTCATTCAGTTGCGTGCGTTGGCCTTCGATTTCAAGCTCTGCCTGACCTTTGAATACGAAGAGCAACTGGCACAAATCGGCGTGGCGATGGGGTTTGATTTCCCATTGGTGTTCGCGGCTGCGTTTGGAAATGGTTTCACAGTGCAGCAAGTCAGGGGTCGGCCAGTCCAGGCTTTCACCGTAGAGCTTGAACACCGGAATCGAAGGCAGGTCAGGCTTGTTCATCACTTCAATCCAGGCCTCGAGGTTTGCGGGCGATAATCGCACCGATTGGCAGAATGTACAGGTATCGGCTCAGTTTTCACCTTCAATTGACAGACCCGCAAGGGAAAAATGCAAGCACTCGAATCCTGAAAATCATTCACCGGCGTTTGTCGCGTGAAGCTTGCGAGTCATAAAAACAATGAAAACGCTGAAAACCCAAGTCGTCATCATCGGCGCCGGTCCGTCCGGATTGTTGCTCGGCCAACTGTTGCACAACGCCGGCATCGACACCCTGATTCTGGAGCGCCAGACACCTGACTACGTGCTCGGCCGAATCCGCGCCGGCGTGCTTGAACAAGGCATGGTAGAGCTGTTGCGCGAGGCTGGCGTAGGTCAGCGGATGGATGCCGAAGGTCTGGTGCACGGTGGTTTCGAACTGGCCCTCGACGGGCGCCGGATCCACATCGACCTGCAAGCCCTGACCGGCGGAAAAACCGTGATGGTCTACGGCCAGACCGAGGTCACTCGCGACCTGATGGCCGCTCGTCGGGAGACCGGCGGACAGACAATCTATGAAGCCAGCCATGTCGTTCCCTGTGGCATGAAAAGCGACGAAGCCTATGTCACCTTCGAAAAAGACGGCGAAACCTGGCGCGTCGATTGCGACTACATCGCCGGTTGCGACGGTTTCCACGGCGTGGCCCGGCAGTCGATTCCCGAGGATTGCCTGAAAGTCTTCGAACGGGTTTATCCGTTCGGCTGGCTGGGGATTCTCGCCGACACGCCACCGATTCATGATGAGCTGGTCTACGCCCGCCACGAACGCGGCTTCGCCCTGTGCAGCATGCGGTCGGCGACTCGCACCCGTTATTACCTGCAAGTGCCGGCCGAAGAAAACGTCGATGACTGGTCGGATCAGCGTTTCTGGGATGAACTGCGCAATCGTCTGCCGGAGGATCTGGCACAGAAACTGGTGACCGGTCCGTCGATTGAAAAGAGCATCGCGCCGCTGCGCAGTTTTGTGGTCGAGCCAATGCAGTACGGGCGGATGTTTCTGGTCGGGGATGCGGCGCACATCGTTCCGCCGACCGGCGCCAAGGGTCTGAATCTGGCAGCCAGCGATGTCAGCACGCTGTTCAGGATTCTGCTGAAGGTTTACCGCGAAGGTCGCACTGACTTGCTGGAGAAATACTCGGAGATCTGCCTGCGCCGGGTGTGGAAAGCCGAGCGGTTTTCCTGGTGGATGACCTCGATGCTGCACCGCTTCGACGAGCATGATGATTTCAGCCAGCGGATCTGCGCTTCGGAACTGGACTACTTTGTCAGCTCAGAGGCGGGGCAAAAAACCATTGCAGAAAATTACGTCGGGCTTCCTTATGAGGCTATCGAATAGCCTGCTACCGACTTACACTGGCGAGCATCCCCGCTCGCCTGGCGATCTGCGGGACACTCACTGCCCGCAGGTTTTGCCCGTGACCAATCTCAACCATCCCGAAACGCCCAAACCGGCCATTCGCAGCGTGCTGGTCGCGCTGATGATGGCGATCTTTCTCGGTGCGCTGGACCAGACCATCGTCGCCGTTTCCATGCCGGCCATCTCCGCCCAGTTCAAGGACGTCAGCCTGCTGGCCTGGGTGATTTCCGGCTACATGGTGGCGATGACCGTGGCGGTGCCGATCTACGGCAAGCTCGGCGATCTGTACGGGCGGCGCAAACTGATGCTGTTCGGCATGGGCCTGTTCACGCTCGCCTCGCTGTTCTGCGGCATGGCCCAGAGCATGGAGCAACTGGTGCTGGCGCGGATCTTCCAAGGCATCGGTGCCGGCGGGATGATTTCGGTGAGCCAAGCGATCATCGGCGATATCGTGCCGCCTCGCGAACGCGGGCGTTATCAGGGTTATTTCAGCAGCATGTACGCGGTGGCCAGCGTCGCCGGCCCGGTGCTCGGCGGTTACATGACCGAGTACCTGTCGTGGCGCTGGGTGTTTCTGATCAACCTCCCGTTGGGCCTCGGCGCTTACTGGGTGGCGCGACGCAACCTGATCGGCCTGCCGATTCCCCAGCGCAAACCAATCATCGACTACCTCGGCACGCTGCTGATGATCATCGGCCTGACCGCGCTGTTGCTGGCGATCACTCAGGTCGGCCAGGGGCATGCGTGGCGAAGCAGCGAAGTGCTCGGTCTGTTCGCTTGCGCGGTGGCGGTTTTGGCGGTGTTCGTCTGGCATGAGCGGCGCGCCCGGGAGCCGTTGCTGCCGATGCACCTGTTCACCAACCGCAGCGCCCTGCTGTGCTGGTGCACGATTTTCTTTTGCAGCTTCCAGGCGATTTCCCTGATTGTGCTGATGCCGCTGCGCTTTCAGAGCGTGACCGGCGCCGGGGCCGACAGCGCTGCATTGCACCTGCTGCCGCTGGCGATGGGTTTGCCGATCGGCGCGTATTTCGCCGGACGTCGCACCTCGATTACCGGGCGCTACAAACCGCAGATTCTGACCGGCGCGCTGCTGATGCCGATCTCGATCCTCGGCATGGCCTTCAGCCCGCCGGATGCGACGTTGCTCAGCAGCCTGTTCATGTTGCTCAGCGGGATCGCCGGTGGCATGCAGTTCCCGACCTCGCTGGTCGGTACGCAGAATTCGGTGGAGCAAAAGGACATCGGCGTCGCCACCAGCACCACCAACCTGTTCCGCTCCCTGGGCGGCGCGGTGGGGGTGGCGTTGATGTCGGCGCTGTTGCTGGCGCTGTTGCAGGACTCCAGTTTCGCCCACCTGGCCGGCAGCTCGCTGATGAGCGAAGGGCATTCCGGCAACGTGCTGCTCGATGGCCTGAACGCGGCGCCCGGCGACGCGCAGAATGCCTTGCGTGCCGAGTTGCTGGTGACGTTCCGGCATTTGCTGATGGTCAGCGCGGCGGTGTCGCTGCTCGGGCTGGCGGCGGCGATTGCGATGCCGAACCGGTTGTTGCGGGGCCGTGAGCACGGCGCTCGCTGATTGATGCGGATGGCTCCCACACGCGGCGTGGGAGCTTTCAGCATTCAAGCACTGTAATAACCGACCGCCACCAGCATGTTCCCGACCTTCTTCAGGTAGGCATGCTTGTCCTCGACCTTGCCGGTCACCGGGTTTTTCCAGCGGTACTCGTACTCGCCCTCATCCTGTTTGCCGATCAGCGCCAGAATCGGTTCGCCCACCGGTTTGCCTTCCGGGTCATCGACCTTGGCGAAATCGGTGTTGATCAACCGCAGGTTGGTGCCGTGGGCGACGTAGCGCCGGTTGTCGAGATTGACCACGAACACATACAGGTCGTCCTGCAGGTAACCACCCTTGAGCGAGTTGATTGCGGACAGCGTGCCCTTCTCGTCCTTGGTCAAATCGGTGGCCGCTTTGTCGAGCAACGCTTTCGCCTGTTCTGCCGACGCACGCGGCAGGTAATAACCCACCGCCAGAATCCGCTGACCGATGCGTTGATAGTAAACGTGCTTGCGCTCGACCTTGCCGTCGGACCAGTTCTGCCAGCGGTATTCGGCCTGCTGGATGCCGTTGCCTTCCGGCACTTTCAAGGCGTCCTTGAAGGACTTCTGCAAGTCCGGCCCGAGGACTTCGCTGACGTCGCGACCGATCAATGCCGACGACGGCCCACCGCTGGCGAGCATCACGCCCTTGGTGTCGACCACGAACACGTAACGGTCCTTGTCGACGAATTCGCCCTGTCGGCTGAACGCCGCGAACGCCTTGTCGCCGTTGTCGTGGTAATAGGCCAGAGCCTTTTCCAGCAAGGCGATGGCGGCCTTGCTGTCGTCTTTTTCCGTGGTGGCCGCGTTGGCCTGACCGAAACTCAACAGCAGCACCGCGCCGAGCCAGGCCAGCTTGTGCACAAACCCCATGACGCATCCCTCGTTCTTGTTGGTGTTTCAAGAGCGTAGACGGCCTGAAGGCATGTATGGATATTCAGAAAGCTTCTGAATGTTGCTGTGGCGAGGGCGTTCATTCCCTCGCCATACAAGAGGCTTACGGACGGGCGTTGAGTTGCTGCTGCAGGTTCTGGATCTGCGCTTGCAGGGTGTTGATGTTGCGGGTCATCTGCCCACGGAAGGCATCGAACTCGGCAGTGTTGGTGCCGCCCTGCGCAGCGGCCGGACGGTTGTCCTGCTCGCTTTTGAGGATGACGATTTCCTGCTCCAGACGATCGATTGCAGGGTTCGACCCACTTTGTTTCTTCAGGGCCGTGATGTCGGCACCGAGGCTCTTGAACTGCGCATCGAAACCCTTCACCTGTGCATCGAAGCTCTTGAGCTGGGCGTCAAGCTTGCTGGTGTCGGCCGGGGTGCTTTTCAGCGTGGCCAGTTCGGCGCTCAGGGCTTTGACCTGGGCTTGCAACTGGGTGTTGGCGTTCTGTTGTTCGGTGGTCTGGGCGGTCATCTGCGCCAGGCGCTTGTCCAGATCCGTCGCCTGCCCGGCCACGCCCTGCTGCTGTTTGCTCTGATCCTGAAGCGCGCTTTGCAGCTGTTTGATCTGCAGCTTCAGGGCTTCGCTGTCGGTGGTGACGTTGGTCTGGCTGGCCACGACCTTGCCGGAAATGTCCTGCAAGCGCCCCGCTGCTTCCTCACTGATGCGCGCGAAACTTTCCTGGGTCGCCACCAGTTGCTGCTCCATCAGCGAAATCTGCTGGAAGCTCCACCAGGCCAGACCGATGAAGGCGAAGAACAATGCGCCGACCAGTGCCCACAACGGCCCGGTGCTGGCGGCTTTGACCTTGACCACCGGCGGCGTGCGCGAATGCAAGGTGGTGCGGGCGGTGGCCGGAAAATCGTCGTCATAGAGAGTATCGGCGCGCAGGCTCGGTACATCGTCGAAATCGTCGTGGGCATCGTTACGCATGGACATTGAGGCAACCTTTGTGAAACGCGGTGATGGCAGATTGGGGCGAAGTATAAACCCCGCGGCCGCTGGGGTTGACCCTCAAGCCGTGGCGCGGTTCAGTGCCGGCCGGCAGATTCGTATCAACGAATGTCCTGGGCCTTCCACCAGCCACAGAACTCATCGAGGGCCGTCCACAGACTGACTTTCGGATCGTAGTCCAGATAATGCCGGGCGCGACTGATGTCGAGGGTGAAATTTTTGTTCATCACCTGCATGCCCAGGCGCGACAGGGTCGGCTCGGGACGCCCGGGCCAGAGCTTGCACACACCTTCGTTAAGCGCCGCCACGCTGTAGGCCAGACCATAGGAACGGTACTTGGTGACCTGTGGGACTTCCATCTTGCGCATCACGTAATTGACCACATCCCACAGCGGCACCGGGGCGCCGTTGCTGATGTTGTAGGCCTTGCCCAGTGCGGAGGCGTCGGCCAGCAGACTGCTGAGCAACGCTTCGTTGAGGTTGTGCACGCTGGTGAAATCGACCTTGTTCAGACCGTTGCCGATGATCGCCAGACGGCCCTTGCGCTGCATGTTCAGCAAGCGCGGGAAGATGCTCATGTCGCCGGCGCCGGTGACGAAACGCGGGCGCAGGGCGAGGGTTTCGAGACCGAATTCCTGGGCGCCGAAGACCTTTTGCTCGGCCAGGTATTTGGTCGCGGCGTAGTGATGCTTGAAGCGCTTGGGCACTTGTTCTTCGGTCAGGCCGAGGTGGTCGCGACCGTCAAAGTAGATCGAGGGCGACGACAGATGCACCAGCCGCCGAACCCGTTGTTTCAGGCAGGCCTCGACCACGTTTTCGGTGACCTGGACGTTGCCCTGATGGAAGTCCTGATACCGGCCCCACAAGCCGACCGCACCGGCGCAATGCACCACGGCTTCGACATCGCTGCACAGCGCACGCACCAGATCCGGATCGCTCAAATCGCCTTGAACGAACTCGGCGCCGCGACGCACCAGATGCTCGACACCCTCGGCCCGGCGACCGTTGACCCGCACGTCCAGGCCCTGCTCCAGGGCGAAACGCGCAAAGCGTCCGCCAATGAAGCCGCTTGCGCCGGTGACCAGAATTTTCATGTAGAGCTCCGCTGTCTTTCGTTTTGCCTGATTCGTGAGTCTTGACGCTGGCCGTCAGTCCAACGGCACCAGCCATTGCGCCGACGAGCGCACCAATTGCTCGGTCAACAGCCCGAGCAACTGACCGCCATTGCGCCAATGATGCCAGTACAAGGGCACGTCGATCGGTTTATCTGGCAACAGTTCGCGCAGCAAGCCGCGCTCCAGCTGCTCGCGCACCTGCAATTCCGGCACCAGTCCCCAGCCGAGCCCGACTTCGGTCAGGCGGATAAAACCTTCGGACGACGGGCACAGGTGATGTTCGAAACCGCCATCGACGCCGAGGGACGCGAGGTATCGATGCTGCAGAAAGTCGTCCGGGCCAAATACCAGCGCCGGGGTGCGCGGCAATTGTTCGGCCCGCACGCCATCGGGAAAATGCCGCTCGATGAACGCCGGACTGGCCAGCGCTCGATAGCGCATCGCCCCGAGCAACACGCTGCGCGCGCCTGCCACCGGTCGCTCACTGGCGCACAGGCAACCGGCCACTTCACCGGCGCGCATGCGTTTGAGGCCGACGGTCTGGTCTTCGACGATCAGATCGAGCAATAGATGTTGTTCGGCGCAGAATTCGCCCACCGCCTCGGCCCACCAGGTGGCGAGGCTGTCGGCATTCAGGGCGATGCGCAGGCGCTCCGGCAGGCCTTCTTCGTCCAGCGCCGGCACCAGCGTCTGCAAATCCCGCTCGAGCAGGCGCACTTGCTGCACATGGTTGAGAAGACGTCGGCCAATCTCGGTCGGCGACGGCGGCGTGCCACGCACCAAAACCGGCTGGCCGACCCGCGCTTCCAGCAGTTTGATCCGCTGGGAAATCGCCGATTGCGAAAGGCCAAGCACCTGCGCCGCCCGTTCGAATCCGGCCTGCTCGACCACAGCGGCCAGAGCGGAAAGCAATTTGTAGTCGAACATCAGTTTTCCTAATGAGCGATCAGCACTATTTGTTATTCTTATACAGCGTCGACCGGGAGAATAGCCAGCAAGCACTCTTTATCAAGGACCATCCCCATGGCTGGCGAAACCTCGTTGACCACCCTGTTGCGCAGCATGAGCCCGCAGCTCAATGCCGGCGAATACGTCTTCTGCACCTTGCGCGACGGCCAGTTGCCGAGCGGCCTGGAAGTTGTAGGCAGTTTCCGTGAACAGGAAGGCCTGACGGTGATTCTCGAACGGTCCCACGCCGAGCGCGCCGGTTTCAGCTTCGACTACGTCGCGGCCTGGATCACCTTGAACGTTCATTCGGCGCTGGAAGCCGTCGGCCTGACCGCCGCATTCGCCACCGCACTGGGCAAGGCCGGGATCAGCTGCAACGTGATTGCCGGTTATTACCACGACCATTTGTTCGTCGGTCAGGCCGACGCCGAACGCGCCATGCAAGTGCTGCGCGATCTCGCAGCCAACGCGGAGTAACCGTCATGTGGCAAAGCTATACCAACGGTTTGCTGGTGGCGTTCGGGCTGATCATGGCGATCGGCACCCAGAATGCCTTTGTCCTGGCGCAGAGCCTGCGGCGTGAACATCACCTGCCAGTCGCGGCGCTGTGCGTTGCCTGTGATGCGTTGCTGGTGGCGGCAGGAGTGTTCGGTCTGGCCACGGTGCTGGCGCAGAACCCGACGTTGCTGGCGGTTGCCCGCTGGGGCGGCGCGGTGTTTCTGATCTGGTACGGCAGCCAGGCGTTGCGCCGGGCCTTCTCGAAACAGAGTTTGCAGCAGGGTGAAAACCAGACCGTACGTTCGCTGCGGGCGGTGATGCTCAGCGCACTGGCGGTGACGCTGCTCAACCCGCACGTCTATCTCGACACCGTTTTGCTGATCGGTTCTCTCGGCGCGCAACAGTCGGTGCCCGGCGCTTATGTGATTGGCGCGGCGAGTGCTTCGCTGCTGTGGTTCTTCACCCTGGCGTTCGGCGCGGCATGGCTCGCACCGTGGCTGGCGCGGCCGAGTACGTGGCGGATTCTCGATCTGTTGGTCGCGGTGATGATGTTCACGGTGGCGGGTCAGCTCATTCTGGCTTCGTGATTATTCCAAACAGCTCTGGAACCTCTATCCCACACAGTTGTTGCGTGGTTAAGCCGCACCCCCGGTGCTATGATCCGAACCCTGCGCCGCAAAGAGTAAAAACTCGCCGGTGCATTTCTGGCCGCCCGTGATCGGCCTTGCGCTCACCGCAACAGACCTGATTAGGAGAATCATCATGGCTTTCGAATTGCCGCCGCTGCCTTACGCACACGATGCCCTGCAGCCGCACATTTCCAAGGAAACCCTGGAATTCCACCACGACAAGCACCACAACACCTACGTCGTGAACCTGAACAACCTGGTGCCAGGCACCGAGTTCGAAGGCAAGACCCTGGAAGAAATCGTCAAGACTTCCTCGGGCGGCATCTTCAACAACGCCGCTCAGGTCTGGAACCACACCTTCTACTGGAACTGCCTGGCGCCAAACGCCGGCGGTCAACCAACCGGCGCACTGGCTGAAGCCATCAACGCGGCTTTCGGTTCGTTCGACAAGTTCAAGGAAGAGTTCAGCAAAACCTCGATCGGCACCTTCGGCTCCGGCTGGGGCTGGCTGGTGAAAAAGGCTGACGGTTCCCTGGCTCTGGCCAGCACCATCGGCGCCGGCAACCCGCTGACCAGCGGCGACACCCCGCTGCTGACCTGCGACGTGTGGGAACACGCTTACTACATCGACTACCGTAACCTGCGTCCAAAATACGTCGAGGCGTTCTGGAACCTGGTCAACTGGAAGTTCGTGGCCGAGCAGTTCGAAGGCAAGACCTTCACCGCTTAAGCTGCACGCCAGACAAAAAACCCGGCCATTGCCGGGTTTTTTTCTGCCCGCAGAAATCATCATGGGTGAGTCGCATCACAAACAGGGCCTTTTCCCACACGTAAAGCAGCCCTTCTCGCCTTGCTCCCAAGCCACGGCGAACTACCATCAAAAGAGGAAAAATTGTCCGACGCCCCTCAAGTTGGAGACCGAAACTACCGACACAGTACAAATAGGGCAAATACTCCAGACAGCAGCATTTCGGCCAAGGCCACGGACAAATTTTCCGCGGCTCGATTGTCCCTTTGACTGCCAACACGGGATTGCCAATACTCATGGCAACTTGACGCTACCCGCACGGAACAAGGAATAACCCTTTGAAGCTGGAACTCAAGAACAGCTTGTCGGTGAAGTTGCTCCGGGTCGTGCTCCTGTCGGCATTGATCGTCGGCGTGGTCTTGAGCTGCGCGCAGATCGTTTTCGATGCCTATAAAACACGCCAGGCCGTCGCCGGCGATGCCGAACGCATCCTCGACATGTTCCGCGATCCCTCTACCCAGGCGGTCTACAGCCTGGACCGGGAGATGGGCATGCAGGTGATCGAAGGCCTGTTCCAGGACGACGCCGTGCGCCAGGCCTCCATCGGCCATCCCAACGAAGCGATGCTCGCGCAAAAGTCGCGTGAGCTGCAGCATTCCAACAGCCGCTGGCTGACCGACCTGATTCTTGGCCAGGAACGCACCTTCACCACCCAACTGGTGGGACGCGGCCCCTACAGCGAATATTACGGCGACCTGAGCATCACCCTCGACACCGCCACCTACGGGCAGGGGTTCATCGTCAGCTCGGTGATCATCTTCATTTCCGGTGTGTTGCGTGCCTTGGCCATGGGTCTGGTGCTGTACCTGGTCTATCACTGGCTGTTGACCAAACCGCTGTCGCGGATCATCGAACACCTCACCGAGATCAACCCGGACCGCCCCAGCGAACACAAGATTCCGCAGCTCAAGGGCCACGAGAAAAACGAACTGGGTATCTGGATCAACACCGCCAACCAGTTGCTCGAATCCATCGAACGCAACACCCACCTGCGCCACGAGGCGGAAAACAGTCTGTTGCGCATGGCCCAGTACGACTTCCTCACCGGCCTGCCGAACCGCCAGCAATTGCAGCAGCAACTGGACAAGATCCTGGTGGATGCCGGCAAGCTGCAGCGTCGGGTTGCGGTGTTGTGTGTCGGACTGGATGACTTCAAAGGCATCAACGAACAATTCAGCTACCAGACCGGCGACCAGTTGTTGCTGGCCCTGGCTGACCGGCTACGCGCCCACAGCGGTCGCCTCGGCGCCCTCGCCCGTCTCGGCGGCGACCAGTTCGCGCTGGTGCAGGCCGATATCGAACAGCCTTACGAAGCGGCGGAACTGGCGCAAAGCATTCTCGATGACCTGGAAGCGCCGTTCGCCCTCGATCATCAGGAAATCCGCCTGCGCGCGACCATCGGCATCACCCTGTTCCCGGAGGACGGCGACAGCACCGAGAAGCTGTTGCAGAAAGCCGAGCAGACCATGACCCTGGCCAAGACCCGCTCGCGCAACCGCTATCAGTTCTACATCGCCAGCGTCGACAGCGAGATGCGCCGCCGTCGCGAACTGGAAAAAGACCTGCGCGATGCCTTGCTGCGCAATCAGTTCTACCTCGTCTATCAGCCGCAGATCAGCTACCGCGATCACCGTGTAGTCGGGGTCGAAGCATTGATCCGCTGGCAACATCCGGAACACGGTCTGGTGCCGCCGGACCTGTTCATCCCGCTGGCCGAGCAGAACGGCACCATCATCGCCATCGGCGAATGGGTGCTGGATCAGGCCTGCAAGCAACTGCGCGACTGGCACGATCAGGGCTTCGTCGACCTGCGCATGGCGGTCAACCTGTCCACCGTGCAACTGCACCACGCCGAGCTGCCACGGGTGGTCAACAATCTGTTGCAGATGTACCGCCTGCCACCGCGGAGCCTGGAGCTGGAAGTCACCGAAACCGGCCTGATGGAAGACATCAGCACCGCCGCCCAGCACCTGCTGAGCCTGCGCCGCTCCGGCGCCTTGATCGCCATTGACGACTTCGGCACCGGCTACTCCTCACTGAGCTATCTCAAGAGTCTGCCGCTGGACAAGATCAAGATCGACAAGAGCTTCGTCCAGGACCTGCTGGATGACGACGATGACGCGACCATCGTTCGCGCCATCATTCAACTGGGCAAGAGCCTGGGCATGCAGGTGATCGCCGAGGGCGTGGAAACCGCCGAACAGGAAACCTACATCATCTCCGAAGGCTGCCACGAAGGTCAGGGTTACCACTACAGCAAACCGCTGCCGGCGCGCGAGCTGAGCGTTTATCTCAAGCAGGCCCAGCGCAGCAACGCGGCCATCCTCTGAAGTCTCCCTGCGAAGCCCGGCAAAACCCTTGATCCGCCGGGCGTGGTCTACGCTGTTGATCCAGCGCAACCCCCACGCAAATAGGAAATATTTCCAGCTACAACCCTTTACACATAATGCGAAAGATTTGCATTATGTCGCAGCTTTTGCGCCCCCCCGCGCCTGTCCACTCAATTACCGAAGCAGGATGTTCGCCATGATTCGTATGCCTCTGGCTACCGCCAGTCTGCTGGCCATCGCTATTTCCCTCGCCGGTTGCGGCGAAGGTAAAGACAAAGAAAAGGCCGCCGCTCCTGCGCCGACTCCGGCTGCGAGCACCGCTGCACCGGCTGCGCCTGCTGCCGCCGGTAAAGTCGACGAGGCCGCCGGCAAAGCCGTTGTCTCGCACTACGCCGACATGGTCTTCGCCGTTTACAGCGATGCCGAATCCACCGCGAAAACCCTGCAAACCGCCATCGACGCGTTCCTCGCCAAGCCGAACGCCGACACCCTGAAAGCCGCCAAGGCTGCCTGGGTTGCCGCTCGCGTTCCTTACCTGCAGAGCGAAGTGTTCCGCTTCGGCAACACCATCATCGACGACTGGGAAGGTCAGGTGAACGCCTGGCCTCTGGACGAAGGCCTGATCGACTACGTCGACAAGTCCTACGAACACGCACTGGGCAACCCCGGCGCCACCGCCAACATCATCGCCAACACCGAAGTACAGGTCGGCGAAGACAAGGTCGACGTCAAGGACATCACCCCGGAAAAACTCGCCAGCCTGAACGAGCTGGGCGGCTCCGAAGCCAACGTTGCCACCGGCTACCACGCCATCGAATTCCTGCTCTGGGGCCAGGACCTGAACGGCACCGGCCCTGGCGCCGGCAACCGTCCGGCCTCGGACTACCTGGAAGGCGCCGGCGCCACCGGCGGTCACAACGATCGTCGTCGTGCCTACCTGAAAGCCGTGACCCAGCTGCTGGTCAGCGACCTGGAAGAAATGGTCGGCAACTGGAAGCCGAACGTGGCCGACAACTACCGTGCCACCCTGGAAGCCGAACCGGCTGAAAGCGGCCTGCGCAAAATGCTGTTCGGCATGGGCAGCCTGTCCCTGGGCGAGCTGGCCGGCGAGCGCATGAAGGTGTCCCTGGAAGCGAACTCCCCGGAAGACGAACAGGATTGCTTCAGCGACAACACCCACAACTCGCACTTCTACGATGCCAAGGGCATTCGTAACGTTTACCTGGGCGAGTACACCCGCGTCGACGGCACCAAAATGACCGGCGCCAGCCTGTCGTCGCTGGTGGCCAAGGTTGATCCGGCTGCCGACACCGCGCTGAAAGCCGATCTGGCCGCCACCGAAGCCAAGATCCAGGTCATGGTCGATCACGCCAACAAGGGTGAGCACTACGACCAGTTGATCGCGGCCGGCAACACCGCCGGCAACCAGATTGTCCGTGACGCCATCGCTTCGCTGGTCAAGCAGACCGGTTCGATCGAAGCCGCTGCCGGCAAACTGGGCATCAGCGACCTGAACCCGGACAACGCCGATCACGAGTTCTGATCACAGCGTCCGCGTTAAAAAAGGCGACCTTCGGGTCGCCTTTTTCGTTCTGGCTGACCTGACGTGCATCAAGCAAACGATAATTCCTCTTATTCAAACCCCCTCGCCCTGTTAGACTTTGCGCCTTTAAATTCGCCCCTCTTGCAGGAAGTCTGATGCCCTCGCTGCCTCTTCGCTTGTCCGCACTGTTTCTGGCCCTGGGCCTGAGTGCCTGCGATGACGCCCCGCGCTTCACCAAGGCCGAGCCGGGTGAGGCTCGTTCCGGTGGCACCGCGACCGTGCGCAAGAGCGATCAGAACGCGTTTTCCCTGCCGTCCGCCAATCTGCCACCGTCGCGGCGAGTGGACTTCAGCGTCGGCAACAGTTTCTTTCGCAGCCCGTGGGTGATCGCGCCGTCGACCACCACCGCACGCGATGGCCTCGGTCCGCTGTTCAACACCAACGCCTGCCAGAACTGCCACATCAAGGACGGCCGCGGCCATCCACCGACTCCGGACGCGGCCAACGCGGTGTCGATGCTGGTGCGCCTGTCGATTCCCGATGCGCCGGCCTATGCCAAGGTCATTGAGCAAGTGGGCGTGGTGCCCGAGCCGGTCTACGGTGGCCAGTTCCAGGACATGGCCGTCCCCGGCGTCGCGCCGGAAGGCAAGGTGCGGGTCGATTACACGCCAGTACCGGTCCGCTTCAAGGACGGCACCGAGGTCGAGCTGCGCAAACCGGTCTTGCAGATCACCCAGCTCGGCTACGGCCCGATGCACCCGGACACACGTTTCTCGGCTCGCGTTGCGCCGCCGATGATCGGCCTGGGCCTGCTCGAAGCGATCCCGGAAGAAGCGATCCTCGCCAACGCCGCCGCGCAGGCCAAAGAGAACAACGGCATCAACGGCCGGCCAAACCGGGTCTGGGACGATGAGCAGCAAAAGACCGTCATGGGCCGATTTGGCTGGAAAGCCGGCCAACCGAACCTCAATCAACAAAATGTTCACGCGTTTTCTGGTGATATGGGCCTCACCACCAGCCTGAGACCGTTTGATGACTGCACCGACGCGCAAACCGCCTGCAAACAGGCGCCGAACGGCAACGGCCCGGACGGCGAACCTGAAGTCAGCGACAACATCCTGCGCCTGGTGCTGTTCTACAGCCGCAACCTCGCCGTTCCCGCCCGCCGTGGGGTCAACGATGCGCAGGTGCTGGCCGGCAAGAATCTGTTTTTCCAGGCTGGCTGCCAGTCCTGCCACACACCGAAATACACCACCGCCGCCAACGCGGCCGAACCTGAACTGGCCAATCAAGTGATTCGCCCGTACAGCGATCTGCTGCTGCATGACATGGGCGAAGGTCTGGCGGACAACCGCACGGAATTCCAGGCCTCCGGCCGCGACTGGCGCACCCCGCCGCTGTGGGGCATCGGCCTGACACAGGCCGTCAGCGGCCACACCCAGTTTCTGCATGACGGCCGCGCCCGCAACCTGCTCGAAGCCGTGCTCTGGCACGGCGGCGAAGCGAAGGCGGCGCAGCAACAGGTTTTGTCTTTCAACGCCGAGCAGCGTGCCGCGCTGCTGGCGTTCTTGAACTCACTTTAAACACTTAAAAGAATCGGGAGCCCGACATGTTCCGTCCCAAGCTGTTGTTCACCAGCCTTGCCGCACTGGCCCTCGGCGCGTGCTCGCCGCAGGATCCGCAAGCCGTCACCTCGGCGGCCATCGCCAAATCGGTGATCCTGCCGACCTACACCCGCTGGGTCGAAGCCGACAAGCAACTGGCCGTGAGCGCCCTCGCCTACTGCCAGGGCAAAGAGTCGCTGGACACCGCCCGTGCCGACTTCCTGCACGCGCAGAAAGCCTGGGCCGAATTGCAACCGCTGCTGATCGGCCCGCTGGCCGAGGGCAACCGTTCGTGGCAGGTGCAGTTCTGGCCGGACAAGAAAAACCTGGTCGGCCGTCAGGTCGAGCAACTGGTCACCGCGCAGCCGCAGATCGATGCCGCCGCACTGGCCAAGTCCAGCGTCGTGGTGCAAGGCCTGTCCGCTTACGAGTACATCCTGTTCGACGCCAAGCCTGACGTCGCCAACGACGCGCAGAAAGCCAAATACTGCCCACTGCTGGTGGCCATCGGCGAGCGTCAGAAACAACTGGCCGAAGAGATTCTCAGCAGCTGGAACAACACCGACGGCATGCTCGCGCAGATGAGCAAGTTCCCGAACCAGCGCTACGCCGACTCCCACGAAGCGATCGCCGATCTGCTGCGGGTACAGGTCACCGCCCTCGACACCCTGAAGAAAAAACTCGGCACACCGATGGGCCGTCAGAGCAAGGGCGTGCCTCAGCCGTTCCAGGCTGACGCATGGCGCAGCCAGTCGTCCATGGAGTCGCTGGAAGCCAGCCTCGCGGCGGCCAAAACCGTCTGGGAAGGCGTCGACAACAAAGGCCTGCGCGGCCTGCTGCCGGCTGAGCAAAAGCCGCTGGCGGACAAGATCGATGCAGCCTACGCAGCGTCGCTCAAACTGTTCGGCAGCACTCAGCGCTCGCTGACTGAAATGCTCAACGATGACGCCGGTCGCCAGCAGCTCAACGACATCTACGACAGCCTCAACGTCGTCCACCGCCTGCACGAAGGCGAGCTGGCCAAGGCGCTGGGCATCCAACTGGGCTTCAACGCCAACGACGGTGACTGATGAGGGCACGTGCCATGCTGCGACGCCAGGCTCTGACTTTAGGTAGTTTGCTGCTGGGAGCAGTGACACTGGGCGGCTGGACGCTGTTCAAACGCAAGGACCAAAACCCGCTGCTGCTGTCGGCGCGGGACGACACCGACGGCAAGCATTACGCCGTCGGTTATCGGCTGGACGGCACCCAGGTGTTTGCCACCGAAGTCGGCCAGCGCTGCCACGACATCATCAATCACCCAACGCTTTCGATCGCGCTGTTCGTCGCCCGCCGGCCGGGCACCGAGAGCTACCTGATCGACCTGCGCAACGGTGGATTGCTGCAAACCGTGACGGCGCAGCCGAACCGGCATTTCTACGGACATGCGGTGATCCACCACAGCGGCGACTATCTGTACGCCACCGAAAACGACACCACCGATCCGGGCCGTGGCCTGCTCGGGGTGTACAAATTCGAAGGCGAACGGCTGGTGCACAGCGGCGAGATTTCCACCCACGGTCTCGGCCCGCATCAGGTGTCGTGGATGCCCGACGGTGAAACCCTGGTGGTGGCCAATGGCGGCATCCGCACCGAGGCCGAAAGCCGGGTCGACATGAACCTCGACGCCATGGAGCCGAGCCTGGTGCTGATGCAGCGCGACGGCACCCTGCTGAGCAAGGAAACCCTCGCCCAGCAGATGAACAGCGTGCGCCACCTGGGGATCGCCAGCGACGGCACCATCGTCGCCGGCCAGCAATTCATGGGGCCTTCCCATGAGCGCTCGGAGCTGCTGGCGATCAAACGTCCCGGCCAGCCATTCGTGGCGTTCCCGGTGCCGGACCATCAGTTGCAGTCGATGGGTCATTACACCGCCAGCGTCGCCGTGCACAGCGACCTGCGTCTGGTGGCACTGACCGCACCGCGCGGCAACCGCTTCTTCATCTGGGATCTGGACAGCGGCGAAGTTCGCCTCGATGCCCCATTGCCTGACTGCGCCGGCGTCGGTGCGGTGAAAGACGGGTTCGTCGTGACCTCCGGTCAGGGACGCTGCCGCTACTACGATTGCCGTCAGGACGATCTTCTGGCCAAACCGCTGGATTTGCCCGCAGGGCTCTGGGACAACCATCTTCATCTGATGGCCTGAAATTCGCCGCCGACCGTTCGGTCGGCGGCCCCGCTTTCCTCCACCTTCTTCCCTTACACCCGGTAAAAACTGGCAGTTGGAATCCCTGCCGGACTCGGGGTAATGTGCCCGCCTGTCTCGCCTGATTTTCTCCAAGGAACTGGAAATATGCTGCGTCGCCGCATGCTGATCATGTTGGGTGTTGTACTGCTGATCGTTCTGCTTCTCGCCGGTTACAAGGCCTTCTCGATCTATACGATGATCCAGGGCTTTTCCAAGCCGAAGCCGCCGATCAGCGTCGCCGTGGCCACGGCCGTCGAGCGCCCGTGGCAGATGCGTCTGCCCACCGTCGGCACGCTGAAAGCGCTGCAAGGCGTCGACCTGAGTCTGGAGAACGCCGGCACCGTCACCGAGCTGAAATTCGAATCGGGGCAGAAGGTCAAGGCCGGCCAGCCCTTGCTGCAACTGGACAGCGCCGTCGAAGCCGCCTTTCTCGAAACCGCCAAGGCCGATCTCGGCCTCGCACAGCTGGATTACGGTCGCGGCAGCCAGCTCGTCGGCAGCAGCGCCATCTCCAAAGGCGAGTTCGACCGGCTCTCGGCGCAGCTGCAAAAGAACAAGGCCACGGTCAATCAACTCAATGCGGCGCTGGCGAAAAAACGCATCGTCGCGCCCTTCAGCGGCACCATCGGCATCCGCCTCGTGGACATCGGCGACTACCTCGCCAGCGGCACCAAGATCGCCACCCTGCAGGATCTGAGCAGCCTCTACGCCGACTTCTACGTGCCCGAACAGTCGGTGCCGAAACTGGCCATCGGTCAGCCGGTACAGATCACGGTCGCGGCGTACCCCGGCCAGAGCTTCACCGGCGCCATTACCGCGATCAACCCGATCGTCGAAAGCACCACCCGTAACATTCTGGTGCGCGCCACCCTGGCCAACCCCGACGGCAAGTTGCTGCCGGGCATGTTCACCAGCATCGAGGTGCTGCTGCCGGATCCGCAGAAACACATCGTGGTTCCGGAAAGCGCGATCACCTACACCCTCTACGGCAACTCGACGTACGTGGTCACCCAGAAGAAAGCCGAAGACGGCTCCGTCGAAAAGGACGACAAGGGCCAGCCTGTGCTGATCGCCGAGCGTCGGTTCGTCGAGACCGGCGAACGCCGCGATGGCCAGGTGATGATCAACAAGGGCGTGCAGAGCGGCGAACAGGTGGTGACGGCCGGCCAGATCAAACTGGACAACGGCGCCCACATTGCCATCAGCGACGACAAGACCCTCGGCGAGCAGAACAGTCCGCCCCGCGCCGACTGATCAAGGAAACCCCATGGCTTTTACCGATCCGTTCATCCGCCGCCCGGTGCTCGCCACCGTGGTCAGCCTGCTGATTGTGCTGCTGGGTTTCCAGGCCTGGAGCAAGCTGCCGCTGCGCCAGTATCCGCAAATGGAAAACGCCCTGATCACGGTGACCACCGCGTACCCCGGGGCCAACGCCGAAACCATTCAGGGCTACATCACCCAGCCGATGCAACAGAGCCTGGCCAGCGCCGAGGGCATCGACTACATGACCTCGGTCAGTCGCCAGAACTTCTCGGTGATTTCGATCTACGCGCGCATCGGCTCCAACAGCGACCGTTTGTTCACCGAACTGCTGGCCAAGGCCAACGAGGTGAAGAACAAGCTGCCTCAGGACGCCGAAGATCCGGTGCTGAGCAAGGAAGCCGCCGACGCCTCGGCGCTGATGTACATCAGCTTCTTCAGCAAGGAGCTGAACAACCCGCAGATCACCGACTACCTGTCGCGGGTGATCCAGCCGAAACTGGCGACCCTGCCGGGCATGGCCGAGGCGGAGATTCTCGGCAACCAGGTGTTCGCCATGCGCCTGTGGATCGACCCGGTGAAACTCGCCGGCTTCGGCCTCAGCGCCAGCGACGTGACCAACGCGGTGCGCCAGTACAACTTCCTCTCCGCCGCCGGCGAAGTGAAAGGCGAGTACGTGGTCACCAGCATCAACGCCAACACCGAACTGAAGTCCGCCGAAGCCTTCGGCAAGATCCCGCTCAAGGTCAGCGGTGACAGCCGGGTGTTGCTCAGCGATGTGGCACGGGTCGAGATGGGTGCGGAAAACTACAACTCGATCAGTTCGTTCGGCGGCACGCCCTCGGTGTACATCGGGATCAAGGCCACGCCCGGCGCCAACCCGCTGGAAGTGATCAAGGAAGTGCGCAAGATCATGCCGGAGCTGGAAGCCCAGCTGCCGCCCAACCTCAAGAGCGAGATCGCCTACGACGCCACGCTGTTCATCCAGGCCTCCATCGACGAAGTGGTGAAAACCCTGTTCGAAGCGGTGCTGATCGTGATCGTGGTGGTGTTCCTGTTCCTTGGTGCGCTGCGTTCAGTGGTCATTCCGGTGGTGACGATTCCGCTGTCGATGATCGGCGTGATGTTCTTCATGCAGATGATGGGCTACTCGATCAACTTGCTGACCCTGCTGGCGATGGTGCTGGCCATCGGGCTGGTGGTCGACGACGCAATTGTGGTGGTGGAAAACATCCACCGGCACATCGAGGAAGGCAAGACACCAATGGACGCCGCGCTCGAAGGCGCCCGGGAAATCGCCATGCCGGTGGTGTCGATGACCATCACCCTGGCGGCAGTGTACGCACCGATCGGATTTCTCACCGGGCTGACGGGGGCACTGTTCAAGGAGTTTGCGTTGACCCTGGCCGGGGCGGTGGTGATCTCCGGCGTCGTCGCCCTGACCCTGTCGCCGATGATGTGCGCCTTGCTGCTGCGCCATGACGAAAACCCCACGGGCCTGGCCCACCGTCTCGACCGGATTTTCGACAGCCTCAAGCGCCGCTATCAGAGCATGCTGCACGGCACGCTCAATACCCGGCCGGTGGTGCTGGTGTTTGCGGTGATCGTGCTGTGCCTGATTCCGGTGCTGCTCAAGTTCACCAAGTCGGAACTGGCGCCGGACGAAGACCAGGGCATCATTTTCATGATGGCCAACGCCCCGCAGCCGACCAACCTCGATTACCTGAACACCTACACCGACGAGTTCATCAAGATCTTCAAGGAGTTCCCGGAGTACTACTCCTCGTTCCAGATCAACGGCTATAACGGGGTTCAGAGCGGCATCGGCGGTTTCCTGCTCAAGCCGTGGAACGAGCGCAGCCGCACGCAAATGGAAATCCTCCCCGAGGTACAGGGCAGACTCGAGGGCATTCCGGGCCTGCAGATCTTCGGCTTCAACCTGCCGTCCCTGCCTGGCACCGGTGAAGGCCTGCCGTTCGAGTTCGTGATCAACACCGCCAATGACTACGAGTTGTTGCTGCAGGTGGCCGACCGGATCAAGAAGCGCGCCATGGAGTCGGGCAAGTTCGCCTTCGTCGACCTCGACCTGGCTTTCGACAAACCCGAAGTGGTGGTCGACATCGACCGCGCCAAGGCTGCGCAGATGGGCGTGTCGATGCAGGATCTGGGTGGTACGCTTGCGACCTTGCTCGGCGAAGCCGAGATCAACCGGTTCACCATCGAAGGCCGCAGTTACAAGGTCATCGCACAGGTCGAACGGGCCTACCGCGACAACCCGGACTGGCTGAACAATTACTACGTGAAAAACACCCAGGGCGAACTGCTGCCGCTGTCGACCCTGATCACCGTGACCGACCGCGCACGACCGCGACAGCTCAACCAGTTCCAGCAACTCAACGCGGCCAAGCTGTCCGGGTTCCCGCTGGTGAGCATGGGCGAAGCTATCGACAGTGTGTTGCAGATCGCTCGGGAGGAGGCCCCGGCCGGGTTTGCCTTCGATTACGGCGGCGCCTCCCGGCAGTTCGTCCAGGAAGGCAGCGCGCTGTGGGTGACCTTTGCGTTAGCGCTGGCGATCATTTTCCTGGTGCTGGCGGCGCAGTTCGAGAGCTTCCGCGATCCACTGGTGATTCTGGTGACCGTGCCGTTGTCGATCTGCGGAGCGCTGATTCCGCTGTTCCTCGGCTGGTCGAGCATGAACATCTACACCCAGGTCGGGCTGGTGACATTGATCGGGCTGATCAGCAAGCACGGGATTCTGATCGTCGAGTTCGCCAACCAGTTACGCAAGGAGAAGGGCCTGACACCCCGTGAGGCGGTGGAGGAAGCGGCAGCGATTCGCCTGCGCCCGGTGTTGATGACCACCGCGGCGATGGTCTTCGGCATGGTGCCGCTGATCGTGGCTACCGGCGCCGGGGCGGTCAGCCGTTTCGACATCGGGACGGTGATTGCCACGGGGATGTCGATCGGGACATTGTTTACGCTGTTTGTCCTGCCGTGCGTTTACACCGTGCTGGCGAAACCCGATCCCAAGGCATGACGCAGTAAAAAAAGCCATGACGCAATAAAAAAGGCCTCGCATCAGCGAGGCCTTTGGCTCTTGTAGAAAGAGATTTCAATCGATTCAACTCTGCGGCCTCATCCCTTGAGAAAGTCCGAACATGAACAGTAAAAGATCATGATCGGGTTGTGTGGCCACGGCGGCTTTCGCCACCCGTGGCATCGGGCAATGCGGGTCGCTCGCCGAGGCGCCGATCACCTGCATGCGTGGCTGTTCCCAGGCCGCCACCGCCAATGATGCAACTGCCAAGGCTCCTACCAGAAACAAACCTCGAGCAATTTCTAGTTTCATCGCTATAAACCTTTGATAGCGCTGCCAAACGCCGTCTCATAAAAGTAGACGAGTTTTTTCCAGTCTGTCGCGCTGAACGACGAGTGGCGGCGCAATTGCTTCATGTCATGGGCGGCCGCGCGATGAGCGGTCAGACGCTGACGGCATTTTTCCAGATCGATCAGGGCGACTTCGACCTTGGCCGATTCACCTTCGCCCGTCACCCGCACAAACACGTGCTTGATGTAGATGCAGCTGTGCTGCCAACGGCCCTTGTGCATGCGCGCCAGGTTTTCGGCGAGGTCCTTGAGCACGCGCTCATAGACAGCTTCGCCATACTGCTCGCGGCCGCCGCCGGCTTCCCAATGCTCAAGCTCCTGAAAGCCATCGAGCGATTTGGTCACCAGCAGTGCACGCCACTTGAATTCTGGATCTGGCTGGGCACCGCAGAACACAATTTCGGGCACCCGTACACCCAGACGTGAAACCCCGGTCAATGCATCCAGCTCGCGCAATACGGTCGGACGTCCGAACGGATGCCGCCAGCTGCGATAGATATGTCCGGTCTGGCGTTTGGCATACAGCAGCTGGCCATCGCGCCCCTTGACTCGTTGCACACCACTTTCGCCACCACGGCGCACATTGGGTTCCTCGACCCATTCGCCACGCTGGTTCCAGTAGTAGTCGAAGCGATCCTCGGGAGCGACTTCCGCTTCTGCTGCAAATTGCACTGCCATCCTCTTACCTCTTGCGTAATACGTAAACTCGCCACATGGCATAGAGCGGAATAAAGTCCAGTTGTTCCTGGATCCGGAATCCTGCCTCTTCGAATTCCTTTTCAACTGTTGCGGCCGGTAACACAAACCGGTTCTGGTAACCCTCCTGGCCACGCTTTTGCTCGGCGCGTTTGCGTTTCCAGGCCTTGAAATTGCCGTCCACCCACAGCGAAATGATCACGCTGTCCCGGGTGACACGCTCGAACTCACGCAGAATCGCCCGGCGGTGCTCGGCTTCGCCGATGTGATGCAGCAGTCGCATGCAGAAAATGCTGTCGACGGCGTTATCAGGCAAGGCAATGTCGAACGCAGACGTGTGCAAGGGTTGTACCCGTTTCACCACATCTGCCGGTTGCGCCTGCATGGCGGTCTTGATCATCGACTCGGAGTTGTCCGCTCCGATGATCACCCGATTGGGCTTTTCCGCCAGCAATGGCCAGAAACGTCCTGCGCCGCATGGCAGGTCGAGCACCAGTCCCGGCTCACCAACGAGGGTCAACGCCTTGCGGGCCAACTGCTGATCCCGCCAGTTGGACAAACGACGCCCCAGACCGTCCTGGTGTTTACGCAGGTATTTCTGCGCATGGTTGTCGTCGTACTTTTCGGAAAAATCGAGTTTGATCGGGCCGGCCATCACCAGGACTCCTGAATTACTGATGACACCACCTTAAGCAGCGGTGTGTCAGCGTCAGGTCATCCCTTTGTGAAAAAAACGTCATGTAAATCGGCAAACTATTTCAAGGTTATACAGGAATTAGACAGGTTGGCGGGAGTACCCTCAACAACCGGCTGATCTTCAGCGCTTGCCCAGATCGACCTCGAAACGGCAACCATTGGGCTCCATCGTGCTCAGCGTGACGCTCCAGCCTTCGTTCTCACAAATGCGCTGAACCAGCGACAAGCCCAATCCAAGTCCCTCGCCACGCTTTTCGTTGCCGCGCACAAACGGCTGGAACATGGCTTCGCGTTTTTCCTCAGGAATGCCCACGCCCGAATCCTCAACCACAAAACCGTTCTCATTGAGCGTCAGGCGAATAAACCCCTGCTCCGTGTAGTGCAAGGCGTTACGCAGCAGATTGCCCATCACGGCATTGAGCAGCGTCGCGTTATAACGAGTGTCGGGCGGGTTGCCAGATTCGAAAGTCAGCTGCAAGCCCTTGGATTCGATGGGCTCGCGCCACAGGCAGAGCAGGTTGTCGGCCACCTGCGCGAGGGTGTGCCGAGGGGCGGCGCCAGCGTCTTCGCGCTGAGCACGGGCGAGCATCAGGAAGGTCTGCACCAGCTCGCGCATTTCCTCACTGGCTCGCGCAATGCGCTGAACCTGGGCCTTGCCGCGCTGATCGATACCCGGATTTTCCAGCAACAGTTCACAAGAGCTGGCCAATACCATCAGCGGCGTGCGCAATTCGTGGCTGACGTCGCTGGTGAACAGCCGCTCCCGCGTCAGCGCCTGACGCAGGCGCCCAAGCGTAGCGTCGAACGCCACCGCCAGTTCGCCCACCTCGTCTGCCGCGTAGTCCGGCGCCAGCGGAGGCGCCAGCCCGAGCAACTGGTCGCGATGGCGTACCTGGCGCGCCAGCCGCACCACCGGAGCCATCACCTTGCGCGCCAGAACCCAGCCGAGGAACACCGCCAGCGCCAGACTGAGCACAAAGCCCACCAGCACCACGGCGAACAGCACGCGCTCGCGCTCTTCGAAATCGCTTTGATCCTGCAGCAGCACATAACGACGACCGTCGACCACCTCGACCATCGCGTGGTACGACAGCTGCTCGCGAAAGACTTCATGGAAACCCGAATCCAGGTGCCGCAGGTCCTTGGGCAGCTCGAAGTCGCCCGGCCCGCCACTGAAGTAGAACAGCTGATCCGGCTCCGGCCGGTGGCTCCAGTCCGAGACGTTGTCCATCAGCAGCAGGCGTTGCAGATCCCCGCCCAGCCCGGCGGAAATCAGTTTTTCCTCGACCAGGTGCACGGTCGCGACGATGCCCATCGCAAACGCCCCGGCCACCAGCGCACTCATCAGCGCAAAGGCGATGATGATCCGCTGGGCAAGGCTTTGCTTAAACTCCATCGCGGCCCTCGGCCAGGCGGTAACCCACGCCGTGCACGGTGTGCAGCAATGGCTTTGCGAATGGTTTGTCGATCACCTGACGCAATTGGTGGACATGGCTGCGCAGGCTGTCGCTGTCCGGGCAGTCATCGCCCCACAGCGCTTCTTCGAGAATTTCCCGACGCAGGACATGCGGGCTTTTTTGCATCAGCACCGCCAGCAGTTTGAGGCCGACCGGGTTGAGCTTGAGCAATTTGCCTTCGCGGGTCACTTCGAGGGTATCGAGGTCGTAGCTCAGATCGCCGACCTGCAGGGCACGGCGACCGCCGCCCTGGGTGCGGCGCATCACGGCTTCAACCCGGGCTGCCAGTTCCGACAGTGCGAACGGTTTGACCAGATAATCGTCGGCCCCGGACTTGAAGCCCTGCAGGCGGTCGTCGAGCTGGTCGCGGGCGGTGAGCATGATCACCGGCGTGTCGCGACGGGCGTCTTCGCGCAGGCGCTTGCACAGAGTGTAGCCGTCGATGCCCGGCAGCATGATGTCGAGCACGATCAGGTCGTAATGCTCGGTGGCGGCCAGATGCAGGCCCGACAGACCGTCCTGGGCGCAATCGACGGTATAGCCTTTGAGCCCCAGGTAATCGGCCAGATTGGCCAGGATATCGCGGTTGTCTTCGACCAACAGAATTCGCATGGGCACCTCCTACGTACACAGTAACGGCCGTCTTGGCCCGCGCAGCTTACGGCCAAGTGTGGCTCACGGCTAGGCGCCGGGTAGGTTGATTTGACTTAATTGCACGGATCGCCGGACTTGACGAGTTTTTCACGAGCGGCCGACAAATCGCCGACAGAACCAGGCGCAGACTCACGCGGTTGTGCTTCTTTGAAGACCTTATCGATGAAGGAATTGCCATGGTTTCGATCTCTGCCCGCCCCGCTTCAAGGCCTTTGAATGTATGGCTTTGCCTGGGCATTCCCGCCGTCGCGGCGGTCATTCTGGTGTTGCTGGAGCTGACCGACCTGGACATGGATCTGGCGCAGCTGTTTTACGATCCGGTCGCGGGCGACTTCATCGGCCGGCACAGTTACTTTCTCGAAGACATCCTCCACGACCGCGCCAAACAAGTGGTGATCGCCTTTTCGGTGTTTGCCATCCTCGGGTTCATCGGTGCGTTTTTCATTGATCGGCTCAAACCGTTCAAGCGTGAGCTGGGTTGTCTGGTGTTGTCGCTGGGTCTGGCCACCTCGTTTGTCACGCCGGTGAAAGCGGTGACAGCGGTGCAATGCCCATGGAGTCTCGAACAGTTCGGCGGCCACGAAACCTACAGCAAACTGCTGGATCATCGCCCGCCGACCGACAAGCCCGGTCGTTGCTGGCCGGGTGGTCATGCGGCCACCGGTTTTACCTTGTTTGCGCTGTTCTTCGTGCTGCGTGACCGTCGCCCACGGCTGGCCCGTCAGGCGTTCATCTTCGCCTTCGCGCTGGGTTCGGTATTCTCGATCAGCCGGATGATGCAGGGCGCGCACTTCTTCTCCCACAACGTGTGGACGGCGATCTTCTGCTGGCTGATCTGTCTGGGCTCGTATTACTGGATTCTGTATCGCCCGGCAGTCAAGGCTGAAACAAACACGCAGGCCCATCCGGTCAACGTCTGAAACTCTGAAACGCGGGCAATAAAAAACCCCGTCTGCTCTCGCAGACGGGGTTTTTCGTTACAGGGGTAAGGCTGGCTTACATCATGCCGCCCATGCCACCCATGCCGCCCATGTCTGGCATACCGCCGCCAGCTGCACCTTCTTTCTTCGGTGCGTCAGCAACAGCAGCTTCGGTGGTCAGGATCAGACCGCCGATGGAGGCTGCAGCTTGCAGAGCCGAACGGGTGACCTTGGTTGGGTCCAGGATGCCCATTTCGATCATGTCGCCGTATTCGCCGGTAGCAGCGTTGTAGCCGAAGCTGCCTTCGCCGTTCTTGACCTTGTCGACAACCACGCTTGGCTCGTCGCCGGAGTTGGCAACGATCTGGCGCAGCGGCGCTTCAACAGCGCGACGCAGTACAGCGATACCGACGTTCTGGTCAGCGTTGTCGCCTTTCAGTTCGGTCAGGGCTTCCAGAGCGCGGATCAGCGCAACGCCACCGCCAGGTACCACGCCTTCTTCAACGGCTGCGCGGGTTGCGTGCAGGGCGTCTTCAACGCGGGCTTTCTTCTCTTTCATTTCAACTTCGGAACCGGCGCCAACCTTGATCACTGCAACGCCGCCGGACAGCTTGGCCAGACGCTCTTGCAGTTTTTCACGGTCGTAGTCCGAGGAAGTCTCGGCAACCTGGGCACGGATCTGAGCGATACGGGCTTCGATGTCGCCTTGAACGCCAGCACCGTCAACGATGATGGTGTTTTCCTTGGACAGGGTCACGCGCTTGGCGCTACCCAGATGTTCCAGGGTGGTGCTTTCCAGGCTCAGGCCGATCTCTTCGGAGATAACGGTACCGCCGGTCAGAACGGCGATGTCCTGCAGCATGGCCTTGCGACGGTCGCCGAAGCCTGGAGCCTTGACGGCTGCGACTTTAACGATGCCACGCATGTTGTTCACGACCAGAGTCGCCAGGGCTTCGCCTTCAACGTCTTCGGCAACGATCAGCAGTGGACGGCCGGCTTTGGCAACGGCTTCCAGTACTGGCAGCATTTCGCGGATGTTCGAGATCTTTTTGTCGACCAGCAGGATCAGCGCGCCTTCCAGCTCGGCAACCATGGTGTCCGGCTTGTTGACGAAGTACGGGGACAGGTAGCCACGGTCGAACTGCATGCCTTCTACAACCGACAGTTCGTTTTCCAGGCCCGAGCCTTCTTCAACGGTGATCACGCCTTCTTTACCGACTTTTTCCATGGCTTCGGCAATGATGTCGCCGATGGAGTTGTCGGAGTTGGCGGAGATGGTGCCCACCTGAGCGATAGCCTTGGTGTCAGCGCATGGCTTGGACAGGGCTTTCAGTTCTTTGACGATCGCGATGGTCGCTTTGTCGATACCGCGCTTCAGGTCCATCGGGTTCATGCCGGCAGCGACGGCTTTCAGGCCTTCGTTGACGATCGACTGAGCCAGAACGGTAGCGGTGGTAGTACCGTCACCAGCGTCATCGTTGGCACGGGAGGCAACGTCTTTGACCAGCTGCGCGCCCATGTTTTCGAAACGGTCTTCGAGTTCGATTTCTTTGGCGACGGAAACGCCGTCCTTGGTGATGGTCGGAGCGCCGAAGCTCTTCTCGAGGATCACGTTACGGCCTTTCGGGCCCAGGGTCGCTTTTACCGCGTCAGCCAGGACGTTTACGCCAACCAGCATTTTCTTGCGGGCGGAATCGCCGAATTTAACTTCTTTAGCAGCCATGATCGATATTCCTTAAATACTTTGTAGTAGCGGGAAAATGAGCGGGTAATCAGCCTTCGATAACAGCGAGGATTTCGTTCTCGCTCATTACCAGCAGGTCTTCGCCGTCGACTTTCACAGTGTTGCTGCCGGAGTAAGGACCGAACACAACCTTGTCGCCTTCCTTCACGGACAGTGCGCGCACTTCGCCGTTTTCCAGAACTTTGCCCGGGCCTACAGCGAGAATCACACCGTGGTTGGCTTTTTCAGCAGCCGAACCTGGCAGGACGATACCGCCAGCGGTTTTCTTTTCTTCTTCGCTGCGACGGATAACGACGCGGTCATGCAGAGGACGAAGCTTCATTGTCGATCTCTCCTAATTGTGGTTTTCATCGGCCGGTGTAGTCCCGGCGGGTTTAACGAATCCGGCCTGCGCCGGTTGCGGCTCGTCGAGCGAACCGCGGAAGTCTGTCCGACTCAAAATGTCGGAAACCTTTCGGTGACCGATACATAAGGGCGCATAAGCTTATTACAAGGGCGGGGGCTAAAAAATTTTCACGCACATTGCATGAATTCGCCCCACAAACGAACACGGCACCCGAAGGTGCCGTGTCGATGCAGAAGTTACTTGGTATCGCGGTGTTCGAATTCGCCTTCGATCACATCACCTTCGCGACCCAGCGGCTGGCGCGGTGCAGGACCGCCGCGAGGTTGCAGGTCATCGGCGAACGCTCGCTGGCGCATGGCCTGTTCTTCGGCGCGCTGACGCATCTTGTTGGCGACCAGTCGACGACTGAACGGCAACAGCAGCACCAGACCGACCACATCGCTGATGAAGCCCGGCAGGATCAACAGGCCACCGGCCAGGGCCAGCATCAGGCCTTCGAGCATGGTTTGCGCAGGCAGTTCGCCGCGGTTCAGGCTTTCACGGGCACGCAGTGCGGTGGCCAGCCCGGCGACGCGCAGCACGAACACGCCGAACATCGAGCCGAGAATGATCAGCAGCAGGGCCGGGAAAAATCCGATCGAGCCTGCCACTTTGACGAATACGAACAGCTCCAACACCGGGAACAGCAGAAAGAGCAACAAAAAAGGGCGCATCAAAGTTTCCTCAACGCAAGAAATGCCTTGCAGTAAGCCTTAGATGACGTCGCCCTTTCGTGAATTCAAGCGTCGGCCACCGCATTTTTTGGCCAGACCTCGGCGTGAGCCAGAGAAACCAAGGCCTCGCGCACTTGTATCGGCGTATGACAAGGCGCTTGAAACGGCAGCCAGTACAGTGCCTGGCCGATGCGCAAGTGCATGCCTTCGGTGTCGATCCCGGCCAGTTGCGCCGGCACGGTTTTCGGCAGACCGGCGAGGTCGACGTAATGCGCGATGGCCTTGGCGTGGTCGCTGTTCATGTGCTCGACCATGCTGATTTCGGCCTTGCCGGCGAACGGGTTGGCCAGGGTCAGGTGATCGACCCAGTGGATCGCGCCAAAACCGCCGATGTAACGATGGCGCACGGGTTTGAGCACCCAGAAATCGAAATCGTGAGCCTTGTGGTAATTCTGCGAATCGGGGAAATAGCGGTAGTAGCGCTCGGCGGCGGCTTCGATGGCGGCAGCGTCTTCGAGTTTTTCCGCCTCGGCCAGATAGGTCAGACGACCAACGGCTTGCACATCGTCGGCCTCGCGCTCACCCACCAGCAGCGAGCATTTCGGATCTTTCTGCAGGTTATGAGTGTGCTGGGCGATGCGGCTGATCAGGATCAGCGGCCGGCCCTGCTCGTCCAGGCAGTAGGGAACCACGGAGCCGAACGGAAAACCGGGCATCGATTTGGAGTGGGTCGACAGCACGCCACGGTATTCCTTGAGAAGCAATTCTCGGGCATTCTTAGCCGCTTCAACGCTCAATTTATGACTCCTTAAATAGAATCCGTCGAAAAAACGGACGGGCGCATGGGATTTGTCCCACACGCCATCGGGCAGTTCTCATGTGCAACAGGCCCCTGGCCGGTGCAGATCGAGAGGCTACCTATAAGGACCACTCTGACCTGCTCTCGGGGGCATGCGAATGCAACTCAACGACAAAGTAATCATTATCACTGGCGGTTGCCAAGGCTTGGGCCGCTCGATGGCCGAGTATTTCGCAGGCAAGGGCGCGAAGCTGGCGCTGGTCGATCTGAACCAGGAAAAACTCGATGACGCCGTCGCTGCCTGCAAGGCCAAGGGTGTCGAGGCACGCAGCTATCTGTGCAACGTCGCCAATGAAGAGCAGGTGACGCACATGGTTGCCCAGGTCGCCGAAGATTTCGGCGCGATCCACGGCCTGATCAACAACGCCGGGATCCTGCGCGACGGCCTGCTGCTCAAGGTCAAGGACGGCGAGATGACCAAAATGAGCCTGGCCCAATGGCAGGCGGTGATCGACGTCAACCTGACCGGCGTATTCCTCTGCACCCGTGAAGTGGCGGCAAAAATGGTCGAGCTGAAGAACAGCGGCGCGATCATCAACATCTCGTCGATCTCCCGCGCGGGCAACGTCGGCCAGACCAACTACTCCGCCGCCAAAGCCGGCGTCGCTGCGGCGACCGTGACCTGGGCCAAGGAACTGGCGCGCTACGGCATTCGCGTGGCGGGCATCGCACCGGGCTTCATCGAAACCGAGATGACCCTGGGCATGAAGCCCGAAGCGCTGGAAAAAATGACCTCGGGCATTCCGCTCAAGCGCATGGGCAAGCCGGAAGAGATCGCCCATTCGGCGGCCTACATCTTCGAGAACGACTACTACACCGGCCGGATTCTGGAGATGGATGGCGGGTTGCGCATCTGACCTCTGTCGCGCAATGAAAAACGCCCCGGTGCACAGGCACCGGGGCGTTTTTGTTTAAACCACAGGCATCAATCGTCGCTGATGGTGATATTCGGCATCGCCGGCGAGGCCGCTTCCTGCAACACGATCCGCGCGCCGACGTGACGGGCCAGTTCCTGATAGACCATGGCGATCTGGCTGTCCGGCTCGGAAATCACCGTCGGCTTGCCGCCGTCGGCCTGCTCGCGGATCAGCATCGACAGCGGCAACGAGGCCAGCAACTCGACGCCGAACTGGGTCGCCAGCTTCTCGCCACCGCCCTCACCGAACAGATGCTCGGCGTGTCCGCAGTTCGAGCAGATGTGCACGGCCATGTTTTCCACCACGCCCAGCACCGGAATGTTGACCTTGCGGAACATCTCCACGCCTTTGCGCGCGTCGAGCAGCGCCAGATCCTGCGGTGTCGTGACAATCACAGCACCGGCCACCGGGACTTTCTGCGCCAGGGTCAGCTGGATGTCGCCGGTGCCTGGCGGCATGTCGATCACCAGATAATCCAGGTCGCCCCAAGCGGTTTGCGTCACCAGTTGCAGCAGCGCGCCGGACACCATCGGCCCGCGCCAGACCATCGGCGTGTTGTCGTCGGTCAGGAACGCCATCGACATTACTTCCACGCCGTGGGCCTGCAGCGGCACGAACCATTTCTGATCTTTGACCTGCGGACGGGTGCCCTCGGGAATGCCAAACATGATGCCTTGGCTCGGGCCATAGATATCGGCATCGAGAATCCCGACCTTCGCGCCTTCGCGAGCCAATGCCAGCGCCAGGTTGGCGGCGGTGGTGGATTTGCCCACACCGCCCTTGCCTGAGGCCACCGCGACCACGTTCTTGACGTTGGCCAGCCCCGGAATCTGCGCCTGGGCCTTGTGCGCGGCGATCACGCTATTGACCTCGACCTTGGCAGTCACCACGCCGTCGAGGTTTTCGATGGCCAGTTGCAGCAATTGCGCCCAGCCGCTCTTGAACAGACCGGCGGCATAGCCGATTTCCAGCTGCACGCTGACGTGATCGCCGGTGATTTCGATGTTGCGCACGCAACCGGCGCTGACCGGATCCTGGTTCAGGTAAGGGTCGGTGTATTGGCTGAGGACGGCTTCCACCGCTGCGCGAGTGACGGCACTCATGGGCAACTCCGATAACAAGACTGGGAAAAGATGGCGGGTATCCTACCCCTTCTGTCCTCCGGACGGCATGTCCGGCAACGATTTGCAGAGGTGAAATATCTTTCCCGGCGCTTTATAGTGGCCGACCTCCGTTTCATCAAGTAGCGAAGCCCCACATGTCCGAACCACGCAAGATTCTCGTCACCAGCGCCCTGCCCTACGCCAACGGTTCGATCCACCTTGGCCATATGCTGGAATACATCCAGACCGATATGTGGGTGCGCTTCCAGAAGCATCGTGGCAATCAGTGCATTTACGTCTGCGCCGACGACGCCCATGGTTCGGCGATCATGCTGCGCGCGGAAAAGGAAGGCATCACCCCGGAACAACTGATCGCCAACGTCCAGGCTGAACACAGCGCCGACTTTGCCGAGTTCCTGGTGGACTTCGACAACTTCCACTCCACTCACGCCGAAGAAAACCGTGAACTGTCGAGCCAGATCTACCTGAAGCTGCGTGACGCCGGGCACATCGCCCAACGTTCGATCACCCAGTATTTCGACCCGGAAAAGAAAATGTTCCTGGCCGACCGCTTCATCAAGGGCACCTGCCCGAAGTGCGGCACTGAAGACCAGTACGGCGACAACTGCGAAAAATGCGGTGCGACCTACGCACCGACCGACCTGAAGGATCCGAAGTCGGCAATCTCCGGCGCCACCCCGGTGCTCAAGGATTCCCAGCATTTCTTCTTCAAGCTGCCGGACTTCCAGGAAATGCTGCAGGCCTGGACCCGCAGCGGCACCCTGCAGGATGCCGTGGCCAACAAGATCGCCGAATGGCTGGACGCCGGCCTGCAACAGTGGGACATCTCCCGCGATGCGCCGTACTTCGGCTTCGAGATCCCGGGCGAGCCAGGCAAATATTTCTACGTGTGGCTGGACGCGCCGATCGGCTACATGGCCAGCTTCAAGAACCTCTGCAACCGCACGCCGGAGCTGGACTTCGACGCGTTCTGGGGCAAGGACTCCACCGCCGAGCTGTACCACTTTATCGGTAAGGACATCGTCAACTTCCACGCCCTGTTCTGGCCGGCGATGCTCGAAGGCGCGGGTTTCCGCAAGCCGACCGGGATCAACGTGCACGGCTACCTGACCGTCAACGGTCAGAAGATGTCCAAGTCCCGCGGCACCTTCATCAAGGCCCGTACCTACCTGGATCACCTGTCGCCGGAATACCTGCGCTACTACTACGCGGCCAAACTGGGCCGTGGCGTGGACGACCTCGACCTGAACCTCGAAGACTTCGTGCAGAAGGTCAACTCCGACCTGGTCGGCAAAGTGGTCAACATCGCCAGCCGTTGCGCCGGTTTCATCCAGAAGGGCAACGCCGGTCTGCTGGTGGACACCAACGCCGCGCCGGAACTGACTGAAGCGTTCCTGGCCGCTGCGCCGAGCATCGCCGACGCCTATGAAGCCCGCGACTTTGCCCGTGCCATGCGCGAAACCATGGCTTTGGCCGACCGCGCCAACGCCTGGATCGCCGACAAGGCGCCATGGTCGCTGAACAAGCAGGAAGGCAAGCAGGATGAAGTCCAGGCTGTCTGCGCCACGGCGATCAACCTGTTCCGCCAGCTGGTGATCTTCCTCAAGCCGGTGCTGCCGCTGCTGGCCGCCGATGCCGAGGCGTTCCTCAACGTCGCCCCGCTGACCTGGAACGACCACACCACCCTGCTGGCCAACCACCAGCTGAACGAATTCAAGCCGTTGATGACCCGCATCGACCCGGTAAAAGTGCAAGCCATGACCGAAGCCTCGAAAGAAGACCTGACCGCCAGCCAGACCGACACCGGCGCCGCCGCGCCTGCCGGCAATGGCGAACTGGCCAAGGATCCGCTGTCGCCGGAAATCGACTTCGACACCTTCGCCGCCGTCGACCTGCGCGTCGCGCTGATCGTCAAGGCCGAACACGTTGAAGGCGCGGACAAGCTGCTGCGTCTGACCTTGGATATCGGTGACGAGCAACGCAACGTGTTCTCGGGGATCAAGAGCGCTTATCCGGATCCGTCCAAGCTCGACGGTCGCCTGACCATGATGATCGCCAACCTCAAGCCACGGAAAATGAAGTTCGGCATCTCCGAAGGCATGGTGATGGCGGCCGGCCCTGGCGGTGAAGAAATCTACCTGCTGAGCCCGGACAGCGGCGCCAAGCCGGGTCAGCGCATCAAGTAAGGTTCTGCCCTGACAGATCCCACAGGCGTGCTCCGTGCGCCTGTGGGATTTTTCATATCTGGCCCGCCCTCCACGGCTGCCGGATAATGCCTAACCTTAAGTGACACACGCCCGTTCCTGCCGGCAGAACCATGACCGAACTCGTGCTTACGCTCTTCAGTGCTGCGCTGATCAACAACTTCGTGTTGCACTGGCCGCTGGGCGTCGATCCGCTGCTGGCGGGCGAACGCCGTCAGGTGCATGCGCTGGGGCTGGCAACGTTGTGTCTGATGCTGATTGTCGGTGTGGCGGGTTACGCGATCTGGCATTGGCTGCTGGTGCCGTTGCAACTGGAATTCCTGCGCCTGTTTGTGTTTCTGCCGTTGAGCGTCCTGCTGATCACGCCGTTGCTGAAGTTGCTGGCGCGCTGGCTACCCGCACTGCCGTTCGACGGTTTGTGGCCGCTGTTGCTGGGCAATGCCGGTGTGCTGGGGCTGACGCTGATCAACGCGCAAGCGGACAAAGGCCTGTTTCATGCGATTGCGCTGAGCCTTGGCGCCGGTCTGGGTTTCTGGCTGGTGTTGAGCCTGTTCAGCGATTTGCGTGAGCGCACGGCCGACAACGATATTCCCCTGCCCTTTCGTGGCCTGCCGATCCTGTTGATCGGCGCCGGACTGATGGCCGTGGCTTTTCTCGGATTCAGTGGACTGATCAAAACATGAGTCTGATTCAACGCATCGATGCCCTGCTGCCGCAGACCCAATGCGGCAAGTGCGGCCATCCCGGATGCAAACCCTACGCTGAAGGCATCGCCGACGGCGAGCTGATCAACAAGTGCCCGCCGGGCGGTGACGAAACCATCGCGGCACTGGCCGAACTGTTGAAAATCCCGGTGCTGGAGCTGGACATCAGTCGTGGCTCCGCGCCGCCGCAAGTGGCATTCATCCGCGAAGCCGAATGCATCGGCTGCACCAAATGCATTCAGGCCTGCCCGATCGACGCCATCGTCGGCGCGGCAAAACTGATGCATACGGTCATCATCGACGAATGCACCGGTTGCGATCTGTGCGTGGCGCCCTGCCCGGTCGACTGCATCGAGATGCATCCGCTGCCTTTGGGCACGCTGCCGGTAGTGGGTGGCCTGGCCACCAGCCTTGAAGAACAGCAGGCCCGCGCGGCCAAACGCGATCACGCCCGTCAGCGCTTCGAACGGCGCAATGCTCGCCTGCAACGCGAAGAACAGCAGAAGCAGGCCGAACGCGAAGCCCGGGCGCAGCGTGCAGCACAGCTCGAAGTCGCCACCACCACGCTGGATCCGGTGCAGGCGGCGCTCGAACGGGTGCGCGCACAAAAAGCCGCCACCGCCGATGCCGCGCTGAAAAAAGCCAAGATCGACGTGGCCATGAGCCGGGCGCAATTGAACAAGTCGCTCAAGGCGTTCGGTCATCCGCCGACCTTCGATCAGCAATCGCAGTTGATCGTCCTGCAACAACAGTTCGAAGCGGCCGAACAGGCACTGGCGAAGCTGGAAAGCAGCGCGGCACCTGCGCCGGTCGTAGCCGCACCGGCAAAAGACGCCGATCTGAAACGGGCGAAAATCCAGTTGGCGATGCGCCGCGCCGAGCTGAAAAAGGCGCAAACCGCAGAGGCCCCGCCAGCCGAGATCGCCGCGCTGGAGCAAGCGCTGCGTGACGCCGAACAGGCGCTGCACAGCGCCGAAGCCGCGAGCGATCAACCGGCGCCGGAGCTTGTGCGTGTCGAGAAACGTCCGATCGACGACCAGCTGCGTCAGCTGAAAACCGAACTGGCCTACGCTCGCGCCGACCTGAACAAGCTGCAACGGCGCGACGGCACGCCCGCCGACATCCTCGAAAAGGCCCGCGCCCGCCTGCAAGAAGCAGAGCGGCAGGTACAAGCCCATGTCATCCATTGAAACCAGAGACGAGCGCCTGCAACAGGCAATGAAGCTGGTTTTGCTGGCGACATTGCCGGGATTACTGGCGTTGTTCTGGTTTTATGGTTGGGGCGTGTTGATCAACCTGGTCCTGTCCGTCGTCACGGCCTTGGGCGTTGAAGCCGCCGTGACTCATCTGCGCCGGCAACCGCTGCGGGCCACCTTGACCGATGGCAGCGCGGTGGTCAGCGCCACGCTGCTGGCGATCGCGCTGCCGCCCTATTGCCCGTGGTGGCTGACGGTCACCGCGATCGCCTCGGGCCTGCTGCTGGGCAAACATCTGTACGGTGGTGTGGGCCGAAACCCGTTCAATCCGGCCATGCTCGGCTTCGCGCTGGCCATGGTGATGTTCCCGCAACCGATGACTCATTGGCCGGCCCATGGCCTGGATCTGACGGCAGCTTTTGGCCAGGTGTTCAATCTGGGCGCGCAGCCGGATGCCTGGGTTCAGGCCACCGCGCTGGACAGTCTGCGCATCAATAAAAGCCTGACCATGGACGAACTGTTTGCCGGCAATCCGGCATTCGGTCGTTTTGGCGGGCACGGCGTTGAATGGGTGAACCTGGCGTTTCTCGCCGGCGGGCTGTTCCTGTTGCAGCGTCGGGTATTTGGCTGGCACGCGCCGGTCGGCATGCTCGCCAGCCTGTTCGTGATCAGCCTGCTTTGCTGGAACGGTTCGGGATCGGATTCCCACGGCTCGCCACTGTTTCACCTGCTGAGCGGCGCGACGATGCTAGGGGCGTTTTTCATCGTCACTGAACCGGTGTCGGGGGCAAAAAGCCCGCTCGCCCGCCTGCTGTTCGGCGGCGGCGTGGGCTTGCTGACTTACGTGATTCGCACCTGGGGTGGCTACCCGGACGGCGTGGCGTTTGCGGTGCTGTTGATGAACCTGTGCGTGCCGGCGCTGGAGCGCTTCGCGATGGCCCGTCAGGCGCAGGTGACGCCATGAACCGCACGAGCAGTCTGATCACACTGGTGTTGATTACTGCGTTGGGCATCGGCGTGACGTGGCTGGTGCAACGAAGCAACGCACCTCAGATCGCCGCCGAAAAGCGCCTGCTTGAAAGTCGCAAGCTGCTGGACGTACTGCCGCTCGACGCTTACGACAATCTGCCGCTTGAACAACCTCTGACGCTGACCGACATCAACCTGAGCCACAGTCTGTTGCTGGGCGGTTATCGGGCGAGCAAAAGCGGCCAACCTGTAGCGGTGCTGTTGCGCAGCCAGACCCAAGGTTATGCCGGGAATATCGAGTTGCTGATTGCCATCGACGCCAACGGCCGATTGCTCGGTGTCAAAACCCTCGAGCAAAACGAAACACCTTCGCTGGGTGGACATATCGGCGACTGGCCAAATAGCTGGCTTCAGACCTTTAGCGGAAAATCGAGCAACCAACCGACGGACGCGGGATGGGCCCTGAAGAAGGATCAGGGGCAATTCGACCAGATCGCTGGCGCAACCATTACGTCTCGCGCGGCCATCAACGCCATCCACGATGCTCTGCGTTACTTCGATGAACACCGGACGACCCTGCTCGGGAGCGCGCCATGAATACGTCAGCAACACTATCGAACTCGATGATGCTGGTGCTGTTGATTGGTGCCACCGACTCCGTGGCGGGCGCGCTGGCGACTCTGTTGATGTTTGCGGTTGTCGTGGGCGTTTACGGTTTGTGCATGACACCGCTACGCTCGCGCCTGAGCAGCGAAAGCCTGTTGCCGATCAGCCTGGTACTGGCCGCGACCCTGGCGGGCTGCGCCGATATTGTTCTGCAACGCAGTGCGCTGCAGTGGCATCAACTGATCAGCCTTTATGCCGGGTTGATTGGCTTGCAGTGCGTGGTGCTGGAGCGCAATGGTTTTTTTCGCCAGCCTGTTCGTAAACGGCTGAAACTGTGCGCCCTGTTTGCCGTGCTGATGATTGTGCTCGCAGTGTTGCGTGAGCTGATCGGTCAGGGCAGCATCGGCCATCATCTGTCGGCACACTGGCAAGGTTTGATTCTGTTCAGCGAAGGCCTGCATTTCGCGACGCTGGCTCCCGGCGCCTTCCTATTGCTTGGACTGCTACTGGCCGCCCGTCAGGCCTGGACTCGCCCTGCCGCCCCACCCGAGGAAACGCATCACCCATGAATGCCGCAAAACGTCTGGAGATCTTCCGCAGGCTTCACGAGGACAACCCCGAGCCCAAGACCGAACTGGCCTACTCCTCGCCTTTCGAACTGTTGATTGCGGTGATTCTGTCCGCGCAATCCACGGACGTCGGGGTTAACAAGGCGACGGCGAAGCTGTTCCCGGTGGCGAACACGCCGGCGGCCATTCACGCCTTGGGCGTCGAAGGGTTGTCCGAGTACATCAAGACCATCGGCCTCTATAACAGCAAGGCCAAAAACGTGATCGAGACCTGCCGCCTGCTGGTCGAGTTGCACAACGGCGAAGTCCCGCAGACGCGCGAAGAACTGGAAGCCTTGCCCGGCGTTGGCCGCAAGACCGCCAACGTCGTTCTCAACACCGCGTTCCGCCAATTGACCATGGCCGTGGACACCCACATCTTCCGGGTCAGCAACCGCACCGGCATTGCACCGGGTAAAAATGTGGTCGAGGTGGAAAAGAAGCTGATGAAGTTTGTGCCAAAAGAATACCTGCTCGATTCGCACCACTGGCTCATTCTTCACGGACGCTACGTGTGCCTGGCACGCAAACCCCGTTGTGGCAGCTGTCGGATCGAAGATCTGTGCGACTACAAGCACAAAACTTCTGACGATTGAGCGGCTATTGGTTTTATTGATTTATCGATTGAAAAAATCTTTTTTACCATCTGCTGGAATATCGATATAAGGAGCGCCAAAGGCAGTCTTAGCCTGGAGTTGACCTTATGAGCACCAGCAAAGAGCAATTGGAAGCGGATGACGACTTTATCGCCACGGAGGCCGATGATGCCGAACCTGTGGTTGAAGTCGCCAAGACCAACTTGAGCAAGCGCCGAACCATCGACAACCTGCTTGAGGAGCGCCGACTGCAGAAGCAATTGGCCGATTACGATTTTGATCTCTGACATTTGAAAGCCTCCCGAAACGGAGGCTTTTCTCTTTCTGTCACACGCTGATTTCGATCCGCCCATGATCCGTCAGCCACTACAAACCTCAAACCAGGCCGTTTCGCTGCGCCAGTTCGATCAGATCCACCAGCGAGCGCGCGTTGAGCTTCAATAACAACCGGGTCTTGTAAGTGCTCACGGTCTTGTTGCTGAGAAACATCCCGTCGGCAATTTCCTTGTTGGTCTTGCCGCGCGCCAATTGCTGCAACACCATCATTTCACGCCCGGACAGACGATCAACCATGTCTGCTTCGCTGGCGTTACCAAGACTGGTCCGCACAGTGTGCAACGCCTGGTTCGGGAAGTAGCTGTATCCGGACAGTACCGCCTTGATTGCACTCAGCAACTCCGTCAGATCCTGTTGCTTGCAAACATATCCCGCCGCCCCCGATTGCATGCAGCGCATGGAAAAATGTCCCGGTGACTGGGATGTCAGCACGAGCACTTTCAACGGCATCGCACTTGTCGTAAGACGCGCAATGACTTCCAGTCCATCCAGTTTCGGTATGCCGATATCCAGAATGACGATATCCGGCATCTGGTCACGAGCCAGTTGTAACGCATCCACGCCATTATCGGTTTCTGCAATGACTTCGTAGCCATGACGTTCCATCAGCATACGTACCGCAAGACGAATGACGGGGTGATCATCCACGATCAGCACTTTATTCATGGGCAAGTCCAGTTTCGCTGTTCGAATTTTTAGAACCGGCACAATAACGTAGTCATTTCACCCATGGCATGGATAAGTTCCTCTAGACCAGCACCGAGAGACGCCTCCTACAGGCAATAAAGATTATTCCTACAGAAAAGACTCACTTACAGAAAATCATGAATTCACATCAGGAAGTTCGGCGTCTGCCACGCCCTCCTTCAGAGCCTTCACGACAGACTGAAAAAACTCCGAAACAAAGATCAACGACCAGACATTAAAAACAACTGAAACAACTTACATATATCGCACTTCCGAAATTTAATATAAACACCAGACACCGACAGCCCTGTTTACCCGACAACTTAAACACGACCAATCAATCCAACCCAGACGACGAGAAAGACCATTCATGAGTAAAGACCATGCTAAAAATCAACAGGAAGATCCCCAACCCCATCACCGTTATTGCCATCTTCGCCTTTATATCGGAGACTTCCGCTGCGGTCTCCCTGCCCTTCCTCGACAATGATGAGCGGGAGATCTATATCTGGTTTCTGATCAGCTTTCCGTTCTATCTCTTGTTTTTGTTCTTCATCACACTAAACTTCAATTACCGCTCTCTCTATGCGCCTTCCGACTTCGACAATGACAAAAACTTTCTCAAGGCTTTCGAAGAGGAAAACATACCTGCCACCGAGGTAATCCCTGCGTCATCGAATATCGAACCGAACACTATAAAATTGCCAAAACCGGTAAACCGGATGTATATCATCGACATTCGAAAGACACATACCGAACCGGAAATAGAGGAGCTATTGGAAAAAGTCCTACATCCAAACAAGCATTCGCCGAGATTATTCCTGTTCTTAACCGATTCAGTGTCAGATATTTTACTCAAAGAACACATCGACACCTTGAGCAAACAAGACAAACATGGCCAAAGAGCAACGTTCTGTATTATTTACGACACTCATTCGTTGAACACATGCGTATTGGGAAAGATTTGAAAGAGAATAAAATGCGGAACAAGAGCCCCATGCAATGCACGATGCGCAGTTGAAGGAGACAGGAGCGTTGACCGATAACGATCAATCCAAAGGAGGGAAAATCAAAAAAAACGGCCTTGTCACTACGACAAGGCCGTTTTTTCACATCAGGCCCGAAGGACTCAGAACAGCTTGCGGCCCTTGTTGGCAGCAATGCGCATGCGCAGCGCGTTGAGCTTGATGAAGCCTGCCGCGTCGGCCTGGTTGTAGGCGCCGCCGTCTTCTTCGAAGGTCGCGATGTTGGCGTCGAACAGCGAATCGTCGGACTTGCGGCCGGTCACGATCACGTTGCCCTTGTACAGCTTCAGGCGCACGACGCCGTTCACGTTGACCTGGGAGGCGTCGATCATCTGTTGCAGCATCAGACGCTCAGGGCTCCACCAGTAACCGGTGTAGATCAGGCTGGCGTACTTCGGCATCAGCTCGTCTTTGAGGTGAGCGACTTCGCGGTCCAGGGTAATCGATTCGATGGCGCGGTGAGCGCGCAGCATGATGGTGCCGCCCGGGGTTTCGTAGCAGCCACGGGATTTCATGCCGACGTAACGGTTCTCGACGATGTCCAGACGGCCGATGCCGTGCTCGCCACCGATCTTGTTCAGCGTCGCCAGCACGGTGGCTGGGGTCATTTCAACGCCGTCCAGCGCGACGATGTCGCCGTTGCGGTAGGTCAGTTCCAGGTACTGCGGGGTGTCGGGAGCCTTCTCCGGGGAGACGGTCCAGCGCCACATGTCTTCTTCGTGCTCGGTCCAGGTGTCTTCCAGCACGCCGCCTTCATAGGAGATGTGCAGCAGGTTGGCGTCCATCGAGTACGGGGATTTCTTCTTGCCGTGACGCTCGATCGGGATCGCGTGCTTCTCGGCGTAGTCCATCAGTTTCTCGCGGGACAGCAGGTCCCACTCGCGCCAAGGGGCGATCACTTTCACGCCTGGCTTGAGCGCGTAGGCACCCAGTTCGAAACGGACCTGGTCGTTGCCCTTGCCGGTCGCGCCGTGGGAAATGGCGTCGGCGCCGGTTTCGTTGGCGATTTCGATCAGACGCTTGGCGATCAGCGGACGCGCGATGGAAGTACCCAGCAGGTACTCGCCTTCGTAAACGGTGTTGGCGCGGAACATCGGGAACACGAAGTCACGCACGAATTCTTCGCGCAGGTCGTCGATGTAGATTTCTTTGACGCCCATGGCCTGCGCCTTGGCGCGAGCCGGCTCGACTTCTTCGCCCTGACCCAGGTCAGCGGTGAAGGTCACGACTTCACAGTTATAAGTATCCTGCAGCCACTTGAGGATCACCGAAGTGTCCAGGCCGCCGGAATACGCCAGAACGACCTTGTTTACGTCCGCCATGCCATCACTCCACGGGGTTCTACGGAAAGCCGAGGAGTCTACCGCTCAAACGCGATAATTTACAGAGGCGCGACAGCTTAAGACGACAAAGCGACAGAATCTGTCGAGAGGGCGACGATGACCGGCAGGTCAGGAAGTCGCCGCAGTGTTGGCAGGCGTGCTGGCCTGAGGTGCCGGAGCAGTCGTCGGTGCCACCCGCGCCAGGTGCACGTTGACCCGACGGTTCTTGGCCCGATTGGCGGCATTGGTGTTCGGCACCAACGGATAACGTTCGCCATGGAAGCGCACGGTGATCTGCGATTCCTGGATGCCGTTGGCCTTGAAGAAGTCGACCACGGCCAGTGCGCGGCGACGCGACAGTTCGCGATTGGTCAGGCGATTGCCGCTGTTGTCGGAGTGGCCGTCGAGCTCGATGTGATTGACCGTCGGATCGGCCTTCATGTACTCGAGCATCACTTGCAGCTTGGCCTTGGCGGCGGCGTCCAGTTCGATGCCCTCGCCGGGGAAGCCGATCTGCGATTGTTTGACCTGATCGAAATTCTGCGGGAGCAGTTTCGCCACGCAGGTCTGATAGTCGTTGAACGCCTTGCTGAACTTGACCGGCAACAGGCGCACTTCCGACACCCGACCATCGCCCGATGCCCGGCGTACCACCGGGCTGCGACCGTCCATCAGCCCGCTGATCAGTTGCCCGGCCTGGGACTGAGAACTGTTGAACAGCACGTTGCCGCTGCCCAGTCGAACCGTGCCCAGATTGATGTCGCCACGTCCTGGCTGCCACGGTGCAGCCGCTGCCAGCAAGGTTGCCGAACCGCCACCGAGCATGGCGTTGTAGGCGTTCAGGCGAAAGGTCGCCTGCTCGCCGGCCTTGCGCACGAATTGCCCCGAGCCGAAGTCGGTGATCGGCTGCGTCAGACGGCACTCGAACTTGTCGCCCTCGACCGTCCACTCAATGTTCTCCAGACGGGTCTGGTAGGTCAGTGCCATCGCGGGAAGGCTGGCAAACACACTGAGCAAGGCTAAATATCGCTGGCGCACGGGAGGCTCCATTGGCTTCTACAACAAAAAAGACCGAGACATACATCTTTACGGCATACCTATGGGATATCGGACGCTCATCGCAAAACTTGATAGCGAGTGCCTGCAAGAGTCTTTTCCGGTAGCATTCGCCTCAGTTTGACCCGCCTGGAATCCCCTCATGTCCGACCGCCTGACCCTGCTGCGTCCCGACGACTGGCACATTCATCTTCGCGATGGTGCCGTGTTGACCAATACCGTTGCGGATGTCGCGCGCACCTTTGGTCGCGCCATCATCATGCCCAACCTGGTACCTCCGGTGCGCAACGCCGCTGAAGCCGACGGCTATCGCCAGCGGATTCTCGCTGCCCGCCCGGCCGGCAGTCGTTTCGAGCCGCTGATGGTGCTGTACCTCACCGACCGCACCCAGCCCGAAGAAATCCGTGAGGCCAAGGCCAGCGGTTTCGTGCACGCCGCCAAGCTGTACCCGGCCGGCGCCACCACCAACTCCGATTCCGGGGTCACCAGCATCGACAAGATTTTCCCGGCGCTGGAAGCCATGGCCGAAGTCGGCATGCCGCTGTTGATCCACGGTGAAGTCACCCGTGGCGATGTCGACGTGTTCGACCGCGAAAAAATCTTCATCGACGAGCACATGCGCCGCGTGGTCGAGCGTTTCCCGACGCTGAAAGTGGTGTTCGAACACATCACCACCGGCGATGCCGTGCAGTTCGTCAACGAGGCTTCGGCCAACGTCGGCGCGACCATCACCGCGCATCACCTGCTCTACAACCGCAACCACATGCTGGTGGGCGGGATCCGGCCGCACTTCTACTGCCTGCCGATCCTCAAGCGCAACACGCACCAGGAAGCCCTGCTCGACGCCGCCACCAGTGGCAGCGCGAAGTTCTTCCTCGGTACCGACTCGGCGCCGCACGCCCAGCACGCCAAGGAAGCCGCCTGCGGCTGTGCCGGCTGCTACACCGCGTACGCCGCCATCGAGTTGTATGCCGAAGCCTTTGAACAGCGCAATGCGCTGGACAAGCTCGAAGCCTTCGCCAGCCTCAATGGCCCGCGTTTCTACGGCCTGCCGGCGAACACCGATCGCATCACCCTGGTTCGTGACGAATGGACCGCCCCGACCAGCCTGCCTTTCGGCGAGCTGACCGTTATCCCGCTGCGCGCCGGTGAAAAACTGCGCTGGCGCCTGCTGGAGGAACACGCGTGAGTGAAGACCATTTCGACGACGAACTGGACGGTCAAGGTGGCGGCGGTTCGCGCCATCCAATGGCAGCACGCTTTCGCGGCTACCTGCCGGTTGTCGTCGACGTAGAAACCGGTGGCTTCAACTCGGCCACCGACGCTCTGCTGGAGATTGCCGCGACCACCATCGCCATGGATGAAAAGGGTTTTGTCTACCCGGATCACACTTACTTCTTCCGCGTCGAGCCGTTCGAAGGCGCCAACGTTGAAGCGGCGGCACTGGAGTTCACCGGGATCAAGCTCGATCACCCGTTGCGCATGGCCGTCAGCGAAGAGACGGCCCTGACCGACATCTTCCGTGGCGTGCGCAAGGCCTTGAAGGCCAACGGCTGCAAGCGGGCGATCCTGGTCGGCCACAACAGCAGCTTCGACCTGGGCTTCCTCAATGCTGCCGTCGCGCGGCTGGACATGAAGCGCAATCCGTTCCACCCGTTCTCCAGCTTCGACACCGCGACCCTCGCCGGTCTGGCGTACGGCCAGACCGTATTGGCCAAGGCCTGTCAGGCAGCCGACATTGATTTCGACGGCCGTGAAGCGCATTCGGCGCGTTACGACACCGAGAAGACGGCCGAGCTGTTCTGCGGCATCGTCAACCGCTGGAAACAGATGGGCGGCTGGGAAGACTTCGACGACTGATCCTCGTCGGGTTTCTTCCAAGCATGAAAAAACCGGCCACGTGGGCCGGTTTTTTTGTACCTCGACGTTGCGCCTTACAGGGCAGCAGCGTTCTCGGTCAGGTAAGCCGCAACGCCTTCTGGCGAAGCGTTCATGCCTTTGTCGCCTTTTTTCCAGTTGGCAGGGCAGACTTCGCCGTGCTCTTCGTGGAATTGCAGAGCGTCGACCAGACGGATCAGCTCTTCCATGTTACGGCCCAGCGGCAGGTCGTTGACGATCTGCGAGCGGACAACGCCTTTGTCGTCGATCAGGAACGCGCCACGGAAAGCCACGCCGCCTTCGGACTCAACGTCGTAGGCCTTGGCGATGTCGTGCTTCATGTCGGCAGCCATGGTGTATTTCACCTGACCGATGCCGCCATTGTTGACCGGGGTGTTGCGCCAGGCGTTGTGGGTGAAGTGCGAGTCGATCGACACGGCGATCACTTCTACGTTGCGTGCCTTGAAGTCGGCCATGCGGTTGTCCAGAGCGATCAGCTCGGACGGGCAGACGAAGGTGAAGTCCAGCGGGTAGAAGAACACCAGGCCGTATTTGCCTTTGATGGCCGAGGACAGGGTGAAGCTGTCAACGATCTCGCCATTGCCGAGTACGGCCGGGACGGTGAAGTCAGGGGCTTGTTTGCCTACGAGTACGCTCATTGATATCTCCTGGTGTAGAAACTTGAAGTTCAGGGTTCGGGCCAGCCTGCCACCCTCAGGCGACAGCCCTGTGACACGAACCCTCTTCGCAAGGGCCGACCATCATACACTGCGTTTTTCGACTGTCCTTAAAGGTTTTTCGCGAAATCCCGGCTGGCATCCGGCCATGCACCACCGTTCGTCAGTCACAGGCGTTGGCGATGAAAACCACTGGGAAAGCACTTTGACAATCATTCTCGTTAACATTAAGATCCATCGCAATTGAGTCACAACCAGCGACGGTTCTCACTTATGTATGTTTGCCTCTGCACTGGCGTCACCGACGGACAGATCCGCGAAGCGATCTATGAAGGTTGCTGCAGCTATAAAGAAGTTCGTCAGGCCACCGGCGTAGCCAGCCAATGCGGCAAATGTGCGTGCCTGGCGAAGGAAGTGGTTCGCGAAACCCTGACCAAGCTGCAAACCGCCCAGGCTGCGATCCCCTACCCGGCAGAATTTACCGCCGCGTAATTATCCCGAATTCGAAGAACCGGACTTATGTCCGGTTTTTTTATGCCTGAAAATCAACTGCTTAGCGTCTAGACGCGGAACACAAACATTCTTATTCCGATTAATTTTCATTTATTATTCAATAACTTAGGTTTGACACTTATAAATACCAAGCTCAAACTCTGCCTTATATACCGCTACTTAGGGCAGGACTCCCATCATGAAAGGCGACGTAACAGTCATCCAGCATCTCAACAAGATCCTTGCCAATGAGCTGGTCGCGATCAATCAGTACTTCCTGCATGCGCGCATGTATGAAGATTGGGGCCTGAACAAGCTCGGCAAGCACGAGTACAAAGAATCCATCGACGAGATGAAGCACGCGGACAAGCTGATCAAGCGCATCCTGTTCCTCGAAGGCCTGCCGAACGTGCAGGATCTGGGCAAGCTGCACATCGGCGAGCACACCAAGGAAATGCTGGAGTGCGACCTGCGTATCGAGAAGACCGGCCACGCCGATCTGAAGGCCGCCATCGCCCACTGCGAATCCGTCGGTGACTTCGGCAGCCGCGAACTTCTCGAAGACATCCTTGAATCCGAGGAAGAACATATCGACTGGCTGGAAACCCAACTGGGCCTGATCGATAAAGTCGGTCTTGAGAACTATCTGCAATCGCAGATGGGCGAAGACGAGTAATTAGCCAGCGCTAAACTCGAGACACTAAAAAGCCCCGCCCTCTTTCGAGAGGCGGGGCTTTTTATTGCCCGGACTTCAGACTCGCCGAAATCCGTGCAGAAGCCAATCAGGCTTCGGACTTGGCCGCAGCAGCCTTGGCGGATGCTTCCTTGACCAGAGTCTGCAGCTCACCGTTGGCGAACATTTCAGCCATGATGTCGCTGCCGCCGACCAGTTCACCGCCGACCCACAGTTGCGGGAAAGTCGGCCAGTTGGCGTACTTCGGCAGGTTGGCGCGGATTTCCGGGTTCTGCAGGATGTCGACGTAGGCGAACTTCTCGCCACAGCCCATCACGGCCTGCGCAGCTTTCGCGGAGAAGCCACACTGCGGGGCATTCGGCGAGCCTTTCATGTAAAGCAGAATGGTGTTGTTGGCAATCTGCTCTTTAATCGTTTCGATGATATCCATGGAGCACCTCGGCTGAACTTTCCGACTCATGGGTCGGCACGGTGGCGCATTGTAACGGAATCCCGAGCGCCCTGCTCGGTCTCCCCGACAGACTTGCTCACGCCGCCGCCACCGTCACCGGCACGCCATTGAGCGCCGCGTTGCCTGACAACTCGTCGAGCTGGCATTCATCGGTCAGGTCATTGGCGCTGGAACCCGGCTGACCGCTGGCAATCGCCATCTGCACGCCCGGTCGGGCATGGCCCCATCCATGCGGCAGGCTGACCACGCCCTTCATCATGTCCGCGCTGCCCAGCACTTCGACCTCGATCTGCCCCACCCGCGAACTCACTCGCACAAGCTGACCATCACTGAGCCCGCGACTGGCGAGATCGTCCGGGTTCATCAACAGCTGATGACGCGGCTTGCCCTTCACCAGTCGATGGTAATTGTGCATCCACGAATTGTTGCTGCGCACATGACGGCGGCCGATCATCAACAGCTCATCGGCGGCGGGCGCCTGCAACGCGGCGAAGCGCGCAAGGTCGGCCAGGATTTCCGGCGGCGCTGCCTGAACTCGTTGATTGGCGCTCTTCAATCGAGATGTCAGGTTGGGTTTGAGCGCTCCCAGATCAACACCGTGCGGATGATCGAACAGCGTCGCAAGCGACAATTTTTGCTCGGATGCATCGCCATACAAGCCCATGCGCAACCCCATGTCGATCATCTTCGCCGGCGGCATCGTCGGTTTCAGCTCCTTGCCGGTCTTCGCGGCAAAGGCCTTGGCCAGGCCGACGAAGATTTCCCAGTCGTGCAGCGCCCCTTCGGGTTTGGCGAGGATCGCCCGGTTGAACCGGGTGACGTTGCGCACCGCGAACAGATTGAAGGTGGTGTCGTAGTGATCGTTCTCCAGCGCCGAGGTCGACGGCAGGATCAGGTCGGCATAGCGTGTGGTTTCGTTGATGTACAGATCGACGCTGACCATGAACTCCAGCCCGTCCAGCGCCTGCTCCAGTTGCCGGCCATTGGGCGTGGACAGGACCGGATTGCCGGCCACGGTAATCAGCGCGCGAATCTGCCCCTCGCCTTCGGTGAGCATTTCTTCAGCCAGCGCCGAGACCGGTAATTCGCCGCCGTATTCCGGACGCCCGGACACGCGGCTCTGCCATTTATTGAAGTGCCCGCCCGAAGTCGAGGCCACAAGATCCACCGCCGGCTCGGTGCACAATGCACCGCCGACGCGGTCCAGGTTGCCGGTCACCAGATTGATCAACTGCACAACCCAATGGCACAGCGTGCCGAAGGCCTGAGTGGAAACGCCCATCCGGCCGTAGCAAACGGCGCTTGGCGCGGCGGCGAAGTCCCGGGCCAGTTGGCGGATCTGTGCGGCAGGAACCGCGCACAACGGGCTCATGGCCTCGGCGGTGAACCCCGCCACCGCCGCGCGCACGTCGTCCAGACCGTCCACCGGCAAATGACTGTCAGACGTCAGCCCTTCGCTGAACAGCGTGTTGAGCACACCAAACAACAACGCCGCATCGCCGCCGGGGCGCACGAACAAATGCTGGTCGGCCATCGCCGCCGTCTCGCTGCGCCGCGGATCGACCACCACCACTTTGCCGCCCCGGGCCTGGATCGCCTTCAGACGCTTCTCCACATCCGGCACAGTCATGATGCTGCCGTTGGACGCCAGCGGATTACCGCCCAGGATCAACATGAAGTCGGTGTGATCGATGTCCGGAATCGGCAGCAGCAGGCCGTGGCCGTACATCAGGTAGCTGGTCAGGTGATGGGGCAGTTGATCGACCGACGTCGCCGAATAGCGGTTGCGGGTTTTCAACAGGCCAAGGAAGTAATTGCTGTGGGTCATCAGCCCGTAGTTATGCACGCTGGGGTTGCCCTGATACACGGCGACCGCGTTCTGCCCATGACGCTCCTGAATCGCCGAGAGTTTTTCGGCGACCAGTTCGAACGCTTCTTCCCACTCGATGGGCAGCCATTCGCTGCCGACCCGGCGCATCGGCTGGCGCAGGCGATCCGGATCATTCTGGATGTCTTGCAGCGCCACGGCCTTGGGGCAGATGTGGCCACGACTGAACGTGTCCAGGGCGTCGCCCTTGATCGAGGTGATCTGCACCTGGCCGTCGGTTTCGGTGGTTTCGATGGTCAAGCCGCAGATGGCTTCACACAGGTGGCAGGCACGGTGATGGAGAGTCTTGGTCATGGCCAGTCTCTGTCTTGTTCTGGGCAGGCAATCACGCCTGCGGGAACAAAACTATGGCCCGCGACCCGGTGCAGCGCCAGCGACGTTCGTCTTGTGAATCGGCGGCCATCAGGCCCGCCGATAGACGCGTCAGTTCGCCGGAAGCTGAGGCGGTGCGGCCAGCTGGATTTCCTGGATGGTCTCGATCTGCTCGTGGGCGACGTGGACGCCGGTGAGTTCGCCGATCAGTCGCCAATGCTCGTCGAGTCCGGCGCTGATGGTCGCCATGCGGTCGATCATCTGCCGGCTGGCGGCCTTGACCACGTCGTCATCGCTGCGCAGCAGTTCGAAGGACATCGAGGTCATCGAGGCGGTGAGGTGGGTCAATGAGCGTGCCGTGTGGCCCAGCAGTTCCATTAACAGTTTTTCTTTCGATTCCATGCGGAGGCTTCCTGCGTCGCTCGTGATTTATTTATAACCCAGCACTTTGCTTTAGCAAATGTTTCAACCTGCGCATCCGACCAAGCGAACCGGTGGCTCAACGGTCGCAAACCGACCAGAGCCGTGCCATCCCCGCCGCGCCTGATTGCCAAGGCCGGTGGGGCCAGTGTACAAATGCCTCGTTGCCCCCTCGAAAACTGACCGGAAATCACAGTGTTCGCACTGTTATCACCCCGGCGCATTTCTGCAAAAACCGTAGCCTATTGGAAAAACGCGACATTTAGTGTCAATATCGCGCCTTCCCCTATTTCGTCGCCCCCGTGCGGCTTACGCCGCAGGTCTCGCCCGTTGTTCCGATAAACAAGGCTTTGAGCATCTGCGGTTTGTAGCAAAAAGGTAGTCAATGATGAGCGCAAGGCACTTTCTCTCCCTGATGGATTGCACGCCCGAAGAGCTGGTCAGCGTGATCCGTCGAGGCGTTGAGCTCAAGGACCTGCGTAACCGCGGCGTACTGTTCGAGCCTCTGAAAAACCGCGTCCTGGGGATGATCTTCGAGAAATCCTCGACCCGTACCCGGATCTCCTTCGAGGCCGGCATGATCCAGCTCGGCGGCCAGGCAATCTTCCTGTCGCCGCGCGACACCCAACTGGGCCGCGGCGAGCCGATCGGCGACTGCGCCATCGTCATGTCGAGCATGCTCGACGCAGTGATGATCCGTACCTTTGCCCACAGCACCCTGACCGAATTCGCCGCCAACTCCCGCGTGCCGGTGATCAACGGCCTGTCCGATGACCTGCACCCGTGTCAGTTGCTGGCCGACATGCAGACCTTCCTCGAACACCGCGGCTCGATCCAGGGCAAGACCGTGGCCTGGATCGGCGACGGCAACAACATGTGCAACAGCTATATAGAAGCGGCGATCCAGTTCGACTTCCAGTTGCGCGTGGCCTGCCCCGAAGGCTACGAACCAAACCCTGAGTTCGTGGCCAAGGCCGGTGACCGCGTGACCATCGTCCGTGACCCGAAAGACGCCGTGCGTGGCGCGCACCTGGTCAGCACCGATGTCTGGACCTCCATGGGCCAGGAAGAGGAGACCGCCAAGCGCCTCAAGCTGTTCGCGCCGTACCAGGTCACCCGTGCCCTGCTCGACCTCGCGGCCGAGGACGTGTTATTCCTGCACTGTCTGCCCGCCCACCGCGGCGAAGAAATCAGCCTCGACCTGCTTGATGACCCGCGCTCCGTCGCCTGGGATCAGGCAGAAAACCGTCTCCACGCACAGAAGGCCCTGCTCGAGTTCCTCGTTGAACCGGCATATCACCACGCATGAGCCATGAATTACTGCTGAACCTGCGCAACCTCGCTTGCGGCTATCAAGATCAACGTGTGGTGCAGAACCTCAACCTGCACCTCAACGCCGGCGACATCGGTTGCCTGCTCGGCTCCTCGGGCTGCGGCAAGACCACCACCCTGCGTGCGATTGCCGGTTTCGAACCGGTGCACGAAGGGGAAATTTCTCTCGGCGGTGAAGTGATCTCCAGCGCCGGCTTCACCCTCGCCCCGGAAAAACGCCGGATCGGCATGGTGTTCCAGGACTACGCGCTGTTCCCGCACCTGAGTGTCGCGGACAACATCGCCTTCGGCATCCGCAAGCACCCGAACAAGGAGCGCGTCACCGAAGAGCTGCTGGAGCTGGTCAACCTGAAGAACCTCGGCAAGCGCTTCCCACACGAGTTGTCCGGTGGCCAGCAACAACGTGTCGCCCTCGCCCGCGCCCTGGCGCCGGAGCCGCAACTGCTGCTGCTCGACGAGCCGTTCTCCAACCTCGATGGCGAGTTGCGTCGCAAGCTCAGCCACGAAGTGCGCGACATCCTCAAGGCCCGTGGCACCAGTGCGATTCTGGTGACTCACGACCAGGAAGAAGCCTTCGCCGTGAGCGATCACGTCGGCGTGTTCAAGGAAGGCCGGCTGGAGCAGTGGGATACGCCGTACAACCTCTATCACGAGCCGGCGACGCCGTTTGTGGCCAGCTTCATCGGTCAGGGTTACTTCATTCGCGGTCAGCTCGGCAGCCCGGAATCGGTGCAGACCGAACTCGGTGAACTGCGCGGCAATCGCGCCTACACCTGGCCGATCGGTGGCGCGGTGGATGTGCTGCTGCGTCCGGACGACATCGTTTACGCGCCGGACAGTGGATTGAAAGCACGGATCGTCGGCAAGACTTTCCTCGGCGCCTCGACCCTGTATCGCCTGCAACTGCCGACCGGCGCACAGCTGGAATCGATCTTCCCGAGCCATGCCGACCATCAAGTGGGTGCGGATGTCGGGATTCGTGTGGCGGCGGAACATCTGGTGCTGTTCCAGGCCTCCGGCAGCACTGCAGCGCAGATTCCGGCGGTGGAAAACGGCGTTCGCCGTTACAGCACCGCGCACTGATCTGCACACAAACAATGAGGGAGCCTGATGGCTCCCTTATTTTTTGGCTTCAACCCAGCATCAATGTGCCGCTGGCCACCAGCGTCGCATTCCCGCCGATCTTCACCCGCTCGCCTTCCAGCCGACAGAACAGTTCACCACCCCGCGCCGAACGCTGGCATGCAGTGAGGCTGGATTTGCCCAGACGTTTCGACCAGTACGGAATCAGGCTGCAATGGGTCGAGCCGGTCACCGGGTCTTCATTGATGCCGATGGCCGGGGCGAAATAGCGCGAGACAAAATCATGCTGATTGCCCCGGGCGGTGACGATCGCACCCAGCCAAGGCAGCTTGGCGAGGGCGACCATGTCCGGCTGGCAATCAAGCACCGCCTGCTCGGACTCCAGCACTACAAACAGCTCGTTGGAACTCAGGACGTCCACCGCCTGAACATTCAGTGCCCGCTCGATCTCCACGGTGACGCCTTTCTCCACCGCTTCGATGGCGGGGAAATCCAGCCACAACCTGTCGCCTTCGCGACTGACGCTCAACGGCCCGGACTTGCAGGTGAAGTCCAGACGCTCGGCACTTTCCTTATAGATCTCGAACAGCACATAGGCGCTGGCCAGGGTCGCGTGACCGCACAGCGGCACCTCGGTGGTCGGCGTGAACCAGCGGATGTGCCACGCCAGCCCTTCGCGCACCAGAAACGCGGTTTCCGCCAGATTGTGCTCGGCGGCGATCTTTTGCATCAGCTCATCCGCGAGCCACGCGTCGAGCCGATAGACCATTGCCGGATTGCCACTGAACGGCCGATCACTGAACGCGTCGACCTGATGAAACTCGAGCTGCATAACCTTCTCCCTGTGTCAGTCGAACGAGCATGCAGCGCCGGCCGGATCAGCGCCAGTGACAGTACCGGCCAATTTTCTTCATACAGACGTCAAGGGCGACCAATGTCGGCAAATTTCGCCTGGGTGTGCTCTGCCAAAACCGCCGGTGCCAGCTCCACTTCCAGCCCGCGCCGACCGGCGCTGACATAAATGGTCGCAAAAGGCTGGGCCGAGTTGTCGATGAAGGTACGCAGGCGTTTTTTCTGCCCCAGCGGGCTGATGCCTCCCAGCAGGTAACCGGTGGACCGTTGCGCGGCGGCCGGGTCGGCCATTTCGACTTTTTTCACGCCGGCGGCGTGGGCAAGCCCCTTGAGGTCGAGACTTCCGACGACCGGCACCACCGCCACCAGCAACTCACCCTTCTCACTGGCCGCCAGCAGCGTCTTGAACACCTGCGCCGGATCGAGCCCCAGTTTTTCCGCGGCCTCCAGGCCATACGACGCCGCCTTCGGGTCGTGTTCGTAACTGTGCACGCGATGTTCGGCACGAACTTTTTTCAACAAGTCCAACGCAGGGGTCATGGCAGCTCCGGGTTCGGCAGTGGCAAAAAAACCTGCGGCGGATTTTAGGTCATCGCAGTGTAAAAGGCTCTACCACGCGCCACGTTTCCCGGGGTTTGCAGGCCGATGACGTTCCTGCACAACGGGTGACCCGCAGGATCATTCACGTGACTGATAGTTTATTTGTGACTGACGGTTCACTTTCGACCTTTGACAGGTTTGTTTCTTGTCTATATTTTTTCGAATCTGAATAATGTAAGAATTATCGTCATCGCAGCACCCAGCAGTAAACCGGGAACAGGATGGGGATCCTGCCTCGGCGAAAATCGCGCCTTGCCCTGTCGGCAACGCGCCAGACAACAACAAAAACCGAGGTTTTCAATGACAACTGCGTTACAGCAACCTTCGCTCTCGAGCCAGTGCCTGGCCGAGTTTCTGGGTACTGCACTCCTGATCTTTTTCGGTACGGGTTGTGTCGCCGCGCTCAAGGTCGCGGGCGCCAGCTTCGGTCTGTGGGAAATCAGCATCATCTGGGGCGTCGGCGTGAGCATGGCGATCTACCTCACCGCCGGCGTTTCCGGCGCGCACCTCAACCCTGCCGTCAGTATTGCCCTGAGCATTTTCGCCGACTTCGAAAAGCGCAAACTGCCGTTCTACATTCTGGCCCAGGTCGCCGGCGCCTTCTGCGGCGCACTGTTAGTTTACACGCTGTACAGCAACCTGTTCTTCGATTTCGAACAAACTCACCATATGGTTCGTGGCACTGAAGCCAGCCTCGAACTGGCATCGGTGTTCTCCACCTTCCCGAACCCTGCGCTGTCGACTGCCCAGGCGTTCCTGGTCGAGGTGATCATCACCGCGATCCTGATGGGCGTGATCATGTCCCTGACCGACGACAACAACGGCCTGCCGAAAGGCCCGCTGGCGCCGCTGCTGATCGGTCTGCTGATTGCCGTTATCGGCAGTTCGATGGGCCCGCTGACCGGTTTCGCGATGAACCCGGCCCGGGACTTCGGTCCGAAACTGATGACATTCTTCGCGGGCTGGGGTGAAATTTCCTTCACCGGCGCACGTGAAATCCCGTACTTCCTGATTCCGATTTTTGCACCGATTGTCGGTGCCTGCCTCGGCGCTGCCGGGTATCGCGGGCTGATTGCCCGTCACCTGACCGGCGCCACACCTGCTACAAAGGATGCAGAACCGACCATTGACGGCAAACCAAGAACTTCTTGAAACAGTCGGCGCGGGCTCCTGCCCTTATAGAGCCCGCGCCACGGCCCACTCTCCCTTATTTCGTCCAAGGCAATCGACATGACCGACATTCAGAATAAGAACTACATCATTGCCCTCGATCAGGGTACGACCAGCTCCCGCGCGATCATTTTCGACCGCGACGCGAACGTGGTCTGCACCGCACAACGTGAATTCGCCCAGCATTACCCGCAAGCCGGTTGGGTCGAACACGACCCGATGGAAATCTTCGCCACCCAGAGCGCGGTGATGGTCGAAGCGCTGGCCCAGGCCGGTCTGCATCACGATCAGGTCGCCGCCATCGGCATCACCAACCAGCGTGAAACCACCGTGGTCTGGGACAAGACCACCGGCCGCCCGGTGTACAACGCGATCGTCTGGCAATGCCGCCGCAGCACCGAGATCTGCCAGCAGCTCAAGCGCGACGGTCATGAAGACTACATCCGCGACACCACAGGTCTGGTCACCGACCCGTACTTCTCCGGCACCAAACTGAAGTGGATCCTCGACAACGTCGAAGGCAGCCGTGAACGCGCGCGCAACGGCGAACTGCTGTTCGGCACTGTCGACAGCTGGCTGATCTGGAAATTCACCGGTGGCAAGGTGCACGTCACCGACTACACCAACGCCTCGCGCACCATGCTCTTCAACATCCACACGCTTGAGTGGGACGCGAAGATGCTGGAGATCCTCGACATCCCGCGCGAGATGCTGCCGGAAGTCAAAGCCTCTTCGGAAATCTACGGCCGCACCAAAAGCGGCATCGCCATCGGCGGTATCGCCGGTGACCAGCAAGCTGCACTGTTCGGCCAGATGTGCGTCGAGCCGGGCCAGGCGAAAAACACTTACGGCACCGGCTGTTTCCTGCTGATGAACACCGGCGACAAAGCGGTGAAATCCCAACACGGCATGCTCACCACCATCGCTTGCGGCCCACGCGGCGAAGTGGCTTACGCCCTGGAAGGCGCAGTGTTCAACGGCGGTTCGACCGTGCAGTGGCTGCGCGATGAACTGAAGATCGTCAACGATGCCCATGACACCGAATACTTCGCCAATAAAGTGAAGGACAGCAACGGCGTCTATCTGGTGCCAGCCTTCACCGGCCTCGGTGCGCCTTATTGGGACCCGTATGCCCGTGGCGCCCTGTTCGGCCTGACCCGTGGCGTGCGTGTGGATCACATCATCCGCGCGGCGCTGGAATCGATCGCCTACCAGACCCGCGACGTCCTCGATGCCATGCAACAGGACTCCGGCGAACGCCTCAAGGCCCTGCGCGTAGATGGCGGTGCGGTGGCGAACAACTTCCTCATGCAGTTCCAGGCCGACATCCTCGGCACCCAGGTCGAGCGTCCGAAAATGCGCGAAACCACGGCGCTCGGTGCAGCGTATCTGGCCGGCCTGGCGTGCGGTTTCTGGGGCAGCCTGGAAGAACTGCGCGGCAAGGCCGTGATCGAGCGCGAGTTCGAACCGAGCCTCGACGAAGCAGCAAAAGAGAAGCTCTATAAAGGCTGGAAAAAAGCCGTCAGCCGCACCCGCGACTGGGAACGTGAAGACGCTGAATAAGCCAAGCTGAGTACTCGTAACCTGTTGGTCCAAACAGCGTGAAAGCGTAGCGAGCGAAGGCAAGACAAGGCAAAAACAGGCGAGGACGCGGAGTTTACGGGTTTGTAAATGAGCAGTCCGAGCCTGTTTTTAACGCAGGATTGCCGAGCGCAGTAGCTTTCACGTTGTTTGGAAACTGGTAGGGAGCGGATTCCTGCGTCATCATGGGCAAATTTTGCACGGCAGCCCAAAGGAAGCCCCATGAATCTGCCTCCCCGTCAGCAGCAAATCCTCGAGCTGGTCCGCGAACGCGGCTATGTGAGCATCGAGGAAATGGCCACGCTGTTCGTTGTTACCCCGCAAACCATCCGCCGCGATATCAATCAACTGGCGGAAGCCAATCTGCTGCGTCGCTACCACGGCGGCGCCGCCTATGATTCCAGCGTCGAAAACACCGCCTACGCGATGCGCGCCGATCAGATGCGCGATGAAAAGCAACGCATCGGTGAAGCCATCGCCGCACAGATTCCCGATCACGCCTCGCTGTTCATCAACATCGGCACAACGACCGAATCGATTGCCCGCGCCCTGCTCAATCACAGCCACCTGAAGATCATCACCAACAACCTGCACGTCGCTTCGATGCTCAGTGCCAAAGATGATTTCGATGTGCTGCTGACCGGCGGCAATGTGCGTCGCGACGGCGGCGTGGTGGGTCAGGCGAGCGTGGACTTCATCAACCAGTTCAAGGTCGACTTTGCACTGGTGGGCATCAGCGGCATCGATGAAGACGGCAGCCTGCTCGACTTCGATTACCAGGAAGTCCGGGTGTCCCAGGCGATCATCGCCAATGCCCGGCAGGTGATCCTGGCGGCGGACTCCAGCAAGTTCGGCCGTAACGCGATGATCCGCCTCGGCCCGATCAGCCTGATCGATTGCCTGGTGACCGATCAGCAACCGGTGCCGGCCCTGGCGCAACTGCTGAGTCAGCACAAGATTCGTCTGGAAGTCGTTTAACCCTCCTCCCGCATAAGGCGCCCGCACCGGCGCCTTATGCGCATCTGATGTTCGAATATTTTCCTTTCTCGGTCCTTCGATGAGTTTTTTCAATCGAAGTCGACTGGCTGTGCGCGTCTTTATGGGCTACCATTTTCGCAAATGAACATTCATGTTCGATTTCCAAGACAGAAAATCAAAAGAGCCCGAGGCCAGCCGATGTCCACATCTACCTTGCGTACGCCCCCTACCTCCGAGATCTACGACATCGCCGTCATCGGCGGCGGGATCAATGGCGTGGGGATCGCAGCGGATGCCGCCGGTCGCGGTCTTTCGGTGTTCCTTTGCGAAAAGGACGACCTGGCCAGCCACACCTCGTCGGCCAGCAGCAAGCTGATCCACGGTGGCCTGCGCTACCTCGAACATTACGAATTCCGTCTGGTGCGCGAAGCCCTGGCCGAACGCGAAGTGCTGCTGGCCAAGGCCCCGCACATCGTCAAACCAATGCGCTTCGTGCTGCCGCACCGTCCGCACCTGCGTCCGGCGTGGATGATCCGTGCAGGCCTGTTCCTTTATGACCACCTCGGCAAGCGCGAAAAACTCGCAGGCTCGAAAAGCCTGAAGTTCGGCGCCGACAGCGCACTGAAAAGCGAAATCAGCAAAGGCTTCGAATACTCCGATTGCTGGGTCGACGACGCCCGCCTCGTGGTTCTGAACGCCATGGCCGCCCGTGAAAAAGGCGCGCACATCCACACCCAGACCCGTTGTGTCAGCGCCCGCCGCGCCAAGGGCTTGTGGCACCTGAACCTGGAACGCGCCGACGGCAGCCTGTTTTCGATCACCGCCAAAGCGCTGGTGAACGCCGCTGGCCCGTGGGTTGCCAAGTTCATTCGTGACGACCTGAAGATGGAATCGCCGTACGGCATCCGTCTGATCCAGGGCAGCCACATCATCGTGCCGAAGCTGTACGAAGGCGATCACGCGCACATCCTGCAAAACGAAGATCAGCGCATCGTTTTCACCATTCCGTACCTGAACAACCTGACCCTGATCGGCACCACCGACCGCGAGTACACCGGCGATCCGGCCAAAGTGGCGATCACCGACGGCGAAACCGATTACCTGCTGAAAGTGGTCAACGCCCACTTCAAGAAGCAGATCAGCCGTGATGACATCCTGCACACCTACTCGGGCGTGCGTCCGCTGTGCAACGACGAATCCGACAACCCTTCGGCCGTGACCCGCGACTACACCCTGGCGCTGTCCGGCAGCACCGAAGAAGCGCCGCTGCTGTCGGTGTTCGGCGGCAAGCTGACCACCTACCGCAAGCTCGCCGAGTCGGCGATGGCGCAGCTGATGCCGCACTTCACCCAGATGCGCCCGAGCTGGACGGCCACCGCCACCCTGCCCGGCGGCGAGGACATGACCACGCCGCAAGCCTTGAGCGCGCTGATCCGCGACAAGTTCGACTGGGTACCGACCGAAATCGCCCGCCGCTGGGCCACCACCTACGGCAGCCGCACCTGGCGCATGCTCGAAGGCGTCGACACTCTGGCCGACATGGGCGAACACATCGGTGGCGGGCTCTACACCCGTGAAGTCGATTACCTGTGCACCGAAGAATGGGCCACCACCGCGCATGACATCCTGTGGCGTCGCAGCAAACTGGGCCTGTTCACCACGCCGGCCGAGCAAGAGCGACTGGCGGCGTACCTGAACAAGGTCGAGCTGAACCGCAGCAAGATCGAAGCGGCCTGATTCGTTCGTCGCTGAACAAAAAGCCCCTGAATCGCAAGATTCAGGGGCTTTTTGCATTCAGGCTGAAACAAGGCGCAATGAGGACGTTCGGTTTTCCGAACGCGACCTGACGGTCAATTCGGTTAACCGGATCAGATTCACGGAAAAACACCATCACAAAACTTTAATAACGTTATAAATCAATGAATTAACCTGTACTGACTGGTCTGGCACGACTCATGCTCTACACTCCTTCGACGAATGCCTGTTGCGCCAACACAACAGGAGCCGTCAGGCATTCGAAGTACAAAGGGCCCGCTCAACCGGCTCCATAAAAAAAACAATGTCGAGGAAAATTTGATGCGCATCGTTCCCCATATCCTGGGCGCAGCCATTGCTGCCGCTCTGATCAGCACACCAGTTTTCGCTGCCGAACTCACCGGCACCCTTAAGAAGATCGAAGAGTCCGGCGTCATCACCCTGGGCCACCGTGACGCTTCCATTCCTTTCTCCTACATCGCTGACGCTTCCGGCAAGCCGGTCGGCTACTCCCACGATATCCAGCTGGCCATCGTCGAAGCGATCAAGAAAGACCTGGACCTGCCAAACCTGCAGGTCAAATACAACCTCGTGACTTCGCAAACCCGTATCCCGCTGGTGCAGAACGGCACCGTGGACGTCGAGTGCGGCTCCACCACCAACAACGTCGAGCGTCAGCAACAGGTCGACTTCTCCGTCGGCATCTTCGAAATCGGTACCCGTCTGCTGTCCAAGGCTGACTCCAAGTACAAGGATTTCGACGATCTGAAAGGCAAGAACGTCGTGACCACCGCCGGCACCACTTCCGAGCGCATCCTCAAGGCGATGAACGCCGACAAGCAGATGGGCATGAACGTGATCTCCGCCAAGGACCACGGTGAATCCTTCCAGATGCTGGAATCGGGTCGTGCCGTTGCGTTCATGATGGACGACGCCCTGCTGGCCGGCGAAGCCGCCAAAGCCAAGAAAGCCTCTGACTGGGCCGTGACCGGCACTCCGCAGTCGTACGAAATCTATGGCTGCATGATGCGCAAAGGCGACGAGCCGTTCAAAAAGGCTGTCGACGACGCCATCAAGGCGACCTACGCCTCGGGTGAGATCAACAAGATCTACGAAAAATGGTTCATGCAGCCGATTCCGCCAAAAGGCCTGAACCTGAACTTCCCGATGAGCGACGAGCTCAAGGCCCTGATCGCCAATCCGACCGACAAAGCGGCTGACGACAAGAAATCCTGATTTCTGACTAACCTTATCCCCTGAGGAGGCGCCTGCCTTTTCAGGGGATGGTCACTCCCTGCTGGCATTTTCTGGAAACACTCGAACCGGTGGCTGTCGAGCCGATCGCGTGTGCCTGATTTTCACAATCAGGGCGGGAACGGAGCTTCCCCAGGCGGGCACTTGTACATCGATCGAATCGAGGGGAGACCCTAATGAATTACAACTGGGACTGGGGCGTGTTCTTCAAGTCCACCGGCGTGGGCAGCGAGACCTATCTCGACTGGTTCATTTCCGGTCTGGGCTGGACCATTGCCATCGCCATCGTGGCCTGGATCATCGCCCTGCTGCTCGGCTCGCTGCTGGGCATCATGCGCACCGTGCCAAACCGCATCGTGTCGGGCATCGCGACCTGCTACGTCGAGCTGTTCCGTAACGTGCCGCTGCTGGTTCAGCTGTTCATCTGGTACTTCCTGGTGCCCGATCTGCTGCCGCCGGATCTGCAGGAGTGGTACAAGCAGGACCTGAACCCGACCACCTCGGCTTACCTGAGCGTCGTCGTGTGCCTGGGCCTGTTCACCGCCGCCCGTGTCTGCGAACAGGTTCGCACCGGTATCCAGGCGCTGCCACGCGGCCAGGAATCCGCCGCTCGCGCCATGGGTTTCAAGCTGCCGCAGATCTACTGGAACGTGCTGCTGCCCCAGGCCTACCGGATCATCATTCCGCCGCTCACCTCGGAATTCCTGAACGTGTTCAAGAACTCCTCCGTGGCGTCCCTGATCGGTCTGATGGAACTGCTGGCGCAAACCAAACAGACCGCCGAATTCTCGGCCAACCTGTTTGAAGCCTTCACCCTGGCGACCCTGATCTATTTCACCCTCAACATGAGCCTGATGCTGCTGATGCGCATGGTCGAGAAGAAAGTCGCCGTGCCCGGCCTGATCTCCGTGGGGGGTAAATAATGGAATTCGATTTCAGTGGCATCGTTCCGGCCATTCCCGGCCTGTGGAACGGCATGCTGATGACCCTCAAGCTGATGGCGCTGGGCGTGGTCGGCGGGATCATCCTCGGCACCATCCTCGCGCTGATGCGCCTGTCCCACAGCAAACTGCTGTCGAGCATCGCCGGCGCGTACGTCAACTATTTCCGTTCGATCCCGCTGCTGCTGGTGATCACCTGGTTCTACCTGGCAGTGCCGTTCGTGCTGCGCTGGATCACCGGCGAAGACACCCCGATCGGCGCGTTCACCTCGTGCATCGTGGCGTTCATGATGTTCGAAGCGGCGTACTTCTGCGAAATCGTCCGGGCCGGCGTGCAGTCGATCCCCAAAGGCCAGATGGGCGCGGCGCAGGCACTGGGCATGACCTACGGCCAGATGATGCGCCTGATCATCCTGCCCCAGGCGTTCCGCAAGATGACCCCGCTGCTGCTGCAGCAGAGCATCATCCTGTTCCAGGACACCTCGCTGGTCTACACCGTGGGTCTGGTGGACTTCCTCAACGCCTCGCGCGCCAGTGGCGACATCATTGGCCGCTCGAATGAGTTCCTGATCTTCGCAGGTCTCGTGTACTTCACCATCAGCTTTGCCGCCTCGGTGCTGGTCAAGCGTCTGCAAAAAAGGTTCGCCGTATGATCTCTATCAAGAACATCAACAAGTGGTATGGGGACTTCCAGGTGCTGACCGATTGCAGCACCGAGGTCAAAAAGGGTGAAGTGATCGTGGTCTGCGGTCCGTCCGGTTCGGGCAAGTCGACCCTGATCAAGTGCGTCAACGCGCTGGAGCCGTTCCAGAAAGGCGACATCGTGGTCGACGGCACGTCGATTGCCGATCCGAAGACCAACCTGCCGAAACTGCGCTCGCGCGTCGGCATGGTGTTCCAGCATTTCGAACTGTTCCCGCACCTGACCATCACCGAAAACCTGACCATCGCGCAGATCAAGGTGCTGGGCCGCAGCAAGGAAGAGGCGACCAAGAAGGGCCTGCAACTGCTCGAGCGCGTCGGCCTGTCGGCTCACGCCCACAAGCACCCCGGCCAACTGTCCGGTGGTCAGCAACAGCGTGTGGCGATCGCCCGTGCGCTGGCGATGGACCCGATCGTCATGCTGTTCGACGAACCGACCTCGGCGCTGGACCCGGAAATGGTCAACGAAGTGCTCGACGTGATGGTGCAACTGGCCCACGAAGGCATGACCATGATGTGCGTGACCCACGAAATGGGCTTCGCCCGTAAAGTGGCCGACCGTGTGATCTTCATGGACGCCGGCAAGATCATCGAAGACTGCAAGAAAGAAGAGTTCTTTGGCGACATCAGCCAACGCTCCGAACGCGCGCAGCATTTCCTCGAGAAAATCCTGCAGCACTAAAAACGGCTGCATTCCCCGACATCCTCTGTCGGGGAATGCAGGTGGTTGACCCAAGGCATCTGTGATGAAATGCGACCCCACTCTCTATCGCGCCACGCCGCCATCACTTGCCGTGAAACCCCGTCTGATCCGCCACCTGTTCCTGCCGCCGCTGGTCATCGCCCTGATGATCGGACTGGGTTACATCGGCTTCTGGACCAGCGAACATTTCGGCATCCGCAGCCTCGGCGAAAACGGCCAGCGCCAGCTGGAACTGCACGCCCGCGCGGTCGAAAGCGAGATCAGCAAATACACCTACCTGCCCAGCCTGCTGGAACTCGAATCGAGCGTTTCGCAGTTGCTGGACGACCCTACTCCGGAACACCGGCAAACGGTCAACGATTACCTTGAAGGCCTGAACCGACGCAGTCGCAGTCGGGCCATCTACGTCATGGACACCACCGGCCGCGTCATGGCCACCAGCAACTGGCGCGACGTCGACAGCTACCTCGGTGAAGACCTGTCGTTCCGCGCCTACTTCCAGAATGCCATTCGCGGCCAGCCCGGACGTTTCTACGGGATCGGCAGCACCAACGGCGAACCCGGTTATTACCTGGCCCACGGCCTCGAAGAACACGGCAAGATCATCGGCGTCGCGGTGGTCAAGGTGCGCCTGGAAGCCTTGGAAGAACGCTGGCAACGGGCGCGCCTCGAAGCCTTCGTCAGCGATGAAAACGGCATCATCATTCTCTCCAGCGATCCGGCCCGGCGCCTGAAATCGGTGATACCGCTGAGCGACGAGACCAAGGAAAAACTCGCCCGCAGCCTGCAGTACTACTGGTTCCCGTTGAACGAGCTGCAACCGCTGGCCCGCGAAACCCTGTCCGAAGGCGTGGAAAAACTCACTTTCCCGGCCAACAGCGAAGTGCCGAGCCAACAGGATGGCGATGAGGAAAACATCAGCTATCTGGCGCAAACCCGACCGCTGAGCGATACCCCGTGGAATTTCACTCTGCTCACGCCGTTGCAGGATCTGCGGCGCGAGGCGATCAATCAGGGAATTCTGGTGGCAGTCGCCTTTGCGCTCGTGGCATTCCTGCTGATCGCCTGGAACGAACGGCGCAAGGTCATCGCCACCCGCCTCGCCGCCCGTGAAGCCCTGCAGGAAGCCAACAACCAGCTGGAGCGTCGGATTACCGAACGCACCGCCGACCTGCGCGCCAGCAACGACCGGCTCAAGAGCCAGATCCGCGAACGGCGTCAGGCCGAAGAGACCTTGCGCCGCGCCCAGGACGAACTGGTGCAGGCCGGCAAACTCGCGGCCATCGGCCAGATGTCCACCAGCATCGCCCACGAATTGAACCAGCCGCTGGCGGCGATGCGCACACTGTCGGGCAACACCATCCGCTTCCTTGAACGCGGCCAGCTCGATGTCGCCAGCACCAACCTCAAGACCATCAACGACCTGATCGACCGCATGGGCCGGATCACCGCCAGCCTGCGCTCCTTCGCCCGGCGCGGTGACGACAAGGGTCGCGCCAGCCTTGGCAAAGCGGTGGATGCCGCGCTGCAAGTGCTCGGCGCCCGCGTCGAAAGTGCCTCCCTGCAACTGCATCGCCAGTTCGACGACGTGCAGGTGCAGATCGACCAGACGCGCCTGGAACAGATTCTGGTCAACCTGATCGGCAACGCCCTCGACGCCATGCAGGCGCAACCGCTGCCGGAGCTGTGGCTGGAAGGCGAAGAATTCAACGGCAAATATCGCCTGCGGGTGCGCGACAACGGTCACGGCATCGACGCCGAAGCGCGCAAGCACCTGTTCGAACCGTTCTTCACCACCAAGCCCGGCGAACAGGGCCTGGGCCTCGGCCTGACCCTGTCGGCCAGCCTCGCCGCCGCCACCGGCGGCCATTTGGGTGTCGAGCACCCGGCCAGCGGTGGTACCACCTTCGTCCTCAGTTTACCGTTGGTAAGCCCTATTCCTGCCGAGCCAATATGAACAACGACCTTAGTGTGCTGATCGTCGAAGACGATCCCCATGTGCTGCTCGGCTGCCAGCAGGCGCTGACCCTCGAAGACATCCCGTGCATCGGCGTGGGCAGTGCCGAAGAGGCGCTGGAACAGGTCGGCGACAACTTCGCCGGAATCGTCATCAGCGACATTCGCCTGCCCGGCATCGACGGCCTGGAACTGCTGACCCGGCTCAAGCAACGCGACCGCAGCCTGCCGGTGGTGCTGATCACCGGACACGGCGACATCTCCATGGCCGTCGGCGCGATGCAGAAAGGCGCCTACGACTTCATGGAAAAACCGTTCTCCCCCGAACGCCTGGTCGATGTGGCCCGCCGCGCGCTGGAGCAACGCAGCCTGAATCGCGAAGTCTCGTCCCTGCGCCGGCAACTGGCCGAACGCGATTCCCTTGAAGGGCGGATCATCGGCCGTTCGCCGGCCATGCAGAACCTGCGCGAGCTGATCGCCAACGTCGCCGACACCTCAGCCAACGTGCTGATCGAAGGCGAAACCGGCACCGGCAAAGAACTGGTCGCCCGTTGTCTGCATGATTTCAGCCGCCGCCACACCAAACAATTTGTCGCGCTGAACTGCGGCGGGCTGCCGGAAAACCTGTTTGAAAGCGAAATCTTCGGCCACGAAGCCAACGCCTTCACCGGCGCCGGCAAGCGGCGGATCGGCAAGATCGAACACGCCGACGGCGGCACGCTGTTCCTCGACGAAGTGGAAAGCATGCCGTTGCCACTGCAGATCAAGCTGCTGCGGGTATTGCAGGAACGCACCCTCGAACGCCTCGGCTCGAACCAGAGCGTGGCGGTGGATTGCCGGGTGATCGCGGCCACCAAATCCGACCTCGACGAATCGAGCAAGGCCGGGGAATTCCGCAGCGACTTGTACTACCGCCTCAACGTGGTGACGCTGGAACTGCCGCCCCTGCGCGAGCGCCGCGAAGACATCCTGCAACTGTTCGAACACTTCACCCAGCAATCGGCCCTGCGTTTCGACCGCGCGCTGCCGGAGCTGGACAACCAGACCCTGTCGAGCCTGATGAGCCACGACTGGCCGGGCAACGTGCGCGAACTGCGCAACGTCGCCGAACGTTTTGCCCTCGGTCTGCCGGCGTTCAAGAAAACCGGCGCGGGTAGTGCAGGCCAGGGCCTGGCCTTCGCCGAAGCGGTGGAAGCGTTCGAACGCAACCTGCTCAGCGACGCCCTGCAACGCAGCGGCGGCAACCTGACTCAGGCCAGCCTGGAACTGGGCATGGCCAAGACCACGCTGTTCGACAAAGTGAAAAAATACGGCCTGAGCCATTAAGCGAGAACGACGTGGATCTGATTTTCAAGGCAATGCTCGGTGCGGCAGTGGTGGTGATCCTCGCCATGCTGGCCAAGACCAAAAACTACTACATCGCAGGTCTGGTGCCGCTGTTCCCGACCTTCGCCCTGATTGCCCATTACATCGTCGGCAAGGGCCGTTCGATCGACGACCTGAAGACCACCATCGTTTTCGGCATGTGGTCAATCATTCCGTACTTCGTTTATCTGGCGACGCTGTACGTGATGGTCGACCGCATGCGCCTCGAAGCTTCGCTGGCGGTCGCGGCAGTTGCGTGGCTGATGGCCGCGACGGTGCTGGTGTCGGTGTGGGTGCGGCTTCACGCCTGAGTCAGAGCAGGTTGTGTTCCGCCACCGGTTCGATCTGCGCCCAGTGCGACGTGTCTTCGCGATGCTCGCGCAGGTACGGCAACACCGCCGCCAGCAACGGCTCCTTGAATGCCTCCTGAAAGCGGTGCGCCAGCCCCGGAATCAGCCGCAGCTGACTGCCGCGAATGTGCGCCGCCAGGTGCACGCCGTGCATCACCGGCAATAACGGATCGGCCGTGCCATGCACCACCAGCGTCGGGACGCGCAGTTGATTGAGCAACGCCACCCGGCTCGGTTCGGCGAGGATCGCCATGATCTGGCGCTTCACGCCTTCGGGATTGAACGCCCGGTCATAGGACAGCGCCGCTTGATGCAGCAATGCCTGCCGATCATCGCTGACTGAAGGGCTGCCCAACGCTGCAAGCAGATCAGCCTGTTGCTCCAGCGCGATCTGGCGATTGGGAGCGCCACGCCGTGACAACAATTGCACCAACGCCGCACTCGGCGCCGGCAGGCCTTCGGCGCCGGAGCTGGTCATGATCAGCGTCAGGCTCTCGACCCGTTGCGGCGCCATCGCCGCCATGTGCTGGGCGATCATCCCGCCCATGCTCGCGCCGAGCACGTGGAATTGCTCGACGTGCAACGCGTCCATCAGGCCCAGCGCATCGTCGGCCATGTCGGTCAGGCTGTAAGGCGCCGCCACCGGCAGGCCGAGTTTGTAGCGCAGCACCTCAAAGGTCAGGTTGGCTTCCACCGGCGTCTGGCGCCAGGTCGACAGACCGACATCGCGGTTGTCATAACGGATCACCCGAAAACCCTGCTGACACAGCGCAACCACCACTTCGTCCGGCCAGTGGATCAACTGCCCGCCCAGGCCCATCACCAGCAACAGCGCCGGATCCGACGCACGGCCGATGCTCTGGTACGCCAGGCTCACCTGCTCCAGATCGACCCGCTCGGTCGGTACATTGACGTCGCAACGCGACGCCGCATAAGACGCCGGAACGAAAAAAACCGCGGCCAACAGCGCCGCGATTGCAAAAAATCCCTTGAACATGAAAAACACCGAAACGCAGAACCCCAGTAGAGCGCGAGTCTGATGAAGTTTGTTCAAGCGCGCTGCCACAGTTCGATGACAGTTTGATGAAGAGTGCCGAGCGGTCGAATCGGCGAAAGTACAGCAGTTGCTTGCGCCACCTGCCATTTGTCGGGACTGTCAGATCTGACAGTCGTTAAAAAGCTGCCTTCAGCACAGCATGCATTGACGGCCGACAGGCGGCCATCAATGCATCAGGGAGGCAATATGAGCACTAACCTCGTGCCAAACGGCGATTTCGAATCAGGTAAATTTGCGCCATGGATCGCACAGACTCTTCAGGGCAAAGCCAACGTAGTCAATCACAACTTCAGTTTCCAGGCGCAACTGCAGCCTGGAGTGGATAACGGCATCTTGCTCTATACCCAGTTCAATGCTCCCTCCGGGTCATTTGTCCTGAGTTTCACTGCGTCCGCTCCCACCGCTCAGTACTTCCTGCCTCCATTTGATTACGTTACGCACGCGTTTTTTGTTTTCATCATCTCGGGCTTCGACAATGGCGGCGAAATAGTCCAGACGGATTTTGGTCTGGCGCCACTGCAACCCACGGAGAAAGTCTTTAACTACAGCGGCAACATGCCGGCCAGCACTGCAAGGGTCGAAGTTCGATTCTCGGGCCCCTCCGATCCTTACAAGAACAAGGGTTCGCTTTACATCGACAATGTGAATTACGCACCGGGGCAGACTCTCCCCCAACGCTGGAGTTGAACGAAAAAAACCGCTGAATGCAGAGCCTCAGCGGCTTTTTCGGTGTATGCCGGTTTTCGACGTATTACGCCAACTGACTGCGCAACTGCCGCGCCGCCGCGACCATGTTCACCAGCGCCGCCTCGGTCTCCGGCCACGCGCGGGTCTTCAGGCCGCAATCGGGGTTGACCCACAGGCGCTGCGCCGGGATGCGCTTCACGGCTTTGCTCATCAACTTGACCATCTCAGCGGTGTCCGGCACGCGCGGCGAGTGGATGTCGTAGACGCCCGGACCGATGTCGTTCGGGTAGTCGAACGCTTCGAAGGCTTCGAGCAATTCCATGTCCGAGCGCGAGGTTTCGATGGTGATGACGTCGGCGTCCATGTCGGCGATCGCCTTGATCACGTCATTGAATTCGCTGTAGCACATGTGGGTGTGAATCTGGGTTTCATCCTTCACGCCCGAGGCTGTCAGGCGGAACGCTTCCACCGCCCAGTCGAGGTATTCCTGCCATTGTTCACGGCGCAATGGCAGGCCTTCGCGGAACGCGGCTTCGTCGATCTGCACGATTTTGATTCCGGCGTTTTCCAGATCCACCACTTCGTCACGCAGGGCCAGCGCCAGTTGTTGCGCCTGGACTTTGCGCGACACGTCTTCACGGGGGAACGACCACATCAGCATGGTCACCGGGCCTGTCAGCATGCCTTTCATGACCTTGTCGGTCAGGCTCTGGGCGTAGGTGATCCAGTCCACGGTCATGGCGTTAGGACGGGACAGATCGCCATAAATCACCGCCGGTTTCACGCAGCGGGAACCGTAGCTCTGGACCCAGCCGAAGCGGGTAAACAGGTAGCCGTCGAGCTGCTCGGCGAAGTACTCGACCATGTCGTTGCGCTCGGCTTCACCGTGCACCAGCACGTCCAGTCCCAGACGTTCCTGCACCTGTACCGCGTGGCGGATTTCGCTGCGCATGGCGTCGTGGTAATCGTTGGCCGACAGCTTGCCCTGCTTGAACGCCTGACGGGCCAGACGGATCGAGCCGGTCTGCGGAAACGAACCGATGGTGGTGGTCGGGAACGTCGGCAATTTCAAACGCGCTTGCTGTGCGGCGATTCGTTTGGCAAACGGCGAATGACGCTGACTGTCACTGGCGTTGATCGCATCGATCCGCGCCTGCACGGCGGCCTTGTGAATACGCGGCGAGCGGTCGCGGCTTTCTTGAATGGCACGGCTTTCGGCCAGCGCGCTTTGCACTTTCGGCGCTTGCGGGTCGTTCAGCGCATCACGCAAAACCGAGATTTCGCTGCACTTCTGCACAGCGAATGCCAGCCAGCTTTTCAGTTCCGGATCGAGCTTGTCTTCACGCTCGACATCCACCGGACTGTGCAGCAACGAGCAGGAACTGCTGACCCACAGGTTATCGCCAAAACGCTCCTGCGCCGGTTGCAGTTGTGCCAGCGCCTGCTCCAGTTCGCAGCGCCAGACGTTACGACCGTTGACCAGACCGACCGAAAGAATCTTGTAGGTCGGCAGGCGATCCAGCACCTGACCGAGCTGATCGGGCGCACGCACCGCATCGATGTGCAGACCTTGCACCGGCAAGCCGACGGCCAGGCCGAGGTTGTCTTGCAGACCGCTGAAATAGGTCGCCACCAGTTTCTTCAGCGGCGAATACTGAAGGATGTGATAGGCGCGTTCGAAGGCGCTTTTCCAGGCTTGCGGCAGGTCGAGGGTGAGGATCGGCTCGTCGATCTGCACCCACTCCACGCCTTGTTCGGCGAGGCGACCAAGGATTTCGTTGTACACCGGCAGCAGGCGCTCAAGCAGATCAAGCTTGTCGAAGTCGTTGCCCTTCGCCTTGCCCAGCCACAGGTAAGTCAGCGGGCCGATGATCACCGGTTTGACGTTGTGACCGAGGGCCTTGGCTTCTTCGACTTCATCGAACAGCTGTTCCCAGCTCAGCTTGAATTGCTGGTCTGCGCTGAATTCCGGGACCAGGTAGTGGTAGTTGGTGTCGAACCACTTGGTCAGCTCTTGTGCGTACTGAGTCTTGCCGTGCTCGCCGCCGCAGCAGGACGACGTGGCGCCACGGGCCATGGCAAACAGCGTGTCGAGGGTCGGCAGGCCGCGCTCGTCACGCACACCGTCGAAGCGCTCGGGGATCACACCGAAGGTCAGCGAGTGGGTCAGCACCTGGTCGTACCAGGCGAAGTCGCCGACCGGCAGCAGGTCGATGCCGGCGTCCTTCTGCAGTTGCCAGTGCTTGGCGCGCAGCTCACGGCCAACCTGATTCAGGGCGGCCTGATCGAGATCGCCTTTCCAACAGGCTTCGAGGGCTTTTTTCAGTTCGCGGTCGGCGCCGATGCGCGGGAAACCCAGGGTGTGTGCCACGGCCATGTCGAGTGTTCTCCATTGCGTAAAAGATGGCGCCATTGTCGACAGCCAGGGCAACATGAGACAAACTCAACCTTTTCGTGTTGATCACAAATTTTCCTCATGGAGCCTGTGGTGCTTGAAATCCGTCACCTGAAAACCCTGCATGCCCTGCGCGAAGCCGACAGCCTGGTCGATGCAGCCGACCGCTTGCACCTGACCCAGTCGGCGCTGTCCCACCAGTTCAAGGAACTGGAAGAGCGCATGGGCATGCCGTTGTTCGTGCGCAAGACCAAACCGGTGCGCTTCACCAGCGCCGGCCTGCGCCTGCTGCAACTGGCCGACGCGACCCTGCCGCTGCTGCGCGCCGCCGAGCGTGATATCGGGCGTCTGGCCGGTGGCACCGCCGGGCGTCTGCACATGGCCATCGAATGCCACAGCTGCTTCCAGTGGCTGATGCCGACCATCGACCAATTCCGCGATGCGTGGCCGGAAGTCGAACTCGACCTCGCTTCGGGTTTCTCGTTTGCCCCGCTGCCGGCGCTGGCCCGGGGTGATCTGGATCTGGTGGTGACGTCCGACCCGCTGGAAATCGCCGGCATCACCTACGTGCCGCTGTTCACCTACGAAGCCATGCTCGCGGTCGCCAATCAGCACGCGCTGGCAAGCAAACCGTACATCGTTCCCGAAGACCTGCTGACCGAAACCCTGATCACCTACCCGGTCGAACGCGATCGGCTGGACATCTTCACCCGCTTCCTCGAACCGGCCGACATCGAACCGGCGCAGGTACGCACCTCAGAGCTGACGGTGATGATGATGCAACTGGTGGCCAGCGGCCGTGGCGTGTGCGGCATGCCGCACTGGGCGCTGCATGAATACAGCTCGCGCGGTTACGTGAAGGGCAAGCGGCTGGGTGAGAAAGGTCTGTTTGCGACGCTGTACGCGGCAATCCGCGCCGACATGCTGGACGCGCCGTACATGCGCGACTTCCTGCTGACGGCCAAGGACACTTCGTTCTCGACGCTGGATGGGGTCAGCGCGGTTCGTTGAGGCTGGCGGTTGGCACGAAAGGCGGGCACCACATATGGATCTTGTCGAAATAGTCCTCGCCGACCCGCACCGCCATCGGCTCCAGGCCGAACTGAATGAAGCCGCAGCGCTGGTACAGATGAAACGCCGCGTCATTGCCGGCGGTGACGGTCAATTGAATGACTTTCAGCGCCGGATGCTGCTGCGCTTCACCCAGCACCGCCTCCATCAATTTCAGCCCCAGCCCGCGCTGGCGAAACTCCGCCGACACATACATGCCGAATACCGTTGCCTTGTGCTGGGCCTTTTCCCGAGGCTCGAACGCCAGGCCGACGATGCCCGCCAGCCGGCCGTCTTCGAACGCGCCGAACACCGCGTCGAGCTTGCTGGTCAGGCGTGACTCCCACCAGCTCAGCGGCATCACCGCGCGCTCGCGCACACTGGAAGTGAACGCCTGCGGATGCCGGTCATAGGCTTCCAGCATCAGTTCGCGATAGGCCAGCGCATGGCTGGCGTCCAGCCGTTCGATCCACATGTCAGGCGGCCTTGCGCTGTTCAAGCATCAGCCGCACGGCCAGGCCGCCCAGCACAAACCCCATGAAATAACGCTGCGCCGCCAGCCAGGTCGGGTTGTTGACGAACCACGACGCGATGCCCGCTGCGAACAGCGCGATCAACAGGTTGACGCAGAAGCTGACGCTGATCTGGGTCAGGCCCAGGATGATGCTCTGGGTGAACACCGAGCCGTGCTCTGGCGAAATGAATTGCGGAAATACCGAGAGGTAAAACACCGCGATTTTCGGGTTCAGCGCGCTGGTGAGAAAACCCATGGTGACCAGTTTGCGCGAAGAATCCGCCGGCAATTGTTGCGCCTCGAACGGCGAACGGGCGCCGGGTTTCACCGCCTGCCAGGCCAGCCAGAGCAGGTACAGCGCACCGGCCCACTTCAACACTTCATAGGCCATCGGCACCGCGAGAAACACCGCGGTCAAACCGGCGGCCGCCGCGAACAGGTGCACGAAGAACCCCGCCACCACGCCGAGCAGCGAGGTCACCCCGGCGCGGCGTCCCTGGCAGATCGACCGCGAGATCAGGTAGATCATGTTCGGCCCCGGCGTCAGTACCATCAGCAGTGCAGCGGCGGCAAAAATCAGCAGGTCTGGAAGCGGGATCATGACGAAGTCCTTTGTACGAATGATCAGGCGATCGCGGTCAGCGAGGCTCGATAAAACGGCAGGATCAGGTCACGTGTCAATGGGGCGAGAACCACATCGCCGTCAGTAGCCGGGTCGATCCAGATCACCTCTTCGATCTCGGCGGCCGGAGACACTTTGGCGTCGATGGTCAGCTGAAAGATCTCGGCCTGCACGACGAATCCCGGCTCGTTGGCGGCGGGTGCCGAGAACTGGCCGAGAAAGCTCGCCTGCGCCGGATCGATCACCAGCCCCAGCTCTTCTTCCAGCTCACGGGCCAATGCATGCACCGGCAGTTCATGAGGTTCGATCTTGCCGCCCGGTTGCATGAACGCCGTGGTGCCGCGCTTGCGCACCAGCAGGGTCTGGCCGTCGGGGTTGAGCAGCAGCGCGGCGGCGATGCGGATCGTGGAGTTATTTGCGGTCGACATGAACGGAAAGCCTTTGACTCAAAAAACGGCAAGCATCACACGCCTGCCATTTGTGAGCAAAGACTCTGCCGGAACCTCAGGTCGCTTCCTGGAAATCCATCTCCGGCGGCTGCCGGCGGAAACCACCCGTGAGCACCGCCAGGTACACCACGCCAATCGCCAGCCAGCTCAGGCCCAGATACACCGCCAGGTGATCGAGGCTGACCATCAGCCACAAGTCCGCTGCCAGGCCGATGAACGGAAAGATCAGGAACAGGATCAACTCGCGCAGGCCCTTTTTCTCGCCGCCGATCCAGTAGTGAAAAATCACCGACAGGTTGACCAGGCTGAACGCCAGGAATGCGCCGAAGTTGATGAACGAGGTCGAGGTGGTCACGTCGAGTTTCAGCGCCAGCAAAGCCACCACTGCACACAGCAGGATGCTGTTGACCGGCGTACCGAAGCGCTCGTGCAAGGTGCCGAAAAACGACTTGGGCAGCACTCCGTCACGGCCCATCGCAAACAACAGCCGCGAACCGCTGGCCTGCGCCGACAGGCCCGAGGCGAACTGACCGACGATCAGGCCGATCAGGAAGATCGACACGAACAGGTCGCCGCCGATGTTGCGCGCAATTTCGTAGGCCGCCGAGTCGACGCTGTCGAACTGGAACGACGGATGAGCGATCTGCACGAAGTACGACACACCGACAAAAATCAGCCCGCCGATCAGGGTGATCAGCATGCTTGCCCGAGGGATGGTGCGACGTGGATCCCGGGTTTCTTCGGTGAGGGTGCTGACCGCATCGAAACCGAGGAACGAGTAGCAGGCAATCGCGGCGCCGCTCATGATCAGCGGCATCTGCATGTCGCCGTTGAAGAACGGTTTGATCGACCACAACGGCGTGCTGGCATCACCACCGACGTAGTGCACGCACAGTGCGACGAAGGCGACCAGCACCAGAAACTGCACCAGCATCAGCAAGGCGTTGATGCCGTTGGCCAGTTTCAGACCGATGATGTTGATCGCGCTGGTGATGCCGATGAACGCCAGCACCCAGATCCACTGCGGGATCGACGGGAAGGCCGAAGCCAGATAGGCGGCGCCGATCAGCCAGATCGCCATCGGCAGAAACAGATAATCGAGCAGCACCGCCCAACCAGCGATGAAGCCGAGTTTCGGGCTGATGGCCTTGCGCACGTAGCTGTAGGCCGAGCCGGCTACCGGGAACGCGGCGGCCATGCGCCCGTAGCTCATGGCGGTGAAAAACATCGCCACCAATGCCGCCAGATACGCGGCGGGCACCATGCCGGCGGTGGACTGGGCGAGGATGCCGAACGTGCCGAGAACAATGATCGGCGTCATGTAGGCGATGCCGAACAGCACCACCGACCCTAGCGAAAGGGTGCGTTGCAAACGAGCCATGGACGACTTACTCCGGATTTTATTGGATTTATGGCAGAGGCCGAGTTCGGCGAATGTTTCGGGTGTTGCTGATCGTTCCCACGTCGAGGCGTCGAACCGTCCGCGTGGGAATGCCTCAATGGACGCTCTGCGTCCGCTCTTGGGACGCAGAGCGTCCCGGGCTGCATTCCCACGCAGAGCGTGGGAACGATCGGGTACAACGGGTCAAGGGATCAGCAGCTCACGTACTCCCGAGGCGTGTTCAACCACCTCCCCCGGCAACCTCAACCGCTGATCATCCAGATACCGATAATCCTTGCGCGCCAGCTCCAGCTGAGCGAAATCCAGCTCGACACTGAACCGCCCTTCCTCTCGCCCGGCCTCGAACAGCACCGTGCCCAGCGGATCCACCAGCGCGCTGCCACCGGCAAACATCAACCCGTCATCCCCCGCTTCGACACGGTTGACCATCAGCGCAAACGCCTGGTTTTCCTGGCCCCGGGCCATGATCGCGGTGCGATGAGTCGGCCCGTACGGGTCCATGTTGCCGTTGGTCACGATCAACAACTCCGCACCCAGTTGCGCCAGGGCCCGGGCCGATTCCGGGAACTCGATGTCGTAGCAGATCAGCAGACCGACCCGCACACCGTTCCACAGGCAGGTGGCGTAACGGTCGCCCGCCTCGAACACACCGCGATCCGAAGCCCAGAGGTGGGTCTTGCGATACTTCAGGGCGATGCCTTCGGGGGTAATCAGCAGCGTGGTGTTGTAGAAGCGGCCGTTGTCGTTCTCGGCCATGCCGATCACCACGGCGAGGTTGCGTTCACGGGCGGCGGCCTGCACCGCGCTGACGGTCGGGCCGTCCAGCGGCTCGGCGATCTGCGCCACGGTGTCGGCGGTCGGGAAGCCCATCAGGTGGGTCTCGGGGAACACGATCAATTGCGTGTCGGCGGCGCAGGCCGCAATCGCCGCGAGGGCGCGTTCGAGGTTGTACGCCGTGTCTTTGTCACGGCCCGCCAGTTGGGCGAGTTCGACTTTCATGGGTATTCCTTGTTATGAGCACCGGGCGCCGAAAGATTGCCCGGCGGCTGTCTGTGGGCCAGTATGCTTCGCATTCGACCGGCCAGGGAATTACGCGGCCGGGGTAACCCGATAGGGGTAGAGGCATGACTCTTTCGTTTGACGACATCACCTGGCACCGCGCCGTCGGCCAGTTGATCGACGCCCTCGACAAGCCGAATTTCTGGGCGCAACTGGTGCGCCTGCTCGACCAGTACGTGCCGTTCGATAGCTGGGTGGCGTTGCTGTTCAGCGCCGACCGCCACCCGCAGGTGTTCGCCGAATGCCCCGGCGCCGACGGCAGTCCCGATCAGCTGTTTCAGGATTATCTGCGCGGTCTGTACCTGCTCGACCCGTTCTATATCGCCTGCCGCGAGCAGTCGCGCACCGGGTTGTATCGCCTGTCGGAGGTCGCGCCGGAGCACTTCGAACTGACCGAGTATTACCAGCGATACTTTCGTCTGAATGTGGTGGCCGACGAAATCCAGTTCAATTGCCAGCTCGAGGGCGACCGCACGCTGTGCCTGTCGCTGGGCAGCCAGCAGCGCTTCACCGGCGAGCAGATTGCCCTGCTGTCGCTGATCCAGCCGTGGGTGCTCGGCCTGTTGCGCCAGCGCCTTCCCTACGAGATCAACGAAACCGTGGCATTGGCTCCGGCGCCTGTGCAACCGGACTGGCGGGTGCAGCTCGAAGCATCGGTGCAGCAACTCAAGGGCGCGCAACTGACCGCCCGGGAACTGGACGTCGGGCGCCTGATGCTCAGCGGTTGCTCCAGTAAAGAAATCGCCCGTAAGCTGGAAATCTCTGTTGAAACCGTGAAAGTCCATAAGAAACACATGTACAGCAAGCTGGGGATCAAATCCCAGTCGGAGCTGTTTTCGATCTTTCTGCAGGCGCAGAACGCCTGACTGCCGCAAAAAAACCGTCCGAACCAAGGAAACCGTATGAGCCTGTCACTCCTGAGCCGCTACGCCTTCTTTGCCGTCTGCGTGATTTTCACCCTCGCCAGCCTGCCCTTTCTCGAACACGACTGGCTGTGGCCGATCACCGCCGTTACCGGCGTATTGAGCCTGATCGGCCTGTTCGACCTGATGCAGAGCCCGCACGCGGTGCGTCGCAATTATCCGATCCTGGGCAACATCCGTTATCTGGTGGAGGGCATCCGCCCGGAAATCCGCCAGTACCTGCTGGAATCCGACAGCGACGCCCTGCCCTTCTCCCGCGCTCAGCGTTCGCTGGTGTACTCGCGGGCCAAGAACGAAACCGCCGACAAGCCGTTCGGCACCCTGATCGACGTCTATCAATCCGGCTTCGAATTCATCGGCCACTCGATGCGCCCGGCGCCGCTAAGCGACCCGAACAGTTTTCGTGTCACCGTCGGTGGCCCGCAGTGCACCCAGCCGTATTCGGCGTCGGTGTTCAACATCTCGGCCATGAGTTTTGGCTCGCTCAGCGCCAACGCGATCCGCGCACTCAACCAGGGCGCCAAACTCGGCAACTTCGCCCACGACACCGGCGAAGGCAGCATCAGCCCCTATCACCGCGAACACGGCGGCGACCTGACCTGGGAACTGGGCAGCGGCTATTTCGGCTGCCGCACCAGCGACGGCCGTTTCGACCCGGAACGCTTCGCCGCCCAGGCGCAGACCCCGCAAGTGCGGATGATCGAAATCAAGATGAGCCAGGGCGCCAAACCCGGCCACGGCGGGATTCTGCCCAAGCACAAGGTCACCCAGGAAATCGCCGATACGCGTGGAATTCTGATGGGCGAAGACTGCATCTCGCCGTCGCGCCACAGCGCGTTCTCCACGCCGATCGAGATGATGCATTTCATCCAGCAACTGCGTGAACTGTCCAGCGGCAAACCGGTGGGCTTCAAGTTCTGCCTCGGCCATCCGTGGGAGTTCATGGGCATCGCCAAGGCCATGCTGGAAACCGGCATCCTGCCGGACTTCATCGTGGTTGACGGCAAGGAAGGCGGGACCGGCGCCGCACCGGTGGAGTTCACCGACCACATCGGCGTGCCGATGCGCGAAGGTCTGCTGTTCGTGCACAACACCCTGGTCGGCCTGAATCTGCGGGACAAGATCAAGCTCGGCGCCAGCGGCAAGATCGTCAGCGCTTTCGACATCGCCAGCGTGCTGGCCATCGGCGCCGACTGGGCCAACTCGGCGCGCGGCTTCATGTTCGCCATCGGCTGCATCCAGTCGCAAAGCTGCCACACCAACAAATGCCCGACCGGCGTCGCCACCCAGGACACCCTGCGCCAGCGCGCGCTGGTGGTGCCGGACAAGGCCCAGCGGGTCTACAACTTCCACCGCAATACGCTCAAGGCCCTGGCGGAAATGCTCGCCGCCGCCGGCCTCGATCATCCGTCGCAACTGTCGGCCAAGCATCTGGTGCGGCGCATGTCGGCGACCGAGATCAAACTGTTCTCGCAGTTGCACGTGTTCCTGAAGCCAGGGGAATTGCTCACCGGGGAAGTGAACGGCGAGTTCTATTCGCGGATGTGGCAGATGGCGAGGGCGGACAGTTTCGAGCCGCAGGAAATCGCGGCGGCCTAGACTCTGAACGGTCACCATTGCAGCAAGCGACCGTGGGGCGGCTCCTTCATCACGATGAAGCCGTAGTCGCCAATTAGGTAGAGGCGGTAATAGAGGCTGTCCACCAAGGGTGGGTAGCCCATCAGACCGACATGGGTCGCGTTGCGCCGTTCGCGCTCGGCGACCACGTTGGTGATGCCGGCAGAGGGCAGATTTTCGGCGAGCATGAAGTAGTCGATGTTGAGTAGATAGTGCAGCACCGGCAATTGCTTGAACGTACCCACCGCCCCCGCCAGCCAGCGGTCGGAGTACGTCACCGAGATATAAATCCGTTTGGCTTCGCGCAGTTCGCGATGAGATGAAATGTCGTGGCTCAGGCTGTAGAGCGCATTGCTGGCGAAGGTTTTTTCCATCGTCAGCACCCGGCCATAAGCGAAGGACAACGACAGCGTGGCCAGAAGCGGAATCGCCAACACCAAAGGCAGCCGTTGATGCAGCGGCATCAACCCCAACCAGGCCAGATAGAACAGCAACATCAGCAGCACGCCGAACCCCATCAGGGTGCGTGCGCCTTCGTTGAAATCGCGAAACAGCAGCGTCATGCCCGGCACCAGCAGCACAATCAGCGGCAATGCCAGCAGGCTGGTGAAGCTCAGGAGCAAGCCCTTGGCGCGGGACATTTTGCGCTCGCGAATCTGCCGCCCCAATTGCACGGCGCCGAACACGGCGCACAGCACCAAAACAATAAAAACCATCGTGTAGCCGCCGTGAAACAGCAGCGCAATCTTCTCCATCACCCGACCGATATTGATGCCGATCTGCAGCAACGGATCAGCGCTCGCCTTCAGCAATTGCGTGCGCCCGTGGTCCGTGAACGGATAGGCCGTGACGCTGTAAATCAGCACCGCCAGCAGCAGTTGCGCCAGCCGCCAGCCTGACAGGTGCCAGAGTTCTTCCCACGGTACTCGCCGATGAACATTCCTGAGCAATTCAAGGCAACACAGCCCGAGAAACACATTGAGACTGATCTGATACAGCCCGATCGCCAGCGCCAGCAACATCGACGGCACCAGCCATCGCTGAATGCGTGAAGCGCTGCAAAACGTGATCGCGTAAATCACCGCGACCAGACTCAGCGCCATGCCGGCCCCGTCGTATTGATAGGACAGGTTCTGCAGCAGAAACGGGTTGTACCAGAGCGGCAACACCACCAGACAACAGGCCAGCGTCGGTTCGGGAAAATAGTGGAAGGTCAGCCGGGTCAACGCGAACGACATGGCTATCGTGGCGAGCAACAGCGGCAATGGAAAAATATTCGGCGCCGCGTCGGTGAAGGTCAGCGCCTGATACAACCAGTCCATGAACAACCGCCCCTGCCCGGCCCAAGCGTTGCCGGCGGCCAGCGTGCGCCAGTTGTCATCGATGTAGGGGAAGTCAGCGAGGATCAGCGGCAGGATGTACAGCAGCGTGGCGAGCAGGAAGAACAGCACGACCTGACGACGGCCGAGTTCTCGTACGAGAAAATCGCTGGTCCTCATACCTGCGCCTCTGTTCACGGCTGCGCTGGAAACAACGTAGATAAACCTTCGAACATGACTCTGAATCAGAAGTCGATTTTTGCGGCGCTTTCAGACCAGCGGCATCAACCTCGCACCCACGAAAAAGCCCCGGACTTTCGACCGGGGCTTCAGGTTTCAGCGACAACGAATTACGAAGCCGAACGCACCGCGCCCTGGGACGCATCGCTTGGTTGCAGCTTGAACACGTAGAACAACACGGTCAGCAGCACCAGGAACGCCGGGCCTACATAAAGGGCCACGCGAGTGTCCGGGAAGTACGCCATCAGGCCGACCACCAGCACCAGGAACGCCAGCGCCAGATACGAGCTGATCGGGAACAGCCACATCTTGTATTTCAGGCCGGCCCGTTCGCTGGCGCTCAGGCCTTTACGGAATTTGAGCTGGGCCAGCAGGATCATCACCCAGGTCCAGATCGCGCCGAAGGTGGCAATCGAGGTCACCCAGACGAAGACTTTTTCCGGCACCAGATAGTTGAGCAGCACGCCCAGCAGCAGCGCGAAGATCGACAGCAGCAACGCGCGACGCGGTACGCCGTTGCTCGATGTACGAGCGAAACCGGCCGGCGCCTGGCCGTTCTGCGCCAGGCTGTAGAGCATGCGCCCGGTGCTGAAGATGCCGCCGTTGCACGACGACAGCGCCGCGGTGATCACCACGAAGTTGATGATGCCGGCGGCGGTCTTGATGCCCAGACGTTCGAAGGTCATCACGAACGGGCTGCCCTGGGTGCCGATTTCATTCCACGGGTAGATCGACAGGATCACGAACAGCGCGCCGACGTAAAACAGCAGGATCCGCCAGAACACCGAGCCGATCGCATTCGGGATGGTCTTCTGCGGGTTCTTCGCTTCACCGGCGGTCAGGCCGATCATTTCCACGCCGAGGTAGGCGAACATCACCATTTGCAGGGACATGAGCACGCCCGTCACACCGTTGGGCATGAAGCCGCCGTGGGCCCACAGGTTGGAAATCCCCAGTGCCACACCGTCGTTGCCGAAACCGAAGGCGATGATGCCGATGCCGCCGAGCACCATGGCGATGATGGTGACGATCTTGATCAGGGCGAACCAGAACTCGAATTCACCGAACGCCTTCACTGCGATCAGGTTGATCGAGCCCATGCTGACCAGCGCCGCCAGCGCCCAGATCCAGCGCGGGACATCGGGGAACCAGATGCCCATGTACACCGCCACCGCCGTGATTTCGGCGACGCAGGTCACCAGCCACAGGAACCAGTAGTTCCAGCCGGTCAGAAAGCCCGCCAGCGGGCCGAGGTAATCCTGTGCGTAACGGCTGAAGGAGCCGGCGACCGGGTTGTGTACGGCCATTTCGCCGAGGGCGCGCATGATCACCAGGATCGCCAGACCGCCGATGATGTAAGACAGCATGATCGCCGGGCCGGCCATTTCGATGGCCTTGGCCGAACCGAGAAACAGACCGACACCGATGCAGGCGCCGAGCGCCATCAGGCGAATATGCCGTTCACCGAGTTCGCGTTTGAGCGGACCGCCTTGAGCGGTTTCGCCATGGGGCGGGTGATTGCCGACTGGCATGGGGGACTTCCTCGTCTTGTTATTGGATGTGACCACCGAGTGTTCAAGCGTCGGCCGATAAGCCTGCGCCTGGGTTAAACCGGCCGTGCTTCGTGGGCAGGACCGTCCCGCAGAAGCAACCTGCGGGATCAGCGGGGCGTGCAGTATAAAAAGCTTGCGACAGGTTTTTTCACTCTATAAGGCATCTGATTCAGACGTAAACCTCGCCAAATACAAGGTTTACGAGACAAACCATCCTGCATTTCGAGGATTATTCACCGCACAAATGGGCGCCGAGTATTGCACAGCAATGGTGCAACGTCATGCCGCGACCAAAGTCGCAGCGGCCTGAAGACCTCTCTGTTCCGGCCTTTTCAGGCTTTCGATCACTTGCCGGAAGGCAGCAGCCAGATTTGCAGATTTGTTCAGGGTCCCGCCTTCACAATTTTTTCACCCGCGCCAACCACCGACTAAGCTTCAGTCAAGTCCGATCAATCTGCGTGAATGGATCAATCGACTATGGGCGCTTTGTGGCAAACCGATTCGAGTGAAAAAGTGGTTCCGACTGAACGTGTGGATGAAGCGCCTGTACCTGAAAAACCCCGTCGTAACCGGCATGGGTGGAAGGCTTTCTGGCTCCTGTTGGTGATCATTGCGATTGTCGTGGGCCTGGCTGCGATGAAGGAAATGCGCACCTCGCGTTTTCAGTCCCGCGAGGTCAGCCAGTACGCCGCCAAGCTCACATACGAGTTGCAACCGGGGCCCAGCGAAGCGATCCGCTATCCGGGCAACGGGCCATTCGATCTGCGTCTGGGTTACAGCTCGCTGGACGAGTTCCTGCCGCGGCTGATCAAGCGCAACTACGTGATCACCGAGCAGACGCGCTTCTCCCCGGCGCTGCTCAACTACACCGACAAGGGCCTGTTCGTGCCCTACTCGGAAAAGATCCAGGCCGGGCTGTCGATCACCGATTGCCGTGCCGCGCCGCTGTATCAGTACAACTATCCGCAGCAGCTGTACGCGAGTTTCGATTCGATCCCGCCGGTGGTGGTCAACAGCCTGCTGTTCATCGAAAACCGTTTTCTGCTCGACCCAAAGCAACCCATGGCCAACCCTGCGGTGGACTGGCCCCGCTTCGGCATGGCCGCGTGGTCGCAGGTCGCCAAGCTGCTGCACTTGCCGGGGCAGTCGGCCGGTGGCAGTACTTTGGCCACCCAGCTTGAGAAATACCGCCACTCGCCCGACGGGCTGACGGTGTCCGGCGCGGAGAAAATCCGCCAGATGATTTCCGCCAGCGTGCGCGCCTATCAGGGCGGCCCGGACACCTTGCCGGCGCGGCAGAACATCATTCGTGACTACCTCAACAGCGTGCCGCTGTCGGCGGTGCCGGGGCATGGCGAAGTGCACGGCATGGCCGAGGGGCTGCGGGTCTGGTATGGCGCCGATTTCAACGAGGCCAACCGCAAGCTCGCGAGTACCGCCACCGATCCGAAGACCATGGCGGACAAAGGCCTGGCCCTGCGCGAAATGCTTTCGCTGATGATCGCCCAGCGCCGTCCTTCGCATTACCTGACCAAGGGCCGCGAAGAACTGGTCGAACTGACCAACAGCCACCTGCGCCTGCTGAAACAGAACGGTGTGATCGACGCCGCCCTGGCCGATGCCGCGCTGGCCAGCACCATCAGCTATCGCGACTGGCAGACCCAACCGACCATTCAGCCGATCGAAACCAACAAGGGCATCAGTGTCGCCCGCAGCCGGTTGGCATCGATGCTCAACCGTCCGCTGTACGACCTCGACCGCCTCGACCTGTCCGCCACCAGCACCTTGCAGGGCGAGCTGCAAACCCAGGCCACCGCCTACCTGAAAAAACTGGCCGACCCGGCCTACGCGACCGAAGTCGGCCTGATGGGCGAACGCCTGCTGACGCCCACCAGCACCACTCAGGTGCGCTACAGCTTCACCTTGTTCGAGCTGACCCCGGACGGTTCGCGCGTGCGGGTGCAGACCGACAGCACCGATCAGCCGTTCGACATCAACGAAGGCAGCAAGCTGGAACTGGGCTCCACGGCGAAGATGCGGGTGCTGACCACCTACCTGCAAATCATCGCGGAGCTGCATGACAAGTACGGCGCCATGACCGTGCCGGAACTGAAGAAAGTCGACGTGCCGGATCAGGATCGCCTGAGCCAGTGGGTGATCGATTACCTGATCCAGAACAAGGATCACGACCTGTCGAAAATGCTCTCCGCCGCCCTCGACCGCAAATACTCGGCCAGCCCCGGCGAGGCGTTTTTCACCGGTGGCGGCCTGCATGTGTTCCATAACTTTCGCAAGGAAGACAACGGCCGCCTGCCGACCCTGCGCGATGCCCTGCGCGAGTCGATCAACCTGCCGTTCATTCGCCTGATGCGCGATCTGGTGCGCTACACCACCTACTCAGGCCCGAACAACAGCGCCGAGCTGCTCAAGGACGACCGCGACCCGCGCCGTCAGGAATACCTCGCCTCGTTCGCCGACCGCGAAGGCACCTCGTTCCTGCTCAAGTTCTGGAAGAAGTACCGGAACAAGGACACCCAGGCCCGGCTCGATACCTTCCTCGACAGCATGCGCCCGACCCCGATCCGCATGGCCGCCGTGCACCGTTACCTGCTGCCCAACGCCAGCCAGGAAGACTTCAACACCTTTGTGCGCTCGCACCTCAAGGGCGTAAAAATCACCGAGAAACTCACCGACGAACGCCTGGAACGGCTCTATCTGGCCTACGGCCCCGGCACCTACGACCTGCCGGATCAGGGCTTCATCGCCAAGGTTCACCCGCTGGACCTGTGGATGATCGGCTACCTGCTCAACCACCCCGACGCGACCTTCAAGGACATCGTCAAGGCCAGCCAGTTCGAGCGTCAGGAAGTCTACAGCTGGCTGTTCAAGAGCAAGCACAAGGGCGCCCGCGACAGCCGGATCCGCACGATGCTGGAGATCGAGGCGTTCCTCGAGATCCATCAGCGCTGGCAGAAAGTCGGCTATCCGTTCGATCACCTGGTGCCGTCGCTGGCCACCGCCATTGGCAGTTCCGGCGACCGCCCCGCCGCCCTGGCCGAACTGATCGGCACCATCCTCAACGACGGTGTGCGCATGCCGACCCTGCGCATCGACAGCCTGCACTTTGCCGCCGGCACGCCTTACGAAACGAAGCTGGTCAATGACCCTCACGTCGGCAAACGGGTGATGCCGTCAGAAGTGGCCACGGCGATGCGCGAAGCGCTGTCGCAAGTGGTGGACTCGGGAACCGCCAAACGTGTTTCCGGCAGTTTCAAACTGAACGATGGAACACCGCTGACCATGGGCGGCAAGACCGGCACCGGTGACAACCGGATCGAGGCGATCGGCTCCGGCGGGCGGATTCTCAGCTCGAAGTCGATCAACCGCACGGCAACCTTCGTGTTCTACATCGGCGACCACCATTTCGGCACGCTCACCGCGTTCGTGCCGGGGCGCTCGGCGGAGAACTTCAAGTTCACTTCCGCCCTGCCGGTACAGGTGCTCAAAGGCATGGCGCCGATTCTGATGCCGTACCTGCAACCGGGCAGTGATTCGCAGTGTCTGGCGCCGCAAGTGGCGACGGTGGCATCCGCAGCGGACTGAATTGATCCGAGGTAGTAGTTATGTGTTTTATGCATTCCAATATTCAATAAATCAGGTATTAACCCGACACTTCGGCAGCAGGCTTTTAAACTAATTAATCCGCTCATTGAACGTTAGGCTGAGAATTCTTTACTTATTCAAGGCCTGCACCATGACTGCAACATCCATATATAAAGGGCAACATTACGACTTAATTAAATCGCGCATTGATCCGGTGTTCAGCGATATGCAGTTACATCGGGCCCAGGCGCTGAGCAACACGCCTCTGCAGCTTGAATCATGGATGATCGAGACTTCGGCCAACGAGCTGGAACGAATGTCCGCCGATAACCGAAAGGCGTGGGGCGCACAGAACCGTATCGATCGCCTGCTCGGACGACTTCAGGATGTGTACGCATTCGCCGAACCCTTGCTCAAGGCAAAGCTGCTCGAACAGTTCCAGATCGATATCGACGTCAAGAACACCTACCTGAGACTGTATGCCTCGGCTCAAACGCCCTGGTATGTCCACAACTTCAGCAAAGGCTCCAAGGCCAGAACCGTTTCGATGCTTGATGCGGCATTGCATAACTTCGCACGCGACGAGCGCTATCAACACTATTCGACCTTCATTATCAAAACCGATGTCGCACGCGACTTGTTCGACCCCTCGCCGATCAACCAGAAAATAAGCGTGAGCCAGTTTCAAGCGTTGTGCCGGGAGCTGGACATTGGCGCGCTCTACAAGCGCCATCTCGAGAGCATTCTGCTGGACAAGGAACCGGTGGCCGAAACGTACCTGCGCACCCGGGTCGAGCAAAGCCTGCAAGCGACGCTCAAGGCTGCCGCGCAAATGGCCCGGCTCAAAAAAGACATTGGTCACAGTGCCCATGGGCTGATCCGCGAAGTGCTGCTTGGCCGTCAGAATCTGCTGCTGGACGGCCAGGCGATGCGGGTCTGCGACCTGGGCATGATGGACCTGACGTTCACCGGCATCCTGATCATTCGGCCGGATCCGGAACAGCCGCAACACTCGCAAAAAATGATTGCCTATGTCCCCCATGACCCGGAGCACCCGCTCAAGGAATACGCCTCGACCCTGGACTTCATGCAAGAGCTGACCCGCCAGCTGCGGACCAACCAGACATCACCTTCCTCCGGACTCAGCTACCGGCAATTCTTCAGTCAGTTTGTCGATCATGAACAGCGCGGGCATTTTTTCGCCGGGCTCGAACAACGCCTGAGCTACGTGAAATGGTATCCGCGGGAACGGGGAGATTCGCGTCCCTCCTGGCGGGAAACACCGGTGGAGAAACCGCAACTGCAATTCAGCGCACCGCCGATCAGCTCGCCGCTGTGGACGTACCTTTTTCAGCAACGACTCAACAAGATCCTCAATGACGCCCGCCAGATTGCGGTGCCGACCGCCGACGCCGACGACAATGCGCGCTGGGCGTGGTGGGAAAACGTTCTGAAGATTGCCGGCGACATTTTCAACGCCGCGTTGTTCGTCGTGATGCCGTTCGTGCCGTATGTCGGTGTTGTGATGCTGGTCTACACGGCTTTTCAGCTGACCAATGAAGTCGTCGAAGGCGCAGTGGAGCTTGGTTATAAACACTGGACCGAGGCTGCGCAGCATGTCGTCGGTGTCGTCAACGATGTGGTGCAACTGGCGGCATTTGTCGTCGGTGGCCTGGCCGCGCAAAAAATCCTCAAACTGTCGCCACGGGTCGAAAGCATGAAACCGGTGACGGGACACGACGGAAAAATCCGCTTGTGGCACACCGACCTCACGCCCTACGCACAAACAGACATTGCCCCACCGCCCGCATCGAAACCGTCCGCATCCGGGCTGTATCGCCACGCGGACAAAGTGCTGCTGCCCCTCGACGGTCGGTACTACGCGGTGAAATATGACCGCAGCAACGGTCGCCATCGTGTCCAGCATCCGACCCGCCCACAAGCTTACTCGCCACAATTGCGCCACAACGGACAGGGTGCGTGGGTGCACGAGGGGGAAACACCGCAGGACTGGCAGGGCTCGATCCTGATGCGCCGGTTGGGCCCCGGCGTTGACGGCTACAACGATAGCGAACTGGAACACCTGCGCAGCATCAGCGGCACCGCGCCAGAATCACTGCGCCGGATGTACGTGGAAAACACGCCACCCCCGGCGCTCCTGTCCGATACCCTGACGCGTTTCCGGATCTGGGACGAAACCCGCAACGTCGGCCAGTTGATTCGTTCCGGACAACCGCTGGCCCCGACTGCCTACTGGTTCAGCCGAATCGTACCGGACATGCCCGGCTGGCCTGCCGACAAGGCGCTGAAAGTATTTGAAACCGCTGATTCGAGCGACAACTTTCACCTGTACGGCAATCCACAAGCGACAGCCGAACAGACGATGAGCATCGGCATGCCTGACCTGCTGGCAGGCGAGCTGCCGGAACGGCTGGTGGACTTTCTCGACGATGCAGACATGCAGTCCCTGCTCGGCCATCAATACCCCAAAAGCCAGCGGGCACAGGTGCTGCGCAACCTGCTGGGGGATATCGTGGAAACCCGTACGCCCGACATTTTCGATTACCAGTATCGGGCCGCAGATCATAGTGGCGATGCCCAGGTGCAACTGCTGCAACAGCAATTTCCACCATTGCCTTCACGGGTCGCCGAGGCGCTGCTGAAGAAAGTGACGCCGGCCGAACAGACCATCATCCGCGAAGAACAGCGCATCCCCCTGCGCCTGAAAGATCAGGCCCGGGAAAGCGCCTTTGAAATCAGTGCGGCGCGTGCCATTGAAGGTTTGTATGAACCGGCATTGCGACTGCCCGATACCGAGCGCTTGATTCTCAACGTCCTGAGACAACGCACCGATACCTTCGCCGATCTGCGCATTGAAGTACGCGAGCACTTTTATGACGGCGCGCTTCGCTGCAGTGTGGGCGACGAGCAGGCCAGTATCGTGCGCGTGCTGGTCCGGGATCAGCGTGGCCGCTATGAAGTGCGCGATGAGCGCAACGACAGTCTGCATCCTGCCGCAGACTTGTATGAAGCTATCCTGCTGGCCATGCCCGCCGATATGCGTACCGCGCTGGGTTACCGCGCCGGCCAGGGACAATTGTTCAGACAATGGGTGCTGGTCATGACCGAGCGCCCCGCCGAGCGCAGGACGCTGCTTGCGCGTCCACCGATTCGCGCGCAGGTTCCGTTGCAAACCGAACTGCTGCTGCGCGGGCCGGGGCAATCGAAAAAAGCGTTGAGCGTGGAAGAGAAAGTCCAGAACCTCTACCCGCATTTCGACCAGGCCGAGGCGTTGGCTTTCAGTCGATCCCTGCAAGCGAACGGTGCCCCTCACTCACAGATCAAGATGCTTGAGCAGGAGATTCAACAGCTCAAGCAGACCCTGGAAACCTGGCGTCAGCGCTACCTGACTGATTGGGATCCTGAAAACCCGGACAGCAACGTGCCACGTACCTATTGGGACTACCAGCAAAAGGGCGGGCAGTTTCTCGCCGAACGCTTGCTGGACTGTTTCGAACGCAAGTCGGAGGTGTTCGGCGAGCGCAGTCTCAGCGTGCAGGAAGGCTACCGGCTGGACCTGTCCAGCGAGTGGTTGCCCAAGGACATCGAGCGTTGGTGGCGGCAGTTGCCGGAAGAGCTGAAGCCCTGGATCGATCAGGTCACAACCCTGAACCTGGACGGATCGGTATTTTCTCAATCGCCGAACGGCCTGTTGAAAGACCTTCCCCACCTGCGCCATTTCAGCGCCCGCAACTGCGGGCTGACAGTTCTGCCGGAGCCTGTCGGCAAGATGCATTTGCTGGAAACCCTGCGCCTGAACGACAACCAGATCCGCCTGACGCCGACCACTGTCGAGCAACTGCGCAACATGACGCGCATGGAAACTCTCAGGCTCGATCACAACCCGTTGAGCCTTGCGCCGAATGTCGAACGCATGCCACGGCTCAAGGTGTTGAGCCTGATCGGCACCGGCCTCGAGAGCTGGCCACCGGGATTGTTCGAAAAATCCCGGCCACGCGGCTTCTTTCTTGATCTGGGCGCGAATGCGCTCAAGCGCATCCCGGATGTGCCGCCGGGCTCCGATAACGCGCGGCTGATCGCCCGTACCCGGGTCTACGCCAACAGGCTCTCGGACCCGGTTCGGGTCAAGTACGAACATTACCGGACTTCGGTGGGGATCCATCCACGCCTGACGTATAACAGGGCGGCGGAAGATCTGCTCGAGCGCTGGCCCGCATTCGTCGACACCTCGCTGCGCAACGAAACGGCCGGGCTCGGCACCTATCGCCCCGAGGCCTGGCACGACCTTGCGGGGGAGCCAAACGCCGACGGTTTCTTCTCGGTGATCGAAGACTTGACCCATTCGGCCGATTACATCGCTGGCGGCAAAGCCAATGATCAACTGACCGACCGCGTCTGGCGGATGATTGGCGCCATGGACATCGACACGCCGCTGCGCGAGGAGCTGTTTTTGATGTCGACCGATCCTGAAGGTTGCGAGGATGCCGGCGCGCAACTGTTCAACAACATGGGGGTCAAGGTGCTGGCTTCGGAGGCCTACTCGTACTCGACCAACCAGGCCGAGCTTGAGCGCAAGCTGGTGACACTGGCCAAAGGATCGGCGCGTCTCGGTCAGGTCACTGAAATCGCCCGGGCCGATATCAGGAACCGCACGGGCAATCCCGATGAAGTCGAAGTGCATCTGGCCTACGAAACAGGCATGGCGGCCAGACTGGAGCTGCCCTGGCAATCCGAAGGCATGAGGTATCGCCTGGTCGCCGGGGTCGATGATCAGACCATTGCCAAGGCTATCGAGTCTTTGCTCAAGGCAGAAGAAGGCGATGGCCTGGTCAATCAGATGATCGAGCTACCGTTCTGGGAAAGCTATTTGCGCAAGAACTGGCCAGGAGAAATGGAAACCAACAAACAGCTGCACATGGAAAAGCTCGACGTGCTGGAAGCGCTGAAATCCGCGCAACGGGACTGGGCTCAATCAACCGACTCGTTACCTGCCGAGCGCGCATTGCGCAGGCGCACCCTCAGCGACCTGGCAAAGCGCTTGCCGATTGCCGAACAGGAGGTTTTCACCGGAATGGAAATGAGCACCGAAACCTATGACCGCCTGCTTCGTGACATCGGTTATCAGGAGAAGGAACTGCGCCGCCAGCTCACCCGGGAGGCCATGAGCAGGGCCGGAATCTGAATATCGCCTGCATAACGATCACGCCCTGAAGCCTTGCAAAAGTCTTCAGGGCCCAAGCGCTAAACCTCCGAATCCCAGATCACCGTGACGTTGCCGACATAGCGTTTGCCTTTTCCCGGCTGGAGCATCTGTTCGACATACACGCCCGGAATCTCGAAGTGCAGCGTCGCGGGTGCTCGCTGCATGAAACTGGAAGGTTGAAACGCCACGCCATCAGGATTGTTGCTCAAGGGGCGGCGCTTCACCGGTTGGCCTGCGATATCGGAAATGCTGTCGGGCAGGCTCACACTCAGAAAAACCTGCGCGTCGGTGGCGCCGCTGAGCGTATCGCGCAATGCGCAGGCCCCGACGGCGGCGTGCTCGCATTCGAAGTGCATCTTGAAACGCGAGGACGCGGAAATATTGAAAGTCTGATCGCGAAACAGCCGGGTCGGTTTGCTGCCCTGCTGCAACCAGGCCTGCCAGCCGCCTTGCGGCACCAGCGCAACCTTGTTGCCGCCGGGCGGGATGTCGACCTTGAGCACATGCTGCACGTCGAGAAGAACCCTGAACGTCAGGCTGGAGGTGTCAGGCAACAGGTTGTTGCCCGTGTCGATGTCCTGACCGGAACCCACGCCATAGGTCAGTTCACCCGCATAGATTCCCGCCGACATGCCCAGCGGGTTGGGTGTACGCAGCTCATAGGCCACGTCCAGATAGTCGTAGGACATCCACGGAATGACGAATGCAGACTGTTTGCTGCACAGATTTTCGGCGGGGGTAAACCAGAAAAAACGAAAGAAGTTCGGACCATAAGAGGACATTGCACCGGGTTCGCACGGCCTGGGCGGTACGTGCCATCCCGACCTTGCCCAAAGCGCGTTATGCGCTTCGTATTCTCCGGAAACGCCAGTCAGATTACTTGCCGTATCACTGAGCACATAACGTGTACCGAAGCCACCGATACGCATTTCCACGGTTTGCGTCTCACCGGTAACGATATTGCGCACCGTCAGGCTGCGCCATTGCGCCGGCATCTTGAATGTCGCACCGTCGTGCTCAGCGCTTTCTGGCCGTATTGCCTGTACCGACGAGAAACGCATTGGCAACGAAACCCCCATAAGGTTGTAGCGTCGACAATCATTCGGGTACTGGCCGCAGTAACCGCTCTGCGGCGTCTGGTTGATGAACCCATTGTTCTGCGGGTTGGCGGGATCGGGGACGTAGGTCGCGCGAAGTTCCTGAGTGATGGCAGCCGCCGACGTTGAAAGCAGGCCACCGCAGAAGCAAAACACGCTGTTCTTCAAGCACTTGCGCACAGCTGAAACCATTGGCTATTTCCTTGCCTGTCAGGTCGTTTGTCCTTGTTCGGCATGCGCTGTTCATCCTGCCGGCGCCGCCACGTTGAACACGATATTGACCGTGCCGTTGTACTCGCCCGGCTTGTAGCCACCGGCCTGCTCGCGAGGCACGATCTCCAGTTGCACACGACGGCCCGCCGTCGCCTCCTCTGCGGACACCACTTGCCGGGGCGTCGGATCCTGGGCCAGTTCCTTGCCGTTGAAGCTGACGCGCAACACGATGTTGTCACGCGAATCGCCGCCGGCGGTCAGGTAAGGGAAATTCTCGAGACGCGCTTCAATGGCACTGCCGTCGGTTTTCACATCAAAGCTCTTGCGCAGCCCGAGCAACGTCGAGGTGTGGATATCCCACGGCAGGGTCTGCTCACGATGGATCCAGTCGGCTTCGCTGGGGAGCACGTAAAAGCCCAGTGTCGGAATGTCCACCGAGACTTCGAAGGTGTGCTTTTCCTGGGCGGCAAACACCGCCGGATGGATCGATGTCGGGACGCTCAGACAGAGTACGATGGCGACTCGCTTGATCATGGCTGGGATCTCTGCGTGGGTGATGGTGACAATCAACTTCCCGGTGCCTTTGCGTTGAACAACAGCATGACCGTGCCGTCGTAATCCCCTGGCTTGAAACCGCCGAGCGGCTTGATCGGATCGATTTCCAGCAGCACACGCTTCCCGACGGCCGCTTCGGCCTGCGACAGGACTTCGCGCGGACGAACGTCTGCGCTCAGCACCACGCCGTTGAATTTCACATGCAGCAGGATCTCTTCGCCCAGCCTGCCATTGGAGAGGCGTCCGGTGCTTTCCAGCCGCGCTTCGATTGCACTGCTGTCATGGCGCACGTCAAACGATTTACGCAAGCCGCGCAGGGTCGAGGTGTTGTAATCCCAGAGCAGGCGCTGCGGGCGGTGAATCCAGTCCGACTCTGCGGGGATGACGTAGAACGCCCGACTGGGAATGGTCAGGAACACTTCGAAGTTGAGCTCTTCGCGAACCGCCCAAGCGGGGATACTCATCAGGGCGGTGAAAGCCATCAGTGCCGCAGCGGCGCATTGCTTGTTCATGATCGATACCTGGCGCGTCGTGGATAGAGGCCTTAGCGGCGCGCGACCCTGAGGTCTTTCCTGTTGTCGCCTTCCACCAGTTTGAAGCGGTATTCGCGGCCGGCTTCTTTTTCAAAGGCGAAGCTTTTGCCAGCCATCACGTGGTGTTTGGTGGTCGCGCCGCAATCGGCTTCATTGCTCACCGAACAGCTTTTGAATTCGTCGACCACCATCACCGTGTTGCCGTTGTTGCGGATCTCGTAGCGTTCGGGCGTGTCGCTGATCACCGTGTCGAAACGCGCATCTTTGGGGCGCACGAAAAACACGATGCCAAATCCGGTCATCACGTTGACCCCGGCCGACAACGACTTTTTGTAGTCTTCGCGCTCCTCTTGGGAGACCACGAATTCGTCTTCCTTTTCCGGCACGACCGGCACGAAACGCACGCGGAAGTAGCGTTCGCGATCCCGCTCGCCCATGTACAGCAAGCGCGTGCCCTGCATGCCCTGCGCCGGCACGATCAGGCGCGCGGGGCTGGCCATGATGCCGTTGCGCGAAGCGCCGTCGGCCGCATTGACCACGGGAATCTCCTGCGGTTTGCCGTCGGCGTCATAGACGATTTCCAGCACATTGATCTTGACGAAAGCGGTGCTGTCACCGCTGTTGAAAACACGCTTCAGGTACGTACTTTTGTCGCCGTCGAGATAGTCGTACACGGTGCCGACATTGATCTGCGGCCCGGCATGGGCAGTCAGGCAACACAGGCCGGACAGCATCAGCAAAAACATTCGAGTCATGGAATTCAACCTCGTGAAAATGAAAATTGGCCAGCCCCGGAGGTTCATACTTCCGAGTCGAAAATGATGGTGACGTTGCCCCACAGCGTTCCGTTCATGCCGGGTTTGAGCAGCGATTCGATCCACCGCCGAGGGATCTGGAAACGCAAGGTGCCGGGTTTTCGATCAACGTAACGAGTAGGCTCGAACGGCCCCAGCCAGGTGTTGTGCGACAACGTGCCGGACCAGCCATCGCTGTTGCCGGGGCCTGTGATACCTCGGGGCAGGGTCAGCTTGACCTCGAACTTGGAAAAGCCCACTTCGTTGTTGCCGATGCCGCACTCAGTGCCGCCCAGCGAGTTGCAGATCATCATCACCTTGAAGGGTGACGAGGCCGACAGGTAAAACTGCTGGTCGCGATAGATCTCGGTCGGCATGCGCCCCGTGTCGATCCAGCGTTGCCATCCGCCAACCGGTTCCATCGTCACCTTGTCGCCGCCGGGTGGCAGATCGACTTTCAGGGCGTGATGAACGTCGAGCACGAAGTCCAGGGTCAGGCTGGAATCATCCGCACGAAAAAAGGGCCCCATGTTGAAGTCCGCGCCACCCGCTCCGACGCTATAGGTCAATGCGCCGGTGTACGTACCGGTCGGCATGGTCAACGGATCGGGAGTGCGCAACTCGTAGGCGATATCGAGATACTCGAAATCCATATGCCCGACATCCATCGCGGCAGTCTTGATACAGCTGCCTTGCACGGGCGTCTTCCAGAAAAACTGATAAGTCGTCGGTGAAGGAAGACCCCATCCGCTATAGAGGCAGGGGGGCGCGGCGTAGACCCAGGAACTGCCCTCCCAGAGTTTGCGATGCGCCTCCCCCACATCAGACTCGCCTGTCAACTCGGTGACGGGCTTGCTCAAGCGAAAGCGCGAGCCGATTCCGCTGATTCGGACCTCCACCGCACGCGTCTGCTGGGTCTGCCGATTGGTTACGTTCAGGACTTGCCAGGCGGCGGGCACTTTCACCCAGACACCATTGGCCGAAAACAGCGGGGTAAACGTACTGAAGCGAATCGGCACCCGGATGCTGAACATGCCGTTGCTGGCGCACTCACTCGGGAAATCCGCGCAATAACCACTGTTTGGCGTCTTGTTGACGAACACATTCTTGTTCGGCTGCGAGGAGTCGGGTTGGAACAATGCCCTGATTTCCTGATTCGCCGCCTCGACCGAAGGCAGGCTCAGTGCCGCGATCAAGGCCATGAATACGGTTAGCTTTTTCACGCTCAACCCGCCTTCTGATCGGTAAAGGTCGCATCGGCCAGGGTGTCCGGTGTGCAACGCAGATCCCCGATCATCAACACATTGTTTTCGCTGCGGTGCTGATCCGCCTCCAGGCGGAACTGGCACAGCAGGCGGTTATCCTGGCGCACCTCGAGGGTCGGCGAGCCGGCGTTCATTTCCATTGAGAAGAACCCGTCGACCTCGGTCACCCCGCGACTGGCGTGGTTGATCACGTGATGCCCCTTGAGTGGATGGCCCTGTTCGTTGACCAGTCGACCGAGCACGGTCAGGGTTTTCATCACACGGATCTTGCGGTAGTCGACCCCACCCTTGTTCAGGTGATAACGGGTGCGCGCCGGTTCGATGGTCGCCGCAGGCACGCTGTTGCCTTCGAAGTCGAAGCTCACCGAGCTGTTCTGGTACGCCGTGATAGGGATGAAGTTGCGCCCTGGTTTCAGCGCTGCGCTGCCGCCGCTGAAGTCGTCGGCGCGTAAGGCAATGCCCTCGATGTCCGACTCGACGTCGACAATCATCCCGGCCCCGCGCATTTCGTATTCGCTGGTCATGAGCATCTGCTGGCCGCCGACCACCAGTGTGCTGTCGAGGTTGAGACCGCCGGTGAAATTGCCGTTGTAGGACGAGCGCTGGATGAAGCCGTCGCCATTGATCGTGTCGGTGCGAAAGTTGGCCAGGCCGGAAGCGCCGATGCCATAGGTGTCGGTCAACGCCGTCACTGAGACGTTCTGCAGGAGGTGCCCTTTGAGGTCCTTGCGCCAGCCGATCGAAGCGTTGTTGTCGCGCCCGCCGTCGCGGTCGGTGCGCGAACCGATGCTGCCGGTGATCTGCTCGCCGGGCGCGCCCAGAGCCATGTTCAGGCTCAAGTCGACCCCGCGATTACGCGCATCGCCACTGCTGTAGCTGCCCGGTCGATCGAACAGTGACAATCGCCAGTTGGCGTCACTGCCGAACAGTTCGCTGCGCCGGGTCCAGCCCAGATCCACGCCGACGCCTTCGACATTGCCTTCGCTGTGGGAGACCCGTGCGTTCAACGAATTACGGCTGTTGAGCCGGTGATTGAGCGCCAGCGATGAGTTGCTGGTTTCACCGATGAACACATTGCGCTGACGAACCCGGGTGCCGTCCGGCAGGGTTTCGTACTGGTCGGTGGTGTCGAGCCAGCTGCGGTTGTGGCTGATCACCAGACTGCCGGAACCGTAGTTGTACAGGCTCTGCAAGTCGAGGCCGGTGCCGTGATCCTCGGTCTTGTAGACGTTGGCATACAGGCTGATGTGATTGGCCAGGGTCCAGTCGATGGACGTGCCGTATTGCAGCTTTTCGCGAATCTGCCGCGCCGACAGGCCGAGGATGACTCGCGGGTGCAGCAGGTAGTTGAGCGAGGCACCCGCCGTAGGACTGCCGCTGGACTGTTGATCCCAGTTGCTCAGCAGTTTCTGTTCTTCACCGGCAAACAGGTTGTAGCGCCAGCGCTCGTCGAGGTTGCGCCAGTTGCTGGGCTTGTACACCAGCTCCTGGGTGCTGGACGTCATCTGGCCGTCTTCGATCAGCCGCACTTCCACCTCGTAAATGCCACCGGGCAGTGGTCGGGTGTCGAGGGTCTGCAAACCGGCGGGTATCGATTGAGTGTTGATCAGCAGACCGTCGCGCCAGATCTCCACCGAGCCTTGGCGATTGGCGGTGACGTAGATCGGGTAGACGCTGGGCGCTGCGTTGTTGATCGCCAGGCTGTCGGAGCTGCCGTACATCACGCCGACCGCCGTGTCAGGGCTGGTGCCGAACGTGCGCGGCTGACGGGTCAGCCCTTCGGAATTGGGCGTGAAATAGCCCAGGCGAAAGAAATTGCCTTGCAGTTCGCGCTGGGTGTAGAGCTCGTGGACGGCGTGATAGAGCTTGTCGTCCGGGCCGCCGAGGCGAGCCATTTGCATGTTGAAGGTCTGGCTCCAGTTACCCAGGCTGCCGCTGGCTTCGAGGCCAAAACGTCCGCCCAGATCCTGATCCTGGCCACCATTGAGGTTGAGCTGGTTGCGCACCATCAGGCCGCTGCTGCCGTCTTCGGGTTGGTCATAGAAACGCTTGGTTTCCAGGTCGCGCTCGGCGTTCTCGGTGAGAACCGAGAGCAACGAATTTTCCAGGTTGTAATGCACCGCCAGCACCTGATCGGGGCAGGAGCCGGTGCACGCGCCCAGCGGCACGCCAGGTTTGAGATAGGCCGCCCACTTCTCGCGTTCGGCGGGTGTGTAGCGGTTTTCACTGGTGTCAGTGAATTCCAGCAACGTGACGCGATCATCGCGGGACAACACCACCATGGCTTCCCCCAGCGGTTGCTGGTCGAGTTCGACCCGCACCGCCAGCGGCACATCGAAAAAGTGCTCTTCGAAATCTGCCGGCAAACCTTTGGCCTGCGCCAGCAGACTGCGCGGAGTCGTGCCGGCGGGTTCGGAAGCGGCCGCTGCGTTGGCACAAAACAACAGCGCAAGCGCAGCCGCGACGGGTGTCATCGGGAACATGAACTCGTACTCTGATTTACAAAAGTTGAAGTCCGGCGGAACAGACACTGCTGCTTATCCCGCCGGGGAACGCGACTCTGGCAAGCTGCGTTGAGTGCAGATCAACCGATTACTTGCCACCACCGATCGGCGGCACGGCATCGAAAGTCATGGCGACAACACCGGTGTAATCACCCGGCTGGAAAGTGCTGCCTTTGGCACTGATTTTCAGCGGCGCGCGATAGTTGACGTCAGACTCCGACTCACCCACGACCATTTGCGGGGTCAGGGTCAGTTCCTTGTTGTTGAACAGCACTTGCAGATCGATCGCCTGGGCGCCGGAGATCAGTTTCGGCACGCTTTCCAGGCTGGCATGCACAGAACCGTTGTTATTGCGCACATCGAAGAAGCCATTGACTTCACGCATCTTGCCGGTGCTTGGCTGGAAGCTCATGTCCTGGTCTTTGTTGACCAGGTCGGAGTCGGTCGGCACCACGTAGAAACCGTTGGTCGGTACGTGGGCGATCAGGCTGATGGAGTGACGGGCTTCACCGGCAGCGAAGGTCACGGACGAGCTCAGGGCCAGGGCAGCGAGAGAAGCGGTGATTGCGATTTTCTTGAACATCGGTCAGTACCTGTTTTCTTTTTAAGGAATCGGAACATTAAAGTTCATGTCACACCGGTCGATAAGTACCGAAACATGGAAGTTCAACGCCGGGGCATGATCGACGCTTGTCTCAAGAATGTAAGCAGGCAACTTCCCACGAGCTTGTAGTTCAACAACCTCGCGACACGAAAGAAAAAACATCAAAAAATCAAAATATATAAAAGTAGCTGTAAGACATTCCCTACCTACAGTTATTCATGAAAAAAGTTACAGCAGCTTCGACAATACCGGTCAGCACTTTCTAATCTTTTTAGAATATAAGCTCAAGCATTAATAGAGTGATAGCTTTAACTTTCCGGTTATTCCTGTCTCGATCAACAAGCCATGGCGGTCCTCCGTCGGAGCGCCTTTCTCGCCGTCGACCACTCGTCAGCTCTGCGGCAAAAAGCCCTTGCCCAGTCGTAAAGATATATCTTAAGTTGTATCTAAACACGACGAGAGAAGACTGAAATGAGAGACCATCATCCCCCCCACCGCGACCACGGCGACAGCCGTGACGGCTTCGAAAAGCGCCACGGCCGCGAGCGCGGCGGTCGCGGCCCGCGGGTATTCGCCCCCGGCGATCTGAAATTGCTGCTGCTGGCGCTGATCGCCGAACAGCCATGCCACGGCTACGACCTGATCCGCCAGATCGAAACCATGTTCGATGGCGCCTACAGCCCCAGTCCCGGCGTGATCTACCCGACCCTGACATTCCTCGAAGAGAGCGAAATGATCACCGGCGACGCCGAGGGCGGCAAAAAGCGCTACGCGGTGACCGATGCAGGTCGCCAATCCCTCAGCGAACAGGCGGTGGCGCTGGACGGCGTGCGCATGCGCATCGACGTCAGCAAGCGCTCACTGCGCGGCCACGACCGGCCGCCGGAAATCCATGAAGCGGTGCACAACCTGCGTCATGCCCTGCAGATGCACCACGGGCGCTGGAGCCCGGAAGAAATCCTGCGGGTGCGCGACCTGCTCAATGACACCGCCAAAGCCATCGTCGACGGCCCCGCCGTTCAATCTGCCCCGGAGAAAGCCGAATGACTGAAGTACAGACCCAAGGCATCCATCGTGTGATGCACGAAATCAAACGTCGCCGCCTGGAAGTGTTGCGGGTGGTCGACCTGACCCCGCGCATGCGCCGCATCACCCTCGGCGGACCGGAACTGGCCGGCTTCATCAGCCTCGGTACCGACGACCACGTCAAACTGCTGTTCCCGCAGAACGCCGAACAGGCCGCCGCACTGGAAACCCTGGTGCTCGGCGGCGGCAAGAGCGATGTACCAATGCCCGAGATGCGCGACTACACCCCGCGTCGTTATGACCTCGACAAGCTTGAACTGGACATCGACTTCGTCCTGCACGGCGACGGCCCTGCCTCGACCTGGGCCGAACAGGCCAAGCCCGGGCAGTTCCTGCACATCGGCGGCCCGCGTGGCTCGATGATCGTGCCGGACATCTTCGACAGCTACCTGCTGATCGGCGACGAAACCGCCCTGCCCGCCATCGCCCGCCGCCTCGAAGGCCTGGCAGCCAATCGCAAGGCGCTGGTGGTGATCGAAGTGGAAAACGGCAAGGAACAGCAGACACTGGAGAGTGCCGCACAGGTCAATGTGATCTGGGTATTGCGCGAAGGCGGCAAGGACAATCTGCTGACCACCGTCAAACAACTGCAGGTGCCCAAGGGCAATCTGTATGCGTGGGTGGCGACGGAAACCAAAGTCTCGCGGCAGATCCGCCGGGTGCTGCTCGATGAGCACGGGCTGGATGAGCAGTTCGTCAAAGCCGTCGGTTACTGGCGCGCTGAGGGCTCAGAAGAAGAGTGACAACAAGCGGCGGCGCTATTCGCGCCGCCCTTGCCAGCGATCAATCCCGATCAGCAACAACGCAATCAGCACAAACCCCAGCAGAATCCCCCCGGCATTGACGAACACCTGTGGATAACCCAGCAGTGCCACGTCAATGAACGGATACGCGTAAGCCCCCAGCAAATGCCCGCGCAACAGCGCATAGGCGAAGTACACCAGCGGATAGATCAGCCACAGCGGCAGGTGCTTCAGACGCAAAGTGCCCTTCGGCACACACAACCACCAATACGCCAGAAACAGCAGCGGCATCACGTCGTGGAGCAATTCGTCAGCGATAAATTGCCAGCCCTGCGGATGCCACAGATGTCTCAGCAGAATGCTGTAGGCCAGGCCCACCACCGCAATGCTCACCGCAATCCCGCTACTGACCCACGGCTGCAAAAACCAGCGCCGTGCAGCGGATTCGCGATCGGTCACCGCGCAGGTCAGCACCACCGCAACCAATGTATTGGTAAGCACCGTGAAGTAACTGAAGAAGCTCACCACCCCGCCCAGCAGACTGGCGCCGACGCTCAGGCGCGCGAAGAAAATCAGGTACAGCTGAATTCCCAGCCCGGCCCAGCCCAGCACCGCAGCCGAAGTGATCAGGCGTCGCCGCAGTACGGCGTTCATCTCAGAGTGGTCGCTTGGTGCGCATCAGTTTCACGTACAGACGTTCGACCTTCTCCCGCGCCCATGGCGTCTTGCGCAAAAAGGTCAGGCTCGACTTGATGGTCGGATCGCTCTTGAAGCAACGAATGTCGATGCGCTCGGCCAGGCCCGACCATTCGTAGTGGGTCACCAGTGCATTGAGGATCTGTTCGAGGGTCACGCCGTGCAGCGGATCGGGGTTGTGGTCGTTCATGCCGGGCCTTTGGGCGAAGTGAAAATGCAGAAGCCGCGCACCTTAGCCGAGGGCATGGGCGGGTGGAAGGCCTTGGGTTAAATGTAGGCCAACCGGAGAAGATCGCAGCCTGCGCCAACGCCCGCAATGCGCTGTATTGCCGCACTGTTACCGAATCCGAAAGGGTTCATGTCTGCAAAAGCACTTTGTGTTTTTGTAACAGGACATTATCCTGCCGCCCTTCTGCTGAATCGCTTCACTGCCTGCGTCAAATCGTAGCGGCCAGCTTATCCCCCAAAAAGATCAAGAAAGACCCTATTCATGCCCGATTTTCCGTTCTCCCGAGACAGCGCTATCTCAACCCTGCGCCTGATCGGCGGCTGCACCGCCCTTGGCCTCGCCACCTGCACCCAGGCCGCTCCGGCCTTCGACAGTGAATCACCGTGGATGCTCGGTGACTGGAACGGCACCCGCAGCGAACTCGCGGCAAAAGGTATCGACTTCAAGCTCGACTACACCGGCGAAATGGGCAGCAACCTGCACGGCGGCTACGACCACGACCGCACCGCGCGCTACAGCGACCAATGGGGTCTCGGCACTCATCTGGACCTGCAAAAACTGCTGGGCTGGAACGACGCTGAATTCCAGCTGACCGTAACCAAGCGCAGTGGCAACAACATCAGCAACGACCGCATCAACGACCCGCGCGTCGGTGGCTTCACCTCGGCCCAGGAAGTCTGGGGCCGTGGCCAGACCACCCGCCTGACGCAGATGTGGTACCAGCAGAAATTCCTCGACCAGAAGCTCGACATCAAGGTCGGCCGCTTCGGCGAAGGCGAAGACTTCAACACCTTCCCGTGCGACTTCCAGAACCTGGCGTTCTGCGGCTCGCAGGTCGGCAACTGGGTCGGCGGCATCTGGTACAACTGGCCGGTCAGCCAGTGGGCGCTGCGCGTCAAATATCACCTGACGCCGGAGCTGTACGCGCAAGTCGGCGCCTATGAGCAGAACCCGTCGAACCTCGATCGCGGCAACGGCTTCAAGCTCAGCGGCAGCGGCACCCAGGGCGCGATCCTGCCGATCGAACTGGTGTGGAAGCCGAAGCTCAACGGCCTGCCGGGCGAATACCGCGCCGGTTACTACTACAGCAACGCCAAGGCCACCGACGCCTATAAAGACAGCAATGGCCAGCCTGCCGCCCTGAGCGGCGAAGCCTATCGCAGCGCTTCGAGCAAACACGGCGTGTGGCTCGGCGTGCAGCAGCAGGTCACCAGCGTCGCCAGCGACAACTCCCGTGGTCTGAGCGTGTTCGCCAACGGCACGATGCACGACAAGAAGACCAACGCCATCGACAACTACGTCCAGGCCGGCGTGGTCTACAAAGGCCTGTTCGACGCCCGCGCCAAGGACGACATCGGTTTCGCCCTGGCCCGCGTCCACGTCAACCCGGCCTACCGCAAAAATGCCGAAGCGACCAACCAGGCCCGCGCCGTCTACGACTACGACGACCCGTCGTTCCTGCCGCCGCAGGACACCGAATACAGCGCCGAGCTTTATTACGGCGTGCACGTCACCAACTGGCTGACCGTGCGCCCGAACCTGCAATACATCCGCCATCCCGGCGGTGTGGACAAAGTCGACGACGCGCTGATCGGCGGGATCAAGATCCAGTCGTCGTTCTAACCCAATGCAGGCCGCTCAGGCCTGCAGATGAAATTCGATAGCTAGACAAGTTTTTATCTGAACCATGCCCGCGCCCGATCGTCATCTACAGTGACTACAGCGCGGGACTACTTGAAACGTCACGGAGAACCACACTATGAGCACTGAAGGTGCTTCGAGTCGAAGCCGTCTTCTGCCGAACCTGCTCGGCATTCTGCTTCTGCTGATGGGCCTGGCCATGCTGGCCGGGGGAATCAAGCTGAGTACGCTCGGCGGCTCGCTGTATTACCTGCTGGCCGGTATCGGCATCACGCTGACCGGCATTCTGATGCTGATGGGCCGTCGCGCAGCATTGGGCCTGTACGCCATCGTGCTGTTCGCCAGCACCGTCTGGGCGCTGTGGGAAGTCGGCCTGGACTGGTGGCAACTGGTGCCACGTCTGGCGCTGTGGTTTGTCCTCGGTTTCGTGATGCTGCTGCCGTGGTTCCGTCGTCCGCTGCTGCTCGCTGGCCCGGCGCCGATGGGCACCGGCGGCCTGACCGTAGCCGTGATTCTGGCCGGCGTCACCGCCCTGGCCAGCCTGTTCACCCACCCGGGCGAAACCTTCGGCGAACTGGGTCGCGACACTGCCGACACCACCAGCACCGCCCCGCAAATGCCGGACGGCGACTGGCAGGCCTACGGCCGCACCGAGTTCGGTGACCGCTACTCGCCACTGAAGCAGATCACCCCGGCCAACGTCGGCAAGCTGCAAGAAGCCTGGCGCATTCAGACCGGCGACCTGCCGACCGCTGATGACCCGGTCGAACTGACCAACGAAAACACCCCGCTGAAAGCCAACGGCATGCTCTACGCCTGCACCGCGCACAGCAAAGTGCTGGCGCTGGACCCGGACACCGGCAAGGAACTGTGGCGCTTCGACCCGCAGATCAAAAGCCCGGAAGGCTTCAAGGGTTTCGCCCACATGACCTGCCGTGGCGTGTCGTACTACGACGAAGCCGCTTACGCCAAGTCTGAAAATGCGGCGTCCGCCGTCATCTCCGAGGCCGGCAAAGCCGTCGCCCAGGCCTGCCCGCGTCGCCTGTACCTGCCGACCGCCGATGCCCGCCTGATCGCACTGAACGCCGACACCGGCAAGATCTGCGAAGGCTTCGGCACCAACGGTGTGGTTGACCTGACCCAAGGCATCGGCCCGTTCACCGCCGGTGGCTACTACTCGACTTCGCCTGCCGCGATCACTCGTGATCTGGTGATCATGGGCGGTCACGTCACCGACAACGAATCGACCAACGAGCCGTCCGGCGTGATCCGCGCCTACGACGTGCGCGACGGTCATCTGGTATGGAACTGGGACAGCAACAACCCGGACGCCACCGAACCCTTGGCCCCGGGCCAGACCTACAGCCGCAACTCGGCCAACATGTGGTCGCTGGCCAGCGTCGATGAAAAACTCGGCATGGTCTATCTGCCATTGGGTAACCAGACGCCTGACCAGTGGGGCGGCGATCGCACCCCCGGTGCCGAGAAATTCAGCGCCGGCCTGGTCGCGCTGGACCTGGCCACCGGCAAGGTGCGCTGGAACTACCAGTTCACCCACCACGACCTGTGGGACATGGACGTCGGCAGCCAGCCAACCCTGCTGGACATGAAAACCGCCGACGGCATCAAACCTGCGCTGATCGCTCCGACCAAGCAAGGCAGCCTGTACGTCCTCGACCGTCGTGACGGCACGCCGATCATTCCGATCAAGGAAATCCCGGTTCCGCAAGGCGCCGTGAAAGGCGACCACACCGCCCCGACCCAGGCCCGTTCGGACCTGAACCTGCTGGCCCCGGAACTGACCGAAAAAGCCATGTGGGGCGCCAGCCCGTTCGACCAGATGCTGTGCCGCATCCAGTTCAAGGAACTGCGCTACGAAGGCCAATACACGCCTCCGTCGGAACAGGGCAGCCTGATCTACCCGGGTAACGTCGGCGTGTTCAACTGGGGCGGCGTTTCTGTCGACCCGGTTCGCCAGATGCTGTTCACCAGCCCGAACTACATGGCCTTCGTCTCGAAAATGGTGCCACGCGAAAAAGTCGCCGCCGGCAGCAAACGCGAGAGCGAAACCGCTGGCGTGCAACCGAACACCGGCGCGCCATACGCGGTGATCATGCACCCGTTCATGTCGCCACTGGGCGTACCGTGCCAGGCCCCGGCCTGGGGCTACGTCGCCGGTATCGACCTGACCACCGGCAAAGTCGTCTGGAAACGCAAAAACGGCACCAGCCGCGACAGCTCGCCAATCCCGATCGGCTTCACCCTGGGCGTGCCAAGCATGGGCGGCTCGATCGTCACTGCCGGCGGCGTCGGTTTCCTCAGCGGCACCCTCGACCAGTACCTGCGCGCCTACGACGTGAACACTGGTAAAGAACTGTGGAAATCGCGCCTGCCTGCCGGCGGCCAAGCGACCCCGATGACCTACACCGGCAAGGACGGCAAGCAATACGTCCTGCTCGTGGTGGGTGGTCACGGTTCGCTGGGCACCAAGATGGGTGACTATGTGATTGCTTACAAACTGCCGGAATAAGCTGTAACGGCGGCAAAGAGAAAGGCGACGCCCTGTGAGGGGTGTCGCCTTTTTTGTGGGCTGCGGTTTTTAAACGGGGTGTTTATGTCCTACAGACGGGGTGTTTGCGGGGGATGTTTCTGACATGTCGCGTCGGTTGTGGCTCGGAAATGGGGTGGATAGGCTTTGGGGGTCGCTGCAAATTCAGCGAACGGGCGTCGCGGCCCGATAACTGATGCATAATCGCCAACCTCACGGCACCTCGGTGCCTGTTGTTTGTTTCATGGCGGCTGTGCGCGGGATACCTTCCTTGGAGGTATGCCGATTCCTCAGTTATCGGTCCGCGAACCCGCGTACAGCTGCCACCTCAGATTGCGTCGCGGCAATCGAAGGCAGCTCCAATTTCACCAACTGAGTATTCACCATGAAAAAACCAACACCGAATCCACCCGAATCAAACGACACCTCGCCATACGAATCCCCTGATTCAAAGAAACTCCACGACGCCGCCGAACGCGCCCTCGACCACCACTTCAATCCCATTCCAAAAAAATGCCCTGGCCGCCGACCGAGCCAGATGTTTCAGATCTCCCCGGACATGGACGATGAAACCCTGCTGGCTCATGCGTGTGAGTCCCTGGCTACCGCCAGTGTCATGGCCAGTGATGTAGCGGCTTTTGTCGATACGCCGCAGCGGCATCGGATCCTGGGGATTCAGCAGGTGATCATGCTGGCGGAACTGGCGGTGAATCGAGTACTGGATAACGTCGAAGTACAACGTTACCCAACACCCAGCTAAGCGGCCCTGACGGAATCGACTGCCAGCCACAGACCGTATTCGCTGGCAGCTCGATTGGGACGCAGAGCGTCCCGGGCTGCATTCCCACGCAGAGCGTGGGAACGATCAAGTTACAGCCATGCGCGGGAGGGCCTATGCCCTGCCAGGTTCCATTCCCCGGTCGACCAACCCGCGCATGGCTCCCCCAAAAAACAGGATGAGCGTTAGCTCGACAAAGCTCTTGATCTTGATCCACCCGTCCCTTCGGAAGGCTGAGTGGAGGTGTTCATCCGGGGATTGGCGCGCAGCGCCGTTTGGCGAAGCCGAACTCATCGACGAAGTCGATGCCCCCGGAGGGACGCCGGAGCGAAGGAACCCGAGCCTGCGAGGGCCGAACGCCGGGACGAGCCTTTTTGGGTACTTTTTTGGCGTTTGAAAAAAGTGCCTCGCCGTAAGGGCGAAACCGCCAGCGGCAACCCCCGCAGAAACGGATATTCACCCCAAACATCCAGAGCATGGCCGGCCCAAAGGCCGCCAAGCCCAAGCCCAACCCCAAAACCCTGTCAAAACCCTGAACACACAAGCAGAAACATCCCGACCCATTGAAACCACCCAAACCCTGCCCCATCTAACACCCATACCCAATTGCGCAGGTGCCCCATGAGCGACCAGCAAGAATTCCCCGAGAACCCCGACGACATCACCGAAACCGACGCCGAACACATCGAACACCACGTCCCCGGCAAAGGCCTCGCCCTGCCCGGCCAGAACCTGCCGGACAAGGTCTACATCATCCCGATCCACAACCGCCCGTTCTTCCCGGCCCAGGTCCTGCCGGTCATCGTCAACGAAGAACCCTGGGCCGAAACCCTCGAACTGGTCAGCAAATCCGAACACCACTCCCTTGCCCTGTTCTTCATGGACACACCCCAGGAAGACCCGCGCCACTTCGACACCAAGGCGTTGCCGCAATACGGCACCCTGGTCAAGGTGCACCACGCCAGCCGCGAAAACGGCAAACTGCAATTCGTCGCCCAGGGCCTCAGCCGCGTCCGCATCAAGACCTGGCTCAAACACCATCGCCCGCCCTATCTCGTTGAAGTCGAATACCCGCACCAGCCCACCGAGCCGACCGACGAGGTCAAGGCCTACGGCATGGCGCTGATCAACGCGATCAAGGAACTGCTGCCGCTCAACCCGCTGTACAGCGAAGAACTGAAGAACTACCTCAACCGCTTCAGCCCCAACGATCCGTCGCCGCTGACCGACTTCGCCGCCGCCCTGACCTCCGCCACCGGCCCCGAGCTGCAAGAAGTACTCGACTGCGTGCCGATGCTCAAGCGCATGGAAAAAGTCCTGCCGATGCTGCGCAAGGAAGTCGAAGTCGCGCGCCTGCAAAAAGAAATCTCCGCCGAAGTGAACCGCAAGATCGGCGAGCACCAACGCGAATTTTTCCTCAAAGAACAACTCAAGGTCATCCAGCAGGAACTCGGCCTGACCAAGGACGACCGCAGCGCCGACCTCGAACAGTTCGAGCAGCGTCTGGAAGGCAAAGTCCTGCCGACGCAGGTACAGAAGCGCCTCGAAGAAGAAATGAACAAGCTGTCGATCCTCGAAACCGGATCCCCGGAGTACGCGGTCACCCGCAACTACCTCGACTGGGCGACCTCGGTGCCGTGGGGCGTGTACGGCGAGGACAAGCTCGACCTCAAGCACGCGCGCAAAGTGCTCGATAAACACCACGCCGGCCTCGACGACATCAAGGACCGGATCCTCGAATTCCTCGCGGTCGGTGCCTACAAAGGCGAGATCAGCGGTTCCATCGTGCTGCTGGTCGGTCCGCCGGGCGTGGGTAAAACCAGCGTCGGCAAATCCATCGCCGAATCCCTCGGCCGGCCGTTCTACCGCTTCAGCCTCGGCGGCATGCGCGACGAAGCCGAGATCAAGGGCCATCGCCGCACCTACATCGGCGCGCAGCCGGGCAAACTCGTGCAGGCGTTGAAAGACGTCGAAGTGATGAACCCGGTGATCATGCTCGACGAAATCGACAAGATGGGTCAGAGCTACCAAGGCGACCCGGCCTCGGCGCTGCTGGAAACGCTGGATCCAGAACAGAACGTCGAATTCCTCGACCACTATCTGGACCTGCGGATGGACCTGTCGAAAGTCCTGTTCGTCTGCACCGCCAACACCCTGGATTCGATCCCCGGCCCGTTGCTGGACCGGATGGAAGTGATTCGCCTGTCGGGCTACATCACCGAAGAAAAAGTCGCCATCGCCAAGCGTCACCTGTGGCCGAAACTGCTGGAAAAGGCCGGTGTGTCCAAGGGCAGCCTGAGCATCAGCGACACCGCGCTCAAAGCCTTGATCGACGGTTACGCCCGTGAAGCCGGCGTGCGCCAGCTGGAAAAACAGATGGGCAAACTAGTGCGCAAAGCGGTGATGAAGCTGATCGACGATCCGAAAGCGGTGATCAAGATCGGCCCGAAAGACCTCGAAGCGTCCCTCGGCCATCCGGTGTTCCGCAACGAGCAAGTGTTGTCTGGAACCGGTGTGATTACTGGTCTGGCGTGGACCAGCATGGGTGGCGCGACTCTCCCGATCGAAGCCACGCGGATTCACACGTTCAATCGTGGTTTCAAACTCACCGGGCAACTGGGCGATGTGATGAAGGAGTCGGCGGAGATCGCCTACAGCTACGTCAGCTCGCACCTCAAATCCTTCGGTGGCGATCCGAAGTTCTTCGACGAAGCTTTCGTCCACCTGCACGTGCCGGAAGGCGCAACGCCGAAGGACGGCCCGAGCGCCGGCGTGACCATGGCCAGCGCCCTGCTCTCGCTCGCCCGTAATCAGGCGCCGAAAAAAGGCGTGGCGATGACCGGTGAACTGACGCTGACCGGCCATGTGCTGCCGATTGGCGGAGTGCGCGAGAAGGTGATCGCGGCGCGGCGGCAGAAGATTTTCGAGTTGATTCTGCCGGAGGCGAATCGCGGCAACTTCGAAGAGCTGCCGGATTACTTGAAGGAAGGCATCACGTTGCATTTCGCCAAGAAGTTTGCGGATGTGGCGAAGGTGCTTTTCTAACGCTCCCCTGCTGATCGTTCCCACGCTCTGCGTGGGAATGCATCCTGTGACGCTCCGCGTCACGCTTGCGAAGGGACGCAGAGCGTCCCGGGCGGCGTTCCCACGCGGAGCATGGGAACGATCACGATCAGAGGCCCTGTCACACTTTGTCTCATCTTCAGTTATGCTCGCCGTTCGTCGCCAACGCCGGAGCCACTGAATCCATGTCCCCCCTTCGCCTGTTTGTACCCCTGTCCCTCGCCCTGCTGGCCGCCTGCGCCACGCAACCGAAAACCAACGTGACCGTGGAAAAACAGAGCGAATGCCCGGTGCGGCTGACCAACGGGCAAAACCTGATCGTCATGCTCCCGAGCAACCCCACCACCGGCTACCGCTGGGCCATCCAGGATTCCGCCGGCGGCGTATTGCGTGCCCTCAGCCCCGAGGTCTACAGCAATCCGGAAGATGCCGGCGTGGTCGGCGCGGCCGGTCTCTCGACCTGGCGCTTCCAGGCTTTCGCCACCGGCACCGGTCGTCTGCGCCTGACTTCGCAGCAACCGTGGGCGCCGGAAGTGTTGCCGGTGGAAACCTTTGACTGCGCCATTTCGGTGAACTGATCGTGGGCTGGCTGATCCTCGCGCTGATGGGCGCCGTGACCTTTCTCTATGGCGTCAGCACTCACGCGGCCCTGCTTTGCCTGTTGGTCAAACCGCTGCCGGTGCTGGCGTTGCTCGGCTGGTTGCACGATGCGCCGCCCAGCGACTATCGCCGCTGGATCAGCCTCGGTCTGATTTTCTCGTTGATCGGCGATGTGCTGCTGGCGTGGCCGGGGGATTTGTTCGTCTTCGGTCTAGGCGCGTTTCTGGTCGCGCATCTGGCGTATCTCAAGGCTTACCTCAGCGACTGCCGGCGCTTGGCCCTGCTGCCGCTGATCCTGGCCCTCAGCGTGGGCGCCGTGCTGTTGGGCATATTGATCAGCAGCGGACTCGGCCCGTTGACCGTCCCGGTGATCGTCTACGGCACCGCCATCAGCGCCATGCTCTGGCGCGCACTGGCCCGACTCGGCAGCGGCGTACCGCAACGTTCGGCGCTGCTGGCGGCGGGCGGCGCGGTGGCGTTCGTGTTCTCCGACAGCGTGATCGGCATCAACCGGTTTGTCTCACCGTTCAATGCGGCGCCCTACATCATCATCCTCAGTTATTGGCTGGGGCAGTGGGGCATCGTCGCCTCGGCGTTCAAGCATCCGAATGAAGCTAAAGCCGATTTGCGATAAAAAGCGTCGAGCTCATTAGAAAATCGCATTAAAAACTGTCATTTCCGACAGTTAAATCCGCGTCCCCCTCAGCTTAAAGTGCAGTGAGAGACAGCAAACCGCCTGTCAATCGCCCGAGGGATCGACCATGAATAATCAGATAGAAAACGCCGATACGAACAACACCTTCAAATGCCAGATTGATAGCGGCGAGGCCTTCTACTTCCCAATCGTGAATTGCTTTCTCAGCAATTTTTTAAGGATTACGGGAGCGCAGGAGGAGTTTGAGCAGCAGATTGAGAATCTCGAATTCAACTTTGCTCCCGACATCCAAAGTGGCGAATACAAACTCAATGATCCGGGCGTCAACGTTGATGTCAGAACGGGCTGGGTGAACACTCGATATACCGCGACATCTTTGACCCTGAAACTCACGGTAGATCACTCCTCCAAGAGCATCTCCGGCGTATACGCCATCCAGACCGTGCAGGACTATGGAGGGGTAGTTGAACCAGGAATCGATGTGAACGGAAATTTCGCAGCCAATTACATTATCTCGTAAGTCTTGCCGCAATCTGGACCCGAGAAGGTTTCAGGCTAAGTTGATCGATTTTTGAACTTTAGCCTGACTCCGACCAGCACGGTTTATCAGACAACCCGCGCATCTGCGCGCCAGTTTGGCTAAAATGCCGGCCTTTTCATCGACACCGCCGGAACCGCCGTGAGCAAAGAACCCGATCGCATTTTCGCCCAGCCGATGGCCCAGGTGCCTGACTTCGCCTTCAACGAAGACGTGGTGCGGGTGTTCCCGGACATGATCAAGCGTTCAGTGCCGGGTTACCCGACCATCGTCGAGAACCTCGGCGTGCTCGCGGCGCAATTCGCCCAGCCGAACAGCGTGCTCTACGACCTCGGCGCCTCCCTCGGTGCTGTGACCCAGGCCCTGCGCCGTCACGTGCGCACCGACGGTTGCCGGGTGATCGCGGTGGATAACTCTGCCGCCATGGTCGAGCGCTGCCGCGAGTACCTTAACGGTCAGGATTCGATGTTCCAGGAGTTGCTGCCGGTCGAGGTGATCGAAGGCGACATCCTCGCCCTCGATTTCAAACCGGCCTCGGTGGTGGCGCTGAACTTCACCCTGCAATTCATCGCACCGGAGCAGCGCACGGCGTTGCTGTCGCGCATTCGCCAATCGTTGCTGCCGGGCGGCGCGCTGATCCTGTCGGAGAAGCTGCGCTTCAACGATGCCGAGGAACACGCGCTGCTGACCGATCTGCACGTCGCGTTCAAACGCGCCAACGGCTACAGCGAACTGGAAATCGCCCAGAAGCGCAGCGCCATCGAAAACGTCATGAAGCCCGACAGCCTCGAAGAACACCGCGAGCGCCTGCTGGCCGCCGGGTTCTCGAAAGTCGTGCCGTGGTTCCAGTGTCTTAACTTTGCCTCGTTGATTGCCTTGCCATGATTGATCTGTCCCCCCTCGCCCGCCGCCTGGCCGGCACGCCGCTGGCCGAATGGGCCAACACCCTGCAAGTGCAGCTCGACAAAAAAATGGAGAAAGGTCACGGCGATCTGGAGCGCTGGCAAAGTGCGCTGGACGCCCTGCCGAAGATCCAGCCGACTGAAGTCGACCTGCTCGACGGCCTGAAACTCGACACCGATTGCGACGACGAAACCCGCGCACAAATGCGTACTGCCCTGATGGGCCTGTCGCCGTGGCGCAAAGGGCCGTTCGATCTGTTCGGCGTGCACGTCGACACCGAATGGCGCTCGGACTGGAAGTGGTCGCGGGTCGCTCCGCATCTGGATCTGAAGGGCAAACGCATCCTCGATGTCGGTTGCGGCAACGGCTACTACATGTGGCGCATGCTCGGCGCCGGTGCCGACAGTGTGATCGGCGTCGATCCGAACTGGCTGTTCTTCTGCCAGTTCCAGGCGGTGCAGCGTTATCTGTCAGAGCCGAATGCCTGGCACCTGCCGTTCCCGTTCGAAGACCTGCCGCCGAATCTGGAAGGCTTCGACACGGTATTTTCCATGGGCGTGTTCTACCACCGTCGCTCGCCGATCGAGCATTTGCTGGCGCTGAAAGATTGCCTGGTGAAGGGTGGCGAGCTGGTGCTGGAGACGCTGGTGGTCGAAGGCGACAAACATCAGGTGCTGGTGCCGGAAGACCGTTATGCGCAGATGCGTAATGTGTGGTTCTTGCCGTCGGTGCCGGCGCTGGAATTGTGGCTGCGTCGTGCGGGGTTCACGGATGTGAAGTGCGTGGATGTGAGCACCACCACTGTTGAAGAACAGCGCGGGACTGAATGGATGAAGTATCAGTCTTTGAGTGATTTCCTTGATCCGGAAGATCACAGCAAAACCGTTGAAGGGCTACCGGCGCCGATGCGGGCGGTGATTGTCGCGAAGAAGTAAATCTTCCAAACACCTAATAACACTGTGGGAGCGAGCTTGCTCGCGATAGCGGTTTGACAGTCAACATTTCTGTAACTGTCGGACCGAATCGCGAGCAAGCCCGCTCCCACATTGGTTTTGTGTTCAGTCTGCCGGTTTTGCGCGCCGCGCTCTGAAGAACTCGGTCAACACCGCCCCGCACTCCTCCGCCAACACCCCACCTTCATACAACACTCGATGGTTGAGAAAGCCCTGAGTGAAGAACTGCCCCTGACTCTGCACAATCCCGGCCTTGGGCTCCAGCGCGCCGTACACCACACGCGCAATCCGCGAATGCACGATCAGCCCGGCGCACATGCTGCACGGTTCCAGCGTCACGTAGAGCGTGCTGCCCGGCAGTCGATAGTTGCTCACAGCCTGAGCGGCGGCGCGGATCGCGACCATTTCCGCATGAGCACTGGGATCACTGGTGCTGATCGGGCAGTTGAAGCCACGACCGATAATCTCGCCATCCTGCACCAGCACCGCGCCCACCGGCACTTCGCCGAGGGCTGCGCCTTGTGCCGCGAGTTCCAGCGCCTCGCGCATGAAATCGCGATCACGGCTGCGGTCGATGATCGCCGCGGGGCGAATCTGGCGCATCACTTCACCTCGATGGCGGCCATCAGGCCGGTTTCCATGTGGTCGATCACGTGGCAGTGGAACATCCATACCCCCGGGTTATCCGCCACCAGCGCCACTTGCGCACGCTCGTTCTTGCCCAGCAGATAAGTGTCGGTGAAGTACGGCACGATCTTGTGCCGGTTCGACGCAATCACCTTGAAGCTCATGCCGTGCAGGTGGATCGGGTGCTGATACTGGGTCATGTTCTTCAGTTCGAAAATATAGCTCTGGCCCAGTTTCAGGCTGGCGATCGGCCGATCGGCGCAGGTCTTGTCGGTAATGTCCCAAGCCTTGCCGTTGATCTGCCACAGGCTCGGCGGCTTGCCGTTGTCGACATTCACCGACACCGAACCGACCCATTCGAAATTGAAGTTGAGTTTCTCGGCATTGGCCAGGTCCGGCTCGGCCACCGGGTTGGCCGGCAGTGCTTTCGGCCAGTCGGTCGGCGCGTCATTGTTGGCCACTGAGCGCAGGGTGCCGAGGCGAACCGGGCCGTTGCGCAGCGACAGCTCATCTCCGGCGGGCGGTGCCTTGATCGCCAGGCAGATGCGCATGCCCGGGCCCAACCAGTATTCCTTGCCCAACGGGCGCGGCTCGACCGGGTTGCCGTCCAGCGCATAGATCTGCGCTTCGACGCCGGGAATGTTGATGCGATAGGTCAGGGTGTTGTCGAGGTTGAGCAGGCGTACGCGGGTGATCTGCCCCGCCGGCAACTCGATCACCGGCGTAGGCACGCCGTTGATGGTCGACAGCCGCCCCGCCGTACCGCCACGGGCCGCTTCGCGCGGAATGCTGAACTCGACGAAGTTGCCCTCGTCATCGATGTGCCAGTTCTTCAGGCTCAGGGTCTTTTCGTACTTGAACCCGGTCGGCTCGCGCTCCTCGACAATCAACGGCCCGACCAGCCCGCGACCGAGTTCTTCGCTGCTGCTGACGTGCGGGTGATACCAGTAGCTGCCGGCGTCCGGCACACGGAATTTGTAATCGAAGTATTCGCCCGGCAGTACCGGCAATTGCGAAACGTACGGCACGCCATCCATCTCCAGCGGCAGGCGAATACCGTGCCAGTGAATGGTCGTCGCCACCGGCAGATGGTTGATGAACCGCACCCGCAACCATTCGCCCTGACGCACGCGCAACTCGGTACCCGGTGCCGACGGGCCAAACGCCCAGGCTTCGGTCTTGTGCCCCGGCACCAGCTCGACGTCCAGTGGTGCGGCGATCAGCTCATAGTCATGTCCCGCATCGGCATCGGCCATCTTGCCCAGCCAGTAACGCGACGCGCCCCCCGCTCCCACGCCAACGACAACAAGACCGGCCAGGCCACCGAGGATTTGGCGACGGGTAAAGGACATGAACTCAACTACCTCACGTATCTGCGGCGGGCCCGCAGGCCCGTAAAGGGCGAATACGATACACCTGCAATTGAGAAAGATTAAGTGAAGTGTTGTCGCATCCAATCCGGTATTGACGACAAAAAGAACCTCACTGTGCTCTTGAGCCTCAAGCGGGCGCGGTATTTCCTCCAGTGGTTGTATTTGCCCACTGCGCCATAAACTCGGCTACCCGGTCCTCGATGCGACTCTCGACGGTGCGTAGACGTAATAGCGAAATACCCGCCTTTTGCAGGATGCTGTCTTTCAAGGCATCCCGTTCGATTTGCATCGGTGTCGCGTGACTTCCTCCGTCGACCTCTATCACTCCGAGTGGTCTTTTACCGACTTTGAAATAGATCACGAAATCACAACTGGCGCGGTTGTCCATGAACTCCCTTTCTCTCGGGGTCAGCCACTCGTTGGCCGTCGAGACCAACTGGTTCAATTCGATCTGGCCGTGGGCCGCAATCCCCCGGTAGAGCTCCTGATCAAGGGTCTCTCGCAGTATCTGCGCCATGATCTGCTCGGACTTGTAGTCGGAATCGCTCCTTCGCAACTTGCTATTGAGCCGCTCCAGCGACTTGTCGTATTCCGTGTAGAGCAGATCGAAAGCCGATATCACGGGTGCGCGATGAAGTTGCGCTTCATCAGCGTAGTACTCCATATAACGCACCAACGCTGCGATGTGCCCATTGTTGGCCGTGAAAACGTCTTCGCCGGTGACCAGGGTGAAGCGCTTTTTGGCCCGCGATACCGCCACATTGATCATCCGGGGGTCGTCCACGAACGCTAGAAGTTTCGGTGTCGTGCTCTTTTTGTCCAGCACAGTGGAAAAGACGATCTCGTCGCACTCCCGCCCCTGGAATTTGTGAACGGTGTCTTTGACGAAATCCTCTGGCAAAAGAGTGCCAGACAACCTGGCCTGGTTCCTGAACGGGGCGATGAATCCTCTGCCGTCTTCGTCCTCCCAAGTACTTTCGCCCTCACCATCAAGCACTGCCAACAGTGAATCCAGTTCCCGGAGATTGGTTTTGTGCCGCGTGTGATTACCCTTTGCGGTCACCAGCAATGACAACGGCTTTTCCCCGCGATCTTCAGTCATCGGAACCAGTTGATCGTCGTAGAACTGCTGATTGCAGAACTTGATGATCTGCGGGTGACAGCGATAGTGCTCCTTCAATAGGGTCATCGGGATCGCACCTTCGAACACGCTGACACACGAATCCAGCAAACTGTACTTCTCGCAATCGTAGTGAGCCGCTGGTGCTGCCATGTCCAGCGTCGCCGGAATGTGTGCCAACTGCTTTCTGTCACCGACAACGATCAGATTCTTCGCACAGCCCAGAGCCAATACTCCAGGAACGATGTCTTGCTGCGAAGCCTCGTCAATGATGACGTAGTCGAGCACTGTGCCGGTTTTCAAGGAATTGACGATGGAATGCGTACCGCTTGAAATGATCGGATAGCGCTTTATGAATTCATCGAATCTGGCTTTCCGATAACTCTTGGCATCGAAGGGCTCAGTTTGCGGTACATGTCGGTGGAGATGCTGCTTCAAGTACTTCATCGAGGTACTCGTAAGTTCTTCAAGCAACACCTGATAATTACCCAGCCGCAACTTTTCCTGAAGCCCTGCCAGCGTCGCTTTTCTTTCCTGAAGCGCTTTGTCGTAGTAGTGAAGCTGCAGACCGTAGAAGACCGATTTGCGCTTGGCCCAGTCATCGAATGGTTTCATGCGCAGGATCTTGAAGTTGAACAGCATTTCTATCCTGTCCTTGATTCGCACGCGGTTGCCAGCGAGGTGCGTCAGGAATGCCATCAGATCGGTGGACTTTTGCGGGGTCAGGTTATATTTGCCCAGGGGAATGGGATCCAGCACGCCACTTTCTTGCTGCCACTGCCGCAAATAACTGCGCTCGATCTCCAGCTCACTGACTTCAGTCTGCAGCCTGGCCATCGTGTTGCGGTCAGCCAGGTAGCCTTTGAGTTTCTGAAAGACACTCTGAATGTTCGCCATCTCAGGCGCCGCTTCAGGAGCAATTGTGGGTCGGGGACGAGGATTGGCAAAAAACGCTTCACGGTTTTCATTGCTGCCCAACTCGGCAACCAGATAACCGAGGCCTGACTTACCTAGCTTTTCACATACGTTGGACACTGCCGCATTGTTGTTCGATACCACCGCCACGGTTTTTCCACGCAACAGAATGTTGGCGACAATGTTCAGAATGGTTTGTGTCTTGCCGGTGCCGGGGGGCCCTTCGATCAAACTGATCTGAGAAGTGAAAGCCTGCTCCACTGCTTCAAGCTGACTCTCATTGAGACCAAATGGAAAAACAAGGTCTGCTACAGGCTCCTGACTTCCATTACGACCGGTGCAATAAGCGTGCAATGCGGTGCTCGCGCATGCAGAAATTGAATCGAACTGGCGCTGCACATTCTCGGCGATCACCTTATCCTTTTCCGATTCGGCCTGAATGACTCTCGCATCAGCTACAGAGCGGAAATACTGGAAAACCGAATCGTCTTTCATCTTCGTCGGTGTGGTGAATTCGATATCGGCGAGCTTGTAAGCGTACTTTTTGCCACCTGCGGAATACTGAACGACGGCATATTTCTCGCCGTAAATCACTGCACTCTCGACAGCACTTATCACTGAGCTGGATTTTTTCCTCAGTAGCAGGTGTTTCACTTCTCGAGTCGGAACAACCTCGCACTCGGCAAGCGGACTGGGCCAACTCTTGCCAGATGGATAGTGACAAGTCAGCGAGACGCCACCGCGCCCATCACCTTTTATCGTCCAGTCGCTGATCTGACGGGTCTTGTCTATTCCGTTCACGTAGATGGAAACCATATATCCCTTACGCAGCAGCGCTCACAGCCTGCCCACATCCTTGTCGTTGAAACCCGAATCCACCGATCCGGAGCAATTGACACTATTTTGCCACCACCCTTCATCCGTATACCAGCTTCCCGCCAGCGCACGCACCAAACAGAAATAAGCGTGTCCTGCTGAATTACAAGAGCGCCTTTCGGCGCCCTTGTAATTCAGCATATTTCCACTTGGTAGTCGCCAGATGGAACACTGCGAATACCTGAAAGACTTTGCGGCCCCTGAAAGGACGAGCGACCTATCACTCATAAACACCTTGTTTTTTCGGTGACGCAGCTTGTTACCGTTGGAATGCCAAGCAACCTGACAACCGGGGAGAACTTTCCGTAGAATGCCGGCGTGGCTATGGAACACCTTCCTTCTAAACCCTATGAACTAGGGGTTCCGCTCCCCACACCGCGCCTGCTCCCAGCAGGCGTTTTCATATCGGCTGTAGACACGATGCTGCAGCTCGCTCACGACGGCGACCCAGGGAGAAAATCAAGCATGAATCAGGAGCTGTTCCTGCGCCGCCGCAGCAAAGTTCACGTCCCGATGGGCACTGGTGGTGCCACGCGCGCTCAGGTCGCGTCGGCTGTCCGGGAAATCGCGGCGTTCCGCTGCGTACTGTCAGAGCCTCTGATTGAACAAATCGGCCTGTTGTCGGCGACAGAACTCAAGTCCTGGTTGCGTGACATTGTCAGAGTGCTTCGGCGCAGGAGTGGCGCTCATGTGCACCACCGGCCGTTTTACCCTGACTTTCCTGAGCAGGTTCTGACGGCCTCGGAGGCCGAGCTGTACCTCAACGCCGTCATGCATTACCACACGCTTCGACGTTTACCCGCGACTGAAGACTCTCGACCTCCAATGCTTGAAGGCAACTTCATTCCCTGGGTTATCGAACCGGGAAGCATCCCTGAGTTCGAGTCACTGCTCGAGCCGCTGGTTTCATCACGCACCTCGCTCTCCGAAGAGGAAGCGGCCGACGTCGTCTGGTTTATCCGCGAGTACAAAAGTGAAGTGTTCCGTCTGCTGCCTGAGGTCGTCCCGTTCCGGGAGATCCGGGCACAGGTTGGCGGCGCACTGATCCTGCATGTAGCTGGCGATGCACGGGTGGATGCATTTCTGGAGCAAAACGTCGAAACGGCGACTGACGTGCTACGACTGGCGATCGCGTTGAATGGAGGAGACGTGTCACTGGCAACCGCTACAACACGTTTCAAAGCGATGAAGCGCTCGATGCGCCGTCTGCTGTTGAGTCTGCTCGATCGAATACCCAACGCTACAGAAGACGTGATGCGGCGAGCCGAGCAATGGAAACGCCTGGCTGAAGTACTTCATCCGGGCGATTACGCCGATAAATACCCAAGAGCGCTGGCCGCCATCACGGCGGCGCGTCGCAACGAAGCGCCTGCCTCGTTTGGATCACGTGTCGAAACATTGTTCGCCCAGCGCGATATTGCCAAGCTTGTGCCCGTACTACAGAGCCGTCCCGGTGAGTTTGCAAGACGGTTGGACGCAACATTGCGGCGCGCGACGGAACCAGAGCCGGTTCTCGATGCGTTCGAGGCTGTTGCACCACAAGTGTCCTCGCCTGTCCTGCTGCAGTTGCTGGCCCAGTCACGTGCGCCGCGCCCCCTGCCTCTTAGGGCGTTCACACCGAAAGGTTCATTCGCCAAAGTCTATGGCATCAAGGATGACCGAGAGCCTCTCGCACCCGAGGTGTTGGCCCGTGCAGCCCGAATCTGCGAGGACGCTCTGGTATCGCGTTTTGCGGCACTAGCGCCATTGGGTCGCTGTTACATTGATCCAGAATTACGCGAGTACAGGGTACCGCTGGCACAACGCGCTTCTTCGAAATCGCTGCGTACACTGGTGCGGGGCAGCCGATTGCCGATGCCTGACACACGTTTCATTCGCCTTTTTCTTTGGTGGAAGAACGGTCGTTCACGCACGGACATCGACTTGTCCGCCGCATTTTTCGATGCCAACTTCGTGTTCAGAGAAACGGTTGCGTACTACAACCTGAGAGATTACGGCGGCTGCCACAGCGGCGACATCGTCGACGCACCCGAAGGGGCTTCGGAGTTCATCGACCTCGACCTTGAAGTCCTCGTCGAGAAGGGCATTCGCTACGTCGTCACGTCTATCAACTCATTCACCCAGCAGCCGTACTGCGATCTTCCAGAATGCTTCGCTGGCTGGATGGCACGCGCCGATACTGCATCGGGTGAAGTATTCGAGCCGCGAACCGTGTTCGATCGTATCGATATCGCCTCCGACACACAGATCTGTCTGCCATTTGTGATGGACTTGCAGGAGCGGCGCGTGATCTGGGCCGACCTGGGACTGACCTCATCTCCTCGGTGGAACAATGTCGGGAACAATCTCAGCGGGGTATCGTTGATGCTGCGGGCTTTGGTACATACACCACGGCCTGATCTGGAGACATTGTTCGATTTGCATGTACGAGCACGAGGCGAACGAGTGGCTTCGCCGCAGCAGGCACAAGCGGTGTTTGCACCTGATCAGGGGATAACGCCGTTCGATACGGATTTGATTCGGTCACAGTTCCTCTAATACCTGCGCCCTCCTCCGCACTTTCCGCCAAAAACAAAAATGCCAGTCAGATTAACTGACTGGCATTTTTTATAACCCCTTTTGCGCCTCTGCGAATCCAACCGCGAATTCTAGAGGGCGCGACGCGGGATCACTCCCACTCAATGGTCGCCGGCGGCTTGCTCGACACGTCGTAAGTAACGCGCGAGATACCTTCGATTTCATTGATGATGCGGCCGCTGACAGTTTCCAGCAGTTCGTAAGGCAGGTGTGCCCAACGTGCGGTCATGAAGTCGATGGTTTCCACGGCACGCAGGGCCACGACCCAGGCGTAACGACGGCCATCGCCGACCACGCCAACCGATTTCACTGGCTGGAACACTACGAACGCCTGGCTGACCTTGTGGTACCAGTCGGCCTTGCGCAGTTCTTCGATGAAGATGTGGTCGGCGCGACGCAGCAGGTCGGCGTATTCCTTCTTCACTTCGCCGAGGATCCGCACGCCCAGGCCCGGGCCCGGGAACGGGTGACGGTAGACCATGTCGTACGGCAGGCCCAGTTCCAGGCCCAGACGACGAACTTCGTCCTTGAACAGTTCGCGCAGTGGCTCGACCAGTTTCAGGTTCATCTCTTCCGGCAGGCCGCCCACGTTGTGGTGCGACTTGATCACGTGGGCCTTGCCGCTTTTCGCGCCAGCCGACTCGATCACGTCCGGATAGATGGTGCCCTGAGCCAGGTACTTGATGTTGTCCAGCTTGCAGGATTCGGCATCGAACACGTCGATGAAGGTACGGCCGATGATCTTGCGCTTCTTCTCTGGATCGGCTTCGCCGGCCAGGTTGTTCAGGAACTGGTCTTCCGCGTTGGCGCGGATTACCTTGACGCCCATGTTCTCGGCGAACATGGCCATAACCTGCTCGCCTTCGTGCAGACGCAGCAGGCCATTGTCAACGAAGACGCAGGTCAGTTGATCGCCGATGGCCTTGTGCAGCAGTGCCGCAACCACCGAGGAATCCACACCGCCGGACAGACCCAGCAGCACGTTGTCGGTACCGACCTGTGCGCGGATGTTGGCGATGGCGTCTTCGGCGATCTTCGACGGAGTCCACAGGGCTTCACAGCCGCAGATGTCGAGAACGAAACGCGACAGGATGCGACCGCCCTGCTTGGTGTGGGTCACTTCCGGGTGGAACTGCACGCCGTAGTAAGCGCGCTCGTCGTTGAACATGCCGGCGATCGGGCAGCTCGGGGTGCTGGCCAGGATGTGGAAGTCTTCCGGCATTTTGGTGACCTTGTCACCGTGGCTCATCCACACGTCGAGGCCGAACAGGCCGTCGGCGTCGATGTGGTCTTCGATGCCGTCGAGCAGACGGCTCTTGCCGACCACGTCAACGCGGGCATAACCGAACTCACGCAGTTCGGAGCCTTCAACCTTGCCGCCCAGTTGCTCGGCCATGGTCTGCATGCCGTAGCAGATACCGAAGACCGGTACGCCCAGGTCGAACACCGCTTGCGGGCAGCGCGGGCTGTTGGCTTCGTGCACGGACTCGGGACCGCCGGCGAGGATCACGCCTTTTGGCGCAAATTCGCGGATCGCATCTTCGTCCATGTCGAACGGGTGCAGTTCGCAGTACACACCGATCTCGCGCACGCGGCGGGCGATCAGTTGGGTGTATTGCGAACCGAAGTCGAGGATCAGGATGCGGTGAGCGTGAATGTCGAGGGCCATGATTCAGTCTCGTCTAAGTAATTCAGAAACAGTCTTTGATTCAGAAACGACTCGGGGCTGAATAAAACAGCCCCGGTCATTTAACGTTTTGCTTGAAGCCTCAACCTACGCGGTAGTTTGGCGCTTCCTTGGTGATCTGCACGTCGTGAACGTGGGATTCGGCCATGCCGGCACCGGTGATCCGCACGAACTCAGGCTTGGTGCGCATTTCTTCGATGTTGGCGCTGCCGGTGTAACCCATCGAGGAACGCAGACCGCCCATCAACTGGTGAATGATCGCGCTCAGGGTGCCCTTGTAAGGAACACGGCCTTCGATGCCTTCCGGAACGAGTTTCTCGGCGCCTGCCGAGGAGTCCTGGAAGTAACGGTCGGAGGAACCTTGAGCCTGGGACATGGCGCCCAGCGAACCCATGCCGCGATAAGCCTTGTAGGAACGGCCCTGGAACAGTTCGATCTCGCCCGGCGCTTCTTCGGTACCGGCGAACATCGAGCCCATCATCACGCAGGAAGCACCGGCAACGATGGCCTTGGACAGGTCACCGGAGAAACGGATGCCGCCGTCGGCGATCAACGGAACGCCGGTGCCTTCGAGGGCAGCGGCAACGTTGGCGATGGCACTGATTTGCGGAACGCCGACACCGGCGACGATACGGGTGGTGCAGATCGAGCCAGGGCCGATACCGACCTTGACCGCGTCGGCGCCAGCTTCGGCCAGAGCCTTGGCGGCTGCGCCGGTGGCGATGTTGCCGCCGATCACCTGCACTTCAGGGAAATTCTCTTTGACCCAGCGAACGCGGTCGATCACGCCTTTGGAGTGACCATGAGCGGTGTCGACCACCACCACGTCCACGCCGGCATTGACCAGGGCTGCAACACGGTCACCGGTGTCTTTACCGGTACCGACCGCAGCGCCGACGCGCAGACGACCTTGATCGTCCTTGCTGGCCAGCGGGTAGGCCTTGGCTTTCTCGATGTCTTTGACGGTCATCATGCCTTTGAGGGCAAACTTGTCGTCAACGATCAGGACTTTTTCCAGGCGGTGCTTGTGCAGCAGCTCGCGGACTTCGTTCTTGTCGGCGCCTTCGCGAACAGTGACCAGACGCTCTTTCGGCGTCATCACTTCACGAACGGTGGCGTCCAGACGGGTTTCGAAACGCACGTCACGGGAAGTGACGATGCCGACCAGGTCGCCATCGTGCAAGACCGGAACGCCGGAAATGTTGTGCATGCGGGTCAGTTCGAACAGATCACGAACCGTGGCGTCAGCCTCGATGGTGATTGGGTCCTTGACCACACCGGCTTCGAACTTCTTGACCTTGCGAACTTCGGCAGCTTGCTGCTCGATGGTCATGTTCTTGTGGATAATGCCGATGCCACCTTCCTGAGCCATGGCGATTGCCAGACGGGCTTCGGTGACGGTGTCCATGGCGGCAGAAACCAGAGGAATGTTCAGCTCGATGCCACGGGTAAGGCGGGTCTTCAGACTGACTTCGTTAGGAAGCACCTCGGAATAACCGGGCACTAGGAGAATGTCGTCGAAGGTCAGAGCTTCTTGGCTGATACGCAGCATCGCGGGGGCTCCCGAGCGGGAAAATGGAAGCGCGCCATTATACTCAGACACCCTACCGGGCTCAATGTAAAACTTGTCTTATATCAATGTTGCTGATGTACGGGAGAAACGCCCCTTACAACTCGACCTTGACCCAGCTCACCGGCTGATCCAGCCAGTCGGCGAATTCGTCGATGAAACTCTGCTTGAACCCCGCCTCCAGCCAGTTGTTGAAGATGAAACCGAGGTTGGAAAACCCGCATTCCTGCAAATACAGGAACCCGTTGATGTCGTCTTCATGTCCACATTCCGGGCAAGTGAAGTTGTCGGTGCGGCCCGGCATCCAGTCTTCCAGGCTTTCGAACAGCGCTTCGCCGATTTCCTGGCGGCATTCGGCGCACCCGGCTTCTTCGAGAAAACCTTTGGCCGGGGTGTAGATGCAGCGTTTGGTGATGACTTCCAGCCCATTGATCGGCTCACCGAACGGCAGCGCCTCGGGATGCAGCACCACCGCGCGGGCACCATCGGCGATGGCGTAGGCCATGCGATTGCCGGTACGTCCGCAGGTGCTCAGCTCCTCCTTGACGATGTTCTTGCGCACCAGCCAGCGCAGGATCGCCCGGGCCCGGGGCTCGTGCACCGGCAGGTTGGAGATTTTCGGGACGATGATGCTTTGGGAATTCATGGAAAGTCCTGCGGTGTGGCTTCTGACGCTTTCGCGAGCAAGCTCGCTCCCACCCTGGATGCATAACCCTGTGGGAGCGAGCTTGCTCGCGAAGAGGCCCTAAAGGCCGGCAGCTTAATCCCTGACAAAATCCGGTCAAGTGCTTAAATAGCGGCCGATCAGCGCAATCCCGCTCGCCAGCACCAGCCAGGTCACCAGCCGCACGAAGGCCTCGCGGGACAGGCGCATGGTCAAGCGCCGTCCGACCCACAAGCCCAGCGCCATCGCCGGCAACAGGCACAGTGCAAGCATCAACAAGGGTAGCTCGGCATACACCCCGGCGATGGCGAACAGGCTCAAACGCACCACCGTGCTGCAGCTGATCAGCGCACTTTGCGTGGCCCGCGCCGCGTCTTTTGGCAGTCGACTGTTGAGGTAGATCGCATAAAGAAAGCCGCCACTGCCGAACAACGCGCCGAACAAACCGCCAACCGTGCCCATCGGCAACGCCCACCCAGCGGACAACTGCGCCGGCCGCGTCTTGATCCACAAGCTGTAGATCGCATAGGCACTGATGAACAACCCCATCAACAGCAGCAAAAGATCGGACTTGAGATTAAGCAGGAAAATCACCCCCAGCGTGCAACCCACCGCCATGCACGGCAACAGCCGCAGCAACTCCGGTTTCGCCACGTCGCGCCGCGACGGCAGCAGGTTGCCGAACGCCGCGACGAAATCCAGCAGCACCAGCAACGGCACGATCTTCGACAGTGGCATGAACAGAATCAGAATCGGCCCCGCCACCAGCGCCGTACCGAAACCGGCAATCCCGAACACGATGTACGCCAGCGCGATGGCCAGCCCGATCACCAACCAGCCCTGCGCGCCCCACGACCATTCGCTCAACAACCCCGCCACACTCATTCGCTCGCTTCCTTTATAAGCCTGCGATGACTTTAGCCAGCGCCGAGGGTTGCGACTAATATCTTCGAAACCGCCAAGTCATCTCGAAAAGGCATGCCTCGTGCTTTCAACCCGTCAATTGCGCTACTTCGTGGAAATCGCCGAGAGCGGCAGCTTCAGTGCCGCAGCCGAACGGCTGTTCATCGCTCAATCGGCGCTGAGCCGGCAGATCAAGGACATGGAAACCCGCCTGCAAACGCCGCTGTTCGAACGCACCGCACGCCAGCCCCGGCTCACCGCCGCTGGCGAAGCGTTCCTGCCCCGGGCGAGAAACCTGCTCAATGAACTGAACAAGGCCAGCACCTTGGCCACGGAAATTGGCCAAGGGCAGCGCGGTACTTTGCGCGTGTGTCACTCGAGTACCGTGCCGATCAGCGGCCAACTGTTGCGCGACATGAGCGCATATCTGGATCAACAACCCGGCGTTTCGCTGGACATCGGCACGCTCTCCTCGGAAGCACAACTTGAAGAACTGGCCGAGGGCCGGCTCGATATCGGTCTTCTGCGCCTGCCGGTGCTGCGCCAGCGCGAGGGTGTTCAGGTTGTGCCGCTTTATACCGAACGCTTGCTGCTTGCCGTGCCGGCGGGTCATCGACTGGCTTTGATGGAGGCAGTCGATCTGGCACAACTGAAAGACGAAGCCTTCATCTCCATCCCGCATCCGCAGCGCGGCGGGCTGAGTTACTTGTGCGCGGACCTGTGCATGCGGCACGGTTTCTTCCCCCAGGCTGCGCGAGTGATGTCGCGCAAGACCACACAATTGCAGTTGATCCAGGCCGGATTCGGCATCGCTCTGCTGCCGGAATCGATGCAGGACATTGCGCCGGCCGGTGTGAGATTTCTGCCGCTGACCGGCGATTGCCAGAGCACCGTCGCCCTTGCTTCTCGGCAAAATCCCACACCTCTGGTGCAACACTTCCTCCAGACATTCACCGGCGAATGCCTTTAAACTGCGCCCCATGATTAAAGATCCCTTTGCAAGACTCGGCCTCGACCGCGAAGTACTGACCGTCAGCCAGCTCAACGGCCGCGCGCGGGTGTTGCTCGAAGACGTGTTCAGCAACATCTGGGTCGAAGGCGAAATCTCCAACCTCGCCCGCCCGGCGTCCGGCCACGTGTATTTCACGCTCAAGGACAGCGGCGCGCAGGTGCGTTGCGCGCTGTTCCGCCAGAACGCCGCGCGGGTGCGTCAGGCGCTGAAGGACGGTCTGGCGGTCAAGGTGCGCGGCAAGGTCTCGCTGTTCGAAGGGCGTGGCGACTATCAGTTGATCCTCGACACCGTGGAGCCGGCCGGTGATGGCGCCCTGCGTCTGGCCTTCGATGCCTTGAAGGAAAAGCTCAGCGCCGAAGGCTTGTTCAGTGCCGAGCGCAAGGTGCCGCTGCCGGCACATCCGCAGCGCATCGGCATCATCAGTTCGCCGACCGGCGCGGTGATCCGCGACATCATCAGCGTGTTCCGCCGCCGCGCGCCGCAGGTTCAGCTGACGCTGATTCCCACCGCCGTTCAGGGCCGCGAAGCCACCGCGCAGATCGTCCGCGCCCTGAAACTGGCGGATGCCCGTGGTTTCGACGCGCTGATCCTGGCTCGCGGCGGCGGCTCGCTGGAAGACCTCTGGTGCTTCAACGAAGAGGCGGTGGCCCGGGCGGTGGATGCCTGCGTCACGCCGATCGTCAGCGCGGTCGGCCATGAAACCGATGTGTCGATCAGTGACTTCGTGGCTGACGTGCGCGCTCCGACGCCGTCCGCTGCCGCTGAACTGCTTGCCCCGGATTCCAGCCACCTGATCCGGCAGGTCGAAAGCCTGCATCGCCGGTTGGTGATGCGCATGCGTGATCGCCTGATGCGCGATCGATTGCGCCTTGAAGGCATGACCCGCCGGTTGCGCCATCCCGGCGAGCGTCTGCGCCAGCAGGCACAACGCCTGGATGACCTGGACATGCGCATGCGCCGCGCCTTCGAGCGCCAGCTCAATACCCGCCGCGAACGCCTGATTCGTCTGGAAACCCGCCTCGCCGGGCAACATCCGGGACGCCAACTCGCCTTGTTGCGCCAGCGCCTCGACAGCCTCGCTGAACGCTTGCCACGCGCCATGAACGAAGGCCTGAAACGACGCCGTTTACAGTTGCAAAGCCAGATGCAGACCCTGCACGTGGTCAGCCCGCTGGCGACTCTCGGCCGTGGCTACAGCATTCTGCTGGATGAGCGCGGCAACGCGATTCGCAACGCCGCGCAGACTCACACCGGCCAGCGCCTCAAGGCCAGACTGGGCGAAGGCGAACTGCAAGTGCGCGTCGAGGACAATCACCTCACGCCTGTCACCCTTTCTTTACTGGACTGATCCATGCCGCGTTTTCTCGCTCCGCTGCTGTTGCTGTGCCTGACCTTCAACGCCCACGCCGACAGTTACATCACCCGCCTGCTGAACAAACCGGTGCCGGGCGGCGTGGCTGTCGTCGATCTGGGGACCGCTGCGCAAGCGCCGAAAGCCACGTATCAGGGCAAACCGGTGCTGGTGGTCAAGGAACAGAACAACTGGCTGGCGATTGTCGGTGTTCCGTTGACCGTCAAACCCGGCGTTCAGCAGATCAGCAGTGGCGGCCGTAACCTCAACTTCAATGTCGGCAACAAGAAATACCCGGAACAGCACATCACCCTGAAGAACACCCAGCAGGTCAATCCGAACCCGGCCAACCTCAAGCGCATCGAGGGTGAACTGGCCGAACAGATCAAGGCCTACCGCAGTTTCAGTCCGAATACGCCGAGCAATCTGCTGCTGGACAAACCGGTCAACGGACCGCTGTCGAGCAAGTTCGGCGTGCGCCGTTTCTTCAACGGTGAAGAGCGCAATCCGCACGCTGGCCTCGACTTCGCAGTGCCGGCCGGCACGCCGATCAAGACCCCGGCGGCGGGCAAGGTAATCCTGATCGGCAACTACTTCTTCAATGGCAACACGGTGTTCGTCGACCACGGCCAGGGCTTCATCAGCATGTTCTGCCACATGTCGAAGATCGATGTGCAGAACGGCCAGCAACTGGCCCGCGGTGCGGTGGTGGGCAAGGTGGGCGCTACAGGTCGGGCGACCGGGCCGCACATGCACTGGAACGTCAGCCTGAACGATGCGCGGGTCGATCCGGCGATTTTCATTGGGGCTTTCCAGCCTTGATTTGCGGGTGAGGCGACTGGCCTCATCGCGAGCAGGCTCGCTCCCACAGGGATTGCGCACGACGAACGGACTGCGCAATCTCTGCAAACATTCACTTTGATTCAGAGAATAAAATCTCGGAAAAAACCGCTTTCCGGGTATTCCTCTCAATTTTTTTCGACTGCTTGCCATCCTCTCCCCCCGCGGTTAGGGTTGAAGGCATGAAAACCTCTCACACCCTCATTCAGCTTCGCCAGCACCGCAGCCTGTGCCTCGTCAGCGCACGACTGCCGGGCTGAATCGCTGCGCCTCGTCCCACGCTTTTCCAAGAACGTTCGTTCCACCGGCAGGCCGCCTCTTTTCGGCCCAGACAATAAGGAATTTCCCGATGAGCATGCTCAAAGACCCGTCTTCGAAATACCGCGCGTTTCCTGTGATCAACCTGCCGGACCGCACCTGGCCGTCGAAAACCATCGATGCCGCGCCGATCTGGTGCAGCTCCGACCTGCGTGACGGCAACCAGTCGTTGATCGAGCCAATGGACGCGGTGAAAAAGCTGCGCTTCTGGAAAACTCTGGTGCAGGTCGGCGTGAAGGAAATCGAGGCGTCGTTCCCGGCCGCTTCGCAAACCGATTTCGACTTCGTACGTACCCTGATCGAAGACGGCCACATCCCGGACGACACCACCATTCAGGTGCTGACCCAGGGCCGTGAAGACCTGATCGAGCGCACCTTTGAATCCCTGCGCGGGGCGAAGAAGGCCATCGTTCACCTGTACAACGCCACCTCCCCTTCTTTCCGCCGCATTGTCTTCAATCAGGACAAGGACGGTATCAAGGCTATCGCCGTGAACGCCGCCAAGCTGTTCGTCAAATACGCAGCCATGCAGCCGGACACCGAGTGGACCTTCGAGTACTCGCCGGAAACCTTCAGCGCCACCGAGCTGGAATTCGCCAAGGAAGTCTGTGACGCGGTGATCGAGGTCTGGAACCCGACGCCTGAGCACAAGATCATCCTCAACCTCCCGGCCACCGTTGAATGCGCGACGCCGAACGTCTACGCCGACCAGATCGAGTGGTTCCACCGCAACATCAATCGTCGTGACAGCGTGATCATCAGCCTGCACACCCACAACGACCGTGGCACCGGCGTGGCCGCCACCGAGTTGGGCCTGATGGCCGGCGCCGACCGCGTCGAAGGCTGCCTGTTCGGCAACGGCGAGCGTACCGGCAACGTCGACCTCGTGACCGTGGCACTGAACATGTACACCCAAGGCCTCGACCCACAACTGGACTTCTCCGACATCGACGGCGTGCGCAAAGTCGTCGAAGAGTGCAACCAGATCCAGGTTCACCCGCGTCACCCGTACGTCGGCGACCTGGTGCACACCGCGTTCTCCGGCTCCCACCAGGACGCAATCCGCAAGGGCTTCTCGCAGCAGAAACCGGACACTCTGTGGGAAGTGCCGTACCTGCCGATCGATCCGGCCGACATCGGCCGCAGCTACGAGGCGGTGATCCGCGTCAACAGCCAGTCGGGCAAAGGCGGCATCGCCTACTTGCTGGAGCAGGAATACGGCATCAGTCTGCCACGTCGCATGCAGATCGAATTCAGCCAGGTCGTGCAACGTGAAACCGATCGCCTGGGCCTGGAGATGACTGCGCAGCAAATCCACGCGCTGCTGCACAGCGAGTACCTGCAAGCCAACACCCCGTACGCGCTGGTCAGCCATCGCCTGCAGGAAGAAAACGGCAACAGCGCCGTTGAAGTGGAAGTGGCGAGCAAGGGTCAGGGCGAAACCAACCTGCACTGGCGCGGCAAGGGCAACGGCGCGCTGGAAGCGCTGGTGGCCGGTCTGCCGATTCCGGTGGAGATCATGGACTACAACGAACACGCCATCGGCGCGGGCACCAACGCCAAAGCGGCGGCCTACATCGAACTGCGTGTGAACGGCGAACGTGCGGTGCACGGCGTGGGCATCGATGAAAACATCACCACTGCCAGCTTCAAGGCCCTGTTCAGCGCGCTGAACCGCTCGCTGAGCCAGCCGGAAGCGAAAGCGGCGTAACTGACCGCTGCAATGCAAAAGGCCCCGGAGTGCGAACTCCGGGGCCTTTTTATTTTTTATCTGATCGTTCCCACGCTCTGCGTGGGAATGCCTCAAGGGACGCAGAGCGTCCCAGTGACGCAGAGCGTCACGAACTGCATTCCCACGCGGAACGTGGGAACGATCTAGGTGACTTGGGCTATTAAGTGAACTCGAAGGTGTCCGCGTCAAGATTCGCCGGGAACCGCTCGCGGTAAGCGGCCAGCGAAGCCGCTTCCAGAACCACCTTGAACACCCCGTCAGCCTCCCCCGCCGCCAGCAAACTCTCGCCCTGGAAATCCAGCACCTGACTGTCGCCGGTATACGCGAAACCCTTGCCATCAGTGCCAACGCGGTTGACCGCCGCCACATAGCACAGGTTTTCGATCGCCCGGGCCGGCAGCAAGCGGTTCCAGTGCTGACGCCGCGCGCCCGGCCAGTTGGCCGTGTACAGCAGCAGATCGGTGTCCTGAGCGTCGCGGCTCCACACCGGGAAGCGCAAGTCGTAGCAGATCAGCGGGCGAACACGCCAGCCCTTGAGCTCGAACTGCACCTGGCGCTCGCCGGGGGTGTAGTGGTTGTGCTCGCCGGCCATGCGGAACAGGTGGCGCTTGTCGTAATGCAGCACTTCGCCGTCCGGGCGCGCCCACAGTAGCCGGTTGCGATGACTGCCGTCGGCGGCCTGGATGATCACGCTGCCCGTGACGACAGCATTCAGCTTCGCCGCCTGGGCTCGCAGCCATTTGCTGGTCGGGCCGTTTTCGGCTTCGGCCAGGGTTTCGGACTCCATGGAGAATCCGGTGGTGAACATTTCCGGCAGGATGATCAGATCCGCACCGCGCGCCTGCTCCAGCAAAGCGTCGAAATGCTCGAGATTGGCCTGACGATCATGCCAGGCCAGGCTGGTCTGGATCAGCGCAAGATTGAGATCGGGCAACGCACTCAGATCACGCATAGTTTGGCCGCCGCTTCCCGCAGCGTCTCCTCACGTTTGGCAAAGCACAGGCGCACCAGGCGCTGGCCTTCGGGTGGATTCTGGTAGAACACCGACACCGGAATACTCGCCACGCCATGCTCACGGGTCATCCACATCGCCATCTCGACATCGTTCAAGTCAGGGCGAATTTGCGAGTAATCGACCAGCTGGAAATAGGTGCCGGTGACACGGGTGAAGCTGAATCGCGACGGCGCCAGCAGATCACAGAACAGATCGCGCTTGGCCTGATAGAAGCCCGGCAGTTCTTCGACGTGTTCCGGATGCTCGGCCATGTAATCGGCCAAAGCGAACTGCAACGGCGTCACACCACAGAAACTGACGTATTGATGCACCTTGCGCAGCTCTGCCGTCAGGGCCGGCGGCGCCACGACGTAGCCGGTTTTCCAGCCGGTGACGTGATAGGTCTTGCCGAACGAGCTGACCACGAAGGCGCGCTGATACAACTCTTCATGGGCCAGCACGCTGACATGCGGGACGCCGTCGAACACCAGGTGTTCGTAGACTTCGTCGCTGATCACGTAGATGTCGCGATCACGGATCAACGCCGCCAGTTGATCCAGCTCGGCGCGACTGATCAATGCACCACTCGGGTTGTGCGGGGTGTTGAGGATGATCATCCGCGTGCGCGGGCTCAGGGCTGCGCTGAGTTTGTCGAAGTCGAAGGAGAAATCTTTCAGGCCCAACTGCACATGCACGCAGCGCCCGCCGGCCAGCTCCACTGCTGGCTCGTAGCTGTCGTAGGCCGGGTCGAACACGATGACTTCGTCGCCGTTGTGGATAACCGCCTGGATGGCGCAGAAGATCGCCTGGGTCGCGCCCGGGGTCACGGTCACTTCAGTGTCGGCATCGACGTTGGCGCCATAACTGCGGGCGATTTTTGCCGCGATCTGCTGGCGCAGCGCCGGCAGGCCGGTCATGGGCGAATACTGGTTATGGCCGCTGGCTATGTGTCGACCGACCGCGTCGCGCAGTGCCTGCGGGCCGTCGAAATCGGGAAAACCCTGGGAAAGGTTGATCGCTCCGGTCTGCGCCGCGAGCTGAGACATCTGCGTGAAAATAGTGATGCCGACATTCGGCAGCTTACTGGTGATCATCGGGGTTCCCTGCTCTGCCCCGGCTCTGACGACGGCGCGGGAGAGCCCGAGGATAGCCCATCCGGCGCCCATAAAAAAAGGGCGCCAAACGGCGCCCCTTCTCTCTGTTCGCAACGACCTTATTTCTTGTCGCGGCGCTTCTTGCTGGCCTTCTTGTTGTGCGACATCAAACGACGCTTCTTGTTGACCTGGCGGTCGGTCAGCGTGTTCTTGTTGCCTTCGTACGGGTTCTCGCCGCCCTTGAACTCGATACGGATCGGCGTACCGACCAGTTTGAGCACACGACGGTAAGTGTTTTCCAGATAGCGCACGTACGACTTCGGCACTTTCTCGATCTGGTTGCCGTGGATCACGATGATCGGCGGGTTCGCACCACCCAGGTGAGCGTAACGCAGCTTGATCCGGCGGCTGTTGACCATCGGCGGCTGGTGCTCGCTGACCGCGTCTTCGAGAATCTGCGTCAGGCGGCTGGTCGGCCAGCGGGTGACCGCCGACTTGAACGAGTTCTGCACCGAGGCGTAAAGGTTGCCCACGCCAGTACCGTGCAGAGCCGAGATGAAGTGGATATCGGCGAAGTCAACGAAGAACAACCGACGCTGCAACTCGACCTTCACGAAGTCGCGCTCGCTCGGCGTCATGCCGTCCCACTTGTTGATCGCGATCACCAGTGCACGACCCGCCTCGAGGGCGAAGCCCAGCAGGTTGAGGTCGTGATCGACCACGCCTTCGCGGGCGTCCATCACGAAGATCACCACGTTGGCGTCTTTGATCGCCTGCAGGGTTTTGACCACGGAGAATTTTTCGACTTCTTCGTGGATCTTGCCGCGCTTGCGCACACCGGCGGTGTCGATCAGCGTGTACTTCTCGTCGTTACGCTCGAACGGGATGTAAATGCTGTCGCGAGTAGTGCCGGGCTGGTCATAGACGATCACCCGGTCTTCACCGAGCATGCGGTTGACCAGGGTAGACTTGCCGACGTTCGGACGGCCGATGATGGCGATCTTGATCCCGTCTTTTTCGCTCGGGCCAGGAATGCGCTTGGCTTCCTCGCCTTCGGCGACCACTTCTTCCTCTTCACCTTCGGCCGGCTCGTCATCATCGCGCGGGAAGTCGCTCAGGGCGGCTTCCAGCAATTGCGTGATGCCGCGACCGTGGGCGCCGGCGATCGGAATCGCGTGGCCCATGCCCAGCGGGGCGAATTCGGCGCGGGCCATTTCCGGGTCGATGTTGTCGACCTTGTTGGCCACTACGTGGGAACGCTTGTTACGCTTGCGCAAGTGTTCGGCGATCATCTGGTCGGCGGCGGTGAAACCGGCCTTGGCATCTACCAGGAACAGAACGACATCCGCTTCTTCGATGGCCAGCAGCGACTGCTCGGCCATTTTTTCGTCCATACCATGCTCGTCACCGGAGATACCGCCGGTGTCGATCAGAATGTAGGAACGCCCTTGCCACTTGGCCTCACCGTACTGGCGATCACGGGTCAGACCGGACAAGTCGCCGACGATGGCGTCGCGAGTCCTGGTCAGGCGGTTGAACAAGGTGGACTTGCCGACGTTCGGTCGGCCCACCAGGGCGATTACGGGAACCATGCGGCTCTCCACTTCGTTATTTCAGAAAATACAAAAGCCGCTGCGAGGCAGCGGCTGGTGCTCGGGGCAACACCCGTGGGTGCTGCAAACCCTGCAGAAGCAAGGCCGCCTGGGGAGTTAACCCCAAGCATAGTTGTTACTTGATGGTCAGGGCTTCCAGTTTGCCGCTGTTGCCATACACATAAATCGTGTCGCCCACCACCAGCGGACGGGCACGCAGGCCGTCGCTGTCGATGCGCTCGCGGCCGACGAAACGACCGTCCACCTGACTCAGCAGGTGCAGGTAACCTTCCAGGTCACCAACTGCAACGTAGCTGGAGAACACTTCCGGCGCCGACAGTTGACGACGGGCCAGCGAGTCGTTGCTCCACAGTGCTGTGGTGGAACGCTCGTCGACGCCTTCAACGGTGCCCGACGACAGGCTTACGTAGACGTTGCCGAAACCCTGGGCAACACCGGCGTAGCTCGACGCGTCGCGCTGCCAGAGTTGACGGCCGCTTTCCAGATCCAGTGCCGCAACGCGACCCTGATAGCTGGCGACGTACAAGGTACCGCCGGACAGCAGCAGACCGCCGTCGATGTCGACCACGCGCTCCAGTTCCGAACGACCTTGTGGAATCGCGATCCGCTGTTCCCAGACCGGCACGCCGTTGGAAATGTCGAGAGCGACCACTTTACCGGTCGACAGGCCAGCCACCGCGAGGCGGTTGGTGACGATCGGTGCGCTGGTGCCGCGCAGGGTCAGTACGGCCGGAGTGCTGTCATACACCCAACGCTGGTTGCCGGTGGACGCGTCCAGACCGATCAGACGATCGTCCTGGGTCTGTACCACCACCACGTCACCGTTGTTGGCCGGTGGCGCGAGGACTTCGCTGTTGACGCGCGAGCGCCACTTCTCTTCACCGTTGATGGCGTCGAGGGCAACGACTTCACCGCGCAGGGTACCGACCATGACCAGACCGTAACCCACGCCAACGGCGCCGGACACAGGCAGTTCAAGGTCTTTCTTCCATTTCACGTCGCCATTGCCGCGATCCAGGCCCATCACGATACCGGTCACGTCGGCTGCGTAGATGGTGTCACCGTCGATCGCCGGCACCAGCATGTTGTACGTTTCGCCCTGACCGTCACCGATCGAACGGCTCCACTGCTTTTGCAGGACCACTTCTTCTTTGAAGTCGGTCAGCTCGGCCGGTGGCAGTTCTTTTTTGCTGTTGCTGCTGCAACCCGCGGCCAGAATGGCCAGAGCCAGCAATGCTGCATGCTTCCAACGGATCACGTCACGCATCCCCTTTGGCCAGGTCGTCCAGCTTGATTTGAAGGCCACCGACCGCCGCTTCATCCGACAGTGCCGCCTTGGCTTTTTGATACGCCGCGTTCGCTTCGTCGGTACGGCCCAGCTGTACCAGCAGGTCGCCCTTGAGTTCTTCGCGAGTGGCCAGGAACGACTTGTCGGCATCGCCTTCGAGCAGTTTCAGGGCTTCATCGGCCTTGTTCTGTGCACCCAGTACCTGCGCCAGACGCTGACGGGCGATTTCGCCCAGCGCCGGGTTGGCCGGTTTGGCAACGATGGCCTTGAGTTCGGTCGCCGCGTCGTCCAGCTTGCCGCTGTCGACCGCTACCTTGGCCACGAACAGACTGCCGTACTGCGCGTAGGCAGAACCGCCGAATTCGCTGTTGAGCTTGCCGGCCAGATCCGCAACGCGCGCGGCGTCAGGCTTGCCGTCCGGGGTCAGCGTGGTTTCCAGCAATTGCTGATAGAGCACCGAGGCGCCTTGCGACTGGTTGCTCTGATACTTGTGAAAAGCCTGCCAGCCGAACACGATGACCAGCGCCAACAGGCCGCCGGTGACCAGAGGTTTGCCGTTGCGTGTCCACCAGTCCTTCAAATCCGCCAACTGTTCGTCTTCGGTACTCGACACCCCAATACTCCTTAATCGCTAAATCGGCTGTTTAGACAGCTTCAACCCTGCACAACGCAGGTGGCCAGGTGTGCAGCGAGCGCATCCCAGGCAATGCTTTGTTGTTCGCCCTGGCCACGCAGGGGTTTGAAACCTACCACTTGCTGGGCCATTTCGTCGTCACCGAGGATCAGTGCGTACAGCGCACCGCTCTTGTCGGCTTTCTTGAACTGGCTCTTGAAGCTGCCGGCGCCGGCATTGACTTGCAGGCGCAGGTTGGGCAGTTGGTCGCGTACACGCTCGGCCAGGGCCAGACCGGCCAGCTCTGCTTCTTCGCCGAAGGCGCAGAGATAGACGTCGACCTGACGGGAGATTTCTTCCGGGATCTGCTCCAGGGTTTCCAGCAGCAGCACCAGACGCTCGATGCCCATGGCGAAACCGACGCCCGGGGTCGGCTTGCCGCCCATCTGCTCGACCAGACCGTCATAGCGCCCACCCGCGCAGACAGTGCCCTGGGCGCCGAGCTTGTCGGTGACCCATTCGAATACGGTTTTGCTGTAGTAATCCAGACCACGCACCAGCTTCGGGTTCAGCACGTAAGGAATGCCGACGGCATCCAGACGGGCCTTCAGGCCTTCGAAGTGGGCACGGGATTCGTCATCCAGGTAGTCGGCCATTTTCGGCGCATCGACCAGCACGGCCTGGGTGTCGGCATTTTTGGTGTCGAGCACGCGCAGCGGGTTGGTTTTCAGGCGACGCTGGCTGTCTTCGTCCAGTTTGTCGTGGTGCGCCGAGAGGTACTCGACCAGCGCTTCACGATAACGGCCGCGGGACTCGCTGGTGCCGAGGCTGTTGAGCTCAAGCTTGACCGCATCGCGGATGCCCAGCTCGCCCCACAGGCGCCAGGTCAGCACGATCAGTTCGGCGTCGATGTCCGGACCGTCGAGGTTGAACACCTCCAGACCGATCTGGTGGAACTGGCGATAACGGCCTTTCTGCGGACGCTCGTGACGGAACATCGGGCCGATGTACCAGAGTTTCTGCACCTGGCCACCGCCGGTGATGCCGTGCTCGAGCACTGCACGCACGCACGCGGCCGTGCCTTCCGGACGCAGGGTCAGGGAGTCGCCGTTGCGGTCTTCGAAGGTGTACATCTCTTTTTCGACGATGTCGGTCACTTCACCGATCGAGCGCTTGAACAGCTCGGTAAACTCGACGATCGGCATGCGGATCTGCTTGTAACCGTAGTTATCCAGCAGACGCGAAACGGTGCCTTCGAAATAACGCCAAACCGGCGTCTGTTCCGGCAGGATGTCGTTCATGCCACGAATGGCTTGCAGAGACTTGCTCACAGAAATTCCTTAATTCGTTCGATCAGCCGCGCGCGATAACCGCTGCGTCAGCTTCGACCTTCTCGGCCGCTTTCTCGCGGATCAGCTTTTCCAGCTCGTCCACCAGATTGTCATTCGTCAGTTTCTGCGACGGCTTGCCGTCGATGTAAATCAGGTTTGGCGTGCCGCCGGTCAAGCCGATATGGGCTTCCTTGGCTTCGCCGGGGCCGTTGACCACGCAACCGATCACCGCAACATCCAGCGGCACCAGCAGGTCTTCAAGGCGCCCTTCCAGCTCGTTCATGGTCTTGACCACATCGAAGTTCTGCCGCGAGCAGCTCGGGCAGGCGATGAAGTTGATGCCACGGGAACGCAGATGCAAAGACTTGAGAATGTCGTAACCGACCTTCACTTCCTCGACCGGGTCGGCCGCCAGCGAGATGCGGATAGTATCGCCAATCCCCTCGGCGAGCAGCATACCTAGGCCCACGGCGGATTTCACTGTACCGGAGCGCAATCCGCCGGCTTCGGTGATGCCCAGGTGCAGCGGCTGGACGATTTCCTTGGCCAGCAGACGGTAGGCTTCAACGGCCATGAACACGTCGGAAGCCTTCACGCTGACCTTGAAGTCCTGGAAATTCAGGCGTTCGAGGTGTTCGACGTGACGCAGGGCGGACTCGACCAGCGCGGCCGGGGTCGGCTCGCCGTATTTCTTTTGCAAGTCTTTTTCCAGGGAACCGGCGTTGACGCCGATGCGGATCGGGATCCCGCGGTCACGGGCGGCATCGACCACCGCACGCACGCGGTCTTCGCGACCGATGTTGCCCGGGTTGATGCGCAGGCAGTCCACACCCAGTTCGGCCACGCGCAAAGCGATCTTGTAGTCGAAATGGATGTCGGCAACCAACGGCACCTTGACCAGTTGCTTAATCTTGCCGAACGCCTCGGCGGCGTCCATGTCCGGTACCGACACGCGGACGATGTCGACGCCGGCGGCTTCCAGACGGTTGATCTGTGCGACGGTGGCAGCGACGTCATTGGTGTCGCTGTTGGTCATGCTCTGCACAGCGATAGGGGCATCGCCGCCCACGGGCACGTTACCGACCCAGATCTTGCGCGATTCGCGACGTTTGATTGGAGATTCGCCGTGCATGACTTATTGACCCAACTTCAGGCGAGCGGTCTCGCCACTGGTGAACGGAGCGACATCGACCGGCTGGCCGTTGTAGCTGACCTGCGCGCCACGGGCAACGCCCAGACGCACGGCAAACGGAGGCTTGCCGACGACAGACAGGCTGTCGCCCTTACGCTTGAGGCCGCTGTACAGCACTTTGCCGCTGCCATCGGTCACTTGAGTCCAGCAATCGGCGATGAACTGCACCTGAACCTGGCCTTGACCTGCGGCCGGAGCAACTGGCGCTGTCGGCGCGGGTGCAGCGACGACCGGGGCTGCCGGGGCAGTGACGGTCGGTGCAGGTGTGGCCGGAGCGGCAGGCGCCGGATTCGCAGGAGCAGCCACCACAGGCGCTGGCGTATGAGCCGGTGCAACCGGAGTAGCGGCTGGCGCAGCAGGTGCCGGAGCAACCGGTGCGGTCGCAGGAGCGGCGGCCTCGGTCTCGGCGCCGGTCGATTCAGCCGTGGTTTCCGATTGAGGCAGCGCCAGAGCGGTCGAGCCCTCGGCTTCGCCTTCCGCGACGGCCTGGTCTTCCGGCTCGTCCAGCGGATGAATCTGGGTGGTGCCGTCGGCGCCTTCGACTTCGACATGCTCCGGCGCCAGGCCGATCAGGTCCTTGGTACGCAGCGAGGTCTGATCCTGCCACCAGACGAAACCGCCGCCGATGACCGCAATCAGCAGCAACAGGCTGACGATACGCAAAATGGTGTGGGAAACCCGTACCGGCTCTTCGATACGGCCCAGTGCGTGGACGTTGCTGCCCTGGGAATCGGTGCCGGTGGACTGGTCGAATTGCTGGACCAGAACAGTCTGGTCCATGCCGAGCAATTTGGCATAGGCGCGAATGTAGCCGCGAGCGAAGGTATGCCCGGGCAACTTGTCGAATGCGCCGGCTTCAAGATTGCTCAGGGAAGTCACGGTGAGGTTGAGCTTGAGGGCCACTTCGGCCAGCGACCAGCCATTGCTTTCGCGGGCCTGGCGCAGGGTCTCACCGGGGTTAACGCGATTCGCTGCTACAACTTCGGGATGCGCCGCTTTCATCATTGCTCCGACAGGTATTGCTGATATTCCGGCGTACCGGGATAGAGTCGTTTTAATTGCAGGCCCGCACTGGCGGCCTTGTCGCGATCTTCAAATACTTTTGCCAACCGAACGGCGAGCAACAGACTACGTGCATTTTGCTCGGAGAGCTGGCTGAAACGGTCGTAATAGTCACGCGCGGGCACATAATGCCTGTCTTCGAATGACAACTCAGCCATTTCCAGCAATGCCCGTGGCTGCTGACGGTTCAAACGCAGCGCCTTTTCCAGCTGCTGCTGCGCCAGATCACGCTGCCCGAGCTTCGCCGCCGTCATGCCGAGGTTCTCGAACACCCGCGAACGCTCAGGATACAGGGTATCGGCGGCCGCCTGTTCAAAACGCTCGTAGGCTTCCTTGTAACGCTGTTCTTCGTAGAGAAAACTGCCGTAGTTGTTGAGGATGCGCGCATCGGCGGGACGGGAGGACAAGGCTTTGCGGAAGTGTTCGTCAGCAAGCGCAGGTTCCATTTCGGCCTGGAATACCAGCCCCAGCGCGGCATTGGCGTCGGGATCCGAACCGTCCAGTTCCAGCGCCTTCTTCAGTGGAACCTTGGCCCGCTCGGTCATGCCCTGCTGCAAGTATCCCAGCCCCAGCTGCACGTAGGCAGCCCGCGCTTCGTCACGGCCCTTGCTGGTCTTCATCGGGTTGTAATCGCCCGACAGGACACAACCAGCACACAGGCTGGCCAACAGCAACAGCAGCGCAAAGCGCAGGGACATAGAGATCCTCTCTTAGTTAGTGTTCGCGGCGTTCTGTGCCAGATCGCTGTCGGCGCTCAACTCACGCACGGCGATGTAACGTTCGCTGCGACGGGTGCGATCCAGCACCTGCCCTACCAATTGACCACAAGCCGCGTCGATGTCTTCACCACGGGTGGTGCGCACGGTGACGTTGAAACCGGCCTGGTGAAGCTGATCCTGGAACCGGCGGATGGCGTTGTTGCTCGGCCGCTCGTACCCGGAATGCGGGAACGGGTTGAACGGAATCAGGTTGATCTTGCACGGAATGTTCTTCAGCAACTCGATCATTTCCACAGCGTGCTCAAGCTTGTCGTTGACGTCCTTGAGCAAGGTGTACTCGATGGTCAGCACGCGCTTCTCGCCCAGTTCGGACATGTAGCGCTGGCACGACTCGAGCAGCATCTTAAGCGGATATTTCTTGTTGATCGGCACCAATTGGTTACGCAATGCGTCATTCGGTGCGTGCAGGGACAACGCCAGGGATACGTCGATGTGCTTGGCCAGCTCATCGATCATCGGCACCACACCCGACGTGGACAGGGTCACGCGGCGCTTGGAGATCCCGTAGCCCAGGTCATCCATCATCAGATGCATGGCGGCAACGACGTTGTCGAAGTTCAGCAGCGGTTCGCCCATGCCCATCATCACCACGTTGGTGATGGCGCGGTCGATGGTAGCCGGAACACTGCCGAAGGATTTGTTGGCAATCCACACTTGGCCGATGACTTCGGCGGCGGTGAGGTTGCTATTGAAGCCTTGCTTGCCGGTGGAGCAGAAACTGCAGTCCAGGGCACAGCCTGCCTGGGACGAAACGCACAGAGTGCCGCGTTTGCCCTGGGGAATGTAAACGGTCTCGACGCAGCTGCCGGACGCCACGCGCACCACCCATTTGCGGGTGCCGTCGCTGGAAATGTCCTCGCTGACCACTTCGGGACCACGGACCTCAGCAACAGCCTTGAGCTTTTCGCGCAAGGCCTTGCTGACGTTCGTCATGGCGTCGAAATCATCGACGCCAAAGTGGTGAATCCATTTCATTACCTGACCGGCACGGAAACGCTTCTCCCCGATTGAGTCGAAGAATTTTTCCATTTCCGGCTGGGTCAGACCCAGCAGGTTGGTTTTAACAGTCGATGTAGTCATGGATTCACCTTCACTCTTAAGCCAATGCTTAGCGAGTGGTTACTTCAGTAGCTGCGAAGAAGTACGAGATTTCACGAGCAGCAGCGGCTTCGGAGTCCGAACCGTGTACAGCGTTGGCGTCGATGGAATCAGCGAAGTCAGCACGGATGGTGCCGGCAGCAGCTTCTTTAGGGTTGGTAGCGCCCATCAGCTCACGGTTCAGAGCAATAGCGTTTTCGCCTTCCAGAACCTGAACAACAACAGGACCGGAGATCATGAAGGCAACCAGGTCGCCGAAGAAGCCACGAGCGCTGTGCTCAGCGTAGAAGCCTTCGGCTTCGGCTTTGGACAGTTGCTTCAGTTTCGAAGCTACAACGCGCAGGCCGGCTTTTTCGAAACGAGTGGTGATCTCGCCGATCACGTTTTTAGCAACGGCGTCAGGCTTGATGATGGAGAAAGTACGTTGAACAGCCATGGTGTAACTCCAGAAACGGTAATTTGCGAAAAATTAAACCCGCGAATTATACGCGGGTTCTTGGGTATTGCCTAACCTGCGAGGACGATCAGTCTACTTCTTCGATCCAGAGGGCCTGAACCGCTTCCAACACCTTCTCGCCAACACGGCCAGAGGTGTTATCAAAGTCGGGAAGTTCCATGATCCATCGCTGCAAGTCGACGAAATTGACAGAAAGCGGATCGACATCCGGCTTGGCTTCGGCCAGCTCTTCTGCAATACGTTGAACATCATTCCAACCGTAGCTCATGACAGTCTTACCAGTCAGTGCGGCGCTTCGGCCGCATGGTTAAGCGAATATTTCGGAATTTCGACGGTGATGTCTTCTTCACCGACGATCGCCTGACAAGCCAGGCGCGACTGGGCTTCCAGACCCCAGGCACGATCAAGGAAATCTTCCTCCAACTCGTCGGCTTCTTCCAGCGAGTCAAAACCCTCGCGAATGATGCAGTGACAAGTGGTGCAGGCGCAGACGCCGCCGCAGGCGCTTTCCATCTCGATGTGGTGTTCGTGAGCCAGTTCGAGGATCGACGTGCCAGGCGCAGCGTCAACGACCATGCCTTCAGGGCAGAACTTCTCGTGGGGCAGAAAAATGACCTGCGGCATCAGATATCCTCGATTTCATTCAGATTGCGCCCCGACAGAGCGGCTTTCACCGTCTGATCCATACGACGGGCTGCAAAAGCATCGGTCACTTGCGACAGACGCTTGGTCTGCTGCTCGATGGCGTAACCATCGGTGCCTTTCATCAGTTCGGTCAGTTCCTGCACCTGCAGATCGATGACCATGCGCTCTTCGGCGTCGAGCAAACGCTCGCCATCCGCCTCGAGAGCGCCCTGCACCGCTTCGATCAGGCGCTGCGCATCGACTTGCTGCTCGCGAAGAACACGGGCGACCTTGTCGTCATTGGCGTGCTGGAACGAATCTTTCAGCATCTTGGCGATTTCGCCATCGGTCAGGCCATAGGACGGCTTGACCTGGATGCTGGCTTCAACGCCCGAACCCAGCTCACGGGCAGAGACGCTGAGCAGACCGTCGGCATCGACCTGGAAGGTCACGCGAATTTTCGCCGCACCGGCCACCATTGCCGGGATGCCGCGCAATTCGAAGCGAGCCAGAGAGCGGCAATCGCTGATCAGCTCACGCTCGCCCTGCAACACGTGGATCGCCATGGCCGACTGGCCGTCTTTATAAGTGGTGAAGTCTTGAGCGCGAGCGACGGGGATGGTGGTGTTGCGCGGAATCACCTTCTCCATCAGGCCGCCCATGGTTTCCAGCCCCAGGGACAGCGGGATCACGTCGAGCAGCAGCAGTTCGCCGCCATCGCGCTTGTTGCCGGCCAGCGTATCGGCCTGGATCGCGGCACCAATGGCCACGACTTGATCCGGGTCGATTTCGGTCAGCGGCTGACGGCCGAAGGCTTCGGCGACGGCTTCGCGAACACGTGGAACGCGGGTCGAACCACCAACCATGACCACGGCGTGCACGCCTTCCAGCTCGACGCCGGAATCGCGGACGGCGCGGCGGCAGGCTTTCAGGCTGCGGGCGACCATTGGCTCGATCAGCGCATCGAAGGCTTCGCGGGTCAGCTGTGCTTTCCAGTCGCCGTAGGCAACTTCAACACTGTCTGCATCTGTAAGGGCTTCTTTGGCTGCGCAGGCGGTTTGCAGCAGGCTGCGCTGTGCGCCCGGATCGAGGTCGGCGGACAAACCGGCGCTCTCGATAATCCAGCCGGCAATCGCGTGATCGAAGTCATCGCCGCCCAGCGCGCTGTCGCCGCCAGTGGCCAGCACTTCGAAGACACCGCCAATGAGGCGCAGAATCGAAATATCGAAGGTGCCGCCACCCAGGTCGTAAATCGCGACCAGGCCTTCGGCATGTTGATCCAGACCGTATGCCACCGCTGCGGCGGTCGGCTCGTTGAGCAGACGCAACACGTTCAGACCGGCGAGTTTCGCCGCGTCCTTGGTGGCTTGGCGCTGAGCATCGTCGAAATACGCCGGAACGGTGATCACCGCGCCCACCAGCTCACCGCCAAGAGTGGCTTCAGCGCGCTGACGCAATACTTTCAGGATATCGGCGGAGACTTCGACCGGGCTTTTCGGGCCCTGCACGGTGTCGATGAACGGCATGTGCGATTCGCCGCCGACAAAGCGGTACGGCAACTGATCGCCCAATTGCTTGACGTCGGACAGACCACGACCCATCAGGCGCTTGACCGACAGCACGGTGTTCAAGGGATCGGAGGACGCAGCCAGTTTGGCTGACTCGCCGACTTCGACGCGATCGGCGTGATAACGCACGGCGGAAGGCAGGATGACCCGCCCTTCGGCGTCGGCCAGCGGCTCGGAAAGACCACTGCGCAACGCAGCGACCAGCGAATTGGTAGTGCCCAAGTCGATCCCCACAGCCAGACGACGCTGGTGCGGTTGAGGACTTTGGCCGGGTTCGGCGATCTGCAGTAGGGCCATCGTGATCAGGACTTATCTGTATATCAGGCGTGCGACCGGAGCGGCACTGGGTTAATCGTCGAGGCGCTCTTCTAACTGGCGCACTTCGTAGGTGAGCTTGTCGAGGAACTGCATGCGCCGCATCAGGCGTTCGGCCTGTTCGCGCTGCGCTGCATCATCCCAACAGGCTGCGAAGCTTTCGTTGAGCTCTTCCTGGGCGGTTTTCAGGCGACGCTTGAAGGCCGCGACACCGTCCAGATCGGCACTGTCCTGCAGATCTTCGAGCTCTTCGCGCCATTGCATCTGCTGCAAAAGAAACTCGGGATCGTGGACGGTGACTTCCATCGGCACTTCATGCCCGCTGATGGTCAGCAGGTAACGTGCACGCTGGGCCGGACTCTTGAGCGTCTGGTAGGCATCGTTGAGCCGCGCAGACTGTTCGAGCGCCGACCGCTGCTCGCGCTCGGAAGCATCGGCAAAGCGGTCAGGATGAACGCCGCGCGCCAGCTCGCGATAGCGCGTGGCCAACTGCTCGAGATCCAGACGAAAGCCCGGTTGCAGCTCGAATAAAGCGAAATGACAAGGAATACCCACGACAAGCCTCAGATGTTGAAGCTTTCGCCGCAGCCACATTCACCGCGTACGTTGGGGTTGTTGAACTTGAAGCCTTCGTTCAACCCTTCCTTGACGAAATCGAGCTCGGTGCCGTCGAGGTAGGCCAGGCTCTTCGGGTCGATGATCACTTTCTCGCCGTGACTCTCGAACACCTGATCTTCTGCAACCACCTCGTCGACAAACTCCAGCACGTAGGCAAGGCCGGAACAGCCCGTGGTGCGAACACCCAGACGAATCCCTTCACCCTTGCCGCGCCCGTCGAGGGAGCGTCGCACGTGTCGAGCAGCCGCTTCTGTCATGCTGATAGCCATCGTTGACTCCTTACTCGTCGCCCAATGCTTAGATCAAGCCTTTCTTCTGCTTGTAATCGCGAACGGCGGCCTTGATGGCGTCTTCAGCGAGAACCGAGCAGTGGATTTTCACTGGCGGCAGGGCCAGTTCTTCGGCCAGCTGAGTGTTCTTGATGGTTTCAGCTTCGTCCAGGGTCTTGCCCTTCATCCACTCGGTAGCGAGGGAGCTGGAGGCGATAGCCGAACCGCAGCCGTAGGTCTTGAACTTGGCGTCTTCGATAACGCCCTGATCGTTGACCTTGATTTGCAGACGCATCACGTCGCCGCACGCCGGAGCGCCGACCATGCCGGTGCCGACATCAGGATCTTCCGCGTTCATCTTGCCGACGTTGCGCGGGTTTTCGTAGTGGTCGATGACCTTTTCGCTGTAAGCCATGATTCTCAATCCTCACTCATCAGGGCCGCTCTTGAGACCCTGCAACTGCGCTGCGTAAACCGCCGCGTCGCTACAGGATCTGTATCCGGCGGCTTCTATATTTAGTGTGCCGCCCACTCGATCTTCGAGATATCGACGCCGTCTTTGTACATGTCCCACAGCGGCGACAGAGCGCGCAGCTTGGTAACGGCCTCGCAGACTTTCTGCGCGGCGTAGTCGATTTCTTCTTCGGTGGTGAAACGGCCGAAGGTGAAACGGATCGAGCTGTGTGCCAGTTCGTCGTTGCGGCCCAGGGCGCGCAGTACGTACGAAGGCTCAAGCGACGCCGAGGTGCAGGCCGAACCGGACGAAACCGCCAGATCCTTGAGCGCCATGATCAGCGACTCGCCTTCAACGTAGTTGAAGCTCAGGTTCAGGTTGTGCGGAACGCGGGCGGTCAGGCTGCCGTTGACGTACAGCTCTTCCAGGTGCTCGACCTGCTTGTAGAAACGGTCGCTCAACGCCTTGATGCGGACGTTTTCGGCAGCCATGTCTTCCTTGGCCACACGGAACGCTTCGCCCATGCCGACGATCTGGTGAGTCGCCAGGGTGCCGGAACGCATGCCGCGCTCGTGACCGCCGCCGTGCATGGTCGCTTCGATGCGCACACGCGGCTTGCGGCTGACGTACAGCGCGCCGATACCTTTAGGGCCGTAGGTCTTGTGGGCGGAGAACGACATCATGTCGACTTTCAGTTTCTGCAGGTCGATTTCGACCTTGCCGGTGGACTGAGCGGCGTCGACGTGGAACAGAATGCCCTTCGAACGAAGCAGCTCGCCGATGGCGGCGATGTCGTTGACGGTACCGATTTCGTTGTTCACGTGCATTACCGACACCAGGATGGTGTCTTCGCGCAGCGCGGCTTCGATCATGGCCGGGGTGATCAGGCCATCTTCGGTCGGATCGAGGTAGGTGACTTCGAAACCTTCACGCTCCAGCTGGCGCATGGTGTCGAGGACAGCCTTGTGTTCGATCTTGGAGGTGATCAGGTGCTTGCCCTTGGAGGCGTAGAAATGTGCCGCACCCTTGATTGCCAGGTTGTCGGACTCGGTGGCACCGGAGGTCCAGACGATTTCACGCGGGTCGGCGTTGACCAGATCGGCCACCTGACGACGGGCATTTTCGACGGACTCTTCGGCTTTCCAGCCGAACACGTGGGAACGGGACGCCGGGTTACCGAAGTTTCCGTCGACCAACAGGCATTCACTCATTTTTTGCGCAACGCGCGGATCGACCGGGGTGGTCGCAGAGTAATCAAGGTAAATCGGCAATTTCATGGACTATCTCCTAAATCAGGCTGGCTGGCGTGCCGCTAGCTCTCTGGCTGTCATTCGACGGCGGACGCTTCAATCTTGTCCAGGCGCGGCGCCTTGCCATTGCAACGACGCTGATCCTGACGCTGGGCCACTTCCTGCACCTCACGGCGAGTTACGAGGTCGGCCAAGCTGATACCGCTGAGAAATTCGTGAATCTGCAGGCTCAGGTCGCACCACAGGTGATGGGTCAGGCAGGTGTCACCGGAGTGGCAGTCGCCCTGGCCCTGGCATTTTGTTGCATCGACCGATTCGTTCACCGCATCGATCACCTGAGCCACCTGGATGCCCTGCATGTCGCGGGACAACTGGTAGCCACCGCCCGGACCGCGAACACTGGAAACCAGGTTACTGCGGCGCAGCTTGGCGAAAAGCTGTTCGAGATAGGACAGGGAGATGCCTTGGCGCTCGGAGATATCGGCCAGGGACACCGGCCCGTGTTGCGCGTGCAACGCCAGGTCAAGCATGGCGGTCACGGCGTATCGGCCTTTTGTAGTCAGTCGCATGGACAATTACCACGGAGTTCGGAATGGGCGGGAGTATGCAATTCCCGAGCATTTAAGTCAACTATAAGACCTAGTGCTTTAGTCGGGTTTACCCGCAAAAGAGCGCGCGAATGATAGCAGGGTCTGCGGCCTAATGGCACACCGGTCGGCAGCAGCCCTGCAAGTGCGTCAGTGGAGCTTGGATTCGTCCTTGCCCTTGACGCAGGCGAAGTCTTCTTCACGCAGCTCGGGCAGATCTTTCGCACAGTAATTGCTGCCCAGATCCTTCAGCGCGCCGCACATTCCTTCCAGACGCCCGTCCACCGCTTGCAGGTGATCGAGCAACTGGCCGATGGCGCGCGCCACCGGATCAGGCATATCTTCACTGACACCGTAGGCATCGAAGCCGATCTTCTCGGCCATCGCCTTGCGCTTGGCGTCCGCCTCATCATCGGACTTGACGATGATCCGGCCCGGAATTCCCACCACGGTAGCGCCCGGAGGCACTTCCTTGGTGACCACGGCATTGGAACCAACCTTGGCGCCGGCACCCACAGTGAACGGACCGAGCACCTTCGCACCCGCCCCCACCACAACGCCATCGCCGAGGGTCGGGTGACGCTTGCCCTTGTTCCAGCTGGTACCACCCAGGGTCACGCCCTGATAGATCGTCACGTCATCGCCGATTTCAGCGGTTTCGCCGATCACGATGCCCATGCCATGGTCGATGAAGAAGCGTCGACCGACCTTGGCACCCGGATGGATCTCGATCCCGGTGAGCCAGCGACCGAAGTTCGACACCAGCCGCGCCAGCCATTTCAGATCGTTGCGCCAAAGCATGCCGGCCAGTCGATGAATCCAGATTGCATGCATGCCGGGGTAGCAGGTCAGGACTTCAAAAGCGTTACGCGCCGCCGGGTCTCGGTGGAATACGCTCTGGATATCTTCACGCAAACGCTCGAACATCATTAATCCTTCCGCTTAAGGAGCTCGCCACGGGCCGCTTTCTGGGTTTCCGTGAGGATGCCACGCAAAATATTCATTTCCGCCCGGCTGACCGAGCTGCGTCCGTACAACCGGCGCAGGCGCGCCATCAAGTGCCGCGGCTTTTCCGGATCGAGGAATTCGATGGCCACCAGAGTCTGCTCCAGGTGCTCATAGAACCGCTCCAGCTCATCCATGGTCGCAAGCTCTGCGCTTTTCACGGAGGCCACTTCTTCCTTCTCGATCTTGGTCGGCTGACCCTGCGCAGCCAGCCACGCCATGCGCACTTCATAACTCAACACCTGCACCGCCGCCCCGAGGTTCAGCGAGCTGAATTCAGGATCGGAGGGGATGTGCACGTGATAGTGACATCGCTGCAGCTCGTCGTTGGTCAGGCCGGAATCTTCACGACCGAACACCAGCGCAATTTCCGCGCCCTGCCCGGCCTCCTCGACCACTTTGGTCCCGCACTCGCGCGGATCCAGCAATGGCCAGGGAATACGCCGGTCACGGGCACTGGTACCGAGCACCAGATTGCAACCGACCAAGGCGTCTTCCAAGGTGGCGACGACTTGCGCGTTTTCAAGGATGTCACCGGCACCGGAAGCACGGGCATCGGCTTCGTGATGCGGAAAGACTCGCGGATCAACCAGCACCAACCGCGACAGGCCCATGTTTTTCATGGCGCGCGCGGTCCCGCCGATGTTTCCCGGATGGCTGGTGTTGACCAGGACGACACGAATATTTTGCAGCACGGCGGGCGCTCTCGGACTCGGCAAAGGGGTGCAAATCTTACAGAACAGCCTACCGTTAAGCTATGAAAGCGAACAGCGACCTTCACCTGAAGAAAAGTTCTGATAGAATGCGCGGCTTTCTTTAACAACCTTAGGTGACACATCCATGCAGCCCATGCTGAATATCGCGCTGCGCGCCGCCCGCAGCGCCAGTGAACTGATCTTCCGCTCCATCGAGCGCCTGGATACCATCAAGGTCGACGAAAAAGACGCCAAGGATTACGTATCCGAGGTCGATCGCGCCGCCGAACAGAAAATCATCGACGCCCTGCGCAAGGCTTACCCGAATCACTCGATCATGGGTGAAGAGACCGGCCTGCACGCCGGCACCGGCATCGAAGGCGAAGAATACCTGTGGATCATCGATCCGCTGGACGGCACCACCAACTTCCTGCGCGGCATTCCTCACTTCGCTGTCAGCATTGCCTGCAAATACCGTGGTCGCCTGGAACACGCCGTTGTTCTGGATCCGGTTCGCCAGGAAGAATTCACCGCCAGCCGTGGTCGCGGCGCTCAACTGAACGGTCGTCGCCTGCGTGTCAGCGGTCGTACCAGCCTGGACGGCGCTCTGCTCGGCACAGGTTTCCCGTTCCGTGACGACCAGATGGACAACCTCGACAACTACCTGGGCATGTTCCGCGCCCTGGTTGGCCAGACTGCCGGCATCCGCCGCGCCGGTTCGGCGAGCCTGGACCTGGCTTACGTTGCTGCTGGTCGTTTCGACGCGTTCTGGGAATCAGGCCTGTCCGAGTGGGACATGGCCGCTGGCGCCCTGCTGATTCAAGAAGCAGGCGGCCTGGTGAGCGACTTCACCGGCGGTCACGACTTCCTTGAAAAAGGCCACGTCGTTGCCGGCAACACCAAATGCTTCAAGGCAGTTCTGACGGCGATCCAGCCGCACCTGCCGGCCTCGCTGAAGCGCTAAGCGTTTCGCGAAACCAAAAAAACACCCTTCGGGGTGTTTTTTTATGGGCATGAAAAAGCACCCCGAAGGGTGCTTTTTTTATAAACAGTCAACCAATCACTGGCCCGGCTCGTTCTGCGACAGGATCAGCTTGCCTTCCTTGTCGACCGGGATCTGGTTGCCCGGATCACGATCCATCCGCACCTTGCCTTCCTTGCCGTCCAGCGAATACCGGACGTCATAGCCCACGACCTTGTCGCTGATGTCATTCACCGTGTTACAGCGAGTCTGGGTCGTGGTGTAGGTATCACGCTCCTGCATACCCTCCTGAACCTTGTTACCGGCGTAACCACCACCGACCGCACCGGCCACCGTGGCAATCTTCTTGCCGGTGCCGCCGCCGATCTGGTTACCCAGCAGACCACCTGCCAGCGCACCGACCACGGTGCCGGCGATCTGGTGTTGATCTTTCACCGGCGCCTGCCGGGTCACCGTCACATCCTTGCACACTTCACGTGGAGTCTTGATCTGTGTTTTGACCGGTTCTACGGCCAGCACTTGCGCATACTCAGGGCCGCTTTTAACCAGGCTGTAGGTGGCAACAGCACCCCCGGCAGTCACACCGACAGCACCCAATACCGCACCAACCAGCAACGACTTGTTCACATGAACCTCCTGACCATCACATGCGGGACGCGCCCGCGCTTCACCCAGCCTTGGAGCAAAAAAAAAGACGCGAGTTCAACTCGCGTCTTTTTTGACTGACAACCGGGAAAACGATGGCCGTTATGGACGGTCGTCGACTTCCTTCTCGGTGTTGACCGGGGGAATCAGGTCTTCGGTCGACAGGTTCAGCCAGATCAGCACCACGTTGGCGATGTAGATCGACGAGTAGGTACCCGCCAGAACACCCACCAGCAGCGCCAGGGAGAAGCCGTACAGGTTGTCACCGCCGAAGAACAGCAGTGCCGCGATCGCCAGCAAGGTCGAAACCGAGGTCGCGATGGTCCGCAGCAAGGTCTGCGTGGTCGAGATGTTGATGTTCTCGATCAGCGTGGCCTTACGCAGAACACGGAAGTTCTCACGCACCCGGTCGAACACGACGATGGTGTCGTTGAGCGAGTAACCGATGATCGCCAGTACCGCCGCCAGCACCGTCAGGTCGAAGGTGATCTGGAAGAACGACAGGATACCCACGGTCACGATCACGTCGTGGATCAGCGACACGATGGCGCCGACCGCAAACTTCCACTGAAAGCGGAAAGCCAGGTAGATCAGGATGCCGCCGAGCGCCAGCAGCATGCCCATGCCGCCCTGGTCGCGCAGCTCTTCACCGACCTGCGGGCCGACGAACTCGACGCGCTTGACGGTCGCCGGGTTGTCACCGCCGACCTTCTGCAGCGCCTCCGCCACCTGATGGCCCAGCTGCGGGTCTTCACCCGGCATGCGCACCAGCAGATCGGTGGTCGCGCCGAAGTTCTGCACCACGGCTTCGTGATAACCGGAAGAAACCAGCTGCTCGCGCACTTTGGTGACATCGGCCGGACGCTCGTAGGTCAGCTCGATGAGCGTACCGCCGGTGAAGTCCAGACCCCAGTTCATGCCCTTGTGGAACACACTGAAGATTGCCAGCAAGGTCAGAAATACGGTGACGCCGAACGCAAAGTTGCGGACGCCCATGAAGTTGATTGTACGTAACATGGCAGCCCCTTAAATCCACAACTTCTTGAAGTCACGACCGCCGAAGATCAGGTTGACCATCGCGCGGGTGACCATGATGGCCGTGAACATCGAAGTCAGAACCCCGAGGGACATGGTTACTGCGAAGCCCTTCACCGGGCCGGTGCCCATGGCGAAGAGGATGCCGCCGACCAGCAAGGTGGTCAGGTTGGCGTCGAGAATCGCAGTGAATGCCCGACCGAAGCCTTCGTTGATTGCACGCTGCACGGTCATGCCGGCGGCGATCTCTTCACGAATCCGCGAGAAGATCAGTACGTTGGCGTCGACCGCCATACCCATGGTCAACACGATACCGGCGATACCCGGCAGGGTCAGCGTGGCGCCCAGCAGCGACATCAGCGCCAGCAGCAGCACCATGTTCACCGCCAGTGCAACGGTGGCAATCAGACCGAAGAAACGGTAGATGGCGATGATGAACAGCGAGACGAACAGCATGCCCCACAGCGATGCATCGATACCCTTGGTGATGTTGTCCGCACCCAGGCTCGGGCCGATGGTGCGCTCTTCAGCGAAGTACATCGGCGCAGCCAGACCACCGGCACGCAGCAGCAGCGCCAGTTCGGACGACTCGCCCTGGCCGTTCAGGCCGGTGATACGGAACTGCGCACCCAGCGGCGACTGAATGGTCGCCAGGCTGATGATCTTCTTCTCTTCCTTGAAGGTCTGCACCGCGACGTCTTTCTCGACGCCGTCGACCACTTGCTTGGTGTAAGTGGTGACCGGGCGCTGCTCGATGAAGATCACCGCCATGCTGCGACCGACGTTGCTGCGGGTCGCGCGGCTCATCAGCTCGCCACCGTGGCCATCCAGACGGATGTTCACTTCAGGCGTGCCGTGCTCGCCGAAACCGGCCTTGGCGTCAGTCACCTGGTCACCGGTGATGATCAGGCCACGCTCGATCTGGGCAGGAGGACGATTGCCTTCGCGGAATTCGAAAGTTTCGGAAGTGGCTTTCGAAGCACCCGGCTCTGCAGCCAGACGGAACTCCAGGTTGGCCGTCTTGCCGAGGATGCGCTTGGCTTCGGCAGTGTCCTGCACGCCCGGCAGCTCAACCACGATACGGTTGGCGCCCTGACGCTGGACGATCGGTTCGGCAACACCCAGCTCGTTGACGCGGTTACGTACCGTGGTCAAGTTCTGCTTGATGGAGTATTCACGGATTTCCGCCAGCTTGGCCGGGGTCATCGCCAGACGCAGCACCGGTTGACCGTTGAGGTCGGCCGGAACAATGTCGAAATCGTTGAAATTCTTGCGGATCAGCGCGCGGGCCTGTTCGCGGGAATCAGCATCGCTGAAGCCCAGCTGAATGGCGCCATTGAGTTGCGGCAGGCTGCGATAACGCAGTTTCTCTTTGCGCAACAGGCTCTTGACGTCGCCTTCGTAGACTTTCAGGCGGGCGTCGAGGGCTTTGTCCATGTCCACTTCCAGCAGGAAGTGCACACCACCGGACAAGTCCAGACCCAGCTTCATCGGGTGCGCGGCCACACTGCGCAGCCATTGCGGGGTGGTTTGTGCCAGGTTCAGCGCGACGACGTAGTCATCACCCAATGCCTTGCGGACAACGTCCTTGGCCGGCAGCTGGTCTTCAGCCTTGGTCAGACGGATCAGACCGCCCTTGCCGTTCGCAGCCAGGCTCGAAGCCTTGACGTTGATCCCGGATTCCTTGAGCGCGGTGCTCACGCGATCCAGATCGGCCTGATTGACCTGCAGGGCCGTGCTGGCGCCGCTGATCTGAATGGCCGGGTCATCGGGGTATAGATTCGGAGCGGAATAAATCAGACCGATCGCCAGCACCGCCAGGATCAGAATGTATTTCCACAGAGGATATTTGTTCAGCATCACGCCGCCCGTTATGAACGCGGGGCGCCTTGCGCGCCCCGTCGATTGAGTAGAAGTTGGAACCTTAGATCGCTTTCAGCGTGCCTTTTGGCAGCGTGGCGGCGATGGCGCCCTTCTGGAACTTCATTTCCACGGTGTCGGAAACTTCCAGAACCACGAAGTCATCGGCCACTTTGGTGATCTTGCCGGCGATGCCGCCGGTGGTGACCACTTCGTCGCCCTTCTGCAGGCTGCTCAGCAGGTTCTTCTGCTCTTTGGCGCGCTTGGCCTGTGGACGCCAGATCATCAGGTAGAAGATGACCAGGAAGCCGACCAGGAAAATCCACTCAAAGCCGCCGCCCATAGGCGCTGCAGCCGGTGCAGCCGCGTCAGCCATGGCATTAGAGATAAAAAAGCTCATTTAGCACTCCAGTTGCAAATGTTGAATCTTGGGGTCAGAAAACTCAGTCCAAAGGCGGAACGGGAAGCCCGCGTTTGGCGTAGAAGGCATCGACAAAGGCGGCCAATGTACCCTGTTGAATAGCCTCGCGCAAACCAGCCATCAGCACCTGATAATGGCGCAAATTGTGGATGGTATTGAGCATGCTGCCGAGCATTTCGCCGCACTTGTCCAGATGATGCAGATAAGCGCGGGAGAAGTTCTGGCAGGTATAGCAATCGCAGGTCGGATCCAGCGGCGAATCATCATGGCGATGGAACGCGTTACGGATCTTCAGCACGCCTGTATCAATGAACAGATGCCCGTTGCGGGCATTACGGGTTGGCATCACGCAATCGAACATGTCCACACCGCGGCGCACACCCTCAACCAGATCTTCCGGTTTGCCAACGCCCATAAGGTAACGAGGTTTGTCAGCCGGCATCATGCCGGGCAGGTAGTCCAGCACCTTGATCATTTCGTGCTTGGGCTCGCCCACCGACAGACCGCCGATGGCCAGGCCGTCGAAGCCGATCTTGTCCAGGCCTTCCAGCGAGCGCATGCGCAGGTCCTGGTGCATGCCGCCCTGGACGATGCCGAACAGCGCCGCCGTGTTGTCGCCATGGGCATTCTTCGAACGCTGGGCCCAGCGCAGCGACAGCTCCATGGACACACGGGCGACGTCTTCGTCAGCCGGGTACGGGGTGCATTCGTCGAAGATCATCACGATGTCCGAGCCCAGATCGCGCTGGACCTGCATCGACTCTTCCGGGCCCATGAACACTTTCGAGCCGTCGACCGGAGAGGCGAAGGTCACGCCCTCCTCCTTGATCTTGCGCATGGCGCCGAGGCTAAACACCTGGAAACCGCCGGAGTCGGTCAGGATCGGGCCTTTCCACTGCATGAAATCGTGCAGGTCGCCGTGCTCCTTGATCACTTCAGTACCCGGGCGCAGCCACAGGTGGAAGGTGTTGCCCAGAATGATCTCCGCGCCGGTGGCGACGATGTCACGCGGCAACATGCCCTTGACCGTGCCGTAAGTGCCCACCGGCATGAAGGCCGGGGTCTCGACGGTGCCACGAGGGAAGGTCAGACGACCACGACGAGCCTTGCCATCGGTGGCAAGCAACTCGAAAGACATACGACAGGTGCGACTCATACGGATTCCTCTGGGCCGCGGGGAGCGGGATTACGGGTGATGAACATCGCATCACCGTAGCTGAAAAAGCGGTATCCGTTATCGACCGCGGCTTTGTAGGCAGCCATGGTTTCCGGATAACCGGCGAATGCCGAGACCAGCATCAACAGCGTGGATTCGGGCAAATGGAAATTGGTGACCAGGGCATCGACCACATGGAACGGCCGGCCAGGGAAGATAAAGATGTCGGTGTCGCCGCTGAACGGCTTGAGCACGCCATCGCGGGCGGCGCTTTCCAGCGAACGCACGCTGGTGGTGCCGACAGCGATGACTCGACCGCCGCGCTCACGGCAAGCGGCGACTGCATCGACCACGTCCTGACCGACTTCCAGCCATTCGCTGTGCATGTGGTGATCTTCGATCTTCTCCACGCGCACCGGCTGGAAGGTGCCAGCGCCGACGTGCAGCGTGACGAATGCCGTCTCGACACCCTTGGCGGCGATCGCTTCCATCAGCGTCTGATCGAAATGCAGCCCGGCAGTCGGCGCTGCCACCGCGCCGAGTTTCTCGGCATACACGGTCTGATAGCGCTCGCGATCCGAACCTTCGTCCGGGCGGTCTATATAAGGAGGCAACGGCATGTGCCCGACGCGATCGAGCAGCGGCAGCACTTCTTCGGCAAACCCCAGCTCGAACAGCGCATCGTGACGCGCCAGCATCTCGGCTTCGCCGCCGCCGTCGATCAGGATCTTCGAACCCGGCTTCGGCGACTTGCTGGAACGCACATGGGCCAGCACGCGATGGGTATCGAGCACGCGTTCGATGAGGATTTCCAGCTTGCCGCCGGACTCCTTCTGCCCGAACAGGCGCGCCGGAATCACCCGGGTATTGTTGAACACCATCAGATCGCCCGGGCGCAAATGCTCCAGCAGATCAGTGAATTGACGGTGTGCCAGGGCGCCGCTGACCCCATCCAGGGTCAACAGGCGACTACCGCGACGCTCGGCCAAAGGATGGCGGGCAATCAGCGAATCAGGAAGCTCGAAGGTAAAGTCAGCAACGCGCATGATGGGGTTCGTCTAGCAGGGCCGGAAAGTCTAGCGGAAATATCGAAAATTGACCATGAAACGTGATTGACCAACGGTAGGCACCTCTCTATACTTCGCCGCCATTGAGCCCTGATGGCGGAATTGGTAGACGCGGCGGATTCAAAATCCGTTTTCGAAAGGAGTGGGAGTTCGAGTCTCCCTCGGGGCACCAAAATCAAGAAAGGTCTTGCTTAGCAAGGCCTTTTTTTTCGTCTGTCGGAAAGTGCCGCCGGCCCTCCGGCGAGATCTCACACAGGTCCACCGCATGGAAACGTCACTGGAAACCGTCGCCCTGTTCTCCCTGAAACTCGCGTACGAGGAAGAAGGCTTGAGCCCGATTCTGCGGGATGACATGGTCATGGGCGACTATCAGAAAGACGTGTTCGAATTGCTGGTGCGCCGGGGTGATGTCGAGACGATCCAGTTCAAGATGAACGAGTGCCTGGCGCTGGCGATGGATGCGTTGGGTGGCGTCGAGAAACCGTTGGGGCGGGAGCTGCACAAGTTGTCGACCGACTTCAGTCAGGCGCAGTCGCTGGAGCAGTTGGATCAGCCGCTCCTCGCGCTCAAGGGTTATTTGAAGGACATTCTTTAAGCTACGCAGATGAAGAAAGTGGCGCGAAGCTTCTATTTTGATATCTTGCCGTCCACTCGCTAGAGGCCTGTCTTCGCCTCTGTTATTGCGCACTCGGGAATAGACCAAAATGGATGCTGTGTTGTGTTTGCTGGTGATGGCTGGAACCTGGCTGTGGGTGGTGAAGCAACGGGGTGAGTGGAACCTGTTGCTGGCCAACCTTGCCGGCGCCGGAAGTGGCGTGGTTACCGGCATTGTGTTCACGCTGATTTACGACGCAGTCATTGGTACGTCGATGGCGACACCCAACCTGCATCGCAGTCTGGTGGTGTTCATCACCAGCGCGGGCGTTCTGGCGGGGGTATGGCTGTGGATTGCCAATCGCCGTCAACCCGAACACCCGATTGCACGCCAGTTGCTCGGCGCGGTGTGTGGCCTGGCCGCGGGCATGGCGACCCTGCTGTTTCTGGCGGTGAATTATTTCCCCCAGACGTGACTGGACGGCGTGACTGTTTTGCGGTCAGCGCCGAGCCTTCAACACCCGAATCTCAGTAGGAAACCCATCCGCCCCCACCAGTTTCTTCCAGCCCACATACTGAAACTCGCCCCGCTCATCGATGTAATCACCCTTCTCAACCGACCTGCCACCGACAATCGCCACGCGCTTTTCCTCACCACACCCGCCATCCGACGGCCGAACGGTGTAGATCACATACGGCTTCACATATTGCGTGGCACGAAAGTATTGGCCGCAGACTTCATCGACGGTAATCAACATGGTTTTCAGGCGTGCTTCGCCGTCCATGTCTTCGTGGAGTTTGAGGAAGGAGATTTCGCCGACATCGCTGTAGCCGAGTGAACGGGCACGTTGGTATTCGGGGGAGTTCTGGTGGGCGATCCGGCCTTGCTCGGCAGCCTGGTTCATTCTGTCGGCGAACTCGGCTTTGCCACGGGCAATCATCGCATCGGCCTCGGCCGCCACGTTTTCGCATTGAGCGAATTCCCCGGAGGCGAGGTACTGGGGAGGCAGGTTTGGGCGGTGCTCATTCATGCTCCCCTGGCTGTTCTCCAGATCGCCCGTCACCTCAAAGGCGCCGGGCACGCGACCGCTTTGGACGTCGGCCATTTTTTCCTGCATTCGCTGACAATTGGCGAGGTAATACTTCCAGCTGTTTTCCGGGTGCTCTTTCCAGGCGGCGAATGCCGGGGTCAGCGTGGTAGCAAGGACGAACGCACAAAACAGACGGCAGGTTTTGAGAGCAGGCATGAGTAGTCCATTACGGAGATGAAGTCAGTGGCGCGACGCTACTATTTTGCTATCTTGCCGTCCACTGTCGAGCAAGCTGCCAAGGGCCTGATCAACACCGATTCCGAAGGAAGAATGCGATGGAAATAGCCGTTATGTTTTTTGCCTGGGCGGCCATGTGGGTATGGGTCGTCAGGCAACGTGGTGCCTGGAATCTGATCCTCGCCAATGTGCTCGGTGCCGCCAGCGGCATGATGGTAGGCGTGGTGGTCTCGGAGTTTTACATTCGCCTGTTCGGGGCGGACCGGCCGCCCATACCCGGGCTAATGGGCACAGTGCTGCAGATGCTGACAACCGCTGCGGCGCTGGTGGGTGTATGGATGCTGGTATCCCATCGATCGCGGGTCGAACATCCTGTTGCGCGTCAGCTACTGGCAGGCCTTTGCGGCACCGTGGCCGGCCTGACAACATTCATGTTTTTTGCACTCAAATAATTTTGCCGGCGTTGAATGCGATGGTTGCTGTAGCAGCGGATGTCTATTTTGCTATCTTGCCGCCCATCTCAGCACTGCGAGCGCTGAATTCAGGTTTTGCAGGTTTAAGGAAAGGATCGAATGGAGTTTTTGCGTTTTCTGGCATTTGTCGCGGCTTGGGGTTTCATGTGGCGCTGGGTGGTGAAAAACCGCGGCAGCTGGAATCTGTTTTACGCCAACCTGGTCGGTGTCGCGGGCGGTTTCATTGTTTCGATGGTGGTGCTGGCGATCACTTTTTCATTGTTCCCGTCGGCGCATCGCTACGAAGCCGCGCAGACTGAAAACGTCGTGGCACAGCAGCAAGCCGAACCGACCTCGTTGCTGCCGGAAGCCGAGGCAGTTGCAAGTCCTGCTGCGCTGAAAGATGCGCCGGTGTTTGCCGCTATCGAGCCGGACAACAAGCCCTCTCCAGCGGATTCCGCGTTGCTGCCGAACTACGCCAGTCGCGCGCCGAAGACGATGTCGGTGCAAACCGTGATCGACCAGAGTGACGATGAGGGGCGCAAGGCCCTGACGGCGCTGAGCAAAAAACTGCGCGCCGACGCGCAAGGCGACAAGTCGATGCTCGCGTATGTCATGTGCAGCCCGTTCGTGACCAGCACCTTGCGCTTCCCCGCATCTGCCCGGTTTGCCGACAGCAAAAGCCTGACGCCGCAACGCTTCAAGGATCAGGTCTACACCTTCAGCAACACCGTCACCGCGCGGAACATGAATGGCGACGATGTGACGTACCGCTTCGACTGCTCCGTACAGGAACAGCCAAGAGTCGACGCGACACCTGCCGAATGGCGCCTGCTGGCGCTGAAGCTGGAAAAAACGGGCTCTTAAGCCTGGTTTAAGGGTTCGAGGCGCCGGCTGCGCTATCATCGCCGGCCTGTGCGCCTTGAGCTTTTCCCCCGATGCCTCCGACACCTGATGACCTGAGCCCGTTGCCTGCTGTTCTGGCCGGGCCACTGCTGCGCCGACTGGAACCAACGCGCTTAGTGTTTTGGCTGGTCGGCAGCCGCGAACTGTCGTTGACCTTGCGCCTGCAAGGCGTAGGAGACATTCCACTGGGTGCCGGGAAATGCACGGTCATTCCGGTGGGCACCCGGGCGTTTGTTCACCTGATCGACGTTCCGCTGCAAACCGCCCTGCCCTGTGACACCCGCATCGACTACGACCTGTTGATCGATGGCCAGCAGCCCATCGCCGACTGGGCGCCGCACCTGCTCTACGACAACGCCACCAGCCCGAACTTCGTCCTGCGTTCTCGCATCGACCAGTTGCTGCACGGTTCCTGCCGCAAGCCCCATCACCCGGCCGCCGACGGCCTGCTCTGCGTTGACCGGTTGCTGGCCGCCGAAACCGATCCGCAGCAACGTCCCGCCCTGTTGATGATGAGCGGCGATCAGGTTTACGCCGACGACGTTGCCGGCCCGATGTTGCGGGCAATTCATGCCCTGATCGAGCGCCTCGGTCTGTTCGGTGAGCACCTCGAAGGCGCGGTGGTCAGCGACAGCGCGAAGCTCTATGAACATCCGGCCAGCTACTACCATCGTGCGGATTTGCTGCCGGCACTCGAGAGCAACGAGACATTGCGCGAGCGTTTCTTCGGCGGTGCACGCAAGCCGATTTTCACCAGCAGCAGCGCCGACAATCACCTCGTGACGTTTGCCGAAGTCATGGCGATGTATTTGCTCGTTTGGTCGCCAACGCCCTGGGCGCTGGTCAACTCGCAGCCGCCGGCACTGACGCCGGAACGCCTCAAGCGCTATGCCCTCGAACAGACCCGCATCGACGGTTTCAAGGCCGGCCTCGGCCAGGTGGCCCGGGCACTGGCGCATCTGCCGAGCCTGATGATCTTCGATGACCACGACATCACCGATGACTGGAACCTGTCCGCGCAATGGGAGGAAACGGCCTACGGCCACCCGTTCTCCAAACGCATCATCGGCAACGCGCTGATCGCCTACATGTTGTGTCAGGGCTGGGGCAACAATCCGGATGCATTCAGCGCTGTACTGGAGAAAACCCGAGGCCTGAGCGCCAGCGGAGACGACCGCTATCTCGACGCTCCCGTGCAGGACGGATTGATTGAGGAATTGCTGCGCTTTCAGCAGTGGCATTTCGTATTGCCGACCAGCCCGGCGCTAGTGGTGCTCGACACTCGCACCCGACGCTGGCGCAGCGAAATGGCGCTCAAGCAACCGTCGGGTTTGCTGGACTGGGAAGCCTTGAGCGAACTGCAGCAGGAACTGCTCGACCATCCTTCGGCGATCATCGTTTCGCCGGCACCGATCTTCGGTGTAAAGCTGATCGAAACCGTGCAGCGAGTATTCAGCTGGTGCGGTTATCCACTGCTGGTGGACGCGGAAAACTGGATGGCCCATCGCGGCGCGGCCCAGGTGATCCTGAACATTTTCCGACACTCGCGTACACCGGGCAGTTACGTGGTGCTGTCAGGCGACGTGCATTATTCCTTCGTCTACGAAGTCCTGATCCGACACCGCAAGGCCGGCCCGCGCATCTGGCAAATCACCAGCAGCGGTATCAAGAACGAGTTCCCGCCTACCCTGCTGGAATGGTTCGACCGCCTCAACCGCTGGCTCTACTCACCACGCTCCCCCCTCAACTGGCTGACCAAACGCCGCCGCATGCGCATCGTCCCATACGTGCCGGAACACGCCGAAGCGGGTGAGCGGCTGTGGAATTCGGCGGGGATTGGTCAGGTGTTTTTCAACCAACAGGGGCAGCCGAACGACATCATCCAGCACAACGCGAACGGCGCACCGAAGACCCGGATGCTGGCGCCGGATTTGTCGGACTACCCTGATTAGAAAAATCTCACGTAGAGAGTGAGAGGGATGGCAGGCTCGTCGGAATCAGCTTACAGAAGACCCAGAAACGTCTCGATGAGACTTCGGTGATACTCAGCACACCGCAGGCAGCCCGTCTGTGGCACAACCACTGATAGGTATCGCCTTGTCATCCTGTACTCATTTCTGTACGTTCTTTGCATCAAGCGAGGACTACAACATGGACACTATCAACTACACCACAGCTCGTGCGCACTTGGCTGAAACCATGGATCGCGTGAATGAAGACTGCGCCCCACTTCTGGTAACCCGCCAAAAAGGCGAGCCTGTAGTGATGATGTCTCTGGCCGAATACAACGCGCTGGAAGAAACGGCCTATCTGCTGCGTTCTCCGGCAAATGCCGAGCGCTTGATCAAATCGATTGGCGAAATGCGCGCTGGAAAAGCCAAAGTCAGGCAACTGATTGAAGAATGAAAATCCAGTTCACGCCAACGGGCTGGGAAGACTACTTATGGTTTCAGCAAAACGATAAGGCCGGTCTCAAACGAATCAATCTTTTGATTAAAGCGATCCAGCGCCAACCCTTTGAAGGCCTGGGTAAACCGGAGCCGCTCAAGCACAACATGAGCGGCTTCTGGTCACGGCGGATAACTGCCGAGCATCGCCTGGTCTATGCAATCGTAGACGGCGAAATCTGCGTCATAACTTGCAGATTTCACTACTGACCGAGGGATGAGACATGGCTCAGGGAACGGCCAACCCCTCTGACAATCATCCCCACCTCCCGCTCATCAATCGTCAGCGGCGGCAGCAGCCGGATCGTCTTGCCGCGAGTGACGTTGATCAGCAGTCCATGATCCCGCGCGGCAATCAGTGTCAGGTCGCGGATCGGCTGTTTGAGTTCGATGCCGATCATCAGCCCTTGCCCGCGAATCGCCAGCACATTCGGATCGTCCGCCAGCTCTGCACGCAAGCGAGTCAGCAGGCGCTCGCCTTGAACCCTGGCATTTTCCAGCAGACCTTGTTCCTCGATGATCTCGAGCACGGTGCAACCCACCCGGCACGCCAGTGGATTGCCGCCGAAGGTGCTGCCATGGCTGCCGGGGGTGAACAGATCGGCCGCCCGACCCCGTGCCAGACAGGCGCCGATCGGCACGCCGTTGCCCAGGCCTTTGGCGAGGGTCATGACGTCGGGAACGATGCCTTCGTGCTGAAACGCAAACCAGCGGCCGGTACGGCCGATGCCGGTCTGGATTTCGTCGAGCATCAGCAGCCAGGCGTGACGGTTGCACAATTCACGCAGGGCCTTGAGGTAGCCAGGCGGCGCCAGTTGCACGCCGCTTTCACCCTGGATCGGCTCCACCAGAATCGCCACGATCCGCTGACCATGTTTGCGCTGCACCTGCTCCAGCGCTTGAAGATCGCCGAACGGCACTTTGTCGAAATCCCCGGGCAAGTCATTGAAACCCAGCCGCACCGCCGGGCCATCGCTGGCGGACAAGGTGCCGAGGGTCCGGCCATGAAACGCGTTGGCCATCACCACCACGAGCGGCTGTTCGATGCCTTTGCGCCAGCCGTACAGACGCGCCAATTTCAGCGCGGTTTCGTTGGCCTCGGCACCGGAGTTGTTGAAGAACGCCCGCTCCATCCCCGCCAGCCGTGTCAGCTTCTGCGCCAGCGATTGTTGCCAGTCGATGCTGTAGAGGTTGGAGGTGTGCAGCAACAATCCCGCCTGCTCGCTGATCGCTGACACGATGCGCGGGTGCGAGTGGCCGACATTGGTCACCGCCACGCCCGCCACCGCGTCCAGATATTCACGGCCCGCCTGATCCCAGAGTCGGGTGCCCAGGCCTTTGATGAAGCTCAAGTCCAGCGATTGATAGGTGTTCATCAGGGCGGCTGTCATATCGGCAAACTCCAGCGAGGTGAGAGGTGCTGGCAGTATGGTTATCCACCTGAACTGGATAAACTCGGCAAAACTTCAATCATTTAAAAGCCAGGCTTGATAATGGATTTGTTCCAGTCGATGAGCGTGTACGTCAAGGTTGTGGAGTCCGGCAGCATGACGGCGGCCGCGCTGCAGTGCGAAATGTCCACGACCATGGTGGGCAATCACCTGCGGGCGCTGGAGCAACGGCTCGGCGTGCAATTGCTGCAACGCACCACCCGCCGCCAGCGACTGACCGAGTTCGGCAGCGTTTACTACCAGCGCTGTCTGGAAGTGCTCGGTCTGGTCGCCGACTCCGAACGCCTCGCCGAGCAGACGCTCGATGAACCGCGCGGTATTCTGCGGGTTACTGCGCCGCTGACCTTTGGCGTTGAACGTCTGGCCCCGGCGCTCAGTGAGTTTTCCCTGCAATGTCCGCTGGTCAAACTCGACGTGATCCTGACCAACCGCCGTCCGGATCTGCTGGAAAGCGGTCTCGACGTGGCCTTCCGACTGGGCCACTTCGACCAGTCCAACCTGATCGCCCGCCCGCTGATCGACTACACCCTGACGGTCTGCGCCTCCCCGGAATACGTGGCCCGACGCGGCATGCCGCTCACGCCTGAGGAACTGCGCCAGCACGACTGCCTGTCCTTTGCCTATCCCGCCGGTGACGACTGGCAATCGGTGGAAAAGCAGTGGCGCCTCAGCGGTCCGGACGGTGACATCATGGTCGACGTCAAAGGCCCGATGCTGATCAACAGCTCTGCCGGCCTGCATCAGGCCGCGCGCACCGGCATGGGCATCGTGATGCTGCCGGACGCGCTGGTGGAACAGGACCTGCGCGACGGCAGACTGGTCGTGGTGATGCCGGACTATCAGCCGCCGAACCGCCCGATGCATCTGCTTTACGCGCCGGATCGCTATCGGTTGCCTAAACTGCGTCGCTTCGTCGAGTTCGCCATGCAGATGTGGGGCAGACCGTAGGCAACGCGACTACTGTTGGAAATACACCAGGGACGGAATCAACGAATGAACAAAGGCATTTCAATACGCGACCTCCTGCCCACGGAAGTGGAGGCAGCAAGGCAGTTTCTAGAACGGCACGGCTGGGGCCATCGCACCGGCACCGCCGAACATTTCGCACAGCTTGTTCAGAACTCTCAGCGCACGGCCGTTGCATTGAGCGGCCAGCAGATTATCGGTTTCGCCCGTGGCATCACCGATGGCTTGTCCAACGGCTACCTGTCGATGGTCGTGGTCGACGGGCAACACCGGCGCGCGGGCATCGGGCGGGCGCTGGTCGAACATGTGATGGGCGATAACAGCGACATTACCTGGGTTCTGCGTGCCGGGCGCGAAGGTGCGGAAGCGTTTTTTGCCAGCCTGGGGTTTGAAACGTCGGTGATCGCGATGGAGCGTTTGCGGCTGAAATAGCCGACGGTTACTGTGACCCCGGCTATGCTCCACCCTCCTCCTTTTCCAGCATGGATGCTGCGCAATGCTCACGATTCTGCAAAACACTCCGATACGGGTTTACCTGATTTTTCTGCTGCTGGTTTATTTCGGCATCAAGGCGTTCTCTCCCCGCCGCGAAAGCCGTGCCTCGATGCTGATAACGCCCCCGGCGTTTTTGGCGTGGTCGCTGTATTCCCTGAATTTGACGATCAACCCGGCGCTGTTTTTGAGCACATGGTTCGCCGCGCTGTTGCTGGGCGGTCTCTCGGCCTGGCTGGTGTTCTCCCGGCGGGGCGTGATGCTCGACGACTCCGCGACAGGGCTAATCATGCCGGGCACGGTAAAAATCCTGATCATGTACCTGATGTTCTTTTCCTCGAACTACTACTTCGGTTACCAGAATGACGTGAATCCGGAGCTTTCCGCGTCGCCGGACATGCTGCTGCTCAAGGCCGGCATTTCGGGGTTCATGTGCGGCCTGATCAGCACTCGTTCGCTGAAGCTCTACTGGACGCTGCGTGGCCTGACGTCCCGGCGGCTACCGGAGAACGCTGTCGCCAATGAATGAGCCAAGGCACGCGCGGTGTCTGGTTGCCCCTCACAAATCATCCGGATAAATAATCGGCACCGCCGGCCCCTTGCTCCGTGACAACGCCGTCGCGCTCCCCTAAATTAGTCGGCCTGAAAAAGCCCCAGCGCTTTCTCGTCTCACCTCAAGTTAAAAAAGTAGTGAAATTTCAATGTCCGATTTCAACACCGCTGAATCCGTAGTCACTCTGTCGTCCAAAGCGGAATACGAAAACTCCATCAATCTTTCACAACACATCCCACAGGCGAAGATCATCAGCGAGATGGTGCTGGACGCGTTCCAGTCGAGCCGCGAGAGCGATCAGATCCGCGAACTGCGCGCCGCGATCCGTCAGGCCCACGACCGCTTCGATGACGACCAGGCTTACGAGCTGATGGGCGAACTCAAGCGCCTGAAGGACGCCGAAGCCGCCGACATCGCCGCCCTCGAAGACCTCAGCAGCAAGTTTCCGATCAGCCGCATCCTGTCGAGCTTCAAGGACGATCCGGCGTTCCAGGAAATCGTCTACGGCCTGGCCCTCAAGGTTCTGAACCAGACTCACCAAGCGATCAGCAGCCCGAGCGGCGGCAAGAGCAAGGCCGCACGCGCCAAGAAAGACGTCGAAGTGTTCAGCATCAGCAAGGACGGCATCAGCGTGACCCTGCCAATGCGCACACCGCGTTCGCGCCTGAGCGTGGATCGCGAGGCACTGGAGTTCCTCGGCTTCACCTTCGTCGGTGAAGGCGAAGAGGCGGAAATCGAAGGCGAAACCTTCGTCGACAACGCCGGCACCGAGCACGCGATCAACCGCAAAAACATCATCACCGCGCTGCAACAGCAGACCGCGTTTGATGGCTACAGCATCGCCGCCCAGTAATACCGGCGCTGACGAAAAAGCCCCGCTCTGAAATTCAGGCGGGGCTTTTTGTTGTCCGCAGATTGGCGGTTATGCCGATGGGTGCACGGCGGCAATCATGTCGACTTCGATGGCTGCGTTTTTCGGCAACTGATAGACGCCGACGGTGGTGCGGGTGTGCCGCCCGACATCGCCCAACACATAACTGAATACATCCGATGCACCGTTGGCGACTTCGCTGAGGTCAACGAAATCCGGCGTGGACTTCACGTACACCGTGACCCGCAACAACGACCTGACCTTGTCCAGTGAACCGACTGCATCGACGATAAAGGCCAGACAACGCATCGCGCTGATACTCGCCGCGGCCTGCGCATCCTTGAGCGTCAGCTCCTGCCCCACCCGCCCCGGATACTGAATCTTGCCCTCGGTGCGCGGCACCATGCCGCTGATGTAAATCTCGTCGTGATGACGGATCAACGGCGCGTAATTGCCACCCACCGTGTTCTCACCGTTGATGTCGTAGTTCAGCTCTTTTGCCAGGGCAATGAAGCGCTCGTCGCAGGTCATCCTCTCAGTCATTTCGCCCAGCCTCTTGATCGATGCATGTAGTTGGATCCGAATCTAGGGCTTTTGCCTATCGACCGCAACCTGTCGATTTCTAGCTAGTCGTTTCGAGGGAATGGCTGATTACCCCACCCTTTTGGGAGAGAGTCTGTTCGCGACAAAGGACGTCGTTTATCCATCATCCGAGCAACAAAAAACCCCGCTCATCTCTCGATGAACGGGGTTTCTCGTACAACGTTCGAACCTTACGGCGCGTACGTCAGCAGCAGCTCGGTCGGCACCTTGAAGTCCAGGGACATCATGACGCTCAGCGCGGTGATGGTGAAGATCGAGAACACGAACAGCTTGCGTGCCCAGACCGTGTCATCCACCGCCTTGTAGCCGGTCCAGGCCATGTACAGCCAGTACATGCCCATGGCCGCGGCGACGGCGAGGTAGCTCATGCCGGCGTAACCGCTGAAGGTCAGCATCAAGGTCGCCACGAGGAAGGCCAGGATGTAGATCAGGATGTGCTTCTTGGCCACCTGGATTCCGCGCTTCACTGGCAACACCGGAATCGATGCGGCCAGGTAATCGTTGAAGCGGAAGATCGCGATGGCGTAGGAATGCGGCATCTGCCACAGGCTGAACATCACCAGCAGGGTCAGCGCGGCCATGTCGAAGCTGTTGGTCACGGCCACGTAACCGATCACCGGCGGCATGGCGCCCGACAGACTGCCCACCAGCGTGCCGTGAACCGACTTGCGCTTGAGGTACAGGCTGTAGAAGCCGACGTAGATGATGAAGCCGATCACGGCGAACAGGGCAGCCAACGGGTTGGCCACCTTGTACAGCAACGCAACGCCGGCGACACCCAGGACGGTCGCATAGACCAGGGCCAGTTTCAGGGAGATCAAGCCCTGGACCAGCACCCGGTTCTTGGTGCGTTCCATCTTCAGGTCGATGTCGCGGTCGATGCAGTTGTTGAACACGCAACCGGAGGCCACAACCAGGGAAGTGCCGATCATGGCTGCCAGAAACACGGCCAGATCGACATGCCCTTTCGAGGCCAGGAAGAACCCGCCTGCCACAGAAAGCACGTTACCGAAAATGATCCCCGGTTTGGTGATTTGGATAAAGTGCTTGAGCGACATCGGGTTTACCTCACTTCGCCATCATGTAGGTGTGGATGCTGAACATGATCCACAGCGACAGACCGACCAGCAGCACGATCACGATGGCCGTAAAGACGAACGCAATCACGTTGTTACGTTGAGCGATGGAACGGTCCAGGTGCAGGAAGTAATACAGGTGAACGATCACCTGGATCACGGCGAACAGCAGGACGATCGCCAGCGTCGTCGACTTCGGCAGGGTCGGGAACATCACCAGGCCGAACGGGATGACGGTCAGGATTACCGACAGGATGAAGCCAATGGCGTACGACTTTACGCTGCCGTGGCCAGCATCATGGCTGTCATGGGAGTGTGCATTAGCCATTACAGGGTCCCCATCAGGTAAACAACGGTGAATACGCAGATCCACACCACGTCCAGGAAGTGCCAGAACAGGCTCAGGCAGCTCAGACGGGTCTTGTTGGTCGCCGTCAGGCCGTGCTTGTTGACCTGGTACATCATGATGCCCATCCAGATCAGACCGGCGGACACGTGCAGACCGTGGGTACCGACCAGCGTGAAGAACGCCGACAGGAAGCCCGAACGGCTAGGACCGAAGCCCTCGGAGATCAGCAGGTGGAACTCGTTGATCTCCATGGCGATGAAGCCTGCGCCGAGCAGGAAGGTCATGAACAACCAGCCCAAAACCTGCTGCTTTTTACCTTTGTACAACGCCAGCATGGCGAAGCCGTAGGTGATCGAACTGAACAACAGCAGAGCGGTTTCGCCCAGCACGTATGGCAGTTCGAAGATGTCGTGGCCCGACGGGCCACCGGCGACGTTGTTTACCAGTACCGCGTACACCGCGAAGATCGACGCAAACAGAATGCAGTCGGTCATCAGGTAGAGCCAGAAACCGTATACGGTCATCTCGCCCGAGTCGTGGTGATGGTCATCGTGCCCATGGTCATGACCATGGGCGTGTCCAGCATTGGTCACTAAGTTCGACATTGTTTAAGCCTGTTCCAACTTGGTTTCAACACGGGTTGCGGAAGCAGGGATCTTCCCGGCCGCTACCAGACGCTTGTGCTGCTCGGCTTCGATGCGCTCGATTGTTTCAACCGGCACCATGTAGCCCTGATCGTCACGTGCTGCGTGGATCACGAAGTAGATGACAGTGCCGGCCAGGCTGGCGATCGCCAACCACCAGATGTGCCAGATCATCGCGAAACCGAACACGGTCAGCAGTGCGCCCATCACCACGCCAGTGGCGGTGTTGTTCGGCATGTGGATCGGTTCGTACTTGGCTGGTGCCTTGTACGCAGTACCGTTTTCCTTGGCCTCGGTGAACGGATCGATGCAGTCTGCTTTTGGCAGTACAGCGAAGTTGTAGAACGGAGGTGGCGACGAGGTCGACCATTCCAGGGTATGGGCATTCCACGGGTCACCGTGTTCGCACATGTTTTCCGGCTTGTTGCGGTCACGCACCGACACGTACAGCTGGATCAGCTGGCAGGCGATACCCACAGCGATCATCACCGCACCAAACATGGCAACGTACAGGTACGGTACCCACTCAGGGTTGGTGGTAGCGTTCAGACGACGGGTCATGCCCATGAAGCCCAGAGCGTAGAGCGGCATGAACGCGACGAAGAAGCCCGAGATCCAGAACCAGAACGCTGCTTTACCCCAGCCTTCGTGCAGCTTGAAGCCGAACGCTTTCGGGAAGTAGAAGCCGAAGCCTGCGATGTAGCCGAATACCGCGCCGCCGATGATCACGTTGTGGAAGTGAGCGATCACGAACAGGCTGTTGTGCAGAACGAAGTCAGCACCCGGGATGGCCAGCAGTACGCCGGTCATGCCGCCGATGGCGAAGGTCACCATGAAGCCCAGGGTCCACAGAACCTGGCTGGTGAAGCGCAGACGGCCCTGGTAGATGGTGAACAGCCAGTTGAACAGTTTCACACCCGTCGGGATGGAAATCAGCATCGTCGCCAGACCGAAGAAGGCGTTGACGCTGGCACCCGAACCCATGGTGAAGAAGTGGTGCAGCCAAACCATGAAGCCCAGTACCGAGATCGCGCCGGAGGCGTAGATCATCGAGTGGTGGCCGAACAGTTTCTTTCCGGTGAAGGCCGAGATGACTTCCGAGAAAATGCCGAACGCCGGCAGGATCAGGATGTAAACCTCAGGGTGGCCCCATGCCCAGAACAGGTTGACGTACATCATTGGATTGCCACCAAGTTCATTGGTGAAAATGTGGAAATCCATGTAACGGTCAAGGGTCAGCAGTGCCAGGGTAGCGGTCAGGATCGGGAACGAAGCCACGATCAGAACGTTTGCCCAGGTGCAGGTCCAGGTGAAGATCGGCATGTCCATCAGTTTCATGCCAGGGGTACGCATTTTCAGCACGGTCGCGAGGAAGTTAACCCCGGTTAACGTTGTACCCAGACCCGATAGCTGTAGCGCCCAGATGTAGTAGTCCATCCCCACGCCAGGGCTGTATTGCAGACCCGACAGCGGTGGATAGGCAACCCAGCCGGTCTTGGCGAATTCGCCGACGCCCAGGGACAGGTTGATCAGCACGACGCCGGACACCAGCAGCCAGAAGCTCAGGGAGTTCAGGAACGGGAACGCAACGTCACGCGCGCCGATCTGCAGCGGCACTGCAAGGTTCATCAGGCCGGTGAAGAATGGCATCGCCATGAAGATGATCATGATCACACCGTGAGCGGTGAAGATCTGGTCATAGTGTTCAGGTGGCAGGTAGCCAGGCGAACCCTCGGTGGCCATGGCCAGCTGGGTACGCATCATGATGGCGTCGGCAAAACCGCGCAGCAGCATGACCATGGCGACGATGATGTACATCACGCCGATTTTCTTGTGGTCGACCGACGTCAGCCACTCGGTCCACAGGTAAGTCCACTTCTTGAAGTAGGTGATTGCAGCGAACAACGCCAGACCACCGAGCGCGATCATCGAGATGGTGACCATCACGATCGGCTCGTGGAAAGGGATCGCTTCCCAACTTAATTTACCAAACATCGTTTACTCCTCTGCCCCGGCAGCTGAATGCGAATTCGAGTCCATATCCGTTGCCGCCACTTCTTTCTCTTTCTTCTCGTGCTTCAGCGGCTTGCCCGGTTTCATGCCTTCGTACTTGTCGACGATGGTCTGGAACAGGTTCGGCGTGACCGAGGAGTAGAGCTCGACTGGATTGTTCTGGCTTGGCTTGGCAAGGGCTGCGTATTCAGCTGGTTCAAGCTGTTTAGGTGCCTTTTTGACTTCACTTACCCAGGCGTCGAAATCTTCCTGAGAAGTTGCGATCGCTTTGAATTTCATACCGGTGAAACCAGCGCCGCTGTAGTTGGCGGAGATACCGTCCATTTCAGCGTTGCGGTCAGCGATCAGGTGCAGCTTGGTGGTCATGCCCGCCATCGCGTAGATCTGGCCGCCCAGGCCCGGGATGAAGAACGAGTTCATCACCGCGTCCGAAGTGATCCGGAAGTTAACTGGCGTGTGCGCCGGGAACACGATCTTGTTGACCGTGGCGATGCCTTGTTCCGGGTAGATGAACAGCCACTTCCAGTCCAGCGCGACCACTTCGATGGTCACAGGCTTGACGTCGGATTCGATCGGACGATACGGATCCAGCGAGTGGGTCGACTTGTAGGTGATGTAACCCAGGGCAATGATGATCAGGACCGGAATGGTCCAGACTGCCACTTCGATCTTGGTCGAGTGCGACCATTTCGGGGTGTAGACGGCGTTCTTGTTGGAGGCGCGGTACTTCCAGGCGAACAGGAAGGTCATGACGATGACCGGCACAACGACCAACAGCATCAGCAGCGTGGCGGTGATGATCAGGTTGCGCTGTTCCAGGCCGACCTGGCCCGTTGGATTGAGCAAGGTCATGTTGCAGCCTCCCAGCAACAACGTGCCGAGCAGCGGCACTAGGCCTAGTAATCTGGGGTACCTGTTTTTACTCATCTCACGACCTCTAAAGCAGCTTGCGCAATGCAGTTGGGTTTTGATCGCCAACACTTCACCCTGCCAAGGGTTGGCATTTTCTTTGGATTGAATAAGGGCCGCCCGTCGCGCGTCAGACGCTCGACAAAACCTGGGACAGCGGTCAGTTCTTATTCGAATTCGTGGTCAAAGGCCTTGTTACAGACCAATTCCATTTGGTGCGGAAAGTTGGAAGGCACCGACACCTGGGTGTCTCGCAAGCCTCTCGGCTGCTCGACACCCGACTTCCTGCTCGCCTCCTTAATAAAGGCTGAACAGTGCCGGGAATTCAGTGCGGGCGATTGTAGATAGGTAGCGCCCTATACACCATGTCTTATCCCGAAATAATTTTTATCGCTCTGAGCAACAATCCATCACCGTTTTTGCAAAAGTTCCGCATGTTATCGAAATCGATTCTCAACAAAAACACCAAAAAATGTAGGTCTATCGGCCTCAGTTCAGACAGCTCCGAGGGCTTTTTCCCACGGCGCGATCCGCGCAAAGCCCGATATGCCAAGGCTTTTGGCCATCTGCCGGAGTCTGTTAAAACTGCCTGATCCGGCACACGCGTGCAAAAACCGACAAACGCTGAAACAGACCAATCCTTTTTTGTAACAGCACTCCAATCCGGGCCTGTGAAACGAGCTGCGACACGGCCTGTGTGACAACATGTCGCACACCTGTCGCACCCTTCCTTGCCGTTCGTCACGGTGTTTTCACACAGACCCTGAAATGCAAAACGCCTCGAGTTGCGTCACCGCAAATCGAGGCGTTTGTTTTATCGGCGCAGGCGCCGAAAAGTTGATTCAGCGCAACGCTTTTCGGTTACGCGAGGTCAGCAGCGGCACCAGGATCACCACCAGCACGAAAGCCACCAGCGCCCATTGCGCCAGCGACAGGCCGAGGATCGGCGGGTACGGCGTCGAGCAGAAACCGTCGACCTGGAAGCCCAGCGGGAAGATCTTCGCCAGCGGCAGGTCATCGACGATCGGCTGCAACACATCGATGCCGCAGCTCACCGCCGGATAGAACTGGGTGTACACGTGATGCCCGGCAACGCCCGCCCCGGCGATGGCACAAATCACCACCAGCACTTCGAACACCGTGATGCTGCGTCGGGTGCGCATGGCCGCGCCGATGAACGCGAACAGCGCGATCAGCAGCAACGCATAACGCTGCAGGATGCACAGCGGGCACGGCGCCTCGCCCAGCACGATCTGCATGTACAGCGCACCGCCGATCAGCGCCAGGCAGATGATGCCCAGCAACACCAGATAGCGCCGCTCACGTCCCAATCGAATCGTTTCCTCGCTCATCGCGTTTCCCTTTCATGTCCATGGTTCAGCTGGCCGGCGGCTGCGCTTGCAGTTGCGCCATCAGGCTGATGTTGTCTTCGATATGCCAATTGGCCGCGATGCGACCGTTGTCGATCTGATAGATATCGGTTGCCCGGAAGTCTACACGCTGGCCCTGCCCTTTGAGAGCCTTGAACGTGCCGGTGAAATGCCCGCGAAAGTGCAGATGCACCACCACGCGATCCCCGGCGACGATCATTTGTTCGATCTCGCAACTCAAGTCCGGCACCGCCGTACGAAAGAACTTCGACGCCAGCAGCGGCCCGGTCGGCCCCTGCACCCGGCCTTCCGGCGGGGTCTTGTCGACGAACTGCGGCGACAGGGCGGCGGTGGCCAACGCCTCTTCGCCCGTGTTCCAGAAACTGCCGTAACGCCGCGCCGCCAGTTCCATCGCATCACGCTGGGCCTTGGGCAGGCTCTGATCGACGATCAGGGTCTGGGGTTCGATCAAGGCGGATTCGGCGAACGCGAACGGACTGGACAACAAGGCAACCGACAGGCCCAAAGTGGCCAGGCTGAAACGACGGGAAGAGGCGAAGTGCGACATGGGGGCGATCCTGATCATGTAAACGAACGAGCGCCTATCATCAGCATCGGGGAATAAACGATAAACCGGTTAAGAAACGATTAACCTTTAAACAGAATTTAAGAATCAGGGCCGAGTAATGGCCTTCGCGAGCAAGCTCGCTCCCACAACGGATTGCATGCCAATGTGGGAGCGAGCTTGCTCGCGATTGAAGGCGACTCGGTTCCGGATTATTCCAGAGCAGCAGCCGGCCCGAAGAACTCATACCGGCTCTGCTTCTCCGGCACACCCAGTGCCTTCAGGTGACGCTTGATCGCTCCCATGAAACCTTTCGGCCCAAGGAAGTAGGCGTCCACATCACGCTCCGCCGGCAGCCACTCGCCCAGTTGTTCCTCGCTCAACAACCCGACCTTGTCCGCCGCCGGGCTCACGCCGTCATCTTCGGCGTAGCAATAGAAGCGTTTGAGTTGCGGATGACGCGCGGCCAGACCATCGATCCAGTCACGGAACGCATGCACGCTGCCGTTGCGCGCACTGTGGATGAAGTACACCGGACGCTCGGTTTCCAGCGCCGCTTCCAGCATCGCCAGCGTCGGAGTGATGCCGACGCCGCCGCTGATCAGCACCAACGGTTTGTCGCTGGCAGTCAGGGTGAATTCGCCCGATGGCGGGAACAGCTGAATGCTGGCGCCGACGTGCAGTTGATCGTGCAGGTAATTGGAGGCTCGGCCGCCCGGTTCGCGCTTGACGCTGATGCGGTACTGGCCTTTGTTGGCCAGAGCCGACAGCGAGTAGTTGCGGCGGATTTCTTCGCCGTCGAGGATCAACTTCATGCCGATGTACTGGCCTGGTTCGGCTGCGAGGATCGGGCCCTTGTCTGCTGGCTCGAAGTAGAACGAAATGATTTCCGCGCTCTCCTCGACCTTGGCCGCGACGATGAATTCCCGCGCCCCGCGCCAGCCACCGACGGCTTGCTCTTTCTGGTCATAGATGGCGGTTTCGGCGCCGATCAGGATATCGGCCAGTTGACCGTAGGCTGCGCCCCAGGCGCTCATCACTTCTGGCGTGGCGATTTCTTCGCCGAGCACTTCGGAAATGGCACGCAGCAGGCAGGTGCCGACGATCGGGTAGTGTTCCGGCAGGATCTGCAACGCCACGTGCTTGTTGATGATCTTCGCCACCAGATCGCCCAACTGGTCGAGTTGATCGATGTGACGGGCGTACATCAATACGCCGTTTGCCAGGGCGCGGGGCTGGTCACCGCTGGCCTGGTGGGCCTGGTTGAACAGCGGGCGGACTTCCGGGTACTCGGAAAGCATCATGCGGTAGAAATGGGTGATCAGCGCTTCACCGCCGCTTTCCAGCAGAGGCACAGTGGATTTGACGATGGCACGATCCTGGACGCTAAGCATAAGGGTGACTCCTGAGCTTTCTCTAAAAGTGCCTTATCCATTCCAGTATTCGTGCCAACTATTTTTTCTATATAAATCAATAGCTTGAAAATTATGTAGTCAGATCGACACAAGCACCTCTATAGTCGCTTCGACTACAACGCGTCTCTTTGACTACAAGCCCATGTCCGCCAAATCATTGCTCACCGCCCTGCTCCCACTGGTCTCTGACCTGTCCCGCGAACTGCCCGAAGGCGAACGCTACCGACGCCTGCTCGAAGCCATGCGCGCCCTGCTGCCCTGCGATGCCGCCGCACTGCTGCGCCTCGACGGTGAGTGGCTGGTGCCGCTGGCTGTCGACGGCTTGAGTACCGACACCCTCGGTCGCCGCTTCAAGGTCAGCGAACACCCGCGCTTCGAAGTGCTGCTGGCAGGCGAAGGGCCGACCCGTTTTGCTGCAGATAGCGATTTGCCCGATCCGTATGACGGACTGGTAGACGGCCTCGACGATCATCTTGAAGTTCACGACTGCCTCGGCTGTCCGTTGTTCGTCGATGAAAAGCTTTGGGGTCTGATTACCCTCGACGCACTCGATCCGGAGCGTTTCGAGCCGATCGAACTCGACGCCTTGCAAGCCTTCGCCAGCCTCGCTTCGGCCACGGTCAACGCCGCCGAACGCATCGAACGTCTGGCGATTCGTGCCGAGGACGAACATCAGCGCGCCGAGGTCTATCGCCAGGCCAGCGGTCAGCAGAACCGTGAAATGATCGGCCAGAGCAAGGCCCACAAACGGCTGGTGGAAGAAATCAATCTGGTGGGCGGCAGCGACCTGACCGTGCTGATCACCGGGGAAACCGGGGTCGGCAAGGAACTGGTGGCCCAGGCCATTCACGCTGCCTCCAAGCGCGCCGACAAACCGATCATCAGCCTCAACTGCGCGGCCCTGCCGGACACCCTGGTGGAAAGCGAACTGTTCGGCCACGTGCGCGGCGCCTTCACCGGCGCCACCAGCGACCGACGCGGCAAGTTCGAACTGGCCAACGGCGGCACGCTGTTTCTCGATGAAGTCGGCGAGTTGTCGCTGACCGTCCAGGCCAAGCTGTTGCGGGTTTTGCAGAGCGGCCAGTTGCAGCGTCTGGGTTCGGACAAGGAACATCAGGTCGACGTGCGCCTGATCGCCGCGACCAACCGCGACCTGGCCGAAGAAGTGCGCAGCGGCCGCTACCGCGCCGACTTTTACCATCGCCTCAGCGTGTACCCGTTGCGGGTGCCGGCGCTGCGTGACCGGGGGCGCGATGTGTTGTTGCTCAGCGGTTACTTCCTGGAACAGAACCGCTCGCGCATGGGCCTCAACAGCCTGCGCCTGAACAGCGACGCCCAGGAGGCGCTGCTGGCCTACACCTGGCCGGGCAACGTGCGGGAACTGGAGCATTTGATCGGACGCAGCGCGCTAAAGGCGCTGGGCAACTGCAAGGTGCGGCCGAAGATTCTCAGTCTGAGCGCCATGGATCTCGACCTGCCGCGCGAGGTTGTGGATAACTCGCCGATGCCGTCCGAAGCGACTGCCGCCGTGCCATTGATCAGCGGCGATCTGCGTGCAGCCACCGAGCAGTATCAGCGGCAGTTGATCAGTGCAGCGCTTGAACGCAATCAGGACAACTGGGCCAGTGCCGCGCGTGAACTGGGGCTGGATCGGGCGAATCTAGGGCGGATGGCGAAGCGGTTGGGGATGAAATAGAAGTCCCGCCGTCGGATTGGCGCCAGAATCCCTAAAGCCTGCCGGTTACAAGTCGATAACCCGGCATCGATACCTGCTGGCGATCCGTGCGATCGCCGCTCACCTTTTTTCCACAGAAGGTTTTTATGTCTTCCAACAAAGCCCGCGCAGATTCACTTTCGCTTCTGCTGTTTACCTTGCGCAGCGGCAAGCTGATGGCGATCAACCTGCTGAAGGTCAGTGAAATCATCCCCTGCCCGCCGCTGACCAAACTGCCGGAGTCGCACCCGCACGTCAAAGGCATCGCCACTTTGCGCGGTGCTTCGCTGTCGGTGATCGACTTGAGCCGCGCCATCGGCGAGCGTCCGCTGGAAGATCCGAACGGCGGCTGCCTGATCGTCACCGACGTCAGCCGTTCGAAACAGGGCCTGCACGTGCAGGCGGTGAGCAAGATCGTGCATTGCCTGACCACCGACATCAAACCGCCGCCGTTCGGTTCCGGCGGTTCGCGCGCCTACATCACCGGCGTGACCTCGGTGGACGGCACGCTGGTGCAGGTGCTGGACATCGAAAAAGTCATCCACGGCATCGCCCCGGCGCAGATCGAAATGGCCCCGACCGAGCTGAGCATGGAAGACGCCGAAGTGCTGGGCAACGCACGGATTCTGGTGGTCGACGACAGTCAGGTGGCGCTGCAGCAATCGGTGCACACCCTGCGCAACCTCGGCCTGCAATGCCACACCGCCCGCAGCGCCAAGGAAGCCATTGACTGCCTGCTGGACCTGCAAGGCACGGCGCAGCAGATCAACCTGATCGTCTCCGACATCGAAATGTCCGAGATGGACGGCTACGCCTTCACCCGCACCCTGCGCGAGACGCCGGACTTCGCCCACCTCTACGTGCTGCTGCACACCTCGCTGGACAGCGCGATGAACAGCGAAAAGGCCCGGCTCGCCGGCGCCAACGGTGTGCTGACCAAATTCTCCTCGCCAGAGCTGACCCACTGCCTGATCGAAGCGGCCAAATTCGTCGCGGCTCAGGGCCACTGAATCTTGAGCGAGACGTTCTGCTTCCTGATGCGGCGCGACCTGAGCCAGGACGTGCCGGCCATCGAATGGCCGAACGGCATCGAACTCACCACCTACAGCGCCGAACGCGCGTCCGACGTGCATGAACTGATGCAAATCGGTTACCGCGAAGGCGGTGGTCGGGTGCCGGCGCTGGACGTCTGGCAACAGCAGTTCGAAAACGATCCGGAATACGATCCGGCACTGTGTTTCATCGCCAGCGATGCCGACGGCGTCATCGGCGTGGCGCAATGCTGGACCAGTTCCTACATCAAGAACCTGGTGGTGCATCCTCGCGCCCAAGGACGTGGATTGGGTCGGGCTTTGCTGCTTCATGCATTCAAGGCGTTTCAGGATCGACGCGAAGGATTTGTCGACCTGAAGGTGCTGGAGAGCAATCAGCGAGCGCAGCGCTTGTACGAAATGTCTGGAATGTATGTGGTTCGCCGGGAACTGGTGCCGGACTGACAAACTAAAATCCTGCGGCATACTCCAAACTTGGCGATCAAACCTCCAAGGATGCCCGAACCATGAAACGCCTCGCCCTCTCCGTGCTTTGCCTCATTGCCCCGTTGGCCCACGCCTCCAGCCCCGATGCCTGGGCGGCCTACGACAAAGCCGTGCTCGCCAGCTGCACCAAGGCCAGCGGCCTGAAAAACGCCAAACCGGTCGGCAACGCCGCGCAATTCGATGACCGCGTCGGCTACACCGCGCTGTTGCTGCAAGGCCAATACCCGCAAAAACACATGAAGGGCCAGCAAGGCACCGAGCTGTGCCTGTACAACAAAAAGTCGAAAACCGCGTTCGTCACCGAATGGGACTCGATCCGCCCGACCGCCAAACCCTGAGCGAATGGCGCACAACTTGCTTCACTCCGGGCCTGTACGGCGGCTTTATGTCGCCGATTCATACCCTGATTGAAGATTGCCCGCTCAATGAATACCACCTTTTCCTGCGTAGGTTGCGGCAAATGCTGCACCGATCACCATGTGCCCCTGACCCTGGCCGAAGCCCGCATGTGGGCGGCTGACGGCGGTCAGGTGATCGTGCTGGTGGAGGCGTTTCTCGCCAACGGCCTGGGTCTGCCGGAACAGCAGCGCGAACATGCGCAGCGGCGTTCGGCGGTGGTGCGCAGCGGAATGTCCGACGCCCATGTGGCAATCACTTTCGCTGCCTACAACGTCGGCCCCTGCCGGAATCTTGACGAAGACAAGCTGTGCCGCATCTACGAACGCCGGCCGCTGGTGTGCCGCATCTATCCCGCCGAAATCAATCCGCACATCCCGCTCAACCCCGCCGCCAAGGACTGCCCGCCGGAGTCGTGGGAGCAAGGGCCGGACCTGATCGTCGGCGGTGAACTGGTGGATCAGGAACTGGTGACGCTGATCCAGCGCTCGCGTCAAGCGGATCGCGATGACATCCGGATCAAGGATGCGATCTGCGGCTTGCTCGGCATCCGCACCACCGCGCTCAAGGGCGACGGATTCACCGCGTACCTGCCGGACATGGGCGCGTTTGCCTCGGTGATCGATCAGGTCACGGCGCAGCCATTGAGCGAAGTTTCCAGCGAATGGCTGTTCCATGTCTCCGGCGACGACATCGCCGGACAAGTGCGGGCGGCCGGGGCACAAGTGGTGTCCGAGCCGCCGCAGACCTACGCATTCATCTCACTGCGGGCGGCCTAAGCGCCCTGCCGCCGCCCCCAGAACTCCCGCGCCAGCGAACGCAAATCCCCCGCCAGCCCCGCCACATCCTGTGAGTTGAGCTGGCTCTGGCGCCCCTCATCCACCGTCAACTCACACGCCGTGCGAATGCTGACGATGTTGCGGTTGATGTCCTCGCTCACCGCGCTCTGCTCTTCGACGGCTGCAGCGATTTGCAGGCTCATCTCGGTGATCTGCTCGACCCGCCCGCTGATCCCGTCCAAGGCCCGGGCCGCGCGCTGCGCCTGCTCGACGCTGTTATCCACATGCTCGCTGCTCTGCTGCATCACCAGCACCGCATCCCGCGCGCCGTTTTGAAGGGTGCTGATCATCCGTTGAATCTCGTTGGTCGACTGCTGAGTGCGCTGGGCCAGGCCACGCACCTCATCGGCGACCACCGCAAACCCGCGCCCGGCATCCCCGGCCCGCGCCGCTTCGATCGCCGCGTTGAGCGCCAGCAGATTGGTCTGTTCGGCGATGCTGCGAATCACCTCCAGCACCCCGGAAATCTCGCTGCTGTGGCCTTCGAGCTGATGAATCACCTCGGTCGCCCGCCCCAACTCTTCGGCCAGCCGCAACACCGCACTGCGACTCTCGCCCACCAGCAGATGCCCCTCACGGGTTTCCGTCCCCGCCATATCCGCCGCCACCGACGCCTGCTGCGCATGGCTGGCGACCTCGGCCACACTGGCCGCCATCTGATGAATCGCCGCCGCCACCTGATCGGTTTCCGCCTACTGCGCCAACGTACTGGTGTGACTGCTGTGCAAATGATCCACAAGCTGCGCCGCATGTCCGGCCAATCGCTGCGAGGCATCACCGATCCGCCCCACCACCGCACCGACCTGCGCTTCGAGCATCTGCAAGGCAAACTCGATCTGCCCGAACTGATCCCGTCGCCCGGTATAAATGCCCTGACTCAACGGGTTGTCGGCAATCAGCCGCGCACGCTCGGTCAGACGCTCCAGCGGACGCAATAACCAACCCACGCCCAGCGCACACGCGCCACTGCCGGCCACCAGTGCAGCGGCTTCGATGCCCATGGACTCCGGCCGCAGCCAGGCTTCAATCCCAAGCACCACCGCCAGCACCGAACTGGTCAACGCCATGATCCGCGCCCGCAAACCCAGGCTCGGCAGCCGCTGCCACCGCGCCACCCGCCCCTCGCGCAACTGCGCATACGCCCGCTCCGCCGCCGCAATCTGCCGCGCATCCGGCCGCGTGCGCACCGACTGATATTCCACCGCCGCACCGTTCTGCGTGACCGGCGTGACATAGGCACTGACCCAGTAGTGATCACCGTTCTTGCAACGATTCTTCACCAGCCCCATCCACGACCGCCCGCGCTTGAGCGTCTGCCACATATGGGCAAACGCCTGCGCGGGCATGTCCGGATGGCGCAGCAAATTGTGCGGCGCACCCAGCAGCTCGTCGCGGCTGTAACCGCTGATCTTGATGAAATCGTCGTTGGCGTAGGTGATCGCGCTGGTCAGATCGGTGGTCGAGAGAATGTTCGCATCCGGCGCAACATCGACATTGCGCCCGGTCACCGGGAGATTGATCTTCATGGAAAGCGCGCTCGTTTTATTGGAAAGAGTCGGCAGGGCTGCTGACTCTAAGCGCACTAACTGGTTAAACGTTGATCTGGCTCAGGAACTGAGCAATTAGCCATCACTGTGACCGAAAATCACAGCGACGGCCGAGGCGGGAATGAATCAGCGCTTGCCCATCGAACGGCGAGTGCCCGACGGCGCCACACCCGGAATCTTGGCGTGACGATCACCGTCCTTGCCCTTGAACTGCGGCTGCTTCGCCGCTTTGGCAGCCGCCAGCTCACCTGGCTTGAACGGAAACTTGAACGCAGGAATGGTCGGCTTGGATTCGCCGGCCTCGGCCAGCTCTGCCGGGACATCGCTCACAGCGTTGTCGATTGGGGAAGTCATGAAAGCTCCGCAAAGCAAAAAGTCCGGCCCGGTGGACGAGCCGCGAAAGCGCGCAGTATACCTGCGTGCGCGGAGTTTAAAGAGCCCCCAAAAGGATACGGCCAGGGCCTTTTGGGGACAGGTCGACTAACGGACCACCTCTCCCGATCAACCCAAAAGCACTACCGCAACAAACGGTACACCCAACACATATCCAAACATCCGAAAATGGAACGCGGAGCGTCCCGGGCTGCATTCCCACGCGGAGCGTGGGAACGATCAAGCAGTAAGCAGTCGCTTTCCGCTTTCCGCTTTCCGCTTTCCGCTTTCCGCTTTCCGCTTTCCGCTTTCCGCTTTCCGCTTCTCGCTTCTCGCTTCCCACCACTCAACACAATGAGCGTTAGCTCGAGTACCGCTCTTGACGTGCCGGCCCCATCGGAAGGCTGAGTGGAGGGATTTATCCGGGGGTGGGAGCGCAGCGACCGTGCGGCGCAGCCGCATGCATCGAGAGGAGGTGCAGCGAAGCAAACCGTAGGCGATGCCCCCGGATGAATCCCGCAACGAAGGAACGCCGAGCCACAGCGAGGCGCCGAACGCAGGGGCCCAGACCTTTGGTTACTTTGGGGCGTTTGCCAAAGTGACCCGCCGTAAGGGCGGAACCATAAGCGGCCGTTACCGCAGCAACGGATATACACCCAAGAAAACTGACAGCCGCGACAGCTAGCCGTCACCCTCCTGACCCCCAAACAAGTTTATAAAGACAAAACCTGCCCAAACCCCGTCCCCCTGGCGCCCCACAAGCATGCAAACCCAGAAGAAAAAAGCCCTGCTCGCTATCCTGCTGATCGCCGTCGCAGCCGGGGCCCTGTGGTTCACCCTGAAACCCGCCCCGGCCAAACTCGCAGCCCCCACCGCCATCCCGGTGCGGGTCGTCGCCGTCAGCGAAAAAGACGTCCCCCGCTACACCAGCGGCATCGGCTCGGTCCTCTCACTGCACAGCGTAGTGGTGCGCCCACAAATCGATGGCATCCTCACCAAGCTCCTGGTCAAGGAGGGCCAACTGGTGAAACAAGGCGACCTGCTCGCCACCATCGACGACCGCTCGATCCGCGCCAGCCTCGACCAGGCCCGGGCGCAACTGGGCGAAAGCCAGGCACAACTGCAAGTGGCGCTGGTCAACCTCAAGCGCTACAAACTGCTCAGCGTCGACGACGGCGTCTCCAAGCAGACCTACGACCAGCAACAGGCACTGGTCAACCAACTCAAGGCCACCGCCCAAGGCAATCAGGCCTCGATTGACGCAGCACAGGTACAACTTTCCTACACCCAGATTCGCTCCCCGGTCACCGGTCGCGTCGGGATTCGCACGGTCGACGAAGGCAACTTCCTGCGCATGACCGACACCCAGGGCCTGTTCACCGTGACCCAGATCGACCCGATCGCCGTCGAGTTTTCCCTGCCCCAGCAAATGCTGCCGACCCTGCAAGGCCTGATCAGCGATCCGCAGCGCGCACAGGTCAAGGCCTACATCGGCGCCGACACCGACGGCGAAACCGGCAACCTGCTCGGCGAAGGTCACCTGACCCTGATCGACAACCAGATCAACGCCAACACCGGCACCATCCGCGCCAAGGCCGAGTTCGACAACCCGAATCAGAAGCTCTGGCCGGGCCTGCTGGTGACGGTAAAAATTCAGACGGCACTGGATAAAGATGCGCTGGTGGTCCCGCCTACCGTCGTACAGCGAGGTCTGGATCAACACTTCGTGTACCGGGTCAACGGCGACAAGGTTGAAGCCGTGCAGGTGCAGATGGTTTATCAGGGCAGCGGCCAGGACATCATCAAGGGCGTGAAGCCCGGCGACGTACTGGTCAGTGATGGCCAGTCACGGCTCAAGCCCGGTTCGACCGTGCAAGTCATGAGCGAGCCGCCGCAGGTGGTGCAAGCGGAGCCCAAGCCATGAAGCAGCACAAAGGCGTTTCGACCTGGTGCATCGATCACCCGGTGGCGACGATTCTGCTGACCATCGCGCTGGTACTGGTCGGGGTGATTGCCTTCCCGCGCCTGCCGATTGCCCCGCTGCCGGAAGCGGAATTTCCTACGATCCAGGTCTCCGCGCAGTTGCCCGGTGCCAGCCCGGACACCATGGCTTCGTCCGTGGCCACGCCGCTGGAGGTGCAATTCAGCGCCATCCCCGGCATGACCCAGATGACCTCCAGCAGTGCGCTGGGCTCCAGCCTGCTGACCCTGCAATTCACCCTCGACAAGAGCATCGACACCGCCGCCCAGGAAGTGCAGGCCGCGATCAACACCGCCGCCGGCAAACTGCCGAAAGACATGCCGACCCTGCCGACCTGGAAGAAGGTCAACCCGGCCGACAGCCCGGTGCTGATCCTCAGCGTCAGCTCAACGCAGATGCCCGGCACCGAACTCAGCGATCTGGTGGAAACCCTCCTTGCCCGTCAGATCAGTCAGATCGACGGCGTGGGCCAGATCAACATCACCGGTCAGCAACGTCCGGCAATCCGCGTTCAAGCTTCGGCGGACAAACTGGCGGCCATCGGTCTGACCCTCGCCGATATTCGTGTGGCGATCCAGCAGACCAGCCTCAACCTCGCCAAAGGTGCGCTGTATGGCGACTCGAGCATTTCCACGCTGTCGACCAACGACCAGTTGTTTCATCCCGAGGAATACAGCCAGCTCATCGTTTCCTACAAGGACGGCGCCCCGGTTCACCTCAAGGATGTGGCGAAAGTCGTCAACGGTTCGGAAGATGCCTACGTGCAGGCGTGGGCCGGTGATCGGCCGGGCGTGAACCTGGTGATCTCCCGCCAGCCCGGCGCCAACATCGTCGAAACCGTGGACCGGATTCAGGCCGCCCTGCCTGGCCTCGAAGCCATGCTGCCGGCGTCGGTGCAGGTCAAAACCCTGATCGACCGCACCCAGACCATCCGCGCCTCGCTGCATGAAGTGGAAATCACCCTGCTGATCGCGATCCTGCTGGTGGTGGCGGTGATGGCGCTGTTCCTGCGCCAGCTGTCGGCGACGATGATTGTCTCGGCGGTGCTCGGCGTGTCGCTGACTGCCAGTTTCGCGCTGATGTATTTACTCGGCTTCAGTCTGAACAACCTGACGCTGGTGGCCATCGTCGTGGCGGTAGGTTTCGTGGTCGACGATGCGATCGTGGTGGTGGAAAACATTCACCGCCATCTGGAGGCCGGCGACAGCATGCGCGACGCCGCGATCAAGGGCGCCGGCGAGATCGGTTTCACCGTGGTCTCGATCAGTTTCTCGCTGGTGGCGGCGTTCATTCCGCTGCTGTTCATGGGCGGCGTAGTCGGGCGTTTGTTCAAGGAATTCGCCCTGACGGCCACCTCGACCATCATGATTTCCGTGGTGGTATCCCTGACACTGGCGCCGACGCTGGCAGCGCTGTTCATGCGCAAACCGGTGCATCACGCCCATGACAAACCGGGCTTCAGCGAACGGCTGCTCGGCTGGTACGAAAAAGGCCTGCGCCGCGCTCTCGCCCACCAGAAACTGATGATCGGCGTGTTCGGTATTTCCGTCGCGCTGGCGATTGGCGGCTACGTGTTTATCCCCAAGGGTTTCTTCCCGGTACAGGACACCGGTTTCGTCCTCGGCACCACCGAAGCCGCCGCCGATATCTCCTACAGCGACATGGTGAAAAAACACCTGGCAATGGCCGAAATCGTCGCCGCCGACCCGGCCGTCCAGGCGTTTTCCCATTCGGTCGGCGTATCCGGCAGCAACCAGACCATCGCCAACGGCCGCTTCTGGATCGCCCTGAAAAAACGCGGTGACCGCGATGTTTCGGCCAGCCAGTTCATCGACCGCATTCGTCCGCAACTGATGAAAGTCCCCGGCATCGTGCTTTACCTGCGCGCCGGCCAGGACATCAACCTCAGCTCCGGCCCGAGCCGTGCGCAGTACCAATACGTGCTCAAGAGCAACGACGGGCCGACCCTCGCCACCTGGACCCAGAAACTCACCGAGAAACTGCGCAGCATTCCGGCATTCCGTGACATTTCCAACGACCTGCAACTGGGCGGCAGCATCACTCACATCAGCATCGACCGCAGCGCCGCCGCGCGTTTCGGCCTGACAGCGAGTGATGTCGACGAGGCGCTGTACGACGCCTTCGGCCAGCGGCAGATCAACGAATTCCAGACCCAGGTCAACCAGTACAACGTAATTCTGGAGCTGGACACCAAACAGCGCGGCAAGGCCGAAAGCCTCAACTATTTCTACCTGCGCTCGCCGCTGAGCGGAGAGATGGTGCCGCTGTCGGCGCTGGCCCGATTCGATGCGCCGACCATCGGCCCGCTGTCCATTGCCCACGACGGCATGTTCCCGGCCGCCAACCTGTCGTTCAACCTGGCGCCCGGCGTAGCACTGGGCGACGCGGTGATTCTGCTCAATCAGGCCAAGGCCGAAATCGGCATGCCGACCGCCATCAGCGGGAACTTCCAGGGCGCGGCCCAGGCGTTCCAGAGCTCGCTGAAAAGTCAGCCGTGGCTGATTCTCGCGGCGCTGGTGGCGGTGTACATCATTCTCGGCGTGCTCTACGAGAGCTTCGTCCATCCGCTGACCATCATCTCGACCTTGCCGGCGGCGGGTCTCGGCGCGGTGATCATGCTGTGGATCTGCGGCCAGGACTTTTCGATCATGGCGCTGATCGGGCTGGTGCTGCTGATCGGTATCGTCAAGAAAAACGGCATCCTGATGATCGACTTCGCCCTGGAAGCGCAGCGTCATCGTGGGCTATCGCCGCAGGATGCGATTTTCGAAGCGTGTATCACGCGGTTCCGGCCGATCATCATGACCACCCTCGCAGCCCTGCTCGGCGCCCTGCCGCTGATGCTCGGCTACGGCACCGGTGCCGAACTGCGCCAGCCATTGGGGATGGCGGTCGTGGGTGGGCTGCTGGTCAGCCAGATGCTGACGCTGTTCACCACGCCGGTCATATACTTGTGGCTTGAGCGGCTGTTCCACAAGCCCAAACCTGCGCCCATCGCGGCGCTGGCAACGACAGACTGAGGCGGGTCATGCGCGTTCTGATTATCGAAGACGAAGAGAAAACCGCGGACTACCTGCACCGCGGCCTGACGGAACAGGGTTACACCGTGGATCTGGCCCGCGACGGCGTCGAGGGCCTGCACCTGGCGCTGGAAAGCGACTACGCGGTGATCGTCCTCGACGTGATGCTGCCGGGTCTTGATGGCTTCGGTGTGCTGCGCGCGTTGCGTGCGCGCAAGCAGACGCCGGTGATCATGCTCACCGCCCGCGAGCGGGTTGAAGACCGGATCCGGGGCCTGCGCGACGGCGCCGACGATTACCTCGGCAAACCGTTCTCCTTCCTCGAACTGGTGGCGCGCCTGCAAGCGCTGACCCGGCGCAGTGGCGGCCATGAACCGGTACAAGTGAGCATCGCCGACCTGTGGATCGATCTGATCAGCCGCAAGGCCACCCGCGCCGGCACCCGGCTGGATCTGACCGCGAAGGAGTTTTCGCTGCTCAGCGTGCTGGCCCGGCGTCAGGGCGAAATCCTCTCGAAAACCGCGATTGCCGAGATGGTCTGGGACATCAATTTCGACAGCGACGCCAACGTGGTCGAAGTCGCGATCAAGCGCCTGCGAGCCAAGCTCGACGGGCCGTTCGACGAGAAACTGCTGCACACCATCCGAGGCATGGGTTATGTGCTGGAGAGCCGTGGTGTCCAGTAACTCCATCGCCCTGCGCTTGAGCGGGATGTTCACGCTGGTGGCGCTGCTGGTGTTCCTGTTGATCGGCGGCGCGCTGTATCAACAAGTGGACAAAGGCCTGGGCCTGCTGCCGGAAGCAGAGCTCGATGCGCGTTACAGCGTGCTGGAATCCGCGCTCAACCGCTATGGCACCCCCGAGCATTGGGTGAAGATCAACGCCAAGCTCAAGCTGCTCGGCGAAGAAGACAAACGCATCCGTTTCTGGGTGGTCAGCGGCAATCCGGGGTACGAATTTGGCGAGCCGGATGCCTTGATCCGCGCGTTTGCCCAAGGCCCGCTGGGCATGCGCGATCTGCAACTGCCCGACCATCCCTACCCGCTGAAAGTGTTGCTGACCGAACTGCCGGCCAAGGATCAACGCCCCCCGCTGCGCTTCATGATCGGCATCGACACCGAGACCTTTCACCAGACCCAGCATCAGTTGCTGATCGCGCTGGTGAGTCTGGCGGTGATCGGCGTGCTGCTGGCATCGGCCTTGGGTTACTGGGTGGCGCGGATTGGCCTCAAGCCGTTGATCAAACTGTCCCACGAAGCCCAGCGTCTGGCGCCGCCGTTGCGTGCCGGGCGACTGCGTCTGTCGCCGTTGCCGCCGGAACTGGAGCAGTTCGTCGACTCGTTCAACTCGACGCTGGAGCGGGTTGAACAAGCGTACTCACGGCTGGAATCCTTCAACGCCGACGTCGCCCATGAGCTGCGCTCGCCGTTGACCAACCTGATCGGCCAGACCCAGGTCGCCCTCACTCGCGGACGCTCTGCCGAGCATTATTTCGAAGTGCTGCAATCCAACCTCGAAGAACTGGAACGCCTGCGTTCGATCATCAACGACATGCTGTTCCTGGCCAGCGCCGATCAGGGCAGCAAGGCCACCAAACTGACCTCGACCTCGCTGGCCGATGAGGTGGCGACCACCCTCGAATACCTCGACTTCATCCTCGAAGACGCGCAGGTCCAGGTGCGGGTAAGCGGCGATGCGCAGGTGCAGATCGAAATCGCCCATCTGCGCCGGGCTTTGATCAATCTGCTGAGCAACGCGGTGCAGCACACGGCGCCGGGACAGGTGATCGAAGTGCAGATCGCGGTCGAGGACCATCAGGTCAGCATCGGCGTGGCCAACCCCGGTTCGCCGATTGCCAGTGAGCATTTGCCGCGCTTGTTCGAGCGCTTCTACCGGGTGGATGCTTCACGCAGCAACAGCGGCAACAATCACGGATTGGGGCTGGCGATCGTCAAGGCGATTGCGCTGATGCATGGGGGGGATGTGTTTGTGCGCAGTGATCGCGGGATGAACACTTTCGGGATCCATTTGCCGGTCTGATGCCACTGACCCGGCGTTACCACCGGTCAGTTTAAAGCCCAAAAGTGGTCCCACCTGTAATTTCTGACAGTAGACGGTGCTCCGCTCACCTCATCAAATGAACAGACGAATACCACGCCGGTATTTGCCGCGTTTCATTGAATGACCTGGAGGTCAGGATGAGCAGCAATGCTACAGACAACTCAAACGTGAGCTCGATAGGCTTTCTAAGAACAACGGAAGACTACGATGGAAAAATTGATACGGCCGACGTCACCTATCGACAGTCCCCTACAGGTAACAAAGGTATTACCCTTGATGCCAAGTTAGAGCTCAAAAATCCTGACCCAAGTGACGGTCGTGCTTATTTTATCGGTATGCAAATTGATTTCCCCCCGACGTTAACGACAGGTACTCATTCACTCACTGAAACGTGGCCGGACATCATCCGGGTCGGACGCTTCACTCAACTGGACAGTCAACGAACATCTATTCCCGCTGACAGCGGATCGCTCACCTTGAAACTGTTCGATGCGAACCTAGGCCATGCTCAAGGATCGTTAGAGGCCCATATCCCAATGGATGGAGCCTCACGCAAGTTCACTGCAGAATTCGACATCCGAGATGAGACAGAGAAGTCAATTTATTGAGCTTCGATAGGCGCCACGACTAGTCGTTGAGTTCGTGGCGTTCTCTGCAGCTATTCCTTGTTTTTCGTCCTGACTGTTACCAATCAAACAAAAGTCCTTTCATGAATTGGCTCTGTTTCCCCATGGCCAGGATCCTTATCTTTGCCCGCACCAAACAGCACTTGCCAAGCAAGAAGGTTTTCAAGATGTCCAACAGTATGGGTATTGCCAGCGCTTTCGTTTTGTCCTCATTGATCCTGTCGCCGATGGCGATGGCTGAAGAATCCCAGACGTTCGTAGCGCAAAACGCCGCTCGCGCTCACGCATTCGAACAGCATCAGGCAGAAGTGATGGCCAAGGCTCAAGACGCCACGCAAGCCCCTCAGGCCGCAACTTCCCTGACTCAGGCTTCAGAGAAAGACAGCTGAGTCGCGCACCGCGCAACGTTTCCCTCGACGCGGTTGTTTGGCTCTTCCCGTTCAACCGTCGTCCTTGCAGGCCGCTGATTTTCAGCGGCCTTTTTTCGTTGTGGTCTGTAAGCTGTCCGGTTCGTCTTTAACAATTAGAAACATCCCGCACCTCAAGACATTGAAGTGTCAGTTGACCCCAAGGAGCTTTACCGCACGTGCGTTACCCAGTTCGCTTCACCCCGCTGTTCATTGCAATTGCCGCAACGATTGCCCCCGCCGCCCACGCTGCCGAAGCCGAGCAACAAGGTTTCGTCGAAGGCGCGAGTCTCAACCTCAACGCCCGCAACTACTACATGAACCGTAACCGTCTGCAGCAGACGGATGACAACATCGAGTGGGGCCAGGGTTTCCTCGGCAAATTCGAGTCGGGCTACACCGAAGGCACGGTCGGCTTCGGCATCGATGCCCACGCCATGCTCGGTCTGAAACTCGACGGCGGTGGCGGCACCGACAACTCCAGCATCCTGCCGGTCAGTGACGGCAGCGGCAAAGCGCCGGGCTCGTTCTCCACGGCGGGCGGCACCTTGAAGATGCGAGCGTTCGATACCGAGCTGAAGGCCGGTGACCTGTTCCTCGCCAACCCGGTGATCGCCGGTGGCGAGACGCGCATGCTGCCGCAGACCTTTCGCGGCCTCAGCCTGACCAATCACAGCTTCGACGGCTGGATGATTGAAGGCGGCCAGGCCAGCTTCACCAAACCCTACAACCAGAGCGGTCACAAACGCATCGGCACCTCTTACGGCACCCTCGCCGACGGCGACAAGAGCCAGCATCTGAACTGGGCCGGCGTGGCCTGGAGCGGCGTCGAAGGCCTGACCAGCAGCCTGTATGCCTCCGAGTTGAAGGACATCTGGAACCAGTACTACTACGACCTCGACTACACCTGGGCGTTGAACGATCGGGTGACCCTCAACCCGGGTCTGCACTTCTATCACACGCAGGACACCGGCGACGCGCTGCTGGGCAATATCGACAACAACACCTACAGCCTGCATCTCACCGTCGGCATCGGCAGCCACAGCGTCACCGCCGCGTATCAGCGGGTCAACGGCAACACGCCGTTCGATTACATCAGCCAGGGTGACAGCGTTTACCTCGACAACTCCCAGCAGTACTCGGACTTCAACGGCCCGAACGAGCGCTCGTGGAAACTCAAGTACGCCTACGACTTCGCCGGCATCGGCCTGCCGGGCCTGACTTCGTCGCTGTCCTACTCGCGCGGCACACTGGACCTGACCAAGGCCGATCCGGACAGCAAGGGTTACGCCTCGTGGTACAGCGCCGAAGGCCGCAACGCCAAGCACTGGGAGCGCGACATCGACCTCAAGTACGTGGTGCAGGGCGGCCAGGCCAAAGACCTGGCGGTGCGTCTGCAATGGGCGACCAACCGTGGCGGCAACGGTTACGGCGCGCTGGATACGGACACAGATGAATACCGTGTGATCATCGACTACCCGATCAACGTCTTCTAAGATCGGCGCTACAGTAAAAGGCCAGCCTGATGCGCTGGCCTTTTTCTTGCCTGTGGCAGCGAAGCGGGTACAACTACGCTTACAAGAATCCCTTACCGAAACCGAACCATGATCGCGAGCCGCACCCCTACCGTTTCCGGCACGACCGGACGCTCCGAGCTGCTGCTGATCCTCGGCAGCCTGCTGAGCGTGATCGCGATTGTGTGCATCGTCACGTTCCTGCTGATCCGCGAACACGCCAACGCGCAGGAATCGGCCACCCGGGGCGCCACCACCATCGCCCAGTTGATCGACGCCGACGTGCTGCGCACCGTCGAGCTGTACGACCTGACGCTGCAAGGGCTGATCGCCGCCGCCCAGCGTGACGACCTGAAAGACGTGTCGCCACAGATCCGTCATCTGGCGCTGTTCGACCGCTCCACCACGGCGCGCTTCAAGGGCGACATCCTGTTGCTCGACAAGTATGGCGACGTGATTGCCGACTCCTCGCGGGTCGATCCGCTGCCGGGCAATTTCGCCGACCGCGACTACTTTCTCGCCCACGCCTTCAAGCGCGACACCGGCATGTTCATCAGCCGTCCGTTCAAACCCCGCTGCGATTGCGATGACGCGAACCAGTGGCGAATCAGTTTCAGTCGGCGCATCTCTTCGGACACCGGCGAGTTTCTGGGCGTGGCCGTGGCGTCGATGAAACTGGATTACTTCGATCAACTGTTCAACAGCCTCGACATCGGCATCGACAGCACCCTCAACATCATCAACAACGACGGCATCCTGCTGGCACAGAAGCCTTATCTGCAAAGCGATTCGATCGGCAAGAGCTTTGCTGCCCGGCCCAATGTGGTGCGGATCCTGCGCGACAGCAACGGCAATGGCAGTTTCAACAGCATTTCGAGCATGGATTATCAGCAACGGCTGTATACCTATTCGCGGGTCGGCAATCTGCCGCTGACGGTGATCGTTGCCCTGTCCAGCGAGGAAGTGTTCGGCGCATGGCGACGCACGGCGATCCTGATCAGCGGTGCCACCGGCGTGCTGTGTGCCGGCCTGCTATGGCTGACCTGGCTGTTGGCCCGGGAGCTGCGCCTGCGCCAGCGGGCCGAACGCGAACTGGCGCAACTGGCGGCGACCGATGCCCTGACCGGGGTCGCCAACCGGCGGATGCTCGATCAGTCGCTGCGCCACGAGTGGTTCCGCGCCCAGCGCTCGGCCAAGCCGCTGTCATTGCTGATGATCGATGCCGACCACTTCAAGGCCTTCAACGACCGGCACGGACACCAGGCCGGGGATCAGGCGTTGCGTGAACTCGCGAGGGTAATCACCTCCAATGTGCGGCGCCCGGCGGACCTGGTGGCGCGGTATGGCGGTGAGGAGTTTTCGGTGATTCTCGCGGAAACCGACAGCGTCGGGGCGCAGCAGATCGCCGAGCACATTCGCGCAGCGGTGGAACAACTGCCAAGCGTCAATGAAGACCGGTCACCGATGACCGTAAGCATCGGCATCAGCACCTGGACGGCGACGAGCGAGATCAGCCTGGAGCAGCTGTTGTTCGCGGCGGACAAGGCGTTGTATCAGGCCAAGGAAGGTGGGCGAAACCGGGTCGTGGTGGCCTGAAAACAGGCATAAAAAAAGGCCACCCAAAGGTGGCCTTCAAAAAACTAGAGAGGTTTTTTACTTACACCGCCGCAACCGGGCGCATGTAAGAGATTGGTGCAGTGCTGGCGTCTTCGAACGTCACGACTTCCCAGGCATCTTTCTGCTCAATCAACTTGCGCAGCAGCTGGTTGTTCAGTGCGTGGCCGGACTTGAAGCCCTTGAACTCACCAATCAGGCTGTTGCCCAGCAGGTACAGGTCGCCAATCGCATCGAGGATCTTGTGCTTCACGAATTCGTCTTCATAGCGAAGGCCGTCTTCGTTCAGTACGCCATCGGCATCGACCACGATCGCGTTTTCCACGCTGCCGCCGAGTGCGAGGTTGTGCTTGCGCAGGTACTCGATGTCACTCATGAAACCGAAAGTACGGGCGCGGCTGACTTCTTTTACGAACGAAGTGCTGGAAAAATCCACGCTTGCACTTTGGGTGCGGTCCCGGAAAACCGGGTGATCGAAATCGATCTCGAAGCTCACCTTGAACCCTTCGAAAGGGACGAAAGTGGCGCGCTTGTCGCCGTCTTCCACTGTCACTTCACGCAGGATGCGGATGAATTTCTTGGCGGCGTCCTGTTCTTCCAGGCCAGCCGATTGAATCAGGAATACGAAAGGTCCTGCGCTGCCATCCATGATCGGGACTTCAGACGCGGAGAGCTCGACGTAGGCGTTATCGATGCCCAGGCCAGCCATGGCCGAGAGCAAGTGCTCCACCGTGTCTACCTTCACGTCACCGTTGACCAGCGTCGTCGACATGGTTGTCTCGCCGACGTTGGCCGCACGAGCCGGTATCTCGACAACCGGATCGAGATCGGCACGACGAAAGACGATCCCGGTGTCGACAGGTGCAGGCTTGAGGGTCAGGTAAACCTTCTCCCCGGAGTGCAGACCTACACCGGTGGCACGGATAATATTTTTCAGTGTGCGTTGTTTAATCATGGCATGGGCCGCTTCAGCGCAAATTGCGAACTGGTATCAACAAAGGCTGGCGATGATAGCAGACCGAGCCTTTGCTGAACACCAATCACCTGAATACCCCTGATACATTTCATCAATCGGCCTGACGACGCAGGAAAGCCGGGATGTCCAGGTAGTCCAGGTCATCTTGCGGATTCATCTTCGCGGCAGTCGCAGCACCGGCCTGAGCCTGGTTGCGCATGACGGTCGGACGGTCCAGGTCACGGTAGTTCACCGCTGGCTGTTCCTGACGAGCGGGTGCCGGTTGCTGCACTTGAGCAGCCGCCATCGAAGTGTGAACGGTGTTGTCGATGACCTTCACAGGCTTCTCGATTTTGGCGCCCAGACCTGTGGCAACCACGGTCACGTGCAGTTCGTCGCGCATGTCCGGATCGATAACGGTACCGACCTTGACCATCGCGTGCTCGGAAGCGAAGGCTTCGATGATCGAACCCACGTCGGAGTACTCACCCAGGGACAGGTCAGGACCGGCAGTGATGTTCACCAGGATGCCGCGTGCGCCTTGCAGGTTCACGTCTTCCAGCAGCGGGTTGCGGATGGCCGCTTCGGTCGCTTCACGTGCACGGTTCGGACCGCTGGCGCAGCCAGTGCCCATCATCGCCATGCCCATTTCGCTCATCACGGTGCGTACGTCGGCGAAGTCGACGTTGATCATGCCCGGACGCTTGATGATGTCGGAGATACCGCGAACGGCACCGGCCAGTACGTCGTCAGCCTTGGCGAAAGCCGACAGCAGGCTTGCGTCCTTGCCGAGGATGGTCAGCAGTTTTTCGTTCGGAATGGTGATCAGCGAGTCGACGCTTTCCGAGAGCATGCGGATGCCTTCGTCGGCGATCTGCATACGCTTGCGGCCTTCGAACGGGAACGGACGGGTCACGACCGCAACGGTCAGGATGCCCATTTCCTTGGCCACTTCGGCGATGATCGGCGCAGCACCGGTACCGGTACCACCACCCATGCCGGTGGTGATGAACACCATGTTGGTGCCCTGCAGGACTTCGGCAATGCGCTCACGGTCTTCGAGAGCGGCCTGACGACCTACTTCAGGGTTGGCGCCGGCGCCCAGGCCTTTGGTCACGCCGGTGCCCAGTTGCAGAATGGTGCGCGCGCCGATGTTTTTCAGCGCTTGAGCATCGGTGTTGGCGCAGATGAATTCCACGCCTTCGATGTTGCTCTTGACCATGTGGTTGACAGCGTTGCCGCCGCCACCGCCAACACCGATAACTTTGATTACCGGGCTTGCGGGGATGTTGTCTACGAGTTCGAACATTTTCCCTCTCCTTACATTCTCTAGTTTTTTCGCCTACTGCTGTTTGTTGCGGTGCTGCGGTAAAGCGTTAGAAGTTGCCTTGAACCCACTTCTTCAAACGGTCCAGCAACGGCGCCTGCGGCTCATCGTTGCTGTAGCTGTCGCGGCTGCCGATGCCCGAGAACGAGATCCCGTCGGACTGCTTCTGCAGGCCGTACATCAACAAGCCAACGCCAGTGGAATAAATCGGGTTGCGTACCACGTCATCCAGACCTTTCACGCCATGCGGCACGCCCAGGCGGACCGGCATGTGGAAGATCTCTTCGGCAAGTTCAGTGGCGCCTTCCATCTTCGAAGTACCACCGGTCAGCACGATGCCGGCCGGGATCAGGTCTTCGTAGCCGCTGCGACGCAGCTCGGCCTGGATCAGGGTGAACAGTTCGTCGTAACGCGGCTCGACCACTTCGGCCAGGGCCTGACGGGACAGTTCGCGCGGCGGACGGTCGCCGACGCTCGGCACCTTGATGGTCTCGCCGGCACCGGCCAGTTTGGCCAGGGCGCAGGCGTAGCGGATCTTGATCTCTTCGGCGTACTGGGTCGGGGTGCGCAACGCCATGGCGATGTCGTTGGTCACCTGGTCACCGGCAATCGGGATCACGGCCGTGTGGCGGATCGCGCCTTCGGTGAAGATCGCGATGTCGGTGGTGCCGCCGCCGATGTCGACCAGGCACACACCCAGCTCTTTTTCGTCGTCGGTCAGTACCGAGTAGGCCGAGGCCAGTTGCTCGAGAATGATGTCGTCGATTTCCAGACCGCAGCGGCGCACGCATTTTTCAATGTTCTGTGCGGCGTTGACGGCGCAGGTGACCACGTGAACCTTGGCTTCCAGACGCACGCCGGACATGCCCAGCGGCTCGCGCACGCCTTCCTGGTTATCGATCACGTAATCCTGCGGCAGGGTGTGCAGCACACGCTGGTCGGCCGGGATCGCCACGGCCTGGGCGGCGTCGAGTACGCGCTCCAGGTCCGCCGAGCTGACTTCGCGATCACGGATCGCGACGATGCCGTGGGAGTTCAGGCTGCGAATGTGATTGCCCGCCACGCCGACGAATGCCGAGTGAATGCGGCAGCCCGCCATCAGTTGGGCTTCTTCGATCGCGCGCTGGATCGATTGCACGGTGGACTCGATGTTGACCACCACGCCTTTTTTCAGGCCGCGGGACGGATGAGTGCCGATCCCGACGATTTCCAGCGAGCCGTCGTCCGCAACCTCGCCGACCAGCGCCACCACCTTGGAGGTGCCGATATCGAGACCGACGATCATTTTGCCGCTTTGCACGTTTGCCATGGGTCCTGCCTCTTCTTAATTCTTTGCGACAGCGGGTTGGGCTGTCGTCGGCGCTACTGGTTCCCGCCAGCCAACAGCGAGGCCGTTGGCATAGCGCAGATCGATGCGCGCAATGTTCGTAATCTGTTCTTTGAGCGTCTTGTCATAGATGGCAATGAAGCGGCGCATCTTTTCCACCAGGTTGCCGCGTCCCAGCAGCAGCTCGATCCCGGGGCCGGAACTGCCGGCACCGGTGGTCAGGAACCAGCTGCCACGTTCACGCAGCTCGAGCCGCGCAATCGAGAAGCCCAATGGCCGGAGCATCTGGCTCAGCACCTGGTATTGCTGCATCACTTGCTGCTGGGCCCGCTGCGGACCGAACAGCTGTGGCAGGTGTTCGTAATTCGCCAGTTCCTTGGGCGTGAACGCCTGGCCCTGGTTGTTGAGCAACGACTCGTCACCCCAGCGGGCCACCGGCAGTTGCTCTTCGAGGCGGATCACCACCTGGTCCGGCCACACCCGGCGCACTTCGGCGTGGGCGATCCACGGCATCTGCTCAAGCTCGGTGCGCATGCTCGCCAGGTCGATGGTGAAGAAGCTCGACGCCACGTACGGGGCGATCCGCTGCTGCACCGCCTGCTGGCTGATGTAACTCAGGTCGCCCTGCACCGCGATTTTGGTGATCGGCCGGTCGGCGTACGGCAGCAAACGCTGTGCGCCTTCGTAAGTGCCGAACCCCAGGGCCACCAGCAGCACCGGCCAGAACAGACCTTTCAAAAAGCCGAAGTTGGCTTTTGGCAGGCGCGCGGACATCGGCTCTTTGGCCACCATTCGGCTGGCACCCCGCGGCACCGGCTTGCGGCCGGGTGCGGGTGGCTGATGTCTGAGCTGTGCGCCTTGCATGGTCTTAACCTCGCGCCTCTTTCTTGCCATCGGCATCGACACTGGCGGCCAGAATGGCCAGGACCAGTTGCTGGAAATCCAGACCGGCCGCTTTCGCCGCCATCGGTACCAGGCTGTGATCGGTCATGCCGGGAGCGGTGTTGACTTCCAGGAACCAGAACTTGCCGTCGGCGTCCTGCATCACGTCCGCCCTGCCCCAACCGGCAATACCCAGCGCCTCGCAGGCTTGCGCCGTGAGGTCCATGAGTTCTTTTTCCTTGGCGGCATCGAGCCCGCACGGAATCCGATACTGGGTATCGTTGGCGATGTACTTGGCGTCGTAGTCGTAGAACGTGTGTGGCGTACCCAGGGCGATAGGAGGCAACACCTGGTCACGCAGGGTGGCGATGGTGAACTCCGGACCGTGGATCCATTGCTCGACCAACACTTGCGAATCGTAGGTACTGGCCGCTTTCCATGCGTCGATCAACTCGGACGCGGAAGTCACTTTGGCCATCCCGATACTTGAACCTTCATGCGCCGGTTTGACGATCAAAGGGAAGCCCAGTTCCGTCGCTGCCGAAATACAATCGGCCTCGCTGCGCAGCACAGCGTGACGCGGCGTCGGAATCCCTAGCGTGTGCCAGACCTGCTTGGTGCGCAGTTTGTCCATCGCCAGTGCCGAAGCCAGGATGCCGCTGCCGGTGTACGGAATGCCGGCCACTTCGAGCAGGCCCTGCATGCTGCCGTCTTCACCGCCACGACCGTGGAGGATGATGAACGCACGGTCGATCTTTTCGCTCAGCAGGCGCTGCAGGATATCGGCGCCGACGTCGATCCCGAACGCGTCCACTCCCGCGCTTTGCAGCGCACTGAGCACGGCATTGCCGGACTTCAGCGAGACTTCACGCTCGGCACTCAGACCACCGAACAGCACGGCCACACGGCCGAAGTCCTTCGGGGCGATGGTGGAGAACAGGTTGGCGTAGGCAGCAGTCATTTCAACTTCCCCTCGACCGGTGCCGCCACGGCACCGGCGAACAACTCGCTTTTCAACAGTTTCAGTGCGAGGCCGCCGATGTCACCGGCGCCCTGGCACAGCAGAATGTCGCCGGCACGCAGCAGCGGCTTGACCAGTGGCGCCAGATCGACGCCGCGCTCGATGTAGATCGGGTCGAGCTGACCGCGCTGGCGGATGCTGTTGCATAGCTTGCGGCTGTCGGCGCCCGGAATCGGCTCTTCGCCGGCCGGATAGACTTCCATCAGCAGCAGCACGTTGGCGTCGGCCAGTACATTGACGAAATCGTCGTACAGATCACGGGTGCGGCTGTAACGGTGCGGCTGGTAGACCATCACCAGACGGCGCTCAGGCCAGCCACCGCGCACGGCTTTGATCACGGCTGCGACTTCAGTCGGGTGGTGACCGTAGTCGTCGACCAGCATCACGCTGCCGCCGTCTACCGGCAGTTCGCCGTAGACCTGGAAGCGTCGGCCGACACCCTGGAACCCGGACAGGCCCTGGACGATGGCTTCATCGCTGACGCCTTCGTCGGTGGCGATGCAGATGGTGGCCAGCGCGTTGAGCACGTTGTGGTTGCCCGGCATGTTCACGGACACATCCAGCGGCTCACGCTCGGGACGCAGCACGGTGAAGAAGGTCTGCATGCCCTGCTGGCGCACATTGATCGCGCGCACGTCGGCTTCTTCGCTGAAGCCATAGGTGACGACCGGGCGTTTGACCTGCGGCAGGATTTCACGCACCACCGGGTCGTCCAGGCACACCACCGCCAGACCGTAGAACGGCAGGTTGTGCAGAAACTCGACGAAGGTTTTCTTCAGTTTGTTGAAGTCGCCGTCGTAGGTCGCCATGTGGTCGGCGTCGATGTTGGTAACCACGGCCACCAGCGGTTGCAGGTGCAGGAAGCTTGCGTCGCTTTCATCGGCTTCGGCGATCAGGTAACGGCTGGTGCCGAGCTGGGCATTGGTGCCCGCGGCGTTCAGACGGCCACCGATGACGAAGGTCGGATCCAGGCCACCGGCCGCGAACACCGAAGCGATCAGGCTGGTAGTGGTGGTTTTGCCGTGGGTACCGGCGACGGCGATGCCGTGACGGTAGCGCATCAGTTCGGCAAGCATTTCGGCACGCGGCACCACCGGAATACGACGCTCAAGGGCAGTCGCCACTTCCGGGTTGGAAGTATTGACGGCGCTCGACACCACCAGCACATCGGCGGCCGCGGCGTTCTCGGCACGGTGGCCGATGAAGATCTGCGCACCGAAGGATTCCAGGCGCTCGGTCACCGGCGAAGCTTTCAGGTCCGAACCGGACACTTCATAGCCCAGGTTCAGCAGCACTTCGGCAATACCGCACATGCCCACGCCGCCGATCCCGACGAAGTGGATGCGACGGATGCGGCGCATTTCCGGTTGCGGCATGGCTTTCTGATTCTCAACCATGGGCCACCTCCAGACAGGTATCGACCACGCTACGGGTGGCTTCGGGTTTCGCCAGACGGCGGGCCGCTTGGGCCATTTGTTCGAGTCGTTGCGGTTGCATCAAGACCTCTGTCAGGCGCGCGGCAAGGTCCGCGGCGCCAGTCGTTCTTTGCGGCATCAGGAAGGCAGCGCCTTCGCGGGCCAAATAATCGGCGTTGCGGGTCTGGTGATCGTCGATCGCGTGGGGCAAGGGCACCAGCATCGAGGGCAGACCGGCGGCGGCCAGTTCGCTGATGGTCAATGCGCCAGCGCGGCACACCACCAGGTCAGCCCAGCCATAGGCCTGGGCCATGTCTTTGATGAACGGCTGCACCTGCGCATCCACGCCGGCGGCGCGGTAGCGCTCTGCAGTCACTTCATCGTGGTTTCTGCCAGCCTGATGGAACACTTCCGGACGCAAGTCGGCAGCGACTTGTGCCAGGGCTTCAGGCAGCAACTTGTTCAACGGCTCTGCGCCCAGGCTTCCGCCCAGGATCAGCAAACGCGCCTTGCGTCCGGCCAGGGCCGGGCGCGGTGTTTCGAGGAACAGCTCGCTGCGCACCGGGTTACCGGTGGTACGGCGGCTGTCCGACAGGGTAAAGGTGTCGGGGAAGGCTTCACACACCCGGGCGGCGAACGGCACCAGCAACCGATTGGCGGTGCCGGCCACGGCGTTCTGCTCATGAACGATCACCGGCACGCCGGCCAGTTTGGCAGCAAGACCACCGGGGCCGGTCACATAGCCGCCGAATCCGACCACGCACACCGGACGCAAGCGGCGAATGATCGCCCGCGCCTGCCACACCGATTTCAGCAGCATGAACGGCGCCTTGAGCAACGACAGCTTGCCCTTGCCGCGCAGGCCGGTGGCGTTGATGCGGTGCAATTCAAGACCCGCCGCCGGCACCAGATCGTTTTCGATCCCGCGCGGCGTGCCGAGCCAGTGCACGGTGTAGCCGCGCGCCTGGAATTCGCGGGCACAGGCCAGCGCCGGGAACACGTGGCCACCGGTGCCGCCGGCCATGATCAATACGTTAGCGCCCATGGTTCGGCTCCTCGGCGAAGTCGCTCTCATGGAATTCCATCTCTTCACTGCCCAGGTGGGTCCGGCTCTCCCACTCGATCCTCAGCAACAAGCCAAGGCAGGCGCAGCAGATCACCAGGGAACTGCCGCCATAACTGAGGAACGGCAAGGTCAGGCCCTTGGTCGGCAGCAGGCCGACGTTCACGCCGATGTTGATCAGGAACTGGCCGATCCACAGGAACGACAGACCGTAGGCAACATAAGCGGCAAAAAACTGTTTGGCTTTCTCGGCCCACAGACCGATGTACATGCCGCGAATACACACGAACACGAACAGTGCCACGGTGCACAGCGAACCCACGGCACCGAGCTCTTCGGCCAGGACCGAGAACACGAAGTCGGTGTGCGCTTCCGGCAGGTAGAACTGCTTCTGCACGCTGTTGCCCAGGCCAACGCCCAGCCATTCACCGCGACCGAATGCGATCAAGGCTTGCGACAACTGATAACCGGCGCCGAACTGGTCGGCCCACGGGTCGGCGAAGTTGGTCAGACGCGCCATCCGGTACGGCTGCATCTGAATCAGCAACACCACCGCACCGACGGCCAGCACCACCATCAGCGAGAACCGGAACAGCCCGACCCCACCGAGGAACAGCATCGCCGCCGCAGCGCCCATCATCACGACGGTGGCACCGAAGTCCGGCTCCATCAGCAACAGGCCCGCCATCGGCAGCAGCACGATGAAAGGCTTGAAGAAACCCATCCAGCTCTCGCGCACTTCTTTCTGACGACGCACCAGGTAACCGGCCAGGTAGATCACCACGAACACCTTGGCGATCTCGGACGGCTGAACGTTGAAGAAGCTGAAACCGATCCAGCGCATCGAGCCGTTCACCTCACGGCCGATCCCCGGGATGATCACCATCACCAGCAGACCGAACGCACCGATCAGCATCAGCCAGCCCAGTCGCTGCCAGGTGGCGATCGGGATCATCATGGTGACGACGCACGCGCCCAGGCCCAGCACCACGTAGATCAGGTGACGGGTCATGTAATAAAGAGCACTGCCCGACTGCGCCGCGCCGACTTCTGTCGAGGCCGAAGCAATCATGATCAGGCCCAGGCCGAGCAACGCCAGGCAACCGGCGAGCATCGGGAAGTCGAGGTCGATCCCGCGTCCGGTGATCAGCGGCGACGGGTATGGCTTGATGATGTTTCTCAAGCTCATGCCAGATCCTCCACGGCGCGGACGAACTGGTGACCACGGTCTTCGTAGTTCTTGAACATGTCGAAACTGGCGCAGGCCGGCGACAGCAGCACCACGTCGCCCGGTTGGGCGGCGGCACGGCATTGGGCGACCGCGTCGACCAGAGTGGTCGCACGAATCAGCGGAACGGCATCGCCGATCGCTTCGCCGATCTTGTCGGAGTCGCGGCCCATCAGGATCACGGCGCGGCAATGGGCGGCCACCGGATCGCGCAGGTCCTTGAATTCGGCACCCTTGCCGTCGCCACCGGCGATCAGCACGACCTTACCGTCGATGTCCGCGCCCAGGCCTTCAATGGCCGCCAGTGCGGCGCCAACGTTGGTGGCCTTGGAATCGTTGTAGTAACCGACGCCGTCCAGATCACGCACCCACTGGCAACGGTGTTCGAGACCGGCGAAGGTGCGCAGCGCTGCCAGCATGGCGTCGAACGGCAGCCCGACCGCGTGGCCGAGCGCCAGCGCCGCCAGGGCGTTGGACTGGTTGTGGGCGCCGCGAATCTTCAGTTCGCGCACCGGCATCAGGTTCTGGAATTCGAAGGCCAGGTATTTCTCGCCATTCTCTTCGCGCAGACCGAAGGCCTTGAAATCGGGTTTGGTCAGGCCGAAGGTCCAGCACGGCTGGCCCTCGCCCATCAGCGGCCGGGTCAAGGCGTCCTGACGGTTGACCACGAACTGCTTGGCACCACGGAAGATCCGGTGCTTGGCCAGGTGATAGGCCGGCAGACCGCTGTAGCGGTCCATGTGGTCTTCGCTAATGTTGAGCACGGTCGCCACTTCGGCGTTGAGCTGGTCAGTGGTTTCCAGCTGGAAGCTCGACAGCTCCATCACGTACAGCTCGACGTCGTCGCTGAGCAGATCCAGCGCCGGCGTACCAAGGTTGCCGCCCACGGCCACGCGTTTGCCGGCCGCAGCCGCCATCTCGCCGACCAGGGTGGTGACGGTGCTTTTTGCGTTGGAACCGCTGATGGCCACGATCGGCGCCTTCGCGTTACGCGCGAACAGCTCGATGTCGCCGGACAGCTTCACGCCACGGGCCGCGGCGGCTTGCAGGGCCGGGGTCGCCAGCGCCAGGCCGGGGCTCACGTAGAGCTCGTCGGCACGGCACAGGAATTCGACGTCCAGCTCGCCACAACGCACTTCCACGTGCGGATAGTCACGCTGGAGCGTGGCCAGTTCCGGTGGATTTTCCCGCGTGTCGGCCACAGCAAACGCCACGCCCCGGTTCGCCAGGAAGCGAACCAGGGACATGCCGCTCTTGCCGAGGCCGACAACGATGCGGAAGTGGTCAGAAGCGATCAGAGACACTCGTTCTACCTCAGCTTCAGGGTGGCAAGGCCAATCAGCACGAGAATCACGGTGATGATCCAGAAACGGACGATCACGCGCGGCTCGGGCCAGCCCTTGAGTTCAAAGTGGTGGTGAATCGGCGCCATGCGGAACACACGGCGACCGGTCAGCTTAAAGGACGCAACCTGAATGACGACTGACAGGGTTTCCATCACGAACACGCCGCCCATGATGAACAGGACGATTTCCTGACGGACGATCACTGCGATGGTGCCCAGGGCCGCGCCCAGCGCCAGTGCGCCGACGTCGCCCATGAAGACTTGCGCCGGGTAGGTGTTGAACCACAGGAAGCCCAGGCCGGCACCGATCAGCGCGCCGCAGAACACGATCAGCTCGCCTGCACCCGGTACGTACGGGATCAACAGGTACTCAGCGAATTTCACGTTACCCGACAGGTAGCAGAAAATGCCCAGGCCACCACCAACCATCACTGTCGGCATGATCGCCAGACCGTCGAGGCCGTCGGTGAGATTGACCGCGTTGCTCGAACCGACGATCACAAAGTACGTCAGCACGATGAAGCCTGCGCCCAGCGGAATGCTGTAGTCCTTGAGCATCGGCAGGATCAGGGTGGTTTCCACCGGAGTGCTGGCAGTCATATAAAGGAAGATCGCCGCACCGAGGCCGAACACCGACTGCCAGAAATATTTCCAGCGGCTCGGCAGGCCACGGGAGTTCTTCTCGATCACCTTGCGGTAGTCGTCGACCCAGCCGATGGCGCCGAACAGCAGGGTCACCAGCAACACGACCCACACGTAGCGGTTGCTCAGGTCAGCCCACAGCAGGGTGCTGACGCCGATCGAAGACAGAATCAGCGCGCCGCCCATGGTCGGCGTACCGGATTTGGACAGGTGCGATTGCGGGCCATCGTTACGAACCGACTGGCCGATCTGACGGTTCTGCAGGGTGCGGATCATCCACGGGCCGTAGCACAGCGACAAGACCAGCGCGGTCAGCACACCGAGAATCCCGCGCAGGGTCAGGTACTGGAAGACCGCGAAGCCTTTGTAGAACTGTTGCAGATACTCCGCTAGCAGCAGCAGCATTAATGTTTCTCCAGACTGGACCCGCACAGGGCCGCAACGATGTTTTCCATCGCTGCGCTGCGCGAACCCTTGATCAAAATGGTGGTGTTTGTGTCCTGCTCGGCGCCGAGGGCCTGGATCAGTTCGGCTTGTGTGCCGAAGTGATGCGCCTCTTCACCGAATGCGTTCACGGCGTGGACCATGTTCGGCCCGACGGCGTAAAGCGCGGAAACCTTGCCCCGGGCGTATTCGCCCACGTCGCGGTGCCCCTGCTCCGCCCAGTCGCCCAACTCGCCGATATCCCCGAGCACCAGGACGGTGCGACCGGAAAAGCCGGCGAGTATATCAACGGCCGCGCACATCGAGGTGGGGTTCGCGTTGTAAGTGTCATCGATCACGCGCATGCCGTTTTTCGCCAGTTGCGCGACGGTGCGACCCTTGACCGGTTGTACCGCGCCAAGCCCGGTGGCAATGCCGAACAGCGACACGCCCAAAGCGTGAGCGGCAGCGGCGGCAGCCATGGCGTTGGCAACGTTATGGGTGCCGAGCAGGTTCAGTTGAACCCGTTCCACACCTTCAGGACTGTGCAGGTTGAACGCCGGGCAGCCACGGGCATCGGTGGCCAGGTCGCTGGCGTAAAAATCCGCCTGAGTGTTGCTCAGGGCAAACGTCAGCACCTTGCGCGCGCCGGCGCGGGTTTTCCAGATGCCAAACGCCTTGTCATCGAGGTTCAGCACGGCGACGCCGTCGGCCGCCAGCCCTTCGATGATTTCGCCCTTGGCTTCGACGATTTTCTCCGGCCCGCCGAACTCGCCGACATGGGCGGTCCCGGCGTTGTTGAGGATCGCCACGTGCGGCTTGGTCAGCCCTACGGTGTAAGCGATTTCACCCAGACGCGAGGCGCCCAGTTCGATCACTGCCGCGCTGTGTTCCGGGGCGAGTTCGAGCAGGGTCAGCGGTACGCCGAGGTCGTTGTTCAGGTTGCCACGGGTCGCGTGCACCGAACCGCGCGTGCGCAGGATGCTCGCGAGCATTTCCTTGACCGTGGTCTTGCCGCTGGAACCGGTAACGGCCGCGACCGGTTTGGTGAATGCGGCACGGTTCAACGCACCCAACTGGCCGAGGGCCTGGCGGGTGTCCTTGACCAGCAATTGCGGCAGCGTGCTGTCGGCGACTTCGCGCTCGACCAATGCCGCAACGGCGCCTTTGGCGGCGACTTCGTTCAGATAGTCATGACCGTCGAAACGCGGGCCGGTCAGGGCGATAAACAGTTGGCCAGCCTTGATCGCGCGGCTGTCGATGCTCACGCCGTCAAAACTGGCGTCGGCGCTGATCAGACGGGCGTCGAGCGCGTTGGTCAGTTCGCTGAGTTTCAGGGCCTTAAGCATGGGCCACCTCCCACGCGGTCAGGGCGTGATCGGCCTCGACCAGATCGGAAAATGCATGGCGCTCGCCGTTGATTTCCTGATAGTCCTCATGACCTTTGCCGGCCAGAACGATCACGTCATCCGCCGAAGCACCGGCAATCAGTTGTGCGATGGCCTGGCCGCGACCGGCCACGAACGTCACGTTATCCACAGCCGTGAAGCCGGCGCGGATGTCATCGAAAATTGCCGCCGGGTCTTCGGTGCGCGGATTGTCATCGGTCACCAGCACGCGGTCGGCCAGACGCTCGACCACTTCGGCCATCAGCGGACGCTTGCCGCGATCGCGATCACCGCCGCAGCCGAACAGGCACAGCAGTTGACCTTTGACGTGCGGACGCAACGCGGTCAGTACTTTTTCCAGGGCGTCCGGGGTATGCGCGTAATCGACCACCACCAGCGGCTGAGTGCCGCCGCCGAGACGCTGCATGCGTCCGGCCGGGCCTTCGAGTTTCGGCAATACCTTAAGGATTTCGTCGAGCGCGTAGTCGAGACCGAGCAGCGCACCGACAGCGGCCAGCACGTTGCTCAGATTGAAACGACCGAGCAGCGTGCTGCGCAGATGGTGCTCGCCCTGCGGCGTGACCAGCGTGGCTCGCACGCCAAGGTCATCGAACTGCGCTTCACGTACATACAGATAGGCGCTGCTGTCGAGCAGGCTGTAAGTAATCAGTCGCGACTCGCGTTTTTCAGCGGCCAGTTGCCGGCCGAAATCGTCGTCGAGGTTGACCACGCGGCACTTCAAGTCATTCCAGGCGAAGAGCTTGGCCTTCGCCTCGGCGTAGGCCTCCATGGTGCCGTGGTAATCCAGGTGATCACGGGACAGGTTGGTCATCACTGCGACGTCGAACGCCAGCGCGGTAACTCGGCCTTGATCCAGACCGTGAGACGAAACTTCCATGGCCACGGCTTTGGCGCCGGCCTTTTTCAGGTCGCCCAGGGTCGCTTGCATGGCAATCGGATTCGGTGTGGTGTGCAGGCCGCTTTGCAGCGAGCCGTGGAAACCGGAACCCAAAGTGCCGACGATGCCGCAATGCTGGCCGAGCAGGTCCAGCGCCTGCGCCACCAGTTGGGTCACGCTGGTCTTGCCGTTGGTGCCGGTCACGCCGATCAGGTTCAGGTGATGACTTGGCTCACCGTAAAAACGCCCGGCGATGTCCGACAGCTGCGCTGCCAGGCCCTTGACCGGAATCAGCGGCACTTCGGTGATCGGCAGCACGGTGGCGCCTTCCACTTCATAGGCCACGGCGGCAGCACCGCGCTGCAAGGCGTCGGCAATGTGCGCACGACCGTCGAACTTGCCGCCCGGCACCGCGAGGAACAGGTCACCCGCGCGTACGTTGCGACTGTCGAGCGCCAGTTCACGGATCAACAGATCGTGGCCGGCGTGAGGGAAAATCTTGTTCAGACTCAGAGACATCAGCCGCGCCCTCCATTGGCTTTCAGCGGAACGGCCGGGGTGGCGTTGGCCTGTTGTGTGGTCGGCAGGTTGTCCGGGGTGACGTTCATCAGGCGCAGAGTGCCCGACATCACGCGACTGAACACCGGCGCCGAGACCAGACCACCGAAGTAACCGGCCTTGGTCGGTTCATCGATCACCACGACGATTGCATAACGTGGATCGCTCATCGGGCCGAAGCCGGCGAACAGCGAGCGATAAGAGTTTTCGGCGTAGCCCTTGGTGCCGACCGATGTTTTACGCGCGGTACCGGACTTGCCGCCCACGTGATACGCCGGCACCTGCGCACGGAACACGCCGCGCGGGGCTTCGATCACTTGTTGCAGCATGCCTTGCATGGTTTTGGCGACGGCTTCCGGCAGCACCTGGGTGGTCTGCGGCGCCTTGTCGGTTTTGATCAGAGTCAACGGTGCGAGACGACCGTTGTTGGCCAGCGCCGAGAACGCATGCACCAGCTGGATCGCAGTCACCGAAATACCGTAGCCGTACGACAGCGTTGCGGTCTCGGCCTTGCGCCACTCGCGGTAGTTCGGCAGGTTGCCGACACGTTCGCCCGGGAAGCCGAGGCCGGTGTCCTGGCCGAGGCCGACTTTCTGTGCGAGGCGGAAAATGGTTTCGCCGCCAATGTCGAACGCGACCTTACTCATGCCGACGTTACTGGAATTGATCAGAATGCCGGTCAGGTCGAGTACCGGACCTTCGGTCTTCGATACGTCCTTGATCGTGTATTTGCCGATCTGCAGGGAGCCCGGATACACCTCGACGGTGTCACTCGGTTTCCAGCGGCCGGTTTCGATCGCGGCGCTCATCGAGATCGCCTTCATGGTCGAACCGGGTTCGAACACGTCGATCATCGCGCGGTTACGCATCATCGCCGGCTGCAGGTTGCGACGGTTGTTCGGGTTGTAGGTCGGCTGGTTGACCATCGCGAGAATCTCGCCGGTCTTCACGTCCATGATCACCAGACTGCCGGCCTTGGCGCCGTTCTCGATGATCGCGTTGCGCAGTTCACGGTTGGCCAGGTATTGCAGGCGCAGGTCAATCGACAACGCCAAGGGCTTGCCGGCCTTGGCGTTTTTGGTGACCTGGACATCCTTGATCAGCCGTCCGCGCCGATCCTTGATGACTTGCCGCTTGCCGGGCACGCCGGCCAGCCATTCATCGTAGGCCAGTTCGACGCCTTCACGACCGTGGTCATCGATGTCGGTGAAGCCGACCATGTGCGCCGTCACTTCACCGGCCGGATAGAACCGGCGGAATTCTTCGATGCCGTAGACACCTGGCACTTTCAGGTCGAGCACGGCCTGGCCCTGCTCGGGGGTCAACCCGCGCACCAGATAAATGAATTCTTTGTTGGCCTGGGCTTCGAGACGTTCGGCCAGGGCTTTCGGATCCTGCCCCAGCGCGGCAGCCAGTGCCGGCCACTTCTCTTTGGCGGTCTGCATTTCCTTGGCGTTCGCCCAGAGCGTGGTCACCGGGGTACTCACGGCCAGCGGCTCGCCGTTACGGTCGGTGATCAGACCACGGTGAGCCGGAATCGGAATGTGCCGAAGACTGCGCGCGTCGCCCTGACCTTTGAGGAAGTCACGGTCAACCACTTGCAGGTCAATGATGCGCCAGCAGATGGCTGCGACCATCACGCCGAGCAGTGCCACCATCAGACGGAAACGCCACGGGAAGAGAGCCCCCTCGAGTTTCATCATGGCGCCACCATCTTCACGTCAGCCGCGCCGGGGATGTGCATCTTCAGTTGTTCGGTGGCCAGCACTTCGATCCGGCTGTGGGCGGTCCAGGTGCTTTGCTCCAGAATCAGGCGCCCCCACTCGGCCTGCGCCTTGTCGCGCACGCTCAGTTCGTTGTAAAGGGTGTTGAGCAACTGCCGGTTCCAGTGGGCGCTGTAAGACACGCCGATGGCCGACACAAGCACGCCAATGAACAGCAGCAGCATGAAAAAGCTGCCGCCGGGCAGTGGCTTGGCGAAAAGCTTGCTCACCGCAGCTTCTCCGCGACGCGCATGACGGCGCTACGGGAACGTGGGTTGGCTTTGAGTTCGGCGTCGGAGGCCGTCTGCGCTTTGCCATGGACTTTGATTTTCGGTTCGAACGCAACGTGGCGAACCGGCAGGTTGCGCGGCAGGTTGTCGGCTTCGCCTTTCACCAGCTTGCGCATGAACAGTTTGACGATACGGTCTTCCAGCGAGTGGAAGCTGATCACGACCAGACGGCCGCCCACTTCCAGGCATTCGAGCGCGGCTTCAAGGCCCGCTTCCAGATCGCCCAGTTCGTTATTGACGTGAATGCGCAGGCCCTGAAAAGCGCGGGTTGCCGGGTTCTTGCCCTTTTCCCACGCCGGGTTGGCGACTTTCAGGACTTCGGCCAGATCGGCGGTGCGCTCGAACGGCGTGATGTCACGACGCTCGGCCACGGCACGGGCCATGCGACCGGAGAAGCGTTCTTCGCCGTATTCCTTGAAGACACGGGCGATTTCTTCCACCGGCGCGGTGTTGACGAACTCGGCGGCGCTGATGCCACGGGACGGATCCATACGCATGTCCAGCGGGCCGTCGTTGAGGAAACTGAAGCCGCGCTCGGCATCATCGAGCTGCGGCGAAGAGACGCCCAGATCCAGCAGAATGCCGCTGACCTTGCCGGCCAGACCCTGTTCGGCAACGACCGAGCCAAGCTCGGCAAAGCTGCGCTGCACAACGACAAAGCGGCCGTCTTCGGCCGCTAGCGTTTGCCCGGTGGCAATCGCTTGAGGATCCTTGTCGAATCCGATGAGCCGACCATCCGGCCCGAGCTTGCTCAGGATCAACCGGCTGTGCCCGCCGCGCCCGAACGTGCCGTCCAGATAGCAGCCATCAGGACGTACGGCGAGAGCCTCGACGGCTTCGTCAAGCAGTACGGTGATGTGGTTAAAGCCGCTATCAATAGTCACAGGATCAGATCACGCAGTTCGTCAGGCATGGCGCCCGGTTGTTGTATGGCAGCCAGGTCAGCGGCAGAAACCGCGTTCCAGGCATCTTCGTCCCACAGTTGGAACTTGTTCAGTTGGCCTACCAGCATCGCGCGCTTGTCGAGCTTCGCGTATTCGCGCAGGCGCGGCGGCACCAGAAAACGACCACTGCCGTCGAGCTCGAGGTCAACGGCATTACCAATCAATAAACGCTGCAGACGACGGTTCTCTTCGCGAAGCGAAGGAAGCGCGCGCAACTTGGTTTCAATAATTTCCCACTCATCGAGCGGGTAGACACACAAACATGGATCAACGGCATCAATGGTCACGATCAATTGGCCGGAACTGCGCGAATCGAGCTCGTCACGGTACCGGCTCGGCATGGCGAGACGGCCCTTTGCGTCGAGACTGATAGCGTTAGCTCCGCGAAACACGTCTGCGTTTCTCCAATTTTTATCGTTTTGAGCTCAAAAAACCCACTTCATGCCACTTTCCGCCACTTGCGCACACTATAGGAATGCGCCCACCACACCGTCAAGGCGCGGATTAAAGGAAAACCCTTACAGAACGGAGATTTAGGAGCATAAAAGGAGGAGCAACGAGAATCTGGCGGATGCTTTTATCCAATAACTTGAAGCAGCACTGAAAGCTGCGCTCGAAAGTTAAAGTAATTTGTTAAGAGTAAGATTTTTTCGGTATTACAAAAGCGCTTCTGCTGTTGATTGAAGCAAGGTGGGAAATGGCTATTACTGCGTCTGCCGCTACCGAATTTCCAGCGCAGGCCTGCTGATAATAAACAGCCCTGTCGCCTTTAATTCAAGCAGGGAAAAGAAAAAGGTGGAGAGTCGATCTGTAAGCCGGGTTCTGTCTTGAACAGTCATTCGTCTACGATGGCCATCACTGGACATCTTTAGCAACCTACCCGGTCCCAGCGCGGGCCACGCCTTGGGACCCTATTTGGTCTTGCTCCAAGTGGGGTTTACCTAGCCACGAACTGTTGCCAGACGTGCGGTGCGCTCTTACCGCACCTTTTCACCCTTACCGGCGCCGAAGCGCTTAGGCGGTTATTTTCTGTGGCACTTTCCGTAGGCTCACGCCTCCCAGGCATTACCTGGCACTTCGCCCTATGGAGCCCGGACTTTCCTCCCCCCCCTAATTTTCATAGAGGGCAGCGACTGTCCGATCGACTCTCCGCCGCGCAGGTTAACGGCAGAGCGGCCGAAGAACAAGCGCTAATAGCCCGCAAACCGGTCTGCGCGACGGGTTACGCGTCTTTTTGCTGATCCAGTGCTACCTGATACAGCACGTTTTTGCGCTCACCGGTGATTTGCGCTGCCAGAGCCGCCGCGCGCTTGAGCGGCATCTCTTCGAGCAACAGATTGAGGATGCGCATCGCCTCGCTGCTGACGGCGTCTTCGGATTCCGGCGCGGTCCAGCCTGCCACCACCACGACGCATTCGCCACGCTGCTGATTACTGTCCGCCTCGACGAATGCCCGCAACTCGCTCAGCGGCAATCCCTTGAGCGTTTCGAAGGTCTTGGTGATTTCACGAGCGAGCAATGCAGGACGATCAGCACCGAACACCGCCTCCATATCCTGCAGGCATTCCAGAATACGGTGCGGCGCCTCGTAAAAAATCAGCGTGCGCGGTTCTTCCTTGATAGCTTCCAGACGCGCCTTGCGCCCCACGGCCTTGGCCGGCAAAAAGCCTTCGAAGATAAAGCGGTCGGACGGCAGACCGGCAGCCGATAACGCTGCGATCAACGCGCACGCACCCGGCACCGGCACCACATTGATCCCGGCGGCACGGGCCTGACGCACCAGGTGATAACCCGGATCGGAAATCAGCGGCGTACCGGCATCGGAAATCAGTGCGACGTTGTCGCCCGCCAGCAGACGGGTAATGAAGCGACTGCCTTCATCGCGCTCGTTGTGTTCATGACAGGCTGCCAGCGGCGTGGAGATGCCGAAGTGCTGCATCAGGCGCTGGGAATGGCGCGTGTCCTCGGCGGCGATCAGCGCCACCTCGCGCAGGATCCTCAACGCCCGGGCGCTGATGTCATCCAGGTTGCCGATGGGCGTCGCCACCACATAAAGCGAGCCCGCAGCGGAATTCAAAGGACCTGGAGCAGTCAAAGCGCACACCTCATGATCGGTAAAAGCCGCCATTGTAGCGCGTCGTGCGCCGGACGATGCGTCCGGGTCGGACACGGTTTGTCGCACCATTGTGAGGCTGCGCACTCTTTGTATCAGCTAAATTGACGGTTTCACGCCAGTAACATCGCGCCCCGGCCAGTGCTTGGGTACAATTCGACGCTAATTTGATCGAGTATCAGGAACACTTACATGATCGCTTGCCTGCGGCTGTTCACTGCCCTCTGCCTCGCTGCCTTGCTGGCGGCTTGCGCCAGCTCCCCTTCCTCCAGCCTTGGCGAACTTCCACGGACCCCGGATGCCACCATTGAGCAACTGCTCGAACAGGCTGCCCAGGCCAAATCGCCGGACAAGGCTGCGCTGCTGCGCCTGAGTGCGGCAGACATGGCGTACCGCCAGGGCAATGCCGGACAGTCCGCGCAAATCCTGCAGCAAGTGCCGATGGAACAACTCCAGCCCGGCCAGCAGGCATTCGCCAGCACCCTGTCTGCCGAACTGGCCATGACCCGCAATCAGCCGAAAGCCGCGCTGACTGCCCTGAGCCACCCAAGCCTGCAACGCCTGAGTGAAATGTCCGTACCGCTGCAAGTTCGCGCCGGCACCGTTCACGCCCGCGCCCTTGAAGCCGACGGCCAGACCCTGGCTGCCGCACGCGAGCGCATCTTCATCGCGCCGATGCTGGAAGGCGAAGCCGCCAGCAAGAACCACGAAGCGATCTGGACCCTGATTGCGTCGCTGCCGGCCGATCAACTGCAAGCGAACACCACCGACGACCTCGGCGGCTGGATGAGCCTGGCTCTGGCCGTGAAAACCGCCGGCACCCTGGAGCAGCAGCAAGCCGCCATCGACAACTGGCGCAACCAGCATCCGAAACACCCAGCCGCGATCAACCTGCCGCTGCCCCTGACCAAACTCAAGGAGCTGGCCAGCCAGCCTCTGAGCAAGATCGCCCTGCTGCTGCCACAGGACGGCCAACTGGCCTCGGTCGGCAAGGCCCTGCGTGACGGCTTCATGGCCGCGCACTATCAGGCTCAGCAAGCTGGCCAGAAACCACCGGCCATCGAGTTCTACGACAGCTCGAAACTGACCAACCTCGACGAGTTCTACCGCAAGGCCCAGGCCGATGGTGTGCAACTGGTCGTCGGCCCGCTGGAGAAGCCACTGGTCAAACAATTGAGCACTCGCCCGCAACTGCCGATCACCACCCTCGCCCTGAACTACAGCGAAGGCGATCAAGGCCCGGCGCAGCTGTTCCAGTTCGGTCTGGCCGCTGAAGACGAAGCCCGCGAAGTCTCCCGCCGCGCCCGTGCCGACGGCCTGCATCGCGCCGCCATCATGGTGCCGAAAGGCGAATGGGGCGACCGTGTGCTGCGCGCCTTCAGCCAGGACTGGCAAGCCAACGGTGGCAGCATCGTTGCCACCGAACGTGTCGACCAGCCGGTGCAACTGGCCCAGCAGATCGCCGACATGTTCCAGCTGCGTCAGAGCGAAGCCCGCGCCAAGAGCCTGCAGAATGCTGCCGGCACCAACGTTGCCGCCCAGCCGTCGCGTCGCCAGGACATCGAGTTCATCTTCCTCGCCGCCACCCCGCAGCAGGCGCAGCAGATCAAGCCGACCCTGAACTTCCAGTACGCTGGTGACGTGCCGGTCTATGCAACCTCCCACGTGTTCAGCGCCAGCGGCGACGTGAACCAGTACAACGACATGAATGGTGTGCGCTTCTGCGAAACCCCGTGGCTGCTGGAAACCAGCGATCCGCTGCGTCAACAGGTCACCGCGCAATGGCCACAAGCCGCCGGTAGCCTCGGCCGCCTGTACGCGATGGGCGTCGATGCCTACCGCCTGGCGCCACGCCTGGATCAGCTCAAGGCACTGCCGGACAGCCGCATCGAAGGTCAGTCGGGCAGCCTGGGCATGACCCAGTCCCAGCGCGTCATCCGTCAATTGCCATGGGCGCAGTTCGTCAGCGGTCAGATCCAGCGCCTGCCGGACACTCCACGCTGATGCCCGACAGGTCACACCTGCAAAGCGGCAAGGATGCCGAGCGCCAGGCGCTCGAGCATCTGCAACACCAGGGTCTGCGCCTGCTGGCGCAGAACTGGTTATGTAAACGCGGTGAGCTTGATCTGGTCATGCTTGATGGCGATACAGTAGTATTCGTCGAAGTCCGTTACCGAAAGAACACTCAATGGGGTGGCGCACTCGACAGCATCGATGGGCGCAAACGGCAGAAACTGATTTTCGCCGCACAGTATTTTCTTCAGCGCGAGTCGCGTTGGGCCAATTCCCCCTGCCGCTTCGACGTGGTGGCCATCGACAGCCACCAGGGTCAGCTGAACTGGTTGCAGAATGCGTTCGACAGTTGACCGCCTGCTCCGACCCGGACACTTTCACTCAACACTTTTGCTCTTTGCTTTGCGGGCTGCACATTCACGTGCCGGACAGCCGCGCTAATTAAGGTCACACAGATGGACATGCAATCCCGAATTCGCCAGCTTTTCCAGGCCAGCATCGACACCAAGCAACAGGCGATGGACGTACTTGCACCGCACATCGAGCAAGCCAGCCAGGTGATGGTCAACGCCCTGCTCAACGAGGGCAAAATGCTCTCGTGCGGTAACGGCGGCTCGGCCGGCGACGCCCAGCACTTCTCCTCGGAACTGCTCAACCGTTTCGAGCGTGAGCGCCCTAGCCTGCCGGCCATCGCGCTGACCACCGACAGCTCGACCATCACCTCGATCGCCAACGACTACAGCTACAACGAAGTGTTCTCCAAGCAGATCCGCGCACTCGGCCAGCCGGGTGACGTATTGCTGGCGATTTCGACCAGCGGCAACTCGGCGAACATTATTCAGGCGATCCAGGCCGCACATGATCGCGAAATGATTGTCGTAGCATTGACCGGACGCGACGGCGGCGGCATGGCTTCGCTGCTGCTGCCCGAAGACGTCGAGATTCGCGTTCCGGCCAACGTCACCGCACGTATTCAGGAAGTCCACTTGCTGGCGATCCATTGCCTTTGCGATCTGATCGACAGCCAACTGTTCGGGAGTGAAGAATGACCCCTAATCGCCTTGGCCTTCTGGCCTTGACCCTGTGCCTCGGCATCAGCGGCTGCACCTCGGTGGTGAATGCCAGCCGTGAAGCGCCGATCGAAGACGACCGTGGCACCCGCACTTTCGGCAGCAAGATCGATGACTCGCTGATCGAAACCAAAGTCGGCGTCAACGTGGCCAAGGCCGACCCGGCCCTGGACAACGACTCGCACATCGTCGTCACCAGCTTCAACGGTGTCGTGTTGCTGGCCGGCCAGACCCCGCGCGCAGACCTCAAGGAGAAGGCCGAACAGGCCGCCGCCAACGTCCAGCGCGTGAAAAAGGTTCACAACGAACTGCAAGTGATCGCACCTTCAGGCTTCATTGCCCGTCAGAACGACTCCTGGCTGACCACCAAGATCAAGACCCAGATGCTCGCCGACGCCAGCATTCCGGGCTCGCGCATCAAGGTCGTGACCGAGAACGGTATCGTCTATCTGCTGGGTCTGCTGACCAAACAGGAGGCCGCCCAGGCGACCAACCTGGTTCAGGGCGTTTCCGGCGTACAGAAGATTGTGAAGCTGTTCGAATACATCGACTGACCCGCAAAACGCAGGCACAAAAAAGGCGATCCAACCGGATCGCCTTTTTTATTACTTCACCACTTTCAGGCTTGGCCGGCCGCTTGGGCGCGGCGGCTCGCTGTCCGGTGGCGGAACATCGTCATCCTGCTCGATCTCGTCTTCGTCATCCATCGGCGACTCCAGATCGAACACCATGCCCTGACCGTTTTCCCGGGCGTAGATCCCCAGGATTGCAGCAATCGGCACGTACAGACTGTGCGGGACGCCACCGAAGCGACCTTCGAAGGTCACAACGTCGTTGTCCATATGCAAGTGCCGCACGGCACTTGGCGAAATGTTCAGGACAATCTGCCCGTCACTGGCAAATCCCTGTGGCACCTGCACCGCCGGGTACTCGGAATTGACCAGCATGTGCGGGGTGCAATCGTTATCCACAATCCACTCGTAGAGCGCGCGGACCAGATAAGGTCGACTGGAGTTCATAGCGGCTCCTTAAGCCTTAGCGCATGTCGCGTTCGACACCAGACAGACTCGCCTGGAAAGCCTCACGCGCAAACTGACGCTCCATATAATCAAGCAGCGGCTTGGCGGGCCGCGGCAGTTCTATACCCAGAATCGGCAAACGCCAGAGTATTGGCAATAGGCAGCAATCCACCAGACTTTGTTCCTCACTGAGGAAAAACGGCTTGTCGGCAAACAGCGGCGACACGCCCGTCAGGCTTTCGCGCAATTCCTTGCGCGCCACGGCACGGGCCGCTTCCTTGGTGCGCGAATCCAGAATCAGATCCACCAGACCACACCAGTCGCGCTGAATGCGGTGAATCAGCAGACGACTGTTGGCACGCGCCACCGGGTACACGGGCATCAATGGCGGATGCGGGTAACGCTCATCCAGGTATTCCATCACCACGGTCGACTCCCACAACGCCAGGTCACGATCGACCAGCGTGGGCAGACTGCCGTAAGGGTTCACTTCAATCAGTTTAGGCGGCTGACGACCAGCCTCCACAAAAATGATTTCGGCGCTGACACCCTTCTCTGCAAGCACGATGCGCACTCGGTGGGAATAGTGGTCGGCGGGGTCGGAGTAACAGGCCAACCGATTGGTCACGCCCATGGCGATCCTCCTCGCTTGTTGAAATAGTCGGAGCCGGAAAAACGCGCGCGCCCAGAGGGCGCCTCCCGCAACGGCTGGCGAACCAGGCGTTGCGTTTTCAGAGGCGCCCTTGGGCGCGCGCGATTAACAGCAATTGCTTGAAGCGTTATCAGTGCACGTCTTTCCAGTATTCACGCTTGAGCAGGTAGGCGAACACAAAGAAGAACGCCAGGTACAGCAAGACGTAAGTACCGATGCGCTGATGTTGCAGCTTAACCGGGTTAGCCGAGTAAGCCAGGAAGGTTACCAGATTCTTGACCTTCTCATCGAACTGCTCTTCGTTGAGGGTTCCGGTTTTCGGCACGATGGTCAACTGATCGCACGCTTCATGAGTCAGAGGCGTACCGGTCAGCGGGTCATATTGCTTCTTGCCGTCTTCGACGATCTGTACCTGTTTGCAACCCACGACCTGACGACCTTGCAGGCCGACCAGCACGTTAGGCATGCCGACGTTCGGGAAGACCTTGTTGTTCACGCCCCATGGACGTGCAGGATCTTCGTAGAACGACTTGAGGTAACCGTAGAGCCAGTCAGTGCCGCGAACACGAGCCACCAGCGTCAGGTCCGGCGGCGCGGCGCCGAACCAGGTCTTGGCGTCGGCCGGCTGCATGCCGATGTTCATGTGATCGCCGATCTTGGCGCCGGTGAACACCAATTTCTCCAGCATCAGTTCGTGCGGAACGCCGAGATCATCGGCCACACGCTCGTAACGCTGGAACTTGGCACTGTGGCAACCCATGCAATAGTTGGCGAAAGTACGCGCACCATCCTGCAGGGCAGCCTTGTCGGAAACGTCGATGTCGACCTTTTCCAGTTCCGGACCACCGTGTTCGGCCGCGAAAGACAGCACTGGCAGAGCAGCAAAAATCAGAGCAAAAAATAACTTTTTCATCAGCCAGTCACCCTTTCCGGAACCGGTTTGGTCTTCTCGAGCCTGGTGTAGAACGGCATCAGAATGAAGTAGGCGAAGTACAGGAAGGTGCAGACCTGCGACAGCAGCGTACGGCCTGGCGTCGGGGCCAGAACGCCCAGAATGCCGAGGATCACGAACGAAATGCAGAACACCACCAGCCAGATCTTGCTCATCCAGCCTTTGTAGCGCATCGACTTGACCGGGCTGCGGTCGAGCCACGGCAGGACGAACAGCACCGCAATCGCTGCACCCATGGCGATAACGCCCATGAGCTTGTCAGGGACCGCACGCAAGATTGCGTAGAACGGTGTGAAGTACCAGACCGGCGCAATGTGCTCAGGCGTCTTGAACGGGTTGGCTTGCTCGAAGTTAGGTTTTTCGAGGAAGTAACCACCCATTTCCGGGAAGAAGAACACGATGAAGCAGAAGATGAACAGGAACACCACGACGCCGACGATATCTTTCACGGTGTAGTACGGGTGGAAGGCGATGCCGTCCAGCGGGATACCGTTTTCGTCTTTGTGCTTCTTGATGTCCACGCCGTCCGGGTTGTTCGAACCGACTTCGTGCAGCGCCAGGATGTGCAGCACCACCAGACCGAGAATCACGATCGGCAGCGCAACCACGTGCAGGGCGAAGAAGCGGTTCAGGGTGATCCCGGAAATCAGGTAGTCACCACGGATCCACTGGGTCAGGTCGTTGCCGATGACCGGGATCGCACCGAACAGCGAGATGATCACCTGGGCACCCCAGTAGGACATCTGGCCCCACGGCAGCAGGTAACCCATGAAGGCTTCGGCCATCAGCGCCAGGTAGATCAGCATGCCGAAGACCCACACCAGCTCGCGCGGTTTCTGGTACGAACCGTAGAGCAGGCCACGGAACATGTGCAGATAGACCACGATGAAGAACGCCGAAGCGCCGGTGGAGTGCAGCAGGCGCAGGATCGAACCGTACTCGACGTCGCGCATGATGTATTCGACGGAAGCGAACGCTTCTTCCGCCGACGGGGTGTAGCTCATGGTCAGCCAGACACCGGTGACGATCTGGTTGACCAGAACGAGCAGCGCCAGCGATCCGAAGAAGTAGAAGAAGTTGAAGTTTTTTGGAGCGTAATACTTGCTGAGATGGTCTTCCCACATCTTGGTGGCGGGGAAGCGTGCATCAACCCAATCCATGAACTTGCTCATCACGCTTTCTCCGTATCGACGCCAATGACAATCAGGTCATCGGTCTCATAGGAATGCGGGGGTACTGGCAGGTTCAAAGGCGCAGGTTGCGACTTGTAGACGCGGCCAGCCAGATCGTAGTGGGAACCGTGGCAAGGGCAGAAATAGCCGCCTACCCAGTCTTTGCCCAGATCCGCGGGTGCCACTTCGGGACGGAAAGTCGGTGAGCAACCCAGGTGAGTGCAGATCCCGATCAACAGGAGGATTTCCGGCTTGATCGAACGCACTTCAGGGTCGACATAAGTGGGTTGCGTGGAGTTTTTGGAGGTCGGATCGGAGAGCTGGCCCTCGATCTTCTTGAGATTCCCCAGGATTTCCTCGGTACGGCGGACAATGAACACCGGCTGGCCGCGCCATTCAGCAATCATCTGCTGCCCTGGCTCGATTTTGCTGACATTCACTTTCACCGGTGCTCCGGCAGCCTTCGCCTTGGCACTGGGAAACCATGACCCCACGAACGGGACCGCAGCCCCCACCGCTCCTGCAGCACCCACCACGGATGTGGCTGCTACCAAGAAGCGACGCCGGCCTGCATTCACGCCGTCATTGCTCATTCAGTCCTCTCCCATCAGCTTTGTGGCCTGTTAAATCAGGCGTCTACTAAATTGAAACTATGTACTTATAAAAATTTTGCCGAATGGTAATGAAAACCCCCAATTCTGACAAGGTAATTACCCGGAGGGCTGGCCCTCAAGCCTTGTAGTATAGGGGGTCTACGAATGTGGCAAGTTGTCACAGCGCAATTATTCAAGAAATCGCACGCATAAAAAAACGCCCGGTTCCGTGAGGAATCGGGCGTTCTTTTTGAACGTGGAAGCGAAATTAACGCTTCGAGTACTGCGGACGCTTACGCGCTTTACGCAGACCAACTTTCTTACGTTCAACTTCACGGGCGTCGCGAGTAACGAAGCCAGCTTTGCGCAGAGCGCTACGCAGGGTTTCGTCGTAGTCCATCAGAGCGCGAGTGATGCCGTGGCGGATTGCGCCAGCTTGACCACTTACACCACCACCGATGACGGTGACGTAGATGTCGAACTTCTCGACAGTCTCAGTCAGTTCCAGCGGCTGACGAACTACCATGCGGGCAGTTTCGCGACCGAAGAACGTGTCCAGGGAGCGGTTGTTGATGGAGATGTTACCAGTACCCGGACGCAGGAAAACGCGTGCGGTTGCGGTCTTGCGACGGCCAGTGCCGTAATTTTGAGTCGCCGACATAATGAACTATTCCGTTAAATCTTCAGTTCTTGGGGCTGCTGAGCAGTATGAGGGTGTGCAGCGCCCGCATAGACTTTCAGCTTACGGTACATGTCGCGACCCAGTGGGTTTTTAGGCAGCATGCCTTTAACCGCGGTCTCGATCACGCGCTCAGGGGCCTTGGCGATCAGCTTTTCAAAGTTGATCGACTTGATGCCGCCCGGGAAACCGGAGTGGGAGTAGTACATTTTGTCAGTGGTTTTAGCACCGGTAACACGGATCTGCTCAGCGTTGATTACGACGATGTAGTCGCCGGTGTCAACGTGAGGAGTGTACTCAGGCTTGTGCTTGCCACGCAGACGGCTCGCGATTTCGGTGGCCAGACGACCCAGGGTCTGACCAGCAGCGTCGACGACAAACCAGTCGCGCTTTACTGTTTCCGGTTTAGCAGTAAAAGTTTTCATTCTTTATAGCCTCAGGGGCCGCCTGTAAATAAGACGGCGGATCTTACTGAATAGTGCGTACTTTGACAAGTCAAAGGCAGCCGGATACAGACGCTTTCGGGGGCTCGGGTCGGCGCGTCCGTTCAACGGCAAGATTCTTCGGCGGCGGCGCATCACTTCCACTGCAGAAAGAGGTCGGCAATTATGCAGATTGCGAAAAAAATTTCAACCTGCTTTTATGCTTGTTTTGCCCAAGGAGCACCCGATGGACTATCGCCAGCTAGGCCGTACCGACCTGAACGTGAGTGCAATCTGCCTCGGCACCATGACCTGGGGCGAGCAAAACACTGAAGCTGAAGCCTTCGCCCAGATCGAGCGGGCAAAAGAGGCCGGGATCAATTTCCTCGACACCGCCGAGATGTACCCGGTGCCGCCGAAAGCCGAAACCTACGCCACCACCGAGCGCTACATCGGCAATTACTTCAAGAGCCGTGGCGACCGCGCCGACTGGATCCTCGCCAGCAAGATCGCCGGCCCCGGCAACACCATCGACTACATCCGCGACAAGAACCTGCGCCACAACCGCCAGCACATCACCGAAGCCGTGGACGCCAGCCTCAAGCGCCTCCAGACCGACTACATCGATCTGTATCAATTGCACTGGCCGGAGCGCAGCACCAACTTTTTCGGACAGCTGGGCTACAAGCACCAGACCGAAGCCAACCTGACGCCGCTCGAAGACACCCTTGAAGCGCTCGATGAGCAAGTGAAGGCCGGCAAGATCCGTCACATCGGCCTGTCCAACGAGACACCGTGGGGCACCATGCGCTTTCTCGCCCTGGCCGAAGCCCGTGGCTGGCCGCGCGCCGTGTCAATCCAGAACCCGTACAACCTGCTCAACCGCAGCTTCGAGATCGGCCTGGCGGAAATCGCCATCCGTGAACAATGCGGTCTGCTCGCCTATTCGCCGCTCGCGTTCGGTTTCCTGTCGGGCAAGTACGAGGGTGGGGCGCGCCCGCCAAAAGGCCGCCTGAGCCTCTACAGCCGCTTCAGCCGCTATTTCAACCCGCAATCGGAAGCGGCGTGCAGCCGTTACGTGGCGCTGGCTCGTGAACACGGTCTGGATCCGGCGCAAATGGCTCTGGCCTTTGTGAACCAGCAACCGTTCGTCACCAGCAACATCATCGGGGCAACGACGCTGGAGCAACTGGACAGCAACATCGCCAGCTACGAGCTGAAACTGTCGAGGGAAGTGCTGGAAGGGATCGAAGCGATTCACAAGGATCATCCGAACCCTGCGCCGTAATCCAGGACGATAATCGTTCCCACGCTCTGCGTGGGAACGCATACCGCGACGCTCCGCGTCACTCCCAAAGCGGACGCAGAGCGTCCATGGCGGCATTCCCACGCAGAGCGTGGGAACGATCACACGCTCGGATCAAAGCGACCGCGCAATGATCTCCTTCATGATTTCATTGGTGCCGGCATAGATCCGCTGCACCCGCGCATCCGCCCAGGCCCGGGCCACCGGGTATTCCCACATGAAACCGTAGCCGCCATGCAGCTGCACGCACTCGTCGAGCACCTTGCATTGCAGGTCGGTGCCCCAGTACTTGGCCATCGCCGCCGTCGGCACGTCCAGTTTGCCTTGCAGGTGCAGCTCCAGGCAGCGGTCGACGAACACCCGGCCGATCTGAATCTCGGTGGCCATTTCCGCCAGTTTGAAGCGGGTATTCTGGAAGTCGGCAATCGACTTGCCGAACGCCTTGCGGTCACGGGTGTAATCCAGCGTCCACTGAAGCGCCGCCTCGGCTGATGCCAGACCACCAATCGCCACAGTCAAACGTTCCTGCGGCAGCTCCTGCATCAGATAGGCAAATCCCGCCCCGGCCTGACCCAACAGGTTTTCCTTCGGCACGCGCACGTCCAGGAAGAACAATTCCGACGTGTCCTGAGCCTTCATTCCGACCTTCTCCAGGCGCTTGCCCTTGTCGAAGCCCGGCGTGTTCGCCTCCACCAGAAACAGGCTGGTGCCCTTGGCGCCGGCCTTGGGATCGGTCTTGGCGACGACGATCACCAGATCCGCCAGGAAGCCATTGGTGATAAACGTTTTCGAGCCGTTGATCACATACTCGTCGCCATCCAGCACCGCCGTGGTCTTGACCCCTTGCAGGTCGGAACCGGCGCCCGGCTCGGTCATGGCAATCGCGGTGACCATCTCGCCAGACACCAGCTTCGGCAGGTATTTCTGCTTCAGCGCCTCGCTGCCGTAATGCAGGATGTACGGCGCGACGATGTCCGAATGCAGTGAAAAACCGATACCGGTCAGACCCAGCCGCCCTACTTCCTCGATGACCACCGCGCTGTAAAGAAAGTCCGCCCCCAACCCGCCGTACTCCTCCGGCAGATGCGAACAAAGCATCCCCGCCTCCCCTGCCTTGTTCCACAGTTTGCGGTCGATGTAGCCTTGTTTTTCCCATTGCCCATGGAACGGCACGGCCTCTTTTTCGAGGAATGTTCGTACGCTGTCGCGGAACAATTCGTGCTCGGAGCTGAACAAGGTTCTGGGAATCATGCGGCACCTTTTCTTTATTGTTGGAGGGATCAGACCTTCAGAGACTAAGCCTCGCTTCCGATACAGGACACTGGACACATCCGACAAAAAATAAGACGATCCAGCCGTCTGGTGACCACTTTCCCTTATAAAAACAAAAGTTGAATTATGTCCAAGCAAGTCTCCACGCCCTTGCGGCGCGTCAGCATCCTGGCGATCGACCGGGTTTTCGCTTCCACCCTCATGCAAGCCAAGGATTTCTTCCATCTGGCCAGCCTGCGTTACGGCAAACAACTGGGCCACGGCCTGACTCCGGCATTCGAAACACGCCTGGTCAGCCCTGACGGCAAACCGGTGAACAGCTTCAGTGACGTGGTCATGCCGGTGGACGGCGGCCTGGAAAATGCCGATGTCATTATCCTCCCGGCGTTCTGGGACGATTTCGATACGCTGTGCCAACGTTATCCACAGATCCTGCCGTGGCTGCGCGAACAGCATGCCCGGGGCGCCGTGCTCTGCGGCGAGGCTACCGGGGTGTTCTGGCTGGCCGAGGCCGGTTTGCTCAACGGCAAGGAAGCGACCACCTACTGGCGCTTCTTCAACGCTTTCGCCGAGCGCTTCCCGCAGGTCTACCTCAATCAGGACAAGCACCTGACCGACGCCGACAACCTGTATTGCGCCGGCGGCACCACCTCAGCCTGCGATCTCTACATTTATCTGATCGAGCGCTTCTGCGGCGCCAATGTGGCCCAGGCGGTAGCTCGCGACATTCTCTATGAAGTGCAGCGCAGCTACGCACCGGGCCGCATCGGTTTCGGCGGCCAGAAACTGCATCAGGATGTGATCATCCTGCAGATCCAGCACTGGCTCGAAGAGCATTTCGCCGACAAGTTCCGCTTCGAAGACGTGGCCCGCGAACACGGCATGAGCATCCGCAACTTCATGCGCCGCTTCCAGACCGCCACCGGTGACAAGCCGCTGCACTATCTGCAACGGCTGCGCATCGAGACCGCCAAGGGCTTGCTCTCCGGTAGTCGCAAGAGCATCAAGACCATCAGCTACGAAGTCGGCTACGACGATGCGAGCTTCTTCGCACGGCTGTTCCGCCAGCACACCGAACTGTCGCCGAACCAGTACCGGCAGCAGTTCCAGCAAGCTGCCTGACGATTCGACCAGACACAAAAAAGGGCCTGCATCTGCAGGCCCTTTTTGTTTGCCGAATCCGCTTAAGGCTTGTGTGCCCGGGACAGGAACTCGTGGGATTGCATCTCCAGCAGACGGCTGAGGGTACGCTGGAACTCGAACGTCAGGCGTCCGCCGGTGTACAGGTCTTTCAACTCGACTTCGGCAGAAATGATCAGTTTGACGTTACGGTCGTAGAACTCGTCGACCATGTTGATGAAGCGTCGGGCGATGTCGTCGGTGGTGACGCTCATCTGCTCCACGCCACTGAGCAGCACGGCGTGGAAGATCTTGCCCAGTTCGATGTAGTCGTTCTGGCTGCGCGGGCCGTCGCAAAGTTCGCGGAAGTCGAACCAGGCCACGTCATCGCAAGTACGCAGGGCACGGATTTCGCGGTTTTCGATGATCAGCACATCGTTTTCCACCGCCGCCGTGCACTCAGGCGTCAGTGCGCGGAAGCTCTTGCGCAGGCTTTCGTGAGCGGCTTCGTCGAGCGGGAAGTGGAACAGCTCCGCTTGTTCGAGGTGACGCAGACGGTAGTCGACGCCGCTGTCGACGTTGACGATCTCGGTGTTCTGCTTGATCAGTGCGATGGCCGGCAGGAAGCGCGCGCGTTGCAGGCCGTCCTTGTACAGGCCGTCCGGCACGATGTTCGACGTGGCGACCAGGGTCACGCCGTTCTTGAACAGCTCTTCCATCAGCGTACCGAGGATCATGGCGTCGGTGATGTCGGAGACGAAGAATTCATCGAAGCAGATGACCCGTGATTCGGTCGCGAAACGCTTGGCGATGATGGTCAGCGGATTTTTCTCGCCGCCGAGGGTTTTCATCTCTTCGTGCACGCGCTTCATGAAGCGGTGGAAGTGGGTGCGGGTCTTTTCCTTGAATGGCAGCGCTTCGAAGAAGGTGTCCACCAGGTAAGTCTTGCCGCGACCCACGCCGCCCCAGAAATACAGGCCCTTGACCGGCGTCTGATCCTTCTTGCCAAACAGCTTGCCCAGCAAACCCGGCTTGTTCTGCTCGGCCGCGATCAGATCGTCGTACAGGCGTTGCAAATGACGCACGGCAGTTTCCTGCGCCGCATCATGGAAGAAGTCCGGGCGTTTCAGATCAGCTTGATATCGTTCTAGGGGCGTCATAATTCGTTAGCAAGGCAACAAAAACGGGCCGTCACTGTAGCGATGGCCCGTGGGAATGGCAATCGGCCCTTGGTCGGGCCGGCCCGTTGATTATTCCTGAACCGGCGTCAGAGCGATCCGCAACGCCTCGACAGCCGCATCCCGCGCAGCCACGTCGGCGAACGCCGGGCTGTCGCCGACGCACTCGCCTTCCAGCCAGACGCTGAAGCTCAGGTCTTCGCTGCGTACATCCAGCGCCTGACCCGATTGCAGCTGCTTGGTCACCTGACCGGCGGTTTTACCGTCGGCGAAGTTACGCGACAGCAGCAATTGCTCGCCGTCGGCCGCCAGCAGACGGAAACGGAAGCTGCCGTCGTCTTCGCGGAAGCTGACGAAACGTGCAGCTTTCGCGGCTTTCTTCTTGGTGGTCGCGGCCACCTGAACCTGATTGACGAAGGAACGCAGGCCAACCGCTTCGCGCAGCTCGTTGAGGAACGGCGTCGCCACCGCACGGGCCTTCTTGGCGCCGTGTTGCAGGATGTCTTCCAGATCTGCCGGGCGTTCGATCAACTGGTGATAACGCTCGCGGGATTCGCCCAGCTCGTTGTCGAGCAACTGGAACAGACGGTTCTTCGCCTCGCCCCAACCCAGACCGCCCAGCAGTTCGCTGCGGAATTCGTCGGCCTGCGTCGGCGTGGAGAAGGCCTGGAACAGAGTGAACAGGTGCGAGTTGTCCGGATCTTTCGCTTCGCCCGGCGCGCGGGAGTCGGTAACGATGCGCGAGATCGCGTCCTTCATTTCCTTGGCGCTGGAGAACAGCGGAATGGTGTTGTCGTAGCTCTTGGACATCTTGCGCCCGTCCAGGCCCGGCAAGGTGGCAACGCTTTCCTCGATCAGCGCCTCGGGCATGGTGAAGAACTCCTTGCCCTGGCCGAACAGATGGTTGAAACGCTGGCCGATATCGCGGGCCATTTCCACGTGCTGGATCTGGTCGCGACCGACCGGCACCTTGTGCGCGTTGAACATCAGAATGTCCGCCGCCATCAGCACCGGATAGCTGTACAAGCCCATGGTGATGCCGGCATCCGGGTCTTCGCCGGTCTCGACGTTCTTGTCCACCGAAGCCTTGTAGGCGTGGGCGCGATTGAGCAGGCCCTTGGCCGCGACGCAGGTCAGCAGCCAGGTCAGCTCGGGGATTTCCGGGATGTCGGACTGACGGTAGAAGGTCACACGATCCACATCCAGACCACCGGCCAGCCAGGTCGCGGCGATTTCCAGACGCGAGCGCTGGATGCGCAGCGGGTCATCGCACTTGATCAGGGCGTGATAGTCGGCCAGGAAGTAGAACGAGTCGGCATTGCTGTCGCGGCTGGCGAGAATCGCCGGGCGGATGGCGCCGGCGTAGTTGCCCAGGTGCGGGGTGCCGGTGGTGGTAATGCCGGTGAGGATGCGGGTACGGTTCGTCATGGGTAATCGCTTGTCAGACTGCAATCAATTCGAGAGACGCGGCAGGATCAGATCCTTGAGATCGGTCAGCTTGCCATGAAAAAAGTGTCCGCATTCTGCCACTTTCAGCAGCTCATGGGGGCGCTGGAGTTTGTCAGACCAGTCGTAGACCAGCTGCGGGTCGATCACTTCGTCGGTTTCCGGCTGGATCACGGTCAACTCGCCCTGCTGCGGCAGTTGATCCTGATCGCCCAAGCGCATCACCGCCGGCGCAACCATGAACAGGTGCTTGAGCGTGATGCCTTGGGCTTCGAGGCGGCCGCCGAGACTTGCTGCAACAAATCCACCGAAGGAGAAACCGAACAGGGTCAGCGGCAGATCCGGGTGCTTTTCCAGCAGCCAGGCGGCAGCGGCCTGGGCGTCGTCGACTTCACCGGTGCCCATGTCGTGGCTGCCTTCGCTGGCACCGACGCCGCGATAGTTGAAGCGCAAGGTGATCAGACCGGCATCGCGCGCAGTGCGCTGCAGGGTCGAGACGACCTTGTTGAGCATGGTGCCGCCCTGCACCGGGTTCGGGTGGCAGATCAGCGCGATGCCGCGCGGCTGCTCATTGTCCAGATACAAAGACTCAAGTTGCCCCACCGGGCCATCAATCACTACAGGGGTTTCACGCATCAGCAAGGAAGGAACTCCGTGACCTCGAATCGGGTCGACTCGTCTAGCAAATTGTCTGTGCCAGTCTATTGCGAGTGAATCGCGGTATACAGCGCAGGTTCGAGCCGTTAACGTAAAGCAAAGCCGTTTATAGAGGAAGGACTCGTGGAACACTCGCTCTTAGTTTGGTTGTTACCGACTCTTGCCCTGGTTGTGGGTGTCGCCATTGGTTTCCTGATCGCACGCGTTGCGCCGAACGCCGCGCCCAGCCGCACGCAGCGTCAACTGGATGATATTCAGGAACGTTTCGACAGTTATCAGAACGAAGTGGTGACCCACTTCAACAGCACAGCCAATCTGGTCAAGAAACTGACCCAGAGCTATCAGGAAGTGCAGGATCACCTCGCCGAGGGCGCCAACCGCCTGGCCCTGGACGAGCAGACCCGTCAACGCTTGCTCGCCTCGCTGCACGCCGACGCGGCACAGGCCCCACGGGAACGCCTGACGCCACCACGGGATCAGGAACCGCCGCGTGACTACGCGCCGAAGACCCCGAACTCGCCGGGCATGCTCGACGAGCATTACGGCCTGAAGAAGTAATCAGCCTTCGCGCCAACAAAAAGCCCCCGGACAATCACTTGTCCGGGGGCTTTTTTGTAGCTGACGGTTACGGGTACTGCTGAACCGTACCCGGCTGTTGCTGGCCACCGTACTGCTGGCCAGGGATGGCCTTGAGGTTAACCTCGACGCGGCGGTTCTGCGCGCGGCCATTGACGTCGCCATTGCTGGCAATCGGATTATCCGGACCGGCACCGCGAGCACTCAGGTTGGCACCGCTGACGCCTTGCGAAGTCAGGTAGGTCGCCACGCTCTGCGCACGACGCTGGGACAGGTCCATGTTGTGCTGACGGCTGCCGGTGCTGTCGGTGTAACCGACGATTTCGATCTGGTTCTGGTTGAACTCTTTGAGCGAGTTGGCCAGGTTGTTCAGCGGCTGATAGAAGCTGGAAGCGATGTTCGCCGAATCGGTGGCGAAGGTGATGTTGCCCGGCATGATCAGCTTGATCTGGTCGCCCTGACGCTGCACTTCAACCCCGGTGTTGGCCATGCTGGCGCGCAGTTTTTTCTCCTGCTGGTCGGCGTAGTAGCCGTAACCGGCGGCCGAGGCACCGACGACAGCCGCGCCGATCAGCGCACCCTTGCCGCGGTTGTTGTGGTCGATGGCGGCACCGGCCAGCGCGCCGGCCAGCGCACCGAGCCCACCGTACTTGGCGGTTTTGCTCATGCCCTGGGAGCCACCGTCGGCCTGACCCTGATTGTCATACGGGTTGGGCGAGGCGCAGCCGGACAAGACGGCCACGGCAGTAGCGACAATAATCAAACGACGCGTGGTGAACATGGAGTGCTCCTACATTTTGCATTCTGTGGTGCAGCGGCCATTGGCAACTGGCCCGTGCGGGCGTTGGATCATGACAATGCACAAAAATTCCGCTGGGCACCCGTGACAAAATGTTTAGGCACGCACAAACGGGTTCTCGCGCATTTCATCCCCCAGACGCGTATCCGGACCATGCCCGGCCACAACAGTCGCGTCTTCATCCAGGGTGTACAGCCGCTGCTTGATCGATCGCACGATGGTCGCCTGATCGCCGCCCCACAAATCCGTGCGCCCTACTCCGCGACGAAACAGCGTGTCGCCGGCAATCAACAGCTTAGCCTCGGAAAACCAGAAGCTCATGGAACCTGGCGTATGCCCCGGTGTGTGCAAGGCCACGCCGCAGCCGCAGGCCAGCTCTTCATCGTCGCTCAACCAGCGATCCGGTGACGGCACCGGCGTATATGGCACGCCGAACATCTGGCATTGCATCTCGAGGTTGTCCCACAGGAACTGATCTTCTTTATGCAAGTGCAGGGTGGCGCCGGTCTTCTCTTTCATCTGACCAGAGGCGAGGAAGTGATCGAGGTGCGCGTGGGTGTGGATGATGCTGACAACCTTCAGGCCCAGGGCGTCGAGCCTGGCCATGATGAGATCAGGATTGCCGCCCGGGTCGACGACGATGGCTTTTTTGGTGATCGAATCGCCGATGATCGTGCAATTGCACTGCAAGGGGCCGACGGGGAAGGTTTCTCGAATGAACGGGCTTGGCAAGGTCATGAGTTTCCTGGACGAACGGCTGGGGTTTTGCCTAAGGATTCTACTTCACTCGCCGACACAGATCGCCAGGTCAGAGAATTGACGCCACTAATCAGAAAATAGTGGCTCAATGATGTCAAATGTACAATTTCTCATGCAAAATCATATTTTTGTAGCGGTCGCGTTCAGGAAGGACCGCAGATATCAACCAGGAACGTCCCATGCCAAGCCCTCTCCGCTATTCGTTTACCACTTTTACAAGTATGACCGGTAACAAGTCTGTCGACGCCTTGCTGGCGGATGATCATTGGACCGGCCGCTGGGACGAGAGAGGAATGCCGGTCAAACTCACCTACAGTTTCATCGACACCGGTTCGTTTTTCGCCCGTGACTACAGTCCGTCGAATGAGTATTTGAACGGTTTCACGCTGTCCAACACACAACAATCGGCTGTCATCAGCGCGTTGAGTGGCTGGAGCGCTGTCGCCAACGTGCAATTCTCCCTGGTGCCTGAATCGGCTGCCAATGTCGGAGATCTGCGCTTCGGTGGTTACATGGGCATGGATAGCAAATACGCCGCATGGGCGTACTTCCCCGACGAAACACCTGCTGGTGGCGATGTCTGGATCGGCCCATCCACCGACGATCCAAACCCGGTAAAAGGCTCGTTCGACTACCTGACGTTCGTGCATGAAATCGGCCACGCGCTGGGCCTCAAGCACCCATTCGACACCACGCCGGACAACAAGCTGCTGCTGGATCCGTCACTGGACGACGTACGCTTCACCGTCATGAGTTACAACGACTCTTACTCCTATCAACCCACGACTCCGATGCTGCTGGATATTCTCGCCATCCAGAGTCTGTATGGCGCCAATACTCAGTGGCAGGCAGGCAATAACGTCTACTCCTGGGCGCCGACAAAGTCCGTATTCGAAACTATCTGGGATGGTGGCGGCTCCGACACGATCGATGCCAGTAATCAGCTTTCAGGCGTCAGCATCAACCTCAATCCAGGCCAGTTCAGCACTATCGGCAAAGCATTCCTGGCTCCAGATGGCAGCTTGTTCAATTCAGGCCTGGCCATCGCTTACGGCACCAATATCGAAAACGCCTTCGGCTCGAATTTCAATGACACCTTGATCGGTAACGCTCTGGATAATTCGCTGGTGGGTCTGGAAGGTGCAGATACCATGGATGGTGGCGCCGGTAACGATACGTACTTTGTCGACAACGTTGGCGACGTGGTCATCGAACGCGGCACATCGCCTACGGAAATCGATAGCGTCATGAGCACAATCGATTACACCCTGGGCGCCAACGTCGAGAACCTGACCTTGCTTGGCACCGATAACTTGAACGGTACCGGTAACTCGCTCAACAACCGTATCAACGGTAATGCCGGCAACAACATCCTTGATGGCGGCATCGGTGCCGACTTCATGGCTGGCGGCACAGGCAATGACACCTACATTGTCGACAACGTAAACGACATCGTCAGTGAAACCAGCACCCTGATCGGCGAGATCGACACGGTTAACTCGTCGGTCAACTACGCACTGGGTGCCAATCTCGAAAACCTCACTCTGACCGGTACCCGAGACACTTATGCCATCGGTAATGCGCTGAACAACGTACTCATCGGTAACGACGGAAACAACACTCTTAATGGTGGCGCCGGCAGCGACACTATGAGCGGCGGCAAAGGGAACGACACCTACGCCGTCGACAGCGTCGGCGATATTATCATTGAGGCTGCAAACGAGGGTTACGACACGGTAGTGAGTTATATCGACTACACCCTCGGCGCCAACATCGAAGAAGGCCAGTTGATCGGCAACGCCATCAGCCTGACCGGCAATGAACTGGACAACGTGTTGATCGGCAATGCCCTGGCCAACAACCTGTTCGGCGGCGCTGGCAATGATGTGATCAACGGTGGCGCAGGAGGCGATCGCATGGTCGGCGGCCTGGGTGACGACACCTACATCGTCGACAATACCGGCGACATCATCGTTGAAGCCGCGAACGAGGGCCGTGACACAGTACAGGCCAGCGTCAACTACACCTTGAGCGCCAATATCGAAGAAGGCCAGTTGATCGGCAACGCCGCCAGCCTGACCGGCAACGATCTGGACAACATGCTCATCGGCAACGCCCAGGACAACACCCTGAACGGAATGGCAGGCGCCGACACCATGGACGGCGGCGCGGGGAACGACAGCTACTTCGTCGACAATGTCGGCGATGTCGTCATCGAGCGCGATGCCTCGCCAACCCAGATCGACGCCGTCAACTCGGTGATCGATTACACCCTGGGCGCCAATGTCGAGTGGCTCAACCTGCTGGGCAGCGACAACCTCAACGGCACCGGCAACGCATTGAACAACCGCATCACCGGCAACAGCGGAAACAACATCCTCGACGGCGGCCTGGGTGCCGACTTCATGGCTGGCGGTACCGGCAATGACACCTACATCGTCGACAACGTCAATGACGTCATCAGTGAAACCAGTATCCTGGCGAACGAAATTGACACGGTCAAATCATCGATCAGCTGGAAACTGGGTGCCAACCTGGAAAACCTGACGCTGACCGGCACCGCAAATACCTATGCAGTCGGTAACGAATTGAACAACGTTCTGATCGGCAACGACGGCAACAATGAAATCAACGGGGGTGCCGGCGTCGACACGATGAGTGGCGGCAAGGGTAACGACACGTACGCCGTCGACAACGCGGGCGATATCGTCATCGAAGCGGCGAACGAAGGTTACGATACGGTGCTCAGCTTCGTTAACTACACCTTGAGTGCCAACATCGAAGAAGGCCAGTTGATCGGCAACGCCATCAGCCTGGCCGGCAATGAACTGGACAACGTGTTGATCGGCAATGCCCTGGCCAACAACCTGTTCGGCGGCGCTGGCAATGATGTGATCAACGGTGGTGCAGGAGGCGACCGCATGGTCGGCGGCCTGGGTGACGACACCTACATCGTCGACAATACCGGCGACATCATCGTTGAAGCCGCGAACGAGGGCCGTGACACAGTACAGGCCAGCGTCAACTACACCTTGAGCGCCAATATCGAAGAAGGCCAGTTGATCGGCAACGCAGCCAGTCTGACCGGCAACAGTCTGGACAACGTGCTCATCGGTAACGCCCAGGACAACACCCTGAACGGAATGGCAGGCGCCGACACCATGGACGGCGGCGCGGGCAACGACAGCTACTTCGTCGACAATGTCGGCGATGTCGTCATCGAGCGCGATGCCTCGCCAACCCAGATCGACGCCGTCAACTCGGTGATCGATTACACCCTGGGCGCCAATGTCGAGTGGCTCAACCTGCTGGGCAGCGACAACCTCAACGGCACCGGCAACGCATTGAACAACCGCATCACCGGCAACAGCGGAAACAACATCCTCGACGGCGGCCTGGGTGCCGACTTCATGGCTGGCGGTACCGGCAATGACACCTACATCGTCGACAACGTCAATGACGTCATCAGTGAAACCAGTACCCTGGCGAACGAGATCGATACCGTTCTGTCCTCGATCAACTGGCGACTGGGCGCCAACCTGGAAAACCTGACACTGACCGGCACCAGCGACACCTATGCAATCGGCAATGCCTTGAACAACGTTCTGATCGGCAACGACGGCAACAATGAAATCAACGGGGGTGCCGGCGTCGACACGATGAGTGGTGGCAAGGGTAACGACACCTACGCCGTCGACAATGCGGGCGATATCGTCATCGAAGCGGCGAACGAAGGTTACGATACGGTGCTCAGCTTCGTTAACTACACCTTGAGCGCCAACATCGAAGAAGGCCAGTTGATCGGCAACGCAGCCAGTCTGACCGGCAACAGTCTGGACAACGTGCTCATCGGTAACGCCCAGGACAACACCCTGAACGGAATGGCAGGCGCCGACACCATGGACGGCGGCGCGGGCAACGACAGCTACTTCGTCGACAATGTCGGCGATGTCGTCATCGAGCGCGATGCCTCGCCAACCCAGATCGATGCCGTCAACTCGGTGATCGATTACACCCTGGGCGCCAATGTCGAGTGGCTCAACCTGCTGGGCAGCGACAACCTCAACGGCACCGGCAACGCATTGAACAACCGCATCACCGGCAACAGCGGAAACAACATCCTCGACGGCGGCCTGGGTGCCGACTTCATGGCTGGCGGTACCGGCAATGACACCTACATCGTCGACAACGTCAATGACGTCATCAGTGAAACCAGTACCCTGGCGAACGAAATTGACACGGTCAAATCATCGATCAGCTGGAAACTGGGTGCCAACCTGGAAAACCTGACGCTGACCGGCACCGCGAATACCTATGCAGTCGGTAACGCCTTGAACAACGTTCTGACTGGCAACGACGGTAACAACGAGCTCAATGGCGGCGCGGGTATCGATACAATGATTGGTGGCAAGGGCGACGACTCTTACGCCCTCGATCAAGCAGCCGAACTGACGTTGATTCAGGAAAATGCAGCTGAAGGAAATGACACCCTGATCCTGCTATATCCTTCGACCGCGCAGACAAATGTCGTCGATCTCGGCATAAGCAATCTGCAGAACGTCGAAAATGTCACCCTCTCGGGGGCTGGGACATTCACCCTGCTCGGTAACAGCTTGAACAACACATTAATCGGTAACGACCAGGCCAACATTCTTGACGGTGGCGCCGGTGCCGACACCCTGACCGGTGGGGGCGGAGCGGATACATTTGTATTCAATGCCGTGAATGAAATGGGCTTGGGCGCAAATCGTGACGTCATTACCGACTTCAATCGTTTGCAGGGTGACAAGATTGACCTGACTCACTTCGATGCCAATTTGCTGAGTGCCGGCTTCAATGGCTTCACTTTCATTGGCGCGGACAACTTCACCGGTGCAGGTCAAGTTCGCTTCGTCGATCATGTCCTGTCAGGTAATGTCAGCGGCAACGCCGGTGCGGATTTTGAAATCCAGCTGGTAGGGGTAAACAGTTTCAGCGCGAATGACCTGGTGGCCTGATGCATTCTGTGCCCGCCAGTAACATAAGCCGAACGTAAAAAACACAACGCCCCGACTTGTTCGGGGCGTTGTGTTTTCTGATGTACATCGAAGGGAAATACAAAAAACTAGCCTATCAAACCCAACTCCTTGGCCCGGGCGACGGCTTGAGTCCGCCGTTCCACCCCGAGCTTGCTGTTGATATGACTGGCATGGGTTTTCACGGTATGCAGAGAGATGAACAGTTGCTCGCTGATTTCCTGATTCGAGCAGCCTTGGGCGATCAGACGCAGAACCGCCAGTTCGCGGCTGCTCAACTGTTCAGTGACCGGAGAATCCTGCGCCGTGCGCAAAACTGGCCGCGGGAAATGCTCCAGCAGTTGCTGACCGACAAGGCCCGGCGCATTCAGCGACAATTGCCCGCGCAACCAATCGGCGTGGTCTTTGACCAGAATGTCGAATGGCTGCAACACCCCGCCATTGGCAGCTTCCAATGCCTGGGCCAGGGATTTGCGGGCCTCGGGTTCGCGACCGTTTACCAACAGCAGCGCCACTTTCTGCGTCAACGCCATCACACTCAATAACTGGCGCCCGGTCTGCTGGCCGTTTTCCAGCAACACGTTCAAGCGCCCTTCGGCGAGCATTGGCTGCCCCTGAATGACATCCAGCAGCGCCTGCTGCAATTCGACATGCAACGGCAGCTGCGGATGAAACTCCGGCGGAGCCGCCGCGCGTTCACCGGTGTAGGTCTGGCCCAGTCGTGCCAGCCAGGCTTCGGCCAGATCGATACGCCCCTGAGCCAGCCACAGCTCACATTTGACCAGGGTGATCATCGCCAGGTAGTAGATCGGCGGGACGTCCCAGATGTGCATCAGGCGTTCGGCTTCGGCCAGTTCGGCGAAGGCCTTGGCGAAATCGTCGCTGCTGCCGTCGAGTCGTGCAATCACACAGTGGCCGATCAACACACTGATGTCACGGCAGGCCCGCGCTTCCGTCAGGCCTGCCTGCAATCGCGCCCTTGCCGCCTGCGGCTGCAATCGCATGGCCAGCAGAAACCCCTCATACAGCGTCAGGCGCGCACGCACGGCGTACAAACGCTGTGCGGACAATCCGCGCAAGCGCTCCAGCCCCTGGCGCACTTCATCGAGCGCACGCAGGATTTCGCCGCGCGCCTGCAGGACCCGCGCACGATCGTAATGCGCCAGTGCCTCGAACAAGGGATTGCCGACCCGCTGCGCCAGCTCAAGCGACTCGCGGTTCAGACCTCGTGCGCGCCACAGATCACCGTCGGCGATCGCCAGGTTGGACAAGGTCGACAGGCACATCAGGCGCTGGCCGTAGCGCTTGGCCGGCAGGCTTTCCAGTGCCTCGCTGCAATACTCGATGGTCTGCTCGCGATGGCCTCGCCCACGGGCGATGATGCCCTTGAGCGCCAGCCATTGGGCCAGCATGGATTTCTGTGCGGTGGCCGATGGTGCCGGCAGAAACCGACTCAGATGACTGGCGAGTTCCTCTGCCGCATCGAGCTGACAGGCCAGGCCCAGCGCCCAGCTGTACAACACGATCAGGCGCGGAGTGCTGATCAGCAGGCTGTCGGGCAAGTCCATTTTCCAGCGCAGCAGCATGCCGACATTCTGCTCGGCCAGCAGTTGTTCCTCGGACAGGTTCTGTACCAGGTTTGCCGCCACGTCCAGATGCCCAGCCCGCAAAGCCTGTTCCACCGCTTCATCCAGCAACCCCTGCGCATTGAACCAGCGGCAGGCGCGCAGATGCAGCGTCGCGGCCGGCACCAGTGCCCGGGTGATAGGCCGGGCGCGCAACAGGTCGGAAAACAGGTGGTGATAACGATACCAGTGCCCGTGCTCGTCCAGCGGCACCAGGAACACCTGATGCGCCAGCAGGAAACGCAGGATTTCCGCGCTGTCATGGGCTTCGCGCACCGCGTCGCACAGTTCGCTGCAAAAGCGCTCCTGCGGTGCGGTGTCATAAAGAAACGCCTGAACCTCGGCGGGCAGGCAATCGATGACTTCTTCCAGCAGATATTCGCGGATCAGCCCTTCCCCGCCGTTCAACGCTTGCGGCAGGGCCGATTCGGTGCCGGCTTCAGCAATCGCCAGCAGCCAGAAACGCAGCCCGGCCACCCAGCCTTCGCTGCGCTGGATCAGGTTTTCCAGCGCTTCACCGCGCAGGGAACTGCTGTGACGATCAAGCAGTGCCAGAGCTTCGTCATGGGTCAGACGCAGATCCTGTTCGTGCAGTTCCAGCAACTGGCGCGAAAGGCGCAGACGGGCCAGGTGCCAGTCCGGGCGCTGCCGACTGGTGACCATGACCACCAGGCCATCCGGTAAGTGATTGAGGAAAAATTGCAGGCAACGGTCGAGCACCGGCCCTTGAGCGAGGTGGTAATCATCCAGTACCAACAGCAGCGGGGCCGTCGGTTGCAGATGCAGCGCCAACTCATCCAGCAGGCCATCGAGCCATTCTTCGAAGGCAAACGGCTGGTGACGCTGACGCATTTTCAGCAGCCCCAATGCCCGGCTGCCCAATTGCGGGAAGTAATCCTGCAAACCTTCGAGTAGACGTTCGAGAAACCGCCCCGGATCGTTGTCCCGCGGGCTCAGCCCCAGCCACAGACTTTGCCAGTGTGCCGGCAGACTCTGGCAGAACTCCACCGCCAGCGAACTCTTGCCGAACCCGGCCGGGGCGCTGACCAGCAACAGGCGCCCTCCGAGCCCGGCGCTCAGGCGCTCGCACAAACGGGGTCGCAGCACGTAGCCGTCGGGTAGCGGCGGACGAAAAAAACGTCCGTCCAGTGCCGCGACGGCAACGCTTGCAGGGCCCGGAAGTGGGGACAGATCAGTCATGGCCGGCTCTTGTTCGTATGGCTGTTGGCGGCGTAGCAGATGCCCGCAGACTAGCCTTAAACGGAGCGGTTATGAAGGTCGTTGCTACAAATGGCTACAAAAAGGCTACGGAAAAAGCGAAAGGCAAAAAAACGCCCCGAACCTGTCGGGGCGTTTTCACGAGGATGCGGCCTCGGTTTACAGGAGCTTAGCGAACACCATCCTGACGCAGGGCGGCTGGAGTGAAGTCGCTGGTGGTGGCGGTGAAGCCGAAGTCATACGCCTGCTTTTCTTCGTTCTTCATGCCCAGTGCCAGATAACGACCGGACTGCAGGTCGTAGAGGGTTTCCAGGGCGTACCACGGCACTTGCTTGTCGTAGTAGTTCTCCGCATGCGCCTCGGCCACTCGCCACAGTTGGCCACGGCCGTCGTAATGGTCAATGACTGCGGCCTGCCAAGTGTCTTCGTCGATGTAGAAATCACGCTTGGCGTAGATGTGACGCTGACCTTCTTTCAACGTCGCCACGACGTGCCAGACGCGGCGCAACTCGTAACGGGCCAGATCCTGGTTGATATGACCGGCCTTGATGATGTCGGCATACTTCAGCTTCGGATCGTCGAGCTTGTAGCTGTCGGAGGCGATGTACATCTCTTTCTTGCCTTCAAGCTTCCAGTCGTAACGGTCCGGTGCACCGTTGAACATGTCCAGGTTGTCGGAGGTACGCAGGCCGTCCGCCGCAGTACCCGGGCCATCATAGGATACTTGCGGAGCGCGACGTACACGACGCTGACCAGCGTTGTAGACCCACGCCGAACGCGGTTCCTTCACCTGGTCGAGGGTTTCGTGCACCAGCAGCACACCACCGGCCAGTCGCGCCGGCGCGGTCACTTTCTGCTTGAAGTAGAACAGGATGTTGCCCGGGTTCGCCGGATCGTAATCCTTCATCTTGTCGCGGAACACGAACTGGTCCTGGAAATACACCAGACTGTAGGAGCCGTTCGGTTGCGGCGTGGCCTGGGTTACCAGACGGGTCACGCTGCCGCCGCGATAGCGGGTGATGTGGTTCCAGATCACTTCGACGCCGGTTTTCGGAATCGGGAACGGCACTGCGGTCTCGAAGTTTTCCAGACCGTTGCCGCCGGATACCAAGGTGGTGGTGGTGGCGTTTTTCTTGATGGAAGCAAACACTTCATCCGGCACAGTCGCGCCGCGATGCGACGGATAAACCGGCATCTTGAAGGTTTCCGGATAACGCTTGAACATCGCGTACTGACCCGGCGCGAGCTTGTCCTTGTACTTGTCTACATCCTTTGCAGTGATGGTAAACAGTGGTTGTTCGCTGGCGTACGGATTAGACAGGAAACCACGGGCGTCGACGCTGCCGGCATTTTTCGGCATCGGTTTCCAGGCCGGGATCGAGCCGTCGGCGTTACCGGCCATTTCGGCGCCCATCGGGGTCAGGCTCTTGCCCAGCTTGTCCGCTTCGGCGGCGGGCACCGCCGCCATGACACCGGTCGCCAGCAGCGACAGGCCCAGAACACCGGCGTGGAACAGACTTTTTGTTATTTTCATAAATTCGTTCGTCCTGAAAATGCAGTGCTTAGAAGTTCACGCCGAAGCTGAGCGCCACGAAGTCGCGGTCATCCACGGTGGTGTACTTGCCGTCGAAGAAGTTGGTGTAGGCCAGGCTCGCGGTGTAGGTGTTCTGGTACTCGGCATCGACGCCCAGGCTCACCGCCTTGCGACCTTCTTCGAAGTTGCCGCCAGGGCCTGGCGAGTAGCCGCTGACGTCGTGGGACCACGCCACGTTCGGCTTGAGGTTCACGCCGGCGAACACGTCGTTGTATTCCCAGATGGCGCGACCGCGATAACCCCACGAAGTCGATGTGGTGAAGCCACCATTGGTGCAGTTGCGGCTACGGTTGTTCTGTGGCGAACCAGGGCCTGCACCGTTGATGGTGCTGGCGTTGAGAATGTTGGCACAGGTATTGGTCGTGCCAGTGGCCGGTAACTCGCCAGGCCCGTAGACCGGGTCACGGCCGTAACGGACGTCGGAGGTGCTTTCCAGACCGCCGACATGAGTCACGCCCACTTCACCCACCAGGGTAAGACGGCTGGCGCCCATGACCTGATCGAAGAAGTGCGTAAGCGTGGTCTGGAACTGGGTGATTTCCTTGCGACGATAGCCATGCAGGTCCTGGCCCGGAACACCTGTCAGCAGCGAAGCATTAGTCAGCGCACCGCCCAGTGGACGCACACCGGCGAACAGGATGTCAGTGGAGTTCAACTGCACCGGCGCGTTCGGCCGGTAGCTGAGTTCGCCACTCCACGCCGTACCGGTAGGCAGGGTGGTGGAAAAGCTCAGGCCATAGAGACGGATGTCTTCAGGGTATTCGACAAAGTACTTCGAGTTGCCCGCCACCAGCAGCGGTGCGAGCGCGGCAAACGGCCCTGGCAGCGCGCGCGCTGTGTTGTAGACCGATTGCGGCGCACCGGTGGCGCTGAAGATCGGCGCGCGGCTGTGATAATTCATGAAGTAAGCGCCGAACTCAGTGTCGAGCGGTTCGAACATGTACTTGAGGGAAGCGCCCCACTGGCCGCTGTCGCGTGCATCGCGATCACCGCCACGCTGGACCAGAACGCCCTCCTCATTGACGTTGACGCCGTTGGCCGCCAATGGCCCCAAAGCGATGGCAGGAATGGTCGAACGCTTGTTCAGCACCCGCAGGTTGCTGTCACAGCCGTCGGCAATGATGTCCGGCTGGGAGAAGAAGGTGCCGCAGTTGTCGACGACGGTCTGGTCCCACTCGAGCTGGTAGAAGGCTTCGGCCGACAGGTTGTCGGTCAGGCTCTGGGACACGTAGAACATGTTGACCGGGATCAGGCCTTCCTTGATCTCGGCGCCCGGACGACGGAACGCGGATACGTCGATCGGGTTGATCGAGTTGATGCCGCCGCCGATGAAGGTACTTTCACCCCAGCTCACCACCTGCTTGCCCAGACGCACGGAGCCAGGCTGATCGGCAATCGCGTAGTTGTGGTAGACGAAGGCGTCGAGGATCTGACCGCCGGCGGACTTGGCGCCTTCCTTGCGGTTGCTGTCGCTGATGTCCTTGAACTCGCGGCTCTCGTCTTTCAGTTCGAAGTCGTACCAGTACTTGCCACGGACGAACACGCCGGTGTCGCCGTATTTCAGTTCAAGGTCATGGATGCCCTTGAAGATCTTCGAGAAGGTTTCGCCGCTCTTGAAGTTGGCATGGCCGTCGTCGGAAGTCTGGGACAGACCGTGACCGCCGTTGTTGACGCCGATGAGGTTCTTGTTCGGGCTCTGGGTGGACCAACTGGCACCGATCGACAGGGAGGAGTCGAACTGGCCTTCGATTTCACCGACGTTGAAACTGACGCCGAATGCGGGCCCGGCGAGCGAAGAAGCAAGACTGACGGCCAGAGGCAGCTTTGCCCGGCGCCAGAACTGGTTTACTGAGGTCATCGACGCTACTCCATGTGCATTATTGTTATGGCAGTGAGTACTTTTAAAAACGCCTGAAGAACCGGGCGCCAGAGGCTTCCCGAAATCGCTTCAATGTTGCATCGCCCCGTTTGTGCGTGTGCCCCGTTCTTAAAAATCCTTGAGCGGACTATAGCCAGCAGGTGGTACTGCTTGATCCCTCTAAAGTGTGATTTGCAGCTGCCAACCACTCTGGAACAGTCCTTTCGCCAGTCCGACGCATGTCGGCACGGCAAGGATGGCTGAAAATTCGGATTTCACAAGCCAAGCGCTTGCTTGGTGGGTCTGGCGCGCCGTTTTCGGCGCGCCAGAGGACGCTCAGAGCGTCGAGAGGAAGGTGCTGTTGTTGGCCTGCCATTCGGTGATGTCGAGGCGGATGCGCTTCTTGTCGAGCTTGCCGACACTGGTCTTGGGAATTTCAGTAACAAGCGCGATCTGGCTCGGGATCGCCCACTTGCTCAAGTGCCCCAATTCAACGAATGGCTTGAGGTGTTCCTTGAGCTCGCGCGCCCCGATAACGTGCCCTTCACGCACTACCAGCAAGGCAAACGGACGCTCGCCCCACTGCGGATCGGCGATGCCCACCACTGCTACTTCACGTACCGCGACGTGACGGCTGATCAGGTCTTCGAGGTCCAGCGAGGAGATCCATTCGCCGCCGGTCTTGATCACATCCTTGATCCGGTCGCGGATGTCGATCACGCCCATGCTGTCCAGCGTGGCGACGTCGCCGGTGTGCAGCCAGCCGCCGGCCCACAACTCGGCGCCCTTCTGCGGCTCGTTGAAGTAACCCTCGGTCAGCCATGGAGCGCGCAGCACCAGTTCGCCCTGGGTTTCACCGTCGGCCGGGAGGAAATTGCCCTCGGTATCGACGATGGCCGCTTCGACCAGTGGCCCCGGCACGCCGGCCTTGATCCGGTAGGTGGTGCGCTCGTCTTCGGTGCCCGCCATCAATTCGTCGTTCAGATGCGCGCACGAAACCAGTGGCCCGGTTTCCGACATGCCATACGCGGCCGTCAGTTGAATGCCCTTGCTCTTGGCCGTTTCATACAGCGTGCGATTGAGCGCACTGCCGCCGATGACGATTTTCCAGCCGCCGAAATCGGTGCCTTGCGCGCCCTTGGCGTTGAGCACCATCTGCAGGATGGTCGGCACGCAATGGGAGAACGTGACCTTCTCCTTGCGCCACAGCTCGACCAGGAACTCCGGGTCGTAACGCCCCGGATAAACCTGCTTGAGCCCAAGCATGGTCGCCACGTACGGCAGACCCCACGCATGCACGTGGAACATCGGGGTGATCGGCATGTACACGTCGTTGGTGCCCAGCAGCCGCACGCTGTCGATGGCGCCCATGATGGTCGACACGCCCATGGTGTGCAGCACCAGTTGCCGATGGGTGAAATACACGCCTTTCGGGTTGCCGGTGGTGCCCGTGGTGTAGAACGTGGTGGCAACCGAGTTTTCGTCGAAATCCTGGAAGTCGTACTGCGGACTCGCGGCCGCCAGCAGTTGCTCGTACTCACCCACCAGGTTCGGCAGGTCGGCGGTTTTTTCCGGCAGATCGGTCAGCAGCAGGGTTTTCTCCACCGTGGTCAGGTGCGGCGCGATGGCCTGGTACAGCCCGACGAACTCGCTGTTGACCAGCACGAAGCGGTCCTCGGCGTGATTCATGGTGTAGAGAATCTGTTCCGGCGACAGGCGCACGTTGATGGTGTGAATCACCGCGCCGATCATCGGAATCGCAAACATGCACTCCAGGTAGCGATGGCTGTCCCAGTCCATCACCGCCACGGTGTCACCGGCCTTGACCCCGGCCGCCGTCAGCACGTTGGCCAGTCGCGCGACACGTTCGATCAGCGTCGGGTAGCTGTAGCGCAGCTGGTCACGGTAGATGATCTCGCGGGTTTTCTCGTAACGGGCGCCCGACATCAGCAGCCGTTTGATCAGCAGTGGATACTGGTACGCCCCTTCAGCGGGCGGAATAACGCGAGTCTGCAACATAAGAATCCCTTTTCTGACTGCACGGTGTTGGCTTTGGAGTTTCGTACTCTAGAACCCTTATACGTCAGCCAAATCAGCCAAAGGAATGATTTGCAGAGCCGTACAAATGCTAGCTTTGCGCCAGCATTTGCCGGTATTCGTCACCGATCAGGCCGTTTGCCCTACAGCCGCTTCGGAAGGTGTGCGTGGGAAAACCACCGCAGCGAGGAAAGTCAAAGCGCCAAAACCCGCCAGAATCAGGTAAAGCCCCACAAAACCATGGCGCGGTTCGACATAAGAAATCAGCGGAATCGCCGTCGCACTGGCACCGAACGATAAACAGTAACGCAAGGCAAACACCCGCGACTGCCATTGCGGCGCAACGAAGTTGGCGACCATCGAATCGTTCACCGTCACCTGGCCAAACACCACGAACATGAACGCCGCCCCGACGGCGATCACCGCCCAGCCATCGACATAAGCCAGGGCGAACAGCAACGGCGCCTGGCACAACGTCAGCGCGATAAACGGCCACTTCAGGCTGACGCGATGCAACACCCGGCCGATGCTCAACTGGGCAATCGCACCAAAGGCATAGGCCAGGCTGACCACCACACCGAGGGTTTGCGGCGAGGCGAACAGGTCATGCAAGCGATCCTGAAACAGTTTCGGATAAGTCATGGTGGTGGCGTTGAACACCACCCCGCCGGTGGCCGTGGCCAGGGCCAGCACGCCAAACACCATGAACATCGAAATGCGCTGGCCGCCGGCGCCCTTGAGCGCGATGTGCGAGCGCTTGGGAATCGGCTCTTCGCGCACCTGCAAGGCAAAACCGATCCCCAGCACGATCGCCACCGCACCCGGGATCAGGAATGCCGAACGCCAGCCGAACTGCGCCACCAGCAGCCCGGTGATCAGCGCGGAGAACGCCACCCCGAGGTTGCCCCACATGCCGTTGATACCGATCTCGCGCCCGCGATTCTGCGCATAGGCCACCAGCATCGCCGTGCCGACCGGGTGATAGATCGCGGCAAAAATGCCGATCAGGGTCAGGCCGATGACCAGCATCGTCGGGCTGTTACTGAGACCGGTGAAGATCGCCGAAGCACCGATACCGAAGAAAAACACCAGCATCATCTGCCGCCGGCTCCAGTGATCCCCCAGCCAGCCGGCCGGTAGCGAACACGCGCCGAACGCGATGAAGCCACCCAGCGACAGGCCGATCAGCGCGGCATAGTCGAGGGCGAAGGCCTGGGTCATGCCGAGCACGGCGGCGGGGAAAATCAGCATGAACATGTGATCGATCACATGGGCGGCGTTGATGTAGCGGATGACGTTTCTGGACTGGTTCATGACGGCACGCTTTACGTTGTAGTGAGCGCTCATGCTAAGTTGGCCGGAAAGCGCATTCCTGCCAACCAAGTCATCGAATCCGACATGTTGATCAGCCATTTCGAACACGGACCGGTCAGTGCCTATCCCCGGGACTATCTGGACGGCTCGCACCAGCCGCTCCACCTGCACCGCGAGGCGCAATTGCTTTATGCAGTGAGCGGGGTGATGCGCGTGGTCACGGCGCAAGGTGCCTGGGTGCTTCCGCCGAGTCGCGCGGTGTGGATTCCGCCCGAAGTCGCCCACGAGATTTTCATGTCCGGCGATGTGCAGATGCGTTCATTGTTCATCGCCCCCGAACTGGCGCCGGCCAGCCTGCACAACTGTTGTGTGCTGGCGGTCACGCCATTGCTGCGCGAGCTGATCCTGCGTGCGGTGCAGGGCCCGCCGCATGCCGACAATCCGCTGATCCAGCAACTGATGCTGGAAGAACTCGCCAGCCTCGAAAACCTGCCACTGCACATCCCGATGCCCACTGACCGGCGCCTGCAAGGCATTTGCCTGGCACTGTTACGCACGCCGGATCATCCCAACACCCTGGAAGACTGGGCGCAGCAGGTCGGCGCCAGCTCACGCACGTTGGCGCGGCTGTTCCAGCAACAACTGAAGATGAATTTCAATGCCTGGCGCCAGCAACTGCGCCTGATGGAAGCCCTGCCCCGCCTGCTCGCCGGGGACAGCGTGCAGAGCGTGGCGCGGGATCTGGGTTACGGCAGCGCGCGGGCGTTCAGCGCGATGTTTCGCCGCTTGCTCGGGGACAATCCCCGGGAATACCTCAACGCCCTGAATCAGCTCAGCTCGATCAATGCATCTCGGTAAACGCGAGTTTCACGCCGATGGCGATCAGCACCGCGCCCATGGTGCGGTCGAACCAGTGGCCCATGCGGGCGAAACCGGCGCGCACGCGCTGCTGGCTGAACAGCATGGCCACCAGGCAGAACCAGGTGGCGGTCGCAACGGCCAGATAAATCCCGTAACCGGCCTGCACAGTCAGTGGGGTGTGCGGGTTGATCACCACGGTGAACAGCGACAGGAAGAACAGCGTGGCTTTCGGATTCAGGCCGTTGGTCACGAAACCCGAGGTGAAGGCGCCACGGGCGGTGCGTTCGCCGGCTTCTTTGTGCAGATCATCGGTCACGGTTTTCGCCGGTTGCGCACGCAGGGCCTTGAAGCCGATGTACAGCAGGTATGCGGCGGCCGCCCATTTCAGGGCGTTGAACAGCACAATCGATTGGGAAACGATCAGGCCGATCCCCAGCAGCGAATAACCGACGTGCAGGAAAATCGCCGTGCCCACGCCCAACGCCGTCCAGGTCCCGGCGCGTCGACCATGGGTCACGCTTTCGCGTACCACCACGGCGAAATCAGGACCGGGGCTGGCGACGGCCAACAGGTGGATCAGGGCAACGGTCAAGAATTCGGTCCAGTACATGGGGGCTCCTTTCGGCCAAGCGTAACGAGTTGTTTCATCTGGTAGGCTCGGCAGATTACGCCTTCCCTTCAAAGCACAACAGGTACAGTTGATGACGAACGCCCACCGCGCCGTATTCCTCGATCACCCGTCGCTGGATCTTGGCGATCTCGACCTGAGCCCTTTGCGTGACTGCTTCAGCGATCTGCAACTGTTCGCCCAGACGCTGCCTGCGCAAGTGAGCGAACGCCTGCAAGGGGCAACCGTGGCGATCAGCAACAAGATCCTGATCGACGCCGCCGCCATGGCCGCCAACCCTCAGTTGAAACTGATCCTGATCACCGCCACCGGCACCAACAACGTCGATCTGGCCGCCGCCCGCGCCCACGGCATCACCGTGTGCAACTGTCAGGGTTACGGCACGCCGTCGGTAGCGCAGCACACGATCATGTTGCTGCTCAATCTCGCTACGCGCCTGGCCGATTATCAAAAAGCCGTTGGTGAAGGCCGCTGGCAGCAGGCGAAACAGTTCTGCCTGCTGGACTACCCGATCGTTGAGCTGGAAGGCAAAACCCTTGGCTTGCTCGGACACGGCGAACTCGGCGGCGCGGTCGCTCGTCTGGCCGAAGCATTTGGCATGCGCGTGCTGCTGGGGCAGATTCCGGGGCGCCCGGCCCGTCCGGATCGTCTGCCGCTGGAAGAATTGCTGCCACAGATCGACGCCCTCACCCTGCACTGCCCACTCAACGAACACACCCGGCACTTCATCGGCGCCCGCGAACTCGCCTCGATGAAACCCGGCGCGTTCGTGGTCAACACCGCCCGTGGCGGACTGATTGACGAACAGGCCTTGGCCAACGCCTTGCGCAGCGGTCATCTGGGCGGCGCGGCCACCGATGTGCTGAGCGTCGAGCCGCCGACCCAAGGCAATCCGCTGCTGGCTGCCGATATCCCGCGCCTGATCGTCACCCCGCACAACGCCTGGGGCAGTCGCGAGGCGCGGCAGCGAATCGTCGGCCAACTGGTGGAAAACACCCAGGCGTTCTACAGCGGTAAGGCGCTGCGGGTCGTCAGTTGATAAACTGCGGCACTTTTTTTCACAGGAGCAGTTATGGATCCGCGCAGTGAAGTACTGCTTCGTCAGGCCGAGTTATTCCAGGGTTCGGTGTTGCTGGCCGGTTTGCCTGCCGATGATCTGCTGGGGCGCCTGCCCGATGCGTTTGGCTGGTGCTGGCACGCCGGCGATCAGGCCGCACTCGAAGCCCGCTTCGAAGGCCGCAGCCATTTTGGCGTGAACGTCCCGGAACGCGAATTCACCAACGCCGTGGTGTTCCTGCCCAAGGCCAAGGACCTGACCGATTACATCCTCAATGCCGTGGCTTCGCGCCTGGCCGGGCGTGAGGTGTATCTGGTCGGGGAAAAACGCAGCGGTATCGAAGGCGCGTCCAAACAACTCAACCCGTTCGGCAAGCCGCGCAAGCTCGACAGCGCGCGCCATTGCCAGCTGTGGCAAGTGACCGTGGCCAACGCTCCCGAAGCCAAACCGCTGGAAAGCCTGGCTCAGACCTACGAACTGCCGCTGGCCGAAGGCCCGTTGAAAGTCATCAGCCTGCCGGGCGTGTTCAGCCATGGCCGACTGGATCGCGGCAGCGCCCTGCTGCTGGAACACCTGGACAAACTGCCGAGCGGCCATTTGCTGGACTTCGGTTGCGGCGCCGGCGTGCTCGGCGCGGCGGTCAAGCGTCGTTACCCGCACAATCAGGTCACGTTGCTCGACGTTGATGCCTTCGCTGCCGCCAGCAGCCGTTTGACCCTGGCGGCCAACGGTCTGGAAGCCGAAGTATTGACCGGCGACGGAATCGATGCGGCGCCGATGGGTTTGAATGCGATTCTGAGCAACCCGCCGTTCCATGTCGGCGTGCACACCGATTATTTCGCCACCGAGAACTTGCTGCGAAAAGCAGCCAAACATCTGAAAAACGGCGGCGAACTTCGCCTGGTTGCCAACAGCTTCCTCAAGTATCAGCCGCTGATCGAAGAGCATCTCGGGGTCTGCGCGATCAAGGCCGAAGGCAATGGTTTCCGGATTTACCGGGCCAAGCGCGGCTGAAAATTAGCACTTGCCGAATGGATTCTGCCTAGGCAGAATCCGCTCCGTCCTAGGGGAGTAGTCTCCCACGAGCGCCAAGCTCGTCCGGCATACGTCAACATACTTGATCCTCAGATCATGGCGTATGCGACCCAAGCGTCCGCACCAGACGGATCGCAGGGTTTGACAAGACCTATGACACGCACACCTTACCCGGGGCGGGAAGGCTGTACGTGTCATAGCCGTGTCGACCCGCCCCTTAGGAAATCCTGATGCTGGACTCGTTACTCGTTCCCACCGCAATCGTTGCCTTGGCCGAAATCGGCGACAAGACGCAACTGCTCGCGCTGATTCTCGCCGCTCGCTTCCGCAAACCCTGGCCGATCATCGCCGGTATCGTGGCTGCGACCCTGGCCAACCACGCGGCAGCCGGTGCGGTCGGCGCCTGGTTCGGCAGCTTCTTCTCCGATTCGGTCCTGCACTGGATTCTCGCCGCGAGCTTCGCCGCCACCGCCCTGTGGACGCTGGTGCCGGACAAGATGGACGACGATGAAGCCAGCACCGCCCGCAAGTTCGGGCCGTTCCTGACCACCCTGATTGCGTTCTTCCTCGCGGAAATCGGTGACAAGACCCAGATCGCCACCGTGATGCTGGCGGCGCAATACCCGGAGCTGTGGCTGGTGATCATCGGTACGACGGCGGGCATGCTGATCGCCAACGTGCCGGTGGTACTGGCGGGTAATTTTGCAGCGGAAAAACTGCCGCTGACCCTGATCCGTCGACTGGCCGCCTCGGCGTTCCTGATCCTGGCGATCGTCGCGGTGTACAAGGCGATGCAGAGCAGCGGCTGGGTTTGATCCGGCAGATCGCTCCCGCACCGAGTGCGGGAGCGATCATGGCTTCAGGACTTGGGCGCTTTCTCGTAAAGCGGCATGACCTTCGGAATCGCCGCCTGCAAGGCAGCCGTGCGGCTGCTGGAAGACGGGTGAGTGCTCATGAACTCCGGCGGCGCGCCTTCAGAGGCCTTGCTCATCTTCTCCCACAGAGTGATGGCGGCGTTCGGGTTGTACCCGGCACGCGCGGCGAGTTCCAGACCGATCAGGTCGGCCTCGTTCTCGTTGGCGCGGCTGTTGGGCAGCGTCATGCCGTAGTTGGCCACGGTGTCGGCCAGCGCCAGGCTGTCCTGCCCCAGGCCGAGCAACGCACCGGCGCCCTGCTTGGCCATTTCGATGCCATAGGCCTTGGACATGGCTTCACGTCCGTGCTCGCGCAAGGCGTGGGCGATTTCATGGCCCATGACCGCGGCGATTTCATCGTCGGTGAGTTTCAGGCTGTCGATCAGCCCGGTGTAGAAAATGATCTTGCCGCCAGGACCGCAGTTGGCGTTGAGCTCGTCGCTCTTGATCAAGTTCACTTCCCACTTCCACTGCGCCGAATCCGGACGGAAATTCGGTGCCTGGGCGATCAGCCGGTTGGCGATGGCCTGAATCCGTTTGGCATCGTTGCTGGTCTTGTCCAGCACGCCTTTGCTGGACGCTTCGCCCACGGTCTTCTGATAGGACTGGGCATACATCTGGTCGACCTCTTGCGAGGACAGCATGCTGAACATGTACTGCTTGCGCTCCACGCCCACGGCACCGCCGCTGGTGGTGTTGACCGACTGACAACCGGCCAGCAACAGCGCCGCGCTCAGTGCACTTACAACCAATGTCTTGTTCATTCAAAAGCTCCCTGAAAACCTGCCGCGTATCCTAGGCGGGTAATTGTATCGACGCCAGATACAACGGACGTGTTGCATCTACTTTCAGAAAACTCCCGCCAGACCTGTAGGAAAAAATTCACATCCGCCACCAGGCCCGCTGCAACTGCGTCGCGCACTGATCCATTTGCGACATCCGACTGCAATTACTTGCTCCGCACCTCATGGCGCAATAGTGGCTGCCGATACAGCAGCGCAGACGTCCTCTCGCGTGCGGAGCTCCCATGAAGTTCAAGTCGATCCAGTTTTCCGTGGCCGCCCTGGCCGGCGCCATCGTACTCAGCGTAGTCGCCGCGCTGGTGCTGTACGCGCTGTTCTCCGGTGCCCGCACCCAGGAGATGGTCCAGCAACGGACCCAGGCCCAGTTCGAGCAAGTCATCGAACAGCGCCTGACATCGCTGGCGCAGACCCAGGTCAGCCAGATCCAGCGTGAACTGGAAGCGCCACTGTTGATTGCCGGCGGACTGGTACGCGTCAACGCCCTGCTCGGCACGCCGGGGGCCGATGGCCAGCCGCGACTGACCGTCAGCCGTGAGCAACTGATCAGCCTGATCAAGGAAAACGTCGAGAAGAACCCGAAGATTCTCGGCACCTACATCGGTTGGGAAAAGAACGCGCTGGACCACAACGATTCGGCCTACGTCGGCACCAGTGTGGTCGGCATCGACGCCGCCAACGGGCGTTTCCTGCCGTGGTGGTTCCGCAACGACGACGGCACCCTCGGTCTGGACAAACTGGTAGACGTCGACGACCAGAAAGTCCTGTCCACCGGCGTGCGCGCCAGCGAGTACTACCTGTGCTCGAAAGAAACCAAAAAATCCTGCGTGATCGATCCCGCCCCGTACAAGGTCGGCGACAAGATCGTCATGCTCGCCTCCTTTATCGAACCGATCATGCTCAACGGCGCCTTCCAGGGCATCGTCGGCGCCGACCTGTCGGTGAACTTCATCCAGGAAATGCTCCTGGGCGCCAACCAGAAACTGTACAGCGGCGCCGGGCAAATGGCCCTGATCGGCGGCAACGGCCGGATCGTCGCCTACACCAAGGATCCGAGCAAATTCGGCGAGAAAGTCAGCGACATTCTCGACGCGCAACAGATTGCCAACATGGCCAATCTCAAGCGCGGCGAAGTGACTTACACCGTCAATAAAGAGCAAGGCCGGATCGAGTTGTACCTGCCGTTCGGCATCGGCCAGACCGACGCGCGCTGGACGCTGATGCTGCAACTGCCGCTCGACGCGGTGATGGCGGATCTGCAAAAGCTCCAAGGCGACCTCGACGCCCAGCGCAAATCCGACACCTTCGGCATGGCCATGGTCGGTCTGATCATTGCCGGCCTCGGCCTGCTGGTGATCTGGCTGGTGGGCCACGGCATCGCCCGCCCGCTCAAACAGATGGTGACCATGCTCGATGACATCGCCCAGGGCGAAGGTGACCTGACCCGTCGTTTGACCAGTGATCGCAAAGACGAACTCGGTTCAATCGCCAAAGGTTTCAATACCTTCCTCGCCAAATTGCAGGGGATGATCACGCAGGTGGTGTCGTCGGTACAGAGCGTCAGCGACTCCTCGGAGCACACGGCGGACATCGCGATCCGTACCAATATCGGCATTCAGAAGCAGATGGCCGAGATTGATCAGGTGGCAACCGCCGTGCAGGAAATGACCGCCACCGCGCAAGACGTGGCGCGTAACGCGACCCAGGCAGCACAAGCGGCCAGCCACGCCGATCAGGCGGCTAGTCAGGGCATGCAAATCGTGCGCGATACGTCCAATTCGATCGGCGTGCTGGCCGTGGAAATCGGCAAGGCCGTGGACGTTGTTCAGACCCTGGCCAAGGACAGCGAAAACATCAACGCGATCCTCATCGCCATTCGCGGGATCGCCGAGCAGACCAACCTGCTGGCCCTCAACGCGGCGATTGAAGCTGCCCGCGCTGGTGAACAAGGACGCGGTTTTGCGGTGGTGGCCGACGAGGTGCGTAACCTGGCGCAGAAAACCCAGAAGGCCACCGAAGAAATCCAGAGCATGATCCAGCAACTGCAACAGGGCACCCGCGACGTGGTGCGGGTCATGGAGGACAGCCAGAATCGTACCGACGAAAGCGTGCAGCACGCGGCCAAGGCAGCGGAGGCGCTGGAGACCATTACTCAGGCGGTATCGGTGATCAACGACATGAACACCCAGATCGCCAGCGCCGCCGAAGAACAGAGCGCGGTGGCCGACGACATCAACCGCAACGTGATCAACATTGGTCAGGTGGCGAATGAAGTGGCCGGTGGTGCGGATGAGTCGAGTTCAGCGAGTGCGGATCTGACCAAACTGGCGGAGCAACAGCGGCGGTTGATCAATCAGTTCAAGGTCTGACCGATCAGGCCGGAGTCAGGCACTCCGGCCCGTTGAGCTTCGGATCATTGACCAGGTTCGCCAGGACCCGTTCGCGCAAGGCGGCGGGTTCGCTGGCGAGCAGGCCTTGCAGAACATGCATCGGCGTTTCAGGATCAAGCCACGCCGCCTGCCCCGCCTCATCGAGAATCAAAGGCCGGCGCTGACTGGCCGCCGACTGAGTGATCACCGCCGTGCTCAGCCACACCTGTTCCTGCACCGGATACGCTTCCCAGATCGCCGCAAAAAACAACGAAGCACCTTCCCCCGGTGTCAGCCAGTACGGCCGCTTGCGCACGTTGCCGCGCCATTCGTAGAAACCGTTGGCCGGCAGCAGGCAACGGCGCAGGCGCAGGGCTTCGCGAAACATCGGCTGTTCGGCGACGGTTTCGGCCCGGGCGTGGGCCGGCGTGCGCGACATGTCGGTCAGCCATGGCGGTGTCAGCCCCCAACGGGCACGGACCAGCGTGCGCTGGCCGTCGGGTTCGGCGCGCAGCATCAATACCGAATCGTTGGGGGAAATGTTCCACTGCGCCTGCTGATCGGCAGGAAAACCGGGCAGGTTCGCGAAATCGCGGTTCCAGCGAAACAGGGCATAACGTCCACACATGGGGCAGCACGACTCACAAATAAAACGAACGCCAGCCTAACAGACCAGCGTCCCGGGATAGCTGTCCGGTTCATCGCCGGGCAGCGGCAGCGCGGCATTGTACGCACTGATCAGCTCGCGGGCGTATTCGGCCTGGTCGTTATCGACCGACAGGCCCAGCAGACCGAAGATCGGCAACTCCCCCGTGCCGCCCAGCAGATCGCGCCCGACCAGATGCGCCTCGATGCCTTCGCTGGCGAGCATGCCCTTGAGCATTTCGCCTTCCATCAGGTTTTCCGGCTCGTAGATTCGCTGCATGGGCGCGCCTCACTCGTTTTCGCTGAAGACTTCCAGAAACCAGTCCTCTCCATGGACCTGCAACACAAAGGTGATCGGCCGACAACACACCTGACAGTCTTCGATATAGGTCTGGTCGCCAGCGGAGAGATCCACGGTCGTCTCGACCTCTTCACCACAATACGGACATTCATATACTGCGCTTTCCAGCATCGCGGTCTCCCGGGTGACTTGTGCGTATAATCGCCGGTCTATTTGCAGGGCTATTTTTGTCTGGCTACTTTTTCAGACCGTGCCCCGTTGGTTTTCGATCAAAACCTTTACTTACCCTAGCCGTTTCCAACAAGAGAGCATGATGGGCGAATTCGATGCCATCCGACCTTACGACGACAGCGAAGTACCTGCGGTACTGGCGCGACTGCTCGGCGACAAGGCGTTTCTAGATATCCTCACCCACTTCCGCTTCCCGCGTTTTGCCGGTGCCTTCGGCTGGATGCTCAAACCACTTATAGCCCATCGGCTGCGTCGTGAGTTCGCCGACGTGACCTCCGTGGCCACTTTGCAGGACAAGGTCGAGTTCTACGTCGACCACACCATCGAGCGCGCCACCGACGGCGTGACCTACACCGGTGTCGAGCAATTCAAGTCCGGCAGCGCTTATCTGTTCATCGCCAACCACCGCGACATCGTGATGGACCCGGCCTTCGTCAACTACGCCGTGTACCACGCCGGCCTGCCGACGCCGCGCATCGCGATTGGCGACAACCTGCTGCAAAAGCCGTTTGTCAGCGACCTGATGCGTTTGAACAAGAGCTTCATCGTTCACCGTTCGATCACCGGGCGTCGCGAGAAAATGGCCGCCTATCAACTGCTGTCGGCGTACATCAACCACTCGATCCGCAACGACTGCGCCTCGATCTGGATCGCCCAGGCCGAAGGCCGCGCGAAGGACGGCGACGACCGTACCGAGTCGGCGATCCTCAAGATGTTCCACATGAGCCGCAAGGACGAGCCGTTCGGCGAAGTCATTCAGTCGCTGAACCTGACCCCGGTGTCGATCAGCTACGAATACGACCCATGCGACCAGGCCAAGGCCCGCGAGCTGTACATCCGCGCCACCACCGGCACCTACAGCAAGGCGCCGGGCGAGGATGACGTGAGCATCGCCAAGGGCATCACCGGCTACAAGGGCCGGGTGCACGTGAACTTCGCTGCGCCGATCACTGAGCTGTTCGAAGACACCAAGCAATTGGCGGTCGAGATGGACAAGCAGATTCTCGGTGGCTACCGGTTGTTCCCGGTGCATTACCTGGCGTACGCGCAGTGGGCCGATGCCGATCCGCAATTGAACGTGCCGAAGGCTGCCGAAGTGTTTGGTGCCGAGGAACTGGCCAAGGCCCAGGAAGAGTGGCAGAACCGTCTGGACGCCTGCCCCGAGGAGCATCGTCCGTATCTGGTGCTGCAATATGCGACGCCGGTGCGCAATCAGTACCGGGTCAAGGCTGGACTGCCGCTGTAAGCGGTGCCGGCTGGTTACAAAAACGGCGCCTTCGGGCGCCGTTTTTCGTTCAGAAGCGGGTACTGATCCAGGACACCAGCAGCGCCAGGCCCAGGCAGGCAAAGCCGAAGCGGTAGAAGAAGCGGTTCATGCGCAGGGTCGCCCAATCGAGCACCGGCTCCTGATTCGGCTGACTCTGACGCTGGGCCGCGATACTGGCCATCGCCCGTTGTTCACGGCGACGGGTCGCGTGCAGCAGCCAACTGCCGGGGAAGGCCAACAGCAGGGCCAGCAGGTTGATCAGTTTGGCGGGATGGGCGGTAAACAGCGTCATCAAGTGCAGCGACATCACAGACCTCAATCTAAACCGGGCATGGCGAACGCCAGACCGACGACCGCGGCGCGGATTCTACCGAAACCCTCCCCCACTGCCCTAGCCTTTGCGACAAATAACCCTTCAATCGACCGATGGCTGTCCTGTGTCACGGCATCGTCATTTGTTTCAGTCACCCTGCGCGCCTCGAAACCGACACGGAACGCGACATGCTTCACGCTGAAAACCAGGATCGCCTGTACCTCATCTCCCCGTCCGACGAACAGCAGACCCTCGTCGGCAGCCTGGCCTTCAATGTTCAGGACCGCCACTGGCTGGTGTATTGCGCCCTCGGCGGGCATCAGCATGCGGACTTGCCCGAGACCGATCTGCTGACCGGCGTCAGCGTCCTCGACTTCTATTCCCAGGCCGCCTGAACGAAAAAAGCCCGGAGCCATCACTGGCCCCGGGCTTTTTCACATCAACCGAATACTTACTCGGCGAGGACCTGACCCACGGTCGGATCCTTGAACAGACGGGTCAGCGCATCGCTCAGCACGTCGCTGACCAGTTTGGTGTTGGTTTCCTGGTTCGGCGCCATGCCGAAACGCTGGTCCAGCGAGGCACCGTAACGGCCGCTGTAGCGACGGTTAGCGTTCTGCACGTCGGAGCGGAAGGTCGCGCCGATGGTGGCTTCGGTCACGTACATGCCTTCTTTGGGCGACTGGTATTTCAGTTCGGCCAACGTCACGGTCAACTGCGGTGCATTGGGGGCGTTGTTGGTCGGGGTGAACCCGAGCAGACGCACGGCCGCTTCGGCCTGGGCCTGCAACTTCGGCAGGATCTGCTCGCGCTGCACGGTGATGGCGCTGGTTTCCGGGTACAGGCCGCCGCGGGTGCCGAGGGTTGGCGACGGACGACCGTCGACCACGCGGACCACGACAGGCTGGCCATGGCCGACCGGTGCCAGCTGAGTGGTCAGCTTCGGTTCCGGGCTCAGTTGTTGCGGGCTGTGGGCGCAGCCAACCAGGGTCAAACTGGTCACAGTGATCAAACCGAACAACAGGCGTTGCAACATGCTCTTCTCTCCAGAATCAGGCACAGACAGGCCGGCAGTATAGCGGTGGGCCACTGTGGGTCACCAGCACTGAAATGTCAGACAAACCCCGCTGCCAGCGGTTCCTGTCACACATTCTTCACCCCCCATACACGTTCGCGTCACGGCCTTTTGACAATCTTCCTCACAGATCCCCAAAAGGAACACTGCCATGCGCTATCTGATCTCGTTGTTCGCCCCACGCCCGCTGCACCGCAGCTTCGCCCTGCTCGACCGCAACGGCCATTGCCAGGCCTTCAAGCAATGCAGCCTGCAACCGATGGGTGACGGTTGGGTCGAAATCGAGGAAATCCGCCTCAACTGGTTGCACCAGCCTCTGCCAGTCAGCGCCCGGGTCGAACAGCAGCGCCCACGCGCACGTGCTCAGGCAATGTTGAGCATCTGACCGGATGCCTAATAAAAGTCATTAAACTCGACCAACTCCCCGCATTTCTTCGATACAATCTCCCCCCGATTATAAGGACGTCTCCTGATCGGGCCCCGCAACAGCGTCAATGCGCTTGCATTGGCATCCAAATCGCCCACAGAGAGCCGCCCACACAGATCGAGTGAAGCTGGCGTGCTTGCTGTTTCCCTGGCAAATCCCGCTTTTCGCGAATCTGCAGAGCTGTCATGACGCTCGGCCACTGAGTTGTTTGCCCCTCCGGGCACGGTGCCAGCCCCGGACAGCCCTTTTTGAGGTTCACGTCTTCAAAAGAGCGTGAAAAAAACGGGTTTTCACAACTTCACAAGAGTGTGGCGAGCAAATGAATAGTTTTGCGTCTGAACATGCACCATTAGCGTCTGAAACAGCCCAACGACACAGGAACGGGAACGCCTCGAATACCGGAGCCTGAAGCCTGTCCGCTACGGATTTGGTTGCACAAACGGATGTCTCGACCATAAGTCGAATTGCCAGCCCCGTGCCGAAATGAGTTCATGGGACTCTTGAAGCCAGGCCGCACGCATCCGTCGAAGTTGCGAAAAATTGCGAAGATTCGGACATGGCACACCTGACCAAGGATACCCGGGGCTCAACTGACCTGCCCTGGACGCCTGGCAGCCATGCCGACAATTTGGTGCTGCAGATTTTGGAGACGCGTTAAATGGCGCATAACGAAGCAGTCGACGTAGTTCTGGTTGGGGCCGGCATCATGAGTGCCACCCTCGCAGTACTGCTCAAAGAGCTCGACCCGGCGATCAAGCTGGAAGTCGTCGAGCTGATGGATTCCGGTGCCGCCGAGAGTTCCAACCCATGGAACAACGCCGGTACCGGCCACGCCGGCCTATGCGAGCTGAACTACACGCCGCAGGCTGCCGACGGCACCGTCGACATCAAGAAAGCCGTGCACATCAACACCCAGTTCGAGGTGTCGAAGCAGTTCTGGTCGTACCTGACCAAGAAGGGCACGTTCGGCTCGTGCAAATCCTTCATCAGCCCGGTGCCGCACCTGAGCTACGTCGAAGGCGAAAAAGGCGTTTCGTTCCTCAAGGAACGTTTCAATACGCTGCGCAAGCACCACGCCTTCGCCGACATGGAATACACCGAAGACAAGGCGAAGATGACCGAGTGGATGCCGCTGATGATGCCGGGTCGTCCGAAAGACCAGGTGCTCGCCGCAACCCGCGTGATCAACGGCACCGACGTCAACTTCGGCGCCCTGACCAATCAGCTGCTCAAGCACCTGACCAGCGCACCCGATGCCCAGGTCAAGTACTGCAAGCGCGTGACCGGCCTCAAGCGAAATGGCAACGGCTGGACCGTCAGCATCAAGGACGTCAACAGCGGCAGCAGCCGTGAAGTCGACGCCAAATTCGTGTTCCTCGGCGCCGGTGGCGCGGCCCTGCCGCTGCTGCAAGCCTCGGGCATCGAAGAGAGCAAAGGCTTTGGCGGCTTCCCGATCAGCGGCCAGTGGCTGCGTTGCGACAACCCGGAAGTGGTCAAGCATCACCAGGCCAAGGTTTACAGCCAGGCCGCCGTGGGTTCGCCTCCGATGTCCGTGCCGCACCTGGACACCCGCGTGGTCGACGGCAAGAAATCCCTGCTGTTCGGGCCATACGCCGGTTTCACCACCAAGTTCCTCAAGCACGGCTCCTTCATGGACCTGCCGATGTCGGTTCGCGCCGGCAACATCGGCCCGATGCTGGCCGTGGCGAAAAACAACATGGACCTGACCAAGTACCTGGTCAGCGAAGTGATGCAGTCGATGGAACAGCGCCTGGAATCCCTGCGCCGTTTCTACCCCGAGGCGAAAGCCGAAGACTGGCGCCTGGAAGTGGCCGGCCAACGGGTACAGATCATCAAGAAAGACCCGAAAAAAGGCGGCATCCTGCAGTTCGGTACCGAACTGGTCGCTGCGAAGGACGGCTCCCTCGCCGCCCTGCTCGGCGCTTCGCCAGGCGCTTCGGTGACCGTCTCGATCATGCTGGAACTGATCGAGAAGTGCTTCCCGGCCAAGGCCAAGGGTGAATGGGCTGCCAAACTGGCAGAAATCTTCCCGGCCCGTGAAAAAGTCCTGGAAACCGACGCTGCGCTGTATCGCAAGATCAACACGCAGAACAACGTCGCGCTGGAACTGGTTGAAGCCAGCAACGAGACCGAAAGCTACGCCTGATTCGGCTCCATGAAAAACGCCCCGCACTCGATGAGTGCGGGGCGTTTTTTTATGCCTGGGGAAAACCGCGGACTATCAACCGCGTGCTTTCTCGATCAGCTCGATGTATTCCGGGGCGTTGCGCTGATCGCGGATCTGGTCGACGAAGGTCTTGCCGTGCTCGTCCTTGCCGTCCACGTCATAGCCGGCTGCAACGAAGAACGTCAGGAAACGCTCGAAATCGTCGATGCGCAGGCCACGGTAAGCCTTGACCAGTTTGTGCAGCGACGGCGAGGTGGCGTCGACCGGCTCAAAATCGAGGAACAGCTTGATCTGCTCATCGCCGATCTCGTCACCAATCACTTGCTTCTTATCTTTACGCATTGCCGACTCCAGCTCGCAGACATTTCACGGGGCGGGCAGTTTACCCCTGCGCAGGCACAAGGCTCAACGCGAGCGCGTGCTGCCGGTGTGCAAATCGGCCCAGATGTGGCCGTTGGCGTAGGTCAGGAACTGCACGTACACCGTGTCGTTGCGCAACAGATCGATCACCACCCGGTACTGGGCCAGCGGGTAGAACAGCGTCAGGGTCTTGCTCTTGTCGTCATACACCGGTTTTTTCAGGCTTTTGCTTTCGCCATCGAAGTTGACCAGCACCTGATTGATCGTTGCGCCCTTGTTCAGGGATTTGCCCTTGAGGCGGATCATCAATGGCGAGGTGACCGGGATCGGCTGCTGATTGGACTGGCGCTGGGCCCCCACCACCACTGAATAATCGGTGACCTGCAACAGTTGCTGCTGCTCGGGTTCGGCATCGCGCAGGGTCAGGTCGTCCGGCGGCAGGAATTGGCTGTGCATCGGGGCGGCGGCCAGGGGCAGGCTGAGGGTCAGCAACAGGGCGGCGCAGCTGCGGATCAAGAGGCTCATGACAGGCTCCGGGGGGCGGGGCCGAGCACTTTAGCAGTCTTTAAAAGCAAAAGATCGCAGCCTGGGGCTGCGATCTTTCAGGGGTTCTTACATGCCTTTGACGGCGAAGATCCCGTTGGCGTTGCGCCAGTAGCCTTTGTAGTCCATGCCGTAACCGAAGATGTAACGGTCAATGCACGGCAGACCGACGAAGTCGGCTTTCAGGTCAGGACGGGCCTTGCGGTCGTGATCCTTGTCGATCAGCACGGCGGTGTGCACTTTGCGCGCGCCGGCGTGACGGCAGAAGTCGATGATCGCGCCCAGGGTGTGACCTTCGTCGAGGATGTCGTCGATGATCAGCACGTCGCGGTCGATGAACGAGACTTCCGGCTTGGCTTTCCAGAACAGGTCGCCGCCGCTGGTTTCGTTGCGATAGCGGGTGGCGTGCAGGTAGGACGCTTCCAGCGGGAACTGCAGATGAGTCAGCAGTTTGCCGGAGAAGATCAGGCCACCATTCATCACGCAGAACACCACCGGGTTGCTGTCGGCCAGTTGTTCGTTGATTTGTGCACCGACGCGGGCAATGGCAGCCTCGACTTCAGCTTCGGTGTACAGGCAGTCAGCCTCTCGCATGATTTGACGGATATGCTCGAGATCAGCGGACATGGCGCTCTCCAAGGGGGGTCTGTTTCGGAAAAGCGGGCAAAGGTACGCATCCCGCACGGCCGAATCAAGCATTTGTGGACTAACGTACTGTATGTCCTATAGGACATCACCCTCGGATAGATTAATCTAGGCCGGTTTTTTTGCCCGCCGCCGGAGCCTTTCCCCATGTCCATCCAAGAGATCCGCCATCCGCTGATCCGTCACAAACTTGGCCTTATGCGCCGTGCAGACATCAGCACCAAGAATTTCCGCGAGCTCGCTCAGGAAGTCGGTGCCCTGTTGACCTATGAAGCTACCAAAGACCTGCCGCTGGAAACCTACGATATCGAAGGTTGGTGCGGCACTGTGTCGGTCGAGAAAATCGCCGGCAAGAAGATTACCGTCGTGCCGATCCTGCGCGCCGGCATCGGCATGCTCGAAGGCGTGCTGAGCCTGATCCCGGGCGCCAAGGTCAGCGCCGTCGGCGTTGCCCGTAACGAAGAAACCCTGCAGGCCCACACCTATCTGGAAAAACTGGTTCCGGAAATCGACGAGCGCCTGGCGATGATCATCGACCCGATGCTCGCCACCGGCAGCTCCATGGTTGCGACCATCGACCTGCTGAAGAAGGCCGGTTGCAAGGACATCCGCGCGATGGTGCTGGTAGCCGCGCCGGAAGGCATCGCCGCTGTCGAGAAAGCTCACCCGGACGTGATCATCTACACCGCGTCCATCGATCAGAAACTCAATGAGCACGGTTACATCATTCCTGGGCTTGGCGATGCCGGTGACAAGATCTTCGGCACCAAGCAGAAGGACGCGTAAGCATGCAGCAAGAGTTCAACGATCCGCTCTGGCGCACGGTGCTGTCCGGCGCACAGATGCTGTTCGTGGCTTTCGGCGCCCTGGTGCTGATGCCACTGATCACGGGCCTGGACCCGAACGTGGCACTGTTTACCGCAGGTCTTGGGACGATTCTGTTCCAGATCGTCACCGGGCGTCAGGTGCCGGTGTTCCTGGCGTCGAGCTTCGCCTTCATCACCCCGATCATTCTCGCCAAGGGCCAGTTCGGTCTGGCGGCGACCATGGGCGGCGTGATGGCGGCCGGTTTCGTCTACACCTTCCTTGGCCTGGCCGTGAAGATCAAAGGCACCGGCTTCATTGACCGTCTGCTGCCGCCAGTGGTGATTGGTCCGGTGATCATCTCCATCGGCCTGGCCATGGCGCCGATTGCCGCGAACATGGCGATGGGCAAGGCCGGTGACGGTTCCGAGCTGATCCATTACCAGACCGCGATGATGATCTCGATGCCGGCGCTGTTGACCACGTTGATCGTGGCGGTGTTCGGCAAAGGCATTTTCCGTCTGGTGCCGATCATTTCCGGCGTGCTGGTGGGTTTCGCCATGTCCTTCTATTTCGGTGTCGTCGACACCGCGAAGATTGCGGCAGCCCCATGGTTTGCACTTCCTCACTTCACCGCGCCGGAGTTCAACTGGCAGGCGATTTTGTTCATCGTCCCGGTGGCGCTGGCCCCGGCGATCGAACACATCGGCGGCGTGATTGCGGTCGGCAGCGTGACCGGTCGCGACTACCTGAAAAAGCCTGGCCTGCATCGCACCCTGCTCGGTGACGGCATCGCCACCACCGCAGCCGGCCTGTTCGGCGGCCCGCCCAACACCACCTACGCCGAAGTGACTGGCGCAGTGATGCTGACCAAGAACTACAACCCGAAAATCATGACCTGGGCGGCGATCTTCGCCATCACCCTGGCGTTCATCGGCAAGTTCGGCGCCTTGCTGCAAAGCATTCCGGTGCCGGTGATGGGCGGGATTCTGTGCCTGCTGTTCGGTTCGATCGCGGCGGTGGGGATGAACACCCTGATCCGTCACAAGATCGACCTGGGCGAGGCACGCAATCTGGTGATCGTTTCGGTGACCCTGGTGTTCGGTATCGGCGGTGTGCTGGTCGGCACCGGCACCGGTCCCGACGACTTCGGCCTCAAAGGCATCGCGCTGTGCGCGGTGGTGGCGATTGCGCTGAACCTGATCCTGCCGGGCAATGACAGCTGGAAACACAAGAAGGCGGATGAGCCGCTGATCTAAGCCTTGGCTTCAAGATCGTTCCCACGCGGATCACCCCACACTTATCGTTCCCACGCTCTGCGTGGGAATGCCTCTGGGGACGCTCCGCGTCCAGTGACGCGGAGCGTCACGGGCTGCATTCCCACGCGGAGCGTGGGAACGATCAATCATCGACGATCATCAAAGGGCCAGTGGCGCCCGTTCACACAGCGTTGCCAACGCCTTCGCCCATTGCGGGTCATCGTTCAGGCACGGCACCAGCACCAGCTCCTCTCCCCCCGATTCGCAGAACTGTTCCTTGCCGCGATCGCCGATCTCTTCCAGGGTCTCGATGCAATCGGCAACAAACGCAGGGCACATCACCAGAATCTTCTTCACGCCGCTTTTGGCCAGTTCATCCAGCCGCGCTTCGGTGTAGGGTTCGATCCACTTCGCCCGGCCCAGTCGCGACTGAAACGACACCGACCACTTGCCGTCCGGTAGCCCCATGCGCTCAGCGAACAGCGCCGCTGTGCGCAGGCATTGGGCGCGATAACAGGTGGCCAGTACGGCCGCCGAGGCGTTCTTGCAGCAATCTTCATTTTTGAAGCAATGATTGCCGGTCGGGTCGAGCTTGGTCAGATGCCGTTCCGGCAAACCGTGGAAGCTCAGCAACAGGTGATCGTAATCCTGCTGCAAGTGCGGTCGGGCACTCGCCACCAGCGCGTCGAGGTATTCCGGCTGATCGTAGAACGGCTGCAACACCGACAGCTGCACATCGAGCTTCTTCTCGCGCACCACCCGCTTGGCTTCTTCAATCACCGTGGTGGTGGTGCTGTCGGCGAACTGTGGATAAAGCGGCGCGAGGGTGATGCGTTTATGCCCCGCCGCGACCAGCTTCAACAGGCTTGTCTCGATCGACGGCTCGCCGTAACGCATGGCCAGCTCAACCGGGCCGTGAGTCCACTGCGCCTTCATCTGCTGTTGCAGGCGACGACTGAGCACCACCAGTGGCGAACCTTCGTCCCACCAGATCGAGGCGTAGGCATGGGCCGACTGCTCCGGGCGCTTGATCAGGATCAGCGACACCAGCAGACGCCGCACCGGCCACGGCAGGTCGATCACGTACGGGTCCATCAGAAATTGGTTGAGGTAGCTGCGCACGTCGGCCACCGAAGTGGAGGCCGGCGAACCCAGGTTGACCAGAAGCAAGGCGTGATCGGTCATGCAACGTCCTATTTCAGAGGCGGCTGGAAAGATCGTCCAGGGCCGCGCGTAAATCCGTGAACCGGAAAGTGAATCCCGCTTCCAGCAAGCGTTTCGGCGTGGCCCGTTGGCCACCCAGCAACAGCAATGACATCTCGCCGAGCCCGACCTTCAAGGCGAGGGCCGGCATCGGCATGAACGCCGGGCGGTGCAGCACGCTGCCCAGCGTCTTGGCGAATTCGCGATTGCGCACAGGTTTCGGCGCGCACGCATTATAAGGACCGCTCGCCTGATTGCGGTGCAGAAGAAAATCAATCAGGGCGATTTGGTCATCGATATGAATCCACGGCATCCACTGCCGACCATTGCCCAAAGGCCCGCCCAGCCCGAGCTTGAACGGCAGCAGCAGGCGCGACAAAAAGCCGCCCTCGGCCGACAGCACCAGTCCGGTGCGCACCAGCACCACGCGAATATCCATCGCTTCGGCGCGTTGCGCGGTTTCCTCCCAGGCGATGCACAACTGGCTGGCGAAATCGTCGATCACCGGCGGCGAGTCTTCGGTCAGCTCACGCTCGCCGCCGTCACCGTACCAACCCACGGCCGAACCCGAGATCAGCAGCGACGGTTTCTGCCCGCGATGTTCCAGCCACGCCAGCAACGATTCGGTCAGCGTGATCCGGCTGCTCCACAACAGCGCCTTGCGCCGATGGGTCCACGGCCGGTCGGCAATCGGCGCGCCGGCGAGGTTGACGATCACGTCGACCGGCTCGTCGCCAAGGTCCTCCAGACGCGCGATTCCATGCACCTGAGCGCCACAGATGTTCGCGACTTTTTCCGGACGACGACTCCAGACCGTCAGGCGATGACCCTGCCCGGACCAGTGCCGGCAAAGCTGACGTCCGATCAATCCAGTACCGCCGGTCAGCAATATGTGCATGACTTCTACCTCGCGTGGCGTTTTACCCCGATCACTAGTCTATTTTTATAAACAGGGATCTTTTCTATCGGGCAGGCTCTATTGTTTAACCATAGGCCAAGCTGTCAGAACGAGAACGCTGGAAGTTATACCAAAAAACAAAATTGTACAGGTTTCATCCACGGCGTAGTCTGTACAGAAAGGTAAACGAGGCCCCTATGACTGTACCTATCGCAATCATTGGCACCGGCATCGCCGGACTCTCCGCCGCCCAGGCCCTGACGGATGCCGGGCATACCGTTCAGTTGTTCGATAAAAGCCGCGGCAGCGGCGGGCGCATGTCGAGCAAGCGCAGCGACGCCGGCTCGCTGGACATGGGCGCGCAATATTTCACCGCCCGTGACCGACGCTTCGTGACCGAAGTCCAGCGCTGGCAAAGCAAGGGCTGGGTCGCCGAATGGGCACCGCAGCTCTACACCTTTCATGGCGGGCAACTGAACCTGTCGCCGGACGAACAGACCCGCTGGGTTGGCACGCCGCGCATGAGCGCCATCACCCGAGGCCTGCTCGACGGTCTGGAAGTGCACTTCGCCTGCCGGATCACCGAGGTCTATCGCGGCGAAGAACACTGGCACCTGCAGGACGCCGAAGGCTTCACCCACGGGCCGTTCAGCCACGTCGTGATCGCCACGCCGGCGCCTCAGGCCACCGCCCTGCTGGCCGCCGCGCCGAAACTCGCCGGTGCCGCCGCCGGGGTGAAAATGGACCCGACCTGGGCCGTCGCCCTCGCCTTCGACACGCCGCTGGATACGCCGATCGAAGGCTGCTTCGTCCAGGACAGCGCCCTCGACTGGCTGGCCCGCAACCGCAGCAAACCGGGACGCGACACCACGTGCGACACCTGGGTCCTGCACGCCACCAGTGCCTGGAGCCGGCAGCACATCGACTTGCCCAAGGAAGCGGTGATCGAACAATTGCACGGCGCCTTCGCCGAGTTGCTGCACAGCGCCATGCCGGCCCCGACCTTCAGCCTCGCCCACCGCTGGCTCTATGCCCGGCCGGCCAGCAGCCATGAATGGGGCACTCTGGCCGACGCCGACCTGGGTCTGTACGCCTGTGGTGACTGGTGCCTGTCGGGTCGGGTCGAAGGGGCATGGCTCAGTGGTCAGGAGGCTGCAAGACGCTTGCACGAACACCTGCAGTGAACCGCATCAATCCGCGCAAATTGCTGCTGTCGAAATGGACAGCAGCCCACCCGAAAAACCGTGAAAAGCATTTTCTGGTGACCGAACTGTTCCGCGACGAAGAAGGTACGGTGCTGGCGATCGAATTGCAGGCGGTGCTGACCCGGCGTACCGAGCAATGCGACTGGCAGGTCCTGCAGGATGACTCACGCTGGAAAATGGGCTGGCGCTGAAAACCTCAAAAAAACTTATACAAACAATTTGACTTGTACACCCATGAATCTATGCTGAAGGCATGTTGTACAGATCAGTTTGTCTGTACAGGTTTAGATTCGAGGTTGCTGCATGTCCGACTCATCGACGTCCCTACCGAAAATCGCCATCAGCGCCTGCCTGATGGGCGCCGAGGTCCGCTACAACGGCGGACACAAGGAATCGCGGCTGTGCAGCCGCACCCTGGCCGAGCATTTTGAATTCGTTCCCGTCTGTCCTGAAGTAGCGATCGGTCTGGGAATTCCCCGCGAGCCGATTCGACTTGTGGGCGACCCGGCCAAGCCTGAAGCGGTCGGCACCGTCAATCCGTCGATTAACGTCACCCAGCCACTGGCCGCTTACGGCGAGAAAATGGCGGGGGAACTCAGTGACATCTGCGGCTACATCTTCATGCAGCAATCGCCCTCCTGCGGTCTGGAGCGCGTCAAGGTCTACCACGCCAACGGTGCACCGGTGAATGGTGGCGGGCGTGGCATTTACGCCGAGGCGTTCTGTGCGCAGCATCCGAATCTGCCGGTGGAGGAAGCCGGGCGCCTGAACGATCCGGTGCTGCGGGAAAACTTCATCACCCGCGTGCTCGCCTACCGCGAATGGCAGCAGGTGCTCGAGCAGGGCTTGAGCCGCCGTGCACTGACCGAATTTCACTCGCGCTACAAATACCTGCTGATGGCCCACAACCCGGTGCAATACAAGGCACTGGGCAGTCTGCTGGGCAACATGGGCCAGACAGCGCCGGACGAGCTCGGCCCGCGCTATTTCAGTGAACTGATGGCGGCGCTGAAAAAATGCGCCACCCGCCGCACCCACAGCAATGTCCTGCAGCACATCAGTGGCTACCTGAAACAGGTCATCACCCCCGAAGACAAACAGGAAGTGCAACACATCATTGGCCAGTACCGGCACGGCATCGTGCCGCTGGTAGTGCCGCTGACGCTGCTCAAGCATCACTTTCGCCTCCACCCGGATCCCTACATTGCGCAGCAGGTGTACCTGCAACCGCATCCGGAAAACCTCAGCCTGCGAAACGCCATTTGATGAACGACTCACCCGACACCAGCGCCCGTGAAGACCTCGGCGCCGACTTCAAGAAAGCCCTCGACGAAGGCTGGCTGCCGATTCGCGAAGTTGCGCGCCAGACCGGCGTGAATGCCGTAACCCTGCGCGCCTGGGAAAGACGCTACGGGCTGATCGTTCCGCAGCGCACGCCCAAGGGCCATCGTCTTTACAGCGCCGAACATGTGCAGCGCATCCAGAACATCCTCACCTGGCTCAATCGGGGCGTTGCGGTCAGCCAGGTCAAACCGCTGCTCGACACGGCGCAAGCTTTAAACGAACCGGTGGAGGACGAATGGCATCCGTTGCGCCAGGCCGCCCTGCTGGCGGTTACTCACCTGAACGAGCGCAGCCTCGACGACAGCATCAACCAGGCGATGGCGCTGTATCCGCCACGCACACTCTGCGAGCAATTGCTGCTGCCGCTGCTGAGCGATCTCGAACAGCGCTGGCAGGGCCAGTTCGGCGCGCAGATGGAGCGCGTGTTCTTTTTTGCCTGGTTGCGCAGCAAATTTGGCGCACGCATCTACCATAACAACCGTCAGTTGCGCACCGCGCCGCTGCTGCTGGTCAATCAGTCGGATTTACCGCTGGAGCCGCACCTGTGGCTCTGCGCCTGGCTGATCAGCAGCGCCGACTGCCCGGTGCAGGTGTTCGACTGGCCGCTGCCGGCCGGAGAGCTGGCACTGGCAACCGATACCCTGCAAGCCCGTGGCGTACTGCTGTATTCCAGCAAAGCCCTGAGCCTTGCGCAGCTACCGAAACTGTTGAATGGCGTCAGCTGCCCAAAACTGATTGCCGGACCCACGGTGTGCATTCACCACGCCGAGTTGTCCGCAAAGACTTCCGATTTCGCTGATCTGCTCCTGGCCGAAGACCCTCTTTCGGCGCATCGGGTGCTCATTCAGCGTGGATTGATTTAATGATTCAGACAGAGACCGACATGCAATTGATCTGGCTGCGCAGCGACCTGCGCCAACATGACAACACCGCCCTCGCGGCCGCCGCCGAGCGTGGCCCGACCGTGGCTGTGTACCTGTTGAGCCCGCTGCAATGGCAGGAACATGACGACGCGCCGTGCAAGATCGATTTCTGGCTGCGCAATTTGCGCGAGTTGAGCAAAAGCCTGGGTGCCCTGAACATCCCGCTCCTGATCCGCACCGCGCCTCACTGGAATCAGGCACCCGCCGTGCTGCTCGAACTGTGCCGACAACTGAAGATCGAGGCCGTGCACGTCAACGAGGAATACGGCATCAACGAATGCCGTCGCGACGAGGCCGTTGCCGAGGCGTTGCAAGCGGCAGGCATAACCTTCCACAGCTACCTGGACCAATTGCTGTTCAAACCCGGCAGCGTACTGACCAAAACCGGCACTTACTTTCAGGTGTTCAGCCAGTTCCGCAAGGTCTGCTACGAACGCCTGCACCGCTCGATGCCGTCGCTGAAACAGGCACCGGGCAAACAATCGGCGCTGAACATCGCCAGCGATCCCGTTCCAGAAGCCATCGAAGGGTTCCCGACACCGGGCGAATCCCTGCGCGCCCTGTGGCCCGCCGGTGAAGCCGAGGCCCGGCGCCGTCTCGACACGTTCGCCGATGCGCAGATCGACTACTACAAGAGCGAACGCGACTTCCCGGCCAAACCCGGCACCAGCCAGCTCTCGGCCTATCTGGCCGCCGGCGTGATCTCGCCGCGCCAATGCCTGCACGCCGCCCTGCAAAGCAATCAGGGCGAATTCGAAAGCGGCAAGGTCGGCGCTGTCACCTGGATCAACGAACTGCTCTGGCGCGAGTTCTACAAACACATCCTCGTCGGTTACCCACGGGTTTCGCGGCATCGCGCATTCCGCCCGGAAACCGAAGCCCTGGCCTGGCGTGATGCCCCCGAGGATCTGGCCGCCTGGCAGGAAGCCCGCACCGGCTTGCCGATCATCGACGCGGCCATGCGCCAATTGCTGGAAACCGGCTGGATGCACAACCGCCTGCGGATGGTGGTGGCAATGTTTCTGACCAAAAACCTGTTGATCGACTGGCGCGAAGGCGAGCGTTTCTTCATGCGCCACCTGATCGACGGCGACCTGGCTGCCAACAACGGCGGCTGGCAGTGGAGTTCCTCGACCGGCACCGATTCGGCGCCGTACTTCCGTATTTTCAACCCGGTCAGCCAGTCGGAAAAATTCGACAGCGAAGGCCTGTTCATCAAGCACTGGTTGCCGGAACTGGCCGGCCTGAACAAGAAAGAAGTCCACAACCCGGCCAGTGCCGGCGGTTTGTTCGGCGTGGCGGACTATCCGGCGCCGATCGTCAATCTGAGCGCATCACGGGAACGGGCGCTGACAGCGTTCAAGAACCTGCCGTCACGCGCGTCTCAAGGAGTGAACGATGAGTGAATTTCTGCGCAGTTTCGCCCAGCGGTTCGCACAGTTGAACAAGGACAACTTGCGCACCCTGGATGAGCTGTACAGCGAGGACATTCATTTCACCGACCCGCTACACGAAGTGCAGGGGCTGACGAACCTGCGCGCTTACTTCAGTGAGTTGTACGCCAACGTCAACGAACTGCGCTTCGATTTCCACGGCTTCGACCAGATCAGCGACGGCGAAGGCTATCTGCGTTGGGTCATGAGCTACCGCCACCCGCGTCTGAGCGGTGGGCAACTGATCCGCGTCGCCGGCTGCTCGCACCTGCTCTGGAGCGACAAGGTTTACCGCCACCGGGATTACTTCGATGCCGGAGCGCTGCTTTATGAACATTTACCCGTATTGGGCCGAGTGATTGCCTGGCTGAAAAGGAGATTGGGATGAGTCGTACAGCTCCACGGCGTTATTGGCTGACCGGTGCCAGTAGTGGCATCGGTGCAGCATTGGCAGAAGAAATCCTCAAGACCGGTGCACATCTGGCGGTCAGTTCCCGCCAGGTCGCGCCGCTCAAAGTGCTGTCGCAACGTTATCCGGGACAGGTACTGGTGGTGCCCGGCGATCTGACCAACAGTCAGACCGTGCGCGAAATCGGCGAACAGATCGCAGCGGACTGGGGATCGCTCGATACGGTAATCCTCAACGCGGGCACCTGCGAATACGTCGACGCCCGTCAATTCGACGCGTCGATCATCGAACACGTAGTACGCACCAACCTGCTCGCCAGCAGCTATTGCATCGAAGCCGCCCTGCCCTTGTTGCGCAAAGGCACGGCACCGCATCTGGTGGGCATGGCCAGCTCGGTGACCTATGTGCCGTTGCCTCGCGCCGAAGCTTATGGTGCGTCGAAGGCCGGGCTGCGTTATCTGTTCGAATCCCTGCGCATCGACCTGGCAGACGAAGGCATTGAAGTCACGGTGATCAGTCCCGGTTTCGTCGACACGCCCCTGACCGCCAAAAATGATTTTCCGATGCCGCTAAGCTGGCCTGTGGATAAAGCCGCGCGGCATATCTTCGCCAAGCTGAAAGACCGGCCACTGGAAATCGCCTTTCCGGCGCTGTTCATGGCGGTCCTGTGGCCCTTGTCGAAAATGCCCGCGCGCGTACAACTGGCGATTGGCAAACGCATGGTGCGCAGCAATCCGCCGCTAAGGGATGCAACATGAAAATCGCCATCGTCGGCAGCGGCATCGCCGGTTTGACCTGCGCGTATCTGCTCGCTCGCCGACATGACATCACCGTGTTCGAAGCCGACGCCCGGGTCGGCGGTCATACGCACACGGTACCGGTCACCGTGGAAGGGCGCGACTACGCAGTGGACACCGGTTTCATCGTGTTCAACGACTGGACGTATCCGAACTTCATTCGTTTGCTCGGCCAATTGGGCGTGGCCTTCAAACCCACCGAGATGAGTTTTTCGGTCAACGATCCGGACACCGGTCTGGAATACAACGGCAATAATCTGAACAGCCTGTTCGCCCAGCGCAGCAACCTGTTGTCCCCCGGATTCTGGGGCATGTTGCGCGACATCCTGCGGTTCAACAAAGAAGCCCGGCGCGACCTTGCCGAACAGCGGATCGCCACCGACACCACCCTCGACGATTACCTCAAGGCCGGCGGTTACGGCGAGCGTTTCATCCTGCATTACATCGTGCCGATGGGCGCGGCGATCTGGTCGATGCCGATGGCCGAGATGCTCAATTTTCCATTGCAGTTCTTCGTGCGCTTTTTCGAGAACCACGGGTTGCTGTCGATCAGCAATCGCCCGCAGTGGCAGGTCATCAAGGGTGGCTCCAGCGCCTACATCGCGCCGCTGACGACGTCGTTCAAGGAGCGCATCCGCCTGAACTGCCCGGTGGGGCGGATCGATCGCGACGCACACGGCGTGGTTATCCACAGCCCGGCCGGCATCGAACGTTTCGATAAAGTGGTGCTGGCCTGCCATAGCGATCAGGCGTTGCGACTGCTGGGAAATCCTGACGATAAAGAACGGGAAATCCTCGGCGCTCTGCCCTACGCCGACAACGAAGTGGTGCTGCACACCGACACCCGCCTGCTGCCCACACGCAAACGGGCCTGGGCCAGCTGGAATTATCGCCTCGGCGGCGCCGGTCATACCCAGGCCGCCGTGACCTACGACATGAACATCCTGCAAGGGATCCAGAGCGATACCACGTTCTGCGTCAGCCTCAACCAGAGCGCCGGCATCAGCCCGTCCAAAGTGCTCGCGCGCTTCACCTACGCTCACCCGCAATTCAGCCTCGCGGCGGTGGCGGCGCAACAGCGCTGGGCCGAAATCGACGGCGAGCAGCACACGCATTATTGCGGCGCCTATTGGGCCAACGGTTTCCATGAGGACGGGGTGGTCAGCGCTTTGCGCGTGGCCGCGTCCTTCGGAGAAAGCCTGTGAACAGCGCACTCTACAGTGGCTGGATCGCCCATCGGCGATTCGCCCCGCGCCGTCATGAGTTCCGTTACCGGATCGGCATGCTGTACCTCGATCTGGCTGAACAGGAGGCGGTGCTGGGCCTGTCCCGACTGGCAGGCGCCGGCCGCTTTGCGCCGTTTTCATTTCGCGAAACCGACTACCTGAAAACCTTCACCGGCAGCGGCGTGCGCCTGAGCGATGCGGTGCGCCAGTTGGTTGGCGAAGCTCTGGGCCATGCGCCGCAAGGCTCGATCTGCCTGCTGACCCAGCCGCGCAGTTGGGGCCTGTCGTTCAACCCGGTGAGTTTTTTCTATTGCCACGAGGCCGACGGCCAACTGGCGGCGATTCTCTGCGAAGTCAGCAATACCCCGTGGCGCGAGCGTTTTCACTACGTGTTGCCGGCCAGAGCGCCCAGCAACCTGCAGGACTTTCACCAGCACTTTGCCGTGGCCAAGGCGTTTCATGTCTCGCCATTCCTGCCGCCGGACCTGGAATACCGCATGAGCTTCAGCCCTGCCGCGCAGGTCCTGGGTGTGCACATGGCCGACTGGCAAGGCGAGCAAAAACTGTTCGACGCCACCCTCGACCTGCGACGTGAACCCCTTGATCGACACCACTTGCACCGGCACCTGTGGCGCTTTCCCTGGATGACCGCCAAGACCGCGCTGGCGATCTATTGGCAGGCGTTGCGCCTGTTGCTCAAGCGCACCCCGATATTTGCCCACCAGCGCGCCGACGACCGTTTTCGAACCGCCACCGTACCGACCGAGGAACGCCACCATGAAATCCACTAGCGTCTCGGCCAAAGCCAGCCTGCTTAGCCCCCACGGCCTGAGCGGCTCGCTGCTGCGCCGGGGAGTACTGCGCCAGCTGGAGCAGCTCAAACAGGGTCAACTGATCGTCATCGAGGACGGCGAACGCCACGTCTTCGGCACACCGGGCAGCGCGTTGGTGGGGGAAATTCAGGTCATGGATCCGGCTGCCTGGGGGCTGGTCGCCGGCAATGGTTCGATCGGTGCCGGTGAGGCTTTCATTCATGGTTACTGGCGCTCGCCGGATCTGACGGCGGTGGTGCGGGTTTTCGTCAGCAACCTTGAAGTGCTCGACGGAATGGAAGGTGGCCTGGCCCGACTCGGTCGCCCGCTGGTGCGCGGGCTGCACTGGCTCAACCGCAATACGCGCAAGGGCTCGCAGAAAAACATCGCCGCCCACTACGACCTCGGCAATGACCTGTTCGAGCAGTTTCTCGACCCGACCATGATGTATTCCGCCGCGCAGTTTCTCAGCCCCGACGACAGCCTGGAGCAGGCGCAACTGAACAAGCTGGAGCGGATCTGCCAGAAACTCGCGCTCAAGCCCGGCGACCACCTGCTGGAAATCGGCACTGGCTGGGGCAGCATGGCGCTTTACGCGGCGCAGCACTACGGCTGCAAAGTCACCACCACCACGCTGTCGAAGGAGCAGTTCGCCTTCACCGCCGCGCGCATCGAACGCCTCGGCCTGCAGGATCAGGTGACGCTGTTGCTCAAGGATTACCGCGACCTCACCGGCCAGTACGACAAACTGGTGTCGATCGAGATGATCGAAGCGGTCGGCCACCGCTTCCTGCCGACCTACTTCAAACAGTGCGCGCACTTGCTCAAGAGCAACGGCCTGATGCTGCTGCAAGCGATCACCATCCGCGAACAGCGCTACGAGCAGGCGCGTCGTGGGGTGGACTTCATCCAGCGCTACATTTTCCCCGGCGGCGCCCTGCCCTGCGTGCAGAAAATGCTCGAGATCGTCAGCCGCGACACCGACATGAACCTGTTGCACATGGAAGATTTCGGCCTGCATTACGCCCGCACCCTGCGTCTGTGGCACGAGAACTTTCGCCATGCTCACGGCCGTCTGACCGAATTGGGCTATGACGATTACTTCCTCAGGCTGTGGGAGTTCTACCTGTGTTATTGCGAGGGTGGATTCCTCGAGCGCACCATCGGCACCGCACAACTGGTGCTGGCCAAACCGGCGGCGATGACCGCGCCTTTGCTGGGCCGTTTCGATGCTTGAGCGGTTGGCCAACGCGGTGCTGTTCCAGATCGGCTGGTTGGCCTGCGTACTCGGCGGTAACAGTTTGTGGTTGTTGCTGGCGCTGGCGGTGCTGGTGATTCATCTGCGCTGGATCAGCAGTTGGCCGCAGGAAGGCCGGTTGATCCTCAGTGTGGTGATCATCGGCACGGCGGTGGACAGTGCGCTGCGCGGCCTCGGGGTTTTCGAGTTCAAGGATCTGTCGCCGCTGATTCCGCTGTGGCTGATGTTGTTGTGGGCGTTATTTGCCACGACATTGCGTCATTGCCTGCAATGGAGCGCGAGTCCGTGGTGGCTGGCCAGCCTGTTTGGTGCGGCAGGTGGCGCGCTGTCCTATGGCGCCGGCGGACGACTGGCCGGCGTGCAGTTTCCTCTCGGTGAGCTCCCTACCCTGATCGGCATCGCGCTGCTGTGGGCGTTGCTGTTTCCGCTGCTGCACCAATTGTCCCGGAGGCTGGCGCGCTAAACGTCTGTCAGGCCTTTCACACGCTCACCGGCCACTGCCGTACACTGGCGCCATGAAAACCATTCCCCATCGGCAAATCGCCGAACCCGAGGTCACCTGCTCGACCTGTGCGGCCTGCTGCTGCCAGCTCGAAGTGATGCTGATCACCGACACCGGCGTACCCGAGCGTTTTATCGATACCGACGATTGGGGTGGTGAGGTGATGCTGCGTCTGGACGACGGCTGGTGTGCAGCGCTGGATCGCGACACGATGATGTGCACGATCTACGAGAAGCGTCCGCTGATCTGCCGCGAGTTCGAAATGGGCGCACCGGAATGCATCGACGAACGCCAGGGAATTGCCACGGCGTATCGCTGAATAAAAAAAAGGAGCGCCAAGCGCTCCTTTTTTTATGGGGTTTACAGCGGCATCGTGTAATGCAGCGAGTAACTTTCGACCCCGTCGTTGTTGCTGCTCAGGCCGGCGTTGGAATAGTGCGTCGCACGGATACCGACTTCATGCCCGCCATTGAAGCGCAGGCCGAAACCAAAGCGGTCTTCAAACTGGAAGGCGCCGCCGAGCTTGTTGTCTTCGTATTCGGTGTTGGAGAACAGCGCCACGCCGATCCCCGCCTCGACATACGGTTTGACCGACTGACCGGCAAACTCGTAAACAAACACCGGCGAGAACGACAGGCTGTTGTTGCTGGAGGTCTTGTCGCCTTCCCAGTAGGTGTAGGCGCCACTCCAGTAACCGGTCAGACGACCAACGTCACTTTGCAGCCAGCTCTTGTCCCAGTCGAAATTCATGCCCAGGCGATAAGTCATCGTCGAATCGCTGGTGGCACCCACTGCAAACTCGACGCCAGCAGCTTGTGCGGTAAAACTTTGCCCCATCAGTGCAGCCGCAATCGCGGCCAAGCAGAATAGTCGCTTCACGTTGAAACTTCCTTTTCCGGAACGATCGTTTGGTTTTTCTAGGTCACTCTGCGCTATAGAAATCTGCGCTTGGTCAGAAGTTCAGCTGACTTTTTAGATATTTCACATTTTTTTTACAAGGTGAATTTTTCGACGTCACCATCGACTTGACCCAGCAGGGCGAGGGTCTTGCGCAAAGACGCGGGATCGGCGCTGGTCCAGAATCTGACCGGCCGGTTCGGCCCTTCGGCGAGCAGATCACGCTCGGCCAGCAGCCGCTGCAATTGACGTGCTACCGCCGCGCCCGTATCGATCAGGCTGATGCTCTCGGGGATCATCGACTTCAGCATCGGCTTGAGAAACGGGTAGTGGGTGCAGCCCAGAATGATCGTGTCGCAACCGTTGGCCAGCAGCGGATCGACGTAGTGCTTGAGCAATGCACGCAGCTCGGCGCTATGCAGATCGCCGCTTTCAATCCGCTCGACCAGTCCGGGGCACGGTTGAGTGATGACCCGTACATCCGTGGCAAAACGATCGAGCAGCGCTGCAAACTTTGCACTCTGCAAGGTGCCGGTGGTGGCGAGTACCCCCACCACGCCGCTGCGGGTGGCGGCGGCGGCCGGTTTGACCGCCGGCTCCATGCCGACAATCGGCCATTCGGGAAAGTCCCGGCGCAGATCGGCGACGCCGGCCACGGTCGCGGTGTTGCACGCGATCACCAGCGCCTTGGCGCCCTGCTCGCGGAAGAAACCGGCCATCACGCTGCAACGCTGGCGGATGAATTCCGGGGTTTTCTCGCCATAAGGAATGTGGCCGCAATCGCCGAGGTACAGCAGCGATTCATTGGGCAGAAGACGCTGAATTTCCGCCAGCACCGACAGACCGCCGACGCCGGAATCGAAGACGGCAATCGGCGCTTCACGCATGCTGCAAACCACAGACACTGCAACCGGGGTCGCGCTTGACCCGCAGCTCACGGAAACGCGAGCCCAGCGCATCGATCAACAGCAGACGCCCCACCAGCGGTTCGCCGAAACCCGCCAGCAACTTCAGGGCTTCCAGCGCTTGCAGGCTGCCGACCAGACCGACCAGCGGCCCGACCACGCCGGCCTCGCTGCAAGTCAATTCGGCTTCGCTGCCGTGACCGTACAGGCAGTGGTAACACGGGCTCTCGGCACGACGCGGGTCGAACACCGAAAGCTGTCCTTCGAGGCGGATCGCGGCGCCGCTGACCAAGGGCTTGCGCGCCGCCACGCACGCGGCATTGACCGCTTCGCGGGTGGAGAAATTGTCCGAGCAGTCGAGCACCAGATCCACCGCCGCCACGGCTGCGGCGAGAGAATCCTCGTCCAGTGCCTGACGATGGGGCACCAGCTTGATTTCAGGATTGATCGCGCTCAGGCGCTTGAGCGCCGAGTCGACCTTGGTCATGCCGACGCTGTCGGTGTCGTGGATGATCTGGCGTTGCAGGTTGGTCAGGTCGACCGTGTCGAAATCCGCCAGGTGCAATTCACCGACACCCGCCGCCGCCAGATACAACGCCACCGGCGCACCGAGACCACCGAGGCCGACGATCAATACCCGGCTGTCCTTGAGCTTCAACTGGCCATCGATGTCGATGTGTTGCAGCAGGATCTGCCGACTGTAGCGCAACAATTCCTGATCATTCAGCACGGCAGGCGCCCCAGGCTGATCCGTTGATGGCCGCCCAGATCGGTGCGGCTGTGGACTTCTTCGAAACCTTGCGTCAGCAGCAGATCGCGCACGGCTTCGGCTTGATCATAGCCGTGTTCGAGCATCAGCCAGCCACCGGCTTCCAGATGGGCCGGCGCCTGGGCGATGATCAGGCGCAGATCGTCGAGCCCGTCGATGCCGGCCACCAAGGCGCTTTCCGGCTCGAAACGCACATCGCCTTCCACCAGATGCGGATCGGCAGCGCGAATGTACGGCGGGTTGCTGATGATCAGCTCGAAACGCTTGCCTTCGAGGGCGCTGAACCAGTGACTGCTCAGCACCGTGGCGTTGTTCAAGTGCAGGCGCTGGCGATTGCGTTCGGCCAGGGCCACGGCTTCCAGCACGCGATCCACGGCGGTGACTTTCCACGCCGGGCGCTCGCTGGCCAGGGCCAGGGCAATCGCCCCGCTGCCGGTGCCGAGGTCGAGAACTTTGGCCGGGGTCGCCGGCAACAATTCCAGTGCGGCTTCCACCAGCAGTTCGGTGTCCGGGCGCGGGATTAGCGTGTGCGGCGCGACTTCCAGATCCAGCTTCCAGAAACCCTGCTGACCCAGAATGTAGGCCACCGGCTCGCCGCTGCGACGACGTTGCAGGTACTCGGCGAAGACCAGTGCGGCTTCGCTGGGCACGATGCGCTCGGGCCAGGTGTGGAGAAAACTGCGCGACTTGCCCAGCGCGGCGGCCAGAAGCAATTCGGCATCCAGACGCGCGGTGGGCGAATCCGGCAATTCGGCGGCGCGCAACAGGCTGGCGATGATGGTCATTTACTCACCTATCGCTGCGAGCTGGTCGGCCTGGTATTCGGCCAGCAACGGCTCGATCACGGCTTCGACGCCACCGGCGAGGATGTCGTCGAGGGAATACAGGGTCAGGTTGACGCGGTGGTCGGTGACCCGGCCCTGGGCAAAGTTGTAGGTACGGATGCGCTCGGAGCGGTCACCGGAACCCACCAGCAATTTACGTTCGCTGGCGATGGCGTTGGCCGCCGCCGCCGTCTGCTGGTCGTTGAGTTTGGCCGCCAGCCAGGCCATCGCACGGGCACGGTTCTTGTGCTGGGAACGTTCTTCCTGGCACTCGACAACGGTGCCGGTCGGTATGTGGGTGATGCGGATCGCCGAATCGGTGGTGTTGACGTGCTGACCACCGGCCCCGGAGGAACGGTAAGTGTCGACGCGCAAATCCGCCGGGTTGATCTCGATGGCTTCACGCTCGTCCGGCTCGGGCAATACCGCCACGGTGCAGGCCGAGGTGTGGATACGGCCCTGGGATTCGGTGGCGGGTACACGCTGTACGCGGTGCGCGCCGGATTCGAATTTCAGCTTGCCGTAAACGTTGTCGCCTTCGATGCGGGCGATGACTTCTTTATAGCCACCGTGTTCGCCTTCGTTTTCCGAAAGGATCTCCACGCGCCAGCCACGCCGTTCGGCGTAACGCGAGTACATGCGGAACAGGTCGCCAGAGAAGATCGCCGCCTCGTCGCCACCGGTGCCGGCGCGGATTTCGAGAAACACGTTGCGCCCGTCGTTGGGATCCTTGGGCAGCAACATGCGTTGCAGGTCGGATTCCAGCGTGATCAGCAATTCCTTGGCTTCGCGGACTTCTTCCACGGCCATTTCACGCATGTCCGGGTCGCTGTCCTTGAGCAGCGCCTGCGCGCCTTCAAGATCGCTTTGTACGCTGAGCAGCTTTTTATAGCCTTGTACCACCGGCTCAAGTTCGGCGTATTCCTTGGAATAGGCGCGGAATTTGGTCTGGTCGGAAATGACTTCGCCGTCGCCGAGCAGCGCGGTCAGTTCCTCGAAACGGTCCTGGAGAATGTCCAGCTTATTGAGCAGTGACGCTTTCATTGCGGTTTTTTATCCGAAAAGCTATCCGGTGAGCCCTCGAGGGCAAAGAGTTCCTGAGCCATGGCCAGCGCATCGAGGCGGCCTTCGGCAGAAAGCTTTTTCAACTGCACGCTCGGAGCGTGCAGGAGTTTGTTGGTCAGGCCACGGGCCAGTTGCCCGAGCACATCTTCGGCGTTGCCGCCGTTGGCCAGCAGGCGCAGGGCCTTTTGCAGTTCTTCGTCGCGCAGGCGTTCGCTCTGTTGACGATAGGCCTTGAGCACATCGACCGCCGCCAGCTCGCGCAGGCGCACCATGAAATCGTCGGCGCCGACCGAAACCATCTCTTCGGCTGCCTGCGCTGCACCCTGACGGCTCTTGAGGTTTTCGGCGACCACTTCGTGCAGATCGTCGACGCTATAGAGGTAAACGTCGTCGAGTTCGCCGACTTCTGGCTCGATGTCACGGGGAACGGCGATGTCGACCATGAAGATCGGCTTGTGCTTGCGCAGCTTCAGCGCGCTTTCCACTGCGCCCTTGCCGAGGATCGGCAACTGACTGGCGGTAGAACTGATGACGATGTCGCTGCGTACCAGTTCGGCAGGAATATCCGAGAGCAACACTGCGTGGGCACCGAACTGCTCGGCCAGCAGGCTGGCGCGCTCCAGCGTCCGGTTGGCGACCACGATTCTCTTGACCCCGAGTTCATGCAAATGACGGGCGACCAGAGTGATGGTCTCGCCGGCACCGATCAGCAGGGCCTGGCTGCGTTGCAGGTCACTGAAAATCTGTTTGGCCAGGCTGACGGCGGCAAATGCCACGGACACCGGGTTTTCGCCGATGGCGGTGTCGGTACGGACTTGCTTGGCGGCATTGAAGGTCGCCTGGAACAGTCGCCCGAGCAGCGGCCCGATGGTGCCGGCCTCGCGGGCCACGGCGTAGGCCGATTTCATCTGGCCGAGAATCTGCGGTTCGCCCAGCACCAGTGAGTCGAGCCCGGAGGCGACGCGCATCATGTGACGAACTGCCGCATCATCTTCATGCACATAAGCGCTCGCGCGCAGCTCATCGAGGCTTAAATGGTGATAGTCGGCCAGCCAGCGCAGCACGATATCGGCCGAAAGCTGATCCTGTTCTATATACAGCTCACTGCGATTGCAGGTGGAGAGGATCGCAGCTTCGCGGCTGTCGGTGAGTCGGCAGAGCTGCTGCAAGGCCTCCACCAGCTGCTCAGGGGTAAAGGCCACGCGCTCGCGGACGTCTACTGAAGCAGTCTTGTGGTTGATACCGAGTGCAAGGAAGGCCATTCAAGGTCGCTGATGGTGACGTGAAGCCGGCAATTGTCCTACTTCGTCAGATTCAGAACAACTACCGCTGACTATTGTCCCAATTGTCGGCCCCTATAATGGCCACAATCGAGACTCGGTTATGTTTGGCCGAAGGCTTGTGTCATGATGATCCGACCGCAGGTTAGTCGTCCTCTTCCTATATGAATAGATCTTCCGCGTTGCTCCTCGCTTTTGTCTTCCTCAGCGGCTGCCAGGCCTTGGCCCCCGTTTCGCAGGACGGTGCCTCACCGGTCGAAGACACCACGCCGGCTCCTGAAAAGCCCAAGGTTTACAGCTCGTTCAGCCAGGAAACGGTGTTCAGCCTGCTGAGCGCCGAACTCGCTGGCCAGCGCAATCGTTTCGACATTGCCCTGGACAACTACGTGACCCAGGCCATCAACACCCAGGATCCGGGCGTTTCCGAGCGCGCCTTCCGCATCGCCGAGTACCTGGGCGCCGATCAGCCGGCCCTCGATACCGCGCTGATCTGGGCGAAAAACGCCCCGGACGACCTCGAAGCGCAACGCGCCGCCGCCGTGCAACTGGCTCGCGCCGGGCGCTATGACGACTCGATGGTCTACATGGAGAAAGTCCTGCAGGGCAAGGGCGACACCCATTTCGACTTCCTCGCGCTGTCGGCCGCCGACACCGACCAGGAAACCCGCAACGGCCTGATGAAAAGCTTCGACCGCCTGTTGCAGCGTCACCCGAACAACAATCAGCTGATTTTCGGCAAGGCCTTGCTGATGCAGCAGGACGGCGACACCAAAGGTGCGCTGACCCTGCTTGAAGACAATCCGCCGGAAGACGGCGAAATCGCCCCGATCCTGCTGCGCGCACGTCTTCTGCAAGGTCTGAACCGTGGCGACGAAGCCTTGCCGCTGTTGCAGAAAAGCATCAAGAAATACCCGGACGACAAGCGCCTGCGCCTGACCTACGCGCGGATGCTGGTGGAACAGGACCGGATGGACGACGCCAAGGTCGAGTTCTCCACCCTGGTTCAGCAATACCCGGAAGACGACGAACTGCGTTATTCCCTGGCGCTGGTCTGCCTGGAAGCCAAGGCCTGGGACGAGGCCAAGGGCTATCTGGAAGACCTGATCGCCCGGGAAAGCCATGTCGATTCGGCGCACCTGAACCTGGGCCGCATCGCCGAAGAGCGCAATGACCCGCAAGGCGCGCTCATCGAGTACGCCCAGGTCGGCCCGGGCAACGACTTTCTGCCGGCGCAACTGCGTCAGGCCGATATTCTAATGAACAACGGCAAGACCGCCGAAGCCCAGAGCAAACTGGCCGCCGAGCGTGACGAACAGCCGGACTACGCGATCCAGTTGTACCTGATCGAAGCCGAAACCCTGTCCGCCAACAATCAGGGCGACAAGGCCTGGAAAGTCCTGCAACAAGCGTTGCAGCAGTACCCGGACGATCTGAACCTGCTTTATACCCGCGCGATGCAGGCGGAAAAACGCAATGACCTGGCGCAGATGGAAAAAGATCTGCGCCTGATCATCAAGCGCGATCCGGACAACGCCATGGCCCTCAACGCCCTCGGCTACACCCTGTCCGACCGCACCACCCGCTACGCTGAAGCCAAGGCGCTGATCGAGCAGGCGCACCAGATCAACCCGGAAGACCCGGCGGTGCTCGACAGCCTCGGCTGGGTGAACTTTCGCATGGGCAATCTGGAAGACGCCGAGAAATACCTGCGTCAGGCCCTCGAGCGCTTCCCCGATCACGAAGTCGCCGCGCACCTGGGCGAAGTGCTGTGGGCCAAGGGCAAGCAGCGCGAAGCGAAACAAATCTGGGGCAAGTTCCTCAAGGACCAGCCTGACAGCACCATCCTGCGCAGCACCATCAAGCGCCTGACCGGATCCGAGACTCTTTAACTCATGTTTTTGCGCCACGTCATAGTTTTCAGCTTCATCGCCCTGCTCGCCGGTTGCGCGGGTTTCGGCGCCCGTGAATCGGTCGAAGGCCACGGCAACCCGGCACAGTGGGCCGCGAACAAACAACACCTGACCGGCCTCGACGGCTGGCAGATCGACGGCAAGATCGGCATTCGCGCCCCGAAAGATTCGGGCAGCGGTACGCTGTTCTGGCTGCAACGTCAGGATTACTACGACATCCGTCTGTCCGGCCCGCTGGGTCGTGGCGCGGCGCGACTGACCGGTCGCCCGGGCGCGGTGTCGCTGGAAGTGGCGAATCAGGGCCGCTATGAAGCGCCAACTCCGGAAGCGCTGGTCGAAGAGCAACTGGGCTGGAAACTGCCGGTCTCGCATCTGGCCTGGTGGGTTCGCGGCCTCCCGGCACCGGACAGCAAAAGCCGTCTGACCCTGGACGGCAACAGCCGTTTGGCCAATCTGGATCAGGATGGCTGGCAGGTCGAATACCTCAGCTATGCCGAACAGAACGGTTACTGGCTGCCCGAGCGGATCAAACTGCACGGCACCGACCTGGACGTGACGCTGGTCATCAAGACCTGGCAACCGCGCAAGTTGGGGCAATAACGCATGACCGCTCCACGCCTGACGCTGCCATCGCCGGCCAAACTCAACCTGATGCTGCATATTCTCGGTCGCCGTGAAGACGGTTATCACGAGTTGCAAACGCTTTTTCAGTTCCTCGACTACGGCGACGAAATCACTTTCGCCGTGCGTGACGATGGCGTGATCCACCTGCACACCGAATTCGACGGCGTGCCCCACGACAGCAACCTGATCGTGCGCGCGGCGAAGAAACTGCAGGAACAATCCGGCTGCTCGCTCGGCATCGATATCTGGATCGACAAGATCCTGCCGATGGGCGGCGGCATCGGTGGCGGCAGTTCGAACGCGGCCACCACCCTGCTCGGCCTCAATCACTTGTGGCAACTGGGTTGGGATGAAGATCGACTGGCTGCACTGGGCCTGACACTGGGCGCCGACGTGCCGGTGTTCGTGCGTGGCCATGCGGCTTTCGCCGAGGGTGTCGGCGAGAAACTGACCCCGGTCGAGCCCGCCGAACCGTGGTATGTCGTGCTCGTTCCGCAAGTCTCTGTTAGTACGGCAGAAATTTTTTCAGATCCATTGTTGACACGTAACACGCCGCCCATTAAAGTGCGCCCCGTTCCCGAGGGAAACAGTCGAAATGACTGCTTGCCGGTGGTATCAAGGCGTTATCCAGAAGTACGTAACGCATTGAATTTGTTAGGTAATTTTACCGAAGCAAAACTCACCGGAACTGGAAGTTGTGTGTTTGGGGGCTTCCCAAGCAAAGCTGAAGCTGATAAAGTCTCGGCCCTTCTGACAGAGACCCTTACAGGGTTTGTAGCGAAAGGAAGCAACGTTTCGATGTTGCATCGCAAGCTGCAAAGTCTGCTCTAAAGGAACCAAGTGCCCGGCACTTGCAAGCAACAGATACAGGGGCGTCGCCAAGCGGTAAGGCAGCAGGTTTTGATCCTGCCATGCGTTGGTTCGAATCCAGCCGCCCCTGCCATTTTCCTATACTCATCCAGGTATACCCTCAGCCTTCAGGTACTGCGCGTGTCCAAGATGATGGTCTTTACGGGGAACGCTAACCCCGATCTGGCTCGGCGTGTCGTACGTCAGCTGCATATCCCTCTCGGTGACATCTCTGTCGGTAAATTCTCCGACGGCGAAATTACAGCCGAGATCAATGAAAACGTTCGTGGTAAAGACGTCTTCATTATTCAGCCGACTTGCGCTCCGACCAACGATAACCTGATGGAACTGGTAGTGATGGCTGATGCCTTCCGCCGCTCCTCGGCTACTCGTATCACTGCTGTTATTCCTTATTTTGGTTATGCCCGTCAGGATCGCCGTCCGCGTTCCGCACGTGTGGCTATCAGCGCGAAAGTCGTTGCTGACATGCTCACCGTAGTCGGCATCGACCGTGTTCTCACGGTTGATCTGCATGCTGACCAGATTCAGGGTTTCTTCGATATTCCGGTAGATAACATCTACGGCTCCCCTGTTCTGGTGGATGACATCGAAGATCAGCGCTTCGAGAACCTGATGATCGTGTCCCCGGACATTGGTGGCGTCGTGCGTGCACGTGCCGTTGCCAAATCCCTGGGCGTGGATCTCGGGATCATCGACAAACGCCGTGAGAAAGCCAATCACTCTGAAGTGATGCATATCATCGGTGATGTCGAAGGGCGTACCTGCATCCTGGTCGATGACATGGTCGATACCGCCGGCACTCTGTGCCATGCGGCCAAGGCCCTGAAAGAGCATGGCGCAGCCAAGGTCTTTGCCTACTGCACACACCCTGTGCTGTCGGGTCGGGCCATCGAGAATATCGAAAATTCCGTGCTGGACGAGCTGGTGGTCACTAACACCATCCCGCTGTCCGCTGCAGCACAAGCCTGTGCACGTATCCGTCAACTGGATATCGCACCGGTTGTTGCCGAAGCGGTTCGCCGCATCAGCAATGAAGAATCGATCAGCGCGATGTTCCGTTAAGGGCCCTGCCCTTCTCGAAATGTCTCGTTGACGAAAAGCGCCCCGCCCCGGCATTCCTGCCGGGGCGGGGCTTTTTTGCCCATACCGTGTTCGGCGCTGGTCGCAAACGCCACTCGGTCATGGCTATTTTGGAGATACAAAATGAACGATTTTACTCTGAATGCTGAAGCGCGTTCCGACCTGGGGAAAGGTGCGAGCCGCCGCCTGCGTCGTCTCGCCGCCCTGGTTCCAGCTGTTGTTTACGGTGGCGACAAAGCCCCTGAATCCATCAGCATGCTGGCCAAAGAAGTTGCCAAACTGCTCGAAAACGAAGCTGCCTACAGCCACGTTATCGAACTGAACGTTGGTGGCACCAAGCAGAACGTGATCATCAAGGCTCTGCAACGTCACCCGGCCAAAGGCCACGTGATGCACGCTGACTTCGTACGCGTTGTAGCTGGCCAGAAACTGACCGCTATCGTTCCTGTGCACTTCATCAACGAAGCTGCTCCAGTGAAGAAAGGCGGCGAAATCTCGCACGTTGTTGCCGAGATCGAAGTTTCCTGCCTGCCAAAAGATCTGCCTGAGTTCATCGAAGTCGACCTGGCTAACGCTGAAATCGGCACCATCGTTCACCTGTCGGACCTCAAAGCTCCTAAAGGTGTCGAGTTCGTGGCTCTGGCACACGGCGATGACAAGGCTGTTGCCAACGTCCACGCTCCACGTGTTGCTCCAGAAGCTACCGAAGAAGGCGCAGCAGAGTAATTCACTCTGTCATGCCTGAGTGAGCAGGTAACATCGCGGACTGGAACGTAGCGAGAAAGCGGGCGGGAACGCGGAGTTTACATCCATGGTAAATGAGCATTTTTCGTCCACTTTCGCCGCCTTCCCTGATCGCGGCGATGTTATCCACCACTCAAAGGAAGGGCCCCTATCGTGACTGCCATCAAACTGATCGTTGGCCTGGGAAATCCAGGCGCTGAATACGAGCAGACCCGGCATAACGCAGGGGCCCTTTTTGTTGAGCGCATCGCCCACGCACAGAACGTGAATCTCGTGGCCGATCGCAAGTATTTCGGCCTGACCGGGCGTTTTTCGCATCAGGGTCAGGATGTTCGTCTGCTGATTCCCACCACCTACATGAACCGCAGCGGCCAGGCCGTGGCGGCACTCGCCGGTTTCTTCCGCATCAAGCCTGAAGAAATCCTGGTGGCGCACGACGAACTCGATCTGCCTCCGGGCGTCGCCAAACTCAAAGTCGGCGGCGGCCATGGCGGTCACAACGGGTTGCGCGACATCATTGCGCAATTGGGCAATCAGAATACGTTCCACCGCCTGCGGCTTGGCATCGGCCACCCGGGCGTCGCCAGTATGGTTTCAAATTTCGTCCTGGGTCGTGCGCCACGCGCCGAACAGGAAAAACTCGATGCCAGCATCGACTTTGCCCTCGGCGTGCTGCCGGATATCCTCGCCGGTGAATGGAACCGCGCGATGAAAAACCTGCACAGCCAGAAGGCCTGACTCTAATCCGAGGGGAAACACCATGGGATTCAATTGCGGCATCGTCGGCCTGCCTAACGTCGGCAAGTCCACCCTGTTCAACGCCCTGACCAAATCCGGGATCGCGGCCGAGAACTTCCCCTTCTGCACCATCGAGCCGAACAGCGGCATCGTGCCGATGCCGGATCCGCGTCTGGACGCTCTGGCGGCCATCGTCAATCCGAAGCGCATCCTGCCGACCAGCATGGAATTCGTCGACATCGCGGGCCTGGTTGCCGGCGCCTCGAAAGGTGAAGGCCTGGGCAACAAGTTCCTGGCCAACATCCGCGAAACCGACGCGATCGCTCACGTCGTGCGCTGCTTCGAAGACGAGAACGTGATCCACGTTTCCAACAGCGTCGACCCGAAGCGCGACATCGAAATCATCGACCTGGAACTGATTTTCGCCGACCTCGACAGCTGCGAGAAGCAACTGCAGAAAGTCGCGCGCAACGCCAAGGGCGGTGACAAGGACGCAGTGGCCCAGAAGGCCCTGCTCGAACAACTGATCCCGCACTTCACTGAAGGCAAGCCTGCACGCAGCCTGATGAAGAACATGAGCGCCGACGAAAAAGCGATCATCAAGGGCTTCCACCTGCTGACCACCAAGCCGGTCATGTACATCGCCAACGTCGCTGAAGACGGTTTCGAGAACAACCCGCACCTGGACGTGGTCAAGGCCATCGCCGAAGAAGAAGGCGCGATGGTTGTTCCGGTCTGCAACAAGATCGAAGCGGAAATCGCCGAGCTGGACGACGGTGAAGAGAAAGACATGTTCCTTGAGGCCCTGGGCCTGGAAGAGCCTGGCCTGAACCGCGTGATCCGCGCCGGCTACGAAATGCTGCACCTGCAGACCTACTTCACCGCCGGTGTCGAAGAAGTCCGCGCCTGGACCGTCCGCGTCGGTGCCACCGCACCACAAGCCGCCGGCGTGATCCACACCGACTTCGAGAAAGGCTTCATCCGCGCCGAAGTGATCGCCTACAACGACTTCATCCAGTACAAGGGCGAAGCGGGCACCAAGGAAGCCGGCAAATGGCGTCTGGAAGGCAAGGATTACATCGTCAAAGATGGCGACGTGATGCACTTCCGCTTCAACGTGTAAAAGCTGCACCCAAGAAAAAGCCGCGTTTGATACGCGGCTTTTTTGTGCCTGATGTCTCGTCCTGAATAAGGTTTACACCTTCTGGCTTCTTTTCAGGAGTGTGCAATGGATTCGGGCGCAAAACGCAGTCAACGCGATTACACGCTGACTTTTAAATTGTCGGTTGTCGACCAAGTCGAAAAAGGCGAGTTGAGTTATAAAGAGGCTCAACGGCGCTACGGAATTCAGGGTCGATCGACGGTGTTGGTTTGGTTACGCAAGCATGGTCGGCAAGACTGGAGCCAAGGCGCCTCCATTCGTTCCCAAAGGACCCGACCGATGGACGAGCCCACTTTGCCCTTAACACCCGAGCAGAGAATCAAAGAACTTGAGGAGCAGTTGGCGCTGGCGAATCAGAAAGCCAAGTTTTTTGAAGACGTGGTGGATGTACTGAAGAACGACTACGGCGTCTCTGTCGTAAAAAAGCGGCCCGGCAAGTCGTTGCGCAAACCCAAACCCTGAGTGTCAGCAGGGCTTGCCAGTTTATGGGGATCAGTCGCCAAGCCTTTTACAAACGTAATCGCGTCTATCGGGCTCGCATCGAGCAAGATCAGAAACTCATCCAGTTTGTGCAGACAATCCGAGTACGCCAACCCTGCATTGGCGCCCGCAAATTGCACTCGTTGATGCACGCGGAGCGTGAGAAACAGGAGCTGCATGTCGGCCGCGATCGGTTATTGGCGGTCTTGCGTGATTACCGCCAACTGGTCCGCAGGAAGCGGGCTTATCACAAAACGACCGACAGTCATCATCACTTCCGCTGCCATCCCAATCTGCTCAAACCAGGCCCGTCGCAAGTTGTCGCTACCGGTCCGGAACAGGTTTGGGTGGCCGATATCACTTATCTGTCCACCAAGCGTGATGATCCGGTCTATTTGAGTCTGGTGACGGATGCCTTCTCAAGAAAGATCGTCGGCTATCACGTGCATGGCAGCTTGCATGCCGACTCAGTGGCTCAAGCCTTGCGTATGGCCTTGAAGACGCGTCGAACACGCCAGAAACTGGTTCATCACTCGGATCGAGGTGTGCAGTACTGCTCGGCGCTATATCAAAAGCTCCATGCCAAACATGGCATCACGTGCTCGATGACTGATGGCTACGACTGCTACCAAAACGCCTTGGCAGAGCGGGTCAATGGCATCTTGAAGACAGAGCTCTTGCTCCACCGACCGACAGACTTGGCGCAAGCGGAGCAAATGGTGCGGGAGGCGATCTTGATCTACAACCAGGAGCGCCCGCACCTGTCCTTAAAATACAAAACGCCCGATGCGGTGCATCGGGCGTTAGGGTGAAACAGGTGTAAACCTATTTCAGGACTAGACATGAAATTCGGCCCGTCAGGCCTTTTTGGTTCTCGGCAGGAAGATCGCCAGCACCCCGAACAGCGGCAGGAACGAGCACAGGAAGTACACGTACTCAATGCCGTGAATGTCCGCCAGATGCCCGAGCAACGCCGCACCGATCCCGCCAAATCCGAACATCAGACCGAAGAACACCCCGGCAATCATTCCGACATTGCCCGGCACCAGTTCCTGCGCGTACACCACGATCGCCGAGAACGCCGAAGCGAGGATGAAGCCGATCACCACACTCAGGACGCTGGTCCAGAACAGGTCGACATGCGGCATCAGCAGCGTGAACGGTGCCACGCCAAGGATCGAGAACCAGATCACCGCCTTGCGCCCGATCTTGTCGCCAATCGGCCCGCCGAAGAACGTGCCCGCCGCCACCGCGCCGAGGAACAGGAACAGATGCAGCTGTGAACTGGCCACCGACAGGTCGAACTTCTCGATCAGGTAGAACGTGAAGTAGCTGGTCAGGCTGGCCATGTAGAAGTACTTGGAGAACACCAGCAACCCGAGCACCACCAGCGCGCTGATCACCCTGCTCTTCGACAGTCCATGAGTGGCGGCCTGGCCGGCCTTGAGCTTGAACAGGTTCAGGTGATGGGCGTACCAGCGGCTGATGCGATAGAGCACGAACAGCGCAAACACCGCGAACAGTCCGAACCAGGCCACATTGCCCTGGCCGAAAGGAATGATGATCGCCGCTGCCAGTAACGGGCCGAATGCCGAACCGGCATTACCACCGACCTGGAACGTCGATTGCGCCAGACCGAAGCGCCCACCCGACGCCAGCCGCGCGATACGAGAAGCTTCAGGGTGGAAGGTCGAAGAGCCGATACCGATCAGCGCCGCTGCCAGCAGAATCAAAGGGAAACTGCCAACCATCGACATCATCACGATACCGATCAGCGTGCACACGGAACCTGCCGGCAGCAGCCACGGTTTCGGATGCCGGTCGGTGTGATAACCGACCCACGGCTGCAACAGCGAAGCGGTCAATTGGAACGTCAAAGTGATCAGGCCGACCTGGGTGAAACTCAGGCCATAGTTGGCCTTGAGCATCGGATAGATCGACGGCAGCACTGACTGGATCAGGTCATTGATCAAATGCGCCAGCGCCACCGCGCCGATGATGCGCATCACCAAAGGGCTGCTTTGGGGAGGAGCGGACGCCGAGGCAGCGGCGGTCTGAACGTTGCTGATAGCCATGGGAGTTTCCGGACTGCAGATGGGTGCACGCGGGCAGGTGCGTCAATGTGCCATTTTTCGGTGCGCCAGCGCCATCCCCTTAGCCAGCTAACGAACTATTCAGTCGTCGCGCCGCAAGTGATAGCGCAACGCCATGGTCTGAATCTTGCCTTGCTTATCCGCTTGAACGCGGCGCCCTTACAAAGGGCATCGAGAATGGGAAGTTTCGCTACAGAGCCGGCCTACAGAGCGGGCAAGGGTGAACTTTCGAGGCCTTTTAGCAGGGCACCAATCCCGGTCGCAACGACCGCGATGCACGCCGATGGTGCGTGGTGTCCAGAGGAGTCATGGGGCATGCAGGCTTTTTTATCACCGGGGATCAGGTTGCTGGGGCGGTTTGGCTTCGCGCGTAAATTCCAGTTGTTGTTTCTGCTGTTTATCCTGCCATTGGCCGGCAGCCTGTTGATGATCGGCCAGGACTATCGCGACAAACTCAACCTGATCGCCGGCGAACGTGCCGGTGTGCGGCAGTTGCTCGCCCTCGATGCTCTCGACAACCTGCTCGCCGCCCAGCGCGACCGCGCCGCCCGCTGGCGCGCCACGGAAACCAACCGCCAGCCGACGCCCGCGACCCTCGCCGCGATGGCTGCGTTCGATGGCGTACAACCTGCTGTTGCCCAGGCGACGCTGGACTTGGGCAATGCCTTGCAAGCCGAAGGCGCGGAAGGAGAAACCCTGACTCGCTATCAGGCGCTGCAAGCCGCGCTCAATGGTCTGGACTCGAAAAGCCTTTCCGGTGTCGGTTGGTGGCCGGACGGTTACGACCGATTCACCAACGCCCTCAGCGCCCTGCAAGCGTTGCGCGAACAGATCGCGATGGACAACCGTCTGATCCTTGCACCGTGGCTGGAAACCTATCTGCTGACGCAGATTTCCACCCAGCACGCACCGGACCTGATCGAACGTGTCGGCCGACTGGCAGCCGTCGGCCAGGCGTCGGTGGTATCCGGCCAGTTCACCCTGCAAAGCCGTCTGCAACTGCGTGACCTGCGCAGCCGCATCGGCGATGCCCGTGAGCAGTTGGTGAAAACTGCGAGCCTGCTCGAAGCGCGTCTGCCGCCGGCCCTGCAAGGCTGGGCCGGGCAATATCACGACAGCCTCAAACAACTGGATGCCGGTCTGAAAGTGCTGGATGACGGCGTGTTCGGCGGCAGCATCAATCTCAAGCCTGAAGAGTTCGAGCGCACTCTCGATGCCCTGCTCGGCAACCTCGCCACGCTGCGCCAGCAATCGCTGGTTTCGCTGGATCAGCGCCTGGATGACTACCACGGATCGGCGATTCGTCAGTTCATCGTTGTCGCCGCTGTGTTCGGTTTCCTGTTGCTGGCGGCGCTGTATCTGTTCGTCTGCCTGCAAGCCTCCATCCGTCGTAGCGCCAGCGGCATCACGCTGCTGGCCGAGGCTCTGCGCGACGGTAATCTGAGCCTGCAAGTGCCGGTCGTGGGCCGCGATGAATTGGCTTCGATCAGCACCGCACTCAACGTGGCGGTGGTGCAATTGCGCACCAGCCTGCTGGGTGTCGATCACGAGACTTCGCAACTGAGCAACGCGGTGCGCAGCCTCAACGATCACTCCAGCGGCGCTCTCAGCGAAGTCGAGGCCCAGCAATTGCAGATCAGCCAGATCGCCGCAGCGGCCACGCAACTGGCGGCGACGTCTCAAGGCGTGGCGCAGAGTTGCGAACAGGCTTCCGGCAGCGCCCAGCACACCCGGCGCATCGCTGCCGACAGCAGCCGTGACAGTCAACGGACCACGGCGAGCATTCAGCAGCTCAATCAGCGCCTGAACGAAACTGCCGCAGCGCTCGGCCGGGTCAGCGAGCAAGGGCAGCAGATTCAACTGGTGGTCGACACCATTCGCGGCGTCGCCGAACAGACCAACTTGCTGGCGCTCAACGCCGCCATCGAAGCCGCGCGGGCCGGGGAGCAAGGTCGCGGTTTTGCCGTGGTGGCCGACGAGGTGCGCAGCCTGTCGCAACGTACGCAATCGTCCACGGCGCAGATCGCCGGCACGGTCGACAGCCTGCGCAATACGGTCAATGAAGCCGTGAGCCTGATGGAGGCTGCCTGCGGCCAGGCGCAATCGGACGCGGAAGCGGTCACGGGACTTGGCGAACGCCTGGGGGAAATCGCCAGCGCCGTGCAGAGTGTCACCGACACCCTCGCCCAGATCGCCACAGCGGTAGAAGAACAGGCGAACACTGCCGATGAGGTCAGCGGCAATATCCAGCAGGTCGATCAAGCGGCGGTTCGTCTGCTCGAAGGCGCGCGGGCCGTGAATCTCGCGGCGGACACCTTGAGCCAGGGCAGCCATGCCTTGAGTGCCAACACCGGAAGATTTCAGCTGCGTTGAAAGCCCCTCCCGCCCCGATTTTCGGCGCGGGAGGATAAGCGGTTGAAAATAAGAAGAAATATTTTGAATTTACGCTTGACGCTTTTCCATTTCAGGGGAATAATGCGCGCCACTTGGCTACATAGCTCAGTTGGTTAGAGCATAGCATTCATAATGCTGGGGTCCGGGGTTCAAGTCCCTGTGTAGCCACCAAGTACTAAAAACGGCTTACCGAAAGGTAGGCCGTTTTTTTATGCCTCGAGAAAAGTGCCGGCCATCGTCAGCCGGCATTTTCTTTTATCCGGCCAGTGCCGCCAGCCCTTTCGTCCAGATCTGCCGCGTGCGCAAACCGACCATCGCTCGCCAGTCCGGATCGGCGGGGTAGAACTGCTCCAGCAGATTCAATTTGATCTCGCGCCCCGTCGCATCCAGCGGATCGCCATGCAGATGCAGCCAGTGATCGTCGCGCAGGTAACGATGCACGTCCGGCCCCGGATAAGTCCCGCACTCGATCACGAACGGCATCAGTTGCACATTCGGCAGCGCATTGAGCAGTGCCTGCGAGGTGTAGCCGGTGGCGGTTGCCGCAACGCCGGTTTCACTCAGGGTTTCGGCTCCAGTGTGCAGCGTGTAGAGCCACGGGCCGTAAATCGACTGCGCCTTGGCCAGCGCTGGATACGGCGCCTGGGTAATCGTCAGCAGCATCGGATGCCCGTACTCGCCTGCGCCGGTGTGCAGGTCGAAACACATCACGGTTTCAGCACCGGCCAGATGATTCTCGATGATTGAGTGCAGCGTGCGATTCGACCAACTCGGCGCGAGTCCGCCAAAGAACAATCCGTCGGGATGACTGTGCTGACCGCCCTCGACAATCGACATGACAGCCGGCCAGCCGTGCTCGGCAATTTGCGCATCCAGCAAGGCATCAGCCTTTTGCCGCTCGGGGCCATTCAAATCGGTGCAGGCGTAAATTTCATGCAGCGCTGCGTAAGCGCGGTTGTCCGGAAGCGGTCGGTTGAAATCCAGGTGATTGCGGTTGAGGTCGATATTGTCTTCGTTGACCCGCCGCAGCCACGTCGTGCCCCACGGGTTGATCAGGTGAACCATCACGACCGCGACATCCTTCGGCAGCGAGTCCGGCGTGAAATGCTCGAACCAGTCGATCTGGCACTCCGATCCGTAATAACCCTCAACCCCGTGGGTGCCGCTGAGCGCCACCAGGCGCCGTTTGGCCGCTGGATCCCCCAGCACCGCGACATCGGTACTCAAAGACTCGCCAAACGGCCCATTGAGCGGATGCGCGTACGAAGAGAGCGTTGCACCCGCAACCTTTGCGGCGGCTAGAAAGCGCTCGCGTTGTTCGCGATAGCTGGGCTGGGTCGGAAACTCGTTGTGCATGGCGGCCTCTTGTTGATTGTTCTGGCTTCACGTTTGCCCATGACCCTACAGAAAATCCGCCAAGGCATGAAGGACAAAGATACCTCCGGTTTGCGTCGTACACGGTCGGCCGATACAGTCCGTCAGACTTTTATCCCACGGACGGAGAGCCCGCGTGTTTCCAGCCCTGCCCCTGAACCGTTTTCGCCTGCCCGCCCTGACGCTGATCGTCAGCGCCATCGCCCTCACGGCCTGCAACGCACCGCCCTCCTCGACCCTGCCGCTGGCACCGGAAGCCGCCTCCGGTTACCGCACCGGCCTGCAAGCCAGCCACGCCGAAAAACACATGGCCGCCGCTGCCAATCCGCTGGCCGCCGAGGCCGGTCGCGAGATGTTGCGTCAGGGTGGTTCCGCCATCGATGCCGCCATCGCGATGCAAGCCGTGTTGACCCTGGTCGAACCGCAATCCTCCGGGATCGGTGGTGGCGCGATGATCGTGCTGTGGGACGGCAAACAAGTGCGCACCTACGACGGTCGCGAAACCGCACCGGCCGGTGCGACCGAGAAGCTGTTCCTCCAGGCCGACGGCAAACCGATGCCGTTCCCGCAGGCGCAGATCGGTGGACGCTCCGTCGGCACCCCGGGGGTAATGCGTGCATTAGAGCTGGCGCACAAAAAGCACGGCCGCTTGCCGTGGGCGACATTGTTCGAGCCGGCGATCAAACTGGCCGAGCAGGGTTTTGCGATCTCCCCGCGCCTGCATTCGCTGCTGGAATCCGACCCGGTGATTCGCCGCTCGCCGGACATGGCCAAGTACTTTCTGAACAGCGATGGCAGCGTCAAAGCCGTCGGCACTCGCTTGCAGAATCCGGCGCTGGCCGCCGTGCTCAAACGCATCGCCAACGAAGGTGCGGACGCACTGTACAAAGGCCCGATCGCCGAAGAGATCGTGGCCAAGGTTCAGGGCCACGCCAACCCCGGCAGCCTGTCGCTGAACGACCTTCAGCACTATCAGGCCAAGGAGCGCGCGCCCCTGTGCACCGACTACAAACGCTGGCAGGTTTGCGGGATGCCGCCGCCATCATCGGGCGGAATTGCAGTGGCGCAGATTCTCGGCACCTTGCAGGCGCTGGAGACCCGCGATCCGCGCCTGTCCCTGACGCCGCTCAAACCTGTGAAGACCGATAAACCCGCCGGCATCGAACCTGCGCCGCAAGCCGTGCACCTGATCGCCGAAGCCGAGCGCCTGGCCTACGCCGACCGCGCGCAATACGTAGCCGATACCGACTTTGTGCCGGTGCCGGCCAAGGGCCTGGTCGATCCGGGTTACTTGGCCAGCCGCGCCAGCCTGATCGGCGAACGCAGCATGGGCACAGCCAAACCCGGCACACCGCCGGGCGTGCAGATCGCCTACGCGCCGGATCGCTCGCCGCTGCGCATTTCCACCTCGCAAGTGGTGGCCGTGGATGACTTCGGTGGCGCCGTCTCGATGACCACCACCATCGAAGCAGCGTTCGGCTCGCACCTGATGGTTCAGGGTTTCCTGCTCAACAACCAGATGACCGACTTCTCGTTCATCCCCGAAGAGAACGGACAGAAAGTCGCCAACCGCGTAGAGCCCGGCAAACGCCCGCGCTCATCGATGGCGCCGACCTTGATCTTCGACCGCAACAGCGGCGAGTTCGTCGCCACCGTCGGTTCTCCCGGCGGCTCGCAGATCATCGAATACGTGGCCAAAACCACCGTCGGCCTGCTCGACTGGAACCTCGACCCGCAAAGCGCCATCAGCCTGCCCAACTTCGGCAGCCGCAACGGCCCGACGGAACTGGAACAGGGCCAGTTCAGCCCGACGCTGATCCAGGCACTCAAGGACAAGGGCCACACCGTCAACGAAATCGACATGACCAGCGGCACCCAGGCAATCGTGCGAGTCAAGGATGCTCAGGGGAAGACAACGCTGGCAGGTGGGGCGGATCCTCGGCGTGAAGGGGTAGCGTTGGGGGATTGAATCAACACTGCCAACTGAAAAAGGCTTACCGAGAGGTAAGCCTTTTTTGTAGGTCCATGAATCCAATTCGGCTAAATCACGCTGCCTTTTCCTACACCGGAAAAATGCTGTCCGGGATAGAGTTTTCCTCCACTGAATTCACTCCCCCCTTTCCCTCCACTGCCGACAGCATCGGTAAAAGTCATCAATTGACACCAACCATTTGTCCAGTATCCACCGACAGACTTGCAGCAGTCCCACAGCGGGACTAGGATCACGCCATGAGAATCATCGCCATCAGTCAGCTAAAAGTCTTTTGGGAACGATATCCGGAAGCAGAGCAGCCATTGCTGGCATGGATAGACGAAGCAAGAAAGGCAAGCTGGAAAACACCTGTGGATATCAAGTCACAGTTTGCTTGCGCCAGCATTCTGAAAAGCCGAAGAGTTGTATTCAATATCAAAGGCAATTCCTATCGCCTGATTGTCGCCGTGGCGTACCGCTTTGGCGCGGTGTACATAAAATTTGTCGGCACTCACAAACAGTACGACGCAATCGACGCTGATACCGTCGAAATGGAGTAACCCATGAACATACGTCCGATTCATACCGAAGAAGACTACCGTGCGGCGCTCAAAGACGTGTCCGCTCTTTTCGAGAATGAGCCAGAGCCCGGCACGCCTGAAGGTGATTACTTCGACATCATGATCACCCTTATCGAGGCCTATGAGGCCAGACACTTCCCACTCGACCTGCCCAACCCGATTGACGCCATAAGGTTTCGGATGGAGCAGTCCGGGCTGTCAGCCGCCGATCTCGCTCCAGCAATTGGCCGGACAAACCGCGTTTATGAAGTTCTGAATGGCAAACGCGCGCTGACGCTTCCCATGATCTGGAAGCTTCACGAATTGTTCGGTATCCCGGCAGAGAGTCTGATCAAACCCATGAAATCGGTCTGATAAAAAACAATCGTGCAGGCACCTCAACATGTATTGCCTACCCTGAATTCCGCACCCACCCAATGAAGAAGGCTTACCGAGAGGTAAGCCTTTTTTGTAGGTCCATGAATCCAATTCGCCAGCAACCGACCCCCTCAGGCGTCACCCTCCTCCTCCGCCACCCGAACCAGCAGATCCCCGGGCTGACAGTTGAGGTACTCGCAGATGGCATCCAGGGTCGCCAGTCGCAGCCCTTTGACCTTGCCCTGTTTGAGCAGCGACAGGTTGGCCTCGGTGATGCCGATGGCGGCTGCAAGGTCTTTGGATTTGACCTTGCGCAGCGCGAGCATCACATCCAGTTGAATCACGATAGGCATGAGGACCTCAAATAAACGTACGGTTTTCCCGATCGACTTCACTGGCCTGCGCCAGAATCCGCGCGATGATCGAAATGCACGCGGCCAGAAACAACGCGACGAATGAGGCAGCCGTGATGCTCAGGGTCAACAGCCGCTCACCGACCGGCGCATTCTGGGTGACCCACAGGCTGAGCATCGGCTCACAGAGGAAATCCAGCAGCACCCAGATCGCCACGGCTCGCCCGACCTTGCCCAGATGCTCCGCCGTTTCCCGGGCGAAATACTCACCTCGCGCGTAACTCTGAAACAGCCGGCGCAAATGGTTCAGGCCCGACGCCAGCGCCAGCAGGGGAATGCTCGACAGCAAGATCCCGCCCAGCTTCTGCCACCACGGAAACAGCGTGGCGGTGTCGGCCATTTGTGACAGCTGGCGCTCGGTCAGCGCAAACCCCAATCCCCAGCCTTCCTTTTCCGCCAACGGTGGGTAAACCCATATGACAGCATTGAGCAGCAGCATCACGACGATCAGGATCAACGTTATCGTCGCCATGCGCCGACTGAATTGCACGAGCCCGTGGGTGGTCATGGGAAAGCCTCACAAGAATGAATGTGAGCGCCACCCTAACGATTAAAATTATCGAATAACAATAATTAATTACTGCAAAACATTAATAACCGTCAGGCATCCAGACTTTTACCGACCACCGGATCACCGATCTTCAGAAAGTTGCCACCGGCCACATGATGCAGTGTGCGCAGCTCATCGTGCCCTTCAAAATGCCAGCGTCCATCGCTGAACACCCGCGAATCAGCCTGCGCCGCGATCACCTCGGCGAGAAACAGATCGTATTGCTCGTGATTGCGCGGTTCCGGCAGCAACCGGCATTCGAGCCAGGCCACGCAACCGTCCAGCATCGGTGCCTCGACCTGCTCGCCAGCGAAGCTCTGCAAGCCGTACGCCTGGAACTTGTCCTGACCTTGATCGCGATTGATTTCCAGACCTGAAGTCGAGCCGACGGTCTGCACGATGTCGGCCTGATTCACACAAGGAACGTTGAGAACAAAGGTGCCCGAGGCCTCGAGCAGTTGCCGGGTCCAGGTGGATTTGTCGAGGACCACCGCGACTTTCGGCGGTTCGAAATCCAGCGGCATGGCCCACGCAGCGGCCATGATGTTGCGCTGCCCGTCATGGGCGGCGCTGACCAGCACGGTCGGCCCGTGATTGAGCAGGCGGTAGGCTTTGTTCAGGGGAACCGGGCGACGGAAGGACTCGCTCATGGGATCTGCTCCGGGAAAAAGAGCCGATTGTAGCGGGATAAAAACAACGAAGGGATGGCCGTCGACCCTCCCTTCGCCTGGCAGGCATCAGCTGGATAACTGGTTGGCGAACTGGCCGACTGCATCCACCACTTTCTGCGCGCCGTCCTGGATCTCGACGATCACCGTACCGGCCTCCGCCGCCAGCGCCAGACCTTGCTCGGCCTGTTGCTTGCCGTCGGTCATCAGGGCCACGGCGTTGCGCGCCATGTCCTGGTTCTGGCGCACCACACCGACGATTTCTTCGGTCGCCTGGCTGGTGCGCGAGGCCAGTTGCCGCACTTCGTCGGCCACCACCGCAAAGCCTCGGCCCTGCTCACCCGCGCGAGCGGCTTCGATGGCGGCGTTGAGCGCCAGCAGGTTGGTTTGTTCGGCAATGCCGCTGATGGTCTTGACGATGGTGCCGATCACCTGGGATTGCTCGTTCAGCGCCTCGATGCCTTCGCCGGCGGTCTGCATGTGCTTCGACAGATCGCGCATCACATTGACCGCTTCGGTCACCACACGGGTGCCACGCTGGGCGGTGCTGTCGGTTTGCAGGGACGTGCTGTAGGCGATATTGGCGGCATCGGCGACGGCCTGCTCCTGATTGACCTGATCGGTGATCACCGTGGCGAACTTCACCACTTTGTAGAGTTTTTCGTTGGCGTCGAGCACCGGGTTATAGGAGGCTTCCAGCCAGACGACACGACCATGGCTGTCGACCCGTTTGAAACGGCCGGCAACGAATTCGCCGTTATTCAGGCGACGCCAGAAGTTCTGGTACTCGGCGCTGTTGTACTCCTCCGGCTCGCAGAACTGGCGGTGATGTTTGCCCTTGATCTGCGCCAGGCTGTAACCCATGCCCTGCAGGAACCGGTCGTTGGCACTCAATACGTTGCCGCTGAGGTCGAACTCGATCACGGCAGTCGAACGCACCAGCGCGCCGATCAGGTTTTCGTGTTCGCGGGAGGCCTCGATGGTGCGGGTCAGGTCGCTGGAGAAAATCGAGAAATGCTTGATCCGGCCATCCGATGAACGAATCGGCTGCACGATCGAACGCAACCACGCCTCTTCGCCGTTACCGCGGGAAAGGCGCACTGCGCCAGCGAAATGCTCGCCACGGGTCAGAGCGGCCTTGAAGCGGTGATGAAACTCGTCGGACTTCACATGGGCCGGCACGATGTCTTCGATGGCGCGGCCGATCAGGTCGTGGTTCTTGTAGAGCATTTCGCTGAGGAAATTCTGGTTGACCGACTGAATCCGTCCGTCGGGCTCAAGGGTGAGCACCAGCATCTCGCTTTCCAGGCTCTCCTTCACTTGCAGAAGGCTGGAGAGTTCTTCACGAAGAGCCGCCAGCTCTTGCTTCAGGCGTTTGTTGAACATGGGAAAGCACCGATGGACTGGATGGAGAGCGGGTATGCAGCCTAACCATCGGCCTTGGAAATCTTTTCTGAAGAGCGCTTGAGGCGTGTCCTACAAAAATAGTTACGCCTCGACAATTCAGGCGGTGCCGGCCACCGGACACTGTTCTGCGCGCGGCATGCGCGAGCCGAAATACGCCGCGCTGACGACGCCCACCGCTCCCATCACCGCGCAGAACATCACGCAGATCCACGGACTCCACGGCATCAGACCGATCAGCAGCAACGGTGTGACACTCGCCCAGGCGGCGTAGGCAATGTTGTAGGTGAAGGAGATCCCGGAAACGCGGATCCGCGCCGGGAACAGGCTGACCATCACCGACGGCACCGCACCGACCACGCCACAGCACAACCCGGCGATGGCGTAGGCCAGACCGACCCAATCCCCGCCGCTGATCAGGCAGGTATAAAGCAGACCGATGCCCAGCGGCAGCAGCAGGCTGTAGAGCATGACCGTACGCCAGGCGCCGATGCGATCGACCAGTCGGCCGGCGATCACGCAGCCGATGTTCAGGAAAACAATGCCCAGCGCGCTCAACGCGAAGGTGTGGCCGGCAGTCATGCCGAAGGTTTTTTGCATCATGGTCGGGGTGATAACCACGAACACCACCACCGCCGAGGTCAGCACGCAGGTCAGAAGCATCGCCGGCAACATGGCCAGCCGATGATCGCGCAGCACAGTGCGCAGCGGCAGCTCGACCCGCGCCTCGCGCTGCGCTTCCATGGCCATGAACACCGGGGTTTCGCTCAGCCAGCGGCGCAGCCAGACACCGATCACGCCGAACACACCGCCGAGCAGGAACGGATAACGCCACGCGTAATCGAGCACTTCGGCCGGGGTGAACACTTGCGCCAGAAAAGTCGCGGTCAACGCGCCGATCAGATAACCAAAGGTCAGCCCGGCCTGCAGAAAGCCTAGGGCATAACCGCGATGCCCGGTCGGAGCATGCTCGGCCACGAATACCCAGGCGCTCGGCACTTCACCGCCCACCGCCGCGCCTTGCAGGATGCGCAGCGCCAGCAGCAGCAACGGTGCGAAATAACCGATCTGTGCATAAGTCGGCATGATCCCGATCAGCAGGCACGGCAGCGCCATCATCAGGATGCTCAGGCTGAAGACTTTCTTGCGCCCCAGCCGGTCGGCGAAATGCGCCATCAGGATTCCGCCCAGCGGGCGCGCCAGATAGCCGGTGACGAAGATCCCGAAGCTTTGCAGCAGGCGCAGCCACTCGGGCATTTCCGGCGGGAAGAACAGCTGGCTGAGGGTCAGGGCGAAGAACACGAAAATGATGAAATCGTAGATCTCCAGCGCCCCGCCCAGGGCCGCAAGGCCGAGGGTCTTGTAGTCGGAACGGCTGAACGGCGCCGGTCGGGCAGTGGAATGGGCAGTCATGGCAAAGAACTCTGGCAGGCAAAAAACCAAGGCGCCCATGGTCTACGCAAACGGGCCGCCGGACAACCCGTTAGACCATAGTCTGATTCGGCAAAACACGGTCACAAAAATCCGCCGGTTGATTTACTGTTGGCACCTGTCCAGAGGGGCCGGCCAAGCCCCGAAGACCACAATAAACATAAAAATCCGAGGTACTCCCGTGGCCGTTGATATCGAAGATAGCCGCTCTGCGCGCTTTGCCTTGCGCTGTTCAAGTTTCGCCGAACGCTGGTTTCCCGACTCTTGGGTATTCGCCGCGCTGGCGGTGATCATCGTCGCGCTGGCGACCCTGGCCATGGGCGCCAAACCCACCGACGCCGCCATGGCCTTCGGTGACGGATTCTGGAGCCTGATCCCGTTCACCATGCAGATGGCGTTCGTGGTGATCGGTGGTTATGTCGTGGCCAGTTCGCCGCCCGCCGTAAAGCTGATCGACCGCTTGGCGCGAATCCCGAAGAACGGTCGTTCTGCCGTGGCGTGGGTCGCGCTGATCTCGATGGTCGCGTCCTTGCTCAACTGGGGCCTGTCGCTGGTGTTCGGCGGTCTGTTGGTGCGCGCCCTCGCCCGCCGCACCGATCTGAAAATGGACTATCGCGCCGCCGGTGCCGCCGCCTACCTTGGCCTCGGCGCCGTGTGGGCACTGGGCCTGTCGTCGTCCGCCGCGCAGTTGCAGGCCAACCCGGCCAGCCTGCCGCCGTCGATTCTGTCGATCACCGGGGTGATTCCGTTCACCCAGACGATTTTCCTCTGGCAGTCGGGGGTGATGCTGCTGGCGCTGATCGTGATTTCGATCATCATCGCCTACGCCACCGCGCCCGGCCCGAACTCGGCGCGTGACGCCAAGGCCTGCGGCATCGACCCGGCCTTCAACCTGCCGCCGCTGCAACCGCGCACCCGCCCCGGCGAATGGCTGGAACACAGCCCGCTGCTGATCATCCTGCTGGTGCTGCTGGCGGCCGGATGGCTGTTCCACGAGTTCTCGACCAAACCTGCGATCACCGCGATTTCCGGGCTCAACACCTACAACTTCCTGTTCATCATGCTCGGCGCGTTGCTGCACTGGCGCCCGCGCAGTTTCCTCGATGCGGTGTCGCGCGCCGTGCCGACCACCACCGGGGTGCTGATCCAGTTCCCGCTGTACGGCTCGATCGCCGCGCTGATGACCACGGTCAAGGGCACCGATGCCCAGACCCTGGCCCATCACATCTCGACGTTCTTCGTCAGCATCGCCTCCCACGACACCTATGCGTTGCTGATGGGTGTGTACTCGGCGATTCTCGGCTTCTTCATTCCGTCCGGCGGCGGCAAGTGGATCATCGAAGCGCCGTACGTGATGCAAGTGGCCAATGACCTCAACTACCACCTCGGTTGGGCGGTGCAGATCTACAACGCCGCCGAAGCCCTGCCGAACCTGATCAACCCGTTCTACATGCTGCCGCTGCTGGGCGTGCTAGGGCTGAAGGCGCGGGATCTGATCGGTTTCTCGTTCGTGCAATTGCTGGTGCACACGCCGCTGGTGCTGGTACTGCTGTGGGCGCTGGGTACGACGCTCTCGTATCTGCCGCCCGTCATGCCTTAAACGATGACGACAGGGCGCCGGCTCCGGCGCCCTGTCTTTCCCTTCGACCCCTTCGACAAAAAGCGACCCGAACGATCCTTCCTGCGGTTGCCTGTCTTAAATAATGGCTCAGAGCCATCATCTTTCTTTACCGCGCCACTGCCTCGGTAATATTCTTGCGCGCCCAATATCTGTTTCATTTTTTGTCTGAGCGCAAAGGGAGTTCGTTGCAATGATCGTCGGGATTGACCTGGGAACCACCAACAGCCTTGTTGCCGTATGGCGCGGCGATGCCACTGAGTTGGTGCCTAACGCCCTGGGGCAGTTCCTGACACCCAGCGTGGTGGGTCTGGACGATCAGGGCCGGATTCTGGTCGGGCAAGCTGCCCGCGAACGCCTGCACACGCATCCGCGTCTGACCGCGTCGCTGTTCAAGCGCCATATGGGCAGTGCGACGGAGGTCTACCTCGGGGAAAAAAAATTCCGTCCTGAAGAGCTTTCGGCGCTGGTACTCAAGAGCCTGAAAGAAGACGTCGAGCGCACTTACGGCCAGACCGTCACGGAAGCCGTGATCAGCGTTCCGGCCTATTTCAGCGACGCCCAGCGCAAGGCCACGCGCATCGCCGGTGAACTGGCGGGCCTCAAAGTCGAAAAGCTGATCAACGAACCCACCGCCGCCGCACTCGCCTACGGTCTGCACCAACGGGACAAGGAAACGTCGTTCCTGGTGTTCGACCTGGGCGGCGGTACGTTCGACGTGTCGATTCTCGAACTCTTCGAAGGCGTCATGGAAGTGCGCGCCAGCGCCGGTGACAACTTCCTCGGCGGCGAGGATTTCGACAACGTGCTGCTCGAGCACTTTATCGATCAGCATCGCAACGTGTCGGACTTCCCCGAGCGCTCCACCATCCTCCAGCCGCTGCGCCGCGAAGCCGAGCGTGTGCGCCGCGCACTGGGCCAGGACGCCAGCGCCGAATTCAGATTGCAGGTCGGCGAAGAGCAATGGACCCAGACCATCACCCAGGCGCAAATGGCGACGTTATACATGCCGCTGCTCGAACGCCTGCGCGCGCCGATCGAACGGGCCCTGCGCGACGCACGTATCCGCGTCAGCGACCTCGATGAAATCCTGCTGGTCGGCGGCACCACCCGCATGCCGCTGGTGCGCAAACTGGCTGCCGGGCTGTTCGGCCGCTTCCCGTCGATCAGCCTCGATCCGGATCAGGTCGTGGCACAAGGCGCCGCGATTCAGGCGGCGCTCAAGGCCCGTTCGGCCGCGCTGGAAGAAGTGGTGCTCACCGATGTCTGCTCATACACCCTGGGGATCGAGACCTCCACTCAGGTCGGTCGCCAGTATGAAAGCGGCCACTACCTGCCGATCATCGAACGCAACAGCATCGTCCCGGTCAGCCGGGTGAAAACCGTGCAGACCCTTCACGACAATCAGGAACAGGTGGTCGTGAAAATCTTTCAGGGCGAAAGCCGCCTGGTCAAAGACAACGTGGCGCTCGGCCAACTGGACATCAAGGTGCCCAAGCGCAAGGCCGGCGAAGTCGAACTGGATGTGCGCTTCACCTACGACAACAACGGCTTGCTCGAAGCCCAGGTCAGCATTCCCCTGACTGGGCAGCAGCATTCGCTGGTCATCGAAAACAACCCCGGCGTGCTGACGCCAGAGGAAATCCAGCAACGTCTGCAAGCGCTGGCGCAATTGAAGATCCATCCGCGCGAGCAACAGGTGAACACCCTGCTCAGTGCGCGTCTGGAACGTCTGTATCAGGAAAGCCTGGGCGACCTGCGCGATCAGATCGGCTACTGGGCCAAGCAATTCCAGCAGGCGCTGGATTCCCAGGACGAGCGGCAGATCCGTGAAACCCGTACCGAACTGAGCAAGCAGTTGAGCGCCCTCGACCGTAACCCGTGGCAGTAAGGATGCACGACATGGAATGCTGGTCTGTCCTGCAACTGCCCGAAGACGCCGGGCTGCGTGATATCAAGCGCAGTTACGCGCGCCTGCTGAAAGTCTTCCGGCCCGATGAAGATGCCGCAGGCTTCCAGCGCCTGCGCGAGGCTTATGAGCGGGCACTGTCGATTGCCCAGTGGCGCCTTGAAAACGAGGAGAGCGAGGAGCACGGCGACGTCATTCTGGCTCCGGGGATCGCTGCGTTGGCGGTACAAGAGCAGTCCATGGCTCAGCCGCTGCAGAAGACCGGGACCGATGCGTGGGATTACCCTGCGGCGCTATTTGAACCGGTGACGCCGGCCGCGCCCGAAGCACCTCTCGAATCGCCGATCTTGCGGGTACAGCCCCTGAATCCGGAGCCTCTTAACCTGGAGCCCGAGCAGCCGACTGCCGACCCGGCCGTTGAAGCCGCATCGCAATTGCTGAACGGCCTCTCGGACTCAAATCTGGAGCAGCGCTGGGAGCAAGCGTGCCAGCAGGATTGTGCGCAAGCATTCCAGACACTGTTGCTGACGTTGTGCTTCGATCATCCCGCGCTGCGCCTTTCGATTGCCCGTTGGGCGGTGCAGCATCTGGGTTGGCTGGGCCCATGGCAGGAGATCGTCATCGGCGACGGCCAGCGCAGCATTCTCGCCAACGAGCTGCTGACGGATTACCGGCAATCGCTGGAAACGCTACTCGCATCGCAAAACGAGCGCGAATTTCTCGCGCTGCTCAAGTCTTACACGGCCCAACCCTGGCTCCAGGTGTTCGACCGTCGGGAACACTGGCAGCAGATCATCCTGCAATTGCTGCAGGACACAGAGTGGAGCGTGGCGCTGTTCGACCGTATCTCCCAATTATTTGGCTGGGACGACACCAAGGGCATTCATCCGCAACCGGACTGGCTCTGGCAGGCGCTGATCGAGCGCTGCAACCAGGAAAGCCTCTACGACAACCTGTGTGCCCGGGCCGAAGATCAGCGCAACGGGTCGCCCGACGCGCTTGCCGCGCGGATGCTGATCAGCCCGATGAAGCCGCGGCAACAGAAAGACATGACCGACCGGTTCATTCCGGCTGACTGGCAGGCTTGCCAGCAGCTGTCGGAAACCCTCAAGTGGCGCTTCCCTGATTTGCTCGCCCGCTTGCCGTACGCCGACGTCTTCTACTGGCGACGCTTTCTGCCGCGCTACATCGCCGCCGAAACCTGGTTGCGCTCATGGGCCGCGATTGCGTTGGCGCTGTGGCTGTTCTATCTGCCTGCCGAGCACAAAACCACGGCGATGAGCATCGTCATTCCCCTGGCCTTCGCCTGCGTTCCTGTCTGGTTTTTCCGGATCGGCTTGAGTTACTGGTTTCTGATCAGCGCCCATTTGATCGTTCAGGACCTGTGGTTGACTGAAAGGATCATTCCGCGCCGATGGAACCCTGATACCCGCTGGCTCGTGCTGCGCCATGGCGTGCCGCAAGCCGTCATGATCCTGCTGTTCTCGGTCATGCTCGGCGGGCTGGGAGCCTTCACCTATATCGGGGTGATCCTGATCGGGCTCTGGCACAAGCGGCGCATCGGCACGCTCGACCCGGAGTTCAGCGACAAGCACCCGTGGCTGACCGCACTGCACTGGGCGCATTTCAGCCCGTTGCAGCTGCTGTTTCTGGTGGTCATGACCGGCGTGACTCTCGCCAGTCAGCTTGGTTATTCGCTGAAACACCTGTTCCCCGGCTAGGCTAGACGCGGGCCGGATTGCCCTCCACCAAGGTTTTACCCTCGCTGAAAAGGATCTGAGCATGTTGAAACTCGCAGGCCTCACCCTCGCGGCGCTCACGCTGAGCGCCGCCGCCCACGCCGATGTCGACCTGAAACTGGGCAGCACCGAACGCGTCACCCGCCTCTTCGCCTACCCCAACAATTGCAGCGTGATCTGCTTTCGCAACTGGACGCTGGAGCAGACCGTCGCCCATTACCTGAGCCAGAGCGTGCAGCGCGACGGCTACACCAACGCCAAGGTGCTGGTGAAAAACGACAACGATCAGCTTTACGCCGAAATCAGCGGCGTACCGACGGGCTACGACAAGCCGCTGACCGCGCTGCTGGACGCCGGCGACCTGGCCTACAACGGCGCCAGCAACCTCAATGCCGACGGCAAATGGGCCTATAGCTGGTACCTGTTCCTGCCACTGGGCATGGCCCTGGAAAACCGCAAAAGTGTCGAGCTGCTGCACTTCCCGCCGGATTACTCGCTGACCCAGGCCCAGGATTACCTGCGCTCGAACACCACCGACCGCTGGGCCGCGCTGCTGACCGACAATGGCATCCCCGCCGACCAGACGCCGGCCTACCAGACCATCATCGACATCGCCCCGATTGCCGCGCCCGCCAGCGCCGGCAAGGATCTGGAAGGCGTGTACGACTACTTCAAGGATTACCAGACCACCATGGTCAAGCAGGTCAGCCAGAACGCCAGCGGCGCCGTGCTGCCGATGGTTGCCTTTGGTGCGCCGGTGCGAAACTGGATCAAACAGCAATACGGTGCGACCGTGAATGTACTGGGCCTGGCGACCATCAGCCCGAGCGCGGGCGTAAACGTGCCGGTGCTGGGTTCCAACCACCCGAGCTACATCTGGTACGCCGCCGACCCGAGCAACTACACCGGCGACGATGCCCAGGCGAAGGCCGATGCGGCGGGTCTGAAGGTGATGGGGCAAGACTTGAGCGCCGCCTGCTGGCAGGCCGGAATGGGCAGCAAACCGGACACCGATCCGAAGACACTGCTCAACAGCTGCACCCAGACCTGGCAAGTGACGCAGAAAGCCAAGACCTGCGAGCTGTTCTACACCACGATCCGCAACGAGACCGTGGCACAGGCGGACAAGACCTGCTCGACCACACCGGTCAAATCCCAGCTGCAACAGCTGAAAAGCCCATTGCCGGACATGGCTGCGCCCGCTGCCCACCTCTGATCAATCGGACATTCTTCCCGTGTCAGCCTTGGCTGACCCGGGAAAACGTCTATTTCGCCTGTCAGATCTGACAGTAGACCGCTAGTGTGATTTGCGGGATCTTGGATCCAATGATCGTGTTGCAGAACTGGCAGGACGTCAGTCGATGGAAATTGCGACAACGAGCCAACAGGGACCGTTATGAACACTTACGCACTACCGGGTAAACCGGCACGCGATACCGAGGGCATTTATCCTTTTGCCGGACTCCCCGTCCGCCTGGGATTTCCGTCAAAACAGGATTTCGAGATTGTTCACGATCCCGAGGGCGTAGCCACCGCTGTCGTAGCGTGCCGGGCATTCCTGCGTATCACCCGAATGTGCCGGATTTCAGGCCAACTTCTGCCCTATCGATGCCGGCAGACCCGGCAACTGCTGGCCGGTATCCACCTCTACGATCCGCGTTTTTGCGGTGCGTTCGAGCATTGCTGCGACCCGAACACCTTTCTCGACATGAGCGAGTTATGGGTGTGGGCCCTGCGCGATATTCTGGAGGGTGAAAGGCTGACTATCGATTACACCGCCACCGAAGACAAACTGCTGCGGCAGTTCGCCTGCGGTTGCGGATCCTCGCGCTGCCGAGGGTGGATCACCGGTTACGATGAATCACCCAATCTCGAAGGCCAGCGCTATCTATTGAGCTGGCGGCGACGGCAAGGTTTACGCTGAACGACCGATCAGGGCGCGCCGACCGGACGCAAGCGGTACTGCGGCGGCAACTGCTCGAAACCGCTGATCGTGGTGTTCAGGCTCTTCCAGCGACCATCCTTGATGCCGTAGATGCAGCCGTGGATCGACAGGCTTTGCCCGCGATGCCAGGCGTTCTGGATGATGCTGGTGTGGGCGACATTGGCGACTTGCTGGATCACGTTGAGCTCGCACAGACGGTCGACCTGCTCTTCCTCGGTCGGCAGCTTGGCCAGTTCTTCGCGTTTTTCGTAATACAGGTCGCGGATCGAACGCAGCCAGCCGTCGATCAGGCCGAACTGACGATCCTGCATGGACGCGCGTACACCGCCGCAACCGTAGTGCCCGGTCACCAGGATATGTTTGACCTTGAGCACGTCCACCGCGTACTGGATCACCGACAGGCAGTTGAGGTCAGTGTGCAGCACCACGTTGGCAACGTTGCGGTGAACGAACAGATCGCCCGGCAGCATGCCGACGATCTCGTTGGCCGGCACCCGTGCGTCGGAGCAGCCGATCCACAGATATTCAGGCGTCTGCTGGCGGGCCAGCTTGGCGAAGAAATCCGGGTCTTCCTTGGTGATCGCGTCAGCCCAACGCTCGTTGTTATCAATCAGGTCTTGTAAGTCGTGCATGCTGTAAGGCCTCAAGAAAGATGCGCTGGTATGACTGTCGACCGCCCGTCGGGGTCACGCTGGGATCGTGGGTGATTTGCTTTGAATTTCTCGTGTGCCCGGTGAGTCCATCCAGTAAGGCCCACAGTATGAGGAATTGCCATGACTGATTCACGACGTCCGTACGATGCGGTGCAACCGGAGCCCATCGATGATAACGAAGACCGCATGGGTTCGGTGCATGAGCTGGATTTCGACGACGAACAGCCCAGTGCGAAGATCGGCGATGAACTGCCCGAGCGCGAGCGCGAACAGTTGATGCCCCGTGACCGCGTGCGCGAAGCCGGTTTCACCGGAGCCTCGACCGCCGATCACGAGCCCACCGACGATGACCTGAGCCCGGAAACCCTGATCCGTGAGGACGGTGCCCGGGATGCCCACGAACTCGGAGAAGGCAATCAGGCCGACTGGGATCTGAGCGTGGTCGACGAGGACGATATCGGCGGCGGCAACGGGCTGGATGAAGCGGAACTGGCGCGCCGCGATCCGCTGGATCGCAAGCGCTGAGGACACCTGCCGCGATCAGTCGACGAGCGTGCAGGCCATGACCACGGCATCTTCACGCCCGCCGACCGCCGGGTAGTAATCCCGGCGCCGGCCGATCTCGTTGAAGCCATAGCGCTCGTACAGGCGAAAGGCCGACGTGTTGCTGTCGCGCACTTCCAGGAAACATTCCCGGGCATCGGCGGCGTAGGCGCGGGACATCAGGTATTCGAGCAGGGTCAGCCCCAGCCCGCGACCCTGGTTTTCAGGCTTGACCGTGATGTTGAGCAGGTGCGCCTCATCGAGAATGATCTGCACCACCCCGTGGCCCACCTGCTGCTCACCTTCGAACATCAGCCAGATCTGGTACTTGCCCAGGCCGTCGAGAAAAATCCCGCGGGTCCACGGATGGCTGTACGCGGCGAATTCAATCTTCAGCACAGCGTCCAGATCCGCCTCGGTCATCGGGCGAAACGATACAGCGTCACTCATTCGATTCTTTCCAGCGCGCCATCAGCCGACGCATGGCTTGCCACACGGCGGCCTTGCGCTGTGGCTCTTCCATCAACAATTCCAGCCCCGGCACGGCCCACGCCAGGCCAAGACCCTCGATTTGCAATTCACGGTTGAACGCCTCGGCATCCGCCTCACCGGCAAAGCGCACCGCCGGCAGGCCGATCAGCCACAGGCAGGCGCACGGCGCCGCCTCCATCTGCACCGACAGGAAACCCTGGACGAAATCCCGGGCCGCTTCCGGGCCCTGATCCATCGTGCCGCGGTTCAGCCATGGCCAGCGCACCGGCTCACCGACAATCTGCGGCGCGTCCGGGAGGCCGGCGGCACGCAGCATGTCCTTGAGCAACAGATAAGCAGGATCGCGGGACTGGAAGGCTTCGCCTGTGGGTAACTCCACCAGCAGCAGGCAACGGCCGGCGCGCAGCAATTGCAGGGCAAAACGCGGTGGCGGCACCGGCGCCGGCTTGGCCACCACAGGGGTTTCGTCGACTTCTTCGACCGGTTTGGCGCCCGTGCGGGTGCTGGCCAGCGAAGGTCGCGGAACCTCGATCTTCGGCCGTTCGACCGGACGCGCGGCCGGCTGCTCCGGCGCTTCGGCCGGGGTAGCCGGGATCACCGGTGCGGCAATCTCGGGCTCGGGCATGTCCAGCAGCTCGGGCCGCGACGGCGCGGCAAAGGGCAGTTCGGTGCGCGGCAGCCAGTTGACCACCTGCATGGCGTTCAAATAGGCGCGGCGGCGGGACTCGATTAGCAAGGGTCGGCCACTTGTGGATAACTGAAGTGCGCTGATTCTACCGCCCTTCGCTCAAGATCGCGCGCTGTTGATCGATAGTCTTGACCGATACCTTGACGCAAAGAAAAGCGACAGCCCGTCCCGAGAGTGAATCGCATCCTTCGTGATGCAGTACAATCGCGGCTTTTAATCGCCAACCAGCCGGCCATTCCGATGATCGAACCCAAGCGCGTCTTGCGCGCCCTCGCTGAACACTGGGCACTTCTGGAGCCACTGTGCGAGCACTTCGACCAGGGCACCCTGAGCCTCAACGAACTGCGCACGCAACTGGCCGCCCAGCAACTGGACAGCACGCCGCAGGACATCACCAGCCTGCTCGACGTGTGGATCCGCCTCGACATTCTGGTTCCCGTGGCGAAAAGCCCGAACCGTTTCGAGCTCAATGCGCAGATCCACGACTTCCTCGCCTACCTGCGTCGGGAACACCGTCTGGGCCTGTGTCTGGAGATCGAAGCCTATCTGCGTCACCTCGAGCGTCTGGCCGGTTATATCCAGGATGCGTTCGACGTTCGCGACGGCAATGATCTGGCGCGTCAGCTGCGTTTGCTCGACATGCGCGTGCGCGACGTTCTGAAAAAACTCGACAACGACGAACAGGCGCTGGTGGCCGTGGCCGAACGGGCCAAGACCAGCGACCGGCAGATTCCGCTGCGTCAGCGTTATGCGGAAGTGCTGGCGACCTGGGACGAATACGTCGAGCCGATGATCGATCTGGTGAACGCCGATGGCGCTTTCGAGCAAGGCGTGCGCAAGGTCGAAACCGTGCTGCTGAAGATGCTCAGCGAACAGCAGCGCCTCGGCCATCTGGTCGATGACGACATGCTGCTGCGCACCCACGCGCGCATCCTCGAAATGCAGACCAGCGCCCAGCTGACCCTGCGTCACGCCCGCGAGCTGCTGCTGCCGCTGCGCGAAGAAGCACGCCGGCACAACGCCGTGACCCGTGGTGCTGCGCTGGCGCTGGCCGCGATCCGCCGCAAAGGCATCGACGCCGTGCCACAAGCGGCGATGCCGCTGTTCACCCGGCCGCAAAGTACCTTCCTCGGCAGCGCCAGTCAGGTTGAAGCCTACGTCTACGCCCTGGCCCGTTTCGAGCCGAAACCGGCGCGTTTCCCCAAGGCGCACAAGTCGCAGAAGACCGGCGATGCCCCGCGTGCACCGCGCACCGTGCGCGAGATGGTCGACCGTTGCGAAGAATCCCTGCCGATGCCGGATCTGATGACCTGGTTGCTGGAGCAGGAGCCGGACGGCGCGACCGACGAATTGCTTTACTGGTTCTCGCGCCTGTCGCGGGAAAAACGCTTCAAGCGCGAGCGTCTGGAACGTCGCGAATACCACACTCACGAGCATCAGGTCAGCCTGCGCTCCTTCGCCCTGCTCTCGGCCGGCGACACCGCCGCCGAGGATTCTGCGAGCATCCCCAATGCATCTTGATCTATCCGAACTGTCTCAGCTGGCGCCGATCTTCCGCGAGCTGTTCAAGGGCTACCACGTCAGCCGCCGCGACCCGGAGCTGTACGCGCAACTGTCGAACTTCCAGGACCAGTACCGCACGCTGTTCAAGGCGCTGGGCTTCGAACTGGTCTGCGACACCCGTGGTTTCTATTATTTCGTGCCCGACATGGCCGCTGCGGCGGTGAACAAGACTGCCCAGCGTCTGGCGCTGTTCACCTTCATCCTCGTCGAGCATCTGGCCGATCAGGGCCGCGATCCGATCGCCGTGCTCGATGGCGGCAGCCTCGGCCGCGAAGAACTGCCGTCGCTGCTGGAAAAATACCGCGACCTGTTCATCCAGGCCGAAGTGCAGACCGTTGAAGAGCTCGAAGAAAAAATCATGCGCCGCATGACTCAGCTCGGCTTCGCCAGCGAGGAAAACGGCGTGTACCGCTTCCTGCCGCCGATGCACCGTTTCCTCGACGTCTGCCTGTCGGTTCAACAGGACCGCGACCTGGCGGCCAGCGTGCACAGCGTTCTGCCGCTGCCGGCGCCGGTGCTGATCGACGAAGCCGCCGAGGCGAAATTCCTCGCCACTGACGACCCGCTCGATCTTTCCGAGTTTGAAGAAGAGAGCGAAGAAGACGCACTGGCCCGCGCCATTGCCGAAGAACAGGAGTCCGACGCATGAGCCAGGAACGCTACGGCATCCGCCGCTTTGCCCTTTTGAACACCGCCGGTTACAGCCTCGGTCTGTTCCCGCTGGAAGAACCGCTGTCGGTCTACGGCGCGAACAACCTCGGTAAATCCGCCTCGATCAACGCCTTGCAGTTCCCGATCCTGGCGCGCATGTCGGACATGAGTTTCGGCAAGTACAGCCTGGAACAATCCCGGCGTTTCTACTTTGCCTCCGACACCAGCTACATCCTCGTCGAAGTGAACCTGCCCCACGGCCCACACGTGATCGGTGTGGTCGGTCGCGGCCCGGGTGGCGGTTTCGGTCACCAGTTCTTTGCCTATGCCGGCAAGCTCGACCTGGCGCACTACCAGAAGAACGACACCTGCCTGCGGCAGAAAGAGCTGTTCAGCAACCTTGAGAAAGAAGGCCTGAAAGCCTACGAACTCAAGCCCGATGAGCTGCGTCGCTTGCTGGTTGGCGGTCACACGTCGATCCCGCTGGATCTGACCCTGATCCCGCTGCGCTCCACCAGCGAGCAGAGCCTGAAGACTTTCCGTGCACTGTTCATCAACCTGCTGCACATGCGCGAAATCACCGCAGCCAAGCTCAAGCAATTGTTCCTCGATGCGTTCGAACACAGCCTGCGTTCCGGCAGCGTCGATTACATCGCCGCGTGCGAAGAAGCCTTCCGCGACGTGCGTCGTATGGAACAGGACTACAACTCGCTGGTGGCTGCCGGCCCGTTGGTCGAAGCCTTGGCCAACGGTGTGAAACAGCGCGATGTGCTGCGCGGCAAACTGCATCGCCTGTCGCCGTTGCTCGACTCGTTGCTCGGCACCTGGTCGGACTACGCCACGGCGCGCAAGGAGGAGCTGACGATTCAGGCCGAACACTACCGTCGCGAGCAGGACGATCTGCAAAACGATCAGCGCGGTGGCACTCAGGAATTGATGCGTCTGGAGCGGGAAATCTCCGGCATCCAGCGCTGGCTCGGCGAGTTGTCCGTTCTGAAGAACCGCTTCGCGCTGGTCGATGACGTCAAGGTTCTGGAGCAGCAATTGCTGGCAGCCAAGGACGCTCACGACGAACTGGCCGGCGCATTGGCGCAGTCCCGTCAATTCAGCGCCGAGGATCTCGAAGAACGTCTTCGCGATCTGGAAAAACGCCTGAAGTCGGTGAAGCAGCAACTCGATCACGCCGACAACAACAGCTACGCCCGTCTGCGCGAAGAGTTCTCGCAGCAGGATGTCGAGCGCCTGATGCGCCTGTTCAACAGTGCGCTGTTCAGCCTGCCACTGGGTGAACACGGCATCACCCTCGACGACGATGGCGAATGGGTGAAATCGGTCGAGCTGATCCTCGACGGCTTCAAGGGCGAGCGTTTCGAAGTGCCTGGCCTGTCGATCGACATCTCGCACATCGAGCCGCCGGCTCTGCAGGCCTTGGCCGACCGTGCCGCGTTGCGCGATCAGAAAGAGCGTTTGGAAAAAGAGCTCAAGCAACTCAAGACCCAACAAGCCGTGGCCGCCGACCGTGCTGCGAGCAAGACCCAGACCGAAGCGCTGTACCAGCAGGTGCTGGATGCGCAAAAGGCGCTGGAAGATTTCCGCCGCACCCAGACCCTGAGCGCCGAAGAAGGCGACAAGCTGGAGCAACTGGCGCAGATGGAAGCCGCGCAGGACGAACTCAAGCGTTCCAGCGATGCGTTCACCGAGCGTGTCCAGCAACTGTCGGCCAAGCTGCAACTGGTCGGCCGGCAGATCGCCGACATGGAAGCCAAGCAACGCACCCTCGACGATGCCCTGCGCCGCCGTCAGCTGCTGCCGGCGGATCTGCCGTTCGGTACGCCATTCATGGATCCGGTCGACGATTCGATGGACAACCTGCTGCCGCTGCTCAACGACTATCAAGACAGCTGGCAAGGCCTGCTGCGCGCCGATGGTCAAATCGAAGCGCTGTACGCGCAGGTGCGCCTGAAAGGCGTGGCCAAGTTCGACAGTGAAGACGACATGGAGCGCCGTCTGTCGTTGCTGATCAACGCTTACGCGCACCGCACCGACGAAGCCCTGACCCTGGGCAAGGCCCGTCGCGCAGCCGTGACCGATATCGCGCGGACCCTGCGCAACATCCGCAGCGACTACGACAGCCTCGAGCACCAACTGGCGCTGTTCAACCGCGAGATCAACAAGCGTCAGGTGTCCAACCTGCAGAGCTTCCGCATCGTCCTTGCGCCGAACAAGGAAGCGCTCAAGCACATCGATCAGATCATCCACAGCGCCGGTCAGTACGAAGAAGGCGAAACCCTGTCGGTGTTCGACCTGAGCCAAAGTGCGGAACAGGACAACAAGAACGAAGAGGCCAAGGAATACCTGGCGCGGCTGGTGGCGGCAAACCACAACCAGCTCGGCCTCAAGGACTTGTTCGAACTGGCGTTCGAGATCACCAAGGTCAACGGCCAGCCGGTTATCCACACCGACATCGATGGCGCGGCGTCCAACGGCACCACGATGACCATCAAGGCGCTGACCAACATGTACTTGTTGCTGCACTTGATGGACCGCGACCTGGCCGGTCGCGTACGTCTGCCGTACTACCTCGACGAGGCCGCGGACATCGACGAGAAGAACCAGGCCGCTCTGCTGGAAACCAGCCTGCAACTGGGCTTCGTGCCGATCCTGGCGAGTGTGAAGCCGCAGGTCTGCGCCAGTGTCGCCATCGACCTGGAAGGCGGCAGCGGCCCGGCCGGCATCTACATCGACGAGGCGGACTGGAAGTACATCCGTCGCCACGACGTGGTGAAAGCCACCGTCAATGTCGAAGCGGACGAGCCGGAGCTGGATGCGGTTTGATGCGTAACTGACGGGCACAAAAAAGGGCCGCGATCCATTGGATCGCGGCCCTTTTTCATGGGCTCTGGATTATTTGCCGAGAGGGATTTTCGGTGCCCAGTTCAGCCACTCGTCTTCGAACTTGTCGAACAGCGGGAAGGTTTGTTCGGCGCGAGCCGGATTGCCCATCTTCTCGCCGTCCGGTGTGGCGAAGGCGATACCGCCCTGAATCACTGTCTCAAGCGACTCTGTGCGTACGGTCACGCCTTTGAACAGGCCGATATCGAAACCGACGCCGCTGGTGTTCCAGAAACGGCTGCCGCTGCGCACCAGTGGCGCGTACTTCGGTTCGATCAGGATGTGCACCAGGACGCGATCCGCGGTCTGGCCCAGTTCGTAACCGGTGACTTTGCCTACGGTGATCTCACGGTAGGTGACCGGCACGCCCGGTTTCAGCGAGCCACGACGGGCAGCGCTCAGTACCAGACTCAAGCCAGCCTCTTGCTTGGTCACCTCTGGCGCATTGGCCAGGGCCACGAAGTTCTTCTGCGGGCCGAGGTTCTTGGCCGCCGGTTGCACTTCGATGTACTGCCCGGTGACCAGGGTCTCCAGGTTCGAGGTCTTGATCAGACCCAACTCCGGTTTGACCACCCAGAACTGACTGCCGACTCGAGCAATCTTCTCCGGCACTTCAGTGATGCGCGCGGTGAGGATTACCGATTGCAGATCATCGGTCAGGTCCACACTTTCAATCTTGCCGACATCCAGGCCCTTGAAGCGAACCGGGGTGCCGCTGCGCAGACCGTCCGCGCGATCGACCTTGATGGTGACGACGGCGCCTTTCTGATTCGCTTCATCATGGTTGGCGAACAGACGGAAACGCGGAATGCGCTTTTGCAGCGGCGCCTTGGCCTGCGGCGTTTCGAAGGCGATGCCACCGGCCATCAGGGTCTGCAACGATTCACTCTTGACCTGAATGCCGCCGGTCAAACCGCCGGTCAGCGTGACGCCACTGACGTTCCAGAACCGGGTCGAGGCGTTGACCAGGTTTTCGTATTCCTTCTCGATGTGGACGCCGATCACCAGTTGCTTGCGTGTCTTGGAGAACTGATAGCTCTGCACCGAACCGACCTTGACCTGCTTGTAGAGGATCGGACTGCCGACGTCGATCGAGCCTAAGGTATCGGTGAACAGCACCAGGTGCAGGCCGGGTGCACGCAGATCGAGCGGCGGCGCTTTGGGTCGGGCTTCGAATTCACGCTGTGGCGCACCGCCCTTGTCGCCCGGGCGCACGGCGATGTAGTTACCTTTTACCAACGCTTCCAGACCGGTGATGCCGGCCAGGGAGATCGAAGGTTTGACCACCCAGAATTGCGTGCCGGTGACGAGATAGTCTTCGGCCAGCGGATCAAGGGTCAGTTCGGCGGTGGCGCTGGACAGGTCCGGATCGATCTTCAGCGCTTTCAGGTTACCGACCTGAATGCCTTTGTACATCACCGGGGTACGCCCGGCTTGCAGGCCTTCGAAATCGCTGAGTTTGACCTTCACCCGGATGCCGGCGGCGGCCGCATCGAAGTCTTCGTAGAGACGGAACGGCAGGCTTGGATCGGTGGGCGGGCTGTCTTTGCGGTTCTCCGGCGTGGCGAAGGCGATACCGCCAGCGACGATACTGGCCAGGGATTCGCTGCGCACTTTCACGCCGGACAGGTTGGCGTCGATGCTGATGCCGCTGGCGTTCCAGAATCGTGTGTGTTTGCGCACCAGTTTGGCGTAGGTCGGTTCGATGAACACCTTGAGCTCGACCGTGCTCTGGTCTTCCGACAGCACGTAACTTTTGATCTGCCCGACTTTGATCTGCTTGTAGAACACCGGGCTGCCGCGATTCAGCGAACCGAGGCGATCGGCCTTGATCGTCAAGTGCAGACCGGGCTTCGAATCCGATAGCGGCGGCTCTTCGGCCAAGGCCTTGAACTTGCGGGTCGGCTCGCCTTCACCGGGACTGATGGCCACGTAGTTACCCGATACCAGGGTTTCCAGGCCGGTGATCCCGGCCAGGGTCACGCTCGGCTTGACCAGCCAGAAACGGGTGCTGGTCTTCAGGTACTGATCGACATCCTTGTTCATCTCGATGGTCGCGATGACACCTTTGGAGTTGCCTTCATCATCGAGCTTGAGAGTTTTCACCTTGCCGACTGGCATGCCTTTGTAGACCACTTCGGTCTTGTTGGCTTGAATGCCTTCACCGCTTTCAAACCGCACCTGAATCTCGATGCCGGTTTCGTTGTAGGCACGCCAGCCGAGCCAGCCGCCGATAATCAGGGCGATCAGGGGCAACACCCAGATGGCAGACCAGTTCGAAGCCGGTCGGGTTTTCGCTACAGGCAAATCAGTCATGGTCGGCGTCCGACTCCGTGTTATCCCAAATCAGTCGGGGATCGAAAGTGACAGCGGCGAGCATCGTCAGAATCACCACACTGGCGAAGGCGATGGCGCCAAGATTGGCTTCGACACTGGCAAGCCGGCCGAAGTTGACGACCGCCACCAGAATGGCGATCACGAAAATATCGAGCATCGACCAGCGGCCGATGAACTCGATGAAACGATACATCCAGATCCGCTGACGGGCGGACAACGGCTGGCGGCGCTGTACAGAAAACAGCAACAGCGCGATGCCCACCAGTTTGAAAGTCGGCACCAGGATGCTGGCGATGAACACCACGGCGGCGATTGGAATCATGCCGTGCTGCACCAACTGAATGACGCCGGACATGATCGTGCTCGGGTCACCCTGGCCCAGAGAGCTGACGGTCATGATCGGCAGTACGTTGGCCGGGATGTAGATAATCGCGGCCGTGATCAGCAGCGCCCAGGTTCGCGCGAGGCTATTGGGGCGCCGGGCGTGGACCAGCGCGCCGCATCGGGTGCAAGTCTGCACATCGCTGTCGGTATCCTGCCTGTTCAGTTCGTGGCATTCGGTACAGATCAGAATGCCTGCATCAATCGCCCGCATGGGCATCTTCTCCTGATAACGCCTGCCAGATCTGGTGCGGCGACATCACCACTTCGAGCCAGACCTGAACCAGTAACAAGCCGATGAAACACGCCAGACCGAGGCCCACGGTGATAGCCGCCATGTCCGCCAGTTTGACGATCGCGACCAGGACGCCCATGAGGTAGACCTCGAGCATGCCCCAGTCTTTGAGGTGGTGATAAATGCGGTAGAGCAGCAGGCCATAACTGCGTCCGATGTTGAAACGGATAGTCAGCAATACGATCAACTGACACAGCAGTTTCAACAGTGGAATCGCCATGCTGCAAAGGAATACGACAACCGAAACACCGCGCATATCGGTGTTGAACAGACCGATCACACCGCTCCAGACCGTGTCCTGCGACGATTGTCCGAGAACATTGAGCTGCATGATGGGTAAAAAGTTCGCCGGCACGTAGAGCAACAGCGCGGCAATGACCAGGGCGAGGCTGCGCTGCACCACGTTATGGCGGTGAGCGTACAGTTCGTAACCGCAGCGTGGGCAGAGGGCTTTTTCGCCGTGAGCAAGCTTGGGCTTGCGCATCAGCAGATCGCACTCATGGCAGGCCACCAAGTCATCCAGCGGTAAATCTGACAGCCCTGGGGCGTCAACCGAATCTGACATAAGGGCTCTGACTCCGAAAAAGTTGGGATCTATTCTAGTGTTCTGATTCGAAAATAACTGTGCAAATTTGTTCGCTGACGCGAGCAAAAACTTTCCTGCGGGCAAAACAAAACCCCAACTGCTTTCGCAATTGGGGTTTCGGAATTTAATCTTGACGATGACCTACTCTCACATGGGGAAACCCCACACTACCATCGGCGATGCATCGTTTCACTTCTGAGTTCGGGATGGGATCAGGTGGTTCCAACGCTCTATGGTCGTCAAGAAATTCGGGTACTGAGTCGTGACCAGATGGCCTCGCTTCAGCAAATTGGGTATGTGACAGCTTTCGGTGTTTTGTGAACTCGAACTTTCGGTTCATTTTCGTCTTCACACACCGCAATCTGGTCTCTTTCGAGTCTACAGATTGCTTGGGTGTTATATGGTCAAGCCTCACGGGCAATTAGTATTGGTTAGCTCAACGCCTCACAGCGCTTACACACCCAACCTATCAACGTCGTAGTCTTCGACGGCCCTTCAGGGAACTCAAGGTTCCAGTGAGATCTCATCTTGAGGCAAGTTTCCCGCTTAGATGCTTTCAGCGGTTATCTTTCCCGAACATAGCTACCCGGCAATGCCACTGGCGTGACAACCGGAACACCAGAGGTTCGTCCACTCCGGTCCTCTCGTACTAGGAGCAGCCCCTCTCAAATCTCAAACGTCCACGGCAGATAGGGACCGAACTGTCTCACGACGTTCTAAACCCAGCTCGCGTACCACTTTAAATGGCGAACAGCCATACCCTTGGGACCGGCTTCAGCCCCAGGATGTGATGAGCCGACATCGAGGTGCCAAACACCGCCGTCGATATGAACTCTTGGGCGGTATCAGCCTGTTATCCCCGGAGTACCTTTTATCCGTTGAGCGATGGCCCTTCCATACAGAACCACCGGATCACTAAGACCTACTTTCGTACCTGCTCGACGTGTCTGTCTCGCAGTCAAGCGCGCTTTTGCCTTTATACTCTACGACCGATTTCCGACCGGTCTGAGCGCACCTTCGTACTCCTCCGTTACTCTTTAGGAGGAGACCGCCCCAGTCAAACTACCCACCATACACTGTCCTCGATCCGGATAACGGACCTGAGTTAGAACCTCAAAGTTGCCAGGGTGGTATTTCAAGGATGGCTCCACGCGAACTGGCGTCCACGCTTCAAAGCCTCCCACCTATCCTACACAAGCAAATTCAAAGTCCAGTGCAAAGCTATAGTAAAGGTTCACGGGGTCTTTCCGTCTAGCCGCGGATACACTGCATCTTCACAGCGATTTCAATTTCACTGAGTCTCGGGTGGAGACAGCGCCGCCATCGTTACGCCATTCGTGCAGGTCGGAACTTACCCGACAAGGAATTTCGCTACCTTAGGACCGTTATAGTTACGGCCGCCGTTTACCGGGGCTTCGATCAAGAGCTTCGCGTTAGCTAACCCCATCAATTAACCTTCCGGCACCGGGCAGGCGTCACACCCTATACGTCCACTTTCGTGTTTGCAGAGTGCTGTGTTTTTAATAAACAGTCGCAGCGGCCTGGTATCTTCGACCGGCGTGGGCTTACGCAGCAAGTGCTTCACCCTCACCGGCGCACCTTCTCCCGAAGTTACGGTGCCATTTTGCCTAGTTCCTTCACCCGAGTTCTCTCAAGCGCCTTGGTATTCTCTACCCAACCACCTGTGTCGGTTTGGGGTACGGTTCCTGGTTATCTGAAGCTTAGAAGCTTTTCTTGGAAGCATGGCATCAACCACTTCGTCGCCTAAAGGCAACTCGTCATCAGCTCTCGGCCTTGGAATCCCGGATTTACCTAAGATTCCAGCCTACCACCTTAAACTTGGACAACCAACGCCAAGCTGGCCTAGCCTTCTCCGTCCCTCCATCGCAATAACCAGAAGTACAGGAATATTAACCTGTTTTCCATCGACTACGCTTTTCAGCCTCGCCTTAGGGACCGACTAACCCTGCGTCGATTAACGTTGCGCAGGAAACCTTGGTCTTTCGGCGTGGGTGTTTTTCACACCCATTGTCGTTACTCATGTCAGCATTCGCACTTCTGATACCTCCAGCAAGCTTCTCAACTCACCTTCACAGGCTTACAGAACGCTCCTCTACCGCATCACTTACGTGATACCCGTAGCTTCGGTGTATGGTTTGAGCCCCGTTACATCTTCCGCGCAGGCCGACTCGACTAGTGAGCTATTACGCTTTCTTTAAAGGGTGGCTGCTTCTAAGCCAACCTCCTAGCTGTCTAAGCCTTCCCACATCGTTTCCCACTTAACCATAACTTTGGGACCTTAGCTGACGGTCTGGGTTGTTTCCCTTTTCACGACGGACGTTAGCACCCGCCGTGTGTCTCCCATGCTC
>NZ_CP158967.1:5437500-5777500 GCF_050990555.1 Pseudomonas sp. PSE1(2024)
CTTCGGCACTGGCCCAGCGCGGCAAAGTGCTCACGGCCAAACCGGCCGCAGTCGCTCCGAGCAATTGTCGGCGAGAGAGATAAATGGATTCAGGCGTTACGTCCGACTCATGGCAGTCGGACGCTTTGGGGACTTTGATCAACATGGCAACTCCGCAGCTCTGGAGGACAGATGCACCATAGACTGCGGAGTATGAGGGAAATTACATCACTCGGCGTGTTTGTGACGACGAAGATGCAACAGATACTGCACCGGGCCCGAAGCGGCATAGGCGAGGAACACCAGCAACAGAATGCGAGGCGGATCGCTGAACACCACGGCAAAGACCAGCACCACCGCAAGGATCGCCACGAAAGGCACGCGCCCCTTCAAATCCAGCTCCTTGAAGCTGTTGTACTTGATGTTGCTGACCATCAGCATGCCGGCAGCCGCCACCATCAGTGCAACCAGGAATGACATCTTCGAACCCTGGATCCCGTAATCACTGAACGCCCAGACAATACCCGCGACCACACCAGCAGCAGCCGGGCTGGCCAGGCCGATGAAGTAGCGCTTGTCGGCGGTACCTACCTGAGTGTTGAAGCGCGCCAGACGCAATGCCGCACCCGCCACATAAATGAAGGCAACCATCCAGCCGACCTTGCCCATGTCACCCAGCGCCCAGCCGAATGCCAGTAATGCCGGCGCGACACCAAAGGCGACCATGTCCGACAGCGAGTCGTACTCGGCGCCGAAGGCGCTTTGGGTATTGGTCATGCGCGCTACGCGACCATCAAGACCGTCGAGCACCATGGCGACAAAAATCGCGATGGCAGCAAAGGCAAAGTACTTGCTCGCATTCGCCGAGTCACCGGCGCTCAGCGCAGCCTGGGCACTCATCGAGTTGATGATGGAATAGAACCCTGCGAACAGGTTCGCAGTGGTGAACAGATTCGGCAGAAGATAGATACCACGATGCCGGACTTTACGGCCTTCTGCGTCATGCCCTTCTTCGATGTGCTCATCGATGGGCAGCAGGCTTTCGGCGTCGGAAGCCTGGTTCGGCTCTTCGGGACGTTCGCTCATGGACAGTACCTTGCAACGGATTGGACATTTTCGACAGGTGTCTGGGACGACGGTTCGGCCACAAACGATGCAGCTTTATACCAGAACCGCCCGCCCATACGAAAAAACGCGGCCTAGGCCGCGTTTTTTCATACAAGGTTCGACGACTTAGTTTTTGGCTTTGTCGACGATCTTGTTGGCACCGATCCACGGCATCATGGAGCGCAGTTGCTCGCCGATGATTTCGATACCGTGAGCGGCGTTGTTACGACGCTTGGCGGTCATCGAAGGGTAGCCGGTTGCGCCTTCGCTGATGAACATTTTGGCGTATTCGCCGTCCTGAATACGTTTCAGGGCGTTGCGCATGGCCTGACGGGATTCGGCGTTGATCACTTCCGGACCCGTCACGTACTCGCCGTATTCAGCGTTGTTGGAGATCGAGTAGTTCATGTTGGCGATACCGCCTTCGTACATGAGGTCAACGATCAGTTTCAGTTCGTGCAGGCACTCGAAGTAGGCCATTTCCGGCGCGTAGCCAGCTTCAACCAGGGTTTCGAAACCGGCTTTTACCAGCTCGACGGTACCGCCGCACAGAACGGCTTGTTCGCCGAACAGGTCGGTTTCGGTCTCGTCCTTGAAGGTGGTTTCGATGATGCCGGTACGACCGCCACCCACGCCGGCGGCGTAGGACAGTGCAACGTTCTTGGCATTGCCCGAAGCGTCCTGGTAGATCGCGATCAGGTCAGGGATACCGCCGCCCTTCACGAATTCGGAACGTACGGTGTGGCCCGGGGCTTTCGGCGCGATCATGATCACGTCGAGGTCCGCACGCGGAACAACCTGGTTGTAGTGGATCGCGAAGCCGTGGGAGAAGGCCAGAGTGGCGCCTTTCTTGATGTTCGGCTCGATTTCGTTCTTGTACAGCTGGGACTGGAACTCGTCCGGGGTCAGGATCATGACCAGGTCGGCGCCAGCAACTGCGGCAGCCACGTCGGTCACTTTCAGGCCGTGGGCTTCAGCCTTGGCAACGGTGGCCGAACCTTTACGCAGACCGACGGTAACGTCGACACCGGAATCTTTCAGGTTGCACGCTTGGGCGTGGCCCTGGGAGCCGTAACCGATGATGGCAACTTTCTTGCCCTGGATGATCGACAGGTCGCAGTCTTTATCGTAGAAAACTTTCATGAATTTCCCCTTTATATCCAGGCCGTTCAGGCCATTCGCTAATTTGGTTTAGATGCTGAGTACTTTGTCGCCGCGGGCAATACCGGTGACGCCGCTGCGGACGGTCTCCAGAATCGATGCGGTGCCGATGGACTGAATGAAGCTGTCGAGCTTGTCGCTGGTACCGGTCAGTTGAACGGTATACACGCTGGCGCTGACGTCGACGATCTGTCCACGGTAAATATCGGTGGTGCGTTTGATCTCGGCGCGCTGGGCGCCAGTGGCCTTGACCTTGACCAGCATCAGCTCGCGCTCGATGTGAGCGCTTTCCGACAGGTCCACCAGCTTGACCACTTCGATCAGCTTGTTCAGGTTTTTGGTGATCTGCTCGATGACTTCATCGTGGCCAACAGTGGTCAGCGTCAGACGCGACAGGGTCGGGTCTTCGGTTGGCGCCACGGTCAGGCTTTCGATGTTGTAGTTGCGCTGCGAGAACAGGCCGACTACGCGAGACAAAGCACCGGGTTCGTTTTCCAGAAGCAAGGAAATAATGTGCCGCATGATTAGGTACGCTCCGTCTTGCTCAGCCACATATCGCGCATGGAGCCGTCTTTGATCTGCATCGGATAGACGTGCTCGCTGGTGTCGACCGAAATATCGATCACCACCAGGCGATCTTTCATGGCGAACGCCTCTTCCATCTTCGACTTCAAATCTTTCGATTCGGTGATGCGCACGCCGACGTGGCCATAGGCTTCAGCCAGCTTGACGAAGTCAGGCAAGGATTCCATGTAGGAGTGCGAGTGACGGCTGCCGTAACTCATGTCCTGCCACTGACGAACCATGCCCAGAACACCGTTGTTCAGGATGACGATCTTGACCGGCAAACCGTATTGCAGGCAGGTCGACAATTCCTGGATGTTCATCTGGATACTGCCTTCACCGGTGACGCACGCAACATCGGTGTCAGGGAAGCTCAGAGCGATACCCATCGCGGCCGGCAGACCGAAGCCCATCGTGCCCAGGCCACCGGAGTTGATCCAGCGGTTCGGCTTGTTGAACTTGTAGTACTGCGCAGCAAACATCTGGTGCTGGCCCACGTCGGAGGTCACAAAGGCGTCGCCCTTGGTCACTTCGCACAGGGTTTCGATCACGGTCTGTGGTTTGATCTTGCTGCCGTCGCCCTTGTCGTAAGGGAACAGGCCGCGATCACCGCGCCACTCATCAACCTGCTTCCACCAGCTGGCAACGGCTTCCTTGTTCGGGGTTTCGCCGATTTCCTTGAGGATCGCGACCATTTCGGTCAGGACGCTTTCCACCGGACCCACAATTGGCACGTCGGCCTTGATGGTCTTGGAAATCGAAGCCGGGTCGATGTCGATGTGAATGATCTTGGCGTTCGGGCAGAACTTCGGCGCGCCGTTGATCACGCGATCGTCGAAACGCGCACCGACCGCCAGGATCACATCGGCATGGTGCATCGCCAGGTTCGCGGTGTAGCTGCCGTGCATGCCGAGCATGCCGATGAACTGACGATCAGTGCCAGGGTAGCCACCCAGGCCCATCAAGGTATTGGTAACCGGCAGGTTGAGCATTTGCGCCAACTCGGTCAGCGGCGCGGAGCCGTTGCCGAGGATCACGCCACCGCCGGAGTACAGCACAGGACGCTTGGCCGCCAGGAGCATTTCTGCCGCCTTGCGGATTTGCCCGGAGTGACCGCGAACGGCCGGGCTGTAGGAACGCAGTTTGGCTTTCTTCGGGAAGATGTATTCGAACTTCTCGGCCGGGTTGGTCATGTCTTTCGGGATATCGACCACGACCGGGCCCGGACGACCGGATTGCGCCAGGTAGAAGGCCTTCTTCATGACTTCCGGGATTTCGGACGCGTGCTTGATCATGAAGCTGTGCTTCACGATCGGCCGGGAGATACCGATCATGTCGGTTTCCTGGAACGCGTCGGTGCCGACCATGGTGCTTGGCACCTGACCGGAAATGATCACCATTGGAATCGAATCCATATAAGCGGTGGCGATACCGGTGATGGCGTTTGTGGCGCCTGGACCGGAAGTCACCAATACCACGCCGGCTTTACCGGTGGCACGGGCGTAGCCGTCAGCCATATGGGTAGCCGCTTGTTCGTGACGAACCAGGATGTGGGTCACTTCCGGTTCTTTGAACAGGGCATCGTAAACATGAAGGAGAGCACCACCCGGGTACCCGTAGATATATTTGACGCCTTCGTCACGCAAAAAGCGGACGAGCATCTCACCGCCAGATAAAAGCTCCACGTTGTTCACCTCTAAAACGCCAGAATACCGTCCACAAAAAAGCGAACGGGTCTTAATAGGTTTACTTCTCGGCAGAGCATGAGCGACGGTGGTCGCCGACTACGTCAGCACTGACTGAGCAAGTATTGGGATCGTCCCAAGTGTTGCGGGCCTTTCCCACCCAGCGCGAGGTAACGCGTTGCGGGTGTAACAGGTCGACGCGGATATGCGCCTCATGATCTGCCGAGAGGGTCTGCTTCTGGCAGTCCCTGTACAGCGGACTTTGGATTCTTCTGTTTCGCCCTCTGCAAGTCAAGTCGTCTATGTGCTTAATTGTGGGTAAGCACATGAGAACGCAAGAAAAAACCTGGAAACCGCTACTCTGTTAGCTTCAATTGCGCAGTTTTACCAAGGAATCAGCATGCGAACGCTTCTCTTAACTCTGCTAATCGGCGCCAGCCCATGGTGTATGGCCGGTCAGATCTACAAATGGGTCGATGCCCAGGGCGTCACCCATTTCGATCAGCAGCCACCACAAGGGCAGTCATCCACCGCCGTGAAGACGCCCTCCTCTACCGCACCAATACCTGCCGCATTACCTGGCAGCGGCGCGCTGGGCGACCAGAAAGCCATCGATGACAAGGTCAAGAAGCAAGTGGCCGAGCAACAGAATCAGCTCACGGCATTTTGCGAACAGGCGCGCACGAATCTCGCGCAACTGCAGAACAATCCGCGTTTGAGGGAGGAGGTAGAGGGAGAATTGCGGCGGCTGAGCGACGACCAGCGCCAGCAACGTACTGCGGAGGCACAAAAACAGATTGCGGAAAACTGCCAGTAACCACTGGCAGTTTCCGGTTCAGCGCGAAGCGGTGATCAGCAGGTCGAACTCTTTGAGCAATATCTGAAGCTGCCGATCCTTGCCCTGCAGATTGCGCTGGGCAAAAACCATCTCGGCCATTTCCTGAATGCCCGAGGCATTGGGCAATGGCAGATCCTGTTCGAGGATCATCTTCATCCGCGGCAGGAAGATCCATTGCAGCCACTGCTCGAAATCGAGGGTGTCGACCGAAAACGGCTCGACACTGCTCAAGGCTTCGACCGAGGGCTGGACGTCATCCCACCAGCCCTGGGCGCGCAGTTCACGCTCGATCAAGAGCAATTGATCGGCGACCTTGGAGAAACGACTGTCCATCACAGCGAAACCTTGGCCTTCTGACGGGCCAGAGTGGCGCCGGCGGAATCACCTTGCTTCTCACGTGCCTGAGCGATCAATTCCCACAGACTGGCCTGCAAGTCCGGACGACCATTGGCCATGGTCAGTGCACGGCGAGCGGTCTGCTCGGCTTGCGGCGCATCGCCCTGGGCCATGCGCACCTGCGCCAGACGGTAAAGCACTTGCGGCTCGCGCGGCGCTACACGCTGTGCACGCTCCAGGCTGGAAGATGCGCCGTTGAGGTCGCCACCGGCCTGCTGCTGTTGCGCAGTACTCAACAGTGCGAGAACCGGGCCGTCCAGTTGTTCATCGGCAGACAGACCGCCGCCACTGCTGGCCGAAGGAATGCCGCTGGGCGTCGAAGGCATGCTGTAGCTGCCGGAGCTGATCGGCGCCGACTCGACCGCCGAAGGGTTGTACGGCCCCGGCGTGATGCCGCCGGACGCCGGGCCCGGAACGATCGGCGAAGAGCTGATCGGTGCCGAAGCCGCTGCGCCGCCCGGCACCATCACTACCACACCGGTATCACCTTGCGGGATCGCCTGGGTCTGGGCCTGTGCAGGACGTTTCACCGTCGTTTGACGGAAACCGCCATTGGCCGAAATGCGCTCGCTGTTGGATACGGCAGTGCCGGAGTCCACAACCGGAATCGAACCACGCTGTACGGTGGAGCAGCCGCTGAGCAAAGCCACGGCGGTCACCGCTGGAATCAACCACTTGTTCACTTGAAACCCTCTTTGCTTAATTCATCCAGCCCTTGACCCAATCCATCACCGACTCGCCCGATGCCGGGCTTTCGCCCGCGCAGGAGGCGCCGGGTGGCGGTTCGCTGCCGCGAATATACGGCATCTGCACGGCGCCCGGACAGTTGGCATCGGAGCCCTGGCCGGTACGCGAATCGACCCAGGCCTGCACCACGTTATCCGGCTGCGGCATGTCCAGCGGCAGCGGATCGGCTTTGCGCATGAAACTGGTCCAGACCTGCAACGCACCAGTGGCCCCGGTGAACGGCGTCTTGCCGTTGTCGTCACGGCCGAGCCAGACCACCGCCAGCAGATCCTGGCTGAAGCCGGCGAACCAGCTGTCGCGCGAATCGTTACTGGTACCGGTCTTGCCCGCCAGTGTCAGGGTTCTTGGCAACACGTTATAAACCGAACTGCCGGTACCTTCACGCATAACCCGCTGCATGGCGTTCTGGATCAGATAGATAGAGGCCGGATCGAACCGTTGCTCGATCTGGAACGGATAACGTTTGAGCGGCTCGCCATCGGCAGTCAGCACGCTGCGGATCCCGCGCATAGGCGTATTGAACCCACCGTTGGCCAGGGTCTGGTACATGGTCGCGACTTCGATCGGGGTCATGCCGCCAGCGCCGAGCAACATCGACGGGAACGCCGGAAACTCACGGGTCACGCCCAGTCGCGCGAGCGTCTTGAGGACATTCGGAACACCGACCGCCAGACCGAGACGCGAGGTCGACAGGTTGTAGGAATGCGCCAGCCCCTGATATAGGAACACTGTGCCGTGGGAGCGGCGGTCATAGTTCTGTGGTTTCCAGACCTGACCGTCCGCGCCTTTGATCGAAAGCGGGTCGTCCGACAGCCAACTGGTCAGCGTGTACTGGCTCGGTTTCTCCAGCGCCGTCAGATAAACCGCCGGCTTGATCAGCGAGCCGATCGGCCGCACGGCATCCAATGCGCGGTTGAAGCCGGCAAAACTCGCCTGACGGCTGCCGATCATGGCCTGGACTTCACCGGTTTCCGGGTTGGTCACGACCATCGCCGCTTCCACGTCGTCGGAACCCTTGCGACCGGACAGGCGCTTGAAGGTGTCGTTGACCGACGCTTCGGCTTTCATCTGCAGGATCGGATCGAAACTGGTGAAGATCCGCAGGCCCTCTTCGGTCAAGTCTTCGTCGCGGTAGTCTTCACGCAACTGGCGTTTGACCAGATCGATGAAGCCCGGGAAAGAACTGTCGGCCAGCTTGCCGCGCGTGGTCACGCCCAGCGGCATTTTCTTCGCGGCGGCCACTTGTTCGGCGGAAGCAACGCCCTGCTGCTCAAGCACGTCGAGCACCAGATTACGTCGCTCCAGCGCCCGCTCCGGGTTGCGACGCGGGTTGTAATAGGACGGACCTTTGACCATGCCGACCAACAACGCTACCTGGTGCAGCTTCAGCTCAGACAAAGGCTGAGCAAAGAAGAACTGGCTGGCCAGACCGAAACCGTGCACCGCACGCTGGCCGTCCTGACCGACAAAGACTTCGTTGAGGTAAGCCTCAAGGATTTCCTTTTTGTCGTAATGCAGCTCAAGCAGCATCGCCATCATCGCTTCGGTGAGCTTGCGGGTCAGGCTGCGTTCGTTGGTGAGGTAGAAGTTCTTGACCAGTTGCTGGGTCAGCGTACTGCCGCCTTGGGTCATCTTGCCGCCCGAAGTGTTGACCCAAACGGCACGGGCAATCGATTTCGGCGACACGCCCCAGTGGCTGTAGAAATCCCGGTCTTCCACGGCGACCAGGGTTTCCAGCAGATACGGCGGCACCTGATCGAGCTTGATCAGAATCCGGTCTTCGAGGTTTTTCGGGTAGATACCGCCGATCATCAGCGGCTCCAGGCGTACCACGGAGAGCTTCGAACCGTTGGTCGCCGAGAGTTCGGCCACGTAATCGCCGGAGAAACGCACGCGCACCGGCTGCGGTTTCTCAAGGCCTTCGTAGAACTGGAAGCCACGGGTATTCAGATCAACCGTGTTGCCGTTGACCGCCGCCGCGCCGGGACCGTTGCTCACGGCTTCGCGGCGATAGCCCAGGGCATCGAGTTCGGTGAGGAAATCGTCCTTGCTCAGCTTCTGTCCGACGAACAGCTCGAGCGGACGCGCGTACACCTTGGCCGGGATGGTCCAGCGCTTGCCGGAGAACTTCTCCTGCACCACGGCATCGAGGTAAACGGCGAAGCCGGCCAGCACCACAAGGCCGACCAGACTGAGTTTAAGGGCCCAGCCCAACCATGGGCGCAGGCCCCGGGAAGCTGGTTTTTTAGGGGTACGGGGGGATCGAGTACGAGTCATGGCGGCGGATTATACGCACTTTATTCATACTCAACAGGAGCGCTCCGAGGTTTGCGTCGGGCTGGCGAGCGGCCATAATGAGCGCCTTGAATTTCCCCCAGTCTCTGAAGGATCGTCCGTGAGCCAGTCCCTGATCGCTGCCCTGCAAAACCCGGCCCTCTACCCGCACCCCGTCGAAGGGTTCCAGGTCATCGAAACCCATATCTCGTGGGTACTGCTCACCGGCCCCTACGCCTATAAAGTGAAGAAGCCGGTGAATTTCGGCTTCCTTGATTTTACCGCTCTCGATTCCCGTGAACACTTCTGCGGCGAAGAGCTGCGTCTGAACCAGCGCCTGACCGAAGATTTGTATCTGGAAGTGATTCCAGTGACCGGCAGCGCCGAAGCCCCGCAACTGGGTGGCGAAGGCCCGGCCATCGAATACCTGCTGAAAATGCGCCAGTTCCCGCAGACCGGCCTGCTCAGCACCCTGCAAGCCAACGGCGAGCTGACCGCCGCGCACGTCGACGCGATGGCCGAGCAGATCGCCCGCTTCCACCTCAACGCGCCGAAAGTCCCGGCCGAACACGACGCCGGTACGCCTGACAGCGTGATGGCGCCGGTGCGCCAGAACTTCGAACAGATCCTGCCGTTCCTCAGCGACAAGAACGACCTGCTGCAACTCGACGCCCTGCAAGCGTGGGCCGAAAGCAGCTTCGATCGCCTGAAACCACTGTTCGCCCAACGCAAGGCAGACGGTTTAACTCGCGAATGCCACGGTGACATTCACCTGGGCAACGCCACGCTGATCGACGGCAAAGTCGTGATCTTCGACTGCATCGAATTCAACGAACCGTTCCGTTTCACCGACGTCTGGGCTGACACCGGTTTCCTGGCGATGGACCTGGAAGACCGTGGCCTGAAATCCCTGGCCCGTCGTTTCATCAGCCAGTATCTGGAACTGACCGGCGACTACCAAGGCCTGGAAGTGCTGAACTTCTACAAGGCTTACCGTGCGCTGGTACGTGCAAAGGTTGCACTGTTCAGCATGCCGGCCGACGCCACTCCGGTGCAGCGCGCCACCACCCTGCGCCAGTACCGCAACTACGCCAACCTGGCGGAAAGCTACAGCACCATTCCTTCGCGCTTCATGGCGATTACCCACGGCGTGTCCGCTGTAGGCAAAAGCCATGTGGCCATGCGCCTGGTCGAAGCGCTGGGCGCGATCCGTCTGCGCTCCGATGTCGAGCGCAAACGTCTGTTCGGCGAGCAAACCGTTGCCAATGATGTTCAGGCCGGGATCTACAGCGCCGATGCCAGCACTGCGACTTATGCTCGTCTGCATGAAATCGCCGAAGTGATCCTGCACGCCGGTTTCCCGGTGGTGATCGACGCCACTTACCTCAAGCGCGAACAACGCGACAACGCCGCCAAGGTCGCCGAAGCCACTGGCGCGCCATTCCTGATCCTCGACTGCAATGCTCCGCAGGCAGTGATCGAGAGCTGGCTGGCGATTCGTCAGGCGGACAAGAAGGATCCGTCCGACGCGACCCTCGCCGTGATCGAAGCACAACAGGCCAACCGCGAAGCCCTGACGCCGGAAGAAATCCTGCGTAGCAAACGCGTGCAGACCAATGAATCCGGCACCCTGGACACCGTCGTGGCGCAGATTCGCCAGCGCCTGCCAGGTCTGTAAGAAACTATTTCGGCCGTGAAGCCCTCGCTCGCTTCACGGCCGTCAAATAGTGGCACTATACTGGCGTCATAAAACCAACAGGTGATTTGACATGAGCCAGCCGAAACTTCTCGACACCCTGCTTTATGCCTTGCTGCACAAAGACGACATCACAGGTTTCAACAATGAACGCCCGAAAGACGGCCCGATCGACATGGTCGGCGGTGACTTTCGTGGTCTCGACCTGCGCGAACTGAACGCCGATGGCGTGGATTTCCGGGACGCCTACTTCCGTTCCGCCGACCTGCGCGGCATCGACTTTCGCAACGCCTCGCTGGAAGGCGCGAGTCTGGCTCACGCGCAGATTTCCGGGGCCTACTTCCCGCCGGAGCTGAGTGCCGACGAAATCCTGATGTCGATGAATTTCGGTACACGCCTGCGTTATCGCACCCGCTGAAGCTTTTAAAAACCTGAACCGTCCAGCGCCCCCGCTTTGCGCTGGACTGCGTGCTATTGGTAATTCTCCCTCGCCCTCCCCGTCCTGATTCATCAGTGAAAACTGACGTTTCTTAGAAGCGTTTGCGTTGAATCCGACCAAACAACCACGCTTTTCCTACTGATGGCTACACTCCTGAGAAGCTCGCCCACGCACCATTCGGCCGTCGCAAGGAGGCTTGATGAATGATGAACTGCAACACCTGAAGAATCTTGGCAAGACGTCGGCGCAATGGCTGCATGCCGTGGGCATCCATAGCGCCTCCGACTTGCGTCGCCTCGGTGCGGTGGATGCCTACCGGGCCGTGCGCACTCGCGGGTTCCGGGCGTCGAAGGTGTTGTTGTACGCGATCGAAGGGGCGTTGATGGATGTGCACTGGAACGACATTCCCGCCGAACGCAAGGATGCGCTGAACAAGCAGCTGGAAGCCATTTCCTCTCGCAACAAGAACTAACGGGCACTGAACGCCATGTACCTGCTCGGGGAACAATCGGCCCAGGCCGATGCATTGATCAACCACTTGCAGAGCTTGCCTGCGCAATGGCTTGAAGGCCTGCCGCCGTGCGGGCCAGCGCTGGAACTTGAAGCCACGGATGATCTGTTGGCACGTTTGCCGGACGACCAGTTGTTCTTGCTCACTCAAGGTGTCGTCACCGGCCGGCTGGGTGGACGTGGTCTGTTCTATTGGCATGAGGGCGATTTGATCGGCCTGCAACAGGGTCCGGAATGGGCGGATTGCACGCTGTACTCGGACAGCCCGCTGACATTACTGCCCTATCGCCGAAGCGATTTGTTTCAACATGTGTACGGCGAAACGTCGCGATCGGAGCAGTTTCTGCGCTACCTGCTCGGGCAGATGGCGTTGCTGGCGCACGCAGTCGCCGAGTTCAAGCCGCGCGAGTTTCGCAGCACCAACGGTTTCAAGCGGGTTGAAGCCGGGGACGTTCTGATCCGCGAGGGCGATGTCGCCGACCATGTGTTCGTGATTATCGAAGGACACGCCGAAGCGTTTGTTAACGGGCACAAGGTAGGCGACGTGCCCAGGGATGAAATATTCGGCGCAATGGCGGTGTTTACTGGCGAGCCGCGCAACGCGACGGTCATTGCCCGGGAGGCGAGCACCGTAATGCTGATTCCCGGCGATCAGTTTCTGAGCATGACCCGCACCAATCCGAAAATCGCCCACAGCCTGATCGAAAGCATGGCGAGGCGTATCGACCAGCTCAACAAGCAGCTCACAGCCCAGATCTGACGCCCGGATTCACCGGGCGTTTACGCCATTGCCGGGACAAAACGACAGAAATGAAAAAACAGCAGTTGACTTGGTAATGAGAATCGCTATGATTATCACAACTGGTCGCGAGATCAGTCGATATTCTGAAAAGCCCTTGGTTCGGACTCTCAGATTATCTCCTCATCAGGCTAATCACGGTTATTTGACCCGGTTTTTACCGGGTCTTTTTTTGCCTGTGGAAAAGTCATTTCTTGCCGAACTGTTTACGCATCTCGGCGCAATAATCCGGTTTCGGCGTGGCGGGTGTGTACCAGACATAATCAGCCATCGCCGCCGTAATCCGACTGCCCTGCTCCGCCAGCATCAGCACCGTCGGCGCTTCGGACGCGCCCAGATCCAGCACATGCAGCGGCACACCCACATCCTTGCGCGCGTGATAAGCACCCGCCAACAATAATGCCGGCGCGGGCGCCGCCAACAAACGCGAGGCCATGCGCCGATCCCGTTGTTGTTGAACGGCCAGCATCGCCGGCATTTGTGATGACGGCAGCAAGCCGCAGTGAGAATCGCCGATCTGCTCCAACAGCGTTTCTTTCACAGATTTGGCGTTGCTGCGCTCGCCGCTCAGAACCGGAGGATCGCGATAGAACGCACGAATTTCGATGTTATCGAGATTGGCCGCCAGCACTGGCCAGGATTGTGTCAGGGCAAACCGCACAATCGGGCCGTAGAGATTCCAGTCCCAACCGTCCTGCCAGGCTAATGCAGCGGGAAGATCAACCGGTGGCGTTGCGGCATGGCGCACGTCATCGACGCGCGACTGTTGATCGGGCGTCAGCATTTCCAGCAGGAGACTGCCCTGGGGTCGCGTTTTTTCGAGGTTCTGCAACAACCACAATTGAAGGGCATGGTGATCGGCGTTGTCATGCTGTTCGCCAATGATCAGCCGTGACGGTCTGCTCAGTTGCGTCAGTAATTGCTGCGCCGTCAGACTCTCGCCGCTACGCAGATCACGGATCTCGCCCACGACCGGCGGCTCCGCAACATGCTGGCAACCCGCAAGCCACAACACCGCCAACAGCAGAATCCCGCGCATACCCTCACCTCGATGACGACATCAGCGGGCGATGATCAGCGGATGCCCGCGCTCCGGGTGCGGCTGCACCAATACTTCCAGACCGAAAACCGCCTTCAGCGATTCAGGGCGCAACACCTGTTGCGGCGTATCCAGTGCGACCGGGAGACCGCCTTCAAGCAGCAGGATGCGATCACAATAGCGCGCCGCCAGATTCAGATCATGCAGGATCACCAGAACTGCCGCGCCGCGATCGGCAAATTCGCGCACTGCCTGCAGCGTCGTATGTTGATGCAATGGATCGAGCATCGAGGTCGGCTCATCGAGCAGCAACGTCTGCCCCGCCTGTCCTGGCCAGAGCTGCGCCAGCACCCGCGCCAGATGCACGCGCTGACGCTCGCCGCCGGACAACGCCAGATAACTGCGGCCACTCAGGTGCCCGGCATCGGCCGCCCGCAATGCGGCAGCGACGATCTCGTCATCGCGCACCCGCCCGCTCTGATAAGGCAGACGCCCCATGCCGACCACTTCTTCAACACGAAAGGCGAAATCCAGGGTCGATACCTGCGGCAACACCGCCAGCCGCTGCGCGCGCTGAGTGCCACTCCAATGACTCAAGGCCTCACCGTCCAGCAGCACTTCCCCCTCGTGCGCGCTCAGCTCACCGCACAGCGCGCCGAGCAAGGTGCTTTTGCCGGCGCCATTCGGCCCCAACACGCCAAGCACTTCGCCCGGTTCGAGTTGCAGGCTGACATCGGCCAGAACGGTCTTGCGGCCACGGCGGATGTGCAGATTGTGCGCACGCAGCATCAGGCACGCCCTCGCAGCAACAGATAAAGGAAGAACGGCGCACCGATGAACGCCGTGACGATGCCGATCGGCAGTTCCGCCGGCGCCAGCGCCAGCCGCGCCACCAGATCCGCCAGCAGCAACAGACTCGCCCCGGCCAGCACCGATGCCGGCAGCAACACCCGATGATCAGGCCCCGCGAGCAAGCGCACCAGATGCGGCACCACCAGCCCGACAAAACCGATCATGCCCGCCGCTGCCACCGCCGCACCGACACCCAGCGCCGTGCAGAACACCAGCTCGCGCTTGAGCCGTTCTACATCGATCCCCAGATGCCCGGCTTCCGATTCGCCGAGCAGCAACGCATTGAGCGCCTTCGCCCGCCGTGGAAGCCAAAGTGCAACACCGGCGGTGATGATCAGCAGCGGCCACAACCGCGCATAGCTCGCGCCGTTAAGGCTGCCCAGGTTCCAGAACGTCAACGTGCGCAATGTGGCGTCGTCGGCCAGATAGGTAAACAGCCCCACCGCCGAACTGGCCAGCGCCGTCAGAGCGATACCCGCCAGCAACATGGTCGCAACATTCGTCTGCCCGTTACGGCGACCGAGTCGATAGACCAACGCCGTTACGCCGAGGCCACCGAGAAACGCGCAAACCGACAGCAGATAAGGCCCGAACCACTCCGGCAATCCGCCAAAAAACGAACCGCCGACAATCGCCACCGCCGCGCCCAACGCCGCACCGCTCGAGACGCCGACCAGCCCAGGATCGGCCAGCGGATTACGAAACAACCCCTGCATCGCCACCCCGGACAGCGCCAGCACACCGCCGACTGCCAGCCCGAGCAACGTACGCGGCAGACGAATCTGCCCGAGAATCAGTTCAGCCTGTTCCAGCCCGTCCGGCGCCAGCGGCACACCGATCAAGCGCAGCGCAGCGCGCAAGGTATCGAACAACGGCAGACTGACCGGCCCCAACGCCAGCGACAGCCAGATCGCCAGCAGGCACAGCAAGATCAGGCCGATGAACAAGCCACGGGGTTTGACCAGCGTGGTCATTGGCCGCTCTGGGCCGGGTAGAAACCGTCAGACAGGGTCTTGAGCGCAGCCGGCAAACGCGGCCCGAGCCCGCCCACCAGCAGCGTCGGATCCAGCTCCAGCACGCGTCCGGTCTTGGCCGCACGGCTGGAATTGAGGATCGGGTTTTCCTTGAACAGCGCCGTTTTCGCCGCCTCGCCGGTCAGCGCACGGTCAGCGAATACCAGCACTTCAGGATCGAGGCTGGCCAGGGATTCCACAGAAAACGGCTTGTACCCGGTGTGGGTCGCAAGGTTATGCCCGCCCGCCTGTTGCAGCAGCCAATCGGCGGCGGTGTCCTTGCCGGCGATCAGCGGTTTGCCGCCAGCATGCCCGAGCAGCAACAACACGCCCGGCGCTTTCTGCCGGGTCTGAGCTTCAGCTACACGCGCCTTCTGAGCATCGAGTTGCTGTTGATAACTTTGCAGCAGCTGAGTCGCCTGACTTTCGGCGCCCAGCAACTGCCCCAGATGAGTAACGTTTTTTTCCAGCGTCGGCAGATCCGGCTGAGCCGAGAACAATTCCACCTGCACCTTGGCACTGCGAACCTGCGAGATCACCAGGGGCGGGCCCATTTCTTCGGTGCCGATCAGGATGTCCGGGCGCAGGCTGAGAATGCCTTCGGCCGACAGGCTGCGCTGATAGCCGATGCTCGGTAGCGACTTGAGAGACTCGGGATGCTGGCTGGTGGTGTCGACGCCTACCAGTTTGGCCTCGCCACCCAGCGCACTCACCCACTCCGACAACGCACCGCCGGCGCTGACCCAACGTTGCGGCAACTCGGTCGCTGCAGCCTGGTGGCTGACCAACAGTCCGACACACAGCACGGCAACGCGGGTACTCAGGCGCATAGACAGCTTCCTTGAAAGGTTTTCCCGGGCATCGGAACGGCAGGCCAAGTATCCTCGGCTGCGGTCACCTCGCCACGGGTGAAGGCGGCCATTTGATAATTGTTTGCATTTGAACGTCAAGCTCGGACATATCCAGACACGAGCCGACATTTGAGGATAGCCATGAAGTTTCTTTGCGCGGGCGCCGATCTGGTTGAGGACGGCAGTCGCGGTTTCGATATCGACGGGAAAAAACTGTTTGCCGTGCGCCGCGCGGGGCGGGCTTACGTCTATCTCAATCGCTGCCCGCATCGGGGCGTTGGTCTGGAATGGCACCCCGACCAGTTTCTCGACCCGAGCAACAGCCTGATCCAGTGCGCAACCCACGGCGCACTGTTTCTGATCGAGGACGGTGAATGCGTCGCCGGCCCGTGCGCCGGGCAATCGCTGACGGCCATCCCTTGCCGTGAAGACGCGCAAGGGCTATGGATCGATGTTTAACCGTTGAGCAGCACGTCCAGGCGCCGGTGGATCACCATCTCTTCATGGCTCAAACGCACGCCGTACGCCAGGACTTCGACCCCGCACGCCACCGCCTCACGCAGCGCAGCGGCGTAGGCCGAGTCGATTTCCTCGGCAGGACGCACCGCTTCGATGCCGGTGAGATTGACGCAGTACAACTGCACCGCGCGAATCCCGTCCCTGGCCAGATGCGCCAGCTCACGCAAATGCTTGGCGCCGCGTTCTGTCACCGCATCGGGAAACGCTGCCACTGCCGTGCCGTCGAAACCCAGCGTGACACTTTTCACTTCCACGTAGGCCGGGCCCGTCGGATAGTCGAGGCGAAAATCGATCCGGCTCTTTTCCTGCCCGTACGCCACTTCGCGCTTGAGCCCGGTAAAGCCGTTCAGTTCACTGATTACGCCCGCCTGCAAGGCCTCTTCGACCAGTGCGTTGGCGCGCCCGGTGTTCACGCAAAACAGCCGGCCCTGCGGTGTTTCGCCGACTTCCCAGGTACCGGGCAGCTTGCGCTTCGGGTCATTGGAGCGGCTGAACCAGACCTGCCCGCCCTCAACCTGGCAATTGAGCATCGAGCCGGTGTTCGGGCAATGAATGGTCAGCAACTCGCCGCCAACGGTTTCGATATCGGCGAGAAAACGCTTGTAACGGCGGATCAACCGGCCTTCTTCAAGAGGAGGATGAAAGCGCATCAGCCTTGCCAGCTCTTCAAGCCACGAGCTATGCGTTCCACCGCTTCGTGTAGCCGAGGGAGGTTTTGCGTGTAGGCAAAACGCACATGATGACCGGCCTGATAGCGACCGAAATCCAGCCCTGGAGTAAACGCTACATGTTCGGTTTCGAGGAAATGACGGCAGAACGCGAAGGCATCGCCGCCGAACTGGCTGATATCGGCATACAAATAGAACGCGCCTTCCGGCTCCACGGCAATGTTGAAACCCAGTTCACGCAATGCCGGCAGCAGGAAGTCGCGACGACGGCCGAACTCGGCGCGGCGCTCTTCGAGAATCGCGATGGTGTCCGGCTCGAAACAGGCCAGCGCTGCGTGTTGGGCCATGCTTGGCGCGCTGATGTAGAGGTTCTGCGCGAGCTTTTCCAGCTCACTGACCGCCGCATCCGGCGCCACCAGCCAGCCGAGGCGCCATCCGGTCATGCCGAAATATTTGGAGAAACTGTTGAGGACAAATGCACTGTCATCGACTTCCAGCACACTGGCTGCGTCGGTGCCGTAAGTCAGGCCGTGATAGATCTCGTCCACCACCAGATGCCCGTGACGCGCCTTGATGGCTGTGGATAAACCGGCCAGCTCATCGCGTGTCAGAATCGTACCGGTCGGGTTGGCTGGCGAAGCGACCAGCGCGCCGACGCTGTCGTGATCCCAGTGGCGCGCCACCAGGTCCGGCGTCAGTTGATAGCGAACGTCCGGGCCGACCGGCACAAGCTGCGCCGCGCCCTCGACCAATCGTAGAAAGTGCCGGTTGCAAGGATAACCGGGGTCGGCCAGCAGCCAGTGTTTGCCCGGATCCACCAGCAGCGCACTGGCCAGCAGCAACGCGCCGGAACCGCCGGGCGTGATGAGAATCCGTCGAGGATCGATGTTCAGGCCGTAGCGCGTTTGATAGAAACCGGAAATCGCCTCGCGCAGCTCGGGAATGCCACGGGCCGCGGTGTAGCGGGTTTTCCCGTCCGTCAGGGCTTGCTGGCCGGCGCGGATGATCGGTTCGGCGGTGGTGAAGTCCGGTTCGCCGATTTCCAGGTGGATCACGTCGTGGCCGGCGGCCTGCAATTCATTGGCCCGCGCCAGCAACGCCATCACATGGAACGGTTCGATCGCACGACTGCGCGCACTGTAGGGCTGAGCCATTGGCCTTCCTTCAACGAGGGAAAAGAAACGATTCTACCCATCTGCCGGAACGAGCGAGAACCCGCAGCGGTCACAGCCACAAGAACACTGGACTGTAACGACCCGAGCGTACGCTCCAGGATTGACTAAAATCAGTGATTGAGCAGGTCTGCAACATCACCGGACATGGCTTGGCAAACATTTGCAAGCCCCACCGGCCGCGCGCTCGACATCCGGGAGTAGCGCGGGCCGAATTGATCTGGTAAGTTCGCCCGCTTGCAGCCGCAGGGCCGGCAGGTGTCGGTGATGGAGCAATCCTGCGCAATGGATTACAAGAGTAGAGGCGGTCCATTTCATGCCCACCCAAGCAAAGCAACAGGCAAGTCAGACACTCAGCGGTTTCGAACCCTACGTCCCGAAAGCGGGCGAAGAGTACATGGGCGCTCCAATGCGCGCGCACTTCACCAAGATCCTGACCAAGTGGAAACTGGACTTGATGCAGGAAGTCGACCGCACTGTTGATCACATGAAAGACGAAGCGGCCAACTTTCCTGATCCGGCCGACCGTGCCAGTCAGGAAGAAGAGTTCGCCCTCGAGCTGCGCGCCCGCGACCGCGAGCGCAAACTGATCAAGAAGATCGACAAGACCCTGCAACTGATCGAAGACGAAGAGTACGGCTGGTGCGACTCTTGCGGCATCGAGATCGGCGTCAAGCGCCTCGAGGCCCGTCCGACTGCCGACATGTGCGTGGACTGCAAGAACCTGGCGGAAATCAAGGAAAAGCAGGTCGGCAAATAATCCCGGCCTGAACGAAAAACGGAGCGTGCGAACGCTCCGTTTTTGTTTCTGCTGTTCTTTGACTCTCAAGTAACATCGCCCTCATGACTGCCAACACCTCCCCCGCCTACATTGGCCGCTTTGCCCCGACCCCCAGTGGACACCTGCACTTTGGCTCGCTGGTAGCGGCGCTCGCTTCTTATCTGGATGCCCGCTCGGTGAATGGCCGCTGGCTGGTGCGCATGGAAGATCTCGATCCGCCTCGCGAAGAGCCGGGCGCGCAAGCGGCGATTCTCAAGGCACTGGAAAGCTATGGCTTCGAATGGGACGGCGAAATGGTCCGCCAGAGCGACCGGCACGAAGCCTATGCTCAAGTCCTCGACAGCCTGTTCAATCACGGCCTGGCCTACGCCTGCACCTGCTCGCGCAAACAACTGGAGCCGTACCACGGCATTTATCCGGGACTGTGCCGCAATGCCGGCCATGGTCAGGAAGACGCCGCGATCCGCCTGCGCGTGCCAGAGCTGGAATACCACTTCATCGACCGGGTGCAGGGCGAATACCGCCAGCACCTGGGCCGTGACGTGGGAGATTTCGTGATCCGCCGCCGCGACGGCCTCTACGCCTACCAACTGGCGGTGGTACTGGACGACGCGTGGCAGGGCATCACCGACATCGTGCGCGGTGCCGATCTGCTCGACTCCACGCCACGCCAGCTCTATCTGCAGGAATTGCTGGGCCTGCGCCAGCCGCGCTATCTGCATCTGCCACTGATTACCCAGCCGGACGGCAACAAGCTCGGCAAGTCCTATCGCTCGCCACCGCTGGAAGCCGATCAGGCCACACCATTGTTGCTGCGGGCCTTGCGCGCACTGGGGCAAAACCCGGGGCTCGAACTGGCCCACGCCTCGCCGCAGGAACTGTTGAACTGGGGCAGCGCCCACTGGGATGCCTTGAAAATCCCGCGCACACTGACCCTGCCCGAAGCGCAACTGCTGTGACGACACTTGCAGTGGCGCGCCCATCCGTTACCATCGCCGCACGTTTTCGGGCACGCGCATAAAAAAGAGAGGCCGGGATGTACATCTATCGCTTGGTCCTGCTTCTGGTCGTGGGGATCTACCTGTTTTCTCCCGCCATCATGGATTGGTGGATCGACGCTACGGGCGCCTGGTATCGCCCTTATCTGCTCTGGCTGATCCTGATTGTCGTGACCTTCATCCTGCAGAGCCAAAAAGATGCCGATGAGCTTTAGCCTGACCCAGATGCTGCTGATCAGCGCCGCCTACCTGGCCGCGCTGTTCGGGGTGGCGTGGATCAGTGAACGGGGCATGATCCCGCGGGCGATCATTCGCCATCCGTTGACCTACACCCTGTCGCTGGGGGTCTACGCCAGTGCGTGGGCATTCTATGGCACGGTCGGTCTGGCCTATCAGTACGGCTACGGTTTTCTGTCCAGTTATCTCGGGGTATCCGGCGCGTTTCTGCTGGCGCCGGTGCTGCTGTATCCGATTCTGAAGATCACCCGCACTTATCAACTGTCGTCGCTGGCAGACCTGTTCGCCTTCCGCTTCCGCAGCACCTGGGCCGGTGCGCTGACCACGATTTTCATGCTGATCGGCGTATTGCCGTTGCTGGCGTTGCAGATCCAGGCCGTGGCCGATTCCATCGGCATCCTCACCGGCGAACCGGTGCAGAATCGCGTGGCCCTGGCGTTCTGCGCATTGATCATCCTGTTCACGATCTTCTTCGGCTCCCGTCATATCGCCACCCGTGAAAAGCACGAAGGGCTGGTGTTCGCGATTGCTTTCGAATCGGTGATCAAACTGGCCGCCCTCGGCGGCGTCGGCCTCTACGCGCTGTACGGCGTGTTCGACGGCCCGCAACAGCTCGAACTGTGGCTGCTGCAGAACCAGACCGCCCTCGCCGCCCTGCACACACCGTTGCAGGAAGGCCCGTGGCGCACGTTGCTGCTGGTGTTTTTCGCCTCGGCGATCGTGATGCCGCACATGTATCACATGACCTTCACCGAAAACCTCAATCCGCGCTCGCTGGTCAGCGCGAGCTGGGGCCTGCCGCTGTTCCTGCTGCTGATGAGCCTGGCCGTGCCGCTGATTCTCTGGGCCGGCCTGAAACTCGGCGCCACCACCAATCCGGAATACTTCACCCTCGGCATCGGCATCGCCGCCAACAGCAAGTCGCTGGCGTTGCTGGCCTATGTCGGCGGTCTGTCGGCGGCCAGCGGCCTGATCATCGTCACCACGCTGGCACTGTCGGGCATGGCCCTGAACCATCTGGTGCTGCCGCTCTACCAGCCACCGGCCGAGGGCAATATCTATCGCTGGTTGAAATGGACCCGCCGGGCACTGATCGTCGCGATCATCATGGCCGGCTTCTGCTTCTATCTGATGCTCGGCGCCGAGCAGGATCTGGCCAACCTCGGCATCGTCGCCTTCGTTGCGACCCTGCAATTCCTGCCGGGTGTGCTGTCGGTGCTGTACTGGCCGACCGCCAATCGCCGCGGCTTTATCGCCGGTCTGCTTGCGGGGATTGTGGTGTGGGTCGTGACCATGCTGTTGCCGCTGGTCGGCAATCTGCAGGGTTTCTATATTCCGCTGCTGAACATGATCTACGTGCTGGACGACACCAGTTGGCACATGGCGGCCATCGCCTCGCTCGCAGCCAACGTCCTGATGTTCACGCTGATTTCGCTGTTCACCAATGCCAGCCCGGAAGAGGCCAGCGCCGCCGAAGCCTGCGCGGTGGACAACGTACGTCGCCCGCAGCGCCGCGAATTGCACGCCGCCTCGCCGCAGGAATTCGCCACGCAACTGGCCAAACCGCTGGGCGCCAAGGCTGCGCAGAAAGAAGTCGAACAGGCCCTGCGCGACCTTTATCTGCCCTTCGACGAGCGCCGCCCTTATGCGTTGCGCCGCCTGCGTGACCGGATCGAAGCCAACCTCTCCGGCCTGATGGGCCCGAGCGTCGCCCAGGACATGGTGGAAACCTTCTTGCCCTACAAGGCCGGCGGCGAAAACTACGTCACCGAAGACATCCACTTCATTGAAAGCCGCCTCGAGGATTACCACTCGCGTCTGACCGGGCTGGCCGCCGAACTCGACGCCTTGCGCCGCTACCACCGCCAGACCCTGCAGGAACTGCCGATGGGCGTCTGCTCGCTGGCCAAGGATCAGGAGATCCTGATGTGGAACAAGGCCATGGAAGAACTGACCGGGATTGCCGCGCAACGGGTGGTCGGCTCGCGCCTGAGCACCATCGCCAATCCGTGGAAAGATCTGTTGCAAGGCTTCATCCACCTGCCCGACGAGCACTTGCACAAGCAGCACCTGGCTCTCGACGGCCAGACCCGCTGGCTGAACCTGCACAAAGCGGCCATCGACGAGCCGCTGGCACCGGGCAACAGCGGCCTGGTGCTGTTGGTGGAAGACCTGACCGAAACCCAGATGCTCGAAGACAAACTGGTTCATTCCGAGCGTCTGGCCAGCATCGGTCGACTCGCAGCGGGTGTTGCTCACGAAATCGGCAATCCGATCACCGGCATCGCCTGCCTCGCGCAAAACCTGCGGGAAGAGCGCGAAGAGGACGGTGAGCTGACGGAAATCAGCGGCCAGATCCTCGAGCAGACCAAGCGCGTTTCACGCATCGTCCAGTCGTTGATGAGCTTCGCCCACGCCGGCAGCCATCAGCACAGCGACGAGCCCGTCTGTCTGGCGGAAGTCGCCCAGGACGCCATCGGCCTGCTGGCCCTGAACCGGCGCAATTTCGAAGTCCAGTTCTACAACCTGTGCGATCCCGATCACTGGGTCGAAGGCGATCCGCAGCGGCTCGCCCAGGTTTTGATCAATCTGCTCTCCAACGCCCGTGACGCCTCGCCTGCCGGCAGTGCGGTACGCGTGAAGAGTGAAGCCGGCGAACACACGGTCGATCTGATCGTCGAAGACGAAGGCAGCGGTATTCCGTCGAGCATCATGGACCGATTGTTCGAACCCTTCTTCACCACCAAGGATCCTGGCGAAGGCACCGGTCTGGGCCTTGCACTGGTCTATTCCATCGTTGAAGAGCATTATGGACAAATCACCATCGACAGCCCGGCTGATGTTCAGAGCCAGCGCGGCACCCGTATCCGGGTGACATTGCCGCGCCATGTCGAAGCGACGTCCGCTGTGAACTGAGACCGTCGAGAGTATCGAATCAATGCCGCACATTTTGATCGTCGAAGACGAAACCATTATCCGCTCCGCCTTGCGCCGCCTGCTGGAACGCAACCAGTATCAGGTCAGCGAAGCCGGTTCAGTGCAGGAAGCACAAGAACGCTTCAGTATTCCCACATTCGATCTGATCGTCAGCGACCTGCGACTGCCGGGCGCTCCGGGCACCGAGCTCATCAAGCTCGGCCAGGGCACGCCGGTGCTGATCATGACCAGCTACGCCAGCCTGCGCTCGGCGGTCGACTCGATGAAGATGGGCGCGGTGGATTACATCGCCAAGCCTTTCGACCACGATGAAATGCTTCAGGCTGTCGCGCGGATCCTGCGCGATCGCCAGTCGGCGCCTGCCGCTGGCGAAGCGGCTCCCGCGAAATCGGCCAATGGCAGCGGCAAATCCGCCATCGACAACAGCAATGGCGAAATCGGCATCATCGGCTCGTGTCCGCCGATGCAGGACCTTTACGGCAAGATCCGTAAAGTCGCGCCGACCGATTCCAATGTGCTGATCCAGGGCGAATCCGGTACCGGTAAAGAACTGGTGGCCCGCGCCCTGCACAACCTGTCGAAACGGGCCAAGGCACCGATGATCTCGGTGAACTGCGCAGCCATCCCGGAAAGCCTGATCGAGTCCGAACTGTTCGGTCACGAGAAAGGTGCGTTCACCGGTGCCAGCGCCGGTCGCGCCGGTCTGGTGGAAGCGGCGGACGGCGGCACGCTGTTCCTCGACGAGATAGGCGAATTGCCACTGGAAGCCCAGGCTCGCCTGTTGCGCGTATTGCAGGAAGGCGAAATTCGCCGGGTTGGTTCCGTGCAGTCGCAGAAGGTCGATGTCCGGTTGATTGCTGCAACCCACCGGGACCTCAAGAGCCTGGCGAAAATCGGTCAGTTCCGTGAAGACTTGTACTATCGCCTTCATGTGATCGCGTTGAAACTGCCGGCCCTGCGCGAGCGTGGCGCCGACGTCAACGAAATCGCCAATGCGTTCCTTGCTCGCCAGAGCGCCCGCATCAACCGCACCGACCTGAAATTTGCCGCCGATGCCGAACAGGCGATCCGGCACTATTCCTGGCCGGGTAACGTGCGGGAGCTGGAAAACGCCGTCGAGCGCGCCGTGATTCTGAGCGAAAGCCCGGAAATCTCTGCCGACCTGCTGGGCATCGACATCGAGCTGGGCAACCTGGAGGACGACGAATTCATCGGCCTGCCGGCGCAAACGGCCGGTAACGCCAGCAACAGCAGCCACGAGCCGACCGAAGACCTGTCACTGGAAGACTACTTCCAGCATTTCGTACTCGAGCATCAGGACCACATGACCGAGACCGAACTGGCGCGCAAACTGGGCGTCAGCCGCAAATGCCTGTGGGAGCGTCGTCAGCGTCTGGGCATTCCACGGCGCAAGACCGGGGTCGCCAGCGAGAGCTGAACGTTACCTGTCGAGTGGGCGGGTAACGGTTGAGGATGTGAAAAAACTGTTACCTCAGTCTTTTCACGTAACAGAAGCCGGGGTTATCGGTAACGAAACCCCGGCTTTTTTTCGCCTTGCGAAAACGGTTATATCGACCTAACCCCTTGTTTTATTGGGTTTCGCAAAAGTTGGCACGGCACCTGCTATATGTTTGGTACAAGAACAATAACAAGCAATGCACAAGACAATAAAAATAAGACGAATCGACTCACGCACAATAAAAACAAGACGGCGAGAGGCGCAGCTAACTGATTCTTTTGGAGAGGCGTTGTATTTGGGGCTAGCCCCACGACCAGGCCGAGAACAACAAAAACTGTCTTAAGACAGAGCCTGTACTGGTTGGATCGCAAGATCACTGCAACACAGCGACCAAAGCAATCCGTTTGCTCTTGGCTCCCGATTGGGAGGGCCATGAAGGAAAAGCTTCATGGCGAGGGCACTCAACAAAAACAAGAAGCCCGAATCAATAATAAAAAGAGCACGCAACTACTTCTTGGGGAGCTTCGGCTCCCCTTGTAGTTTCTCCTTTACGGCAAATCCCCCCTTCTGACGCATCTTCACCCCCTCTAGCCTGCGGCTTGCAGCGCAAAACGGCAGCGTCCTACACCATCCCTCGACTAAATGCTAGAATCCCGGCCCATCATGCGGTCATTCTCTGGTATGGCCGAACATTCCTTCAAACAGTGCATCCCATGCTGAAGAAGCTGTTCCAGTCATTCCGAACTCCCCTGCGTCGTACGCAACACATCCGTAGCACGCCTGAAGTCCTCAACAGCGGCCAACATTCGCTGCAGAAGGCGCAATTCAGCCGTTACGCGGTCAACATCGTCGAACGTCTGCAGGGCGCCGGCTACCAGGCCTACCTGGTTGGCGGTTGTGTGCGAGACATGCTGCTGGGCATCACGCCCAAAGACTTCGACGTCGCCACCAGCGCCACCCCCGAGCAGGTTCGCGCCGAATTCCGCAATGCGCGGATCATCGGCCGCCGCTTCAAGCTGGTACATATCCATTTCGGTCGCGAAATCATTGAAGTCGCGACCTTCCGCGCCAATCACCCGCAAAACGAAGACGACGAAGACAGCAACCAGTCTTCGCGCAACGAGAGCGGGCGCATTCTGCGTGACAACGTCTACGGCACCCTGGAAGAAGACGCGCAACGCCGCGACTTCACCATCAACGCCTTGTATTACGATCCGGTCAGCGAGCGCATCCTCGACTACGCCAACGGCGTACACGACATCCGCAATCACCTGATCCGCCTGATCGGCGACCCGAAGCAGCGTTACCAGGAAGACCCGGTGCGGATGCTGCGGGCCGTGCGTTTCGCCGCCAAGCTCAATTTCGGTATCGAGAAGCACACCGTCCAGCCGATCCGAGAACTGGCGCCGATGCTGCGCGAGATTCCGTCGGCCCGTCTGTTCGAGGAAGTGCTCAAGCTGTTCCTCTCCGGTCACGGTGCCATCACCTTCGAGATGCTGGTCGACCTGCAACTGTTCGCGCCGCTGTTCCCGGCCAGTGCCGATGCGCTGGAACACAACCCGGAATACACCCACACGCTGATCAGCGAAGCACTGACCAACACCGACCTGCGGATCAAACAGAACAAACCGGTGACCCCGGCGTTCCTGTTCGCCGCGCTGCTGTGGCCTGCCCTGCCGGCCCGCGTGTTGCGTCTGCAAGAGCGCGGCATGCCGCCGATTCCGGCCATGCAGGAAGGCGCTCACGAACTGATCGCCGAACAGTGCCAGCGTATTGCGATTCCGAAACGCTTCACCATGCCGATCCGCGAGATCTGGGACATGCAGGAACGCCTGCCACGCCGCAGCGGCAAACGCGCCGACCTGCTGCTGGACAATCCGCGCTTCCGCGCCGGCTACGATTTCCTGCTGCTGCGTGAGAGCGCCGGTGAGCAGACCGATGGCTTGGGCGAATGGTGGACCGATTATCAGGACGCCAACGACAGCGAACGTCGCGACATGATCCGCGACCTCAGCGGCAAGGGTGATGACGCCAGTGGCGCACCGCGCAAGCGTCGCCGCAGCAGCGGTTCCAAACGCAAACGCGCTGGCGCACCGAGCGCCACGGGCGAATAAGGCATGGAACGCATCTACATCGGCATGGGCAGCAACCTGGCTGACCCGGCTGAACAACTGCGCAGCGCGGTCGACGCGCTGGGGCAATTGCCCGACACCGAACTGGTCGGCGTGTCTGCCTTCTACCAGAGCGACTCGCTACTGCCGGGCCAACCGCGTTACACCAACGCGGTTGCCGCACTCGACAGCACACTTGCCCCGCTGGAACTGCTCGACGCCCTGCAAGCCATCGAAAACGGTCAAGGCCGCGAACGACTGGAGCGTTGGGGCCCACGCACGCTGGATCTGGACATTCTGCTGTTCGGTGATCGCCTGATCGAAGAGCCGCGCCTGAAAGTCCCGCATTACCACATGCAGGAACGCGCGTTCGTTCTCTATCCCCTGGCCGAACTGGCGCCCGAAGATCTGCGTCTGGCCGATGGCCGCACCCTTGCCGATCTTCTTGCAGCCTGCCCGTTCGTCGGCCTCGAACGCCTCTCCCACGCCTGATACAAACCGCTGATGCGGGAGCCCATCGGCTCCCGCATTTTGCTTTCTTGTAGGACAAAAACCCCGCAGATCAGGCCCGCCGGCCCGCTGAATCGCATCAGTAACGCCGGTAACACTCCCCTCGTAACAATGCGGTAACACATGCAATTGACTTCCTGAGGCCTCATCACGACTATAGGCGTCCCGCTGCCGCCAACCCGGCATACAAGGGCGCAATCCAGGCCTTATAAGCACGACAAAAGAGCGTGCGCCTGAATAGATGACGAATCACGCGCGTTACTCGCAGTAGTTTCCAAAGCGCCTGAACGAGGATTTCTTACATGCCAGCCATCACCCTGACCACGCTCCAGAGCCTCAAGCAGAAAGGTGAAAAGATCACCATGCTGACCTGCTATGACGCGACCTTCGCCCACGCCTGCAACGAGGCCGGTGTCGAAGTGCTGCTGGTGGGCGACTCCCTCGGCATGGTTCTGCAGGGTCACGACAGCACCCTGCCGGTGACCACCGCAGAAATGGCCTACCACGTTGCCAGCGTCAAACGCGGCAACTCTGATGCCCTGATCCTGGCCGACCTGCCGTTCATGGCCAACGCGACCCTCGAACAAACCATGACCAACAGCGCCCTGCTGATGCAGGCCGGCGCACACATGGTCAAAGTCGAAGGCGCGCTGTGGTTGGCGGACTCGATCCGCCTGCTGGCCGAACGCGGCGTGCCGGTCTGCGCCCACATGGGCCTGACCCCGCAAGCCGTGAACATTCTCGGTGGCTATAAAGTGCAAGGTCGCAACGAGAACCAGGCACGCCAGATGCGCGCCGACGCGATCTCGCTGGAGCAGGCCGGTGCAGCCATGCTGCTGCTCGAATGCGTGCCGAGCGAACTGGCGGCTGAAATCAGCCAGGCCGTGAAAATTCCGGTGATCGGCATTGGCGCCGGTTCGGATACCGACGGTCAGGTGCTGGTACTGCACGACATGCTCGGCCTGTCGATCAGCGGCCGCGTGCCGAAGTTCGTGAAGAACTTCATGCAGGGTCAGGACAGCATCCAGTCCGCGCTGAAGGCTTACGTCAGTGAAGTCAAAGCCACCACTTTCCCCGGAATCGAACACGGATTCTCTGCATGAACACCGTCAAAACCGTACGTGAACTGCGCGCCGCCGTGGCGCGCGCCCGCAGTGAAGGCAAGCGCATCGGCTTCGTGCCGACCATGGGCAACCTGCACAGCGGCCACATCGCGCTGATCACCAAAGCCACCCAGCGCGTGGACTTCGTGGTCGCGAGCATTTTCGTCAACCCGCTGCAGTTCGGCGCCGGCGAAGACCTCGACAAGTACCCGCGCACCCTGGCGGCGGATCAGGAAAAACTGCTGGAAGCCGGATGCGATCTGCTGTTCGCCCCGACCGTCGAGGAAATGTACCCCGACGGCATGGCCGGTCAGACCCGGGTCAGCGTGCCGCAACTGTCCGAAGGCCTGTGCGGCGCCAGCCGTCCGGGGCACTTCGAAGGCGTGGCGACGGTAGTCAGCAAGCTGTTCAACATGGTCCAGCCGGACCTGGCGATCTTCGGCCAGAAAGACTTCCAGCAACTGGCAGTGATCCGCGCGCTGGTGCACGACCTGAACATGCCGATCCAGATCATTGGCGAGCCGACCGTACGCGCCGCCGACGGTCTGGCGCTGTCGTCGCGCAACGGATTCCTCAGTGAAGAACAGCACGCCGTGGCGCCGGTGGTCTATCGCACCCTGAGCAGCATTGCCGAGTCGATCAAGCAAGGCGAGCGCGACTTCCCTGCCCTGATCCAGGCGCAACGCCAGCAACTGGAAGCCGCCGGCCTGCGTCCGGACTACCTGGAAATCCGCCACGCCCTGACCCTGCGTCCGGCAACGGCGGACGATCGTGATCTGGTGATTCTGGTCGCGGCCTTCCTTGGCACCACCCGGTTGATCGACAACCTGCACCTGAATCTCGATACCCCCGCCTGAACACCGGCAAACGCTGTAGGAGCAACCCCGCTCCCACAGCGTTTGCACGCACTTCCAGACCGTATTGCTGAGCACCTGCCCATCGGGCAAACTTCCTGCCGTTCGACGCCACGCGATAAGCAGGGACTTGCTCGCATTACTCGCCGTCTGTCGGCCCCGTCTGTTATCAATGTTAAAAAAGTACCGAAAACAGGTCAGACAAAGCCAAGACAGATCGCGGCGCTGGGTTTACTGTATTCGCCCTGCGCCAAAGTAATCGTGTCGACGCAGTTGCCCCCTCGCCCAAACATGGCGGGGAGGTCTTTTCAGAGTTCAAAAGGCCGTTCAAGTAAAAAGGAAAACCGCAGCGATGGCGTACTACCGCACTCCTCATGACGTTACCGCTCTGCCTGCCTGGCAAGCGTTGAAAGACCACCGCCAAGCCATGCAGGATTTCAGCATGCGCGAAGCCTTCAACGCCGATCCGCAGCGCTTCAATCAGTTCACTCTCAGCAGCTGCGGACTGTTTCTCGACTATTCGAAGAATCTGATCAACGCCGAGACCCGCAACCTGCTGGTGGGTCTGGCCAATGAAGTCGATCTCAAAGGCGCGATCAAGGCGCTGTTCGACGGCGAAATCGTCAACTCCTCCGAAGGCCGCCCGGCGCTGCACACCGCCCTGCGTCGCCCGGTCGGCGACAAGCTGTCGGTCAACGGCGTCAACGTGATGCCTGAAGTACACAAGGTGCTGAACCAGATCACCGATCTCGTGGGCCGCATCCACGACGGTCTGTGGCGTGGTTACACCGAGAAGCCGATCACTGACGTTGTGAACATCGGCATCGGTGGCTCGTTCCTCGGCCCCGAGCTGGTCTCCGAAGCCCTGCTGTCCTACGCCCAGAAAGGCGTGCGTTGCCATTACCTGGCGAACATCGACGGCAGCGAATTCCACGAGCTGACGCAAAAACTGCGCGCCGAGACCACGCTGTTCATCGTTTCGTCGAAATCGTTCAACACCCTCGAAACCCTGAAAAACGCCCAGGCCGCCCGTGCCTGGTACCTGGCTCAGGGTGGCTCGGAAGCCGAGCTGTATCGCCACTTCATCGCCGTATCGAGCAACAACGCGGCAGCCGTGGCCTTCGGTATCCGCGAAGAGAACATCTTCCCGATGTGGGACTGGGTCGGCGGTCGTTACTCGCTGTGGTCCGCCATCGGCCTGCCAATCGCGCTGGCCATCGGCATGTCCAACTTCAAGGAACTGCTGTCCGGTGCCTACACCATGGACCAGCATTTCCAGAGCGCGCCGTTCGAACAGAACATGCCGGTACTGCTGGCCCTGCTCGGCGTGTGGTACGGCAACTTCTGGGGCGCGCAGAGTCACGCGATCCTGCCGTACGACCACTACCTGCGTAACATCACCAAGCACTTGCAACAGCTGGACATGGAATCCAACGGCAAGAGCGTGCGTCAGGACGGCACCCCGGTGTCGACCGACACTGGTCCGGTGATCTGGGGCGGCGTCGGCTGCAACGGTCAGCATGCTTACCACCAGTTGCTGCACCAAGGCACCCAACTGATTCCGGCCGACTTCATTGTGCCGATCGTCAGCTTCAACCCGGTCTCCGACCACCACCAGTGGCTGTACGCCAACTGCCTCTCGCAGAGCCAGGCGCTGATGCTCGGCAAGACCCTGCCGGAAGCCGAAGCGGAATTGCGCGACAAGGGCATGAGCGAAGACCAGGTGCAAAAAATCGCACCGCACAAGGTGATCCCGGGCAACCGTCCGAGCAACACCATCGTGGTCGAGCGAATCAGCCCGCGTCGTCTCGGCGCACTGGTGGCGATGTACGAACACAAAGTCTTCGTGCAAAGCGTGGTCTGGGGCATCAACGCCTTCGACCAGTGGGGCGTGGAACTGGGCAAGGAACTGGGCAAGGGCGTGTACAACCGTCTGGTCGGCAGCGAAGAAACCGCCGCTGAAGACCCGTCCACCCAAGGCCTGATCAACTACTTCCGCGGCCGTCACCGCGGCTGATCCTGCCCTGAACACACCCCCTCGCCATGAGGGGGTGTTTGTTTACAGGTATTGAACCCTCTCCGCTCTCGGCGCATCTTTATCCTTGTCGCACAACAAGAATAAGGAACCGTCATGTTCGATATCAGCACGTTCCCCAAAGCCGATGCCGTCCGCCGGGCTGCACAGTTGAGTCAGGACGACTACCAGCGCCTGTACCGCGAATCCATTGAACACCCCAGCACCTTCTGGGCCGAGCAGGCCACCCGCTTCCTCGACTGGAGCACGCCGTGGCAGACCGTCCAGCGCTATGACCTGAAGACCGGCGAAGCCGCCTGGTTTGCCGGTGGCAAGCTGAACGTCAGCTACAACTGCATCGACCGCCATCTGGAAACGCGCGGCGATCAGACCGCCATCCTCTGGGAAGGCGACGACCCGGCCGAGTCGACGCAAATCACCTACAGCAAACTCCATCACCACGTCTGCCGCCTGGCCAACGTGCTGAAAAGCCGTGGCGTGAAAAAAGGCGACCGGGTGTGCATTTACATGCCGATGATCCCCGAAGCCGCCTACGCCATGCTCGCCTGCGCACGGATCGGCGCGATTCACTCGGTAGTGTTTGGCGGTTTCTCCCCGGACTCATTGCGCGACCGCATTCTCGACGCTGACTGCCGCACCGTAATCACCGCCGACGAGGGCGTGCGCGGTGGCAAATTCGTGCCGCTGAAACAGAACGTCGACAGAGCCCTGCAGAGTTGTCCGAATGTCAGCACCGTCGTGGTGGTCGAGCGTACCCAGAACAAAGTCGACTGGGTCGAAGGCCGCGACCTCTGGTATCACCAGGCCGTGCGCGACGTCAGCGACGATTGCCCGCCGGAACCGATGGACGCCGAAGACCCGCTGTTCATCCTCTACACCTCCGGCAGCACCGGCAAACCCAAGGGCGTGTTGCACACCACCGGCGGTTACCTGCTGCAGGCGGCGATGACCTTCAAGTACGTCCTCGACTACCGCGACGGCGAAGTGTTCTGGTGCACCGCCGACGTCGGCTGGGTTACCGGCCACAGCTATATCGTCTACGGCCCGCTGGCCAACGGCGCCACCACCCTGATTTTCGAAGGCGTGCCGAGCTACCCGAGCACTTCGCGTTTCTGGCAGGTGATCGACAAACACAAGGTCAACATCTTCTACACCGCCCCCACCGCCCTGCGCGCATTGATGCGTGAAGGCGCCGGGCCCTTGCAGGAAACTTCGCGACAAAGCCTCAGATTGCTCGGCAGTGTCGGTGAGCCGATCAACCCGGAAGCGTGGGAATGGTATTTCAACGTGGTCGGCGAACAACGCTGCCCGATAGTCGATACGTGGTGGCAGACCGAAACCGGCGGCATCATGCTCAGCCCGCTGGTCAGTGCTCAGCGGATCAAACCGGGCTGCGCCACCCAGCCGATGTTCGGCGTGCAACCGGTGCTGCTCGATGAGCACGGCAAGGAAATCAAGGGCGCCGGCAGCGGCGTGCTGGCGATCAAGTCGAGCTGGCCGGCACAGATCCGCAGCGTCTACGGCGATCCGCAGCGCATGGTCGACACCTACTTCAAGCCCTATCCCGGTTACTACTTCACCGGCGACGGCGCCCGCCGCGACGAGGACGGCGATTACTGGATCACCGGGCGCATCGACGACGTGATCAATGTCTCCGGCCATCGCATCGGTACCGCCGAAGTGGAGAGCGCGCTGGTGCTGCACGACAGCATCGCTGAGGCCGCCGTTGTCGGTTATCCCCACGATGTCAAAGGTCAGGGGATTTATGCGTTCGTCACACCGATGAACGGCACCGAGCCCAACGATGAACTGAAGAAAGAACTGCTGGCCCACGTCAGCAAGGAAATCGGCAGCTTCGCCAAACCGGACCTGATTCAGTGGGCCCCGGCCCTGCCGAAAACCCGCTCGGGCAAGATCATGCGGCGGATCCTGCGCAAGATCGCCTGCAACGAACTCGACAGTCTTGGCGACACCTCGACGCTGGCGGATCCGAGCGTGGTGCAGGGCTTGATCGATAAACGCCTGAACCAGTAAGGCCGCAAAAGCATCGCGAGCAGGCTCGCTCCCACAAGGACTTATGATCGTCTGTGGGAGCGAGCCTGCTCGCGATGGGAACCCCTCGATTGCCTGCCAAACTGCTAAACTCCCGCGCCCCGATTCCCTCCAGCAAGGCGCCCGCATGTCTTCCTTGAACCTGGCGCTGCGCGCCGCCCTCGACCAACGCCAGGATCTGCTCGCCGAGCTGCACAGTCAGGGCACCGACTGCTATCGGCTGTTCCACGGCAGCCAGGAAGGCGCCGGCGGCCTGACCATCGACCGCTACGGCCCGCAACTGATGGTGCAAAGTTTCCACCAGACCCTGGCGCGCGAAGACCTGCTGCAACTGCACGCCATGGTCAACCAGACCCTGGGCCTTGAAACCCTGCTGGTCTACAACGACCGCTCCCGTGGCAACTCGCGGATCGATCGCGAGGACAGCGTCTACCGCGCCGAAGATGCAGCGCTGGTCGATCTGGTCGGCCACGAATGGGGCCTGAATTATCGTGTGCGCGGACGCCACGCCGGGCAGGATCCGCTGCTGTTCCTCGACCTGCGCAACACCCGCGGCTGGGTCAAGGATCACGCCAAGGGCAAAAGCGTGCTCAACCTGTTTGCCTACACCTGCGGCGTCGGTCTGAGCGCAGCGGCCGGCGGGGCGCGCGAAGTGTGCAACCTGGATTTCGCCGAGGGCAATCTGGCAGTGGGGCGCGAGAACGGTCAGCTCAATCCGCAACTACCGACCATGGAATTCATCCAGTCCGACTACTTCCCGGCGATCCGCCAACTGGCCGGCCTGCCGATCAGTCAGCGTCGCGGGCAGAAACTGCCAAGCTATCAACGCCTCGAACAGCGCCAGTACGATCTGGTGCTGCTAGACCCGCCCGCGTGGGCCAAGAGTGCGTTCGGCACCGTCGACCTGCTGCGCGATTATCAAAGCCTGCTCAAGCCAGCCCTGCTGACCACCGCCGAGAATGGCGTGCTGATCTGCTGCAACAATCTGGCGAAAGTCAGCATGGACGACTGGCGCGAACAGGTGCTGCGCTGCGCCGAAAAAGCCGGGCGGCCGGTGCGTGAATGGAGCGTGATGACGCCAGGTGCCGACTTCCCTTCGCGGGATCAACAACCGCCGTTGAAGACACTGATTCTGCAGCTCTGATCTTTACCCCAGCAGGAGCAGCCTTCGGAAGCTCCTACAGAAATTGCAGACAAATCTGAACAATCCTGTCTCGTGCGATGTACTTCGGAACCGGAATCGCGTGCCATACTCCAAGGCACTCCGATTCAGACAGATGAAGCCGCACATGCCCAAAGGATTGATTCGCGCGATTGGCGCCCTGTTGACTGCCCTGGCCCTCTACAGCCTGCTGGGGTTCCTGATTTTGCCGGGCATTGCGCTCAGGGTGATAAATCAGCAACTGGCCAACTACGCCACGGTGCCGGCGCATCTGCAGCGCATCGAACTCAACCCGTTCAGCCTTGAACTCACGCTGTGGGGCCTGGTGATCGGCGAGCCGGGCAAAGAACAGGTCGGCTTCGAACGTCTGTACGCCAACCTGCAACTCGACAGCCTGTGGACCAAAGCCCTGCATCTGTCCGATATCGAACTGGAAAAATCCAAAACCGAGATCCTGTTCGCCAAGGACGGCCAGCTCAATCTTCTCGGTCTGTTCAAGCTCCCGGCCAGCGAGCCCACCCCGGCCGATCCCGACGCCAAACCGTTTCCGCTGCGCATCGACCGGATCCAGCTGGCCGGCGGCAACCTGCATTTCGTGGATGCACGCCCCAGCGAACCCATCGAGTTCGTTTACGACAAACTCGATTTCGAACTGAAAAACCTCAGCACGCTGCCCGAAGACAATGCCGACATGACCCTCGTCGCGATCGGCCCGGCCGGTGGGCAGATCGACTGGAAAGGCAATTTCAGCCTGGTTCCGATCGCCTCCGAAGGCACCCTCAAGATCACCGACGGCAAGATGAAAGCCTTCTGGCCTTACGTGCGCGACGCCGTGCCACTGGTGCTGGAAGAGGGTGTCGTCAGCCTGAGCACCGACTACAAGCTCAACCTGTCCAAGGAAACCGAACTGCTGCTGAGCAACGTGGCGGTCAACATCGCGCCGTTCGCGATCAAGGCGCCGGACGGACGTCAGCTGGCAAAACTCGAGCGTCTCGACGTCAGCGACACCACCGTGGACCTGGCCAAACAGCAAGTGGTGGTTGGCAAGATCCGCAGCCAGAAACTGGAAACCTGGGCTGCGCTTGAAGCGGATGGACAACTGGACTGGCAGAAACTGTTTGCCAGCCAACCGTCCAAACCCGCCGCCAAAGCGGCGGCGGAACCGAAAAGCACCCCGGCCGCCGCCGATTCGCCGAAACCCGAGCCGACCGCGCCGAGCAAGCCATGGCAGGTGCTGCTCAAGGACGTGCAACTGCGTGACTACAAAGTGCATCTGGCCGACCGCTCGGCGAAGCCCGAAGTCACTCTGGATGTCACCCCGCTGAACGTCGATCTGCAGAATTTCGACAGCCTCAACGGCTCGCCTTTCAACCTCAAACTCGACACTGGCCTTGGCAGGCAAGGGAAAATCAGCGCCGACGGTGTGGTCAATCTGGCCCCGGTCACCGCGCAGCTCAACGTGAAAACCCAGGACATCGACCTGCGGGTCGCGCAGTCCTACATCAACCCGTTCATTCGCCTCGAACTGCGCAGCGGCATGCTCGGCAGCGACCTGAAAGTGAACCTGAAAAGCACTGACCCGCTGGCCCTCAGCGTCACCGGTCGCGCTCAGGTCGATCAGTTGCACACCCTCGACACCCTGAAAACCCGCGACTTCCTCAAGTGGCAGCAAGTGGTGGTCGAAGGCCTGAACTATCAGCACGGCGACAGCCTGTCGATCGACAAGGTCAACCTGTTCCAGCCGTACGCGCGGTTCATGATCAACGATGACCGCACCACCAACATCGACGACCTGTTGATCCCGCAACCGGCCGATTCCGGGGCGAAGACCGCTGTGGCGAAACCGGCGAGCAATGACAAACCGCTGGGCATTCACATCGGCGGCATCGCGATCAACGACGGCTCGGCCAACTTCGCCGACTTCAGCCTGACCCCGAACTTTGCCACCGCGATCCAGCAGCTCAACGGCCAGATCGGCACCATCGACAGCCGTCAGGCGAAGCCCGCCAGCGTCGACGTCAAAGGCAAGGTCGACCGCTATGCGCCAGTAACCATCAAAGGCGCGGTCAACCCGTTCGACCCGATGGCCAGCCTCGACATCGCCACCAGTTTCAAACGCGTCGAACTGACCACCCTGACCCCCTACTCCGGCAAGTTCGCCGGCTACCGGATCCGCAAGGGCCGACTCAATCTCGACCTGCATTACCTGATCACCAAGGGCCAGCTCAAGGCCGAGAACAAAGTGGTGGTCGAGCAACTGCAACTGGGTGAGAAAGTCGACAGCCCGGATGCCGTGAGCCTGCCGCTGAAACTGGCGATCGCCCTGCTCAAGGACGTCGACGGCAAGATCTCCATCGAGCTGCCAGTGACCGGTGACCTGAACAACCCGCAATTCAGCGTGATGCCGATTGTCTGGCAGACCCTGCGCAACCTGATCGTCAAGGCCGCCGCCGCACCGTTCAAGCTGATTGGCGGACTGGTCAGTGGTGGTGGCTCGGAAGACCTCGGCACCGTGTCCTTCGCACCGGGTTCCAGCGATCTGAGCAAAGATGCCGAAGCGGCGCTGGTGAAACTGTCGCAAGCGCTGAAGGAGCGGCCGGCCCTGCGTCTGGAAATCGAAGGCACCGCGGCAAAAAGCAGTGACGGTCCGTTGCTCGCCGAACAGCGCCTGGAACGCGAATACCAGTACAACTACTACAAGATGCTCCAGCGCCGGGGCGACAAGGTGCCGGCTCAGGCTTCGCTGATCCAGGTACCGGACAACGAAAAAGGTCCATTGCTCGAAGGCATCTACCGCACCCGTCTGAAAACCCAGCCCCCGGCCGAATGGAAGGATCTGGGCAAGGAAGAACGCACCGCGAAAATGCGCGCCGATGTGATCAAGTTCTGGAGCTCCAGCGACGTGCTGCTGCGCCAGCTCGGTCAGGACCGGGCCAGCAGCATCAAGGATTACCTGGTGGACAAGGGCCAACTGGCCGACGATCGCGTGTACTTCATCGACGCCAATCTCGGAGAAGCGGAAAGCGACGGTCGAGTGGTGACACAAATGCATCTGGATGCCGAGTGATGAACTGCAAATGGCTGGCTGCACTGGGGCTGGCGTTGATCGCCAGCCAGGCTGCGGCGTCCGATACCCTGCGCTGCGGCAGCCAACTGGTGAGCCTTGGCGACCGCGCCAGCGAAGTGTTGCAAAAATGCGGTGAGCCGGTCAGCCGCGATCTGCTCGGTTACAAGCGCAGCGCCAACCGTCGTGAAGAGTTTCAGGTCGAGGAATGGACCTACGGCCCGAGCAACGGCATGTATCAATACCTGCGCTTCGAAGGCAATCGCCTGAAGCAGATCAACAGCAAGCGCGGCAACTGACCTCCGTACTTTTCCTGCCCGTGAAATAGAACAGGCCCCGACACATGTGCCGGGGCCTGTAATGGCCACAATCCTTGTGGCCGGTCGCATGAACTCTAAAGTGCGGCAGACGTATTGCTCGGCCCGCCTGTCGCGTCTTCTCCCGGTTCAGGCGAGAAGTCTTGCCTTACTCGGCTTTCAGGCCGTCAGCGGAGACCGCTTTCACGCCTTTGATTTTCTTGGTGATGTTCACTGCGGTGGTTTTCTGGGCTTCGGTGATGGCGACCTCAGAGGACAGGGAAACCACACCTTTGTTGGTTTCGACTTTGATGTCGGTACCAGGAATGCCTTTTTCGGTTACCAGGTCGCTTTTGACTTTGGTAGTGATCCAGGTATCGGAAGTAGCTTCTTTAGCCTTGGTGACTTCACCGGCAGCCAAGGTCATTGGCGCCTGAGTGGCCTGAGTCGATTGAGCAAATGCACCGGAAGCCATGGTCAGGGTCAGCGCGGTAGCAGCAGCGGCAGTGATAGCGAACTTCTTCATACGAGTAACTCCTGTTTTTCTGGAAAGTCTGCTGCGTATCTTGTCAGCAGGGTTACCGGAGATATTGCGAACGCTGTGCCAACTTTGAAACACGGAATAAATCTATATAAATCAATAAGTTAAGAAAATAGTAATTTCTCGGAATCATGCAAATTGCATGACCGGTGATTTAACTGCATGCAACTTGCAGACTGAAGCTGGCGGCTTAAGGCCATGATTCACAGAGTTTTTTTCGCATAAAACGGCGCAAAAAAAGCCCCGCCGGTTCGGCGGGGCTTTGTGTCACTCGGCTTGGATCAAGCGCCAGTGCATTGTTTGGGCAGATACTCCTGCGCGGCGGTACTGGTGCAGCTCCAGCCATTGGTCGCGTCACGGGTCAAGGTAATGGTTTTGCTCAGCACCGGTGCCGGCGCGTTGACTAATGTGCACACAATTGTCCCGGCACCAGTGGATGCAGTACCAGTAACGGCCAGCGTGCAGTTACTGGTAGCGGCAGCACCGCCAGGTCCGGTGTTGGCAGTAGTGGGTGCAGTACCGGCATTGATGACATCCTCATACGGCACTTTCATCGCCGAGATCTCGGCCAGCCCCGCCGTCACCTTCGACCGCGCCTGATATTTGGAGTACTGCGGCAGCGCCACAGTCGCGAGAATACCGATGATCGCCACAACGATCAGCAGCTCGATCAGAGTGAAACCTTGTTGTTTCTTCATAGACACGCTCCATGCATGAGTCGGAATCTCATGATCTGAAAAGGACTCAGCACAGCCCGTGCCAAGCGCTCGCAGCCCCGGCCTGCTGGGCGTGAACCGGACGTCGTGCCGATTCCTACAACCCGTAACCGCACTATCTGACACTTTTTGTCACCTGCACCCCGGGTGTTTGGCGCTGTCACTTGACTAGGCTATAAGTCATGAACGGCAAGCATGTGGAAACCCCATGAATGACATCGCTCTGAGCGGTCTGGCCAAACAACTGGTCCAGGCCGAATTGCTCACGGAAAAGAGTGCCCAGCAAGCCTGGCAACAGGCGCAGCGCAATCGCCTGTCGCTGGTCAGTTACCTGGTGCAGAACAAACTGGTGAAGAGCTGGCAGGTCGCCGAAATAGCCTCGGAGCATTTCGGCATGGCATTTCTCGACCTCAACTGTCTCGACAAGGAAACCCAGCCCAAGGGCCTGGTCAGTGAAAAACTGGTGCGTCAGCACCACGCCCTGCCCCTCTGGCGGCGCGGCAACAAACTGTTCGTGGGGATTTCCGACCCGAGCAATCATCAGGCGATCAATGACATTCAGTTCAGCACCGGGCTGAGCACCGAAGCCATTCTGGTCGAGGACGACAAACTCACCGACGCCATTGAAAAATTCTTCGACACCCACGCCACCGGCCTGGAGGAGATGGCCGATGTCGACCTCGACGGGCTGGATATCGAATCGGTCGACGACAGCAAGCAGGACACGCTCGGCGGGATCGATGCGGACGATGCCCCGGTGGTGCGCTTCGTGCACAAGATGCTGCTGGACGCGATCAAGAGCGGCTCGTCCGACCTGCACTTCGAGCCTTACGAAAAGAATTACCGGGTGCGGGTGCGCACCGACGGCATTCTGCGGGAAGTGGCCAAGCCGCCGATTCAGCTCGCCGGGCGCATTGCCGCGCGCCTGAAGGTCATGGCCAGCCTCGACATTTCGGAGCGGCGCAAACCCCAGGACGGGCGGATCAAGATGCGTCTGTCGAAGAGCAAGTCGATCGATTTCCGGGTCAACACTCTGCCCACGCTCTGGGGCGAGAAAGTGGTGATGCGGATCCTCGACCCGTCCAGCGCCCAGATCGGCATCGATGCCCTCGGCTACGAGCCGGAGCAGAAAGACCTGTACATGGCCGCCCTCAAGCAGCCGCAAGGCATGATTCTGGTGACCGGCCCCACCGGCTCGGGCAAGACCGTGTCGCTGTACACCGGGCTGAACATCCTCAATACCGTCGACATCAACATTTCTACCGCCGAAGACCCGGTGGAGATCAACATGGAAGGCATCAACCAGGTCAACGTCAATCCACGCCAAGGGTTGGACTTTGCCCAGGCCCTGCGCTCGTTCCTGCGTCAGGACCCGGACGTGATCATGGTCGGCGAGATCCGCGACCTCGAAACCGCCGAAATCGCGATCAAGGCCGCCCAGACCGGGCACCTCGTGTTGTCTACCCTGCACACCAACAGCGCAGCGGAAACTCTGACCCGCCTGCACAACATGGGCATTCCCGGCTTCAACATCGCGACCTCGGTGAGCCTGATCATTGCCCAGCGCCTGGCGCGAAAACTCTGCAGCCACTGCAAGAAACCCATCGAAATCCCTCGCGAAACCCTGATCAAGGAAGGTTTCCCCGAGGAACGCATCGGCCATTTCACGATCTATGAGCCCTCTGGTTGCGATCACTGCAACGGCGGGTACAAGGGTCGCGTGGGGATTTATGAAGTGGTGAAGAACACCCCCGAGCTGCAACGGCTGATCATGGCCGAGGGCAACTCACTGGAAATCGATACCCAGATGCGCCGGGACGGCTTCAACGACCTGCGCACCTCGGGCCTGATCAAGGCCATGCAAGGCATCACCGGCCTTGAAGAAATCAACCGGGTCACCAAGGACTGAACATGGCGGTCAAGGCAGCGAAAATCAGTGTCTACGCCTGGGAAGGCACGGACCGCAAAGGCAGCAAGGTGACCGGCGAGCTGAGCGGCCAGAACCCCGCACTGGTCAAGGCCCAATTGCGCAAGCAGGGCATCAGCCCGGGCAAGGTACGCAAGAAATCCGCCTCGTTGCTGAGCTTCGGCAAGCGCATCAAGGCCCAGGACATTGCCCTGTTCACCCGGCAGATGGCGACCATGATGAAGGCCGGCGTGCCGCTGTTGCAGTCGTTCGACATCATTGGCGAAGGCTTCGAGAACCCGGCCATGCGCAAGCTGGTCGACGAGGTGAAACAGGAAGTCGCCGCCGGCAACAGCTTCGCCGCCGCGTTGCGCAAGAAGCCTCAGTATTTTGACGAGTTGTACTGCAACCTGGTGGATGCCGGCGAGCAGTCCGGCGCGCTCGACACCCTGCTGGAGCGGGTCGCGACCTACAAGGAAAAGAGCGAAAGCCTCAAGGCCAAGATCAAGAAGGCCATGACCTACCCGTCCGCCGTGGTGCTGGTGGCGGCGGTGGTTACCGGGATTCTGCTGGTCAAGGTGGTGCCGCAGTTTCAGTCGGTGTTCTCTGGCTTCGGTGCCGAACTGCCAGCCTTCACATTGATGGTGATCAGCCTGTCCGAGTTCATGCAGCAATGGTGGTGGGCGATTCTCGGTTTGCTGGTGGCCGGCTTTTTCGGCACCCGCCATGCCCTGAAAAAATCCCAGGCTCTGCGCGACCGACGCGACGCCTGGTTTCTCAAGCTGCCGCTGGTGGGCACGCTGATGTACAAGTCCGCCGTGGCGCGGTTTGCCCGTACCCTGTCGACCACCTTCGCAGCCGGCGTGCCGCTGGTGGAAGCGCTGGACTCGGTGGCCGGGGCCACCGGCAACGTGGTGTTCAAGCGCGCCGTGCTGCGTATCCGTCAGGACGTTTCCACCGGTATGCAGCTGAATTTCTCGATGCGCTCCACCGGCATCTTTCCGAACATGGCGGTGCAGATGACCGCCATCGGCGAAGAGTCCGGCGCACTGGACGAGATGCTCGACAAGGTCGCGGGTTTCTACGAGGACGAAGTGGACAACATGGTCGACAACCTCACCAGCCTGATGGAGCCGTTCATCATGGTGGTGCTCGGGGTGATCGTCGGCGGTCTGGTGGTGGCGATGTACCTGCCGATCTTCCAACTCGGCTCAGCGATCTGACATGCCTATCGACGAACTCTTCAGTCTCTATCCGCTGGCCTTTGTCATCACCGCCCTGCTGCTGGGGCTGGTGGTCGGCAGTTTCCTCAACGTGTTGATCTGGCGCCTGCCGAAAATGCTCGAGCGCGAATGGCGCCAGCAGGCTCACGATGTGCTGGGGCTGCCCGGTGAAGCGCCGTTGCCCACCTACAACCTGATGCTGCCGCACTCGCAATGCCCGCACTGTGGCCACCGGATTCGCGCGTGGGAAAACATTCCCGTGTTGAGTTACGTGTTCCTGCGCGGGCGCTGCTCAAGTTGCAGCACACCGATCAGCAAGCGTTACCCGCTGACCGAGCTGGCCTGCGGCCTGCTCTCGGCGTTCATCGCCTGGCACCTGGGGTTCGGCTGGCCGGCGTGCCTGCTGATCGTGCTGACCTGGGGCCTGTTGGCCATGAGCCTGATCGACACCGAGCATCAGTTGCTGCCCGATGTGCTGGTGCTGCCACTGCTGTGGCTGGGATTGATCGTCAACAGCTTCGAGCTGTTCGTGCCGCTGCACGATGCCCTTTGGGGCGCGGTGCTGGGTTACATGGCGCTGTGGTCGGTGTTCTGGCTGTTCAAACTGATCACCGGCAAGGACGGCATCGGCCACGGCGATTTCAAGCTGCTGGCGCTGCTCGGGGCCTGGGGCGGCTGGCAGATTTTGCCGCTGACCATCCTGCTTTCCTCGCTGGTGGGCGCCGTGCTCGGGGTGATTTTGCTCAAGCTGCGTGACCAGAAAACCTCGACGCCGATCCCCTTCGGCCCGTATCTGGCAATTGCCGGCTGGATTGCCTTGCTCTGGGGTGGTCAAATAACCGGCTTCTATTGGCAGTTTGTCGGTTTGAAATGAATACCCCTGTGGAAAAACCCTGGATTCTCGGCCTGACCGGCGGCATCGGCAGCGGCAAAAGCGCCGCCGCCCAGCACTTCATCGACCTCGGCATCCATGTGGTGGACGCCGATCACGCGGCGCGCTGGGTGGTCGAACCGGGCCGCCCGGCGCTGGCGAAGATCGCCGAACACTTCGGCCCTGATGTGTTGCAGGCCGACGGCACGCTGGATCGTGCGGCCCTGCGCAAACTGATCTTTGAGGTGCCGGAGCAACGGCGCTGGCTCGAAGCGCTGCTGCATCCGCTGATCGCCGAGGAAATCGCCCATCACCTGGCGCTGGCACAATCGCCTTACGCGATTCTGGTCTCGCCGCTTTTGATCGAATCCGGGCAATACGCGATGACCCAGCGAATCCTGGTGATCGACGCCCCGCAACAACTGCAGATCGAACGCACCTTGCAGCGTGACCAGACCAGCGAACAGCAGGTTCAGGCGATCCTCAAGGCCCAGTCCAGCCGCGAAGACCGCGTCAGCCGTGCCGACGACGTGGTGGTCAACGACCGCGACCTCGCCTGGCTGCACAGCGAGGTCGAGCGCCTGCATCACTTTTACCTGACTTTATCCGGAGGCCAGTCATGAGCCAGATCCCAACCGTAGAATGCCCAACCTGTGGCGCCCCCGTGGAATTCACCCCCGAGAACAAATTCCGGCCGTTCTGCTCGGACCGCTGCAAACTGATCGACCTCGGCGCCTGGGCGTCGGAAGAACACAAGATTCCCGTGGCCTCGGATGCCGAGGACGAACTGTTTTCCGGCGATTTCGATCCGCGTCACTGATCCCGTTCAGGGCCGCATGAAGCCGTAGTCCTGATCGTCGTCGAGGTTTTCCGCCAGGAAGCGCAACTCGTCGGCCAGGTCTTCGGCGTTGCGCACCGCCTTGCTCTGCTGCACCACTGCACTGAGCAAGGCGCGCAGGCTCAGGCCCGGATCGAACCCCACCTCCTGTGCCATCTCCAGACTCTGCCGGGTTTCCTGCCTCGCCCACTCGTACACGCTCATACCGCTGCTCCTGAAGGAATTTGGCCGAGCATGAAATGCGGCGCGCTGGGTGGATTTGATGTGGATCAAGACTTGGGATCGTCGTCCTTCCACGGCGCCGAAAGGTAGCGTGTGCGGTTGAAGGTCTCCAGCCATTCCGGGCAGAACACCACCAAGGCACTGACCACCATGCCGTTGATGAAGGCTTCGGGAAAAATCAGCAACCACAGGTAACCGATGAAATCCTCCAGCCATTCCGGCATGGCAAACAGGCCGTCGTACCAGAGCAACGTCAGGCTCAGCGTCAGGCAGAACAACGCCGACAGCGCGGCGGCAAAAAAGCCGGAACAGAAGATGTACACGAACGGATTGCGCGGCTGCGCACGCTCGACCAGGATCGCCACGCATTCGGTGATCAGCACCGGGAGCAGGATCAGCAAGGCGCCGTTGACCCCGACGGCCACCAGATCCTGACGTCCCAACAGCACCAGTCCCAGTTGCGCCACCAGTCCGCCGACGATCGCCAGCGGCCAGTCCAGCAGCAGCGTCACCGCTGTCATGCCGATGAAGTGGTAAGACACCCCGGTGTCGAAATCCCTGCGCACCAGCCACAGCAGAAACAACGCGAACACTGTGCCGAACAGCAAATGCTGACGACGGTTGTCGCTGAACAGCTCGACCCACGGTGCGCGGACAATCGCCCAGAGCAGCACCGGCAGGTAAATCAGCCATCCGAAAGTCAGACTTGTCGATGACAGCAGTTCTGCACCGATCATGATCCCATCACCTTCATTCGCACCGCAGACTCCTTTGATTGGCGCTCCTGCGGCGAAGTCTACACCTGCGCGGCGGGACATCTGCCGATGCAAAGCTTTCTGCTTGTCGCAATTGAACGCTAAGCTTGGGCCTATGGATGACTCAGATTATTTACGCCTGCTGACCATCGCGGCCGAGCAAGCCAACGCCTTCCTGTCCAATGCCCGCAAATGGGAGCGTGAGCGTTGGGTCTGCCAGCGCCTGCTGCAAGGCTTGAATATTCCTTATCGCGCCGACGAATTCGCGCCCGCCGGTGAGCCGCCGGACGTGTTGTTTCGCGACGCCAATTTCGAGGTGTTTTTCGTCCTCGACGAGGGCCGTCGGCTCAACGACGAATGGCGCGATGAGCTGCAACGGCGGCGCAGTGCGTTTTCCCTCAGCCAACTGGTGCGGCGTGAAGCCAAGCCACGGCGGATTCCGGCCAATGAATTTCTGCTGAGACTGGCGCCGACCTTGCGCAAGAAAGCGCACAACTACAAGGAACGCGGCATGGATCTCGGCGAGCTGGACATCATTGCCTTCGCCAGCCTCAAACGCGAAGTGCTCGACCTGAACAGCCATTTTCCGCCGCCCACCGAATATTTGCGTCAGGGCTGGCGCTCGCTGTCGCTGGTCGGGCCGACCTTTGCCCGGGTGCTGTTCGCCCATCCCGATGCCCCGGATTTTCTACGCGGCAACCTGGGGCGCAGCATCGTGTTCGATGTCGGGATCAGCCTGTGACGCCGCTTCAACAATTGATTGCTGATGTCCCGCAGACCGGATGCGTGCGCTGGATTGGCGTGCGCCCCGAATCACGGGGGCCGATGCTCGCGCTCGATGCGGTGGAGGCGCGGCTTGAAGCCGGGCTCACCGGCGACCACGCTCGGCCCGGTGTGCGCAATGCGCGGCAGGTGACGCTGATTCAGTGGGAACACCTGGCTGTGATCAGCGCCCTGATGGGCCGGTCGGCCGAACAACCGGTCACACCTGAAGATCTGCGACGCAATCTCGTTATAAGCGGGATCAACCTGTTCAGCCTCAAGGGGCGGCGCTTTCGCATTGGTCAAGCGATTTTCGAAACCACAGGCTGGTGCCAGCCGTGTGCGCGTCTGCAAAACAACCTTGGCCCCGGAACGTTCCAGGCTGTGCGAGGGCATGGCGGAATCACCGCGCGAGTGTTACAAAGCGGGATCATTCGCCTCGGGGACAGAGTGTCTGTCGAACCGGTCCCGGACAGTGGCTATGCTGCGTTCAATCCCGGTTGAAAACCGCTGTAGCGTGTTCTCATTCAGTAACGTCTACCTGACGAGGCCTTTATGACCAGCCGCCTGAACCCCGAAGACCAGAAGCATGTCGAAGAGTACCTGCAGTTGTCCCAACACCGTGTCGAGCGCCGGCCATTCCGGCCGTGGATGCTCCTGGTGCTGGTGCTGGCAGTGACCATTGGTCTGGGCCTGTTGAGCCGATTTATCAGTTACCTGACGCTATGAGCTGCATCGCGCTCGCTCGGGTAGCCGTACCGATTTCCTTTCAAAACCTTGCGAGCTATCCCTATGTCCCATCGTATTGTCATTGTCGGCGGCGGCGCCGGCGGTCTGGAGTTGGCTACCCGTCTGGGTAAGACTCTGGGCAAACGCGGCACCGCCAGCATCATGCTGGTCGACGCGAACCTCACGCACATCTGGAAACCGCTGCTGCACGAAGTGGCCGCCGGATCGCTGAACTCTTCCGAAGACGAACTCAACTATGTCGCCCAGGCCAAATGGAACCACTTCGAGTTCCAGCTGGGACGCATGAGCGGGCTCGATCGTGAGCAGAAGAAGATCCAGCTGGCCGCCACCTACGACGAAAACGGCGTCGAGCTGGTCCCCGCACGGGAAGTGCCCTACGACTCGCTGGTGATCGCGGTCGGCAGCACCACCAACGATTTCGGCACCCAGGGCGCCGCGCAACACTGCCTGTTCCTCGACACCCGCAAACAGGCCGAGCGTTTCCACCAGCAACTGCTCAACCACTACCTGCGTGCTCACGCCGGGCAAACCGATGTGGTCCAGCAGATCAGTGTGGCCATCGTTGGCGCCGGCGCCACGGGTGTTGAGCTCGCGGCCGAGCTGCACAATGCCGCCCACGAACTCGCGGCTTACGGTCTGGACCGGATCAAACCGGAAAACATGCACATCACCCTGATCGAAGCCGGGCCACGGGTGCTGCCAGCCCTGCCGGAACGGATCAGCGGGCCGGTACACAAGACTCTGGAGAAACTCGGGGTCAATGTAATGACCAACGCCTCGGTCAGCCAGGTCACCGCCGACAGCCTGATCACCGCCGATGGCAACGAGATCAAGGCCAGTCTGAAAGTCTGGGCCGCCGGGATCCGCGCACCGGGTTTCCTCAAGGACATCGACGGTCTGGAAACCAACCGCATCAATCAGCTGCAAGTGCTGCCGACGCTGCAGACCACCCGCGACGAAAACATCTTCGCCTTCGGTGACTGCGCCGCCTGCCCGCAACCGGGCTCGGATCGCAACGTTCCGCCACGAGCCCAGGCTGCGCACCAGCAGGCGTCGCTGCTGGCCAAATCGCTGAAACTGCGGATCGAAGGCAAGACCCTGCCGGAGTACAAGTACACCGACTACGGCTCGCTGATTTCGCTGTCGCGTTTTTCGGCGGTGGGTAACCTGATGGGCAACCTGACCGGCAGCGTGATGCTCGAAGGCTGGCTGGCGCGGATGTTTTACGTGTCGCTGTACCGCATGCACCAGATGGCGCTGTACGGGCCGTTCCGCACGGCGATGCTGATGCTGGGCAGCAAGATCGGACGCGGCACCGAGCCGCGCCTGAAGCTGCACTGATGTAACACCCTGTGGGAGTGAGCTTGCTCACGAAGACGGTGGATCAGTCGATAAATGCATCGGCTGACCCGCCTCATTCGCGAGCAAGCTCGCTCCCACAATGTTTTGTGTTTATCGAAAGATCTGTTTCCTACTGTATCTGCCCCCCGCTTTCCCCACCTTCGCTTACAAACGCCCCGCTCCTCGACACAGACGCGATACACCGCCACCGCTTAATGGCCACACCCGAGCACACCTGCTCCGGCTTGATCGCCCTTAACGTGTGGTTGCGCTGTGCAACCGAAGGAGAATGCAATGTCCCGTACTTCGAAAATCGGCAAAAACTCCCTTGGCCTGGTCGGTGCCGTACTGGCCGGCGGCCTGATGCTGTCCGGCTCGGTGTTCGCCGCACAACCGCTGGCCCAGGGTTATATGGTCGCTTCGGCCGAGACCTCGGTGAAAACCCCGGAAGGCAAATGCGGTGAAGGCAAATGCGGCGATGCGTCGATGGCCAAGACCGACACCGATGGCGACGGCAAGGTCTCGCGCGCCGAATTTCTGAAGGTCGCGCCGAAGTCCGACTTCGACAAGATCGACACCAACCACGACGGCTTCATCGACGAGCAAGAGGCGTACAACAACGTCAAAGCCAACTTCGAAGCCAATGGCAAGAAAATGCCGAAAGGCCTGTTCGAACACCTGAAAGACCAGGACGGTGCCTGATTTTTCAGACGCCCGACAAAACAAAGCCGCGCTTTCCCTGATGAGAAGCGCGGCTTTTTCACGCCTGCATGATTACAGCTGGAAGCGCCGCACCATGCCTTGCAGGGCGTTGGCCAGTTGCGACAGCTCATGGCTCGACGCGTTGGTTTGATCGGCACCCGCCGCCGAGCGCACCGACAGATCGCGAATGTTCACCAAATTGCGGTCCACTTCCCGCGCCACCTGCGCCTGTTCTTCGGCGGCGCTGGCGATCACCAGATTGCGTTCGTGGATTTCGTGGACCGAGGCCGTGATCGTCTGCAACGCTTCACCGGCCCGCTCGGCCAGCACCAACGTGGTGGCCGCCCGCGAGGCACTGGCCTGCATCGACTCCAGCGCCAGGCTCGACCCGCTGCGCATGCCCTGCACCATCTGCTCGATTTCCTGGGTCGATTGCTGCGTGCGATAAGCCAGTGCCCGGACTTCGTCGGCGACCACGGCAAACCCGCGTCCACTCTCCCCGGCCCGGGCCGCTTCGATGGCAGCGTTGAGCGCCAGCAGGTTGGTCTGTTCGGCAATCGCCCGGATCACGTCCAGCACTTTGCCGATGTCCTGCGACTGATTGGCCAGTGATTGCACCAGCTCGCCGGTGTGTTCGACTTCGCTGGCCAGAGCGTTGATGGCGCCGGCGGTTTCGCTGACCCGCTCTTGGCCCAACTGTGCCGACTCGCTGGACTGGCGGGTGGCGTCGGACGTCGACACCGCGTTGCGGGCGACTTCTTCGACCGCCGTGGTCATCTCGTTGACGGCGGTGGCGGCCTGTTCGATTTCGTTGTTCTGCTGTTGCAGCCCTTGCGTGCTGTCGTGGGTGACCGCGCTGAGTTCGTCGGAAGCGGTCGCCAGTTGCGTGGCCGAGCCGCTGATGCCCTGCAGGGTTTCGCGCAGGTTCTGCTGCATGGTCGCCAACGCCTTGAGCAAGCGGCTGACTTCATCGTTGCCGTGGGTTTCGATCGGACGGGTCAGATCGCCTCTGGCAACGTGTTCAGCAGCGTCGACGGCGGCGCTCAAGGGGCGAACGATGCTGCGGGTCAGCAACATGGCCAAAGCCACAGTGGCCAGCGCCGCCAGCGCGATGAACAGGGTCACGATGGTGCGCGAGGTTTCGTAGTGGGCGGCAGAGTTCTGGCTTTCGGCGGCGACCTGGCGGGCGAACAGGTCGGCCAGGTCATTGAGTTGTTTGCCGGAGCCGTCGACCACGGTTTTCATGTCGACCAGCAGCAGCTTGGTCAGCTCATCGCGCTTGCCTTGTTCGGCGAGGGTGAACGACTGGGCGATGCCGGTGCGGTAGGCAGCAAAGGTTTTCTTGAACTGATCGTACAACTGCTGCCCTTCCGGGGTTGTTACCAGCCGGTCGTAGGCGGCGATTTTTTCGCTCAGCTCCTTGTCGCGGGTGTCCATCTGGCTGCGGTACGTGGCGATGTTGGCCGGATCCTGATCCAGCGCCATGCGCAGGGAAATGGTGCGGATGCGCAACATGATCTCGCGAATCTCGTCGCCGCCGCGAATGCTCGGCAGCCACTGTGTCTCCACCGCCACTTCACTGTCGCGGATGCTCGACATCTGCCCCAGCGCAAACACCCCGAGCAACGCCACCAGCACCGCGATCAGGGCAAAGCCCAGGGCGGCACGGGGAGCAATATTCAACTGACGAAGCAACATGACGAACGCCCTTTTTCTTGTATTGGCCGGATGCAAGGGGCGATCGATGGCAGGCCCCTTTAGTTAGCGGGCTATCGGCAAGTTGTATGACGACTTGAATGAAACATTTCCGGAGGGCAAAAAAAATCCCCGTATCTTTCGATACGAGGATTTTTAATATGGTCGGGGTAAGGGGATTCGAACTCCTGACATCCTGCTCCCAAAGCAGGCGCGCTACCGGACTGCGCTATACCCCGGTAAAAAAAAGGCGATCTTTCAAAGATCGCCTTCTTCGATCAGCGCTTTTGGCCTCTGATCTTAAGATTCGATCCCAGTGTTACCTGGTTTCAAAAATGGTGGGTCGTGTGGGATTCGAACCTACGACCAATTGGTTAAAAGCCAACTGCTCTACCAACTGAGCTAACGACCCAAAAATGGTCGGGGTAAGGGGATTCGAACTCCTGACATCCTGCTCCCAAAGCAGGCGCGCTACCGGACTGCGCTATACCCCGGTTTGAAATTGGCTCCGTGACCAGGACTCGAACCTGGGACCCAATGATTAACAGTCATTTGCTCTACCGACTGAGCTATCACGGAACTACATATTTCAATTTACAACGGTGAAACTTGCAGCTTCTCGACATCGTTTTCGCATCGCTGCGTTCGTGTGCCTGAGGCGCGCTATTCTACAACCTAGAACACCTCTGTCAACCCCCTAAATTGCTTTCAAGTTAATGATTTGCAACTTATTTCAGATTTCTGCCCAGTAAGCTGAAACCGTGTTGGTGACTGACTGCGGGGCGCACTTTACAAGCCTTTTCCTTTGAGTTCAACAGCCTGGCGAAAAAAAAGGCCTCGCAGTGCGAGGCCTTCATTACTTCATCACCGTCGAGCGTCAGTTGAACGTGATCTCGTCGTTCTCCACGACGCCGGTCGCGGTCTCGCCCGGCAGGAAACGTCCCGACAGGATCAACTGCGCCAACGGGTTCTCAATCCAGCGCTGGATCGCCCGCTTCAGCGGCCGTGCGCCATAGACCGGGTCGTAGCCGACGGCAATCAGCTTGTCCATCGCTTCCGGGCTCAGCTCCAGCTTCAGCTCGCGCTCGGCCAGACGGCTGCGCAGACGGCCCAGCTGGATCTCGGTAATGCCCGCGATCTGATCCCGCGCCAATGGCTCGAAGATCACCACTTCGTCGACCCGGTTGATGAACTCCGGACGGAAGTGGGTGGAAATCGCATCCATCACCGCTGCCCGTTGCGCTTCACGATCGCCTACCAGTTCCTGGATCTGCATCGAACCCAGGTTGGAGGTCATGACGATCACGGTATTGCGGAAATCCACCGTACGGCCGTGGCTGTCGGTCAAGCGTCCATCCTCCAGCACCTGCAGCAGGATGTTGAACACATCCGGGTGCGCCTTCTCGACTTCGTCCAGCAGGATTACCGAGTAAGGCTTGCGCCGTACCGCTTCGGTCAGATAACCGCCCTCTTCATAGCCGACGTAGCCCGGTGGCGCACCGATCAGCCGTGCCACGGAATGTTTCTCCATGAACTCGGACATGTCGATCCGCACCATCGCCTCTTCCGTATCGAAGAGGAATTCGGCCAGCGCCTTGCACAGCTCGGTTTTACCGACACCGGTCGGGCCGAGGAACATGAACGAGCCGCTCGGGCGATTCGGGTCGGACAACCCGGCACGGGAACGCCGCACCGCGTTGGCCACTGCAACCACCGCTTCGTCCTGGCCGATCACGCGTTGATGCAACAGGCTTTCCATCTTCATCAGCTTGTCGCGCTCGCCTTCGAGCATTTTCGACACCGGAATACCGGTCCACTTCGAAACGACTTCGGCGATTTCCTCTTCAGTCACCTTGCTGCGCAGCAGCTGGTTTTCGCTCTTGCCGTGCTGGTCGACCATTTGCAGGCTGCGCTCCAGATCCGGGATCACCCCGTACTGCAACTCGGCCATGCGGTTCAGGTCGCCTTTACGACGCGCGGCTTCCAGTTCCTGACGGGACTGTTCGATCTTTTGCTGAATCTGCGCAGAACCCTGCACCTCGGCTTTTTCCGAGTTCCAGATTTCTTCCAGATCCGAATACTCACGCTCGTGACGGACGATTTCTTCCTGGAGTTTTTCCAGGCGCTTGATCGCCGCTTCGTCGCTTTCTTTCTTCAGCGCCTGGGATTCGACTTTCAGTTGAATCAGGCGCCGCTCCAGACGATCCAGCACTTCCGGCTTGGAGTCGATCTCCATGCGGATGCGGCTGGCCGCTTCGTCGATCAGGTCGATCGCCTTGTCCGGCAGTTGCCGGTCAGTGATGTAGCGATGGCTGAGCTTGGCCGCCGCGATGATCGCGCCGTCAGTGATCGCCACCTTGTGGTGAACCTCGTAACGCTCTTTGAGGCCACGCAGGATCGCGATGGTGTCTTCTTCGCTCGGTTCGTCCACCAGCACTTTCTGGAAGCGCCGCTCGAGGGCCGCGTCCTTCTCTATATATTGGCGGTACTCGTTGAGCGTGGTGGCGCCGACGCAATGCAGTTCACCACGGGCCAGGGCCGGTTTGAGCATGTTGCCGGCGTCCATCGAGCCCTCGCCCTTGCCGGCGCCGACCATGGTGTGCAGTTCGTCGATGAACAGAATGATCTGCCCTTCCTGCTTCGACAGCTCGTTGAGCAGCGCTTTCAGGCGCTCTTCGAACTCGCCGCGATATTTGGCGCCGGCAATCAGCGCACCCATATCGAGGGACAGCAGACGCTTGCCGCGCAGGCCATCCGGCACTTCGCCGTTGATGATGCGCTGGGCCAGACCTTCGGCAATCGCGGTTTTACCCACGCCTGGCTCGCCGATCAGCACCGGGTTGTTCTTGGTGCGGCGTTGCAGAACCTGAATGGTGCGACGGATTTCATCGTCACGGCCGATCACCGGGTCAAGCTTGCCTTCTTCGGCGCGCTTGGTCAGGTCGACGGTGTACTTATCCAGTGCCTGACGCGACTCTTCGTGGTTGGCGTCGTTAACGGCTTCGCCACCGCGCAGGTTGTTGATCGCATTCTCCAGCGCCTTTTTGCTCACACCCTGGCCGAGCAGCAACTTGCCGAGCTTGCTGTTCTCGTCCATCGCGGCAAGCAGCACCAGCTCGCTGGAAATGAACTGGTCGCCCTTCTGCTGGGCCAGACGGTCGGCCTGGTTGAGCAGACGAGCCAGATCCTGCGACATATTCACGTCGCCGGTCGGGTTCTGGATTTTCGGTAATTGATCGAGCTCTTTGGTCAGCTCTTTACGCAAGCTGTTGACGTCGAAGCCCACCTGCATCAACAGGGGTTTGATCGAACCACCCTGCTGTTCAAGCATGGCTTGCATCAAATGCGCCGGCTCGATGGCCGGATGATCGTGGCCGACAGCCAGGGATTGGGCATCGGACAACGCCAACTGCAATTTGCTGGTTAAACGGTCTATACGCATGGGTCACCTTCCTTTTGAGCAGGCCGGACCTAAAAACCATCCTGAATAAAGAAACCTGCCAGATACCGCTATAGATGCGGTCGATTCTGGAAGATTCAAGCGTCAGGGAGTTGATGCAGGTCAGACAAGCTTAGCGGGCGCCCAGCCTCGCAAATACGTTTCTCTTTTGGCGAGTGGCTGTTTTCGTCAGGCAAGGCGCCGCGACGAGTCATAGCCCGCTATGGCGAGGAGCGGCAACGCAGCATGACGTAAACAGACGCCGTCAAAAAGAAACAGTATTTGTGAGGCTGGGCGCCTCAAGCCAGACTAGGGAGGCGAAGCGACCAGTGCGCGATGCACGGCGATAGGAGAAGAAGCGCGGATCGGTCACGGTACAGAAACCGCCACCATAAACAGCGGTGACACCACGAACCGCCAAACGCAGTCGCGCCAGCTTATAGATGTCGGCCATGAACTTGCCGTCATTGTGGCTCGGGACAAAGGCTGTCTCGGCTTCGGGCAATTGATTGATGAAGACTTCCCGGACTTCCGGGCCGACTTCAAAGGCTTGCGGGCCGATGGCCGGGCCGAGCCAGACCAGTACGTCTTCGGCGAGCACGTCCAGACTGTCGAGTGTGGCTTCCAGCACGCCGGCCGCCAGCCCACGCCAACCGGCGTGCGCCGCTGCCACGCGAGTACCGGCACGGTCGCAGAACAGCGCCGGCAGGCAATCGGCGGTCATCGCCGCACACGCGATACCGGGTGTTGCCGTCCAGCTGGCATCCGCCGTGGCCACCACGGACGGATCAGCATGCGCCACGGCAATCCCGTGCACTTGCTGCAACCAGGCAGGCTTTATAGAGAAGTGTTCGGTCAGGCGCCGACGGTTTTCGGCGACGGCCTCCGGGCGGTCATCGACATGATCGCCCAGGTTGAGGCTGTCGAACGGCGCCTCGCTGACGCCGCCCTCGCGGGTGGTGACACAGGCCCTGACGCTGGCCGGCGCGGGCCAGTCCGGCGTCAGCCAGTTCATCCGATGAATGCCTCGCGATCCTGCTTGAGCAGAGTCAGCAGCCACACCAGATCTTCCGGCAGCGGCGACTCCCAGCTCATGCGCTCACCGGTGGTCGGGTGATCCAGCTCAAGGAACCGCGCGTGCAGGGCCTGACGCGGGAAGTGCTTGAGGGATTCGACCATGGTCTGGCTCGCGGCCGGCGGAATGCGGAAACGACCGCCGTATGCCGGGTCGCCGACCAACGGGAAGTTGATGTGCGACATGTGCACGCGAATCTGGTGGGTACGACCGGTTTCCAGCTTCACCCGCACGTGGGTGTGGGAGCGGAAGCGCTCCAGCACGCGGTAGTGGCTGACGGCCGGCTTGCCGCCTTCCATCACCGCCATGCGCTGACGCTGCTGGCCGTGGCGGCCGATCGGGGCATTGATCTTGCCACCGGCGGTCACTACGCCGATCACGATGCACTCGTAGATCCGGCTGACGCTGCGGCTTTGCAGCTGGGCGACCAGCTTGGTCTGCGCCTGAATGGTCTTGGCCACCACCATCAGACCGGTGGTGTCCTTGTCCAGACGATGCACGATACCGGCGCGCGGGACATTGATGATGTCCGGCACGTGGTGCAGCAAGGCGTTGAGTAAGGTGCCATCAGCGTGACCGGCAGCCGGGTGCACCACCAGGCCCGCAGGCTTGTTGATCACCAGAATGTCGTCATCTTCATAGACGATGTCGAGTTCGATGTCCTGAGCGACCCATTCACCCTGGGCCTCCTGCTCGGCAGTGAGCTCAAGGATGGCACCGCCATGAACGATGTCGCGCGGGCGGATGACCGCCCCGTCCACAGTCAGGCGACCTTCTTTGATCCAGGCGGAAAGGCGCGAGCGCGAGTGCTCGGCGAAGAGTTGGGCGGCGACTTGATCGAGGCGTTGGCCGCCCAATTCGGACGGCACCTCTGCGCGAAGTTCAATTTTATCGGACATGCTCGGACTGGGCGTCGGCTACAGCCTTTGGTTTCGGCTGCGCGCTTGTGGTTAAATACGGCGTCTTTTGCCCCGGGGCTTTTCAACGGGGCGCTCATCATAACAGGACGGCCCCGCCCAAGACAGCGGCCGTCATAGGGACGCAAGCCGCCATGCAAGTGAAACACCTGCTGCTGATCGCCATCCTCGCATTGACCGCTGCTTGCTCATCGAAGGAAGTCGTAGACGAAAACCTGAGTGAAGCCGAGCTGTACCAGCAGGCTCAACAGGACCTGGACAACAACAGCTACACCAGCGCCACAGCCAAGCTGAAGGCTCTGGAGTCGCGTTATCCGTTCGGTCGCTACGCCGATCAGGCGCAGCTGGAACTGATCTACGCCAACTACAAGAACGCCGAGCCGGAAGCTGCAAAATCCGCCGCCGAGCGTTTCATTCGTCTGCATCCGCAGCACCCGAACGTCGATTACGCCTACTACCTGAAGGGCCTGACCTCGTTCGACCAGGACGTCGGCCTGCTGGCGCGCTTCCTGCCGCTGGACATGACCAAGCGTGACCCGGGTGCCGCCCGCGACTCCTACAACGAGTTCGCCCAGCTGACCAGCCGCTACCCGAACAGCCGCTACGCGCCGGACGCCAAGCAGCGCATGATCTACCTGCGCAACCTGCTGGCGGCCTACGAAATCCACGTGGCCGACTACTACCTGACCCGTCAGGCCTATGTCGCCGCTGCCAACCGTGGTCGTTATGTAGTGGAAAACTTCCAGGAAACTCCATCGGTCGGTGACGGCCTGGCGGTGATGACCGAAGCCTACCAGCGTCTGCATCTGGACGAACTGGCGGCCACCAGCCTGGAAACCCTGAAGCTCAACTACCCGAACCACCCGAGTCTGCAGGACGGCCAGTTCGTGCCTCGTGTTGCCGAAGCCGACAACCGTTCGTTCCTGAGCAAGGCCACTCTGGGCCTGATCGAATCCCGTCCGCCGCTGCCGCCGGGAGAGACCCGCGCCAACCAGGACGTGCAGAAGCAGTTCCAGGACGCGAAAGACGCGATCCCGAACGAGCTCAAGCCAAAAGACGAAAACGGCGACGTGATCGAAGAGCCGGAACCGGAGTCGAGCGACAGCGACCGTTCCATCTTCAGCTACATGACCTTCGGTCTGTTCGACTGATCACTTCGGTGATGCCAAAAAGGGAGATCTTCGGATCTCCCTTTTTATTGCGGCGTGTGATTGGGCTGTGCGCTTGTCGGGTCCTTGGCTAAACTGCCGAATCATTAGCCGAAAAGCCGCCCATCATGCTTCGTTTACTGTTCTGGATTGCCTTGATCGCCGCTGCTGTCTGGTTGTGGCGCAAATTCAAGGCCCCCGCCTCGTCCGCCCGACCGCCTCGCGAACAGGATGCCGCACCGATGGTGCGCTGCGCCCACTGCGGCGTGCACCTGCCCCGCGACCGCGCGCTGAACCTTCAACAACAGTGGTATTGCAGCCAGGCTCACCTTGAGCAAGGCCCTGGTTCCAGTGATCGCTGAGGCCGACAACGCCGACAGCAAACAGGCTCAGCGACTGCTGCGCCTCTATCATCTGTACCGTTTGAGTGTCGGCATCACCCTGGTGTTGCTGATCTCCAGCAACATGGACAACCGCCTGCTGACCTCGGCCAACGACGAGTTGCTGCGCAATGGCAGCTGGTTGTACCTGGTGCTGAACATCCTGCTGGTAGTGTTCCTCGAGAATATCCGCCGCCCGGCCCAGTTGTTCGGCCTGGCACTGGTCGACATCCTGCTGCTGTGCGGCGTGTTCTACGCAGCGGGCGGTGTGGCCAGTGCGATTGGCAACTTGCTGATCGTTTCGGTGGCCATCAGCAACACCTTGCTGCGACGACGCATCGGCCTGCTGATCGCCGCCGTCGCCACCCTCGGCATCGTCGGACTCAGCTTTCTGCTGAGTTTCAGCCATCCCCTGAGCGCCAACGACTATCTGCAGGCCGGCACCCTCGGCGCCTTGTGCTTCGCTGCCTCTCTGCTGGTGCAAGGGTTGATCCGTCGTCTCGAAGTCAGTGAGAACCTGGCCGAGCTGCGAGCCAGCGAGGTGGTGGGGCTCGAAGCCCTCAACGCGCTGATCCTGCAACGCATGCGCACCGGCATTCTGGTGCTCGACGAACAGCGCCGGGTGCAACTGGCCAATCACAGCGCCAAAACCCTGCTGGGCCAGACACACCTTGAAGGCGACTTGATCGACGAGCACTCGAGCGCGTTGGTCGAACGCCTGCAACTGTGGCTGAACAACCCGACCCTGCGCCCACAAAGCCTGAAAATCGCCGGCAATGGCCTGGAGCTGCAGCCGAGCTTCATTGCCCTGGAACTGAGCCCGAACCGCCAGACCCTGGTGTTTCTCGAAGACCTCGCCCAGATCGCCCAGCAGGCCCAGCAATTGAAACTCGCCGCACTGGGCCGGCTGACTGCCGGTATCGCCCATGAAATCCGCAATCCGCTGGGAGCCATCAGTCATGCCGCGCAGCTGTTGCAGGAATCCGAGGAACTCGACGGCGCGGATCGGCGTCTGACGCAGATCATTCAAGACCACTCCCAGCGCATGAACCGAGTCATCGAAAACGTCCTGCAACTGTCCCGCCGTCAGCAGAGCGCACCGCAACGGCTGGATCTCAAACCGTGGCTGGAGCAGTTCGTCAGCGAGAGCCGCGAACAGGCCGGCGAGCGCCAGCACATTCATCTGCACATTGGCCCGGGGGATTTCCGTACGTTGATGGATCCCGGCCAGCTCACGCAGATTCTCGACAATCTGTTACGCAACGGCTGGCGCCACAGTGCCCTTTTGCACGATCCGGCCGAGGTCTGGCTGACGCTGTCGATCGACCCCGAAAGCACGCTGGCCGTGCTCGAAGTGCAGGACAACGGCCCCGGCGTGCCGCTGGATCAACAGGCTCACCTGTTCGAACCGTTCTTTACCACCAGCAGCCAGGGCACCGGCCTTGGGCTTTATCTGTCCCGTGAGCTGTGCGAAAGCAATCAAGCGCGCCTAGACTTCAAATCACGCCAAGGCGGCGGCTGCTTTCGCATCACCTTTGCTCACGGACGGAAACAAAGTTGAACACGAGCCCACGGCAAAAAATCCTCATCGTCGACGACGAGCCGGATATCCGCGAACTCCTGGAAATCACCCTGGGACGGATGAAACTCGACACCTTCAGCGCACGCAATCTCAATGAAGCCCAGGCGCTGCTGCACCGCGAGACCTTCGACCTGTGCCTGACCGACATGCGCCTGCCCGACGGCACGGGCCTGGAACTGGTGCAGCATATCCAGCAACGTTATCCACAACTGCCGGTGGCAATGATCACCGCGTACGGCAGCCTGGAAACGGCGATCAACGCCTTGAAGGCCGGGGCTTTCGACTTCCTGACCAAACCGGTGGACCTGACACGCCTTCGCGAACTGGTTGGCTCGGCGTTGCGCATGCCGGCGCCGGGCAATGTCTGCACTTCGATCGACCGGCTGCTTCTCGGCGATTCACCACCGATGCGCAATCTGCGCAAGCAGATCGACAAACTGGCCCGCAGCCAGGCACCGGTTTACATCAGCGGCGAATCCGGCAGCGGCAAGGAACTGGTGGCCCGGCTGATTCATGAACAGGGCCCGCGCGCCAGCCAGCCGTTCGTGCCGGTGAACTGCGGGGCGATTCCGTCTGAGTTGATGGAAAGCGAGTTCTTCGGCCACCGCAAAGGCAGTTTCAGTGGCGCGGTGGAGGATAAACCGGGGCTGTTTCAGGCTGCCCACGGCGGCACGCTGTTTCTCGATGAAGTGGCGGACCTGCCACTGCCGATGCAGGTCAAGCTGCTGCGGGCGATTCAGGAAAAAGCCGTGCGCAGCGTTGGCGGCCAACAGGAAACCGTGGTCGATGTGCGCATCCTCTGCGCGACGCACAAGGACCTCGATGCGGAAGTGGCTGCCGAGCGTTTCCGTCAGGATCTGTATTACCGGCTGAACGTGATCGAACTGCGCGTACCGTCCCTGCGCGAACGTCGCGAGGACATCGAAGCCTTGGCCGGCCATATGCTCAAACGCCTGGCCAATGGCACCGGGCAGCCGGCGGCACGTCTTCATCCCCATGCCCTCGAGGCGCTGAAAAACTACCGGTTTCCGGGCAACGTGCGGGAGCTGGAGAACGTGCTTGAGCGGGCACATACCCTGTGTGAAAACCGCACGATCGAGGCAGAGGATTTACGTCTGAGTGAAGGAAACGGCACTGCTGAAGGCGGCATTGCCGATCTCACGCAGATCGACAACCTGGAAGACTATCTGGAAAGCGTCGAGCGCAAACTGATTTTGCAGGCGCTGGAAGAAACCCGCTGGAATCGCACGGCGGCAGCGCAGCGGTTGAGTCTTTCGTTTCGCTCGATGCGCTACAGGCTGAAGAAACTGGGGCTGGATTAAGGGCCCCTTCGCGGGCAAGCCCGCGAAGGCGATTTGTCAGTCATCGGAAGAAAAACTGACTAGATCCGTCCGGCCGGTGCATACGGCGCCGGATCAATGATCGGCGCACGCCCCAGCATCACATCGGCAAACAACTGACAGGACGCCGGCGCCAGCACCAGTCCGTTGCGGTAATGACCGCAGTTCAGCCACAGACTGTCAAACCCCGGAACCCGCCCAATATAAGGAATGCCTTCCGGTGAACCCGGTCGCAGCCCGGCCCAATGCCCCACCACTTCAGCATCGGCCAGCGCCGGCAACAACTCGACTGCCGAAGCCTTGAGGCTTTCCAGCGCGTTGTCCGTCGGGGTCTTGTCGAAACCTTCGTGCTCCAGCGTACTGCCGATCAGAATGTGCCCGTCGCGGCGCGGAATCGCGTAGCGCCCCTTGGCCAGCACCATGCTCGGCAGGAAATCCGCCGCGCACTTGTAGAGAATCATCTGGCCTTTGACCGGCTCCACCGGCAGCGACAGGTTCAAGGTCTTGAGCAGTTCGCCGCTCCACGCACCTGCGGTAAGAACGACCTGATCACCGGTGATCACACCCGTGGAGGTCTGCACGCCCACCACCCGCTCGCGATCACGGACAAACCCGCTGACTTCACACTGCTCATGAATCGTCACGTTCGGCAGCGCCTGCAACGCCGCTTTCAAAGACTTCACCAGCCGAGGATTGCGCACGTTGGCCACATCGGCCATGTAGATCGCCCGGGAAAAACCGCCACCGAGCACCGGCACCGCATCATGCGCCGCCGAGATATCCACAGCCCGCAGCGGACGGTTTTCCCGCGCAGCCCACGCCAGCGCTTCGGCTTCGTCATCCAGGTCCAGCCAGTACAGGCCAGTGGTGTGCACTTCGGGGTCGACCCCGGTATCGGCAAACAGACGCTCGCCCAGCTGTGGATAAAAATCCTGCGACCAGTGCGCCAGCGCAGTGACGGCCGGGCTGTAGCGCCAAGGATACAGCGGAGAGACGATACCGCCGCCGGCCCAGGACGATTCCTGGCCGACGTTCGAACGATCCAGCAGCACCACGCTGCCGACCTCGGAGGCGAGGTTGTACGCAGTGAGCAGGCCAATCACCCCGCCACCGACAATCACCACTTGCTGTTGCCTGGTCATGTTTGATCCAACCGTAAAAAAGACAGTGGGCGCAAATGGCGCCCGAAATAAAGCGGCTCAGCGGCCCCAGCAATCCTTGGTGGTCAGCCCGGTGGTCGCGTTGTTCATGCTTCTGACACCAGTGTTGGTGAGGGTGAAATCCCCGCACTTGTCAGTGGCCATGGCCGTGCCGGTCTTGCGGGTCGCAGTCAGCAGGAAGGTCTGATCGGTGATCGTCGGCGTGATGGTGTAGAAATCGTTGCCGGTGCTCAACCCGGTGACACCGGTGTAGACGTTGTTCTTCGAATAGAAGCGTTCGAGGATCTGTGCCTGTTCCGACAAATTGCTGACTACGTCGGCACGGCGGCCCTTCTTCACGTATTCGGTGAGGCTCGGATAGCCGATGGTGATGACGATACCGATGATCGCAATCACGATCATGATTTCGATCAGGGTGAAACCTCGGTTGGATCTGCGCATGCCTCAACTCTCACTTACTGTATTTGTCGCCACATTATGCGACGGCTGCCGCCGCCGCCTTTTTCCACCAGTGTGGTGATGTTGCCACTGGATTCAGTCACAGGTTTTGCCGTCCCGGCGTTGATGATGGCGTTCAAGGTCGGGATGCCGCCGGTGAATATCACACCGCTGGAGATCGTGTCGCTGCTGTTGACCACGCCATCAGCGTTAGTGTCGAGCACCGCGTAGTTGAGCATCTTACCGTTGAACGCATCGAGTTCGACCAGTTTGCCTGTACCAAAACTCGCACAAGGATCGGTAGTGTCGACACTGGCCGTGGTAAACACGATGCGCCCGAGTACGATGCTGGCCTGATTGATCACCCGCTCGCCAGTGAGCACGTTGTTATATACCAGCGGCAGATACCAGCCCTTCTCCGTCGGATACGTCGTGTCGTTCTGAGTGGTGGTCAGGAACTGCCCGGAACTGCCGGAGAAAGATCCAGTAATCGCTTGCGCCTGCAGACTGCTGACCGTCAAATTCCCGGAACCGCCGTCGGCATCCCACACCGAATAGAACGCCTGCAAATCCTTGTTGGTCTTGTCAGCGGACTCGTTGAATTTACCGGTGCCGACGAAGATCTGTTTGCCGCCCAGAGCGTTGTCCGCCAGCAACGGTTGCGCGGTGATCGGCTGAGTTGCCCCACCAGCCGTGGTGAACAACGGCTTGCCGGAAAACGCCACTCCCCAGCTGTCGGACGAGGTGGCGCTGAGGTCGAACTTCCACAGCCGTCCCTTCAAGTCACCGCCATATGCGGCCTGCACAACGTTCTGCGAATTGACCCGCAGCTTCACCGAGGACAGACCGTTGGTGGTTTCCGTGCTGTCGATGACGATTTTCTTGATCAGCGAGCCGTCACGCACATCCAGCACATACAGCGCCGCCACCCCTGAGTTGCTGCCGTAACCGTTGGCAATGAACGCCGCCCAGCGACCATCGGCCAAGCGTGCCACTTCCGGACGGGCGTAGGCGTAACCCAGATCATTAAATGCGTTGGAAGTACTGGCGGTGGCCGGCGCGCTGACTTCCCACAAGGCTCGAATGACGTTGCCCGCCGAGGCGTCAAACAGCTGGAGCCCGTAGAAAGTCTTGCCGCCGGCACCCGTACCGCCGATGGCCAGGGTTTTCCAGGCCGTGCCGAATTGCGCATCGAATACACCGAGCTGACCGTCCACCAGAAACTTGTGGCTGACGCCGTTGACGTAGTTCGGATCGGCAATCAGGCGCAAGGAGGGCAATACACTGGACGGCATGTAGGCATAGCGCCGGGTACCGTTGGCCGAGTTGATGACGCTGACAAATCCGTCGTTGGCGTTCACCACCAGGCTGGCATTCATGTTCGAAGCCTTGGTGGTCAGGTAGGTGCTGTAAGTGGTGTCACCGGCCAGATCGGAAGCGGTTTTTTCCGTGGGTGAAGCCAATACGAGCGGCGAGTTGATGATGTCCCCGAGCAATACGCTGCGCACTTTGAGCCCGGTCTTGTTGGTGCCCTTGCTCCATTCGACCAGGTCGATGCCGCTGATGCCGACGGGTAAACCCTGGCTGAGAACGGTCTGCTGGGCCGGGGAGAAGTTGCCGTAGGCCAGCGTCACCGCCGCGTTGTTCAGGGAGTTCCACGACTGGTAGGTCGGCGCAGTGGCACCGGGCACGATGGCCGTGTCGGTGGTCCACAGCACGGCCGACGTATTGACCGCCCCGGCCGAGGTGAAGCCAAAGGACTTGATCGTGCCGCGCCAGTCTTTGGGGTCGTAGGTGGTTTGAAAAAAACTGCTGCTACCGGTCAGCGTGGTGCTGCTGGTCACACCCGCACCGCCGGAACCAGCCTTGGAGGTGATATCACTCAACGCCGAAGACAACGCGGCATTCAGGCCGGAGCTATCGGTCGCCTGGTAGTAGCGGCCCTGTCCGTAATCGGCGGCGTCCGAGAGCATGTCGTTGGAGGCAGTGAAACCCACGGTGTAGGTGTTCATGTTCTGCCTGGGAAAATCCACCGCATTCCAGCTCTTGCCCGCCGCGTCAGTGCCGGAGGAACGCATGTCGATGTCGAAGGCGAACTTGGCGATATCGTCCAGGTACAGCGTATCGCCCTCCCCGTCCCCGTTCAGGTTGTTCCCGTCATTGTTGATGCCGTCCCAGTTCGGCAAGCGGCTGCCACCCAGCGGATCGTTGCTCGGAAAGGTGCGGTCGTAGGTCGGCAAACCGTCGGTGATGACCACGCCGTAGTTTTTCTGGCAGCGATACTGGATCGGGCTGGTGTAAGTGCTCGGCGTGCTGTTGTAGTACGGCGCCATCCCGCGCATGTATCGAGTGATCTCGTAATAGGTCTCGGCCAGTGGCGTGTTGGCTACCGCACTCAGGCCGTTGATCGAGGAAATAAGTGCGTTGTAGTTGGTATCGGCCTGGGCCTGGGTCACGCTGCCGCTGACCGGTGACAGGTCGCTGATGGAGCGCGCAATGAAACCGCCGTTGCCGGGGTTGTTGCTGGTGGCCGGGTTGAAGGTGGCCAGGCCCATGCGCAGGTTGCGGTTGCTGGTGACCAGTGCGGTGGAAACGTTGCGCGCCACGTTGATCCGGTAATCGTTGGGAATCGCCCCGGTGGTGAAGTCGCGTGTGCCGTTGTTGATCGCCAGCCCGACCACGTAGGAAATGTAATCCGCCGAATAGCGAGTGTTGCCGCTGCCCACCGGATCCGGCAGCTTCAGGCAGAGCGGCGTCAGACTGTTGTTGTAGAACGCATAGGCGCCGCCAGAGCAGCCGGAGGTTGGCAGACTCGAGAGAAAGATCGTATCGCCGGTAATGGCGGTCGAGCTCAGGCACAGGCCAATGACTGCGTTGCACTGGCGGGCCGCCGTGCGATCCACGGTCGGATCAAATCCTGTCGCATAGATGATGCTGTTCATGCTGCCCGAGTCGTCGATCATCAACATCACGTTCGGGGACACCGCAGCCGCGCTCAACAGCGGCGAATCGGACGGCGTGAAAGCAAACGCCGGTGCAGCCAGATAAAGCCCGGTCAGCATGCCGAGCAGCAGCGACAGCCACTTGAAGCGTCGCTCAGTACTTCGCATAGACACTCTCCACCACACTGCGCGAAGTACCGGCGATGCCGACGGCCGTGACCCGGTACAACGTCGCCGAGGTGTTGCTCGGCACGTTCACCGCCGTCAGGGTCGTACCGATGTTCTGCACCCCGTAGAACCCGCTGCCGGCGGCGATCCAGGTCACGCCCGACGTGGAGTTGAGCCCCGCCGCGTTGACCACCGAGGACTCCGCCGGCGGCGCACATTGAGTGGTGCTGGCGCACACCGCCAGCGCGTAGCCGTCCAGTTGCACCGCGCTTTCGCCGATACGCAGCGCCGCCTCGGCAGTCTGGAACGATTGATTGCGCAGGCTCACGCTGCCAGCCATTTTTTCCTGCAGGTTGGCGCTCTGCATCGATGACAGGCCGATCAGCGTCAGGAGCAGCAGAAACACCAGGCTGACCAGCAACACCATGCCGCCCTGGGACCGTCGCCGATGGAGAGAAACGTTCATCGCTCGTCCCTCACTGCAAGCGGTTGCGCAAGGCGGCAACCACGTTGAAGGTTTGATTGCGGACCCGATTGTTCGGGTCAGTGAGGGTCAGGCTCAGACGCACGCTGCGGATCCGCGCGGGATCACCGGGATTGGCGCTGTAGGTGGACGCCGCGACATCGGTCGCGGAACTCGCAAGACCAAACATCACCGTGAACGCACTGACGTTGTTCACCAGCACCTGCTGGGCCGGGTTACCGCTGCCGGTGCCCATCAGAATCTGGTTGTTGCTGAAGCTGTAGATCAGCCGACGGATCGGAAACGCGATCTGGCCCGTCGCCGCCGCCCGCGCGCCGGTATAAGCGGTGGCGCTGTTACGGCAATCGGAGACCACAGTCCAGGTCGGTGTCCCGCCCGCACTGCCGACATCGGCGGTAACCAGGGTCAGCTTGAGACTGGCATTGTCCCAGCTGATCGGCGTGATCTGGGCCGCAGTGAAATCCCCCGTCGAGCTTGAATCGGTAATCGTGCCCAGGCAGCCGAACATACCCACCATGCGCAGCTCCTGGATCATCTTGCTCAGCACGAACCGCGCATCTTCCTGCATGGCGGCGGCGCTGTTCTGGCTGACGTAGGTGTTCTTCGCCGCCAGGAAGATTTGCACAACGCCGAGTACCACGATCAGCCCCAGCGCCAGGGCGACCAGCATTTCGATCAGGCCGAAGCCCAGGTTTTGGCGCTTCATGGCGTGGCCACCGGATCGACTGCGGCGCGGCTGGTCAGGACAACGCTGCGGGGCGCACTGCTCGTATTGGCGGCGCGCGCGTCACTCCAGGTGATGGTGATGGTGTAAACGCGCTGATTGAGGGTGATGCTGCCGGTGGCGGTCGGGCCGCCGAAATTGACGATATTACTGGTGAAGTCGTAGAGATCCTGATCCCGGGCGACACTCAGGTTGCCCGTGGTCGGCGGTGTGACGGTGTAGTCGGCGCCCGAGTTGGCGCGTATCCGGTCCATCATGTCGTAAGCGATGAAACTCGCCTGGCTGGTCATGCGCGAGCTGTCGGTGTACTTCAGCGCATTGAGCTGAACCGCCGCCGCGCCCAGCAACCCGACCGTCAGAATCAACAACGCGACCAGCACTTCGATCAGCGTCATGCCCTCCTGTGCGTGCTTGCTCCCTGCCCTCATCCGCAACTTCCACCCAGTTGAATTCGTCCGTTCAGACACACGTTCAGCGTCCTGCTTTGCGTTCCCAGCACATAACTGATGACCACCGCCGTGGACGGTGCCGCCAGTCCGCCCAGATTGTTGAAATCCAGCGCGGTCACTCCAGAGGGTAGCGTCAGAGTCGCGCCGCTGCTCATCGCTGGAACAACCCGCAATACATTGGCCTGAGTGCCAGTACTGTCGTAGACCGACAGTTCGCCGGTCCAGGCACTGCCGCCGGCGCTCGGCCGCAAGCGGGTGGTGATGCCCCGATTGATTGCCTCGAGCCTTGCGTAATTGAGGGCCCGTTGCAGGTCGCCGACCTCGGTGTCGGCCTTGCTGCCCTGCACCGAACGGGTGAACGCCGGCACTGCCATCGTGATCAGGATCACAAACACCGCGACCGCCACCAACAGCTCGATCAGCGTGAAACCTTTTGTACGATGATCCATCGATGCCCTCCGTTGCCGTCGGCTATACCTGTACAAACCTAGAACATTCGACCGGCATGCGCCGGTTGATTTACCGCGAACGGCGCACGGATTGCGCCGCTGTGCACAATCCAGGGAGGACGCGCACATGCCGCAACAGGGTTTCAGTCTGGTCGAACTGCTAATGGGACTGGCGATCGGCGCAATTGTTCTGTCGTTGGTCAGTCCGGCACTGGCGGACTTCACCGAATCAAACCGGCGGCAACAGGCCGCGCAGTCTTTGCTCGACGGGATTCGCAATGCCCGGACCATGGCCATCACGCGCAACCAGAGCGTGGTGATTCATGGCATCAACGGTGATTGGGGTCAGGGCTGGCGGATCATTCTGGATATCAGCGGAAATGGACCGGGGGATGCCGATAATCCATTGCTGATCGAGCAGGCGAGTGACGGACGGATACCGATTGTCGGCAACTGGCTGGTGAGCCGCTACATACGCTTCAGCAGCCTGGGCCAGCCACTGGTGCCGGACCGGAAATTTCAGGCGGGGACGTTACATCTATGCTCGGCTCGCGAGCCGGTCAGCCAGCTTCAAGTTGTACTGGCGGCGACCGGTCGCGTACGCCTGACCAGCCAAAAGGCTGAACAGGCGTTGTGCCGAAAGGATAAAGCGATCAGATCGAGCGAACGCGCAGCTCTTTAGGCATCGAGAACGTGATGTTCTCCTCACGCCCGGCCAGTTCGTCGGCGCCGGTGGCGCCCCAGGCCTGCAACTGCTGGATCACGCCACGCACCAGGACTTCCGGAGCGGAGGCGCCGGCGGTGATGCCGATACGCTCGACACCGTCGAACCAGCTCTTTTGCAGGTCTTCGGCGCCATCGATCAGGTAGGCCGGCGTGGCCATGCGTTCGGCCAGCTCACGCAGGCGGTTGGAGTTGGAGCTGTTCGGGCTGCCCACCACCAACACCACGTCGCATTCGTCGGCCAGTTGCTTGACCGCGTCCTGACGGTTCTGGGTGGCGTAGCAGATATCATCCTTGCGCGGCCCGCCAATGGCCGGGAAACGCGTACGCAGTGCGTCGATGACACGACTGGTGTCATCCATGGACAGCGTGGTCTGGGTGACGAACGCCAGTTTGTCCGGGTTATGTACCTGCAACTCGGCGACATCCTTCTCGTCTTCGACGAGGTAGATCGCGCCGCCATTGCTGGCGTCGTACTGGCCCATGGTGCCTTCGACTTCCGGGTGACCGGCGTGGCCGATCAGGATGCATTCACGGCCGTCGCGACTGTATTTCGCGACTTCGATATGCACCTTGGTCACCAGCGGGCAGGTGGCGTCGAACACTTTCAGGCCACGGCCGGCGGCTTCGGCACGCACGGCTTGCGAGACGCCGTGGGCACTGAAGATCACGATCACGTCGTCCGGTACCTGATCGAGTTCCTCGACGAAGATCGCGCCACGACTGCGCAGGTCTTCGACCACGAACTTGTTGTGCACCACTTCATGACGCACATAGATCGGCGGCCCGAAGACCTCCAGGGCGCGGTTGACGATTTCGATCGCCCGGTCCACGCCGGCGCAGAAGCCACGGGGGTTGGCGAGTTTGATTTGCATGCGGTGCCTCGTGTCTTGCGCGCAAGAAATAGCGAAAACGGTGGAAAACATTGTGGGAGCGAGCCTGCTCGCGAAAGCGGTGTGTCAGACAACATCTACGTTGAATGTCAGTCAGCATTCGCGAGCAAGCCCGCTCCCACATTTTTGACCGCGTGCGGTCAGTTACAGCGCTTTGACGGAGAAGATTTCCACGTCAAAGGTCAGCGTCTTGCCGGCCAGCGGGTGGTTGAAGTCGACGGTCACTTGCGCGTCGTCGAATTCTTTCACCACACCCGGTAACTCAGTATTGGCCGCATCGTTGAAGATCACCAGCAGACCCGGCGACAGCTCCATGTCCGCAAACTGCGAGCGCGGGATGATCTGTACGTTTTGCGGGTTAGGCTGGCCGAAAGCGTTCTCCGGCTCGACGGTCAGGGTACGCTTGTCGCCGGCCTTGAAACCGAACAGCGCCGCCTCGAAGCCCGGCAGCAGATTGCCGTCACCGACCTTGAAGGTCGCCGGGGCTTTGTCGAAGGTGCTGTCGACCGTGTCGCCGTTCTCCAGGCGCAATGCAAAGTGCAAGGTGACTTCCGTGTTCTGGCCGATGCGTTGCTCAGCCAATACCTGTTCAGTCATGAACGGTTTCTCCGGTTTTCTTACTTTTGAACATGTCCAGTGCCAGCATCACCGCGCCAACGGTGATGGCGCTGTCGGCGAAGTTGAACGCCGGGAAGTACCAGCGGTTCTGCCAGTGCACCAGAATGAAGTCGATCACATGGCCCAGGGCAATGCGGTCATAAAGGTTGCCCAGTGCGCCGCCAAGAACCAGCGCCAGCGCGATGGCCAGCCAGGTTTCGTTGCGGCCCAGGCGCTTGAGCCAGACCACCAGCACTGCACTGACCGCAATCGCGATCAGGGCGAACAGCCAGCGCTGCCAGCCAGAGCTGTCCGCGAGGAAGCTGAAGGCAGCGCCGGTGTTGTAAGCCAGGGTCCAGCTGAAGTAATCAGGGATGATCACGATCTGCTGGAACATCTCGAGCTTGCCTTCGAAGTAGAACTTGCTGGCCTGGTCGATGACCAGAACCAGCAAGCTCAACCAGAGCCAGCTCAGCCGTCCGAAACGGCCAACGGCATTAGGCATAGTGACGAACCTCGCCAGCGCCATCGATGTTGTCCACGCAACGGCCGCAGATTTCCGGATGCTCCGGGTTCACGCCGACATCTTCGCGGCAGTGCCAGCAACGGGCGCATTTCGGGAAGGCGGATTTGACGATCTTCAGCTTCAGGCCGCTGACTTCGGTGTCCACGGCGTCGGCCGGAGCGTGCACGAACGGCGCAACAGTGGCAGTCGAAGTGATCAGGACAAAGCGCAGCTCGTTGCTCAGCTTGGCCAGGTCGGCGGTCAGCGCGTCTTCGGCGAACAGCGTCACTTCGGCTTGCAGGTTGCCACCGACGGCCTTGGCCGCGCGCTGGATTTCCATTTCCTTGTTGACCGCCACCTTCACTTCCATGATGCGATCCCAGTACTCGCGACCCAGCTCGAAGCCTTCCGGCAACTCGGTCAGGCCTTCGTACCAGGTGTTGAGCATCACCGATTCGTTGCGTTCGCCCGGCAGGTATTGCCACAGCTCATCGGCGGTGAAGGCCAGGATCGGCGCGATCCAGCGCACCAGCGCTTCGGAGATGTGGAACAGCGCGGTCTGGCACGAACGACGGGCCTTGCTGTCGGCGCCGGTGGTGTACTGGCGATCCTTGATGATGTCCAGATAGAAACCACCCAGCTCCTGCACGCAGAAGTTGTGGATCTTCGAGTAGACGTTCCAGAAACGGTATTCGCCGTAGTGCTCTTGCAGTTCGCGTTGCAGCAGCAGGGTGCGATCCACCGCCCAGCGGTCCAGCGCCAGCATGTCTTCGGCCGGCAGCAGGTCGGTGGCCGGGTTGAAACCGGTCAGGTTGGAAAGCAGGAAGCGCGCGGTGTTACGGATACGACGATAGGCATCCGCACTGCGCTGCAGGATCTGCTCGGACACGGCCATCTCGCCCGAGTAGTCGGTCGAAGCGACCCACAGACGCATGATGTCGGCGCCCAGGGTGTCGTTGACTTTCTGCGGCGCGATCACGTTGCCCAGGGACTTGGACATCTTGCGGCCGGACTCGTCCACGGTGAAACCGTGGGTCAGCAGCTCGCGGTACGGCGCGTGATTGTCGATGGCGCAGCCGGTCAGCAAGGACGAATGGAACCAGCCACGGTGCTGGTCGGAACCTTCCAGGTACAGGTCGGCGCGCGGGCCGGTCTCGTGGCCCATCGGGTGCGAACCGCGCAGGACGTGCCAGTGCGTGGTGCCCGAATCGAACCAGACGTCGAGGGTGTCGCTGATCTTGTCGTACTGCGGCGCTTCATCGCCCAGCAGTTCGGCAGCGTCGAGTTTGAACCAGGCTTCGATGCCCTCGACTTCGACACGTTTGGCGACTTCTTCCATCAGCTCGACGGTGCGTGGGTGCAGCTCGCCGCTTTCCTTGTTCAGGAAGAACGGGATCGGCACGCCCCAGTTGCGCTGACGGGAGATGCACCAGTCCGGACGGTTGGCGATCATCGAGTGCAGGCGCGCCTGGCCCCAGGCCGGGACGAACTTGGTGTCTTCGATGGCTTTGAGCGAGCGTACGCGCAGGGTGTCGCCGCTGACCGGCTCCTTGTCCATGCCGATGAACCACTGCGCGGTGGCGCGGTAGATCAGCGGGGTCTTGTGGCGCCAGCAGTGCATGTAGCTGTGTTCGATGACGGTGGTGTGCAGCAGCGCACCGACTTCGGTCAGTTTTTCGACGATGGCCGGGTTGGCCTTCCAGATGAACTGGCCGCCGAAGAACTCCAGCGACGGCACGTAGACGCCGTTGCTCTGTACCGGGTTGAGGATGTCGTCGTTGACCATGCCGTACTTCTTGCAGGTCACAAAGTCGTCCACGCCGTAGGCCGGGGCGGAGTGAACCACGCCGGTGCCGGCGCCCAGCTCCACGTAGTCGGCCAGGTACACCGGCGACAGACGATCGTAGAACGGGTGACGGAAGTTGATCAGCTCCAGCGCCGAACCCGGTGCGGTGGCCAATACGGTGCCTTCGACGCCGTAACGGGTCAGGCAGGACTCGACCAGCTCTTCAGCCAGCACCAGCAGCTTGTCGCCGATGTCGACCAGCGCGTAGGTGAATTCCGGGTGAACGTTGAGCGCCTGGTTCGCCGGGATGGTCCACGGGGTGGTGGTCCAGATCACGATCGAGGCCGGTTTGCCCAGCGACGGCAGACCGAACGCGGCGGCCAGTTTGGCCTCGTCAGCGATCGGGAAGGCCACGTCGATGGTCGAGGACTTCTTGTTCTCGTACTCGACTTCCGCTTCGGCCAGAGCCGAACCGCAATCGAAGCACCAGTTCACAGGCTTCAGGCCCTTGAACACGAAACCGCCCTTGACGATTTCGGCGAGAGCGCGGATTTCGCCCGCCTCGTTCTTGAAGTCCATGGTCTTGTACGGGTTGGCGAAGTCGCCCAGCACGCCGAGACGGATGAATTCGGACTTCTGCCCTTCGATCTGCTCGGTGGCGTAGGCACGGCACAGTTCACGGGTCTTGTCCGCGCCCAGGTTCTTGCCGTGGGTCACTTCAACCTTGTGCTCGATCGGCAGGCCGTGGCAATCCCAGCCCGGGACATACGGCGCGTCGAAGCCCGACAGGGTCTTCGAGCGGATGATCATGTCCTTGAGAATCTTGTTCAGTGCGTGACCGATGTGGATCGTACCGTTGGCGTACGGAGGGCCGTCGTGCAGGACGAACTTCGGACGATCCTTGCCAATCTCGCGCAACTTTCCGTACAGGCCAATACTGTCCCAGCGCTGCAGGATCTGCGGTTCGCGCTGTGGCAGGCCGGCCTTCATTGGGAAGGCGGTGTCCGGAAGGTTTAGCGTGGCTTTATAGTCGGTCATTTAAGGCTCTTCATTAGCGATGGGCGCTAGGTGCGGCTAGTGCACGGGCGGCGGCGACATCCGCGCTGATCGCCGTTTTCAATGCCTCCAGGGAGGCGAAACGCTGCTCTTCACGCAGCTTCTGGTGGAAAACCACCGTCAAACGCCGGTCATACAGATCGCCGGCAAAATCTAAAAGATGGACTTCAAGGTGGGCCTTGCCATCACCTTGCACCGTGGGCCGCACGCCGATATTGGCGACGCCGGGCCAGGTCTTGCCGTCGATGTCGACGTCGACCAGGTAAACCCCGGTGAACGGCACGCGACGGCGCTTGAGTTGAATGTTCGCCGTGGGCGTACCCAGTTGGCGGGCCAGTTTCTGGCCATGCAGCACGCGTCCGGCAATTCGGTACGGACGGCCCAGCAGGCGTTCAGCCAAGGCAAAATCGGCGGCGGCCAATGCGTTGCGCACCTGGGTGCTGCTGACGCGGATGCCGTCCAGCTCGACGGTTTGCGCGGCTTCCACGGTAAAACCGTGGACCTGCCCGGCCTGCAGGAGGAAATCGAAATCGCCGAGACGGTCACAACCGAAGCGGAAATCGTCACCGACCTCCAGATGCTGCACGCCGAGGCCATCGACCAAAATCGTATCGACGAACTCACTGGCGCTGAGCTTGCTCAAGCGCTGGTTGAATGCCAGGCACAGAACCCGGTCGACGCCTTCAGCGGCCAGCAGTTGCAGCTTGTCGCGCAACCGGGCCAGACGCGCCGGCGCGGTCTCCGGGGCAAAGAATTCCCGTGGCTGCGGCTCGAAAATCACCACGCAGCTGGGTACGCCCAACTCGAGCGCACGCTCACGCAGTCGGGCCAGAATAGCCTGGTGACCACGGTGAACACCGTCAAAGTTGCCAATAGTGGCGACGCAGCCCCGATGCTGGGGGCGCAGATTGTGGAGGCCTCGAACCAGCTGCATAACGCGCTTCTTGCTCATAAAGTGGCCGATTATAACCACACCCGACGGCCGACGACAGGCAACACCGTAACCCAAAGTGATCGAGCCGACAAAACTGCCGGCTCGCGCCCGTTTTTCAGGGAAAAAACCTCAGCTCAACGCCTTGCGATTGAAGTCGCGCAGGCGGAAACCGAGCAGCAGCAACATGCCGAAATAAGCGATCACGCCGGCAACCACCAACGCGCCCAGACGAAGGAAGCGCTCCAGCATGTGTCCCTGATCCCAAGCGGGCATGAAATGCATGCCGATCAACAGCACCGCTGACATTACCGCCACCGCAACCACAAGCTTGAAACCGAACTTCAACCAGCCCGGCTGCGGTTGATACATCTGCTGTTTGCGCAATTGATAGAACAGCAGCCCGGCATTCAGGCAGGCACCGGCGCTGATCGCCAGTGCCAGACCGGCATGCGCCAGAGGGCCGATCAACACCAGGTTGAACAGCTGCGTGACCACCAGGGTGAAGATTGCGATTTTTACCGGCGTACGGATGTTTTGTTGCGCATAAAAGCCTGGCGCCAGCACTTTGATCACGATGATTCCGAGCAGACCGACAGAATAGGCAATCAACGCCCGCTGAGTCATCTCAGCGTCAAACCCGCTGAACTGGCCGTACTGGAACAGCGAAACGGTCAACGGCTCGGCCAGGATCCCCAGCGCCAGCGCACACGGCAGCACCAGCACGAAGCACAGGCGCAGGCCCCAGTCGAGAATCCGCGAATATTCGTGACGATCCTTGCTGGCGTAGGTCTTGGCCAATGTCGGCAGCAGGATTGTGCCCAGCGCCACACCCAGCACACCGGACGGCAACTCCATGAGACGGTCGGCGTAATACATCCACGACACCGAGCCCGCCACCAGGAACGAGGCGAAGATGGTGTTGATGATCAGGGAAATCTGGCTGACCGAGACGCCGATGATTGCCGGCAACATCTGCTTCATCACCCGCCAGACACCGGTATCGCGCAGGTTCAGGCGCGGCAGCACCAGCATGCCTATCTTTTTCAGGTGCGGCAGTTGATAGAGCAACTGCGCCAGACCACCCACCAGCACCGCCCAGCCAAGCGCCATGACCGGCGGATCGAAGTACGGCGTCAGGAACAGCGAAAACACGATCATGCTGACGTTGAGCAGGGTCGGCACGAATGCCGGCACCGAGAAACGGTTCCAGGTATTGAGGATCGCACCCGCCAGTGAAGACAGGGAGATCAGCAATATATAGGGGAAGGTCACTCGCAGCAGGTCGGAGGTCAGCTGGAATTTTTCCGGCGTATCGGTGAAACCCGGCGCCGTGGCCCAGATCACCCAGGGCGCGGCGATCATGCCCAGCGCGGTGACCAGCGCCAGTACCAGCGTCAGCAGGCCGGAAACATAGGCAATAAAGGTGCGGGTCGCCTCTTCGCCCTTCTGGCTTTTATATTCGGCCAGGATTGGCACAAAAGCCTGGGAAAACGCCCCCTCGGCGAAAATCCTGCGCAGCAGATTGGGCAGTTTGAAGGCGATGAAGAAGGCGTCGGTCGCCATTCCGGCGCCGAAGGTACGGGCGATGAGCGTGTCGCGAACAAACCCGAGAATCCGGGAAAGCATCGTGATAGAGCTGACGGCGGCCAACGATTTGAGCAGATTCATTGAAGGAATGTGTGCCTGTCGATAAACAGCAGGCGAATAACGCGCCCACTTGTGCGATACTCCGCGCCGCAACAGCACAGAGCCAAAGCTCGCGAGTTTACAGGTCAAGCGCCGGAAATAAATATCCCGCCTCTTTATACCTACCACTTAGCGGAACGTCTCAAGCGCCCTTGACAAGACATCTCTTCATCGGCATGATTCGCGGCCTATTTTGTTTGCTATTTCCTAAAAAGTCTTTCGAGGAGCTCGACGGTGGCCAACTCACCTTCCGCCAAAAAACGTGCAAAACAGGCTGAGAAGCGTCGCAGCCACAACGCCAGCCTGCGTTCCATGGTTCGTACCTACATCAAGAATGTAGTTAAAGCCATCGACGCAAAAGACGCTGAAAAAGCTCAAGCTGCATACGTTCTGGCTGTGCCAGTTATCGACCGTATGGCCGATAAAGGCATCATCCACAAGAACAAGGCTGCTCGTCATAAGAGCCGTCTGAATGGCCACGTCAAGGCACTGAAAGAAGCTGCCTAAGCGACGTAGTCATTAAAAAACCGACCTCAGGGTCGGTTTTTTATTGCCTGCGATTTGCTCTGACTTCAGCAAATCGCAGGCAAAAAAAGAGGAGCCAGCCGGCTCCTCTTTTTTTACGCGCGATTAATGAGCCGACGCCCACGGCAGAATCGGGATCGCCGTCACCGCATTCTGCGGACTACCCTCGATCAGGCGATCGCTGTAGACGAGATACACCAGCGTATTGCGCTTCTTGTCGAGAAAGCGCACCACCTGCATGGTCTTGAACACCAGCGAAGTGCGCTCCTTGAACACCTCTTCGCCATCCTTCAATTCACCCTTGAAGTTGATCGGCCCGACCTGGCGGCAGGCAATGGAAGCCTCGGCACGATCCTCGGCCAGACCCAACCCACCCTTCACACCGCCAGTCTTGGCGCGCGACAGGTAGCAAGTCACGCCTTCAACCTTCGGATCATCGAATGCCTCGACCACGATCCGATCGTTCGGCCCGACAAACTTGAACACCGTCGACACCTGACCGATTTCCTCGGCCGAGGCCAGCAATGGCAGCGCCATCAACAAGCCCAACAATCCTTTTGCCATACGCATCGCGTTTTCCTTACACCAGAATCAGGTTGTCACGGTGAACCAGTTCCGGCTCTGCCATGTAACCCAGCAAACCGACAATCGCATCCGACGACTGACCGATGATTTTTTGTGCTTCCAGCGCGCTGTAGTTAGCCAGGCCACGGGCGATCTCACGACCGTCCGGCGCCACGCAAACCACCATTTCGCCACGACGGAAACTGCCCTGAACCAGTTTGACGCCGACCGGCAGCAGGCTTTTGTTGCCTTGCGACAACGCGGATACCGCACCATCATCCAGCACCAGCGTGCCACGGGTTTGCAGATGTCCGGCCAGCCACTGCTTGCGCGCCGCGAGCATGCCGCGCTCAGGCGACAGCAACGTACCAATGCGCTCACCCGCTTTAAGCCGGTCGAGCACGCGCTCCAGACGCCCGCCAACAATGATGGTATGAGCACCGGAACGTGCCGCCAGACGCGCCGCGCGCAGCTTGGTCTGCATGCCGCCACGACCCAATGCACCGCCAGTACCGCCCGCCACTGCATCCAGCGCCGGATCATCGGCGCGCGCTTCGTAAATCAGCTGGGCGTCAGGGTTATTGCGCGGATCAGCGTCGAACATGCCGTCGCGATCCGTCAGGATCACCAGCAGATCAGCTTCGACCAGGTTGGCCACCAGCGCCGCGAGCGTGTCGTTGTCGCCGAAACGGATTTCGTCGGTGACCACGGTGTCGTTTTCGTTGATTACCGGGATGACTTTCAGCTCGACCAGCGCACGCAAGGTGCTACGGGCGTTCAGGTAGCGCTTGCGATCGGACAGGTCGTCGTGAGTCAGGAGAATCTGCGCAGTGTGCCGGCCATGCTCGGCAAAGCTCGATTCCCAGGCTTGCACCAAGCCCATCTGACCGATTGCTGCAGCGGCCTGGAGCTCGTGCATCGCACTGGGTCGCGCGGTCCAGCCGAGGCGACTCATGCCCGCCGCCACTGCCCCGGAGGACACCAGCACCAGCTCGACGCCGGCCTCATGCAAAGCCACCATCTGCTCGACCCAGACACCCATTGCCGCGCGATCCAGCCCTTTGCCATCCGCTGTCAGCAAAGCGCTGCCGATCTTCACGACCCAACGCTGCGCACCTGTCACCTTGCTCCGCATCATCTTCAACCTTAGCTTGAGGGCAGCGCGACCTGGCACTGCCCGTGACGTTATTCGTGGTTCTTCGTGACCAACAATCGATTTCCAGATACTAAAACGCCGCTCGATTGAGCGGCGCTTAAGTTTACTGCAACGAATCAGTCACGCACGTAAATGATTTCCGGACCGTCTTCGTCATCCACATCTTCTTCGTCCCAGTCATCGTCGCCGATGTCATGGACCGACTTCACGCCGCTGCGACGCAGGGCACGCTTGTCATCCAGCGCCTGCAACTGAGCACGGGCTTCGTCTTCGATGCGCTGATCGAGATCGGCCAGTTCTTCCTTGTAGGCCGGGTCATTGGCCAGGCGATCGGCACGATCTTCCAGATAACGCATGATGTCGCGCGTCAGGCGCTCGGTGCCTTCTTTGGCGATGGCAGAGATCACGTAGACCGGACCTTCCCACTGCAGACGCTCGACCACTTCCTTGACCCGCTCCTCGTGTTCTTCTTCGAGGATCTGGTCGCACTTGTTCAGTACCAGCCAGCGATCACGCTCGGCCAGCGACGGGCTGAACTTGATCAGCTCGTTGACGATTACCTCAGCGGCGTCCGGCGCACTGCTGTCGTCCAGCGGCGCCATATCCACGAGGTGCAGCAACAGACGAGTACGCGCCAGGTGCTTGAGGAAACGAATGCCCAGACCGGCACCGTCGGAAGCGCCTTCGATCAGCCCCGGAATGTCGGCGATGACGAAGCTCTTCCAGCGATCGACGCTGACAACACCCAGGTTCGGCACCAGCGTGGTGAACGGGTAATCGGCGACCTTCGGCTTGGCAGCCGATACCGAACGGATAAAGGTACTTTTACCGGCGTTCGGCAGGCCCAGCAGGCCGACGTCAGCCAGAACCTTCATTTCCAGTTTCAGGTCGCGCTGCTCGCCCGGCTTGCCCGGGGTGGTCTGACGCGGTGCACGGTTGGTACTGGATTTGAAACGGGTGTTACCCAGACCATGCCAGCCGCCCTGAACCACCATCAGTTTCTGACCAGCCTTGGTCAGGTCACCGATGACTTCCTGGGTGGCGGAGTCGATCACGGTGGTGCCGACCGGCACGCGCAGGATCAGGTCTTCACCCTTCTTGCCGGTGCAGTCGGTGCTGCCACCGTTGGAACCACGCTCGGCATCGAAGTGCCGGGTGTAACGGTAGTCCACCAGGGTGTTGAGGTTTTCGTCGGCCATCATGAAGATGGAACCGCCGTCACCGCCGTCACCACCGTTCGGACCGCCGTTTTCAATGAATTTTTCCCGACGGAAACTCATGCAGCCATTGCCGCCGTCACCAGCCTTTACGCGGATCGATACTTCATCAACAAACTTCATAACCAACGCCTCTCGCCGTACGGACGAGCCGAAAAACAATCAAGACATAAGACTCTTGCAAAAATGAGCGCAGCGACCCCAACTCACGACCTGCATCGCACGCCGACAGCCCATACAAACAGCTTTGCAAGAGACTCACCCCACAAACGAAAAAGCCCCGTCGCAAGACAGGGCTTCTCCAGCATACTCGCGATTAAGCCGCGACTACGCTCACGTAACGGCGGTTGAAAGCGCCCTTTACTTCGAACTTGATCACGCCTTCGATTTTCGCGAAGAGAGTGTGATCTTTACCCATGCCAACGCCGTAGCCAGCGTGGAATTGGGTGCCGCGCTGACGCACGATGATGTTGCCGGCCTTGATGACCTGGCCGCCATACATCTTCACGCCAAGGCGTTTGGCTTCTGAGTCGCGACCGTTACGGGTACTACCACCAGCTTTTTTGTGTGCCATGAGTCAATTCTCCTAGTGAGGAATTAGGCTGAAATTAAGCCTGAATACCGGTGATTTTGATCTCGGTGTACCACTGGCGGTGGCCCATACGCTTCATGTGGTGCTTACGACGACGGAACTTGATGATGCGGACTTTATCGTGACGACCTTGGGAGATCACTTCAGCCACAACGGTAGCGCCAGCAACAACTGGAGCGCCGATATTCACGTCGTCGCCATTGGCAACCAACAGAACGCGATCAAAAGTTACGGATTCGCCAGTAGCGACTTCCAGTTTTTCGATCTTCAGGTATTCACCTGGTGCAACTTTGTACTGCTTGCCACCAGTAACGATTACTGCATAAGACATGGTATTTCTCCGATAATCCTGCTCACCCAGCTCTTTATAAGAAGAGGTATTGGCTGGCATGGCTGCAATGGGCTGGAGGCCCGTTTGCAATTGCGTAAGGCAGGTGCTGCCCAGGAAGTTCAGGGTGCGCGATTGTACGCAAGCCTTCGAAGTCATGCAAGGGGCCGTCCATCGCGCCTTGACAGGCCCGGACGTGGGTCCTAGCATGCCGCGCAACCCTTCTGGAGCACCTGTCGCTGATGCAACCCCAAGCTTTCTACCGCGCGGTGGCGGACGATTTTAGCGCCGTCGACGGCATCATCAAGAAGCAGCTGACTTCCCGAGTGCCGCTGGTATCGAAAATCGGCGATTACATCACGTCGGCCGGCGGCAAACGCCTGCGTCCTTTATTGGTGCTGCTGTGTGGCAAGGCCCTGGGTCGCGAAGGCGACGACATGCGCCTGCTGGCCGCCACCATCGAATTCCTGCACACCGCGACCCTGCTGCATGACGACGTGGTCGACATGTCCGGCATGCGCCGTGGCCGTTCGACCGCCAACGCCATGTGGGGCAACGCCCCGAGCGTACTGGTCGGCGACTTTCTGTACTCGCGCTCGTTCGAGATGATGGTCGAACTGGGCTCGATGCCGGTAATGAAGATCCTGTCCCAGGCCACGCGCATCATCGCCGAAGGCGAAGTGCTGCAACTGTCCAAGGTTCGCGACGCCAGCACCACTGAAGAAACCTACATGGAAGTCATCCGCGGCAAGACCGCGATGCTCTTCGAGGCTTCGACCCACAGCGCCGCCGCGCTGGCCGGTGCCACCGCCGAGCAGAGCGAAGCGCTGCGTACCTTCGGTGACCACCTGGGCGTGGCATTCCAGCTGGTAGACGACCTGCTCGACTACAAGGGCGACGCCGAAACCCTGGGCAAGAACGTCGGTGACGATCTGGCCGAAGGCAAGCCGACCCTGCCGCTGATCTACACCATGCGCGAAGGCACGCCAGAGCAAGCTGCACTGGTACGCCAGGCGATTCAGAAAGGCGGGATCGAAGACCTGGAAAGCATCCGCATCGCCGTGGAAGCCTCCGGCTCCCTGGAATACACCGCGCAACTGGCCCGTGACTACGTGGCCCGCGCGATCAAGTGCCTCGACGCGCTGCCGGCCAGCGAATACCGCGATGCACTGGTTGAGCTGAGCGAGTTCGCGGTCGCCCGCACGCACTGATCAACGCCGCATCATAAAAAACCGCAGCCTCCGTCGGAGCCTGCGGTTTTTTGTTGCCTGCCATCAGCGGCTAAAACCCTATACAATGTGCGACTTTTAGCGATCCCCTCTCCAAGGAGCCTTAGTGAGCACGTTGCCACCCTGCCCGAAATGCAATTCCGAATACACCTACGAAGACGGCACCCAACTGGTGTGCCCGGAGTGCGCCCACGAGTGGTCTGCCGGCGGTGAAGCCGAAGTGGCATCCGACGATGCCGTGAAAAAGGATTCGGTCGGTAACGTCCTGCAGGACGGCGACACCATCACCGTGATCAAGGACCTGAAGGTCAAGGGCACCTCGCTGGTGGTCAAGGTCGGCACCAAGGTCAAGAACATCCGCCTGTGCGATGGCGATCACGACATCGACTGCAAGATCGACGGCATCGGCCCGATGAAACTCAAATCCGAGTTCGTCAGAAAAGTCTGATTCTGCCGTCTTCCATCCCGCGCCCGCCGTGGGATGGAGCTTCGCCCTCCCCCGCAATCCCCAGCAAATCCTCGCGATAGCCAAGCGCCAGCCGTTTTGACCTTACGCAATCTTTACCCGCAAAAAATCACAAACCGCCAATAGGCGCTTGCTATTTGACGAATAAGAATTATTCTCATTGAAACCCTTTCAATGGAGATGAGACCCATGACTTATTTGATCGACGCCTGGCTGGATCGCCCGCACCCGTACCTCAGGATCCTGCATCGGGAAACCGGTGAAGTCTGCGCGGTACTGGAAGAAGAAGCCCTGCACGAGTTGCAGGATCAAGGGGATCTGGACGTCAGCGGCCTGAGTTCCAGCGAGCCATTGGTGCTCAAGGAGCTGGTGCGCAATCTGTTCCTGTTCTGCTATGCCCGGGCCTTGCGCCCGACCAGTGAACTGCACAACAAGATCGAAGTATGAGAACGACGGAGAAACCCTGCACAAGCCACGCTTGTGCAGGGTAACGGGATTACAGAACGTCGAGCAGCTCGACGTCGAACACCAGAACGCTGTGCGGCGGGATGCTGCCAACGCCTTGAGCGCCGTAAGCCAGTTCGCTCGGCACGTACAGACGCCATTTGCTGCCGGCATTCATCAGTTGCAGGGCTTCGGTCCAGCCAGCGATAACGCCGCCAACCGGGAATTCAGCCGGCTGACCACGCTCGTAGGAGCTGTCGAACACAGTGCCGTCGATCAGCGTGCCGTGGTAGTGAGTACGCACGGTGTCTTCACGAGATGGCTTGGCGCCTTCACCTTGAGTCAGCACTTCGAACTGCAGGCCGGAAGCCAGGGTGGTGATGCCTTCTTTCTTGGCGTTTTCAGCCAGGAATGCCAGGCCTTCGCCAGCGGCGGCTTCAGCCTTGGCAGCGGCTTCGGCTTGCATGATCTCGCGGATCACCTTGAAGCTGGCGGACATGGCTTCCTGGCTTACACGGCTTTCCTTACCGGCGAATGCGTCGGTCAGACCAGCCAGGATGGCGTCCAGGCTGACACCCGGTGGCGGGTTGTCGCGCAGCTGGTCACCCAGCTGACGGCCGATGCCGTAGCTGACGCGGGTTTCGTCGGTGGACAGATTTACTTCGGACATGACACTGCTCCGCTGTGCGGACGGCCTCAGGACATGCCGTGCGTACACAGCGCGTCCCGGCGCGCCCGGAACCAAAAGGGCGAGCAGACTAGCACAGATGTTCCGGCATTGATCAGGCCCTCGGGCCTACAGCGCGGATCGCCAGGCCAGCGGCACCTTCAGGCTTTCTTCGCCACTGGCGCCAAGACCGCACATTTCATCGTGCACCGAGGTGTGCACCAGGTTGAACGGCAGCACCGGAAAGTTATGCAGCACATCCCGGGCATGCTCGACCGAACGCAGCATCAGCATTTTCCCCTGCGGGTCGCTCAGCGGATACGCCGCACCATGCATGCGGGCTTCAAGCAGGTAGATCCCGCCTTCCATGGAGATCAGGTTCAGTTCGTCGACCTTTCTGGCGACGGCAAACGCATTCAACTCTTGCAGGTTCATGAACGCACCTCACACGGTGGCGAGCCTTGAGACCTACAGGGATATGCCTCGGCCGATCAAAGTACAAGCCACAAACGACACCGCCCGTCTGTTTCGCAACAGACGGGCGGTTTTGTTACAGCAATCGTCAGCTCATCAGTGCTTGGTGAGCTTGTCCAGATAACCCATGGCGAACGCCGAGATCACGAAGGTCATGTGGATGATCACGTACCACATCAGGTGCTCGGGATCGACGTTCTTGGCGTCCATGAAGATCCGCAGCAGGTGGATCGAGGAGATCGCCACGATCGACGCCGCCACTTTCATCTTCAGCGACGAGGAGTCCATGGTGCCCAGCCAGCTGAGCTTCTCTTTGCCTTCATCGATATTCAGCTCGGACACGAAGTTCTCGTAGCCGGAAATCATCACCATCACCAGCAAGCCGCCGACCAGCGCCATGTCGATCAGCGACAGCAGCACCAGAATCAGCTCGGACTCAGCCATGGAGAAAACATTGGGAATGACATGAAACACTTCCTGGAAGAATTTCAATGCCAGCGCCAGCAGCCCGAGGGACAGCCCGATGTAGATCGGCGCCAGCAGCCAGCGCGTGGCGTACATTGCATTTTCGATAAAGCGTTCCATTGACTCTCACACAAGAAGGGTTGAAATCGGCGGCGAGTATAACAGCCGCCCATGACAGCCAGAAACCGCCCGGAAATCCGCCACCTGCGTGTGTGTGTCAAAGTTTTTCTGCTAGTGTCCAAACCATTGACAGCCCAGCGACAGTGGACAGGACGACTGGAAATGGATGTGCGATTGCCGATAACGACTGCCGGAATTTGCTTCGCCCTGTTGCTGGGCGGGTGTTCGCCCGGCGATGAAAAACCCGCCGTCAGCCTCGAAGAAAAGACCGCGCAGTTCGAGCAATCGCTGGACGCCATCACCGACCCGAAACTCAAGGACGCCGTGACCGAACTCGGCGGCTCGCTGCTGTTGCTCGAACGCGCGCAACAGCGACTCGACAACAAACCGTCCCGGACCGAATACGGCGAAGACACCCTCGGCGTACTCCGGCATTACCCGACACCGCAGGCGCTGGTCGACACCTTCATCAACGGCCTGTTTGTGCTGCACAAGGATTCCAGTTCCGATTACCTCACCGACCTGCAACCGGTGTTCCCTTTCGTGCTCAACATCCCCGGCGGCTTTCTGTTCCCCCATGGCGTGGAATGGCAATCGGTAACCCTGAGCAACAAACGGGTCATCGCCTATCAGCCGGAATGGTCGGAAACCGATCCGGGCATTCAGTTGAGTCCGTCCAGCTCCAACGTCACCAACCCCGATGACCTGACCGTCACCTACCCGTTCATCGAAGGACTGAATGTCGACAAGAAGAACCTGCCGCGCCCGGTCAGCCTGCAAGGCCAGGTGGAAGTCATCGCCCCGAAACGCCTGTACAGTTTCAATCTGGGTAAAAAGGATGTCGGCCAGACCCGCTCCGACGGCAACCTCAGCGTGACCCTGCTGAAACTGGACACGCACTACGCCGAACTCGAGTTCAGCAACCAGCTGCCGCTCGCCCCGGAAGTCGCCAGCACCCGGCTCAATCCGTTGATCGTCCAGGCCCGCGACTCGACGGGCCAGTATCTGGTGCGTGCCGGCGCCATCAACGAAAACCCCGAGCAGGTGGCGTTCTATCAAAAGCAGCTGGCGTACCTGCAACAGCAAAAAGCCTGGAGCGAGACGCTGGAAAAAAAGCTGGACGATGAACAGCAGGCCTTTGAACAGCAGCATCCGCACCACTACAACAAGGTGTATTTCAACGGCCCGATCGACACCCTTGAAGTCAGCCTGCTGGATTTTTCCGAAGCGACCGTCACTCGCAAGGCCCTGGATCTGCCCGTGCGTGAATTCGATCCGCACACCACGGAAAAAACCGTGCAGCCGCTCGACCTGCCGATCACTGTCTACGACGACCAGGCGCCCGACTGGCTCAAGGGCGCATCTCTGACTGAAGAACAGCTGAAAAGCGGCGTTCATATCCGCCAGTCGGTTGAAGAGCCGAGCGCCGCGCGCATCGAGTTCGACCACCGCAAAACTTTCAACGATGAAATGCTCGGCGACGACTTCAGCCCCGGCGAAAGCCCGGTGACGTTCTTCACTGAAAAGCACAACGGCAAACTCGACGAGCCAATCGAACTGCCGCCCGAGGCGTATCAGGTCGACCCGCTACAGGCGACCATCACCTACGACCTGAACCTGTTCCCGGAAACCCCGGCGATTGCCGTCGGCTCGATGCCGTTGTTCCTGGCCACGGTGGACAAACAGGCTTACGAAGCCAAGGCCCTGCCCAAAGGGCTCGAAATCAGAAACAACGCGCTGGTGGTGGATTTGAAGCGATACCCCGCCAACGAATGGCGATTCTTCGTCAAGGACGACAGTGGTCATTATCTGAAACAGATTCTGTCGGTCAGCCACGACGCAAGCGCTGAAGGACCAGCGTTATTCGGCGTGCATTATTTCTACGGCCGTCCGACGCGCGTGGAAACCTATCAGCGAACCGACCTCGCCACCGTGCAATACGGCTTTGAGGTCAAACTCGACAAGGCGCAGACCCAGGGCGCTGCGCCCTGATCGACGCTAATGGTCGGCGCTGATGATCTAGTGATCGAAAGTGCCGATGCTGCGTCCGCGCCCACCGTTGATCTGCCGCAACTGCGCCTGCAGATGCAACGACCAGATCTGTGGATCATTGGCCAGCTCATAGCCGTGCATCGTCAGGCTTTCAACGATGGTGTCGAGAATCGACTCGGCGGCGATCGGCCCGTGGAACGGGCCCTGGGCCTTGATGGCGGAAGGTTGTTCACCGGCCATGCCGGCGGCGAAGAGCAACGTCCACATGCCGTTATCGCCGGCCAACGGCTTGATGGCGCATTCGATACGGGTCACGAGACCCAGGCATTGACGGGTGAGGCAGAGGTTGCGCGACATGGCGGCGACCCTCGGTAAAGCCGGTGTTCAGCCCTTGCTGAAGAGCTGTTTCGATCCAGTGATACTGTCGATGTCCTTGAGCAGAGAATAGAAGAAAAGTCCGCCGCGCAAGCCGCACAGAACCAGAAGGCGCCGAATGGTCATTGTGTGAATATTGACGCCAGAGTGATGGCACTTTCGATGATTGCACCCGAAATAACTGTGGGAGCGAGCTTGCTCGCGAAAGCGGCGCATCAGGCAACATTTTCGTCGACTGACAGGACGCCTTCGCGAGCAAGCTCGCTCCCACAGGGGCATTACAAGGAGACTGATATCAGGCCGGTTTGGCCTCCGCCAGCGCCTCCTGCGCCAGTTCCTTCTCGGCCTCTTTCAGATCCTCTTCGCTGATCATCTCGGCAATCACTCGCAGGCGCTCCACTACCCGCGCGTTAACGCTGCCTTCCGGGAATTCGCCCTCTTCGTTCGGCTCACCGGCCGGCTCGCCCACCAGCAGGCTCAACGCTTCGTCGGCCTGACGCACCGCGTAAACGTGGAACTGCCCGGCACGCACCGCCGCCAGCACCTTCTCGTCGAGCATCAAGGTGGCGACGTTGGCCTGCGGAATGATCGCGCCCTGCTCGCCCGTCAGCCCGCGTGCTTCGCAGAGACGGAAGAAGCCTTCGATCTTCTCGTTGACCCCGCCCACCGCCTGCACTTCACCGAACTGGTTGATCGAGCCGGTGATCGCGAAGCACTGCTTGAGCGGGGTTTTCGACAACGCCGAAATCAGCGTGCACGCCTCACCCAGCGACGCGCTGTCGCCATCGACGTAGCCGTAGGATTGCTCCAGCGCGATGCTCGCGGAAATCGCCAGCGGGAATTCCTGTGCATAACGGCTGCCCAGATACCCGGTGAGAATCATCACGCCCTTGGAGTGGATCGGCTGGCCGAGGTTGACCTCGCGCTCGATGTCGACGATGCCGCTGCCGCCCGGGTACACCGTGGCGGAAATCCGCGCCGGCACACCGAACGCCGAGTCACCGACTTCGAGCACGGTCAGGCCGTTGCATTTGCCGACCGCCGCGCCGTCGGTGTCGATCAGAATGATCCCCGCCAGCATGTCGTCGAGAATCCGCGCCGACACCCGACCGGTGCGGGTGGCCTTGGCCTTGAGCGCACGCTCGATGTGGCCGGCGTCGGTCATTTCATCGTTGGCCAGATGCCGGATGAAATCCGCCTCGCTGACCAGCTGGAACAGATCGCCGATCCGCGCCGACAAACGCCCCTGGTGTTCAGCCAGACGCGCGCTGTAAGTCGCCAGACGCGCCACCGCGTCGGCGGTCAGCGGCGCCATGCCTTCTTCCGAAGTGCGGGTTTTCAGCAACTGGGCGAACTGCTCCAGGCTTTCGTCGACCATCGGGATGTCTTCGTCGAAGTCCACCAGAACGCGGAACATCTCCTGGAAGTCCGGATCGAGGTCCTGCAGCGTGTAATACAGCTGACGGGCGCCGATGATGATCACTTTGACCTGCAACGGAATGTGCTGCGGATTGAGCGTCACGGTGGCGAAACGGCCCATCTCGCCCAGCGGCGATTCCATCTTCAGCTTGCGCGATTGCAGGGCGCGCTTGAGCGCATCCCACACGAACGGCTCGCCGAGCATTTTTTCCGCTTCAAGGATCAGGAAACCACCATTGGCGCGGTGCAGTGCACCCGGGCGCAACTGGCGATAGGTGGTGTAGAGCGCGCCTTGATCGGTGGTGTACTCGATACGGCCGAACAGGTTTTCGTAGGTCGGATGCGGTTCGAACACCACCGGCGCACCGCCGCTGGCCGGATGGCCGACCACCAGGCTCGGGGCGTATTGCTCTTCCAGCAGCTTGCGCGCGACCGCATCGGTCTTGCTGTCATCGACCAGTTGCTCGACGACGGTTTTCAACAGATAGACCTGCATCGCCTGCAGGTAACCGCAGACCGCGGCGTTTTCCGCGTACTTTTCCGACAGCGGTGCGAGCAAAGGCTGCAAGGCCAGGGTGATGGTTTCTTCGTTGAGCTGACGCAGCTGGTTGCTCGACTCGCGCTTCCATTGCGGCAGGCTGGCGAGTTCTTCGTTCAGGCGTTCTTCGAGGCCGGAAATGTCCTCGTGGAAGCGCTCGCGCTCGGTCTCCGGCAACTGGGCGAATTCGGCTTCGTCCAGCGCCTTGCCTTCGAGCATCGGGGTGAAGGCGATGTTGCTGCTGTCGCGGTACAGGGCGACGTCTTTTTCCAGGGCCAGACGTTCGATGACATCCAGCGCCTTGTCGTAGCGCTGGTTGAAGGCGCGGTCGATGGCGCTCTTCTTCTGCTGGTAGGACGGGTGCTCGAACACCGCTGGAAAGGTCGACAGCAGGTTGTCGATCAGGCCGTTGATGTCGCCGATGAAGGCGGCGGCGCTGCCCGATGGCAGTTCCAGGGCGCGGGGTTCGCGCGGCTCATCGAAATTGTTGACGTAAACCCAGTCCGCCGGGGTCTGCAGGCGTTTGCCTTCGGCCTTCAGGTAGCGTTTGACGAACGAGAAACGGCCGGTGCCGGGCTCGCCCATGACGAATACGTTGTAACCGGGGCGTGGCATGGCCACACCGAACTGCAAGGCTTCGACCGCACGTTCCTGGCCGAGCACACCGCGAAAGGGCTCCAGATCATTGGTGGTAGTGAAGCTGAACTGTTCAGCGGAAAACGGACGGGTCAGCGCTTCGGGCGCTAGACGCAAGCTGGCAGCAACAGGATCAGGCATCGGGCTTCCTTAACAATCAGGCGGGGCAGATAGCGGCATTCTGGCGCTGCCCGAGCCCCACTGGCAAGGCGCGCCATACGACAAAGCATAGACAACCGCCCAACCTTGACGCAGCCCCAGTGAAACCGGGGGTATCGCCAAATCTTTTGTAAAAAATCACGGAACCCCGGGAACGTGCCTAAACTCCAAACTGCGCGGCTGGAACTAATACCGGCCCACTGGCTTCGTTTGGATCTGTTTCTACAGAGCTTGGGGGCCAGAACCCTGTCCATTGGTATGCACACAAAGAGAACAAAGCTATGAAACGGATTCTTCTCGGTACTCTCTTCACCGCTGTATCCATCAACGCAATGGCGCAAGCTCCAGGCGGCCCGGATTGCGGTTGGGGCAACATGCTGTTCGAAGGTCAGCGTGGCACCCCTGCTCACTTCCTGGCATCCACCACCAACGGCACCTCCGGCAATGCCACATTCGGCATGACGTCCGGCACCAACGGTTGCTCCACCAACGCATCGCTGACCTACGGCGGCAAATCCTGGTTTGCCATGAATGGCATGATGAACGAGCTGTCCGAAGACATGGCAAAGGGCAACGGCGAAGCGCTGACGACCTATGCCGTGGTACTGGGCGTGGCGCCGGAAGACCGTGCGCACTTCGCCGCCGTCACTCACGAGCACTTCCAGCAGATCTTCAGCAAGGCTGACGTGACCGCCGAAGACGTGCATACCAACACCCTGGCCGTCCTGAAGGCAGACCCACGTCTGGCCAAGTACGCGACTCAGGCTTAAGCTCGACCCACCCGCTTCTTTCGGGAAGCGGGTTTTATTTTTTCGACCCGCCCTTCCTGGGCTTTGTTTCTTTCGACTTAAGTTGCCATTTATGCTCAAACGCCTTGCCTGGCTGGCGCTGTGTGTCTGCGCCCCGCTGTCCGCCGCGCCTCACATTGACCCTCAACGTTTGCAGCAACTGGCCAACGACCGCTTCTGGATTTCCCTCGGTCATTACGAAACCGCCAAGCTCGGAGGCTGGCGCAGCTACGTCAGCGACAAAAAATTCTTTCTTGCCGCCGACGGCAACGAACACCCCGACCATGAACTGGCGGCCACCGTGCAAGCGCTGTACGCCCCCGCCAGTCTCGGTGAGCAACACGCCCAGTGCGTCTACCCGGCACGCACCCGCTGGTTGAAGGATCAACTCAACTTGACCGATCTGCCGACGCCGGACTGCGCCGAATTCAAGAAGTGGTTCAAGGACGTCTCGCCCCACAGCGCGGTGATGATTTTCCCGGCGGCCTACCTCAACAGCCCGTCGTCGATGTTCGGCCACACCCTGCTGCGCATCGACCAGGCTGACGTGCAGAGCGACAAGACTTCGCTGCTCAGTTACGCGATCAACTTTGGCGCCTACATCGAAGGTTCGGACAACAGCATTCTTTACGCCTGGAAAGGCCTGATGGGCGGCTATCCGGGGCTGTTCGCGCTGGTGCCCTATCAGGAAAAACTTTCGGAATACCGCAGTCTGGAAAACCGCGACCTGTGGGAGTACCGGCTCAATCTGACGCAAGCCGAAACCGCGCGGATGGTCGAGCATGTGTGGGAGTTGAAGCAGATCCAGTTCGACTACTTCTTCTTCGATGAAAACTGCTCCTATCGCCTGCTCGAACTGTTGCAGGTGGCGCGCCCGAGCCTGCGCCTGACCGAACAATTCCCGCTGACCGCGATCCCGACCGACACCGTCAAAGCGGTGAAAGAAGCCGGGCTGGTCGAACACATCGAATACCGCCCGTCCCGCGAGCGCGAACTGCTCAGCCGCGCCGAGCCCTTGAGCGGCGAAGAACAGGACTGGGTGCTGAAAGTCAGCGCCGATCAACAGCAATTGCAGGATCCGGTTTTCAAGGCCCTGCCCCGCGACCGGCAAGCGCTGATCATCGACGCCGCGTATCGGCTGGAGCGCTACCGCGCCAACGGCCAGGAACGTGATCCACAGCGAGCGCAGCGCAGTTTCGAACTGCTGCGGGCGATCAACAAGAACCCGGCGCCGGAGCTGCAAATTCCACAACCGGGCCTGCCGGAAGACGGCCACGAATCGCGCACCTGGCAAGCCGGTCTCGGCACGCGCGGTGACCGCGCATTCGGCGAGTACGGCTTGCGCATGGCCTATCACGACCTCAACGACAACGCCGAGAGTTTCCCCCTCGGCGCACAGATCGAAATCCTGCAGATGAAGCTGCGCCAGTACGAAGGCAATCACTGGCAGTTCCAGCAGCTGGATCTGGCGACCATTCGCTCGCTGACGCCGCGCAATGCGCTGTTGCAGCCGCTGTCGTGGCAAGTCACCGGCGGTCTCGAACGCGTACCGGGCAAGCATGATGACGAGACGCTGGTCAGCCATGTCAACGGTGGCGGTGGCGGCACCTGGGCGCTGGGTGACGATGTGCTGGGGTTCGCCCTCGGCACGGTGCGCGTTGAACACAACAATGATTTCGCCGAGTTCGTTTCCCCCGCAGGCGGTTTCAATACCGGCGTATTGTGGAAAAACCCGCTGGGCAATCTCAGCCTGGAGGCCAAAGGCGATTACTTTTTCAATGGTGAAGTGCGCCGTAGCCTGAGTCTGAACCAGCAATGGGAATTGTCGCGCAACCTCGGCCTGCGCCTGAGCGCCCAGCGCGAGTTCAGCCATCTGGCCACGCCGGAGACCGAGGTGATGCTGGAAGTGAAGTGGTATCACTACTGATCCCGAACATTTCCCTGAACCTGTGGGAGCGGGCTTGCCCGCGATAGCGAATGATCAGTCAACAGAGATGTTGAGTCTGATGGCCTCATCGCGGGCAAGCCCGCTCCCACAGGGATCTCCACTGGTTAACGAATTACTTACAGGCCTTTCACCAAAGCCCGACGAATCATCTTCTAGACTTTCCCCATAAGCCGGAAAACCGGCCCGGGAGAGTGTGATGTGGCGGTGTGCGGTTTTTGCGGGCGTGTTGCTGTTGCTGGGTGGCTGTCAGAGCACCCACGAAGATCTGATTGCCAAGGGTTATCCACCGGCGTTCGCCGACGGGTTCGATGACGGTTGCATCAGCGGTCGGCAGGCGGCCGGTTCGATCAGCGGCGAGTTTCGCAAGAACGTGCCGCGCTATCTCAAGGACAAGCAATACGCCGAAGGCTGGAGCGACGGCTTCCGCCAGTGTCAGGCGATGCTGGAAAACAAGGATCGCGAACAGTATCGCAACGAGCACTGGGACGAGCGCGAGCGCGCCTGGCAGCAGGAAAAGGATCAGGGCGCAGCGCGGGCTTATCGTTCGCAGTAGGTCGTTTCCAGACATCCAGCGAAACCTTTTGCCTGCGACCATGGCCCAACGGTTGTAACAGGAGCCCATCATGAGTCGCGCCTTCGTCAACGAAGACAACGCCGCTGCGCAAGCCGATCAGCCGGTCGAACGGCAGGTCAGCACACAGCCCAATTACGTCACGCCGCAAGGCCTTGCCCAGTTGCAGGCGAAAGTCGCCGAACTGCAAACCCTGCACGCCGAACAGTCCGCCAAGGGCGAACAGGCCGACAAGCAGCGGCTGGCCGATCTCGAACGGGATTTGCGTTATTTCAATCAACGGGTCGGCAGCGCTCAAGTAGCCCCGTCCCCGACGTCGAACGACAAGGTGCAGATCGGCAGTTGGGTGACCTACGCCGACGAACACGACACCGAGCGCCGGGTGCAACTGGTCGGCGAGGATCAGGCCGATGCGGCCAACGGTCTGATCAACTGGGCCTCACCGCTGGGCCGTGCGCTGCTTGGCGCGCGGCTCAACGATGAAGTGCTGTGGCAGCGTCCGGCCGGCGATCAACTGATCGAAGTGATCCGCATCGAGCGTTCTTAAACTACGCCTTGCGCCAGCATCGCGTCGGCGACTTTGACGAAGCCGGCGATGTTCGCGCCTTTGACGTAGTTGATCCGGCCGTTTTCCTCACCGTAATGCACGCAGGCGTGGTGAATCGACTGCATGATCCCGTGCAGCTTGCTGTCCACCTCGCCGCCCGTCCACAGCAGGCGCATGGCGTTCTGCGACATCTCCAGACCGCTGACCGCCACGCCGCCGGCATTCGAGGCCTTGCCCGGCGCGAACAGAATGCCGGCCTCGATAAAGATATCCACAGCATTGAGGGTGGTCGGCATGTTGGCGCCTTCTGCTACGCAGAAGCAGCCGTTGCGCAGCAAGGTGCGGGCGGATTCGGCGTCGAGTTCGTTCTGGGTGGCGCAAGGCAACGCGATATCGCACGGCAACGACCATGGCAGTTGACCGGCGCGGAACTCCAGGCCGAAGGCGGAAGCCAATTCGCTGATCCGTCCGCGCTTGACGTTCTTCAGTTCCAGCAGCGCCAGCCACTGTTCTTCGCTCAGGCCCGCCTCGCAATACAGCGTGCCTTCGGAGTCAGACAGGGAAATTACCTTGCCGCCCAGATCCATCACTTTGCGAGCCGCGTATTGCGCAACGTTGCCGGAACCGGAGATCGCCACGCGTTTGCCTTCGACGCTCTGCTCGCGGCGCTTGAGCATTTCCTCGGCGAAATACACACAACCGAAACCGGTGGCTTCCGGACGGATCAGGCTGCCGCCGTAGGTCATGCCCTTGCCGGTCAGCACGCTGGTGAACTGGTTGCTCAGGCGTTTGTATTGGCCGAACAGGAATCCGATCTCCCGTGCGCCGACACCGATATCCCCGGCCGGCACGTCCACGTCGGCACCGATGTGGCGGTACAGCTCGCTCATGAACGCCTGGCAGAAACGCATGACTTCGGCGTCGCTCTTGCCCTTCGGATCGAAGTCCGAACCGCCCTTGCCGCCGCCCATGGGCAACGAGGTCAGGGAGTTCTTGAAGGTCTGTTCGAAGGCGAGGAATTTCAGCACACCCATGTTCACCGAAGGGTGGAAGCGCAAGCCGCCCTTGTACGGGCCGATGGCGCTGTTCATCTGGATGCGGAAACCGCGATTGACCTGGACCTTGCCCTGATCGTCGACCCACGACACACGGAACACCACCGCCCGCTCCGGCTCGCAAATGCGCTCCAGAATCCCGGAGGTCAGATAGTGCGGATTGGCTTCGAGAAACGGCCACAGGCTGCGCAGGACTTCTTCGACGGCCTGGTGGAATTCGGGTTGATCCGGATCGCGCTTTTTCAGACGCGCGAGGAAGGATTCGACGGATTCGATCATGGGAAAAGTCTCGGCAAATTTGTTGTCGTTGGAGGAGATTGAGCCGGACTGTAACAAACGATATGTACACAGCAACAGACAAAAATGTCGCATTTATGAAAACAAATAGTACACACGCTATAAAACAGTCTGCATTGCAGGCAAAAAAAAGCGGAGCCCGAAGGCCCCGCTTTTTCATGCAACCAACCTGTTATCAGGCCAGTTTCTTGTGGCGTACCCGGTGTGGCTGGGCCGCTGCTTCGCCGAGGCGCTTTTTGCGATCGGCTTCGTACTCGGTGTAGTTGCCCTCGAAGAACACGGCTTGCGAGTCGTCTTCGTACGCCAGGATGTGAGTCGCGACGCGGTCAAGGAACCACCGATCGTGAGAGATCACAATGGCGGCGCCCGGGAAGTCCAGCAGGGCTTCTTCCAGGGAACGCAGGGTTTCAACGTCGAGGTCGTTGGACGGTTCGTCGAGCAGCAGGACGTTGCCGCCCTCCTTCAGGGTCAGCGCCAGGTGCAGACGACCGCGCTCACCACCGGACAGGTCCTTGACGAACTTCTGCTGATCGCCGCCCTTGAAGTTGAAGCGACCGACGTAGGTACGCGACGGGATCTCGTAGTTGCCGATACGGATCTGGTCGGAACCATCGGAGATCTGCTGGAACACGGTCTTGCTGCCGTCCAGGTCTTCGCGGCTCTGGTCAACGCAGGCCAGTTGCACGGTTTCGCCGATCTCGATGCTGCCGGAATCCGGGGTTTCCTTGCCCATCAGCATGCGGAACAGGGTCGACTTACCGGCACCGTTACCGCCGATCACGCCGACGATGGCGCCTTTGGGCATCGAGAAGGACAGGTTGTCGATCAGGACGCGATCGCCGTAGCCCTTGGTGACGTTCTTGAACTCGATGACCTTGTCACCCAGGCGCGGACCGGCCGGGATGTAGATCTCGTTGGTTTCCGAACGCTTCTGGAATTCCTGCGACTGCATTTCTTCGAAGCGTTGCAGACGAGCCTTGGATTTCGACTGGCGGGCCTTGGCGCCTTTGCGCACCCACTCCAGTTCTTCCTTCATGGCTTTTTCGTGGGCCGATTGCTGCTTGGATTCCTGGGCCAGACGATCGGACTTGGCTTCCAGCCAACCCGAGTAGTTGCCCTCGTAAGGAATGCCCGCGCCGCGGTCGAGTTCCAGAATCCAGCCGGCGACGTTGTCCAGGAAGTAACGGTCGTGCGTGATCGCTACCACAGTGCCTGGGAAGTCGTGCAGGAAGTGTTCGAGCCACGCAACGGAGTCGGCGTCCAGGTGGTTGGTCGGTTCGTCGAGCAGCAGCATGTCCGGGGCGGACAGCAGCAGACGGCACAGGGCCACACGACGTTTTTCACCACCGGACAGGTGTTCGACCTTGGCGTCCCAGGCCGGCAGACGCAGCGCATCGGCGGCAACTTCCAGCTGGCGCTCCAGGTTGTGACCGTCGCTGGCCTGCAGGATGGCTTCGAGCTTGGCCTGTTCGGCGGCCAGCTTGTCGAAGTCGGCATCCGGGTCGGCGTAGGCAGCGTAGACCTCGTCCAGACGCGCTTGCGCATCCTTGATCACGCTGACCGCTTCCTCGACCACTTCACGCACGGTCTTGGTCGGATCCAGTTGCGGCTCTTGCGGCAGGTAACCGATGTTCAGTTCCGGCATCGGGCGCGCTTCGCCTTCGAACTCGGTGTCGACGCCGGCCATGATTTTCAGCAGCGTGGATTTACCCGAACCGTTGAGGCCGAGTACGCCGATCTTGGCGCCGGGGAAGAAAGACAGCGAAATGTTTTTCAGGATTTCCCGCTTCGGCGGAACAACTTTGCCCAGCCGATGCATGGTGAAGACGTATTGAGCCATGGAGAACCTTGGGTCAGTGACAGATGAATGATTGGAGCGCAGGCGATGCCCGGCCAGACCATGCGCGTCGTTCACTTGATGGTGATCAATGCGTGCGCGCTGAAAAAAGTCTGATTCTAGGAGCTGGAACGCTCCCGCGTAACCGGCAAAGCTACCTTAATGACCGATGGCAGTCCAGCCGAGCGGGGCTGGCACTTCGCCACAACTCAAGGCATGCTAGCCGCCTCTTGGGCGTCCGGCTTATAGTGCACGTCGCGCCAGTCCAGCCAGACCGCAGGATTTCAGCTTGTCCAACGTCACTCCGCCAGCCTCTGTGAGCAGCACCCAACCGGCGCCCGGCTCGTCCCTGCGCGGAACATTGAAAGGCGCGCTGGCGACACTGGTGCTGTTGCTGCTCGCGCTGCTGTTCTGGCAGCTGCTCGATCAATTGCGCGAAACCCAGAAAAACCAGCGTCAGTACACCATCGACTACACCGCCGACCTCGCTGCTCAGGTCAGCCTGAACATGGCGCTGAACGCGCAGATCGCCCTCAATCTGCTACCGATCGTCGAACAGCCCCAGTCGGCCGACGAACAGCAGGCGCTGCTGCGCAAGCTTCAGCAATCGCTGCCCGACCTGCGCAGCCTGGCGCTGCTCAGCCCGTCCGGCAAAATCCTCAGCGACAGCGCCACTGACAGCCACGACGCCGATTACCTCAGCGATCTGGTTCGCCGCAGTCGCGCTCAAGCCCATTACTTCAGTAACGCCGACGACGGTTCGGTGGTGCATCTGTTGCTGCATCAGGCCAGCGGCAGCACGCGCGGTTACTGGGCGCTGCGCCTGACACCGACCTTCTTCGACGCACTGACCAAACAGGGCGAAGCCGGTATCCGTCCGCTGTGGCTGGTGGAAAACCGCGTCAACCATCAGATCATCAGCCGCGACGAAGCCCTGCCGTCCGCCAAGACCAGCACCCTGACCCCGGACGATCTGGCCAACAGCGTGCTGACCGTGCCGCTGAGCAGCAGCGACTGGCAACTGCGTGGCCTGTTCGACCGCCAGCATGTGCTCGAACAACTGCTGCCGGCGTTCATCGGCAAATGCCTGTTGGGCCTGGCGCTCTCGCTGCTGCCGTTTATCGCGTTGCTCAACATGCGCCGCCGTCAGCGTCAGGTGCATGAAGGGCGTCGGCGTTATCAGGATATTTTCGAAGGCACCGGCGTGGCGTTGTGCGTGCTGGATCTTTCGGGGCTCAAGCAGGTTTTCGAAAAGGCCCAGATCCAGACCAGCGACCAGCTCAAGGCCTGGCTCGACCAGCCCGCGCAGCGCCAGCAATTGCTCCACGAGCTGCGGGTGACCGAGGTCAACCAGGTCGCGTTGCAACTGCTCAACGTCAATTCCTGCGACCACGCCTGGCAACTGTTGATCGACGGTCAGCCGCACAGTCAGTGCGCTATCGGCAATCAGGTACTCGACGCCGTGCTCCAGCAGCAAAAGCAGCTGGAACTGGAAATCAAGCTGCCGGACATCAATGGCCGCGACCAGCACCTGTGGCTGGTGCTGCGCCTGCCGCAGGAACAGCACGACTACAAGGCCGTAATCCTGAGCATCAACGACATCACCAGCCGCAAGCTGATCGAGCTGTCGCTGCTGGAGCGCGAAGGTTTCTGGTCGGACGTGGTGCGTACCGTGCCGGATCATCTGTACGTGCAGGACGTGATCAGCCAGCGGATGATCTTCAGCAACCACCACCTCGGCCAGACCCTCGGTTACAACCGCACCGAACTGCACCAGATGGGCGAGTACTTCTGGGAAATCCTCCTGCACCCGGAAGACGCCGACTATTACCACCGCTCGCGGCAGATGCAGCGTCACGCCGGTTACAGTCAGCTGCTGCAATGCCAGCTGCGCTTCCGCCATCGCGACGGCAAGTGGCGGCGCTTCGACATTCGCGAACAGGCGCTGGCCCGGGACAAGCACGATCAGGTCACGCGGATCATCGGCGTGGCCAAGGACATCACCGAGCAGATCGAAGCCAGCGAATCGTTGCGCGACAGCGAACAACGCTACCGGATGCTCGCCGAAAGCATCAGCGACGTGATTTTCTCCACCGACAGCCAGCTGTCGCTGAACTACGTCAGCCCGTCGGTGCAGGCGGTGCTGGGCTATGACGCCGAATGGATTTTCCAGAACGGCTGGCAGTCGACCATCGCCAACCCGCAGCAACTGAGCGGCATCTATCACCTGATGGATCGGGTCAGCAAAGCCTTGGGCAAACCCGAGCAACTGGTGATTTTGCGCAGCCAGGTGCAGACCCAGATGTTCCTGTTCGACTGCCTGCGCGCCGACGGTCGCAAGATCCCGATCGAACTGCGTCTGGTGCTGGTGTGGGACGAACACGGCGCCTTCGAAGGCGTGCTCGGGGTGGGTCGCGACATCAGCCAGCAGCGCCGCGCCGAGAAAGACCTGCGCATGGCGGCCACGGTATTCGAGCACTCGACCTCGGCGATCCTGATCACCGACCCGGCCGGTTACATTGTCCAGGCCAACGAGGCGTTCAGCCGGGTCAGCGGCTACGCGGTGAGCGAAGTGCTCGACCAGTTGCCGAACATGCTGACCGTCGACGAACAGCAGGACGCGCACCTGCGCTACGTGCTCAAGCAGTTGCATCAGCACAGCACCTGGGAAGGTGAAGTCTGGCTCAAACGCCGCAACGGCGAGCACTACCCGGCGTGGGTCGGCATCACCGCCGTGCTCGATGACGAGGGCGATCTGGCCAGTTACGTGTGCTTCTTCAGCGACATCAGCGAGCGCAAGGCCAGCGAGCAGCGGATTCACCGCCTCGCCTACTACGACGCCCTGACCCACCTGCCAAACCGCACGCTGTTCCAGGATCGTCTGCACACCGCGCTGCAATCGGCCGAGCGGCAGAAGTCGTGGGTGGTGCTGATGTTCCTCGACCTCGACCGATTCAAACCGATCAACGACTCCCTCGGCCACGCCGCCGGCGACCGCATGCTCAAGGACATGGCCACGCGATTGCTGGCCTGTGTCGACGATGACGACACCGTGGCGCGGATGGGCGGCGACGAATTCACCCTGTTGCTGCAACACCGCTCCAGCCGCGAGATGGCGCTGAACCGCGCGATCCACGTGGCCGAGCAGATTCTTGCCAGTCTGGTGCGACCGTTCGTGCTGGAAGGTCGCGAGTTCTTCGTCACCGCCAGTATCGGCATCGCCCTGAGCCCACAGGACGGCAACGAACTCAGCCAGTTGATGAAGAACGCCGACACCGCGATGTACCACGCCAAGGAGCGCGGCAAGAACAACTTCCAGTTCTATCAGGCCGACATGAACGCCAGTGCGCTGGAGCGTCTGGAGCTGGAAAGCGATCTGCGCCACGCCCTCGAGCAAAACGAATTCGTGCTGTATTACCAGCCGCAGTTCAGCGGCGACGGCAAACGCCTGACCGGCGCCGAAGCGCTGCTGCGCTGGCGTCATCCGCGTCGCGGGCTGGTGCCGCCGGGAGATTTCATTCCGGTGCTCGAAGAGCTCGGGCTGGTGGTAGACGTCGGCGACTGGGTCATCAGCGAGGCCTGTCGCCAGCTCAAGACCTGGCACCAGAGCCGCGTGCGCGTGCCGAAGGTCTCGGTGAACATTTCCGCCCGGCAGTTCTCCGACGGCCAGCTCGGCACGCGGATCGCCACCATCCTCAAGGAAACCGGCCTGCCGCCGGCGTGCCTGGAGCTGGAACTGACCGAAAGTATCCTGATGCGCGAAGTCAGCGAAGCGATGCAGATCCTTGCCGGCCTGAAAAACCTCGGTTTAAGCATCGCGGTAGACGACTTCGGCACCGGTTACTCGTCGCTGAACTACCTGAAGCAATTCCCGATCGACGTGCTGAAGATCGACCGCACCTTCGTCGACGGCCTGCCGTCCGGCGAGCAGGACGCGCAGATCGCCCGGGCGATCATCGCCATGGCCCACAGCCTGAATCTGGCAGTGATCGCCGAGGGCGTGGAAACCCATGAGCAACTGGACTTCCTGCGCGAGCATGGCTGCGACGAGGTTCAGGGTTATCTGTTCGGCCGGCCGATGCCGGCGGGACGGTTCGAGGCGCAGTTCAGCAATGATGCGCTGTTCATGTTCGACTGATTTTTTGCGGTGCTGCTCATGACGCCTTCGCGAGCAAGCCCGCTCCCACAGTGGACCGCATTTTTCCTGAAGAAACCGGGTTAAATGTGGGAGCGGGCTTGCTCGCGAAAGGGCCGGTACAGACGCTGGAAAAATCTGCGGTGCAGCCATCGCCAGCAGGCTTGCTCCCACAGGGCCTTGCTGTGGATCAGTATTCTCCGGTTGAAACGCGGCCATTGTGAGGCCTTCAAAAGCACCGCACATCTGTCATGAACGCCACTTGTCTGCGACATGATGTCGTTTCATATGCCATCCAAAACCCGATGGGTTAGAATGCCCCCCTTTTCTGCCCCCGATCCTTGAGGACCGCCATGTTCAGCCGTGATTTGACTATTGCCAAGTACGACGCCGATCTTTTTGCCGCCATGGAGCAAGAAGCCCAGCGCCAGGAAGAACACATCGAGCTGATCGCTTCGGAGAACTACACCAGCCCAGCGGTGATGGAAGCTCAAGGCTCGGTACTGACCAACAAGTACGCCGAAGGCTACCCGGGCAAGCGCTACTACGGTGGTTGCGAGTACGTCGACGTTGTTGAGCAACTGGCCATCGACCGCGCGAAGGAACTGTTCGGCGCCGACTACGCCAACGTTCAGCCGCACGCTGGCTCCCAAGCCAACGCCGCTGTCTACCTGGCCCTGCTGTCGGCCGGTGACACCATTCTGGGCATGAGCCTGGCTCACGGCGGTCACCTGACCCACGGCGCCAGCGTTTCCTCCTCCGGCAAGCTGTACAACGCCATCCAATACGGCATCGACGCCAACGGCCTGATCGACTACGACGAAGTCGAGCGTCTGGCGGTTGAACACAAACCGAAAATGATCGTGGCCGGTTTCTCTGCCTACTCGCAGATTCTGGACTTCCCGCGCTTCCGCGAAATCGCTGACAAGGTTGGCGCCTACCTGTTCGTCGACATGGCTCACGTGGCCGGTCTGGTCGCCGCTGGCGTCTACCCGAACCCGGTTCCGTTCGCTGACGTCGTGACCACCACCACCCACAAGACCCTGCGCGGTCCACGTGGTGGCCTGATCCTGGCCAAGGCCAACGCCGACATCGAGAAGAAGCTGAACTCCGCCGTATTCCCGGGCGCCCAGGGTGGCCCGCTGGAGCACGTGATCGCCGCCAAAGCGATCTGCTTCAAGGAAGCACTGCAGCCTGAGTTCAAGGCTTACCAGCAACAAGTGGTGAAAAACGCCCAGGCCATGGCCGGCGTGTTCATCGAGCGCGGTTTCGACGTGGTTTCCGGCGGTACTGAAAACCACCTGTTCCTGCTGTCGCTGATCAAGCAGGAAATCTCCGGTAAAGACGCCGACGCCGCTCTGGGCAAAGCGTTCATCACCGTGAACAAGAACTCCGTGCCAAACGACCCACGCTCCCCGTTCGTCACCTCCGGCCTGCGCTTCGGTACTCCGGCTGTGACCACTCGTGGCTTCAAAGAGGCTGAGTGCAAAGAGCTGGCCGGCTGGATCTGCGACATCCTGGCTGACCTGAACAACGAAGCAGTGATCGACGCCGTTCGTGAGAAAGTCAAAGCCATCTGCAAGAAACTGCCGGTATACGGCGCTTAATTGCGACGTTAAACCCGCAGCTGAAAAACCGGCCAAGTGATTGGCCGGTTTTTTTTCGTCCGCAAAAAAGTTTCGGACTGTGAATGGCTCAAGATCGGGGCCTTGCACCCAACTGGTCAGACCGGTCATGCCAATTCGTCATTTTTCACTTGCGATCCGTAAAAAACAGCGCCTAGACTGCACCCGCACTGGACATACCGGTAAGACCACAATAATTAAGTCCTGAATCTGATGCGCCCCGCGCACGGCAGCCAGGACACCGACCAGGATTCCTCCCATGCTCAGATGGTGCTCGCGTTCAATCTTCCTCCAAGTAGTTCTCGGACTGGTGCTCGGCATCGTCTGCGGGCTGACCCTTCCTGAATACTCGGCCCAGCTCAAACCGCTCGGCGACGGTTTCATCAAACTGATCAAGATGCTCATCGGCCTGATCGTGTTCTGCGTGGTGGTCAGCGGCATCAGCGGCGCCGGCGACCTGAAGAAGGTCGGGCGCATCGGCCTCAAGTCGGTGATCTACTTCGAAGTGCTGACCACCATCGCCCTGGTGATCGGTCTGGTGTTCGCGTTCAGCACCGGGATCGGCAGCGGCGCCAACATCCATCTGGAGCAGCTGTCCGCCGCCGACATGGGCGACATCGCCGAACGCGGCCAGCACATGCACACTACCACCCAGTTCCTGATGGACCTGATCCCGACCTCGGTACTCGGCGCCTTCGCCGATAACAATATCCTCCAGGTGCTGCTGTTCTCGGTGCTGTTCGGCAGCGCGTTGAATCTGGTGGGCGAAGCGGCTTCCGGGATCTCGCGGCTGATCAACGAACTGAGCCATGTGATCTTCCGGATCATGGGCATGATCGTGCGTCTGGCGCCGATCGGCGTGTTCGGCGCCATCGCCTTCACCACCAGCAAATATGGCCTCGACTCCCTGCAACACCTGGGCAGCCTGGTCGGTTTGTTCTACCTGACCTGCATCGCCTTCGTCGCGCTGATTCTCGGTCTGGTGATGCGTCTTTCCGGTCTGCGCATGTGGCCGTTGCTCAAGTACCTGCGTGAAGAGCTGCTGATCGTCATGGGCACCGCCTCCTCCGATGCCGTGCTGCCGCAGATCATGCGCAAGCTTGAACATCTGGGCATCGGCAGCTCGACCGTCGGGCTGGTGATTCCGACCGGTTACTCGTTCAACCTCGACGGTTTTTCGATCTACCTGACCCTGGCCATCGTGTTCATCGCCAACGCCACCGGCACGCCGCTGGCCATGACCGATCTGCTGACGATTCTGTTGGTGTCGCTGATTACCTCCAAAGGCGCCCACGGCATTCCGGGGTCGGCGCTGGTGATTCTCGCGGCCACGCTGACGGCCATCCCGGCGATTCCGGTGGTCGGCCTAGTTTTGGTGCTGGCGGTGGACTGGTTCATGGGCATCGGCCGCGCGCTGACCAACCTGATCGGCAACTGCGTCGCCACCGTGGCCATCGCCCGCTGGGAAAAGGACATCGACGTGCAGCGGGCGAACAAGGTGCTCAACGGCGAGCAGGGCTATAACTTTCAGCCGAGAAAAACGGTCGCTCAAGCGGCGGCCAAAGAATTCTGAATGAGCGCCGTGCCTGCGCCAATGCAGGCACGGCTCATGGAGCGAACACGTGATAACTACATCAACCGTCGTCAACTCAGTGGTGGAAAAACTCCGGGCCGCGCTGGCCCGTGGTCAGTGGCGCTCCGGCGAGATGCTGCCGGGCCAGCGTGAACTGGCCGAACAACTGGGCATCAGCCGACCGAGCCTGCGCGAAGCGGTGATCGTGCTGGAAACCCTCGGCCTGGTGCGCTCGATGCCGGGCAAGGGCGTGGTGGTGCTCGACGCCCAGGCCAGTGACAGTCAAAGCCACGACAGCGCAGTGGCCGGCGCCAGCCTCGAAGACGTGCTGCAACTGCGCTACACCCTCGAACCGTTCATCGTTGGTCTGGTGGCGCAGTCGATCAGCAGCAAGGAAGTCGGGCAGTTGCGCCTGACCCTGATGGACATGCGCGAAGCCCTCGAAGCGGGCGACAGCGAGGCCGGGGTCAGCGCCTACATCGCGTTCCACGAAGAACTGTTCACCCTGACCTCGAACCCGATTTTCCAGAGCGTGGTGCAACAGACTAGCAATGCCCTCAAGCAAAGCGCCGAAGTCCTGCGCAATTCGCCGGAGCACCTGGCCGAACGCCTTGAGGAAAACGAAGCCGTGGTGCGCGCGATCCGCAGCAAGAACAGCGCTCAGGCCAGCGCCGAAATGCGCCGGCACATTTTGCGTGAGGGCCAGCGGATGGGCATCGAGCTGAATATTCCGGATGACAACCTGAGCCACTGAAACGCCTCACACTGGAGACCGGCCATGAACAGTCTTGCCACGCCGTCGCACCCTCGCCCGACCTCGGCGGCCCTGCCCTTCTCCCGCCTGCACGCGCCGGTGGACGATCTGTATCCGCGCCTGTTCGACGCAATCCTCGAGCAACGCATCGATGCCGCCAGCCGTTTCACCGAAGAAAGTCTCAAGCAGATGTTCGGCGTCAGCCGCGCTGATGTGCGTCGGGTGCTGACCCAGCTGTCCCACGAACAGATCATCGTGCTGCGGGCCAACCACCGACCGCGAGTGGCCGCGCCGGATGCCGAGCAGACACGTCAGGCCCTGCACGCCCGGCGTCTGGCCGAGAACACGCTGGTGCGATTGGCTTGTCAGCATGCGCAGGCTGAAGATCTGAAGCGCCTGCGAGCGTTGATCGAACGCGAACGCCAGGCTGTGGATAAAGATCGGCGCGGGGCGGCGATTCGGCTGTCCGGGGAGTTTCATTTGCAGGTAGCGAAAATGGCGCGCAATGCACCGTTGGCGCATTTTCTCGGCACGTTGGTGCCGCTGACCTCACTGGCGATTGCGCGATGCACTGAAACCACGCACAGCTGTTGCGGCTGGCAAGATCACGCCCGGATCGTCGAGGCGATCGAGCGTGATGACGCTGCCGAGGCGGTGTCGCTGATGAACCGTCATCTGGATCACCTGGAGCAGGCACTGCTGGTTTCAGAGTCTGGATATTGTGTTGCTGGTTAGAACGCCTTCGCGAGCAAGCCCGCTCCCACAATGAACTGCATTCTTCCTGACAGAATGCGATCTATTGTGGGAGCGGGCTTGCTCGCGAAGAGGCCCTTCGAGCCTCCACAAACTCAGTTTTGCTGTGCAACCACCCGAGCAAACCCCGCCCGGATTTTCTCTTCCGGCAAATCGTCGGCGATAAACACGATCACGCTTTCCCGCGTCTCGCCCTCGGCCCACTCGGTGTCCCAGTCGAAGCCGTAGAGCTTCAGCACGCCCTGGAATACCAGCCGCCGATCTTCGCCCGCGATGTTCAACACGCCCTTGTAGCGCAGCAATTGCTTGCCGTGCTCTTCCAGCAGTTCATTCATGAATTCGCTGAGCTGATCGATATCCAGCGGCTGATCGGTACGCAGCACCAGACTGGAAATCCGGTCGATGGACGGCGCCTTGCTCGCGGGCCGCAAGCTCACCCCGCCGCCGAGATCGGCATTCAGGTTGAAACCGCGCACATCGAGCAATTCAGCCAGATCGATGTTGCCGTGTTCGACCACGCGGATCGGTGCGCGGCGGTTGATGCGGGTCAGTCGTTCGCTGAGCGCCGTGAAGGCAGCCTCGTCCACCAGATCGGTCTTGCTCACCAGCAAGCGGTCGGCAAAACCGATCTGCGCCTGGGCGATGGTCTGGGTCAGGTGCAGCTCGGCGTGGGCCGCGTCGACGAGGGTGATGATGCCGTCGAGCAGGTAACGCTCGCGCAGTTCTTCGTCGATGAAAAAGGTCTGTGCCACCGGGGCCGGGTCGGCCAGGCCGGTGCATTCGATGACCAGCCGATCGAAGGCGATTTCGCCGCTGTCCAGCCGTTCGAGCAGCAGATACAGAGCCTTGGTCAAATCGGTGTGGATGGTGCAGCAGACGCAGCCGTTGGCCAGGGTCATGACTTGCACCGGCTCGTCGCCCAGCAATTGGGTGTCGATGCCGGCGTCGCTGAATTCGTTTTCGATCACGGCGATTTTCAGGCCGTGCTCGGCTTTCAACAGATGGCGCAGCAAGGTGGTCTTGCCGGCGCCGAGGAAACCGCTGAGCACCGTTACAGGTATTGGAGAAGACAACATCGATCCCCTTCACAAAATTGATGAACAACACAAAACAAATGTGGGAGCGAGCTTGCTCGCGAAAGGGTCGTGTCAGTCGACATCATTGCTCAATGACACACCGCTTTCGCGAGCAAGCCCGCTCCCACAGTTGGGGACTGCATCAACCGAAGGCTGTCAGATCAACAGCACTTCGGCCCACCCTTGCCACCGTAACGGGCTTCCTGACGTTCGCGAAAGAACATCTCGTAGCTCATCACCGGTTTGTCCGGGTGTTTGGTCTGCATATGCTCGACGTAGGTGTCGTAGTCGGGCATGCCGACCATCAGGCGCGCGGCCTGACCGAGGTATTTACCGAGGCGACTCAGGTCATTGAACATGCTGCAATCCTCTGGTTACGCGTCCGGCAGGGCCTGGAATGGCGATTCTTTGTCCGTACGCTCTTTTTTGCCCCAGGCGGCGATGCCGACCTTGAGCGCATAGAACAGGATGCTGAATACCACGAACAGGAACAGCGCGGTCAATGTAGCGTTGGTGTAGGCGTTGAAGATCACGTGCTGCATCTGCTCGACGCTTTTCGCCGGCGCCAGCACCTGACCGTTGGCCAGTGCATCGCTGTACTTCTTGGCCAGCGACAGGAAGCCGATCGCAGGGTTGGCGTCGAACAGCTTGATGAAGCCAGCGGTCGTGGTGCAGATCAGCAGCCAGGTGGCCGGCAGCAGGGTGACCCAGATGTAGCGCTGGCGCTTCATCTTGATCAGGACCACGGTGCCGAGCATCAGCGCGATACCCGCCAGCATCTGGTTGGAGATGCCGAACAGCGGCCACAAGGTGTTGATACCGCCCAGTGGATCGACCACGCCCTGATACAGCAACCAGCCCCACATCGCCACACAACCGGCGGTGGCGATCAGGTTGGCGGACCAGGATTCGGTACGTTTCAGCGCCGGTACGAAGGAGCCGAGCAGGTCCTGCAGCATGAAGCGACCGGCACGGGTACCGGCATCGACTGCGGTCAGGATGAAAAGCGCTTCGAACAGGATCGCGAAGTGGTACCAGAACGCCATGGTGTTTTCACCCGGCAGCACACTGTGCAGGATCTGCGCGATACCGACCGCCAGGGTCGGCGCACCACCGGCACGGGCCAGGATGGTGGTTTCGCCGATGTCATGCGCCACGGCTTGCAGGGCTTCCGGGGTAATTGCAAAGCCCCAGTTGCTGACTGCGGTTGCCACAGACACCACGTCACCGCCGACCACGGCGGCCGGGCTGTTCATGGCGAAGTACACGCCAGGCTCGATCACCGAGGCAGCGACCATGGCCATGATGGCCACGAACGATTCCATCAGCATGCCGCCGTAACCGATGTAGCGGGCGTTGGTTTCGTTATCCAGCAGTTTCGGCGTGGTCCCGGAAGAGATCAGCGCGTGGAAACCGGAGACCGCACCGCAAGCGATGGTGATGAACAGGAACGGGAACAGACCGCCCTTCCACACCGGACCGGTGCCGTCGACGAACTGGGTCAGGGCCGGCATTTTCAGCTCGGGCATGGTCACCAGGATGCCGATCGCCAGAGCGACGATGGTACCGATCTTGAGGAAAGTGGAGAGGTAGTCACGCGGCGCCAGAATCAGCCACACCGGTAGCGAAGCGGCGACGAAACCGTAACCGACCAGCATCCAGGTAATCTGCACGCCAGTGAAGGTGAAGGCCTTGGCCCAGACCGGATCGGCGGCAATCTGCCCGCCCAGCCAGATCGAACCCAGCAGCAGCAACACGCCGACTACCGAGATCTCGCCGATGCGGCCCGGACGGATGTAGCGCATGTAGATGCCCATGAACATCGCGATCGGGATGGTCGCCATCACGGTGAAGATGCCCCACGGGCTTTCAGCCAGGGCTTTCACCACGATCAGCGCCAGCACCGCGAGGATGATGATCATGATCAGGAAGCAGCCGAACAGCGCGATGGTGCCGGGGATACGGCCCATTTCTTCACGCACCATGTCGCCCAGCGAACGGCCGTTGCGACGGGTCGACATGAACAGAACCATGAAGTCCTGCACCGCGCCCGCCAGCACCACGCCGGCGATCAGCCACAGCGTACCGGGCAGGTAGCCCATCTGCGCCGCCAGTACCGGGCCGACCAGCGGCCCCGCGCCAGCGATGGCCGCGAAGTGGTGACCGAAGAGAATGTGTTTGTTGGTCGGAACGTAGTCCAGACCGTCGTTGTTGAGTACGGCGGGGGTGGCCCGACGCGGATCGAGTTGCATCACATTGTTAGCGATGAACAGACTGTAGTAACGGTACGCAACCAGATAGATGGCCACGGCGGCGACCACAATCCACAAGGCGTTGATCGCCTCGCCTCGGCGCAATGCCACTACGCCCAGGGCGCACGCTCCTACGATTGCCAGCAGCAGCCAGGGTAAGTGGCGTAGCAGGCTATTATTATTTTTCATTTTATTATTCCAGCCAGGGTGGACAAGAAAGACAGCCACCCCGAGTTTAGCGCTACTGGCGGCAAAGGCCATACCCCGACATTGGTCTGACGCCCCACCGTACTGGCAGCGCTTGATGAGGCGGGTCTATAGTCAGCGTACTTTCAAGAGGATTGCGCCATGAGCGAGCGTCGCCGCTTCAAACGTATTGCGTTCGATGCCAAGACCGAATTGAGCCAGGGCGAATACATCTGGCCGGTGAAGTTGATCGATCTGTCGCTCAAGGGCCTGTTGATCGAAAAACCGGAACCGTGGCTGGGGGATGAAACGCAGGACTTCAACGTCGACATTCACCTGAGCGACGACACCGACATCCAGATGGATGTGCAACTGGCACACGACGATCATGGTCAGTTGGGCTTCCAGTGCCGGCACATCAGCCTGGAATCGATTCAGCGCCTGCGCCGTCTGATCGAGCTCAACCTCGGGGATGAGGCCGAGCTCGAACGAGAGCTTGGGGCATTGATGGACGTCTGATTACTCGAAGAGTGAATCCAGCGCCTGCTCCAGACGTGTCACCGCAATGATCTGCAAGCCTGGCGGCGCTTCCTTAGGCGCATTGCCCTTGGGCACGATCGCGCGCTTGAAGCCGTGCTTGGCGGCTTCCTTCAATCGCTCCTGACCGCTCGGCACCGGACGCACTTCGCCGGACAGGCCGACTTCGCCGAACACCAGCAAGTCATGGGGCAACGGACGGTTGCGCAGGCTCGACATGACGGCGGCCATCAAGGCCAGGTCAGACGCGGTTTCCAGCACCTTCACCCCGCCGACCACGTTGAGGAACACGTCCTGATCGTGAGTCGGAATGCCGCCATGGCGGTGCAACACCGCCAGCAGCATCGCCAGACGATTCTGATCCAGACCCAGCGTCACCCGACGCGGGTTGGCCAGATGGCTGTCATCCACCAGCGCCTGAACTTCCACCAGCATCGGCCGGGTGCCTTCCCACGTTGCCATCACCACACTGCCCGGGACTTCTTCCTGAGCGCGGGTGAGAAAAATCGCCGAAGGGTTGGAGACTTCCTTCAGGCCCTTGTCGGTCATGCCGAACACGCCCAGCTCGTTGACCGCGCCGAAACGGTTTTTCACCGCTCGCAGCAAACGCAACCGACCGTCGGACTCGCCTTCGAAATACAGCACGGTATCGACCATGTGCTCCAGAACCCGCGGCCCTGCGAGCGTGCCTTCCTTGGTCACGTGGCCGACCAGGAAAATCGCCGTGCCGCTTTGCTTGGCGTAACGCACCAGCAACGCCGCACTTTCGCGTACCTGGGACACGCCGCCCGGCGCCGATTGCAGTTGTTCGGTGAAGATCGTCTGGATCGAGTCGATCACCATCACCTTGGGTTTTTCCTGACGGGCGGTGGCGATGATGGTTTCGATACAGGTTTCGGTCATGACCCGCAGTTGATCCTGCGGCAGGCCCAGGCGGCGCGCGCGCATGGCGACCTGTTGCTGGGATTCCTCACCGGTGACGTACAGCGCCGGCATGCTCTTGGCGAGGTTGCACAGGGTCTGCAAAAGGATCGTCGATTTGCCGATGCCGGGGTCGCCGCCGATCAGCACCACCGAACCGTCCACCAGACCACCGCCGAGCACTCGGTCGAGTTCGCCGGAGGCTGTGGAAAAACGCGGAATCTCTTCGATGCTGACTTCGGCCAGGGTCTTGATCTGGGCCTGCTGTCCGGCCCAGCCGGTGCGCCCGCTCGGGGCGGCGGCACCGCCGCTCTCGACCATGGTTTCGGTCAGGGTGTTCCAGGCGCCGCATTCGCCGCACTGCCCCGCCCACTTGGGAAAGGTTGCGCCGCACTCGGTGCAGCCATACATGCGCTTGGCCTTGGCCATCTGAACCCCCGGCAAAAACCGCGATGATAACGCAGCCATCGCCGATCAGCGCGGCGCGCCGGGACGGATTTCTCCGCTGGCCAGACGCGCGGCGCTGCTGCCGGTCAATCCCCGACAATTGCCGGGGCTTGAAAGGGCCGCTGTCAGTCGACCAGTTTGGCCGCCAGGGCCTTGACCCGATCCAGGTCACCCTTGGCCACTTTGGTCACACCGGCGCCGTACTCCGGATCCGCCTTATAGAGGAAGGACAGCATGATGTGCTTGCTCTCGTCATCGGCGCCCGCCAGCGAACCGCCAAAGCTCTCGATCAGATCCTGACGTTCCTTCTTGCTGAACGAGCGATACAGATCACCGGCCTGTTTGAAGTTCTGCTCACGCTGGATCTTCGCCTGTTGCGTGCTGCCCTGCAGCGCGGTCTGGCTGTATCGCGCACCTGGCGTCTCTTCACGAGGTTGCAGACGGCTTGGCTGATAGTTGACGCCCGAGCTGCTCGCACCAACATTCATCGCGCCATCCTGATTGCCATTGTTGACGGCGGTTTTGGCGGCATTGATCGGCAATTGCAGGGCGTTGGCGCCGAGGCGATACATTTGCGTATCGGCATAGGCAAATATCCGGCCTTGCAGCAGGCGGTCTTCCGAAGGCTCGATGCCCGGCACCACATTCGAGGGTGCCATGGCCACTTGTTCGGTTTCCTGGAAGACATTCGCAGGATTGCGGTTCAAGACCATTTGTCCAACTTTTCGCTCAGGAATACCTGGCCAGATCTTGGTTGCATCAAGAGGATCGAAATCAAACTTGGACAAATCTTGCGGATTCAAGACTTGGACGTACAAGTCCCACTTGGGAAAATTACCTTTGTTAATATTTGTTACTAAGTCGTGAGTCATGTGACTGTAATCCCGGCCCTGAACTTGCACAACTTGTTGCGGATCGAGATTCTTGATGCCCTGCAAACTTTTCCAGTGAAACTTCACATAGTGCACATCGCCCTTGGCATTGACCAACTTGTAGGCGTGCACACTATTGCCATCCATCTCCCGATAACTGGCCGGGGTTCCCGAGTTGGAATACAGCTCGGTCAAAGTACGGGTGGCTTCCGGTACATGGGAGAAGAAGTCGAAGCGGCGCGAGTCATCGTCAAGGTTAGTACGCGGATCGGGCTTGAAGGCATGCACCATGTCCGGGAACTTGATCGCATCGCGGATGAAGAACGTCGGGAAATTGTTACCCACCAGATCCCAATTACCGTCGGCGGTGTAGAACTTGGTCGCGAAACCCCGAGGGTCACGCAGGGTTTCCGGAGAGTGATTGCCGTGAACCACCGCCGAGAAACGCACGAACACCGGCGTGACCTGGCCGGCAGTAAACACCTTGGCCTTGCTCAGATCGCTCAGATCGTTGGTCGCAGTGAACGTACCATGGGCACCAGTGCCTCGGGCATGCACAACGCGTTCGGGAATGCGCTCGCGGTCGAAGCGTTGCAGCTTCTGGATCAGTTGCACGTCCTGCAACAGTACCGGGCCGTTGGCGCCGGCGGTTTGCGAGTTCTGGTTGTCGCCGACCGCCGCACCGTTGTCACGGGTCAGCGGCGCGGCATTCACGGAAAGGGTCAACAGGCTGGCGGCCAATACACCAACGGTGCGACGGGGAATAACCCCTGAACCAAGCGTGGAATTCATTTCAGGTTCCTCTGTTTTTTTGAGGCGCATCCAGGTGCGCCAGACAGAGGCTAGAAGCTCGATTCGCCAAACCTAAATAGAAAGATCACAACGCCGTGATTGAATATTTTTTCTTCGGAATCAGCGGTTTGAGGCGTATTCCGCGCGCGATTAGTGGCACTTTGCAAACTAATTGCGAAATGGTGTGTCGATAAAAACAGGCTTTGTAAGAAGGTGTTACGCGCAGGACGCGTTATGCTGATTTACACTGCGTACACCAAACTCATCTGTAACAAGGAAATAACTATGGGCGTGCTCAGCGAGTTCAAGGCCTTCGCGGTCAAAGGCAATGTGGTCGACATGGCCGTCGGTATCATTATCGGTGCGGCCTTCGGCAAGATCGTTTCGTCGTTTGTCGGCGACGTGATCATGCCGCCCATCGGCCTGCTGATTGGCGGGGTGGATTTCAGTGACCTGGCCATTACGCTGAAAGCTGCCGAGGGCACTGCCCCTGCGGTGGTGCTGGCCTACGGCAAATTCATCCAGAGCGTTCTTGACTTCGTGATCGTAGCCTTCGCGATCTTCATGGGCGTCAAAGCCATCAACCGCCTGAAGCGCGAAGAAGCCGTGGCGCCTACCCTGCCGCCGGTACCGACCAAGGAAGAAGAACTGCTGGGCGAGATCCGCGATCTGCTCAAGGCTCAGAACAACCGGCCTTGAACACTTAAACGGCGCCTGAGGGCGCCGTTTTCTTACCAGTAGTTTTCCACCGCCACCTGTCCCGGTCGCCGCGTCAGACTCAAGGCCATGCCGCGTTGCTTGAGCAAGGCCCGGGTGTCATCGATCATCTGGGGATTACCGCAGAGCATGACCCGCGAATGCGCAGGGGTCAGCTCGACGCCTGCCACCCTCTCCAGCTCGCCATTTTCGATCAGCGTGGTGATGCGTCCGTTGAGGGCGCCCGCATACGGTTCACGGGTGACCACCGGAATGAACTGGAATTTGTGTGCATATTCGGTCAGGTAGTCACGCTGCGTCAGCTCGGCAATCAGTGTTTGATAAGCCAGCTCTCGAGCCTCTCGCACGCTGTAGACCAGAATGATTCGTTCAAACTTTTCCCAGACTTCAAAGTCCTGAAGGATCGACAGAAACGGTGCCACCCCCGTGCCTGTGGATAACAGCCACAGATCGCGACCATCAATGAAGCGATCCAGCGTCAGATAACCAAAGGCCTGGCGCTCGATCAGCAAGCTATCCCCTGCCTTCAGCCGGCTCAGTTCGCTGGTGAACTCACCACCCGGCACCACGATGGAAAAGAATTCCAGAAACTCGTCGAACGGCGAAGACACCATCGAATAGGCGCGCCACACCGTACTGCCGTCCTCACGGGTCACGCCAATCCGGGCGAATTGCCCGGCGCGAAAGCGGAAACCGGTATCCCGCGTAGTACGCAGGGTGAACAGGTTCGGGGTCAGCGGTTGTACATCGAGCAATGTCTGGCGGCTGAATTTTTCGCTGCTGGCGGTCATCGATTCACTCCATCAACAATGAACCGATTGTTACTCATAATTACGCACTGGAACACCGACAGTTTGTAATGACATCTCAAAGTGCCACCATTACAGGAAATCTACTAACTTGGAGGTCAAACATTTATATGAACAACCCCATATAAACGACTGGTGTAGATATTCCAAACAGATTCACTCTCCAAGAACAAAAAAATCCAAGCGACTCGTAAGAAGCGTCCTACACTCGTCTGCGTGTCCGTCCCTTTGGATGCAATAGACACTCCCGCGAACTGGTTTATGGAGAACATCCCAAAATGGAAAGGTGGAAGGAGTCCCAGATAGAACAGATTACTCGCGCGAAGGAAATCGATAACGCTTTCCCGATTTTAAGAAATTTTGCCAACAATATTGGATTCCAGTATTGCGGCATTAAAGTCTCGCGACCTGGCACTACGTCATTCAAACCCTTTTGTATCAACAACTTCACACCGGCTTGGAATGAGGAATATCAAAAAAATTTCAGCGCAAATGATCCGATAACCGAATACTGCCACAAGTCCATGCTGCCATTTCTCTGGAGCAGGAAAGCCTTCTCGAAGACACCGCTCATGTGGAGTGCGCTTCAAAATCACAGGATGGAACACGGCTGGTCGCAGTCGTTTCACGACGAAAAAAATGACTTGTGCTGCACAATCAGCCTGGCGCGGCCCTATTGCGAAGTTTTCGCATTGGAACTGTACGATCAATACGGTGTGTTGCAATACGTCTTGCAACACTTGTGCGCGTTGTTCCTCATCGCGTTCCCGCCAATGCTGGCCAAACCACCGCCCGTACGATTGTCTATACGGGAACTCGAAATCGTGAAGCTGTGCGCCTTGGGCAAGACAGCCTGGGAAATCGGTCAGATCCTGAATGTCGCGGAACGGACCGTGAACTATCACATCAAAAATCTGATCACCAAATTCAACGCCTGCAACAAGATGTCAGCCGTCATCGCCGCCTCCAAGGCCGGATATCTCTAGGCCGCCCTCTTCCACTGCACTGAAATCAGACGAGTATTGCCAACAAAAAAAACGTACCATTTGCAGCCTTCCTGAGTGATGTCGTGACCGTTCACGCCGTTGTCCACTCGGTCGGTTCCGCCGCACGACACCCTGGGCTGCGGGACATCCGTCGATTACCCAGAGTCCCCGCCTCATGCCTTTGCTCGATACGCCCTTCGCCCAGCTCGATCTGATCCGCCAGCCCGAACAGCAGAACGAACCGCTGCAAGCCTTCGACGCAGCCGACGAGTACTTGCTCAATCATCTGGCCGAACAGAATCTGCCGGCGGATACCCGAGTATTGGTGCTCAACGACAGTTTCGGCGCACTGGCCATCAGCCTCTCGGGCAAGGTGCAGGTCAGCACCAGCGGTGATTCGTTCCTGGCGTTTCAGGGGCTGGAAAAGAACCTGCTGCGTAACGGTCAGGCATTCGATGCGCTGCGCGGTATTCCCGCCAGCGAGCCCTTGGTCGGGCCGTTCGACCGGGTGCTGATCCGCGTCCCGAAAACCCTGGCGCTGCTGGAAGAGCAACTGATTCGCTTGCAGGGACAATTGGCACCCGGCGCTCAGGTGGTAGCAGCGGCGATGGTCAAGCATTTGCCTCGTGCCGCAGGTGACCTGCTGGAACGCTACATTGGCCCGGTTCAGGCTTCACTGGCAGTGAAAAAGGCCCGACTGTTGATCGCCACGCCCGAGGCCAAGACACCCGCCGCCTCGCCCTACCCGACCCGCTATCGCCTCGACGAGCCGGCCATCGAACTGCTCAACCACGCCAACGTGTTTTGCCGTGAAGGGCTGGACATCGGCACCCGCGCCTTCCTTCCGCACCTGCCGAAAAACCTTGGCTCGGCACAAGTCGCAGACCTCGGCTGCGGCAACGGCGTACTGGCCATCGCCAGCGCCCTGCAAAACCCCGATGCGCATTACACGCTGGTGGATGAATCGTTCATGGCCGTGCAATCAGCAGCCGAAAACTGGCGCGCGGCGCTGGGTGAGCGTGAAGTGATCGTGCGCGCCGGCGACGGTCTGGCCGGCCAGGAGGCACAGTCGCTGGACGTGGTGCTGTGCAACCCGCCGTTCCACCAGCAACAGGTGGTCGGCGACTTCCTCGCCTGGCGCATGTTCCAGCAGGCCCGCGAAGCGCTGGTCGTCGGCGGTGCGCTGTACATCGTCGGCAACCGTCACCTGGGTTATCACAGCAAACTGGCGCGGCTGTTCCGGGGTGTCGAGCAAGTCGCGGCTACGCCGAAGTTCGTGATCCTCAAGGCGCGCAAATAATCCGGGCAAAAAAAACCCTCCGGTCGGAGGGTCAAAAATCCGTGCCGCAAGGCAGCGGGATGGGAAGTCTCAGTGCGTGGTCAGGCCTGCTGCATTCATGAACATGCGCATCAGGCTGGCGACGATGAACAGTGCACCGACGCTGCCGACCCAGATCATGGCCAACCAGCCGAGCCGCTGCCACAGCGGCTTTTTTTCGGCTTCTTCAATGTCGTGCAGGGAATGTTTGCCGGTCATTTTCTTTAAACCTCTTCAAGATGGATGGCGCCGCTACCGACGCCATCGCGAGCAAGCTCGCTCCCACAGGGTTTTGCTTAGTGATAACCGTCTTCGTGGGTGACCTTGCCGCGGAACACGTAGTAGCTCCAGAAGGTGTAACCCAGGATGAACGGGATGATGAACAGCGTGCCCACCAGCATGAAGCCCTGGCTTTGCGGCGGTGCAGCGGCGTCCCAGATCGAGATCGACGGCGGCACGATGTTCGGCCACAGGCTGATGCCCAGACCGCTGTAGCCGAGGAAGATCAGCACCAGGGTCAACAGGAACGGCATGTAGTTGGCATTGCGCGCCACCGCGCGGATCAGACCGTACATCGTCACCAGCACCAGAATCGGCACCGGCATGAACCAGAACAGATTCGGCATGCTGAACCAGCGCGTCGCAATTTCCGGATGGGCCAGCGGCGTCCAGAGGCTGACGACGCCAATCACCGCCAGCAGCACGAAGGCCAGAGGACGCGCCAGGTTATGCATCTGTTCCTGCAACTTGCCTTCGGTCTTCATGATCAGCCAAGTGCAGCCGAGCAAGGCATACGCCACCACCAGCGCGGCACCGCAGAACAGCGTGAACGGCGTCAGCCAGTCCAGTGAACCACCGGCGTATTGCCGGTTGACCACGGGCAAGCCGTCGATGAACGCGCCAAGCGCCACGCCCTGGAAGAACGTCGCCGCCACCGAACCACCGATGAACGCCTTGTCCCACAGGTGACGCTTGTCGTCCTTGGCCTTGAAGCGGAACTCGAACGCCACGCCGCGGAAAATCAGCCCGATCAGCATGAAGATCAGTGGCAGGTACAGCGCCGACAGCACCACCGAATAGGCCAGCGGGAACGCACCAAACAAAGCCGCGCCGCCCAGTACCAGCCAGGTTTCATTGCCGTCCCATACCGGGGCGACGGTGTTCATCATCACGTCACGGTCGACTTTGCCCGGGATGAACGGGAAGAGAATCCCGATCCCCAGGTCGAAACCGTCCATGACCACGTACATCATGATCCCGAAGATGATGATCACGGCCCAGATCAGCGGAAGATCAATACCCATGACTCAAATCTCCTTGGTCAGACTGCGGTCGTGTTCGGCGCCATCGTCGTCGGCAGCGGACAACGGACGGGCCGGCGTGCGTTTCTGGCCAGGACCACCGTCGTTGGTTTCCTTGCCTTCGTCGGTCTTCGGCCCTTTGCGCACCAGGCGCATCATGTAGCCCAGACCCGCACCGAACAGCGCGAAGTACACCACCACGAACATGATCAGCGTGATGCTCATCTGCATGAAACTGTGGTTGGACGACGCATCCGCCGTGCGCATCAGCCCGTAGACCACCCACGGCTGACGACCGATTTCAGTGGTGAACCAGCCCGCCAGGATCGCGATCAGACCGGACGGCCCCATCCACAGCGCCAGGTACAGGAACGGCCGCGAGGTGTAGAGCGTGTCGCGCTTGCGCAGCCACAGGCTCCAGAGGCCGGTGAAGATCATCAGGAAGCCGAGGCCGACCATGATCCGGAACGACCAGAACACGATGGTCGAATTCGGCCGGTCTTCCGGCGGGAATTCCTTGAGCGCCGGGACTTGCTTGTCCAGCGAGTGCGTCAGGATCAGGCTGCCGAGGTACGGGATCTCGACCGCATATTTGGTTCTCTCTTCCTTCATGTCCGGCCAGCCGAACAGGATCAGCGGCGTCGCCTCATTGCCATGGTTTTCCCAGTGACCTTCGATCGCGGCGATTTTTGCCGGCTGATGCTTGAGGGTGTTGAGACCGTGGAAGTCACCGATGACCGCCTGGATCGGCGCAACGATCAGCGCCATCCACATCGCCATCGACAACATGGTGCGGATCGCCGGGTTGTCCTTGCCGCGCAGCAAGTGCCAGGCCGCCGACGAGCCGACGAAGAAGGCCGTCGCGACGAACGCCGCCGTCGCCATGTGCATCAGGCGATACGGGAACGACGGGTTGAAGATGATTGCCAGCCAGTCGGTCGGGATCACTTGGCCGTTGACGATCTCGAAGCCCTGTGGCGTCTGCATCCAGCTGTTGGAGGCGAGAATCCAGAACGTCGAAATCAACGTACCGATGGCCACCATGACCGTGGAGAAAAAGTGCAGCTTGCGTCCGACCTTGTTCCAGCCGAACAGCATGACGCCCAGGAAACCGGCTTCGAGGAAGAACGCCGTGAGTACTTCATACGTCAGCAACGGGCCGGTGACGGAACCGGCGAAGTCCGAGAAGCGACTCCAGTTGGTGCCGAACTGGTAGGCCATGACAAGTCCCGAGACCACGCCCATGCCGAAGTTGACGGCAAAGATCTTCGACCAGAAATGGTAGAGGTCACGGTAGGTGTCGTTGCCGGTTTTCAGCCACAGGCCTTCCAGCACCGCGAGATAGCTCGCAAGACCGATGGTGATCGCCGGGAACAGGATGTGGAACGAGATGGTGAACGCGAACTGAATTCGGGCGAGATCCAGGGCCTCTAAACCGAACATAAGCTTTCCTCTATCAGATAACGGTTCCAAGACTGGCGGCCTTGGACCACTGCCCCCACGGGTATGGAGTGCGGCGAACTCGGATTCGTTCTTCTTTTTACAGGCATCGCGACGCAGGGAGTCTGCCGACGGGTCCCGGATCAGTTCCGCGAAGGGTCTTGATCTGGATCAATCAACGTTGAAAGAGTAGTCCCATTTCCGACGGGGAACCGCGTGGTCTTTTGCCGCGTGACAAGTTGCCTCACAGTCCTGGCAACGCCCTGAAATACATCGGTGGCCGGGTTCGGTGTCCGGGCGCGGAAAAATCGATGTCTGGCTAACTAAATTTTTTGTCATAGCAACTTCCTGTTACAGACTGGTGATAATCTCGCGGTTCCCCTCGATCAAGACCGGCCCGCAAATGCCCAGCCAAGAGCCCTTGCTGTTACGTCATCACCGTCCCTTTCTTGCGTTCTGGTTTGCCCGGATCTTCACCGCCAGCGGTTTTCAGATGCTCACCGTGGCGATCGGCTGGAATCTCTATCAACTGACCGGCAACGTGCTCGACCTGGGTCTGGTCGGGCTGGTGGAATTCGCTCCACGCGTACTGTTCATGCTGCACACCGGCCACGTTGCCGATCGCTACGACCGGCGCAAGGTCGCGGCGATCTGTCAGTCGTTGCAGGCCTTGATCGCCCTGGCACTGGCCATCGGCAGCGCCACCGACCATGTCACCCGGGAAATGATCTTTATTCTGGCGTTCTTGCTGGGCGCCGCGCGCTCGTTCGAAATGCCGACCACTCAGGCGCTGCTGCCGAGCATCGTGCCCAGCGCATTGTTCCCACGGGCGGTCGCCGCCGCGCAATCTGCACAGCAATCGGCCACCATCGTCGCCCCGGCGCTCGGCGGTCTTCTTTATGCCTTCGGCAGCGTGTGGGTCTATGGCCCGACGGTCATTCTGTATGTCATCGCCTGCACCCTGATGCTCAACCTGCCTGCACGGCAAACTCCGCTGAACAAAGGCAAAGCGACGCTGGATTCGTTGCTGGCGGGGATTCGTTTCATTCGCAGCCGCCCGGACATTCTCGGGGCGATTTCGCTGGATCTGTTCGCCGTGCTGCTCGGCGGCGCTACGGCGCTGTTGCCGGTGTTCGCCAAGGACATTCTGCTGACAGGGCCGTGGGGGCTGGGGCTGTTGCGCTCGGCACCGGCGGTCGGGGCGTTGATGATGTCGTTGTTCCTGGCGCGGTTTGCCGTTGAGCGAAACGTCGGTCGGGTGATGTTCACTGCCGTCGGCGTGTTCGGTGTCGCCACCATCGCCTTCGGTCTCTCGACCTCGTTCTGGTTCTCGCTGGCGGTGCTGGTGGTGCTCGGCGCGGCGGACATGATCAGCATGGTGATCCGCGCCTCGTTCGTGCAACTGGAAACCCCGGACGAAATGCGCGGCCGGGTCAGCGCGGTGAACGGCCTGTTCATCGGTGCCTCGAACCAGTTGGGCGAATTCGAATCCGGCCTCACCGCGCACTGGTTCGGCACCGTGCCGGCAGTGGTGATGGGCGGCATCGGCACGCTGGTGGTGACCGGAACCTGGATCAAACTGTTCCCGACCCTGGCCAACCGCGACCGGATGCATGTGCCGGTGGAAGAGGTGAAGGCCTGACGCTCTCAGGCCAGCAACTCCCCCGCCACTTTCGCTCTGACGGCCTTGCCCGCCAGTTGCTCGACCAGCGTCAGCGCAAACGCGAGCACGGCGCCGGAACCTTGGGCGGTGATGCAATTGCCGTCCACCACTACCGGTTGATCAACAAACGTGCAACCGGAGAGGTTATGGCTAGTGGCGGGCAGGCAGGTCATCCGGCGTTGACGTAATACACCGAAGCTTTGCAGGGCGACCGCCGGGGCTTCGGCGATGGCGGCGAAAAGTCGTCCGGCACTGGCCTGGTCCTTGAGCAGTTGTTGCAGAGGCTGGTGCGCGGCCAGGTGTTGTGCGCCGACCGCTCCGCCCGGCAGGACGATCAGGTCGAAAGTCTGGGCCAGAACATCAATGAGCATGCCGTCGGCAGTCAGGCGCGTGCCTCGGGCGCAGGTCAGCATGCGCCGGCCTTCGATGCTGGCCGCCACCACTTCGATGCCGGCGCGGCGCAGCACGTCGATCAGGGTCACGCATTGCAGATCATCGATGCCCTCGGCGAGGGTAATCAGGGCTCTAAAGGTCATGGGCGCCATCCGCTGGGTGATCTTTAAAGCGTAGTCAGCTTTGCCCTGCCCTGTTCGGCGACAGCCGTTACTTGATGTAAAGCTGGGTCGACATCGTGTTGCGCGGGGCGTTGATCGAGGTGTTGCTGAAGGTAAAGGTGCCTTCCTGACGAGTCGTCAGATCGAAGGTGTACAGCGAACCGACGGTCTTCGCGCCTGGCGTGCATTCGGTCAGGTTGCCATTATCGAAGGCACAGACCGGACTCCGGGTGCCGTTCACTTCGAAACCGTCCAGCGCCGCCTGAGGCTGACTCTGGCCATAACCGATTTCCAGCACGTACACCTTGATGCCCGGCGCGCTGTGATCGCAACGGGTCTGCACCTGGCCATCGGTAATGTCTTCGAGCCCGCAGGACGACGACTGAACCTTGATGACTTTCACCTCGCTCAATGGCGGTGCCGACGCTGCGAGTGCCGCCGGTACACCGGCCAGCAGCAAGGCCATCAGTCCAGCGGTCTTCATCCAACCCTTGTTCATGCGATCCATCCCCGAAAAAACAGCGCGCAGTATGGCGTACTTGGCCGTGGTGCAAAACTTCGCCGACGATCGACACCAACATCCGCCATCTTCCTCACGCTGCTGGTATGATGCGCGGCTTTTTCCGGCCCACCACAATTTTCCAGGCGCTTGCGACGGTCTGTGCTTTGCTGTTGAGGTCGATACATTCACGGCGCCACGCGCGCCACGGGGAGCAGACATGCTGGAAAGGCTGTTTCAACTCAAGGCACACAACACCAACGTGCGGACCGAGATTCTCGCGGGCGTCACGACCTTCCTGGCCATGGCCTACATTCTGTTCGTCAACCCGAGCATCCTCGGCGAGACCGGCATGGACAAAGGCGCGGTGTTCGTCGCCACGTGCCTGGCAGCCGCCATCGGCTCCACGGTCATGGGCCTGATCGCCAACTACCCGATCGCTCTCGCACCGGGCATGGGTCTGAACGCCTTCTTTACCTACACCGTCGTGCTGCACATGGGCCACACCTGGCAAGTGGCGCTGGGCGCGGTGTTCATTTCCGCCGTGTGCTTCTTCCTGCTGTCGATCTTCCGCATCCGTGAATGGATCATCAACAGCATCCCGCTGCCGCTGCGTTCGGCAATTGCTGCCGGTATCGGCCTGTTCCTGGCGCTGATCGCCCTGCACAACGCCGGCATCGTGGTCAGCAACCCGGCGACCATGGTCGGCCTCGGCGACCTGAAACAACCGGCGCCGATCCTCGCCACCCTCGGTTTCGCCCTGATCGTTGCCCTTGAAGCCCTGAAAGTGCGCGGTGCGGTGCTGATCGGCATTCTGGCGGTGACCATCGTCTCGATCGTGATGGGCTTCACCCCGTTCGGCGGCGTGACGTCGATGCCACCTTCGCTGGCCCCGACCTTCCTGCAACTGGACATCAAGGGTGCACTGGACATCGGTCTGGTCAGCGTGATCTTCGCCTTCCTGTTCGTCGACCTGTTCGACAACTCCGGCACCCTGATCGGCGTCGCCAAGCGCGCCGGCCTGATGGGCAAGGACGGCCACATGCCGAAGATGGGCCGTGCGCTGATCGCTGACAGCACCGCGGCAATGGCCGGCTCGCTGCTGGGCACCTCGACCACCACCAGCTACATCGAATCCGCTGCGGGCGTGAGCGCCGGCGGCCGCACCGGCCTGACCGCCATCGTCGTCGCGATCCTGTTCCTGCTGGCGCTGTTCTTCTCGCCACTGGCCGCCAGCGTGCCGGCCTTCGCCACCGCGCCGGCGCTGCTGTTCGTCGCCGTGCTGATGACTTCGGGCCTGGCGGAAATAGACTGGGAAGACATCACCGTCGCCGCGCCGGTCGTGGTCACCGCCCTGGCGATGCCTTTCACCTATTCCATCGCCAACGGCATCGCCTTCGGCTTCATCGCCTGGACTGCAATCAAACTGCTGTCCGGCCGCGCCCGTGAGCTGAACCCGGCGCTGGTGATCCTGTCGATTCTGTTCGTGATCAAGCTGGGTTGGTTCAACGCATGACTTTTGATTCCCAGGCCTACGCCGCACAACTCGAAGACAAGGTCACGCGCCTGCGTGACCTGCTGGCCCCGTTCGATGCACCGGAGCCGACGGTGTTCGACTCGCCGTTGCAGAACTTCCGTCTGCGCGCCGAGTTCCGCCTGTGGCGCGAGGGCGGTGAGCGGCATTACGCGATGTTCTCCCAGGACGACAAACGCACGCCGATCCTGATCGAGGAATTCCCGATCGCCAGCCTGCGCATCAACCAGTTGATGCCGCAATTGAAGGCGGCCTGGCAGGCCAGCGCGGCGCTGAGCCACAAGCTGTTTCAGGTGGAGTTTCTGACCACCCTGGCCGGCGACGCGATGATCACCCTGTGCTATCACCGTCCGCTCGACGAACACTGGCACGCGGCAGCCACCAAACTGGCGGCGGATCTGGGCGTCAGCATCATCGGTCGCTCCAAGGGCAAGCGCGAAGTGCTCGGCCTCGATTACGTGGTCGAGAAACTCGAAGTTGGCGGTCGCACATTCAGCTATCGCCAACCGGAAGGCGCGTTCACCCAACCCAATGGCACCGTGAACCAGAAGATGCTCAACTGGGCATACGAAGCGCTGGGCGATCGCAGCGACGATCTGCTGGAGCTGTACTGCGGCAACGGTAACTTCACCCTGCCGCTGGCAACCCGCGTGCGCAAAGTGCTGGCCACCGAAATCAGCAAGACCTCGGTCAATGCCGCGTTGAGCAACCTCGTCGAAAACGCTGTGGATAACGTGACTCTGGTGCGCCTGTCCGCCGAAGAGCTGACCGAAGCCCTGAACGAAGTTCGCCCGTTCCGTCGCCTGCACGGCATCGACCTGAAAAGCTACGAGTTCGGCAGCGTGTTCGTCGACCCGCCACGGGCCGGCATGGACCCGGACACCTGCGAACTGACCCGTCGCTTCGATAACATCCTGTACATCTCCTGCAACCCGGAGACACTGGCGGCCAACATCGCCCAACTGCACGACACGCACCGTATCACCCGCTGCGCGCTGTTCGATCAGTTCCCGTGGACTCACCACATGGAATCCGGCGTGCTGTTGACCCGACGTTGATCGCAGGTGCCAGATACAAGAAAGCCGTCCTGACCGACGGCTTTTTTGTGCCTGTTCATAACACCGGATCAATCTTGCGCGGGCGCCCGCCCTTCCTGCCGTTGGCCCGCGCAGCTTCAGCTTTCGCGGTGCTGCTCTGGCGACCATTGCGCGAAGCGATCACCGAGGCGGCCATGGCCATCAATGGTTGACTGGCCGAGATCATGCCGGCGATGGAAACCTGCAGATCCTTGCCGTCGTGGCACAGCGCGGTGCCGGCAAAGCCGACGTGCAATCCGCTGAAGTCTTGCGGTTCGAAATCATCGAATTCCCGGTAGAGATTCACTGGCAGCAATACGCCGCTGTCGTCCTCGAAGTGAATCACCAGGCAGGGTTTCTGAAAAGCCACTGACACAGCTTGCAGGCTGCTGCGACGGCGCACGCCGCCACGGTCGACGGCTTCGTCCAGACGCTTTTCCGTGACGGGCCGATCCGCGTGCAACGCGGCTTTGACTGTTTTCATAATTCTATTTCCACTCCTTCGTGAGCGCCGACCAGGGCCAACAGGGTTTTGTTGACCTCAGGCTCGTAATACGCCGATCCGATCCTGAAACTCGTGCTGGTAACCTCCCGCAGCACCGCCACCTGATTCGACTGCCCGTCCCACCACTGATTGTCGAGACAGGCGGTGCGCAATCGAGTCCACCAGATCCAGCGCGCCCGCCGCAGATGATCGGTTTCACGCAACGACTGGCGCAGTCCTTCAAGCAGGGCAACCGGCGGTCGATGCGACAACGGCACCACATCCCACAGTTCGACGCCGTTGTGCCAGAAACTGAATTTGAAGCGGGCGCTCCAGGCGCCTGCATCCACATGTGCGTGGGGCGGGCAATGTTCGTCACGCAACATGATCACCACTGACAGTCCTTTGTAACTGCATACCTTCATGCTAACCCATCCGTTAGGTTTAAACGTTTCAACACTTGCCATTCCCTGGCAAATCCGACCATCGGCGCCAACGCCTGCTGTGGCCGTTACCTTTCGAGCCTAGTGCGGGAGCCGAAAAAGCCGCGGGCAAAATGGTAAGCAGTTCTTTCGCAGCGGCCGCGCATTTGCTACATACGAAGACTCATTCCCCGGTGTAATCAATCATGCAGCGACACTTCGACGATCTTCAGCTGGGCAGCATCGAGTTGTTTTGCCTGGCCGCCGAGTGCGGCAGTTTCACCGGCGCGGCGCAGGCGGCTTCGGTGACACCGGCAGCGGTGAGCCGCTCGGTATCACGCATGGAAGAACGCTTGGGCGTGCGGCTGTTCGCGCGCACCACCCGCAGCGTGAAACTGACCGACAGCGGTCGGCGCTACTACGAAGAATGCAGCCAGGCGCTGGCGCAACTGGTCGAGGCGCAACGGGAAGTCATGGGCCAGCAGCAGGAACCGTCCGGCACCCTGCGTATCAGTATTCCTACGACCTACGCCCATCATCGGATCCTGCCGCTGCTGCCGGCCTTTCGCGCGCGCTTCCCGCAGGTGAAGGTCGACATGCACATCAGCAACCGCAACATCGACTTCGTCGGCGAAGGCTACGACATGGCGATCCGCGTGCGGGCGATTCCCGATTCGGGCCTGATCGCCCGCCATCTGGAGGATGCGGCGCTGGTGATGGTCGCCAGCCCCGATTACCTCAAACGCGCCGGCACGCCGCAGACCCTCGAAGACCTCGAACAACACGAATGCATTCAGTACGAACTGCCCAGCAGTGGGCGGCGGATCACCTGGCTGTTTTACGACGAAGACGCGCCACGGGAAATCCTCGCCGAGGGCAATTTCTGCTGCTCGGACGATGTGCTCGGTGGCGTGACCCTGGCCAGGCACGGTGCCGGGTTGTTCCAGACCTATCGCTTCATTGTCGAAAAAGAACTGGCCGATGGCTCGCTGATAGAAGTGCTCAAACCCTACAGCGGACGCTCGCGGCCGTTCACGCTGCTGTACCCGCAGAATCGCCACATGCCGCTGCGCGTCAGGGCTTTCATCGATTTTCTGGTGGAGCAATTGCCGCACTGATTCTCACCTGTGTGCGATCACCGCACACAAAACCAAGCTGTCGATGCAGAGCAATTGATTAAAGTAACCATCTAGTACAATTTAACTCCACAGGTCGAAACCCTCGGCCCAAGCCAAAAACAATAAGTGGAGTTTGCCCCCATGCCCCCTATCGTTCTGGTGCTCAACGGCCCGAACCTGAACCTGCTCGGCACCCGTGAACCGGCGACCTACGGTCACGAAACCCTGGCCGACATTTCTGCCCTGTGCGGGCGTGCCGCCGAAGAGTTCGGCTTGGCCGTGGAGTTTCGCCAGACCAACCACGAAGGCGAACTGCTCGACTGGATTCACGGCGCCCGCCAGCGCTGCGCCGGCATCGTGATCAACCCGGCCGCCTGGACACACACCTCGGTAGCGATCCGCGACGCACTGGTCGCCAGCGAATTGCCGGTGATCGAAGTGCACCTGTCCAACGTCCATGCCCGCGAACCGTTCCGTCATCATTCGTTCGTCTCGGCCATCGCCACTGCCGTGATGTGCGGCTTTGGCAGCCACGGCTATCGCCTGGCCCTGGAACATTTCAGCCAGCGGCTGAAGGGGTGATCCGCATGAACCGCAACAACGTGATACTCGCCGGGCTGATCGGCGCCGGCATCCAGGCCTCCCGCACCCCGGCGCTGCATGAACACGAAGGTGACGAACAGGGCCTGCGCTATCTGTACCGACTGATCGATCTCGATCAACTGCAACTCGACAGCAACGCCCTGCCCGACCTGCTGCTGGCCGCCGAACGCATGAATTACACCGGGCTGAACATCACCTTCCCGTGCAAGCAGGCGATCATCCCGCTGCTCGATGAATTGTCTCCGGAAGCCCGAGGCATCGGCGCCGTGAACACGGTGGTGCTGAAGGACGGCAAACGCGTCGGCCACAACACCGATTGCCTGGGTTTTGCCGAAGGTTTTCGTCGCGGCCTGCCAGACGTTGCCCGCGAACGTGTGGTCCAGATGGGCGCCGGTGGTGCAGGCGCGGCGGTGGCCCACGCCTTATTGAGCGAAGGCGTACAGCAACTGAGCATTTTTGATGTGGACATGGAGCGCGCCGAAAGTCTGGCCAACAACCTCAACCAGCATTTCGGCGCTGGCCGCGCGGTTGCCGGGCATGATCTGGCGAGCACACTGAGTCAGGCCGATGGCTTGGTAAACACCACGCCGATGGGCATGGCCAAACTGCCAGGCATGCCTGTGCCGGTGGCATTGCTGCGGCCCGAGTTGTGGGTAGCGGAGATCGTGTATTTCCCGCTGGAAACCGAACTGCTGCGCAATGCCCGCGCCCTGGGTTGCCGAACCCTGGATGGCGGCAACATGGCGGTGTTTCAGGCAGTAAAGGCGTTTGAGCTGTTCAGCGGCAAAGTGCCGGATGCGCAGCGAATGCTCGCGCATTTTCAAAGCATGAATGGATAAAACCGTGAGGGGGCGACGCCCCCTCGTCTCCGGTCACGCCTGCAAGTAGCGCAGCACCGACTCGCAAATCATCTCGCGATGACGCTGCTTGATGCTTTCGTCCGGCAGGTCGATCTGAAAGATCTCACCGAACGTGTGGCGGTTCGATACGCGATAGAAGCAGAACGAACTGATCAGCAGATGCACGTCCAGCGCGTCGAGCCCGGCGCGGAAAACCCCTTCATCGGCACCACGACGCAGAATCTCGCCCAGGGAATCGAGGATGGTGTTGTTCATCGCCTTGATCGCGTCGGAACGCTTCACGTACTCGGCGTTGTGGATGTTTTCAATGCTGACGATCCGCACGAAATCGACGTTGCGATCGTGGTGATCGAAGGTGAACTCCACCAGACGCCGGATCGCTTCCACCGGCGGCAATTCGGCCAGGTGCAGGCGGTTTTCGGTGCTGCGGATATCACCGTAGAGCTTCTCCAGCACCTCGACGTACAACTGCTCCTTGCTGCCGAAGTAGTAATAGATCATGCGCTTGGAGGTGTGGATGCGCTCGGCGATCGCGTCGACGCGAGCACCGGACAGACCCTGCTGGACGAACTCGACGATCGCCTCCTGCAGGATATTCTCGCGGGTCTTTTCCGGGTTGTTCTTGCGACTTTTGCGCGGCTCTACCGCTGGTAGATCGGGGGCTGCGGAAAGTTCTGAAGTCATCGTCATTGCGGGCTCACGGCCATCACTGCACAGGCTGGCGATTATGGGCCGCGCGCCCCAGTGAAGGAAGCCGCGCGACCCGTGTTTAATCCCGCGTTTACGAATTTCCTACAACTTGGCCTGGCGAACCGCGCCACTGCGTGATTTGGCCATCGCCGCCAGCCGCACCGCGACGTTGGCCGCGCCATAACCCGCGTAACCGTTCTTGCGCTGGATGATCTCGAAGAAGAAACGCCCTTCGAACGGCTCGGTGTAGACGTGGAACAACTCGCCGCCTTGTGCATCGCGGTCGTACAGCACGTTGTAGTACGCCAGCTCGCTGAGGAACTCGTCATCGAAATCGAAGCGCGCCGCCAGGTCGTCGTAATAGTTCAGCGGGATATCCAGCAGCGGCACACCCGCCTCCTTCGCGCGGCTGACTTCGGCGAAGATATCGTCGCAATCGAAAGCGATGTGATGCACCCCGGAGCCGCGATAACTCGACAGCGCGTGTGAGATCGCGGTGTTGCGGTTCTCGGAAATGTTCAGCGGCAGACGAATCGAACTGTCACGGCTACGCAGCGCGCGACTCTTCACCAGACCGTAAGGATCGGGTAGGACCACTTCATCGTCGGCCTCGAAATCCAGCAGGCTCTTGTAGAACAGCACCCAGCTGTCGAGGCTGTCCGCCGGCAGCGCCATGGCCATGTGATCGATGCGCTTGAGCCCGCCGCGCGCCACAGCATCCGGCAGCAGATTGAAGTCGGTGCCGTAGACATCCGCCTCCTGATCCACCAGATAAATCAGGCTGCCATCCGGCGCGCGCACCGCCGCCAGTTCCAGCTCGTTGGGGCCGACCAGTCCGCGATACGGCTGACCTTTATAAGCGACGGCCCGGGCCAGCGCGCTGGCGCTGTCCTTGACCCGCACGGCAGTGGCGCACAGTGACGGGCCATGGGCCTCGAAAAAGCTGTGGCCGAACGAATAGGGTTCGGAGTTGAGGATCAGGTTGATATCGCCCTGGCGCAACAGGCTGACGCTCTTGGAACGATGCTGCCCAGCCTTGACGAACCCCAGCCGCTCCAGCCAGTTCGACAACTTGGCGCCGAGGCTTTCATCCACGGCGAACTCAAGAAACTCGATGCCGTTGTATTCGCTGGCCTTCGGCGTTTCGAAGAGGATGTCGCGGTTATCCACAGGGCGGATTTCCTGCTCCAGACGCTGGCGGGTTTTCTCCTCCAGATAAAGGAGCGAACGCAGACCATCGGCGGCATTGGCGCGAGGCGGTGCGGCGCGGAAGCCGTCGTTGAAGATTTCCAGCGACAGTGGCCCGGTGTAGCCACTCTGGATGATTGGCGCGAGGAAACCCGGCAGATCGAATTCGCCCTGCCCCGGGAAGCAGCGGAAATGCCGGCTCCACTCCAGCACGTCCATCGCCAGGATCGGCGCATCGGCCATCTGCACGAAGAAAATCTTGTCGCCGGGAATCTCGGCAATCGCCCGTGGATCGCCCTTCAGCGACAAGGTATGGAAGCTGTCGAGCAACACGCCGAGGGCCGGGTGATCGGCCTGACGCACGATGTCCCAGACCTGTTGATAAGTATTGACGTGACGGCCCCAGGCCAGCGCTTCATAACCGATACGCAAGCCACGGGCGCCAGCGCGCTCGGCCAGCAGGCGCAGGTCGTCGATGAGGATCTGTTGCTCGCCGATACTGTCGGGGGAGGCATTGCTGCAGACCAGCACCAGGTCGGTGCCCAGTTCCTGCATCAGGTCGAATTTGCGCTCGGCCCGCTCCAGGTTGCGGTCCAGACGATCACGGCGGCAGCCTTCGAAATCGCGGAACGGCTGAAACAGCGTGATGGCGATTCCGAGGTCGGCGCACATCTGCCGGATTTCCCGGGGGCTGCCGTCGTAATACAGAAGATCGTTCTCGAAAATCTCCACCCCGTCGAACCCGGCGGCGGCAATGGCTTCGAGTTTTTCCGGCAGGGTTCCGCTCAAGGAGACGGTGGCAATGGATCGCTGCATGTTTCAACTCCCGGTGGAGACGTCGGCTACGAAAATTGCGCCGCTTTTATAGGGTGAGCGAATTATTGGTCCCGGTTTATCATTGAGCAATTTAAAGTGTACTACCCGGTTAGTTTTGCGTGCGATTATCGAACACAATGCCGGTTTGGCGAATTGACGATTTTTCGTCCACTGCCCAACATCCATCTCACCTTGAGTCCGGAACTGAACCACCGGTCGCAGCGTGCACAAAAAAAGCACACCAAATAACAAATCCAAAAACGGGTGGAACACATGATTCCTTCACAGACTTCCCGCATGGCTCCGGCCATGAGCACTGCCACGGGTGGCATCGGCGACAAGATCCGCGGCGCCATGGCCGTCGGCAAGACCCGTTGGGGCATGCTGGCGCTGGTGTTTTTCGCCACCACCCTGAACTACATCGACCGCGCCGCCCTCGGCGTCATGCAGCCGATCCTCGCCAAGGAAATGAGCTGGACGGCGATGGACTACGCCAACATCAACTTCTGGTTTCAGGTCGGCTACGCGATCGGCTTCGTGCTGCAAGGACGGCTGATCGACCGGGTCGGCGTCAAGCGCGTGTTCTTCTGCGCGGTGCTGCTCTGGAGCCTGGCCACCGGCGCCCACGGTCTGGCGACCTCGGCGGTGGGCTTCATGGTCTGCCGGTTCATCCTCGGCCTGACCGAAGCGGCCAACTACCCGGCCTGCGTGAAGACCACGCGGCTGTGGTTCCCGGCCGGTGAACGCGCCGTGGCCACCGGCATCTTCAACGCCGGCACCAACGTCGGCGCGATGTTCACCCCGATGCTGCTGCCGCTGATCCTTCACGTGTGGGGCTGGCAGGCTGCGTTCCTGTGCATGTCGGCACTGGGCGGGATCTGGCTGCTGTTTTGGGGCCTGAAGTATTTCAACCCGGAAGATCACCCGAGCGTTAAACAGTCGGAGCTGGAATACATCCAGAAAGAAGTCGAACCGGAACAGGCCCGCGTGCCGTTCTCGAAAATCCTGCGGATGCGCGGCACCTGGGCCTTCGCCCTCGCCTACTCGCTGACCGCGCCGGTGTTCTGGTTCTACCTGTACTGGCTGCCGCCGTTTCTCAATCAGCAATACAACCTGGGCATCAACGTCACCCAGATGGGCATTCCGCTGATCATCATCTACGTCACCGCCGACTTCGGCAGCGTGGGCGGCGGGATTCTGTCTTCGTTCCTGATCGGTCGCGGTATGAACTCGATCAAGGCGCGCCTGCTGTCGATGTTCCTGTTCGCCTGCTGCATCATCGGTGTGGTCATGGCCGCCGGCTCAGCCAACCTGTGGATCGCAGTCGCCGCCATTTCCCTGGCCATCGGCGCGCATCAGGCCTGGACCGCCAACATCTGGAGCCTGGTGATGGACTACACGCCCAAGCACATGATGAGCACGGTGTTCGGTTTCGGCGGCATGTGCGCGGCGATCGGCGGGATGTTCATGACCCAGATCGTCGGCCACATACTGACCGTCACCAACAACAACTACACCGTGCTGTTCACCCTGATCCCGGCGATGTACTTCATCGCGCTGACCTGGATGTACTTCATGGCACCGCGCAAGATTCCTACCGTCACTGAGTAACCTGCCCCTCCTTGTGGGAGCGAGCTTGCTCGCGAATGCGGACTGACATTCAGCACTGACGTTGAATGACACACCGCCTTCGTGAGCAAGCTCACTCCCACAGTGCTTTTCAGCGCCGGCTCTGCTGCCACGCTGCCGCCAGCCCGCTGCAACAGATCACCGCGATCCCGATCACGGTCATCAGGGTCGGCGTGTGAGCAAACAGTAACCAGCCCAACAGCCCCGCAAACACGATCTGGCAATAACCGAACGGCGCCAGCAACGCCGGCGCGGCATGGCGGAACGCCTGGGTCAGAAACAGGTGCGCGGTCATTCCGCAACTGCCCAGCGCCAGCATCAACAGCGCATGCCCCAGGCTCGGCACCTGCCAGAAGAACGGCACCAGCGCACTCATCACCAGCGTGTTGCACAACCCGGCGAAAAAGTTGCTGGTGGTCGGGCTGTCGATTTCCGCGAGCTTGCGGGTGAGCAACTGATAGAAGCAGAAAAACAGCGCCGAGCAGAACGGCAACAGAATCGCCGGGGTGAACAAGTCACCGCCCGGATGGACGATGATCAGCACACCGATGAACCCGCACACCACCGCGATCCACTGACCGCGCGTCACCCGTTCCTTGAGCAGCGGCACCGACAGCGCCGTCACCAGCACCGGAGCAAGAAAGTTGACCGCCGTGGCCTCGGCCAGCGGGATGTACAGCAACGCTGTGGTGAAAAACAGGCTGGTGCCCAACAGGCACAACGCCCGCGCCAACTGCCACAACGGACGTTTGGTGCGCAGCACGCGCAGCCCGGACTGCGGCAGGAAAATCCCCGCCATCAGCAGCGTGTGCACCAGATACCGCGCCCACACCACCATGACGATCGGATAAAAACCCGAAAGGTATTTCGACAGCGCGTCGTGGCTGGAGAATAGGAAGGTTGCCACGACAATCAGCAAGATCCCCTTGAAGGGTTGGTTGACGCCGGAAAGCGGAGTGCTGACGGTCATTGGCTCTCTCTGAATGAAAAATAAACGGTGACAAGGACGCAGGCGCCCTCGCCCCTTGAAGCAGACTTAAAGCCGGGCCAACAATTCCCGCGTCCGGTCGATTGCCATTTGCGCCCGCTGCAAACCACTCACGCCTTGCTCCAGCAATTTGACCGTGGGAATTTCCAGACTCAGGGGAAGGTTAGCCGGAAGACTGCGCAACAAGCCGATCAAGTCACAATCGCCCTCGCCGGGAAACCGTCGTTCATTGCGGGCCTGACGCAAGATCTCGGCCATGTCCGTCGGCCTCGACCCGGCAACATCGCACAACTGTGCATAGCGCAGCCGCGAGGCTGGCACACCGACCAGATCTTCCAGCCGCGATCCGGAACGGTCGAAGTGAAACGCATCGACCAACACCGCCCCGTTTTCGCGCCCGGCGTTGTCGACGATGCGCAACGCTTGCTCGAGATTGCGCGCATCGGTCCACGGCATGAACTCCAGATGCGGGTGCAAACCGTAGGGCGCCGCCAGATCGCACAGTGCCGCGAAATTATCGGTGAGTCGCTGTTCGTCGGGATCGTTACCGGCGACCAGCAATTCACTGGCGCCGAACTCCGCGCCGACGCTGAGCAGTGGCTCGAAATCCGCGAACACTGTCTGCGGCTTCAATCGAAGGATTTCCACGTCGAGCACGCCGATTCCGGTGTCACGCAAACGCGCCAATGTCTGACGCCGCAAATCGCCATCGGCGACCAGCGGGAAGTGATATTCCTCGGGCGTCGCCGGTTCAAGCCGCAGGCCGACATGGCTGTAACCGGCACGGGCCGCGACCTCGACCATCTCGGGTGGCGACAACTCCAGCACGGTCAGGCTGGCCAGGGACAGAATTCGCTCGCTCATGTTCAGGCCTCGATCTGCGCAGGTTCGGTGGCGCGACCGCTGGCCGCTGCTTCACGGATGGCCTCGACCAGCGCCAGGGTGCGGGCGGCATCGGCGGCACTCACCAGCGGTTCAACCTCCCGTCGCGCCACGCGGACGAAATGCTGCAACTGCAATCGCAAGGCTTCGTCAGGCGTGAACGGTTCGTCGACCGAGAGCAACGGCTCATGCCAACCGGCGTCCACCTGATCGGCGCTGTAATGCCAGCGCTTGAGTTGCGGAATGCTCAAGGCTCCAGCTGTTCCCGCCAGCAAGTAACAAGGTTGGTCGCCCTGACGTGGATAGACCGGGTTCTCCCCGGAGTTCAACTCCCAGCTCCACGGCGCTGCCACCGCATCGGAACCGGTCAGGGTGCCGAGCGCTCCGCCATCGAATTGCAGCAGGATCGCCGCGCTGTCTTCATTGGCAAAACCACGCACCGCACGGTCGGTGATCGCCTGCACCGAACGCACTTCGCCGCACAGATGACGCAGCAGATCGAGGTCGTGAATCAGATTGGTCAACAGCATGCCCGCGCCCTCTTCGCGCCGCCACGCGGTTTCGAAATAGTGGTCGGGTTTGCGCAACTGGAACAACGCAGTCACCAGAGTCAGCCGTCCCAGCGCTCCCTCCTTGACCAGTTCATGGGCACGCACGATCAGCGGATTGTGCCGCCGATGATGGCCGACCAGCACCGGCACGCCGCTGCGCTTCACCGCCGCCACCAATTCCCGCGCCTCATCCAGATGCACGCCCACCGGTTTTTCCAGCAACACCGGAACGCCAGCGGCCAGGCAATCCAGCGCGGTGCTGACGTGCTGATTATTCGGATTGGCGACGATCACTGCGTCTGGCCGGTTCTGCTCCAGCATCTGACGGTGATCGGCGAAATACGCCACACCCCACTCCGCCGCCAGGGCCGGTGCCTGAGGACCGGGATCGGCCACGGCGCATAACGTGGCCTCAGTGAGATGTTTCAGGTGCCGGTAATGTTGCTGGCCCATGTTACCGGCGCCGATCAGGGCGATTCGAAGGGGCGGGTTCAAGGTGCGATCCTCTTGTGATTGTTGTGGGAAAACTCACTACATCAACAATTTAGAACCCGGTTCCAGATTCTCACACCCGCCCGACTGAAAAGTGGGCGAACAGCGCACAGCTTTGCTTAAACGAACAACTCCGAGGCCAGGCTGGCCGCCGACAATTCCTCGGTGAACGTCAGCAGCAACGGCGCCAGTTCATGCAATCGCGCCCCCGGCATCCGTGCGCTCGGCCCGGCTATGCTCAGCACGCCAATCACCCGGCCATCGGCAGGATGTTTCACCACCGCAGCAATCGCCGAAGTGCCGACCGCCGAGCTTTCTTCCACAAAGGCATAGCCCTGTTCCCGGGCCACACGCAGGCGTTCGAGCAGTTCAATATTGGAGCGCGGCGCGTTGGGCCCGATATCCGCCGGCACCTCCGCGCCCTGGCGTTCGACCAGCGACAACGCCTCGGCGTCGCTCATGCACGCCAACCACGCATGGCCCGACGCTGTGTAGAACAGCGGCGCATCGCGGCCCATGTCCGGGTCGTAACGCAGGCCGGTGCGGGCGCCCTGAGCCTTGGCGATCCAGGTCTGGCGCTCGCCGTCGATCACCCCCAGACGCACCAGCTCACCGGTTTCCTGGGCCAGTCGATCAAGCACCGGCTGCACGATGTCGGCACCGCTGCTCGACAGATACTGAAAGCCCATCGCAACCAGTTTGGTCGACAGGTGATAGCGCAACGTCTCCGGGTTTTGCCGCACGTAACCCAGCCGGATCAGTTCGGCGAGCAGGCGGTGCATCCCGCTCTTCGGAATGTCCAGTTGCTCGGCCAGGGTCTGCATCGGCAGCCCGCGCGGATCACTGGTGAGGCTTTCCAGCACGCTGAAAACCCGTTCGATTTGACTGCCGGCCATGGTGCGCTCTCGGTGAAATTTTGCCGATTCTAGAAGACATCCCGAGGAATGCGAAATCTGGAACCCGGCGTCCGATAACCGCCCACTTTGCGCGCCAGTCGGTTGATCTGCTTCGCCTGCACTGGTTATTTTCTGGAACATGATTCTAAAAACAATTGATTGCTGGAGCCCTTGCTGATGCCTGCCCTTCCCGATATCGACTGCGACGTTCTGGTGGTCGGCTCCGGCGCCGCCGGTTTGTCGGCCGCCGTCACCGCCGCCTGGCATGGCTTGAAGGTCATCGTGGTGGAAAAGGATCCGGTGTTCGGCGGCGCCACCGCGTGGTCCGGCGGCTGGGCGTGGGTGCCGTGCAATCCGCTGGCCCGGCGCGCCGGGATCGTGGAAGACGTGGAATTGCCGCGCACCTACCTGCGCCACGAACTCGGCGAGCACTACGACCCGGCCATGATCGACGCCTTCCTTGAAGCCGGCCCGCGCATGGTGGCGTTCTTCGAACAGCACACCGCCCTGCAATTTGCCGACGGCAATGCCATCGCCGACATCCACGGTGAAACACCGGGCGCCGGCACCGGCGGACGCTCGGTGATTGCCGCGCCCTATGACGGACGAAAGGCCGGGCGCCTGCTCAAGCGTCTTCGCACAACCATGCGCGAAACATCGTTCATGGGCATGCCGATCATGGCCGGCGCGGACCTGTCGGCGTTTCTCAATCTGACCCGCTCGTTGTCGGCGGCCTGGCACGTGACCCGGCGTTTCACCCGCCACCTGCGGGACCTGGCGCTGCACGGCCGGGCGATGCAACTGGTCAACGGCGTGGCGCTGGTGGCACGGCTGGCGAAATCCGCCGAAGACCTCGGCGTGCTGTTGTGGGAGTCGGCGCCAGTGACCGAACTGCTGCGCGACGAATCACGCATCACCGGCGCTCGCGTGAACACTACAAAAGGCCCGATCACTGTCCATGCCCGCAAAGCCGTGGTACTCGCGGCGGGCGGATTTGCCAACGACATCGAGCGGCGCAAAGCGTTGTTCCCTCGCACGCCCACCGGTCATGAACATTGGGCGCTGCCACCCTTGGGAGTGGATGGCGACGGCCTGCGATTGGGAGAAACCGTCGGAGCCCGGGTCAACACCGAAGTGGCCTCGCCCGTGGCGTGGGCGCCGGTCTCGCAGGTGCCACATTCCGACGGCAGCATCGGCCATTTCCCACACATCATCGAACGTGGCAAACCGGGCGTCATCGGCGTGCTGCGCAACGGCCAGCGCTTCGTCAACGAAGCCAACGGCTATTACGACTATGTCAGCGCCATGGTCGCCGCGGCCCCCGAAGGTGAAGAGGTCGCGTCCTGGCTGATCTGCACCCGCGCGTTCCAGCGTCGTTACGGGCTCGGCATGTCTCGGCCGTTTCCGGTGCCGGTGCCGGTGTCAGGTTTTATCCGCAGCGGCTATCTGAAAACCGGCAATACCCTTGAGGAATTGGCCACCGCATGCGGCATCGATCCGAACGGATTACGCGCCACTCTCCATGACTACAACCACCATGCGCGGCACGGCGAAGATCCGCTGTTCGGTCGCGGCTCGACCCCGTACAACCGCAAACAGGGCGATCCGGCGCAACAGCCCAATCCGTGCGTGGCGCCCATCGAACAAGGCCCGTTCTACGCGGTGAAGGTGCAGCCGGGCTGTTTCGGCACCTTCGCCGGGCTCAAGGTCAATCCGCACGCGCAAGTGCTCGACGCCGAAGACCGGCCCATCACCGGGCTCTACGCCGCCGGTGGCGACATGGCCAGCATCATGGGCGGGCATTATCCGGCGGGCGGGATCAACCTCGGCCCGGCCCTGACTTTCGGTTACATCGCAGCCCGGCACATGGCGGGCGTCACGGCTTTCGAACAGGAGATCGACCATGCAGCACATCGTTAACAGACAAGGACTGAACCTGCCAAAACTCGGCCTCGGCACCTGGCCGATGCTCGGCGACGAGTGCACCCGCGCCGTGGAGCAAGCCCTGGAACTCGGTTACCGACACATCGACACGGCGGCGGCCTACAACAACGAAGACGCAGTCGGACAGGCGCTGGCGAATACGCCGACACCCCGCGAGCAGATCCACGTCACCACCAAGGTCTGGTGGGACCAGTTGCAACCGGATGCCATGCGTCACTCGCTGGAGCGCAGCCTCAAGGCGTTGCGCAGCGAGTACGTCGACCTGTTCATGATCCATTGGCCGACCACCGACTGGGATTTGCCGCGCACCCTCGAAACCCTCGCGTCGTTCAAGGAACAGGGGCTGGCTCGCAACATCGGCGTGGCGAATTTTCCGCTGCCGCTGCTGCGCAAAGTCGTCGAGGAATACGGAATTCCTCTGTCAGCGATTCAGGTCGAGTACCACGTCCTGCTCGGACAAAACGCCCTGCTCGACTACGCCCGTCAACACGATCTGGCGCTGACGGCCTACACGCCGCTGGCACGCAACAAGGTCTCGGAGGTTCCTCAGATTCAGCAGATCGCTGAAAAACACGGCGTGCTGCCGACTCAAGTGGCGCTGAAGTGGCTGCTGGATCAGGACAACGTCGCGGCGATTCCCAAGGCCAGCAGCAAGACCAATCAACTGGCCAACCTGGCCTCGCTGAATGTCGAACTGGATGACGACGACCGGGCGCTGATCGCTGCGTTGTCCAAGCGCGAACGTCAGGTCAGCCCGGACTTCGCGCCGGTATGGGATGCCTTCGACCGCTAAAATCTGACCCGGCGAAAGAAAACCGCCGGCGGATTGAATTCCCGGCGCTCGCGCTCGTCAATAAAAGGCCCGACCTCGTCACCCCGAGGCCGGGCCTTTGTGCGTGTGTACGAATAGACGGACGACCGGACTGGCGCCACACTCACACACCAGCAACACTCATCACCACGATCAGACAGAGGATTCCCACATGCTATGGAAAAAAGGCCGACGCAGTGACAACGTCGTCGACGCCCGTGGCGATGACATGGGCGGTGGTGGGGGCATGCGCTTCGGCGGAGGCAAGGGCCTGAGCCTCGGGGCGATCCTGCTGATCGTCGGCATCGGCTGGATCACCGGGCAGGACCCGCTGCAGATCCTCGGCCAGCTCACCGGGCAGATGACCGAACAATCGGCTCCTACTTCGCAAACCCGTCAGGCACCGCCGGCCAACGATGAACAGGCCGAATTCGTGCGCTCGATCCTCGGCGACACCGAAGACACCTGGGGCGCAATCTTCCAGCAGGCCGGCCGGCAATATAAGGATCCGACCCTGGTACTGTTCAGCAACCGGGTCAATTCCGCCTGCGGTCTGGCGACCTCGGCCACCGGCCCGTTCTATTGCCCGGCGGACCAGAAAGTCTATCTGGACATGGCGTTCTTCCAGGAAATGGCCCAGCGCTTCAAGGCCGCCGGCGACTTCGCCCAGGCCTACGTGATCGCTCACGAAGTCGGACACCATGTGCAGACGCTTCTCGGCGTCTCGGCGAAAATTCAGACAGCCCGCCAGCAAGGCCGGCAGATGGAAGGCGACGGTGGTCTGCTGGTGCGTCAGGAACTGCAAGCCGATTGTCTGGCCGGGGTCTGGGCCTACAACGCGCAGAAACGCCTGAACTGGCTGGAACCGGGTGACATCGAAGAAGCCTTGAACGCAGCGAACGCCATCGGTGATGATCGCCTGCAACAACAGGGTCAGGGCCGTGTGGTGCCGGACTCGTTTACTCACGGTACGTCGGCGCAAAGGGTGCGCTGGTTCAAAACCGGATTCGCCCAGGGCCAGGTCGGCCAGTGCGATACCTTTGCGGCGAAAAACCTGTAAATGCATAAATGGCTGTTGGCTTTTCTGTTCATCGGCGGCACCGCCCAAGCGGCCGGCGTCGACGCAATCAGTCCCGGGCGCCTGCAATTGCAGGCCGGCGAAATGGCGGTGGGCATCGGCCCGGCGCCGGCGAAAATCGAGCGCGTGCTGATCGTCATTCATGGCCGTCTGCGCAACGCCGAGACCTATCGCAAAAGCGGCGAAGTCGCGGCGGAACTGGCCGGGCAAACCGCCAACACCTTGGTGATCGCCCCGCAGTTTCTCAACGAAAGCGACGTGTCGCTCTACTCGTTACCCGCCAGCGTGCTGCGCTGGCAAGGCAACGACTGGATGGGCGGCGGGTTATCCACAGGGCCGAATCCGCTGAGTTCCTACGCCGCACTGGACGAAATCGTCGCGCGGCTGAGCGATCGCAAGCAGTTTCCGGACGTGAAGCAGATCGTGATCTTTGGCCACTCCGGCGGCGCCCAGGTGGTGCAGCGTTATGCGCTGCTGGCTCAGGAACAACCGGCGCTCAAGACCGAAGGCATTCGCTTGCGTTATGTAGTCGCCAACCCGTCGTCCTACGCGTACTTCAATGAGCAACGTCCGGTGGCCTTCGATCATGCCAAGTGCCCCGGTTTCAATCGCTGGAAGTACGGTCTGGTGGACCCGCCGATCTACTCGGGTGGGCAAACGCCCGCGCAGCTTGAAGGCCGTTACGTCAAACGCGAGGTGATTTATCTGCTGGGCCAGCAGGACACCGACCCGCAACACCCGGCGCTGGACAAGAGCTGCGCCGCCAAAGCGCAGGGGGCTTATCGACTGGAACGCGGGAAGCTGTTTTTCAGTTACTTGCTGCGTCGTCACCCTGAAGGGGTCAATCAGCGCCTGATCGAAGTGCCCGGCGTCGGGCATAACGGCGACGGCATGCTGACCTCGCCGGAAGGCCAGAAAGCACTATTCGAGCAATAAGTTGTTGGGTGGATGGTCTGGCCTCTTCGCGAGCAAGTCGAGTCGTCGCACCGCCGCTCCCACATTTGGAATGCGTTTCCCTGTGGGAGATTCTATGTTGCAGGGGAACCCTGCAATCTTAGATTCGGTTGGTATTCGCTCTGGTTTTTCATGAGGGCGAATGCCACCCGGCAAAGCTTGCGGGCGAGGATGACCAAGGCCTGGGTTCTGGCCAGACCTCTTGCCAGATAGGATTCATAGAACGGTTTCCAAACAGGGGATCGACAAGCTGCCATAGCTGCATTGTGTGCAAGACGCCGTAATTCCCCGTCACCTTTTTTGCTCAAGTGGCGAGGACTGTGTTTCTTGCCTGAGTCCTTTGCCTTCAAGTCCATTCCCAGAAAGGCGATGAACGCATCGGCGCTGGCGAACTCACCTCGCATATACGTAGTTGCCAAGCCCGTTGCCGTGAGTTCGCCAATCCCTTCAATAGCTTTGCAGCGTCTGATGTTTTCGCTAATGCCGGCCTCTTGGCTGACTTTGCGAAGTAATTCCTGAATGGCCTGATCAAGCTGTTTGAAATGCTCCAACCCATGGGCCAAAAGATCTTCAAGGAGAGGTTCGTTTGACCAGCTCAGCATGATACTGACTCGGGCCTTCATCAGCTGCGCACGCTTGTTAAGCAGACTTTTCAACACCGTGTAGTGCCGTGGTGGTGGGCTCCAGACCCGCAGCCGGTGCTGTTCACTGGTTAGATAACGCGCCAGAAGACGTGCATCACAAGGGTCGGTTTTTGCACGCTGACCGATGCTTTCGCGGTAATGGCTCACCCGGTAAGGGTCCACGACGTAAACCCGATGCCCCATACCATGGGCCAGTTCGGCCGTGTCCAGGTGGTAGAGATTAGTGGCTTCCAGGGCGATCGAGCTTTGTGCGGGCAGGGTCTTCAGCCAACGACCTACAGACGTGCGGTCGTTGTTGATGACCTGGATAATTTTCAGATCTTCGCGGTAAACGACGATTTCGGCCTTGGCCACATCGACACCAATCACCGTTGGCGAGGTAAGGATTGTCATGACGAATCCTCGGAGCTAGGGTTTAAGAGCTTGTCGGGGTCTACCGTAGCGCTGGCTTGCCTCTATCGTCGGTTTTACCGATGAATTCCTTATCGGCGCTTTAGGTAGAAAGGGCGGGACGAGAAGTCTCCCACGGTCCGTACTGGCTAGAGTCGGAATCGAGCTTTTAGTCCCGCCCACCCCTTCAAGTCTAAACATACAAGCGGGCTTGCTCGCGAAGGCATCCGTGCAGACAATGCAGGCCTCAGGCGAACAACATTCGCCGCAACTCCACACAATCCTTCGCATGCCAGTCGGTCAGCTCCGGCCACGGATTGTCCGGCAGGTTCACCAGCACCGTGTGGGTGCCCGCCGCCCGGCCGCAATCAAGATCAAACCGGTAATCACCGACCATCACCATCTCGCTCGCCGGCACTTGCCAGGCTTCGGACAGTTTCAGCAGGCCACCGGGATGCGGTTTTGGCTGTGCTTCATCGCGACCCAGCACATCCTCCACCGCAAAACAGTCGGCCAGGCCGATGGCCTCCAGCGTCACATGAGCCAGCTCCCGCGCATTGCGGGTCAGAATGCCGAGGCGATAGCCCCGGGCGTGCAGGTCGCGCACCAGCTCCACCGCGCCGACCGCCGGGGTCGAGCCGAGCGCCAGATCCCGCTCATGTTCCAGCAGCCACGCATGTTTCGCCGCTGCTTCCTCGGCGGGCAATGCCGCGAGATGGGTGAGGATGTCATCCTCCGGCGGGATCGCCAGCGCCACGCGGATCGCCGCGAAGTCGTGCACGGCGACGGTCAGGGTGCCGTCCATGTCGAACACCCAGTGCCGCACATCCGCCAGACTCATGCCCAGTCCTTGCGATGACGGATCAGGCCTTCCTGGGTCACCGACGCCACCAGTTGCCCGGCGCGGTTGAACACGCTGCCCCGGGAGAACCCGCGCGAGTTGCCGGCCCACGGACTGTCCATGGCGTAGAGCAACCAGTCATCGGCACGCAGGTCATTGTGGAACCACAAGGCGTGGTCGAGGCTGGCGACCTGCATGTCTTTCTGCCAGACCGATTTGCCGTGCGGCAGCATCGAGGTGGTCAGCAGACCGAAGTCCGAGGCGTAGGCCAGCAGGTATTTGTGCAGCGCCGGGATGTCGGCCAAGGCGCCGTCGGCACGGAACCACACGTACTTGACCGGATCCGCCGGTTGCGGGTTGTACGGGTCTTTTTCAGTGACCGGGCGCACTTCGATCGGCTTCGGGCACAGCAGCTTTTCGCGCATATGTTCCGGGATCAGGTGCGCGCGTTGCTGGGTCAGTTCCAGCTCCGACGGCAGGTTTTCCGGGCCGACAACCTGGGGCATCTGGCTCTGGTGTTCGAAGCCTTCTTCGTCGTACTGGAACGAAGCGCTGCAAGTGAAAATCGGGTGGCCCTTCTGGATCGCGGTCACGCGGCGGGTGCTGAAACTGCCGCCGTCCCGCACGCGATCAACCGAGTAGACCACCGGCAACTTGGCATCGCCAGGACGCAGGAAATAACCGTGCATCGAATGCACATGACGCGTTTCTTCAACGGTCTGACTGGCCGCCGACAGCGACTGGCCGAGCACCTGGCCGCCGAACAACTGGCGAAACCCCAGATCCTGGCTGCGACCACGGAACAGGTTTTCCTCGATCGGTTCGAGGGTCAGCAGATCCACCAGATCTTCCAACACTTGGCTCATTCAGACTCTCCTCACACAAAGCTATGCCGCGCAGTCTTGGCTGCGGCGGGGGATTCAGGTTCTGGCCGGCGCCCCCAGGGGTGCCGGCCATTGTAAACGTCCGCGCCTGCTTATCCATGCAAGGTTTCCAGCCACTGCTCCCTCGTGATGCGGTACAACACATGTCGCCGTAACGGGTGACCGTCCGCGAGACGCGGGTGGTCGAAATCATCCTGCGGGGCGTGGTGCATGCCGATCGCCTGCATGACTTTCTGCGATGGCAGATTGGTCTCGCTGGTGAACGACACCACTTCATTCAGCGCCACCCGGTCAAAGCCGCAACGCAGCGCAGTCCAGGCCGCTTCGCTGGCATAACCGAGGCCCCAGTGCTCCTTGGCCAGGCGCCAGCCGATTTCCACCGCCGGGGTGAACGGCGCATCGAAACCGACCACGCCGAGCCCGGTAAAACCGATGAACTCGCCGCTGTCCTTGCGCTCCAGCGCCCACAGGCCGTAACCGTGCTCGGCAAAATGCCCGCGCACCCGGCCGATCAGCGCGGCGCTTTCCAGCCGGCTCAAGGGCGCGGGGAAGTAGCGCATCACCTGCGGATCGGCGCACATCGCTGCGAACGCCGGCAAATCCTCGTCCTGCCATTGGCGCATCAGCAGCCTTGCGCTTTCCAGCTCCAGTATCGGTTCCATCCCGCCCCTCCGCTTGATGCCGTCAGTCTACATCGCTGTTAGGCTTTGCACTCTTTCCTGCAGCCTTTATGAATAGTCCACCATGCCGTTGCCGCTGATCTACCACGAAGACTACAGCCCGGAATTTCCGGCGGATCACCGCTTCCCCATGGACAAGTTCCGCCTGCTGCGCGATCACCTGGTGGACAGCGGCCTGACCCGCGACGAAGACCTGTTGCGCCCTGAACTGTGCCCTGCCGACATTCTCGCCCTTGCCCATGACCGCGGTTATATCGAACGCTACATGAGCGGCGAGTTGTCCCGCGAAGACCAGCGGCGCCTCGGTCTGCCGTGGAATGAAGCCCTGGCTAGACGCACCGTGCGGGCGGTCGGCGGATCGATTCTGGCAGCGGAGAAAGCGCTGGAACATGGCCTGGCCTGCCACCTCGCCGGTGGCACCCATCACGCCCATTACGACTACCCCGCCGGCTTCTGCATCTTCAACGACCTGGCGATCATCAGTCACTACCTGCTGCAAAGCGGCCGGGTGAACCGGGTGCTGATCTTCGACTGCGACGTGCATCAGGGTGACGGGACTGCACGGATTCTGCACAACACCCCGGAAGCGATCACCGTTTCCCTGCACTGCGAAAAGAACTTTCCTGCACGCAAGGCCGAAAGCGACTGGGACATTCCGCTGCCCAACGGCATGGGCGACGCCGATTACCTGAAAGTTGTCGATGACGCGCTCAACTATCTGCTGCCGCTGTATCAGCCGGATCTGGTGCTCTACGACGCCGGCGTCGACGTGCACAAGGACGACGCCCTCGGTTATCTGCAACTGACCGACGAAGGCCTTGCCGCCCGCGATGAAAGCGTGATGCGCCACTGCCTGGGCCGCGACATCCCGGTGGTCGGGGTGATCGGCGGTGGTTACAGCAAGGATCGCCACGCCCTCGCCCGCCGCCACGGGATCCTGCATCACAGTGCGCAGCGCGTCTGGCAGTCATCGGGTTGTCATTGAGTTGTGCTGCGTTACCCACAATGGCTGTGGAACGGCCTGTGGATAACCTGAGCGAAAGGGACTACAGCCCAAGCTGAACATGGCTTGCAGCGCGCTGGTTGTTTTTTGATCAGGCCTTTCGATCATCACAAATCCCTGTGGGAGCGAGCTTGGTCCGGGCGGCGATCCGACGATGGCGTCAGTACATTCAACATTTAACTGAATGACTCACCGCTTTCGCGAGCAAGCTCGCTCCCACCCGGTTTCTGCGCTGTTAGAATGCGCGCCATATTTCGTCAGACCGCAGCGCACGCCATGACCCAGATTCACGCCACCTCTCCCGCTCACGTCGCCATCATCGGCGGTGGCCCCGCCGGCCTGATGGCCGCCGAAGTGCTGAGCCAGGCCGGAGTCCGCGTCGATCTATACGACGGCATGCCTTCGGTGGGCCGCAAGTTCCTGCTGGCCGGGGTCGGCGGCATGAACATCACCCATTCCGAAGCCTACCCGGCGTTCCTGTCGCGCTACGCCGAACGCGCCCCGAACATCGCCCCGCTGCTGCGCGCGTTCGACGCCGATGCGCTGTGCCGGTGGATTCACGAACTGGGCATCGAAACCTTCATCGGCAGCTCCGGCCGGGTGTTCCCCACCGACATGAAAGCCGCGCCATTGCTGCGCGCCTGGCTCAAGCGCCTGCGCGACAGCGGCGTGGTTATCCACACCCGCCACCGCTGGCTCGGCTGGGATGAAAGCGGCGCGCTGCGCATCGACAGCCCGGAAGGCGAGAAAACCCTCAACCCCGACGCCACCCTGCTCGCCCTCGGCGGCGGTAGCTGGTCGCGGCTGGGTTCCGACGGCGCGTGGATGCTGCCGCTGGAGCAACGCGGCGTAGGACTGGCGCCCTTGCAGCCAAGCAATTGCGGCTTTGAGGTGCAGGCCTGGAGCGAAGTGATGGTCAGCAAATTCGCCGGCGCGCCGCTGAAAAATATCGCCATCGGTTTGAACGACGACGTCCCTCGTCTGGGTGAATGCGTGATTACCGCGACCGGCATCGAGGGCAGTCTGATTTATGCGCTGTCAGCGCCGATTCGTGAGGCGATCAATGTGCACGGTGCCGCGACCATTCACATCGACCTGCTGCCCGGCCGGCCTGTGGATAAATTGCAGGCGGCGTTGAGCAAACCACGGGGTTCGCGCTCGATGGCCAAGCATTTGCACAGTCAGGTCGGGATTGATGGGGTGAAAGCGGCGCTTCTGCGAGAACTCACTAATGCTGCGACATTTGCTGATCCGGCGTTGCTGGCCAGGGCGATCAAGGCTTTGCCGCTGACGCTGGTGAAAACCCGTCCGCTGGATGAGGCGATCAGTAGTGCCGGTGGCGTGACATTCGAGGCGATGGATGAGCGGATGATGCTCAAGGCGTTGCCGGGGGTGTTTTGTGCGGGGGAGATGCTGGATTGGGAGGCGCCGACTGGGGGGTATTTGCTGACGGCGTGTTTTGCCAGTGGCCGGGCGGCGGGAGCTGGAATGCTGGACTGGTTGAAACAGCGTAACTGATCGTTCCCGCATTGCGCGGGAACGACCCTGTCTGACGCTTAAGGCTTACGCTTGCGCGGCCCGGTATTGAACACCGGCACTTTACGAACAGGCTTGATCGAAGGCTCCGGCGCCTGAGTCTCGCCGCTGTCCACCCACTTGCCCAGATTGCGCTTGCCGCCACCACCGGAAGCTTTCGGCTTCTTCGGTTTCTTCGGTTTCTTGATCACCTGACCAGTGGCATCGGTGTCCGGCACACGGTGCTCCGGCACGAAGTCCGGCTCAACCTCACGCTTCAACGTGCTGCGGGTCAGCATTTCAATCGCCGACAACATGTTCACTTCATCGGCACACACCAGCGAGATTGCCTCACCGGTCGAACCCGCGCGGCCAGTCCGGCCGATACGATGAATGTAATCCTCGGCCACGATCGGCAGATCAAAGTTGACCACCAGCGGCAGGTCTTCGATATCCAGACCACGGGCAGCCACATCGGTGGCCACCAGAATCTGCACTTCGCTCAGCTTGAAACGGTCCAGCGCCCGCTGCCGGGTCGCTTGCGGCTTGTCGCCGTGGATGCCGTCGGCGTTCACACCCAGGCCCTGAAGTTTCTCGACCAGCGCGTCCACACCGTTACGGGTCTTGGCGAACACCAGCACCTGCTTCCACTTGTTCTTGCGCATCAAGTGCACGAACAGTTCCGGCTTGCGCTTCTTGTCCACCGTCACCACCCACTGCTTGACGGTGTTGGCCGCAACGTTGCGCGGGCTGACTTCGATGCTCTGCGGATCGTTGAGCATCTGCCCGGCCAGCAGACGGATGTCATCGGAGAAGGTTGCGGAGAACAGCAGCGTCTGACGTTTCTTCGGCAGCGCGCGGTAAATGTTCGCCAGCTCTTCGGAAAAGCCCAGGTCGAGCATGCGGTCGGCTTCGTCCAGCACCAGGGTTTGCAGCTGATTGAACTTCAGCGCGTTCTGGCGGAACAGGTCGAGCAGACGGCCCGGGGTCGCGACCAGCAGATCGACGCCGCCGCGCAGCTTCATCATCTGCGGGTTGATGCTGACGCCGCCGTACACCGCATATGTGCGCAGCGGCAGGTTTTCAGCGTACTGGCGCACGGCTTCGTGGACTTGTTCGGCCAACTCGCGGGTCGGCACCAGAATCAGCGCACGCACCGAGTTGGCGGTGACTTTCGGCCCTTCCATCGCCAGCAGTTGCAGCAGCGGCAAGGCAAAACCGGCGGTCTTGCCGGTGCCGGTCTGGGCCGCAGCCATCAGGTCGCGACCGGCCAGCACGGCCGGAATGGCTTGCGCCTGCACCGGCGTCGGGGTCTGGTAGCCGAGCTTCTCAAGGGAGCGCAGCAAGGGTTCGATCAGGCCAAGGGTGGCGAAAGTCATGGGAGTACCGTAGGAAAAAATCAGAGCATGTGTGCGATGGCGCGCAGTTTACCCTAATTCGCACGCTGCTCCGTTGCGATGACCTTCGCTGCGGCAGCCGGCTCGCTGACCACCGGCAGCTGCCGTGGACGGCGCCACTGTGGCAGACCGATCAGCACCACAGCGCCGATGATCACCAGCATCGCCAGCGCCTCTTCGATCCCGATGGTCTCGCCGACAAACACGATCCCCAACAACACCGCCACCGCCGGGTTCACATAGGCATAACTGGTGGCAGCCGCCGGGCGAACGTTTTTCAACAGATACATGTAAGCGTTGAAGGCGATGATCGAGCCGAAGAAGATCAGGTACGCCAGCGCCAGCCAGCCTTCCAGCGGCGGCATGGCCTGCAGGTGTTCACCGCTGGCCGCGCTGCCGATCAACAGCACCACGCCGCCCACCAGCATTTCCACGGCACTGGCCATTGCGCCTTGAGGCAGCGGCAGGTGTTTGCTCCACACCGAGCCGAACGCCCAACTCGCCGCCGCGAAAATCAGCAGCGCCGCGCCCAGCGGACTCGATTGCAGGTTGGAGCCCATGTTGAGCATGGCGATGCCGATAATCCCCATCGCCACCCCGGCCCACTCCAGACGGGTATTGCGCGCGCCCCAGAAATAGCCGCAGAGCAAAGTGAACAGCGGCACCGTCGCCACCGCCAGCGCGGCAACACCCGACGCCACGCCGCTGTGCTCGGCCAAAGTCACCGCGCCGTTGCCGAAACTGAGCAACAGAATCCCGATGATCCCCGCCGCTTTCCACTGCGCCCAGGTCGGCGCCGGTGCCCCACGCCAGCGCAGGAAGGCGTACATCAGGGTGCCGGCAATCACGAAGCGCACGCCGCCAAGCATCAGCGGTGGCCAGTATTCGACGCCGATGCGGATCACCAGATAGGTCGATCCCCAAATCACGTACAACGCAAAAAACGCTGCGATCAAGGGCAAGGAAAAACGGCGCAAGGCAGACATGGGCAGCTCGAAAGTCAGACTCAGGGGATTGATTATTCTAGAAAGGCCAACCGCTAAAAATAAGTTACAAAACCTGTTTATAGCGCCGGTACACTTTCGAAAACACGGAGATCGACGGCCTGAACCGCGATTTCGAAAGTCTGGCATTTTCAGGAGTCCAACCTTGGACAAATACGACCGCATGCTGCTCAGCGCCCTGCTCGAAAACGGTCGCGCGTCCTACGCCGACCTCGCCCGCAAAGTGAACCTCTCCGCCCCCGCCGTCGCCGAGCGCGTGGCCAAACTGGAGGCGGCCGGAGTCATCACCGGGTATCAGGCGAACATCGACCTGTCGAAAATCGGTTTGCCGATCCAGTGTGTGATCGAATTGCGCCTCCACCAGAACGGCAGCCAAAAGGTCTACGACGAACTGGTGAAAATTCCACAACTGACCGAGTGCTTTCGAGTGACGGGCGATCCGTGCGTGATCATGAAGGCCGCGGTGGGTTCGATGATCGAGCTGGAAGAGCTGATCAACCGGGTGGCGAAATTCGGGTTCAGCAAGACGTCGATCGTGTTGTCGAGTGCGATAGAGAAGCGGGTGCCGCTCGGCCACATCGAAGGCAACGGCAAACCCTGAGGCAAAACACCTACTGCCGCTCGTTCCCACGCTCTGCGTGGGAATGCAGCCCGGGACGCTCTGCGTCCCATTCGAGAGCTGGAACGCGGAGCGTCCCTTGAGGCGTTCCCACGCGGAGCGTGGGAACGATCAACCGTGGGTGGACTTCAGCGATAGCGCTGGAGGTGTTCGCCGACTTTAGCGGCCGGCACCTTCTGCAATTTGCACAGCAGGTCATGCGATAGCTCCCGCACCCCATGCTTGCGCCGCAGCTCATCCGCCAAATGCGCCATCAGGTTCGCCGCCATCTCCGCATCCGCCATCGCCCTGTGCGCCTGGCCGGTATGCGGCAATTGGGCAAACGTAGTGAGCGTACCGAGCTTGTGGTTCGGCGCCGCCGGCATCAGGCGTCGGGCCAGCAGCAGCGAACAGGCAAAGTTCTGCAAACGGGTGCGTTTGATCCGGCCCAGTTCGAAGTCCCAGAACTTCTGGTCGAACGCGGCGTTGTGCGCCAGCAGCGGCGTGCAGCCGACGAATTCGTTGACTTCGTTCATCACCTGTTCGGCCGAAGGCGCAGTGCGCAGCATGGCGTTGCTGATGCCGGTGAGTTGTTCGATGAAGGCCGGGACGCGGACGCCGGCGTTCATCAGGCTCTGGTAACGCTCGACGATGCGGCCGTTTTCCAGCATGACCACGGCGATTTCCGTGGCCCGGCAGCTGCTGCTCGGCGAGATGCCGGTGGTTTCAAAGTCGATGACTGCAATGCGTTCCAAACCGGGTTCAACTCCGTTCAAATCAATTCTTGAGCAACGCTCAGTTTTTCAACAGCAGTGCGCCTTCGATCGGCACGTAACGGCTGGCGGCGCGGATCAGCGAGTTGGCGGTCAGGCCGGGAACGCCGTAGGCCACCGCTTGCACGCCGTGTTTGTTGATGATGCGTTCGAGCAGCATGTCGAAGTCGCCATCACCGGAGGCCAGGACGATTTCGTCGACGTGGTCGGCGGCGTCCATGATGTCGAGGGTGATGCCCACGTCCCAGTCGCCCTTGGCCGAGCCATCGCTGCGCTGGATGTAGGGTTTGAGTTTCACGGTGAAACCGAGGTTGCGCAGGATCTGCTGGAACTGCTGCTGTTTGCTGTCGCCCCGGTCGATCGCATAGGCGTAGGCCTCGACGATCTGCCCGTCCTTGCTGATGTCCGCCCACAGCGCCGCGTAGTTGAAGTGGCAACCATAGGCCTGACGCACGGTGTAGTAGAGGTTCTGCACATCGGCGAACACTGCGATTTTTTTCACCGGAGTTCCTGTGAGCGCTGACGCGCATGAGCCGGATCAGGCACCAGGCCCGAAAAAGGCGCTCAGTATGCCAGCCCGAAGGAAGGTTCCGCGAATAATCGGCCCGGGGCGATCAGGCGCCCCGGACGAATGGTGAATCAGACGAAGGAATCGTCGTCATCGAAGAACGATGAGTTGTCATCGCTGTAGTCAGTGTCGGTGAAGCCGCCCTGATCATTACCGTAGGAGTCGTTGTTGGCCATGCGCTGGTCATCGCCCCAGCCGTTGTTGCTCTGGTCGTTGACCTGGGCCGGCTCTTCCTTGATGACTTCGACGATTTCTTCCGGCTGCTGGTTGTGATGGAACAGGCTGCTGATGCCTTGTGCCAGCATCACTCCACCCGCCACACCGGCCGCCGTTTTCAGGGCGCCGCCGAGGAAGCTGCTGCCCGCCGCCGGGGCCGCTTGTTGCTGGCCATAACCCGGTGGTGGCGCGCCGAAGTTCTGTTGTGGCGCGGGTGCTCCGAAGTTCTGTTGTGGGGCCGGTTCACGCCAGCCGCCAGTGGACGCCGGGGCGCTCTGGGTTGGTGCCGGGCGCGGGCTGCTGCCACCGAAGATGCTCGACAGGAAGCCACCACCGCTGGAGGCCGGCGGCGCGCTCTGCGACTTGGCCGATTGCAGTTCGGCCTGCAATTGCTTGACCTGTTGAGTCAGTTGTTTGTTCTGTTCGTCGAGGCTCTTGAGGGCAGCCTCCTGCACCAGAATCGCCTGGGTCATGAAATAACCTGCGGCCGGCTGGCGCGTCAGGTGTTCCTTGATCCGCGCTTCAGCCAGTGCGTCGCGCGGGGCTGCCTCCGTTTCGGCCTGTTGCAGCCGGGAAAACAGTCCATCGATCAGGGTTTGTTCTTCGCTGTTCATGGCGACCTCGTAGATTGCCGGGGATAACGTTGCCCTCCTCCACGTCGGAGGAGGCGCACCTCTGTAATGGAGGCAGCAACAGAATGTTTCAATGACCTTTACCGAACGTTTACGTTTGCGCAGCGAAACGGATCATCGGTTAAAGTGGGCCACTGTTTTTGACCTGCGATACCGACTGATGAATGCCTTCGATGTGCTGCGCGACTCCCTGTATTTTTTCAAACGCAATCTTGGCCGGATCGTCCAGTTGTGCCTGCCGCTGGTGATTGTCGAAGCCGTGCTGCAACAGGTGGTCGACCATGCCAGCGACCCGGACGGTTACTCGGCCATCAGCGTGATCGTCGGCCTGCTGGTGTATCCGCTGTACACCGCCGCGCTGATTCTGTTTCTCGATGCCCGCACCCGCGGCGAATCCCCGCAAACCCGCGATCTATTGGCGATGGCCGCTCGCCTGTGGCCGCGCTTTGCCCTGCTGACTGCGCTGAACACGCTGTTGATCCTGCTCGGGCTGTCGCTGTATTTCCTGCCGGGGCTGTGGCTGATGGTCACTCTGGCCTTCGGTGAATATCTGCTGGTGCTTCGCGGTTACGGTCCGTTGCAGGCAATGAAGGAAAGCCTGCGCCTGAGCCGTGGGCATTTTCTGCGGATTCTGGTGTGCATCCTGTGTGTGATGGGGCCATTGTGGCTGCTCAAGGGCCTGACCCTGCAGGTCTATCCCGATCCGCAGAATCCGTTGATTGCGGTGCTGATCGACAGCGGTCACAGCTTCCTGCAACTGTTCACTAGCGTGGTGCTGTTCCGCCTGTTCATGCTGATTAGCGAATTGCCCGACAAACGTGACGGAATAGTCTGACTGCGCCGCGCTTGGGCTGATCGATGGGTCTCGGGTATGCTCGGGACCACTTCCGTATCGCTATAAGCCGAGCCATGACCCGTCTACTGCGCTACATCCTGTTGCCCGTGCTGCTCGCCCTCGCCCTGATCGGCACGCTGATCTACAGCCTGACCTGGCGCCCCGACGCCCGGGAAACCCTGCCGGTCAGTTGCATCGGGCAACCGCCGACGCTGGTCCCCGGCCAGGCCCTGAAGGTCATGACCTGGAACGTGCAATACCTGGCCGGCAAGCGCTACGTGTTCTGGAATGACCTGGCGCAAGGCGACGACGAAGCCCCGACCCCGGAAGACATGGCGTTCAGCCTCGATGAAGTGGCGCGGGTGATCCGCGATGAACAGCCCGACGTGGTGCTGTTGCAGGAACTGGATGACGGCGCCAAGGCCAGCGACTATCAGAACCAGCTCAAGCTGTTGCAGGAACGCCTGACCGACCTCTACCCGTGCAGCGCCCACGCCTTCGACTGGAAGGCCGATTTCGTCCCCGATCCGCACATCTTCGGCAGCGTCGGCCGGCAACTCGCGACCCTCAGCCGCTACCGCATCGAACACGCCGAACGCCTGCAATTGCCGGTGCAGCCGTCGAACATCATCAGCCGTCAGTTCCAGCCGAAAAACGCCCTGCTCGCCACCACTCTGCCGCTCAGCGATGGCGGGCAACTGGTGGTGTTTAACACGCATCTGGATCGCGCCACCCAACCGGACGACACCTTGCAGGCGCAGGTGACAGCGGTGGCCAAGGTCCTCGACAAACACGAAAGCCACGGCACGCCGTGGCTGATCGGCGGCGACTTCAACCTGTTGCCACTCGGCCAGTACCGGCGCCTGCCCACCGAGCAGCGCACGCCGTACTCCGCCGACAGTGCGCTGCATGTGCTGTGGGACAAATACCCGATGATCCCGACCAACAACGAAGCCAGCGGCATCGACCGCGCCAAGTGGCTGACCCACTACCCCAACGACCCCGGCCTCAACGGCCCGGACCGCACGGTCGATTACCTGTTCTACAGCCCGAAGATCAAACGGGTCGACGCCACGGTGCGGCAGGACGATACGTTGCGCATTTCCGATCATCTGCCGGTGATTGCGCGGTTCCTCCTGCCGCCCAACTGACCTCAGTGAGCTTCTTCGAGATCATCGTGCAACAGCCCGAAGATCTGCCGCTTCATGTCGATGAACGAGCGCTCCATCACCATGTCCAGCGTGCGTGGGCGCTCGATCGGCACGTCGAGAATCTGCTTGATCCGTCCCGGCCTGGCGCCCATCACATAAACCCGGTCGCCGAGCAGGATCGCTTCGTCGATATCGTGGGTGACAAACAGCACGGTCTTCTTGCTGTTGCCCCACACCCGCAATAACAGCTGCTGCATTTGCAGGCGGGTCTGGCTGTCGAGGGCGCCGAAGGGTTCATCCATCAGCAGGATCTGCGGATCGTTGGCCAGTGCCCGGGCAATCGCCACCCGCTGCATCATCCCGCCGGACAACTGTTTGGCGTAGTTGTCGGCGAATCCTGACAAGCCGACTTCGTGCACATAGTGATCGACGATTTCCTTGCGCCGCGCCGCCGGCATGCCCCGTCGCTTGAGGCCGAACTCGACGTTCTGCCGCACGGTCAGCCACGGGAACAGCGTGTAGCTCTGGAACACCATTCCGCGATCCGCGCCGGGGCCCTGCACTTGCTGGCCACCGACGTAGATCTCGCCGGACGTCGGCTCGGCCAGGCCGGCGGTGAGGTACAGCAGGCTCGACTTGCCGCAGCCCGAAGGCCCGACCAGCACCGCAAATTGCTGATCCGGCACCTCGAACGACACTTCTTCCAGCGCGGTGAACGTACCGCCACCGGGCTTGGTGTAGCGCAGGCTGACCTTGTCCACCTGCAACCTAGGCGCGGCGTGTACCGGTGCGGCGACCGGCTCGATGAAACGACAGTTGGCAGCGGTTACTGAGCCCATGCGGCAATCCTCAAACGCAAGAAGCGGAACAGTTGATCGGTGACCAGGCCGAGCAGGCCGATGATCGCGATGGCGAGAAAAATCACATCGACCTGAAAGCCGCGCATGGCCTTGAGGCTCAAGTAACCGAGGCCACTCGAAGCGGCGACCAGTTCGGCGACCACCAGATAGGTCCAGGCCCAGCCCATGGTCACCCGCAAGGTGTCGAGCACGCCGGGCAACGACGCCGGGGCGATCACATGCAGCACCGCGTCACGCCGGTTGGAGCCGAGGGTGTAGGAGGCGTTGATTAGGTCCTTGGAAATGCCTTTGGAAACGTCGGCGATCATCACCAGTTGCTGGAAGAACACGCCGAAAATGATCACCGAGACACGTTGCTCCAGACCGATACCGATCCACAGGATGAACAGCGGCACGAACGAGGTCACCGGCAGGTAGCGGATGAAATTCACCAGCGGTTCGAGGAACGCCTGGACGATGCGGAAGCTGCCCATCAGCAAGCCCAGCGGCACCGCCACCAGCGACGACACAATGAAACCGACCATCACCACTTCAACACTGGCCCAGACATGCTGGCCGAGGGTGCCGTCGCGGCTCAGGCGCACGGCGGCTTCGACCACCGCGCCGGGCGTCGGCAGGAACATCCCCGGCACGATGCCGCCGTAGGACAACCCGGCCCACAGGCCGACCAGCAACACCCAGGCCAGACCGCTGGCGCTCCACACCACCGGCACCGGCAACCCGGTCTTCGGCGTGATACAGCGGCTCAGCCATGAATTGCGCTTGAACATGACCAGTCTCCTAGAGCGGGCTGACGAAACGGTTATCCACCAGATCGTCATTGCTGACGTTGTAGGGCTTGCCCTGCAATTCGCTGGCGGTTTCGTTGGCCAGTTTGATCAGCGGTGCGCTGTCACCCGGCTTGCCCGGCGAGCCAAGCAGTTTTTCGCTCATGGCCTGATCGTAGAAGCGCACGCCCTGCGCGGCGGCGGCCAGTTCCTTCGGATCGGACAGGTAACCGCCGACACCCTTGGCCATGATTTCGTAGGCTTTCTGTGGATGGTCCTTGGTGAACTGCACGGCTTTGTAGAGACCGGCGACCAGCGCCTTGACGTCCTCCGGCTGCTTCTCGATCACCGTGCAGTTGAGCGCCACCACATCGACGATCACCCCCGGCGTACTGCTGCTATCGATCAGCACCTTGCCCTGCTGCTTGTCGCGCACCATCGACAGATGCGGCTCCCAGGTCACGGCGGCCGGCACGCGACCGGCGATGAACGCGGTGGCGGCGTCGTCGGCAGTCATGTTCTGCACGGTGATGTCGCTCATGCTCATGCCGTTCTTTTTCAGCAGGTACGACAGCCAGAACTGCGAGGTCGACCCTTCGTTGACGGCCACGGCCTGGCCCTTGAGTTCTTGCAGGCTCTTCACGTTTTTACCGACCAGCACGCCGTCGCCGCCATGGCTGTCATCCAGCGCGGCCACGGCCTTGAAGCAGAACTGCGGGCGGTACTTCAGCACTTCGTCGATGGTCGAGGCCGAGCCCGACAATTGCCCGGACGCCTGGGCGGCCATGTACATCGACGCTTCTTCGACCACCGGCAATTCGACGGTCAGGCCGTTTTCCTTGAAGTAGCCCAGATCCTGAGCCAGATACAGGGTGCCGTAACCGACCCACGTGGTGTGGCCGATCGACAAGGTGCCGGCCTGGGCGGCGGTGACTGAAAGGGCGGAAATCGCCAGAGGACATGCAAGACGGGAAAACAAGGACTTGTTCATGGAGCACTCCCAACGCTGTTGATTTAGTTGTCATGGGCAGTACGGCCAACCGTGGTGTCGCGATTGCACGCTGCGGTCTCTGCTGGACTCTGGCGGGCAATGCCTTGGCTGGCGAAATCGATGTTGACCCAGGCTTGGCGTCAGGAAAACGAGGAAATAGTTAGACGCGAACGATGAAAAAACTGGGTAGTGCGCACCGCGAAAGGGCGCGTCGGGCGGGGGTGCACGGAGGGGGTGCAAGACAGCAAAAACAGTGGTGAATCGACTGACGCAATCGCGAGCAGGCTCGCTCCCACGGGGACGGTATCGCTCACAAATTTTGTGTACGACGCTGGTCCACTGTGGGAGCGAGCCTGCTCGCGAAGGGGCCCTTGAGCCTTACGAATATCTCAGAGCCGGCCGTACTCCTGCGCCGTACGATCCAGCGCTTTCAACGTCTTGCCCACCAGCTCGTCAATCTCTTCACGACTGGCAATCAGCGCCGGCGCCATGATCATCCGCCCCAGCGTCGAGCGAATGATCACCCCCTCTTCAAAACCGATCGTGCGGCAGCGCCAGGCGATGTCGTTTTCATTGGCAAAGCGCTTGCGCGTAGCCTTGTCCTCGGCCAGTTGCAGCGCCGCGACCATGCCCGTGCCCTGGATATCGCCCACCAGCGGATGATTGCCGAACACCTCGCGCAGGCACTGTTGCAGGTACGGGCCGATGTCATCCTTGACCCGCGTCACCACGCCTTCATCGCGCAATGCCTTGAGGTTGGCAATCGCCACCGCTGCCGCCACCGGGTGCCCGGAATAGGTCAGGCCGTGGGCGAACACACCGCCCTGCTCCACTAGCACGTCGGCCATTTTCTTCGACAGGATCAGGCCGCCCATCGGGATATAACCGGAGGTCAGGCCCTTGGCGATGGACAGGGTGTCCGGCTCGAAACCGAAGTATTCGTGGGCGAACCATTCGCCGGTACGACCGAAGCCGCCGATCACTTCATCGGCACACAACAGCACGTCGTACTTGCGGCAGATACGCTGGATTTCCGGCCAGTAGCTTTCCGGCGGGAAGATCATTCCGCCCGCGCCCTGGAACGGTTCGGCGATGAATCCGGCGACCTTGTCCGCGCCCAGTTCGAGGATCTTCGCTTCCAGTTGCTGCGCCGCCCGCAGACCGAATTCAGCCGGGTTCAGATTGCCTTCGTGGGCGAAGAAGTACGGCTCGTCGATGTGCGCGATGTCGGGAATCATCCCGCCCATTTCGTGCATGAATTTCATGCCGCCGAGGGCCGTCGCCGCCAGAGTCGAACCGTGATAACCGTTCCAGCGGCCGATCATGATTTTCTTCTCGGGCTTGCCCAGCACCTGCCAGTAACGGCGCACGGTACGGATCAGCACTTCGTTGGCCTCGGAGCCGGAGTTGGTGTAGATCGCGTGGCTGTAGTGCCCCGGCAGCAGGCTGAACAGCAGCTCGGAGAGCTCGATCACCTGCGGGTGGGTGGTGTGGAAAAACATGTTGTAGTACGGCAACTGCTCCAGTTGCCGGCTCGCCGCGGCGTTCAGATCCTTGCGCCCGTAACCGAGGTTGGTGCACCACAGCCCGGACATGCCGTCGAGGTAGCGCCGACCGTCGTTGTCCCACAGGTGCAGGCGGTCACCGCGCACCATCACCCGTGGGCCTTCGTCGTTGAGGGCCTTCTGGTCGACGAACGCATGAATGTGGTGCGCTGCATCGGCGGCCTGGTAGTCGCGGGTTTCACGTGAGGTGGTCATCGCCGGATCTCCTTTCTTGTTGTGAGCGGCTGTCATGAGCGCAGTTGAAACCAGGTGGTTTTCAACTGGGTGTATTTGTCGAACGAGTGCAGCGACAGATCGCGGCCGAAACCGGATTGCTTGCCACCGCCGAACGGCACGGTCACGTCCAGCGCATCGACGCTGTTGACCGACACCGTACCGGCTCGCAATTGCCGCGCCACCCGATGCGCGCGGTGCAGATCATCGGTCCACAGCGAGGCCGCCAGACCGTAGACGCTGTCGTTGGCCAGTTGCAAGGCGTGGGCCTCGTCATCGAACGGCATCACCGCCAGCACCGGGCCGAACACTTCTTCACGAAACAGGCTCATGTGCGGCTGCACGTCGGTGAAAATCGTGGGCTGAATGAAGTTGCCCGAACCGTTGAAACTCAGTTGCCGACCCCCGCAGACGCGGGTCGCGCCTTCACGCTCGGCCTGGTTGATGAAGCGCAGAATGCTTTCGGCCTGACGGGTGTCGACAATCGCCCCGGCCGCACTCGCCGGGTCCAGCGGATCGCCCGGCTGCCAGCGTTCGGCCTGAGTCTTCAGCCGCTCGACGAACTCGTCATGAATCGAGCGCTCCACCAGCAATCGCGAGTTGGCCGAGCAGACTTCGCCCTGATTGAAGAAGATCCCGAACGCGGCTTTCTGCGCCGCCAGATCCAGATCCTGGCAGTCGGCGAACACCAGATTGGCGCTCTTGCCGCCGCACTCCAGCCACACCTGCTTGAGGTTCGACTGCGCGGAGTACTGCATGAAATATTTGCCGACCTGCGTCGAGCCGGTGAACACCAGACAATCGACATCCGGGTGCAGGCCCAAGGCTTTACCGGTTTGTTCGCCGAGCCCCGGCAGCACGTTCAGCACACCGGCCGGCAACCCGGCTTCCAGCGCCAGCTCAGCCAAACGCAACGCGGAGAACGGCGATTGTTCGGCGGGTTTGAGAATCACCGAATTGCCCGCCGCCAGCGCCGGCGCGAGTTTCCACGCGGCCATGTCCAGCGGAAAATTCCAAGGCACCACCGCAGCGACCACGCCCAGCGCTTCGCGGGTGATGGTCGCCAGGACGTTCGAGGCGCTCGGCGCGACCTGATCGTAGAGTTTGTCGAGGCTTTCGGCGTACCAGCGGAACACCCCGGCGGCGCCCGGCACGTCGATGTTGTAAGCGTCCATCACCGGTTTGCCCATGTTCAGCGAGTCGAGCAGCGCCAGTTCTTCGCGATTGGCCAGAATCAGATCCGCCAGCCGCAGCAGCGCTTGCTTACGCTCGGTCGGTGAACGCCCGGCCCAGGTGCCGGCTTCGAACACCTGCCGCGCATTTTTCACCGCCGCATCGACGTCTTCTTCACCGCACGCAGCGACGTTTGCCAGCAACTGGCCGGTGGCCGGGTTGATCGCGGCAAAGGTCTGCCCCGACTGCGCCGCACGCAGTTTGCCGTCGATCACGGCCTGGTACGGATAGCTCAATTCAGCGGCCTTGCGCTGCCAGTCTGCAAGCTCGAACACGGTGGTTGCTCCTTGGACTTTTATTCTTTTGAGAACAGTGCGCAGTGATAGTCGCTCAGGCCCGTGTGAGCTAAAACCAGTAAAAATGTCTTCGCAGACAATAAAAAAGGTAACCAGCCGATGACCCCTTCGCGCGCGTATGGAGCTATTGTTCAGGGACAAAAAAACCGCCGACAGAACGGAGGCCGGCGGCGTACAAATTGCTTGGATGTGAAATCCGTTCGCTTTGAGGTTCACCGTGGCCGCTTACAACCTGCGTCAGTTGAAATACTTCATCACCACCGTCGAATGCGGCAGCGTCGCCGAAGCGTCGCGCAAGCTGTACATCGCGCAACCGGCGATTTCCACGGCGATCAAGGGGCTGGAAGACAGCTTCGGCGTGCAACTGCTGATCCGCCATCACGCTCAGGGCGTGTCCCTGACACCCAGCGGTGCGCGGTTCTTCCGCAAGGCCCAGGAACTGCTGCGCATGGCCAAGGAGTTCGAACAGAACGCCCTCGCCGACAACGACGTGGTAGCCGGGCAGATCGATATCGGCTGTTTCGAAACGGTCGCACCGCTGTACCTGCCGCAGCTGATTGCCGGGTTCTCGGCGCTGTATCCGGGAGTGAAGATCCGCATCCGCGACGGCGAACAACAGGAACTGGTGCAAGGCCTGACCTCAGGCACCTTCGATCTGGCAATCCTGTACAAGCACGACCTCGACGCCACCATCGAAACCGAACCCCTGATGCCGGCCCAACGGCCTTACGCCCTGCTCCCGGCAGATCACCGCTTCGCCCAGCTCAAGCAGGTTTCGCTTCGGGACTTGTGCCTGGAACCGATGATCCTGCTCGACGTGCAACCGAGCCGCACCTACTTCGTCAGCCTGTTCGAAGAACTCGGGCTGTCGCCGCGCATCGAATTCAGCTCGCCCTCGATCGAAATGGTGCGCGGCATGGTCGGCCAGGGTTTCGGCTTCTCGATCCTGGTCACCCGCCCGCATTCGGAATGCACCTACGACGGCAAGAAAGTCGTGTGCGTGGACATCGTCGAAGACGTCACCGGCTCAGGCCTCGTGGCCGCGTGGCTCAAGCGCGGACAACTGACCAAACCGGCGCAGTTGTTTGCCGATTATTGTCGGGAGCAGTTGACGGCCAAGGCCAGCCGATGAAAATCAAAAGATCGCAGGCTGCGATCTTTTGATACCCAGATTTATAAACCTCAGGCTTTCGCCGGAAAGCCGATGCCAGTCCCCAAAAAACCTATTGATCGTTATCCGTGCCGAGTTGAGGGTCAATTTCAACGAAGTTCCGACGCAAGTAACCTTCCATGGCGATGTCTTCAATCGCCCACTCACCATGCCCGAGGTTGCCGACCAGGTCGCGGCGTTGCAGGCGCTTCAAGGCAGTCTGAACCGTCGCCGCGCTGGGCACGTGGCCACCGGGCATCTCGCTGCCAATCCACTCGCGTCCTTCGGTAGAAAAAATGGGAAGGCCCCTCACAAGCCCGATAAGTACGGTGAAATCCAGAGGAGCCATCTCCAGAATCAGGTTCTCGAAGTTGCCTTCGTCCGTCATGGTGCTCCAGGCTCGATGGTCTGCATCTCGCACGCTGAGCCCCTCAGTCAGACACAGCAGAAATACATCGCGAATGTACTTGGGCATGTATCCCCGGGCAGCAAAACGCTCGAAAGCGGCGTTTACCTCCCACTCCCTGCCGGTGATTTCCTGAAACCGCTGACCCAGATGCTGGACAAATTCCAGGCCAAGATTAGGAAACTGGATCTCGTGGCTGAACTGATAGAACGGTGCTTTGGTACGACGAAACATTCGATGCAGACCATCCTGGGAGGACCCTGTAAACACTGCAAAGACTTCACCGTGCGCGTGCTGCAGTAGCGAACGGAGCGTAGCAGTCAAGTCTTCGAATTCCTTCCGGCTCGCCAGATGCTGGACCTCGTCGATGATCAGCAGCGCCTTGCCGTTACCGAGTATCCGGAAGCGCTCGAAGAGCTCGATCAGGTTCAGTCCGCCTTCCTTCGCCAGCTCGGCCTTCACTGTTACGCCGTCGGTACTGGCGCCGGCCTCCACCGACTGAACCAGAGAACCCGGTCGCATGAGCTTCAGCCAGTTGCGTCGCAAAAAACCTGCACCGTGGATGGCCTCATACAACGCACCCGCGATCACCCGCTCAGGATGCGCCTTGTCAAACCACAGGTCTGCTGTTGCAACAATAAAGCCGTGCTCCTTGGCAATCGGGATCAGGTCGTTGATCAGAAAGGTGGTTTTTCCCTTGCGCCGAGGCGCGAATATCGTCGCGGCGTTTTGCAGGCGTGACTCGAAAGTGACCAGGATTTCTTCAGCCAAGTTTGTGCGAGGGAAGAGCAGCGAGTCCTTGGTTTCCGGGGGCTTTATGAGCCTTTATGTCAAAATTCATAATTTATGAATAAAAAAATAATTACGCATAATCGAGAAAGATGGGATTCGTACCTGAATGCCGTCTGTCACGTACCGCGCGGTTTGGCTCGTGCGGTAGCTTCAGCCACCAGCGGGTCATCCGGCCAATAATGCTTCGGATACCGTCCCTTCAGATCTTTCTTCACTTCGGCATACGTGCTGCGCCAGAAGTTGGCCAGATCCTGCGTCACCTGCACCGGCCGCCGTGCGGGCGAGAGCAGGTGCAGCTTGACCACTTGCCGGCCGCCGGCGATGCGTGGTGTGTCGGCGAGGCCGAACAGCTCCTGCAAGCGCACGGCGAGAATCGGTGGTTGCTCGCTGTAGTCGAGGCGAATCGACGAGCCTGACGGCACGCTCAGGTGATGCGGTGCCTGTTCATCGAGCTGTTGCGGCAGTGGCCATGGCAGCAGGTTGCGCACGATGCTCGACAGGTCGAGGTTGGCGAAATGGCTGAGCCGCGAGACTTTGCCCAGATACGGCATCAGCCAGTCTTCGAGGGTTTTCAGCAGCGTGGCGTCGCTGACGTCCGGCCATTGGCTGTCGCCCTTGGCGTCCAGGTCGAGCTGGCGCAGCAAGGCGACTCGCGCCTGCCACTGGCGCAGTTCCGGGGTCCACGGCAGCAGCTCCAGACCTTTGCGGCGCACCAGATTGACCAGCGCCTGGCTGCGGGCGTTTTCGTCGAGACCGGTCAGCGGTTCGCGGCTGAGGATCAGTTCGCCGACCTTGCGTTGACGCTCGGCGCGCAGCACGCCTTCGCGTTCGTCCCAGTCCAGTTGATCGACGTTGTGCACTTGTTCGGCCAGCACCGAATCGAACAGCGCTGGATCGAAATCTGCCGCCAGATAAATCCGCTCTTCGCGCTGACCTTGGCGGCTGCCGAGGTCGGCGATGACGATCCATGGCTGTTTCATCAAGCTGTCGGCTTCGGCGAACAGCGCCGCACGGCCGTTGGCCAGACGATATTCGGCGCCACCGGCACGCCGCTGCTGGGCGACGCGGTCCGGGTAGGCCAGCGCCAGCAAGGCGCCGAGCCAGCGCGGGTGATCCGGATCGGCGACCGGCTCGCTCGTCTTGCCGCGCAGGTAGCCGCGATATTGCCGCGCCAGTTGCCGGGCGCGCTGCACGCCGCCCTGGGCACCGCGCGCCGCGCGTTCTTCGCCGGACAGCAGCACCAGACGACTGTGCAGATCCGCCCCGGCGCCGCGCAAAATGTCGCGCTCACCGAGCAACGCGGCAACATCACACGCCATGTTCGCCAGACCCAGTGCCTGACCGCGCAACAGCAAATGAGCGATGCGTGGATGCGCCGGCAGTTCGGCCATGGCCTGACCGTGGCGGTTGAGGGTTTCACCGTCCAGCGCACCGAGGCGCTGCAACAGATCCTGAGCCTGTGCATAAGCGGCTACCGGCGGCACATCCAGCCAGATCAGATCACTCGGCGCCACGCCCCAGCGTCCGAGCTGCAAGGCCAACCCGGCGAGATCAGCCGAGAGGATTTCCGCACTGCCATAAGCCGCGAGTTGCTCATGCTGATCCTGCGACCACAGCCGATAACACACGCCCGGTTCCAGACGCCCGGCCCGGCCCGCGCGCTGGGTGGCACTGGCTTTGGAGATGCGTTGAGTGTCGAGGCGAGTCATGCCGCTGCCCGGGTCGAAACGCGGCACACGCGCCAGCCCGGCGTCGATCACCACGCGCACACCGTTGATGGTCAGGCTGGTCTCAGCGATGTTGGTGGCCAGCACCACTTTGCGTTGACCCGCCGGGGCCGGGTCGATGGCGGCGCGTTGGGCATTCAGGTCGAGTTCGCCGTGCAGCGGGCAGAGCAAGACGTCGCTGCGCTCGCCGATGGCGTCCGCCAATTGCTGATGGACACGCCGGATTTCCGCCTGCCCCGGCAGAAACACCAACAGGCTGCCGGTTTCATCGTGCAGCGCTTCGAGCACCGTTTGCGTGACGCGTTGATCGATGTATTCGCCGGGCTGGAATGGCCGGCCCCAGCGCATCGTCACCGGGAACATCCGGCCCTCGCTGCGCAGGATCGGTGCGTCGTCGAGCAAGCCGGCCAGACGTTCGCCTTCAAGGGTGGCGGACATCAGCAGAATCTTCAGCGGTTGTTCAGCTCGAAACAGCTCGCGACCGTTCAGACTGAGGGCCAGCGCCAGATCGGCGTCGAGACTGCGTTCGTGAAATTCGTCGAAGATCAGCAGACCCACGCCGTCCAGCGCCGGGTCGTCCTGCAGACGCCGGGTGAGGATGCCTTCGGTGACCACTTCGATGCGGGTATTGGGACCGACCTTGCTGTCGAGGCGAATGCGATAACCGACGGTTTCACCGACCTTCTCGCCCAACTCGCTGGCAAGCCGTTCCGCTGCTGCACGCGCAGCCAGCCGACGCGGTTCAAGCATGAGAATGGTCTGCCCGTTCAGCCACGCTTCATTGAGCAGGGCCAAGGGCACGCGGGTGGTTTTACCGGCGCCGGGCGGTGCTTCGAGCACGGCTTCGTGGCGTGTCGCGAGGGCTTCACGCAGGGCGGGTAAAACGTCATCGATCGGCAAAGAAATCATGCTGGCTCCCAAACAGAGCGGCGAGTATAACGGCGAACTGCTGAGCGTTCGTCAGGGTCTTAACTTCACACGATGACGCTTCGTTAACAGATGACTCAGGAGATTCCCATGCGCTTACCTTTTCGCCTGATCGGCGGTGTACTGGTTGCCACCCTGCTCACTCAGATCACCGCGTGCGGTTCGATTTTCTATCCCGACCGGCGCGGCCAGATCGACGGCAAGATCGACCCGGCGATTGCCGTACTCGATGCCGTGGGCCTGCTGTTCTACATCGTGCCCGGCCTGATCGCGTTTGCCGTAGACTTCGCCACCGGCGCGATCTACTTCGAACCGGGCCACACGGCGCAGGTCGATCCGGCCAAACTCAAGCAAGCCATCGGCCCGGACGGCCAGGTCGATAACTTGAAGTTGCAGGCTATTCTCGAAACGGAGCTGGGCCGCAACCTGCCTCTGGATGACCCGCGCCTGATCCAGCACAAAGGCAGCACCCAGCAACTGGCGATGTTCGGCCTGCAACCTGCCGCATAAGGAATCCATGCACCCATGACCTCCAGCCCCGAACACGCCCGCCTGCTGCGGCTGGCGACCCGCGCCTCGGTGGCGGTGGCCTGTACGCTGATCATCGCCAAAGCCATCGCCTGGTGGCTGAGCGGTTCGGTGAGTATGCTCGCCGGCCTCACCGACTCGGCCCTAGATGGCGTCACTTCGTTGCTCAATCTGCTGGCGGTGCATTACGCGCTGCGCCCGGCGGATGACGATCATCGTTATGGCCACGGCAAGGCCGAATCCCTGGCGGGCATGGCGCAGGCGCTGTTCATTGGTGGCAGTGCGGTGCTGATCGCGTTTCAGGCTTATGAGCGTATGAACAATCCTGAACCGCTCGGCGCGCCTTGGCTGAGCATCGGGGTGATCGTGTTTTCCCTGTTGCTGACGGCGGCGCTGTTGATGCTGCAGCATCGGGTGATCAAGCAGACCGGCTCCAACGCGGTGCGGGCGGATTCGCTGCATTACCGTTCGGACCTGTTGTTAAACGGCAGCATTCTGATTGCGCTGGTATTGGCCGGATTGGGTTTCGATCAGCTGGATGCGTGGTTTGGTCTGGGGATCGCGGCGTACATTCTGTGGAGCGCAATCCAGATCGCCCGGGAAAGTTTTTCGGTGCTGATGGATGAAGAGCTGCCGACGGATGTCAGTCAGCACATGCTCGAACTGGCGTGCGGCGTGCCGGGCGTGTTGGGCGCGCACGATTTGCGCACGCGGATTTCCGGCAATCACTGGTTCGTGCAATTGCACCTGGAATTGCCGGGGGAGCTGACGCTGTCAGTCGCTCACGGCATCAGCGATCAGGCGGCGGATGCGATTCACAAAGCCTACCCACGGGCCGAAGTGCTGGTGCACGCCGACCCGCAGGAAGTGGTCAAAGCCGCTCGGGCTCAATAGTTGACCTGATAACCGCGACTGCTCAGGCAATTGCCCTGGGCCTGGCGGTAGGCCTGCACCACTTCGGGCGCCGGTTGATAAGTCGCGGTGCGCGGATTGAAGCCGCTTTGCTGCACCGCGTACTGATAGCACTCGTAACCGTCGCGCTGAACTTGCTCTGGTGACTGACCGTTGGCCGGGTACGCTTCCACGTCATAACCATTGCCGGTCGGCTGCGGTGGCTGCTGCGCCGGCGGCTCGACCACCACGTAATCCTGGGTCGCTTCCTGATACGCGTAGTACGAACCGGCGGCGAGGAACAGCAGCGAACCGCCGATCCACACTTCCCGCGCGTAATCCGGCAGGTACTGTATGCGAATCCCGCGCGGCGGCTGAACCACGATGTAGCGCGGGCCTTGCGGGCGATACCAATAGCCGCCGGAGTAGAAATAGTCCTGGCCGCGATATGGCACGCGGTAATCCCGATCCGGGAAACGGTCGATCACATGGCCCGGCCGGTATTGCGGGCCAGGGCCCCAGCCGTTGCCATGCCCGTCCGGACGCCCCGGCCAGCGGTTATCGTTGGGACGGTTACCGGTCTGCCAGTTCTGGTGGTAGCCGTTTTGCGGGCGTTCGTCGCGGTAGTATCCCTGACGGGGTTCCTGAGTCTGGCGCACGGTGTCGGGGCGCGGCTGGATCGGCAGATCATTGGCCGGCAGTTGCGGCGGCGGTGGCGGCTGGCGCACCGGGTTGGGGTTGTACGCCGGACGTGGCTGGTTCTGGTTCTGCCACTGGCCATTGTTCGGTTGGCCGTGGTTCTGCTGGCCGTTGTGTTCGAACTGGCGGCTGTTGTCGCCACGGATGATGTCGTTGTTCTGCCGCTGCGGATTGTCTTGGCCACGCTGCTGATTGCCACCGCCATGGCCCTGATTGTTGCCCTGGTGCTCCGGCCCGCGTCCGCCGCCGTCGGGGCCGCGATTCTGCGGCTCATCCGCCAGCGCTTGCGCACCGACACTCACACACAGCAAACCAACACTGGCCAGACGCCAGATGCGCGACTTCATGAAATTCCTCACTGCGGACTAGAGCCTGAAATTAAGAGGGCGTGTAGCTAAGACCGGGGATGGGCACACCGGGTTCTGCTACAGGTTATCAGTCACGTCATTTATTTATTGAGCGAGATGGGTCAAATCGCGGGCAAGAAAAAAGGGAGACCCGTCGGCCTCCCTTCTAGAGAACTTCGTCCTGGCTCGACGCTTTTGACGTCGGCTCACCTCACGCCGTCTTCTGGACAGTGTGCAGCTCGGGGGCCGGCACAACCCCGGTGGGGGTGGCGGCCGCGGCAGGCCGGATAGGGCGGGCCGCGTGGACTGTGTTACCGAGCAGTGATTCTGGTGATAAGAATAGGCCCGGAGCCGCGACAGATGATTGCGAAGATTGCTCAAATAAACATCACTTGCGCAATTTTTAACCCTGGATAGATAATCCGCCGCAATAGTTAAGACAAAGGATCGTTTGATGAGCAAACTCGACCGTTACGACCTCAGTATTTTGGCGGAATTGCAGCGCGACGCCCGCATCTCCAACCAGGAACTGGCCGAGCGCATCGGTCTGTCGCCCTCCCCGTGCTCGCGCCGGGTCAAGCAGCTGGAGGACGATGGCTACATCTCCCGCCAGGTCGCCCTGCTCGATCGCAAGATGCTCGGTCTGAGCCTGACCGCCTACGTGCTGATCGGCATGGACCGGCACACGCCGGAGCGTTTCGAGAACTTCGAAGCGGCGATCCGTACTTTGCCGCAAGTGCTGGAGTGCAGCCTGGTGACCGGGGTCGATGCCGACTATCAGCTGAAAGTGGTGGTGCCGGATATGGATCACTATCAAAAGCTGCTGCTGGGGCATCTGACGCGGATCGAAGGCGTGACCAGCGTGCGTTCGAGCTTTGTGTTGAATCAGGTGCTCAACAGCACTGAATTGCCGCTGACTCATCTGCGCAGCTGAAATCGACGAATGACTGCGGCACACCGACGCAGGTCAATGCTGCGTCGTTCGCCGCTGGCGTATACTCCCGGCCGCCCTTTCAGCCGCGCAGCGCCGGAGATGCCCGATGGATCCAGCAGTATTTGAAGAGTGGATGATGACCGGCCTGGTCAGCATCCTGATCATTTTCATGGGTTTCATCGTCTGGGATCTGGCGAAGAAGTCCAAGGCCGGGCGCTTCGGCTCTTTCATTCTGTTCTTCGTGCTGGGCCTGGGCGTGGCCGCGTTCATCATCAAGAGCGTGGTGATCGGCCTGATCGAGTCCGGCGCCTTATAAGCGCGCCGGCACTTCTTTCCACTGGCCCTGATCGAGCCCTTCGATCGTCCAGTCACCAATTCTGACCCGCACCAGCCGCAACGTCGGCAGCCCCACCGCCGCCGTCATCCGCCGCACCTGACGGTTGCGCCCTTCGCGAATCACCAATTCCAGCCAGGTTGTCGGAATCGTTGCGCGAAAGCGTACCGGCGGATTGCGCGGCCACAGCTCGGGCTCATCCAGTTGCCGCGCTTCGGCGGGCAAGGTCATGCCGTCATTCAATTCAACGCCGTCACGCAGGCGCTGCAATTGCTCGTCCGTCGGCACACCTTCGACCTGCACCCAATAGGTTTTCGCCAGTTTGTGCTTTGGGTCGGCGATCCGCGCCTGCAACTGGCCGTCATTGGTCAGCAGCAGCAAACCTTCGCTGTCGCGATCCAGCCGCCCTGCCGGGTAGATGCCCGGAATGTCGATGTAATCCTTGAGCGTCGCCCGCCCTTCGCCGTCGCTGAACTGCGTCAGCACATCGAACGGTTTGTTGAACAGGATCAGCTTCGGCTCGGCGGGTGGTGCCTTGGCGACACGGCGCGGGGCTGAAGAAGCTGGCTTCGCGCCGGGGCGGCGGGAAGGTGGACGCGGTGGACGGGACATAAGAGAGAAGACATTTAGCGATCAGGGCAGACAATGCTAGTGCCCCGACCGCCAAATGACCACGACTAACCGTTAGCGGAACGGCGGCTCGTCGAAGCTGCGCAGTTTGCGCGAGTGCAGCGAGTTGAGTTCGGTGCGCAGCAGATCCACTGCTTCGATGCCGATCTTCAAGTGCTGGCTGACCGCACGCTCGTAGAAGGCGTTGGCCGAACCCGGCAGCTTGATTTCACTGTGCAGCGGCTTGTCCGACACACACAGCAACGTGCCGTACGGCACCCGCAGGCGATAACCCTGAGCGGCGATGGTGCCGCTTTCCATGTCCACCGCCACGGCGCGGGACAGGTTGATCAGCGGTCGCTCCTGAGCCCAGCGCAGTTCCCAGTTACGGTCGTCGTAGGTCAGCACGGTGCCGGTGCGCAGGCGTTTTTTCAGCTCTTCACCTTTTTCCCCGGTGATGTTGGCCGCCGCTTGCTGCAACGCCAACTGCACTTCGGCCAGCGCCGGGATCGGAATGTTCGGCGGCACCACCCGGTCGAGAATCCCGTCGCGACGCATGTAAGCGTGAGCCAGCACGTAGTCGCCGATGGTCTGCGACTGACGCAGGCCGCCGCAGTGACCGATCATCAGCCAGCAATGCGGACGCAGCACGGCCAGGTGGTCGGTGATGTTCTTGGCGTTGGACGGGCCGACACCGATGTTCACCAGGGTCACACCGTGGCCATCACTGGCGATCAGGTGATAGGCCGGCATCTGGTAGCGGTGCCAGACCACACCGGCCGCAATCGCCGAGGCTTCGCCGTGATCCATACCTTTTTCGATGATCACGTTGCCAGGCAACACCATGCGTACGAAACGCGGGTCGCGGCGCAGTTGCTCCAGACCATGGACGATGAACTGGTCGACATAACGGTGGTAGTTGGTCAGCAGGATCCACGGCTGCACATGGCGCCAGTCGCTGCCGGTGTAATGCACCAGACGACGCAGCGAGAAATCGACGCGGGCTGCATCGAACAGCGCCAGCGGCAGCGGATCAGTGTTTTCCCAGTCGTAGAGACCGTCGGCGATGCCATCGGTGGCAGCGGACAGGTCAGTACTCGGGAACACTCGCGCCAGCACGGCGGCAGTGACGCCGGAGCCGGCCAGTTCATCGCCCTGCTCGACCACGTAGGGGTACGGAATGTTTTGCTCGCTGACCCCGACTTCGACGGTCACGGTGAAGTCATGCATCAGCGGCGTGAGCTGTTCCAGCAGGTATTTGCGAAACGCCGCCGGGTGGGTGACGGTCACGCTGTAGGTGCCCGGCAACTGCACCTTGGCGTAAGCGCGGGTGGTTTGCGGGACTTCGCCCTGGCAGTGGTAGGTCAGACGCAGTTCGGGATAACGGAACAGGGCACGTTGCTCGGCGTCGGGCTCGACGCGATCCTTGAGATAACGCTTGAGCGCCGAGTTCAGCGCCGTAGTGGCCCGCTCATGCAGCTCGGCGAGACGATCCACGGCCTGTTCGGCGGTTTGAACGACAATAAACGCTTCGGTCACGATCAGCTTCCTGTGTTCTGACTTGCAGAGCTTCATCTTGCCTGCATCGTGGCGTCACGGAAACAGTGGCGTTGTGGCTATTCATCAATCTGACAGGCATATGCGGTCCCTGTGGGAGCGGGCTTGCCCGCGAAGGCGTCAGCACAGCCAACATTGATGTTGAATGTACCGGCCCCTTCGCGAGCAAGCCCACTCCCACAGGGATGCTTCAGAAACCTTGCGGCGTAGAGCGGGCGACGATGGCTTCGACATCCAGCCCGCGCGGCAACGCGCCGTAGACCCGCCCGCCTCCGCTCAGGCGACTGACGATGAACGCATCACTGACCGCCGAATTCCCGGCCTCCAGCAGCAGCTTCGCTTGCAGTCCCAAGGCGATGTCTTCGGTCAGTTGCCGAGCTCGGTATTGAATGTCGCCGGTGTCCTTGAACTGCGCATGCAACTGCTGAATGTGCGCGGCCAGTCGCTTGTCACCATGGCCGTCGCCCAACTCGCTGAACAACACATCAAGCACACCCGGCTCTTTCGACAATGCCCGCAGCACGTCGAGGCATTGCACGTTGCCGGAGCCTTCCCACGTCGAGTTCACCGGCGCCTCGCGGTACAGCCGCGGCAGGATGCTCTCTTCGACATAACCAGCGCCGCCCATGCACTCGGCGGCTTCGTTGATCATCCCCGGCGCGCGTTTGCAGATCCAGTACTTGCCCACCGCCGTCACCAGTCGGGCGAACTGCGCTTCATGGCGATCGTCCAGATGATCCAGCGCCTTGCCCATGCGCAGGCTCAACGCCAGCGCGGCTTCGCTTTCCAGTGCCAGATCGGCCAGCACGTTCTGCATCAGCGGTTGTTCGCTGAGCAGTTTGCCGCCGACCTTGCGATGGGCACAGTGATGGCTGGCCTGGGTCAGCGCCTGACGCATCAGCGAGCTGGAGCCGACCATGCAGTCGAAACGGGTCATGGCCACCATCTCGATGATGGTCGGCACGCCGCGCCCTTCCTCACCGACCATCCACGCCAGCGCACCACGGAACTCCACTTCGCTGGAGGCGTTGGACTGGTTGCCGAGTTTGTTTTTCAGGCGCTGGATATAGAACTGATTGCGCGTGTCGTCCGGGCGATGGCGCGGCAGCAGAAAGCAACTCAAGCCCTTGTCGGTCTGCGCCAGCGTCAGGAACGCATCGCACATCGGCGCCGAACAGAACCACTTGTGCCCCACCAGTTCATAAGCCTGACCGGGCCCGCTGGCGCCGACCGGATAGGCCTTGGTGGTGTTGGCACGGACGTCGGTGCCGCCCTGTTTCTCGGTCATCGCCATGCCGATGGTGACGCCAGCCTTGTGGGCCATGCCGACATTGCGCGGGTCGTATTCGGTGGCGAGAATTTTCGGCAGCCACTGTTCGGCCAGATTCGGCTGCAAACGCATCGCGGGCACACTGGCGAAGGTCATGGTCAGCGGGCAACCGCTGCCGGCCTCGGCCTGGCTGTGTAGGTAGCTCATGGAAGCGCGGGCAACATGCGCGCCGTCCTGTGGATGAGCCCAAGGCAACGACGTCAGGCCATGTTCGATGGCCGTGCGCATCAGCTCGTGATACGCCGGATGAAACTCCACCAGATCGATGCGATGACCGTAGCGGTCATGGCTGGCGAACACCGGTTTGTTCTGGTTGGCGAGGAACCCGGCCTCCATCAGCGGCCCGCCGGCCAGCGCGCCGTAAGCGTCGATCCTCGACTCGGCCCAACCGGCGCCGAACCGCCGCGACCACTCCTGCAACGGCAGATCGATGCGGTACAGATTGGTGCCGTCCAGCGACGGTGGCTGGTTGGTGACTTCGTGAGTTTCGGCGAACTGATGCAGGTTCATGACGGGGCTCCTTGATCGGCCAGAGCTTCAGTTAAGCACCGCCCCCGAACCGATCAAAGTGTCATATCGGCCTAAATGCCGGCGCTTTCACCCTATCAGCAACTCAACACCCGCCGCTGCATCGCAACCTGCAGATCCTCGAATTTCACCGGTTTGCTCAGGTAATCGATCGAACCACCCGACGCGCAATGCTCTCGATCCGCCCCCAGCGCGATCATGAACACCGGCAGATGGGCGCATCCCGGCAGGTCACGAATCTGGCAACACAGCGATGCCCCGTCGAGCGGTGGCAGCTGGCAATCGATCAGCACGGCATCGAAGCGCTCTCGCTGCAAACAGTCGAGCGCCGCCGCGCCGTGGTCGGCGGTACGCACGCGGAAACCGAGCTTGAGCAACATGCCGCGCATCACCAACTGGTTGACGCTGTTGTCGTCCACCAGCAGTACGGTGCAATCCTGCGGCGCGCGCACGGTGTCGCGGCTGAGCGCGGGCACGGCTTCCACTTCCGGCAACTCAAACTCGACATCCAGTTGAAAGCGGCTGCCGCTCCCCGGTTCGGAGCGGTGCGTGAGCTTGCCACCGAGCAATTCCACCAGTTGACGGCAGATCGCCAGGCCGACACCCAGCCCGCCGTATTCGCGGGTCATCGAACCATCGAGCTGGAAGAATCGCTGATACATCGTCGCCTCGCCCAGATCGGTGAAACCGATGCCAGTGTCGATCACCGCAAAGGACAGCGCCAGCCGATTGTCCGTCGATGGCTTGCCAGTGACCCGCAAGGCCAGACCGCCGACGCGGGTGAACTTGATCGCGTTGTCCAGCAGGCATTCCAGGCATTGCGCGAGTTTGGCGCTGTCGCCATGCAGGCGATCCGGCAGGGTCGGCAGTACGTCGACCTTGAAGTCCAACGACTTGCTCGAAGCATTGCCATCGAACTGAATCCGCAACGCCTCGACCACCCCGCGCAGGCTGAAACTGCCCGGTGTGGCCTTGAGCTTGCCGGCCTGCAATTCGGTCAGGGTCAGGATGCCGTTGACCATGCGCATCATGTCCCGGGCCGAACCGGCGGCGGTTTGCTGGTATTGCTCCAGTTCCGGATCGAGTTCGACGGTCTGCATCAGCTCCAGCGAACCGATCACGCCATTCATCGGCGTACGCAGTTCGTGAGTGAGGGTCGCGAGGAATTCGTCCTTGAGCTTGTTGCTGTGGGCCAGTTGCTGGTTCAGCACTTCGAGTTTCTGGCCGGCGTCGAACAGGGTCTGCGCCTGTTGTTCGCGCATCGCGTTGATGCGGTCGGCCAGCGCCAGCGACAGCAGCGCCACTTCGATGGCCGAGCCGATCTGGCTGGCGTACATGGTCAGGAATACGTTGGGCAGCAGGCCCAGTACCATCATGGTGTTGACGATGCCGCCGATCAGGAACGCCGACCAGGCGATGATGAAATAACGCGCCACCCGCAGGCCGCGCCACCAGGCCAGGATCCCGGCGGCGAAGATCACCACGGTGAAGGTCAGCGCCAGGGTCGTCGCCAGACGCAGGGCCAGGCCATAACTGGTCATCAACGACAGACCGATCACCACGGCGCCGAACGCGATCAGGGCCATCAGCAGGCGATCGAGCCAACGACTGTGGTTCTTCGTCTGCAGGAAACTACGGGCGAACTGGCTGCCGAACAGCCCCGCACAACCGATGAAAAACGGCGTGGCGGCGTTGGCCCACCACGGGTTGTCCGGCCAGAAATACTCGACCGCCGCGCCATTGACCGACAGCTGATAAAGGCCGAACGAAGCGATATAGAAGATGTAATAGAGGTAACTGGTGTCGCGCACGCTGAGGTAGATGAACAGGTTGTAGACCAGCATCCCCAACAGCACGCCATAAATGATCCCCAGCACGTACAGGCGCACCGGCTGGTCTTCGAGGTACGCGGTGCTCGACCACAGCGTCACCGGCGCCTGGATCGAGCCTTCGCTGGACAACCGCAGGTAAACGGTTCGCTGTTGATCCGGCTTGACCGCCAGGTCGAACAGGTAATTGTTCTGGCGGATCTCGCGACTGGCGAACGGCAAGGCGTCCCCGGTCTGCCGCACCAGACGATAGTCGCCGGCGGCATCGGGCAGATACAGGTCGAGATGATCGAGCGGCGGATACGCCAGCTCCAGCAACCAGCTGCGCTGCGCCGACGGATTGGTCGGGCGGTAATGCAGGTCGATCTTCAGCCAGAACGCCGAACGCGAATAACCGGCATTGAGCGTGGCTTTGTCATGGGGTTTGAAGTTTCCGGCGGCGGCTTGCGCGCGGACGTCGGCAATGCTCGCCTGACCGCTCGGGTCTTCGAACACTTGCAGGGATTGACCCAGCGGGAGGCTCTGGGTGAACTCGTCGAACTCGACGGCGCTTGCCAGGAGGGGCAAGCAGAACAGCAACATCAACAAATAGCGCATTGAAGCCCCAGCGTGGCTTGGCCGGTTGTGTCAGGAAGCCCCCCATTCCCTTTGAGATGACGTAAAACCGGTATTACCTGTTATTGGTTTGGATCCACTCTAGCATAGCCGTTGATGGCCATTGAGCACCATGGAAATTTTTCCTACAAAGGCTCTAGAACGGGCGCTCCAGAGCAGAACGCCGGGCTAGAGCTGTTGGCTCGGTCAGATTGTGACAAGCGCTGTGGATCTCGCTACCCGTGTTATCGGCCGCGCACTGCGCCACAACACCCGAAAAACAGGTTTGGTGGTAAGCTCGCGCACCATGAATATCTACAGCTCACGCCCCGTTGTCCTCTGTCTCTCCGGCCACGACCCCAGTGGTGGCGCCGGCCTGCAGGCAGATATCGAAGCCCTGCTCGCTCAGGGTTGCCATGCGGCTCCGGCCGTCACCGCCCTGACCGTGCAAGACACGGTCAACGTCACTGACTTTCGCGTCCTCGACCGTGAGTGGGTACTGGCCCAGGCCAATGCCGTGCTCAACGATTCCGAAGTCGCAGCAGTGAAACTGGGCATGCTCGGTTCCCTGGAAATGGTCGACACCGTCGTCGAACTGCTCCAGGCGCACCCGCACCTGCCAGTGGTCTGCGACCCGGTGCTGCGCGCCGGCGGCGGTGGACGCCTGGGCAAGGACGAAGTCGGCTACGCCATGCGCGAACGCCTGCTGCCGCTGTCGATCATCGCCACCCCCAACCTTCCCGAAGCCCGGATCCTCGCCGAACTGCCAGAAGGCACCGCGGACGAGTGTGCTGAAAAACTGTTGCCGTACATCAAGAACCTGCTGATCACCGGCGGTCACGGCGACGAAACCGAAATCCACAATCGCCTGTACAGCCGCGACGGCCTACGCGAAACCTTCAAGTGCCAGCGCCTGCCGGGCAGCTATCACGGTTCCGGCTGCACATTGGCCAGCACCCTCGCCGGCCGCCTGGCACTGGGCGAAAACCTCGCCAGCGCGGTGCGTACTGCGCTGGATTACACCTGGCGCACCCTGCGCGATGCCGAACAGCTGGGCAAAGGCCAGTTCGTGCCGCGTCGCCTGCCGCTGGATTTCTGTTCCTGATGTTTCGAGCCTGAGGTCTGCGCAATGAAACTACGTGGCCTGTATGCCATCACCGACAGCCAGTTGCTGGCCGGCAAGTTTCTGTCCTACGTGGAGGCGGCGCTGGAAGGCGGTGTCACCCTGCTGCAATACCGCGACAAGAGCAGCGACGAGGCCCGTCGCCTGCGTGAGGCCGAAGCCCTGCGCGATCTGTGCGAGCGCTACAAGACGCAACTGATCATCAACGATGACGCCGAACTGGCCGCGCGCCTGAACGTCGGCGTACACCTTGGCCAGACCGACGGCCCGCTGTCGCCGACCCGCGCCCTGCTCGGTTCCAAGGCGATCATCGGCTCGACCTGCCACGCGCAGCTTGAACTGGCCGAACAGGCCGCCAAAGAAGGCGCGAGTTACGTCGCCTTCGGTCGCTTCTTCAATTCCAATACCAAACCCGGTGCACCGAGTTGCAGCCTCGATCTGCTCGACGAAGCCAAACGCACCCTGCACCTGCCGATCTGCGCGATCGGCGGCATCACCCTCGACAACGCCGCGCCGCTGGTGGCCCACGGTGTCGATCTGCTGGCCGTGGTTCATGGCCTGTTCGGCGCCGACAGCACCGCCGAAGTGACCCGCCGCGCCCGCGCCTTCAATGAATTACTAAAAGTCTGAGAGCCCGATCATGTCTCGTTCCGAAACCCTGTTTGCCAACGCCCAGAAGCACATTCCCGGTGGCGTGAACTCGCCGGTTCGCGCGTTCAAGAGCGTCGGCGGCACGCCGCTGTTCTTCAAGCACGCCGAAGGCGCCTACGTCACTGACGAAGACGACAAGCGTTATGTGGATTACGTCGGTTCCTGGGGCCCGATGATCCTCGGCCACAGCCACCCGGACGTGCTGGACGCGGTGCGCAACCAGTTGCAACACGGCCTGTCCTACGGCGCGCCGACCGCGATGGAAACCGAGATGGCCGATCTGGTCTGCTCGCTGGTGCCGTCGATGGAGATGGTGCGCATGGTCAGCTCCGGCACCGAAGCAACCATGAGCGCGATCCGTCTGGCCCGTGGCTTCACCGGCCGCGACAGCATCATCAAGTTCGAAGGCTGCTACCACGGTCACTCCGACAGCCTGCTGGTCAAGGCCGGCTCCGGCGCACTGACCCAGGGCGTTCCAAGCTCGGCCGGTGTGCCGGCGGCATTCGCCAAACACACCCTGACCCTGCCGTTCAACGACATCGACGCGGTTGAAAAAATGCTCGCCGAAGTCGGCCAGGACGTCGCGTGCATCATCGTCGAGCCAGTGGCCGGCAACATGAACTGCGTACCGCCGGCGCCAGGTTTCCTCGAAGGCCTGCGCAGCCTGTGCGACAAGCACGGCGTGGTGCTGATTTTCGACGAAGTGATGACCGGCTTCCGCGTCGCCCTCGGCGGTGCCCAGGCTTACTACGGCGTGACCCCGGACCTGACCACCTTCGGCAAGATCATCGGTGGCGGCATGCCGGTCGGCTGCTTCGGCGGCAAGCGCTCGATCATGGAGCGCATCGCGCCGCTGGGCCCGGTCTATCAGGCAGGCACCTTGTCGGGTAACCCGCTGGCGATGGCCGCCGGCCTGACCACCCTGCGCCTGATCAGCCGTCCGGGTTTCCACGCCGAGCTGACCGACTACACCACGCGCCTGCTCGACGGCCTGCAACAGCGCGCCGATGCCGCCGGCATTCCGTTCGTGACCACCCAGGCGGGCGGCATGTTCGGTCTGTACTTCAGCGGTGCCGATGACATTGTTACTTTTGAAGACGTGATGGCCAGCGATGCGGCACTGTTCGGCCGCTTCTTCCACCTGATGCTGGAAGGTGGCGTGTACCTGGCACCGAGCGCCTTCGAAGCCGGTTTCACCTCGATTGCCCATGGCGAAGCCGAGCTGAAACTGACCCTCGACGCCGCCGAGCGTGCCTTCGCCAAGTTGAAGTAAAACGCTCCGCCGCTGACGTTGGCCATTGCCAGCGTCAGCGTTCTCCTACATCCGCACGCCTTTTCCGACACTCCTGCCAAAAATCTCCCATAAAGTGGGCGATATATTTCCCGCGCAGCAGAAAATCGAGTAAAGACTTTGTAAGGATGGCCCTGCTTATTTCATAATGCGCGCTTATTGGATCCCTCGACGGGTCCGCGCGCCCTTCAGAGGTAAGTCGATTCCCATGAACCGCACCGGCCGCACCCTTGCCTTGGGCTGCCTGTTGCTCCTTCAGCCGCTGCTCGCACATGCACAAGCAGGCGGCAACTCGTTGTTGATCCCGGCGATGGGTCGCTGCACCCTCAATACTCAGCCGCAAGATGTCACGCAGGCCCTCGCCGCCTGCCAAAAGGCATCGGATGAGGGGGATGCGCAAGCGCAATACGAGTTGGGTGAGTTCTACTACGACGGCAAGAACGCGCCGCGCGACCTCAATCAAGCCCTGAGCTATTTCGAAAAGGCCTCGCTGCAAGGCCACGCCCAGGCGCAATTCAAGCTCGGCACCATGTTCTTCCACGGCGAAGGCGTGCAGGCCAACAACATTCAGGCCTACATCGTGCTGAAGATGGCGGCGGTCAACGGTGCTGAAGATGCGCTGGATACGGCCGACGAAGTCTCCGAAAAAATGTCCCGCGAAGATCTTGAGACTGCCACGCAAGTGCTCGGGCAAATTTTCCGTAAATACCTGATGGAATTGCAGAGCGCCGACGGGCGTACGCCGTTTTCGCCCCTGCCCTGATCATACTGGCCCCATCGCGAGCAGGCTCGCTCCCACAAGAGATCCTCTGAGCACTGGAGATCTACTGTGGGAGCGAGCCTGCTCGCGATGAAGGCGACTCGGTCTTACGGTTTACTTCTCGGGCATCGGCACCGGAAACGGCATCACATTGCCAACACCGCCACGGGCTTCGCTGATCTTCGGCGTCCCCAGTCGCTCGACCTCGTCGATACGCACGATCGAGTGCATCGGCACAAAGCTGCGCACCACGCCTTCGAACTGCGCCTTGAGCTTTTCTTCGCTCGGATCGACGACCACTTGCGTGCGCTCGCCAAAGACGAACTCTTCCACTTCCAGGAAACCCCACAGATCACTTTGATAGATCTGCTTGGCGTACATTTCGAACACCTGGCCCTGGTTGAGGAAAATCACCTTGTAGATTGGAGCTTCGCGTTTGGTCATGGCGGGCGGACGACATCGGGGTAAAAATGAGGGCGCGAACTATAGCATAGCCACCGGACGCGCAGCGGTAGGAACCTGGGGACATGTTCCCTATAATGCGCGGTTCTTTGAACCACGTGACGACCCTATTCCATGGCCAAGAAGCTTTACATCGAAACCCACGGTTGCCAGATGAACGAGTACGACAGCTCGCGCATGGTCGATCTGCTGGGCGAACACCAGGCCCTGGAAGTCACGGCGCGCGCCGAAGATGCCGACGTGATCCTGCTCAACACCTGCTCGATCCGCGAGCGCGCCCAGGACCGGGTGTATTCCCAGCTCGGCCGCTGGCGCGAACTGAAACTGGCCAACCCGGACATGGTGATCGCCGTCGGCGGTTGCGTGGCCAGCCAGGAGGGCGCGGCGATCCGTGATCGCGCCCCGTACGTCGACGTGGTGTTCGGCCCGCAGACCCTGCACCGTCTGCCGGAAATGATCGACGCCGCGCGCATCAGCAAGCTGCCGCAAGTCGACGTCTCGTTCCCGGAAATCGAAAAATTCGACCACCTGCCCGAGCCGCGCATCGACGGCCCGAGCGCCTACGTGTCGGTGATGGAAGGCTGCAGCAAGTACTGCACGTTCTGCGTGGTGCCTTACACCCGCGGCGAAGAAGTCAGCCGGCCGTTCGACGACGTGATCGCCGAGATCATTCACCTGGCTGAACACGGCGTGCGCGAAGTGACCCTGCTGGGGCAGAACGTCAATGGTTATCGCGGGCTGACCCACGACGGCCGCCTAGCAGACCTGGCCGAACTGATCCGCGTCGTCGCGGCGGTCGACGGCATCGACCGCATCCGCTACACCACCTCGCACCCGCTGGAGTTTTCCGACAGCCTGATCCAAGCCCACGCCGAAGTGCCGGAACTGGTGAAACACCTGCACTTGCCGGTGCAGTCGGGTTCGGACCGGATCCTGGCCGCGATGAAGCGCAACCACACGGCGCTGGAGTACAAATCCAAGCTGCGCAAACTGCGCGCCGCCGTACCGGGCATCTGCATCAGCTCGGACTTCATCGTCGGCTTCCCGGGGGAAACCGAAAAAGATTTCGAACAGACCATGAAGCTGATTGCCGACGTCGGTTTCGACTTTTCCTACTCGTTTGTCTACAGCCAGCGCCCGGGCACTCCGGCCGCCGATCTGGCCGACGACACCCCGGAAGAACTGAAGAAAGAACGCCTGAACGCCTTGCAGCACCGCTTGAATCAGCAAGGGTTCGAGATCAGCCGACAAATGGTCGGTTCGGTCCAGCGGATTCTGGTGACCGATTATTCGAAGAAAGACCCGGGCGAACTGCAAGGGCGCACCGAGAATAACCGTATCGTCAACTTCCGCTGCGATAATCCGACCCTGATCGGCCAGTTCGCCGACGTCCACATCGACGCGGCGCAACCGCACTCGCTGCGCGGCTCGCTGATCCAGTAACACCGCAAGGAGACCCCGCCAGACGGCTGAATCGATGCAAGGCTTTTTAAGAGCTTTCGCACCCACGCCACTGGCGTTATCCTTGATTTCATCCTAATTGCCCCAGGGCGGCTAAATACGACCTTGAACGCACCCATCGAACCACATCGTTTCATCCTCGAGCCCTTTGAGGCTCGCCGCTTCGCCAATCTGTGCGGGCAGTTCGACGAGCACCTGCGCCTGATCGAACAGCGCCTGGCCATCGAGATCCGCAACCGCGGCAATCAGTTCGAGCTGATCGGCGAACCCAAGCACACCACTTCCGCGGAAAACCTAATTCGCCGCCTGTACCGGGAAACCAAGGGTTCAGAGCTGTCGCCGGATACGGTTCACCTGTTTCTCCAGGAATCGGCCGTCGAGCAGCTGGACAACCACGCCCCCGCCGAAGCCTCCGTCGCCCTGCGCACCAAGAAAGGCATGATTCGCCCACGCGGCTTGAATCAGCTGCGCTATGTGAAGGAAATTCTCGGCAACGACATCAACTTCGGCATCGGCCCGGCCGGTACCGGCAAGACCTATCTGGCTGTCGCCTGCGCGGTTGATGCGCTGGAGCGTGAACAGATCCGCCGTATCCTGCTGGTGCGTCCGGCGGTCGAAGCGGGTGAAAAACTCGGCTTCCTGCCCGGCGACCTGTCGCAAAAGATCGACCCGTACCTGCGCCCGCTCTACGACGCGCTCTACGAGATGCTCGGCTTCGAATACGTGGCCAAGCTGATCGAGCGTCAGGTGATCGAAGTTGCGCCACTGGCCTACATGCGCGGTCGTACGCTGAATAACAGCTTCATCATTCTCGATGAAAGTCAGAACACCACCGTCGAGCAGATGAAGATGTTCCTGACCCGGATCGGTTTCGGCTCCACGGCCGTGATCACCGGCGACATTACCCAGGTCGACCTGCCGCGCGGCACCAAGTCCGGACTTCATCACGTCATCGAAGTCCTGAAGGATGTGCCGGGTATCAGCTTCACCCACTTCCAGCCCAAAGACGTGGTGCGCCACCCGCTGGTGCAACGCATCGTCGAAGCCTACGAGCGCTTCGAGACGCGTGTCGCTGATGAAGCGCCAAAGGACACCCGCCACGATGCTTGAGCTTGACCTGCAAATCGCGACCGAAGCGTCTGCGCCGACCGAAGCCGAGTTCCGCCAATGGTGCGAACTGGCCCTGCGCCAGCGCACCGCTGACTCGGAAATGACCATTCGTCTGGTCGACGAGGAAGAAGGCCGCGAACTAAATCACACCTGGCGGCACAAGGATTACGCGACCAACGTCCTGTCCTTTCCCGCTGAAGTGCCCGACGAGTTTCTCGACATTCCATTGCTGGGCGATCTGGTGATCTGCGTGGCGGTGGTCGAGCGCGAAGCTGCCGAACAGGGCAAGGAACTAAAGGCCCACTGGGCACATCTGGTCATTCACGGCTGCTTGCATCTGCTTGGTTACGACCATATAGATGACGAGGAAGCCGAGGAAATGGAAGCACTGGAACGCGAGTTGCTTGCCGAATTGGGTTATCCCGATCCGTACGCGGACGACGAAACCGAAACATCCCCTACTGTTACAACAAAGGATTCAGAGTAATCGCTATGAGCGAAGATCGATCGAGCAACGGGCAAAAGTCATGGCTGGGTAAACTGACCCAGGCTTTTGCCCACGAGCCGAAGAACCGCCAGGAGCTGCTTGAGCTGCTGCGCGATGCACATCAGAACAAACTGCTGGACAGCGAAGCGCTGGCCATCGTCGAAGGCGCCATCCAGGTGGCTGACCTGCAGGTTCGCGACATCATGGTGCCGCGCTCGCAGATGATCAGCATCAAGGCGACCCAGACACCCCGCGAATTCCTCCCTGCCGTGGTCGACTCGGCCCACTCGCGCTACCCGGTCATCGGCGAAAGCCATGACGACGTGATGGGCGTGCTGCTGGCCAAGGATCTGCTGCCACTGATCCTCAAGGAGAACGGCGACAGCTTCAACATCAAGGACCTGCTGCGCCCGGCCACGTTCGTGCCGGAGTCCAAGCGTCTGAACGTGTTGCTGCGTGAGTTCCGCGCCAACCACAACCACATGGCCATCGTCATCGACGAATACGGCGGCGTGGCCGGTCTGGTGACCATCGAAGACGTGCTTGAGCAGATCGTCGGCGACATCGAAGACGAGCACGACGTCGAAGAAGACAGCTACATCAAGCCGCTGCCCAGCGGTGATTTCCTGATCAAGGCCCTGACGCCGATCGAGAACTTCAACGAGTTTTTCGACAGCGAATTCTCCGACGACGAGTTCGACACCGTCGGCGGGCTGGTGATGAGCGCGTTCGGGCACTTGCCAAAACGCAACGAAATCACTGAAATCGGCGCCTATCGTTTCCGCATCCTGAATGCCGACAGCCGTCGGATTCATTTGCTGCGACTGACCCCAATCGCCCGGTAAAAAATCTAAGGATTGAAATGCGCTGGACAACCCGTCCCGGCTGGCCCGGTAACCTGCTGGCCGTGGCGGCCGGTGCAATCACCACCTTCGCTCTGGCACCGTTCGATCTCTGGCCGCTGGCCCTGCTGGCGGTCGGCCTGTTCTATGCCGGCCTGCGCGAGCTGAGCCCGCGTCAGGCCCTGGGGCGTGGCTGGTGCTTCGGTTTCGGCCTGTTCGGCGCCGGCACCAGCTGGATCTATTACAGCATCCACCATTTCGGCGGCGCTTCGGTGCTGCTGGCCGGGTTCCTGATGCTGATCTTCACGGCAGCCATTGCCTGGTTCTTCGCCCTGCCTGCGTGGCTCTGGGCGCGCTGGTTGCGGCGTAATGAAGCGCCAGTGGCCGACGCCCTGGCGTTTGCGGCGTTGTGGGTCGGTCAGGAAGCTTTCCGTGGCTGGTTCCTCACCGGTTTCCCTTGGCTGTATTCCGGTTACAGCCAGCTCGACGGCCCGCTGGCCGGGCTCGCGCCAGTGGGCGGCATGTGGCTGGTGTCGTTCGTTCTGGCGCTGACCGCTGCACTGATCTACAACGCACCGCGCCTGCTGCAAACCCGCCGCAAAGTCTTCATCGCCGCCGGCCTGGTATTGCTGATAGGGCCATGGGCGGCAGGCATTGCGCTCAAGGGCCATGCCTGGACCAGCCCGGCGGGCGCGCCGCTGACCGTTGCCGCGATTCAGGGCAACGTCGCGCAAAGCATGAAATGGGACCCGGCCGAACTCAATGCGCAACTGGCGCTGTACCGCGACCTTAGTTTCCGCTCCAAACCGGTGGACCTGCTGATCTGGCCGGAAACCGCCGTCCCGGTGCTCAAGGAGTCCGCCGAGGGCTACCTGACCATGATGGGCAACTTCGCCGCCGAGCGTAAATCGGCGCTGATCACCGGCGTGCCGATCCGCGAAATGGTCCGTCACGAAAAACGCTTCTTCAATGGCATCACCGTGGTCGGCGAAGGCGATGGCACTTATCTGAAACAGAAGCTGGTGCCGTTCGGCGAATACGTACCGTTGCAGGACATCCTGCGCGGGCTGATCGCGTTCTTCGACCTGCCAATGTCCGACTTCGCCCGGGGCCCTGCCGATCAGGCCCTGTTGCAGGCCAAGGGTTATCAGATCGCGCCGTTCATCTGCTACGAAGTGGTGTACCCGGAATTCGCCGCAGGCCTGGCGGCACGCAGCGATCTGCTGCTGACGATCAGCAACGACACCTGGTTCGGTACGTCGATCGGCCCGTTGCAACACCTGCAAATGGCGCAGATGCGCGCGCTTGAAGCCGGACGCTGGATGATTCGTGCGACCAACAACGGTGTGACCGGGCTGATCAACCCGTTCGGGCAGATCACCGAGCGTATCCCGCAGTTCGAACAGGGCGTGCTGTACGGTGAAGTGGTGCCGATGCACAACCTGACGCCGTATCTGCAATGGCGCTCGTGGCCGCTGATCATCCTGTGCGTAGTGCTGTTCGGCTGGGCGCTGATGACCAACCGGATGTCCAATACACTCTGAAAACCCGCTCACTCCCGCGTTCTGCGCGGGAGTGATCATTCGGCGCTGTCACCTCCTCGGTAGAACAGCGAATAACCGATCTGCCCCACCGCCTCGTTCATCAACTGCCCGCTCTGCCAGATCGACTTGAATTCCGGCAGCCAGCCGCCGAACGGCCGTGCATTGTCCGTGCCGAGGAAACCGACCGGCGCCGGCACCACTTCGAATCCAGCCTGTTGATAACTCCACACCGCACGCGGCATATGCCAGGCCTGGGTCACCAGCACGATGCGTTTGACGCCTTCCGGCAACAGCACTTTGGCGCTGAATTCGGCGTTTTCCCACGTGGTGCGGCTCTCCCCTTCCTGCCAGCGCACCGTCACACCGAAATCATCACGCAACGAGTCGGCCATCAATTTGGCTTCAGTCGGCGGCGTACCGTAATGCAGGCCACCGCTGGTCAGAATCGGTAACCCCGACGCCTTGGCCAGTCGCGCCGCATAACGCTGGCGCTCCAGCCCGACACCGGTCGGTTGATCCTCCCCCCAGGCCACATCGCCGCGTTCGCGACCGGAGCCCAGCACCACAATCGCATCGGCGCGCTGCGCGAGGCTTGTCCATGAATCCCGGGCCAGCGGCGGCTCGCGCTCCAGGGCCTTGGCGCCCCACTGCACGACCACCGGCAGACTCATCAGCAAGAAGCCGCCAAATCCCAATGCAAAACACAGCCCCGCCAGCCGTGGCCGCGAGCGACGCAGCCACCAGGCCGCCAGCAACAGCAGCAAAAGAAGGCCGGGCGGCAATAGAAGTTGTTTAATGAAATAACGAAAAGGCATCGAGCATCTCCAGAGATGCCCGAAGCCTAAGTGGGTTGATACAACGCGACAACCAGTAGGGTCGGATCCTGTTGAAAAAGATCCGCTTTTTGACCTGCCATGCGTTTACTTGGCCTGCAGAGTCCGAACCTTGACGGGGTCTCTGCCGGGCGCCTTGTCCTTGAGCCAGATGACATTGGCCGTATGGGCTGCATCGAGTTGTTTCACCGCTTGTGACAGGTATCCGTGGGTTTCACGCTCACTGCGATCCAGATAGGCCTTGACCAGTTTGAACTCGGCGGGACTCAAGCCACGCAATTCCAGCTCCAGGGGGCGCTCGTCGCGCAGCCTTCCAGCGGTTTTTGCCGCGTCCAGGGCCATACCCAGACGATCGATCAACCGCTCGTACAACTCGGGTTTGGTAACGTTTTTTTGCTGTGACTCCACCATCCCTCACCTCATTGAAGATAAGACTCACTCCCCAGTTAGAGCTTAGCTTCGCTGCACAAACCGGCTGCACGCCGCGACCAACGGCCCTCGCCGCGATTTCAGCCGGTCAAACGGCTGCAATCAGGGTTTCCCTAGGCCGAGCGCGGTCATGTATGCTACGGCGCTTCCTGTAACTCCACTTCCAGCTCGTCCGGCACGCCCCGAACGTCGCATTGAAGAGGATTAGGCCACCCCTATCCAGTACAAAAGTAGCCATGCACGAACAATATCAGCCCCGTGAAATCGAAGCCGCCGCCCAGTCGTTCTGGGACGAGCAAAAGTCCTTTGAAGTCAGTGAACAGCCAGGCAAGGAGACTTACTACTGCCTGTCGATGTTCCCTTACCCCAGCGGCAAGCTACACATGGGGCACGTGCGCAACTACACCATCGGCGACGTGATCTCCCGCTACCAGCGCATGCTCGGCAAGAACGTTCTGCAACCGATGGGTTGGGACGCTTTCGGCATGCCGGCGGAAAACGCCGCGATGAAGAACAACGTGGCCCCGGCCAAGTGGACCTACGAAAACATCGCCTACATGAAATCCCAGCTGCGCAGCCTGGGCCTGGCGGTGGACTGGTCGCGCGAAGTCACCACCTGCAAACCGGATTACTACCGCTGGGAACAATGGCTGTTCACTCGCCTGTTCGAAAAAGGCGTGATCTACCGCAAGAACGGCACCGTGAACTGGGACCCGATCGATCAGACCGTTCTGGCCAACGAACAGGTGATCGACGGTCGCGGCTGGCGTTCCGGCGCGCTGATCGAAAAGCGCGAAATCCCGATGTACTACTTCAAGATCACCGCCTACGCGGATGAGCTGCTGGAGAGTCTCGACGAACTGACTGGCTGGCCTGAGCAGGTCAAGACCATGCAGCGCAACTGGATCGGCAAGTCGCGCGGGATGGAAGTGCAGTTCCCGTACAACGTCGATTCGATCGGCGAAAGCGGCACCCTGAAAGTCTTCACCACCCGTCCGGACACCCTGATGGGCGCGACTTATGTCGCCGTAGCCGCCGAGCACCACCTGGCCGCCCTCGCCGCGAAGAACAACCCCGAGCTGCAAGCGTTCATCGCCGAATGCAAGGGCGGCAGCGTCGCCGAAGCCGACGTCGCCACCCAAGAGAAGAAAGGCCTGCCGACCGGCCTGTTCGTCGAGCACCCGCTGACTGGCGAAAAACTGCCGGTGTGGGTCGCCAACTACGTGCTGATGCACTACGGCGACGGCGCGGTCATGGCTGTGCCGGCGCACGACGAGCGCGACTTCGAGTTCGCCCACAAGTACAACCTGCCGGTCAAATCCGTGGTGCGCACCAGCTCCGGTGAAACCAATCCGGCGCCATGGCAGGACGCCTACGGCGAGCACGGCACGCTGATCAACTCCGGCGAATTCGACGGTCTGGACTTCGCTGGCGCGTTCGACGCCATGGAAGTCGCCCTGATCAAGAAAGAGCTGGGCGCCTCGCGCACCCAGTTCCGCCTGCGCGACTGGGGCATCAGCCGTCAACGCTACTGGGGCTGCCCGATCCCGATCATCCACTGCGATGCCTGCGGTGACGTGCCGGTGCCGGAAGACCAACTGCCTGTCGTTCTGCCGGAAGACGTGGTGCCGGACGGCGCCGGTTCGCCGCTGGCGCGCATGCCCGAGTTCTACGAGTGCAGCTGCCCGAAATGCGGCCAGCCTGCCAAGCGTGAAACCGACACCATGGACACCTTTGTCGAGTCGTCCTGGTACTACGCCCGTTACGCCTCGCCGCATTTCGAAGGCGGCCTGGTGGAAAAATCCGCGGCCGACCACTGGTTGCCGGTGGATCAGTACATCGGCGGTATCGAACACGCCATTCTTCACCTGCTCTACGCGCGTTTCTTCCACAAGCTGATGCGTGACGAAGGCCTGGTGAGCTCCAACGAGCCGTTCAAGAATCTGCTGACCCAGGGCATGGTGGTCGCCGAGACTTACTATCGTCGTGAAGCCAACGGTGCCTACACCTGGTTCAACCCGGCGGACGTGGAACTCGAGCGCGACAGCAAGGCCAAGGTCATCAGCGCCAAGCTGATCGCCGACGGCCTGCCGGTGGAAATCGGCGGCACCGAGAAGATGGCCAAGTCGAAGAACAACGGCGTCGACCCTCAGTCGATGATCGACCAGTTCGGCGCCGACACCTGCCGTCTGTTCATGATGTTCGCCTCGCCACCTGACATGAGCGCAGAATGGTCGGACTCCGGCGTGGAAGGCTCGCACCGCTTCCTCAAGCGCGTCTGGCGTCTGGCTCAGGCCCACATCACTCAGGGCCTGCCGGGCAAACTGGACATCGCCGGTCTGAATGACGAGCAGAAAGTCATTCGCCGCGCGATCCACCAGGCGATCAAGCAGGCCAGCCACGACGTCGGCCAGAACCACAAATTCAACACCGCCATCGCTCAGGTGATGACGCTGATGAACGTGCTGGAAAAAGCCGCGCAAGCGACCGAACAGGATCGCGCACTGGTTCAGGAAGGTCTGGAAACCGTAACGCTGCTGCTGGCTCCGATCACGCCGCACATCAGCCACGAGCTGTGGAACCGCCTGGGCCACGCCGATCCGGTGATCGACGCCGGCTGGCCGGTGCTGGACGAAAGCGCGCTGGTGCAGGACAGCCTGACCCTGGTGATCCAGGTCAACGGCAAGCTGCGCGGCCAGATCGAAATGCCGGCCGCCGCGACCCGTGAAGAAGTCGAAGCGGCAGCCCGCGCCAACGAAAACGTGCTGCGTTTCGTTGACGGCCTGACGATTCGCAAAGTGATCGTAGTGCCCGGGAAACTGGTCAATATCGTCGCCAGCTAATTGGATCGGGCGTCAGGTGAGCCTGACGCCCAGTAAAACCTTTCGGGCCACAGAGTCGGCCCACATGGTTTCAAGGGGAGCAACACAATGATCAAACGCAATCTGCTGGTGATGGGCCTCGCCGTCCTGTTGAGCGCCTGCGGTTTCCAGCTGCGTGGTACCGGCACCAACGAACTGTCGATCAAGGAGCTCGATCTGAGCGCCCGCAACGCCTACGGCGAAACCGTGACGCAACTGCGTCAGGTGCTGGAGGCCAGCGGCGTCAAGATCATTTCCGGTGCGCCATACAAACTGTACCTGGCCGATGAGCAAGAAACTCAGCGCATCCTCAGCTATGCCGGCGCCGGTCGTACTGGCGAATATCAGGTGAGCACCGTGCTGACCTACGATATCCGTGGCGAAAAAGACCTGCTGCTCAAAAGCGACAAGCTTGAAGTGCAGAAAGTGTTCATCCACGACGGCAACAACCTGGTGGGTTCCGACCAGGAAGCCAACGATGCACGCCGTGAAACCCGCCGCGAGCTGGTTCAGCGCATGATGCTGCGTCTGCAACAGCTGACGCCGGCACAGCTGGACGCTCTGCAGCAAACCGCCAACGCCCGTGCCAAGGCAGAGGCCGACGCCCTCGAAGCGGCGCAGAAGGCTGAAGCGGAAACTCCGCGTCAGTCGCCGCTCGAACTGCCGCAGCAGTAAGACGTTCGGGGCGCTCAGGCGCCCCGTTCGCCCTTTCTTATGAAGCTCGCTCCCGCCCAACTCGGCAAACACCTGCAAGGCGCCCTTGCGCCGGTCTACATCATCAGCGGCGATGACCCGCTGCTGTGCCAGGAAGCTGCCGACGCCATTCGCTCCGCTGCCCGTCAGCAAGGATTCGACGAACGCCAGGTCTTCGCCGCCGACGCCAATTTCGATTGGGGGACGTTGCTGCAGGCCGGCGCCAGCATGTCGCTGTTCGCCGAAAAACGCCTGCTGGAACTGCGCCTGCCTTCGGGCAAGCCCGGTGACAAGGGCGCTGCCGCACTCATCGAATACTGCTCGCGCCCGGCTGAAGACACGGTGCTGTTGATCAGCCTGCCGAAGCTGGACGGCAGCGCGCAGAAAACCAAGTGGGGCAAGGCGCTGGTCGAGGGTCAGCAGACCCAGTTCGTGCAGATCTGGCCGGTGGACGCCAACCAGTTGCCAAGCTGGATTCGTCAGCGCCTGTCCCAGGCCGGCCTGTCAGCCAGCCAGGACGCGGTCGAGCTGATTGCCGCGCGGGTCGAAGGCAACCTGCTGGCTGCTGCGCAAGAGATCGAAAAGCTCAAGCTGATGGCCGAGGGCGGGCAGATCACCGTCGAAACCGTACAGGCGGCCGTGGCCGACAGTGCGCGTTTTGACGTGTTCGGCCTGACCGACGCGGTGCTCAACGGCGAACCGGCTCACGCCCTGCGCATGCTCGAAGGGCTGCGCGGTGAAGGGGTCGAACCGCCGTTGATCCTCTGGGCCCTGGCCCGGGAGTTGCGCCTGCTGGCTAACATCTCGTTGCAATACAGTCAGGGCACGCCGCTGGACAAGTGCTTCAGTCAGGCCAAGCCGCCGGTCTGGGACAAGCGCAAACCGCTGATGAGCAAGGCCTTGCAACGCTACTCGGCGCAACGCTGGGCGCAGTTGCTGCTCGAAGCCCAGCGCATCGATGCGCAGATCAAGGGCCAGGCGGCGGGCTCGCCGTGGATGAGCCTGAGCCGGTTGGCGCTGCTGATGGCCGGTCAGCGTCTGACCTTGCCTGCCGAATGAAATCCGGGATCGCACTCTGCGATCCCGTTTTTTTACCGAGTCCATTTCCTACAGAACATCCCGCCCTCGGTCCTATAGACAGACGCTCGAGATCGGCAGATTATCTGCCGCGCAAAACCCCACTCGATCGAGAGAATCCTCATGAGCAAAAAGCCATCGAAACATGGCCACAACAAGGCCAAATCCATCGTCGCCCAACCCCTGTTCCGCAGCCGCCAGGAACGACCAACCAAGGGTAAAGGCAGCTACCGCCGCGAAGCCTTCCAGTCTGACAGCTGGGAGGCTTCTTACTTTCTGGCCGCTTGAAGCACAGCACCCCCTCCTCATGTTAAGGTCTGCACCTGATTCGTATCCCCTGGACCTGTGCATGCCCCTCAGTCTTTCCCGTCGTTGGCCCTTGCGCCAACTGATCGCTGCCTCCAGCTTCGTACTGCTCGTCGCCTGCGCGGAAAAACCAACCGCCGCCGACGCTCAACCGCTTCAGACCGTCCCCGTTGCCACAGCCCCAGCCCCAGCGGTCATCCCGCCGGTAGTGCCGTCCGGTGACAACCTCGATCTGCAACCGACCCAGACCTTTGCCGAATGGCAGGCCGGTTTCCGCAAGGAAGCTCTGGCTGCCGGCATTCGTGCCGACCTGTTTGACCGCGCATTTGCCAATGTCAGCTTCGATGCCAGCGTGATTCGAGCCGACCGGAGCCAGCCGGAGTTCGCCCGTCCGGTCTGGGAGTACCTGGACGGCGCGCTTTCGCCCTTGCGCGTGCGCAAAGGCCAGGCGCTGATCAGCCAGTACGCCGACATCCTGCAAAGCATCGAACAGCGCTATGGCGTCGATCGTCAGGCGCTGGTGTCGGTGTGGGGGATGGAAAGCAATTTCGGCCAGTTCCAGGGCAGCAAGTCGGTGATCAACTCGCTGGCCACTCTGGCCTATGAAGGCCGCCGTCCGGGCTTTGCCCATGCGCAACTGATTGCGGCGCTGCAGATCCTGCAACAGGGCGACATCACCCCGGAGAAGATGCTCGGCTCCTGGGCCGGCGCCATGGGCCAGACCCAATTCATTCCGACCACCTACAACACCCACGCCGTGGATTTCGACGGTGACGGCCGCCGCGACATCTGGGGCAGCCCGGCTGACGCATTAGCGTCCACCGCGCATTACCTGCAAAGCTCCGGCTGGCAGCGTGGCCAACCGTGGGGCTTCGAAGTGCAACTGCCGAGCGGTTTCAACTACACCCTGGCCGACGGCGCAATTCGCAAAAGCGTCGCTGAATGGCGGCAACTGGGCGTGATCCTGCCGAACGGCGGCCAGGTGCCGGCCGGCTCCGAGCAACTGTCCGCCGCGCTGCTGCTGCCGGCTGGCTACCGTGGCCCGGCGTTCCTGATCCTCGATAACTTCCGGGCGATCCTCAAGTACAACAACTCGTCGTCCTACGCACTGGCCGTCAGCCTGTTGTCCGAGCGCTTCAACGGTGCCGGCCTGATCAATGGCAGCTGGCCAAAAGACGATCTGCCGTTGAGCCGCACCGAACGGATCGAATTGCAAAACCTGCTCACCGCGCGCAACTATGACGCCGGTGCGGCAGACGGGATCATCGGCGCCAATACGCGTAAGGCGATCCGCAGTGCACAGCAGTCATTCGGCTGGCCGGCGGACGGTTATCCGACGCACAAGCTGCTGGAAAGCCTGCGTAACCAGTAAAAACAAAAAGACCGCCGCCTCTTCAGGCGGCGGTCTTTTTTTGTGGCTCGGTCAGCGAATCACTACGTCTTGCTCCAGCATCAACTCCTTCTTCCCTGCGTCCAGTCGAACCAGCGCCCCCAGCGGCAGCGTCAGGTTCGGATCGCAGTGCCCACTGCGCCAGCCGGACAGCACCGGAATCCGCAACGGTTCAAAGGTCTGCTTGAGCAAGCGGTTCAAGGCCTCGACATCCACGCCCGCCACATCCCCGACCAGCACGCCACGCAATCTGGCCAACTTGCCCGCCAGACGCATCTGGGTCAGCAAGCGGTCGATCCGGTACAGCGGCTCGTTGATGTCCTCGATCAGCAGAATCACACCTTCGACGTCGATTTCGTAGGGCGTGCCCAAGGTCGCAGCGATCATCGCCAGATTGCCACCCTGCAGACGCCCGTGGGCAATGCCGGGCTCCACGGTGGTCAATGGATAAGCCGCCGGATGACTCAGCACACTGCCGGCCTTCAACTGACCGCGCAACATGGCGAAGAACGACGTCACCGTCGGCGGTTCCTTGTCCCCCAGCAGATCGGCATTCAATAACGGCCCATGAAAGGTCACGAACCCGGCGTAGCGACTGATGGCCAGGTGCAGCGCGGTGATGTCGCTGTAACCGACGAAGGGCTTGGCATGGCGGCTCAGCAAGTCGTAGTCGATCCGGTCCAGCAACCTTGGCGTGCCGTAGCCACCGCGCAGGCAAATGATTGCATCCACCTCTTCGTCAGCGAACGCCGCGTGCAGATCGTTGAGCCGTACCTCGTCGCTGCCGGCCAGATAACCCTCCTTCTCGTAGACGCCAGGGAACACTCGCAAACCGTAACCCCGGGCGCGCATCCACTGAACGGCCTTTTCGGTATCCAGCGTGCCGGGGCCGGCGGGCGCAATGACACCTATCAGCCCTTCCGACGGCAGTGCAGGCACAGGCTTGTGCGGAAAAAGGGTGTGGGTCGGTCGAACGGTCATCCATGGATCTCCCTGTGTGAAGTCATGCTCACACAGTAGTCAGGAACGGCGACAAACAGAAGAGGCTAAGCCGCGCCGCAGATTGCAGGAAAAGTCAGTAACGAGTGTAAGCCAGGCAAAAAAATGCCCGCCGGGCGATAAACCCCGGCGGGCATTTTTTATTCAGCGCTGAATCAGGAACCGAGCAGCTCGGCCTTGACCAGTTTCGCCTGCTCGTCGGCGTGGTACGAAGAACGCACCAACGGGCCGGACGCGACGTTCTTGAAGCCCATTTTGTAACCTTCCTCGGCGAACCAGGCGAAGGTGTCCGGGTGCACGAAACGCTGCACCGGCAAGTGGCTGCGGGACGGTTGCAGGTACTGGCCCAGGGTCAGCATGTCGATGTCGTGTTCGCGCATGCGCTTCATGACTTCGATGACTTCGTCGTCGGTCTCGCCCAGACCCAGCATCAGGCCGGATTTGGTCGGGATGTGCGGCATCATCTGCTTGAAGCGTTGCAGCAGGGTCAGCGACCACTGGTAGTCCGAACCCGGACGGGCAGCCTTGTACAGGCGCGGTACGGTTTCCAGGTTGTGGTTGAACACATCCGGCGGCTCGGCCGCGGTGATTTCCAGGGCGATGTCCATACGGCCACGGTAGTCCGGGACCAGGGTTTCGAGTTGCACGTTCGGCGACAGTTTGCGGATTTCGCGGATGCAGTCGGCAAAGTGCTGGGCACCGCCGTCACGCAGGTCGTCGCGGTCAACCGAGGTGATCACCACGTACTTGAGCTTCAGGTCGGCGATGGCGATGGCCAGGCTTTCCGGCTCGTTGACGTCCAGTGGCTTCGGACGACCGTGGCCAACGTCGCAGAACGGGCAACGACGGGTGCAGATGTCACCCATGATCATGAAGGTCGCGGTGCCGCCGGAGAAGCACTCACCCAGGTTCGGGCAGGACGCCTCTTCGCAGACGCTGTGCAGCTTGTGTTTGCGCAGCAGGCTCTTGATGCGGTCGACTTCCGGCGAAACCGGGATGCGCACGCGGATCCAGTCGGGTTTCTTCGGCAGTTCGGTGGTCGGAATGATCTTCACCGGGATGCGTGCAACCTTCTCGGCGCCGCGCAGCTTGACGCCGGCTTCAACCTTGGGACGCGGGGCCGGGCGCTCGGTCACGTCGAGCGTCGGGATCATGGTTTGCACTGCATCAGTAGTCATATCAGTCGATTCCGCCCGTCAGGGTCGTCTGCTCAGCATAGTCGAGGTGTTTGACGAGCTGCGCGCGCAGCCGGGCACTTACCTCGGCAAATTCAATCGATCCTGCGTGCTCGCTCAGCTGGGTCATCGCCAGCCCGGCATAGCCGCAGGGATTAATCCGTCGAAACGGCTCCAGGTTCATGTCCACGTTCAGGGCCAGGCCATGAAAGGAACAACCGTGGCGAATCCGCAAACCCAGAGAAGCGATCTTCGCTCCGTCGACGTAGACGCCGGGAGCATCCGGCTTGGCCACGGCGGTCACGCCGTAGCTGGCCAGCAGTTCGATCAGGCAGCGCTCCATGCGGCTGACCAGATCGCGCACGCCGAAACCGAGTCGGCGCACATCCAGCAGCAGGTACGCCACCAGTTGGCCGGGGCCATGGTAGGTCACCTGACCGCCGCGGTCGACCTGCACCACCGGAATATCCCCCGGCAGCAACAGGTGCTCGGCCTTGCCGGCCTGGCCCTGGGTGAACACCGGCGGGTGTTCGACCAGCCAGATTTCGTCCGGGGCCGTGGTGCCACGCTCGTTGGTAAAACGTTGCATGGCCTGCCAGACCGGCTCGTAAGCCATCTGGCCAAGCTCGCGAAAGCCCAGCGTGCCCGGCATCACAGCACCATGTGCACGAAACCGGTAGCCCGCAGTTCGCTGTTGATGTTGTACAGCTGATCCTGGTCGGTCGCGACGATGTGCAACTGGATGGTGGTGTACTTGCCGTTGCTGCTTTGACGCTCGTCGACACGCTCATCGTTGATCTTGGCGTGTTTCTTGACGATGTCGATGATCTTGTCTTTGTTGCCGACGCCCGTATCGCTGATCACCTTAACCGGATAATCAACCTGGGGAAATTCGATCTTTGGCGCCTTTACTTCGGTATCGGTCATGGCGTAACGGCCTCGTAAGCGTAAGCCCGGTAACGAACAAGGCCCCGCTCCGGATCGGAACGGGGCCATGCAGGTCAACTCAAATCAGTTGAACAAGCCGTAGAAGAATAGACGGATGCTATCCCACATGCGGCGGAAGATACCACCCTCCTCGACAGCGTCCAGAGCGATCAGGTCGGCGCTGTGCACCACCTTGTCGTCCAGTTTCACTTCGACTTTACCGATCACGTCGCCCTTGGCGATTGGCGCGGTCAGTTGCGGGTTCATGGTCATGCTGGCAGCGAGCTTCTTCAGCTGGCCTTTAGGCAGGGTCATGGTCAGGTCTTGTGCCAGGCCGGCCTTGACTTGACTGGTAGTGCCTTTCCACACCGGGGCCTGAGCCAGTTCGGTGCCCTTCTGGTAGAAGGTCTGGGTTTCGAAGAAGCGGAAACCGTAGGTCAGCAGCTTCTGGGTCTCGGCGGCGCGGGCCACTTCGCTGTTGGTGCCGAACACCACGGCGATCAGGCGCATGCCGTCACGTACTGCCGAGGACACCATGCAGTAGCCGGCTTCGTCGGTGTGACCGGTTTTCAGACCGTCGACGGTCTTGTCGCGCCACAGCAGCAGGTTGCGGTTAGGCTGTTTGATGCCGTTCCAGAAGAACTCTTTCTGCGAGTAGATCGCGTAGTGAGCCGGGTCTTCGTGGATGATCGCGCGCGCCAGGATCGCCATGTCGTGAGCCGACGAGTAGTGCTCAGGGTTCGGCAGACCGGTCGGGTTCATGAAGTGGGTATTGGTCATGCCCAGATCGGCGACGGTCTTGTTCATCAGGTCGGCGAACGCATCTTCGCTGCCGGCGATGTGTTCAGCCACCGCGACGCTGGCGTCGTTGCCGGACTGGATGATGATGCCGTGCAGCAGGTCGCTCACAGTGACTTGCGAGCCGACCTTGATGAACATCCGCGAACCGCCGGTGCGCCAGGCGTTTTCGCTGACGGTCACCGGGTCGTTTTCACCGATCTGGCCGCGACGAATTTCCAGCGTGGCAATGTACGCGGTCATCAGTTTGGTCAGGCTGGCCGGTGGCAGACGCTGGTCACCGTTGTTCTCCACCAGCACGTTGCCGCTGTTGGCATCCATGAGCACGTAGGATTTGGCGGCCAGTTGTGGTGGCGACGGCATCATCTCGGCCGCGAACGCGGCAGGCGAGAGGAGCAGCGGGACTAGCAGACACAGGCGTTTGGCAAAGGTGGTGATGTTCATCCGTCTCTCGAAATCGCTAATGGAAACTGCCCTTGCGGGCAAAATTAATCAGATGGCTTTCTAACGGGCCATCGCGTGTTCAGTTGCTCACTCCAGTCACCCTTGCCGGGCTTTTGTTCTTCGACGAGCCAACAACCTGGTTCACCCCCCAATCGCTGGTGAACCGTCAATCAAGTCCTACGTTTACTCGGTGACCACACTTGGCGAACCCAGGTTGGCCAGGCGCACGCTGTTCTGCACCTGGGCAATTTCACCCGGCGAACCGATCGGTCCCAGGCGAACCCGGTGCAGGGTCTGCTGATTGCGCACGATCGAGCTGATAAACACCGGAGCGCTCACCATCCCGCTGAGCTTCGACCTCAGGAGTTCTGCAGCGTCCGGGTTGGCGAACGCGCCCACCTGCAGATACTGGCCAGACGCTGGTGCAGAAGCGTTTTTTTTTGCATCGAGCTGAACTGGCACGACGGCCGCGGCGTGCTGCTGCGGCGGTGGAGTCCATTGCTCGACGGTGCCGGCCGAGGCCGTGATCACCGGGGCGCTATTCTGCGCGACTTGCGGCTCGTTGAGCATCAAAGGCGCCGGACGGCCCTTGGCGGCCCACCATTGCTGCGGGTCGATGCCTTCGACCTTGACCCGCGCGGTACCGATTTCGGCATAACCGAGCTTCTTGGCGGCGGCGTAGGACAGGTCGATGATCCGGTCCGAGTAGAACGGCCCGCGGTCATTGACCCGCAGGATCACGCTCTTGTTGTTGTCCAGGTTGGTCACCCGAACGTAACTCGGCAGCGGTAATGTCTTGTGGGCGGCACTCATGCCGTACAGGTCGTAGACCTCGCCGTTGGCGGTGTTCTGACCGTGGAACTTGGTGCCGTACCAGGACGCGGTGCCGGAGGCCACGTAGGTCTTGGATTCCTGCAGCGGGAAGTAGGTCTTGCCCAGCACGGTGTACGGGTTGGCCTTGTACGGGCCGGTGTGCAGGGTCGGCGTGGCATCCGGGATGCGCGATACGTCGACGTCCCACCACGGCGCGCCGTCCTTGTGGGCCCGGTTGATGTCCAGACCCGGCTGCGAACGAACGGCGGTGGTCGGTTTCTGGCTCGGCGAACGGCTGGTCGAACAACTGGCGACCAGCACCGCCAACGCAGCGAAAGCCACCAGCTTCAGGGGTTTATTGATAGGCAATGCCCGCATTACTTGACGCCCCGTGCTTGTACCAGCTGTTCAGACAGTTGATGTACGGCCATGGCGTACATCACGCTGCGGTTATAACGCGTGATCGCGTAGAAATTCTTCAGGCCCATCCAGTATTCCGGGCCATTGTCGCCTTCGAGGCGGAATGCGGTGACCGGCATGTCATCGCGCAGCGCATCATGACTCGACCAGCCCAGCGCTCGCAACTCCCCGACGGTTTTCGTCGGCTCGATGCCGGTGGTCAGGCCTTCATCCACCTGCTCTCCCCGTACATCCGCGCGACTGACCACCGGCTCGCCGGCGACCCAGCCGTGACGCTTGAAATAGCTGGCGACGCTGCCGATCGCATCATCCGGGTTGTTCCAGATATTGATGTGGCCGTCGCCGTCGAAATCCACCGCGTAGGCGCGGAAACTGCTCGGCATGAACTGCGGCAAGCCCATCGCCCCGGCGTAGGAACCCTTGAGGGTCAGCGGGTCGACCTGCTCTTCGCGCGCCAGCAGCAGGAACTCACGCAGCTCCTTGCGGAAAAATTCGGCACGGGGAGGATAGTCGAAACCCAGCGTGGACAAGGCATCGATCACCCGGTAATTGCCGGTATTACGTCCGAAAAAGGTCTCAACGCCGATGATCGATACGATCACCTGGGCCGGAACGCCGTATTCCTGCTCGGCGCGGGCCAGAGTCGCCTCGTGCTGACGCCAGAAGTCCACACCGCGGGCGATGCGCGCGTCGGTGATGAACATCGGACGGTATTCTTTCCACTGCTTGACCCGTTCGGCGGGTTTGGAAATGGCGTCGAGAATTGCCTGTTTGCGCTGGGCCTCGCGGAACACGGCCATCAGCTGTTCGCCGGCGAAACCGTAGTCGCGGGTCATTTCACCGACGAACTCGGCCACCTGGGGCGAGCCTTCGTAATCGCCGGCCAACGCTTCCTGCGCGCTGCCAAGGATGCCTACCAGGCCGAGCCACGGTGCGTATCGTGTCGCCCAGTCACGCATTACTTGCATTGAACTCTTCACCTTATTCAAACCTGTGCGATCCACTTGCGATGGGTATGGATCGACATCAAAACCCCAAACGCTGACAGCAGCGTCACCAGCGAAGTTCCGCCGTAGCTAATGAACGGCAACGGCACCCCCACCACCGGCAACAGGCCACTGACCATACCGATGTTGACGAAAACGTAAACAAAAAACGTCATGGTCAGAGCGCCGGCCAGCAATTTGCCGAACAGCGTCTGGGCCTGGGCGGTAATCACCAGACCACGGCCAATCAGCAACAGATAGATCAGCAACAGTGCGCAGATGCCCACCAGCCCGAACTCTTCGCCGAGCACGGCGATAATGAAGTCGGTGTGGCTTTCCGGCAGGAAGTCCAGATGCGACTGGGTGCCCAGCAGCCAGCCCTTGCCGAATACCCCGCCGGAACCGATGGCGGCTTTCGACTGGATGATGTTCCAGCCAGTGCCGAGCGGATCGCTTTCCGGGTCGAGGAACGTCAGGATCCGCTGTTTCTGGTAGTCGTGCATGATGAAGAACCACATCGCAACCGACACCGGAATCGCCGCCGCCAGTACGCTGAGAATCCAGCGCCAGCGCAGCCCGCCCATAAACAGTACGAAGGCGCCGCCGGCCAGAATCAGCAGCGAAGTGCCGAGATCCGGCTGACGCACGATCAGGGCGAACGGCACGCCGATCAGCAGCAGACTGATGCCGACATGCTTGAGCTGCGGCGGCAACGTGCGTTTGGACAAATACCAGGCGATGGTCGCCGGCATCAGGATCTTCATGAATTCCGAGGGCTGGAAGCGGATCACCCCGGGAATGTTGATCCAGCGGGTCGCGCCCATGGCGTTGTGGCCCATGATGTCCACCACCAGCAGCAGCACCACCCCGATCACGTAGCCGAGCGGCACCCAGCGCGCCATGAACCTTGGCTCGAACTGGGCAATGACGATCATCGACACCAGACCGATGCCGAACGACGTGGCCTGTTTGGCCAGCAGATCCCAGCTCTTGCCGCTGGCCGAATACAGCACGAACAGGCTGCCGGCCGCGAGAATCAGCAGCAGCACCAGCAACGGGCCGTCGATATGCAAACGTTGCAACAGCGTCGCCCGGCGACGCATCACATCCTCGCTGGAGAGCATGCGATCGAAATTATTCATCACGGGCCGTAGCCTCCGCACTGATAGGGCTGGCGTATTCGGCCTTCAACCGTCCGTCCTGATCCAGCAGCCAGGCATCCATGACCTGCCGCACCACCGGTGCCGCGACGCCGGAACCGGACTCACCGTTCTCGACCATCACCGACACCACGATTTTCGGGTCATCCGCCGGCGCGAAACCGACGAACAAGGCGTGGTCGCGGTGGCGTTCCTGAACCTTGGAGCGGTCGTACTTTTCACCCTGCTTGATCGCCACCACCTGCGCCGTACCGGACTTGCCGGCGATCCGGTATTGCGCGCCGATCGCCGCTTTACGCGCCGTACCCCGTGCACCGTGCATCACCTGTTGCATGCCATGGTTGACCTTGGTCCAGTCCGACGGATCGCGCAGGATGATGTCCGGCATCGGATTCTCATCCACCGGTTTCACGCCTTCGAGGGATTTGGCCAGGTGCGGACGGTTCCACACGCCCTTGTTGGCCACCAGCGCCGTGGCCTGGGCCAGTTGCAGCGGGGTCGATTGCATGTAGCCCTGGCCGATCCCGAGAATCAGGGTTTCGCCGGGGAACCACGCCTGACGCCGGGTCGCGCGTTTCCACTCGCGGGACGGCATCAGGCCTGGGGATTCTTCGAACATGTCCAGCGAGACCTTCTGGCCAATGCCGAACTTGTTCATGTAGGCCGACAACCGGTCGATGCCCAGCTTGTGTGCCAGGTCATAGAAGTAGGTGTCGTTGGACCGCATGATCGCCGTGTTGAGGTCGACGAAGCCGTCCCCGGTGCGGTTCCAGTTGCGGTACTTGTGATCGTAGTTGGGCAGCATGTAGTAACCGGGGTCGAACACCCGGCTCGACGCCGTCACCACGCCCGCATCGAGACCGGCAATCGCCACCGCCGGCTTGATCGTCGAGCCCGGCGGGTACAGACCGCGCAGCACGCGGTTGAACAGCGGTCGGTCGATCGAATCACGCAGCTCGGCGTACGCCTTGAAGCTGATGCCGGTGACGAACAGGTTCGGGTCGAAACTCGGCTGGCTGACCATCGCCAGCACTTCGCCGGTTTTCGGATCGAGCGCCACCACCGCACCACGCCGGCCACCCAGCGCAGCCTCGGCGGCTTCCTGCAATTTGATGTCGAGGCTCAGGACAATGTCCTTGCCCGGCACCGGATCGGTACGCTTGAGCACGCGCAGAACGCGGCCACGGGCGTTGGTCTCGACCTCTTCGTAACCCACCTGACCGTGCAGCTCGGCTTCATAGAAGCGCTCGATGCCGGTCTTGCCGATGTGGTGGGTGCCGCTGTAGTTGACTGGATCGAGGGTCTTCAGCTCTTTCTCGTTGATCCGCCCCATGTAACCCACCGAGTGCGCGAAATGCGCGCCCTGCGGGTAATGACGCACCAGTTGCGCGACCACCTCAACGCCCGGCAGGCGGAACTGATTCACCGCGATCCGGGCGATCTGCTCTTCGCTCAGCTCGAACAGGATCGGCACCGGCTCGAACGGCCGGCGGCCCTGACGCATGCGTTTCTCGAAGATCACCCGGTCTTCCGGCGTCAGCTGCAAGACCTCGACGATCACGTCGAGCACCTGCTGCCAGTCGCCGGAGCGCTCGCGGGTCATGCTCAGGCTGAAGCTCGGACGGTTGTCCGCCACCACCACGCCGTTGCGGTCGAAAATCAGGCCACGGGTCGGCGGGATCGGCTGGACATGCACCCGGTTGTTTTCCGACAGGGTCGAGTGATATTCGTACTGAATCACCTGCAGGTAGTACAGGCGCGCAATCAGCACGCAGATCAGCGCCACCACCGCAATTGCGCCGAACACGACGCGACCACGCACCAGACGGGCGTCTTTTTCGTGGTCCTTGATGCGGATCGGCTGAGACATGAGGGCGGATTACTTGTGGTAAGGGTGGCCGGACAGCACGGTCCAGGCACGATACAACTGCTCGCCGATGAGGATGCGCACCAGCGGGTGCGGCAGCGTCAGCGGCGACAACGACCAGCGCTGATCCGCGCGGGCACAGACTTCCGGCGCCAGCCCTTCCGGGCCACCGACCATGAAGTTGACCGTGCGCGAGTCCAGGCGCCAGCGATCGAGTTCGACCGCCAGTTGCTCGGTGCTCCACGGCTTGCCATGAACTTCGAGGGTGACGATCCGCTCGTTCGGCCCGACCTTGGCCAGCATGGCTTCGCCTTCCTGACGGATGAAGCGGGCCACGTCGGCGTTCTTGCCACGGGTATTGAGCGGAATTTCCACCAGTTCCAGCGCCAGCTCGGACGGAAGACGCTTGGCATATTCATGCCAGCCTTCTTCCACCCACTTGGGCATGCGTGAACCGACGGCGATCAGTCGCAGTCGCACAGCAATCCCTTACAGCTGGTCTTTGTTGAGCTTGGTGAAATGCTCGTGGGTGTTTTCCGGGCTGTGGTGCTTGGCGTCCGCCGCACGGCTTTGCTCGGCACCGGCCCACAGGCGCTCCAGGTCGTAGAACTGACGTGCCGAGGCAGTCATCATGTGCACGATCACCAGGTCCAGGTCCAGCAGCACCCAGTCGCTGTCGCCCTTGCCTTCTTCGCCCAGCGGCTTGGCGCCGTTCTTTTTGACCTCTTCGCGAACCTTGTCCAGCATCGCGTTGATCTGGCGGTTGGAAGTACCGGTGGCGATGATCATGTAGTCGGTGATGCTCTGCTTGTCGCGCACATCAATGATCTGAATGTCCTGGGCCTTGACGTCTTCCAGGGCTGCAACGGCCACCTTGACCAGTTCGTCGCCCTTCAGCGGTTCGTTGGTGTTGACCGGCTCTGGCAGCGGGGCGCTCTTGAATGTGCCTTTGCGCTTTACTTTGGTTTGGTCTTTGTCAGTCATATAAAACTCGTTTTGCTCATATTTTCGGCGGCTTGGCGACACGTGGATTCGTATCAGTGAAGCACGCCTTGTTCAGTTCGACGCACGGTACAGACCGTGCGCATCGATGTAGGCCAGGACCGCGTCGGGCACCAGGAAACGTACCGACTTACCGCTGGCCAGCAGTTGACGGATCTGGGTGGCGGAAACCGCGAGCGGTGTCTGCCAGACGAATGCAATCTGTCCGCTCGGCCCCTTCAGGGCCAGCGGGTCGCTCACCGAACGCGCTGCCAGCAGGTTGCGCAAGGCATCCGGCGGTTCGCTGTCGGCGTCCGGGCGCTGTAGCACCAGGATGTGGCAATGCTGGAGCAACTCTTCCCAGCGGTGCCAAGTGGGCAGGCCGCAAAATGCGTCCCAGCCCAGAAGCAGAAAAACCTGGGTCTCGGCGGCCATTTCGGCGCGCAGCGACTCCAGGGTATCGATGGTCCAGGACGGTTTGTCCCGCTGCAATTCGCGGGCGTCCACCACCAGCGGCGGCACACCGGCCACCGCACATTCAACCATTGCCAGCCGGTCCTGCGCCGACACCTGCGGTGTATCGCGGTGCGGCGGCCGGGCGCTGGGCATCATGCGCAGCTCATCGAGCTCCAGCGCTTCGGCCACTTCCAGCGCGCCGCGCAAATGGCCGACGTGCACCGGGTCGAACGTCCCGCCCAGTACGCCAATGCGCCGGGGACGGGATTTCTTGCCGGGTTTCGGCGCTTTCAGGTCGAGGTCGGACAAGTCAGACCGTCGCCTGGCCGCGCAACTGGCCATCACCGACCACGATGTACTTCTCGCAGGTCAGCCCTTCGAGGCCCACCGGGCCACGGGCGTGCAGCTTATCAGTAGAAATGCCGATCTCGGCACCCAATCCGTATTCGAATCCGTCGGCGAAGCAGGTCGGGGTGTTGATCATCACCGACGCCGAGTCGACCTGAGCCACGAACTGGCGGGTGTCGGCGAGGTTTTCGCTGACGATCGAGTCGGTGTGGTGGGAGCCGAAATGGTTGATGTGCTCGATGGCCTGATCCAGACCATCCACCACGCGGATCGACAGAATCGGCGCCAGGTACTCGGTGCTCCAGTCTTCTTCGGTCGCCGCTACGGCCTCGATGATCGCCCGGGTGCGTTCGCAACCACGCAGTTCGACGCCTTTTTCGCGGAACTGCTTCGCCATCGACGGCAGGAAATCCTTCGCAACACTTTGATCGACCAGCAAGGTCTCCATCGCACCGCAGATGCCATAGCGATAGGTCTTGGCATTGAAGGCGATGCGCTGGGCTTTCGGCAGGTCGGCGTGTTCGCTGACATAAACGTGGCAGATGCCGTCCAGATGCTTGATCACCGGCACCCGGGCATCACGGCTGATGCGCTCGATCAGGCCCCGACCACCGCGCGGCACGATCACGTCGACGTACTCCGGCATGGTGATCAGCGCGCCGACTGCGGCGCGGTCGGTGGTTTCCACCACTTGCACCACGGCAGCCGGCAGTTCGGCTTCGGCCAGACCGCGCTGAATGCAGGCGGCAATCGCGCGGTTGGAATGAATCGCTTCGGAACCGCCGCGCAGGATGGTCGCGTTGCCGGACTTCAGGCACAGGCTCGCGGCATCGATGGTCACGTTGGGACGGGATTCGTAGATGATCCCGATCACGCCCAGCGGTACGCGCATCTTGCCGACCTGAATGCCCGACGGACGGAAGCTCATGTCGCGGATCGCACCGACCGGATCCGGCAGCGCTGCGACCTGGCGCAGGCCGACGATCATGCCATCGATGCGCGCCGGGGTCAGTTCCAGACGCTCCAGCAGTGCCGGCTCCAGACCGTTGGCGCGACCGGCGGCCAGATCCTGTTCATTGGCTGCCGCAAGCTCGGCGCGGGCGGCGTCCAGGGCATTGGCGGCAGCCAGCAGGGCGCGGTTTTTCTGCGCGGTACTGGCACGACCGATGACGCGGGAGGCTTCGCGGGCGGCGCGACCCAATCGGGTCATGTAGTCAAGAACGGACTCAGTCATGGTCTGCTGGGGTCTTGGCAAAGAGGAAAGCGGCAGATTATAGCTGTCGCGTCCCGGGACTAACAGCGGTGACGGGCGGATGGTCGAAATGGACGGTGATTTGCCGACGTTCAGCCGGGATTAAGCCGCGAATTGTTATCATCACGACCTCCTCCGCCTGGATAAACCCTGTTTGCCATGTCCAACCTGACCGTTCGCGCCACCTCCGCGCGCCAGCCTGTCGGCCTTGCGGACGCCTTTTTCGACCGCGACGCCCAGACACTGGCCCGTGATCTGCTCGGCAAAGTCATCCGCCACCGCGTCGGCGATTTGTGGCTCAGCGCCCGAATCATCGAAACCGAAGCGTATTACTGCGAAGAAAAAGGCAGCCACGCGTCCCTCGGCTACACAGAAAAGCGTAAGGCTTTGTTTCTGGACGGCGGCCACATCTATATGTACTACGCCCGGGGCGGCGATTCGCTGAACTTCAGCGCGCAGGGTCCGGGCAATGCGGTGCTGATCAAATCGGCTTATCCGTGGGTCGACGAGATCAGCGGCCCGGCCAGCCTGGCGCAGATGCTGCTGAACAACCCCGATGCCCAGGGGCGCCCGCGTCCGTCGCAGAAACTCTGTGCCGGACAGACGTTGCTGTGCAAGGCGCTGGGGCTGAAAGTGCCGGTGTGGGATGCCAAACGCTTCGACCATGAAATCCTGCTGGTGGAAGACACCGGCCCCGCGCCAACTCATGTGATTCAGACCACCCGCCTGGGCATTCCCCATGGCCGTGACGAACACTTGATGTATCGCTTCGTCGATGCGGCTTACGCCCAGTGGTGCACCCGGAACCCGCTGCGCCGGGGTCAGGTCGAAGGTCGCGATTATTTTCTGCTGTGAATGCACACCCCTTCGGCTCGCCGATCAGGGACATCAATGAAATGGAGTGGTTTGTATGGGCCCATGGCTCGATAGCGTGACCGGGTGGCTGGCCACCAATCCGCAGTGGCTGGCCGCTGCAGTGTTTGTCGTGGCCTGCGTGGAATGCCTGGCGATAGCCGGCTTGATTGTGCCCGGCACGGTGCTGCTGTTTGCCGTGGCGGTGCTGGCCGGCAGCGGTGCATTGTCATTGAGCGAAACCCTGTTGCTGGGTTTCCTCGGCGGGATTCTCGGCGACGTGATTTCGTATTTCCTCGGTCGCCACTTCCACCAGAATATCCGGCGCCTGCCGGGGTTGCGCCATCACCCGGAATGGATGGCCGGCGCGGAAACCTACTTCCAGCGTTATGGCATCGCCAGCCTGCTGGTCGGACGTTTCATCGGCCCGTTGCGGCCGATGCTGCCGATGGTCGCCGGGATGTGCGACATGCCCTTCCCGCGCTTCGCGGCCGTGAGTCTGCTGGCAGCGGCCGGCTGGAGCCTCGCGTACCTGCTGCCGGGCTGGGCCACCGGGGCGGCGATTCGCCTGCCGTTGCCGGAGGGTTTCTGGCTGCAGGCCGGGATCGTTGCCGGCAGCATTGCGGTGATGGTCGGCCTGAGCGCCAACAGCAGCCTGCGCCGCCATCGCCGGGCGACCATCTGGATCAGCAGCATGAGCCTGTTGATCCTGATCGGCCTGTTCATCGGCTACCCGTACCTGACCGCCCTCGATCAGGGCGTCATGACCCTGGTGCAGGAACACCGTCGCCCGGCGCTGGATGAGGTGGCGGTGGTCTTCACCCTGATCGGTGAATTTCGCAACATGCTGCTGTTCAGCGCCCTGCTGACTGCGCTGCTGTTGCTGTGCCGTCAGTGGCGCCACGCGATCTTCGTGGGCGGCACGCTGCTCGTCACGGCCCTGGCCAACACCGGCACCAAAATGTTTTTCGCCCGGGTGCGCCCGGAAGTGCTGACCGATCCGCTCACCAGTTACAGCATGCCCAGCGGTCATGCGTCGGGATCGTTCGCGCTGTTCCTGACCTTGGCCGTACTCGCCGGACGCGGGCAACCGCCGAGGCTGCGACTGACCTGGTTGCTGATCGGCTGCATTCCGGCACTGGCGATTGCCTTGTCGCGAGTGTATCTGGGCGCACACTGGCCGACGGATGTGCTGGCCGGCGCCATGCTCGCCGCGTGCGTGTGCGCCGCCGGGCTCTGGCTCAGCCAGCGGCAATCACCGCTCGGCGCCATGCCGCAGAGAGTCTGGTGGCTGGTGTTGCCAGCGCTGATCGCCCTGTTCGGTTTCTTCGTGCTGCGACACTTGCCGCATACCCTGCTGCGCTACTCGTACTAGGCGACGGCAGACAGCAGCGAAGGATTGGTCCTCAAGACGAACGATACCGACGAAGGGTTGTAGGCATTGTGCCCGGTGTCGTTCGGATTCTTGTCCAGGAAGTAGGTGAGCCCTTCCTTTGTCTCATGCTGAAACAGGCGCATCTTCTTCTCTACGCTGAAAAGCGCCACAGAAACCGGATTGGACGGCAGGTCACCAAACGACTTGAGCTTTCCGGCATACGTTTCCAGCTCAAAGTAACTGCCGCCACTTTTCGCGGCCAGAAGATGCCTTGTACTTTGATCAAGTCGCAGCTGCCAATTAAAGCAACGACCGGCCGTTTTGACATTAAGGGCATATCGCCCCTGATAATCCGGAACAAACTCCAATAACAGCGGCTCGGCATCATCATGATCCGCAAGCGTCACGATTGGCGAACTGATTTCATCATTCAGGGAAATCTCCGCATTCAACCTCTGCCCCATTGTTATCCGCGGCTGCTTCAAACGTTGCTCCATGACTTGATAATTGAGCACCAGCGGAAGTCCATCCGCGAACAGTTGCCCCGTGAAGGTAATATTATTGGCATCAGACATGTGCAGATTCTCTTCTTGTTAAGAACGGACTGAACAACAGACAGGATTTCATTTATCGGCAGCCTGGGCCGGCTCGTTCTTCACACGTTTGCGCTTGCGGCGCTCAAGCACCATGGAATCCGCGTAGTAACCGGCAGCCTTCAGGACAATCTCGGCATTCAGATCAACGCCCGCATGTTTGAAAATATACTTTCCGGCAATATCATCCCAGAACGCCCACTCATCTTCATAAATTGTCATAACGCTCTCCTTGTTCATGAAGCCCGCTTCCTGCGAGTCGGATTCAACGCTAAATCAAAAACACCCGACAGACCACTTCAAAGGCAATACAAAAAACAACAATACAATCGGCAAAACAATAACAACTGAACACAACCACCCGCCATGCCAAAGTCTCTCGACACTTCACAAGCGAGCATTGATTTTGGCCAAACCCTTTAACATCAATCCTGAAACTATTCTTACAGCCCCCATAACAATTTCCGACATTAACATTCCATCAAATTCAACGACGGCCGAAACCGATACAACGCCCGGCAAAGTTCCCGACCTGAATCACCTGGACAAACTGTTCGGGCCCATGCGATTTGGCGAACTGACCGTGAGCCGCCAGACACTTCAGGCGCTGGGTGCCCGGGTCAACGGCGAGGCCATTACAGCGGCCAACACGTACTTCCCCGAGCCCGATCAGGCCTTTATCGATGGGCTGCAATTCGATCCCGCCCAGGTTGAGCAGCGGATCAAGTCAGTCGATGGTCAGGAGCACCAACATGTACCGGAATTACTCTACGAAATCGTCACTCTGCGCTCCCCCGAAGCAGCACCGCTTCTGCGCGAAATATCCGCCAGTGATGCTGAGCATCCCCTGCAGAAAATCGGCAAACTGCTGACCGCCACTCAACAGCTGGATATCCACAGAAGCCCGCTGCCCGAACACCTGCCGGGCTGGGTAGACAAGGCTAAAAGTCGCGGCATGACCAGTATGGGCGCCGGGCTGCAGGCCTACGGTTTGTACAGCGCCTACATGGGCGCCATCGACGGCCTCAAGAAAGGTCAGATGGGCGAATTGCTGATCAATGCGGGGGGTGCTCTCGCCGAGATCACTTCACTGGGCCTCGAATACGCGCTGAACAAGACCGGCGAACAGATGATCCGTCAGGGATCCATGGCCCTCGAACAATTCGGCAAGACCACCATGGGCAAATGGCTGAGCCGGGGCGCGGGTCTGATCGCCAGCGTGCTGACGCTGCCCTTCGACATCTACACCGCCATCAAATCCTTCAACGATGCCGCCAAGGCCCAAGGCAAGGAAGCTCAGGATCTGTACGTCACCGGCGGCTTGAGCGTGTTCAGCGGCGCATTGTCCATTGCCCTTGGCTGCGCAGCCCTGATGGGTTTTCAGGCGGCGGGCCCGGTGGGGATTGCAGCGGCGGCGATCATGATTGTCGGTGCCCGAATCTACGGTGCCGCGCGCATGGTCGACGACATCGACGATTACATCGAGCTGACCGTGCACGAACGCTGGCGTGCCGGCTGGTTCGCGTTCACCGGACAAAGCCAGGACAAGGCCATGATGGATCGCTATCTGGTTGCCAAAACCACCAGCGACTACGCCAAAGCCTTGAAAACCCGCAGCCTTGGCTGGCTCGACAATGAATTCAAGGAAAGTGTCGACGTGATCGTCAATGGCCGTTTCGAGGTTACGTTGCAGCCGACTCGCCTCTATCGTTTCCAATGGGATGAAAGCAAAGGCGAAACGCCCTATACCAGCGAAAACCGCCCTGTCATCAGCGACACGGATGACACCTACGACGCCAGGAAGGGATTACCCGACTCGGACGCTGTCATCGCCAATGCGAAAAGCGACCCGGCGAAAGGGGTCTTCTGGAACCTGGGCGGCGGCCACGACACGGTTCAAGGCGTCGAGGACAAGCCGAATTTCTTCAGTTATGCCAGCGGCCGCAAAACCCTGGACGGTGGCAACAAGGATGACTCCTTTCTGTTTCAGTCGGCATCAGAAGCGCTGTCTGACGACCCGACCACCGTCAGTGAGCTGTCCGGCGGTGACGGCACCGATCTGCTCTGGCTGCAAGGCAAGCACAAAAACCAAGACCCTGCCGCCAACCCGCCGCGCCATATCGGTTTTGATGTCGACCTTAAAAGCGGCAGGCTGGCAGTGCGCCCTGTGGACCCGTCGCGTGAGCCGGTGCTGCATTCAACCTTCAGGTCCATCGAAAAGGTCGAGACACTGGCCGGCGCGCTCAACCGCGTGACCGGTTCCGATCACGCCGACACCATTGCCGCCAATGGTGATGACCGCGTCGAAGCCGGGGCCGGGGATGACCGCATTTCCGTGCGCGGCCTTCATGGCACGGTCGACGGCGGCAGCGGTAGCGATACCTATGAAATTACCCCTGACTGTCTCAAGGTTTCCCTCCACGAAGATGGCCAGGAGCCGAGCAAGGTCTATCTGGGCGTGACACTCGAAGCCGTCCAGCGCTGGTACGTGCGCAATGACGCGCTGGTCATTGAATCACTGCGCGACGACGACATCCGGTCGCCAATGCGGGAACTGGTGCTGGAGGCGGTGTACCGGACGGTCGATGGCAAACGCACCCTGCGCAACGACAAATGGACCTTCATTACACAGGACGGCTACCACTTGCAGCCGGCGTGGCCTGCCGATACCCCGGACCTGGCCGACCTGACCGTGAAAGTTACCGTTCTGACCGTCGGCACGACGAAAACCTCGCCGGTGCCGGTCAACGATCATCCCTTCAGGATCTCGAACAAACCGCACTCGTATTACTTCATCTCGCGCCAGATCCGTCACGCAATCCTGACGGCAACACCACACGAAAATCCGACCCGAAGCACTCTGTACGTCGACCGCGACAGCACGGAGATCGATGAAGTCCGGGCGATTTATACCGTTACAAAAACACGGCCAAATGCATTCACGCAGCTCAGCTACACGGACATTCACCACACCCTCACGTTCCACGAGGGTGGTGGCCTGCTCTCGTTGCACGGTGCTGCAAGAGAAAATCCGGGCAAGAAACGCGACATGGGAGCCGGAATTCTGGCCTCCGGCTGGCAGATGATTCATCCGATGACGCTGGTCATGCGAGACGGGATTTCCTATCACCTCGACTTTCCACGTCCCACGTATCTAAACGACGCAAGGAACCCGGGTTATACGGTTGTGCAAAGCCGCACCGCGCTGCGCGAGCGAGCCGGTCGGTATATGTTCGTCCGACCCTCTGTGGAGAAACGCACGTTGAAGGCAACCCCGCAGCGGGTCGACTTTCAGGCAGCCGAGCACAACGCGACCTATTGGCTGGAGGGACGATCGTCCAGCTATGAACTGTTTCCCGCCAGCGCAACGTCCATCCGGCTGTCCACCGCAGACGCAGATGCCCAGATCTCGGGTTCTTCCACCTGGCTCATTCACACACAACATCTGGAGGAACAGGTCAGCCACCGCGATCTCGCCATCAAGGACAACCTGCTCAGAATCGGCAGCATCCGGATTCAACTGCCGGACAGCAACGATCCGCTGCTGCCACTGGAAACCATTGAAGTCGTGGTCTCCTCGGGAAACCGTTATCGGATCAATGCACTGTTCGAGGTGATCGGTCTGTGCGCCATCGATGCCCGAGCCTACCCATCGGTTCAGGCCATCGCCCAGGACATTCATGAGCATCAACGGCGTGAAGAGCTTGAGTCCGACGAAGTGTCGGTTCACCACATTCGCCTGAGCGAAACCGCTGCCGGCAAGATCTCATACAGCGTTGCCACCCACGTCTGGAGCAGCGAAACCACTGCGTCCCGCTCGATATCTGCCGAGCACCTGATCATCGTCAAGGAATGACACCATGCGACCAAAAACACCCTCGCCGCCAGGTTTTTCCAAAGGTAATACGGCCGCTGACTCGCTCGCTGAACTCACACGATTGCGACCGCAAGCTCCAGACCCGCAGCTACCGCATTCGTTGCCAGACCAGACGGCCGCGCATCAGCGAAACCCGGGACACACCCCGCCTCTCGCGGACACACCCGGATTGCCGAAAATCGAAGTGTCTGACCTGCCGGTCGCTTCTCGTGAAACGTCGACCGGACTGGACAGTTACCGTTTGAACCCCGGATTGCTGCGCAACATGCAACCGCCCAACAAGGACGGCCTGCGCTACATCGTCGGACGCGCATTCGTCGATGTGAAAGACAGCGGCACGGTCTATGTGGAGTTCGATGCGAACCTGGGCACCTATCGGGTAATGGATCTGTACAAAAAGTTGTCTCCCGGGCCGGCGCTCTACAGAAATACCGGTGAATCGACCTGGAGCCCGGCCTCAAACAACCCCGTGAAACGCCCCTACCCACAGGCCGGTGACACCGATACACACGTACCAGCCAAACATCCGCTGACTTCGCCACTGTCGGCACATGAAGCCACTACCCGATTGCTGAACGACTCACTGCTCAAGATGTATCCGCTGATGACGTTCGGCCAGCGCGTCGAATTTTTGCGCGCCTATAACCTGTCGCCACGCCAACACATCCGGTTGCACAGTGATCTGACCGCCAATCCCCGGGTGATGCCGGAGTGGGCCGAGCAGCATCACTTACGCTCCCGGGACGAGAACGATCCGACCCGCTTCGATCAACTGCAGGAGGAAATCGAACCACTGCTCCTACCCGTGAGGAACGGAACACTGCGCAGCGATCTGGTCGACTTCGACAAAAGCGTCACCCGCGAATTTCTCGATGCTTTTCTGACCCGACTCGGTTACCTGCGCAACAGCAGCGACTGCCTGTACCGCACGGATATTCCGGGCCTGTTCAGGGCCGATGAACGCACGCCTTTCGAGCTCTACAACGACGGACGCATGCTGCCGCGCTTGAAACACCCGCGCGGCGCAACGACCGAAAAACCGATCAGTGCCACGGTCAGCCACAAGCTGGTCAAGAGGTATGGCGCCAGGGGCACCAAGGCTCCCGATCCGGAGTACCTGCGTTACAACAGTCAGAGAAACAAATATCCCGGCAAGAAACCGGGTGAATCGGACAACGAGTCGGGGAACTCCGACAACGACTGGTCCGATGCATCGGACGTGGAACTGGACACCGAACGCAATTACGAGACGATCCGCCACGATCAGCAGTTCATCTTCTCTTACGTCATCGATACGCGAAGGATGGAGGTGGTCCTCAACGAGGAGAACCACTTGCTCAATCTGGCGGCACTGGAAAAGAACGCCTGGTTTCCCGAGGACGAACTCGAAGCCCTGATTTCAACGTCCAGGCGAGGCATCGAATCAGAGCGTCTGTGGCTGCTCGACTCGACGTTCACCCGCGCCGCGAAGGTCGACGACGTTGCCGCCCTCGCTCAAAGCAGCTACATCGGCAATGACATCGAAGCGCGGACCCACAGTGGCGTTTCCAATCAACATGAATACGACGCTTTGATCGATGCGGTGGCCAAGGCCGGCAAGCCGATCCTTTCATTGCCGAGCGGCAAGGACTGGTTCGCCAACGACATCGTCTGGCCGGAATAACCGGGCTGAGTCTTAAGCGAACAACTCGCCCTGCAACTCATCGAGCAGCGCCTGGATCGCATCCAGTCGCTGCTGCGGGTCGTCGAGTTGCAACAGGTCGATCTTGTCTTCCTCGGCGAACGGCAGCAGATACGCCAGCTGATTGGCCAGCGATTGCTGCCCCGCTGCTTCGATGCCCATGTTCAGCGCCTCGACCATCGGGTGTTCGGCCAGGGCCTTGAGCAACGCCACCAGATCGGCGTCCTCATCCTGCAACGGTTGCTCGGGTTCTTCGTCCAGCCACTCGACCTCGGCCATGATCAGTTGATCGCGTTGCACGTCGGTGCGCTGCACGATGAACCGGCGCCCGCCCTGCACCCGGATACCCAGCAGTCCGTTGTCCTGCTGCTGGAAATCGGTGATCCGCGCTTCGCACCCGACCATGGCGAAACCTTCCGGCGCGACGCCGACTTCGCTGCCCTCCAGGATGCACACCACGCCGAACCCGCCGCCCTGTTTCATGCAGCGGCCGATCATGTCCAGGTAGCGCGCCTCGAAGATCTGCAAATCCAGATTGCAGCCGGGAAACAGCACCGTGTTCAGCGGAAAAAGCGGCAGACTCATAGACATTTCCTTACACCACCATCGACACCGCCAACGGCAGGAACACCGCCGTGGCCACGCCCATCAGACTCATCGCCAGCGCCGCGAAGGCGCCGCACTCATCGCTTTCCTGCAACGCCACCGACGTGCCGACTGCATGCGCCGTCATGCCCAGCGCCATGCCGCGCGCCTCCGGGCTGTGCACGCCGAGTCGGGTCAGCAGCGCCGGACCGAAGATCGCGCCGATCACCCCGGTGATCAACACAAACACCGCCGCCAATGCTGCGACACCGCCGATCTGCTCGGCCACCAGCATGGCGATCGGCGAGGTCACCGATTTGGGCGCCATGGTCATCAGGATCATGTGATCGGCACCGAACCACCAGCCCAGCGCCACGCCCATACCCGTGGCGACCACGCCGCCTATCACCAGCGTAGTAAAAATCGGCCAGAACAATTGACGGATGCGCCGCAGATTCAGATACAGCGGCACCGCCAGCGCAACGGTCGCCGGGCCCAGCAGAATGCTGAGGATCTCGGTGCTCTTGCGGTACTCGGCGTAGGTCAGGCCGCAGCCGACCAGCACGCCGATCACCAACAGCATCGAGACCAGCACCGGTTGCAGAAAGATCCAGCGGGTTTTCTCGAACGCCGCCAGCACTAGTTGATAAGCCCCGAGGGTGATGCCGATGCCGAACAGCGGATGGTGAATCACCGACGCCCAGGCACCTTGCCAGTCGAACAGCATCAGGACTCCTCCGAATGCGGCGCGTGACGCTTGACCAGCCGTTGCATCAGCACGCCGGCGAAGGCCATCGATAGAATCAGCGAGACCACCAGCGCACCGACGATGGCCCAGAAATCCGCGGCTATCGCCGTGGCGTAGACCATCACGCCCACCGCCGGCGGCACCAGCAGCAATGGCAGATAACGCAGCAGACTGCCGGCGGCGAGGTTCAACGGCTCGCCGACTTCACCGCGCACGATCAGAAATACCAGCAACAGCAAAAGGCCGATGATCGGCCCCGGCAGTACCGGCAACAGCAAATGATTGAGGGCCGTGCCGAGCAATTGAAACAGCACCAGCATGGTCAGGCCGCGTAGCAACATCCGTCATCTCCGTCCGACTTCCCGACAAGCACGGGCCGGGCATTATAAGCACGCCTGCGCTATGGATCGGCATTCGCCAAAAGCATGGTCGGTTGACCTGAGCAAATCGCCATGATGATCTACAGTGGTTCGCAGGGCGGTCAAATCCCCCACCTGAAAAACTATAAAACCGATGAACCCAAGGAGAGTCTCAATGCCCTATGTTCCAGTTGCAGAGCTCAAAGATTATGTCGGCAAGGAACTCGGACGTTCCGAATGGCTCACCATCGATCAGGAGCGCATCAACCTGTTCGCCGAAGCCACCGGGGATTACCAGTTCATCCATGTCGACCCGGTCAAAGCCGCGCAAACGCCATTTGGCAGCACCATCGCACACGGTTTCCTGTCGTTGTCGCTGATCCCCAAACTGATGGAAGACATCCTGATCCTGCCGCAAGGCGTGAAGATGGTGGTCAACTACGGCCTGGACAGCGTGCGTTTCATCCAGCCGGTCAAGGTCAATTCCAAGGTCCGGCTCAAGGTCGACCTCGGTGAAGTGACCGAGAAAAAACCTGGCCAGTGGCTGCTCAAGGCCACCGCCACCCTGGAGATCGAAGGCTCGGACAAACCGGCCTACATCGCCGAACCGCTGTCGCTCTGCTTCGTTTAAGCGCCTGGATGCGAAGCGGCTCACGCTGTTTCGCATCCGCTCCTCCCTGCCGGCTGTATAAGGTCACATAGCTGCGGCATACTCGGTCGCCTAATTGCCCGGATCCCGCTATGCGCTCATTCGCTCCTCTTGCTCCCCTTGCCTTGACCCTGTTGCTGGCCGCGTGTGGCGACGGCGAATCGCTGTTGCCGCCGGATGCGCGCCTGCCCGACGGCGGCCGCTATCGCGGTGAACTGGTCGATGGCTTGCTGCAAGGCCAGGGGCGGGTCGACTACCCCAACGGCAGCTGGTACGCCGGGGCGTTCGACAAGGGGCAATGGCATGGCCAGGGCGAATGGCACGGCAGCAATGGCGAGGTCTATCGCGGCAACTTCCAGCAAGGGCTGTTCGACGGCCAGGGCACGTTGACCACCACGGCCGGCAGCTACTCCGGCGGCTTCAAGCTGGGCCGGCGCGACGGCGAAGGCACCCTCAAAGAAAACGCGATGACCTATCGCGGCGAATTCAAGGCCGACCAGTATTCCGGGCTCGGTCGCCTCGAGCTGGACGACGGCAGCTCCTACCAGGGCCAGTTCGCCCACGGCAAACCCAACGGCGAAGGCCAGCGCGGCGATGCCAGCGGCAATCAGTTCACCGGCCACTTCGTCAACGGCCAGCTCGAAGGCAACGGCACCTTCAACAGTGCCGACGGCGACATCTACGTCGGCGGCTTCAAGAACAATCAACTGCACGGCAAGGGTCGCTACGAAAACGCCGATGGCGATGTCTGGCTCGGGCAGTTCAAGGAAGGCGCGCTGACCGGCAAGGGCGAACTGATCGGCGCCGACGGCAGCCACTACATCGGCTATTTCAATGACTGGCGCTTCAGCGGTCAGGGACGCCTGAACCTGTCCGATGGCAGTTTCTACGTCGGCGGGTTCGACAGCGACAGCTACGCGGGCCGAGGCACGCTGGTGCTGACTGACGGCACGGTACTCAGCGGCACCTGGATCAACGGCCAGCGGGTACGCGATGCCGACGGCAAGTTGCTGCCGGACACCCTAGAACTCGGCCTGCTGGCCCAGGGTCGCCTGCTCGATGAAGTGCTGGCCAATGTGCCGGTCTCGACCCCGGCAGTGGAGCTGTACACCCTGACCCTCGGCGGCGATGGCAAACAGAGCGTGTTCCTGCGTGAATCCGATTACGTGGCCAACATGCTCACCAGCCGTTTCGGCGCGTTTGGCCAGATCCGCCTGGTCAACCATCGCGACCACCTCGGCGACCGGCCGATGGCCACCCGCGAAAACCTGCGCCGCGCAGCGCAGACCCTGGCCGAACGCAGTGGCCCGGAAGATCTGGTGTTCATCTACCTGACCAGCCACGGCACTGCCGAACACGAGCTGGTGCTCGACCAGCCGCGCATGGAACTGGCCGACCTGCCCGCCGACGAACTCGCCGCCGTGCTCGCGCCACTGAAGAACCGCGACAAGATCATCGTCATCTCCTCGTGCTATTCCGGTGGCTTCATTCCGGCGTTGAAGGATGAACGCACGCTGATCATGACTGCCTCGCGCGCCGACCGCGTGTCGTTCGGCTGCTCCGAGGAGGCCAACTTCACCTACTTCGGCGACGCCCTGTTTGCCCAGGCGCTGAACCAGACCGACGACCTGGAACAAGCCTTCAAGCTGGCCAAGGCCACCGTCGCCGAACGGGAATTGGCGGACAGCTTCGAAGCCTCTGAACCGCAGATCTGGGCGCCGAAAACCGTACTGGCACATTGGCAACTGCTGCGTAAACAGCAAGCGAGAAAAGCATTGCAAAGTGCTGCGTTGAACGACGGAGCGATAAAGAGCAACTAAGCTGAACAGTATCAAGGGAGAGACACTATGTACTTGACGCCTCAGCATGTCTTGCTTGCCGGAGCCACCGGATTGACCGGTGAACATCTGCTCGACCGCCTGCTCAACGAGCCGACGATCAGCCGCGTCCTTGCCCCCTCACGCCGGCCGCTGGCCGAACACCCGCATCTGGAAAACCCGGTCGGTGATCCGCAGACCTTCCTGCCGCAACTGGCCGGTCGGGTCGACATCGCCTATTGCTGCCTCGGCACCACGATCAAACAGGCCGGCTCCGAAGAGGCGTTTCGCGCCGTGGATCTGGACATGGTGGTGGCGTTCGCCAAGCGCGCCCGGGAGATGGGCGCACGGCACCTGATCGTGATCAGCGCCCTGGGGGCCGATCGCCGGTCCTCGGTGTTCTACAACCGGGTCAAAGGCGAGATGGAATACGCATTGCGCGCGCAGGACTGGCCGCAACTGACCATTTGCCGGCCATCGCTGTTGCTCGGCGAACGCAGCGAGCCCCGCCTGGGCGAACAGCTCGCCGCGCCATTCTCTAAATTGATTCCCGGCAAATACCGTGGCATCGAAGCCTGCCAACTGGCCCGTGCCATGTGGCGCCTGGCGCTGGAGGAGCAGGATGGCGTGCGGATTGTCGAGTCGGACGAACTGAGAAAACTCGGCAAGTAAGCTCACTCGCCACAGCGGTTCAACGCGGGTCCCGGGTAACCATTTCCAATGAAGCCCGAGGATCTTGCGTGAACTGGCCGACATTCGAAATGAAGTGAATCGAATCAACCCGCGTGTAGTAACTATCTACTACGTGCCCCTTCCCTTTCATGGATAACGTGCCCTCCAGCACACCTGCGTCTACGGCCATTCCGCCACGGGATGACACCACAGCACGTCAGGCAATCAATGAAAGGATTCCTTGATGGCACCGCAAACAAAAACGTCGAAAGGCACCAGCAAAAATACCCCCACCCTCGACAGGACTCCGGAAACGTCGTTGACTCAGCGTCATGATTTCCCGGGTTCGATTCGATTCCCGGAAACAGACAGCGTCAGCCGCCCCACGGAGGCGCCTGCACCCCACTCTTCAAGTGACACATTGCCCGCGATACAGATTCAGGATCTGACCCACCCGGCTGGAGACACCGAAGGAGGATCACCCAGCAACCCACACGCGAGCGGATCGATCCGTCAGTACGAGTTGCCGACGCAATTGCGAACGCTATTGCCTGCCGTCAACACCGAAGGGTTGCGGGTTCACAGGGGGCGCATTTATGCCGAGGTGCAATACACCACGACCACGACGGTCATGGTGGCCTGGGACGAAGGCCTCGGCACCTACCGAGCCATGCGGTCACAGGAAGCGCATCCCTCGGGCCCCGTCCTGCAATTCGACTCCGAAAGCAATACCTGGCGGGTCGCTGAGCCGCGGATTATCAGTCAGCCCCTCGAGTCCACGGTACACCGGCAGGCAGACAATACCGACGATAACGCAGCACAGCCCCACCTGCAGGGACCGGCCCGGACGCAACCGAACGCTGCACCGATTTACGTCGACACCCAACATTACGTATGGAACGAGAAGGCCAACAATCACCATGGCTATGTGGTCCTGCACCGAAAAATGCGCCGGACCGACGAGGTCGGGCCGCCGCTGCATCATGCATTCATGGACGAAAGCGGCTCGTTTGTCAGTGTCGAGCCTTCCGCCTCGCGAATCGATCAGCCAGCCGAACTGTTGACAGCCTGGACAGACCGCGATATCTGGGATCTCTACGGGATACAGGGCGCAGAAATCACCCGTTTCCGCAGCGAAGCGCACAGCACCGGCAAGAAACCTCTATGGGCTACCGTTCGGACACAACGGATGGAAAACGCCTACCTGTTTGACGAGCTGTACCGCTGGTCTGGCATGGACATGGATCGCGACCTGTTCAACAGCCTCCTGAACCATCAGAACCGCACGCCAGCCCAATGGGCAGAACACCTCCAGTCCGTCACCTTGCACCGCAGCCCATCTGGCCCGCAAACGCCGTTGCCAAGCCCGCCGGAACCCGACTCGCCCTCTACACGCCCATCAACACCCGACACGTCCAGGACTGCGGACGCCACGCTTGCCTACGGTGATCAGCGCCACTACACCTGGGATCTCGACAAGTCGAATTTCCATGGTTATGTCGAAATGCAGCGCAAGCCTGGCCTGAATGACAATCATGGACCTCTCACCCAACTGGCGTTTCGTGAAGGCGCCAGCCTGATTGTCGTCAAAGCCACCGATTATCCGATCTACAAAGAGAATGTTCTGCGCCCGTTCTGGCGGGACATCGACATCTGGAATCTTTACAGGATCGAAGGACCCGACATCGTGCGCTTTCGTCGGGAGGTTGCGCTCCATCAGAAACCGCCTGCCTGGGTCAAACAACGGGAATACCCTTCCCAGCGTGAACAACTGATCGACTACCTGCGGCTGTGGACCAACCCTGATTCTCCGCTCAAAACACGAGAGCAAATCCTCGCCCGGTTCCAGCCCTACAATCTTTCCGTCCAGCAACTAATACGACTGTGCAAAGAGCTGTCGCCGACAGGGCAGTTCAAGAACCTGATCAATGACGAAATGCCTGGATGGGTCAAAACCTATCAGGAACGCACCCGGCTGGTAACCAACGAAAAACTCTTCGAACCGTTTCTGCCGGAAATCGATGCTGAAATCATCCAGCTGAGAAATCAGGGAGAAGGCACCAGCCTGCTGAAGGCGAGTCTGACCGAACCCTTCTTTCAGGAGCTGTTGCGGCTCAGCGGCTTCAAGCGCAACACGCACAATTATCTGTACAGAACCGACATTCCTGCCGTGTTCAAAGTGGATGACCGGACACCTTTCGAAATAGCCCGGCCCGGGGCCATGGTCCCACGCGTGGTATCGGCCGTGGGCGCCACGAGCGAGACACCCGTCAGTGCAATGTTCAGCCTGAAGACCGCCATGGATTTTGCGAATGAAACCAGAGGAGTGATGGGCATAGAGGCGCACCAGACAACCCGCGGCACTTCGACGCCCCCCGCTCAACGCATCCGGTTTTGCTACCTGCTCGATACCCGCAATGTGGAAGTCGTTGCGGGACAGGACAATCGCGTCTACAACCCGACGCGGCTCGAACGAAGCCCCGCGGACGGCAAAACGTGGTTCCCGAGCATGAAAATGGAGGGGCATGTTTCGATGTCATCGATCGGTTTCACGTCGAGGCGCGTCTGGCTGGTCAACTCAGGCATGACCCGCGCGGCGACAGTGGAAGATATTCATTTGCAGGCGCTGACACACGCCACGGGATCAGATCAGAACCCTGCCGACGTCATCGAAGCCCGCACACGGGCAGGAGAATTGAACCGGGACGAATATGACGGGTTGATCGATGAAGTGGCGAATGCCGGCAAACGCGTTATCGAATTGCCGGCAGGACAGGACATATTCTCCGACGACATCGTCTTTCCGCCCGAAACGATCACGTTGTAGGGAACTTCAATGGCACGCCCCTGCGGGGTCGTGCCATTGATTTTCATAACCCGCCCGTCGCCTGAAACCCTACACCGATCACCGTCAGCAACGACAACGGCAACAGCAGCGTATCGAGCAATGCGCTGGCCGGCAGATCCACACCGGGATAGCTCGGTGCCTCGGCGCCGAATCGATCCATCGCGCAACATCCGCCATTCATCGCATACAGATCCAGCCGCGTGCCGGAATACACCACCGGCGCGCCCGGCTTGGCGGCATCCAGCGTGCGCGCCGTGGCGCAGCCGGTCAGTTGCAAGATCAGCAGGATCGCAAGCAGCTTATTCATCGCTGCTCAGATGGTGTTCGCCCCAGCGCGGCAGCATGTCCTGGGGAATGCCCAGCAGATTGAGAATCCGCGCCACCACGAAATCGATCAGGTCATCGATGGTCTGCGGCTGGTGATAGAAACCCGGCGAGGCCGGCAGGATGGTCACGCCCATGTTCGACAACTTGAGCATGTGCTCCAGGTGAATGCTCGAATACGGCGCTTCGCGCGGCACCAGAATCAACTGGCGACGCTCCTTCAACGTCACGTCCGCCGCCCGCTCGATCAGGTTGTTGCAGGCGCCGGTGGCGATGGCCGACAGCGTACCCGTCGAGCACGGCACCACCACCATGGCGGCCGGGGCGCCGGAGCCCGAGGCCACCGGCGACATCCAGTCTTCCTTGCCGTACACACGGATCTGCCCGGCGGCCGCGCCGGTGTATTCGGTGAGGAACGCCTGCATCATTTGCGGCTTGGCCGGCAGCGACACGTCGGTCTCGGTGGCCATCACCAGTTGCGCGGCCTTGGAGATCAGGAAGTGCACCTCGCGATCCTCGCGCACCAGACAATCCAGCAGGCGCAAACCGTACTGGGCGCCGGATGCGCCGGTCATCGCCAGCGTGATGCGTTCGGGGCCATTGCTCTCGAAACGAGTGTTCATTTCAGCGCCTCGGCGAGTTTGCCGTGCAGGCCGCCGAAGCCGCCGTTGCTCATGATCACCACGTGGGTGCCGGGCTGGGCCTGGCTCTTCACGCGTTCGATGATGCCTTCCAGCGAATCGCTGACGATCGACGGCACGGTGCACAACGCGGCGGTGCCTGCCAGATCCCAACCGAGGTTGGCCGGGGCATACCAGATCACCTGATCGGCATCGACCACGCTGTCCGGCAGACCGTCACGGTGGGCGCCGAGCTTCATCGAGTTGGAGCGCGGCTCGATGATCGCGATCAGCGGCGCATCGCCAATGCGCTTGCGCAGGCCGTCGAGGGTGGTGGCAATCGCGGTCGGGTGGTGGGCGAAGTCGTCGTAGATGGTGATGCCGCGCACCTCCGCGACTTTCTCCATCCGGCGCTTGACGCTCTTGAACGCGCTCAACCCGGCGATGCCCATCGACGGTACAACACCGACGTGACGCGCGGCGGCCAAAGTCGCCAAGGCGTTGGCAACGTTGTGCTGACCGGTCAGTTCCCACTCGACCACACCTTGGGACACGCCTTCGAACATCACTTCGAATGCCGAGCCGTCGTCTTTCAGCAACTTGACCTGCCACTGACCGCCGGCACCGGTGGTTTGCACCGGGGTCCAGCAGCCCATCTCGATCACACGCTGCAAGGCCGGTTCGGTGGTCGGATGAATCACCAGGCCTTCGCTCGGGATGGTTCGCACCAAGTGATGGAACTGCCGTTCGATGGCCGGCAGATCGGGGAATATGTCAGCGTGATCGAACTCAAGGTTGTTGAGGATCGCGGTACGCGGACGGTAGTGGACGAACTTCGAACGCTTGTCGAAGAACGCACTGTCGTATTCGTCGGCCTCAATCACGAAGAACGGCGTGCCGCCCAGACGTGCCGACACCGAGAAATTCTGCGGCACGCCGCCGATCAGGAAACCCGGGCTCATGCCGGCATGTTCCAGCACCCAGGCGAGCATGCTGCTGGTGGTGGTCTTGCCGTGCGTACCGGCAACCGCCAGCACCCAGCGACCTTGCAGCACATGGTCGGCCAGCCATTGCGGGCCGGAAACGTACGGCAGGCCTTTGTTCAGCACATATTCCACTGCCGGGTTGCCGCGGGACATGGCGTTGCCGATCACCACCAGATCCGGTGCCGGATCAAGCTGCGCCGGGTCGTAACCCTGGGTCAGCTGAATGCCCTGGGCTTCGAGCTGGGTGCTCATCGGCGGATAGACGTTGGCATCGGAGCCAGTCACGTGATGGCCCAGCTCTTTGGCCAGAACCGCCATCGAGCCCATGAAAGTCCCGCAGATACCCAGAATATGAATGTGCATAGTCGACCTCGTAAAACATGGCCGCAGGTTAGCGCAGGGAGGGGGAAATCGCACTCTTTAGCTGATCACACGACATGATCGTTCCCACGCTCTGCGTGGGAATGCAGCACAGGACGCTCTGCGTCCAAAAGCGGACGCGGAGCGTCCGGGGAGGCGTTCCCACGCAGAGCGTGGGAACGATCGGCAGGAGTATTCAGGCGGTTCGGGCAATCCCGTGCTTGCGCAGTTTTCTATAAAGCGTATTGCGACTGACACCCAGTTGCTGCGCCGTGTGGGTCATGTGCCAGCGCGCGTGCTCCAGCGCATTGAGCAAAGTCAGCCGCTCGGCATCTTCCAGCGGATGTTCAGATGACGATTCATCGGTTTTTACCAGCAACGGCTGCACCTGCCGAAACATCGCCGGCAGATCATCCAGCCCGATCCGCCCTTCATCGCACAACGCCGCCAGCGTGCGCAGCACATTGCGCATCTGCCGCACATTGCCCGGCCAGTTGAACCCGAGCAACGCCTGACGCGCCGGTTCGTCGATCAGGATCGTTTCCCCGCCCGCCTCTTCGGCCAGCAGGAAATCCAGCAGCTGCGACTTGTCACTGCGCTCGCGCAACGGCGGCAGCGCCACTTCCAGCCCGTTGAGCCGGTAATAAAGGTCTTCACGGAAACTGCCATCGCCGACCCGCTCCAGCAAATTGCGGTGGGTGGCACTGATGATCCGCACGTTGACCGCTTCCGGCTCGCCGCCGATCGGCACCACTTGCCGGTCTTCGAGCACCCGCAAAAGCCGGGTTTGCAGTGCCAGCGGCATGTCGCCGATTTCATCGAGGAACAGCGTGCCGCCATCGGCCTGCTGCAACTTGCCGCGCATGCCGTCCTTGCGCGCACCGGTGAAACTGCCGCCGCGATAACCGAACAGTTCGCTCTCGATCAGGCTTTCGGGAATTGCCGCGCAGTTGAGAGCAACGAATGCTTTGCCGGCGCGCTGACTGGCATTGTGCACAGCCTTGGCGAATGCTTCCTTGCCGGAGCCGGTTTCGCCGTTGATCAGCAGCGGCACGTCACGCTCGAACACTCGCAATGACTTACGGAAATCCGCCTGCAACGCCGCATCACCAAGGCAAATGCCCGCAAGACGCGGCGCTTCCACAGGCGCCGGAGCCGGTACTGCTGGCAGCGGCCGACGGGTTTCGCCGCGCAGCACCGCAAACAGATGCCGCCCATCGCGAGTACGCAGCGGCCAACTGGCGCTGGCATTGGCACTGGCGCGCCCGAGCAACTCATCCAGCGAACAATCGAAAAATGCCTCAACCGGTTTACCGAGCAAGCCGCCACGAATGTGCCCGAGCAGGTTCAAGGCGCTCTGGTTGACCGCACTGATACGCCCTTCCCCGTCAAACGCCAGCAGCCCTTCGCTGAACAGCCCGACGGACTCGGCCTGGAGATGGAAACGCAACAACCATTGGTTATCGAAGCAACGCAGGAAATAGCAGCTCTCGATCATCTTCGCCGACAGATTGACCAGCGCCATGGTGTGGAACTGGCTCTGGCGCGAGACGTCATGCCGAGCCGAAGAAACGTCGAGCACCGCCAGCAGTTCGCCGTGCGGGTCGAACACCGGGCTCGCCGAGCAGGTCAGGCCGGTGTGGCGGCCGCGAAAGTGTTCGTCTTGATGAATCGTCAGGGCCTGACGTTCCACCAGGCAGGTGCCGATGCCGTTGGTGCCTTCGCAGGCCTCGCTCCAGTCGGAGCCCAGCCACAGGCCGGCGCGTTCAAAAATCTTGCGTTCGGCGGGTGCGGTGACGCAGTTGAGGATCACCCCGCGCGCGTCGGTCAGCAAAACCGCGTGGCCGGCGCCGGAGAGTTGTTGATGCAGGCTGCTCATTTCATTGCCGGCGATCTGCAACACCTGTTGCAGCCGTTCGCGGCTTTCGAGAACTCGACCGTGTTCGAGCACGGTCGGCGCCATGGTCAGGGCCGGGTCGAGGTGATAGTCCTCAAGACAACGCAGCCACGAGCGGGCGATCGACGGGTCGGCACCGGGGCCATGCAGGTGCGGCTTGCCCTGGGTGACGGTGAGTACCTGTTGGGCATGGCGACTCAAATGGTTGTCGTGCATTTCTTATTATTCTCCCCGAGGCTCATCGGCCCATGCGTGAAGTGGTGCCCAGCATCCTCCAGCCAACCGGTCTTTGCAATGCTGGCAAGACCGCCCGGTCACGGGTTGTGCCAGAAGCGGTACAAACTGTCACCCAAGCTGTACCGATACCGTCACAGACGCTTGCCATTTGTCCGACAAAAATCACGCAAGGCCTTGATTTGCCTGACCTGCACGGCAGTGGCCCGACCTTTGCTCTACGCTTATAGCAAGCGCTCATGCGCGTCTCTCTGATAAGTACAACAGCCAAGGAGAACATCATGCGTTACGCTCACCCCGGTACTGAAGGCGCCAAAGTCTCGTTCAAGAGCAAGTACGGTAACTACATCGGCGGCGAGTTCGTCGCGCCTGTCAAAGGTCAGTACTTCACCAACACCTCGCCAGTAAATGGCCAACCGATTGCCGAATTCCCGCGCTCCACGGCCGAAGACATCGAAAAAGCCCTGGACGCCGCCCACGCCGCTGCCGATGCCTGGGGCTCAACTTCCGCCCAGGCGCGCTCGCTGGTCCTGCTGAAAATCGCCGACCGCATCGAACAGAACCTCGAAACCCTGGCGATCACCGAAACCTGGGACAACGGCAAAGCCATCCGCGAAACCCTCAACGCCGACATCCCGCTGGCCGCTGACCACTTCCGTTATTTCGCCGGGTGCCTGCGCGCCCAGGAAGGCAGCGCCGCCGAGATCGACGGCAATACCGTCGCCTATCACATCCATGAACCACTGGGCGTGGTCGGCCAGATCATCCCGTGGAACTTCCCGATCCTGATGGCCGCGTGGAAACTCGCCCCGGCCCTGGCCGCCGGCAACTGCGTGGTGCTCAAACCTGCCGAGCAAACCCCGCTGGGCATCAGCGTGCTGCTGGAACTGATCGGCGACCTGCTCCCGCCGGGCGTGCTCAACGTGGTGCAAGGGTTCGGCAAAGAAGCCGGCGAAGCCCTGGCCACCAGCAAGCGCATCGCCAAGATCGCCTTCACTGGCTCGACCCCGGTCGGCTCGCACATCATGAAATGCGCCGCCGAAAACATCATTCCGTCCACCGTTGAACTGGGCGGCAAGTCGCCGAACATCTTCTTCGAAGACATCATGCAGGCCGAGCCAAGCTTCATTGAAAAAGCCGCCGAAGGCCTGGTGCTGGCGTTCTTCAACCAGGGCGAAGTCTGCACCTGCCCGTCCCGCGCACTGGTCCAGGAGTCGATCTATCCGCAGTTCATGGAAGCGGTGATGAAGAAAGTCAGCCAGATCAAACGTGGCGACCCGCTCGACACCGACACCATGGTCGGCGCCCAGGCGTCCGAGCAGCAATTCGACAAGATCCTTTCGTACCTGGAAATCGCCAAGGGCGAAGGTGCCGAGCTGCTGACCGGCGGCAAGGTGGAAAAACTCGAAGGCAACCTGGCTTCCGGTTACTACATCCAGCCGACCCTGCTCAAGGGCACCAACAAGATGCGTGTGTTCCAGGAAGAAATCTTCGGCCCGGTGGTGAGCATCACCACCTTCAAGGACGAAGCCGAAGCCCTGGCGATTGCCAACGACACCGAGTTCGGCCTCGGCGCCGGCCTCTGGACCCGCGACATCAACCGCGCCTATCGCATGGGCCGCGCCATCAAGGCCGGCCGTGTATGGACCAACTGCTACCACCTGTACCCGGCGCACGCCGCGTTCGGCGGGTACAAGAAATCCGGCGTCGGCCGTGAAACCCACAAGATGATGCTCGACCACTACCAGCAGACCAAGAACCTGCTGGTGAGCTACGACATCAACCCGCTGGGCTTCTTCTAAAACCTCGGGGCAACACAGATGATTCTGTGTTGCCTGTTCAATGGCCTTCGCGAGCAAGCCCGCTCCCACAGGGACTTGCGTCGGCCCACATTATTGGATTCTGCACAAATCCAATGTGGGAGCGGGCTTGCTCGCGAAGGCGTCCTTAATGACACGACACAAAGCCTGGCCGCTCTGGCACGGGCCTTGCGTACCCGTCATTCAGGATTTGCGTGAACACTGCCGCTGCGTGAACAGCATCCACCCAATCAACCGCTGCACCCGAAAGTCCAACAGATCGAACAATAAAAAAGACAGAGAGGACTTATGACTTCCACCACACAGCTCAAACCCACACTCGGCACCCTGCACCTCTGGGGCATTGCCGTCGGCCTGGTGATTTCCGGCGAATACTTCGGCTGGAGTTACGGCTGGGGCACGGCGGGAACCCTGGGTTTCCTGGTCACGGCCCTGATGGTCGCGACCATGTACACCTGCTTCATCTTCAGTTTCACCGAACTGACCACCGCCATTCCCCACGCGGGCGGGCCGTTTGCCTACAGCCGCCGGGCGTTCGGCGAGAAAGGCGGATTGATCGCCGGCATCGCCACCCTGATCGAATTCGTGTTCGCCCCGCCGGCCATCGCCATGGCCATCGGCGCCTATCTGAATGTGCAATATCCGGGACTCGATCCAAAACTCGCGGCGGTCGGCGCGTATTTCGTGTTCATGACCCTGAACATCCTTGGCGTCAGCATCGCCGCGACCTTTGAGCTGGTGGTGACCGTGCTGGCCGTCGCCGAATTGCTGGTGTTCATGGGCGTGGTCGCACCGGGCTTCAGCTTCAGCAACTTCGTGCTGAACGGCTGGTCGGGCGCCAATGAGTTCACGATGGGCTCGATTCCGGGCATTTTCGCGGCGATTCCCTTCGCGATCTGGTTCTTCCTCGCCATCGAAGGCGCGGCCATGGCGGCCGAGGAAGCCAAAGATCCGAAACGCACGATTCCACGGGCCTACGTCAGCGGCATCCTGACCCTGGTGTTCCTGGCCATCGGTGTGATGGTGATGGCCGGCGGCGTTGGCGACTGGCGTCAACTGTCGAACATCAACGACCCGCTGCCGCAGGCGATGAAAGCGGTGGTTGGTAACAACTCGACCTGGATGCACATGCTGGTGTGGATCGGCCTGTTCGGGCTGGTGGCGAGCTTCCACGGGATCATCCTCGGCTACTCGCGGCAGTTCTTCGCCCTGGCCCGGGCCGGTTATCTGCCGAAAGGCCTGGCCAAACTCTCGCGCTTCCAGACCCCGCACCGGGCGATCCTGGCCGGCGGCGTTATCGGCATCGCGGCGATCTACAGCGACGGACTGGTCAATCTGCAAGGCATGACCCTGACGGCGGCGATGATCACCATGTCGGTGTTCGGCGCCATCGTGATGTACATCATCAGCATGCTCAGCCTGTTCAAACTGCGCAAAACCGAGCCAAACCTGGAGCGCACCTTCCGCGCACCGGGCTACCCGGTGGTGCCGGCCATCGCGCTGTTCCTGGCGGTGGTGTGCCTAGTGGCGATGGCCTGGTTCAACACGCTGATCGGCTGTGTGTTCCTCGGTTTCATGGCCGCCGGCTACCTGTACTTCCAGCTGACCGCCAAGCAACGCTCCGAAGCACCGGCAGACGCTATGCTCGAAGGTATCTAAACGCTAACTGAGCTGCACCGGCATCGGGCCTCGGGCTCGGTGCCCGCACTAAAAGCATTCATTCAGGAGGAACGCGCCCCATGGCCGCATTTGCCCATACCGTCGGCGCCCAGACCTACCGCTTCGACAGCCTCAAGGACGTGATGGCCAAGGCCAGCCCCGCGCGTTCCGGGGACTTCCTGGCCGGCGTCGCCGCGCTCAACGATGGCGAGCGGGTGGCCGCGCAAATGGCGCTGGCCGACATCCCGCTCACGCATTTCCTGCAGGAAGCGCTGATTCCCTACGAAGCCGATGAAGTCACCCGGCTGATCATCGACAGCCATGACAAACAGGCCTTTGCGGTCGTCAGCCATCTCACGGTTGGCGGCTTTCGCGACTGGCTGTTGAGCGAAGCGGCCGACGAGTCCAGCCTGCGCGCCCTCGCCCCCGGTCTGACGCCGGAAATGGTCGCGGCCGTGTCGAAGATCATGCGCGTGCAGGATCTGGTGCTGGTGGCGCAGAAGATCCGCGTCGTCACCAAATTTCGCGGCACCCTCGGCCTGCGTGGGCGGTTATCCACAAGGCTGCAACCCAATCACCCGACCGACGAGCCGTCCGGCATCGCCGCGAGCATTCTCGACGGTCTGCTGTACGGCAACGGCGACGCGATGATCGGCATCAACCCGGCCACCGACAGCATCGCCTCGATCTGCGCGATGCTGGAAATGCTCGACGCGATCATCCAGCGCTACGACATTCCGACCCAGGCCTGCGTGCTGACCCACGTCACCACCTCTATAGAAGCGATCAACCGTGGAGTACCGCTGGATCTGGTGTTCCAGTCGATTGCCGGCACCGAAGCGGCCAACGCCAGTTTCGGCATCAACCTGAACATCTTGCAGGAAGGTTATGAAGCGGGCCTGAGCCTCAATCGCGGCACGCTTGGGCAGAACCTGATGTATTTCGAAACCGGCCAGGGCAGTGCGCTGTCAGCCAACGCCCACCACGGCGTCGATCAACAGACCTGCGAGACAAGGGCCTACGCCGTGGCGCGCCATTTCAAGCCGTTTCTGGTGAACACCGTCGTAGGATTTATCGGCCCGGAATACCTCTACAACGGCAAACAGATCATCCGCGCCGGCCTCGAAGATCATTTCTGCGGCAAGTTGCTCGGCGTGCCGATGGGCTGCGACATCTGCTACACCAACCACGCCGAGGCCGACCAGGACGACATGGACACCCTGCTGACCCTGCTCGGCGTGGCGGGGATCAACTTCATCATGGGCATCCCCGGCTCCGACGACATCATGCTCAACTACCAGACCACCTCGTTCCACGACGCGCTCTATGCGCGCCAGACCCTGGGCCTGAAACCGGCGCCAGAGTTCGAGCAGTGGCTGGCGAACATGGGCATCTTCACTCAGGCGGACGGCAAGGTCCGCTTCGGCAACAATCTGCCGCCGGCCTTCCGCCAGGCCTTGGCGCAACTGGGATGAGTCAGATGGAAAAACCACCCGCCGATCCACAAAACCCATGGCTGGAGCTGCGTCGTCTGACCCCGGCGCGCATTGCCCTCGGCCGCACTGGCACCAGCCTGCCGACCCGTGCACAGCTGGATTTCCAGTACGCCCACGCCCAGGCCCGGGACGCGGTGCATTTGCCGTTCGATCACGCCGGGCTCAGCGCCCAACTGACCGAGCGCCAGCGTGACAGTTTGCTGCTGCACAGCGCGGCGGGAGATCGCAATAGCTACCTGCAACGCCCGGATCTGGGGCGCAAGTTGAGCGATCAATCGGCGCAAACTCTGCGCGAATACGCCCAGGCGCATCCGGGCGGCGTGGATCTGGTGATTGTGGTGGCGGACGGTCTGTCAGCGCTGGCGGTGCATCGGCATACCCTGCCGTTTCTCACCCGTCTGGAAGAACAGATGAGCGCCGACGAATGGTCGATCGCACCTGTAGTGCTGGTGGAACAGGGTCGAGTGGCAATTGGCGATGAAATCGGCCAGTTGCTGGGCGCCAAAATGGTTGTGATGCTGATTGGAGAGCGTCCGGGCCTCAGTTCGCCGGACAGCCTGGGTTTATATTTCACCTACAATCCAAAAGTCGGCCTCACGGATGCGTACCGCAATTGCATCTCCAATGTGCGGCTGGAAGGGCTCAGCTACGGCATGGCGGCGCATCGCTTGCTGTATCTGATGCGCGAAGCCTGTCGGCGCCAGCTGTCGGGCGTCAATCTGAAGGATGAAGCGCAGGTTCAGACGCTGGAATCGGAAGCCGGTGCAGACATGAAGAGTAATTTCCTACTCGATCCGCCCCCAGCCTGAACCGTTTCCGCATTGCCTTTCTGCGCCGGTTTGAGGCAGGATCGACGCACGGCCGCCCAAGGTTTCCCGATGCCGTCAGCCCCACGTGAAGACAGCCAATTGAAGGACGAGACCTACCATGCGGATTATCCAAGCGACCCTCGAACACCTGGATTTGCTGACCCCGTTGTTCGTTAAGTACCGCGAGTTCTACGGCTCCCTGCCCTATCCGGACTCCTCCCGGGCCTTTCTCGAAAAGCGCCTGCGACGCAAGGAATCGGTGATCTACCTGGCCCTGGCCGATGACGACGACAAGAAGCTCATGGGCTTCTGCCAGCTCTACCCGAGCTTTTCCTCCCTGTCGCTCAAGCGCGTGTGGATCCTCAACGACATCTACGTCGCCGAAGACGCCCGCCGCCAGCTGGTAGCCGACAACCTGATCCGCACCGCGAAGAAAATGGCCAAGGAAACCCAGGCCGTGCGCATGCGCGTCTCCACCAGTGCCGACAACGAAGTGGCGCAGAAAACCTATGAATCCATCGGATTCAAGGAAGACACCGAGTTCAAGAACTACGTGCTGCCGATCAGCGACGAGCTCTGATCGCGGAGTGCCCTGCGGGGAGGGAGCAGACTCCCTCCCCAAAATGAATGCCAACCCGACATTTGTTCACACAGACATCCCCCGCTACAAAACCAACGCGCTTTTCACCTCTCAAACCGTATAATCCCGAGCTTTCCGGCTTGTAAGAAAAACTACACCTGGTTGTAGGCTTACACGAAGTCATCCGCACAGGTCTGCCGAGTCAGGCCGTCACCACAGGTGCCTCCATGGATTTCAACCCGCTCGATCTTGTCCTGCATCTCGACGTTTATCTCGACCTGCTGGTGAATAATTACGGGCCATGGATTTACGCCATCCTGTTTCTGGTGATCTTCTGCGAGACCGGTCTGGTGGTGATGCCATTCCTGCCGGGTGATTCCCTGCTGTTCATCGCCGGCGCAGTGGCTGCGGGCGGCGGCATGGACCCGGTATTGCTGGCGGGCCTGCTGATGCTGGCGGCGATCCTCGGCGACAGCACTAACTACGTGATCGGACGAACGGCGGGCGAGAAGCTGTTCAGCAACCCGAACTCGAAAATCTTCCGCCGCGATTACCTGCAACAGACTCACGATTTCTATGACAAGCACGGCGGCAAAACCGTGACCCTGGCGCGCTTCCTGCCGATCATCCGCACCTTTGCTCCGTTCGTGGCCGGTGTCGCGAAAATGCCTTACCCGCGCTTCTTCGGGTTCAGCGTTTTTGGCACCGTCCTGTGGGTCGGCGGTCTGGTGACGCTGGGCTATTTCTTCGGCAACGTGCCATTCATCAAGAAGAACCTGTCGCTGCTGGTGGTGGGCATCATCCTGCTGTCGCTGATCCCGATGATCATCGGCGTAGTTCGCAGCCGTTTCGGCGGCACCAAAGCCCAATCGCACTAAGCCGATGTGGTCGCTGAGCGCCTGGCGCCGCCGGCGCATTCTGGCCAGGCACCCGATTGCCGACGAACTGTGGCAGCGGGTGCGCCATCACCTGAGTTTTCTCGATGGCATCAGTGCCACTGAAGACCAGTGGCTGCGCGAAGCCAGCGTGCTGTTCCTCGAAGACAAACACCTGACCGCCCTGCCCGGCGTCGAATTGCACCAGGAACAACGCCTGCTGCTCGCCGCCCAGGCGCAACTGCCGCTTTTGCATCTCGGCGATCTGAACTGGTATCAGGGTTTCCACGAAATCGTCCTCTACCCCGACGACTTCCTCAGTCCCCAGCGCCATCGCGATGCCAGCGGCGTCGAACATGAGTGGGACGGCGAACACAGCGGCGAGGCGTGGCAGCAAGGGCCGATCATCCTCGCCTGGCCCGGGGTGATGGCCAGTGGTGGCTGGGAAGGTTACAACCTGGTGATCCACGAACTGGCGCACAAGCTCGACATGCTCAACGGTGACGCCAACGGCCTGCCGCCGCTGCACGCCGACATGCGGGTCAGCGACTGGGCCGAAGTGATGCAGGCGGCGTACGACGATCTCAACCGCCAGCTCGACCGCCATCCCGACGCCGAAACCGCCATCGACCCCTATGCCGCCGAGAACCCGGCCGAGTTCTTCGCCGTCACCAGCGAGTACTTCTTCAGCGCTCCGGATCTGCTGCACGAGGCTTATCCACAGGTGTATGCGCAGTTGCAGCTTTTCTACCGCCAGGATCCGTTGGCGCGCCTGAAGCAACTTCAGGCCAGCGACCCGGTCTATCAGGCTCACGAGTAAAGGTCTGCACGACTTCCGGTACGTGGCGTCCACGGCAGAATATGCCTATAATCGCCGCCACTTTTTGGTCAATCCGGCCAAGTGTTTTTGGTCAACTAACGGGGGCAACGCCCAATGAGCTACAGCAAGATTCCGGCTGGCAAAGACCTGCCGAACGACATCTACGTCGCGATCGAGATCCCGGCCAACCACGCGCCGATCAAATACGAAATCGACAAAGACAGCGATTGCCTGTTCGTTGACCGTTTCATGGCCACCCCGATGTTCTACCCGGCCAACTACGGTTACATCCCGAACACCCTGGCTGACGACGGTGATCCCCTCGACGTGCTGGTTGTAACCCCTTACCCGGTTGCTCCAGGTTCGGTGATCCGCGCGCGTCCGGTCGGCATCCTGAACATGACCGACGACGGCGGCGGCGATGCCAAAGTCATCGCAGTCCCACACGACAAGCTGTCCCAGCTGTACGTGGACGTGAAGGAATACACTGACCTGCCAGCCCTGCTGATCCAGCAGATCGAGCACTTCTTCGCGAACTACAAAGATCTCGAAAAAGGCAAATGGGTGAAAATCGAAGGCTGGGCCGGTGCAGACGCCGCCCGCGAAGCGATCACCAAGTCGGTTGCTGCCTACAAAGGCTAAGCCTCGCGACCTGCGACACGCTTGAAGAAAACCCCGGTTGATCCGGGGTTTTTTGTGCCTGCCCGATAAGTTCTTAAACAGCTTGTTTATAGCGGCCTACAGAAAAGTTTTAGCGTGTGTAATTTCCCACAAGGGCGTCTTACATCCCGTCGCAAAATTTGCCCTGATTTTGAACGCAAGGTTTATTCAAACCGCTCTAGGCCGGCCGTAGACTCGTGTTTATGAGAAAGAACACTAGCGGTCCAAGATTCAAGGCACTCCTGGAAGCTGCGAACATCACCACCACGGGATTCGCAAAGTTCTGGGGCACGGAAGCCCAAAACGTTCATAACTGGTACACCCGGGGCGTACCCGCGTACCGCATGGAAGAAGTTGCGCGCCTGCTGTCCGTCAACAGCCAATGGCTGAAGACCGGCGAAGGCCCGAAAGACGCCCCGCACCTGCATACAGAGTCGGGCGACATCCTCGATGCCCATGCCATTCGCGGCGTGTACACGGTGCTAGACACCAACGACATCGAACTGCCCCTCTACAAGGAAACCCCGACCGCCCCCGGCTCCGGCAAGACCCACGTCATCAAGGACCCGGAACAAACCATCCGCCTGCCCCGCAGCCACCTCGAAACACTGGAAATCCGCCACACTGACGCCATCTGCACCCACATGATCGGCAACAGCATGGCCGAGAAAATCGAAGACGGCTCCACCCTCGCCATCGACCGCGGCCTCACCCAAGTGGTGGACGGCGAAATCTACGCCATCGAACACGACGGCATGCTGCGCATCAAATACCTGCATCGCATGCCCGGCAACGCCCTGCGCCTGCGCAGCCACAACAGCGCCGAATACCCGGACGAAATCTTCCGCGCGGCGCAGATCGAGGAGCAGCGGATTCATGTATTGGGGTGGGTATTCTGGTGGTCGACGCTGGGCAAGCGGCGGCCGGTGGTGCCGTTTCTCTGAGCCAGCTTCTGTCGTGAGGGGCAGCCGGCCCGGATAGTCGGTACAAATTCGGGTTTTTTCCCGGATTGAACGCTCTATCCCGCACTTCGCACTGGGAATCCCCAACAAAACTCAGTATCCTGCGCCCCACATTCGCGCATCGACCCGCCAAGCGGCCCAGATGACGCCTGACGCGGCAGACCACTGTCTGACCAAGTCCCACAGCCGGACGCAAGATCCGGATGTACGTTTTGAAGGCTGGCGCGGTTTACCAAAAATAAACCAAGACAGTCCCCGAGAAGCCGGCCACAAGCCGGCTTTTTAATACCTGCCAAAAAACCAAACCTACCGTCCGAAATCTGAATCGGCGCTTGCCGGATACCAAACGCGCTTGTACCGTAAAGACAAACGTCATTACAGGTATTCCATCATGGCATCCATCAACATTCGTATCGACGACGAACTGAAAAAACGCGCCTTCGCAGAGCTGGAAAAGCTCGGGCTTTCGCCCTCAGAGCTTCTGCGCCAAACGCTTCAATACGTCGCGGACCGGGGCAAATTGCCGTTCAAAGCGGCATTGCTCAGTGAAGAGGATGAAGCGCTTATCGCAGTGGTCACTGAACGTCTTGCCGCGCCTCAGCGAGTCAAGGTAAGTCTGGATGACCTATAACCTTGAGTTTGATCGTCGTGCATTAAAGGAATGGAACAAGCTGGGCGATACGATTCGCGAGCAGTTCAAAAAGAAACTCGCCGAGGTTCTCGAAAACCCTCGCATAGAAGCAAACAGGCTTCGCGAGCTGCCAGATTGTTACAAGGTGAAGCTGAAAAGCGCTGGGTATCGCCTGATTTATCAGGTGATTGATCACGAAATTGTGGTGTTCGTAGTCGCTATCGGAAAGAGAGAGCGAGAGGCGGCTTATGACGCTGCACTGGATCGATTGTCGTCCCAACCCTGAGCCAGTTAATCATCAGGATCTATTCTGAAATTGGGCAGCAACCTGCTGCCCGATTACCGTCACGGATAACTAAACGACTTCACCAACGTCAACTCCCCCACCGCCCGCATCGGCACGATGAAAGTCTCCATCTTCTCGCTAGGCGTCCCCTCTTCCGTAATCACCGTAACCTGCGCCGTGGTCAAAGGCTGCACCGCCTCTTCCCCGCCCTCATCATCCCCGCGATACCCACCGCCGAAGTAGTTCACATACACCAGATACTGCCCCTTGATCGGTGCCGGCATGGCGAAGATTTCCGGGCCGTAGCCGGTGGTCACGTCGACATCCAAAGCCGCGCCGTTAGGCGCGACGCGGTCGCCGTACCAGATGTGCGCGCCGTCGGGTGTGATCAGGTGCAGGTCGAGGTCAGTGCCATCGCTGTCCCACGCCAGCAACACCCGCAGTTTCGCCGGAGTAGCGCCGCCGCTGGTGTTGAGGAACTGCGTGCGGTGCCGTTGCTGGCCGTCCGGGCTGCGGACTTCGACGCTGTTGCTGCCGTTGGGAAACGAGAACGGGCGGTCGAAGCGGCCGCTGTCGTCGATTTTCAGCGGCATGCTGACGCCGTTGACGATCAGGCGGCCGGGCTCTTTGTTTTTCGGTGTGGCTTTGATTTCGCCGCTGATGCGGGCGGTGTTGGCCTGGCCGAGCGGGGTGTTTACCGAGGAGGCCGGGTAGTTGACGGTCTGGCGGAAGCTTTCGCCCTCGCCTTCAGGCGCGCCGCTGCGCCAGCCGCCGACCGGGGTGTCGAGTTTGACGCTGTCGGCGGCCATAGCCATTGGCAATGCATTAAGCGCGCAGAGCAACAGCAAGACCTGTGGATAACGGAGTGTCATGGTCTATTCCAGCAAAAGGTGACGGGCGAGCCCTTCGATATAGATTTCATCCTGGCCGTTGGGGTGTGCTTCAAAGGCCAGGTGCAGGTATTCGTGAGTCAGGTCGAGGCGGTCCTGCAAGGACAGCACGCCGCGCACATAGATGCGCTGGCGTTCGCGGTCGACGAAGGGGCGGCCGAAGGCGAGCTTGCAGACGGCGAACGTGCTGACTTCGTTGTAGCCGGTTTCGCTTTCCAGCCTGGGACGCCAGCCGCGCCGCTGCTTTTGCAGCCAGTCCTGCGCGGCGGGTAGCGCTTCGCAGGACGCCACCGGGTTGTCCCAACGGCTGAGGCTGGCGCGCGGGTAAGCGTGCAGCAGTATCGCGTCGTAACGCTGGCCGGCATTGGCTTGTTCGACGGCCTGCTGCCAGGCGAGTTTGTCGGGCCCGGGTTGATCGGAGTGATAGGTGACGGTGCTGCCGGCCAACACCAGATCCGCCGTCCACGCCGCGATGTTGCGGGATTCGGCGGAAGCAGGACGCGGGGCGACCCGTTGGCGGGTGCTGCTGTCATCGATGCTCAAACATTCGCCGTTGCGCGTGGCGTTTTGCAGCAGGTAAGTCCGGATCGCCACGGCCAACGCTTTGGCGGCTTCGGCAGGTTCGGGTTTGGCTTCACGCTCCAGCACACGGGCGACGTACTCTTCGCGATCCAGCCGGGCGACCAGTTTGTCGTTGAGCAGAAACAGTTCGCCATCGCTGTGGATATCCAGCGCATTGCCATTGGCGAATTCGACGCGGTAATCACCCTGCAACGGGCCGGAACCGGCAACCCGCTCACCCGACAGCACTCGCGAAACCGGATAACGTGAGAACAATCCCACCTCAACACAACGCCCCGCTTCCGCCGGCCACGATGCGGGCAACACCGTCGCCAACGCCGAACCGTAATGCCGCAAAACCATCTGACTGGTGCCCCGGCCACCGGCCCAGATCGGCGAGCCGTCCGCCGTCCAGCCAGCGAATCCGCCCTGTCGTGATTGCGGGTCCTGATCGCCGAGCCAGCTCCAGGTTTTCACCCGCAAGCGCCCGCCCAGTTCACCGACGACATTGCCGTCCGCCGCATTCAGCACCACGTCGAGCAGCACACGGCGCATCTGATCCTGAGCCGGCAGCAGAGACAAAACCTTCAGCAAGTCAGCCACGGAAACCCGAGTAGCCGGTTGCACCGATGGCAAATCCAGCAACCACGACGGCGCCTGTCGCGCCTGCCAATAGGTTCTCCAATCGCCAGCGGTTATGCCCAAGCGCGCCGGCTCGAAATACAGCCCGCAGGATTTCACCAGCGCCTGATCTCGCTCGACCTTGCCACCCGCTGTGCAGCAATAAACCTCTTCCTTCGACTGCCCGCGACATTCATACGCCGGCTCTTGCGCACCGGTATCCACCAGCCACGCGTAAACGAACACCTTCCACAGACTGCCCAGCGGCGTATCCAGCGATGCAGCCAACGGCTCGCGAGCGGTCAGTTGCGTTGTGTTCAGCGACAGCAACTCGCCTTGATAGGCCACGCGCAACGGCTCATCCTGCGCCGTCGCCAGCGCAGGAATCACACACATCAGCAGCCAGACCAGCGGCCGGGTCATGTCAGTTGACCGTGACCTGACCCAGGGCCGCTTTCGCTTCGCGGGCCTGATGCTGCGGCGCGTAGACCTGAGTGAAACGCACCGGCGGCAGGTTGAACTGGCCCTTCTGCGAGAAGCGCACCAGATGCCGCAGACGCAATTCACCGCTCAACGCATCCACCGGCACCGCGTAGGCCAGTTGACCCGGCTCGAACCGTGCTTTTTCCAGCGCGGTCGGCTCGGTGCCGTCCTTGCCCTGCAACTTGATGCCCCACGTGGTGCGTTCGACATCCGCACCCGGCGGCAGCGGCACTTCGAGCATGCCGTAGCGCAGCGGTTTCGGTGCTTTGCTGGTGAGGATCACTTCGTCCAGGTACAGGCTGTCGCTGGACAGCGGTTTAGTGCCGACCGGCTCCAGTTTGAAGGTAAACGCTTCATCACCCGGCACCAGACGCGACAGGCGACGAGTGATGGTCACAGCCATCGGATCGACCGCCGGTTGCTGGGTCTGGAAGCTCAGCGCGGCACGCAACGGACGCTCTTGAGTGCCCGACACCGTCAACACGCTCGGCACCGGCGTAGCACCCTGCCACGTCCAGTACATCTCGCCGGTCGCGCCGTAGTTTTTCTTCCAGCCTTCGCCCGGTGCCAGCGCGATGGTCGGCGACGCCTGGGCAATGCTGCGTTGCAGCCAGGTCAGCGCCAGCGCGCGTTCGAGGGTCGATTGCTGCGGCAACAGGCGTTGCAGCAACGCTGTCGCACGAGCCTGATCGAACGGTTGCAGCGACAGGTTCAGCGCTTCGGCAAACGGCTGCGAACTGACGGACAAGCGCTGTTGCGCAGCGCCCAGCTGACGATTGAACGCGTCCGGCAGAGCAACTTTCGACTGGGTTGCCAGCGATGCGGTCAAGACCCGCGCCGCCGCCAGACCGAGCGCCGAATCCGGATCGCCCATCACCAGACTGTCTTCGCCATCGTCCATCAGGGTTTCGGCACTGCCTTCCCCGGCCTTGGCCAGATCCTCCATCAAACCGCTGAGCAGCGTGTTGACCGGCAAGTGCATCTGTTTGGCGAACGACAGGATCAGCGCCCGTTGCAGCAATGGCGTGTTCGGCGCCTGCTTGGCGTAAACCTCCAGCACCCGCTGCCAGTGCTCCGGCGGCAAGGTCAGATCCAGCACCTGACTGGCGTTCCAGTCGGCGTAATAAGCGTAAGCGGTGAGGAACGCATCCGGCTCACCATCAAAGCCCCACCAGGTAAAGCTCGCCGACGGCCCGGCCATTTGCACCAGCCGCAAACGGCTGTTCTGCATGATCAGGCGCAAGCGATCGCGGATCTGCGGGTTCGACGCCAGCGACGGATAGGCGATGCTCAACGGCAGCAAGCGACTGGCGGTCTGTTCGACGCCGCCGTAGGGATAGCTGAGAAGATCGTCGAGGGCCGAACGGAACAGCGCTTGCGGGCTGTCATCCAGACGCAGGCGAATGTCGGTGGCGTCCGCCGGCAGGCTCAATGGCGTGTCGCCGCTGGCCACGTCGAGGCTCTGGGTCTGCGTCACTTGCCAGCCTTCGCCAGTCGCGGTCAGGCGAACAGCGAGGGCATCGGCGGTTTTGCCGTCCTGCACCAGCTCGGCTGTCCACTCGCCAGTAGCCAACGCAAATGCCGGCAACGGCAGGTAGTTGATGCCGTTGTTGAGCGTCACCGGCAGGCGCTGTTCGGCGCCAGCGTAGTGCGTCACCAGCTCAGCCTTGACCGGTTTCTCGGCCTGGCTGAAGGCGAACACGCCGAGCTGCGGCTGATCGCCTTTGCGGAATTTGCTCGGCCCGCTCCACTTCAGGTACAGCGGTTTTTCCGAGCGAACGAACTGCTTCTTCTGCCCGACCTGACCGTCATCGGCAATCGCCCGCGCGGTGATGCGCCAGCGGGTCAGCGAGTCCGGCATCTTGAAGGTGAAGCGAGTCTTGCCGTCGGCGTCGGTCAGCAATTCTGGCTGCCACGCGGCGGTATCGACGTCTTCGCGGCGCGGCCGCTCCAGCACTTTCACCCCGCGTTCGCTGCGGTTGGCCTTGCCCGGTGCGCCCGGGCTGCCCGGCAGCGCCACGTCGTAGCTGATGAACGACAGGCTGGCGCTGGTGCGCACGTTGTTGCGGCGCGGGTGGTAGAAGAACTGGTCGATGGTCGGCGCGACTTCCGGTTGCAGCGCGTAGACCATTTCATCCACGACGCTGACCGTCAGGTGCGCCGGCACAGCCTTGCCGGCGAACTGCGTGGTCAGGTCGACCGTCACCGTATCGCCCGGCTGATAGGTGTCTTTGTCGGTCTTGATCGCCACGTCGATCTGCGGCGCGACGACCTTGATCCCGGCGTTCTGGAAGCTGTACTGACCGCCCTTGGTGTACAGCACAGAGAACGTCAGGTTCGGCGCGAAGTTGTCCTTTACCGGGATGCGTGCGCGGTATTGGGTTTCGCTGAGTTTTTCCAGTTTCAGCCAGTCGCCGCCCTTGGCCAGCAGCGCGGTGGCCTCGACCTTGTCGCGCTCCAGCGACAGCAGTGCATCGCTGACCGGTTCCGGGAACGTGATCAGTGCCAGCGCTTCATCGCCGGCCTTGTACTCGGGTTTGTCGAGGACGATTTCCACAGTGCCCGGCACAGCCTTGACGCCATCGCCGGTGACCGAATGACCGGTCGCACCGAGCACCCGACCGTGCTGATCTTTCAGCGACAGGTTGTAGGTGCCCGGGCGATCGAAAGCGACGCTGAAGCCTTTGTCTTTCGCCGCCAGTTTGCCTTCGCCGGTGGTCTGGTCTTCCAGACGCACCCAGCTGTAGCTGCTCGGCACAACGGCCTGGGCCTGTTGGCTGCCACCCTCGTTGGCGTAGCTGAACGCGACCTTGTCGCCCACTGCGCTGAAGCGCTGCGGCGCGGTCAGGCGAAAGCTGGCGGCTCCCCGGTCGATTAGGATTTCCTTGGTGGTCTTGACCCGATACGCCGCGCCATCGCTGGCGAACACGGTGAGCATGTAGCGGCTCGGTTTGTCGGCGGCTGGCAGGTCGAGGGTCGCGTTGCCCTTGCTGTCGGTGGTCAGTTCGGTGCTGGTCAGCTCCACCGGGAATTGCCCGAGGTATTGCAGCTCGTTGTCGACCATCGATAGTTGCTGGGCGCGCAGGCTCAGGGTCAGTTTGGCGTTGGCCACCGGTTTGCCGTCCGGGTACAGCAGCACCAGGCTGCCCTTCACCGGCTCGCCCGTGCGGTAATCCTGCTTGGCCAGGTTCAGCGAAATTTCGAAGTGCGGCTTGATGTACTCCGCCACACGGAAGGCGCTGCTGTAGGCCTGATCCTTGTAGTTGAAACGCAGCTCGTAACCACCGGCCACCGCATTGTCCGGCAACTGGAAACGGCCCTGGGTGCCGGCCTTGGAGTCGAGCTTCAGATCCAGTCGCTGCAACTCGGTACCGGTCGCATCGAGCACGCTGACATTGACGTCCGCCGCCCCCGGCAATACCGAATCCCGCGCATTCTTGAATTCGCGGCCAACGATTTTCAGCGACACCCAATCACCCGGGCGATACAGCGGCCGGTCGGTGAAGGCGTAGAGTTTGGTGTCGTAGATTTCGCTGTCGTAATAGAAGTTTTCCGAGACGAACACACCACCCTCTTCGTCCTCGCCGATGACGAACGAACGCTCGGGGCTGACGTGTTTCAGGCGCAGCAGACCATCGGTGTCGGTGGCGCCGCTGCTCATCACGCCGAGGCCGTCGGTCCACAGCACATTGACCTTCGGCACCGAACTGCCTTCGTGTTTGCGCGCGGCCCATACCAGCAATTCGTCGCCGGCAATCTTGCTCACCGCCACGGTGTTGGAAACGAACACCATGGTGGTTGCGCGGTACTTGCCGATCAGCGCTTCGACCAGATAGAGGCCCGGTTTCAGATTGCCCAGCGGGATGTAGACGTTACCCGGTGCGACGCTGACGAACTCGCTGGAAGACCCGGCCAGATTGACGCCGGTCGGCGGCTGGATCGGTTTGGCTTGCCACAGCGGATAACGGAACTGGCTGACCACTGGCAGACCCGGAATCAGGGCGAATTGCGGTTGCGCGTCGTACGGTGTCGGCGCGGCGATGGCGTTGCCCATCTTCAGTTCCGGCACTTCTTCGGTGACTTGCTGACGCGACTCGTAAGAGAACGCACGCTGCATCACCCGACGGGATTTGCGGTACCAGTTGTCCCACAGGTACGCGAGGGTGTTCGACAGGCCTTCGCCCTTGAACTGGCCATCGCTGACCACGCGGTGCAGGTTTTTCTGGCGCTTGAGAAAGTCCAGCGGCTTGTCGATCTTGTACACGCGGATATCGGCGCCGCCGTACGGTTCCATGCGGAAACGGCGATAGTCGCGACCCGGCGCTTCAAGGCGAACCACCGCCTGTTCGTCGGCGGCGAAACTGCTGTCGGCCAGCAGGAAAAAGCTCTCACCGGAGACCGGTGTATAGCCGCTCGGCTCCACGGTGTCTTCGGCATTCACGGCCGAAAACGGCAGGGCTAACAGCAGCAGAAAAGGCAGTAAACGCAGCATGCGGGCACCGGTCATTGGGAGAGAAAGTTCAGTCGATAGACGCCGATGAAGTTGGGGTTGGCTGCGTCGGGTATCCATCGGGTGTCCTTCCATGTCATGAGTTGCTGCAGGCTTGCCGAACGCATGCCGTTGTCGGTTGGGGTGGTCGTGCCGGTGTGATAGGCGATGTAGCGGCCCATCCAGATCATCAGGTGCTGGTCGTCGCCCTGATCGAAAAACATCAGATCGCCGGGCCGTGCCTGGGACACGTCGCGGCCGATCAGATGGCTGTTGAACTGAATCAGTTTGATCGCGTTGACGTAGGGCCCGACCTTGCCGCCGCCCTGCTGCCATTGCTGGGCGAGCTTGCGCTGATCGGCGCTCAGGTCCAGCTCCGGCGGCAGGTAGCGGTTGGACACGCCATTGCTGCGCAGCCATTTATCGTCGTGGACTTTCAGCGCTTCGTTGGCGGCGAAGCGCACCAGCCCCGCGCAGTCCTGCTGATACCAGCGTGGGCTTGGGCCTTTGCTCAATTGTTCCTGGGCGATGCGCACGAACCAGGCGCGAAACACCTGGGACTGCTGCGGATCAAGGGCCGGCGCCTCAACGGCTCGGGCACCAGCGCTGAGCAACAGCGCCAGAAGGCCAAGGCTGCGAATCAGTCCGGTCACAGCGCTTTCCACTCCAGCGGCAGCCATTGCCAGTGACCGTCGGGCTCGCTGCCTTCAGGCAGGGTCAGGGCGTATTTGCCCATGCCGCCGAGGGTGCGCAGTTTCGGGATCAGGTAGGTTTGCGCGGCGTTGTAGAACACCGGCTCCATGTCCTGCGGCAGGCTGTCGAGGGTTTCCTGCTGGATCAGTTGCGCCATCGAATCCGGGCCGAAGTAGATCGGCATCAGCACGTCTTTCGGCAGCACGTCGGCCATCGGCGGGAAGCGTTTGTCGAGCGTGCCGAGGGCCTTGTCGACCAATTTGTCATCGAGGGAAAACAGCAGCGTCGAACCGTGGCGCGCCAGGCTGACTTTCATGAAAGCACGGCCGGTGATCGCGTCCGGGTTCTCGGCATCCTTGGCCGCGTACGGGCCGAAGTTGGAGCTGACCTGACGCTGCCAGAGGTGGCTCTGGCCTTCCTGTTTCTCGACCACCGGGAACGCGTGTTCGTCGACCTTGCCTTCATAAGCGCCGACCATCGAATCGAACAGCGTGCCGATATCCGCGTCGAGTTTGCCGTTGTCTTCGTCGTTCAGACTGGCCACCAGCAATGGCGTGTACAGCCGCGAATCGGCGTACCAGCACAGGCCCGCCGCGCCGGCCACATGTTCGGTGAGTTTCTGCGCCACCGCTTCTTCGGCGCCGAGTTTCACCAGCAACGGTTTTTGCGGCTCGGCCGCAATCGGCAAGGTCACGCAAGCACTGGCGCCCAGCGGCATGGCCTGCCAGACCGGTTTGAAATCGAAGTCCGGTTGGTTCTCCAGTTCGTCCATGGCGAGGTAGCTATGCCAGCCCTTGTCGTCCATGTCGAAACGCAGGCCGGCGAAGTTCGGGATGAAACGCTGGTAACCCATGGCCAGAACACTGGAATTGACCGACAGGCGCTGTTTGGTTTCAGGCGTTTTGGCCGCGAGCCCGAACGCTTCGGGGAACAGTTTTTCGCCGTTGAGCAGCGCCGCCAGCGCTTGCGGCGAGACGTGGCCGGACTCTTCGGAAGCGCCACTTTCCGGATCGTAGAATTTGGTCGGGTTGGACAGCACCACCAGTTTGTCGCCGCGGGAGGCAAACAACAGAGATTTGCCGGCGTTGTAGGTCAGTTGATAGAGCGGCACTTCATCGCCACCGACTTTCAGGGTGCTGAACACGCTCAGTTGCGAATCATCCAGCGCGACTTTCGCCAGCGGCTCCAGGACTTTGGCCAGGCCGCCGCGATCCATTACCAGCAGGAAATCCTTCAGCCGACCATCGGCGCCACGCCACAACGCCACGTCTGCCGGTTGATCGAAAAGCTGTTCGATCAGGCTGTCCTGCAGCTTCAGGTCATGCTCGTAGATGATCCGCCGCAGACTGCCGATCAAGCCGAGACGGTCGGCATGGGTTTCGTAATAGAAGACGAAATCCTCGGTGAGCGTGGCCTTGAGGAACGGCACCTTCAGCAGGTCTTTCGGCAACTGGCTCAGGGAGCGGGTTTCCAGCAGCGCGTCCGGACGGCTCAGGCCGAGTTTGTCGCTGGCCAGTTCCGCCGGCGGCGCCTTCGGTTTGTGCATCAGCCAGCCGAGCCCGCCCGCCACGCCGGCCACCAGGCACAGCCCGACCACTAGCAACGGCCAGCGCCGGGAAGGTTTGCCCGCAGGTGTTACGGCGGCCGGTGTAGCAGTGTTATCGCTCATCTTTCCAGAACCCGAGTTCATCCGTGGCGGGATGCTTAATAGTTGAAAGTCTTGACCAGCAGCAGATCACCGATGGCCCGCAGGGGCACGATGAACGTTTCGCGTTTTTCGTCGACGGTGTTTTCGTTGAGCACCAGCGTGATCTGCGAGGTGATGACCTCGTTCTGGTTGCTGGTCTCCTCGAAGTTATAGCCGCCGTTACCGAAGTTGCCCCAGTAGTTGACGTAAACCAGATAGGTGCCGTGCAGCGGCGCAGTCATGGTGAACATTTCCGGGCCGGGGCCATCGACGCCGTCGGGGTCGAGGCCGCCGCCGTTGCTCATCGCCGGGCGCGCCCAGAAGGCGTGCTGGCCGTCAGGCGTAATGACGTGCAAGTCGAGTTCGGCTTTAGGGTCGTCCCAACCGAGCACCACGCGGATCCGCGCCGGCGTGCGCAAATTGTTGGCTTCGTAGAATTGAACGCGCTTGAGCGACTTGCCGTCGGCGCTGATCACCTCGACGCTGTTGGAACCGGCGCCGAACGCATACGGCCGGGCAAAACGGCCCTGGTCGTCGGTGTACAGATTCAGTGGATTGCCATTCACCGCCAGGCTGTGCGGCGGGCGCAGATGCCCGATGGCCTTGAGCTGACCCTCGATCATCGTGCGATTGCGCTGGATGCCGCGATCGATGGGCGGCGTGGGATAGGCGACTTGCGGGTTTTCCGTGCGATCGAGCAGCCCGTGATAGCGCCAGCCGCCCACCGGTTCAGACATCTCGGCACTCGGTGCAGCCGACAGCGCCGGCACGCAGGCCAGGCCGATCAGCAGCAAAAGAAGTGAACGCATGTGATGCCTCCTGCCATGCCTGACGAAACCTTGCACCCGATCCTCGGTACTTCACAGCGGTGAAAACTGCGTTTCGTCTGAAAGACCCGTGACTGTCGGGTCGTAGAAGGCGCGAAGGTTAGCGATTCGGCAGTTTTTTAACAATCGGATACATGTGGATTTGCGGTGGGAATCACGGCGTCCAGTGGACGATGAGCCGAATAGGCGTCATATTCGGCTCACGAAATGAGCCGAATAGCGTTTCCAATCGGCTCACGCACTCAGGATCAGCAATCAATGACGACTCACTGGATCTGGCAGCAGCCTGATTGGCCCGACTTTAACTGGCAGGCGGAACGCCTGGCACCGTTGTTGCGCGAGTGTGTTCAGGCACAAGGTCAATTGATGGGCATGGCGGGATCGGTGAGCCATTCACTGAGCGCGCAGACAGAGCTGGACGCTTTGCTGCAAAACATCGTGACCTCCTCGGCCATCGAGGGTGAGCAGTTGAATGTCGGATCCGTGCGATCTTCGCTGGCACGGCGCCTGGGGCTGGAATTACCCGATGGCGACAAAGTCAGCAAGCGCAGCGAGGGGCTGGCTCAACTTATGCTCGATGCCACCCGCCGCCTTGCTGAACCGCTGACGCTGGAGCGATTGCTGGAATGGCACTCATGGCTGTTTCCAGAACAGGAGAGTGGTTTCCTTTCGCGAGCAATCAATGTCGGCGCTCTACGCGGCGATGAGCCAATGCAGGTGGTTTCCGGGCGCATCGACCGCCCGACCGTGCACTTCGAGGCGCCACCGCGACAAGGGCTTGAGCGACAACTGGACAGTTTTCTCAAGTGGTTCGACGCCAGTCAGCATCAGGCAGGCCTCGATCCTTTACTGCGAGCAGGTATCGCGCATTTCTGGTTCGTCACCTTGCATCCGTTCGACGACGGCAACGGGCGCCTGACTCGCACCCTCACCGATCTGGCATTGGCTCAAGGCGAAGCGCAGGCGATTCGTTTTTATGCGATGTCGGCCAGCATTCTCGATGACCGCGCGGGCTACTACCGGATTCTAGAATCCAGTCAGAAAGCCACGCTGGACATCACTGACTGGCTCACATGGTTCCTGCAAACCCTGCTGCGCAGCCTGCAACAGGCGATTGCGCGGATTGAAGGCGTACTGGGCAAGTCACGCTTCTGGCAAACGCACCGGGAATCCGAGCTGTCAGTGGAGCAGATCAAAGTGCTCAACCGCTTGCTCGACGGTGGTGAGCGTGGTTTCGAGCACGGTATCAGTGCGGCGCAGTATCAGGCCGTGGCAAAAGTCTCCAAGGCGACGGCGACCCGACATCTGGCGGAGCTGCTGGAAAAAGGTTGTCTCGAACGCCTGCCCGGCGGTGGGCGCAGCACGCGCTATCAGATCAGTTTTCCAGGCAAATCCGCAGAGTGATCCAAGCCCCGCTCATTTGCCCATACCCCCCCTATCTGCTAGTGTCGCGCCGGTTTAACGTCAACCGGAATTAGCCGCCATGGCCCGCAAAAAAGCTGCACTGGATTTCGAACAGTCCCTCGCCGACCTGCAAACGCTGGTGGAGCGTCTGGAGAACGGTGAATTGTCGCTGGAAGACTCGCTGACCGCTTTCGAGCAGGGCATCGGCCTGACCCGTGACTGCCAGGCGGCGCTGGCCCAGGCCGAGCAGAAGGTCCAGGTGTTGCTGGAGCGCGATGGCGAACTCGCCGAGGAACCCTTCGACGCGGATCAGCCAGAATGATTGCAGCGTATTCGGCCACCAGCCAGGCGCGGGTCAACGCGGCACTGGAAACCCTGTTCAACGCCCCGCTGCCAGAACTGGCGCGCCTCTATGAAGCCATGCGCTACAGCGTGATGAACGGCGGCAAACGCGTGCGTCCGCTGCTGGCCTACGCGGCGTGCGAAGCCCTTGGCGGCAAGGCCGAACAGGCCAACGGCGCGGCGTGTGCGGTTGAGCTGATCCACGCGTATTCGCTGGTGCACGACGATTTGCCGGCGATGGACGACGACGATCTGCGTCGCGGCCAGCCGACCACTCACAAGAAATTCGATGAAGCTTGCGCGATTCTGGCCGGCGACGGCTTGCAGAGCCTGGCGTTCAGCGCCCTGCTCGACCCGCGCCTGAGCGACCTGAGTGCGGACATCCGCCTGCAACAGGTTACGGCGCTGGCGCACGCGGCGGGCCCGGCCGGCATGGTCGGCGGTCAGGCCATCGACCTCGGTTCGGTCGGCCTCAAGCTTGACCAGAAAGCCCTGGAACAGATGCACCGGCACAAGACCGGCGCGCTGATCGAAGTCAGCGTCAAGCTCGGCGCTCTGGCCAGCGGCCGTGCCGAGAAGGATGAACTCAAGTCCCTGCAGACTTATGCACAGGCCATCGGCCTGGCATTCCAGGTGCAGGACGACATTCTCGACGTCGAAAGCGATACCGAAACCCTCGGCAAGCGCCAGGGCGCCGACATCGCCCGCGACAAGCCGACCTACCCGGCGCTGCTCGGTCTGGACGCGGCCAAGGCTTACGCGCTGGAACTGCGCGATCAGGCCCTGCACGCGCTGCGACCGTTTGACGCGGCTGCCGAGCCGTTGCGCGATCTGGCCCGGTATATCGTCGATCGGCGTAACTGAAGGCTAATCAGCCAAAAAAGACCAACGCGTGGGCAGGGGGCGATGCATCAGGTAAACTGCCGCATCTTTTATACCTATAACGATTCGCCTGATGCCCACGACGTTTCATGAGATTCCCCGCAAGCGCCCGACCACGCCCCTGCTCGACCGCGCGAACACGCCGGACGGCCTGCGCCGGTTAGGCGAAGCCGAGCTGGAAACCCTGGCTGATGAGTTGCGCCTGGAATTGCTCTACACGGTCGGCCAGACCGGTGGGCATTTCGGTGCCGGTCTGGGCGTCATCGAGCTGACCATCGCGTTGCATTACGTCTTCGACACCCCGGACGACCGGCTGGTGTGGGACGTCGGTCATCAGGCCTATCCGCACAAGATCCTCACCGGTCGTCGCGAGCGCATGGAATCCTTGCGCCAGAAGGACGGCATCGCGGCTTTCCCGCGCCGTTCCGAGAGCGAGTACGACACCTTCGGCGTCGGCCACTCCAGCACCTCGATCAGTGCCGCGCTGGGCATGGCTATCGCCGCCCGCCTGCAGAACAGTGATCGCAAGGCGATTGCGGTGATCGGCGACGGGGCACTGACCGCCGGCATGGCATTCGAGGCGCTGAACCACGCGCCGGAAGTCGACGCCAACATGCTGGTGATCCTCAACGACAACGACATGTCGATCTCGCGCAACGTCGGCGGGCTGTCGAACTATCTGGCGAAGATCCTTTCCAGCCGCACTTACGCGAGCATGCGTGAAGGCAGCAAGAAAGTGCTGTCGCGCCTGCCCGGCGCCTGGGAAATCGCCCGTCGCACCGAAGAATACGCAAAAGGCATGCTGGTTCCCGGCACCCTGTTCGAAGAACTGGGCTGGAACTACATCGGCCCTATCGACGGCCATGACCTGCCGACCCTGATCGCCACCCTGCGCAACATGCGCGATCTGAAAGGCCCGCAATTCCTGCACATCGTCACCAAGAAAGGCAAAGGCTTCGCCCCGGCGGAAGTCGACCCGATCGGTTACCACGCCATTACCAAGCTCGAACCGCTGGACGCCCCGGCCGCTGCGCCGAAAAAGGCCGGCGGGCCGAAGTATTCCGGCGTGTTCGGTGAATGGCTGTGCGACATGGCCGCTGCCGACCCGCGCCTGGTGGGCATCACCCCGGCGATGAAGGAAGGCTCGGATCTGGTGGCGTTCAGCGAACGCTTCCCGCTGCGCTACTTCGACGTGGCGATTGCCGAGCAACACGCCGTGACCCTCGCCGCCGGCATGGCCTGCGAAGGCGCGAAACCGGTGGTGGCGATCTACTCGACGTTCCTGCAGCGCGGTTATGACCAGTTGGTGCATGACGTCGCAGTACAAAACCTCGACGTGTTGTTCGCCATCGACCGCGCCGGCCTGGTGGGCGAAGACGGCCCGACCCACGCCGGCAGCTTCGACCTGTCGTTCCTGCGCTGCATCCCGGGCATGGTGATCATGACCCCGAGCGATGAAAACGAACTGCGCAAGATGCTCACCACCGGCCACCTGTACAACGGCCCGGCGGCGGTGCGTTACCCGCGCGGCACCGGCCCGAACGCGACCATAGAGAAAGACCTCGAACCGATCGAGATCGGCAAGGGCGTGGTGCGTCGGCAGGGCAACAAGGTCGCCCTGCTGGTGTTCGGCGTGCAAATGGCCGAAGCCCTGAAAGTCGCCGAGACGCTGGATGCGACCGTGGTCGACATGCGTTTCGTCAAGCCGATGGACGAAGCGCTGGTGCGCGAGATCGCCAACAGCCACGACCTGCTGGTGACCATCGAAGAGAACGCGATCATGGGCGGCGCCGGTGGCGCGGTCAGCGAATTTCTCGCCCGCGAAAACATCCTCAAGTCGGTGCTGCACCTGGGCTTGCCGGACGTTTACGTCGAGCACGCCAAACCGGCGCAGATGCTGGCCGAGTGCGGGCTGGACGAGGCCGGGATCGAAGCGGCGGTGCGTGAGCGCCTGACTCTGCTCAACAAATAATCACCATCCCTGTGGGAGCGGGCTTGCCCGCGATGAGGTCGGCACAGTCAACATTGATGTTGGATGTACCGACGCCATCGCGGGCAAGCCCGCTCCCACAGTGTTTTGTGTCGCTAGAAATTTTGTGCACACCAGAAAGACCTACGGAATACCGATGAACCTCTCGCGCCTCGCCCTGCCCCTCCTGCTGCTGCCCTCCGCCAATGCCCTCGCCGACAATTTCGAACGCGATCAGGCCCTGAAGCTGCCGGACGTGCTGATCAGCGCCAACCGCCAGGTCGAAGCGCGCAACGACAGCAGCGCCGCCAACACCGTGTTCACCCGCGAAGACATCGAGCGCCTGCAACCGCGCAGCGTCACCGAGCTGCTACAACGGGTACCGGGCGTACAAGTCGCACAAACCGGCGGACGCGGCAGCCTGCCGGGAATCTACATTCGCGGCACGCAGTCTGCGCAAAGCCTGGTGCTGGTCGACGGTCAGCGCATCGGCAACTCCACCTCGGGCGACAGCAACCTGCAACACCTCAACATCGAGCAGATCGAGCGGGTCGAAGTTTTGCGCGGTTCGCGTTCGGTGATCTACGGCAGCGATGCGATTGGCGGGGTGATTCAGATCTTCACACGGCGCGGCGGCGAACAAGGCTTGCAGCCGCGGATGCATGTCGGATTCGGCAGCAACCAGACCTGGGAGCGCAGTGTCGGTCTGTCCGGAGGTGATGAGAAAACCCGTTTCAACCTCGGCGCCAGCCTCGATGAAACCGCCGGCCTCGACCGCACCCACGAGTCGTATCCCAGCGACGGCGATCACGACGCCTATCGCAACAAATCCATCAGCCTGAGCCTCAGCCATGCGTTGACCGATGACATCGAAGTCGGCGCCAATCTGCTGGATAACCGTGGCAAAAGCGAGTTCGACAACCCATTCGGGCGCTTCGACCCGGTGACTTTCGACTCCCTCCAGCAGCAGCCCTACAGCGATTTCACCGTCAGCAGTTTCAGCAGCTACATCGACGCGCGGATCAACGAGCGCTGGAAGTCGCGCCTGGAACTCGGCCACAGCGAAAACCGCGAGAAGTCCTTCGACAAGCTCAGCGATGAACGCTCGGTGTTCAACACCTACCGTGATTCGGTGACCTGGCAGAACGACCTGACCCTCGATGCGCGCAACAGCCTGATCCTTGGCGGCGACTGGTATGAAGATCGCATCAACAGCAGCACGGCGTTCGACGAAGACAGCCGCTGGAACCGCGCAGCCTTCATCCAGCATCGCTTCCAGGCCGACAGCTTTTCCACCGAACTGGGCCTGCGTCGCGACGACAACCAGCAATTCGGCGGCCAGAACAGCTGGAGCGGCACGCTGACCTTGCCGGTCAATCCGGACAACGATCTGCTGCTCAGCTACAGCGAAGGTTTCCGCGCGCCGACCTTCAACGATCTGTATTACCCGGACTTCAGCAATCCCGACCTGAAACCGGAAACCTCAAAAAGCTACGAGCTGCAATGGCGCAGCCAGTTGAGCGACAGCACTCGCCTCGAAGCCTCGCTGTATCGGACCGATCTGGAAGACGCGATCATCTTCGGCAGCAACTCACGCCCCGAAAACGTCGCCTCGGCGCGAATCAACGGCTTCGAAGCAGCGCTGAAACAGGAGCTGTTCGGCTGGCAGAGCAACCTTGGCGTGGCGATCATCGATCCCCGCGACCGCGACACCGGCCACACCCTGGCACGTCGTGCCCGTCGCACCTTGAGCTGGGATCTGGATCGACAGTTCGATCGCCTTGGCCTCGGCGCCAGTTGGCAGGCCGTCAGCAGCAGTTACGACGATCTGAACAATCAGCAACCATTGGGCGGTTATGCACTGCTCGGACTGCGCAGCAGCTGGGCGCTGAACCGTGAGATCAAGCTGGATTTCAAGGTCGATAACCTGCTGGACAAGGGTTACAGCCGGGCGCTGTACAACCATGACGGCAGTCAGTATGGCTATCGCGAGGAAGGTCGGGCGTTCATGTTCGGCGTGACCTGGACGCCGCAGCTCTAACGATCTGGCGCAATCAGCTGGCAGAGCTTGGCCGTCGCCTCGATCATCTGCCCGCTCGGGCGCTCCAGACCTTTATCGGTGACCAGCAGCAATTGCCCGTGCTTGACTGCTGTGACCTGCGGCCAAGCGTTCCACGCATCCAGTTGCGACTGATCGCCGGCCAGAATCACTTCGGGATCACGCTGTAAAACCGCTTCGATGCTTACCTGCGGCGCCGGCAGGCTCAGGTCGCCGAACACATTGCGCGCGCCGCACACTTCAAGCGCATCGCTGATGATCTGCCCGCCGCCGACGGTGTACAGCGGCTTGTCCCAGACTTGATAGAACACCCGCAGCGGCGTTTCCCGTCGGTAGCGCTGGCGCAGCTCATCGAGGTTTTGTCGCAACTCACTGGCCCGCGCGACCCCACGCTCAGGACGACCAAGCTGTGTCGCGATGATTTCAATCTGCGCGGTCAACTGTTCGAGACTGTGGGGCTCGGCAACGAACGTCGGGATGTTCAAACGCTTGAGCTGGTCACGCTGGGCCGGGCCGACGCTGCCGGGCCATAACAGCAACAAGTCAGGTTTGAGACTGAGCAGGCGTTCCATGTCGAGCTGACCGTAACGACCCACCGAAGGCACGTCCTTGATCGCGGATGGCCGCTCACCGGCATCCAACACGCCGACCAGCAGATCCGCCGAATCCAGTTCAACCACGATTTCAGACAGGGATGGCGCGAGGCTGACCACCCGCAGGGCAGCCAGCGTTTCACCGCTGACGGCCAGCAGCAGAACCGCCAGCCAGAGTCGCCGCATCAAGCGAGTTGACGCGGGATACGGTAGAGGTAGAACAGCACCGCCGTGGACAGCGCCAGCAACATCAGCGGCACCGCTTCAAGGCCGACGAACACCGCCAGCGCGCCAATCCATGCCGGCAGCGCCGCGACCAGGTATGCACTGCGAAGGCTCGCCGCCAGGGCAATCCAGGCAGCGGGTTCTTCAGGGGTATCGAGGGCTTTTTGCGTGGCGATCAGCGCATGTTTGTAGCGCCCGAAAAACTTCAGGCTGACAAACATCGAGGCCACGCCAGCGATAAAGAAAGGCATCGCCAGCACCGGCAGAATTGCCTCGCCCTGGCCGAACACAGCGTTGATCACGAACAGCGGCACCAGCGCCAGCGCCAGGTATTTCCACCAGGCGATCGACAGACGGCGCCGCACTTGCCCGCGGGTCACGCCCGGTCTACCTCGCCCTGATGCTCGTTGCCCATCATGTGGTCGAGCTTGCTGGCCTTGGTCGCCAGATAGAGTTTGTTGTGCGGGTTGTGGCCGGTGTGCAGCGGCACGCGCTCGGCGACGACGATACCCATGTCGGTCAAGGCTTTGACCTTGCGCGGGTTGTTGGTCATCAGACGCAGGGATTTGACGCCCAGATGCTCCAGCATCGGCAGGCACATGGCGTAGTCACGCTGGTCGGCGGCAAAGCCCAGACGCTCGTTGGCTTCCACGGTGTCGGCGCCGCCGTCCTGCAATTCGTAGGCACGGATCTTGTTCAAAAGACCGATGCCGCGTCCTTCCTGACGCAGGTACAGCAACACGCCACGACCTTCGCGAGCGATGGCTTTGAGGGCGCCCTCAAGTTGCGAACCGCAGTCGCAACGCTGGCTGAACAAGGCATCGCCGGTCAGGCATTCGGAGTGCAGACGGCCGAGTACCGGGGCACCATCGGCAATCTCACCCAGGCTCAGCACGACGTGCTCGCGGCCGGTGGCTTCATCGAGAAAACCGTGCATGGTGAATTGCGCAAAAGGCGTTGGCAGCTTGGAAGCGGCGACAAAAACGACAGGCACCGGTGTGCTCCTGATCTGAAAAGTCTGAAGATTCGCTGGGCGGCATTGTAACAGCAGGTTCCCGCAGGCGCTTAGGCTGAATTATCGGCCATAACGATCAAAAAGTTTGATAACAGGCTCGCCCTTATCGCGTTCATTCGAAGGGATAGGGTTGTTTCCAGCGCTCGAAGATCGGCTTCAACTCGCCGCTTTTCACCAACTGCTCCATGCGCTGGTCGTAGATCGACATCAGTGCGCGGGCTTGCGGGGTGTCGGCGAAACCGAGGTACAGCGGCAATTCCGCCAGATGCGAATAACGGTACTGCGACGGGTCGGCGGCGTTTCTCACCACCGCTTCTATTTCCGTCAGCGCATCGATGTAGTAATCCGCCCGCCCCTGCTTGAGCATCGACAGGATGCCGGTGCGGCGCTCGATCTGGTTGAAGCGTTTGACGTTCGGCAGGTAGGTTTCGTAGCGATAGCCGCGCACCCAGGCCAGTCGGTACTTGCCCAGCGTCGCCTGGGTCGGCGATGGATTGCTGGCCAGGCCGAGCGCGTAGATGTGGTCGGAATCGAAATTCCATTTCGGGTACAGCACCTGCTCGGCTTCACCGCGATAGGAACCGACCAGTGCGTCGGCTTCCTTCAACTGCACCAGCCCGACCGAGCGGGTGTAGGGCACGGTGCGAATATCCAGGGTCACGCCGGCCGGCTCGAAGACTTTGCGCAACACGTCCCAGCCCAGGCCATGGCCATCGGCGGCGGTGTAGTCTTCCCAGTCTTCGCTGGCCAGGTGAATGACCGACGGCGGTGCGTCCTGTGCCTGGGCCATGGCGCCAAGCAAGGTCAAAACCACTATCGCCAACCAGCGTCGAGTCATCCCTGTGCCCCTCATCCACGCCTGGAAATCAGGCGAAAATCCACACCAGTCCCTGCATTGCCAGCCAGGCGAACACGCCGGCCAGCACGTCGTCGAGCATGATGCCGACGCCGCCGTGAACATGCCGGTCGATCCAGCGGATCGGCCACGGCTTGAGAATGTCGAAGAAGCGGAATACCAGGAACCCGGCGAGCAACCAGTACCAGCCTTCCGGCACCAGCCACAGGGTGATCCACATCCCGACCATTTCGTCCCAGACGATGCCTTCGTGGTCGTGCACCCGCAGGTCGTCGGCCACTTTGCCGCACAGCCAGAAGCCGAACAGCATGGTGATCCCGAGCATCAGCCAGTAACCCCAGTCGGGCAGCATCTGCCACAACGGGATAAAGGGTAGCGCAACTAACGAGCCCCAGGTGCCCGGCGCCTTGGGCAAGGTGCCCGAGCCGAAGCCGAACGCGAGGAAATGCCAGGGATTGCGCCAGACCGACGGCGGAACGAATTCGGCCGGAACCTGTTTCGGGTGATCTGTCACGGTGACTCCTGAAAATGTTGATAACCCCGGATTTGCGGGGTGATGTCGTGCCCGTCGCGATCCAGCAGCACCACGCCCTGCCCTTGCGTAACGCGGCCGATCACATGGGTCGGCCAGCCATCGGCGAGCAGCGCCGGCAACTCGACGGACGGCAGGGTGAAGGCCAGCACGTAATCATCGCCACCGCTCAACGCCGCACGCTCGGCGCCGCGCTGACCGAGAAACGCCACCAGCGCCTCCGACAGCGGAACACGCTCGCGCTCGACTTCGAGGCGAACCTTCGAACCCAGTGCGATGTGACCGCAATCGGCGAGCAGGCCATCGGAGATGTCCAGCGCCGAGGTGGCCTTGCCACGCAGGGCCTGACCGAGGGCGAGTTGCGGTTGCGGCGACCAGTAATGATCGAGCAGCGGCTGGGCGATATGGGGTTCGGCGTCACGCTGGCCCAGCACCAGCGGCAAAGCGCCGGCGGCATTGCCCAGTTCGCCGCCGACACACAGCAGATCGCCCGGTTGTGCGCCGCTGCGGGTCAACGCTTTGCCGGCCGGGACGCGGCCGAACACGGTGACGGTCAGGCTCAACGGCCCGCGCGTCGTATCGCCGCCGACCAGTGCCACGCCGCAGCCCTGCGCCATGCGGTTCAAACCGCGGGCATAGGCTTGCAGCCAATCGGCAGTCACCGTCGGCAGAGTCAGGGCAAGGGTAAAGGCGACGGGCGTGGCGCCCATGGCAGCGAGGTCGCTGACCGCCACGGCCAGCGAGCGCTGACCGAGCAGAAACGGATCGCAAGGATCGGCGAAATGCACGCCGGCCACCAGCGTATCGGTGGAAACCGCCAGCTGTTCCCCGGAAGGAACCGCCAGCAAGGCGCAGTCATCGCCGATCCCCAGTGCAACGCCTTCACCGCCCTGCGCACAAGGCGCGGCGGCGAAGAAATTGCGGATCAGCTCAAACTCGCCCATGGCCGAGAAAAAGTATTCAAGCGCGGATCAGCGCTTGAACGCCTTCACTTCAGCTTCACGCAGGCGCGGAGCCAGCTTGTCGAGCACGCCGTTGACGAACTTGTGGCCGTCGGTCGAACCGAACACTTTGGCCAGTTCGATACCTTCGTTGATCACAACGCGGTACGGCACGTCGACGCGCTTGAGCAGTTCCCAGGTCGACAGGCGCAGAACCGCCAGTTCAACCGGGTCCAGCTCTTCGATCGCCAGGTCCAGGCAAGGCGTGAGCGCGTTGTCGATTTCGGTCTTGAACTGCGGAACCCCGTGCAGGATTTCGCGGAAGTAAGCACCGTCGACATCGGTGAAATCGTTATCGACCCGGAACTGCGCTTCGATCTCGTTCAACGACTGCCGAGCCATGTGCCACTGATACAGGGCCTGGGTCGCGAGCTGACGGGCTTCGCGGCGCTTGGCGCTTTTCGATGGCTTGCCGGCATCCGCAGGTTTCGGATCGCGCGGGTTGAAACGATCGCTTTCGTCGCTAATCACTTGGCCTCCAACTGCGCCAGCAGGCTGACCATTTCCAGAGCGGACAGGGCAGCTTCAGCACCTTTGTTGCCGGCCTTGGTGCCGGAACGTTCGATGGCTTGCTCGATGGAATCAACGGTCAGGACGCCGAAAGCGACCGGTACGCCGAACTCCATGGACACCTGGGCCAGGCCCTTGGTGCACTCGCCAGCCACGTATTCGAAGTGCGGAGTACCGCCACGAATGACCGCGCCCAGGGCGATGATTGCTGCGAACTCGCCTTTCTGGGCGACTTTCTGCGCAACCAGCGGGATTTCGAAGGCGCCAGGTGCGCGGATGATGGTGATGTCGCTTTCGCTCACGCCGTGGCGAACCAGGGCATCAACTGCACCGCTGACCAGGCTTTCAACCACGAAGCTGTTGAAGCGGCCCACTACCAAAGCGTAGCGGCCTTTAGGGGCGATGAAGGTACCTTCGATGGTCTTCAGGGTCATTCGTCAGATCTCTTAAAGAGCCGGGACGCGTCTGTTTCGCGTCCCTCAGTGATTTATTTGCCGCGAATTCGGAGCCGGAAACAACCGGTCATTATTCGGAGGGCACGTATTCTACAACTTCCAGATCGAAACCGGATATCGCATTGAACTTCATCGGCGCAGACATCAAGCGCATTTTGCGCACGCCGAGGTCACGCAGGATCTGCGAACCGGCACCGACAATGCTGTAGGTGGTCGGTTTTTTCACCGCCGCCTGATCGCCGGTTTCGCGGATGTGCGCCAGCAACACGTCGCCATCCAGCGGGTGACCGAGCAACAGCACCACACCGCTGCCGGCCTCGGCGACCGCAGCCATGGCGGCGCGCAGGCTCCAGCGGCCCGGTTGCTTGACCATCAGCAGGTCGCGCAGCGGGTCCATGTTGTGCACGCGAACCAGAGTCGGTTCTTCGGCGCAAACGGTGCCCAGGGTCAGTGCCATGTGCACGTCGCCTTCCACGGAATCACGATAGGTCACCAGGTTGAATTGGCCCAGTTCGCTGTCCAGCGGCTGCTCGGCAATCCGCTGAACGGTACGTTCGTGGATCATCCGGTAGTGAATCAGGTCGGCGATGGTGCCGATCTTGATGTTGTGTTCAGCCGCGAAAGCTTCCAGCTCGGCGCGACGGGACATGGTGCCGTCATCGTTCATCACTTCGCAGATCACGCCACTCGGCTCGAAACCGGCCATGCGCGCCAGGTCGCAGGCAGCTTCGGTGTGACCGGCGCGGGCCAGGGTGCCACCGGCCTGGGCCATCAGCGGGAAAATGTGGCCCGGGCTGACGATGTCTTCGGCTTTCGCGTCCTTCGCAGCGGCCGCTTGCACGGTGCGTGCGCGGTCAGCGGCGGAGATGCCGGTGGTCACGCCTTCGGCGGCTTCGATCGAGACGGTGAACTTGGTGCCGAAACCGGAACCGTTGCGTGGCGCCATCAGCGGCAGCTTCAGGGTTTCGCAGCGCTCGCGGCTCATCGGCATGCAGATCAGGCCACGGGCGTGCTTGGCCATGAAGTTGATGTGCTCGGCCTTGCAGCATTCGGCGGCCATGATCAGGTCGCCTTCGTTCTCGCGGTCTTCGTCATCCATGAGGATGACCATCTTGCCTTGGCGGATGTCTTCAACCAGTTCTTCGATGCTATTGAGCGCCACAAGGCACCCCCTTCAGTCAGGATTTGAGGTAGCCGTTGGCGGCCAGAAAGCTTTCAGTGATGCCACCGCCAGGCTTTTGTGAAGAGTCAGGCTCAGCGGCCCTGTCGCCCAGAAGCAGACGCTCCAGATAACGCGCCAGCAGGTCGACTTCCAGGTTCACCCGGCGACCTGGCTTGTAGGACGCCATGATGGTTTCGCTCAGGGTGTGCGGAATGATCGTCAGCAGGAATTCGGCGCCATCGACCGCGTTCACGGTCAGGCTGGTGCCGTCGACGGTGATCGAGCCTTTATGGGCGATGTACTTGGCCAGCTCCTTCGGCGCGCGGATGCGAAATTCCACGGCGCGGGCATTGTCGCTGCGCGAAACCACTTCGCCGACACCGTCGACGTGACCGCTGACCAGATGGCCACCGAGACGGGTGGTCGGGGTCAGGGCTTTTTCCAGGTTGACCGGGCTGCCGCTTTTCAGGTCATTCATGGCGGTGCAGTCGAGGGTTTCGCGACTGACGTCGGCGGCGAAGCCGTTGCCCGGCAGTTCAACCGCGGTCAGGCACACGCCGTTGACTGCAATGCTGTCGCCGAGTTTGACGTCGCTCAGGTCGAGCTTGCCGGTTTCGACATGCACCCGCACATCACCGCCCTTTGGGGTCAGTGCGCGGATACTGCCGATGGATTCGATGATGCCGGTAAACATGGGGTTCTCCTTGAGAACGAAGCCAGCGCTAACGCGATGGCCGGGAATTATACGCTCGCCGATGGGACAGGGATTGCAGTGACTCGCCAGTCATCGCCAACCGCGCGAATTTCAGTGATTTTCAGCTCCGGCGCATCCTTCATATAGGCCAGCGGCCAGTCCAGAAGCGGACGCGCCGTGGAGCCGAGGAACTTGCCGGCAATGAAGATCACGAACTCGTCGACCAGACCGAGCTGGGCAAACGCGCCGGCCAGTCGCGGACCGGCCTCGACCAGCACTTCGTTGACGCCACGGTTGGCCAGTTCGATCAGCAACTGGTGCAGATCGACCTGACCGTCATCGCCCGGCACGATCAGGCATTCCGGACCGTGGGCGTACTGTTCTTCGATGGCCACGCAGGTGGCGACGAGCGCCGGGCCGGCCTTGAAGAACGGCGCATCCAGCGGCACTCGCAGACGTCCGTCGATCAGCACCCGCAGCGGCGGACGGCTCAGGGCCAGCGCGGTTTGTTCGGCATCCAGTCCCAGCTCATCGCCGCGAACGGTCAGGCGTGCGCCATCGGCCAGCACTGTATCGGCGCCGGTCAGCACGACGCTGGCCTGGGCGCGCAGACGCTGCACCGCCGAACGCGCGGCAGGGCCGGTGATCCATTGGCTCTCGCCGCTTTCCATCGCCGTGCGGCCGTCGAGGCTCATGGCCAACTTGACCCGCACGAACGGCAAGCCGTGTTCCATGCGCTTCAGAAAACCTTGATTGAGCTTGCGCGCCTCAGCTTCCAGCACGCCGCTTTCGGTGGCGATGCCGGCATCGCTCAAGCGCTGCAGACCGCGTCCGGCGACTTGTGGATTCGGATCACGCATCGCCGCGACCACCCGACCGACACCGGCATTCACCAGCGCATCGGCGCACGGCGGTGTGCGGCCGTGGTGGCTGCAAGGTTCGAGGGTCACGTAAGCCGTGGCGCCCCGGACCAGTTCACCGGCGGCGCGCAGGGCGTGGACTTCGGCGTGGGGTTCGCCGGCGCGTTCATGCCAGCCTTCGCCGACAATCTGCCCGTCGCGCACGATCACGCAGCCGACCCGTGGATTGGGGTGCGTCGTGTAATGCCCCTTGCGCGCCAGCTCCAGGGCCCGAGCCATGAAGTGGGCGTCGAGAATGGCCTGCTCGGCGGCGGTGGTCATTCTTTCACCGGTTCGCGGGCGAGGCGGTCGATCTCTTCGCGGAATTCGTTGAGGTCCTGGAAGCGGCGGTACACGGAAGCGAAACGGATGTAGGCGACTTCATCGAGCTTTTGCAGCTCGGCCATCACGAGTTCGCCGACCACGAGAGACTTGACCTCGCGCTCGCCGGTGGCGCGCAGCTTGTGTTTGATATGGACCAGCGAGGATTCGAGGCGCTCGACGCTCACCGGACGTTTCTCCAGGGCGCGTTGCATGCCGGCGCGGAGTTTTTCTTCGTCGAACGGTTGGCGGCTGCCGTCGGTTTTGATCAGGCGCGGCAACACCAGTTCGGCCGTCTCGAACGTCGTGAAACGCTCGCCGCAGGCCAGGCATTCACGCCGGCGGCGCACCTGTTCGCCCTCGGCGACCAGACGCGAGTCGATGACCTTGGTGTCGTTGGCACCGCAGAAGGGACAGTGCATGGTGGCTGGCAACAAAAAAAGGGAGGGCCATGGTAGCGCATCCCGGTGGCAAGACAAGCCATAGGCTTTGCGGTATACAGACTGCCATGATCGTTTGATCCATGGATTTCATTTTGCTGGAGCCGCCAATGTCCCTACGACCGCTCGTTTTGCTCAGTGTTTTCAGCCTGCTGGTGGCCTGTGGCAGCGATGCGCCCAAGCCTCAGCCGCCCACGCCGGGCCCGGCGCCGCAACAGGCGCAGAAAAAAGCCCGCGAAGCCGCCGACCTCGGCCCGCTGCCGGCCTATCAGCGCGAACTGAGCGGCACCCTGCAAGGCGTGCCGGCCGGTGCCGAAGTCGAACTGGCACTGCTGGTGATCGACGCAAAAGACCGCCCGCAACAATTGCTCGCCAGTTCCAGCCTGATCGGCAACAACCAGATTCTGCCGTTTCACCTGCGCTTCAACCCCGAATCCTTCCCGGTGGGCGCGCGGGTTGAACTGCGCGGCCGCGCCAGCCAGTCCGGCCAGTTGATCCTGCACCTGCCATCGCAGACCATCACTCAGCCGACCACCCAGGCGCTGGGCCAGCTGCAATTTGTCAAAGCCCCATGAATGCACCGTCAGACCTGCAACAGTCGCTGGGCGAATTGCTCGGCGACGCTCGACTGAAAGCCTGTGCGTTGCCGGACACCGATTTGCGGCTGTGGCTGATCGACGGCGACAACATGGCGCGCGAATTCAGCCAGGAAGAAACCCAACGAATCCTGCATGAACCGCCGTACTGGAGTTTCTGCTGGGCCAGCGGTCTGGCGGTGGCGCGCTATCTGGCGGAGTTTCCCGAGTGGGTTCGAGGCAAGCGGGTGCTGGATTTCGGCGCCGGTTCCGGGATCGCTGGCATCGCGGCGGTGAAAGCCGGAGCGCTGGAAGTGGTGGCCTGCGACCTCGACCCGCTGGCGATTGCCGCCTGTCGGGCGAATGCCGAACTCAATGATGTGCAGATGAGCTATTCCACGGACTTCTTCGCCGAAGCGGATCGCTTCGATCTGATCCTGGTGGCCGACGTTCTGTACGACCGGGAAAACCTGCCGCTGCTCGACGCCTTCCTGAGCCGTGGCCGCGAAGCGCTGGTGGCGGATTCGCGGGTCCGGGATTTCCGTCATCCGCTGTACCGGCGCATCGAAATGCTTGAAGCCATGACCCTGCCGGATCTGGCCGAGCCCGAAGAGTTTCGCCATGTCAGCCTCTACCATGCGGCCCGCGCCTGACCGTATAGTTGCCCCATTCACGCTTTTACGAGATACCCCATGAGTCAGCAAACGCCGTACATCTTCGACGCCACGACGGCCGACTTCGACCAGTCAGTGATCGAGGCTTCCTTTCAAAAACCGGTGCTGGTGGATTTCTGGGCCGAATGGTGTGCGCCGTGCAAGGCGCTGATGCCGATGCTGCAAGGCATCGCCGAGAGCTATCAGGGCGAGTTGCTGCTGGCCAAGGTCAATTGCGATATCGAGCAGGACATCGTCGCGCGCTTCGGCATCCGCAGCCTGCCGACCGTAGTGCTGTTCAAGGATGGTCAACCGGTGGACGGCTTTGCCGGTGCGCAACCGGAATCCGCCGTGCGCGCCCTGCTCGAACCGCATGTACAGATGCCGGCGCCGTCCGCCGCCGATCCGTTCGAACAGGCTCAGGCACTGTTTGACGAAGGCCGTTACGCCGACGCTGAAGCGACACTGGTTACGCTGCTGGGCGAAGACAACACCAACGCCAAGGCGCTGATCCTCTACGCTCGCTGCCTGACCGAACGCGGTGAGCTGGGCGAAGCGCAAACCGTGCTCGACGCGGTCAAGAGCGACGAGCACAAGGCTGCACTGGCCGGTGCCAAGGCGCAGATCAAGTTCCTTGGTCTGGCCCGCGACCTGCCGGACGCCGCCGACCTGAAGAGCCGTCTGGCGCAAAACCCGCAGGACGACGAAGCGGTGTATCAACTGGCGATCCAGCAACTGGCCCGTCAGCAATACGAAGCGGCGCTGGACGCACTGCTCAAGCTGTTCATCCGCAACCGCAGCTACGGCGAAGGCCTGCCGCACAAGACCTTGCTGCAAGTGTTCGAACTGCTGGGCAACGATCACCCGCTGGTGACCGCTTACCGGCGCAAGGTGTTTGCGGCGCTGTACTAAGCGCCTACTCGACCCAGCTGTAGAGCGGCGTGTCCCCGCCGCTCAGCACTTTCACATCGGATGAATGACGCAGGCGCACCAGCAGGCGCTTGCCCGCCGCCGCGCTGCCGGTCAGCCCTTCGAGCTGATCCAGCAATTCCGGCCCGCTGAGCTGTCCGGCCTTGCGCAACAGATCCCTGGCGACCTGCCACAACGCGTCATCCTGATTCACCGGTTTCGCCACCGGCGCCGCCGCCGCTGCTGCTTGCGGCTGGGCCGTCTGCACCTGCACGCCAAACTGCGCACCGAGCCGCGCCCAGTCGCTTTCATCCAGTTCCAGGGTCAAATCCACCGGCAACTCGCCGACGGTTCCGCGTATCCGCAACATAAGCTTCGCTCCCGCACATTTCTGACCCGCATGCTCCCATGGGACTTGTGTAACGCCAAGCGGGCGGGCAAACTCTGCGCACTTTCGTTATAAGATTACATAACAAACTCTTCACTTTACTTCCCGGAGACCGCCATGCGTCGTCTGCTGCTCGCTTTGCCGTTTGCCCTGTTGCCGCTGGCCATCGCCCAGGCTGCCGATGAGCATGATCACGATCATGAACACGGCAGCCTCGGTGCCCACGAACATGGCGTCGGTCGCCTGAACGCCGCCCTCGACGGCCAGACCCTGGAGCTGGAACTGGAAAGCCCGGCGATGAACCTCGTGGGTTTTGAGCACGTCGCCACCAGCGATGCGGACAAGGCCAAGGTCGCAGCCGCGCGTGCTCAGCTGGAAAAACCGCTGGCGCTGTTCAGTCTGCCGGCCGCCGCCGGTTGCAAGGTCACCAGCCAGGAACTGGAAAGTCCGCTGTTCGGCGACAAGCCGGATGCCGACGACCACGACGAAGAGGAAGCCGGCAAGGACGGTCACGAGCATCATCACGACCACAGCGAAATCCACGCCCACTACCAGTTCAGCTGTGCGGCGCCGGGTGCGTTGAAAACCCTGGATCTGGCGAACCTGTTCAATACCTTCCCGGCCACCCAGAAAATTCAGGTACAACTGATCAGCCCGAGCGGCCAGCAAGGCACGGAAGTGACGGCCAAGGCCGCCGCCCTGAAGTTCTGACACGAAACGGCGCCATGACCCAAGCACTCATCGAACTGTCCGACCTGGGCTTCAACTGGCCCGGTCACCCGCCGCTGCTGGACATCCCGGCGTTTCGCCTGGAAGCCGGCGAAACCCTGTTCCTCAAGGGCCCCAGCGGCAGCGGCAAGACCACCCTGCTCGGCCTGCTCGGCGGGGTGCAGAAACCCGGTCGCGGCAGCATTCGCCTGCTCGGCCAGGAACTGACCGAACTGGGTGCCGGCGCCCGTGATCGCTTTCGGGTCGATCACACCGGCTACATTTTCCAGCAGTTCAACCTGCTGCCGTTTCTCTCGGTGCGCGAGAACGTCGAGCTGCCGTGCCACTTTTCGAAGCTGCGTGCAGAACGTGCGAAGCAGCGTCATGGCAGCGTCGATCAGGCTGCCGCCACCCTGCTCGCCCACCTGGGTTTGAAGGACGAAAGCATCCTGAGTCGCCGCGCCGATTCGCTGTCGATCGGTCAGCAACAGCGGGTCGCCGCAGCGCGCGCATTGATCGGGCAACCGGAACTGGTGATCGCCGACGAACCGACCTCGGCACTGGATTACGACGCCCGGGAAAACTTCATTCGCCTGCTGTTCGCCGAGTGCCGCGAAGCCGGCTCGAGCCTGTTGTTCGTCAGCCACGACCAGAGTCTGGCGCCGCTGTTCGACCGTCACCTGTCCCTGGCCGAACTCAATCGCGCCGCCACGTCTGCCGAGGTCTGAGATGTATCTGTTCCGTCTGGCCATGGCCAGCCTCGCCAACCGGCGTTTCACTGCCCTGCTCACTGCTTTCGCCATCGCGCTTTCCGTCTGCCTGCTGCTGGCGGTTGAGCGGGTGCGCACCGAAGCCAAGGCCAGTTTCGCCAGCACCATCAGCGGCACTGACCTGATCGTCGGCGCCCGTTCCGGTTCGGTGAACCTGCTTCTGTACTCGGTGTTTCGCATCGGCAACGCCACCAACAACATCCGTTGGGACAGCTTCGAACACTTCGCCAGCAACCCCAAGGTGAAGTGGGCGATCCCGATGTCCCTCGGCGACTCCCATCGCGGCTACCGGGTGATGGGCACCACCGAAGCCTATTTCGAGCATTACCAGTACGGTCGCCAGCAGCATCTGGAACTGGCGAACGGACGCGCCTTCGCCACCGATCCGTTCGAAGTGGTGCTCGGTGCCGAAGTGGCCGAGGCGCTGCATTACAAGCTCGGCGACAAACTGGTGCTGGCCCACGGCGTGGCGGCGATCAGTCTGGTCAAGCACGATGACAAACCGTTCACCGTGGTCGGGATTCTCAAGCGCACCGGCACCCCGGTGGACCGCACGCTGCACATCAGCCTCGGCGGCATGGAGGCGATCCACATCGACTGGCACAACGGCGTGCCGGCCCGTGGCAACGGCCGGATCAGCGCCGATCAGGCGCGCAACATGGACTTGACGCCGCAAGCGATCACCGCGTTCATGCTCGGCCTCAACAGCAAGATTTCGACCTTTGCCCTGCAACGGGAGATCAACGAATTCCGCGGCGAGCCGATGCTGGCGATCCTGCCGGGCGTGGCCTTGCAGGAGTTGTGGAGCCTGATGAGCACTGCTGAAAAAGCGTTGTTCGTGGTCTCGCTATTCGTGGTGCTGACCGGGTTGATCGGCATGCTCACGGCGATTCTCACCAGCCTCAACGAACGCCGCCGCGAAATGGCGATCCTGCGTTCGGTGGGCGCGCGGCCGTGGCACATCGCGAGCCTGCTGGTGCTGGAAGCATTTGCTCTGGCGCTGACCGGGGTGATCGTCGGGCTGGCGTTGCTGTACCTCGGCATCGCCGCTGCTCAGGGTTATGTGCAGGCCAATTACGGGCTGTATCTGCCGCTGGCCTGGCCAAGCGAGTATGAATGGACGCTGCTCGGTGGCATTCTGGCTGCCGCGCTGCTGATGGGCAGCGTGCCGGCCTGGCGCGCGTATCGCCAATCTTTGGCCGATGGCCTGTCGATCCGTTTATGAGGATGTTCACCATGCCCCGCGCCGTGCTTGCGCTGCTGTTGCTGGTCGCCCTGCCCGTGTGGGCGGCGGCGCCGAAAGACCTGACCTGGTCGGAGATGATCCCGCCGGACGCGGCGCCGGAAGTGCCGAACATGACGCCGCTGCATGACCTGTCGAAGATGAGCGACGCGCTGTCCGCCGAATCGGCGCCGGCAGCCAAGCAGGACATGCCCAACGCCCCCGTGGTGCAAAGCCTCGATGGCCAGAACATTCGTCTGCCGGGTTACATCGTGCCGCTGGAAGTCAGCGAAGAAGGTCGCACCACGGACTTCCTGCTGGTGCCGTACTTCGGCGCCTGCATCCACGTGCCGCCACCGCCGTCGAACCAGATCGTGCACGTGAAAAGCGAACTCGGCGTGAAGCTCGACGAGCTGTATCAGCCGTACTGGGTGGAGGGGCCATTGCAGGTCAAGCAGTCCACCAGCGAACTGGCCGATGCCGGGTATCAGATGGATGCGGACAAGATTTACGTCTACGAACTGCCGGAGTAACTCCGGTAATTCTGTACTGTTTGGCCCATTGTCTTCGCGAGCAAGCTCGCTCCCACAGTTGACCGAGCTCTAATGTGGGAGCGAGCTTGCTCGCGAAGGGGCCGGCAAAGGTTCCACAAATAAACCCGCCATCACTGTTTCATTGAGCTGAGTCAAAAGACCGTATCAGACGGATTCGTACCATAGGACATCAAACATTTTTAACGTCCTTTGGGAGCTTCCATGAACAAGTCCTTGCTCAGCGCCTCGCTGTTTGCCCTCGCGCTCGCAGCCCCGCTCGCCCACGCCCACGAAGCCGGCGACATCATCGTTCGTGCCGGTGCGATCACCGTCAACCCGAAGGCCGACAGCTCCAGCGTCAAGGTCGATCAGGGTCCGTTGAGCGGCACCAACCTGGGCGGCAAGGCGACCATGAGCAGCGACACCCAACTGGGTCTGAACTTCGCTTACATGCTGACCAACAACATCGGTATCGAGCTGTTGGCCGCGTCCCCGTTCGAACATGACGTGAAGCTCAAAGGCACTGCCCTGCCAGCCGCCAACGGCAAGCTCGGCACTCTGAAACACTTGCCGCCGACCCTGAGCGTCGTCTACTACCCGCTGGACGCCAAATCGGCCTTCCAGCCGTACATCGGCGGCGGCATCAACTACACCTGGATCTACGACGAGCACGTCGGCAGCGAAGCCCAGTCCAACGGCTTCAGCAACTTCAAGGCGAAAAACTCCTGGGGCCTGGCCTGGCAGGTCGGCGCCGACTACATGCTGACCGACAACATCATGCTCAACGCCCAGGTGCGCTACATCGACATCGATACCCGCGCCACCGTCGAGAACAACGCCGTGGCTCCGGGCACTCGCGCAAAAGTGAATGTCGACGTCGATCCATTTGTGTACATGGTCGGTCTGGGCTACAAGTTCTAAGCAGCAATCAAAGAACGTTCACGTGGTGGTGAATGAGGCTTGGTAGCGGGCAGGCTCAGAACTGACGGCGATGTTACGCCATCGACCGGGGAGCAAGCTCCCTCGCTACAGGAAACCGGTGTGAAAGCCGAATTCCGGCCGTGAAAAAGGCGCCTGTCAAAAGGCGCCTTTTTCATGTCTGCGAAAAGCTCAGCGGCCGAGCAAACGGGCCAGGCCGACGTTCATCGGCGTTGGCGTCGGGCACTTGAATCGCTCAAGCAACCGACTGTTGTTCGCCCGCGAGTGGCGGATGTCACCGGAGCGCGCCGGGCCGTAGCTGACGGGCGGCAATTCGCCGACCACCGCTTCGAGCGCGGCCAGCATCTGCTTGAGATTGGTCGCCTGATTCCAGCCGACGTTCACCGCACCGACGTCCACTTGCGGCTTTTCGATCGCCTGCACCAGCACATCGACCAGATCTTCGACGTACATGAAATCCCGGGTCTGCTCGCCATCGCCGAACACGGTGATCGGCAGGCCTTTCTGCGCGCGTTCGCTGAAGATGCTGATCACCCCGGAGTACGGCGAGGACGGATCCTGACGCGGGCCGAAGATGTTGAAGAAACGGAAGATCGCCGGTTCCAGACCGTGCTGGCGGCGATAGAAATCGAAGTACTGCTCGCCGGCCAGTTTGTCCGACGCATAAGGCGTCAACGGCGCCTTGGGCGTGTCTTCGTCAATCGACTCGCCTTCGCCATTGTTGCCGTAGACGGCTGCGCTGGAGGCATACAGCACACGTTTCACGCCGGCCTCGCGCATGGCTTCGCAGACGTTCAGCGTGCCGATGAAATTGCTCTGGTGAGTCTTTACCGGATCGTCCACCGACGCCTGCACCGACGCCACGGCGGCCAAGTGCGCGACCGCGCTGCAACCCTGCATCGCTTGCGCGACCAGAGCGGCATCGGCCACATCGCCGACGATCAACTCGACCCTGGGATTGTCCAGCGGCAGATTGCTGCGCTTGCCGGTCGACAGATCATCGAGGATCCGCACCGAATGGCCGTTGGCGAGCAACGCGTCAGTCAGGTGCGAGCCGATGAAACCGGCGCCGCCGGTGATTAAAACAGGGCCGTCAGCCATGGCGATAAAACCTATCCAGTAAGCCCGGGAGCGCGGCACGCCAGGCGCGCGGCTTGATCCCGAAGGTGTGCAGAATTTTCTTGCAGGCGAGCACCGCGTGTTGCGGTTCTTCGGCGGCATCCGGCCGCGCGGCGTGGGCCTGGGCGGTCGGCGCTTCGATGGCCAGCGGGTGCAGGCCGCGCGCTTCGGTGAGAATCGCCTGGCCCAGCGCGAGCGGCGTGGTCGCCTCGTGGCCGGCGTAGTGGTAAGTGCCCCACAGCGGCGCGGCGCAATCGAGTTGTTTGAGCACCGAGATGATTACCCGCGCGGCATCGTCGACCGGGGTCGGATTGCCACGGCGGTCATCGGCCAGCAGCAATTCTTCCGGCTGTTCGGCACGGGCCAGGAAGCGCCCGAGGGTGCCTTCCGGGCTGTCGTCGAGCAGCCAGCCAAAGCGCAGCAGCACGTGTTGCGGGCAAGTGGCACGCACGCTCTGCTCGATCCGCCACAGGGCCTGACCGCGCAGGCCCAACGGCACTGGCTCGTCCTTTTCGCTGTAGGCGGTGGCGCGGGAACCGTCGAACACCCGATAACTGGACGGCTGCACCAGCACGATGTTGTGGTGCTGGCACAGTTCGGCCAGTCGCTCGATGGCGCGTTCCTGCCCGGCCAGACGGCTTTCGCTGACGGCCTCGGCCTGGAACCAGTCGAAATAGTAGGCAAGGTTGATCAATGCATCGGGACGGGTGTCGTCGAGCAATTGGGTCAGGCTCGCGGCATCCCAGCCGTCTTCGGGCGGGCGGGGGGCGAGGAAACCGATGTCTTCCTCTGCACCGAGGCGAATCAGCGCCTGCCCAAGGGCATTTCCGCCGCCCAGTAACATAAGGCGCATTCGCATAGAGTCAGCAGGCCCAGTCTGATTGGAACGATGGCTTTGGCGACGATGCTCGTGGCAGCGTCGTCGATAATTGCCGGAATCGTTGCATTTTGCGGGTTTAGTGCGCAACCGTCACCCGTAAAGTGTAGATCCCGAGCGGTACTTGCAACTTCGCCCGCCCACCCGCATAACTGAAGCCATGAATCTGCCCCTCCCCAAGGACGCGGCCCTGGCAGGCTTCCACCCCGCCGTCAGCGCCTGGTTCAGCAGCACATTCCCGACGGTGACCGCCGCCCAGGCCCGCGCATGGCCGTTGATCCGCCAGCGCCGCTCGACGCTGATCGCTGCGCCCACCGGATCTGGGAAAACCCTCACCGCATTCCTCGCCGTGCTCGACGATCTGGTCCACCGTGGCCTGGAAACCCCGGACGGTCTGCCGGACGAAACCCTGGTGGTCTACGTTTCGCCGCTCAAGGCGCTGTCCAACGACATCCGCATCAATCTGCAGAACCCGCTAGCCGGGATTACCGACCAGCTGCGCCAAATGGATCTGCCGGCGCTGGAAATCACCACCGCCGTGCGCACCGGCGACACCCCGCAAAAAGACCGCGCCGCCATGCGCAAGAGCGCGCCGCACATTCTGGTGACCACCCCGGAATCGCTCTATGTGCTGCTCGGCTCCGAGTCCGGCCGAAAAATGCTCGGCACCACGCGCACGGTGATCGTCGATGAAATCCATGCCATCGCCGCCGGCAAACGCGGCAGTCACCTGGCCTTGAGCCTCGAACGCTTGCAGGCGCTGTGTCCTGAACCGCTGACCCGCATCGGTCTTTCGGCCACGCAGAAACCGATCGATGCGGTGGCGCGTTTTCTGGTGGGTCATGAGCGCCCGTGCGAAATCATCGACATCGGCCACGCGCGCCCAAGGGATCTGGGCATTGAAGTACCGCCGGTGCCGTTGTCGGCGGTGATGGCCAATGATGTCTGGGAACTGGTCTACGACCGTCTCGCCACGTTGGCCCGGGAACACCGCACCACGCTGATTTTCGTCAACACCCGACGTCTGGCCGAGCGCCTGAGTCGGCACCTGAGCGAACGCCTCGGCAAACACGCCGTGGCCGCGCACCACGGCAGTCTGGCCAAGGAATTTCGCCTCGACGCCGAGCAGCGACTCAAGCGTGGCGAGCTGCAAGTGCTGATCGCCACCGCGTCGCTGGAACTGGGGATCGACATCGGCGAAGTCGACCTCGTCTGCCAGATCGCCTCGCCACGTTCGATCGCCGGTTTTCTGCAACGGGTCGGCCGCTCCGGGCACCAGGTCGGCGGCACGCCCAAGGGGCGCCTGTTCGCCACCACTCGCGACGACCTGATCGAATGCGCCGCCCTGCTCGACTGCGTGCGCCGGGGTGAACTCGATACGCTGCACATCCCCGAAGCGCCGCTGGATGTGCTGGCGCAGCAGATCATCGCCGAGGTCAGTTGCCAGGAATGGGCCGAGGACGATTTGCTCGCGCTGTTCCGCCGGGCCGAACCCTACGCCCGCCTCGACGAAAAACATTATCAGGCGCTGCTGAGCATGCTCGCCGAGGGTTACAACGGCCGCCAGGGCATCCGCAGCGCCTACCTGCACCGCGACGCCGTGAGCCGAACCCTGCGCGGACGACGCGGCGCCCGGCTGACCGCCGTCACCAGCGGCGGCACCATCCCCGACAACGCCGACTACAGCGTATTGCTCGAACCTCAGGGCCTGAACATCGGCAGCGTCAACGAAGACTTCGCTGTGGAAAGCATTGCCGGTGATGTGTTCCAGCTCGGCAACGCCTCCTATCGCATCCTGCGGGTGGAAACCGGCAAGGTTCGGGTCGAAGATGCCCACGGCCAGCCGCCGACCATCCCGTTCTGGCTCGGCGAAGCACCGGGACGCAGCGATGAGTTGTCGGCGGCCGTGGCGCGCCTGCATGCGCAGCTCGATCAATTGCTCAGCGCCAGCCCCGGCAACTTGCAACCGGCCATCGACTGGCTGACCGACACCCTCGGCCTGAACCCGGCCAGCGCCGAACAGCTGGTGGATTACCTGGCCCGCGCCCGCCTCGCCCTCGGCGCCTTGCCGTCGCGCGACACGCTGCTGATGGAGCGGTTTTTCGACGAGTCCGGCGGCACCCAGCTGATCATTCACTCACCGTTCGGCAGTCGTATCAACCGCGCCTGGGGCCTGGCCCTGCGCAAGCGTTTCTGCCGCACCTTCAACTTCGAATTGCAGGCCGCCGCCAGCGAAGACGCGATCGTGCTGTCGCTGTCCACCAGTCACAGTTTCGAACTCGACGAGGTCTGGCGTTATCTGCACAGCAACAGCGCCGAGCACATTCTGATTCAAGCCGTGCTGGATGCACCGCTGTTCGGTGTGCGCTGGCGCTGGAATGCCGGCGTGGCGCTGGCCCTGCCGCGTTACACGGGCGGGCGCAAGGTCGCGCCGCAATTGCAGCGGATGAAAAGCGAAGACCTGATCGCCAGCGTGTTTCCCGATCAGATCGCCTGCCTGGAAAACCTCGCCGGTGAACGGGAAGTCCCCGAGCATCCGCTGGTGGAACAGACCCTCGACGATTGCCTGCACGAGGCGATGGACAGCGAAGGCTGGCTCGAACTGCTGCGGCGCATGGAGCGCGGCGAAGTGCGCCTGATCGCCCGCGACCTGCCGGCGCCCTCGCCGTTGGCGGCGGAAATCCTCAGCGCCCGCCCTTACACCTTTCTCGACGACGCGCCGCTGGAAGAGCGTCGCACCCAGGCCGTGCTCAACCGCCGCTGGAGTGATCCGCAATCCACCGACGACCTCGGCGCGCTGGACGCCGACGCGATCAACGCCGTGCGCGAAGAAGCCTGGCCGACGCCGAACAGCGCCGATGAAATGCATGAAGCGCTGATGAGCCTGGCCTGCATCAGTGACGCCGAAGTCGAGGCCAATCCGCATTGGCGCGAGTGGCTGAATGCTTTGGCCGAAACCGGGCGAGCCTGCCGATTGCAGATCGATCCCGAGCACTCACTGTGGCTGGCAAGAGAACGCCTGACCTGTCTGCAAGCGCTTTATCCACAGGCGCATTCTGAACTGGCCGCGTTGCCCGGTTTCGACGAAGCATGGACCGCCGATGAGGCACTGATCGAAGTGATCCGCGCGCGGCTCGGCGCATTCGGTCCGCAACCGCTGGTGGCGATTGCCGAACCGCTGGCCCTGATGCCGGCCGCTGTTCATCAAGCCCTCGCTCATCTGGAGCGTGAAGGTTATGTACTGCGCGGCCAGTTCACGCCGGGGTCGACCGTTGAGGAATGGTGCGAACGGCATCTGCTGGCGCGCATTCACCGCTACACGGTCAAGCGTCTGCGCCGGGAAATCGAGCCGGTGGCGTTGCAGGAATTCATGCGGTTTCTGTTCGACTGGCAGCACTTGTCCCCGTCAACCCGTGGTCAGGGCAGCACTGTGTTGCCGGCGATTGTCGGTCAGTTCGAAGGCTACCCGGCTGCCGCTTCGGCGTGGGATAGCGATCTCCTTCCCGCGCGGCTCAAGGACTATTCACCGAGCTGGCTGGACGATCTGTGCCGCAGCGGCAAACTGGTGTGGACGCGCCTCAGCGCCCGGCAAAACATCAGCGGCACGGCGTTGCGCAGCACACCGATCGTGTTGCTGCCGCGCAGTCAGGTCGGCTTGTGGAGTGCGCTGGCCGAGCAGACGCCGGTCAGCGAACTGTCGCCCAAGACCCGCAAGGTTTTCGACGCACTGAGCCAGCACGGCGCGTTGTTTTTCGATGAGCTGATTCATGAAGCGCACCTGCTGCGCACCGAGCTGGAAATCGCCTTGCAGGAACTGGTCGGCGCCGGCCTGGTGAATGCCGACAGCTTTGCCGGATTGCGGGCATTGATCACTCCGGCGAGCAAGCGCCAGCAGCGAAGTAGTCGACGCGGGCGCGGGGCGTTTGTCGGTGGCATGGACGATGCCGGGCGCTGGGCGTTATTGCGTCGCGGGCCGGTTGTGGAAAACAGACAAACAGCGTCGCCCGAAACACTTGAACACGTCGCCATGACCTTGTTGCGTCGCTACGGCGTGGTGTTCTGGCGCCTGCTGGAACGTGAGGCCGACTGGTTGCCGAGTTGGCGCGAACTGCTGCGCACATTCCATCGGCTGGAAGCCCGGGGCGAGATTCGTGGCGGGCGGTTTGTCAGCGGTCTGGCCGGCGAGCAATTCGCCCTGCCCGAGGCGATTCCGCTGTTGCGCGAAGTCCGCCGTCGCCCCCATGACGGCAGCCTGATTGCGGTGTGCGGCGTCGATCCGCTGAACCTCGCCGGCACCTTGTTGCCGGGGGCGAAAGTGCCGGCGCTGGCGAGCAATCGGCTGGTGTATCGCGACGGCCTGCCGGTCGCTGCCGAGGTCGCGGGCAAGCAGCAATTCTGGGTGGAACTGGATCAGGTTTCCATGGAGCAGGTGCGCAGCAAACTGATCCGGCATTGATGTAAACCGGTCTGGCCTCTTCGTCGGATCGCCGCCCGGACCAAGCCCGCTCCCACAGGGTTCTTTGTGATGCCGAAATAGCAGGCACCGCCCAATTACTGTGGGAGCGGGCTTGCCCGCGAAAGGGCCGGCACATGCACTACAAGAACGCCTATTGAGTCGGCGATTGCTCCGGCAACACTACCGACGAATGCACCGGCGCCACCTCTTCTTCCTGGCGTTTGGGCAGCAAAACCTGCTGTGGATAAGTCTGGGCGAAATGCACCCACGGGCTGTTATCCACAAGCTTTTTCAAACGCTGGTTGAACGCGCGGCTCACCGCATATTGCCCGCCCGACACTGTGCGAAATTGCGCGGTCAGCACCACGCCGTTCAGGTCCATCTTGTCTACGCCAAATACATCCAGCGGCCCTTGCAGGTTGTACTTGAGGAACGGGTCTTCGCGAATCGAATCCCCCGCCTCGCGGATCAGCTCAATGGCCTTGTCGACATCGGTGTCGTAGGTGAACTGCACCGAGAAAAACGCGAACGCAAACTGCCGCGATTGGTTGGTCACCGCCTTGATCTGGCCGAACGGCACCGAGTGCACGAAGCCCTTGCCATCGCGCAGGCGCAAGGTGCGAATGGTCAGGCCTTCGACCGTGCCGGCGTGCCCGGAATCGAGCACCACCCAATCGCCGATCGACAGGGTGTCTTCGATGATGATGAACAGCCCGGTGATCACGTCCTGCACCAGTTGCTGCGAGCCGAAACCGATGGCCAGGCCGACCACCCCGGCACCGGCCAGCAGCGGCGCGACGTTGATCCCCAGATTGGCCATGGTGGTGATCGCACAGATCACCACCAGGATGATTTTGATCGCGTTGCGCAGCAGCGGCAGGATGGTTTTCACCCGGGTGCTGGGCTGGCGCGCCGAGCGTTTGCTGACCGGCGGTTTTAGTGCTTCCTGAATCGCCGTGTCGAGCACCACCCACAGCAGCCATGTCACGAGGAAGATCAGGCCGATGCTGCTCAGGGCATTGCTGATCGCCCGGCCGACCGTGCTGCTTTGCGCAAAGTCGAGCAGCGACACGCCCCATATCCGCCCGAGGATATCGATGAATGCAATTGCGATGACGATCCGCAGCAACGCATGCAACAGGCTGAGGAAACGCTCCTTGTAGGCACTGCTGCGCTGGATTGCCTCGGCCTTGCGCGACTTGAACAGGTGTTGCAGCACGGTGCTGAGAAACACCGTGCCGATCAGCAGCACGGTGGTGAACAGCGCACAGCGCAGGGCCTTTTGATTGTCCTCGCCGATGCCGATCAGATTGACCGCCGAGACCAGCACCATCAGCACGATCGGCCAGTACCAGAGCCCGGAAAAAATCCGCAGCGACTCCTGCAACGACGGCTGTTTCAGACGCTGGACCAGCGGGCGATTGCGGATCAGGTGCGCCACCGGCCGACGCAGGCGAATCACCAGCAGACCGAAGATGATCGAGGCCAGCAGACCGGTGAACACCGCGATGCTGCTGGTGATGTTGCCGCCCAGTTGCCGGGCGATCTGCGGGCTGGTCAGGGCATCGCTGAGGGCGGCGAGAAAGCCGATCAGGAACAGCGGTTTCGGGCAGTAGTCGCGGATGATCTGCACCGCACGGCGCTTGTGGCCGACGTTGAACATCACCACCACGCACAACAGCATCGACGTGGAAAATATCCCGCTGCTGGTGGCGTAGGCAAAACACAGCGCCAGCGCGCGACCGACCGAGGCCGACAGAAAATGGCTGACGTACAGGGTCAACGGCAGGCAGATCAGCGCGGGCAGCGTGTAGGGCAACAGGTAACCGAGCAGGTCCTGACTGCGTTGGCGGGTGCGCAGCCAGCGCCCTTCCCGCAGACGTTTGCCCAGCACGCTGCCGAGCACCGTCAACACGGCAAACGTGCCCAGCCACACGCCGGAGAGCATCAGGAAATCCCCCGCCACGCTCCAGCCGGAGCGGTTCGAGGGTTGGTTGACCAGCCTGTCGACTTCATCCGCCGCCCGGTCGGCGCGCAGGCGCCAGGCGTCGACCAGATGCTCGTTGAGATCGAGTTTGTCCTGCACGTCGTCGATGCTGGAACTGATGGCGCCGAGCAGTCCGCCCTGCACGATCGGTTCCGGCTCGGCCGGCTCTTCACTGGCCGCCGGAACGCCCGGCAGGCTGGCGGCTTGTACTGCATTGCCGCCGAACAACAGCAATGCCCCCAATAGAATCGCGATCCTGAACCTGGTCAAAACGCAGAGCTCCCTTGGTTGAACCTGTAAGGAACTGATCGGTTTTGGCCCGGCAAGTTCGGTTTTTGCGGTTGATCGTTCCCAAGCTCCACTCCCCTCGTTGATCGTTCCCACGCTCCGCGTGGGAATGCAGCCAGAGACGCTCCGCGTCTCGAAGAGCGGACGCAGAGCGTCCACGGAGGCATTCCCACGCAGAGCGTGGGAACGATCACCTTACGATCAGCGTTAGGGCTGATATTTGCGTCGCACGCAAATATCAAATGCCCATCCCCGTATTTTTCCACCCCCGCCAAACCCCGACACTGCGCTCCATTCAATCCTCAACCGGAGTGCCGTCATGCCCATTGCCCTGCTCGCGCTGACCCTCAGCGCTTTCGCCATCGGGACGACCGAGTTCGTCATCGTTGGCCTGCTTCCCACCATCGGCGCCGATCTCGGCGTCAGCCTGCCGTCCGCCGGTCTGCTGGTCAGTCTGTATGCCCTCGGCGTAGCCATCGGTGCGCCAGTGCTGACCGCCCTCACCGGCAAAGTCCCGCGCAAACTGTTGCTGCTGTCGCTGATGGTGCTGTTCACCCTCGGCAACCTGCTGGCCTGGCTGGCGCCGAGTTATGAATCGCTGGTACTGGCGCGAATCGTCACGGGTCTGGCCCATGGCGTGTTCTTCTCCATCGGTTCGACCATCGCCACCAGCCTGGTGCCCAAGGAAAAAGCCGCCAGTGCGATTGCGATCATGTTCACCGGCCTGACCGTGGCGCTGGTCACCGGCGTGCCACTGGGCACGTTCATCGGTCAGCACTTCGGCTGGCGTGAAACCTTCCTCGCGGTATCGGCACTCGGCGTGATCGCATTCATCGGCAGCCTGCTGTACGTGCCGAACAACATTGCCCACAGCAAACCGGCCTCGCTGCTGCAACAGTTGCAGGTGCTCAAGCAACCGCGCCTGTTGCTGGTGTACGCCATGACCGCCATCGGTTACGGCGGCTCGTTCATCGCCTTCACATTCCTGGCGCCGATCCTTCAGGACATCTCCGGCTTCAGCGCCGGCACCGTCAGCCTGGTGCTGCTGGTGTATGGCGTGTCGGTGGCAGTCGGCAACATCTGGGGCGGCAAACTGGCGGACAAACGCGGGCCGATCAGCGCGCTGAAAATCATCTTCGCCCTGCTCGCCGCCGTGCTGTTCGTGCTCACCTTCACCGCCGGCAACCCATGGCTGGCGCTGGCCACCGTGCTGGTCTGGGGCGCAGTCGCCTTCGGCAATGTGCCGGGCTTGCAGGTGTATGTGGTGCGTCAGGCTGAACATCACACGCCGCACGCCGTGGACGTGGCATCAGGCCTGAACATTGCCGCGTTCAACCTCGGGATTGCCGGCGGTGCGTGGGGTGGCGGTTTGATCGTCGAGCACATCGGCCTGATTCACACTGCATGGATCGGCGGCCTGGTAGTGCTGGTGGCATTGGCCCTGACGGCATGGAGCGGTCGCCTCGATCGCCTGGGCCCGGTGTACGCCGAACCCGCCGAAGGCTCCGCCCGAATCGTCACCGGGCACTGATCCGGCGCAGCCTGACCGTCCGTAATCCCGTCGAAACTTTCCCGAACCGCCCGCAGTCATCCACAGACAGAGGCCGTACGGGGACTTTCGACGGGAGGGCGGCATGGCAACGATTCATATCGGTATTTCAGGCTGGCGTTACGCCCCGTGGCGCGGGGACTTTTACCCGAAGGGGCTGGCGCAGAAACGCGAATTGCAGTTCGCCTCACGGGCGGTCAACAGCATCGAAATCAACGGATCGTTCTACGCCCTGCAACGGCCGGAACGCTACGCCCAGTGGTACGCCGAGACGCCGGATGACTTCGTGTTCAGCATCAAGGCGCCCCGCTTCATCACCCACATCCGCCGCCTGCGCGATATCGAAAAACCCCTGGCCAATTTCTTCGCCTCCGGGGTACTGGAGCTGAAGGAAAAATTCGGTCCGGTCCTCTGGCAGTTCCCGCCCAACTTCACGTTCGACGCCGAGCGCTTCGAAGCCTTTCTCGATCAGTTGCCCCACGACACCCAGGCCGCCGCCGAGCTCGCCCGCCAACACGACTCACACCTGCACGGCCACGCGAGCCTGAAGGCCTACGGTAAAAAACCGCTGCGCCATGCCGTGGAAATCCGCAACGACAGTTTCATCGACCCCGACTTCGTGCGCTTGCTCAAACGCTACAACACCGCGCTGGTGATCGCCGACACCGCCGGGAAATGGCCGTACCGCGAAGACCTGACCAGCGATTTCGTCTACCTGCGCCTGCACGGTGCCGAAGAGCTCTACGCCAGCGGTTACACCCGTGCCGCGCTGCAACGCTGGGCCGAACGGATCGACGCCTGGCACCATGGCCGGCAACCGGGCGACGCCCATTTGATCGCGCCGCGCTTGAAGCCTCGTGCCCGTAAATCCCGCGAGGTTTTCTGCTACTTCGACAACGACATCAAGGTCCGCGCGCCGTTCGATGCCCGCAGCCTGTTGCAGCGATTCGATCTGGATAAGAACCTCGAAACCGCGCCCGGCGAACCGGCCGCCGAAGGGGTACTCGCATGAGCATTCCCGAGCCGGTCGGCTTCACCGACGAGCAGTCCACGGTCATCACCACGGTGCGCCGTTTCACCGTGCTGACGGTCAACACCCACAAGGGTTTCACCGCACTGAACCGGCGTTTCATCCTGCCGGAATTGCGCGAAGCGGTGCGCAGCGTGTCCGCCGATGTGGTGTTTCTTCAGGAAGTCCACGGCACCCACGAGCACCATCCCAAACGTTACGAAAACTGGCCGACGATGCCGCAGTATGAGTTTCTCGCCGACAGCCTCTGGCCGCAGTTCGCCTATGGGCGCAACGCGGTGTATCCGGACGGCGATCACGGTAATGCAGTGCTGTCGAAATTCCAGATCGTGCGCCATGACAACCTCGACGTTTCGATCAGCGGACATGAAAACCGCGGCCTGTTGCACTGCGTGCTGCGCCTGCCGGGAGACGACCGTGAAGTGCATGCGATTTGCGTCCATCTGGGCCTGCGCGAAAGCCATCGCAACGATCAACTGGGCTTGCTGCGAGAACGCCTTTCCGAGTTGCCCAGTGACGCGCCGGTGATCGTCGCCGGCGATTTCAACGACTGGCGCCAGCGCGCCGATGCCTTGCTTGAACCCTGTGGCCTGCGTGAAGTGTTTGCGGCGCATCACGGCAAACCGGCGCGCAGTTTTCCCGCGCGCCTGCCGCTGCTGCGCCTGGACCGAATCTACGTGCGCAACCTCAAGGCCAGTCAACCCAAAGTGCTGGCGAACCGTCCCTGGTCACACCTTTCCGACCACGCGCCGCTGTCGGTGGAGATTGAACTATGAGCAGTGCACCGTTGGAGAAATCCGCCGTGGAGCCAGTCAGCATCACCCCGCCCGTGCGCGAGCCGGGCACCGTCGATGTCGAGTATCGCTGGCAGGGCAACAACCGGCTCGAGCTGCTGGAAAACGGCGAGGAATATTTTCCCCGGGTGTTCGAAGCGATGCGCGCGGCGAAAAGCGAAATCCTGCTGGAGACCTTCATCGTCTTCGAAGACAAGGTCGGCATGGAATTGCAGGAAATCCTGATCGATGCCGCCCGGCGTGGCGTGCGCACCACCGTCAGCCTCGACGGCTTCGGTTGTGGCGAACTGAGCACCGGTTATCTGACCGCGTTGAGCGATGCCGGCGTGCATTTGCAAATCTTCGATCCGGCCCCGAAACGCTTGGGCATTCGCACCAACTGGTTCCGCCGCCTCCACCGCAAGATCGTGGTGGTCGACGGGTTGATTGCGTTCATCGGCGGGATCAATTTTTCCGGCGATCACCTGGCCGATTTCGGCCCCGAAGCGAAGCAGGATTATTCGGTGGAAGTTCAGGGCCCGGCGGTGGCCGACATCCATCATTTCGCCCTGCTGCAAAGCGGCCGACCGGGACGCGCACGCTTCTGGTGGCAACGGCGCCGGCAGCGTCGTGCAGAGATGGCGTTCGATGATCACGACGGCCAGGTGCGGCTGGTGTTTCGAGATAACGACCGGCACAACACCGACATCGAAGACGTTTATTTGCAGGTACTGCGCCGCGCCCAACGGCGGGTGGTGATCGCCAACGCCTACTTCTTTCCCGGCTATCGCCTGCTGCGCGAAATCCGCAACGCGGCCCGGCGCGGAGTCGAAGTGCGGCTGATTCTGCAGGGGCAGCCGGACATGCTGGTGGCCAAACTCGCCGCGCGCATGACCTACGACTACCTGCTCAAGGCCGGGGTGCAGATTCACGAATATTGCGAGCGGCCGCTGCACGGCAAAGTGGCTCTGGTGGACGAGGAATGGAGCACCGTCGGCTCGAGCAATCTCGACCCGCTGAGCCTGTCGCTGAACCTGGAAGCCAACGTGCTGATCCGCGACCGCGCCTTCAATCGCCACTTGTTCGAGCGCCTCGAAGACCTCAGCCACAACCATTGCAAGGCGATGGACGCCGCGAAGTCGCCGCGCGGGCGAATCTGGCACATGACCGTGGGCTTTCTGGTGTTTCACTTCCTGCGGCATTTCCCGGCGATGGCCGGCTGGCTGCCGGCGCACAAGCCACGGCTCAAACCCTTCACCCACGCCGCCGGGAGCGATCCGTCATGAGCCATTCCGAAGCCCACGCGGCGGTGCATCCGGCACCCGCGGGCAAGTCCCGCTGGAGCCGCTGGAAGCGTCCGCTGACCCTGCTGTTTTTCCTCGCGCTGATCGTGCTGCTGACGATGTTCGCCAGCCGCATCGAATGGGCCGAGGTGCTGCAAACTCTCGCCGACTTCAAGGTGCGCACGCTGATCATTGCCTCCAGCCTGACCCTGCTGAGCTTTCTGGTGTACGCCAGTTTCGACCTGATCGGCCGCACCTACATTCGTCAGGATCTGACCTGGAAACAGATTCTGCCGGTGGGCGTCATCAGCTACGCCTTCAATCTCAACTTGAGCGCATGGGTCGGCGGGATCGCCATGCGCTATCGCCTGTATTCGCGGCTCGGGGTGAGCAAAAGCAACATCGCCAAGATCCTCGGCCTGAGCCTGGCGACCAACTGGTTCGGCTACATGACCATCGCCGGCGTGGTGTTCGCTAGCGGGCTGGTGCGGATGCCACCGGGCTGGAAAATCAGCAGCGGTGCGTTGCAGGGCATTGGCGTGTTGCTGCTGTTGGTCAGTGTCGGCTATCTGGTCGCCTGCCAGTTTTCCCGGCGGCGCGAGTGGTCGATTCGCGGGGTAGAAATCAACCTGCCGTCGCTGCGCATGGCGGTCCTGCAATTACTGCTCGGGGCGCTGAACTGGTCGCTGATGGCGGCGGTGATTTTCACCTTGCTGCCGAGCAAGCTCGACTACCCGCTGGTTCTCGGGGTGCTGTTGATCAGCGCGATTGCCGGTGTCATCACCCACATTCCCGCCGGGCTCGGCGTACTGGAAGCGGTGTTCGTGGCACTGCTGCAACACGAGGCTTCGCGCGGCAGTCTGGTGGCGGGGTTGCTGGCGTACCGGGCGATCTATTTCCTGCTGCCGCTGCTGATCACCGTGCTGATGTACCTGGTGGTGGAAGCCAAGGCCAAGGCGTTGCGGATCGAGAAGAAACCCAAATCTCATCAGCGCGACTGAATGATGCTCAACCGCTCGCCCACCACCATTTCGGTGATCCAGTCGACCAGGATCGAGGTGTAGGCCTGCTGCGAGGTCGGATCGCTCAGGGCATGGTCGGCGCCATCGATGATGCGGTGAGTCAGCGAGTGGGTCTGCTGACACGCGGCGCGGTAACTCATGATCGTCGCGTGGGGCACGTAGTCATCGGTTTCCGACTGCACCAGCAGCACGTCCCCGGTGAATTGCGAGCAGGCATGCAAGGCGCGGTTGCTGTCGGCGCGCACCAGGGTGCCGCGATAATCGCGCAGGTCGGCCTTGTCCAGATCGCGTTTGGGCGTGTGCCATTGCTCGTCTCGGTACAGCGCCGGCACCCGCAGCGCCAGCCAGCGCACCGGGCGCAGCGAGGTGAGGATCGAGGCGAGATAACCGCCATAGCTGGTGCCCACTACCGCGATAGCCGAGGTGTCCAGCGCCGGATGGGCGAGCAGCCGGTCGTAAGCCGCCAGCAAGTCACGCAGGTTATCTTCGCGGGTCACCCGGCTCAGCGGAATGCCGGTGCCGCCGGTGTGCCCGCGCAGGTCGAACGTCAGGCACACACAACCCAGGCCGGCGATACCTTTGGCCCGTTCCAGATCCCGCTCCTGACTGCCGCCCCAGCCGTGCACGAACAACACGCCGGGGACTTTCGATTTGGGACTGAGGAACGTCCCGCTCATCTGTTCATCATCAATGTCGATTTGAATGCTTTCGCTTCTAGCCGTCATAGGATTTGACCGTTACATATTTGAGGAGAAAGTCGCTGTTCTCGGCCGGCCCGCGATACACCTCGATGGCATCCGCCGGCAGGGCCTGATCGATATAGGTTTCCACCGACGACACGCGGATCGCGCGCATCGAGGGATCGTTGACGAAACTTTGCAGCGCCGCCACTTCCGCGCTGCTGGCGCCGCCCATGCGCCAGGACTGTTCGAGCACGCCACTGCGCGGCCGGCCTTCGCTGTCCAGGCCCTGGGCGATGTCGTAATTGCGCCGCGAGGCATAAAAACGCGGATAGGCTTCGTCCGCCGCCCGGTCGAAGACCTGCGCCTGCTGGATCGCCAGACGCACGTCGTCGGGCAGATCCAGCGTCAGCAGATCCTCATAACCGCCCTGCACCACGAGCAGGTTCGAGCCGCCGTACACTTCCTCGCCGTGGGCATCTTTGGTCAAGTATTGATCACCGCAGTAACTCAGCACCCGGTCGCCGATGAACGACTGGCCAACGCTGTGGGTGACCACCTGACTCAAATCCTGCTCCAGCACCACGCCATCGCTGAACAGTTCTCCGGCCTCGGGTCGGGCGAGGATTTCGTCGAACGCATCCAGGCTCTTGATTACTTCCTGACCGCGCCCGGCGCAGGCGTGGATCGGCTTGATCCGGATCGGCCCGCTGTACAACAGATGTTCGGCGGCGGGCCGTGCATCCTCCAGCGCAAAGACGCTGAGCCCGTCCAGCACCACGGTGCGCACCCGCTCGGAAAACAGCGGCGACCAGCCTTGCGGCGCATGGGCCTGATGGCTGCGCAAACCGTGGCTGATGGCTTTGGTGCAGATGAAATCGTGCTCGACGAAACCGCCCCATAGATCCTCGGGGCCCCTGATGCCCAGTTCATGGGCCTTGGCGGCGCCGACGATGGTTTGGGTCGGCAGCAGATACAGGTCGCGACCGCGGTGCTTTTGCGCGTCGTAGCTGCCGCCAAACTTGAATCCGAGAATCTGCGCCAGCCATCGCGCCAGCGCCTTGTTGGTTTGCACTTCGTGTTGCGGCGCGCCGGGGCGCACGGAATTGGCGACCACTATTTTGTTGCGAGGTGTCGGGGTCATGCGTCCCCCCTTCCAGCGGCTCGGTGAATGTAGTTCAGAGGGTGCAGAGATCAGGCCAAACGGCAGCGGATAGAAAAAGCGCGTGGCATCAGCAGATTAAGGGATAGGTGATGGCATCACGCCCGTCGCGTTTTGCACGACAGGCTTCTATTGGGCGGCATATTGCACGATGGCTCAAGGCGCTGCTTTCGCCGCCGCTTTGGCTGCAGCCGCCGCTTTGACGACCGCTGGGTCTTCGATGGAATAGCCAATGGTCTGAATCCGGTTGGAAGTTCCCGAGCCAAATACCGCAACCATCTCATAGTCACCCGCCGTTCTGGCTCCGCTACCTACGGTGAAGCACGTGTTGTTCGGCGTCGACTTGCCATCATTTTTCTTGATCTCAGACTCACCCAGCACTTGCGGAACACCGGCTGCTCTCTTGCGGTAAAACTGTGCATTGATTGAAGTAACTGTCGCCGGATGATTCAGGCAGTATTCGGCGGCTGTCAGACTGGGAGCAAATTCGCCCCTTTCATTCACCGGAGAGACAAACGACAGGACCTGCTGACTTTGCAAATCCTTCGCCCTCGCAGCGTTCAACGCATCTTCGGCCAATTGATAATCCGACGTTCTGAGTCCGCTCAGAGCACCTTTCTTGCTCAGATTCTGGATGGCTTCCTCCGCCGTTCCCAACAGCCGGCGCTTTTCCCAAAGCGTGGCATCACCGCCCTTGACCACCGTGAAGCTCAGCCAGGTCTTGTCGGTGAATACATTGCTCCCTGCTGACGTATCGACCACTTTTTGATTTAGATGTCTGATTTTACTCAGATCGATCGGGCTCAAGGCCTTGCCGTCCGGGGTGTCCGTCAGTCCGCGACGCAAGGCGACCGGAATCAGCAGCGCCGCATCACCCAGCCAGGTTACCGGATTGGCGGTGGTCCCCCCATGGGTCAGATAACCGAAGCAATTGCCCAGAGAACAGCGCTCCTGATTGATCAATACATAGTTGCCGGGTGACAGTGCGATATAGCTGCCTTGCTGACCAATTTGCCCGGTATCTCCCACCAGATCGAAGTCGATCTGCATCACCACATCGTCCTTGTTGAGACTCAACAGACTCTTGGCGACTTCTTTGGCGAACTTTATTTCTGCGGCAGTAACCGGATTCTCAAGAGACAGGGTCTGGCTGGCAGAGGTGATGAAATCCAGGAACGCCGCCGAGTTTTCATTCTCGCCCTGATCGTATTCAAGAATGGTCAGACGTACGTTGATATGGTCAGAGTCGAGTTTTTTCGGACCGTACAGAAGCTTACTGAGAAACGGCGTCCCCGATTGGTCAGCCACGCCCAGATAGGGGCCAAGGACTTTGCTCACAGTGTCGTCCTTGGTGCCAGCATTCACCTCTGTGAACTCGGCCACGATCACTACCTCATTGACCCCGTCAAAATCACGCAGGTATTTGAAATAGCCGTCAGTCAGATAAATGGCAAAAACGTCATCCTGTCCGAGCGACCCATTGGCAGCCTTCCTTATCGCGGGATCATGCTCCGTTGTATCGTAAATGCTGGTCAGTTCCCGCGACTCGCCATTACTCGAATTCGCTCCACCCTTTTCACGATACAGATGCGCTGTTCCAGTCGGCACAGCGCATCCGGTCATGAGAGCAGCACCTGCAGCAAACAGCGCTGCCGATCTGAAAGCCTTGGCAAAGGTCATGACCGGCATGATTTCGTCCTTGATCGCGTCTGGGGAGTTGACAACATGGTCAATTGGCCACTATCAGCGTAGTCAGGCGCTTTCAGTAGTCAACCCGGCCAGGGATCAACCGGATACAGATCAAATCGCTGCGGTGTTCACTATCGCTCTGGCTTCGCCAAGTAACCGCTTGAACTTTTGCTCATTGGAGCCGAATCCCCAGGTCGCTGCCGTCTTCTCGTATGGCAAGTCAGGATATCTGCCGATCAATTTCGCGAGCCATGTCGGCGTTTGTGCGTAATCACTCCGGTTGGAAAACAATTTACCGATCAATAGCGTCAGCAGCTTTGGATCGGTTTCATATTCGATCAGCATTTCGATGATCTGCGTCCGTAACTGCTGACCCTCTTGGCTTGGCCCGCACCGATCATCTCCGGTGCTGGCGTACACCATTGTGGAACGGGCCCGAGAGTCGCCGGACATCAGAATTTTATTTACCAGTTCAATCAGTCCTGGCCACGCACAAGATGCGCAAGCGGCTTCATACACCAGACTCTCAACCACCCTGGCGACCACCGCAGCATCCTGTGGCATCTGCTCAAGTACCTGCATCAACAAGGGCTGCAGGATGATGAATCGAGCGACATCCAAAAAGTTGTCATGCGCTGTCGAAACCTCAAAGCCGCCCAGCGCTTCAACCATGACTTCGCCCAAAAGAACGCGGGTTACGATTCGCTGGGCGAGCAATGCGAAATCTTCTTTGAAAAATGCAAGGCACACACTGACATTGGCGCTATGCAAACCTGGCGACTCGATCAGTTCCCGTGCGGCCTCCTGATCACCTCCCCGGGCCAGAGCATGCAGGCAGATATCGCGCAGTGTCGCGTTATGTTCATGGTCAATGAGCAATCGCATGGCTTGGATTACGGCGCTGACGGGTTCGCCCTCAGCGGTTTCCATGCCTCTCGCCAGTGAAATGAGCGCCGACAAACCAAATACGCGCGATTCGAGAATCGTTTGTATCAGGACGGCCACCTGATCCGGGAAATCGCGAGCCAACAGTCTCAGCATCTGACGGGTATATTCGCTGTCGTTCACTGCCAGCGCTTGCAAGGCCGACCACATCCGTTTTTTCGCCGACAGGTAAAACAACGCCCTTGCCACATCACCCATTACGGATTCAGAGGTGTCCTGCAAGGCGTGGGTCAAACCGAATCGTTCAATCAGAAATGTCCAGCTGTTGCCTTGAGATTCCTCAAGTACCTGCAACATGGCTTGACGCCAGGGCGTCACGCTGAAACCTGGTTGCAATCGGTGTCCCAGCCAGTGTTTTTCCCGCCAGTCGTAACCAGACTCGCCTTTGGCCAGTTCCCAGAGCAGCCTGATGCGCTGCTCCTCCGACCATCGATCGGAGGTCAGCAGTTTCAGCAACGACTCGTTCGGTTCAAATATCAGAAAGATATTTCGCTCCTGGCAATTTCGTCCCATCGTGGCTGCCAATGGCTCCAGTGAAGTCCAGTCAGGCAGTGCTTCGAACACCGAGCACGCAAGACTGCGAGCAATGTCCATCGGGCCCTCCTGCACACTCTGGATCAGCCGCTGTAACTGCACGACTGCCTGATCGGCATCACTCACTGCCAGATCGGTCAATGCGGAACGCAATGCCCCCATCTTCAGCGGAAAGGCGTTGAGACAAGGCAGATCACTAATCGTCTGCGCCACATCCAGGCACCGGCCGTGAAGTCGTTCGGACACTTCGTCAGGCTCAACGCGAAGCTGCCCCTGGGCTTCGATAATGAAGTTGCCACGCCTGAGCGCTTCATAGGCCGCCAGATTGAATCCAGGCATGCCGGACAAGCCACTGAAGGCCAACAAACCCTGCTCAGAACGGGCAAGGGCTTTGGACACACATTCAATGAACTCTGCCAATTGCTCACTGAGAATTTCGTGGTCGGAAATCACCTGACGTTTTCGGTGTTCGATGAATCGATCGACGATCTGTCCTGGCCTGAGTGCAAATCCCGCTTCGGCCTGAATTTGAGCACTGAACCACATCATGCTCGGATGTCGATAACGAGCCAATGATGGATCTCCCAGACGCGCTGCTGCCAACCCGGCTTCGTCGTCTGTGAAATCGTCGAGCTGAATAAGGGGAGCGCCATAGTGCGGCGTAAATACAAGTGAGGAGAACTCCAGATTTGCGTGGAGTCGCCCTATCGTCTCCGGCCGGCCGGTCAGGACCAGTTTCAACTGCGTTTTCGTCATTTGAGCCAGAGTCAGGTCCATCCACTGATTCAAATGACGAGAGAATGCCGGAGCCCGATCAAGGCCATCGATCAGCACCAACAGCGGAGTGTGCTGCAGCCAGTAGGAAATCTCCGAAGAGCTCAGTGAGTACCCTTCATCCACGCCGATGTGTTCACTGATCAAACGACAAAGACTGACAACGAGGCCAGCATCATTGTCATGGAGACTTTCTGCTGCGACCAACAAGACAGGGCGACCCTGCGGGGTGGCAGCAATATTGGCGCACCAACTGGTCTTGCCTTTTCCCGAGCCGCCACTGAGTACCATCAGGGAATTCGGTGAACCGATGAACTTCAACAGGTAGCCGTCCAGCACCCGTCGGGTCACATAGCGTTCAGGATCAATCCTCCCACTGCTCAGCAGCTGACCGATCCGTGCTTGCGTCATGGCCTTGACCACATCTTGAAGCTGGACCTGCAAGCCCTCAAGGCTCAAGCGACGTGAAGAAACCTCGATCCCTTCTCGCCTCAAAATGTCCCACAACCCTGCCAGATCCACAGAGCTTCTGAGTGTCGCGACTTTGAGGCAACTCGCATTTAGCGTCGTCCACGCCTGTCGGGCCTGCTCAGGCTTGAGCAAAACCTGATGCAGCCGCTCTATCGCATAATTTTCGTCCTGCCCGTCCATCGTCTCCAGAATGGTGACATGAGCGCAGCTCAAGAAATCGCGAAACTTTTTCTCAACCTGACGGGCACTTTTTTTCAAGCTCAGAGATTCAACCTCGAATCGCTCCTTGAGCCGGTCAAATGCAGCCTTTTTGGCATCGCTGGTCAGTAACACGTCAAGCGATGTGTCTTTTGCCAAGTCATGACAACTTCGCAACAGGCTCCTGACCGCCACGCGCACCGTACTCGAAGCGGTCATATCGGTGGCAATCACCAGCCTGTCAGTTTTGCAGGAGAAACCGCTACTCCAGAACTGTCGCACCAACTGGGCCAGCGCCTTGTTGAACTCTGCCCCGAGCACCAGACCATGCTTGATCTGAATGTAAACCGTACCGTGTGGAAGTAACTGCAGCACCAGATCATCGACGTGCGTCGAGCTCTCGCAAGCCAATGACTTGATGTTGTGTACCGCGCTCAACTTCCAGGGCAGCGAGATACTCTTTCCAAGCAAAAGCTGCACCGCGCACCACGCCCCGACAGAACCTGCATAGACTGCTCCGCCGGTACTTGCTGCTCCACCTGCAGAACCTCGAGCATTGGTGCCGCCTTTTGTATTGCTCATGAACATCCTTTTAGTCATTGCCTGAAAGCGAAATCTGCCGCGGGCCAAAGTCTGGAGGTCGACTCAGCTTAAGACCGCCCCGATGATGGCGACATGCTACCAAACCGCGACCGATAATCACTCGGCGCCAGCCCGGTGATTTTCTTGAAAGTCGCGCGAAACGCTCCCGGATCCTGATAGCCCACCGTCCACGCAATATGGTCGATGGTGCCGTTGGTGAACTCGAGCATTTCCCGGGCCTTGCCGACCCGCAGGTGCTGACAGTATTCGGTGGGTTTCAGGCCGGTCGCCGCGCGGAAACGGCGCAGGAAAGTACGTTCTTCGAGGCCCGCGCGTTCGGCCATCGCCGTCAGTGAGACATCGGTCGCGCCATTGCCTTGCAGCCAGTGCTGAACCTTGAGAATCGCCCCGTCGCCATGATTGAGGATCGGGGCGAAATTGCTTCCGCAGGCACTGGCGCTGTCGCTGTGTTCCACCACCAGGAATCGCGCGGTCGCGCTGGCGATGCTCGGTCCGAGCAGACGATCGACCAGCCGTAGCCCCAGTTCCGACCAGGCCATCAAACCGGCCGTGGTGATCAGGTCGCCGTCATCGACAATCGGTGTGTCGGCTTTGAGTTTAATGTGTGGATATCGCTCCGCGAACGCCTTGGCTGACGTCCAGTGCGTGGTGGCGCTGCGACCGTCGAGCAGACCGCTTTCGGCCAGCAGCAGAGAACCAACGCACACCCCGCCGAGGGTGGCGCCGCGGGCGTGTTGCTCGCGCAGCCAGTGAATCAGCCCGGTGGGCACCTGGGCTGCCGAAAAACCGCCAATGGACGGCGGAATCACGACCGCCACCAGACCCGCTTCGGCGCCAGGGTCGCTGTCGTGGACCCGCACCGGCGATTGATCGCCCTCGACCTGCCAATGGCTGACCCGCAAGCGCGGCAACTGCGCACTCTGGTGCTCGGCAGCGACCCGGTTGGCCACCGCGAACAGGTCGGTCAACCCATGCACCGCCGCCAGCTGCGCGCCGGGATAGATCAGCACACCCAGTTCGACGACTGCCGGTTTCGCGTCCATTGTCAGTTTTCCCCTGTGTATTGTCGGTGCGGCCAATCCTCGAAAACGTGGTCGGCGCCAATACTGAGCCCACACCCAACGTTCACTTCGAGGACACACCCATGGCCAAGCAAGCGCTCATCGTAGTCGATATCCAGAACGACTACTTCCCCCAAGGCAAGTGGCCGCTGGCCGGTGCCGACGCCGCCGCCGACAACGCCGCCCGGCTGATCGCGGCGTTCCGCGAGGCCGGTGATTCGGTGGTGCACATCCGCCACGAATTCACCTCGCCCGAAGCGCCGTTTTTTACTCCGGGCTCCGAGGGCGCCAAGCTGCATCCGAAAGTGCTCAACCGCGCCGACGAGCCGGTGGTGCTCAAGCATTTCGTCAACTCGTTCCGCGAAACCGAGCTGCAATCGATCCTCGACGAACAGGGCATCAAGGAGCTGGTGGTGGTCGGCAGCATGAGCCACATGTGCGTCGACGGCATCACCCGTGCGGCGGCAGATCTGGGCTACAGCGTCACGGTGATTCACGATGCCTGCGCCAGCCGTGACCTGGAATTCAACGGCCTGACCGTGCCGGCCGCCCACGTGCATGCGGCATTCATGTCGGCGCTGGGGTTTGCCTACGCCAGCGTGGTGTCCACCGACGAGTTCCTCGCTGCCAGCCGCTAAGCCCTGCTCTGATACAACCAGAAAAATCTGCGCCCGCCTCGCTGCGGGCGTTTTTTCGCGTGTCATAAAAATCTCACGCGTGAGCCATTGATGGCACTTTGAATTGGTTGTAGTGTTGCTCACGCGTGAGATGTTCATAACGGAGTCATCGCCATGAAAAGCCGCTCCCCTGCCACTAAGTCAGAGAGCCCAAAGGGAGTGCGCTCGACACCGTCCGCAAAAAAACCGTCGAGCTTCTATATGAAGCAGATGCGCGCGGGCCTGGCTGCCGCCGGTTATGTGAAACACGAAACTTGGGTGCTTCCGGAAAACCGAAGCTTGCTCAAGCAAATGGAGCAACAGCTACGCCAACCGATTCTGGCTGGCTCATTCATGTCGGAGAATTACATGAGCGCAGGCAACAACTGGAACATCGATAGCCTCTACAACGCTTTCAAGGCGCTGGACGAGGTGGCTTCGCAAGAGATCACGCTGTCTCTGATCCAGAGCTCCGAACCCAGCCTCAAGCTGGAAATGAACGAATTCGGCGGTCTGCCGATTCACATCGCCCTCGCCGGTCAGCAGATCATCGTCGACACCGTGCTGGTGGACATTGATTCGATCACCGACGTACGCGCGTTCAACGACGCCGTACTGCGCAGCCGGGAAATGTTCCCGCTGTCGTCGATCGGCATCGAGACCATGCCCAACGGCCAGACCGTCTACAACATGTTCGGTGCACTGAGTGCCGACTCGAGCCTGACCAACGTGGTCACCGAGGTGAAAACCCTGGTCGACAACGTGCAGCGCGCCAGCGAAGCCTTCGAACACTTCTTCAAGTAATCAACAGGGAAAATCCAATGACTCAGTCCATCTGGAGCAAGTTGTTCACCGCGCTGCGCGGCGGCGCCAACGAAGTCGGCGAAGCGATCGCCGACCAACAGGCCCTGCGCATCCTCGATCAGGAAATCCGTGACGCCGACAGCGCGCTGTCCAACGCCCGTCGCGAACTGGTCACCATCATGGCCAAGCACAAACTCTCCGCCGACCGCGTGAGCGAGTACGAAGCCAAGATCAGGGACCTGGAAGCCAAGGCCGTTTCCTCCCTGAACGCTGGCCGTGAAGACCTGGCGCTGGAAGTGGCCGAAGCGATCTCGACCCTGACCAACGACCTGGGCGTCGAGAAGAAGCAGAGCGACGAGTTCGGCACCTACGCCGACAACATGCGCAAGGACATCAACAAGGCCGAAGCACGGATCAAGAGCCTGCGCCAGCAAGTGGACATGGCCAAGGCCCGTGAAAGCGTGCAGAAGGCTCAGGTCAGCGCCTCGATCGCCAGCGGCGGCGCCAACGGCAAGCTGGAAACCGCTGTCGGCACTCTGAACCGTCTGCAAGCCAAGCAGCAGCAACGCGCTGCCGAGCTGAGTGCTGCCGACGAGCTGGCCGATGCGTCGACCGGCAACGACCTGGATCGCAAGCTGCGCGAAGCCGGCATCACGCCGAACGAAGGCAGCGCCAACGCTATCCTTGAGCGTCTGAAGCAGAAGTCCGCCCAGTAACGGCGGCGAGAAAAAAGAAGGGCACCGGGTGCCCTTCTTTTTTGCCTGCTCGTTTGTCACGAGGCCGGTACACTAGCGGCGTTTTGCCAACGAATATCTCCACCCGCTTCAAGGAATGTACCCATGGGATGGTTCAAAGATTTGCTCGGCACCAGCAACTGGCAGTCGGCCGCGCCGGCGTCCGGGTCTGCCGGCGGCCCGCTCGGACTGGCCCAGGGCAAGGCGATCCGCTTCGACACGACCCTCGGCCTGTTGCTCGACGGCAGCACTTCAGTGCGGGTTCCCGACGCCCAGGCCATCTGGAGCGCCGGCTGGATCGACCTCGGTCAGTCGAACAAACTGCATCGCTACTATCTGAACGACGAAGAGTTCTGGGTACAGATCCATGTCACGGGCGACGACCAGATCGAGTCGGTGACGCTGTTCAATTACGTCAGCTATGTGACGGTCAACAGTGACGCCGAACTGCAGCGTCTGGCCGGTCCGAACAGTCAGATCGGCCTGCCGACCTATCGCCATGAAGGTGTCGAATACACCCGTGAATGGGGCACCGAACGCGGCCAGACCGAACTGGTGCCGCTCACCGAACAGGTGATCAACCCGGACGAGTCCTACACCATCAACCATCACTCGATGCTCTACGCCCGCGAGACCGGCCTGACCGATCGCCGCGAACTCTTGCTGTTCTCCGTCGAACAGGACGAAGAAGGCACTGTCAGCCTGAGCACCTCGCTGGGCATCTCGCTGTACACCACCGATTTGAGCACCATCTAAAAGGAAGTTTTCCATGCTGGAAGCGTTGTCCATTTCCCTGAACAAAGCCGCGCTGGTCGGTTTCGTTGCCTACCTGATCGGCGCCGTGCTGCTGTTCATGCTGTTTCAGTTCGTCTACACCCGCGTCACGCCGCACAAGGAATTCGAGCTGATCCGTTCCGGCAACGTCGCCGCCGCCATTGCCCTGTCCGGCGCAATCATCGGTTTCGCGATTCCGGCGAGCAACGTGATCGCCCATTCGATCAACGTCCTCGACTTCGTCCTCTGGGCGGTGATCGCAGCGGTGGTGCAATTGTTGGCCTTCCTGGCCACCGGGCTGGTGCTCAAGGGCACGTCCCAGCGCATCGCCAACGGTGAAATCGCTGCGGGCATCTATGTGGCGGCGGTGGCGATCAGCGTCGGCATGCTGAACGCCGCGTGCATGACCCCGTCCTACTGATCGGCAGGAAGCCTGAGATGAAACGAAGCAAGTACGTTCAACTGTCGCTGGCCGCTTCGGTGGCCCTGGCGATTTCCGGTGAAGTGGCCGCCCAGGAACAGCAACGCAACTTCCAGAGCGTCGAACAATGCGTCGACGCCGAACTGGCACCGGATGTCTGCTCGAACGCGTACGTCGCGGCCCTGGCCGAACACCGGCGGATCTCCCCGGCCTACGACGACAAGGCTGCCTGCGACGCGGACTTTGCCGCTGACTGGTGTCAGAAAAATTCCGCCGGCCGTTTCGTGCCGAAACTCGGTGGCTTCAAGGTGCCGCAGGACGGTGAGCCGGCGCAGAACCTCGATGCGATCGCCAATGCGCAGATGCCTGCCGGCGATGCGGCTGCCGTACAGAGCAATCAGACCAGCACTTCGCACTCGTCCAGCGGTGCAGGCAACGGCTGGCTCACCGGATGGCTGATCGGCAATGCCATGAGCAACAACCGCGCGAGCGACTCGCGGCCGGTTTATCGCGAGCGCAATACCCGCCAGACCTACGACACCTCGACGCTGAACCGTCGGATCGAGTCGGCACCAAGCCGCAGTCAGCGGGACTACGACAGCGATTACCGCAAACCGGTCAACGTCGCCTCCTCCACCTCCCGTGGCGGTTTCGGCAGCCAGTCCAGCGCACGCAGCGGTTGGGGCGGCTGGGGCCGTTCGAGCAGCTGACCATGAAGAAGATCCACTGCGCCGAGCGCCACGACTGGAAACAGACCGCCGAAAGCCTCGGTTTTCTGTTTCACACCATCGACGACGAGCCGTACTGGGACGAGCGCGCCTACTACCAGTTCACGCTCGCGCAGATCGAAAACGACCTGGAAGATCCGACCACCGAGCTGCATGAGATGTGCATGGACCTGGTCGACCGCGTCGTGCACAGCGAAGAACTGCTGGATCGCCTGAGCATCCCGTCGCCGTACTACGACATGATCCGAACGTCCTGGCTGGAAGGTCATCCGCATCTGTACGGGCGTATGGATTTCTCCTACAGCGGCAACGGCCCGGCGAAACTGCTCGAACTCAACTACGACACGCCCACCAGCCTTTATGAAGCGGCGGCGTTCCAGTGGGGCTGGCTGGAGCAGTGCATCGAGCGCGGGCTGCTGCCGCGCCATGCCGACCAGTTCAACAGCATCGACACCCGGCTGCACGAAGCCTTTGCCCAACTGAAACTCACGCGGCCGTTTTACTTCGCCTCGATGAAAGACTCGGTGGAAGACAAGGGCACCACGGATTACCTGCGGTTGATCGCAGAGAAGGTCGGCATCGAATCGCGGCACATCGACATCGAAGACATCGGCCTGAGCGCTGAGGGTCGTTTCGTGGATCTCGAGGATCGCTGGATCCCGCACCTGTTCAAACTGCACGCCTGGGAGTTCATCTTCCACGAGCCGTTCGGCGCGGCGATTGCCGAGTGCGACACGCAGTTTTTCGAACCGGCGTGGAAATCCATTCTCTCCAACAAGGGCGCCCTGCCCCTGCTATGGGAGTTTCACAAGGGCCACCCGAATATGCTCGCCGCGCACCTCGACCCGAACCCGGGCAGCGCGGTGCCCAAGGGTTGGGTACGCAAACCGTACTTCTCCCGGGAAGGCGCCAACATCGAATTGCAGACCGCCGAAGGTCTGATCGTCAAAGAGGATGGGCCCTACACCGATGCGCCCTTCATCCTGCAGGAGTTTGCCCCTTTGCCGAAGTTCGACGACAGCTACACGTTGATCGGTTCGTGGGTAATCGGTGATCAGGCGGCGGGGATTGGTGTGCGGGAAGACAATAGTCTGATTACCAAGGATTCGAGCCGGTTTCTGCCGCATCTGATTCTTGACTGAAAAAACCTGCGCGCATGAAAAAGGCCCGTCGTGTTAAGCGACGGGCCTTTTTTATTTAGCGCGGATACAGCAGCGAATCAGAACGGAATATCGTCATCGAAGCTGTCGAAATCCGGAGCCGGTTGCGGTGCGGCCGGCTGTGGAGCCGGGGCCGAACGCTGCTGAGGTGCCGACTGCTGCGGACGCGGAGCCTGTTGGCGTGGCGCCTGCTGCTGATAGTTGTTGCCACCGCCTTGTTGGTCGCCCTGTTGTGGACGGCCGCCGAGCAGTTGCATGGTGCCTTGCATGTCGACCACGATCTCGGTGGTGTAACGCTTGATACCGTCTTTTTCCCATTCACGGGTCTGCAGCTTGCCTTCGATGTAAACTTGCGAACCCTTGCGCAGGTATTCGCCGGCGATTTCGGCAACCTTGCCGAACATCGATACGCGGTGCCACTCGGTCTTCTCGACCTTCTGACCGGTCTGCTTATCGGTCCACTGCTCGCTGGTCGCCAGACTCAGGTTGGTCACGGCGTTACCGTTGGGCAGGTAGCGTACTTCGGGATCCTGGCCGCAAGTACCGACCAGAATGACTTTGTTAACCCCACGGGCCATAACGTTCTCCTAGGCTTCGCACGCAGTCTGCGCCGGGTTGTTCACCAGGCGTTCGAGAGTGGTGCGATCCATTAATTCGGTGTCCAGTTTGATGTAGATCGCCGCTTCATCAGCGACTATCACCGCATCAGTTACCCCTACGAGGGCCTTGAGACGCTCGACCAGACCCGCTTCGCGGATCGCTTCGGGCGACAACGGCAGGCGCAGGCTCGTCACGTAGGGAGGTTCGCGCATGGTAACAGCAAAGGCCAGCCAAAGTGCAGCCAGCCCGGCACATCCGAGGAACACAACCGACAGACCGCCATGCTGGAACATCCAGCCGCCGAGAATCCCGCCGAGTGCCGAACCGAGGAACTGACTGGTGGAGTACACGCCCATGGCCGTGCCCTTGCCACCTGCCGGTGAAACCTTGCTGATCAGCGACGGCAGCGATGCTTCCAGCAGATTGAACGCGGTGAAGAACACCACCGTCCCGATCACCAGAGCCCGCAGGCTGTCACCGAACTGCCAGAAGAATAGCTCAGTGAGCATCAGCGTCATCACGGCGCCGAGCAAAACTCGTTTCATTTTGCGTTTCTTCTCGCCGTAGATAATGAACGGGATCATGGCGAAGAAAGAAATCAGCAGCGCGGTGAGGTAGACCCACCAATGCTGTTCCTTGGGCAAACCGGCTTTTTCGACCAGCGCCAGGGGCAGTGCGACGAAGCTCGACATCAACATCGCATGTAACACAAAAATGCCGAGGTCCAGCCGCAGCAGGTCCGGATGCTTGAGCGTCGGCATCAACGCCTGGCGCGCCACGCCGGACTCGCGGTGGCTCAGCGGCCCGGTGGATTTCGGCACCATGAACATCACGATCACGACCCCCACCAGCGCCATGCCACCGGTGGCGAGGAACAGGCCAGACAGACCGAACGCACGGGTCAGCAGCGGGCCGACCACCATGGCCACGGCGAACGACAGGCCGATGGTCATGCCGATCATGGCCATGGCCTTGGTGCGGTGCTGTTCGCGAGTCAGGTCAGAGAGCAAGGCCATGACCGCTGCGGAAATAGCGCCGGCACCCTGCAGGATCCGTCCGGCAATCACGCCCCAGATCGAATCGGCCTGGGCTGCCAGCACGCTGCCGAGGGCGAAGACGATCAGCCCAAGGTAAATCACCGGACGCCGGCCGATGCGGTCGGAAATGATCCCGAACGGAATCTGGAAAATCGCCTGGGTCAGGCCGTAAGCGCCGATCGCCAGCCCGATCAGGGCCGGGGTCGCTCCCGCCAGATCCATGCCGTAGGTCGCCAGTACCGGCAACACCATGAACATGCCAAGCATACGGAAGGCGAACACCAGGGCCAGACCGCTCGCCGCGCGGGTCTCGCTGCCACTCATGCGTTCGCTGTGGGGATCGTGCATGGAAAAACCTCGTGTGAACCGGCGGCGATTCTACCAGTCCCATCGAGAGACGGGGTATATCGCGACGCTTTGACGCGTACAGATGAAACTCTCTTCATGTAAGACAAAAAACCCTTCATTTGATAGTGTGCATCCATCCAGTATTTGGCCGTATACTCCTGTGTTTTCGACGCCCGCCGAGCGAGGCCATTTTGGACAAGATCCTGATTCGTGGGGCCCGCACCCACAACCTGAAGAACATCGACCTGACCCTGCCACGGGACAAACTGATCGTCATCACCGGCCTGTCCGGATCCGGCAAGTCGTCCCTGGCCTTCGACACGCTGTACGCCGAAGGTCAGCGCCGCTATGTCGAATCCCTGTCGGCCTATGCCCGGCAGTTCCTGTCGATGATGGAAAAACCCGACGTCGACACCATCGAAGGCCTGTCGCCGGCGATCTCCATCGAACAGAAGTCGACCTCGCACAACCCGCGCTCCACGGTCGGCACCATCACCGAAATCTACGACTACCTGCGTCTGCTTTATGCACGCGTCGGTACGCCGCGCTGCCCGGATCACGACATTCCGCTGGAAGCCCAGACCGTCAGCCAGATGGTCGACCTGGTGCTGGCCCAGCCGGAAGGCAGCAAGCTGATGCTGCTGGCGCCGGTGATCCGCGAGCGCAAGGGCGAGCACCTGTCGGTATTCGAAGAACTGCGCGCCCAGGGCTTTGTCCGGGCCCGGGTCAACGGCCGGCTCTGCGAGCTGGACGAACTGCCGAAACTGGATAAACAGAAGAAGCACACGATTGAAGTCGTGGTCGACCGCTTTAAGGTTCGCGCCGACCTGCAGCAGCGTCTGGCGGAATCCTTCGAAACCGCACTGAAGCTGGCCGACGGCATCGCGCTGGTGGCGCCGATGGACGACGAGCCGGGCGAAGAGATGATCTTCTCCGCGCGCTTCGCCTGCCCGATCTGCGGCCACGCGATCAGCGAGCTGGAACCCAAGCTGTTTTCCTTCAACAACCCGGCCGGCGCCTGCCCGACCTGTGACGGTCTGGGCGTGAAGCAGTTCTTCGACATCAAGCGACTGGTCAACGGTGAGCTGACCTTGGCCGAGGGCGCGATCCGCGGCTGGGACCGGCGCAACGTCTATTACTTCCAGATGCTCGGCTCACTGGCCGCGCACTACGGTTTCAGCCTGGAGCAGCCGTTCAACGAGCTGCCGGCCGATCAGCAGAAGTTCATCCTGCACGGCAGCGGCTCGCAGAACGTCGACTTCAAATACCTCAACGACCGGGGCGACATCGTCAAACGCTCGCACCCGTTCGAAGGCATCGTGCCGAACCTCGAGCGCCGCTACCGCGAAACCGAATCGGCGAGCGTGCGCGAAGAACTGGCGAAGTTCCTCAGCACCCAGTCCTGCCCGGATTGCCGTGGCACCCGCCTGCGTCGCGAAGCGCGGCACGTGTGGGTCGGCGAGAAAACCCTGCCGGCGGTGACCAACCTGCCGATCGGCGACGCCTGCGATTACTTCGGCGCGCTGAAGATGACCGGGCGCCGTGGCGAGATCGCCGACAAGATTCTCAAGGAAATCCGCGAGCGCCTGCAATTCCTGGTCAATGTCGGTCTCGACTATCTGTCGCTGGATCGTAGTGCCGACACGCTATCTGGCGGCGAGGCACAGCGGATTCGTCTGGCCAGCCAGATCGGCGCGGGCCTGGTGGGTGTTCTCTATATCCTTGATGAACCGTCCATTGGTCTGCACCAGCGCGACAACGATCGCCTGCTCGGCACCCTCAAACACCTGCGCGACATCGGCAACACGGTGATTGTGGTCGAGCATGACGAAGACGCGATCCGTCTCGCTGACTACGTAGTGGATATCGGCCCGGGCGCCGGCGTTCATGGCGGGCAGATCGTCGCCGAAGGCACGCCGGACGAAGTCATGGCGCATCCGGATTCGCTGACCGGTAAGTACCTGTCGGGCCGGGTCAAGATCGAAGTGCCGGCCAAGCGCACACCGCACAACAAGAAGCAGGTGCTGTCGCTCAAGGGTGCGCGGGGCAACAACCTGCGCAACGTCGACCTGGAAATCCCGATCGGCCTGCTGACTTGCGTGACGGGTGTTTCCGGTTCCGGCAAATCGACGCTGATCAACAACACGCTGTTCCCGCTGAGCGCCACGGCACTCAACGGCGCGACCACTCTGGAAGCGGCAGCCCACGACAGCATCAAAGGCCTGGAGCATCTGGACAAGGTCGTCGACATCGACCAGAGCCCGATCGGCCGTACGCCACGCTCCAACCCGGCGACCTATACCGGGCTGTTCACGCCGATCCGCGAATTGTTTGCCGGCGTGCCCGAGTCCCGCTCCCGTGGTTACGGCCCGGGGCGTTTCTCGTTCAACGTGAAGGGTGGTCGTTGCGAAGCCTGCCAGGGCGACGGTCTGATCAAAGTGGAAATGCACTTCCTGCCGGACATCTACGTTCCGTGCGACGTGTGCAAGAGCAAGCGCTACAACCGCGAAACCCTGGAGATCAAATACAAGGGCAAGAGCATCCACGAAACCCTCGAAATGACCATCGAGGAAGCGCGGGTGTTCTTCGACGCGGTGCCGGCGCTGGCGCGCAAGCTGCAAACACTGATGGATGTGGGCCTGTCGTACATCAAGCTCGGACAGTCGGCGACGACGCTGTCCGGTGGTGAGGCCCAGCGGGTCAAGTTGTCCCGCGAGCTGTCCAAGCGCGATACCGGCAAGACCCTGTACATCCTCGACGAGCCGACCACCGGTCTGCACTTCGCAGATATCCAGCAATTGCTCGACGTACTGCATCGCCTGCGCGACCACGGCAACACCGTGGTGGTGATCGAGCACAACCTCGACGTGATCAAGACCGCCGACTGGCTGGTGGATCTCGGCCCCGAGGGTGGTTCGAAAGGTGGCCAGATCATCGCCACCGGTACGCCGGAGGAAGTGGCCGAGATGAAGCAATCTCACACCGGGCATTACCTCAAGCCGCTGTTGATCCGCGATCGGGCCTGATCGCCGGGCATGAAAAAGCCCCTGTCACTTCGTCAGTGACAGGGGCTTTTTTGTATCGGCTGCAATCAGGACGCGTGGGACTGCAGGTAGTTCTGGATACCGATCAGTTTGATCAGGCCCAGCTGCTTTTCAAGCCAGTAGGTGTGATCTTCTTCGGTGTCATGCAACTGAAGCTTGAGGATATCGCGGCTTACATAGTCGCCATTCTTTTCACACAGCTCGATGCCTTTGCACAATGCAGCACGAACCTTGTACTCAAGGCGCAGATCCGCTTCGAGCATGGTCTCAACCGTGGTACCAACATCCAGGTCATCCGGGCGCATGCGCGGAGTGCCTTCGAGCATCAGAATCCGGCGCATCAGCGCATCGGCGTGACCAGCCTCTTCTTCCATCTCGTGGTTGATTCGTTCGTAGAGCTTGGTGAATCCCCAGTCCTCATACATCCGCGAGTGAACGAAATATTGGTCACGCGCGGCCAGTTCGCCGGTCAGCAACGTGTTGAGGTAATCGATAACGTCTGGGTGGCCTTGCATCGCCCTACATCTCCCTGCTTGAAAGTCTGTAGTTTGAACCAACCTGACTGGAAGGTCACTCACTTCGCGCAATAAAAGCGAAGATATTCTGAGAAAAGCAGCCTAAATAACGCAAAAACCGCCCTAATGAGGGCGGTTCTGCTTCTCGTTTAGACTTCGTTAAGCTGTACGTTGAGCAGCTTTGCGATTGCTTCTCCGTACGCCGGGTCGGCCTTGTGGAAATGCTGCAACTGACGGTCGACGACATCACTCGATACACCCGCCATCGCGCCGGCAATGTTGCTGACCAACAACGCTTTCTGTTCGTCGCTCATCAAGCGGAACAGCGCACCGGCGTGGCTGTAGTAGTCGGTGTCTTCGCGGTGATCGTAGCGATCAGCCGCGCCGCTCAGGGCCAGCGCAGGCTCGGCATAATGTGGCGCTTGTTTCGGCGACTCTACGTAGCTGTTCGGCTCGTAGTTAGGCGCTGCACCACCATTGCTGCCAAAAGCCATCGAACCATCACGCTGGTAAGTATTCACCGGGCTGCGCGGAGCATTCACTGGCAGCTGTTGGTGGTTGGTGCCTACACGGTAGCGGTGGGCATCGGCGTATGCGAAGACACGACCTTGCAGCATGCGATCCGGTGACAGACCTACGCCAGGCACCATGTTGCTTGGACCGAACGCAGCTTGCTCGACTTCCGCAAAATAGTTGAGCGGATTACGGTTCAGTTCCAGCTCACCCACTTCAATCAGCGGGAACTCCTTCTGCGACCAGGTTTTGGTCACGTCGAACGGGTTCTCGTAGTGAGCAGCAGCCTGGGCCTCGGTCATGATCTGGATGCACACGCTCCATTTCGGGAAGTCACCACGCTCGATGGCTTCGAACAGATCACGCTGGGCGTAATCGGGATCTGTGCCCGCCAGACGTGCCGCGTCTGCCGGCGCGAGGTTCTTGATCCCTTGCTTGGTCTTGTAGTGCCACTTCACCCAGTGACGCTCGCCTTGAGCGCTGATCAGGCTGTAGGTGTGGCTGCCAAAACCGTGCATGTGGCGATAGCCGTCCGGGATACCCCGATCAGAAAACAGAATGGTGACCTGGTGCAGCGCTTCAGGCGAATGCGACCAGAAGTCCCACATCATCTGCGCACTTTTCAGGTTGCTCTGCGGCAGGCGTTTCTGGGTGTGGATAAAGTCAGGAAATTTCAGCGGATCGCGAATGAAGAACACCGGCGTGTTGTTGCCGACGATGTCCCAGTTGCCTTCTTCGGTGTAGAACTTGAGGGCGAAGCCACGCGGATCGCGCTCGGTGTCGGCCGAGCCACGCTCACCACCGACCGTTGAAAAACGCAGGAAGGTCGGCGTCTGTTTGCCGACAGCAGAGAACAGCTTGGCGCTGGTGTACTGCGTAATGTCGCGAGTGACCGTGAAAGTGCCATATGCGCCCGAACCCTTGGCGTGTACACGACGCTCGGGAATGTTTTCCCGGTTGAAGTGAGCAAGCTTCTCGATCAGGTGGAAATCATCGAGCAGCAACGGACCACGAGGGCCGGCGGAGCGAGAGTTCTGGTTATCAGCGACAGGTGCGCCACTGGCGGTCGTAAGCGTCTTGTTCTGGCTCATGCGATCTTCATCCTCTATCGGTCTTGAACTGCCGGCTAATCGGCTTGTTGGGGAGTATCGATCATCAATATGACAGCCACAAATTCATTAACTTATGGTCATCAATAGAGAAAAACTAACACCAAATCCCCGCACATAGTGCAGACCCAAACAGGGTAGAAGCTTGTACGAACCGCGCATTTCTTACAGGCACAAAAAACCGGGCACTAGGCCCGGTTCCTTGTTTCAGACTGATGTCTTACTCAGCGGATACAGCTTCACCGCCGACAGCACGATCAACCAGTTCGACGTACGCCATAGGCGCGTTGTCGCCAGCGCGGAAACCGCACTTGAGGATGCGCAGGTAGCCACCCTCACGGGTAGCGTAACGCTTGCCCAGGTCGTTGAAGAGCTTACCAACGATAGCTTTCGAACGAGTACGGTCGAAAGCCAGACGACGGTTAGCAACGCTGTCTGTCTTGGCCAGAGTGATCAGCGGCTCGGCAACGCGGCGCAGTTCTTTGGCTTTTGGCAGAGTAGTTTTGATCAGCTCGTGCTCGAACAGCGACACCGCCATGTTCTGGAACATGGCCTTGCGGTGCGAGCTGGTGCGGCTCAGGTGACGCCCACTTTTACGATGACGCATGGTTCATTCCTTACCAAACACTACGTTCGGTGATTACGACGATCAGGCAGTCGCCTTGTCGTCCTTCTTAAGACTTGCAGGCGGCCAGTTGTCGAGGCGCATGCCGAGGGACAGACCGCGGGAGGCCAGAACGTCCTTGATTTCAGTCAAGGATTTCTTGCCCAGGTTCGGAGTCTTCAACAGCTCTACTTCGGTACGCTGAATCAGGTCGCCGATGTAGTAGATGTTTTCCGCCTTAAGGCAGTTAGCCGAACGTACAGTCAGTTCCAGATCGTCAACCGGGCGAAGCAGGATCGGATCGATCTCGTCTTCCTGCTCGACAACCACTGGCTCACTGTCACCTTTGAGGTCGACGAACGCAGCCAACTGCTGTTGCAGAATGGTTGCAGCGCGGCGGATAGCCTCTTCAGGATCCAGAGTACCGTTGGTTTCCAGATCAATAACCAGCTTGTCCAGGTTGGTACGCTGTTCGACACGGGCGTTTTCCACCACGTATGCGATACGGCGAACCGGGCTGAACGAAGAGTCAAGCTGCAAGCGACCGATGCTGCGGCTTTCGTCTTCATCGCTCTGACGCGAGTCTGCTGGTTCATAACCACGACCACGAGCTACGGTGAGCTTCATGTTCAGGGCGCCGTTAGACGCCAGGTTAGCGATTACGTGATCGGGATTAACGATCTCGACATCATGATCCAGCTGAATATCGGCAGCGGTAACCACCCCCGAACCCTTCTTCGACAAGGTCAGCGTAACTTCGTCACGACCGTGCAGCTTGATGGCCAGACCTTTAAGGTTCAACAGGATTTCAATTACGTCTTCCTGTACACCTTCGATGGCGCTGTACTCGTGGAGCACACCGTCAATCTCGGCCTCGACTACTGCGCAGCCGGGCATTGAGGACAACAGGATGCGGCGCAGCGCGTTGCCCAGGGTGTGGCCAAAACCACGCTCGAGAGGCTCGAGAGTGATCTTGGCGCGGGTTGGACTGACAACCTGCACATCAATGTGGCGGGGTGTCAGGAACTCATTTACCGAAATCTGCATGGATGCACCTATTTTCTAGCCCTTACTTGGAGTAGAGCTCGACAATCAGGCTTTCGTTGATGTCGGCGGACAGATCACTGCGAGCAGGAACGTTCTTGAAAACGCCCGACTTCTTCTCAGTGTCTACTTCTACCCATTCTACGCGGCCACGTTGGGCACACAGATCGAGAGCTTGGACAATGCGAAGTTGGTTTTTTGCTTTCTCGCGAACAGCAACCACGTCACCAGCACGAACCTGGTAGGACGGAACGTTTACGGTCTGACCGTTAACGCTGATCGACTTGTGCGATACCAGCTGACGGGATTCGGCACGAGTCGAACCAAAGCCCATACGGTATACAACGTTGTCCAGACGGCATTCGAGCAGTTGCAGCAGGTTTTCACCGGTTGCACCTTTCTTGCCAGCAGCTTCTTTGTAGTAGCCGCTGAACTGACGCTCGAGAACGCCGTAGATACGACGGACCTTCTGCTTTTCACGCAGTTGGGTGCCGTAGTCGGACTGGCGACCGCGGCGTTGGCCGTGGATACCAGGTGCTGCTTCAATGTTGCACTTCGATTCGATCGCGCGCACGCCGCTCTTCAGGAAGAGATCGGTGCCTTCGCGACGAGCGAGTTTGCATTTTGGACCAATGTAACGAGCCATTCTTTACAATCTCCTGGATTACACGCGGCGCTTCTTCGGCGGACGGCACCCGTTGTGCGGGATTGGCGTCACGTCGGTGATGCTGGCGATCTTGTAGCCACAGCCGTTCAAAGCGCGGACTGCGGATTCACGACCTGGACCTGGACCCTTGACGTTCACGTCGAGGTTTTTCAGGCCGTATTCCAGCGCAGCTTGACCAGCACGCTCAGCAGCTACTTGAGCAGCGAACGGGGTGGACTTGCGGGAACCGCGGAAACCCGAACCACCGGAGGTAGCCCAGGAAAGAGCGTTACCTTGACGGTCGGTGATGGTCACGATGGTGTTGTTAAAAGAAGCATGGATGTGGGCGATGCCATCAACCACTGTCTTTTTAACTTTTTTACGAGGACGAGCAGCAGGTTTTGCCATGATTAAATTCCTGTCGATTCGCTGGGGCGATTACTTGCGGATCGGCTTACGCGGACCTTTACGGGTACGCGCGTTGGTCTTGGTACGCTGACCGCGTACTGGCAGACCACGACGATGACGCAGACCGCGATAGCAACCGAGGTCCATCAAGCGCTTGATTTTCATGTTGATTTCGCGACGCAGGTCACCTTCAGTGGTGAACTTCGCCACTTCGCCACGCAGCTGTTCAATCTGCTCGTCGCTCAGATCCTTGATCTTTGCGGCTGGGTTTACCCCAGTCTCTGCACAGATCTTCTGTGCAGTAGTGCGACCAACACCATAGATGTAGGTCAGCGAGATAACAGTATGCTTGTTATCTGGAATGTTAACGCCTGCAATACGGGCCATTCAGTGGGACTCCAATTGACAGCTACCTACGCCCCGGAAGCCAAGAAATAGGGCGCGAGATAATATCGCTGTAATAACAAATAATCAACCCGGTAGCGCACTAGCTACCGGGCTTGAAGCACAATCACACTCAGCCTTGGCGCTGTTTGTGACGCGGTTCCGCGCTGCAAATTACTCGAACAACACCTTCGCGGCGAATAATCTTGCAGTTACGGCACAGCTTTTTCACCGATGCACGAACTTTCATCACCAACTCCTCGAACCTTATGGGTACTCAGCGCAACATGCCGCTGCCGTAACCCTTCAGGTTGGCTTTCTTCATCAGGGATTCGTACTGGTGCGAAACGAGGTGCGATTGTACTTGGGACATGAAGTCCATCACAACCACGACCACGATCAGCAACGAGGTCCCGCCAAGGTAGAACGGAACGTTTGCTGCAACCACCAGGAACTGGGGCAACAAGCACACGGCCGTCATGTAAAGAGCACCGAACATGGTCAAGCGAGTCAAAACGCCATCAATATAGCGTGCGGACTGCTCACCTGGACGGATGCCCGGAATAAAGGCACCGGACTTCTTCAGGTTTTCCGCTACGTCTTTCGGATTGAACATCAACGCCGTATAGAAGAAGCAGAAGAAAATAATCCCTGCACTAAACAGCAGAATATTCAACGGCTGACCAGGAGCGATCGACTGCGAGATGTCCTGCAACCAGCCCATACCTTCAGACTGACCAAACCAGGCACCCAACGAAGCCGGGAACAGCAAAATGCTGCTCGCGAAAATAGCCGGAATAACACCGGCCATGTTCACCTTCAGCGGCAAGTGGCTTGTCTGCGCAGCAAAAACCTTGCGGCCCTGCTGACGCTTGGCGTAGTGAACAGCGATACGACGCTGACCACGCTCAATGAACACCACGAAACCGATAATCGCTACTGCCAGCAAACCGATGGCAACCAAAGCGAAGATGTTGATATCGCCCTGACGCGCAGACTCGAAAGACTGCCCGATTGCTCTCGGAAGACCGGCGACGATACCCGAAAAAATCAACATCGAGATACCGTTGCCTACACCACGCTCAGTAATCTGCTCACCCAGCCACATCATGAACATCGCGCCAGCCACAAACGTGGAGACCGCGACGAAATGGAAGCCAAAGTCACCAGTGAACGCAACGCCCTGCCCCGCCAGACCAATGGACATGCCAATGGCCTGAACGAGAGCGAGGACGACGGTGCCGTAGCGGGTGTACTGGCTGATCTTGCGACGGCCAGCTTCACCTTCCTTCTTCAACTGCTCCAGCTGCGGGCTGACGGCGGTCATCAGCTGCATGATGATCGATGCCGAAATGTACGGCATGATCCCCAGTGCAAAGATGCTCATCCGTTCCAGCGCGCCGCCGGAAAACATGTTGAACAAGCTAAGAATGGTCCCCTCATTCTGTCGAAACAGGTCTGCGAGTCGGTCCGGGTTGATACCTGGAACCGGGATGTGTGCGCCTATTCGGTAGACGATAATCGCCAGGAACAGAAAACGCAGACGAGCCCAAAGTTCAGACATACCGCCTTTGCCGAGCGCAGAGAGAGCACCTTGCTTAGCCATTTATTCCTCGAACTTGCCGCCAGCTGCTTCGATAGCCGCACGCGCACCTTTGGTGGCGCCGATTCCCTTGCCGATAGTGACAGCGCGAGTCACTTCACCGGACAGCATGATTTTCACACGCTGTACGTTGACGTTGATCACGTTGGCATCTTTCAGGGACTGCACGGTGACGATGTCGCCTTCCACTTTAGCCAGCTCGGACAGACGCACTTCTGCGCGATCCATGGCTTTCAGGGAAACGAAACCGAACTTCGGCAGGCGACGATGCAGCGGCTGTTGACCGCCTTCAAAGCCTGGAGCAATGGTGCCACCGGAGCGGGAAGTCTGACCTTTGTGACCACGGCCACCAGTCTTACCCAAACCACTACCGATACCACGGCCCGGACGATGCTTTTCGCGACGGGAACCCGGCGCTGGACTCAGATCATTGAGTTTCATCGATTAACCCTCGACACGCAGCATGTAGTAAGCCTTGTTGATCATCCCGCGATTCTCGGGAGTATCCTGGACTTCTACAGTGTGACCGATGCGACGCAGACCCAGACCCTTAACGCACAGTTTGTGGTTAGGGATGCGGCCGGTCATGCTTTTGATCAGCGTAACTTTAACGGTAGCCATGATTACTTGATCTCCTCAACACGCAGGCCACGTTTGGCTGCAATGGATTCAGGAGACTGCATGGCCTTCAGACCCTTGAAAGTGGCGTGAACCACGTTTACAGGGTTAGTCGAGCCGTAGCACTTGGCCAGAACGTTCTGAACGCCAGCAACTTCGAGGACAGCACGCATAGCGCCGCCAGCGATGATACCGGTACCTTCAGAAGCAGGCTGCATGTACACCTTCGAAGCGCCATGGGCAGACTTCATTGCGTACTGCAGAGTGGTGCCGTTCAGATCAACCTGGATCATGTTGCGGCGAGCAGCTTCCATTGCCTTCTGGATCGCAGCAGGCACTTCACGCGACTTGCCACGGCCGAAGCCAACACGCCCTTTACCATCACCAACCACGGTCAACGCGGTGAAAGTGAAGATACGGCCGCCTTTAACGGTTTTGGCTACGCGGTTAACTTGAACCAGCTTCTCGATGTAGCCTTCGTCGCGCTTTTGGTCGTTATTTGACATAACTTAGAACTCCAGCCCAGCTTCACGAGCAGCATCAGCCAGCGCTTTAACGCGGCCGTGGTACTTGAAGCCAGAGCGGTCGAAAGCCACCTGCGAGACGCCAGCGGCCTTAGCACGCGTAGCGACCAGCTGGCCAACCTTAGTGGCCGCGTCGATGTTGCCAGTGGCGCCATCACGCAGTTCTTTATCCAAAGTCGAGGCGCTTGCCAGGACTTTGTTGCCGTCGGCCGAAATGACCTGGGCGTAGATGTGCTGCGAAGAGCGGAACACGCAGAGACGCACGACTTCGAGTTCGTGCATTTTCAGGCGTGCTTTGCGAGCGCGACGCAGTCGAGTAACTTTTTTGTCGGTCATTTGCTATGCCCTACTTCTTCTTGGCTTCTTTACGACGGACGACTTCGTCCGCGTAGCGCACACCTTTGCCTTTGTACGGCTCTGGTGGACGGAAGTCGCGGATCTCGGCGGCCACTTGACCTACCAGCTGCTTGTCGATGCCCTTGATCAGGATATCGGTCTGGCTAGGAGTCTCAGCGGTGATGCCTTCCGGCAGTTCGTAATCCACTGGGTGCGAGAAGCCAAGAGCCAGGTTCAGCACCTGACCTTTTGCTTGCGCTTTGTAACCAACACCGACCAGCTGGAGCTTACGCTCGAAGCCTTGGCTTACGCCCTGGACCATGTTGTTTACCAACGCACGAGTGGTACCGGCCATTGCGCGAGTCTGTTGATCGCCATTGCGAGCAGCAAAACGCAGCTCACCGGCTTCTTCAACGACTTCAACGGACGAATGGACGTTCAGTTCAAGAGTACCCTTGGCACCCTTCACCGAAAGCTGTTGGCCTGCGAATTTTACTTCGACACCGGCTGGCAGCTTAACGGGGTTCTTAGCGACGCGAGACATGCTTATCCCCCCTTAGAACACAGTGCAAAGAACTTCGCCGCCGACACCGGCAGCGCGCGCAGCACGATCAGTCATCACACCTTTGTTGGTGGAGACGATAGACACACCGAGACCGCCACGTACTTTTGGCAGCTCTTCGACGGACTTGTACTGACGCAGGCCTGGACGGCTAACGCGCTTCACTTCCTCGATGACCGGACGGCCTTCGAAGTATTTCAGCTCGATGGACAGCAGTGGTTTGGTTTCGCTGCTGATCTGATAACCCGCGATGTAACCTTCGTCCTTCAGGACTTTTGCTACAGCCACCTTCAACGTGGAAGACGGCATGCTTACGACGGACTTTTCAGCCATCTGGGCATTACGGATTCGAGTTAGCATGTCCGCTAACGGGTCCTGCATACTCATGGGCTAGACGCTCCTAATACAGAAAAATTAGCCTTGCGGCTACTACTTGTCGCCGAGAAATTCCGGGTATAAAAAACACGGGCTCAGGCGAGCCGGTCATTCTAGACATACCCCAGAAATGAATCAAGCCCCAAAAGGGGCTTGATTCAAGTTCAAGGCCACCGATGGTCAGGTTCTTTCGACCCCGACCATCAAGGCTTTGACAGCAATTACCAGCTGGCTTTAACCAGACCTGGAACGTCACCACGCATTGCCGCTTCACGCAGTTTGTTACGGCCGAGGCCGAACTTGCGGTAAACGCCGTGCGGACGACCAGTCAGGCGGCAACGGTTACGCATGCGCGAAGCGCTTGCGTCACGTGGTTGCTTCTGCAGAGCTACGGTAGCTTCCCAACGCGCTTCTGGACTTGCGTTCAGATCAACGATGATAGCTTTCAGCGCTGCACGCTTGACGGCGTACTTGGCAACGGTGAGCTGACGCTTCAGCTCACGGTTTTTCATGCTCTTCTTGGCCATTTTCCTACTCCAATCAGTTGCGGAACGGGAATTTGAAAGCACGCAGCAGAGCGCGGCCTTCATCATCGTTCTTGGCAGTGGTGGTCAGGGTAATGTCCAGACCGCGGAGAGCATCGATCTTGTCGTAGTCGATTTCCGGGAAAATGATCTGCTCTTTCACGCCCATGCTGTAGTTGCCACGACCATCGAAGGACTTGGCATTCAGGCCGCGGAAGTCGCGAACCCGAGGCAGGGAGATCGACAGCAGACGATCCAGGAACTCGTACATACGCTCACGGCGCAGGGTCACTTTGACGCCGATCGGCCAACCTTCACGGACTTTAAAGCCAGCGATGGATTTGCGAGCGTAGGTCACAACGACTTTCTGGCCGGTGATCTTTTCCAGGTCAGCAACAGCGTGCTCGATGACTTTTTTGTCGCCGATCGCTTCGCCCAGACCCATGTTCAGGGTGATTTTGGTAACGCGCGGAACTTCCATCACGTTCGAAAGCTTAAGTTCTTCCTTAAGTTTCGGAGCGATTTCCTTCCGGTAAATCTCTTTTAGTCGTGCCATGGTCTTCTACCTAGCAGTGTTCAAGCATCAACCGCTTTTTGGGTCGACTTGAAGACACGAATTTTCTTACCGTCTTCTACTTTGAAACCAACGCGGTCAGCCTTGTTGGTTTCGCCGTTGAAGATGGCGACGTTGGAAGCGTGCAGTGGCGCTTCTTTCTCGACGATACCGCCCTGTACGCCCGACATCGGGTTAGGCTTGGTATGACGCTTGACCAGGTTCAGACCACCAACAACCAGACGGTTGTCAGCAAGAACCTTCAGCACCTTACCGCGCTTACCTTTGTCTTTGCCGGCGATCACGATGATCTCGTCGTCACGACGAATCTTTTGCATGTCGGATCTCCTTACAGCACTTCTGGGGCGAGCGAGACGATCTTCATGAACTTCTCAGTACGAAGTTCACGGGTCACTGGCCCAAAGATACGGGTGCCGATCGGCTCTTGCTTGTTGTTCAGAAGAACAGCAGCGTTGCCATCAAAGCGGATAATGGAGCCATCAGCACGACGTACGCCGTGACGAGTGCGGACTACAACAGCAGTCATCACTTGGCCTTTTTTCACCTTACCGCGAGGAATTGCTTCCTTCACGGTAACTTTGATGATGTCACCGATACCAGCGTAACGACGATGGGAGCCACCCAGCACCTTGATGCACATAACGCGGCGAGCGCCGCTGTTATCGGCCACATCGAGCATGGATTGAGTCTGAATCATATAATTTCTCCGACCCCTAGCCCTTAGACTTCCACAGCGCGTTCGAGAACATCAACCAGCGCCCAAGACTTGGTCTTGGCCATCGGACGAGTTTCACGAATAGTGACTTTGTCGCCGATGTGGCACTGATTGGTTTCGTCGTGCGCGTGCAGCTTAGTCGAACGCTTAACGTATTTACCGTAGATCGGGTGCTTAACGCGACGCTCGATCAGAACGGTGATGGTTTTGTCCATCTTGTCGCTGACAACACGGCCAGTCAGCGTACGGACAGTTTTTTCGGCTTCAGCCATGATCACTTACCTGCCTGCTGGTTGAGCACAGTCTTCACGCGAGCGATGTCACGCTTAACTTGCGAGAGCAGATGAGACTGCCCCAACTGGCCAGTTGCTTTCTGCATGCGCAGATTGAACTGGTCGCGCAGCAAGCCGAGCAGTTGCTCGTTCAGCTGCTGTGCGGATTTTTCACGAAGTTCATTCGCTTTCATCACATCACCGTCCGTTTAACAAAGGAGGTGGCGAGCGGCAGCTTTGCAGCAGCCAGGGCGAAAGCCTCACGCGCCAGCTCTTCAGAAACACCCTCGATTTCATACAGGACTTTGCCTGGCTGAATCTGGGCAACCCAGTACTCCACGTTACCCTTACCTTTACCCATACGAACCTCGAGAGGCTTCTTGGAGATCGGCTTGTCCGGGAATACACGGATCCAGATCTTGCCGCCACGTTTTACGTGACGGGTCAGAGCACGACGCGCTGACTCGATCTGACGAGCGGTGAGACGACCACGAGCTACAGACTTCAGCGCGAACTCGCCGAAGCTGACTTTGCTACCGCGCAGTGCCAGACCACGGTTGTGGCCGGTCATCTGCTTGCGGAACTTCGTACGCTTAGGTTGCAACATTTGGCGTACCCCTTACTTAGCAGCTTTTTTACGAGGCGCTGGTGCTTGTGGCTTCAGCTCTTCTTGGCGACCACCAATTACTTCGCCTTTGAAGATCCAAACCTTTACACCGATCACACCGTAAGTGGTGTGAGCTTCGTAGTTGGCATAGTCGATGTCGGCACGCAGGGTGTGCAGTGGCACACGACCTTCGCGATACCATTCAGTACGTGCGATTTCAGCACCGCCGAGACGACCGCTCACTTGGATTTTGATGCCTTTGGCACCAATGCGCATGGCGTTCTGTACAGCGCGCTTCATGGCGCGACGGAACATTACACGACGCTCCAGCTGCTGAGCTACGCTCTGCGCAACCAGCATACCGTCGAGCTCCGGCTTGCGGATCTCTTCGATATTGATGTGCACAGGCACACCCATTTGCTTGGTCAGGTCCTGACGCAGTTTCTCAACATCTTCACCTTTCTTCCCGATAACGATACCTGGACGAGCGGTGTGGATGGTGATGCGTGCAGTTTGGGCCGGACGATGGATATCGATACGGCTTACGGACGCGCTTTTTAGTTTGTCTTGGAGGTATTCACGCACCTTCAGATCAGCGAACAAGTAGTCCGCATAAGTCCGACCGTCTGCGTACCAGACGGAGGTGTGCTCCTTGACGATTCCCAGGCGAATGCCAATGGGATGTACTTTCTGACCCATCTCTTCGACTCCGTTACTTGTCAGCAACCTTGACAGTGATATGGCAAGACCGCTTGACGATGCGATCAGCACGGCCTTTGGCACGTGGCATGATGCGCTTCAGCGAACGCCCTTCGTTGACGAAAACGGTGCTGACCTTCAGGTCATCAACGTCTGCGCCTTCGTTATGCTCGGCGTTGGCTACGGCCGACTCCAGCACTTTTTTCATGATCTCGGCGGCTTTCTTACTGCTGAAAGCCAACAGGTTGAGCGCTTCGCCCACCTTCTTCCCGCGGATCTGGTCGGCGACCAAGCGGGCTTTCTGGGCGGAGATTCGAGCGCCCGACAACTTAGCGGCTACTTCCATTTCCTTACCCCTTAACGCTTGGCTTTCTTGTCTGCCACGTGCCCGCGATAAGTGCGGGTACCGGCAAACTCGCCCAGTTTGTGGCCGACCATGTCTTCGTTTACGAGAACTGGGACGTGCTGACGACCGTTGTGTACAGCGATGGTCAGACCGACCATTTGTGGCAGGATCATCGAACGACGCGACCAAGTCTTAATTGGTTTGCGATCGTTCTTTTCCGCCGCCACTTCGATCTTCTTCAGTAGGTGAAGATCAATAAAAGGACCTTTTTTCAGAGAACGTGGCACTGTCGTATCCCTCTATTTACTTGCGACGACGGACGATCATTTTGTCGGTACGCTTATTACCACGAGTCTTCGCGCCCTTAGTCGGGAAGCCCCATGGCGATACCGGATGACGACCACCAGAGGTACGACCTTCACCACCACCATGTGGGTGGTCAACCGGGTTCATGGCAACACCACGAACGGTTGGGCGAACGCCACGCCAGCGCTTGGCACCAGCTTTACCCAGCGAACGCAGGCTGTGCTCGGAGTTCGAGACTTCGCCCAGGGTCGCACGGCACTCAGCCAGTACTTTACGCATTTCACCGGAACGCAGACGCAGGGTCACGTAAACGCCTTCACGAGCGATCAGCTGAGCCGAAGCACCAGCGGAACGAGCGATCTGTGCGCCTTTACCTGGCTTCAGTTCGATGCCGTGTACGGTAGAACCGACTGGAATGTTGCGCAGTTGCAGAGCGTTACCTGGCTTGATTGGAGCCAGGGCACCTGCGATCAGCGTGTCGCCAGCACTCACGCCTTTAGGGGCGATGATGTAGCGGCGCTCGCCGTCTGCGTAGCAGAGCAGTGCGATGTGAGCAGTACGGTTTGGATCGTATTCGATACGCTCGACAGTGGCGACGATGCCATCTTTGTCGTTGCGACGGAAATCGACCATACGGTAATGCTGCTTATGGCCACCACCGATGTGACGAGTGGTAATACGGCCATTGTTGTTACGACCACCAGACTTCGATTTTTTCTCGAGCAGCGGTGCGTGAGGAGCGCCTTTATGCAGCTCCTGGTTGACCACCTTGACCACAAAACGGCGGCCAGGGGAAGTCGGTTTGCATTTAACGATTGCCATGATGCACCCCTTCCTTACTCAGCACTGCTGCTGAAATCGAGATCTTGGCCTGGCTGAAGGGAGATAACTGCCTTCTTCCAGTCATTACGCTTGCCCAGACCGCGAGCGGTGCGCTTGCTCTTACCCAGAACGTTCAGGGTAGTAACACGCTCAACTTTCACGCTGAACAGGCTTTCGACGGCCTTCTTGATTTCCAGCTTGGTTGCGTCAGTAGCAACCTTGAAAACGAACTGGCCTTTCTTGTCTGCCAGAACCGTAGCCTTCTCGGAAACGTGCGGGCCAAGCAGAACTTTAAATACGCGTTCCTGGTTCATCCCAGCAGCTCCTCGAATTTCTTCACGGCCGACACGGTGATCAACACCTTGTCGTATGCGATCAGACTAACTGGATCGGAACCTTGCACGTCACGTACATCTACGTGTGGCAGGTTGCGAGCAGCCAGGTACAGGTTCTGATCAACAGCGTCCGACACGATCAGAACGTCGGTCAGGCTCATGTTGTTCAGTTTGCCCAGCAGGTCTTTGGTTTTCGGAGTTTCAACTGCGAAATCCTGAACCACGACCAGACGATCAGTACGCACCAGCTCAGCAAGGATGGAACGCATTGCTGCGCGATACATCTTCTTGTTCAGCTTCTGGGAGTGATCCTGTGGACGAGCTGCGAAAGTGGTGCCGCCGCCGCGCCAGATTGGGCTACGGATAGTACCGGCACGAGCACGGCCAGTACCTTTCTGACGCCATGGGCGCTTACCGCCACCACGAACGTCGGAACGGGTCTTTTGCTGCTTGCTACCTTGACGGCCGCCGGCCATGTAGGCCACGACTGCTTGGTGAACCAGCGTCTCGTTGAATTCGCCGCCAAATGTCAGTTCGGAAACTTCGATCGCTTGAGCGTCATTTACATTTAATTGCATGTCAGCTTCCCCTTAACCGCGAGCCTTGGCTGCTGGACGTACAACCAGGTTGCCGCCAGTAGCGCCAGGAACAGCACCCTTGACCAGCAACAGATTGCGTTCAGCGTCCACGCGCACTACTTCCAGGGACTGCACGGTCACGCGCTCAGCGCCCATATGACCGGACATTTTTTTGCCCTTGAATACACGACCAGGAGTCTGGCACTGGCCGATAGAGCCTGGGACGCGGTGGGATACGGAGTTACCGTGGGTGTTATCTTGCCCGCGGAAATTCCAACGCTTGATCGTACCCTGGAAGCCTTTACCTTTGGACTGACCGGTTACATCAACCAGTTGACCAGCAGCGAAGATTTCAGCGTTGATCAGATCGCCGGCCTGGTACTCGCCTTCTTCAAGGCGGAATTCCATTACGGTACGACCAGCGGCAACGTTCGCCTTGGCGAAGTGGCCAGCCTGAGCAGCTGTTACACGGGAAGCACGACGCTCGCCGACAGTGACCTGCACTGCACGATAGCCATCGGTTTCTTCAGTTTTGAACTGGGTGACGCGATTCGGCTCGATCTCAATGACCGTGACCGGAATGGAGACACCTTCTTCGGTGAAAATACGGGTCATACCCGCTTTACGACCGACTACACCAATAGTCATGTTGTAAACCTCATGAGTGTACGGGGCTTTCACCCGCTATGGCCGCCCATTTCAGAGCGTTACACGACCAAGACCGAGTCTTAGCCGAGGCTGATCTGCACTTCCACACCGGCCGCAAGATCAAGCTTCATAAGTGCATCAACGGTTTTATCCGTTGGCTGGACGATGTCCAGAACGCGCTTATGAGTGCGGATCTCGTACTGGTCACGCGCGTCTTTGTTGACGTGCGGGGAAACCAGAACGGTGAACCGCTCTTTACGGGTAGGCAGTGGAATTGGACCACGCACTTGAGCACCAGTACGTTTCGCGGTTTCCACGATTTCCTGGGTTGATTGGTCGATCAGGCGATGGTCAAAAGCCTTCAACCTGATACGGATTTGCTGATTTTGCATTGGATTTCAGACTCCGGCTGCTATTCCCACCGGGCGCAATACGCCCGTTAAAAGGAGGCGCAATTCTATAGACGCCCCAGATAGGTGTCAACCCAATAAAAAAGCCCCCGCTAAGCGGGGGCTTTTTCAACTCATCAAAGCTGACTCAATAAAGAGATCACTCGATGATTTTAGCTACGACGCCAGCACCAACGGTACGGCCGCCTTCACGGATTGCAAAACGCAGACCGTCTTCCATCGCGATGGTTTTGATCAGGGTAACAGTCATCTGAATGTTGTCACCTGGCATTACCATTTCAACGCCTTCTGGCAGCTCGCAGTTACCAGTCACGTCAGTAGTACGGAAGTAGAACTGTGGACGGTAGCCTTTGAAGAACGGAGTGTGACGGCCGCCTTCTTCCTTGCTCAGAACGTAAACTTCTGCGGTGAACTTGGTGTGCGGCTTAACCGAACCCGGCTTAACCAGAACCTGACCACGCTCAACGTCGTCACGCTTGGTGCCACGCAGCAGAACGCCGCAGTTCTCGCCAGCACGACCTTCGTCCAGCAGCTTGCGGAACATCTCAACACCGGTGCAGGTGGTGGTGGTGGTGTCACGCAGACCAACGATTTCCAGGGCGTCTTGAACGCGAACGATACCGCGCTCGATACGACCGGTCACAACAGTACCGCGACCCGAGATCGAGAACACGTCTTCGATTGGCATCAGGAAAGGCTTGTCGATAGCACGCTCTGGCTCTGGGATGTAGCTGTCCAGAGTTTCCACCAGCTTCTTGACAGCGGTGGTGCCCATTTCGTTGTCGTCTTTGCCTTCCAGCGCCATACGAGCCGAACCGATGATGATCGGAGTGTCGTCGCCTGGGAAGTCGTAGGTGGACAGCAGGTCGCGAACTTCCATCTCAACCAGTTCCAGCAGCTCAGCGTCGTCTACCAGGTCAGCCTTGTTCAGGAAAACCACGATGTACGGAACGCCTACCTGACGGGACAGCAGGATGTGCTCACGGGTTTGCGGCATCGGACCATCAGCGGCCGAGCAAACCAGGATCGCGCCGTCCATCTGCGCAGCACCAGTGATCATGTTCTTCACGTAGTCAGCGTGACCTGGGCAGTCAACGTGAGCGTAGTGACGAATGTTCGAGTTGTACTCAACGTGCGCGGTGTTGATGGTGATACCGCGAGCTTTTTCTTCTGGAGCGCTGTCGATCTTGTCGAATTCAACTACGGCCGAACCGAAAACTTCGGAGCAGACGCGAGTCAGAGCAGCGGTCAGAGTGGTTTTACCGTGGTCAACGTGGCCGATGGTGCCAACGTTTACGTGCGGTAGGGAACGATCAAATTTTTCTTTAGCCACGACAATTAACTCCTAGCCTAAAGGGGCTGAATCAGCCTTGTTTTTTGGTAACGGATTCGACGATGTGCGACGGAGCCGTATCGTATTTTTTGAATTCCATAGAGTAGCTTGCGCGACCCTGGGACATGGAACGAACGTCGGTCGCATAACCGAACATCTCACCCAGTGGAACTTCGGCACGGATAACCTTGCCGGACACTGTGTCTTCCATACCCTGGATCATGCCGCGACGACGGTTAAGGTCGCCCATCACATCACCCATATAGTCTTCAGGCGTAACAACCTCTACCGCCATGATCGGCTCGAGCAACTCACCACCACCCTTCTGGGCCAGTTGCTTGGTCGCCATGGAAGCAGCCACTTTAAACGCCATCTCGTTGGAGTCGACGTCGTGGTAAGAACCATCGAACACGGTAGCCTTCAGGCCGATCAGCGGATAGCCGGCAACAACGCCGTTCTTCATCTGCTCTTCGATACCCTTCTGGATAGCCGGGATGTATTCCTTAGGAACCACACCACCCACTACTTCGTTCAGGAATTGCAGACCTTCCTGACCTTCGTCAGCAGGAGCAAAGCGAATCCAGCAATGACCGAACTGGCCACGACCGCCGGACTGACGAACGAACTTGCCTTCGATTTCGCAGTTCTTCGTGATGCGCTCACGGTACGAAACCTGCGGCTTGCCGATGTTGGCTTCGACGTTGAACTCACGGCGCATCCGGTCAACCAGGATGTCCAGGTGCAGCTCGCCCATGCCGGAGATGATCGTTTGACCAGTCTCTTCATCAGTTTTAACGCGGAAAGACGGGTCTTCCTGAGCAAGCTTGCCCAGAGCGATACCCATTTTTTCCTGGTCATCCTTGGTCTTAGGCTCTACGGCAACCGAAATAACCGGCTCCGGGAAGTCCATGCGAACCAGGATGATTGGCTTGTCAGCGTTGCAGAGGGTTTCACCAGTGGTGACGTCCTTCATGCCGATCAGGGCCGCGATGTCGCCAGCGCGTACTTCCTTGATCTCTTCACGGGCGTTTGCGTGCATTTGCACCATACGACCCACGCGCTCTTTTTTGCCTTTAACCGAGTTGATCACGCCGTCGCCGGAGTTCAACACGCCCGAGTAAACGCGGACGAAGGTCAAGGTACCCACGAATGGGTCGGTAGCGATCTTGAACGCCAGGGCCGCGAACGGCTCGTCGTCGCTTGCATGACGCTCCATCTCTTCTTCCTCGTTATCAGGGTTGGAACCCTTGATAGCAGGAATGTCGGTCGGAGCAGGCAGGAAGTCGATAACGGCGTCGAGAACCAGGGGAACGCCCTTGTTCTTGAACGAAGAACCGCAAACAGCCAGAACGATTTCGCCGGCGATAGTACGTGCACGCAAAGCAGCCTTGATCTCTTCGATCGACAGCTCTTCACCTTCCAGGTACTTGTTCATCAGGTCTTCGTTGGCTTCGGCGGCGGCTTCAACCATGTTGTTGCGCCACTCTTCAGCCAGCTCGAGCATGTCCGCAGGGATTTCCTTGCGAACCGGAACCATACCCTTGTCAGAGTCGTTCCAGTAGACAGCTTGCATGTTGATCAGGTCGATCTGGCCCTGGAAGTTGTCTTCCGAACCGATAGCCAGCTGGATCGGCACCGGAGTGTGACCCAGACGCTGTTTGATCTGACCGATCACGCGCAGGAAGTTGGCACCAGCACGGTCCATCTTGTTTACGTAAACAAGACGTGGAACGCCGTATTTGTTGGCCTGACGCCATACGGTTTCCGACTGAGGCTCAACACCCGAAGTACCGCAGAACACAACGACAGCGCCGTCGAGTACGCGCAGGGAACGTTCTACTTCAATGGTGAAGTCTACGTGGCCCGGGGTATCGATTACGTTGAAGCGATGCTCGTGTGGGTACTGCTTCTCGGAACCTTTCCAGAAGGCGGTAATGGCAGCAGAAGTAATGGTAATACCACGCTCCTGCTCCTGAACCATCCAGTCTGTGGTCGCGGCGCCGTCATGCACCTCGCCCATTTTGTGACTTTTGCCAGTGTAAAAAAGGACGCGCTCGGTGGTGGTGGTTTTACCAGCATCCACGTGAGCGACGATACCGATGTTACGGTAGCGACTAATCGGAGTAGTACGAGCCATAAAGCCCTCGCAAAATTAGTGAAGCTAAAATTAGAAGCGGTAGTGCGAGAAAGCTTTGTTAGCTTCGGCCATACGGTGCACGTCTTCACGCTTCTTAACAGCAGCACCTTTACCTTCAGCAGCATCCAGCAGCTCGCCAGCCAAGCGCAGAGCCATAGACTTCTCGCCGCGCTTGCGGGCGAAGTCTACCAACCAGCGCATTGCCAGAGCGTTACGACGGGACGGACGAACCTCGACCGGAACCTGGTAAGTAGCACCACCAACGCGGCGCGACTTCACTTCGACCAGCGGAGCGATGGCGTCGAGTGCTTTTTCGAAGAGTTCCAGGGGATCGGTGCCGGTCTTGCGAGCCGCAACGGTTTCCAGGGCACCATAAACGATACGTTCGGCAACGGCTTTCTTGCCGCTTTCCATAACGTGGTTCATGAATTTGGCGAGGATTTGGCTTCCGTATTTCGGATCGTCCAGAATCTCACGCTTTGCTGCTACGCGACGTCTTGGCATTGATAAGCCCTCAAACGGTCTTCAGGTTAGCTCGGGACAGATCCAGTGGATGCGCGCCCGACCTTACTCTTATCGACTCAATAAAATGAAAATCTGCAAAACGGCCGATTACTTCGGACGCTTGGTACCGTACTTCGAACGACCTTGGTTACGACCTTTAACACCGGAAGTATCCAGGGAGCCGCGAACGGTGTGGTAACGAACACCTGGCAAGTCTTTTACACGACCGCCGCGGATCAGTACCACGCTGTGCTCTTGCAGGTTGTGGCCTTCACCACCGATGTACGAGGAAACCTCGAAACCGTTGGTCAGACGCACACGGCATACTTTACGCAGTGCCGAGTTAGGTTTTTTCGGCGTAGTGGTGTACACACGGGTGCACACGCCACGACGTTGCGGGCAGTTCTGCAGCGCAGGCACGTCGGATTTCTCGACGATACGCTTACGCGGCTGACGTACCAGCTGGTTGATAGTTGCCATCTACTAGCTCCACTGTTGTCTTGCGACGCTATTGTCTTGCAAGAAAAGCAAAATGGCAGGAACGAATTCCCGCCAAATTTAGGGGATCAAGAGTCTAAAGAGGATCTTGTCCCCAGTCAAGGCAAGGCCCCGACCTCCCCGCTCGTCGAACCTCGACAAATTGTCTCGATTCGATGAACGGCTTGATCAGGGCCTCAGCTCATTTTTCGCAGAACTCAGTTACCGCTCGAGTTCAGCGCTTCGGTCAGTGCAGCTTCCACTTCACTGGCGCTTACGCGCAACGGCTTGTCTGCATCACGACGACGCTTGCGCTCGCTGTGATAAGCCAGACCGGTACCGGCCGGGATCAGACGACCCACGACCACGTTTTCTTTCAGGCCGCGCAGGTAATCGCGCTTGCCGGTTACGGCCGCTTCGGTCAGTACGCGGGTGGTTTCCTGGAAGGAAGCCGCCGAGATGAACGATTCGGTCGACAACGACGCCTTGGTGATACCCAGCAGAACGCGGGTGAACTTGGAGACAAACTTGTCTTCCGCATTCAGACGCTCGTTCTCTACCAGAACGTGAGTCAGTTCCATCTGGTCGCCCTTGATGAAGCTGGAATCGCCGGACTCGGAGATCTCAACTTTACGCAGCATCTGACGCAGGATGGTCTCGATGTGCTTGTCGTTGATCTTCACGCCTTGCAGACGGTAAACGTCCTGGATCTCGTTGACGATGTACTTGGCCAGCGCGCTCACACCCAGCAGACGCAGGATGTCGTGCGGATCGCTCGGACCGTCGGAGATAACTTCGCCGCGGTTTACCTGCTCGCCTTCGAACACGTTCAGGTGACGCCACTTCGGAATCAGCTCTTCGTACGGATCGCTACCGTCGTTCGGAGTGATGACCAGACGGCGCTTGCCTTTGGTCTCTTTACCGAACGCGATGGTGCCGCTGACTTCAGCCAGAATCGACGCTTCTTTCGGACGACGGGCTTCGAACAGGTCGGCAACACGCGGCAGACCACCGGTGATGTCACGGGTTTTCGAAGTTTCTTGCGGGATACGAGCGATAACATCACCGATCGCAATCTTCGCACCGTCCGCAACACCGACCAGGGCGTTGGCTGGCAGGAAGTACTGAGCGATAACGTCAGTGCCTGGCAGCAACAGATCCTTGCCGTTGTCATCAACCATCTTCACCGCAGGACGAATGTCCTTGCCGGCAGCCGGACGGTCTTTGGCATCGAGTACTTCAATGTTGGTCATACCGGTCAATTCGTCAGTCTGACGCTTGATCGTGATGCCTTCTTCCATGCCCACGTAGGTCACGGTACCTTTCATTTCGGTAACGATCGGGTGAGTGTGCGGATCCCACTTGGCCACGATTGCGCCAGCGTCGACCTTGTCACCTTCTTTAACCGAAATCACGGCACCGTACGGCAGCTTGTAACGCTCGCGCTCACGACCGAAGTCGTCAGCGATTGCCAGCTCACCGGAACGGGACACAGCAACCAGGTTGCCATCCACACGCTCAACGTGTTTCAGGTTGTGCAGACGGACGGTACCGCCATTCTTCACCTGAACGCTGTCGGCTGCGGAAGTACGGCTTGCCGCACCACCGATGTGGAACGTACGCATCGTCAGCTGGGTACCCGGCTCACCGATGGACTGGGCAGCGATAACGCCGACCGCTTCACCGATGTTCACCTGGTGACCACGAGCCAGGTCACGGCCGTAGCACTTGGCGCAAATGCCATAGCGGGTTTCGCAGCTGATCGGCGAACGCACGATCACTTCGTCGATGCTGTTCAGCTCGATGAACTCGACCCACTTCTCGTCTACCAGGGTGCCAGCAGGAACGATGACGTCCTCGGTACCCGGCTTGAATACGTCACGGGCAATGACACGACCCAATACGCGTTCACCCAACGGCTCTACAACGTCACCGCCTTCAATGTGCGGAGTCATCAGCAGACCGTGTTCGGTGCCGCAATCGATCTCGGTCACGACCAGATCCTGCGCCACGTCTACCAGACGACGAGTCAGGTAACCGGAGTTCGCAGTTTTCAACGCGGTATCCGCCAGACCTTTACGAGCACCGTGAGTCGAGATGAAGTACTGAAGTACGCTCAAACCTTCACGGAAGTTCGCAGTAATCGGCGTTTCAATGATGGAACCGTCCGGCTTGGCCATCAGACCACGCATACCGGCCAGCTGACGGATCTGTGCTGCGGAACCCCGCGCACCCGAGTCGGCCATCATGTACATCGAGTTGAACGATTCTTGCTCGACTTCGTCGCCGTGACGGTCGATGACTTTCTCTTTCGAGAGGTTGGCCATCATCGCCTTGGAGACTTCGTCGTTCGCTTTCGACCAAAGGTCGATCACTTTGTTGTACTTCTCGCCCTGGGTTACCAGGCCGGAGGCGTACTGGCTCTCGATCTCTTTCACTTCGTCGGTGGCAGCACCGATGATGCGGGCTTTTTCATCCGGGATAACGAAGTCGTTAACACCGATGGAAACGCCGGAGATGGTCGAGTAGGCAAAACCGGTGTACATCAACTGGTCAGCGAAGATCACGGTCTCTTTCAGACCAACCACGCGGTAGCACTGGTTGATCAGCTTGGAGATCGCCTTTTTCTTCATCGGCAGGTTGACGACGTCGAACGACAGACCTTTTGGCACAACCTGGAACAGCAGCGCACGGCCGACAGTGGTGTCGACGATACGGGTGTTGTTCACGCTGTTGCCGTCACGATCGTTCACGGTTTCGTTGATACGAACCTTGATCTTGGCGTGCAGTGCGGCTTCGCCGGCACGGAACACACGGTCAACTTCCTGCAGATCCGCGAACACACGACCTTCGCCCTTGGCGTTGATCGCTTCACGGGTCATGTAGTACAGACCCAGTACAACGTCCTGCGACGGAACGATGATTGGCTCACCGTTGGCTGGCGACAGAATGTTGTTGGTCGACATCATCAGCGCACGCGCTTCGAGCTGGGCTTCCAGCGTCAGCGGTACGTGCACGGCCATTTGGTCGCCGTCGAAGTCGGCGTTGTACGCGGCGCAGACCAGAGGGTGCAGCTGGATAGCCTTACCTTCGATCAGTACCGGTTCAAACGCCTGGATGCCCAGACGGTGAAGAGTCGGTGCACGGTTGAGGAGGACCGGGTGTTCGCGAATCACTTCAGCGAGAACGTCCCAAACTTCCGGCAGCTCGCGCTCGACCATTTTCTTGGCGGCTTTGATGGTGGTCGCCAGACCACGCATTTCCAGCTTGCCGAAAATGAACGGCTTGAACAGCTCGAGAGCCATCTTCTTCGGCAGACCGCACTGGTGCAGACGCAGGGTCGGACCTACGGTAATTACCGAACGACCGGAGTAGTCAACACGCTTACCGAGCAAGTTCTGACGGAAACGACCTTGCTTACCCTTGATCATGTCAGCCAGGGATTTCAGAGGACGCTTGTTGGAACCTGTGATAGCGCGACCACGACGACCGTTGTCGAGCAGTGCATCGACAGCTTCCTGCAACATACGCTTTTCGTTGCGCACGATGATGTCCGGAGCGGACAGATCCAGCAGGCGCTTCAAACGGTTGTTACGGTTGATCACTCGACGATACAGATCGTTGAGGTCGGAAGTCGCGAAACGACCGCCATCCAGCGGGACCAGTGGACGCAGATCTGGCGGCAGAACCGGCAGAACAGTCAGCACCATCCACTCTGGCAGGTTGCCGGAACCCTGGAAGGCTTCCATCAACTTCAGACGCTTGGACAGCTTCTTGATCTTGGTTTCGGAGTTGGTTTGCGGAATCTCTTCACGCAGACGGCCAATCTCGTGTTCCAGGTCGATAGCGTGCAGCAGTTCGCGGACAGCTTCGGCACCCATGCGGGCGTCGAAATCGTCACCGAATTCTTCCAGCGCTTCGAAGTACTGCTCATCGTTCAGCAGCTGACCTTTTTCAAGAGTGGTCATGCCCGGGTCGATAACGACATAGCTCTCGAAGTAGAGAACGCGTTCGATATCACGCAGGGTCATGTCCATCAGCAGGCCGATACGGGACGGCAGCGATTTCAGGAACCAGATGTGGGCAACCGGCGAAGCCAGTTCGATGTGCGCCATGCGCTCACGACGAACCTTGGCCAGCGCAACTTCAACGCCGCACTTCTCGCAGATCACACCACGGTGCTTCAAGCGCTTGTACTTACCGCACAGGCACTCGTAATCCTTTACCGGGCCAAAGATCTTGGCGCAGAACAGACCGTCACGCTCAGGTTTGAACGTACGGTAGTTGATGGTTTCCGGCTTTTTAACTTCACCGAACGACCACGAGCGGATCATCTCAGGCGAGGCCAATCCGATACGGATGGCGTCGAACTCTTCGACTTGACCCTGGTTTTTCAGCAAATTCAGTAGGTCTTTCAAGGCCTTTCCTCCTGGCGGAGCAGAGAGCGGGCAATCCTGCCCCGCTCTCGATCGCGTCACGTGTTATTCGGTTTCCAGATCGATATCGATGCCGAGGGAACGAATTTCCTTGATCAACACGTTGAAGGACTCGGGCATGCCCGGCTCCATACGGTGATCGCCGTCCACGATGTTTTTGTACATCTTGGTCCGGCCGTTCACATCGTCCGACTTCACTGTGAGCATTTCTTGCAGAGTGTAAGCAGCACCGTATGCTTCCAGTGCCCAGACCTCCATCTCCCCGAAACGCTGACCACCGAACTGCGCCTTACCACCCAGCGGCTGCTGGGTAACCAGGCTGTACGAACCGGTAGAACGCGCGTGCATCTTGTCGTCTACCAAGTGGTTCAGCTTCAGCATGTACATGTAGCCAACGGTAACTGGACGCTCGAACTTGTTGCCGGTACGGCCGTCGGTCAGCTGCATCTGGCCGCTTTCTGGCAGGTCTGCCAGTTTCAGCATGGCCTTGATTTCGCTTTCCTTGGCACCGTCGAACACTGGAGTGGCCATTGGAACACCGCCACGCAGGTTCTTCGCCAGATCCAGGATTTCCTGATCGGAGAAGCTGTCCAGATCTTCGTTACGACCGCCGATCTGGTTGTAGATCTCGTCCAGGAAGGTACGCAGCTCAGCGACTTTGCGCTGCTCTTCGACCATCCGGTTGATCTTCTCGCCCAGACCTTTGGCCGCGAGGCCCAGGTGGGTTTCAAGGATCTGACCAACGTTCATACGCGAAGGTACGCCCAGCGGGTTGAGGACCACGTCGACCGGGGTGCCATTGGCATCGTGCGGCATGTCTTCAACCGGCATGATCACGGAGACCACACCTTTGTTACCGTGACGACCGGCCATCTTGTCGCCCGGCTGGATGCGACGACGGATTGCCAGGTAAACCTTGACGATCTTCAGCACGCCTGGAGCCAGGTCATCGCCCTGCTGCAGTTTGCGCTTCTTGTCTTCGAACTTGTCGTCCAGCAGACGGCGGCGATCAACGATGTAGGCCTGAGCCTTCTCGAGCTGCTCGTTCAGAGCATCTTCAGCCATGCGCAGTTTGAACCACTGACCATGCTCAAGACCGTCGAGTACTTCGTCGGTGATGTCCTGACCTTTCTTCAGGCCCGCGCCGCCTTCAGCCTTGTGGCCTACCAGAGCGGAACGCAGACGTTCGAAGGTCGCGCCTTCAACGATGCGGAACTCTTCGTTCAGATCCTTGCGGATCTCGTCCAGCTGGGACTTCTCGATCGACAGTGCACGAGCATCACGCTCAACGCCGTCACGAGTGAAGACCTGTACGTCGATGACAGTACCTTTGGTGCCGGTTGGCACGCGCAGGGAGGTGTCTTTAACGTCGCTGGCTTTTTCACCGAAGATCGCACGCAGCAGTTTTTCTTCCGGAGTCAGCTGGGTCTCGCCTTTCGGAGTGACCTTGCCTACCAGGATGTCGCCTGCGCCGACTTCAGCACCTACGTAAACGATACCGGCTTCGTCCAGCTTGTTCAGAGCGGCTTCACCCACGTTCGGGATGTCCGCAGTGATTTCCTCTGGGCCAAGCTTGGTGTCACGGGCCACACAGGTCAGTTCCTGAATGTGGATAGTGGTGAAACGGTCTTCCTGAACCACACGCTCGGACAGGCAGATGGAGTCTTCGAAGTTGAAGCCGTTCCATGCCATGAACGCGATGCGCATGTTCTGACCCAGAGCCAGTTCACCCATGTCGGTGGACGGGCCGTCGGCCATGATGTCGCTACGCTGAACGCGATCACCTTTGCTCACCAGCGGACGCTGGTTGATGCAGGTGTTCTGGTTCGAGCGGGTGTATTTGGTCAGGTTGTAGATGTCGACACCAGCTTCGCCGGTTTCAACTTCGTCATCAGCAACACGAACCACGATACGACTGGCATCAACGGAGTCGATCACGCCGCCACGACGAGCCACGACGCAAACGCCGGAGTCGCGAGCCACGTTGCGCTCCATGCCGGTACCGACCAGCGGCTTGTCAGCACGCAGGGTTGGTACAGCCTGACGCTGCATGTTCGAACCCATCAACGCACGGTTGGCGTCGTCGTGCTCGAGGAACGGAATCAGCGACGCTGCAACCGAAACTACCTGCTTCGGCGAAACGTCCATCAAGGTGACGTCTTCCGGCGCCTTGACGGTGAATTCGTTCAGGTGACGCACGGCCACCAGTTCGTCGATCAGGACTTTCTGCTCGTTCATGGTCGCCGAAGCCTGCGCGATCACGTGATCGGCTTCTTCAATGGCGGACAGGAACACGATGTCGTCGGTGACCACACCCTCTTTCACCACACGGTACGGGCTCTCGAGGAAGCCGTACTGGTTGGTGCGAGCGTAAGCAGCCAGCGAGTTGATCAGACCGATGTTCGGACCTTCCGGCGTTTCAATCGGGCAGACACGACCGTAGTGAGTCGGGTGCACGTCACGGACTTCGAAGCCCGCGCGCTCACGAGTCAGACCGCCAGGGCCGAGTGCAGAGACACGACGCTTGTGGGTGATCTCGGACAGCGGGTTGTTCTGGTCCATGAACTGCGACAGCTGGCTGGAACCGAAGAACTCTTTCACCGCCGCAGCCACTGGCTTGGCGTTGATCAGGTCTTGCGGCATCAGGCCTTCGCTTTCAGCCATCGACAGACGCTCTTTGACCGCACGCTCAACACGTACCAGGCCAACGCGGAACTGGTTCTCGGCCATTTCGCCTACGCAGCGAACACGACGGTTACCCAGGTGGTCGATGTCGTCGACGATGCCTTTACCGTTACGGATGTCGACCAGAGTCTTCAGTACCGCGACGATGTCTTCCTTGCACAGCACGCCCGAACCTTCGATCTCGGTACGACCGATACGACGGTTGAACTTCATCCGGCCGACCGCAGACAGGTCATAGCGCTCAGGGCTGAAGAACAGGTTGTTGAACAGAGTCTCGGCAGCGTCTTTGGTTGGCGGCTCGCCTGGACGCATCATGCGATAGATCTCGACCAGCGCTTCCAATTGGTTGCTGGTGGAGTCGATCTTCAGAGTGTCGGAGACGAACGGACCGCAGTCGATGTCGTTGGTGTACAGAGTTTCGATGCGTACGACGCCGGCCTTGGCGATTTTCGCCAGGATCTCGGTCGACAGCTCGGTGTTGCACTCTGCCAGGATCTCACCGGTAGCCGGGTGCACGATCGCCTTGGCGGTGGTACGACCCAGAACGTAATCCAGAGGCACGTCCAGCTCTTTGATCCCGGCTTTTTCCAGCTGGTTGATGTGGCGGGCAGTAATACGACGGCCCTGCTCAACGATCACCTTGCCTTTGTCGTCCTGGATGTCGAGAACAGCAACTTCACCACGCAGGCGCTGAGGCACCAGCTCCAGGCTCAGGCCTTCGCCTTTCACGTGGAATACGTTGGTGGTGTAGAACGCGTCCAGCACTTCCTCGGTGGTATAACCGAGCGCGCGCAGCAGTACCGAGGCCGGCAGCTTACGACGACGGTCGATACGCACGAATACGCAGTCTTTCGGGTCGAACTCGAAGTCCAGCCACGAACCGCGGTAAGGAATGATGCGCGCGGAGTACAGCAGTTTGCCGGAGCTGTGCGTCTTGCCACGGTCGTGGTCGAAGAACACGCCCGGGGAACGGTGCAGCTGGGAAACGATAACACGCTCGGTACCGTTGATTACGAAGGTACCGTTCTCAGTCATCAATGGGATTTCACCCATGTAGACTTCTTGCTCTTTGATGTCCTTGATCGCTTTGTTCGACGATTCTTTGTCGAAAATGATCAGGCGCACTTTTACCCGCAAAGGTACGGCGAAAGTTACACCGCGCAATACGCATTCTTTGACATCAAATGCCGGTTCGCCCAGGCGATAACCGACGTACTCCAGCGCAGCATTGCCGGAGTAGCTGATGATCGGGAAAACGGATTTGAAGGCCGCATGCAGGCCCACGTCGCGGAACTGATCTTTAGTCGCTCCCGCTTGCAAGAATTCACGATACGAATCCAGCTGGATGGCCAGGAGGTAAGGCACATCCATGACGTCCGGCAACTTGCTAAAGTCCTTGCGGATACGTTTTTTCTCAGTATATGAGTAAGCCATCAGCGTTCCCCAGCTTGGTCACCTGCTTGTTTGGCCCCTCCCGACGGGAGCAGCCAGAAAATCGTGCAAACCCCATGGTTTGCGCCACCGCATCGGGTGGTTACAGCTCGTTATCAACACCAACCCAGTCGGCTGCCAATAACGGAAAAAGGCCGGTGGCAAGAGCCACCAGCCATCAGCCTGTCGCTTGACGCTCGGGCTGGAGGAGCAAAGTCGATGCTTACTTCAGCTCGACTTTAGCGCCTGCTTCTTCCAGCTTCTTCTTAGCGTCTTCAGCAGCTTCTTTCGAAACGCCTTCAGCTACAACCTGAGGAGCGCCGTCTACTTTCTCTTTGGCTTCTTTCAGGCCCAGACCGGTCAGTTCACGAACTGCCTTGATCACGTTAACCTTCTTCTCGCCAGCTTCCAGCAGAACAACGTTGAACTCGGTTTGCTCTTCAACAACAGCGGCAGCAGCAGCTGGACCAGCAGCAGCAACAGCAGCGGTCACGCCGAAGGTTTCTTCCATTGCCTTGATCAGCTCAACAACTTCCAGAACGGTTTTCTGGCCGATTGCTTCGATGATTTGTTCGTTAGTCAGAGACATGACTCAATTCCTGATTTGGTGGACAGCCTGTACGGCCGTCGAAATAAACAAAAATACGCGAGAGTGGAAACGCTCAGCCTCAGGCTGCAGCTGCTTCTTTCTGATCGCGAATTGCCGCCAGAGTACGAGCCAGCTTGCTGGTAGCGCCTTGAATCACGCTCATCAGTTTCGCAATAGCTTCGTCGCGAGTTGGCAGGCTTGCCAGCACGTCGATCTCATTCGCTGCGAGGAACTTGCCCTCGAACGAAGCTGCCTTGATCTCGAACTTATCCTGACCCTTGGCAAATTCCTTGAACAGACGAGCAGCAGCGCCCGGGTGTTCGTTGGAGAATGCAATCAGGGTCGGGCCGGTGAACACGTCGTTGAGGACACTGTAAGGAGTGTCAGCAACAGCGCGCTTGAGCAGGGTGTTACGTACAACACGTACGTAAACGCCAGCTTCACGAGCCTCTTTACGGAGTCCGGTCATTGCGCCTACTGTTACGCCACGGGCATCAACCACGACAGCGGACAGAGCGACTTTGGCAGCCTCGTTGACTTCAGCGACGATGGCCTTCTTGTCTTCGAGATTAATTGCCACGGGTTTAACTCCTGCTTGTTACCGTTTCATTCGATCGAAACCGAATGTCGTTTTGGTGTCTGATTCGGTAAGGAACCGGGAGCACCATCTGCGTAGGCTTGAGGTTTAAGACTTGCGTCGCCTACGGTCTTGGATAGCCCCCGCCAGGCAGGGACCCCAATCTTTCAATTGGCGCAGTCAACTGCGCCAATTCTTGTCTTACGCGTCCAGCGAGCTCTGGTCGATGACCAGACCTGGGCCCATAGTGGTGCTCAGGGTAACGCGCTTGACGTAGATACCTTTCGAAGAAGCTGGCTTGATACGCTTCAGATCAGCGATCAGGGCTTCAACGTTTTCCTTCAGCTTGACGGCATCGAAGCCGATCTTGCCAACGGAAGTGTGGATGATGCCGTTTTTGTCGGTGCGATAACGAACCTGACCAGCCTTGGCATTTTTAACCGCGGTAGCGACGTCTGGGGTAACAGTGCCGACTTTCGGGTTAGGCATCAGACCACGTGGACCGAGGATCTGACCCAGTTGACCTACAACGCGCATGGCATCCGGGGATGCAATCACTACGTCATAGTTCAGGTCGCCGCCTTTCATTTCGGCAGCCAGGTCGTCCATACCTACACGGTCAGCGCCGGCAGCCAGAGCGGCCTCAGCAGCTGGACCCTGGGTGAACACAGCAACGCGAACGGTCTTGCCAGTGCCGTGTGGCAGCACAGTAGCGCTACGAACGACCTGGTCGGATTTACGCGGGTCTACGCCCAGGTTTACAGCTACGTCGAACGACTCGCTGAACTTGACAGTCGACAGCTCGGCCAGCAGTGCAGCGGCGTCTACAATGTTGTAGGCCTTGCCTGCTTCGATTTTGCCGGCGATAGCCTTTTGACGCTTGGTCAGCTTAGCCATTACACACCCTCCACGTTAAGGCCCATGCTACGAGCAGAACCGGCGATAGTACGCACGGCTGCATCCATATCAGCTGCAGTCAGATCCGCGTTTTTGGTTTTCGCGATTTCTTCCAGCTGAGCACGGGTAACAGTGCCAACCTTAACGGTGTTCGGACGAGCGGAACCGCTGGTCAGACCGGCCGCCTTCTTCAGCAGAACCGAAGCAGGGGTGGATTTGGTTTCGAAAGTGAAGCTACGGTCGCTGTAGACAGTGATGATCACTGGAGTCGGCAGACCAGCTTCCAGACCCTGGGTACGGGCGTTGAAAGCTTTGCAGAATTCCATGATGTTCACGCCGTGCTGACCCAGAGCAGGACCAACAGGTGGGCTTGGGTTAGCCTGAGCGGCCTTCACTTGCAGCTTGATGTAAGCGGTAATCTTCTTGGCCATGAGGCACTCCAATTACGGGTTCGAACGCCTCGAAAGGCTCCCCGGTTACTTGCGCGTTTATCCCAGTGACGACAAAACCCCACAGCCTAGGGCTGCGGGGTTGGGATGCTTGCTCAGCTAGACCTTTTCGACCTGACTGAACTCCAACTCTACCGGAGTAGAGCGTCCGAAAATGAGCACCGCCACTTGGATCCGGCTCTTTTCGTAGTTAACTTCTTCAACAACACCGTTAAAGTCAGCGAACGGGCCATCATTGACTCGAACGGTTTCGCCTGGCTCGAACAGCGTCTTCGGCTTCGGCTTGTCGCTACCGTCAGCAACGCGACGCAGAATCGCCTCAGCTTCTTTATCTGTGATTGGTGCCGGCTTATCAGCAGTACCACCGATAAAACCCATCACCCGAGGAGTATCCTTGACCAAGTGCCAAGTACCCTCGTTCATGTCCATCTGAACCAGCACATAACCTGGGAAGAATTTGCGCTCGCTTTTGCGTTTCTGGCCATTACGCATTTCAACCACTTCTTCAGTGGGAACCAGAATTTCGCCGAAGCCATCTTCCATGCCAGCCAGCTTTACGCGCTCGATCAACGAACGCATTACATGCTTCTCGTAACCCGAGTAAGCATGCACAACGTACCAACGCTTAGCCACGGGACACCCTTAGCCGACAATCAAGGAAACAAGCCAGCCGAGCAGGGAATCAAGCCCCCACAACAGCAACGCCATAACCAGCACAACAGCCACAACAATCAGCGTGGTCTGCGTGGTTTCTTGGCGAGTTGGCCATACGACTTTACGAATCTCGGTGCGAGCTTCCTTAACCAGTACAAAGAAAGACTTGCCCTTGGCAGTCTGCAGGCCTACAAAGGCAGCTACAGCAGCAATAACAAGCAAAGCGAGTACACGGTACAGGATCGGCGAAGCAGCGTAATACTGATTGCCGACAACGCCAACAATTACCAAAGCGACTACGACGAGCCACTTGAGCAAATCGAAGCGAGAGCCTTGAGCTTCAGCTTTAGGAGTCATCTATGAAGATCCTGTGAAAAGAAAGCCAGACACACCGAGTGAATCTGGCAGGTCAGGAGGGAATCGAACCCCCAACCTACGGTTTTGGAGACCGTCGCTCTGCCAATTGAGCTACTGACCTAAAACAAAATCAGGCCGACCATTATGCCGGCCTGAAAAAGACATTACAACTATTTACTCGATGATCTTGGCTACGACGCCAGCACCAACGGTACGGCCGCCTTCACGGATTGCAAAACGCAGACCGTCTTCCATCGCGATGGTTTTGATCAGGGTAACAGTCATCTGAATGTTGTCACCTGGCATTACCATTTCAACGCCTTCTGGCAGCTCGCAGTTACCAGTCACGTCAGTAGTACGGAAGTAGAACTGTGGACGGTAGCCTTTGAAGAACGGAGTGTGACGGCCGCCTTCTTCCTTGCTCAGAACGTAAACTTCTGCGGTGAACTTGGTGTGCGGCTTAACCGAACCCGGCTTAACCAGAACCTGACCACGCTCAACGTCGTCACGCTTGGTGCCACGCAGCAGAACGCCGCAGTTCTCGCCAGCACGACCTTCGTCCAGCAGCTTGCGGAACATCTCAACACCGGTGCAGGTGGTGGTGGTGGTGTCACGCAGACCAACGATTTCCAGGGCGTCTTGAACGCGAACGATACCGCGCTCGATACGACCGGTCACAACAGTACCGCGACCCGAGATCGAGAACACGTCTTCGATTGGCATCAGGAAAGGCTTGTCGATAGCACGCTCTGGCTCTGGGATGTAGCTGTCCAGAGTTTCCACCAGCTTCTTGACAGCGGTGGTGCCCATTTCGTTGTCGTCTTTGCCTTCCAGCGCCATACGAGCCGAACCGATGATGATCGGAGTGTCGTCGCCTGGGAAGTCGTAGGTGGACAGCAGGTCGCGAACTTCCATCTCAACCAGTTCCAGCAGCTCAGCGTCGTCTACCAGGTCAGCCTTGTTCAGGAAAACCACGATGTACGGAACACCTACCTGACGGGACAGCAGGATGTGCTCACGGGTTTGCGGCATCGGACCATCAGCGGCCGAGCAAACCAGGATCGCGCCGTCCATCTGCGCAGCACCAGTGATCATGTTCTTCACGTAGTCAGCGTGACCTGGGCAGTCAACGTGAGCGTAGTGACGAATGTTCGAGTTGTACTCAACGTGCGCGGTGTTGATGGTGATACCGCGAGCTTTTTCTTCTGGAGCGCTGTCGATCTTGTCGAATTCAACTACGGCCGAACCGAAAACTTCGGAGCAGACGCGAGTCAGAGCAGCGGTCAGCGTGGTTTTACCATGGTCTACGTGACCGATGGTGCCCACGTTGACGTGCGGCAGGGAACGATCAAATTTTTCCTTAGCCATCGATATCACCCCTAACAGAAGAAATTGAGCAAACAACACAAGCCATTAAAACAAAGGCAGATATTTTCATATCTGCCTTGTTATATGGAGCTCTTGAGCGGATTTGAACCGCTGACCTCACCCTTACCAAGGGTGTGCTCTACCAACTGAGCTACAAGAGCGTAACACTTTGCACAACCTGCAAACTTGGAGCGGGTAGCGGGAATCGAACCCGCATCATCAGCTTGGAAGGCTGAGGTTCTACCACTAAACTATACCCGCGGAGCCTGCAGCTCACGCTAAAATCTGGTGGAGGGAGAAGGATTCGAACCTTCGAAGTCGTAGACGTCAGATTTACAGTCTGATCCCTTTGGCCGCTCGGGAACCCCTCCTAATCAGGCCGGCATTCTATACTATGCCAAACCCCTGTCAAGCATTTTCTCATTTAAAAACCTGAGGTTAGCTGCATTGACACCACCCCGCTGCTGCAACCTTTTCAGGTCTTCGCTGTGGAGCGGGCGCCATTCTATGCAAACTATTCAGTAGGTGCAACCCCCTCGCACAGCATTATTTTATGTTTTAACTCATTGAATTCCTTGGAAAGGTTTTGTAGCTGAGCATCACCCAGCAAACGCTGGGTTTCGGGCGTAATCTGGAACCAATATGAGCCGCCGGAAGACTCTTTTGACGAAGGAAGAGCTTTTGCTCCAAGCTCCGTCAAACGCTGCTCCAACGCCTGAGCGGACTCGGGGCGCGCCACCCCCCCCACATAAAGGCACTCCCCATCAGGCTTTCCTCCAGTCCTTTTTTCACGGGAAGCATCACCACCAGCCTCACTCAGCAAGCGAATATCCTGTTGCGAACCACGATAAAGACTGAGGGGCGTGACATCCTTTGCGCGTAGCGGGGCCTCCTGCTGATGCCAGACGTAATAAAACACATTGAGTACCAGAAGCAGAAGGAACAACCAACGCATACAAACCTCAGGACAAAGGACACGCTATAGCCAAACCCACGAACACCAAATCGGAAACAATCCGAGCCTCAGGGGCGACATCTGAGACCAGCTCGGCGTCACCACCCGTAATGAAAACCCTGTAATCATCACCCCAGTAGGAACGCGCCATCTCCAGTTGCGTCAATACGAATCCTCTTAGCATCAACGAACAGCCACGCTCGACAGCCTCAACCGTGTTGCGCCCAGGAGCCTGACTCGTCAATGCCCGCTCCGCCGCCAGGTCCCCGTAGCGAATTTTTCGAGTATGCGTACGCAACTGATTACGCATCAGCGGCATGCCAGGACAAATGAAGCCTCCCAGATGCTCACCGTCCGCGGAGATAAAGTCCGCAGTCACCGCCGTCCCGAAATCAAGAACCAGACAAGCACCTTTAGCCAGGTGAAAACCACCAAGCATTGCCAGCCAGCGATCGAGACCAAGGCGCTCATAGTCGTCGTAACCGTTCGTTACGCCAGACATCTCGCGAGCGGGCGACGCACAGACAACGGAAATGCCGAACTCGCGCCTGAGCAAGCCAATCAGCAAATTGGTCTCATCTTCAGTTCTTACGCTGACAAGGCGACATTTACCGAGAGATATCTTCTCAAGCGACCGAAGACTGTCGACCAAGGCGCCATCAGAGTCGACCACACCTTCTGCGACCAAGGCGCCCAACTCTGCACTCAGCACCCGCCATTTGATAAAACTGTTTCCACAATCGAGCTCAAGAATCATCACGCAACCTCAAGCTGAGCTCACCACCACTAAAGACCTTTTCCACACCATCTACCTTTAGCCGCAGCGCGCCTTGATTATCGATTCCCAGCACCACACCCTCTACCTGATTGACACCGGCAGTGAGAGAAACCGGCTGTCCCTGCCACAAATGGCTAGCCTCCCACTCTGCCTGAAGCGCAGAGAAGCCGCCTGAGTGGTGACGTCGCAGATAGAGTTGCAGCTGCTTACTCAGCTCAACCGCCAGAATATTGCGATCACAAGATTTACCCGACTCTAGACGCATTGAAGTCCATTGCTGATCGACTTCGTCTGTAGCCTGCATGTTCACATTAATGCCCACGCCCAATACTACGTGACAAACGTCCGCTGGATCTCCGACGAGCTCCAGCAGGATGCCTGCAATTTTTTTTCGCCCGACCAAAACATCATTGGGCCATTTCAGCCCCGCACCTGGCACCCCAAGCGCGCGCAGGGTCTGCATGACCGCGAGACCGACAACGAGACTTAGCCCCTCGAGCTGACGCATCCCACCATCGATACGCAACACGAGGCTGTAATAAAGGTTTTCAGCAAACGGACTTACCCATTTACGCCCCCTGCGCCCGCGACCGGAACTCTGCCGCTCAGCCAGTATTAGAAAAGGCGCAACCCGCCCTCGATCTACCGCTCGCAACGATTCAGCATTAGTTGAGTCGATGGAATCGAAGACACTGACAGACCAGCCAACAAGACCTTCCTCTATTGCGAGCGAGTCAAGTAACGCCAGCGGCGAGGCCAATTGATAGCCCCGCCCTCGAACTTTATGTATGGATAACCCAAGCTCCGCCTCCAGATGCTGAAGCTGCTTCCACACCGCACTTCGACTAATTCCCAGAGCAACGCCCAGGGCCTGACCGGAATGGAATCGACCATCCTTCAGAAGGTTCAACAACGTCAGCATGCAGGTCTCGCCTCAGAATGAGGCCCGAATAATAGCCATGCACCGGGCCGCTGCATAGAATTCAAACAATCCATTTTCCTGCGGGCAAAACAAAACCCCAACTGCTTTCGCAATTGGGGTTTCGGAATTTAATCTTGACGATGACCTACTCTCACATGGGGAAACCCCACACTACCATCGGCGATGCATCGTTTCACTTCTGAGTTCGGGATGGGATCAGGTGGTTCCAACGCTCTATGGTCGTCAAGAAATTCGGGTACTGAGTCGTGACCAGATGGCCTCGCTTCAGCAAATTGGGTATGTGACAGCTTTCGGTGTTTTGTGAACTCGAACTTTCGGTTCATTTTCGTCTTCACACACCGCAATCTGGTCTCTTTCGAGTCTACAGATTGCTTGGGTGTTATATGGTCAAGCCTCACGGGCAATTAGTATTGGTTAGCTCAACGCCTCACAGCGCTTACACACCCAACCTATCAACGTCGTAGTCTTCGACGGCCCTTCAGGGAACTCAAGGTTCCAGTGAGATCTCATCTTGAGGCAAGTTTCCCGCTTAGATGCTTTCAGCGGTTATCTTTCCCGAACATAGCTACCCGGCAATGCCACTGGCGTGACAACCGGAACACCAGAGGTTCGTCCACTCCGGTCCTCTCGTACTAGGAGCAGCCCCTCTCAAATCTCAAACGTCCACGGCAGATAGGGACCGAACTGTCTCACGACGTTCTAAACCCAGCTCGCGTACCACTTTAAATGGCGAACAGCCATACCCTTGGGACCGGCTTCAGCCCCAGGATGTGATGAGCCGACATCGAGGTGCCAAACACCGCCGTCGATATGAACTCTTGGGCGGTATCAGCCTGTTATCCCCGGAGTACCTTTTATCCGTTGAGCGATGGCCCTTCCATACAGAACCACCGGATCACTAAGACCTACTTTCGTACCTGCTCGACGTGTCTGTCTCGCAGTCAAGCGCGCTTTTGCCTTTATACTCTACGACCGATTTCCGACCGGTCTGAGCGCACCTTCGTACTCCTCCGTTACTCTTTAGGAGGAGACCGCCCCAGTCAAACTACCCACCATACACTGTCCTCGATCCGGATAACGGACCTGAGTTAGAACCTCAAAGTTGCCAGGGTGGTATTTCAAGGATGGCTCCACGCGAACTGGCGTCCACGCTTCAAAGCCTCCCACCTATCCTACACAAGCAAATTCAAAGTCCAGTGCAAAGCTATAGTAAAGGTTCACGGGGTCTTTCCGTCTAGCCGCGGATACACTGCATCTTCACAGCGATTTCAATTTCACTGAGTCTCGGGTGGAGACAGCGCCGCCATCGTTACGCCATTCGTGCAGGTCGGAACTTACCCGACAAGGAATTTCGCTACCTTAGGACCGTTATAGTTACGGCCGCCGTTTACCGGGGCTTCGATCAAGAGCTTCGCGTTAGCTAACCCCATCAATTAACCTTCCGGCACCGGGCAGGCGTCACACCCTATACGTCCACTTTCGTGTTTGCAGAGTGCTGTGTTTTTAATAAACAGTCGCAGCGGCCTGGTATCTTCGACCGGCGTGGGCTTACGCAGCAAGTGCTTCACCCTCACCGGCGCACCTTCTCCCGAAGTTACGGTGCCATTTTGCCTAGTTCCTTCACCCGAGTTCTCTCAAGCGCCTTGGTATTCTCTACCCAACCACCTGTGTCGGTTTGGGGTACGGTTCCTGGTTATCTGAAGCTTAGAAGCTTTTCTTGGAAGCATGGCATCAACCACTTCGTCGCCTAAAGGCAACTCGTCATCAGCTCTCGGCCTTGGAATCCCGGATTTACCTAAGATTCCAGCCTACCACCTTAAACTTGGACAACCAACGCCAAGCTGGCCTAGCCTTCTCCGTCCCTCCATCGCAATAACCAGAAGTACAGGAATATTAACCTGTTTTCCATCGACTACGCTTTTCAGCCTCGCCTTAGGGACCGACTAACCCTGCGTCGATTAACGTTGCGCAGGAAACCTTGGTCTTTCGGCGTGGGTGTTTTTCACACCCATTGTCGTTACTCATGTCAGCATTCGCACTTCTGATACCTCCAGCAAGCTTCTCAACTCACCTTCACAGGCTTACAGAACGCTCCTCTACCGCATCACTTACGTGATACCCGTAGCTTCGGTGTATGGTTTGAGCCCCGTTACATCTTCCGCGCAGGCCGACTCGACTAGTGAGCTATTACGCTTTCTTTAAAGGGTGGCTGCTTCTAAGCCAACCTCCTAGCTGTCTAAGCCTTCCCACATCGTTTCCCACTTAACCATAACTTTGGGACCTTAGCTGACGGTCTGGGTTGTTTCCCTTTTCACGACGGACGTTAGCACCCGCCGTGTGTCTCCCATGCTCGGCACTTGTAGGTATTCGGAGTTTGCATCGGTTTGGTAAGTCGGGATGACCCCCTAGCCGAAACAGTGCTCTACCCCCTACAGTGATACATGAGGCGCTACCTAAATAGCTTTCGAGGAGAACCAGCTATCTCCGAGCTTGATTAGCCTTTCACTCCGATCCACAGGTCATCCGCTAACTTTTCAACGGTAGTCGGTTCGGTCCTCCAGTCAGTGTTACCTAACCTTCAACCTGCCCATGGATAGATCGCCCGGTTTCGGGTCTATTCCCAGCGACTAGACGCCCTATTAAGACTCGCTTTCGCTACGCCTCCCCTATTCGGTTAAGCTCGCCACTGAAAATAAGTCGCTGACCCATTATACAAAAGGTACGCAGTCACAGAACAAAGTCTGCTCCCACTGCTTGTACGCATACGGTTTCAGGATCTATTTCACTCCCCTCTCCGGGGTTCTTTTCGCCTTTCCCTCACGGTACTAGTTCACTATCGGTCAGTCAGTAGTATTTAGCCTTGGAGGATGGTCCCCCCATATTCAGACAAAGTTTCTCGTGCTCCGTCCTACTCGATTTCATGACTAAGAGATTTTCGCGTACAGGGCTATCACCCACTATGGCCGCACTTTCCAGAGCGTTCCGCTAATCTCAAAGCCACTTAAGGGCTAGTCCCCGTTCGCTCGCCACTACTAAGGGAATCTCGGTTGATTTCTTTTCCTCAGGGTACTTAGATGTTTCAGTTCCCCTGGTTCGCCTCTTGCACCTATGTATTCAGTACAAGATAACCATCTTATGATGGCTGGGTTCCCCCATTCAGACATCTCCGGATCAAAGTCTGTTTGCCGACTCCCCGAAGCTTTTCGCAGGCTACCACGTCTTTCATCGCCTCTGACTGCC
>NZ_CP158967.1:5780000-6488056 GCF_050990555.1 Pseudomonas sp. PSE1(2024)
GATGAACTGAAGCGACCCACCTTCGAAACCTACTTAACTCATTGAATCTCAAGGAGTTTTCCGTTTCGACTGCGCCGGAAGTGGGGCGAATTATAGACCTCTGGAATTCGCCGTCAACCCCTTATTTCAAATTTACTCAGATTTCAGCGTAATCCGCGCAAAAGCCTTCTTGCCCGCCTGGCAAACGTGAGTAGCGCCCAGTACGTATATAAAGGAACGATCAACCACATCACCATCTATACGCACACCGCCGGAGGCCAGCAGATCACGAGCAGCTGCCGAGTTCTTCACCAGACCAGCCTTATTAAGGACAGCAGCAATCGGCATATCCTCGGCAGCAGTCAGTTCGACCTCTGGCAGATCATCCGGCAGCTCGCCATCCTTCATACGGTTACCCGCACCACGGTGAGCATTGGCCGCAGCCTCTTCACCGTGGAAGCGCGCAACAATCTCTTCGGCCAGTTTGATCTTGATATCGCGAGGATTAGCGCCCGCCTCTACATCAGCACGGAACGCATTGATCTCATCCATCGAACGGAAGCTGAGCAACTCGAAGTAGCGCCACATCAACGCATCAGGAATCGAGACCAGCTTGCTGTACATGACACCCGGCGCTTCCTGGATACCGACGTAGTTGCCCAGCGACTTGGACATCTTCTTCACGCCATCCAGACCTTCAAGCAACGGCATCGTCAGGATGCACTGCGCTTCCTGGCCATAACCACGCTGCAGCTCACGCCCCATCAGCAGGTTGAACTTCTGATCGGTACCACCCAGTTCAACGTCAGCGCGCAAAGCAACCGAGTCATAACCCTGCACCAGCGGATAGAGGAATTCATGAATGGCGATCGGCTGATTGGTGGTGTAGCGCTTGTCGAAGTCGTCACGCTCAAGCATACGAGCAACGGTGTACTGCGAAGTCAGACGAATAAAGTCCGCAGGCCCCATCTGATCCATCCAGGTGGAGTTGAACGCGACTTCGGTTTTCGCCGGATCAAGAATCTTGAACACCTGAGTCTTGTAGGTCTCGGCGTTTTCCAGAACCTGCTCACGAGTCAACGGAGGGCGAGTCGCGCTCTTGCCGCTCGGATCACCGATCATTCCGGTGAAATCACCAATAAGGAAGATCACCTGATGCCCCAGCTCCTGGAACTGGCGCAGCTTATTAATAAGCACAGTGTGACCAAGGTGCAGATCCGGCGCAGTTGGATCGAAGCCGGCCTTGATTCGCAGCGGCTGGCCACGCTTGAGCTTTTCGATCAGCTCGGACTCGACCAACAGTTCTTCCGCACCACGTTTAATCAGCGCTAGCTGCTCTTCAACCGACTTCATAACAGACCCGCAAGGCTCAGATTCAAAGGGAACCAACCATACAAGATCGCGCACCAAATACAAGTTTTGCCCGGCGCACGGACGCCAATCCACAGACAGGGCGTCCACAGACTTGCTTCAGGGATGATTTGGTTATATTTTATACAGTTATTTCATCTTCATCATGTCATTCATCTTTTCCAATTCATCTTTTTCAAAGTCAAATTACTTATGACCACTGAACCGTCTAAAGCGCCACCGCTTTACCCGAAGACCCACCTGCTCGCCGCAAGTGGGATCGCCGCCCTTCTCAGCCTGGCGCTCCTGGTGTTTCCATCCAGTGATGTTGAAGCCAAAAAGACAACGCTGAGCCTTGAACTGGAAAGTCCTGCTGAACAACTGACACAAGATCAAGACGCTGCCGACGCGGCTCAAGCCACAAACGAATCCGTAGCCTCCCCTTTCGCACAGATCGAAAACACTGCCGAAGAGACGCAGGAAACCGCTCAGGCTGCACCAGCGCCGACACCGGTAGCTGAAGAAAAGAAGGCTCCAAATCACAGGGAAGTGATCGTCTCCAAGGGCGATACGCTTTCTACATTGTTCGAGAAAGTCGGCCTCCCGGCCGCGGCCGTGCATGAAGTGCTGGCCAGCGACAAACAAGCCAAGCAGTTCAGCCAGCTCAAACATGGCCAGAAACTCGAATTCGAATTGAACCCACAAGGCCAGCTGACCAACCTGCACAGCAAGGTCAGCGACGTTGAAACCATCACCCTGACCAAGAACGACAAGGGTTATGTGTTCAACCGCGTTACCGCCAAATCGACTGTTCGCACTGCTTATGTCCACGGTGTGATCAACAGCTCGCTGTCGCAGTCCGCCGCCCGCGCAGGCCTGTCCCACAGCCTGACCATGGACATGGCCAGTGTCTTTGGCTACGACGTCGACTTCGCCCAGGATATCCGCCAGGGTGACGAGTTCGATGTGATCTATGAACAGAAAGTGGTCAATGGCAAAGCCGTTGGCAACGGACCGATCCTGTCCGCCCGCTTCACCAACCGCGGCAAGACTTACACCGCCGTGCGTTACACCAACAAGCAGGGCAACAGCAGCTACTACACCGCCGATGGCAACAGCATGCGCAAGGCGTTCATCCGTACACCGGTGGACTTCGCTCGCATCAGCTCCAAGTTTTCCATGGGCCGTAAACACCCGATCCTCAACAAGATCCGCGCCCACAAAGGCGTCGACTACGCCGCTCCACGCGGTACGCCAATCAAGGCTGCCGGCGACGGCAAAGTACTGCTGGCCGGCCGTCGCGGCGGTTACGGCAACACCGTGATCATCCAGCACGGCAACACTTACCGTACGCTGTATGGCCACATGCAGGGCTTCGCCAAGGGAGTGAAGACCGGCGGCACCGTCAAACAGGGCCAGGTGATCGGTTATATCGGCACCACCGGCCTGTCCACCGGACCGCACCTGCACTATGAGTTCCAGGTCAACGGTGTTCACGTCGATCCATTGGGCCAGAAGCTGCCGATGGCCGACCCGATCGCCAAATCCGAACGCGCCCGCTTCCTGGCACAGAGCCAGCCGTTGATGGCTCGCATGGACCAGGAAAAAGCCACCATGCTGGCTTCGAGCAAACGTTAAGCCATGGCTCTGTATATCGGCGTGATGTCCGGCACCAGTCTCGACGGGCTGGACATCGCCCTGATCGAGCAATCCTCGGCGATCAATCTGGTCGCCACGCACTACATTCCCATGCCAGATACCCTGCGCGCCGAGCTGCTGGGCTTGTGCGCCAGCGGCCCTGACGAGATCGCCCGCTCGGCAATTGCCCAGCAGAACTGGGTGAAGCTCGCCGCGCAAGGGATCCATGCCCTCCTCGAACAGCAACAGCTCAAGCCTGAAGCCATTCGCGCGATCGGCAGCCACGGCCAGACCATTCGCCACGAACCTGCGCGCGGTTTCACTGTGCAGATCGGCAACCCCGCTCTGCTGACCGAACTGACCGGCATCACAGTCGTCAGCGACTTCCGCAGCCGCGATGTGGCCGCCGGCGGCCAGGGCGCTCCGCTGGTTCCTGCCTTTCATGAAGCGCTATTCGAAGAGCATACCGGCAACCGCGCGGTCCTGAATGTCGGCGGTTTCAGCAATCTCAGTCTGATCGAGCCGAACAAGCCTGTAGCCGGTTTCGACTGCGGGCCGGGGAATGTGCTGATGGATGCCTGGATTCATCAGCAACGGGGCGAGAACTACGACCGTAACGGGCAGTGGGCAGCCAGCGGCAAGATCGAGCCGACCCTGCTGAAAGCCCTGCTCAGCGATCCGTTTTTCATGACCCAAGGCCCGAAGAGCACCGGCCGCGAAGTTTTCAACCTGCCCTGGCTGGAACAGAAACTGTCGCACCTGCCAGAGTTCGCACCCGAAAACGTACAGGCCACACTGCTCGAACTGACGGCGCTGACCATCGTCGAGTCGCTGCAAAACGCTCAATCGAATACCGAAGAGCTCTTGGTATGCGGGGGCGGCGCCCACAACGCCATGCTGATGAAGCGCTTGGCCGACCTGCTACCCAACGCCAAGGTCGCCAGCACCGCGACGCACGGCGTCGATCCGGACTGGGTCGAGGCCATGGCCTTCGCCTGGCTGGCCCACTGCTGTCTGGAAGGCATTGCCGCCAACCGCCCGAGCGTCACCGGCGCCAAAGGTCTGCGCGTACTCGGCGCCATCTACCCCAACTGACAAATCGCAGATAACAAAACGCCGCAGAACCGTGAGGTTCTGCGGCGTTTTATTGTGTTCGGTGAAGCGCGATCAGATCGAGAACGAGGAGCCGCAACCACAAGTGGTGGTGGCATTCGGGTTCTTGATCACGAAACGCGAACCTTCCAGACCTTCCTGATAATCCACCTCGGCACCTGCCAGGTACTGGAAGCTCATCGGATCGACCACCAGACTGACGCCTTCGCGCTCGACGATGGTGTCGTCCTCGGCCACATCTTCATCGAAGGTGAAGCCGTACTGAAACCCTGAACAACCGCCGCCCGTAACGAATACGCGCAGCTTCAAGCGATCATTCCCCTCTTCATCGACCAGGCTCTTCACCTTGTGCGCGGCACCTTGAGTGAATTGCAAAGCCGTGGGGGTGAAGGATTCGACGCTCATGCTGACTATCTCCCGGCGTTACGCCGCCATAATGCGTGATGACGCGCATTATCCGCTTGTCCTAGAAAATCGGTCAACTATTGTTACGGTATATCAATAAAGCTGATCAACCGACCAGAATGCAAAAAGGCCCGTTAGACGGGCCTTTTTACCAAGCAAGATCAGTCGTTACGGCAGCATGCCGGCGTGGGACAGACCAAAGCGCTCATCCAGCCCGAACAGGATGTTCATGTTCTGCACCGCCTGACCCGACGCGCCCTTGACCAGATTGTCGATCACCGACAGCACCACCACCAGATCACCATCCTGTGGACGGTGAACCGCGATGCGGCAGACGTTGGCGCCACGCACGCTGCGGGTTTCCGGATGACTGCCGGCCGGCATCACATCGACGAACGGCTCATTGGCATAACGCTTCTCGAACAGCGCCTGCAGATCCACCGAGCGATCCACTACAGTCGCGTAGAGCGTGGAGTGAATGCCACGGATCATCGGCGTCAGATGCGGCACAAAAGTCAGACCGACGTCCTTGCCTGCAGCACGACGCAGCCCCTGACGAATTTCCGGCAGATGACGGTGACCTTTCACCGCATAGGCCTTCATGCTTTCCGACGTCTCGGAGTACAGCGAGCCTACCGCAGCGCCACGACCGGCACCGCTGACACCGGACTTGCAGTCGGCGATCAGGTGCGAAGCGTCGGCAATACCTGCTTCAAGCAACGGCAGGAAACCCAGCTGCGTCGCAGTCGGATAACAACCCGGCACCGCGATCAGGCGTGCTTTCTTGATCTGCTCACGATTGACTTCCGGCAAGCCGTAAACCGCTTCGTCCAGCAGCTCCGGCGCGCCGTGCGGCTGGCCGTACCACTTGGCCCATTCATCGGCGTCCTGCAGACGGAAGTCTGCCGACAGGTCGATGACCTTGGTGCCGGCCGCCAGCAATTCGCCGGCCAGTGCGTGGGCAACGCCGTGCGGAGTGGCGAAGAACACCACGTCGCAAGCGCCCAGGGTCTTGATGTCCGGCACGCTGAATGCGAGACCGTCGTAGTGGCCGCGCAGGTTCGGATACATATCAGCCACGGCCAGACCGGCCTCGGATCGGGAAGTAATCACTACCACTTCCGCCTGCGGATGCTGTGCCAACAGACGCAGCAGTTCGACACCGGTGTAACCCGTGCCGCCGACGATACCGACCTTGACCATAAACCTGCCCTCAACGAACCCACTGGAAAGCCGTCGATAATAGGGGCCGCGCGCCCCTGCGACAACCGTCAAGGTGACGTGCGGACGCTCAAGCCTCTACTATCCGGCCTACCGTGAATCAGGGAATAACCAAAAATGCTCTATCTGTGGATCAAAGCGCTTCATATCGTCAGCATCGTGTGCTGGTTTGCCGGGCTGTTCTATCTGCCGCGACTGTTCGTTTATCACGCGCAAAGTGAAGACACGATCAGCAAGGAACGCTTCAGCATCATGGAGCGCAAGCTGTATCGCGGCATCATGGGCCCGGCGATGATCGCCGCGCTGATCTTCGGCGGCTGGCTGATCTATCTCAACCCGAGCATCTTTAGCAGCGGTGGCTGGATCCACGCGAAACTGACCCTGGTCGTGCTGTTGATCGGTTACCACCACATGTGCGGCGCGCAGGTAAAACGTTTTGCCCGTGGCGAGAACACCCGCAGCCATGTCTTTTATCGCTGGTTCAATGAAGTGCCGGTTCTGATATTGCTGGCTATCGTAATTCTGGTCGTGGTCAAGCCGTTCTAACTTCAACAAATACAACTTTCCGGGGTACTTCCGATGTCGCTGCCCGCTCTGCTCGAACAACGTCTGCGCCTGCCCGTAGTGGCGGCGCCGATGTTTCTGATCTCCAATCCTGAACTGGTGCTGGCGTGCTGCCGTAACGGCGTAGTTGGCAGCTTCCCGGCGCTGAACCAACGCGAAAGCAGCGGGTTCAAGGCCTGGCTGGAGCAGATCGAAGCGGGGCTGGCGACATTGGAGAACCCGGCGCCGTACGCGGTAAACCTGATTGTTCACAAGAGCAATCCGCGTCTGGAGGCGGATCTGAACATCTGCGTCGAGCACAAGGTGCCCATCGTCATCACCAGCCTCGGCGCAGTGAAGGAAGTGGTAGACGCCGTGCACAGTTACGGCGGCCTGGTCTTCCACGATGTGACGACCCGCCGCCATGCCGAAAAAGCCGCGGAGGCCGGTGTCGATGGTTTGATCGCTGTTGCAGCCGGTGCCGGTGGGCACGCCGGGACCTGGAGCCCGTTTTCGCTGATCGCCGAGATCCGCGAGTTTTTCGACAAGACCCTGTTGCTTGCAGGATGTTTGAACCATGGACATGAGATTCTCGCCGCACAACTGCTCGGCGCGGATCTGGCCTACTTCGGCACGCGATTTATCGGTACTACTGAAAGTCATGCGCCTGACGCCTATAAGGAGATGCTGCTGACTGCCAAAGCCGCCGACATCATTCATACTCCTGCCGTGTCCGGTGTACCGGCCAGTTTCATGCGTCAAAGCCTGGAGGCCGCCGGTTTCGACATGGCAGCCCTGCAAGGCAAGGGTGAAGTGAATTTCGGCGACAAGCTCAAGCCGATCAACGACGAAGCCAAGGCCTGGAAAACCGTGTGGTCTGCGGGCCAAGGCGTAGGCCAGATCGACGATCTGCCAAGCGTGGATCAACTGGTGGCGCGTCTAGATGCCGAATACCGCCAGGCCCTGGAGCACGCAGCGCAACTGCCGAAACGCTGGCCACGTTGAATGAAACCCGGCCAGTCGCTGTCTGACTGGCCTTAGACTCAATTTATCTCGCGACAAGGATGCCTCGGCCATGAGCGAACCCCGTTACAAGATCGTTTTCGACGGCGCGCTCCAGCCCGGCGTCGATATCACCACGGCCAAGCTCAACCTGGCCGATCTGTTCAAAAGCGATGTCGCCGCCATCGAGCGCCTGTTCAATGGTCGCACCGTCGCGCTCAAGCGTGATCTGTCCCACAGCGATGCGCAGACCTACCTGCAAGCGCTGGGGAAGACAGGGATCGATGCCCGGATCGAAACCGAAACGCCCATCGAACTGAACCTGTCGGATGTCCACGAGCAAAGCGCCGCCGTCACCGAACCCGATTCACCTTATGCGCCCCCTCGCGCCGCCGTCGGTGAAAACCTGCCGGCATTCGCGCCTCTAAAGCCGCTCAGCGTTGAAGGCCGGATCGGCCGCTTGCGCTACCTGGCATGGTCGATGGTGTTGAGCCTGGTCGCCCTGCCAATCGTCAGCGTGTTCGCGTTGATCGGTCTGGGCCTGGTGAGCGCCGACTCGACGACCGGCCTGATCATCGGCGGTCTCCTCGCTTTCTTCCTGTTTCTGGCCTTCGCGATTGTCGGGATCCTGTTCAGCATCCAGCGCCTGCACGATATCGGCTGGTCCGGGTGGCTCTGGCTGCTGACGCTGGTGCCGTTCGTGGGCAGTTTCTTCCCGCTGGTGATCATGATCGTGCCGGGCAATACCGGCGCCAACCGCTATGGCCCACCACCTCCGCCGAACAGCACGGCAGTCAAAGTGCTGTGCTCGCTGTGGATCGTGTTTATCGGACTGTTTTTCATGGGCGGCATGCTGGGCGGGATCACAGCCATCCAGCAGGAATACGAAAGCAGTCTTGAAAGCAGCTACGAGAGCGGTTCGGTGACCACCGATGAAATCGATGTGGAAGTCGAGCCCGCCGCGAATTCGGCAGACGATGCAGCCGAAGCCGCCCTCGCCCCTGTAGAATCTGCGAAAGAATGAACAACGCTCCCCGCCGTGACACCTGCGTCCACGGCGCGGCGCTGTTGCGATGGAGATTTGCATGACCCGTTACGCTCTGATCACCGGCGCCTCCAGCGGCATCGGCCTGGCCATGGCCGAAGCCCTGGCGCGCCGCGGCCGTAGCCTGATTCTGGTGGCTCGCCAGCGTGATCAGCTGGAAAGCATTGCGATTGAACTGACCCAGCGCTTCGGCGTTGAAGTGCTGTTCCGCGCCTGCGACCTCGGCGAGCCGCTGCGCCTGTCCGGTTTTCTGCTGGAGCTTGAAGAAGGCGACCGGCAGATCGATCTGTTGGTCAATTGCGCCGGCATCGGTACTTGTGGCCCGTTCCTGGCCCAGGACTGGATGACCGAACAGGACCTGATCGAAGTGAACATCCTCGCCCTCACCCGCCTCTGCCATGCCATCGGCAACAGCATGGCGTTGCAGGGCGGCGGGCAGATTCTCAATGTCGCGTCGGTGGCGGCCTTCAACCCCGGGCCCTGGATGAGCACCTACTACGCCAGCAAGGCGTATGTCCTGCACTTCTCGGAAGCGCTGCGGGTGGAATTGAAGAAGTGTGCGGTCAAGGTGTCGGTGCTCTGCCCCGGCCCGACCCGCACCGCATTCTTTCGCACCGCGCAACTGAACAACGACAAGCTCAACGCGAGCAAACTGCTGATGAGTCCCGAGGAGGTCGCGCTGTATACCGTGCGCGCCCTGGAGAAAAACCGCGCAATCATCATTCCAGGACGCCGAAACCGCTGGTTCGCCTTTCTGCCTCGGCTCGGTTCGCGCTGGCTCAATCGCACGATTGTCGGCATGGTCAACAAGGCTTACTGCCCGCGCTGAAAAGCCCTACGGCAAAACACTGGGCGGGCTAATCCTCCTATGAGTACACTCAGACCAGCCCAAACAACGGAGAAAACAGCTGTGGATACTCTGTTCACCAAGATCATCAACCGGGAAATCCCGGCGAAGATCATCTACGAGGACGACCAGGTTCTGGCGTTCCACGACATCGCCCCACAGGCACCGGTGCATTTTCTGGTGATCCCGAAGAAACCGGTGCGTACCCTCAACGACCTGACCGAAGACGACAAGGCACTGGCCGGGCATATCCTGTTCACCGCCCAGCGTCTGGCGCTGGAACTGGGGTGCGAGGAAGGCTTCCGGGTGGTGATGAACTGCAATGAAATGGGCGGGCAGACGGTCTACCACATTCACATGCACGTGCTCGGTCAACGCCAGATGAACTGGCCTCCGGGCTGATTGAACCCAGAGATCGGTGGGAGCGCCCTGCTCCCACATGACCCAGCGCAAACCTTCCCCGGCCGATTCGGTTAAACTGGCCGCCGAGATTCTTCCCGGAGGTCAGCATGACTACCCAACGTCACTACTCGCCCATTGATCGTCTTCTGCTGCAAGCCGATGCCGCGATGCGTACCTTGCTGCCCTTCAGCGGTCAGCCGTACCGTCCGTCGCCGGCGATCGTGCAGCCCGATGTGCAGATGAGCGATGAAGACACCCGCCACGTAGCCGGTCTGATGCGCATCAACCATACCGGTGAAGTCTGCGCCCAGGCGCTGTATCAGGGCCAGGCGCTGACCGCCAAGCTGCCACAGGTGCGCGAGGCCATGGAGCATGCGGCCGAAGAAGAGATTGATCATCTGGTCTGGTGCGAGCAGCGCATTCACCAGTTGGGCAGCCACACCAGTGTGCTCAACCCACTGTTCTACGGTATGTCGTTCGGCATCGGCGCTGTCGCCGGGCTGATCAGCGACAAGGTCAGCCTCGGATTTGTTGCCGCCACAGAGCATCAAGTCTGCAAACACCTGAACGAGCATCTGGAACAACTGCCGGCCGAGGACGAAAAATCCCGGGCAATTCTGGAGCAGATGCGTATAGATGAAGAACATCACGCGGAAAGCGCACTGGAGGCCGGAGGTTTCCGCTTCCCGGCGCCAGTGAAGTTCGGCATGAGCCTGTTGGCCAAAGTGATGACCAAGAGCACTTACCGGATCTGAAAAACGCCCATAAAAAAGGCGACTGCCGCAAAGCAGTCGCCTTTTTTTGTGCCCGGACTTCTTAGCTCGGCATATTGCGCGCGTAGAAGATTTCCAGCATTTCGTGTTTCACACGCTCGGTCACCTGAGCGCGTTGCTCAGACGACAGGTTGCTGGTGGCATCGCCGAACAGGTAGTTGTCCAGTTCGAAGTTCTTCAGCAGCATTTTGGTGTGGAACAGGTTTTCCTGGTACACGTTCACGTCAGTCATCTGGTACGCGTCGCGAGTGTCTTCGGAGAGGTAGTTCTGGATCGAGTTGATCTCGTGGTCGATGAAGTGCTTGTTGCCTTCAACGTCACGGGTGAAGCCGCGCACACGGTAATCCACGGTCACGATGTCCGAATCGAACTGGTGAATGAGGAAGTTGAGCGCTTTGAGCGGTGAAATGACACCACAGGTCGACACGTCGATGTCCACACGGAAGGTCGCGATACCGGCGTCCGGATGGATTTCCGGGTAGGTATGCACCGTGATGTGGCTCTTGTCGAGGTGGGCCAGGATGATTTCGGGCAACGGGCCCGGGGACTCTTCGATCTGGCTTTCGGTCGGGGTCACCGGCTCTTCCGAGATCAGAATCGTGACGCTGGCACCCTGAGGCTCATAGTTCTGACTCGCAATGTTCAGAATGTTGGCACCAATGATTTCGACAACTTCCGTGAGGATCTGCGTCAGGCGTTCGGCGTTGTACTCTTGATTGATGTACTCGACGTATGCCTGCTGGTCTTGCGGGGTTTCCGCGTAGCAGATGTCATAGATGTTGAAGCTCAAGGTCTTTGTCAGGTTATTGAACCCGTGGAGCTTGAGTTTGCTTTTCACCGTTAAAAACTCTCTATGTATGCGGCACGGCCGCGTGATCAAGCATGCCCGTCAAGTGCGAACAACGCACCTGCGTAGGACGGTTAACACCTCTTCGCGATGGCGATTTTGGTTATCTGTTCAGGCGGATGACCCGTCGGTTGACTGATCACGGCCCTGAAAAAAGTGGCGCATTATGCAGACGTCAGCGGGGGATCGCCAGAGTCTGCACTGCTTTTATGATAGTTGAATGTCGGCTCAGCCGAGTTCAACGATTTCGTAGTCGTGGGTGATCGCTACGCCGGCCGCGCCGAGCATGATCGAGGCCGAGCAATACTTCTCGGCAGACAGTTCGATGGCGCGTTTGACCTGGGCTTCTTTCAGGCCACGGCCCTTGACCACGAAGTGCATGTGGATCTTGGTGAACACTTTCGGATCTTCGGTCGCACGCTCGGCTTCCAGAAAGGCTTCGCAGCTTTCAACGGCCTGACGGGACTTCTTCAAAATGCTGACCACGTCGAAATTGCTGCAACCGCCGACGCCCAGCAGGAGCATTTCCATCGGGCGGACACCCAGGTTACGACCACCGGCGTCCGGCGGACCGTCCATGACCACGACATGACCGCTGCCGGATTCGCCGAGGAACATGGCTTCGCCAGCCCATTGGATGCGTGCCTTCATCGCCAAGACTCCACTGTAGAAAAAAGGGTCGCCAGCTTAGCACAGGGCCCTGCCCGGACAGCGAGCACGTTCCTGAGACGAATGCACCTTTAACGTAGGTGATTTCTCGAAATTTCGACGAAGTGTCTGGTAAGCTGGCGCCAATTCACTGGCGCCTTCGCCAGACTGTGTAGCGACCGCCTCAGCGCCTCATATAAAAACCAAATATAACCGTGCAGTCTTTTCGGGATACAACCATGGTTGGTATTACCCCCACACCCAAAATCAAGAACCTCGACAAGCTGCTGATGCATTGCCAGCGCCGGCGTCACGCGGCCAAGAGCAACATCATCTGCGCCGGGGATCGCTCCGACACGCTGTACTTCATCATCCGCGGTTCGGTCACGATCCTGATCGAGGACGACGACGGCCGCGAGATGATCATCGCCTACCTGAATGCCGGGGACTTCTTCGGCGAGCTGGGTCTGTTCGAAGAAGCCGGCCAGGAACAGCAGCGCAGCGCCTGGGTGCGGGCCAAGGTTGAATGCGAAGTGGCGGAAATCAGCTACACCAAGTTCCGCGAACTGTCGCAACAGGATCCAGACATTCTTTACGTCCTCAGCGGACAAATCGCACAACGCCTGCGCAACACCACACGCAAAGTCGGCGACCTGGCGTTCTTCGACGTCACTGGTCGTGTTGCTCGCTGCCTGCTGGAGCTGTGCAAACAACCGGACGCGATGACCCACCCGGACGGCATGCAGATCAAGGTGACCCGTCAGGAAATCGGCCGGATTGTCGGTTGTTCGCGAGAGATGGTCGGTCGCGTGCTCAAGGATCTTGAGGAACGCAACCTCGTGGATGTGAAAGGCAAGACCATGGTGGTCTTCGGCACTCGCTGAGTTCCAAAGCTCAGCAGGCGTAGACCTGCGCCAGCATCAAACGAAAGAGTTCATCGAGACGCGCCAGTGCATGGGGCGCCGGGAATTTCTCATGCAGAGCGATGTGGCTGGCGGCACGTACCCGTTGCTCCAGACCACATGCTTCGTTGAAGCGGTTGACCGCCGCAACCATCGACTCACGTTCGTCATCCACCAGCATCGCCCCGTGCACCAACCCCACCGGACGCTGCCCCCCCTGACTCTGGCGCCAGCGCTGAGCGGTGCCGACCATCTTGCGACCGTCGAGATTGACGTTGAAGCGACCGTCGCAGAATGCACCGTCGATTTCCCCCAGCGACGAAGTGCCACCCAACTCATCCAGCAACTCACAGATCGGATCGCATAGCCGCCGGTAACCGGTTTCGATGCGGTTCAGATCACCTTCGCTGCGAGGCGGTGCGTAGACCAGTGCAATATTGATGGTGGAAGCCGATTGCGGAACCGGTTCGCCGCCGGTTTCACGCAGCAACACCGGCCAACCGGCAGCAGCGGAGACTTCGCAGGCGTGATCGAATCCGGGCAAGCGGTTCAAACGGCGCGGCATGACCAAAGCGCGATCGCTGGGCTGCCAGAACAGCAGGCCAAATTCGGCATCACCGGCGCAGACCGAGGCCAGTAGATCCTGTTCGGCTTGCAGGCCGGCTTCGATGGTCAGGGAAACTGGAGTCATAAAGAAGTCCGTTAGACGATTAGTCTGTGGTGAATCTTATGGCCTCTTCGCGAGCAAGCCCGCTCCCACATCAGGAATGCAGTTCTCCTGTGGGAGCGGGCTTGCCCGCGAATGATTCGACTCGGTCTGAATGAATCAGTCGAGGGTCGAACCGCTCACCGGAACGCCGCGCTCAGGGAAGAACAGACGCTGCAGTTCGATGCCAGGGCTTTCGGCGCGCATGAACGCTTCGCCGACCAGGAACGCGTAAACGTCGCTGATTTCCATCAGCTCGACATCGGCACGGTTGAGGATGCCGCTCTCGGTGATGACCAGACGATCGCGCGGAATGCGCGGCAGCAGGTCGAGAGTGGTTTCCAGGCTCACGTCAAAGGTGTGCAGGTTGCGGTTATTGACCCCGACCAGCGGCGTGTCGAGGGTTTTCAGCGCGCGCTCCAGCTCATCGCCGTCGTGCACTTCCACCAGCACATCGAGGCCGACGTCTTTGGCGACCGACGCCAGTTCGGCCATTTTCACGTCATCCAGTGCGGAGACGATCAACAACACACAATCGGCGCCCAGCGCACGGGCTTCAACGATCTGGTACGGATCGATCATGAAGTCCTTGCGGATCACCGGCAGCGAGCACGCCGCGCGGGCCTGTTGCAGGTAAGCATCGGCGCCCTGGAAGTAGTCGATGTCGGTCAGCACCGACAGGCAGGTCGCCCCGCCCTTCTCGTAGCTTTTGGCGATGTCGGCAGGCACGAAATTCTCGCGGATCACGCCCTTGCTCGGCGACGCCTTCTTGATCTCGGCGATCACTGCCGGCTGTTTCTTCTTGGCCTGCGCCAGCAGTGCCTGGGCAAAACCACGGGGTGCATCGGCCGCCTTGGCCAGACTTTCCAGCTCGCTCAGGCTCACACGGGCGCTACGCTCGGCGACTTCCTGAACCTTGCGGGCCAGAATGTTTTCCAGAACCGTCGGTACACTCATCCCTCATTCTCCACTTTGAATACCGCGGTAAAGGCACCCAACTCCTCGAGTTTTTCCCGAGCAAGACCGGTGTGCAGAGCGTCGTGGGCCAGTGCCACGCCCTCTTTCAGACTTGTCGCCAGGTCGGCGGCGTACAGCGCCGCACCGGCATTGAGCACGATCATTTCTGCAGCCTTCTGACCGTTCTCGGTCTTGCGCTTGCCCAGTGCATCGCGGATCAGCGCCAGCGACGCTTCCGGGCCTTCGACCGACAGGCCGTGCAGGCTCTGGCTCTTCATGCCCAGATCTTCCGGCTCGACCCAATATTCGGTGATTTGATCGTCCTTCAGCTCGGCGACAAACGTCGGCGCCGCCAGACTGAATTCGTCCAGACCGTCTTTCGAATGCACCACCAGCACGTGCTTGCTGCCCAGACGCTGCAAGACTTCAGCCAACGGCCGGCACAGCGCCGGGGTGAACACGCCCACCACCTGATGTTTCACACCGGCCGGATTCGTAAGCGGGCCGAGCATGTTGAACAGCGTGCGCAGGCCGAGATCGCGACGCGGGCCGGCGGCATACTTCATGGCTTTGTGGTGAGTCTGGGCAAACATGAAACCGATGCCGACGTTGTCGATGCAGCGCGCCACCTGAACCGGGGTCAGGTTGAGGTAGATGCCGGCGGCTTCCAGCAGATCGGCACTGCCGCTCTTGCCCGATACCGCGCGGTTACCGTGCTTGGCCACGGTGCAGCCAGCCGCAGCGACCACAAAGGAAGATGCGGTCGACACGTTGAAAATGTTTGCCCCGTCACCGCCGGTACCGACCACATCGACCACGCGGTCGAGGGTCTGGAGTTCGACCTTGTCCGCCAGCTCGCGCATTACCGACACGGCACCGACGATCTCGTCGATGCTCTCGCTCTTCATGCGCATCGCCATCATGAACGCGCCAATCTGCGCGTCCGTGCATTGGCCGGTCATGATTTCGCGCATCACGTCGCGCATTTCATCGGTGCTGAGGTCGAGGTGATCGACGATACGGCTCAGGGCTGTCTTGATATTCATGGAAAGTCCTTAGCGCGTGCCGCCGGTTTGTTTGAGGAAGTTGGCGAACAGTTCATGGCCCTGCTCGGTGAGGATCGATTCCGGGTGGAACTGTACGCCCTCGATGTTCAGGGTCTTGTGACGCAGGCCCATGATTTCGTCGACCGAACCGTCATCGTGCTGGGTCCACGCCGTCAGCTCCAGGCAATCGGGCAACGTTTCGTGTTTGACGATCAGGGAATGATAGCGGGTGACGGTCAGCGGGCGGTTCAGCCCGGCAAACACGCCCTTGTCCTCGTGGAATACCGGACTAGTCTTACCGTGCATCACCTGGCGAGCGCGGACGACATCGCCGCCAAAAGCCTGGCCGATGGACTGGTGACCGAGGCAGACACCGAGGATCGGCAGTTTGCCGGCGAAATGCTTGATGGCTTCGATGGAAATGCCGGCTTCGGTCGGTGTGCACGGGCCCGGGGAAACCACGATCCGCTCAGGGTTGAGCGCTTCGATTTCGGCGATGGTCAGTTCGTCGTTGCGCACCACCTTGACCTCGGCACCCAGCTCGCCGAGGTATTGCACAACGTTGTAAGTAAAGGAGTCGTAGTTGTCGATCATCAGCAACATGGCGTTTCGAACCTCTTGAATTCTGACATGAAGACAGCCTTCGAATGACTTGCCAGGGCGCTGCACACTGGCGGACGCGCAGGTCGCATCGGCACAGCGGCATTTCAAACGGGCAAGGAAGGCAAAGCGATACAGATCCGGCGGGGCCGGCAGAAAAGATTCAGGCGCGCCAACGCCAGCGGGCGTGTGCCTTGATGACTTGATCCAGAAGTTTGCTGGTGATCAACACGGGGAAGGTCTCGTTCATACGTTTCGGCACAGTAACTTAGCTGGGCGGAGCGTGCAATATGGCCGGGGCCGTGGGGGATAAAACAATGGGAGGGTTGACGACCGATGGCAAAACGCCGGAAGTTTTTGGTACTGTCGTTTCGTTCACTACAACAATAAATAAACGGACTTGCTCATGATCAAACAGACGTTGTTTGTACCGCTCGCCGGATGCCTGCTCGCGATGGCCTGCGCCCAGGCGAACGCCGCACCCAATCCCTATTCGAATTTCGTGGTCTTCGGCGACAGCCTCAGCGACGCGGGGACCTTCACCGACAGCGGCGGTCCCGCCGGGTCGGGCGAACGCTTCACCAACCGCACGGGCCCGAACTATCAGGACGGCAGCGGTGAGTTCTACTCCCTCAACGCCACCCAATTGCTCGGCGGCCGTCTCGGCTTCACCCCGGACCAGACCGCCTCCTCGTCTTCTACAGTACGCCCCGACCAAGGCTTGCCGGATGGCAACAACTGGGCTGTCGGCGGTTACCGCACCGACCAGATTCTCGACTCGATCACCAGCCAGTCCGCCACCGGCGAACGCACCCGCGCCGGTTATCTGCCGTCGAACGGTTTCCGCGCCGACCCGAATGCCCTGTATTACCTGACCGGGGGTGGCAACGACTTCCTCCAGGGCCGCGTCACCAGTCTTCCTCAGGCGAATGCCGCCGCCGATCGACTGGTCGACAGCGTACGCACGCTGCAAGGCGCCGGCGCCCGCTACATCATGGTCTGGCTGTTGCCGGACATCGGCCTGACCCCGGCCATCAACGGCTCGCCGCTACAAGCCTTCACCTCGCAACTCAGCGCCCAGTTCAACACCGAGCTGGTCAGCCAGTTGCAGAGCGTCAATGCCAACGTCATCCCGCTGAACGTCCCGGTTCTGCTCAAAGAGGCATTCGCCAATCCGGCGCAGTTCGGCCTGGCCACTGACCAGAACCTGGTCGGTACCTGCTTCAGCGGCAACAACTGCACGGAGAACGCGCGGTACGGGATCAACAGCGCCACCCCGGATCCGACCAAGCTGATCTACAACGATGCCGTCCACCCGACCGAAGCCGGGCAGCGCCTGATTGCCGATTACGCCTACTCGTTGCTGGCCGCGCCATGGGAAGCGACCCTGTTGCCGCAAATGGCTCAAGGCACCCTGCGCTCGCATCAGGATGAACTGCGCAATCAGTTGCTGGCGGATTGGGAAAACTGGCAGGCCGTTGGCCAATGGCGGGCAATTGTCGCCGGTGGCGGCCAGCATCAGGATTTCGACAGCCAACGCAGCGGCGCCAGCGCCGACGGCAACGGTTACAACCTGAACATCGGCGGCAGCTACCGTCTCAACGACGCATGGCGCGTGGGTGTGGCGGCCGGTTTCTACAATCAGAAACTCGAGGCCGGCGACAACGACTCGGACTACAAGCTGAACACTTATCTGGGCACCGCATTCGCCCAGTACCAGCAGAACCGCTGGTGGGGTGACGCCGCCGTGACCGCCGGGCATCTGGATTACGACAGCCTCAAACGCAAATTCCAGCTGGGGGTCAACGAACGCGGCGAAAAAGGCGACACCGACGGCTATGTTCTGGCCTTCAGCGGACGCGTGGGTTACGACATTGCGCCAGAAGCGAGCAGCCCATGGCACCTGTCTCCATTCGTCAGTGCGGATTTCGCCAAGGTTGAAGTCGATGGTTACTCGGAAAATGGCGCCGACTCCACCGCACTGACGTTCGATGACCAGTCGCGCATCTCCCGCCGTCTCGGTCTCGGGATCCAGGGCAAGTACCAGATCACCTCGCAGACCCAGGTGTTCGGCGAACTGGCCCATGAGCGCGAGTACAACGACGACACCCAGAATGTGACGATGAACCTCAACAGCCTGCCGAACAACCGCTACACCCTGGCCGGCTATGCCCCTCAAACCAACCTGAACCGCCTGAACCTGGGCGTGAGCCACAACCTCACCAAGGATCTGGCATTGCGCGCCAGCTACGACATCCGCAAGGATGACGACTTTACCCAGCAAGGGATCAACGTCGGCGTAGCGCTCGACTTCTGATTCGCAGGCCATAAAAAACGCGGCGCCCTCACAGGCGCCGCGTTTTTTTATGGCTGAGTCATCAATCACTCAGTCCGGGGTTTGCTCGGCCAATGCAACGGCACGGAACATCGCCCGACGCTTGTTGATGGTTTCTTCCCACTCCAGCGCCGGCACCGAGTCGGCGACGATGCCGCCACCGGCCTGCACGTGCAGCTCGCCGTTCTTGATCACGGCGGTACGGATCGCAATCGCGGTGTCCATGTTGCCGTTCCAGGCGAAGTAACCGACCGCGCCGCCATACACGCCACGCTTGACGGGCTCCAGTTCGTCGATGATTTCCATCGCGCGGATCTTCGGCGCGCCGGACAAGGTGCCCGCCGGCAGGATCGCCCGCAGCGCGTCCATCGCCGTCAGCCCGGCTTTCAATTGACCGGTGACGTTGGACACGATGTGCATCACGTTGGAATAACGCTCGATGACCATCTTCTCCGTAAGTTTCACTGAACCGATTTCCGAAACGCGCCCGGTGTCGTTGCGACCGAGGTCGATCAGCATCAGGTGCTCGGCGATCTCCTTGTCGTCGGACAGCAGGTCTTCTTCCAGCGCCACGTCCGCCTCTTCGGTCGCCCCGCGAGGACGGGTGCCGGCAATCGGGCGCACGGTGATCAGGTTGTCTTCGACCCGCACCAGCACTTCCGGCGAACTGCCGACGACGTGGAAATCGCCGAAGTTGAAGAAGTACATGTACGGCGTCGGGTTGAAGCAACGCAGTGCGCGATAAAGATCGATCGGCGCCGCCTTGAAGTCGATCGACATGCGCTGGGACGGCACGACCTGCATGCAGTCACCGGCGAGGATGTATTCCTTGATGGTGTCGACAGCTTTTTCGTAGTCGTCCTGGGTGAAACTGGAGCGGAACACCGGCTCGGCCGCCTGCTGCTTGCTGAAATCCAGGCCACGACGCGGGGTGATCGGCTGACGCAGTTTTTCCAGCAGTTGCTGCAATTGCGCTTGGCCCTGCTCGTAGGCATCGGCCTGTGCCGGGTCGGCCAGCACGATCGCGTGCATCTTGCCGGCGAGGTTGTCGAACACCACCACCGCATCGGAGACCATCAGCAAAATGTCCGGCACGCCCAGCGGATCCGGGTTCGGGCATTTGCCGAGGCGCTTCTCTACATAACGCACACAGTCGTAACCGAAGTAGCCGACCAGGCCGCCGTTGAAGCGCGGCAGACCGGCAATGGTCGGCACGTTGTAGCGGGCCTTGAAGGTTTCGACGAAGGCCAGCGGGTCTTCAACGTCGTGGCTTTCGGTCTCGACGCCATCGACGGTGATGCTGACGTGATGATCGTGAACCCGCAGCACGGTGCGGCACGGCAGGCCGATGATCGAGTAACGGCCCCATTTCTCGCCGCCCTGCACCGATTCGAGCAGGTAGGAGTTGGGCTGGTCGGCCAGTTTCAGGTAGATCGACAGCGGCGTGTCAAAGTCGGCCAGGGTTTCGCAGGCCAGCGGGATGCGGTTGTAGCCGTCAGCGGCCAGACGCAGGAATTCTTCGCGGATCATAGGGTGCCTCGTGGTGTGAGGGGCAAATCAGTCAGGTGTGCAAACGCGCCGGCAGGCCGGCCAGGAACAAGTCAGGCGCGCCAACGCCAGCGGGCCAGGGCCTTGATGACTTTCATCCAGAGTTTGCGGGTGACCACCACGATGGCGTTTCCAGAAGGGGATTGAGAAGCGTCGGGCAACGTTATCTCAGCGGCCGTATCCAGGCAACCGGGAATTAGCTTGCGCAGATCGTCGATCACCAGCGCCGGGGATTCCTCGGCAATCGGCCGGCCATGGTTGTAGCCATAACTCAGCCCGACGCATTTGACCCCCGCTGCTTTCGCCGCCAGCACGTCGCTGCGCGAATCGCCGACGAACAGCGATTGCGAGGCCGGGATACCGGACATCTTCATGACAAAGAACAGCGCCGCCGGATCGGGCTTCTTCTGCGGCAGGGTGTCGCCGCCGATGATCCACTTGAAGTAGCGGCCGATCTTCATCTGATCCAGCAGCGGCGCAACGAAGCGCTCCGGCTTGTTGGTGATCAGCGCCATGGCCACGCCCTGCTTGTGCAGCCATTTCAGGGTATCGCGCACGCCGGGATAGACCACGGTCAGCTCATGGCTGGCGCCGTAGGCTTGCATGAAAACCTCCAGCGCATGCTCGGCTTCGACGTCATCCACGGAGGAATGATCGATGCCGCCGGCCAACGCGCGGCGCACCAGCACCGGCGCACCGTTGCCGACCCACTCGCGCACCGACTCGATACCGGCAGGCTTGCGCCCGAGGGAGAGCAGCATGTTATCCACTGCCGCCGCCAGGTCGGGTACCGAATCGATCAGCGTGCCATCCAGATCGAACATCACCAACCGCGGCAGTTGCCCCGGGAACAGCTGCTCAAAACCGCTCATGGGCGAGCCAGCGCCAGTTCGGAACGCATCTTGTCGATGACTTCCTGATAGTTCGGCGCATTGAAGATCGCGGAGCCGGCCACAAAAGTGTCGGCGCCAGCGGCAGCGATTTCACGGATGTTGTTGACGTTGACGCCGCCATCGATTTCCAGGCGGATGTCACGGCCCGACGCATCGATGATCGCCCGCGCTTCGCGCAGCTTATCGAGGGTGCCGGGAATGAACTTCTGCCCACCGAAGCCCGGGTTGACGCTCATCAGCAAGACCATGTCGACCTTGTCGATCACGTACTTGAGCACGTCCAGCGGGGTCGCCGGGTTGAACACCAGGCCGGATTTGCAGCCGCCTTCACGGATCAGTTGCAGCGAACGATCGACGTGCAACGTGGCTTCCGGGTGGAAGGTGATGTAAGTCGCGCCGGCTTCGATGAAGTCGCCGACGATGCGATCCACCGGGCTGACCATCAGGTGCGCGTCGATCGGCGCGGTCACGCCGTACTTGCGCAGCGCGGCGCAGACCATCGGGCCGATGGTCAGGTTCGGTACGTAGTGGTTGTCCATGACATCGAAGTGGACGAAGTCGGCACCGGCGGCCAGAACGTTGTCCACTTCCTCGCCCAGGCGGGCGAAGTCGGCGGAGAGAATCGACGGAGCAATAACGAAGGGCTGCATGACGCACCTTTTCTGAGCTAAATCACGATGGCGCGCATTGTATACCTCAAGTTTCCGCGCGCGCACCGTGACCGCGATGATTGGGTTGTGCCATGACCGGCGGCTGGCAGATTCTCAGTAGGCCGCCCGGTAGATCTTCTCGATGTCGGCAGCGCTGAGCTTGCGCGGGTTGTTGCGCATCAGGCGCTCGATCCCGGCGGCCTCCACGGCCATGGCCGGGATCGCCTCTTCGGGCACGCCGAAACTGCGCAGACCCAGCGGGATTTCTACCGCCGCGCACAGTTCGGTCATCGCCGCGACGGCGCTATCGGCCGCTTCATTGAGACTCAGATGAGCGGTCTTCACCCCCATGGCTTCGGCAATATCCTGCATCCGTTCGACGCAGGCCATCTTGTTCCAGGTCATGACATACGGCAGCAGCAAGGCATTGCTGACGCCGTGGGCAATGTTGAAACGCCCGCCCAGCGGATACGCCAGCGCATGCACCGCGCCGACCCCGGCATTGCCGAACGCCATGCCGGCCATCAGGCTGGCGGTGGCCATGTCTTCCCGGGCTTGCAGGTTGGAGGGGTTGGCGTAGGCCTTGGGCAATGACCGGGCGATCAACTTGATCGCGCCGATGGCCAGCGAATCGGTGATCGGCGAGGCATTCAGTGACAGATAGGACTCGATGGCGTGCACCAGCGCATCGACGCCACTGGCGGCGGTGACACTGCGCGGGCAGGTCAGGGTCATTTGCGGGCTGACCAGCGCCACGTCCGGCAACAGGTAATCGCTGACGATGCCTTTCTTCAGTTGGGCGACCTTGTCCGAGAGGATGGCGACGTTGGTCACTTCAGAACCGGTGCCGGCCGTGGTCGGGATGGCGATCAGCGGCGGGCCTTTGCGCGGCACCTGATCGACGCCGAACAGGTCTTCCAGCGCGCCGTGATAACCGGCGTACGCCGCGACACTTTTGGCGATGTCGATCGCACTGCCGCCACCGAGACCGATCAGCCCGTCATGCCCGCCCTCTCGGTAAACGCGCATGCAGTCCTCGACGATGGCGATCTCCGGATCCGGCAGTACCCGGTCGAAGATTTCGTACTCGCGCTCACCGATTTGCGCCAGCGCCAGCTCCACCGTGCCGGACTTGACCAGCGCAGCATCGGTGACGATCAGCGGGTTGTCGATGTCCAGCCGCGTGAGCTCGGCCGCGAGTTGCTCGATGGCCCCGGCGCCGGTGATCAGTTTGTGAGCAATCTTGAACGAGGAAAGACTCATCGTGCGCAGCCTCTTATAGATGTGGGAGCTGAGCACAAGCGTAGCTGGGGAATTCGGGTTGTCTGTCATTCAGCGCATGAATGGCAGACAACCCGGATGATCGTTCCCACGCTCTGCGTGGGAATGCAGCCAGGGACGCTCCGCGTTCCATTCGGAAGCTGGAATGCGGAGCGAGGGAACAATCATCGAGGGGGTTCAGACCTGAGCGGTACGCAGTTTCTCGCTACGTCCACGCAACCATTCCAGCGTCAGCAACAGAATCACCGAGAAGGCAATCAGCAGAGTCGCCGCCGCCGCAATCGTCGGACTCAGGTTCTCGCGAATCCCGCTGAACATTTGCCGAGGCAACGTCGCCTGCTCGGGACCTGCAAGAAACAGCGTCACCACCACTTCATCGAACGAGGTCGCAAAGGCAAACAGCGCACCGGAAATCACCCCCGGCGCAATCAGCGGCAAGGTCACCCGACGGAACGTGGTCAATGGCGAGGCGCCAAGACTGGCCGCCGCCCGCACCAGGTTATGGTTGAACCCCTGCAACGTCGCCGACACCGTGATGATCACGAACGGCACACCGAGCACCGCGTGCACCACAATCAGCGAGAAGAAACTGTTGCCCAGGCCCAGCGGCGCGAAGAACAGGTAACTCGCCACACCGATGATCACCACCGGCACCACCATCGGCGAAATCACCAGCGCCATCACCAGCGGCTTGCCGGGGAAGTCGCCACGGGTCAGGCCTATGGCCGCCAGCGTGCCGAACACCATTGCCAGCACGGTCGCGGCCGGGGCGACGATGATGCTGTTCTTCAGCGAGCGCATCCATTCCGCCGAAGCGAAGAAGTCCTGATACCAGTGCAGCGAAAAGCCCTGCAGCGGATACACCAGAAAACTGCCCGAGTTGAACGACAGCGGCACGATCACCAGCACCGGCAGGATCAGAAACAACAGGATCAAGCCGCAGAGGATCCGCAAGCTGTAGAACCACACCCGCTCGACGGGCGACATATAAGGACTCAGCATTTCAAATTCCCCTTAGCTCAGGCGCAGGCGACTGGCGCCCACCAGCCAGCTGTAGATCAGATAAAGCACCACGGTCGCCAGCAGCAACAGCCCGCCGAGCGCAGTGGCCATGCCCCAGTTGATGCTGGTGTTGGTGTAGAACGCAACGAAGTAGCTGACCATCTGATCGTTCGGGCTGCCGAGCAGCGCCGGGGTGATGTAGTAGCCGATGGCGAGGATGAACACCAACAGGCAACCGGCGCCGACACCGGCGTAGGTCTGCGGGAAGTACACCCGCCAGAAACTGGTGAACGGATGGCAGCCCAGAGAAATCGCGGCCCGCATGTAGGTCGGCGAGATGCCTTTCATCACGCTGTAGATCGGCAGGATCATGAACGGCAACAGGATGTGCACCATCGAGATGTAGACCCCGGTGCGGTTGAACACCAGCTCCAGCGGTTTATCGATGATGCCCATCGCCATCAACGCGCTGTTGATCAATCCGCCAGATTGCAGCAACACGATCCACGCGGCGACCCGCACCAGAATCGACGTCCAGAACGGAAGCAGCACCAGAATCATCAGCAGGTTGCTTTGACGCGACGGCAGATTGGCCAGCAGGTACGCCAGCGGATAAGCGAGCACCAGGCAGATCACGGTAATGATCAGGCCCATCCAGAAGGTCCGGGCGAAGATGTCGAGGTAGATCGCCTGATCCGGGGTGGCCGGGGCAATTTCGCCGAGGTCGTCGATGCGGTGATCCACCGCCGCCAACAGATAGAACGGGGTGATGCTGCTGGTGTTGCGCTTCACCGCTTGCCAGTAGGCCGGATCGCCCCAACGCTCGTCGAGGCCTTCCAGCGCTTCTTTATAAGAGGCCGGTTCGCTGGCGAATGGCAGCGAGCGGGCGGTTTTGGTCAGCAGGCTGCGATAGCCGGCCAACTCCATGTTAAGGCGCTTGGACAGATCGCCCAGGGTCTGGTTTTTGCGCGCTTCGGCGAGGTCTTCGCTGGCGGCTTTGTAGACCGGTTCTGCGGGCAGGCCGCGGCCGTCCCACGCAGCAATCGCGGTCACGGTGCGCGGCATGCCGCCGACCACTTCCGGGTTGCCGACGCTTTTATAGAGCAGCGCCACGATCGGCACCAGGAACACCAGCAACAGAAACAGCACCAGCGGCGCGATCAACGCCTGGGCCTTCCAGCGGTTGACCCGCTCGGCGTGCTTGAGCCGCTGCTTCAAGGTGGGGCTGTTGCCCTCGTTCAGGGGAACGGCGATGGCCATGACGTACTCCGCAAATCTTTGATCAATCGAGAATGTGGGAGCGAGCCTGCTCGCGATAGCGCCTTCGGATTCAACATTGATGCCGACTGACACACCGCAATCGCGAGCAGGCTCGCTCCCACAGGAGGGCGAGCCCTCTGGTTACTTCGCAGCCCAGGAATTGAAGCGCTGCTCCAGTTGCTCGCCGTTGTCAGCCCAGAAGCTGACGTCGATCTGCACCTGGTTGGCGATGTTTTCCGGAGTGGTCGGCATGTCTTTCAGGATTGCCTTGTCCAGCAATGGCACTGCCTGAGAGTTGGCCGGGCCGTAGGCGATGTTTTCCGAGTAGGTCTTCTGCTGTTGCGGCTGCACCGAAAACGCGATGAATTTCTTCGCCGCTTCCGCGCGCTTGGCGTCCAGGCCTTTCGGGATGGCCCACGCATCGAAGTCGTAGATGCCGCCGTTCCACACCACTTTCAGGTTGGATTCTTTCTGCACGGCAGCAATACGACCGTTGTAGGCCGAGCTCATGACCACGTCACCGGAAGCGAGGTATTGCGGCGGCTGGGCGCCGGCTTCCCACCACTGGATGTTCGGTTTCAGCTCATCCAGTTTCTTGAACGCGCGATCCTGACCGCCCTTGCTGGCCAGTTCCTTGTAGACGTCTTTCGGCGCAACGCCGTCGGCCATCAGTGCGAATTCGAGGGTGTACTTGGCGCCTTTGCGCAGGCCGCGCTTGCCCGGGAATTTCTTGGTGTCCCAGAAATCCGCCCAGCTGGTCGGTGCGGTTTTCAGCTTGTCGGCGTTGTAGGCCAGCACGGTCGACCACACGAAGAAGCCCACGCCACATGGCTGGATCGCGCCTTTGACGTAGTCTTCGGATTTGCCGAACAACGCAGGATCCAGTTGCTCGAACATGTCTTCGTCGCAGCCACGGGACAGTTCCGGCGATTCAACCTCTACCAGATCCCAGGACACGCTTTTGGTGTCGACCATGGCTTTGACCTTGGCCATCTCACCGTTGTACTCACCAGCGACGATCTTGCCGTTGCCCGCCGCTTCCCACGGTGCGTAGAAGGCTTTGACTTGCGCCGCCTTGTTCGCCCCGCCAAACGACACCACGGTCAGATCCGGGCCAGCGGCCATTGCGCTTGCCGCACCCATCAGGCCCAGGGTCAGGGCTGTGAACTTCAGGGATCTCAACATTTATTGTTCTCTCCACGTGCAGGGTTGGTGTTGGTATTGCCGGGGCGCTTAATGCGCCTCTAGAAGAGGATCGAGCGCGCGAACGTGCTCGACCTGCCAGCCAAGCGGAACCACGTCGCCGACCGCGAGCGCTGGATCGAGCTCGGCAATCGGTTGTTTCACGAAGAAGTCGGTCTTGCCGCAGACTTCCAGGCGCACCCGGACGTGGTCGCCCAGATAGATGAATTCGGCCACCCGCCCGGAGAAGCGGTTGACGCATTGGTCGCTCGAACCATTGAGGCTGACGCGCTCCGGACGGATCGACAGAGTGACCGGCTCGCCGGTCTGGCCGATGTTGACCGCCAGTGCCTCGACCTTTTCGCCACGTCCCAGCTCGACCACGCAGCGCTCGCCGTTCTGGCTGAGCAGGCGACCGTTGAGGCGGTTGTTCTCGCCGATGAAGTTGGCGACGAAGGTGTTTTTCGGCTCTTCGTAGAGGGTGCGTGGCGGCGCGATCTGCTGGATCTCGCCCTGATGGAATACGGCAACGCGGTCAGACATGGTCAGGGCTTCGCCCTGGTCGTGGGTCACGTAGACCACGGTCACGCCAAGGCGCTGGTGCAGGTGTTTGATTTCCATCTGCATGTGTTCGCGCAATTGTTTGTCGAGAGCGCCGAGCGGTTCGTCCATCAGCACCAGCTGTGGCTCGAACACCAGCGCACGGGCCAACGCCACACGTTGTTGCTGGCCGCCGGACAATTGCGCCGGATAACGCGATGCGAACGCGTCGAGCTGGACCATGCTCAGGACTTTCTTGACCTTGTCGCTGACGTCGCTTTTGTTCAGGCCGCGCACGGTCAGCGGAAACGCGAGGTTTTCGGCGACGGTCATGTGCGGGAACAGCGCGTAGTTCTGGAACACCATGCCGATGTCGCGCTTGTGCGGCGGCACGTTGTTGATCGCCCGACCGGCCAGAAGGATTTCACCGGCGGTCGGGGTTTCGAAACCAGCGAGCATCATCAGGCTGGTGGTCTTGCCGGAGCCGGACGGCCCGAGCAAGGTGAGGAATTCGCCCTTGCGAATGTCCAGGTTGAGGTCTTTGACGATCAGGTTCTCGCCGTCGTAGCTCTTCTGCACTCCACGAAAGCTGACCAGCACATCGCTGGCCCCTGCGTTTGATTCGACCTGGCTCATACCCACACCTTTGTTATTGATGACTGCTGTGGGATTAAGCCTAGTGGCTGCTCGCAGTCACGCAAATCGGGGCGCAGGAGAGAATCGCCTCAGCCGGATGGAAGGCCGGGGGTAGGGATTGCCCTACAAGGATGGCGCGTTTTGGCAAACCCGACCCATGGGTCGGGGCTCAAGCCGTCAGAACCGGCAAAAGCGCCTGTCGCTATTGGATATGTCGCTCAGAGGAGCTTGTGTTCCATCGCGTACTTCACCAGCTCGGCGAGCGAAGTGATGTTGAGTTTCTGCATCAGCCGCGCCTTGTGGGTACTGATGGTCTTGCTGCTCAGGGCCAGTTGCTGGGCGATGTCGTTGACGTTGGCGCCCTGGGCCAGGCGTTCGAACACCGAGAACTCGCGCTCCGACAGCAACGAGTGCAGCGGCCGCGCATCGGTCAGGCCGACTTCGAAGACCATGCGGTCGGCCAGCTCCGGATCGATGTAGCGCCCGCCCGCCGCGACCTTGCGGATTGCCGTCAGCAACAGCGCCGGATCGCTGTCCTTGGTCGCATAACCAGCGGCGCCGACCTTCAGCGCCCGGGCGGCCATCTGCGCTTCGTCGTGCATCGACAGCACCAGAATCGCCGGCGGATGGTTCAGCGCGCGGATCCGAGGAATCGCTTCGAGCCCGTTGACGCCAGGCATCGAGATATCCAGCAGCACCACTTCGCAGGGCACGTTGCGCAAGGTTTCCAGCAACTGCTCGCCATTGCTCGCCTCCCCCACCACTTGCAGATCCTTGGCCAGGCCGATCAATTGCTTGATGCCTTCACGAACGATGGTGTGGTCTTCGGCTACCAGTACACGGATCACTTACTTCTCCTCATCCAGTGGCACCCGCACGCTCAGCGTGGTGCCCTCGCCCGGCTCGCTGTCGAGTGACAGCTGCCCGCCCATGATCAACACCCGCTCGCGCATGCCCACCAGTCCAAAGGATGTGGGCCTGCCGGCAGCGGCGACGAATCCTACGCCATCATCGCTGACCGTCAGACACAATTCGTCGCCTTCCTGCGCCAGCGTCAGTTCCACAGTATGCGCCTGGGCGTGGCGCATGACGTTGGTCAGCGCCTCTTGAAGAATGCGGAACAGGCCGATGGCCTTGGCGTCGCTGAGCGGCGCAAGGTTGTCCGGCACCTGCACCAGACACGGAATCTGCGTGCGCGCCTCGAACCGCCGCGCCTGCCACTCGATGGCCGAGGCGATCCCGGCATCGAGGATCGGCGGGCGCAATGCCGTCGCCACATCGCGCACCAACTGGAACAGCTGGGCGATCAGGCGTTTCATGCTGTTCAGCCGTTCGTTCAGACCCGGGTCGAGTTGCGCGTAGGCCAGTTCGCACATCGACGTCTCCAGTTTCAGAACCGTCAGCATCTGCCCCAGCTCATCGTGAACCTCGCGGGCGATGCGCGCCTTTTCCTCTTCCCGCACGCTTTCAAGGTGCGCCGACAATTCGCGCAGTTGTTCGCGGGAGGCCGCCAGCTCCAGTTCGATGCGTTTGCTTTCGGTGATGTCCCAGACAATGCCGTCCCAGACGTAAGAACCGCCTTCCAGCTGACGGGTGATGGCCTTGATCTCGGCCCAGCGCTGCTCGCCTTGGCGCGTGAGGATCCGGCCCTGCCACGACCAGTCGCTGTCGGTGTCCAGCGCTTGATCCTGGGTCTGGTGATAAGCGGCCCGGTCATCCGGATGCACCAGACTGCGCAGGCCCATGTCGCGATGGGCGATGGCGGCCGGCGCGTAGCCGACCAGACTTTCGCTACCCTCGCTGATGTAGGCAAAGTCGATCTGCCCGGTGACCGGTGCGCGCTCAAGACGAAACACCAGCCCCGGCACATTGGCCGCGATGCCTTGCAGCCGCGCCTCGCTTTCCTGCAACGCAGCCAGGGCACGACGGCGTTCGGTGACATCGGTGAGGTAAACCACCAGATACTCGCCATCACGAAAACGCAGGAAACTCAGCGACACGTCCGCCGGCAGCACACTGCCATCGGCCCGCACACAGTTGGTTTCAAAACTCAGCGGCCCCTCTTCGCTGGCCCGGGCGCGTTTCCACAGGTTGAGCCAGCGGTCCATGTGCAGGCCCGGTTCGAAGTCGATCAACGGCCGGTCGATGATGGCGCCCTGTGGATAACCGAGCATGCTTTCTGCCGCACGGTTGGCGTAGCGCACATGGCTGTCCCAGTTGACCCAGAGAATACCGACGGTGCTTTGATCGATGGAAAACTGAGTCAGACGCAGGGCCTCTTCGCTGGCGGCACGCAGGGCGATGTCTTCGCGCGCGTCGAACAGGCGTTGTTCAAGACTGCGTTGCTGGCGGCGTTGCCAGAAAACGATGGCCACGCAACTGAGCAGCAGCACCGCGAACAACAGACTCAGGTTCTGCCAGAAGCCCGGCGACTCGGAGAGCCGTGGGTACTTGGGTTGCAGCCACTGCGCATGCAGGCGTTCCAGATCCTTGGCCGGAATTGCGCGCAGGGCGCTTTCAACGATGCCAGCAAGCTCCGGCCAGTCGCGGCGGGTGCCGATGCGCAGCAGTTGCGGCAACCCAATGTCACCGACCACCACCAGCCCGGCAAACTCCGGTTCCGCCGACAGCCGACCGAGCTGCGCCTCATCGACCACCGCGTAGGACGCCTGCTGACTCAGCAACAGTTGCAGCGCCTGGCGCTCCATCGGTACGCCTTGCAGATTCAGGTGGGGATAGTTGCCGCGCAGGTAATCGGCGGTGACGCCGGGCATGCGCACGGCGACGCGGGTCTGGCTGTCGAGTTTTTCCAGCTCCACGGTCGCGCTGCTTTTCTGGTCGCTGACCACCAGTTGCGGCACACGCATGTACGGGTCGGAGAACTGCCACAGACGCAGCCCGCCCGGGGTCTGGGTCAGGCCCGGGGCGATGTCGATCTCGCCGTCCCGGGCAGCGGCCTCGAGTTGTGCCAGATCCTGAAAGTTGCGCCAGCTCAGCTCGACATTCAGCGCCTTGGCCAATGCTTTCATGACTTCGACGTTGGCCCCCGACAGCCGCTGCAAGCGTCGGTCGTATTGCGCGTACGGCGCCTGCAACACCAGGCCCACGCGCAATTCATTGTGCTGCGCGAGCCACTGTTGTTCGCTCGCCGACAACCGCGCGAGGTGGCTCGGTGGCGCAGGCGCCGCCCAGCCCATCAAGGGAAACGCCAGACAGCCGATAACCCACAGGCAGCAAAAACGCATCATTGAAGTCTCATACACTGACAAATTCTGACCAACCCATTAGGCTGCCGGGATAACTTCTGGCCTGGAATAACCGATGCCCCCTGTCTATCGCCTGGCAATGCCAGCATTGTGCCTGTCGCTGATCCTGCCTTGTGCGTTTTCCGTCGAAGCCGCGGATCCGGCACCCACCCCCGCCGCAGAAAAAGCCGCCGAAGAAAAACCGGCCGAACGACAGCCTCTGCTTGAGCGTAGTCAGGAAGAAGCCGCGGCACTCGAACGCAAGGTTCCGGCCCAGGAACAACAGCAACTGCAAGCGGGCAGCGACACCTTCCTCGCCCTGTGGAAACCGGCCAACACCGCCGAACCCAAAGGCGCGGTGATCCTCATTCCCGGTGCCGGCGAAACCGCAGACTGGCCCCAGGCGATCGGCCCGTTGCGCCGCAAGTTGCCGGACGTCGAGTGGAGCAGCCTGAGTATCACCCTGCCCGATCTGCAAAGCGATGCCATCGCACCGCGCGTGGTCGAAGCACCCGCCGCGCCGAAAACCGCCGACCCGGGCAGCAAGGATTCGACCACCGCCGAGCCGATCGAACAAGCCGCCGGTGGCGAAGCCGATGTGGCCGACAAGGTCGTGGCTGAATCCACCGAAGAACAGTCCAAGGCCGACGCCGAGCGAATCTTCGCCCGCATCGACGCGGCACTGGCCTACGCAGAACAACAGAGCGCGCGCAGCATCGTCGTCCTCGGTCATGGCACCGGCGCTTACTGGGCGGCGCGCTACATGAGCGAGCGACAAAGCTCGCAAGTCGAGAAGCTGGTGCTGGTAGCCGCGCAGACGCCGGCCAAGGCCAAACCGGAGCTGGTGGAACTGACGCCGACCCTGAAGCTGCCGACGGCGGACATCTTCTACATGGATAAGGCGCTGGACCGCAACGCGGCACTGGAACGCCTGCAGGCGAGCAAGCGGCTGAAAACGTCCGCGTTCAGTCAGGTCGCACTCAAGGCCCTGCCGGACAACAAGGCCGAGCAGGAGCAATTGTTCCGACGGGTGCGTGGCTGGTTGAATCCGCAAAGCCCGGACTGAAGAGCCCGGACTGGAAACGCAGACAAAAAAATCGCAGCCCGACGCTGCGATTTTTTATGCCTAGCGAAAATCCCGCCGTTCGCGAATCAACGTGTAGGCACTGTGCAACTCGCGAGTCCTCTCGGTGGCCTCGCGCACCTGCGCCGGCGTGGCACCCGTCCCGGCCACCTTGTCCGGGTGATGCCGGCTGAGCAGACGTCGATAGGCACGCTTGATCTGCGCCGGTTCACTGGTGGCCGATACGCCGAGCAGGCGCATCGCCTCCTGATAGCTCACCGCCGCGCTGACGATCGGACGCTTGTGCGGCTCGTAGTCCGCCGCCAACGCTCGGATCTGGTGGGTCGTCCAGCCCAGCCACTTGCCCCACTGCGCCAGCAATTCACGCTCACTGACGCCGGCCCGGCCATCTGCCCAGACCATTCGCCAACAGGCGCGCAACACGCCTTCGGCCGCATGGGGTTGAGCACTCAAGCGACGCAGATAACCGCGCAGATTGTCGTTGCCGGACTTGCCGCGATTGAACGCGGCAATCGCCCGGCGCTGTGCCGGTTCGCTCATTTCCAGCGAGCGCATCTCCTGACGCGCCTGCTGGATGTGACCGTCCGTGACCCGCCCGTCGCTCTTGGCCAGACGACCGAGCAACACGAACAACAACTCGTCGTTGCGCAGCATCGGCCGTCCGCCGAGTTTTTCCCGCAAATGCCCCCAGCTCTGTAAATGCAGGCGCCGATCCAGCGCCTGTCCCAACAAAGCACCAAGCATGGCCCCCGGAATGCTGGCGATCGCAAAACCCGCTCCGGCTCCAATCAGAGTCCCTGGCCACAACATATCAGCGACTCGCTTCTATCAAGGCTTCGGCTTCGGCCAGACGCTCGTGCGTGCCGACATCGACCCAGTGACCTTTCAACCGCTCGCCGGTTACCTGCCCGTTCGCCATGGCTTTTCGCAGCAGCGGCGCCAGTTTGAAGGCACCGTCAGTGCAGCCGTCGAACAACTGCGGGTGCAGTACGGCGATGCCGCTGTAGGTCAGGGTCGCCGCATCGGCCTGGCCATCACGCACCTGGCCGTCGGTCAGGGTGAAATCCCCTGTCGGGTGATGCGCCGGGTTATCCGCCAGCACCAGATGTGCCAGGCCGTTGATCGGCTGATGCAGCACGCTGAAGTCGTAATCGGTCCAGATGTCACCGTTGACTACCAGAAACGCGTCGTCGCCCAACAGCGGCAAGGCGCGGAAAATTCCGCCGCCGGTTTCCAGAGGTTCACCTTCAGGCGAATACTGGATCGACACACCGAACTGCGAACCATCGCCCAGATGATCTTCAATCTGCTGTCCGAGCCAGGCATGGTTGATCACGATCTCATTGAAACCGGCCGCCGCGAGGGCACGCAGGTGGTATTCAATCAGCGGCACGCCACCGGCTCGCACCAGCGGTTTGGGGGTGGTCAGGGTCAGCGGGCGCATGCGCTCGCCTTTGCCCGCCGCCAGAATCATTGCCTTCATGCCGTCACTCCACCACGCAGGCTGGCGAGCAATCCCTGCAGATCCGCCAGCTCGGGACGACGCGCGATGACCGCTTCTATATAAGAGAAGAAACGCGGTACATCACCGAGGTAGCGCGGCTTGCCATCGCGATGGCAGATGCGGGCGAAGATGCCGATGACTTTCAGATGGCGCTGCACGCCCATCAGGTCGCTGGCACGCAGGAACTCTTCGAAGTCCGGCTGCACCGGGATGTTCAGCGCCGACGCCTGCTGCCAGTAGCTTTCCAGCCAGCCGCGCACACGCTCTTCAGGCCAGCTGAGGAATGCGTCCTTGAACAGGCAGGTCACGTCGTAGGTCACCGGGCCGTACACGGCGTCCTGGAAATCCAGCACGCCGGGATTCGGCTCGCTGAGCATCAGGTTGCGCGGCATGTAGTCGCGGTGCACCAATACTTTCGGCTGGGCCAGGGCGCTGTCGATCAGCAGCTCGCTGACCTTTTGCCACTGCTGCTGTTGGGTGGCATCGAACTCGACGCCCAGCTCGCGCTTCACGTACCACTCGGGGAACAGCTCCAGCTCGCGGCGCAACAACGCGACGTCATAGCTCGGCAGCGGCGCCACCATCGGCAGCTGCTGAAAAGCCAGCAGCGCTTGCAGGGCATCGCTGAATAACGCGTCGGCATTTTCGCTGTCGATCACGTCCAGATAGGTCTTGTTGCCCAGGTCGTTGAGCAAAAGAAACCCGCGTTCGAGGTCCTCGGCATAAATTTTCGGCACGTTGATGCCGGATTTCGCCAGCAAAAAGGCGATATCCACGAACGGTTTGCAGTTTTCCTGAGGCGGCGGCGCGTCCATCACGACGAAGCTGCGACCCGCGCCTTCCCAACGGAAATACCGGCGGAAACTCGCGTCGCTGCTGGCCGCGGTCAACGTGGCCGGGGGTACGGCTCCCCAGCCCTGATCGGCAAAAAGGGTTGCCAGCTGTTCATCGAGCCAAACTTTCAGGTGTTGCAAGCGTACATCTTGATCAGGCATTGCAAGGGTCTCCGACGGCGCTAGCCGTCAAGCGGGTCATGCTTTATTATCCAGCATCTTTTTCAGACCATCGAGAGGCGTGCGGCCCACACCGCGGGCAGATGGCACGCAGGAAGCCCGGACTAATAAGATGGCATTGAAATCCCCCGCGTTTCGTAAAAAATTTCCGTTGTTGGTAACCGGCAGTCTGCTGGCTATGCAACCTCTGGCCAGTTCATTCGTTGTTGCCGCCGAGCAGTATGACTGCGCCGTCTCGGCAACGGGAGGCTGGGCCTGCTCGCCGAAGACGCCGGCCGCTGCCTTGCCGCCGCGTCCCGTGCATGACGGCAGTGCCGTCAGCGCCGTCGGCGAAGCCCCGGCCGAGAGCGGCTCCACTGCGGAGTCCGGGCCCAAGCCGGTACTGGTTACCGAGTCCAAGGGCCGTGGCCTGAAATCCCGTAGCGAAGACTACAGTCACCTCGACTGGGTTCCGCGCGAGAAGCTCACCGCCGCCCAACTGGCCGAGACCGGTCCTTACTGCTCTGGTTCCTATATCGAACCAATTCGTCCTGGCATGAATGACAAGACGAATAAAAGTGACGCCCCGACCTTCATCGGCGCCAAGGCGTCGCGTTATCAGCAGGATTCGCAGGTCGCGAGTCTGGCCGGTGACGTGGTCATGCGTCAGGGCAGCATGCAGGTCGAAGCCGACGAGGCCAACCTGTATCAAGCCGAAAGCCGTGGCGAACTGGCGGGCAACGTGCGCATTCGCGACAACGGCGCGCTGATCGTCGGCGACCACGCCGATGTACAGCTGGACACCGGTGAAGCCAAGGTCGACAACGCTGAATACGTGATGCACAAGTCGCGCATCCGCGGTAACGCGCTGTACGCCAAGCGTGCCGAAAACGCGATCATCCGTCTGAAGGACGGCACGTACACCACGTGCGAACCGAACAGCAACGCCTGGCAGCTCAAGGGCAACAACATCACCCTGAACCCTGCCACCGGTTTCGGTACCGCGACCAACGTGACGCTGCGGGTCAAGGACATTCCGGTTCTGTACACGCCGTACATCTACTTCCCGATCGACGATCGTCGTCAGTCGGGTTTCCTGCCACCGACCATCGGCTCCGGCAGCGACACCGGCTTCATGCTGGTCACCCCGTACTACTTCAACCTGGCACCGAACTACGATGCCACGTTGTATCCGCGCTACATGAGCAAGCGCGGCATGCTGATGGAAGGCGAGTTCCGTTACCTGACCAAGTCGAGCGAAGGTCAGTTCGGTGCGGCGTACCTCAACGACGAGGACGACGAGCGCAAGGGCCAGACCGACTACGACAAGACCCGCTACATGTACAACTGGCAACACAAGGGCGGTCTCGACTCCCGCGTGTTCACCCAGGTGGATTACACCAAGATCAGCGATCCTTATTACTTCCAGGATCTGCAGACCGACCAGATCGGCGTGAAAAGTGCCGACTACGTGAACCAGCAGGGCTCGGTCACCTATCGTGGCGACAGCTACACCGCCCGTTTGAACGCCCAGGCGTACCAGCTGGCAACCGTATCGAACATCACACCGTATGACCGCCTGCCGCAGATCACCTTCAATGGCAAGCTGCCATATCACCCGGAAGGCCTGGACTTCAATTACGAGACCGAGCTCGTCCGGTTTGATCGCGATCTGAAAAGTGGCAATTTCATCAACGAGGATGGAACATCGGAGCGTCGTCTCGACTCGAACGTTTTCGGCCTCGCTCGCGCCAATGGCGACCGTTTGAATCTGAAGCCAGGCGTCAGCCTGCCGATGAACTGGACCTATGGTTTCCTGAAGCCGTCGCTGAAGTACCAATACACCCAGTATCAACTGGATCTGGATGGTCAAGGCAAACGCGACATTGCGACGCAAAATGCCGAGCAAAACAAACTCAACGGCACCTTCGACAGCAACCAGAGTCGCGGCGTACCGATCGCCAGCGTTGACGGTGGCCTGTACTTCGACCGCAATACGTCCTTCTTTGGCAAGAACTACCGCCAGACGCTTGAGCCGCGCATGTTCTACCTCTATGTACCCAAGGTGGATCAGGAAGACATTCCGGTATTCGACTCCAGCGAATACACCTTCAACTACGCATCGCTGTTCCGTGACAACCGCTTCTCCGGCGCCGACCGTGTTGGCGACGAGAACAAGCTGTCGCTGGGCGTGACCAGTCGCTGGATCGAAGACGACGGTTTCGAGCGTCAACGCATCAGCGTCGGCCAGGCTCTGTACTTCAAGGATCGCGAGGTTCAACTTCCAGGCATCGCGTTCAACGATCGGGATGACGCCAAGGCTAATGTTTCGCCTTACGCACTGGAATACGAATACCGCTGGAACCGCGACTGGCGCACCACTGCCGATTACAACTGGGATCCGGACAGCCGCAGCCCGCGATCCGGCAGCGCGATGTTCCACTACCAGCCTGAAGACAACCCGAACAAGGTGGTCAACCTCGGCTATCGCTATCGCAACGACCAGGTCCGTTACGACCAGAACACCGGTAAATGGTCGGTGGGTGGTGGTGACTACGGCACTCCGGGCCAGCCTGGCTACGTGAAGGACTACTACAAGATCCAGCAGCATGACTTCTCGGTCATCTGGCCGATCGTTCCACAGTGGAGCGCGATCAGCCGCTGGCAGTACGACTACAACCGCAATCGCACGCTGGAAGCCTTCGGTGGTTTCGAATATGACAACTGCTGCTGGAAACTGCGCCTGATCAACCGTTACTGGGTCAGCTATGACGAATTCAGTCAGAACGCCCCGGAAAACGAAAAAGGCGACCACGGCGTCTTCCTCCAAATTGTTCTGAAGGGACTCGGCGGCCTCACTGGCGCCAAGGTAGAGAGCTTCCTCGACAAAGGCATCCAAGGTTATCGTCAACGTGAAGACCAAGCTTTCTGATTGTCTGCGCCCGCTGATGCTGGGCGCGCTGTTCCTGGGTACCGCGGCCAACGCCGCGGTGCAGTCCATCGATAAAGTGGTGGCCATCGTCGACAACGACGTGGTCATGCAGAGCCAGCTGGATCAACGCGTCCACGAAGTTCAGCAAACCATCGCCAAGCGTGGCGGCGGTCTGCCGCCTCCGGGCGTACTGGATCAACAGGTGCTCGAGCGCCTGATCGTCGAAAACCTGCAACTGCAGATCGGCGAACGTTCCGGTATCCGCATCACCGATGAAGAGCTGAACCAGGCTGTCGGCACCATTGCCCAGCGCAACAACATGACCCCGGAACAGTTCCGCATCGCCCTGTCTCGCGATGGCCTGTCCTACGAGGACGCTCGCGAGCAGATCCGTCGTGAAATGGTCATCAGCCGTGTGCGTCAGCGCCGCGTGGCCGAACGCATTCAGGTATCGGAACAGGAAGTGAAGAACTTCCTCGCCTCCGACCTGGGCAAGATGCAACTGTCCGAAGAGCTGCACCTGGCCAACATCCTGATTCCGACCCCGGAAAGCGCCAACTCCGAAGCGATTCAGAGTGCTGCACGCAAGGCGATGGACGTTTACCAGCAGCTCAAGCAAGGCGCTGACTTCGGCCAGATGGCCGTGGCCAACTCCGCCAGTGACAACGCCCTGGAAGGCGGCGATATGGGCTGGCGTAAAGCCGCTCAACTGCCACCTCCGTTCGACCGTGAACTGAGCAGCATGACGCCCGGCGACATCACTCAACCGGCACGCACTCCGGGTGGCTTCATCATCCTGAAACTGCTCGAAAAACGTGGTGGCGGGAGCCAGATGCGCGACGAAGTGCATGTGCGCCACATCCTGGTCAAGCCGAGTCCGGTTCGCGACGAAGCCAAGACCAAGGAACTGGCTCAGTCGCTCTACAACCGCATCGAAGCTGGCGAAGACTTCGCTGAACTGGCGAAAAAATACTCTGAAGACCCGGGCTCTGCCCTCAACGGCGGCGACCTGAACTGGATCGACCCGAACGCACTGGTACCGGAATTCCGCGCAGTGATGGCCAAGTCCCCGCAGGGTCAGCTGTCCAAGCCGTTCCAGACCCAGTACGGCTGGCACGTTCTGGAAGTCCTTGGCCGTCGCGCCACCGACAGCACCGAACAGGCCCGTGAGCAGCAAGCGATGACCGTACTGCGTAACCGCAAATACGACGAAGAGCTGCAAACCTGGCTGCGTCAGATCCGTGACGAAGCGTACGTAGAGATCAAACTCCCTGGTGCAGACCAGGCAGCGCAGTGAAACCCAAGCGTTTCGCGCTGACACCCGGCGAACCGGCCGGCATCGGTCCCGACCTGTGCCTGCTGCTCGCCTCGCAAGCCCAGCCACACCCCCTGATTGCCATCACCAGCCGCGACCTGCTCCGAGAGCGGGCCGCGCAGCTGGGGCTGGCCGTCAGCTTGCTGGAAGTTGAGCCTGACAACTGGCCGGACTCGCCGGCGCCCGCCAACAGCCTGTATGTCTGGGACACCCCGCTCAGCGCCCCCGTGATCGCCGGGCAACTGGACAAGGCCAACGCCGCATTCGTCCTCGAAACCCTGACCCGCGCCGGCAATGGCTGCCTGAACGGCGACTTCGCCGGGATGATTACCGCCCCGGTGCACAAGGGCGTGATCAACGAATCGGGTATCGCGTTTTCCGGTCACACCGAATTTCTCGCCGACCTGACCCACACCGCCCAGGTGGTGATGATGCTCGCCACCCGCGGTTTGCGCGTGGCGCTGGTCACCACTCACCTGCCCTTGCGCGACATCGCCGATGCGATCACGCCGGAGCGGCTGGAGCGGGTCACGCGAATTCTGCACGCCGACCTGCAACAAAAATTCGGCATCGCCCAACCGCGCATCCTGGTCTGCGGGCTCAACCCGCACGCCGGTGAAGGCGGACACCTGGGCCATGAAGAAATCGACATCATCGAACCCACATTGGAGCGCCTGCGCGGCGAGGGCATGGACCTTCGTGGCCCGCTGCCTGCCGACACTCTGTTTACCCCCAAATATCTGGAGCACTGCGACGCAGTGCTGGCGATGTACCACGACCAGGGCCTGCCCGTGCTGAAATACAAAGGCTTCGGCGCTGCGGTCAACGTGACCCTGGGCCTGCCGATCATCCGCACGTCGGTCGACCATGGCACCGCCCTGGATCTGGCCGGCAGCGGCAAGATCGACACCGGCAGCCTGCAAGTCGCCCTGGAAACCGCCTACCAGATGGCCGAGACCCGTTTATGACCGAGCAATACCAACACAAGGCGCGCAAACGCTTTGGCCAGAACTTCCTGCACGATGCCGGCGTCATCGACCGCATTCTGCGCTCCATCAGTGCCAAGGCCGGCGACCGCATGCTGGAAATCGGGCCGGGCCAGGGCGCATTGACCGCCGGCATCCTCAACTCCGGCGCACAGCTGGACGTAGTAGAGCTGGACAAGGATCTGATCCCGATCCTCAACCAGCAGTTTGCCGGCAAGAGCAATTTCAACCTGCATCAGGGCGATGCGCTGAAGTTCGACTTCAACAGCCTGAACGCTGCGCCGAACAGCCTGCGCGTGGTCGGCAACCTGCCGTACAACATCTCCACGCCGCTGATTTTCCACCTGCTGAACAACGCCGGCATCATCCGCGACATGCACTTCATGTTGCAGAAGGAAGTGGTCGAGCGTCTGGCCGCAGGTCCTGGTGGCGGCGATTGGGGCCGTCTGTCGATCATGGTTCAGTACCATTGCCGGGTCGAGCATCTGTTCAACGTCGGCCCGGGCGCGTTCAATCCGCCGCCGAAAGTCGACTCGGCGATCGTCCGTCTGGTACCGCACGCAGTGCTGCCGCATCCAGCCAAGGATCATCGCCTGCTCGAACGCGTGGTGCGTGAAGCCTTCAACCAGCGTCGCAAGACCCTGCGCAACACCCTCAAGCAGTTGCTGAGCAACGCCGAAATCGAAGCCGCCGGCGTCGATGGCAGCCTGCGCCCCGAGCAACTCGATCTGGCCGCGTTCGTGCGCCTGGCCGACAAGCTCGCCGAACAGCCGGCGAAAGCACCTGAAGCCGACTGACCGGCAATGATCGCTATCGGGCGGGACGCCAACTCTGGTCTACTGCCCGATACTTGCCTAGACTGAATCCCAATCAGCTACGCCCCGCGTCCCGCTTCGTTTTTAAGGCCTTTTGCATGTCCGATCCTCGCTACCAGGTCGATGTCAGTGTCGTTACCCACTATCTGGCAGACCAATCGCAACCCGAGCACGAGCGCTTTGCCTTCGCCTACACCATCACCGTGCAGAACAATGGCGAGCAACCGGCCCGCCTGATGTCGCGCCACTGGGTGATTACCGATGGCGACGGGCATGTCGAAGAAGTGCGCGGCGCCGGCGTGGTTGGCCAGCAACCGTTGATCGGTGCCGGCAAAAGCCACACCTACAGCAGCGGCACGGTGATGACTACCAAGGTCGGCACCATGCAAGGCACCTACGAAATGGTCGCCGACGACGGCAAGCATTTCGATGCGATCATCAAGCCCTTCCGCCTCGCCGTTCCCGGAGCCCTGCACTGATGGCGACGTATGCCGTCGGCGACCTGCAAGGCTGCCTCGAACCACTCAAATGCCTGCTCAAGCAGGTCGCGTTCGACCCGGCTCTGGATCGCCTGTGGCTGGTGGGCGATCTGGTCAATCGGGGCCCGCAGTCGCTGGAAACCCTGCGCTTCCTTTATGGCATGCGCGACTCGCTGGTCTGCGTCCTCGGCAACCACGACCTGCACCTGCTGGCTGCGGCGAAGAACATCGAGCGCATGAAGAAGTCCGACACGCTGCGTGAAATCCTTGAAGCGCCGGACTGCGCCGAACTGATGGAATGGCTGCGTCAGCAGAAACTCATGCACTACGACGAACAACGCGAAGTGGCCATGGTGCATGCGGGCATCCCGCCGCAATGGTCGCTGCGCAAGGCGCTCAAGTACGCTGAAGAAGTCGAGACCGCGCTGCGTGACGACAACCTGCTTCCACCCTTTCTCGACGGCATGTACGGTAACGAGCCGGCGAAATGGGACAGCGACCTCAAAGGCGTGACACGCCTGCGAGTCATCACCAATTACTTCACCCGCATGCGTTTCTGCACCGCCGAAGGCAAGCTCGACCTCAAGAGCAAGGAAGGCCTCGACACCGCGCCGCCGGGCTACAAGCCCTGGTTCCAGCACAAGGAACGCAAGACCCGTGGCCTGCGGATCGTTTTCGGTCACTGGGCGGCGCTGGAAGGCAACGTCCAGGAACCCGGCATCTGCGCCCTCGACACCGGTTGCGTCTGGGGCGGCAGCCTGACCCTGATGAATGTCGACAGCGGCGAACGCCTGTCATGCAAATGCGACGAACACGGGGCCGTCCTGCCCAGCGTCGCACCACTGATCACCGAATCTTCTCCCGTCAGCGCCCCGCGCTAGACTGCGTTTTCAGCCGAGCCACAGGAGCCCGCCATGAGCGAATTCAAACGTATCCCCCCGGAACAAGCCCAGGCCCTGCGCGAGCAAGGTGCTGTGGTCGTCGACGTCCGTGACCCGGCAACATTTGCCGCACTGCACATCAGCGGCTCGAAGCATCTGGATAATCATTCCCTGCATGCTTTCATCCAGGGCGCCGACCTCGATGCCCCGACCGTCGTGGTCTGCTACCACGGCAATTCGAGCCAGGGTGCCGCCGCGTATCTCGTGAGCCAGGGCTTCTCCGACGTCTACAGCATGGACGGCGGCTTCGAACTGTGGCGTACGACTTTTCCTTCGGAAACCGCGCAAGGCACCTCCGAATAATTTTTTTGTAACGTGCAAGCCCCGGCTCCCGTGGGCTCGCGCGGTGGCAGACGAACGGTCTGCCACAACTAATTACGTATCTCGCCTTTACCTCCCGAATTCCCAACTATCCTTAAGCCCAGGCCATCCAAAACAGGGGAGAGCCGGTACACCGGCGCACGGGTCATCGGGAGTGACTTTCGCGATTGTCGATCGCGAAAGTGTTCTGGGGGGTAAACAACAGCTGCCATCGCAGCTGCTTGCCAGCATCGACTGAGTGATCCGGCGTCGGCTCCACGTATCGAGCGAGGTGACGTCATGAGTATCTTTAGCCACTTCCAACAACGCTTCGAGTCCACACGCCAGGAAGAATTCTCCCTGCAGGAGTACCTGGAACTGTGCAAAAAGGATCGCAGTGCCTACGTTTCCGCCGCCGAGCGTCTATTGCTGGCCATCGGCGAACCGGAACTGCTCGACACCTCGACCAACTCGAGACTGTCGCGCATCTTTTCCAACAAGGTGATCCGCCGCTATCCGGCCTTTGAAGACTTCCACGGGATGGAAGAATGCATCGACCAGATCGTGTCGTATTTCCGCCATGCCGCTCAGGGCCTGGAAGAGAAGAAACAGATCCTCTATCTGCTCGGCCCTGTCGGCGGCGGCAAGTCGTCCCTGGCCGAGAAGCTGAAACAGCTCATCGAAAAAGTGCCCTTCTACGCGATCAAGGGCTCGCCGGTATTCGAATCACCTCTGGGTCTGTTCAACGCCACCGAAGATGGCGCGATCCTCGAGGAGGACTTCGGCATTCCACGGCGCTACCTGAACACCATCATGTCGCCATGGGCCACCAAGCGCCTGGCCGAATTCGGCGGCGACATCAGCCAGTTCCGCGTGGTCAAGCTGTACCCGTCGATCCTCAACCAGATCGCCGTGGCCAAGACCGAACCGGGTGACGAAAACAACCAGGACATCTCCGCGCTGGTGGGCAAGGTCGATATCCGCAAACTCGAAGAATTCCCGCAGAACGACGCAGACGCCTACAGCTACTCCGGTGCGCTGTGCCGGGCCAACCAGGGCTTGATGGAATTCGTAGAAATGTTCAAGGCACCGATCAAGGTGCTCCACCCGTTGCTGACCGCCACTCAGGAAGGCAACTACAACAGTACCGAAGGTCTCGGCGCGATTCCGTTCACCGGGATTTTGCTGGCCCACTCCAACGAATCGGAGTGGCACACCTTCCGCAACAACAAAAACAACGAAGCCTTCATCGACCGGATCTACATCGTCAAGGTGCCGTACTGCCTGCGTGTGAGTGACGAGGTGAAAATCTACGACAAACTGCTGTTCAACAGCTCCCTGGCCAAAGCGCATTGCGCGCCCGACACCCTGAAGATGCTAGCGCAGTTCACCGTGCTGTCACGCCTGAAGGAGCCGGAAAACTCCAACATCTACTCCAAGATGCGGGTGTATGACGGCGAAAACCTCAAGGACACCGATCCGAAGGCCAAGTCGATCCAGGAATACCGCGATGCGGCGGGCGTCGACGAAGGCATGAACGGTCTGTCAACCCGGTTCGCGTTCAAGATCCTGTCCAAGGTCTTCAACTTCGATCCGCATGAAATCGCTGCCAACCCGGTACACCTGCTATACGTGCTGGAACAGCAGATCGAACAGGAACAGTTCCAGGCCGAGACCCGCGAGCGCTATCTGCGTTACCTGAAAGAGTACCTGGCACCGCGTTATATCGAATTCATCGGCAAGGAGATCCAGACCGCCTACCTCGAGTCTTACAGCGAGTACGGCCAGAACATCTTCGACCGCTACGTGCTGTATGCGGACTTCTGGATTCAGGATCAGGAATACCGCGACCCGGAAACCGGCGAGATCCTCAACCGCGTTGCCCTCAACGAGGAGCTGGAAAAAATCGAGAAACCGGCCGGCATCAGCAATCCGAAGGATTTCCGCAACGAAATCGTCAACTTCGTGTTGCGCGCCCGGGCCAACAACAACGGCAAGAACCCGACCTGGCTCAGCTACGAAAAACTGCGTGTGGTCATCGAGAAGAAAATGTTCTCGAATACCGAAGACCTGCTGCCAGTCATCAGCTTCAACGCCAAGGCCAGCAAAGAGGATCAACAGAAACACAACGACTTCGTTACACGAATGGTCGAACGCGGCTACACCGACAAACAGGTACGACTGCTCTCCGAGTGGTATCTGCGGGTCAGAAAATCACAGTAAAACCGCGGCCGGTCAGACCGGTTGTCGTCAGCCCGAGGCCTGTGCGCGCATTTTCTGCTACACAGGCCTCTGGAAGGTGTTCGAAAGGCGGTAGCGAGGTTCAGGCAGCACCCAAAGCGCTTGGGGGAGCGTGTACGTCCCTTGGCATTCGGTTCAATGCTGCATGACCGCTCGCCCCTTTGCAGGACAGCTTCTAAGGAGCAGTCATGAGCTATGTGATCGACCGACGTCTCAATGGCAAGAACAAGAGCACGGTGAACCGTCAGCGCTTCCTGCGGCGTTACCGTGACCACATCAAGAAGGCTGTCGAAGAGGCGGTCAGCCGGCGTTCCATTACTGATATGGAGCACGGCGAGCAGATCAGCATTCCCGGTCGCGATATCGACGAACCGGTGCTTCACCATGGTCGCGGCGGCAAGCAGACCGTGGTTCACCCCGGCAACAAGGAATTCACCGCAGGCGAACACATCGCCCGTCCGCCGGGAGGTGGCGGAGGCCGTGGGCCGGGCAAGGCCGGCAACTCCGGCGAAGGCATGGACGAGTTCGTCTTCCAGATCACCCAGGAAGAATTCCTCGAATTCATGTTCGAGGATCTCGAACTGCCCAACCTGGTCAAGCGCAACCTGACCGGCACAGATACCTTCAAGACCGTGCGTGCGGGGATCAGCAACGAGGGCAACCCGTCGCGGATCAACATCATCCGCACCCTGCGCTCGGCCCACGCCCGGCGCATTGCGCTATCGGGCAGCAGCCGCGCCAAACTGCGCGAGGTCAAAGAGGAACTGGCGCGACTCAAACGCGAAGAACCCGACAACTTCGGCGACATTCAGGATCTCGAAGCGGAAATCGAGAAGCTCAGTGCGCGCATCCATCGGGTGCCGTTCCTCGATACTTTCGACCTCAAGTACAACCTGCTGATCAAGCAACCGAACCCCAGCTCGAAAGCCGTGATGTTCTGCCTGATGGACGTTTCCGGCTCCATGACCCAGGCGACCAAGGACATCGCCAAGCGCTTCTTCATCCTGTTGTACCTGTTCCTCAAGCGCAACTACGACAAGATCGACGTGGTGTTCATCCGCCACCACACCAGCGCCCGCGAAGTGGACGAAGAGGAGTTTTTCTATTCCCGCGAGACCGGCGGCACCATCGTTTCCAGCGCCCTGAAACTGATGCAGGAGATCATGGCCGAGCGCTACCCGAGCAATGAATGGAACATCTACGCCGCCCAGGCTTCCGACGGCGACAACTGGAACGACGACTCGCCGATCTGCCGCGACATCCTGATCAACCAGATCATGCCTTTTGTGCAGTACTACACTTACGTGGAGATCACCCCGCGCGAACATCAGGCCTTGTGGTACGAGTACGAGCGCATCGCCGAAGCCTTTTCCGACACTTTTGCCCAGCAACAACTGGTCTCGGCCGGGGATATCTATCCGGTCTTCCGTGAACTCTTCCAGCGCAGGTTAGTGACATGACTGCCAAGACCGCCAAAGAGCAGAAGCGCCAACCCATTTCCACCGGCTCGGAATGGACATTCGAGCTGATCCAGACGTACGACCGCGAAATCGCCCGTATCGCGGCCGGCTACGCCCTGGACACCTACCCCAACCAGATCGAAGTGATTACCGCCGAACAGATGATGGACGCCTACGCTTCGGTCGGCATGCCGCTGGGCTATCACCATTGGTCCTACGGCAAGCACTTCCTCAGCACCGAGAAATCCTACAGCCGCGGACAGATGGGGCTGGCGTACGAGATCGTGATCAACTCGGACCCGTGCATCGCGTACCTGATGGAGGAAAACACCATCTGCATGCAGGCACTGGTGGTCGCGCATGCCTGCTACGGCCACAACAGCTTCTTCAAGGGCAACTATCTGTTCCGCACCTGGACCGACGCCAGTTCGATCATCGATTACCTGGTGTTCGCCAAGCAGTACATCATGCAGTGCGAGGAGCGCCACGGGATTGATGCCGTGGAGGATCTGCTCGATTCCTGCCACGCCCTGATGAACTACGGTGTCGACCGTTACAAACGTCCGTATCCGATTTCCGCCGAGGAAGAGCGGCGCCGGCAGAAGGATCGCGAAGAACACCTGCAGAAACAGATCAACGACCTGTGGCGCACCATTCCCAAAGGCGCGGACAAGTACAGCGACAAGGACAACGCGCGCTTCCCGGCTGAACCACAGGAAAACATCCTGTATTTCATCGAGAAACACGCCCCGCTGCTGGAACCCTGGCAACGCGAGATCGTGCGGATCGTGCGCAAGATCGCCCAGTATTTCTATCCACAGCGCCAGACCCAGGTGATGAACGAAGGCTGGGCGACGTTCTGGCACTACACCCTGATGAACGACCTGTACGACGAAGGCCTGGTGACGGACGGCTTCATGATGGAGTTCCTGACGTCCCACACCAGCGTGGTGTTCCAGCCGGGGTTCGACAGCCCTTATTACAACGGCATCAACCCGTATGCGCTGGGTTTTGCGATGTATCGCGACATCCGCCGCATGTGCGAAGAGCCCACGGAAGAAGACCGCCGCTGGTTCCCGGAAATCGCCGGCAGCGACTGGCTGTCGACCATCAAGTTCGCCATGAGCAGCTTCAAGGATGAGAGTTTCATCCTGCAGTACCTGTCACCCAAGGTGATCCGCGACCTTAAGCTGTTCAGCATTCTCGATGACGATCAGAAAGACGATCTGCTGGTGCCCGCGATCCATGACGAGGGCGGCTACCGGATCATTCGCGAAACGCTCGCAGCGCAATACAACCTCGGCAATCGCGAACCGAACGTGCAGATTTACAGCATCGACCGCCGCGGCGATCGCTCACTGACCCTGCGCCACCAGCAGCACGACCGCAAACCGCTGGGCGATTCCACCGAGGAGGTTCTGAAACACCTGCATCGGCTGTGGGGTTTCGACATTCACCTGGAAACCCTGCAGGGCGACCAGATCATGAAGACCCATCATGTTCCACCCCGCAGCGAACACAGTGAGGGGGATTACGGTCGACTCGACCTGGCCGTCATTCATCTTTGATCCCGTTCAGGCCTCCGAAAGTCCGGCGCAAGGGTTATCCTGTCGGGCCAACGGAGGTTTTTTATGCAGATTTACAAGGTCGGCGGTGCAGTACGTGATCGCCTGCTGGGCAAACCGGTCACCGATATCGATTGGGTGGTGGTCGGCGCAACCACAGAAGAAATGCTCGCCAAGGGATTTCGCCCGGTCGGCGCGGATTTCCCGGTGTTTCTTCACCCGAAAAGCGGCGAGGAATACGCCCTCGCCCGCACCGAGCGCAAGAGCGGTCGCGGTTATGGCGGTTTCACCTTTCACGCCAGCCCCGAGGTCACGCTTGAAGAAGACCTGATCCGCCGTGACCTCACGATCAACGCCATGGCCGAAGACGATCAGCAAAATCTGACCGATCCCTACCACGGCCAGCGCGATCTCGAAGAGCGGATTCTACGCCACGTTTCCCCCGCGTTTGCCGAAGATCCGCTCAGGGTTCTGCGTGTTGCGCGCTTTGCCGCCCGCTACGCAGAGCTTGGTTTCAAGGTGGCGCCCGAAACTCTGGAGCTGATGCGTCAGCTCTGCGAATCGGGTGAACTGGAAGCCCTTACGGCCGAACGTAGCTGGAAGGAGATTTCCCGCGCACTGATGGAAGATCAGCCCCAAGTGTTCATTCAAGTACTGCGCGATTGCGGCGCCTTGAAGGTGCTGATGCCAGAGGTCGATGCCTTGTTCGGCGTGCCGCAACCGGAAGCCCATCACCCGGAAATCGACAGCGGCATTCACACCCTGAGCGTGCTTGAGCAGTCAGCCCTGCACAATCAACCGCTGACCGTGCGCTGGGCCTGCCTGCTGCACGACCTCGGCAAAGGCCTGACTCCAAAGGAGGAATGGCCAAGGCACATCGCCCATGAGCACAAAGGCCTGAAGCTGATCAAAGCGGTCAACGAGCGCTTCAAGGCACCGAAGGACTGTCAGGAGCTGGCCTTGCTGGTCGGCCAATATCACACCCACGGACATCGCGCTCTGGAGCTGAAGGCTTCGACCTTGCTGGAGTTGCTGCAAAGCTTTGACGTTTACCGTCGTCCGCAGCGTTTCGAAGAATTCATCGTCGCGTGTGAGATGGACGCCCGAGGCCGCAAAGGGCTCGAGCAACGCAGTTATCCACAGGCGGATTACCTGCGCGGGGCGGCCAATGTGGCACGCGGCGTGGCGGTGCAGCCGTTGCTGGAAAAGGGATTCAAAGGCCCGGAACTGGGCGAGGCACTCAAGCGCGAACGGCTCAAGGCGTTGAAGGTTTACAAGGAATCGGCGGCGTCCTGAAAACACCTGATCCGCCCTCGCGAGGGCGGATCAAACTGTTCAAGACAGATCTGAAGGCGTGAGCTGAGTACCGCGCCACTCAAATCCGACCGGTGCCAGCACTTGATCGATCTGCGCTTCGGCCCACAATGTGGCAAAGCTTTTTCCTGCACCGGGATGTACCCGATCCGGCGCAATCAAAGACAGCGGCCACAGCACAAAGGCATTTTTCAGGATTTCCGCACGAGGCAGGATCAGCCCGTCGAAGTTGCCCGCCAGATCGCCGTACAGCAACACGTCGATATCCAGCGGCAAGCCCTTGCGATCCGGCGCATAGCGACCGTTGTCCGCTTCAATGAACTTCAAGCGGCGATCCAGCTCGATCAACGGCAGATCGGTGAACGCCGATACCACGAAGTTGAAGAACGGCCCGCTCTTGATTCCCACCGGCTGGCTTTCGAACACAGGCGAACAGCGGATATCCACCAGAAACGTGGACAAGGCATCCAGACCGGCCTGCAAATGGGTTTCGCGCTCGATATTGCTACCGAGCCCGAGATAGACCTGGGTCAGCGGCATCCGCGCTCGATCTCCACACCCACACCACCCTTGGCGGCCGGTACGGCACCTGGCTTGGTCAGCTTCAGGCGCACCCAGGTGATCTTGAATTCATTCATCAGCACTTCAACCAGACGCTCGGCGAAGGTCTCGACCAGTTGATACCGGGATTGCTCGGCGAAGGCCTGGATCCGTGTGGACACACTGGCGTAATCGAGCGCCAGGGTCAGATCGTCACCGGCGGCGGCCGGGCGATTGTCCCAGGCGAAGCTCAAATCAAGACGCAGGCACTGTCGGATGCCGCGCTCCCAGTCGTAGGCACCGATCACGGTGTCGACTTCCAGGCCCTCGATAAACACTCTGTCCAAGCACTTTTCTCCGCTGCACGACAAGGGCGCAATGCGCCGTTAGAATCAGGGCGTCCTCGCCCGGAATAGTTAGCATGTTTTGGTTACTGGCGATCCTCGCCTACCTGCTCGGCTCTCTGTCCTTCGCCATTTTGCTCAGCCGCCTGACCGGAAATCCGGATCCGCGAATGAGTGGCTCGGGTAATGCCGGCGCCACCAACATGCTGCGCCTGGCCGGACGCAAACTCGCGATCCTGACCCTGCTGGGTGATCTGTGCAAAGGCCTGCTACCGGTGCTGATCGCTTCGGCAATGGGCCTTTCGCTGCAGGATCAGGCGTGGATCGGCGTCTGCGCCGTGATCGGTCACCTGTTCCCGTTGTACTTCCGCTTTCGCGGTGGCAAGGGCGTTGCCACGGCGGCCGGCATGCTGCTGGGGCTGTATCCACCCGCCGCGCTGCTGGCCGTGTGCGCCTGGCTGCTGACCTTCTACCTGACCCGCACCAGCTCGCTGGCGGCGCTGATCGCCACTCCGCTGACCCTGCCGTTGCTGGCCTGGCAGGAACCGGCGGCGCTGTTGCCGATGAGCACGCTGACACTGCTGATCGTCTGGCGCCACCGGGGCAATCTACGCGACCTGTTCGCCGGGCGCGAACGGCATTTTTAAATACCGCACGTGAGCGCCGCTCATCACAGCGCCGACAACTGCTCCATCGGCCAGCGCGCCTGCACGCTGATCGCCAGACTCTCCTGCTGACCGGCCTGCAAACGCTGGCAGCCGGCAAACGCAATCATCGCGCCGTTATCGGTGCAAAACTCGGGACGGGCATAGAACACATCGCCCTTCATGTCGCCGAGCATCTTCTCCAGCGAAACACGCAGCGCCTTGTTGGCACTGACGCCGCCGGCGATCACCAGACGCTTCATGCCGGCCTGCTTGAGGGCACGCTTGCACTTGATGGTCAAAGTCTCCACCACGGCCTGCTGGAACGCCAGCGCGATGTCGCAACGGGCTTGCTCGCTGTCGTCCCCGGCGCTGACGCATTGCTGCCAGGTATTGAGGGCGAAGGTCTTCAGGCCGCTGAAGCTGAAATCCAGGCCCGGGCGATCACACATCGGACGCGGGAAGGTGAAACGTCCTGCGACGCCCTTCTCTGCCAGCTTGGCGATTTCCGGTCCGCCCGGATAATTCAGGCCCATCATTTTTGCAGTCTTGTCGAAAGCTTCGCCCGCGGCATCGTCCAGCGTCTCGCCGAGCAGGCTGTATTGGCCGATGCCATCGACCTGAACCAGCTGCGTATGACCACCGGAGACCAACAAAGCGACGAACGGGAATTCCGGCGGTTTTGGCTCCAGCATCGGCGCCAGCAAGTGGCCTTCCATGTGGTGCACGCCAAGGGCCGGAATGCCCCAGGCAAACGCCAGCGCCTGGGCGCAGGAAGCCCCCACCAACAGCGCGCCGACCAGGCCGGGACCCGCAGTGTAGGCGATGGCGTCGATCTCGGTCGGTACGCAGTCGGCCTCGGCCAACACCTGACGGATCAGGGGCAGCATGCGCTTGACGTGGTCGCGCGAAGCCAGCTCCGGTACCACGCCGCCATAGACGCGGTGCAGGTCGATCTGACTGAACAGCGCGTCGGCCAGCAGGCCGCGTTCGCTGTCGTACAAAGCGACGCCGGTTTCGTCGCAGGAAGTTTCTAATCCCAGTACTAGCATGGGTTTGCGCCTTGTTTAGGCTGAATTCGAAGGCGCGCATAATAGTCGCCGCGTGATGCCCCGACCAGCGGTTTTCGATCAGAGGCTTTGCATTCCGAGCGATGAGGGGTTAACATCCGCAACCCTTAAAAACCGACGTCTTCAAGTGCTCTTTTGCCGCGAGGATGTTGACCCCGGTAATGAATGAAGGTAGCTCTGGATGCCAGCCGTCAAAGTTAAAGAGAACGAACCCTTCGACGTAGCTCTGCGTCGTTTCAAGCGCTCCTGCGAAAAAGCCGGTGTACTGGCTGAAGTTCGTAGCCGCGAATTTTACGAGAAGCCAACTTCTGAGCGTAAGCGCAAGGCAGCTGCTGCTGTTAAGCGTCACGCCAAGAAAGTTCAGCGCGAACAGCGCCGCGCCGTTCGTCTGTACTAATACACAGACGATCGTAGCAAGCTTCTGCCAAGCCCGGCCCTCAGCCGGGCTAATGGCATTTGCGTAAAACGCTTGATGCTTCACCGTCGAAGCCGCAGATGCGACCGAGACAAACCCGCTTCACCGCGTCAGGCCTGGCTCTTTTGCCAGCGGTGCACGTCTTTTCTGACGAGCCTTTCAAGGCTACTGACGAGCACACCCACTGATTCCTCTTACGACGATCAGCCCAAGGCACCTGCTTGCGTGCCCGCTTCATGAGCTATCCGAGGCCGATTACAGGCCGTCAGCGGATTCAGCGCAACATTTTCGAATAGTCGAAAACTGATGAGTACTAACGTCAGTGGATTTTCGGCAGATACACTTCCCGACAGCGATTACGCAAACGACACCGGTCGAGCCGCCTCACGTGCGCGCATCACTCAATGACCCGCGTCCGGCCGCCTTTCGCATCGGATCCATTACAGCGCAGACGAGAACGCCATGGCCGGGCTGATTCCCCAGAGCTTCATTGACGACCTTCTGAACCGCACCGACATCGTCGATGTGGTCAGCTCGCGCGTGCAATTGAAGAAGGCCGGTAAAAACTACACCGCCTGCTGCCCGTTCCACAAAGAGAAAACCCCGTCGTTCAGCGTCAGCCCCGACAAGCAGTTCTATTACTGCTTTGGCTGCGGCGCCGGCGGCAACGCCCTCGGCTTTCTCATGGATCACGACAACCTGGACTTCCCCCAGGCTGTCGAAGATCTGGCCAAAGCCGCCGGCATGGAAGTGCCGCGTGAAGAAGGCGGCCGCTCGAACAAACCGCGCCAGCCGACCGATTCACCGCTGTACCCGCTGCTCACCGCCGCTGCCGACTTTTACCGGCAGGCGCTCAAGAGCCATCCGGCACGCAAGGCAGCAGTGGATTACCTCAAGGGTCGCGGCCTGACCGGCGAAATCGCCCGGGACTTCGGTCTCGGATTCGCACCGCCGGGCTGGGACAACCTGTTCAAACACTTGAGCAGCGACACCTTGCAGCAGAAAGCCATGATCGACGCCGGCCTGCTGATCGAGAACGCCGAAACCGGCAAACGCTATGACCGCTTCCGCGATCGCGTGATGTTCCCGATTCGCGACACCCGTGGACGAATCATCGCATTCGGTGGCCGAGTGCTCGGCGACGACAAGCCAAAGTACCTGAACTCGCCTGAAACCCCGGTCTTCCATAAAGGCCAGGAACTCTACGGCCTCTATGAAGCCCGCAAGAACAATCGCAACCTCGACGAAATCATCGTCGTCGAGGGCTATATGGACGTCATCGCCCTCGCCCAGCAAGGCCTGCGCAATGCCGTCGCGACACTGGGCACCGCGACCAGCGAAGAACACCTCAAGCGCCTGTTTCGCGTCGTGCCGAACGTACTGTTTTGCTTCGACGGCGACCAGGCCGGTCGCAACGCCGCCTGGCGTGCGCTGGAAGCAACGCTTTCCAGCCTGCAGGACGGGCGTCGTGCACGCTTCCTGTTTCTGCCCGAAGGCGAAGACCCGGATACGCTGATTCGCGCCGAGGGCACTGATGCCTTCCGCGCCCGGATCAATCAGCACGCACAACCGCTGGCGGACTACTTCTTCCAGCAACTGACCGAAGAAGCCGACCCGCGCTCGCTGGAGGGCAAGGCCCATATGGCCACGCTCGCGGCACCGCTGATCGACAAGGTCCCCGGCGCCAACCTGCGCATCCTGATGCGCCAGCGCCTGACCGAGATCACCGGCCTGAGCAGCGAAAGCGTCAGCCAGCTGGCCCAGAGCGCTCCGCAGGAAGCGCCGCCGGCCTACGACCCGGGCATCGATTACGACGCCATGCCGGACTACAGCGACTACCATCAGCCGCAGGCACAGGACATGTATGTGCCGCAGCAGGAATGGACGCCGAAGAAATCCGGCGCCGGCGGCAAGAAATGGGACAAGAAACCGTGGGACAAGAATGGCAAACGTGGCGGTGATCGCGATCAACCGCGTGCCCCACGCGTGCCGGCCGCCGTCGAACCACCGACCCTCGCCGCCCTGAGAACCTTGCTGCATCACCCGCAACTGGCGGAAAAGGTCGAGGATGCCGGGCACTTCGCGGACGAGAACCAGACCAACGCACAACTGCTGGTGGCACTGCTCGAAGCCGTACAGAAGAATCCCAAGCTAAACTCATTTCAGTTGATCGCGCGATGGCACGGAACCGAACAGGGCCGCTTGCTCAAGGCGCTGGCGGAAAAGGAATGGCTGATTGACGGAGACAACCTTGAACAACAGTTTTTCGACACCATTACTAGCTTGTCAGCCCGCCAACGCGAGCGAAATCTGGAACAACTGCTCAGGAAAGCGCGTCAAAGCGAACTGAGCGCCGAAGAGAAAAATCAACTGCGCGACCTTTTAAGTCGCAATGTTTCCGCATCAAACCCGACCTCAACTGGCGCGTGAGGTCATAGCTCAGGTATAATCCTCGGCTTGTTTTTTGCCCGCCAAGACCTTCAGTGGATAGGGTGTTATGTCCGGAAAAGCGCAACAGCAGTCTCGTATTATTGAGTTGATCAAACTGGGTCGTGAGCAGAAGTATCTGACTTACGCCGAGGTCAACGACCACCTGCCCGAGGATATTTCAGATCCGGAGCAGGTGGAAGACATCATCCGCATGATTAACGACATGGGGATCCCCGTACACGAGAGTGCTCCGGATGCGGACGCCCTTATGCTGGCCGACGCCGATACCGACGAGGCCGCTGCGGAAGAAGCAGCCGCTGCGTTGGCGGCGGTGGAGACCGATATCGGTCGCACCACTGACCCGGTGCGCATGTACATGCGTGAAATGGGTACGGTCGAGCTTCTGACTCGTGAAGGCGAAATCGAAATCGCCAAGCGTATCGAAGAAGGCATCCGTGAAGTGATGAGCGCCATCGCGCACTTCCCTGGCACGGTTGACCATATTCTCTCCGAGTACACTCGCGTCACCACCGAAGGTGGTCGCCTGTCCGACGTTCTGAGCGGTTACATCGACCCGGACGACGGCATCACGCCGCCTGCCGCCGAAGTCCCGCCACCGATCGACGCGAAAGCCGCGAAAGCGGACGACGATTCCGAGGACGATGACGCCGAAGCTTCCGATGACGAAGAAGAAGCCGAAAGCGGTCCGGATCCGGTCATTGCCGCACAGCGCTTCGGCGCCGTGGCCGATCAGATGGAAATCACCCGCAAGGCCCTGAAAAAGCACGGTCGCAACAACAAGGCGGCGATTGCCGAACTGTTGGCCCTGGCCGAGCTGTTCATGCCGATCAAACTGGTGCCGAAGCAATTCGAAGCCCTGGTCGAGCGTGTTCGCAGTGCCCTGGATCGTCTGCGTCAGCAAGAGCGCGCGATCATGCAACTGTGCGTACGTGATGCACGTATGCCGCGCGCCGACTTCCTGCGTCAGTTCCCTGGCAACGAAGTCGACGAAAGCTGGTCCGACGCCCTGGCCAAAGGCAAGAGCAAGTACGCCGAAGCCATTGCCCGCGTGCAACCGGACATCATCCGTTGCCAGCAGAAGCTGACTGCGCTGGAAACCGAGACCGGCCTGACCATCGCCGAGATCAAGGACATCAACCGTCGCATGTCGATCGGTGAGGCGAAAGCCCGCCGCGCGAAGAAAGAGATGGTTGAAGCGAACTTGCGTCTGGTGATCTCCATCGCCAAGAAGTACACCAACCGCGGCCTGCAATTCCTCGATCTGATCCAGGAAGGCAACATCGGCCTGATGAAAGCGGTGGACAAGTTCGAATACCGTCGTGGTTACAAGTTCTCGACTTATGCCACCTGGTGGATCCGTCAGGCGATCACTCGCTCGATCGCCGACCAGGCCCGCACCATCCGTATTCCGGTGCACATGATCGAGACGATCAACAAGCTCAACCGTATTTCCCGCCAGATGCTGCAGGAAATGGGTCGCGAACCGACCCCGGAAGAGCTGGGTGAACGCATGGAAATGCCTGAGGACAAGATCCGCAAGGTATTGAAGATCGCCAAAGAGCCGATCTCCATGGAAACCCCGATCGGTGATGACGAAGACTCCCATCTGGGTGACTTCATCGAAGACTCGACCATGCAGTCGCCAATCGATGTCGCCACTGTTGAGAGCCTGAAAGAAGCGACCCGCGAAGTGCTGTCCGGCCTTACTGCCCGTGAAGCCAAGGTACTGCGCATGCGTTTCGGTATCGACATGAACACCGACCATACGCTCGAAGAAGTCGGCAAACAGTTTGACGTGACCCGTGAGCGGATCCGTCAGATCGAAGCCAAGGCGCTGCGCAAGCTGCGCCACCCGACGCGAAGCGAGCATCTGCGCTCCTTCCTCGACGAGTGATACCAGAACCCCCGGCCCAGGCCGGGGGTTTTGTTTATAGGGCAGATTAAATACCCCGCTCCACCCTCCCCCCGCGCACAGCCCGTCTACACTCGAAACATTCCCCCGAGCCATAACGAGACCGTTATGCCCAGACTGGCGTCCGTGCTTTTTTTGCTGTCACTGATGATCTGGACCGCAACGGCTGACGCGCTGACTCTGACCGATGAAGAACGTAGCTGGCTGGCGGCTCACCCGGACTTGCGCCTGGGTGTGGATGCGTCGTGGCCGCCCTTCGAGTTCCGCGACGACCAGAACCGCTATCAGGGCCTGGCAGCGGACTATATCGATGTGATTCGCCAACGCCTGGCGATCAAACTCACCCCCATCGAGCCGGTGAGCTGGACCGTCGTGCTCGAACAGGCGAAAAACGGCACGCTGGACCTGCTTCCGGGCATCATGTCCACCCCGGAGCGCCAGAGTTATTTGTCGTTCACCCGCCCTTATCTCGACTTTCCGATCGTCATCCTCGCCCACGTCGGCGGCCCACAACCGCGCAAGCTCGAGGATCTTTACGGCCTGAAAATCGCCGTTGTCGAAAACTACGCGCCCCATGAACTGCTGCGCACCCATCATCCTGACCTGAACCTGGTGGCAATGCCCAACGTCAGCTCCGCGTTGCAGGCCCTGGCCACCGATGAAGTCGACGCGGTGGTCGGCGATCTGGCCTCCAGTGTCTGGAGCCTGCGTCAGCTCAAGCTCGACGGCTTATACGTCAGCGGCGAGACCCCTTACCGCTACCAACTGGCGATGGGCGTCCCCCGGGACAACAAAATGCTGGTGGGGATTCTGGACAAGGTGTTGGCTGACATGTCCCCGGAGGAAATCAGCAGCATTCAGGAACATTGGGTAGGCAACGTCCTCGATCACCGGACATTCTGGTCGGATCTGCTGATTTACGGTTTACCGGGCCTCTCGCTCCTGGTTATCGTCCTGGCAGTGGTGATCCGCATCAACCGGCGCCTGAGTTCGGAAATCGCCCGGCGCATCGACCTCGAACAGGAGCTGCGCAGCAGCGAATACCATTATCGCGGACTGGTGGAGAGTCTTTCGGCCATCGCCTGGGAAGCGCGGATCAGCGATTTCACCTACAGCTATGTGTCGCCCCACGCCGAAGATCTGCTCGGTTATCCCCTGTCCCATTGGCTGATTCCGGGCTTCTGGCGCAACATCATTCACCCGGCAGATCTGACCCGTGCCCAGAGTTTTTGCGATCACGAGGTGCTGGCCGGGCGCGATCACAGCCTCGATTACCGCGTAATCACCGCTGACGGCCGTTGCTTGTGGGTGCGTGACATCGTCAGCCTGATCGAACATGGCCACGAACCGGTGATGCGCGGCCTGATGATCGACATCAGCGAAACCAAGCGCACCGAAGAGGCATTGCGCCTGTCGGAACAGAAATTCGCTTCGGTATTCCAGCAATGCCCGGACATCCTGGTCATCGCCCGGCTCTCCGACGGCTGCCTGCTGGAGGTGAACGAAGCCTTTGAGGAGCAGATCGGGCTCAAAGCCGAAGAAGTTATCGGCCAGACTGCCACCGAACTCAACATCTGGGGCATTCCCGGGGTTGGCCCGGGCCTGCTTCAGCGGCTACAGGCCGGCAGCATTCGCAACCTGGAGATGCCCTTTCGCCGCAACAATGGCCAGGTGTTTACCGGGCTGATATCCGCCGAACCCTTCGAGCTCGACACCACGCCCGCACTGGTCGTGGTGGTGCGCGACATTACCCAGCTCAAGGAAACCCAACAGCAACTGCAAACCTCCGAAGAGAAGTTCGCCAAGGCCTTCCACGCCTCGCCGGACGGTCTGCTGCTGTCGCGCCAGAGCGATGGCTTGCTGCTGGAGGTCAACGAAGGTTTCAGTCGCATCACCGGTTTCAACAGCGCCATGTCGGTGGATCGCTCGGCGCTGGACCTGGGCATCTGGGTCAACCTCAACGAACGCAAGCAAATGCTCGACCTGCTGCACCGCGACGGGTTCGTTCGCGACTTCAGCTGCCACATCCGTCGCAGCGACGGGCAGATCCGGCTCTGCGAGGTGTCCAGCCGTCCACTGCCGATCGGCGACGAAGACTGCATGCTGACCATCGCCCGGGACATCACCGAACGCCACCTGATGCAGGAAAAGCTGCAACAGGCTGCAACCGTGTTCGAGAGCACTGCCGAAGGTGTGCTGATCACCGACACCCAGCAACACATCAGCGCCGTGAACCGGGCTTTCACCGAAATCACCGGTTACAGCGAAAGCGAAGCGCTGGGTCACACCCCTCGCCTGCTGGCCTCCGGGCTGCACGACAGCGCGTTTTACGCGGCGATGTGGCATCAATTGACCGACGAAGGTCACTGGCAGGGCGAAATCTCCAACCGGCGCAAAAATGGCGAGCTGTACCCGAGCTGGCTGACCATCAGCGCCGTGCGCAACCGCGACAAGTTCATCACCCACTTCGTTGCGGTGTTCGCCGATATCTCCAGCCTCAAGCACGCCCAGGCCAAACTCGACTACCAGGCGCATCACGACCCGCTCACCGGCCTGCCGAACCGCACGCTGTTCGAAAGCCGCCTGTTGATGGCACTCAACAGTCAGCAGGAAAACGGCGGCCAGGGCGCGGTGCTGTTCCTCGACCTCGACCGTTTCAAGCACATCAATGACAGCCTCGGTCACCCGGTTGGCGATTTGCTGCTCAAGGGCATCGCCGTGCGCCTCAAGGAGCAACTGCGCGATATCGACACCGTGGCGCGCCTGGGTGGCGACGAATTCATCATTCTGCTGCCCGGCCTGCAGCAACCCGGCGATGCCGACAACATCGCCACCAAACTGCTGAACTGCTTTGGCGCGCCATTCCAGGCTGGCGAGCATGAGTTCTTCATCAGTGCCAGCATCGGCACCAGCCTTTACCCGCGCGACGGCTGCGATGTCGCGACCCTGATCAAGAACGCAGACGCGGCGATGTACCGCTCCAAGGCCAAGGGGCGCAACCGGGTCGAAAGCTACACCCGCGATCTCACCGCCCAGGCCAGTGAGCGTGTGGCGCTGGAACACGAACTTCGCCGGGCCATCGAGCGTGAGGAGCTGTACCTCTATTACCAACCGAAAATCAGCCTCGACGATCACAGCCTGGTCGGTGCCGAAGCCCTAATCCGCTGGCGCCACCCGAACTTCGGCGATGTGCCGCCGGAGCACTTCATCCCGCTGGCGGAAGAGAACGGGATGATTCTGCAAATCGGCGACTGGGTGCTGGAAACCGCCTGCCGGCAGATGTTCGAGTGGGGCCAGATCTACGAATCCCTCGGCCCTCTCTCGGTGAACCTCGCCGGCGCGCAGCTGCGCCAACCGAACCTGCTGGGACGCATCGAGCAACTGCTCAAGGACAACCGCCTGCGGCCGGAATTACTGCAACTGGAAATTACCGAAAACTTCATCATGAGCCAGGCTGAAGAAGCACTGGCGGTGCTGCACCAGCTCAAACACCTGGGCGTGCAACTGGCCATCGACGACTTCGGTACCGGCTATTCCTCGCTGAGTTACCTCAAACGCCTGCCACTGGACATCCTCAAGATCGACCAGTCTTTCGTCCGCGGACTGCCCGACGACCCGCACGACGCGGCGATTGTCCGAGCCATCATTGCACTGGGTCGCAGCATGCAATTCACCGTGATCGCCGAAGGCGTGGAAACCCAGGCCCAGCAACAATTTCTCGCCGCCGAAGGCTGTGAACAGATCCAGGGCTACATCGTCAGCCTGCCGCTGCCACCCGAGGAATTCGCCGCGACGTTTCTTCGCATAGCCGTATCAGATTTTTCGGATAGCACAGCCGAGAAACCGTCGCTATAATCCGCGGCCTACTGAGGGCCTATAGCTCAGTTGGTTAGAGCAGAGGACTCATAATCCTTTGGTCCACGGTTCAAGTCCGTGTGGGCCCACCAAACATGAAAAAGCCGCGCACTCGCGCGGCTTTTTTTCGCCTGTCGTTTGGCGTTTACGTTCTTCACAAGCGCAATGTTCGGAAGACTACCGCAAGGTCTGTAGGTTATTTCCCAAGCTGTGTTTTCACTCCGTTTTCGGCCTTGTTGGCCTTTTCTTCGAACGAGTAATCTCCGGGCGCCGCTGTTCGCCAGGGATTACTTTCATGCTCGTGAATGCTGCGCCACTGATAAAAGAATCCAGTGGCCAACAAACATGGATCGACTTAGCTTTGCCCGACCTGCGTACGCTGGCCAGGGAGCTTCGCTCAGCCGCAATTGATGAAGTGAAAAGGGCAGACGATGCGCAAGGAGCCCTCAGAATTCTCCTGGCTCACTTCGGATTCATCGATGAGGCGTTGCTCGCAGTCACCATCCTCACCCCGATCGGAAACGTTGCGGTCATGAGGGACAAACTTGCCCACATCGTCGAAAAACGCGCTGACTCACGAGAGCGCTACGTTCGGCATGCGATTGATACGCTGACGGGACCGTTTGAAATATGGACGGCGGATACCGCATGGCCTTCATCAACGCCTACGAGGCAAAAAATGACATGCTCGTCGTGGTAGATGTCAGGCACGGACACGTCCTGTGGAACTTCATGCATGCCCCGGCAAGAGCGATGAACAAGCACCGCCAGGGCGAACTTCTCTACAAGAGATACGTTCTTCAGGACAAACAAAAAGGGGAGCCTGCTGGCTCCCCCTGAATATTTGAATCCTGATATTGGCATCCTCAGGAAATGGGATGAAGAGGTCTCACCTTACACCGATGTTGCAGCATCGCTGAGGTACCTACGTCTGCTGAAGCCCTGCAAGGCAGCAGATTTCGCGCTCTTGAGGCCATTTTTGATAAAGGCAGCAGGCAAGTCAAATCATTTGTCTGTTCTTTTGTTTCAGTAAAATCCCCCGATCCGGCGGCTGCCTGATCCCCCGCCGCTCAATCAGCGCTCACAAGCGCCTCGCGTGGCGAGCCTGTAACATGCGACCCCATTGATCCGTACCGCTGGAGCCTGCCCTTGCCCGACATCCGCCCACCCGTGCTCGATGAAATCGACCGTCAGCTGATCGCTGCCCTGCAAATCAACGCCCGCGAGAGCGTGGCGATGCTGGCCCGGCAATTGGGGATCGCCCGCACGACCGTGACTTCGCGACTGGCGCGGCTGGAAAAGGCCAAGGTCATCACCGGCTATGGCGTGCGTCTGGGCCAGCGTGTGGTGGATGGCGGATTGCAGGCTTACGTCGGGATCAAGGTGCAGCCACGCTCCGGCAAAGAAGTGTTGCGACGGTTGAGCGCGATGGCTCAGGTGCAGCAATTGTGTGCGGTGAGTGGCGAGTTTGATTATGTGGCGTGGCTGCGGACCGATTCACCGGAGCAGCTGGATCAGCTTCTCGATCAGATCGGCAGCGTAGACGGCGTGGAGAAGACCACGACCTCGATCATTCTCAGCAGCAAGATCGATCGCGGGCATCCAGTTTGATCATCACCATCGTCATATAGCAGTACTAACGCTCAAAACGACGACACATTGCGTCTTATTAACGTGTTCTACGCTCCCTAGAATGGCTGGCATCTTTTCCTATACTCAGACGCGCATCCAGCGTCGGGTCGCCAGCAAGGTCAGCCATGAACAAGAACAATCGCCATCCTGCAGACGGTAAGAAACCGATCACCATTTTCGGCCCGGACTTTCCTTTCGCCTTCGACGACTGGATCGAACACCCGGCCGGTCTCGGCAGTATTCCCGAGCACAACCACGGTGCAGAGGTGGCGATTGTCGGGGCCGGTATCGCCGGTCTGGTGGCGGCTTATGAGCTGATGAAACTCGGCTTGAAACCCGTCGTGTATGAGGCCTCGAAGCTTGGCGGCCGTTTGCGTTCCCAGGCGTTCAACGGCACTGACGGCATCGTCGCCGAGCTAGGCGGCATGCGCTTCCCGGTGTCTTCCACCGCGTTCTATCACTACGTCGACAAACTCGGCCTCGAGACCAAGTCCTTCCCCAACCCGCTGACGCCGGCCTCCGGCAGCACAGTGATCGACCTGGAAGGCAAAACCCATTACGCACAGAGCCTGAAGGATCTTCCTGCACTGTTCCAGGAAGTGGCGGACGCTTGGGCCGACGCTCTGGAGGCCGGTTCGCAGTTCTCCGATATCCAGCAAGCGATTCGCGACCGTGACGTGCCACGCCTCAAAGAGCTGTGGAACACCCTCGTACCGCTGTGGGACGACCGCACCTTCTACGACTTCGTCGCCACCTCGAAAGCCTTCGCCAAACTGTCGTTCCATCACCGCGAAGTGTTCGGTCAGGTCGGTTTCGGCACCGGCGGCTGGGACTCGGATTTCCCCAACTCGATGCTGGAAATCTTCCGTGTGGTGATGACCAACTGCGACGATCACCAGCATCTGGTGGTCGGCGGTGTGGAACAAGTGCCACAAGGCATCTGGCGCCATGCGCCGGAACGTTGCGTACACTGGCCGCAAGGCACCAGCCTGAAATCGCTGCACCACGGCGCCCCGCGCTCCGGGGTAAAGAAAATCGCCCACGCGCCTGACGGACGTTTCGCAGTCACCGACAACAACGGCGACACCCGCGAATATGCCGCCGTGCTCACCACCTGCCAGAGCTGGCTGCTGACCACGCAGATCGAATGCGACGAAAGCCTGTTCTCGCAGAAGATGTGGATGGCGCTGGACCGCACTCGCTACATGCAATCGTCGAAAACCTTCGTGATGGTCGACCGCCCGTTCTGGAAGGACAAGGACCCGGAAACCGGCCGCGACCTGATGAGCATGACCCTCACCGATCGACTGACCCGTGGCACCTATCTGTTCGACAACGGCGACGACAAGCCGGGCGTGATCTGCCTGTCGTACTCGTGGATGAGCGATGCGCTGAAGATGCTCCCGCACCCGGTGGAAAAACGCGTGAAACTCGCGCTGGACGCCTTAAAGAAGATCTACCCGAAGGTCGATATCGCCGCGCGGATCATCGGCGATCCGATCACCGTGTCGTGGGAAGCCGACCCGCACTTCCTCGGCGCGTTCAAGGGCGCTCTGCCCGGCCACTATCGCTACAACCAGCGCATGTACGCGCACTTCATGCAGGACGACATGCCGCCGGAGCAGCGCGGGATTTTCATCGCCGGCGACGACGTTTCGTGGACGCCAGCGTGGGTTGAAGGCGCGGTGCAGACCTCGCTCAACGCAGTGTGGGGAATCATGAAGCACTTCGGCGGGTCCACTCATACAGAGAACCCCGGCCCGGGTGATGTGTTCAACGACATCGGCCCGATCGCCCTGCCCGAGTAAGAGGAATCCCTGATGCGTGTAGCCCTTTACCAATGTCCACCGCTGCCACTGGAACCTGCTGCCAACCTTCAGCGCCTGCAACAACTGGCGATGGAGGCCAAAGGCGCCGACCTGCTGGTGGTGCCGGAGATGTTCCTGACCGGCTACAACATCGGCAAGGAGGCGGTCGCGACATTGGCCGAGGTCTACAACGGTGAGTGGGCTCAGCAAGTCGGACGGATCGCCAAGGCTGCCGGTCTGGCGATACTCTACGGTTACCCTGAGCGCACCGCCGAAGGACAGATCTACAACGCCGTGCAGTTGATCGACTCGAACGGCGAGCGCCTGTGCAATTACCGCAAGACGCATCTGTTCGGCGATCTGGACCGTTCGATGTTCAGCCCCGGTGATGGCGAGTTTCCCATCGTCGAGCTCAACGGCTGGAAGCTGGGTTTCCTGATCTGCTACGACCTGGAGTTCCCGGAAAACGCCCGGCGCCTGGCCCTAGAAGGCGCCGAGCTGATTCTGGTGCCGACGGCGAACATGATTCCCTTCGATTTCATTGCCGATGTTTCCGTGCGCTCCCGCGCCTTCGAAAACCAGTGCTACGTGGCGTACGCCAACTATTGTGGCCACGAAGGCGACATCCATTACTGCGGGCAAAGCAGCATTGCCGCACCGGATGGCAGCCGCATCGCCCAGGCCGGACTGGACGAAGCCCTGATCGTCGGTGAGCTGGATCGCCAGTTGATGGTCGACTCGCGCAGCGCCAACCGCTACTTCAACGACCGCCGCCCCGAACTTTACGACGCGCTCAACAAGCGCTAATCCGCTAGCATTGGCACTTCACTGTTCTGGAAGTGCCCATGCCTGCGCCGACTCACCCCCGCCCCCACACAGAAACCCTGGCCAACGGCTTGCGCGTGACCCTGCGTCACGTGCCCGGCCTGAAGCGCAGCGCCGCCGCGTTGCGGGTGGCTGCCGGCAGTCATGACGTATCGTTGGCGTGGCCGGGGTTGGCGCATTTCCTTGAGCATTTGCTGTTCCTAGGCACCGAGCGTTTTCCTGCACAGCAAGGGCTGATGGCCTACGTGCAAGGTCACGGCGGTCAGGTGAATGCCAGCACCCGTGAGCGCACCACCGATTTCTTCTTTGAGTTGCCGCCAGCGTCCTTCAGCGGTGGGCTGGAGCGTCTGTCAGACATGCTCGCCCGACCGCGTATGAATCCGGACGATCAGTTGCGGGAACGGGAAGTGTTGCAGGCGGAGTTTGTCGCGTGGTCGCAGGATGCGGCGGCTCAGCAGAAAGAGGCGCTGTTTGAGGGATTGTCGGCAGCGCATCCGTTGCGCGGCTTTCATGCCGGGAACCGCGACAGCCTGCCGTTAGAGCAAGCGGATTTTCAGCAGGCGTTGAAAGACTTTCATCAGCAGTTTTACCGCACCGGGCAGATGACTTTGAGCCTGCTCGGGCCGCAGAGTGTTGAAGAACTGCGCACGCAGGCCGAACAGTTTGCCGCCACGCTGACGCCTGGGGATAAAACTGCACAGGCTGCCCCCGTTCGCTTGATGGACAACGCACAAGAAAGTTATCAACAGGTCGGCGAGCGGCACGGCAATCTGCTGTTTGCGTTGGAGGATTTGCCGGAGTCGTCGGCCGAGGCGCTGGCGTTTCTCTGTCACTGGCTGAACAGCGCCAAACCCGGTGGATTGCTCGCGCATTTGCGGCAGCAGGGGCTCGCTGACGGCTTGCAAGCTAGCGTGCAGTACCAGTTCGGCGGGCAAGCCTTGCTGCATCTTCAGTTCACTTCAGCTTCCGGTTCGCTCGACCTCATTCGCGAGCATTGTCTGGATTGGCTGAGTTTCTTCGCAGCGCAGCAGGACTGGCCGGCGTTGCGTCAGGAGTATGCAACGCTGCTTGAACGGCAGCAGCAGGTCAGCGGTGCATTGCAGTTGGCCCGACTCGACAGCGAACAACTCGAGAATGAAATCTCCGAAACGGCCGTTGCGGCGCTCAAAGTGATTCTCGGCAAAATCGGCACTGTGGATAACTTCAGCAGTCACTGGCATCTGCCCGCTGCCAATCCGTTCCTGCGCGCAGCCGAGCCACTGGCCAACGCCGGCCTGATCCGCGGCCAGACCAGCGCCCACCGGGGCCTGCGCACGTTTGCTCAGGATCGCTCGCGCAGCCGCCGCGAACGCTCGCCGATGCAATTCAGCCAGGCGCTGCCGGATAACGGTGACGAAGGTGCGGTGTATGTGCGCTGGCAGACGGAAGCGGCGGCCACGACCGAGCTGCAAGCGAAACTGCAACGCAGTCTGCGGGAGGTTTCCGACGACGCGCGTCAGGCTGGGGTCGAGTTGTCTTTCAGCGCCTCAGCTGATCAGTGGCTGCTGAAACTCACTGGCCTGCAGGACACGCTGCCCGTTGTCCTGGAACACGCGCTGAAATCTCTGACACAAGTAGGCGCCGATTCCGCAAAAGGCGAGCCACAACCGTCGCTGATACCGATCCGCCAACTGCTCAAAATACTGCCCGAACAGTGCCTGCCAGCCATCGGCGAATCCGATGACGCCGCCCACCTGTGGACAACTTCCCGCTGGGACGGTCTGGCTTTGGGGTTAAGCCCGCAAACCCAGTCAGCCATGGGTCTGGCCCTGAGTCGCATCCCCGGCATCCCGGACAATCAAATTCCCGCACCGTCGGCAATCAACGCCGGATACCGGTGGAGTCAGATCGACAGCGCGTCCAGCGAACATGCCTTGCTGCTGCTCTGCCCGACCGCCAGCCGTGAAATCGACGACGAAGCCGCGTGGCGCCTGCTCGCGCACCTGTGCCAGACACCGTTCTACCAACGCCTGCGCGTCGAACTGCAACTCGGCTATGCCGTGTTCAGCGGGTTGCGCCAGTTCCACGGCCAGACCGGATTGCTGTTCGGTGTGCAATCGCCCACGGCCACCGCCGCGCAATTGCTCGACCACATTCAGCAGTTTCTCGATGACCTGCCAGCCCTTGTCGAACAGCTGGATGCCGCCAGCCTCACTCAGCAACGCCAGACGCTTGCCGATCAGTTCGATGACAACGTCCTGTCCGGCAAAGATGCGGCTGAACTCCTGTGGCAGGCCCGCCTCGCCGGCCACTCGTCGGATTATCTGGCCCAGCTGCGCAGCGCCATCGCCCAACTGGATCGCCTGACATTGCTGGCCGCCGCACAACGTCTGATCCGCGCCGAAGGCGGCTGGCACGGCTTGGCCAACAGCCCTTCGCCGGGCGCGCCCTGGCAAGCGGCAAAATGATCATTACCGGGGCTGCAAGGAGCTTTCTCAAAGATTCACGGGCAAAGCCACCGAAATTTTGAGTAACATAGCCACCTAACTATTTGGAACATCCCTGTGCTGCCGTGGACTATACCTATGGATAGCGCTATCTCACCCACCTGAAAAAGGAGTCACCCGATGGCTTGGACCAAACCTGCTTACACCGACCTGCGCATCGGCTTCGAAGTCACCATGTACTTCGCCAGCCGCTGAGTCCTGCCTCAAGCAGAACACTGCAGTGCAACGCCTCGGCTCGCCGGGGCGTTTTATTTTCAGCGTTGAAATGATGGAGTGTTCATGTTCGTCCAGATTCTGGGTTCGGCCGCCGGTGGCGGTTTTCCGCAGTGGAACTGCAACTGCGTCAATTGCGCCGGTTTTCGCGACGGCAGCCTGAATGCCCAGGCCCGTACCCAATCGTCCATCGCGATTTCCGATGACGGCGTGAACTGGGTGCTGTGCAACGCCTCCCCGGACATCCGCGCGCAGCTTCAGAGCTTCGCCCCGATGCAGCCGGGCCGCGCCCTGCGTGATACCGGCATTAGCGCGATCATCCTGATGGACAGCCAGATCGACCACACCACCGGCCTGCTCAGCCTGCGCGAAGGTTGCCCGCATCAAGTCTGGTGCACGGACATGGTCCACGAAGACCTGAGCACCGGTTTCCCGCTGTTCACCATGCTCAAGCACTGGAACGGCGGGCTGGACTGGAACCGCATCGAACTCGACCAGAGTTTCACCGTCGCTGCGTGCCCGAACCTGCGCTTCACCCCGCTGCCGTTGCGCAGCGCAGCACCGCCCTACTCGCCGCACCGCTTCGACCCGCACCCGGGCGACAACATCGGCCTGATCGTCGAAGACCTCAGCACCGGCGGCAAACTGTTCTATGCCCCAGGCCTGGGCAAGGTCGACGCGCCGCTGCTGGAAATCATGGCCGGCAGCGACTGCGTGCTGGTGGACGGGACAATGTGGGACGACGATGAAATGCAGCGCCGTGGCGTCGGCACCCGCACCGGCCGCGAAATGGGCCACCTGGCCCAGAACGGCCCCGGCGGCATGCTCGAAGTGCTGGAGCAGCTTCCCGAGCAGCGCAAGGTGCTTATCCACATCAACAACACCAACCCGATTCTCGACGAAGACTCCCCGGAGCGCGCGGAACTGGTGCGGCGCAGTGTTGAAGTGGCGTATGACGGCATGAGCATCGTCCTGTAACGAATGGCCCGGAGAACCGCAATGACCGACACCCCGCTGTCCACCGCCGAATTCGAAGCGGCCCTGCGCGTCAAGGGCGCCTATTACCACATTCATCACCCGTATCACGTCGCGATGTATGAAGGCCGGGCCACCCGCGAGCAGATCCAGGGCTGGGTCGCCAATCGCTTCTACTATCAGGTGAACATCCCCCTGAAAGACGCGGCGATCCTCGCCAACTGCCCGGATCGCGAGATCCGCCGCGAGTGGATCCAGCGCTTGCTCGACCACGACGGCGCTCCCGGTGAAGACGGCGGCATCGAAGCCTGGCTGCGTCTGGGCCAGGCCGTCGGTCTCGATCCGGATCAATTGCGTTCCCAGGAGCTGGTGCTGCCCGGCGTACGTTTCGCCGTCGATGCCTACGTCAACTTCGCCCGCCGCGCCAGTTGGCAGGAAGCCGCCAGCAGCTCGCTGACCGAGCTGTTCGCGCCGCAGATCCACCAGTCGCGCCTCGACAGCTGGCCGCAGCATTACCCGTGGATCGATCCGGCCGGCTACGAATATTTCCGCACTCGTCTCGGCCAGGCCAGACGCGATGTCGAGCATGGCCTGGCGATTACGCTGGAGCACTACAAGACCCGCGAAGGCCAGGAGCGCATGCTGGAAATTCTCCAGTTCAAACTGGACATTCTTTGGAGCATGCTCGATGCCATGAGCATGGCCTACGAACTGAACCGCCCGCCGTATCACAGCGTCACCGATCAACGGGTCTGGCATAAAGGAATCGCCTTATGAGTTTCGACCGCAGCAAGACCCCGACCTGGCGTCCCGGCTACCGTTTCCAGTACGAACCGGCCCAGAAAGGCCACGTGCTGCTATATCCGGAAGGCATGATCAAGCTCAATGAAAGTGCCGCGCTGATCGGCGGCCTGATCGACGGTGAGCGGGACGTCGCGACAATCATTGCCGAACTCGACAGACAGTTCCCCGGCGTGCCCGAGCTCGGTGACGACATCGAGCAATTCATGGAGGTTGCCCGTGCGCAGCACTGGATCGAACTTGCCTGAGTCATCGGTGCAAGTCCCGGCCAAACCGGAAGTCGGCCTGCCGCTGTGGCTGCTCGCCGAACTGACTTACCGCTGCCCGCTGCAATGCCCGTACTGCTCCAATCCGCTGGATTTCGCCGAGCAGGGCAAAGAGCTGAGCACCGAGCAGTGGATCAAGGTATTTCGCGAGGCGCGGGAGATGGGCGCGGCGCAACTGGGTTTTTCCGGGGGCGAACCGCTGGTGCGTCAGGACCTCGCCGAGCTGATCCGTGAAGCGCGCCAGTTGGGTTTCTACACCAACCTGATCACCTCCGGCATCGGCCTGACCGAACAGAAGATCAGCGACTTCAAGAAGGCCGGGCTCGATCACATCCAGATCAGTTTCCAGGCCAGCGACGAGCAAGTGAACAACCTGCTCGCCGGCTCGAAAAAAGCCTTCGCGCAGAAACTGGAAATGGCCCGCGCCGTGAAGGCCCACGGCTATCCGATGGTGCTGAACTTCGTTACCCATCGGCACAACATCGACAAGATCGACCGCATCATCGAGCTGTGCATCGCGCTCGAAGCGGACTTCGTCGAACTCGCCACCTGCCAGTTCTACGGCTGGGCGCAGCTCAATCGTGTCGGCCTGTTGCCGACCAAAGAGCAACTGGTTCGCGCCGAACGCATCACCAACGAATACCGCGCCAAACTGGAAGCCGAAGGGCATCCGTGCAAGCTGATTTTCGTCACCCCGGACTATTACGAAGAACGCCCGAAAGCCTGCATGAATGGCTGGGGCAGTCTGTTTCTGACGGTCACACCGGACGGCACCGCCCTGCCCTGTCATGGCGCCCGACAGCTGCCGGTACAATTTCCCAATGTGCGCGACCACAGCATGCAGCACATCTGGTACGACTCGTTCGGCTTCAACCGCTTTCGCGGCTACGACTGGATGCCCGAGCCGTGCCGCTCCTGCGACGAAAAAGAACAGGACTTCGGCGGTTGCCGCTGCCAGGCCTTCATGCTCACCGGCGATGCCAGCAATGCAGATCCGGTGTGCAGCAAGTCCGAACATCACGGCGTGATCCTCAAGGCCCGCGAAGAAGCCGAGCACGCCACCCAGACCATCGAACAACTGGCCTTTCGCAATGAACGAAACTCGCGCCTCATCGCCAAAGGCTGAGCCTTTCAGCGCCACCGCTGCGGTTGCTGCCGGCGTGGATTTCGCCGAGCTGCAACTTGGCACCCATGGTTTGTTCTGGAATGAATATCGCCCGACAGACGCCGCCTGCCGGATCTGGCACTGGCGTGATGGCGCGGCGAAATGTCTGACGCCTGCGGGTCTCAGCGTGCGCAGTCGGGTGTACGAATATGGCGGTGGGGCGTTTTGTCTGACGCCCTACGGGGTGGTTTTCGTCAACGAGGCGGACCAGCAGCTGTACCGCCAGACGCTGGACGGCGAGCCCGTGGCATTGACGTCCGGGGAATGCCGATATGGTGATCTGCACTTTGCCGATGGGCAGGTGCTGGCTGTTGAAGAGAACGGTGATCGGCATCGGTTGGTGGCTATCGATCTGGCGAATGGCGCCCGTCAAATGCTGGTTGAAGGTGCGGATTTTTACGCCTCGCCGATCATCAGCCCGGATGGCCAGCACCTGGCGTGGATCGAGTGGAGCCGTCCGCATCAGCCGTGGACATCCACTCGACTGATGATCGCCGAGCTCTCGTCCAATGGATTTTCCGCCCCGCGTTGTGTGGCGGGTGAAGCGTTTGAAGAGTCGATCCAGCAACCGCGCTTCGATGCCAGCGGACGACTTGGCTGTCTGACCGATCGTGGAGGTTATTGGCAACCGTGGGTCGAGTCGGCAAACGGCTTACAACCGTTAGCTAGCGCCGAAGCCGATCACGCGCCAGCCCCATGGCAACTCGGCGGCTGCACCTGGCTACCCACCGACGAAGCATTTTTGGCGAGCTGGAGCGAAGGCGGTTTCGGTCGCCTGGCGCTCAACGATGAAGACTTCACTGGCGACTACAGCCGCTTCCGTCATCTGGCTGTCGACGATCAGTTCATTTACTGCATTGCCGCCTCACCGATCAGCCCTTCTGCAGTGATCGCCATCGATCGCAAATCGCGTGAAGTGAATGTCCTGGCCGGCGGTATCGCACCGCTGCCAGCCGAGCGCATCAGCCGCCCGCAAACCCTGCGCTATCCCAGCGGTTCGGGTGAAGCGCACGGCTTCTTTTACCCGGCCACAAATGGCGATGTGAAGCCGCCGCTGGTGGTGTTCATCCACGGCGGCCCGACGTCGGCCTGCTACCCGATGCTCGACCCGCGTATTCAGTACTGGACGCAACGCGGCTTCGCCGTCGCCGACCTCAACTACCGAGGCAGCAGCGGCTATGGCCGGGAGTATCGACAGGCCCTGCATCTTAGCTGGGGCGCAGTGGATGTCGAGGATGCCTGCGCAGTGGTGGCCTATCTGGCCGAACGCGGCATGATCGACGGCGAACGTGCATTCATCCGTGGCGGCAGCGCCGGTGGCTACACCACACTGTGCGCACTGGCATTCCATCAAGTGTTCCGCGCCGGCGCCAGTCTGTACGGCGTCAGTGACCCGGTGGCCCTGGCCCGCGCGACACACAAGTTCGAAGGCGACTACCTGGACTGGCTGATCGGCGATCCCGAGCAAGATGCCGAACGCTACGCCGCCCGCACGCCGTTGCTGCACGCAGGCAACATTCGCGTACCGGTGATTTTCTTTCAGGGCGAACTGGACGCCGTGGTCGTGCCGCAACAGACCCGCGACATGGTCGCGGCCCTGGAGCAAAACGGCATTGAAGTCGAAGCGCATTACTACGCCGACGAACGCCACGGCTTCCGCCGGGCCGCCAACCAGGCCCATGCGCTGGAGCAGGAATGGCGGTTCTACCGGCGAGTGATGGGTTTGACGGACTGAGACTCAGCGCTTGGCGATGATGTACACCGCGTGCACGATCCCCGGGATGTAACCGCACAACGTCAGCAGAATGTTCAGCCAGAACGCGCCGCCGAACCCGACCTGCAGAAACACACCCAGTGGCGGCAACAGAATGGCGATGATGATGCGGATAAAGTCCATGGGGCAGCTCCTGATTGGGGTTGGCTCACCTGAGCCATACAAGCTAATCGACCTGTGCCGTTTGTCAGGGTTCAGTGCAAACCACAATCTCGCCATCTGATCGCCATTACCCGGCCACAAAAAAACGCCCCACGCCAAAAGAATCAGGCGTGGGGCGTGCGTTATACCGCGAGACGGTTCTTGAATTCGGGTGGGAAATTTCAGCTCAGACGGCAATCCCTTTGCGGCATTGCAGCTGCGCGGTGCGTACCCGGGAGAAGGCGCGGGCCAGGCGCAGGAGCATTTCGTCGATGTTGGCCTTGCTGACGTTGAGCGCCGGGGTGAAGCGCAGGCAGTTGGCTTGAGGGGCGTTGAGCAGCAAGCCTTCATGCAGCGCGGCTTTGACGACGGCCTCGGCGGAGTCTTCCGACAGGGTCAGTCCCCAGAACAGCCCCTGCCCGCGCAACTCGCCATGTTCATAACGATGGGCCAGACGAGCGAGCCCTTCGCGCAGATGCTGGCCGTTGTCCCGGATTTGTTCGAGGAATGCGCGGTCTTGCACGCTGTCGAGCACGACCAGCCCTGCGGCGGTCATCAACGCGTTGCCGTGATGAGTGCCACCCAACTCGCCGGGGTCGAAACAGCAGGCCTTGCCTCGCGCCAGCAACGCCGCCAGTGGCACGCCACCGCCGAGGCCTTTGCCGAGCACGACGATATCGGCGCGCACGCCGTAGGATTGTTCGGCGAGCATGGTGCCACAGCGGCCAATGCCGGTCTGAACCTCGTCGAGAATCAGCAGAATCCCCAACTCACGGCACAAGCGTTCGACACCCTTGAGGTAATGCTCGGTCGCCGGGATCACCCCGGCATCGCTCTGGATCGGTTCGAGCATGATCGCCACGGTCTGCGCATCAACCGCCGCATGCAGCGCCGGCAGATCATTGAACGGCACTAGGTCGAAACCCGGCAGCAGCGGCGCAAAACGGTTGTGCAAATTGCAACTGTCCGACGCCGAAATCGTCGCCAGACTACGTCCGTGACACCCTTGTCTGGCGACAATGATCCGCGAGGCGCCGCCGCGATGCAGCTGGCCCCATTTACGCGCCAGTTTGATCGCCGCCTCACAGGCTTCACTGCCGCTGTTGAGCAGATACGCCTGATCGCTGGAAGTACTGGCGCACAGGCGCTCAGCTAGGCTGAGCATGCCGCGGTTGTGCAGATTGAAGCCGGGATTGATTAACGCTTGAGCCTGGTTGGCAATGGCTTTGACCAGCGCCGAAGGGCTGTGGCCGAGGCTATTGGCGCCTCCGGCCTGGGAAAAATCCAGGTAGGCGCGGTCATTGCTGTCCCATAGCCAGGAACCCTGGCCGCGAACGAATACCTGCTGCGGGCGTTCGACGCTGGGCATCAGACGCTCGGCATTCAGGCCGTCAGCGGCATCCGATTCCTGGGTTTCAAAAGCCAGGTCATCGAGGCTCGGCGTCTGGCGCCGCAAACTGAACAGATTCATTGAAAAAAACCTCGATCGAGGTTTTTTGAACTGCCTATGCAAACACTTTCAAAACAAACGCTGGTCATTGCGCTTTCCGGCCCTGTAAGCCTTGTGAATGCGGTTAGACTAGGCCTGTTCACGGCGTCGAGCCATTTCGATTTCCCAGCATTTTCGATAAGTGTTACTTATGGATTTCAAACAACTGCGTTATTTCGTCGCGGTCTACGAAGAAGGTCATGTCGGACGCGCCGCCGAGCGCCTGTCGATCTCTCAGCCCGCGCTGTCCCAGCAGATCCGCCATCTGGAACAGAACCTCGACGTCACGCTGTTCGAGCGCAGCAGCAAACGCCTGCTGCCGACCCTCGCCGCCCACACCTTGTACAACCACGCCTTGCCACTGCTCGACGGCATGCAGCGGGCGCGTGAGGCGCTGGGCAACTTCAAGGGTCAGGCACTGCGAACATTGGCGATTGGTGTGTTGCAAACCGTGCACACCAGCCTGGTGCCGCAAATGCTGGAGAGAGTGCGCAAGGCCCAGCCGCATCTGGTGGTACAGATTTATGAACTGACGGGGCTTGAGATCGAGCGGCGGCTGCTCAACGGCTCTTTGGATATCGGCATCAGCTATCTGCCGCCACGCCAGCCGGGCCTGCACGGCGTGATGCTGTACGAAGATGAACTGACACTGGTCATCCCGGCGGATCATCCGCTACGGGAATTCAAGAAAGTCTCGATGAGTCAGGCGGCCGAATTGCCGATGCTGCTACTGGGCGAAGAATTTCAGATCCGCCAGATCTGGCAGGCCCAACTGGCCAGCCTCGGGCGACGCCCGCAAGTGCAGGCCGAACTGAACAATATGGTGGGGATTCTCGACAGCCTGCCGCATACCCGTCTGGCGACGGTGCTGCCTGGGCGTTCGCAAAAAGAGTACGACGATCAGGATCTTTTGTGGAAACCGTTGAGTGAGCCGCGCGTGCCGTTGAAAGTCGGGCTGGTGTGTCGCGATGTGCAACGCCAGCAGGCGCCATTGGCCTTGCTGCGAACGTTGCTGGAAGAAGTGATGCAGCGTGAGGAAAAACCGCTGAAAGGTGCGCCGCCGCTGGACGCGTTGAGCTGAAAACTTTTCTGCGGGCATAAGAAAACCCCGCCGAAGCGGGGCTTTGCAGACTGTTTCCCTGACATCCATTTCACTCCGCCACCCTGGCAGAATCCTACGTGTCCGTGTTGTTGCTTTGCGCTTCCTGCGCGACGTCCATGGAAAGTAGATTAGCTCTGGATCCAATCTACGCCTATGGGAGAACAGCAGCACGTCATGTAAGAGATCGCTTACATGACGTTACATCATCAGAACTGCGCAGCGTCCAGCAGGAACAGCGACTCGCTGCCGGCCTTGACCGACGCGCTCAACGAGTGAATCCGCGGCAGCAGACGGGCGAAATAGAACCGCGCCGTGCCGAGTTTGCTCGCGTAGAAATCGTCCTGCGCTTCTTTGCCCAGCGATGCCTTGGCCATCAGTGCCCACATGTAGGCGTAAGCGGTGTAGCCAAACGCTTGCAGGTACTCGACCGATGCCGCGCCGATTTCGTTCGGGTTGGTTTTCGCCCGGTCCAGCAGCCACGAGGTCAGCTCGTCGAGGGTGTCGACAGCGTCATTCAGCGGCTTGGTGAACTCGCCCAGATCGGCACTGGCGGTTGCAGTGAAATGGCGGATCTCGTCGGCGAACAGCTTGTAGAACGCGCCGCCGCTGCCGACGATCTTGCGACCCACCAGGTCCAGTGCCTGAATGCCGTTGGTGCCTTCGTAGATCTGGGTGATGCGCACGTCACGCACCAGTTGCTCCTGGCCCCACTCGCGGATGTAACCGTGGCCGCCGAAGATCTGCTGGCCATGGACAGTGGTTTCCAGACCCAGATCGGTCAGGAAGGCCTTGGCCACTGGCGTCAGCAACGCAACCAGATCTTCCGCGCGTTTGCGGGTGGCGGCGTCTTCGCTGAACTTGGCGGTATCGAGTTGCATCGCCACGTAGGTGGAGAACGCACGGCCGCCTTCGTTCGAGGCTTTCATGGTCAGCAACATGCGACGCACGTCCGGGTGGACGATGATCGGGTCGGCCACCTTGTCCTTGTTCTGCGCGCCGGTCGGCGAACGGCTCTGCAGGCGGTCGCGGGCGTATTCGATGGCGTTCTGGTACGAGCGCTCGCCGGTGGCCAGGCCCTGAATGCCAACGCCCAGACGCTCGTAGTTCATCATGGTGAACATCGCGGCCAGGCCCTTGTTCGGCTCGCCGACCAGGTAACCCACGGCTTCGTCGAAGTTCATCACGCAAGTGGCGGACGCCTGGATGCCCATCTTGTGTTCGATAGAACCACAGTTCGCCGGGTTGCGCGCGCCCAGGCTGCCATCGGCATTGACCATGAACTTCGGCACCAGGAACAGCGAAATGCCCTTCGGCCCAGCCGGTGCGTCCGGCAGTTTGGCCAGCACCAGGTGGATGATGTTTTCGGTCAGGTCGTGCTCACCACCGGTGATGAAGATCTTGGTGCCGCTGACCTTGTAGGAGCCGTCGGCCTGAGGTTCGGCTTTGGTGCGGATGATGCCCAGGTCGGTGCCGGCATGCGGCTCGGTCAGGCACATGGAGCCGGCCCAGACACCGGCGTACATGTTCGGCAGGTAAGCGGCTTTCAGTTCTTCGCTGGCGTGGGCGTTGATCGACAGGCAGGCACCGGCGGTCAGCATCGGGTACAGACCGAAGGACAGGCTGGCGGAGTTGACCATCTCTTCGACCTGGGCCGAAACGGCTTTGGGCATGCCCATGCCGCCGTAGGCCGGATCACCGCCTACACCGACCCAGCCGCCTTCGGCATAAGTCTGATAGGCCTGTGGGAAACCGGCCGGCGTGGTGACGGCACCGTCGGCCCAGTGGCAGCCTTCTTCGTCGGCGGCACGGCTCAGGGGCGCGATGCTTTTGCTGGTGACCTTGCCGGCCTCTTCGAGAATGGCTTCAACGGTTTCCGCGTCCACGGTCTCGGCCAGGGCCGGCAGTTCGGCCCAGAGTTTGGCGACTTCGAACACTTCATTGAGGACGAAGCGCATATCGCGCAGCGGCGCTTTGTAGTCAGCCATGGCAAACCTCGCAAAGATCTAAACAGGTGATTCGTGGAAGGGTGTTTTCGTTGAGCTGGAGTGTAACCCAACAACTTTTGCGACACATAGGGTCAGGCGGTGACTGTTTTGTTATTTTTAGTCACCAGCAATCAACCATAAAGAAGCCCGCAATCTGCGGGCTCTTTTGTTTAACAGTGGCGTGTTACAGGGAGAACAACTGGGCCGGCAGTTTCATCAGGCAATCGCTGCCCGCCTCGATCGCCGAACGATGCGCCGCGGTGCGCGGCAACAGGCGCTTGAAGTAAAACTCGCACGTCGCCAGTTTGCCCTGGCAGAAATCGCCATCACCCTCGCCCGACTCCAGCTGCGCCTGGGCAACCAGCGCCATGCGCAGCCACAGGTAGCCCAGAACGATGTAACCGCTGTACATCAGGTAATCCACCGACGCGGCGCCAACTTCATCCGGGTTCTTCATCGCGGCCATGCCGACCTTCATGGTCAGCTCGCCCCACTGCTGATTGAGGCCATCGAGCTGCGCGACAAACTCGCCAAGTTGCGGATGCCCGGCGTTGGCCGCGCAGAACTTGTGGACGATTTTGGTGAAGTTGCGCAGCAGCTTGCCCTGACTGCCCAGCACTTTGCGCCCGAGTAGATCCAACGCCTGGATACCGTTGGTGCCCTCGTAGATCGGCGCGATCCGGCAGTCGCGAACCAGTTGCTCCATGCCCCACTCGCGGATAAATCCGTGGCCACCGAACACCTGCATGCCGTGGTTGGTCACTTCCAGCCCGGTGTCGGTCATGAACGCCTTGCAGATCGGCGTCAGGAACGCCAACAGATCCTCGGCTTCCTGACGCGCCTCGGCGTCCGGGCTCAGGTGTGCGACATCAAGCATCTGCGCGGTGAAATAGGTCAGCGCGCGGTTGCCTTCGTTGAAAGCTTTCATGGTCAGCAGCATGCGCCGCACGTCCGGGTGGACGATGATCGGGTCGGCCGGTTTGTCCGGAGCTTTGGCGCCGGTCAGGGCGCGCATCTGCAAGCGGTCGTTGGCGTATTTGATTGCGCCCTGGAAACTCGCCTCGCCCAGACACAGGCCCTGCATCCCGGTGCCGAGGCGTGCGTGGTTCATCATGGTGAACATGCAGTTCAGGCCCTTGTTCGGCTCGCCGATCAGGAAGCCTTTGGCGTCGTCGAAGTTCAGCACGCAGGTGGCCGAGGCCTTGATGCCCATCTTGTGCTCGATCGAACCGCAGGAAACGCCGTTGCGCTCGCCCGCCTCACCGGATGCGTTCGGGAGGAATTTCGGCACGATAAACAGCGAAATGCCTTTGGTGCCCGCCGGTGCGTCCGGCAGTTTGGCCAACACCAGATGAATGATGTTGTCACTCATGTCGTGCTCGCCGGCGGAGATGAAAATCTTGCTGCCGGTCACTGCATAACTGCCGTCTGCCTGAGGCACGGCGCGGGTCTTGATGATGCCCAGGTCGGTACCGCAGTGGGCTTCGGTCAGGCACATGGTGCCGGTCCACTGGCCGGCGGTGAGTTTGCGCAGATAGGTGTTTTTCTGTTCTTCGGTGCCGTGGGCGTGGATCGCCGACATGGCGCCGTGGGTCAGGCCCGGGTACATGCCCCACGAGGTGTTGCTGGAAGCAACCATTTCGCTGATCACCAGTCCCAGCGAACTCGGCAAGCCCTGACCGCCGTAGGCCGGATCCGCCGCCAGACCGTGCCAGCCACCTTCCACGTATTGTGCGAAGGCTTGCTTGAAGCCTGTAGGCGTTGTCACCACGCCGTTGTCGAAATGGCAGCCCTCTTCGTCACCGCTGCGATTGAGCGGGGCCAGAACGTTCTCACAGAACTTCGCGCCCTCGTCGAGGATCGCGTTGATCATGTCCGGGCTGGCGTCGTGGGCGCCGAGGGCCGCGTACTGAGTGTGGAAGTCAAAGACGTGGTCGATCAGAAAGCGCATGTCGCGCAGGGGAGCTTTGTACTCGGGCATGGTGGCTTCTCCTTCAGCAGATTGCTTCAACCTACTGCCGGCCACCCTGCCTCACAATCACTGTCCAGACGCTGAATGCGCCGTCATCACTCAACCTGCGGCGTTGTCCATGCGCACCGCGCCACGGCGATTCTGCCCGAACGCCATCACGCAGTTTCGGCCTGCGCCCTTGGCGCTGTAGAGCGCCTGGTCGGCGGATTTCAGCACCTCTTCCGGGGTGCGCTGTTCCAGACGTTCGGCCACGCCGATGCTGACCGTGACCGACACGCTGGATGCGCCCGAACCCGAGCGACGCTGACGGCCCTGCTGATCATCCTGCGGGCGGCTTTCCTGATTTCGCAGCTGGATGTTGTAGGACGCAATCGACTCACGGATGACTTCCAGGTGCGGCATGCACTCTTCAAGAGTCTTGCCCGCAAACACCAGTGCGAATTCCTCACCGCCATAGCGATAAGCCCTACCACCGCCGCTGATTTTGGACAGCTTGCTGGCGACCAGACGCAAGACCTGGTCACCCACGTCGTGGCCGTGGGTGTCGTTGAATTTCTTGAAGTGATCGACGTCGCTCATTGCCAGCACATAGTTGCGACCCAGACGCTGCATACGCTCGTTAAGTGCGCGGCGGCCCGGCAGACCGGTGAGTTCGTCGCGGAAGGCCATTTGATAAGCCTCATGCGCTACCGCTGCAGCAATCATCAGCATGACCTGGCTGCACATGATGTTCAGGGTGAACGGCAGGATGAAGGTTTTCGGCAGCATCCAGAACACCCCGAGCAACCCCACCAGTTGCGCCGCGTGCAGCGGACGCGGGTTGCGCCAGTATTGCCAGGCCAGCAGCAGGAACGCCGAGATGAACACCGGATACGACAACTGGATCAGACTCATCCACGCGCCGTGCAGCGCCGGCCAGCGGATCTCGGAAAGCCACATCAGCAACGCCTGCGGGTAACTTTGCTCAAGCCCCAGCGCCACGCTGCCAAAGGCCAGCAACACGGCGAAGCGCGCGACCATATCTTGAAACAGATGCGTGCGCTCCTGCCACGCGGCGAATAGTCCGAACAACAGCGGCAACAGCAGACAGACCAGGTGGAACACCACGGCCGCGTCTTCGCGCACCTTGCCGTTGTCGCGGTAATAGTCGGTCTGAGTGTCGAGCAGGAAGTAGGCGATGTACACCGTGACCATCAGAAACAGCTCGCGCTGGCGTCGGTAAACCGCACAGTACGAACCGCCCAACAGCAGCACCAAGGTCGGCAACACGTTAAACAGCGAGGTGAAGAACACGTTGAGGTCTTTGACGTACGCAGCCGCCAACCCCGCGAGCAACAACAGCAGTGAAGGTAGGAAATGACTGAAACGTACAGCGGAAGAACGCGGCAAGGGTAAAAGCTCCGACCCGTCATGGCAAAGAGATGGCATTGTGCCTGCAATGTGGCCAGTTAAGCACACACAATGTGATCCAGATCACAGGCTGTCTCTTTAACGGCCGAAATCGGCGGTTGCTGAGGGATTTAGTCAGGTTTTTTGCGCAATGGCCGCTAGACGGCCACCATGGCCATCATTCTTGATGGCCATGGTGTGTTTTTCTGTTCAGAGATCGTTGTAAAACGGCTGCAATGGCCCCTCGGCCGCCGGCCGGCCTTCAGCACCGTACGGCTTGAGATTGAGCGATGCGTCCATCGCCTGACGGGTCGTGACTTTCGGACTGGCCGGGCGTTGGGTCACGGCATTCTCGTCGCCGATATGACCCTGCGGGATCACCAGCGATGGATGATCAAACGGTGCCCGTTCCCAGGCCACGCGCGGATCGGTCAGGCCGACTTCCATGAACTTCACCACGGCATCGATTTCGGCAGGCGTCAGGTTCAGCGCCGTCATGTCCGGATCGAGGTTGGACGTGTTGTGCTGGTTCACCGCCGGGTGCTCGAAGCCGCTGGTGTTGTTGGCATCCTCGCCGCGCCGGTCACCGCCACGGTTGTAGAACTCCATCACCTGCTTGAGCGTCGAGCGGCTGCCGTTGTGGAAGTACGGCCCGGTCAGGGCAATGTTGCGCAGGGTCGGGGTCTTGAACGCGCCGTCGACCGAATCGCGGAAACCGACATTCGGCTTGAGCGTGGCATCGCACGGAATCGCGGCACTCAACGGTGCCTCGAACGTGCAGACATCGACGTCCAGCGGATCCACCGACCGACCGCCCTGCAACACGCTGTTGTACTGCCGGGTGAACGACCATGGATTGCCCCACGCGTCCACGCCGCCGAGGGCCAGGTCTTCCGAGGTCGGGCGCACACCGGTGTTGTAGAAGCCGTTGTCGTAAAGAGTGGTCAGGTTGTCGGCCATCACCATCCGCTCGATGCGTTCGCGCGGATGCATCAGCAGACGGCTGGCGGCGTTGGTCAGCTCCGGACCGCCGTGGCAATTGACGCATTTGCCCTTGCCGAGAAACAGGTTCATGCCCTCGACCTCTTGCGCGTTCATTGCCATATGGTCGCCTTGCAGGTAGGCATCGATCGGCGCCTGATCGGACACCAGCGTCGCCTCATACATCTGGATCGCCAGGCCGAAGAACAGCGGGAAATTGGCCTCCATCTGGGTGTACGGCGCACCGCCCACCAGAACGTTTTGCGTGGCGTTCCACAGCCGGGGCTGGAAGGCGTTCTTGATCAGCTCGCGATAGGTCGGCCGCCGTGCGCCGGACACCGGAGCCAGTACCGAGTCGGTGGACGAAATCCGCTGCTGCTTGAGCATCAACGTGTCGAGCATCCTGCGGCCGATGTCGGCAAAGGTGCGGCCACCGCAAGACATTTCCACCGGACTGCCGGGCGGGCCGACGGCTTGCGAGGCGGCAGACGCATCATTGAGCGCCAGCCGGACTTTGGTGGCGACCGTGCTGCGTTCGCTGGTCACGTAGATCCCGGCATCCGGGTCGCGATTGCCGAACGGCGAGAAGCCGTTGAACACGTTGTTGGCCCGACCGTCCCAGAAGTTGCGCACGTTGAACGCGGCGTTGATCACCGACGGCGCATTGCGCCCGGTGCTGCGGCGAACGTTGATGCCGCCGACCTGAAACAGGCCGTCCGGCTGCTGGGTGCATTTGTCGAAACGCGGCTGGTTGGGTTTGACGAAGTTTGCGTCGAACACGCCTTGCGAGCCGACCACGTCGTCCGTCGAGTACACGATGGGCGAGTTTCGCTCCAGAGGATTGCTCAGCACATGGGTCGGGAAGTCGGTTTTCTTCAGCGTGTAGTTCGGGCCGCCCTTGCCGCCGGACAACGTCGCGTAGGACGCCACATCACCGGGAATGTCCGACGCCACAAACGGCTTGTTGAAGATCGACGCGACGTTGGCGTTGGTGTGCGCCTGGCCGGGGTTGAGCTGGTTGGTGATGCGGTGGTCGACGCCGGCGTGGTAGTGGCAGGACGCGCAGGCCGTGGAGCCGTCGCTGCCGATCTCCATGTCCCAGAACAACGCTTTGCCCAGCAGGATCGCAGCCTGACGATTGAGCACGTAGTCGGTCATCAGGTCGACCTTGCGTCCGCCTTCGGTACCGGACGGATCGGGAGGCACCATCCCGCGCAACGATTGCAGCGAAGGGACTTCCGGCACCGGGGGATCGACTTCGGCGGGGTCGGCGGCCCATGCGCTGTGGACTGATAGCGCAACGGGCAACCAGAAGGTCAAACGAGCGAGTCGACTGATGTTCATAGGCTTCACCCTGACTGTTGTTGTTAAGTGCCGGGCGTCTTGCTTCTTTGAGCAGGCAGTTCTGGTTAGCACCGGTAAATCGGGCAGTGCAATTAATTGGCCACTCTTCTGGAAATATTTTGAATCAATAAGCGCAGGGGTTCGGCTGAACAGTGGCTTCATCAATGCTGGGGAATCAGCCCCGGGATTGGGGAAATCCGGGCACAAAAAAACCGCTGCCCCCGAGGGAGCAGCGGTTTTTTGAAAGACTGCGTTAAGGCTTAGTAGCCCAGTGCGAAGTCTTCTTCTTTCATGTCCATCAGGTTGTTGGCGCCCGACAGCATGGTGGCCACGTGCGTACGGGTACGCGGCAGGATGCGCTGGAAGTAGAAGCGCGCGGTTTGCAGCTTGGCGGTGTAGAACGCCTCGTCGGTGGTGCCGGCAGCCAGTTTTTCAGCAGCCAGACGCGCCATGTCGGCCCAGAAGTAAGCCAGGCAGGCATAACCGGAGTACATCAGGTAGTCCACGGAGGCCGCGCCGACTTCTTCGCGATCTTTCATGGCGGCCATACCGACCTTCATGGTCAGCTCGCCCCACTCTTTGTTCAGTGCAGCCAACGGTGCGACGAACTCTTTGACGGCTTCGTTGCCTTCGTTGTTCTGGCAGAACTTGTGGACGATCTTGGTGAAGCCTTTGAGAGCCTCGCCTTGAGTCATCAGCACTTTACGGCCCAGCAGGTCGAGTGCCTGGATGCCGGTGGTGCCTTCGTACAGCATCGAGATGCGGCTGTCGCGAACGTTCTGCTCCATGCCCCACTCGGCGATGAAGCCGTGGCCGCCGTAGATCTGCACGCCGTGGTTGGCGGATTCGAAACCGACTTCGGTCATAAACGCTTTGGCGATCGGAGTCATGAAGGCCAGCAGTGCGTCGGCTTTCTTCTTCTCTTCTTCGTCCACGCCGTATTTGACGATGTCGACCTGTTTGGCGGTGAAGTACACCATCGCACGGTTGCCTTCGGCGAATGCCTTCATGGTCAACAGCATGCGGCGTACGTCTGGGTGAACGATGATCGGGTCAGCAGCCTTGTCCGGCGTTTTCGGGCCAGTCAGGGAGCGCATTTGCAGACGATCGCGAGCGTATTTCAGGCCGCCCTGGAAGCCGATTTCGGCGTGGGCCAGACCTTGCAGCGCGGTACCCAGACGTGCGGTGTTCATGAAGGTGAACATGCAGTTCAGGCCTTTGTTCGCCGGGCCGATCAGGAAACCGGTCGCGCCGTCGAAGTTCATCACGCAGGTCGCGTTGCCGTGGATGCCCATCTTGTGTTCGATCGAACCGCAGGTCACGGCGTTGCGTGCTCCGACGGTGCCATCAGCATTCGGCATGAACTTCGGCACGATGAACAGCGAGATGCCTTTGGTGCCGGCCGGTGCGTCCGGCAGGCGGGCCAGCACGATGTGGACGATGTTGTCGGCCATGTCGTGTTCACCGGCCGAGATGAAGATCTTGGTGCCGGAGACTTTGTAGGAACCGTCGGCCTGAGGTTCGGCCTTGGTGCGCAGCATGCCCAGGTCGGTGCCGCAGTGCGGCTCGGTCAGGCACATGGTGCCGGTCCATTCGCCGGAGACCAGTTTGGTCAGATAGGCTTCTTGCTGCTCTGGGGTGCCGTGCTCGGAGATGGTATTCATCGCGCCGTGCGACAGGCCCGGGTACATGCCCCACGACCAGTTGGCTTCGCCAACCATCTCGCTGACTGCCAGACCCAGCGACTCAGGCAGACCCTGACCGCCGTGCTCGACGTCATGGGCCAGGCTTGGCCAGCCGCCTTCCACGAATTGCTTGTAGGCCTCTTTGAAGCCGGCCGGGGTTTTCACGCCGGACTCGCTCCAGGTGCAGCCTTCGGTGTCACCCACGCGGTTCAGCGGTGCCAGCACCTGCTCACAAAACTTGGCGCCCTCTTCGAGAATGGCGTCAACCATGTCCGGCGTTGCGTCTGCGCACGCTGGAAGGCTCTGATAGTGCGCTTCGTAGCCGAGCAGTTCGTCACGAACGAAGCGAATATCACGCAAGGGGGCCTTGTAGTCAGGCATAGCGATAAACCTCTGCTGATGTAACCGGGAATGAACGACCGCGTTGATTTGTTGTGACGGTCAAACAGTTGTTTGAAACATACGTTTACGCCGAAATCTTGTCAAGCGTCGTTCTTTTGCCATTCGTCATCACATTTTCCGAACGCCGGACACAGCAGCGCGACATGCGCCCGACCGAGCCATGTGCACTGAAAAAAGATTAGTTGAGGGAGAAGGACTTACAACGAAAAACGCCGCGAACAGTCGCGGCGTCTGGCAAAGCGCAGATCAAAAAATCAGGCGAAGGTATCGATGATCGTACCGAGCATTTCATCGGAAGCCTTGGCGACTTTCACGCCCAGTTCCGCCTGAAACTTGCCTTGGGCCATCTCGACCATGTTGCTGGCAAGGTCCGATTGCTGGGCGCGATCCACGGAACGCAGACGATCGACCTGCACTTCCGAAGACTGGCTGGTGACCGAACGCTCGATGGTGCTGCTGGCGATCTGGCTGGCGGCCTGATCGACGCGGTTCTGCCCGGTCTGAATGGTACTCAGACCTGCATAAAAAGCTGTGTTTCCGGAGATTTCCATGGGAGCTCTCATCCTTGGGAAGGATCAATGGGTGCCATTGAACCAGAGGCGTCAGAAAAACACCCGTCAAAAACACTAATGGCACAGTGCCTTGTCATAGCCAAAATCAGTCGAGCAGATCCAGTTGCAAGTGATCGGCGACCGCTTCAGCGCTGACGGCTTTGAGTTTCGGCACCCGCCCCAGGCACGGTGCCGGAATCCGCTCGGCCAGTGTCGCCAGGTTTTCCTCCAGCCGCGACGTCTTCGGATCAATGATGTTCGCCACCCACCCCGCCAGTTGCAGCCCGTCCCGGGCAATCGCCTCGGCAGTCAACAACGCATGACTGATGCATCCCAGACGCACGCCGACCACCAGAATCACCGGCAACTTCAACGCAATCGCCAGATCCGACAAATTGTCCTGATCCGCCAACGGCACCCGCCAGCCGCCCGCGCCTTCGATCAGCGTGAAGTCGGCGTTCATGGCCAGAATCTCGCGCATCGGCGCCAGCAACGATTGCACGGTCAACGCCACACCCGCCTCACGCGCTGCCAGATGCGGCGCGATCGCTGGCTCGAACGCCACCGGATTGACCTGTTGATACGTCAGCGGCAACGAGCATTCGGCCTGCAACGCCAGCGCATCGGAATTGCGCAGGCCTCTGGGCGTCACCACACAACCGGACGCCACCGGTTTGCCCGCCGCCGTACTCAGCCCCGCCGACCGCGCAGCGTGCAGCAATCCGGCGGCGACAGTGGTCTTGCCAACGTCAGTGTCGGTTCCGGTGATGAAATAGGCTGCGCTCATAAGGGTTTCTCCAACACGGCGTAGACCACCTGATAAGTCGCCGGCAAGCCCTGCGGCTGACGGAACTGCTCGTAGGCTTCGACCAGCCCCAGAATCCGCGCCCGCCCGGTCAATCCACCCGGCCGGCCAGGGTTCAGGTTATGCGCGCCCAAGGCCTTGAGTTCATGGGTCAGGCTGCGCACATCCGGGTAATGCAGCACATGCGGCCGGTTCTCCAGACAGACACTGCGCAAACCACTGGCCGCGCACAATTGCTCATAGCGGGCGAATTCGCGGAAGCGGTTGACGTGCACCAGGCCATCGACCTGACGCCAACTGTCGCGCAATTCGTACAGCGTCCCTACACAAAGACTAGCAAACGCGAAAATCCCACCCGGTTTCAGCACCCGAAACGCTTCGGCGAGCACCGCTTCGAAGTCCGCGCACCACTGCACGGCGAGGCTGGAGAAGATCAGATCGCAGGTCGAATCCTGCAACGGCAAACGTTCGGCATCGCCAGCAATGAAGTGTGTGGCCCCGCCCAACGGCCGCGCGTGATTGAGCATGCCTTCAGCGATATCGAGCGCCAGCCCCTCACCAAATCGCTCGGCCAGCGCCCGAGTGAAATACCCGGTGCCGCAGCCCAGATCCAGCCAGCGTGCCGGCCGAAAATCCACCGGCAAGCGATTCATCAACTGCGTACCGACATCGCGCTGCAACTCCGCGACGCTGTCATAGCTGGCCGCTGCACGAGAAAAAGAAGCCGCGACCTGGCGCTTGTCAGGCAAGCCGCCGGGCAACGCCGCAACAGACAAATCAGTCATCACCGCACTCACTTAAAAACGCCTGGATCGCACCCGCTACACCGTGGGGGTCTTCCAGAAGAAACGCATGGCTGGCCTGCTCGATCAGACCGACCTCGACATCTGCCAGCAACGCGAACAACTCGCCCGCGGCCTCCGCCGGCACCAACCCGTCCAGCCCTCCGAACAGATGCAATTGCGGGCCACGAAACGCCTGCAAGGCATCGCGCGTATCGATCTGCGCCAACAATTCCAGACCGGCCATCAACGCGGCCGGCGAGGTATTCGGCGCGCCGCCGAGCAACAGCCGCGACAAGCCACGCGCGTCTTGCGCGCCCTGGGCGCACAGCAGAGAGAATCGTTTGAGAGTCGTGCGCGGGTCGGCGCCGCAGCCGGCCAGAAACGCATCGAAGGTCTCGCCGGGCATCGCGCTCGGCCACTGTTCATGGGCGACAAACGAAGGATTGCTCGCCAGGGTCAACAAGCCGCAGCAATGTTCGCCACGCCGTGCCGCCAACTCTGAAGCGAGCATGCCGCCCAGTGACCAGCCGCCGAGCCAGGCATCTTCGGGGATGAGCTCATCGAGCTCGTCGAGCCAGTCTTGCAGATCGCTGGAGTCCAGTTCCGGCAGCGGCTCGATGTCGACCTGCAGGTGCTCGTCGAGTCCGCGCAACGCGGCGGCCAGCGGCTCCAGCGGCGAAACGCCGAGCCCCCAACCCGGTAGCAGAATCAGGCGATCACGCATGGCTTGGCTCCGACTTGAGTTGCGCAAAGCAATCGGCCAGTCCTTCTAACAATAGCTGCACCTGCGCCTCGCTGTGGGCAGCGGTCAGCGTCACCCGCAACCGCGCGCTGCCGGCAGGCACGGTCGGCGGGCGGATCGCGGTAACCATCAGCCCACGCTCGCGCAGCATCTGCGACAGACGCACCGCGCGACCGGCATCGCCGATCAGGATCGGCTGGATCGGCGTGAAGCTGTCCATCAGTTCCAGACCAATCTGTTCGGCACCGTGGCGGAACTGACGGATCAGCGTCTGCAAATGCTCGCGACGCCAGTGCTCGCTGCGCAGCAGTTCCAGACTTTTCAACGTTGCGCAGGCCAGCGCCGGCGGTTGGCTGGTGGTGTAGATGTACGGGCGGGCGAACTGGATCAGACTTTCGATCAGCTCTTCACTGCCGGCCACAAACGCGCCAGCCGTACCGAACGCTTTGCCGAGGGTGCCGACCAGCACCGGCACGTCTTCCTGGCTCAAACCGAAATGCTCGACGATCCCGCCACCGTTCGCCCCCAGCGGGCCGAATCCGTGGGCGTCATCGACCATCAGCCAGGCGCCTTTGGCCTTGGTTTCCCGGGCCAGCGCCGGCAGATCGGCGAGGTCGCCGTCCATGCTGAACACGCCGTCAGTGACCACCAGCGTATTGCCGGTGGCTTTCTCCAGACGCTTGGCGAGGCTGTCGGCGTCGTTGTGCAGATAACGATTGAAGCGCGCGCCGGACAGTAATCCGGCATCCAGCAACGACGCATGATTGAGCCGGTCTTCCAGCACCGTATCGCCCTGCCCGACCAATGCGGTGACCGCGCCGAGGTTGGCCATGTAACCGGTGGTGAACAACAGCGCACGCGGCCGTCCGGTGAGATCCGCCAAAGCCTCCTCAAGCGCGTGATGCGGACCGCTGTGACCGATCACCAGATGCGAAGCACCGCCGCCGACGCCCCATTTCGAAGCGCCGGCGCGCCAGGCTTCGATCACTTGCGGATGATTGGCCAGGCCCAGGTAATCGTTGTTGCAGAACGCCAGCAACGGCTGACCGTCGACCACCACTTCCGGCCCTTGCGGGCTTTCAAGCAGCGGGCGCTGGCGATAGAGATTTTCGGCACGACGGGCAGCAAGGCGTGCGGCGAGATCGAAAGACATGCAAGCCTCGACATTCAAGTGACACAGATCCCTTGTGGGAGCGAGCCTGCTCGCGAAGAGGCCTTCACATCCGACATCAATGTCGACTGAAGCACCGCTTTCGCGAGCAAGCTCGCTCCCACAGGAGTTTGCATTCCTTCAGAGGAATCCGCGCAGTTTTTTACACCGCCGCGTTGTAGAACTGCTCGCTGCTCTTCTGCTCCACCAGCGCCTGTTCGATGGCCGCCTGATGCACTTCGTCGGCATGCTCTTCACGGGCTTCCGGCTGAATGCCCAGACGTGCGAACAGCTGCATGTCCTTGTCGGCCTGCGGGTTGGCGGTGGTCAGCAGTTTGTCGCCGTAGAAGATCGAGTTGGCGCCGGCGAAGAACGCCAGGGCCTGCATCTGCTCGTTCATCGCTTCGCGGCCGGCGGACAGGCGCACGTGGGATTGCGGCATGAGGATGCGCGCCACGGCGAGCATGCGGATGAAGTCGAATGGATCGACATCGTCGGCGTTTTCCAGTGGCGTGCCGGCGACTTTCACCAGCATGTTGATCGGCACCGATTCCGGATGCTCCGGCAGGTTGGCCAGCTGGATCAGCAGGTTCGCGCGGTCATCGAGGGACTCGCCCATGCCGAGAATGCCGCCGGAGCAAATCTTCATCCCCGCGTCGCGCACGTAGGCCAGCGTCTGCAGGCGCTCGCTGTAGGTGCGGGTAGTGATGATGCTGCCGTAGAACTCGGGCGAGGTGTCGAGGTTGTGGTTGTAGTAATCGAGCCCGGCCTTGGCCAGCGCTTCGGTCTGATCCTGATCGAGACGACCGAGGGTCATGCAGGTTTCCAGGCCCATGGCCTTCACGCCTTCGACCATCTTCAGCACGTAAGGCATGTCCTTGGCCGACGGGTGTTTCCACGCCGCACCCATGCAGAAACGGGTCGAGCCGATGGCCTTGGCGCGGGCAGCCTCTTCGAGGACTTTCTGCACTTCCATCAGCTTTTCTTTTTCCAGCCCGGTGTTGTAGTGACCGGACTGCGGACAATATTTGCAATCTTCCGGGCAGGCGCCGGTCTTGATCGACAGCAGGGTGGAAACCTGGACGCGGTTGGCGTCGAAATGCGCGCGGTGCACCGTCTGCGCCTGGAACAGCAAGTCGTTGAATGGCTGAACGAAGAGTGCTTTGACTTCGGCCAAAGTCCAGTCGTGACGCAGGGTGGCAGTGGTGCTGGCGCTCATGGGCGGTTCCTTGGTTATGCTTGGCTGGCGCCTGGGGAAACGGAATACCCACAGGCACGACACGGATGTTCGGCATATTTAAGGAAGAGTCATGCGCTGTCAACCACACTACGAACGGCCGGTTTACATCTGGTTAAAAAACAAACAACTCTGTTTATTGTGCGATGAGCCGGCAGACGCGCAAATCCCGATCTGCACCGCCTGTGAAACCGATCTGCCGTGGCTGGGCGATCAATGCCTGACGTGCGCCCTGCCCTTGCCCGCTGCCGGGCTTACCTGTGGTGGCTGCCTGCAGGATCCGCCAGCCTTTGAGCAAGTGGCCGTGCCATGGGTTTATGGCTTTCCGGTGGACACGCTGATCACCCGTTTCAAGCACAACGGCAAATGGCCGCTTGGCCACTTGCTCGCCGACGTTCTCAGCGAGTTCCTGCAACATCGCTTCGAAGAAGACCTGCCTCGCCCGGACGCCCTGCTGCCGGTACCGCTTGCACCGAAACGCCTGCGCCAGCGCGGCTTCAACCAAGCAGCGATGCTGGCGCAGTGGCTGGGCAAGTCACTCGACCTGCCTTGCGAGGAACACAGCCTGTTGCGCGTGCAGGATACCGACGCCCAGCAGGCCCTCAACGCCAAAGCGCGTAAACGCAATCTGCGACACGCCTTCGCCTTGAGCCCCGATGCCCAGGTGAAAGGCCGGCACCTGGCCCTGGTCGACGACGTGCTGACCACCGGCGCCACCGCCCAGGCGCTGGCCCGGTTGCTGATGGACGCCGGCGCCGCGCGGGTGGATGTGTACTGCCTGGCCCGCACGCCAAAACCCGGCGACGCGGCTTGACGGATACGCCTCGAGCCGCCAACGTCCTCCCTCAACCTTTCAGCACAAAGCGTCCGCCATGTCCCTGCCCTCTCTGTTGTCCCAGCACATCGTCCGCCGTCCGCAGCGCATCGCCTTGCTGCAACACATCGCCGAACAGGGTTCGATCACCCGCGCTGCGAAAAGCGCCGGCCTGAGTTACAAGGCGGCGTGGGATGCCATCGATGAGCTGAACAATCTCGCGCAAAAGCCTCTGGTCGAGCGCGCGGTCGGCGGCAAGGGCGGCGGTGGCGCCAAGTTGTCGAGCGAAGGCGAGCGGGTGCTGCGCCTTTATCAAAAGCTGCAAGCCTTGCAGGCCCAGGTGCTGGAAGCGGCCGAGGACGCCAGCGATCTGGACCTGCTCGGTCGGCTGATGCTCAGGACCAGCGCGCGAAATCAGCTGCACGGCAAAGTCGTGCTGATCGAAGGTCAGGGCCGCAACGATCTGATCCGCCTCGAACTGGCCGAAGGCCTGTCGATCGACGCACAGATCACCCACGACAGCACCTTGCACCTGGAGCTGCAACCGGGCACCGAAGTGGTGGCGCTGATCAAGGCCGGCTGGCTCGAACTGCTCGCGCCAGAGGCCACGCCCGCCGTCGGCCACAACCTTCTGAGCGGTCGGATCGAGGCGATTCTCGACGCCGAAGACGGCCCGAGCGAAGTGCGCATCGCCCTGCCCAATGGCCAGACCCTGTGCGCGCTGGCCGAACCGCTGGACTTGCGCACTCGTGGCCTGACGGTCGAACAACCAGTACAGGTGCAGTTTTCCCCGTCCAATGTGCTGCTCGGAACACCGCTCTAACCGGCGCTGCAACGAAAGCGTCATCGACCCGCATTAAGGTGGCTGCCAAAACCATGCAGGGAGCCTGATGTGAGCCTATTAGAAGAAAACCAATCCACAGACTTGGAAAAAATGGTCGGCCTGAGCCGTCGCGGTTTCATCAGCGCCGGCGCGCTGTGCGGCGCGGCGATGTTCCTCGGCGGCAACCTGCTGAGCCGCAGCGTGCTGGCCGCCAGTGTCAGCGCCGGCAACAGCCGTCTGCTCGGCTTCGACAGCATTCCGGCTGCCACCACCGACACCATCAGCCTGCCCAAAGGCTACAAGTCGTCGGTGCTGATCAGCTGGGGCCAGCCGTTGCAAAAGAACGGCCCGGCCTTCGACCCGAGCGGCAACGGCACAGCGGCTGCGCAGGAAGTGCAGTTCGGCGACAACAACGACGGCATGAGCCTGTTCGAATTCCCGGGCGAGAAAAACCGTGCGTTGATGGCGATCAACAACGAATACACCAACTATCGCTACCTCTATCCGCACGGCGGCATGCCGCAGTCGGCCGAGGACGTGCGCAAGGCCCTGGCCTGCGAAGGCGTGTCGGTGATCGAAGTCCAGCGCAAGAACGGCCAGTGGCAGTTCGTCCAGGGCTCGCGCTACAACCGGCGCATTCACGGCAACTCGCCGCTGCGTATCAGCGGCCCGGCAGCCGGTCACGAGCTGATGAAAACCAGCGCCGACAAGCACGGCAAGAAAGTTCTCGGCACCTTCCAGAACTGCGCCAACGGCAAGACGCCGTGGGGCACTTATCTGACCTGCGAAGAGAACTTCACCGACTGTTTCGGCAGCAGCAACGCCCAGCAACAGTTCGACCCGGCGCAGAAACGCTACGGCGTGTCGGCCGCCAGCCGCGAGATCAACTGGCACCCGTTCGATCCGCGCTTCGACATGGCGAAGAACCCCAACGAACTCAACCGCCACGGATGGGTCGTGGAGATCGATCCGTTCGACCCGCAATCGACCCCGGTCAAACGCACCGCGCTGGGCCGCTTCAAACATGAAAACGCCGCACTGGCCGAGACCGACGACGGTCGCGCCGTGGTGTACATGGGCGACGACGAACGCGGCGAGTTCATCTACAAATTCGTCAGCCGCGACAAGATCAACCACCGCAACGCCAAGGCCAACCGCGACATCCTCGATCACGGCACGCTGTACGTGGCCAAGTTCGATGCCGGCGACGGCAACCCGGACCATCCGAAAGGCCAGGGCCAGTGGATCGAACTGACCCACGGCAAAAACGGCATCGACGCCAGCAGCGGTTTCGCTGATCAGGCTGAAGTGCTGATTCACGCGCGTCTGGCGGCGAGTGTGGTCGGCGCCACGCGCATGGACCGTCCGGAATGGATCGTGGTCAGCCCGAAAGACGGCCAGGTTTATTGCACCCTGACCAACAACGCCAAGCGCGGCGAAGACGGCCAACCGGTGGGCGGGCCGAATCCTCGGGAGAAAAACGTCTACGGCCAGATCCTGCGCTGGCGCACCGACCGCGACGATCACGCGTCGAAGACTTTCGCCTGGGATCTGTTCGTGGTGGCCGGCAACCCGGGCGTCCATGCCGGTACGCCGAAGGGCGGTTCGTCGAATATCACCCCGCAGAACATGTTCAACAGCCCGGACGGCCTCGGTTTCGACAAGGCTGGCCGACTGTGGATTCTCACCGACGGTGATTCGAGCAACGCTGGTGATTTCGCCGGGATGGGCAACAACCAGATGCTCTGCGCCGATCCTGCGACCGGTGAGATTCGCCGGTTCATGGTCGGGCCGATCGGCTGTGAAGTCACCGGGATCAGTTTCTCGCCGGATCAGAAAACCCTGTTCGTCGGGATTCAGCACCCGGGCGAGAACGGCGGTTCGACCTTCCCCGAGCACCTGCCGAACGGCAAGCCACGCTCATCGGTGATGGCGATTACCCGTGAGGATGGCGGGATCGTCGGCGCCTGATTTGACGACGCTCTGATCGTTCCCGTGCGCTGCACGGGAACGATCCCACTCAAGACAGCCCGTCTGCGCTACCATGCTGAGCCGGACGCGGCAGCCTGCTGCGCGCAGGAGTCAGCATGGCCCACCCGTTTGAAACCCTCACCCCAGACCTCGTGCTCGATGCCGTCGAAAGCATCGGCTTCCTGAGCGACGCGCGCATTCTGGCGCTCAACAGTTATGAAAACCGCGTCTATCAGGTCGGCATCGAAGACTCGGAACCGCTGATCGCCAAGTTCTATCGCCCGCAGCGCTGGACCAACGAAGCGATCCTGGAGGAGCACCAGTTCACCTTCGAACTGGCCGACGTCGAAATCCCGGTGGTGGCGCCGCTGATCCACAACGGCGAAACCCTGCACGAACACGCCGGTTTTCGTTTCACCCTGTTTCCCCGTCGCGGTGGCCGGGCGCCGGAGCCGGGCAATCTCGATCAGCTGTATCGCCTGGGCCAGTTGCTCGGGCGCATGCACGCGGTCGGCGGCACCAAACCGTTCGAGCACCGCGAAGCGTTGGCCGTGAAGAACTTCGGCCATGACTCGCTGACCACTTTGCTGGAAGGCAACTTCATACCGAAAAGCCTGCTGCCGGCCTACGAATCGGTCGCCCGCGACCTGCTCAAGCGTGTGGAAGACGTCTACGCCAACACGCCGCACCAGAACATCCGCATGCATGGCGACTGCCACCCCGGCAACATGATGTGCCGCGACGAAATGTTCCACATCGTCGACCTCGACGACTGCCGCATGGGCCCGGCGGTGCAGGACATCTGGATGATGCTCGCCGGCGATCGTCAGGATTGTCTGGGGCAGTTGTCGGAATTGATGGACGGCTACAACGAATTCCACGACTTCGACCCGCGCGAACTGGCGCTGATCGAACCGTTACGCGCCTTGCGCCTGATGCATTACAGCGCGTGGCTGGCCCGACGCTGGGACGATCCGGCGTTCCCCCGCAGCTTTCCTTGGTTCGGCAGCGAGCGGTATTGGGGCGATCAGGTGCTGGCGTTGCGCGAGCAACTGTCGGCGCTGAACGAAGAGCCGTTGAAGCTTTTCTGACACGACACGTCTATACAACTGCCCGTACAATCGCTGCTTTGTTAGCTGCCTAAGCAAGGATTCTGCATGCAAGCCGCCAACCCGCGTCGCGGGTACATTCTGGGCCTTAGCGCCTACATCATCTGGGGACTGTTCCCGCTCTACTTCAAAGCCATCGCCGAAGTGCCGGCGGTGGAAATCATCATCCACCGGGTGCTGTGGTCGGCGCTGTTCGGCGCGCTGCTGTTGATGGTGTGGAAGCATCCCGGCTGGTGGCAGGAACTGCGCGACAACCCGAAACGCTTGGCGATTCTTGCGCTCAGCGGCACCTTGATCGCGGCCAACTGGCTGACCTACGTCTGGTCGGTGAATAACGGCCGGATGCTGGAAGCGAGCCTCGGTTACTACATCAACCCGCTGGTGAACGTGCTGCTGGGCATGCTGATCCTCGGCGAACGCCTGCGGCGCATGCAGTGGCTGGCGGTCGGTCTGGCGGCGGTCGGCGTGGCGCAGCAGGTGTGGCAGGTGGGTAGTCTGCCGTGGGTTTCGCTGGTGCTGGCGCTGACCTTCGGTTTCTACGGGCTGATCCGCAAGCAGGCGCCGGTCAAGGCGCTGCCGGGGCTGGTGGTGGAAACCTGGATGCTGGTGCCGATCGCGCTTGCGTGGCTGCTGTTCAATCCGACCGCAACCAGTGCTCAGGCCGAGTTCTGGACCACCTCCGAAGCCTGGTGGCTGGTGGCAGCCGGTCCGGTGACGCTGGTGCCGCTGGTGTGCTTCAACGCGGCGGCGCGGCATCTGCCCTACACCACCCTCGGTTTCCTGCAATACCTGGCGCCGACGCTGGTGCTGCTGCAAGCCGTGCTGCTGTTCGGCGAGCACTTATCGTCCAGCACGCTGATCGCCTTCATGTTTATCTGGGCCGGTCTGGCGGTGTACAGCGTCGATGCGTGGCTGAGTCTGCGCCGGCGCAGCTGATCAAAAAACGCACAAACCTCCACAGGCCACGGTTCTCGTGGCCTGTATCGTTCCTTCCCAAGGTTATCCACAGCGTGATCCCCGCCGTTTGTGCGCAAGTCACTGAATGCTGGCGGTTTTTTGATCAATCTTCGCCAAGCCACGGCGGACGTGGTCTGGCGCTCAGTCTCTACAGGTTATCCACAGGCAGGTGCACGTTTAAACTGGATAACCCGATCCGTTCTCAGGGATCGGTGCGCAGCACCAGTTCCACCATCAAGTCATCGGCAAGGGTTTCCAGGCGCGATTGCAGCACGTCCAGCGACAAGGTCAGTGGCACCGCCAGAATCGCCTCGGCGTGGAACAGCGGTTCACTGCTCATCGGTGCCGGGCGCACTTCAGTCACCAGCCGTTCGAGGTTAACGCCCTGCTCGCTCAGCAGCCGCGTAATGTCACGCACAATTCCCGGTCGGTCATTGCCCACCAGTTCCATGGCGATCGGTTTCCAGGTGCAGGCCTGCTCGATGCCGCTTTCGGCCACCAGCACGCGAATCCCCTGAGCCGACAAAGCTTGTAGGGCATCGACTAATTCGTCGTAAGCCTCCGCCGGCACGCCCACCCGCAGGATCCCGGCGAACTGCCCGGCCATGCGTGACATGCGGCTTTCCAGCCAGTTACCGCCATGTTCGGCGATGCATTGGGCGATGCGCTCGACCTGCCCGGGCTTGTCCGGTGCGAAGACGGTGAGTACGAGGTGATCCATGGCGCAGCCCTCTTGTCATGACTTTTGTTATAGAAAAGCAAGTATAGGCAAGCGTTCGACAGACGCCTCAGACGCTCGAAATCACAAATCGTGTACAACTTTTTATATTTAACTGGAACAATCCATTGGTTTTTTGAGAACATCCCGTTCCGCGCCGTGACCGCAATGCGTCATGGGGTCGCAGAACGACGTAATTAGTCTGATTTTCACAACCGCAACTCATCATGTAGTATGCCGCAGCGCGCACTACATAACGCTGGATCGATGTCTGCCCAAGGCACGTTCGCAACCCTGAAAGCCCCGTCAGCAAGGCCCCCAAGCCGTTGATTGGTTCCAGCCCAGCCGCCAGCGATGGCATGTACTGGTCGAGGGGTTTGTGGTTTAAATGGCCAGAGGCTTCATTGTTAAATTGAAGAGCTGAAAAGCGAAATAGCTGAGCAGAGTGAGGCAAGCAATGACTGAACACGTTCAAGTCGGTGGCCTGCAGGTCGCCAAAGTCCTGTTCGACTTCGTGAACAACGAAGCCATTCCCGGTACCGGCCTCACCGCCGACAAATTCTGGGAAGGTGCCGACAAGGTCATTCACGACCTGGCGCCGAAGAACAAAGCCCTACTCGCCAAACGCGATGACTTCCAGGCTCGTATCGATGGCTGGCACCAGAGCCGTGCCGGTCAGCCGCACGACGCCGTGGCCTATAAAGCCTTCCTGCAAGAGATCGGTTATCTGCTGCCAGAAGCGGCTGATTTCCAGGCAACGACGCAAAACGTCGATGACGAAATCGCCCGTACCGCCGGCCCGCAACTCGTGGTTCCGGTGATGAACGCCCGCTTCGCCCTCAACGCCTCGAACGCCCGCTGGGGTTCGCTGTACGACGCCCTGTATGGCACCGACGCTATCAGCGAAGCCGGCGGCGCGGAAAAAGGCAAAGGCTACAACAAGGTGCGTGGCGACAAAGTCATCGCCTTCGCCCGTGCGTTCCTCGATGAAGCCGCGCCACTGGCAACCGGCTCCCACGTCGACTCCACCGGCTACAAGATTGCTGACGGCAAACTGGTCGTCACCCTCAAGGGCGGCAGCACCAGCGGCCTGCGCAACGAAGCTCAGTTGATCGGCTTCCAGGGCGACACCAATGCGCCGATTGCGATCCTGCTGAAAAACAACGGCCTGCATTTCGAAATCCAGATCGATGCCAGCACCCCGGTCGGCCAGACCGATGCCGCCGGCGTCAAAGACATCCTGATGGAAGCGGCGCTGACCACCATCATGGACTGCGAAGACTCCGTCGCTGCCGTCGATGCCGACGACAAGGTTGTGATCTACCGCAACTGGCTCGGCCTGATGAAGGGCGATCTGGCGGAATCCGTGTCCAAGGGCGGCCAGACCTTCACCCGTACCATGAACCCGGATCGCACCTACACCAAGGTCGACGGCAGCGAACTGACCCTGCACGGCCGTTCGCTGTTGTTCGTGCGTAACGTCGGTCACCTGATGACCATCGACGCGATCCTCGACAAGCACGGCAACGAAGTGCCGGAAGGCATCCTCGACGGCCTGGTGACTTGCCTGGCGGCGATGCACAACCTGAGCGGCAACACTTCGCGCAAGAACACCCGCACCGGTTCGGTATACATCGTTAAACCGAAGATGCACGGCCCAGAAGAGGCGGCGTTCACCAACGAGCTGTTCGGTCGCATCGAAGACGTGCTGGGCCTCAAGCGCAACACCCTGAAAGTCGGGATCATGGACGAGGAGCGCCGTACCACGGTCAACCTCAAGGCCTGCATCCAGGCCGCCAGCGAGCGCGTGGTGTTCATCAACACCGGTTTCCTCGACCGCACCGGCGACGAAATCCACACCTCCATGGAAGCCGGCCCGATGGTGCGCAAGGCTGACATGAAGGCCGAGAAATGGATCGGCGCCTACGAGAACTGGAACGTCGATATCGGTCTGAGCACCGGCCTGCAAGGTCGTGCGCAAATCGGTAAAGGCATGTGGGCGATGCCCGACCTGATGGCAGCGATGCTCGAACAGAAAATCGCTCACCCGCTGGCCGGCGCCAACACTGCCTGGGTTCCGTCGCCGACCGCCGCTGCGCTGCACGCGCTGCACTACCACAAGGTCGACGTGTTCGCCCGTCAGGCCGAGCTGGCCAAACGTGCCCGCGCTTCGGTCGATGACATCCTCACCATCCCGCTGGCGGTCAACCCGAACTGGACCCCGGAGCAGATCAAGAACGAACTGGACAACAACGCCCAGGGCATTCTCGGTTACGTGGTGCGCTGGATCGACCAGGGCGTGGGTTGCTCGAAAGTGCCGGACATCAACGACGTCGGCCTGATGGAAGACCGTGCGACGCTGCGTATCTCCAGCCAGCACATCGCCAACTGGCTGCGCCACGGCGTGGTGACCGAAGCGCAAGTGATGGAAAGCCTCAAGCGCATGGCGCCGGTGGTTGACCGTCAAAACGCGAACGACCCGCTGTACCGTCCGCTGGCCCCGAACTTCGACAGCAACATCGCCTTCCAGGCGGCGGTCGAACTGGTGATCGAGGGCACCAAACAGCCGAACGGCTACACCGAGCCGGTCCTGCACCGTCGTCGTCGCGAGTTCAAGGCTGCCAACGGCCTGTAACCTGCGCTGATGCCGGACATGAAAAAGCCCTGATCTTTGGATCAGGGCTTTTTTGTTTGCGCCGGATTGGCTAGGGCTCGATGCCCAGCTCATGTCTGACGAGACCGAGCAACTTGGCGGTATCGATCGGTTTGAGCAGGAAATCCACCACGCTCAGATGCATCGCCGCAATCGCGTCCTTCACGTCGGCATCGCCCGAAACAATGATGATCGGCATCGCCGCCCGCACCGATTCACGCACCTGACGAATCAGGTCCAGGCCGTCAACATTGCCCATCCGCAGATCGGTGATCACCAAGCCGATGGAGGGCCTTTCCTCGAGCATCTTCAGCGCAGACTCACCGCTGGCCGCGGTCATGCAACGAATACCGTCCAACCCGAGAATCTCCGACAACAGTTCCCGGGCGTCCTTGTCGTCATCGACGATCAATACGCGCTGCGGTGGCAGATCGGGTTCGAGCATTACAGCGCTGAGCGCTTCGCGCTCGGCGTCGCTCAAAATATCGTGGTCGGACATGGCGTTCTCTACGTTTTCAATTCGATCCCCTGGCATAGTGGTCAGACATCGCTGGGCAGAGCTTCAATGTGCACTTCGTCGGATTTTTTTCCAAGGGGCGAACCGAAGAATTTCCGACTGATTTTGTAGGGCATATCCGAAAACTCCCCAACGGCATGCCCAACCTAGACTTACGTCCAATGGGCACCCCGCGCGATGGGGTCGACCATGGCTGCAACGATCCGACAACAACAATTCGAAAAAGACTGCGGTAATGGTTATGAGTAAAGCGGACGCCTTCACCCAGGCAGGGAAAACCGCGGTGTTGCAGAACATTCAGGGCACTTTGCAATTCCTCCAGCGCTTCCCCCCTTTCAATCAAATGGAACACGCCCACCTGGCCTATCTGGTGGAGCAATGCCAGCTGCGCTTCTACGGTCAGGGCGAAAGCATCATCAAACCCGCCGACGGGCCGGTCGAACACTTCTACATCGTCAAGCAGGGCCGGGTGGTCGGCGAACGTCCGCACACGGCCAAGGGCGGCACCGAAACCACGTTTGAAATCACCACCGGCGAGTGTTTTCCCCTCGCCGCGCTGCTCGGCGAACGGGCGACTCGCACCGAACACCTGGCCGGCGAAGACACCTTCTGCCTGCAACTGAACAAACTGGCGTTCATCAAGCTGTTCGCCCTCTCCAGCACCTTCCGCGATTTCGCCCTGCGCGGGGTCAGCAGCCTGCTCGATCAGGTCAATCAGCAGGTCCAGCAAAAAGCAGTGGAAACCCTCGGCACTCAATACTCGCTGAACACTCGCCTCGGCGAATTGGCCATGCGCCATCCGGTGACCTGCAGCCCGTCTACGCCTCTGCGTGAAGCGGTGAAATTGATGCACGAACAACAGGTCGGCAGCATCGTCGCGGTGGACGAGCAAAAGGCGCCGCTAGGGATTTTTACCCTGCGCGACCTGCGCCATGTAGTGGCTGAAGGGGTTGGCGATTTCAGCGAGCCGATCGAACGCCATATGACCCGCTCGCCGTTCTATCTGTCGCCGGATCACAGCGCCTTCGACGCGGCGATTGCCATGACCGAACGGCACATCGCCCATGTGTGTCTGGTCAAGGATCGACGCCTGTGCGGTGTGGTTTCCGAGCGGGATCTGTTCTCGCTGCAGCGGGTCGATCTGGTGCACCTGGCGCGGACTATTCGCAGCGCCCAGCGGGTCGAACAACTGGTGACCCTGCGCGGCGAGATCGGCCAACTGGTGGAGCGCATGCTCGCTCACGGCGCCTCGTCGACCCAGATCACCCACATCATTACCCTGCTCAACGATCACACCGTGTGCCGGGTGATCGAACTGACCCTCGCCGAAAAAGGCGACCCCGGCGTGCCGTTCAGCTGGCTGTGCTTCGGCAGCGAAGGCCGGCGCGAGCAGACCCTGCACACCGATCAGGACAACGGCATTCTGTTCGACGCGCGGGATGCGGCCCATGCGGCGGAGATTCGCGGCAAGCTGCTGCCCATCGCCCAGCAGATCAATAACAGTCTGGCGCAATGCGGCTTCACCCTGTGCAAGGGCAACGTCATGGCCGGCAATCCGCAGCTGTGCCTGTCCCGCGCCGAATGGGCCCGACGTTTTGCCGCGTTCATTCGCGAGGCAACGCCGGAGAACCTGTTGGGATCAAGCATCTATTTCGACCTGCGCGTGGTCTGGGGCGATGAACAGGGCTGCGAGCAATTGCGCCGGGGGATTCTCGATCAGGTCGCTGATAACCGACTGTTCCAACGGATGATGGCCGATAACGCCTTGCGCAACCGTCCACCAGTAGGACGTTTCCGCGAGTTCGTGCTGACGAAAAAGAACGGCGAGAAAGCCACGCTGGACCTGAAAATTCAGGGCCTGACCCCGTTTGTCGACGGTGCCCGCCTGCTGGCGCTGGCCCATGGCATCGATGCCAACAACACCCTCGAACGCTTCCGCCAGCTTGTGGATAAAGAAATCATCGACCGACTGGATGGTGCCGCGTACGAAGAGGCCTATCACTTCATCCAGCAGACGCGCATGCAACAGCATCAACTGCAGACCCGGGAAAACCTGCCGTACTCGAACCGGGTCGATCCCGACAGCCTCAATCATCTGGACCGGCGAATCCTGCGTGAATCCCTGCGCCAGGCCCAGCGCCTGCAAAGCAGCCTGACCCTGCGGTATCAGCTATGAGCCTGTTTTCGTGGCTGCGTCCGGCCAGTCCCGTTGTGCCGGACGACCTGCAACAGCGCCTGACGAAACTCCCGGCCATCGGTGAGCTGCGCGAGTGCAGCCTGCGCGAACAGCGCTGGGTAGTGCTGGATCTGGAAACCACCGGGCTGAACCTGAACAAGGATCGGGTGCTGTCGATTGGCGCGGTGGTGATCGAGGACGGTGCGATCGACTTCAGTCAGCAGTTCGAACGCACCCTGCAATGCCGCGAGCTGAAACTCGGCCCGAGTGTGTTGATTCACGGTCTGGCACCGAGCGCGATTGCTGCCGGCAGCGAACCCACCGAAGCCTTGGTCGAACTGCTGGAGTTTATCGGCGACAGTCCGGTGCTGGCGTTTCACGCCTCGTTCGACCAGCACATGCTCGGCCGCGCATTGAAGGAACATCTGGGGCACAAGTTGCAGACGGTGTTCCTCGATGTGGCGCAGATCGCCCCGCTGGTTTGCCCGCAGGCGCAGATTCGCGAGGCGGGGCTGGACGAGTGGATCGACTGGTTCAAGCTCGAAGTCTTCGAGCGCCACCATGCGAGCGCCGACGCTCTGGCCACGGCGGAACTGGCGCTGATCCTGTTCAGCCGGGCACGCCAGCAGCAGATCCACAGCCCGCTGAATCTGCAGCAACGCCTGAGTCAGTGGAAACGCCGCCAGCAGACGCATTCGTTCTGAATCCGGGTTGTCGCCCGACAACCCGACCGGTGGCCAATTGCTAACCATTCCCACCTCTGCCACAATCGCGAACAATTCTCGTTAGTTAACACTTCCCAGTCGGTGTCGTCGTGTCTTCAGCCCAAAGCCCTCACAGTGAGCTCGTCGGTGCGTTGTATCGCGACCACCGCGGCTGGCTGCTGGCCTGGCTGCGCCGCAACGTCGCCTGCCCGCAACGGGCCGAAGACCTGAGCCAGGACACCTTCGTCCGCCTGCTCGGCCGCGATGAACTGCTGACGCCTCGCGAACCCCGGGCGTTTCTGGTGGCGATCGCCAAAGGCTTGTTGTTCGACTACTTCCGCCGGGCGGCGCTTGAACAGGCGTATCTGACCGAACTGATGCTGATCCCCGAGGGCGAACAGCCCTCGGTCGAAGAGCAGCAACTGATCCTCGAAGATCTCAAGGCCATCGACCGCATGCTCGGCAAGCTGTCGACCAAGGCTCGCGCCGCTTTCCTCTATAACCGCCTCGACGGTCTGACCCACGCCGAGATCGCCGACAAACTCGGCGTGTCGGTCCCGCGCGTGCGTCAGTACCTGGCCCAGGGCATCCGCCAGTGCTACATCGCGTTGTACGGTGAGCCGACATGAGCCCGGCCAGTTCCCGACCGGTCCCGGCCCATGTGCTGGATGCGGCGATTGCCTGGCAATTGACCCTCGATTCCAGCACGCCGCTGGAGCGCGAAGAGTTCGCCAAATGGCACGCGGCCAATGAAGAACACGCTCGCGCCTGGCGTCAGTTGGGCATGCTCGACCAGCGTTTCAGCGTGGCCAACGGCCCGGCACGCAGCGCGTTGCTGCAATCGCGCGAAGGCATCCGCCGCCGCGTGCGCAAGCTCGGCAGCGGGCTGGCCAGTGTCGTGGCGGTGGTCGGTCTGGCGTTGTTTGCCGGCGAACGTTATCTACCGCTGGATTACTGGCTCGCCGATCAACGCACCGCCACCGGCGAACAGCGCACCGTGCGCCTGGCCGATGGCACCGTGCTCAACCTCAATACCCACAGCGCGGTGGATGTCCGCTTTGATGAGAAGCGGCGGCTGATCGTGTTGCAGGAAGGCGAAATCCTCGTCGAAACCGGTCACGGCGATGCGCGGCCGTTCATCGTCGAAACCGCCGAGGGCAGCATGCGCGCCCTGGGCACGCGGTTCCTGGTCAAGCGCGAAGACGCCGGCACGCGCCTGAGCGTGTTGCAGTCGGCGGTCGCGGCGCATCCACAATCCGATCCCAAGGAACAGATCCTGCGCGAAGGCCAGCAAGTGCTGATCCGCAATAACGGTCTGGATTCGGTGGTGGCGCTCAACCCCGGCGCCGATGCCTGGACCCGCGGCATGCTGGTGGTGGACAACGCGCGCCTGGAAGACCTGGTGCATGAACTCGGTCGCTATCGTCGCGGCCATCTGGGCATTGCGCCGGAAGTCGCCGACCTGCGCATCACCGGCAGCTTCCCGCTGCACGACACCGACAAGGCGCTGAACGCCCTGCTGCCGACCCTGCCGGTGCAGATCGAGCAGCACACGCCATGGTGGGTGACCGTGGCCAAGGCTGATCCGAAGCCCTGACAACTTGCGTTGCCTGAGCAATCGCTGTCGCGAACAGGTCGCGACAGAACCTTCACACCCCATGAAAACGGACTTTCTGCTGACTTGCGCAGCGATGTCGTTCGTTAATCGAAATTATTTTCATCCAGCCCTATCACTTTTCGAATCTCGTCCGGCACACAGGCAATTGAGAAATATTTCCATTCAGGAGCCGCCGTATGTCCCGTTCGCTAGACACCTTGTTGCGCCCCAGTTTGCTGGCGGTCGCCATTGCCCTCTGCACCCCGCTGGCCAGCAGCCAACTGATCGCCGCTGAACAGGCGTCGAGCGTACGCGCCTACAACCTGCCGGCGGCTCCGTTGTCGACCACCCTGAACCAGATCGCCAGCCAGGGCGGCCTCACGCTGTCGCTGAACCCGTCGCTGGCGGCGGGCAAGACCTCGGCGCCGGTCAACGGCCAATATGACGCGGCCGGCGCCCTGCGCGCGGCCCTGCGTGGCACCGGTCTGCAACTGGAACAGAGCAGCGCCGGCACCTACACCCTGGTCGCCTTGCCGGAAGGCGTGATGGCCCTGCCGGAAACTTCGGTGATCGGCGTGGAAAACTATGAAAGCGCCTGGGGCCCGGTCGAAGGCTACACCGCCACCCGTACCGCCGCCGGCACCAAGACCGACACTGCACTGGTCGAAGCACCGCGTTCGATTTCGGTCGCCACTCGCCAGCAAATGGAAGATCGTGGCGTGCACAGCCTCGATGACGCCGTGCGCTACATGCCCGGCATCACTGCCAGCAGCTACGGCAGCGACACCCGCGCCGACTGGCTGCGTGTGCGCGGTTTCGAACCGACCCAGTTCCTCGACGGCCTGCCGCTGCCAAAAGGCGTGTACGCCAACCCGAAACAGGAAACCTGGAACCTCGACCGCCTCGCCCTGCTGCGCGGCCCGGCCTCGTCGGTTTACGGCCAGACCCCGCCGGGCGGCCTGCTGGACATGGTCAGCCGTCGCCCGAGCGATGTGCAGAGCAGCGAAATCCAGCTGCAATACGGCAGCGACAACCACCGTCAGATCAACTTCGCCAGCACCGGCAAGATCGACGACGCCGGCCAGTTTCTCTATGGCCTCAGCGGCGTGGTGCGTGACAGCGGCACTCAGGTCGACCACGTCGACAACAAGCGCTACAACATCGCGCCAAGCCTGACCTGGAACATCGACGACGACACCAAGTTCACCCTGCTGACCCAGTTCACCCGCGACGATACCGGCATCACCAGCCAGTTCCTGCCGGTGCAGGGCACCAAAATCGACATGCCGTTCGGCAAGGTTTCCCACCACAAGAATCTGGGCGATCCGGACTGGGAATACTACGACCGCACCTACTACGCGCTGGGCTATGCCTTCGAACATCGCCTGAACGATGTGTGGCAGTTCAAACAGAACCTGCGCTACACCAAGTCGGATCTGTCGTTCCAGGGCATCACCGTCGGCTCCTACCCGTTCACTCAAGTGGACAATGATGGCAACGTCGGCCGCTCGACCACCATCGTCGACGAAGACATCAGCCAGTTCGCCGTGGACAACAACTTCCAGGCCGACTTCGCCACCGGCGACATCCGCCATACCCTGCTGCTGGGTCTGGATCACCAGCGCAGCAACACCAACTACACCTCGATCTTCGGCAGTGCGCCGGACATCAACGTGAACAACCCGATCCATGGTCAGCCGATCGTGCGTCCGGCGCGCTCCACCGCGTTCTATGACTACAACCAGAAGACCTACCAGACCGGCCTCTACGTCCAGGACCAAATGGCCCTGGATCAATGGCGCCTGACCCTCGGCGGTCGTGAAGACTGGGTGCACACCGGCACGAAGTTCATCAACAAGGCCGATGCGACCAACACCGACCGCGACAAGGCCTTCAGCGGCAACGCAGCGATCAGCTACGTGTTCGACTCCGGTTTCGTACCGTACCTGTCGTACGCCGAATCCTTCCAGCCGACCAGCGGCGCCGACGCCTCTTCGACCGAATCGCTCAAACCGACCGAAGGCAAGCAGTGGGAACTGGGCATCAAGTACCAGCCACCAGGCAGCAAGACTTTGCTGACTGCGGCCGTGTATGACCTGACCCAGAAAAACGTTTCGGTCAGCTCGTTCGTCAACGGCGTATCGATCACCAGCCAGACCGGCGAAGTGAAGGTCAAAGGCCTGGAGCTGGAAGCCGTCTCCGACGTCACCGACAACCTGAAGGTCATCGCCGCGTACACCCTGGCCAAGTCCGAAGTGCAGAACGGCGCCGACAAGGGCAACCGCCTGCAACTGATGCCGAACCAGCAAGCCTCGCTGTGGGCCGATTACACCTGGCACAGCGGCGTGCTCGACGGCTTCGGCATCGGTGCCGGCGCGCGCTACACCGGCAACACTTACGGCGACAAAGCCAACACCTGGCTGGGCAAGGCGGACGCCTACACCGTGTTCGACGCCGCCGTGCATTACGACCTCGGCCGTCTGGACAACAGTCTCAAAGGCGCGTCGCTGGCACTCAACGCCACCAACCTGCTGGACAAGGACTACATTTCCACCTGCGACAGCTTCTACTGCTACTACGGCGACCAGCGCAGTGTCGTCGCCAGCGCCACCTACAAGTGGTAAGCGCCTGAGCTGAAACAGGCCCTGCAACCAGGCCGTCCCTCGTGGACGGCTTTGGTGTTTTTGAAGGTCATGAAATGAAAAGTAAAACAATTCGTCGCTGGTCCTTCGTCCACACCTGGACCAGCCTGATCTGCACCGTGTTTTTGCTGCTGCTGGCCCTGACCGGCCTGCCGCTGATTTTCCATCACGAAATCGACCACCTGCTGGGCGATGCGCCCGAGTTGCGGGTGATGCCGGCGGACACGCCGCATCTGAACCTGGCGCAACTGGTCGAAGCGGCGGAAAAGCATCGGCCCGGTGAAGTCGTGCAGTACTTCGGTTTCGAAGACGACGAGCCGAATGCCGTGCTGACGATCATGGCCAAGACTGCCGGCACCGAGCCCAATTCCTCGCACACCTTCATGCTCGATGCGCGCACTGGCGAAGCCCTGGAAATGCCTTCGGCCAACGGTGGCCTGATGCTGTTCATCCTGCGCCTGCACGTCGACATGTTCGCCGACCTGCCAGGCAAATTGCTGCTGGCGTTCATGGGCTTGCTGTTCGTGGTCGCGATCGTGTCCGGCACGGTGTTGTACCTGCCGTTCATGCGCCGCTTGAAGTTCGGCACCGTGCGCCAGGACAAATCCACCCGCCTGCGCTGGCTCGACCTGCACAATCTGATCGGCGTGGTCACCCTGACCTGGGCGCTGGTGGTTGGTGTGACCGGCGTCATCAGTGCATGCGCCGATTTGCTGATCGCCGCGTGGCGGGCCGAAGCCCTGACGACCCTGATCGCGCCCTACCGCGATGTCCCGCCGCTGACGCAACTGGCCCCGGCCACCCGGGTACTGGACATCGCTGGCAGCGTCACACCGGGGATGAAACCGGACTTCATCGCCTTCCCCGGCACCCGTTTCTCCAGCGAACATCATTACTCGGTGTTCATGAAGGGCGGCACTCACCTGACTTCGCACCTGCTGACTCCGGTGCTGATCGACGCCAGCACCCTGCAAGTCACGGCGGTGGCAGAACGACCGTGGTACATGGACGCCATGGGCATGTCGCAGCCACTTCACTTCGGTGACTACGGCGGCATGCCGATGAAAATCCTCTGGGCCACGCTGGACGTGCTGACCATCATCGTCCTCGCCAGCGGCGTGTATCTGTGGGTGGTGCGGCGCAAGGCCGCGAAACCGGTACTGGAACCGGCGGAGGCCTCTGCATGAAACCGCGTCAGTCGAATTTCTGGAAGGTCTTCAGTACGCCGCTGGTGATCGCGCTGCTGAGTGCGGCGGGCCTGTTCGCCGCGCTGCTGGGCGACGGGATCTGGGATGGTTTGAGCTGGATTGGTCTGGGCATTCCGGCCGCACTCGCCTTGCGCGGCCTGCTGCAGCGAAGCTGAAAAACCTGTGGGAGCGAGCTTGCTCGCGATAGCGGAATGTCAGTCACTTGGATTGTGAATGAGCAGACGCTATCGCGAGCAAGCTCGCTCCCACAAAAGGCTTGAGCCAAGGCGCTGACAGGCTATGCTGCCCGTCACTGCCCCTGACCGAGACCCTGCCGATGTCCGCTCCCAGCATGACCCTGTTTCACAACACCCTGTCCCCGTTCGTGCGCAAAGTCATGGTGCTGCTGCACGAGACCGGCCAACAGGATCGCGTCGCGCTGCAGGACTGCGTACTCAGCCCTGTCAGCCCGGACGCCGCCCTCAACGCAGACAACCCGCTGGGCAAGATCCCGGCCCTGCGCCTGGCCGACGGCAATGTCATCCATGACAGCCGGGTGATCCTCGACTACCTCGACCACCAGCACGTCGGCAACCCGCTGATCCCCCGCGACGGCTCGGCCCGCTGGCGGCGCCTGACCCTGGCCTCGATGGCCGACGGGATCATGGACGCCTCGGTCATGGTGCGTTACGAGCAAGTGCTGCGCGCCCCGGAAAAGCACTGGGACGAATGGCTCGAGGCCCAGCGCGAGAAGATCCGCCGCGCCCTCGCCCTGCTGGAGCGCGACGCGATTGCCGAACTGACCTGCCACTTCGACGTCGCTTCGATCAGCGTGGCCTGTGCCCTGGGTTATCTGGATCTGCGCTTCCCGGATCTGGGCTGGCGTGACGCCAACCCGCAACTGGCCAACTGGTTCTTTGAAGTGAGCCAGCGGCCGTCGATGATTGCGACGATGCCGAAGGTTTGACGCACCGGGCGGGAGGCAACGAGGCAAAGATCAGCGTCATCAACACCTCGGCCTCCCGCTGCTCCTCACGCAATCCCACGAACCGGCTCATTGCACCGCTCCGATATCGAACTCCAGCGGTTTGCCCGGTTTCTGCCCGATCCCGTACCAGTCCAGATTGCGGGTCAGCACCATGAACACACCCAGCAGACCGAACAGCAGCAGCGAGCCCATCAGCAGCGCGTAATCCTCGGCACTCAGCAAGCCATAGAGCAAGCCGTACAACGCCGCCAGCCCCGCCGAAAAACTCAAGCCATGCCGCACACTGCGCAGCACGTGGCAGACGTAGAACCCGATCAACAGCACACAACCACTGGCGGACAACAGATACGCCAAAGCAAACCCGATGTGCTCCGACAACGACAGCAGCAACAGATAAAAGAACGCCAGCGCCACACCCACCAGCGCATATTGCACCGGGTGCACCGCCAGGCTTTTCAGCACTTCGAACAGGAAGAAACCGGCGAACGTCAGGACGATGAACAGCAGCGCATATTTGATCGCCCGGTCGCTCTTCAGATACTGATCCACCGGATCGATGAAACTCACACCGAAACTGCGCCCGTTGAACGCCTCGCAATCATTGCCCGACACGCAACGGCTCATCGCTTCTTGCAAATTGGTGGAGAAAAACGAGGTCTGCCAGTCGGCGGTGAAACCCTGATCGTTGATCTCGCGTTTGGCCGGCAGGAAGTTACCGATGAAGCTTGGGTGCGGCCAGTTGGCAGCGAGGTTCACGCGGCTGGTCTTGCCCACCGGCAGCACTTGCAACGAGCCGGTGCCTTGCAGGCGCAGGTCGAAGCCGAAGGCCAGTTCCGTGGTCTTGCTGGTGTCCAGCGCCGGCAGCGTCACTCGCACACCTTCGCCTAGCCAGCCGACCTGAGTACCGGGTACGAAGTCCAGGCGTTGCGCGCCCAGTTCCAGCTTCAGCGCGTTTTCGATCCCGCGAATGTCACTGATGCCGACAGCCAGGAACGGCGCATCGAAGGTGTAATCGACGAAGTCTTCCTTGATCCCCAACTGCGCCGGCAGCGAGAAATGCCCGCTGATACGGTTGTCGGCATGGAACAGCCGCGCCTCGTAAATGCCCCGGGCGCGCAGCTCGGTTTGCACCTGGCCGTCGAGTTCAAAGCGCTCCGGCAGGAAATACAGGCGCCCGCGTTCTTCGCCGATTTCCTGATAGCGCTCGTCGCTCTTCTCTTTGGTTTTCCAGGTACGCACCACTTTGCGATACGGCACAACCATCACCGGCCCGCTGAGTTGCTGGCTGTAGCTTGAGCTTCTGGCAATGTCTTCCAGCACACCGTCACGCAGTTGCTGGCGATCGTCGATGATGCCGTCGATCATCAGCAGCGGCACCAGCAATACCAGGATCAGCAGGGCAATGGCCCCGAGTTTTATCGTCAGACTTTTGTTCATGGGACTCTCCCTGTTTCGATGGGCAGAGTCTGCAAAGGGGATGTGGGGGTTTTGTGGGAGGAATGTGGAGTTTGTGTGGAGACTACAACTGCAGAAAGACTTCCACCCCACCTTCAACGTTGCCGATGCGCATTGATCCACCGTGCAACTTGACCACCTCTTCGACGAAATTGAGCCCGAGACCGGTGCTTTTACGCCCGCTGTCCGGGCGTGGCAAAGAGTAGAAACGCTCGCTCAAACGGGGCAAGGCATAGTCGGGAATCGGCGTGGTTTCGTTGAACAGACGAAGCTCGACCTTCTCGTCGATCCGCTCGGCACTGAAGCGCAGCAAACCGTTTTGCGGCGTGAAATCCAGCGCATTTTCCAGCAGATTGCCCAATGCCTGACGCAGCAGAAACGGCTCGCCTATCAACGCCAGATCCGGCGCGATGGTTTGTTCGATCCGCAGTTGCCGGCCTTCGATGCGTGACATCTGAGCCTGTAGCAGCTCACTCAGCAGCGCCGCCAACGGCACGGCGACACGCTCCTCAAGGCCCTGCCGCTGTTCAACTTGTGCAAGGTTCAGCAGGCGCTCGATCAACTGCTGCATGCGTGCACTTTCACTGTCGATGTTGCCGACAAAGCGCAATCGCTGATCCGCCGGCATCTCGCCCTGCAACAACTCGGCGGCACCGCGAATCGCCGCCAGCGGACTCTTCAATTCATGGGTCAGCGTGTGTACATAGCGCTCGACGTAGGCTTTGCCTTCGAGCTGGGTGCGCATCTGTTCCACGGCGGTCGCCAACTGCTCCAGCTCGCCGCCGCGATAATGCGGCACCGCCACCCGACGGCCCTCGCTCACGGCCTGGGCGTACACGGTCAAGCGGTGCAACGCGCGGCTCAGCCACCACGACAGCACGGCGCCTAGCAGCAGGCCGAGGCCGATCAATCCGGCGCCGTACCCGAGCAAACGGCGTTCGGTGCGATCGACATAGGGTTGCAGTGAACTGTTGGGTTTGGCCACGGTGACCACACCGATGATCGCGCCGTTGTCGCGGATCGGTGCGCCGACGTGCATCACCGAAGAGTTCGGGTCATTCGGGTCACTGCGGCTGGAGCGTGCGCCGTATTCGCCGCGCAGGGTCAGGTAGACGTCGTTCCAGCGCGAGTAGTCCTGACCGACGGCCAGACCACTGGAGTCCAGCACCACGATGCCCTTGGCGTCGGTGACGTAGATGCGGTGGTTGACCTGGTTTTTTGCCAGGCCCCAGATCGTCGCCTTCGGCTGGCGTTCGCCATAGGCGCGGAGCAGCTGCGGCCAGCGATTCTGGTTGAGGGTGCCGGCCTTGAAATCGTCCCGCAGGATTTCCGCCATCAGGTTGGCGGTGTCGACCAGGGTTTCTTCGGTGGACTGGCGCACGCCGGGGCGGATTTCTTCCATCACGGTGTTGAGCACGAAATACCCGGTCAGGCCGATGAACAGCACGTACACCAGGAAAATCCGCAGCCCCAGCGACATCAGCTGTGCCCCGGGCTGTAGCTGTAGCCGAGGCCGCGATGGGTCTGGATCGGCTCGGCCTCGGCGCGCACCAGACGCAATTTGGCGCGCACGCTTTTGATGTGGCTGTCGATGCTGCGTTCGTAACCGGCATCCGCCGCCACGCCCAGCGCATCGAGCAGTTGCTCGCGGCTGAACACCCGCTCGGGTTGTTCGAGCAGGCATTGCAGCAGACGGAATTCGTGGCGGGTGAGGCTCAGGGGTTGGCCGCGATAGCTGATCTGTACGCGTTCGGGATCGACGCGAAACAGCGCCGAGGAGGCTTCGATGACGGGACGTGGCGCCATGCGCTTGAGAATCGCCCGGACCCGGGCTGCCACTTCCCGTGGGCTGAACGGCTTGACTACATAATCATCGGCGCCGATTTCCAGGCCCACCACGCGATCGATCTCTGCATTGCGCGCGCTGAGGAACAGCACCGGCACTTCACTGAACCGACGCAGCTGCTTGCAGGTCTCGAAGCCGCTGATGTCCGGCAAGCCGATGTCGAGGATGATCAGATCCGCCGGGGTCTGGCGCTGATGCTCCAGCGCCGCCGCGCCCAGGCTCAGCCAGGTCGTGGTGAAGCCCTCGCCCTGCAAGGCAAAAATCAGCGTGTCGGCAATCGCCGCTTCGTCTTCGACAATCAGGATATGAGGCATGGCGTCCGAGCCTGTGGGTTAAGTGCGCGAACGGTGCCCCAAGCCCGGCGTTACGTCAATGAGACCACTTGGTTTCAGCAGTCCGGCTTATCCGCTGTGAAGCGCCGAGCCGGGTTCACGGCCGCGCCGAACTCGCGCAGGGCCTTGGCACCGATCAGCAACGGGTAGTTGAAGTTGCTGCGGTCGGTCAGGTTGACCTCCACGGTACGCTTGACGTCGCCCAGGCACAGCTCCAGATCGACCACCGGGCGCTTGGCCACTTCGGTGCTTTCGCCCTCGTCTTCTTCATCCGAGCGACTCTTGATCTTGCTGATCCGCGCGACCTTGTGCTCGTACACCTTGTTGCTGGCGTCTTTGGTAGCCAGGCGGAAACGCACCCAGTCTTCACCGTCGCGCTTGAACGTCTCGATGTCCTTGGCCGACAGCGAGGCGGTCAGTGCGCCGGTGTCCATCTTGGCCTTGAGCACTTCGCCGCCGATTTCCGGCAGCGCGATGTATTCGTAACGACCGTACAGCGTCGGTTCGGCGGCAAGCACCGGCAGTGCGACGAGGGAAAGCAGTGCAAGGAGGGATTTCACGTAAGGGGCTTCCTTGGGAAATGGGGGCGTCAGACGCGAGATTTTAGACCGTTGTTTACTTGATCGTTCCCACGCTCCGCGTGGGAATGCATCAGGTGACGCTCCGCGTCACAGGGACGTAGAGCGTCCCCGGCGGCGTTCCCACGCAGAGCGTGGGAACGATCAGACTAACGCGCCACAGGTGAAACATTCGTCATCGGCGGATTTGGCCTGCCGGCCGAAGCCACTTATCATGGCGCGCCCATCCGTTTTCCAAGAGTTGCTTATGCGCCGCCTGCTCACCGGCTGTTTCGTCACCCTGCTGCTATTGTCCAACACCCTCGTGCTGTTCGGCCCGCTGATGGTGTTCGCCCTGCTCAAGCTGATCCTGCCGGGGCGCTTTCGCGACTACGCCTCGTGGGCGGTGATGTGGATCGCCGAAACCTGGGCGGAAATCGACAAGCTGATCTTTCGCCTGTGCATCCCCACCCGATGGGACATTCGCGGCGGCGAAGACCTGCGCAGCGACACGTCTTACCTGGTAATCAGCAACCATCAGTCCTGGGTCGATATCCCGGCGCTGATCCAGACCCTCAACCGACGCACGCCGTTCTTCAAGTTCTTCCTCAAGAAAGAGCTGATCTGGGTGCCGTTCCTGGGCCTGGCCTGGTGGGCGCTGGATTACCCGTTCATGAAGCGCTACACCAAAGCGTTCCTGGCGAAAAACCCGGAATTGGCCGGCAAGGATCTGGAAATCACCAAAGCCGCATGCGAGCTGTTCAAGCGTCAGCCGGTGACAGTGGTGAATTATCTGGAAGGCACGCGTTACACCGCGGCCAAAAGCACTCAGCAGCAGTCACCGTTCAGCCACCTGCTCAAGCCCAAGGCCGGCGGCGTGGCGTTCGTACTGGCGGCGATGGGCGAACAGCTGGACGCGATTCTCGATGTGACCGTGGTTTATCCACAGCAGAAGATTCCGGGGTTCTGGGACCTGATCAGCGGCAACGTGCCGCGCGTGATCATCGATATCCAGACCCGCGAGCTGGATCCGGCCCTGTGGCAGGGTGATTACGAAAACGATCCGGTGTTTCGCGAGAAGGTCCAGAACTGGGTCAACCAGCTCTGGACTCTCAAGGATCAGCGCATCGCCGAACTCAAGGGCGAGCGCCGCTGAGTCAACCGTTGGTGCCGGTGCCCCAGATGCTGCCCAGGCTTTGCAGCAACGAGCCGCCGACACCCTGCTGACCGAGGTATTGCAGGAGGATCGGGGCAAACTGGCCGACCATCCCGCTGTCCATGCCCAGCGCACCGAAGGCGTTGTTCAGGTCATTGGTGTCCTTGACGTTGCCCAGCGCATTCTCCAGCCCGGCGGACTTGCCCGACGATCCGAGCAAACCGCTCAACGCCGCCAGATTACCGCTGCCGCCCGACAGTTTGTCGATGCCCGGCACTTCCTTGGCCAGCTCGGAATAGTCCGTGTTGCTGAGCTGGTTTTTCGCCAGGCCCAACATGGCACTGGTGCCGCCGACCGCTTGCTGCGGCGTGACGTTCAGAGCGCTCAAGGCACTCAACAGACCAGCGGTTTCCGACGTCGGCGCCGCAGCGGCAGCCTTGTCCCCGCCCTGCATGCCCGATACCGCACCGGCCACGTCATTCAAACTGAAACCGGCAAACACCGGCCCTGCCGCCAGGGTCAGGAGCGATGCCAGGGCAAAACCGCGTGAAATCTTCATTCAGACATCCTCTTGTGGCGTGAAGACCTTCCGTCAAGGGAGGGTCAAACTGCCCGGTTTGACCGGGCATCCGCCGGCATGTTCCGGCGCGGGCCAGCCATTTTCATACCGGAGGCGTGCATGAAACGTGAAAGCCCGAACGCCGGGCGATGAATGGCACAGGCGCGTCGTGAAACGCGATAACAGTGATGTACCCCTCATAAAAAAACGGCGACCCAGGGTCGCCGTTTTTTTATTGCCTCTTCGCTTACGCCGCACTGAACAACTTGTGCGGATCAATCACAAACTTCTTCGGCACGCCTGCATCGAACTCGCCGTAGCCTTCCGGCGCCTGGTCGAGGCTGATGACCTGCACGCCCACCACTTCGGCGATGTTGATGCGGTCCCACATGATCGCCTGCATCAGCTGGCGGTTGTACTTCATCACTGGAGTCTGACCGGTGTGGAAGCTGTGGGATTTGGCCCAGCCCAGACCGAAGCGGATGCTCAGGCTGCCCATTTTCGCAGCGGCATCCACAGCACCCGGATCTTCAGTCACGTACAGGCCTGGAATACCGATCTTGCCGGCGACGCGCACCACGCCCATCAGCGAGTTGAGCACGGTGGCCGGGGCTTCGGATTTGACGCCGTCGTGGCCATGACCACGGGCTTCGAAGCCCACGCAGTCCACCGCGCAATCCACTTCAGGCTCGCCCAGCAGCGCGGCGATCTGTTCGTGCAGCGGGGTGTCTTTCGACAGGTCGACCACTTCAAAACCCTGAGCCTTGGCGTGGGCCAGGCGGATGGTGTTGACGTCGCCGATGATCACCACCGCCGCGCCCAGCAGACGGGCCGAAGCAGCAGCGGCCAGACCGACCGGGCCCGCGCCGGCAATGTAAACGGTGCTGCCCGGGCCAACGCCAGCGGTAACGGCGCCGTGGTAACCGGTCGGCAGAATGTCGGAGAGACAGGTCAGGTCACGGATTTTCTCCATGGCCTTGTCGCGATCCGGCAGTTTCAGCAGGTTGAAGTCGGCATACGGCACCAGCACGTATTCAGCCTGGCCGCCGGTCCAGTCGCCCATGTCGACATAACCGTAAGCGCCACCGGCACGGGCCGGGTTGACGGTCAGGCAGACGCCGGTGTGTTGCTCCTTGCAGGAACGGCAGCGCCCGCAAGCCACGTTGAACGGAACGGAGACCAGGTCGCCGATTTTCAGGTTCTCGACGTCGGAGCCTTTTTCGATCACTTCACCAGTGATCTCGTGGCCCAGAACCAGACCGGTTTGCGCCGTGGTCCGGCCGCGCACCATGTGCTGGTCGGAGCCGCAAATGTTGGTTGAAACCACACGCAGGATGACACCGTGCTCGATCTTCCTGCCGCGCGGATCCTGCATTTTCGGATAGTCGATTTTCTGTACTTCGACCTTGCCAGCGCCGAGATACACCACACCACGATTGCCAGACATGCTTTCACCTCGCTGTTGTTTTTATGGAACCGCGCCGCCCAGGCAGGCAGCGCGTTAAGTGCTCGGGTTATTGCTTGTTGGTTTTGCGTTGTCAGTTATGGCCCTTTCGCGAGCAAGCCCGCTCCCACATTGGCTCTCTTGGGTGCATGCCATCTTGCTCACACCACAAATCCCCTGTGGGAGCGAGCTTGCTCGCGATAGCGATCTAAAGAACGACGGTTCTGTTGGCGTTCAAAAAAACCCTTCTTTCGATGTGATATCCCACGGCCCGGGCCAGAGTCAGGCCTTCGATGTCGCGGCCCTTGGCGATCAGGTCTTCTGGATAATGACTGTGATCCACCGCCTCGACGCCCTGGGCGATGATCGGCCCCTCGTCGAGGTCGTTGTTGATGTAGTGCGCGGTGGCGCCCACCAGTTTCACGCCCTTGTTGTAGGCCTGGTGATACGGCTTGGCGCCCTTGAAGCCCGGCAGCAGCGAGTGATGAATGTTGATCGCCTTGCCATCGAGCTTGCGGCACAGCTCCGGCGACAGCACCTGCATGTAGCGGGCGAGGATCACCAGTTCGGCGCCGGCCTCCTCGATCACCTGCCACACCTGCCGCTCCTGGGCCGGTTTGTCGTTGGGGTCGAGGGGGAAATGGTAGTAGGGAATCTGGTGCCAGTCGGCCAGCGGCTTGAGGTCCGGGTGGTTCGACACCACCGCCGCCACGTCCATCGACAACTGGCCGATGCGCTGGCGGTAGAGCAAGTCGTTGAGGCAGTGATCGGCCTTGGAGACCATGATCACCACTTTTGGCCGGTAATTCGGCGCGGTCAGCTCGAAGATCATGCCGAACGCCTGACCGCGTTCAGCGAGGCCGGCGCGGAAGGATTGCTCGTCGAAACCGTCGGGCTGGCGGAATTCCACACGAATGAAGAACCGGCCCGAGAGCCGGTCATCGAACGAGTGGTGCTCGGTCACGTAGCAACCCTGCTCGAACAGAAAACGCGTCACCGCGTCCACGGTGCCGAGAACGCTGGGGCAGTCGGCGGTCAGAATCCATGTATCCGGGGCGCGGCTCATCGTTTTCTCCTGATCAGGCCTGAACGCTAAGGCCGTATTCGGCGGACGCATCCTGCAACCACAACCACCAGTAGTCCGAGAAGCTGCGACGGATCAGCAGTTCCCAGGTGTCTTCGGCGGTGTGGCGGATCATCAGCTGCGACTTGGCGAACACCGTGCCCACAGCCTTGCCGACCGGGAAGTTGTTCGGGTGCACGTCGTAGCTGGTGGATTTCATCAGCACCTGACGCACGTTCGGGCCGCTCAATTCCAGCACCTGCTGGCCGCCGCTGACGTTGACGATTGCGATGTGCAGATCGCCCAGCGCTTCGCGCAGTTTCTGTTCGGCAGCGAACTCTTCACCGCTCGGCACGATCAGCAGCCACTCGTCAGGGCCCATCCATTGCAGGCTGGTTTCACCTTTGACGATCACGCTCAGGGCGCCTGGCAACTCGATGCCCAGCGCCTTGTGCACACCGGCCGCAAACGCGGCATCGTGGCCGTCGCCACGGATGGTCAGATGGCCGAGGAGTTTCTTCTCGCGCACGGTCACGCCGGCGGTCTTGCGGCCCTTACCGACCAGGCTGGCGAGGTCGGCGTGATGCAGCGACGACTCGGCCTTGGCCCCGGTGGTCGGGCGTTGTTGGTAAACGTTGGCTGCGGTCATAAAGCACCTATTCTTTTGTTTGATCGTTCCCACGCTCTGCGTGGGAATGCCGCCATGGACGCTCTGCGTCCGCTCTTGGGACGCGGAGCGTCCCGGGATGCATTCCCACGTAGAGCGTGGGAACGATCAGTGTCAAATGTTCTGGCGATCGCCTTTCGGATCGAAGAACACCGAAGAAACGATTTCCGCCTCGATCACGCTGCCATCCGCCAGCGGTGCGAACACCCGCTCGCCCAGACGCTTCAGACCGCCCTTCACCACGCCCATGGCAAACGAATAGCCGAGAGAGTTGTGCGCGTAGCTGGAGGTCACGTGGCCGACCATGGTCATCGGGATCGACTGCTTGGTGTTGAACACCAGCTGTGCACCTTCCGGCAGCCAGACGTTCGGATCGATCGGCTTCAGGCCCACCAGTTGCTTACGCTGGTCACGCACGCAGTCTTCACGGTTCATGCCGCGCTGGCCGATCCACGAGAACGGTTTGGTGCGACCGACGCACCAGCCCATGTTCAGGTCGTCCGGGGTCATCGAGCCGTCGGTGTCCTGGCCGACGATGATGAAGCCCTTCTCGGCCCGCAGAACGTGCATGGTTTCAGTGCCGTACGGCGTCAGGTTGTACTGCTTGCCCGCCTCGACGATTTTTTCCAGCACGCCCATCGCGTAGTCGGCCTGTACGTTGACTTCGTACGACAGCTCACCGGTGAACGAGATGCGGAACACCCGCGCCGGCACACCGCCGACCAGACCTTCTTTCCAGGTCATGAACGGGAACGCTTCATTGGCCAGGTCGATGTCGGTCACGGCGCTGAGCAGCTTGCGGCTGTTCGGGCCGGACAGGGTCATGGTCGCCCAGTGGTCGGTGACGGAGGTGAAGTACACCTTCAGGTCCGGCCATTCGGTCTGGTGGTACAGCTCCAGCCACTGCAGGACGCGAGCCGCGCCGCCGGTGGTGGTGGTCATGACGAAATGGTTGTCGGCCAGACACGCCGTCACACCGTCGTCGAAGACCATGCCGTCTTCCTTGCACATCAGGCCGTAACGGGCCTTGCCCACGTCGAGCTTGGTCCAGGCGTTGGTGTACACGCGGTTGAGGAACTCGCGGGCGTCCGGGCCCTGGATATCAATCTTGCCCAGGGTCGAAGCGTCCAGCAGACCGACGCTGTCACGCACGGCCTTGCATTCGCGTTTGACGGCGGCATGCATGTCTTCGCCGTTTTTCGGGAAGTACCACGGACGTTTCCACTGACCGACGTCTTCGAACTCGGCGCCGTTTTTCAGGTGCCATTGATGCAGTGCGGTGTAACGCACCGGTTCAAAGATGTGCCCGCAGTGACGGCCGGCTACCGCGCCGAAAGTCACCGGCGTGTAGTTCGGACGGAACATCGTGGTGCCCATCTGCGGGATGGTCACGTTCAGCGAACGGGCGGCAATCGCCAGGCCGTTGACGTTGCCGAGCTTGCCCTGATCGGTGCCGAAGCCCAGCGCGGTGTAGCGTTTGACGTGTTCGACCGACTCGAAACCTTCGCGGGTCGCCAGTTCGATGGCGGCGGCGGTCACGTCGTTCTGCAGGTCGACGAATTGCTTCGGTGCCCGGGAAGTGCCCTTCTCGTGCGGCACCTGGAACAGCGCCAGGGTTGGTTCTTCGAGACGGCTCAGGGCTTTCGGCAACACGGCTTCAACGGCCTGGAAACCGGCTTCGGACGCCGCGCGCACGCCGCCTTCAAAACCGTCAGCCAGAGAATCGCCGAGGCCGTAGACACCATTGATGCCACCGACGCACACGCGTTTCTGCGGTGCTTCGCCCGGTACGAAACCGAGGATGTCTTCGCGCCAGATCGGCTTGCCGCCGAGGTGCGACGCCAGGTGAACCACCGGGCTGTAACCGCCGGAGCTGGCGATCAGGTCGCAGTCGAGCCATTCGCCCGGGCTGGTGACCTTGTGGCCTTTGACATCGATCGCCGCCACGCGGGCAGCGGTGACGTGCTTGCTGCCACGGGCCTCGATCACGGCGCTGCCGGTGAGGATGCGAATGCCTTTGGCGCGCGCTTCTTCCACCAGCGCACCACGCGGGTTGCTGCGGGCGTCGGCGATGGCGACGACTTGCAGACTTGCGTCGAGCCAGTCCAGCGCCACGCGATAGGCGTGATCGTTGTTGGTCGACAGCACCAGTTTTTTGCCCGGTGCCACACCATAACGGCGCACGTAAGTCGATACCGCGCCGGCGAGCATGTTGCCCGGCACGTCGTTGTTGCCGTAGACCAGCGGACGCTCGTGAGCACCGGTGGCCAGCACCACACGCTTGGCGCGGACGCGGTGGATGCGCTGACGCACCTGACCGATCGGAGCGCGGTCGCCGAGGTGATCGGTGAGGCGTTCGTGAATGGTCAGGAAGTTGTGGTCGTGGTAACCGTTGACCGTGGCGCGCGGCAACAGCAGCACGTCCGGAGTGTTCTTCAATTCGGCAACGACACTGGCAACCCACTCCACGGCTGGCTTGCCGTCGAGGCTTTCGCGGGAGTCGAGCAGGCTGCCGCCGAACTCTTCCTGTTCATCGACGATGATCACCCGGGCACCGCTGCGCGCAGCGGCCAGTGCAGCGGCCAGACCGGCCGGGCCGGCGCCGACGATCAGCACGTCGCAGTGCTGGTTCATGTAGTCGTAGGTGTCCGGATCGTTCTCGGTCGGCGAACGACCTAAACCTGCGGCCTTACGAATGTACTTCTCGTAAGTCATCCAGAACGATTGCGGATACATGAAGGTTTTGTAGTAGAAGCCCGGCGGCATCAGCTTGCCGCCGACCTTGCCGAGAATCCCCATCATGTCGTTGTTGACGCTCGGCCAGCCGTTGGTGCTGGTGGCGACCAGGCCCTGGTACAACGCCTGTTGCGTGGCGCGCACGTTAGGGATCTGAGTGGCTTCGGTCGCACCGATCTGCAACACCGCGTTCGGCTCCTCGGCACCGGCGGCGAAGATGCCGCGCGGACGCGAATACTTGAAGCTGCGGCCAATGATCTCGACACCGTTGGCCAGCAGGGCTGCGGCCAGCGAGTCGCCTTCAAACCCTTTGTAGGTCTGACCGTTGAAGGTGAAGCTCAGCACTTTGTTGCGGTCGATCCGTCCACCGTTGGACAGGCGATTGGTCTGGCTCATACCTTCTCTCCCAGCGCCGTCGTGGCTGTTTTCGCAGTGTCAGCCTTGTCGGTGAATTGCGGCTTGGTGCCGATCTTGTAGGTTTCGAGAATCTCGTAGGTCACGGTGTCGCGGGTGACGTTGAAGTACTGGCGGCAACCGGCGACGTGATCCCACAACTCGTGGTGCAGACCGCGCGGGTTGTCGCGGAAGAACATGTAGTCGCCCCACTCCTCGTCGGTGCAGCTTGCAGGGTCCAGCGGGCGCGGGATGTGCGCCTGGCCGGATGCGTGGAATTCCTCTTCGGAGCGCAGTTCGCCGCAGTGAGGACAGAAGATATGCAACATGGGATTTCTCCTGTTAGTGGGCGACAGCCGCAGCGCCGTGTTCGTCGATCAACGCACCGTTGTGGAAACGGTCGATGGAGAAAGGTGCGGCCAGCGGGTGCATTTCACCCTTGGCCAGGCTTGCGGCAAACACGTTGCCCGAGCCAGGTGTTGCCTTGAAGCCACCGGTGCCCCAACCACAGTTGAAGAACATGTTCGGCACCGGGGTTTTCGAAATGATCGGGCAGGCGTCCGGCGTGGTGTCGACGATGCCGCCCCACTGACGGTTCATGCGCACCCGAGACAGCACCGGGAACATCTCGACGATGGCCTGAATGGTGTGCTCGATCACCGGGTAGGAACCGCGCTGACCGTAGCCGTTGTAGCCGTCGATACCGGCGCCGATCACCAGGTCGCCCTTGTCGGACTGGCTGATGTAGCCGTGCACGGCGTTGGACATGATCACGCTGTCGATGATCGGCTTGATCGGCTCGGACACCAGCGCCTGCAGCGGGTGGGATTCGATCGGCAGACGGAAACCGGCGAGCTTGGCCATGTGCCCGGAGTTACCGGCGGTGACCACGCCGACGCGCTTGGCGCCGATAAAGCCCTTGTTGGTTTCGACACCGATGCACACGCCGTTTTCCTTGCGGAAACCGATCACTTCGGTCTGCTGGATCAAGTCCACGCCGAGGGCGTCGGCGGCACGGGCAAAGCCCCACGCCACGGCATCGTGACGGGCCACGCCGCCGCGACGCTGAACGGTTGCGCCCATCACCGGGTAGCGGGTGTTTTTCGAGCAGTCGAGGTACGGAATTTCGTCCGCGACCTGCTTGGCGTTGAGCAGTTCGCCGTCGACGCCGTTGAGGCGGTTGGCGCTGACCCGACGCTCGGAATCACGAATGTCCTGCAGGGTGTGGCACAGGTTGTAGACGCCACGCTGGGAGAACATCACGTTGTAGTTCAGGTCCTGAGACAGGCCTTCCCACAGTTTCATCGCGTGTTCGTACAGGTGCGCCGACTCGTCCCACAGGTAGTTGGAGCGAACGATGGTGGTGTTGCGCGCGGTGTTACCGCCGCCCAGCCAGCCCTTCTCGACCACGGCCACGTTGGTGATGCCGTGCTCTTTGGCCAGATAGTAGGCCGTCGCCAGACCGTGCCCGCCGCCGCCGACGATGACCACGTCGTAGACCTTTTTCGGGGTCGGCGTGCGCCACATGCGCTGCCAGTTTTCGTGGTGGCTGAGGGAGTGTTTGAAGAGGCCGAAGCCCGAATAGCGTTGCATAGTCATGTACTCCAGAACGCTCAGCGATAAACCGGGAAGTCAGCGCACAGGGCAGAAACCTGCTGGGCGACGTTGGCCTCGACATCGGCATCGCCGAGGTTGTCGAGGATGTCGCAGATCCAGCCGGCCAGCGTCACGCACTGGGTCACCTTGAAGCCGCGAGTGGTCACCGCCGGGGTGCCGATGCGCAGGCCGGAGGTCACGAACGGCGACTGCGGGTCGTTCGGTACGGCGTTCTTGTTGACGGTGATGTGCGCGCGACCGAGCGCAGCGTCTGCGTCCTTACCGGTGAGGCCCTGACGGATCAGGCTGACCAGGAACAGGTGGTTGTCGGTGCCGCCGGACACTACATCGTAGCCACGTTTGATAAATACGCTCGCCATCGCCTGGGCGTTGTCGATCACTTGTTGCTGATAGGCCTTGAAGCCAGGCTCCAGCGCTTCCTTGAAGCACACGGCTTTACCGGCGATGACGTGCATCAGCGGGCCGCCCTGGGCGCCGGGGAATACTGCGGCGTTGAGCTTCTTCTCGATTTCTTCGTTGGACTTGGCCAGGATCAGCCCGCCACGCGGACCGCGCAGGGTCTTGTGGGTGGTGGTGGTGACCACGTCGGCATACGGCAGCGGGTTCGGGTACAGACCGGCAGCCACCAGACCGGCGACGTGGGCCATGTCGACGAACAGCAGCGCACCGACCTTGTCGGCGATCTGACGGAAGCGCGGGAAGTCGAGGGTTTTCGAGTAGGCCGAGAAACCGGCGACGATCATCTTCGGCTTGCACTCGACAGCCAGACGCTCGACTTCGTCGTAATCGATCAGGCCAGTCTTGGTGTCGATGCCGTACTGCACGGCGTTGTACAGCTTGCCCGAGGACGAGACCTTGGCGCCGTGGGTCAGGTGACCACCGTGGGCCAGGCTCATGCCGAGGATGGTGTCGCCTGCTTGCAGCAGGGCCAGGTACACGGCGCTGTTGGCCGAAGAACCGGAGTGCGGCTGGACGTTGGCATAATCGGCGCCGAACAGTTGCTTGGCGCGTTCGATGGCCAGCGCTTCAACCTTGTCGACGTGCTCGCAGCCACCGTAGTAGCGCTTGCCCGGATAGCCTTCGGCGTATTTGTTGGTCAGGCCGCTGCCTTGCGCTTCCATCACGCGTTTGCTGGTGTAGTTCTCCGACGCGATCAGCTCGATGTGATCTTCCTGACGTTGCTCCTCGGCATTCATCGCCGCCAGCAGTGCATCGTCGTAACCCTGGATCTGGTCTTGCTTGCTGAACATCGCGTCTCTCCCAGCGGCATCTGTGCGCCATTCGTCTCGGTAAGGCACGGCGTTCAGCCAATGCCCTTTGATGCGATGGTATGGCCGGCGCAGGGAGGTCAAATGCCTACGGACGCCACGCAAAGGTGCGTTTACGACATGACGGGGACGACGGACTCAAACAAGCAGCTGGCGCAAGGCCAGAAGAACCACGAAATGCGCGGGATAGAGCGCATACGCCCAGCGCCGCATGGGTGGCGCGTGGAGGTAAGTGGCGTGTCGCAACAGGAACATTCCGAGCAGTGGCGCGATCAGGCAGGTCGCAATCCCGAGGATTGCGACAATGTTGCCGAACTGCGCGGATTCGTAGAGCACCCGCCACTGATTCGCCGCCAGACACACCAGCCCCGGCAGCAGGCTGAAAAACCAGGGTTTGCGAAACACCAGCAACATCGCCAGCGGCAGCAGGACGCCGAACAGACCGAACATCAGTCGCTCCGGGAACAGCGCGGCGACCAGCAAAGCACTGACACCCAGCAGTCGCGAAATCAGCGTTGGGTCCTGCCAGCCCCGCGCCACCAGCAAGCCCAGCGCCAGCGTGGGCATCACGTTCAAGGTGTCGGGCTCGGGAATGTACAAACGATAGGGAATCTCGCTGAGCAGGCTGAACAGTAACAACCAGCCCAGATAGCGCCATTCGGTCTTGCGCGCGCCGTCCCGTGCCAGATTCGCCGCCATCGCCAGGCAGAACCACGGGAACGCCAGCCGCCCCGGCACATACAGCCAATCGGCGCCGATCCCGACATATCGCAGGTGATCGAGCAGCATGCTCAGCAGCGCCAGCCACTTGAGCAGATCGAGTGCGCCGTCGCGCTGGCTCAGGTGCATAATCGGCTCGCATCCTTGTAAAGTTCTGACAGCGACATCCCGTGTGCTCCCCGGATGATCTTCGGTACAGTGCGCACCATCATTGACCCCACGAAGCGCCACAAGCGCCTCGATCACGGAAGCCGGCCATGACCGACAAGAGCCAACAATTCGCCAGCGACAACTACTCCGGTATCTGCCCCGAAGCCTGGGCTGCCATGGAACAGGCCAACCACGGCCACCAGCGCGCCTATGGCGACGATGAGTGGACAGCACGCGCCTCCGATTATTTCCGCAAGCTGTTCGAGACCGACTGCGAAGTGTTCTTCGCCTTCAACGGCACCGCCGCCAACTCCCTCGCGCTGTCGTCGCTGTGCCAGAGTTACCACAGCGTGATCTGCTCGGAAACCGCCCACGTCGAAACCGACGAATGCGGCGCCCCGGAATTCTTCTCCAACGGTTCGAAACTGCTGATCGCCGGCACCGAAAACGGCAAGATCACCCCGGCCTCGATCCGCGAAGTCGCACTCAAGCGCCAGGACATTCACTACCCGAAACCGCGCGTCGTGACCCTGACCCAGGCCACCGAGGTCGGCAGCGTCTACACCCCGGAAGAAGTCCGGGCCATCAGCGACACCTGCAAGGAGCTGGGCCTGAACCTGCACATGGACGGCGCGCGTTTCTCCAACGCCTGCGCATTCCTCGGCTGCTCGCCGGCGGACCTGACCTGGAAGGCCGGCGTCGACGTGCTGTGCTTCGGCGGCACGAAAAACGGCATGGCGGTGGGTGAGGCGATCCTGTTCTTCAACCACAAACTGGCCGAAGACTTCGACTACCGCTGCAAACAGGCCGGGCAACTGGCCTCGAAGATGCGCTTCCTGTCGGCCCCGTGGGTCGGCATCCTGGAAAACGACGCCTGGCTCAAATACGCCCGCCACGCCAACCACTGCGCGCAACTGCTGGCCGAACTGGTCAGCGACATCCCGGGCGTGGAGCTGATGTTCCCGGTCCAGGCCAACGGCGTGTTCCTGCAACTCTCGGAACCGGCCATCGCCGCCCTGACCGCGCGCGGCTGGCGCTTCTACACCTTCATCGGCAAGGGCGGCGCCCGCTTCATGTGCTCGTGGGACACCGAAGAAGAACGCGTCCGCGAACTGGCACGCGACATCCGCGAAGTCATGTCGGCCTGATCGCCTCCTCCTTGATCGTTCCCACGCTCCGCGTGGGAATGCCTCCCGGGACGCTCCGCGTTCCTGCCGCACCGCCGATGCAACGCCGAACACCGTCATGACGCGGAGCGTCAAGGGCCGCATTCCCACGCAGAGCGTGGGAACGATCTCAACTAAAAGCTACAAATGACTTTTCCCACCGCCGCTACAGACTTCGCCTCTAGCGCGATCACTCCGGCCACCTCACTCTGATCGTTCCCACGTCGAGGCGTCGAACCGTCTGCGTCGGAGTGCATCAGGGGACGCTCCGCGCTCCTCTCAGCAGCACCGCAAGATTCAAGGATGAATCCCATGGGCCGAAGCCGCTACACCATCACCGAACCCGACAAGCCTCACTTCCTGACCTGCACGCTGGTGGAGTGGCTGCCACTGTTCGTCCGCCCTCATCTCGTCGACCACCTGCTCAACTGTTGGCGCTATCAACAAACCCACCAGCAACTGAAGCTCTACGGTTACGTGATCCTGGAAAACCACCTGCATTTCGTCGCCCAGGCGCCTGACCTGAGTAAATGCCTGAGCCAGTTCAAATCCTTCACAGCCCGACAGATCATTGATGACCTGCAAAACAGGGGTGCAGAAAGAGCATTGAAGCGCCTTCGCTTCAGCAAACGGACACACAAGGAAGATCGGGTGTATCAGATGTGGCAGGAAGGTGCTCACGCGGAGATGGTCTACAGCGAAGAAGTCATGCGCCAGAAACTCGATTACATCCACAACAACCCGGTAAAGCGTGGTTATGTGGAGCTGCCGGAGCACTGGCGGTATTCGAGCGCCCGAAACTATGCAGGGCTGGACGGGCTGATCGAGGTTCAACGCTGGTACTGAAGCTCCCGCTATCCCACACGCAGATCGTTCCCACGCTCTGCGTGGGAATGCATACCGGGACGCTCCGCGTTCCTGCCGCACCACCGATGCAACGCCAGGCATCGTCATGACGCGGAGCGTCACAGGCTGCATTCCCACGCGGAGCGTGGGAACGATCTGGCTCCCTCCCGTTTCAGCTCCATCGTCTACATTGTCTGTCGAGCCATCGCTCACATAACAATAAGCAGGAGCTTGCGCATGTCGCTAAAAGGCAAAACCTTGTTCATCACCGGCGCCAGCCGTGGCATCGGGCGCGAGATTGCGCTGCGGGCTGCACAGGACGGGGCCAATATCGTGATCGCGGCCAAGAGCGCCGAGCCGCACGCCAAGTTGCCCGGCACCATCCACAGCGTCGCCGCTGAAGTCGAAGCGGCCGGCGGCAAGGCCCTGGCGCTGCAACTGGATGTGCGTGATGAAGACGCGGTGCGTCAGGCGCTGGCTCAGGCCAATGAACATTTCGGTGGGATTGATGCGCTGGTGAACAACGCCGGGGCGATCAAGTTGACCGGTGTGCAGCACATAGAACTCAAGCGTTTCGACCTGATGCATCAGATCAACACCCGCGCGGTGTTGCTGTGCAGCCAGGCGGCGCTGCCCTATCTGAAGAAATCCTCCGGGCACATTCTCAACCTGTCACCGCCGCTGAATCTGGCCAGTAAATGGTTCGCGCAGTACAGCCCCTACACCGTGACCAAGTACGGCATGAGCATGCTGACTGTCGGGATGAGCGAGGAGTTCGCCAACTATGGGATCAGCGTCAATTCGCTGTGGCCGCAGACCATGATCGCCACGGCGGCGATTGAGTTTCAGCTGGGCAATCGGGAGTCGTTCAAACATGCGAGGACGCCGGCGATCATGGCGGATGCGGCGCATGTGATTCTAAGTAGCAGCGAGCGGCGGATTACCGGGCGGTTGTTGATTGATGAGGAGATTTTGCGTGAGAGCGGCGTGACCGAGTTTGATCATTACCGCTTTGAGCCGGGGAGTGATGCGAAGTTGATGACGGATTTGTTCGTCGATTGAACGACAAACCTGTGGGACCGAGCCTGTTCGCTCCCACAGGTTTCATGCCGGCATCAGTACTCGATACGAACATCCCCCTTCGGCACGCTGCAGCAAGAAAGGATGTACCCCTCCGCCTCGTCGTCCTCGGTGATCCCGCCGTTGTGATCCATCTCCACTTCGCCGCCCAGCTTGAGCACCTTGCACGTCCCGCAGATCCCCATGCCGCAGGCTTTCGGGATCATCAGGCCGACCTTCGCGGCCGCCGCATGCACGGTCTCGCCCGGGGCAACGCGGATGCTCTTGTCCGATGAGGTGAATTCCACCAGGTGCAGATCCGCCGCCGGCACTTCCGGTGCTTCCGCTGCCTGTTCCGCCTGCTCCACCGCATCGGCGCGGGCTTCCGGTGGCGTGGCGCCGAAGGATTCCTCGTGATAGCGCTTCATGTCGTAGCCGGCGTTTTCCAGCAGGCGCTTGACCGCCGTCATGTACGGCGTCGGGCCGCAGCAGAAGACTTCGCGCTCGAGGAAGTCCGGCACCATCAGTTCCAGCATCTTGTGGTTGAGGTAGCCGCGATAGCCGGCCCACGGCTCGCCCAGCCCGTGTTTCTCGCAGATCAGGTGCAGGCTGAAGTTGTCGATCCGCGACGCCATGTGTTCCAGCTCGCGGTGGTAAATGATGTCTTTCGGCGAGCGGGCGCTGTGGATAAACGTCATGTCGACGTTGCCGTTGGTGTCGTAGAACCAGCGCGCCATCGACATCACTGGGGTGATACCGACACCGCCGCTCAGGTACAGCACTTTCGGGCTCGGGAAGTCGATGGCGTTGAACAGCCCGACCGGCCCGTGCACCGCCAGCTCCTGGCCTTCGTGCAACGTGTCGTGCAGCCAGTTGGACACCTTGCCCCCCGGCACCCGCTTGATGGTCACCGAAAAGCTGTACGGCACCGACGGCGAACTGGAGATGGTGTACGAGCGCATGATCGGCTGGCCTTCGATTTCCAGCTCCAGGGTCACGAACTGCCCAGGCTTGAAGAAGAACAGGATCGGCTGGTCGGCCATGAAACAGAAGGTGCGCACATCCCAGGTTTCCTGGATGACTTTGACGCAACGGACGATGTGTCGGCCATTGGCCCAGGTCTGGGTGGTGACCGGATTCAGGAAGCTGTTCGACATGCTGTTCTCCACGGCCGACTGTCGGCCTTCATGTGGCGATTCTGCGTATAGCGCAGACGCCCCGTTTACCTATCCGCGACATTGACATACTTATCGCGACCAGCCCCCAACCACCGGGGGTTGCGCGTCGGGAACAGATTGCACCATGTCGCCCATGGATAAGGTTCCGGGCAGCGGCGGCCCCACACTCGCCCCCAACACAAACAGATTCTTTACACCTTGCGCTGCAACCCTGATCAGCCACTTTCGCGGCCACGCAGATGGCCTTGAGGATTACATCGATGGACACCGCAAAAATCAGCCTGGGCGACCCGCTGGAACCCGCACGCAAGGCCACCGCACAAATGCTGCAGGAGCGCGAGCGCACCTACTCCCTGCCGCAGCCGTTCTACAGTGACGAGCGCCTGTTCGATATCGACATGCAGGAGATCTTCCAGAAAGAGTGGTTGATCGCCGGCATGACCTGCGAAATCCCGGCCAAGGGCAACTACATCACCCTGCAGATCGGCAAGAACCCGATCATCGTGATTCGCGGTGCCGAAGGCGTGGTGCACGCGTTTCACAACGTCTGCCGCCACCGTGGCTCGCGCCTGTGCACCAGCGACAAGGGCAAGGTCGCCAAACTGGTCTGCCACTACCACCAGTGGACGTATGAGCTGGACGGGCGCCTGCTGTTCGCCGGCACCGAGATGGGCGCCGACTTCGACATGAAGCAGTACGGCCTCAAACCGGTGAACGTGAAGACCGCCGGCGGCTACATCTTCATCAGCCTGGCGGAGAACCCGCCGGCCATCGATGACTTCCTGTCGACCCTGAACCACTACATGGAACCGTACGACATGGAGAACACCAAGGTGGCGATTACCACCACCTTGATGGAGAAGGCCAACTGGAAACTGGTGCTGGAAAACAATCGCGAGTGCTACCACTGCGGCGGCTCGCACCCTGAGTTGCTGAAAACCCTGCTGGAATGGGACGACGTCACCGACCCGCGCGCCGATCAGGCGTTCAAGGATCACGTCGCCGCCTCCGCCGCTGCCTGGGAAGCCGAGAAGATTCCTTACGCTCACGCCAGTTTCGGCCTGCGTAACCGCATCGTGCGCATGCCGCTGCTCAAGGGCACCGTGTCGATGACCATGGACGGCAAACAGGGCTGCGCCAAGCTGATGGGCCGGATCAAGAACCCGGACCTGGGCTCGATGCGCATCCTGCACTTGCCGCACTCGTGGAACCACTGCATGGGCGACCACATCATCGTGTTCACCGTGTGGCCGATCAGCGCCCAGGAAACCATGGTCACCACCAAGTGGCTGGTGCACAAGGATGCGGTCGAAGGCGTGGACTACGACGTCGAGCGCATGCGCCAGGTGTGGGACGCGACCAACGATCAGGACCGTCGTCTGGCCGAAGAAAACCAGCGCGGGATCAACTCCACCGCGTACCAGCCGGGCCCGTATTCCAAAACCTATGAATTTGGCGTGGTCAACTTCGTCGACTGGTACAGCGAGCGGATGCTGAGCAACCTGGGGGCCGAGCCGGCGCCATACCTCAAAGGCGTGCCAGTCCAAGGCTAACAGCAAAAGCATCGTCAGCAGGCTGGCTCCCACAGGGGATTTCTGTGCACCGGAGATCCAGTGTGGGAGCTAGCCTGCTAGCGATGGCGTCATCACTGTCATCGCATCACTTGGATGACCACCTCACACTGCCATCCTCACCAATAAACTCCTCGAAAATCTCCTCCCCCACCAACCTGATCTTCGCGTAGCCGTTCAACACCCGCAGCGGATAGTCCGGATCGTTCGCATCCTTCGTCTCCGAAAACAGCACCCGCGAATGTCCGTTCAGCTCGCTGGTGGTGCCGTAGGGAATCGCTCCGTGGCCGGCACAACGCGCATGCAGCCCGCCCTGGGTCGCGTAGACGATGCCGTTGTGCAGATGCCCCCAATACCAGTAATCCGGCTCACGCCCCAGCGCATCGCACACCGGTTGATACAGCGCGGTCTTGTTGTGCCCGGTGATGTCGAAGCCCTGATGGTGGCTGAGCACCATGAGTTTCTTGCGTTTCGGCAGGCCCTTCATCCACTCGATCTGCGGCTTGTTCAGCGTTCCGTCCATGTACAGGTTCATGACGTCCGAGGCGTACGCCGTGTCCAGCCCGACTATCAGCCAGTCGTCGTTGATCAGGGCGAAGTAGCTGGTGCCCTGCTGCCCCGGAAAACGCGCGGCCAGTTCCTTGAAATAACCGTGGGCGCCGCTGTACATCTCGTGGTTGGAATTGAGGGTGAACGAGCCGTGGGTGCCCATCGGCCAGCCCGCCATGTCGGTGTCTTCCTGAGAGTGGGTGCCGGCGTAATAAACATCCCCCAAATGAATGGTGAAGTCGGCATTGGCCAGTTGCATCTGGTTCGCCACCGACACCGCCGGCGCATGGCTGTTGAACGGCCCGGTGCCCCAGTCGCCGGCAATCGCCAGCGTCACTTCACGCTCCATTTTCACCAGCGCCGGATCGGTGCCGAAGGTCGCGTGATGGCGCAGGTTTTCAATCCACTTGAGCAGCGCCTCGCTCCACAGCAGATCCAGCAGCTCCCATTTGCGGCAGCCCAGCAGCGTGCCGTCCTTGAGCACCTTGGTCTGCAGTTGATCGGGCGATTGCGGCAGCGGCGTCGCGTTGCCGATGCGCAGGATCGACAAGCCGTGGGACAACTCCCACGGCACCGCCGGCTCGTCGTCAGGCAGCTCGCCATGCTTGAGCACGTATTGCGCCTGGTCGTGACCGCGCTGGAGCAGCTTGATGATGGCCTCGAACTCCTTGGGTTCGAGTTCGCTGATGAGTTTCATCCAGGCCATTTCGATGCGCGTGAACAAGCCGTGCAGGCGCACCTTGACCTTGTCGTATTCGTGCTTCAGATGTCCGACCGCTGACATGACGTAATCCTCTATCCGTAAGGGTTCACAGGGTTTTCATGAATTCGATCAGCGCACGCTTGTCGTCGTCCGACAGCGTCGTGCCGTACAGGTGACCGCTGTTGTGGTTGCCTTCCAGGCGCGTGTCGTAGGTGAAATCCGCCGAAGCTTTGGCCTGGGCGCCACTGGTCACGAAGCCGACGTTGACCGGGTCGTAGACATCGGAGCCGGTGATGAACACCTGCGGACGTTTTTCCGGCGGTTGCAGCAAGTCCCACAACGTCGGCACCGAGCCGTTGTGCAGGTACGGCGCACGCAGCCAGATGCCGTCGGTGGGCGTGTTGCTGTAGCTCTGGGTCTTGCGATAGGCGCCGAAATCGAACGGCGGTTTCTTGAAGGTGTGAAACGCCGCCACCAGCCCGGTGGTGAACGAGTTCAGCCGGTGCGGATCGGTGCCGAGCTGGTCGATGTTGGTGGTGACCTGCCCGGTATCGACGCGACCGAAATCGTGACAACCGGCGCAGTTAGCCTCCCACACCGGTTTGCCCTGGGCGACTTTTGCCTGATCCAGTGCCCACGGCCACGCCGGCGCCTTGTGCCCGAGCAGCCAGTTGGTCACCCGGTTGAAACTCGGCGGCAGCACCGATTCCGGCGTCGCGCCCACGGCCATCGCAGCGGCGTAGTTGCGCTCGTGGATCTTGTTGTTATTGCCGTCCCAGTGCAGGTACATCGATTCCCGGGGTTTCTGGTTCCACACTTGCGGCAGGTCGACGGTGCCAATGGTCGAGTCATCCGGGAAGCCGAACACCACCATTTTCGTCGGGTTGAAGGTGTCGGTGCGCCCCGGCCCCTGTTGCGGGCGCAGTTTCTGCCAAGCGTAGGCCTGCTTCTGTTTGAGCAGCGCGGTCTTGGCCATCGGGATGATCAGGTAACGGTTGTAGATCTTCTCGAAGAAGCCGAGCTGGAACTTGCTGTTGATCGCCGCCATCACCGCGTCGGTGGTGAATTTCGGATCGCTGGCGCAATCGTAGGCAAACCACTGGAAAGCCTGCAGTTGCAGGGTATTGGCCGGTGCGCTCGGCACATTCACCGCGACGTCGCTGGCATTGGCCCGGTAGGAACCGGTGTGGCACAGCGCGCAGTTCGGCTCGACGGTCGGGTAACCGATCTGTCGCTTGGCCATGCCGATCGGCAGGTCCTTACCGTTCTCGAACAGGAACCCGAAGACTTCCCAGCCACCAGGTTTCGGCAGTTTTTCCGGGCACATCTGCGGCAATACCGAGAACAGGTAATAGGGAATCCGCGCTTCGATGCCCAAGCCAATCGCGGCGTATTTGTAGTGATCTTCGTCGGAGGCGTAATCCTGCTCCGGCACCACGCGCAGCATCTGATACCAGGTCTGGTAACCGATGAACGCCAGTAGCGCCACAACAACCAGCGTGCCGACCTTGAACGCGTGACTCTGCCACTGCCGCGCCCACGCTGCGCGCCATTCGCGCCAGCCGTCACAGAGCAGCGCCAAGGGTCGGTTTTCAGGCGTGGTGCCGAGGTACAGCAGGATGCCGAGGATCAGGAAAAAGCTCAGGTCGCCCATCAGCATCGGCACGAACACCGAGCCCTGGCTGCTGGTGTTGATCAGGTAGATCCAGAACGCCACCGCGATCAACCGCGTCAGCACGCACAGCCAGGAATGCACCACGTAGCGCGGCGCGTTGAAGCCCGACGGCATGTAGAACACGCTGATGCCGACCAGCAGCATCCCGGCGTTTTCCAGCCACGGGTCGGAGAGTTGCGGCGGCAGGCCGACCACCGATGTCAGCAACCCCGGCGCAAACAGCGCCGGAATCGCGAACACCATGTTCATCGCAATGCCGAGCCAGATGAAGCGTTGAAACCAGCGGATGTAGCTGTCCATATCAGTTCCCCAGATCCTACCCACGTCGAAGCGTCGAACCGTCCGCGTGGGAATGCCGCCATGGACGCTCTGCGTCCGCTCTTGGGACGCAGAGCGTCCCGGTATGCATTCCCACGCAGAGCGTGGGAACGATCGGGGGGCTATCCGAGGGCTGTTTTCTCCAGATGCTCAAGGATGATCGGATACACATCGACCACCGCGTTCTTGCCGAACATGCAATCGATATGGCCGTAACCCGGCACCACATGCCGGCTGTAGCGTTCCGGCCCGTGTTTCTCGCAAACCCGCTGATAAGTCTTGAGCGTGCTTTCCGGCAGATAACACTGGTTGTCGGCGCCGCTGATAAAACAGATCGGCATGGTCAGCCGATCAAAGTGCGGCATGTATACGTCGTGCCCTTTGAAATCCACCAGATGCCCTTTGCGCACGATCAGCGCCAGGTGCTCGAAGGTCTCGATGTTCGACTCGCCGAACAGCTCGTGCAGGTTGTCGTGCAGGGTCTCGTTGAGGGTGTCGTGGCGATACAGCGAGGCGTACATGAAGGTGATGCGGTGGCACACCGGGTTGGTGCAATAGCCCTGGGCTTCGATCCGCGCGTAGCCGTTGAGCGCCTTGTCGTAGAGCCGGTTGAACCAGTTCTCCTTGCTGTCGGCGTAGGCGGTCATGGATTTGATGCCGATCGCGTCAAGCATTCCCGGCAAGTGCAGACCGGCCTTCAACCCCGTTGCCGTCGCGACCACCGTGTCGGCGGCAATCTGCGAGCAGACCACCGAACGCACGCCCTGCAAACCGGCGAGCAGCGACATGAAGAAGGTCGTGGCGCCGTAGCAATGCACCACGCACTGCACGTCCCTGGCTTGGGTTTCCTGCTGGATCTGTGCGATGGCGGCCTTGAAGTCGTATTGGGCGATCTGGTCGCCGTTCCATTCCTTCTTGCTCGCCGGCAACAGGATGCTCACCCGGAAATCCAGCAGCCACACGTCGTAGTCGTGCTTGCACAGAAATTCGAGCAGGTTGGTCTGGATGGTGTCGGTGGAAAAGATATTCGAGCCCACCCCCAGACCATGCACCAGCATCACCGGGCCTTTGCTGCCGGCCTGATAACGGGTCAGGCGCAGCTGGACGCCGTCTTCGGTGGAGAAGAAATGCACGGCCGGCGTCGGCGCATCCAATGGCCGTTTCAGCCGTGGCGGCGCGTCGGGGTTGAAGTACTTGTCACCGGCAAACACCCCGCCATAACTCTCCCAGAGAATCCCGGCGAAGAACTTGCCGAACCGCGCCAGCCCTTCGATGCGCTCACGCTCGTTGCGCGCATTGAGGACTTTCATGGTGGTCATCTGCTTGGCGAAATCGGCCGGTTTGATGTGCATCACCCCGGAGCCGATCACCTCGCCGGTCTTGTCCGGCCCGCGATACAGCGTCACGTAGAGGGTGCTGGTGTCGTGCCAGATATTCAGCACGCCGTTGTCTTCCGGCACGGTCTTGAAGGCGCTGAAGAAATAGTCGTGGCCGTCCTCGGCGGTCAGTTTCATGTCGTATTTCATGTGGCGCGTATCGACCTGCTGCTCGAACTGCTCGAACAGGTTGAACACACCGTTGCTGGCGGTCAGCGGTTCTGGCGACAGCGCCGGGGCGATCACCGTGCCGACGATGGTCGCGGCGTGTTCGGGCTCCTTAATCATCCGGTTGAGGTCGTTGGCGGTGATGGTCAGGGTGAAGTCGATCGGCGAGTTGTCCGCCTCGCCACGTTTGGCTGCCGCCTCGTAAACCTTCAGGTCGGTGCTTTGCGCGGCGGTGAAAGCGCGGGAGAAGTAGCCCTTCATGGTTTCGGTGAACTGCACGCCGAGGGTCGGCGGCGCGGTCTGTTTACGCGGGGCCGACGGCAACGTGTAGTCGATCGTCCAGCCACGATCGGCGGCCAGCAGGCCCATGTTGCGCTCGCTCACGGCGGAGATGGTCAGCAGCGGGTTGACCGCCAGTGACGTCGGGATCACCGCGCCGTCGGTCACGTACAGGTTGGCGTAGACATCGGTGCCACTGGCACCGCTGAACACCTGGCCCTTGTGGTTGACCACGCCTTGCGCGGCGTCTTCGCCCATCACGCAACCGCCCAGCGGATGCACCGAGACGATGCTGTGCTTGAGCAGCTTGGTCCAGATCGGATTCTCGACCCAGATCCCGCCCAGGGCTTTGGTGCTCTGGTACAGGCGTTCGTTGCCGATCTTGAAGTTTTCCTGCTCGCCGACGCCCGGCCAGTCGATGCGCAGCTGATCCTTGCTGTCGAGGACCATGCGTCCCTGACCGCTGTCGTGGCTCATGATCAGGTAGGTCTGCATGTTGTGCAGCGCGCCGTGATACGGGCCGCGCAGGAAGCTTTCGGCTTCACGCTCCTTGTACTTCACTTTGCCGCTGAAGCTGTCGTCGGTGGGCTTGCCGATCATCTCGGCGAACCCGGCCATCGCCGGCACCATCGGCCGGCCGAGCGCGCCGGGGATCGAACCTTCCTCGATGACCATGCGACTGCTGCGGTCACCCTCGGTGCGCATGTCGATGATCGAAGTGATGCAGGGGCCGACCGGTTGCATTTCCTTGGCCGAATGCGCGCCGAAACCGATGCCGTTGATGGTCTGCTCGCAGTTGTGGCCGAAGCCGAGGATGTCGCCGTTGCCGCTCATGTTCTCGCCGAGCTGCCCGGACATCACCAGGCCTTTGTCCCGCGAGCGCAGCAGAATCTCGGTGGAGCCGAGGGTGCCCGCAGAAACCACGACGATGTCGGCCTTCACGAACAGCGTCGGCGCGTCGAACTTCTCGCGGCCGCTGTCGAGATACTGGAAGTGCACGATCCAGCCATTGCCGTCGCGCTCCAGATGCCGCACCTGGGCCTGGCAGAAAATCTCCGCGCCGTGATTGGTGGCGTCCGGCAGGTAGTTCATCAGCGTGGTGTTCTTGGCCTTGTTGTTACAGCCCGATACGCAGTCACCGCAGTGGTTGCACGGTAGTTGCTCGACGCCGACGTGATTGAGGTTGTTGGGCAGTTTGTCGAAGGTCACGTTGATCGGCGGCTTGTAGAAGTGCGCGCCTTGCTTGAGGAAGTCTGCGGATTTTTTGTTGGCATCAAGCTTCGGCAGGTTCGGCGCGGTGCTCGGGTAGGGATTGGGTTTGAGCATCTCCCGGGCTTTTTCGTAACCCGCCTTGAGCAAGCCGTCGTGATCCTCGCGCACCGCCAGTGGCCAGCGTGGATCCTTGAACACATCGGCTGTCGGTTCCAGCGAGACGTTGGCATTGATCAGCGACGTGCCGCCGAGGCCGCAACCGACCACCACGTTCTGCTGCGCGTTGACATGCAGATCGAACAACCCGGTACGCGAGCCGATGTGGCCGTCCGGATCGTGTACCTGCAATTCCTCGGTCGCGGCGATCATGGTGTTGGGGTATTCGCCGGGCTGGATCTCCCGACCGCGTTCCAGCAGACAGACCTTTTTACCGGCCCGGGACAGGCGCGACGCGGCAATGCCGCCGCCGTACCCGGAGCCAATGACGATCACGTCGTAATGTTCCTTGATGTCGCTGATGGGCGTTGCGATCCGTGTCATGAGGGGGTTCCTCTCTCAGGCAGATGGGGCAACTCTGCGGTTGCCTGCAATCGATGGGCGAACGGGCACCTGGCCTCCGGGAAATCCCGACGGCAGTACAACGGTTTAGGCAGGAATCAAGCGCTACAGGCGGGCGTGCTGATTGGCGGCACGACGCAACGTGCGCTTTCGCGGCGAAGGTGCCGGCAGCGCGCGGAGCGTGCAGGGACTGAGGGGTAAGCGGTGTGGCTGGGTATCCATCACGCGTTCTCCCTGAACCAGATGTGGATAAGTGACGGCTGTCCTTGTGCCATTGCAGTGAAGACAGGCACCGGATCGAAGTCAAGGCAGCCTCTTAGAACTGTATGAAATCTGATCAATTGCCTTTTGGACTAAGCCCGCCGGGGGCTGCAGAGTTTGGCGAACAAGTTATCCACATAGACACCCACAGCTAATGGGGACAACTGTGGATGACCTGGAAAAATAATCGGGATTTTGCGAAGAAAAACCGTGACTTATCCAGAAGCAGGGTTTTCATTAGCGATTGATTGTTTTTTGATCAACACTCTATACGGCACGGATTACGTGGCTTGCAGAGGATGGCGAACACCTTATCCACAGAAGCGCCAACAGAGTTCGGGGGTAACTTGTCGGGTGCTGTGGAAAAGCGCTGGAGGCGTTGATAATTCGGGGTTTGCGTGGGGATTGGTGGGTTAAAAGGCTGAATTGAGCGTTTTTTGATCAGGTCTTTGTAAGCCACGGTTTATATGGCTCTTAGCGGATAGCGAACATCTTATCCACAGAAGCGCCAACAGAGATTGGGGGCAAGTCTGGGAATTGTTCTGGGGAAAAAGCTCGTAAAAACCGAGAGTTAGGCTGGTTGTTTTTTGATCTGGGGGCTGGAGGGCTTGATTGGCGTGGGATTCAGGGAGGGGCGAACACGTTATCCACAGATCCGCCAACAGGGATTGTGGGTAAAGCGCCCTCTCCCGAAGGGAGAGGGTCAACAAAGGTTTCAGCGGACAACACCTTCTTCGATCAACAACTTCAAAATCGCTTCAGCCCCGGCCTGCGCCGTCACGCCCTTGAGCACTTGCCCCCCGCCCCCACTGGCCTTGGCCGTAGCCGCCTTCATCCGGTCAGCCCCGCTCTTGGCCTTGATCACCTTCAAGCGTTTCGGCCGGGGCTTGGCCGGTTGCAGGGTCGCCACCGCGAGCAATTCGTCGTCGACCACTTCCACATCCCCAGCTTGGAGAACGCCACGCCGGGCCGGGCCGTAAGCACTTTGCCGAGGCTTGGGCGCAGCGTTATCCACAGTCGCCAGAAACGGCAGGCGCACTTTCAACCGGCGGCGCTGCCCACGAGGCAACGCTTGCAGCACCAGCGCAGAACCGTCGTTGATCGACTCGACCTGCGCCAGACCCACCACCAGCGGCCAACCCAGCCCTTCGGCCAGCAGGAACGGCAGCATCCCCGAACCCTCGCCGGTTTCCGCCTGGCTGCCGGTCAACACGACCTGTGCGCCGGCATCACGCAGATACTCGGTCAACGCCGGCAACGCGTCGGCACCGGCCGGTTGTTCCAGCACATGCATCTGCGCAAGCCCCATGCCCAGATAGGCGCGCAGCGCCGGTTCCGCGATATCGCCGGCGTGCAGCACTTGCAGGTTATCCCCTGCCAGTTGCAGGCCGAGTTCCACCGCGCGGGCGTCCTGATCGGCGCGGCGCGGGCGGCCGGAGGTCGGGTGGGCGCCGATTGAAACCAGACTGATGATCTTTGTGCTCATAACCGTTCCTTAAGCCGCATCGCGCTTGGCTTCGTTGCGGTAAGCCTCTACCGCCGCGATCAAGGCCTGAAGAATTTCCGCGCTTTCGCCGATCACCGACAGGTCGGCACGCTTGATCATGTCGCAACCCGGATCGAGGTTGATCGCCACCACCTTGTCGCAGGCACCGATGCCTTGCAGGTGCTGGATCGCCCCGGAAATCCCCACGGCCACGTAAACCCGCGCGGTGACCCAGGTGCCGGACGCGCCGACCTGACGGTCGCGGGCCATGAAGCCATCGTCCACCGCCACCCGCGAAGCGCCTTCGGTGGCACCGAGGGCGCCGGCGGTCCTGTGGAAAAGCTCCCAGTCCTTGACCCCGTTGCCGCCGGAGAAAATGAACTCGGCTTCGGCCATCGGAATCGCTGCAGGATCCACCGCCACGGCGCCCAGATCCTCGATCCGCGACAGGCTGCGCGCGACAGGTGTGGATAACTCCACCGGCAGCGCTTCGTGACGGGTTTCGCTGACCGGTTCCGCGCATTCGGCGGACGCCAGAATCAAACGCGCCACCGGGCGGGCAAGATCCTGCAACCCGGCACCGGCGCGGCCGATGCACTCCTGATCCTTGACCTGCCACACCCGCGTCGCCGGGCGCTCGCCCAGTGCAGCAGCAAAGCGTCGACCGAGTTCGCCGCCACCGCTGCGGCTGTCCGGCAGCAGCCAGTGACGCGGGTTGAACTGGTTATCCACAGCCCGCAGGCCCTGGATCCGTTGTTCCGGTGCATAACCACTGAATTCTTCACCTTCCAGCACCAGCAAGCGGTCAACGCCTGCGGTGGCGAAAGCGTTTTCCTTGTGCTCGCCGAACACCACAGCCAATACCGCGCCGTCGCTGCCGGCCAGTTGATGAGCAAGGCCAAGCAGATCGCGGTCGTGGCTGCTCAAGCGGCCGCCGACCATGTCCGGCACCACGCTGATATAGAACGCCGGGGCCGGCACCTGATGCAGCGGCAATTGCACTTCGACCGCAGCCGAGCGCTTGACCGCCCCGCCCTGCTGGGCGCCGCTACGGTCGATGCGCTTGAGGCCGTTCGGCCCGATGAAACCGATGCCGTGCAGGTTCTTGCGGATGATCCCGTTAGGGCCCATCCAGCTGTGTTGCGCCGGTTGCATGGCCGCGTGCAGCGGGTGCAGGCGGTTGCGTGCGATCCATTCGGCGCGGGGGTCGCGGCGGATAATGTCGCTCATCAGTGGGCCTCCGCAGGTTCACGTTTGGCCGGGGTGGCAGGCTTGTTCGGCGCGGCGTCTTCGAGCAGCGCGTCGGCCACCAGTTCGGCGATGTCCTTGATCAGCGGACGCGGTTCGACCACGCCTTCGAGCATCGCCGTGCACTGTGGACAACCGACGGCCACCAGTTCGGCACCGGTCTCGCGGATGTCCTCCATGCGCATGTCGGGGATCCGCTGCTTGCCCGGAATGTCGGTGATCGGCGCCCCGCCACCGCCGCCGCAGCAGCGTGAACGGAAGCCGGAACGTTGCATTTCCTTGATCTCGATGCCGAGGGCGCGCAGCACTTCGCGCGGCGCCTCGTACTCGCCGTTGTAGCGACCGAGGTAGCACGGATCGTGATAAGTCACGCTGTTGCCTTTGTGCTGACCGAGGTTCAGCGCGCCGGCCTGGATGATTTCCGCCAGGTAAGTGCTGTGGTGCTGCACGAGGTAGTTGCCGTCGAACGCGCCGTACTCGTTTTTCAGCACGTGGAAACTGTGCGGATCGCAGGTGACGATGCGGTTGAAGCTGTATTTGGCCAGGGTCTGGATATTGCGTTTGGCGAGCAGTTGGAAAGTCGCTTCGTCACCCAGACGTCGGGCCACGTCGCCGCTGTCGCGTTCTTCCAGACCGAGCACCGCGAAGTCGACCTTGGCCGCTTTCAGCACTTTGACGAAGGCACGCAAGGTGCGCTGGTTGCGCATGTCGAAGGCACCGTCGCCAACCCAGAACAGCACGTCGGTGGACTTCTTCTCGCTGAGCAGATTGAGGTTCAGGTCCGCCGCCCAGTTCATCCGCCCGCCCGGAGCGAAACCGCCAGGGTTGTCGGTGGCAATCAGGTTTTCCAGGACTTCGGCGCCCTTGTTCGGGGTCGCGCCTTTTTCCAGGGTCAGATGACGGCGCATGTCGACGATGGCATCAACGTGCTCGATCATCATCGGGCATTCCTCGACGCAGGCGCGGCAGGTGGTGCACGACCACAGGGTTTCGGCATCGACCAGACCGTTGACGATCGGTTGATGCGGATTACCGCTGTGTTCACCCACTGGTTTGCCCGGATACGGGCTGCCGGCGAACTTGGCGTCGGTGCCGCCAGCGAGGCCGACGACCATGTCCTGAATCAGCTTTTTCGGGTTCAGCGGCTGGCCGGCGGCGAACGCCGGGCACGCGGCTTCGCACTTGCCGCACTGCACGCAGGCGTCGAAACCGAGCAACTGGTTCCAGGTGAAATCCTTGGGTTTCTCCACGCCCAGTGGCGCGGTCGGATCATTCAGGTCCAGCGGTTTCAAACCGGTGGAACGGCCGCCACCAAAACGTTCGGCGCGACGGTGCCAAGCCAGGTGCAGGGCACCGGCGAAGGCGTGCTTCATCGGGCCGCCCCAGGTCATGCCGAAGAACAGCTCCGACACGCCCCACAGCACGCCAATCCCGAGAATCGCTGCCAGCACCCAGCCGCCGAAGTTCTCCGGCAGGATCCCGGCCACCGGCAAAGTCACCAGGAAGAACGAGGCCGAGAACGCCAGCAGGCTTTTCGGCAGGCGCATCCACGGGCCTTTCGACAGCCGCGACGGCGGGTTGAGCCGGCGCCGATAAACGAAGATCGCGCCGACAAACATCACCGCCGTCATCAGCAGCAACGCGTAGCCGAGGATCCGGTTATGCAGGCCGAAACCGTGCACCAGAATCGCCAGCACGATCGACGCCACCGCCCCGCCCGCCGTGGCGACGTGGGTGTTGGCGATGTATTTGTCCCGCGCCACCACGTGGTGCAGATCGACCATGTAACGCTTGGGCATGGCGAACAGGCCGCCGATCAGATCGACCTTCGAGGCCCGGCCCCGACGCCACATGGCCACCCGCCGCAACGCACCCAGCACCGCAAGGGCCAGGGCTGCGAACAACAGGATTGGAAGAAGGGTGTTCAACATGGTGAAGCTCCCACCAGTACAGCCTGGAGAAACACGTGACGATCGTTCCCACGCTCTGCGTGGGAATGCCTCAATGGACGCTCTGCGTCCGCTTTGGGACGCGGAGCGTCCCGGGCTGCATTCCCACGCAGAGCGTGGGAACGATCAGTCCATCAGCGTTTAGAAGTCTTTGCACAACCGCAGGGCGTCATAGATCGCAGCATGGGTATTACGCTGCGCCACGCAGTCACCGATGCGGAACAGCAAGTAACCGTCGCCGGTGCTGCTCAACGAAGGTTGCGGCTGGATCGCGAACAGCGCCTCGACGTCGATCTGGCCCTTGTTGCGCGAGCCGTCCTTGAGGGCGTAGTAGATTTCTTCATCCGGGCGCACGCCGTTCTCGACGACCACCTGATCCACCACCCGCTCCTCTTTGGCGCCGGTGTATTCGTTCTCCAGCACGGCGACGAGTTTGTCGCCTTCGCGGTAGACCTTCTCCAGCATCATGTCGCCGGTCATGATCACTTCTTTCGGGTACATGCTGCGGTAGTAGGTCGGGAACGACGTACCGCCGATGGCCACGCCCGGTTTGATGTCGTCGGTGACGATCTCGACCTGGCTGCCCTTGTCGGCGAGGAAGTCGGCCACCGACATCCCGGTGAACTCGCAGATGGTGTCGTAGACCAGCACGTTCTTGCCCGGCGCAACCTTGCCGTCGAGCACGTCCCAGCTGCTGACGACCAGCCCTTCGGCGGCGCCCCAGTGTTCGTTCTGCTCCAGATACGGATGACCGCCGACGGCCAGCACCACGATGTCCGGGCGCAGGTCCATGATGGTGTCGGCATCGACGGCAGTGCCCAGACGCAGGTCCACTTTCAGACGTGCCAGTTCCAGCTGGAACCAGCGGGTGATACCGGCGATCTGGTCACGCTGCGGCGCTTTCGAGGCCGTAGTGATCTGGCCGCCGATGAATTCTTTCTTCTCGAACAGGGTCACGTCGTGGCCACGTTCGGCTGCCACGCGAGCAGCTTCCATCCCCGCCGGGCCGGCACCGACGATCACCACCTTGCGTTTCGGCCCGGTGGATTTCTCGATGATGTGCGGCACGCCCATGTATTCACGGGAGGTCGCGGCGTTCTGGATACACAGCACGTCCAGACCTTGATACTGACGGTCGATGCAGTAGTTGGCGCCGACGCACTGCTTGATCTGGTCGATCTGGCCCATCTTGATCTTGGCAATCAGGTGCGGGTCGGCGATGTGGGCGCGGGTCATGCCGACCATGTCGACGTAACCACCCTCCAGAATCCGCGTGGCCTGGTTCGGGTCCTTGATGTTCTGCGCGTGCAGCACCGGAACCTTGACCACTTCCTTGATCCCGGCCGCCAGGTGCAGGAACGGCTCCGGTGGATAACTCATGTTCGGAATCACGTTGGCCAGGGTGTTGTGGGTGTCGCAACCCGAGCCGACGACGCCGATGAAATCGAGCATGCCGGTGTCGTCGTAATACTTGGCGATCTGCTTCATGTCTTCGTGGGACAGACCGTCCGGGTGGAACTCGTCGCCGCAGATACGCATGCCGACGCAGAAATCGTCACCGACCTCGGCACGCACGGCTTTCAGGACTTCCAGACCGAACTTCATCCGGCCCTCGAAAGTGCCGCCCCATTCGTCGGTACGCTTGTTGACGCGCGGGCTCCAGAACTGGTCGATCATGTGCTGGTGCACGGCTGACAGTTCGACGCCGTCCAGGCCGCCGGCCTTGGCGCGGCGCGCGGCTTGCGCGTAGTTGCCGATCACCCGCCAGATTTCTTCCGGCTCAATCGTTTTGCAAGTGGCACGGTGCACCGGTTCACGGATGCCCGACGGCGACATCAGGGTCGGCCAGTGGAAACCGTCCCAACGGGAGCGACGGCCCATGTGGGTAATCTGGATCATGATCTTGGCGCCGTGCTTGTGCATGGCGTCGGCGAGATTCTGGAAGTGCGGGATGATCCGGTCGGTGGACAGGTTCACCGAACTCCACCATTGCTGCGGGCTGTCGATCGCCACCACGGACGAACCGCCACAGATCGCCAGGCCGATGCCGCCCTTGGCTTTCTCTTCGTAATATTTGACGTACCGTTCGGTGGTCATGCCGCCGTCGGTCGCGTAGACCTCGGCGTGCGCGGTGCTGAGCACGCGGTTGCGGATGGTCAGTTTGCCGATCTGGATCGGCTGGAACATTGCTTCGAAAGCCATGGCGGGTTCCTCGACTTACAACGGCTTGACGGTGAACAGGCCGTCGTCGTGGCCTTCTTCGGAGCCACCGTAGACCTGCTCGGCCACGGTGCGGATCTTGCTGCCGCGAGCGGCGAGGATCTGGTCCATGGCACCGGCAAACCAGCCGGTGAACATGTAGTCGACCTTGCGCCCGACTTTGCCGTAGACGTAGACGAACGCCGAGTGTTCGAGCTTGACGCTGCAGGTGCCTTTATCGAGGTCGATGTCCTGGATCTTGAACAGGCCCCAGCCGCGCTGCGACAGGCGCTTCATGTAGTGCTCGAACACCGCGACGCCTTCCAGACCGTGGCACTCGGCTTCTTTTTCACACCAGTGCCAGGCGGATTTGTAGCCGGCCTTGTAGAGGATCTCGGCATAGGCGTCAGCGCCCAGTACTTCCTCGATGCCCATATGGTTGTTGACGAAGAAATGCCGTGGCACGTACAGCATCGGCAGGGCGTCGGAGGTCCAGACACCGGTCTCGCTGTCGACTTCGATTGGCAATTGCGGGGCGATCTTGGCCATGGAAACTTAACTCCAGAAAAATTTTGGTGTTGCCCCCGGCGCGGACGGCCGGGGGAAAGTATTCGGGAAGCGGCGGCTTACTCGCCCCAGACGTCTTTCAAGACGTTGACCCAGTTTTCACCCATGATCTTGCGTACCACGCGCTCGGAGTGGCCGCGCTTGAGCAGGGTTTCGGTCAGGTTCGGGAACTCGCCGACGGTGCGGATGCCCAGCGGGTTGATGATCTTGCCGAAGTTGGTCAGACGGCGGGCGTAGCCCTTGTCGTGGGTCAGGTATTCGAAGAAGTCCTGGCCGTGACCCTGGGTGAAGTCGGTGCCGATGCCGATGGCGTCTTCGCCGACGATGTTCATGGTGTATTCGATGGCTTCGGCGTAGTCGTCGATGGTCGAATCGATGCCCTTGGCGAGGAACGGAGCGAACATGGTCACGCCGACGAAACCGCCGTGGTCGGCGATGAATTTCAGCTCTTCATCGGATTTGTTGCGCGGGTGCTCTTTCAGCCCCGACGGCAGGCAGTGGGAATAGCAGACCGGTTTTTTCGATTCGAGGATGACTTCCTCGGAAGTCTTGGAGCCGACGTGGGACAGGTCGCACATGACGCCGACACGGTTCATTTCGGCGACGATTTCGCGACCGAAGCCCGACAGGCCGCCGTCACGTTCGTAGCAACCGGTGCCCACCAGGTTCTGGGTGTTGTAGCACATCTGCACGATGCCGACGCCGAGCTGCTTGAACACCTCGACGTAGCCGATCTGGTCTTCAAACGCATGGGCGTTCTGGAAGCCGAAGAGGATGCCGGTCTTGCCCTGCTCCTTGGCCTTGCGGATATCGGCGGTGGTGCGGACGGGGATCACCAGGTCGCTGTTTTCGCGAATCAGTTTCTGGCTGGCAGCGATGTTGTTGACCGTGGCCTGAAAGCCTTCCCACACCGACACGGTGCAGTTGGCCGCCGTCAGACCGCCCTTGCGCATGTCTTCGAACAGCTCGCGGTTCCATTTGGCAATGATCAGACCGTCGATAACGATGCTGTCGGCGTGTAATTCGGCTGGGCTCATCAGGCGTCCCCTTATTGGCGATTCATGCGCCGAATCGTCTGCCGGCGCTTTGGGGCCAGCATATGCCTCGGTGCGCGACCAGCCGGGTGCAAAAACGACAGGGGAATTGCCGAAAGCGTCAATCCGCGACAAAGGATCGCCAACCGGTCCGACCGGCCACCTGTTCAAGCCCGCGAGCTTGAGCCAGAATCTGCCGCATCCCGGAAACACCACTGGATTAGAGCGGCGACATCAATGAAATCGATCTTCCTGGCCCTGGCCCTGATTGCGACCGGCGTACACGCCGCCGAAGAGTCCGACAACAACCCGTGCGACGCGGTGGAAAACGACATCCAGACCCTGGAATGCTCGACCTACAGCCGCACCACCGCCGAGGACCTGCTCAAGGACAACTACGCCAGCCTGAACGAGCGCATGCAGACGGCCTACGGCAAGAACCCGGCGCAACTGGCCGACATCACCGCCAAACTCAAGGCCGCCCAGCAACAATGGCTGAAAACCCGCGACGCCGACTGCGCCGTCGAAGCCTTCCCGGCGACGGACGGCAGCAAGGCGTTCAAAATTGCGCAGAATGACTGCGTGGCGCGGATGAGTGACGAGCGGTCGGAGTTTTTGGAGTCGATCGGACAGGAGTGAGTTGAAGATGGAAAGCATGATTCCGCACGAAGTCGTTAGCCGCATCGTTGACGGCGCCCTCCCGGTTCGCGCCTGGCGCGAACATCTCAACCTGACTCAGGAAGAAGTGGCGAAACGCATGGGCATTTCGCAGCCAGCCTTCGCCCAGCAGGAAACCGTTGCAAAGCCGCGCAAGGCCACTCGCGAAAAGATTGCAGCGGCGCTTGGTATCACCGCCAACCAGCTTGAGCTGTAAGCTGCACCTCTTCAGCCAATCAAGGGATTCACATGAACATCTGCGGTATCGAAATCAAAGGCAGTGAAGCGATCATCGCCGTGGCGTCCCTCGACGGTTCGGTGCTGAGCCATGTCGCTCTGAACACCAAGAAAATCGCGCTGGACGATGACGACGAGGCGGCCAACGTGAAGCTGTTCGCCGCTCAAGTGGCGTCGTTCATACGGGAAAACTCGATTGATCGCATCGCGATAAAGAAGCGCAGCAAGAAGGGCGAGTTTGCCGGTGGGCCGACCACGTTCAAGATCGAGGGCGTGTTTCAGTTGCTGGACGGTTGCGAGGTGACGCTGCTGTCGCCGCAGACGATCAATGCCCAGGCCAAGAAGCACAACTTTGAGCTGCCGGGCACGCTGAACAAGTATCAGCATGAAGCCTACAAGGCAGCGTGCTCGGCATTGGTGAAGAAGTAACTAGCGCGCTTTGCGTGCGCTCAGCCAGTCGCCGAAGGACTTGTCTTCCAGCGCATAGCCCCCACGGCTCGACTTCCACACCAGCTCCTTGTCACGCAGGGCATCGATGCAGGCCTGAATGGTCTGGGTGCCCGGCACCACGTCGCTGCCCAGGTTTTCCAGCGCCTTGCTGACCGCCGTGAGCGTGCTGTCAGTGAACGGTGCAAAAGGCTCGTTGTTCTGTGAGCGCTCCACCATCACTTCCAGCACAGCGCGCTGAGGGATGGTCAGCGCGTTCCAGGCGCTTTCGAACTCGGTCCACACGCCTGCGCGCAACAATTCGGCACGGCTTTGCAGCAGCTGCCCCAGATTGCTGGCCTCGCCCAGTTCCAGCGCGACTTCGCCGATGATGGTGCGCAACATTTCCGGGCGCCGCCCCACCAACTCAAAGGCGTCGTCGATATCCGCCGCACTGAACTGGTTGGTCTCCGCCAGATGGGCGTTGAGGTGCAAGGTGTACGCCTGGGTGAACTCTTTTCCCAACAGCGGAAAGGGCGTGATGCTCGAGCCGAAGAACGGTTGGCTCTTGCCCAGCACCAGGTGCGCGAGTTTGTCGCGATTGGAACCGGTGAACACCAGATGCAAACCGCTGCCCTCGCCTTCACGCCCCTGGTTGAGCTGATCCCGCGCTGCCTTAAGGGCAAACATCGCGTTGATCCCCGCGGCGGTGGTGAGCGCGTGCTGGGCCTCATCGATCACCAGCACTACGGATTTTTCAGCGGCACTGTGGAGCAGTTCCAGCGCTTGCGTCAGGGTCGCGCCCGCCGGCAGTTGCGGCTTGGTGAAATCCCAGGACAAGGTGCGCAGAAAGCTGAGTTTTTCGATGCCGATATTCTTCGCCAGTTTGCGGATGCCCTTTTCAAAGGGGACCAACGCGCCTGCAATGGCACTGGCGATCAAGTCAGCAGGGTCTTTTTCCTTGTCGGCCCACAGGTCGACGTAGACCGTCAGCCAGCCTCGGGACTGGCATTCCGGGATCAGATCCTCGCGCAGAAAGGTACTTTTGCCGGTGCGACGCGGCGCTGCCAGAAAAAGGCCGGAGGTGAAATCCTGCAGGCCTGCACCCACCAGACCATCGGCAACGCTGCGGGCCAGAGCGGGGCGGCGGAAGACGAAGCCGTTGTTTCGGGACATGGTTTTACACTCAATTATTCAAACGACTGTAATTTATACCTCAAAGTATAATTAACTATAATCGTCCGTCAAACGGCCTCCCGTCGCCGATCCTCTCGCGGACACCGGGCAAACTTCGCCCGGTAGCTTCGGGTGAAATACGACGGTGATTCAAACCCGCAGGCGATGCTGACTTCGAGCACGCTCATGTCGGTCTGGCGCAACAGCTGCCGGGCCTTTTCCAGTCTCAAGCGCAGATAGAAATTGCTCGGCGTGTCGTTCAGGTGCAGGCGAAACAGGCGCTCCAGTTGCCGCCGCGTCACCTTGATCGACTCCGCCAGTTCCAGGGTGGTCAGCGGCGGTTCGCTGTGCTGCTCCATCTCGCCGATCACATGCACCAGCTTCTTGTTACTGATGCCGTAACGCGTGGCGACTTCCATGCGCTGGTGGTCCTTGCGCGGACGAATCCGCCCCAATACAAACTGCTCGCTGACCTGGATCGCCAGTTGCGGGCCGTGGGCCTGGGCGATCAGGTCGAGCATCAGGTCAATCGATGCGGTGCCGCCGGCAGACGTGATGCGTCGGCGGTCGATCTCGAACAGCTCCTGGGTGACGCTGAGCTGCGGATAAGATTCCTTGAAGGCGTCGATGGCTTCCCAGTGCAGCGTCAGGCGATGGCCATCGAGCAGGCCGGCCTCGGCGAGGACGAAGCTACCGGTGTCGATGGCGCCGAGGGTCACGCCTTCGTTGTCCAGCCGTCGCAGCCAGTGCTCCAGCGCCGGGGTGGCGAATTTCAGTGGTTCGAAACCGGCGACCACCAGCAACGTCGCCCCTTTCTTCAGCGGCTCCAGCGCCGCATCCGCGTTGACCGACATCCCGTTACTCGCCAGCACCGCCCCGCCATCGGCGCTCAAGACGTGCCAGCGGTACAACTCGCCGCGAAAGCGGTTGGCCACCCGCAGCGGTTCGATCGCAGAGATGAAGCCGATGGCGGAAAAACCCGGCATCAACAGAAAGTAGAAATCCTGGGACATGGCGCGCACTCGGTTAGCGGGTAGCGTGCAACGTTGATACGCCAGTTGTCGGCGGCATTCAAGGGGACAGGTCGCTGCAGTGCAAGAGCTGGTCGCCGCAGTGCGCTTTCAAGGGCGTACAGCTGCGTAATTTGAGCATCACCGGCGCACAGACACCGGAACCCACAATAATGACCTGCCGAGGAACCCGACATGAAACGACTGATCAGCAGCTGTGTTCTCGCACTCAGCGGTACCGCGTTTTTAAGCGCCAGCGTCATGGCGGCCGATTCCGCATCGTGTCAGAACGTGCGCATGGGCGTGGTGAACTGGACCGACGTGATCGCCACCAGTGCGATGGCCCAGGTTCTGCTCGACGGGCTCGGCTACAGCACCAAACAGACCAGCGCCTCTCAGCAAATCGTTTTCGCCGGCATCCGCGACCAGCGCCTGGATCTGTTCCTCGGCTACTGGAACCCGCTGATGACCCAGACCATCACCCCGTTCGTCGACGCCAATCAGGTCAAGGTGCTTGAAGCGCCAAGCCTCAAGGACGCCCGCGCCACCCTCGCCGTGCCGACCTACCTGGCGGACAAGGGCCTGAAAACCTTCGCCGACATCGCCAAGTTTGAAAAAGAGTTGGGCGGCAAGATCTACGGCATCGAGCCAGGCTCGGGCGCCAACACCCAGATCAAGGCGATGATCGCCAAGAATCAGTTCGGCCTTGGCAAATTCCAGCTCGTCGAATCGAGCGAGGCCGGCATGCTCGCCGCCGTCGATCGCGCAGTGCGCCGCAAGGAAGCCGTGGTGTTCTTCGGCTGGGCGCCGCACCCGATGAACGTCAATGTGCAAATGACCTATCTGACCGGCAGCGATGACGCCCTCGGGCCGAACGAAGGCATGGCCACCGTATGGACCGTGACCGCGCCGAAATACGCCGAACAATGCCCGAACGTCAGCCGCCTGCTGAGCAACCTGACGTTCACCGCCGAAGACGAGAGCCGGATGATGCAGCCGCTGCTCGATCACAAGGACGCTTTCGAATCGGCCAAACAATGGCTCAAGGATCACCCGCAGGACAAACAGCGCTGGCTCGAAGGCGTCACCACCTTCGATGGCAAACCGGCGGCTGAAAACCTCCAGCTCACCAGCAAATAAACCGTAACGAACGAACCACTTCGCAGCCCGCCACGGGCTGCGAACAGACCCATCACGCCTGAAGGAAAACGCACCATGAACCACGACGTCATCATCACCTGCGCACTCACCGGTGCTGGCGACACGACCGCCAAGAGCCCTCACGTGCCGGTCACCCCGAAACAGATCGCCGCAGCCGCAGTAGAAGCGGCCAAGGCTGGTGCCACGGTCGTGCACTGCCACGTTCGTGACCCGCAGACCGGCAAGTTCAGCCGTGACGTGGCGCTGTACCGCGAAGTCATGGAGCGCATCCGCGAAGCCGACGTCGACATCATCGTCAACCTCACCGCCGGCATGGGTGGCGACCTGGAAATCGGCCCGGGCGAGAACCCGATGGAGTTCGGCCCGAACACCGATCTGGTCGGCCCGCTGACTCGTCTGGCCCACGTCGAAGAACTGCTGCCGGAAATCTGCACCCTGGATTGCGGCACCCTGAACTTCGGCGACGGCGACACCATTTACGTCTCCACCCCGGCCCAACTGCGGGCTGGCGCGAAGCGCATCACCGAGCTGGGCGTGAAGGCGGAGCTGGAGATTTTCGACACCGGGCACCTGTGGTTCGCCAAACAGATGATCAAGGAAGGCCTGCTGGACAATCCGCTGTTCCAGCTGTGCCTGGGCATCCCGTGGGGCGCGCCGGCCGACACCACCACCATGAAAGCCATGGTCGACAACCTGCCTGCCGACGCGGTGTGGGCCGGCTTCGGCATCGGCCGGATGCAGATGCCGATGGCCGCGCAAGCGGTGCTGCTTGGCGGCAACGTGCGGGTCGGTCTGGAAGACAACCTGTGGCTGGACAAAGGTGTGCTGGCGACCAACGGCCAACTGGTCGAGCGCGCCACTGAGATCCTCAGCCGCCTCGGCGCCCGCGTGCTGACCCCGGCTGAAGGTCGCAGGAAGATGGGCCTGACCCAGCGCGGCTGAAATCACCCTTTCCCCCGGTGGGCGGGCCATTGACGCCCACCGTTTTTTTGCCTCATTCCAGGAAGTGACCATGAGCTTTATCACCGAAATCAAAACCTTCGCAGCACTGGGCAGCGGCGTCATCGGCAGCGGCTGGGTCGCCCGCGCCCTCGCCCACGGCCTTGACGTGGTGGCCTGGGACCCGGCGCCGGGGGCCGAAGCGGCGCTGCGCAAACGCGTGGCAAACGCGTGGGGCGCGCTGGAGAAAAACGGTCTGGCGCCGGGCGCGTCGCAGGATCGTCTGCGCTTTGTCGCGACCATTGAAGAGTGCGTGCGCGATGCGGACTTCATCCAGGAAAGCGCCCCGGAACGCCTCGAACTGAAACTGGAGCTGCACAGCAAAATCAGCGCGGCGGCCAAGCCGAATGCATTGATCGGTTCCAGTACTTCGGGCCTGCTGCCGAGCGAATTCTACGAGAGCTCGACCCACCCGGAACGCTGCGTGGTCGGCCACCCGTTCAACCCGGTTTACCTGCTGCCATTGGTGGAAGTGGTCGGTGGCAAGAACACCGCGCCGGAAGCGGTTCAAGCGGCGATGAAAGTCTACGAATCCCTCGGCATGCGCCCGCTGCATGTGCGCAAGGAAGTGCCGGGCTTCATCGCCGACCGCCTGCTCGAAGCGCTGTGGCGCGAGGCGCTGCATCTGGTCAACGACGGCGTGGCGACCACGGGTGAGATCGATGATGCAATCCGCTTTGGCGCCGGTCTGCGCTGGTCGTTCATGGGCACGTTCTTGACCTACACCCTGGCCGGTGGCGATGCCGGCATGCGCCACTTCATGTCGCAGTTCGGCCCGGCGCTGCAGTTGCCGTGGACGTACCTGCCGGCGCCGGAACTGACCGACAAGTTGATCGACGATGTGGTGGATGGCACCAGCGATCAGTTGGGCCGGCACAGTATTTCGGCGCTGGAGCGCTATCGTGATGATTGCTTGCTGGCGGTGCTTGAGGCGGTGAAGACCACGAAAGAAAAGCACGGGATGAGTTTCAGCGAGTAATCGATCGTTCCCACGCTTTGCGTGGGAATGCAGCCCGGGACGCTCTGCGTCCCAGAAGCGTGACGCAGAGCGTCACAGGAGGCGTTCCCACGCAGAGCGTGGGAACGATCGCATCAGGAGAAAATATGCCCACACTCACCACCTACCAAACCCGCATCATCCCCGACTGGGTCGACTACAACGGCCACCTGCGCGACGCCTTCTATCTGCTGATTTTCAGCTATGCCACCGACGCCCTGATGGATCGTCTCGGCATGGACAGCAACAATCGCGAAGCCAGCGGTCACTCGCTGTTCACCCTCGAACTGCACCTCAACTATCTGCACGAAGTGAAGCTCGATGCCGAAGTCGAAGTGCGCACGCAGATCATCGGCCTCGACCAGAAACGCCTGCACCTCTATCACAGCCTGCACCTTGCCGGCGGTGACAAGGAGCTGGCCGGCAACGAGCAGATGCTGCTGCACGTCGACCTCGCCGGGCCGCGTTCCGCGCCGTTTACCCCGGACACCCTGGGCCGTCTGCAAGCCATCGTCGCCGAGCAGGCCGACCTGCCCGCGCCTGCTTACATCGGCCGGGTCATCGCCCTGCCGCCAGCCCGGTAAATCCATCCACCGCAAGGAGCCGCCATGCACACCGCCGCTGCAGTTGCCGATTTCCGTACTTATCCGTTGATCAGCGCGCTGAACGGCGTGCAGAACCTGGCGGATCGCGTCCTGATCGAATGGGCCGACGGGCGTGTCAGCCCGTTTCACCACGTGTGGCTGCGCGACAACTGTCCGTGTCCGCACTGCGTCTACAGCGTCACCCGCGAGCAGGTGTTCGAGATCGTCGATGCGGCGCAGGATCTGTCGCCCTCCGCCGCGCACATCGACACCGATGGCTGCCTGCGCATCGACTGGCAGGACGGCCACCTCAGCCGCTTCGATGCGGGCTGGCTGCGGGCACACGCCTATGACGACGAATCCCGCGCCGAACGCCTCGCCGCCAAACCTAAACCCTTTCTGTGGCGCAGCGATTTGCAGTTGCCGGTGTTCGACTATGCAGCCCTGATGAACGACAACGCCGCGCTGCTGCAATGGTTGCTCGCGGTACGCGACATCGGCCTGACCCAGGTGCGCGGCGTACCCACCGAACCCGGTTCGCTGAAGCTGATCGCCCAGCGTATTTCCTTCATCCGCGAGAGCAACTTCGGCGTGCTGTTCAACGTGCAATCCAAGGCCGACGCCGACAGCAATGCCTACACCGCTTTCAACCTGCCGTTGCACACGGATCTGCCGACCCGCGAGCTGCAACCGGGGCTGCAATTTCTGCATTGTCTGGTGAACGACGCCGAGGGTGGCGAGAGCATTTTCGTCGACGGTTTTGCGATTGCCGAAGCGTTGCGTCAGGAAGATCCATCGTCGTTTCAGGCGCTGTGCGAGATCCCGGTGGAGTTTCGCAACAAGGACCGCCACAGCGACTACCGCTGCCTGGCGCCGATCATCGCCATGGATGCGTTGGGCCGGGTCGCGGAAATCCGCATGGCCAACTTTCTGCGCGGGGCGTTCGACACGTCTGTGGAGCAAATGCCCCTGCTGTATCGCGCTTACCGGCGCTTCATCGCCATGACCCGCGAGCCACGTTTCCGGGTCATGCAACGACTCAATCCGGGCGAGCTGTGGTGCTTCGACAACCGCCGCACCCTGCACGCGCGCAACGCCTTCGACCCGGCCACCGGGGCCCGGCATTTTCAGGGCTGCTACATCGACCGGGATGAGTTGTTGTCGCGGATTCTAGTGTTGCAGCGCTAAACCGCGTCATCGTTCATCGCCAGCAGGCTGGCTCCCACAAAGAGCGCATTTCAATGTGGGAGCCAGCCTGCTGGCGATGAATGCACCTCGATTTACCTGACACACAGGCAAAAAAAGCCCCGATACAAGCCGTGACAGGATCGGGGCGAGGGTACTGTTGAGGAGCTGCCGTGGCGAGGGTGACCAAACCTTCGTGAAGCGAGCTGGGTCCAGTGTGCCCACTCCCCTTGCCGGCAAGTTAGCCGAAAACGACATGCTCATAGCCAATGTGGACACTGCGACAAATCGCCCTTGCCGTGCCTGGGCATGCCTACCAGAATCGAGCCACGACCTCCGTTGCCGAAGAAGGATTCGCGTCATGATGTATGCCGATTTGATCGATCAGGAAGACCTGTTGGGCCAGCTCAAGTCGTTGGGATTCGAAGTACCGTCGGGCTCCACTGCCCAGCAGGCCTGCGAGTGCGCGGTGCGGGGTCTGGACGATGTGCGGGCCAACACGCTGCGCACCATGGTCAAGCAGATGTACACCAGCAGCGCGAGCATTCAGCCGACCGTGCGCGAAGCCATCGACAAGCAGTTGCTGCCGGCCCTGGCGCAGTATCAGCAAACCCGCGCCTGACATCTGACCCAAAAAAAAGATCGCAGCCTGCGACAGTGCCTTTCCTGAAGGCGCTGTCGCAGGCTGCGATCTTTCGTTTTAGAGGCGCACGCTGGCGAAGGTCGACTCGTTGCGTGCCTGGCTCAGCGCCGACATCGGCCCGGACAGCGGCGACATCACGATGGCTTGCGGCAGCGGCATCATCGCCACCTGCTGGGTGGTGTTGGAGCCGACGCGCTCGTCACGCGGCGGAATGCCGAAGTATTCGCGGTAGCACTTGGAGAAGTGCGGTGTCGACACGAACCCGCAGACCGACGCCACTTCGATGATCGACATCGGCGTCTGCTTCAGCAGCTGCCGCGCACGGATCAGACGCAGCTTGAGGTAGTAGCGCGACGGCGAGCAGTGCAGGTATTTCTGGAACAGGCGCTCGAGCTGACGACGGGACACGGCGACGTACACCGCCAGTTCGTCGAGGTCGATCGGCTCTTCCAGGTTGGCTTCCATCAGCGCGACGATTTCCTGCAGTTTCGGCTGGTTGGTGCCGAGCATGTGCTTGAGCGGCACACGCTGGTGATCCTGCTCGTTGCGGATGCGCTCGTAGACGAACATTTCCGAGATCGCGGCGGACAGTTCACGGCCGTGATCGCGGCTGATCAGGTGCAGCATCATGTCCAGCGGCGCGGTGCCGCCGGAGCTGGTGAAACGGTTGCGGTCGAGGGTGAACAGACGGGTGCTCATCGCAACGCGCGGGAAAGCTTCCTGCATCGCCGCCAGACATTCCCAGTGCACGCTGCAATCAAAACCGTCGAGCAGGCCGGCGCAGGCCAGGGCCCAGCTGCCGGTGCACACGGCGCCGAGGCGTCGCGACTGACGCGCCTGGCTTTGCAGCCACGAGACGTGTTCACGGGTAACGGTGCGTTGAATGCCGATCCCGCCGCACACGATGATGGTGTCGAGGGCCGGGGCTTTGTGCATGGAGGCGTCGGGGGTGATCTGCAGACCGTCACTGGCCCAGACCTGGCCGCCATCAACGGTGAGGGTGGTCCAGCGATACAGCTCGCGACCGGACAACTGGTTGGCCATGCGCAGCGGTTCGACTGCGGAAGCCAGGGAAATCAGCGTGAAATTGTCCAGCAGCAGAAAGCCGATGGATTGAGGCGCACGGTTCTGGGGTTGAGCCCCGGAGTTGAACGACGTCATCGCGGTATCTCCTCACACAAAGCGGGTGATGGCCTCAGGCGGAGGCTCTTGTTATTGCCATCGTTCTCTTGCGTGAGACGGGCTTTGTTATGACAGAGCAATTGCCATGCCTAAATTTGAATGGCTGTTCAATAACTCCTGAAAACGACGTCGCGACGCGTCTATACAAGCGCCCCGACCAAAGGTAATTCGAAGTGCCATCAGCGGCCGCGAATGCCCTGCTCCGATGCGTGTGAGCAAATCGGTAGCACTTGTGGGAACTGGCCTGCGCACGATTGTCCTACAGTGTCACCGCAGGCACGGGTGACGGACGGTAGCGCCTGCGAATCAGGCGCTGGAGGTGGGAAAGACTCTTATCTGATAGCGACGCGCCAAAAGGTGGCGCGTTTTGATTCCGGTGTGCACTTAACGCGCAGTTTTGACTGGTCCGGCTTCAACGCCAGCAGGCTGGCTCCCACAGTTTTTGCGAACGCCGCAAATCCAGTGTGGGAGCCAGCCTGCTGGCGATAGGAGGCAACTGGGTATCAGCACTCCACCGCGCTGACCGCCAACCCGCCCCGCGATGTCTCTTTATATTTGTCATGCATGTCGGCGCCGGTATCGCGCATGGTGCGGATCACCCGGTCCAGCGAAATAAAGTGCTGACCGTCCCCGCGCAAGGCCATCTGCGCCGCGTTGATCGCCTTCACCGCCGCAATCGCATTGCGCTCGATGCACGGCACTTGCACCAGGCCACCCACCGGATCGCAGGTCAGGCCGAGGTTATGTTCCAGGCCGATTTCCGCCGCGTTGCACAACTGCTCGGGGCTTGCGCCAAGGATTTCCGCCAGCCCTGCCGCCGCCATCGCACAAGCCGAACCGACTTCACCCTGACAGCCGACTTCAGCGCCGGAAATCGAAGCGTTCTTCTTGCACAGAATCCCCACCGCCGCCGCCCCGAGGAAGTAATCGACCACGTTGGCGTCGGTCACTGCCTCGCTGAATTTCATGAAGTAATGCAGCACCGCCGGAATGATCCCCGCCGCGCCATTGGTGGGCGCCGTGACCATGCGTCCGCCAGCAGCGTTTTCCTCGTTCACCGCGAGGGCGAACAGGTTGACCCACTCCATCGCGCTGAGGGTCGAGCCGATCACATTGGGCTTGTTCAATTCCTGAAGGCTGCGGTGCAACTTCGCCGCGCGGCGGCGCACGTTGAGGCCGCCGGGCAGGATGCCTTCGTGCTTGAGGCCCTGCTCGACGCAATCCTGCATCGCCCGCCAGAGCTTCATCAGGCCGGTGCGGATTTCCTCTTCGCTGCGCCAGACCTTCTCGTTGGCCATCATCAATTCGGCCACGCGCAGGTTGTGGGTCTTGCACAGCTCCAGCAGCTCCACCGCGCTGGAAAAGTCGTAAGGCAATTCGGTGCGGTCCAGGTCCACCACACCGCTGGAGGCTTGCGCCTCGTCCACCACAAATCCGCCACCGACCGAATAGTAGGTGTCGCGATGCAGCTCGCCGTGATCGCCTTCGGCAACCAGGGTCATGGCGTTGGGATGGAACGGCAGATTCTCGTCGATCAGGCGCATGTCGCGGCCCCATATAAAGGGCACCGACAAACGACCGTCGAGCAACAGCGTGTGGGTTTCACGCAAGGCCTGGATCCGCGGGCCGATCTGCGACGGGTCGATCGCGTCCGGCCACTCGCCCATCAGGCCCATGATCACCGCGTTGTCGCTGCCGTGACCGACACCGGTGGCCGACAGCGAACCGAACAGCTGCACCTCGATGCGGCGCACCTGCTCCAGTAGATGTTTGTCGCGCAACGACTCGACGAACAGGGCGGCGGCGCGCATGGGCCCGACGGTGTGGGAACTGGAAGGGCCAATGCCGATTTTGAACAGGTCGAAAACGCTGATAGCCATTGCTGCAGAGCTCCTGAGAGTGCCGGTCCGGGGCGTGAAGCGCCCGCTGGCGGAGCTGCTACGCTCAAGCTGCGATCCGCCGGAATGCCCGCATCATCGGGCTTTTCCCGGGTCGTTCGGCGTCTGACACCGACGTACTCATGCCCACTAACGCCGTGCCGGTTTCAGCCCGTGTTTTCGCCGTTTTTATGCGGTTCAGATGGCCAGACAGGGCAGAAAAAAGCTGTAAACGACGTCACTGACACTGGATGCGACCATCCCTGTACTGGATACGACGCACCCTGTAGGCGTCAGATTTTCACTGGTACATGATCGTATCGACTCGATTGCAAGGCGCTGCGGTAGAGCTGTCTCCAGAACGCCATCCAACCGCAACCCATAAGTGCGGTGGTCCAATCGGAACACTGCCAAAAAAAACACCAAGGAGTCCATTCATGAAAGGTTCCCCGTCGTTGTTGTTGGCCGCCATGCTGAGTCTGCCGTTACTGGCTCAAGCCGCAGAACCGGCGCAGTGCAGTACCGTGAACTTCTCCGATGTCGGCTGGACCGACATCACCGCAACCACCGCCACCACCTCCGTCGTGCTTCAGGCCCTCGGCTACAAGACCAAGACCACCATGATCTCCGTACCCGTGACCTACAAGTCGCTGGCCGACGGCAAGAACATGGACGTGTTCCTCGGCAACTGGATGCCGACCATGGAAAACGACATCAAGGCCTACCGCGACGCCGGCACCGTGGAAACCGTGCGCACCAACCTCAAGGGCGCCAAGTACACCCTCGCCGTTCCGCAGGCCTTGTATGACAAGGGTCTGCACGACTTCGCCGACATCGCCAAATTCAAGAAAGAACTCGACGGCAAGATCTACGGGATCGAGCCGGGCAACGACGGCAACCGCCTGATCCAGAGCATGATCGACAAGGACGCCTTCGGCCTCAAAACCGCCGGCTTCAAGGTCGTCGAGTCCAGCGAAGCGGGCATGCTGTCGCAGGTCGACCGCGCGCAGAAACGCGACACCGCCGTGGTGTTCCTCGGCTGGGCACCGCACCCGATGAACAAGCGCTTCAAGATTCAGTACCTGACCGGTGGTGACGATTTCTTCGGCCCGGATTTCGGCGCCGCCACCGTGGCGACCAACACCCGCAAGGGCTACGCCGAGGAATGCAGCAACGTTGGCCAACTGCTGAAAAACCTGGAGTTCACCGTCGACATGGAAAGCGAACTGATGGGCAACATCCTGGACGACAAGATGAAGCCTGACGCGGCCGCCAAGGCCTGGCTCAAAAAGAATCCACAGGTGCTCGATACCTGGCTCGCTGGCGTGACCACCATTGACGGTAAACCAGGCCTGGAGGCCGTGAAAGCCAAACTCGCACAGCCTTGAATTAAAGAGGCATCGCTTATGCCGGGCGGGCTAACCGCCCGGGCTGTTTATTCCTTGCATGCGGACGTTCACTACCATGCTGATTGATCAGAAAATCCCTTTAGGCCAGTACATCGCGGGCTTCGTTGAATGGTTGACGCAACACGGCGCCAACACTTTCGACGCAATCGCCGTGACCCTGGAAACGATGATCCACGGCGTGACGTTTGCGCTGACCTGGTTCAACCCGCTGGTGCTGATCGGCCTCATCGCCCTGCTGGCCCACTTCATTCAACGCAAATGGGGCCTGACCGCGTTCGTGGTCGCCTCCTTCCTGCTGATCCTCAACCTGGGGTACTGGCAGGAAACCATGGAAACCCTCGCCCAGGTCATGTTCGCGACCCTGGTCTGCGTGGTCATCGGCGTGCCGCTGGGCATCGTCGCCGCGCACAAACCGATGTTCTACACTTTGATGAGGCCGGTACTCGATCTGATGCAGACCGTACCGACCTTCGTTTACCTCATTCCTACCCTGACCCTCTTCGGGCTGGGCGTGGTACCGGGCCTGATCTCGACGGTGGTGTTCGCCATCGCCGCGCCGATCCGCCTGACCTACCTGGGCATCCGCGATGTCCCGCAAGAACTGATGGACGCCGGCAAGGCCTTCGGCTGCTCGCGTCGCCAACTGCTTTCACGGATCGAACTGCCTCACGCCATGCCGAGCATCGCGGCCGGCATCACCCAGTGCATCATGCTGTCGCTGTCGATGGTGGTGATCGCGGCACTGGTGGGCGCCGACGGACTCGGCAAACCGGTGGTCAACGCACTGAACACTGCTGATATCGCCCTGGGCTTCGAAGCGGGCCTGGCGATCGTACTGCTGGCGATCATGCTCGACCGTATCTGCAAACAACCCGACGCCAAAGTAGGGGGTGACGCATGAGCATAATTCGCTTCGATAACGTTGACGTGATCTTCACCAGGGATCCGCGCGAAGCACTGAAACTTCTCGATCAAGGCTTGACCCGCAGTGAGATCCTGAAAAAGACCGGGCAGATCGTCGGCGTTGAAAAGGCCAGCCTGGACATCAACAAAGGCGAGATCTGCGTGCTGATGGGCCTGTCCGGCTCCGGCAAGTCGAGCCTGCTGCGCTGCATCAACGGCCTCAACACCGTGAGCCGCGGCAAGCTGTTCGTCGAACACGAAGGCAAGCAGATCGACATCGCCTCCTGCACCCCGGCCGAGCTGAAAATGATGCGCACCAAACGCATCGCCATGGTGTTCCAGAAGTTCGCTCTGATGCCGTGGCTGACGGTGCGCGAGAACATCAGTTTCGGTCTGGAAATGCAGGGTCGTCCGGAGAAGGAACGGCGCAAGCTGGTCGATGAAAAACTCGAACTGGTGGGCCTGACCCAATGGCGCAACAAGAAGCCCGACGAGCTGTCCGGCGGCATGCAGCAGCGTGTCGGTCTGGCCCGCGCACTGGCGATGGACGCCGACATTCTGCTGATGGACGAACCGTTCTCGGCCCTCGACCCGCTGATCCGTCAGGGTCTGCAGGATGAACTGCTGGAACTGCAACGCAAGCTGAGCAAGACCATCGTGTTCGTGAGCCACGACCTCGACGAGGCGCTGAAACTCGGCAGCCGCATCGCGATCATGAAGGACGGCCGGATCATCCAGTACAGCGTGCCGGAAGAAATCGTGCTCAACCCGGCGGACGATTACGTGCGCACGTTCGTCGCCCACACCAACCCGCTGAACGTGCTCTGCGGTCGCAGCCTGATGCGCACCCTGGACAACTGCAAACGCATCAACGGTTCGGTGTGCCTGGATCCGGGCGGCGACTCGTGGCTGGACCTGGCCGAAGGCAACACCATCAAAGGGGCGCGGCAGAACGGTTCGGTGCTGAACCTGCAGAACTGGGCACCGGGGCAAGCCGTGGAAGGGCTGGAGCGCAAACCGACGCTGGTGGATTCGAACATCGGCATGCGCGACGCGTTGCAGATCCGTTACCAGACCGGCAACAAACTCGTGCTGCACGACAACAATCATGTGGTGGGGATTCTTGGGGACAGCGAGCTGTATCACGCGCTGCTCGGCAAGAACCTGGGGTAAAGAGAGCCGACACCAAAACGCCGCGAGAGGATCGCGGCGTGATCGTTCCCACGCTCCGCGTGGGAATGCAGCCCGGGACGCTCCGCGTCCCAAATCAAAAGCCGAACGCGGAGCGTCCGTTGAGGAATTCCCACGCAGAGCGTGGGAACGATCAGGCACAAAAAAGGGGCTCAACTTGAGCCCCTTTGTATTCCCGCACAACGTGCAGGAAAGATCACTTCACAACTCAGCTATAGACCCGGCCAAGGAGCTGCCGATGGCTTTCAAACTGATCGAGCACATCGCGTGTGATCTGATCCTGTGTGAAGCCCATCAGGTCGTAGTCCTGGCTGCCGTTGTGCAGGTACACCTCGGCGCGGTAGAAACGCTGGCGCGCTTCATCGGACTGAACCGACTCGCTCGGGGTCGCCAGGTAGCCGTCCAGGCTCACTTCGTAGACAAAAGGGTTGCCCTCTTCCATCTCGACCCGCACGCCCATGCAGCGCTTGGACTTGCCCAGCAGCGTCTGCACTTCCAGACCCTGTGCACGCATCTGCGCAGCGGCATCTTCCAGCGCCGGGCTGACGTGTTTGTCCATGAAGCGCTGAACCACCGACTGGCTCGGTTGCAGATCCAGCTGGGTCAGGCGCTCGCTGAAACCACGACGACCGCGTTCAGCCAGTTGCGCCTGCTCCTGTTCGATCTGCATGTCCTGGCGCATCGCCTTGTGCAGGCCGAACATGAAGCACACCAGCACCACCGAGAACGGCAGACCGGCCAGCACCACCATGGTCTGCATGGCTTCGAAGTTACCGGCGAACAGCAGGCCGATGGTCACCAGCGTGATCACGACCGACCAGAAGATCCGCAGCCAGTGCGGGGCGTCTTCGTCGACGTTGCCGCCCTTGCAGGACAGGTTCGCCATCATCACCGCGCCGGAGTCGGCCGGGGTCAGGAACAGCACGAAACCAACAAAGATCGAAACACCAATCACGACTTTCGACGCCGGGTAGTGTTCAAGCAACTGATAGATCGCCATCGACGGCTGTTCCAGCGCCGTCTTGCCAAGCTCCACCGCACCCTGGTTCATCACCAGATCCAGCGCCGAGTTACCGAAGATCGACAGCCACGCCAAGGTGAAACCCAGCGGAATCAGCAGCACGCCAGCCACCAGTTCACGCACGGTACGACCACGGGAAATACGTGCGATGAACATGCCGACAAATGGGGCCCAGGAAATCCACCATGCCCAGTAGAACAGAGTCCACAGGCCCAGCCAGCGGTCGGACTTCTCGCTGTCGCCTTCATAGACGTACAGGTCGAAAGTCTTCAGCACCACGCCGTTGAGGTAGTCGCCGATGTTCTGCACGAAACCGTTGAGCAGGTGCAGGGTCGGGCCGAACAGCAGGACGAAAATCAGCAGGCCGCTGAACAGGATGATGTTGAGGTTGGACAGACGACGGATGCCGTTTTCCACACCGGACACGGCAGCGATGGTCGCCACGGTGCTCATCACGATGATAACGATCAGCAGGTTGGTGTTGCTGTGTTCCATGCCGAACAGGTTTTCCAGGCCCGAAGACACTTGCAGCGAGCCGATCCCCAGGTTGGTCACCAGACCCAGCAGGGTCACGAACATGCCGAAGCCGTCCACCGCATGACCGGCAGCGCCCTTGACCCAACGCTCGCCCACCAGCGGGTACAGCGCCGAACGCAGTGCCAGCGGCTGGTTATGACGGTAAGCGAAATAAGCCACGGCCAGACCGACCAGTGCGTAGATCGCCCAGCCGTGCAGGCCCCAGTGCAGGAAAGTCAGCTGAACAGCCTGACGTGCCGCCATATTGGTAGCGGACGCGCCTTCCGGCGGATTGAAGTAGTGATCCAGCGGTTCGGAAGCGCCGAAGTACAGCAGCGAAATACCGATACCCGACGAGAACAGCATCCCCGCCCAGGCGCCGTAGCTGAAATCCGGGGTGTCGTCCTTGCTACCCAGTTTGAGTTTGCCGTACGAGGAAAACGCCAGGCCCACCACGAAAACCAGGTAAGCGGCGATCACCACCATGTAGTACCAGCCGAAGCTGCGGGACAACCAGGCCTGAGCCACTCCCAGCATTCTGCCGGCCTCTTGCGGGGCGATGATCAGAATGGCGGTCAACAACAGAATCAGCGCGGTAGAGGTGTAGAACACCCAACCGTTGACCGTCACCTTCTCGGGCGGGGTCTTTATAAGCGAGGCAGAACTCATGGCACAAATGCTCCAGGCAGTGCGAGAGAAGAACACAAGGCAACACGGAACCCGACCAATCGGTTAGTTGGCAGCCGACCGGCGGGTGATATAAAGACACCCCGAAAAAAGCCCGAACCTGCAGAGATGGCATCGCGAATCGCCGTCGTGGCCGAGGCATGGACGTTCATCCGAAACCTGGCCTTGAGCGTCTTGCCCATTCAACACGTCCATCGAACGTCGAACCGCGCCTTGCCCCGCGCAGGTTTCGAGCATTTTCGGATGTCGGTTTATCGCCACTTACACGTAGGAAAAATCTGTAGGCAGCGACGATTTGTCGCAGATCTTATTCTTTGTTGATTGAACGTTCAATCAAAACAAAATAGACTGGCCCTCAATCCGATAGGCGTCATTCGCCCGTCGGAAGGCCTAAGGAGATGTGCAAGATGCCCAAGGTCGGTATGCAACCCATCCGCCGCCAACAACTGATCGAAGCCACTTTGCAGGCGGTTGATCAGGTCGGAATGGGGGACGCCAGCATTGCGCTGATCGCCCGTTTGGCCGGTGTCTCGAATGGCATCATCAGTCACTATTTTCAGGACAAGAATGGCCTGATCGCCGCCACGATGCGGTATCTGATGACCGCCCTCAGCGAGAGCGTCACCGCGCGCCGTCAGGCGCTGGCAGACAGCAGCCCCCGGGCGCATCTGCAGGTGATCATCGAAGGCAACTTCGACGCCAGCCAGGTCAATGGCCCGGCAATGAAAACCTGGCTGGCCTTCTGGGCCACCAGCATGCACCAGCCGTCTTTGCACAGGTTGCAGCGGATCAACGATCACCGTCTGTATTCCAACCTGTGCTGCGAGTTCCGCCGTGTGTTGCCGCTCGAAGATGCGCGCACCGCCGCCCGTGGACTGGCAGCTCTGATCGACGGTTTGTGGTTGCGCGGCGCGCTGTCGGGAGACGCTTTCGACACTGCGCAGGCGCAACAGATCGCTTACGAATACATGGATTTCCAATTGGCCAAGCAGGTGAGCTAGAGCACAGAGAAAACGCTCGGCCCCTGAACTGTCACCGACCAGTGATGCCACAGCTATATGGCTCACCCGGTGACCAACGCCAACCACTAATGCACTTGCGAGGACACTATGGCCCGTTTCGAACTGCAAAAACTCTACATCGATGGCGCGTACTCCGACGCCGGCAGCGATGCCACCTTCGAAGCCATCAACCCGGCTAACGGTGAAGTCCTCGCACAAGTGCAACGTGCGACCAAGGAAGACGTCGAGCGTGCTGTGGTCAGCGCTGAAAAGGGCCAGAAAATCTGGGCCGCGATGACCGCCATGGAGCGTTCGCGCATCCTGCGTCGCGCCGTCGACATCCTGCGCGAGCGCAACGATGAACTGGCTGCCCTGGAAACCCTGGACACCGGTAAAGCCTTCTCCGAAACCAAGTACGTCGACATCGTCACCGGCGCCGACGTGCTGGAATACTACGCAGGCCTGGTACCCGCCATCGAAGGCGAGCAGATCCCGCTGCGTGACACCGCATTCGTCTACACCCGTCGCGAGCCGCTGGGCGTTGTCGCCGGTATCGGCGCGTGGAACTACCCGATCCAGATCGCTCTGTGGAAGTCCGCTCCAGCCCTGGCGGCCGGTAACGCGATGATCTTCAAGCCAAGCGAAGTCACCTCGCTGACCACCCTGAAACTGGCCGAGATCTACACCGAAGCCGGCGTTCCGAACGGTGTGTTCAACGTACTGACCGGCAGCGGCCGTGAAGTCGGCACCTGGCTGACCGAGCACCCACGCATCGAGAAAATCTCCTTCACCGGCGGCACCGACACCGGCAAAAAAGTAATGGCCAGCGCTTCGGCTTCGTCGCTCAAAGACGTGACCATGGAACTGGGCGGCAAGTCCCCGCTGATCATCTGCGACGACGCCGACCTGGATCGCGCCGCCGACACCGCCATGATGGCCAACTTCTACAGCTCCGGTCAGGTCTGCACCAACGGCACTCGCGTGTTCGTGCCGAGCCACCTGAAAGCCGCTTTCGAAGCCAAGATCGTCGAGCGTGTTGCGCGCATCCGCGTTGGCAACCCGGAAGACGAAAACACCAACTTCGGCCCGCTGGTCAGCTTCCCGCACATGGAAAGCGTGCTGGGCTACATCGCCAAGGGTAAAGAAGAAGGCGCCCGCGTTCTGTGCGGCGGCGAACGTCTGACCGACGGCGAATTCGCCAAGGGCGCGTTCGTGGCTCCGACCGTGTTCACCGACTGCACCGACGACATGACCATCGTCCGTGAAGAAATCTTCGGCCCGGTGATGGCGATCCTGACCTACGAAACCGAAGAAGAAGTGATCCGTCGCGCCAACGACACCGACTTCGGCCTGGCCGCCGGTATCGTCACCTGCGACCTGAACCGCGCCCACCGCGTGATTCATCAACTGGAAGCCGGTATCTGCTGGATCAACGCCTGGGGCGAGTCCGACGCAAAAATGCCGGTTGGCGGTTACAAGCAGTCGGGCGTCGGCCGTGAGAACGGCATCAGCTCGCTGAACAACTTCACTCGCATCAAATCGGTACAGGTCGAGCTGGGCGATTACGTCTCGGTGTTCTAAGACCCGAGTCATTTATTGCTCGCGAGGCCGCCTTCGCTGGCAAGCCAGCTCCCACAGATTGGATGTCGTCCACCCAATCTGTGGCAGCCCCGATCCCTGTGGGAGCGGGCTTGCCCGCGAATCGAGTGCAAAGCACTCGCCAGGCCTGACCTGACCAACTTCAAAGAGGGTGCATTCAATGTCCCAAGAATTCGATTACATCATCGTCGGTGCCGGCTCTGCCGGTAACACCCTGGCGACCCGTCTGACTGAAGACGAAGGCGTCACCGTCCTGCTGCTCGAAGCCGGTGGCCCGGACTACCGTCTCGACTTCCGCACGCAAATGCCGGCAGCCCTGGCATTCCCGCTGCAAGGCCGTCGCTACAACTGGGCGTACGAAACCGATCCAGAGCCACACATGGACGGTCGCCGGATGGAATGCGGTCGCGGCAAGGGCCTCGGCGGTTCCTCGCTGATCAACGGCATGTGCTACATCCGTGGCAACGCGATGGACTACGACGGCTGGGCGAAACTGCCAGGCCTGGAAGACTGGACCTACCTCGACTGCCTGCCGTACTTCCGTAAAGCGGAAACCCGCGACATCGGCCCGAACGACTACCACGGTGGCGACGGCCCGGTCAGCGTGACCACGCCGAAAGCCGGCAACAACCCGCTGTTCCACGCCATGGTTGAAGCCGGCGTGCAGGCTGGTTACCCGCGCACCGAAGACTTGAACGGCTACCAGCAGGAAGGCTTCGGCCCGATGGACCGCACCGTGACGCCGAACGGCCGTCGTGCTTCCACCGCCCGCGGTTACCTGGACGTGGCCAAGAAGCGTTCGACCCTGACCATCGTCACCCACGCCTTGACTGACAAGGTTCTGTTCGAAGGCAAGCGTGCCGTTGGCGTGCGTTACCTGGTCGGCGCCGCTGAAGAGCGCGTCGAAGCCCGTGCCCGCAAAGAAGTCATCGTCTGCTCCGGCGCGATCGCTTCGCCGCAACTGCTGCAACGCTCCGGCGTCGGCCCGGCAAAACTGCTGGAAAGCCTCGACATCCCGGTCGTTCACGATCTGCCGGGCGTCGGCGAAAACCTGCAGGATCACCTCGAGCTGTACTTGCAATATGCTTGCACCCAACCGGTCTCGCTGTACCCGTCGCTGCTCTGGTACAACCAGCCGGCCATCGGCGCCGAGTGGCTGTTCAACGGCACCGGCATCGGCGCCAGCAACCAGTTCGAAGCCGGCGGTTTCATCCGTACTCGCGAAGAGTTCGAATGGCCGAACATCCAGTACCACTTCCTGCCGGTGGCGATTAACTACAACGGCAGCAACGGTGTGAAAGAGCACGGCTTCCAGGCGCACATGGGTTCCATGCGTTCGCCGAGCCGCGGTCGCATCCAGGTCAAATCCAAGGATCCGCGCCAGCACCCGAGCATCCTGTTCAACTACATGGCCACCGAGCAGGACTGGCAGGAATTCCGCGACGGCATCCGCCTGACCCGTGAAATCATGCAACAGCCTGCACTGGACGCTTTCCGTGGCCGCGAAATCAGCCCGGGCATCGAAGTGCAAACCGATGAGCAGCTGGACAAGTTCATCCGCGAGCACGCCGAAACCGCGTTCCACCCGTCCTGCTCGTGCAAGATGGGCACCGACGACATGGCCGTAGTGGATGGCGAAGGCCGCGTGCATGGCATGCAGGGTCTGCGTGTGGTCGATGCCTCGATCATGCCGATCATCACCACCGGCAACCTGAACGCGCCGACGATCATGATGGCCGAGAAAATCGCCGACAAGATCCGTGGCCGCCAGCCGCTGCCGCGCAGCAAGGCGCCGTACTATGTCGCTGGCGATGCGCCGGTGAAAGGCAAGGCGCTGCGTGATGTGAGTGCTGTTGCTCAGTAATTCAGCTACACCGCATCAAGGCTAATCGCGAGCAGGCTCGCTCCCACATTTGGAATGCATTTCAACTGTGGGAGCGAGCCTGCTCGCGATGAGGCCCTACCGATCACCACCTATCTCCCTGCTTCCTACAGTAAATCCCCCTACACCCCCTCTTCACTTGATCCTACCCCCTCGCAGGCCTACTCTAGTCCTCGCCCAATCGTTTCACCCCCTCCCCGCCGAATCCGCTTCGCCGTTTCTCCCATAACAAGGAGGTTTCCCTGATGTTCGATTTCCACCCCCAGCTCAAGCAGCGCTTCGCTGCCTTGCGCACGGGCGCCGAGTTTTTTTCCTTGCGGTATGTGCGCGAGTCCGGCCAGTACCTGTCGGTGCGCAAGAACGTCGCCGAACCGCCGAGCCTGAGCCGCGACGAAGGCGCGATGCTCACCGTTCGCGTCAACGGCGTCGAAGCCTACGCTGCGACCAATGACCTGTCGCAACAAGGCCTGCAAGCCGCCCTTGAGCGTGCCGAGCAACAGGCCCGGCGGATCAAGCCCCACGCCCTGCTCGACCTGAGCCAGCAGCCGGTGTCCAGCGACCGCGCCGACTACTTTTCACCCAATCTCGAACAACCCTTTCCGTCCCTGAGCGAATGCTTCGAGCTGCTCGGCGCGGAATCCGCCTCGGTGCCAAAGGATGAGCGCCTGGTGAATTGGGAAGTGAGCATCGGCATCACCCACGTCGAACAGATCTACCTGAGCAGCGCCGGCGCCGAATTGCGACAGGCCCAGCGCTTCGTCTACCCGGGCCTCGACGTCACCGCGTACGACGGCAACGACAGCCAGACCCGCAGCCTCGGCCGTGAGAACTTCGGCCAGCAGGGCGGCGCCGATGTGATCAGCCGTTGCGGCCTGATCGGCGCCGGCCCGCAAGTCGCCGATCAGGCGCTGCAATTGCTGCTCGCGCCGAACACCCCGCAAGGCCCGCGCGACCTGCTGCTGATGCCCGACCAGATGATGCTGCAGATCCACGAATCCATCGGCCACCCGCTGGAGCTCGACCGGATCCTCGGCGACGAGCGCAATTACGCCGGCACCAGTTTCGTCAAAGCCTCGGATTTCGGCAGCCTGCAATACGGCTCGAAACTGCTCAACGTGACGTTCGATCCGGGCATTCCCGAAGAACTCGCCAGCTACGGCCATGACGACGACGGCACAGCTGCCAGCAAGCAATTTTTGATTCGCGAAGGCCTGCTGGTCCGTCCGTTGGGCGGCGCACTGTCGCAGTTCCGCGCGGGCCTGGACGGCGTCGCCAACAGCCGCGCCTGCGGCTGGAACCGCCCACCGATCGACCGCATGGCCAACCTCAACATCGAGCCGGGCGACCAGCCGCTGGAACAACTGATCGGCGGCATCGAAAACGGCATCCTGATGAGCACCAACCGCTCATGGTCGATCGACGATGCCCGCAACAAATTCCAGTTTGGTTGCGAATGGGGCCAGTTGATTGAAAACGGCGAACTCAAGGGCGTGGTGAAAAACCCGAACTACCGGGGCATTTCCGCGCACTTCTGGAAAAGCCTGCGCGCCGTCGGCAATGCCGGCACCACCCAGGTGCTGGGCACGCCGAACTGCGGCAAGGGCGAACCGAACCAGGTGATCCGCGTCGGCCATGCGTCGCCGGCCTGCGTGTTCAGCAATGTTGATGTGTTTGGGGGAGACGCCTGATGAGTATTTCCAAGAACCCGTCCGAGGCGTTCAAGGTGCTGGTCAACTGGCTGCGCGATGCCGTGCGTGAGCCGGAACAGTTCACCCTGAGTTACGACGCCGAATCGTCGGCCTTTGTCCGTTTCAACCACGCCAAGGTGCGTCAGGCCGGGCAAGTGCAACAAGCCGGTATCGGTCTGAAACTGATCGACGACGGTCGCCATGCGGACCTGCACATCACCCTGTCCGGTGAGCAGGCCACCGACCTGCAACGCCTCGCAGAAGGTTTGCAGCAACTGCGCGAAACCCTGCCGCTGCTGCCACAGGATCCGTACCTGTTGCTCAACCACAACGGCTGGCAGAGCAAGAATGTGCAGGAACATCCGCTCCCGGACACCGAACAAGTGGTGGCTGAAATCGCCCAGGCGGCCGAAGGTCTGGATCTGGTCGGCTTCTACGCTGCCGGCCCGATCAGCCGTGGCTTCGCCAGTTCTTCCAGCGCATTCGGCTGGCATCAGGCCAACAGTTTCAACTTCGACTTCAGCCTGTTCCACGAGAACGGCGAAGCGGTGAAGGCCAGCTACGCCGGGCATGACTGGAACAGCGAAGACTTCGCCAAACGCATCCAGCAGGCCCGCGAACAACTCGAGTTTCTCGGTCGCCCGCTGCGCACCCTGCCGCCCGGCCAATACCGCGCCTATCTGGCGCCCGCAGCGCTGGAAGAAATCATGGGTATGCTGTGCTGGGGCGGTTTCTCGGCGCAGTCGATTGCCAGCAAAAGCAGCCCGCTGCAGAAGCTGTATGCCGGCGATCAGGCGTTCAGTCCGCTGGTGTCCCTCGACGAAAAAGTCAGCGACTCGCTGAGCCCGGCGTTCTCCGGCGAAGGTTACCCGCGCAGCGATCTGCGGTTGATCATCGAAGGCAAAGCGGGTGATCAGTTGGTGGGTTCGCGCAGTGCTGCCGAATACGGGCTGACGGCCAACGGTGCCGGCGGTGGCGAATCGCCGAGCGCGCTGAACATGGGCGCAGGCGATCTGCCGCAGGCCGAGATCCTCAAGCAGTTGGGCACCGGCCTGTACATCAGCAACCTGTGGTACCTGAATTTCTCCGATCAACCGGCGGCGCGACTGACCGGCATGACCCGGTTTGCCACGTTCTGGGTCGAGAATGGCGAGATTCAGGCGCCGGTCAGCACCATGCGTTTCGACGACAGCGCCTACAGCCTGCTCGGTTCGCAGCTGGAAGCGTTGACCGCCGAGCGGGAGTTGCTGCTGTCGGCGAGCACTTACAGCCAGCGCAATACCTCTTCGGCGCTGCTGCCGGGGGCGCTGGTGAGCCGATTGACCCTGACGCTGTGAAACCCTGTGGGAGCGAGCTTGCTCGCGAAGAGGCCATTTCATTCAACATTGATGTCGACTGATTTACCGCTTTCGCGAGCAAGCTCGCTCCCACATTGACCGTTCTCGACCATGGATATGTATTAACCCCAACCACAAGAGGTTCCATGCCCAACCGCCCGCCTCTCGACGCCATCACCGCCCGCTGGTTGCCGTGGGTCGTCGCCATCGCTTTCTTCATGCAGTCCCTCGACGGGACCATCCTCAACACCGCCCTGCCGGCCATGGCCAGGGACCTGGCCGAAGACCCGCTGCGCATGCAGGGCGTGATCATCGCCTACATGCTCACCGTGGCCCTGCTGATTCCGGCCTCAGGCTGGATCGCCGACCGCTTCGGCACCAAGAAAATCTTCTTCGGTGCGATCCTGCTGTTCAGCCTTGGCTCGCTGCTCTGTGCCTTGTCGAGCAGCCTGAGCATGCTGATCGGCGCGCGCGTGATCCAGGGCCTCGGCGGTGCGCTGATGCTGCCGGTCGGGCGTTTGGTGGTGCTGCGCGCCTACCCGCGCTCGGAACTGGTGCGGATCATGGGTTTCATCACCATTCCCGGCCTGCTCGGCCCGCTGATCGGCCCGACCATGGGCGGCTGGATGGTGGAATACCTGACGTGGCACTGGATCTTCCTGATCAACCTGCCGGTCGGCGTCATCGGTTGCTACGCGGTGTGGAAATTCATCCCCGACCTGCGCGGTACCGAGCGCACGCGCTTCGATAGCCTGGGGTTCCTGCTGTTCGGCGCGGCGATGGTGCTGATCACTATCGCCATGGAAGGCCTCGGCGAACTGCACCTGCCGCACCTGCGCGTGATGCTGTTGCTGTTCGGCGGCATGGCGTGTCTGGCGGCGTACTGGCTGCGCGCCGGGCACATTGAAAACCCGCTGTTCGCGCCGTCGCTGTTCAAGACCCGCACCTTCGCGGTCGGCATCCTCGGCAACCTGTTCGCCCGCCTGGGCAGCGGCGCCCTGCCGTTTCTGGTGCCGTTGCTGCTGCAAGTGGCGCTGGGTTATTCGCCGTCCCAGGCCGGGATGAGCATGCTGCCGCTGGCGGCGGCCGCGATGGTTGCCAAGTGGGGCGCGCGGCCGCTGATCGAGCGTCTGGGCTATCGCATCGTGCTGACCGGCAACACCCTGTTTCTGGGGATCATGCTGGCGAGCATGGGGCTGGTCAGCGAGCAGACGCCGTACTGGCTGCTGCTGTGCCTGCTGGCGGTTCTCGGGGCGATCAACTCGCTGCAATTCACAGCGATGAACACCGTGACCCTGATCGACCTCGACGACGCCAGCGCCAGCAGCGGCAACAGTCTGCTGTCGGTGGTGGCGCAGTTGTCGCTGAGTCTTGGCGTGGCGTGCGCCGGGGCGTTGCTCGGCGGCTTTACGGCAGAGATCGGCAATGACGGCGTTGAGACCGTGTTGGGCGCGTTTCAACTCACGTTCGTGACCGTTGGGATCATGGCGATGCTCGCTGCGACCATTTTTTCTCAACTTTCAAAGAATGACGGACGGCGAGTCAGACGTCCGGAAGAGCACATCGAGTCTTAGGGCTATTGGCCACTGGACTGGTACACTGCGCGACATTTTGTTTTGCAGGCCAGTCCCGTGACCACCATCGCCACCGCTTTTAATACTTTGCCGCTGTCCGCCGCCATGCTGGCTAACCTCGACTCCCTCGGTTATGCCCAGATGACGCCGATCCAGGCGCAGAGCTTGCCGGTGATCCTCAAGGGGATGGACCTGATCGCCCAGGCCAAGACCGGCAGCGGCAAGACCGCCGCGTTCGGCATCGGCCTGCTGAACCCGATCAATCCGCGCTACTTCGGTTGCCAGGCACTGGTGATTTGCCCGACCCGCGAGCTGGCCGACCAGGTTGCCAAGGAAATCCGTCGTCTGGCCCGTGCCGAAGACAACATCAAGGTCCTGACCCTGTGCGGCGGCGTGTCCTTCGGCCCGCAGATCGGCTCGCTGGAGCACGGCGCGCACATCATCGTCGGCACCCCGGGCCGCATTCAGCAGCACCTGCGCAAGGGTTCGCTGGTCCTCGACGGCCTGAACACGCTGATCCTCGACGAAGCCGATCGCATGCTCGACATGGGTTTCTACGACGCCATCGAAGACATCATCGAGCAGACCCCGGCCCGCCGTCAGACCCTGCTGTTCTCGGCCACCTACCCGGTGGGCATCAAGCAGCTGGCGTCGAAGTTCATGCGCGATCCGCAAACGGTGAAAGCCGAAGCGTTCCACGACGACACCCAGATCGAACAGCGCTTCTACGAGATTTCCCCGGAAGAGCGCATGAGCGCGGTGACCAAGGTCCTGCACCACTTCCGCCCGGCCTCCACCGTGGCGTTCTGCTTCACCAAGCAGCAGGTGCAGGAAACCGTCGATCACCTGACCTCCAAAGGCATTTCCGCTGTCGGCCTGCACGGCGATCTGGAACAGCGTGACCGCGATCAGGTGCTGGCGATGTTCGCCAACCGCAGTACTTCGGTACTGGTTGCCACCGACGTTGCCGCCCGTGGTCTGGACATCGATGCGCTGGACATGGTGATCAACGTCGAACTGGCCCGCGATTCGGAAATCCACATTCACCGTGTTGGCCGTACCGGTCGTGCCGGCGAGAAAGGCATCGCGGTCAGCCTGGTGGCGCCGTCCGAAGCTCACCGCGCGCAAGCCATCGAACAACTGCAGAAAACCCCGCTGAACTGGGATCAGGTGGACAACCTGAAATCCCAGGGCGGTGCCCCGCTGCAACCGCCGATGAGCACGCTGTGCATCGCTGGCGGGCGCAAGGACAAGGTGCGTCCGGGCGACATTCTTGGCGCACTGACCGGTGAAGCCGGGATTCCGGGCGCTCAGGTCGGCAAGATCGCGATCTTCGACTTCCAGTCGTATGTGGCTGTTGAACGCACCGTGGTCATGCAGGCGCTGCAGCGCTTGAACAACGGCAAGATCAAGGGTCGTTCGCTGCGCGTTCGCGTTTTGTAAGAACGCTTAAATGATCGTTCCCACGCTCCGCGTGGGAATGCCGCCATGGACGCTCTGCGTCCGCTTTTAAATCGTGACGCGGAGCGTCACAGGATGCATTCCCACGCAGACGGTTCGACGCCTCGACGTGGGAACGATCTGCGTGGTCATTGTGTGAGGACACCGTTTTGCGCTCTACCGAAGTCGTGATCATTGGCGCTGGCGCCGCAGGGTTGATGTGTGCACTGACCGCCGCCGGGCGCGGGCGTCAGGTGATGCTGCTCGACCACGCGAACAAGGCCGGCAAGAAAATCCTGATGTCCGGCGGTGGGCGCTGCAACTTCACCAACATGTACACCGAACCGAGCAATTTTCTCTCGCAGAACGCACACTTCTGCAAATCCGCGCTGGCCCGCTACACCCAGTGGGACTTCATCGGCATGGTCGCCAAACACGGCGTGCCGTACCACGAGAAGAAACTCGGTCAGCTGTTCTGCGATAACAAATCCAGCGACATCCTCGGCATGCTGCTGGACGAGTGCGATCAGGTCGGCGTCAACCTGCACCTCGACACCTCGATCCAGACCATCGAGAAGGTCGAGGGCGGTTACCTGCTCGACACCACCCTCGGCCAGATCCAGTGCCAGTCGCTGGTGATCGCCACCGGCGGTCTGTCGATCCCGACCCTCGGCGCGACCGGTTTCGGTTATCAAGTCGCCAAGCAGTTCGGCCACGACCTGCTGCCAACACGCGCCGGTTTGGTGCCGTTCACCATCACCGACCAGCTCAAGGAGTTGTGCACCGAACTGTCCGGCACCTCGGTGGATTGTCTGGTCAGCTGCAACGATCAGAGTTTTCGCGAGAACATCCTGTTCACTCACCGCGGCCTCAGTGGCCCGGCGATTCTGCAGATTTCCTCGTTCTGGGAGCCGGGCGACACGGTCGAAATCAACCTGCTGCCCGATCATGACGCCGCGAGCTGGCTGCAACAGCAAACCGCCGAGCGTCCGAACAGCGAGCTGAAAACCCTGCTCGGTGAAATCTTCACCAAGAAGATGGCCAACCTGCTGGCGGACAACTGGTTTGTCTCCAAACCGATGAAGCAGTACACCCACGCCGAACTGGCGGACATCGCCGAAAAGCTCGGCAGCTGGAAAGTCGTCCCGGCCGGCACCGAAGGCTATCGCACCGCCGAAGTGACGCTGGGCGGCGTCGACACCCGCGAAGTGTCGTCCAAGACCATGGAATCGCTGAAAAGCCCGGGCCTCTATTTTGTTGGCGAAGTGCTGGATGTCACCGGGCATCTGGGCGGTTTCAACTTCCAGTGGGCGTGGGCCTCTGGCTACGCCGCCGCGCAGTACGTCTGACAAACACAAATCAAACTGTGGGAGCGAGCTTGCTCGCGAACGCGGACTGTCAGCCAACAACCATGTTGCATGTGCCGACCCCATCGCGAGCAAGCTCGCTCCCACAGTGGTATGTGGTGCATGAAAGGAACACTTTTTGCTGTCAGATGTGATCGGCGCCATTGCGTCGGCGTCATTACTGGCTCAATTTAGCGGCATCGCCTCGGAAGGCCTTCGCACTTCATGTCCTCGACTTCGTTTCGTCAGTCTTTGCGGCGCCTGTGGGCGCTGGATAAATTCAGCTACAGCGTGCGGGTGTTCATCGCCCTGACCGGCAGCATGGCGCTGTGCTGGTATCAGGATGAAATGGGGCTGCTGATCCCGTTGTTCCTCGGGATCATCGCCAGCGCCCTGGCCGAGACCGACGACAGTTGGCAGGGCCGCCTCAATGCACTGGCGGTGACGCTGGTGTGTTTCAGCGTCGCGGCGCTGTCCGTGGAATTGCTGTTCCCCTACCCCATCGTTTTTGTCATCGCTTTGGCACTGGCCAGTTTCGGCCTGACCATGCTTGGGGCGCTCGGCGAAAGGTATGGTGCGATCGCTTCTGCGACGCTGATACTTTCTGTCTACACCATGATCGGCGTGGATCAGCGCGGCGGCGCGGTCACGGATTTCTGGCACGAGCCGATGCTGCTGGTGGCCGGCGCTGCGTGGTACGGCCTGCTGTCGGTGCTGTGGCAGGCGATGTTTTCCAATCAGCCGGTGCAGCAGAGTCTGGCGCGGCTGTTCCGCGAACTCGGCTATTACCTGAAGCTGAAATCCTCGCTGTTCGAGCCGATCCGTCAGATGGACGTCGAAGCACGGCGACTGGAACTGGCCCAGCAAAACGGCCGGGTCGTCGCAGCCCTGAACAGCGCCAAGGAAATCATCCTGCACCGGGTCGGCAACGGTCGCCCCGGCTCGAAAGTCAGCCGTTACCTGAAGCTGTACTTCCTGGCGCAAGACATTCACGAACGCGCCAGCTCTTCGCACTATCCCTATAACGCGCTGGCCGATGCGTTTTTCCACAGCGATGTCTTGTTCCGCTGCCAGCGCCTGCTGCGCCAGCAAGGCAAGGCCTGCCGGGCGCTGGCCGAATCGATCCAGATGCGTCAGCCGTTCATCTACGACGCGAGTTTCGCCGAAGCCCTGAGCGACCTGCACGCTTCCCTCGAACACCTGCGCATCCAGAGCAACCCGGCCTGGCGCGGACTGCTGCGTTCACTGCGCGCACTGGCGGCCAACCTCGGCACCCTCGACCGTTTGCTCAGCGACGCCAGCAACCCCGACGCCCTGGCGGATGCCACCGACAGCAGCCTGCTCGACCGCTCGCCGCGCAACTTCAAGGACGTGTGGATTCGTCTGCGCACGCAGCTGACGCCGACCTCGCTGCTGTTCCGCCACGCCCTGCGTTTGCCGCTGGCGTTGAGCATCGGCTACGGCATGGTGCACCTGATTCACCCGTCGCAAGGCTACTGGATCATCCTCACCACGCTGTTCGTCTGCCAGCCGAACTACGGCGCCACCCGGCGCAAACTCGGTCAGCGGATTTTCGGCACGGCGATCGGCCTGACGATTGCCTGGGCGCTGTTCGATCTGTTCCCGAATCCGCTGGTGCAGTCGTGCTTCGCCATCGCTGCCGGCGTGGTGTTCTTTACCAACCGCACCACCCGCTACACCGTGGCGACCGCCGCGATCACGATCATGGTGCTGTTCTGCTTCAACCAGGTCGGCGATGGTTATGGTCTGTTTGTGCCGAGGCTGTTCGATACCTTGCTCGGCAGCCTGATCGCGGGGCTGGCGGTGTTCCTGTTCCTGCCGGACTGGCAGGGTCGACGCCTGAACAAAGTGCTGGCCAACACCCTCACCTGCAACAGCATTTACCTGCGCCAGATCATGCAGCAATACGCCGCCGGCAAGAGCGACGACCTCGCCTATCGCCTGGCCAGGCGCAACGCGCACAACGCCGACGCGGCACTCTCCACGACGCTGGCGAACATGCTGATGGAGCCGGGGCATTTCCGGAAGGAAGCCGACGTGGGCTTCCGCTTTCTGGTGCTGTCGCACACCTTGCTCAGCTATCTGTCAGGGCTTGGTGCACACCGGGAAACCCAGCTGCCGGCCGAGGTGCGCGAACACCTGATCGACGGCGCCGGCGTGAGTCTGGCGGCAAGTATCGATGAAATCGCCCAGGGTCTGGCGAGCAAACAGCCGATCGCGATTCAGAGCGATGAGGAAGAAGCGCTGGCCAACGAGCTTGAGCAAATGCCGGACGAAATCGACGAAGGCCAGCGGCTGGTGCAGACGCAACTGGCGTTGATCTGCCGTCAACTCGGGCCGTTGCGCACGCTGGCGGCGCACCTGATCAAAGACACAGCCGAAGATTGAGCCGCCTCACATCCCGTGCTGCCTGAGCAACTTGTCATAGCTGCCATCGGCCTTCATCGATGCAATCGCCTTGTCGAACCCGGCCACGATCTGTTCGTGCTGCGGGTTCTTCAGGCTGACCAGAATGTGCAGGCTGTTCTCGCTCAACGGCTTGGGCAGGAACTCCACCGCGTTGCGCACCTTCGGTGATTCCCGGGCCAGGTAATAGCGGGCGACGTATTCGTCTTCCAGGGTCAGCTTGACCCGGTCCGCCGCCAGCATGCGCACGGCCATGGCGAAGTTATGCACAGGGACTTTCTGCAACGCGGTGTCGGCATCGAACGGCGCCGAATAGGCGTAGCCGCGCACTACCGCAATCGGATAGGTGTGCAGTTCCTGCAGGTTGTTGTATTCGATGGGCGCGTCTTTGCGCTTGAGGAAACGCACGCGATTGAGCAGGTACTCAGCAGAAAACTGCCCCAGCTTCGTGCGCTCGTCGTTGTACCAGGCGTTGACCAGCACGTCGTAACGTCCTTCGCCAACCCCCATCAACGCCCGCGCCCACGGCACCTGCTCATAACCGCTGGCATAACCGGCACGGGCCAGGGCCGTGCTCACGATGTCGGTCGCCAGCCCACCGTTGACCAGCGTGTCATCGGTAAAGGGCGGCCAGACGTCGAATACCAGACGCAATTTCTCCGCTGCAGCGCTTTGACCCAGCAACAGCAATCCGATCAAAGCAAAGGCTCGATGCAATCGCGGCATGCTTGAAAATCCTTAGCGGGCGGGCCGCCCGGCGTGTTTTCAGTCAAAACCCCAAGGCCCCTTACCGGCGAATCCCAGGCCCTAACATTAGCTCATTGAAGCCATTGCACAGCGCTTCCCAGCAGATTACACAAAGTACGGCGGGCCGCGATATTGGAATGATGGCATTTTGGCCTTTGTCACAGATTTCTCAGCCATACAGACATATTTCGGCGCTGCGCTTAGTATCGGGCGACGTAGTTCAAGGAATCGGAAGATGACAATCGAGTGGGTCTGCAAACATCACAGCGATCTGGGACTGGAGCAGCTGTACGCCATTTTGAAATTGCGCTCGGAAGTGTTCGTGGTCGAACAGCGCTGCGCGTACCTGGATCCGGACGGTCAGGATCTGGACGGTGACACCTGCCATTTGATGGGCTGGGACGGTGATCAGCTGGTGGCGTACCTGCGCCTGCTGGATCCGGAATCCCAGGGTGGCGACGTGGTGATCGGCCGCGTGCTGACGGCGCCGGCCGGCCGTGGCAAGGGATTGGGGCATGAAATGATGGAACAGGCGCTGAAACAGGCCGAGAAGCGTTGGCCTGAAGTGCCGATCTATCTGTCGGCCCAGGCGCATTTGCAGGGGTATTACGGGCGGTACGGGTTTGTGGTCGCGGGTGAGGAATATCTTGAGGATGACATTCCGCATATTGGTATGCGGCGGTCTTGAGATTTCCCCTTCGCGGGCTTGCCCGCGAAGGCTCTGCTGAGGTCAGGGATACTCGAGAACAGCCTTGATCTGCCGCAAATTCCGCTCAATCCACCCCCGATCAATCGCCCCCCACTCGCGAATCCGATAGCGCCCCGCATGATTGCGCGCGCCCTCTTCCTGTTCGAACTCGCAGACGATATCCAGATCCGCCAGCGCCGCAATGGTGTCCTGCGCCGTGCGCCGGGGCATGCCGGTGACTTCGGTCAGCGCCGGCACGCTGCTGGCCAGGCCGCTGTCGATCAGGTACGCCACGTACAAGCGCCGGTAGAAACTGCTCTTGGTCTTGCTTACGTCCATGCATGCGCTCCGTTGTTTGATGTCTTATTGCATGTCCCGCCACGTCAGGTACACCCGCAGGTCGAACTCGACCTGGTGGTAGCCCGGCAGCATGTGCTCACATAACTTATAGAACGCCTTGTTGTGATCCGACTCCTTGAAGTGCGCCAGCTCGTGGACGACGATCATCTTCAGAAACTCCGGCGCGGCGTCCTTGAACAGCGAGGCGATGCGGATTTCTTTCTTGGCCTTGAGCTTGCCGCCCTGCACCCGCGAGACCGTGGTGTGCAAGCCGAGGGCGCGATGGGTCAGGTCGAGGCGGTTGTCGAACAGAACCTTGTCGATGGCCGGGGCGTTGCGCAGGTATTCCTGCTTCAGGTCCAGCGCGTAGCCGTACAACGCCTTGTCGCTCTGCACATCGTGGCGGCCCGGATAGCGTTGGCTCAGGTAATCACCGAGGCGGTTGTCGGCGATCAATTGGCGCACCTGATCCTGCAGATTCGCGGGATAGGCCTGGAGGTATTTCAACGCAGTCATGGGGCGGCACGGGTCATGAAAAGGCCGCCAGTGTAGCGAATTCAACCGGCCAACGCGCTCCAGTCGAACGGCTCGGTAAAGCGTGCGGTGTCCTCGGCGACCAACGGCCGCGCCACCAGGAACCCTTGCACGTACTCGCAACCATGGGCTTGCAGCCACTGGTATTGCTCGACGGTTTCCACGCCTTCGGCAATCACCAGCAAGCCGTATTCCTTGCACAGGTCGATGACCGTGCGCACCAGCGAAGCGTCGCGAGACGAGTCCGGCAATCGGGCAATGAGGTGCCGATCGAGTTTGAGAGTGTCCAGCTCCAGATCACGCAGATGCGCCAGCGAGCAGGACCCGGAACCGAAATCATCCAGCGCCACCCGCACCCCGAGATTGCGTAGCAGCTTCAGCTGTTTGCGGGTCTCGTCCGGATTGATCGTCAGCGCCTCCTCGGTCACTTCCACTTCCATCTGGTGTGGCTGCAAACCATGGCGCTCCAGCACCTGGCGCAATTCAGTGACCAGATTTGGCAGGCCGAACTGGGTGTTGCTCAGGCTCACGCCGATGACCAGATCTTTGGAAAACTCGGACTCCCAGGCCTTACGCTGCCCGGCGCTGCGGTGATAAATCCAGCTGCCGAGCCGGCTGATCAACGTCGCCTCTTCCAGTAACGGCAGGAACAACCCCGGCGGCACGTCGCCGACGCTCGGGTGCTGCCAGCGCAGCAATGCCTCGAAACCGCGAATCCGGCCGTCACCAATCGCCACCTGCGGCTGATACACCAGATTGAAATCGCGGTTCTCGATGGCGTTGCGCACGCTCTCTTCCAGCATCAGCCGAGAGCGCGCACGGCCGTTCATTTCGTGATCGTAAAAGCGATATTGCTGACGCCCGGCACGCTTGGCTTCGTACATGGCAATGTCCGAGGCGCGCATCAACCCGTCGAGGTTGTTGCCGCAATCCGGGTAGGTGGCGATGCCGATACTCGCACCCAGAGCGATATCGAGGCCTTCGATCTGCTGACAGATCGACACCCGCTCGATGAGCTTCTCGGCGATCTTCGCCGCTTGTTCGGGGAATTCCAGATCCAGCAGCGCGGTGAACTCATCGCCGCCCATCCGCGCCAGAATATCGAATGGCCGCAGGCAGGCTTTCAGTTGTTCGGAGACCCAGCGCAACACCCGGTCCCCTGCATCATGGCCGAGGGAATCGTTGACCCTCTTGAAGCCGTCGAGATCGAGGTACATCAGCACCCAACTGCTGTCCGTGCGCTCGCCGCGCAACAGCAGGTTTTCCACAGTCTGGTAAAAACCCCGGCGATTGAGCAGCCCGGTCAGCGGGTCGGTGACCGCCTGAAATTCCAGCTGTTGATGCAGATGGCGCACCACCGACATGTCCAGCACCGTCACCACCATCGCGTGCTGTTCACTCGGCAGCGGCGCGCAGGACAAGGCCACCGGCACTTGCTGCCCCGGCGCGGTACGCAGCAGCGCGTCGTGCAAGCGCAACGTCTCGCCGCGTTTGTAACTGGCATAAAACTCGGAGTCGGCCCACAGCGGAATGTGCGGTTTCTGCAGGAAATCGAGAAACTCCTGCCCTTCCAGTTCTTTCACCGGCGCATTCAGCAGCCGGGAAATCGCCGGGTTGGCGAAGCGAATCAAACCATCCTCACCCAACACCAGAATGCCTTCGGCGGCGTTATCCAGCACCGACGCATTGAAGGCTCGCGCCGATTCCAGATCCTGACTCAAACGCTGCAAGGCCCGGCGATTGCGCTGGTGCTCCAGCAACGCCTGGACTTTCGGTTTGAGAATCTGCGGATCGAACGGTTTGAACAGGTAATCCACCGCGCCGCTGGCGTAGCCCTTGATCACGGCGTCCTGGGACTGCTCGTTGGCGGTGAGGAAAATGATCGGGGTCAGGCGCGTGCGCTGACTGCCGCGCATCAGCCGCGCGACTTCGAAACCGTCCATGCCCGGCATCTGCACATCCAGCAGCACCAGATCGACGTCGTGTTCGAGCAGCAGGCTAAGGGCTTCGAAACCGGAAGCCGCGGTCATCACCTGCCAGTCCTGGCGCTGCAGCAACGCGCGCATGCTGATCAGATTTTCAGGGTAATCATCAACGATCAAAAGGACTGAGCTGCCTTCACCTGGCTGGGGTTGCGCGCATTCCATGCTGCTTCTCTTGTCGGGACATCTCGTGTCGGGGCATCTCGGATCAGCGTTCCGCGCGGTTTCTCGTGAAAACCGTACAGTCACTGAGCCTTCACTCTAGTCCGGGATCTGTAAAAGCAATAGCTGTCATCCAGCCATCATTTAACCAAACCGATAGGCAGCCGACTAACGGTCACCGCTGAAGCCCCCGAAAACCGGGAAAGATGGCATTTCGACAGGATGTTGACGCCAATCATCCGCCAGACGGCCGTTAACAAAAAATCCCTCTACGCTTATAAAGGCCGCCCCCAAGAACCGCGGGCTAGAGCTTCTGGCACGCGCGTGCAACAGCAACAGAGTGGAAGAACCGACATGATCGACCTCGCAACCTGGAACCTCAGCGTTCCCGTTGGCAGCCCGCCCTACACCGTCGAAACCTCCAAACTGGTGAACGGCTTCAAGGATCAGTACTTCCATTCCGACACCGGCACCCTGTTCTTCTGGTCCCCGGTGACCGGCTCGAAAACCGAAAACGCGATCTACCCGCGCACCGAATTGCGCGAAACCTACAGCAACGGAACATTGCGCAACTGGTATTACCCGGACGCCGACAACCTGCTGCGCGCGACCCTCTCGGTCAACAAGGTGCCCAGCTCCGGCAAGATCGTCATCGGCCAGATCCACGCCTATGAAAGCCAGAAGCCGATGCTCAAGCTTGAGTACCAGTACAAAGACAAAACCGAGACCGGCAACCTGGTGATCAAACTGCGCACCCATCCGGATCAGGACGAAAGCCGCGTCATCACCCTTGCCACCGGGATCAAACTCAATCGCGAGTTCAACTACCTCATTCACCTGAGCCCCGGCGGTGCGCTGGGCGTGAGTGCGGCCGGGTATCAATGGGATTCGCAGATCAGCGCGACATGGCGCAACAAGCCGCTGTATTTCAAGGCAGGCGTGTATGTGCAGGACAACACCGGGTACACCAGTGAGGGGGGGCAGGTGACGTTCAGCAAGCTGGACATCGATCACGATAAATAGCGGTGGCTCGCACGTTTAAGGCCGCTGTTTAAAGGCAGTGCGCGTAACGTCCCGAAGCCTACAACGGCTTGCGTCGCTGCCTACCGGTACGCCAGAATCCGCCGGCTTGTGCGCCTGGAGGGCCATCGGTAACTTGATTTCGGTCACTGATTCACAGTGATCGGGTTTAGTAGCCCGAGGGTTCGCGAGGCGTATTTGCACTCCAGAAAGTGAGATATCTCGGTATCTGCGCTTGATGGTAGCTGTACGCAGGGCGCTTTCGGGCGCGCCGGTTCGCGTCTCCCCGGTCTACTAACCTGCGTTCAGCTGCCACCCCATCGTTTAGTAGCGATCCGGTGTCGGCTCCACTTCCCGGAGACGAAACATGATTCAATCGACACCTCATCCGCCGGTCACAGACCCGGCCTCCCCCTACGATTCCATCGACCCCAAAAAACTCAACGAAGCCGCCGAACGCGCCCTCGACCACTACCTCTGCCCCGGCTCCCGCATCATGGCCACGGTCAACGAACCCGACCGCATGTACTTCGCCAATCCCGCCTACAACACCGAATCCCTGCTGGCCAACGCCAGCGAAACCCTCGGCTCCGCCAGCGAAATGCTCAACAACTTCGCCGCCACCCTCGCCCCCGCCGACCGCAAAACCGCGATAGGCATTGCGCAACTGGTGATGCTTGGAGAACTGGCGGTGAATCAGGCACTGGATCACGTCGAGCCGAAATAATCCGTTCTATCTAAAAAACCCGCTTCACGGCGGGTTTCTCGAAGTGAAATGTTGTGTTTGCACAACATGAATCTTCAAATGTTGCGGTAGCGGAACATGGACTACGTCCTATTGATCAGCCGTCTAGGTACTCAACTACGTTGGATAATTCTTACCCCACGCAAAAATCACCTCCCGTAAAAATCCGTAGACGGACTCCGTTGCAGCTTACTCATCGTGTTCAACCAGTTCCGCCAAGGATTTGATATCTATCCGGTTATCCACGATATCAAGCGTCATTCCCAGCGCTGTCAAAACCCTGAACACGGTGTATAGGGCCACATTCCCTCCCGCTTCAAGGTCAATAATGGTCTTACGGCTGCACGCCGCTCTCTGCGCCAACAGCGCCTGGGTATAACCCTTCGCACGCCTGTACTGACGGATTCGTTCACCAAACAGCGGCGGGTTGTACAAGATCATCAATGTCACCTATATCGGACTTCAGTAAGCCGTTCCGGCTTTTTGTCCGTTATAGGTGACATCTCACGCAACGTATATATGAGCTAGACATAAAAAACCCAGGCAAAAAGAAACCCGCCTCACGGCGGGTTTCTTTCAAATCAGCTAAACCCCCAGTCTCAATTGACCTTGGCGTTCAACTCACCCTTCAGATAACGCTGATACATGCTTTCCAGCGAGATCGGCTTGATCTTCGAAGCGTTGCCGGCAGTACCGAAAGCCTCGTAACGAGCGATACATACATCGCGCATCGCCTTCACGGTTTCGCCGAAGAATTTACGTGGGTCGAATTCGCTCGGGTTGGTGGCCATCAGGCGACGCATGGCGCCGGTGGATGCCAGACGCAGGTCGGTGTCGATGTTGACCTTGCGCACGCCGTGCTTGATGCCTTCGACGATTTCTTCAACCGGTACGCCGTAGGTTTCTTTGATGTCGCCGCCGTACTGGTTGATGATCGCCAGCCACTCTTGTGGAACCGACGAGGAACCGTGCATCACCAGGTGGGTGTTCGGGATGCGTTTGTGGATTTCCTTGATGCGGTCGATCGCCAGCACGTCACCGGTAGGTGGCTTGGTGAACTTGTAGGCGCCGTGACTGGTGCCGATGGCGATGGCCAGGGCATCAACCTGAGTCTTCTTGACGAAGTCAGCGGCTTCTTCCGGGTCGGTCAGCATCTGGCTGTGGTCCAGAACGCCTTCGGCGCCGATGCCGTCTTCTTCACCGGCCATGCCGGTTTCCAGCGAACCCAGGCAGCCCAGCTCGCCTTCTACCGAAACGCCGCAGGCGTGAGCCATGGCGACGGTTTGTTGGGTTACGCGGACGTTGTATTCGTAGTCGGTCGGGGTCTTGCCGTCTTCGCCGAGGGAGCCGTCCATCATGACCGAGCTGAAGCCCAGCTGGATGGAACGCTGGCAGACGTCAGGGCTGGTGCCGTGGTCCTGGTGCATGCACACCGGGATGTGCGGGAATTCTTCGATTGCCGCCAGGATCAGGTGACGCAGGAACGGGGCGCCGGCGTATTTGCGGGCACCGGCCGAAGCCTGAACGATCACCGGGGAGTCAGTCTTGTCAGCGGCTTCCATGATGGCGCGCATCTGCTCAAGGTTGTTGACGTTGAAGGCTGGAACGCCGTAGCCGAACTCGGCTGCGTGGTCCAGCATCTGGCGCATGCTGATAAGTGCCATTGTGTGTGTCTCTCCCGGTTTGGGTCGTTAATCGTGCCAGCCTGCCGGAGCGGCGGCGGCTATTCAAGTGATTGCAGATCGGGGGTTGAGGCCCGGCCTGGTGATTCGATAAAGCAAATTCTGTTTTATTCGGCTTTGCAGCCCCGACCGATCAAATCATTGGTGGCGACCCAGTAGACCAGGCCTTCCTCACCTTTGATGTGAAACGCCAGCATGTCATCGCTGTACAGCGCGCCCGAGGCGCCCGGCTCTTCTTTCAGGCGATAGACCTGATCACCGCCGCCCAGACGCACATCGACTTCCTTGCGGGCGGCATCAGTGAAGCGCCACAGCACCTTGGCCTGGCTGTCGCAGGTCCAGGTGGTCCAGTTATCCACAGGGGCGGACGACTGGAACGGGTTCCACTGCGCGCAACCACCCAACAATCCCAGTGCCGCAACGGCGATCAAGCCTTTCATCCGTGTTCCTCGACCGGCAGCGCACGCCGCCGGACTTGAGTAAAGAGTCAGACCGGTCAAGGACAACCATGTTCCTTGGCCGGGGTTTGCGTCTCGTATTTGTCCAGACCGTCCGGGCCCGAGCGCTTGTTCAGCACCGGGTTGGTTTCGGCCTGCCAGTCGGCCTGGTAGCAGCCTTTCTGTGCGTCGCCGGGTGCCGGCTCCGGCGCAGCCTTCGGGTTACTCCCGCAGGCCGCCAATGTACCGGTCAGCAACAACAGCGCTAACGACTTGACCATCTGAACACTCCTTTGCCTGGCCAATCGGGCGGCCTCAGGCCTTGGCCCGGCTTTCCAGGACTTCAACGGCCGGCAGCACCTTGCCTTCGACGAATTCGAGGAACGCGCCACCGCCGGTGGAAATGTAGGAGATCTTTTCTGCCACGCCATATTTATCGATGGCCGCCAGGGTGTCGCCACCGCCGGCAATCGAGAACGCCGCGCTGTCCGCGATGGCCTGGGCCAGCACTTTGGTGCCGTTGCCAAACTGGTCGAATTCGAACACGCCGACCGGGCCGTTCCACAGGATGGTTTTCGACGACTTCAGCAGTTCGGCGAAGTTGGCCGCGGTTTGCGGGCCGATGTCGAGGATCATGTCGTCAGCAGCAACGTCAGCGATCAGTTTCACGGTCGCTTCGGCGCTTTCAGCGAATTCCTTGGCAACTACCACGTCGACCGGCAGCGGCACGCTGACCTTGGCGGCGATGGCGCGAGCGGTGTCCAGCAGGTCCGGCTCGTACAGCGACTTGCCGACCGGGTGACCGGCCGCAGCCAGGAAGGTGTTGGCGATGCCGCCGCCGACGATCAGTTGATCGCAGATCTGGCTCAGGCTGTTCAGCACGTCGAGTTTGGTCGAGACCTTGGAACCGGCAACGATGGCCGCCATCGGCTTGGCCGGGGCGCCCAGGGCTTTGCCCAGTGCGTCCAGCTCAGCAGCCAGCAGCGGGCCGGCAGCGGCGATTTTGGCGAACTTGGCGACGCCGTGGGTCGAACCTTCTGCGCGGTGAGCGGTGCCGAAAGCGTCCATCACGAACACGTCGCACAGGGCGGCGTATTGCTGGGCCAGTTCGTCGGCGTTCTTTTTCTCGCCCTTGTTGAAGCGCACGTTTTCGAACAGCACGATGTCGCCGGCCTTGACGTCAACGCCGCCCAGGTAATCAGCCACCAGCGGCACTTCGCGGCCCAGGGCCTTGCTCAGGTAGTCAGCGACAGGCTTGAGGCTGTTCTCGGCGGAGAACTCACCTTCGGTCGGACGACCCAGGTGCGAGCAGACCATCACGGCCGCGCCTTTTTCCAGGGCCAGCTTGATGGTCGGCAGCGAAGCCAGGATACGCGCATCGCTGGTGACAACACCGTCCTTGACTGGGACGTTGAGGTCTTCGCGGATCAATACGCGCTTACCTTGCAGATCGAGGTCGGACATCTTCAACACGGTCATGGGTCGCACTTCCTACGGTTTTTTTGAAGTCGCTGTTTGCAGATAGTGTTCTGCAACATCCAGCATTCGGTTGGCAAAACCCCATTCGTTGTCGAACCAGGCCAGGATGTTCACCAGCCGTGGGCCGGAAACGCGGGTCTGACTGGCATCGACGATGGCCGAATGTGGGTCATGGTTGAAATCACAACTGGCGTGAGGCAATTCGGTGTAGGCCAACAGACCTTTGAGCGGGCCGCTGGTGGCGGCGTCGCGCAGGATCCGGTTGACCTCGCCGGCGTCGGTGTCGCTCGCGGTCTGCATCGTGATGTCGAGGCAGGACACGTTGACCGTCGGCACGCGTACGGCTTTGGCCTGAATTCGCCCGGCAAGTTCCGGCAGCAGGCGCTCGATACCACGCGCCAGACCGGTGGACACCGGGATCACCGACTGGAACGCCGAACGGGTGCGGCGCAGGTCTTCGTGGTGATAGGCGTCGATCACCGGCTGATCGTTCATCGCCGAGTGAATAGTGGTGATCGATACGTAATCCAGGCCGACCGCCTGATCCAGCAGACGCAACAGCGGCACACCGCAATTGGTGGTGCAGGAGGCGTTGGACACCAGCAGTTCGTCGCCAGTCAGGCAATCCTGATTGACGCCGTAGACGATGGTGGCGTCGACATCCGCCTCGCTGGCCATCGGCTGCGAGAACAGCACACGCGGCGCGCCGGCGTCGAGGAAACGCTGGCCGTCTGCGCGGGTGTGGTAGGCGCCGGAGCATTCGAGCACCAGATCGACGCCCAGCGACGCCCAATCGATGCCTTCGGGGGTGGCACTGCGCAGGACCTTCACGCAGTCGCCATTAATATGCAGACAATCGCCATCGACCTTCACTTCGCCGGGGAACCGGCCGTGAGTGGAGTCGAAGCGTGTCAGGTATTCGATGCTGGCCATGTCGGCCAGATCGTTGATCGCGACAATTTCAAACCCTGCCGCCGAGCCTCGCTCGAACAACGCACGCAAGACGCAACGACCAATCCGGCCGTAGCCGTTGAGTGCAACTTTGTAGGGACGCGGTTGAGGCATGGGGTTCTCGATTACCGTGGTGAATCAGGCAGTGCGATGTTGCCCGAACCACCGCTTTCGCGGGCAAGCCCGCTCCCACAGTGTTCTAGGCTGGTCACACATTTTGTGTACACCAAAGAACCTGTGGGAGCGGGCTTGCCCGCGAAGGCGTCAGTTCAGGCGACACCTTTTCTGGATCAGTCTTCCAGCAGCTCTTCAGCCTGACCCAGGATGTTTTCCAGGGTGAAGCCGAACTCTTCGAAAAGTGCCGAAGCCGGAGCCGATTCGCCGTAGGTGGTCATGCCGATCACGCGACCTTCCAGACCCACGTACTTGAACCAGAAGTCGGCGTGAGCCGCTTCGATCGCGATACGCGCGCCAACCTGCAACGGCAGGACCGATTGCTTGTAGCTGGCGTCCTGAGCGTCGAACGCGCTGGTGCATGGCATGGAAACCACGCGCACCTTGCGGCCCTGCTCGGTCAGTTTGTCGTAGGCCTGAACGGCCAGACCGACTTCCGAACCGGTAGCGATCAGGATCAGCTCAGGCTCGCCTGCGCAGTCTTTCAGCACGTAACCACCACGACGGATGTCGGCGATCTGGCCGGCATCACGGGTTTGGTGCTGCAGGTTCTGACGCGAGAAGATCAGCGCCGACGGGCCGTCCTTGCGCTCCAGAGCGTTTTTCCAGGCCACGGCCGATTCAACGGCATCGGCTGGACGCCAGGTGTCGAGGTTCGGCGTGCTGCGCAGGCTGGTCAGTTGCTCGATCGGCTGGTGCGTCGGGCCGTCTTCGCCCAGACCGATGGAGTCGTGGGTGTAGACGTGGATCACGCGCTGCTTCATCAGAGCGGACATGCGCACTGCGTTGCGGGCGTATTCCATGAACATCAGGAAGGTCGCGCCGTAAGGCACCAGACCGCCGTGCAGGGCAACGCCGTTCATGATCGCGGTCATGCCGAATTCGCGCACGCCGTAGTACATGTAATTGCCGCTGGCGTCTTCGGCGCTGACGCCTTTGCAGCCTTTCCACAGGGTCAGGTTGGAACCGGCCAGGTCAGCCGAACCGCCCAGCACTTCCGGCAGCAGCGGGCCGAACGCGTTCAGGGCGTTCTGACTGGCTTTACGGCTGGCGATGGTTTCGCCTTTGGCCGCGACTTCAGCGATGTAGGCATCGGCCTTCTCGGAGAAGTCGGCCGGCAGCTCGCCACTCAGGCGACGGATCAGTTCATTGGCTTCGGTCGGGAACGCGGCGGAGTAGGCAGCGAAACGCTGATCCCACTCGGCTTCGGCGGCGCGGCCTTTTTCCTTGGCATCCCACTCGGCATAGATGTCGGCCGGGATTTCGAACGGGCCGTGGTTCCAGTTCAGCGCCTGACGGGTCAGGGCGATTTCCGCGTCACCCAGCGGGGCGCCGTGGCAATCTTCCTTGCCTTGCTTGTTCGGCGAACCGAAACCGATGGTGGTCTTGCAGCAGATCAGGGTCGGCAGCGGGCTCTTGCGAGCGGTCTCGATGGCGGTCTTGATCTCTTCCGGGTCGTGACCGTCGACGTTGCGAATCACTTGCCAGTTGTACGATTCGAAACGCTTCGGCGTGTCGTCGGTGAACCAGCCTTCGACTTCGCCATCGATGGAGATGCCGTTGTCATCGTAGAAGGCGATCAGCTTGCCCAGACCCAGAGTGCCGGCAAGGGAAGCGACTTCGTGGGAAATGCCTTCCATCATGCAGCCATCACCCAGGAACACGTAGGTGTGGTGGTCGACGATGTTGTGGCCAGGACGGTTGAACTGCGCGCCCAGTACCTTTTCAGCCAGGGCGAAGCCCACAGCGTTGGCCAGACCCTGACCCAGCGGGCCGGTGGTGGTTTCAACGCCCGGGGTGTAACCGAATTCCGGGTGGCCCGGGGTACGGCTGTGCAGTTGACGGAATTGCTTCAGGTCGTCGATCGACAGGTCGTAGCCGGTCAGGTGCAGCAGCGAGTAGATCAACATCGAGCCGTGGCCGTTGGACAGCACGAAGCGGTCACGGTCGGCGAACGATGGATTGCTCGGGTTGTGCTTGAGGTAGTCGCGCCAAAGCACTTCGGCGATATCTGCCATACCCATAGGGGCACCGGGATGGCCGCTGTTGGCTTTTTGCACGGCATCCATGCTGAGGGCACGAATGGCGTTGGCACGCTCACGACGGCTAGGCATCGCTGATCTCCTGGGTGTGAATAGATTGAAACGGAAAAAAGGAGGGCATTTTCCCTCACCCGAGCGCCTCGGGGCAATGACAGATAGTCATCCGGAGGCGTTTTTCCCATGGATAACATCGGTTTCGGTTGGTGAAACCTTTCCGCTGTTCGTTTGTAGAGTTAACCGGGCGGTGAGAAGTGCAATCGAATGCGCCATCCATCGAGCAATATCAAAACTTTTTGATATAGACCTTGCGATGCTTTCAGGCCGTCACTAGACTGCCAGCCCTATGAACTTACGTGTGCCTTCCATTCGCCATGACGATTGCGACGAGCTGGCGGCCCTGTGCAAGGCCGGCGGCGATCCGCTGCGGCTGAATGTATTGCGCGCCCTGGCCAACGACTCGTTCGGCGTACTGGAACTGGCGCAGATTTTCGATATCGGCCAGTCCGGCATGAGCCATCACCTTAAAGTGCTGGCGCAGGCGGATCTGGTGGCGACTCGCCGTGAAGGCAATGCGGTGTTCTATCGCCGCGCCCTGCCCCACACCGAGTTGCTGGGCGGCAAGTTGCACGCGGCGTTGTTAGAAGAAGTCGACAATCTGGCGCTGCCAGCCGACGTGGAAGCCCGGATCGCACAGGTCCACGGGCAACGCGCGGCCAATAGCCAGGACTTTTTCGCCCGGGTCGCGGAGAAATTCCGCGCCCAGCAGGATTTGATTGCCGGCCTGCCGCAGTACCGTGAAAGCGTGCTGGCCCTGCTCGACAAACTGAATTTCAATGGCGCTGCCACGGCCATTGAAGTCGGCCCCGGCGATGGTGCATTCCTGCCGGAACTGGCGCGTCGCTTCGGCACCGTAACCGCACTGGACAACAGCGCGGCGATGCTCGAACTGGCCCGCCAGGTATGTGAACGTGAACAGCTGGCTAACGTCAGCCTGCAATTGGCCGATGCATTGAATGGCACAAGCCTTCAGGCCGATTGCGTGGTGTTGAACATGGTGTTGCACCATTTCGCCGCGCCGGCCGAAGCGCTCAAGCACATGGCCAGCCTGCTGCAACCGGGCGGTAGCCTGCTCGTGACAGAGTTATGTAGCCACAACCAGAGTTGGGCCAGGGAGGCCTGCGGTGATCTGTGGTTGGGGTTTGAACAGGACGATCTGGCCCGTTGGGCCACCGCTGCGGGACTCGTTCCCGGGGAAAGCCTCTATGTAGGCTTACGTAATGGTTTCCAGATCCAGGTCCGCCATTTTCAGCGACCGGCTGGCGACACTCACCATCGGTAAATTCAGGAAAACATCGAGATGAGCGAATACTCCCTCTTCACCTCCGAGTCCGTGTCTGAAGGACATCCGGACAAAATCGCCGACCAGATTTCCGATGCAGTGCTGGACGCCATCATCGCCCAGGACAAGCACGCACGCGTTGCGGTGGAAACCCTGGTCAAGACTGGCGTGGCCATCGTTGCCGGTGAAGTGACCACCAGCGCCTGGGTCGACCTGGAGCAGATCGTTCGTGACGTGATCTGCGACATCGGCTACACCAGCTCCGACGTCGGCTTCGACGGCGCGACCTGCGGCGTGATGAACATCATCGGCAAGCAGTCCCCTGACATCAACCAGGGTGTCGACCGCGCCAAGCCTGAAGATCAGGGCGCCGGCGACCAGGGCCTGATGTTCGGCTACGCCAGCAACGAAACCGACGTGCTGATGCCCGCACCGATCACCTTCTCGCACCAGCTGGTGCAGCGTCAGGCCGAAGCCCGTAAATCGGGTCTGCTGCCTTGGCTGCGTCCGGACGCCAAGTCGCAAGTGACTTGCCGTTACGAAGGCGGCAAGGTTGTCGGTATCGACGCCGTGGTTCTGTCGACCCAGCACAACCCTGAAGTGTCGTACAACGACCTGCGCGAAGGCGTGATGGAGCTGATCGTCAAGCACGTGCTGCCTGCCGAACTGCTGAGCAAGGACACCCAGTTCCACATCAACCCGACCGGCCAGTTCATCATTGGCGGCCCGGTAGGTGACTGCGGTCTGACCGGTCGCAAGATCATCGTCGACAGCTACGGCGGCATGGCCCGTCACGGCGGTGGCGCGTTCTCCGGTAAAGATCCATCCAAGGTTGACCGTTCGGCTGCCTACGCTGGCCGTTACGTTGCCAAGAACATCGTCGCTGCCGGCCTGGCCGAGCGTTGCGAGATCCAGGTTTCCTACGCGATCGGTGTGGCCCAGCCTACCTCGATCTCGCTGAACACCTTCGGCACCGGCAAGATCAGCGATGACAAGATCATCAAACTGGTCCGCGAAGTGTTCGACCTGCGTCCATACGCGATCACCACCATGCTGGACCTGCTGCACCCGATGTACCAGGAAACCGCAGCCTACGGCCACTTCGGCCGTGCTCCGCAGACCAAGACCGTTGGCGAAGACACCTTCACCACCTTCACCTGGGAAAAAACCGACCGCGCCGACGCTCTGCGTTCCGCTGCCGGCCTGTAATTTTCCTGGCGGTACAAGCAGCCCCGCACGGTTCGCCGTGCGGGGCTTTTTCATTCGTATCTTGTGGGAGATTCTATGTTGCAGGGGAACCCTGCAATCTTAGATTCGGTTGGTATTCGCTCTGATTTTTCATGAGGGCGAATGCCACCCGGCAAAGCTTACGGGCGAGGATGACCAAAGCCTGAGTTCTGGCTAGACCTCTTGCCAGATAGGATTCATAGAACGGTTTCCAAACAGGGGACCGGCAAGCTGCCATAGCTGCATTGTGTGCAAGACGCCGTAATTCCCCGTCACCTTTTTTGCTCAAGTGGCGAGGACTGTGTTTCTTGCCTGAGTCCTTTGCCTTCAAGTCCAATCCCAGAAAGGCGATGAACGCATCGGCGCTGGCGAACTCACCTCGCATGTACGTAGTTGCCAGGCCCGTTGCCGTGAGTTCACCAATCCCTTCAATCGCTTTGCAGCGTCTGATGTTTTCGCTAATGCCGGCCTCTTGGCTGACTTTGCGAAGTAATTCCTGAATGGCCTGATCAAGCTGTTTGAAATGCTCCAACCCATGGGCCAAAAGATCTTCAAGGAGAGGTTCGTTTGACCAGCTCAGCATGATACTGACTCGGGCCTTCATCAGCTGCGCACGCTTGTTAAGCAGACTTTTCAACACCGTGTAGTGCCGTGGTGGTGGGCTCCAGACCCGCAGCCGGTGCTGTTCACTGGTTAGATAACGCGCCAGAAGACGTGCATCACAAGGGTCGGTTTTTGCACGCTGACCGATGCTTTCGCGGTAATGGCTCACCCGGTAAGGGTCCACGACGTAAACCCGATGCCCCATACCATGGGCCAGTTCGGCCGTGTCCAGGTGGTAGAGATTAGTGGCTTCCAGGGCGATCGAGCTTTGTGCGGGCAAGGTCTTCAGCCAACGACCTACAGACGTGCGGTCATTGTTGATGACCTGGGTAATTTCCAGATCTTCGCGATAAACAACGATTTCGGCCTTGGCCACATCGACACCAATCACCGTTGGCGAGGTAAGGATTGTCATGACGAATCCTCGGAGCTAGGGTTTAAGAGCTTGTCGGGGTCTACCGTAGCGCTGGCTTGCCTCTATCGTCGGTTTTACCGATGAATTCCTTATCGGCGCTTTAGGTAGAAAGGGCGGGACGAGAAGTCTCCCACGGTCCGTACTGGCTAGAGTCGGAATCGAGCTTTTAGTCCCGCCCACCCCTTCAAGTCTAAACATACAAGCGAGCTTGCTCGCGAAGAGGCCCGAATCAGCGACACCACATTCAGAATGGAAACAGCTCGCAAAACACCCACCTCTCTCAAGAACGGATCCTCGCCTAGCCTTCAAGTTTCTCCCTGAGCAAGGACGCTCACAATGCTTGCCACATTTCGCCTGATTCTGTTTTTCCTGCCGTTTTTCCACCTCAACACCTTCGCTGCCGACTGCCCCGACTGGGCCGCCGCCCGGGCATCAAGCGAAGTCGCCGCCCTGCAACAACAGATCGATCGCTGGGACGACGCCTATCATCGCGAAGGCCGCTCGGTGATCGCCGATGAGCTCTACGATCAGTCACGCTTGCGCCTGAACCAATGGCGCCGGTGCTTCAAACTTCCCTCACCACCCGAGCCGGTACGCACCGCATCAGGCCCGGTTGCGCACCCGGTCGCGCACACCGGTCTGGACAAACTTCACGATACGGCAGACATCGCCACCTGGCTGCGCGACCGCCAAAACGTCTGGGTACAACCCAAGGTCGATGGCGTAGCGGTCACCCTGATCTATCGCGACGGTCGACTGCATCAGGCGATCAGTCGCGGGGATGGAGTTCGCGGGCAGGACTGGACGACTTCAGCAAAAAAGATCGGAGCCATTCCGCAGCAGCTGAAGCAACCGCAGGATCTGCTGGTGCAAGGCGAACTCTATTGGCGCTTGAGCGGACATAAACAAGCACTTGCCGGCAGCGCCAACGCCCGCGCCACCGTGGCCGGGCTGCTGGGGCGCAAGGATCTGGACGCGGAACACGCTGCCGGCATCGGGCTGTTTGTCTGGGACTGGCCGCAAGGGCCGAACGAATTACCCGAGCGGATCGCCGCTCTGGCGCAATTCGGTTTTCCTACCACGGAGCCCTACACCCAGGCCGTCGCCAGCCTGAACGAAGCGCAACACTGGCGCGATCACTGGTATCGCTCGCCACTGCCATTCGCCACGGACGGCGTGGTCCTGCGTCAGAGCCTGCGGCCACCGGCGGAGCGCTGGCAGGCCCGTCCGCCCTACTGGGCTGTCGCCTGGAAATACCCTTTCGCCCAAGTGCTGGCCGATGTGCGCAAGGTGAACTTCAAGATCGGCCGCACCGGGCGCATTACACCAGTGCTCGAACTGTCGCCGGTGATGCTCGATGACCGGCAGATCAAACGGGTCAGCGTCAGTTCACTCAGACGCTGGCAGGAACTGGACATTCGCCCCGGCGATCAGGTCGCAATCAGCCTGGCCGGGCTGACGATCCCGCGCCTCGACAGCGTGGTACTGCGCAGTACCGAACGCGCCGATTTGACCATTCCGCTCGCCAGCGACTTTCACGCCCTGAGCTGCTGGCAACCGACACCGGGCTGCGAAAGCCAGTTCCTCGCGCGCCTGACCTGGCTCAGCGGCAAGCAGGGACTGGCCATGCCCCATGTCGGTCGCGGCACCTGGGAGAAACTTCTGGAAACAGGCCGCCTGAACAGCCTGCTGGATTGGTTGACCCTCGACGGGCCGGAGCTTGCTAACATTGCCGGTCTCGGCGAGCGCAGCAGTGCCCGCCTGCTGCACAGTTTTCACAGCGCCCGCCAACGGCCGTTCCTGCAGTGGCTCAAAGCCCTGGGATTGCCACCGACCGGTCAGGCAACACTCGCCGATTCATGGCAGGCGCTGGCACAACGCAATACCGAACAATGGCAGGCAGAAGCCGGAATCGGCCCGGGCCGCGCGGCGCAATTGAGCGCCTTTTTTCGCGACCCGCAGGTACTGGCCCTGAGTGAAACCTTGCAAGCCGCCGGCGTCGACGGCTTCTGAACACGCGATCCCCGGCCCGCCGGGAACCCAATGTCCGCCGGAGCGCTCCAACAGCGCAGTGCTTCACCGACCCGATTGCCTTTGCACATGGAGCTTTTATGAAATTTCTCGCACCGCTCGCCCTGCTGTCTTTCTGCGCAGTCCTCGCCGCCCCCGTGATGGCCGACGAAGACGCGCCGGGCCTGACCGGTTGTGCCGCCAAGAAGCAGGGCATCGTCAACCAGATCGAACAGGCCAAGTCCCGCGGCAACGCCGACCAGCAGGCCGGCCTCGAAACCGCCCTGCGCGAAGTCACCGAACACTGCACCGACGCCGGCCTGAAGAAAGAACGCGAAAACAAGGTGCTCGACGCCAAGCACGAAGTGAGCAAGCGTCAGGCTGATCTGGACAAGGCCATGAAGAAAGGCGATCCGGAGAAGATCGACAAGCGCAAGAACAAGCTCGCCGAATCGCGCAAGGAATTGCAGGACGCGCTGGACGAACTCGACAAGTGAGAAAGCCGGGGATCACGGCCAAGCTGTGATCCCTTGAACATCAGTGGTCGCGAAACTCTTTGTGGCAGGCACTGCAGGCATCTTCGACTTTCTGCACGGCCGGCCCCAGGTTACTGGCCTTGTAGGGTTGAACCTTGCTGGCGATCACCAGTTCACCGGTGGCCGTTTCAAGGGTGCGGGCCATTTCCTGGAAGCGGGCCTGTTTCTGCCAGACATCGTCCTTGGCGCTGGTGTGATCTTCTTCGCGCACCTGCGGGAAATGCTTCCACGGCTCATGGGACAACGCATCGAGCTTGACCGCACCTTCCGCAAATTTCGGCCCGTCGAAGGCAATGCGTCCGCGCAGCATGCCACCCAGGTCTTCGCCGGTCTTGAGCATCTGCTTGAAGATCGCCTTGCGCTGACCCAGCGGGGAGTTCGGGTCGACACCGCCACAGGCGGACAAGGTCAGACAGGCCAGCAATACAACAGAAATTCTTTTAAGAGTCATGGTGGCTTCAGGTCACGGAAATCGGCGGCCAGTATCCTCGGGTCACCGCCAAACACCAATAGCCCTATTAACAATAAGGGTTGCTTGAGCGCATGGAGCACTTCTGCAACCGGCATAGGAAATTCTCCATGAACAGCCGTTTCAAGGCCTGGCGTCATCCGCTTATCGCGACCCTCCCGCTGCTGGCAATCCTCGCCGGCTGCACCGGTGGCGACAGCGCCAAGCCGAAAACCCACGCCCTGGCCACGTATTCCAGCGCCACCTGGGAAGCCCTGCCGGCAGTGTCCGATAGCGACCTGGTGGCCGGTTTCGGTTCGTGGCGCAGCGCCTGCACCCGGCTCAAGGCTGACCCGGTCTGGGGCGCGACCTGTGCGGCAGCCGCCAACGTGCCGCAAAAAGCCGGCGACATCCGCGCCTTCCTCAAGCAGAACCTCGACGTGTTCGGCCTGCGCGCCGAGAACGACAACCCCAACGGTCTGATCACCGGCTACTACGAACCGGTCTATCCCGGCAGCCTGACACAAACAGCCACCGCCAACGTGCCGGTGTACGGCGTGCCCGAAGACATGATCATTGTGTCGCTGGACAGCATTTACCCGGAACTGAAAGGCAAGCGCCTGCGCGGACGCCTCGAAGGTCGCGTGCTCAAGCCTTACGACGACGCGGCAACCATCGAAAGCCAGGGCGTCAAGGCGCCGGTCGTGGCGTGGCTGACCGATCCGATGAACCTGCAATTTCTGCAGATTCAGGGTTCGGGGCGGATCCAGACCGATGACGGCCGGCAACTGCGTATCGCCTACGCCGACCAGAACGGTCACCCGTACCGGCCGATCGGCCGCTGGCTGGTGGAACAAGGCGAGCTGAAAAAAGAAGAAGTGACCATGGGAGCGATCAGCAACTGGGCCAAGGCCAACCCGTCGCGCATTCCGGAACTGCTGGCGAGCAACCCGAGCTACGTGTTCTTCACCCGCAACCCGGACAGCAACGAAGGCCCGCGCGGCTCGCTGAATGTGCCGCTGACCGCCGGTTACAGCGCGGCGGTGGATCGCAAGGTGATTCCGCTGGGCAGCCTGTTGTGGCTGTCGACCACCCGCCCGGACGGCACGGCACTGGTACGCCCGGTGGCTGCGCAAGACACCGGCGGCGCGATTGCCGGCGAAGTTCGTGCGGATCTGTTCTGGGGCACCGGCGATGCCGCCGGGCAACTGGCCGGCGACATGAAGCAGCAAGGGCAGATCTGGATGCTCTGGCCAAAAGGTGCGGCGTTGCCGCAAGTGCCCCAAGTCGCCGACACGGTGAAGGACAAACCTTAAGCGCCTCGGCGCTTGAGCTATCGCCTTCGCGGGCAAGTCGAATCGTCGCACCGCCGCTCCCACAGGTATCAATAGCGAGCACAAATCCTGTGTGCACCAGAGAACCCTGTGGGAGCGGGCTTGCTCCGGGCGGCGATCCGACGAAGAGGCAAGTAGCAGCGCTCAAGAATCAGACAGACACAAAGAAGAACGAAGCGATCAGCCCCATCCCGACAAACCACACCAGCGATCGCAGAATCGCCCAGTCCGCCAGATAGCAAATGATGTAGAGCAGGCGACTGGTGATGAACAGCACCGCCAGCACGTTGACCGTCACCAGCTCTGCCGTGCCGACCAGGTGCGCAACGATCACCGCCGCCGCAAACGCCGGCGTCACTTCAAAACTGTTCAGTTGCGCCGCATGGGCACGTCGCGCCACGCCGTTCAGGCTTTCGAGAAAATCCCGGGGATCGTGATTGTCGCTCAGCCGATACCCACCGACAGCCTTGGCCACGCCCGTGCACAGGTAGGGCAGAAAGATCGCAATCAAAACGCACCACAGAGCCACCGTCATAACGCCGTCCTTCTTCAGTTTTTAGAGTGTTGGCGGGTCAGAACTTCATCACCAGCATGCCGATCAGCACCAGCCCACAGGCTAAGAGCCGCGGCCGGCCGAAAGGTTCTTTCAGGTAACGCATGCCGAACAGCACCACCAGAATCACGCTGATTTCACGCAAAGCCGCCGCTTCGGCAATCGAGCCCAACTGCATCGCCCACAGCACCAGAGCGTAGCTGAACAACACGCAGAACCCGACCGCCAGTCCCAGCTTCCATTGCTCTCGCCAGAACAGCATGAACGCCGGACGCTTGGCCACCCACGCCAGCATCGGAAACGGCCAGGCACTGAGCAGCGTGACCCAGACCAGGTAATCCAGCGGATGCGACCAGCGCCGCAACGCCTGGCCATCAATGTAGGTGTAGCAACCGATGCACAAGCCGATCAGCGCCACCACCGGCAGCATCGACCACGGCAAGTGTTTCCCGCCGCCGCCCTGCCAGAGCAGGCAAGCCATGCCCAGCGGGATCAACATGATCCCGAAGATCTGCTGGGTGGTCAGCACTTCGCCGGCGAAGATCAGGGTCAGCGCCAGCACCACCAGCGGCGACAGTCCGCGCATCAACGGATAGACCAGCCCCAGATCGCCGACCCGATAAGCCTGAATCAACAGATAGCGATAGAGCAGTTCGAACGCCGCCGACGCCAGAATCCACGGCCAGATTTCCGGCGGCGGCAGGCTGATGAAAGGGATCGCCAGCGCGACGAACAACAGCGCCACGGTGTCCATGCAGGCCACCACCAGCAGCCGCTCGGCGCTGAACTTGATCAACGTATTCCACGCTGCGTGCAACAGCGCCGCCACCAACACCAGAGCTGTCGCCAGCACGTGCCACTCCTTGATTCTTGTTGTTGAGCCTGAGCCAATTAGTCAGATTATTGATTCGCGATGTGTCAGCAGCTGTTTATACTGCAAGCGACCACGCCGCACTCAGTTGCGCACAGATAAATTCCAATAATTCCTGCCTGCCCCGTTCTCGTCCGAGACCGGTCGCCGGCCTGCGTATGCCTGATCAAAGCGTCAAGACTACCGACAGAGACCTTGCGCATGCCACTCGCCTTGCTTGCACTTGCTGTTGCCGCTTTCGGCATCGGCACCACTGAATTCGTCATCATGGGTCTGCTGCCCGATGTCGCCCGCGACCTCGCAGTGAGCATTCCCCACGCAGGCCTGTTGATCACCGGCTACGCCCTGGGCGTGGTGTTCGGTGCGCCGATCCTCGCGATCGGCACCGCCAACATGCCGCGCAAGGCCACGCTGCTGGGCATGACGCTGATGTTCATCCTCGGCAACGTGCTGTGCGCGCTGGCGCCGAACTACGCAACGCTGATGGCGGCGCGGGTGGTCACCGCGCTGTGCCACGGCGCGTTCTTCGGCATCGGTTCGGTGGTGGCCGCCGGGCTGGTCGCGCCGAACAAGCGGGCGCAGGCGATTGCGATGATGTTCACCGGCCTGACCCTGGCCAACGTGCTCGGCGTACCGCTGGGCACTGCGCTCGGCCAGTACGCCGGCTGGCGTTCGACCTTCTGGGCGGTCTCGGTGATTGGTGTGATCGCCGCCCTCGCCCAATGGCTGTGGTTGCCGAAACACATCCCGATGGACAAGGCCAACCTCGCCAGCGAATTCAAGGTGCTGGGCAAGGTCAACGTGTTGCTGGCGCTGGGCATGAGCGTGCTGGCGTCCACCAGTCTGTTCAGCGTGTTCACCTACATCGCGCCGATTCTGCAGGACATCACTGGCGTCAGCCCCCACGGCGTGACGGTGATGCTGCTGTTGTTCGGCGTCGGCCTGACCGGCGGCAGCATGCTCGGCGGACGCCTGGCCGACAGCCGCCTGTTGCCTTCGCTGGTGGGTGTCGCACTGGCGGTGGTGGTGATTCTGGCGGCGTTCAGCCAGACCAGCCGCTCGGTGGTTCCGGCGGCGATCACGCTGGTGCTGTGGGGGATTTTTGCCTTCGCCCTGTGCCCGATCCTGCAACTGCTGATCATTGATCAGGCGCATGAAGCACCGAACCTCGGTTCGACCCTGAACCAGAGCGCGTTCAACCTCGGCAATGCCGCCGGCGCGTGGATCGGCGGACTGGTGGTGGCCAGTGGCGCGGACCTGGCGGACTTGCCGTGGACCGGCGCGCTGGTGGGCGTGCTGACCGTGCTGACGGCGCTGTTCTTCATCTACCTGCAACGTCGGGGTGTCGCTGCGGTCAATGTGTCCGGCTGATTTTCCCGGGGGACACAATTGTGTCCCCACCCGGCGTCAGCCCATCCAACCCTTGCGTCCATGAATGGGCGCCCTGTCTTTCACCCCCCATCCAAAGGACCCCGGATGCTTGAACTCGTCGCCGCTTTCATCTGCCTCACCACCCTCCTCACTTTCGTGAATTTCCGCTTCATCGGCCTGCCCCCGACCATCGGCGTGATGGTTACCGCACTGATGTTTTCCCTGTTGCTGCAAGGCCTGAGCCTGCTCGGTTATCCCGGTCTCGAAGAACGCGTGCAGCAACTGATCGGCCAGATCGACTTCGGCGATCTGCTGATGAACTGGATGCTGTCGTTCCTGCTGTTCGCCGGCGCCTTGCACGTGAACCTGAACGACCTGCGCAGCTACCGCTGGCCCATCGGCCTGCTGGCGACCTTCGGCGTACTGATCGCCACCGCCGTGATCGGCAGCCTCGCCTATTACATTTTTGCCCTGTTCGGCTGGCACGTGAGCTTCCTCTACTGCCTGTTGTTCGGCGCGCTGATTTCCCCGACCGACCCGATTGCGGTACTCGGCGTGCTGCGTACGGCCAACGCCTCGAAGCCGCTGAAGACCACCATCGTCGGCGAATCGCTGTTCAACGACGGCACCGCCGTGGTGGTGTTCACCGTGCTGCTGGGCATCGCGCAACTGGGTGAAACCCCGACCGTCGGCGCCACAGCCATGCTGTTTGCCCATGAAGCCATCGGCGGCGTGCTGTTCGGCGGGCTGATCGGTTATCTGGTGTACCTGATGATCAAGAGCATCGAGCAGCACCAGATCGAAGTCATGCTGACTTTGGCGCTGGTGATCGGCGGTTCGGCGATGGCCACCGAGTTGCACGTCTCGGCGCCGATTGCGATGGTGGTCGCCGGTCTGATCATCGGTAACCTCGGTCGCAACCTGGCGATGAACGACATGACGCGCAAATACCTGGACGGTTTCTGGGAATTGCTCGACGACATGCTCAACGCCTTGCTGTTCGCCCTGATCGGGATGGAGCTGTTGCTGCTGCCGTTCAACTGGTTGCACGTGGCGGCGGCAAGTCTGCTGGCGTTGGCGATTCTGCTGTCGCGCCTGCTCACCGTGGCCCCCGCCATCGTCCTGTTGCGGCGCTGGCGCACCGTGCCGCGCGGCACTATCCGGATCCTGACCTGGGGTGGTTTGCGCGGCGGTGTTTCGGTGGCATTGGCCCTGGCCCTGCCGCTGGGCCCGGAGCGCGATCTGCTGCTGAGCATCACCTACATCGTGGTGCTGTCATCGATCCTGTTGCAGGGCCTGACCATCGGCAAACTGGTCAAGCACGCAACCCGCGATGAGCCGGTGACCGCTGCCGAGCCCGCGCACCACTGATCATTTCTTGATCCGCTGCGGATCGGGCTTTTCGGCCTGATCCGCAGATTCCTTCGGCGCACCGCTTTCACTGCGGATCTGTGCATGACTGATCAGGGCAAAAATAAAACTGCCGCCGATGATGTTCCCCGCCAGGGTCGGCCCGGCAAACACCGTCCAGAAATCACTCCACGGCAACTCGCCGGCAAACACCAGATACGACACCTCCGCCGACCCCACCACGATGTGAGTGAAATCGCCCAGTGCCATCAGATAGGTAATGAGGATGATGATCCACATCTTCGCGCTCTCCATGGACGGAATCATCCAGACCATGGTGGCGATCATCCAGCCGGAAACGATGCCCTTGGCGAACATCTGACTCGCGTGGTTCTCCATGACCTTGCGGCCGATTTCGAGGAAGGCCTCGTCGGTCTTGCTGTCGAAGATCGGCAGTTCGAGCATCACGTACGCCACCAGAATCGTCCCGCACAAGTTGCCGAACAGCACCACTGTCCAGAGCCGGATCAACCGGCCGAAATTGGCCAGGGTCGGTTTGGTCATCACCGGCAGCACGGCGGTCAGGGTGTTTTCGGTGAACAGTTGCTGGCGGGCGAGGATCACCGCGAGAAAACCTGCGCAGTAACCGAAGCTGGCGATCACCTTGAATTCGTCGCCCTCGGGCAGACGCGAGTTGAGCAGGCCCATGCCCATCAGTGACAGGCCCATGGTCAGCCCGGCCGCCAGTGCCGACCACCACAGCGCGGCGATGCTGCGCTCCAGTTCCTGGTCGCCCTGTTTGCGGATGATTTCATGCAGGACCGCCGCCCGGGGCGGCTGGTTTTTCTCGACTTCGTGTTGTTCCTTGGCCGAGAGGTCGGGGGTCTTGCCGTCTGTTGGGGTGGTCATGGCGGGAAACCGGTGGCGGGGTCATAAGGCTACGACACGCGCCGCTCGGCTTCCGTTCGCCAGGGTGGTGCGATTACTCGGTTACGGGTGTTTCATCCTTGAACTGGTCTTTGACGTACTTGATCTCGGTCCGCCCGTGCGGGGCCGGCAGGCCGTCTTCGCCGAGGTTGACGAAGACCATCTTCTCGACGGTCAGGATGCTCTTGCGGGTGATCTTGTTGCGCACTTCGCAGGTCAGGGTGATCGAGGTGCGGCCGAACTCGGTGGCGGTGATGCCCAACTCGATGATGTCGCCCTGGCGCGAGGCGCTGACGAAGTTGATTTCGGAAATGTATTTGGTCACCACGCGCTGGTTGCCCAGTTGAACAATGGCGTAGATCGCCGCTTCTTCGTCGATCCAGCGCAGCAGGCTGCCGCCGAACAGAGTGCCGTTAGGGTTGAGGTCTTCGGGTTTTACCCACTTGCGGGTGTGGAAATTCATCTTCACTCCTGAGCGTCTTGCCGAATGATGGCGCCATCTTGGCAGACTGAGCGGTCACTCTCCATGAGGCTTCTACTATGGTCGCGATTGGCGATCTTCATCTGGCCGACAGAAACCCTTTGGAAGATCAGTCTAGACGGCTATAATCGCCCCCGTTTCAAAACGGTAACGTTCACTTGATACCGTTTTCCCGCCACCTGTCCGAGGGGCGCTGCAGCAGGTTCAACCTGTCAGGCTCGGATGGGGCGTTGACCGGCTCAGGCCGGACACTAAACGCACAACGGCGCCCATTCGCATACATTACGAATGGAGGCTCTTCATGAGCGCTGTTATCACGCCTGCAGATTTTAACGATTACAAAGTTGCCGACATGTCCCTGGCTGCCTGGGGCCGTCGCGAAACCATCATCGCCGAGTCGGAAATGCCGGCCCTGATGGGTCTGCGTCGCAAGTACGCTTCCGAGCAGCCGCTGAAAGGCGCAAAAATCCTCGGCTGCATCCACATGACCATTCAGACTGCCGTGCTGATCGAAACCCTGGTTGCCCTGGGTGCCGAAGTACGCTGGTCGTCCTGCAACATCTTCTCGACTCAGGACCAGGCCGCTGCTTCCATCGCTGCTGCCGGCATCCCGGTTTTCGCCTGGAAAGGCGAGACTGAAGAAGAGTACGAGTGGTGCCTGGAGCAAACCATCCTGAAGGATGGCCAGCCATGGGACGCCAACATGATCCTCGACGACGGCGGCGACCTGACCCAGCTGCTGCACGACAAGTACCCACAGGTTCTGGACCGCGTTCACGGCGTGACCGAAGAAACCACCACCGGCGTACACCGTCTGCTGGACATGCTGGCCAAGGGCGAGCTGAAAATCCCGGCCATCAACGTCAACGACTCGGTGACCAAGTCCAAGAACGACAACAAGTACGGCTGCCGTCACAGCCTGAACGATGCCATCAAGCGTGGTACCGACCACCTGCTGTCCGGCAAGCAAGCGCTGGTCATCGGTTACGGTGACGTGGGCAAGGGCTCGGCCCAGTCCCTGCGTCAGGAAGGCATGATCGTTAAGGTCTCCGAAGTCGACCCGATCTGCGCCATGCAAGCCTGCATGGACGGTTTCGAACTGGTTTCGCCGTTCATCGACGGTATCAACGACGGCACCGAAGCAAGCATCGACAAAGCGCTGCTGGGCAAGATCGACCTGATCGTGACCACCACCGGTAACGTCAACGTTTGCGACGCAAACATGCTCAAAGCCCTGAAGAAGCGCGCCGTTGTCTGCAACATCGGTCACTTCGACAACGAAATCGACACCGCTTTCATGCGCAAGAACTGGGCATGGGAAGAAGTGAAGCCACAGGTACACAAGATCCACCGTACCGGCCCGGGCGCTTTCGACGCTCAGAACGACGACTACCTGATCCTGCTGGCCGAAGGCCGTCTGGTGAACCTGGGCAACGCCACCGGTCACCCAAGCCGCATCATGGACGGTTCGTTCGCCAACCAGGTTCTGGCGCAGATCTTCCTGTTCGGCCAGAAGTACGCCGACCTGTCGCCAGCCCAGAAAGCCGAGCGCCTGACCGTTGAAGTACTGCCGAAGAAACTCGACGAAGAAGTGGCCCTGGAAATGGTTCGCGGCTTCGGCGGCGTGGTCACTCAACTGACCAAGCAACAGGCTGACTACATCGGCGTGACCGTCGAAGGCCCGTTCAAGCCGCACGCTTACCGCTACTAAGAGCAGCTGCGAGCTTCAAGCTTCAAGCGGCAAGCAAGGCCACAAGCCGAGCTTGCCGCGCGAAGCCCGAAAGCTCTGCCCCTATTTGTCAAAACAGTGTCAGGCCGCAAGCTTCAGGCACAAGAGACCAGCGCACCTCCGCTGCTCTTGCAGCTTGAAGCTTGCAGCTTGTAGCTGGAGGTCCCCTCCATGTCCCAAGACCGTCGCTACAGCTTCGAGTTCTTCCCGACCAAGACCGATGCTGGGCATGAAAAACTGCTCGCCACTGCCCGTCAGCTGGCCACTTACAACCCTGATTTCTTTTCCTGCACCTACGGCGCTGGCGGTTCGACCCGTGACCGCACGCTGAACACCGTGTTGCAGCTGGAAAGCGAAGTCAAAATCCCCGCCGCCCCGCACCTGTCGTGCGTCGGCGACAGCAAGGACGACCTGCGCGGCCTGCTGAACGAGTACAAGGCTGCCGGCATCAAGCGCATCGTCGCCCTGCGCGGTGACCTGCCATCCGGCATGGGCATGACCAGCGGCGAGCTGCGTCACGCCAATGAACTGGTTGAATTCATTCGTGAAGAAACCGGCAATCATTTCCACATCGAAGTTGCCGCTTACCCGGAGATGCATCCGCAAGCGCGCAATTACGAAGACGATCTCGCCAACTTCGTGCGCAAGGCCCGTGCCGGCGCCGACAGCGCGATCACCCAGTACTTCTTCAACGCCGACAGCTACTTCTACTTTGTCGACCGTTTGCAGGCGCTGGGCGTGGACATTCCGGTCGTGCCGGGGATCATGCCGATCACCAACTACAGCAAGCTCGCGCGCTTCTCCGATGCCTGCGGTGCGGAAATCCCGCGCTGGATCCGCAAGCAGCTGGAAGCCTACGGCGATGACAGCCAAAGCATTCAGCGCTTTGGCGAACAGGTCGTCAGCGAGATGTGCGAACGCCTGCTGCAAGGCGGCGCGCCTGGCCTGCACTTCTATTCCATGAACCAGGCCGAACCGAGCCTGGCGATCTGGAACAACCTGAAGCTGCCGCGCTAAAAAGACGTCACCGTAAGACCAGAAGATCGCAGCCGCGACAACGCCAACAGCGTTTTCGCCGCTGCGATCTTTTGCTTTTAACGCCCGAAACAGAGCTTCTACGGCCAGTTTCTGGCTCTTTGCCGTTTCTCGTCGTAATCTCAAGCCATGCCTTTGATCACGCAGTTATTCGCCGTGCTGGTTTTTGCTTGCCTGAGCTTTGCGGCTCGGGGCGAGAAGCTGCGTATCGTCACCGAACCGTGGGCGCCGTACGTCTATGAACAGGGCGGCAAGAACCTCGGTCTGGACTACGAAACCACCGCCATCGTGTTCAAGCGCCTGGGCATCGAAGTCGAATGGCAGTTCCTGCCGTGGAAACGCTGCCTGTCGATGCTCGAAACCGGCCAGGCCGACGGCGCGCTGGACATCTTTCACAGCGACGAACGCGACGCCACCCTGCTCTACCCGAGCGAACCGCTGTCGGACGTCGAGTTCGTGATGTTCTACGCCAACGAGCGACCACACCCTTTTAGTAGCCTGGAAGACCTCAAAGACCTGACCGTCGGCACCTCGCCGGGCTATCTGTACAGTCCCGACTTCCGCGAATCGACTCTGTTCACCCGCGAACCGGCCCCGACCCACGAAGCCAATTTCGGCAAACTGGTGCGCGGGCGCATCGACCTGCTGATCACCGATCGCCGCGTGGGTCAGCATTTGCTCGATGAACTGGGTATTCGCGACAAGATCACGGAAAACCCCACGGTCATCAGCCGCCAGAGCCAGTTTCTGGCCGTGCGGCGCAATGCCGGGATGGATTTGCTGGTGCAGCGCTTCGGCGCCGAACTCAAGCGTTTCAAGCGCGAACCGGCCTATGCCGAGCTCAGCGCCCGCTACGGGGCGGCCCCCGCCCTGACGGCGCCGCTGGGCACCGCCACCGCCAGCGGCAAAACCGTTGAGCAGCAGGAAAGCGGCGCGCAGTGATTGCTCTGTTATACTCCGGCGTTCCCGCCAGGCTCACGCCCGGACGCCCGGAACCGTAACAGGCCTCCCGACCCGCTACAGCGCAGCTTTTCAGCCCGCGCGAGCGCTCCGGACGTGCCTTCGGAACCGCAGCAGGACCGGACGGGATTGCGTCCTCTTAAACGCCATTCGCGCCAGGCAAGACTCCCATTGGGCCAAGCCCTAACTGAAACAGGATTACTCATGTCCTTTGCTTCCCTCGGTCTCTCCGAGGCTTTGGTCCGCGCTATCGAAGATGCGGGCTATACCGAGCCTACTCCGGTGCAACAGCGGGCCATTCCCGCCGTGTTGCAAGGTCGCGACCTGATGGTTGCGGCACAGACAGGTACCGGTAAAACCGGCGGTTTCGCCCTTCCGATCCTGGAGCGGCTGTTCCCCAACGGCCACCCGGACAAATCCCAGCGTCACGGCCCGCGCCAGCCGCGCGTGCTGGTCCTGACCCCGACCCGCGAACTCGCGGCCCAGGTTCACGACAGCTTCAAGATCTACGCCCGCGACCTGAAATTCGTCAGTGCCTGCATCTTCGGCGGCGTCGGCATGAACCCACAGGTTCAGGCCATGTCCCGTGGCGTGGACGTCCTCGTTGCGTGCCCGGGTCGTCTGCTCGACCTGTGCGGCCAGGGCAGCGTCGATCTGTCCCACGTTGAAATCCTCGTGCTCGACGAAGCTGACCGCATGCTTGACATGGGCTTCGTCCACGACGTGAAGAAAGTCCTCGCGCGCCTGCCGGCCAAGCGTCAGAACCTGCTGTTCTCGGCGACCTTCTCCAAAGACATCACCGACCTTGCCGGCAAGCTGCTGCACAACCCGGAACGCATCGAAGTGACGCCGCCGAACACCACGGTCGAGCGCATCGAACAACGCGTGTTCCGTCTGCCGGCCAGCCACAAGCGTGCGCTGCTGGCCCACCTGATCACCGCCGGCGCGTGGGAACAGGTGCTGGTGTTCACCCGCACCAAGCACGGCGCCAACCGTCTGGCCGAGTACCTGGACAAACACGGCCTGCCGGCTGTGGCGATCCACGGCAACAAGAGCCAGAACGCCCGCACCAAAGCTTTGGCCGACTTCAAGGCCGGTGAAGTGCGCATTCTGGTAGCGACCGATATCGCCGCCCGTGGCCTGGACATCGACCAGTTGCCACACGTGGTCAACTTCGAACTGCCGAACGTCGATGAAGACTACGTGCACCGTATCGGCCGTACCGGCCGGGCAGGTCGTTCGGGCGAGGCGATCTCGCTGGTCGCACCGGACGAAGAAAAACTGCTGAAAAGCATCGAGCGCATGACCAAGCAGAAAATCGCCGACGGCGACCTGATGGGCTTCGATGCCAGCACCATCGAGGCCGAGAAGCCGGAAGCCCGTGAGCGTCCGGACATGCGCAACCCGCGCAATGCCCGTGGCCCACGCGGCGACGGCCCGAATGGCGGCGGCGGTGGCGGCGGTCGTAAAGACAAGGGCAAAGACAAGGGCAAGGAAAAACCGGCCGGTGAGCGTGGCGAGCGTCCAGCCCGTCAACAAAAGCCGCGTGAAGGCACTCCGGCCCGCGAACAGCGCCAGCCAAGCCAGCCGCCACGCGCCGCAGCTGACCGTGCTCCGGACGAGTTCCTCGACGACGATATCGATAACTTCGGTAACCGCGTTGATTACGTGCCGAAGCAGGCGCCGGCCGGAGGTCGCAACCGTCGCCCGGGCGCTCCGGCGCAAGGCGCAGGTTCGGGCGCACCACGCGGCGGTCAGCCACAAGGTCGCCAGAACGGCCCACGCAACAGCAACGGTTCGAGCACCGGCACTCCGCCAGGCAAGCGCAGCGGCCCACGCAACGGTGCCCCGCGTGACGGTCAGGGTCGTCGCGATGAGAACTCGCGCAACCGCCGCCCGGCCCGTGACGATCAGCAACGCGCTGAACCGGCCGTGCAGAACCCGCGCAGCAGCGGACCGAAGATCATGCACAAGGAGTCGAAAGCCGACCGCTTCCCGACGCCTGAGCAGCTGGATCAACTGCCAAGCCGCCCACGCGGTGAAAAACCGGCCTTGCTGACCCGCAATCGCTGAGTTTTCCACTGCAATGAAAAATGCCCCGGCCTGAAAACCGGGGCATTTTTTTTGCGCGCCGCCGAGACGAGCGTTACGGCAGGCAATAAAAAACGCCCCCGATCGCAAGACCGGGGGCGTTTTTGTGTGGCCGGCGAAAATTACTTCGCTTTCACACCTTCAAACGAAACGTACAGCTCGACCGCGTCGGACTTCGGACCCAGGTCTTTCTGCTTGCCGAAATCGGAACGCTTGATGGTGGTGGTGCCTTCGAAGCCGGCACGGTAGCCGCCCCATGGATCCTTGCCTTCGCCCAGGAAGGTCGCCTTCACGACCACTGGCTTGGTAACGCCCAGAATGGTCAGGTCGCCGGTCACGTCAGCGGTGTTGGCACCGGTGGACTTGACGCTGGTGGAGACGAAGGTCGCCTTGGCAAACTTGCTGGCGTTGAGGAAGTCAGCGCTGGCGATGTGCTTGTCGCGCTCGGCGTGGTTGGTGAACACGCTGGCAGTGTTCACGTTGAACTCGATCTTGCTGTCTTCAGGCTTGGCAGCGTCGAAGCTGAACTTGCCATCGATGTCCTTGAAGGTACCGGTGATGAAGCTGTAGCCCAGGTGGCTGATCTTGAAGTCGACGAAGGCGTGCTGGCCTTCTTTATCAACCACATAGTCAGCGGCCATCACGTTGGCGGACAGGACGGCAGAGCCGATTGCCAGAGCGGCCAGAGTCTTTTTCAACATGCTTTGTTTTCCTTTGGAGTCGAGGTTGAACATCAGGCTTTGCGTCCCAGCATTCGTGTCAGGGTCGCATCACGATCGATAAAGTGGTGCTTCAATGCTGCCAACGCATGAAGGCCGGAAAAAATTACCAGCGCCCATGCCAGCCAGAGATGAATCACACCGGCGGTATCTGCCTGATCCGGTAGTTCGGAAACCAGTGCAGGAACTTCAAACAGGCCAAACACCGGGATCCCGACACCGTCTGCGGTGGAAATCAGGTAACCGGCAATCATCACGGCGAACAGCGCAAGGTAGAGAAACCCATGGCCGAACTTGGCGCCGATGCGGGTCATGCGGCTGTAGCTTTGCAGCGTTGGCGGTGGTGGGCTGACAAAGCGCCACAACACCCGCAACACCATCACACCCAGCAGCACCAGACCGATGCTCTTGTGCAGATCCGGCGCGTCTTTGCGCCAGGTGCTGTAGTAATCCAGCCCCACCATCCACAGACCCAGCGCGAACAGCCCGAAGACCACCAGCGCCACGCCCCAGTGCATGAAGATGCTGACCCAACCGTAGCGCGAAGAAGAGTTACGTAGCTGCATTGCCCAAATCCTATGAGAACTGCGAACCAAGACTAGCGAGTTATCTATCGAATTAAAGCGGAAAATTTCGCTTTGAAATATCGAGAAATACGATCAAGAGTCTTGAACAGGGGAGTTAAGGAAAGATTAAAGACGATTTTGTGTCGCGATGTCAGGCGCAGGTTGCGCGAAATCTGCTGAGCTCGTAGGGGCCGCGCTCGGGGCAAGACCGTTTTCTCTGAAGGGGCAATGACAAGGAAAAAATTGTTTCAGCCAAGCAATATGTATAGCCACTTGTGTATTTCACCTTGATTGAATGGGTGCTCGATAACTCCTCTCAAAGGTGGAAAACATGGCTATTCGTTACATCCCATTTCAAGCAATTGGATCACCCGTATTACCGCCCAATCAGACTATGTCGCCCGGACAGTTTCTGACATCCGAGAACGGACGATTCCGCTTGATATTGCAAGCCGACGGCAACTTGTTAATCAAGGATGGAGAGGCTGTAATCTGGATCGCAGATGCGCACCAAGCTCATAGCATTACTTTGCATCAGAAAAAAATGCGTGAGCCCCTGCAGTTTGTGATCAGCAATAACGGTTTTCTTTATGATGCTTCGAGAAAACGATTATGGATTGCCGAAAGTACACACAGCATCGACAAATCGCTTTGGTACAACACTTGTCTGGTCATTCAGAACGATGGAAATCTGGTGATTTATGACCAACGCACGGGAGGCGTGCGCTGGGCGCGCTTCGGCTTCGTTCCTGGCCGCCTCCCGAAGCCAAAACCAATATGGCTGAGAAAACTGCCGGACGGGATAGAAGTTTATGAATGGACGTTTTCCTGAATGGTTTCTCCAACCGTGGCAAGAAAACCCGGATTCAAGAACTTTTGAACAACGGTGGTGGATCGAGACAGTCGGGCTTATATGGATCTATCCGACACTTATGGGCCAACTCTGAATCATGGCCTTTAAGTACCAACCGACCATCCACACAGCCGGACAATGCTACCAACATAGCAATCAGAACCACTGCTTTCATATCGCCCTCCAAATTTATTGAAGAACATAGAATCAAGCTGAAGCGCCCTCAATCGCCTCTTTCCTGTATTTCTGTGGGAAGCATCCGATAGATCGACGATGTATGTAGGACTGTGGTGTCCTTCAAAAACCGGCCAAAGATTCAGATATAAAAAAACGCGGCCATTGAGCCGCGTTTTTTTTTAAGCCTGAAGGTTACTGAGCCTTCGTCTCGGTGGTTGCCGCCGGTTTGGCCGCTGACTTCTTCGCCGGTTCAGCTTTTTTCGCCGCAGGTTTCGCTGCAGGTTTTTTCGCTTCGGTCTTGGCCGCCGGTTTCTTCGCTGCTGGCTTGGCTGCCGCTTTCTTCGCCGGCTCGGCTTTCACCGGAGCTGCTGGCTTCGGTGCTTCCACCGGGGCTGGCGCAGGGGCCGGGGTCGGTGCAGGCGCTGGGGCGGCTGGAGCAGGTGCCGGCTCTGGCGCTTTCACTGGCTCTGGTTTCTTGTCGTCGTCCGAACCGCCGAACAGGTTGGTGAAGAAGTTGCCTTTCTTCGCCGCCACTGCCGCGCCCGCTGCACCTGCCGCTGCGGCGGTGGCTGCTGCCGGGCCGACTTTGGCCGGTTCGAAGGATTTGCCCGCCGCCAGGTCTTCAACCTGACTGGCCGCGCGCTGGCCGGTGCGCAGTGCGCCTTCCAGGGTGCCCGGGTACAAGGTGTCGGTATGTTCGCCGGCAAACGCTACGCGTTGCAGCGGACGCTCCCACAGACGCCAGTATTTGCTGATCTGGCCAGGACCGAAGGCGAGGTAAGAACCGCCGGTCGATGGATCGGTGCTGTAGCGACGGATTTCATAGCCGGTGAACGAGCCACGGGCCTGTGGATAAAACGCGTGCAGACGAATCAGCACCTGATCGACCATCTGCTTGTCGCCGAAGGCCTGCATGACGCGGGCGTTGTCGCCGGACAGGTTGATCACCACGTTCGCGCCGCCCTTCAGGGCTGGCTCGATCCACAACATGCCAAGACCGGTGTTGCTGTAGATCTCGCCGGACATCCGCGCCTTGCTTTCCCACACAGGCGTCTTGAACTTCAGCATGATCTGGTCGCGCCAGCCATAGTTGGTGCCCTTGATCGCAGCCAGGTGCTGGGCATCCAGCGCCGGGGTCAGCTGAATCTTGTTGAGGGCGCGCAATGGCACCGCCAGCACGACGTAGTCTGCCGAATAGCCCACGCTGCCGACCTTGACGGTCACGCCGTCCTTGTCCTGGGTGATGGCGGACACCGGCGAATCGGTCTTGATGGTTTTCAGCTGTTTGACGAAGGCCTGGGCCAGCACCGGGCTGCCACCGACCAGTCGCGAAGCGCGCAGGTCACGGTCGGACACGCCGCGATACACCCGGCTCTGCTGCGCGAAGTACAGCAGCGACAGGCGCGAAGGCTCGTCGTAGTGGGTGCGGATGTCCTGGTTGATCAGCTGACGCGCGGTGGCCGGCAGGTTCTGCTTGTCGAGCCAGCTCGAAACGTTGATCTGGTCCAGGGCGTGCAGGGTGTTGGTCGCGGCCGGGTTCTGCGGGTCGTCGATCGAACGCGCCAGATCGTCACGGGTTTTCTCGTAGCGCTTCAGCGCTTCGGCCGTAGCAGGCTGTTTGGTGGTCAGGTCGGCGGCGGAGAAATACTCGCCGTCGATCAGGTAACCCGGAGTCCGTACGAATTCAGGCGCTGGCGTGGTGTTCAACTTGAAGGTCGATACGTACTTGTTCAGCACCGGTTGAGTTTTGTCGTTGCCGATCCACTCGCTGGTGGCCATGCCCGAGCGACCGCCCAGGCTCGGCTTGGCTTCCAGCAGCGTGACCTGCCAGCCCTTGTTCTGCAGTTCGTAAGCCGCCGTCAGGCCCGACAGGCCGCCGCCGATCACGATTGCGGTTTTATCCTTGGCCAGCGCCGTAACGCTAAACAGCCCCAACACCACTAGCGCACAGGCGCGCAGCCAACCGACAGACATTCAGCGAACTCCGGAAAAACACGTAGGAAAATGCAGTTTTGCGGGTCAGACGACCCAAAGAACCGCGAAGAATACGTCAGCCATCAAAACGCCGCCAGCGACGTCTATCGGCCCATACAAAGTAGCTCAATCGACACAATGGGTTGTCCCGGCGCGACGCATTGCATAGGCTTGCGCGATTGTTTGCCCGCGCCTGACGCGAGCCGCCTCGAGGAGACTGAACATGGGCCTGAACAACCAGTGGATGCAACGCGATCTCGCGGTGCTGTGGCATCCCTGCACCCAGATGAAAGACCACGAACAGCTGCCGCTGATCCCGATCAAGCGCGGTGAAGGCGTCTGGCTGGAAGACTTCGAAGGCAAGCGTTATCTGGACGCGGTCAGCTCCTGGTGGGTCAACGTGTTCGGCCATGCCAACCCTCGCATCAACCAGCGCATCAAGGATCAGGTCGATCAGCTGGAACACGTGATTCTGGCCGGCTTCAGCCATCAGCCGGTGATCGAGCTGTCCGAGCGTCTGGTGAAGATGACGCCGGAAGGCCTGAACCGGGTGTTCTACGCCGATAACGGTTCGTCCTGCATCGAAGTCGCGCTGAAAATGAGCTTTCACTACTGGCTCAACCGCGGCCAGCCGAACAAGAAGCGCTTCGTCACCCTGACCAACAGCTACCACGGCGAGACCATGGCGGCGATGTCGGTCGGTGACGTGCCGCTGTTCACCGAAACCTATAAAGCCCTGCTGATGGACACCATCAAGGTGCCGAGCCCGGATTGCTACCTGCGCCCGCAGGGCATGAGCTGGGAAGAACACTCGCGCAACATGTTCGCGGCGATGGAGCAGACCCTGGCCGAGAACCACGAGAGCGTCGCGGCCGTGATCGTCGAGCCGCTTATCCAGGGCGCCGGCGGCATGCGCATGTACCACCCGGTCTATCTCAAGCTGCTGCGCGAGGCCTGCGACCGTTACGGCGTGCACCTGATTCACGACGAAATCGCCGTCGGCTTCGGCCGCACCGGGACGATGTTCGCCTGCGAACAGGCCGGCATCCGTCCGGACTTCCTGTGCCTGTCGAAAGCCCTGACCGGCGGTTATCTGCCGTTGGCCGCGTGCCTGACCACCGACGAGGTGTACAGCGCGTTCTACGACGATTATCCGACCCTGCGCGCCTTCCTGCATTCGCACAGCTACACCGGCAACCCGCTGGCGTGTGCGGCGGCATTGGCGACCCTGGATATTTTCGAGCAGGACAACGTGATCGAAAACAACCGGGCGCTGGCCCAGCGCATGGCTTCAGCCACGGCGCATCTGGTGGATCATCCGAATGTCTCGGAAGTCCGTCAGACCGGCATGGTGCTGGCGATCGAGATGGTCAAGGACAAAGCCACGAAAGAGGCTTATCCGTGGCAGGAACGTCGCGGCCTGAAGGTGTTCCAGCATGCGCTGGAGCGTGGCGCATTGCTGCGCCCGTTGGGCAGCGTGGTGTATTTCCTGCCGCCGTACGTGATCACCCCGGAGCAGATCGACTTCCTAGCCGAAGTCGCCAGCGAAGGCATCGACATTGCCACTCGTGACAGCGTCAGCGTGGCGGTGCCGAAGGATTTCCATCCCGGGTTCCGTGATCCGGGCTAAGCACGACTCGTACTCGTTCCCACGTCGAGGCGTCGAACCGTCTGCGTGGGAATGCAGCCCGGGACGCTCCGCGTCCCAAAAGCGGACGCAGAGCGTCCAACGAGGCATTCCCACGCAGAGCGTGGGAACGATCTACTTAAAGAGAACCACCATGAGACTGTCCCGCTTCTTTATCGACGCCCCGCTCAGCACCGGCGAACACGAACTGCCGGAAGCCCAGGCGCATTACATCAGCCGCGTGCTGCGCATGGCCGAGGGCGATGCGGTGCAGATGTTCGACGGTTCCGGCCACGAGTTTCGCGGATCGCTGGTGGAAGTCGGCAAGAAACGCGTGGTGGTGCAGATCGACGAGCAGTTCGCCGGTCAGGTCGAATCGCCGCTGCAAATCCACCTCGGCCAGGGCCTGTCCCGGGGCGAGCGGATGGACTGGGCAATCCAGAAAGCCACCGAACTGGGCGTGACCGAAATCACCCCGATCTTCAGCGAACGCTGCGAAGTCCGCCTCAAGGACGAACGCGCCGACAAACGCCTGCTGCACTGGCGTCAGGTGGCGATCAGCGCCTGCGAGCAATGCGGTCGTTCGCGGGTGCCGGTGATTCATCCACCGGTGCTGCTGGCCGACTGGCTGAAGCAGACCGAAGCCGAACTGAAACTGGTCCTGCACCCGGTGGCCGAGCCGCTGGTCAGCCATGCAAAGCCGGCGACGTTGGCGTTCCTGATCGGCCCTGAAGGCGGCCTGTCAGACGCCGAAGTCGAGCAAGCCAAGGCCAGCGGCTTCCACGCCGCCCGCCTCGGCCCGCGCGTGCTGCGCACCGAGACCGCGCCGGTTGTGGCACTGGCGGTGGCGCAGCAACTGTGGGGTGATTTCTAACCCGTCACTGCACCGGATCACTGATCGGTCTGGCGATGATTGCCTTGAGTTCGCTGGTCATCGGGAACTCAAGGTTCAGGCCCTTCGGCGGGATCGGTTGTTCGAACCACTTGCGGTAGATCCCGTTGATTTCCCCCGAGCTGTACAGGTCGGCCAGCACACCGTTGACCAGCGCGAGGAACTGCGGATCATCCTTGCGCACCATGCAGCTGTAGATTTCCCGCGATTGCTCCTCTCCCACCACGACCCAATTATGCGGATCGCGCGCCTTGGCCCGCTCGCCGTAAAGCAGCGCATCGTCCATGTAAAACGCCGCCGCACGCCCTGATTGCAGCATCTGGAATGCCTCGCCGTGATCCTTGGCACTGATCACGAACATGTTCAGTTTATGGTCGAGGTTGTAGTTCTTCAGATAGCGCTCGTTGGTGGTGCCGGCGGTGGTCACCACGTTCTTGCCGCGCAGGTCGTCGAAGCTTTGGATGCCGCTGTCCTTGGCGGTCAGCAGCTGCCCTTTGACGTAGATGAAACCGTAGGAGAACGCGACCTGCTTCTGCCGTTCGGCGGTCACTCCGGTGGAGCCGCACTCAAGGTCGACCGTGCCGTTCTGCACCAGCGGAATCCGCGTCTGCGACGTCACCAGGTTGTACTTCACCTTCAGTTCCGGCAGCGCCAGTTGCTGCTGGATGCGCTCGACGATCTTATCCGCCAGTTCCACCGAATACCCCATTGGCTGGCCCGTGTGATCGCCCACATACGAGAACGGCACCGACGCATCGCGATAACCCAGGGTGATGCTGTTGGCGCTGGCGATCTTGCCGAGCGTACCGGTCAGCGGCACTTCATTGGCCTGCGCCTGAGCGCCGAAAACCAGCGCCAAAGTGCAGCCGAGCAACGTGATTTTTTGCATTGTTATTCTCCGTTGTGGGTGGGGTGTTTTAGCAGAAACCGTCACGCCGCACGGGGATTGAACCCGTGCAGATCAATGGATGTGCGCTGCTCGCCGATCAGTTCGCTGAGCAACTGCCCGCTGCCGCAGGCCAGGGTGAAACCGAGCGCGCCGTGGCCGAGGTTGAGCCACAGATTGCGATAGGCCGTGGCACCCAGCAGCGGAACGCCGGTGGGGGTGGCCGGGCGCATGCCGGCCCATTCGACGGCGGCGTCGTAGTGGCCGGCGTCGGGAAAGGTGTCTCGGGCCTGGCGCTTGATCAGCGCCAGTCGCTCGGGATCCACCGCCGGGTCGAAACCGACGATGTCGACCATTGCCGCCACGCGCAGTTGTTCGCCGATGCGCGCGTAGACGATCTTGCGGTCGTAGTCGGTGATGCTCACGTCCGGCGCCCGATGCTCGCTGCCGATCGGCACGGTCAGGCTGTAGCCCTTCAGCGGATACAGCGGCAGGCGCAGGCCGGGCAGCGCCAGCAACGGGCTGCGATGGCCGGCGGCGATCACCAGTTGTTCGACCGGCAGGGTTTCGTCGCCAAGCTCAATCGCCGTGACCGCGCCGTGGCTGTGACGAATGCCGGTAACCGCCTGACCGAGACGAAACTCGCAACGGCCCGACGCCTTCAAGCGCGCCGCCAACTGTTGGCAGAAACCGTGACAGTCGCCGACTTCTTCATCCGGCGTGTAGATCGCGCCTACAAACGGCGCATCGGCCAGTGCCGGTTCCAGTTGCGCACATTCGGTGGCGGACAACACCTGCTGTTGCTGCGGATCGGCGAGGCCTTTGCGTGCATGCTCGAATCTGGCGGCGCTGCGGAAGGTCACCAGTTTGCCGTTGCGCCGCCAGTTGAAACCGACCAGTCCGTCGTCCTCGCGCCAGCGTTTCAGCGTGCTCTGGCTGAACAGTGCCAGACGCAACAGGTGCGCGGCGTTTTCGCGGTTGACCGAGGTGCGGCACGCGGCGAGAAACGAGGCCATCCAGCGCCACTGCGCCGGGTCCAGGCGCGGGCGCAACTTGAGCGGTGAGTCGCCGCGCAGCATCCAGCCGATCGCCTGCAACGGCACGCCGGCATCGGCCAGCGGCGCAACGTAGCGGTAGGACAACTGGCCGCCGTTGGCGAAACTGGTTTCGCTGCCCAGCGCCTGCCGCGCCTCGACCACTGTCACTTCGAAACCGTCGCGCACCAGCGCCCAGGCTGTTGCCAACCCGATCACGCCGCCGCCGATGATGCACACACGCTGAGCCATGTCCGTCCTTAATCGTTCTTGAAGACGAGGCCGAGGTTAGGGTGAGGTGACAGGCGCCGAACAATGAATAAAGATGACAAACCTATAAACAAAGGTTATGGGATCGTCATGCGCCTTCGTCATATCGAGATTTTCCAGGCCATTCGCCAGACCGGCTCGGTCAGCGCCGCTGCGCAGTTGCTGCACGTCTCGCAACCGGCGGTGACCAAGGTGCTGCAGCACGCCGAGCAGCAATTGGGCTTTCCATTGTTTCTGCGGGTGCGCGGCAAGTTGCAGGCGACCCCGGAAGCGCTGGAGCTGGAACGCGAAGTCGACAAGGTCACGGAAAGCCTGCAGGGCGTGCGGCGTCTGGCCCAGAGCCTGCGCCGCGAACCCGGCCACAGCCTGCGAATCGGCGCGACCCCGGCGCTGGCGCTGTCGTTGCTGCCGCCGGCGATCCAGCAGTGGACGGCGCAATTCCCGGACATCGCCTGCGAACTGTCGAGCGCCCACAGCCGCGAGCTGATGCAGAACCTGCTGATGCGCGAAGTGGACGTGGCCCTGACGTTGCAGTTGCCGGATCATCCGGGGCTGAAGGCCCAGGCATTGGCCTCGGGGGTTTTGGTGGCGCTGGCGCCGAAAGGTTATTGGCCGGAGGAAGATGCCGGTCAGCCGTTGCCGCTGATGGCTCTGGCCGGGGCGCCGCTGATCGGGCTGTCCAGCGCCGATCCACTGGCCGCCCGGCTCGACAGTTATCTGGAAGCCGTCGAGCCGCCGCCTCGGGTGCGGATTGCCGTGCAGACGTATTCGCTGGCGCGGGCGATGGTGGAGTCTGGCGCCGGAGTGGCGGTGATCGACCCGTTCACCGCCCTCGGTGCCTCATCGGCCACCACCACTATCCGCCCTCTCGCCCCGCCGCTGCCGATCACGCTGTACGCGGTGACTCGTGCCACCGAACCACCGCCACATACCCTCGGCGACCTGTTGCAGATATTCAGCAGCCGCGCACAGATACAACTGCAAACCTTGGTCCCCTGTGGAAGCGAGCTTGCTCGCGATAGCGGTGTAACAGTCAACAAAGATGCCGATTGAAATGACGCCTTCGCGAGCAAGCTCGCTTGTATGTTTAGACTTGAAGGGGTGGGCGGGACTAAAAGCTCGATTCCGACTCTAGCCAGTACGGACCGTGGGAGACTTCTCGTCCCGCCCTTTCTACCTAAAGCGCCGATAAGGAATTCATCGGTAAAACCGACGATAGAGGCAAGCCAGCGCTACGGTAGACCCCGACAAGCTCTTAAACCCTAGCTCCGAGGATTCGTCATGACAATCCTTACCTCGCCAACGGTGATTGGTGTCGATGTGGCCAAGGCCGAAATCGTTGTTTATCGCGAAGATCTGGAAATTACCCAGGTCATCAACAATGACCGCACGTCTGTAGGTCGTTGGCTGAAGACCTTGCCCGCACAAAGCTCGATCGCCCTGGAAGCCACTAATCTCTACCACCTGGACACGGCCGAACTGGCCCATGGTATGGGGCATCGGGTTTACGTCGTGGACCCTTACCGGGTGAGCCATTACCGCGAAAGCATCGGTCAGCGTGCAAAAACCGACCCTTGTGATGCACGTCTTCTGGCGCGTTATCTAACCAGTGAACAGCACCGGCTGCGGGTCTGGAGCCCACCACCACGGCACTACACGGTGTTGAAAAGTCTGCTTAACAAGCGTGCGCAGCTGATGAAGGCCCGAGTCAGTATCATGCTGAGCTGGTCAAACGAACCTCTCCTTGAAGATCTTTTGGCCCATGGGTTGGAGCATTTCAAACAGCTTGATCAGGCCATTCAGGAATTACTTCGCAAAGTCAGCCAAGAGGCCGGCATTAGCGAAAACATCAGACGCTGCAAAGCGATTGAAGGGATTGGTGAACTCACGGCAACGGGCCTGGCAACTACGTACATGCGAGGTGAGTTCGCCAGCGCCGATGCGTTCATCGCCTTTCTGGGATTGGACTTGAAGGCAAAGGACTCAGGCAAGAAACACAGTCCTCGCCACTTGAGCAAAAAAGGTGACGGGGAATTACGGCGTCTTGCACACAATGCAGCTATGGCAGCTTGCCGGTCCCCTGTTTGGAAACCGTTCTATGAATCCTATCTGGCAAGAGGTCTAGCCAGAACTCAGGCTTTGGTCATCCTCGCCCGTAAGCTTTGCCGGGTGGCATTCGCCCTCATGAAAAATCAGAGCGAATACCAACCGAATCTAAGATTGCAGGGTTCCCCTGCAACATAGAATCTCCCACAGGATTTGCGATTAAAGGACGTAAAACAGAATCGCCACAAAGTGCAGCAGGCTCCCGGCGATCACGAACAGATGCCAGATCCCGTGGGCATGTCGCAACCGGTGATCAAGGGCAAAGAAGATGATCCCCACGGTGTACAGCACGCCACCCGACGCCAGCCAGGCAAACCCCGCCGTCCCGAGCGCTGCTATCAGCGGCTTGACCGCCACCAGCACGATCCAGCCCATCACCGCGTAGATCACGATCGACAGGATCCGCGCCTCCGAGCGCGGCTTGATCTCTTGCAGGATGCCGATCAACGCCAGCCCCCAGACAATCCCGAACAGCGTCCAGCCCCACGGCCCGCGCAGCGTCACCAGACAGAACGGCGTGTAACTGCCGGCGATCAGCAGGTAGATCGAAAAGTGATCGACCTTCTTCATGATCGCTTTCTTGCGCCCGCGCACGCTGTGGTAAACGGTGGACGCGCTGTAGAGCACCAGCAAGGTGAAGGCGTAAATCGCCACGCTGACAATCTTCCACGGGCTGCCGTCGAGGCTGGCAATCACCAGCATCCAGACGCCCCCGACAAACGCCGCTACCGCCCCGACCAGATGCGTCCAGGCGTTCAGTTTTTCTCCGTGATACATGTGTCGCACACCTCGATTTCATTTACCGCAGCGCGCAAGGCTCGGGCCTTGAGCGTAAAAGCGCAATGTTTCCGTTCAACGCGGGCCTGCACCTGCCCTGATATTTGGGCACAATCGACCGATACCAAGAAGAGTCCGCGCCATGCTGATCGACGAAGAATTGACCCTGAAGAAACTCGAGGTGTTCCTCGCCTTCATGCGTACCGGCAACCTCGCCCGCGCCGCCGCCGAGTTGCAGACCAGCAACGTCAGCGTGCACCGCGCGATCCATTCGCTGGAAAGCGCCCTGCGCTGCCCGTTGTTCAAACACGAAGGACGCAACCTGACGCCGCTGGAGAGTGCCTACGTGCTCGAAGAGCGGGCGCAGAAACTGATTCAGGACGTGGTCGAAAGCGTGCGCCTGACCCGCGAAGCCGCCGGGTTCTCGGCCGAGCGCTTCAAGCTAGGCTCGCTGTATTCGCTGACGGTGAAAACCGTGCCGCAGCTGATCATGGGTTTGAAGATCCGCCGCAGCGAACTCAACATCGACCTGATCCTCGGCTCGAACATCGACCTGCTCTACAAGCTGAAGAACATGGAAGTCGACGCGATCCTGGTGTCGCTGGACGACACCGTCAACGACCCGGACTGCGAACAGATTCCGCTGTTTTCCGACGACATCTTCCTCGCTACGCCAGCCGATTCGCGCTTCGCCCAGCGCAGCGAAGTGGATCTGGCAGAGGTACGCGATGAGACCTTTATTACCCTGACCCAAGGCTTCGCCACCCATCAGGATGGTATCCGGGTGTTCAGGCAGGCGGGGTTCGAGCCGAAGGTGGCGATGCAGGTCAACGACATCTTCACCCTGCTGAGCATGGTCAGCTCCGGGGTCGGTTATGCGTTGCTGCCGGGGAGGATTGCGGCGGTGTACGAGAACCGGGTGAAGCTGATTCCGTTGCAGGAGAAGTACCGGTTGCAGCAGCACATCGGGGTGGTGTTTTTGAAGGCAAAAGAGCGGGATCCGAATTTGCTGGCATTGCTGGCGGAGTGCCGGATGTATGCCAATCGCCAGACCACCTAACGATCGTTCCCACGCTCTGCGTGGGAATGCCTCAATGGACGCTCTGCGTCCGCTTTTGGGACGCGGAGCGTCCCGGGCTGCATTCCCACGCAGAGCGTGGGAACGATCAACGATCTGTTAGCCAACGATTCCGCGAACAATGAAGAACAGCAGCGATGGACCCAGCAAGCACCCAAGCCCGGTGTGGAAGGTCGCGGTCAAAGCGCCATAAGGCACCAACCGCCGATCCGTCGCCGCCAGCCCCGCCGTCACACCACTTACCGTACCGGCCAGCCCGCCGAACACCATCGCCGAGCGCGGGTTATCCAGGCCCATCCAACGCGCCGCCACCGGCGTGCCGACCATCACCAGAATCGCCTTGATCAACCCGGTGGCAATCGACAACGCCATCACATCCGACGTCGCGCCAATCGCCGCACCCGTCACCGGCCCGACAATGTAAGTCACCGCACCCGCGCCGATGGTAGTCATGCTCACCGCATCGCGATAACCGAACGCGTAGGCCATGCACGCGCCGACAATGAACGGCAGGATCGTGCCCAGCAGCAGCGCAATCACGCCGATCATCCCGGCCTTCTTCGCCTCGGTCGCCTGCACCTCAAACGCCGTGGCAACGATCGCAAAGTCCCGCAGCATCGCGCCGCCCATCAGCCCGATGCCGGAGAACAGCGTCAGGTCCGCCAGGCCCTTCTGCCCGCCCGTCATCGTGCCGCCGACCCAGGCCAGCACCAGGCCGATGACGATGGCAATCGCCGAGCCGTGAATCCGCCCGAAGGTCAGGCGTTTGGAGAGGATCACCGAGACCCACATGATCACGCCGACGAAGGCGAACGCGGTGATCAGACCGTTGTGTTCCAGACCTTTTTCAATGAGATCCCACATATCAGCGACCTCCTACCGGTGTGCCGACCGGGGAGATTTCCGCCGGTTCGTCGGGCAAAGGCTCGCCCTTGTGGGTGCGGCTGATCAGGGCAATCGTGCAGCCACAGACCACCACCGAACCGATCGCCGCCAGCACCGCCACCGGGCCGCCGTGCAGGGCGGTGACGACGTTCTGTTGCGCGGCCATCGCCACCACCACGGGAATGTACATGGCGCCCCAGAAGCCGACGCCCATCTCGCACTCCTTGGTCATGCCGCCGCGCTTCTGCATCCACAACCGCGCGCAGATCAACAGGATCATGGCGATGCCGACCCCGCCGACGTTGGATTTGACCCCCAGCAGCACGCCGAGCAGGTCACCCATGATCACCCCTGCCAGCGTACAGATCGCCAGCAGCGCCACACCGTAAATAATCATTGTTGTAGTCCTCAAAGTGCATCGTCGAATGTTGTTTTTGTTGTTCGAAGCCTGAGTCGGTGATTTAGGGTCGTCGGCCCTCCTCTTCACGCAACAGCGCCTGCAAGGTGTCGAGCCGGGCACTGTCGAAGGCAGTGACGGTGCCCTGTTCGAACACCCGGAGCGCCAGCCCGGTCAACACCGCACCGGGCGGCAGTTCGATCTGTAGACGAACGCCGCGCTCGTAAGCGCTTTGCACGGTGCCGCGCCAGTCCACCACGCGGCACATGTTGAAGGCGAGGTCGTCGCGCAGTGCTTCTACCTGGGTCACAGGCCTTGCGCGGCTGCCGCTCAGGTAAGCGATTTTCGGTATTTTCAGTTCTACCCTGGCGAACGCTTCGGCGAGGGTTTGCGCAGGCTGATCCAGCAACGGGCAGTGCGACGGCACGCTGACCGCCAGACGTTTTGCCAGCCCGGCACCACGACTGCGCGCCAGCTCGGCGACCGCTTGCATCGCCTTGTCACCGCCAGCGATCACCACCTGGTTATCGGCGTTGATGTTGGCCAGGTACACCGGTGTTTCTGCGCTGTGTACCTGCGCCAGCAGCGTTTCGACTGTGGATAATTGCAGGCCGATGATCGCGGTCATGCCGAAGCCCTGTGGATAAGCCTGCTGCATCAACTCGCCACGCAGACTGACCAGATGCAACGCATCGCTGAAACTCAACGCTCCGGCGACCACCGCTGCCGGGTAGGCACCGATGGACAGACCTGCGACGTAATCCGCGGCAAGTCCGTCCCGCAATAATTGCCGCGAGGCCGCGACTCCGGCGATCAGCAGGCAAAGCTGAACCGCCCGGGTGCCGCGCAGCGCTTCGCTGGAATCCAGCCGCAAGACATCTTCACCGAGGCTTTCACTGGCCTCGATCAGCGTTTCCCGAGGCAAACGCTGGAGCATGCCGGGCTGCTGCGCGCCCTGACCGGGAAACACCAGCAGACTGCTCACGCTGCCTGCTCCTGCGGGTTCCACGGATCAGACACCAGACAGACTTCATGGGCGTTTTTCAGCAGCACCCGCAGAGCATTTCCGGCCCATTCGCGCAGGGCGACGGCACCGAACGGCGTCTGCAATTGCAGATCGACCCGGCAGATCGCCTGATCGAAAACCGCCACCAGTTTGCGTGCCTGATTACGGGTGATGAGTTGCGGTGTACGCAGGATCAAATCGAGATCGCTGGCTTGGTGCATCGCCGTAAATCCACTGGCCAATTCAAACCCGACGCTGCCACTGACGCCCCAGATCCAGCCGCAATCATCGAGTACCGGCCGCAGTTGCCGCAGCGTGTGCATGACCGGCAGATCACGCTCGCTCTCGACCTGACAAAGCGCTTCCGGGCTGACCCGACAGGCAATCGAATCGATCGCCATGAACGCCGCCAAGCGCTGCTCGCGCAACCGACCGCGCACGCCCACCGCCACGAACCCGTCTTCACTCAACGCCCGCCGCACCACCACCGGTTGCCCGGCCGCCAGCGAATCAATCGCCCACTGCGGCGCATCCGCCGGCAACTGCGCCGGCGTCATGCCCCACAGCAGGTCGTGGGCCAGAGGCGTGTTCACCACTGCGCCCTCAGCAGTTCCCGTACGCGGCTGGACGCTTCACGATTTTTCGCGCCGAGACGATTGCTCAGATCAGTCGACGAAATATCGCCGATGGCTTGCTTCAGGCATTCGCTTACTCGCGCCAGATCCTCCGCCGTCGGCTGCTCGATCTGCTGCACCGACAGGGTTTCCCAGAGCAACCCGAGGCTGGCATAGCTGTCGATGTCATACGCCATCGGCGGCACGCTGGACGCCAGGGCTTCCAGTTCTTCGACGCTGCGCAAGGTCACCCGCGCCGCCGACGCCTTACCCATCGCATGCACCATCACCCCCGGATCACGCAGGGCAATCAAGCGATTGGCCTGATAACCGTGAGCGAGAAACGCCCCGGACATGGCCTTGCCCACCAGCAGCGCAATCACCGGATGCCCGGCCAGACGGGCGCGGGCATAAGCGTCCGCCGCACCGGCCAGAGCCTGATGAATGCCGAGGGCTTCTTCGCGGCGACCGTAGGCCTGGCTCGGCACATCGACGATGGCGATCAGTGGGCGCTTTTGCGTTTTGTCTCGGTCGGCGGTGATCGCATCATCCACCGCCTTGGCCAGACCCCAGCCTTCGAGCAAACCGACTTCGCCGTTGCGAGCGCGGGGGAAACGGTTTTGCGGATCGGCGACCACCGCGATAAAGCGCCCGAGCTCACCGTCAGCGACCTTCAGCGATGCCGGCAAACCCTGAACGGCATTCGCCCCAGCGCTCAAGGCGTTGAACCAGTTCAAACCGCGCACGGAATAACCACTCATGAGCGCTCTCCTTGATACAGATCGCGAACCACCGAAGGCTCGATTTGCTTGTCAGTGTCCAGGCTCGTCAGGCGTTGCAGGAACCATTCGGCCCGTTGACTGCGCGGTTGCGCTGGCAGGCCTTGTTGCAGCAACTCGCCGACCTGTTGGCGAATCTGCGCCACGTCATCGGCGACATAACGGTCCACCAGACCACTGGCAAACCGTTGCTCGCCGCCGGTCAGGCTCCAGATGAAGGGCCGGTCGCGGGAGTCGTATTCCTCGATCCCGGCTTCCTGCTCGATCACCTGCGGGCCGTTCAGGCCGAGGCGCGCCTCCTGGGTCACCAGCAAATAGCTGCACAGCGCGGCGGCAATCGACATCCCGCCAAAGCAGCCGACGCTGCCGGCGACCACGCCGACCACCGGCTGGAACTGCTGCAAATCGACAATCGCCGCGTGGATGTCAGCAATCGCCGCCAGCCCGAGGTTGGCTTCCTGCAAGCGCACGCCGCCGGTTTCCAGCAGCAGGATGGCGCGGGTCGGAATGCCTTTGCGGTTGTCCTCGGCGGCCAGTTCCAGTGCGCCGGCGATTTTCGCGCCGCCGACTTCACCGAGGCTGCCGCCCTGAAACGCGCCTTCAATCGCCGCGATCACCACCGGCGAACCCTCGAGGCTGCCCTTGGCGATCACCACGCCGTCATCGGCCTGCGGCACCACGCCCTGACGTTCGAGCCATGGCGACATGACGCGTTGAAACGGGTCGAGCAATTCGCGGAAGGTGCCGGCGTCGAGCAAGGCTTTCGCCCGCTGCCGGGCGCCGAGTTCGACGAACGAATGTTTGTGCAGAAGCGCTGAGGTATCAGTCATGGCTGATCTCCTCGAAGCCTTGCTCCAGACGCAGGCGCACCACGCCCGGGGTCGCGCCGAAGTCGTGAATATCGATGGCCATCGCCGGTGGCGTGGTGCCGTCGAACATCCGCGCGAACAGATGCTGCCAGCGCTGCTCGGCGCCGTTGACCGAGGTTTGCACATTGATTGTCAGTTTGCCGGCCAGGCCCGGTTCGATCAGCACTTCCAGATCGCCCGAACCGACACAACCGACCAGCGCCCGACCGCGCGGCGGCTGCCCGGCGGGGAATTCAAAGGATAAGGTTTCCATCAAAACGCTCCCTGAAGGATGCCGTCGCGCTCGATTCGATCAAGCAGCAGAGTGGCGGCGAGCAAGTCGGCGGCGCCACCGGGCGAGGCATTCAATGCGATGAGTTGTTGATCCAGTTCGTGCAGGCGGCGGCGACCGGTGAGGCTGGCGCTGCCACCGGCGTCGAGCACTGCCTGGGCGCCGTGCTGCATGGCGTGCAGGCCCTGTTCGCCGGCGCGGTACAGCACGCAGGTGTCGGTCAGCTCAGTCATGATTGCGAGCAAGGCATCGAGCCGGGCGTTCTGTTCGCCATGGCCGGCGGCGCGGCTGCGTTTGAGCTGCGGCAGGCCGCGTTGCACCACGGACGGGAAGCCGAGTTGCGCTTCTTCCCGGGCACCGCGAGCGCCGTAGCGTTGGGCGACTTGGGCGCCGTGGCTCAGCGGACGCGGCGCATAACGGTCATCGAGCAATGCCAGACGCGCAGCGCGCAGGGTGACGGCTCCAGCGCTGGTGGATTTGGTGTCCAGCCCAGCAGCCGTGAGTAGCAGGCCCAGCGCCCAGATCGCCCCGCGATGGGTGTTCACGCCGTTGGTGGTGGCGAGCATCGCTTGCTCGCCTTCCCTTCCGATGCGGCCGATGGCTTCGCGCAGCGGCAAGCCGATCTCGCCGAATTCGAGCGCGGCTTCGGCCATTTCCTTGAACGCCGGCCACAACGCCAGTGCCGAAGCGTGCATCAATCCCAGGTGCAGATCGGTGTGCGCACCGTTGCCACGTCGGTCCACCAGCGCCGGTTTTGGTGACAGGTCGGCTTCGTCGATCAGCGCGTCCACGGCCAGATCCGCCAGCCGTTCCGCGAGGGTGATGGTTTTCGGTTGCAGGTTGAGTGCGTGCATTACCAGCTCCTGAACTTGGCGGGCGGGTTGTAGAGGCCGCCGGACCACTCGACCAGATCGGCCACGCTCTTCGCCGCGAGCAGTTCGCGGGTGGCGTCGGTGCGACGGATGCCGAGGTCTTCGGGCAAGGCGATCAGGCCTTCGCGGCGCATGCGTTCGGTGTCTTTCGGGTTGTGGCGCAGGCCGATGGCGGTGACGCCGGCGACTGCAGCGATCATCGCCTGACGCTCTTCCAGCGAACGCGCCTTGTACAGGTAGGCGATGCCCTCTTCGGTGAGCAGGTGAGTAACGTCGTCGCCGTAGATCATAATCGGCGCCAGCGGCATCCCGCTTTTCTTCGCCACCTCCACTGCGTCTAGGGTTTCGACGAAGGTCGGTTTGCCGCCCTCCTGGAACGTTTCGACCATTTGCACCACGAGTTTCTTGCCGCGTTCGAGCATCGGTTGCTGCGAGTCGTCGAGGCGCATGTCGAGCCAGGCCGGAGTGCCGTGACGGCGGCCGCGCGGGTCGTGGCCCATGTTCGGCGCGCCACCGAAACCGGCGAGACGGCCACGGGTGACGGTGGAGGAATGACCATCACCATCGACTTGCAGGGTTGCGCCGATGAACAGGTCCACGGCGTATTGCCCGGCCAGTTGGCAGAACATCCGGTTGGAACGCAGCGAGCCGTCACGCCCGGTGAAGAACACGTCGGGACGGGCGGCGATGTAGTTTTCCATGCCCAGTTCGGTGCCGAAGCAATGCACGCTTTCGACCCAGCCGCTTTCAATCGCCGGGATCAGCGTCGGGTGCGGGTTGAGCGTCCAGTTGCGGCAGATCTTGCCCTTGAGGCCGAGGGATTCGCCGTAGGTCGGCAGGATCAGTTCGATGGCCGCGGTGTTGAAACCGATGCCGTGGTTCAGCGACTGCACGTTGTGTTTTTCGTAGATCCCGCGGATCGCCATCATCGCCATCAGCACGTGCACAGGCTTGATGTGGCGCGGGTCGCGAGTGAACAGCGGCTCGATGTAGAACGGCTTGTCCGCCACCACCACGAAATCGACCCACGATGCGGGGATGTCCACACGAGGCAGTTCGCTGACGTCGTCCACCAGTTGGTTAACCTGGACGATGACGATGCCGTCGCTGAAAGCGGCCGGTTCGATCAGCGCCGGGGTGTCTTCGGTGCTCGGGCCGGTGTAGATGTTGCCGGCACGGTCGGCCATGAACCCGGCCGAGAGCACGACGTTGGGAATCAGATCCACCACCAGTCGGGCGTAGAGTTCGATGTAGGTGTGGATCGCGCCGACTTCGAGCAGACCGTCTTCGAGCAACTGGCTGATGCGCAGGCTCTGGGTGCCGGCGAAGGAGAAATCGAGCTTGCGGGCGATGCCGCGTTCGAACAGGTCCAGATGCTCGGAGCGACCGACGCTGGGCATGATCATGTGCAGATCGTGGAGCTTTTCAGGATCGGCCTTGGCCAGCGCACGGGAAAGAAAATCCGCCTGCTTCTGGTTGTTGCCCTCCAGCACCACACGGTCGCCCGGATGGATCAGCGCTTCGAGTGCCGCGACGATTTTGTCGGTGGGCAACACCGCACCGTCGGCCAGCCCGCGCACCTTGTCGAGGCGCCGCTGCTTCTCGTCACGCCGCCGCGTCCAGCGCGAGTCGGGGGAAATGGTTGTTGTCATGCTCACTCCACGGGGTTCGCTGTCGTGGAGCTACCTTAGGAGTGTGATCGAGGGGCATCAATCAAGCGCAGTGGCGAACCGTTACGGTGAGCGTAACGATCAGTGGACAAGCCCCGCATCCACCAACAATGTTTCCAGCGCCAACAAATCCGGCACCTTCGCCACCTGCTCCCCGACCTGCACCGCCGCCTGCTCCAGCGCACACAACGGCACGTCGACATAACTCAACTGACTGTCGAGCTTGTACGAGCGCGGAATCCCCTGCACCAGCAGCGCGATGAACTTCAACTCCGGCCGCCCGCCGAGGGCGTTGAGGATGACGATCCGTGCCCGTTCGCCGATGACGATCTTGTTGCCGCACGCCGACTCGAAACTCAGCAGCGGAATCTGCCGCTCGCGCCAGGTCACCCGACCGAGATACCACGGCGGCGTATCAAGATCGAAGGCGCTCGACTGGTAGTCGATCAGCTCGGCGACGGCGACGTTGGGCAGGATCAGGTTGCGATCCGCCAGCGGCAGCAGCAGCCCGGTGAGTTGGCTGCTGCGCTGGTTGTGCCGGCGTTCATGCATGTTTTTTGCTCCACAGGGCGATGCTTTCGAGCAGCACCGATTCCTGGTACGGCTTGCCGAGGTAGTCGTTGACGCCGATGGCCATCGCGCGGTCGCGGTGTTTCTGGCCGGTGCGCGAGGTGATCATGATGATCGGCAGGTGTTGCAGGCGTTCGTCGTGACGCACCTGGGTCGCCACTTCGAAGCCGTCCATGCGCGGCATTTCGATGTCGAGCAGCATCAGGTCCGGCATGTGCTCCTCCAGCAGCAGCATCGCATCGACCCCGTCCTTGGCGGTCAGCACGTTCATGCCGTGGCGTTCGAGCAGACGGCTGGTGACCTTGCGCACCGTGACCGAATCGTCGACCACCATCACCAGCAACGGCTTCTGCGGTTCGCTCTCGATTTCGTGACTGGCCGGACGCTGCGGCAACCGCGCCTGCATCGCGCGGATTGGCGCCAGCAGGTCGAGAATCAGCACCACCCGGCCATCGCCGAGGATTGTCGCCCCGGACACGCCCTGCACCGATGCGAACTGCGGGCCGAGGCTCTTGACTACGATTTCGCGGGTGCCGGCCATCGTGTCGACCTGCACCGCGATGTGCCGGTCGTTGCACTGCACCAGCAAGACCGGCACCGGCAGGCTCTGGCCGGACAGTTTTGGCCGTGGCGCGGTTTTCAGCAGCTCGCCGAGGTAGCACAGTTCATAACGCTGGCCGCCGTACTGATAACTCGGCGGATCGAGACGGAAATGCCCGTCCAGTTCGTTCGGCAGAACGCGGACGATGCCGTCGATGGTGTTCAGCGGAATCGCGTACTGATCCTCACCGCACTGCACCATCAGCGCACGGTTGACCGACACGGTGAACGGCAGGCGAATGCGAAAGTGCACGCCCTGCCCCGGCACCGAGTCGATGCTCATGGTGCCGCCCAGTTGCCGGACTTCTTCGTGCACCACGTCCATGCCCACGCCGCGCCCGGAAATCTGGGTGATTTTCTCGGCGGTGGAAAAGCCTGGCTGGAGGATGAACTGCAGCACTTCGCGGTCGCTGATGTCGGCGTCTGGCGCCAGCAGACCGCGCTTGATCGCCTTGCGTCGCACGGCATCCAGCGGCACGCCGGCGCCATCGTCGCGGATGTCGAACACGATGTCGCCGCCCTCGCGGGACAGGTCGAGGCTGATCTGCCCTTGTGCCGGTTTGCCCGCCGCCAGCCGGACTTCGGCGGACTCCAGACCATGGTCGACGGCATTGCGCAGCATGTGCTCCAGCGGTGCGGCCATGCGTTCGAGGACGTTGCGGTCCATCTCGCCTTCGGCGTTGCCGACGCTGAACGCGACGTCCTTGCCCAGCTCTTCGGCGACCTGCCGGACGATGCGTTTCAAACGCGGCAACATGCGTTCGAACGGCACCATGCGCGTGCGCATCAGGCCTTCCTGCAACTCGGTGTTGATCCGCCCCTGCTGCTGCAACAGGTTCTCGGCGTCGTGGGTGCGCCGGTCGAGGGTTTCCTTCAGATCCAGCAAGTCGGAAGCGGACTCGAACAGCGCCCGTGACAGCTGCTGCAACTGCGAATGGCGGTCCATTTCCAGCGGGTCGAAATCTTCGTAGCCGAGCCGTTCGGCATCCACTTGCTGACGACTGAGGATCCGGCCCTGGGTTTCAGTGTCGAGCCGGCGCAACTGGTCGCGCATACGCTCGATGGTGGTTTCCATCTCGTGCAGGGCGGTCTGCGCATCGCTGACTTGCTGTTCGATTCGCCCACGGAAAATCGAGGTTTCGCCGGCGAGGTTGACCAGCTCATCCAGCAGCTCGGCGGAGACCTTGACCATGTCCGCCCCGGCCTCGGGCGCCGGGGCAGCAGGCTCGACCTTGACCGCCACCGACGGCACGGGCGCCGGGGTCTGCACGACCAGCGGATGGCTGAAATTCTGGATCGCGCTGATCAGCCGGTCCGCCGGCGGACACGGCTGACCGGCGCGCACCGCGTCGAGCATCTGCGCCAAGCGGTCCTGGCCGCGCTGCAACAGCGCGAACAGTTCGGCGCTGCCTTGCAGGGTGCCGGCGGACAGGCTTTCGTAGAGGTTTTCCAGCTCATGAGCGAGGTCGCCAATCGGGCCGATTTCCACCATCCGCGCGCCGCCCTTTAGGGTATGCAGGTCACGCAGCAGGGTTTCCACTTCCTGGCGATTGCCGGGCTCGGCCTGCCAGCGCAGCAGCGCGGCACCGGAGTTTTCGATGATGTCGAAACCTTCCTCGAGGAAGATCTCCAGCAGCTCCGGATCGTGTCCGGGGCCGTCCTGCGTGACAGTGGCTGATGGCGTTTCGGGACTGGCGCTCGGACCCTGGCGAAAGCGACGGATCGCCTCGATCAGGTCCTGTGCCGGATCCAGCGGCTGGTGCCGGTGCAACTGTTCGAGGAACTGCGCCAGACGCTCGTGGCTCTGGCGCAACAACCGACCCAGAGCTTCGCTGTGGCTGTAACGCCGATCCACCAGCCCTTCGTAAAGGCCTTCCAACTCATGGGCCAGATCGCCGACCGCCGCCACTTCAGCCATTCGCGCACCGCCCTTGAGCGTGTGCAAATCCCGTTGCAGCGACGACAGCGGTGCGCCGTTTTCCGGATCCTTCAGCCAGCGCTGCAAGGCTTGGCCGGCGCTGTCGAGAATGTCGACCGCCTCTTCGAGGAAGATCTCGACGATCTCGTCGTCCGGCCCGCTGTCGACGCTGTGTTGTTGCAGTTCGGCGGTGGCGCTGCCCAGTTCGCGGATGCTCAGGGTGCGGCTGCCGTCGCTGCGGATCAGGCCCATGGCCGACGGATCGAGGCTCTCGTCGAGCAGTTCGTGCAAGGCGCGGATACGTTGCGGTTGCGGGGTGATTTCCTGGCCGGCGGCCAGTTCGTCGAGCATGTTGATCAGCGCTTCGTGGGCCTGCTGCGCCTCATGGAAAAACCGCTCGCTGACCGCCAGGCTGCTCTCTTCGACGGCGCCGTACAGGTCGAGCAAGGCTTCACACAACACGTCCACCGGCAGCAGATCCGCCAGGTGCGCGCCTTCGCCCAGGGTGGTCAGCTCATCCAGCAGCGTGCTGAGTTCCTGACGTTCACCGGGGTGCTGCTGCCAGCGCTGCAGGAGGTTTTCGGCGTCGAGCAGGATGTCCATGCCCTGGGCCAGGAAGTTGTTGATCAGTTGCGGATCGCGCTTGACCCGCAACGCACTGCTCGGGGCGTTGAGGATCGATTCCAGACGCTCACCGAGCAGGGTTTCGGTGCGTTTGATCAGCGACTGCGCGCCGACAATCGGCGCCAGCGGATCGTGTTTGAGCTGACGCAGACCGACGCGGAACAGGCCTTCGGCTTCGAGCAGCAGCTCCACTTCGTCGAGGTCCAGCGCCAGTTGATGGGCCTTGAATTCCCGGGCCAGTTTGTCGAGCGGCGCCGCCAGTTCGGCAATCGGCGACACCCCCGCCATCGATGCGCTGCCCTTGAGGGTGTGCAGCGCGCGCTGCAACTCGTCGCTGGCCTGCAATGGCACATGCTCGGCGGCCTGATCGAGAAAACGGTTGAGGCTGGCGAGGTGGGTTTCGGCTTCGTTGCGGAAGATCTCCAGCAACAACGGATCGAGGGCCGCGACGTCTTCCACGTCTTCGGCCGGCAGCGGCGTGTCGCCCTTGGCTAGCGCGTGGGCCCGGGCCGCCAGTTGATCGACATCGTGGCGCTGACGCTGACCGTTGGTGGCGAATTCGGCGATCAGATCCGGCAACAGCAGCAGGGTGTCGGCCAGCAACTGGCGCACCGCCGGGCCGGGTTCGACGCTGTGTTCCAGCACGCGGTTAAGCAGGTTTTCTACTGCCCAGGCCAGCTCGCCGAGGACCAGCGCGCGCACCATCCGGCCGCTGCCCTTGAGGGTGTGGAAGGCGCGGCGCAGTTCACTCAGGGCGGCGCGGTCATCGGGCTCGGCAGACCAGCGCGGCAGGTATTCGCTCAGCACCTCGAGCACTTCCCCGGTCTCTTCGAGGAACACTTCGCGCAACTCGTCATCCACCGGCTCTTCATCGGCTGGTGGCGGCAGCAGGCTACCCGGCGTGGTCAGCGCCGGCGGGTTGACCGCCGACACCGGGCTGGCCAGCACTTCGGCCAACGACTGCACGATCTGCGGGTCGTCCAGCTCCTGCAAATCCTGCATCACCAGCGCTTCGCTGGGGCTGAGAACATCATCGAGCACCGGCACATGCGGCTCGCCGGGCTGTTCGTCAGGAAAGAAACCGAGACTGGCGAGGCTTTTCTGCGCGATATCCAGCAAATGCTCGCTCGGTGCCTGCGGGTCGTCGGTCAGGCGTTCGAGGTAATACTCGAGGCTGGTGATGGCGTCGGCGAGGCTGTCGAGTTGCTGCCAGCCCGGCTCGTGAGGGTCGAGCAACAGATGTTCGCGGATAAATCCGTTGCAGGCTTCGAGCAGGCTTGCCGCACGCGCCAGCGGGATCATCGCCAGCGCGCCGCGCACCTGGGTCAGCAGCGCCGGCAGGCTTTGCAGTTGCTGGCGATCCCAGTCGGCGTCGATGTAGTCGACGATCATGTCTTTGGCCTGTTGCAGGCAGATGCGCGCTTCCTTGATCACGATCTGATGAATCTGCGTCAGGTCGGTAGTCGGCAGGCGCGAGTCCTCGGGGCTCTCCGGTTCCACCGTGCCGACCATCCCGGCGAGCGTCGCTTCGACGTAGAGCAAGGCGCCGGCGACGTCCATCAGCGTGGCGTCGTTCGGCTCGCGCTGGCCCTGCGCAAGGCTCAGCACCACCGCCAGTTGATCGATGATCACCTTGCGCGGCTGGCCGAAACCGAGCACCGCCAGGGTGTCGGCGATCTGCCGCAGCGGCGCCAGCAGGCTGTCCAGATCCGAGGCGTGCTGGCGGTCGCTGCGCACGAACAGGTCGAGGCGTTCCTTGACCCGCACCAGCTCTTCGCACAGCGCCGCGAGCACCGAGCGCATGGCATCGCGGTCAGGGCCGGCCAGGCGCGCGCGTTCTTCGTCGACCATCGCGCTGTCCGGCAGCGCGTCGTCCAGGGAGTAGCGATCTTTCATGGTCAGCATCTGCCCGGTGGGATGTTCGGCTTTGGCGATATAAAACAGCAGGCTTTTCAGCAGTTCAGGCGGTGGCGGCTGGTTGAGGCCGCGCATGCCCTGTTCGAGCAGGCGCTTGAGTTCCTTGTCGGCGTCCTTGAACAGGCTGCGCAGGGCCGGGCTGTTGGCGATACGCCCTTCGCGCATGCCCTCGACGAGTGCCGAGGCGACCTGCCACAACGGGCTCAGCGGCGAGTTACCGCTGAGTGCTTCAAGACGGGTAAAGACCTTGGCCAGATAAGCGAGGTGCGTCTGGTCGTCCTGTTCGCGGAGCAATCCGACCAGCGCCATTTGCAGCATCTGGCGCAATTTGCGCAGCACGTTCGGCAGCTCCGCCGGTTCCAGCAGCGCCAGGGTTTCCTCGCCCAGCGGCGCCAGCTCGGGCAACTGCGGGCTGAACAGGCTGGTTTCCGACAACAGGCTTTCGCCCCGGGCGCTGCGCAAGTCGTTGATCAGCGGCAGCACCACCAGCGGCAGATCACGGCGGGCGCCCTGCACGCGGTCGAGGTAGATCGGCAACTGACCCAGCGCCTGCAACAGCAAGTGCAGCGCTTCGTCGCGGTGGCTGACGCGGTCGTTCTGCAACGCTTCGACCAGGTGTTCCATTTCTTCGGCGAGCAATGCCGCGCCGTAGAACTCGACCATCTGCAGGCTGCCGTGCACCTGATGGATGCAGGCCAGGCATTCGTCCAGCCCGGGCACCGACTGCGGATCGTCGAGCACGGCTTCGATGGCCTGATGCGCCTGCCTCAGCGTCTCGGCTATTTCACCCTTGACCCATTCGAGGGCCACGTAGTCGTGCCGGTCACCCATAACCACTCCGCTCGACATGGACTCGCCCGCAGGCCTCACGCCTTGTCCGCGACGGGCGCAGGCGCCGCCGGCAAGGTGAACCCGGACACCGAGCGACGCAACTGGCTGGCCATTTTCGCCAGGTTGCCGATGCTCTCGGCGGTGGCCGTGGAGCCGGACGAGGTCTGCGAGGTGATCTGCTGGATCACGTTCATCGTCAGGGAAATCTGCCCGGCCGAAGACGTCTGCTGCTGCGCCGCGTTGGAAATGCTCTGGATCAGCGCCGCGAGGGTCTTGGACACGCCTTCGATTTCTTCCAGGGCCACACCGGCATCCTGCGCCAGCCGCGCGCCGCGCACCACTTCGGTGGTGGTCTGCTCCATGGAAATCACGGCTTCGTTGGTGTCGGTCTGGATCGCCCGCACCAGCGTCTCGATCTGCCGGGTCGCGGCTGAGGAACGCTCGGCCAGCCGCTGCACTTCATCGGCCACCACCGCAAAACCGCGCCCGGCGTCACCGGCCATCGAGGCCTGAATTGCCGCGTTGAGGGCAAGAATGTTGGTCTGGTCGGCGATGTCGTCGATCAGGCTGACGATGTCGCCGATTTCCTGGGACGACTCGCCCAGACGCTTGATGCGCTTGGCGGTGTCCTGAATCTGTTCGCGGATGTTGTCCATGCCGTGGATGGTGTTGTGCACCACCTCGTTGCCCTTGTTCGCGATCTCCACCGACCGCTCGGCCACCGCCGAGGATTCAGCGGCGTTGGCCGACACCTGATCGATGGACTGGGCCATGTCGCTGATCGCGGTCGAGGCTTCGGAAATCTGCTGGGCCTGATGCTCCGAGGCCTGGGCCAGGTGCATGGCGGTGGCCTGGGTTTCCTGCACCGCAGCGGCGACCTGGCCGGCGGTGAGGTTGATGGTGGCCACCAGATCGCGCAACTGGTCGACGGAATAGTTGATCGAGTCGGCGATGGTCCCGGTGAAGTCTTCGGTCACCGAGGCCGTTACGGTCAGGTCGCCGTCAGCGAGGTCTTCGATCTCGTCGAGCAGGCGCATGATCGCATTCTGGTTGCGCTCGTTCTTCTCGGCGGTCTCGCGCAACTGACGGTTGGTTTCCCGGACCATGACCATGCCGATCAGGATGATCGAAGCCAGCGCCAACAGGCCCAGCACATAACCGCCAATGGTGTCGGTGTTGCGCCCGCCGGCGAGGTTTTCGAAACGGCTGGCCAGGTGCGAGGCTTCGTCGAGCAGGGTCTGCGACAGGCTGAAAATATTGGTGGCCGATTCACGGACCTTGAACAGCTCAGGCGAGGTTTCGAGGATTTCATCCACGGAACCTGAGACAAACTGGAACAGCTCGGAAATTTCGCTCAAGCGAGCGCGGGCGTCGCGGTCTTCGACCTGACTGATCTTCAGCGCCGGGTTGCCCTGCAGCATGCCGTTAAGCACCTGACCAAAGCGTGCGGCATCGCGACCGAAGGCATCGGCAGCCTGCTGGGAGTTTTCATCACCCGACAGCACGGTGTTCACCGCGCCAAGAATCCGCTCGGCCAGGAGCGACTGACGCTGGGCCATCGCCACCTGCGCGGCAGGAGCGCCGCGTTGCAGGAGAATTTCCACGACCTTTTCGTATTCGATCTGCAACTGCGGCACGGTTTCGGCCAGAGTCGCGGCCACCTGATGAAGCGATAGCACGGTCTGTTCGCTGGAGAGAATCGCGTCGGTGTTTTTCAGCAGGCGTTCCCAGTCCAGTTGCACGGCGCGCATTTCCGGGCGCACGGTGGACGGCGCCGGCGGCAGGCCGGTGGCCGGGTCGCCTTTCTTGAGGTAACCCCAGCGCTGGGCGAAGTCGTTGCGCGCATCGCTCAACAGTTTGAACGCGGCGGCCTTGCCGGCGGCGGCTTCGGTGGCGTTCTTGGCGATCCGCTGCGACAGCACCCGCAGCTCGCCGGCGTGGCCGATGTACTGCTTGTCGTAGTTGGCCTGGGTGTTGAGGTAAGCGAAGTTGGCGAACAGCAGCATGATGAACACGATCAGTGCGATGAACAGCACGATGATCTGCGAGCGGCTGCGCGAGCCTTCTGCGGGCTTGCCTGTTTTTGCTTTGATCATCGGTCCTCGCCTGTTAAACCGCGACGTGCATGAAACTCGGTGACTGCGCCAGCGCAAACAGGCTGAACACCCGCCAGTTCTGCTCGCGCCGGAAATAGCCCTTGATGAACTCGCCCTTGGAGCCTTGCCGTTTACTGATCGAGACGGATTCGAAGCTGTCCTGCTCGAAGTGCTGCAGGCCGAAGACTTCATCGACCAGCAACCCGGCAAACACGTCCTGATGCTCTACCACCAGTACCCGCCGCTGTTTGCGCATCGGTGACAGCTCATGGCCGAAAAAGCCGCACAGGTCCATGACCGGCAGCAGTCGCCCGCGCAGGTTGGCCACGCCCTTGACCCACGGTTTGACGCCCGGCAACTGGGTGACGCGCAGTTCGGGCAGCACTTCGCTGACTTCGCCCATCGGCGTGACGTACCAGTGCTCGCCCAGACGAAAGCCGATGCCGCTCCAGCGATCCTGACGCGCCGGTTGCGACGGCAGGTCCGCCGCCAGCAGGCGACAGCGCTGGTCGATCTGCCACAACAGTTCGAACGCGGTCAGCGACTCGCTCATGGCGGCGCGATCAACCGGCCAGCACGTTGTTCAGGGTCTTGATCAGCGTGTCTTCGTCGACCGGTTTGGTCAGGTAGTCCTTGGCGCCCTGGCGGGTGCCCCAGACCTTGTCGGTCTCCTGATCCTTGGTAGTAATGATGATCACCGGGATGTGGCTGGTTTCCGCATCCTTGGTCAACTGACGGGTAGCCTGGAAGCCGTTGAGGCCGGGCATGACGATGTCCATCAGCACCGCGTCGGGTTTTTCCTGGCGGGCCAGGGCCACGCCGTCGGCGCCGTTTTCGGCTTTCAGCACTTCGTGCCCGTGCTTTTCCAGCATGCCGGTGAGTTTGTACATTTCGGTCGGCGAATCATCGACGATCAGGATACGTGCCATGGTCTTCCCCATTTTTCTTGTCGACACCGGGCCCGCTGGCCGAGCGTCTCTGTGCGTGTCTTACTGCGGCAAAGCGGCAGCGAAGCCCGGAACATGGGCCGAAATCGCGTCGAGCAGTTCTTCCTTGCTGAAAGGCTTGGTCAAAAATTGATCGGAACCGACAATCCGCCCCTTGGCCTTGTCGAACAGCCCGTCCCGGGACGACAGCATGATCACCGGCGTGCCCTTGAACGCGTTGTTGTTCTTGATTAAAGCGCAGGTCTGATAACCATCCAGACGCGGCATCATGATGTCGACAAAGATGATCCCGGGATGGTGGTCGGCGATCTTCGCCAGGGCGTCAAAACCGTCGATCGCGGTGATGACTTCGCACCCTGCATTTTTCAACAGGGTCTCGGCGGTGCGACGAATCGTTTTCGAGTCGTCGATCACCATGACCTTCAAGGCGCTGGACTGCTGTTCCATAAGGGGGCTCTACCGTCGCCTTTGCGAATCAATTTGTCCGTTTTGCGATGCGTAATGGCTGGAAACCCTTGATGTTCAAGGGCCAGCACGACATGGCAGCCTTTTTAGCACAGTCTCCTGATCCAATCTATCGACGGGTTTTTCCTTGACCGAAAACCCGCCCGGCGCCACTCTGGCGGCACTTTTTTCATACCGATCCGGTAGCCAATTTTCGAGGAAAACCTAATGAGCGTTCGCGTCGGGATTGTCATGGACCCTATCGCCAGCATTTCCTATAAAAAGGATAGCTCGCTGGCCATGCTGCTGGCGGCGCAGAAGCGCGGCTGGGAACTGTTCTATATGGAACAGAAAGACCTTTATCAGGGCGAAGGCCAGGCACGGGCGCGGATGAAGCCGCTGAAAGTCTTCGCCAACCCGGAAAAATGGTTCGAACTGGGCACCGAGCAGGATTCGCCGCTCAGCGACCTGAACGTGATCCTGATGCGCAAGGATCCGCCGTTCGACATGGAGTTCGTCTACTCCACCTACCTGCTCGAACAGGCCGAGTCCGCCGGGGTGCTGGTGGTCAACAAGCCGCAGAGCCTGCGCGACTGCAACGAAAAGCTGTTCGCCACGCTGTTCCCGCAGTGCACGCCGCCGACCGTGGTCAGCCGCCGCGCCGACGTGCTGCGTGAATTCGCCGCCAAACACGGCGACGTGATCCTCAAGCCGCTGGACGGCATGGGCGGCACCTCGATTTTCCGTCACCGCGCCGGCGATCCGAACCTGTCGGTGATCCTGGAAACCCTGACCGCCCTCGGCGCCCAGCAGATCATGGGCCAGGCCTACCTGCCGGCAATCAAGGACGGCGACAAGCGCATCCTGATGATCGACGGCGAGCCGGTGGATTACTGCCTGGCGCGAATTCCGGCCCAGGGCGAAACCCGTGGCAACCTCGCGGCCGGTGGTCGTGGCGAAGCTCGTCCGTTGACCGACAAGGATCGCTGGATCGCCGCCCAGGTTGGCCCGACCTTGCGCGAAAAAGGCCTGCTGTTCGTCGGCCTGGACGTGATTGGCGAGCACCTGACCGAAATCAACGTCACCAGCCCGACCTGCATCCGCGAAATCGACAATGCCTTCGGCACCGACATCGGCGGCCTGCTGATGGATGCCATCGAGAAAAAGCTGCAAGCTTGATGTGCATCACATGCAGCCTGTCGCTTGATGCTTGAAGCTAAAGGCGTGAAACCAACATTGCGTTATCATGCGCGGCCTGTGAAAAACGCGATGTTGGTTTTCTTGTCATGACACTTCCGTCCGATCTGCCCGCTGAACTCGCCCATAAAGGCGTGCGCCCGGTCGATCGCCTCGGATTTACCCTGTTTCTCGCGGCGCTGATCCATTTGGCGCTGCTGCTCGGCGTGGGTTTCACCATGGTCGAGCCCAAGCAGATCAGCAAAACCCTGGAAATCACCCTCGCCACCTTCAAGAGCGAAAAGAAGCCGGCGAAGGCTGACTTCCTCGCCCAGGAAAACCAGGAAGGCAGCGGCACCCTCGACAAGAAGGCGATCCCCAAGACCACCGAGGTCGCGCCGTTCCAGGACAACCAGGTCAAGAAAGTCACCCCGCCGCCAGCCGCCAAGCCGGAAGTGCAGGAAGCCGCACCCAAAGCAGCGGTGACCACCGTCGCGCCGAAACCGAAAAAGGCGCCGACCAAGAAAGAAGAAGCCAAGACCGAGACCAAACCGACGGTCGACGCCCCGACCTTCGACAGCTCGCAGCTCTCCAGCGACATCGCCAGCCTCGAAGCCGAACTGGCCAACGAACAACAGCTCTACGCCAAGCGCCCGCGCATTCACCGCCTGAGCGCGGCGTCGACCATGCGCGACAAGGGCGCCTGGTACAAGGACGAGTGGCGCAAGAAGGTCGAGCGCATCGGCAACCTCAATTACCCCGACGAAGCCCGGCGCAAGCAGATCTACGGCAATCTGCGCCTGATGGTGTCGATCAACCGCGACGGCTCGCTGTATGAAGTGCTGGTGCTGGAGTCTTCCGGCCAGCCGCTGCTGGATCAGGCAGCACAACGCATCGTGCGCCTGGCAGCCCCGTTTGCACCGTTTACCGGGGACCTGTCGGACATCGACCGACTGGAAATCATCCGCACCTGGAAATTCGCTCGCGGTGACAAGCTCTCCAGTAACTGACCCTCCGCAGCCCCCTGTGGGAGCGAGCCTGCTCGCGAATGCGGTGGATCAGCTACATCGATATTGAATGACACACCGCTTCCGCGAGCAGGCTCGCTCCCACATTGGATCGGTGTATTGCTTACATCTCCAGCTTGTCAGTTCGCCCCCCGAACGCCACACTAGCGCACATGAAAAACGTCAGCCCCAGCTACCTCAAGCATCACTTCCTGATCGCCATGCCACACATGGCCGACCCGAACTTTGCCCATACCTTGACCTACATCGTCGAGCACACGGCCAATGGCGCCATGGGGCTGGTGGTCAACCGACCGCAAGAGCTGAATCTGGCCGACATCCTCGAACAATTGCGCCCGGACATCGATCCGCCAGCGCTGTGCCAGCATGTGCCGATCTTCATCGGCGGCCCGGTGCAGACTGATCGCGGTTTTGTCCTGCACCCGGCGGGCAAGACCTTCCAGGCCACCGTCGAGCTGGACGGCGATCTGGCCCTGTCCACCTCGCAGGACGTGCTGTTCGCCATCGCCGACGGCGTGGGCCCGGCCAAAAGCGTCATCACCCTTGGTTATGCGGGCTGGGAAGCCGGGCAACTGGAGGCCGAGCTGGCCGACAACGCCTGGCTGACCTGCCCGTACGACGCCGACATCCTGTTCAACACCAGCAGTGAACTGCGCCTGGAAGCGGCGGCCAAGCACCTGGGGATCAACCTCAGCCTGCTGACCAGCCAGGCAGGACACGCCTGATGGCCCTGCGCCTGATCCTCGGCTTCGACTACGGCACCAAACAGATCGGCGTGGCGGTCGGCCAGGTGATTACCGGCCAGGCCCGCGAACTGTGCACCTTGAAGGCGCAAAACGGTGTGCCGGACTGGAATCAGGTCGAAGCCCTGATAAAGGAATGGAAACCCGACGCCGTGGTGGTTGGCCTGCCGCTGAACATGGACGGCACGCCCAGCGAGATGTGCGCCCGCGCCGAGAAATTCGCCCGACGCCTCAACGGCCGCTTCAACCTGCCTTTCTATACCCACGACGAACGCCTGACGACCTTCGAAGCCAAGGGCGAGCGACTGGTGCGCGGCGGACAGAAAGGCAGCTACCGCGACAACCCGGTGGACGCCATCGCCGCCGCCCTGCTGCTGCAAGGCTGGCTCGACGAAAACACCGCACTATTTGAATCCTGACAAGCGCTACGGCGCTTTTCTTTTGGTTACAACCCGAGCCACGGTTCGCGAGAACCGGCTCGACCCCAAGAAGGAGCAACCATGAGCCTGCCCAATCCCGCCGATCTGATCAGCCAGATGGCGACCCGCCTCAAGGCGCACCTTGCCCAGCGTGATATCAACGAACCGCGTTACATCGGCATCCGCACCGGCGGCGTCTGGGTCGCCCAGGCCCTGCTCGCAGAGCTGGGCAGCGACGCGCCATTGGGCACGCTGGATGTTTCCTTCTACCGCGACGACTTCAGCCAGAACGGCCTGCACCCGCAAGTGCGCCCGTCCGCCCTGCCCTTCGAAATCGAAGGCCAGCATCTGGTGCTGATCGACGACGTACTGATGAGCGGCCGGACCATCCGCGCCGCCATGAACGAACTGTTCGACTACGGCCGCCCGGCCAGCGTGACGCTGGTCTGCCTGCTGGACCTGGACGCCGGCGAACTGCCGATCCGCCCGAACGTGGTTGGCGCGACCCTGTCGCTGGCCGCCCACGAGCGGGTCAAGCTGTCCGGGCCGGAGCTGGCCCTCGAACTGCAAGACCTTGCCCTTTAATCCGCCCTATTGAGAGTCCCCCTCGCGATGACGCCTCTAGATACCAAGCGCCCGCTGCAGCTCAATGATCAGGGCCAGCTGCGCCACTTCCTCTCGCTCGACGGCCTGCGCCGCGAGTTGCTGACGGAAATCCTCGACACCGCCGACTCGTTCCTCGAAGTCGGTGCCCGGGCCGTGAAGAAGGTCCCGTTGCTGCGCGGCAAGACCGTGTGCAACGTGTTCTTCGAAAACTCGACCCGCACCCGCACCACCTTCGAACTGGCGGCCCAGCGGCTGTCGGCGGACGTGATCACCCTGAACGTGTCGACCTCGTCGGCCAGCAAGGGCGAAACCCTGCTCGACACCCTGCGTAACCTGGAAGCCATGGCCGCCGACATGTTCGTCGTGCGCCACGGTGATTCGGGCGCTGCACACTTCATCGCCGAGCATGTCTGCCCGCAAGTGGCGATCATCAACGGCGGCGACGGCCGGCACGCGCACCCGACTCAGGGCATGCTCGACATGCTGACCATCCGCCGCCACAAGGGCGGTTTCGAGAACCTCTCGGTGGCCATCGTCGGCGACATCCTGCACTCGCGGGTGGCGCGCTCGAACATGCTCGCCCTGAAGACCCTCGGTTGCCCGGACATCCGCGTGATCGCACCGAAGACCCTGCTGCCGATCGGCATCGAGCAGTACGGCGTGAAGGTCTACACCGACATGACCGAAGGCCTGAAAGACGTCGACGTGGTGATCATGCTGCGCCTGCAGCGTGAGCGCATGACCGGCGGCCTGCTGCCGAGCGAAGGCGAGTTCTACCGCCTGTTCGGCCTGACCACCGCGCGCCTGGCCGGCGCCAAGCCCGATTGCATCGTCATGCACCCGGGGCCGATCAACCGCGGCGTGGAGATCGAGTCGGCGGTGGCCGACGGCCCGCACTCGGTGATCCTCAATCAAGTCACCTACGGCATCGCGATCCGTATGGCCGTGCTGTCGATGGCCATGAGCGGACAAACAGCGCAGCGTCAATTCGAGCAGGAGAACGCCCAGTGAAGCTCAGCATTCTCGGCGCCCGCGTCATCGATCCAAGCAGCGGCCTGGATCAAATCACCGATATTCACGTTGAAGCCTGCAAGATCGTCGCCCTCGGCGCGGCACCGGCCGGTTTCGCCGCCGTCGAAACCATCGACGCCCAAGGCCTTGTTGCCGCTCCAGGCCTCGTAGACCTGAACGTCGCCCTGCGCGAGCCGGGCTACAGCCGCAAAGGCACCATCGCCAGCGAAACCCGCGCCGCTGCGGCCGGCGGCGTGACCAGCCTGTGCTGCCCGCCGAAAACCAAACCGGTACTCGACACCTCCGCCGTGGCCGAGCTGATCCTCGATCGCGCCCGCGAGGCCGGCAACACCAAAGTGTTCCCGATCGGTGCGCTGAGCAAAGGTCTGGATGGCGAACAACTGGCCGAGCTGGTCGCCCTGCGCGACGCCGGTTGCGTGGCATTCGGCAACGGCCTCGAAAGCTTCCGCAACACCCGCACCCTGTGCCGGGCGCTGGATTACGCGGCGACCTTCGACCTGACGGTGATTTTCAACTCGCAGGATCACGACCTCGCCGACGGCGGCCTGGCCCACGAAGGTGCCACCGCCAGCTTCCTCGGCCTGCCGGGCATTCCGGAAACGGCTGAAACTGTGGCCCTGGCCCGGGATCTGCTGCTGGTCGAGCAGACCGGCGTGCGTGCGCACTTCAGCCAACTGACCAGTGCTCGCGGCGTGGCCCTGATCGCTCAGGCTCAGGCCCGTGGTTTGAAAGTCACGGCGGATGTCGCCCTGTATCAGCTGATCCTGACGGACGAAGCCCTGATCGACTTCAGCAGCTTGTATCACGTGCAACCGCCGCTGCGCACCCGCGCCGACCGCGATGGTCTGCGCGAGGCGGTGAAGTCCGGCGTGGTCTCGGCCATCTCCAGCCATCACCAGCCCCACGAGCGCGATGCCAAACTGGCACCGTTCGGCGCGACCGAGCCGGGCATCAGCAGCGTCGAACTGCTGCTGCCGCTGGCGATGACCCTGGTCGAGGACGGTCTGCTGGATCTGCCGACCCTGCTGGCCCGTCTGAGCGCCGGCCCGGCCGAGGCCCTGCGCCTGCCGGCGGGCAAGCTGGCAGTGGGCGGCGCGGCGGATATCGTGCTGTTCGATCCGAAGGCCTCGACCGTGGCCGGCGAAACCTGGCTGTCGAAGGGCGAGAACTGCCCGTTCCTCGGCCATAGCCTGCCGGGTGTTGTGCGTTACACGCTGGTGGATGGCCGGATCAGCCATCAGGCGTAAAAAAATGGCGAGGGAGCCAGCTCCCTCGCCATCACTTACTGAAAGGCGCCCCGCCCTTCGGCGTTACGCACCGACACCTGATCGTTCAGCGTCCAGAAGTCATACAGCACCCCCAGAAAGAACAACCCGCCGGTCAGCAGATACACCACCCCGCTGATCCACTTGCCCTGATACATCCGGTGCACGCCGAGCGCGCCGAGGAAGGTCAGGAGAATCCATGCCACGTTGTACTCGATCGGGCCCGCCGCGAATCGCAGGTCGGCTTCGCGATCCATCGCCGGGATCAGGAACACGTCGATCAGCCAGCCGATCCCCAGCAACCCGAAGGTGAAAAACCAGATCGTGCCGGTCACCGGTTTGCCGTAATAGAAGCGGTGAGAGCCTGTGAAACCGAAAATCCACAACAGGTAGCCGATCACCTTGCTATGGGTGTCTTTTTCCTTCACACGGGGCAGCTGATAGCCGTTCATTAAGACCTCGATACACGCGATAGATAAATATTCTTTAATTCTTTGTGACTTTTTTACAGGTAGCCGACGTATGGCAAATGCTACCGTATCTCCCGTCAAAGCCTTATAGCACCGGACTCCTGTCCGACAATTGCGTCTTTTTGCCGCTTATTTGGTTCCGTTGGCACCCGATTGAATCGACCAACGGCCTCGGAAGGGACAAAAAAGCTGTTATAAAGTTGCGCGCTAACACACCAAGAGCCCTGCCTAATGCGTCCATTTTTCAAGACATGGCTAACCATTTGCCTATTAATGCCACTGGCCGCCCACGCCACCAATCGTGAGCAACGTCTTCCAAACGTTAACGGTTTCACCCCTAAATCCCATGCCTCTGCTCCTTCGAACAAAGGCAAACAGGTCAAACACACCACGCTGAGCAGCAACGGCCGCAGCAAGCTGGTGCCACCGATGGCGACCAAGGAAAGCAGCAACGTCCTGAGTCGCGCGGTAAACGTCCTCGGTACACCCTACCGTTGGGGCGGCAGCAGCCCGAGTAAAGGCTTCGACTGCAGCGGTCTGGTGAAATACGCGTTCAACGACGCCACCTTCGACCTGCCACGCACCTCGAACGCCATGGCCAGCGGTCACGGCGAGAAAGTCGAACGCAAGGACCTGAAGCCTGGCGACCTGATTTTCTTCAACATCAAGAGCCGTCGGGTCAATCACGTTGCCATCTACCTGGGCAACGACCGTTTCATCCATGCGCCACGGCGCGGCAAGTCGGTGAGCATCGACACACTGAACAAGCCGTACTGGGAAAAGCATTACGTCGTAGCCAAACGCGTATTGCCGAAAGAACAGGGGCAGATGCGCGTCGTTCAGCGCTGAAGCCAGCTCGTCCGCACGCTCTGCGTCCGCTTTGGGACGCAGAGCGTCCCGGGCTGCATTCCCACGCAGAGCGTGGGAACGATCAGAACAAAAATCGCAGCCCACGGGCTGCGATTTTTTTTGCCTAGAAGTTATCCGGCGTACGCGCCTTTTCCCGCGCATGCTCGCGGCTGATCAAGCCTTTGGTCACCAGATCCTTCAGGCACATGTCGAGTGTCTGCATCCCCAGCGACCCGCCGGTCTGTATCGCCGAATACATCTGCGCCACCTTGTCCTCGCGGATCAGATTACGAATCGCCGACGTCCCCAGCATGATCTCGTGCGCCGCCACCCGGCCGCCGCCGATCTTCTTGATCAGCGTCTGCGACACCACCGCCAGCAACGACTCCGAGAGCATCGAGCGCACCATGGACTTTTCGTCCCCGGGGAACACGTCCACCACCCGGTCGATGGTCTTGGCCGCCGACGTGGTGTGCAAGGTGCCGAACACCAGATGCCCGGTCTCGGCGGCGGTCAGAGCCAGTCGGATGGTTTCCAGATCGCGCATCTCGCCCACCAGGATCACGTCCGGGTCTTCGCGCAGCGCTGAACGCAAGGCGGTGGCAAAACTGCGGGTATCGCGATGGACTTCGCGCTGATTGATCAGGCATTTGCGCGATTCGTGGACGAATTCGATCGGATCTTCGATGGTCAGGATGTGGTGATGGCGATGGGTGTTGAGGTAATCGATCATTGCCGCCAGGGTTGTGGACTTGCCGGAACCGGTCGGCCCGGTCACCAGCACCAGCCCGCGTGGCGCATCGGTGATCTTGCGAAAGACGTCGCCCATGGCGAGGTCTTCCATGCTCAGCACTTTCGACGGGATGGTCCGGAACACTGCGCCAGCGCCACGGTTTTGGTTGAAGGCATTGACCCGAAAGCGCGCCACGCCGGGGACTTCGAAGGAAAAGTCGGTTTCCAGATGTTTCTCGAAGTCCACCCGCTGGGTGTCGTTCATGATGTCGTAGATCAGTTCATGCACTTGCTTGTGATCCAGCGCCGGCAGATTGATCCGCCGCACATCGCCATCCACGCGGATCATCGGCGGCAGACCGGCCGACAGGTGCAGGTCGGAAGCGCCCTGTTTGGCGCTGAAGGCCAGCAGTTCAGTGATATCCATAGCGTCCCTCAATTCCAGTAGAATGCCGCGAACCTTCAGACCGCTGGCACCTCTTGATGTCCACGATAGCAGACAACATTCTCCAGGTTAGTTCGCGCATCCAGGCAGCGACCCAAGCTGCCAATCGCAGCGAAGACAGCGTCCAGCTGCTGGCCGTGAGCAAGACCAAACCGGCACAAGCCCTGCGCGAAGCGTACGCCGCCGGCCTGCGTGATTTCGGCGAGAACTACCTGCAAGAGGCCCTGGGCAAACAGCTCGAACTGGCCGACCTGCCCTTGATCTGGCACTTCATCGGCCCCATTCAGTCGAACAAGACCCGCTCGATTGCCGAGCATTTCGCCTGGGTGCACTCCGTGGATCGTCTGAAAATCGCCCAACGCCTGTCCGAACAACGCCCGGCGGATCTGCCGCCACTGAACATCTGCATTCAGGTCAACGTCAGCGGTGAAGCCAGCAAGTCCGGCTGCACGCCGCAAGACCTGCCGGCCCTGGCCCAGGCCATCAGCGCCCTGCCGCGCCTGAAGCTACGCGGGTTGATGGCGATTCCCGAGCCGACCGAAGATCGCGCCGAGCAGGACGCGGCATTCGCTGCCGTTCAGAAGTTGCAGGCCAGCCTCGATCTGCCGCTCGACACACTTTCCATGGGCATGAGCCACGACCTCGAGTCGGCCATTGCCCAGGGCGCGACCTGGGTCCGTATCGGTACGGCACTGTTCGGCGCCCGCGACTATTCCCAATCTTGAACATTTCCAGATAAGGACCTGACATGAGCAACACACGTATTGCCTTTATCGGTGCCGGCAACATGGCCGCCAGCCTGATCGGCGGCCTGCGGGCCAAGGGTCTGGAAGCTGCACACATTCGCGCCAGCGATCCGGGCGAAGAAACCCGCACCAAAGTCAGCGCCGAACACGGCATCGAAACCTTCGCCGACAACGCCCAAGCCATCGACGGCGCCGACGTGGTGGTACTGGCGGTCAAGCCACAAGCCATGAAGCTTGTGTGCGAAGCGATTCGCCCGAGCCTGAAACCGAATCAACTGGTGGTCTCCATCGCCGCCGGCATCACCTGCGCCAGCATGACTGCCTGGCTGGGCGAGCAGCCGATCGTGCGCTGCATGCCGAACACCCCGGCGCTGCTGCGTCAGGGCGTGAGCGGTTTGTACGCAACCAGCGCAGTGAGCGCCGAACAACGCCAACAGGCTGAGGAACTGCTGTCCGCCGTCGGCATCGCCCTGTGGCTGAACGAAGAGCAGCAACTGGACGCGGTCACCGCCGTTTCCGGTTCCGGCCCGGCGTACTTCTTCCTGCTGATCGAAGCCATGACCGCCGCCGGCGTCAAACTCGGCCTGCCGAAGGAAACCGCCGAGCAGCTGACCTTGCAGACCGCGCTGGGCGCCGCGCACATGGCCGTGTCCAGCGACGTCGACGCTGCCGAACTGCGCCGCCGCGTGACCTCGCCGGCCGGCACCACGGAAGCCGCGATCAAATCGTTCCAGGCCGGCGGCTTCGAAGCCCTGGTGGAAAAAGCACTCGGCGCCGCCGCGCACCGCTCGGCCGAAATGGCCGAACAACTGGGCAAATAAGGAGCCTTACATGATTGGATTGAACACCGCAGCGGTCTACGTGCTGCAAACCCTCGGCAGCCTGTACCTGCTGATCGTGCTGCTGCGCTTCGTCCTGCAACTGGTGCGGGCGAACTTCTACAACCCGCTGTGCCAGTTCGTGGTCAAGGCCACTCAGCCGCTGCTCAAGCCACTGCGCCGGATCATCCCGAGCATGTTCGGCCTCGACATGTCGTCGCTGGTGCTGGCGATTCTGGTGCAACTGGCGCTGATGGCGCTGACCCTGCTGCTGACCTACGGCACCACCGGTAACCCGCTGCAACTGCTGATCTGGTCGCTGATCGGCGTGACGGCGCTGTTCCTGAAGATTTTCTTCTGGGCCATGATCATCAGCATCATCCTGTCCTGGGTCGCACCGGGCAGCCACAATCCGGGCGCCGAACTGGTGAACCAGATCTGCGAACCGGCCCTGGCGCCGTTCCGCCGCATCCTGCCGAACCTCGGTGGTCTGGACCTGTCGCCGATCTTCGCCTTCCTCGTGCTGAAGCTGATCGACATGCTGGTGATCAACAATCTCGCGGCGATGACGATGATGCCGGAAATCCTGCGCCTGCTGATGTGAGCTGGTTTCGCTGGGACGGTGACGACCTGATTCTGGAATGTCACCTGCAACCGGCCGCCCGCAGCGATGATTTCTGCGGGCTGCACGGCGATCGCCTGAAGATCCGCCTGACCGCGCCGCCGGTCGAGGGCAAGGCCAATGCGTACCTGATGGGGTTTCTGGCCAAGGCTTTTGGGGTTTCCAAAAGCCAGGTCAGCCTGATCGGCGGCGAGTTGAACCGGCAGAAGCGAGTGAAGATCTGCTCGCCGAAGAAGTTGCCGGATTTGCCTGGACTACTCCGCTGATCGTTCCCACGCTCCGCGTGGGAATGCCTCATTGGACGCTCCGCGCCCGCTTCGGAGTAGGACGCGGAGCGTCCCGGGATGCATTCCCACGCAGAGCGTGGGAACGAGCGCAAATCAGGCCTGATGGTTGCTTGCCGCTAACCCCACCGGTCTTTAGACTTACGCCTCATTTCAACGAGAGCAGGGTCGATGCCAGCTGCCTTTCCCCCCGATTCTGTTGGTCTGGTGACGCCGCAAACGGCGCACTTCAGCGAACCGCTGGCCCTGGCCTGCGGCCGTTCGCTGGCCGATTATGACCTGATCTACGAAACCTACGGCACGCTGAACGCGCAAGCGAGCAACGCCGTGCTGATCTGCCACGCCCTGTCCGGCCACCACCACGCTGCGGGTTACCACAGCGTCGACGACCGCAAGCCCGGTTGGTGGGACAGCTGCATCGGCCCCGGCAAACCGATCGACACCAACAAGTTCTTCGTGGTCAGCCTGAACAACCTCGGCGGCTGCAACGGTTCCACCGGCCCGAGCAGCCTCAACCCGGAAACCGGCAAGCCGTTCGGCGCCGACTTTCCGGTGCTGACCGTGGAAGACTGGGTGCACAGCCAGGCACGCCTGGCCGACCTGCTCGGCATCAGCCAGTGGGCAGCGGTGATCGGCGGCAGCCTCGGCGGCATGCAGGCGCTGCAATGGACCATCACGTATCCGGATCGAGTTCGCCACTGCCTGGCCATCGCCTCGGCCCCCAAGCTGTCGGCGCAGAACATCGCCTTCAACGAAGTGGCGCGCCAGGCGATCCTCACCGACCCGGAATTCCACGGCGGCTCGTTCCAGGAACAAGGCGTGATCCCCAAACGCGGCCTGATGCTGGCGCGGATGGTCGGGCACATCACGTATCTGTCCGACGACTCCATGGGCGAGAAATTCGGCCGCGGCCTGAAGAGCGAAAAGCTCAACTACGACTTCCACAGCGTCGAGTTCCAGGTCGAAAGTTACCTGCGTTATCAGGGCGAAGAGTTCTCCGGACGCTTCGATGCCAACACCTATCTGTTGATGACCAAGGCGCTGGACTACTTCGATCCGGCGGCGAACTTCAACGATAACCTGGCGAAAACTTTCGAAGGTGCAAAAGCCAAGTTCTGCGTGATGTCGTTCACCACCGACTGGCGTTTCTCCCCGGCCCGCTCGCGGGAATTGGTGGACGCGCTGATGGCCGCACGCAAGGACGTCAGCTACCTGGAAATCGACGCGCCGCAGGGCCACGACGCCTTCCTGATTCCGATCCCGCGTTATTTGCAGGCGTTCGGCAATTACATGAACCGCATTACGTTGTGAGAAAGCCATGAGAGCTGATCTGGAAATCATCCAGGAATGGATCCCCGCCGGCAGCCGCGTGCTCGACCTCGGTTGCGGTGACGGCGAGTTGCTGACCTGGCTGCGCGACCACAAGCAGGTCACCGGCTATGGCCTGGAAAACGACGCGGACAACATCGCGCAGTGCGTGGCCAAGGGCGTCAACGTCATCGAGCAGGACCTGGACAAGGGCCTGGGCAACTTCGCCAGCAACAGCTTCGACATCGTGGTGATGACCCAGGCCCTGCAAGCCGTGCACTACCCGGACAAGATCCTCGACGAAATGCTGCGGGTCGGACGCCAGTGCATCATCACGTTCCCGAATTTCGGTCACTGGCGCTGCCGCTGGTACCTGGCGAGCAAGGGTCGGATGCCGGTGTCGGAATTCCTGCCGTACACCTGGTACAACACGCCGAACATCCACTTCTGCACCTTCGAAGACTTTGAAGAACTTTGTCGCGAACGTGAGGCGAAGGTCATTGATCGGCTTGCCGTGGATCAACAGCACCGCCACGGGTGGGCCAGTAAGCTATGGCCTAATCTGTTAGGTGAGATCGGTATCTACCGCGTCAGCAGCCCGGGGCTTGCGGATCACAGAATCGCGGTCTGAACCACGACATTGCGAGGAGAACGAACATGGGACGCTTGATTACCGCGCTATTGGCCGCCTGCCTGAGCCTGTCGGCCGTGGCCGCCGATGCCATCAAGGGCGAACGCAAGGAAGTGTTCGGTGATGTCACCGTGCATTACAACACCTTCAACTCGACCTTCCTGACGCCGGACATCGCCAAGGCTGCCGAGCTGATCCGCAGCAAGAACCAGGGCGTGATCAATGTCTCGGTGATCAAGGACGGCAAACCGCTGATCGCCCAGGTCACCGGCACCGTCAAAGACCTGACCAGCCAGAGCGTGCCGCTGACTTTCCGCCAGATCACCGAACAGGGCGCGATCTACTACATCGCCCAATACCCGGTGGAGCAGCAGGAAACCCGCACCTTTGAAATCAAGGTGCAGACCGGCGACAAGATCAACATCATCAATTTCAACCAAGAGCTTTTCCCTGGCCAATGATCAATCTCAAGCAACTCGTACTGGCCAGCCATAACGCCGGCAAGCTCAAGGAACTCCAGGCCATGCTCGGCGATTCGGTGCAACTGCGCTCGATTGGCGAATTCAGCAGCGTGGAGCCGGAAGAAACCGGTCTGTCGTTCGTCGAGAACGCGATTCTCAAGGCGCGCAATGCCGCGCGCATTTCCGGGCTGCCGGCGCTGGCCGACGATTCGGGCCTGGCGGTGGATTTCCTCGGCGGTGCGCCGGGCATCTACTCGGCGCGCTACGCCGACGGCAAGGGCGACGCGGCAAACAACGCCAAACTGCTCGACGCCTTGAAGGACGTGCCTGAAGCCGAGCGTGGCGCGCAGTTCGTCTGCGTGCTGGCGCTGGTGCGTCACGCCGACGATCCACTGCCGATCCTCTGCGAAGGTCTGTGGCACGGTCGCATTCTGACCGCCGCCAGTGGCGAGCACGGTTTCGGCTACGACCCGCTGTTCTGGGTGCCGGAGCGTAACGTGTCCAGCGCCGAACTGAGCCCGAGCGACAAGAACCAGATCAGCCACCGCGCCCGTGCAATGGATCTGCTGCGCCAGCGTCTGGGCTTGAAATGACCGATAGCTCCTCCGCGTCGTCGCTGATTATCGGCGGCGCCGCCTCCTCGCCTCGGGCGCCGTTGCCGACGCTGCCGCCCTTGGCGCTGTACATCCACATCCCGTGGTGTGTGCGCAAATGCCCCTATTGCGACTTCAACTCCCACACCGCCAGCCCGGTGTTGCCGGAGCAGGAATACGTCGACGCGATGCTGGCCGACCTCGATCAGGATCTGCACGCGGTGTATGGCCGTGAATTGAGTTCGATCTTCTTTGGCGGCGGCACCCCGAGCCTGTTCAGTGCCGAAGCCCTGGGCCGCTTGCTGGAAGGCGTGAAACAGCGCATTCCGTTTGCCGACGACATCGAAATCACCCTGGAAGCCAACCCCGGGACCTTCGAGCAAGAGAAGTTCGTCGCCTACCGCAAACTGGGGATCAATCGCCTGTCGATCGGCATCCAGAGTTTCCAGCAGGAAAAGCTCAAGGCCCTCGGCCGCATCCACAATGGCGACGAAGCGGTACGCGCCGCCGGCATGGCGCGCCAGGCCGGGTTCGATAACTTCAACCTCGACTTGATGCATGGTTTGCCGGACCAGTCGCTGGACGATGCCCTGAGCGATCTGCGCCAGGCGATCGAGCTGAAGCCGACGCACATTTCCTGGTATCAGCTGACGCTGGAGCCGAACACCGTGTTCTGGAACCAGCCGCCGGTACTGCCGGAAGACGACACGCTGTGGGACATTCAAGAGGCCGGACAGGCGCTGCTGGCCGAGCACGGTTACGCGCAGTACGAAGTTTCGGCCTATGCCCAACCGGGTCGCCCGGCGCGACACAACCTCAATTATTGGAGCTTCGGCGACTTCATCGGCATCGGCGCCGGCGCCCACGGCAAGCTCAGTCACCCGGACGGGCGCATCGTGCGCACCTGGAAGACGCGCCTGCCGAAGGATTACCTCAACCCGGCCAAAAGCTTCCAGGCCGGCGAGAAAGCCCTGACCAACGACGAGATGCCGTTCGAGTTCCTGATGAACGCCCTGCGCCTGACCGCCGGCGTCGAATCGCGCCTGTACCCGGAGCGCACCGGCCTGCCGCTGGAGAGCCTCGACGAACACCGGCGCGAGGCCGAACAAAGCGGCCTGTTGCAGGTCGAACCGTCACGTCTGGCGGCCACCGAGCGCGGACAACTGTTCCTCAACGACTTGCTGCAGAAATTTCTGAGCTGACCGCTCTTAAGGAAACCGCATGGATTTGATACTCGACCTGCTCGCCACCGTGTCCCGCTGGAGCCGCAGCAACCTCTCGGAAATCGCGCTGGCCCTGGTGGGCTGCCTGCTGGTGCTGTTCGGCGCTGACTTCAAGGCCTGGGTCGAGCAACGCCTGGGCAGCATCGCCGGCGCCCTGCGCGTCCCACTGATGGCCCTGCTGTGCCTGATCGGCAGCGGCGCAGCACTGATCTACGCGACGCCGTGGGTAGTGAAGGGGCTGAGCCAGTTCAACAACTACAGCCTGGCGCCGGTGTTGTTGGTGGTGCTGGTGTTGATTGGCGTGGTCGCGGATCGCCGCTGAATCTCACGTGCTCGTTCCCACGCTCTGCGTGGGAATGCAGCCCGGGACGCTCTGCGTCCCCCGAAGCGGACGCGGAGCGTCCATTGAGGCATTCCCACGCAGAGCGTGGGAACGATCACTGCGCAGTACTTACGACTGTTTTTCGAACTTCAGATCCCACACGCCATGCCCAAGACGTTCGCCGCGGCGTTCGAACTTGGTGATCGGGCGTTCGGCCGGGCGCGGTACGCACTTGCCGTCTTCGGCGAGGTTGCGATAGCCCGGGGCGACGTTCATCACTTCCAGCATGTATTCGGCGTACGGTTCCCAGTCGGTGGCCATGTGCAGAATGCCGCCAACCTTCAGCTTGCTGCGCACCAGCTCAGCGAAGGATGCCTGAACGATGCGGCGCTTGTGGTGACGACTCTTGTGCCACGGATCCGGGAAGAACAGCATCAGGCGATCGAGGCTGTTGTCGGCGATGCAGCGGTTGAGTACTTCGATCGCGTCGCAATCGTAGACCCGCAGGTTGGTCAGGCCCTGAGTCAGCACGCCATTGAGCAGCGCGCCGACACCCGGACGGTGAACCTCGACACCGATGAAATCCTGTTCCGGCGCAGCGGCGGCCATTTCCAGCAGCGAATGGCCCATGCCGAAACCGATCTCCAGCGAACGCGGCGCGGAACGGCCGAACACCTGGTCGTAATCCACCGGCGCATCGGCCAGCGGCAGGACGAACTTCGGCGCGCCCTGATCCAGGCCGCGCTGCTGGCCTTCGGTCATGCGCCCGGCGCGCATCACGAAACTCTTGATGCGGCGGTGTTGGCGCTCGTCGCCTTCTTCCGTCTGGATTGGCGTGTCGTTCGATTCAGTCATCAATAGCTCTTACTTGATCAGACCATCCAGCGGCGAAGAGGCGCTGGCATAGAGTTTTTTCGGCATGCGGCCGGCGAGGTAGGCCAGGCGGCCCGCGACGATCGCGTGTTTCATGGCTTCGGCCATCATGATCGGCTGCTGGGCGTGGGCGATGGCCGAGTTCATCAGCACCGCGTCACAGCCCAGCTCCATGGAAATGGTGGCGTCGGAAGCGGTGCCGACACCGGCATCCACCAGCACCGGGATCTTGGCTTCTTCGAGGATGATCTGCAGGTTGTACGGGTTGCAGATCCCCAGGCCCGAACCGATCAGGCCGGCCAGCGGCATGACCGCGATGCAGCCGATTTCCGCCAGTTGCCGGGCGATGATCGGGTCATCGCTGGTGTAAACCATCACGTCGAAGCCTTCCTTGACCAGCACTTCGGCGGCCTTGAGGGTTTCGATCACGTTGGGGAACAGGGTTTTCTGGTCGGCCAGCACTTCCAGCTTCACCAGGTTGTGGCCGTCGAGCAGCTCACGAGCCAGACGGCAGGTGCGCACGGCTTCGACAGCGTCGTAGCAGCCGGCGGTGTTCGGCAGGAAGGTGTAGCGATCCGGCGACAGCACTTCGAGCAGGTTCGGCTCGCCTTCGATCTGGCCCAGGTTGGTGCGGCGCACGGCGAAGGTGACGATCTCGGCACCCGAGGCTTCGATGGCCAGACGGGTTTCTTCCATGTCACGGTACTTGCCGGTACCGACCAGCAAACGCGACTGGTAAGTACGACCGGCCAGAACGAAAGGCTTGTCGCTACGAACGATGCTCATGGGGAATCCTCTGTTGGGGTGAGGGTCTTGCAGAATTCTCGGCCCTTGCAGGCCTGGTGATCAGCCGCCGCCGATGGCATGCACCACTTCGACGTTGTCGCCGTCGTTCAAAGTGGTGTCGGCATGCTGGCTGCGCGGGACGATATCCAGATTGAGTTCGACCGCGACGCGGCGTCCGGTCAGATCCAGACGGGTCAGCAGGGCCGCAACGGTTTCACCGTCGGGCAGTTCAAAGGATTCACCGTTCAACTGAATGCGCATGCGCAACGCCGCCATCACTTTTTAGGGGGTGGCATTCTAGCCCGATCATGACCTAAAGGTCAGCACCAAGCGTCAAGCGGTTGGCTGCAGGCGCCAGGCGGCGAGTCCGAGGCACAGCCAGCCGATCAGGAACGCCAGGCCGCCGAACGGGGTGATGATGCCGAGCTTGCCGATGCCGATGGTGGTCAGCAGGTACAGGCTGCCGGAGAACAGCAGGATACCGACGGTGAACGAAATGCCGGCCCAGGCGACCAGACGCCCCTGAAACTGGGTGGCCAGCAGCGCCACGCCGAACAGCGCAAGTGCGTGCACCAACTGGTAGGTGACGCCGGTGTGGAAGATCGCCAGATACTCCGGGGTCAGGCGGTTTTTCAGGCCATGGGCGGCGAATGCGCCGAGGCCGACACCAGTGAAACCAAAGAAGGCAGCCAGCATCAGAAAGCTACGCAGCATGTAGAACTCCAGTCAGACTCGATCGGCAGGGTCTGTATAATGGCCCGCTCAACCGGTTCGGCCAAGCCATCTCTATGCTGCGTTTATTTCTCCGTCGTTTCACGAAGGCCCTGCTCTGGTTCGCGGGCGGCAGCGTATTGCTGGTGTTGGTGTTTCGCTTCGTGCCGCCACCGGGCACGGCGCTGATGGTCGAGCGCAAGATCGAATCCTGGGTCGACGGCGAGCCGATCGATCTGCAACGCACCTGGAAGCCGTGGGACGAGATCTCCGATGACCTGAAGGTCGCGGTGATTGCCGGCGAAGACCAGAAATTCCCCGAGCACTGGGGTTTTGACCTGAGTGCGATCAAGGCCGCACTGGCCCACAACGAACTCGGCGGCTCGATTCGCGGCGCCAGCACCCTGAGTCAGCAAGTGTCGAAGAACCTGTTTTTGTGGTCCGGCCGCAGTTATCTGCGCAAAGGCCTGGAAGCGTGGTTCACCGCGCTGATCGAAGTGTTCTGGCCCAAGCAGCGGATTCTCGAGGTGTACCTGAACAGCGTCGAGTGGGATGACGGCGTGTTCGGCGCCGAAGCGGCGGCAAGGCATCACTTTGGCGTAGGCGCCAGGTCGCTGTCCCGGCAGCAGGCGAGTTATCTGGCGGCTGTGCTGCCGAATCCCCGGGTCTGGAGCGCCAGCCACCCAACCGCTTACGTGTCACGCCGTGCCGGATGGATTCGCCAACAGATGAGCCAGCTGGGTGGCGACAGCTACCTGCTGACACTCAATGATTCGCGCCGCGCGCCCTGGGCCCAATGACTTTCTGACAGGCAAACAAAAACGCCCCGATCATCACTGATCGGGGCGTTTTTTTATTGCCGGACTGCCGGTTATGCGGCAATCGACAACTTGAGCTTGTTCATCGCGCTCTTCTCGAGCTGACGGATCCGCTCGGCCGACACGTTGTACTTCTGCGCCAGGTCGTGCAGCGTGGCTTTCTCTTCTGCCAGCCAGCGCTGGTAGAGGATGTCGCGACTGCGTTCGTCCAGCACTTCCAGCGCTTCGTGCAGGTTGTGATTGGAGTTGTCGCTCCAGTCGGCATCTTCCAGTTGACGCGCCGGGTCGTACCGGTGGTCTTCCAGGTAGTTGGCCGGCGACTGAAAAGCACTGTCGTCGTCCGCTTCCGCAGCCGGGTCGAAGGCCATGTCATGGCCGGTCAGGCGACTTTCCATCTCACGCACTTCACGCGGCTCGACGCCGAGGCTTTCCGCCACACGGTGGACTTCCTCGTTGTTCAGCCAGGCCAGACGTTTCTTCTGGCTGCGCAGGTTGAAGAACAGCTTGCGCTGGGCCTTGGTGGTCGCGACTTTCACGATCCGCCAGTTGCGCAGGATGAACTCGTGAATCTCGGCCTTGATCCAGTGCACCGCGAAGGACACCAGACGCACGCCCATTTCCGGGTTGAAACGCTTCACGGCCTTCATCAGGCCGACGTTACCTTCCTGGATCAGGTCAGCCTGAGCCAGACCGTAGCCGGAATAGCTACGGGCGATGTGTACGACAAACCGCAGGTGGGCGAGCACCATCTGCCGAGCCGCCCCCAAATCCTGCTCATAGTAGAGACTCTCGGCCAGTTCACGCTCCTGCTCCGGCGTCAGCAATGGAATGCTGTTGACGGTGTGTACATAGGCTTCCAGGTTTGCGCCCGGAACCAATGCATACGCAGGTTGCAAAGAATTGGTCATACGAAAAAACCTCCGACTTACATACTCATGCTTTTCAGCATTGCGAAAAATTGACCGGAAACTCAAATGAAAGTTTCCTTAACCACTGAAAGGTCAATCACGCGCAAAAAAAGATTCTACTTCGGCGCCAGCTCCCTGAGATGACGTGCGACTGCAATCCATGCACCGATATAACCCAACAGCACCGCGCCAAGCAAGAGCGACAGACCGTCGGCAACCGGCACGCCGGCCAGTGCGAAATCACTGCCGTACAAGCCGGCCAGCCCGACCACCGCGTCGTTCAGCCAGTTCAGGCCGAACGCCAATACACCCCAGGACAGCAGCCCCGCACCGAAGCCATACAACGCACCCATATAGAGGAAGGGACGACGCACATAGCTGTCGGTGCCGCCGACGAGTTTAATCACTTCTATCTCGGTGCGGCGGTTTTCAATATGAAGACGAATGGTATTGCCTATCACCAAAAGTAATGCAGAAACCAGCAACACCGTCAGACCGAACACGAAACGGTCACCGAGCTTGAGGATGGCGGCCAGACGCTCGACCCAGACTAGATCAAGTTGCGCCTGCTGTACCTTGGGCAGCTCGGAAAGTTTTTGTCTTAATGCTTCCAGGGTCGACTTGTCGACCTCGTTCGGCGTCACCAGCACCACGCCAGGCAGCGGGTTTTCCGGCAGCTCGCGCAGGGCTTCGCCCAATCCGGACTGCTGCTGGAACTCTTCCAGCGCCTGATCGCGGCCGACATATTCAGCATCAGCTACGCCCGGCATGCCTTTGATCTGGTCGCGCAACGCTTCGCCCTGAGCCGGACTCGCCTCGAGTTCCAGGTACAGCGAAATCTGCGCCGCGCGCTGCCACGAGCCGCCCAGACGCTCGACGTTGCTCAGCAGCAACGAAAGGCCCATCGGCAGACTCAGCGCAACCGCCATCACCATGCAGGTGAAGAAGCTGCCGATCGGCTGCTTGCCGAGACGGCGCAGGCTGTCGATCCAGCTGGCGCGATGGCTTTCGATCCAGGCACGGAACAACGTGGCAAAGTCCGGACCGTCGTCATCGTCGTGCTTTTTCTTCTTTGGCGGTTGCGGATCGGCGGCCTTCGGGGCCACGCGCTCGGAAACCTTCGGACTGCGTGTTGCACTCATACACCGGCCTCCCCGTCGCCGATCAATCGGCCGCGTTGCAGGGTCAGCATGCGATGGCGCATGCGCGCAATCAGCGCCAGGTCGTGACTGGCGATCAGCACGCTGGTGCCCAGACGGTTGATGTCTTCGAACACGCCCATGATCTCGGCCGCCAGACGTGGGTCGAGGTTACCGGTCGGTTCGTCCGCCAGCAGCAGGGCCGGACGGTGAACGATGGCGCGGGCAATACCGACGCGCTGTTGCTGACCGGTGGACAGATCGCCCGGATACAGCTCTGCCTTGTCCGACAGCGCCACGCGCTCCAGCGCCGAATCGACGCGCTTGGCGATCTCGACCTTGGACAGCCCGAGAATCTGCAATGGCAGTGCGACGTTGTTGAACACCGTGCGATCGAACAGCAGTTGATGGTTCTGGAACACCACGCCGATCTGCCGACGCAGGAACGGAATCTGCGCATTGCTGATGGTGCTCAGGTCCTGCCCGGCCAGCAGCAGCTTGCCGCTGGTCGGACGTTCCATCGCCAGCAACAGGCGCAACAACGTGGATTTACCGGCACCGGAGTGGCCGGTGACAAACAGGAACTCGCCGCGACGGACTCGAAAGCTCAGCTCATGCAAGCCGACGTGACCGTTCGGGTAGCGCTTACCGACCTGTTCGAAACGAATCATGAACGCTCCCGCTCGGCAAACAGTGCCTGGACAAAGGGTTCGGCTTCAAAGGTACGCAGATCGTCGATGCCTTCACCGACGCCGATGTAGCGGATCGGCAGGCCGAACTGCTTGGCCAGGGCGAAAATCACCCCGCCCTTGGCGGTGCCGTCGAGTTTGGTCAGCGCCAAGCCGGTCAGTTCGACAGTCTGGTTGAATTGCTTGGCCTGGTTGATGGCGTTCTGGCCGGTGCCGGCGTCGAGCACCAGCAGCACTTCGTGCGGCGCATCGGCGTCGAGCTTGCCGATCACCCGGCGAACCTTTTTCAGTTCTTCCATCAGGTTGTCTTTGGTGTGCAGGCGACCGGCAGTGTCGGCGATCAGCACGTCGATGCCACGAGCCTTGGCGGCCTGCACGGCGTCGAAGATCACCGAAGCCGAGTCCGCGCCCGTGTGCTGGGCAATCACCGGAATCTTGTTGCGCTCGCCCCAGACCTGTAGCTGCTCGACAGCCGCGGCACGGAAGGTGTCACCGGCGGCCAGCATGACTTTCTTGCCTTCCAGCTGCAGTTTCTTCGCCAGTTTGCCGATGGTGGTGGTCTTGCCGGCGCCGTTGACGCCGACCACCAGAATCACGAATGGCTTGTTCTGGGAAGCGATCTTCAGCGGCTGCTCGACCGGTTTGAGCATTGCGGCCAGCTCGGCCTGCAGGGATTTGTACAGGGCGTCGGAATCGGCCAGCTCTTTACGTGCGACCTTCTGGGTCAGGCGCTGGATGATCACCGAAGTCGCCTCGACGCCGACGTCGGCAGTCAGCAGGCGGGTTTCGAGATCGTCGAGCAGATCGTCATCGATGGCTTTCTTGCCGAGGAACAGGCTGGCCATGCCCTCGCCGATGCTGGCGCTGGTCTTGGACAGGCCTTGCTTGAGACGGGCAAAGAAGCCGGCCTTGGTTTCTTCGGTGCGCGGGGCCTCGACCGGGGTTTCAACCTGGATTTCCACAGGAGCGACTGGCGCGGCTGGCGCTACGGCGACCGGTGCAGGTGCAGGTGCAGGTGCAGGTGCAGGTGCAGGTGCAGGTGCAGGTGCAGGTGCAGGTGCAGGTTCGGGCACTTCAACAATTGGGGCAACCGGGGCAACAACCACAGGTTCTGGAATGACCGGAGCAGCTTCCACCACCGGCGCCTGAACAGGCTCAGCAGCGAACGCAACCGGCGCAGGAATCGGCGGCGTAACATGCGGCGCAGCCTCTTCAACCAGCGCCACCGGTTCTTCCGCCACTGGCAAGGTCAGCCAAGGCTCGCTGGCCGGGGACAGCGGCAACTCAGCGGCAGCCGGCGCTTCAGACTCGGCCTCGGCCACCGGTTGCAGCACCGGCTCGGCGATCGGCAGCACAACCGGCGCCGGCGCTTCTTCTATTACGGGAGCGGGCGCAGGGGCTGGCTCAGGAATGGTAGTCGGCTGTTCGACGACGGGTTCCTGCGGTTTCTTGCGCAGCCATCCGAACAGGCTTTTCTTCTCGCCAGCCGCAGCTGGGGTCTTCTTGTCGTCGTTGGAACCAAACATGGAGGACGGCTATCTCACGGTAGCGACGCGCCACAGGGGCGCCCCGGCAAATAAATATTCGATGCAGAACAGACTGTGTTTCACCCAGCTTGTTCACGCGCAACATTTTGTCGAGGCACCAACGGCACCTCAAAGGAATCGTTTTAATGAAGGACTGGCCGGCAAAATCGGCGAAAAAGCGAAGTTTAGCTGATAAACCAAAGCCTTCTGCCGCAAACCCTTACAACCTGATCAAGGTTTCAAAACCGGATAGGCGTGGTCGCCGGTAAAACGGATCAGTATCCTAGCACCCTCTCGCCCGCCGACGCTAAGACCAAGCGGGCAGCCCAACAGGTTTAAAAACGAATGAATGCTCTAGCCCGCCGCGCCGCAGGCCTGCTGCTCAGCACAGTCTGCCTGCCCCTTTCGGCCCTGGCGGCCGACCCGCAACCGACCCACGAATTCACCCTCGACAACGGCCTGAAGGTCGTCGTGCGCGAAGACCATCGCGCGCCGGTGGTGGTGTCGCAGGTCTGGTACAAGGTCGGTTCCAGCTACGAAACCCCGGGCCAGACCGGTCTGTCCCACGCCCTCGAACACATGATGTTCAAGGGCAGCGAGAAAGTCGGTCCGGGCGAAGCCTCGCTGATCCTGCGCGACCTCGGCGCCGAAGAGAACGCGTTCACCAGCGACGACTTCACCGCTTATTACCAGGTGCTGGCCCGCGACCGTCTGGGCGTGGCCTTCGAACTGGAAGCCGACCGAATGGCCAATCTGCGTCTGCCGGCTGACGAGTTCGCCAAGGAAATCGAAGTCATCAAGGAAGAGCGCCGCCTGCGCACCGATGACAAGCCGATGTCCAAGGCCTACGAGCGCTACAAGGCCATGGCCTATCCGGCTAGCGGTTATCACACGCCGACCATCGGCTGGATGGCCGACCTTGAGCGGATGAAGGTCGAAGAGCTGCGTCACTGGTATCAGTCCTGGTACGTGCCGAACAACGCCACGCTGGTGGTGGTCGGCGACGTGACCCCGGACGAGGTGAAGACCCTCGCCCAGCGCTACTTCGGGCCGATCCCGAAACGCGACGTACCGCCGGCGAAAAAGCCGCTGGAGCTGGCTGAACCCGGCGAACGCCAGATCACCCTGCACGTGCAGACCCAACTGCCGAGCCTGATGCTCGGTTTCAACGTCCCGAGCATCGCCACTGCCGAAGACAAACGTTCGGTCAACGCCTTGCGCCTGATTTCGGCATTGCTGGACGGCGGCTACAGCGGTCGCATCCCGACCCAACTGGAGCGCGGCGAAGAGCTGGTGTCCGGCGGCTCGTCGAGCTACGACGCCTATACCCGCGGTGACAGCCTGTTCACTCTGTCGGCCACACCGAACACCCAGAAGAAAAAGACCATGGCCCAGGCTGAAGCCGGCCTGTGGAAACTGCTGGAACAACTGAAAACCACTGCGCCGTCCGCCGAAGAGCTGGAGCGCGTGCGTGCGCAGGTCATCGCCGGTCTGGTCTTCGAGCGCGATTCGATCACCAGCCAGGCCACCGCCATCGGCCAGCTGGAGACCGTCGGTCTGTCGTGGAAGCTGATGGACACCGAACTGGCCGATCTGGAAAGCGTCACCCCGCAAGACATCCAGAACGCCGCCAAGCTGTATTTCACCCGCGAACGTCTCAGCGTCGCCCACGTCCTGCCACTGGAGACGACTCATGAGTGAGCGCAAAACCCCACGCCTGCTGCTCGGCCTGATCGCCGTGGCCATCATCGGCTCCGCTGCGTTCTATCTGGTACCGAGCGACAACAGCAAGGCCAGCGAAGCGCTGGATAACGCCAAGTCCAGTCAGAAGCTGCAATCGCTGGCCGAACTCGACGGCAAGGCCCCGGCCAGCCGCAAGCTCGACGTGCAGACCTGGAACACCGCCGAAGGCGCCAAGGTGCTGTTCGTCGAAGCCCGCGAACTGCCGATGTTCGACATGCGCCTGATCTTTTCCGCCGGCAGCAGCCAGGACGGTAACGCGCCGGGCCTGGCCTTGCTGACCAACGCCATGCTCAACGAAGGTGTGGCGGGCAAGGACGTCGGCGCCATCGCTCAAGGTTTCGAAGGCCTGGGCGCGGATTTCGGCAACGGCGCCTATAAAGACATGGCCATCGCGTCGCTGCGCAGCCTCAGTGCTGCCGACAAACGCGAGCCAGCGCTGAAGCTGTTTTCGGAAGTAGTGGGCAAACCGACCTTCCCGGCTGACTCCTTCGCGCGCATCAAGAACCAGATGCTCGCCGGTTTCGAATACCAGAAACAGAACCCCGGCAAACTCGCCAGTCTGGAACTGATGAAGCGCCTGTACGGCAATCACCCGTACGCCCATTCCAGCGACGGCAACGCGCAAAGCGTGCCGAAGATCACGCTGGCGCAACTGCGAGAGTTCCACGCCAAGGCCTACGCGGCCGGTAACGTGGTGATCGCGCTGGTGGGTGATCTGTCCCGCAGCGAAGCCGAGGCGATTGCCAATCAGGTGTCCGCTGCGCTGCCAAAAGGCCCGGCGCTGGCGAAGGTTGAGCAACCGACCGAGCCGAAAGCCGGCATCGGCCACATCGAGTTTCCGTCGAAGCAGACCAACCTGATGATTGCGCAACTGGGCATCGACCGTGATGACCCGGACTACGCTGCCTTGTCGATGGGCAACCAGATCCTCGGCGGTGGCGGTTTCGGCACCCGGCTGATGAGCGAAGTGCGCGAGAAGCGCGGCCTGACCTATGGCGTGTATTCGGCGTTCAGCCCGATGCAGGCTCGCGGCCCGTTCATGATCAACCTGCAGACCCGCGCGGAAATGAGCGAAGGCACCCTGAAGCTGGTGCAGGACGTGCTCGCCGACTACCTCAAGACCGGCCCGACCCAGAAAGAACTCGACGACGCCAAGCGCGAACTGGCCGGCAGCTTCCCGCTGTCCACCGCGAGCAATGCCGATATTGTCGGCCAGCTCGGCGCCATGGGTTTCTACAACCTGCCGCTGAGTTATCTGGACGACTTCATGCGTCAGTCCCAGAGCCTGACGGTCGAGCAGGTTCGCGACGTTCTGAACAAACACTTGAGCACGGATAAACTGGTCATCGTCAGCGCTGGCCCGACCGTGCCGCAAAAGCCGTTACCGGCCCCATCTGATAAACCTGCCGAGCAGCCGCTCGGGGTTCCGGAGCATTAATGGCCAGTCCAAAGAAACCTGTACAAAAACTGCACAACGGTGTGAACCAGTTGCGCATCATCGGCGGCGAATGGCGCAGCCGAAAGCTGAGCTTTCCCGATGCGCCGGGCCTGCGTCCGACGCCGGACCGGGTGCGTGAAACCCTGTTCAACTGGCTCGCGCCCTACGTTGCCGGGGCCAAGGTGCTCGATCCGTTCGCCGGCAGCGGCGCGCTGTTTCTGGAAGCGCTGTCCCGTGGCGCGACCATGGGTCAGGCGCTGGATGCCAGCCACGTCGCAGTCTCCCGCCTGAAAGAACACCTCGGCACCCTGCGCTGCACCAACGGCCACGTGCAGACCGCCGATGCCCTGCGCTACCTCGAAACCCAGACCGCAACCGCGTTCGACCTGGTGTTCCTCGACCCGCCGTTCAACCAGAACCTGCTGCCGACGGTGTGCACATTGCTGGAAGAGCGCCAATGGCTGGCCGACGATTCGTGGATCTACACTGAAAGCGAAACCGCGCCATCGACCCTCGGCCTGCCGGGCAACTGGCGCCTGCACCGCGAGCAGAAATCCGGGCGGGTGTACTACGCGTTGTGGCAACGTATGGCAGTGATCGCCGGTTAACCGACCGGCCTGAAAAAGCGGCGAGTCTCAGCCGAGGCTCGCTGCGCTGCATCGAGAGCAATCGTGTCCCCTTCGTCAAAACCGTTCATCCCCGCCTTCGGCCTCGGCAATCCGCACCTGCAAACCTTGTGGGGGCCGTTGTGGCGCAAAACCGTGCACCTTGATCGCCAGCGCGAACGACTGTGGCTGGACGACGGTGACTTCCTCGACCTCGACTGGCACGGCCCGCATAGCGCTGAAGCGCCATTGGTGCTGGTGCTGCACGGGCTGACCGGTTCTTCCAATTCGCCTTACGTCGCGGGAATCCAAGCAGCGCTCGCCGCGCAGGGCTGGGCCAGTGTCGCGCTGAACTGGCGCGGCTGCTCGGGCGAACCGAACCTGTTGCCGCGCAGCTACCATTCCGGCGCCAGCGAAGACCTCGCCGAAACCATTCGCCACCTGAAAGCCAAGCGGCCACTGGCACCGCTGTATGCGGTTGGCTATTCCCTCGGCGGCAATGTGCTGCTCAAGCATCTGGGGGAAACCGGCAGCGCCAGCGGCGTGCTCGGTGCGGTGGCGGTGTCCGTGCCGTTTCGCCTCGATCAATGTGCCGACCGTATCGGCCAGGGTTTCTCGAAGGTCTATCAGGCGCACTTTATGCGCGAGATGGTGGCCTACATCAAGAACAAGCAGCGCCAGTTCCAGCACGACGGGCGCGAGGACGGTCTCGCCGCACTGGCTGCCCTCGGCTCGCTGGAAAACATGCGCACCTTCTGGGATTTCGATGGCCGGGTGACCGCGCCGCTGCACGGTTTCGCCGATGCCGAGGATTACTATCGCCGCGCGTCGAGCCGCTATTTTCTCGGTGAGATCCGCACGCCGACCCTGATCATTCAGGCGGCCGACGACCCGTTCGTATTTCCCCACAGCCTGCCGCAGGCCAGTGAGTTGTCGGCCACGACCCAGTTCGAATTGCAGAGCAAGGGCGGACATGTCGGCTTCGTCGACGGCACGTTCCGCCAGCCGGGTTATTACCTGGAGCGACGGATTCCGCAGTGGCTGGCCGACGCGGGGCGCGGGTGAGGTCATGAGCGATCAGGGCGAGTCGATCCGTTTCTGGCAAGCCGCGCCCCTGGCAGGGGTCGAGCTGTTGACCGCGCGCTACATCGAGCATCGTTTCGCCCCGCACGTCCACGACGGTTATGTGATCGGCATGATCATGGCCGGCGCCCAGCGCTACCGATATCGCGGCGCCGAACACCTGGCGGGCAGCGGCACGCTGGTGCTGATCAATCCGGACGAAGTGCATAACGGCCACAAGGGCACCGAGGACGGCTGGCTGTACCGGGCGTTTTATCCCGACACCGGGCAGATCGTCGCGCTGCTGAATGAGCTGGAACTGCCGACCGCACCGATGCCGGCCTTCGGTGCGACGCTGTATCGCGACCCGGATCTGGTCAACGGTTTCTGTCAGTTGCATCGCTTGCTGGAAAGCCCCGCCACCGCGTTGCAGCAGCAAACGGTGTGGCGCGAAATGATGATGTTGCTGTTGCAGCGTCATGCGGCGGTGCAGATCAACGGCAATCCCGGCAAAGAACACCGCGCGGTAGCGATGGCCAAGGAGTTGCTGCACGCGCAACTGGCGGCGCCGCCCTCGCTGGAAGAACTCGCGGCGGCCGTGAACCTCTCGCCCTTCCACTTCGCCCGGGTGTTCCGCCGCGCCACCGGCATGCCGCCGCACAGCTGGCTGATGCAGCAGCGGATCGCCTGCGCGCGGGGCTTGTTGCAGAGCGGCTGCCTGCCGGTGGAAGTTGCCACTCAGCTGGGATTTGCCGACCAGAGCCATCTGAGCCGGCAGTTCAAACAGGTTTATGGCGTGGGGCCGGCGGCCTATCGCAGTGCGCGGCTGGATCGCTGAACGGTTACTCGCCGGTGGCGATACCGCGCGACGGCTCGTTGATCCACTCGCTCCACGATCCGGCATACAGCGAACCCAATGGATAGCCCGCCAGGCACAGGGCGAACAGGTTGTGACACGCCGTCACCCCGGAGCCGCAGTAAGCCACCAGATCGTTCGGCGAGCGCTCACCGAGTTTCGCGGCGAAACGCTGCTTGAGCTGATCGGCCGGCAGGAAACGCCCGTCGCTGCCCAGGTTGTCGGTAAACGCCGCGCATTGCGCGCCGGGAATGTGCCCGGCGATCGGGTCGATCGGTTCCACTTCACCCTTGAAGCGCGGCAAGGCGCGGGCATCGAGCAGGGTCAGGGCCGGCTGGCCGAGGCGCTGCTGCAATTGCTCGGCGCTGAGCAGCAGGCTCATGTCCGGCTGGCCGCTGAAGTTGCCCCGGGCCGCTGACGGTGGATCAAGACTCAACGGCAGCCCCGCCGCATGCCAGGCCTTGAGCCCGCCATCGAGAATGAACACGCCGTCACGCTTGCCCAACCACGCCAGCAACCACCAGGCCCGCGCCGCATAGGCGCCCGGGCCGTCGTCATACAGAACCACGTCGCTGTCGTTGTCGATGCCGAAAGCTTGCAGGCGTTCGATCAGCGCCGCCGGCTCCGGCAGCGGATGGCGACCGGTCACACCCTTGGTCACCGGGCCGCTGAGGTCGCGCTCAAGATCGGCGAAATGTGCCCCGGCAATGTGCCCCTCGGCGTAGCTGCGCTGGCCGTAATCCGGGTCTTCGAGGGCAAAACGGCAATCGAGAATCACCAGCCCCGGCTGCGCCTTGCGGGCATCCAGTGCGGTCGGGCTGATCAGTTGCGCAATCGGCATAGCGAACGACTCCAGTGAGGAAATGGAATTACGGTCTTTCTTCGAGGGCCTGGGCCAGCGGCACGTAAAACTCTTCGAACAAGGCGTTGACCTCATCGCGGGCCTGCTCGGTGACGAACCCTGCTTCCAGCACCAGCACCTGATACACGCCACGCTTGATGGCCTGCTCGCTGAGGTGATTGGAATTCTCCCGGGTCGTGCACAGGAAGCGCACCCATGAGGTGAGGATGATCCACGCGTTGAGGGTCAGGGACTCGATCTGCACCCGGTCCATCTTCAGGATCCCGGCGGCAACGAAGCCTTCATAGATCGCCGCACCCTGGATCACGCAGCGCTGGGAAAAGCGCCGGTAACGCCCGGCCAGATCCGGATCGCTGTCGAGCAGGTGCTCAAGATCGCGATGCAGGAAACGGTAGCGCCACATCGCCGACAGCAATTCCTTGAGATAGAAACGCTTGTCTTCGACCGTCGCGGCACGGCCCTGGGGTGGACGCAGGAAGCTGTCCACCAGGCTTTCGTACTCACTGAACAGCACGGCGATGATCGCCTGCTTGTTGGGGAAGTGGTAGTACAGATTGCCCGGAGAAATCTCCATGTGGGCGGCGATGTGATTGGTGCTGATGCTGCGCTCGCCCTGCTGATTGAACAGCTCGAGGCTGTTCTGCACGATGCGCTCGCTGGTTTTGATCCGTGGGGCCATGGCTTGAGCTTTAATTCAGAGTGCGTTGGGGGGCATCTTACGACCTAACCGGAACGGGATAAAACCAGGATGCGCAAGGAAGCCATTTGACTTTCTAGAGCATAGACTCTAAAAAGTTCCTCATAACAACATCTCCGGAGCTGACAATGACTGCCGATATTGCCTACCTGCAAACGCTGCAACAGCCGCTGGAAGAGCTCAACCGGCTGTTCGATGCGCAGCGTGCCGCCTACGCCGCCAACCCGATGCCGGCTGCGGCCCAGCGCCAGCAATGGCTCAAGGCCCTGCGCGATTTGCTGAGCAGCGAACGGCAGGCCCTGATCGAGGCGATCAGCTCCGACTTCAGCCACCGCAGCGCCGATGAAACCTTGCTCGCCGAACTGATGCCGAGCCTGCACGGCATTCACTATGCCAGTCAGCACATCAGTCAATGGATGAAACCTTCGCGGCGCAAAGTGGGTGTGGCTTTCCAGCCGGCGTCGGCGAAAGTCGTGTACCAGCCGCTAGGCGTGGTCGGCGTCATCGTGCCGTGGAACTACCCTCTGTTCCTGGCCATCGGCCCGTTGACCGGCGCGCTCGCGGCCGGCAACCGGGTGATGCTCAAGCTCAGCGAATCGACCCCGGCCACCGGCCTGCTGCTCAAGGAACTGCTGGCGCGGATCTTCCCCGAAGATCTGGTGTGCGTGGTGCTCGGCGAGGCCGATGTCGGCGTGGCGTTTTCGAAGATGCGCTTCGACCATCTGCTGTTCACTGGCTCCACCAGCGTCGGCAAGCATGTGATGCGCGCAGCGGCGGAAAACCTGACACCGGTGACCCTGGAGCTGGGCGGCAAATCCCCGGCCATCGTTTCCCACGACGTACCGCTCAAGGACGCCGCTGAACGCATCGCTTTCGGCAAGACCCTCAACGCCGGCCAGACCTGCGTGGCCCCGGACTACGTGCTGGTGCCGGAAGCGCGCATCGGCGGTTTCGTCGAAGCCTATCGCCAGGCGGTGCGCGGGTTTTATCCGACACTCGCCGACAACCCGGACTACACCGCGATCATCAACGAGCGCCAACTGGCGCGGCTCAACAGCTATCTCAGCGACGCCACCAGCAAGGGCGCGCTGCTGATTCCGCTGTTCGACCAGGGCCAGGGCCGACGTATGCCGCACAGCCTGCTGCTGAATGTCAGCGACGAGATGACGGTGATGCAGGACGAGATCTTCGGCCCGCTGCTGCCGATCGTGCCGTATCAGGATCTGGATCAGGCATTTGCTTACATCAATCAGCGGCCACGTCCTCTGGCTCTTTACTACTTCGGCTACGACAAGCGCGAACAGAAGCGCGTGCTCAGCGAAACTCATTCCGGCGGCGTCTGCCTCAACGACACGCTGCTGCATGTGGCGCAGGACGACATGCCGTTCGGCGGCATCGGCCCGTCGGGCATGGGCCATTACCACGGGCACGAGGGTTTCCTGACGTTCAGCAAGGCCAAGGGCGTGCTGGTCAAACAGCGCTTCAACGCGGCGAAGCTGATCTACCCGCCCTACGGCAAATCCATTCAGAAACTGATCCAGAAACTGTTCATTCGCTAACGTCACCGCCGGGTAATAACAACAATGCACCCAAGCCTGACCGAAACACCTGCCCTGTCGCGCCGTGGCCTGCTGAAATTCAGCCTGGGCGCCACGGCTTTTCTCGCCACCGCCGGCCTTGGTGCCAGCCTGAGTGGCTGTTCGTCGAGCGTATCGGCCAATGGATTCGCCACGTTGCGCAGCGGCGATCTGTTGTTTCTGCGCGCGCTGATTCCAGTGCTGCTGGAGGGCGCCGTAGCTGTGGAAAAGCTGCCCGCCGCTGTCGATGGAACCCTGAAGTCGCTGGATTACAGCCTCGATCATCTGTCGCCGGAAATGCTCAAGCTCACCCGGCAACTGTTCGATGTGCTGGGCATGGCGGTGACGCGCGGGCCATTGACCGGAATCTGGGGCAGTTGGGAAAACGCCAGCCCCGAGGCGATCCGCCACTTCCTCGAACGCTGGGAAAACAGCTCGCTGAGCCTGCTGCGCATGGGCCACAGCTCATTGTTGCAAATGGTGATGATGGCCTGGTACACCCGCGCCGAATCCTGGGCCCATTGCGGTTACCCCGGCCCGCCCGCCGTTTGAGCCTGGCGACCCACGCAAAACAATAATAAGAGAACCTGATCGATGCCCGTACCCGACCCGTTTCGCGAAGGCCTTGCCCGTGGCTGGAAAACCTACAACGGCGCGCAACTCACCGATGACCTGACCCTGGAAGCCGATGTCGCCATCATCGGCAGCGGCGCCGGTGGCGGCACCACGGCGGAAATCCTCAGCGCCGCCGGCTATAAAGTACTGCTGATCGAAGAAGGCCCGCTCAAGACCAGCAGCGATTTCAAACTGCTGGAAGACCAGGCCTACAGCAGTCTCTATCAGGAAGGTATCGGCCGCATGAGCAAGGACGGTGCGATCACCATCCTTCAGGGCCGCGCGGTCGGCGGCACCACGCTGATCAACTGGACATCGAGTTTTCGCACGCCCGAGCCGACCCTCGAACACTGGGCCAAAGAGCACAACGTCAAAGGCCACAGCCCCGCCGACATGGCGCCGTGGTTCGAAAAAATGGAGCAGCGCCTCGGCGTCGCCCCGTGGATGGTGCCACCCAACGCCAACAACGATGTGATCCGCAAAGGCTGCGAACAACTCGGCTACAGCTGGCATGTGATCCCGCGCAACGTGCGCGGCTGCTGGAATCTGGGCTACTGCGGCATGGGCTGCCCGACCAACGCCAAGCAATCGATGATGGTCACGACCATTCCGGCGACTTTGGAAAAGGGCGGCGAGCTGCTGTATCTGGCCCGCGCCGAAAAGCTTTTGATCAGCGGCGACAAGGTCACCGGCCTGCAGTGCGTGGCGATGGACGAACGCTGCGTCGAACCGACTGGACGCACGATCACCGTCAAGGCGCGGCATTACGTGCTGGCCGGCGGCGGGATCAACAGCCCGGCGCTGCTGATGCGCTCGGACGCACCGGATCCGCACAAACGGCTGGGCAAGCGCACCTTTCTGCATCTGGTGAACATGTCCGCCGGGCGTTTCGACGAGGTCATCAACCCGTTCTACGGCGCGCCGCAGTCGATCTACTCGGATCATTTCCAGTGGAAGGACGGCAACACCGGCCCGATGGCCTACAAACTCGAAGTGCCGCCGCTGCACCCGGCACTGGCCGCCACGTTGCTCGGTGGTTTCGGTCAGGAAAGCGCGCAACACATGGCGGACCTGCCGCACACCCACGCGATGCTCGCCCTGCTGCGCGACGGTTTTCACCCGGACAGCCAGGGCGGCAGCGTCGAGTTGCGCGGTGACGGTTCGCCGGTGCTCGACTATCAGGTGTCGCCTTACACCTGGGAAGGCTTGCGCCGGTCATTCCACAGCATGGCCGAGATCCAGTTCGCCGGCGGCGCCAAAGCGGTGATGCCGATGCACGCCGATGCGCGTTACGTGAACAGTCTGGCCGAGGCCCGCTCGTTGATCGACAGCCTGAGTCTGGAGTTGTATCGCACCCGCCTGGGCAGCGCCCACGTCATGGGCGGATGCGCGATGGGCGAAGACCCGAAAACCGCGGTCACCGACAGCCTCGGCCGCCATCATCAACTGCGCAATCTGTCGATTCACGACGGCTCGCTGTTCCCCACCAGCATCGGTGCCAACCCGCAGTTGTCGGTGTACGGTCTGACGGCGCAACTGGCGACATCCCTCGGCGAACGGTTGAGAAACCCGTGAAAAAGACGAAAATTCCGATCGTCTATAGTGCTTTCTTACCCAACAGGCGACTTTCCCGACCGGGACGGCTGCGATACCATCCGACTCCCCAACGGATTCCCGCCAGGACGACGCGATGAACCGAGTGTTGTACCCAGGTACCTTCGACCCTATTACCAAGGGCCATGGCGATCTGGTCGAACGCGCCTCGCGCCTGTTCGACCACGTGATCATCGCCGTCGCCGCCAGCCCCAAGAAGAATCCGCTGTTCCCGCTGGAACAACGGGTCGAGCTGGCCCGCGAGGTGACCAAACACCTGCCGAACGTGGAAGTGGTCGGCTTCTCGACGCTGCTGGCGCATTTCGCCAAAGAGCAGAACGCCAACGTGTTCCTGCGTGGCCTGCGCGCGGTGTCGGACTTCGAATACGAATTCCAGCTGGCCAACATGAACCGCCAGTTGGCTCCGGATGTGGAGAGCCTGTTTCTCACCCCGTCCGAGCGTTATTCGTTCATTTCCTCGACCCTGGTGCGGGAAATCGCGGCCCTGGGCGGCGATATCAGCAAGTTCGTCCACCCGGCGGTGGCCGAAGCCCTGACCCTGCGCTTCAAGAAGTAACGACCGTTCAAACGGCGCCCGCGTGCACTACGGGCGCCAATGCGGCACAATTGCGCGCATTGATTCATAGCGCCCGGGCTCCCCGCCCCGGCTGGAGTTAGCATGTCCCTGATCATCACCGACGATTGCATCAACTGCGACGTCTGCGAACCCGAGTGCCCGAACGCCGCCATTTCCCAAGGCGAAGAGATCTATGTGATCGACCCGAACCTGTGCACCCAGTGCGTCGGCCACTACGACGAGCCGCAGTGCCAGCAGGTCTGCCCGGTGGATTGCATTCCGCTGGACGAAGCCCATCCGGAGACTGAAGAACAGTTGATGGAGAAGTACCGCAAGATTACCGGCAAGGCTTGAGCCACTGAATACGATCGCAGCTCCCGGCTGCGATCGCATCATTCACGCTGCTCGAACCCCTCCCCTGTGCAGCCTAGGCAACGCACGAACGCCGCTTTCGCCGGCGCCACCACCAGCGCCTCTCCCGCATCGCCAATCCCGCCACCCAGCGCGGTGAACGGCAACGACACGACGAACGCCCCGGCACCGATCACCGTCGCCACCACCAGCAATGGTCGGGCAATCAGCAGATCGCCGAGCATGGCGTAGGCCGGTGGATTCTGGATGGCGTAACGAGGGTCACCGCTGCCGCCTTCCGTGGCCTGAACGGTCAGGCTGAAGCACAGCAACAGTGCGACGATGAGGGTTTGCAAGGACTTCATGGCACGATCCTTCGGGCTGAACAGTGAGACAACTCACTATAGACCGTAGGACTTTTTCGGACGCTTTGTTCAGCTTTGGCAGCGCGGACACCAGACGCTCGCGCGCTGGCCGAGCTTCATTTCCCGCAGGCCCGTGCCGCAGACCTTGCAGTGCTCGCCGCCGCGACCGTAGACAAACAGTTCCTGCTGGAAATACCCCGGCTGCCCGTCGCCACCGATGAAATCACGCAACGTAGTGCCGCCGCGCTCGATGGCGGCAGCGAGGATGCGTTTGATCTCGATCGCCAGCTTCAAATAGCGCGCCCGGGAAATGCCTTTGGCTTCACGGCGCGGATCAATACCGGCGGCGAACAGCGCTTCGGTCGCGTAGATATTGCCAACCCCCACCACCACGGCGTTGTCCATGATGAACGGCTTGACCGCCATCGAACGCCCGCGTGACAGCTGATAAAAACGCTCGCCATCGAACAGATCGGTCAACGGCTCCGGGCCCAGGCGGATCAGCAACTCGTGATTGAGCGGGTCGTTGCTCCAGAGCATCGCCCCGAAGCGCCGCGGATCGGTGTAGCGCAGGGCCAGGCCCGACTCCAGTTCGATATCGACATGCTCATGCTTGGCCGCCGGCATCCCGATCTCCACCAGCCGCAGGTTTCCCGACATGCCCAAGTGGCTGATCAGTGTGCCGACTTCGGCGTTGATCAGCAGATACTTGGCGCGCCGCTCCACCAGCACGATGCGCTGCCCGGACAGCCGCACATCAAGGTCTTCGGGAATCGGCCAACGCAGCCGGCGATCACGCACGATCACCCGGCTGACTCGCTGGCCTTCCAGGTGCGGGGCGATGCCGCGGCGGGTGGTTTCGACTTCCGGCAATTCAGGCATGGGGGTCTCGAATCAGTTTGCTAAATCAGTGTGCGCCAAGTTCGCGGATGGTTTGCTTCAACGTTTCGAAGTCGTAATCCGAAAGGCCGATGTATTCCAGCACCAGCGGCCCGACGGCCTGCCATTCGAAATCTTCGGTCTGATTGCCCAGCACTCGGTACGACGCGCAGATGTGCTCGGCCATCTTCAGGATCGCCAGCAGGTTTTTCATCTGGCTGTTGCGCGAAGTCTCGTCGCTGAAGATCGCCAAGGCATTGTGGTGGTTGGCGATCGCCGCGCTGACGTGTTCCGGGAGGCGCCACGACTTGGCGGTGTAATAACCGACCACCGAGTGGTTGGTGTTGTAAACGTCGTTCTCAGTGTCCACGACCCGGCGCTCGGCGCTCGCGTTGGCATAAGCCAGTTCGAGTGTCTTCATGTAATCCGGAAAACGCTGAAGCATCAGCGGCACGCCGCAGTCGTGGAACAGGCCCAAGGCGTAAGCCTCGTCGCTCGCCTCGGTGCCGACGCGCTTGGCCAGCGTCAGGCAGGTCATGGCCACGTCCTGGGCGGTGTCCCAGAAACGGTTGAGGGTGACGATAGTGTCGTCGTTCATTTCGCCCTTGATCGACATCGCGTTGATCAGATTGATGATCGAACGGCTGCCCAGCAGATTCACCGCGCGCTTGATCGAAGTGATCTTGTTGCTCAGGCCGTAATACGGCGAGTTGACGATTTTCAGCAGCGAGCCGGACAGGCCGGGATCCTGGGAGATCAGCTTGGCGATCGTCTCCAGATCCGGGTCGGGCATGTACTGCTCCATTTGCAGATCCACCATGATCTGCGGCTGCGCAGGCACGCTGATGCCTTGCAGGGACTGTTGAATCTGTTCGGTGGTCAGCTCTTGGGACATAAGTACACACTCTGGGACAGGCCGCGATTCTAACCTCTAAAAACCGACGGACGACACACCAGTGGGCAATTCGCAGGAACTTTCACTTTCCACCAGCCTTCGGAATCTGTAGTGCCCGGAGCAGTTCTCCATCTTTCTCGGGCAGTAATTCCAACAGACTCAGGAGCTTAACGATGGCGACTTCTCTCAGCGGCAAGCGCGTCGCTTTTCTGGTAACCGACGGTTTCGAGCAGGTTGAACTGACTGGCCCCAAAAAGGCACTGGAGCAGGCGGGAGCGCAGGTTGACATCCTCTCCGCCGAAGCCGGCAGCGTCAAAGGCTGGAACCACGATAAACCGGCGGACGACTTCAAGGTCGACCAGACCTTCCAGGGCGCCAGCATCGATCAATACGACGCTGTGGTGCTGCCTGGTGGTGTGCAGAACTCTGACACCATCCGCATCGATCAGGACGCCCAGCACCTGGTCAAGACCGGTGCGTCCGCCGGCAAGCCGATCGCAGTGATCTGTCATGGCAGCTGGCTGCTGATTTCGGCAGGGCTGGTCAATGGCAAGACCATGACCAGCTACAAGACCGTCAAGGACGATCTGGTGAATGCGGGGGCAAACTGGGTTGATCAGGAGGTAGTAAAAGACGGCCACCTGATCAGCAGCCGCCAACCGGACGATATTCCGGCGTTCAGCAATGCGCTGATCGACGCGCTGTCGGCATAGAGCATAAGCGTATGGATACGGGGCGGACCTGCTCGTGATGAGGTCTGCCGCGTTTCATCGCACGCCAAACCCGGCATAAGGCGCAACACGGTATACTCCCGCTCTTTTTTCCGGAGCGACGTCATGTCCCTGCCTAGCTTGCGCCTCAAAGCCAACGCCGACCGTCGCCTGCGCGCCGGTCACCTGTGGGTCTACAGCAACGAAATCGACGTGGCCGCGACCCCGTTGCACGGCTTCAAAGCCGGCGACCAGGCGATCCTCGAAGCCGCCGGCGGCAAGCCGCTGGGCATCGTCGCCATGAGCCCGAACAACCTGATCTGCGCGCGCCTGCTGTCGCGCGACATCAAGCTGCCGCTGGACAAGTCGCTGCTGGTGCATCGCCTGAACGTGGCCCTGTCGCTGCGCGAGCGCCTGTTCGACAAGCCTTTCTATCGTCTGGTCTACGGCGATTCCGACCTGCTGCCGGGTCTGGTGGTCGACCGTTTCGGCGACATCCTCGTGGTCCAGCTCGCCTCGGCGACCATGGAAGCGCATAAAGATGACGTGATCGCGGCACTGACCCAAGTGCTCAAGCCAAGCGGCATCCTGTTCAAGAATGACTCCGCCGCGCGCGATGCCGAAGGCCTCGAGCGTTACACCGAAACCGTCTTCGGCGTGGTGCCGGAGTGGGTGGCGCTGGAAGAGAACGGCGTGAAGTTCGAAGCACCGGTGGTTCAAGGTCAGAAAACCGGCTGGTTCTACGACCACCGCATGAACCGCGCCCGCCTGGCCCCTTACGCCAAGGGCAAACGCGTGCTGGATCTGTACAGCTACATCGGTGGCTGGGGCGTGCAAGCCGCCGCATTCGGCGCCAGCGAAGTGTTCTGCGTCGACGCATCGGGCTTCGCCCTCGACGGCGTTGAGCGCAACGCCGCACTCAACGGCTTCGCCGACAAGATGACCTGCATCGAAGGCGACGTTTTCGAAGCCCTGAAGGAACTCAAGGCCAGCGAAGAGCGCTTCGACGTGATCGTTGCCGACCCGCCTGCGTTCATCAAGCGCAAGAAAGACCTGAAGAACGGCGAAGGCGCCTACCGTCGCCTGAACGAGCAAGCCATGCGCCTGCTCACCAAGGACGGCATCCTGTTCAGCGCTTCGTGCTCGATGCACCTGCCGGAAGATGACCTGCAGAACATCCTGCTGACCAGCGCCCGTCACCTGGACCGCAACATCCAGCTGCTGGAGCGCGGCGGTCAGGGCCCGGATCACCCGGTACACCCGGCCATCCCGGAAACCCGCTACATCAAAAGCATCACCTGCCGCCTGCTGCCCAACAGCTAACGGGATCGATGCGTATAAAGAAGGGGAGCCCACGGGCTCCCCTTCTTTTTGCCTTGATTTTGCTTTCCTACATTTAGCGTCCTGCCGACGTGCAGGATATTTCCGCGAATACTTTATTTACTGATATCTAACTTACACACTGACTTCCAGCCAAAGATCACTCCGACAAAATTACTGGATTATTCCTACTTAATATTTGCTTGCGATTAACCCATTACAAACTATTATTAAGTCGTCACCACGGAGGTGACACTAACTAACCACGAAGCAACAATGAACAAGGAGTTCAATCATGAAAGCAATTACTCTGGAATCCCGCACCCTCGCAAACCTGGCTTTTCTGGTCGCACCTAAAGCCCGTTAAGTAAGGTCGGCGCTGGGTATAGCCGGCTACCCAGCGCCTCTGACAAAGCACCTATCCAGAGCAGCTTGCCCCAACATGCATATAAACCCTTATTTATTCATACTGCCACGAACGCCCGGCCAGATAGTCTGGAACTACAAAGACCATACTCAACATGAACTTGATCTTGAGTACTCCTCCCGATTGGCGCAACTTATTCACAACCCTGATTCATATGACAACAGCAACATAATAGACACACAGTTATTAAATGCCGGAATACTGACTTCTTCAAAAATCTCAGCGCCTGTCTGGGGCTGGGATGAATTGTCCAGGATCTACCATATCGGGACTCGGGATATTCCTTGCGAACACACTCCACGAAACATTCAGGAATGGTCCAGGCAATACCTCGAACACTGCAACACAGTGCTTGCCACCCCACCGCCGGCCGACATTCCTGCAGATACCTGTCCGACCCCACTCATCGCCCTGCCCGAACCGCTGGCACTGAATGACGACAGCCTGTCGAGTTCACTGACCCGGCGAAAGACCTGCCGATCCTTCACCGGCGCCGCCGTGTCGCTGGACGATGTCGGCACCTTGCTCTACCTGTCACTCGGTTACCTGCGAGAACGCGAAGCCGATTGCGACGACAGCATTGCCGACGGGCTTGGCGCACGGCGTAGCAGTCCTTCCGGCGGCGGGCTCAATGCCTGCGCCGGGTTCGTGTTTGTACAGAACGTCGACGGACTGGCGCCCGCCGTTTATGCCTACCACCCCGTCGAACACGCCTTGAGCTTCATCAACCCCTTGCCCGACACCGAGCCCGGCAATCTGCTGGGGGGCCAGCATTTCATCAATAACCTGCCATTGGGGCTGCTCATCACCGCCCGCTTCGACCGGCTCTGGTGGAAATACCCGCACTCGCGCGCCTATCGAATGGCGTTCGTCGAAGCCGGGCACCTTTCGCAGACGTTTCAACTGGTGGCTACAGCGCTGGGCATGAACACCTGGCTCACGGGCGCGTTTTCCGACGATCAGGTCGAAACGTTGCTGAAGCTCGAGAACAGTGCGGAGCAACCCTTGTTCTTTGTCGGTTGCGGGGAAAGCGACGGTCAGGCGATGTGTCAGCAAATGCGTGACCTGCTGCGTGAGGCACAATCATGAACCCCCTCGCCCCGGAACCGGTCTTTCAGTTCACCCTGAGTGACTGGAACAGCCGCGCCTCGGTCCGCACCAGCCCTCACGATTACCGCTTGCCGGACAACGTGCAGGAACAACTGGAGACCCGGCACTGGTTTCCGCCGGCATTCCTGCCCTATCTGGCCCACCCGGCCATTGAAGCAGCGGGCCGTTCGATGCTGCATCGGCTTACGGCCCGGCATCTGGTGCATTTTCTCGACTACACCACGTTACTCGAACACCGGATCGTCAACCGCGCCGTCGAAACCATCGTCCACGGCGAGCTGCCGGTCGCGGTGCCGGCGCCGATGAAAACCGCCGCGCTCCAGCTCTACACCGACGAGGGCTATCACGCCCTGTTTTCCAGTCAGGTAGCAGAGCAGATCGCCAGCCTCTATGCCATCACCGGGCGCCCGGTCATGCCCAGACGGATCACCCGGATGAACCTGCTGGTCGCACGCACAACACAGGAGCAACGGCCGCTGGCGTGCTTTCTTCTGGGCTTCGTTTCGGAAACGATCATCGCCCGTGAACTGCTGGATGTCTGTCGCGACAGCCTGGTGTCCGGCGTCAACGACATGTTGCGCGATCACCTCACCGACGAAGCGCGCCACAGCCGCTATTTCACCGAGGTGTTCCACTACCTCTGGTTGCACCTGAACCCGCAACAGCGAACGTTCACCGCGACGACCCTGCTCGACATTCTGCAAATCTTCTTCGAAGTGGATGAGCACTGGCTGCAGGAAAGCCTCTGTGGCGCGGGCATTGCAAACACGACGGTGATGGACATTCTCGGCACGATGACAACGACCCAGGCCCGTCGACGACAGGCGCGCGCCGGCAGCCTCGCTACATTGAACGCACTGAAAAAAGCCGGATTTTTTGCCGAACCTCAAAACCAGACATTATTTGCCAGGGCAGGACTGATCGATGGATGACGGACAATCGGTGGTGACCCGACGACAGCGGCGCGGGGCTGTCAGTCTTCTGCTGGCAATGGTGTTGCTCGGCGTCTTTCCACTGGATGTCCTGCTGCCTTCGTTCCCGGCACTGGCCGAACACTTTCGCCGCACCCCGGCGGACATCGCCCTGTCGATCAGCCTGTTCGCGGTCGGAATTGCCTTCGCCCAGTTGCTGATCGGCCCTCTGTCGGACGTGATCGGGCGCAAGGGGCTGCTGCTCGCCGGCATGAGCGTTTCAATACTCGGCGCCCTCGGGTGCGTGATGACCTCGGACTATTCGCTGTTTCTGATGTTCCGGGTGGTGCAGGCGCTGGGGTGCGGTTGCTTCGTGCTGTCACAGGCGCTGGTGCAGGACCTGTTCGAAGGCGAAGAACGTGACCGCTTACGGATTTTAATGGTCACCGCCGGCGGGATTTTCATCTCGATATCGCCGCTGGCTGGCACCTTTCTTCAGGCGACGCTGGGCTGGCGCGGCAGCTTCTGGGTGTTCATCGCATTATCAGCCGCAGTGCTGCTCAAGGCCTGGCTGTTTCTGGAGAAAACCCGACCGACCGCCAGTGGCACACGTACGAACTTCCTCACGGTCTATCGACGGGTTCTGGGGGATTTCGACTTCGTCGGTTACTGGCTGATTTCAGCGTTTGCCTTCGCCTGCCACTTTTCATTCATCGTGATCTCGCCGCTGATCTTCATGGATCGACTGCAACTGTCCGCTTACGAGTTTTCGTTGGTCCTGCTGATCTACGGTGCGGCTTACGTCACCGGGGGCATCCTCGCCAGCGTGCTGAGCAGGCGCATCAACAGCGGCCAGCAGATGGTCGTCGGCCTGAGCCTGATCCTGTTCGCCGGCGTGACCATGCTGTACCTGTCGTCGAACTTTGCACTGGCTCCGGCGACCGTGCTGATCCCGATGCTGATCTGTACCGCCGGCACCACCATTGCCCGGCCGGCGGCCACGTCCCGGGCCATGAGCCTGTTTCCGGAAAACGCCGGCACCTCGGCCTCGGCCGGCAGCACGATCATTTTCATCTGCGGTGGTTTGATCAGTGCCTTGATCAGCCTGAGCCCGACCAACCTGCAATCCACGCTGGGCTACAGCTTTCTGATCCTCAGCGGGGTGGCACTGGCGTTGAACGCGCGGATCAGTCGGCGCAACGATCTGGTGGGGCAACCGGACAGCGATTAATCCTGCCGGTCGTCATCCCGCACGCTTCGTCAGCACTGGAACAACGCTTTGCGCCATTCCCTCCTGACGCCAGCGGTGTAGAATCGCGAGATTCATCGCCATTCATCCCCGGCGGGTTTATGAGCTCAGGCTGAGACCAGCGGCGATCCCGCAACGTCATCGGCAACATCAGGACACACGGCCATTTCTGAGTGTTCCAGACGTCAATAGAAGCTCACTCCCCTTTGATACCTGATTAGCCGCCCGGAGTGCTCCATGCCAGATTACCGCTCGAAAACATCCACCCACGGCCGCAACATGGCCGGCGCCCGCGCACTGTGGCGCGCCACCGGGATGAAAGATGACGACTTCAAGAAGCCGATCATCGCCATTGCCAACTCCTTCACCCAGTTCGTACCGGGTCACGTTCACCTGAAGGACCTGGGTCAACTGGTTGCCCGTGAGATCGAACGCGCTGGCGGCGTTGCAAAAGAATTCAACACCATCGCCGTGGACGACGGCATCGCCATGGGCCACGACGGCATGCTCTACTCGCTGCCGAGCCGCGAAATCATCGCCGACTCCGTCGAGTACATGGTCAACGCCCACTGCGCCGACGCCATCGTCTGCATCTCGAACTGCGACAAGATCACCCCGGGCATGCTGATGGCCGCCCTGCGCCTGAACATTCCGGTGATCTTCGTTTCCGGCGGCCCGATGGAAGCCGGCAAAACCAAACTGGCCAGCCACGGTCTCGACCTCGTCGACGCCATGGTCATCGCCGCCGACTCCAGCGCTTCTGACGAGAAGGTTGCCGAGTACGAGCGCAGCGCCTGCCCGACCTGCGGTTCGTGCTCCGGCATGTTCACCGCCAACTCGATGAACTGCCTGACCGAAGCCCTGGGCCTCGCACTGCCGGGCAACGGTTCGACCCTGGCCACCCACAGCGACCGCGAACAGCTGTTCCTGCAGGCCGGCCGCACCATCGTCGAGCTGTGCAAACGCTATTACGGCGAGAACGACGAGTCGGTTCTGCCGCGCAACATCGCCAACTTCAAGGCGTTCGAGAACGCGATGATGCTCGACATCGCCATGGGCGGTTCGACCAACACCATCCTGCACCTGCTGGCCGCTGCCCAGGAAGCCGAGATTGCGTTCGATCTGCGCGACATCGATCGCCTGTCGCGCGTCGTGCCGCAGCTGTGCAAGGTTGCGCCGAACATCCAGAAGTACCACATGGAAGACGTGCACCGCGCCGGCGGCATCTTCAGCATCCTCGGTTCGCTGGCCCGTGGCGGCCTGCTGCACACCGACCTGCCGACCGTGCACAGCCGCAGCATGGAAGAAGCCATCGCCAAGTGGGACATCACCCAGACCGACGATGAAGCCGTGCACCACTTCTTCAAGGCAGGCCCGGCCGGCATTCCGACGCAGACCGCGTTCAGCCAGTCGACCCGCTGGGAAACCCTGGACGACGACCGTGAAAACGGCTGCATCCGCAGCTTCGAGCACGCCTATTCGAAAGAAGGCGGCCTGGCCGTGCTGTACGGCAACATCGCCCTGGACGGCTGCGTGGTGAAAACCGCCGGCGTCGACGAGTCGATCCACGTGTTCGAAGGCAACGCGAAGATCTTCGAAAGCCAGGACAGCGCCGTACGCGGCATCCTCGCCGACGAAGTGAAGGAAGGCGACATCGTCATCATTCGCTACGAAGGTCCGAAAGGCGGCCCGGGCATGCAGGAAATGCTCTACCCGACCTCGTACCTGAAATCCAAAGGTCTGGGCAAAGCCTGCGCCCTGCTGACCGACGGCCGTTTCTCCGGCGGTACTTCCGGCCTGTCCATCGGCCACGCTTCGCCAGAGGCTGCGGCCGGCGGCGCGATCGGTCTGGTGCAGGACGGCGACAAGGTGCTGATCGACATTCCGAACCGCTCGATCAACCTGTTGATCAGCGACGAAGAACTGGCGGCACGCCGGGTCGAGCAGGACAAGAAAGGCTGGAAACCGGTCGAACAGCGTCCACGCAAAGTGACCACCGCCCTCAAGGCCTACGCCCTGCTGGCGACCAGCGCCGACAAGGGTGCTGTGCGTAACAAGGCGATGCTCGACGGGCTGTAAGCGTCAAATCGCAGAAACAAAAATGCCCCGCCAAGTGCGGGGCATTTTTTTGCCTTCAGGTTTTGATCGTTCCCACGCTCCCGCGTGGGAATGCCTCAAGGGACGCTCTGCGTCCAGTGACGCGGAGCGTCACGGGCTGCATTCCCACGCGGAGCGTGGGAACGATCATCGCGCTCTGCTCGAGAGCGATCACCGTAGCAATTACTGGATTTCTTCCGGCTTCACGATCACCCAGTTCTTGTCCGCCGTCACCGGCAAACCTTCTTTCGCCTGGGCTGCCGCGTGCTTGGCCATCATGCCCTGGATCTGGGTCATGTATTTGTCCTTGCGGTTGACCCACAGGTGAATGCCGCCCTTGGCCACGTCCACATCGTGGAACAGCATGTAACCGTCGCTGGTCGGCGTGTCGCCACCCACCAGTACCGGTTTTTTCCACTCGTCGATGTAAGTCAGGATCGCCGCGTGCTTGCCGGCCATCCAGGTCGCCGGGGTCCACAGGTAAGGGGTCAGTTCGAGGCCGAGGTTGGCCTTCTCGTCATATTTGCCGGCGGTGATCTGCTTGCGCGCAGTGGTCAGTTCGCCGGTCTCGCGGTTCTTCAGCAACGTGGTCACGCCGATCACGTTCTGCGGTTTGACGTTGTAGCCGTACTTCGGATCGGCCGCGACCATGCGCACCAGTTCTTCGGAAGCGGCGGTCATCACATAGACCTCGATGCCGTTCTCCATCAGTTTGTTGTACAGCTCTTTCTGGCCAGTGAAGATCTTCGGCGGGTTCACATCCAGGTTCTTGACCACCTCACCTTCGTAATAGGTCGCCGGCACCGGTTTGCCCGAGGCCATCAGCTCATCGACGTAGCCCTTGAGTTCCTTGAGGGTGAAGCCGGAAAACACCTGCGCGACCCATGGATAGCAGACCATGTCGTCGACTTCGCAGAGGCGGTAGTAGTAGCTGAACAGGCTTTCCTTGTGGTCGGCGGTGTCCTTGAACGGCATCAGTTTCAGGGAGGGGTCAAGCTTGTCGCGGGTGATCAGGCCCTTGTTTTCCATGAACGGCAACAACGACTCTTCGAGGTCGTAGCGGTAACTGGTGTTGTCCATGTCGAACACCGCGTAGTTACCCTTGTTGGCGTTGGCGGCGATCATAGCGTCCAGTGCCTTGGCCTGATCCGCCGGCCAGTGTTTCAGGTCGGTGGCGAATGCCTGAGTGGCCAGGCCCATCCCCACAGTCAGTGCGACAGCCAGAAATTTCGGTGCAAACTTCATTGGCGCTTCTCCCTGGGTCAAAGAAATCGACGCTAACAAATAAATGTGACAGTCCCCGTCTGTCAGCGACCGTCCACGTCCGTTTCGCGCCAGTTGCATCTCCGAGAGCGACACCCGCTTATTCCAAAAACGACGGACTACCTTTGATTTCGGTATTAAATCATTGGAAATCAAACTGTTAGGCTTGCCGGTTCGCAACAGCCCCGGAAGGTTGTTGGCACAGTCTTTTCTGGAGTCCTCATGAATCTGCCCCTGATTCTCAACTTGCTGGTGTTCCTCGCCCTGCTCTTCGGCCTGGCGCAAACCCGTCACACCTCGTGGAGCCTGGCGAAAAAAGTCCTGCTCGCGCTGGTGCTGGGCGTTGTATTCGGCGTCGCGCTGCACACGATTTACGGTGCCGGCAACCCGGTGCTGAAAGCCTCGATCGGCTGGTTCGATCTGGTCGGCAACGGTTACGTGCAACTGCTGCAAATGATCGTGATCCCGCTGGTGTTCGCCTCGATCCTCAGCGCCGTGGCCCGTCTGCACAACGCATCGTCGCTGGGCAAGATCAGCTTCCTGACCATCGGCACGCTGCTGTTCACCACCGCGATTGCGGCGCTGATCGGCATCGGCCTGACCAACCTGTTCGGCCTGACCGCCGAAGGCCTGGTCGCCGGCACTCAGGAAATGGCCCGTCTGCAAACCATTCAGACCGACTACGCCGGCAAGGTCGCCGACCTGAATGTGCCGCAACTGCTGCTGTCGTTCATCCCGCAGAACCCGTTCGCCGACCTGGCGCGGGCCAAGCCGACCTCGATCATCAGCGTGGTGATCTTCGCCGCGTTCCTGGGGGTTGCCGCGCTGCAACTGCTCAAGGATGACGTCGAGAAAGGTCAGAAAGTGATCAACGCCATCGACACCCTGCAAGCCTGGGTGATGCGTCTGGTGCGTCTGGTGATGAAGCTGACCCCGTACGGCGTGCTGGCGCTGATGACCAAAGTGGTCGCCGGTTCCAACCTGCAGGACATCATCAAGCTCGGCAGTTTCGTGGTCGTGTCGTACCTCGGTCTGGGCCTGATGTTCGTGGTGCATGGCTTGCTGGTGTCGGCGGCCGGGATCAACCCGCTGCGCTTCTTCCGCAAGATCTGGCCGGTGCTGACCTTCGCGTTCACCAGCCGCTCCAGCGCCGCGAGCATCCCGCTGAGCATCGAAGCGCAGACCCGTCGTCTGGGCATTCCGCAATCGGTGGCAAGCTTCGCCGCTTCGTTCGGCGCGACCATCGGCCAGAACGGTTGCGCCGGTCTGTACCCGGCAATGCTGGCGGTAATGGTTGCGCCAACCGTGGGCATCAACCCGCTGGATCCGCTGTGGATCGCGACGCTGGTAGCGATCGTAACCCTGAGTTCGGCCGGTGTGGCGGGCGTGGGTGGCGGTGCGACCTTCGCGGCACTGATCGTGCTGCCGGCCATGGGTTTGCCGGTTTCGCTGGTGGCGTTGCTGATTTCGGTCGAGCCGCTGATCGACATGGGTCGCACGGCGCTGAACGTGAGCGGTTCGATCACCGCTGGCGCGATTACCAGCCAGGCGATGCAGCAGACCGACAAGGCACTGCTGGATGCCGATGAGCATGCGGAGCTTGCTCAGGCGTAAGTCTTGATACTGATCGTTCCCACGCTCCTGCGTGGGAATGCCTCTAGGGACGCTCCGCGTCCAGTGACGCAGAGCGTCACGGGCTGCATTCCCACGCAGAGCGTGGGAACGATCACATTGAGTTAAACCCGCTCCCAGACTTCGAAGTTGTAAGCCGGTTTGTCGCCTTCAGCCGGATTCGGCACGTTCGACACCAGCTTCCACTGGTTCAGATCGAACTCCGGAAACCACGCATCCCCTTCCGGGCTCAGTGCCACACGGGTCAGATACAAACGATCCGCCTGCGCCAGCCCCTGCGCATACAACTGCGCCCCGCCAATCAGCATCAACTCGTCGACGCCCTGCTCCTTCGCCCACTCTTCGGCGCGAACCACGGCGGCTTCCAGCGACGGATAGACTTCCGCGCCTTCCAGCACCAGACCGGTCTGGCGGCTGACCACGATGTTCAAACGACCCGGCAACGGACGGCCCAGCGAATCCCAGGTCTTGCGGCCCATGATGATCGGCTTGCCGAGCGTCGTGGCCTTGAAGTATTTGAAGTCCCCCGGCAGGTGCCAGGGCATGCTGTTGTCGACGCCGATCACGCGGTTTTCACCGAGGGCTGCGATCAGGCTGAGGGGGAGTGATTTAGTCATGCCGGCGAGGATACCAGAGCCGCCCTTACCCCGATAAGCGCCACAGCGGTTATGCTCACGGCTCAATCAAGCAACGGGATGCCGCGTGACTGAACTGACTTCACTGCAAAACCTCTGGCTCACCGAAACCGTGCGCCTGCGCGAAGAACACGCAGGCCCGCTGGACGATCTGGAAGCCAATCGCCTGGCCCGCGCGGCCGGCGGCGACCTGCCGGGACGCATTCAACGCCGCGCCCTGTGGCTGGCCGAGCGCGACGGCCTGACCTCGGCGCTCAAGCACTGGCTGCAAGGCGCGCGTCTGGCGCTGGTGCTGCTGGCGATCTTCGCGGTACTGAGCGGCGCCGGCCTGGCCTTCGCTGCACTGGGCCAGACGCCGGTCAATGTGTTCTGGGCCTTGGGCAGTCTGCTCGGGCTGAACCTGATTCTGCTGTTGAGCTGGGTGCTGGGGCTGATCTTCGCTGGCGAACATGGCGCCACCCTCGGGCGCTTGTGGCTATGGCTCAGTGAAAAACTCGCCCGCGATGCCAAAGCTGCACAACTGGCGCCGGCCTTGCTGTTGATGCTGCAACGCAAAAAGCTCAATCGCTGGGCGCTCGGCACGCTGGTCAATGGCTTGTGGTTGCTGGCGATGTTCAGCGCGCTGGTTTTGCTGCTAACCCTGATGGCGACCCGGCGCTACGGCTTCGTCTGGGAAACCACGATTCTCAGCGCCGACACGTTCATCACCATGACCCAGGCCCTCGGCGCATTGCCGGCGCTACTGGGCTTCAACGTGCCGACCGTGGACATGATCCGCGCCAGCGGCGACACCGCGCTGAACATCGAAAGCGCCCGTCAGGCGTGGGCAACCTGGCTGGTCGGCGTGCTGGTGGTGTACGGCGTGTTGCCGCGCCTGCTGTTGGCGCTGTTCTGCTTCTGGCGCTGGAACAGCGGCAAAGCTGCGCTGCGTCTTGACCTGAACCTGCCCGGCTACGCACAACTGCGCGAACGCCTGATGCCGACCAGCGAACGCCTCGGCATCACCGATCCAGAACCTGCGCAATTGCACCGCGTCGAAAGCACCGTCGGCGAACACGCCAGCGATGGCGCGTTGCTCGTGGCAATCGAACTCGACGATCAACACTCATGGCCGCCGACACTGCCGAAAAACGTCAGCAACGCCGGCATCCTCGATAGTCGCGAATCGCGCAACAAACTGCTCGAACAACTCAGCCGCTTCCCGCCGGCGCGCCTCGCGATTGCCTGCGACCCACGGCGTTCACCGGATCGCGGCAGCCTGGCGCTGATCGCCGAGCTGGCGCGCAACGCCGCCGCGACCCGCGTCTGGCTGTTGCAGGCGCCGCAAGGACAGGCGCTGGACGCCGAACGCCTCGGTGACTGGCATGTGGCGCTGCAACAGCTTGAGCTGCCGTTTGCCGATTGCGCCCCGTTGAGCTGGCTGGAGCACGGACATGACTGATGCCTGGAAAGCGCCGCTGAAACTGGCGGTGGTCGGCCACACCAACGTCGGCAAGACTTCGCTGTTGCGCACCCTGACCCGCGACGTCGGCTTCGGCGAAGTCTCCCATCGCCCGAGCACCACGCGGCATGTCGAAGGCGCGCGGTTGTCGGTGGATGGCGAACCGTTGCTCGACCTCTATGACACGCCCGGCCTGGAAGACGCCATCGCCCTGCTGGATTTCCTCGAACGACTGGAACGTCCCGGCGAACGCCTCGACGGCCCGGCACGGCTGGCGCGGTTTCTCGACGGCAGCGAAGCGCGCCAGCGTTTCGAACAGGAAGCCAAAGTGTTGCGGCAGCTGCTCGAGTCCGATGCCGGCCTGTACGTAATCGACGCCCGCGAACCGGTGCTGGCCAAGTACCGCGATGAGCTGGAAGTGCTGGCCAGTTGTGGCAAGCCGTTGCTGCCGGTGCTGAATTTCGTCAGCAGCGCCAACCACCGCGAGCCGGACTGGCGCGAAGCGCTGGCGCGTCTGGGCCTGCATGCGCTGGTGCGTTTCGACAGCGTCGCCCCGCCGGAAGATGGCGAGCGGCGGCTGTATGAAAGCCTCGCACTGTTGCTGGAAAACGCCCGCCCACAACTTGAACGGCTGATCGCCGATCAACAGGCGCAACGCCTCGCCCGCGAGCAAAGCGCTGCACGCTTGATCGCCGAACTGTTGATCGACTGCGCCGCGTGCCGACGCAGTGTGGCGAGCAACGCTGAACAGGAACAACAGGCCATCAGTGAACTGCGCAAGGCCGTGCGCCAACGCGAACAACGCTGCGTCGAAGCGCTGCTCAAGCTTTACGCCTTCCGCCCGCAGGACGCCGCCGCCAGCGATCTGCCGCTGCTCGACGGGCGTTGGGGCGATGACCTGTTCAACCCGGAAACCCTCAAGCAACTCGGCGTGCGAGTCGGTGGCGGGATTGCCGCCGGTGCCGCAGCCGGTGCGGGTGTGGATCTGCTGGTGGGCGGCATCACCCTCGGCGCCGCCGCTCTGGCTGGGGCCATTGCCGGCGGCGCCCTGCAAACCGCCCGCAGCTATGGCAACCGTCTGCTCGGCAAGATCAAAGGGCAACGAGAGCTGACCGTCGACGACAACGTGTTGCGCCTGTTGGCACTGCGTCAGCGGCAACTGCTGCAAGCGCTGAATGCCCGAGGCCATGCGGCGATGGATGCCGTTCAGGTGGCGACGCCGCAGGACAAGACCTGGCGCGAAGGCAAGTTGCCGGAGGCACTGAACAAGGCGCGGGCGCATCCGCAATGGTCTTCGCTGAATCCGCATCCGAAGCTGAATCAGGCGGAGCGGCAGGAGCAGATTGAGTTGTTGGTCGGGAAGGTGCTAGAGCTTTAGATCCGCGCCCTTACCCGGTCGACAACAAAACTTCAGCCTTGCGCTTGAGAACGGCAAGATCCATCACCGGCACCGCCATCTCCTTCGCCAGTTCATCCCACTGGCGCATCCGCAGGCTGACGGCGCACAACGGATCCTGCTCGAACGCATCCGCTTCAGCCTCCGTCATCACCCCGCCCTGATATTCCAGGGTGCGGCGGCTGGCTTCGCTCAAGCGCTCGTAATAGCCGGTTTCCCTGAGCGTCAGATAACGCTTGGCCTGTACGTGATATTCCACCAGTCGTGCCATGCGCTCGCTGAATCCGGCCTCACGCAAATAGTCTGCGCCGAGGCGTTCGTGGCTGACCACGCCGTAACCGCCCATGTTTTCCGCGCCTTCGGCACACAAGTGGCCGATGTCGTGGAAGAACGCGGCAAGCACCACTTCGTCGTCGAAGCCTTCGGCGATGGCCAGTTGCGCCGCCTGGGACATGTGTTCGATCTGCGACACCGGTTCGCCGATGTAGTCGCTGGCGCCGAAGCGCTCATAGAGGCCGAACACCCGGTCGATGACTTGCTCCTGTCTCAACATCAATTCTCTCCAATAAGCTGTGCAACATTGCGCTCGGCCATGGCCGGGCCGACGCTCATGCCGACGCCGCTGTGCATCAGCGCCACACTCAGCCCCGGCGCCGGACGCAGAAACGAAAACGGCCCCGGTCCACGGGAACCATAGACACCCTGCCATCGCTCGACCACCTGCACCTTGCAGCCGAGGGTCTGTTCGGCCAGTTCGAGCATCCAGTTGTCGACCTGCTCGGCGTTGAACGGTGAAGGATCGCTGCCGTAATGGTGCGAGTCGCCGATGATCAGTTCGCCATACGGCGTCGGGCTGATCAGCAGGTGAATGCCGTTTTCCTGCAAGTGCGGTTGTTCGCGCAGGATTTGCGCCTGCACTGCGGCCGCTTCCGGCAGATCGGCGAAGGCGCCGTAATGCACACAGCTGAGGCCGGTGAGCAAGGCGTGTTGCAAGTTCAGGTCGATCTGCGGCCGGGCACGGAGCATTTGCAGGCGGCAGATTTGCGGGTCGAGGGCGGCAATCGGCTCGGCCAGCAAGGTCTGATAATCGTGGCCGGAGCAGACGATGATCTGCTGAGCGGAGAATGTGCCGACAGTACTTTGCAGACGTCCAGGCTCGACGTCGCGCACCAGCGTCGAGAAGTGAAACTCGACGTCGAGTTCGCGACGCAGGTATTCGATCAGCGCCGGAATCGCCTCCCGGGAATACAGCTGCTGATCGTCCATGCCGTGCAGCGCGGCGCGGTGATGGCTGAACTGACCACCGTACAAATCGCGTAATTCGGCACCGCGCAGCAGCTCGACGCGGTAGTCATGCTCAACGGCGCGCCCGGTGCAGAAGGCTTCGAGCAAGTGCTCTTCGGCCTCGGTGCGGGCGAACAGGTACGAGCCGTTGCGCTTGAGTTGCAGGCCGGCGAGCTGCGCCCACTGGCCCCAGATGTCGCGGCTGGCCTTGGCCAGTTCGAGCATCGGGCCCGGTGGCTGGCCGGTGACCAGTGCCTGGCCGAAGTTGCGTACTGACGCGCCAAGTGGCGTGGCGGTGCGTTCGAAAACCGTGACCTTGAGACCGCGCCGGGCAGCGGCATAGGCGTGGGACAGGCCCAGGATGCCGGCGCCGACGATCAGCAAGTCTTTGTGTTGTGTCATGTAGCTACCTCAATGATCGTTCCCACGTTGATCGTTCCCACGCTCTGCGTGGGAATGAATACCGTGACGCTCTGCGTCACAGAGGACGCGGAGCGTCCTTGGCTGCATTCCCACGCGGAGCGTGGGAACGATCAATGCTCCGTCAGGGAACGATCGGGTAAGAAGATTTACTTGGCAGCGACTTTCTCGGACTTGCCGTCATAGCGCTTGCGCCATTCGGTCAGGATTTCGTCGCGGTTCTTCGAGGCCCAGGCAAAGTCGTTCTTGATCAGGCGCTGCTCGTAATCGGCCGGCAGTTCGGTCTGCGGTTTGGCGATGCCCGGTTGCGCGAGGACGGCGAAGTTTTCCTTGTACAGATCCATCGCCGGGGCGCTGGCGGAGAAGTCGGCCAGTTTCTTCGCGGCCTCTTCGTGCGGCGTGCCTTTGATCACGGCAGTCGCCTCGATCTCCCAGCCCAGGCCTTCCTTCGGCAGGATGATGTCCAGCGGCGCACCTTGGCGCTTCAGCTGAACGGCCGGGTATTCGAAGGAAATGCCGATCGGGAATTCGCCCGCTGCCGCCAGTTTGCAAGGCTTGGAGCCGGAGTGAACGTACTGGCCGATGTTCTGGTGCAGGCCGTCCATGTAGGCCCAGCCCTGTTTCTCGCCGAAGGTTTGCAGCCAGGCGCTGACGTCGAGGAAACCGGTGCCGGACGAGGCCGGGTTCGGCATCACGATCTTGCCTTTGTACTCAGGCTTGGTAAGGTCCTGCCAGCTCACCGGTTTGGTCAGGCCCTGCTTCTCGGCCTCGACGGTGTTGAAGCAAATCGTCGCGGCCCAGACGTCCATGCCGACCCAGGCTGGCGGGTTGGCGGCGTCGCGGTAGTTCGCGCCGATCTTGCCCAGATCCTTCGGCGCATAGCTTTGCAGCATGCCTTGCTGATCGAGAATCGCCAGGCTCGACGCCGCCAGGCCCCAGACCGCGTCGGCCTGCGGACGATCCTTTTCGGCCAGCAGTTTGGCGGTGATGATCCCGGTGGAGTCGCGCACCCACTTGATCTCGACGTCCGGGTTGGCCTTTTCGAAGGCCTCTTTGTAGGACTTCAACTGCTCGGCTTCGAGGGCGGTGTACACCGTCAACTCGGTTTTTGCCGCGAAGGCATTCAGGCTGAAAGTAGCGAGCACAGCAGCGGCCAGGGCCATAGGCTTGAACATGATCGTTTTCCTGTCTTGAGTTGAGGTTGGGAAAATCAGTGGCCGGGCGCCGTTTGCCGCCAGGCCTGGGAACGGCGCAGCAAGCCGCGCGAAGCCCACGCCAGCAGCAAGGACACGCCCGCCGAGGTGAACAGAATCAGGGTCGACATCGCCGCCGCGCCGCCGACGTTGCCGGCGTCATCCATGTTCAGCACCGCCACCGCCGCGAGGATGGTGTCGGGGCTGTAGAGGAAGATCGCGGCGGACACGGTGGTCATGGCCGAGACAAACAGGTAGCGCACGATGTCCAGCAGCGCCGGCAGGCAGATCGGCACGGTGACCCGCAGGTAATGCCGGTACAGCGGCGCCTTGAGCGACAGCGCGGCAGCTTCGAACTCGGCATCGAGCTGACGCAGCGCGGTGGTGGCGGTCATTTGCGCAGTGGTCAAATAGTGAGCAATGGTGCAGACGATCAGCAGGGTCATGGTCCCGTACAGCACGTGCAGCGGGTTGCCGGTGAGGTTGAAGAAGAAGACGTAACCCAGACCGAGCACCAGCCCCGGCACCGCCATCGGTACGAAACTGAGCATGCGCAGTGTCAGATTCAGCCCGCGCTGGTTGCGGGTCTTTTCCATCAGGTAGGCGCCGGTAAAGATCAACACGCTGCCGATCAACGCCGTGCCCAGCGCCATCTTCAAACTGTTGCCGTAGGCCAGCCAACCACCACCGGCAGTCTCGTTGAACTGATAGTGGTTGAGCGACAGCGACAGGTTGTACGGCCAGAACTTCACCAGCGACGAGAACACCGCCATGCCGAACACCAGCAGCAACGCGGCGCTGATCAGCAGCACAACACTGAGATAAAAAGCATCGCGCTTCTTCGACGGTGCCGGTTTGAACACCTGGGCGCGGCCGCTCATGGAGTCGCCGTGACGGCGGCGCAGCCAGGCATCGACGCCGAAGCTGAACAGTGCCGGCAGCAACAGAACCATGCCGATCAATGCGCCGCGACCGAATTGCTGCTGGCCGACCACGGCTTTGTAGGCTTCCAGCGCCAGCACCTGATAGTCGCCACCGACCACCACCGGCACACCGAAATCGGTGATCGTCAGGGTGAACACCAGACAGAACGCGGCGAACACGGCCTGACGGGTCGCCGGCCAGGTGATGCTGCGGAAGGCTTTCGCCGGACTGGCGCCCATGCTCGACGCAGCGTCGAACAATCGCGCATCCGCCAGCGACAGGGCTGACAGCAAAATCATCAAGGCGTGTGGGAAGGTGTAGATCACCTCACCCAGAACAATCCCCCAGAAACCGTAGATGTTGTCCGACAGCAGCCCGCGCAACATCCCCTGATTGCCGAACAGATAGACCAGCGCGATCCCCGGCAGCATCGACGGCGCCATCAGTGGCAGCAACGAAATCCCGCGCCAGATGCCTTTGCCGGGAATCAACGTGCGCTGCAAGGCGTAGGCAAACAGGTAGGCCAGCGGTACGACGATCGTCGCGACGCTGAGGGAAACCTTCAGGCTGTTGCCGAGCAACCAGTGGAAATTGTCGCTGCTCACCAGCTCCTTGGCGGCGAGCCAGCCACCACCCTGCCCGGCTTCGCTGCTGAAGCCGCGCCAGAAGATCGCCAGCAATGGCAACAGCACGGCCACACCGAGCAGCACCAGCAGCAGGAGTTTGCCGCCGAGGACGAAGATCCGGTCGCCGACCTCGGCCCCGGACACCTGCCGCGCCTGCTTTTGCGGTAGCGGCAGTGCGAGGTTGCTGTTCATCAGGCAAACACCTGCAGGCTGCGTGGCGGCAAGGCGACCATGATCTGCTGGGCGCCGAGGCGTGGCATGGCTTCCGGCGCCAGTTCAGCGAGCAAGGCGTGACCGGGCAATTGATCGAGTTCGAAGCTCATACGGCAGCGGTTGCCGAGGAAAGTGATCTCGCGGACCTTGGCCGGGAACAGGTTTTCTTCATGCACCAGCGGATTGACGTTGATCGCTTCCGGGCGGCAGAACAGTCGGCCAGACGGGCTGTGGACGCTGCCATCGGCCAGGCGCAGGTTCATCCCACCGACCTTGGCGTGGCTGTCGCTGCTGCGCTGGAACGGCAGCCAGTTGCCCTGGCCGACAAACTCGGCCACGAACGGCGTGGCCGGGCGGTTGTAGATTTCCTGCGGGGTGGCGTACTGCTCGACCTTGCCGTTGTTCATCACGGCGATGCGGTCGGCCATCAGCATGGCTTCGTCCTGATTGTGAGTGACCATCAGAGTGGTGATGCCGAGGTTGCGTTGCAGTTGGCGCAGCTCGGTGCACAGATGCTCGCGCACCCGGGCGTCGAGGGCCGACATCGGTTCGTCCAGCAGCAACAGCGAAGGCGCAGGGGCCAGGGCCCGGGCCAGTGCCACCCGTTGCTGCTGGCCGCCGGACAACTGGCCCGGGTACTTTTTCTCACTGCCGGTGAGGCCGACCAGTTCCAGCATCTGACCGACACGACGGCGCACTTCATCGCGACCGCTGCCGGCGAGGCCGTAGGCAATGTTCGCTTCGACGGTCAGATTGGGAAACAGCGCGTAGGACTGGAACAAGATGCCGTAGTCCCGAGCCTGCGGGGCGAGGTGGGAAACGTCGCGCTCGCCGAGATACAACTCGCCGCTGTCCTGCTTTTCCAGACCGGCGATGCAACGCAGCAGCGTGGTCTTGCCACAGCCCGACGGGCCGAGCAGGCACACCAGCTCACCGGCCGCGACATCGAGGGAGACGTTATCCAGCGCCGTGAAAGCGCCGAAGCGCTTCTGCACGCCGCGCACTTTCATCGGTGCGCCGGGGTTGGTCAGGGCAGTTGCGATTGCAGGGTTCATGGACAGGCCTCATCAAGCAGATGAGACGAATCCTAGAGTTGTAATGCGTCGGTCATATGGCAACAAGGCAAAATCGACCGATAGTGGTATTCAGGGATTTGGGTTCCCCGCGGATCGCGGATCGTTCCCACGCTCTGCGTGGGAACGATCATTACGATCAAGCGGGGGACATTTCCTGCGCCAACCCGAGAAACGCCGCCGGCAACCGGGCGTTTTTGCGTTCCTTGAGGCAGTAGAGGTATTCGGGAATCTGCGGCGCATTCTCCAGGGTCAACACCCGCAACTGCGGATCGTGCGGCACTTCCTGGCGGGCGATGATGCTGATTCCGATGTTGCGCAGCACCGCCTCGCGGATCGATTCGCGGCTACCGATCTCCAGCAACGGGCCGAAACTGACCCCGGCGCTGGCCAGCAACTCTTCGGTGAGGCGACGGGTGGTCGAGCCGGATTCACGCATCAGCAAGGTATGCCCGGCCAGCGCGCTCAGAGTGACATGGTCGTGCGCCGCCAGCGGATGATTGCGATGCACCGCCAGCACCAGCGGATCGCTGCCGAGCACCCGGCGGATCAGCCGTGCATCGTCAAGCAACTGCGACGACGCCGCGACATCCACCCGGTAATCCTCCAGCGCTTCGAGCACCTGCTGCGAGTTGCCGATTTCCACCGAGACCTCCACCTGCGGCAAACGCTCGCGGAAGGTCTTCACCAGATCGAGGATGTAATACGGCGCGGTGGCGGCGATGCGCAGCGTGCCCTGGACCTGGCCGCTGTTGCGCAGGAAGAACTCGATATCGGCTTCCTGCTGCAACAGCGCCTTGACCATCGGCAACAGCCGCGCACCTTCGTCGCTGACACTCAGGCGCCTGCCGCCACGGTAGAACAGTTCCACCGAATATTGGCTTTCCAGATTACGGATCTGAGTGGTCACGGTCGGTTGGCTGAGGCCGAGCTTTTTCGCCGCCAGCGTGATGCTGCCCAAGCGGGCCACCATGTAAAAAGCCTTCAGCTCGGCACTCAGCACAACCGCCCCTCTTCCTCTATTTGCGCAACAGGCGCAAACCGTTGAACACCACCAGCAGGCTCACACCCATGTCGGCGAACACCGCCATCCACATGGTGGCGAGCCCCGCGAAGGTTACCCCAAGAAAGATCGCTTTGATCACCAGCGCCAGCGCGATGTTCTGTTTGAGGATAGCGGCGGTATGGCGCGACAGGCTGATGAAGGCTGGAATCTTGCGCAGATCATCGTCCATCAGGGCGACATCGGCGGTTTCGATCGCCGTATCGGTGCCGGCCGCCGCCATCGCAAACCCGATCTCCGCCCGCGCCAGTGCCGGCGCATCGTTGATGCCGTCGCCGACCATGCCGACCCGACGGCCCCGGGCATACAGTTCTTCGATGGCTTGCAGTTTGTCGGTGGGCAGCAAGTCGCCTTTGGCCTGATCGATCCCGACCTGCGCCGCAATCGCCTGTGCGGTGTGGACGTTGTCGCCGGTGAGCATCAGGGTTTTCACGCCCAGTTCGTGCAGTTGGCGGATCGCCTCGCGGCTTGTTTCCTTGACCGTGTCGGCCACGGCGAACAGTGCCAGCGGGCCGGAACGGTCGAGCAGCAACACCACGGACTTGCCCTGTTTCTCCAGCGCGAACAGCTTTTCTTCCAGCTGCGGCGAGCACAGGCCCAGTTCTTCCACCAGACGATGGTTGCCCAAGTGGTAGACCTGACCGTTGACCTCGCCTTTTACCCCACGGCCGGCCAGCGCTTCGAAGTTATCCACAACCAGCGCCGCAAATCCTTTATCCACAGCCGCGTTGGCGATGGCCAGCGACACCGGGTGATCGGAGCGCCCGGCCAGCGCGGCGGCAATCGCCGGGGCCGTGGCGTCGGCGGTCGGGTCGAGGGACAGGTAATCGGTCTGCACCGGTTTGCCGTGGGTGATGGTGCCGGTCTTGTCGAGGGCCAGATAGTCGAGCTTGAAACCGCCCTCCAGGTACACGCCGCCCTTGACCAGAATGCCTTTGCGCGCCGCCGCCGCGAGGCCGCTGACGATGGTCACCGGAGTGGAAATCACCAATGCACACGGGCAAGCGACCACCAGCAGCACCAGCGCGCGATAGATCCAGTCGAACCACGCGGCGCCCATGAACAGCGGCGGGATGATCGCCACGGCCAGGGCCAAGACGAAGACCACCGGGGTGTAGATTTTCGAGAACTGATCGACGAAGCGCTGAGTCGGCGCCCGCGCGCCCTGCGCCTGTTCCACGGCGTGGATGATCCGCGCCAGAGTCGAATTGTTCGCCGCTGCCGTCACTGTGTATTCCAGCGAACCTGCCTGGTTGATGGTGCCCGCAAAGACTTTGTCGCCGGCGGTTTTCTCCACCGGCAGGCTTTCGCCAGTGATCGGCGCCTGATCGATGGTCGAACTGCCGCTGACGACTTCACCGTCCAGCGCGATGCGCTCGCCGGGTTTCACCCGCACGCGGGCGCCGAGATCGATGTTTTTGACGTCCAGTTCGACCCAGTTGCCGTCCGCCTGCAACACGGTCGCCTGCTCCGGCGTCATCTGCATCAAACCGCTGATGGCGTTGCGTGCGCGATCCAGCGAGCGCGCTTCGATCAGCTCGGCCACGGTGAACAGGAACATCACCATCGCCGCTTCCGGCCATTGGCCGATCAACACGGCGCCGGTCACGGCGATGCTCATCAGGGCGTTGATGTTGAGGTTGCGGTTCTTCAGGGCGATCCAGCCCTTCTTGTACGTGGTGAGGCCGCCGCTGAGGATCGAGATCAATGCGATGATCGCCACCACCCAGGTCGGGGCGGCGCTGGTGAAGTGGATCACTTCAGCGGCCAGCGCACCGATGCCGGACAGTGCCAGCGGCCACCAGTGTTTTTTCACCGGCGCCGGCGTTGGCGCGTCGACGCCCGCCTCCAGCGGCTCGGCCTGCATGCCGAGGGATTTGATCGCGTCGATGATCGGCGCGGTGTCCGGCAGATTGTGGGTCACGCCGAGCACGCGGTTGATCAGGTTGAATTCCAGCTGCTGAATCCCGGCCAGTTTGCCGAGCTTGTTCTGGATCAGCGTCTGCTCCGTCGGGCAGTCCATCGCCTCGATGCGGAAGCTGCTCAGCCGGGCGTCGGCGCTTTTTGCCTCACTCAGTTGCACCAGTGAAGGCGCGGCGGCTTTCGACGAGCAGCAAGAGTCTTCACTCGAACGAACCGGCGCAGGCGCAACGGTTTTCGACCCGCAGCAGGAATCGCCGGCGTGGGCATGTTTATGCACAGGCTGCAGTTTGTGACTGTGATCGTGCCCGTCGCCGGGCTTGTGGGTGTGCAGGGAATCGCTCATTGGTCGCGTCCATGAAGGTGCCTGTTGCCAAGTAAAGACCCTGTAGCCACTATAGGGTCAAGCACCCTTTTGGAGATTGCCGTCATGAAGATCGGAGAACTGGCGAAACAGACCGATTGCGCCGTGGAAACCATCCGCTACTACGAACGTGAAAACCTGCTGCCGGAACCGGCCCGCAGCGACGGCAACTACCGCGTCTACACCCAGGCCCACGCCGAGCGCCTGACCTTCATCCGCAACTGCCGCACCCTCGACATGACCCTCGAAGAAATCCGCAGCCTGCTCACCTTGCGTGACAGCCCGCAGGACCAGTGCGAAAGCGTGAATGCGCTGATCGACGAACACATCCAGCACGTCAAGGCGCGAATCGATGGTTTACTGGCGTTGCAGACGCAGCTGCTCGACCTGCGCCAGCGCTGTGGCGAAGGGCCGGAGGCGGATCAGTGCGGGATTTTGCAGCGGCTGGAGGTGAGTGGCGGGGTTGTGGCGGCGGAGGTTGAGCATTCGCATGTGGGCAGAAGCCACGGCCACTAACAACTGTCGCTCGTTCCCACGCTCTGCGTGGGAATGAATCCCGTGACGCTCTGCGTCACTTTGGACGCAGAGCGTCCATGGCAGCATTCCCACGCAGAGCGTGGGAACGATCTGACCACCAGAAACAACTGAGGGAGCCATTTGGCTCCCTCAGTTGTTTGTCACTCGTGCTTCAGACCGCCATCGGCGCAGTCATCGGCGCATGGTGCTCGTAGCCTTCCAGCGAGAAGTCGCTCGGCTCCACCAGCTCCAGCCATTCCGGCTGGTACACACCGGTCTTGGCAAACTCCGGCACGCGGTCCGAAATCTTCAGCTTCGGCATGGCGAACGGCTCGCGCTTGAGCTGTTCGTTGAGCATGTCCAGGTGGTTTTCGTAGACGTGGGCGTCACCGATGAAATAGGTGAACCAGCGCGGCGTGTAGCCGGTCAGGCGACCGATCAGGCTCAGAAGCGCGGCGCCTTCGGTGAGGTTGAACGGCGTGCCCAGCAATTTCACCCCCCACATTTACTGCACATTACGCTTAGATGCTTTACCTTCAAAGCGTTTAACTATGTGTGCATTATAACAATTGCACATCCCACAAGCAACCGCAAATCTGTATATAAATACAGTATTACGCCCCGCCTTTTGCGGACATCCATTGACCCCGTTCTGCCTACCCCACCCTCAGGGCAGTCCTTCGAGAAGCCAATCCCCCTACAAGTAACAGGATGTGATATTAAGGCGGCCCATGGCCAGTACCCTGTAACCCACTGACCAGTAATCGAGTCCTAACCCAGTGCATGCCAGACGAGCTAGCGCTGACATCGCAGTGGAAGCAACCATGTACAACCCGACGCCGCTCAACCTACTCAGCTCGCTGGATTCAATTTCAGCTGCCAGGCTGTCCTCCTACAGACGTTTTTTCATCCCGGCGTCCGACTCTGAGCTGTACGGCCTGTATTGCTGGAACGAGGTTCTATCCACGAATTTCATGCGCTTAACAGGCATCGTGGAAGTGGCGCTGAGAAATCGCTTCCACCTCGCCCTTAGCCAGTACGCGATGGCCCAGCATCCTTCCAGGATCATCGGCAGCGCTGATGCCAACAATTGGTACGAAGTACTGAGATTGAGCGGCAAAAGCTCGGAGAAGGTGCAGGCCGTCACTCACGACAGGTACTGGAACAAGGCTCAAAAGCGACACACCTACACCCCGAAACTTCACCCGGTCAGCCCCAATCAAGTGATCGCGAATATGACGTTCGGCTTCTGGGCACCACTGCTGGATCTCAACCTGTCTTGGGACACGATCATCCCGACGATTTTTCCTCACCATCGCTACGCGAGTAACGCTGGTCACTGGAACAACAAGACGAACGTAGGCACCGTCTACGCCCGCCTTGAGACCGTCAGGTCGCTGCGCAACCGGGTCGCCCATTTCGAGCCGCTGTGGAAAATCCCGGACATCAAAGAAGAGAAAAAAGAAGCAAAGGGGGTAACGGTCAATGTCGAGCACCCCGCTCCCACGACAGAGGCAGAAGTGCTGGCCCGACTGAACATGCTCTATCGCCGAATCACCCAGACACTCCATTGGCTGTCGAGCGATAGAGCTAGTGACCATGAGCAATCAGAATTTCATCAAAAAACTCTGTACCTGATGACCCACGAGGCCTTGGACGGCTTCAAGCGCGGGTACACCCACTCGGACGTCAAGCTCAGCAGCATGACCAAATCCTGGGGCATGAAACTGGTACTCAAAGGTGGCAAACCAATCCAGATCTCGCACCAGCAAAAAGTGATTGGAAATTTCTATCCCACTCACTGAGGCCTCACAGGCGTGTGGCCGTTCTGCTCACTCACCGCACCTCCAGAACAACCGCACACAGAACAGCCGCCAGGATTGAATCTGGGTGCTTGAACCGAGAATGGGGCGGCAGGGAGAAACGCACTGCAGGCGGTGGTTTGAAGCCAAAGGAGGGGAGCTTCACGCGTAGCAGCGCTGACGCAGCGGTAGCCTTGGCTTTTCTTGATATGTGAGAAAGGAAAAGGCCACCCTTTAGGGGTGGCCTTTTCACGTACTTCATTGCCCTTGGATCTTCAGTGGTGCTCTTAACCTGCTGACGATTAAGCCCAAGCGCCTACACCCTCATAGTACACAACGTGTGAGTTGGGTGTCTATCCCTAGTGAGGTTTTTTGGCCTGGCAGCTTCCAGAAAATGCAGCGGTAGTCGCCTAGGTCTCTACAGCGCTGGTCTGGCTGGGCAAACGTGACTCAGCTATGCCGCTACCATCACCATCGTTACGTAAGGAGTCCCGGCCAGCTCTGCATCTTCAAATATTTCACCTAGCGGGGCAGCCATTCCTGCTGCCCACCCTTTTGGCTGACTGCGATGGGCTTTCGCCCGGCTTAGACCCCGAGTATAGATCGAAAGGGTGAGCTGAGCCTGTCCCATGGCAGCGCATGTAGCATGCTTATCAGCCGAATGCAGGTATAGGGCGTCGACAGAGCGGATCGCGAGCTATCAGTGGCAAAAAATTCACTCGGGACAGATCTGTAAAGGCCAATTTCATATCTTATTCAGCGGGCCAAGTGTGTTGGGCCCGAAGTCCCTCGGACTAACCTTGATCATTTTTAGTGGGTACCGCATGGGTACCGTATGCTTGCTGAGCCATTTCTCGAACCGATTCCCGGAATTATCACCACAATAAAATTCGCCTCTAACCTTCGCTAGAGTCCAATAACCCGCACATATTGAAAAGCCACCATCGACATCCAGCACTATCCGAGCGGTGAATAGAGTGCGCATTGATTCACGAATGTCATCGATGCCATGTTCTTCCATAAACGTAATTAGCTTGTCAGACCCTATAAATTGGGGCCCTTGCTGAACGAGCAATCTAAGAAATTCCTTTTCGATAGTTGAGATCATAAACGGCGCCCATGTGCGTTGCTGGGGATCAGCCTTCGGAATAGGTGCGTTATTGTATTTATGGATCCATCCTGAGACGGCGCCATCACGGGCGATCGGCTTGCTAATCATTAGTGGAAACCACGGCTCCTCACTTTGATCGTCGCCCCTGTCCAACTTGATATTAAGCGCAAGCTCCACTCGATCATAAAGGAGCTCTAGGATCAGCACCATCGGATCAGCGCTGGTAGAGCCAAGCCAGCACCACTCCTCGAACTCTTCGCTCCATACACCCTTGTAAGGCATGCCATTAAGTTTGATGACGGAATATCCCTCACTGATCATCAGATTTGGCATATTGATTACCCCGTAACCTTCAACCTCTTCATTGCCGTGATACAGATTGTAAAACGCATTGCGCAGGCCTTTCTCGGTTTTATAGCCGTTGTATCCGATGGCGATGCGTAGGGGGGTCAGCATATCCCTGACCAAGCTGTGGTAAACAACGCGCTTGTTGAATGCGAGCTTGGCGCTTTCCTCATAATGACATGGCCACTCACGGAAGAGGTTTAGATATTCATGGGCAACCTTGCGGGTACTGAATTCCAGAGTGCCTTGCGCCTGCCGACGCTCATAATCACGCTTGGACAACTGAAATACTTCCTCAAGCTGCCCATATGCCTTGCTAAGGCTCTTACCATAGAGCGTCTTTTTTACTTCGAATACGGCCAAAACCTGCTCAATCGGATAAGAAAACTGTGAAGTGCAGTGAAACGGCTCCCCCTCTCCGACCACTACCATACAGTCAATCTGCTGCGACTCTTCGTCGCCAGATGTGATGACCCCGGAGACTACTTTTAATCCATAACGGGAAAGGTCAATTTTTTCCAATAGCTCGATAGTAAGACCTTCATACATACTTCCCATCAGCGTTGATTGCTTTGACTTGTGACCGTTCAACAACGCAACCTTCTGATCATAAAGTTTCCGAAGAATCTCTGCGATGACTTTCACCCGCTTTATACCCCGCCATAATCCTGTGGGACAAATCAAAAACTCTTGAGAAAATAAACCCAAGAGCGATCATAATCAGCGACGTCAACCTCACACCACAAGATGAGGTTTGTCTGCATCAAACTACTAGTCAGCATAGAAGGCACCTTGCCCCGGATAGTCGAGAAGACTTTTCTGGAGCAACCTTCGTAGGTGAATAACCTCTACCTAACTTCAAATGAACGAATCTTCGCCAGAGCACGGCTGATTGGAGGGTTTTCCACGCCTGCCGGCACAAAGATATCGTCCTCAGGCTGAATTGCCGAAATCTCCTGGTCGTTTTCATCGATTCCCCAGGCATGAATGACAATTACGCCAGAAGTTATTAGATGGCTTACAAGCTTCCCCTTGCCGTTCACCGTGGCAACATGACACTTCTTATGCACTTCGTAATCTTTCAAAAACCTTTCAATATTCTCAGAAGAGTTCGGGGTCATAGTATGAAGCCTAGAGAGTGCCGTTTGGATCCTCGAAGCCCCATCATCAGAACGATCAAGATTACTTGTGACGGCCACGCGATAATGCGCAGGGTTCTGCCTGCTAATGCCTCGTATCAATGCGATGCGCAGCGCGTTATTTGGATCTTTATCCCCGATGGTTTTCGCGATATTTTCGAATATCTTATGCCCAACAGCGGCATTCTCGAAGCCGAAAATCAACACTGGAATTTCGCCTTCGCATGTTTGAAAGCCCAACCCCTTCCAGCCGGCTTGATTCCACAGGCTCTCTTGGATGAGAGAAACAACTTTTAGCTCTCGATGCTTGATTGTTGAAAACTGAAACGGATGTTTTGGACGTTCCTCAGGCACATCAGACTTAGGCGGCCAATCCATGGGCGCTATATTGTGGTGCTCAAACCAAGTCACACGCCGTGTTGGCTTATGCAATTCAAGGGTAGCGTCCTGATGAGACCCGATGCCAGGGACGGCATCACGCCCCATGAAATAGCTGTCCAATCCGATATTACAGTTGAAGACGACTGCTCGTTCCAGGGCTTTGTCGTCTCGAAGCATCACTTCGAATTTCGACCAGCCAATTTGAGGACAGATGGTGGACACAAAGTGGAGGCAGAATTCACTGTAAAATTGCCGGATCGTGTCTCGTTGTTCATCGGTCAAATTGGCAATGCTGAATGGCGAGCAGAGGATTTCTGCAGAGGTTACCTGCGCAGCGGTGTCGAAGCTGTGCCGCAGTATGAAGTCGTCCTCATCTTCCAGCAGGACATCAATATTCACGGCGGGCACTGTAGCCGCTGCATGGTCTGCCATCATCGGTGCGCAGAAGCTCTCAAGTACAGCCAGCAATTGCTGCGCTAACTCAATGCATGGTGATTTCACCGGAAAAGACACAGACACCTTACAACCGAGGATATATGAACTTATGGTCGTCCAACGATCCAGATAGAGGTCGAGCGGGGCCACCGGGGCTCCCATATCAACACTGCGCCACATGTTCATAAAGTTGAGATCAATTGGCTCACCCTCAGGCCCCGCCTTATCTTCATGACCTAAGCAAACTAATAGCGCATCTGCACTGAGCCCTAGATCCAGTTGATTTAACTTGTCCGGCAGCCAGGCGATTCTTTCAACGTCTGAAAAATTGGCATTGAGAAATAGCTTACCAATCAGAACCTCATAATTCATTTTCTGATTTTCTGTCCACTGACTTTCATCCAGCGTTTGAGAGATCAGTTGAGCTAAGTGATACCAAATCAAAGACTGGCCCACGCGGCCTAGCTGGCCTTCAATCCACATGAGTCGTTGGTAAATAGCAGCTTGCTTAGCACTGCTTCGCTGTTCCTTCAGTGCGTCAGTGGTTACCACGTAGGCGGCCATCAGCGCTGCTCCTCGCGCAGCCCAGAGCAGGCCCTGCTTGTCGTATGCATGCGACAACATATACAGGGCAGCGAAGACTTCTGCCTTGCTTTCACTGCTATACAGCCCATACAGGGATAATCCGAAGCACTTGATCGCCCTGTAGTAGTCCTTTTTATCGCTGCTCAGCGCTCCTCGCCTCAGGTACTTATCTGCCTTAATCCGGCTGTTTTCCCGTGCACCGGCATCATCAATGAGCTTATCCATGAGATCTTCGTAGGCCTTGAGATCTCCGAAGGCCACATCGAGTGCTTCGAGCAAATTGACGAGACGAGCCATAGGGTAGCCAATCAGCTTATGAGCACTATCAGCGATTTCGCTCAAAGACTGGAAGGTGTTGTTGGCTTGCTCCTCATTTTCCGCAACCAGCAGATCTAGAAGCGCCAAAGAGGTCTTGGCTTGCAATGCCCCGCTGACCATATCCGCGTTAGCGGCTATCGAGTTCAATCTCCCTCTAATGGTGGTCTCCAAGGAGTCCACATCGAGCGTGCACTTACCGTCTCGATGACTGGTGACCATCAAATTGAACAACGTTACGACTTTCTCCCACACCTCCACGTTTTCGGTCTCTTGAGCCACGCCGAGTGCTTTCTCAAACGTTTCCTCAAAGAGTTCCGCATTTTCCAGCCACCAGTACGCAGCCCAGGTCAGTTGGTAAAGGGCATCGAAATGCTGCCTCTGGGTACCAAACTTTTTCGCTGTCCGCACAGCGATATTGAACTGATGCTCAACGGCAACCGCATCCCGTTCCAGCTCTTTGTAGATGATGGCGCGCTTGGTGTAGAGGTCGACCTGAGAGAGCGTCAAATGGCCAGGGTCTTCGATCTGCTCGATCTGGCGTTCGATCGCTGTTAGCTGGATTTGCTTGTCAGCATCGAACGGGCCGATCTGAATCTTGCTCTCGATATTGCCTGTGAGACCTAGGTAATCGATAGCAAGATGCTGATTCTTGGGTTGTAGCGTTTTATCAAGCAGCCAGGTTCGATCAAGGATAGTGACCTTGACGTCATACTTTTTGGAAAGCTCGTCTTGCAGCTCCGCTCTGGAGCTGTTCTTGATGAAACGGCTGGTGACACAGAAGATCTGGACGTAGCCACGCCCTGTCGACATGACGCTCTCGACGTCCTTCCTGCATTTTGCCCTCCAATCTTTCTGGGTGCTGACACCGAATGCCCATCGCTCGGACTCCGGGGTCTCGTTTAGCCCCCAGAAAAAGGCGATCTGGCTGGAAACAGGGTAGGTCTCGGTATCGGTTTTTCCGTCTCCACCCGCAGTCGGGCCAGTCTGAGCAACCAAATTCGGACAAATTTCCCGCTCGCACAGTTTCCGTACGAAGATCTCGAACTCAAGCTCTTGGCTTCGATTATTCAGAGTCTCAAAATGGTACTCCAGCATGGTGCGGTCGATGGTCGACTCTTGTAGCTTCACAGAATCTGAGAACTGTTCCGGACGCCTCGCTCGCAGGAAGTCTTGCGGCTTAGGGCCAGCGATCTTGGTAGCCGATCGTTCCTTTTCCATCATCCACTCCTGAAATGACCAATGGCATCGCCCGGCTACCACCGACGCTTGGCCCTGGGTCAATAAAGGCACGACGTCATCGTGTTAGTCTTCGGTTCGCGACGCTGCGGGACGCCCACGCAGACATGGTGGGCGGACACGCTCGTTTGTATCAGCCACCGGCTCGAATCTGATGGCTTGCCAAATTTATCGGGCCGGCCTTTCGGACTGCCAGAAATTGCAGCTGAAGTTATTCAAGCCACCGCCGTAGGGACTAGGCCTAACCGCGAACACCTCAGGCACAGCATCCCCATCGCCGCCATCGCGGAAGAACTCTCTCATAGAGAAGAGCGCCTGAGCCTTTAGGCGCTCCCATTCTCGGTACCGACTGTCTTCAAGATCCCTCTCCACCTGTGCCGCGCTGGGTTTGCGCTTGGGCAGCGGCAAGGTGTAATTCGGCTGAGGGGAGAAATCGTAGACGAACGTCAGGTGCCCGTGCTTCCAGTCCGCAGAGGGCGACGCTCGCCAGCGAAACGACACAGACACCGATAGCCGCTTGCTGAGATGGAAAGGCGGCCTGATCTGATCATCAATGAAGAACAGCTCACCCTCTTTACGCTCAGTTTCGAGCCGCCCTTTCATCTGTTGCAAAGCGTGAATGAGGTCATCGCCGGCATACAGCGCATCCTGCCGAGTGCGTTCGCGCTTGGCATGGGCCTTGGCTTTGCTGTACTCAGCGATCGCTTGTTGGAACCCATGAAGCCTAGTAGCCACGTAAGGGCCGCAGTCACTGAGCCCAAGGCCATGAATCGGCCCTATGCGCTCTTCATCCAGGCACTTGCGCACTGCTGTCCGAAGCGCTGTCTCGTCGACGTCGCTGATTGCAGCTTGCTGATTACTCGGCAGGTTAATGTAGGTCATACCCAAAACTGTCCTTGTGTAATGGTGGCCAAGCAATCGCCTCATCTCAGCACACGCCTTTCCGCGCTTTTGAGAGATAGCCCAGCGATACAGCGCTGGAGTACGAGGTTAATCAGGGGATGTTGGCACAGATGCTCAGATAGGCGCAGCGCCCACAATGGCGACCTCTGGAAGCAGAGCGATCACCTGCAGCAAAACGTTGAGCCATCTTGTATACGGACGTACTTGCGACCTGCCTGGAAGGGCCATCCATCACGTGCTGGTCAGTGATTATGGAATAGATCTTCGCACTCGGCCTTCGAGAGCCATTGATATCAAGCATCATGGGCCGGAGGTGACTAAGGGTGTACTGGATCCCCGTCTGAGCTCGAATCCAGTGCAGTTGCCCTTTATCGGCGATCATCCAAGGGAGCTCAATGCGCACACCGTTGACTTCGGAAACCATCCCTTCTTCAACGGAACCGCCGACGCTGTTTACCACCACCAGCCCACGTTTGGCGGCGGCAATCGCGTCATCCATCAAGCCAGGATCTTCTGCGCTATCTGGTAGACCGTGTAACGCCCATGCGGCTTGAAATGCCGTGTTGGGATCAGTGCCGTCCCTCGCCACGGCCAACAGCATGTCCATAATCGCCCAACGAGCACGGATCGAGACGTCGATTTCCTGCTCGGCAGTGAGCGCTAGCTCATAGCGATAGTGGTACTGGAGGGGACAGCTCATGTAGGCCTGGAAGGCCTCATAGCTCACAGTGGGTATCACGGTGCTGCTAGCCAACGGCAGAGGTATGATGGGTGCGGGCGGTACCTTCACCCCCGAGCGCTTAACCAGACTCGTGGCAGCAGCGCGATTGAGCGGAACTGGACGTGGCCACCCGCTGATCTCATAGAGATATAGGTAATCACGGGCCCGAGACAGAGCGACATAGAGCAGGTTATTGCGCTCCACCCGTTCTTCGAACATGAACTCTGCCCCGTTGCTGTTAAGCACTTCCGGGGGGATGAGATCTAATCCCCGCACATCGTATGCATAGGGTCGATTGGCGCCGTATGACGCGTCGTCAACATCGGTGACGTGAACTGCTGGGTACTCAAGCCCCTTGCTGGAATGCACGGTCATGACGCTCACCGCATCCAGGACTCGCGCTTCAGGCGGTAAACCACGATCCCCTAGCTTTTCTCCGATCCTACGGCGTAGCTCCTCGCGAAGCAGGAACTGAGAAAGCCGTGCCTGGCGGACATCGCCGTCACCATTGCGTACGGCGTAGACGAACAGCCATGTTGCCAAGCGCTGAGTATGGGCTTGTATGGTCTGATCAGCAGGGTTTGGAAGACCGTAGCGCTGATCGAGCAGTACTTTGGAGACAAAATCCCAAGGCCTTGAATTGCGCTTGAGCCCTTCCAACAGCGACGCCAAATTTGACTTGGCTTGCTGGCCAGCGGGCGATAGGCCTGGCGTAGGCAGCCACAGCCAACGGCCTCGCTGCATGCTCAATCCCGCGCCTTTGCGGGTCAGGAATATGAGGTGCTCGATGTCTTGGGGTGGCATCCGAAATGCTGGCTCAGAGATCAGCCCGACCAAGGAGCGCGGCTGTCGCATGCACAGCAATTCCATCAGGCACAGCAGCTTCTTGATCTCAGGGCGCTGACAGACATCGCCGATGTGCAGCACTGGCACATTCAGGTTTTCAAGTGCTTCAACAATTTGCTCAACGTTTGCCGATTTACGGCTGATCACGACTTGATCCCTGTACGGGACACCCCTCTGCACCAGCCCATCAATGCGCTGAGCGATCGTGACGGCTTGGGAGGGCTTCGAGTCGCATTCATACAGGGTTGGTATGACCCCGATCGAGGGACGAAACGCTGCGACTGGCTCCAGAGGCATCCGATCGTTGAGTGCATGATGGATGCCAGCGCAGGAGAATAGCTCCAGGATCTCAGGGGTGCTTCGCCTGTTCAGGTCGAGAGCGTAACGGCGCACCGTGGCTCCGGGAATGGTGCTCAGGAAGGTGGCGCCGAAGTTCATCAAGCTACGGATCGATGCGCCTCGCCAGTGGTGGATGGCCTGGCGCACGTCACCAACGACCCAGAATGACTGAGCATTGAGAGCCAATTGCCGAAGGAGGTCGACCATGACCTCGGTGACATCCTGATACTCGTCCACTAGCACGTGCGAGAAATGGTCGATGTACTGAGCAACGCTCGTTCGATCCCGCTTGGCCTGGGATGCAGGGAGGGCAATAAGGTCAACGTAGTCGACCAAATGCTCAGCCCGCATTGCGGTTTCATAGGCTTCAAACAGGGTGGCGATGTCTTCGCGTTCATTGGCTACATCCGGCTCGCAGGCCGGCAGTGCAGCCAGGCGTGCTCGGTAGTCAGCAACAGTAAGGCATTCTTCCTTGAGTCGCTTGATATGGCCCAGAACGCCAGGTAGCCAATCGTAGGGGTTCTGAAGCCGCAGATAATACTTGAGCCGCACCTTGGGCAGCGTGCTCACCATCAGGCGAACTTGCATCAGCGGATCTGCGAGCCGAACATCGGACTCCAAGCCGAAAATCTGATGATATTTGCGAAGGAATTCGAGCCCGAATGCATGGAAAGTACCGGCCCACACGTCGGCGGCTCCGGCGATACCAGATACCTTCAGGCGCTCCACCAATTCATGAGCCGCCTTGTTCGTGAAGGTCAGCACCAAGATTTGGCTGGGAGGTATACCCCGCTCGACCAGGTGTTTGATGCGATGAATCAGTGTCGTCGTTTTACCAGTACCTGGCCCGGCAACAACGTTGACGAAGGTTTCCGGCGCGGTAGCAGCATCTTGCTGTCCCTGCGTCATAAGCGGCAGAGGAGGAGGTGGAGCAGGAGGCAATATGGGGAGCAAAATGCCGTCGAAGAGCTGAAGGCGAACGATCTCCAGCGGTACCTCCAGAGTGGCCGCGATGACCGTGGCACCACTACCGCCATGGAACAGTTGGCTCGCGACACCACGGGGTAGCAGTAGCTCACGGGCAAACACGTTGGCTTGAAGCTCCAAGCGCTCACGAGCACCGTATGCTTCCACCGCGACCGTTGCCTGACTCCCGTAGGAGTCCGTCATGCTGGCCAGATGAGCGACCGTCTGTGCCGGGCGATCGCCGTCGAGGTACCAGTGACCCAACTCATGAGCGATGAGATAGGCCGTTTCTCCAGGAGACACGTCGTTGCGGATGTAGATGGTTTGGATTTCTCGCTTGAGCACCCCGCTTCCGCCACCCAGCTCTGGGTGCCCGAAAGGTAAGCGCTCAATTGCGATTTCGAGCGTGTCCTCAACATGAGCCAGGAGCTCAGAGGAGCTAACCCCACCTAGAGAGGCGGCCAATCCGACCAGGGCTTCTCGGGTTTCGAATGCTTGCCGACGTGCCCGGTCGAATGGATTCACAGTTAGCCCTCTAGGTTCAGGAGACGCTCTTGCTCCTCAGCCGGCAGCTGAAGCTCTTTGACTGCAACACTCCACGTCTTGCGTTCCGCTTGCACAGTGGGTTTTCCGTCAGTCGCTTTGAACGCTGGAACGCATTGGGTGGCGAACCGCCGCTCCAAGGCTACCGACACAACGTCCAACGGCTTCTTCAAAACGACGGCCAGCTTCGCCAAGACACGCGTAGGCGCGAGTACCGAACCACCGAGGATCATGTTGGTCAGGCCGCGTTGATCACCTAGATCGATCTGAGGGGCGAGAGCACGAGCTTTAACCCCACTGACCTGCTCGATCGCCTTGATAGCCTCTTCGACAGCCTCATCACTGGTAAACGAACTAGCCATTTCCTCACGCACGGCGGCAGCGTGAGGGCAATGGCTCAACGCGTTGGCGAGAAGGAAGTTGGCAAATGATGACAACGAGCGCTCATATTCGCCTGCGCGTAAACGCGTTCTCATCACCAGACGCCTGTCAGCCCGAATGATCCAACTCTCCGAGTCGGCACCTGCGTAATCATTGGCAGTACGCTCGTAATCGGTCAGCAGCTCCGAAGGGTCTACTGTCCTTGATTCCTTATCGAACCGAGTCAGCCCGTCCTGCACCAGATCTCGCGCAGCGATCGACAGCGATACCCCACGGCGTTTTGCTACGTCTCTTACCAACTCGTGAAGCGAGACCTTGGTTGTTAAACCAATTTGCAAGCGGGCTTGGGTTCGTTCATCGATATTTTTGGTAGTAGCGGTAGGTTGCATGGTCGTCTCCAAAGTCTGCTTAACCGCAGGCGCTGTGCGTGAGACAGGTGACATCGCTGACCGTTCGTCAGCAGGAACTTGAGGAATCAGTTCTACGAGCACGGACATCAAGCCAAGCAGCAGATGCGGCTCGTCCTTGCCAGTGACCACCACAGGCTGGCCATTAGCCAGGGTCATCTCGCACTCAATCCCCTGGGAGGTCTCCCGCAGGTGCATGAATGGCTTAAGGCAGGCTAGGAAACTAGCGCACCCTTGGAGATAATCGGCAGGCTGAAGCTTAGGCATTTTCATAGACAGATTTGGTCGCTGGTGAGATCGTGCGTGAGAATCACGCTGGCATACATCACTTTTATATCACTCGCGCGTGTAGGGACACAATTGATCCAGGCAATCTTTTCAGAATCAGTGCGTGTCGCAGTCAGCGAATGGCGAGCGAACATGACCTTTGAGCAAGTGCTTGAGTACTTGGAGCGCCCTAGCGATCTGGGACGTGAGCTGCAGCCTGCGATCGAACGCGAGCTCAATAGCCGGGGTAGTAGCTGTGCAGAGGTGCAAGCCTTTGCGTGGGCGCAGCCTTGCCTGACCCTGGAGGGTATCTTCCAGCCAGATGACCTACCCGACACCCCCATTGATTTTTGCCCGGTGCCTGAAGCAGAAGGCACAGTCATTGCCCGAGTAACTGCGATCGCGTGCCTTGCGGCTATCAATTCCGCCACAGTTTCCTACGGCTCCGAGAACGGAGGCGATCTGTTCGTGAACCTGGTGGTATTCCCGCCTGGCCGAGGTAAATTCACAGTCAAATCGACGGAAAAGATGAGCGGGCACACCGATGGCGTGACCTTCCCACTGCGCGGGTATCGCGACCCCCTCAATGACCGCATTGCACCTTCTCCGGATTTCGTGTGCTTGTCGGCATTGCGTAACCCGAAGCAAGTGCCGACCACGGTGATGCCACTCGACCATCTCATGGCGCGGCTGAGCCAAGAGCATATCGATGAGCTCCAGAAGCCCCAGTACATCATCGGTTCACAGGAGACCTTCCGCGATGGAATGGCAGCCATCCTTGGTGACGAGCTTGATGTCGATGATGCGCAGCTGCTCTTCCAAGTGAATGGGAACTGGTGGATTCGATTCAGCCACCGCACCACGCAGATTGCTGATATCGGACAAACATCTGCTCAGGAGGCAATGGACGCCTTGAAGCATGCATGTGCTGACTGTGCGATACCTGTGGCTCTGCAGCCAGGCGATATCGCCTTGGTCAACAATCGCATTGCGCTACATGGTCGCAGTGAGCCTGGAAGTGAATACGGCGAGCAAACACGTTGGCTCCTACGCACCTATGGGCTGGACATCACGGAAATCGATCCTACCCAGTGGCATGAAGGCAGCGCTTTCATGCTGTACCCGTAGATACAACGCGAGCATCTCGGCACTGATAAGTGTTTCAATGGGATAAGGTCAAAGCCCTAGGCCTCCCGCAAAACACTGATCACGGATTGAAGCAGGGGCCTGCCCATCGATTATCAGCCTATGCTGCAGATGGCGTACGAGATGCCACGCCAGAGGCTCACGGATCTCCAAGCAGCCTTCGAGCTGATGGAAGCTAGAGCCGTGCGTAGTAAGAGCCTCTCGGAGCGCTGTAAAGCCATCAACGCCGACAAACGACCTGTGGACACGGATGAGATTGTTCAGCCCCGGACGACGCTCGTAGGCGCTCACAATCGATCCAAGGATTCCAGGAAGATCATCCCCATAAGCTTTGCAGGCAAGAGACCAGAGCTGACCATCAGACAGTAGGGTCATCGGGCTCGCGTTATCAATAAATTGGCAAAATAGCCCCAAGCGCGGCCAGAATCCAGATCCACCTGTAAACCAATTTTTTGACGTGTTAACCGCTGAGGTTTACAGATCAAAAATTTAGTTTACAGATCCGAATTTCGAAGCGCCTAGGTCACCGAGTGCGTCTTGCTGGAACATTGAAGGCGACGGACGCCAGCCAAGCCTGTTGTCCGAGACGGGTGGAATTTCAGACGGACTGATCCCAGCAAAAGAGCCTTATTGTTTGACGTCAAAGCGTAAGCAGCAGCCTGCGGCTGCAAAGTAGAGCGATTTCTTCTCCGCCCCCAACCCCATCATTCCAACCTCAGATTCACCTCCAGTCCTCAAAACCGTGTGATCTAGAAGCCGTAAATATCACATGGAAAAGCCGGCGTGATCCTGCGGGACATGCGGTACCTGGGCCACCGCAGCTTTTTCTCTTGCCCTCAAATATAAGAACTCCGTGTAGCTTAAAAATTTTCAAGAGGGGGGGTGAAAATAAAACGGACTCAGACGACGAACGGTAAAAAAATTGCCCATTTGTCAATTTCATCTATTGCTAGAAAATCATCGAAAACCTATCAAATGAGTCTTTAATCTCGGAGAAAATTCCAATTTTGGGGAGTTTCGATTCGCCAGCTGCGAGTCTTGAGCGCTGATCAGACATGCATCCCAAAATTTCGATACCGTCACATTCCGGCCTTACCAAGAGCTGGTCGGAAAAGTTAATCTTTTTGCTTTAGATCAGGGATGGCTGAGATGGGCTTAAAAATTCGTACGGCAGTGATCACCGATGCAGAAGCCATCCAGAGCATTTATGCTCCCATTGTTCTAAATACAGCGATCTCATTCGAAGAGACCCCGCCAAGCGTTGAGGAAATTGCCCAGCGGATAGCGACGACACTTCAGACATATCCTTACCTGGTGGCTGAAGAGGATGGCGAGATCAAGGGCTACGCCTACGCAAGCCAACACAGGGCTCGTGCTGCCTATCGATGGGCTGTCGACGTCACGGTTTATGTGGCTGAATCGGCTCGCCGGCAGGGCGTTGGCCGTGAGCTCTATGAGGCTTTGCTTCCGATCTTGGAAAAACAGAGATTTCGCGCAGCTTACGCCGGAATTGCGCAACCAAATGAAGGCAGCGTTGGGCTGCACGAGTCGCTGGGCTTCGTCCACATCGGCACCTATCCGGAAGTAGGCTTCAAGCTTGGGAAATGGCACGACGTCGGCTATTGGAGACTGGGGCTGTGTCAGACAACCCCTCCGTTAGATCCTATTCTCTTCCCCAAGCTTGAAATGGCACCACGGTAGGTTCACCGGACTGCGTGCAAGCTATCAGGCTTCACCAGCCAAATAGCTTTCCACTTGGTTAACCACATTTCGAGCGGAACGCGTGACGCCGATCAATGTGGCTGAAGCGAGCCCCGTCCAATCGCCGTAACCCACCAGCCACAAATTGGGTGATGCAACACTTCTATTTTCGTCCACAGCCACTTTACCATCCTGGCCCACAACACCCAGGCTGCTCAGGTGGTCAAGCGCTGGAGAGAATCCCGTGCACCAGATGACGACGTCCACCTTTGTTTCGTCTCCCGATGGCCACGCAACGCCTGTCGATGTGAAGTGTGTGAATGGCCGTACCGCGCTCAATACACCGCGCTCACGAGCATCCTTCACCGATGGCACCATTACGATGTCGCCCAGCCCGCCTGTGGGCTGCTCAGGCTCCACACCCTCTTGTTGCGCCTTCAATCGAGCTGTCGCTCGTTCGAACAGGACGCGCCCATCAACCTCATCGGGTAGAAACTTCGGGGCTTCTTGAGTTACCCAGGTTGCCTGAGCCACTTTAGAAACCTCGGCGTAAATCTGGGCTCCCGAATTGCCACCACCGACGACAAGGACAGTTTTTCCCTCAAGCTCATTCGGCCCCACGTAATGAGCGGAATGAAGCTGCTGCCCGATGAACAACTCCTGTCCAGGATAGCTTGGGATAAATGGGCGGCTCCAAGTGCCAGTTGCGCTGATAACCGCTTTGGCCTCCCAGGCTCTGTCCTCGGAGACAACCCGTAATCCGCCTTCGATTTTCTCGACACGGTTCACCCGCGTGGATCGGATGATGGGAAAGTCATATCGACGCTCGTACAAAGTTAGATAGTCGATAACGTCGTCCCGCCCAGGAGTATCCTCGGATACTGCTGGCATGGGCCAGCCGGCAATTGAGCTCCAAGCAGACGGCGAGAATAGTCGGAGAGAATCCCACCCATGCCGCCAAGCCCCTCCCGGTGCTGACTCGGCGTCGAGTAATACATAGGAAAGGCCCGTCCGCCTCAAGAAATAGGCTACGGTGAGCGCGGATTGGCCACCGCCAATGATCACTACATCAAATTTCGAGTTTTGATTCACCAGCATCCCCCTGGCCCACCTGCTTTACAACGGTTTAGACCCTGCGGCCATTCTCATCAATGACGACTTGTCCGTCTTCTTTGACGAAGCTGCCGCGCTGCTCTTGCGGTAGTAGGTCGAGGACTGCCTCTGACGGACGACACAACCGTGTGCCCAAGGGCGTCACGACGATGGGGCGATTGATCAGGATGGGGTGAACCATCATGGCATCGATGAGCTGATCATCAGTAAGTGACGTATCGCCCAGCCCGAGCTCCTCGTAAGGCGTGCCTTTGATTCGAAGGAGGGCCCGCACCTCGATACCCATATCCTTGATCAACCTGACAAGCGTGGTGCGTTCAGGTGGTGTCTGTAGGTACTCGATAACAGTCGGTTCCTCTCCGCTGTTGCGGATCAGCTCCAAGGTGTTGCGAGAGGTGCCACATTGCGGGTTGTGATAGATCGTGATCTGGCTCATACAACTTCCTCGCACTGGCATTAAATGGAGCGCTGGTTAACGCGTTTGGACAGCTCTTCGGCAGACTCTTTGCGCTCGGAGTACCGATCAACCAGATAGTCTTGCCGATCCCTCAACAACAGCGTGAACTTCATCAACTCCTCCATCACGTCCACAAGACGGTCGTAATAGGAGGATGGTTTCATACGGCCTGCTTCATCGAATTCAGTGAACGCCTTGGCCACGGAAGATTGGTTTGGGATGGTGAACATTCGCATCCATCGACCTAACACGCGTAGCTGATTGACCACGTTGAAAGATTGCGAGCCGCCGCAGACCTGCATCACCGCAAGGGTTTTGCCTTGCGTAGGCCGTACAGCGCCCATCGCCAGCGGTACCCAGTCAATTTGGGCTTTGAATACTGCACTCATGGAGCCGTGACGCTCAGGGGAGCACCACACCTGCCCCTCAGACCATTGCATCAGCTCGCGCAGCTCAGCGACCTTGGGATGTGTTTCAGGAGCGTCATCCGGCAGCGGGAGACCTGATGGGTCAAAGATCTTGGTTTCAGCGCCAAATTCATTCAGCAGGCGTGCCGCCTCCTGGGTGACCAACCGGCTGAATGAGCGCTCTCGCGTTGATCCATACAACAGGAGAATGCGAGGTTTATGGAGCGAAGGCGTACGGGACGCCAGTTGCTCCAGCGAAGGAATGTCGATCAGGTCGGCGTGTACGTTCGGCAATGTGTCTTGCATACAAACTCCTACGGCGGCGCCTGGTTGGGTACCGCCTCGGTTGATCTTTAAAGCGAACCGATGCGGTTCAGTTCAGCTTTCAACTGGTCAGCGCTGATGGTCTTCAGCGGCAGCGCAAGAAATGCGCTCACGCGCTCGTGAATTTTGGCTAGTGTGGTTTCAAACGCTGCGGTGATCTCGGCTTCCGACCCGCTAGCCTCAGACGGGTCGGCCAGCCCCCAATGCGCTTTCAAAGCTGGCCCGAAGAAGATTGGGCATGCCTCACCCGCTGCCCGGTCACAGACAGTGATCACGATGTCTGGAGGCGAGCCTTCAAAAGCATCCGAAGCCTTGCTGCTCAAGCCCGCAGTGGAGATACCCGCCGCCTCCAGAGTTTGCAATGCCCGTTGATTCACTCGGCCACTGGGGAAACTTCCTGAGCTGACGGCTTCCACACCCTGGGGCGCCAAGTGATTGAAAAGCGCCTCGGACAGAATGCTGCGGCAGCTGTTGTGGGTGCACATGAACAAGACTTTCATCAGACGATTCCTTGATTCAGAAACTGAGGCGCAGTGCCAGGGCGGACAATGTGGCGATGAGGATGGGCACGGTCAGCACGATCCCGGTCTTGAAGTAGTAACCCCAGCTAATCGTTATGTTTTTCCGGGCCAGCACGTGCAGCCACAACAGAGTCGCCAAGCTCCCAATTGGGGTGATCTTCGGGCCCAGGTCGCAGCCAATAATGTTGGCGTAAACCATCGCTTGCTGGACTGCACCATCGACTTCGGCGGCATGAATAGATAAAGCGCCTACCAGAACGGTGGGCATGTTGTTCATGATCGAAGACAGCAATGCTGTTAGCAGCCCTGTACCCAGGGACGCGCCCCAAACGCCATAACCGGCGAACACGTTCAGGATCTGCGCGATGTGGTCGGTCAGGCCGGCGTTCTTCAGGCCATAAACAACCAGGTACATACCCAAAGAAAAAATCACCACCTGCCATGGCGCCTCTTTGAGCACCTTGCTCGTGTTAATGGCGTGACCACGAGCCGCAATGGCATAGAGAACGAATGCGCAGACGGCTGCAATGGCGCTGATTGGCACCCCCAATGGCTCAATGACAAAGAAGCCGATCAGGAGTAACGCCAGCACCCACCAGCCGGCTACGAACGTGGCGCGGTCGTGAATTGCTTCGTCCGGATTGTCCAGCTGGTTGAGGTCATAGGTCTTTGGTAAATCTTTGCGGAAAAACCACAGCAGCATGGCTAGCGTCGCCGCCACGCTGACGACGTTTACCGGCACCATGATCGAAGCATATTCGTTGAAACCGATATCGAAATAGTCGGCAGAAACGATGTTGACCAGGTTGGAAACCACCAGCGGCAAGCTCGCCGTATCGGCGATAAAACCGGCTGCCATGACGAATGCCAACGTCGCAGCAGGAGAAAAACGCAACGCCAGCAACATCGCGATCACAATGGGTGTGAGGATCAATGCTGCTCCGTCATTGGCGAACAGGGCCGACACCGCTGCGCCCAGCAGGACGATAAATGCGAACAGCTTGCGGGTGCTCCCGCCTCCCCATCGGGCTACATGCAGCGCAGCCCATTTGAAAAAGCCTGCCTCATCAAGCAGCAAAGTGATGATGATGACCGCAATGAAAGTCCCGGTGGCATTCCAAACGATGCGCCAGACCTCTGGTATGTCTGCAAGGGTAACGACGCCTGCCAGCAACGCTACGATGGCACCGAACGTCGCACTCCAGCCAACCCCAAGCCCCTTGGGCTGCCAGATGACCAGGACGATGGTGGCGATAAAGATCAATACGGCAATCAGCATTTCATTAATCCGGTTGGGCGTGAATCAGCTACACACGGCTTGGTTGATCGGGCGGTCGTTCATGCCGCAGAGGCGCTTAGCTTCGGTTTCCAGCCATTGCTGATTGGCGTCTACCACTTCCTTCAAAACTGCCGTCACCCACGTGGGCAAATCAGGATTCAGTCGGTAGTACACCCATTGGCCCTGGCGACGATCCAAGAGCAAACCGGCAGAGCGTAGCAGCGCCAAATGACGAGAAATCTTCGGCTGACTCAGGTCGAGTGCTGCCGTTAGCTCGCAGACACACAGCTCACCTTCACTCACGACGAGCAGCGAAATTTTTGCTCGGGTGTCATCCGCCAGGCACTTGAATAAAGTGGTGGGAGTCATGGGTTCTGTCATAGATCCTCCAGGTGTTTGGTCTTGACCAAAACGAAGAGCTTGATGCGCTCGTGAATGTCGTGAAGCGTATGGCGAAATGCGCCAGGATCATCGCTCGTTACTGGGTCAGGAAAATCCCATGCAATGACTTCACCTGCACTGGGCATCGGTAGGCACTCGCTTGCGGATTTATCACAAAGAGTGATTACGTAATCGAATCGATCGGCTCGAACCTCGCTGATGGATTTGCTGCGCAGGCCCTTTGCATCGACCCCAACTGCCTCCAGTGCCTGAATCGTGCGCGGATCAACCCCAGACGGTTCGGATCCTGCGCTGAAGGCTTCAAAGCGTTGATCGGTATGGCGCAGCAAAGCTTCTGCAAGCTGGGAGCGGGCGGAGTTGGCTACGCACACGAAAAGCACTTTGATAGGAGGGCTCATGGCTGAACTCGATGCATATGGAAAATCGAATATACGCTTTGTCGAATATTCGGTAAAGCGCATATGATCGCTGATGCTTCGGCTTGAGCCTTAACGATCCATGCAAAGCGGCACAAGGGAGCTGGCAGGATGGGGTGGGAGATGATGATCCAGGCAACGGAAATAGCCGGTGGGCAATGGCAGCACTTTCGAGATGCACTGAGATCTGCTGACCTTCCATCAGAAGATATTGATCTTCCGGGCCGAACTTTTTTCGAGTTCACATGGGATGGCAAGACTGTCGGATGGGGAGGATTCGAAACGCATGGCACAGACGGGTTACTGCGATCCCTGGTCGTAGAGCCGGCATACAGATCGAAAGGGGTTGGTGTTGCGGCGCTTCGGGTTATTGAATCGAAAGCCGCCGAGCAGGGAATCGCTCGATTCCATTTGCTGACAACAACAGCGCTAAGATTTTTTGAGCAGCAAGGGTACGCAGTGCATCAACGGGGTTCTGAGCCGGCACGGATTTCCCAGACAGAACAGTTCAGAAAGCTCTGCCCTGGATCCGCGTCCTACATGTGCAAGGCGTTATCGATGGGGGATGGCTGATTATCTAGCCTACCGACGCCTTGCAGCAGAAGGTTGGCCGATCATCCCATTGAGACATTTGGCACCTGGGCTGGGGTGTTGCTCGTCAATAGATAGGCACTGCCCTCCGGAGGGCTGGCAGAACCGTGCGAGGTTAACCCGCCCTTTACATGTGCACACACATGCACATATAGTTGTTACATGAATATATCAATGAACCGAACCCAGGCGATCGAGGCTGCCATCGAATCGCTAGACGGCGCATTCTTCAAAGCTCTGTGCGAGCCGCCGCGTATCGCAGTGCTGAAGCGCGTCATGCTACTAGGCCGTGCTGATATCACTGAAATTGCGGCTGACTTGCCACAAGAGCGTTCGGTTGTGTCTCGCCACCTCCAGGTGCTACTAGAGGCGGGGATTGTTCGAGCCACTAAGGTAGGGCGCCAGACGTTCTATGAAGTGGACGGCCCAGCGATTATCAAACGCCTAGAGGCCATCCTCGTCCACACCAAAAGCATCGCCCCGCAGTGCTGTCCAGGCAAAAAGGACTAATCCTTCTTCGCATAAATACGTGCATGAGTGCGCACATATGAACATAATAAATGAAATGCTCGATGTTATTGTCATTGGTGCTGGCCAAGCAGGGCTGGCGACCGGCTGGCACCTGAAGCAGCACGGCCTCAATTTCTGCATTTTTGATGAGCAATCGCAGCCTGGTGGAAACTGGCGTAATTACTACGATAGCCTTGAATTGTTCTCGCCAGCTGCATATTCCTCTCTTCCGGGGCGTCCTTTTCCTGGAGCAGCAGGCCACTACCCTTCTCGGGATGAAGTAGTGCGTTATCTGGAAGGTTATGCCGACTTCTTCCGGTTACCTATCCTCCAAGGGATTAGGGTCGCGAACGTAGCTCAGGAAGGCGAACGATTTGAGATCACTGCAACGAACGGACAACGCTTTTGGGCGAGAGCGGTGGTCGTGGCCTCAGGAGCCTTCAGTCGTCCCTACATACCCGACATCCCTGGGCTCAAAAGCTTCAGCGGCACTCAGCTTCACAGTGCTCATTATCGGAATGCAGAAGCATTCAGTGGGCAACGCATCGTCGTAGTTGGGGCCGCTAACTCCGCTGTACAAATCGCTTACGATTTATCCAAAGTTGCAACAGTGACCCTGGCTACGCGAGAGGCGATTCGCTTCGCGCCAAAGCGGATACTAGGAGCAGATTTTCATACCTGGCTGAAATGGACAGGGCTAGAGAAAACCAAGTGGCTAAACGATCAAAGCACACCTGTACTGGACAACGGTACGTACAGAAAGGCTCTGAAATCTGGACACGTCAATCAAGCAGCAATGTTCGCCGAGGTCACTTCAACAGGCGTTATTTGGGCCGAAGGGCAGCATGAAACCGTTGATAGCCTTATTTTTGCCACCGGCTTTCGTCCGAACCTGCAGTTTCTCCAAGGTCTTCCAGTAATAGATGACCGGGGAAGCGTGGCGCAGCGCGACGGGCGGGCTGCTTACGTCCCAGGCTTGTACTTTGTAGGCTTGCCCAAACAACGCAACTTCGCCTCTGCAACCTTACGAGGCGTGGGGCCTGACGCCGAACACATACTTCCGTACCTGCTAAAGCGAGTTCGTAAGTTGGAAGCCGCCCCTACGCTCGTGACGCAAAACTAAGCAGCTGGCGTCCGAAAAAACAAGAGTCCGTAGCTAGTGAAAAACCTAGAAAGCAGCCAACGACCTATCAACCGATTCAAGCTTGTGTGGGCATTAGGCATCGCACAAATCCTTGCTTGGAGTTCGACCTATTACCTGCCAGCAGTTCTTGCAACACCAATCACCAAAGAAACAGGATGGTCAGTTACGAGCGTAGTGATTGGATTGTCTTGGGGACTGCTGGTCGCAGGGGCTTGCTCGCCCATGGTGGGACGATGGATCGATCAAAGTGGGGGACGCCCCGTGTTGGCAGCTAGCTCGTTATTTTTGGCGATGGGTACCCGCCTGCCGACACAGCGGGCGAGTGAGATTACTGAGCTACTCCCGCATAAGTGGAGTCACATCTAACAGTCCAGATTTTCTAGTGAGACACCAGGCATTTTGGAACGTAGGCTGCTACTGACCTGCGGATTTCTTCCCTAGCCTCATCTGCGCTACCCCAGCGCCCCATCTTCACCCACTTACCCGGTTCCAACGCCTTGTAGTTCTCAAAGAAATGCTGGATCTGCGCAAGCAGAAGTGCGGGAAGGTCTTCGCACTCCTTGATATCGCTGTACATCGAGCTGAGTTTGTCATGAGGAACAGCGATTACTTTGGCATCGGCGCCTGCTTCGTCTGTCATGTACATCACGCCAACCGGACGACTGCGAATGACAACGCCAGTAGAGACCGGATAAGGGCAGACCACCAGTACGTCCAGTGGATCGCCATCATCGCTTAGCGTGTTCGGAATAAACCCGTAGTTGGCCGGATAGAACATTGGTGTGCTGAGGAAGCGGTCGACGAAGAGCTGCCCACTTGGCTTGTCCACTTCGTATTTGATCGGAGAGTGGTTTGCAGGAATCTCGATAACGGTGAAAAAGTCATCGGGGATCGCGTTACCAGCTGGAATGTCCGTATAGCTCATGTTCACAGCTCCGAAGCTTTGGAAGGGGCTGCGCTGGAAGGTGTTTTCCCAAGTGTGCCCATCTCGATTGGCGTCTTGGTGAAAAACACCGATATTTCCTCACAGTCCAGTCGCTCGAATAACCGCTCTGCCTCATCCTCCGTGATTGCCAAGCGAATCTCCGTGGGTTGATCAGCCAGCTCAAAAAAGTGCGATGAGTGTAGTTTCCCAGTGTGTCCAAAACCTTCGATTCCAGTACATAGCGTGGCACCGCGCAGCCCCATTTCCTTAGCTACGTCGACGATCCATTCGCCAAGCATCTTTCCTTGATAACGACGGTTTTGTTGGGTGAAGAAAACGACCATATAACCTTTCATTTTAATCTCCTCAGCGAGTACCAATCATTTGGTAGGACAATAGTCCGGCAGCGGTCATCGCTAACGAACCTACGACGTGCAATGAAATTGAGCCGAGCGCCCACAGCAATCTCCCTTCTTGGATTAGGGCAACTGTTTCGGCTGAAAAGGTGGAAAAGGTGGTAAGTCCCCCACAAAAACCCGTGATGATTAGCAGGCGCCATTCGGGGCTTAAGGAGGGAGATGCGGCCAAGAACGCGATGGCTAGGCCGATGATGTACCCCCCGACCATGTTCGCCACCACAGTACCTGGGGGAATTGTCGGGAAGAGTGCGTTGAGCTTCACGCCCAGGAGCCAGCGCAACCAAGCACCAAGTGATGCACCGATGGCGATAACTAATAGTGATTTCAGCATGGCTGCAATTCTCCTCTGGGCTGGTAGAGCCGAGGAGGTGCTGATAATCGCAGATTGCGATAGAGAGCTGATATGAGATTTGGAGTCAAGATCCTGTCCTAAATTAGGGGACAGGGAGGCACACCTACGCACCCTGTCCAGGGTTTACGTAGGCATCATCAGCACGAGGCGGTTTCAAGGAGGAATGCCATCTCCTGAGAAGATCCTATAGCAACAGTACCGATAACTTCAACCTCCACGCACCGAAATCAGTGCGGCCTATAGGGACGCTGTCTCTACTGTCATAGTGACCTGAGCCTACCCCAGCGACCTCAATGGAAATTCGAAAATAGGTACATCGGAATTCCAATCCAGTTGTTCAAAACGGGTTCGGCAGACGCTTACCTATAAATCGCATAGCTTCTGGGATGGCGACCACTAACTCGATAGAGAGCAACAACAGGCTAAATGGGATTAGGCACATATGCCGTGATCAAGCCGCATAATCTCGTCATGGATAATTGTGAATCCCATAGGTGTGCACAGCACCCTGCAGGGTGTCTGACGGCCTAAACCTACTACAGATCTTACAAGCCATCGCTGCGCCTTCTTTCGGCTTCCAAACACTTCCAGCGCGATTGAGAAGACCTGCTCGTAACGCGTCTGAAAACAGCGATGCCTAGCACTCCAGCAGCCGATCGGGGAGCGAACGCATCGCCCGACAATCCTAAGCTCATTCATGCTTCACCCTCTGGTGATACTGGTCTGATCGCCCCTCGTACTCTGTGCAGGGGGCATCCCGGCAGGGCCACCTCGTGGCGCGGCCCTTTAGCTCAGACGCAACGCTTACCATCGAATTGAAGATCGGCTCGTGGCTACATATCGCTCAGCACTGATCGTGCAAAATGGGAAAGATTGGAAGCGCCGTCTCCACTCCTACGCAACAGGTAACCCTTGATACCCACCTGGCCAGGCCCATCCCGATCACACCTTTCTGAGTCGCCAATCATGACGATCCGTCTCTGACCACGGAGCTCATTTTCTGGCTGGACATTAAGTAGATCGCAGGTGTACTGGTAGATGGCGGCTTGCGGTTTCATAACACCAACGCGATAGCTGAAACCATAGGCCCCAAGGTGCGGGAAAATTCTTTCCACTACGGGGCCGTAGGCCATGGCCAGGTTGGAGCATACGGCCAGTCTCAATCCTGCATCTTGCAGTAGCCCAACGGCCTCAACCGCGTCTGGATATGCCCGAATGCTACCCAACTCCTCCTCTAAGCATTGATCTAGAAATGCGAGTTGGGAGGGAGAGATCTTGATACCAAAGTGCAGCGCAGCGTCACTTAAGGAAAGGCAACGAGTCATGATCGTTCGAATGTCATCAGCGCAAGGCAGGCGGCCTTGGCGTCGCCCCTCTCGAAGCAACTGTCGAAACGGGTGTGTCGGCTGCCGTATCTCTACAAGCGTTCCGAAGGCGTCAAAGATTACAGCACGGGCCTTCATCTGAGTTTCCTTCGCTGGCCAGCGCCCACAAGACAGCAAACCACTTTAACGAGGATCTAGTTCAACAGCCAGAAACTAAGCTATCGAAGGGTAACGCCAAATTTTGAAAAATCATCCACCAGCGTTTTTCGACCCAGCATTTTCGGAAGCTTGAAGACGTTCCTGTACCCATACCACAAAAACATCGGAATAATGACAAGCCCAACGCCAAAGGTGGCCGTTGCGGCAATAAGCCCAGCTGGGAACGCTGCTAGCGATATAACCACACCCTTTATCAAAGTCGACCTTGCAATAATCCGCAGATCATCTAAGTCGCACTCAACTTTCCCACCAGCCTTCTCAAAAGCGACAACAATTATCGATTTCTTTGAGGCATGCTTATAGTACCAAGTTCGCGGAACATCAGTCGCCAAAGCACCATGTTTCGCTAGATACTTCAGCATCACAACCTCTTTGAAATAGAGCGTAGCGCCGTGCTCATCTTCATATCTAACACGTCGATAGAGAGCGTCTAGATCACCGCTCGCTTGAGCATCATAGTTCTTAACAGTCAATGTCAACTTTTTTAAATCGGACATGCTTCTTCCCTTAAACACACATTAACCATTAGCGAATTTGATGACGCCCGGATCGATGAAGCAGGCAGAGATAGCGTCCTTGACGACGCGAGGGCACTCAAGCAGCGACAGGCAATCGGCTGACCATGACGTAATGATCGTTGCCTGACACTGTCCGCAATAACGCCATGCCCTCGACCTCCGCTATCACCTCACTAGGGGGTGTGACAATTGTCATCCCATCAACCAGTTGCCCTGAAAGATCGCCATACACGTACGCAACGAAACGATCACCAACTTCAGCCGCATCTACCAGATACGCGTCCACTAGCGCACCCCAATCATGGGCCTGCGCAACCGCCAACTTGGCTGACACCAAACTGGGCAATCGTATTCCGCCCTCAGCCATCCAGTCCTGGGAATTCAGACAACTCATGGATTCTCCATCACGTTCGAATTTGAAACCTACTCACTTACTGAAAATGCCAACTTTTAGGCAGCCCTATCAGGCGTTAGATATTTATAACGAGGTCTGGCCGAAAGCCAGTCTCTTCATTGGGATAACCACGAGGATTACTCACAAACCGGACGCCATTAACAACCTCATCCACAGCTTCGTGGGTATGGCCAAAGATCCATAGATCGATCTTGAAATCCATCAGGCCATCCCAATTGTTGCCATAGGCTGCTCGCAGGTGAGGATCGGCTCCTTGGTCACTCACGAACTTCATAAGGGGCGGATGGTGAGTCACAACTACACGTTTTCCGTTGAATGGCAGCGACAGCTGAGCTTCTAACCACTCCTTCGTTTTCCGGTTTCTCGCGATCAGATCATCAGGGCGCAAACGCCGATACTGTTCACCGACACGGATAGCGCGAAAGTCATTCAGTGAGTTACGAGCACACCAAGAAGCAGCAACTGTGTCGCCGGTCGCGGCCAAGCTTGTCCAAGCCGTAGCACAGAGAAACTGCACATCACCGAGCTCTAAAACCTGATTTTCCAAGACGTGGACGTGCTCCTCAGCAGCGTCAAGCAGCTTGCTGTGGGTTCGATCTATATTCCCGCTGTAGTGCTCATGATTGCCCAGGGCATATACGACAGGCGTGCCGAAGGTCAGGCTGGCCCATCTGGCCCCCCTGGACTTTACGTGGATGTCGCCGGCTAATACGACCACGTCACAGTCCACCACCGGGGGAACGAAATCAGCGAACTCACAATGCAGATCGGACAGTATATGAAGCTTCATCCTCGGCCCACTGACTACGATTTTCCAATTAATTGATCATCATCTGGGTCGTTACGATGCCGACGGCGCCAGCACAGCTGTGATCAGTGGGGCCACGATAAACGATGAGCGCCATTATTGCCAGTATTCGATATTTATTGGCGGTCAGCGCTGTGGCCCTATTCTTCGTTTTGAGCGCCTCCAGCATGCAGAACGAGATAGCAGCGGTAGTCCGAGCTCTGCGCGACCTGCAAGGATCTGCCCAGGAAGAGCTGGCCGAGATCAGTTCCCAAGCCAATCTGTCGCGATTGGAGCAAGGGAAAACGCAGGTCTCTTTGGTCAAGCTGAGCAAGATCGCGCTGACCCTAGATTTCGACCTCGTGGCTCTGGTCGCGCTGTGTCAGGCTCTCCAAGATGGGTCATCACCTATCGATGTCATGGCGAAGGCTTCGAAGGATCTGGAGAGCTTCATAGCCCTAGGAGGCTTACAGGGCCTAAAGAAGCACTGGGACGCTGGTGAAGGGCTGGTAAAGCGCACGCGAGGCAAACCCAGCAGCCCAGATCGAATCCGAGCTGTGCTGGAGCTCAAGGCCTGTGGTATGTCGAAGGCGGAGGTGAGTCGAGCGCTGGGGTTGCCTGAAGCGACTGTCAGGCGTTACTGGCTCAAAGAGCTGCCTAGTTAGAAGGGAGTTGTCGAGGTCACAGGCGATAAGCTCTCCACCTGCCCGAGTCGATTTAACGGGGCGGCAGATCCGTGAAGCGCAGCCTAGGATAAATCCGCCTTTCCTCAGCGCATTTGGATATCTGGAAGAACGCTGAAAGCAGTGCATCTTCCGAAGGACAGTGGCGGGTCATGACCTCAAACTCGTTGTAATCGAACGCGAGGACACGGACACCTACCTCATCCATGAATTTCAAAATCATGGTGCTGTACTCATCATAGTTGTCGATAAAAAACTCTTTGACCACTACAACCCCCACCAGGGGGCGCGCAGCAAGATCAATGTCCAACGGCGTGCCGTCTACAAGCGCCAAGGCTGGATTTCCTTCTCGCCTGATCGTTGAAATAGCGCCACGTAGTTGCTGAAGGCCATTCTTCAACTGCCCTATGGCCTTCTTTCGCTTTCTCTCAAGCGTTGTGTTCAACATCGCTGGTGTATTGGGACTGTCCTTCGCCTGCAGCAGCACAGTCACTTCGTCGCCCATAACCACTACGTCAGCCAGCTCTTCGCCATCGGACACCTTCAAGGGCCCATGGACGAGCCGCTCGGACGCGTATGCACGCTGGAGTAGATAGATAATATCCAGCTCCTGAAAGGTACCGGGCTCAGTGCGCTCCAACTGTGTGTTGGAGAAGCCTTTGGAGCCTCGAAAGTCCTGGCGGGTAAGATCGGTGATGAAATAGTCGGAAGGGAACAGATCCTCCTGAAGAAACACTGTTGTGGCACGAGCGTCGTCCTCATAGGTGGTGAGGCTAAACCATATGTCCGCTTGCTCATACATCTCGGGCCAGTGGTCTGCTCCAATGTGGCTGAGTGTACCGAGTTCCTTTCGGAGCTGACCGAGCTCGGCCTGGGCCTTACAGCTGAACAGCTCACGGTTGTGCTCGTCGAAAAAGCACACACTGAACTCGTCAGGGAAACTCTGCAGTGCCTCGGTGAGTGGGTCACCAGGGATGAGTGGGGTTTTGATCAACAGTGGGCATTGTGGGTCATCAAAGCAGGCAGTGAGAAGCGTAAGCCCCATTGTTTCGCCTGCCTTGTATGGCGCGAGGTAAAGCTTCAATTCACGTCTTTGCTGAGCGGCCAGAATCAGCTCTTTCCCTGCCTTGATTACCAGTACGAAGCCTTCTGGGCCCTCAACGATCCACAATCCACGGGCTAAAACAGCGACTTGCTGAAGCGCCTGTGGCTTCATGATCGTGAGGTACATGGGAGTTCCTTGGCGGTTGCCTGATTACATCCTGCATGACCTGAAGCCTAAAGCGATGAGTGTAGGCCTGGTTTTGCCATTCAACACCCGCATCCTGGCCGACCAAGATTTGGCTAGCCAGGCATCGATTCAGTTAAATCGATACAGGAGCGGGGATATGAGGATGTGGGTCATAGCCCACAATCTCAAAGTCTTCAAACTTATAGTCGTAGATGCTCTCTGGCTTACGCTTGAATACCAACTTGGGCAGAGGACGAGGCTCCCGAGTAAGTTGCAGTTTTACTTGTTCAATATGATTCAAGTAAATATGTGCATCACCCATGGTGACTACAACTTCGCCAACGCCCAAATCACACTGCTGTGCCAACATATGAGTTAAAAAACTAACTCCAGCCAAATTATAGGGATTCCCAAGCAATAGATCTGACGACCGAATATATAGATGCGCCGACAACTTATTGTTGGCTACATAGAATTGATAGAGCAAATGGCACGGTGGCAATGCCATCTTCCCATTACGTGCATTTTCTTGTGGGCTCACCGACTCATCGGGAAGGTACTCGACGTTCCACCCGTGGAAGAGAATGCGACGGCTATTCGGGTTCGTCTTGAGTGTGTTGACGACGTAGTCGATCTGATTGATGGTCTTGCCGTCCTGGGTAGGCCAGGCCGTCCACTGCTTGCCGTAGATCGGGCCGAGGTCACCGTCTTCAGTCGCCCATTCATCCCAGATACTGACACCGTGCTCCTTGAGCCATTTGGTGTTGGTGTCACCGTTCAGGAACCAGATCATCTCGTTGATGATGCTCTTGTAATGCAGCTTCTTGGTGGTGAGGAGCGGAAAGCCATCCTCCAGGTTGTGGCGGAATTGGCGACCAAAGACACTCAGCGTGCCTGTGCCGGTGCGATCGCCTTTCTCGACGCCATTCTCTAGCACGTCGGCCAGCAAATCGTGGTACATCTTCATTTCGGTTCCTCAATGTTCGCGCTGACCAAATCCAGCGCGTCACGCAATTTCAAAATTTCAGTCTCTTGCTCTTTGATCTTCTTACGCAGCTCATCTGCGACCTGAACGTAGTAGTCCCTAGACTCGCGGACAGTGTCCAATCTCTTATCGAGCGTTGCACAAGAGTTCTCAGATTCCTGATACCTATTGAACCAATAAAGCACTTCCACTCGACTCTTTTCAAGGCGTTGCATGAGAATCGTCTTGGGATCCTGCTTTTTCTCAGCCTTGACCCTCTGAGCGAGCACTGCAATGCGGCGGTTGTCCTTGATCGCCTCAAGCCGCTGCGCCGGGAAGTCACGCTGCCGGATAGTGTTGCGATGAATGCCGGTGATGCGGCTAAGCTCCGCCATCGTCGGCTTCAAATTCGGATCAGAGGCAATCTGCATAAGCCCCTGAGCCAGCAGCTCAGTGTTCCGGTCGTAGTCCAGCTTATTCTTGGCATCAAACGCCTGGCCTGTCATACCTCAACCTCTTCACCCAGATGTTCCAGCACACCCTTGGCCTCCTCCATCGCCGCCCTCAACTCTTCCTCCGAACCTGCAGAATTCGGAGAGCTCAACGCCAAGCTGTTCTGCACATAGATTTCCCGCCATTTCGGGGCATGAGCCTTGGTCACCACGGCGTTTTTGCAGCGGTTCGGGTTGCAACGCAGCGATCCGATGCAGGGCAGAGACTCGTCAAATACCTCGCGCTGACCACCGTAGCAGAAGCCTTGCCCCACGTTGATGATCGCCATGCGTTTCTTGGCCATCTGGGCGATGATTTGCTCTTTGGTGTAGCCAGCCGCCATGTACCCGCTGAACACCTTCTTCATCCGCTCCTTATGGCTCTCTGCATTGGGGCCGGCGTAGTTCCCGTCAGGATCGCAATAGCTCTGGATGTACTCCTCCTCTGCCATTTGCGTCGGCGTCTTGCTAGACGAACGCCCGCCTTTGGACAAGATCTCAGCGATCGCTCCGTACCCAAGCGTGACAGCACTGAACGCTTTGTTCTGGCCAGCACTACCGATGAGGTCACCAAAGTGCTTCAACTGGTGAGAGATGAACGGAAGCCCAAGCTCAGCCCTGGCCATCTGGTAAGCCAGGGTGTGTCGCAACGTGTAAGGCGAGAATTCCAGCGCCTCGAACTCCTCGTCCGTCAGAATATCCTCGAAGAAAGCTTTGAACTGGTGAGTGATTCCAAGCGAGGACATCGAGTTTGGTTCGGCGTCCTGCGCGACAGTATCCACATTGGAGAACAGGTAAGGGTTCTGCTTTACCTTCGCGATAAGGCAAGCTGCACGAATAGCGTCACGCACAATTGGGATCGCGATCCATTTGTCGTCGAACAGCTTGGCCAAGCCTTGGCGATGTTTGATCACATTGCTGATCAGCAACCAGTAGTCGCTCTCTTGCTCCATGCATGACTCGACCATGATCTCGGAGAGCTCTGAGGGCCTCATACCGGTGTACTGCGCCACGAGATAGCAGGCACTGTACGAGACGAAATTGATGTACCTGCGGAAATCATCGTCCAGTTTGGAATCTGAGAGCTTGAGTAACGTTTCGGTCGCCTTAAAATCATGTCGACCAGAGCCAGATTGGAACGTAGATGGAATGCAGCCAAAAGCTGCGGACAGTGCATTCGCCATCGCACCGGAGTCATAGCCTTTTCTCCGCAGCCTAAGCGCTACGTACAACTCGAAATTGTAACGCGACAGTTCTTGAGCGTTGGCCAACGAGTAGCCGCTAGCGTTTTGGCGGGTAAGGGCTACCAAGTCATCTACAGGCTCCCCTAGAGTGCTTAGGAAATCGACGACTGCGAACGACGCCTCGCGGGAAGCCTTCTCGAACACATCGTTTGGCAAAATACGGTATGTGCGCTCGGAATCAGGGACGTGCTTGATTACCTTGGCCCAGGCGAGCGATTCCAGCTGAACGTAAGGCAGTGGCTCTTCGAAAATCTGCTCCTCGAAAAATGGCGACCTGACCAAGGTAAAGAACTTCTTGAGATCAGGGCCAAAGGCGTAGGGATGAACGAGCGCTGCCTCCCGGTACATGCCCGCGTCGAAGTACGTCAGACCATGGTGTCCAACCTCGAAGAACTCATCCGTCATCAGCTGACGCGCCTGACCTGACATCGTATCCAGAAAGCTCAATCCAGCCTTCATGCATGAAATGGCGGTGTTGGCCTTGATGTTCCTTGGGGAGGCAAACGAGCGCGTTGCCGCTGGCATCTTCAGCCAGCAATACAGGGCCACCTTGACCTCCAAGACCGCCGACTGGTTGAGCAATGGATACGATTCAAAATTGAGCCGTAGTTTGGCTCCTTGGACGTTCCTGGCGGCGTTCGGATGATCTTCATTGAAGTCCCAGACGGCGTCGCCCAAGACTGATGTCTTACTGACAGGCAGCGCCATCAGCGCTTGGTACCAAGAGAGGGCTTCCATCGACACAGGGGTCGGATCGGCAACGTTCTTGTGCAACTCAAGCAGCAGGGTGTGAGCAGCTGTACGCCACTGTTTGTACGCAGCAAGTTCAGGGATCAGGGCATGGTTCACAGCGTTACTCCCTCGGTCAGAATGCTGACCTGCAGGTTTTCAGAGAGACGCTCAGCCTTGGTCAGCTCTTCTGCGGAAAAGTCCGAAGTATCAGGATCTAGAAGATTGTTGAGCACATCAAGGTTGTCCAGGATGACGGCTCCGTAGGGTGTATCGAGCACCCGGTTGACCTCAATTATCCTTTGATAGTCGCGCCGCATGGCAAAGAGCTCTGGCAGGTGCGATACCGTGATAATGCTGTTGCTGCATGAAAGGCACATGTTGAAAAGCGTGCAGGGCTTGCTGGGGTCGTAGCTTGCCAAAGCCTTGATGAATGCTGGTGGATCAAAGACGTTCATGCAGGTCGCCAGGCCAGAACGCAGCGGCATAGCTTCAGGCGCGGACTCGATAGTCGTGGTCGGGATGAGCTTCGGAGCCTCCTCCAACGTGTCTTGCTGCATTTCATGGAGAACCTTGTTCAACATTCGGCGCGCCATGGGGTTGAAGTCCATCTGATCCAGATAGGCCATGGTGGTGCTCAGGTTCTTATGCCCCAGTAGCACCTGAATCTCACGCGGAGAGACGCCGCGCTCGATCAGCTCGCTCACGAAGCTTGGTCGGAAACGTGACGGTGAGAGCGTGAGAGGATTGCCATCTTCGTCAAGCAGCCCGTGATCCTGAGAGAACTTATCCAGAGTCTTCTTGAGCTGGTTGGCACCTGAGTTCTCAAAGGAATCTACAACCCCGTATTTCCTGGGAGAGCTTGAGCGGTAGATGAAGAGCTTGTTCTGAGCCTCGACAGGCGCATTCAAGCGGATCTCACGGGTCAGATGCGTCACATCGTCAAAGATCTGTTTGACCACACGGCCTTGAGAGGTGGTCAGCCAAGAGATTTCCGCATGGAAAATATCAAGATGAAGCATCTTCGCGCCTTCAGAACGCTCTTTCCAATACAGCAGGCAAGGTCGATCAGTTAAATCATGGCGCTCGATGAAATCATTCAGCTCCAGTCCCAGCAGCGAGTCAGCGTTCATACCGGTGACCTGGGCAAGTCGAGCGATGTATGGCGCAATGACTCGACCATCAACCTGATACTGCACGCCCCAGCTTTTATAAACCTCGAAGATCGAAATTGACGAAGTCGAAATAATCGACATAAACGCCCGTTGATAGGGGTCGTTTTTATCAACGGATTCGAAGTTCAGGGGCTTGCAGTCGAGTTTGTTCTCAAAAATCCACCGCGCGTTATCGAGAGTGTTAAAGCCCCGGCGTACTCTTCCGTCAGGGTTCAGCGGATCTTCCCCTACCTCGCTTGGAACGTAAGGCTGGGCCAAGCGATTGGTTTCCTCAATCTCTTGCTCAATGGCCTGCGAAATGCGGTTTCGCACGGCCTGGGGGTAAGGCTTGTACTGGTCAGTCTCACGTTCAGTATCAAACCCTGCAGCGCCGACGAAACTGGTCAGCCCTAGGCCCTCGATCTGGACTGCACGGGCCATCATCTTCCGAGCCGAGCTCATCAGGGTGCTGCTGTGGCTGGTCGACAGTGAACGCTCAAGAATCTTGTCCTGGAGATATCCCCTGAACTTGGGGAGGGAATACGGGGTTACCAACTCCCGGATATCCTCCAAGCCTGTGTAGTTGGCCTCCGTGAGATAGGCTCGGTAGTATTTGAAAGCTTCGATGAAATTGTTTTGACCAGAAGTGCTACTGCTCTTCATTGATGAAGCGCTGAAGAGGTGCAGCAAGTGCTGGAAGGGACGCTCCGCTTCCGGGCTTGCGAGGTCAGACAGGCGATGGATGCGGACTGAGCGCAAAGCGTTGAAGACGTCCCGCAATGACTCAGTCTTTTCGACTACCGTCTTCGAGGCGATACGCTGCTCGACGGTTTGGTAGTTCGGATCAAGAACACCAAGTCTGCGAAGATCATCGAGAATCCCCTCAAACGTGATCCGCACCAGTTCGAAGCTCGCCCTCGCTGCTTTAAGACCCGCCAGCTCGGGGATCTCGCTCATGAAACCACGATCCCTGATGGTATTGGCAGTCACTGGAATCGCCAGCTTCTCCTCCATAGACATGCCTTCGTACCAGGCAAGCAGCCTACGGCGCCAATCGCAGGCAGTGGGCGGATGACCAGGAACAATAATCCCTTCAGCGCGCATCGCATCGAAGATCGGCTCAAAGCTTGAGGCACGTTTCGAGATCGTTGCGGGGTTTAGATTGGTTTGTTCGATGGCGTATTTAGGAGCCACCGCCAATACGCCCCCCCTGCTCAGACATACCTTCAGCAACGACTCCCGATCATCAGTGGCGCGAGCCACAAATGACTCAATGACGGCGTCTGCCTGAGCGCTAGTCAACCGACTCATTTCATATCTCCCGCATCAATTTTCAAGCGCGTCTGTTGGGAAAGCTCAGCCATCTCGCCTGCTTTCGTCTTGGTCTCGGTTCCGGGGCGTACGAGCTTCTGGTAGAGGTCGTAGGGGATCTGGGTATAGGTTTCCGACGTGCTGAGACGCGAGTGACCCAGCGTCTTCTGCACGGTCACTAGCCGGTCAAGGTAATCACTACCAATGTCTGGCGTCCTCAACAGGGCATAGGCGTTCCCGTGCCTCAACTTGTGGGGAGAGATCATCCTGTCGATTTTCAGCAGGTTCAGCGCTCGCTCGGACGTACGCTCCAAGAGCTTGGAGATCGAACGAGGGGTGTACTCACCCCCCTCCGCATTCAGGAAAGCAGGGGTGTTCTCAGCCCCCTTGAATTGACGCTTAGTCATTTTGTACAGCGGCGAAGCATGGTACTTCTTGATGCGCAGCAGCGTGGCGCGGCTGACCAACGTCTGGCGGGGCTTGAAGGAGTCGGCAGGGCCTTTGCTTCCATCAATGTGCAGCGGGCAGTAGTCCGCATTCACCGGCTCCGAGACGCCAGGCGAGATGAACAGTGTGTCCTGGAATCGAAGGGCATCATCGATGGCCTTGAGCGTGACTCGCGGGACTTCTGAGCGGCGCACGCCTGCGTCGTACATGAACTGGAGCAAGCAACGTTCACGCTCACTCTGCGTAGCCAGGATGAGCTCTCTGAGATTATTCAGGGAACAGGCCACCACCAAGTTCTTGTTAGGACGGGGAGATAGGTACCCGGCAGTGTAAGGGTTAGGCGCGGTACGAGGTGCGGGTACGTCGTCCACTCCCCGACATAGAGAATCGTTGAAAAACGCCATCAAAGACGAATCGCGGTTGCGCACCGTCTTCTTGGAAAGGCCTTCTGCCTCGCGCAAGTGAGCGAAGTACTCCTCGATCACGTGGGTGCGGATTTCCAAGAACGCTGAGTCACGCTCGCAATCACGAAACTCACGGCGGTTCATCAGGTATTTGCAGGTGTACCCGAGGTTGCGACCATAGGTGATAGCCGTCTGCTGGGATATATCGGCTTCCCGGAGCGCGTAGGATAGGTAACCCGAAATCAAAGGCATGAGGCGCTCATCATCATCAAAGACGGCTGTCCCTGTGACGTTCACAGCTTCATGAAATTGGAGTTCTTCGGATGAGTCGTCCCGCCTAGTTGGGGACTCTCTGAAATCTAGGGGTTTGCCCTTTATTGCGATGACCTTCACTGCTTCCGTTCTCCTCAAAGCGGCCCGTACTATACACAATGTGCATTTCGTACCGGGGCACAATAAATGAGCTTGGAAGGTAGAGCTTTACTACGCAGCCATTGCGTAATGTGCGGATTCTTCGCGGGGGTATAAAAGACCCAGGTCGTTGGAGCGGATGTAGAGGGTCAGAGAGATCTCTTTGGTCTCGACATTCGGGTGGAACTGGTACAGCAGATGGCACGGCGGCAAGGCCATTTCATCGAGCTGGGCGCAGTTCCAGCCGTGGAACAGGATACGGCGGCTGCCCGGGTCCTTGATGATCGTGTCGATGCACTGGCGTACCTGATCGATGGCTTTGTACAAGACCACATAGGCCTGGCCGTCTTCTTCGCCCTGGGCAATCTGCTTGTAGCCGTTGCTCAAGGTTTGTTCGATGGCGGCGGTGTTGCTCAACGGGATCTGCTTGTACGCCGGCCATTTGCGCCATTGCACGCCGTAGATTTCGCCGAGGTCGTCTTCGCCCTGACGGAACGGATTCGCCAGCCACTGCGCGTTTTCGTTGGCGTTCTGATCCCAGACCTTGCAGCCCAGCGCACGGAATTCCGCAGCGCTGTTCACGCCACGCAGAAAGCCGCACATCTCGCCGATGGCCGATTTGAAGGCCATCTTGCGGGTGGTGATCGCCGGGAAACCTTCCTGCAGATCGAAGCGCAGCATGGCGCCCGGAAAGCTGATGGTGTTCACGCCGGTACGGTTGGCCTGTTTGGTGCCGTTGTTGATGACGTGCGACACCAGATCGAGATATTGCTTCATGAGTTACCTGTGTCCTTGAGCCCCGGCAAACGGCGCCGGGGTTCGAATATTTAAGCTGTCGGTGCAACCGGCGCCGCCGGGGCGCGGTGGTAGGCCAGCCAGATCAGGAACAACCCGCCGATGATCATCGGTACGCAGAGTACCTGACCCATGGTCAGCCAGTTCCAGGCCAGATAGCCCAGTTGCGCGTCCGGCACGCGGACGAATTCGACGATGAAACGGAAGATGCCATAGAACAGCGCGAACATGCCCGAGACCGCCATGGTCGGCCGCGGCTTGCGCGAGAACAGCCAGAGGATCAGGAACAGCGCCACGCCTTCCAGTGCGAACTGATACAGCTGCGACGGGTGACGCGGCAGTTGCGCCGGGTCGCTGAACGGCGGAAACACCATGGCCCACGGCACGTCGGTGGCCTTGCCCCACAGCTCGGCGTTGATGAAGTTGCCGATACGCCCGGCGCCCAGACCGATCGGCACCATCGGCGCGACAAAGTCCATCAGCTGGAAGAATGACTTGCCGTTACGCTTGCCGAACCACAGCGCGGCCAGCATCACGCCGATGAAACCGCCATGGAACGACATGCCGCCCTTCCACACTTCGAAAATCAGCGTCGGGTTGGCGATGTAGGCACTCAGGTCGTAGAACAGCACATAGCCCAGACGCCCGCCGACAATCACCCCCATCGACAGCCAGAACACCAGGTCGGACAGCTTTTCCTTGGTCCAGGTCGGGTCGAAACGGTTGAGCCGGCGCGATGCCAGCAGCCACGCGCCGCCGATGCCGACCAGGTACATCAGGCCGTACCAGTGGATTTTCAGCGGACCGATGGCCAAAGCCACCGGATCGATCTGCGGGTAAGGCAGCATTGCGACTCCTCGTTAGCATTCAAATCTTCAAAAATTCCCGGGCGACGCTGTCACCTCAGGATTAAGCCAGGATTGCGACCGGCCAAAACAGACGGCTCAGAACAGAAAGCTCAGGCCCACGCAAAACAGCAAAGCCGCGAACAGCCGTTTCAGCAACTTCGACGACAACCTGTGCGCCAGCCGCGCGCCAAGACGGGCGAACACCATGCTGGTCAGGGCAATGCCCAGCAGCGCCGGCAAATACACAAAACCGAGACTATGGGCCGGCAGCAACGGATCATGCCAGCCCAGAATCATGAAACTTATTGCACTGGCGACAGCGATTGGCAGGCCACAGGCCGACGATGTCGCCACCGCCTGCTGCATCGGCACGCTGCGCCAGGTCAGGAACGGCACGGTCAGCGAGCCGCCGCCAATCCCGAAAATCGCCGAGGCCCAGCCGATCACACTGCCGGCCATGGTCAGACCGAGCTTGCCGGGCACCGTTCGGCTGGCCTTGGGTTTGACGTCCAGCGCCAGCTGCGCCGCGATCACCAGGGCGAACACACCGATGATCTTTTGCAGGTTGGGCCCGGAGATCGCTTCGGCGGTCAGCGCCCCGAAGCCTGCACCGAGCAGAATCCCGACGGTCATCCACTTGAAGATCGGCCAGCGCACGGCGCCGCGTCGATGATGCTCGCGCACCGCATTGACCGAGGTGAAGATGATCGTCGCCAGCGAGGTGCCGACCGCAAGGTGGGTCAGGATCGACGGATCGAAGCCCTGCAAGGTGAAACTGAACACCAGCACCGGGACGATGATGATCCCGCCGCCCACCCCGAACAGCCCGGCCAGTACGCCCGCACAGGCGCCCAGCGCCAGATAGAGCAGAAATTCCATGACTGCCTCCCAAGGCGCGTCCCCAAAACCGGAGCGGCATGGTAACGGATGGATACCCTTCGGCTCCACTGGCGATGGATGCACGGACGATGTCTGCGTAGAGTGGGCAAAAAACACACAAGGACCACCTTATGTGCCTGATTGTTTTCGCCTGGCGACCGGGGCATGCCCAGCCGCTGATCGTCGCGGCCAACCGCGACGAATTCTACGCCCGGCCCAGCTTGCCGCTGGGGCAGTGGGCCGAGTCGACGCACGTTCACGCCGGTCGCGATCTTGAGGCCGGGGGTACCTGGCTCGGTCTTGGTGCCAACGGTCGTTTTGCGGCGCTGACCAACATTCGCGATCCCCATCAGCCGCCGGCGCGACGCTCTCGGGGCGAGCTGGTGGCGGGTTTTCTGACCGGAAACCTGTCGATCGATGACTACTTGTCCGATGTTGTCGCCCGTTCGCCGGAATATGCCGGGTTCAACCTGCTGCTGGGCAATGCCAACGAGCTGTGGCACTTCAATGCGCGGTCTTCGGAACCGGTGATGCTGCAGCCCGGCGTTTATGGACTGTCCAACGCCGGGCTGGATACGCCGTGGCCGAAACTGCTCAAGGCCAAGGCGGCATTGAGTGCGGTGCTGGATGATCCGCAGCCCGAGCGGTTGTTGGCGTTGTTGGGGGATGCGCAAACGGCGCCGTTTGCTGATTTGCCGGACACCGGCGTGGGCCTGGCGACCGAGTCGTTGTTGTCGAGTGTGTTTATTGCCAGCCAGAGCTATGGGACTCGGGCGAGTACGGCGTTGATTGTGCAGGCGGACGGGACGCGGCGGATGGTGGAGCGCAGTTTCGGGCCGTATGGCGGGCATCTGGGGGAAGTGGAGATCAACCTATGAAGATCGCAGCCCAAAGGCTGCGATCTTGTCTTTTTATAGCGGTTTGACCGCCGCCGGATTGACCATCTTCGCCAACCCGAGGTTCTTCAACGCCAGTTGCAGCGAGCTGTGGATCACCTGCGGGTTGTCGATGGTCATCAGTTCCGCCAACAGATCCTTGGCCTTGCTCAGGTTGATCTGACGCAGCATCCATTTCACCTTCGGCAGGTTGGTGGCGTTCATCGACAGGCTGTCGAAACCCATCGCCATCAACAGCACCGCCGCCGCCGGGTCACCGGCCATCTCGCCGCAGATGCTCACCGGTTTGCCTTCGGCATGGGCGTCGCGCACTACGGTTTGCAGGGCTTGCAGCACCGCCGGGTGCAGGTAGTCGTAGAGGTCGGCCACCCGTGGATTGTTGCGGTCCACCGCCAGCAGGTACTGGGTCAGGTCGTTGGAGCCGACCGACAGGAAGTCCACCATCCGCGCCAGCTCTTTGGTCTGGTAAACCGCCGCAGGAATTTCGATCATCACGCCCACCGGCGGCATCGGCACGTCGGTGCCTTCGTCGCGCACTTCGCCCCAGGCCCGGTGGATCAGGTGCAGCGCCTCTTCGAGCTCGTGGATGCCGGAGATCATCGGCAGCAGGATCCGCAGGTTGTTCAGGCCTTCGCTGGCCTTGAGCATCGCGCGGGTCTGCACCAGGAAGATTTCCGGGTGGTCGAGGGTGACGCGGATCCCGCGCCAGCCGAGGAACGGGTTGTCTTCCTTGATCGGGAAGTACGACAGCGACTTGTCGCCGCCGATGTCCAGGCTGCGCATGGTCACCGGTTGCGGATGGAACGCGGCAAGCTGCTCGCGGTAGATCGCCAGTTGTTCCTTCTCGCTCGGGAAACGCTGGTTGATCATGAACGGCACTTCGGTACGGTACAGACCGACGCCTTCGGCGCCGCGCTTCTGCGCCCGCGCCACATCCGCCAGCAGGCCGGTGTTGACCCAAAGCGGCATGCGGTGACCATCGAGGGTCACGCACGGCAGGTCGCGCAGGGAGTCGAGACCCAGCGCCAGTTGTTTCTCTTCTTCCACCACCTCGGCGAACTGCTTGATCAGCACTTCGCTCGGGTTGGTGTAGATTTCGCCCTTGAGCCCGTCGACGATCATCGGAATGCCATCGACCTTGGCGTATGGCAAGTCGACTACACCCATCACCGTCGGGATACCCATGGCCCGGGCCAGGATCGCGACGTGGGAGTTACCCGAACCGAGCACCGATACCAGACCGACCAGCGTGCCTTCCGGCACCTCGCCGAGCATCGCCGGCGTCAGTTCTTCGCTGACCAGAATGGTCTTTTCCGGGTAGACCAGGTTCTGCTGACGCTCTTCCTGCAGATAGGCCAGCAGGCGTCGGCCCAGGTCCTTGACGTCCGACGCCCGCTCACGCAGGTACTCGTCGTCCATCAAGTCAAAACGATTGACGTGATCGGTCACGACCTGACGCAACGCGCCCTGGGCCCACTGGCCGGTCTTGATCACGTTGGTGATTTCGCTGCCCAGCGAGGCATCGTCGAGCATCATCAGGTAGACGTCGAACAGCGCACGCTCTTCCGGACGCAGCTGGGTCGCCAGCTTGGCCGACAACGCACGCATGTCGGCGCGCACACCTTCGATGGCGGTCTTGAACAGCGCCAGTTCCGCGTCGATGTCGGTGATGGTCTTGTCCGGCACCACGTCCAGATCCGCCGGCGGCAGCATGACCACCGCAGTACCGACCGCCGCACCCGGCGAACCCGGTACGCCGACGAACTTGGCTTCCTGAATGCCCTTGCCCTGACGGCCCAGACCACGGATGGAACCTGTGGCCTCGGCGTGGGCGATTACCCCGGCGAGCTGCGCGCTCATGGTCACGAGGAAGGCTTCTTCACCTTCATCGAACTGGCGGCGTTCTTTCTGCTGGATGACCAACACGCCGACGACGCGGCGGTGGTGAATGATCGGCGCCCCGAGGAACGAGGCGTAGCGCTCTTCGCCGGTTTCGGCGAAGTAGCGGTAGCGCGGGTGATCCGCGGCGTTTTCGAGGTTCAGGGGTTCTTCACGCGTGCCGACCAGGCCGACCAGACCTTCGTTGGGCGCCATGCTGACCTTGCCGATCGAGCGCTTGTTCAAGCCCTCGGTGGCCATCAGCACGAAGCGGTTGGTCTCTGGATCAAGCAGGTAGACCGAGCAGACCTGGCTGCCCATGGCCTCTTTGACGCGCAACACAATAATCCCCAACGCCGCCTTGAGATCCTTGGCGGAGTTAACTTCCTGGACGATCTTGCGCAGCGTATTGAGCATGGCTCGGGGTCGAACTCCGTCGTCAGTCGCGCGCTAAAAGGCGCGGGGCAAGCTCTTTGAGAGCGCGGCGATACACTTCGCGCTTGAATGTCACCACCTGGCCCAACGGATACCAATAACTGACCCAGCGCCAGCCATCGAACTCCGGTTTACCGGTCAAATCCATCCGCACCCGCTGCTCGTTGGAGATCAGGCGCAGGAGAAACCATTTCTGTTTCTGGCCGATGCACAGCGGTTGGCTGTGGGTTCGCACCAGACGTTGCGGCAAACGATAGCGCAACCAGCCTCGGGTGCAGGCCAGTATTTCAACATCTTCGCGTTCCAGGCCAACTTCTTCGTTCAGCTCGCGGTACAAGGCGTCTTCCGGCGTCTCCTCGGGATTGATTCCCCCTTGCGGAAACTGCCAGGCATCTTGATTGATACGGCGAGCCCATAGCACCTGGCCGGCGTCATTCGTCAGAATGATCCCGACATTAGGGCGGAAACCATCGGGGTCGATCACGGCAACAACCTCGCAAACGCATGTCGCCGCATTGTTCCACAAAGGTTGTGAAGGCGGCAACGAAGGTTCCGAGCTTATGTGCACTCTTGTGAAAAGACCGTATTCTTGTGGCCTTTTTACTGACTTTTCAGCGGGTAACTGCAATGCGCCTGGCTTTATTCGATTTGGACAACACCCTTCTGGGCGGCGACAGCGATCACGCTTGGGGCGATTATCTGTGCGAACGCGGCTTCCTCGACCCGATCGCCTACAAGACGCGCAACGACGAGTTCTATCAGGATTACCTGGCCGGCAAACTGGATAACGCGGCCTACCTGAACTTCTGCCTGGAAATTCTCGGCCGCACCGAGATGGCCGTGCTTGAGCAGTGGCACAACGATTACATGCGCGACTGCATCGAGCCGATCATGCTGCCGAAGGCGCTTGAGTTGCTGAAAAAGCACCGCGATGCCGGCGACAAACTGGTGATCATCACCGCCACCAACCGCTTCGTCACCGCGCCGATTGCGGTACGCCTGGGCGTTGAAACCCTGATCGCCACCGAGTGCGAGATGCAGGACGGCCGCTACACCGGGCGCAGCACCGATGTGCCGTGCTTCCGCGAAGGCAAGGTGACACGCCTGAACCGCTGGCTGGAAGAAACCGGGCATTCGCTGGAAGGCAGCTATTTCTACAGCGACTCGATGAATGACCTGCCGCTGCTGGAGCAGGTGGCGAATCCGGTGGCAGTTGATCCGGATCCGAACCTGCGGGCCGAGGCTGAGAAGCGTGGCTGGCCGGTGATTTCGCTGCGCGACTGAGACCGCAGCAGGCGCCAGGCCTTAAACCGGCTTGGCGCCCATCAACCCGGCAATCGCGATAAAGCAGACCAGCCCGAACAACGCCAGCCCCAGGCTGAACCGGCCCACGCCGCCCGGCGCCTTGCGCAACCGGTTCAAACGCACCAGCAGCCAGAACCACGCCAGCGCCGCCACCGTGTAGAGCACGCTCGACGCCAGAATCCACGTCTGCCCCAGCGGCCAGCCCACCAGATGCACCATCCACCAGCCGGTGAACGGCATGCTCACCAGCGCCAGCACGATCAACAGCCAGACAAACAGCCATGGCCGCTGCAACGTACGGCTGCCCGCCGTCGCGTCACCCTTGCGCCGTGCGCGCCAGACCCAGATTCCCAGGCCCAGCGCACCGAGCAACAGCACCGCAGTCGCCAGCATGTGCGCCGCTTTCAGGGCGGTTAACGTTTCCATGATCCGATTTCCTTATGGCCTGCCCATCAGCGTAGCCGTTCAGCCAAGAAACAGCTGATAGGCCGGGTTGTCGCTTTCGTCCCAGTACGGGTAGCCGATTTCCTCAAGGGCTGCAGGCACCAGATGACGTTCGTCGTGGGGCACTTGCAGACCCGCCACCACGCGGCCGTCCGCCGCACCGTGGTTGCGGTAGTGGAACATCGAGATGTTCCAGCGCCCGCCGAGTTTGTTGAGGAAGTTGAACAGCGCGCCCGGACGCTCCGGGAACTCGAAGCGCAGCACCACTTCATCGACCACGTGCGCCGCACGACCGCCGACCATGTGACGGATGTGCAGCTTGGCCAGTTCGTTGTCGGTCAGGTCGAGCACCGGGAAACCCTGCTCGGTCAGGCTCGCCAGCAGCGCGCTGCGTGGATCGTTGTCCGGGTGGGTCTGCACGCCGACGAAAATGTGCGCTTCGCTGCCATTGTTGTAGCGGTAATTGAATTCGGTGATCTGACGTTTGCCGATGGCCTCGCAGAAAGCCTTGAAGCTGCCGGCCTTCTCCGGGATGGTCACGGCGATGATCGCTTCGCGGCCTTCACCCAGTTCGGCGCGCTCGGCGACGTGGCGCAAGCGGTCGAAGTTGACGTTGGCCCCGGAGTCGATGGCCACGAAGGTCTTGCCGCTGACGCCGCGCTGCTCGACGTACTTCTTGATCCCGGCCACGCCGAGGGCGCCGGCCGGTTCGGTGATCGAGCGTGTATCGTCGTAAATGTCCTTGATCGCCGCGCAGATTTCGTCGGTGCTGACGGTGATCACTTCGTCGACGTAATCCTTGCAGATGTCGAAGGTGTGCTGGCCGATCTGCGCCACCGCCACGCCGTCGGCGAAGATGCCCACGGCCGGCAGTACCACGCGCTCGCCTGCGGCCATTGCCGCTTGCAAGCAGTTGGAGTCATCGGGCTCGACGCCGATGACCTTGATGTCCGGGCGCAGGTATTTCACGTACGCCGCGATGCCGGCGATCAGACCGCCGCCGCCCACCGGAACGAAGATCGCGTCCAGTGGCTGCGGGTGCTGGCGCAGGATTTCCATCGCCACGGTGCCCTGCCCGGCAATGGTGTGCGGATCGTCGTACGGGTGGATGTAGACGTAGCCTTTTTCATCGACCAGTTTCAGCGAGTAGGCCAGGGCTTCCGGGAAAGAATCACCGTGCAGCACCACCTTGCCACCACGGGAGCGCACGCCTTCGACCTTGATCTCCGGGGTGGTCTTGGGCATCACGATGGTCGCTTTCACGCCCAGCACTTTCGCCGCCAGGGCCAGGCCCTGCGCATGGTTGCCCGCCGACGCGGTGACCACGCCGCGAGCGCGCTCTTCGTCGCTCAACTGGGTCAGCTTGTTGTAGGCGCCGCGAATCTTGAACGAGAACACCGGCTGCAAGTCTTCGCGCTTGAGCCAGATGTCGTTGCCCAGCCGCTCGGAGAGCTGGCGGGCGTTCTGCAGCGGGGTTTCTACGGCAACGTCATAAACGCGCGAGGTGAGGATCTTCTTGACGTACTGTTCGAGCATCGGAAAGCATCACTGGCGGTTGGGCGGGACCAGCGAGTCTAACCCGGCTTTCAGCCGGACGACCACACGAATGCAGAGGTTTTAGCCCGGCTTGAGGCTATAATGCCGGCCTTTCCGTTCTTACCTTGCCCGCTTCCGGAGCCCGCATGACCCAGGATCAACTCAAACAGGCCGTGGCCCAGGCCGCCGTCGACTTCATCCTTCCGAAACTCGACGACAAGAGCATCGTCGGCGTCGGCACCGGCTCCACCGCCAACTGCTTCATCGACGCCCTGGCCCAGCACAAGGGCGCGTTCGATGGCGCGGTCGCGAGCTCCGAAGCCACCGCTGCGCGCCTCAAGGGCCACGGGATTCCGGTGTACGAGCTGAACACCGTGAGCAACCTGGAGTTCTACGTCGACGGCGCCGATGAAAGCGACGAACACCTGAACCTGATCAAGGGCGGCGGCGCAGCCCTGACCCGCGAGAAGATCGTCGCGGCCGTGGCCCAGACTTTCATCTGCATCGCCGACGCCAGCAAACTGGTGCCGGTGCTCGGCGCGTTCCCGCTGCCGGTGGAAGTGATCCCGATGGCCCGCAGCCATGTGGCCCGCCAACTGGTGAAACTGGGCGGCGACCCGGTCTACCGCGAAGGCGTGCTGACCGACAACGGCAACATCATCCTCGACGTGCACAACCTGCAAATCACCAACCCGGTGGAGCTGGAAGCGCAGATCAACGCGATCGTCGGCGTGGTCACCAACGGCTTGTTTGCGGCGCGCCCGGCGGATCTGTTGTTGCTGGGTACCAGCGAAGGCGTGAAGACCCTCAAAGCTGAATAAACCAGGCTGCCCACATATTTGTGGGCAGATGAAAAACCTGTGGGAGCTAGCTTGCTAGCTCCCACAGTGTTTTGTGGTGTTGGTTAATTCTGCGCAGGCTTCCTGAAGACATAAAACAGATTCGGTTCGCTCACCAGATACAACGTCCCGTCGTCGTCCATCGCGATACCTTCCGCCTGCGGCACGGTTTTCTTCAGGCCCTGCCGGCCACCGCTCAACGACAGGGTGCTCAACGGGCGCCCGTCCACATCCAGTTCCAGAATCAGCCGTGACTCGTCGGACAGCGCCAGTAAATGGCCGCTGCGCTCGTCGTATTGCAGGCTCGACAGATCGCGCACGAACATCCCGGCATCGCGCTTGGGATTGTTGATCACGTGTATCGCGTAGGATTTTTCCGGGTTGAAGTGGGGGAAACCGTGCACTTCGTAGATCAGCATCGGATCGCGCTCCTTGGCCACGAACAGGCGCTTGCCCACCGAGTCGTAAGCCAGGCCTTCAAATCCCTTGTTGCCGCTCATGTGCACACCGAGAGTCATTTGCTCGGCGTCCGCTGCATCGAGGAACGTGGTGTCGTGCTCCAGATGGATCTTGATCAGCCGTTGCTGGCGCTCGTCGGTGATCACATAGGTGTCGGCGCTGATGAACTCTACCGCCTCCGGATCGCCGAAGCCGATCAAGGCGACACGGCGCAGGATCGTACCATCCAGCGACAACTCGATCAGTTCGGCATTCTTGTTGGTCACGGTGAACAGGCTTTTGCGCACCGGGTCGTAGGTCAGCGCCGAGACATCGTCGTTCAGTCCGTCGATGACTTTCGCCTCGATCTCTACCCGATATTGGTCCAGCCCGATGGCCTCGCTGCTCATCGGCTGCCAGAGCGTATGCAGGTTGAACCAGGCACGCTCGAACAGTCGCATGTATTGGCCGATCGCAATCAGCGCGATCAGGGCAATCACCGAGAGGATGATAAACAGGGGCTTGGGACGGGCAAGTCGACGCATTCGGGCAGGCTCGGAGTCAAAACAGGCGGATGAAATATCACGCCTGTCTGAACTGAAGCTTAATGGCCACTTGCCTCAGGCCACAACTGCACAGATCTGCAATTGCTGTAGGAGTAATTACTTCTGCTTTTCGAAGCGGTAGAACAGGTTCGGCTCGCTGACCATGTACAGCGTGCCCGCCTCGTCCATGGTCACGCCTTCGGCGCGGGGAATGGTTTTCTTCAAGCCGTTGAAACCGCCGAGCAGGGTCATGAAGCTGACCTGCTCACCCTTCTCGTCCAGCTCCAGCAACAGGTGCGAATCGGCGGACAACACCAACGTGTGGCCGGTGCGCGGGTCGATCGACAGAGCCGAAAGGTTGCGCAGGTCCAGTTCGTCGCTGTCGAGTTTCTGCTTGTCGCCCTTGAGCGTCTGACTGCCGTCGCTTTTCCAGGTGAACAGCGCAGGCGGACGCTCTTCGCCCAGCAGCAATTGCTGATTGCGGGCGTCCCAGGTGATGGCTTCGAAGGCCTTGTTCTGGTCTTTCGACGGGCCGAGGTCGTATTTCGGGAAATCGTCGCGCTTCAGTTCGCGGGTTTCGGCATCGACCTTGACGATGGAGAGCATGTGCTCGCGCTCGTCGACAATTGCCATCAAGCCGTTTTCCATCACCGTCAGGCCTTCGGGATTGCTCCAGCCCACCAGCGGCATCTTGCGCAGCACGTCACCCTGCAGAGTCAGCTCGACCAGGAAAGGATTCTTGCCCATCACCGAAAACAGGCTTTTGGTCTGCGGGTTATAGGAGAGGTCCGAAGCTTCGTCCTTTTCCATGCCCGGCAGCAGCTTGGCGTCGATGACCACCCGGTAGTCCGGGAGCCAGACGCTTTCCTGTTTCTCGGCCGGGCTTTCGAAACGCTCCAGCACCCACAACAGGCCACGGTCATCCCAATGCATGGCAAACGCCAGCCCGTACGCAGCGGCGGCTGCCAACAACAGCCAGGAATACCAACGCAGGGCGAAGCGTGAACGGCGGGCGGGTTTGAGCTGAGTTTGAGATGACATCAAAGGACGCGTTCCGAAAATTCAGGCTACGGGTAATAGCACAAAGAGGCCGGCTCAGACGCCAGAATGACCGGAATTATCCGGACAAAATGTGAAAAAAACGGCAAATGGCCGGAATGCCTTATGTGTTTGCGAGCTGCAACACAAAAATGTGGGAGCCATCCTGCTGGCGATGGCGGTGTATCAGTCGAATGAAACATCAACTGACAATCCGTCATCGCCAGCAGGCTGGCTCCCACATAGCTATTTCAGTGTTGCAGTCAGCGAACGCTGCTGGTGAAGCGACTGGCGCCCGGTAGTTCCAGCACGATCTCATCGCCAACGTTCAGCGGGCCGACGCCCACCGGCGTACCGGTCAGGATCACGTCACCGGCCTGCAGCGAAAAGCAGCCGGCCATGTGCTGGATCATCGGCACGATCGGGTTGAGCATTGCGCTGCTGTTGCCGTCCTGGCGCACTTCGCCGTTGATGGTCAGGCGGATACCGATGTCGGTCAGGTCGGCGAAGGTACTGCCGACCACGAACGGGGCAATCACCGCCGCGCCGTCGAACGACTTGGCAATTTCCCACGGCAGGCCCTTGGACTTGAGCTCGGCCTGCTTGTCGCGCAGGGTCAGGTCCAGCGCCGGGGCGAAACCGGAGATCGCGTCCAGCACTTCTTCGCGGCTCGGCTTGGTCGACAGCGGCTTGCCGATCAACACGGCGATTTCCGCCTCGTAATGCACCGAGCCACGCTCGGTCGGAATGCTGAAACCGCCTTCCAGCGGCACCACGCAACTGCCGGGCTTGATGAACAGCAACGGCTCGGTAGGCACCGGGTTGTCCAGTTCCTTGGCGTGCTCGGCGTAGTTACGCCCGATGCACACCACTTTCCCCAGCGGAAAATGAATCCGCGTACCGTCGACATACTGGTGCTGATAGCTCATTACCGACTCCTGCCTTCATTGATTCATCAGGGATTGCCAATCAAACCGCGAAGATCTTGCCCGGGTTCATGATGCCGTTCGGGTCGAACACCGCCTTGACCGCTTTCATGTATTCGATTTCCACCGGCGAGCGGCTGTAGGTCAAGTAGTCGCGCTTGGTCATGCCCACGCCGTGTTCGGCGGAAATCGAACCGTTGTACTTCTCGACGGTTTCGAACACCCACTTGTTGACGGTGGCGCACTTGGCGAAAAACTCGTCCTTGCTCAGGTTGTCCGGCTTGAGGATGTTCAGGTGCAGGTTGCCGTCGCCGATGTGGCCGAACCAGACGATTTCGAAATCCGGATAGTGTTCGCCGACGATCGCGTCGATTTCCTGCAGGAACGCCGGGACTTTCGAGACGGTGACCGAGATGTCGTTCTTGTACGGCGTCCAGTGGGAGATGGTTTCGGAGATGTACTCGCGCAGCTTCCACAGGTTCTGCAACTGGGTTTCGCTCTGGCTCATCACGCCGTCCAGCACCCAGCCCTGCTCCACGCAATGCTCGAAGGTTTCCAGGGCGGTGTTGGCCACTTCTTCGGTGGTCGCCTCGAATTCCAGCAAGGCATAAAACGGGCAATCGGTTTCGAACGGCGCCGGAACATCGCCACGGCCCATGACCTTGGCCAAGGCCTTGTCGGAGAAAAATTCGAACGCGGTCAGGTCGAGTCGACCCTGAAAGGCGTGCAGCACCGGCATGATCGAATCGAAATCGGCGGTGCCGAGGACCATCGCAGTCAGGTTTTTTGGTGCACGATCCAGGCGCATGGTGGCCTCGACCACAAAACCGAGAGTGCCTTCAGCGCCGATGAACAGCTGCCGCAGGTCATAACCGGTGGCGTTCTTGATCAGGTCTTTGTTGAGTTCCAGCACATCGCCCTTGCCGGTCACCACTTTCATGCCCGCCACCCAATTGCGGGTCATGCCATAGCGAATGACCTTGATCCCGCCGGCATTGGTGCCGATGTTGCCGCCAATCTGGCTGGAACCGGCCGAAGCGAAGTCCACCGGGTAGTACAAGTCATGTTCTTCGGCGGCGTTCTGCAATTGCTCGGTGACCACGCCCGGCTGACAGACGGCGGTGCGGTCGGTCAGGTTGATATCCAGAATCTGATTCATGTAGTCGAACGACACGACCACTTCGCCATTGGCGGCCACGGCCGCGGCGGAAAGCCCGGTTCGCCCGCCCGACGGCACCAGCGCCACTTTATGTTCGTTGGCCCAGCGGACGACGGCCTGCACCTGCTCGATGGTCTTGGGGAACACAATGGCACTGGGCGCCGGGGCGAAGTGCTTGGTCCAGTCCTTGCCGTAAGCGTTCAGGGAGTCGGCATCGGTCAGGACCTTGCCAGGCTCGACCAGGGTCTTCAGTTCATCAATCAGGGCAGGATTGGTCATCGACGGAACTCTCGAACAATTCATGGTCATCCTGAGAACGCTTCACGTCGCAGGAATGAGTGTTTAGCGGGGTGGCTATGCTAGCATACCGACCCCGCAGGCCAGTGCCCAAGGCCGGTTCTGCGGTGACGGCTTTCTTGTCGTCCAGGTCAATGTCTGTTGACCATTTCCTGCCATTTTTCTCCGGGATACAGGTTTACGCAGATGAGCAAGACTTCTCTCGATAAGAGCAAGATCAAGTTCCTTCTTCTCGAAGGCGTCCACCAATCGGCTGTCGACGTCCTCAAGGCGGCGGGCTACACCAGCATCGAATACCTGACAGGCTCCCTGCCGGAAGCCCAGCTCAAGGAAAAGATCGCTGACGCTCACTTCATCGGCATTCGTTCGCGCACCCAGCTGACCGAAGAGATCTTCGATCACGCGAAGAAGCTGGTCGCGGTCGGCTGTTTCTGCATCGGCACCAACCAGGTTGACCTGGAAGCGGCCCGCGAGCGCGGCATCGCCGTGTTCAACGCGCCGTACTCCAACACCCGCTCCGTTGCCGAGCTGGTGCTGGCCGAAGCGATCCTGCTGCTGCGCGGCATCCCTGAGAAAAACGCTTCCTGCCACCGTGGCGGCTGGATCAAGTCCGCAGCCAACTCCTTCGAGATCCGTGGCAAGAAACTGGGCATCGTCGGCTACGGCTCGATCGGTACTCAGCTGTCGGTCCTGGCTGAAGGCCTGGGCATGCAGGTGTTCTTCTACGACACCGTGACCAAGCTGCCACTGGGCAACGCGACCCAGGTCGGCAACCTGCACGAGCTGCTGGGCATGTCCGACATCGTCACCCTGCACGTTCCGGAAACCGCTGCGACCCAGTGGATGATCGGCGAGAAGGAAATCCGCGCCATCAAGAAGGGCGGCATCCTGATCAACGCTGCACGCGGCACCGTGGTCGAGCTGGATCACCTGGCCGCTGCGATCAAGGACAAACACCTGATCGGCGCCGCCATCGACGTGTTCCCGGTCGAGCCGCGCTCCAATGACGAAGAGTTCGAAAGCCCGCTGCGTGGCCTGGACAACGTGATCCTGACCCCGCACATCGGCGGTTCCACCGCTGAAGCGCAGGCCAACATCGGTCTGGAAGTGGCAGAAAAACTGGTCAAGTACAGCGACAACGGTACTTCGGTATCGTCCGTGAACTTCCCGGAAGTGGCCCTGCCGGCTCACCCTGGCAAGCACCGCCTGCTGCACATCCACGAGAACATCCCGGGTGTGATGAGCGAGATCAACAAGGTCTTCGCCGAAAACGGCATCAACATCTCCGGTCAGTTCCTGCAGACCAACGAGAAGGTCGGCTACGTGGTGATCGACGTCGACGCCGAGTACTCGGAGCTGGCGCAAGAGAAGCTGCAACACGTCAACGGCACCATCCGTAGCCGCGTGTTGTTCTGATCAAGCGTTGAGCGACAAAAAAGGGAGCCTTCGGGCTCCCTTTTTCATGCACGCGAAAACGTCATTCGACGTTGACGGTGATCTTCTTCGACACGATTGGCGGATCGAACGCCATGTGGCCGCTGTCACCCAGCTCCAGTTGCAGGGTGTGCTTGCCCGGCGCGAGCTTGATATCGGCCTGGGTCTGCGCCTTGCCGAAATGCATGTGGTTGGCGTCGGTCGGCACGACGGAGCCGGCCGGAACGATTTCCTTGGCATCGATCAGCAGATGGTGATGACCGGTGTTCTTGGTGACGTCACCGGCCGGTGCCAGCGCGATGTCCTTTACACCGAACTTGACCGTGAAGGTCTGCGGAACCGTGGCTCCGTCCTCGGGAGAAACGATGAACACTTCGGCGCCCTTCGGTGCCGGTGTGGCCGCACTGGCCAGTACCGAAACACCCATCAGCACACCGGCCAACGCTGCACGTGACATAAAGCTTTTCATTTTCTTCTCCAGTTTTTCCGTAAAATCCGCACGGTCATGACAACTTCATGACCATTCGTTGTCGAAGGCACTCGACAACCATAGCAAAGCGAGCCTGGAAAACAGGCCGATATCGATTTCAAAGGAGTGACCATGCGTTTTCTGCCTGGCCTGATCTGCCTGCTTCCCCTTCTGAGCCCTCTGGCTCACGCCGAACTGATTGATGACGTCTACGACCGTGGCGAGTTGCGCATAGCCCTTGAGGCTAATACACCGCCCTTCAATTTCAAGGACGGCGACACGCTCACGGGGTTCGAGGTCGAGCTTGGGCAACTGCTGGCCAACGAACTGGATGTGCGCGCCGACTTCATCGTCACCGACGAAGCCGATCTGCTCCAGGGCGTCGAAAGCGGCAAGTACGACGTCGCGCTCAACCACATAGCACTGACCCCGGAACTCAAGGATCGTTTCGACGTGAGCGCGCCTTACACGCAGGTCAATGCGCAGTTGTTGGCGAAAAAGGACGAGCAACCTCGGCCGATGGTGCTGGTGCAGGCGCTGACGGAAGAGAAACCGAAGGTCGGGCCGCCGGTGGATCTGGCGATTCCGTTTCAGAAGGGCAACCCGGCGTTTCACGCGAGTCTGGAGAATGCCTTGCAGCGGATCAGGGCGGATGGGCGGCTGGAGGCGTTGTCGAAGAAGTGGTTGAGTGTGCAGGCTACGGAAAACTGAAGTGAGCGGGACTAGTCAAGCAAGTTGAGGGCCTGTGCGGCTTGCGGCAGTTCGAGTTCGCTGAAGACCTGTACGCCATGGCGCTTCAGCAACGCGGCGGTAACGCCCTCGCCACTCACCTTCACCCCACTGAACGTCCCGTCATAGGTCAACAGATTCCCACACGAAGGACTGTTGGCCTTGAGCACCGCCACCCGAATCCCGTGCTTTTGCACCAGCGCCAGCGCCTGCTGCGCGCCGTCGAGAAACTGCGCACTGACATCTTCGCCCTCGGTGGTGATCACCGAAGCGAGTCCGTCCAGCACTTCGCTGCCCTGCCCGCCCGGAATCTCTGCCGCTGCCCGTGGCGTCGGCAAACCACCAGCGACTTCCGGGCACAACGGCACTACGCGCCCTTCGGCAATCCACTGTTCCAGCAGATCGAACGGCCCGCTGGCCCCACCGTCGTAACGCACGCGATGGCCCAGCAGGCAGCGACTGACCAAAATCCTGTGCATCTCAGAACGGCTCGTTGCCACGGCGGCGGAACCAGCCTGTCAGCGACAGCCGCTCGCGACTGGCTGGCAACACTTCGTGAGGGACTTCGCCGGAGAGAAACACCACCAGACAACCGCCCGTAGGCTGTACGTCATGAACGCGGTCATTCTCCAGGTACATGCGCAGCTGCCCGCCATCCTCCGGCAGCCAGCCGTCATTGAGGTAGATCACCGCCGAGACCATGCGCCGGTCATCGTCGCGAAAACGGTCGACATGCTTGCGATAGAACGCACCCGGCGGGTACAGGGCGAAGTGGCACTCGAAGTCTTCAAGCCCCAGAAACAGGCCCCGGTTGAGCGCCTCGCGCAAGCTGTCCATCAGGTTCAGATAGCGGTCACTGGCTTCGGCCTGACCGGGGTCGATCCACTGGATATGGTCGCCACGAATCCCCTCGCGGATCTCCGAAAACGGGCCACGTCCGACCCCCGCCGGCGCCAGTTCACCTTCGGCGTCACGTTTGCGGCACTCGGCCGCCAGTGCGCGGGTCAAATCCGCAGGCAGGAAAATGTTCTGCTGCGACCAGCCGCGCTCGGCCAGGTCGTCGACGATACGTAACAGCAGCGGGTGATCAGAGGATATTTGCATGGCGCGCATAGTATGCCTGCGGCAAGAAATCCGACAGAGCCACGCGGCGGCTTGATACGAATTCTCGACAAGTACTGGCACCGCACGGAGAATAGTCGGCTGCCGACAGGAGTCCTTATGCGCCGTTTGCTTTTTTCACTGTTGATGTTCTGCGTTTTGCCCGCCTGGGCGGACGGCCACGACCAGTTGTACAAGGTCGCCGGCTGGCCAGAACAACGCGCGCATTTCAACGACGCCCTGAGTGCCGCGCAGCAGCGTTACCAGAACAGCCTGCCGCCGGCGGTGTTTCAGGCGCTGGTGAACAACAGCAATCAGCGCTTCGCCCCCCAGGCCGTGGATCAACGCGCCGAAGCACAGCTGCGCAAGAACCTCGCCGACCCGAAACCGGCCCTGTCATTCTTTCAGTCACCGCTGGGCAAGAAGATCGTCGCCGCCGAACTGCTGGCGACCCGTCGCGATCAATTGGCAAAAAACGCCAAGGGCCTGCCGAAGATGCCGGCCAGCGACAGTCGTTTGCTGATCATTGGTCACCTCGCCCAAGCCTTGCCCGCCCGTGAAGCCGGTGCCGAAGTCAGCCTGGCGATTGCCGGCGTGGCGGCGGACAGCCTGAGCTCGATGATCCCCGGCCTGCTCGGCGGCGGTCAGGCCCAGGGCATGTTGAATGGTCAACGCCAGCGTCTGATGGATCAGATCGGTGCCGATCTGAACAACACGCTGCTGTACGTCTATCGCGACCTGTCGGATGAAGAACTGGAAGAGTTCGCGACCTTTGCCGAATCCACCGAAGGCAAGGCCTACTATCAGGCCGCACTGGCAGCAATCCGCGCCGGGCTGGCCGTGGGCCAGAGCACCTCGAACCTGAATCAATAAATCTCTGCTGCCTGACCGACCGCCTTCGCGAGCAAGCTCGCTCCCACAAAGGATTGCGATCTATTGTGGGAGCGAGCTTGCTCGCGAAGGGGCCCTCAGGATCACGAGTGATTCCGGCCCTTGATCCGTTTGCTCAAGAACTCGAAATATTCCTCGCGCATTTCCGCCGTCTCGTTGGCCAGGTGATGCCGTGCCTCGGCCAGCAACAGAATCTGCGGCCGGTCGAACTTCCATTTCATCACTTGCAGGTTGTGCTGCCAGTCCACGGTCATGTCCGCCTGGCCCTGAACGATCAGCGGCCGACGCGGACTTTTTTTCGCGTATTCCACCCGGTTGATCCAGCGCGACAACGCCCCGACCCACGCGGTCGGCAAGCGTTTTGGCTGCAACGGATCGGCCTGCAGGAACGGCAGGAAATCCGGGTCGTTGGAGTTCTCGCTGAAACGCCGGGCGATGCCCCTGACAAAGGGCCGCAGCAGGTAATAACTGAACTGCGACCAGCCCCAGGCACGCGGACGCACCAGCGGCGCCAGCAGAATCAACTGCCCCTGCGCCGGGCTGTTTTCACCATGATTGAGCACGTGATCGACAATGATCGCGCCTCCGGTACTTTGCCCGCACAGGTGCCACGGCTGCGGCAGGGCAATCGAACGCGCCTCGGCAAACAGGCCTTGCAGCGCATCCTGATATTCGGAGAAATCGCGGATACTCGCCCGCTCGCCGCTGGACAACCCATGCCCCGGCAGATCGCAGGCAATCACCGCAAAGCCCTGATCCAGCGCCCACTCGATCACATGCCGGTAGAGGCCGGTGTGGTCATAAAAGCCGTGCACCAGAAACAGCGTGGCCTTGGCCGTTTCCGCCGGCCACCAGCAATGGCTGACCAGTTGATAGCCATTGATGTCGAACCGGCCCATGCCACGCCAGACATCACGCTCCGGAAAGTCGGTCTTGTAGAACCGCTGATACGCCTTCGCCTCCTCGGACAACGGCTGCCACTCGGCCAGAGGCTTGAGGCTCGCACGCAGATGATCGGGATCGAAGGCAACAGACATGGGCAATTCCAGAACGGTAAACGGACTTTATCGGCCTGCGATATTCATCTGTCGCGGCAAGCATGGCAAGCTAGCGCGCTCTCAAGGAATCAAAACCATGCGTTCGCCCTACCGCACCGCACTGTTTGCCAGCCTGCTCGCCATCGTGTGTGCCGGCGTGCTGTGGGCCGCATACGACTGGTTTCAGGGCCGCTACCTGCGGGCGTTCAGCGAACACACCGCTGTGTTTTCCGGCGACCCGTTGCGCCTGCCCGACGACCTCGCCGGCCCCGGCAATATCCGTCTGGTGCACTTCTGGGACCCGGCATGCCCGTGCAACGTCGGCAACCAGCAGCACCTGACCGAGATGGTCGAACAGTTCGGCCCCAAGGGCGTCGAATTCTTTGCCGTGCAGAAGACCGGCAGCCACGGCCAGTTGCCCGCCACCCTCAGCAATCTTAAAACCATCGCGGTGCTACCCGGCTCCGAACAGATTCCCGCGAGCCCGGCCGTGGCGATCTGGGACCGCAGCGGCAAACTGGCGTACTTCGGCCCGTACAGCGAAGGCCTGACGTGCAACTCCAGCAACAGTTTTATCGAACCGATCCTGCAAGCGTTGAGTGATGATCGGCCGGTCAATGCGACTCATACGTTGGCGGTGGGTTGCTACTGCCCGTGGGTTGGTGGGGAGTGAACGGCTTCGGGCTGACATATAGAAATTGCATCAATCAAAGACGTTAGAAGCATATTGACAGTAAAAGACTAAACCGCCTTGAATCCGGGCTTGTTATTAGCAGCGCGCCATTCTTTAACCTCCTTTACAATCCCTTCAGGACTATCATCCCTATCATCTCTTGGGTAATAGATCAGATCCGAGCCGTCCGGATGCTCTGTTAACCGCCTGAATTCCAATACCAGTTTTACATCTTCCTCCTCTGTTCGAGCACTAGCATCACAAATTGAAATTACAAAATCCAAGAACTCTCTTTCCGCATAGTCCGAAATATTTAACAAGCCACACCACCCTGTAAAAATGCCCCTGACAAAATTGCCAGGGGCACAACCACATTTATGAATATCAAACCTCTTTAAAACCAGACTTTCCGTTGACTGCACGCCACGCTTTGACCTCTGCAACTACAGCTGCCGGTCCACTTTTTCCTGGCTCTGGATAAAAAATCAGATCCGATCCAGATGGATGCTCACTCAAGGCCTTGAACTCAAAAACGGCATCGATGTGTTCCTCTTCACTTTCATAGTCGTTGTCATAAATTCTCGTAACAAACTTCAGAAAATCCGACTCTGACATTTCGCTAATTAACTTAATCATTATCTGACCCTCTATGCATACCAATATGTCTCTTTGGAGTCATTGCGACTATGTTATCAACCTCATAAACCCCGCCACCTTCAGAAATATATTTCCTGTGATGCAACTCAATCTTCACACGCTTCCCAACTTGCTCACTCTCTTTAACAAAAGGCGATTGGCCGTCTTTCATACTAGCTAGCGCGCTGCGATCAAACTGAGCCGCCAACTCCGGATCCCCAGCCACCGCCTTCCAAAACGCCTCTCGAAACGCCCGAAAATTCTTGAACTCCCGCCCTCGCAACTGATCGGCAATCTGCGCCGGCACCGGCGCGCCTTCGCCCTGCGATGCGCTCCCGAGCCAGTTGCCCGATACCGCCTGCCCCACACCTGACGCGACGCCCGGATCCTCCCGCCGATCCCGGAACATCGTGTAGTTGGATGGCAGCCCGGAGTCCTGCGGGAACACCAGCACATAGTCATCGAATCCGGCTTCGAAAACGCCCGGGAACGAATCGAGGCGTCCCTCGACCGGAACCACTGTTGCCCCAGTATAGGCAGGCACATCCGGTTGCCCGTACGGTGAGGTCGTCGAGCTGTTTCCCGGATTGACGATCGGGGTCCACGTCAGGGTGCGTGGCGGAACATCGGTGGTGGTCGCGGTGTAGACGTTGCGTTCGGCGTCGTAGGAGGCTGCCACTACCCTGACCGCCGACGGAATATTCCGCCCATCAGTCTTGACGACAAAAACCTCTGACTGCCCGTTCGCGTCGGTCTTTGAACTGACACGGAAAGGCAGATCAACCGTCCCGCCAGCCGCCGCGATGGCGTGCAGATCGGGTGCGAAATCTGGTGCGAGGTCCGACAGCGGCGTGCTGAACGCGTAACGGTCAGGCAATTCGCCGTTGCCCAGTTTCGACGAGTAGACCAACGCTGAAACACCGACGACCGCGCCAGCCCCGACACTGGCCGCAAGGCTGCCTAACCCCGCGATGGCGCTGCGAACGGCCGCTTGCAGACTGGCCGAAGCGGCCTCGACAACCGCCACGGCTCCGGCTGATGTCATGAACAACGGCCCTGTAGCCGAAGCGGCACCTGGCGCGCGGAAGGTATGGGCGTTGCGAATGGCCTCTGCCGCTATGCGCGCTTGTTCCTCGGCAAGGCGCCTTGCCTCTGCTTCGGCGGCAATACGAGCTTGCTCCCGAATACGTGCCTGCTCCGCGGCAACACGCCTGGCTTCAGCCTGCGCGGCAATACGCGCCTGTTCCTGCAGGCGCCGGGCTTCCTGCTCCCGGGCAACGCGTATCTGCTCCTGCAACCGCTCCGCCTCCTGGGCGCGGGCGATCAGAGCGGCAAATGCGCCCGCCGCCCCTGCCATATGCCGGGCGTTTTCCGAATGCAGGAGTGACGCGTGATAGTCCTGCCAGCGCTTGCCCAGTTCGGTCGTGGCCTGCAAGTCCACCAGGTTTTTCAGCGCCTCGAGCTCAGGCTTGCTCAACGGGGCGTTGATCCCCGGATTTGCGATTGCATAGGGCCGGACAGCTGCTTGCTCAACAGCACGAATATTGTCCGCTGCGATTTTATAATTTGTGAGTGTTTGAGGGAGACTGCCTCCGGTTGAGCCCGCTGCAGCGGCGATTCTTTCAACCAGAAAACCCGGCAGGAAATGCAGGCGGATATTCGTTTCCAGATTCACCACGGATAGCCTTTCGGCAGAAAGAATCTGCTGGGCGTCCCTCGTGGTTGGCGTCGCGGCCTCAACCTGGGCTCTTCTTGTGGCCAACTCCGGAAGTTGATTGGCGATGATAGCCATCACCCACGAAAGGCGCCGGAGCTCCATTGCCGAGCGATAGGCCCTGTCGATGGCCGCATAAGCGACGGAAACATCCGGAACCGGCAATGCCAGACTGTCTCTTATCTTCTTGAAGGACAAATCCTTCATCAGGAAAAATGGATTATGTCCATACAGCGAGTAAGCGGTCTCGGTATGAGCCCGATACTCCAACAACTTTGAATGAATAACCTGAATGGTTACTTCTTGATCGGCCTTGACCTTTTGCGACGAAGAAAGTCCAGCACTGGCTGCTTGCCTGGCCTGCTCTACTTCATTGTTTGATGCCGCGCCGATATTGCTGAATACTCCAGCGTACTCAAGATCAATATATGCCTGAGCATTCTGTTGTTCCTGCATCAAATCATTCCAGATAAATGGAGTTAACGGATCAAGTTTTCCAGACCCTTGACCTGTTCCTCTATGCGGTCCTTCATTCAAACCCCAACTTCCCGAGAAAAACCCACCCTGCCCCAATCGAGACGGAGCCCTGTCCCGAACCGGTATGGGGGCCAGTTCATATCTGCCTGGCCCGGTTTGTCTGTGAGGTCCAAGATAATTTTCAATATCACTCATACGACTTCTCCATGTCAGTTATTCCATGTATTGAATTCGCGAACTTTGTTTTCGCCCTCTGCTTTTTCTCGAGGTCTTTTATAGGCCCGCCCCGTTAAACGCAGCAACAACAAACTTGTAGTGCACTTCCCGAAAACCTGAAGGAAACTTCCTATTCAAGAAATACTGTGTTATGAAATCCCGGTTGCGATCCTCAAATAGATCAGCACCATCAATGCCTTCATATAAATAGAACGACAGGGAGCAGATTTTTCATGAAAAAAGGCCTGACCGTACTTGCGTTGCTGATCGTCATTTCCGCCATCGGGGTCGGCGGTTACCTCTACAGCAAGCAACCGACGCGTCAGGGCCAGGTGGAACTGCGCAACCTGCAAGGCTCGGTGACCGTGCGTTACGACGAGCGCGGCGTGCCGCACATCCGGGCCGAAAACGAGGCCGACCTCTATCGTGCCCTTGGCTACGTGCACGCCCAGGATCGCCTGTTTCAGATGGAAGCCATGCGCCGTCTGGCCCGGGGCGAACTGGCCGAAGTGCTCGGGCCGAAACTGCTCGACACCGACAAACTGTTCCGCAGCCTGCGCATTCGCGAGCGTGCCGCCAGTTACGTGGCCGGCCTCGACAAGCAGTCACCGGCGTGGAAGGCCCTGCAAGCCTATCTGGACGGCATCAATCAATATCAGGACTCGCACGCCGCCCCGGTGGAGTTCGACGTGCTGGGCATCCCCAAGCGGCCGTTCACTGCCGAAGACAGCATCAGCGTCGCCGGCTACATGGCCTACAGCTTTGCCGCCGCGTTTCGCACCGAACCGCTGCTGACCTACGTGCGCGATCAACTGGGCGCCGATTACCTCAACGTCTTCGACCTCGACTGGCAGCCCAAGGGCGTGCTCGCCAAGGGCCACGCCGGCACCGCACCGGCCCTCGCCGCCGAAGACTGGAAAGACCTGAACACCCTCGCCCGCGTCAGCGAACAGGCATTGATCGACAACGGCCTGCCGCAGTTCGAAGGCAGCAACGCCTGGGTAATCGCCGGCAGCCACAGCAAGAGCGCCAAGCCTTTGCTGGCGGGCGATCCGCACATTCGTTTTTCGGTGCCGTCGGTGTGGTACGAGGCGCAGTTGTCGGCGCCGGGGTTTGAACTCTACGGACATCATCAGGCGCTGGTGCCGTTTGCGTTTCTCGGCCACAACCTGGATTTCGGCTGGAGCCTGACCATGTTCCAGAACGATGACCTCGACCTGATCGCCGAGAAGGTCAATCCGGACAACCCGGATCAGGTCTGGTATCGCGGCGAGTGGACCGACATGGTCAAGACCGAGCAGCAGATCGCGGTGAAAGGCCAGACCCCGGTGACCATCACTCTGCGTCAGTCGCCCCACGGGCCGATCGTCAACGACGCCCTCGGCAGCGCCGCCGGGAAAACCCCGATTGCGATGTGGTGGGCGTTCCTCGAAACACCGAATCCGATCCTCGAAGGTTTCTACCAGCTCAACCGCGCCGACACCCTGGCCAAAGCCCGTGCCGCTGCCGCGAAGGTGCAGGCGCCGGGGCTGAACATCGTCTACGCCAACGCCAAGGGCGACATCGCCTGGTGGGCCTCGGCGCTGTTGCCCAAGCGGCCGTCCGGGGTGAAGCCTGGTTTCATTCTCGACGGCAGCAGCAATCAGGCGGACAAGGACGGCTATTTCCCGTTCAGCGCCAACCCGCAGGAAGAGAACCCGGCGCGGGGCTATATCGTCTCGGCCAACTTCCAGTCCGTGTCACCGACCGGCATGGAGATTCCCGGTTATTACAACCTCGCCGACCGTGGCCAGCAGCTCAACCGCCAGCTCGCCGACAAGAACGTGAAGTGGGACAACGAGGCCAACCAGAAGCTGCAACTGGGCACCACCACCGGTTATGGCCCGCGTCTGCTGGCGCCGTTGCTGCCGGTATTGCGTGAAGTGGTGAATGATCCGGCGCAGATGAAACTGATCGAACAACTGGCCCAGTGGCAAGGCGACTATCCGCTGGATTCCGTCAGTGCGACGGTGTTCAACCAGTTCCTCTATGACCTGGCCGACGCGGCAATGCGCGATGAGCTGGGCAATGATTTCTTCGAAACCCTGCTGTCGACCCGAGTGATCGATGCAGCCCTGCCTAGGCTCGCGGCGAATGCCGATTCACCGTGGTGGGACAACCGCAGCACGCCGAACAAGGAGACCCGCGCCGACACCGTGCGCGCTGCGTGGCAGGCCAGCATGGCGCACCTGAAATCGACCCTCGGCGACGACGCTTCCGGCTGGCAATGGGGCAAGGCCCACACGCTGACCCATGGTCATCCGCTGGGCCAGCAGAAACCGCTGGATCGCATTTTCAACGTCGGCCCGTTCGCCGCACCGGGCTCCCATGAAGTGCCGAACAACCTCTCGGCGAAGATCGGCCCCGCGCCGTGGCCGGTGACCTACGGCCCGTCGACCCGGCGGCTGGTGGACTTCGCCGACCCGGCTCACAGCCTGACCATCAACCCGGTCGGCCAGAGCGGCGTGCCGTTCGACAGCCACTATGACGATCAGGCGGAAGCGTATGTGGACGGGATGTATGTGCAGGCGCATTTCAGTGAGGAAGAGGTGACGGCAAATACGCGCAGTACCTTGAAGCTGTTGCCGGCGCGGTCAGCTCAATAGGTTTTTGCTGACTGGAGCGGCCCCTTCGCGAGCAAGCCCGCTCCCACATTGGATCGCGGTTTCCTGTGGGAGCGAGCTTGCTCGCGAAGGGGTCAGTCAGAACAAAACAGATCTCAAACCATCGCCGCAAAATTCAGCCGAAACTGCTGCGGCGTCACCCCCAGCCGCCGGTTGAACACGCTGCGCATATGTTGCGCATCACGAAACCCACACTGATACGCCACCGTCTTCAGCGGCGCCGTGGTGCTTTCGAGCATCACCCGCGCCGCATCCACCCGCGCCCGTTCGACGAACTCCGCCGGGGTGACTTTCGCTTCGCGAGCAAACACCCGAGAGAAATTCCGCGCACTCATGTTTGCCGCGTTCGCCAGGTCGGCGATGGTCAGGTCGCCCGTGAGATTGGCCAGCACATACAGCTGCACCATCGCCACCGCCGACGTCGGTTCGGCGTGGGGCGTAAGAAACGGGCTGAACTGCGACTGCCCGCCCGAGCGCTGGGTAAACACCACCAGCCGCTTGGCCACGCTCAGCGCGACCTCGGCCCCGTAGTCACGCGCCAGCAGGTACAGCGACAGATCGATCCCCGCCGTCACCCCCGCCGAGGTGTAGAGCTGGCCATCCTCGACGTACAACCGATCAGCCTCGACCCGGCTCGACGGGCACAACTGCGCCAGCGCCTCGGCGTCATTCCAGTGAGTAGTGACCGTGCGCCCGTCCAGCAACCCGGCACGGGCGAGCATGAACGCGCCGTTGCAGATCGAGCCGAATCGCCGCGCCCGTCCACAGGCCTCACGCAACCAGGCATCGAACGTGCTGCCGAAGTCCAGAAACGGCAACTGCGGCCCACCCGCCACCAGCAGTAAATCGTAAACCTGCGACGCTTCGCTGAAATGCCGATGCGCACTCAGGGTCAGCCCGTTGGAGCACGCCATCGATCCGCGCTCGACGCCGATCACGTCGAGCCGGTAATGATCCTCCGGCGCCAGGAAGCGGTTGGCCTCTGCGAACACGTCCATCGGCCCGCTGACGTCCAGCGCCTGCACGCCGGGGAACACCACGATGGCGACGGTTCTGTTCATGGCAATCTCGGCTCCCGGGGAATGGCGGATCAGCGCCAACCCTAGCCAATCCTCGCCGCAGAAGCGAGCTGGCACGATTTGCAGGTGGAATGGCAAGGATCGCAGCCATGGATCGATTGTCCGGTTTTGCCCCCAGGAACAGACTTTCTCCATCAGCGCCGTGACGGCGTTTTCGACGAGGAAGCTCAACATGACCACGACCATCGCCGGTATCCAGATCCCCGACAGCGCCCTCGCCCGGGCCACCACCGAATACATCCGCGACATCGAATCCGACCTGCTTTACCACCACTCGCGCCGGGTGTTTCTGTTCGGTGCCTTGAGCGGTGAGCGCCAGCAACTGGCCTACGACCCGGAGCTGCTGTACGTCGGCGCGATGTTCCACGACCTGGGTCTGGTCGAAGGTCACCGCAGCGATGACGAGCGCTTCGAAGTCGATGGCGCCAACGCAGCCGCCGCGTTTCTAAAACCGTACGGGTTGAGCGATGACGACATCGAGCAGGTCTGGTTGTCGATCGCCCTGCACACCACGCCGGGGGTGCCGAAGCATCTGCGTCCGACTGTGGCGCTGGTGACCGCAGGCGTCGAGATGGACGTGCTGGGCATGGACTACGCGGCGTTCACCACGGTGCAGCGCGAGGCGGTGGTGCATGCGCATCCACGGGGCGAAGGTTTCAAGGAGTGCATCATCTGCGCGTTCGCCGATGGCTTGCGTCATCGTCCGCAGACCACGTTCGGCAATGTGAAGACCGACGTGCTGAAAGATCAGGAACCAGGGTTCACGCCGATGAACTTCGTCGAGGTTATCCGCAGTTCACCTTGGACTGCCTAAAACCAAATGTGGGAGCGGGCTTGCTCCGGGCGGCGATCCGACGAAGAGGCCGTATCAGTCACTGAATACGTCGACTGATACACCGCTTTCGCGAGCAAGCCCGCTCCCACATTTTGAATTGGGTTGGCCTTGAGAAAAGAGCCAACCCTATATTGCTTAAGCCGCTTCCGGCGTCGGCGCCCGGCGTACGTCCGGTTGTTTCCACGAATCGGCAGCGCCCTCTTCGATGGCCTGCTGAATCGCTTTCTTGCGGGCTTCTTCGGCACGGCGGCTGAAGAACCAGACCAGGAAGGTCACCAGCGACACCGCCAGCAGAATCAGACTGGCCACGGCGTTGATCTCTGGCTTCACGCCCAGACGCACCGCCGAGAACACTTCCATCGGCAGGGTCGTCGAACCCGGGCCGGAGACGAAGCTCGCCAATACCAGATCGTCCAGCGACAGCGCGAACGACATCATGCCGCCCGCCGCCAGCGACGGCGCGATCATCGGGATGGTGATCAGGAAGAACACCTTCCACGGACGCGCACCGAGGTCCATCGCCGCTTCTTCGATCGACAGGTCCAGCTCACGCAGACGCGCCGACACCACCACCGCCACATACGCCGCACAGAACGTGGTGTGCGCAATCCAAATGGTGACGATGCCCCGCTCCTGTGGCCAGCCGATCATCTGCGCCATCGCCACGAACAGCAGCAGCAACGACAGACCGGTAATCACCTCAGGCATGACCAGCGGCGCGGTGACCAGACCGCCGAACAGCGTGCGGCCCTTGAAGCGGGTGATGCGGGTCAGCACGAAGGCTGCCAGCGTACCCAGCGCCACGGCGGCAATCGCGGTGTAGCAGGCGATTTCCAGCGAGCGCACCACCGAGCCCATCAGTTGCGAGTTGTCGAGCAGGCCGACGTACCACTTCACCGACCAGCCGCCCCACACCGTTACCAGTTTCGAGGCGTTAAACGAGTAGATCACCAGGATCAGCATCGGCAGGTAGATGAACAACAGGCCGAGCACCAGCATCAGGCTGGAGAAACGGAAGCGCTTCATTCTTTACCCTCCATTTCCTTGGCCTGACTGCGGTTGAACAGGATGATCGGCACGATCAGGATCGCCAGCATCACCACCGCCAGGGCGGACGCCACCGGCCAGTCACGGTTGTTGAAGAACTCTTGCCAGAGCACTTTACCGATCATCAGGGTTTCCGGACCGCCCAGCAGTTCCGGGATCACGAACTCGCCCACCACCGGGATGAACACCAGCATGCAGCCGGCGATGATGCCGTTCTTGGACAGCGGCACGGTGATTTTCCAGAAGCTGTTGAAGGTGCTCGAACCCAGGTCGGAAGCGGCCTCCAGCAGGCTGGTGTCGTGCTTCACCAGGTTGGCGTACAGCGGCAGGATCATGAACGGCAGGTACGAGTAGACGACGCCGATGTACACCGCGAGGTTGGTGTTGAGAATCTGCAGCGGTTCGTCGATCAGGCCCATGCTCATCAGGAAACCGTTGAGCAGACCGTTGTTGCTGAGGATGCCCATCCAGGCATAGACGCGGATCAGGATCGCGGTCCAGGTCGGCATCATGATCAGCAGCACCAGCACCGTCTGCAGCTCTTTGCGGGCGCTGGCGATGGCGTAGGCCATCGGGTAACCGATCAACAGGCACAGCAGCGTGCTGAAAAACGCCATCTTCAGCGAGCCGAGGTAGGCGGCGATGTACAGCTCGTCGTCGCCGAGCATCGCGTAGTTGCCCAGGTTCAGCAGCAGTTGCAGCTTTTGCTCGGCGTAGGTGTAGATCTCGGTGTACGGCGGAATGGCCACGTCCGCTTCGGCGAAGCTGATCTTCAGGACGATGAAGAACGGCAGCATGAAGAACAGGAACAGCCAGATGAACGGGACCCCGATGACCAGCTGACGGCCACCGGGAATTATTCGATTGAGCCGGCGTTTGAATTTGCGCATGTTCATGAGCGAAGTACCACGCCGCTGTCGTCTTCCCACCACACGTAGACCTGATCGCCCCAGGTCGGACGTGCGCCACGGCGCTCGGCGTTGGCCACGAACGACTGCACCAGCTTGCCGCTCGGCAATTCGACGTAGAACACCGAATGGCCGCCGAGGTAGGCGATGTCATGCACCTTGCCGCTCGACCAGTTGTATTCGCAGGTCGGCTGGTCGGCGGTGACCAGCAGTTTTTCCGGACGGATCGCGTAGGTCACGGACTTGTCCTGCACCGAGGTGCTGATGCCGTGGCCGACGTAGATCTGCCGGTCGAGGTCCTTGCAGGTAATGGTCGCGTGACCTTCGGCGTCGTCGATCACTTCGCCTTCGAAGATGTTCACGTTACCGATGAATTCGCAGACCAGACGGCTGGTCGGGGTTTCGTAGATGTCGATCGGGCTGCCGATCTGGGCGATCCAGCCCAGGTGCATGATCGCGATGCGCTCGGCCATGGTCATGGCCTCTTCCTGATCGTGGGTCACCATCACGCAGGTCACACCCACGCGCTCGATGATTTCCACCAGTTCCAGCTGCATCTGCGAACGCAGTTTCTTGTCCAGTGCGCCCATCGGCTCGTCGAGCAGCAGCAGTTTCGGCCGTTTGGCCAGCGAACGTGCCAGCGCCACACGCTGACGCTGACCGCCAGACAGTTGATGCGGCTTGCGCTTGGCGTACTGGCTCATCTGCACCAGCTTGAGCATCTCGGCCACGCGGGCGTCGATCTCGGCCTTGGGAATCTTGTCCTGTTGCAGGCCGAACGCGATGTTCTGCGCCACGGTCATGTGCGGGAACAGGGCGTAGGACTGGAACATCATGTTGATCGGTCGCTCGTACGGCGGCATGTCGGTGATGTCGACGCCGTCGAGGAAAATGCGCCCCTCCGTGGGCCGTTCGAACCCTGCCAGCATCCGCAGCAGAGTGGATTTGCCCGATCCCGAACCGCCGAGCAGGGCGAAGATCTCGCCCTTCTTGATTTCCAGGGACACATCGTCCACGGCAACCGTCTCGTCGAACTTCTTCGTGACCCGGTCGATTTTGACCAGCACCTGTTTCGGTGTCTGGTCGCCCTCGAGGGCTTTCTTATAGGCGCCGGAGGCAACTGCCATTTACAAAACTCCCAGAAAAAAAGAGTGCAGTTCGCCCACGCAAGACGAACCCAGGATAGTTTGTACGTTGAAGCTATTTACCCGACTTGACCTTGGTCCAGCTGCGGGTCATCAAACGCTGAATGTTCGGCGGCAACTCGATCGACACGTAGGTCTTGTCGAGCACGGCCTGCGGTGGATAAACCGACTCGTCGGTGCGGATGGACTGCTCCATCAGCTTGTCCGAACCCGGGTTGGGGTTGGCGTAACCGACGTAATCACTGACCTGGGCGATCACCTCAGGTTTCAGCAAATAGTTGATGAAGGCGTGGGCCTCTTTGACGTTGGCCGAATCCTTCGGAATCGCCAGCATGTCGAACCACAGCGCGCCACCTTCTTTCGGGATCGAGTAGGCAATGTTCACGCCCTTCTTGGCTTCTTCGGCACGGTTCTTCGCCTGGAAGATGTCGCCGGAGAAACCGATGGCCACGCAGATGTCGCCGTTGGCCAGGTCACCGATGTATTTCGAGGAGTGGAAGTAGGTCACGTAAGGACGCACGGCGAGCAGTTTGTCCGTGGCCTTGGCGTAATCCTTGGGATCAGTGCTGTTGGCGTTCAAGCCCATGTAGTTGAGCACGGTCGGCATCATTTCATCGGCCGAATCGAGGAACGCCACGCCGCAGCTGTGCAGCTTCTTGATGTTCTCCGGCTCGAACAGCACGCTCCAGGAGTCGATCTTGTCGACGCCGAGCACGGCCTTCACTTTATCGACGTTGTAGCCGATGCCGTTGGTGCCCCACAGATACGGTACGGCGTACAGGTTGCCCGGATCGTTCTGTTCCAGGCGCTTGAGCAGCACCGGATCGAGATTGGAATAGTTCGGCAGCTGCGCCTTGTCGAGCTTCTGGAACGCGCCCGCCTTGATCTGCTTGCCGAGGAAGTGGTTCGACGGCACGACCACGTCGTAACCGGTACGCCCGGCGAGCAGTTTGCCTTCCAGGGTTTCGTTGGAGTCGAACACGTCGTAGACCGGTTTGATCCCGGTGTCTTTCTGGAAATCGGCCAGAGTGGTCTCGCCGATGTAATCCGACCAGTTATAAATATGCACAGTACCGGCGGCTTGGGCACCGACAGCGAACGTCAGGCCGGCAGCGGCCAGCAGGGCATTGCGCAAAGAAGAAAAAATAGGCAAGTGGAGGTCCTCTAATTTAGTTGGGCCCAAGTTGCCCCGTGCTGCATGACAGTCACGGTTGCCCGGCAACAAAACCGGCGCGCAACTTACCTTCGAAAAACCGTTCCAGCAAAACTTTCTGTCATTTAATTGCACCACTGGCCGACCGGGTGAAGGCGACGGCCAGCGGTGACTGCTTCAAACCGGCTTATTTACCGGATTTGATCTTGGTCCAGCTGCGAGTGATCAGGCGCAGGGTGGCCGCGTCCAAATCGCTGATCGCATAGAGCTGCTTCTTCACTTCAGCCGAAGGGTAGATGCTCGGATCACTGGTGATTTCCTTGTCCACCAGCGGCGTGGCCGCCTTGTTGCCGTTCGGGAAACGCACGGCGTTGGTGATTTCGGCCATCACTTTCGGCTCGAGCAGGTAGTTCATGAACTTGTAGGCGGCTTCGACGTTTTCGGCATCCTTTGGAATGGCGACCATGTCGTAGAAAGTACCGGCACCTTCTTTCGGAATGGTGTAGGCCAGCTTGACCTTGTCACCGGCTTCCTTGGCGCGGGTCTTGGATTGTTCCAGGTCACCCGAGTAACCGACCGCCACGCAGATGTTGCCGTTGGCCAGGTCCGAGATGTACTTCGAGGAGTGGAAGTAGGCAACCGAAGGACGCACTTTGAGGAACAGGTCCTCGGCGGCTTTCAGGTCAGCCTTGTCTTTGCTGTTGGTCGGTTTGCCCAGGTAGTGCAAAGCCGCCGGAATCATTTCGGTCGGCGCGTCGAGGAAGCTCACGCCGCAGCTTTTCAGCTTCTCGATGTTTTCAGGCTTGAACACGATGTCCCAGGAATCGATCTTGTCGATGCCCAGTGCAGCCTTGACCTTCTCCGGGTTGTAGCCGATGCCGATCGAACCCCACATGTACGGGAACGCGTGCTTGTTGCCCGGGTCGCTGGCGTCGCCAACGGCCTTGAGCAGGTCTTCGTCGAGGTTCTTCCAGTTCGTCAGCTTGGACTTGTCCAGTTCCTGATAAACGCCGGCCTTGATCTGCTTGGCCAGGAAGTTGTTGGAAGGCACCACGATGTCGTAACCGGATTTGCCGGCCAGCAGCTTCGCTTCCAGGGTTTCGTTGCTGTCGAAAACGTCATAGACGACCTTGATGCCCGTCTCTTTTTCGAAATTGGCAACCGTGTCCGGCGCGATGTAGTCGGACCAGTTGTAAACGTGCAACACCTTGTCGTCCGCCTGAACCGCACCCGCCATCACGCCCATCAGGGACATGGCGAGCAGAGTCTTGCCAGCGAGCTTTTTGCCTAATGCCTTCATGCGTTAATGCTCCAAATTTTTCTTTTTTGAACCACTTTGTTCAGCGGCCGAACCCGGACAACTGGAACCGCGGCTAGTCTGGCAAGATCCGAGGCGGTCTTTCAAGAAAAGACCAGCCTTTCTGACAGCTCCGAGCGACAGCGCAACAGCTCCATCGCTCAGAGCCTAGCACTTAGCCCTGCAACGCACTCAGGGTCAGGTCCAGGCACTTGCGTGCCTTTGTCACCAGCTCGTCGATCTCCGCCTTGCTGATCACCAGCGGCGGCGCGATGATCATGGTGTCGCCCACGGCACGCATGATCAGCCCGTTGTCGAAGCAGAACTGGCGGCAGATCATGCCCACACCCTTGCCTTCGTAACGCTTGCGAGTGGCCTTGTCCTGCACCAGCTCGATGGCCCCCAGCAGACCGACTCCGCGCACTTCACCCACCAACGGGTGATCGTTCAGTTCGCGCAGACGTTTCTGCAAATACGGTGCCGTTTCTTCATGGGCGCGTTCGATGATTTTCTCTTCGCGCAGAATCCGGATGTTTTCCAGACCTACTGCCGCCGCTACCGGGTGACCGGAGTAGGTGAAGCCGTGGTTGAAGTCGCCGCCCTCGTTGAGCACCGCCACCACTTCGTCGCGCACGATCAGGCCACCCATCGGGATGTAGCCGGACGTCAGGCCTTTGGCGATGGTCATCATGTGTGGCTTGAGGTCGTAAAAATCACTGCCGAACCATTCGCCGGTACGGCCGAAACCGCAGATCACTTCATCGGCCACGAACAGGATGTCGTACTTGGCGAGGATTTCCTTGATGCGCGGCCAGTAGGTGTCTGGCGGAATGATCACGCCGCCGGCGCCCTGGATCGGCTCGGCAATAAAGGCACCGACGTTGTCGACGCCGACTTCCAGAATCTTTTCTTCCAGCTGATTGGCCGCCCAGATCCCGAACTCTTCCGGGGTCATGTCGCCGCCTTCGGCGAACCAGTACGGCTGCGCGGTGTGGACGATGCCCGGAATCGGCAGGTCGCCCTGTTCGTGCATGTAGGTCATGCCGCCCAGGCTTGCGCCTGCCACGGTGGAACCGTGGTAGCCGTTCTTGCGGCTGATGATGACTTTCTTGTTCGGCTGGCCCTTGATCGCCCAGTAGTGGCGAACCATGCGCAGCATGGTGTCGTTGCCTTCGGAACCGGAGCCGGTGAAGAACACGTGGTTCATGCCTTCTGGCGCCACGTCGGCGATGGCCTTGGCCAGTTCCAGCGCCGGCGGGTGCGCGGTCTGGAAGAACAGGTTGTAGTAAGGCAGTTCGCGCATCTGTTTGGCGGCAGCATCCGCCAGCTCATCGCGTCCATAACCGATCGCCACACACCACAGACCCGCCATGCCGTCGAGGATCTTGTTGCCCTCGCTGTCCCACAGGTACACGCCCTTGGCGTTGGTGATGATCCGTGGACCCTTTTCTTTCAGCTGCTTGAAGTCGCTGAACGGGGCCAGGTGGTGATCGCTGCTGAGGGCTTGCCACTCACGGGTTTGCGGGTTGTTGCTGGTCATGCCAATTCTCCTTGTTATCGGTGAAGGCGCGGCGGCTGGCCACCGCGCCCGGCGTATCAGACGGCGAAGAGCAGGTACTCACGCTCCCAGGAACTGATCACGCGCTTGAAGTTTTCATGCTCGGCCCGCTTGACCGCGACGTAGCCGGTGATGAAGGTCTTGCCCAGGTATTTCTCGATGGTCGCGCTGTTTTCCATGCGCTCCAGGGCGTCCTCGATGGTCAGCGGCAGGCGCAGGTTGCGGCGCTCGTAGCCACGGCCCACGACCGGTGCGCTCGGGTTGATCCCTTCGACCATGCCGATGTAGCCGCAGAGCAGGCTCGCGGCAATCGCCAGGTACGGGTTGGCGTCGGCGCCCGGCAGGCGGTTTTCCACCCGGCGGTTCTGCGGGCCGGCATCCGGGACGCGCAGGCCCACGGTGCGGTTTTCTTCGCCCCACTCAACGTTCACCGGTGCCGAGGTATCCGGCAGGAAGCGGCGGAATGAGTTGACGTTCGGTGCGAACAGCGGCAGCAATTCCGGGATCAGTTTCTGCAGGCCACCGATGTGGTGCAGGAACAGCTGGCTCATGGTCCCATCTTCGTTGGAGAACACGTTCTTGCCAGTCTCGATGTCGATGATGCTCTGGTGCAGGTGCATCGCACTGCCCGGCTCGCCGGTCATCGGCTTGGCCATGAAGGTCGCGGCCACGTTGTGCTTGAGGGCGGCCTCGCGCATGGTGCGTTTGAACACCAGAATCTGGTCGGCCAGCGACAGGGCATCGCCGTGACGGAAGTTGATTTCCATCTGCGCCGTGCCGTCCTCATGGATCAGCGTGTCGAGGTCCAGCTCCTGCAATTCGCACCAGTCGTAGACGTCTTCGAACAGCGGATCGAATTCGTTCGCCGCTTCGATGGAGAACGACTGACGACCGATCTCCGGACGCCCGGAACGGCCAACTGGCGGCTGCAACGGATAGTCAGGGTCGTCGCTGCGCTTGGTCAGGTAGAACTCCATTTCCGGCGCAACGATCGGCTGCCAGCCCTTGTCGGCATAGAGTTTCAGGACTTTCTTGAGGACGTTGCGCGGCGACAGCTCGATCGGGTTGCCTTGCTTGTCGTAGGTGTCGTGGATCACCTGGGCGGTCGGCTCGATGGCCCATGGCACCAGGTACACGGCGTTCTGGTCGGGACGGCAGATCATGTCGATGTCGGCCGGGTCGAGCAGCTCGTAATAGATGTCGTCTTCGACGTAGTCGCCGGTCACGGTCTGCAACAGAACGCTCTCTGGCAGGCGCATGCCTTTTTCGGCGATGAACTTGTTGGTCGGCGAGATCTTGCCCCGGGTGATGCCGGTCAAGTCGCCGATCATGCATTCGACTTCTGTGATCTTGTGGTCTTTCAACCAATCGGTGAGCTGGTCGAGGTTGTTACTCATAAATGCCTCTGGGCTGAGTCTCCTGACGCATGTCAGGCAAGTTTGACGCACGGGGCGTCGCGTTAAAGGGCCTTGCTTGCGCGCAGTGCCGGCTTACGCCAGGCACCGCGCATAGACAATGAAGGAGGAGCTTACCTGCCCTTTACGCTGGCGTTGCATTTCCTGTGCACATCCCGGGCGTGCAGAATCACGGGCACGGCGACGGACGCGGTGCAGGCCGGGAGCAGGAAAGAGATCTATATTGAAAGGAGAACCGCTAAAGAGGATGCCCTCGCACACGTCCAGAATATCGGACGCTGGCGCTCGATCTGCCATGCGCTGGGAGATCGCTGGCACGTTGCAGGCCTTGCTGGCCGCACTGCGGACGGACGTGTCGCCACTGATGTGATAAGCATGCAGACCGGACTGCAAAGAGCAGTCGGTGACGCCGATTAACGGCAGGCGAGACATGAAGCACCCCGGTATTATTGCTGTTATGGGTTTGATCCGAGCTTAGCCTTGTTCATTTTTTTACACAACACCCCCGTAAAAAATACAACACGGCCTGCTCAAGCCTGCGGGTGGCGCGTCCTTCACGGATAAAAAAATGCCTCAAAGTGCCCCATAAATGCCCTCGTGGCGCTTTTTCAGGGCAGAAAAGGCCTCGCTTGACTTCGGCAGGCCGTTCGGGTTGACTGAAACCAGAAAAGATCAATGATTGATATTTTTAACAACAAAGGTGTTGCATCATGTCGGTACCCCCGCGTGCCGTTCAGCTTAACGAAGCGAACGCGTTCCTTAAGGAACATCCTGAGGTTCTGTACGTTGACCTTCTGATTGCGGATATGAATGGTGTGGTGCGCGGCAAGCGCATCGAACGCACCAGCCTCCACAAGGTTTACGAGAAAGGCATCAACCTGCCGGCCTCTCTATTTGCTCTGGATATCAATGGTTCGACGGTGGAAAGCACCGGCCTGGGCCTGGACATCGGCGACGCCGACCGTATCTGCTATCCAATCCCCGATACCCTGTGCAACGAGCCATGGCAGAAGCGCCCGACCGCGCAACTGTTGATGACCATGCACGAACTCGAAGGTGACCCTTTCTTCGCCGACCCGCGCGAAGTGCTCCGTCAAGTTGTTGCAAAGTTTGACGAGCTCGGCCTGACCATCTGCGCCGCGTTCGAACTCGAGTTCTACCTGATCGACCAGGAAAACGTGAACGGCCGCCCTCAGCCGCCGCGCTCGCCGATCTCCGGCAAACGCCCGCATTCGACCCAGGTCTACTTGATCGACGACCTCGACGAATACGTCGACTGCCTCCAGGACATTCTGGAAGGCGCCAAAGAGCAAGGCATCCCGGCCGACGCCATCGTCAAGGAAAGTGCCCCGGCGCAGTTCGAAGTGAACCTGCACCACGTCGCCGACCCGATCAAGGCATGCGACTACGCGGTCCTGCTCAAGCGTCTGATCAAGAACATCGCTTACGACCATGAAATGGACACCACCTTCATGGCCAAGCCGTACCCGGGCCAGGCAGGCAACGGTCTGCACGTCCATATTTCGGTTCTCGACAAAGAAGGCAAAAACATTTTTGCCAGCGAGGATCCCGAGCAGAACGCCGCGCTGCGTCACGCGATCGGCGGTGTGCTCGAGACCCTGCCCGCGCAGATGGCTTTCCTCTGCCCGAACGTCAACTCCTACCGCCGTTTCGGCGCACAGTTCTACGTGCCGAACTCGCCGAGCTGGGGCCTGGACAACCGCACCGTGGCCCTGCGCGTACCGACCGGCTCCGCCGACGCGGTCCGTCTGGAACACCGCGTGGCCGGTGCCGACGCCAACCCGTACCTGCTGATGGCTTCGGTGCTGGCGGGCGTGCACCACGGTCTGGTCAACAAGATCGAGCCGGGCGCTCCGGTCGAAGGCAACAGCTACGAGCAGAACGAGCAGAGCCTGCCGAACAACTTGCGCGATGCCCTGCGCGAGCTGGACGACAGCGAGGTGATGGCCAAGTACATCGATCCGAAATACATCGATATCTTCGTCGCCTGTAAAGAGAGCGAGCTGGAGGAGTTCGAACACTCCATCTCCGACCTCGAGTACAACTGGTACCTGCACACCGTTTAAGCGGATTGCAGCGCCAAAAAGAACGCCGTCGGCTATCGCAGCCAGCGGCGTTTTTTTATGGCCGCCTGCGGCGGTTCGCGAGCAAGCCCGCTCCCACAGTGAATCTCCTGCGAACAGAAAATTTCATCTCACAGGAGATACCCCGTGGGAGGGGGGGGTGCTCCCGAAAGCGGCCGACAAGACAACACAAGAGCCGGCTCGTACAATGCCCGCTGCCCCGCAGGAGACTTTCATGACGCGTCCCGCCCCCGTCCGCAAACCCCGTGCCCGCAGTCAGGCGCGGATCGATTCGATACTCGACGCCGCGCGCACGCTGCTGGCCGCCGAGGGCGTGGCGAGCCTGTCGATCTACAGCGTGGCCGAGCGCGCACAGATTCCGCCCTCTTCGGTCTACCACTTCTTCGCCAGCGTCCCGGCGCTGCTCGAAGCGCTGACGGCAGATGTGCACGCGGCCTTCCGCGCCTGCCTGCAAGCGCCGATCGATCACGATGCCCTGCGCGACTGGCGAGACCTGTCGCGGCTGGTCGAAGAGCGGATGCTGGAGATCTACGGCGAGGATGCCGCCGCCCGCCAGCTGATCCTCGCGCAGCACGGCCTCACCGAAGTCACTCAGGCCGACCGCCAGCACGACCTCGAACTCGGCGACCTGATGCACAAGCTGTTCGACCATCACTTCGAACTGCCGCGCCTGCCGGATGACGTCGATGTATTCGCGCTGGCCATGGAGCTGGGCGACCGCGTCTACGCCCGCTCGGTGCAGCAGCACGGGCAGATCACCCCGCGCATGGCCGAGGAAGGCATGCGAGTGTTTGATGCCTATATCGGGCTGTATCTGCCGCCCTATTTGCCCAAACGGATTCTCTAGCGATGATCGTTCCCACGCTCTGCGTGGGAATGCAGCCCGTGACGCTCCGCGTCACTGGGCGCGGAGCGTCCCCAGAGGCATTCCCACGCGGAGCGTGGGAACGATCAACAAAAAACCCCGAAGGGCTCACACCCTTCGGGGTTGTTTTTGTCCCACGCCCTTACAACTTGGCGATGGACACCTCGGTGGACTTCACGAAGGCGATCACTTCGCTGCCGACCTCCAGTTCCAGCTCCTTGACCGAACGGGTGGTGATCACCGACGTGACGATGCCGGAAGCGGTCTGCACGTCGATTTCCGACAGCACGTCGCCGAGAACGATCTCCTTGATCGCGCCTTTGAACTGGTTGCGTACGTTGATGGCTTTGATAGTCATGGCATTGATTCCTGTCGTTTGCTTGAGTTATTGAGCCCAACGCAGTTGCGTAGGCAAGGGTGAAACGGGTTCCGGCGCCGGCGGCTCGCCGGGCAGGGACAACACACGGTTGAGTACTTCGGTTTCCAGCGCCGCCAGGCGATGGGAGCCACGCACCCGAGGGCGCGGCAGCTCCACTTGCAGGTCGAGGCCGACTTCGCCGTCCTCGATCAGAATCACCCGGTCGGCAATCGCCACCGCTTCGCTGACGTCGTGGGTCACCAGCAACACGGTGAAACCATGCTGTTGCCAGAGACGTTCGATCAGTTGCTGCATCTCGATGCGGGTCAGCGCATCCAGCGCGCCCAGCGGCTCGTCGAGCAGCAACAGACGCGGTTGATGAATCAGCGCCCGGGCCAGCGCCACGCGCTGCTTCTGCCCGCCGGACAGCGCCGCCGGCCATTCATTGGCGCGATCGGCGAGGCCGACCGCATCCAGCGCCTGCAAGGCTTGTGGACGCCAGTTGCCTTTGAGGCCGAGCCCGACGTTGTCGATGATCTTTTTCCACGGCAGCAGCCGTGCTTCCTGGAACATCAGCCGGGTGTCATCCCGCGCATCGCTGAGCGGTGCAGCACCGGCGAGCAGATCGCCGCCGGTGGGTTGGTCGAGACCGGCGAGCAAGCGCAGCAACGTGCTTTTGCCGCATCCGCTGCGCCCGACCACGGCGACGAATTGCCCCGCCGGAATGTGCAGATCGATGTCACGCAGTACCTGCCGCGAGCCGAAAGTCTTTTGCAGGTTGCGCACCGCCAGCGGAATCCCGCGCAGCAGGCGTGGAGGTTGTTGAGCGGTCATGCCGCACCTCCCTTGGCAACCTGATAGGCCGGATGCCAGCGCAACCACACACGCTCAAGGCCACGAGCCGCGAGGTCGGCCAGCTTGCCGAGCACCGCGTACAGCAGAATCGCCAGCACCACCACGTCGGTCTGCAAAAACTCGCGGGCATTCATCGCCAGGTAACCGATGCCCGAGCTCGCGGAGATGGTTTCCGCCACGATCAGGGTCAGCCACATGAAGCCCAGGGCGAAGCGCACGCCGACCAGAATCGAAGGCAGCGCACCCGGCAGAATCACCTGCCAGAACAGGCTGAAACCGGACAGGCCATAACTGCGGGCCATTTCCACCAGCGCCGGGTCGACGTTGCGGATGCCGTGATAGGTGTTGAGGTAGATCGGGAACAGCGTGCCCAATGCCACCAGAAAAATCTTCGCCGACTCGTCGATGCCGAACCACAGGATCACCAGCGGAATCAGCGCCAGGTGCGGCACGTTGCGGATCATCTGCACCGAGCTGTCGAGCAGGCGTTCGCCCCACTTCGACAGGCCGGTGATGAAACCCAGCACCAGGCCGATGCTGCCACCGATAGTGAAGCCCAGCGCGGCGCGCCAGCCGCTGATTGCCAGGTGCGTCCAGATTTCGCCGCTGCGCACCAGGCTGACGCCGGCTTCGATCACCGCCACCGGCGCCGGCAGAATCCGCGTCGACAGCCAACCCGCCGACACCGACAACTGCCACACCGCCAGCAACAACACCGGCAACGCCCAGGGCGCGAGGCTGTGGATAAATTTCTTCATGGCGGCGCCTCAGCTCTGGGACGCGGCTTTGGGAAGAATGTCGTTGGCCACCATCTCGCCGAACGGGCTGACGTAACCTGCGCTTTTCGGCAATTCCGGACGCTCGACGTCGAGGTGCGGGAACAGCAGCTCGGCCACCCGATACGACTCTTCGAGGTGTGGATAACCGGAGAAGATGAAGGTATCGATGCCCAGATCCGCGTATTCCTTCACGCGCGCCGCCACGGTCGGGCCGTCGCCAACCAGCGCGGTACCGGCACCGCCGCGCACCAGACCGACGCCGGCCCACAGGTTCGGGCTGACTTCGAGGTTGTCGCGGCTGCCACCGTGCAGCGCGGCCATGCGTTGCTGGCCCACCGAATCGAACCGCGCCAGCGATGCCTGGGCACGTTTGATGGTGTCGTCATCCAGATGAGAAATCAGGCGATCTGCCGCTTGCCAGGCTTCGGCGTTGGTTTCCCGCACGATCACATGCAGACGAATGCCGAAACGCACGGTACGGCCGAGCTTGGCGGCCTTGGCGCGCACCTGTTCAATCTTCTCGGCAACAGCGGCGGGCGGCTCGCCCCAGGTCAGGACCATTTCCACTTGTTCGGCGGCCAGATCCTGCGCGGCTTCCGACGAGCCACCGAAATACAGCGGCGGACGCGGTTGCTGGATCGGCGGATAGAGCAATTTGGCGCCCTTCACGCTGATGTGCTCGCCGTCGTAATCCACGGTTTCGCCTTCCAGCACCCGACGCCAGATCCGGGTGAATTCCACCGAGGCCTGATAGCGCGCTTCGTGATCGAGGAACAGACCGTCGCCGGCCAACTCTTCCGGATCGCCACCGGTCACCAGGTTGAACAGCGCACGACCGCCGGACAACCGATCCAGCGTTGCCGCCTGACGCGCCGCCACCGTCGGGGAAATGATCCCGGGGCGCAGGGCGACAAGGAATTTCAGACGCTGAGTCACCGGGATCAGCGATGCCGCCACCAGCCACGAATCCTCGCAGGAACGACCGGTGGGAATCAGCACGCCGCCAAAACCCAGTCGATCCGCCGCTTGCGCGACCTGTTGCAGATAGCCGTGGTCGACGGCGCGGGCGCCTTCGGCGGTGCCAAGGTAATGGCCGTCGCCGTGGGTTGGCAGGAACCAGAAGATGTTGAGGCTCATGGAGTGGTCTCCTTGGGGATTCGATTTACTGGGCTTGGGTGACCGAGCTTTGGGCCACAGCGGCCGGTGGGGTCCAGATCACGTCCTTGATGCTCAACGGCTTGGGGATCAGCTTGAGCTGGTAGAAGGTGTCGGCGATTTTCTGTTGTGCGGCGACCACTTCCGGGGTCAGGAACAACGCGCCGTAGCCCTGGCGTTTCACCGAGGTCAGGGTGATGTCTGCCGGCAGGCCGAGCAGCGGCGACACCTGTTGGGTCACGTCTTCCGGGTTGGCCTTGGACCACTCGCCGACGGCGCGCACTTCTTCCACGAGGGTCTTGATCACCTCGGGATTTTTCTGTGCGTAGGGTTTGGTCGCCAGGTAGAACTGGTGGTTGTCGACGATGCCTTTGCCGTCACGCAGGGTGTGCGCTTGCAGCTGTTTCTCGGCGGCGGCCTGGTACGGGTCCCAGATGACCCAAGCGTCGACGCTGCCACGTTCGAACGCGGCGCGGGCATCGGCCGGCGGCAGGAATACGGTTTGAATGTCGGTGTACTTGAGGCCGGCGTCTTCCAGCGCACGCACCAGCAGGTAGTGAACGTTGGAGCCTTTGTTCAGGGCGACTTTCTTGCCCTTGAGATCCGCCACCGATTTGATCGGCGAATCTTTCGGCACGAGGATCGCTTCGCTGTTCGGCGCTGGTGGCTCGTAAGCCACGTAGAGCAGATCGGCACCGGCCGCCTGGGCAAAGACCGGCGGGGTTTCGCCGGTGACGCCGAAGTCGATCGAGCCGACGTTCAGGCCTTCCAGAAGTTGCGGGCCGCCGGGGAATTCAGTCCATTGCACGTCGACGCCTTGGGCGGCGAGGCGTTTCTCCAGCGTGCCTTTGGCTTTGAGCAGCACCAGCGTGCCGTATTTCTGATAACCGATTCTTAGCGTCTCGGCCTGAGCTTGAGTGATGGCGCCGAAGGACACAGCCGCAGCAAACAGAGCGACCAGACCACGACGCAAAAATACAGTGCGCATAGCGCTCTCCTTTTTGCTGTTGGGTTTTGGCTGCACCTGCTTGGCCGTTGGCGGCTGAGTAAGGTGAGTACTTCAAATGCGGGTGAAGCTTCAAATGCTCCAGCGAGCACTCAACAAACGTTCGTTCAACAGCCCCGGCTCCAGCGGCTTCGGCCGGCGGGCCATGGCGCTGACAAACTGGTCCAGCGCTTCATGCAGTCGCTGTTCCAGGGCCGGCGCCAACTGCGCCTGGGCACTGCCCTCGCCGTAGGCGATCTGGCTGTCCTCGGCAAAGATTCCTTGCAGCATTTCCTGGGCCTTCAACGCCGACAGCACAGGCTTGAGGGCGTAATCGACCACCAGCATGTGGGCGATGCTGCCGCCGGTAGCCATCGGCAGGACAATCTTGTGGTTCAGCGCACGCTCGGGCAGCAGATCCAGCACGGTCTTCAGGGCGCCGGAGAACGACGCCTTGTACACCGGCGTGGCGATCAGCAGGCCATCGGCGTTTTCAATCTGTTGCAGCAGGTCGAGCACCTTCGGGCTGTCGAAGCGGGCGTGGAGAAGATCTTCGGCCGGGAAGTCCCGCACCTGATAACTCACCACTTCCACCCCTTGCTGCTGCAACCAGCGTTGCGAGCGCTCCAGCAACACCCCGGAGCGGGAACGTTGACTGGGACTGCCACCGAGTGAGACGACCAGCATTCAGACGATTCCTTGCGCGTTACAGGCGATTCGCGGGTTGCGATCTCGCTTCGATGTCAGTGACCTTACCAGCTGATTCATATATCCATAAATCATATTTATTCATTTGGTTATTCTTTATGGAGATATGCATTTCACTTTCCTGCGGGCAAAAAAACAGGCCGTGAAAACGGCCTGAAACCCTGCATCGTGGTTCGTACTGATCGCTCCCTGACTGATCGTTCCCACGCTCCGCGTGGGAATGCCGCCCGTGACGCTCTGCGTCACAGTGGACGCGGAGCGTCCATGTATTCATTCCCACGCGGAGCGTGGGAACGATCCGAGGTAGGTTATTTGTTCGGCTGTGGGGTGAGGCGCAGGTACGGTTTCACCGCGCGGTAGCCCTTCGGAAAGCGTTGCTTGATTTCGTCTTCGTCCTTGAGCGACGGCACGATCACCACTTCTTCACCGTCCTGCCAGTTGGCCGGGGTGGCCACCTTGTAGTTGTCGGTGAGCTGCAGCGAATCGATCACCCGCAGGATCTCGTGGAAGTTGCGCCCGGTGCTCGCCGGGTAGGTGATGGTCAGGCGGATCTTCTTGTTCGGATCGATCACGAACAGCGAACGCACGGTCAGGGTGTCGTTGGCGTTCGGGTGGATCAGATCGTACAGATCGGACACCTTGCGATCGGCATCGGCCAGGATCGGGAAGTTGACGATGGTGTTCTGGGTTTCGTTGATGTCCTCGATCCACTTGTGGTGCGAGTCCACCGGGTCGACCGACAGTGCAATGGCTTTCACGCCACGCTGGGTGAACTCGTCCTTGAGCTTGGCAGTGAAGCCCAGCTCGGTGGTGCAGACCGGGGTGAAGTCCGCCGGGTGGGAAAACAGCACGCCCCAGCTATCGCCCAGCCATTCGTGGAAACGAATCTTGCCGGCGCTGGAATCCTGTTCGAAATCGGGGGCGATATCGCCAAGTCTGAGGCTCATGGTGCGGCTCCTGATGAGTGGTTGGAGACCTCAACTGTAGCTCGGGATTCGATCTTCTGAAAAAGAATAAATAACTAGATATTTATATCTTTAAAGAATATTAAACATCTGTTCACTGGACGTCCCGCAGCATCGCGACGAACATCGCCCTCAAGGTTCGAGAAGGCCTTGAGTTGCTGTAAAGAGGGGAACATCGGGAACGGCTTACGGGGGTGAGCCGGACCCGAAAACGCAAAAGCCCCGTCCGGCGCGATGCCGGACGGGGCTTTTTTACATCGGTTTTTTACATCAGTGCAGGAGCGCGCTATTACAGCAGCGGGATCGAGTAGCTGACGATCAGGCGGTTTTCGTCCTGCGAACGGGTGTTCGGCAGGTCGGTGCGCCATACAGCGTTTTTCCACATCAGGCCGACGTTCTTGAACGGACCTTCCGGTACGACGTAACCAATGGTGAAGTCGCGTTCCCACTCGGAACGGTTCGAAGCGCTTTCGCGACCGTTGGTGCCAACGGTGTCGATCGAATCGCCTTTCAGGTAAACCACACCGGCGGTCAGGCCAGGTACGCCGACTTTGGCGAAGTCATAGGAGTAGCGAGCTTGCCAGGTTTTCTCGCCGGCACGGCCGAACTTCTGGATCTGCATGTCGGTGATGGTGTAGTTCGACGAACCGTCGCCCTGGTTCAGCCAAGGGAAGTCGGAGCTGCCGTTGGAAACCTGGTAACCGCCACCGAAGGTGTGACCTTCAACGGTGTACAGGAACAGGCCGCTGTACAGGTTGTTGTCGACTTCGCCACGACCGTTGCGCACGCCGGTGTAGTTACCGGTGCTGAAGTACGCAGGATCAGTGCCGTTCTTGCCGTCGTCGGAGCTGTTGAAGTAACGGAAGTCAGACTTCAATACGCCCGGGCCGATGGCCCAGTTGTGTACCAGACCCAGGAAGTGCTGCTTGTAGAAGTCTTCCAGGTTGCCGTAGTAGTACTGGGCAGTCAGGTCTTTGGTGATCTTGTAGTCACCACCGGCGTAGATGAACTTGTTGCTGTCACGGAAGCCAGTACCACGGCTGTTGGCGCCGCTGATGGACAGGTTTTCGTTGTTGCTGGAGTTACGGCCTTTCACGGCTTCGATCTGACCACCGACCAGAGTCAGGTCCTTGATTTCGCCAGAAGTGATCTGGCCGCCCTGCCAGGTTTGTGGCAGCAGACGACCGTCGTTGGTCACGATGACCGGGTTCTTCGGCTGCAGGGTACCCAGCTTCAGTTCAGTCTGGGAGATCTTGGCTTTGGCAGTCAGACCCAGGCTGGAGAAGTTGTCTACGGCTTTACCGTTGGACTCGCTCGGGAACACAGTGCCGCCGTAAGCGGTGCCGCTGTTGCCGTTGGTGCCGCCGCCCGAATCCAGACGCACGCCCAGCAGGCCGATGGCGTCGATACCGAAGCCCACAGTGCCTTGGGTGTAACCGGAGATGAAACGCAGATCGAAGCCTTGGCCCCACTCTTCGTTCTTGTTGGCGCCAGCGCCATCGCGGTTGTCAGTGTTGATGTAGAAGTTACGCAGCCCCAAGGTGGCCTTGCTGTCTTCGATGAAACCGGCGGCGCCTGCCTGCTGCGCCAAAACCCCTACGGCCACGGCCAGGGCCAAGGTGGACTTGTTCATGTTTCGCTCCTCTCGTTTCTAATTCTTGTGTTCCTGGTCCGGGGTCTGATGCCCCTGGATCCTAAGATGCGCGATTAGCGCCAGACCGTGACTGACAAGTCAATCGTAACCTTGTGTGTCTACGACCAAGGTCTAATCGCAGTTATTTGGTCCCTGCAGGGTAAAGACTTCCTGATAAACCCAAAAAGAATTTATTCATTCTTTTTCATACCATTCGGCTATATGGCCAGCCAATTGCCATCTTCACCGGGATACAGCGTATCGGCGACTAAGCTCATTACTAAATGGTATTTGTTAGCCTTTTTTTAGATCGATTAGCTTTGACGCAACCCCGATTCGTCAATCCCTATCAAAAAGGCGACGCCATGATGGCCAAACGCGCACTATCTAGTCAATTTGTTACAGTTTGTGTGTCGGCGCTGATTTCTTTTTCAGCCCATGCCGCCAACCTTTCCGTGGGCTACCAGACCGGTATCGACCCGAGCAAAGTCCCTCAGGCCGACGGCATCTACGAGAAAACCATCGGCGAGAAGATCGACTGGCGCCGGTTCAACAGCGGCCCGGAAGTTGTGACAGCCATTGCCTCCGGCGATGTGCAGATCGGCAACCTCGGCTCCAGCCCGCTGGCGGCCGCCGCCTCGCGCAATCTGCCGATCGTTGCCTTCATCGTCTCGGCGCAGATCAATGCCGCCGAAGCGCTAGTGGTGCGTAACGGCAGCGGTATCAACAAGCCCGAAGACCTGATCGGCAAGACCATCGCCACCCCGTTCGTCTCCACCTCCCACTACAGCCTGCTCGGTGCCCTCAAGCACTGGGGCCTGGACACCACGAAAGTCAAAGTGGTGAACCTGCAACCCGCAGAAATCGCGGCCGCCTGGAAACGTGGCGACATCGACGGCGCCTTTGTCTGGTCGCCGGCGCTGGGCGAAATCCGCAAGACCGGCAAGACCCTGACCGATGCCGCGCAGGTCGGCCAGTGGGGCGCGCCGACCTTCGAAGTCTGGGTCGCACGCAAGGACTTTGCCGAGAAGCATCCTGAAGTCGTGGCCAAATTCGCCAAGGTGACTCTGGACTCGTTCGCTGATTACGCCGCCCATAAAGACAGCTGGACGGCCGACTCGGTGCCTGTACAGAAAATCGCCAAACTGACCGGTGCCAATGCTGCCGACGTTCCGGAATTGCTCGCCGGTTCGGCCTTCCCGGACGCCAAGGCGCAACAAACCACGGCGCTGCTGGACGGCGGCACGGCGAAGGCGATTGGTGAGACGGCGAAGTTCTTGAAGGAACAGGGCAAGGTCGAAAGCGTTTTGCCTGACTACTCGCCTTATGTCAGTGCGAAGTTTGTAACCGAATAAACGCTATCGCGAGCAGGCTCGCTCCCACACAGGCTCAGTGAACCTTTGTGGGAGCGAGCCTGCTCGCGATGAGGGCGTCACATCACAGAGACTTTTCGAAGATCTTCGAATTGCGCTGATAGTTATAGAGAGAAGCCCGCGCTGCCGGCAGGCGCTCGACGCTGCTCGGCTCGAAACCGCGCTCACGGAACCAGTGGGCGGTACGGGTGGTAAGGACGAACAGGGTTTTCAGGCCCTGCGCCCGGGCACGGGTCTCGATGCGCTCGAGCAATTCGTCGCCGCGACCGCCATGGCGATACTCGGGGTTCACCGCCAGGCACGCCAGCTCGCCGGCATCCGAATCGGCAATCTGATACAGCGCCGCACAGGCGATGATCATCCCTTCACGCTCGACCACGCTGAACTGCTCGATTTCACGTTCCAGCACTTCGCGGGAACGGCGCACCAGAATCCCCTGCTCTTCCAGCGGGCTGATCAGGTCCAGCAAGCCACCGACGTCTTCAATCGCCGCCTCGCGTACCAGTTCGAATTGCTCTTGGGCCACCAGCGTACCGCCACCGTCACGGGTGAACAGTTCGGTCAGCAGCGCGCCGTCCTCGGCATAACTGACGATATGGCTGCGCGCCACGCCGCCACGGCAGGCTTCGGCGGCGGCATCCAGCAGTTCCGCCTGATAGTTGCTGCCCAGACGCTGCAAATGCGCCGGCACCTGTTGCGGGCGCAGCTCGCGCACCAGTTTGCCGTTTTCGTCGATCAGACCGAGGTCGGCACCGAACAGCAGCAGCTTGTCGGCGCCCAGATCAATGGCGGCGCGGGTGGCGACGTCTTCGCAGGCCAGGTTGAAGATTTCACCGGTCGGCGAATAACCCAGCGGCGACAGCAGCACGATGGAGCGCTCGTCGAGCAGGCGGTTGATGCCTTTGCGGTCGACCCGGCGCACTTCGCCGGTGTGGTGATAGTCGACGCCTTCCAGCACGCCGATCGGCCGCGCCGTCACAAGGTTGCCGCTGGCCACCCGCAGGCGCGAGCCCTGCATCGGCGACGAAGCCATGTCCATCGACAACCGTGCCTCGATGGCAATGCGCAGTTGGCCGACCGCGTCGATCACGCATTCCAGCGTCGCGGCATCGGTGATGCGCATGCCGTGGTGGTAATGCGGGGTCAGGCCGCGGGCGGCAAGGCGGGTTTCGATCTGCGGACGGGAACCATGCACCAGCACCAGCCGCACGCCGAGGCTGTGCAGCAACACGATGTCATGGACGATGTTGCCGAAATTCGGATGCTCCACGCCGTCGCCCGGAAGCATGACGACGAAGGTGCAATCGCGGTGAGCATTGATATAGGGAGACGCGTGGCGAAGCCAATTGACGTATTCGGGCATGAACCTGGGCCTGTAATAAATAGCAGCCGGAAAAGGGGCGAAACGGAAAACGCACAGCGGGCTGATGGTTATCGTCGGAACAGGCTTGGCGACACGCGCGCTCTCCTCATGAATACGGGTGGGTGTTTGGGCAATTTATACAGCTTTGAGACAGTAATGTTCGATCAACTGCCGCAATAGATGCACGGTAGGCTGCAAACGTGACATTTCGAGGTACTCGTCCGGCTGGTGCGCACAGGCGATGTCGCCGGGGCCGAGCACGATGGTTTCGCAGCCAAGGTGCTGAAGATAAGGCGCTTCGGTGCCGAACGCTACCGCTTCGGCCGCGTGACCGGTGAGTTTTTCGGCAATTCGCACCAGCTCCGCGTCTTCGGCCTGCTCGAACGGCGGCACTTCGGGAAACAGCGGCGCGTAATCGATCTTCACCTGATGGCGCTCGGCGACCGGGTTGAGCCTGCGCAGAATCTCGCTGCGCAAGAGCTTGGGGTCCATCCCCGGCAGCGGCCGCAGGTCGAACTCCAGCGAACACTGGCCGCAGATGCGGTTGGGGTTATCGCCACCGTGGATGCAGCCGAAGTTCATGGTCGGCTGCGGCACGCTGAACTGCGGGTTGTTGAATTCACGCTGCCACAGCAGGCGCAGGCCGCGCAGTTCGCCGATGGCATCGTGCATCGCTTCGAGGGCGCTGTGTCCCAGGCGCGGATCCGACGAATGGCCGCTCTGCCCGAGGATATCGATGCGTTCCATCATGATGCCTTTGTGCATGCGGATCGGCTTGAGCCCGGTCGGCTCACCGATCACCGCCGCCCGGCCCAGCGGTCGCCCCGCTTCGGCCAGCGCCCGGGCACCGGACATCGAGCTTTCTTCATCGCAGGTGGCGAGGATCAGCAGCGGTTGCTTGAACGGCTGGTCGAGCAGCGGTTGTACGGCTTCGATGATCAGGGCGAAAAAGCCCTTCATGTCGCAACTGCCGAGGCCGACCCAACGGCCATCAACTTCGGTGAGTTTCAGCGGATCGGTTTTCCACAGCGCATCGTCGTACGGCACCGTGTCGCTGTGCCCGGCCAGCACCAGCCCGCCGGGGCCGCTGCCAAAACTGGCAAGCAGGTTGAATTTTCCGGGGCTGACCTGCTGGATATCGCAGCTGAAACCGAGGTCGCCGAGCCAGCCCGCAAGCAGATCGATCACCGCCCGGTTGGACTGATCGAGCCGCGGCTGGGTGCAACTGACCGACGGCGCGGCGATCAGTGCAGCGAACTGGTCTTGCATGGACGGCAAAGGCATCGCTGACTCCAACTCCCGGATTGAGGTTCATCATAGAACCATCCGGCGCCGAGAATAAACCGCCGCAAAGCGTAGGAAGGTTCAGTCCTGTACACTGCACGGCCTTGGCAGCCACACATTCCCCCGGCTGCGCTCCCGATCCTGGATTTTCCGGCCATGCAGAAAGAAACCGAAATCAAACTCCGCGTCAGCCGCGAAACCCTCGCCGCCCTGCGCGAGCACCCTCTCCTGAAAAAACGCAACAAAAGTGGCTGGGAACGCCGTGAGTTGATGAATCAGTACTTCGACACGCCTGAGCGTGACCTGGCCCGGGCCAAGGTTGCCCTGCGCCTGCGCAAGGACGGCGAAGAAGTGATTCAGACCCTCAAGACCCGTGGCCAGAGCGTTGCCGGTCTGTCCGAGCGTAACGAGTACGACTGGAACCTGCCCAAAGCCAAGCTCGACGTGAAGAAACTCGACGGCGAATGCTGGCCCGAGTCCCTCGCCGAGCTGGACAAGAAAACCCTGAAGCCGATCTTCACCACCGACTTCGTCCGCGAGCGCGCCGAAATCGCCTGGGGCCGTGGCAAGACCAAAGTGGTCATCGAAGCCGCGCTGGACCTGGGCCACGTGGTGGTCGGCAAGCAGAAAGAAGAAATCTGCGAGCTGGAACTGGAACTGCGCGAAGGCGAGCCTGCCGCGCTGCTGGAACTGGCCGCCGAACTGGCCGAAACCCTGGCCCTGATGCCATGCGACATCAGCAAGGCCGAACGCGGCTATCGCCTGTATGACGCCAACAGCTACTCGCTGAGCCTGCCGGCGCCGGCCATCACCGCCGAAACTCCGCTGGACGACGCCTTCGCCGCCCTGGCCTGGCACTTGCTCGGCAGCAGCCAGCGTCTGGCCGAACAGTATCGCTTCAACGGCCACTGGCGCCTGTTGCAGGACTGGGTCGAGAACCTCGCGGAAATGCGCGCCCTGCTGAGCAGCCTCGGCCAGGCCGCACCGCGTCCGTCGACCCACGACTTGCGCGTGGCGCTGGATGCCCTGCTGGAAGACTGGCGTCCGCTGGTCCAGGTTGGCATCGAAGACGAAGACGTGCGCAAAGCCGCGCCGGAGCAGTTCCTCGAAGAACTGGAAGACCCGCGCTGGGGCCTGTTCTCGCTGAACGCTTCGCGCTGGTTGCTGGCTCGCACCTGGACGGCTGACCGCAACACCCGTGGCAATCGCCAGGGTGCCGCGCAGTTGCAAAGCTGGCTGCCGCGCCTGCTGGGCGAAGAAGCCACTTCGCTGCAACTGCAGCGCTATCAGCAGCAGCCGGAAGATCTGGCCGAGCAACTGCCACGCATCGAACGCATCCAGGTCTGGCTGCACCACGCGCGCAACGTGCTGGAGATCCCGGAAATGGATCGTCTGTACGGCGAGCTGAACAAACTGGCGCAACTGGCCAACGAGCCGACCATCACCGACGAACTGCTCGATGCACGCAAGCATCAGGCGATTGCGGTGTACCAGAATCGCGCCTGGAAAATGCTGCTGCGCATGTAACACCGCCATCGCCAGCAGACTGTGATCGTTCCCACGTCGAGGCGTCGAACCGTCTGCGTGGGAATGCCTCAATGGACGCTCTGCGTCCGCTTTGGGACGCGGAGCGTCCCGGGCTGCATTCCCACGCGGAGCGTGGGAACGATCATCAAATCAGCGCAGTACCGGCAAACTCGTCGTCGACTTGATCTCCGACAGCGCCACAATCGAGTTCACTTCCTGAATCCCCGGCACCAGCGACAGCTTCTCGAAGAAGAACCGCTCATACGCCTCGATGTCCGCCGCGACAATCCGCAACAGAAAATCCACCGCCCCCATCAGCACGTAACACTCCAGCACTTCGGGAAAACCGCGAATCGCCTCGGTGAACTCAGTGAAGTTCGAACGGCCGTGGGCGTTGAGTTTGATCTCGGCGAAGATCTGCGTGTTCAGGCCGATCTTCTTGCGATCGAGCAAAGTCACCTGGCCACGAATGATCCCCTCCTCCTTCATCCGCTGAATCCGCCGCCAGCACGGCGACTGCGACAGGCCAACCTGTTCGGCGATCTGTGCGCTGGACAAGGAAGCGTCCTCTTGCAGCAGGGCGAGAATGCGCCGGTCGTAGCTGTCCAGCTCGCTGTGCATAAATAATCCCCAAAATAAGCCAATGGCGAATTGATCAACCTTACCAATCGCCTGATCAGCTCATCTTAGACAAGAAATGCCCGGCATCGGATGTAAAAATTCCTCCACTGATTCCGGAGACCTGCCATGCCATACCTCGAAGCCGTCAACACCCCTGCGCCCCGTGCCGATGTGTGGAACGCCAGCAACGCCCATTGCCTTGCGCAGTACCAGATCCTGGCCGAGGCCGAGCCGGATTTGCTGGTGCGGGTGCTGAACCTGTTCGCCTTGCAGTGCCTCACCCCGGAACAGGTGAATGTCCAGCGGCTGGACGATCTGCTGTCGATCAACATCGTCATGAGCGGCCTGAGCTGGCACCGCGCCCAGGTGATCGCGGAAAAACTTCGTAACCTGATCAGCGTCTGCTCGGTGAACCTGCAAAACCCCGACGCGGCGTGGGATGCGCCGGCGCAGGCGGTCGGCTGACAAGAACCGAAACGTCTTCGTCGGGTAGTGGCCCAACGGTCGGCGGGGCCACGACTATCCTTTGCGCACTGTCGTTCAAAAGGAGCCCGCATGTCCGTTCAACTCGCCACTCAGGACCGCTGGCTGGATCTCAATGAGGTACTGCGTGAACTGGTCGCCCAGGGGTTCATCTGCCAGGACTCGGCCGAGCAGGCGCTGAATGCCCGGCGTCGGCATGCCGCCCATGGCCAGAAGCATCCGCTGGAATTCATCGCCAGCCAGCAACTGGACGATCTCAGCCGTCCGGGCAAACACCTCGACCTGGAAAGCCTGACCCTGTGGCTGGCGCAGCAGGCCGGCCAGCCGTACCTGCGGATCGATCCGCTGAAGATCAACGTCGCGGCCATCACGCCGCTGATGTCCTATGCCTTCGCCCAGCGCCACAAGATCCTCGCGGTATCGGTCGACCGAGACGCGGTGACCGTGGCCAGCGCCCAACCCTACGTCAGCGGCTGGGAGGCGGATCTGACTCACGTCCTGAAGCTGCCGATCAAACGGGTGGTGGCCAACCCGGCGGACATCCAGCGTTTCAGCGTCGAATTCTTTCGTCTCGCAAAATCGGTCAGCGGCGCCAGCAATGCCGATGCGCAGAGCGGCAACCTCGGCAACTTCGAACAACTGCTCAACCTCGGCGCCAGCGATCAGGAGCCGGACGCCAACGACGCGCACATCGTCAACATCGTCGACTGGCTGTTCCAGTACGCCTTCCAGCAGCGGGCCAGCGATATCCACATCGAACCCCGGCGCGAGCAAGGCACGGTGCGTTTTCGCATCGACGGCGTGCTGCACAACGTCTATCAATTCCCGCCGCAGGTGACGATGGCCATCGTCAGCCGCCTGAAAAGCCTTGGCCGGATGAACGTCGCCGAGAAGCGCAAACCCCAGGACGGCCGGGTCAAGACCAAGACCCCGGACGGCGGCGAGGTCGAGCTGCGGTTGTCGACCCTGCCCACTGCGTTCGGCGAAAAAATGGTGATGCGGATCTTCGACCCGGAAGTGCTGCTCAAGGATTTCGATCAGCTGGGGTTTTCCACCGACGACCTGAGGCGCTGGCAGGACATGACCCGTCAGCCCAACGGCATCATCCTGGTCACCGGCCCGACCGGCTCCGGCAAGACCACGACGCTGTACACCACACTGAAAAAACTGGCGACTCCGGAGGTCAACCTCTGCACCATCGAGGACCCGATCGAGATGGTCGAGCCGGCCTTCAACCAGATGCAGGTCCAGCACAACATCGACCTGACGTTCGCCGCCGGCGTGCGAGCGCTGATGCGGCAAGACCCGGACATCATCATGATCGGCGAGATCCGCGACCTGGAAACCGCCGAAATGGCGATTCAGGCCGCGCTGACCGGGCACCTGGTGCTCTCGACCCTGCACACCAACGATGCGCCGAGCGCCATCAGCCGTCTGCTGGAACTCGGCGTGCCGCATTACCTGATAAAGGCCACCGTGCTCGGTGTGATGGCGCAACGACTGGTGCGAACACTGTGCCCGCACTGCAAGGCGCCGCTGACACTTGATGAAGAAGACTGGCAAACCCTGACCCGACCGTGGCAGGCGCCGCTGCCGGGCAATGCGCAACGGGCCATCGGTTGCCTGGAGTGCCGCGACACCGGTTATCACGGCCGCGCCGGGGTCTACGAAATCATGCAACTGAGCGACAGCCTCAAGGCCTTGATCAGCCCCGACACCGATCTCACCGCAATCCGCCGGCAGGCGTTCAAGGAAGGCATGCGCAGCCTGCGATTGTCCGGCGCGCAGAAAGTCGCGGCCGGGCTGACAACCCTTGAGGAAGTGTTGCGGGTGACACCACAGAGCGAGCAGAAATAGCCGCTCACGGAACCGGATCGGGGAAACGGCGATCCAACCGGTTATTCAACACCAGTGGAGTCACCCAACATGCGTCTCAAACTTGCTGTCGCCACCCTTGCCCTGCTGTCTCTGCCCGTCGGTTCGGCAATGGCCGACAGCTTTTGGCGTAACGTCATTTCGTCCGGTGCGACCACCGGCTCGACCTACCTGACCTTCAAGGATCACAAACTGATCGTTGCCGCCCAGGACGATGCCGGCAGCTTCGTCGCCAGCGACGGCGGTATCCGTGGCCCGTACCTGGAAGCGGCGATGCAGAAAGTCCGCGCCGACAACCCGGGCCTGCAGGCAACGGACATGGAACTGGCGAACGCGATTCTGGCGAAGAACGCCGTGGCGTCGGAATAACCTTCCGGACAGACAAAAATGCCGCTCATATGAGCGGCATTTTTTTGCCCGCGGTTCAGCGGTAATCGTCCACCGGCACACAGGCGCAGAACAGGTTGCGGTCGCCGTAGACATTATCGACCCGGTTCACCGCCGGCCAATATTTGTGCGCTTTGGTGTGCGCATCCGGCGTGATGCCCTGCTCGATGCTGTACGGCCGCTCCCACACGCCGGTGATATCGGCCAGGGTATGCGGCGCCCGTTTGAGCGGGTTGTCCTCGGCCGGCCAGTTGCCGTTCTGCACCTCGGTGATTTCTGCGCGGATGCTCAGCATCGCGCCGATGAACCGATCCAGTTCGGCCTTGGACTCGCTCTCGGTCGGCTCGACCATCAAGGTGCCCGGCACCGGGAACGACATGGTCGGCGCGTGGAAGCCGTAATCCATCAGGCGCTTGGCGACGTCTTCTTCGCTGATGCCGGTCTGCGCTTTCAGCGGCCGCAGATCCAGAATGCACTCATGGGCGACCCGCTCGTTGCGCCCGGTGTACAGAACGGGGAAAGCACCGGACAGATGCTGCGCCAGGTAATTCGCCGCGAGGATCGCCACTTCGCTGGCATCCGCCAATTGCGGCCCCATCATCGCGATGTACATCCAGCTGATCGGCAGAATGCTTGCGCTGCCCCACGGTGCTGCGCTGACCGCTCCGTTCTGCGGTTGCGGCCCGTCGATCGGGATCACCGGATGGTTGGCAACGAACGGCGCCAGGTGCGCACGCACGCCAATCGGCCCCATGCCCGGCCCGCCTCCGCCGTGGGGAATGCAGAACGTCTTGTGCAGGTTCATGTGTGACACGTCGGCGCCGATGTCCGCCGGCCGCGCCAGCCCGACCTGAGCGTTGAGGTTGGCGCCGTCCATGTACACCTGGCCGCCGTGCTTGTGGATAACTTCGCAGATTTCGCTGATGCCTTCCTCGTACACGCCATGGGTCGACGGGTAGGTCGCCATCAGGCATGACAGCTTGTCCCCGGCCTCGGACGCCTTGGCTTTCAAGTCCTCCAGATCAACGTTACCAGCGTCGTCGCACTCGACAATCACCACGCGCATCCCGGCCATCTGCGCCGAGGCCGGGTTGGTGCCGTGGGCCGAAGAAGGAATCAGGCAGATGTCGCGCCCGCCCTGCTGGCGGCTCTCGTGGTATTTGCGGATCGCCAGCAACCCGGCGTACTCGCCCTGGGCGCCGGAGTTGGGTTGCATGCAGATCGCATCGAACCCGGTGATCGCGCACAGCCAGCGCTCCAGTTCCTCGATCATCAGCGTGTAACCGACCGCCTGCTCCCGGGGCACGAACGGGTGCAGATTGGCGAATTGCGGCCAGGTGATCGGGATCATCTCGCTGGTGGCGTTGAGTTTCATGGTGCAGGAGCCCAGCGGGATCATCGACTGGTTGAGCGCCAGATCCTTGCTCTCCAGTTGTTTGAGGTAGCGCAACATCTCGGTTTCGCTGTGGTGGGCGTTGAACACCGGGTGACGCAGGTACGGCGTGCTGCGTTGCAGCGTGTCGGGAATGCCGGAGTCCAGCGTTTCGGCGTCGAGCTCATCGACGCTCAACCCGTGATCGGCGCCCAGCAGCACATCGAACAGTCTGGCCACGGTGCTTTCATCACAGGCCTCGTCGAGGCTCAGACCCAGTTGGCCACGACCGAGAATTCGCAGGTTGATCTGCGCGGCCTGGGCGCTTTCGATGATCGCGGTTTGCGCGCCGCCCACGTCCAGCGTGAGGGTGTCGAAGAAGTGTTCGTTCAGCCGTTTTATGCCAAGGCGTTCGAGCCCGGCGGCGAGAATGCAGGTCAGCCGGTGCACCCGCTGGGCGATTCGTTTCAGACCTTCCGGGCCGTGATAGACCGCATAGAAACTGGCGATGTTGGCCAGCAGCACCTGGGCGGTGCAGATGTTCGAATTGGCCTTCTCCCGGCGAATGTGCTGTTCGCGGGTTTGCAGGGCCATACGCAGCGCGACGTTGCCACGGGCATCTTTCGACACACCGATGATCCGGCCGGGAATCGCCCGTTTGTATTCCTCGCGACTGGCGAAAAACGCCGCGTGCGGGCCGCCGTAACCCATCGGCACACCGAAGCGCTGGGATGAACCGAACACCACGTCGGCACCCAGTTCGCCCGGCGGGGTCAGCAGCAACAGACTGAGCAGATCGGCCGCCACGCAGGCCAGCGCCTGCTGCGCGTGCAGGTGATCGATCAGTGGACGCAGGTCGCGGACTTCGCCGTGGGTGTCGGGGTATTGCAGCAGTGCGCCGAACACCTGGTGCTGCTTCAAGTTATCCACAGCGTCGACGATCAGCTCGAAGCCGAAGCCTTCGGCGCGGGTCTGCACCACGGAAATGGTTTGTGGATGACAGTTTTCGTCGACGAAGAACAGATTGCTTTTCGACTTTGCCACGCGCTTGGCCAGGGCCATGGCTTCCGCCGCAGCGGTGGCTTCATCGAGCAGCGAAGCGTTGGCCAATTCAAGGCCGGTGAGGTCGATGGTCAGTTGCTGAAAGTTGAGCAACGCTTCGAGCCGGCCTTGGGCGATTTCCGGTTGGTAAGGCGTGTAAGCCGTGTACCAACCGGGATTTTCCAGCACGTTGCGCAGGATGACGGTCGGGGTCAGAGTGCCGTGGTAGCCCATGCCGATCAGGCTGGTCCAGACCTGATTCTGTTCGGCATAACCACGCAGTTTGGCCAGCGCTGCCTGTTCGTCCAGCGCCGGCGGCAGGTCCAGCTCGCGGTTGAGGCGAATGCCCGGCGGCACGGTCTGTTCGATCAGTTCGACCCGGCTGCCGAGACCGAGGCTGTCGAGCATCGCCTGCTGCTCGGCGGCATCGGGGCCGAGGTGGCGGCGCAGAAAGGCATGGGGATCGCGTAACTGGCTCAGGGATGGCAACTGGGACATGACGGGCTCTCTCTTGGCTGGCGGCTCGGCGTCAATGCAACACGGTCAAACCAGCATAGCAGCCACCCCGACGGCAAAAGTCCCGGGCAGAAAAAAGCCCCGACGGGTCGGGGCTTTGGGGTCTCGCCTGCAGCTTATTCGCCGATGGCAGCCTTGTAGCCGGCAGCGTCGAGCAGCTTGTCCAGCTCGGCCTTGTCGCTTGGCTTGAGCTTGAAGATCCACGCGGCGTACGGATCGCTGTTCAGCTCTTCCGGCGCGTTGGCCAGGTCTTCGTTGACGGCAATCACTTCGCCACCGACCGGGGAATAGATGTCGGAAGCAGCCTTCACCGACTCGACGACACCGGCAGCATCACCGGCGGCGAACACCTTGCCCACTTCTGCCAGCTCGACAAACACCACATCACCCAACGCTTCCTGGGCGTGATCGCTGATGCCCACGGTGACGGTGCCGTCGGCTTCCAGACGCGCCCATTCATGACTTTCGGCAAAACGTAGTTCAGCTGGGATGTTGCTCATGCTCGGTGTCCTCAAGAAATTGTCAGCGGTCGTGCCCGCCGGAAAAGGTTTAGATCAAGGTTTTGCCGTGACGGACAAAGGTCGGTTTGACCACGCGTACCGGATACCACTTGCCACGGATTTCCACTTCGGCGCGGTCGGCAGTCGCCATCGGTACACGCGCCAGGGCAATCGACTTGCTAAGCGTAGGAGAGAAACTACCACTGGTGATCTCCCCTTCGCCAACATCAGCGATACGAACCACCTGATGGGCCCGCAAAACCCCGCGTTCCTCAAGCACCAGGCCGACCAGTTTGTGCTGCACGCCGGCGGTTTTTTCCGCTTCCAGCGCGTCGCGACCGATGAAGCGGCGCGTGGCCGGTTCCCAGGCGATACTCCAGGCCATGTTCGAGGCCAGTGGCGAAACGTCTTGGTGGATGTCCTGACCGTAAAGGTTCATGCCGGCTTCGACCCGCAACGTGTCGCGGGCACCAAGGCCGATGGGGGAAATACCTGCGCCCACCAGATCGTTGAAAAATCCGGGAGCCTGATCGGCCGGCAGGGCGATTTCCAGACCGTCCTCACCGGTGTAGCCGGTGCGCGCAATGAACCAGTCGCCGTCGACGTAGCCCTCGAAAGGCTTGAGCATCTGGATCAGGTTGGCGCGGGACTGGGTCACCAGCTCGGCAATCCTGTGCCGGGCATGGGGGCCTTGAATGGCGAGCATCGCCAGCTCGGAGCGTTCGTGCATTTGCACATCGAAACTGCCCAGCTGTGCCTGCATCCAGGCCAGATCCTGATCGCGGGTGGAAGCGTTGACCACCAGACGATAACCGTCCTCGAGGCGGTAGACGATCATGTCGTCGACGACGCCGCCGCGCTCGTTGAGCATGGTGCTGTACAACGCACGGCCGGGGCTGTGCAGGCGTTCGACGTCATTGGCCAGCAAATGCTGGAGCCAGGCCTTGGCCTGGGGGCCGGTGACATCGATCACGGTCATGTGGGAAACATCGAACACCCCGCAATCGCGGCGCACCTGATGGTGTTCCTCGACCTGCGAGCCGTAATGCAGGGGCATGTCCCAACCGCCAAAATCGACCATCTTCGCGCCGAGGGCGAGATGCAGGTCATACAGAGGCGTACGCTGTCCCATGGGTTTCTCCTTCCGGGCGTGGCGAAGGTGCGGAGCGCTGCTGCACGGATCGGAAAGCCCTGTAAAAAAGGGCTTTCAGCCGATTTCAGCGACAGGGTCTGTCAGACGGACCGCACCGAATGCCGCGCATTGTAGCCGCATGATTCAGGACTGACGACTAAGTGTTTCGATGCGCCGAACGGCGAATAAGTCCGATGACCGGCAACAAGCCGACCAGCACCAGGGTCAGCGCCGGCAACGACGCCCTCGCCCATTCGCCTTCGCTGGTCATTTCGAAGATCCGCACCGCCAGCGTGTCCCAGCCAAACGGGCGCATCAGCAGGGTCGCGGGCATTTCCTTGAGCACATCGACGAACACCAGCAACGCGGCGCTGAGCGTGCCAGGCAGCAACAACGGCAGATACACTTTGAAAAACAGTCGCGGCCCGCTGACACCCAGGCTACGTGCCGCTTCAGGCAAAGATGGCCGTATACGCGCCAGACTGCTTTCCAGCGGCCCATAGGCCACCGCCACGAACCGCACCAGATACGCCAACAGCAACGCCGCCAGACTGCCCAGCAACAGCGGCTTGCCCGCACCGCCGAGCCAGCCGGACAGCGGAATCACCAGCTCCCGGTCCAGATAACTGAACGCGAGCATGATCGACACCGCCAGCACCGAGCCCGGCAAGGCATAACCGAGATTGGCCAGACCGACGGCGGAATTGATCGTCCGGGTGGGCGCCAGGCGCCGGGCGAACGCCAGCAACATCGCCACGCTGACCGTGATCAACGCCGCCATGCCGCCCAGATACAAGGTGTGCAGAATCAATCCCGCGTAGCGCTCATCCAGATCGAATCGCCCGCGCTGCCAGAACCACACCACCAGTTGCAGCACCGGAATGACAAACGCGCAGGCAAACACCAGACCGCACCAGCCGGTCGCCGCCCAGGCCTTGGGCCCACGCAGGTGGTAGAGCGCCTTGACCCGTGGCCGTTCATTACTTGCCCGATTGGCACCGCGCGCGCGACGTTCGCCGTACAGCACCAGCATCACCACCAGCAGCAACAGGCTGGCGAGTTGCGCGGCGCTGGGCAGGCTGAAGAAGCCATACCAGGTCTTGTAGATCGCGGTGGTGAAGGTGTCGAAGTTGAACACCGACACCGCGCCGAAATCCGCCAGGGTTTCCATCAGTGCCAGCGCCACGCCGGCACCGATGGCCGGCCGAGCCATCGGCAATGCCACGCGCCAGAATGCCTGCCAGGGTGACTGGCCGAGTACTCGCGCGGCTTCCATCAATCCCTTGCCCTGCGCCAGGAACGCGGTGCGCGCCAGCAGGTAGACGTAGGGATAAAACACCAGCACCAGCACCAGAATCACCCCGCCGGTGGAGCGCACTCGCGGCAGGCGCAGGCCGGTGCCGAACCATTCGCGCAGCAGGGTTTGCACGGGGCCTGCGAAGTCCAGCAGGCCGACGAAGACGAACGCCAGCACGTAGGCCGGGATTGCGAACGGCAGCATCAGCGCCCAGTCGAGCCAGCGTCGCCCGGGGAATTCGCAGAGGCTGGTGAGCCAGGCGAGGCTTACGCCCAGCAGGGTTACGCCGATGCCTACGCCGAAGACCAGTGTCAGGGTGTTGCCCAGCAGGCGTGGCATCTGGGTTTCCCAGAGGTGCGACCAGATCTGGTGATCGATGGTTTGCCATGAGAGCAGGAGCACGCTGAGGGGGAGCAGCACCAACGCGGCGATGGCGAAGACGATGGGGTACCAGCGGCGTTGGGCGGGGTGGGCCACTTTTGGGTCTCTGAGGGATTTTGTGGTGTTGTTGAGCTGAGTGTTTCAAGTGGGGATTGCTGCCCTCACCCTAGCCCTCTCCCGGAGGGAGAGGGGACTGACCGTGTTGCCTGGACATCATTCGGCGACTTGCAATATCGAGTTGAACTCCAGTTTTAAAAACTATGGAGATCGGCTCCCTCTCCCTCCGGGAGAGGGCTGGGGTGAGGGCAGCGATCTCAAGCGAACACCGCAGCCGGCAACATACTCAGTTCCAACCCGCCCGATCCATCATCCGGATCGCTTCAGCCTGTCGCTTGCCCGCCACCTCAACTGGCAGCGTATCAGCCACGAACTGCCCCCACGCCGCCACTTCTTCCGAAGGTTTCACCGCCGGATTCGCCGGGAACTCCTGGTTCACGTCGGCAAAGATCTTCTGCGCTTCAGGCGTGGTCATCCACTCTACCAGTGCCTTGGCGGCTTCCGGATGCGGTGCATGTTTGGTCAGGCCGATGCCCGACAGGTTGACGTGCACGCCACGATCCGCCTGGTTCGGCCAGAACAGTTTTACCGGCAGCTCCGGCTTCTGCTTGTGCAGGCGGCCGTAGTAGTAGGTGTTGACGATGCCGACGTCGCACTGGCCGGCGTTGATCGCTTCCAGCACCGCGACGTCGTCGGAGAACACGTCGGTGGACAGGTTGTTGACCCAGCCCTTGAGGATCTTCTCGGTCTTCTCGGCGCCGTGGACTTCGATCATGGTGGCGGTCAGCGACTGGTTGTAGACCTTCTTCGCCGTGCGCAGGCACAGGCGGCCTTCCCAGTTCTTGTCGGCCAATGCTTCGTAGGTGGTCAGCTCGCCCGGTTTCACCCGTGCGGTGGAATAGGCGATGGTTCGCGCACGCAGGCTCAGGCCGGTCCAGGCGTGGCTGGACGAGCGATATTGCAGGGGAATGTTGGCGTCGATGGTTTTCGAGGTGAACGGCTGAAGAATGCCCATCTGCTCGGCCTGCCAGAGGTTGCCGGCATCGACGGTCAGCAGCAGGTCGGCGGTGGCGTTCTCGCCCTCGGCCTTGATCCGCTGCATCAGCGGCGCTTCCTTGTCGGTGATGAACTTGATCTTCACCCCGGTCTTGGCGGTGTAGGCATCGAACACCGGCTTGATCAGCTCATCGATACGCGAGGAGTAGACCACCACCTCGTCGGCGGCCTGGGCGGCAGTGCTGCCGATCAGGGTCAGGGCCAGTGCGGTCAGAACACGCTTGGATGCCAACATGGGAGCGGTCTCTCGGTCGGGAAAAGTGGCCCAAATGATAAGGACTCACATTTACGAGCTCAATCGAACACTTTCCCAAGGAGTTACCAGATGTTGCACAGCCCGAAACTTTTGGCGAATGAACTGGCGCCTTTGCGGGCAAGCCCGCTCCCACAGGGTTCCAGGGTGTACTCAAATTGGAATTTCACACTGTCCACTGTGGGAGCGGGCTTGCCCGCGAAGGGGCCTTCAGTCTCAACAGAGAATTATGGTTTAGCCAGGACGGGAAGGTCCCCGGTCAGACCCAATGCTTCGCGCACGAACAACGCCTTTGCCTCGGGCATCTGCTCGACGATTTTCAGCCCGGTATTACGCAACCAGCGCAGCGGCAACGGATCGGCCTGGAACAACCGCTCGAAGCCTTCCATCGCGGCCATCAGCGCCAGATTGTGCGGCATGCGCCGGCGTTCGTAGCGGCTCAGGACTTTCACGTCCGCCAGGCGTTCGCCGCGTTCGTTGGCCTGCAACAACACTTCGGCCAGCACGGCGGCATCGAGGAAGCCGAGATTCACGCCCTGCCCCGCCAACGGGTGAATGGTGTGCGCGGCATCGCCGATCAGTGCCAGGCCTTCGGCCACGTAGCGTTTGGCGTGACGTTGACGCAGCGGCACGCACAGGCGCGGGTCGGCACTGATGACGTCGCCGAGGCAACCTTCGAAAGCGCGTTCGAGTTCACGGCAGAAGTCCGCTTCATCCAGCGCCATCAGCCGTTCGGCTTCGCTTGGCGTGGTCGACCAGACGATCGAGCACCAGTCCTGCTGGCCATCACGCTCCAGCGGCAAAAACGCTAGCGGCCCGTGATCGGTGAAACGCTGCCAGGCGGTCATGCGGTGCGGCTTGCTGCTGCGCACGCTGGTGACGATGGCGTGATGCAGGTAATCCCACTCGCGAGTGGCAACGCCAGTCAGACGGCGCACCGCAGAATTGGCGCCGTCCGCCGCGATCACCAACGGCGCACGCAAGGTGCGGCCGTCGGCCAGGGTCAGCAGCCAGTCATCACCGGAACGGCGCATCTGCTCCAGCCGCGCGTTGGCCAACAGGCCCATATCGCAATCGTGCAGACGGTCGAGCAAGGCATCCTGGACCACGCGGTTTTCGACAATATGGCCGAGCACCTCGGCGTGCACGCTGCTGGCCGAGAAGTGAATCTGGCCGGTGCCGCTGCCGTCCCAGACGTGCATGTCGGTGTAAGGGCTGCTGCGTCGATTGACGATGCCGTCCCACACGCCGAGGCGGTCGAGGATCCGCTGGCTGGCCGCCGACAGTGCGCTCACCCGTGGCTCGAACGGCGCGTCGCCATTGAAGGGTTTGACGCTCAACGGGCTGCCGTCGAGCAGCAGCACTTCCAGCCCGCTGCCCTGCAACGCCAGCGCCAGGGCACTGCCGACCATTCCGGCTCCGACAATCAGCACATCCGCGCGCATTTCCATGCTTTAAGCCTGTCTCGCTGGCGGCTTGAGCCGCACGTAAAGGGTTTTACCGACCCGCGCCACCAGGTTGCCGGCGCCGTCATGAATGTCGACCTGCAACTGCGGCAGGTATTTCTCGCCACTGGCGGTCTGCCGACGGATCTCGTCGAGCAGGGTGTCGTCGATGTTGAACCGGGCGAACACCGGGCCTTTACCCGGCGATATGAAATCAATGTCGGCGGCCTTGTCCCAGACGATGTACCGCGAGCCGAGGTTCTCCATGAGCATCAACATGAAGAACGGATCGACCATCGAATACAGACTGCCGCCGAACTGGGTGCCGACGTAATTGCGGTTGTACCAGCCCAGGCCCATCGAGACCCGGATGTCGCGAAAGTCATCGCTGATGTGCTGCACCCGGACACCCGCGCCGAAATACGGCGGGTAGAACGTCATGATCCAGCGCATCAGCCGCGCCTTGCCAAACTGTTTGATCAGCCACTCACGCATCCGACCGCGTCCCCAGCCCCATGGCCTGACGGGCGAACCAGCGTTTGGCCGGCGGCAGCAGATCGAGGCCGAGCAGGCCGATGTTGCGCCCCAGCGACACCAGCGGCTGGGTGCTGCCGAACAGGCGCGTGACCTGATCGGAGAAACCCACGGTCAGGTCCTGATCGAGACGCTGACGCTCGCGATAGGCCTGCAACGTGGCGAAATCCCCCAGCGGTTTGTCGCTGGCCAGCAGCGCGGCGGCCAACGCATCGGCATCGCGCAGGGACAGGTTGAAACCCTGCCCGGCAATTGGATGCAGGCTGTGGGCGGCATTGCCGAGAACGGCCAGATGCGAGCGCACCTGCTCTTCGGCTTCCACCAGCGACAGCGGGTACAGATGCCGCGCGCCGACCTGTTTCAAAGTGCCGAGACGGTAGCCGAACACGCCTTGCAGCTCGCTGAGGAAATCACGCTCGCTCAGGTCGGCCAACCGTTGCGCGTCCATGCCCAGACGGGTCCAGACCAGCGCGCAACGGTTTTCCGGCAGCGGCAACAGCGCCATCGGGCCTTCGTCGGTGAAGCGCTCGAAGGCCATGCCGTTGTGCGCTTCGCTCGGGGTGATGTTGGCGATCAGCGCGCTCTGGTTATACGGGCGCTTGCGCACGTTGATGCCCAATTGTTCGCGCAGACCGGAACGGCCGCCATCGGCGAGCACCGCCAGATCGCACTCGACCGTGGTTTCGTCGTTGAGGGTCAGGCGATAGCCGTCCGGCAACGGCTCCATGCGGGTGACTTCCGCCGGGCAGCGCCAGCTGATCACGTCTTTGTCGAGGTGCTGCCACAGACACTGGCCGAGCCAGGCGTTTTCCACGACATAGCCGAGCGCAGGGACGCCCTCTTCCATCGCCGACAGGCGAGCGGTGGAAAAACGTCCACGGTCGGACACGTGAATCTGCTTGATCGGCTCGGCGCGGCGGGAGATTTCCTGCCACACGCCCAGCCGCTGATAAATCTGCCGTGAGCCGAAAGACAGTGCCGAGGAACGCGCGTCGTAGCTCGGCTGCCAGGTGTCACCGGGGGCGAACGGTTCGATCAGCACGATCTTCCAGCCACGGGCCTTGGCCCCGGCCTGCAAGGCTAACGCCAGACTGGCGCCGACCAGACCGCCACCGATGATTGCCAGATTGACCCGACTCATGCCGCGCAGGTCCGTGCTTGCGCCATCAGGGCTTCGATCTCGGCGACGGTTTTCGGCACGCCACCCGTCAGGATTTCACAACCGCTTTTGGTCACTACCACGTCATCCTCGATGCGCACGCCAATGCCGCGCCATTTCTTCGCTACGTTCTGATTGTCCGGGGCGATGTAGATGCCCGGCTCCACGGTCAGCGCCATGCCGACTTCCAGCACCCGCCATTCGCCGCCGACCTTGTACTCGCCGACGTCATGCACATCCATCCCGAGCCAGTGGCCGGCGCGGTGCATGTAAAACGCCTTGTAGGCCTCGGTGGCGATCAACTCGTCGACTTCGCCCTGCAACAGCCCCAGCTTCACCAGTCCGGCGGTGATGACCCGAACCGTGGCTTCGTGCGCCTGGTTCCAGTGCTTGTTCGGGGCGATTTCGGCGAACGCGGCTTCCTGCGAGGCCAACACCAGTTCGTAGATCGCTTTCTGCTCGGCCGAGAACTTGCCGTTGACCGGCCAGGTGCGGGTGATGTCGCTGGCGTAGCAGTCGATCTCGCATCCGGCGTCGATCAGCACCAGATCGCCGTCCTTGAGCAGCGCGTCATTCTGCTGGTAATGCAGGATGCAACTGTTGCGCCCGGCGGCGACGATCGAACCGTAGGCCGGCATTTTCGCCCCGCCCTTGCGGAACTCGTAATCGAGCTCGGCTTCGAGGCTGTACTCGTACAGCCCGGCACGGCTGGCCTGCATCGCCCGGATGTGGGCCTGGGCGGAAATCCGCGCCGCTTCGCGCATCACCTTCACTTCTGCCGCCGATTTATACAGGCGCATGTCGTGCAGCAGGTGATCCAGGGCAACGAATTCGTTCGGCGGCTGGGCGCCGAGGTGCGCCTTGGAGCGGATCACGTTGATCCAGTCCATCAGGTGACGGTCGAATTCCGGGTTGCTGCCCATCGCCGAATACACCCGGTCGCGGCCTTCGATCAGGCCCGGCAGGATGTCATCGATGTCGGTGATGGGAAAGGCGTCGTCGGCGCCGAAATCGCGAATCGCGCCTTCCTGGCCGGCGCGCAGGCCGTCCCAGAGTTCGCGTTCAGCGTTGCGTTCACGGCAGAACAGCACGTATTCACCGTGTTCGCGACCGGGCATCAAAACGATGACGGCCTGTGGCTCGGGAAAACCGCTGAGGTACTGGAAGTCGCTGTCCTGACGATAGACATGCTCGACGTCGCGGTTGCGAATGGCGACCGCGGCGGCAGGCAGGATCGCGATGCTGTTGGGTTCCATCTGCGCCATCAGCGCCTTGCGGCGCCGGGCGTATTCCGCTTTCGGGATATGGATCATGGGCAGATGGCTTTCCCTGGCACGCGATCAGTGCAGCGACGGCTTGGCCGCTGGCGGCACGTCGGCCTTTTTGGTTTCGGAGAACAGCAGCAGCGGAGCGACACGCAGGTACTCCATGACTTCCATATAGTCGCTTTCGCCGTCTTCGGATTCTTCCAGTGCGTCTTGCACCTGGGAGATCGCTGCCAAATCCTGCAACACTTCAGTGGCTTCGGTGCTCAACATGCTGCTGTCGCGGCAGTTCAGGCCGAAACCGGTGAGGAAACCCTGACACCATTCGCCCAGCGCGGCGGCGCGCTCGGCCAGTGGCGCGTCATCGTTCGGCAGCAGCAGAACCACGGTGACGTCATCACCGGTGAGTTCGCTCTTGACCATCTCCTGCAGACCGATCAGCGCGTTGCGGACGTTGTCCTGCGGCTCGCTTTCGAGCAGCTCGGCGGCATCGATCAGCCACTCTTCGGCATTGAAGCCGGCGCCGGCGCAACTGCGGCCCAGCAACAGGCCGTGCAGTTCGGCAGGCGAAACGGAATGACCGCTGGAGTTCAGCAGGGTGGCAAAGCCTTGGTACGGGGAATTCTGAATGGGCATGGGCAGCTAGGCGCCAGACGGCGCTATGTCTAGAATGAAGGCCTTGTATCCTACATCGACAGACTCGCCAAGACCATTAAAGGCTGTCCGCCAGCCAAACCCATCAGACCGAATCAGTGGACACAATGGAAGACACCGACCTGCAAGCGCTGATGGCCAGACTCGAACTGCTGATTACCCGAGTCGAGCAACTAAAGAGTCAAAACGCACTCTTACTTGCTCAGGAAAAGACCTGGCGCGAGGAACGCGCGCACCTCATTGAAAAAAACGAAATCGCCCGGCGTAAGGTCGAATCGATGATTTCGCGCCTCAAGGCCCTGGAGCAAGACTCATGAGTTCAAGCAATAGCGTTACCGTGCAGATCCTCGACAAAGAGTATTCGATCATCTGTCCCCAGGAAGAGCGCAGCAATCTGATCAGCGCCGCCCGCTACCTGGACGGCAAGATGCGCGAGATCCGCAGCAGCGGCAAAGTCATCGGCGCCGACCGCATCGCCGTGATGGCCGCGCTGAACATCACCCACGACCTCTTGCACAAAGAAGAGCGTCCGGACATCCAGGCCAGCGGTTCGACCCGTGAACAGGTGCGTGACTTGCTCGATCGTGTCGATCTGGTGCTGGCCGACGATCCGGACATCAGCAAGGGCTGATTCGCCAGGCTGCTTGAGTTATACTCGCCGCACTCCCTGGGGTGCTTGCCAGTTGACGATGTCCCTGAGCCGATTTGCACTACCCTGGGGGTTGCACGTTGGGCTGGTGTGCATGTCCGCCAGACGGAAAGCCTTAAAGCCTACTGCATCCTCCACCTTGAACTCTCGGGTTCAAGGGCTAAGTCGACAGCGGCTCATCCGGGGAGCCTGATTCGAATCCGATGCCGGTGCATGCCGGCATCGGATTTTTTATGCGTACGTTTTCGTCCCACCCTGCCGAAGCCGAACCATGACCGAACCCGCGTTGCTGCCCCGCCCCCAACTGCGCCGCCTGCTGCGCAAGGCCCGCCGCTCGATGACGCGAAGCGAACAACGCGAGGCCGCCGAAGGTCTGTACAAGCAACTGGCACAAGACCCGCACTTTCGCCGGGCGAAACACATTTCCCTGTACCTGCCCACCGACGGTGAAATCGACCCGCGCCTGTTGCTGCGCGCCGCCCAGCGTCGGGGCAAGAAAACCTACCTGCCGGTACTCAGTGCCTGGCCACGGACCAAGATGGTCTTCCAGCAAATCCGCCCCGGCGAAAAACTCAAACCCAACCGCTTCCGTATCCTTGAGCCGCGCGCCAATCTGGCCCGTCAGCGCAAGGTCTGGGCACTGGATCTGGTGTTGTTGCCATTGGTGGGATTCGACGATATTGGCGGGCGCCTGGGCATGGGCGGAGGTTTCTACGATCGCAGTCTGGCGTACCTGGCCCGACGCCAGAACTGGCGCAAGCCGACGCTCTTGGGGTTGGCCCATGAATGTCAGAAAGTCGAACGTCTCGCGCAAGCGAGCTGGGATGTACCGTTGCAGGGAACGGTGACAGACAAGGCGTGGTATTTCGCAGGATAGACGCCGCGCGGATCAGCGGCGTCGAAAAGGCAGTTTCAGCGTTTGAAGGCTGTCGACTGTTGTACTTGTTGCGCTACTTCAATCGGTGCATCGGCCTTGTTGGCCCACAGACTTTGCGCATAACCGGTGGTCACGACGCCCAGACCGAACAAAATCACCAAAGTCCACAGCAAATCCGGTTTGCGTTTCATCGATTGCCCCCCTCAAGGCACATCATCACGATGACAGCAGCGGTTTCCATTCGTAGGCCGTGCAGCAGCGTCAAGCTTTAAAGGCCGGCATTTTGCGACAACGTGAACCTCTGCGCAAATGCTGGCGTCAACCGACCGTCGGTTTGTCATAAAATTGCCGGACAACCTGCCCAATGACCGCTTGAGGAGCACACACCATGGCCTACTGGCTGATGAAATCCGAGCCCGACGAACTCTCGATCAAGGGCCTGGAAAAGCTCGGCAAAGCGCGCTGGGACGGGGTTCGCAACTATCAGGCACGCAATTTCCTGCGGGCCATGGCGGTGGGGGACGAGTTCTTTTTCTACCATTCCAGCTGCCCGGAGCCGGGGATTGCCGGAATCGGCAAAATCATCGAAGCCGCGTACCCGGATCCCACCGCACTGGAACCGGAAAGCCATTACTTCGACCCGAAAGCCACGCCGGAGAAGAACGCCTGGAGCGCGATTGATGTTGCCCACGTCGAAACTTTCAGCCGGGTCTTGAAGCTGGATTACCTGAAACAGCAGACCGCGCTGGCCGAGATGCCGCTGGTGCAGAAGGGTTCGCGACTGTCGGTGATGCCGGTGACGGCCGAGCAGTGGGCCGCGGTTATCGCGCTCAAACCCTGAGTCATTTGTCGCCTGACAAAATGCCATCGCGAGCAAGCTCGCTCCCACAAGGGATCTGTGTGAATCACAAAATTGTGATCACCATGAATCCTGTGGGAGCGAGCTTGCTCGCGATGAGGCCCGCCCGGACAACGAATGCCTTACTGGATGATCAGGTTGTTGAACAACAGATCTTCAACCACCGGCTTGCCGGTCTCGTCATTCATCACTTGCTGGGTCTGCTTCAAGGCTTCCTGACGCAGCTTTTCCTTGCCCTCGATGCTGCCCATCGCATCGGTGGTCTGCTGAGTGAACAGCGCCACCAGCTGATTGCGGATCAGCGGCTCGTTGGCCTTGACCAGTTTGGTCGCCTCTTCACCGGTCACCCGCAGTGCCACGTCGGCCTTGTAGACCTTAAGCTTCGGGGTGCCATCGAGCCCGTAGTTGCCCACAAACGGCGGGCTCAGGGTGATGTAGTTGACCTTCGGCGCCTCGCCTTCTTTGGCTTCTTCGGCCAGCGCTGCCACAGGCAGAGACAGGGCCAGCAACAACATGATCCACGCTTTCACAATTCGCTCCTTATCCGGTTTGCGGCCTAGCATAACGACCCGCCGCGCAAGCACAAGCTTATGGCGGACTATCAGGGCCGGGCATGCTCGTTGACCCGTTGACTGCCACACCTACACTTATCGGCCATCACTCCCAAAGGAATAGCCCTGATGAAAGCCGTGCTGTGCAAAGCCTTCGGCCCTGCCGAATCGCTGGTGCTGGAAGACGTCGCCAGTCCTGTCGCCAAGAAGAACGAAATCCTGCTGGACGTGCACGCAGCCGGGGTCAACTTCCCGGACACGCTGATCATCGAGGGCAAGTACCAGTTCAAGCCGCCCTTCCCGTTCTCCCCAGGTGGCGAAGCCTCCGGCGTGGTCAGCGAAGTCGGTGAAAAGGTCAGTCACCTGAAGGTCGGCGATCGGGTCATGGCCCTGACCGGCTGGGGCAGCTTCGCCGAGCAGGTCGCGGTGCCGGGCTACAACGTGCTGCCGATCCCGCCGTCGATGGATTTCAACACCGCCGCCGCCTTCAGCATGACCTACGGCACTTCGATGCACGCCCTCAAACAGCGCGGCAACCTGCAACCGGGTGAAACCCTGCTGGTACTCGGCGCCTCCGGCGGCGTCGGCCTGGCCGCTGTGGAAATCGGCAAAGCCATGGGCGCCCGGGTGATCGCCGCCGCCAGCAGCGCGGAAAAACTCGCCGTGGCCAAGGCGGCCGGTGCCGACGAACTGATCAACTACAGCGAAACCAGCCTCAAGGACGAGATCAAGCGCCTGACCGACGGCCAGGGCGCCGACGTGATCTACGACCCGGTCGGCGGCGACCTGTTCGATCAGGCCATCCGCGCCATCGCCTGGAACGGCCGCCTGTTGGTCGTCGGTTTCGCCAGCGGCCGCATTCCCGAACTGCCGGTCAACCTCGCACTGCTCAAGGGCGCGGCAGTGCTCGGCGTGTTCTGGGGCTCCTTCGCCCAGCGCCAGCCGCAGGACAACGCGGCGAACTTCCAGCAACTGTTCGGCTGGTTTGCCGAGGGCAAGCTGAAACCGCTGGTGTCGCAGGTCTATCCGCTGGGCAATGCCGCACAGGCGATCAATGATCTCGGGCAGCGAAAGGCTGTCGGCAAGGTTGTGGTGCAAGTGCGCTGAGCTGATCGGGCGACCCGGGATTGATGGCAACTGCCGGGTCGCCCTTCAGAGCACTCCAGCCCTACATCAAACTGCGAATGTCCTCCGGCAACAGACTCATGTAAGTCCGGACCGGACTGTCGCGACATCCCCGGACAATCGTCGGAATCCGCTTGTTCAGTCTGGCGATCATATCGAGGCGCTGTTCGTCCGGCAGCTGCGCTTTGTGGAAAACATTGGAAAGGTAGGCCCTGGTGTGAACGAACACCTTGGTATCGATCCACGACTGTTCCGCAATGTCGCCGAGATATTCGTTCAGGGTTCGGCACTTCAAGGCTTTCAGTTGCTGGTTGATGTGGATGGGTTGATCCAGATCCAGCCTGAATACCATCGGCGCAAGGACTCGCCTCTCTGCCGGCCTGTCGCCCTCGACGGTCCACGGCCTGAAACGCCATTGCTCGACGGCAATCCTGACCGCCTCGATCAGCTCCGGATGGCTGCTTGGCGCAAAGCTGATCCGGTCGACTGAACCGTCGGCATGGACGGTGAACTCGGCCCCCACTTCTCCTGTAACACCCGCCCTGAAAAGCGCCAACGGATAGATCGGCTTCGGGTTGTTTTCCGGGATCAGCAGCACCTCTACCGCCCACGCACCTCCCGATGCCATCAGCAAAAACAGCAACACACACCACCGCATGAGCCCTCCCCCCCTTCACCGCACGAGTGCCCGATTGGCACCGTCAAAAGGGTAGAGCCCGGCAGCCTGAAACAGAACGCCGCGCCTTCCGCATTGTTCGCAGGACATTTCCCAAATCTGTGCCCTACAAAGCCATGAAACCCGGCAGGAAGACGTCGAAGTAACATTTCCCACAGCGCCGCGTACTTATATCTGAGCGACATGTTCATAAAGGAACGCGCGACTTCCAACATTTCCGCTGTTTTGCCGATGGGAAGCGGTGCTATTTTCGGTAACGAAACTGTAACATTCGCATCCGCAGTCAAAACAAGAAATCTGGAGCTCTTGAATGTTTGCTTTCTTTCGTCCTGCCGCACATCAGGCTCCATTGCCTGAAGAAAAAATCGACAGCACCTACCGACGCCTGCGTTGGCAGATCTTCGCCGGCATCTTCTTTGGCTACGCGGGTTACTACCTGCTGCGCAAGAACTTCTCGCTGGCCATGCCGTACCTGATCGACGAAGGCTACAGCCGTGGCGATCTGGGTCTGGCGATGTCGGCCATCGCCATCGCCTACGGTCTGTCCAAGTTCCTCATGGGCCTGGTGTCCGACCGCTCCAACCCGCGTTACTTCCTGCCATTCGGCCTGCTGGTATCGGCCGGAGTCATGTTCATTTTCGGTTTCGCGCCTTGGGCAACCTCCAGCGTGACCATGATGTTCATCCTGCTGTTCATCAACGGTTGGGCCCAGGGCATGGGTTGGCCGCCGAGCGGACGCACGATGGTGCACTGGTGGTCGCAGAAGGAACGTGGCGGCGTGGTGTCGGTGTGGAACGTGGCGCATAACGTCGGCGGCGGCCTGATCGGCCCGCTGTTCCTGATCGGCATGGGCCTGTTCAACGACTGGCACGCAGCGTTCTACGTCCCGGCTGCCGTGGCTCTGGCAGTAGCGGTGTTCGCTTTCGTGACCATGCGCGACACCCCGCAGTCGGTCGGCCTGCCGCCGATCGAGAAGTACAAGAACGACTACCCGGAAGGCTACGACGCCAGCCACGAAGACGAATTCAGCGCCAAGGAAATCTTCGTCAAATACGTGCTGCGCAACAAAATGCTCTGGTACATCGCCATGGCCAACGTCTTCGTCTACCTGCTGCGCTACGGCGTGCTGGACTGGGCGCCGACCTACCTGAAGGAAGCCAAGGGTTTCACCGTGGATAAAACCTCGTGGGCCTATTTCTTCTATGAGTGGGCGGGGATTCCGGGCACGCTGCTGTGCGGCTGGATGTCGGACAAGATCTTCCGTGGCAACCGTGGCCTGACCGGCATGGTGTTCATGGCGCTGGTGACCGTCGCGACTCTGGTCTACTGGCTGAACCCGGCCGGCAACCCGACCGTCGACATGATCGCGCTGTTCTCCATCGGCTTCCTGATCTACGGCCCGGTGATGCTGATCGGCCTGCAGGCGCTGGAACTGGCACCGAAGAAAGCCGCCGGCACTGCCGCAGGCTTCACCGGTCTGTTCGGGTATCTGGGTGGTTCGGTCGCGGCCAGTGCAGCGATGGGCTACACCGTGGACCATTTCGGCTGGGATGGCGGTTTCGTGCTGCTGGTGGGCGCTTGCCTGCTGTCGATGGCCTTCCTGGCCCCGACCCTGTGGCACAAGCAAGTCGCCAGTCAGAGCCGCGAAGCAGTCGCCTGATCGGCCTTTGACTTACAGCGCTTGAGCCGCGCCTCCAGATTCCGGTCTGGCATGGCGTGGCTACGCAGGGCGTGAGCGGTCTGCTCGACATAATCGCGAGTGGTGCCGTAACGCCCGCAAGCGCTTTCGAACACCTGGCTCAGCACATGATCCGGCAGATTGCCGGCATAGCTGGGCAGGTGTCGCTCCAATACAAATCCCAAGGCCTGTACCTGGCTGCCATCTTCGAGTCGGCAGTTGAGCCAGTGTGGCCGATAGGACGGGAACGGCATCTCGCGCTTCCACAACGCATACAGCGCGCTGTCCAGATTGTCTTCCGGCAACCGGTAGGCGAAGCCGCTGCACGAGCCGCCACGATCCAGACCGAAGACCAGACCCGGCATTTCCGGCGTGCCGCGATGTTCGTGGGACCACAGGTACAAACCGCGATGGTAGCCATGGACTCGCCCGCGCATCCGCTCGACGGCGGAGCATTCCGGCCGCCAGATCAGCGAGCCGTAGGCGAACAGCCACACCGGCCCGCCTTTGTGGCGCGCCATGGTCGATTGCATGGAAGCGAGAAGTTGTTCGTGCGTCAGCTGCGGCCCAAGATCGAGCCGCGGAGGGTAAGCCAGGTTCAGAAAAGCGTTTTCAATGGCGCTCATGGCGAATAGCGTTCAGCTCCCCGCGGGTGAAGAATTACTTAATAGAACGCACCGCTGTAACAATAAGGCACATATGTTTTAAGGCAATTTGAGTGCCATGGCACAGTTCTTAATTGATTGCCTGATTGATATATAACCTACCGGCATTTATGCAATTACATAAATACCGATCGGCTATATAGAGAGTTATAACGAACTTACGAGCGAGGCGCGTAAGCGAACACATCCGCACGCATCTGATGAGCATCCATCCCCGCTTCCACCAGCGCGTCCAGCGTGCCGTAGACCATCGCCGGCGAGCCGCTGGCGTAGACGTGCAGCGGCTTCAGATCAGGGAAATCCTCACAGACCGCTTCGTGCAACATGCCACAGCGCCCTTCCCAGCCGCACTGATCACTGACGACCTTGTGCAGGAACAGATTGGGCAACTTCAGCCATTCGTCCCAATGTTCGATTTCGTAAAAATCTTCCGGACGACGCACGCCCCAGTACAAGTGCACCGGATGTTTGAAGCCATTGGCCCGGCAATGTTCGATCAGGCTGTGGATCTGGCCCATGCCGGTGCCGGCGGCGATCAGCACCAGCGGCCCGTCCGGCAGTTCCGCCAGATGGGTGTCGCCGAACGGCAGCTCGACCCGCACCATCGGGTTGCGCGTGAGCTGATCGATCAGGCTCAGCGCACTGGATTCGCGCGCCAGCACATGGATTTCCAGATCGCGCCCGCCGTGGGGCGCCGAGGCCATGGAGAACGCCGACTTCTCGCCGCTCTCGCGCTCGATCATCAAGTATTGGCCAGCGTGGTAGCGCGGCGGCTTGCCGGCCGGTGCCCGCAGGCGCACACGAAAGGTATCGCCACCGACGTCCCGGCATTCGATGACCTGACACGACACGCTGCGCACGGGCAGTTCTCCCAGCGCGAGCACGCCATCCCACAGCACGATGCAGTCTTCCAGCGGCTCCGCTATGCAAGTGTAGAACTCGCCGTGGTCGTGCACCTTGCCGGCCTGTTCGACCCGGCCTTCCACCAGCAGCGCCGCACACACATGGCAATTGCCGTTGCGACAGCTTTGCGGGCATTCGTAGCCCAGGCGCCGCGCACCATCGAGAATCCGCTCTCCGGGCTGTATCTCGAGCACCGCTCCGGAGGGCTGCAGGGTTACACGCATCAATCTATTCCTAACTGATTCCAGATGGCATCGATCCGTTGGGTGACGGCGTCATCCTTGACGATGACGCGGCCCCACTCGCGAGTGGTTTCGCCCGGCCACTTGTGGGTGGCGTCCAGGCCCATCTTCGAGCCGAGCCCCGACACCGGCGAGGCGAAGTCGAGGTAGTCGATCGGCGTGTTGTCGATCATCACCGTGTCGCGCTTGGGGTCCATGCGCGTGGTGATGGCCCAGATCACGTCGTTCCAGTCCCGCGCGTTGATGTCGTCGTCGGTGACGATAACGAACTTGGTGTACATGAACTGTCGCAAAAACGACCAGACACCCAGCATCACGCGCTTGGCGTGGCCCGGATACGACTTCTTCATCGTCACCACGGCCATGCGGTACGAGCAGCCTTCCGGCGGCAGGTAGAAGTCGGTGATCTCCGGGAACTGCTTCTGCAGGATCGGAACGAACACTTCATTCAGCGCCACGCCGAGAATCGCCGGCTCATCCGGCGGACGGCCGGTGTAGGTGCTGTGGTAGATCGGCTTGATCCGATGGGTAATACGCTCGACGGTGAACACCGGGAAGCTGTCGACTTCGTTGTAGTAACCGGTGTGGTCACCGTACGGGCCTTCATCGGCCATTTCGCCCGGATGGATCACGCCTTCAAGAATGATTTCGGCAGTGGCCGGCACTTGCAGGTCGTTGCCACGGCACTTCACCAGTTCCGTGCGGCTGTCGCGCAGCAGACCGGCGAAGGCGTATTCGGAGAGGCTGTCCGGCACCGGAGTAACGGCGCCGAGAATGGTCGCCGGATCCGCGCCAAGGGCCACGGACACCGGGAACGGCTGCCCCGGATGCTTTTCGCACCACTCACGGAAATCCAAGGCGCCGCCACGGTGGCTGAGCCAGCGCATGATGACCTTGTTGCGGCCGATCACTTGCTGACGGTAGATACCAAGGTTCTGCCGGTCCTTGTTCGGGCCCTTGGTGACGGTCAGGCCCCAAGTGATCAGCGGCGCCACGTCGCCCGGCCAGCAGGTCTGCACCGGCAGCATCGCCAGATCGACGTCATCGCCTTCGATGACCACTTCCTGGCACGGCGCGTCTTTGACGACCTTCGGCGCCATCGCGATGATCTTGCGGAAGATCGGCAGCTTCGACCACGCGTCCTTCAAGCCCTTCGGCGGCTCAGGCTCCTTGAGGAATGCCAGCAGCTTGCCGATTTCGCGCAGCTCGCTGACCGACTCGGCGCCCATGCCCATGGCCACCCGCTCGGGGGTGCCGAACAGGTTGCCGAGCACCGGGATGTCGTAACCGGTCGGCTTCTCGAACAGCAGCGCCGGGCCCTTGGCCCGCAGCGTGCGGTCGCACACCTCGGTCATTTCCAGCACCGGCGAGACGGGAATCTGGATGCGTTTCAACTCTCCGCGCTGCTCAAGCTGCTGCACGAAATCCCGAAGATCCTTGAATTTCATTGACGATGGCACCCTCAAAATAGGCGTACATCCTACCTGCTATGCCGGTCGCTGGCAGCCCGTCACTGCTTACTTGGCTGCATTCGCCTGACCTTTTCCGAGATTTGCCCTGGCCTGCAGGCCGACAAACAGCGGTTCGAGGATCGGCGCCACGAAGCGCGCACCGACTTCCGACAGGTGATTGTCATCGGTGTACAGCGAGTAACCACCGAGCTCGGCACGGCACAGGCCGCTTTCATCGCACAGCTTCGGCGCCGGATCGATGACTCGCACCGCCGGGTCTTTTGCCAGATCGGCGAACAGCTGACTGATGAACGCCTGGCGCTTGTGGTGTTCGGCGACATTCAGCCCGACGTCATCCACCGGGCGATCCAGCATCGCCAGCCGCGTCAGGCGGTACGGCGGACTGAACGCCTGCAACGGCACCTCTTTCACCAGCCAGACCCGATGCCCGCCTGCCCGCAACTGCGCCACCCGTGCACGAAGGCCTTCGGCCAGACGCTGCTCGGCGATGACCCGGTCGTAATGTCCGTCGGCTGCTTTCAATGCGTGATCCAGGCCACTTTTCGTGTCGCCATAGAGATACAGGCTCCAGCGCGCGACCAGCACCACATCGCTGACGTTCTGCGGCTTGAGTGCCTGTTCGACCCGCTGATTGAACCGTGCGCAGCGGGCGTCATGTTCAATTCCCGCCACCGGAACGCAACCGGCCGAACTGGCGAGGATTACGCTGACACCATGGGCTTTGGCGCCATCGTCGAATATCGGAATCAGCGCCGTGGCATGGCTGTCACCCCAGACCAGCGCACGTGACGGGCGGTCCTGCTGGCCGTAGCGGCAGAACAGTTTGTCATCCGGCGTCTTGTCGTCGGCCAGGCATGCCATCAGTTCCGGCCGCCATTCGCGGCCCTTGGCGTATTGCAGCGCCTGATCGGACAACCGCCACGGCAACCCATCAGTCCAGCGCAGGGTTTGCCCGGCCAGCCCGAGTACCAGCACACCGAAAGCGCCGGCCAGAAGAATCTGCCGACGCCCGGCCAACAAACGCCGCTCGCGAAACGGCGTCTCGACGAATTTCCACGACAGATAACCCAGCACCAGGGTCAGCAGGATCAGCCCGGCACTGTCGAAGGCGCTCGGTTCCTCGACGCTGGCGTAGCTGGAAAACACGAACACCGGCCAGTGCCACAGGTACCAGGAATAGGAAATCAGACCCAGGCCGACCATGACCCGGCTGCTCAAGAATTGACCCACCCAGGTCTGGCGATGACCGTTGGCCAGGATCAGCAGCACGACGCCAAGCACCGGCAGCAATGCGGCCGCACCGGGGAACGGCGTACGCTTGTCGAAACCGAACACCGCCAACAGAATCAGGCCCATGCCGAGCAGGCTCAACAGTTGTGCGGCCATCGGCTTGAGGCGCCAGGCATGCTTCGGCGCGATCGCCAGCATCGCACCGGCCAACAGCTCCCACGCGCGCATCGGCAACAGAAAGAAGGCTTTTTCCGGGTGATGATGGACCGCCCAGACACTCAACCCGAACGAAACGAGCAAGATGCCGAACAGCGCAAGCCGCCAGTGTTTCAAGCGGCTCGACATCAGGGTCAGCAACAGCGGAAAGACGATGTAGAACTGCTCCTCCACCGCCAGCGACCAGGTATGCAGCAGCGGTTTGAGGTCCGAGGCAACATCGAAATAGCCGTCCTGGCGCATGAACAGAATGTTCGAGACGAACATCACCTGATAGCGCACCGAACGCCCGAGTTCTTCGTAGTCCTTGGGCGCCAGCAGGAACCAGCCTAACGCCAGCACCGCGATGATCATCGCAAACAGCGCCGGCAGAATCCGCCGCGCTCGCCGCGACCAGAACTCGACGAAGCTGAACCTGCCCGCCTGGCGCTGGTTCCAGATGATCGAGGTGATGAGGTAACCGGAGATCACGAAAAACACGTCCACGCCGACAAAACCGCCGGTAATTCCGGGGACGCCAAAATGGAACAACACCACGGCAATTACAGCGACTGCGCGCAAGCCGTCGATATCCCTTCGATAAGCGAGTGTGCTCATAAATCCTTGATGCCAATCAGATGGTTATTTTTGTACAGCCTTGAATGCTGCTTCTTTGTTTTGCCAACTCAATGACCTTACCAGATCGCAAACCTCCCATCGTCCCGGACAAAAAACAGGCAAAAAAAATGGCGCCCCCTGAGGGACGCCATTTTCTGAATCAACCGACGATGTTACTTGCGCTTCATCGACAGGAAGAATTCGTCGTTGGTCTTGGTCGTTTTCAGCTTGTCGACCAGGAACTCGATGGCCGCCACTTCGTCCATCGGGTGCAGCAGTTTGCGCAGGATCCACATACGCTGCAGTTCGTCGTCGGCAGTCAACAGCTCTTCGCGACGGGTACCGGACTTGTTGATGTTGATGGCCGGGAACACACGCTTCTCGGCGATACGACGGTCCAGTGGCAGCTCCATGTTGCCGGTGCCCTTGAACTCTTCGTAGATCACTTCGTCCATCTTCGAGCCGGTTTCAACCAGCGCGGTGGCGATGATGGTCAGCGAGCCGCCTTCTTCGATGTTGCGCGCAGCGCCGAAGAAACGCTTCGGTTTCTCCAGGGCGTGGGCATCGACACCACCGGTCAGCACCTTGCCGGAGCTCGGGATCACGGTGTTGTAGGCACGGGCCAGACGGGTGATGGAGTCGAGCAGGATCACCACGTCCTTCTTGTGTTCGACCAGGCGCTTGGCCTTCTCGATCACCATTTCAGCCACTTGCACGTGACGGGTCGGCGGCTCGTCGAAGGTCGAGGCAACCACTTCGCCGCGCACGGTGCGCTGCATTTCGGTCACTTCTTCCGGACGTTCGTCGATCAACAGCACGATCAGGTGAACTTCAGGATTGTTACGGGCGATGTTCGCTGCGATGTTCTGCAGCATGATCGTTTTACCGGCTTTCGGCGGTGCAACGATCAGACCGCGCTGGCCTTTGCCGATCGGGGCGCACAGGTCGATCACACGACCGGTGAGGTCTTCGGTGGAACCGTTGCCGGCTTCCATCTTCATGCGCACGTTCGGGAACAGCGGGGTCAGGTTCTCGAAGAGAATCTTGTTCTTCGCGTTCTCAGGACGATCGAAGTTGATCGTGTCGACCTTGAGCAGGGCGAAATAACGCTCGCCTTCCTTCGGAGGGCGGATCTTGCCAACGATGGTGTCACCGGTGCGCAAGTTGAAACGGCGGATCTGGCTCGGCGAGACGTAGATGTCGTCAGGGCCGGCGAGATAGGAAGCGTCAGCGGAGCGCAGGAAGCCGAAGCCGTCCTGGAGAATCTCCAGCACGCCATCACCGGAGATTTCCTCACCGCTTTTAGCGTGCTTTTTCAGCAGGGAGAAAATCACGTCCTGCTTGCGCGAACGGGCCATATTTTCTATGCCCATCTGTTCGGCCAATTCGAGCAGTTCGGTAATCGGCTTTTGCTTGAGTTCAGTCAGATTCATATAGGAATGACGTAATCATTTATGGAGGGGGGAAATTAAGCTTTTGGCTTAATGAGGCCGCGCCGCGGAGAAGGCGACAGGATCGCGTACTTATTCGAAAAGGAGTGCGTCGGCGACGGCTAGCAGGGGGCAGTGGAGAAACCAGTGCGGGGCCGAATGTATCACCTGAGTTTCGGAGCGTCTAGCCCTGAATACGCAAAAAGCCCCGCAATTTGCGGGGCTTTTTGAGGACAATCTTTACCGCGACGCTTAGATGTTGGCGTCGAGGAAAGCAGCCAGTTGCGACTTCGACAGAGCGCCGACCTTGGTCGCTTCCACGTTGCCGTTCTTGAACAGCATCAGGGTCGGAATACCACGTACGCCGTGCTTGGCAGGGGTTTCCTGGTTTTCGTCGATGTTCAGTTTGGCAACGGTCAGCTTGCCTTTGTAAGTCTCTGCAATCTCGTCCAGAACCGGAGCGATCATTTTGCAAGGGCCGCACCATTCAGCCCAGTAGTCGACCAGGACAGCGCCTTCGGCCTTGAGTACGTCGGCTTCGAAGCTAGCGTCGCTAACGTGTTTGATCAGATCGCTGCTCATGGAATTCTCCAGGTTGTAAGCAAAAAAACGTGGCCCATCATAGCCGCCCTTCCCTTGTTCAGGAAGCCGCAGATGATTGAGTCTTGCTATGGCACTCGATGAGTTTGGGTATAGCTCAAGTCACGCGCTGGCGGGGGCGATGAAGGAAATTCCGGTACGCAGGGCCGCGTTGCGCACGTGCTCCTGCATGGCTTTCTGCGCGGCGGCGGAGGCGCGGCGGGCCAGGGCGCGGAGGATCTTGCGGTGTTCCTGCCAGGTTTCCATGGCCCGTTCCGCGCGGATGAACGGTAGTTTCTGGCTCTCCAGAAAGATGTCGGCGCTGGCGGTGAGGATGCTCAGCATCGCCTGATTGCCGCTGGCCAGCAGGATTCGCCGGTGGAATTCGAAATCCAGTTTCGCCGCTGCCTCGAAATCGCCGGCGCGCAGTTGCTCGCGCATGGCGGCGACGTTGTCTTCCAGTTCGTCCAGATCAAACGTGCTCAGCGTCACCGCCGCCAATCCGGCCGCGAACCCTTCCAGCGCGTAGCGCAACTGAAAGATCTCCAGCGGCGAAGCCTGGGCTGCAAAGGGCCAGGCCGGTGCGCCCTCGCCGCGCGGCAATTCCACCGGCGCCTGCACGAACACGCCCTTACCCGGCTGAATGCTGACCACCCCCAGCGCACTCAAGGACGACAACGCCTCACGCAATGACGCGCGACTGACACCCAGCTGAACCGCCAGATCCCGTTGCGAAGGCAGCGCATCGCCGGGGCCGAAGCCCTGCTCAGTAATCAGTTTGCGGATCGCTTGCAGCGCCACTTCGGGTACGGCGCGGGAGATCGAGTTCATGGTTTTCCAGACGGACCAGGCCAAGGTGCGGCCAGTTGTAAAGCTATTCGAGGCATCAGGCAAGTCGTGCCCCAGCGGGGTTCGACGGTGCGCATCGATGCGCTATCGCAGTGCGAAACCCGACCTGACTGTTCAGACCAGTAAGACCGAACAAACCCGCTAAACCCGTGGCTTTGCGGGGCTGAACCGTTGTCTTGGCACGGCCCATGCTCTGTCCGATCGCAGAATTCACTTCCCGCCGATCCGGAGATTGTCCATGACGAAGCGTTACAGCGCCCTCCTCGCCGCCCTGTTTGCCGGTCTGATGCTGAGCCAGGCCCCCGCCCATGCCGACGGTCTGGATGACGTGGTCAAACGCGGCACCTTGAAAGTCGCCGTGCCCCAGGACTTCCCGCCGTTTGGTTCGGTCGGCCCGGACATGAAGCCGCGCGGCCTCGATATCGACACCGCGAAACTGCTGGCCGAGCAGCTCAAGGTCAAACTCGAACTGACCCCGGTCAACAGCACCAACCGCATCCCGTTCCTCACCACCGGCAAGGTCGACCTGGTGATTTCCAGCCTCGGCAAGAACCCCGAGCGCGAGAAGGTCATCGATTTCTCCCGCGCCTATGCGCCGTTCTACCTCGCCGTATTCGGCCCGCCGGACGCAGCCGTCAGCACCCTCGACGACCTCAAGGGCAAGACCATCAGCGTCACCCGTGGCGCCATCGAAGACATCGAGCTGACCAAGGTCGCCCCCGAAGGCGTGACCATCAAACGCTTCGAAGACAACAACTCGACCATCGCCGCCTACCTCGCAGGCCAGGTCGACCTGATCGCCAGCGGCAACGTGGTGATGGTCGCGATCAGTGAAAAGAACCCGAAACGCGTCCCCGCGCTGAAAGTGAAGCTCAAGGACTCGCCGGTCTACGTCGGCGTGAACAAGAACGAGCCGGCGCTGCTGGGCAAGGTCAACGAGATCCTGGCCACCGCCAAGGCTGACGGCGCGCTGGAAAAGAACGCGCAGACCTGGCTCAAAGAGCCGCTGCCGGCCGACCTCTGACCGGCGACGCGGGAGACTTTCATGGCCTATCAGTTCGATTTCTTGCCGGTGGTGGAAAACACCGACCTGCTGCTGCGCGGGGCGCTGTTCACCCTTGAGCTGACGGCCATCGGCGCGCTGCTCGGGGTTGGCGTGGGCATCGTCGGGGCGCTGGTGCGGGCGTGGAACATCCGCCCGTTCTCGACGATCTTCGGCGTTTATGTGGAGTTGATCCGCAACACGCCATTCCTGGTGCAACTGTTCTTCATCTTCTTCGGCCTGCCGTCCCTCGGTGTACAGATTTCCGAGTGGCAAGCGGCGGTGCTGGCGATGGTGATCAACCTCGGCGCGTACTCGACCGAGATCATCCGCGCCGGCATCCAGGCGATTCCGCGCGGGCAGCTGGAAGCAGCGGCGGCATTGGCGATGAGCCGTTTCGAAGCGTTCCGCCACGTGGTACTGCTGCCTGCGCTGGGCAAGGTCTGGCCGGCGCTTAGCAGCCAGATCATCATCGTCATGCTCGGGTCGGCAGTGTGTTCGCAGATTGCCACCGAAGAGTTGAGCTTCGCCGCCAACTTCATTCAGTCACGCAACTTCCGCGCCTTTGAAACCTACGCCCTGACCACCCTCATTTATCTGTGCATGGCGCTGCTGATCCGTCAGCTGTTGAACTGGCTCGGCCGGCGTTACCTGTCGAAAAGCAGCGCAAGGAGCAGCCAATGAGCGACTTCACGTTCTGGGACATCCTGCGCAACCTGCTGACCGGCCTGCAATGGACGCTGGCGCTGTCGCTGGTAGCGTTCATCGGCGGCGGGATCGTCGGGTTGCTGATCCTGATCATGCGCATCTCGAAAAACCCGCTGCCCAGCAGCATCGCCCGCACCTGGATCGAACTGTTCCAGGGCACCCCATTGTTGATGCAGCTGTTTCTGGTGTTCTTCGGCGTGGCGCTGGCCGGGGTGGAGATTTCGCCGTGGATGGCGGCGGCGATTGCCCTGACGCTGTTCACCAGCGCCTATCTGGCGGAGATCTGGCGCGGTTGCGTCGAGGCGATTCCCAACGGTCAGTGGGAAGCTTCGTCGAGCCTGGCGCTGAATCCGCTGGAGCAACTGCGCTACGTGATCCTGCCGCAAGCGCTGCGCATTGCCGTGGCGCCGACCGTGGGCTTCTCGGTGCAAGTGGTCAAAGGCACCGCCGTGACCTCGATCATCGGCTTCACCGAACTGACCAAGACCGGCGGCATGCTCGCCAACGCCACCTTCGAACCGTTCATGGTCTACGGCCTCGTCGCCTTGGGCTACTTCCTGCTCTGCTACCCCCTGTCCCTCAGTGCGCGCTACCTGGAAAGGAGACTGCATGCCTCTGCTTAGAATTTCCGCCCTGCATAAATACTACGGCGATCACCACGTGCTCAAAGGCATCGACCTGAGCGTCGAGGAAGGCCAGGTGGTGGCGATTATCGGCCGCAGCGGCTCGGGCAAATCCACCCTGCTGCGCACCCTCAACGGCCTGGAGTCGATCAACGACGGCGTGATCGAAGTCGACGGCGAATACCTCGACGCCGCACGCGCCGATCTGCGCAGCCTGCGGCAGAAAGTCGGGATGGTGTTTCAGCAGTTCAACCTGTTTCCGCACCTGACCGTCGGCGAAAACGTGATGCTCGCGCCGCAAGTGGTGCAGAAAGTGCCCAAGGCCAAGGCGCAAGAGCTGGCGCGGCAGATGCTGGAGCGCGTCGGCCTGGGTGAAAAGTTCGATGCGTTCCCGGAACGCCTCTCGGGCGGCCAGCAACAGCGCGTGGCGATTGCCCGGGCGCTGGCAATGTCGCCGAAGGTGTTGCTGTGCGACGAGATCACCTCGGCGCTGGACCCGGAGCTGGTCAATGAAGTGCTCAGCGTGGTCCGCCAGCTCGCTAAAGAAGGCATGACGCTGATCATGGTCACCCACGAAATGCGCTTCGCCCGGGAGGTCGGGGACAAGCTGGTGTTCATGCATCAGGGCAAGGTGCACGAGGTGGGAGATCCGAAAGTGCTGTTTGCCGATCCGCAGACGCCGGAGCTGGCGAATTTCATTGGCACGGTTGAAGCGACTGCCTGAAACGGCCTGCTACCCGCTCGTTCCCACGTCGAGGCGTCGAACCGTCCGCGTGGGAATGCAGCCCGGGACGCTCCGCGTCCCAAAAGCGGACGCAGAGCGTCCATTGAGGCATTCCCACGCAGAGCGTGGGAACGATCAGCGTCGTTGAGTGCGCAACGGTCCCTGGCTTTTATGCGCAGGATCAAGGGTTTGAACCATGCGCGTTGGCGGCAGCGTTTGATCGTGGCACGATGTCGGGGTTATCGACCGAGACCCCCTGACCATGCCGCAATCCCAAGCCAAGAATCTGTCCCTGATCGCCGCGATCGACCTGGGCTCCAACAGCTTCCATATGGTCGTGGCCAAGGCCCAGAACGGCGAAATCCGTATTCTCGAACGGCTCGGTGAAAAGGTTCAGCTGGCCGCCGGCATCGACGATGAGCGCCAGCTCAACGAAGAATCCATGCAGCGCGGGCTCGACTGCCTCAAGCGCTTTGCCCAACTGATCAACGGCATGCCGCTGGGCGCCGTGCGGATCGTCGGCACCAACGCCCTGCGCGAGGCGCGCAACCGTGGCGAATTCATCCGCCGCGCCGAAGAAATCCTCGGCCATCCGGTGGAAGTCATCTCCGGCCGTGAAGAGGCCCGCCTGATCTACCTTGGCGTGTCCCACACCCTCGCCGACACTCCGGGCAAACGTCTGGTCGCCGACATCGGCGGCGGCAGTACCGAATTCATCATCGGCCAGCGTTTCGAACCGCTGCTGCGCGAAAGCCTGCAAATGGGCTGCGTGAGTTTCACCCAGCGCTATTTCAAGGACGGCAAGATCACCCCGGCCCGCTACGCCCAGGCGTACACGGCGGCGCGGCTGGAAATCATGAGTATCGAACACGCCCTGCACCGCCTGACCTGGGATGAAGCCATCGGCTCCTCGGGCACCATCCGCGCCATCGGCCTGGCGCTGAAGGCCGGCGGCCACGGCACCGGCGAAGTGAATGCCGAAGGTCTGGCGTGGCTCAAGCGCCGCCTGTTCAAGCTGGGCGATGTCGACAAGATCGATTTCGAAGGCATCAAGCCGGATCGCCGGGCGATCTTCCCGGCAGGTCTAGCGATTCTCGAAGCGATCTTCGACGCCCTCGAACTGCAACGCATGGATCACTGCGAAGGCGCGCTGCGTGAAGGCGTGCTCTACGACCTGCTCGGCCGCCATCACCACGAAGACGTGCGCGAACGCACCCTGACCTCGCTGATGGAGCGCTACCACGTCGATCTGGAACAGGCCGCACGGGTCGAGCGCAAAGCCTTGCACGCGTTTGATCAAGTGGCCGTGGACTGGGAGCTGGACGACGGCATCTGGCGCGAACTGCTGGGCTGGGCGGCGAAAGTGCACGAAGTCGGGCTCGACATCGCTCACTATCACTACCACAAGCACGGCGCTTACCTGATCGAGCACTCGGACCTCGCCGGCTTCTCCCGCGAAGACCAGCAAATGCTCGCCCTGCTGGTGCGCGGCCACCGCCGCAACATCCCCAAAGACAAGTTCGCCGAGTTCGGCGACGACGGCGACAAGCTGATCCGCCTGTGCGTGCTGTTGCGCTTTGCCATCCTGTTCCACCACATCCGTGGCACCCAGGCGATGCCGCAAGTGGCACTGCATGCCAACGGCAGCAACCTCGACGTGGAATTCCCGGAGAACTGGCTGGATGAAAACCAGCTGACCCAGGCGGATTTCGGGCTTGAGGCCGAGTGGCTGACGCGGGTGGGGATTGTTCTGACCGTGCATTGAGTAACGGGCAGGCACAAAAAAGGCGATCCGGATGGATCGCCTTTTTTATGGCTTTAAAACCTGCGGTCAGCTGCTGACCGGCAAAATCGGGCTACCCAACCGCTCCAGCAACGTCGCCTGCGCACTGCGCGGGTTCTGGTTGCCGGTCGGCGTGTTGCGGATGTAGCGGCCGTCCGATTGCAGGCTCCAGCTGTGGGTGTTGTCGGTCAGGTACAGCTCCAGCTCTTTCTTGACCCGGGTCAGCAGCTTCTTGCCTTCCACCGGGAAGCAAGTCTCGACGCGCTTGTCGAGGTTGCGCTCCATCCAGTCGGCGCTGGACAGGAACATCTGCTCCTCGCCACCGTTGAGGAAGTAGAACACTCGGGTGTGTTCAAGGAAGCGACCGATGATCGAGCGCACGTGGATGTTGTGCGAAACCCCGGCGATGCCCGGACGCAGGCAGCACATGCCGCGCACCACCAGATCGATGCGCACGCCGGACTGGCTGGCCTTGTACAGCGCGCGGATGATCTTCGGATCGGTCAGCGAGTTGAACTTGGCGATGATGTGCGCCGGCTTGCCGTCGAGCGCGAATTGCGTCTCGCGCAGGATCATGTCGAGCATGCCCTTCTTCAGGGTGAACGGCGCATGCAGCAGCTTCTTCATGCGCAACGTTTTACCCATGCCGATCAACTGGCTGAACAGTTTGCCGACGTCTTCGCACAAGGCGTCGTCGGAGGTCAGCAGGCTGTAGTCGGTGTACAGACGGGCGTTGCCGGCGTGGTAGTTACCGGTGCCGAGGTGCGCGTAACGCACGATCTCGCCGGCCTCGCGACGCAGGATCAGCATCATCTTGGCGTGGGTCTTGAAGCCGACCACGCCATAGATCACCACCGCACCCGCCGCTTGCAGACGGCTGGCCAGTTGCAGGTTGGACTCTTCGTCGAAGCGCGCACGCAGCTCGATGACCGCCGTCACTTCCTTGCCGTTACGCGCGGCGTCTACCAGCGCATCGACGATTTCCGAGTTGGCGCCGGAGCGGTACAGGGTCTGGCGCACGGCCAGAACGTGCGGATCCTTGGCGGCCTGGCGCAGCAGGTCGACCACCGGGGTGAACGACTCGAACGGGTGCAGCAGCAGGATGTCCTGCTTGCTGATCACGCTGAAAATGTTCTCGCTGTTCTGCAGCAGTTTCGGGATCTGCGGCGTGAACGGCGTGTATTGCAGCTCCGGATGGCTGTCCAGGCCGGTAATGCTGAACAGACGCGTCAGGTTCACCGGACCGTTGACCTGATACAGCTCGGTCTCGCTCAGGTTGAACTGCTTGAGCAGGTAGTCCGACAGGTGTTTCGGGCAGGTGTCGGCGACTTCCAGGCGCACGGCGTCACCGTAACGACGGGAGAACAGCTCGCCACGCAGGGCGCGGGCCAGGTCTTCGACGTCTTCGGAATCGAGCGCGAGGTCGGCGTTTCGGGTCAGACGGAACTGGTAGCAGCCTTTTACCTTCATGCCCTGGAACAGGTCATCGGCGTGGGCGTGGATCATCGACGACAGGAACACATAGTTGTCGCCAGGGCCGCCGACTTCTTCCGGCACCTTGATGATCCGTGGCAACAGGCGCGGTGCCGGGATGATTGCCAGACCGGAGTCGCGACCGAAGGCGTCGATGCCTTCGAGCTCGACGATGAAGTTCAGGCTCTTGTTCACCAGCAACGGGAACGGGTGCGTCGGGTCGAGGCCGATCGGGGTGATGATCGGCGCGATCTCGTCGCGGAAATAACGGCGCACCCAGGTCTTGAGCTTGGTCGTCCAGTTGCGACGACGGATGAAGCGCACCTGATGCTTTTCCAGCTCCGGCAGCAGGATGTCGTTGAGGATCGCGTACTGGCGGTCGACATGACCGTGCACCAGCTCGCTGATGCGGGCCAGGGCCTGATGCGGTTGCAGGCCATCAGCACCGGCCTGTTCACGGGCGAAGGTGATTTGTTTCTTGAGGCCGGCGACGCGGATTTCGAAGAATTCGTCGAGGTTGCTGGAGAAGATCAGCAGGAACTTCAGCCGCTCCAGCAACGGGTAGGACTCGTCCAGCGCCTGTTCCAGCACGCGGATGTTGAACTGCAGTTGCGACAACTCACGGTGGATGTACAGGCTGCTGTCATCCAGGCCGGGAATCGCGATCGCCGGAACCGCCGCGGCAGGCTCGGTTGCCGGCGCGGGTGGCGCTGGCTCCAGTTCCGGCGGGGTTTCGGTAATCTGCTCGACCACGGGTTGAGCTTCTTTTACGGCAACTTCAGTGAGTCCTTCGGTATTCATCGAATGTTCCTGGGAGGGCTATTTCTGCTCTCGTAACAATTGAGCGGCACGGACAGCAAAGTAAGTCAGGATGCCATCGGCGCCGGCACGTTTAAAGGCGGTCAGGGATTCGAGGATCACGCCTTCGCTCAACCAGCCATTCTGGATCGCCGCCATGTGCATGGCGTATTCGCCGCTAACTTGATAGACGAAGGTCGGCACTTTGAAGGCATCTTTTACCCGGAACAAAATGTCCAGGTACGGCATGCCGGGTTTGACCATGACCATGTCCGCGCCTTCAGACAAGTCCGCGCCCACTTCGTGCAGCGCTTCGTCGCTGTTGGCCGGGTCCATCTGATAGGAGGCCTTGTTCGCCTTGCCCAGGTTCGCGGCCGAACCCACGGCATCGCGGAACGGGCCGTAATAGGCGCTCGCGTACTTGGCCGAGTAGGCCATGATCCGCACGTTGACGTGACCGGCCAGCTCCAACGCTTCGCGGATCGCCTGAATGCGGCCGTCCATCATGTCCGACGGGGCAACCACCTGGGCGCCGGCAGCGGCGTGAGACAACGCCTGTTTGACCAGTGCATCGACAGTGATGTCGTTCTGCACATAGCCTTCTTCATCGAGAATGCCGTCCTGACCGTGGGTGGTGAACGGGTCGAGGGCGACGTCGGTGATCACGCCCAGCTCGGGGAATCGGTCACGCAGGGCACGGGTGGCGCGCTGGGCGATACCTTCGGGATTCCAGGCTTCGGCGGCATCGAGGGATTTGAGTTCGGGCGGGGTAACCGGGAACAGCGCCAGCGCCGGGATTCCCAGTTCGACCCATTTGGCGGCTTCTTCAAGCAGCAGGTCGATGGTCAGGCGCTCGACACCCGGCATCGAGGCCACGGCTTCGCGACGGTTTTCACCGTCGAGCACGAACACCGGCAGGATCAGGTCATCGACCGTCAACACATTCTCACGCACCAGCCTCCGTGAAAAATCATCACGGCGATTGCGACGCAGGCGGGTGGCAGGGAAAAGACGGTTGGCTGGGGTAAAGCTCACGGCAGACTCCTGAGCCCGCGCAAACGGGCGAGCGTGACAGTTATAGATGGCCATTATGACCAACGTATTACAGTTATGTGCACCCCTGCGACAGGTAGTCGCTTTCCATTGTCCGTGTAGGAAATGTTCACGTCGAGACACATTTCGACACTTTCCTGAATGTGTCCGAAGGGTTAGGCTGCGCGTTCATTTCGCCAGCACCCAGACAATGCTCCAACAATTTCTGCATGACTTCGGCTACTTTGCCCTGTTTCTCGGCACGTTTTTCGAAGGCGAAACCATCCTGGTGCTCGCGGGCTTCCTCGCGTTCCGTGAATACATGGACATCAAACTGGTGGTGGTCGTGGCGTTCTTCGGCAGCTATGCCGGCGATCAGCTGTGGTACTTCCTGGGCCGCAAGCACGGGCGCAAGTTGCTGGCGCGCAAACCGCGCTGGCAGATGATGGGCGACCGCGCGCTGGAACACATCCGCAAGCACCCGGACATCTGGGTCCTGAGCTTCCGCTTTGTGTACGGCCTGCGCACGGTGATGCCGGTGGCGATCGGCCTGTCGGGCTATCCGCCGGGACGTTATCTGCTGCTGAACGGCATCGGCGCTGCGATCTGGGCCACCGCCCTGGCCGCTGCCGCCTACCATTTCGGCGCCGTGCTCGAAGGCATGCTCGGCAGCATCAAGAAGTATGAATTGTGGGTACTGGGCGCGTTGCTGGTGCTTGGCCTGGGCCTGTGGCTGCGCCGCCGGTTCAAGAATGCCCGGCTGGCGAAAAAGGTCTACGAGGAAGAGCAGGCCGAGCAACTGGCCAAGGCCGAACGGCACAAAGCCGAAATGGCCAAGGCCGCCGACCCTAAGACGCCAGCCGAGTAAGTCTCTGGCGGCAGCAATACAGCCCGATGCCGCTGAGCAGGCTGTAACTGAGCAGGCCGACCCACATCCCCGGGCTGGCCGACCAGAGTCCGACCAGCGGCGCCAGCCACACCAGCGGCAGGTTCGATGCCAGCCGCAGCACTTCCAGCCTGCCCGCCCACGGGCGATTCTCCAGGGCCACGCCCAACACGAACAAACCGAACGCCATCGCGCCCCAGCCGAGCAGCAATGCGCCGGTGGGCAGACTGCGTTCCAGATTCAGCAGATAACTGCCAAGCGCCACATAAACGCCGAACTGCAAACCCACGTACCACTGCTGACGACTGTCCAGCGGCACTTCGAATTTGCGGAACTGACTCAGGTCCGGCTTGCTCATCGGGTACTTCGCCGCGACGTCTGCCGGACGCCAGCCGGTGCGCATGAACCAGATCCGGATCTTGTCCCACGTGCGCTCGGCCCGGCGCGCGTCATCCCATAGCTGCGCGTAAAACTGCAGGTTGGCCCACAACGGATTCCAGCTCGCCAGCGGCGTGGTCACGCCGAAAATCACCGGCTCGTTGTCGTCCTCTTCCTGAAACGAGCCGAACAGACGGTCCCAAATAATGAACACCCCGCCGTAGTTGCGATCCATGTAGAGAGCGTTCTGTGCATGGTGAGCCCGATGATTGGACGGCGTGACGAAGCACCACTCGAACCAGCCGAGCTTGGGAATGTGCCGGGTATGGACCCAGAACTGATACAGCAGATTCAGCGCCGCGACACTGACGAACACCAGCAGCGGCACCCCGAGCACGGCCATCGGCAGGTAGAAAATCCAGCCCAGCAGAAACCCGGTGCTGGTCTGGCGCAAGGCCGTGGAAAGGTTGTAGTCCTCGCTCTGGTGATGCACCGAATGCGCGGCCCAGAGGATGTTGCGTTCATGACCCATGCGATGCAGCCAGTAATAGCAGAAGTCATAGAGGACAAAGGCAAACACCCAGACCCAGACGCTGTCCGCCGGCAACCTGACCAGCGCCAGGTGCTCAAGGGCAAACGCGTAGGTCACCAGGCCCACACCCTTGGTCAACAGGCCGGTGGTGGTCGACAACACCCCGGTGCTGATGCTGTTCACCGCATCGGCTAGGCGATAGTTGCTCACCCCGCGCCAGCGGTCGGCGATGAGCTCAGCCGCAATCAATACGAAGAAAAAAGGCACCGCATACAGAATGAAGTTCATGACGCGCCCTGATCGAGATCCGTGTGCACAGATCCTAGGTGTAGCCGGGGCTAGACCCTATGGCAACGAACGACAAATTAGTGGACATTTAACGCCATGAATCTGGAGAGAAACCCATGAGCAAAAAAGTTGCAGTGATCCTGTCCGGTTGCGGCGTGTACGACGGCGCCGAGATCCACGAGAGCGTCATCACTCTGCTGCGCCTCGACCAGCGCGGCGCTCAGGTGCAGTGCTTCGCCCCGAACATTGCGCAATTGCATGTGATCAACCACCTGAACGGTGAAGAAATGCCCGAATCGCGCAACGTGCTGGTGGAGTCGGCACGTATCGCCCGGGGCGACGTCAAGGATCTGCGTGAGGCCGATGTCGAGGACTTCGACGCGCTGATCGTGCCCGGCGGTTTCGGTGCGGCGAAGAACCTGTCGAACTTCGCCATCGAAGGCGCCGGCTGCACCGTACAGCCGGAAGTGCTGGCGCTGGCCGAAGCCTTTGCCGAAGCGGGCAAACCTGTTGGCCTGATCTGCATCTCGCCGGCGCTGGCCGCGAAGATCTACGGCCCGGGCGTGACCTGCACCATCGGCAACGATACCGACACGGCCGCCGCCATGAACAAGATGGGCGCCACCCACGAAGACTGCGCGGTGACCGACATCATCGAAGACAAGGCACGCAAACTGGTGACCACCCCGGCCTACATGCTGGCGCAGACGATCAGCGAGGCGGCTTCGGGGATCAACAAGCTGGTGGATCGGGTGTTGGAACTGACCCACGAAAACGACGCCTGACCGGCGATAGCGATCGTTCCCACGCTCCGCGTGGGAATGCAGCCTTGGACGCTCCGCGTCTGCCTTGCATCGGCGGTGAGGCTGGGACGCGGAGCGTCCCGAGAGGCATTCCCACGCAGAGCGTGGGAACGATCAATCAACTCAGGATTGGCGCGCCAGCCGTGTCAGGATCCGGTCCAGCGCATTGGCGAACGCCTGCTTCTCCCGGTCGCCGAACGGCGCCGGGCCGCCGCTGACCTGGCCCTGTTCACGCAGGTCAGTGAACAGGTTGCGTGTCGCCAGCCGTTCACCCATGTTCTGCGCGTCGAACTCCTTGCCTCGCGGGTCCAGCGCTGCAACGCCCTTCTTCACCAACCGGTCGGCCAGCGGGATGTCGCTGCAGATCACCAGTTCGCCCGGCACCGCGTGTTCCACCAGATAATCATCCGCCGCATCCGGGCCGCTCGGCACCACGATCAGCTTGACGATCGCCAGCGCCGGTTTGCTCTGCGGCTGCCCCGCCACCAGCACCACTTCGAAGCGGCGCTTGAGAGCGAACTTGACCACCAGCTCCTTGGCCATCTTCGGGCAGGCGTCGGCATCGATCCATACGCGCATGTTTTCTACCTCCAAAAAATTCGCGAGCAAGCTCGCTCCCACAGATTACGCACCAACCCTGTGGGAGCGAGCTTGCTCGCGAATATGAGCGCAGCGAATGCCTTTAAGCAGCAGTCACCCTACGTTTTTCAGCCACCCAGCTACGACCATACAGCACGATAATCGCCGCAATCGCCACGGCCTGCGCCGTCAGCGAATAGGCATCGGCGTGAATCCCCAGCCAGTCGAAATCGAAGAACGCCACCGGTCGGGTGCCGAAGATCCCGGCTTCCTGCAACGCCTTCACGCCGTGGCCGGCGAACACCACCGACAACGCGCAGAGCAGCGCTGCGTTGATGCTGAAGAACAGCGTCAGCGGCAGTTTCGCCGAGCCGCGCAGGATCACCCACGCCAGACCGAACAGCAGCACCAGCGCCGTCGCGCCGCCAGCGAGTACCGCGTTATGCCCGGCGGGACCGGCCTGCAGCCACAGGGTTTCGTAGAACAGGATCACTTCGAACAGCTCGCGGTACACCGAGAAGAACGCCAGAATCGCAAACCCGAAACGCCCGCCTCCGCCAACCAAACTTTGCTTGATGTAATCCTGCCAGGCCGCCGCGTGCCGACGGTCGTGCATCCACACGCCGAGCCACAACACCATGACGCTGGCGAACAGCGCCGTGGCGCCTTCCAACAGTTCACGCTGGGAGCCGCTGACATCGATCACATACGCCGCCAGCGCCCAGGTGCCGAGGCCGGCGAGCAGCGCCAGCCCCCAGCCGACGTTGACGCTGCGCACCGCCGATTGCTGGCCGGTGTTGCGCAGGAACGCGAGGATCGCCGCCAGCACCAGAATCGCTTCCAGACCTTCGCGCAGCAGAATCAGCAGCCCGGAGATGTAGCTCAGCGACCAGCTCAGACCATCGCTGCCCAGCAGGCCGGCGGATTCCTTGAGTTTGGCCTTGGCCGCGTCGAGACGCTGTTCGGCCTGCTCCACCGGCAAGCCGTCCTGCAGCGATTGCCGATAAGCCATCAGGGATTTTTCGGTGTCCTTGCGCACGTTGGCGTCGACGTTGTCCAGCGAGCTTTCGACCAGTTCGAAGCCTTCCAGATACGCCGCCACCGACAGGTCATAGGCCTGATCGTGCTCACCGGCGCGGTACGCCGCCAGGCTCTTGTCCAAAGTTGCGGCAGTGTAGTCGAGCAACTGCGCCGGGCCGCGCTTGATCTGCGGCGGCTGCGCCCGCTGGACACGGAAGATCGCGGCGGCTTCAGCGCCTTCGGCAGCTTGCACTTCGGCCGGGGTCTGGCGGGCCAGGTCGGCGATGTTGTAGGTCTTGTCGGATTTGGCCGTGGCCGGATCGGCGCTGAACTGCGCGATGTAGGTCGCCAGATCCCAACGCTGACGGTCATCCAGCTGATCGGCGAAGGCTGGCATGTCAGTGCCTTCGACGCCTTGACCGAGAGTGCTGTAGATCGCGTACAGGCTCAGGTGATCCATCCGCGCAGCGTCGCGCAGATTGGCCGGCGCCGGCGTCATGCCGAGACCCGCCGGGCCGTCGCCGGCACCCGCATCGCCGTGGCACACCGAGCAGTTTTGCGCGTAGAGCGGCGCACCACGGGTCGGGTCAGGCGTGATGATCGGGGCCTGGCTGACTTCATAAGCCACCGCCAGTTTCGCCCCCAGTTGCCGGGCCTGACGGGCGACGTCCGCGCCGTCCTGTTTCGCCGTGATCGCGGCGTGTAAGGCAGTCACGCCTTGTTCCAGCGCCGCTTTCTCAGGCTTGGCCGGCAGACCGGCGATCAACCCTTGCAGCACCTGGGTGAATTCCAGCTGCTCGCGGTACTCGCCGTCGTCGATGACTTTGCCTGCCTCTACCGTCGGCGGGTAATCGGCGCTGATGTAATCGAGCAGGTGCAGCGCTTGCGGCGCGCCTTCCACGGTGTCGGCCAGCAGATTGAAGCTGCTCAGGGCGCAAAACGGGAACACCAGCCAGGCCAGAAATCGGGACGCGGCAGTCATGAATGAGTCTCAAGTGGAAATGCGAAGTTACATATTGTTCACGTCGAGCGCGTTTCCCTCAAGCTTTCTTGGCGGCCCGACGGGTTTTAGCGCAAAGGTGCACTCGCCTTGCGGTAGTGTTCGGCCATGAATTCGACGAAGACCTGCACCTTCAGCGCCACATGCCGGGCGTGGGGATACAGCGCGTAGTAATGCCGCTGGCCGAGGCTGTAGTTGGGCAGGATTTGCACCAGCCGGCCATGCAACAGATCGTCCTGCACCGTGGCCCGGGTGAACGCGGCAATGCCGACACCGGCCAGCGTCGCCGCATGCAGCGAGCTGATCGAGTCCGCCTTGAACCGCCCCTGGGCACGCACCGCTGTCGTCAGCCCGCGCGCATCGGTCAACGACCAGTCGCCACCGCCGGCGAACGCGAGCAATTGATGGTCGGCCAGCTCACTGACCTGGCGGATCAGACCGTGTCGCGCGACGTAGGTCGGCGAGGCCACCAGCACCATCTCGGACACCGTCAGCAGACGCGCCACCAGGGATGAATCCGCCAGCGGCCCGCAGATACGCAGCGCCACGTCGAAGCCTTCGGCGATCAGGTCGACAAAACGGTCATCGCAGGACAGATCGACCTCAACCTCGGGATAACGCTGCTGAAACGCCGGCAGCCAGCTCGCCAGTTCCAGCGTGCCGATCACCACCGGCGCGCTGATGCGCAACAGTCCACTGGGGGTTTCACGGGCCTGCCCGACCGCCAGCGCGGCCTGATCGAGGCGGTCGAGAATGTCCACGCACGCTGCGTAATACTGCTGCCCCGCCGTGGTCAGGCTGAACCGTCGGGTGTTGCGGTTGATCAGGCGGGTGCCGAGTTCTGCCTCCAGTTGCTGGAGCTGGCGGGAGATCGTCGAATGCGTGGTGTCGAGCCGCTCGGCGGCGGCAGTGAAGCCGCGACACTCGACGATGCAACGGAACGCGCGCATGGCCAACAGCTGATTCATCGAAGCCCTCAGTCGAGTGGCAGGCGAACGATCTGCTGGGTGGTCATGACGTCACCGAAGGTGTCTTCGATTTCGGCCAGCGCCGCGCGGTGCAGGCTGTCCTTGTCGACGGTGTCGCCGTTGACGCGGGTGATCGCCCGGGTCGCCGAAGCGTCGGATGCTACCACGACCTGATAGCCCAACGGCGCAGCGTCCCGGGCGCCGCCGGCAACGCAGGCGTGGGTCATCAGCCCGGCGAAAATCACGGTCTTGATGCCGGCCTGCTTGAGCTGGCGATCGAGGTCAGTGCTGGCGAATACGCTGACCGTGGACTTTTGCAGCACGTGATCCTGCGCCCTCGGCTGCATCAGCGGATGAAACTTCACGGTCTCGCCGCCCTGCGCAAACACCGGCGAGCCGGCGGGCGCGACGTGCTGAACCTGGAACACCGGAATCTTCGCCTGATCGGCAAAGCGGATCAGCTCGCGGGCCTTGTTCATGGCCGCGATGCCGTCGGGAATCGGCAGGCGTCCGCTGAAGTACTCGTTCTGGAAATCGATCACCACCAGCGCGGTGGTCTTCGGGTCGAGGCGCTCGATCCGCACCGCGCCGGATATTGCACGAATGGTTGGATGAGCATCCGGTGCAGTACTGGCCATCGCACTGCTGACCGCAGCGAGACCAAGACTGGCGAACAGGATTCTGAAAACTGAGCTGCAGCGATACGTTTGCGAGAGAGTCATGGCGCGGTTCCTGTAGAGAGGCGTGTAAGTCGGCCAAGTCTAGGAATCCGCAAACGGCCTGACCACGGCAGTATTGGCACATGATCTGTGCAACTTTTGCACAGACCATGTGAAAAAATCTGCCCGGCAATTAGCCATCATCTCCCACTATAATGCGCCACTTCAGCCGCCCTTCTGTTCAAGGAAGAACCCCTCGCCATGCGCCATTGCCTGCTGTTTTCCCTGTTGTTCAGCATCGTCTTGCAGTTGAGCGGTTGCGGGGCCTACCGCAATTACGATCTGGAACTGCAACAGACCACCGATCAGTTGAAAGCGGGCGACACCAACGGTGCGCTGGCCCTGATCGAGGCGCATAACCCGGATGAAGAAAAAGACCTGCTGTATTACTTCGAGAAAGGCGCGGTACTCAGCGCTGCCGGGGAGTTGCCGCAAAGTCAGGTCGCCTGGCGCAGCGCCGAACAGATGGTGATCCAGCGTCAGGACACCATAGAAACCACCGGCGACAAGTTGCTGTCCGCCCTGGGCAATCAATGGGGCAGCATCATCAACGACAAGATTCGTCGCTACGATGGTTACGACTATGAAAAGGTCATGCTGACCACGCAGATGGCCCTGAACCAGTTGGCCGTGAATGATTTCGACGGTGCCCGTGCGGACATCAAGAAAACCCACGAGCGCGAAACCCTGATCGCCCGGCAACGAGAACTGGAATACGAGCGCATTGAAAATGCCGCCAAGGCCCAGGGCGCGCGCGTTCATTACAAGGATCTGCAAGGTTACCCGGTGGTCATGCTGGACTCGCCGGCGGTCATCGCTCTGAAGAACGGCTATCAAAGTGCGTTCAGCCACTATCTGGCCGGCTTCACTTATGAAGCCCTGGGTGAAAAGGATCTGGCCGCACCCGGTTACCGTCAGGCCATAGAACTGCGTCCTGACATGCCGTTCTTCCAACAGGCATTGCATGACCTCGACAGCCCCGGGCTCAAGGCGGACGAAAGCGATGTGCTGATCATCGTGCAAAGCGGGCTGGCGCCGGCTCGCAGTTCGGTGCGAGTGCCGTATCCGGTGAAGCTTGAGGACGGTCAGGTGATCGTGGCCAATGTGTCGTTTCCGGTGATGGTGCCCGACACGTCCACCCCACCCTTCAATCAGATCAGCCTCGACGGTCGTCCAAAGAAGCTGATCACGGTCAACAACATTACCGACATGTCCTTGCGCACTCTGCGTGACGACATGCCCGGGATCATCCAGCGCACCACGTATCGCGCGTTCCTGGCGGCAGACGTCCAGGGCACCGACAATCGGCGCAACCCGGCCAAGGCGTCCTATGTGACCCATTACGATGGATTCGAGCACGCAGACACCCGCACCTGGCGCACCCTGCCCAACCTCACCCAGGTAGTGCGCCTGCGGCTGAAGAAAGGCGAGCACATGATCAATCTGCCTACCGCACCCGGTGTCGCACCGCTGAAAATACGCATCGATCAGGATCGTCAGATCATCGGCCTGCGCGCCCTGGGCGACAGAATCTATGCCAACGGCAGCGCTTTCCAGGCCTCCACATCGCCGGAAAGCCGCGTGGTATCCGGCCTGAAATAAGTAATGGCACCTAACTAACCGGTGCAATTAAAAAGCTATTACATAGCCAGCACCGCCCGCTTATAATGCCGCGCCCGCGCTATCGCGATGCGGCATTAAAGCTCCTCTTGTTATGAGGAATTGGCAGGAGGCCAGCGCCACTGCCGATCGGTCCCAGCAGCCCGACCCGCACCCGAGGCTGTCGCTACTCATGGAAGAAGTACCCCATGGCATTCCGCGCTCCCACTCTGATCGCGCTCAGCGCTGTCACCCTGCTGTCCGGCTGTTCGGCGTTTCGCAACTACGATTCCGAACTGGCCCAGACCAACCAGCAACTGGCCACCGGCAACGTCGACGCCGCCCTGACCCTGCTGGAAAAAAACAACACCGGCCCGGACAAGGACCTGCTCTATTACTTCGAGAAGGGTGAGCTGCTGCGCGCCAAGGGCGATCTGTCCGGCAGCCAGAATGCCTGGACCAGCGCCGACCAGGTGGTGGGCAAGTGGGAAGACTCGGTCAAGCTCGACACCGACAAGTACCTGGCCCAGTTCGGCAGTTTCCTGGTCAACGACAAGGTGCGCCGCTACGAAGGCTACGACTACGAAAAAGTCATGCTGACCACGCAGATGGCCCTGAACCTGCTGGCGGTCAACGATTTCGACGGCGCCCGCACCGCGATCAAGAAGACTCACGAACGTGAAGCGGTGATCGCCGACCTGCGCGACAAGGAATACCTCAAGAGCGAAGAGGAAGCCGAGAAAGAAGGCATCAAGACCGAATACAAGGACTTGCAGGGCTACCCGGTCGCCAGCCTCGACGCCCCGGAAGTGGTCGGCCTGAAAAACAGCTACCAGAGTGCGTTCAGCCATTACCTGGCCGGTTTCGTCTATGAAGCCCTGGGCGAGAAAGACCTCGCTGCGCCGGGCTATCGCAAGGCGGCCGAACTGCGCCCGAACACTCCCCTGCTGGAGCAGGCGCTGGTCAACCTCGACAAGCCGGTCAAGAGCGACGACAGCGACATCCTGATCGTGGTGCAAAGCGGTCTGGCGCCGGCCCGCGATTCGATCCGCGTGCCACTGCCGCTGCCGATCTCCAACAACGTAGTAATCACTCCGCTGTCGTTCCCGATCATCAAACCTGACACCTCCACCGCGACATTCGCGCAGATCGGTGTCGATGGCCAACAGGTCGACCTGACCGCACTGAACAGCACCACCGCCATGTCCCGCCGCGCCCTGCGCGATGACATGCCGGGGATCATCCTGCGCACCACCGTGCGTGCGATCACCAAAGGTGTGGCGCAGAAGAAGATCAACGAAACCAACCCGCTGGCGGGCCTGGCGGTCGGTATTTCTTCAGCTGTGCTCGAAGGTGCCGATACCCGTACGTGGCGTACCCTGCCGGACACCACACAAGTGGTACGTCTGCGCTTGAAGAAAGGCGAGCACCAAGTCACTCTGCCGAGCGCCGTTGGTGGTTCTCAGGTCAAGGTGACCGTCGATCAGCGTTACCAGGTGATCACCCTGCGCGCCGTCGGCAATCAGGTATTCGCCGCAGGCCTCGCCGCCCACGTTACCCCGAGTGCTGGCGCCACCGCCGTGGCCAGCCTCAAACAACCTTAAGAACGGAGTCTTTGCATGCGCTTCAAACTCATCGCCGTCGCCGCCCTCGCCCTTTTGGCGAGCGGCTGCGCCACCCCGCCACCACCTGAGCCGGGCAGTGCCGCGAGCAAGGTCGTGGCCATGGGCCCGCAGAAACACATCGTGGTCGGCGCGATGCGCGTGGCCCGTGAAAACGGCTTCATGACCGTCAACGTGCAGTTGAGCAACACCCTCAACAGCAACAAGACGTTCTACTACCGCTTCGCCTGGCTCGGGCCGGAAGGTTTCCCGGTCGCCGAAGAAGAAGTCTGGAAGAGCCAGATGATGTACGGCGCCCAGACCAGCTTCATCCAGGGCATCGCCCCGACGCCGAAAGCCGTGGATTTCCGTCTGGAACTCAAGACGCCTTAAGCCCGACACCCTATTCCCGATTCAGAGAGCATTCCCATGTTTGCACGCTTTTCCTTCATCGCCGTCCTCGCCCTGCTGGCCTCCGGTTGCGCCAACACTTCGCCGACCCTGGGCAGCAAGAACATCAGCTACGGCGACACCAAGGCCGTTGAAACCGTGACCAACGAGTTCGGTTCGACCGACCTGCAGATGATCGCCGAGTCGATGACCCGTTCCCTGGCCCAGTCCGGCATCCTGCAGGGTCGCCCTGTGGTGCAGGTCTACGACGTGAAGAACAAGACCAGCGAATACATCGACACCCGCGAAATCACCACCAGCATCAAGACCCAGCTGATGAAGTCCGGCACCGCCCGTTTCGCCAGCGACAACACCGCGATGCAGAGCCAGGTCGACCAGCTCAAGCTGCAAAACCAGAGCGGCCTGTACAAGAAGAGCACCGTGGCCAAGACTGGCAACATGATCGCCGCCAAATACCGTCTTGAAGGTTCGATCAGCTCGATCGTCAAGCGCAGCAGCGACTACAAGGACGTCTTCTACAAATTCAGCCTGCAACTGATCGACGTTGAAAGCGGTCTGGCCGAGTGGATGGACGAGAAAGAGATCCGCAAAACCACGGAGCGTTAATCGATGCGCGCATGGATTGGCATGATGGCCCTGGCTTGCGCGTTCAGCGTGCAAGCGGCCCCGAAAGTCGCGGTGACGGATCTGGCGTACCAGGAACGTGTGGAGCAATACATCCACATCGTTTCGTCGAAGAACAACTACCGCGAGGGCTACTACAGCTCCAGCGGTTCTTCGAGCTACGACGAATTCGAAGCCAACACCAGCTACATCGAGCAGGCCGAGCTGCGTAAATTCACCGGCGACATCAAAGGTGAAATCCTGCGTACCGGCATGTTCCAGTTGATTCAGGGCACACCGTACACGGCGTCGTCCAAGGGTGACATCTACGATGTGATCAAGCGGATCAAGGCCGGCAACTTCAAGGGTGCCGACTACGTGCTGTTCGGCACCGTGTCGGACATCGACTTCACCCAGGACATGAACGAGCTGGCGCACACCGACAGCTATTCGGCAGTACTGGGCCTGACGCTGGTGGCCGATTTCAGCCTGATCAACACCAAGACCTACGAAATCACCTCGGCCTTCACGGCGATGGGTGAGGCGCAGGACACCAAACTGGTGAACCACCGCGACATCAAGATCTCACTCAACCGCCCACGGGTGGTGCGTGACGTGTCGAAGGCACTGGGCGAAGACGTGGCCGGACAACTGAGCATGCAGCTCGGTGGTGGCGGTTACGAGCAGCCGCGCGAACCGCAGCAGCGCAACAATCTGCCGCGTGATACGGCGCCGGTGATTCTTCACTGACCGATGATCGTTCCCACGTCGAGGCGTCGAACCGTCCGCGTGGGAATGCAGCCCGGGACGCTCTGCGTTCCAGACACAAAAAAAAGGCGACCTGAGAAGGTCGCCTTTTTTGTGCCTGTACGCTTTATGCGGCCGCTTTGCGCAACGTCGCCATGAACGCCGCCGCGCCAATGAACAGCCCGGCAAACGTGCGGTTCATGCGTTTCTGCTGGGTCGGTGTACGCAACAGGCGCAACACCTTCGAAGCCAGTCCGGTGTAGCCGGCCATGACGATCAGGTCGACCGCGATCATGGTCACGCCGATCACCACGTACTGGATCAGCAGCGGTGCATGTGGATTGATGAACTGCGGCAGCACCGCGAGCATGAACACCAGCGCCTTGGGGTTGCTGATGTTCACCAGAAAGCCACGGAACACCAGAGCCAGCGGTTTGCCGATCGGGCGAACGGCCGCGTCGTCACTCATGTCCATCGGCAGTGCGCGCCATTGTTTGATCGCGAGATAAACCAGGTAGGCGACACCGAACCATTTGATCGCATGGAACGCGGTGGCCGAAGCGGTGAGGATCGCGCCGACACCGGCGCCGACGATGGCAATCTGCACAGCCAGGCCGATCTGCAGGCCCAGGGCGTTCCAGTAGCCGCGCCAGAAACCGTATTGCAGGCCGCTGGACATCGACGCAATCGCGCCGGCACCCGGAGAAAGACTGATCACCCAGCAGGCGGCAAAAAACGCCAGCCATGTTTGAAGCTCCATCGCACACCTCGACTTCGGACTCGTGACAATCCTCAAAGCTAATGCGGATTTGGCTGGATGACTACCGATTTTTTGCAGGATGTTGCGACCGCCGACCAACGTGGCCGGCGTCCGATCACTTTTCGAAACCGCTGGAAGGGAAGATATCCGTGCCGCGCCAGCGTCGCACCGAGCGCTGGAAGAACAGGCTGTTGGGCACTTGCACCATGGCGCTGCCGGTGCCGAGCTCTTCAGCCTCGATCAAGGTGGTGTAGAGCAGATTGATCGCCACCACCCGGCCTTTGACGCCCGGCTTGTCGGTGGTGTCGACCAGTTCGACCACGTCGCCAAGGCGGAACGGGCCGACGGTGAAGATCAGAATCGCGCAGAGCAGGTTCGACAGCACGCTCCACATGGCGAAGAACGCCACCGCCGCCACCGCGACGAAGCCCGACAACGCAGTCCAGAGCACCGTGGCCGAGACCCCGAGGCGCTCCAGCACGAAGATCAGCGCACTGCCCATGATCAACCAGCGCAGACCGCCGCGCAGCGGCATCAGCAGCTGCGGCGGAAACGGATACTTCTCGCCCAGGCGGGTCAGGAATCGGGCGACGACGCGCTGGGCGAAGTAGCCGGCCAGCAGGATCAGCAGAATCTGCACGCCGAGCCAGATCGGCTCGACCCACATCGCTGGCAATGGGAGTTTGAAGGCGTCCATCAGGACAACGCCTCCAGCTCCGCCTGCATGCTTTCCAGCGTTTCCAGGGCTTCCATCCACGCTTCTTCAAGTTCGCCTTCGCGGACTTTCAGCTTGGCCTGTTCGGCCAGCAGGTCACGCAATTCGTTCTTGCGCGCCGGCTCGTAGATGTCGCTGTCGCCAAGGCTGGCATCGACCTTCGCCAGCTTCTCGTGCAGCTTGCCGAGCTCGGCTTCGAGCTTGTCAGCCTCGCGCTTGTGCGGCGCCAGTTGCTGACGCAACGCAGCGGCAGCCTGACGCTGGGCCTTCTTGTCGGTCTTGTCCGGGTTGACCGGTGTGTTGCTGACCGGGGCGTTACGCTGACGGTACTCGACCAGCCAACGGGCGTAGTCCTCGAGGTCGCCATCGAACTCCTCGACCTTGCCGTCCGCGACCAGGAAGAAGTTGTCGGTGGTGCTCTTGAGCAGGTGCCGATCGTGGGAAACCACCAGCACCGCACCACTGAATTCCTGCAACGCCATGGTCAGCGCCAGGCGCATTTCCAAGTCGAGGTGGTTGGTGGGTTCGTCGAGCAGCAGCAGGTTCGGCCGTTCCCAGGCGATCAGTGCCAGAGCCAGACGGGCCTTTTCGCCACCGGAGAAATTCAGCACCGGCTCATCGATCCGCGCACCACGGAAGTCGAAACCACCGAGGAAGTCGCGCAGGGTCTGCTCGCGCTCGGTCGGTGCCAGACGCTGCAAGTGCAGCAACGGGCTGGCCTTGGAGTCCAGCGAGTCGAGCTGATGCTGGGCGAAGTAGCCGACCACGGTGTTCTCACCGCGAGTCAGGCGCCCGGCCAGCGGTTCGAGCTCACCGGCGAGGTTTTTGATCAGGGTCGATTTACCCGCGCCATTCGGGCCGAGCAAGCCGATCCGCGCGCCGGGGGTCAGTTGCAGCTTGACCTTCTCCAGCACGGTTTTCTCGCCATAACCCAGGCGCGCGTCGGACAGGTCGATCAGCGGACTGGAGATCTTGGTCGACTCGCGGAACACGAAGTCGAACGGCGAATCGACGTGGGCCGCCGACAGTTCTTCCATGCGCTCGAGGGCCTTGATCCGGCTCTGGGCCTGACGGGCCTTGGTGGCCTGGGCCTTGAACCGGGCGATGTAGCTTTCCATGTGCGCACGCTGCGCCTGCTGCTTCTCGTAGGCCTGTTGCTGCTGGGCCAGACGCTCGGCACGGGCGCGTTCGAACGCGGTGTAGCCACCCCGGTAGAGCGTCAGCTTGCGCTGATCGACGTGGGCCACGTGGTCGACCACTTCATCGAGGAAGTCCCGGTCGTGGGAAATCAGCAGCAAGGTGCCGGGGTAACTTTTCAGCCACTCTTCGAGCCAGATGATGGCGTCGAGATCCAGGTGGTTGGTCGGTTCGTCGAGCAGCAACAGGTCTGATGGGCACATCAAAGCCTGCGCAAGGTTCAGACGCATCCGCCAGCCACCGGAGAAATCTCCTACCTGACGATCCATCTGCTCGTTGGTGAAACCGAGGCCGGCCAGCAACTTGCGCGCCCGCGCATCGGCGGTGTAGCCGTCGGCACTGTCGAGTTCGGCGTGCAGGCGGGCCAGCGCGGTGCCGTCATGGGCCTCTTCGGCCGCTGCGAGCTCACGCTGCACTTCGCGCAGACGCAGGTCGCCGTCGAGCACATAGTCGACCGCCAGACGCTCGAGCGTGTCGACCTCCTGGCGCATGTGGGCGATACGCCAGTCGGCCGGCAGCAGGCAGTCGCCCGAGTCCGGGTGCAGCTCACCGCGGAGCAAGGCGAACAGGCTGGATTTGCCGGCGCCGTTGGCACCGATGAGGCCGGCTTTGTGGCCGGCGTGCAGGGTCAGCTCGGCGTCTTCTAGCAGACGTTGCGGGCCACGCTGTAAAGTCAGGTTCTGAAGTCGGATCATAATGGCGGCGGAGTCTACCAGCTTCCCCCGCAACTGGCGCGAGTAGCACGATGTCCTCTGACCTGTGGAGCTTTGCCCTTGCCGTCTACGCCCGTCCCGGCGTGGAGGATGCCTGCCTGCGCCTGCAATCGGCGGGGGCCAACGTGTGCCTGATGCTGTGCGGTTTATGGCTGGAACAACGCGATGCGACCTGTGAAGAGGCGCGTGCGCGACAGCTTCTGGAACTGACAGAGCCCTGGGACCGGGAAGTGGTGCAGCCGTTACGCGCATTGCGCATGCAGTGGAAAACCCTGGCCGACACCGATCCGGTACTCAAGGGTATGCGCGAGCAGATCAAGGGATTGGAGCTGGAGGCGGAGCGTGCGCTGCTGTCACGACTTGAAGGTGCCGCGCAGGGCTGGAAGCGTAATTCGAAGGAATCGAGTGACTGGCTGGAAGTGCTGGCCGGCCCTGCGGCCAACCTGAACCGCGACGCGCTGCAAGTGCTGCGCGTCGCGGCGACCGGCGCTTAGGAAGCGCTGGACGGGTTGCTGGCGACGCTCGATACCGGCGCCGGGGATGGCGTGGTTGTGGTGGTCGAGGTAGTGGCGGCGGATGCCGGTGCTGCGGCCGGAGCCGGAGTTGCCGGCGCTGCAGGTTTGGTAGCAGGCGCAGTGGCAGGTTTTGCTGCAGCTGGTTTTGCTGCTGGCTTGGCGGCAGCCGGCTTGGCAGCGGCAGGTTTTTTCACTGCTGGTTTTGCAGCAGGTTTCGCTGCTGGCTTGGCGGCCGGTTTGGCAGCGGCCGCTGGCTTGGCGGCGGTCGTTGCAGGCTTCGCGGCGGCGGCCGGTTTGGCCGCTGGTTTTGCAGCAGGCTTGGCCGCAGCTTTTACCGCAGGCTTGGCCGCTGGTTTCGCCGCCGCTTTGGCTGCAGGTTTGGCAGCAACCGGTTTGGCAGCGGCTTTCGCCGCAGGCTTGGCAGCAGCAGTTTTGGCGGCCGGTTTAGCGGCGGCTTTAACGGCTGGTTTTGCTGCCGGTTTAGCGGCCACTTTGGTGGCTGGCTTGGCAGCTGGTTTTGCAGCGGCAGTTCTCGCCGGAGCCGCTTTCGCAGCAGCGGTTTTCGCCGCAGGTTTGGCGGCTGGTTTTGCAGCAGCCGGCTTGGCGGCAGCTGGTTTGGCCGCTGTGGTTTTAGCCGCAGGTTTGGCAGCGCTGGCGGCTGCGGGTTTCTTCGCGGCTGGTTTAGCAGCGGCTTTCACTGGCGCTTTAGCAGGCGATTTGGCCGGTGCTTTTGCAGCAGGTTTGGCGGCCGCTTTTTTCGCAGGCGCCGCTGCAGGTTTAGCCGAACGCAGGGACAACGCCTTGCCGACAGCCTCTTGAACACGACCGACACCCTGGGCCAGTTTCAGGCTTTCCTGGGCATCGCGCTTGAGTTGCAGAATGTAGCTGCGGGTATCGGACTGACGATCCTTCAGCGCATCGAGCAGGTCTTCGAGTTCCTTCACGGCAGCCTTGGCCTTGGTCTGCGCCTTGGCTTTACCGGCTGCTGCTGCGTCCTGCAATTTGGTGCGGGATTTGTGCAGTTTTTCTTGCGCCTTGCCGCGTTGCTTTTCCAGTTTGGCGAGCAGTTTTTCAGCATCAGCCAAGGCTTGGGAGCAAGCGTTTTCCAGATGCTCGAGCAGGCTGCCCGAGAGTTGTTGGAGTAAATGCAACGGAGTGTTTACAGGCTTCTTGGTGGCCGACATGGTTTACCTCCTGGCTGACGTGAGTGCGGCTCATACTAGACCTCTGCTGCTACCGCCGCTAGGGCATGTTGACAGTATCGAAAGCACTCGGTTGCAGGCTTGCGAAAAACTTCTGCGCATTGGCAAAAGCAGTTCACCGTTGCAGACGTTCGCGCTGGCATAATCCACCGCAATTCAGGACGGAGAGTGCCCATGTCGCGCTACCTTTTTTTATCCCTCTGCATGATTTTTTCCGTGGCTCAGGCCGACGAAAAAACCACCGCGAACGATGCCCATGATCTGGCTTACAGCCTCGGCGCCAGCCTCGGTGAACGGCTGCGTCAGGAAGTGCCGCAGCTCCAGATCCAGGCGTTGATCGAAGGCCTGCAACAGGCCTATCAAGGCAAGCCGCTGGCATTGAGCGAAGCACGCATCGAGCAGATCCTCGCCGATCACGAATCGCAGACAGCCGAGCAGGCGGCGATGCCTTCGACTGAAGCGGCGATGGAAAACGAGCGACGTTTTCTCACCGCCGAAAAAGCCAAACCGGGTGTGAAGGAGTTGGCCGACGGCATCCTGCTGACCGAGCTTGCGCCGGGGAACGGCACGAAGGCCGGCCCGGATGGAAAAGTGCAGGTGCTGTATATCGGCCGACTGCCGGATGGCACCGTGTTCGATCAGAACAGCCAGCCGCAGTGGTTCAATCTCGACAGCGTGATCGCTGGCTGGCGCACCGCGTTGCAGAACATGCCGGTCGGCGCGAAATGGCGTCTGGTGATTCCATCGGATCAAGCGTACGGCGCCGACGGTGCCGGCGACTTGATCGCGCCATTCACACCGCTGGTGTTCGAAGTGGAATTGCGCGGCGCGACCAGTTGATCGCCCAATAAAAAACGGTGCGCCTGGGGCGCACCGTTTCTGGTTCTTGCGAGGTTCGATTCAGGCCTGAACCGAATCCTCTTCCTTGTGTGCGGTGTGCAGCACTTCGATCAGGCAGTCTTCCAGTTCGAAGCGTTCGTGGAGCAGGCCGCCCAGCTCCTTGAATTTCTCCGCAACGCATTTGCCTTCATCGCAAAGGTCGTTGAACGCGAGCAGCTTTTCAGTGATGACATCGATCCGCGGATAGATCGTCTCGGCCAGTTCCAGGCCGCGCTTGTCGTTGAAGGCCTTGGCCTCGCCCGTCAGCTGTTCGTAGATCTCGAAGTGCCCGGCCGAGACGTAATCGACCAGCACGCCGCAGAACTCCTGCAAGGGCTTTCGATCCTCGGACAGCGCCTGAGGTTTGGCGCCCAGCTTGTCATAGGCAGCGATCAATTCCTCACGCTCCTGCAGCCAGCGGTCGATCAGCAGATGAACTCCACCCCAACGTTCCTGAGCATTCTGACAACTTTCGAGCATGGCGATCTCTCTTCCCTTGTGGGTCATGCTGCTCTACACCCGCGCCCCTTCTTGTGAATATTGCTTTGAGAGGCGGCCAGGCAGAGCGTCATCGAGCAACACAATTCCAATGACACGTGCGGGCCAGATTATGCCCGCACGCCTATGGCTTCAAGGTACGCAGGAGAGAAAGTTCATACAAGTGTTTAATCCCTGACCAGCACCGGGTGCGACGGTTGGCCGCTGAGCGGTTGCTGCAAAGCCATCCAGACCTGCCGCAGCAACTGGTAAACAGCCAGGATCGACATCCCCACGAAAAACAGCAGACTCCACTCCGGAATGCTCAGGTCGAACAGCGTCCAGGACAATTCCGCGCAATCGGCCGTGTCATTGAACATACGCATCAGTGCGCATAACCACGGCAGGCTGCTGAATATTTCTTCCGGCCCGGGCCCGCAATGCGCCAGCCTTTGCAGAGAATCACTTTGCAGCAGCACTTGCCGCCACGCCGCCGTCATTCCGCCAAGGCTGGTCAGCAACGCCATCGTCCAATACAGCGACAGACCGACACGTTGCGGTCCATGGATCGCAGCCACACCACAAAAAAGGGTAAGGACACTCATGAACAGACGCTGGACCAGACACAGACTGCAAGGCACCAGACCGACCGCGTATTCGAGGTAATAAGAAGCTCCCAGGGCCAGAATCCCCGCAGTGAAAGCCATAAAGAACAGGGAGCGTGAGCAGGCCAACGACATGGCTTATCCGTAACAATAAAGACAGGCAGTTACGGTAGAGGAAAGGGCCTCGGGCTTTCAAGGCAGGTCACTGGCGACACTTCAGCAGAAGTGTAGGGAAATCCCGACAGGCACCGATGGATTCGGTGTAACCCTCTGTAGGACTTTGCTCGGGAGGGGATTTGCCGGTAACTATTCAGTCACCGGGAAAGAAAAGGAGGAGCATGCTCCCCCTTCCTGATCACGCCCGAACGGCTACGGGCAATGGCGAAGCCAGCAGTCGTTCATCCAGCATGCCGAGACCTTCCTGGAACAGCAGATTGCTGCGCTCGGTGTCACCCAGCTGAGCCAGCAGACGCGCCAACTCGGCGCACGCTTCCGGATTGCGCTGCACTCGCAGACTGCTTTCCAGATAATCCCGCGCCTTGCCCCACAGGCTGGCCTGCAGGCACAAACGTCCCAGCGTCAGCAGCAGGCTGGCATCGCCCGGATGATCCTTAAGCCAACCTTCGGCCGTCTGCAACTGACGCGCCGGATCGCTGCCGCGCACCAGACCGTAAAGACGCGCCAGATGGCTGTCGTACTTACGCTTTAGCGCCGTGCGCAGCACTTCTTCCGCTTCAACCTGAGCGCCCAGCTGACGCAGTTGCTCGGCGTAGGCCAGCACCAGCGCAGGCTCCTGGCGTTGAGCAGACGTCAGCTGCTGCCAGGCCCGGTTGAGCGACTGCAAACCGACGGCGCCATCCTCTTCACGCTGGGCCGCGAGGGACAGGTTTTCTCCCCAGGCGCGACGCTCGAGTTCGATCAGTTCGGCCGGTGGCAGGGCTTTATCCTTGCGCAGCTCCGGCAACAGCCGGATCACGGACGACCAGTCACCGCGCTGCTGATGCAGTCGCTGCAACTGGCGCAAGGTCTGGGCATTGTGCGGATGGCGTTCGTGCATCGCCTGCAAGGTGACCAGCGCGCCATCGGTATCGCCACGATCGGTTTGCAGTTGCGCATGGCTGAGGGCGATCGCCAGCTCGGCCCGCGGCTGACGCTCGAGGGCGCGCTCCAGCAGGCGATCGCTTTCCTCGTAATTACCTTGTTCGTTGGCGGCGCGGGCGGCGCCCAGGTAATAGAGCAACGGCTGACGCTCGGCTTCGGCGGCCCGATAAAGGTGACGCTGAGCACTGGCCCAGCGACCTTCGGCCAGGTCGAGCTGACCGTGCTCGATCGCTACTTGCACGCGACGGCTGCGGTTGCGACGGGACCATGGATTGACCACACCGCCCGAGGTCAGCACCAGTTCGACCAGCGCCTTGATGCCCCAGACCAGCAGCCAAAGCACCGCGACCACCGCCAGGGTCGCCCACAGGCTCGATTCATAACGAAAGCTTTTGTAGGCGACCAGCACGTAACCGGAATGCTCGGCAATCGCCAGGCCCAGAGCCGCCGTTGCCGCGATCACCAGAAACACGATCACATACAGGCGCTTCATGGTGTCGCCTCCTGCGCGGTGCTGGCGGCCGGTTTGGCGAAGGGTTTCACCGAGTCTTCGGCGTTGACGTTGCGGCGCTCCAGATAAGCCTGCACCGCGCTCAACGTCCCGGCGAGATCCGGCGTGTTGACGGTAACCGGTTGCTTGCTCAATTCCGCGACCTGCTCGAGCATGATTTTGCTCTGCGGGTTGTCCGGATTGAAGTTGCCTGTAAGTACGTCACGCGCCTCCGCCAAGGCCTGGGTGTACACCGGCGCCTGACCGTTGAGCGCGGCCCATTGCGCCTGTTCGAGCGCAAGGCTCAGGGCCAGACGCACCTGGCTCAGGCTTTGGCCGGCGAGTAGCGGCCGGACGTTTTTGTCAGCGTTGAAATCGATGCGAATGTAGCGCGAGATCTGATCCCACCACTGCGCCCAGCGACTGGCGCCGTCGCCATCGGAGGTCAGGCCCAGCAGCGAATCACCGCGATCCTTGTACTCCGGCGCCAGCTCGGTGAGGCCGACGACCTGATCACGCAAGGCGCCCAGTCGCAGGAACAGCCCGGTGCGGTCCGGCTGCGCGGTACTGCGCAGCGCTACCAGGGTTTTCGCCACTTGCTCGCGGGCGGCGAACGAGCCGGGATCATTCTGCTCGCGCAGGATTTCGTCGGCACCCTGGACCAGCGCCTGGGCGCTGCTGATGTCCTGCAGGGCGGAAAGACGCAGGCTGGCCAGACGCAGCAAGTGCTCGGCCTCGGCCAGACGCCAGTCCTTGCGGCTGGCGCCAAGGACGGTTTCCAGACGTTGATTGAGGCGTTGCTGATCGCCCTGAAGTTGCGACACCAGACGCTGGCGATCGGCAAGTTCATCGGCGCCGGGTAATTGCCCGAGGCGTTCGGTCAGTCGTTGCTCGTTGAGCTTCAGAGTCTGAGCCTGATCACTCAACGCCTGAACCTGACTCAACTGATTCTGAGTGCTGGTCTGCAGGTGTCGTACCTGCCACACACCCCAGCCACCCACCGCAACACCGGCGGCGCCGAGCAGCAGCGCGAGAATGGCCAATCCGTTGCCTCGGCGCGGTTCCGCGGCCGGTGGCGGTGCATCAACCGGTGCATCGATCACAGGTTGAACGTCATCTTTAGGCAAGGCTGTTTCGCTCACGTATCCATCCTTTGCATTAGAGAACGGGCACGGGATGCTCCCGTAACGCCGTCAGCAAGGCCGCGGCACTGGCGCCGCGACAATCCACAACTGTTCGGGCCCCGGCGGCACTGGCCTGCTCGGCAACCCTTGGGCTTGGAACAAACAACGGCAACTGCGCAAGTGCAGGCCAGCTGTCGCCGGCCAGTTGGCGCAGGTGCTCGAAACCCTGTCCACTGCTGACCACCAGCCCGTTCAGGCGTTCCGCTGCAATCCTGCGTGGCAGCTCCTGCGGCGGATAGTCCGGCAGGTCGCGACGGTACAACTCCAAGTATTCGACACTAGCACCAAGCGCGCGCAGGCGCTCGGCCAGCAGCTCGCGTCCGCCCTCCCCGCGCAGGATCAACACCTGCGAGCCGGGCACGGCCACCGCCGCCAGCAGACGCGGCAATTGCAGCAAGGCTTCGCTATCGTCGCCCGCGTCCGGGAAGCTCACATCCAGCCCCCGATCCCGAAGGATAGTGGCGGTCGCTGCACCCACGCTGAACCACGGCATCGTCGGAGTCGCCAGACCCAAAGAGTCGAGCAGATCCACCGCGATCCGCGCCGCCGGTTTGCTGACCACGATCACCGCGCTGTAACGCGGCAGTTGCGTGATCGTGCGGCGCATTGTGTCAGAGACCGGCAGGGGCGCGATTTCCAAAAGCGGCAGACAGCTGCTGAAAAACCCTTGTTCGGCCAGCACGGCGGCGAGCGCCGAACAGTCCTCCGCCGGGCGCGTCAGCAGCAGGCGCCAGGCGGTCACTCGTGACCTGCCTCGCCGTAGACTGCCTTGAGAATATCGTCGGCGCCCTGGCTGAGCAGGTCTTCGGCCACCTGCACGCCCAGCGTCTCGGCTGCCGCACGCGGCGCACGGGCTTGCGCGCTGAGCAGCTTGCCGCCACTCGGTTCGCCCACCAGACCGCGCAGCCACAACTGATCGCCTTCGAGCACGGCGTAGCAGGCGATCGGCACCTGGCAGCCGCCATTCAGATGTTTGTTCAGGGCACGCTCGGCGGTGACACGGTCAGCGGTGTCGGCGTGATGCAGGGGCGCGAGCAAGGCATGGATTTCGGTGTCGGCACTGCGGCATTCGATACCGACGGCGCCCTGGCCACCGGCCGGCAGGCTGTCGTCGACGCTGATGGCCGAGGTGATGCGGTCTTCGAAGCCGAGGCGGATCAGGCCGGCTGCCGCGAGGATGATCGCGTCGTACTCGCCGGCGTCGAGCTTGGCCAGACGGGTGTTGACGTTACCGCGCAGGAAACGGATCTCGAGATCCGGACGGCGCGTCAGCAACTGCGCCTGGCGACGCAGGCTGGAGGTGCCGACGATGCTGCCGGCTGGCAACGCATCCAGGCTGGAATAAGTATTGGAGACAAACGCGTCACGCGGATCTTCGCGCTCGCAGATGCAGAACAGACCGAGGCCTTCGGGGAAATCCATCGGCACGTCTTTCATCGAATGCACGGCGATGTCGGCTTCGTTTTCCAGCAGCGCGGTTTCCAGTTCCTTGACGAACAGGCCCTTGCCGCCGATTTTCGACAGGGGCGAATCAAGCAGCTTGTCGCCGCGACTGACCATGGGCACCAGCGTCACCAGCAGGCCCGGGTGGGCTGCTTCCAGACGGGCTTTGACGTATTCGGCCTGCCAGAGGGCCAGAGCACTTTTGCGGGTGGCGATGCGGATTTCGCGAGAGGACATGGATCAATCCGTACTGAATAGATACGGCGGATAATAACAGCTCAGCCAAATCCACTTTGACCTGAATCAGAAACGGCGTGGCCTCCCTGGCCTGCTATGCCTGGTGAAAAGAACGAAGAACCGCCCGGAGCCTGCGGACTAAAGCCCCTGCATCATTTTGCGCACGCCCGCCACATGCCGGCGGCTGACGATCAGCGCGTCACCGTTGAGGCCTTTGAGGAACAACTGGAAGTGGCCCAGCGGTGTACGTTGCAGACGCTCGATGCGGTCGCGGGCGACCAGCGCGTTGCGGTGGATCCGCACGAAGCGCTCGCCGAATTCGTCTTCCAGCGCCTTGAGCGGCTCATCCAGAAGGACTTCGCCACCCTCGTGGCGCAAGGTCACGTATTTGTGGTCGGCAATGAAATACACCACCTGATCCAGCGGGATCAGTTCGATGCCTTTGCGGGTCCGGGCGCTGATGTGGCTGCGCGGGCCGTTACCGCTTTCGGCGGCAGGACGGGTCAGGGCCGAGAGCTGGGCCCGGTTGGGACGTTCAGCCCGTTTCAGGGCGTCATGCAGATGTTCGGTTCGCACGGGTTTCACCACATAGCCCACGGCGCTGGCCTGCAGGGCTTCCACGGCAAATTCATCGGGACCTGCGCAAAACACCACGACTGGCGGGGTTTCGCGTTCGCACAGACGGGCAGCCACCTGCAGGCCATCGAGGCCCGGCATGCGGATATCGAGCAGTACGATATCCGGCTTGTGGCTGTCGATCAGCGCCAACGCCTCTTCGCCATTGGTGGCGCTGGGCTCCAGGACTGTGTAGCCCTCGAGCTCGCTCACCATTCGGCTGAGTCGCTCGCGGGCCAGTGGTTCGTCATCAACGATCAGGACATTCATATTGCGCTGGATTCCTGCGTGAGTCTCGCACAAGGATAGCGTAGACAAGTGGAGTGACGTCCGTCACCGCGATCCACGCTAAGACTAGCGCGAGCGCCAAAAAGTGCCGTACGTCGGCCGGCAATATTTGCCGACACCTGCAACGTACCGCCTGACGCCCGTCGCCGACTGCGTTTTACGCAGGATATGCCAATGGCCAATACACCCACCCCTCTCTCTTCTTATAGTCGGTGGCCGGACCTTTGCGCGATCCGCCGCCACGTCGACCCCTATGTCCTACTGTAGACGCTCGTCGGGCCGATATTGCTCAATCGAAAAATATCCTTGCGCAAATCCCCCGGCGACACCGGCGACTATGGATCAGGCCATGAGAAAAAAACGTATCGACCAGTGTCAGCGACAGGATTGGCAACCCTGTTATTATCCGCGCCAGCGTTTCACGCCTTCTTTCTTCAAGCCGATACGAGCGAATTCATGAGCACTGACAAGACCAATCAGTCCTGGGGCGGCCGCTTCAGTGAACCCGTCGACGCCTTCGTCGCCCGCTTCACCGCCTCCGTCACTTTCGACCAGCGCCTGTATCGCCACGACATCATGGGCTCGATCGCCCACGCCACCATGCTGGCCAAGGTCGGCGTGCTGACGGATGCCGAGCGCGACAGCATCATCGATGGCCTGAAGACCATCCAGGGCGAAATCGAGGCCGGTCAGTTCGACTGGCGCGTCGACCTCGAAGACGTGCACATGAACATCGAAGCACGCCTGACCGACCGCATCGGCGTCACCGGCAAGAAGCTGCACACCGGCCGCAGCCGCAACGACCAGGTCGCCACCGACATCCGCCTGTGGCTGCGTGACGAGATTGACCTGATCCTGAGCGAGATCACCCGCCTGCAAAAAGGCCTGCTGGAGCAGGCCGAGCGTGAAGCCGCCAGCATCATGCCGGGCTTCACCCACCTGCAAACCGCTCAGCCGGTGACCTTCGGGCACCACATGCTGGCCTGGTTCGAAATGCTCAGCCGCGACTACGAGCGCCTGGTCGACTGCCGCAAGCGCACCAACCGCATGCCGCTGGGCAGCGCCGCACTGGCCGGCACCACTTACCCGATCGACCGCGAATACACCGCGCAACTGCTGGGCTTCGACGCCGTCGGCGGCAACTCGCTGGACAACGTGTCCGACCGCGACTTCGCCATCGAATTCTGCTCGGCCGCCAGCATCGCGATGATGCACCTGTCGCGTTTCTCCGAAGAGCTGGTGCTGTGGACCAGCGCGCAGTTCCAGTTCATCGATCTGCCGGACCGTTTCTGCACCGGCAGCTCGATCATGCCGCAAAAGAAAAACCCGGACGTGCCGGAGCTGGTACGCGGCAAGACAGGCCGTGTGTTCGGCGCCCTGATGGGCCTGCTGACCCTGATGAAAGGCCAGCCACTGGCCTACAACAAGGACAACCAGGAAGACAAGGAACCGCTGTTCGACGCCGCCGACACCCTGCGCGACTCGTTGCGCGCCTTTGCCGACATGATCCCGGCGATCAAGCCAAAGCACGCGATCATGCGCGAAGCGGCGCTGCGCGGTTTCTCCACCGCCACTGACCTCGCCGACTACCTGGTACGCCGTGGCCTGCCGTTCCGTGATTGCCACGAGATCGTCGGTCACGCGGTGAAGTACGGCGTGGACAGCGGCAAGGATCTGGCGGAAATGAGCCTGGAAGAGCTGCGTCAGTTCAGCGACCAGATCGAGCAGGACGTGTTTGCCGTGCTGACCCTGGAAGGCTCGGTAAATGCCCGTGACCACATCGGCGGCACTGCGCCGGCGCAGGTCAAGGCTGCCGTGGTTCGCGGTCAGGCGTTGATCGCCAGCCGCTAGTAATAAGCCCGCGACTCAACGCAGTTCCGGCCCAAAGGAAGAATTGCTTCCCCAAACCCTGCTTCGGCAGGGTTTTTTATTTGAACGCACACATTTTCAGATCAAACCTTGAACCGGATCTTCTACGTCAGTACCTATCGCTCTGCTTCAGCGAAGACGATGAGCCTCCAAACCACTGCAGAGGGTCTTTTGCGCCAATCGGTAGAAATTTGTATATACAAAAATCCACAACGATCAGTAGAAAATAAAATATTCCTTTATTTTCAATAACTTACATTCAATTGACCGCCTCATAAAAGGCGACCATACTGTATATACAATTTTCTGATCAGCGGCTGGTGGAACGTGGCAGAGATAAAGTGTTCTGAAAAAGTGATCCAAAAGCTGAAAGAAAAACACAGTGTGGCCATCTCGGAAGTTTCCGAGTGTTTCAAGAATAGGCTTCCAGAGCATATTTTTTTGTATGACACCCGGGAAATGCACAAGACTGATCCTGCTACCCTTTGGTTTATCGCTGAAACCAACAAGGGGCGGGCATTGAAGGTTTGTTTTGTCCCTCCGCATGCAGGAAATCAGCATACGGTGGAAATAAAAAGCGCTTTTGACCCCAATGAAAAAGAAATAAATATTTACGAAAAACACGGAAAAAAATAAACAGGAAATTTTAAAGGTAATAGCCGAGTTCAGACCTATTACCTTAACCCCTTCGCGATGAGCGCGGAGACCCTTATATCAGAAGATATAATATGGTGGCAGAAATGAAAAAAGATAACGTAGAACTTTGGGATAATCGCGAACTTGGCGCTTCCGAAGAGCACGTTGGAGCTGTAAATTTAAACTTGGAGATTGATGAATCTCTTGGATTACAAGCAATTTCTATACGACTACAGAAAGATCTTTTAAAAAATCTTAAATCCATTGCCTCCTATTATGATGTTGGCTATCAACCGATGATCAGAGACTTACTAAACAGATTTGCCGAGTCAGAAATAAAAAAAATATTACGCGACCAATTAAGGCAAATTGAAAAACAACACAAATCCAGATCTCAAGATACGACACTACCGGTTGACGCCTTTATATCTGACATGCAAAAAAGAGCATAGCAGGTCACCCATGAGTAACATTATAGATTTTACGAAACGAAGAGAGTCGCTAAAAAGGAAAAACATAGAGCCGGGCAATGATATTGAGATAGCACTATCAATACTTGATAGAGATTTTGCCGAAAACCTTGTCATCCTTGATCAGAAAATGATCTTTATGAAAACTTTGAAAGGCGTTCTTAAATCAAGACATATAAAGTACCGAATCTCCACAAAGGAACTTCAGAGCACCCTGAACAAAAAGACAACCCTGTTGTTCATCGATGAAAAAATCGGTTTCAACTTAGACATAACAGCCACAGAGGAACCATGCAAAGCCTGGAAGATATATCCTCTAAACGTTCATTTGAACCCTGCAGAAAGCGCTGGAATCATCATAAACAAACTCAATGAGGTTAGACAAAATGGACGAAATTGATGAAGGTTTGTTAGAAGCTCTGGAGCACTACTTGCGTGGCGCATCGGCAACCAATAAAACTTATTCCCGGATTGCAGGAACCCAACTTCGTGAAGGCAATCCCGAAGTCATAAACCAATACCGGAAAAACCTTAAAAAAATTGAAAACCATTCAATTGAAATTGCAACAAAACGAGAAAATCTCAAAAACGCTCCCACACAAGACAAAGCGAACAAAAAATAAATGGTTGGCCGCCTACCACTTTCAGTAGCGATAGGCGGTTAACTTATTTTTTCCGGGCGATCATCTCCAAAAACGCCGGCATTGCCGCATCCTTGTCCGCCGCAATCTTCTGCACGTGCGGATTCTGCTCAAGTCGCTCCAGCAGCGCCTTGGCCTTCGACATCTCCGCCAGCAAATCCAGACCGAACAGTTTGTGCCCCACCGCAGCCGCCAGCGGCACGCTGTAGAGGAAGTACAAATCCGCGATGCTCAGGCTGTCGCCCGCCACATACGGGGCGAATTTGCCGTGACGTCCCAGCGCCGCAAAGCCCAGCAGCAATTCAGCCTTGGTTTTCTCCTTGATCGCCTCCGGCAGCGCCGTGCCGAAAAATGCTTCGCCGTAACAGGCACGGGCCGGCAGCTCGATATACAGCTCGATTTCCTTGGCCACCGCCAGCACCTGAGCGCGGGCAAACGGCTCGGTCGGCAACAGCGGGACACCCTTCTGACTGCTTTCGAGGTATTCGAGCATCACCATCGTTTCGTTGATGTACCCGCCTTCAGCTCCCAGCACCGGCACCTTGCCGCGCGGGCTGATGGCCAGGGACTCAGGCGTAGGCGTCGGGTAGAACGTGACCTCTTCGAACGGCAGGCCTTTTTCGAGCAGCGCCAGTTTGACCATGTTGTAGTAGTTGCTGACGGAGAATCCATAGAGCTTGAACATCACATAGCCTCCAGGCCGTGCGGGGTGGGCAGTGCCTGTTTATAGATCGCTCCGGGAAATCCCGCCAGCAGCATCACGCCGCTGAATGCGGGTAAACTGGCGCCTTTCCTTGAGGAGCCTGCCATGAGCGAGCCGACTGACATCGACAATGATGAAGAAGAGTTCACCGAATCGACGCTGATCGAAGCGATCGAGAACCAGATCGAAAGCGACAACCCGCCAGCGGCCAAGGCAACCTTCAACAAGCTGACGCTGGTCGGTTACGAGCGTGACGACATCCTGAATCTGATGGCCCACGTGCTGGCCTGTGAAATCGACGCGATGCTCGACGAAGACCGCGCGTTCGATACCGAGTGGTACGAAACCGCGCTGCGCGCACTGCCGGAACTGCCACCGGAAAAGCAGTAAAACGGCCCCGCCCTGTGGGAGCACGCCTGCTCCCACACAATTTGTCACCCATCTGCGCGGCCTTCTGCCGCCCCCTGACTACACTGGAATCCACCCCGGGACAAAAACCCTGACACGCGCACTGGACAGGCCGCGCCGGCAGGTTCACCTTAGGGGCGCTGTCGTCCAATTCCTAGAAAGTCTGGAGTCCTTATGTCGCTTACCCCTGAGTTGGTTGCCGAACTGGAAGTCCTCGCACTCTTCAACCTGGACAGTTCCCAGGAAGGTCTGAAAATTCATCAGACCGCTGCCCCGAAGCACATTGCCGCCGCACAACGCCTGTTCGAAAAAGAACTGACAGACCAGCCTGATGGCGGTTACCTGACCAGCCTCGGTCGCGATGCCGCACAGAACGTTCAAACCGTACTGACGATTCTCAAAGAGCAGCAAACCGCCTGATCCTCCCGACTTTGCCCACGGAAACCCCCTGCCACGGGATTTCCGCGGGCCAGCCATGAACGTCACCCATCGCCGCGCGATAGAAATCTGACGTCAAAAAACAAATTCAGCTTAAAACTCCTGTCGTTCAGGCGCTAAACTCCCGGACACCCGAGACCCTTTGCCTCCGAGCCCTGCGCGCCGGTTTGAGCCGACATGACCCGCACCCATGAAATCCGCCCCGACCTGGACGAAGGCATCGACCGCAAGGTACTCAGCCAGCTACGTGCACGTTTTCTCAAACTCAATGAAGGCCGCCTGAACCGGGCGCTGGAAGGCCTGTCGACGCGCCAGCAAAGTGTGCTGACGCTGCTGCCGCTGTTTTTTCACGTCAATCATCCGCTGTTGCCAGGCTATGTCTCGGGCAGCACGCCGGCCGGGCTGTCGAATTACGAACCGGACGCCGAGGCGCTCGCCGAAGCCCAGCGCCTGACCCGCTCGTTCTCCTACAAACCGCGTCACGGCAGCAACCCGCCACGGCCGATTCACGGTCTGTTCCTGATGGGCAGCCTCGGCACACTCGCCCAGGCGGACCAGAGCGACATGGATGTGTGGGTCTGTCACGCCCCCGACCTGAGCGATAGTGAGCTGGCCGAGCTGCGCAAGAAATGCCAGTTGCTCGAAGCCTGGGCGGCCAGCCAGGGGGCCGAGGCGCACTTCTTCCTGATCGACCCGGTGCGCTTCGCCAAAGGCGAACGCGACACCCAGCTCAGCTCCGAAGATTGCGGCACTACCCAGCACTATCTGCTGCTGGACGAGTTCTACCGCACCGCGATCTGGCTCGCCGGGCGCACGCCGATCTGGTGGCTGGTGCCGGTCTATGAAGAGCGCGCCTATGACGCGTACACCCACACCCTGATTTCCAAGCGTTTCATCCGCAACGATGAAACCCTCGACCTGGGGCCGATGGCGCACATTCCGCCGGGCGAGTTCGTCGGCGCCGGGCTGTGGCAACTGTTCAAGGGTATCGAGTCACCTTACAAATCGGTGCTCAAGCTGCTGCTGACCGAGGTCTACGCCAGCGAACATCCGCAGGTGCAGTGCTTGAGTCTGCGCTTCAAGCAGGCCGTATTCGCCAACCGGCTGGATCTCGACGAGCTGGATCCGTACATGGTGGTTTACCGCCGGATCGAGGAATACCTCACTGCGCGCAACGAACCGGAGCGCTTGGAGCTGGTGCGACGGGCGCTGTACCTCAAGGTCAACCGCAAGCTCACCGGCAACACTCGCACCCAGAGCTGGCAGCGTTCACTGCTGGAAAGGCTGGCCAGCGAATGGCATTGGGATCAGCGGCAACTGGCGCTGCTCGACAGCCGCAGCCAGTGGAAAGTCCGCCAGGTCAGCGCCGAACGCCGGGCACTGGTCAACGAACTGAATTACAGCTACCGCTTCCTGACCCAGTTCGCCCGCACTGAACAGACTGTCAGCCTGATCAACAAGCGCGACCTCAACGTTCTCGGCCGGCGGCTGTATGCCGCGTTCGAACGCAAGGCCGACAAGGTCGAGTTCATCAATCCCGGCATTGCCCCGGACTTGGCCGAAGACACCCTGACCCTGGTGCAATCGCCGAACAAAAAGGAACCGGGCCAAACCCAGTGGGGCCTGTACAACGGCAGCCTGACGGCGCTGGAGTGGGAACACTTCGCGCCGATCAAGCGCAGCCGCGAGTTGCTGGAACTGCTGACCTGGTGCCATCGCAACGGTGTGATCGACAGCAGCACCCGACTGGCCCTGCACCCCGGCACCAGCGATATGAGCGAGTTTGAGCTGTTCAACCTGCTCGGCAGCCTGCAACAAAGCATCGCCCTGCCCTTGTCGACCGTTGCCGAAGAACCGCTGCTGCGCGCCGCCGTGCCGAGCGAAGTGCTGATGCTGGTGAATGTCGGGGTCGACCCGCTCAAGCATCACCGCGACCTGAACATTCTGATGACCACCGAACGCACGGACTCTCTGAGCTACGCCGGCGTACGCGAAAACCTGGTGCTGACCCTGGATCAGGTCACGCTCAATAGCTGGAACGAGGTACTGGTCAACCGCTTCGACGGTCCGCATGCCCTGATGGATTGTCTGCGCGACTACCTCAACAACCTGCCGCGCGGACCGCAACAACCATCGCTGCGAGTGCGCTGTTTCTGTCACAACCGCGCGCAGTTCATCGCCCGCCGGGTGGAGGAAATTGTCGATACCGCGCAGACCCTGCTGCTCAGCGATCTCAATCACCGCTACCTGATCCAGGTGCAGCAGCATTACCACGTGCTGGAACTGGTGCCGGGCCAGGTCAGCCATGTCGCCCTCGCCACCCTGCCGGCGCTGCTCGATTACCTGGGTGAGGAACAGCCGCGCTACAGCCCGCTGCACCTGGACCCGATGGCACTGGAAGACCACGACCTGGCACTGATCCTGCCGATGGGCCAGCCCGAATGCATTCAGGTGTTCTACCGGATCACCGAACAAACCGCCGAGCTGTACGTGCTCGACGAGTTCAATGCGTTGTGGCAACAGCACTTGCCCTATCACGACGAGCAAAGCCTGTTGGTGCCGCTGCAGCGGTTCCTGCAATCGATCCAGTTCCGCCGCGAAGCGCTGCTGCCGATGGATGCGGGCCATGCCGCCAGCCTTGAAATCTTGTATTACCAGTTATTGCCGTCAGGGCCGGGACGCGCGCGACGGGTCGAAATGCGCCCGGCGCCGCAGACGCCGGTCAACAAACCGTTCTACGACGTGCAGGCGATCGTCGGCAAAGCCGCACCCGGCGAGGTGCAAGTCACGCTGTATTGCAATCAACGGGAATTCAGCGAGCTGGAACATGGCGACCAGCTGTTCAGCGTGGTCGCCCGGGAGATTGTCGGGCAGCGCCGGGAAAGCGAGCGCTACCGCTGCTACATCACCGACCTGGACCTGTCGGGTGTGATCGGTGACGGGCAGAGTTCGAGCAATCTGTATCTGCGTTACAAGGCCGACCTGGAACGCTCTCTGAACGAGGCGCTCGAGCAGGTCTGAGGCGGGTTACTCCGGGAAATCACCGCCGTTGGCCGGCTGCGATTCGACTTCGAGCAAAGTCAGTTTCAGGGTCTTGCCACCCGGAGCCGGCCAGTCGATGTGCTGACCAACCTTCAGGCCCAGCAACGCACTGCCGACCGGAGCGAGGATCGAGACTTTGCCTTCGTCGGCGTTGGCGTGCTTCGGATAGACCAGGGTCAGGTGGTAGTCCTTGCCACTGCTTTCTTCGCGGCAGTGCACACGGGAATTCATCGTCACGACATCGGCAGGCACTTCATCGTGACCGACCAGGGTATCGGCGCGGTCCAGTTCGGTTTGCAGCGCGATCACGCCCGGCAGCGTGTCATCCAGGCTGTCGATCAGGCGCTCCAGACGTTGCACGTCCAGACGGGTAAGGGTGATGGAAGGTGCGGTCATGATCCGGGCAGACTCCTTTCTTCTGCACACAAAAAAAGCAAAACCCCGCCAAAAAAGACGGGGTTTTCACCAGGCCTCGATGGGTTGAGGCGTTTCCGGACACTATCACAGCTCAAAAAATATACAAGCTACGCTCCGGCGAGCTGCCGGCGCTGAGCGGCCTGCGCACAAATCACCCGGCGGCGCTCGTCATCGGCCGAACGCCACTCGCGGATGTCTTCGACATGGCGCATGCAACCGAGGCAGACCTTCTGTTCATCCAGCCGGCACACGCCGGTGCACGGCGAAGGCACGGCCGGGCTGACGTTGCTGTAGAGCGGCTTCGGCGGACGGACGGGTGCAGTATCAGTCACGAAATCACAGGCCTTCGAAATCGAATTCGGTGCCGGCCTGTTGCTTGACGATGCGCTCGAGCATTTCGCCCAGCTGTTCTTCGCTCTTGTCGCACATCCAGCGTTCGCTTTCTTCGTCGTAGTCGAAGTGGAAACCGCCGGACACCGCGGCCAGCCACAGCTGACGCAACGGTTCCTGACGACTGAAGATCAGCTGGGTGCCGTTCTCGAACTTGACGGTCAGCACACCGGCCGAGTTCTCCATGTCGATGTCCAGGTCGCTGTCGTCGAAGATGTCTTCCAGTTTTTCCTGGGTTTCATCGACCAGATCGTGGAAACGGGCTTCGGACAAACTCATTGCGGCAACCTCAAAAAATGTCTGATCAGGCTCAAGCGCCGCAAGATACGGACGCTGCCAGCCGATTGCAAAGGATAACGACCAAGCGCCCTGCCAGGCGACGAAATATCCACCCGCCACGCGGGAAAAGTTTCCGCGCCGCAGCCCGAGCCCCGCCGGACGGGAGTTCCGTCGCATAGGCAAGCTGCCGGGTGGCCGGTATACTCCGGCGCAATTAACGCATTTTCAAGGATTTCGCCATGAAGCGCCTGATCTCTTCCCTTGCTGCGCTCGTCGCGGTTGCCTGCCTTGTTTCGGCTTGTGGTCAAAAAGGCCCGCTGTACCTGCCCGATGAAGATCAGGACCCGGCCGAGCAAGCCCAGTCTTCGCAAAAGCAGCCTGTCTCCAAGGCACACAAGCACGACGTTTACTAAGGGATCGCCATGGACGCTTTTAACTACCGTGGCGGGGAACTGTTCGCGGAAGGTGTGGCGCTGTCCGCCATCGCCGATCGCTTCGGCACTCCCACCTACGTCTACTCCCGCGCGCACATCGAGGCCCAGTACCTGGCCTACGCCGATGCGCTGGCCGGCATGCCGCACCTGGTCTGCTTCGCGGTCAAGGCCAACTCCAACCTCGGCGTCCTGAATGTCCTGGCCCGTATCGGCGCCGGTTTCGACATCGTCTCCCGTGGCGAGCTGGAACGCGTACTGGCCGCTGGCGGCAGCCCGGACAAGATCGTGTTCTCCGGCGTCGGCAAGACCCGTGACGACATGCGCCGTGCGCTGGAAGTCGGCGTGCATTGCTTCAACGTCGAATCCACCGACGAGCTCGAACGCCTGCAAGTGGTCGCCGCCGAGCTGGGCGTTCGCGCGCCGATCTCGCTGCGTGTGAACCCGGACGTCGATGCCGGCACCCACCCGTACATTTCCACCGGTCTCAAAGAGAACAAGTTCGGCATCGCCATCGCCGACGCCGAAGACGTGTACGTGCGTGCCGCGCACCTGCCGAACCTGGAAGTGGTCGGCGTCGACTGCCACATCGGTTCGCAACTGACCACTCTGCCGCCGTTCCTCGATGCCCTCGACCGTCTGCTGGATCTGGTCGATCGTCTCGGCGATTGCGGCATCCACCTGCGCCACATCGATCTCGGTGGCGGCCTGGGTGTGCGTTATCGCGATGAAGAGCCGCCATTGGCTGCCGAGTACATCAAGGCTGTGCGCGAGCGTCTCGACGGTCGTGATCTGGCGCTGGTGTTCGAGCCGGGCCGCTTCATCGTCGCCAACGCCGGCGTGCTGCTGACTCAGGTCGAGTACCTCAAGCACACCGAGCACAAAGACTTCGCCATCGTCGACGCGGCGATGAACGACCTGATCCGCCCGGCGCTGTACCAGGCCTGGATGGACGTGACTCCGGTCAAGCCACGCGAGACCGCTGCGCGTACCTACGACGTCGTCGGCCCGATCTGCGAAACCGGCGACTTCCTCGCCAAGGAACGCGAGCTGGCGCTGGAAGAAGGCGATCTGCTGGCCGTGCATTCGGCCGGTGCCTACGGTTTCGTGATGAGCTCCAACTACAACACTCGCGGCCGTGCCGCCGAAGTGCTGGTGGATGGTGATCAGGCATTTGAAGTGCGTCGCCGCGAGACCGTGGCCGAGCTGTTTGCCGGCGAAAGCCTGCTGCCGGAGTAACCCCATGCTGCTGCGTTTTACCAAGATGCACGGCCTGGGCAACGACTTCATGGTTCTCGACCTGGTCAGCCAGCACGCGCATATTCAGCCCAAGCACGCAAAAATGTGGGGCGACCGGCACACCGGCATCGGTTTCGATCAGTTGCTGATCGTCGAAGCGCCGAGCAATCCGGATGTGGACTTCCGTTACCGGATCTTCAACTCCGACGGTTCCGAAGTGGAGCAGTGCGGCAACGGTGCGCGCTGCTTCGCCCGCTTCGTGCTCGACAAGCGCCTGACCGCCAAACGGCAGATCCGCGTCGAGACCAAGGGCGGCATCATCGAACTCGACGTGCGTAACGACGGCCAGATCGGCGTGAACATGGGCGCCCCGCGCCTGGTGCCGGCGGACATTCCGTTCCAGGCGCCGGAGCAGGCCCTGAGTTATCAGGTCGATGTCGACGGTACGCCGGTCGATCTGGCGGCGGTGTCCATGGGCAACCCCCATGCGGTGCTGCGGGTCAGCGATATCAACACCGCACCGGTGCATGAACTGGGGCCGAAAATCGAACACCATCCGCGCTTTCCGGCGCGGGTCAACGTCGGTTTTCTCCAGGTCATCGACCGCCATCGCGCACAACTGCGCGTCTGGGAACGCGGCGCCGGGGAAACCCAGGCCTGCGGCACCGGTGCCTGCGCTGCTGCTGTAGCGGCGATCAGTCAGGGGTGGATGGATTCGCCCCTGCTGATCGACCTGCCGGGCGGGCGCCTGTCCATTGAGTGGGCAGGGCCCGGCCAACCGGTCTTGATGACCGGCCCGGCAGTGCGCGTATACGAAGGACAAGTGCGTCTTTGAGTGAGCAGAAGCCATGACCGATAAGCCTCAGGTACCCGCCCGACAGTCCGGTGAATCAGCGTCCGAGAGCCTGGAGGCGGCAGCGGTTGCCGCGTACCTGGAGGCTCATCCGGACTTCTTCGTCGAGCATGAAGAACTGCTGCCGTCCCTGCGCATCCCCCATCAGCGCGGCGATACCGTCTCGCTGGTCGAGCGCCAGATGGCCATCCTGCGCGACCGCAACATCGAGATGCGTCACCGTCTCTCGCACTTGATGGACGTCGCCCGGGACAACGATCGCCTGTTCGACAAGACCCGTCGCCTGATCCTCGCGCTGATGGACGCTGCCACTCTGGAAGACGTGGTGATCAGCGTCGAGGACAGCCTGCGCCAGGATTTTCAGGTGCCCTTCGTCAGCCTGATTCTGCTCGGTGACAATCCGGCCCCGGTCGGCCGCTGGGTGACCCACGCCGACGCGCAAACCGCCATCGGCGGATTGCTCACCGAAGGCAAAAGCGTCAGCGGCAGCCTGCGCGAGCATGAACTGGACTTCCTGTTCGGCGAAGAACAACGCAAGCAGATCGGCTCCACCGCCGTGGTCGCCGTCAGCCATCAGGGCATCCACGGAATTCTGGCCATCGCCAGCCGTGATCCGCAGCACTACAAAAGCTCGGTCGGCACACTGTTCCTCAGCTACATCGCCGAAGTCATGGGTCGCGTGCTGCCACGGGTCAACAGCTCCCTGCGCTCGGTACGCTGAGCATGGAACGGCAACTGGACGCTTACTGCGAACACCTGCGCAGTGAGCGGCAGGTGTCGCCGCACACGCTGTCGGCCTACCGACGCGATCTCGACAAAGTCCTCGGCTGGTGCAACAAGCAAAACATCGGCAGCTGGCAGGCGCTGGACATCCAGCGTCTGCGCAGCCTGATTGCCCGTCTGCATGCCCAGGGCCAGTCCTCGCGCAGCCTGGCGCGCCTGCTCTCGGCCGTGCGTGGGCTCTATCATTATCTGAATCGCGAAGGCCTCTGCGATCACGATCCGGCCACCGGCCTGGCACCGCCCAAAGGCGAACGCCGGCTGCCGAAAACCCTCGACACCGACCGCGCCCTGCAACTGCTTGAAGGTGCGGTCGAGGACGATTTTCTCGCGCGGCGCGATCAGGCGATTCTGGAGTTGTTCTACTCCTCCGGCCTGCGCCTGTCGGAGCTGACCGGGCTCAATCTCGATCAGCTCGATCTGGCCGACGGCATGGTTCAGGTACTCGGCAAGGGCAGCAAGACACGCCTGTTGCCGGTCGGCAAAAAGGCCCGGGAAGCACTGGAGCAATGGCTGCCGCTGCGGGCGCTGACCAATCCGGCGGACGACGCCGTATTCGTCAGCCAGCAGGGCCGACGTCTTGGCCCGCGAGCGATTCAGGTGCGGGTCAAACTCGCCGGCGAGCGCGAACTGGGGCAGAACCTGCACCCGCACATGCTGCGGCACTCCTTCGCCAGCCATTTGCTCGAGTCCTCCCAGGACCTGCGCGCGGTGCAGGAATTGCTCGGCCACTCGGACATCAAGACCACCCAGATCTACACCCACCTGGACTTCCAGCACCTGGCGGCGGTCTACGACAGCGCCCATCCACGGGCCAAACGCATGAAAGGCGACGATTCATGAGCATCCAGTTGATCACCTTCGACCTCGACGACACCCTGTGGGACACCGCCCCGGTGATCGTCAGCGCCGAAGCGGTTTTGCGCGAATGGCTGAGCGAACATGCGCCGAATCTGGGCGCGGTGCCGGTGGAGCATCTGTGGTCGATCCGCGAGCGGGTACTGGCCAACGAGCCGGGACTCAAGCACCGCATCAGCGCGTTGCGCCGGCGAGTGCTGTTCCATGCGCTGGAGGAAGCCGGATACGCCCACAGCGAAGCGTCGGATCTGGCAGACAAGAGTTTTGAAGTGTTTCTGCATGCGCGGCATCAGATCGAGGTGTTCCCGGAGGTCGAGCCGATCCTGGAAACCCTCGCCAAACACTACGCCCTCGGAGTGGTCACCAACGGCAACGCCGATGTCCGTCGTCTCGGGCTGGCGGACTACTTCAAGTTTGCGTTGTGCGCCGAAGACATCGGCATCGCCAAGCCGGATGCGCGACTGTTCCATGAAGCATTGCAGCGCGGTGGCGTGAGCGCCGAAGCCGCTGTGCATATCGGCGACCACCCGGGGGATGACATCGCCGGGGCGCAGCAGGCCGGATTGCGTGCGATCTGGTTCAACCCGGCCGGCAAGGTCTGGGAAGCGGAGCGCCTGCCGGATGCCGAGATTCGCAGCCTGAACGAACTGCCTGCCGTGCTCGCCCGCTGGAACAGCCGCGGCTGATTTTCTTTCGCCCATGAAAAAGCCCGCAGCGACGGCGGGCTTTTTCAGCAAGCAAGCGACACGCCTCAGATAGGGCGGCTGCCGTACTTGTTGTCCGGCTTCTTGGGCGGATCGGCGACCACGTTGGCCTCCACTTCCTGCACCTTGCCGCCGCGCGCAAGGAACTCTTCCATGGCCTTGGCCAGGGCATCGCGCTCCTTGTTCTTGGCTTCGATGCTCGGCAACTCGTCGACCGACACCGCAGCCTTGGCCTTGCCTTTGGCAGCCGGGGCCGGCGTATCGTCACCGCCATCGTCTTCAGCAACGTCTTCCGCTGCTGCTTCCAGACCGTCTTCGGCCTCGTCTTCGTCGCCTACTTCGAGGTCGTCGTTTTCCAGATCATCGTCGCTCATGTTCTACCTCATGACTTGCGAAAAGCAGATTAGTTATAGACCAGCTTTGGCGACTGTCGAAAGTCGCCGGAAAAAAATCGGTAACCATTGGTGACCAACGGTTTATGCCCCTTCACCGTGCAAGGTGGCGAGGACTTTACGGGCACCGCCATGATCACGGTGCTCGCCCAGGTAAACGCCTTGCCAGGTGCCCAGTGCCAGTCGGCCCGCCGTTACCGGCAAACTGATCTGACAGCCCAGCACGCTGGCCTTGAAGTGCGCCGGGAGGTCGTCCAGGCCTTCGTCGTTATGCTCATAGCCGTCTGCTCCTTGTGGGATCAGACGATTGAAAAATCGTTCGAAGTCGCGACGTACCGCCGGATCGGCGTTCTCGTTGATGGTCAACGACGCCGAGGTATGCTGCAGCCACAAATGCAACAGACCGACCCGGCATGCCTTGAGTTCGGGCAGGCCGGCGAGCAACTCGTCCGTCACCAGATGAAAGCCCCGGGGCCGTGCCCGCAGGGTTATCAGAGTCTGTTGCCACATACAGTTCTCCGCACGTTCGGGGCGCATTCTAGCGCGCTCTGGAAAAAAACAAAGGCCCTAATATTCCTTCAATGATGTAAGCCTTTGGCCGCAGAAAAACACTCGTCGTAAACACGACCAAAGCAGTACGAAAAATCCTTTCAGCTGTATCAGGGAAGACAAATTCCAGACAAAAAAATGCCCGGCGAGCCGGGCAAGTTTTTTGCGGCGCGTGCTTACAGGTTGTAGCCGCGCTCGTTGTGTTGTGCCAGATCCAGGCCGACCGATTCTTCTTCCTCGGTCACGCGCAGACCCATCACGGCATCCAGCACCTTGAGGATGATGAAGGTGACGATCGCGGTGTAGATCACGGTGAAGCCGACGCCTTTGCACTGAATCCAGACTTGTGCGGCGATGTCGGTGACGGTGCCGAAGCCACCCAGCGACGGTGCAGCGAACACACCGGTCAGGATCGCGCCGAGGATACCGCCGATACCGTGCACGCCGAAGGCGTCAAGGGAGTCGTCATAACCGAGTTTGCGTTTCAGCGTGGTGGCGCAGAAGAAGCAGACCACGCCCGCAGCCAGACCGATCACCAGAGCGCCCATCGGGCCCACGGTGCCAGCGGCCGGAGTGATCGCAACCAGACCTGCAACGACGCCGGATGCGATACCCAGTGCGCTTGGTTTGCCGTGGGTGATCCACTCGGCGAACATCCAGCCCAGTGCAGCAGCGGCGGTCGCGATCTGAGTGACCAGCATCGCCATGCCGGCGGTGCCATTGGCGGCCGCAGCGGAACCGGCGTTGAAGCCGAACCAGCCAACCCACAGCATCGCCGCGCCCATCAGGGTGTAACCCAGATTGTGTGGCGCCATCGGGGTGGTCGGGAAGCCTTTGCGTTTACCCAGCACCAGGCAGGCAATCAGACCGGCCACACCGGCGTTGATGTGCACAACGGTGCCGCCGGCGAAGTCGAGCACGCCCCAGTCCCACATCAGGCCGCCGTTGCCGGACCAGACCATGTGCGCGATCGGTGCATAGACCAGGGTGAACCAGATGCCCATGAAGATCAGCATCGCGGAGAACTTCATCCGCTCGGCGAACGCACCGACGATCAGCGCCGGGGTGATGATCGCGAAGGTCATCTGGAAGGTAATGAAGACCGCCTCGGGGAACAGCGCCGCCGGGCCGGTCAGGCTCGCTGGGGTGACGCCGGCCAGGAACGCCTTGCCGAAACCGCCCACGAACGAGTTGAAGTTGACGACGCCCTGCTCCATGCCGGTGGTGTCGAACGCAATGCTGTAGCCATAAATGACCCACAGGACGCTGATCAGACCGGTAATGGCGAAGCACTGCATCATCACGGAAAGAATGTTTTTCGACCGAACCATGCCGCCGTAGAACAGCGCGAGGCCGGGAATGGTCATGAACAGCACAAGGGCTGTGGAGGTGAGCATCCAGGCGGTGTCGCCGGAGTTCAGGACTGGAGCTGCCACTTCGTCTGCCGCCATGGCCAGGCCGGGCATTACGATAGACAACAGGGCTCCTAGCCCTGCGAATTTACGCAGAGTCATATTGTTTTCTCCTGGGGCGTTGGGTTTGTGGCGGCGTTTAGATCGCGTCGGTATCGGTTTCGCCGGTACGGATGCGGATCGCCTGTTCCAGATTGACCACGAAGATCTTGCCGTCACCGATCTTGCCGGTGTTGGCAGCCTTGGTTATCGCCTCGATAACCCGATCCAGATCCTTGTCGTCGATGGCAACGTCGATTTTCACCTTGGGCAGAAAATCGACCACATACTCCGCGCCGCGATACAGCTCGGTGTGACCCTTCTGCCGACCGAAGCCTTTGACTTCAGTAACGGTAATGCCCTGCACGCCGATTTCGGACAGCGACTCGCGCACGTCGTCCAACTTGAACGGCTTGATGATGGCAGTGACTAGCTTCATGAAACTCTCTCCCGAATTGGTGGACTTGCCCCAGGAAAACAAACCCGACTCAAGTCTAAGCGCAGTGCCTGGCTTTGTAACGCTTCGTTGTCGACGCCAGCTAACCGCTCCAGACGAAACTCCCCGCTCCGTCTGCCGCACTGCATTCGTCACAGCGACTGCATCAGTGCATGGGTCGAAGGTGACTAAGCAGAAAGCTTGCCATCTCGCCAAAAACCACTGATTTCAATCCCTTGGCCGCTGCCGCAGATGCCATCACCCAAATGGCACTCCGGATACGCACAACAACGGTGCGCGGCCGTGCATCCAGTTGCGCGAAAAGCGTGCATCCGTGCCTGCGCCAATGACTATAGACACTGCGTGATACACTGCCGGCCATTGTTTCCAGGACATATCCCATGCTCGCGCCCAAAGACTTCCTCGACGCCCTGAGCGGCACCGCCTCCCGCCTGTTCAGCGGCGACACGCCCTTGCCAAAAGCCGAAATCGAAAGCCAGTTCAAGATGCTGCTGCAAAGCGCCTTCAGCAAACTGGACCTGGTGAGCCGCGAAGAGTTTGACAGTCAGATGGTGGTGCTGGCGCGCACTCGCGCCCGGCTCGAGAGCCTTGAGGCGAAGGTGGCGGAGCTGGAAGCGAAGCTGACGCCGCCGGCTGAGTGAATATTGAGAAGCTAAAACCGCTCCTGCCGAGGCAGGAACGGTTTCCGTCGGATCAATTCCTACAGCGAATTATTCCAACGGTCTCGCAGAATCTCGTACAGGCGAAATGCCCATAGCGCGATCCTGACGAGGCGCCACATATGTTTAAGAAACTTAGACATATTTTGGCCCTCCTTGCGTGGGGCCAAACCTCCGATGCTCTTTCCGGCGTACGAACACTTTCGGGACTACACGTGAGTGTGCCCACCAAGGCGGCCGGGTGTGGATCCCCCAAAAAAGCACCGGCACGGTTCTCACACCGTGTTGGGGGACATGAAATCTTTATGCTCCCGGCCACACTCTGTGAACACTCCATGAGTGGGCATCGTCGCAACGGATGGTATTGCAGCCCCTACAAAATTCATTTAAACAAGTTGTATCAAGGCGTTAAGCGTGTATTCCCGGCATATCAGACACGTCATCTCTCAGCCCTGCCTTGCTGGGAGCCAAGTGATCCTGACGCTTGCATCCAGGAGCAAACCTGCATAACCTCAGCAAACGTGAGTGTGTCCACTAAGGATGCGCAGGCCTTGGCCTCACCGAAGCCTGCAACTAAAAAACCGTCTCCTCAAGGCGGTTTTTTTTCGCCTCGATATATCTGCAACAATCGGTTTTCTGAGGAGTAGTCACAGCAACTGTTCAGCTCCCCGCCGTACGACCTTGGATTCAGATCAAGCGCAATGCGCCAGCCGCTCCAGTTGATCACGGACCGAAGCTCCTCTCTAAACTTCAGCTTTTCGCAAATCGTAAGTCGACTGAAGATTCATCCAGAACTCAGGTGTGGTGTTGAGGTGGATGGCCAGCCTGATTGCCAGATCGGCGCAGATCCTGAGTTGGCATTTCACAAGCTTCTCGATCTCGGTTTCAGGCCAGTTTGTGGGCATGCCCAAGTCCATGACCGTCATGCCCAACGGCTCCATGAATTCCTTATTCAGCACCTCGCCCGGATGAGTCGGGCGCATACCATTGCGGTCCATTTTTCGCCTCCAGAGGCTGCATTGAGCGGCCAAACTGGAGCATCCGACTTTGCGATACAAGACCGTCGAGTCGCTTTCGCTGGCGTCCTACAACTATTAGGGCACGCCCCTACAAAAATCAGCGTCTGCGCCTATTTATGTTGTCCTTACGCCTGCCATTACATTAGCGACACCCATCAGGAAGGAGGTCTCTGTGAAGGATAAAAAGAGAAAGAAAAAGCTACTTCAGGTTGTTGAACTACACCTCGAAGCACTCCGACTGGCTGGAAATTTGTCAGCCATTCAACGGAGGTTTATTGAAGTTGCCGTTACGTGCGGACCTGAGCTTGAGCCAAGTGGTCTGTTAGCGGGCAGAAGATGAACGCATAGGCCCGCACAACCGCTTTCTGATACGTCTTGTAAACCTCTACTCAAACGCTAGAACCTCGCTCAACTACCCTTCAACAACCCGCAGGAAGCGGCCCCTCGATTCAACTCAAGGAACGACCATGTCCCTCGCCATCGTCCACAGCCGCGCCCAGATAGGCGTGGATGCTCCCGCCGTCACCGTTGAAGTCCACCTGGCCAACGGCTTGCCCTCGCTGACCATGGTCGGCCTGCCCGAAGCGGCGGTGAAGGAGAGCAAGGACCGCGTGCGCAGTGCGATCATCAATTCCGGGCTGCAGTTTCCGGCGCGGCGGATCACGTTGAATCTGGCGCCGGCGGATCTGCCCAAGGATGGCGGGCGGTTCGATCTGGCGATTGCGCTGGGGATTCTGTCGGCGAGTGTGCAGGTGCCGACGTTGACGCTGGATGACGTGGAGTGCCTTGGCGAACTGGCATTGTCCGGCGCCGTGCGGGCGGTGCGCGGGGTGTTGCCGGCGGCACTGGCAGCGCGCAAGGCCGGGCGGACGCTGGTGGTGCCGCGGGCGAATGCCGAGGAGGCTTGTCTGGCTTCGGGACTCAGGGTGATCGCGGTGGATCATCTGCTGGAGGCCGTGGCGCATTTCAATGGGCATACACCGGTCGAGCCGTATGTCTCGGACGGGCTGATCCATGCCGCCAAACCTTATCCCGACCTGAATGAAGTCCAGGGCCAACTGGCCGCCAAACGGGCGCTGCTGATTGCCGCCGCCGGTGCGCACAACCTGCTGTTCAGCGGACCACCGGGAACGGGCAAAACGTTGCTGGCCAGTCGATTACCGGGGTTGCTGCCACCGCTGGCCGAGAGTGAAGCGCTGGAAGTGGCGGCGATTCAATCCGTCGCCAGCGGCGCGCCGTTGACCCATTGGCCGCAGCGCCCATTTCGCCAGCCGCATCACTCGGCCTCTGGCCCGGCACTGGTCGGTGGCAGCTCAAAACCTCAACCCGGCGAAATCACCCTCGCCCACCACGGTGTGCTGTTTCTCGATGAGCTGCCCGAGTTTGATCGCAAGGTGCTCGAGGTGCTGCGCGAACCGCTGGAATCCGGCTGCATCGTGATCGCCCGTGCCAAGGAACGGGTGCGATTTCCCGCAAGATTCCAGTTGGTGGCGGCGATGAATCCCTGTCCCTGTGGATATCTTGGCGAACCGAGCGGCAAGTGCTCATGCACGCCGGACATGGTGCAGCGCTATCGCAACAAACTGTCGGGGCCGTTGCTGGACCGGATCGATTTGCACCTGACGGTGGCGCGGGAGGCGACAGCGCTGAACCCTGCGGTAAAACCGGGAGAGGACAGCGCCAGCGCGGCCACATTGGTCGCAGAGGCCCGCGAGCGTCAGCAAAAACGCCAGGGCTGCGCCAATGCGTTTCTCGATTTGCCGGGGCTGAAGAAGCACTGCAAGTTATCCACAGCCGATGAAACCTGGCTGGAGACGGCGTGCGAAAGACTGACCTTGTCGCTGCGCTCGGCGCATCGGCTGCTCAAGGTCGCGCGGACGTTGGCGGATCTGGAGAAGCGCGCGGATATCAGTCGCGAACATCTGGCCGAAGCTTTGCAGTATCGGCCGGCGACTCAGTAAGTGCCGAGGTCGTGGCGGGCCCAAACGCAAGCAGGCTCGCTCTCACAGGTCCAACAAAAACCCTGTGGGAGCGAGCCTGCTCGCGATCGCTATTTCAGAGGCGCCTCAACGGAAGCGGTCGACCTCTTGGCGCAGGTCGGCTGCCAGACCTTCCAGCTCCTTGGCGGTGATTGCCAGGTTCGACACCACTTCGCGCTGCTCGCTGTTGGCCATCGCGATGCTCTGCAGATTGCTGCTCAACAGCGTCGCGGTGCTGCTCTGTTCCTGGGTCGCGGTGGTGATCGCCGCAAACTGTTGCCCTGCCGAACGGCTCTGCTCATCGATCCGCGCCAGCGCCGAAGCGACATTGGCGTTACGCGACAGGCCTTCCTGCATCAGCACGTTGCCTTGTTCCATGGTGCTGATGGCGTTACCGGTTTCCTGCTGAATGCTGTGGATCATGCCGGAGATTTCGTCCGTCGCCTGACGGGTGCGGGACGCCAGATTGCGCACTTCATCGGCCACCACGGCAAAGCCGCGACCTTGTTCACCGGCACGGGCCGCTTCGATGGCGGCGTTGAGTGCCAGCAGGTTGGTCTGCTCGGCAATCGAGGTGATCACGCTGACGATGCCGCCGATTTCCTGGGAGCGCTGACCGAGCGTGTTGATCACGGTGGCGGTGGTCTTCAGTGCGCCGGCGATCTGCTCCAGCGAGGAAGACGCTTCTTCCATCGACGTGCGACCGATCTGGGTCTGCTGGGCATTTTCCTGGGCCAGACGCTGGGTGTTGCCCATGTTGTCGGCAATGTTCAGCGACGTGGCGGAGAACTCTTCAACGGCGCCGGCCATGCTGGTGATTTCGCCAGATTGTTGCTCCATGCCTTCATAGGCGCCGCCAGACAGACCGGACAGGGCTTGAGCACGGCGGTTGACCTCTTCCGAGGCGCGGCGGATGTGCTCGACCATGGTCGACAGGGCCTGGCTCATCTGGTTGAACGCGCGAGCCAACTGGCCAATTTCGTCGTTGCTCGACACGCTCAGACGTACGCTCAGATCGCCGGCGCCCAGGGCTTCAGCCTGGCGGACCAGATCACCCAGCGGCGCCAGCTTGCTGCGCAGCAACCAGACCACGGAACCGACCGCCAGCAGCATCGCCAGCAGACTGCCGATGGCCAGCTGAGTGCCGACGCTCCATGTAACTGCGCGGATCTCGGCTTTCGGCATGCTCGCCACCACCGACCACGGGCCGCCTTCGAACGGCACGGCGATGCTGTAGAAGTCTTCGGACTTGTCGCTCCAGAACTGTCCTTTACCCGGTGCTTTCGCCAGACCGTTGATCACAGGAACCGCTTGATCCAGCGCCTGCACACCGGCCGGCGCGACCAGCCACTGGTTCTTCTCGTCCAGCAGCGCCAGCGAGCCGGTCTGGCCGATGCGGAAGCGCTTGAGATTGGCGAACTGGGCGTTCTGCGCGTCGGTGTAATCGAAGCCGACGAACAACACGGCAATCACCTTGCCGCTGCTGTCACGCACCGGGGTGTACTGAGTCATGTAGGAACGATCGAACAGCAAGGCGCGACCGACGTAACCCTGCCCCGCCATCAATTTCGCATAGGCCGGGTGAGCGTGGTCAAGCACGGTGCCGATGGCGCGGGTGCCGTCCTGTTTGCTCAGAGAGGTGCTGACGCGGATGAAGTCTTCGCCGCTGCGCACGAACAGCGTGGCGACACCCGCCGTCATCTGTTTGAACTCGTCGACTTCCTTGAAGTTGTTGTTCAACACTTCGCTGCCCAGGTGCAGGCCCGGGGTCTGGGTGCCCGCGACATTGACCGGCTCGCTCGGGTGAATGCTCAGGCCGGCGCTGAAGCGCTTCTCGAACAACCCGCTCAGACGCTGGGTGCTTTCGCGCAGCGTGCCGTGAAAGGTGCTCAATTGGTCGGCGAGCAGACGCGCTTCACTGGCGAGGTGCTCCTCACGAGTGGCGAGGTTGGCGGTATCCAGCGAACGCAAAGCAAAGACGGTACTGCCGCTGATGACAATCGCCAGTATCACGGCGAGCGCGAGGCCCAGCTGCGAGGCGATCCGAGCGCGAGGTTGAGACATGGACAGCTCCTGGCCGAACTTCCGATCCTCCTTGATCGCAGCTCGGGTAATTTTCTAATGGGGGTAAATCGTGGCCACCGGCACGACGGTTCCACATGCACGTATTCGGCGGTAAAACCGAATACTTGAGCGATGAGCAGGGGTATAGCGAAAGGCCGGCATTGTGCAGGCTCGAACGTTTCAGCTCAAGCGCGTGACCGCCGGCAGCGCCATGGCCCGGACTTCGCCTTGCAGAAAGTCGCTGAGGCGGCGCAAACGTTCACCTCCCGGACGGCTCTTTGGCCACACCAGGTAATAATTCAGTCCGCTGGCGACCGCCGTCGGCCACGGCAGACTCAAGCGTCCTTGCGCAACATCCTCGGCCACCATCAGCAGATCGCCCATGGAAACCCCATAGCCCCGAGCCGCCGCGATCATGCCCAGTTCCAGGGTATCGAACACCTGCCCGCCCTTGAGCGACACCTGATCCGACAGCCCCATGTGTTCCAGCCAACTGCGCCAGTCGCGGCGATCCGGCGTCGGGTGTAGCAACTCGGCACTGGCCAGCCGCGCCACATCCCACGGCTGATCGTTGAGCAGGTTCGGCGCGCCGACCGGAATCAGCTCCTCCGGAAACAGCAGGCTGGCTTCCCAGTCCGGCGGGAAATGCCCGTCACTGAGCAACACCGCGCAGTCGAAGGGCTCGTTGTTGAAGTCCACCGAGTCCACGTCCATCCACGCGCTGGTCAGTTGCACCTCGTTACCTGGCTGCAGATGACGGAAGCGACTGAGCCGCGCCAGCAACCAGCGCATGGTCAGGGTCGACGGGGCTTTCATGCGCAGGATGTCATCTTCGGCGCGCAAGGTATTGCAGGCCCGTTCCAGCGCGGCAAAGCCATCACGGATGCCCGGCAGCAGCAGGCGCGCCGACTCGGTCAGTTGCAGGTTGCGCCCGCTGCGGTGGAACAAGCGGCAGGCGAAATGCTCTTCGAGCGTACGAATATGTCGGCTCACCGCACTTTGAGTGATCGACAACTCTTCGGCTGCCCGGGTGAACGAACTGTGGCGGGCCGCCGCTTCGAATGCGCGCAGGGCATACAAGGGTGGAAGACGACGGGACATGCACAGCGCTCCTATGGCGGGATTGCGCCAACTTAGCAGAATCGCGGCAGGATGAGTTTTAATCATGCCACCCATCCTTTTTATCCCTTTGTGCAACCCGCGCCAAACCCTGAGAATCGACGGTCTCTTGCTCCCTCTTTTATAAGGATGTGAACGCCATGCAGCGTCCTGTGCGTACCGAACTCTGGGCCATCCTGCGGCTGGCGGGGCCGTTGATCGCCTCGCAGTTGGCGCACATGTTGATGGTGCTGACCGACACCTTGATGATGGCGCGCCTCAGTCCCGAAGCGCTGGCCGGTGGCGGTCTGGGCGCAGCGAGCTATTCGTTCGTGTCGATTTTCTGCATCGGCGTGATCGCGGCGGTCGGCACTCTGGTGGCGATTCGTCAGGGCGCCGGCGACATCATCGGCGCCGCCCGCCTGACTCAGGCCGGCCTGTGGCTGGCGTGGCTGATGGCGCTCGGTGCCGGGTTGTTGTTGTGGAATCTGAAACCGGTGCTGTTGCTGTTCGGCCAGACCGAGACCAACGTCAACGCCGCCGGGCAGTTCCTGATCGCCCTGCCCTTCGCCCTGCCCGGCTACCTGAGCTTCATGGCCCTGCGCGGTTTCACCAGCGCCATCGGCCGGGCAACGCCGGTGATGGTCATCAGCCTCGCCGGCACGGTGGCCAACTTCCTGCTCAATTACGCGCTGATCACCGGCATGTTCGGCCTGCCGAAACTCGGGCTGACCGGTATCGGCCTGGTCACGGCGATTGTCGCCAACTGCATGGCGCTTGCACTGGCCTGGCACATTCGTCGGCATCCGGCCTACGACGCGTACCCGTTGCGCGAGGGCCTGTCGCGGCCGAACCGGCAATACCTCAAAGAACTCTGGCGTTTGGGCCTGCCGATTGGCGGCACCTACGCGGTGGAAGTCGGGCTGTTCGCCTTCGCGGCGCTGTGCATGGGCACCATGGGCAGTACGCAACTGGCGGCGCACCAGATCGCCCTGCAAATCGTCTCGGTGGCGTTCATGGTTCCGGCGGGGATGTCGTATGCGATCACCATGCGCGTCGGCCAGCATTACGGCGCCGGGCAATTGAGCGATGCGCGGATGTCCGGGCGGGTCGGCATCGTCTTTGGCGCAGTGGTGATGCTGGGGTTTGCGATGGTGTTCTGGTTGCTGCCGAATCAGTTGGTCGGTTTGTTCCTCGACCATAACAACCCGGCGTTTGCCGAGGTGATTCGTCTGGCGGTGAGCCTGCTGGCCGTGGCGGCGTGGTTCGAGCTGTTCGACGGCACGCAGACGATTGCCATGGGCTGCATTCGCGGGCTCAAGGATGCCAAGACCACATTCCTGGTCGGGCTCGGTTGCTATTGGCTGATCGGCGCGCCGGCGGCGTGGCTGATGGCGTTCCATCTGCACTGGGGGCCGACCGGCGTCTGGTGGGGCCTGGCGCTGGGGCTGGCGTGTGCGGCGGTGAGCCTGACGCTGGCGTTCGAATGGAAGATGAAGCGGATGATTCGGCTCGAGCCGCAACCTCAAGACTTCAAGATCGCTCAGCCCGAGTGAGTTTCACTGTGGGAGCGAGCTTGCTCGCGATAAGGGTGTGTCAGTGACTAATCGTTCGACTGATACTCCGCCATCGCGAGCAAGCTCGCTCCCACAGGGTCTTGAGGCTAAACCACGATTCCCAGCGGTGGCTGACTGGCATCAGCCACCAGATAATCAATCAGTTCCGCCAACGGCAACGGCTTGCTGATCAGGTAACCCTGCACCTGATCGCAACCGAACCCGCGAAGCAGATCCAGCTGCTCGCGGGTTTCCACCCCTTCGGCCACCACTTCCAGATGCAGGTTGTGCGCGAGGTTGATCATCGCGTGCACCAGTTTGCGGTTCTCTTCGCGCTGCTCCATGCCGCCGACGAAACTCTTGTCGATCTTCAGCAAGGTGATCGGCAGGCTGTTGAGGTGCACGAACGACGAGAACCCGGTGCCGAAGTCATCCAGCGAGAAACGCACGCCGAGGCGACCGAGAGCGTCCATGGTCTGCTTGACCAGATCGCTGCGGCGCATCACGGCGGTTTCGGTGAGTTCGAATTCCAGCCATTGCGCCTCGACACCGCGCTCGGCGATCAAGCGGCTGAGCGTCGGCAGCAACTGGCTGTCCTGAAACTGGCGGAACGACAGGTTGATCGCCATATGCAGCGCCGGCAATCCGCGTTCGCGCAACGCCTGCATATCGCGCAAGGCCCGGGAAATCACCCAGTAACCCAGCGGCACGATCAAGCCGCTCTGCTCGGCCAGCGGCACGAATTCGCTCGGTGGTAGCAGGCCGCGTTCGCTGTGGCGCCAGCGCACCAAGGCTTCGAGGCCGACGATCTGGCCGTCCTGCATATTCAGGCGCGGCTGGTAATGCAGCTCCAGCTCATCGCGACGCAAGGCCCGGCGCAGCTCGCTTTCGAGGTCGGCCATGCTCCGCGCGTTGCGGTTGATCCGCTCGTTGAAGATGTGAAAGGTGCAGCCCTGAGTGCTCTTGGCCTGCTGCATGGCGATGTGCGCGTGCCACATCAGCGGATCGGCGCCGCCCTGGGCGCGGGCATGGGCGATGCCGAGGCTGGAGCCGATCAAAAGGCTTTCGCCGTCGACCCAGTAAGGTTCAGCCAGAGCTTCGGTGATCCGTTCGGCCATCCATTCCGCCCGTTGCGGGGCGCGGCGGGTATCGATCAGCAGGGCGAATTCATCGCTGCCCAGGCGCGCCAGTTGATCGCCGACTTCCAGCTGACTTTTCAGCCGTGCGACGACTTGCAGGATCAGGCGGTCGCCGGCCTGGTGGCCAAGGGCGTCGTTGGCGTGGCGGAAGTTGTCGAGGTCGAGGTGCCCGAGGGCCAGGCCGCGGCCGTCGTTTTCGGCGAGGCGCGCCGTAAGCAGGGTCTGGAAGCCCTGACGGTTGGCGATGCCGGTCAGCGGATCCTGTTCGGCCAGGCGTTGCAGGGTGTTTTCCAGCACGCCGCGTTCGCGCACATGCCGCAGGCAACGCCGGAGCATGCCGGCATCGAGGGCATCGAACACCAGCCAGTCGCTGACGCCATCGGGCGCGGTCGCCGGTTCGTGTTCCAGAAGCAATACCGTCGGCAGGCTGCAACGGCCGGGCGCCGGCTGCAACGCGGGAACGGTCAACAACACCGCGTGGCGGTTGTCTTCGAACAGACTGCTGACCGACTCCCAGTTCGGCGCGCTGATCTGCACCGCCGCACTCCCCAACGGAGCCAGACACTCGCGCAATAACGCTGTCCACGCTGGCTCTTCGGCCAGTAGCAGCAAACGCAAGGGTTCGACAGGCGTAGTCAAGCTGACTCCCTAGACTCTGCAATGATGTGGGCGGCGGACATTATGCCGTTGCGGCTACCAATGACCAAACGACAACGGTTATCAAAACGTTATTTTGTGTCACGAATGAGAACATTAGCCGCAAAATCACCGCGCATCCTGCGTGAAAGTAACAAAACCGGCAAATTTGAATCGCGTGCTGCGTCACAAGTCGGAGAGAGCAGCACAAATCGCTGAGCCTGTTAAAATGCCGGCCCATTTCGTCAACGACTCCCGAATTTTCGTATGTCCCGACTCAATCCCCGGCAGCAAGAAGCCGTGAACTACGTCGGCGGCCCTCTATTGGTGCTCGCCGGTGCTGGCTCCGGCAAGACCAGCGTGATCACGCGCAAGATTGCGCACCTGATCCAGAACTGCGGCATCCGTGCCCAGTACATCGTCGCCATGACCTTCACTAACAAGGCCGCGCGCGAGATGAAGGAACGGGTCGGCACGCTGCTGCGTGCCGGCGAAGGTCGCGGCCTGACGGTCTGCACCTTCCACAACCTGGGCCTGAACATCATCCGCAAGGAACATGAACGGCTGGGCTACAAACCCGGTTTCTCGATCTTCGACGAAACCGACGTCAAGTCGCTGATGACCGACATCATGCAGAAGGAATATGCAGGCGACGACGGCGTCGACGAGATCAAGAACATGATCGGCGCCTGGAAAAACGACCTGATCCTGCCGGCCCAGGCCCTGGAAAACGCCCGCAACCCCAAGGAACAGACCGCCGCCATCGTCTACACCCACTATCAGCGCACGCTCAAGGCGTTCAACGCGGTGGACTTCGACGACCTGATCCTGCTGCCGGTGAAACTCTTCGAAGAGCACGCCGACATCCTCGAAAAGTGGCAGAACAAGGTGCGTTACCTGCTGGTCGACGAATACCAGGACACCAACGCCAGCCAGTATTTGCTGGTGAAAATGCTCATCGGCAAGCGTAACCAGTTCACCGTGGTGGGCGACGACGACCAGTCGATCTACGCCTGGCGCGGCGCGCGGCCGGAAAACCTGATGCTGCTCAAGGACGACTACCCGTCCCTGAAAGTGGTGATGCTGGAGCAGAACTACCGCTCCACCAGCCGCATCCTGCGCTGCGCCAACGTGCTGATCTCGAACAACCCGCACGAATTCGAGAAGCAGCTGTGGAGTGAAATGGGCCACGGCGACGAGATCCGCGTGATCCGCTGCCGCAACGAGGACGCCGAAGCCGAGCGCGTGGCCATGGAAATCCTCAGCCTGCACTTGCGCACCGACCGCCCGTACAGCGATTTCGCGATCCTCTATCGCGGCAACTACCAGGCCAAGCTGATCGAGCTGAAACTGCAGCACCATCAGGTGCCGTACCGTTTGAGCGGCGGCAACAGCTTCTTCGGGCGTCAGGAAGTGAAAGACCTGATGGCCTATTTCCGCCTGATCGTGAACCCGGACGACGACAACGCCTTCCTGCGTGTGATCAACGTGCCGCGCCGGGAAATCGGCTCGACGACCCTGGAAAAACTCGGCAACTACGCCACCGAACGCAAGATCTCGATGTACGCCGCCACCGACGAGCTCGGCCTGGGCGAGCATCTGGACAGCCGCTTCACCGACCGCCTGTCGCGCTTCAAGCGCTTCATGGACAAGGTACGCGAGCAATGCGCCGGCGAAGACCCGATCTCCGCCCTGCGCAGCATGGTCATGGACATCGACTACGAGAACTGGCTGCGCACCAACAGTTCCAGCGACAAGGCCGCGGACTACCGGATGAGCAACGTCTGGTTCCTGATCGAAGCCTTGAAGAACACCCTGGAAAAAGACGAAGACGGCGAAATGACCGTCGAGGACGCCATCGGCAAACTCGTCCTGCGTGACATGCTGGAACGTCAGCAGGAAGAAGAGGACGGCGCCGAAGGCGTGCAGATGATGACCCTGCATGCGTCCAAGGGCCTGGAATTCCCCTACGTGTTCATCATGGGCATGGAAGAGGAAATCCTCCCGCACCGTTCCAGTATCGAAGCCGACACCATCGAAGAAGAACGCCGCCTGGCCTACGTGGGCATTACCCGCGCGCGCCAGACCCTCGCGTTTACCTTCGCCGCCAAGCGCAAACAGTACGGCGAGATCATCGACTGCGCGCCAAGCCGCTTCCTCGATGAACTGCCGCCGGACGACCTGGCCTGGGAAGGCAACGACGACACACCGACCGAAGTCAAAGCCGTGCGGGGCAACAGCGCATTGGCTGATATACGCGCGATGTTAAAGCGCTAGAATTGACCACTTTTTTTTAAAACCTTAGGGCGCACAAGGCGCCAACAGAGGACAGCTTCATGGAAGCCCTGCACCAGAAAATCCGCGAACTAGGCATTGTGCTTTCCGACCAGGTCCTGAAGGTCGACGCCTTCCTGAACCACCAGATCGACCCGGCCCTGATGAAGCTGATCGGCGACGAATTCGCCACGCTGTTCAAGGATTCGGGCATCACCAAGATCGTCACGATCGAAGCCTCGGGCATCGCCCCGGCGATCATGACCGGTCTGAACCTCGGCGTGCCGGTGATCTTCGCCCGCAAGCAACAGTCCCTGACCCTGACTGAAAACCTGCTGTCGGCGACCGTCTACTCGTTCACCAAGAAGACCGAAAGCACCGTGGCCATCTCCCCGCGTCACCTGACCAGCAGCGACCGCGTGCTGATCATCGACGACTTCCTGGCCAACGGTAAGGCATCCCAGGCGCTGATCTCGATCATCAAACAGGCCGGCGCCACCGTCGCGGGACTGGGCATCGTGATCGAGAAGTCGTTCCAGGGCGGCCGTGCGGAACTGGATTCGCAGGGTTACCGCGTCGAGTCGCTGGCTCGCGTGAAGTCGCTGAAGGATGGTGTGGTGACTTTCATCGAGTAATCGATGAAAGGCGCAAGCTTGCCGCAATAACTGTGGGAGCGGGCTTGCTCGCGAATGCGTCAGTTCAGTCTCCATCTTCGGTGTCTGACTAACCGCTTTCGCGAGCAAGCCCGCTCCCACAGTGGTTTTGTGCCGGGAGTTATTGCGCGGTAGCTTTGAGGCCGGTGAGGAGCAACCGCTGAAACAGGTCTTCCTTCAGACCTTCCGGATCGGTGAGCTGCATGCGTGCCAGATGCTCCGGATACAGCGAAGCCTCAGGCGCATCCAGTGCTGCCTTGCCCAGTTCCAGAATCTCGGTCAGCTTGAATTTGCTCTTGAGCCAGTTCAGCGCCCGCAACAGATCCTTCTCGACCTCAGTGAAATCACAGCCCAGCGGATACTCCGGAAACAGGTTCGGATGACGCGCAGCAATCGCCTGCAAGCGTTGCGGGGTGTTGTCGGTAAAGCGCGGATCGAGACGGAAATCCTTCGGCAGCTTGCCGACCTTCTGCGCCTGCTCGATCAGGCCCTGCTGGAAGCGTGAGTCGCTGATGTTCAACAGCGCCTCGATTACCACCGCATCCGACTTACCGCGCAGATCGGCGATGCCGTACTCGGTGACCACGATATCGCGCAGGTGCCGTGGAATGGTGCAGTGGCCGTACTCCCAAACGATGTTCGAACTGACATCACCGCCGGATTCGCGCCAGCTGCGCAGCAGCAGAATCGAGCGCGCATCGTGCAGCGCATGGCCCTGGGCAACGAAGTTGTACTGCCCGCCGACGCCGCTGAGCACCCGCCCGTCTTCCAGTTGATCCGCCACCCCGGCGCCCAGCAGGGTCATGGTGAACACGGTGTTGATAAACCGCGCATCCAGACGCTGCAGGCGCTTGAGTTCTTCCTGACCGTATAGCTCGTTGATGTAGCTGATGCGGGTCATGTTGAATTCAAGGCGTTTGCTCAGCGGTAACTCACGCAAGCGCTCATAGAAGCTGCGCGGCCCGAGGAAGAAGCCGCCGTGGATCGACAGGCCGTCGGTTTGCGCCGCCTCGTCGAGGGTGCCGGCGTTGGCCTGCTCCTGAGTCTGCACATCCGGGTAGACCTTGCGCCGGATGATCCCGGCTTCGGCCAGCACCAGCAGGCCGTTGACGAACATTTCGCTGCAACCGTACAGGCCTTTGGCGAAGGGCTCGATGCCGCCCTCGCGTTCGATCAATTGCGCCCACTGGCTGAGGTTCACATCGGCCAGCAAGTCCAGGTATCCGGCGTTGTCCGCCTGACGCGCCAGCAACGCAGCGGTCAGCGCATCGCCCATCGAACCGATGCCGATCTGCAAGGTGCCGCCATCGCGTACCAACGTACTGGCGTGTAATCCGATGAAGTGATCCTGAAAGCCGACAGGCATGTTTGGCGTGGAAAACAGCGTGCTGCTGTCTTTCTCGTCGATCAGCAGGTCGAAGGTATCGATATCGACTTCCGCATCGCCGGGCATGTACGGCAACTCGGTGTGCACCTGGCCGACCAGCAGAATGGTCTCCCCCGCCGCCCGGCGTTTGGCGATCATTGGAAACAGGTCGAGGGTGATGTCCGGGTTGCAGCTCAGGCTCAGCCGATCCGGATGTTCGCTGCTGCTGGCGAGCAACTGCGCCACCAGGTTCAGGCCGGCGGCGTTGATGTCGCGGGCGGCGTGGCTGTAGTTGCTGCTGACGTAATCCTGCTGGGCCGGCGCGCTGTTGAGCAGGCTGCCGGGCTGCATGAAAAATTGCTCGATTCGGATGTTGGACGGCAGGCTGTCGCGGTGCAGGTCGGCGAGAAATTCCAGTTCCGGGTAATCACCGAACACCCGCTCGACGAAGGGTTCGATGAAGCGCTTCTGCAAACCGTCGCCCAGGGCCGGACGGCCGAGGCACAGGGCGGTGTAGATCGTCAGCTGCCGGTCGGGCAACCCGGCGACCCGCCGGTACAGCGCGTTGACGAAGGGATTGGGTTTGCCCAGCCCCAGCGGCAGGCCCATGTGGATGTGCGCCGGCAACCGCGCCAGCACGTCGTCCACTGCCTGTTCGATCGAACACAACTGCACCATCTGAAGCCTCCTGCCCGTTCCGTGAATAGAGGTACGACCGAGATTGCCGGTTGTTTGCTGCAAAGAACAGCCTCAGGCCCAAATCGCGGGCACAAAAAAACCGTCCGGAGACGGTTTTTTTCGTCAGAAGCGCAGCTTATTTCAGGCCGGACATCTTCTGGATGGCGCCCTTCAGCTCGTCATCCGAGCAATCAGCGCAGGTGCCTTTCGGCGGCATGGCGTTGATGCCGGTGATGGCCTTGGCCAGGATGCCGTCGAGGCCGCCCTGGTGATCGGCGCGCTCTTTCCAGGCGGCGGCGTCACCGATTTTCGGTGCGCCCAGCAGGCCGGTGCCGTGGCAAGCGTTGCAATGTTTGGCAATCACTTCGTCCGGCGTCTTGGCGCCGCCACCGCCGCCTGCCGAAGCAGCGACTTCCATCCCCTTGCACTCTTGCCCTTGAACACACACCTGGCCGACCGGCTCGAGGCGTTTGGCAATGTCGTCATTCGTCGCAGCTTGAGCGCTGACAGCCCAGAGGGCCAGTACGGTTGCTGGTGCAGCCAGCATTTTCATAATTAGGTTCACGCGTTCACCCTCAATGGTGGCTATTCACGCCTGCGGCCACGGTTCGCAGGCGGGCGCAAGTATAGCGGTTAGCCCGCTTCACTGAAACAACCCCAAAGTCGAAGGGGTTATATCGCGCTGTGGAAAAACGTTTCGGGTGCCTTCGCCGTATGGCCTGGCGCCTCTTTGTTTAAAAATTCGCCGGCGTGGCTGCGCTGATTAGTCGCGCCGGTGCATCGAACGGATTACGGAAACGATGCGGCTTGGTACTTTCAAAGTAGTAGCTGTCGCCGGCTTCGAGGATAAAAGTTTCAAGACCCACCACCAGCTCCAGGCGACCTTCCACCAGAATTCCGGTTTCCTCGCCTTCGTGGGTGAGCATTTCCTCGCCGGTATCCGCGCCCGGCGGGTAGATTTCATTGAGGAACGCGATGGCCCGGCTCGGGTGCGCGCGGCCGACCAGTTTCATGGTCACGGCGCCGTCGGAAATGTCGATCAGCTCGTTGGCCTTGTAGACGATCTGGGTCGGTTTTTCCTGCAGGATCTCTTCGGAAAAGAACTCGACCATGGACATGGGAATCCCGCCCAGAACTTTCCTCAGCGAACTGATCGAAGGGCTGACGCTGTTCTTTTCGATCATCGAAATGGTGCTGTTGGTGACGCCCGCGCGCTTGGCGAGTTCACGCTGGGAAAGCCCTTTGAGCTTGCGGATCGATTGCAGTCGTTCACCGACGTCCAAGGCTGGAGCCTCCTGATGCTGTAGAAATATTGAGCGTTATCATGGCGACAGCGTTCAGTATTTACAACACTTGGGCCCCGCTTGCGCTTCAACCCTCGGAATAGAGCCTTGGCACCCGGCGCAGGTTGCAGAAGATCTGGTACGGAATGGTGTCCGCCCACTTCGCCACGTCGCTGGCGAGGATGTTCTTGCCCCACAGCTCGACGGTCGAACCGAGGCCGGCTTGTGGCACGTCGGTCAGGTCGATGCACAGCATGTCCATCGACACCCGGCCAAGAATGCGGCTGCGCTGGCCGGCCACCAGCACCGGTGTGCCGGTCGGCGCCTGACGCGGATAACCATCGGCATAACCCATAGCGACCACGCCGATGCGCATCGGTTTGTCGGTGATGAATTTCGCACCGTAGCCCACCGGTTCGCCGGCCGGCAGCTCACGCACGCTGATGACTTTCGATTCCAGCGTCATCACCGGTTGCAGGCGCTCGGCCACGGCGTTGGCTTCTTCGAACGGGGTGGCGCCGTAGAGCATGATGCCCGGGCGCACCCAGTCGCTGTGAATCTGTGGCCAGCCCAGCACCGCCGGCGAATTGCGCAGGCTGACTTCAGCGGCCAGGCCCAGACGCGCGGCTTCGAATACCGCGACCTGATCGGCGCTGCTCTGCTCGTGCAGCTCATCGGCCCGGGCGAAGTGGCTCATCAGCACGACTTTCGCCACGTTGCCGCTGGCCAGCAAACGCTGGTAAGCCGCCGGGTAGTCCTTGGGATGCAGACCCACGCGGTGCATGCCCGAATCGAGCTTCAGCCATACGGTGATCGGTTTGCTCAACGCCGCCTGCTCGATCGCTTCGAGCTGCCACAGCGAATGCACCACGCACCAGAAATCGTGCTCGACGATAAGCGCCAGCTCATCGGCCTCGAAAAAGCCTTCGAGCAACAGCACCGGCGCGCGAATCCCGGCGGCACGCAGTTCCAGGGCTTCTTCGATGCACGCCACCGCGAAGCCGTCCGCTTCAGCCTCCAGCGCCTGGGCGCAACGCACGGCGCCATGGCCGTAGGCATCGGCCTTGATCACTGCCAGTGCCTTGGCACCGGTGACTTCACGGGCGATACGGTAGTTGTGACGCAGGGCTTGAAGGTCGATCAGGGCACGGGCAGGACGCATGGCAGCAGACTTCTTGGCGGTCATGGGAATAAAAACCGGCGCTGACTGACGGCGTGAGCCGCCAACAGCACCGGGAGAGGGATCTTTACAACGGGTTACGGCAACGCGGCGACGATGGAGATCTCGACCAGGATGCTCGGCTTGGCCATCTTCGCTTCAACGGTGGCACGGGCCGGGGCGGCGCCCTTGGGCAGCCACTGATCCCACACCGAATTCATGCCGGCAAAGTGCGCCTCGATGTCGTTCAGGTAGATCGTCGCCGACAGCAGATGCTGCTTGTCGGTGCCGGCCAGATCGAGCAGGCGCTCGATGTTGGCGAGTACGTCGCGGGTCTGCTGTTCGACACCGGCGTTGAAGTCATCGCCGACCTGCCCGGACAGATACACCGTACCGTTGTGGCTGACGATCTGACTCATGCGCTCATTGGTGAGCTGGCGCTGGATTGCCATGCTTTGCGGACTCCTGGGTGGTGTTGCCATAACGGGAAATATCGAGGCCTTCGGCGCTGATCTGCGGCTTTTTCTTCGCCATCAGGTCAGCCAGCAAGCGACCGGAGCCGCACGCCATGGTCCAGCCGAGGGTGCCGTGACCGGTGTTCAGGAACAGATTCTTGAACGGGGTGGCGCCGACGATCGGCGTGCCATCCGGGGTAGTTGGGCGCAGGCCGGTCCAGAAGCTCGCTTCGGCCAGATTGCCGCCCTGAGGATAAAGGTCGTTGACGATCATCTCCAGGGTTTCGCGCCGACGCGGGTTCAGCGACAGGTCAAAACCGGCGATCTCCGCCATGCCGCCAACGCGGATGCGGTTGTCGAAACGGGTGATCGCGACCTTGTAGGTCTCGTCGAGAATGGTCGAAGTCGGTGCCATCGCCGGGTTGGTGATCGGCACGGTCAGCGAGTAGCCCTTCAACGGATACACCGGGGCCTTGATGCCCAGCGGCTTGAGCAGTTGCGGCGAGTAGCTGCCGAGGGCCAGCACGTAGCGGTCAGCGGTTTCCAGCTTGCCGTCGATCCACACGCCGTTGATGCGGTCACCGGCGAAGTCGAGGCGCTGGATGTCCTGGCCGAAGCGGAACTCCACACCGAGCTTGGTGGCCATTTCGGCGAGGCGGGTGGTGAAGATCTGGCAGTCGCCGGTCTGGTCGTTCGGCAGGCGCAGGGCACCGGCGAGGATGTCGGTGACACCGGCCAGCGCCGGTTCGACGCGGGCAATGCCGGCGCGGTCGAGGACTTCGAACGGTACGCCGGATTCTTTCAAAACGGCGATGTCCTTGGCGGCGTTATCCAGTTGCGCCTGGGTGCGGAACAACTGGGTCGTACCGAGGCTGCGGCCTTCGTAGGCGATGCCGGTTTCGGCGCGCAATTCGTCGAGGCAGTCGCGGCTGTACTCGGACAGACGCACCATGCGTTCCTTGTTCACCGCGTAACGGTTGGCGGTGCAGTTGCGCAGCATCTGCGCCATCCACAGGTACTGGTCGATGTCGGCGGTAGCCTTGATCGCCAGCGGCGCGTGGCGTTGCAACAGCCACTTGATGGCCTTGAGCGGCACGCCCGGCGCAGCCCACGGCGAGGCGTAGCCCGGCGAAACCTGGCCGGCGTTGGCGAAACTGGTCTCCATGGCCGCGGCGGGCTGCCGGTCGACCACCACCACTTCAAACCCGGCACGGGCCAGATAGTAAGCACTGGCGGTACCGATGACGCCGCTACCCAAGACCATAACGCGCATTTTGTATCCCTCATCGCGGCGTGCCGCGTACGTCTGTTGTTAGAGCAATGATGCGCGCAGTGTAAAAAAGATTAGCCAGTGCTTTTCACTGTATAAGCGCCTATATTTGGCGACAATTCTCGGCAAAAACCCTTTTCACGGAGGCGCATCCCCTATGCGTACCAACACTCAGACCAAACGTGAGCTGGACAAGATCGACCGCAACATCTTGCGGATCCTGCAGGCGGACGGGCGGATTTCATTCACCGAGCTGGGCGAGAAGGTCGGGCTCTCCACCACGCCATGTACCGAGCGGGTGCGGCGCCTGGAGCGCGAGGGGATCATCATGGGCTACAACGCCCGCCTGAATCCGCAGCACTTGAAGGGTAGTCTCCTGGTGTTCGTCGAGATCAGCCTCGACTACAAATCCGGTGATACTTTCGAAGAGTTCCGACGTGCGGTGCTGAAATTGCCCCACGTGCTGGAATGCCATCTGGTGTCAGGGGATTTCGACTATCTGGTGAAGGCGCGGATTTCCGAGATGGCCTCGTACCGCAAGCTGCTGGGCGACATCCTGCTCAAGCTGCCGCATGTGCGCGAGTCCAAGAGCTACATCGTGATGGAAGAAGTGAAAGAGAGCCTGAGCCTGCCGATTCCGGACTGATCGCTCAAACCAGCACCTGCCGGTTTTCAGCCATGTACTCGAACACCTGCTGCTCGACCCGTGGGTGAATCAGCTCCACCGGCCGCCGGCCGTTGGGGCACGGCAAGGTCTGGGTGGTGCCGAACAAACGGCAGATCAGCGGCCGCTCGTCATACACCGTGCAGCCATTCGGCCCCAGGTGCACACAGTTGAGCTCTTCCATGGCTGCGTCCTGCTCGGCGCGGGTCTTGCGCGGCAGGCGGGACATTTCCTCGGGCGAGGTGGTCACCGGCCCGCAACAGTCATGACAGCCCGGCACGCATTCGAACGTGGGAATCTGCTGACGCAGGGTGCGGATTTTCTGACTGTTGCAGCTCATTGCAGCGGTAACCGGAGCGAAATAGGCGGCAATTGTGCCGCAAAAGCCGTGATCCAGACACCACGGGCCGACCAATGTTGCCCGGCCTCGGGCCTGCGGCTTATGCTCCGTCAAATTTTCTCGACACCCGCTCAGGATGACGCCCATGAATGCCCGCGCCCAAGCCACCGCGAGCCAACCCCACGTTGCCTCTTATTACGCCGCCAGCAGCCTGCCGCAGCCCGATCATCCGGTGCTGCAAGGTGAACTGATCGCGGACGTGTGCGTAGTTGGCGGCGGTTTCTCCGGGCTGAACACCGCGCTGGAACTGGCTGAACGGGGTTTGAGCGTGGTGTTGCTGGAGGCGCACCGGATCGGCTGGGGCGCCAGCGGCCGCAACGGCGGGCAGCTGATTCGCGGGGTCGGTCACGGCCTTGATCAGTTCGCCAACGTGATCGGCGCCGACGGCGTGCGTCAGATGAAACTCATGGGCCTGGAAGCGGTGGAAATCGTCCGCCAGCGCGTCGAAAAATTTCAGATCCCCTGCGACCTGACCTGGGGTTACTGCGACCTCGCCAACAAACCTTCCGATCTGGAAGGTTTTGCCGAGGACGCCGAAGAGCTGCGCGGCCTCGGTTATCGCTACGAAACCCGACTGCTGCAAGCGAACGAAATGCACACCGTGGTCGGTTCCAACCGCTACGTCGGCGGTTTGATCGACATGGGTTCCGGGCATCTGCACCCGCTGAACCTGGCACTCGGCGAAGCCGCAGCAGCGCAGCAACTCGGGGTGAAGCTGTTCGAGCAATCGGCGGTCACCCGCATCGACTACGGCCCTGAAGTCCGGGTGCATACGGCACAAGGTTCGGTGCGAGCGAAGACTCTGGTACTGGGCTGCAACGCCTATCTCAACAATCTGAATCCGCAACTCAGCGGCAAGGTGCTGCCGGCCGGCAGCTACATCATCGCCACCGAACCCCTGAGCGAAGAACAGGCCCACGCCCTGCTGCCGCAGAACATGGCGGTCTGCGACCAGCGGGTGGCGCTGGATTACTACCGGCTCTCGGCGGATCGCCGCCTGCTGTTCGGCGGCGCCTGCCATTACTCGGGGCGTGATCCAAAGGACATCGGCGCGTACATGCGGCCGAAGATGCTCGAAGTGTTTCCGCAGCTTGCTTCAGCGAAGATCGATTATCAGTGGGGCGGGATGATCGGCATCGGGGCCAACCGCCTGCCGCAGATTGGCCGGCTCGCCGACCAGCCGAACGTGTATTACGCCCAGGCTTATTCCGGTCACGGGGTGAATGCCACGCACCTGGCGGGCAAGCTGCTGGCCGAGGCCATCAGCGGCCAGCACAGCGGCGGCTTCGACCTGTTCGCCAAAGTGCCACACATCACCTTCCCCGGCGGCAAGCATCTGCGTTCGCCGCTGTTGGCGTTGGGGATGTTGTGGCACCGCCTTAAAGAGTTGGTCTGAGCTCGTTCCCACGCTCTGCGTGGGAATGCATCCAGTGACGCTCTGCGTCACAGCGGACGCGGAGCGTCCGGGGCGGCGTTCCCACGCAGAGCGTGGGAACGATCCTTCTAGATCCGCCAGAACGGCTTCAACCCCTCCTCCAGCGCCTGCTCACGGGTAAGCCCGATGTCCTTGAGCTGCTCCGGCGTCAGACGCAGCAACGCCTTGCGCGTGTGCAGACGATGCCAGAACAGGCCCCAGCGACTCAGGCCGGACGGTGCGTTGCGCATGATCTCGTTGCGCGCGTTGTCCTGTTGCCCTGCCTCCAGTTCCTGACTGTGTAACGTCAGCCGCACATCGCTCAAACCGTTCATTTTCATTGCTCCTGTTTACTTGGGTAGCCAGAGATTCCATGATGCGCGGGCGAGCAAAAGCATTACAGATTCAACACATCTGTATTATTTCCATACAGATTTGCTGTCTCTGAGACTGAATTGTCGATTTACGCCGCATCTGTACTGGTTTAACGAATCATCTGCATCGAGGCAGTGCCATGACGCTCTATGTGAATCTCGCCGAACTGCTCGGCACCCGCATCGAACAAGGCTTCTACCGTCCTGGTGATCGCCTGCCGTCGGTGCGCGCCTTGAGCGTAGAACACGGGGTCAGCCTGAGCACGGTGCAGCAGGCCTATCGGATGCTGGAAGACAGCGGCCTGGCCACGCCGAAACCCAAGTCCGGGTATTTCGTGCCGGTGGGGCGTGAGTTACCGGAGCTGCCGGCAGTCGGACGCCCGGCGCAACGGCCGGTGGAAATTTCCCAGTGGGATCAGGTGCTGGAACTGATTCGCGCCGTGCCGCGCAAGGACGTGGTGCAACTCGGTCGCGGCATGCCGGACATCTCGTCACCGACGATGAAACCGCTGCTGCGCGGGCTGGCCCGTATCAGCCGCCGTCAGGACATGCCCGGTCTGTATTACGACAACATTCACGGTACCCTCGAACTGCGCGAACAGATCGCCCGGCTGATGCTCGATTCCGGCTGCCAGTTGAGCGCCAGCGATCTGGTGGTCACCACCGGTTGCCACGAAGCGCTGTCCACCAGCATCCACGCGATCTGCGAACCCGGCGACATCGTTGCGGTGGACTCGCCGAGCTTCCACGGCGCCATGCAGACCCTCAAAGGCCTGGGCATGAAAGCCCTGGAAATCCCCACCGACCCGCTCACCGGCATCAGCCTCGAAGCGCTGGAACTGGCGCTGGAGCAATGGCCGATCAAGGTCATCCAGCTCACACCCAACTGCAACAACCCGCTCGGCTACATCATGCCGGAGTCGCGCAAACGCGCCCTGCTCAACCTGGCCCAACGCTTCGACGTGGCGATCATCGAGGACGATGTGTATGGCGAACTGGCTTACACCTACCCGCGTCCGCGCACGATCAAATCCTTCGACGAGGATGGCCGCGTCTTACTCTGCAGTTCGTTTTCCAAGACCCTCGCGCCGGGATTGCGCATCGGCTGGGTCGCGCCCGGTCGCTATCTCGAGCGGGTGCTGCACATGAAATACATCAGCACCGGCTCTACAGCACCCCAGCCGCAGATCGCCATCGCCGAATTTCTCAAGGCCGGGCACTTCGAACCGCATTTGCGGCGGATGCGCACGCAATACCAGCGCAATCGCGACGTGATGATCGACTGGGTAACGCGCTATTTCCCGGCCGGCACCCGCGCCAGCCGTCCGCAAGGCAGCTTCATGCTCTGGGTCGAACTGCCGGAAGGTTTCGATACCCTGAAACTGAATCGTGCGCTGCACGATCAGGGCGTACAGATTGCCGTCGGCAGCATCTTTTCCGCCTCGGGCAAGTACCGCAATTGCCTGCGCATGAACTACGCGGCCAAACCGACAGCGCTGATTGAGGAGGCGGTGCGCAAGGTCGGCGCGGCTGCGATCAAGCTGTTGGCCGAGGTCGATTAGTCCACCGTAAATGCGCCGTGACCTTCAAACCGTTCCGGATCGGCGGTGCGGCTTGAGGCGTCATCGACCCGCGCATCCAGTTCCATCTCCACTTCCAGCAGGCTGCCCCGGGCACCGGCGTCCGCCTGCCATGGGACGACGTGGATGCCCGGTCGCAGGAAATCACCTTCGACCGGTTGGCCGCTGTCCAGCCGCCAGTGCACCGCCGCACCGTCGAGACGCACAGCCACGATACGCAGTTGCAACGTGCCCGCCGCCCAACGGAAACGTTGCGGATCAGCCGGGGGCGCGGCGAAAGCCCAGCGCGTCAAGCGCACGTCGGGACAGTGCACCCGCAAGTGCACGCTGCGCAGACCAAAGCCCGGGCCCCGGCCATCCAGCGCCGTGCGTTGCAGCAGGTCGGCGCGCGTTGCGCTACCCAGGTTCACGCTCGCGGGCGACAGGCTTGACTGACACGCTTCGGCGCCCGACGCCGGTTCAAATACCAGGCACAGCAGCACGACCAGGACCAGCAGAAATTTCATCAGATGCACTCGTTCAGGACAGCTCGGCCGGCGCGCAGGTGGCATCGACCCGATCGATGAGCGCGCTGTCGTCAGGGGATTCGGAAAGCGGGAAACGCAACTCGCACCGCGTGTTGTCAGGAAGCTGCACATGCAGACGCTGACCGGCTTTTGCGTCGGGCAGAAAAATCGTTCCGGCATCCTGGACCGTTGTCAGGTAGCGGCCCTGCTCATCGTGAACACTCAACCCCTTGGCCAGCCATTGCCGGTCGACGGTCATGGCGTTGAGCAACAATCGCCGGACGGTGACGAGGGAAAAGTCCAGATGCTGCACCGACCCACGGGCCGGCTGCACTTCCTTCACCCCGTCGAGCACTTCGACGTTGCGCGACAGGCTGAGCGGGTCGATTTCCAGCCGTGCGGTCGACCAGGCGGGCAGGCTCGCCGCGACTGCGTGACCCGAACCATCGGTCCAGACCGGTCCTTGGGGCGTGTTCAGTTTTACGCCTGATCGATCACCGGCCTTGAGTACGCCGAAGGTGTCGCGCAGGGGATAAGGCGACAAGGTTGCGCCGTCGCGATGCAGCGCCACACCACCGCGCAGCCCCACGTCGTAATCGGTCGCGCCGGATCGCTGGCCGACGCCGACGTCCAGGCTGGTGTAGCGCGGCAGCGCATTGAAACGCACGCCGTAACTGGCCGCAGTCTCATCGCGGTACTCCGCGTTGGCGCTGTAGGCCAGGTTTTCACCCAGTACGTCGCTGACGGCCACGCCCCGGCGCAGGCCGGATCGATCATCACGGCGCAAATAGCCGCGCAGCCTTCGCTGGCCACCGAGCGCCATTCCCAGCGTCAGGTAAGCGGAGTTGCCCAGGCGATCAGATGCCGTGTCGCCGATGGCACGTTCCAGGTTAAACGAAAGGCTGATGCGCTCGGGCAATGTGCGCGACCACGAGAGGCCAAGACGCGACTGCGACGGCTCACCCTGAGTCGAATATCGCGACCAGGTCGCCCCGAATGCACCCCATTGATCCACCGAGCCGGTGAGAGAAAACACCAGGTGATCGCGACCGGGGGATTCGGCCCGGTGGAGCTCCTGATCCCAGCCGGTGTCTGACAGCGCACGAAAATTCCGGCTCTGGCGCACTGCGACCAGGCTCGTCGACAGGCTCTCGGACAGCGGCGCACTGAGCGTCAGTTGTGTCTGGCTGCCTCCCGCGCCACTGGAGCGGTCATCGGACAGCACCTGTCGCAGGCCCATTGCGTAGCCGCCGGCCCACTGCCGCTGCAGGCCCACTGCCGCTGCAGGCCCCAGCCTGTCGAAAGGTAGTCGGTTGCCGCGAGCAAACCGGCGCTCAGTCGGGTGGCCTGCCCCCAATCCCAATCTTTGCTGAACGCGGTGAAAGAAGGCGTCTGTCGGTCGTCCGAGCCCAGCCGTCGCACCGTGCCCAGCGCAAAGTTGAACCCGCTCGGCCCGGCCCATTGAGCTTCATGGAGGCTGGCCGCCGGCACGCGCAAGCGCCGCGCCTGCCCATCCTGTTCGTGGACAGTCACCTCCAGATCAATCCGGTTGCTCAGCAGCGGCAGTGCTCGCAGCGTGAACGGCCCACTCGGCACCATGGTGGTGTAGATCAACACGCCGTTCTGCCGGACTTCAATGCGGGCCGGCGAATACGCGACACCTTCCACCTGCCCGCGCGCGCCGTCCTGCGCCGCGCGCAACTGGGTGAATGCCGCTTCCGGCACGATCTGCACGCCGTTGAAGGATTCGCCGGCAAACAAGCTCGACGCGAGATTCAATTGCCCGACCTGCAGGCTGGCTTCGGCGTCCTCCAGGGTACGCGCACCGTAGGCATACAGGTGCTCGAACCGTGAGTTGCCGGACGTCGACGTGTAGGACTGTCGGCTGCGCAGCACCCATTCCCCGGCATTCAGGCCGACCTCCGAACCGAGGCTTTGAAACCTGTCGTGCCGGCCTTCATGCTGACTGCCGACCATCAACGCGTCGTAGTTGAAAACGCCGGCCGTACCACCATGGACGAAGTTGTTTGGCGCACGTTCCGCCAGCATCAGACTGTCGGTCGGTACCAGCAGGTCAATCCGTTCGCGTCCCGGGTCCAGTCGCACGATTGCTTCGGGAAATCCCTCCGCCAGCGTCATGCACTGCTCCGGTCGCAACTTGTCCATCGAGGTTGGCGGGCGTACTCCCGCAACGTTCAGCCATTGGGGGTGCAGGCACAGCTCGCCGAGCTCGTTGAACGCCACCCGCACACGGCCTCGGGTATGTCCGTTGACCTCAAGCGCTACGGAATGCTCGCCTTGGATGAAGCGCGGCGCTTCACGAAAGTACGCCGCCAACGCGGGATCGATGCCACGGTCTCTCAACACGCGGGCGTCGAACTCCAGTGACTCGGCCGCCAGCGCACTGCAGTTGGCCGCAAGCAGCAACACGCTCCAACGAACGCAGACCTTCATCAGCGGGTAACCGGCGCGTCGTAATGGTCGACCGCAAATCCGTAGGTGGTGGCCGGGAAGATCCTCACCGCCATCGTCTGTGCCGAGGTGTGCAAGGGCAACTCGGCGTGCAGGCGCTCGCCGGGCAGGATGTAAGTCTTGGGCAGGGTCACCGAGCGGGTGCCCGGCAGAGGCACAATCGTTTTCGCCAGCCGCACCACGTAGGGGCTCGAATTGACGACCTGTACACCGTTGGCATCCATTGACCAGGTCAGCCGCTTCCAGGGCTCACGTTCGACCGGCAATCCGGCAGGGCGCAAAATCACTGGCAGGTTCTGGCGTACACCGAGAGCAACCCGGGCTCCGGCAGCGTCACTGACAGGACTGATCCCCTCAAAGATCACCCGCTTGAGGCGTTCGGTTTTCAACGGTTGCCGGTTTTGCAGAATGAATCGCACTTGCTGAATACCGCCCGGTTCGACCCGGGCAATGGGCGGGGTGAAGATCAGCAGTACATCGTCGCGGTCCTCGATGTTCTCAACAGTGGTGTGCAGCAGTGCGGGATGCGTGTCGGTATTGCGCACGTTCATCACCGCCTCACCCATGCCCTCCTCGACCAACAGCACCGGCGTCTGCGGAACCATTCCGGCGGCGTGGGCCAGCGGCATTGAAAACCATGCGGACAGGCACAGCGGCGCCGTCCTGAGAACAGACTTGAAAGAAATGAGCATCGGGATAATCCGTGAAATCCTGGATGCGATCCGGCAGATGCCGGACCGCGCTCGCGTGCGTCAGTCAGTCCCGGTGCGTGAGAGGCACCGGGACGTCGCCGTCAGAGGTAGAACATGTCGAATGTCACGGAGCCGTCCAGCGGGATTTCGTTGGCAATCGGTAGAGCGTTGCTTGGGCCGATGATCGGCAGCAGGTGCATCGGGAAACCGTGGTGACGGGCGGCAACCGGACCGGTCGCGGCGTTGGCGCCCCACGAGTACAACTGCGGTGCATTGCTGACCAGTGTGCTGGTCGGCACACGCCATGTCGGGAACGCCAGCGTCCGGGTCAGCAATGTCTGCGCATTGCCGTCAGTCTCGGGAATGCCGTGACGCAAGGCGAAACCACCAATGGGCGTACCGTTGATGTCACCCAACCCGTAGAACAGCTCCGGACTGTTCTGGCCAGCACCATCACTGATACCGGGCAGCTTGGTGCCAGCCCGGTTATCGCGCACCGACACTTCCACCGGAGCCGGTGCATCGCAATTGATGTGCAGAGACACATCGCGACCGGCCAGCAAGGTCTGGGTGGTCGGATTCAAAGTCGCTGCCGAAATCTTGCGCAGATCCACCGTGCTGCCACCGGCGAAGGCCGGAATGCAGGACGTCGGAATAATGGTGCCGATGACATTCAGGTCAACGCTTTCTGCCATTGCCATTGTTGGCAGCAGCGCCGCCGCCAGTACTGCAAGACGGTATGTCTTTTTCATAAGCCGTAATCTTCCATTTGATTGACAGTTCAGTCCCTACAAACTTGGTATGTAAGTAAGCGGGCTGATGATTGCGGCTTATGAGAGATAAATCTGTAGGAAACGGGAGCGCTTAAACAGCGAAATCACGACTGGTTCAATAGGTAATTTGAGCTTGGTGGCGGGATCCTACGCTGCCGTGGCCCGATGCTTTGAACCGCCATGTTTCCGGGGTCCGAGATTCAGTACGCCTGAAAGCGCAGATCGATCCCGAACCGGGTCAGATCGGCAACCCGGGTCTGCGCTGACCCTACCCGTCCTTCAAGTTCCACTTCGACGTCCATGCGCTGACCTTCCAGTGCAACGCCCGCCCGCGCGGGAATCAGGCTTTGCCCGGTGGGCCAGACAGCCGCGCCGGATGCGCTACCCGGTTCAAATCCAAGCCACTGCGCGGCCTTGCCATCCACCCGGACAGCCATCACATGGACCCTCAACGCCCCTGCGCCAAACCGATAGTCCACGGTATCCGCGGCCGGCGCCGCCAGGTCGAGTCGCAGCGCAACTGTCCGTTCACACTGAACGGTGATCTGCACCCGTCGGCGCCCGAAACTCAGCTGGTCATTATCCAGGGGCTGCTGCAGCAACTGACCGCGCGTCATCGCTCCAAAATCGATGGAAGGCTGCCCCAGCCTGACTGCACAGCCCGACTGCGCCTGTGCCTGATCGGCGATAAACACGGCACTGAGCAATGCCAGACCGATCGTGCCGGTATTCAAACGATGCATGGTGACTGACTCCTTAAACCGCGTGGCAGGTGGCTTGCGCCGTTTCATACAGCGATTGGGTGTCGGGCTGTTCGCCGAGGCTGTAGACCAACCGGCAGCGACTGCCATCGGGCAGCACCACGTGCAAACTCGTGCCTGGCCGGACATCGGGCAAAAAGATCGTGCCGGCCTCCAGTACGTTGGTGATGTACTGACCCTGCGCGTCGAAAACGGCTCCGCCCTTGCGCAGAAGAACGTTGTCGGCGGTGCGCGCCTGCAACAGCACGCGCCGCGCGGTGACCATGTCGAACGCCAGATGCGCGAAGGCGCCACGCCCGGCTTCGACCTCTTGAAAAGCGTTGTGCACATCGACATTGCGTCCCAGGCTGGCCGTGTCCAGCTCGACCCGTCCTTTGCTGTACGCCGGCAGACTCGCTGCCACGGCGTGTCCGGAATGATCAGTCCAGACCGGGCCTCGCGGGGTGTTCAACCTGACGCCGGCGCTGTCGCCGGCCTTGAGCAAGGCGAAGGTTTCGCGCAGCGGATAAGGCGACAGCGTTACGCCACCACCGTGCACCAGCGCACCGCCACGCAGGCCGATGTCATAGTTCTGGCTATCGGCACCACTGCGCGAATAGCCCATATCCAGCTGGCTATAGCGGGGCAACAGATTGACCCGTCCGTTGAACCCGGCGCTACCGTCATCCGGCCGTTCGGCGCCGATGCTGTAAGCGAGGGTGTCGCTGAACTGTTCATTGAATCGCAGACCGCTGCGGGTGCCGCTCACGTCGTCGTTACGCACGTAACCGCGCAAGGTCTGGCGCGCGCCCAACGGCAGGCTGACACTCAGATAAGCCGCTGTGCCACGAGCATCATCGGAGGCTCCGGCAACATCACGCTCAACCGTAAATGTCACATTGGCCCGCCGAATACTCTGCGACCAGGCCAGGGCAACTCTGGACGTGGCCGTCCCGTCAAACAGGGAAAACCGCGAGTAGCTGGCAGAAAAGCCTCCGTACACCGGACTGCTGGTGCTGAGGTTTGCCGTCAGTTGATTGCGTACTCGCTGGAACGGTCGATCATTGCGCGAATCCCAGGTGGTGTCCGACAGCGTGCGGAAACCCTGGGTCTGCTGGGTCAGCGCAACACTTGTCGACAACCGTTCACTCAACCGACCGCTGGCCGTCCACTGCAATTGCGTGCCGGACACGGCCTGATCCTGTGCCCGGGAAATCACCTGGCGCCCACCGAGTATCAGCCGATCACCGATGCCGCCCTGCATTGCCCAGCCCAGCGACTCATAGCCTGTGCCAAACATGGCGCCGGCCGTGACCTGCCCGCGCGAGCCCAGCCGCCAGTCCTTGCTGGCAGCGGCAAAGGACGGCGCATCACGCTCGTCACCGGCGTAGCGCCTCACCTGACCGACCGCCAGCCCATAGCCTGCCGCCCGGCCCGTCATCCCGCCCCGCAACTGCGTCGCCGGCACAATGAAACGCCGCTGCTGACCGTCCTCTTCATGCACCGTCACTTCCAGATCCACGCTCTGACTGAGCAGCGGCAAACCCACCAGTGTGAACGGCCCGCTGGGCACCACCGTGGTGTAGATCAGCGCACCGTTCTGGGTGACTTCGATTCGCGCCGCGGAATAGGCGATGCCTTCAACCCGCGCACCGGAGCTGTCATCGTCCAGCGCCATCAGGGCCAGTTCCGGTTGCACCTGGAAGCCGTTGAAGGCCTCACCGGAAAACAGCGGCGAGACCATGTTCAACTGACCCAGTTGCAGGTTGGCCTGATAGCGTTCCGAAGTGTGCGAGGCGTAGGCATACAAATGCTCGAGGCGATTCTCTCCGGCGAACTCGCTGTACACCTGCCGACTGCGAAACGACCAGTCCGCCGCATTCAGGCCCAGCTCGGCATTCAGATTGCGGAACTGCGAAGACTGGCCGGCGAAACGGCTGCCCAGCAGCAAGGCGTCGTAGTTGAACAGACCTGCCGTACCCCCGTTGAGGAAGCTGCGACGAACCGGGCGATCAGGCACCAGCGCATCGGTGGGCAACAGCAGCGAGATATGTTCCTGCGACGGATCGGCTTGTACCACCGCACCCGGAAAGTACCGGGCGAACAGTTCGCATCCCGAATCACCCGTCGACTCGACGTGATCCGCCGCCCGAAATCCGCCCCGCTCCGGAAGTGAAGGCGTGAAACACAACTCGCCTTCGGCATTGAACGCGACCTGCACCTGCCCCTTCGCAACGCCGTTGACCGATAGCGAGACTGACTGCACGCCCTCGCGAAAACGTGGCGCCTGACTGAAGTATTCGGCCAGGCGCGGATCCAGCCCGCGTGATTTCAATACATCCTGATTGAACTGCACGGACAGCCCCTCGGCGCTTCTGGCGACAGGGGCGGTGCCGAGAACGATGATCAACGCCGCGCCGGCCAGACAACCTCGATGCATCAATCCGTCACCAAAGGAGCATCGAAGTGCGCAATGGCGAAACCGTAGGTGGTCACTGGAAACAGTCGCACCTGGAGCGGCGAACCGCTCGGATCAGGCGTCCCGCTCAAGGTCAGTTGCTCGCCGGGCAGCACATACGTGCGGCCCAGATCCATCTCTTTGTTGTCGGGCAGCAGCGTCACCGAATGGCCCAGCCGCACCACGTACGGGCTGGGATTGCGCACCTGAATGTCAGTGCCCTGTCGCGACCACACCAGATGCTTCCAGGGCTCGCGGTCGACCGGCAGATTCGCCGGGCGCAGGATCGCCGGAATGTTCTGGCGCAGGCTCAGACTCACCTGCGCCTTGCCCGTCGAGTCCTGCGGAGCGATCCCCTCGAAGATCACGCGCTTGAGGCGTTCGGTCTTCAAAGGCTCTGCACTGCGCAGGATGAAACGCACGCGCTGCGTTGCCCCGGGCTCGACCCGTGCCACCGGCGGTGTCAGCAGCAGCAATGACTCGGTATCTTGCGGCACGTCTTCGACAGACGTGTGCAGGAGCGCGGGATGCGACTCGCTGTTGAACACATTGATACCGGCCTCACCCACGCCTTCGTCGAGCACAACGACAGGCGTCTCGGGAACCATTCCCGCCGCCCGGATCGGGCCGGGCACCCAAAAAGAAACCAGCAGCACACTGGCGATGGCTTTTCGCACAAAGGCGTTCATGACGTTGTCCACGGGCGAGCGCGCAGCCGGCATCCGTGCCGGGCCACAGGCCAGCCGATAACATTGATTGGAAAGGACAGGCCCCGGAAGCGACCGGTGCCTGTCGATGATTGGCGCGTTGCGCGCTCTGTCAGAGGTAGAGCAGCTCGAACGTTGCCGAGCCGTTGAGCGCGATTTCAGAAGTAATCGGCAGGTTCGCCGACGGGCCGATGACCGGCACCAGCGTCATGGGAAAGATGTGCACGACGCCCGGCGTCGGGCCTGCGGCCAGGGATCCTCCCCACGAATAGCGAAGATTGCCGCCATCCGCATTTTTTCCGACCAGCGTGGCCGTATCGGGGGTGTCCCAGTTGGCCATGCCCCCTTGCTTGTACATGATCATCGAAGGTTTGCCATCGACGGTGGGTGTACCGTATCGCAGGCCGTAACCACCGATCTTGGCGCCCGCGACTTGTCCGATTCCGTAGATGTACATCGCCCAATCGGTGCCATCCACGACGATACCGGGCAGCTGGGTATGTGCCTGGTTGTCATGCACTTTGATGGCCATCGGCGCATTTGCCGAACAACGGATGCTCAGCGTTACATTGCGGGTTTGCAGCTCGGTCTGCCGGTCGCGATTCAGTGACCCGGCGGGGATGTCCCCTAACTCGACCGTATTACCGTCAGCAAAGGACGGCGTACACGAGGTCGGGATGATGGTGCCGGTGATGGTCAGGTCTGCACCATCGGCCATGGCCAGTGCCGGACACAGGGCGCTTGCGACAGCGATTGCACGAAAGGTCTTGCGCATGAAAATTCTCACTCCATAAGAATCGAAAGATGACAGCCAGCTGCGCTTCTTCTGCTGAAAAACAGGAAACGTCCTGCTTCAGAATCAGCGTTGTCATTATTCCGATTGCCTCCCGGCAGTGATGTAAGGCGAGAGTGTATTGCGCGCTGGAAAAATCGCTGCGGGCCGTAGCTGACGTCGGCCGGAAAAATCCTCGACTTGTTTAAGAAACGGCCTCCTGCCGACAGCCATGAGCTACAAACCGCTCTGCTTCAAGGATCGGATTGACTGCCCTTTTCGAACAGGCAACAGGCGGCGTGCGCCGTGCCATACTCCTGACCTCGCCCACACCCGGAACGACCCGACTTGAGCCCCAGACTTTCCCTGCCATTTGCACTGATGTTCGTCCTGCTGCTCGCCGGGTGCGCTTCGCTGGATGTCCCGCGCGAACCGAGCCAGGCACTGCCGGCGTCCGACTCCGCGTTCGGTCGTTCGATCCAGGCCCAGGCGGCGCCCTACAAGGGCCAGTCCGGCTTTCGTCTGCTGTCCAACAGCACCGAAGCCTTCACCGCCCGCGCCGAGCTGATCCGCAACGCTCAACGCAGCCTCGATTTGCAGTACTACATCGTCCATGACGGCATCAGTACGCGAATGCTGGTGGAAGAAGTGTTGAAGGCCGCCGATCGTGGCGTGCGGGTGCGGATCCTGCTGGATGACACCACCAGCGACGGCCTCGACCTGATCATTGCGACTCTGGCGGCGCATCCGCAGATCCAGATCCGCCTGTTCAATCCGCTGCACCTGGGGCGCAGCACCGGCGTGACCCGGGCGGCCGGACGGCTGTTCAACCTGTCGCTGCAACACCGGCGGATGCACAACAAGTTGTGGCTGGCGGACAACAGCGCGGCCATCGTCGGCGGACGCAATCTGGGCGACGAATACTTCGATGCCGAGCCCAACCTGAACTTCACCGATATCGACATGCTCAGTGTCGGGCCGGTGGCCGAACAGCTCGGGCACAGTTTCGACCAGTATTGGAACAGCGCCCTGAGCAAGCCGATCGACGAGTTCCTCTCCAGCAAACCCTCGGCCAAAGACCTGCAGAACACCCGCACACGCCTGGAAGAATCACTCGAAGAAACCCGCAAACAGAATCATGCGCTGTATCAGCAGTTGATGACCTACCGCACCGACCCGCGCATGGACATCTGGCGCAAGGAGCTGATCTGGGCGTGGAACCAGGCGCTGTGGGATGCGCCGAGCAAGGTACTGGCCAAGGGCGAACCCGATCCGCAACTGCTGCTGACGACCCAACTGGCACCGGAGCTGACCGGCGTCAGCAAAGAACTGGTGATGATTTCTGCCTACTTCGTGCCGGGGCAGCCGGGGCTGGTCTATCTGACCGGCCGCGCGGATGCCGGCGTGTCGGTGAGCCTGCTGACCAACTCGCTGGAAGCCACCGACGTGCCGGCGGTGCACGGTGGTTATGCGCCGTATCGCAAGGCGTTGCTGGAACATGGCGTGAAGCTGTTTGAGCTGCGGCGCCAGCCCGGGGATAACGACGGCAGCGGCCCGCACCTGTTTTACAGCAAGTCCTATCGTGGCTCGGACTCGAGCCTGCACAGCAAGGCGATGATCTTCGACGGGAAGAAGTCGTTCATCGGCTCGTTCAATTTCGACCCGCGCTCAGTGCTTTGGAATACTGAAGTCGGCGTGTTGGTGGACAGTCCCGAACTGGCAGCCCACGTGCGCGAACTGGCCTTGCAAGGCATGGCGCCGGCGCTCAGCTACGAAGCGAAACTGCAGGACGGAAAAGTGGTGTGGGTCACCGAGGACAATGGCCAGATGCACACGTTGACCAAGGAGCCCGGCAGTTGGTGGCGGCGCTTCAATGCGTGGTTCAGCACCACCGTGGGACTGGAGCGGATGCTGTAGCAGCCCGCTCCAACCGGCTTATCAAGCGGGCTCCGGCACCTTGCCGAACGCCCCTTGCCGCGACAGCAGAATCACCAGCCCGAAGGCACCGGCCGCCATCAGCCACGGCAACGCATGCCCGCTGATCCACTGACTGCCCGCGCCCGCCATCAACGGCCCGATCAGACAACCGACGCCCCACAGCTGCGCGACATGCGCGTTGGCGCGCACCAGCGCATCGTCGCGGTAACGCTCGCCGATCAGGATCAGCGACAGGGTGAACAGGCCACCGGCACTGGCGCCGAACAGCACCCACAGCGGCCAGATCAGCAAAGTGTCGAGCAGCATCGGGATCGCCAGACTCGACAGCATCAGCACCACGGCGCAGCCGGTGAACAAAGTCCGCCGTGACAGATAATCGGCCAGCGCACCGATGGGCAATTGCAGCAGCGCATCGCCCACCACCACGGTGCTGACCATCGCCAAGGCGATTTCGGCGGTGAAACCCTGTTGCAGGCAATACACCGGCAATAGGGTCAGGATCATCGCCTCGAAAGCGGCGAACAGCGACACGGCCCAGGCGATCGCCGGCAGTTCACGAGCGAACCCCCACAAATCACCGAACGTCACGCTACTGGCCTCGCTGCTGGGCGCGCCGCTGCGACCCAGCAGCAGAAACGGCGAAGCGATCAGCAGACCGACACCCACCCAGAAACCGTAATCGTGATCGGTGCCCAGTGCGCCCAACAGCAACGGACCGGACAGTTGGCTCAGCGCATAACTGCTGCCATACAGCGCCACCAATCGCCCGCGCCAGTGCTCGACCACCAGTTGATTGATCCAGCTCTCGCCGAGGATGAACACGATGGTCAGGATCACCCCGATCATCAGCCGCAGCACGAGCCAGATCGGGTAACTCGGCAGCAGCGCCAGCAACCCAATGGACAGCGCCCCGGCCCACAGGCACAGGCGCATCAGGTTCGCGGTGCCGAAGCGCGCGGCCAGATGACTGGAAATCTTTGCCCCCAGCAACACGCCAATGGCCGGCATTGCCGCCATCACGCCAATGGCGAACGAGCCGTAACCCCAGCCCTCCAGGCGCAACGACACCAGCGGCATGCTGACACCGAGGGCCAGCCCAACACTCAAGACAGACGCCAACACGGCGAAATACGTCGCCCAACGCATGGTCCACGCTCCTGTGGATAATTTTTATATGCACCACAAAACACTGTGGGAGCGGGCTTGCTCGCGAATGCAGTCTGACAGTCGACATTATTGCTGACTGACACACCGCCTTCGCGAGCAAGCCCGCTCCCACAAGGGTCTCTGTTTCGTCAGGGAGCCTGGAGTGACCGGGCTCCCTCAGCGATTTACAGCTTGATCCAGGTCGCCTTCAGCTCGGTGTATTTGTCGAACGCGTGCAGCGACTTGTCGCGACCGTTGCCCGACTGCTTGAAGCCGCCGAACGGTGCGGTCATGTCGCCGCCGTCGTACTGGTTGACCCACACGCTGCCGGCACGCAGCGCCTTGGCGGTCAGGTGTGCCTTGGAAATGTCCTGAGTCCACACCGCTGCCGCCAGGCCGTAAGGCGTGTCGTTGGCGATGTTGATCGCTTCCTCGGCAGTGTCGAAGGCAATGACCGACAGCACCGGGCCGAAGATCTCTTCCTGGGCAATCTTCATCGCGTTGCTCACGCCGTCGAAAATCGTCGGCTCGACGTAGGTGCCACCGGTTTCCTGAAGAATGCGCTTGCCGCCGGCCACCAGTTTGGCGCCGTCGGTGTGGCCAGACTCGATGTAGGACAGCACGGTGTTCATCTGTTGGGTATCGACCAGCGCGCCAACGTTGGTGGCCGGGTCCAGCGGGTTGCCCGGTTTCCAGGCTTTCAGCGCCTCGATCACCATCGGCAGGAATTTGTCCTTGATCGAACGCTCGACCAGCAGACGCGAACCGGCGGTGCAGACTTCGCCCTGGTTGAAAGCGATGGCGCTGGCGGCGGATTCGGCGGCGGCTTGCAGATCCGGTGCATCGGCAAACACGATGTTCGGGCTCTTGCCGCCGGCTTCCAGCCAGACGCGCTTCATGTTCGATTCGCCGGAATAGATCATCAGTTGCTTGGCGATCTTGGTCGAACCGGTGAACACCAGAGTGTCGACATCATTGTGCAGAGCGAGCGCCTTGCCGACGGTGTGGCCGTAGCCCGGCAACACGTTCAGCACGCCTTTCGGAATACCGGCCTCGACCGCCAGTTCGGCGATGCGGATGGCAGTCAGCGGGGATTTTTCCGACGGCTTGAGGATCACCGAGTTACCGGTCGACAGGGCCGGGCCGAGTTTCCAGCAGGCCATCATCAGCGGGAAGTTCCACGGCACGATGGCGCCAACCACGCCGACTGGCTCACGGGTCACCAGACCCAGTTGATCGTGCGGCGTAGCGGCGACTTCGTCGTAGATCTTGTCGATCGCTTCACCGCTCCAGCTCAGGGCCTGCGCAGCGCCCGGCACGTCGATGTACAGCGAATCGCTGATCGGCTTGCCCATGTCGAGGGTTTCGAGCAGGGCCAGTTCTTCGGCGTGCTGCTTGAGCAGGCCGGCGAAACGGATCATGGTGGCTTTGCGTTTGGTCGGCGCCAGGCGCGACCAGACGCCGGAATTGAAGGTGGCGCGGGCGTTTTCCACAGCGCGCTGGGCGTCGGCGGCGTCACAGCTGGCAATCTTGCCCAGCAGACGGCCATCGACCGGGCTGATGCACTCGAAGGTCTCGCCGGAGACGGCATCGGTGTACTCGCCATTAAGGTAGGCGCGGCCTTCGATCTTCAGGTCGCGGGCGCGTTGTTCCCAGTCGGCACGAGTCAGGGTGGTCATTCGAGTGTCCTCCTCTTGTTCAATACGAGCGCCGCGATCGTCGCGGTCGTCCTCAGGAATACTGCCCGGCCAGCCTGCTTTTCGGCCCAAGGCATCCGCCACCCTAAACCAGCGACCGGGGTTGTTTCAATATATTTGACATAAGCTCGCCATACGGCCTTGCGGCGTTCAATTTAATCAACATAGACTTTGGCCCTTTCACGCCATCGCGCCGTCATCACGGGAGAAAACAACAATGAACATCCAGAACGTCGTCGACATCAGCCTGACTACAACCGAAGCCGAACGCTATCGCCCGGACCCGGCCAAAGTGCTCAAGGGCGATCCCGAGCAAGCGGTGTTCAATCAGTACGACAGCCCTTGTGGGCAGATGGGTGTCGGCGTATGGGAAGGTGCGATCGGGCAGTGGACGGTGAACTACACCGAGCACGAATACTGCGAAATCCTGCAGGGCGTTTCGGTGCTGCGTGACAGTGAAGGCAATGCCAAGACCCTGCGTGTCGGCGACCGCTTTGTGATTCCGGCCGGTTTCCGTGGCACCTGGGAAGTGCTGGAGGCTTGCCGCAAGGTCTATGTGATCTTCGAACAGAAGGCCTGATCCGACACAAGTGGTGACTACGCGAGTAAGACGCGTGCAGTGCTTCTGAGTGAAACTTCGCGGCAGCGCTCATACATCGGGCAATTTCCTACCGAGGCAGGATGTCTCGGCAGGACTGACCGGCGAGCGCTTCCAACCGAATGAAACGCAAGGAGGCACCGTGCCTGATTTCTGCAATATCAACGCCGCGCAATTCGCTGTCGACCAAGTCGCAACCCCTGAAACCCTGAGCGCCATCCGTATTGCAGCCGGGGTGCAAAAGCATCGGCTGGAACGGCCGGAAGATCTGTTCAATCTCCTGCCCAAACCTGACCGGATCAGGGTACTGGTCAACGAACGCAATGAGATCGATGAACTGATCTGCGGTTGATCATCTGGCAACAAAAAAGGCCCGTATTTTCAGATACGGGCCTTTTCGCAAGGGTTGCACGGTGATCCGCACAGGGAAGCACCGCGGGCGCAAAAAATAACTATATACCGCAGCCCCTGCCGAAGCCGGCCACACACTTGGTGAGTTCAGCTAATGGACATCTCAATCACGCAAAGGAAATGCGAACATGAACAATGAACAAGTAACTCACCAGGTACGCCATATGATTGGCAGTCGCTACGTAGCCAGCGTCAAAGCTTATCTTGCCGAGCTGACCGGCCGGGACGTACGCGGTGGTACTGGGTATCTCACCGCAGATCTCAGCCCGGGACGCCTGACAGTTCACCTTGATGCTCAAGGCAACATCGACGTGATCGAAATTGATCGCTCTAACGAGCAAAAAGCCTGAAGCCTCGGATCAACCGGGCAAGACCAGCTGGAGCGTGAGTAGACTGCACTGAATCACGCCTAACAAAAAAGGCCCGTATCGTGAGATACGGGCCTTTTTCGTAAGTCGGGAAAAATCAATTACTTGATTTTGCCTTCCTTGTAGATCACGTGCTTGCGAACAACCGGATCATATTTCTTGATCTCGATTTTGTCCGGGGTAGTACGCTTGTTCTTGTCGGTAGTGTAGAAGTGACCAGTACCGGCGCTCGAGATCAAACGAATCAATTCACGCATGATTAGCTCCCTTAAACCTTGCCGTCGCGACGCAGCTCGGCCAGCACAACGCTGATGCCACGCTTGTCGATGATACGCATGCCTTTGGCGGAAACGCGCAGGCGTACGAAACGTTTCTCTTCTTCAACCCAGAAGCGGTGATGCTGCAGGTTCGGCAGGAAACGACGACGGGTTTTGTTGTTTGCGTGGGAAATGTTGTTCCCAGTCACCGGACCCTTACCGGTAACTTGACATACTCTAGACATGCCTCAGCCCTCTAAAACCACATGCCCAACCCGGCATGGGTTGGCCGCTTAATCTCTAGTCATTGTGGCGCCAGGCGCCGCGATTCTTTAGAGGTCTTACCGGCTACACCTACAAGCGAAGGAACCGGGCCCCTAGAAAAGAGCGCTGCTTTATACCAGAAAGACCACGGAGCAACAACTTTCCGTGTGCAAAGAATGGCTAAAAAGCCGCTTTTTCCGGCTGCAAGCGCTTTGGGCAAAGGCTGCCGGCAATTTTTACCATTCGTCGAAGAAAACCGATCATACCCGCGATCGAGACTTTTCCCATCGTCTCTTCCGACAAATCCTCCGCCGCGCAGCCCCGAAAATGCAAAAAGGGGATAGTCATTTGCAATCGCGACCACTAGGGTAGGCCTTTTCCAGACTGCACTTGCAGATGGGCCTTCGATCTGTAAAGGAAGCCGACCATGCGCCTCGCTGCCCTCCCCCTGCTCTTCGCCCCGTTGTTACTGAGTCCACTGGCCCAGGCCGCCGCCCTGAGCGTCTGCACCGAGGCCAGTCCCGAAGGCTTCGACGTGGTGCAGTACAACTCGCTGACCACCACCAACGCATCGGCCGACGTGCTGATGAATCGCCTGGTGAACTTTGACACTGCCAGCGGCAAGGTCGTCCCGAGCCTGGCCGACAGCTGGGAAGTCAGCACCGACGGCCTGACCTACGTGTTCAAGCTGCACCCGCAGGTGAAGTTCCACACCACCGACTACTTCAAGCCGACCCGCGAACTGACCGCCGAAGACGTCAAGTTCAGCTTCGACCGCATGCTCGACCCGGCCAACCCGTGGCACAAAGTCGCCCAGAGCGGCTTCCCGCACGCCCAGTCGATGCAGTTGCCGAGCCTGATCAAGAAGATCGACGCGCTGGACCCGCTGACCGTGCGCTTCACCCTCGATCACCCGGACTCGACGTTCCTCGCGACCCTGAGCATGGGCTTCGCCTCCATTTATTCTGCTGAATACGCCGACAAGCTGCTGAAGGCCGATGCCACCGACAAGCTCAACAGCCAGCCGGTCGGCACCGGACCGTTCGTGTTCACCCGGTTCCAGAAAGACGCGTCGATCCGTTACAAGGCCAACCCGGACTACTTCCGCGGCAAGCCTGCGGTGGACCCGCTGATCTTCGCCATCACTCCGGACGCCAACGTGCGCCTGCAAAAGCTGCGGCGTAATGAGTGCCAGATCGCCCTGTCGCCAAAACCACTGGACGTACAGGCGGCGAAGCAGGAGCCGACGCTGAAAGTCGAAAAGACTGACGCGTTCATGACTGCATTCGTCGGCATCAACAGCCAGCATCCGCCGCTGGACAAACCGGAAGTGCGCCAGGCGATCAACCTCGCCTTCGACAAGGCCAACTACCTCAAGGCTGTATTCGAAGACACCGCCGAAGCCGCCAACGGTCCGTATCCGCCGAATACCTGGAGCTACGCGAAAAACCTGCCGGGTTACACCCACGACGTGAACAAGGCCAAGGCATTGCTGGCCAAGGCCGGACTGAAAGACGGTTTCCAGACCACCATCTGGACCCGCCCGTCCGGCAGCCTGCTCAACCCGAACCCGAGCCTCGGCGCGCAATTGCTGCAATCGGATCTGGCGGAAATCGGCATTCAGGCAGAAATCCGCGTGATCGAATGGGGCGAGCTGATCCGCCGCGCCAAGGCTGGCGAGCATGACCTGCTGTTCATGGGCTGGGCCGGCGACAACGGCGACCCGGACAATTTCCTGACCCCACAGTTTTCCTGCGCAGCGGTGAAGTCTGGCACCAACTTCGCCCGTTACTGCAACGCCGACCTGGACAAACTGATCAGCGCCGGCAAGACCACCAGCGAGCAAGGTGTGCGCACCAAACTCTACGAACAGGCACAGGCGCAGATCCAGCAGCAGGCGCTGTGGCTGCCGTTGGCGCATCCGACGGCATATGCGCTGACGCGTAAGGACGTGCAGGGTTATTCGGTGAGCCCGTTCGGGCGGCAGGATTATTCCAAGGTCACCTTGAAGTAACCCGCCGAGGCCCGCAGCGATTACCGTCGCTGCGGGCTACATCCAACCACACTCCGCCATCGACAATGGTTCCCCATCGCCCACGATGAAGTGATCGAGCACCCGCACATCGATCAACTCCAAAGCCTTCTGCAAGCGCTTGGTCAATAATCGATCAGCCTGACTCGGATCGCTGTTCCCCGACGGATGGTTGTGGCACAGGATCACGGCCGCCGCGTTATTGGCCAACGAGCGCTTCACCACTTCGCGGGGATGCACGGCGGTGTTGTCGATCGAGCCGCGAAACAGAGCCTCGAAGGTGAGCACTTGATGCTTGGAATCCAGAAACAGGCAACCGAAAACTTCGTGCGGCTCGTGGCGCAACATGGCCTTGAGGTAATCACGGACCACCTGCGGATTCTCCAGCGCCGTTTTCTGCCGCATGCGCTCGGCCAGATGTCGCCGACCCATTTCCAGCACGGCCTGCAGCTGGGCGAACTTCGCCGGGCCCAGCCCCAATTGTTCGCTGAACGTTGCGAGATCAGCCTCAAGCAAGGCTCGCAAGCTGCCGAACTGACCCAACAGGTGTCTCGCGACATCCACCGCGCTTTTGCCGGATACACCCGTGCGCAGAAAAATCGCCAGCAATTCGGCATCGGAAAGACTTCCCGAGCCCTGTTCCAACAGCTTCTCCCGCGGCCTTTCCGCCGCCGGCCAATCGCGAATACTCATACACCTTCCTTGTCTGTGGGCGCCGCTGTTCCGTAGCGGTCGCTGTGATATCGTAGCCCATCTTTTTTGCGGGCGAATTCACCCTGGGGAGGGGGTTTCGCCACGTATGTCACCAACGAAATGAAAGGCAGACCTATGCAGCGGCTGTATCGGAAACGCATCGTTCTGGGCGTCGGCGGCGGTATTGCTGCCTACAAGAGCGCCGACCTTGTGCGCCGCCTGATCGATCAGGGCGCCGAAGTGCGCGTGGTCATGACCCGTGGCGGCAGCGAATTCATCACCCCGCTGACCATGCAGGCGCTGTCCGGCCACCCGGTTCACCTGGATTTGCTCGACCCTGCCGCCGAAGCGGCGATGGGCCACATCGAACTGGCCAAATGGGCCGATCTGGTGCTGATCGCCCCGGCCACCGCCGACCTGCTGGCCCGCCTGGCCCAAGGCATTGCCAACGATCTGCTGACCACGCTAGTGCTGGCCACCGACGCCATCGTCGCGGTCGCCCCAGCCATGAACCAGGCCATGTGGCGCGACCCGGCAACCCAGGCCAACCTGCAACTCCTTGAAAGCCGTGGCCTGAAGACCTTCGGCCCGGCCTCCGGCAGCCAGGCCTGCGGCGACGTCGGCATGGGCCGCATGATGGAAGCCACCGATCTGGCCCAGCTCGCGGCGGACTGCTTCCAGCGTCAGGCACTGACCGGCAAGCACGTGGTGATCACCGCCGGCCCGACCCAGGAAAACATCGACCCGGTGCGCTACATCACCAACCACAGCTCCGGCAAAATGGGCTTCGCCCTGGCTGAAGCGGCAGTGGAAGCCGGCGCCCGCGTGACCCTGATCAGCGGCCCGGTGCACCTGCCGACCCCGGATCGCGTCACCCGCATCGACGTGGTCAGTGCCCGCGACATGCTCGCCGCGTGCGAAGCCGCGATCCCTTGCGACATCTTTATCGCCTCGGCGGCGGTGGCGGACTACCGCCCGGAAGTCGTCGCCCCGCAAAAATTAAAGAAAGACCCTACGAGCGGCGACGGCTTCGTCCTGCAAATGGTGCGCAACCCGGACATCCTGGCCACCATCGCGACCCGTCCCGACCGTCCGTTCAGTGTCGGCTTCGCCGCCGAGACCGAACACCTGCTCGACTACGCTGCACGCAAGCTGAAGGACAAGAATCTCGATCTGATCGTCGCCAACGACGTCGCCAACCCGAGCATTGGCTTCAACAGCGAAGAAAACGCCTGCAGCGTCATCGACCGTGCGCTGCACGCCACGGTTTTCGCCCAGACCAGCAAGAGCAAGATCGCTCGCCAGCTGGTCACTTTTATCGCCGAACGTCTGAACCAGGTTTAATTTACATGCACGCTTTGCAAGCCAAGATCCTCGACCCTCGCATCGGTACCGAATTCCCGCTGCCGCAATACGCCACACCGGGCTCCGCCGGCCTCGACCTGCGCGCCATGCTGCAAGAGGACATCGTGATCAAGCCGGGTGAAACCGTGCTGATCCCGACCGGTCTGTCGGTCTACATCGGCGATCCGAACCTCGCCGCGCTGATCCTGCCGCGCTCGGGCATGGGCCATAAGCACGGCATCGTGCTGGGCAACCTCGTCGGTCTGATCGACTCCGACTACCAGGGCCCGCTGATGGTCTCCTGCTGGAACCGTGGCCAGACCGAATTCACCATGCCGGTCGGCGAGCGCCTCGCTCAACTGGTGCTGGTGCCGGTGGTGCAGGCGCATTTCGAAATGGTCGAAGAGTTCGTCGAGACCGAGCGCGGCGCTGGCGGTTTCGGCCATTCCGGCACCAAGTGATTGGTTTTGTGGCGAGGGAGCCCGCTCTCTCGCCATAAAAATACGCAGATTCATCTGGAAGCTTTACCGCTGAAAATCAAGGCATTGGCAGGCCAAAGCCACGCCGCACAAGGCGTCATGGCCCTTTCACACCACGAACTCTCTGTGAAAACCGCCGTCATACCCTTCAGTTTGAGCTTGCCGTCGAATGAGTCGTCGGTGTGTCCAGCCACTTTCGAGATGGAGCATTTTCGCAGATGAGCACCCCCGCCCAAGTCGCCCCGAAGCTTCCCGACAGCATCTTCCGCGCCTATGACATTCGCGGCACCGTGCCGGAATTCCTCAATGCCGAAACCGCCTACTGGATCGGTCGCGCCATCGGCTCCCAGAGCCTGGCCCAGGGCGAACCAAATGTGTCCGTCGGCCGTGACGGCCGTCTGTCCGGTCCGGAACTGGTTGCCGAACTGATCCGTGGCATCGCCGAAAGCGGCTGCCATGTCAGCGACGTCGGCCTGGTGCCGACACCTGCGTTGTACTACGCCGCCAACGTGCTGGCCGGCAAATCCGGCGTGATGCTCACCGGCAGTCACAACCCGTCGAACTACAACGGCTTCAAGATCGTGATCGCCGGCGACACCCTCGCCAACGAGCAGATCCAGGCCCTGCACGAGCGCCTCAAGACCGGCAACCTGAGCAGCGGCACGGGCAGCGTGACCCAGGTCGAAATCCTCGACCGCTACAACACCGAAATAGTCCAGGACATCAAACTGGCCCGGCGCCTGAAAGTCGTGGTCGACTGCGGCAACGGCGCGGCCGGCGTGATCGCCCCGCAACTGATCGAAGCGCTGAACTGCGAAGTCATCCCGCTTTTCTGCGAAGTCGACGGCAACTTCCCGAACCACCATCCGGATCCGGGCAAGCCTGAAAACCTCGTCGACCTGATCGCCAAGGTCAAGGAAACCAATGCTGACATCGGCCTGGCCTTCGACGGCGACGGCGATCGCGTCGGCGTGGTGACCAACACCGGCACCATCGTGTTCCCGGACCGTCTGCTGATGCTGTTCGCCCGTGACGTGGTGGCGCGCAACCCGGACGCGGAGATCATCTTCGACGTCAAATGCACCCGTCGCCTGATCCCGCTGATCAAGGAATATGGCGGTCGGCCGCTAATGTGGAAGACCGGTCACTCGTTGATCAAAAAGAAAATGAAACAGTCCGGCGCGCTGTTGGCCGGCGAAATGAGCGGGCACATTTTCTTCAAGGAACGCTGGTTCGGTTTCGACGACGGCATTTACAGCGCCGCACGGCTGCTGGAAATCCTCAGCAAGGAAAAATCTTCGGCCGAGGAGCTGTTCGCGACCTTCCCGAACGATATTTCCACGCCGGAAATCAATATCCATGTGACCGAAGAGAGCAAATTCAGCATCATTGATGCACTGCACGATGCGCAGTGGGGCCCAGGCGCCGACCTGACCACCATTGACGGCGTGCGGGTCGACTACGCCAAAGGCTGGGGCCTGGTGCGCGCGTCCAACACCACACCGGTGCTGGTGCTGCGCTTCGAGGCCGATGACGAGGCGGAACTGCAGCGCATCAAGGCTGTGTTCCATGCCCAACTGAAACGCGTTGCACCTGATCTCCAACTACCGTTCTGATTGCTGATTCACCCGGAGCCCTGAATGACCCTCGAACGCGATGCCGCCGCCAACACTGCCAAGGTCCTGTCCGAAGCGCTGCCTTACATCCGCCGATACGTCGGCAAGACCCTGGTGATCAAATACGGCGGCAACGCGATGGAAAGCGAGGAGCTGAAAACCGGCTTCGCCCGCGACATCGTGCTGATGAAGGCCGTGGGCATCAACCCGGTGGTCGTGCACGGCGGCGGCCCGCAGATCGGTGATCTGCTCAAGCGCCTGTCGATCGAAAGCCACTTCGTCGACGGCATGCGCGTTACCGACGCCGCGACCATGGACGTGGTGGAAATGGTCCTCGGCGGTCAGGTCAACAAAAGCATCGTCAACCTGATCAACCGTCACGGCGGCAGCGCCATCGGCCTGACCGGTAAAGACGCCGGACTGATTCGTGCGAAAAAGCTCACCGTCACCCGCCAGACCCCGGAGATGACCCAACCGGAAATCATCGACATCGGCCATGTGGGCGAGGTGGTCGGGATCAACACCGAACTGCTGAACCTGCTGGTCAAAGGCAACTTCATCCCGGTGATCGCGCCGATCGGCGTGGGTGAAAACGGCGAGTCGTACAACATCAACGCTGACCTGGTGGCCGGTAAGGTCGCCGAAGCGCTGAAAGCCGAGAAGCTGATGCTGCTGACCAACATCGCCGGCCTGATGGACAAGTCGGGCACCGTGCTGACCGGCCTGAGCACCCAGCAGGTCGACGACCTGATCGCCGACGGCACCATCTACGGCGGCATGCTGCCGAAGATCCGCTGTGCACTGGAAGCGGTTCAGGGCGGCGTGGGCAGCTCGCTGATCATCGACGGCCGCGTGCCGAACGCAATCCTGCTGGAAATCTTCACCGACACCGGTGTGGGTACGCTGATCAGCAATCGCAAGCGTCCTTAAGCGCTCGCGCAAACAAAAAGACCCCGCTCAGCCTGGCTGAGCGGGGTCTTTTTTTGCCTGAAGCTGCGATCAGACGCCGAACTGCGCGCGATAGGCTTCAACGGCTGGCAGGTGCTGCTTGAGCTGCGGATCGTCAGCCAGGAATTCCAGCACCTGGTTCAGCGAAACGATGCTGATGACCGGGATGCCGAAATCACGCTCGACTTCCTGGATGGCCGACAGCTCGCCGTTGCCGCGCTCCTGACGGTTCAGAGCGATCAGCACACCGGCAGCCTTGGCGCCGTCCTGGGAAGCGATGATCTGCATCACTTCACGGATCGCGGTGCCGGCGGTGATCACGTCGTCGATGATCAGCACTTCGCCGGTCAACGGTGCGCCAACCAGGCTGCCGCCCTCGCCGTGGGCCTTGGCTTCCTTGCGGTTGAAGCACCATGGCAGGTCACGGTTGTGGTGTTCGGCCAGCGCCACGGCAGTGGTTGCCGCCAGCGGGATGCCTTTGTAGGCCGGGCCGAACAGCACGTCGAACGGAATGCCGCTCTCGGCGATGGCTGCGGCGTAGAAACGACCCAGCTGCGCCAGCGCGGAACCCGAGTTGAACAGGCCGGCATTGAAGAAGTAAGGACTGGTGCGCCCGGACTTCAGGGTGAACTCACCGAAGCGCAAAACGCCGCGATCGATGGCAAAACGAATGAAATCGCGCTGATACGCTTGCATGAAAAAAACCCCAAATACCACGGATTTAGCTAATTAGCTTGACGCCGTGTATCATACACGCACGCGATTTTTGGGGCCATTTATGCGGATCATCAGTGTGAACGTCAATGGTATTCAGGCTGCAGTCGAGCGCGGTTTGCTCAGTTGGCTGCAGGCACAGAATGCCGACGTCATCTGCCTGCAGGACACCCGTGCCTCCGCCTTTGAACTGGACGACCCAGCCTTCCAACTGGATGGCTACTTCCTTTATGCCTGCGATGCTGAAGTCCCTGCCCAAGGCGGCGTGGCTTTGTATTCGCGGTTGCAACCGAAGGCTGTCATCAGCGGTCTCGGATTCGAGACGGCGGACCGCTACGGGCGCTACCTGCAAGCAGATTTCGACAAAGTCAGTATTGCCACCTTGCTGCTTCCTTCGGGGATGAACGGCGATGAGGACTTGAACCAGAAGTTCAAGCTCATGGACGACTTCGGCAAGTACCTGGACAAACAGCGGCGCAAACGTCGCGAGTACATTTATTGTGGCTCGCTGTACGTCGCGCAACAGAAGCTCGACATCAAAAACTGGCGCGACAGCCAGCAATCACCGGGCTTCCTGGCGCCGGAACGCGCCTGGATGGACGAGATTGTCGGCAACATGGGCTACGTAGATGCCCTGCGCGAAGTCAGCCGCGAAGGCGACCAGTACAGCTGGTGGCCGGACAACGAACAGGCCGAGATGCTGAATCTGGGCTGGCGCTTCGACTACCAGATCCTGACTCCGGGCCTGCGGCGCTTCGTGCGCAGCGCACGCCTGCCGCGTCAGCCTCGGTTCTCGCAGCACGCGCCGCTGATCGTCGACTACGACTGGACGCTGACCATCTAGGCGGCCTTTCGCAGACACAAAAAAACCGACATCACTGTCGGTTTTTTTGTGGGCGATCGTTCGTTATTTGATCAACCGCCAGGTGAACGGATAGCGGTACGGGAAACCTTCGTTGGCTTTCACCCCGCCGATTATCGTCAACACCAGCGCCGCAATGGCCAGCAGGCCAAACAGCACGAACCCGATAAGCAACAGCATCAGCACGAAGCAGATCATCGAAGCGATCGCCACGGTGATCTGGAAATTCAGCGCTTCCTTGCCCTGGGCGTCGATGAACGGATCGGTCTCGCGCTTCATCTGCCACAGGACCAACGGCCCGATCAGCGTGCCAAACGGAATCCAGATCCCCAGCAAGGCGGACAAGTGACAAAACATGGCCCATTGGCGAACCTCCTGGCTCGGCTTGGGCAGCAACTCTTGATCATCACTCATCGCGTCCTCCTTGCGGGTTACGAACCTGCTCAGTCGGCCAGTGCAGCCTTTTGCAGTTCGAAGATCTCGTTCATGCCTTTCTTGGCCAGCTCCAGCATCGCGTTCAGCTCTTCAGGCTGGAACGGCGCGCCTTCGGCGGTGCCCTGCACTTCGATGAAGCCACCGGTGCTGGTCATCACCACGTTGAGGTCGGTCTCGGCGGTGGAATCTTCAAGATAGTCCAGATCCAGCACCGGCTCGCCCTGGTACATGCCCACGGAAACGGCGCCGATCATTTGCTTGAGCGGGTCGCCGCCTTTCAGGCCGCCGCGCTTCTTGATCACTTTCAGTGCATCGACCAGCGCAACCATGGCGCCGGTGATCGACGCGGTACGGGTGCCGCCATCAGCCTGGATCACGTCGCAGTCGACGTACAGGGTGACGTCGCCCAGCTTGGACATGTCCAGCGCGGCGCGCAGGGAACGGCCGATCAGACGCTGGATTTCCAGGGTACGACCGCCCTGTTTGCCACGGCTGGCTTCACGCTGGTTACGCTCGCCGGTGGCGCGCGGCAGCATGCCGTATTCGGCGGTCAGCCAACCCTGGCCCTGGCCTTTGAGGAAACGCGGCACGCCGTTTTCGACGCTGACGGTGCAGATGACTTTGGTATCACCGAATTCGACCAGTACGGATCCCTCGGCGTGTTTGGTGTAGTTGCGGGTAATGCGGATCGAGCGGAGCTGATCGGCAGCGCGACCACTTGGACGTTTCATAGGAGATACCTGTACTGGGGACGGAAAACTGCGGAGCATTATAGAGCCGCGCACCGCGCCTGGGCACTCGTTAAAAAATCCGGCCGACGACCGAAGGCCCTGAAACGCGCTTCGCCGACGGCCTGCAGCCCTTTGTCACACCGTGTGTTTGGGCGCATCTGCCGCACTGCGCTACAATCCTGCGCCTTTGCTGCCAGTCGGCTTAAATTCATTGATATCGAGCTGCGGAGCTTCAATTCGCGCCGATCTGTATCGCGAGGTCACCCCATGGTGCACAGCATGACCGCCTTCGCCCGCGTCGAAAAAGCCGGCGTTCAGGGCACCCTGAGCTGGGAGCTGCGCTCGGTCAACAGCCGCTACCTGGAACCCCACCTGCGCTTGCCGGAGTCGTTTCGCGACCTCGAAGGCGCCGTCCGCGAAGCCCTGCGCCAGGGCCTGTCGCGCGGCAAACTGGAATGCACCCTGCGTTTCACCGAGGAAAGCACCGGCAAGCCGCTGCAAGTGGATCGCGAACGCGCTGCACAACTGGTCGCCGCGGCCGAAACCGTCGCCGGCCTGATCAAGAACCCGGCCGCGCTGAACCCGCTGGAAGTGCTTGCCTGGCCGGGCGTACTGGTCGCCGACGCCACCGACCCGCAGGCGCTGAACGCCGAAGCGCTGGCCCTGTTCAATCAGGGCCTGAAAGATCTCAAGGCCGGCCGCGAGCGCGAAGGCGCGGAGCTGGCCCGCCTGATCAACGATCGCCTGACCTCCATCGAGGAAGACGTGGTGACCCTGCGCGAACTGGTTCCGCAGATGCTCGCCACCCAGCGCCAGAAAGTCCTCGACCGCTTCGCCGACATGAAGGCCGAGATGGACCCGCAGCGCCTGGAACAGGAAATGGTCATGCTCGCGCAAAAGAGCGACGTGGCCGAAGAACTGGATCGCCTGAACACCCACATCATCGAAGTTCGCCGGGTACTCAAGTCCGGCGGTGCCGCCGGCCGGCGCCTGGACTTCCTGATGCAGGAACTCAACCGCGAAGCCAACACACTGGGCTCCAAGGCCTTCGACCCGCGCAGCACCCAGGCGGCGGTCAACCTCAAAGTGTTGATCGAGCAGATGCGCGAACAAGTGCAGAATATTGAGTAAGGCTACCCCGACATGACCCACAGCACCGGCACCCTGTACATCATTTCCGCCCCTTCGGGCGCGGGCAAGAGCAGTCTGGTCAAGGCCCTGACCGACGCCAATCCGGAAATCCGCGTCTCGATTTCCCACACCACCCGCGCCATGCGCCCGGGCGAAGTGGACGGCGTGAACTATCACTTCGTGACCCGCGAAGAGTTCGTGAAGATGGGCGAGCACGGCGATTTCCTCGAACGCGCTGAAGTCTTCGGCAACTTCTACGGCACCTCGCAAAGCCGTCTGCAGCAGACCCTGGACGAAGGCCACGACCTGATTCTGGAAATCGACTGGCAAGGCGCCGAGCAAGTGCGCAAGCTGATGCCGCAGGCCCGCTCGATCTTCATTCTGCCGCCTTCGCTGCAGGCCCTGCACCAGCGCCTGACCAACCGTGGTCAGGACAGCGACGAGATCATCGAAGGCCGGATGCGTGAAGCGGTCAGCGAGATGAGCCACTACGTCGAGTACGACTACCTGATCATCAACGACGATTTCGCCCACGCGTTGGACGACCTGAAGGCGATTTTCCGCGCCAATCAGCTGCAACAGAAACGCCAACAAGTGCGTTTCGGCAAATTGCTGGCTGAATTGCTGGGCTGAAACAGCACTTCCCAAAACCGCTGCAAGGGCTTTACATTGGCACTTGCAGCGCGTTGAAGAGTCTGGTCAAAAAATCAGCGCTTCCCTAATCGCTGGTGATTTTTTAAACTGTTGAGTCCGCTCGCCCAACCGGGCAGCGCGCATATTGCATTCGCTCCGAGGAATACCATGGCCCGCGTAACCGTTGAAGACTGCCTAGAACACGTGGAAAACCGCTTTGAGCTGGTCATGCTCTCTACCAAGCGTGCCCGTCAACTGGCCACCGGCGGCAAAGAGCCCCTGGTTCAGTGGGAAAACGACAAACCGACCGTAGTTGCGCTGCGTGAAATCGCTGAAGGCCTGATGAGCTACGAGTTCATCGCCGAGCAGGAAATCGTCCACGAAGACCCTGTCTTCGCTGCGTTCGAGGACGAGTCCAACGAGGCCGTCTAAGCCTATGCCTGGTCGACGTAGCACGGCGCGGGATCACAGCCTACGGCAGGAGACATCATGCCGAGCATAGACGCCCTCGCCGATCGCTTATCGACCTACCTCGGCAATGACCAGGTCAACCTGGTCCGCCGAGCGTATTTCTACGCCGAACAAGCCCACGACGGCCAACGCCGCCGCAGCGGCGAGGCGTACGTCACGCATCCTCTTGCGGTGGCGAATATTCTTGCCGACATGCACATGGACCATCAGAGCCTGATGGCTGCGATGCTGCATGACGTAATCGAAGACACCGGTATCGCCAAGGAAGCGCTGCAAGCGCAGTTCGGTGAAACCGTGGCCGAACTGGTCGACGGGGTCAGCAAACTGACCCAGATGAACTTCGAGACCAAGGCCGAAGCCCAGGCTGAAAACTTCCAGAAGATGGCCATGGCCATGGCGCGCGACATTCGCGTGATCCTGGTCAAGCTCGCCGACCGCCTGCACAACATGCGCACGCTGGAAGTGCTGTCCGGCGAAAAACGCCGGCGCATCGCCAAGGAAACCCTCGAGATCTACGCCCCCATCGCCAACCGCCTGGGCATGCACGCGATCCGTATCGAGTTCGAAGACCTCGGTTTCAAGGCGATGCACCCGATGCGTTCCGCGCGGATCTACCAGGCCGTCAAACGCGCCCGGGGCAACCGCAAGGAAATCGTCAACAAGATCGAAGAGTCCCTTGGTCACTGCCTCGCCATCGACGGCATCCAGGGCGAAGTCAGCGGTCGCCAGAAACACCTCTACGGCATCTACAAGAAAATGCGCGGCAAGCGTCGGGCCTTCAACGAGATCATGGACGTCTACGCGTTCCGGATCATCGTCGACAAGGTCGATACCTGCTACCGCGTGCTGGGTGCTGTACATAATTTGTACAAACCGTTGCCGGGGCGCTTCAAGGATTACATCGCGATCCCCAAGGCCAACGGCTATCAGTCACTGCACACCACGCTGTTCGGCATGCACGGTGTACCGATCGAGATCCAGATCCGCACCCGTGAAATGGAAGAGATGGCCAACAACGGCATCGCCGCCCATTGGCTGTACAAATCCAGCGGTGACGAGCAGCCGAAAGGCACTCACGCCCGCGCCCGTCAGTGGGTCAAGGGCGTGCTGGAAATGCAGCAACGTGCCGGCAACTCGCTGGAATTCATCGAGAGCGTGAAGATCGACCTGTTCCCGGACGAGGTCTACGTGTTCACGCCCAAAGGCCGGATCATGGAGCTGCCCAAAGGCTCCACGGCGGTCGACTTTGCCTACGCGGTGCACACCGACGTCGGCAACAGCTGCATCGCCTGCCGGATCAACCGTCGTCTCGCACCGCTGTCCGAACCGCTGCAAAGCGGCTCCACGGTCGAGATCGTCAGCGCTCCCGGCGCACGACCGAACCCGGCGTGGCTCAACTTCGTGGTCACCGGCAAAGCGCGCACGCACATACGCCATGCGCTGAAACTGCAGCGCCGCTCCGAATCCATCAGCCTCGGCGAACGCCTGCTGAACAAGGTGCTCAACGGCTTCGACAGTGCGCTGGAACAGATCCCGGCCGAACGCGTGAAGGCGATGCTCACCGAGTACCGCCTCGAACTGATCGAAGACTTGCTGGAAGACATCGGCCTGGGCAACCGCATGGCCTACGTCGTGGCGCGCCGCCTGCTCGGCGAAGGCGAACAACTGCCGAGCCCGGAAGGCCCGCTGGCGATTCGCGGCACCGAAGGCCTGGTCCTCAGCTACGCCAAATGTTGCACGCCGATCCCGGGCGACCCGATTGTCGGTCACCTGTCAGCAGGCAAAGGCATGGTCGTGCACCTGGACAACTGCCGCAACATCAGCGAAATCCGTCATAACCCGGAAAAATGCATCCAGCTCTCGTGGGCCAAGGATGTCACCGGCGAATTCAACGTCGAACTGCGCGTCGAGCTGGAACACCAGCGCGGCCTGATCGCCCTGCTGGCCAGCAGCGTCAACGCAGCCGACGGCAATATCGAGAAAATCAGCATGGACGAACGCGATGGCCGCATCAGCGTTGTCCAGTTGGTGGTCAGCGTCCACGACCGTGTGCACCTGGCCCGCGTGATCAAGAAACTGCGCGCCCTGACCGGGGTGATCCGCATCACCCGCATGCGTGCATAACCACCCCATTACAAGGAGTCATTCATGACCAAAACCGTTATCACCAGCGACAAGGCCCCGGCCGCCATCGGTACTTACTCTCAGGCGATCAAGGCCGGTAACACCGTTTACATGTCGGGTCAGATTCCCCTCGATCCAAAAACCATGGAACTGGTCGAAGGCTTCGAAGCCCAGACCGTCCAGGTGTTCGAGAACCTGAAAGCCGTGGCCGAAGCCGCCGGTGGTTCGTTCAAGGACATCGTCAAGCTGAACATCTTCCTGACCGACCTGAGCCACTTCGCCAAGGTCAACGAGATCATGGGCAAGTACTTCGACCAGCCGTACCCGGCGCGCGCCGCCATCGGCGTGGCAGCCCTGCCAAAGGGTTCGCAGGTTGAAATGGATGCCATTCTGGTCATCGAGTAATGCGCACGGCGCGGCCTCAGACGCCGCGCCGACTGCTCTGCGGTAAAGAAAAGGTTTTGAAAGGATTCCACCATGCGCAAAGCGCTTGCTCTCTCGCTGCTCGCCATTTTCCTCGGCGGTTGCGCCAGCAACCCTGCCGACCGTGACATCAGCGGCACCTGGATCAATCAGGTCGCCATCGATGCCGCTGCCAAGGGCGGTCCCCTGCGCGAAGCGCTTCAGGCTTATGGCCCGAACCTGGAGTGGGACGTCAACACCAAGGCCGGTCAGGCCCGCTACACCAACGGTTTCGAAAACGTCGAAGGTCGCTTGCTCGGCGAACAGTCCGGTGCCTGGAAAGTCGACTTCTATGGCAGCTCCGCCAGCGAGCTGAAACGCGACGGTGGCCAACTGCAACAAGCCGCCAACGAAAACGAACCGGAACAGGTCTTCGACCGCGCACAGATCCCGGTGCCGGAAGGCGCACCGATCGGCGCCAGCTTCGAACGCGCGCTGTATTCCGCTTATCTGGGCGGCAACTGGACGATCACCAGCGGCCAGGGCGAAGGCGCCACCGTGCAATTCCAGGCGGACGGTCAAGTCTCCGGCCTGCCGGGTGCCGACCGCTATGCGCTGTGCCTCGCAGGCGATTGCGCATCGATGAGCAACGGCAACGACAGCATGTGGCTGCAGCAGAACGGTCAGGGCAACAACTGGATCTTTGTGCGCAAGGGCAAAGAGCTGGAAATCCTGCAGGCCGTGAACACCGCGCTGGCGGACGAACAACCGCAGTTCACCCCGGGTGAACGCAAGTGGTTGCTCGAGAAGCAATGATCGGCGCTTGAGACAAAAAAGGCGGGAGCAAGCACTTGCTCCCGCCTTTTTTACGCCCGAAGATCAGCAGCGCCCCTCAAGAATCGCGGCATACCCCTCGCGATAACTCGGATACTTCGGCACCCATCCCAGCGCCTTCGCCCGGGCATTGCTGCAACGCTTGCTGCCGGTGCGGCGCACGCTCTCGTCTTCCGACCACTCGGTGACACCCAGATACTCACGCAGCCACGCTACCACCTCGGCCAGCGGCGCCGGCGCATCGTCCACGCCGATATAGATGTCATCCAGCGCCACGCCCTTGCGATCCGTTTCCAGCAGAAACGCCATCAACCCCGCCGCGTCGTCGGCATGGATGCGATTGCCATACAGCGGCGGATCGACCGCCACCCGATAACCCCGACGCACCTGGGTCAGCAGCCATTCACGACCGGGGCCATAAATACCCGTCAGGCGCACGATACTCGCCGGAATGCCGCTGTTGAGCGCAACCTGCTCGGCCTCCAGCATCACCCGACCGGAATAACCCGCAGCGACGGTTTCGGACTTTTCATCGACCCATTCGCCGTTCTGCTGGCCATAAACGCTGCTGCTGGAAACGAACAGCAGTCGCTCAGGCTCCTGACCGTAATCGTTCAGCCAACCCAGCACATGCTGCAAACCCTGCACATACGCCGCGCGATAACCGGCCTCATCGTGATCGGTGGCCGCCGCGCTATACACCAGGTAATCGATAGCGCCCACCGGCCAGGTCTCGGGGCAATCCTCATTGAACAAGTCACCGGCCACGCCGATAACGCCGTCCGGCAAACGCGAAATATCACGGCGCAGGCCATAGACCTGGAAGCCGGCAGCCAGCAATTGCGTGGCCAGACGGCTGCCGACATCACCGCAACCGGCGATCAAAACAGAAGGCGCGGACATCAAAAATCTCCCATCGGAAAGCGACAGACTAGCCTCGGCAAGGGACGAGCGGCTAGCAATGAAGGAAAAAAAGCAACTCTATTACTTTTGTTAACAAGAATTACTTGCAATAATGCACGCCACTTTTGTTCTCGGCCTCACGAGGCCTGGAAGAGCATTACCGTTTTTCTATCTCAGGTCCGGCCAGCATGACACGCATTCAAAACTCCGCTTCGCCAACCAACCGACCTCGCGCCTGGAGCGCCGTGGCTGCCCTGCTGCTCAGCCTGATGCTGACGCCAGTCGCCGCATTCGCTGACACACAGGCCCCGGCCGCGCCAGCCGCCACCGAGCAAAGCGCTCCCGCCGCCGCACCTGCCGCGACCGACCCGGTGCAGGCCGTAGAGGCCAGCGCCGCCGATGCGCCGGAAGTCCTCGAAGCCGACAACACCCTGGGCATGGCACACGACCTGTCGCCATGGGGCATGTACCAGAACGCCGACGTGATCGTTAAAGCCGTGATGATCGGCCTGGCCATCGCCTCGATCATCACCTGGACCATCTGGATCGCCAAGGGCTTCGAGCTGATGGGCGCCAAACGCCGTCTGCGTGGCGAGATCGCCGCCCTGAAAAAAGCCGCCACGCTTAAAGAAGCCAGCGCCACCGCCGCGAAGGAAGGCACACTAGCCAACCTGCTGGTTCACGACGCGCTGGAAGAAATGCGCCTGTCGACCAACGCCCGCGAGAAAGAAGGCATCAAGGAACGCGTCAGCTTCCGCCTCGAGCGCCTGGTTGCCGCCTGTGGCCGCAACATGAGCAGCGGCACCGGCGTCCTCGCTACCATCGGTTCCACCGCGCCGTTCGTCGGTCTGTTCGGTACCGTGTGGGGCATCATGAACAGCTTCATCGGCATCGCCAAAACCCAGACCACCAACCTTGCCGTCGTAGCACCGGGTATCGCTGAAGCGCTGCTGGCTACCGCACTGGGTCTGGTTGCCGCGATTCCTGCCGTGGTCATCTACAACGTCTTCGCCCGCTCCATCGCCGGTTACAAGGCTCAGGTGTCCGATGCGTCGGCTCAGGTGCTGCTGCTGGTCAGCCGCGACCTCGACCACCAGCCTGAGCGCAACAGCTCGCAACCGCACATGGTGAAAGTGGGGTAATCGGCCATGGGCCTGCATTTGAAAGAAGGCGCAGACGACGATCTGGCCGAGAACCACGAAATCAACGTCACGCCGTTCATCGACGTGATGCTGGTGCTGTTGATCATCTTCATGGTGGCCGCGCCGCTGGCCACCGTGGACATCAAGGTTGACCTGCCTGCCTCGACCGCCAAACCGGCGCCGCGGCCGGAGAAACCGGTGTTCCTCAGCGTGAAGGCTGACCAGCGCCTGTTCCTGGGCGAAGACGAAGTGAAAGCCGAAACCCTCGGCGCCGCACTCGACGCCAAGACCCAGGGCAAGAAAGACACGACGATCTTCTTCCAGGCCGACAAAGGCGTGGATTACGGCGACCTGATGAGCGTGATGGATAACCTGCGCGCCGCCGGTTACCTGAAGGTCGGTCTGGTCGGACTCGAGAGCGCGGTCAAGAAATGATCACGACGCGCCATAAGCTGACGCGTTACAGCGGTAGCCTGGCCGTGGTGCTGGGTGTTCACGCGCTGGCCATCGCGCTGGCGCTGAACTGGACCGCCCGCCCGCCCATCGAATTGCCGCCGCAGGCAATGATGGTCGAGCTGGCACCGGTTCCGGCCCCGCCACCGCCCGCACCGCCGAAAGTCGTCACGCCACCGCAGCCACCGGCTCCGGTTGAAGAACTGCCGATCCCGAAACTGGCCGAAGCGCCAAAAGCCGAGATCGCGGTGCAGAAACCGAAACCCAAGCCGAAACCAAAACCGCCGAAGCCGATCGAGAAGAAACTGCCCGATCCGCCGAAGGAGAAACCGTCCGAAGAAAAACCGGCCGATACCCAGCCGACTCAGGCCCCGACGGAGAAATCCGCCCAGCCTGCACCGGGCCCGTCGCCTGCACAAATGGCCGCCAAGGCCAGCTGGCAAGGCACCCTGCTCGCGCATCTGGCCAAGTACAAGAAGTACCCGGCCAGCGCTCAGGCGCGGGGCAAGGAAGGCTTGAACCGGTTGCGTTTCGTGGTCGATGGCGAAGGCAACGTGCTGTCGTTCGAACTGGTGGGCCGCTCCGGCAACGCCGATCTGGACCGGGCCACCCTGGAAATGATCCGCCGCGCCCAACCGCTGCCCAAGCCACCGGCCGACATGCTGACCAATGGCGCGATCGAAATCGTTGCGCCGTTTGTGTACTCGCTGGAACGCCGCCGCTGATCCGCACTCGCGGAGCCCGGCCTGATCCAGCCAAAAAGGCACCGAAAGGTGCCTTTTGCTTATCCATCCACGGCAAACCGGCATTGCCCGGTGTCGCATTCATCACTCAGTCTGATAACGTGCGTCTATCGATTGCAGCCGGTATGCTTGGCCCGCATCTTCATGGACGCTTGCTATGACCCTCACAGAATTACGCTACATCGTTACCCTCGCCCAAGAGCAGCATTTCGGCCACGCGGCCGAGCGTTGCCACGTCAGCCAGCCGACCCTGTCGGTGGGCGTGAAAAAGCTTGAAGACGAACTCGGTGTGCTGATTTTCGAGCGCAGCAAAAGCGCCGTGCGCCTGACTCCGGTCGGCGAAGGCATCGTCGCCCAGGCGCAGAAAGTGCTGGAGCAGGCCCAGGGCATCCGCGAACTGGCCCAGGCCGGCAAGAACCAGCTGACCGCCCCGCTGAAAGTCGGCGCGATCTACACCGTCGGCCCGTACCTGTTCCCGCACCTGATTCCGCAACTGCACCGGGTCGCCCCGCAGATGCCTTTGTACATCGAAGAAAACTTCACCCACGTGCTGCGCGACAAACTGCGCAACGGCGAGCTGGACGCGATCATCATCGCCCTGCCGTTCAACGAAGCCGACGTGCTGACCCTGCAACTCTACGACGAGCCGTTCTACGTCCTGATGCCGGCCCAGCACCCGTGGACCCAGAAAGAATCCATCGACGCCGCGCTGCTCAACGACAAGAGCCTGTTGCTGCTTGGTGAAGGCCACTGCTTCCGCGATCAGGTGCTGGAAGCCTGCCCGACCCTGACCAAGGGCAACGACGGCGCCAAGCACACCACGGTCGAATCCAGCTCGCTGGAAACCATTCGCCACATGGTCGCGTCCGGTCTGGGCATCTCGATCCTGCCGCTGTCGGCGGTGGACAGTCACCACTACGCCCCTGGCGTGATCGAAGTGCGTCCGTTGTCGGCACCGGTGCCGTTCCGCACCGTGGCCATCGCCTGGCGCGCCAGCTTCCCACGGCCGAAAGCCATCGAGATCCTCGCCGACTCCATTCGCCTGTGCTCGGTCGCCAAACCTGCCGCGCCGGTTACGGCCGGTTAAGTCAGCGTCATGACTGAGCTGTCGCAGGTGTCGGTCACCGCACTCAAGGGTGTCGGTGAAGCCATGGCCGAGAAACTGGCCAAGGTCGGTCTGGAAAACCTCCAGGACGTGCTGTTCCACCTGCCGCTGCGTTATCAGGATCGCACCCGTGTGGTGCCGATTGGCGCGCTGCGCCCGGGGCAGGACGCCGTGGTCGAAGGCACCGTCAGCGGCGCCGACGTGGTCATGGGCCGGCGCCGCAGCCTCGTCGTGCGCTTGCAGGACGGCACCGGCGGTTTGAGCCTGCGCTTCTACCATTTCAGCAACGCGCAGAAAGAAGGCCTCAAGCGCGGCACGCGGATTCGCTGCTACGGCGAAGCCCGGCCCGGCGCCTCGGGGCTGGAGATCTATCACCCGGAATACCGCGCCATCAACGGTGACGAACCACCGCCAGTGGATGAAACCCTGACCCCGGTCTACCCGCTGACCGAAGGCCTGACACAGGCGCGTCTGCGCCAGTTGTGCATGCAGACGTTAACCCTGCTCAAGCCATCCACCCTGCCCGACTGGCTGCCGACCGAACTGGCCCGCGACTATCAACTGGCGCCGCTGGCCGACGCGATCCGCTACCTGCACAACCCGCCCGCCGATGCCGACGTCGACGAACTCGCCCTCGGCCATCACTGGGCCCAGCATCGTCTGGCTTTCGAAGAACTGCTGACTCATCAACTGTCCCAGCAACGCCTGCGTGAAAGCATGCGCTCCCTGCGTGCGCCGGCGATGCCGAAAGCCACCAGACTGCCGGCGAAATACCTGGCCAACCTCGGCTTCAATCCGACCGGCGCTCAGCAACGGGTCGGCAACGAAATCGCCTACGACCTCAGCCAGCACGAACCGATGCTGCGACTGATTCAGGGCGACGTTGGCGCGGGCAAAACCGTGGTCGCCGCCCTCGCCGCGCTGCAAGCGCTGGAGGCGGGCTATCAGGTCGCGCTGATGGCGCCGACCGAGATCCTCGCCGAGCAGCACTTCATCACCTTCAAGCGCTGGCTCGAACCGCTGGGCATCGACGTGGCGTGGCTGGCCGGCAAGCTCAAGGGCAAGAACCGCGGCGCCGCGCTGGAACAGATCGCCAGCGGCACGCCGATGGTGGTCGGCACCCACGCGCTGTTCCAGGACGAAGTGCAGTTCAAGAACCTTGCGCTGGTAATCATCGACGAACAACACCGCTTCGGCGTTCAGCAACGTCTGGCGCTACGGCAGAAAGGCGTCGGCGGACGCATGTGTCCGCATCAACTGATCATGACCGCCACGCCGATTCCCCGGACGCTGGCGATGAGCGCCTACGCCGACCTCGACACCTCGATCCTCGACGAACTGCCGCCCGGCCGAACCCCGGTCAACACCGTGCTGGTCACCGATACCCGCCGCGTCGAAGTCATCGAGCGGGTGCGCAGCGCCTGCGCTGAGGGCCGTCAGGCCTATTGGGTGTGCACGCTGATCGAAGAATCCGAAGAGCTGACCTGCCAGGCAGCCGAAACCACTTTCGAAGACCTGACCGCCGCCCTCGGCGAGCTGAAGGTCGGGCTGATCCACGGCCGCATGAAACCCGCCGAGAAAGCCGCCGTCATGGCCGAATTCAAGGCCGGCAACCTGCAACTGCTGGTCGCCACCACCGTGATCGAAGTCGGCGTGGACGTACCCAACGCCAGCCTGATGATCATCGAAAACCCCGAGCGCTTGGGCCTTGCGCAGTTGCACCAGCTGCGCGGTCGGGTCGGCCGGGGCAGCGCGGTCAGCCATTGCGTGCTGCTCTACCATCCGCCGCTGTCGCAGATCGGCCGCCAGCGCCTGGGCATCATGCGCGAGACCAACGACGGTTTCGTCATCGCCGAAAAAGACCTTGAACTGCGCGGCCCCGGCGAAATGCTCGGCACCCGCCAGACCGGTCTGCTGCAATTCAAGGTCGCCGACCTGATGCGCGACGCCGATCTGCTGCCCGCCGTGCGCGATGCCGCCCAGGCCTTGCTCGAACGCTGGCCCACTCACGTCAGCCCGTTGCTCGACCGCTGGCTGCGACACGGGCAGCAATACGGCCAAGTGTGAGCACCGTCGCAGTTTCTGACAGCTCGTTCCAACCAAGCTGGTTATACTCCTGCAATTGTTTCAAAAACGGATACAGACCATGACCGAAGCTGCTCTCGCCCCCGAATCACCGCACGCTCCGTCTGTTATTCGGCTGCTGCTCAACAAGCTGGGCGTCGCCTACGAAGAAGTGCTCGACCACCACGGCCTCAATGCCTCGCGCAAAGTGCAGGCGGTGTTGCTGGACGACGCGGTCGGTGCGCTGATGGTGCTGTTTCCACAGAGCCAGTTGCTGGATCTCAACCGCCTCGCCGAGCTGACGGGCCGTCGCCTGACCGCCGTGTCCACCGAGCGCCTGGAAAAGATGCTCGGCAAACACAGCCTGAGCCTGCTGCCGGGCCTGCCGGCGCTGACCAGCTCGCCGTGCCTCTACGAAGAAGGCCTGCTGCGCGAGCCGAAGTTGCTGATCAACTCCGGCGAGCCGGGCCTGCTGCTGGAAATCGCCAGCGAAGACTTCAAGACCATGCTGACCAAGGCCAGCGCCGCCAACTTCGGCGAAGCCCTGAGCAGCATCCGCCCGAACCTCGACCGCCCGGACGATGACCGCGAGGAAATCACCCAGGCCGTGCAGGCGTTCACCGCGCGGCGCATCCAGCAACGTCTGGAAGCGACCATCGAGATTCCGCCGCTGGCCGAAACCGCACAAAAAATCATCAAGCTACGCGTCGACCCCAACGCCACCATCGACGACATCACCGGCGTGGTCGAAACCGACCCGGCGCTGGCCGCGCAAGTGGTGAGCTGGGCGGCGTCGCCGTACTACGCCTCGCCGGGCAAGATTCGTTCGGTGGAAGACGCGATCGTCCGCGTGCTGGGCTTCGATCTGGTGATCAACCTGGCGCTGGGCCTGGCCCTCGGCAAGACCCTGAGCCTGCCGAAAGACCACCCGCAACACACCACGCCGTACTGGCAGCAGTCGATCTACACCGCCGCCGTCATCGAAGGCCTGACCCGCGCCATGCCGCGCGCCCAGCGCCCGGAAGCCGGCCTGACCTACCTCGCAGGCCTGCTACACAACTTCGGCTACCTGCTGCTGGCCCACGTGTTCCCGCCGCACTTCTCGCTGATCTGCCGTCACCTGGAGGTCAACCCGCACCTGTGCCACAGCTATGTCGAGCAGCACCTGCTGGGCATCAGCCGCGAACAGATCGGCTCCTGGCTGATGCGCTACTGGGACATGCCGGACGAACTGGCCACCGCTCTGCGCTTCCAGCACGACCCGAACTACGACGGCGCCTACGCCGAATACCCGAACCTCGTCTGCCTGGCCGTGCGCCTGCTGCGTGGACGCGGGATCGGCTCCGGCCCGGATGAAGACATTCCGGATGCGCTGCTGGAGCGTGTTGGCCTGACTCGCGATAAGGCCAATGATGTGGTCAGCAAAGTGCTTGAGGCGGAAGTGTTGTTGCGTGAACTGGCTTCGCAGTTCAGCCAGGCTTAAAGAACCCGCTCGGACATTCGATCAAATGTTCGAGCGGGCACTTGCTGAAAAAGTCGATGAGCCTCCTTCAGCCCAAATAACGCACTACATAACCTGAGATTGGCTCGGAAAAATCGATAAGTGCGTATCCACTCATGACGACCTTGTTGTCGATCGTGACGGCGCCATCCTGGAAGATCACAAACGCCTTGCTGTCGTTGAACCGAACAAAACCGTCAATACCAAACGACATGTCCTGAGAGCCATCCATCAGATAGCGTGCTGCAACCAGCCAGAGAGCCTCATCTGCGGAGTCACTAAAACTTTGCCCGCTGACAATGATAGCGACCGCCTGACCTGCAAGATTTTGTTGTAACCCAACACCAAGCCATAACTCACCCTTCGGCATGAGCTGGGTGAAAAGCGGCTGGCCGTTGTTAAATACACAGTTGAAACTGCCATCATGATTAATCAGTGTGATCAGCCCTTTATCTGCACTTGATTCAAAAGGTTGATACCAGCCCGAAGCGAGGATTCCTTCAACGCCATTAATACCTGGCGTCAGCGTAAGCGCTCCAAAGGAAAACCCTCGCGCCTGCTGTTGAGTAATTGAGAAAAGCCCATTTTTGTTGCCACCAAACTGGAGATCAAACTGGCCTTGAGTGTCGTAGCGAATGACATAAGCGCTAAGCTTTCCATCTTCAGCGTGTGAATAACTGCCAACAATCAGCACTTTCCCGTCCGCCTGAACAGCGACACCACCAACGGAATTCCAGCGACGCTCAACCTCCGGAATTTCAACCAACACAAACCCGGTGCTGTTGAAAGACAGATCCAGCAAACCTTTCTCAGTGAGTCGAATGACAATACCTTGAAAGTCGTCCTCCCCATAAAACAAGTCGCCAAGCAGGACAACCGAGCCATTCGACTGGACGGTAGTGCAAGGGCCACGGCCAACACCTGTTTCTACAGCGGGCCTCTGGTCTCCGACCAAATATTGGGAAGGAGTCACGAATTTCACATTCGTGTGGATGCCAAGGAGATCGTAGACATTGATGATCGCTATGCCCTTATCGCCAAAATCGGGATCCGGTTGACCATCCGGACCAAATCTCACCGCAGCGACCTCGGATACGCGGTCAATATCTGCAATATGTCCCGCGACTACCCATCCGCCCTTCGTCGTGGGAAGTAACTGCGTCGGGGCGAACTGTTTGTTCTGAGGGAAGATGATTTCGGCGACGCCACCCACACCAAACGAAACATCCCGCGATCCATCCTCATTCAGACGAACCACATTGGCGGGCGATCCAGCCACTGTACCCAATGCTATGAGCAGTCGATTTTCTAGAAGTGGCAGCACAACACGAGCCGTACCACCAACATCCTGAAAGGGCAAAGGCACGACACCTTCGCTGCCGAATTGCGGATCCAGCGTACCGGCGGTCAACGGCTTAATCAGGCTCATAACGTATGCTCCCTATGACTGAATGAGTTCCAAAAGAGGAATCATCGAAATAGGAACACCGCGCTACCCACCCGTCACCTGTCAGATCTGACAGTGCCGTCGTTCTCCGTGATTCGCTGACCAGATTTGAGGCCTATTGCCTCAGCTCATCGAGCAGCAGATGTCTTTTTTCTCGGCTTCAAATACTTCATCAACCCCTGAAACCACATCACCAGCGCCGGATTGCCCTTGAGCTGGATCGACTTGTCCTGAATCCCCTGCATGAACGCCAACTGCTTGTTCTTCGCCTGCATCGTGGCAAACCCGAACGCCGCATCCTTGAACGCAATCGCAAACGCCGGTTCCGCCACCACCCCGGACTTGCTGGTAATGCGCTGGTCCTTCACCACGAAATGCCGCGCCACTTTCCCGTCCAGAGTCTGCAGCTGAAACACCAGATCCTTGTCACCCAACTGCTGCTGGAACGCAGGATTTGTCCGACTGGCCTTACCCATCAACAGACCCAGCATCCACAGAAGAAAACGAAATTTCATGCGCACAGCCTCAAAAGGAAAATGAACGGCCGGGGGAGTGTAAGGGATTCGGGCGGATTCGCCACTATCCAAGACTGATAGAAGACGATGTAGGTCTTTTCTCGCATGATGACTGCCAAGTCACGCTTCCCAATTCTTGAACCTGATCGCTCCCACGCTCCGCGTGGGAATGCATCCCGTGACGCTCCGCGTCACACCACCCCCGTCCTACACCTGAAGAAACACATTCCTGTAGGAGCTGCCGATAGCAGTGGTTTCTTGTTCCTCTACCCCGCAAATCCTTGGGAAATGTCCTTCAAACTGCGGTGCTGTCCATGAACTAGGCAGGCTGGGCCATCGTCGATAGCCTCCGTGTGTCGCCGCAAAATCGGTGACCGGATGTGCAAGTCCGAAAACCGGGGCAAATCTTTCCAACTCCAAAGGATTTACACCGATGATCGATCCAACCCTCACTGACGAAGAAGTTTCCCCCTACGAATTCCCAGACTCGAAGAAACTCCATGAAGCCGCCGAACGCGCCCTCGACCACCACTTCAAACCCAGAGCCCCACGCCCCAAACGCCTGGGCGGCCTGTTCGCCCTCTGCCCCAACGCCGACGCCGAAGCCCTCATGGCCAACGCCTCCGAAGACCTCCTGTCCATCAGCGCCATCGCCGCCAACCTGGCCGACGACCTCGACGGCCCCCGCCGCTCGATGGCACTGGGCCTGAGCAGAATGGCCGACGGCGTTCGATTGATGGTGGAAGGCACGCTCGATCACATTGAGTTTCGGGAGTATCAAGCCAAGCCGTAGCTGAATCGCGGGCGGAAAAAAAGGGGACGTTGAGTCCCCTTTCCTGATCTTCGGCAGCAGAGATTAGCGAAAGTCCTCTGCGCTTTTTGGTCGTGTCTCTAACCCGAAATCCGCCAACCGGTGTACGTAAGCATGACCACCGGCATTACAAGACTGTCGGAATACAACTTTGTCCCCCTTGAGCACCTTCAGATAACTCAAGAAGGCCTGGTTAACGAGGTAGGTATACGCACCGCTTTTGAACTTGATGATGTTCAGGTTCACGCTGCCTTCCGACGCATCTACAACAAAGAACTTTCCCTTGGGTGGCATAGCGTTCTTTGGATAAACCATCTCGATGTTCCCCGGCACACCATAGCGATACTGAACAGAACCGGCCGTGGGCTTGCTGTTTCCCCGCGCACAAACAGAAACCGTCTTGCCGCCCTCCAGCGGGCAGCTGAAGTAAATGTCTTCGTCATCCGAGCACAACGTTCCATCCTGCCCGCCCTTCAATGGCGCCGTCTCCTGCGAAACGCGCTCCGGCGTTTGAGCGATATCAGCACAGTTGGACAGGCAAACCAGTTTCGAAAGATCCGGATCATCGCTTTCAGTGAACACGTACGTCGCTGAACCATCACGGTTGCGGCCGTGATAAACGGGAACACTGACGGCCAGCCCTTTGGCCGACACCGGCACCTTGGTATCCCCGCCCGAGACGACCCAGCCTTCGGCCTCCCCGCATAACGCCTCCAAAGCGACCTCACTGAACGAATCTTTCGTTGGCACGGCGAACGGCTTGGCGTCACCTCGGCAGTCATAGCCATGCCAGTAGGGTCCGGTGTTCATATCAATATCGATCGAGAAAACATAAGCGCCGTCGAGCACCACCTTGCCGCTGTCGTAGGTGAAAACCAGCCAACGACGCGACTTCGCCTGGGAGTAGTTTTCTTCCTGAAGGATGTAGCGCTCACCATCTCGGTACAGCCAAAAGCCACTCATCGCTCCAGCCGGTTCCTCCATCTCGGATAGACGCTGCCCGGAGTGTGCGTCCACCAGAAATTTGTCCTTCAGCGCCAGCGCGCAGTCGCTGCCAACGTCCCTGCACGACGTGAGAGACGGGAACATCGGTCCCGCCACCGCAGAGAAAGAACATAGCAATAACGCGATCAAACCTAGTCTTTTCAACGTGCCACCTGCTTCAAAGCGAGTAATCCATCACTTCTTCCAGCCGCCAGCATTGCCCACGGACAAACCGATACTCGAAGACATAATCGGTATCCGGTTTCTGCAGGATGGCGACGGCGTGATCACCCTGCTCTTCCTTGACGGTCAACGTCAGGCCCTGGACCTCTCGCTTCGCTACATCCGGGATGATCGGGAACTTGAGCTGATCGCCGCTGAGGCTGCTTTTCTGCATCTCAGGCTCGGGATCACCGGCTACGGTCGTGACCATTTTCAGCGGCTGTTGGACGAAGGCTTTCTGCACGTCTGCGCGTTCAGAGAAGTCTGAGAGGAACGTTGAAAAGTTGGGTGAGGGGCAAGCAGCACTGGCCTTGTCACCATCAGTTTTGAGCGGCTTCTGACGGTTGCCCTTTTCCAGTTTCGAATCCGAAATCATCCTTCCATCCAGATCCGCCAAGTACTTCTTGATGCTCGCCGCATCCTTGTAAGCACACTCGACTTCTACGCCCTCTTCCTGATCTATACCGTCACGGCAGTTCTGCAACTCGGGGTCTGGCGGGTCACCACGAAAGAACTGCAAAGCCAAGTGGTCGCCGTCCTTGAAGAGCGGCAATTCCAGCACCGAATAGGAATCTCCTTCGAAATGCTCGTGCAGAACTTTGTGTTTTGTCAGAACAAACATGGTTTTCCCCGCTCGCTCAGGGAATTTGCGCTCGAAGAAGAACACCGAGGCGATCTTCTCGCCTTCAATCTTCCACACATAATTCAGCGAAGGTTTCACCGCATTCATGGGCGCGTAGAAAATCTCGGCATCAGGCACATGCACGTCCCTGACATGATCCTTGAGGTTGTTCTTCAAAAAGAACACCGTGATCTTTTGATCACCCAACGAAGCAACCACCGGGGGATGCAGTTCTCCGATGGTTTGTGGGTCGCTTGCCGATGCCGGCTGAGTCGACAAGCCGGCGATGATCCCGAGCACACCAAAACAACTTGAAAGCTTGTTCAATTCCGATCACTTCCCTGCTGATCAATCTTCTAAATTTACGCTGATGGTTTCACGATGACTCAGGTGCGCCGCACTTCAGCTCTTTGATTTGCTCGTTCTGAATTGGAATTACACAGGTGAGGCGCTTCTCTGCCTCTTCACGAAGCTCGAACAAGCTGAGCGTCAGGTGTAAACCATCCGCAGTGAATGCATGATCCTCAAACAATGCGCTGGCGTAACCATCCCAAAACGATTTGCCGTTAAAACTGCAAAACCGTTTTGAGGAGAGCACCCGCCAATTGCCCTTGGGCGCGAGGATCTGAACATTGAGGCAGGGGCTACCAAACGTAGTGACATAACGAGCCACCACATCGCCGTATCGTTGCGAAGCAGAGCTGGAAACCTTGGCGACATCAAACACTTCACTCGGACCATCCGGGACGACCGCATCCAGGTAGGCTGCACGCTCTAGACTCATTCTGGCGATGCACTTATTGAGCACCAAGGTATATGCCTGCGATCCGGGTTCGACATCCGTGGCATCAAGGGGGCAAGTGGTATCGCGCAACTTGATCCAGGCGCGTTGCGATTCTTTGGCCATGGCCATGTAAGCCTTTCCTTGCTCAGGCTCAGACTTCCATTGAGATTCGAATCGCGCCATCAGCTTTTTGTAGCTGGCGTTGAGTTTTGCATCGGCACTCTTGCGGTCGGCTTCCACACATTCGTCGTATTGCCAGCTCACAGTGATGACTTTGCAAGTGTCCTCAGCGAACGCGGCTGAAGCGGACAGCAGTCCTAAGGACAACGCGATAAAACGCACAAACATGTTCAATTCTTCATTCCCTGAATGACGGAGCGCTCAACTGCACGTTGAGGTATTTTCTGCGCCTTGCCGTCGGCGCTCATCACGTCGCGGTACTGCCTGTAATAACGCTGCGCTTCGTCTTTGCGATCAAGGCGCCAAAGTGAATCGGCGATGTTCAACATCAGCACTGTGCGTTTACCGATGGCCTCGACGCCGCGATAAAACTTCAGCGCCAGCTCATCTTTGCCGCCCTCAGCCAGGTAAAAGCCCAGGTCGTTATAGGCCTGAACATTTTGCGCCGGGGGATGACACGCCATGTAAGACTCCGGACTTAAAAAGACCAGACCCCATTCGATGGACTCTGCTCGGGACTGCGCCGGTTCGTTACTTGTGACATGTTTCAGCAAGTCCTTTGGAGACCTCGTCTCCAGGGCGGGAGTGAGCACTTCGCCGTCGTCGGTAACCCATTGATTGCCCTTCCACTGGCCGACACAAAAAGTGGCCGAACGATCAGCCAGCACGCAACCGGTCTCCATTGAGATAACCGTGCAATGCTGTTGCGACACTAGCTTCTCTTCACCGTTTTCGTCCGACAACATACCGAAGATCACCGGGTCGAGCAGCAAGGTTTTCTTGTCAGGACTGAGCATATTGGAGTGCCCATCGGCGCCAATATCGGCGCCAAAGAGCGGAAAGGTTTTCCCATTGGCGGTGAACCACGCAGTCGCCGAATCCACACCGGACATCGTCCATTCTGTAGCCCGAAATGACACCGTGTTCCCGTTGGCACCGACTATTGGCGGGTCCTCGGCATAGGCGCTCATAGCTCCGAACAGACAACCGATCATCGATACCCACTTAAGGCTGCCCGCGAGAAGATACTGATTCATGGAAAATTCCCTTTTGCCGTTAACCGGCCTGTTGTCCAGCCAGGCACTTTGCGTAGCCATCGGCGAATTTGGCATCGAATGACAGTTCCACCGGCTCTTCCAGTTCAGCCGAGGTGTTGAGCAACACCCGAGTGACCGGGGTGTATTTGATCCAGCCGATGGTGCCGGTGCCGTCCGTATCAAAGAGCAACTGGGCTCGCACCATTTCACCGTCGTCTTCATCAATCAGCAGATTGACCTTGTCCTTGCCGACATAGCGAAACGGGAAGTTACTGCTACGAACCATTTCGGTGAGATAGCCGTAGCAACTCCCGGCTTCGGCAGCTGCCGGAATGGCGTAGATGAGGGGCAAAAGTAGAAGTGCACTCAGCATGGGCCGAATGGAAAAGCGGTTCATCCAATCATCCTTAATCAAACAGCGGCGATCACAAATCCTTTAACGTCAGCAGCCGGAACTCGTTGTTCACAAACTCGAAGTAGCGGGTCCTGTAGCGGCTTTCAAGCTCATTACCCTGCGCGTCCTCTTCGGTATCGGCTGCAATGCCGGAAACAATGAGCAGACGGCTATCGGGCTTGTTCGACAGGCTGAAGGTATTGCCGTCGTATGCATTCGGCAGTCCGCCGACAACCTCCCCCGTACGCGCATCCAGCACTTCGCCGCAAATGGCACTGCCACCACAACCGACTCGGTGCAGGATGTAGTGGCCGGCAAAGTTGACCTTGCCTTTAAGTGCCTGTGCACGAGCCTTATCCATCATCGAGTTGCTGTGTTCTTGCGGCACAGGCTCATGATTAGTGCCGGCGAACACTGGGGAAACGGTGTAATCCTTGAAGGCCGGGTTGGCGGCGTAAGTCACGGACGTGGCAATGGCCAAGAGGCCACCGAGTAGAACTGAACATCCTTTCACGCTTTAACTCCGTAACTGAAATCTATTCGGACTGACCTTCATAACGCTGTGTCTGCGGGTTGAATTGCCACAGATGTGGTCGGGTCATGGCTACGTTATTTTTGTAGCGAATCTGCCCGCGTTTATCCCTGATGTAGGAATAGATCTCGATGTCTTTGACGTCTCCGCCGTTCTTGGGCGGACCGTCCAGTACCTTGATCCCGGCAAAGTAATCACCGCCGATATGCTTCAAGTAACCACGGCACTGAATCAGGAAGGCAAAGGTCAAGTCACCAGCCGACGGCTTCGGGGGCTGTCAGAGGCAATAACTGGGTTTGATTTCAGTGGTGGAATTCTTCTTCAGATGCTCCAGACCGAAGTTCGCCCCTTCGTAGCCCTGGGCGAGAGCCAATTGATAGCAGGCCATGGCTCGGGAGGGGTCTTTGGTGCCCCACTCGCCGCTCGCAAAGGTCGATCCCAACTTGCTGATCGCGACGGCATTACCCATTTTCACAGCGCCGATCAGCGCTTGCTCTGCGAGCGCGGGATTTTTGCAGGGCCCGTCGAAGGTAAGCTCGTTGCCGTCACAGTAAAACTCGTAAAGCCCCATCGCACCGTTGGGCAACGTAGTGGCTGCTGCTTTGAATAAAGACTCCAGCGCGTCCGTCGGCACCTGCGGCGCCATACCCGAGAGACTCAGAATGGCGGCTTTGTAACTGGCGAGTGGGTCTCCAGAGCGTGCTGCGCACAACAGGTTTTCCAACGTGGCTTCAAACAACTCGACCGTGAGCGGTTGATCTTCCGGAGCCCCCAATGCTTCGAACGCCTCGGCACGCTGGTAACAGAAATTCTCTTCCTTGCTCAGCTTGGGCTTGCTCGCAACGACCAGATCTTTATCACTGATCGACCAGTCTTCAACGCCCTCAAGCACCCAACAGGCCTGCCGCGAAAAGTTGAATACTTTGACGTGGCTCCAACCTGCGCGCTTATCCACAACGATGGAATGGCTATCGTCGAGTTCTTGTATCTTGACTCCCAGAATCTTGCGGGAGGGGATGGGTGCCAGTAACGGATAGCTCAACTCGGTCCCCTTCACACCCGTAACGATCGGTTCGAAACGACCGGCTTCGGCTGTCGGTTTCAACACGAGCGATTTGACCGTCATCGCCGTAAACCTGCGTTGTGATTGGCCATCGGCAGAAAATGCTGCAAGGAACGGCATGAAGTCGTCAGATGGGCACGCAACGCTTTTATCGGATGACTGCTCAGGTTGACCAGGCGCGATCTTGTCCAGATACGCCGAGCGCTCGCGGCTCATTCTGGCGATGCACGAGTTGACCGCGAACACATGCGTCGGCATCCCCGCCTCGATCTCGAATGCTTCCAAAGGGCAGTTCGCATCGCGCAATTTCAGCCATGCACGTTGCGACTCTTTGACCTTCGCCGCGTACTCCGCGCCCAATGCCGGATCCGCTCGATAATCAGACTCAAGCCGCGCTATCAGTTGCTTGTAGCTGAGGTTCAACTGCGTATCGGCAGCTTTCTTCGCCGCCTCCGAGCAGGGCACCATTTCCAGGCTTGAGGTGACATGGCTGCAGTCATCCTGCGCATATACCGCTGAAACAGGCAGCAGCACGGCCAGCAGGGTAAAAACAAAACGTTTCACTGTGTTCTTCCTTGAGTCATTCAGGCTTTGCGTTTGGCGAAACGGGTGGCGCATTGCTTGGCTATGTTCATTTCCCAATAGGTGCTGAGCAACGCTTTACGATTTTTATCGACGCGCAAATTAACGAAGCCATCGCTGCAGTCCGGCTGCAATTCTCCGAACGTGCCGGTTCTGGCTTGGTAAATGAACACCCGGTAATAGCGGTAAGTGCCCATGCCGTCATCGAGCTGCCAGATCGCGAAATCCTTTACTCCGTCGAAATTGAAATCATCGACCTGCACATGGAGTTCGTTTACGGCTTCAAAATCGATTGTCCGGGACTCGTTATGCGTTTCGCCTTTAACCGCGACGTTCAGCGTGGAGCCTTCGAGAACCAGCGTCGCTTCGATGCCTTGGGTTGGGCTGAACGTTGTGGTTTCGGCTAACACCGGCATCGTCCACAGCAGGCCGAGCAATGATGCTGCTAGAGTTTTTGATCTCATGCGCGCGCCCTACTCCCACTTGCATCCGGACTCCAAAGAGGAATCGATGCTGGTGTTATTTCCAAAGTAGTAAACCTTGCCGTTGGACTTCTTCGTGTACGTCATCGAGACGATCTGCGTTCCTTGAGTCACGAGCTCGTAGGTCCCTGAGACCTTGCCGCTGATAACTTCAGACCAGCTTCTGGCGCTCTGCCAAGGGGCATCCGCGTCGAGTATTTCGCTTTGGGTATCCGTCAACACGATGGAAATTGGCTCGCTGGACTTGGCGTACTTTACGAAGCCGCCAGACCATTTGCTGGAGGCGTCGTAAAAGGTACGGAATTCGAACTTCACCGGACTGGTTTCAGATAGTTCGAAGCAGAGTGATTCGCTGGTGACTGCGCTGTGGGCGGCGAAAGGAAATAATGCCAAAAAACCAAAACATGACCTTTTCATAGTTATGAAAAACCCGTTAACCACAGACGCTCCCTCAGCAGCCAATACAATGCCGCCATCAACTAACAGACAGATTTATTCAAAAAAGGAACAGATATATTCAAATAGCATAAATAACCTCCCCTTTCACTCCAACAAATAAATCCGCCCGCCATTTCAGCCAAATTGATAAATCTGAAAATATATCCACACAGGAAAACAGCTAGTAAATTGGAATCTGAAATCGCATCCTCGCCATGCATCGGTCCACATTTTCGCCAAATAGCTTGGAAGTCATAGCGCAATTTCCATCTGCGTATTCTTTCCAAGCCGAACCAAAGTTTTCGATTCCACCAACAAACTCAATAGCTTTTGGGTAGTTCATAGATGTAGCTTTTTCGTTCACCAACGACACTGCCTTATAGAAGCCATCGCCTATAACGCCAGTACGAAGATAAATGAGCTCACTCACCCGGAAACTAGTGATTTGCTTCACGCATGACAGCTTTTCGATAGGCGACTCTTCACCTTCGTCACCATCACCTTTGCAATAACTATCTTTTAATTTAATCCATTTCTTCTGCGCAGCTATCAGCTCTGCTTTTGTCGGCGCATCCAGCTCAATTGACAGCGCCTTGTATTGCTCATTAAGCACCTTATCAATCTTTTCAAATGATTTCTGTGAGCAGTTAATAATATCAGGGGTCGCCAAGGTGGCAGAGCTACAACTGACGTCCGCCGATGCGCCGCCTATAGATATCCAAACAACTGATAACGCAACCAGTGACTTGCTCATTATTTCCAGCAGTTGCATTTTAATGCCTCCTCAAAAAATACCGCTTCCTTTTCACGTCTTGTCGCCACCCCAGCCGTGCTGGGATCGTTTTCCCACAAGCGCTTCATACTGCGAAGACGTGAAGGTATCAGTTCGGGTTGATCGTTATCAAAATCTTCTTTTATTTGCTTCATCTCTAAGCGCTTCTGAGCTTTAGCCGGGGTATTACCGGTTAACGAGTTTCCTCGGTTCACAACGAGAGAAAGCAACACACCTTGACAATCCGGATGTAGATTGACAGCCTTGGGATATACATCAACAACTTGTTGTGCATATCTCTTCTTCATAATCACGGCCAACTTAAGAGCATTATCCTTGCTGATAGATATTGAGCTGACATTATGAACATAGTCTCTTGCTTCTTGACCCTTTTTGCCTAACGCCCCTTTCAAACTTTCGATTTCCTGAGGCGTATAAAGGTCTTTAAGCTCCGCATCGACCCTTGCGGCAGTCTGCTGTCCCAAGTCATAGCCATAGCCAATTGTTATGCCGCTATTGTTATCAGGAAGCGCATACGGATGTTCTCTATACGCTTCAATTGCCAATAAAAACTCAAACAGCTTTTTGGAAACGACATAAGGACCGACAGTTGTGTCCAGAGTATAAACTTCCGCCTTACACTTTTCAGGACAGCCCGATAAGAACCCCCCCAGCAACCCTAGGGGATGGATATGCTGGACGTTAGTATCACCAGTTATTCCGAATTTTCCGACTAGCTTATCCCACCAACCGAGTCGCTCGATTCGAAGTTTCTCTTCCACCCATTGCTTATGCGGATCGGCGTCACTATGCCCCATCAACTCATCTAGGGCGCTCCATTTCTCCCCCTTGTACTGCCACTCACTTTCGTAACGTGTAACCATCTGAGATATCGGCTGCGAGAACCAAGGTTTCTCTAACGCTTCCTTTATCTCCGAAGGCGTAAGTTTACTATCACCATTTTTATCCAGCATCTTGAACAGATGCTGCTTGGCAGGGCCGTCATTGGCAGCTCCCACGTTTGGCGTATAACTTGCCTTCTCCTCCTCTGTCAGGTTTTCTTGAGCATGGAGAGAGGCAGCCAGATGATCCACGTTGCTGACGGTCTCCTCAATAAAACTGAATCCCTCCCACTCAAAGGGCGAATGACGAGACAACGTCACGTCCGGCTCCGAAAACCATCCGCCAATTTCATTGCCATTTTCGTCACCAAGAAGACCATCCAGGCGCCACCAAAGCGTATAACTTGTCGTTCCGCCCATTACGACAGGAACCTTGATTTTTCTGTCCGCCGGCAATGCTTCCAGTACCCCGACCGGGACCATGAAATCGTACCCAACTTTTTTATGGGGATCAGTCACCCTAGGCGGATTACTAGCACTCATGCCTTCAACATGAGTGATTAATAGACTGTCTTTTGGAATTTTAAGCAGAGTTTTCTCGGCTTTTGGCAGACCTGATGCCTTCTGTTTACTCAGCTCAGTAAAAGCCTTGACGTCCTCGCAACTAAAAACCTCCAAGTGCAGAAGATTTCTTGGAGCAGAGTCTGAGTAGCTCTGATATTTTCCGACGTGCCCCACCAAACTCCCTGCTTTTATGAAAACAGGAGTAGCCAACACGTGGACAGCGTCTTTTTCGGCTGGCTCGCTCTTGGTTTCAAGCAGGCCCTCCCAAACGTAGCCAAGAACCTCCGCTGCTGCCAACGGAGGTACAGCGTTTCCTCCCAAAATTTCCAATAGCTTTTGGTATTTACCGCGCGTCCCATCACTGCCAATTTTCACCTGAGTTCCAATCGGCAAAATAGCGGTCGTCGTACTGGATTGGTTAGGAGAAGCGTGTACCGCCAGCCCTTTTTTAGGGGGAGTCATCGGATCTTTTGCTGCATTGCCCACCTTATAGCTATTTGGTGTGGCCCCTGCAGTCAACTCTCGCTTAAACACCCAGCCGTTCCCAGCGGGGAGGTTGGCATCCGGAGGCGTAACACTCACCACTTTGAGCCAACCGTTTTCTTCTTCAGCAGTTTCGACAACTGTGCCGCGAGGCAAAACAGTCAACACCGTGCTATATCCCGGTTTTCCGCGCCTTTCCTGTCGAACTCTCAAGCCCAGAATTTCATCCTTTGCCGTAGCCATCACCTGCCATGTGCCACCACTCCAAAATGAAGGCCGACCCAGTGCAGGAGTTTTTTCATACGTGTCCCAATGCAGGAGGTGCATGTAAAGACTAAAGAAAGTCAGACTAGGCCCCGGAGTTACTGCAGCTGGTGTTCCCCCAGCCGCAGGGGCGGATGCAGGAGGAACAGGCGTCTCTAAACGATGTTTAACGAGTACAAAACCCGTTGAATACACCGCCTCATTGGTATCAAAAGCTGACTTTGGATAAGTACTATCAATACGATAAGCGACAACTTCCCCGTCCGCGATGCACCTGACCTCCGCCAAATCCTGCACCAAACCAGATGCCTCATCGAAATGTACCCCTCCGTGCCAGAGGCCATTCGCCCCCAACGGGTAGTAACCATCTTTCGCCTTGGCTAACGCCTTATAAAACTGCTGCGGATCCGTAGCTTCTGCCGCTCCCACCTTCAATGGATACGACCATTTCTCTACTTTCTTGCTGGTTGTCTCTGTCATTACCAATTACCTGAATTCTGATCCCTGGTGGCTTGGATTGCCGTCGATGTATTACCCAGAAAAGTTGAGCATGCGTTTTGGCTTGCGTTTGATCTTTTCCTCAGGCGCATTCAACAACGCCTGATCCATCAAACTCCCCGCCTTATCCTTATCCGCCGCCCCCGGCAGCACCGGCGGTTTGATCCCGATGCCAGTGCCTGCTCCCGGCGAGCCGCCGGCGTTGATCTTCACCACCGGCCCAACCACCGTCACACCACCGCCATCGAGCTTGATGAAACTGCCGCCGCCGAGAATCGTCAGCTCAGTCCCCGCCTCAATGACAATCTTGTCCCCAGCCTTGATGTGTATCTCTTTCCCAGCACTGGTCAGTTGTGCGGTGCCGAGCTTCACATGCTGGCTCTCACCAATAGTCAGGTGGTCATCCATCCGCGCTTCGATCTTGCGGTCGGAAATCGTGGTGCGATGTTCTTCAGCCTTCAGCTCGGTGTAGGTGTTCTTCACCACGGTGTCGTGGCGTTCATTCCCGACCCGAATCTTCTGGTCGTGCTCAACGTTTTCATCCCAGTCGCGCTGGGCGTGGATGAAGATTTGTTCGGCGCCTTTTTTGTCTTCGATGCGCAGTTCGTTGTAGCCACCGCCGCCCGGGGAGCTGAGGGTTTTGAAGACGCTGCGGGTTTTGTTCGCCGGGAGGGCGTACGGCACCGGGTTTTCCTTGTGGTACAGGCAGCCGGTGACCAGTGGCTGGTCGGGGTCGCCTTCGAGGAAGGTGACAAGGACTTCCATGCCGATGCGCGGGATGGAGATAGCGCCGTAGCGGTCGCCGGCCCAGGAGCTGGAGACGCGCAGCCAGCAGCTGGTTTTGTCGTCGGCCAGGCCTTCGCGGTCCCAGTGGAATTGCACTTTGATGCGGCCGTATTGGTCGCAGTGGATTTCTTCGCCTTTGGGGCCGGTAACCATGGCGGTCTGGCTGCCGAGCACGCGCGGTTTCGGGTGTTCGAGGGCCGGGCGGTAGAACACGTCCCACGGGGTGGCGAGGAAGGTGTTGCGGTAGCCCTGGTGGAAGTCGTCCTTGTTGTCGGTGGTGTCGCTGGTCACCGACTCTTCGAGGACTTGCGGCTGTTTGCCTTCGTGGAAGATTTCGGTGAGCAGCCACAGGTCGTTCCACTCGCTGCGCGGGTGGTCGGACATTTCCATGAAGTGGCCGCTGACCAGTCGGGTCTGGTCGCCGCGACCTTCGGCCTGACGGTAGTCGGCACGGTGACGTTCGAGGGCGCGCTGGCTGAGGAACTTGCCGCGCGCGCGGTCGATGAAGCGGCCGGGATAGTCGTAGTCTTCGAGATCCGGTTCAGTGCTCTCGCCATCGGGTTTGTACGCTGCTTCCATTTGCAGGCGCGGTTTTTCGAAGTCGTAGTCGCGGCGGGTGGTGCGGCTGGTGCGGGTTTCCAGGCGCAGCTTGAAGCCTTTGATCACCGGTTCTTCGGCGACCATGCCACTGCCCTGCACATACGCGGTCGGTTGGCCGAGGTTGGGGAACACGGTCTGGTCATCGCCGAACACCAGCAGGTGACCCTTCTTGCTGTGCTGGAAGTGGTAGTGAATGCCTTCCTCTTCACACAGACGCTGGACGAAGTGCAGGTCGGTTTCGTCGTACTGCACGCAGTAGTCGCGATCCGGGCACGGCTGGCTCAACTGAAAGCTGTAGGCATTGCCCTTGATGCCGTGCTCGTCGAGGATCAGCGCGATGATTTTCGGCGCCGACATCTGCTGGTAGATGCGCTGGTTGGTGCGGTGATGCAGGTATTGCAGCTGCGGCACCAGCGAGACCTTGTAGCGGGTCAGGCGTTTGCCGGCATCGCCCTGGGCGACGCGGTAGATCTGGCCGTGGATGCCCGAGCCCTGCGGATCGAGGGCGAGGAACGCCTGTTTGTGCAGGAGTTTTTCCAGGTCCAGATCCGGGTTTTCGCTGACCAGTTCGAGGTCGAAACGGAACGGCTGGCTGATGCCTTCGGTGCCGGTGAACGACAGCACTTGCAGGTCGCCCACGTAGTCTTCAACGGTCAGGCTGAAGTGCGTTTCGTTAGCTGGGTTGAACATAAAGTGCTCCCTGTTCGAATGTCATCCGTTACGCCCGCAGTCGCAAACGCTGCAACCAGGACGAAGTGGCGCCCAAGGCGTCACGCAATTGGTCGGCAGAGATAGTGCGCTCTGCCGCGTCAAAGGCCAGCGCGGTGCGCAGCGCGGGCCAGCAATGTGTTGGCAGATTTGCCGGGGCTTGCAGTTCGCGATCCAGGTGTTCGTCACGGGCCTGGGTCGAGGGCAAGCGGCGGAACGGATGTTTGCCGCCCGCCAGTTCATAGATCACGCAGGCCACGCCGTACACGTCCGCGCTGGCCGACAGCGGTTGGCCCTCAAGCAGTTCGGGGGCGGCGTAGCCCGGGGTCCAGGCGTTGAAGCGCTCGCGGCTCAGGTGCGGCAGGCCGGGCAGGATGCCCTCCTCGGCTTGCCCAAGACCGAAGTCAAACAGGCGCACGCCGTCTTCGCTGAGCATGACGTTGCTCGGTTTCATGTCACCGTGCAGCACGCCGCGACGGTGGGCGTAGGCCAGCGCGTCGAGCAGCGGCAGCGCGATGTCGCGCAGTTCTTTCCACGGCAGGCCCAGCGGCCGCTCGCAGAGCAGTTTGTCCAGGGTCAGGCCACGCATGAGTTCCATGGTGATGAAGGCCCGCTGGCAATCGGTGTCGACTTCGAACGTGTGCGGTCGCAGCACGTTGTCGTGACGCAGGCGTCGGGTCAGGGCGAACTCGCTGTAGAGCAAGGCACTGGCGTCCGGCGATTCGGCAAATTCTTCGCTGAGGATTTTCAGCGCAATGTAAGGATCGGGATCGCCGAACTGTTCGTGCAGCAGATCCCGGGCCCGGTAAACCGCACCCATGCCACCGGCCCCGAGCAGACGCTCGAGATGGTAGCGGCCTGCCAGAACATCCGGCAGTTCGCCGACGCTGGCCTTGGTCGGCGCCAGCGCGGGTTCGGCGTTATGTTGCTTGGCGAAGGCGAAGTAAGTCAGGTTGTTGGCCTGCTCTTCGCTCATCAGCAAGTCATCGACTGAGGATTCGATTTCAGTCATTGGCGGATCACCACGGCCGTCAGGTTGTCGCGAGCGGCGCCACGCAGGGCGCCGTCGAACAGACGTTCCAGCGCCACATGCGGCGCCGCCAGGCTGAGGGCGTTACCGAGGGCATCGCTGCTCAGGCCTTGATACAAACCATCGCTGCACAGCAGGAACACATCGCCCGGATACACCTCGAGTTCCAGCACATCCAGGGTCAGTTGTTCCGCCGCGCCCACCGCCCGGGTCAAGGCCTGGGCTGCCGGGTGCGCCGCTGCCTGTTCGACGCTCATCTGCTGCTCGTCGATCAGTTGCTGCTGCAGCGAATGATCCTTCGACAGCTGATACAACCGCTGCCCGCGCCACAGGTAGCAACGGCTGTCGCCGGCCCAGATGCAGGCCGCGCGATTGCCGTCCACCAGCAGCGCCACGACGGTGCTACCCATGATGCTGTCGTGATGCCCGGCGGTGACGGTCAACTCCTGCCCTAGGCGCCGGTTCAGCCAGTGCAGGCACTGGCGGATGGCTTTGAGGCGTTCGTCGAAGTCTTCGTGCTGCGGCAGTTCAGCCAGGCTGGCGACGATCAACTGACTGGCGATGTCGCCACCCTGATGACCGCCCATGCCGTCCGCGACCACCCACAGCCCATGCTGCGGGGTGTCGAGGAAGGCATCTTCGTTGCGCGACCGCACCTTGCCCGGGTCGGTTCGCGCCGCGCTGCGCCAGGGACTGGCCACCAGCATCAGAGCTGCACCGGCATACGGAAGGTGCGCATCACGCCCATGTCGAATGGGTTCGGCGTGCGCTGGCTGGTCAGCAGGTAGTTGGCGCGCAGGCCACCCACATCGGCTTTCAGCACCAGCACGTCGCGACCGGTCAGGTACTCGGTCTGCATCAGGTCGAACAGACGGAACAACGACCACGGGCCGGAGTTCTTTTCGATGCCGATCGGGCGGCCGGCCATCTTGTCCATGACCAGGCTGGTGCGACCGTCTTCAGCATCGGTCGGCCACTTGAAGTTCATGGGCAGGATCGGACCGTGGCGGTATTCCATGGTTTTGTCGCCGAACTTGAACTCGGAACGGCTGACCGCCGGATCGAGGGTGTACGGCTCAAGCTTGAACTGCACGGTCGGCTCGGCCGGGTTGATCGAGAAGAAGCTCTGACGAATGTTCAGTGCAGCCGCCATCTGGTCGAGGAAGACCTTGGACACTGGCAGGCTGCGACCGTCGATGCTGCGCATCCGGTAGTTGCCCGGATCACCGCTGACGAACGGACGCATGTAGTTGTCGAAGAAGCGGTCGATGGTGCCTTGAGCGCGGAAGAACTCGCGGAAATCGCTGATCGCCACGTCGCTGGTGCTCGACGCGCTGAACGGATAGCGCTTGCTGATGGTTTTGCCATACACGCTGTACAGCTCGTTCTGATAACGGCCGTTCAGGTATTGGTAGGCATCGTTGAGCACCAGGCGCCACGAGTCTTCGGCCAGCACGTTGAACCACACGCTCAGCGGACGCGGCAGACGACCGGACGCATTGCGCAGGTTGGTCAGCGCATCACGCTGGCCGCTCATGCGGGTCTTGGCCAGTTCGAATGCGGCTTGCTCCGGCGTGCTGGAACGGGCGAGACCCGCCAGTTGCAGTTGCAGGTCGTTGAGCGCCGTGAAGGCCGGGGTCAGGTCAGCGGCCGGGCCATTGTTGTCGTCGAGCAGTTTATGCAGCGGCTCGAAGCGACGTTGCAGGGACTTCTTGGCGGTGTCCGGCAGGTTCTTCGCCACGTTCATGGCCGAAGCCTTGTCCGCGACAGCGGAAGCGAGTTTGCCGACCTTGCCCAGTTTGCCCTTCTGCCCCGCCAAAGCATCGGCGGCGTCACCGGCTTCATCCACCGGCTCGGGAGCCGCCGGGAAGCGGGTGTTCTCACGCACTTCGGTCAGCAACGCCAGCACCGGCGAGTTGGCCGAGGTCAGGCCCGCCAGTTGCTCGGCGCCTTCACCGGCATCGCTGATCGGCGGCAGTGCCACCTGGCCAACGGCCTCGCTCCAGTAGTTGGCGTAGTCGCGGAAGTACAGTTGCTCCAGCTCGACCATCAGGCGACGCAGATCCATGTCGCTGATGCCGGCGCCTTCGCCCAGCACCCAGTTGTCACGCAGGATGTCGGTCACCAGCGACGCACCTTGCACCGAGAAATACTGCTGATAACCGGTCTGGGTGTAGAAGCCCGGGATCACGTATTCGGTGCCGATGAACAGCGAGCCCTGCGGCCCGAGGTGTTGGCTGAAACGATAGTCCGGCAGGTTGCGCGCCTGCTCGCGGAGCATGCGGTAGACCACGTTTGCCAGCGACTCACTGCGCAGGACCTGACGCGCCTGAGTCACCAGTTGCTCGTTGAGCGGATAGATAAACGGCAGCTTCAGCAGACGCTCAAGGTGTGCGTTCAAACCGTTCTGCACCGCGGTGTTTCCGGTGTAGCGCTGGGACCAGTCGGTAGCGACCCAATCCTTGAGCCATGCCGCGTCACGACGATCCTTCATGTTCAGCATCAGGTACGCGCGCAGGCTGTTGATCAGCTTTTCGCGGTCCTTCATGTTGGCGCGGATCTGGCCTTCAAGCATGGTTGCAACGCGTGGCAGCAGTTGCTTTTCAAGCTCGCGCTCGTAAGCCTCCTTGACCACCGGATTGACGTCCTGGCCCTGATACAGCCCCATCCGCTCGTGGTACGCAGCGTCGCCCTTCTTCGGGAACACCTGAGTCGCGGCGTAGCTGGTGTCGAGGGTTTTCAGCGTGCCCATGGCGTCATCGCGCGGCGACAGTGCGGTGCGTTGCTGGGTCCAGTTCTGCGCCAGATTGCGCAGGTTTTCCAGACGCTCCCAGTTGGCCGAGAAACCACCGGCCCAGAGCATGCCGAATAACGCCAGCGCGCCCAGTGCACCAACGTACAACGCACGCTGGCCCCAATGGATGCGGCTGCGCTCGCGCTTGTCCAGACCGGCGAGGTCGGACTCCGGGAAAATCACCCGGCTGAGCAAATGGTGGATGAAACGCGAACGACCGCTGCGCAGTGTCGGCAACACGCCGGCGCTCATGCCCAGACTCGCGCCGATACCGGCGGTGGTCGAATCCATTTCGTGGGTCAGGTGCGGGGCGCTGGTCAGGTAGAAACCACGCAATAGCGTCGCACGCTGGTAGCGGTTACCGGTGAACGCCATGTCGACGAACAGGCACAGGCGCTCGCCGATCTGGCCCATCTGGTGCGGGAAGTCGAGGATGCGGCCACGGCGCTGGGTATCGCGCTCGGAGTGCATGCGCATGATCACCTGGCTGTTGAGGCGACGCAGCAGCTCTTCGAACTCGCCGCGCAGCACAGCCACGTCGGTGCCAAGCTGATCCTTGCGGAAACTGGTACCCAGCACCTGATCGCTTTCTTCGCGGGTCAGTTGGTCGAAGAACTCGTCGAAGCCCAGCAGCTTGTCTGCCTTGCTCAGCACCAGATACACCGGCACGTCGACGTGCAGCTTCTGATAGACGTCTTGCAGACGCGCGCGCACCTGGCGAGCCAGCGTGTCGATGTCCTGCTCGCTGCCACTGGTCAGGGTTTCCACCGGAATGGTCACCAGCACGCCGTTCAGCGGACGACCACGACGACGCTTGCGCAGCAGTTCCAGCAGAGTGGTCCAGGCGCTGCCGTCGACTTCCGAATCCGGCTGGGTCAGGTAGCGGCCAGCGGTGTCGATCAGTACACCGTGATCGGCGAAGTACCAGTCGCAATGACGGGTGCCGTGGGTGTCGCGGGTCAGCTTGCGGTCGATCTTGTTGATCGGGAATTCCAGTCCGGAGAAGTCCAGCAGGCTGGTCTTGCCGCTGGCCTGCGGGCCGATCAGCAAGTACCACGGCAAGTCACTGCGCCAGCGCTCGCTGCGGCCGCGATACAGGCTCGAGGTCTTGAGGGTTTTCAGGGCGTCCTTGAAACGCTCCTTCAACTCTTTCTGCTCTTCGTCGATCAACTCTTCGCGGCGGATACGGTCCTGGCCGTCTTCGGTTTCTTCGACGGCTTTCTTGCGGATACCGGCGCGCCAGCTGACGAAGACCATGGTCAGGCCCCAGATCAGGAACAGCACGCTGATGGTCAGCAGCCGGGAAGTCGAACCTTCCCAGAACTTGTAGTCATCCACCGCCAACAGCGGGCCGACGAACCACACCAGCAGCGCCACGAACAGCACCAGCAGCAGGGTCCAGACCCAGGTCTGGCGCAGGAAGGCGCCGACTTTCTTGAAAAACTTTTTCATCACACGTCCCTGTTTACGGCTGCGACTGCGGCTGGACCGCGGCCGGATCAAGCGGCTGATAAGGTTGCAGAACGGTGTCGCGCTGCTCGCCCAAGACCCAGGCGAAGCCCGAATACATCATCACCAGGCAGACGAAGGTGAACAGCACCACCATCCACGCCGGCACGATGCGCACCAGGTTGCGGCGCTGATCGTTGAGGCCTTCCCATTGCGGCGACAATTCGCGCGGCACGTCGCCACGCAACTGACGGATCTGCCGGTACAGGGCGTCGCGGATGCCTTCGAGTTCCAGCATGCCGCGCGCCTGCACGCGGTACTTGCCCTCGAAACCGAGGGACAGGCACAGGTACATCAGTTCCAGCATCGGCAGGTGCTTGACCGGGTTTTTCGACAGCCGATCGAGCAGCTGGAAGAACTTCTCGCCACCGAAGGTTTCGTTGTGGAAGCTGCTGAGCAGGCTCATCTGCGACCACTCGCTTTCGTTGCCCCATGGCGTGGTCACGACAGCTTCGTCGACCACGGTGCAGAGCACGTAACGGGCCGCCATCACCTGGCTGCTTTCGGCGCCGTTGTGCAGGGCGCGCACTTCAAACAGCTTGAGCCCGGCGGTCAGGCGCTCGTTGAGCGCGTAGAGGTCTTCGCGGGTTTCGCTGTGCTTGAGGCGCACCACTTCCGACAGCAGTTCGGACGACGCCGCCACCAGCGAATTGAGGCTGATGTTGAAGGCCTCCGCCGGGCGCAGGCGCGCGGCGTAGATCATCCGTTCTTCCAGTTGTTCGAAGCGCGGCGGCGCGGCGAAGTCGGTCAGCGGACTCGCCGCCGGGCCATGGCCCTGACGGTCGAGCAGGACGGTTTTGTCGTCCTGGTTGTGTTCCATGTCCTTGATCATGTCGGTCAGTTCCTGATGGCCCAGAATTTCAGTTCAAGCTCGGCGAATTCGCCGGACACGTGGAACGCGAAGCCGCCGGAGCGCTCGAGTTGTGCCAGGTCTTCGGAACTGAGTTCGAGGATGAAATAGGTTTTGTTCGAGTGGAACGCGATCTGCCGTGGGGCAACCGGCAACGGTTTGACCTTGATCCCCGGCAGGTGCAGGTTGACCAGTTGGCGGATGCGCTCCACCGGGCCGACCTTGAGGTGCGCAGGCAAGCGGTTGCGCAATTCTTCGGAGTCGCAGTTGGCACTGGCTGCCAGCACGAACGACGCCGAGCCCAGCAGTTTGTGGTCGTGCAGCGGCGACACGATGATCCCGTACTGACGCGCTTGCAGGATCAGTTCGATGGCGTGCTGTTCCAGCACCATCGACAGCACCTGACGGATCGACTCCATCAGTTTGCGGAAGCTCGCACCCTGGTCGGCGTGGGAGTAGCGGCTGTCCAGACGCGGGCGTTTGCTGTCGCTGGAGAACGTCGCCAGATCGCCGAGCATGGTCAGCAGCGTGCGGTACAACTCTTCCGGGTGAACCTGTTCCAGGCCCAGGTAGTGGCGCAGCAGCAGTTCGGTGCGGTTGATCAGTTGCAGCATCATGAAGTCGCCGATTTCCGCGCCACCGACCTTGCCGTTCGAACGAATACGCTCGGCAATGGTGTCGCCCCGGTGACCGAGCATGCTGATCACTTCTTTCAGGCACGACAGCAGGTAGCTGGAGGCGTGGGCCTGAATGTAGGTCGGCACGAAATCCGGGTCGAGGCTGATCACGCCGTCCGGCGTGGTGTCGAGCACGTCGCAGATCTTCAGCTTCACGTAAGCCTGGTCACTCTGCTGCTCGCCGAGCAACAGCTTGAAGTCCGGCCGGCCGCAACTGACCTGGCTGGCGGAATCGTCACCGGCGTTGGAGTCGGCGACTTCGGCGTCATACGCGGTGTAACGCGCAAGTACGTCGGACTGCTCCGGGCGACGGGACTCGATGTGGTTACCGGTGACCAGTGGCAGCGCCAGGTAGATCGGCATGTTGCCGGTGTTCGGCGGCACGTCCAGCGCCAGCGGTTCGGTGTTGCCGCCGAGTTCGAACAGGCTGCCGTCCGGCAGGATCCCCGAGGCTTCACTGATCACCAGTTTGCCCATGTTGAGGAACTGCAAGTCGATCTCAAGGTTCAGGAAACCCCAGGTGTAACCGCCCAGCAACTGGGTGCGGGTCTTCATCTGGTGATCGTAGTAGCGGTCGTTGTGCTGGAAGTGCTGCGGACGCAGCAGCATGCCTTCCTGCCAGATGACTTTATGGGTATTCATGATCAGTCATCCGCCTTGGCGAGCACTTCGTTGGTCTTGCGGATACCGGCCTGATCCAGGGTCAGATCAGCTTCGGTGACTTCCAGCGGCGTGATCGGGAATGTGTGGCGCCACTTGGTTTCCGGCAGGTCGCGGTACGCGGCGAGGATGCCGATGAAGCGGCTGCCCTCCTCCACGCTGAGTTTCAGCTCCACGGTTTCACCCGGGCGCAGTTCGAGTTCTTCGCTGGCCACCAGATCCGGGTTGAGGGATTCCTTGGCGCGTTCGTAGAGGCTGAAGAAATCAGCATTCTCGAAGGTCACCGGATGCTTGAGTTCGAACAGGCGCACCACGATCGGCGACGGACGACCGTTGAGATCCGGGTTCAGCTGATCGCTGCCGGTCAGCTTCAGGTTGATCTTGGTCACTTTCGAATACGGCGACAGCGACGAGCAACCGGCGAGCAGCACCAACAGGGTGAGCGCGGTCAGCGTCTTGAAAAAAGCGGTCGAGCGGCGAGACATGCGCATCATCCTTGGTGGTCGGTGTGGAGGGTGGAGATCAGGCGGATCTGTTCTTCGTAGGCCTGGGCGAAGTCGCGGGCCAACAGGCGCTCGCTCCAGTCGTCGTCCTGACGCAGCGCATGGTGGTAACGGTTGAACGCTCTCCAGCGGCCGCCGGCGGTGGCCAGCAACGGCTTGTTGTCACGCTCGAAACGCAGGGTCAGTTGCTCCGGCGAGAAGTGCTCCAGAGTGCCGCGCACCGCCGCGCGGCTGGCGGTCAGCAGCGCCACCTGATGCGCCTGCAAGTCGCGGAACGCACGGGAGATCGCCTGCTCGGCCGGCAAGTGGCCCGGCTTGTTCGGCTGCAACAGGATGTCCAGTGCTTCGCTCGGGTCGACGGCGAATTTCAGCGGATTCTTGTTGGTGCCTTGCACGGTGGTCTGGGCCAGACGCAGTTCGTTCTTCAGCTCGGAACGGGTGCGCAGGCTCTGTTGCAGACCGCCGACGCTCTGGCGCAGCAGACGTGCAGCGTTCAGCGCGAGGGCTTCACGCTCGTCGTGGCTGAGGTTCTTCACGTTCACGCCGAGGGCCGCGCCGAATTTGTCCCAGAAGGTTTCGCTCTGACGCTCGACCGCTTTCGGTGCCGGTGCAGGCTCAGGCGTGGGCTCGACAATCAGCTCCGGTACCATCAGGCTTTCCATGTCGATGCGCGCGTAGTCGGCGCGCTGACGGGAGTCTTCAGGATCGGTAACCGGCGCGAGCATTTCCTCGAATTCCGAGTACACGCGCTCTTGCTGCTCCAGCGACTTCAGCGGGTCGAGGTCGAGGAACGCGTCGTCCGGAATGATGGTGCCGGCGGCGCGTGGCAGGCCTACTTCACCGTCGAACGTCGCCGGGTCGCGCACCAGGCGCGCGCGAATCTCGAAGTCGCCCAGCACGTAGGTGCTGCCGTGCTCGATGCGCACCGGTTCGCCCTTGTGCAGGCGCGCGCCGCTGTCGCCGTCCTGAACACCGTTGCTGCTGGTGTCGGTCAGGAAAAACGTACCCTCGCGATAGCTGACAATCGCGTGGTGGTTGGACAAGTGACGCTTGCGGTCAGGGATGATCCAGTCGCAGTCCTCGCCCCGCCCGATCACGCCACCGGCCTGTTTGAAGGTCCGCTGGCACAGCTCGGTGGGCACGAACTGCTTGGTGTTCAGCATTTCGAAAACCAATTCCATGTTTGATGCTCCTTGCGGTCACTTGCCGCGATTGACCGCCTGCGGATCACCCAACGGGCGGTAATCGTTATCGTTGAATTTGTAATTGCCGCTGCAGCCGCCGAGGCCGCATAGAACGACGAGGGTCAGCAGGACAGCGTGCCAGTGACGAACAGACATCAGAGGGTCTCCAGGTGTAGACAAAGCACAAAGCGCCGACCCTCACGGGCGGCGCTGAAATAGGTTTTCGAGGTGAATCCGACGGACTTTCGCCTACCCATCGAAATCACCCAGATTGATGTTCAAGCGACCGAGCCGGTACAGCAGCGTGCGCCGCGGCAAGCCCAGTTCCCGGGCGGCGAGCGTCTGGTTGCCGTCGTTCTTGCGCAGGCAATCGAGCAACAGATTGCGTTCGACCGCTTCCAGTCGTTCGCGCAGATTGAGGCCGCAGTGGTCCTCCGGCGCCGGCGCCGATTCCAGGCGCAGCGAGAAATGCTCGGCCAGCAACTCGCCGCCCTCGCACAACAGCACTGCCCGCTCGACCAGACCTTTGAGTTCGCGCACGTTGCCGGGGAAGGTGTAACCGGACAGGTGATCCAGCGCAGCGTCCGACCAGCGCACCGGATCGCGTTGCAGGAATGCGCAGGCCTTGTCGGCGAAGTGTTTGGCCAGGTCGAGGATGTCGCCTTCGCGTTGACGCAGGGCCGGCAATTCGATCGGGAATTGCGCGAGGCGGTAGTACAGGTCCTCACGGAATTTGCCTTCGCTGACCAGCACCGACAGGTCGCGGTGCGTCGCGGCGATGATGCGCACGTCGATCTTGTGGGTATCGTTGGAACCCAGCGGACGGATCTCGCCTTCCTGCAACACGCGCAGCAACTTGGCTTGCAGCGACAGCGGCATGTCGCCGATTTCATCGAGCAACAGAGTGCCGCCATTGGCCGCGTCGAACAGCCCGGCGCGGTCACGATCGGCGCCGGTGAACGCACCTTTGCGATAGCCGAACAGCTCGCTTTCCAGCAGGTTTTCCGGGAACGCCGCGCAGTTCTGCACGATGAATGCCTGGGACCGGCGCGGGCCGCAATCGTGGATCGCCCGCGCGACCACTTCCTTGCCGGTGCCGGTCTCGCCACGCAACAGCACGGTGTACGGGCTGTGCAGGACTTTGCTGATCAGCGAGTAGGTCTGGCGCATCGCCGCGCTCTTGCCGATCAGGCCGTAGCCACTGGCACTCGGCAGACTGCGCAAGACCGGCGCCGCCGCATCCACTGGCTGGCGCAGACGTTGCAGCAAGTGCAACTGACCGAGCACGAACGAGCCGAGCTGGCCGAGGGAATCGGCGAAGCCTTGCAGGTTGATGTGGCGACGGCTGGCGCACAGCAACAGGCCTTCGACAGCCTTCTGCTGATTGACCAGCGGCACACACAACAGCGACTGCCACGGCGTGGACGACGCCGGCAGAAAACTGGTTTCGTGCAGGCTGCCGCCCAGGTCGTCGAAGCACACCACGCGGTTCTGGCACAGGGCGAACTGCAACAGTTGCTCGCCGTTGTAATCCGCCGGCAGGCTCGCCGCACTGCGCGGTTGCAGCACGCCGTCGAGGCATTCGGCATTCATCCCCAGCGACGTGTGCGTGGCGTCCAGCAAGTACAGCTGCGTCAGTTCGCAACTGCTCAGCCCGGCCAGACCGCGCACGAAGTCACCCAGCAGCGCAGCACCGTCCGCCGCACGCGACAGGCTGGCGAACTGCGCCAGCAAGGCTTCGGCATAGAGCAGTGGCTGCGGCACTTGAGTGAACATCACACTCACCTCAGGCGAACTCGCAGGTCACGCTGGCTTCACCGTCGAGCGTCGCGTGCACGCGCTTGAGGCTTTCACCGGTGGCCATGGCGTCGAGCAGGCGGTCGGCTACCAGCGGCAACACGTGCTGGTCGAGCAAGTGGTCGATCAGGCGCGCACCGCTTTCGCTTTGCGTGCAACGCTCGGACAGGTGATCGACGAGGTTCTGGCACCAGCTGAAGTCCAGCTGACGACGGTTCAGGCGCTCGCCCAGACGACCGAGTTTGATCTCGATAAGCTCGCGCAGCACCGGGCCGCCGACCGGGTAGTACGGCACCACTTTCATCCGCGCCAGCAGCGCCGGTTTGAAGTGTTTGCTGAGCACCGGGCGAATGGTTTCTTCCAGCACTTCGGCGGTCGGGCGCGCGCCGTCTTCGCAGAGGTCGCTGATCTTGTCGCTGCCCAGGTTCGAGGTCATCAGGATCAGCGTATTGCGGAAGTCGATCTCGCGCCCTTCGCCGTCGTTGGCCACGCCTTTGTCGAAGATTTGGTAGAACAGGTTGAGCACGTCCGGGTCGGCCTTCTCGACTTCATCGAGCAATACCACCGAATACGGCTTCTGGCGCACGGCTTCGGTGAGCATGCCGCCCTCGCCGTAACCGACGTAACCTGGCGGTGCACCGATCAGGCGGGAAACGGTGTGCTTCTCCTGGAACTCGGACATGTTGATGGTGGTGATGAAACGGTCGCCGCCGTACAGCAGGTCGGCGAGTGCCAATGCGGTTTCGGTCTTGCCGACGCCGCTCGGGCCGACCAGCAGGAACACGCCGACCGGTGCGTCAGGCTTGTTCAGGCCGGCAGCGGTGGCGCGCATCGAGCGATCCAGTGCGTGGACGGCTTGTTCCTGACCACGAATGCGGGTGCGCAGGTCGGTGGCGAAGCTCGCGACTTTGGCGTTGTGTTCGCGGGCCAGTTGCGCCAGCGGCACGCCGGTCCAGGCGCTGATCACTTCAGCCACCAGACGTGGGCAGACTTCGAAGCTGACCAGACGCTCTTTGACCTGAGCAGCGGTCAGGGCGCTGTGGGTTTCGTTGAGTTGTGCTTCCAGCGCTTCGACGCTGAGGGCTTCGTCGACGTCGGCGGCGTGGGTTTCGATCACGGTGCCTTCGGCGTCTTCCTCAACGGTGACCACCGGCTCGACCGCAGCGGCTTCACGGGCCTTGGCCAGTTGCTGACGCAGTTCCAGCAGGCGCTCGGCCAGTTGTTTCTGCTCGGTCCACAGGGTTTCCAGTGCGACCATTTCCGCTTCGGCTTCGTCCAGGCGCGCTTCCAGTGCATCCAGCGCTTCGTGGTCGATCAGCAGACCGGCTTCGGCATCGCGGCGCAGGGCCTGACGCTGACGGCCACCTTCGGCCAGTTCGCCACGCAGGCGTTCCAGGCTTTCCGGCGCGGCGGCGAGGCTGATACGAACGCGGGCGCACGCGGTGTCGAGCACATCGACGGCCTTGTCCGGCAGTTGGCGGCCGGCCAGGTAACGGGCGGACAGTTCCGCCGCCGAAACCACCGCGTCATCGCGCAGGTAGATGCCGTGGCTCTTCTCGTAGACCTGCGCCAGACCACGCAGAATGGTCACCGCTTCGCTCACGGTCGGTTCGTGCAGTTGAACCGGCTGGAAACGACGGGCCAGCGCCGGGTCTTTCTCGAAATATTTCTTGTACTCGGCCCAGGTGGTCGCGGCGATGGTGCGTAATTCGCCGCGCGCCAGTGCCGGTTTCAGCAGGTTGGCCGCGTCGGAACCGCCGGCATTGCCGCCCGCGCCGATCAGGGTGTGGGCTTCGTCGATGAACAGGATGATCGGCTTCGGCGAGGCTTTAACCTCGTCGATCACGCCTTTCAGACGACGCTCGAATTCACCTTTGACGCTGGCGCCAGCTTGCAACAAGCCCATGTCCAACGACAGCAGCTCGACGCCCTTGAGCACTTGCGGCACTTCACCGGCAGCGATGCGCGAGGCCAGGCCTTCGACGATGGCGGTTTTACCGACACCGGCTTCACCGACCACGATCGGGTTGTTCTTGCGGCGACGGGCGAGGATGTCGACCATCTGGCGGATCGCGCCATCGCGGCACAGCACCGGGTCGAGTTTGCCGTCGCGGGCCTGTTGGGTCAGGTTGTGAGTGAAGCGCTCCAGCAGCGATTCGCCTTGGGCGGCCGGTTTGCCGTTGGCCGCTGCCTGAGGCTGTTGCGACAGGGCAAATTCCTTCAGGCGATCGATGTTCAGTTTGGCGAGCAACGGCTGGTAGCGGCTACCGGCGTAACGCATCGGGTTGCGCAGCAGCGCGAGGATCAGCGCCGCGTCTTCGACCGAGGTCTGGCCCAGTTCAAGGTTGGCCACCAGCAGCGCGTCTTGCAGCCACTGCACCAGTTCCGGCGCGAACACCGGGTTGCGCGAAGCGCTGTGCTCGACCCGCGATTGCAGCGCGGCGCTCAGCTCGCCGGCATCAACGTCGGCATCCTGCAATGCGCGGGAGAGCAGACCGTTCGGGCGCTCCAGCAGGCCGAGCAGCAAGTCTTCGACCAGAATCTTGCTGCCGCCACGGGCCACGCAGCGCTCGGCCGAACGCTCCAGATCGCGACGGGTTTCGGCGTCCAGCGCCTGGATGAGTTGTTGCAGGTCTACGTTGATCATGGCTCACGTCCTTAATGAATTTTGCTGCCCAGGGTCACCACGCCGTCTGCTTTTTCGCAGCCCAGCCAACTGGTCCACCCCAGGCGACAGTCGTTCTTCTCGCCAATGCGCAGTTCGCGGATTTCTTCCGGGCGCAGCACCAGGCGAATGTCGTAATCGAGCGGGTCACGCAAGGTGAACCGCACCAGCGCGCAGAGCGGCTGGTAACCGAAACCGATGGGCAGGAATTCGTGGAATCGCTCCCAGTCGAGTTCGGTGATGTGAATGCGGAACTTGCCGCTGCGGTCGCGCACGTGTTCGCCCAGCACCAGGTCTTCACCCAGCACGCTGTTGGCGAAGCCGAGGCGGTTGCGCTGTTCTTCGAGGATTTCCACACGGCGCTCGATGCACTGCTCGATGACCAGGTCTTCGTGCTTGAAGTAGTAACGCAGCACCGCTTCGATCAGCGCCGCCGAGTGCGCCCGCAAACTGAGCAGGCCGAGGTACGGCAGCAAGCGTTTCCAGTTCAGTTCCTTGGCCTTGCGGATCTCGTCGCCGCCGAGGCCGATCAGGGCAAACAGCTGCGACGAGAACGGGTCGACCGCGCCGCTCTGGAAGCTCGCGCGATAGCGATACTTGCGCCAGATCGGCAGCATCAGCCGTTGCAGGCGATGGTGGAACAGGTCGAGGAAGTTGCGCGTCGGGTTGCCGTCTTCGCTGTCGCCCAGGGCTTGCTCGCCATAGAACGCCGGCAGCGGCGAGCCCGAGCCGACCAGGCCGATCAGGTTGAAACGCAGGCGCGCGCGCATCTGCCCGTGCTCTTCGAAAAACTCGACACGATCGACATCGCTGCGCGGAAAACCGAGGCTCGGGTTGGCCTGGAATTCCAGCTGGTCGTACAGGTCGTCTTCGCTCAGGTACGGGTGCGCATCGCGCAGCCGGTCGATCACCAGCAGCACGGCCTGAAACAGCGAGTACTCGCGTATTACCTTCGTCAGCCCGCTTAAAGCAGGGGCTGCAGGCCCATACGTGGTGTCCATTGGTACACCTCTCCCTGTGTGCTTTTTACCCGCAGCTCGTGGAATGAATTGAGACTGGCGTAAAGCGCGAAAAACTCGTTGAGAACCGAGGCGAAGACGAACAGGTCGCCCTCACCGATATACCCTTCCGGGTCGATGGTCAGTTCGGTGCGCAAACCGCGCACCGGCAGACCACGGTGCAACCGGTCCACGTGGTGATGCTTGATCAGTTTCAGTCCGCCGAGCAGGCGTTTGCTGACCTTCTCCGCGTGCTGGTCGTAGTAGCGCGGCAGGTCGTAGGTTTCGAGAATCACCTTCAGTGCATTGACGTCGGCCAGCGACAGATAGTTGAGCGACATGTTGCTGATCAGCTTCCACAGGAAGTCACGGTTCAGCGGCGGCGCAAAACTCGAAGTGGCCGGGGTGATGTTGCGGAAACTCAGGAACTCCGGGGTTTCTTCGCAGGCCATGCAGATCTGCCCGAGCTTGAGTTTGCGCGGCAGATTCTGGTTGGTGCAGACCAGTTCGATCGACAGGGTTTCGTGGGCTTCGGTGTGGCGGATACCGAAGCTCAGGTAGGTGTCGAGGCCGTCGTGCAGCAGCGACGAACGCTGGCGGATGCTGTAATGCGGACGGCTGTTGGGCACGTCGAAACTCGGGTCGTGCTCGAAGGATTCGAACGGCACGTACTCCTGATAACCGAGGCCGCCGGGCTTCCAGCCAGTCACGGTTTCCACCGAGAACACGCCGCAGTTTTCCAGATCGAATTCCGCCGGCAGCAGCAGGTATTCGTCCTGTTTGCCGTCGAGGCGAATCGGCAGTGCGTCGTGCTTGAACAGGTTGACGATCGGCGTGCAGAACAGCTTCACGTTATCCGTCGTCGGACGCATGCGCATGATGCCGCTCTTGCGGATATCGAAGCGCAATTCCAGGCCGCGCATCTGCTTGAGCGTGTCTTCCGGCAGCGCCTTGAGAATGTCCAGACCGTGGACATCGACGAACAGGAATTTGTCTTGGAAGGCGAAGTATTCCTGCAGGTAGCGATAGCCGCGGAAGGTGTTCAGCGGATACGGGATCAACGCTTCTTCTTCGGCAAAGCCCACTGGCTTCACGCGATCGCCCGGAATCTTGAACGCCATCGGCTTGCCGCTCACGCCATCGATAGGCTTGCCAGCGCCGTCGAGCGGGATCAGTTCGATGCCGTCGAGGTTGCGCAGCAGGCTCAGGTAGAGCATCTGGCTGATGTAGCGCTCGCCGGCAAAGTGCAGGCGCAGCTTGCTCAATTCCAGCTCGCCGAGGTGACCGTCGGCACTCATCTCCAGGCGCAGGCTGAGCAGCGAGCCGTCACCCTTCACCGAGTAGTTCAGCGCGGCCAGATCCAGCGCCATGACTTCGGTCGGGTAGCAGGTGCGGAAACGGCAACGCACGTCTTCGATCGGAACGCTCTCAATCGGCGTATCACGCTCGACCTTCAGCGCCGGCCCGGAACGCTTGAGCGGATCGAACTGCAGAATGCTGAACGCCGGCAGCGGGCGCATGTAGTTCGGCCACAGCAGCTGCATCAGGGAATGGCTGAGCTCCGGCAGCTCGTCATCGAGCTTCTGGCGCAGCCGTCCGGTCAGAAACGCAAAGCCTTCCAGCAACCGCTCCACATCCGGATCCCGCCCGGCCTGCCCCAGGAACGGCGCCAGCGCCGGACTACGCTCGGCGAAACGGCGGCCCAGTTGGCGCAGTGCGGTGAGTTCGCTTTGGTAGTAGTGGTTAAAGGACACGGGTTACCTGCCTGGTAGTGGAACTCATGGAATAACTGTCCTGCGGATTACGCTCGATGCCTGACCTGATCATTGGATGGCACTCTCAGGCTGGTTCGGCTGGATGCGTCCAGCGATGTTTCTTGATACCCAGCGCAATTCGATGACTTGAGAAGCGAGGATTGCCAGCAAGGTGACGCAACCTTGAGCCACTCCATAAAACAAGGCTCTCAATGGGTTGTCGGGGAGCATCCAAAGCAGGATGAAGCCCACCATAAGGCTCAGAATCACCAGTTTGGCAACGAGGCTTGGAATCAGCGCAGCAATAAAATTGACACCGAGAAAAATGTAAAACATCGCGTAGCTGGCAATACCGATGGCGACCCCACGGGTGGTGAACCCACCGTTCAGATGCTTGTAGGCATGTACTACTGCATTATTCAAAAACACGTAGGCCACACATCCGAAGGCATGGACAAACAGGCACATGGCGATACGGTAGTAGTTGCTCATGCTGGTCTCAGATTTCCGTACCACGATCCAAGGCCATGGATAGCTACAACAGCAGCCAAAACCGAGAGCGTTAGTGCGCGGTGAAGACGTGAATTTCGAGTCGCCCGATGTGAGGCAGTCAGGAGCAATAACAAGCTCAACAAGGCCAGGCAGCCAAACAGATCACTGTCAGCGACGAGCACCAGATAACTCTGAAAATCCATTACATCCATGGTCACCGCTCTCACTCTCTTCAGCCTTGCTGGTGCGTAAACCCTTCGCCATCAAACCCGGCAATCTCGGCAGCGCTCAAAAAACGCCTTCTGGCGCCATATCAAACACTTGCCTATCACCTACAACTTCTTTTGTTTATTTTTAGCTGTCCACTGACGGGGAACACTCCAAAATATTCCAACCTTCATAGCCAGTCGAAGTTGGATAAATCGCGTGACCATTAACCCACTGCGACCGTTCATCTGTTGTAAATTCGCTTTGCCACAGCAACCACTCAGACGACTTAAGCAACTCGCCCTTAACGTTATAGACTCTAAAAAACGCTTCACTCGTAAACAGCTTAACAAACTTTCCAGGCACACCAAAATCTGCATACTTGGGAACATATGAATTGATATAGCAAGTTTTTGATTCATTCCAGGTTGTGGAATAAACTTCCGCCGCAGCAGCAGCTCCCTGCTTGATGTAAAACCAAGCGCACAGAGGAACTCCCAACGCAATCAACACCAGCAATGGCATAAACGATATTTTTTTCATACTCACTTAGACCTAGAGCGGCTTTGGTACTCATCAAAATCGATAGGCCCGAGATGGATCATAAACGACACATCATAAAATTTAACCGTCGTATAAATCATCATATCTCCACCCTTTCCGTGTAACTGCCGATACTTATTAAAGTGCCCATTTGTCACTTTATAATAATCGACTCCACCTTTCTCAATCACCGCCGGCTCAGTAAAGTAGTCTATGGGGCCAGGTCGGATTACCCCCTCAGGTGACCAGTAACCCAACAACTGATCGTCTCCTGCATTGAGAAAATCGTAGGTATCTCGGACGTAAAGTCCAACCTGTTCAATCTCGATCGCTGGAAATCCATGATCGTTTTGGATTGTACGAAACCTGGTCGCTGCAACTTTTACAACAAAAGTCCCTAAAGCACCGTATACATCATCTAACGCATCCGTAGCCTTTTCCCAATCGGAGGCACCAAACCTAATCAAATTGAATTGCGATATATCCTCCAGCTCCATGGCGGTTTTATCACTAAAATCCAAATATGCGCTTTTCAACCTCTTGGATTTTACATCCAGCAAACCGAGTCGCTGGAGACGCGTCATCAATACAATCAGTCCTTTCGAAAGTTCATCAAACGAACCCTTTACCCTACCGACACTTCCGTTAAACTCTGAGGTCACCGAGAGCCCAGCGATATACTCATCAACTTTCGGCTTTACACGATCAGACCCGCTAAACAACCATTCAAAAGGTATGTCCGTTATAAGCTTTTCCGCAGTCAGCGTACTCGCAGAAACATCACCCTGCTTAACAGATTTTGACAACTCATAAGGCGCACCCGCGAACCATTTTCGCATGACGCGAGCCGCTACCGTCCAGCCCAGCTTATCCATGACTTTTGGAATTGAAGACAGCTGAAATACCTTCGCTTGAACTTTTTGACCCTCTTTATTTTCAGCTGGGGTCAGGGGGGCATTAACCGGTGCGGGCATGGAGTTAACCTCAGCAAATAGCGATTGAGTCTTGAGGCTCTAAAAGCAAAGTAATTCCTTCAGAAATTGAGGAACCAATCATCGAAGTTTTGCCTGCACTATCCGTAACACCTGTTATTTCTTTTCCTGAGTCAGTTCGGATGGTGTATCCGCGATTCGCGATTGGCTCACCCGTTTCTGGGTCCGTCACAACAAAATGTTCGGTAAAGGGCCACTGAATTTCCACCGGCAACGGCGGCACAAACGGCGCCGGCGAATGCGAATTGCCGATAATCACCGTCCCGGATCCAGCCGTTACTTTATTGCCATGAGATCCAACCGAACCGACCGTGGCGGCCGGCTTGCCGTTGATCAGAACCGTGGTCGCCAGATCGCCGACCATCGCACCACCACACGCGGAGGCATCGCCTTCGCGGGCGGCCGCGAGGCCGTCGAAGAACACGTCGCCAGAACCGGCGGCGATCGGGTTGGTGCCGTGGCCGGGGAGCGGGCAAGCGGTGGGGTCGGATACGCGTGCTGCAGGTTTGCCAGACATCGGGGTTCTCCTTAGTTGACCTTCACTTGACCGCTGCCATCCAGGCGCGCGGCGAAACTGACCTGACGCTTGAAACCCTCGACTTCCAGCAGGCCTTCGATGCTGAAGGCCAGGCGAAGCTGATCGTGGTCACGCGGCAGGGAAATGACACGCACGTTGCTCAGGCGCGGTTCGTAGGCTTCGATGAAGCTTTCGATGGCCAGGCGGGCCTGACTCAGGGAGTCGTGCAGGCTCAGGCGCATGTCATTGAGATCGGGCAACCCGTAGTCGGACAGCGTTTGCACGCTGCCGGCCCGGGTGCTGAGCATTTTGGCCAGATGGGCAGCCACCGACGCCATGGCCGAAGCCTCGAGGCTCCTGCCCTTGCGTAGTTCCGCGTCGCCGTTGAGGCGTTCGAAAAGGCTGCCGTATCCGTCCATGAGTCGCTCTTACTCTTTGTCCAGCTTGCCAACCAGCGACAGGGTGAAATCGGCACCCATGTACTTGAAGTGCGGGCGCACGTTCAGGCTAACGCGGTACCAACCCGGCTCGCCTTCAACGTCGCTGACGATCACTTGCGCAGCGCGCAGCGGACGACGGCCACGTACTTCGGCGCTCGGGTTTTCCTGGTCGGCCACGTACTGGCGGATCCACTTGTTCAGTTCCAGCTCGAGGTCGGTACGCTCTTTCCACGAACCGAGTTGCTCGCGCTGCAGCACTTTCAGGTAGTGAGCCAGGCGGTTGACGATCATCATGTACGGCAGTTGGGTGCCGAGCTTGTAGTTCAGCTCTGCAGCCTTGCCTTCTGCGCTGATGCCGAAGAACTTCGGCTTCTGCACCGAGCTGGCGGAGAAGAACGCTGCGTTGTCGGAGCCTTTACGCATGGTCAGGGAGATGAAGCCTTCCTCGGCCAATTCGTATTCACGACGGTCGGAAACCAGAACTTCGGTAGGAATCTTGGTTTCGATTTCGCCCATGCTTTCGAAGTGGTGCAGAGGCAGGTCTTCAACCGCGCCGCCGCTCTGCGGGCCGATGATGTTCGGGCACCAGCGGAATTTGGCGAAGCTGTCGGTCAGCTTGGTGCCGAACGCGTAAGCGGTGTTGCCCCACAGGTAGTGCTCGTGGCTGTTGGCAACGTTTTCCTTGTACACGAACGATTTGACCGGGTTTTCTTCCGGGTCGTACGGGTTACGCAGCAGGAAACGCGGAACGGTCAGGCCAACGTAGCGGGAGTCTTCCGAGGTACGGAAGCTCTGCCATTTGGTGAATTGCGGGCCTTCGAAGTGATCTTTCAGATCCTTCAGGTCCGGCAGACCGGTGAAGCTTTCCAGGCCGAAGAATTTCGGGCCGGCAGCGGCGATGAACGGCGCGTGGGACATGCAGGCTACGCTGGACACGTACTGCATCAGTTTCACGTCCGGCGAGCTTGGGGACAGGTAGTAGTTGGCGATGATCGCGCCAACCGGCTGACCACCGAACTGGCCGTATTCAGCGGTGTAGATGTGCTTGTAAAGGCCCGACTGCATCACTTCCGGCGAATCTTCGAAGTCGTCCAGCAGGTCGTCCTTGGAGACGTTGAGGATTTCGATCTTGATGTTTTCGCGGAAGTTGGTGCGGTCGACCAGCAGTTGCAGGCCACGCCACGACGATTCCAGCGCCTGGAAGTCCGGGTGGTGCAGGATTTCGTCCATCTGGCGGCTGAGCTTGGCATCGATCTCGGCGATCATGCGGTCAACCATGGCTTTCTTGACCGGCTCACCGTTGTTCTGCGGCTTGAGCAGCTCTTCGATGAACGCCGACACACCGCGCTTGGCGATGTCGTAGGCTTCGTCGTCCGGCGTCAGGCGGGTTTCGGCGATGATGCTGTCGAGGATGCTGTACTCGCCGTTTTCTGCGGCGTTCTGTTGTGCTGCGCTAGTGCTCATTGTGTTGGCTTCCTTGGCTGCTGGAGTCTCAAGCGTCCGGGGCTGCGGCATTCAGGCCCAGCTCACCGAGTACGCGACCGCGGGATTCGTCGTCGGCGAGCACGCCTTCGATGGCTTTACGGAACGCAGGTGCGTTACCCAGCGGGCCTTTGAGGGCCACCAGCGCGTCGCGCAGTTCCATCAGTTTTTTCAGCTCAGGCACTTGCTCGACCAGGCTGGCCGGGTTGAAGTCCTTCATGGAGTTGACGCGCAGTTGCACAGCCAGCTCGTCGGCCTCGCCATCTTCCTGCAGACGGTTCGGCACGCTCAGCGTCAGACCCAGCTCTTGCTTGGCCAGCACTTCGTCGAAGGTCATCTTGTCGATGCTGATCGGCTTGCGATCCTCGATCTTGCGATCGTCCTTGCGGTGGGTGTAGTCACCGATTGCCAGCAGCTTCAGCGGCAGTTCAATCTCTTCCTGAGCACCGCCGGTGGCGGGTTTGAAGGTGACGTTGATGCGTTCCTTGGGGGCTACCGAGCCTTCTTTGGCCATGGCTTTTCTCCTTGCGGTTGTGGCCCTGGGGCCTATTCGAGTACCACTTCGAGATCGAGGTGGCACAGCCTGCGATAAATCTCTTCCTTGCGTTCACGTACGGCATGGTTCTGCGGTAACAACTCGCAGCAACTGTGCAGCAGGTGCAGCACTTCCAATGCAAGATCGGGCTCCCAGGCGTGCAGGCCTGAGTCCTGTAATGTCTGATCGAGGGTTTCGAGCTGGTTCTTGGCGAGTTCGTATTTCTTGGCCAGGAAGCACAGCCGCGCGAGGGCGAACTGCCAGAAGAAGCGTTCGCGCCCGCCGTGCGCCGATTGCAGGCCCTGCTTGAGGATCTGCACCGCCGGTTTGAGGCCTTCCTTGCGCAGGATCGGCTGGACTTCTTCCAAGGCCTTTTCCCAGGCTGGCTGGGTTTCGACGTTCTCGGTCTCGACCTTGCGCGGCGCGCTGGCGCTTTGCAGGTGCGGCATGACGTTGCCGGCGATCCACGCCCGGGTGGACGGATCGGCGAACGGCGCACCGTCATGGAAACGCAGCTCGATGATGCCGGGCAGGCGCTGAATCAAAAGCGCGAAGTGGATTTCCACTTCGCGCATGGCCAGCTCGGCGTTGAGGTTCTGGAGACATTCCCAGACCATCCTCTGGCCATCGAACCAGAACGGCGCCTTCGCCAGGCTCGCCTCCAGTTCCACCAGCAGGTCGGCGTATTTGCCCTGATCGAAACGGTCCTGATACTGCTTGAGCTTGTCGACCGGCAACCCGCGCAGCACGGTGATCTGCTCGGCGTTGCGTTCGGGCACCGCATCGATCGTCATCCACAGCAAGGTGCGGTTGAGGCGCAGCGCGCGCAGGTCGGTGGCTTTCTGCTTGAGCCACCAGGCGCACAACGGGCGGGCGCTTTCCTGCTGCGCGCGCAGGGCCTTGTGGGCTTCTTTCTCGTTGTCGATCGGCGCGCCGGGCGCCAGCAACTGGCTGGCGGCCTGCTTGACCTGCGCCACCGCCGCGCCCACCACGCCGGGTGCCGGCTGGTTATCGGCGGCGCGCTGGATCATGGTTTTCAGGCGGCGGGAGAGCGGCAACAGCAGCGGCGCATCATCGCCCAGATGCTCGGTGCAGGCGGCGTCGAGACCGGACAGGTGCTCGGACAGTTGCCGGAACATCGGCAGCTGTTCCTTGATCGCGATGTTCTCGGTGATCACCTGCTCAAGACGCGGCACCAGCCAGCCAATGGCGGCGGCCCGGGTGCGGGGTTTGAGCGGGTGAACCTCGGCCCAGTTGTTTTCCGACAAGTGGTGCAGCAAACCGAGGCCGGCCAGCAGGCCGGGGAAGGATTCACGCTGGTACAGCGACCAGGTCAGCCAGGCGCCGACACGTAAATCCTTGGATTGGGTACGCAGGAGGTTTTCGCTGTTTTCGCGAATTTTCAGCCAGTCGATCTGCCCGCTTTCGTGCATCGAAGAGGCTTTGGCCAGCTCGCTTTCCAAGGCCTCGAATTCGCTCGAGAAACGAACGTCTTCGCCCGCAAAATTCTCTTTGGAAACAGAGACTTTAGCGAGTTCGAGGTAATGGGCGGAAAGTTTGCTTGAGTAGGACATCCATGGCCTTTGTTTGGATTACGGTCGTGCGCCTATTGGAGTTGCAGCGGCGCGGGGACAGTATCGAAGAGCAGTGAGAAGACTCATCCAATTGAGTGTGTGCTCTTTCAAGTGGGCGCATCGTAATCACTATGATGGCCACTAGCAAGCATCTGATTAAACAACAAGACGAACTGTTCATTGGGCGCTGTAGGAGATCGCCCTATATGTGTCAGGGGTTTCCCTGATATCGGCTTATATCAACCGTGCCTTTCAAACCCCGGCGTAACCTGCGTCCCAGAGCGGCTGCCTGAAACCCGCCGACACCTCCTTGAACGCGCGTTCCAAAATACGGACGAAAGCATGACAACACTGGAAAGAAAATAAAGTAGGAATCTTCCGAAAACACATAGGCATCTTTAAACAAATCCCGGAGGACAACAGGTAACAATAAAAGTGCCATCAATTTGATGTCATTACACACTTCGCATACTTCACAAGACTTCTTTACCCGCACAATTGCAGGACTTCACGCAAGTCGCCGTCAATCCATCAAGCCTTCGCCCTGCTTAAGCACACACTTTCGATGTGGATTGTTCTGACAAATGTCGCGGACTGTTCTTACATCAATATATTTCATGCTGCGAACGTGCCTTTATATTGCCAGCCTCAGTCATCAATTGACGGCTTACCACTGATACGGACATTGGCAAATGGATGAAAACAGACGGCCCATCAAGACCCGCTCGGCGGGCTGGGCGAGACGCTTCACGGATGAACTGGTCAAGCGGGACATCTCCCCCAACCAGATCTCCGTCATCAGCATGCTCTTCGCGCTGTTCGGCGCGGTGACCCTGAACATCGACAACGGCGTGGCCGGTTCAATCTTGTGCATCGTCGGCATTCAACTGCGGCTGCTGTGCAATCTGTTCGACGGGATGATGGCAATCGAAGGCGGCAAGCAGTCGGCCGTTGGCAGTCTGTACAACGAGTTTCCGGACCGGGTTGCCGACAGCCTGCTGATCGTCGGGCTGGGTTTTGCCATCGGCCAGTCCGATCTCGGCTGGTTTGCCGCATTGGCCGCTGCGCTGACGGCGTATGTCCGGGTGTTCGGCGGCGCTCTAGGGCTCACCCAGAGTTTCATGGGGCCGATGGCCAAGCAGCACCGGATGGCGGTGATGACCGTGGCGCTGCTGTTGAACGCGTTCGAAACCATTTACTACGCGACCCACTACGCTTTGCTGATCGCGCTGGTGATCATCGCTCTTGGCTCCGTTGCCACCTGCGTCACGCGCACCCTGGCCATCGCCAGACAACTGAAGGGGAATGCTCATGTGGATCAGTAATGCGCTGATTTCGGTGCTGCGTTTCTTGATCGGCGTGACCGCCCGCTGGGAAAGCCCGCCGGACCTCTCGCGCCAGCGCATCTACTACGCCAACCACACCAGTCATATGGATACCCTGGCGATCATCGCTGCACTGCCGCCGGAAGCCCGATTGAACGTGAAACCGGTGGCGGCCGCGGACTACTGGGGCAAGAACCGTTTTCTGTCGTACATCTCGCAGAAAGGCCTGAATGCGGTGCTGATCGAGCGCAATCCGGCACCGGGTACCAATGTGCTGGAGCCGATCTTCGATGTGGTGCGAGCCGGTCATTCGATCATCATTTTTCCTGAAGGGACGCGCTCCACTCAGCCGCTGCCGGGGGAGTTCAAGTCCGGGATCTTCCGTCTGGCCGAAACCTTTCCCGATGTCGATCTGGTGCCGATCTACCTGGAAAACCTGCATCGTTCGATGCCCAAGGGCAAACATGTGCCGCTGCCGATCATCTGCACGATCCGCATCGGCGACCCGCTGCAGAGAATTGCCGGTGAGGAGAAACAGGCGTTTCTGGATCGCGCGCGTGACGCCATCGTGAGGTTGTCGAAATGAGTCTGGAAACCAAGTTCCTGTGGTTCTTCGCGGCAATCGCTGCACTGCTGGCGGTGGCTTCGCTGATTGGCGGCGTACTGGCCAGACGCGCAAAGAGCGAAAGCTCGATCGCGACCATCGAAAACCTCAACCAGCGCGTGAACGCGTGGTGGGGGATGGTCATTATTTTCTTCGTGTCCTGGCTGCTCGGCCCAAACGCGACGGTAGTGTTGTTCGGCTTCATTTCGCTGTTTGCGCTGCGCGAGTTCATCACCCTGACACCCACCGCACGCGGTGACCATAACGCGCTGTTTTCGGCGTTTTTCATCCTGATCCCGCTGCAATACCTGCTGATCGGCACCCATTGGTATTCGATGTTCACCCTGCTGGTGCCGGTGTATGCGTTCCTGCTGCTGCCGGCGATTGCCGTGCTGAGCCAGGACACCGAGGGCTTTCTGGAGCGCACGGCGAAGATTCAGTGGGGCGTGATGATCTGTATCTACTGCATCAGCCATGCGCCGGCGCTGCTGTTGCTGGACCTGCAGGGTTTCCAGGGTCAGAACGCCCTGCTGCTGTTCTACCTGGTATTCGTGGTGCAGATGAGCGATGTGCTGCAGTACGTGTTCGGCAAGCTCTTCGGCAAACGCAAGGTCGCGCCGCTGGTGAGCCCATCGAAAACCGTGGAAGGGCTGGTTGGCGGCGGGTTGTCCGCCACGCTTATCGGTGGCTGCATGTTCTGGATGACACCGTTCAGCTTCTGGCAGTCGCTGCTGATGTCGCTGGTCATCGTGGTGATGGGTTTCCTTGGCGGGCTGGTCATGTCGGCGATCAAACGCAGCCTGAGCGCCAAGGACTGGGGCACGATGATCAAGGGCCACGGCGGGATGCTCGACCGGATGGATTCGATCTGTTTCGCCGCGCCGATCTTCTTTCACCTCACCCGGTACTTCTTCTCGGCTTGATCAGGCGATTGCTTCACCAAGATAGAGTCGGTGTGTCTTCTCGATCTCATCGATCAATCGCGGTGCAACGCCTACTGATCCGGCAATCTCGCGCCAACGCTTAACGGCAGCGCAAACCTCTTGAATTATGGCCGGGGCGTCGATGCCCCGGATCTGTCGGGCAACGGCTTCGAGGTCCGCGAGCTCAAACCTGTCGCGCTTGCCATTGATAGTCATCTGGTGGGTCGCGACCCAGAAACTGCCAGGCTGATACGACCACGAAACATCATAGGCCGGGGAAAGAGACCAGGTGCCGGCTCGATCCATCAGGAAACTGGTGTTCTTGGTGTGGTCATCCTGATTACGCCCGACCACATTGAAAACCATGCGCCGAAAGTACTCTATTGCGTCGCTGCGCGAGAGTCCGAGCATTCGCATCACCCCGAATGCCTGCTCATAGGAGTAGCCGCCCGGCTGCTTATAGTCGGCATGATCCATGGCACACAGGGTCGCCATGTGGATCTTTTCCCCGTCATCGGTCCGATCAAAGCGCTTGGTCAGAAAGTGAGCACGCCCGCCCTCTTCCAATAATTCGCACGGGCTCATAGTGATGCCGGCGGCTTTGGCCATGAGCGAATATGCGTACTCCACACGTCCAAAACCCTGCGAATCGGCCAGGAAGTCAGTGTTTTTAGCAACGTCGAACTTCAGCAGCCAGTAGGAAAACCCCATTGGCGCCTTGACTTGCCCTGAACGGATCTCGCCAGCCGCGTTCATCGCGATAACGGCTTTGGCCCGCGCCCCGCCAGCGCTGGTGCCGACCTGAATCAAGCGCTGAAGTGCCTCGTCATCGACATCGGAATCGTGTTTTGCGAGGCGATCAGCCAAGCTTTCCCGTTGCGAGAGCACTTCGCTGGCAAGCTCTACCAGCGCATCAATCTGGACACTTTCACTGGCGTTTACAGAGCCAGTGAGGGCGGGCCGATACTCGAGCCCACCCATCCCGCGTGCACCCTGATACAGGATTCGCTCAACGGGAGTGAATGTCGTTTTGTCACGGCCCTCTTTAGCGAGCCAGGCGTCGATCAGTGCGTTACCGAAATCATCCGGCAGAGAGTCAGCCAGGATAGCCGGAAGGCCTTTGTAGGTTTCCCGATTCAGGCCGGGAAAGGCGTAAGTCTGATTCGCAGCCAAGGGCATATGGATAGGCGAGATTTCGATACCGGTTTTGACGAATTCAGGATCGTATTCGAACAAACCCAGCTGGCTGCCCTCATCCCAGAGCAGCCCCCCGACAAACCGGTCGAACAGATACACCTTTGCAGTAATCACCAATCAACCTCCTTTTTGACTTCGCTGCCGGACACAGAATCGCCTGCGCTCCCTGCCGACGCCTTGCCCACCGCTCGTGTGCCGGTTGCCCGAACGCGCTGCGTTCCGGCCATCTTGATCACTTGCAATGGGCTCGGTCGAACGGGCTCAACCAGTAAGGCCGCTCTTTCCAGCTCGCCAATGACACGCAGGACGGCCAGCAGATTCACCAGGGTGCCTTTGCCATGGAGAAGATTGATCAAGGTCTGGCGGCTGATGCCGGCTTCCCTGGCGACATGCTCCTGGCTGAGATTCTTCTTCAGGCGCAATTCCTGGAGCCGGGCACCAATGGCGCTGGCAATCGCATCGTCGGTCATTGCTTGGAGGCGCATAGTGTCTAAATCCCTGAAGCGAATGTGCAAATGACGAAGTGTGTGTATTCAATACCAGGCCATGCGGAAAAATCGACCTGAGCCACATCCAATGCCATCACTGCGTATGGAAATCTGGGCATTAATACAAAAATCGTCCTTTACGTCTCAATTTGAAGGCATTAGCTCGCAGCAGTACTCATCACACATGCAGACAGATTAACGCCCAGATAAATAGACAATAAATAGAAGAATGGCCGATAAGGTATAAATATCAAGACAAAAAACATTCAGAAAATCATGAAAGGCACAGAAACAACTCCGAGGTAGCCGGGAACCCTACAGACACAAAAAATGGGCACCCGACCGCAATCGGAGTGCCCATTTTTTCACTACGGCTCTCCCCGCTATTCAGGGAGTGCACCGCAATTATGGATTGACGCTGTCTTTCAACGATTTGCCTGGCTTGAACGCAACGGTGTTGCTGGCCTTGATCTTCACCGGTTCACCGGTTTGCGGGTTTTTGCCGGTGCGGGCACCGCGGTGGCGTTGCAGGAAGGTGCCGAAGCCCACCAGCGTGACGCTGTCCTTGCGGTGCAGGGCGCCGGTGATTTCTTCGAGAACGGCGTTGAGAACGCGGTTGGCCTGCTCTTTGGTCAGATCCGCTTTTTCAGCGATTGCAGCGGCGAGTTCTGGTTTACGCATTAGTGAAGCCCCTTTGACGGTTTTTTGTTGTTATGTCCGTGCTGTTCTCGTTGGAACAGCGCCCAAGGCGCCGCAGGCTCTACTCTGCGGCAGACGGGAGTGAGGATGGCACGCGGATAAGGGCGGCGCCAGTCTCCCCGCGACCTTTGTGGGGGCAAAAGCGGGGTGATTCCGACAGAACGACCGGTATTTACGCCAGCAAGGCCGGAAGCTGTTTGTTCAGCGCGAGTTTTTCCATCACCGCCGCGCCGGTCAGGGCGTAACCGAGCAATTGCCCGTCTGCGTCGTGGCACAGCACCTTGATGTCCGCGCCCTGCCCTTCGACCGTCCAGACACCCTCGCGGCCCCGTGGCAGCGGGGAAACCACCAGCGGGCAGACCGGGGTTTTCACGGTGATCGGCATCGGACCGTAGTTCACCACGGTCGGGTTGCCGGCCAGGGTTTGTGCCAGCGCTCGCGCACAACTCATGAGGGGCATGACGTACAGAAGATTCAGCCCGTCGACCTCGGCGCAGTCGCCCAGGGCGTAAATGTTGGCGTGAGAAGTTTGCAGATGACGGTCGACCACTACGCCGCGATTGGTCTGGATGCCGGCTGCCGCCGCCAGATCGATCCGCGGGCGCAGGCCGATGGCCGAGACCACCACATCGCACGGGACGACCTGGCCGTCGGACAGGTGCGCTTCCAGCCCATCCACGACTTTTTGCAGACGGGTCAGCACCGGGCCGAGGTGGAATCGCGCACCGAGGCTTTCCAGCCCGGCCTGCACCGCAGCAGCAGCGGCCGGGTGCAGCAGGGTCGGCATCACCTGCTCGCAGGGTGCAACCAGTTGCACCTCGTAGCCGCCCAGAATCAAGTCATTGGCGAACTCGCAGCCGATCAGCCCAGCGCCGAGCAGCAACACTCGACGCTTGCCGGCCGCGGCGGCGCGAAAGCGCGCGTAATCTTCGAGATCGTTGATCGGGAACACCAGGTCCCCGCCATCACCTTCGATCGGCACGCGTACGGTTTCGGCGCCCCAGGCGAGGATCAGGTCGCGATAGCTCACTGCTTCCTCACCGATCCACAACCGCTTGTGGCCCGGATCAATGCCGCTGATGCGGGTGTGGGTGCGGATTTCGGCCTTCAACTGCTCGGCCATCGCGCCCGGCTCCGCCATGCTCAGGCCGTCGGCGTCCTTGTTCTTGCCGAAGCCGGTGGACAGCATCGGCTTGGAGTAGGAGCGACCGTCATCGGCGGTAATCAGCAGCAACGGGGTTTCGCCATCGAGTTTGCGAAACTCGCGGGCCAGGTTGTAACCCGCCAGCCCGGTGCCAATGATTACGACAGGTGCGCTCATGCCCTACTCCTCAGTGTTTTCTCAGTTGATTTCGATCATTTCGAAGTCCATCTTGCCGACGCCGCAGTCCGGGCACAGCCAGTCTTCCGGCACGTCCTGCCACAGGGTGCCCGGCGCAATGCCGTCATCCGGCCAGCCGTCGGCTTCGTTGTAAATCAGGCCGCAGACCACACATTGCCACTTTTTCATTCAGGTACTTCCTCAGGATTCAGGCTTTAGCCGGCGCGGACGGTCGATGGTGCAGCGCTGCCGTCCGGCTCAGGGCGTTTTGTACTGATCGGGCCGGGCAGATGCAAGCCTGTTCGGCGCAGCGGCGACCCGGATCAATCAAACTCGCGGCTCGCCATGGTAAGCTCGCCGCCTCATTTGCTGCCAATAATGACTCATTGTGCAACACACAAACGCTCCGCTGTGGCGCCCGCAAAGCGAACCGACACCCCTCCCCGACACATCCACGCTCGACTGGCTGTTCGACGAAGGCTCCCTGACCCGCCGACTGACGCGCCTGTCCGATGACGGCTTCAGCGTGACGCCGCTGTTCGAAGGCTGGCAGACCCTGCGCGACGACGAATGCGCCGCGCTGGACCTGGCCGAAGGCAGCGAAGGCTGGGTGCGTGAGGTGTATTTGCGCGGGCATGGCGAGGCCTGGGTGTTCGCCCGCAGCGTGGCGTCGCGCAGTGCCTTGCAGGGCGACGGCTTGCACATGGATGAACTGGGCAGCCGCTCGCTGGGCGAACTGCTGTTCTGCGATCACGCCTTCCAGCGCCGCGCCATCGAAGTCTGCCATTACCCGGAACATTGGCTGCCCGAAGATTCCCGGGCTCCTGGCCTGTGGGGGCGGCGTTCGCGTTTCGACCGTGGCGCATTGAGCGTACTGGTGGCGGAGATTTTCCTGCCTACGCTGTGGGAAGCCGTCCGCGCCCGTCCGGAGAACTGCTGATGTACCAAAGCCTGCTCAAATCCCTGAATCGCTTGAACCCGCGTGCCTGGGACTTCATCCAGCTGACCCGGATGGACAAGCCGATCGGCATTTACCTGCTGCTGTGGCCGACGCTCTGGGCCCTGTGGATTGCCGGTAAAGGCTCGCCATCGCTGGCCAATATCGTGATTTTCGTCCTCGGCGTGGTGCTGACCCGTGCCGGCGGCTGCGTGATCAACGACTGGGCCGACCGCAAGGTCGACGGCCACGTCAAACGCACTGCGCAGCGACCTATCGCTGCCGGCAAGATCAGTTCGAAAGAGGCGCTGGTGTTCTTCGCGCTGCTGATGGGCGTGAGTTTCCTGCTGGTGCTGTGCACCAATGCGGCGACGATCTGGCTGTCGCTGGGCGGTCTGGCGCTGGCGTTCACCTATCCGTTCATGAAGCGCTACACCTACTACCCGCAAGTGGTACTGGGCGCGGCGTTCTCCTGGGGGATGCCGATGGCGTTCACCGCCGAAACCGGTGAGTTGCCGGCCACCGCCTGGCTGCTGTGGATCGCCAATCTGTTGTGGACGGTGGGCTACGACACCTATTACGCGATGACCGACCGCGACGATGACCTGAAGATCGGCGTGAAATCCACGGCGATCCTGTTCGGCGAAGCGGACCGGGTGATCATCCTGACCTTGCAGCTACTGTCGCTGGGCTGCCTGGTGCTGGCGGGGTCGAAATTCGAGCTGGGGATCTGGTTCCACCTCGGCCTGCTGGTGGCGGCCGGGTGCTACGCCTGGGAATTCTGGTACACCCGCGACCGCGACCGGATGCGTTGCTTCAAGGCGTTCCTGCACAACCACTGGGCCGGGCTGGCGATTTTCGTCGGGATCGTGCTGGATTACGCGTTGCGCTGACTCACAAAACCTGTGGGAGCGAGCTTGCTCGCGAAAGCGTTGGGTCAGTTGCCACATAGGCTGACTGAAAAGACGCGTTCGCGAGCAAGCTCGCTCCCACAAGGGATTTGCGTTTATTTGTGCTCGTGAACCACGTGCCACACGTCCTTCATCTTGTCGCCGGTCATATCGCCCGGCTTGGCATCTTTCACGAAGGTGTACAGCGGTTTGCCGTCGTAGGCGTACTGCATCATGCCGTCATCACGTTTGATGACCGTCCATTTACCTTCAGCCTTGGCATCTGCCGGCGCCATCAACGGCGGCCAGTTCTTGGCGCAATCGCCGTTGCACATCGACTTGCCGCCACTGTCCTTGTCGAACGTGTAAAGCGTCATGCCCTTGTGGTCGACCATCATTCCGTCTTTCATCATGGCCGGCTCGGCCGCCATCGCCAGTCCAGGCAGAGTCAGGGCGGCAGCCATCAGCAAAGCCTTAAAGGAAGCAGTCATTTGTGTCATGGAAACCTTCTCTTGTGGTTGTCAGGATTCGGACTTAGAGCTTAGTTCAGGATTTGTACAATCGCCGCCGGACTAAAATACTGTCACACGACTGCAATAATTCCGTTATCTAATGCGGCGCAAGACAGTTAAATGACAAGAGGATTAAGGCATGGTTGGCAGGAGCATTCTGATCGTCGACGACGAAGCGCCCATTCGCGAAATGATCGCCGTTGCGTTGGAAATGGCCGGCTATGACTGCCTCGAGGCAGAGAACTCGCAGCAGGCCCACGCCATCATCGTCGACCGCAAGCCGGACCTGATCCTGCTCGACTGGATGCTGCCCGGCACCTCCGGCATCGAGCTGGCCCGCCGCCTCAAGCGTGACGAGCTGACCGGGGACATCCCGATCATCATGCTCACCGCCAAGGGCGAAGAGGACAACAAGATCCAGGGTCTGGAAGTCGGCGCCGACGACTACATCACCAAACCGTTTTCCCCACGCGAACTGGTGGCACGCCTCAAGGCTGTGCTGCGTCGCGCCGGCCCGACCGATGGCGAAGCGCCGATCGAAGTCGGCGGCCTGCTGCTCGACCCGATCAGCCACCGCGTGACCATCGACGGCAAACCTGCCGAGATGGGCCCGACCGAATACCGTCTGCTGCAATTCTTCATGACCCACCAGGAGCGCGCCTACACCCGTGGCCAATTGCTGGACCAGGTCTGGGGTGGCAACGTCTATGTTGAAGAGCGCACCGTCGACGTGCACATCCGGCGCCTGCGCAAGGCCCTCGGCGATGCCTACGAAAATCTGGTACAAACCGTGCGCGGCACCGGCTACCGGTTCTCCACCAAAGCCTGAGCCGAGCGCCAGCCCCGTAGACAAGGACCGCATTTTCCGTGAACCAAAACTGGCATGGCACCCTGATTCGCCACATGCTGTTGCTGGTCACCGGCTGCCTGGTGATCGGCCTGATCACCGGCTACTACGGCTGGAGTCTGGCGGCGGGACTGGGCCTGTACCTGGCCTGGACGCTCAAGCAACTGCTGCGCCTGCACGAATGGCTGCGCCTGCACCAACCCGATGAAGCACCGCCCGACGGCTACGGCCTGTGGGGTGAGGTGTTCGACAGCATCTACCACCTGCAACGCCGCGACCAACGGGTACGCGGACGCCTGCAAGCGGTGATCGACCGCGTTCAGGAGTCCACCGCCGCGCTGAAAGACGCGGTGATCATGCTCGACAGCGACGGCAACCTGGAATGGTGGAACCGCGCCGCCGAAACCCTGCTCGGCCTCAAGACCCCGCAGGACAGCGGCCAACCGGTGACCAACCTGGTCCGCCATCCGCGCTTCAAGGAATACTTCGAGCAGGAAAGCTACGCCGAACCGCTGGAAATTCCCTCGCCGACCAACGATCGCGTACGCATCCAGCTGTACCTCACGCGCTACGGCAACAACGAACACTTGATGCTGGTGCGCGACGTCACGCGCATCCATCAACTGGAACAGATGCGCAAAGACTTCATCGCCAACGTCTCCCATGAGCTGCGCACCCCGCTGACGGTGATCTGCGGCTACCTGGAAACCCTGCTCGACAACGTCGAGGAAGTGAACCCGCGCTGGAGCCGTGCCCTGCAGCAGATGCAGCAACAGGGCGGACGCATGCAGACCCTGCTCAACGACTTGCTGCTACTGGCCAAGCTGGAAGCCACCGATTACCCGTCGGACAACCAGCCGGTGCACATCGACACTTTGTTGCAGTCAATCAAGAGCGATGCGCAGCAGTTGTCCGGTTCGAAAAATCAGCGCATCACCCTGGAAGCCGACACCAGCATTCTGCTCAAGGGCAGCGAGGCGGAACTGCGCAGTGCGTTTTCCAACCTGGTGTTCAACGCGGTCAAATACACCCCGGCCGAAGGCAATATCCGCATCCGCTGGTGGGGCGACGATCAGGGCGCACACTTGAGCGTGCAGGATTCCGGGATCGGCATCGACAGCAAACACCTGCCGCGCCTGACCGAACGCTTCTACCGCGTCGACTCCAGCCGCAACTCCAACACCGGCGGCACGGGCCTGGGTCTGGCCATCGTCAAACACGTGCTGCTGCGCCATCGCGCACGGATGGAGATCAGCAGTGTGCCCGGTCATGGCAGCACGTTCACCTGCCATTTCGCCCCGGCGCAGGTCGCTCAGGCACGGGTCATCAGCGCCGCTGAGTAATGCCGGACTAGGCAATCGCCAGGTCAGCCGCTACATTGGCTGACTTGCGCCTGCCTTTCAGGTGCGGATTTTTCTTTCTTTCGAATCACACGGAACCCGCAAAACTCCATCATGGACCCTTCCCCTGGCTTGTCCCTCGCAACAATATTCGCCGATTTCGGCATGATTCTTTTCGCTCTGATCCTGGTTTTGCTCAACGGCTTCTTCGTTGCGGCGGAATTCGCCATGGTCAAACTGCGCTCGACCCGGGTCGAAGCCATCGCTGAGCAGCACGGCTGGCGCGGGCACATCCTGCGCACGGTGCACAGTCAGCTCGATGCTTACCTCTCGGCGTGCCAGCTCGGTATCACCCTCGCCTCCCTGGGCCTTGGCTGGGTCGGCGAGCCGGCGTTCGCGCACATTCTCGAACCGCTGCTGAGCGCGGTCGGCGTGCAGTCGGCCGAAGTCGTCAAAGGCATCTCGTTCTTCACCGCGTTCTTCATCATTTCGTACCTGCACATCGTGGTCGGCGAACTCGCACCCAAATCCTGGGCGATCCGCAAACCCGAGCTGCTGTCGCTGTGGACGGCGGTGCCGCTGTACTTGTTCTACTGGGCCATGTACCCGGCGATCTACCTGCTCAACGCCAGCGCCAACACCATCCTGCGCATTGCGGGGCAAGGTGAACCCGGCCCGCATCACGAGCACCATTACAGCCGTGAAGAACTGAAACTGATCCTGCACTCCAGCCGTGGCCAGGACCCGAGCGACCAGGGCATGCGCGTGCTGGCCTCGGCGGTGGAAATGGGCGAGCTGGAAGTGGTCGACTGGGCCAACTCCCGGGAAGACCTGATCACCCTCGAATTCAACGCCCCGCTGAAAGAAATCCTGGCGATGTTCCGTCGCCACAAGTTCAGCCGTTATCCGGTGTACGACAGCGAGCGCAAGGAATTCGTCGGCCTGCTGCACATCAAGGACCTGCTGCTTGAACTGGCAGCGCTGGATCACATTCCCGAGTCGTTCAACCTCGCCGAACTGACCCGTCCTCTGGAGCGCGTCTCCCGGCACATGCCGCTGTCGCAGCTGCTGGAACAGTTCCGCAAGGGCGGCTCGCACTTCGCCGTGGTCGAAGAGGCCGATGGCAACATCATCGGCTACCTGACCATGGAAGACGTGCTGGAAGTGCTGGTCGGCGATATCCAGGACGAACACCGCAAGGCCGAACGCGGCATCCTCGCCTACCAGCCGGGCAAGTTGCTGGTACGGGGCGATACGCCGCTGTTCAAGGTCGAGCGCCTGCTGGGTATCGACCTGGACCACATCGAAGCCGAAACCCTCGCCGGGCTGATCTACGAAACCCTGAAACGGGTACCGGAAGAGGAAGAAGTGCTGGAGGTCGAAGGCCTGCGGATCATCATCAAGAAGATGAAAGGTCCGAAGATCATTCTGGCCAAGGTGCTGATGCTCGACTGACGGGGTTTACTGCTTGCCCAACGCAAAGTTGGGCAACGCCCCCAGCGGCTGGTTGAACTGATACGGAATCGACACCAGCCCCATCCCGGTGTTGCGCTGCACCACAAAGTGCAGGTGCGGGCCGCTGCTGTTGCCGGTGTTGCCGGACAGCGCCAGCGGACTGCCCACCGCCACTCGCTGCCCTTCGCGCACACTCACCGATCCTTGCTTGAGATGCAGGTACACGCCCATCGTGCCGTCGTCGTGCAGTATCCGCACGAAGTTACCGGAGGGATCGGTGCCACGCCCGTTCTGGGAATTCTCGGTCTTCACTACCACCCCGGCTCGCGCCGCAATGATCGGCGTACCGACCGGCATGGCAATGTCCATCGCGTATTTGTTCTTCGGCCCGAAGTGGCTGTAATCGCCATTGGCGCCCTGGCTGAGGCGGAACGGCCCGCCACGCCACGGAAACGGATAGCGATAGCCCTGTGCGGCGCCAGCGGGGTCACCGAGGGAATACTGGAACATGGGCGTGTACACCAGCGGCTTGCCACCGGACACCGCCGTCAGCAGCGCCAGCCGCGTATTGCTGCGCGCCGGCAGCACCCGGCGGATCGTTTGCGCCGGCGCGCCACGCACGTTGCTCATCCCGGTAAACGCCAGCGCCACCTCGACCGGCGCGTACAGGTCGTTGCGCACGAACACCACGTCCGCGCCCTTCTGCTTCTTGATGTCGAGATAGACCTGGCGCTCCAGGCGCTCGACCATCCGGTCCTGAAACACGAACACCTGGGAGCCTTTGCTCGGACGGTCGCTGTACGAAACCACTCCGTTGGCATCGGTGGATTTGTAGATCGTCATGGCCACAGTCGAGGTGGAGGCCATGAACAGACCACAGAAAAACAGCAGGCGCAGGGGCATGGGCAAAAGTTCTGTCGAGTAAGGCCTGGAATGAGCCTAGCAGCTGAAGCAGACCAGGCTAGTCGACAGATGTTTCAAATTGGGCAACGCGAGAGATGGATGGTGCTTTTGATGCCCCATCGCCAGCAGGCTGGCTCCCACAAGTTCGGTGTGAACCCTGTGGGAGCCCGCCTGCTGGCGATGGCGGACGGTCAGGCGACGAAGATTACGCGCCCGGAACGAAGTGCTTCTGCGCCGTGCCGCGGGCGATCAGGCGGGAGATGTAGTCGAGCTTCTGCGCGTCCTGGTCGACGAAGCGGAAGGTCAGTTGCAGCCAGTCGCTGTCGGGTTTCGGCTCGTGGGCGACGACGGCGTGCAGGTAGCCGTTGAGGCGGGCGATTTCGGCGTTGTCGCCCTGCTCCAGATCGAGCACGGCGCTGTCGAGGATCTGCGGCAGGGTGTCGGTGCGTTTCACCACCAACAGCGCTTCCTTGATGCTCAGGGCCTTGATCACGCATTGCTGGGTGCCGCTCGGCAGGCGCAGCTGACCCTGGCCACGACCGCCGGCCGGAGCGCTGGAGGCTGCCGGAGCTTTCACCGGCGGGCTGTTGAGCAGGCCACGCTGTGGCGCGGCGGCAGGTGCCGGGGCCGCAGCGGCAGGCTTGGCAAACGGATTCACAGCCGCAGCGGTCGGTGCGGAACCGACCACGGCAGCCTTGCCGCCGGTCAACGCACTCAGGGAGTCGTTACCGAATGCCGAGTTCATCTTGGTCGGGGCGCTGTTCATCAGGGTGTCGAGCTTGCCGACCTTGTTCAGGGCCTGCTTGACCTTGGTCAGCAGTTGCTCGTTGGTGAACGGCTTGCTGACGTAACCGGTGACACCGGCCTGGATCGCCTGCACGACGTTTTCCTTGTCGCCCCGGCTGGTGACCATGATGAACGGCATGGTCTTGAGGTTGTCCTGCTCACGGCACCAGGTCAGCAGTTCGAGGCCGGACATTTCCGGCATTTCCCAGTCGCACAGCACCAGGTCGAAAGCTTCCTTGGCCAGCATGGCCTGGGCCTTCTTGCCGTTGATGGCGTCCTCGGTGCGGATCCCCGGGAAGTAATTACGCAGGCACTTTTTCACCAGGTCACGAATGAACGATGCATCGTCCACGACCAACACACTGATCTTGCTCATCCAACACCCCTATTAAAATCCCGGCAAGCATAACGCTGGCTGATGGCACATTGCCAAAACTCTTCAGTCACGCCGGGACTTTTCGTTCGCGGGTGCTGCTTTTTAATTCGCTTCTGCCCATGAAAAGCAGAAACAAAAACGCCCGGCCAAAGGGCCGGGCGCTTTTCTCAGGCAATCTTACTTATCGTCAGCATCGCCCGGAACATTAGCGGTTTCGCCACTTGTCCCTTCAACTTCTTCCTTCATGCGCTTGAGGCCCATGTGGCGCACATCGGTGCCGCGCACCAGGTAAATCACAAGCTCCGAGATGTTGCGCGCGTGGTCGCCGATCCGCTCCAGCGAACGCAGCACCCAGATAATGCTCAAGACCCGCGAGATAGAGCGCGGGTCTTCCATCATGTAAGTCGCCAGCTCACGCAGGGCGGTCTTGTATTCGCGGTCGATGATCTTGTCGTACTGCGCCACCGACAGCGCCAGATCGGCGTCGAAACGGGCAAAGGCGTCCAGCGCATCGCGGACCATGTTGCGCACCTGGTCGCCGATGTGACGCACTTCGACATAACCGCGCGGCGCTTCGCCTTCTTCGCACAACTGGATTGCACGGCGGGCGATCTTGGTCGCTTCGTCACCGATGCGCTCCAGGTCGATCACCGACTTGGAGATGCTGATGATCAGACGCAGGTCGGAGGCCGCCGGCTGACGACGGGCCAGAATGCGCAGGCATTCTTCGTCGATGTTGCGTTCCATCTGGTTGATCTGGTCGTCGATCTCGCGCACTTGCTGGGCCAGGCCCGAGTCGGCCTCGATCAGCGCGGTGACCGCGTCGTTGACCTGCTTCTCGACCAGCCCGCCCATGGCCAGCAGGTGGCTGCGCACTTCTTCCAGTTCGGCGTTGAACTGCGCGGAAATGTGATGGGTAAGGCCTTCTTTACTAATCATGTTGGCGTCCTTGGAGCGTCCGGTAAGGTGCGGCGGGCCGCAGCGTCAATTCTGTGAATAACCCGCAACTGTCAGCCGTAACGACCGGTGATGTAGTCTTCGGTCTGCTTCTTGGCCGGATTGGTGAACAGGGTATCGGTGTCGCCGAATTCCACCAGTTTGCCCATGTACATGAACGCCGTGTAGTCGGACACCCGCGCCGCCTGCTGCATGTTGTGGGTCACGATGACGATGGTGAACTTGGATTTGAGCTCGTAGATCAGCTCTTCGACTTTCAGGGTCGAGATCGGGTCGAGGGCCGAGCACGGTTCGTCGAGCAGTAGCACTTCCGGTTCCACGGCGATGGTACGGGCGATCACCAGACGCTGTTGCTGACCACCGGACAGACCGAGGGCCGAGTCATGCAGACGGTCTTTCACTTCGTCCCACAGGGCCGCGCCTTTCAACGCCCACTCGACGGCTTCGTCGAGGATGCGCTTCTTGTTGATGCCCTGGATGCGCAGGCCGTAGACCACGTTTTCGTAGATGGTCTTCGGGAACGGGTTAGGCTTCTGGAACACCATGCCGACCCGGCGACGCAGCTCGGCCACGTCTTCGCCCTTGCGGTAGATGTTGTTGCCGTACAGGTTGATCGCGCCTTCGACGCGGCAGCCGTCCACCAGGTCGTTCATGCGGTTGAAGGTCCGCAGCAGCGTGGACTTGCCGCAGCCGGACGGGCCGATGAAGGCGGTCACGCGCTGTTTCGGAATGTTCATGCTGACATCGAACAGCGCTTGTTTCTCGCCGTAGTAGAGGCTCAGGCCCGGCACTTCGATGGCCACGGTTTCCTGCTCGAGGTTCAGGCTCTGCTTGTCGCGGCCCAGGGCAGACATGTTGATGCCGTGGGTATGTGTTTCGTGCTGCATGGGAGATCCCCTGTGCTAACAAATTCGGTTCGGTTGGCTGTCGGGATACAGGCCGGCAGCCCTTCAATTCTTGTGACGGCGATCAGCTGTCCAGCGACTTGTACTTCTCGCGCAGGTGGTTACGGATGTACACCGCCGACAGGTTCAGGGTGGCGATTACCAGCACCAGCAACAGCGCCGTGGCGTACACCAGCGGCCGCGCGGCCTCGACGTTCGGGCTCTGGAAGCCGACGTCGTAGATGTGGAAGCCCAGGTGCATGATCTTCTGATCCAGGTGCAGGTACGGGTAGTTGCCGTCCACCGGCAGCGACGGCGCCAGTTTCACCACACCCACGAGCATCAGCGGCGCCACTTCACCGGCGGCGCGAGCCACGGCGAGGATCATGCCGGTCATCATGGCCGGGCTGGCCATCGGCAGAACGATCTTCCACAGGGTTTCAGCCTTGGTCGCGCCCAGAGCCAGCGAGCCCTCACGCACGGTGCGAGGAATACGCGCCAGACCTTCTTCAGTTGCCACGATCACCACCGGCACCGCCAGCAGCGCCAGAGTCAACGACGCCCAGAGCAGACCTGGCGTACCGAAGGTCGGTGCCGGCAGCGCTTCCGGGAAGAACAGACGGTCGAGCGAGCCACCCAGCACGTAGACGAAGAAGCCCAGACCGAACACGCCGTAAACAATCGCCGGAACACCCGCCAGGTTGTTCACCGCGATCCGGATAACCCGGGTCAGGGTGTTCTGCTTGGCGTATTCACGCAGGTACACCGCCGCCAGCACGCCGAACGGGGTCACGATCATCGCCATGATCAGGGTCATCATCACGGTGCCGAAGATCGCCGGGAAAATCCCGCCTTCGGTGTTCGCTTCACGCGGGTCGTCGGACAGGAATTCCCAGACCTTGCTGAAGTAGAAACCGATCTTGGTGAACGTACCCATCGCGTTCGGCTGGTAGGCGTGAACCACTTTGCCCAGGCCGATTTCGATTTCCTTGCCGTTCGCATCACGAGCGGTCAAGGCGTCACGGTTGAACTGCGCGTGCAGGTCGGCCAGACGGGCTTCGATGTCCTGATAGCGAGCGTTCAGCTCGGCGCGCTCGGCGTCCATGTCCGCCTGGGCAGCCGGGTCGAGTTTGCCTTCCAGTTCCAGCTTGCGACCGTGCAGACGGATGCGCTCGAGGCCGGCGTTGATCGCGCCGATGTCGGTTTTTTCCAGCGACTTGAGCTGCGAGGCGAGGCCGTTCACACGGTTGATCCGCGCTTGCAGCTCAGGCCAGGCGGCTTCGCCTTCGGCGATCACCTTGCCGTCCTGTTTGACGTTGACCAGGTAGCCGTAGAAGTTGCCCCACTCACGACGCTCCAGCGCCATCAGTTCCACCGGCGTGGTCTGGTTGGTCAGCCACTCGCCGACGATCCAGGTGAAGTCGTTGCCGTTCAGGTCACGGTTGCCGACCTTGATCAACTCGCGGGTCATGAATTCCGGACCTTCGTCCGGCACCGGCAGGCCGGCGCTCTTCAGACGGGCGCGCGGCACTTCTTCTTTCTGCACCACTTCGCCCACGACCAGATGCTGGCCCTGGCCCGGTACGTCATAGCTGGCGTGGATCAGATCCGCCGGCCAGAAGTGACCCAGACCGCGCACGGCGATTACCGCCAGCAGGCCAATGGTCATGATGACCGCGATGGACACCGCGCCACCGCTGATCCAGACGCCCGGGGCGCCGCTCTTGAACCATCCTTTCAGGGAGTTCTGTTTCACAGACTTCTACCTTTGCTTAAAGCGACGAGTATTTCTTGCGCAGACGCTGACGAATCAGTTCCGCGAGGGTGTTCATGACGAAGGTGAACAACAGCAGCACCAGCGCCGAGAGGAACAGCACGCGGTAGTGGCTGCCGCCGACTTCCGACTCCGGCATTTCCACCGCGACGTTGGCAGCCAGGGTGCGCAGGCCTTCGAACAGGTTCATTTCCATGACCGGGGTGTTGCCGGTGGCCATCAGCACGATCATGGTTTCGCCGACCGCACGGCCCATGCCGATCATCAGCGCCGAGAAGATGCCCGGGCTGGCGGTCAGGATCACCACGCGAGTCATGGTCTGCCACGGCGTGGCACCGAGGGCCAGCGAGCCCAGGGTCAGGCCGCGCGGCACACTGAACACGGCGTCTTCGGCGATCGAGTAGATGTTCGGGATCACCGCAAAACCCATGGCCAGACCGACCACCAGAGCGTTGCGCTGGTCGTAGGTGATGCCCAGGTCGTGGGAGATCCACATGCGCATGTCACCGCCAAAGAACCAGTTCTCCATGAACGGGCTCATGTACAGCGACAGCCAGCCCACGAACAGGATCACCGGGATCAGCAGTGCACTTTCCCAGCCGTCCGGGACTTTCAGGCGGATCGATTCAGGCAGACGGCTGAAGGTGAAACCGGCGATCAGGATGCCGATCGGCAGCAACATCAGCAGGCTGAAGATGCCCGGCAGATGCCCTTCCACGTATGGCGCGAGGAACAGGCCGGCGAAGAAACCGAGGATCACCGTCGGCATCGCTTCCATCAGCTCGATCACCGGTTTGACCTTGCGGCGCATGCCCGGGGCCATGAAGTACGCGGTGTAGATCGCAGCGGCGACGGCCAGGGGTGCAGCCAGCAGCATCGCGTAGAACGCGGCTTTCAGGGTGCCGAAGGTCAGTGGCGAAAGGCTCAGTTTCGGTTCGAAATCGGTGTTGGCCGCAGTCGATTGCCAGACGTATTTAGGCTCGTCGTAGTTCTCGTACCAGACCTTGCTCCACAACGCGCTCCACGAGACTTCCGGGTGCGGGTTGTCGAGCAGCAGCGGTTGCAGCTTGCCGCCGGCTTCGACGATTACGCGGTTGGCGCGCGGCGACAGGCCGAACAGTCCTTGGCCTTCGACGACTTGATCGACCAGCAAGGTGCGATGCGCCGTGCTGTGGAACACGCCGAGCTTGCCGCTGGCATCCAGGGCCAGGAAGCCCTTGCGACGTTCCTCGGCGGAAATTTCAACGATCGGCGTGGTGCCCATCTGGAAGGTGCGGATCTGCTTCAGGCGCAGCTCACCGTCGGTATCGCGGGCCATGAACCACTGGGCCAGGCCACCTTTGGAGTCACCGACGATCAGCGAGATGCCACCGACCAGTTGCGTGGTCGCAGTGACTTCAGCGTCAGCGTTTTCCAGCAGTTTGTAGCGACCGTTGAGGCTCTTGTCACGCAGGCTGAACACGTCGGCCTGGGCACGCCCGTTGACCACGTACAGCCACTGCTGACGCGGGTCGACGAAGATGTTTTTCACCGGCTCGGTCATCTGCGGCAGATCGATACGCTTCTGCTCGTTGGTGACTTCGCCGGTCATCATGTTTTCTTCGCTGGTCAGCGACAGCACATTGAGTTGCGAACCGGTGGAGCCGACCAGCATCAGGGTCGAATCGGTGGCGTTGAGGCTGACGTGCTCCAGCGCACCGCCGCTTTCGTTCAGCGCGATCGGTGCATCGCCGTACGGATACTCGATGGCCGGGGTGATGGTTTTCTTGCCATCCGGGTAGCTGACTTTATAAGTGTGACGGAACACCAGCGCCTGACCGTTGGACAGGCCCACGGCCACCAGCGGATGGCCCGGCTGGTCTTCGCCGATGGAGGTCACACTGGCGCCTGCCGGCAAAGGCAGATCGACGCGCTTCAATTCAGCGCCACTGTCGATGTCGAAGAACAGCGCCTGGCCCTTGTCGGAAACGCGCATGGCCACCTGATTCTGCTCTTCGAGCGAAATCATCAGCGGCTTGCCGGCGTCCTGCATCCAGGCCGGGGTGATTGCATCTTTCGCGCTCAGGTCAGCACCTTTGAACAGCGGCGCGACCACGTAGGCGAGGAAAAAGAAGATCAGGGTGATGGCTGCCAGCACCGCCAGACCGCCGACGAGGACGTACCAGCGGGTGAAGCGATCCTTGAGCGCGCGAATGCGGCGCTTGCGTTGCAACTCAGGCGTATTGAAGTCAATGCGCTTGGGAGGGTTCGTAGTCATTTTGGAATTGGCCAGATCATTCATGCGCACACCCTAGCGATCCTGTATGACAGAAAGATGACAATGCAGTGACGCACCAAATCCGCCGCCAGCAGGGCACTGGCAGTGGATAGAAGAATTCGGGGAGTGTGGGGGCCGGGCCGCTTGCGGGCCGGGCCCCACACGTGAGTCAGGCGGGGTTCACCCCTGACTCAGTTTGTTACTTTTTTGCGACTTCAGCGCCGCCTTCCTGCAGACCCAGGTCAGCCAGTGCTTTTGCAGCAACCTTGGCTGGCAGCGGGATGTAGCCGTCTTTCACTACCACTTCCTGGCCCTGTTTCGACAGAACCAGTTTCACGAACTCGGCTTCCAGCGGGGCCAGAGGCTTGTTCGGGGCTTTGTTGACGTACACGTACAGGAAACGCGACAGCGGGTACTTGCCGTTCAGGGCGTTTTCTTCGGTGTCTTCGATGAAGTCAGTGCTGCCCTTCTTCGACAGAGCAACGGTTTTCACGCTGGCGGTCTTGTAGCCGATGCCCGAGTAACCGATGCCGTTCAGCGAGGAGCTGATCGACTGCACGACCGAAGCCGAGCCTGGTTGTTCGTTGACGTTAGGCTTGTAGTCGCCTTTGCACAGGGCTTCTTCCTTGAAGTAGCCGTAGGTGCCGGATACCGAGTTGCGACCGAACAGTTGAACCGGCTTGTTGGCCAGGTCGCCGGTCACGCCCAGGTCACCCCAGGTTTTCACGTCGGTCTTGGCGCCGCACAGACGGGTGGACGAGAAGATCGCGTCAACCTGTTCCATGGTCAGGTGCTGGATCGGGTTGTCCTTGTGTACGAAGACAGCCAGGGCGTCCACGGCAACCGGGATGGCGGTTGGCTTGTAGCCGTATTTCTGTTCGAAGGCTGCCAGTTCGGTGTCCTTCATCTTGCGGCTCATCGGGCCCAGGTTGGAGGTGCCTTCAGTCAGCGCAGGTGGCGCGGTGGCGGAGCCAGCGGCCTGAATCTGGATGTTTACGTTCGGGTATTCTTTTTTGTAGTTCTCAGCCCAGAGGGTCATGAGGTTGGCCAGGGTATCGGAGCCGACGCTGGACAGGTTGCCCGACACACCAGTGGTCTTGGTGTAGCTCGGGATAGCAGGGTCAACAGCGGCAACCGCGTTGGCAGTCGCAACGCCAGCAGCGACAAAAGTCATTGCCGCCATCAAACGCTTCAGTTTCATGCCTTACTCCTAGCAGATAGGGTGTGTTAAGTCGGGGCCAAGTATCAGCAGGCCGTGTGAACACTCTATGGCTGAAATATGACAATTGGATGAAAGGCCAGCATCCCTGTCGGAAGGCTGGCCTTTCAGTTGTAACCGCAAGTGTGAAGGTGGTTTAGCGACCTTTGCTCCAGAGCCACGCGCCGACCAGGATCCCCATCCCGCACAGCACCGCCACATAGTAGGCAGGCCCCATCGCGCTTTCTTTCAGCAGCAGGCTGACCACCATCGGGGTCAGGCCGCCGAAGATGGCGTAAGCAACGTTATAAGAGAAGGACAGACCGCTGAAGCGCACCACCGGCGGGAACGCTTTGACCATCACATAAGGCACCGCGCCGATGGTGCCGACCAGGAAACCGGTCAGCGCATACAGCGGGAACAGCCAGTTCGGGTGATCGGCGAGGCTGTGATAGAAGGTCCAGGAACTGGCCAGCAAACCCAGGCAACCGAACACGAACACGCGACCGGCACCGAAGCGATCGGCCAGCGCGCCGGAAATGATGCAGCCGAAGCTCAGGAACACGATCGCCAGGCTATTGGATTGCAACGCGGTGGTCGGCGAGAAGTGATAGACCGTTTGCAGCACGGTCGGGGTCATCAGGATCACCACGACGATGCCGGCGGACAGCAACCAGGTCAGCAGCATCGAGACTGCAATCGCCCCGCGATGGTCACGCAGCACCGCGCGCAGCGGCACTTCTTCGGCCAGCGCCTTGCGTTGTTGCAGTTCGGCGAACACCGGGGTCTCGTGCAGCCAGCGGCGCAGGTAAACCGAGAACAGACCGAACACGCCGCCGAGCAGGAACGGAATCCGCCAGGCGTAATCCGAAACTTCCGTTTGCGTATAAATGCTGTTGATCGCGGTGGCGACCAGCGAGCCGAGCAGGATGCCCGCCGTCAGGCCGCTAGTCAGGGTGCCGCAGGCGTAGCCGATGTGCTTGCCGGGTACGTGTTCGGAAACGAAGACCCAAGCCCCCGGCACCTCACCGCCAATCGCTGCGCCCTGGATGACGCGCATCAACAGCAGCAGGATCGGCGCCCACATGCCGATCTGCGCGTAGGTCGGCAGCAGGCCCATGATCAGGGTCGGCACGGCCATCATGAAAATGCTCAGGGTGAACATCTTCTTGCGTCCCAGCAGGTCGCCGAAGTGCGCCATGACGATCCCGCCCAGCGGCCGTGCGAGGTAGCCGGCGGCGAAGATGCCGAAGGTCTGCATCAGACGCAGCCACTCGGGCATGTCGGCCGGGAAGAACAATTTGCCGACCACGGTGGCGAAGAACACGAAGATGATGAAATCGTAGAACTCCAGCGCGCCCCCCAGGGCCGAAAGCGACAGAGTCTTGTAGTCATTGCGGGTCAACGGTCGTGCGGGTTGGTCGGGCTGCGCGAGGCTCGAGGGCGCTGTGGTCATGGCAAGGTCTTCTCTTATAGTCGGATCTGCCGCCACAACAACGCTGGCTGTGGCTCGGGCAGGTTCGGCACCATAGCAAATTGTTCGAAAAAGCACATAGAGGCGCGTATTTGCCGGTCGAAATCAGAACCGGACGGTCGTCGCGGAGTCTACCGACCGATATACTCGCAACCTTGCTCCGGTTTGTAAGGGGTTGCTGTGCGAAAACGTCGTTGGCCCGACCCTTGCTCGGGATTAGCCGGTTTCGCAGAGTTTCTCCTTAGGCGCCTGATGGAAAACGTGACGAACGTAGTATGTTCGGTGCTGAATCGTTTTTCCCGAAGACGGCTACCACCAGCAATACCCAACGAAGAGTCACGGGTCAGAGGCACCCCCGGCATGATAGAGCTCGAACAAGAAGATCCGATCCCGCAAGGCGACCTGGCCCTGCAAATCACCGCGCTTCCCCGCGAAACCAACGGCTTCGGCGATATTTTCGGCGGCTGGCTGGTGGCGCAGATGGACCTGGCCGGCACTGCCATGGCCAGCCGTGTTGCCGGTGGCCGTGTTGCGACAGTGGCCATTGATCGCATGGCGTTTCTGGTGCCGGTGGCTGTCGGCGCGCAATTGTCCTTTTATACCCAGACCCTGGAAATCGGCCGCAGCTCGATCCAGATGATGGTCGAGGTGTGGAGCGACGATCCGCTGTCCAGCGAGTGGCGTAAAGTGACCGAAGCGGTGTTCGTGTTCGTCGCCATCGATGGCAGCGGCCGCACCCGTTCGGTTCCGCCACGCGCACGTTAAACCTCGCGGCCGTTTCACGGTCGATAGTCGTCCAAGTTGCTGATCGAGAGTTGTCCCATGAACACGCCCAACGTTGAAGCCGTGAAACTGGATGAACTGAACTGCTGGCGCATCCGCCACGGTCAGGCCGAAGTGCTGGTGGCCCAGCAAGGCGCGCACATCCTCAGTTATCAGGTGGACGGCCAGCCGCCACTGATCTGGCTGAACGACAAGGCCGTGTTCAAGACCGGCAAGAGCATCCGCGCCGGCGTGCCGGTGTGCTGGCCGTGGTTCGGCGTCTTCGCCCGCAACCCGCAGAGCGTGCAGGCAATGCGCGTCAGCGAAGAACCGGCCGCCGCCCACGGGTTTGTCCGGGCGATGGATTGGGAACTGGGCGGCATCGAAACCGAAGGTGAAAGCCTCAAGGTTGAGTTCAAGCTGCCCTACCCCGAAGGTGGCTTTCCGGGCTGGCCGCATCAGGTCGACCTGACCCTGACCCTGCGCCTCGACGATCAGTTGCACATCAGCCTGACCAGCCACAACCGTGGTGCCGACACCGTCAGCATCAGCCAGGCGCTGCACAGCTATTTCGCGGTCAGCGATGTGCGCAACGTGCGCGTCGAAGGCGTCGATGGCCTGGATTACATCGAGACCCTGGACGACTGGAAGACTCACACCCAGCAAGGCGACCTTCGTTTTGCCGGGGAGACCGACCGTATCTACCTCGACGCTCCACCGCAACTGAACATCGTCGATCCGGCCTGGGAACGGCGCATCGTGCTGACCGCCAGCGGTTCACGTACGGCGGTGATCTGGAACCCGTGGATCGACCGCGCCGCTGCGCTCAGCGACATGGACAACGATGGCTGGCAGCGCATGCTCTGCATCGAAACCGCGAATGTGATGGACGACGTGGTGAACCTGGCACCGGATGCCAGCCACACCATGGGTGTCAGCGTCGGCAGCAAGCCGCTCTGAAAACAAAAAACGCAGCCCTGAGGCTGCGTTTTTTTTGCGGGTCTGAATTACAGATCCGATTCCTGCACCACCCGCACCTTGTCCGCCTCCAGCGCATACGCCGCGTCGGCCAGATCATTGCTGACCTTCTCGATCTTCAGCGTGCCGGTCACCCACAGCGGCGTGTAGATGTCATCCAGCTTCAAGCCTTTCGGATAACGCACCAGCACCAGTTGATTCGGCGGCGGTGGCGGCACGTGGATGCACGCGCCCGGGTACGGCACGAGGAAGAACAGCGTGCTGCGGCCCTTGGCGTCGGACTCCAGCGGCACTGGATAACCACCGATGCGGATGTGTTTGTCGTTCATCGACGCCACGGTCTTGGTCGAATACATCACCGCCGGCAAACCTTTGGCCTGCTTCATCCCGCCTTTCTGGGTGAAGGTGCCGGTGGCTTCCGGGGAGTTGTGGTCGATTTCAGGCATTGCCTCGAGGGCTTTCTGATCCGACTTGGGCATCAGTTCCAACCAGTCGGTTTCCGGCAGTTCGCCGGCGTGGGCCAGACCGCTGCCCAGCAAAAGGAGAGTCAACAGAAGACGGCGCATGAAGGTGCTCGGTAAAGGATGCTCGAAAAGGGAGGGGACGCTGAATCGCCGAGCATTCTAGCCCTCCCCGCCGGATTGGCGGAGAGGACTTTGTCGCTTTGAATCAGTTCTTTTTGATCAGGCCGTAGATCACCAGCAATACGATGGCGCCAACCAGCGCACCGATGAAACCTGCGCCCTGACCCGCCTGATAAATGCCCAGGGCCTGGCCGCCATAAGTGGCTGCCAGCGAACCGCCGATACCGAGCAGGATGGTCATGATCCAGCCCATGCTGTCATCGCCCGGTTTCAGGAACCGCGCCAGCAGGCCGACGATGAGGCCGATAAAGATGGTTCCGATAATTCCCATGGCATTTCCCTCTGAATAGTAGATATGCGAAAGCCTAGTCAGACTTTCGCATCCTGCCATGAGAGAACGGCGGCCCCTTAATGGTTCCGCCGCTGCCAGATGAAACTGTCGTTACTCGGCGATCAGCGCTTCGACCTTGAGGATCTGCTGCTCGAGGGTCGCCTTGTCCTTGCAGCGCAGGTTGGCGTGACCGACCTTGCGCCCGGCCTTGAAGGCCTTGCCGTAGTGATGCAGGTGGCAATCGTCGATGGCGATGACCTTCTCGACCGGCGGAACCACACCGATGAAGTTGAGCATCGCGCTCTCGCCGACCTTGGCGGTCGAACCCAGCGGCAGACCGGCAACGGCCCGCAGGTGGTTTTCGAACTGGCTGCACTCGGCGCCTTCGGTGGTCCAGTGCCCAGAGTTGTGCACGCGCGGGGCGATTTCGTTGGCCTTGAGGCCGCCGTCGACTTCAAAGAACTCGAACGCCATCACGCCGACGTAGTTCAATTGCTTGAGCACACGGCTGGAATAGTCTTCGGCCAGGGCCTGCAACGGGTGATCGGTGCTGGCAACGGACAGCTTGAGGATGCCGCTGTCGTGGGTGTTGTGCACCAATGGATAGAACTTCGTCTCGCCATCACGGGCACGCACGGCGATCAGCGACACTTCACCGGTGAACGGCACGAAGCCTTCCAGCAGGCAGGCCACGCTGCCCAGCTCGGCGAACGTACCGACCACGTCTTCCGGCTTGCGCAGGACTTTCTGGCCCTTGCCGTCGTAACCCAGGGTACGGGTTTTCAGCACGGCAGGCAGGCCGATCGACGCGACGGCGGCGTCCAGGTCGGCTTGCGACTGGATGTCGGCGAACGCCGGGGTCGGAATCCCCAGGTCCTTGAACATGCTCTTCTCGAACCAGCGGTCGCGAGCGATACGCAGGGCTTCGGCGCTCGGGTAGACCGGCACGAATTGCGAAAGGAAGGCCACGGTTTCAGCCGGAACGCTTTCGAACTCGAAGGTTACCAGATCGACCTCATCGGCCAACTGGCGCAGGTGATCCTGATCGCCGTAATCGGCCCGCAGGTGTTCGCCCAGCGCAGCGGCGCAAGCGTCCGGCGCAGGGTCGAGGAAAGCGAAGTTCATGCCCAGCGGGGTGCCCGCCAGGGCCAACATGCGACCCAACTGGCCGCCACCGATTACACCGATCTTCATCTCAACAACCTCAGGCAATACGTGGGTCTGGATTGTCCAGGACGCTGTCTGTCTGCTCGGCACGGAAGGTTTTCAGTACCGCGTGGAATTGTGGATGCTTGGCGCCCAGGATGCTCGCCGACAGCAGCGCTGCGTTGATCGCACCGGCCTTGCCGATGGCCAGGGTGGCAACCGGAATACCGGCCGGCATCTGCACGATCGACAGCAGCGAGTCGACGCCCGAGAGCATCGCCGACTGCACCGGAACGCCCAGCACCGGCAGGTGGGTCTTGGCCGCACACATGCCTGGCAGGTGGGCTGCGCCACCGGCACCGGCGATGATCACCTCAATGCCGCGGCCTTCAGCCTCTTCGGCGTACTGGAACAGCAGATCCGGGGTGCGGTGGGCGGAAACCACCTTGACCTCGTAAGGGATGCCGAGCTTTTCCAGCATATCGGCGGTGTGGCTAAGGGTGGACCAATCGGACTTGGAGCCCATGATCACGCCAACCAGTGCACTCATCGTCGCGCCTCTTCTCTCTGGGCGCCCGCAGGCGCGTCAAAAACAACAAGCCACGCAGGATGCGTGGCTTGTTGTAGGAAAAATGGCCGGACGAACCGGCCGAAGGCCGCGCAGTATACCGCAAAGAAAGCAATAAACAGCCCCCGTTGCGACCATCTGTCATCTGCCGCAAAAGCCCGGTTTTATTGACTCGAAGGTCAGTGGCCGGGACATGTTTCACGCACCGGCCGGACCTTGCGCCGCACCGCCTTCCAGCTTGCGCCACAACAACCGCACATTGGCCTTGCGCACCAGCGCGCAGCGGTACAGGCGAATCTCCAGCGGCACATGCCATTGCGGGCCGCCACAAACTACCAGCTCGCCCCGGGCCAGTTCGGCCCGCACGCTCAGTTGCGGCACCCAGGCAATGCCGAGGCCTTCCAGCGCCATGCTTTTCAGGCTGTCGGCCATGGCCGTTTCATAGATTGTGGTGAAGCGCAGCTGGCGCTGGCGCAGCAAGCCATTCACCGAACGCCCCAGAAACGCCCCGGCGCTGTACGCCAGCAACGGCACACTGCCCTCGCCTTCCAGATCGAACAGCGGCTTGCCATTGGCATCCGCCGCACATACCGGAAGCATTTCAGTCTGGCCCAGGTGCAGCGACGGAAAGATTTCCGGGTCCATCTGCATGGCCGCGTCCGGGTCATAGAACGCCAGCATCAGATCGCAACCGCCCTCACGCAGCGCGTGCACCGCGTCGCCAACGTTGGTCGCCACCAGCCGGGTGGCGATGTTCAGGCCTTCGTTGCGCAATTGCGCGATCCAGCGTGGGAAAAAGCCGAGGGCCAGCGAGTGCGCCGCCGCGACCTGGATCACTTCGCCCTGCCCGCCTTCCAGATGATGAAGATGGCGCAGCACTTCACCGAGCTGTTCGACCACCGTGCGCGCGGTCACCAGGAACAGTTGCCCCGCCGCCGTCAGCTCGATCGGCGTGCGCGAGCGGTTGACCAGCGTCAGCCCGAGCGCCGCTTCCAGGCTGCGGATCCGCCGACTGAACGCCGGCTGGGTCACGAAGCGCCGTTCGGCCGCCTGCGAGAAGCTGCGGGTGGCGGCCAGAGCACTGAAGTCCTCGAGCCATTTGCTTTCCAGATTCATCACGTCCTCCCGGACACGCACCAAAACAGGTCACACGTCTGCCGCGCACGCGGCGTCACACGGGCATTATGCCGAATGTGCATAGGGCAGTGTTTAACAGCATTGGCCCAAAAATTCCCACAAGCCTAGCATTCGCAGCGTTCCGGCACAGACCGGGTCCATATCGAGATGATTTCTATCATGTCCTCCGCTGCATCATTCCGCACAGAAAACGACCTGCTTGGCACCCTCGAAGTCCCTGCTCAAGCGTATTACGGCATCCAGACCCTGCGAGCGGTGAACAACTTCCGCCTCTCGGGCGTTCCGATTTCGCACTACCCGAAGCTGGTTGTCGGTCTGGCGATGGTCAAACAGGCCGCCGCTGACGCCAACCGCGAGCTGGGTCACCTGAGCGAAGCCAAGCACGCTGCCATCAGCGAAGCCTGTGCACGTCTGATCCGCGGTGATTTCCACGAAGAGTTCGTGGTCGACATGATTCAAGGTGGCGCCGGTACCTCCACCAACATGAACGCCAACGAAGTGATCGCCAACATTGCTCTTGAAGCGATGGGTCACCAGAAAGGCGAGTACCAGTACCTGCACCCGAACGACGACGTGAACATGGCGCAGTCGACCAACGACGCCTACCCGACCGCGATCCGCCTGGGTCTGCTGCTGGGTCACGACGCGCTGCTGGCCAGCCTCGACAGCCTGATTCAGGCGTTCGCGGCCAAGGGTGAAGAATTCAACCACGTCCTGAAGATGGGCCGTACCCAGCTGCAAGACGCCGTACCGATGACTTTGGGTCAAGAATTCCGCGCTTTCGCCACCACCATGGGCGAAGACCTGGCCCGTCTGAAGACGCTGGCCCCGGAGCTGCTGACCGAAGTGAACCTGGGCGGCACCGCGATCGGTACCGGCATCAACGCCGACCCGCGTTATCAGGCCCTGGCCGTACAGCGCCTGGCGCTGATCAGCGGTCAACCGCTGGTTCCGGCCGCCGACCTGATCGAAGCCACCTCCGACATGGGCGCCTTCGTGCTGTTCTCCGGCATGCTCAAGCGCACCGCGGTCAAGCTGTCGAAGATCTGCAACGACCTGCGCCTGCTGTCCAGCGGCCCGCGCACCGGCATCAACGAAATCAACCTGCCGGCGCGTCAGCCAGGCAGCTCGATCATGCCAGGCAAGGTCAACCCGGTTATCCCGGAAGCCGTGAACCAGGTGGCATTCCAGGTCATCGGTAACGATCTGGCGCTGACCATGGCAGCCGAAGGCGGCCAACTGCAACTGAACGTGATGGAGCCACTGATCGCTTTCAAGATCCTCGACTCGATCCGTCTGCTGCAACGCGCCATGGACATGCTGCGCGAGCACTGCATCGTCGGCATCACCGCCAACGAAGCGCGCTGCCGCGAACTGGTCGAACACTCGATCGGTCTGGTCACCGCACTGAACCCGTACATCGGCTACAAAAACGCCACCCGCATCGCCCGTATCGCCCTTGAAAGCGGCCGCGGCGTGCTGGAACTGGTGCGCGAAGAAGGTCTGCTCGACGAAGCCATGCTCGCCGACATCCTGCGCCCGGAAAACATGATTGCTCCGCGTCTGGTGCCTCTGAAGGCCTGATCCGACGCGTTACTTGTAGCACCGCTCACCAGGTCGAGGGACTAGACACCTCTCACCTTTTGAGGGCTTGGGGATGATTCCCCGAGCCCTTTTTTTTAACTGTTTGAACCTGAGAACCGTATGTATGGAAGCTGACCGCAAATCAGCTTTCACACAAACCCGACGCCGGTAACGTCGGGTGTTTCAAAGCTTCGTTTCGTCGCTCGCACCACAACCGTGCAGACGGGCGCCGCACTGATCGGTATAGTGCCGCCCCTCTTCGCGTGAGCGGTCGTCGGTAACGAGGCCATAACCCATGCGAAACCCGAACTAATAACAAACCCGCGATATGGATCCGGGACGAAACCCTCGCCTCGCCTGTTGTGCCGCGCGCACACCGGTGTAACGCGATGTTTCCGACCATCCAGCATTTGCTTACACAATAAACAGCGAGGAAAAATCCATGCTCGAAGTCATCAACGACTTCCTCTCAGGGAAAGTACTGATCGTGCTCATTGTCGGGCTCGGTAGCTACTTCACGATTCGCTCGCGTTTCGTTCAATTGCGCCATTTCTTCCACATGTTCGCGGTGTTCCGCGACAGCCTCAAAGGCAGCGCCGGTCAACTCAGCTCGTTCCAGGCCCTGATGCTCAGCCTCGCCGGCCGCGTCGGTGCAGGCAACATCGCCGGTGTCGGCATCGCCGTGACCCTCGGTGGTCCGGGTGCGGTGTTCTGGATGTGGGTGACCGCACTGGTCGGCATGTCCAGCAGCTTCTTCGAATGTACGCTGGCCCAGGTCTACAAGCGCGCCGATGGCGACGGCCTGTACCGTGGCGGTCCGGCTTACTACATCCAGCACGGCCTGAAACTCAAAGGCATGGCGGTGGTGTTCTCGATCCTGCTGCTGGTCACCTACGGCTTCGCCTTCATCGGCCTGCAGTCCTACACCGTGACCCACTCGCTGCAGAACGCCTTTGCCTTTGATCCGCAACACACCGGTATCGTCCTGGCTGTGCTGCTGGCCATTACCTTCATCGGCGGCATCAAGCGCATCGCTTCGGTGTCCGACCTGCTGGTTCCGATCAAGACCCTGGCCTACATCGGCGTGACCCTGTACGTGATCGGCACCCAGATCGAACACGTGCCAGCCATGCTGGAAACCATCTTCAAGAGCGCCTTCGGTCTCGACCCGGCCTTCGGCGGCCTGCTCGGCAGCGCAATCGTGATGGGCGTGAAACGTGGCGTGTTCGCCAACGAAGCGGGCCTGGGCAGTGCGCCGAACGTCGCCGCCGTGGCGGCCGTGAAGCACCCGGGCGCTCAAGGCGTGGTTCAGGCGTTCAGCGTGTTCCTCGACACCTTCGTGATCTGCACCTGCACCGCGCTGCTGATCCTGCTGTCGGGCTTCTACACCCCGGGCTTCGAAGGTGACGGCATCGTCCTGACCCAGAACTCGCTGGCCGCCGTGGTCGGTGACTGGGGCCGCATGTTCGTCAGCGTCGCACTGTCGCTGTTCGTCTTCACTTGCATCCTCTACAACTACTACCTGGGCGAAAACAGCCTGCAGTTCCTCACCCGCAACCGCGCTGCGCTGATGACGTTCCGCGGCCTGGTGCTGGCGCTGGTGGTCTGGGGTTCGATGCAGGACCTGTCGACCGTGTTCGCCTTCGCCGACATCACCATGACCTGCCTGGCCTTCGTCAACCTGGTGGCCCTGGCCATGCTGTTCAAGGTCGGCATGCGCGTGATGCGCGACTACGACGCGCAACGCCGCGCCGGCGTCAGCCAGCCGGTGTTCGACTCCAGCAAGTTCAGCGATCTGGACCTGGACCTGAAAGCCTGGCCGGCCAATCCGCCGGCCGACACTCAGGCTGACGCTCAGCCGCAAGGCATCCCCGCAGCGCAACGCTGATCGGGTAAAAACCGGGCGCAGGTCTTGCGCCCGGCGTGACACAAGCAGCGGTCGGCGTCATGCTCGACCGCATGCTGTCCTCGTTCAGGAGAACTCCCCATGAATTCCTCGACCTACCCTGCCGCCCAGCACGTCATGGTGCTGTACACCGGTGGCACCATCGGCATGCAGGCCAGCGCCAATGGCCTGGCCCCGGCGTCCGGTTTCGAAGCGCGGATGCGCGATTACCTGCACAGCCAGCCTGAGCTGGTGGTACCGCAGTGGCGCTTTCGCGAGATGTCGCCGCTGATCGACAGCGCCAACATGACCCCGGCCTACTGGCAGCAACTGCGTGAAGCGGTGGTCGACGCGGTCGATGTGCAAGGCTGCGACAGCGTACTGATCCTGCACGGCACCGACACCCTGGCCTACAGCGCCGCCGCCATGAGCTTTCAGCTGCTCGGCCTGCATGCCCGCGTGTGCTTCACCGGCTCGATGCTGCCGGCCGGCGTCACCGACAGCGACGCCTGGGAAAACCTCAGCGGTGCGCTGGTCGCTCTCGGCCAAGGTCTGGCGCCGGGCGTGCATCTGTATTTCCACGGCGAATTGCTGGCGCCGACCCGTTGCGCGAAAGTGCGCAGCTTCGGCCGTCATCCGTTCAAACGTCTGGAGCGTCAGGGCGGCGGCGTGAAAGCCACTTCCCTGCCGGCAGCGCTGAACTACAACCAACCCAAGCAACTGGCCAAAGTGGCCGTGTTGCCACTGTTCCCGGGCATCGGCGCCGAGATCATCGACGGCCTGCTCGACAGCGGCATTCAGGGTCTGGTGCTGGAGTGCTACGGCAGCGGCACCGGGCCGAGCGACAACCCGCAATTCCTCGCCAGCCTCGGCCGGGCGCGGGATAACGGCGTGGTTGTGGTTGCAGTCACGCAGTGCCATGAAGGCGGTGTCGAGTTGGATGTGTATGAAGCCGGCAGCCGCTTGCGTGGCGTTGGTGTGTTGTCCGGTGGAGGGATGACCCGCGAGGCGGCGTTCGGCAAGTTGCACGGTTTATTAGGGACAACTCTGGAAACAAACGAAGTCCGTAGTCTGATAGAACTCGATCTGTGCGGCGAACTGACGCAAGTCTAATCCCACTCTTAAATACATGAAAACCATAACCCACTCTTAGGCATTAATGGGTTATGGTTGGATCAGCATTAAACAAAATCGAAAATAATATCTTCGATATTTACAACCGGTGAACCGCTCATCATTTTCGCATTGCCGCCACCATAATATCTATTGCCTACAGCATCGTGCGAAACCTTGATTTTCCCTTCTACCCACGAATATGTTTCTCCCCCCTCTTCTTTATAACTAACCAATGCACTGTCAGGCCCCAATTCCTGTCCAAAATTTCGTTCTTCAACAACGAGAATAATACCGCTTTCAAAAATATCATCTCCGCTTCCGAACATAATGATCCAGCTCACTCCCTTAATGATTTTCCAGAGAGGCAGATCAATTGGGCTGCCGTCAGCCATAGCCTTCAAACGGCCAGTCAAATTCGTCTTCGATCCATTTCCGACACTCAGGCTTTCTTGAACCAACTTTTCAAAACCAGACTTTTCCATGACAAACACCTTTTTCGTGAATTAGAATTCGCCAGCAATTCGAAAGTAGCTAAAACAGCCTCAGAGTCAAGAAAAAACCCTAAAAAAACCAAATAACTTTATTCACATACAAAAACACGACCAACGGTTAACTCTCCTGTCAAAACCTGCAACTTCTGACAGTGGCGGCTTTAAAATATCAACATTATTCTATTCAGGCGCCTGCCTGAATTCTCGAACTAACCCACTTCTATTATTCAAATTTCATATTATCGAAAGTCCTTCTTGAATATTTTACGGCACATAACTTGCTAAAAAATCATCACATCCAGACTGGACGTTCCCAATGCTCCACTCCCACCTCACCACCCTCAACGCCGTCTCCCTGGTGCTCAACACCTTCAGGGATCAGGGCCTGTCCAGCGAAGCACTGCTGGCCGGCAGCGGCATCAGCGCGGCGGATCTGAGCCGGGCCGATACGCGCATAACCACCAACCAGGAGATGCAGGTCTGCGCCAACGCGGTTGCGCTCAAGCATGACATTGGCCTGGAACTGGGCCGGCGCATGCACGTTTCCTGCTACGGCATCCTCGGTTACGCGCTGCTGACCTGTGCCACCTTCGGTGACGCTTTGCGGCTGGCGATCCGTTATCCGGCGCTGCTGGGAACACTTTTCGAACTGAGCCTGGAAGACGACGGCGAGCGCGTCTGGTTCGTTGCCGCCGATTATCGCGAGAGCCCGGCGATGGCGGTGTTCAATGCCGAGTTCTGTCTGGTGTCACTGAAAGTCATCTGCGATGACCTGCTCGGCCATCCGCTACCGCTGCTCGCCACCCGCTTCGAACACACCGCGCCAGACTATCGCGACAGCTACGCCGAACACTTCAAGGCGCCGCTGCACTTCGGCGCCAAGGACAACGCCTTCGCCTTCGACCGGCGCTGGCTCGACCAGCCGCTGCCGCTGGCCGACATCATCACCCACCAGGCCATGGCCGAACGCTGCCGCAAGCAGAACACCGAATTCACCGGTCGCCAGGCGTGGCTGGGGCGGATCCGCCAGTTGCTCAGTGCGCAACTCAATGCCGCACCGGGGCTGGAAGGTCTGGCGCAGCAGATGAACTGCTCGCCGCGCACCTTGCGCCGGCATCTGAAGGACATGGGCTGCAGTTATCAGGAGCTGCTCGACGAACTGCGTTTCGAGCGGGCCAAGCAGATGCTTTGCGAGGATCAGTTGCCGATCTACCGCATCGCCGAAACCCTCGGCTTCAGCGAGACCGCGAGCTTCCGCCATGCCTTCGTACGCTGGAGCGGCGTGGCACCGAGTCAGTTCCGGCCACACGGTTAAACCGTCGAGGGGCGATATCAGGTCAGTATTTTTGGCCACATCGATCCCCTTTTGGCCTCTCTGGCCGTTCTCCGATTCGCCCCGCGCCGCAACACTGGAGCCAACCGAATCAGCCCCTGCGGAGAACAACAAATGCTGACGATCTACTCTGACGATCACCACCTGCACCATGGCCGCTGCGAATTGATAGACGGGCAACTCAAGCCTTGCTTCGAGATGCCGTCGCGCGCCGACCACGTGCTGCAACGGGTGAAAAACCAAAACCTCGGCCCGGTCGAGGCGCCGAAGGATTTCGGCCTCGGGCCGATCGAGCGCATTCACAGCCGCGACTACCTCGACTTTTTCAAAGGCGCCTGGGCGCGCTGGACCGAATTCAACACCGACGGCGACTTGCTGCCTTACACCTGGCCGGCGCGCACCTTGCGTCAGGTCAAACCGACCAGCCTGCACGGCCAGCTCGGCTATTACAGCTTCGACGGCGGCGCTCCGATCACCGCCGGCACCTGGCAAGCGGCGTACAGCGCGGCGCAAGTGGCGCTGACCGCACAAGCGGAAATCCAGCGTGGCGCCCGTGGCGCTTTTGCTCTGTGCCGTCCACCGGGACACCACGCTGCCGGCGATTTGATGGGCGGTTATTGCTACCTCAACAACGCCGCCATCGCTGCGCAGGCGTTCCTCGATCAGGGTCACAAGAAGGTCGCGATCCTCGACGTCGACTACCACCACGGCAACGGCACCCAGTCGATTTTCTACGAGCGCAGCGACGTGCTGTTCACTTCGATCCACGGCCACCCGGAAGCGGAATTCCCGTTCTTCCTCGGCTACGAAGACGAACGCGGCGAAGGTGCCGGCGAAGGCTTCAACTTCAACTATCCGCTGCCGGCCGGTTCCGGTTGGGATGTCTGGAGCGCGGCGCTGGATCAGGCCTGCCAGGAGATCGACAACTACGGTGCCGACATCATCGTCGTGTCGCTGGGCGTCGACACCTTCAAGGACGATCCGATCTCGCAGTTCAAGCTCGACAGCCCGGACTACCTGGCCATGGGCAAACGCATCGCGGCCCTCGGCAAACCGACCCTGTTCGTCATGGAAGGTGGCTACGCGGTGGAAGAAATCGGCATCAACGCGGTGAACGTGCTTGAAGGTTTCGAACAATGAGCAGGCTCAAGCACTTCATCGCGCCGGCGTTGTGCGCGGCGCTGCTGAGCGGCGCCGCACACGCCGAAGAACGCACCCTGCGCGTCTACAACTGGTTCGACTACATCACCCCCAAGGCACTGGAAGATTTCAAGGCGCAGAACAGCCAGACCAGACTGGTCTACGACATCTTCGACACCAACGAAGCACTGGAGGCCAAGCTGCTGACCGGCAACTCCGGCTACGACGTGGTGGTGCCGTCCAACGTGTTCCTCGCCAAGCAGATCGAGGCCGGGGTATTCCAGCCGCTGGATCGCAGCCAGTTGCCGAACTGGAACCACCTCGACCCAAAACTGATGAAGCTGATCGAAGCCAACGATCCGGGCAACCAGTTCGCCGTGCCGTACATGTACGGCACCATCCTGATCGGCTTCAACCCGGCCAAGGTCAAGGCTGCACTGGGTGACGATGCGCCGGTGGACAGCTGGGACCTGATCTTCAAGGAAGAAAACATCAGCAAGCTCAAGCAGTGCGGGGTGGCCCTGCTCGACTCGCCGTCGGAGATCCTGCCGCTGGCCCTGCAACACCTCGGCCTGGATCCCAACAGCAAGAACCCGGCTGACTACGCCAAGGCTGAAGCGCTGCTGATGAAGATTCGCCCGTACGTGACCTACTTCCATTCGTCCAAGTACATGGCCGATATCGCCAACGGCGACATCTGCGTCGCGGTCGGCTATTCGGGCAGCTTCTCGCAGGCCGCCAACCGCGCCAAGGAAGCGAAGAACGGCGTGGTGGTCGACATGCGCCTGCCGAAGGAAGGCGCGCCGATCTGGTTCGACATGCTTGCGATCCCGAAGGGCGCGAAGAACCCGCAGGACGCCTACACCTTCATCAACTACCTGCTGCAACCGCAGGTGATTGCGCCGGTCAGCGATTTTGTCGGTTACCCGAACCCGAACAAGGACGCCACCGAACTGGTCGACCCGGCGATTCGCAACAACCCGAATCTGTACCCGACCGATGCGGCGATGAACACGCTCTACACCCTGCAACCGCTGCCGCGCGATGCGGAACGGGCGCGGACCCGGGCGTGGACCAAGATCAAGTCCGGTACCTGAAACCTGACAACCTGAACAGACCCGCACTCGCGGGTCTTTTTTTGCCTGCAAGATCTATGTACCGCATCGCGCCGTGGCCGGGATTTTAGTGTCCGGGTTTTCCCCGTGGACATGACCATGACTGAATCTGCCACCACTGCTGCACCCAGTGTTTCCCCTCTCCTGCTGAAACAGAGTCGACTGGTCGAGCTGATCGGCCAGGGCTACTCGATGCATCAAGTCGCCTCGGCGTTGTTGCGCGAAGCGCTGAGCAAAAGCTATCCCGGGCAACACCTCGATCCGGATCGCACCCAGCTCGCGACGCCCCTGCGTGAATCGGACGCCGCCCGGAACGCTGCCAGGGTCTTTACCTTCGAATCACTGACCCACGCCTTTATCCAGCATTGCCTGCACAAGACCACCGCCGACTACATCGAAGGCGAACACTTCCTGACCCGTACACCCGAAGCGATCCCGCCGATACTGCTGCCGGTAAGCATGGATGACATCACTTCGCTGGTGAACGACCTCGCACCGTTTCTGTTCCTCGAATATCAGCAGCGCCAACTCGATTACTGGAATGAATCCGCCAATCGCCAGCCACGCTGGCAAGAGCTGTCGGATCTGCTGTGTTCGGCTGCGAATGTGCAGTCGGCCAACGGCTGGGACGCCGACGAATGTGCATTGGCGCAATTTGTCGCGCAGCATCCCGACCGCAAACAACGCTCGACCGTGAATAGCGATTACATCGGGCTCAAGGCCTGCCTGATGGACATCGACCTGGTCGAAGACGAGGACAGCGCACACCTGCTCATTGCCGGTGCGCTGGTGCTGACCGCCACCGTCAAACAGCGGCAGCGTGTGTTGATGTACACCGTTGCCGATGGCTATGAGTCATTCGAATCGCTGACCAGGCTGGGCGAAACGCTCCCGCAGCGGATCGCCCCGGAGTTGTCCGACCGCTCTTTGAAATGGCGCCTGATCGAGCCTGAAGGAAACGTCTTCGATGCCGTCGCACAGGCGCTGATCAGCAACCAGCTCAGCGCCATCGAAGCACTGGATCCCGCCAGCCAGTCGATCAGTGCGCACGCCAGTTCCGGGCGACAAAGCCACGGGCATTTCAGTTCGCGTGAACGAGCCCGGCTCGACCAGCTGGAGGAGGCCATTCCCGACTGGTTGCAAGACGGCTCTGTCCATGACCAGCAAGACTACAGTCGCTACATTGCCGAGCTCGCAAACTTGCGCAACGACGCCGAGACCGGCGTATTCAAGGACGACGACTTCCCTCTGCTCAAGCCCTACGCCGAACGCCGCATGCGCGAAGCAATCATCGCCGACAAACGTGCCGAGGGCGCTGCCGACCTGCCGTTGGAACACCTGCGTATCAGCGTGACCAACAGCTTCGAAACCGGTGGCTTCACCCTGCCCAATCCATTTGACCGGTTAACCGAGACCCTGGGCGAATTCGCCCTGCAAAATGCCCCGCCCTATCAGGCCACGATCGCTTTCGACAATGGCCGAGCCGTACCGGCCTGGCTGACCGTGGACTTCCTGACCGCCATCGCGGAGAAGGTCGATATCGGCAGTCATTACCCGCAACTGATCAAACGCGCTCTGATCGATGACCCGATCCGCTCGGCTGCGCACAAGACCCACTACCTGAGCCAATTGCCGACGCTCCTGCCGATGCTCGCGCTGGAGTGCAAACTCAAGCACCGGGGCGGCGTCGATGAACGCGGTTATGCCTACGTCTGCCAACTGATGGATGCCATCAGCCGCAAACTGCCCACAGGCGAACATCCGGTGACCATCCGGCCACTGGCGTTTGTCCCTCGCCGCCGCTTGAGCCGGCGTTCGGACACGGTCGCCAACATGTTCATCATCTGTCCGCGAGACCACACTCAAGGTCCCTGCCTGTTGTACCGGCCACTGCTGGACACGCCGCTGACGCAGTTCGCCTCTTTGCAGAACCTGATGTATGCGCTGTATCAGGCCGGCGAATTGCGTAACTCGGTACTGGCCTGGCTGGGCAGCGCCGCACTGAGTTTCGAATACTCGCAGTACGCCTTTCCGGTCGGCCTGCCCTCGCCATGGATTGTCACGCAACTGGCCACCGAACCGTTCATGCACCTGGACCTGACCGGTCCGCTCGAACTGGAGAACGCGCCCCTCGAAGGCGACATCCTCGCCGCGTTATACGCGGCAAACAGCCAGGCATTGGTGGACCTCGCGAACCGCCAGTCGCAGTCCAACAGTGAGCGACGCTGGGCACTTCTCGCGGACAGCGGCTGGGCGATCTTCAGCGTTGCCGCGAACTTCATGAGCGGAGCGGCGGGCACCGCCGTCTGGGTCTGGCAGACCATCACACAGATCCAGCAGGCGCTCGATGCCCAGGACCGCGACGACACTCTGGTGACCTGGCAATCCACCGCCGATGTCCTGCTGACGCTCGGCATTATCCTGACCCAACACGTCGTGGCGCGACGCAAACGTTCATGGCTGCCGCGCCTGAGCGAGCCGTACGAGGCTGGCGAACGGCTGCCGGATAACGAGGCGTCAACCGGTTTCCCGCCATCCACCCTCGAGGTCCCACCGTCCGTCACACTGGATCCGCTGACCACCACCGGCGACGTGCCTGTCGGGCATCTCACTCAACTGGCACCTGACACGTTGCTGCGACCGGACTCCAGCGCACGGTTCATTGCAATGCTCGACCGTTTCAAGATCGCCACACCTGACTTGAGCGGCAAACGAGCCTCACCGGTCACTCACCTGTACACCCTCAAGGGCAAGACCTGCGCTCAAGTCGGCACGCGCTGGTTTCAAGTGCTCGCCCCGGCAGACGAGCCGGTTCACATCGTCGATCCGGCCGATCCACAACGAATCGGCATGGCACTGAAATACGACGAGACTGCCGAAAAATGGCACTGGGATCCGAAACTGCGCTTGCGCGGCGGCATGCCGAAAAGCCGGATCGAGGCATTCCGTCGTTCCAAAAAAAAGGCCATGGACGACGCCTGGGCGAAGCTGGAGCAATTCGAAGCACGGGAAACCGAAGCGAAAACACAACTGCTGCGAGCGCTGATAGCCCTTCCACGAGACACCAGCGAAGCGGGATTCGAGGTCTCCGCAGCCACTTATCTGGACCGGGCCACAAAGTTGGGCAACGACTACACCCAGGCTCTGGCCCAGCTGGAAATCTGGCGCGAGGCCGGGGGCGGTGGCTCGGTCCACCAGGCCAAGCTGATGAGCCTGACCCTGGGTCAGCACCGCTGCTTCGGCTCGTGGCTGCGGGTCAAAATGCGCATGTACGCGAAGGCCACACAGATATTCGTCGACAGCGCGACTCACCAGACACCGGTACCGCGCAAACGCCAGATCGATATCGCCACCGCTGCCACGGCGTTGAGCGACGAGATGATTGCCAACCTGCAGACACTGGACCGCTCACTGCAAATCCTGAACAGCCACTCCGCCAAGGCCAGAGAAGTGGCCACACGGCTGGAGTTGCTACTGCCGGACTTCAGCCCGCTCGATCTCAAGGCCAATGAAATCGGCATGTCCTACGAACGCTGTGTCGTGGAACAGCCGGGGGCGGCCATGAATGCCGCTCGCGTCGCTATCGGGATCATTACGGCCACGGCTGCCGACGCCAGTCATGAGCTGATTCAGCTGAGCAAAGCAGCGGTGACCGCCGACGGACAGCCGGCCCGTATCGAGCGTTTGTCGCAGTGGAACGACCTGTTCGCCAGCCTCGGCGAACAGGTGGAACAGTTGCCTGCCGCCCATCCGGGCCAATTCGTCCAGGCCCGGCTCGACAGGGTGCGCGAGCTGATCGGCGAATTCCACGCGGTAGCTCGCGAACGCCTGACCACGGAGCTACCTGAACCGGAGGAACGATCGGCACCCGCCAGGTCCCAGGCGCAGCCCTCTGCATCGCAGCCCAAAGTGAAGGTCTCCAAGAGCCGTCCACGCCCCGAGGTGGATGAGCAGGCTGCCCCTGCACCGGACAGCGACTCCGGCACAGAGGCCGCATTCGTCAAACTTTCCACGCAACGGCCCGAACCGAAGGTGCCCACGAATGACGAGGACCTCCTTTCATCGGCCATGCAACTTGAAGCGAACATTTACAGCTTCAACAGAAAGACCCGCGAAGACGCCAAGCGGCCAGGGCGCATTCCCGCAGACATCCGCGACATGTTCGAGCAGCAAGTCGAACGACTCAAGCAAGCGGCCAGCGACGTCGACGAGGCGATTGTCCGAAGAAAAAGCGCGAAGAAGGATCCATGGCCCGTCGCCTCCCTCAGCGCCAATCTGCGCGAAGGCGCAACCCGCACCCGCGCTGAAGGAATCGAGACCTACGCGGCCATGCTGAAACAACGCAAACCCCGGGAAACCTATTTCCACTGGCTGCACGACAATGCGCAGGTCGAGGTGATCAAGGATCCGCGCGGCCGTATCCGCACCCGACATCGCGGGGACTTTTTTCAGGAGTACCGGATTCTCGACAAGACCAACGCCGACAAGCCGCTGTGGGTGGCGCACTTTCACTATGACCAGCTCAAGGATGCGGATGAGCTGTACACCATCGCCCACCTGAAATTTTCCGATGCCTATCTGCAGACGCTTGATGACAAGACCCGGCAGACACTCAACACCTACGATGCCGTCGGCAATGCACTACGGCGCATCGTCGATCCGCAGGTGCGCGATCTGTTCCTCAAACCAGAGCCAGAGGAGCGACCGAAAGACCATTAACGGCACCAGACCTCACGCAAACGGGCCAGAGCCGACTCGATCGCCGGCTCCGGCACCGCCGCAAACCCCAGCACCAGACCGGCGCGCTGATCGATTGGGGTCGTTGAGTCCGGCAGCCAATACTTGCTCAAGCCGTGGACTTCCACTTCCAAGCTGGCGGCCTGTTCGATCAATTGCTGCTCACGGGCCACGCTGTCGACCGCCACGGTGAGATGCAGTCCGGCCGACACCGCCGGCAGTTCACCCACACCCGCCAATCCTTGTGGCCATCCGTTGATCAGGGCGTTACGCCGGCTCAGGGCTGCCCGGCGCATCCGCCGGATGTGCCGCTGGAAGTGCCCGGCCGCCATGAATTCGGCCATCACCGCTTGAGTACTCACTTCGGAATGCCGGACATCCACCGCGCGCCGCTGGGCAAAGGCTTCCACCAGTCCCGGCGGCAACACCAGATAACCCAGGCGCAGCGCCGGGAACGCAACTTTGCCGAAAGTGCCGACGTACAACACGCGACCCTGGCGGTCGAGCGCAGCCAGCGGAGCCAGGGGCGCGCCGGTGTACCGATACTCGCCGTCGTAGTCGTCCTCGACGATCCAGCCGCCGGTGCGCTCGGCCCAGGCCAGCAGTTCGAGGCGTCGCGCCAGGCTCATCACCACCCCGGTCGGGTATTGATGAGACGGCGTGACATAAGCCACCCGACAATCTTCGGCGGCCGCCAGTGCCGCGCAGTCGATGCCCTCTTCGTCCACGGCAATGCCGCGCAATCGACCGCCGGCCAAGGCGAACGCATGACCCGCTGCGCGATAGCCGGGATTCTCGATGCCCACGCCGGCGCCCGGCTCCACCAGCAACTGTGCACAAAGGCTGATTCCCTGTTGCGCGCCACTGGTGATCACAATTTGCTCAGCCGAGCACTGCATGCCGCGCGAACTGCGTAAATAAGCGGCAATCAGACCGCGCAGGCGCGCATCGCCCGCCGGGTCGCCGTAGCACAGTTGCTGCAAATCGGGTTTGCGCCAGAACGCCGCGTTCAGCTTGGCCCAGACGTCGAACGGGAACAGATCGAATGCCGGAACACCGACCCGGAATGCTCGCGGCGGACCGCTCGGTGGCGTCGGTAAATGGTTCTGCTCAAGCCGCTGCAATGCACCGCTGTGGATAACTTTGCTGGATAAATTCCCAGTGGAATTGGCCAAAATTGTGGATAAGGCTGTGGGTAAGCCTGTTGAAAACCCTGTGGATACTTTTGTGGATAATTTTTTCGCGGGCGTTACCGATTGCGGCAACTGCGCCACATAAGTGCCGTCCCCGACCCGGCCTTCGATGAAACCTTCGGCATACAGCTGATCGTAGGCGCGCACCACGCTGTTGCGGGAAATCCCCAACGCTGCCGCCAGATCGCGACTGGCCGGCAGGCGCGTGCCGCTGGCCAGACGTCCGTCGAGCACCCGCAGGCGCAAGGCCTGGTAGAGCTGACGGCTCAGGCCTTTGCGGCGGTCGAGCTCGATACCCGCAGGGTTGAACGGCAGCGACAGCGTGGTCGAATCGGGCATGACAATGGACCTATGAAATTGGTCATCAATGGCTCTTACAACAGACCAATAGCCTGCCTACGATGCAGCCATTCGCCAAGGAAATTTTCTCCATGTACACGCCCCGCGCCTTTGCCATCGACGACCTGTCCCAACTGCACGAACTGATCCTCGCCACCCGCCTCGCCATCCTGGTGACCCACGGTGAACAAGGCTTGCAAGCCAGTCATGTGCCGGTGTTGCTGCATCGCGAACAAGGTCCGAACGGCACGCTGTACGGGCACCTGGCCAAGGCCAATCCGCAATGGAAAGACCTGCGCGACGGCGCCGAGGCCATGCTGATCTTCCCCGGTGCCGATGCCTACGTCAGCCCGGGCTTTTACCCGAGCAAGGCCGAGCACGGCAAAGTCGTGCCGACCTGGAATTACGTTGCCGTGCATGCCTACGGTCACGCCGAAACCTTCAGCGACGGTGGTCGCCTGCTGGACATCGTCAGCACCCTCACCAATCGCCATGAGGCCGGCCGCGCCCAGCCCTGGTCGGTTGACGATGCCCCGGCCGATTACATCGACGGCATGCTCAAGGCCATCGTCGGGTTTGCCATTCCGATTGACCGGCTCGAAGGCAAGCGCAAGCTCAGCCAGAACCGCAGCGCCGAAGATATCGCCGGCGTGCGCGACGGCCTGGCCGCCAGCCCCGAGATCAACGATCAAACCCTCGCTCACTTGATGCGTTAAGGAAATCACCATGAGTCAGATCGATATCCGCCCGGTCAGCGCCGCCGATCACGCGGCCTGGCTGCCGCTGTGGCAGGCCTACCTGCGCTTCTACAACACCGAGTTGCCGGACGCCGTCAGCCAAAGCACCTGGCAGCGTTTTCTCGACCCGAACGAACCGACCCACGCCGCCCTCGCCTGGGCCGACGGCAAAGCGGTGGGCATGGTGCATTTCATCTACCATCGTTCGAACTGGAGCATCGAAAACTCCTGCTACCTGCAAGACCTGCTGGTGGAGCCGCAAACCCGTGGCACCGGCGTCGGTCGCCTGCTGATCGAACACGTGTACGCCACGGCCAAGGCCGACGGTTGCTGCAAGGTGCACTGGCTGACCCACGAAACCAATGCCACGGCGATCCAGCTCTACGAGCGCATCGCCGAGCGCCCGGGTTTCATCCAGTTTCGCAAAGCCATTTAAGGAGCCACGCGCATGACGATTTCTCTCGCTGACTGGAAAGGCGTGCCGCCACCCTCCACCACCCTGATCGAAGGCCGCTTCATCCGCTTGGAAAAGCTCGACCCGGCGCGCCACGGCGACGACCTGTTCAACGCCCTGCAAGGCCCCGGCGCCGACCCGAAACTCTGGGATTACTTGCCCTACGGCCCGTTTCCGGAGCGCAGCGCCTTCAATGACTGGCTGAACAACCATGCCGCCCACAACGATCCGTATTTCTTCAGCGTCATCGACCGCGCCAGCGGTCAGGTGCAAGGCATCCTCAGCCTGATGTCGATCGTCCCGGCTCAGGGCCGCATCGAAATCGGCCACGTCACCTTCGGCGCCCCGATGCAGCGCTCGCCGAAAAGCACTGAGGCGGTCTACCTGCTGGCCAAAGAATCCTTCGCCCTCGGCTACCGTCGCCTCGAATGGAAATGCAACAACGGCAACGCCCGCTCCAAATATGCGGCCGAGCGGTTGGGCTTCAGCTTCGAAGGTGTGTTTCGCCAGCACATGGTGGTCAAAGGCCAGAACCGCGACACCGCGTGGTACTCGATCCTGGACTCGGAATGGCCGGCGATTGCGGCGGGGTTCGAACGCTGGTTGAGTGATGAGAATCAGACGGCGGATGGGCAGGTGAAAGGCTTAGCCGAGTGCCGCGCTTGAAACTCGATCGACACTAAGCGGGTTGCGGGTTCAGCTGTTGTTTCGCCGAACCCGTACCACGCCCATTTTCAACCCGAACGGGCGGAACACGGCATTCAGGGATTTCAGTGTCTGATTACCCTCGCCGTGTTCGATGTGCACCAGCGTGCGTACCGAAATCTTGCACATCTTCGCGAACTGGGTCTGATGCAGCCCGGTCACCTCCACGCGTAAACGGCGAACGGCTTCACCGATTTCTACGGTTCCTTCAGCCAGCGCTTCTTGAATGCTTTCGATGAGCACGGTGCGCTCGGCGACGGTCATGCTCATTTCAGATCCCACTCTTTCAATCGTTGCTCCAGGTTTTTCAGGTGGACGCCCGGATGATTCATTGTCCGGTCAGGCAAACCGCTGGCGCTCAAAATATCCGGCAACTCGGCCAGGCACTGCGCATCTTCACGCAGGCGCTCGAAAGACTCCGGCGCGTCGGACAACCCTGCCAATGGATCATCCGGATCGGAAATATCCGCCAATGCGCGACAAACCCCTCGCCAATCGACATCTCCCGCCCTCTCCAGCTCTTTTGGCCATTTGGTCGTGCGAGTTACCCCTTCGTCATCCATGACCATGGGGGCCAGATCATAAATGGGAGCCAGACGATACGAATCCACATCACGAATGATTGCGGTATTGCGACCGTGGTTATCCGAGTTACCAAGGATTTTGTTGATCAGGTCCCGACGTAAATAGTCCGCCACCAGTGCCGGAATCTGATCCGCTTGCCCCGCATTGCGCCAGAGTTCGGCGAGCATGCGAATGACATCCATATGGTTCATCGCACTTCCCGGCGTCGTCACTTCGGCCAGCGAATAAATCGACTCCACGGCAAAACGCTCTACCCCACGGCTCGTCACCTGGCGATCAAAACGCTGCATCCACAAGCTGGGTTTGTTCGCTTCCTCTAATGCCAGACCTTCTGCGGCGACGGTTTCGATACCCAGTGCCTGAAGCGCCTGGTAGTAGTGGAATTCGCTGCGCAGGATGTCTTGATCGGTTTGACTTCCTTTATTCCGGGCGAACTTCACAAACCAGTGCTGATGGACGTTTTCATCATCCAGCACAGCATCGGGGTACAGAAGACCGGCACGATCCTCCGCCAGGAGAATCTTGGGCGCTTCACCTCCGGCCCCTGTCGCCCCACCAATCGCAGCCCCCATTTCATAGGCATATTCAAGAAACCGGTGGTCACGACTGACGACCTCCTGACGCTGAAAACCGATGGGCTTGCGCTCGTCGACAGCCTCGGCCGATTCTTTTATCCGCATGTTGCCGATCGGAGCCGGAGTGCAGCGACCGAGCAGATAAAGATCGGCACTGATGCCTGCAGGTTTCTCCTGCCCCAGACGTGCAAGAAGAAACCTTTTAGCGGCGCCTGCCGGCGCGATGTCATGCACGAATGCAGGCGTGATGGATCGCCGGCCTTCCCAATCAAGGGGAAACAGCGCACTCACTGCCTTGGAAAAAGGGGAACCGAAGGCCTCAATGTTTTCGACCAGATACGCCGACTCGTAGCCAAAATTGCAGCGGCTTTCGAAGCCTTTTTCGGGCGAGTCGAAACTCAACACCATCGCGTCATGCCATTTGCCGGCGTCGAATATCTGCAATGTCAGGTTGTGCATGCGGCTCTCATCTGCAATTAAATGCATTGCTGCGGTCGTTTGGCGAACTATAAGTGCAATATAGTGCATTTCAGAAGATCGAGAGACTCGTTAATCTGCAATAAAGTGCAGATCAAGGAATAAACCCTCGAAATAGACGCAAAATAATGCAGATGCCGTTGAGTCTGCCACGGACATCATTCTGTAAAAACCCTCCGCTATACAGGACGCCCCGCTTATAACAAAAAGGACGTTCTCCCCATGCCCTTCCCGCCCCAGCGTCTGTCATTTGCCATTGCCCTGCTGTTCGCCACCAGTGCCGCCCACGGCAAGACCGTACAGATCGACACCGCCACCACCGCGTCGCAGACATTGGGCGGCAGCGACACGCTGACAATTTCGGCGCCGGGCAGCATCACCAACAGTGGCAAGGCTGTGAGCCTCAAGGACGGCACCAGCAGTGCCGGCGTAATCATCGACAACGCCGGCAAGATCATCTCCACGGGCGGCCGGGCCATCGACAGCAGCGGCGACCTGACCCAGGCGCGAAACTACACCATCTATAACCGCAGCGGCGGGCAGATTCTTGGCTCCAACGACGCGATTCGCATCGACAGCAACTTCGTCAGCGGCAGCTTGTTGATCGACAACAGCGGCACCATTCGCTCGACCACAGGCCAGGGGCTGGACCTCGATGCATTGCGCAGCGACGGGGTCAAAACCAAGATCATCAACCGCGCGGGCGGGCTGATTCGTGGCGACGCCAGCGACGGCATGAAAACCGGCGCCAACGCGACCATCAGCAACTACGGCGAGATCTCCACCGGTGACTCGCACAACGCCGACCAGAAATTCGACGGCATCGATATCGACACCGCGACCGGCGTCAGCGTGACCAACTACGGCGTGATTTCGGGCGGGCGCCATGGCATCACCACCGACCTGGGGGCGACGCTGGTCAACTACGGGCAGATCACCGGGCGCAACGGCTCCGGTTTCGGTTCCGATGGCGACGGCACGGTGATCAACCACGGCACCATCACTGGCGCCTATTCCGGTTTGCAACCGAATGGCGACGGCGACGGCGTGGACATCGACAAGATCGCCCACATCGAAAACTACGGCACCATCCAGGGCGTCGGCGCCGGTGGTGTGGACAAGGGTGGTTTCGCCAATGGCAGCGAAGGCATTGCGCTCGGCGGCGGGTACATTCTTAACGCCAAGGACGCGCTGATCAGCGGCGCCAACAGCGCGATTCTGGTGGACGACGGCAGCAGCGGTTCAGGACTGGCGGCCACCACGCTGGAGAACTACGGCACCATCCAGGGTCTCGACGGTTTCGGCGTGAAGTTCGTCGGTGAGTTCGCCGACAACGTGATCAACGGCGGCACCATCAGCGGCAGCAACGGGCTGGCGCTGGATCTGGGCGGCGGCAATGACAGCCTGACCCTGCGCAACGGCAGCCGCTTTGTCGGCGTGGTCGATGGCGGCAGCGGTTATGACCGCGTGGTGATGGATGACGCAGCCGGCGGCAGCTTCGGTGCCAGCCGCAACTTTGAATGGCTGGAAGTCAAACAAGGCGCCTGGACGCTCACCGGCAGCGGCGACTTCAGCGACGGCGGCGCCGTGCGCAACGGCGCCACGCTGATCAACCAGGGCGGTATCGCCGGCAACCTGACCGTGGACGTCGGTGGTGTGTATGCGGGTGGCGGGTCGGTAGGCAACCTCAACGTCAATGGCACGTTGCGCACCGACACCCGTCTCGGCACCGCAACCATCGTGCACGACTTGAACATGAGCAGCGCATCCACCCTCGCCTACGGCGTCAACGCCGATGGCAGCAGCGCGCCGGTCCAGGTCGGCGGCACGGCCAACCTCAACGGCGCAACGTTGGCGGTCAATCCCGGCAGCGGCAATTATCCGTGGCAGAGCCATTACACGGTGCTGCAGGCTGCGCGGGTCAACGGCACGTTCGGCGCAGTCACCAGCGACTACGCGTTCCTCACGCCGACCCTCGCTTACACGCCGACTCAGGTCGACCTGACTTACACCCGCAATGACGTGGCGTTCAATGAATTCGCCGCCACCGGCAACGGCAGCAACGCCGCCAACAGCCTGGCCTCGATCGGCAAAAACAATGCGCTGTACAACGCCTTGCTCAACACCACTCAAAGCAGTGCAGGCGCGGCCATCGAGCAACTGGCCGGCGCCAGCAACGCCAACCTGACCAGCGCCACCCTCGGCGCCAGCAGCCAGGTCGGCAGCAGCATGCTCTCGGCGATGCAGCAGATGGGCGGCAGTCCAGGCTTGATGGTCGGCCTCGATCAGCGCGACACACCGATCCTCGCTGCCAACGGCGTACCGTCCGAAGCGCGAAACCTCAATGATCCGAACGCCCGGGGCCGGCTCTGGCTGCAAGCCATCGGCGGCTACGGCAAACTCGATGGCGAACACGGCAGTAGCGGTCTGGAACAACGCACCAAAGGCAGCGTGCTTGGTGCCGACTGGGCACTCAATCCGCAATGGCGTCTGGGCGTGCTCGGCGGCTATTCGAAGACCGACCTGGACGCCACCGGCGTCGACGGCAATGTCGAGAGCTGGCATGCCGGTGTTTACGCGCTGCATCAAAACGGCCCGCTGGCCCTGCGCCTGGGCGCGGCATACAGCGGCCATCAGGGCGAAAGCAAGCGCACCATCGCGTTCAATGGTTTCAGCGATCGCCCCAAAGGCGATTACGACGCCGACAGCCAGCAAGCCTTCGCCGAACTCGGCTACGCCATGGGCACTGGCCGGCTGAGCGCCGAACCGTTCGCCAGCCTCGGCTACCAGCGCTATCACCGCGACCGCTATCAGGAAAAGGGCGGCGCGGCGGCATTGCAGGTCGACAGCCAGACCCAGGACAACTTCAGCAGCACCTTCGGCGTACGCCTGGCGCACCTCAGCTCGCTGGACAATGGCATGAGCCTGACCCCACGGATGGCGGCAGGCTGGAAGCACACCTACGGCGATGTCAGCAGCTCGACCCGTCAGGCCTTCGTCGTGGGTGGCACGGCGTTCAACGTCGATGGCAGTTCACTGGATCGTGACAGTCTGGTGCTGGAAGCAGGGCTGGATCTGGGCATTTCCGCGCGGCATACGCTGGGGGTGGGATACAGCGGCGAGATTGGCAGCAACAGCCGAAATCACGGGTTGATCGGGCAGTGGCAGATGAGTTTCTGAGATTTCGCCAATCCGGATTTCAGCGGGTGTTGTAGGTAAAGGCGTCTGGTCGATTGGGTAATCATGGCGGGTTCATTACCTGCCAGCACCCGGGCTACAAAAGCAGACGTCATCGCCTGCACACAGTTCGGAATTGCCCGGCATCGGCGCACCGGCATCGACTTTTACAGTTTGTTCTCTTTTCACATGAGACGAACTGAATGCCCATTCAATGCAAATACAAGCTCCAACATCTTGTCCTGGCGGTTGCTCTGGGAGTCGGTTGCGTGGAGTTTTCTCTGGCAGAGCAGTCGGAGCCCGACGCGCCCGTCGTGAAAGAGGTGAAACCCAGGAGCCCGCGCACACCTCCTAAGGTGAAACCTGCTCCGCTTCTCATGGCAGAAACAGTGAGTGAGGAAAGGATCGCTCCGCCACTGGAAACAATCCCCGTCAGCACTGAGATCCCAGCGGTATCCGCTCACACATCCGGCGACATTCCATCCAGGAAAGTCGCCACGACAGAGAGCGGCAGCGCTCTCGAAGAAAGCCTGGAAAAACCAGCGCCCTTAACGGAACCGGTTCTGGCTGAAACGTCCGCAGCTCAACAAACCCAAGTGGTTGACCAGCCACAGTCAACGGACTCCCCTCCACCTCCAGGCAATGCAGCCATTGCAGCCCTGCTCGCTGCCGACGAAACCACGGCCGCCCTCGCCTACTATCAACTGGCGGGCGGCAGCAATGCCAACCTCGCCAATGCAACCCTGAGCAGTGTCACGCCGGTCAGCGCCAGCCTGCTGTCAGCCATGCATCAACTCGACAATGCCCACGACTCACCGGGCAACTCACCACGCCATGCGGCCGGCAACGCAGACACCGGCAGGGTCTGGCTGCAAGCCCTTGGCCACAGCGGGAAACTCGATCGCGAATTTGAACCGATGCAACACTCCACCAAAGGACTGCTGCTCGGCGCGGACTGGCGCCTCGATGAAACATGGCACCTGGGCTTGATGGGCGGCACCTCCGACACGCGCATCGACAGCAAAGAACTGGACGGCGACCTCGACAGTTGGCACCTCGGCGCCTACGCCTTGCGCCAGACCGGCCCGCTGTCAGTTCGGTCAGGCGCAACCTGGAGCCGTCACGAAGGCAGCACCCGTCGCGAAGTCGCGTTCGATCGCTTCCATGACCGACTCAAGGGCAACTACCAGGCCAGCACCCAGCAAGCGTTCATCGAATCGGGATACAACCTGGGTCGGGCCAACGTCAGCATCGAGCCGTTTGTCGGCCTCGGCTACCAACGCTACCAGCGCGACGGCTACACCGAGAAAGGCGGAGCGGCGGCGCTCAAGGTTCACGCTCAATCCCAAGGCAACTTCAACACCACCGTCGGCCTGCGCATGGCGAAAGTCAGCACGCTGGATAACGGCATGCGTCTCACGCCACGATTCAGCGCGGGGTGGAAACACGTTTACGGCGAGACCTATACCAGCACCCGCCAACGCTTGGTCACCGAAACCGAAGACTTCACCGTTTACGGCGCCGAACTGGATCGCGACAGCTTGAAACTCGACACAGGGCTGGATCTTGCGGTCTCGAACAGTCACACATTGGGTGTCGGACTGTCCGGAGAGATCGGTACCGACAGCCGAAACCACGGCGTATCGGGGCAGTGGCGAATGGCGTTCTAAGTCCAGACGGGTTGCTGCCGCACGGTGCGGCAGCACTTTGAAAGCAAAAAAAAGGGGAGCACATGCTCCCCCGAGGTTTAAAGCGTTGTATCGAGGCCGTTATCTCAGCCTTCGATCTCGATCAGGATTTCGCCCGGGTTCACCCGGTCGCCCTTGGCAACGTGGATGGCGGTGACCTTGCCGGCAATCGCAGCCTGAACTTCGGTCTCCATCTTCATCGCTTCGGTGATCAGCACAGCCTGGCCCGCCTTGACGGTGTCGCCTTCCTTGACCAGCACATCGACGATGTTGCCCGGCATGGTGGTGCTGACGTGGCCCGGCGCCGAAGCCTGCTTGCGCTTGCTGCTGCCGCCGCCGACGAATTCGTTGAGCGGTTCGAACACCACTTCTTCCGGCATGCCGTCGATGGACAGGTAGAAGTGACGCTTGCCTTCAGCCTTGACGCCGACACCGGTGATGTCCACGCGGTAGGTTTCGCCGTGGACGTCGATGACGAACTCGGTCGGTACGCCTTCGCCGCCGGCCGAAGCCACCTTGCCCGCTTCCGGGATCGGCAGCAGCACTTCCGGGGTGAGGGTGCCGGCGGCACGCTCTTCGAGGAACTTGCGGCCGATGTCCGGGAACATGGCGAAGGTCAGCACGTCTTCTTCGGACTTGGCCAATGCGCCGATATCGGCACGCAGCTTGGTCATTTCCGGCTTGAGCAGATCGGCCGGACGTACATCGATCACCTCTTCGCTGCCGATGGCCTGACGACGCAGCTTCTCGTTCACGGTGCCCGGCGCCTTGCCGTAGCCGCCTTGCAGGTAGAGCTTCACCTCGTTGGTGATGGTCTTGTAGCGCTCGCCGGCCAGCACGTTGAAGAACGCCTGGGTGCCGACGATCTGCGAAGTCGGAGTCACCAGCGGCGGGAAGCCGAGGTCTTCACGTACGCGCGGGATCTCCGCCAGCACTTCGCCCATGCGGTTCAGAGCGCCCTGCTCTTTCAACTGGTTGGCCAGGTTGGAAATCATCCCGCCAGGCACCTGGTTGACTTGAACACGGGTATCGACGGCGGTGAATTCGCTTTCGAACTGGTGGTACTTCTTGCGCACGGCGTAGAAGTACAGGCCGATTTCCTGCAGCAGCTCCAGGTTCAGACCGGTATCGAACTCGGTGCCTTTGAGCGCAGCAACCATCGATTCGGTGCCAGGGTGACTGGTGCCCGAAGCGAAGCTGGAGATCGCGGTGTCGATGTGGTCGGCACCGTTTTCAATGGCCTTGAGCTGGCACATGGTTGCCAGGCCGGCGGTGTCGTGGGAGTGGATAAACACTGGCAGCGACTGCTCGGCTTTCAGTGCACGTACCAGTTCACCGGTCGCGTATGGGGTCAGCAGACCGGCCATGTCCTTGATCGCCACCGAGTCGCAACCCATGGCTTCCATTTGCTTGGCCTGGGCGACGAACGCATCGATGGTGTGCACCGGGCTGGTGGTGTAGGCGATGGTGCCCTGGGCGTGTTTGCCGGCAGCCTTCACCGCTTCGATCGCCACGCGCAGGTTACGCACGTCGTTCATTGCATCGAAGATGCGGAACACGTCGATGCCGTTGACCGCAGCCTTGGCGACGAACGCCTTGACCACGTCATCGCTGTAGTGGCGGTAGCCCAGCAGGTTCTGGCCGCGCAGGAGCATTTGCAGACGGGTGTTGGGCAGCGCGGCGCGCAGTTGGCGCAGACGCTCCCACGGGTCTTCTTTCAGGAAACGCACGCAGGCGTCGAAGGTCGCGCCACCCCAGCACTCCAGCGACCAGTAGCCGACTTTGTCGAGCTTGTCGCAGATCGGCAGCATGTCTTCGGTGCGCATGCGGGTGGCGAGCAGCGATTGGTGAGCGTCGCGCAGGATAGTGTCGGTTACGAAAATCTTTTTAGTCATTGTTCTATTCCTCACAGGCCTGCGTGGGCGGCGATGGCGGCGGCGATGGCCAGGGCCAGCTCTTCGGGTTTGCGCTTGATCGAGTAGTTGGTCAGTTCAGGGTGGCTTTCAACGAAGCTGGTATTGAACTGGCCGCTACGGAACTCCGGGTTGCGCAGGATTTCCTGGTAGTACGCGGCGGTGGTCTTCACGCCTTGCAGACGCATGTCGTCGAGCGCGCGCAGGCCGCGGTCCATGGCCTCTTCCCAGGTCAGCGCCCAGACCACCAGTTTCAGGCACATCGAGTCGTAGAACGGCGGGATGGTGTAGCCGGTGTAGATCGCCGTGTCGGTGCGCACGCCGGGGCCGCCGGGGGCGTAGTAGCGCGTGATCTTGCCGAAGCTCGGCAGGAAGTTGTTTTTCGGGTCTTCGGCGTTGATCCGGAATTGCAGGGCAAAACCGCGATGCTGGATGTCTTCCTGCTTCACCGACAGCGGCAGGCCGGAGGCGATGCGGATCTGTTCGCGGACGATGTCGATCCCGGTGATTTCTTCGGTGATGGTGTGTTCCACCTGCACCCGGGTGTTCATCTCCATGAAGTACACCTCGCCCTCGGCGAGCAGGAACTCCACGGTGCCGGCGTTCTCGTAGCCCACGGCCTTGGCTGCGCGCACCGACAGGTCGCCGATGTAGGCGCGCTGTTCCGGGGTCAGTTGCGGGCTCGGGGCGATTTCGATCAGCTTCTGGTTACGGCGCTGGATCGAGCAGTCACGTTCGAACAGATGCACGACGTTGCCGAAGCTGTCGCCGAGGATCTGCGCTTCGATGTGTTTCGGATTGACGATGCATTTTTCCAGGAACACTTCCGCCGAACCGAAGGCCTTGGTGGCTTCGGAAATGACCCGGGGGAAATTCTGTTCGAGTTCTTCGCGGCTGTTGCAGCGACGGATACCGCGACCGCCACCACCGGAAGTGGCCTTGAGCATCACCGGGTAACCGATGCGGTCGCCCTCGCTCAACGCTTCCTCGATGCCCGAGACGTTGCCTTCGGTGCCAGGCGTGACCGGCACGCCGGCCTTGATCATGCTGCGGCGCGCTTCGGTCTTGTCGCCCATGCGGCGGATGACTTCCGCCGACGGGCCTATGAATTTGATGCCGCGTTCGGCGCAGATGTCTGCCAGCTCGGCGTTTTCCGATAGGAAACCGTAGCCGGGGTGCAGCGCATCGCAGCCGGTTTCCACGGCCAGGTTCACCAGCTTGCGCGGGTTCAGGTAACCGGCCAGCGGCTCGGCACCAATGCTGTGGGCCTCGTCCGCACGCTTCACATGCAAGGCATGCCGGTCGGCGTCGGAATAGATCGCGACCGAGCGGATGCCCATCTCGGCGCAGGCACGCACGATTCGTACGGCAATCTCACCACGGTTGGCGATCAGGATCTTTGTTATCACTTGGAGGTTCCCTTGAGCCGGTGGCACCACGACCTGCTAGACCCAGGTCGGCACGTGACCAAATGTTTCAATCTGGTCTCGGCTCCACACTAGCGCTGACAAGGGATTAACAAAAATGAATAAAAATTGGGTCAGGCATAAGTAAAGACTTATAGTCAACGCATCAGCCCGCGGCCAGAGTCGGTAGAAAATGCGTAAGTCCTTGATGCGTATGACATTACGTCAATTGCAGATCTTCAACGAAGTGTGCGATTTGCGCTCCTACAGCCGCGCTGCCGAAGAAATGTCCCTCACACAACCGGCCGTCAGCCTACAGATTCGTCAGCTCGAAGAGCTGATCGGCCAGCCATTATTCGATTACGTGGGCAAAAAACTCTACATGACCGAGGCCGCCGAAGCACTTCAGCGCGCCAGCCGGGACATTTTTGGCCGGCTGGAAAACCTCGACATGCAGCTCTCGGACATGCAGGGCTCGCTGCAGGGCCAATTGAAGCTGGCGGTGGAATCCAGCGCCAAATACTTCGTGCCGCACCTGTTCGCGGCGTTCAAGCGCCAGCATCCGGAAGTGAATCTGCAACTGACGGTGGTCAACCGTGGCCAGGTGATTCGCCGGCTCTCCGACAACCGCGACGATCTGGTGATCATGTCGATGGTGCCGCAGGACATGGGCCTGGAATTCCTGCCGTTCCTCAACAACCCGATCGTCGCCGTGGCGCGGCCGGATCATCCACTGGCGCACATGGGCCCGCTGCGCCTGCAGGACCTGGAACCTTACACCCTGCTGATCCGCGAACCCGGTTCGGGCACGCGGCTGGCGTGCGAGGAGTATTTCAAGGAGAAGCGCGTGCACTTCACCCAGACCCAGGAAGTGGCGTCGGCCGAAGCCCAGCGTGAATGCGTGGTGGCGGGTCTGGGCCTGGCGCTGTTGACGCGCCACGCCCTGAACCTGGAGCTGGCGACCGGTGGCCTGGTCGAGCTGCCGGTCGAAGAGTTGCCGCTGTTTCGCAGCTGGTGCCTGGTGCAAGCCAAAGCCAAGCGGCTGTCACCGGTGGCGCACGCCTTCCTGGCGTTTATCCGCAGCGAACGGGTGCAGATCAGCGCGCTGGTTGAGCGCTTCGACGGGAAGCTGCCGGTGCTGCCTGCCAGTGATTGATGTCCTCGGGAAAATCGCCGATTTCTGCCTGAAGCTGGCGGAGTTCGAAGCGATCTTCGATAGCGCGGCGAAATTCCATGCGGCGCTGGTCTTCCTGCTGACGACGGGTTTTCGCAGCGCTGTTGCGTTCTTCGTAAGGCTGAGCCATTTCGAGTCTCCCAAGGCGTTTACGGGAGTTTCACGATAGGCATGGTGGATGACGATTTGGCTGCGTCGGGGTTACAGGCAGATGAAGATTGCCTTCACCCCATCACGATCAGTCATCCAGCGCTTTCACCGATTTTGGCGAGAGCCGCAAGCTGCGCAGGCTGCGCTTGACGCTCTTGAGGTGGTTGACCAGGCTCGGCCCACGCGCCATTGCCACGCCCATCGCCAGTACGTCGATCACCACCAGGTGAGCGATACGCGAAGTCAGCGGCGTGTAGATTTCGGTGTCTTCGTGAACGTCGATCGCCAGGTTGACGGTCGACAGCTCGGCCAGCGGTGTCTGGCTCGGGCACAAGGTGATCAGCGACGCACCGCTCTCGCGAACGAGGTTGGCGGTGATCAGCAGGTCTTTGGAGCGGCCGGACTGGGAAATGCAGATCGCCACGTCAGTCGGCTTCAGCGTCACCGCCGACATCGCCTGCATGTGCGGGTCGGAATACGCCGCGGCCGTCAGCAGCAGACGAAAGAACTTGTGCTGCGCATCCGCCGCCACCGCGCCCGACGCACCAAAACCGTAGAACTCGACGCGCTGGGCCTGGGACATCAGCGTCACCGCCCGTTGCAGCTCCAGAGGATCGAGCTTCTCGCGAACCTCCATCAGCGTGTGCAACGTGGTGTCGAAAATCTTCAGGCTGTAGTCGGCAACGGAATCGTCTTCATGGATCGCGAACTGACCGAAACTGGCGCCGGCCGCGAGGCTTTGCGCGAGCTTGAGTTTCAGATCCTGGAAACCGGAACAACCGATGGCCCGGCAGAAGCGCACGATGGTCGGCTCGCTGATGCCGACGCTGTGGGCCAGGTCGGCCATGGAACTGTGCATCACTGCCGCAGGGTCAAGCAGCACGTGGTCGGCGACCTTGAGCTCCGACTTGCGTAACAGGTGACGTGACTGGGCGATGTGTTGCAGCAGATTCAAGGGGCTGGACTCTTGTTATGGAAAGATGTGCTTTGGCCAGATGCCGGGGATGTAGCAAGCTTGTAGTTATACTACATGAATCGGCTTTTTGCCTGCTCAATGCGTAACTCGATCCCCCCGGATCAGGCGACATGCGCTGCATGTAGCCCTTTACAGCGGCTTTTCCTGTTCACGCAACAACGCGGCAAGGCCGACCGCCTCCACCGGACGGCTGATCAGATAGCCCTGCACCTCGTCGCAACCTTCAGTTTTCAGAAACGCCAGCTGCTCGGATCGCTCGACACCTTCGGCGACAACTTTCAGTGACAGCCCGTGAGCCATCGCAATGATCGCCCGGGTGATCGCCGCATCTTCGCTGCCCTCGCCCAACCCGCGAATAAAGGCCTGATCGATCTTCACGTAGTCCACCGGAATCCGTTTCAAATAGCTCAGCGATGAATAGCCGGTGCCGAAATCGTCGATCGCCAGTTTCACCCCCAGATCCCGCAACTGCTGGAACGTGGCGATGATGTGTTCGACGCTGTCGAGCAGCTGGCTTTCGGTCAGTTCCAGTTCGAGGTAGTGCGGCGCCAGGCCGGTTTCCTCCAGCACCTGGCGCACCAGACTGACCAGTTTGCCCTGGCGCAGTTGATGAACCGACAGGTTCACCGAAACCCGGATCGGCGCCAGCCCCTGACGCTGCCATTCGCACGCCTGCCAGCAGGCCTGGCGCAGGACGAATTCGCCGATCGGCCCAATCAGCCCCGTCTCCTCCGCCAGACCGATGAAATCCCCCGGCGGTACCCGGCCCATGGTCGGGTGATCCCAGCGCACCAGCGCTTCCGCCGCGTTGAGACGACCGGTCGCCAGACACAGTTTCGGTTGATAGAAGACGTTGAGCTGCTTTTCCTCGATGGCTTTGCGCAGCTGGTTTTCCAGTTGCAGGCGCTCCAGCGTGCTGGCCTGCAGACTGTCGGTATAAAACTGGAAGTTGTTGCCGCCCAGGTGCTTGGCATGTTGCATGGCCATGTTCGACTGGCTGACCAGCGCGGAAATCTCCCGGGCGTTGTCCGGCAGCATGCTGATGCCCATCGAAGCACTTACTACCAATTCGTGCCCTTCCACGGTCAACGGCAGTCGCAGCTTGGTCGACAGCCGCGTGGCGACCCGCGCCAGGCTCGAGAGGTTGCCGTAGGCGTCGAACAGCACTGCGAACTCGTCGCCGGACAGCCGGGCAATGGTGTCGGCCTCCGGCAGAGCATTGACCAGACGCCGAGACATCTTTTGCAGCAACTGGTCGGCGATCTCGTGGCCGAGGCTGTCGTTGAGCAGCTTGAAGCGATCCAGATTGATGTGCAGCAGCGCCAGACTCCGGCGCCCGCCCTGCCGCACGCGCTGATGGGCTTCGTGCAGGCGTTCGCGGAACAATGAGCGATTGGCCAGACCGGTGAGCTCGTCATAGTGGGTCAGGTAACGCATGCGCTCTTCGGATTCGCGGCGCGCCGACAGATCGGCGAAGAAGCCGACGATATGGCTCACATTTCCCCGACTGTCGCGTACGGCATTCAATTGCAGCCACTGAGGATACAGCTCGCCGTTCTTGCGGGTTTCCACCAGTTCGCCCTGCCAGCTGCCGTGCTGTTCCAGCGCGTGGCGGATCGCGACGTAGTGCCGGCGGGCGTCGCGGCTGCACGGCAATTCGACGACGTTGCGCCCGAGCATGTCGTCGATGTCATACCCGGTGACCCGGCTGAAGGCCTGATTGATGGCGATCAGCGAATAATTCGGGTCGAGGATCACGATGCCTTCGCTGGCGGCCTCGAACACCGTCGCCGCCAATTGTTGCTGGGCTTCCAGGCTTTTGCTGACGCTAATGTCGCGGCGGGTGCCGACCATGCGGATGACCCGCCCGTTCTCGTCGCGCTCCACCGCTCGCCCACGGTCTTCGATCCAGACCCAGTGGCCGTCGCCGTGGCGCACGCGGTATTCGATCTGATAATCCTCGGTGCGCCCCTTCAAGTGCTCGATCAACGCCCGTTTGAGCGGCGGCACATCTTCCGGGTGCAGGCGTGGCCGCAGGTGCCTGAGCAGCCCGGTGACGTATTCCGGGTCAATGCCAAACAGTTCCTGAATCTGCGTGTGGTGAACTTCGTCGGTCTGCAGGTTCCAGTCCCACAGCCCCAGCTCACTGGCTTTCAACGCCAGGGCCAGGCGCGCCTCGCTTTTGCTCAGGGCCTGGTTGGCGACGTCCAGTTCCCGGCTGCGCTGGGCGACCCGGTCTTCCAGCTCGACCTGGGCTTCACGCAACTTGCCCTCGGCGCAACGCCGGTGCTCGATTTCCTTCGCCAGCTCCTGATTGAGCTGTTCGCTGCGGGTTTGCGTTTGTTGCAGGTGCTCGATCAGGTGCTGGTTCTGGAAGCGTCGCAGCAAACCGCGATCGATCAGCCGATTGACCTGCCACGCCACCACACTCAGGGAGCCGAGCAGGATCAGCCCGAGCCAGCCCCAGCCGCGCGCCAGTTCGTCACCGCCCCAGAACAGGTAGCCGATGGCCGGCAGCAGGCATGGCAAGGTAAAGGAAAGGAATGCCGGAATACTCACGGCGTAAGCCACGCTGGCCGACAGGGTCGCGGCGCCGATCAGGCCGAACACCCAGGCTTGCTGCATGAAGTTGTCGGCGGGGACCAGAGCGATGCCGGCGCCGGCCAGGGTCAGGCCGGTCATGGTCGAGCCGAGCAGGAACATCCGCCCCCAGATCGGCTGGGCCTGGCGATCGGGAATCGCCGAATCGAAGGCCGCGACCTGAATCACCCGCAACGCCACCAGCGACAGCAGCCACACCAGCCAGACGCTGACCACGAAATAACGCTGCGGGCTCCAGAGCAGACCGGCGCAGACCAGACCATTGATCAACATGAACAGGGTGGGCAACAGCGAACCCTGATAAAGAAGGCGCGTGCGCTCGACCGCCATCTGGGTGGCGTAATGCTTGCGGATTACCCGGGGTTCCACAGAGGGGCCCGACAGGTCGAAGCTGAGGGTCATAGGCAACGTTCTTGTTCTTATAAGTGTGAGCATGCGCCCGGAAACGTGGACGGAGCATACACAAGCCGAACCACTTGCCAAACTGCCCCAGATCATAATTTCACCGAAACTTTTCAGCCTCCCGACACCCGCAAAAGCCCCGAAGCGAGGCGGGCCAACGCCTGTAGCCGGTGACCGACCGGTCGTCATCGGCAGCACTTTCATCGGCTAATGCAAAGCTCGGTTTGCCCGGGCCTGCGGCGCACCCTAGAATGCCCCGATGCGCGATGATCTCTCCCTTCTGCTGAACTCCCTCAACGATGCCCAACGCCAGGCCGTAGCGGCTCCCGTTGGTCGTCAATTGGTCCTGGCCGGTGCCGGCTCCGGCAAAACCCGAGTGCTGGTGCACCGTATCGCCTGGTTGATCCAGGTCGAGAACGCCTCGCCCCACTCGATCCTGTCGGTGACCTTCACCAATAAAGCCGCTGCCGAGATGCGTCACCGCATCGAGCAATTGCTGGGTATCAACCCGGCCGGCATGTGGGTCGGTACCTTCCACGGCCTGGCGCACCGCTTGCTCCGGGCGCACTGGCAGGAAGCCGGGCTGAGCCAGACCTTCCAGATTCTCGACAGCGATGACCAGCAACGGCTGGTCAAGCGGGTGATCCGCGAGCTGGGGCTGGACGAGCAACGCTGGCCGGCCCGTCAGGCCCAGTGGTTCATCAACGGGCAGAAAGACGAAGGTCTGCGTCCGCAACACATTCAAGCCAGCGGCGATCTGTTCCTGGCCACCATGCGCGGCATTTATGAAGCGTACGAGGCGGCGTGCCAGCGTGCCGGCGTCATCGACTTCTCCGAACTGCTGCTGCGCGCCCTCGACCTGTGGCGCGACCACCCGGGCCTGCTGGCGCACTACCAGAAGCGTTTCCGGCACATTCTGGTGGACGAATTCCAGGACACCAACGCCGTGCAGTACGCCTGGTTGCGTCTGCTGGGCAAGGGCGGCGACAGCCTGATGGTGGTCGGCGACGACGACCAGTCGATCTACGGCTGGCGCGGCGCGAAAATCGAGAACATCCACCAATACTCTTCCGACTTCCCGGATTCGGTGACCATCCGTCTGGAGCAGAACTACCGCTCCACGGCCGGCATCCTGAAAGCCGCCAACGCCTTGATCGCCAATAACACCGGGCGCCTGGGAAAAGAACTGTGGACCGATGGCGGCGACGGCGAAGCGATCAACCTTTACGCCGCCTTCAACGAACACGATGAAGCACGCTACGTTGTCGAAACCATCGAAAGCGCGCTGAAAACCGGCCTGGCTCGCAGCGATATCGCGATTCTCTACCGCTCCAATGCCCAATCGCGCGTTCTGGAAGAAGCGTTGCTGCGTGAACGCATTCCGTACCGCATCTATGGCGGCCAGCGATTCTTCGAGCGGGCGGAAATCAAGAACGCCATGGCTTACCTGCGTTTGCTGGAAGGTCGTGGCAACGATGCGGCGCTGGAGCGGGTGATCAACGTCCCGGCTCGCGGCATCGGCGAGAAAACCGTCGAAGCGATTCGCGACCATGCCCGTCACAGCGATGTGTCGATGTGGGAAGCCATGCGCCAGCTGGTGGCCAACAAAGGCCTGACCGGTCGCGCCGCCGGTGCGCTGGGCGCGTTTATCGAGCTGATCGAAAACCTCGCCGCCAAGTGCGCCGAGATGCCGTTGCACCTGATGACCCAGACCGTCATCGAGCAGTCCGGGCTGATCGCCTACCACGAAGCGGAAAAAGGCGAGAAAGGCCAGGCCCGGGTGGAAAACCTTGAGGAACTGGTCAGCGCCGCGCGCAACTTCGAGAACACCGAAGAAGACGAAGAGCTGACGCCACTGGCGGCGTTCCTCGGCCACGCTTCGCTGGAGGCCGGCGACACCCAGGCCGACGAGCACGAAGACAGCATTCAGTTGATGACCCTGCACAGCGCCAAAGGCCTGGAATTCCCTTACGTGTTCCTGGTGGGCATGGAAGAAGGCCTGTTCCCGCACAAGATGAGCCTGGAAGAACCGGGGCGCCTTGAGGAGGAGCGGCGACTGGCCTATGTCGGCATTACCCGGGCGATGCAGAATCTGGTGATGACCTATGCTGAAACCCGACGCCTGTACGGCAGCGAAACCTACAACAAGGTGTCGCGTTTCGTACGGGAAGTACCGAAAGGCCTGATTCAGGAAGTACGCCTGTCCAACAGCGTCAGCCGGCCGTTCGGCGGCAACCAGTCGATGGGGGGCAGCAACCTGTTCAGCGGCAGCGAGATTCCGGAAACCGGCCTGAGCCTTGGCCAGGCTGTCCGTCACTCGATCTTCGGCGACGGTGTGATCCTCAACTTCGAAGGCGCCGGCGCCCAGGCCCGGGTGCAGGTGAACTTCGCCGAAGGCAGCAAGTGGCTGATGCTCGGGTACGCGAAGCTGGAAGCCATCTAAACGCAGCCCGTCGTTGCTCATCGTTCCCACGCTCTGCGTGGGAATGCATCCCGTGACGCTCTGCGTCACTGTGGACGCGGAGCGTCCATGGCGGCGTTACCACGCAGAGCGTGGGAACGATCGGACACGAACACTGGAGGCAACATCCATGGGCTCGGGCTTCTTTTCTTCCTGGACGTTCTGGGCCCTGCTCTCGGCCACCTTCGCCGCGCTGACGGCCATCTTCGCCAAGATCGGCATCGAAAACGTCAACTCCGACTTCGCTACCCTGCTGCGCACAATCGTCGTATTGGTCAGTCTAGCCTTGATTTTGTACGCAACGGGCCAATATCAGTCCTTGGGATCGATCTCCGCCAAGAGCTACCTGTTTCTGCTGTTGTCGGGCCTGGGTACCGGTGCTTCGTGGCTGTGCTACTTCCGGGCGTTGAAAGTCGGCCCGGCATCGCTGGTCGCCCCGGTGGACAAGCTCAGCGTGGTCTTCGTGGCGGTGCTCGGTGTGATCCTGCTGGGCGAGAAACTCGACCTGCGCCAGTGGGGCGGTATCGGCCTTATCACTGCCGGCGTGGTGATGCTGGCTTTTCGGCGCTGATCCATTTCCTGCTGAACCTATCTCCTTTTCCTACAGACAAAAGTACATGGCCTTATTGCCCCGACCGAGCTGAACGTAACCTGTCAGGCAAAAGCCCGAAACACTCTCTCGCTAGCCAGTAACACTTCAGCTGTGCAACATGGCGCGCGTGTCTCCACAAACGGGAATTCCCTTTATGAAACGTTTTCTTAGCATCGCCATGGCGTTGTGCATCGGCCTGACGATGAGCCTCGACGCCAACGCCAAGCGCTTTGGTGGTGGCAAAAGTGCCGGCGCTGCGCCGACACACCAGACCAGCCAGATGGCTCCTTCTTCCCCAGGCATGGGCGGCGCTGCGGCGACCGCTGGTGCCGCGGGCGCTGCGGCCAAGGCCGGCGGTGCTTCGAAATGGCTCGGCCCTCTGGCCGGCATCGCGGCCGGTGGCCTGCTCGCTTCCATGTTCATGGGCGGCGGCTTCGAAGGCATGCAGTTCTTCGACATCCTGATCATGGCCGTGATCGCGTTCGTGATCTTCCGCTTCATCGCCGCCCGTCGTCGCAAGCAGCAGGAGCAGTTCGCTCCGGCCGGCGCGCCGATGCAGCGTGAAGTGTTCGAACAGAAGCCAGCAGCCATGGGTTCGATCTTCGGTGGTTCGGCCGCACCTGCTGCCGCCCGTCCGGTGATCAATGCACCGGCCTGGTTCAACGAACAGCGCTTCCTTGAAGCCGCCCGCAGCCACTTCCAGGCGCTGCAGCAGCACTGGGACGCCAACGAAATGGACAAGATCGCCGAGTTCGTGACCCCGCAAATGTTCGAGTTCCTCAAGCGCGAGCGCGCGGAACTGGGTGATGCGTTCCAGTCCACCTACATCGACAACCTCCAGGTACAACTGGATGGCGTGGATGATCGTGCGGACAAGACCATCGCCACCCTGACCTTCAACGGCGTGTCGAAGACCTCGCGTTTCGACCAGCAGGGCGAAGTGTTCAGCGAAAGCTGGAACATGGAACGTCCACAGGGCGACAACCAGCCTTGGCTGGTCGCCGGTATCCGCCAGAACGGCTGATCACCTCCGACGTTTTACCCGCAGTAATGAAAACCCCGGCCTCGGCCGGGGTTTTCTATTTCGCGGTTGCATCTATAGCGAGCTACTGTATAAACCGCCCCATATAAACCGCGCCATTCAAGCAAGAGGATCCCGGACGTGGAAGAAATCATCGAACAACTGCGCGAAGCCAACGAACCCGTACCGGTTCCCCTGGAGTTGCCCGACGAAGACCAGTTGGTGGAAATCGAAGAAGAGCTCTTCATCAACATCCCGTTCGTCTTCAAAGAGTTTCTGCTGACCGTCAGCGACGTGGTTTACGGCAGTCTGGAGCCGGTGACCGTCACCGACCCGCAATCCCACACCTACCTGCCGGACGTCGCTGCCAATGCCTGGGATGCCGGCGTGCCGCGCGACCTGATCCCGATCTGCCAGGACGGTGACGACTACTACTGCGTCGAAGAAGACGGCACCGTGGTGCTGTGGTCGGGCGAAGAAGAACTGATCACCGAAGAGTCCTGGGAATCGGTCTGGCACTGGGCGCGGGACGTCTGGCTGGAAAGCTGAAACGCCCCGCACCATGGGTGGTCAGTGCCCCGACGGCTCCTTGTGGTTGTCGAGGGTTTCCAGCAGGGCCACCTGCATCCGCGTGTGCACCCGGATGAACCAGCGCCAGAGCAGCGCCGCCACGGCGGCCGCGACTACGGCGATCAGCACCAGCAACTTGTTGGTCGGCAAGATACTGGCCGACAAGGCTGCCAACAGCAGGAAAATCACCAGCAGCGAGATAATCGGGATCACTTCGGAGATCACCCGGCGCACTCGCTGTGTGTGACGCCCGGCCATTTCCGGCTTCACGCCCATCTCCGCCAGCAGCATCGACAGCGCCTTGAGCTTGCGATAGGCCGCGATCAGGAACGGCAACGACACCAGTAACGCCCCGCCCCAGATCAACGCCTTCTGCCAGCTCGGATCGGCGATCCAGTCCTGCATCCAGATCGAGAGGCGCCCGGCAAAGAAAGCGCCGGCAAAGAAGATCGCAATCACCAGCGCCAGATTGACCCCGACCTGCAGCAGGATTCGCCGGATCATCGAGGCCAGCATCGCGCCCTCACCCTGCGGCTGAATGCTGCGCAGCCATTCGCCGTACATTCCGAACACTCGACCGACTCGCTGCGGCATGGCGGCAGACAGTTTGATCGACAGCGGATCGGCAGCCCGGATCAGGTACGGCGTCAGCAACGTGGTAATCACCGAAACCGCCACAGCCACCGGATACAGGAAGTTGCTGGTGACCTGGAGCGTCATCCCCAGCGCCGCGATGATGAAAGAGAATTCGCCAATCTGCGAAAGCCCCATCCCGACCCGCAGTGAGGTTCGTCCGTCATTCCCTGCGATAAACGCCCCGAGGCCACAGGACAGCATCTTGCCCAGCACCACGGCGACCGTGATCACCGCAATCGGCCACGCGTATTGCAGAAGGATCATCGGGTCGAGCATCAGGCCGATGGCGACGAAGAAGATCGCGCTGAACAGGTCGCGAACCGGCTCGATCAGGCGCTCGATTTTCAGCAGTTGCCGCGACTCGGCCATGATCGCGCCGATCAGGAACGCCCCGAGCACCATGCTGTACTCGAGCTTGACCACCAGCAGGCAGAAGCCGAAACACAGGCCCAGCACGGTGATCAGCAGCATCTCGTTGCTTTCGAATTTCGCCACGTAAGCCAACAGTCGCGGCACCAACAGAATGCCTACGACCAGCGCGACGATCATGAACAGTGAGAGCTTGCCGACGGTAGAAAACACTTCGCCGGAACTCACCGTGCCGCTGACAGCGATGCTCGACAGCAAGGCGATGATGCCGATGCCGAGAATGTCCTCGACGATCAGCACGCCGAAGATCAACTGGGCGAAGCGCTCGTTTTTCATCTTCAGGTCGTTGAGCGCCTTGACGATGATGGTGGTCGAGGAAATCGCCAGGATCGCGCCGAGGAACAGCGAATCCATGGTGTTCCATTCGAACCAGCGGCCGATTTCGTAGCCGATCCAGATCATCAGGACAATTTCGAGGAACGCTGCGATGAAGGCCGTGGCGCCGACCTTGAACAACTTGCGCAGGCTGAACTCCAGGCCCAGGCAGAACATCAGGAAAATCACTCCCAGCTCGGCGAGGGTCTTGATGGTTTCTTCGTCGTGGATCAGGCCGAAGGGCGGTGTGTGCGGGCCGATGATGAAGCCGGCGACGATGTAGCCGAGCACTACCGGCTGCTTGAAGCGGTGAAACAGCACGGTCACCACACCTGCGACCAACATGATCACCGCCAGATCCTGAATAAAGCTGATGGCATGCATGGTGTGGGCTCCTTGAATGACGAGGCTCACGCAGGCATGGGAAATGTCTGGGCGAGCTGAGTAAAAATCCGCTTTGGGTGTAGGAATCGCCCTTGGGGTGGGCTTTTGCAGGGTAACACCGCGACTTCCGGCTGAAAGGCGGTGCAATATATGGAAACAGATCGATTCGGGCGTGACGGCGGCCAGTTGCCTGGCGTCCCGATAACGGTGCTTTTGAAAAGCGACCAGGCACCCGCAGAGGTGTTTCTTTCAGCAACCCTGCCTTGACCCGTGAGAACGTTATGGAACCCGGAAACGCCCAGCTGTCGATGACGGTACTGATGACCCCCGACATGGCCAACTTCTCTGGCAATGTCCACGGCGGCACCCTGCTCAAATACCTCGACGAAGTGGCCTACGCCTGCGCCAGCCGTTATGCCGGCCGCTACGTGGTGACCCTGTCGGTGGATCAGGTAATTTTCCGCGAGCCGATCCACGTCGGCGAACTGGTGACTTTCCTGGCGTCGGTGAACTACACCGGCAACACCTCGATGGAAGTCGGTATCAAAGTGGTGACCGAGAACATCCGCGAGCGCTCGGTGCGCCACACCAACAGCTGCTTCTTCACCATGGTCGCGGTGGACGATCAGCGCAAACCCGCCGCCGTACCGCCGCTGCAACCGCAGAACAGCGAAGACAAGCGCCGCTACATGCAGGCGCAGCAACGCCGGCAGATCCGTCAGGAGCTGGAAAAGCGCTATCAGGAAATCAAGGGCGACGCCTGAGATTTTTAGCGATCTGACGACCGCTATCGCGAGCAGGCTCGCTCCCACAGGTGATGTTTTATCCGTGGGAGCGAGCCTGCTCGCGATTGAAGCCGACGCGGTATCAGAGGCTGATCGGCGTGGCCTCGAACTTCACCCGCGGATGCGCAATCCGGTCCTGCGCCCGCACCAGTTGCAGCTCGTAACTGGCGCAAGCCTGGGTTTCCAGCAGCACTTCATGCACCGCTGCTGCGGTGAATTCAAAAGCCGCCACCAGGCTGTCACCGAGCAACACTCTCGCCAGGAACAGGCCGGACGTCAGATCGCCCACTCCCACCGGCTGACGCGGAAACGCCAGCAGCGGACGACGCAGATGCCAGCTGCCCTCGGCCGTCACCAGCAACATTTCAAAGCCATCCGCCGGTTTGCTTGGATAATCCAGATGTTTGACCAGCACCGCTTTCGGGCCACGTGCCAGAAGCGCCCGCGCCATCGCCAGGCAATCGAACAGCGACTGCGGCTTGCGCCCGGAGAAGCTGTCCAGCTCCAACTGGTTCGGGCACATGAAGTCCGCAACAGCGGCGGCCTCTTCCAGCAGGAAATCACTGACCTCGGCGGGAACGCTGCAACCCTTTTCCGGATGCCCCATTACCGGGTCGCACAGATAAAGGGCTTTCGGGTTGACCGCCTTGATCCGCTCGATGCCACTGAGAATCGCCCGGCCCTGCGCCGCACTGCCGAGATAACCGGACAGCACCGCATCGCAATTGCCCAGCTCACCGATGGCGGCGATGCCTTCGACCAGTTCCGGGATCCGGTGCGGCGCCAGCACTTCGCCGGCCCACTGGCCGTACTGCGTGTGGTTGGAGAACTGCACCGTATTGAGCGGCCAGACATTCACCCCGACCCGCTGCATCGGAAAAACCGCAGCGCTGTTGCCGGCGTGGCCGAACACCACATGGGACTGGATGGCGAGCAGATGAGGCGTACGTTTCATTCGGGTTTTTCCGTAAAACGATTGAAATTCAAGCCGCGCAGTATGCGACGAAACGCAGCCTGTACGACAGACCGGCGACGCAGTTAAGCTGACGCCATCATTTGGAGTTTCGTGTTGATGCTCACCCTGGAAAACATTTTCGTGCTGATGCTGTTCGCCGTCGCCGGTGCGTGGCTCTGGCACAACCACGGCTTGCGCGAGCGGGCGCTGGAGCGGGTCAAACAGCATTGCGTGAATGTCGGCGTCGAGTTGCTCGACGGTAACGTGGCGCTGAAGAAGATCGGCTTGATCAAGGACGCCAGCGGTCGGCGACGTCTGGCCCGGGTCTACAATTTCGAATTCACCGTGACCGGCGAAACCCGGCACAACGGCACCATCACCCAGTTCGGTGCGCACAGCGCGCAGATTGAGCTGGCGCCCTACCCGGCGCCATTTGATGACACGCCGCCCGTGGTGGAAGTGACCAAGCCGCGTGGTGAAGTGATCGAGCTGAGCCAGTGGCGTCAGGAACATACCAAGTGGAAGCCTTGAGTCAGCTCGTCTGAAGCCGACACCGGGCCAGTCCGGCCTGTAATTCACTGACTGCCTGCGGTTCGTCGAAAATCAGCTCGATCCGGGAATCCTTGCGCCATTCACTGGGCAGCCAGCTGAGCTCGGCATTGTCCAGCGCATTGGCTGACTGCCAGCCGTCCGGGCTGTGAATCACCAGTTTGGCCCGGCGCCAGTTCAGGCTTTTCAGCCATTGGGTTATCCCCGATACGTCGAACACTTGGCTCGGATGCCAGCGCCAACCGATGCTCCAGCCACCCTCCTGAGCCTGACTCAGGCAGATCGGCAATGCCGGATCGCTCCAGATGGCCGGCATCTGCGCCAGCCCCTGAGGCACAACCAACTTATCCGCACCTGCTTGCGCCTGCACCGCCAGACCCGGCAACTCGCTGAGCGGCAACATCGCCTGCTGCGTCCAGATCAGTCGGACAGGCGGCAATTGTCGGGTGATTCGCTCACGCGTGGGCTCGTCGAGGCTTTCTGCCTTGTTCAATAGCAGCAGGCCCGCGCCGGACAAGGTTTCCTGCTGCGCGTCCGGCAGCGCTTTGCCTGCGGCGAGAGCGTGGGCGTCCAGCACCAGCACGCAAGGTTGTACGGCGAGTACGCCTTGCCACGGCGCCTCTTTCAGTTGCTTCAGCAGCTGCGCCGGATGCCCAAGCCCCGAGGGCTCGATGAACAGGCGATCCGGCCGCGCCTTGCGCAACAAACGCCCCAGACCAATCTGGAACGGCGCACCGTTCACGCAACACAAACAGCCCCCGGCCACTTCGCCCAGTGCGATACCATCGGCGTCGCGGGTCAACAGCGCAGCGTCGAGCCCGATCTGGCCGAACTCGTTGATCAACACCGCCCAGCGCTCGCCCGCCGGTCGCTGGGCCAAGAGCTGGCGGATCAGGCTGGTCTTGCCCGCGCCCAAGGGGCCTGCGATGACGTGGGTGGGAATGTTCTGCAACATGATCAAGGTTTTCTGGAGGTCGAAGATGCGGTGGATGGGATGGTCGTTGCTGCTGACGCTGGTGTCGGGCGAGGCATTGGCACAGGCCTGCGTGGTGCACAGTCAGGCAGAGCGGCTCGACGTGAAAGTCTGCCAGCAGAACCGCAACATCCCGGAAAAACTGTTCAACGACGGCTTCTGCCAGCCGACCCTGGCCGGGCAGAAAGTCGAGGTTCAATACGTCGACCAGTGCCCCGCCGGCGCATTCGGCGTGTGCAGCAACGCGCAAGTCGCCAATATGCCTTATCGTCAGGATATCCACTATTACGGCGTGGCCACCGATGCGGCGTATTTGCAGCCCTATTGCGAGGCCCAGAGCCAGGGGAAATGGCTCAAGCCCTGAGGCGCTATCCGAGCCAGTCGAGGGTCAGCATCAGCCGCCGCTCTCCCGGCGCCGGTTGCGGCGAGCGATGGATCAGCCCGAAACCTTCGTTGCCGTGCCATTTTTCGCCCTTGAGCAATGCCACTTCGCCCCGATTCAATTGCTGAATCCGTGACGCTTCCTGCGGCTCGGCTTGCGGCTTTCCCAGTTGCCGACGATCCATCTGCCCTTCCCTTAACCATTCACTGCCGACACCTGCGTATGTCGTGATCAACCGCACCGGCACATGATCGACGTGAAAACGCGGACACATGGCCTTGTCCAGCACCCGCAGGCGCAAGCCGATCCGTCGCGCCCCCAGCAGGCAGGCGAAGGCACTGACCAGCCATTTCAGGTCGGCGATAAATCCTTCGTAGCCTTCCAGATCGCGAAAGCCGCTGGCCAGTCCCGTGAGATCCGGTTCTGCGTCTTCGTCCGGCAATTCCAGGCACAGCGCCTCGGCGTAAGGCTCGTTCAGAGACAACAATAAGTCCGCGAATTCGGCAATGTGCAGCGGAAGCTGTCGTTGCCAGACCGCAAGGTTGGTCTCGTCGTCAAGAATGTCCGCCAGTGCCTGCGGGGTCTGGCCGAAAGACTGATGGCGCGTGCTGCCTGACAGCGGTTTCAGGGCGAGCATCAGGCCACCTCGTCGTGCCAGGAACCAAAAGGATCGCGCAGCTGTAACCAGCCTTGAGTACCGAGCGCCATTTCGGCATCGGTCAGCAGGCAATCATCGAGTTCCGACGACAGCTGTGCGAAATCGATGTTCTGCCCGATAAACACCAGCTCCTGGCGACAATCACCTACGCTGGCGATCCAGTTTTCCATGATCGCGGCGGTACTTTCCTGATCCTGCGGCCACTGTTCTTTCGGCACGAAGCGCCACCAGCGCCCGGCGAAACCGTGGCGCATCAGGCCACCTGCCTGAGACCAGCTACCGGCGTCGGTGGGTTTGCTGGCCAGCCAGAAGAAGCCCTTGGAGCGCAGCAATTTGCCGTTAACCCAAGGACGATCGATGAAGTCGAAGAAGCGCTGTGGATGAAAAGGCCGGCGCGCCCGATAGGCCGTGGAAGCGATGCCGTACTCTTCGGTTTCCGGCACATGTTCCCCACGCAGTTCCTGCAGCCAGCCCGGGGCCTGGGCGGCCTTTTCGAAGTCGAAACGACCGGTATTGAGAATTTTCTCCAGCGGCACTTCACCCATGACCATCGGGATGATCTCGGCCTGAGCGTTGAGGCGTCTGAGAATGGCCATCAGCTCTTCCCGCTCGCGGCTGCTGATCAGGTCGATCTTGCTGATCAACAGGACGTCGGCGAACTCGATTTGCTCGATCAGCAGATCGGTGATCGAGCGCTCATCTTCTTCACCGAGGAATTCGCCACGGGACGCGAGGTTTTCAGCGGCCTGGTAGTCCGGCAGGAAGTTCATGCCGTCGACTACAGTGACCATGGTGTCGAGCCGAGCGATGTCGGCGAGGCTTTGCCCCTGCTCATCACGGAAAGTGAATGTCTCGGCCACGGGTAACGGCTCGGAGATTCCCGTGGATTCGATCAGCAGGTAATCGAAGCGGCCTTCACGTGCCAGCTGGCTGACCTCTTCAAGCAGGTCTTCGCGTAACGTACAGCAGATACAGCCGTTGCTCATTTCCACGAGCTTCTCTTCTGCACGGTTCAGGCTGACATCACGCTGGACTTCGCTGCCATCGATGTTGATTTCGCTCATATCGTTAACGATAACGGCGACGCGTAGATCATCTCTGTTACGTAGTACGTAATTCAAAAGTGTACTTTTTCCGGCGCCGAGAAAGCCGGACAAAACGGTCACGGGAAGTCGGGAAGACATTGGATAAACCTCATCAGACGGTCGCTAAACAGCGCTGGAGGCTCTCGGGGCGAGCGTTCTTGGGTTTCGATGGGATCACCAGGGAAACGGACGCTTGAAAAGGAAGCCACGGAAAGCCTTGTCCGATTAATGTTATAGTATAACAACAAAATCAATCCACTCTCTTCTTGCCCAAAGTGACAAAGGGCCGGAAGCTGCAATCAGTTCGTCGCCGAGTTACGTCATGAAAACTGCGCTGAAATACTCGCTTATCTGCCTTGCATTGCTGACGCTGAAGGCCGAAGCACAGGTGCCGGGGCTCGCCAATTGCACGCGCAGCGCGAACCTGTTGGCGTGCATCGATGGCAACGGCAACGCCTATAGCGTCAACACGGTCGGCAGCACGATTTACCTGCGCGGATTCGAGAAAGCAGGCAACCGCTACTGGGCACAAACCAACAGCCGCTACGGCCAACTGACATTCTTCACCGGCATCGCTTCCGATGGGGAAGCCTGGGTTGGCTACAATCGCCGCGTGGGATGGACGACGATCAATCGGTTCTCCAGCTCAGGCGGCAGCAGTGCGAAGTTCACCTGCAGCCGGATCACTGGCTGCTAAACCCGCGATCCTTTCTGCTCTTGTTGCCATGCCATATAGCTGTCGACAGGTGGATTCTTCTGGAAATAGCGCTGCAAGCCCTCAAACAAACCGTCTGCCACGGCCTGCTGATGACGCGCCGTCACCAGGCGCTGACTGTCTCGTGCGTTGGAAATGAACCCGGTTTCCACCAGGATTGACGGCACATCCGGCGATTTCAGAACGGCAAATCCAGCCTGTTCCACGCGCTTTTGGTGCAGCGTGGTGATTCCGGCCAGGCTGCCCAGCACGGTGCTTCCGAGTTGCAAACTGGCGGCGATGGTTGCGTTCATCGACATGTCGAGGATCACGCCAGCGAGCATCGGATCCTTGTCCTTGAGATTGAGCAGGCTGGTGGCGCCAAGCAGATCCACACCGTTCTCACGCTGCGCCATGAACCGCGCGGTCGCGGATGTTGCGCCGCCTTCGGACAGGCAATACACCGACGCGCCAGAGGCGGTCAGACGCGGCGCAGCATCGGCGTGCACCGAGATAAACATGTCGGCCTTGTGCTGACGCGCGATCTCCACACGCTTGCGTAACGGGACGAAGAAATCGTCGTTACGAACCAGCTTCACATCAAAGCCTTTCTCTCGCTTAAGCCGACGTGCGAGCAGTTGCGCAATGGACAGCACCACATCCTTTTCCCGCTCGCCCTTGGCGCCGATTGCACCCGGATCTTTCCCGCCATGCCCGGGGTCGACCACCACCATGATGTCGCGCTTGGGGTGAGATTTTTCCTGGGGTGTTTCACGTGGAACGCTCGCCGGGAGCCCTGCTGAAGCAGTCATCAAGTCCAAAACCAGGCGATGCCCTTGCCCATCCTGAGGCGCCAACAAGAATGAATTGAGCTGAACCGGTCTGCTTAGATCCAGCACGATCCGGGTGTTCCCTTGGCCAAAGTACCCTGAGCGGATCGAATGAATAGGGGTGCCGGATAACGCCAACTGGCTGAAATCACCACTCAGGCTGGCACCGCTCAAGTCGATGATCAACCGCTCCGGCGTGCTCAAGGTGAAGGTCTTGTAGCTCACGGGACCACTCAGATCGAACACCAGCCGAAGCTTGTCATCCGAACGCCAAAGCCGCGCATTGCGTATCTGCGTGGCGGACAACGAAAAAGGCAAAACAAAGGCCGCGCTGGCCAGCATCAGGTTGAGCAAGTGGCGTCTGTGCATATGAAAGCCTGTTCATGAAAAAGGCATCGTGGTTTGAATTGTTATAATGTAACATCAAATTCAATCACCATGATGGAACTGCTCATGAACGCGCTGACTTTGCCGGATGTCGCGGCTCAAGCCGCCCGCCAGGCCCTGCCTCTCGAATGGGTGGGGATGTGCGGCATCGCATTACCTGTGTTTATCGAAGGCCAACGACTGGCTGCCAAAGCGGATGCAGGCGTCAGTCTGGATGACGGAGACGCACGCGGCATTCACATGTCGCGGCTCTATCTGGGGTTGGAAGCGCTGGAACAGCAGAACCTTTCTCCCGCCCTTTTGCGTCAAGTTCTGCAGCGTTTTCTCGACAGCCACGAAGACCTATCCGAAGCCGCCTACCTGAATATCCACACTGATTTATTGCTGAGAAGGCCCGCGTTGGTCAGTCCTTTGGCAGGATGGAAAACCTATCCCGTCACTGTTTCAGCCCAGCTAAAAAACAAAGTGTTCCACGTGGAACTGAAAATCGACGTCGCGTATTCCTCGACTTGCCCATGTTCTGCAGCATTAGCGAGGCAGTTGATCCAGCAACAATTCATCGACGACTTTGCCAACAAACCGCTGCAACACGCCGATGTGTTGGCGTGGTTGGGCTCGACACAAGGCATCGTGGCCACACCTCACAGCCAGCGCAGTACCGCCCAGTTACATTTGCACCTGGATGAATTCGTCGACGAACTACCCCTGACGTCCATCATCAACGACGCCGAAGCTGCCCTCGGCACCGCCGTGCAAACCGCTGTGAAACGCGCCGACGAACAAGCCTTCGCCCTCGCCAATGGCCAGAACCTGATGTTCTGCGAAGACGCTGCCCGACGCCTGAACCTGGCACTGCGTCGCTCACCCGGTGTCAGCGAATTCCACGTACGAGTCATCCACGCCGAAAGCCTTCATGCTCACGACGCCGTCGCCGAGAGTCATTGGCGCCGGGAGCAGCCATGATTCGCTGCCACAACCTGAGCTGGGGGATACCCGGCCAACCACTCACTGCACCGCTCAACCTGAGATTGGAAAGTGGCAGCCTGACGGCAATCATCGGCGTCAACGGCAGCGGCAAAAGCAGCCTGCTCAAAGTCATCGCCGGTTTACAGCGACCGCTGGCCGGCAAGGTCGAGTTGGGTGTTCCACGCCAAAGCGGCTTGTCCTTTCTGCCTCAGCAACAGCATCTGGATCGACAGTTCCCGATCAGCCTTCAGGAATTAGTGGCGGCCGGATTCTGGGGACGCCGACTGTCATCGCAACTGAGAGCCCAACGTCTCGAATCCGCACTGGAAGACTGGCACCTGAGCGGACTGGAACATCGTCCCCTGATGGCCCTCTCCGGCGGAGAACTGCAACGCGCCCTGCTCGCCCGATTGAGTCTGGCCGACACACCGTTGCTGCTGCTCGACGAACCCCATGCCGCGCTCGACGAACTGGGACAGACACTGTTGTGGCAACACTTGCACGCCTGGCACGAACAAGGGCGAACCCTGGTCGTGGTTTGCCATGACCTTGCCGCTGTGCGCCAACACATTCCACAGACCTTGCTGATCAAACAGAGCGGCTGCGCATTCGGCAGCAGCAACGATCTCATCCAGCAAACGCCTCACACGCAGGTGGCCTGATGCTCACGCTGAGCCATTTATGGCAACCGTTCCACGAGTTCGTCTTCATGCGCCGGGCCCTGCTCGGCGGCCTGGTATTGGCGTGCAGTACGGCACCACTGGGTGTGTTTTTGATCCTGCGCCGGATGAGCCTGATCGGTGATGCTGTCGCCCACGGCATCCTTCCCGGTGCCGCGCTAGGGTTCTGGTTCGCCGGGCTGAGTCTGCCGGCGCTGACTCTCGGCGGCCTCGGTGCCGGCCTGAGCATGGCCGGACTCGCCGCGTGGATCACCCGACGCACCGGCCTGCGTGAAGACGCCAGCCTCGCAGCGATCTATCCCATCTCGCTGGCCAGCGGCGTGCTGATTCTCGGCATCGCCGGCAAGCGACTGGATCTGCTGCACCTGTTGTTCGGCTCTGCCTTGGCGGTGGACGGGCCGACCCTCAACGGCATGTTGTGGGTATCGGCACTCAGCCTGATGGCCATGGCGCTGATCTACAAACCGTTGATGCTCGACACCCTCGATCCGTTTTTCCTGCGTACGGTCAGCCGACTCGGCCCCGTCGCCCATGGCGTGTTCCTGACGCTGGTGGTGCTCAATCTGGTGATCGGCTTCCAGGCGATCGGCGCCTTGATGGTGGTCGGCCTGATGATGTTGCCCGCTGCCGCTTCACGCTTCTGGAGCCGACGCCTGCCGATCCTGATTGCCATCGCCGCGCTCATCGGTTGCGCCTCGGTATGGCTCGGCCTGTTGCTGTCGTTCTACTACTCGCTGCCCAGCGGCCCGGCCATCGTGTTGGTCGCCGGTGGCGGTTACCTGTTGTCCGTGGTGTTCGGACCGGTTCACGGTCTGTTGCGCCGCCCGCCTTTGCTCACATCCCAATGAGGTCTTTCCCGATGCGCGCTCTACTCGTGCTATTCAGCCTGATGCTGTCGATGTCGTTATCGGCGGCGGAAAAACTGCCGGTGGTCACCAGCTTCAGCATCCTTGCCGACATGGTGCATCAGGTCGGCGGCGAGCATATCCAGATCACCAACATGGTCGGCCCTGACGCCGATGCCCACACTTACGAACCGACGCCGGATGACGCCAAAGCCCTGCTCAAGGCGAAACTGATCGTAAAGAACGGGCTGGGTTTCGAACCCTGGCTGGATCGGCTGGTCGCCAGCACCGACACCAAAGCTCCGGTGATCAGCGCCAGCCGCGGCGTGATTCCGCGCTCGCTGGATGAGGACGGCGAAACCGTTCCCGACCCTCACGCCTGGCACAACCTGGCGAACGCCGAGCTGTACGTCGCCAACATCACCAAGGCGCTGATCGCCGCCGATCCGGCAAACAAAGCCGACTACGAGCGCAACAGCCAGGCCTACCTGAAACAGATCTACGCCCTCCTCGCCCAAGCGAAAGCCAAGCTCGGTTCACTGCCGCCGGGCAACCGCAAGATCGTTACCAGCCACGACGCCTTCGGTTATCTCGGTCAGGCCTACGGCATCGACTTCATGGCGCCACAAGGTCTGTCCACCGAACGCGAACCTTCCGCTGCCGAAGTCGCCGCGCTGATCACCCAGATTCGCCAGGCCAAGGTCAAAGCGGTGTTCATGGAAAACATCAAGGACGCGCGCCTGCTGAAACAGATCGCCGACGAAAGCGGCGCACACATCGGCGGCACGCTGTACTCCGATGCCCTCGCCGCCAGCGGTCCGGCCAGTACCTTCACCGGGCTGTTCAAATACAACCTCAACACTCTTTACCAAGCCCTGAGCCAACCATGATCCGTAAAAATCCTTCCGGTGATTTGCCGCAGATTGCCGAGTCTGCCTACGTCGATAAAACCGCGATCATCTGCGGCAAAGTGGTGATCGGGGAAAACGTGTTCGTCGGCCCGTATGCGGTGATCCGCGCCGATGAAGTGGACGCCACGGGCGAGATGGAGCCGATCACCATCGGCGCCAATTCGAACATCCAGGACGGCGTGGTGATCCACTCCAAATCCGGCGCGGCGGTGACCATCGGCGAATTCAGCTCCATCGCCCACCGCTCGATCGTGCATGGCCCGTGCACGGTCGGCGACCGGGTTTTCATCGGCTTCAACAGCGTGCTATTCAACTGTGTTGTAGGGAACGGTTGCGTGGTGCGGCACAACTCGGTGGTCGACGGTCGGGATCTGCCGGACGCGTTCTACGTGCCCTCCACCACCCGCATCGGCCCGGGCACCGACCTCTCGCAATTCCCGCCGGTGAGCGTCAGCGCTTCGGAGTTTTCCGAAGACGTGGCGCGTACCAACGTCGACCTGGTGCGCGGCTACAAAGCCCTGCAGAACGAGTTCTGAATCATGAGCAGTGTGCTGATTCGCAATGCGCGGCTGGTGAACGAGGGGCGTGAATTCGACGCCGATCTGTTGGTCAGCAACGGGCGCATCGTCAAGATCGCCGGCAGCATCGAAGGTGAAAACGCGACCCGGGAAATCGAAGCCAACGGCCAATGGCTGCTGCCGGGAATGATTGACGACCAGGTGCATTTCCGTGAGCCGGGTGCGCCGGCCAAGGGCAGCATCCACACCGAATCACGTGCGGCGGTAGCGGGCGGAATTACCAGCTTCATGGACATGCCCAATACCCACCCTGCCACCCTGACCCTTGACGCGCTGGCCGACAAAAAGCGCCGGGCAGCGATCAACTCGGTGGCCAACTACGGTTTTCATTTTGGGGTCAGTCACGACAATCTGGACACGGTCGCAGCACTCAATCCGAGCGAGGTGGCCGGGGTCAAAGTGTTCATGGGCGCGTCGACCGGCAACATGCTGGTGGACGACCCCAACACCCTCGAGCGCCTGTTCGCGGAAGTGCCGACCATTCTGCTGGCCCATTGTGAACACACCCCGAGCATCGATGCGAACGCAGCGAATCTGCGCGAACGCTTCGGCAACCATTTGCCACCCGATGCCCATGCGCTGATCCGCAATGCCGACGCCTGCTTTCGCTCATCGTCTCTGGCGGTGGATCTGGCCAGACGTCACGGCACTCGTCTGCACGTCCTGCACCTGACCACGTCGCGCGAGCTGGCCCTGTTCGAAGACAAGCCGCTGTCGCAAAAACGCATCACCGCCGAAGTCTGCCTGCATCACTTGCTGTTTGATGACCGTGACTATCCGAACCTCGGCAACCTGATCAAATGCAATCCGGCGATCAAGTCCCAGAGCGATCGTGACGCCCTGCGCCAGGCATTGCTGAGCAATCGACTGGATGTGATCGGCAGCGATCACGCACCGCACACCTGGGTGGAAAAACAGCAAGCGTATGAACAGGCACCGTCCGGACTGCCACTGGTGCAACACGCGCTGCCGGCGTTATTGGAACTGGTGGCGGATGGCGTGTTGCCGATCACCACGCTGGTGGCCAAGACCAGTCACCGGGTGGCGGATCTGTTTGCCATTCCGGATCGCGGTTATTTGCGTGAAGGGTATTGGGCGGATCTGGTGTTGATTCAACCGGAGCCCAAAGGTGTCGCGGTGTCACGCCAACCCGTTCTGTCGCAATGCGGCTGGACGCCCTTCGCTCAGCGCAGCTTTCGGCATCGGGTCAGCACGACGATGGTGTCTGGGCAAATCGCATGGCATGACCATCGGATCCATGACAACTGCCAGGGATTGCCGCTGCGGTTCATGCGCTGAAAAAAAAACGCCTCCACTCGATGTGGAGGCGGTTTCGATAATGACGTTATGCTCGCGGTTTGACCGTGCCGCAATCCTGACCCAGCCAGACTGCCCGGGTTTCCAGACTGCCCTTCTGGTTGATCCCGATGGCATTGAAAGTGCCATTGGCGACGGTGGTGAACTCGCGGTCACTGAGGAACGTCGCGACGCCGGTGCCTTGAGCTTTCGGGCAACTGAAGCGGAATTTCCACTGGTTGCCGACACGCTCGGTGATCTGCTGTTTACAGCCCGACTGCGGATCCGCCAGTGGAATATCGTTGGTCGCCACCTGTTGCGGCGTCAGGCAGGCGCGGATGCCCTTGCCACCGATGTTGATCCCCTGCTTCTCCAGTTCAGCCCGTTGCTGAGGGGTGATCTGGCCCTGAATCTGGCCGAGGATCGATTGCACATCCATCACCTGATCATCGACCTTCACATTGCTCGACGTCATTTCCCACAACCCCGGCTGCAGCATTTGCGCCTGAGCAACCACCGGCAAGGCCAAACCCAGGCCCAGCGCCAAACCCAGCAGACGAACGTTCATTGAAAAACTCCTGATCAGTAGTGGCCGTTAGACGCCGGCCGCCTGTTTCGGTTCATGGCGGGCGCTGGCGGCTTGAAAACAAATAGCGACAATCGCCATGGAACATGGTCTGTTAAGCATTGAATCTTCAGGAGCAAGGTTGCCCCATGGATTATTTCGGACCGCACATTTTCGGTTATCTGATCGCCCTGATACACACCCTCGGCTCAATCGCCGCGATCCATGCCGTATTGACCGTACGCACCGCCCAAGGCTCGATCGCCTGGGCGCTGTCGCTGATCTTCATTCCCTACCTCACCCTCATCCCTTATCTGGTGTTCGGTCGCAGCACCTTCGATGGCTACATCAAGGCCCGCCGCCAGGCCAACGAACAGATGCGCCAGGCGATTTCCGAACTCAACTGGCGGCCGTGGGTGGAAGAAGCCCTGACTGCCCGCGCCTCGAATGCTTATGACTCGTTACGGGCGATGCCGAAGCTGGGACGCATGCCGTGCCTGGCCAACAATGAAGTGCGATTGCTGATCAATGGCGCAGCCACCTTCGAGGCGATTTTCCACGCAATCGACCAAGCACGGGAAGCGGTGCTGATCCAGTTTTTCATCATTCACGACGATCGTCTCGGTCAGCGCCTGCGTGACTTGCTGCTGAAGAAAGCGGCCGAAGGCGTGGTGATTCATTTGCTCTACGACCGTATCGGCAGCCACGCCCTGCCCCACAGCTACGTTCAGGCGCTGCGCGACGGCGGCGTCGAGGTCAAGGCGTTCGCCACCCGCAGCGGCTGGCTCAATCGTTTCCAGGTGAATTTCCGCAACCACCGCAAGATCGTGGTGGTCGACGGGCTGATCGGGTTTGTTGGCGGGCACAACGTAGGCGACGAATACATGGGTGAAAAACCACCGCTGGCACCGTGGCGCGATACCCACGTCCAGGTGCGCGGCCCGGTGGTGGCGTGCATGCAGGAGTCGTTTGCCGAAGACTGGTTCTGGGCCGCGCGATCATTGCCGCCGCTGATCCTGCCGGACGCGTACCCGGAGGACGGCGTGCTTTGCCAATTGCTCGCCAGCGGCCCGGCGGATGCCTACGAAACCTGCTCGCTGTTCTTCGTCGAAGCCATCCACGCCGCCACCGAGCGCGTGTGGATCACCAGCCCCTACTTCATTCCCGACGAAGCCGTGTTCGCGGCGTTGCGCTTGGCAGTTCTGCGCGGAGTCGACGTGCGCCTGTTGCTGCCTTCGCGTCCCGACCACCGCATCGTCTACGCCGCCTCCAGCCTGTACGCGTTCGAAGCGGTACGCGCTGGCGTGCGGGTATTCCGCTACGAGCCGGGTTTCCTGCATCAGAAAGTGGTGTTGATCGACAGTGAAATCAGCGCCATCGGCAGCGCCAATCTGGACAACCGCTCGTTCCGGCTGAATTTCGAAGTGATGCTGCTGACCGTCGACAGCGAATTCGCCGCCAGCGTGGAACAGATGCTCAACGATGACTTCGCCCAGGCCTACGAGGTCGCCAAAGAAGAAAGCCGGGAGATCCACCGCCTGCAACAGGTCGGCATGCGGATCGCCCGGCTTATTTCACCGATTCTCTAGGTTCAAGGGTTGTAGATGTCATCCCTCGTCCACGGCAGTTCATGGCTGCCGTCGGCATGGGCCTTCACGGCAAGGATCTGATGCAGATTGATCCAGCCCCGAGCGAATGCGTAAGCGCAGCCCGCCAGGTACAGACGCCAGATGCGCAGCGCCTGATCCGGCACCAGTTTCGCGGCGGCTTCGAGGTTGTCTTCCAGCCGTTCACTCCAGTGATCCAGGGTGCGCGCGTAGTGCAGGCGCAGGCTCTCGACGTCGACGATCTCCAGACCCGCTTCGCTGATCTCGGCCGAGATCATCGCAAGGTGCGGCAGCTCGCCGTTGGGGAACACGTACTTCTCGATGAAGTCCCCGGCACCGCGTCCGACCGGACGGCCATCGGTGTGCTTGGCGGTGATGCCGTGGTTCATCACCAGACCGCCCTCTTTCACCGCACCGAACAGGGTTTTGCAGTATTCGGCGAGGTTGGCATGACCGACGTGTTCGAACATGCCGACGCTGACCACTTTGTCGAAACGCCCGTCCTGTGGCAGATCGCGGTAGTCGAGCAGTTGCAGTTCGATCTGATCTTCCAGCCCCTCGGCTTTGACTCGCTCGCGGGCCAGGGCCAGTTGCTCTTTGCTCAGGGTGATACCGAAGACCTTGGCGCCGAACTCGCGGGCGGCATAACGCGCCAATCCGCCCCAACCGCAACCGACGTCCAACAGATAATCGCCTGGCTGCAGACGCAGCTTGCGACAAAGATGCCGGAACTTGGCTTGCTGGGCTTGCTCCAGAGATTCGCTGCCGGTTTCGAAATACGCGCAGGAATACGCCATGTCGCTGTCCAGCCACAGCTGGTAGAACGCGTTGGACAGGTCGTAATGGTAGGAGATGGCTTTGGCGTCGGTTTCCTTGTCGTGCACGGTGCGCACCGGCTGACTTTCTTCGTCTTCATTGAGCAGCGCCGTGCTCAACTCATCGCACACCCGGATGACTTCGCTGATCGAGCCCTCCAGTTCGAGCTTGCCCTCGACGAAGGCCGCACCCAATGCGTCCAGACTTGGATGGGTGAACTGGGTGACCATCTGCGGGTCCTTGACCACGATGGTGACGCTGGGCGTCGGGCCCAGATTGAATTCATGGCCGTCCCAGAGTCGCAGGCGAAGCGGAAGCTGCAGATTCTGTAAGGCCGGTGGAAGTTGCGCGAGCATGGAATATCCCCCTGGTTTCAGACGTCTGATCTGAGGGTAGACCATCCTTGAAAATTAGCAGGCTATCGATTTGATAGTCGCCGACTATCAGCCGCAGAGGCTGTAATGGCGCTGTCATCCTTGCTTCAGTGCGCCTTCTCAAATGACTGCGAGAGCGGCGCACAGTTCGAAAAATGATCAGTCCGACGCTTTCAGCTTCAGCAGCGGTTCCTGAAAACGCAGCAGGCGACCGGCATTGCCCAGCACCAGCAACGTGCTCAGGTTGTGCAGCAATGCAGCGATCATCGCGCCCGCTGCACCGAGCCAGCCGAAGGCCGCGAACACTACGATGGCCAGCGTCCAGCCCAGACCGATGATCACGTTCACTTGCAAGGTCCGTCGGCACTGACGGCTGAGGCGCACGCAGGTGCCGAGTCGACGCAGGTCACTGCCGATCAGCACGATATCGGCGGACGCCAGCGCGATATCCGCGCCGCCCGCTCCCATCGCCACCCCGACGACGCCCGCCTTGAGCGCCAGCGAATCGTTGATCCCGTCGCCGACCACCATCGGCCGGAAGCCGTTGTCGATTTCCTTGAGCACTCGATTGAGCTTGTCTTCGGGCAACGCCTGGGCCTCGACTTCGTGCAGGCCGACATCCTTGGCCAGTGTCTGCGCGACGCTTTGCCGGTCGCCGGTCAACAGCAGTTGCCGCCCCAGCCCGAGGTCACGCAGTTCACTCAGTGCAAATCGCGCTTCCGGTTTGACGGTGTCGGCCAGCAACAGCCAGGCGAGGAATTCGCCGTTCAACGCCAGCCCGGCAATCGGGCCGTCGTGTTCGGGGATCGCCGTGGTCGAGATGCCCAACTGCGCAAACAGCTCCGGACGCCCGAGCGCGGCCTCGCCTTGCGCGGTCTTGGCCACTACGCCCAACCCCTGTCGCTCGTGAATATCGGTCAGCACCAGCACCTCCTCCGCGCTGACCAGTCCGGCCAGCGCGCGGCTCACCGGATGGCTGCTCGCCGCACCCAGGCTTGCAGCCAGCGCCATCACCGACCCGTGATCCGCTCGCGGGCTGTTGATCGACTGCAAGCGCAGCGTGCCGTAAGTCAGGGTGCCGGTCTTGTCGACCACCAGCGAAGTGAGATCGGCCAATTCCTCAAGGAACGCCGAACTGCGGATCAGAATCCCGTGCCGCGCCGCCACCGCTACCCCGGCAATCGCCGTGGCCGGCGCCGACAGCACCAATGCGCAAGGGCATGCCGCCACCAGCACCGCGAGCATCGCCTGCGCATCGTTGGTGATGAACCAGGTGACGGCCGCGAGCAACAACACCAGCACCATGTAACTGCCGGCATAACGTTCGAGCAAACGAGTGATCGGCGGTTTGGAGCGTTCGGCGTTCTGCATCAGCGCGATGACTTTGCCGAGGGTCGATTCATCCCCGGTACGGGTCACTTCAATTCGCAGCAACCCGTCGAGGTTGATCGCGCCGCCGAACACCGCCATGCCGACGCCCGCCTCGACCGGCACCGACTCACCGGTGATCGACGCCGTATCGAGGCTGGCCTGGCCGGATAAAACCCGACCGTCCGCCGGCACCCGGTCGCCGGCGCGCACTTCGACTTTGTCGCCGGCCTTGAGCGTGCCGTTGTCGACTTCGATGATCGAGCCGTCCGCCTGCACCTTGCGCGCATGGCTGCGCGTCAGTTGGCCGAGGGCATGAATCGCTTCCTGGGAGCCGATCACGCTGCGCTCTTCCAGCACGTGGCCGAAGATCATGATGATCGGCAAAAGCGCCGCCGTGAGCAGATCGCCCGTGGCCCAGGCCCCGATCATTGCCAGGGCGATCAACTGATCGGTGATGCCATGCAGGCTCGGATAACGCAGGCTGAACCACGCCGAACGCATCACTGGCACCGCGACTAATAAAGAGGCAAATCCGAGCAGCAACTGACTGACGCCGGTTTGCTCCGGCATCAGCCAGCGCCAGATCAGCCCCAGACCGAGCAAGCCGAGGGCAAGCATCGCCAAGGTCAACTGGCGCGCGGCGCGGCGCTGTTCGGCCGAGGACAACAGGCTCGGTGCGGTGGTAGTGGCAGTCATTTGCTGGCTCCCTGAATGATCAGGCGTGAATCGTCTTTCGGATCGACCGTGGTGACCGAACCGGCCTGACCGAGAATTTTCGGCATGCGCTCGCGGTACAGACGCAACAGCATTTGCGGGTCCGTACCCTGCTGTTGCGCCTTGGACAGGCTCAACACCGTCGCCGTGTCGGCGGAGGCTTTGGCCAGGCGCTCACCGGCCTGGGCGTGGGCGACTTGCAGAGTGCGGTCGGCCTGTTCGTTGGCTGACTGGGTGAGCTTCTCGGCCTCGGTGCGGGCATTGGCGACCGCTTTGTCAGCTTGCTGGCTGGCGGTGAGTACGGCGTTGAAAGCACTCACCGCAGGCTCCGGCAGACTCGATTGCACATCGACCCGCGCCACTTCGATGCCGATGCCCTGCCCGCTCGCCTTCAACTCGGCGAGACGTCGGTTGATGCCTTGCACCAGATCGCCACGTAGCCGTTCGCGACGTTCGGCGGCCTGATTATCAGCGCCGATCAGTTCCGGCCGAGCCACCAGAATCGTGTCCAGATCTCGCGCCGCCGTCAGTGCGACGGCGCTTCGCGTCACCACTCGATCCAGCGCAGGCAACACATGCTCGCCTTGCAGTACAAAGTCATAAGGATCGGTGACCTTGTAGAACACCCGCACATCCAGTTGCACCACTCCGGCATCACCGGTGAGCAGATAACCGGAGCCGGCCAACGCGTCACTCAGCGGCGTGGCGAAGGTGGCGACACGATCCGCTTGCATGGCCTGATCACCGCGCAGCAGATTTTCCACCCGGCGTTCAATCACCCGATCCGCCGCCGGCAACAAAACCACCTGTTCGAACGGCTGCGGCCAGGCCAATAACAACCCGGCATTCTGAATGCGATCCAGTGCTCCAAAGTGCAAAACCACCGCCCGGTTTTGCGGATCGATCTGCCGGACATTGGAAAACGCCCAGGCTAATGCCGCAAGCACGGTTACCGCATACAGCGCGAAAAACGCCAGACGTCCCGCCTGAATCCACGGACTGTTCAGCGAATGTGTTCCACGTGGAACTTCATTCATGGCTGCGATCCGCTTTTGCTGTCGAGATTCGGCGGTCCGTCGACCAACACCCGGAATGGCGCGGCGTCGGTGCGCAGGATCAGTTTGGTATCCGGCGAAACGATGGTGCCGAGGGTGTCCAGCGAGCGTAGCAAGTTGTACAGCTGCGGTGAGCCTGCGTAAGCGCGCCCGTAAATCTGCGCCGCTTCCACCCGCGATTGGGCTTCTATATCGGCGGCTTTCACCGTGGCATCGGCTTGCACGATGCGCGCATCGCGTTCGGCGGCGGAGCGGATTTGTGCCGCTTCACGCTTGCCGATGGCGGTGCGTTCGGTGGCGATGGTTTCACGCTCGGCACGCATCCGGTCAACCGTTGCGGTCAGGGTCACCGATGGCAAGGTCAGCCGTTCGATGCCCACCTGCACCACCCGCACGCCGTAGGTAGCGAGCAGCTGCTGATCGATTTGCTGGCGCAACTGCGCTTCGAAATCGGCGATGCGAACCTGACTGGCATCGGTATTCACCAGATTGGCCAGATCGAAACTGCTGGCCGTGGTTTCCAGTGCCGAGCCGACAAACGTCCGAATCTGCCGCGCCGCTTCGTCCGGCTGATTCTGCACGGCGCGCATGAAGCGCTGCACGTTGTCGGGATCGCCCTGCACCTGCCAGGCCACGTACGCCTGGACGATGATGCGCAAACCGTCGCGGGTGCCGACATCCTGCAAGCCGCTGGAGGTCGTGCGCAAACGCAGGTCCACGGGAATCGCCGCTTCGAACGGCGCCGGCCAGCGCCAGCTCAGACCCGGCTCCAGCAACACGCGGGCCGGGTTGCCGAAACGGGTGATGACCGTGGCTTCACCGGAGCGCACCTGCACCAGGCTCGCTGCCGCGATGGCGAACGCCACCAGCAACGCTGCCCAGCCCATGCGTTTCCACGGAAAAGGCCCCGCCTCTTCCGGCGCACCGTGGTGATGGTGATGATGCCCGTGATGGTGATGACCGCCGCCATGAGCATGATCGTGGCCGCTGTGGTCATGGTGATCGTGAGTGTGCGACTGGCTCAATGGGTGGCTCCTGGCTGAGCGGTGGTGCGCGCCGGATCTGCCGGCAGCGTGAACGTACGCAGGTCGATGGTCGGTGCATTACTGCTGCCGCCCAGGCGATGGTCGAGTACCAACAGTTTGGCTTTGCTCAAACCCTGGCTGAGCTGGCTGAGGTATTGCTCCAGCACGAAGGCCTGGCCGGCGCTGGCGTAAGCCTTTTGTTCGGCGCTGAATTTCAGGTCCGCCGCCCGGGCCGTGGCGTTGATTTCATGGGCATTGGCACTGGCCTGATCCCGAGCGAGGCTGGCCTGCAACTGCGCCTGGTTACTCGCTTCGGCAGCGGCGCCGCGCTCGCGGGAGATCAACGCCTGAGCACCGATCTGCGCCGCTTGCACGCTGTGATAGGCATTGGCCGCCCCTGCCGGCGGGTGAATCGCTTCGACCACCGTGGCGAGAATTTCCACGCCGCTGTCGAGTTTCTGCAGATCGCTTTGCACGGCGCGGCCGATTTCTTCGGCGAGCCCGGTCCTGTCCTCGCCGAGCAATCCGTCGAGGGTGCGCGAGGCAAAGTCATGCACCAGAATCCGGCTGGCGGTGCTGCGGATCAGCGTCGGCACATCGGCGCTGTTGTAAGTGGCGGCCAGCGCGGCTTGATCGCTCAGGCCGATGCGGTAGACGAAGCGCACGTCCATGTTGACGATCTGAAAGCTCTGCTGATCGCCACGGCTACTGGCGATAACCTGGGACTTGTCATTGACGTGGCTGGCATCCCACAAACGGTTGGCGGTGAATGGCGCCGGGCCTTCTGCCGGATCCAATTGCACGGGTGCCGGATTTTCCCCGACGCTGGTTGCCAGTTCATGCACCACACCATTTTCAACGTTCAGTACACGCCCCAGCGGCCAAGGCAAACCGGCGTGTAAACCCGGCCCGAACACCTGCACCGGTTTGCCGAAGCGCTCGTAAATGCCACGGCTTTGCATCGGTATTTCGTGAAGGCCGGTGAGCAACCAGCCTACCGTTGCCACCAGCACCAACACCGGCAAGAACGCGCGGCGCATGTAACTGAAGGCCCAGATCTGGCGCAGATCGATGCCGAAGCGGTTGTGCAATTCGTGCTGCAACGCGAGCAGAGGTTGTGGCGGCCAGCGCAGCAGATCGGCAACGAAACTACGCGCCAGCAACGCCGGTTCGAGTTGTTCGCGGCGCGGGCTGAACAGCGACAGCAATGCACGCAACAGCAATTCCAGGGCAACCAGCCCCGGCAGAATGCCGATCAACACTGCCAGCCGCACCGGCCAGATTGCACTGTCACTGGCGAACAACAGGCACAACGCACCCAGCACCAGACTGATGATTGCCACCCGCGTCAGCTGCGCCAGCGCTCCGGCCTCGGGCCATTGCGCCGGGTTTTCCTGCGCCAGCTGTCGCTCGAGCACCAGCAGAGCGAACGCCAGCAGCAACGCGATGGCCGCGCCGACCGTGGCGGACAACCCCACTCCCGCCGCCGGCAGCGTCAGATTCCACATTTGCTCGATGCTTAACAACACCAGCACCGACCACCCGCCCAGCCACAATGTGGCCGCGCCGATCTGCCCGAGCAGGTGCAAACTGCGCTGACTCATCCGATCCAGCAGCCGTTCGTACCAGCCTTCCGGCGCAGTTTCCTCAGCAGCCGTAACCGGCACGACGGGATTGATCACCCGCGCCCGCCATTGCGTCACCCACCACGCCGATTGCAGACCGGCCACCAGCACCAGCAACGCCGCGCTCTGATTGACCAGCAACGCGGGCCACAGCGATTGCGGCGCAAACAGCCCGACAAAAAACGCCAGTACCCACCCTGCCCCGGCCAACGCGCCCAGACCGATCGCCAGGCGACGCAAACGCCGGCCCTGCGTCGCCGCTTGCTGAAAGCGCGGCAATCCGTTCACCGGCGTGCCTTCATCCAGATCGACTTGCATATCCCCCCAAAACCCTCGGCTCACTGCACATATCGTTACGATATAACGAAAGTCGTGAAATATTTGTACTCATTTGCGCCATTCAAAGATGTGCAACCTGTCGCTTGCCTGAAGCCTTGACCGAAATGTCCGGAAACGCACATATTACGTTCGTAATTTTCAGTGCGAACTACTTTTACCGATCCGCATCCTTCAGCCAGGAGTAAGAGCATGAGCAACTATGACGTGGTGATTCTGGGCGGTGGCCCCGGCGGTTATAACGCAGCGATCCGCGCCGGCCAGCTGGGCCTCAAGGCCGCGTGCGTCGAGGGCCGCGCCACGCTGGGTGGCACCTGCCTGAACGTCGGCTGCATGCCGTCCAAGGCGCTTTTGCATGCGTCCGAGCTTTACGAAGCGGCGCTGGGCGCGGAGTTCGCCAACCTCGGCATCGAGGTCAAACCCACGCTCAACCTTGCGCAAATGATGAAGCAAAAAGACGAAAGCGTGAGCGGGCTGACCAAAGGCATCGAATTCCTGTTTCGCAAAAACAAGGTCGACTGGATCAAGGGCTGGGGCCACATCGACGGCCCCGGAAAAGTCAGCGTGACCGGCGATCAGGGCAGCAGGATCGAGCTAACCGCGAAGGACATCGTCATCGCCACCGGCTCCGAGCCCACTCCCCTGCCCGGCGTGGAGATCGACAATAAGCGCATCCTCGACTCGACCGGTGCGCTGTCCTTGAGCGAAGTGCCCAAGCATCTGGTGGTGATCGGCGCAGGCGTAATTGGCCTCGAGCTCGGTTCGGTCTGGCGCCGGCTCGGCGCGCAAGTAACCGTGGTGGAGTACCTCGACCGCATCTGCCCCGGTGTCGACGGCGAAGCCGGCAAGACTTTGCAGCGCTCACTGAGCAAACAAGGCATCAGCTTCAAGCTGAGCTCGAAAGTGACCAGCGCCACCTCCTCCGACACTGGCGTACAGCTCAGCGTCGAACCTGCCGCTGGCGGCAGCGCGGAAATCCTTGAAGCCGATTACGTGCTGGTGGCGATCGGACGTCGTCCGTACACCCAGGGCCTGGGCCTGGAAAGCGTCGGCCTGAGCACCGACAAACGCGGCATGCTTGCCAACAAACAGCATCGCACCGAAGCGCCCGGCGTGTGGGTGATCGGTGACGTAACATCCGGGCCGATGCTCGCGCACAAGGCCGAAGACGAAGCCATGGCCTGTATCGAGCAGATCGTCGGCAAGGCCGGCGAGGTCAATTACGACCTGATTCCCAACGTGATCTACACCCGCCCGGAGCTGGCCAGCGTCGGCAAGACTGAAGAGCAGTTGAAGGCCGAAGGCCGGGCGTACAAGGTCGGCAAATTCCCGTTCACCGCCAACAGCCGGGCGAAGATCAATCACGAGACCGAAGGCTTTGCCAAAGTCATCGCCGATGAGCGCACCGACGAAGTCCTCGGCGTGCACCTGGTCGGCCCGAGCGTCAGTGAAATGATCGGCGAGTTTTGCGTGGCCATGGAGTTCAGCGCCTCTGCCGAAGACATCGCGCTGACCTGCCACCCGCATCCAACCCGCTCCGAAGCGTTGCGTCAGGCGGCGATGAATGTCGAGGGGATGGCGACGCAGATGTAAGCACTGTGCGAATACTTCCCGCGCAATGCGGGAAGTATCAGGACGGCAGATGCCCCAGCGGCAACGCGCCGGGCGTTTTCACCGTGTGGATCGCAAAATTGCTGCGGATATCGCTTACTCCCGGCAGCTTCAACAGGCAACCGGTGAGAAAGCGGTCGTAGGCGCGCAGATCCGGCACCACCACTTGCAGCAGAAAGTCCGATTCCCCTGACACCAGAAACGCTGAAATCACCTCCGGCAATGCCGTCACCGCCCGGTGGAATGCCTCGGCCTGTTCGTCGTTGTGGCGCTCGACCTTGACCCCGACAAACACCGTCAGCCCCAACCCTACTTCATCGCGATCCAGATTGGCCTGGTATCCGCGAATCACCCCGGCCTCTTCGAGCATCCGCACCCGGCGCAGACACGGCGACGCCGACAGACCGATTTCGTCAGCCAGCTGCACATTGCTCAGGCGCCCGTCCCGTTGCAGCGCGGCGAGAATCTTGCGGTCGAAGGCATCCAGTTTCATGGTTGGCAGATCCTGATGGTTTACGCGGCAAAAGAGCGCAGATTATGCCAATTCAGCGGCCTTTAGAAGCTGACTACGCAACCACCTGCCCTGCCCTTCGGCCCTAGACTGAGGCGACCGAATCGACAACGAAAGGGGTGCGACATGGCGAGTCTCTGGCTGTTTTTCCTGGCTTTGGCGGTGGTCTATCTGCTGCCCGGTCCGGACATGATCCTGCTGTTGCAAACCGGCGCCCGCCAGGGTCGCGGCGCAGCGCTGGCCACGGCGGTGGGTCTTGCGATTGCCCGGGGTTGTCATGTCGCATTAGCCGCTTTGGGGTTGGCGGCGCTGTTCAAGGCGGCGCCGTGGACGTTCGATGGCGTGCGCATCGCCGGGGCGGCGTACTTGCTGTGGATCGGCATTCAATGCCTGCGCACCACGCTGCTGCCGGATCTGGACGCCGGCACCGTGACGGACAGTCATGCGCAGTGGTACGCAGCCATCCGTCGCGGCCTGCTGACCAATCTGCTCAACCCGAAAGCCCTGCTGTTCTGTTCGGTGTTGCTGCCGCAGTTCATCGTGACGGATGGCGCACCGGTGCTGACGCAGTTTGCGCTGCTCGGCGCGATGCTGGTGGGCGCAGGCCTGCTGTTCGACAGCGCCTACGCCCTGACCGGCGCCGCGCTGGGCCGCTGGCTGAAACACAGCCCGACGGCCCAACGGGTGCAACAGTGGCTGTTCGGCAGCCTGTTGATCGGCTTTGCCGTGCGCCTGACGTTCGTCCAGCAGGCTTAGGTTTTGCGGGCCTTGCGCTGGCGGCGGGTAATGATTACGAGCGCAATGACGGTCAACCCGACAATGGTGCCGATCTGCACTGCACGCTTGTAGGGCCGCAACACTCCGCGTACAGCATCGACAACCTGGGTGACGTAGCGTTTGTCTGCGTTGGCGAAATCCGGATAAGGGCATTGCTGGCCGAAATAGCCGCCCCAGCCCATGTACGGACCTTCTTTCACATATCGCTGGTACAGCGCGCTTTGCTCTTGCAGGCTGCTATTGAAACCGGCTGCCGAGCACAACACCGCAGCGAACGCCTGACTGGTGTGCGGCAGATTATCCGCCGCACGACTGGCCAGCGCCGTGGCGACAAAACGGTAGTGATAACGCTCGTCCGGCTGCGCTTCACTGGCCTTCTGGCGCTGCACTTCAGCCTCGCTCACCAAAGGCCCAACTTTCAGTTCGGTGGTTTCCAGGCTGTAGTTGCCGCCGAAGGTCGCGTAATCCGGGGCCATTTCGTAGCCCAGGATGTCCATGCCCCACTCACGGGCAGTCCACGCAGCATTGAACAGTGCGCTGGCACGTTTGGTCGGCCACCATGCCGAATCGGCTTTGAGGCGTTGCTCACCATAGAGCCGCGCCTTGTTCTGCAGATCCGCGCTGTCGAAATAGCCAACCGCTTCTTCGTAGTGCCCCTCACGCAACAAGCGCCGACCCAGCAGATTGCGCAGGCTGGCGGCTACCGGCAGCGGCACGTAATTGTCACGATCCTGCTGGCTCAGCGCGGGCGGTGCCGGGACGTTGTTATCAACATAGTTTTTCAGTTCCTCGACCGTCAGCACTCGCTCGGCCACGGTCGCAGCGTCGAACCAGTAAATGCTTTGGCTGCGATACAACTGATCGAACGCCTGCAGATACTCGCCACGTTGCAGGGCCAGAATCGCGCTTTCACCCTCGACCCGGCATTTGGGCTGCACGCTTTCGAGATTCCAGTCGGCGGTGCGCCGCTCGCCCCAGGACTCGTCCTGCGGGAACGCTTGCGCGGCTTTCGCATAAGCCGCAGCCGCCGCGTTCCTGTCGCCATCGCGCACCGCCAGTTTCGCCCGCAGCCACCACGCCAGACCGCTGTCGCCAGCGTGTTCGAGGAACGCCTTGGCGCTGGCGTAATCGCCCTGTTGGTAATTCATCGCCGCCAGACGATCAGCGTTATCGAGGCTGCCGCGCGTACTCGCTTGCAGCGCCTTGACCAGCTTCTTCTCGTTCGGCGGCTCATCGCCGAACGACCAGCCGATCCGGCTGATCAACGAGGCGGTCACCAGTTGCTGCACGGCTTTGCCACGCAGCAACTTCTCCAGTCGATCCTCGGGCTCTTCGGCCAGATCGTTCATCAACAGCTTCAGCGAGGTGTAGCCGACGTTCGAGCCATGCAGGTTTTGCGTGGCGTAGAGTTCGATGGCCTTGTCCCAACTACCCGCCGTGCGCAGCGCGCGCGCTTCTTCGCCAAGGCTGGCCACGCCCAGTTCCAACGGATCGCTGAAACCGTCGATGCTCAGTTGCCGCGTCTGGTGGAAGGCTTCGATGGCGTTTTCCAAGGCTTCGAGTGCATCGCCCGCTTGGCTGCTCATGGCAAAGAACGCCCGGCCCAGCGAATAAGCGGCCCAGGTGCTGCGCAACGCACGTTGATCGGCCGGCAGCGCCAGCAACTGACGGAAATACTCGACAGCCAGTTGATGGTCACCGGCACCGAACGCTACGGCACCCGCCACATACAGACGCAGTTCCGCCGGCAGGCTCGCGCCCTGCGCGTCGACCTGATGCGCGTCGGTCAGGCTGCGCAGTTGTTTGACCAGCGCTTGCTGTTCAGGCGTCAGGCCGATCTGCTCGGCCTTGTCACGCACCTCGGCGGGTTCTGGCGCCTCGGCGTAGATGTCATCCGGATTGTGGGTGGCGGCGGTGACGTTCTTCAGCCCGGCAATGGTTTTGCCGAGGCGACTGATCTCGAACCTGAAGTTGCCCTCCGGCATTTCCGCCAGCGATTGCCCGCGATCGTCGAGCAGACGCATCGGGAAATCCGGGCCGCAGGCCAGCGCCGAGCCCAGCGGCAGGCTGAGGCTCAGGCAAAGCAGATGGCGGGGCCAGTTACGGGTCAACATGCGAACCTCCTTGATCAATATTTGCGCAGCGTGCCCAACCAATCGCACGCTGCCCGCCTGCCGGCAATCGGCCGTCGCGCAGGCGGGTGAAGGTAAGCAGATCCGCCGTCTGTTGCAACGCATAACCGGCGAGCGCATCGGCGCCTTCGCAGCCCCGGGCTTTGAGGGTGATGCGGGCAGGCCAGGCGCTGTCGAGGTTGCCGACGTTACGCAGGGCGATGTCTTGCAGGCCGTTCTGTTCGGTAAACGTCAGGCCAAGCTGGCTGCTCAATACATCGCCTCGGGCGACCGCACGCAGTGTGCTCAGGCTCCAGGCTCTGCGGTCGTTGGCCAACGGCAGCCGAAACCAGATCAGACCGGCCAGGTGCGCCGGGCGATCCTCGCGTAACTCATTGGCCAACCGGCCCAGTTGTTGTGGATCGGCGAGCAATTCGCGTCGCTGGCCACCCCGTTCGAGTGGCACTTCGCTTTCCACCACCGGAGCGCCATCGGCATCCGCCAACAACGCCACGCCATAGGCCGGCAGCGCCAGATAAAACGGTTTATCGGTCACCCGCCCCCAGGCCTTGGCCCAGCGCTGCGCCTGCTCGGGATCGAACAGACCGCGACGCGGATCACTGACGGCGTGCACCTGCAATACACTGCTATCGACGGTCGCCAGCAGCGCCGGCAATTGCGGGCTGTCGAGCCAGGCAGGCAGCGCGGTGATGCTCAGGGGCAGATTGGCCGGCAATGCGCCGCGCAAATGAGCGAGGAATTCGGTATAGCCCGACAGTCGGGCACTGCCGGCGTCATGGTCGATCTCGACCCCGGCCAGGGTGAGTCCCTGCCCTTGCCAGTCATCGAGCACTTGAAGGATTTGCGCCGTGACCGCTTGCGGGTCGAGCGCCTTGAGCTGGCCGTCGAGGCGAATTACCGCGATCAGCGGCCGGGCATCGCGTTTCAACAACGCAGAATCGACGCGTGCCCGACTCCATCCGGCATTCGGGAAAGCCTGCAAAGCCAAGACCCGCAACGTCGAAAAGTCGTTGCGACTGTCGTTCAGGGCCTGTACATGGGCTGGCGTCCATTGCCGTTGCCAGACATATAGCTGCTGATCGAGCGGCACTGCGTCCTGTCGTTCACAAGCACACAGCAACAACACAGCCACCAGGGCTGACCACCCGATGATAAAGCGCATACCTTGCAGATCCCTGAGACATCAGGCTGCAAGGTTACACAAAAGCGCTCAGGGCTTGCGGGCAATGATGACCTGACTTTTCGCCACCACCGCATCCAGCGCCTGCTTGATCTGCGCGCCGCGCGGCGAGTCGAGCACCGCTTGCCAGGTATCGGCCCAATGGTTGAGCAGCGGATGATCCGGGTTGCTGAATTCGACCTTGGCTTCCCAGAACAACATCATCCACATCGACCAGTAAAAGCCGTACTGGCTATGGCTGATGATCTCGAGTCCCGCCTCGCTGACCATCGCCTTGAACTGCTCTTCGCTGATGATGCGAATGTGGTTGGGCTTCTGGAAATACTCCGGCGCGGCGATGTCCTTTTGCAGGTCTTCGGAGCTGGGGTGCGGCACACTTAGCAAATACAGCGCGCCCGACTGGCCGACACGCACCAGTTCGGCAAGGAACTGCGCCGGATCGTCGACGTGCTCGATGACTTCAGTGGACACCACGCGAGTGGCGGTGCCATCGGCGATCGGCAGCGGATTGCAGTCGGTCACATGGCATTCGACGCCACGCGCCGGCGTATCGCTCAAGCGCTGGCGAGTCGCTTCGACCTTGGCGCCGTCGATGTCGGCAATGATGATCTTCGCCCCGCGCATGCCGCAGAAATGCACGTTGCCACCGTCGCCGCAGCCAACGTCGAGCAAGGTGTCATCAGCGGTCACCGGGAAGCCTTTGAACAGCTCACCGGTTTCCTGGTTGAACCAGCCGCTGAGCATCGCGTCGTGCAGGCCGAGCATGTAAGGGTCCACCTTGTCGGCGACCGGTGCGACAGCTTGTGCGGGGGCCGGAGCCGCCGTGAGTTTTTTCAGAAGGCTCAGCATGAGGTGGCTCCAGAGGACGAGACGACGGTTCGCGAGGTGGCGAGGCGTTTCACCAGCGTGGCGCCTCGATTGCGCATGGGCATTTCGATCAAGCGGTAATTGAGTTCGCTGAGCAGCACGATCAGGCCACCGGCTATCAGCAGCGTCACGATCGGATGCCCGGCCGGGCTCGGCAGACCGGCGCCCTGCAAACGGAAGGTCAGTTCCCGCACCAGTTGATAGGCCGGGATGTGGATCAGGTAAATGCCGTAGGAGCGGCTGCCGATCCATGCCATCAGTCGTTGCAGGCCCCCGGCCGGCAGCAGGTAATTGCGGTCGTACGAAGCAATCCACACCAGTACGGCGCTGAGCACGGCGATAGACCCGATGCGGTAACCGGCAAAAGTGAAACGGTCGGTGGCCATGAAACTCAGCAGCGCTCCGAGGCTGACCAGCGCGAACACTCCGGCCCATGGCCGCCGCAGAAATACCGGCTCCCAGCGGCGATAACCGGGCTGCACGCTCCACATCGCCAACAGCACGCCCAGCGCCAGCGCATCGGTACGAATCACCATCAGCAGCGGCGTGCGCACGGTGAACAATTGCACCGCCACCAGCGCCAGCAATGCCCACACCAGATGCTTGCGGCACAGCATGATCAATAGCGGGAACAACAGGTAGAACTGCTCCTCCAGCGCCAGGCTCCAGTAGACGAAGCTACTGCCGTATTCGTAATGAAAGAACGCATCGGCAAAGCGGAAATTGGCGTACTGCAGCACCCCGGCCAGGGTGGCCTGGACGTTGGCGGACCACGTGCCGAACGCGCCTGATCGATTCAGAAACACGCACGCCAGCAGCATCAGCGCCAGCCACAGCCAGGCCGACGGCAGAAGACGAAACGCCCGGCGCAGCCAGAAATTGCGCGTCTGCTCCCAGTACTCCTGGCGATTGCTGCAGCCGCGCAGCGCCGGGATCAGGCTGCGGGCGATGACAAACCCGGAGATCGCAAAAAACAGGTCGACGCCCCACCACGGCTGCGCCCAGGCATGAACCCTTTCAAGCAGCGGCACCGGGTCGGTGAACAGGCTGCCCTGCAAGTGATGAAACAGCACGCCGAGTACCGCGACAGCGCGCAGGACTTCGATGTCCATGATCCGCTTGCCGCTCATGACACACGTCCTGCATCGAGCGGTTTGCGGGCGATGATCACCTGACTCTTGGGCATGAAACGGTCGAGCATCTGTTTGATCGCCAAGCCATCGGGCTGCGCCAGCAAGTCCTGCCAGGTTCTGGCCCAACTCTCCATCAATGGTGGATACGGCGCCTGGATCCGGTCGCGCACGGCCCCGCCGAGGTCACGTCCGGCAGCCCGTTCGCTGGCCCAGAAAAAGATCATGCCCATGACCCAGAAAAACCCCGTGGCCTGGCGATGCTCGATCACCAGGCCGGCATCCTCCACCAGTGCCGCGAAGCGTTCCGGGGTGAAGATCTGCACATGGTTGGGTGACTGGTAATAACCCGCCGGGGCAATGCCCTGCTGCAAATGCTCGCCCACCGGCGCCGGCACACTGAGCAGGTACAGCGCACCGGGACGGCCCATGCGCACCAGCTCGGCCATGAACGGCTCGGGCTGATCGATGTGCTCCAGCACTTCCATGCACACGACCTTGCTCGCACAGCCGTCGCTCAGCGGCAGTGGCAGACTGTTGCTGACCAGACCGAGGCTGGCCTTGCGGCTCTGCGCTTCGACTTGCCGGGCAAGATCGCGCACCTTGTCGTGTTCGCTGTCGGTGAAGATCACCGAGGCCCCTTGGCGCACGGCGAACAATGTCGCCACGCCCTCACCGCACCCCACGTCGAGCAGGGTGTCGTCCGCGTCAATGGCAAAGCCCTTGAGCAACTCGCCACTGTCGCCGTGAAACCAGCCGTCGAGCATGGCGTCGTGCAGGCCGACGTCCCGCGGCGACACGCCGGCAGCCAGCGGTTCAGGCGCAGCAACCGGCAAAGAGACCGGCAACGATCGCGCCACCGGACGCAAACGCCTCAGCAATGCGCGGATCATGTGCCCGTGGCTTCCGTTGCAGCGACAGCGCGAGATTCCTGCACTTGAGCGAGGAAATCACGCAAACGCTGCTCGGCCACCGCCTGACTGCAGAACGCCTGGAGACTGGCAACGGCTTGCGCCGACATCTGCGCATAACGCTGGGGATCGTTCTTCGCCACCTCATAGCTGTCGCGATAAGCCACACAGACCGACGCCCAGTTGGTCATGTAGCGCAATGTGCGGAACGCCTTGCGCGGATCGTGAGGCCAGGCGGTGAGTTCATCGGTGGACTCGACCAGGAACGCGTTGTCGGTGTTCAGGTAATCGATCATCGCCGTGGTGCGCGGCGCCACGGCCGGTTTGCCGCAGGACATGAATTCCATTAGCGGCAGGCACTGACCCTCACCGTAGGAAGTGTTCACCACGTAACGGGTGGCCTGCACTAGACGCTCGTAGTCCGCGTCCGCGAGGTAGCCGTAAATCAACACGATGCGGCAGCGGTAGGACTGGTTTTTGTACAGGTGATGAAGAATGTCGCCGAGCGCTTCTTCGGCATCGTGGTGCGTGAGCTTGAGCACCAGCGTCGCGTCTTCGACGTCGCGGAATGTCACGCAGAAAGCGCTGAGCATGTCTTCCCAGTTCTTGCGCCCGTCACCGGGATTGAACACCGATGTGTAGACGACACCGTCCAGCAGCAGCTCCTGCTCGCGCACCGGTGCCTGGAAATCGATGCCCTCGCCACGGCGCAGGTGTTTCGGACCGAACGCGTCGAGATCGAGCTGACGACTGTCAGCGACCAGCCCCTTGATCGTCAGGCGCACCGGACCTGTCGAGGGCTGCCCCTGAAGCTGCACGCCCCGGGCCGCGAAGCGATCCCACACCGGCGCGGGCACCGCGACAATCGGGTAATCGGCGCCCATGGCTTCGCGCACGGCGTTGACCGTGTAGGTGGAATGGGTGATCGCCGCGCCGCAGGCCCGGAGCACTGTGCGCCAGTCATTGCGCGGCTCGTTGTCGAAGGGTTCGTTGGGGATGGTGCTGAATTCCCAGGCGAACACCGGCAACGTCGGGCATGCCAGGTGGATCGGCGTGCGGTGCGGCGGCGAGAACGACAGGAACACGCAGGGCTCGCCACGGGACAGGCATTCCAGATACAACGCATCGACTTCGCGCGCCGGATCGACGACTTCCACCACACGCCCAAGACGTTCGAGCACCGGCCGGTACTCCTTGAGCACGAAGTAATAGCTGTACTCCGAACGCCCCAGGTTCTGCGCGATGGTGTGCTGGTTGGTTTCCGAATGAATGATGATCAGCATGAGGCGTTGTCCGTCACGGGGGCGGCATCGGCAGCCAGCGGCACGAGGCCGAAAAAGTCCGCCATGCGCCGCTGCACCGGAGCGAACGCGCAGTAGTCGTGCATGCGTTCGACAGCGGCGGCAGACATGCGCGCGTATTCCTGCGGCTGTGCCTTGGCCATCCGGTAGCTGTGCTCATAGGCGCTTTTGAGCGAAGCCCAGTCCGGCCGATAGCGCAGGGTGCGGTAGAGGATGCGGGTGTCCTGGGGCCAGATCGTCAGCTCTTCGCTGGATTGCACGACGAAAGCCACCGTGTCGTCGATGTAATCTTCCATGGCCGTGTGGTCCGGGGCGATCACCGGTTTGCCGCTGGACATGAACTCCATCAATGGCAGGCACAGGCCTTCGCAGCGTGAGGCGTTTACGTAGAAACTCGCAGCCTGGTAGAGCCGCGCGTATTGCGCATCGTCCAGATAACCGTGCATCACCAGCACCCGGCAGGCGAACGGTGTCAGTTGCGCGAGCAGGGTCATCAGTTCGCTGTAGTAGGACGCCAGATCGTTCTGGGTAATCTTCAGCACCAGCGTCGCGTCAGGCGTTTCGCGAAAGGCCCAGCAGAACGCGGTGATCAGGTGGTGCCAGTTCTTGCGCCCGTCTTTGGGGTTGAACACGGTGACGTAGATCACGCCTTCCACCGCGGTCTCGACCACAGAAGAGGTGTCCGGCAGATCCAGCGGGGGTGGCTCGACCACCGCCACCGCATGCGGAGCGGCGATGGCTGGGAAACGTTTTTCAAGCCAGGCGTGTGCGCTGTCCGACAGCAGATCCTGCACACCTTCCCAGTACCAGTGGTGCAGGAATTTCACCCGTTCTTCACCCGCGCCCAGCAACCACAGACGCAGATAATGGCGGGCAATGACCAGGCGTCGTTTGACCGTCAGCGGTGGCGGGCGCAGTGCCTCGATTTCAGCCAGTTGTTCGGCGGTCAGCGGTTTGGGCAGCAAATCGTCGGCAGACAGTCCCAGCGTTCGGCTGTCGAAAATGCAGCCCTTGATCGCCAGGGTCGCGCCTGGATTGATCGGCGCACTGACGTGCTGATCACGAATGGCGGCGAAGTTTTCCCACAAGGGCGTCGGCAGCACGAGTAGCGGAAAGTCCTCGCCCATGGCGCGGTGAATCGCGCGGGCGGTGTGGCTCGAGAGCGTGATGACCCGTCCCTGTCGTGCGAGCATCTGCGTCCAGTCGTGGCGCGGATCATCGTCCCACGACTCGTCGGGGATCGAATCGAACTCCCATGCGATCACGCAGATCGTCGGGCATTCAAGGTCGGTCGGCGTATTTTGCGGCGGCGTGAATGACAGGAAAACGCTGCTTTCACCAGCACCGAGCAGGGCTCGATAGAGTGGATCGACTTCGGCGCGGCTGGATACCACATGCACCCGACCCAGGCTTTCCAGCACCGGGCGATAGGCCTTGAGCACGAAGTAGTAGCTGTATTCGGGACGCCCGAGACTCTGGCTGATGGAGCGGTCGTTGACGTCCGAGTAGAGAATGAAATTCATGGCATCCCACGGTGAAACCGCCATCCCGGCAACTTCACGCTATGACGGCCGGGCGTCGGATCGAACCGGTATCAGCGGTGTTCGTCCTGCGTCATCGGGCACGTCTCTGTTCTTGTTTTAATGTTCGGTTTGACCCTGTCGCACGATCCTTGCGAAATGCCGCCGGGGATCGCGACGAGGGGCATTCTAAACACATCCGCCGAGGATTCGGGAACCGCCCGGCGAGAAAAACCCGACTACTCTGACGAGAACTGACCAGTCACGGTTTGGCCGGTTGAAATTGCTGCGCAATTGGCACAGATTGGCAACCAAACAACTACAACAACGGCTTCACCCGTCGTTCTGCCGGATTTTTCTCTCGGTCTGACAGACATTCCCTTAAAGCCTGTGGGAAGTGGTGAAAGTTAAAGACCAAGGGGTCGCTGTTTGAAAAAAAGTCTGTTCATCACGGGTCTCAGTGGATTCGTGGGACAACACATCCAGTCACGTCTGCAAGGGGAAGACGCGTCGTGGGAGCTGCTGCCTGCCGCCTCACCCTACGACCTGACAAAACCGGCCAGCCTCATCGACCTGTGGCCTCAGCTGCCCGATGCGGTCATTCACCTGGCTGGCCAGACCTTCGTTCCCGAAGCCTTTCGCGATCCGGCACGCACCTTCGATATCAATCTGCATGGCACCTTGAACCTGTTGCAGGCACTCAAGGCCCGGGGCTTCAAGGGTACGTTCCTGTATGTCAGCTCGGGCGACGTCTACGGCCAGGTTGAAGAACCCGCACTGCCGATCACCGAACAACAACCACCCTGCCCGCGCAATCCTTATGCAGTGAGCAAACTGTCGGCCGAATTTCTCAGCCTGCAATGGGGGTTGAGCGAAGGCTGGCCGGTGCTGGTGGCGCGCCCGTTCAACCACATCGGCACCGGGCAGAAAGAAGGCTTCGTCATCGCCAGCGCCGCGCGACAGATCAACCGCATCAAACAAGGCCTGCAAGCGCCGCAACTGGAAGTCGGTGACATCGATGTCACCCGCGATTTCCTAGATGTCGGCGACGTGGTTTCGGCCTACTTCGCGTTGCTGGAAAAAGGCACGCCAGGACAGGTCTACAACATTTGCTCAGGTCGTGAGCAAAGCATCCGCAGCCTCATCGAACAGATGGGCGACCTGGCCGAGGTCGAGCTGCAACTGGTTCAGGACCCGGCGCGCATGCGCCGCGCAGATCAGCGTCGCGTTTGTGGCAGCCATCAACGGCTGGCCCGAACCACAGGATGGACGCCGAAAATCACTACACAACAATCCCTGCGGGCGATCCTGTCCGACTGGGAGACGCGAGTACGACAAGAATGACAAAAAGTGCATTGATCACAGGGATTACCGGCCAGGACGGCGCCTATCTGGCCAGACTGTTGCTCGACAAGGGTTACAAGGTTCACGGCCTGGTGGCACGACGCAGCAGCGACTCGCGATGGCGTCTGCGCGAGATGGGCGTTGAAGCCGACATCGTTTACCTGGACGGCGACATGGCCGACGCCTGCTCGGTGCAGCGCGCGGTGATCAAGTCGGCACCGGACGAGGTGTATAACCTGGCGGCCCAAAGCTTCGTCGCGGCTTCCTGGGACCAACCGGTGACCACCGGCATCGTCGATGGCCTGGGCGTGACTCACCTGCTCGAAGCGATCCGTCAGTTCAGCCCGCACACGCGTTTCTATCAGGCTTCCACCAGCGAAATGTTCGGCCTGATCCAGGCCGAGCAGCAGGACGAGAACACCCCGTTCTACCCGCGCAGCCCTTACGGCGTGGCCAAGCTCTATGGCCACTGGATCACCGTCAACTACCGCGAAAGTTTCAACCTGCACGCCAGCAGCGGCATTCTGTTCAACCATGAATCGCCACTGCGCGGCATCGAATTCGTGACCCGCAAGGTCACCGATGCGGCGGCCCGGATCAAGCAGGGTAAACAGCAGGAGCTGGCCCTGGGCAACATCGACGCCAAGCGCGACTGGGGTTTCGCTGGTGACTACGTCGAGGCCATGTGGCTGATGCTGCAACAGGACAAGCCTGACGATTTCGTGGTCGCCACCGGCGTCACCACCACCGTGCGCGAGATGTGCCGCATCGCCTTCGATCATGTCGGTCTCAACTACCGCGACTACGTGAAGATCGATCCGGCGTTCTTCCGCCCGGCTGAAGTCGAAGTGCTGCTCGGCAACCCGGCCAAGGCCCAGCGCGTGCTCGGCTGGAAACCCAAGACCGACCTCGACACCCTGATCCGCATGATGATGGATGCGGACATGAAACGCGTCGCCAAGGAGTAGGTCATGCTGATCCCCGTGATTCTGTCCGGCGGTGCCGGCACCCGTTTGTGGCCGGTGTCCCGCGAGGGCCACCCGAAGCCGTTCATGACCCTGCCCGACGGCCAGTCGCTGCTGGGCAAGACCTACCGCCGCGCCGCCGCGCTGCTGGACGGCTGGGGCGACATCGTCACGGTGACCAATCGCGAGTACTACTTCCAGAGCAAGGATCACTATCAGGCCGCGCGCCTGTCCCGGCATCGCGGGCACTTCCTGCTCGAGCCCACCGGACGCAACACCGCGCCGGCCATCGCGGCGGCAGCACTGTCGCTGCAAGCCCTGCACGGTGATGCGGCAATCATGGTGGTGATGCCCGCCGACCACTTGATCGTCAATGAAGACGCGCTCAAAAGCGCGGTCGAACACGCGGTCAATCTGGCGAAGGACGGTTATCTGGTGACCTTCGGCGTAGTGCCGACTACCCCGGAAACCGGCTTCGGCTACATAGAAACAGGAGCGCCGCTGGATGCCAGAGGCGCGGCCAAAGTGCAGCGTTTCGTGGAAAAACCCGATCTGCAAACCGCCACCCATTACCTGGAAAGCGGTAACTTCCTGTGGAACTCGGGGATGTTCTGCTTCACCACCGCGACCCTGATCGCCGAGCTGGAGCTGCACGCCCCCGAGCTGCTGGAGCAGACCCGCGCCTGCATGGCCGCCAGCGAACCGCTGGAAACCACGGGTTATCTGCAACAGGAGCTGTCGCCGCAGCTGTTCGCCGAGATCACGGACATCTCCATCGACTACGCGTTGATGGAGCGCTCGGAAAAAGTCGTGGTGGTGCCCGCCGGTTTCGACTGGAGCGACATCGGTTCGTGGGGCGCAGTCGCCGCGCTGGTGCCGGCCGACGCGGATAACAACCGTGCGAGCGGCGAAGCGATCTTCATCGACAGCCGCAATAACTTCGTTCAAAGCGAAGGCCGGCTGGTGGCCGCTGTGGGTGTGGAAGACCTGATCGTCATCGACACCGCCGACGCTGTGCTGGTGGCCCATGCCGACCGTGCGCAGGATGTGCGGCGGGTGGCCAAGCAGCTCAAGGACAAATCCCACGAGGCCTATCGCCTGCATCGTACGGTCAGCCGTCCGTGGGGCACCTACACCGTGCTCGAGGAAGGCCCGCGCTTCAAGATCAAACGCATCGTGGTCAAACCCGGCGGCAAGCTGTCGTTGCAGATGCACCATCACCGCAATGAGCACTGGGTGGTGGTCGAAGGCATGGCCAAGGTCACCAACAACGGCAGCGGCACGACCCTGGTGGCGAAAAACGAATCAACGTTCATCGCCGCCGGTCACAAGCATCGTCTGGAGAACCCCGGCGTGATCGACCTGGTGATCATCGAAGTGCAAAGTGGCGAATACCTGGGAGAGGACGACATCGTCCGCTTCGAAGACCAATATGGCAGGACGGTGTGAATGCTGCTTTCCCTGTACCGCTCGCTGCACGACTACCGGGGTTTCATCCTCGGTAGCGTCAAGCGGGAGTTTCAAGCGCGGTATCGCAATTCGCTGTTCGGCGCGCTGTGGACGGTACTCAACCCGCTGTCGATGATCATCGTGTACACGGTGATCTTTTCCCACATCATGCGCGCCCGTCTGCCCGGCGTGGACGACGGCATGGCCTACAGCGTCTACCTGTGTGCCGGGCTGCTGACCTGGGGCCTGTTCTCGGAAATCACCCTGCGCAGCCAGAACATGTTTCTGGAAAACGCCAACCTGCTGAAGAAAATCAGCTTCCCGCGCCTGTGTCTGCCGGTGATCGTGCTGCTCAATGCCGGCATCAACTTCGCGATCATCATCGGCCTGTTCCTCGGTTTTCTGTTGATCACCGGACGCTGGCCGGGCATGGCCCTGTTGGCACTGGCGCCGCTGCTGGCGCTGCAAGTGCTGTTCTGCGCCGGGCTGGGAATGATCCTCGGCGTGCTTAACGTGTTTTTTCGCGATGTCGGGCAATTGTTCGCCATCTGCCTGCAATTCTGGTTCTGGCTGACGCCGATCGTGTACCCGCTGAGCATCCTGCCCGAGTGGGTGCAGCGCCTGCTGCAGCTCAATCCGCTGACCAACCTGATCGGCAGTTACCAGAACCTGTTTCTCTACGGTCAGTGGCCGGTGTGGAGTTCGCTGGTGCCGATCTTCGTGATCGGCCTGCTGTTGTGCGCGGTCGGCCTGCGCCTGTTCCGCCGCCGGGTCGGCGAAATGGTGGATGAACTCTGATGGGGCACATACGCGTCACCGGCCTGGGCAAGGCCTACAAGCAGTACCCCACTCGCTGGAGCCGTCTGGCCGAATGGCTGATTCCGTTTTCGCCCATGCGTCATCGCCAGCACTGGGTGCTGCAGGATGTGAATTTCGAAATCGCCCCCGGTGAAGCGGTGGGCATTGTCGGGGTCAACGGCGCCGGCAAAAGCACCCTGCTGAAAATGATCACCGGCACCACTCAACCCACCTGCGGCCAGATCCAGCTCGAGGGCCGGGTCGCGGCGCTGCTGGAACTGGGCATGGGTTTTCACCCGGACTTCACCGGTCGACAGAATGCGGTGATGGCCGGGCAACTGCTGGGCATGCAGGTCGAAGACATCGAAGCACTGATGCCCGACATCGAACGCTTTGCGGAAATCGGCGAGGCCATCGATCACCCGGTGCGCACCTATTCCAGCGGCATGCAGATGCGCCTGGCCTTCAGCGTTGCCACCGCGCGCCGCCCCGACATTCTGATCGTCGACGAAGCGCTGTCGGTGGGCGACGCCTACTTTCAGCACAAGAGCTTCGACCGCATCCGCAGCTTCCGCAAGGCCGGCACCACGCTGTTGATCGTGTCCCATGACCGTTCCGCGATCCAGTCGATCTGCGACTCGGCGATCCTGCTCGAAGGCGGCCACATGGTCATGCATGACAAGCCCGAAGCGGTCATGGATTACTACAACGCCCTGCTCGCCGAACGCGAAGGCCAGACCGTGCGCCAGGAACTGCTCGATGGCGGCCAGGTGCGGACCGTGTCCGGCACCGGCGAGGCCGGAATCCTCAGCGTGCGCCTGCTCGATGAACGCGAACGTTCGATCGAAGCCGCCGAAGTCGGTCAGCCGGTCACACTCGAAGTTGAAGTGGAGATTCGCCAGGACATCGAACGGCTGGTGCTCGGCTTCATGATCAAGGATCGCCTGGGCCAGGCCATGTACGGCATCAACACTCATCGCCAGAATCAGGCGCTGGATGACCTGCGCGCAGGCGAGCGCATCACCTATCGTTTCGCTTTCGTCATGGGCCTGGGCAAGGGCAACTATTCAATCGCCCTGAGCCTGTCGCGGCTGGATTCGCACCTGGACCGCAACTTCGAATGGCGTGACTACGGCCTGGTGTTCCACGTGATCAACAACCGTCGGGAAGATTTCGTCGGCTGTTCCTGGCTGGGCGCCAGCACCTCGATCACCCGCCATGCGGACAGCCTCGCGGAGCGTGCGCCATGACCCGCCTGCTGGTCGAATGCACCCACGTGTTCAAACACCCGAAGGTCAATTCGGGGATCCAGCGGGTGGTACGCAACGTCATCAAACAGTTGCCGCCGAGCGCCGAAGGCGTCGAATGCGTACCGGTGGTTCTGCTCAAGGGCCAGCTATACCGTGTGAAGCGTCTGGCGCCGCTGGATTCGCCGCTGTTCAATGCCATCGTCACGTTTGGCGAACGCCTGGAGCGGCTGGCCCATCGCTTCTGGCAACTGCATCAGCGGCTTGACACGCGTTGCCGCACAAAACTGGCAAGACGCCTGTTGTACGTCGGCTATCGCCTGACCTCGTTCGGTGCATTCGGAGTACCGTTGCGGCTGGTCGGGCAGGTCAATCGCTATCAATTGCCTCAACGCTGCGAACCGCTGCAACACCAGCCGGGCGATCAACTGGTGCTGCTGGATTCGTCCTGGCATTCTGACTTTTTCCTTCATGCCGAGCGCCTCAAGCACGAAGGTCTGGGCATCGTTGCGGTGATCTACGACCTGATTCCCCTGTCCCACCCGCAGTTCTACGACACGCGGCTGGTCGAGGTGTACAGCGAGTGGTTCGACTGGATCGCCCGCAATGCCGACGGCTTCATGGCGATTTCAGCCACGGTGCGCGATCAGGTGCATGCAGAACTGCAACGTCGCCTTGGTTCGGCACAAGTCGGCAAACGCTGGTTCGACTACTTTCACCTCGGTTCGGAGCTGGATCTGCAAAGCGTCGAAGCCGCCGTCGAACCGCGTCTGCAACAGCTATTCGCCACACCCGAACCGGTGTTCCTGATGGTCAGCACCATCGAGCCGCGCAAGAACCACGACTATCTGCTGGATGCCTTCGACCATGCGTGGGCAAACGGTTCGAACGCCCGGTTGTGCATTGCCGGGCGCATTGGCTGGAAGTGCGACGCGCTGCTCGCCCGGATTCGCCATCATCCCGAGCTGAACCGGCGCCTGTTCATGTTCAACGACTTGAGCGACACCAGCCTTGAGCACGCCTACGCCCATGCCAGCGCACTGGTGTTTCCGTCGTTCGTCGAAGGTTTCGGCCTGCCGCTGGTGGAAGCCATGCAGCGCGGGTTGCCGGCGATGGGCAGCGACATCCCGGTGTTCCGCGAGATTGGCGGTGAATTCATGGCGTATTTCGATCTGCAATCGCCGCAAAGTCTCGCCGAGCTGGTGCAGACCTTTGAGCGCAACGGTCGATTCCCCGCCGCCCGCGATGTCAGCGACTGGCAATGGATCGGCTGGCGTGAAGCCAGCGCGCAACTGGCCGAGCGTACCGCGCGCCATGTGCTGGAGGCGCCTCAGGTGCCAGCGAGGCAACATGCGCATAGCCCTTAACGCCCGAATCCTCCAGGCGCCGCGCACCGGCATTGGCCATTACGTGGCCGAACTGGTGAATGCCTTGCACGCTGAAACCGATATCGAGATGGCGCTGTTCCATGGCTGGGGCTGGAGCTCGCAACTGCCGGAAGCGGCGATGCCCGGTTATTCGCGCCTGACGCCATTGCTGCGGCAGATCCCCGGCGCCTATCAGGCGCGCCGCTGGCTGGAGCAGAAACGCTTCGATCAGGGCCCTGCGCAACCGGTCGATCTGTATCACGAACCGAGCCTGTGGCCGCTGGCCTTCGATGGTCCGACCGTGATTACCCTGCACGATCTCACGCACCTGCATTTCCCCGAGACCCAGCCGCCAGCACGGCTGCGGGAAATCGAACGGCGGCTCACCGACGGTTTACGCCAGGCGCGGATCATTCTGACCGACTCGCAAGCCATCGCTGACGAGGCCCGGGAGTATTTCGGATTGCCCGCCGAGCGCTTCGTCGTCGCGCCGCTGGGTGTCGCCGAGCGTTTCCATCCGCGCGAGCCGCAAGACATCGATGCGGTGCTCAAGGCCCATGCGGTCGAGTACCGGGAGTATTTCCTCTGCGTCGGCACCCTGGAGCCGCGCAAGAACCTGAACCTGGCCCTGCGCGCCCACGCGCTGTTGCCAGACCTGGTGCGCCAGCGTTTCCCGCTGTTGATCGTCGGCATGGCCGGCTGGCAGCGCGACCAGTTCAGTGATGAATTGCGACAGGCACTGGCTTGCGGGCACGTGTGCCTGCTCGGCTACCTGCCCGATGAGCAAGTCGCGCAATTACTGGCCGGCGCACGGGCGCTGATTTTTCCGTCGCTGTATGAAGGTTTCGGCCTGCCGGTGCTGGAAGCGATGGCCAGCGGCACGCCAGTGGTACTCACCCGCTCTTCGGCCATGCCGGAAGTGGCGGGCGACGCCGGCAACTATATTGAAGCTGACGATGCAGACGGCTTGCGTGATGCGATGAGCCGACTGATCGATGATCAAGCGCACTGGCAGGCATGCCGGGAAGCCGGATTGCAGCAGGCACGGCTTTTTTCCTGGAAGCGTTGCGCGCAGGCCACGGCCGGCGCCTACCACCAGGCCATGGGAGGTTGAATGCGAGTTCTTCATTTCTTCAAGACGTACCTGCCTGACTCGGTCGGCGGTATCGAGCAAGTCATCTTTCAACTCTGCGAGAGTGGCGCCCAGCACGGCATCGAAGGCCAGGTGCTGACGCTCAGCGCCAATCCAGAGCCTGCGGTGGTGCGTCTCGGCCAGCACGAAGTGCATCGGGCCAAACTGGATATCCAGTTCGCCTCCACCGGTTTTTCCTGGAGCGTGTTCAAGCAGTTTCGCGAACTGGCCGCCGAAGCCGACGTGATCAACTACCACTTCCCGTGGCCGTTCATGGATCTGGTGCATTTCGCCAGCGGCGTGAACAAACCGACGGTGGTGACGTACCACTCGGACATCATTCGCCAGAAGCACCTGCTCAAACTCTATCGCCCGCTGATGAACCGTTTCCTCGCCAGCGCCGACCGGATTGTCGCGGCCTCGCCGAACTACTTGCACACCAGCGATGTGTTGCAGCAATTCCAGGACAAGACCCGCGTCATACCCTATGGCTTGAACAAGGCCGGTTATCCACAGCCCGACGTCGAACGCATGAACCGTTGGCGTCAGCAGCTTGGGGATAAGTTTTTCCTGTTTGTCGGAGTGATGCGCTATTACAAGGGCCTGCACATTCTGCTCGATGCATTGAAGGACGTGGACTATCCGGTGGTGATCGTCGGCGCCGGCCCGCTGGAGCAGGAACTGCACGCCCAGGCCGCTGCGCTGGGCCTGCGCAACATTCACTTCCTCGGCCGTTTGAGCGATGAAGACAAGGTCGCCCTGCTGCAACTGAGCTACGCCATCGTCTTCCCTTCGCACCTGCGCTCGGAAGCGTTCGGCATCTCGCTGCTCGAAGGCGCGATGTACGGCAAGCCGATGATCTCAAGCGAGATCGGCACCGGCACCAGCTACATCAATATCCACAACGAGACGGGACTGGTGGTGCCACCGAGTCATCCACAGGCGTTTCGCGAAGCGATGCGCATCCTGTGGGAAAACCCGGCCCGCGCCGCCGAAATGGGCCTCAAGGCTGAGGCCCGCTATCGGCAGTTATTCACAGCCGACGAAATGGGCCGCAAGTGGAACGAGTTGTATCAGGAGCTGCTGGAGGAAAAGGCGTTGTCCTACGCCTGATCCCTTATAGATCCAGCACCAGCGGCTGGGCACTCTGCGCCGGCACCGCGCAGCAGATCAGCACTTGCCCTTCCTCCGGCACTTCCGTCGGAGGCTGTGGATAATTCACCGCGCCGCTGATCAGCCGCGTCTTGCAGGTGCCGCACGAACCACCGCGGCAACTGAATTCCGGGCGCAGGCCGCGGCTTTCCGCCAGCTCCAGCAAACTGCCGCCATCGGGCTGCCAGCGCGCTTCCTTGGCCGAACGCTCGAACAGCACCGGCACCGACGTGGTCGCGGCGGGCAATTGCTCGATCACGATCGCATCCGGATCGGGTTGGCGCTTGAGGGTCGAAGGGCCGAAGGTTTCTGCGTGTATTTGCCCGTCCCGCACATCCAGTTCACGCAAAGTGTCGTAGATGCCCTGGGTAAAACCGCCGGGGCCACAGAGCACAAAGTCGACCTGATCAAAGTCCTCGTCGGTCAGCAGATTGCGCAATAGATCGCCATCGATACGGCCACGAATATCGAAATCCTCGCCTTGCACCAGATCGTCCTCTGGCTGGCTGAGCACTCGCAACACCTTCACGGCGTCACCGGCATCCTCCAGCAATCGATCCAGCTCTGCGCGAAACGGCTGGTCGGCAAGGCTGCGGGAACTCTGAACAAACAATGTCGGACGAATCCGCCGTGTCCGCAGCCCCTGATACACCACCTCACGCAACATCGACAGCAACGGCGTGATGCCGACTCCAGCGGCGAGCAGCACCAATGGCTTGCGCTCCAGCGCGGCCACGGTGAAATGCCCTTGGGGCGATCGCGCCTCCAGCACATCACCGACGCTAATCTCCTCATGAAGGTGCGTCGATACCCGCCCTTCGCGTTTCACGCTGATCCGGAAAAAATCATCCGACGGCGCGCCCGACAGGCTGTAAGTCCGAATATGCACATCGCCATCGAGGTTGAACCGCAGCGGCAGGTGCTGCCCGGCCAGAAACACCGGCAGCCCCGCGCCATCGTCCGGCTCCAGATAAATCGAGCGGATGTGGCGGCTTTCTTTTTCAATCCGTGTCACGCGCATCGGACGCCAGGCATCGCCCAGCGCTTGCGCCTGCAACCGCGCATCGGCCTGGGCCCAGGTGCCGGTCAGCAGGCTGGTGGGCGACATACCGTCGAAGCGCCAACGCAGAGCCAGCGCCGCCGGACGTCGAACCAGTTTCTCCACTTCAAATGTCCACAACCGCTCGGCGCCCTGAAAGGCTTCGATCTGCGGCGCTTCGAGAATGACCTCGGTACGGCCGCTGAGCTGCAACACGTCGCCTGTGGAAAAGTCGATGAACAGCAACCCGGCCAAGGGATTGAGCAGCAGGTTGCCTAGGGTATTGAAGTGCAGATTGCCGGCAAAATCAGGGATTGTCAGGCGATTGCCTTCGATCCGCACAAAACCTGGCTGACCGCCGCGGTGGGAAACATCGACTGAACGCTCACCTTCGACATCAACGTAACTGGCGACGAAGAAAGTGTCGGCGCTCTCGATCATCGCTATGGCGGCGTCATCGAGGCTGTCACGGTGTTCGGCCTTGCGGGTCTGCGGATCCGTCAGTGGCACCCGCTGAAACTGGCGCAGCTGAATGTACTGTGGGCAGTTACCGAACGACTGATCCACCGTCAGCGCAAAACCGTCCGCATCAAGGCTGACAATATGGCCATTGAGCCGATTGCGCCGGCGAGTATGCAGCTCGATGCCAAGCAATCCGATCGCGGCACCGGCCTGCAACTGCGCCGGATCATCGGCAGCCGGAAGACTGGCGAACTGCAGTTGCGTCGGCTCGGGAGAGTGGGCGAAACCCGGTTCGCCCTCCAGCAGGCTGGCCCAGGGACGGCCCTCGGCATCCACCGCGCCGTACAGCATGAAGGGCAATTGCTGATAGAACTGACGGTGCTGATCCGGCATCCAGGTACGAATCACCTTACGACCGAATTCCGCCATGCGTTCGGCAACGCCGACATGGGCCTGCAACTGTTGCTCGCCAGCGTGCCACGGTGAACGTTCCATCTCGGCCTCTCCCCTGCACCGTCGGCGCAGTGTGGATGATCAATGTCAGGCGGTGGTTTGCAGACCGGCGACGGTGCGCGGCATGCCGACAAAACCGGGCAACGCTTCGATACGCGCCAGCCAGGCGCGAACGTTAGCGTAGTCGTCCAGCGACACATTGCCTTCCGGCGCATGGGCGATGTAACTGTAGGCCGAGACATCGGCGATGGTGGGCTCAGTGCCGGTCAGGTACGGGGTTTTGCCCAGTTCCGCATCCATCACCTTGAGAAAGTTGTGCGCACGGGTGATGACTTCTTCGGCGTTGAACTTCGCCCCGAACACCGTGATCAGGCGTGCGGCGGCGGGACCGAAAGCAATCGGACCGGCAGCCGCGGATAACCAGCGCTGTACATGCGCGGCGCCGATCGGATCGGTCGGCAGCCAGCAGCCGTTGCCGTATTTCTGAGCCAGGTAGACGAGGATTGCGTTGGAGTCGGCCAGCACCACGCCGTTGTCATCGATGGCCGGCACTTGCCCGAAGCTGTTGATGACCAGGTAACCGGGCTGTTTGTGCTCGCCTTTGGCGAGGTCGACAAATATCAGCTCGGTCGGCAATTGCAGCAGGGACAACATCAGTTCGACGCGATGGGCGTGGCCGGAACGCGGGAAGTTGTAGAGTTTGATCGCTTGCATGGTCGACTCCGCTGAACGAATGCGCCGTTCAGGATGGACGGCGGCCGTGGCAGCCATCTTCCACCTATCGCGAAAACAACAGAATCACCAGCAAATGCAATCCATTATTTCTTCGGGTGAAATAAAGCCGCATTTTTCAACGCTGGGTGTTCACGCAATGCATTCACCATGAAGTCGACAAAACTGCGGACCCGCGCCGGCGCCTTGCGCCCGCCCTGATACACCACGTGGATCGGCAGCGCAGGCAGTTCGAACTCGGCGAGGACGATTTCCAGTTCACCGCAAGCCACCTTGCTGGCCACCTGATAAGACAGCACCCGGGTCAGCCCCAGGCCCAGCGACGCCGCCGTGATCGCAGCCTGATTGGCAGTAACCACCAGACGCGGCTCCGGTTTTACGCCAATCAGTTCACCGTGTTCCATGAATGGCCAACTGCGCTGCTGGCCGATGGCCGATGTCGCCACCACCGGCGCCCCGGCCAGGGCCTGTGGATGAGTCGGGCGACCATGGACCGCAAAGTATTCCGGCGAGCCGCAAATCACCCGCCGCACCTCACCGACCCGGATCGCATGCTGATTGCTGTCCGGCAACTCGCCAATGCGCACCGCGACGTCGACGCCCTCCTCGACCATGTTCACCACCCGGTCGAGCAACAGGGCATTGATGGAAACGTCCGGGTATTGCGTCAGATACCGCGCCATCACCGGCGTGACAAACTGTTCGCCGAATAAAACCGGAGCCGTCACCGTCAACTGCCCACGGGGCTGGGTATGACTGCCGGCAGCGGAGTCCTCCGCTTCCTGCACCTCGGCGAGAATTCTCCGACAGTCTTCCAGATAACGCAGACCCGCTTCACTCAAATGCACGCTGCGGGTGGTACGGATCAACAACTGCGTACCGATCCGCTGCTCCAGCGCCGCCACCGCCCGGGTCACACTGGCCGCCGACAAACCCAGACGCCGCGCCGCAGCGGAGAAGCCCTGCTCCTGGGCGACGATGGCGAAAACCTGCATTTCCTGGAAGCGATCCATGGTGCCCTCGATCCGGATAAAAAAATCGCAGCCGGAGCTGCGATTTTATGGGGGTGATTCAACTGTGGATAACTTATTCCACCGTCACCGACTTCGCCAGGTTACGCGGCTGGTCAACGTCAGTGCCCTTGAGCACAGCAACGTAGTACGAGAGCAATTGCAGCGGAATGGTGTAGAGGATCGGCGACAGGATGTCGTGGATGTGCGGCATCTGCACCACGTGGGTACCTTCGCCGTTGGTCATACCGGCCTTCTCGTCAGCGAATACGATCAACTCGCCGCCACGTGCACGGACTTCCTGCAGGTTGGACTTGAGCTTCTCCAGCAGTTCGTTGTTCGGAGCCACGGTCACGACCGGCATGTCGTTATCCACAAGCGCAAGCGGGCCGTGTTTCAGTTCGCCAGCCGGGTAGGCTTCGGCGTGGATGTACGAGATTTCCTTGAGCTTCAACGCCCCTTCCATCGCCACCGGGAATTGCGCGCCACGGCCCAGGAACAGCGTGTGGTTCTTCTCGGCGAACAGCTCTGCGATTTTTTCGACTGTGCTGTCCATGGCCAGCGCTTCGCCCAGACGGGTTGGCAGACGACGCAGTTCTTCGACCAGCGTGGCTTCGACGCCATCGGCCAGAGTGCCGCGTACCTGGCCTAGGGACAGAGTCAGTAGCAGCAGACCGACCAGTTGCGTAGTGAAAGCTTTGGTCGAAGCCACGCCGATTTCACGACCGGCCTGGGTCAGCAGAGTCAGGTCGGATTCGCGTACCAGCGAACTGATGCCGACGTTGCAGATCGCCAGGCTTCCCAGGAAACCCAACTCCTTGGCGTTGCGCAGGGCGGCCAGGGTGTCGGCGGTTTCACCGGACTGGGAGATGGTCACGAACAGGGTGTCCGGCTGCACCACCACCTTGCGGTAGCGGAACTCGCTGGCGACTTCGACCTGGCAAGGAATGCCGGCCAGCTCTTCGAGCCAGTAACGGGCAACCATGCCGGCATGGTAGCTGGTGCCGCACGCCACGATCTGCACGTTGCGCACTTTGGCGAACAGTTCGGCCGCTTGCGGGCCAAACGCCTGCACCAGCACCTGATCCGAACTCAATCGACCTTCCAGGGTGCGCTGTACTACGGATGGCTGCTCGTGGATTTCCTTGAGCATGTAGTGACGGAACTCGCCTTTGTCGGCGGCTTCGGCGCCATCGGTGTACTGAACGGTCTGGCGCTCGACGGCTTTGCCGGTCACGTCCCAGATCTGCACCTTGTCACGCTGGATTTCGGCGATATCGCCCTCTTCCAGGTACATGAAACGGTCGGTGACCTGACGCAGGGCCAGTTGGTCGGAAGCGAGGAAGTTTTCGCCCAGGCCCAGACCGATCACCAGCGGGCTGCCGCTGCGAGCAGCAACCAGGCGATCCGGCTGCTGCGCGTGGATAACCGCCAGACCGTAGGCGCCATCCAGTTCCTTGACCGCTGCCTTCAGAGCGTCGGTCAGGTCAGGCAACGCCTTGAGTTTTTCAGTCAACAGGTGGGCGATGACTTCAGTGTCGGTATCGGAACTGAACACGTAGCCCAGCGCCTTGAGTTGTTCACGCAGCGCCTCATGGTTTTCGATGATGCCGTTGTGCACGACGGCAACGTCACCGGAGAAATGCGGGTGGGCATTGCGTTCACTCGGCGCACCGTGCGTGGCCCAGCGGGTGTGGGCAATGCCGAGACGGCCGACCAGCGGATGTTCGGCGAGCGCCGCGTCGAGTTCGCTGACCTTGCCGACACGACGGGTGCGTTCCAGCGTGCCGTCATTGGTGTACACCGCCACACCGGCACTGTCATAACCCCGGTATTCCAGGCGCTTGAGGCCTTCGACCAGAATGGCGGTGATGTTACGTTCAGCTACCGCGCCGACAATTCCACACATGCTTATTTCTCCTGACTGACAGTCGCGCAAATCAAGTTGATACCGCGAGCCTGAATCTGAGCGCGTGCCTCAAGGGGCAGGCGATCATCGGTAATTAGGGTATGGACGCTGCTCCATGGCAGCTCCAGGTTGGGAATCTTGCGGCCGATCTTGTCGGCCTCGACCATGACGATCACTTCCCTCGCCACTTCCGCCATCACCCGGCTCAGGCCGAGCAATTCATTGAATGTGGTGGTACCACGCACCAGGTCGATGCCATCGGCACCGATAAACAACTGGTCGAAGTCGTAAGAGCGTAGTACCTGCTCGGCGACCTGGCCCTGAAAGGATTCCGAATGCGGATCCCAGGTGCCGCCAGTCATCAGCAGCACAGGCTCGTGTTCGAGTTCGCTCAGGGCGTTGGCCACGTGCAGGGAGTTGGTCATCACCACCAGTCCCGGCTGTTGGCCAAGCTCGGGGATCATGGCGGCAGTGGTGCTGCCGCTGTCGATGATGATGCGGGCATGCTCGCGGATGCGTGAGACGGCAGCGCGGGCGATCGCCTGTTTGTATTTGGAAACGTTGAGGCTGGTGTCTGCCACCAGCTCATGCGGCATGGTGATGGCTCCGCCGTAGCGACGTAGCAGCAAGCCATGACTTTCCAGAGCAGCGAGATCCTTGCGAATCGTAACTTCCGAAGTTTCGAAGCGCTTGGCCAGTTCATCCACACTCACTTCGCCCTGCTCATTGAGCAAAGCCAGAATATTGTGACGACGCTGAGGTGTGTTGCGTTTCGACATGGCTGACTAAGTTTCGATTCGAAAGATAACGGAAGCAATCAAAACCTATCAGCTGCAAATCGTCAAGCTGTGCCCAATAAAAAAGACCGCCGGCGGCGGTCTCTTTCATACTTCGAGCACTGTGGATAACTCAGCTCTTCTTGATCTTCTCCGGTCGCTTCCAGCCATCGATGTTCTTCTGCCGCGCACGGCCAACGGCCAACTGGGCGTTATCCACATTCTGGGTAATGGTCGACCCGGCTGCAGTGGTTGCACCGGCGGAGATATCCACAGGCGCCACCAGCGAGTTGTTGGAGCCGATGAACACATCCTCACCCAACACGGTTTTCCACTTGTTGGCGCCGTCGTAGTTGCAGGTGATGGTGCCGGCGCCGATGTTGGTGCGGGCACCGATCTCGGCGTCGCCCAGGTAAGTCAGGTGTCCAGCCTTGGCGCCCTCGCCCATGCGCGCGTTTTTCAGTTCGACAAAGTTACCCACATGGGCGCGGGCCTCCAGCACAGTGCCCGGACGCAGACGGGCAAACGGGCCGGCATCGCTGCCTTCACCCAACACCGCACCTTCGATGTGGCTGTTGGCCTTGACCACCACGCCTTTGCGCAGGGTGCTGTCCTTGATCACGCAGTTCGGGCCGATCACTACATCGTCTTCGATGACGACTTTGCCTTCGAGAATTACGTTGATGTCGATCAGCACGTCGCGACCCACGGTCACTTCGCCACGTACATCAAACCGGGCCGGATCGCGCAGAGTCACACCCTGAGCCATCAAGCGACGGCCAGCGCGCAACTGATAGTGGCGCTCCAGTTCGGACAGTTGCTTGCGATCGTTGGCGCCCTGCACTTCCATCGGATCATGGGGTTGTTCGGTCGCAACTACCAGGCCATCACCGACCGCCATTTCAATCACGTCAGTCAGGTAATACTCACCCTGGGCGTTATTGTTCGACAGACGACTCATCCAGTCAGCCAGATGGCTGGCAGGCACGGCGAGAATGCCGGTATTGCCCTCGGTGATCGCACGTTGCGCTTCGCTGGCGTCCTTGTGCTCGACGATCGCGGCGACCTTGCCGCTGGCGTCACGCACGATGCGGCCGTAGCCGGTCGGGTCGTCCAGTTCGACGGTGAGCAATCCCATTTGGCCGGGCACGACGTGCTTGAGCAGACGCTGCAGGGTCTCGACTTCGATCAGCGGCACGTCACCGTAGAGAATCAGAACGGTATCGGCCGTGATGAACGGCACAGCCTGGGCAGTCGCATGACCGGTGCCCAACTGCTTGTCTTGCAATACGAAATTGAGATCATCGGCGGCCAGACGTTCGCGCACGACATCGGCACCATGGCCGATGACGACGTGAATGCGCTGGGGATCAAGTTGGCGGGCACTGTGGATAACATGGCCGAGCATGGAGTCGCCGGCAATCGGGTGCAGCACTTTTGGCAGCGCGGAACGCATGCGGGTGCCTTGACCGGCCGCGAGGATAACGATTTCAAGAGACATGACTGGCTACCAATCCTGGGTGGTCAGCAACTGCGACCGGGTTTCGGGAATTCTGAAAAGAAAAAAGGGTAGCCGAGGCTACCCTTTTTTATCAATCGCACAACAAGTGGCTGACGGATTAACCGCCAAACTTCTTGCGGATCTGCTGGACGGTGCGCAGCTGAGCTGCAGCCTCGGCCAGACGTGCGGACGCAGCTCCGTAGTCGAAATCTGCGCTCTTCTCGTGCAGAGCAGCTTCGGCAGCCTTGAGAGCTGCTTGAGCCTGAGCTTCATCCAGGTCGGCGGCACGTTGCACGGTATCGGCAAGCACCTTGACCATGTTCGGCTGAACCTCGAGGAAACCACCGGAGATGTAGAACACCTCGGCTTCCCCGCCTTGCTTGATCAGGCGGATCGGACCTGGCTTCAGATTAGTGATCAGCGGCGCGTGGCCCAGAGCGATACCAAGATCACCCAGAGCACCGTGCGCAATCACCATCTCGACCAGGCCGGAAAAGATTTCTCCTTCCGCGCTGACGATGTCGCAATGGACTGTCATAGCCATCTGATTGCCTCAACCTAAATTAGCGCCCGTTGCCGGGCGCCTGGATTACAGTTTCTTGGCTTTCTCGATCGCTTCTTCGATGCCGCCGACCATGTAGAACGCTTGTTCTGGCAGGTGGTCGTAGTCACCGTTGAGGATGCCTTTGAAGCCAGCAATGGTGTCTTTCAGGGAAACGTATTTACCCGAAGCACCGGTGAAGACTTCAGCCACGAAGAACGGCTGCGACAAGAAGCGCTGGATCTTACGAGCACGGTTTACCAACTGCTTGTCGGCTTCCGACAGCTCGTCCATACCCAGGATCGCGATGATGTCCTTCAGCTCTTTGTAACGCTGCAGCACGTACTGAACACCACGAGCGGTCTCGTAGTGATCGTTGCCGATCACGTTCGGGTCCAGCTGACGCGAAGTCGAGTCCAGTGGGTCTACCGCCGGGTAGATACCCAGGGAAGCGATGTCACGGGACAGAACGACGGTGGCGTCCAGGTGAGCAAACGTGGTCGCTGGCGACGGGTCAGTCAAGTCGTCCGCTGGTACGTATACAGCCTGGATCGAAGTAATCGAACCTTGCTTGGTCGAAGTGATGCGCTCTTGCAGCACGCCCATCTCTTCAGCCAGGGTCGGCTGGTAACCTACTGCCGAAGGCATACGGCCCAGCAGTGCGGATACTTCGGTACCGGCCAGGGTGTAACGATAGATGTTGTCGACGAACAGCAGAACGTCGTTACCTTCGTCACGGAACTTCTCGGCCATGGTCAGACCGGTCAGCGCTACGCGCAGACGGTTTCCCGGTGGCTCGTTCATCTGACCGTAGACCAGGGCTACCTTGTCGAGAACGTTGGAGTCCTTCATCTCGTGGTAGAAGTCGTTACCCTCACGAGTACGCTCACCCACACCGGCGAACACGGAATAACCGCTGTGCTCGATGGCGATGTTACGGATCAGTTCCATCATGTTTACGGTCTTGCCTACACCGGCACCACCGAACAGACCGACTTTACCGCCCTTGGCGAACGGGCAAACCAGGTCGATAACCTTGATGCCTGTTTCCAGCAGCTCGTTGCCACCGGCTTGTTCAGCGAAGGAAGGAGCGGCGCGGTGGATACCCCAGCGCTCTTCTTCGCCGATCGGGCCAGCTTCGTCGATCGGGTTGCCCAGTACGTCCATGATCCGGCCCAGAGTCGCTTTACCGACCGGTACGGAGATGGCTGCGCCAGTGTTGTTGACGTCCAGACCGCGCTTCAAGCCTTCGGTGGAGCCCATCGCAATGGTACGAACCACGCCGTCGCCCAGCTGCTGCTGAACTTCCAGAGTGGTTTCGGCGCCTTGAACCTTCAAGGCGTCGTAGATGCTCGGTACGCTGTCGCGTGGAAATTCCACGTCGATAACGGCGCCGATGATTTGAACGATACGTCCGCTACTCATAGCTGGATCCTCTGAATATTTGAACCGTTAAACCGCGGCAGCGCCGCCGACGATTTCCGAGATCTCTTGGGTGATCGCAGCCTGACGCGCCTTGTTGTAGATCAGCTGCAAATCGCTGATCAAATCACCGGCGTTGTCGGTAGCGTTCTTCATCGCGATCATCCGCGCAGCCTGTTCAGCCGCGTTGTTCTCGACCACCGCCTGGTACACCTGCGACTCCACGTAACGCACCATCAAGCCGTCAAGCAGCTCTTTGGCGTCTGGTTCGTAGAGGTAGTCCCAGTGGTGCTTGAGTTCTTGATCCGGGGTCGCCACCAATGGAATCAACTGCTCCACGGTAGGCTGTTGCGTCATGGTGTTGATGAACTTGTTGGATACCACGGACAGGCGGTCAATACGGCCGTCCAGGTAGGCATCCAGCATCACCTTGACGCTGCCGATCAGATCATTGATCGACGGCTCTTCACCCAGGTGGCTGATAGCTGCAACGACGTTACCGCCGAAGTTGCGGAAAAAGGCCGCACCCTTGCTACCAACGACACACAGATCGATCTCGACGCCGTTTTCGCGGTTTACCGCCATGTCCTTGACCAGGGCCTTGAACAGGTTGGTGTTCAAGCCGCCGCACAGACCACGGTCACTGCTCACCACGACATAACCGACGCGCTTTACTTCGCGATCGATCATGAACGGGTGGCGGTATTCCGGGTTGGCGTTGGCCAGATGCCCAATTACCTGGCGGATACGCTCCGCATAAGGACGGCTAGCAGCCATGCGCATTTGTGCCTTGCGCATTTTGCTGACCGCCACTTTTTCCATGGCGCTGGTAATTTTTTGCGTGCTTTTGATGCTCGCAATCTTACTGCGAATCTCTTTTGCGCCTGCCATGTAACACCTATCAGGTTAGCAAGCGGGAGCCTTGCGGCTCCCGCTGCGGCTTACCAGGTTTGGGTGGCCTTGAACTTCTCGATACCAGCCTTCAGGCCAGCGTCGATTTCGTCATTGAAGTCACCTTTAACGTTGATCTTCGCCATCAAGTCGGCGTGATCGCGGTTGAAGAAAGCAATCAGCGCTTGTTCGAAGCTGCCGATCTTGGCGATTTCAATGTCAGTCAGGAACCCACGCTCAGCGGCATACAGCGACAGCGCCATGTCAGCGATCGACATCGGTGCGTATTGCTTCTGCTTCATCAGCTCGGTAACGCGCTGACCATGCTCAAGTTGCTTGCGGGTCGCTTCGTCCAGGTCAGAAGCGAACTGGGCGAATGCCGCCAGTTCACGGTACTGAGCCAGAGCGGTACGGATACCACCGGACAGCTTCTTGATGATCTTGGTCTGAGCGGCACCACCCACACGGGATACCGAAACACCGGCGTTCACTGCAGGGCGGATGCCCGAGTTGAACATGGCCGATTCCAGGAAGATCTGACCGTCGGTGATGGAAATCACGTTGGTCGGAACAAACGCGGAAACGTCGCCAGCCTGGGTTTCGATGATCGGCAGTGCGGTCAGGGAACCGGTTTTGCCGGTCACTGCGCCGTTGGTGAACTTCTCTACGTACTCTTCCGAAACGCGGGATGCGCGCTCCAGCAGACGGGAGTGGAGATAGAACACGTCGCCTGGGTAAGCTTCACGGCCTGGTGGACGGCGCAGCAGCAGGGAAATCTGGCGGTAAGCCACTGCTTGCTTGGACAGATCGTCATAAACGATGAGCGCGTCTTCACCGCGGTCGCGGAAGAATTCACCCATGGTGCAACCGGAGTACGGAGCCAGGAATTGCAGAGCTGCAGATTCCGAAGCGCTCGCTGCAACGATGATGGTGTTAGCCAGTGCACCGTTTTCTTCCAGCTTGCGAACCACGTTGGCGATGGTCGATTGCTTCTGACCGATTGCCACGTAGACGCAGAAAATGCCGCTGTCTTTCTGGTTGATGATCGCGTCGATCGCCAGAGCGGTTTTACCGATCTGACGGTCACCGATGATCAGCTCACGCTGGCCACGGCCGACAGGGATCATGGCATCGACAGCCTTGTAGCCAGTCTGTACAGGCTGGTCTACCGACTTACGCCAGATCACGCCCGGAGCAACTTTCTCGACCGCGTCGGTCTCGGTGTTGCCCAGTGGACCTTTGCCGTCAACAGGGTTACCCAGTGCGTCGACAACGCGACCCAGCAGTTCCTTACCAACCGGAACTTCGAGGATGCGGCCGGTGCACTTGGCGCTCATGCCTTCAGCCAGAGTCGTGTATGCGCCCAGTACAACGGCACCTACGGAGTCTTGCTCCAGGTTGAGGGCCATACCGTAGACGCCGCCCGGAAACTCGATCATCTCGCCGTACATGACGTCGGCCAGACCGTGAATCCGCACGATACCGTCAGATACGCTGACGACAGTGCCTTCGTTACGGGCTTGGGAGGTCACATCGAGCTTTTCGATGCGGCCCTTGATAATTTCACTTATTTCGGAAGGATTGAGTTGCTGCATTGCTCTGCTGCCCCTTCAAACTCAAGATTTCAATGCTTCGGCAAGTTTCGCGATTTTGCCGCGAATCGAGCCATCGATAACCAGGTCGCCGGCGCGGATAACGACACCACCTATAAGGGCAGCATCCTCCGCAACTTGCAGGCGCACTTCCCGGTTGAGTCGTGCACTGAGAACCTTGGCGAGTTTGTCTTGCTGTTCTTGGTTCAATGCAAAAGCACTGGTCACTTCAACGTCTACCGATTTCTCTTGTTCGGCCTTGTACAGGTCGAAAAGAGCGGCGATCTCCGGCAGAAGCGGGAGACGGTCGTTTTCGGCAACGACATTGATGAAGTTCTGTGCCTTGGCATCAAACTTGTCGCCGCACACGTCAATGAACGTGGCGGCCTTTTCTGCGCTCGTCAGTCGCGGGGCCTTGAGCACGCGCTGCATGGTGTCATCTTGTGACACCGCTGCAGCCAGGCCGAGCATGGCTGACCAATTGGCCAGTTGCTGGTGGGCCTGAGCGTGCTCGAAGGCCGCCTTAGCGTAAGGTCGGGCCAACGTGGTCAGTTCTGCCATGATCGCCCTCGCTTAGATTTCAGCAGCCAGTTGGTTAACCAGCTCTGCGTGCGCGTTTTGATCGATTGTGGCACCCAGGATCTTCTCGGCGCCGCCGACAGCCAGCAAGCCCACTTGGGCGCGCAGCTTGTCTTTGACACTGTTCAGTTCCTGTTCGATCTCGGCTTGAGCCTGAACCTTCACACGGTCAGCGTCGACACGGGCCTTTTCAACGGCCTCTTCGACAATCTGGTTACCGCGTTTCTTGGCTTGCTCGATGATTTCAGCTGCCTGAGCTTTCGCTTCGCGCAGTTGCTGACCCGCTTTCTCTTGGGCCAACTCCAGGTCGCGAGCTGCACGGCTGGCAGCGTCCAGACCATCAGCGATCTTCTTTTGACGTTCGTGCAGAGCTGCGATGACCGGAGGCCATACGAACTTCATGCAGAACAGTACAAAAATCAGGAACGCAACGGACTGGCCAATCAGGGTCGCATTAATGTTCACGCCAACACCTCGCAGTTACGTTGTCCATCACACCAAATCACTCGGAAAATCCGAATGATTAGCCAGCGATTTGACCAACGAACGGGTTCGCAAAGGTGAAGAACAGAGCGATACCAACACCGATCATGGTTACGGCGTCGAGCAGACCGGCAACGATGAACATTTTAACTTGCAGCATTGGAACCATTTCTGGCTGACGCGCTGCGCCTTCCAGGAACTTGCCGCCCAGCAGGCCGAAACCAATTGCGGTACCCAGTGCGCCCAGGCCGATCAACAGTGCAACAGCGATAGCGGTTAGACCAACTACAGTTTCCATCTTTCCTCCCGACTTTTACGTCGTATGGTTTAGGTTTTTTAGATTAAAGCGGTAAAACAAATCGTTTCATGGTGCCCCGTGAGGAGCCCCTTCCCGTTTGACCGGGAAGGACATCAGACTAGTCGAGACTGGTCTTAATGGTTTTCTTCGTGCGCCATCGACAGGTAGACGATGGTCAGCATCATGAAGATGAACGCCTGCAGGGTGATGATCAGGATGTGGAACACAGCCCACGCCCACTGCAGGACAACACCCAGGCCGCTGAGCCAGAGCAGGCCGCTGCCGAACATCACAGCGATCAGGATGAACACCAGCTCGCCGGCATACATGTTGCCGAACAGACGCAGAGCCAGAGAGATCGGTTTGGCGATCAGGGTCACGAATTCCAGCAGGAAGTTCACCGGGATCAGCAGGGCCTGAACGAAGATGTTCTTGCTGCCGAACGGGTGCAGGGTCAGCTCGCCGATGAAGCCGCCGAGGCCCTTGACCTTGATGCTATAGAAAATGATCAGTGCGAAAACCGAGAACGCCATGCCCAGGGTCGCGTTCGGGTCGGTAGTCGACACGGCGCGGAACGGGATGTGGTGGTCGCCGGAGATCAGGATGGCCAGCTGAGGAATCCAGTCGACCGGTACCAGGTCGACGGCGTTCATCAGGAACACCCAGACGAAGATGGTCAGTGCCAGCGGTGCAATCACCGGGCTACGGCCATGGAAGCTGTCTTTCACGCTGCCATCGACGAATTCGACCAGGACTTCAACGAAGTTCTGCAGTGCACCCGGCTGACCGGAAGTCGCCTTCTTGGCCGCCATGCGGAAAAGAAGAACGAAGATCAGACCCAGCGCGACCGACCAGCCGAGAGTATCGACGTGGAAAGCCCAGAAGCCCATTTCCTTGGCTTCTGCTGCGGTGTGGGCAAAGCCCCAGCCGCCGTTGGGTAGCTGACCGAAGGTCAGGTTCTGCAAGTGGTGCTGGATATAGCCCGAAGCGGTTGTTTCTGCCATGGTTGCCTCAAACGCCCTAAGGTCTCGAAAGTCTTGTTCTCATCAGCAGGGGAGCGAACCAGCTGACCGACTGAGTCAGCACGAAGGCGCCGAATACAGCGATCGGCGCCAGTGGCTTCACACCTGCGAACACCAGTGCAAACAGCACTGCCGTCAAAATCAGTTTGCCTGCCTCGCCGGCATAGAAAGACCGGACGATGGACTGGGCTGCTCGGGCGCCGGAAAACCGAAATGCCTTGTGAGCGAAATAAACATTGGGCAGCAAGGCTATCAGGCCTCCGCAAAGTCCCGAGTATCCGGCAACGACTCCGTGCCATTGCCAGAGCGCCAAAGCGGCAATGAGCAAAATGACAAATTGAGCCATTAACACCGGAAAAACCGCCAGGCGATGGAACGGCAGGCGGTTTGGCTTGCGGGTTTCCATCACTATTGCTCTCCAATGGTCGGCTGCCGAAATTCAATAACTTGGCATAATTTGTGCCGACAAAATGCGCGCAGAGTATAGGGGCGGTTCTGCCCCTATTCAACTGTCAGGTAGTGATTTCCGACTGCGCGCTACAAGAGCAATTGTTTCAGCGGATGTGTGCGAGCACACCTTGAAGCTCGTCGAGGGAGTTGTAACCGATCACCAACTGACCCTTTCCCTTCTTGCCGTGGCGGATCTGCACCGCAGAGCCTAGGCGCTCGGCCAGACGCTGCTCGAGACGAGCGATATCCGGGTCGGGTTTGGACGGTTCGACCGGCTCCGGTTTGCCACTCAACCACTGACGAACCAGTGCCTCGGTTTGGCGCACGGTGAGGCCGCGTGCGACAACATGTCGCGCCCCTTCCACCTGCTGATTGTCCGGCAGACCGAGCAATGCACGGGCATGACCCATTTCCAGATCGCCGTGGGACAACATGGTCTTGATGACTTCCGGCAGGGCAATCAGGCGCAAAAGGTTGGCCACGGTGACGCGGGACTTACCCACAGCCTCGGCAACCTGTTGCTGGGTGAGCTGGAATTCCTGCTGCAAGCGCTGCAGGGCCACCGCTTCTTCGATAGGGTTCAGATCTTCGCGCTGGATGTTCTCGATCAGCGCAATGGCGATCGCGGTTTCATCCGGCACGTCGCGGACCATCGCAGGAATGGTTTCCTGGCCGGCCTGCTGACTGGCGCGCCAGCGGCGCTCGCCAGCGATGATTTCAAAACGGCCACCACCAATCGGGCGAACCACGATCGGCTGCATCACGCCCTGAGCCTTGATCGACTGCGCCAGCTCTTCCAGCGCCTGCGGATCCATGTCCCGGCGCGGCTGGTACTTGCCACGCTGCAGGAGGTCCAGCGGCAGGTGCTGCAACTCACGGCTGTCAGCCTGCGCTGCCTGTTCTTCCAGCGAACTGACAGTCGGACCGCTCAGCAGCGCATCCAGTCCTCGTCCGAGACCTCGTTTCTTGACGGCCATGGGGATTCCTTAAGTTGGCTGGGCAGCGGCGATGCGTGAATTTTTGCGCTGACGGCGAACCATCTCGCCGGCCAGGGCCAGATAAGCCAGCGCGCCACGCGATTGCTTGTCGTAGGCGAGCGCCGGCATGCCGTAGCTCGGGGCTTCAGCCAGACGGATATTGCGCGGGATCACCGTGTCGTACAGCTGATCGCCGAAGTGTTCCTTGAGCTGGGCCGAAACGTCGTTCATCAGACTCAGGCGCGGGTCGTACATGGTCCGCAGCAGACCTTCAACTTTCAGGTTCGGGTTCAACAGCTCGGCGATGCGCTTGATGTTATCCACAAGGTCGCTCAGACCTTCGAGCGCAAAGTACTCGCACTGCATGGGGATAATGACCCCGTCAGCGGCGACCAGTGCGTTCAATGTGAGCATCGACAGCGACGGCGGGCAGTCGATCAGAATGTAATCGTAGTTTTCACGGATCGGCGCCAGCGCACTGCGCAGACGGCTTTCCTTCATCTGCATTTCCAGCAGTACCACTTCGGCCGCCGTCAGGTCGCGGTTGGCCGGCAACAGTTGATAACCGCCGTGTTCAGAGTAGTGCATGGCCTGAGCCAGATCGCATTCGCCGATCAGCAGGTCGTAGACCGAGTTTTCCAGGCCATGTTTATCCACACCGCTACCCATGGTGGCGTTGCCCTGTGGATCGAGATCGATCAACAGCACCCGGCGCTTGGTCGCGACCAGGGATGCTGCGAGGTTGATGCAGGTGGTGGTCTTGCCCACACCACCCTTCTGGTTCGCTATCGCGAATACCTTAGCCATTCTTGCTTGTGTTCCCAATCATGCCGTGCGGCGCAGTATCAGCAGATGGCGTTGGCCTTGGCAACCGGGTACGGCCAGGGCGTGTTCGCTATCGAGTTTGAAGTCTGCCGGCAATGCTACCAGCTCATCGGCCGGATGGACGCCCTTCATTGCCAGCCAGCGCGTATCGGCGTCGCCGAGGTGGCGAGTCCAGTTGGTGAAGTTCTCCATGCTGCTGAACGCCCGGGAAATGATCCCGTTGAACGGCTGTGCAGGCTGGAACGCTTCGACGCGACTGTGGATAACTTGCAGGTTATCCAGTTTGAGTTCGAGTTTGACCTGGGTCAGGAAGCGGGTTTTCTTGCCGTTGCTGTCCAGACAGGTCACTTGCGAGTCCGGATACAGGATCGCCAAAGGGATCCCCGGCATGCCGCCGCCGCTGCCGACATCCAGCCAGCGGCCGTTTTCGATGAACGACATCACGCTGAGGCTATCGAGCAAGTGACGGGAAACCATTTCGTCCGGATCGCGAACGGCGGTCAGGTTGTAGGCCTGGTTCCATTTGATCAACAGGGCCAGATAACCCAGCAGCAATTCGTGCTGGGTTTCAGTGAGATTGACACCGAGCTCGCGGGCTCCTGTGGATAACTCTTCGGCGTGTTGCGAAGTGACCTTAGAACTCAAGCGCTTTGCTCCAACTGACGGCCCGCGCCGCGTTTTTTCAAATGAATCATCAACAGCGAAATCGCTGCCGGGGTCACACCCGGGATCCGCGAAGCCTGGCCAAGCGTCTCGGGACGAGTCGCGCCAAGCTTGCTCTGGATCTCCTTGGAGAGACCGGAAATGTTGGTGTAATCGATATCCACAGGCAGTTTCGTGTCTTCGCTTGCACGCAGACGGGCGATTTCGTCCTGTTGACGGTCGATGTAACCGGCGTATTTGGTCTTGATCTCGACCTGTTCGGCGACCTGTGGATCTTCGGCGCCCTGCCCGGTCACTTCGACCAGACCAGCGTAGTCGATTTCCGGACGGCTCAAGAGATTGAGCAGGTTGTATTCGTGAGTCAGCGGCGTGCCGAATTTCTCGGCAATCGCATCGCCCTGCGGAGTGCCCGGGCGAACCCAGGTGCTTTTCAGGCGCTGCTCTTCGAGTTCGATGCTTTCGCGTTTCTTGCAGAACGCCGCCCAGCGCGCGTCATCGACCAGACCCAGCTCGCGACCTTTTTCGGTCAGACGCAGGTCGGCGTTGTCCTCACGCAGGATCAGGCGGTACTCGGCACGGGAAGTGAACATGCGGTACGGCTCTTGAGTACCGAGGGTGATCAGATCGTCGACCAATACCCCGATGTACGCTTCATCGCGACGCGGGCACCAGGCTTCTTTGCCTTTCGCACGCAGTGCAGCGTTCGCGCCAGCCAGCAAACCCTGGGCGCCGGCTTCTTCGTAACCGGTGGTGCCGTTAATCTGACCAGCGAAGAACAGACCGCCGATGACTTTGGTTTCCAGGCTGTACTTCAGGTCGCGCGGATCGAAGTAGTCGTACTCGATCGCATAACCCGGACGCACGATGTGCGCGTTTTCCATGCCGCGGATCGATTGCACGATCTGCAACTGCACATCGAACGGCAGGCTTGTGGATATCCCGTTCGGATACAGCTCATGGGTGGTCAGGCCTTCCGGCTCGATGAACACCTGATGGCTTTCCTTGTCGGCAAAGCGGTGGATCTTGTCTTCGATCGACGGGCAATAACGCGGGCCGATGCCTTCGATTTCACCAGCAGCGGAATACATCGGCGAACGGTCGAGGTTCGCGGCAATGATTTCGTGGGTGCGGGCGTTGGTATGAGTAATCCAGCAACTGACTTGCCGTGGATGTTGTTCCTTGTTGCCCATGAACGACATCACCGGGATCGGCGTATCGCCTGGCTGCTCGGTCATCACCGAGAAATCCACAGACTTACCGTCGATACGCGGTGGCGTACCGGTTTTCAGGCGACCGACACGCAACGGCAGTTCACGCAGACGATGCGCCAGGGCGATCGACGGTGGGTCACCGGCACGACCGCCGGAAAAATTCTGCAACCCGATGTGGATAAGTCCGCCGAGGAACGTACCGGTGGTCAACACCACGGAATCCGCGAAGAAACGCAGACCCATTTGTGTGACGACACCCCGTACTTGTTCCTGCTCGACGATCAGGTCGTCAGCGGCTTGTTGAAATATCCACAGGTTCGGCTGGTTTTCCAGAATTTCGCGGACAGCGGCCTTGTACAAAATCCGGTCGGCTTGCGCACGGGTCGCCCGTACGGCCGGGCCTTTGCGGCTGTTCAACACGCGAAACTGGATACCGCCCAGATCGGTCGCCATGGCCATCGCGCCGCCGAGGGCGTCGATTTCCTTGACCAGATGGCTTTTGCCGATGCCACCGATAGCCGGGTTGCAACTCATGGCACCGAGGGTTTCCACGTTGTGCGTCAGCAGAAGGGTTTTTGCACCCATGCGTGCTGAGGCCAGTGCTGCCTCGGTACCGGCATGACCGCCGCCGATGACGATCACTTCAAAACGGGAAGGGAAATCCACCACGCACCTCGTGCCTGCTTAAGTAGGTAATTCAGGAATAGTTTGAGATCAGGTTTCTGGACCTGGTCGGCAAGTATAGGGACTTCGCCCTTCCTAAAGAACCCTTTGCACAAAATTTAACCAGCTGTGGAGAACTCGCGGTTAAAAGAATAAAAAAGAGAGAAATTTATAAAACCTTTGTTTTAAAGCTTATTCTTACTGCCCATGGTTTCTGTGGATAGATTTCTGCAGGCCTTTATTTTCAATGTGTACAGAGATTCAAAACCCTGTGGCCATGTCGCCATGAGGCCCTTGGATAACCGGTGTAAGCCTGTGGATGAATGAGGTGGTTATCCACAGCGGCAGTTATGTTCAGTTTTCAGGCCCTGTTATCAACTGCCCTCAGCGGCAGTTATTCACAGGGCTTAATCCACAGAAATCAGGTGAATGAAGGAATCGCGGACACGGAAAATCCGCTCAGGAACAGGAATCTGTCCGGCACTGGAGGAAGGAAATACTAGAAGGGGGGACAGACAGGTCGCGAACGGACCTGTCTGTGGACAACGGAAGGGTTATTTACCGATGCAGAAGCTGGAAAAGATTCGTCCCAGCAAATCATCTGAACTGAAGGCGCCGGTGATTTCCCCGAGAGACTGCTGGGCCTGACGCAGGTCTTCGGCCAACAGCTCACCAGCACCCGCCAAGGTCAGTTGGGCACGTCCATGTTCCAGGGCATCACTGGCATGACGCAGGGCTTCGAGGTGCCGGCGGCGTGCGCTGAAGCTGCTTTCCGATGTTTGTTCGTAGCCCATGCAGGCTTTGAGGTGATCACGTAGCAGGTCCAGACCTTCACCGGCAGACTTGGCGCTCAGGCTGATCGTCACGTGGCCATCGTCACTGACTTCCAGGGCAATAGGTTCACCGGTGAGATCAGCCTTGTTACGAATCAGGGTGACCTTCGCCGGATCTGGCCGGGTTTCAAGGAATTCCGGCCACAGGGCGAATGGATCGGCGGCCTCTGGCGCAGTGGCATCGACGACCAGCAGCACTCGGTCAGCCTCGCCGATGGCTTTCAACGCTCGTTCAACGCCGATCTTTTCCACATGGTCATCGGTATCACGCAGACCGGCGGTGTCCACAACGTGCAGCGGCATGCCGTCGATGTGGATATGTTCGCGCAGGATGTCCCGAGTGGTGCCGGCTATTTCGGTCACGATCGCGGCTTCACGACCGGCCAGTACGTTGAGCAGGCTGGATTTGCCGGCATTCGGACGACCGGCAATCACCACGGTCATGCCGTCACGCAGCAACGCACCCTGCCCGGCTTCGCGCAATACGGTGGATAACTCGTTACGAACCTTGTCGAGCATGCTCAGGACATGGCCATCAGCGAGGAAGTCGATTTCTTCTTCCGGGAAGTCGATAGCCGCTTCTACATAGATCCGCAGGCCGATCAACTGTTCGGTAAGGTTGTGCACGCGTTGGGAAAATGCACCCTGCAATGAACGCAGGGCATTGCGCGCGGCCTGTGCGGAACTGGCTTCGATCAGGTCGGCGATGGCCTCGGCCTGCGCCAGATCGAGTTTGTCATTGAGGAACGCTCTTTCGCTGAACTCACCGGGACGGGCCAGACGGCAACCCAGTTCCAGACAACGCTTGAGCAACATGTCGAGGACGATCGGGCCACCGTGGCCCTGCAGTTCCAGTACATCTTCGCCGGTGAACGAGTTCGGTCCGGGGAAATACAGAGCCAGACCTTCATCCAGCACCTGTTGATCGTCACTGAAGAACGGGCCGTAGTGGGCAAACCTTGGTTTCAGTTCACGGCCGCTGATGGCTTTGGCCGCAACGCTGGCCAGCGGCCCGGAAATTCGAACGATGCCCACGCCGCCACGGCCCTGGGCGGTAGCGACAGCTGCGATGGTTTCACGAGGTGCGCTCATAAACCGGTATCCAGACAAAAATGGCAGATAGCAAAACGCCCCACTAGGGGGCGTTTTGAGTGGTGTTATCCACAGAGTAAGTTACGCCTCGGCTTTTTTCGTCGCCGCTTCGATCTTACGCGTGATGTACCACTGTTGGGCAATCGACAGGCAGTTGTTCACAACCCAGTACAGCACCAGACCTGCCGGGAACCACAGGAAGAAGAAGGTGAAGATGATTGGCATCATTTTCATCACCTTGGCCTGCATCGGATCCGGAGGTGTAGGGTTCAGACGCTGCTGGATGAACATGGTCGCGCCCATGATGATCGGCAGGATGAAGAACGGATCCTTGATCGACAGGTCGGTAATCCACAGCATGAACGGCGCCTGGCGCATTTCCACGCTTTCCAGCAGAACCCAGTACAGGGAAAGGAAAACCGGCATCTGCACCAGGATCGGCAAGCAGCCACCCAGCGGATTGATCTTCTCTTTCTTGTACAGCTCCATCATGGCTTGCGACATTTTCTGCCGGTCATCGCCATGTTGCTCTTTCAGTGCAGCCAGTTTCGGAGCCACGGCGCGCATACGGGCCATCGACTTGTAGCTGGCGGCCGACAGAGGGAAGAAGATCCCTTTGATCAGCATGGTCAGGAAGATGATCGACCAGCCCCAGTTGCCGACGATGCTGTGGATATGTTGCAGCAACCAGAAGATTGGCTGGGCAATGAACCACAGAATGCCGTAGTCGACAGTCAGTTCCAGACCTGGGGACAACTCTTTCAGCACCGCCTGGCTTTTCGGACCGGCATAGAGAACAGCGCTGGTCTCGACTTTTGCACCCGGTGCAGCGGTCAACGAAGGACCGGTGTAACCGATGATGTAGTTGCCTTTGCTGTCTTTACGGGTCTGGACGATGTTGTTTTCGCCCTTCGGAGCAACCCATGCAGTCACGAAGTAGTGTTGCAGCCAGGCTACCCAGCCACCAGTGACGGTCTCCTTGAGCTGAGCTTTGTCCATGTCCTTCATGGACACTTTCTTGTACGGCTCGGAACTTGTCCACAGGGCGGCGCCCAGGTAAGTCGCGGTACCGGTAGCAGTTGTGGACGAAGGATCGGCGCTTGCATCGCGCTTCAGCTGGGCAAACATCGAACCGGACCAAGGCTGAGCGCTCTGGTTGTCGATCAGATAGGTCACGGTCACGTCATACAGGCCACGTTTCAGAGTGAAACGTTTGATGTAATTGACGCCGTCCTTGCTGAATTTCAGGTCGACGACCAGTTGGTCCTGACCGTCAGCCAGTTGATAAGTCTTCTTCTCCGAGGAGTAGATCGGACGACCGGCCGGGTTTGCATCCGGACCGTTGGTGCCGATCAGACCGCTCTGTGCCAGATAAGTACGTTCGCCACCGTTGTCGAACAGCTGGAACGGAACGTCCGGACGATCCTGACGACGTGGATACAGCGGCAAGGTCAGCTGGGCAACATCGCCACCTTGTGGATCGATCGCGAGATCGAGCACGTCGGTCTTGATCTGGATCAGATCCTTGCTGACAGCGACCGGCGTTTCGGCAGGTGCGCTGGTATCGCTTGCGGCGCGCGGAATATCGTCACTGGCAGCAGCATTATTGCCAGTGGCGGTGTCCGGCAAACCGGATGTAGTCGTACTGGAAGCAACATTCTGAGTCGGCAGGGCAGCCTGGCCATAGTCCTGGTTCCATTTAAGGACCATGACGTAGGACACGATTGCCAGGGCGACGATCAGGATCGTGCGTTTGATATCCATGATTACTCGGCCATCGAAGAAGAACGGGAGGTAGGGATAGGTGGAACCGGGTCATAACCACCGGGATTCCACGGATGACAGCGACCTAAACGACGAAAGGTCAGCCAGCCACCGCGCAGAAGGCCATGATTTTCGATGGCTTCGTACGCGTAGCAAGAACAACTGGGGTAGAAACGACAGTGACTGGCCATCAGGGGACTAATGGCGTAGCGATAAAACTGGATCGGAACGAGTGCCAGTTTACGCATCTGGACTGTCTACCCCTACAGTTTCGGTTTTGACTGCTGGTACCGGCTTGTTGCGTGCCAGACGCTTCCAGAGTTTGCCGAAATGCTGAATCAATTCGGGGTTTTCTACGTCACCCAAACCTTTGCGCGCGACGATAACGATGTCCCAGCCGACCAGTGAATCCTGGTGCAGGCGAAACGATTCGCGCATAAGACGTTTGAGGCGATTGCGCTCGACGGAGAGCTTGACGCTCTTTTTCCCGATAACCAGCCCGAGACGGGGGTGATCGAGATCGTTGTTGCGCGCAAGGAGCAGGAGATTTTTCCCCGGAACCTTGCCGGTAGGGGAGTCAAAGACTGCCTTGAAATGCCGGGGAGTAAGCAGACGCTTTTCCCGACTGAAGTCCTGACTCACCTCCAGTGCCGGATTATCAAACTGCCAGACGTGCGCGGCCTTTGGCGCGACGACGCGACAGTACGGCACGACCGTTCTTGGTAGCCATGCGAGCACGGAAACCGTGGGTACGAGCGCGTTTGATAGTGCTTGGTTGGAAAGTACGTTTCATGTCGTGTTACCTGGTTCGTCCACAACGGGCCGGAATGGCCCCCGTTTTAAGAGACCGGGGATTCTAGAGAAAGCAAGCCAATAGGTCAATTTCCAACCAACGTTTCCTTATAAATAGATCTTCGGAGCTGACAGGACCTGATTACCCGGTTTGCCAAAGATAAAAATAAAGAAGGGAATTATTTAAAGCTTTTCTGTAAAGCTTGTAAAAGCTAGGCACACCGTTCTCTGTGGATAACTGGCTAAAGGCCTTGTTTCAAGCGGTGTACAGAGAATGACAACTACAGTGGAAAACCGTGTTCAGCCTGTGCTGCGCTGTCGGATAACCTGTGTGTGGAATAGGTGGTTATCCACAGGCTGGTTATCCACCGACTTTCGCCCCCAGTTGTCCAGTGTGCTCAGATAGGGTTATCCACAGAGCTTATGCACACACCGTCGGTCGCCTTTTTCGCGTTTAACGCATTGATAAATCATGTCCACCGGGCAACCTGCATGTGGATAAGTGGACGGCTGGCCGCTACAATGGCCGCTTGTTTTTGCCTCACCGGCTTTCAACTTAGGGGATATCCGTGTCAGTGGAACTTTGGCAGCAGTGC